>NZ_PUEJ01000009.1 GCF_002982075.1 Labrys okinawensis | reverse complement strand
CGGCCGACAGCTTCGCCTCGACCGAGGCCAAGATGGATTCCTTCGCCGCCGGCGCCGGTACCGTGCTGTTCTTCGAGGACCAGGACGTGGTGAAGAGCCTGCAGGAGAAATTCCCGCTCTATGCCGATGCCTTCCCCGCTTTCTCCGAGCAGTCCGGCGGCATGGCTCAGTTCGCCGTATGGACGGCCCTGGCCGAGCATGGCATCGGCGCCAGCCTGCAGCATTACGCGCCGCTGGTCGACGAGGCCGTGCAGAAGGAATGGAATGTGCCGAAATCCTGGAAGCTGCGCGCCCAGATGCCCTTCGGCTCCAACGAACAGCCCTTCCCCGAGAAGAGCTTCATGAACGACAATGACCGCTTCAAGGTCTTCAGCTGAGGGTCGGCGATCGCTGCTGCCGCCGCGAACCGGCACGATAAGCCAATGATGACGAGAGCGTCAGGCCCGGCCTTGTGCCGGGCCTTGTCACATCCAACGAAAAGCATATGGGCGGCCTTGATCCACGCCCGAGAAACAGGCTACAAGATCGCAGCAATCTGTGCGGGCGTAGTTCAGAGGTAGAACGTCAGCTTCCCAAGCTGAATGTCGTGGGTTCGATTCCCATCGCCCGCTCCAAAAACCGCCATATAAATCAGATGGTTACAAAGCTACTATAGCGGCGGCAGCCAAGGCTTGGTTGATGAGTCGCCACCGAGTCGCCACGGATAATTGGCAGCCCGCGCACGATTCGAACGTGCACCTCCCGGAGTAGAACTTCCGGCGCATTCTCCAGTTTTGCTAGCGGGCCGTGTTGGTCAGGCGGCTCGTTCCCGCCAAAGCCGCTCGGCGCGCCCTTTGATCAGATAGGCGACATGATCGGCACGCTCTACGGAGAGCGGGGCACGTAGAAGCCCGTGTTGCTCAAGCCGCTGGATGTCCTTCGCGAGGGCCTCCAGCAGGTCGACGAGAATGCCGGCCTCCATTATGAGGCCGCGGATCTCTTCCTCGTGGGCGGCATCCGCGGTGTGATCGCGTGTGGCGGTCATGGTAGTCATGGCATTCCCCACACTACCGTTGCGTCGGATACGTGCCGGCCGCGATGTCCTGGCAAGCCGTGGCCAGCTGGGCGAACAACCGGCCGGGCTTCTTGGTGTCATCGATCATCATTCCCAGGTACGCGAACATCCGGGCCAGTTCCTCCCAGGTCGGGCCGGCTGTCGGAATGGCTGGTTTGTTAACCTTGTTGGCGGGCATTGAAGCACCTCTTGTTGCGGATATCGCTAAACCTGTTTACCCTGTAAACATGTATCAAGCTGTTTACCATGTCAACAGGTTTCAATGATGATATCCCCTGCGCAATGCCGGATGGCCCGAGCCGCCCTTGAGATCGGTGTAAGAGACCTAGCCATGATGGCCGGTGTGTCGGCTATGACCATCACGAGATTCGAGAACGGCCATACGAAGGGATATCCTGATACACTGTCGGCCATCCGCTTCGCTCTTGAGGGGAAGGGCATTCAGTTTCTAGAAGGCGGCACGGTATCGACCGGCGTTGGTGTGACACTCAAGACCGGACCAGACGACACGACACAGTTTGGCGGCGGGTAGCTGCGCCCCCTCCCTCGTTAGGCAGAGCACTGCAAGAGCGGCCCGGCCGTGCTATGGTCATCGGGCGTTACCGGAACCGCTGAACATGTCCAAGCTCAAACAATTCGTCTTGCACGTCGTGCTGTTCGGGCTTGCCTATTGCGTCGCCAAGGCTGTGATCGGCTGGCATCGCTTCGTATCGAGCCCGACGGATATGCTGTTCGGATCTCTAATTACGGGACTGGTTGCGGGGATCACCCTGGCGATTTTGACAAGCCTGCCCAATGGCGGGCGCTACAAGAAGTAGGCGCCTATCGCCACTTCGGCCTGAACACCTTGCCGTCCGACGTTCTAAGCTGAGGCCGGGCGGTCCGCCGCTGCGCGGCTTCCAAAACAAAAGCACTAATTCCCAAAAAAAGAAATCCTAGCTTCAATCATGAAATCACAACTTCACAATTCGTGATGGCATGTAACACGAATCGTGCTGCTCGATCACAAAAGATGTTGATGCGATAATCGCATTCTAGAGCGAAAATCGCATCAACTTTTGATGAAAATTCTTTTGAAATGTTATTTATGCGCTTGAATTTTATATCATAAACACGTCGATTCCGCCTACGATTCGCTTTATATTGCTTTTGGGTAACGTGAAGGAGAATCTATTATTTTGGGCAAGAAAGACGTTTATGACCTTCGAGACTTTGGGCCGAAAACGCCCTCTGCCGGCGCCGCGCCAAAATCAGCCCGGCTTTTGCCACGCCCCGCTCACCGCGACGGCGATTAGTGCGACCAAGCAGCCTGACGCCAGGCAGTCGCCTCCCAAGCCGGCCGAGCGGAAAAAGACAGGTGTCCCACCCAAGCCAGTGGTGGAGTTCCCGAAGGCGCTCTTTGACGTTGTAGATGAACCGCAGACGTTCCCAGAGGCATTGGCTCTGCACATGCGGCGCCATGACGATACCGCATGGCATCTTCATCGCGCCGTTGTCCCGGCCGATGGGAGCACGGATCGAAAGACTATCTTCAGCTGGATCAAAGGAACCAAGGTCCCCCGCAGCGTCGAAAGTATGGAGATTCTGGCACGTATTGAGCGCCGCTATCGGCTACCGGCGGGATATTTCACCAGCAAACTTCCACATCAATCCCGCGCTTCGACGGGCTTTCATCTCGACGACATATCGCCGTCAGAGCGCCGCCGAATGGCGTGGCATCTGCCTCCAGAATTCAACTTTCTGCCGTTGGACAAACAGGAAGAGATCGTCGAGTGGGTTAGACGTGTAATCATTAGCGGCGCCACTGGCTATCGACTTTTCCAAGCCGCTGCTATGAAGCAGAGATACGCCATCCGATTCCCGGGTGTGGTCTTCGGGCGCTCTAGCGGCTTCGGCTGGGATAAGTTCGACGCTGAGGATGCATCTTCCGAACATCTCGATGCCGACCCCGAACTATTCTCCGGCGTTGTTGACGCTCCTCCTCGCCTCAGAATGGAGATGGCGGAGCTGATCAGCTTCAAAACCTCCACTCTGACAGCGCTCGGATTGCAGCGAAATGGCGTGTGGGGCGAAGAGACGGCATCACAGAAGCTTGAGCACCTTGGCCTCATGTTGGGCGCTTTGGCAGCTTCTCCCAATGGCGAGGTCAGAGGGCTCGGCGTACCACACTCTCATCTGACGCTGGCGATGCTGGCCTTCCCTGGCATCTGGGATTGGTATCTGCAGTGGCGAGAGCGCCGCCGTGGCTTCTACACCTCATGGGAAGTGGACATGCTGCGCATAGCCTTGGCACTGACTCGCCAGGACACGGGCTGGCTAAGGCAGCACGGCCAGCTTGCGCAACGAGTGCGACCAATCGCCGGGCTGATCAGCGCCGATGAAATCGAGCGAGCAAAAACCGATTGGCACGGCGCTTGTGATGCATTCTACAAACACGCAACGGCCCGCGTGCGGGAGATCAGTAGGATCGCGCGGATCCATCGTGATCCGTTCGAGCCGATCATGCCGATTCTTGAGGCTCCCAGCCCTGTTGGGGAATACCGAAAGATCACCGACGAGATCCTGCGGCGCATTCCGGATGAACGGCGATATCCTCGCGACGCCGCCGAGGCGGTTCGATCCTTCCTATTGCTTCGGCTGGGCCTCCATCTCGGACTGCGTCAAAAGAATCTACGGCAGCTGATGCTATGCCCCCGCGGGCAGGCTCCGCGGACAGAACGGCAACTGGAAGATGTGAAGCGTGGCGAGCTTCGCTGGAGCGAGCGAGATGCCGGATGGGAAGTCCTGATTCCGGCCGTTGCGTTCAAAAACTCCAATTCCTCATATTTCGGGAGCAAGCCATTTCGCCTGGTGCTGCCAAACGTTGTCGACCTCTATGACCAGATAGAGGCCTACATCAGTCGCCACCGCCGCGTCTTGCTTAGAGGAATGCCTGACCCCGGGACGTTCTTTGTAAAGACAGTGAAGCTCACCAGTGCCGACGCTTCGTATGACGAAAACACGTTCTATGAGGCGTGGCGCCTGACCATTCAGCGATACGGGGTCTACAACCCCTACACGGGCCGCGGCGCAATCAAGGGGCTCCTGCCCCACGGTCCGCACAATGTGCGCGACGTGCTGGCAACCCATATCCTGAAACAGACAGGCTCCTACGAGCAGGCCAGCTACGCCATTCAGGACACGCCCGATATGGTCGCCCAACACTATGGGCGCTTTCTGCCACAGGATAAGGCAGCGTTGGCGGCGAAGATTCTGAATCAGGTTTGGAGGGACGAGGCGTAGTCCCCACCAAAAAGCCCGGCCATCTCAACACGGCCGGGCTTAAGTTGGCTCAGTGCGACACAGGGGGATGCGGACCTACACGACTCGATCACCCATTGGCGCGCGTGAAAGTCAGCAGGCACATACATTTACAGATCTAGCGTAATACCAGTGCGATCCTCGATCTGTTTTTTTACAAATCCCTTAGCCAAGGCGACCAATAAATCAACGGTGAATCCTTTGGCCGCGCTTGCTCCCGCTTTAGTGCGACGCCATATTTCTTCATCACGTACGCTATCCGCAAAGTCGTGCCCTTTCCACGACAGGCGCTCCGCAATCCATCCCTCACCCGTATGTGTAAATTCGACAAAACCGGCGCTCTCAAGAAGAGTAAGGTGATACTCTAGGCGGTCGGCCTCCGCCTTGCTGACGCCATTTCCTTCGATACCAAGGATCTCCGCCGTTTCATCCGATGTAGTTTCAAACCAGTCACGCCCATTCTCGATTTCGAGAACAAGTGAGCGAATAAGATCCATATCGCGCTTCATGTCCCATCCAAAAATTATCTAAGAAAAAGACCGGTGGTGCCCTTCACATAGGGGCGCTTCAATAGAGCCGTCACGGGCATTCAGGCAGACTGAGTAAATTGTCAAAACCAACCGAATCTGGCTCGGTCTTGATATATTTACGCCGCCCTACTGGGGACACAACGACTACATTAGCGGTGTATACCCCAACCTGAACGTAAAAGTCCTCGTGGTCCGCACCTTTGGTTTCAATCCGTCGAATAACTTCTTCGACTGAGAGCTTCCACTGTGGTGGCCCAAAGCCTCCAACGTGAGTGATGTGCTCTACTGAGCTATCGCGATTTGGCTTGTTGATGCATTTTATCTGAAAACGACCCGCCATAACTGCCTCCCCGTTTGCGTTGGGCAGTACAGAACCTCTGACGTGACAGCGGCGTTAAATACTACCGCCTCATACGCGCGAGCTGAAGTGAAAGGATTCGGGGGTGGATGCAGCTCGCCGTCGAAAAGCCCTGCGGTACTTGGCAGTGGAGAACCAAACCACCACTACGGCGAATCTACCCTATTCACCTTGTCGAATAAAAATGTAATGGAATATATCGTAAGCGTAACATAATGTATTATAAAGAATACAATGAAAATTAATAAAGCATTATTAAAAATTGTATTATATAATTCAGCTTCAAATTTAATGTTAATGTTAGAGACAATGAGATATACAAGTATATAGAAAATTCCAATTGAGCACAAATAGCCAAACAAAAGGCTTATATATTGCCTCAAAGTCAAAGCTTTATAAAAATATCCATTGTCCTGATTGCTCCATACCCGCAATTGGGCGTGGTTCCCCGGCAATACGTCATCGAGCCCGGACGCCTGGAAGGCGGCAAATGCGGCCAAAGCAGCCAGATGAAAAGGAACTACAAACACCATAAATTGGAATATCTTGTCCCCTAACCCAGACAATATGTTGCCACTGAAGGATGAAGGGAAAAGCCAATAGAATGTATAGAATACTAAAGAAAGAAATACCGGTATAAAAAATTCATATACCCTCTTGCTTTTATGTGCAGGCTCGACCCCTGTTATGGATATAAACTTAAAGCACGATGATATTTCTCTTATCCACCACATGTTATTTCCAATATTCTGGTTTATTGAGACACTTCATCGCAAACTTCTGAATCGGAACGAATATTTTAGCGTGACATTCAGTTAGTTCAGGCCCGATTCCTGGCATCGATATTGTTTTGCAATAACGCATGTCGCCATCGTCAAGAGCGTCTATCGCTATGGTGCCCGTGCTATCCACCGAATGGCCAGCATCATCCACCAATTCTAGGTTTAAATTCTCAAATGATATGTTTTCGAGGGCACCTTTTATGTGGTTGATGAGTGCAGTTACTTTTTTTACATCACTTGTTGGCGCAATCTTTGCCTGAAGCTGCACATCAAGCTTTTCAATTATAGCTTCATCTGCTTCGCCCATATATTTCGTCTTTCCTCTCGTTAATTTAAAACCGCCGATGCGCCCCTGTTCCAGATCGCCTTTTAGACTTCCATTTTCCTGCGGATGGAGTCGCAAGGTTGGACGATACGAAATGGTCTCCGGTTTTTCGTTTTTCCGTTGTCGCTTCTTTTCGGCAATGAATTTATGGGGGTTCTCGGCGGAGTATTTCGCTAGGAGATGAGCGAGAAATTCTCGAACAAGTGCGCGACCGATCCCTCGCGTTCTCTGAATAGCCACCCGAAAACGACCCTGGTCGGCGCCTGCTGCAATTTCCTGTTTCGAAATTACTACATGACAAGATGCACCAGGCACGTAGCCGGGCTCGTCTGCCTCAATCTGAATCACATCTCTGGTTGTTGGATTAACAAATCCCGGTAAAGCCCTGCCCGGGTCTCCCCTCACAAGGAGCAAAGAAAAATTATCTTCGTTCTCTTCTAGATCCGATATGTATATGGCATTTGTCTTATCCGGCGCGTCATTTTCTACACCTGAACCAACAATAAACGCTATAGCTTCTTGTTTATTATAGTAATAATTGCAAACTTCTACTAATAAACTTCCAGGAACTACGACGTCAACTGATGGATAACGCCCCATCGCTAGTTTCAGCAATGTGATGGTTTGCTCTGACATGCGATTCTCCCTAGCACCGAACTAGAAAGCGATTCTATCGAGCGTCGACCAAAAAAAGCAATATCCTGGGGAAGACTTATACAGGGTCAACTTGCTTTCGTCGCCAGTAAACTCTGGTATTCAAACCAAGGTACCGCCCAGCCTATCAATACCCCTGCCTCGCGTTGCGTATCAGGGGCCGAAGGCCCGGCAGTTCCACACTTGCCGGGCCTTCGCTCTTAGATCACCAACCCCTTTCGACTCTGATCTGATAGCGCCACCGCGCAAGGGTGAGACCGGTGGTCGAAGTCGCGCCGGTGCTTAAGTTGACGGCATGCCAGCCCGCATAGGTGCTGCCGGTCGTGAACGTGACGACGTTTTTCCGGGTCGCGACTTCGAACGAAGCCGCCGCCGCGCTGCCCCACAGATGGGGACAATCGAGCATGTCGCCGACCGAATAGCCGAGTTCAGCCGTCACGCAGCGAGCACGCAACCTGGCGACGACATCAGCATTGACGCCGATGTTATGATTTTTCGCCACATTCGTCCCGGCACCGGGCAGCGAGCCCGTGTCGTCATAGACGTAGATCCCCTGGTAGGCGTAGGCGATCGTGCTCGTGACCGAACTTGCGCCCGTCACCACCTCACCGACAAAGACAGCATTCACCGGGTTGGCCACCGAGCCATTACCCAGATACATCTGCATGGCGACGATATCGAATGTGTACTGGCCGTTCGTGGTCGAGATCGTCCCGCCGCGCTGATAGACCGGCTCCAGCGTCGTCGAGAACGGAGTCAGGGCGCCGCCGCTAATCGTTACGCCCAGATATACGGTCGTGGAGGCGGCGAGCCCCGACCAAGTCAGGTTGGTCGTTGACATGCCGATGACATTTGCCGCGCCGCTGGCGCCGAAGCCGTTTGCGGCGGTGACGACAAGTGCCGCGCTGCCAGTCGAAATGTTCTGGCTGGTCAGTGAGAGCGAGCCCGAAGTAGCCGGCAAGAAATTGGGCAAGCCACTGGCTGCCGGGCCGGAAAGAACCGTCTGGCGAACCGGGACCGCCGCCGCGTTGACGTTGGTTAACTGACTCCCATCCACAGCCGGCAGCCTAGCGGAGCCATCGAGTTGAACCACCTGGCCAGCGCTGGTTCCGACGTTCAAGAGTGCGGCCGAACCCAGGGGCGGGTTTTCGATAAGGTGCCAGTCCCAATTGGCCGCATAGACCGCGACGGCACCTTTGGGAGCGATCGTGTAAGTGCCACCGGATGCGCTGACGCCGCTACGCGAGTAGATATAGTTGTTGGCAGCCACTTTGAGCGTCTGCGGCACCGTAGATGCGTTGAAGATGTAATATTTGCAGGGCTGGGTACCGGTACCATTGTCCGGCAATGTCGTAATAAACGTGGTCCCGCTACTGAGGCGAATGATCGAGCCAGTGTCGCTCTTAGCAAGCGTGACATTCGCTGAATAGTTCTGGATCGGTGGCGATGCCAGCACCCTGACTTTCGGGCTATTCAGCTCACCCTGCACAAAGGCCGTCGTGGCGATGCTGGTGTCGTTATCGCCGGCCGAAGGCGTCGGAGCAGTCGGGTTGCCGGTGAAGGCGGGGGAGGCCAAGGGCGCGACGGTGACGTTGAACGCCGCATTGAAGAAGTCATAGACGTACTTCGTGTTTGCGACGTTTCCATTGCCTTCGCCTACCGACTGGTTGGGCACCAAAGCGCCGCCATTGAAGGTCTGCGCCGCGGTCCAAGTCTGGTTGATGTTGACCCGAGCCACATCACCCCACACCGCGCCGCTGCTTTTCACAGCCCCAGCGCCGGTATCAAACAACGCCACTTCATTGTCATTTGCGGCAGCGGGGGCGGCAACAGCACCAACAGTCACGCGCCATTGCGACGCGCTCGTTTTTGACAGTACGGTCTCGGAGAACGTGGTAACAGCTGAGGCCGGAAACGCCTGCAGAAAGGCCGCGTTGATCTGGTCCGCTCTGGCCAGGGTGTTCGCGACGAAGTTGGTAACAACACCGGTCATGGGTGCTCCAAAAAAGAAGCCCCGCCGAAGCGGGGCTGAATGTTGAGATTGTGGTGGGAGCGCGAGCCTAGATGCTCATCAGGTTCCCGCGCTTGATCGAGAGTTCTTGGAACAAGGGCGAGCCGTCCGTTTTGGCATCCACAGGGTGATCCTTCGACCTAACATCGATCGAAACGCGACCGTGTAGACCATCCCGGCCGGCAGCCGCGGCGTCCGCTTTGGCGCGGGTATTGGCCGCCGACTTCCTGGGCGTCGCGCTTGCGGTTGGCGTCGGATCTGCACCAATAATCCGCCCGGCTCGCCAGCCTTCATGCCGCTGCATGGCGTTGAGAAGTTGCTGGCGCTGGGCAGGCGTGAAGTCGCGCATGCGCGTGTTTGGGTCAGCACCCATCGCTTTCAGATAGGCTGGAACATTGTTCTCACTTGCCGGTGCCCATCGATGGATGGCGCCGGACAGAGTGAGGTCGCGATAGCGCTTCGAGTCGAACAGCAGGCTCTCCTGCGCTTTTCTGCCGGTCGCGTAATCCGGAAAAATCGCGAATCTGCCATCAGTGCCAATGGCGCCGTGAGATGCTGCGAACTTCCCATACTCGATATTACCCGGATTAAAATTTCGCCATGAGCGCGTACCACCGATACGCTTGCCGGCAGGCTCCGAGCCGGGATTGTATGATGGTGTGGTGACGCCAACGGCCTCTCGAACCGCTCTCATCCCATTGAGTGCCCCGCGAGCGCCACCTCCAGGCTGGTAGCTGGCTTTCATAAAGCCACCTCCACCGCCTCCACCCGCGCTAGGCGCGCCACCGTCGCCAGCCTGCAGCGTCTGCGCGAAGTCTTGCATGCCCTTCGTCACGCCTGCCGCGATCGTGGCAACGGTGTCTTGCGCGCGCGCCATGCCGGTGAAAGCTGCACGGGCGCCTGGTCGATACGCGATCGGATCGGCGCCCATAAACGTCTCGCGCATGCCGCGGTTGGCATTCGGGTCTGTTCCGGGCGTGGGTGTCGCAGTATGGGGATGTGCTGGTTGCCCAGGCTCACTTCCGTTGAGGAGCCAGTCCGCAAAGCTCCCCTTCTTCAGACCCAGGCTAAACCAGTTCTTAGGCAACTGATCGAGCCATGTGCCGGTTTTCTGCTGGAATATCTCGCCCGGTTTGGCTGCATCGCGGCTGCCGGCCATGTTCTGGTCAAGCTTGGGCGAAAGGCTCGTCATATATTCAATGAATGCCCTGGTCTTGCCGAAAACCAGGGCAATCGCCGCAGCGTCCTCGGACCAATTGTGCGAGCTGAGCGTTTTTCCAACATCGTCGAAAAATGCCTTCACCTGTCCTGAATTGGCATTCGCGAAAGCCGCCATGGCGTCCGCAACCGCCGTCAGGTTAGGTGCTAGAGCGCCGCCAACACTGAGCTTGATCTTGTCCAACGCAGCACTGACTCGCTCCGTGGAATCCAAGAACGCCTTCGCCTTTTCCTCGTCGTCCTTTGACTGTTGACTGATCGAGGCGCGGGCCGCGGACCGGCGCGTTGCCAGGTCGGCGGGGCTCTCATTGCCGAGCGCGCCCATGGACTCGTCGCCGAACAGCATCCTAGCCAGGGTGCGCCTCTGCTGGGCGTCCTTCTGGTTTTGGAGGTACCGAAGGCTTTTCTCCAAAACCTCGTCGTTCGACTTCGTGCCTGCCAAGTCGTTGGCGATCGACCGGCCGCCGGGGCCAAGGGCCGATAGCTCTTGGAACGTCCCCTGATGGCGCCGCAGGGCGTCCGCGTTCTGCGCCGAGAAGGTCACGGCCTGCTTCATGGCGTCGGAGTCGATGCCCAGGCCGGCCGATACGGCTTGCAGTTCTTTCAACTTGGCGGTCGCGATGCCGGTGTCGCGGGCGAAATTCCGCATTGCGACCGTCTGTGTTGCGAACTGGCGGGTGTTGGCGGTTAGTGCCGCAATAGCGCCGGCCGCCGACAGAGCACCGATCGATAACCCGGGCAAGCCCATGCCGCCGGCAAGGCCATTGCCCGCGTCCTTGATGGCGCGAGTGGCCTGGTTGACCTGATCGCGCAATGTCCGAAAATTACGCTCCACGGCGCGCATGCCGTCCGAGGGGCGAAAATCCTTCAGCTTTTTCTGAAGGTCTTGCAATGGCTTGCTGAAGCGGTCAGTTACGCTCGCCGGTAATACAAGTTCTTCTGCCATCAGGTCACGTGTCCTCTGCCGTAGTCCATGTTCACCACGGGGTTGCCTGGGGTTATGTCGTTTTGAGTAGCTTCCTGGGCCGGAGTTTGCGGCGGAGGCGAGCCGTTCACGTCCGGGTTCTTCGAAAGAACTTTCTGGAACAGCCAGGTTGTTCGCGTGCCACTTTGATCCTGGCTAAACAGCAGCTCTGCCACCGGCAGTTCGTTCGTCTTCAACATGAGCATGGGACTGTCTATTTCGATCGAGTCATAGACCGCTGGCAGCTTGCCACTAGCCAAAAGCCATCCCTGCGATACGATCTGCGCGGTGGCCTGCCTTGCTCCGCTAAGAAGCTGGTGCGTCTCGGCAAACCGACGCGCGTCGTCGGCGTCGCCGGGGACATCCATATGGGCCACGGAGTGCACTTTGTAGGTTCCGCCCGACATTTCGTATTTCGCCGCGCTGCCACGGTTTTGGTCCGGCGTTGTCGTATCGCTGCCCTTTTGGCTGCCGACTACGTCAGCGCTGGTGTCGATGACATATTCAATCTGGGCAGATGCCGAGAGAATGTTCTGACCTTCGACCAGGCCGCCCTTGCTGTCCTTAGACGCCGAGCCGTGGGCAACCAAGTTGCCTTCCGCGTCGTCGATAAGGCGGATTCCTCGGTAGCGAGACAAACGCTCCAGCAACGTCCACACGGACTCCCCCGGTTCGGTCTGCACGTTCCGAAATGGTTTGTCGAAACCAGGCGGAGGGTTCTGGACCTTGAATTTCACACCGAGCGGAGCCAGCACCTTGTTGGCAATCGCCTGAAAGTTATAGCCTTTGAAATTGCCATCCTTCAGCGGAACAGACGCGCGGGTGGTGGGCTGGACATTCGAAGCGACGGCAACACGCACCGAATGATTGTTCGCATCGAATGCGGCCTGGCGCTCATACACTCTGCCCGAAAGGAACAATTGGCCGGCCAAGGTCACGGTTGCCTGATCGCCGGGCTTGATCTGGAGAGCTTGGCCAACCTTGCCATTGGTGCCTGGGCTTTCCGTCACTGTCAGCACGACGACCCGAGTCGCCGTGCTGTAGCTCGTCGATGCCTGCACCGACTCCCAATCCCGAAATTCCCGGCCGTTGATGGTGACGACGCAGGTCTCTTGCGGCTTGGGCATCAACGCCTCCCGAACGTTTTGCGCAACGCTGCATCCCATCCATTGCCGGCCGTATCGGCCGAGCCACCACGCTCCTTAGCGATGGCCGCGATGGCTTTTTCCCAACTTGCGTTGATGGCCGTATTGTGCTGCAAATTGAGCTTGCGCTTGCCGCTGGCCAAAGCCAGCGCCGCGTCCCAGCCGAACGACCGGTCACGACGAGCAGCTTTGATGGTCGCACGGTGCTTTCGCGGCAGGGACGACATGTTGGGGGCGTCGCCCATTCCACTCGCTAGGTTGTCGGCGTAGCCGAGCCGGATGGCCTCGTCGGCGCTCATCAGACGGTCTTCGTCCATCAGCGCCCGAACCGCCGCTACAGACTGGCCAGAGCGGGCCGAATAGATCTTGGCGTATGAGTCAGACATGCGCTTCAAGTCGCCGGCAGCGGTGGCGAGGTCGTCAGCGTCGCCCGTAGCCGTGGTATAGGGCATGTGAATGAGCATGAACGCGTTAGGCGAGATCTCGATGTGATCGGCGGCCATGGCAATGAGAGATGCCGCGCTGGCAGCAATGCCTTCGATCCTGGCCGTAATGCGTGCGCGGCTGGCCTTAAGCATCGAATAGATCGCCATCGCGTCCATAACGTCGCCGCCTGGCGAGTTGATGCGCAAAAGAATAGAGCCAGGCGAACCCAGCTCTTTCAATTGGCTATCGAATTGTTTGGCGGTCACGCCGACGCCGGTCTCGGGGTCGACTCCGATAGGGTCGAAAATACAAATCTCGTTCATGCGGCAGCTTTCAGCGGAATGTGCTCGACGAGCACCGGCCGTTCGGCTTTGGGCTTTGGAGCGTAGGCGTCGGGCAGAACAATCTCGCCGAAGCTGATGGCGTGCACGGCAGGCGCGGCCTCGCGATATTCGAGACGGGTGAACCACTGCTTGGCGTAATACTCCGGCACGGGCGAGTGTTCGGGACGGTGATAGCCCCTGCCATTGCTTTCTTCCCGCACCTTGGCCTGGACGATCTCGGAGGCCGGCTCGCGCCGACCTTCGCGCACCCAGAGGTCGACGGTCTTCTCCTTGACGATCTCACGAGGCGCTGCCGGAACGGAGCGCAGCTCGCTGGAGCCGGCAATGTGGGCCGTATCGGCTGGAAGATCCGAATTGGCAGTGCGCACCACACCGTCGATCTCGGCGATCTTGGCGACAACGTCGCGCACCAATTGCGCCAGCCGACCATATTCGTCGATCAGATTTGGCAGTTCGTCTGCCCTGGCCTTCGCGGCCTTGTGGGTGCGCTTCCTGCCGTCCTCTGCCTCGGCCTCGATCGCGGCGGTGTGCTTCGTCCGCAAGGATTGAAGGGCGGCCTCGCCGTCCTCTACGTCGTCACGGGTCGAAGCCAAGTCGCTACGATACCGCCGACGGTCGGCTTCATCGGCAATAGCCATATCCGGCCGCTTGGCTTCCAATTCGGCCAGGCGCCGGCGAGCCGCGGCGGTCTCGGCTTCGGTCTGCGTGATGAGATCGGCCAGTTTCGTTGATGTCAGCGCCGTCTTACCCTTCAGGGCGGCGGCAATGGTGCCCAGGATCTTCATTGCACGTTCTCCGCCGTGGTCTTGGCAACGGCGCCGCGCCATTTCGCGGCGTGGGCGTCGAGATCCTGATGGGCGCCATAAATAGAGAGAATGGCCTTTGCGCCTTTCAGCATCACCCGCTTCTCCGCGGGAGTTGCCTCGGCGTACGCTACCGTGGCCGCGCTGACGGCGACGATGGCGAGGGTGGCGTCGTCATTGACGATGTCGGTGGTGGTGGGTGTGTCGTTCATGAAATTCTCCGGCGCCTACGGCGGCGCGAGCGGGTGGGAATGGTGGAAGTGCGAATGGCGATGGCCAGGGCATTGAAGGCGTTGCCGTCGACAATCGCGATGCGACGGATTTTCGATCTGGGCATGTCGGTTTCGGGAAGAAATGACTCTTCCGCGATATTGCCGTTGGGCTCCCGAAACCGGATCAGGGCGGCCGGGCTGATCGTGTCGAGACCAAGTTCGAACAAGTCCTGCGGGGCGGCCAGGAAGCGTTCCAGGGCCTGCAACAGGGTCCCACCGGTGTCACTGACCAGACGCAGATATTCAGCGGAAGGCAGCGCTGGAGACGGCCCAATCATGGCGCTGACAAGCAGGAGCGCGATGTGCTCGGCTGTGGCTGGTTCGGGTACGCCGGGTGTATTTGGCATGAGGCCGACAGCACGAAGGCGGTCGACATAGTATCGCCCGCGGGGGGCGATCAGGTTGAGATGGCGGTCAAGCAACGACGCCACCTGCCGGATGGCGGCGGGCATGATGTGTTGGCCTTTCGTGAAAGCTGAAAAGTGGGGTCTAAAAAGACAACGGCGCCCCGAAGGACGCCGCTGCTGAAGTCTTGCAAGGATGAAGAGCCGAGGAGCTCTTCAGGCATTCGGGCGCAAACCCTAGTTTGTGTCACACAAAATTTTCAGGGCTTCGACGATTAGATTTTTACCCCTTGCGGCAGCGCGCCAGTCATCTGGGCCGCGGCCGTTGCCAATGCGCCAGGTCTCGCAGCCAGTGGCGGCGTCGAGCAAGGCCTCGGCCATGTCTAGGCCTAAGCGCCGTCGCAGAATGCGAATGCGCTCCTGGGCGGCCTCGCGCTGCTGCCAGAGCATAGTGGGACAATGCTCATGGGCGACATAGGTTGCGTTCTCGTTTGATGCGGTCTTTCCAGCCAAGAACGAAAGGCCCTTCCACGGAATAGCGGCACCTCGATAGTCGTCGAGTTTGACGACATCCGCTGTTTTCGCAGCTCCATTCTTCTTGCTGGTACCCTTCGGTTTTCGCGTCCAGTCCTGCCCGCGCCGGTCGGAGGGAATAATGCGAGATTTGTCGTCAAAGCGGATTTCACCGACTTGCACGAGCTGAGTTATCTCGTCTTGCTTCTGGCGCCGCTTCACCATGACGATACCCGTCTTGCGATTAGTCTTCTGGCGGCGGCGCTCTTGAGCTTCCTGAACAACTGCAATGTTGTGTCGCGCTGGCGCGCTACTGTTTCCGGTGGCGACGCGCAAGAGCATGGGAATATCGTCATTAGCCGGCGCGCCGTTGGGCCACTGATTGATAAACAATTCCGGGCTCGGCGCATTGACATGCCAGGCCGTAATCAACCCTTCAGGCGACGTGCCCATATCACGCTCGGCTTCCCACCCCCATTGCGTGGCGGAGGGGTCGGTCTGTGCCCATGGCATTGGGGTTGCCGCACTTACCACGTTGTCAAGTTCCCGCAAAACGACAGCAGCAGCCTGATTCAATTCAGGGGTGGGCATCAACCGACCACGAACGGCTTCGTCGAGCGCCGGGCGCAGATGGCGAGTTCGCTCGCCATTATCATTCGCATGGTCCAACAGCCACAACTGGTAACGGTGGTCTTCACCTGTTGGTTCAATAAACTGCGGTGCCGTCTTCGGCATGCAAAACCTCGCAAGAAAATTCCCCGCCGGTTATCCGGTCGGGGTCGTCTCATTCATTTCTCATCGAAGCTTTTAGCACTATATCTAGTATGGCCTCACTCGTAAGGAGTCAAGATTTAGTGGCGAGAAAATTCCAGATCCGTTCCTATTAACTAGTCAACACATACCAATTGTCCTGTAGCAACTGATTGCACTTCACAGATTCAAAGACGGTCTCCCAGGCGATGGCAAACTCACTTTTTATCTTTTGATTTATGGCAATCACGTTTTGCGCGGACATCCCATATGTTGTTCCGAATAAACGTCTTACCCGCCCGGAATCCGAGTACGTACAATCGAGTACCGCTAGGTTTTGCGGGGCATAAGAAAAACCAAGAGATACAATATGATCCGCTCGGGAAAGCAGATTCCTGATTTCGCTCTTGAAATCGTCGTCCGTTATTTGTTCTGTAAAAGTTCTTATTTGTTTTGCGATCTCAAGCAATGCCGATCCAGATACATTAGCTCCGTAAGTGGCAATTTGACTGTTGCCCTCCTGCCAAGGGAGACGACCGCACTGGCCATAAACATGAATTATAGGAATTCTATTCACAATTTTTTGAGATATTTCTATTGCTATATTATAGTAATTAGCTAGCCAATGCGATATGTAATATTCCAGACAGCGGTCATAGTTAAATGTAATGATAGAAATATTTTCAATTGCTTGCTCTATGTTTCTCTTATTCACACCTTCTGTCATCATTTGACAAAGGGTGTTGTGCCATGAACTCACTGTATTTGGTATAATTCTGCTCGATTCTGGATCTCTATAGAATATATTCGAACCATTTTCACTTTTTAAAATCGAATAGGCGATACCTAATTTGCCCATCAGTACAATATTACTATCACTTTGGTGCGCCTCCAGGTAATTGTCTATAGATAGGGATTGCGGCATGGCGGTATGTATAGTCCTGCCGGATGCTGCAAGCCTGTTGGCATCGCCAGATCTATTTATGCGATCAATATGAAGTATTGATTCTGAAATATTAGAGGATCCACCAACTAGATCGAAGTGATTGTATCTAAGGTTTACGGCGTCGGCAATTTTGCCTTTGAGTTCGGAGCCCATCGGCAACCCAAAATCCACGCTCGCTCCGGCACCGACTATAAATAGAGTGTTCTTCCGTATCATTTGCTTTCAACTCACCGCCTCACAGTGATGACAATTTAAGGAAACGGGCCGCAAACAAAAGAAAATCAAAGCGTCATACACAGATTATAGGTGCATGCTGGGTACACCAGTAAAGGTGCCTTTCGCCCAAGACTTGGAGATCGGCGCTGTCGCAAAACGCAGCAAGATATCTCTGCATGCCAACAACCGGCCGGCACGCCTTGTCATCGCCTTTTCGGTGCCCGGCAGAAGCAACCGTTAGCCGGAGTTCACAGGCAGCAGAAGGGTTTCCTCTGCCCTCCCAGCACCATCAGAAGACAGGCCTCCCCCTAGAAAAGTCAAAGGTGCTCCCTGCGCTGGCCACACGAAGGTTTCGCAGCACCGCAATTGCCGGATAGCTGAAAGAGTCAAAAAGGTCTTCCAGTGTCCACCCGTAGGAAATTTCCACACCGTGACAAGTGGTTAAGCCTGTAAGGCCCTGCGCAGGGTTTTCATTTTTTGCGCAGGGGTTACGGTGTTAGGCAGCAACCGGCACGGGACCGCCCATGCGGACGGAATCGAGCAGAGACTCGAAAATAGCGGCAGCATCAGGCCGACTCTCCAGCACACGCCGGATAGCCTGAGCACGCTCGTGCTGCAGATAAGATCTTAGGCACGTCTCAAGGTCGTGCTCACCAGCTTTTGCGCGTGGCAGCGCGCCCTTGGAGATCAGTCGATCGACCGTCCGAGCGGACAGGTTAAGATGGGCTGCAACTTGATCAATAGAAGCCATAGAATATCCTCTCTGTTGGCTTGTGGAGCCCGGTGGTGGGCTCCGTTGTTATGGCTGGATTGTTTTGTCGCCTGAGGCCCAGAGCGACGACGCCACGCCTCTACGAAAATCTTCCATCTAAAAATGGATCGAGGTGGGGCGAAACCGGCGAGTGTTTGCCGGATGGGGGACCCGCCACTTTTTTGGCAGGTCGCTCGCCTGACGCGGCCTCACCGTCGGATCGCGGTCTTCATGGCCTCCAGCATCAGTCGCGGCGCCCGTACGGCCATCTCGCGTTTCATCACCTCGTTGAACGTCTCCCGGAACGGGACACGCTTCGGCACCGTGACACTGCTCTTCAACACGTAGGCGAGTCGCAGGCGTTTCCTTTTGCCCTTGCCGACCACCTCATAAATGACGTCACCCTTTCGGAAGGCCTGCTTCAGATTGCGTGGCCGCTGGCTTGGCACGATACCGCGAGCCCCGCGCCGCTGCCCGGCGACAGGCACGGCCAGGCGACCCTGGCCGGTGTGTGTGCCACCGTCTGCGAGTTGCTTGAGCAAAGTGCGCCCCCCAGCACGTTCGTCGCTGATCGTGACGGTTAAGTCGTTCTTGGTCGCCTTCTTTACGCCAAGCGCCCAGCCCAGAAAGCGACTGTTCTTCGACTGTACGCGGCCGGGCCAATCGTCGACCATAGTGGAGCGCGCGACGAAGGCTGACTCGTTGAGCGCCCTGGACAATGCGAAGGGCAATTGCTGTTCCGCGACCTTGAGCTTGGCCGCCATTTTCTGGAAAGCGCTGAAGTCGAATTTCAGGAATTCGTCAGCCATCGACGGACTCCGGTTCGTCGTCGAGCGATACGCCGAAAACCTCATAGGTCGTATCGGGACGCACGCTGCCGTTCTCGCCGGGGCGCATTATGATGAATTGAGGAACCGTGCCGTCGAGGGTGATGCCGACAACATGCACATTGGTGCCGTCCGCCAGATTGGCGGGATACGGCGGGATTGAGATGGTGGGCATGGGAAGCTCCATGGAGGGTTAGGCCAGCGCTGATGGCTGGGGTGGGGGAGGTTTTATTTCTTCAATTTCAAGCTGCGGGACAGGGACACCCTAAAGGGTGTGTCCCTGTCCGTCCCGCTAAGTGCTCCGGGACACTTTTACCGTGTCCCGATATGTCCCGTGATGTCCCGCAGGTCATAAGCAATTGATTTCACTAAGTTCCTGCGGGACATTTATTAGGTTTCGTCTGGCCGGCTAACGTCGGAAGTCAGCCAAAACCACTGCCCAGCCTGTCCCGCCAGGGATTCCCCGACGATCTGGTCGCGGCATCGCCAAAAGGCTTTCTTTCGGCTGTCAGGCTTCATGTCGGGCACTGCGTTATAAAAGGCCTGTCGCCACTGATCTTCGGTGACGACACGAACTCCGCCGGGGAAGTGAGTGCCCTCGGGGATGACGCCGATAGCCCGGATGGTGTCCCGTAATGACTGAAGTGCCTTGGCAGCGTTGCCCTTGAGGCTGGCAATCAACCCTTCAGCAGGATTGTTGTGCCGCATTACTACTGGCGCGCTCGTGGGCTCACCATCCTCGTCGACGCCCACTTCCACCGACTCCATGATGAACCGGGTCACTAGCCCCTCCGGCCCGTCGTTGGCACCATCGCAAAGGAACGCATATGTGCCATCGCTGCGCTTCTCGACCATGAAGCTGGCATCCACCGCGCCATCAAGGTCGATCGCACCCTTACCGCGCTCGCCCGACCATGCCGTGTGATGCACAGCGCTGACGTGTGCCCCGGTACCGTCCATGATCACGTCGCAGGATTTGACGTAGCGAATCATATCCTTCGATGCGTTCTGGTCACCGGCGCCGAATGTGCGCGTCAGGGTGTCCAGCACGATCCACACACATGGCATGCCGCATACGGATTCTGCCTGCTTCACCGCTGCGACAATCGCTGACGCATCTGCCGTGTCTCGCGTGAGATCGATGGCACCACCGAGCACTAGCAGCGGGATCTTGCTCACGCCGTGCTTCTTTCGAAACGCGAGTAGGCGGCGCTCTGTGAGTGTCTTGCGTTCGGCGGCTACATAGACAACGAGGCCCTGCTTCACCCTCCTGCCGTGCCATTCCATACCTGCAGCGACATGGCACGCCATGTCGGTCAGGATGACGCTCTTGCCGGTGCCGGGGAGGCCTGACACTGTCGTGAACTCGTGCACCCCAAAGACGCCCTTGATAATGGTCTCTTTGGGAGCCGAGTCCGCGATGTCATCGAACCACGTCAGCTTGAATCGATCTGTAGCGACAGCTGGTGGATTCAGGATATCGGCGGCCTTCTGGCGAAGCTCACCGGCAAGCTTGTCCTGGCGCTGGCGGGCCTCCTTAAGAGAGATCACGATCATCGGCGTGCCCCCGCGGCGAGCTGCTGGGCGACACGCTCGATGATTTCGTCATCGAGGTCATCGTCGTCGATGCTAATGTACTTGTCGGCCGAGTCTGCGCGCCGATTGAAGTCGGCGTCGCTCTCGCCTGGCCGTTGTGGGGCCTCGAATATCCGCTCGGCCAGTTCCTCCGCGCGCTCGATAGTCTCGGCGATGAAGAAACGAACGCCGCGCTCGTACAGCTCGGTATACGATCGCGAGCGCAGCGGAATGACGCCATCGCAATTGTCGCTCAGCCAGTCCATAGGATTTCGATGCACGCGCAGCGGGCCTGCATTCAGATACGTATGGCGCTCGACATCGGCATCATTCACGAAAGCAGCAGCACCGGTGACAACGCCCCAGAGGGTGGCGTCGGCTTTGTCGATAGCCAAGATATCCACTGCCCGGCCGTCAACATCGATGGGCATGACGATGGCGCGCAGCTTGCTGGCCGAGTTGGGTCGGAATGTCGCCGGAAAGGGAAAACCGGCGCACTGATGCCACTCGCCACGCATCTCGCCGATGGCGAAATGAGCACGGACGGTATCCGGATCGAACCAGTGATAGGCCAGCCAAGCATCAACGCCACGGTCATGTCCGTGGTCTGCCAGGGTGTCCGGGATCTGCGAGGGAGACGGGAAGGCGGGATCTTCAACGCTGAAGGGTTCAGGCTGCATGGCGTGCACCGCCAGCGCTGAGAGCCGCTACAGCGGCGTCGGTGATCCGTGTGGCCAAGACCGGGTGGAAGGTGGCAGCCTTCCGACCGCAGGCATTTGGCGCATAGGTGCGCATCTTGCCATCTTGATTGCGGGTGAGCATCAAGCCAAAGAGCCGAAGATGTTCTGTGATTTCGATATCGAAGCGTGCGACCACGCCAGGCTCATACGAGGGCCTGATATTGAGAATGTGCATTTGGGTTCCTAGTCGATGTTGACGCCTTCCGCTTCCGCGGCAGCGATTGCGAGGTCGCGAAAGACGTCGGCGAGGCCGGGGGACAGGCGGCAAGCCTTTCGCCCCCGCCGGCTTGGCGAATGGCAGTCGTAGTTGCCGCGGGTGTCGTAGCGCAGCTGCAAATCGTGGATGGTCAGGTCGGGACTGACAGCCACGTCGAACAGAGCGACGAGATTGCCGCCGCGGTAGCAGGGGCGGACATTGAGTGCGTTCATGCGGATTTCCTTGCCGCCGAGAGGCGCCGTGCCCCAGGGGGGCGTGTTGAAGGGTGCCCTGCCCGCGTGCGGGACGAGCGGTATCGTTCGCGCCGAAGCGCGTTTTGGTGGGCTTGGTTTTCAGAAGGAACGCCCCGGCAGGTGTTCCAGGGGTCGCACACGGCGATCGGCGCGGGGCGGGTTGGTTTAGGCGGCTAGTGCTTGGGGCTGAGCGTTGTCGTTCGCTCCCCACGTGCTGTTGCGAGTCCGTTCGTTCATCCAGATATCGAGATCGTCAGTGCTGTAGACTACGGCACGTCCGAGTTTGAAGTACCGCGGACCACCGCCGAAGCACCGAAGTTTGTCGAGACTGGACTTGGAGAGGCCAACATATTTTGCCGCCTCATTAACTCGAATGTTTGACATTGCTCGCCTCCGTCGCAACGCCTGTCGTTGCGTTGGACTGAATATCTTCCTTTGTCCTGCACAGATAAACACACCTATTTCTGTGCAAGCATCTTGGCTGCGAGAAGAAGTGCATTTTCCGCTTTAATTTCATAAGGTTGGCGGGCCAGGAAATCTGGCGGAGGCGCTTTTCGCGTGAGCGAGTTTCGAGCTGTTCCCGGAGCTATGCCGAACATTTTCGCGACGATCTTCGCCGCCTCGGTTCTCGTCAGGCCTTTGCCAATCTGATTTTTCATAGCCGACCGGACCGCGAAGTTCTCGAAGCCCACAGGCTTTCCACCCTTACCGCTCCGTCCGGTGCGGTCAGCCGGCGTCTCAATCTTGAATGCGGGATGGTACCTCAGCGCCAGTTCGATGGCGAGTTGGCGCCAACCTTCTTCTGTGGGATAGACGCCGTTGCACGAGGCCATGAGAGCCGACAGCCGCTCTGTCATCTCATCGACGAGTGACTCCGGGGTCGTCTCATCCGATACCTGCATCGGAGCGCGGCTCAGAACCTCGGCCCTCCAGTCTAGTTCGTCGTCCATCACCCCTCCCCCATAGCCGCAGCAATCTGACCCGCGATCACATCAGACGCTCGTTTCAACGGATCGTCCGCTAGATGCGCATATCGCTCCGTCGTCGAGCTGTCCGCATGGCCTAACAGTCGCCCGACAATCTGCAGGCCCATACCGCTGCCGGCTCCAACACTGGCGAAGGAATGGCGGAGGTCATGGAGCCTGACGCCTGCAAGGCCCGCATGGGCGCTGATGCGAGCCCATGGACGATTGAGATCGGAGCGCGGGCGCTCCTCCTCCTGCCCGGCCGTCTCGCCCGCTATGACGTAGATGCCCAGCCGTGGGAGCGTTGCCAGAATGCGTAATGCTGGCGCCCCGAGCACGATGGTCTTCTTTCCTGTCTTGGAGTCCGGCAGAAAAAGAAAGCCACGATCCATGTCGACCTCACTCCACCTCAGGTGCAGGATTTCCCGAAGGCGAGCGCCCGTGAACATAAGGAGTCTGAGCCCAGCCACGGCGAATTGGTCGAACTTCACCAACCTGTTTTCGGCCTTCGGCGCGTGTTTGGTTTTCTTGTCAGGATCGGGGGTCCAGGGAATGCCTTCACCTTCGGCCAGACGTAAGGCATGGCCTAAACGTCCGAGTTCATCGAAGGTAAGATACCGCTCACGGCTCTTCTCGCCATAGCGCGCGATGGCACCCACAGGGTTCTCAAATCCCTTCGGCAATCGACCGGTCTTGATTCCAAAGGCAAACGCGGCGTTGAGCAAGGTCATAATGCGGTTGGCGGTTGTCTTGTGCTTGACGCCCACCGCTTTGTGGAGCCTCGCGATATCCACCTGGGTGATCGCATTCACCCTCTTGCTCCCGATAGCCGGAGCGATGTGGTTGGTCACATAGCCATCGAATAGAACTGCCGTTCGCGGTTTTCGCTTGGGGCGGATCAGCTCCGACATGTACGCATCAAGCAGATCCGACACCGTTTCCGCCTTGCGTTCCTCTGTCCGCTTCGCGGCCGGATCTTCACCTAGATTAACTCGCGACAAGATCTTGCCAGCCTCGTCGCGAGCATCTTCTGGCGACATGACGGCGGGATCTCCGATGACCATGCGCCTTTTCGACACCGCCCTACCTCCGGCCCCAGGGCGATACTCGACAATCCACGAGCGGGACCCCGAGGGCATGACCTTAAGGCCGAACCCTTTCAGCACTTCGTCGAAATATATCGTCTGGCGCTCAACACCGGGCAGGCTCGCAACCGATCGGCGTGTCAACTTAAGAACGGGCATGATGCACCTCCCAACGACACTCTATCAGAGAGTCGCCACCGAGTCGCCACCATGATTTACAATCGGGTAAATGGACAGGAGATAGGAGGAAAAATTAACACGATATATATCAATGCTTTATGCAACGCATTGACAGATCACCCAACACAGGGAAAACTAAATCGTCAGCTTCCCAAGCTGAATGTCGTGGGTTCGATTCCCATCGCCCGCTCCAAAAACCAACACGATTTTCCGGCCATCACAGACCAGCCATGCTGGCCGTCCATAGGATGTCGTTGCTCTCGGCCTCGTACGGCCTCTTAGGGCGCTTCCCGCCCATTGCCGTTTCAGTCGGCTTCGGGATGGCCGCTTCCCTCCCGACAGTCTTGACTATTTCGCTCCAGGGTGTTACCGGTAAGTAACATTCATGGAGAATCAGAAGGTTTTCGGGGGAAGGGGGTTCTCGCCGATTTCAAAAAATTCCAAGGACCGACAAGGCATTCCGGCTTGTATGGCGCGTGCATAATCACGTGCTGAAGCGGCAGGGCTTCGGCTCCTTCCTATTCAATAACGAAATAATATTTCATTTTTAGCTCATGCGATATTTCGCATGGCAGCGGAATACGTTTCAGTTTTCAGAGTTTTACTTCAAAAATATTTTCAAGGATTCCAGCAATGAAGATCCTCATCACGTCTATTTTTCTATTTCTCAGCGCTGTTACCGCGATTACGCTGACGTCTGTTTCGGCTGAGCCCGCGGGCGACAGCACCGCCATCCCGCAAAGCCAGGCCCACGCAGCCATACGCAGTGGGGGTTCCTTCGCGTAACTGCCAGGGCTCCTGCTCGATCAGTGAATCGGAAGCGCCTCTTCAGCCGAACACGGCCTTGACCAGCTTGTTCCGGTCGTAATTGGCCCCGCACAGCAGCACCACATTGACCTGGCCGCGGCAGGCCTGCGCCACCTTGGCGAACCCTGCCAAGGCCAGGCCAGCCGAGCCTTCCGCCAGCATGTTCTCCTTGAAGGCGAGATCGCGGAGTGCCGCGGCGATCTCTTCCTCCGTGCAGATGATCGTCTCGTCCACGACTGCCCGCGCCAAGCCGAGCGTGATCGTTTCCTCGGCAAGCCCGCCGGCAACCCCATCCGCCAGCGTTTCCAGATGCTCGGTTTCGATTACCCTGCCCGCCGCCATCGACAGGACCAGGGCGCAGGAATTGCGCGCGGCGACGCCGTAGATGCGCGTGCGCGGCCGGAAAGCCTTCAGCACGCTGCCTATGCCGCTGATCAGGCCGCCGCCCCCCATCGCGATGAAGACATTGTCGATATCGGGATGCTGTTCCAGGAGCTCCAGCCCGATGGTGCCCTGCCCGGCGACGACGTCGGGATCGTCATAGGCCGAGATATATTCATAGTCCTTATCGCGGGCGAGTTCGAGGGCATGCTGCTCCGCATACCAGGTCTCCGCGCCATGCAGCAGCGTTTCCACGCCGTAGGAACGGATTCGGGCAAGCTTGGCGGCTGCAACCGTCTCGGGCAGCACCACGGTCAGGTCCCGCCCGAAGGACCGGGCGGCCTGGGAAGAGCCGATACCATGATTGCCGGAAGAAGCGGTGACGAGATGCCGGCCCGGCGCCATGGCGGAGATCTTGGCGCTGGCGCCCCGGATCTTGAAGGAGCCTGTCAGCTGGAAGTTCTCGGCCTTGAAGAAGAGCCGGCTGCCCATGTCTGCACCGATCTGCCGGGACGGCAGCAGCGGCGTTTCATAGATATGGGCCTTGATGCGCTGGCGAGCCTGTACCGAACGGGCGGCCGAGGCCAGAACGTCGGGGTTCATGACATTGTCCTCCTTGGCCGATGCTTTGCCATGGGTTCCATGTGCCGTGCGGTGTACCGGCCTTCCGACCGGCATCTTTACCGATGGACGCACCGTTTCCAAGAACGCCGATACCGAGATCGGCACACCGCATTCCCGCGCCTCAGCCGCGCAGGCGCTTGCCGTTCTCGTCGAAGCGCAGGGTTCGTGCCGGATCCGGCGTAGCATGGATGGTCTCGCCCGGCTCGACCCGATACTCGCCCGAGAGACGCACGGTGATCGACCCCGCCTTCTCGGTATCGAGATAGAGGTAGGTATCCGCCCCCAGATGCTCGGCATAGACGACAGTGCCCTTCCAGACACCGGCCTCGCGGCTGACGGTGACATGCTCGGGCCGCACGCCGATGGTCCTCACGCTTTCGCCGAGGCGCGCCCCGTCGACGAAATTCATCTTGGGCGAGCCGATGAAGCCGGCGACGAAGGTGTTGTCGGGATCGTTATAGAGCTGCATGGGCGCGCCGACCTGCTCGATATGACCGGCATTCAGCACCACGATCTTGTCGGCCAGGGTCATGGCCTCGACCTGATCGTGCGTCACATAGATCATCGTCGACTTGAGGCGCTGGTGGAGCTGGGCGATCTCGATGCGGGTGTTGACGCGCAATGCCGCGTCGAGGTTGGACAGCGGTTCGTCGAACAGGAAGAGCTTGGGCTCGCGCACCACGGCGCGGCCGATGGCGACGCGCTGGCGCTGGCCGCCGGAGAGCTCGGAGGGCCGGCGTTCCAGATAGGGTTCGAGGGCCAGCATGCCCGAGGCCGTCTTGATGCGCCTGTCGATCTCCGCCGCCGCCTCGCCGGCCTGCTTGAGGCCGAGGCCCATATTGTTGCGCACGGTGAGATGCGGGTAGAGCGCATAGCTCTGGAACACCATGGCGATGCCGCGTTTGGCCGGCGGCACGTCGTTGACTCGCTGGCCGTCGATCTTCACCACGCCGGAGGTGGTATCCTCAAGCCCGGCGATGATGCGCAGCAGCGTGGACTTGCCGCAGCCCGACGGCCCCACGAAGACGACGAACTCCCCGTCCTCCACCGCCAGATTGATCCCCTTGAGGATATCGACCGAACCGAATGATTTCTTCACATTCTCGATATTCAGCGAACCCATGATATCTCCCCTGGAATTGTGACTGTGGGGCGCATGCGCGCTTTTTCATCCACTGCCAAAGAATGGGACCGAGCAGGCGTCTACGGTTGAACGCACTTTGCTCCAGCGGACGGTGACGAGGTTGCCGTAAGCCGGCTCAATAGAGGCCGCTATTTGACGGCGCCCGAGGTGATGCCGCGGATGAGCTGCCGCGAGAAGATCACATAGAGCACCAGCACCGGCAGGATGGCGAGCGACAGCGCGGCCAGCACGGCATTCCAATTGGTGACGAACTGGCCGATGAAGACCTGGGTACCGAGCGTGATGGTCTTGGTGCTCTCGCCCGGCGCCAGGATCAGCGGGAACCACAGATCGTTCCAGATCGGGATCATGGTGAAGACCGCGACGGTGGCCATGGCCGGCCGCACCAGCGGCAGGACGAGGCGGAAGAAGATGCGGTATTCCGACAATCCGTCGATGCGGCCGGCATTCTTGAGATCGTCCGAGACCTGCTTCATGAACTCGGACAGGATGAACACCGCCAGGGGCAGCCCCTGCGCCGTATAGACCAGGATGAGGGCCGTCAGCGTATTGACCAGGCCCGAGGCGACCATGAGCTGCAGGATGGCGACGGTGCCGAGCCGGATCGGGATCATGATGCCCAATGCCAGATAAAGCCCCATCAGGGTGTTGCCCCTGAAGCGGTACTCGGCCAGCGCGAAGGCCGCCATGCCGCCGAGCAGCAGCACGAAGAACAGGGAGACCACTGTGACGATCATGCTGTTCTGGAAGTAGAGGAAGAAATCGCCCTGGGCGAGCACGGTCTTGTAGCCGATGGCGTCGAAGGTTGCCGGCCCCGGCGGCGTCAGGGGCGAGCGGAAGATCGCATCCCTCGACTTGAAGGAGTTGATCAGGATCAGGATCACCGGAAACAGGGCGATCACGGTGTAGGCGATCAGCACCGCATGGGCGGCGATCGACCGGGCCGGCGAGTGCGTGGCTTTGCTCATGTCGATCTCCTCAGAACTGATACCGCCTGAGCCGCGTCTGGATGGCGAAGAGATAGACGCACACGCCCGCCAGGATGATGAAGAACATCATGGAGGCGATGGTGGCGCCCATGTTCGGATCGCCGAGCTGCAGCTGGAAGCCGAAAAAGGTGCGGTAGAGGAAGGTGCCGAGGATGTCCGTGGCGTAGTTCGGCCCGGCCAGAGCCCCCTGCGCCGAATAGATCAGGTCGAAGGCATTGAAATTGCCGACGAAGGTAAGGATCGAGATGATGCCGATCGAGGGCAGGATCAGCGGCAGCTTGATCTTCCAGAACTGGGCGATGCCGGTGATGCCGTCCATTTCGGCAGCCTCGATCACTTCGTCGGGGATCGACAGCAGGGCGGCATAGATCAGCATCATCGGAATGCCCACGAACTGCCAGACCGAGACGAGGCCGAGCGTGGTCAGCGCATAGGTTTCCTTGCCGAGCAGCGGCGTGAACCAGCTCTTGAGGCCGATCAGGTCCAGCATCGAGGGCGCCACGCCCCAGAGCGGGGAGAGGATCAGTTTCCACACGAAACCGACGATCACGAAGGACAGCACGGTCGGGATGAAGATCGCCGTGCGGTAGAACGCGGCGAAGCGCAGCTTGGGATGGGAGAGCAGCGCCGCCAGCACGACGCCGATCGGGTTCTGCACCACCATGTGGATGAGGAAGAACCAGCAATTGTTGCGCAGGGCGTTCCAGAAACTGGAGGCCCAGCGCGGATCGCCGAACAGCGTGCGAAAATTGTCGAGTCCCACGAAATGCGACGCACCATCGGCGGTCCGGAACAGCGAAAGCTGCAGGGTGCCGACCAGCGGCAGGATCATCACCAGCGTGTAGATGATGACGGCTGGCGCCAGGAAAACCGGAATGTGCCAGCGGAACGCTTTTCTGGCCGGGGAATCTTCGAGAGACATCGCAGCAATCCTCGCCTGTGCGTTGCTGTGGCCGGAGATGGCGATATGACGGGAGACCTGTCTTGGCCTCCTTCACCCTCTCCTGGAGGGGGAGGGTGAGGAGTGGAGCTAACTTACTTAGCCGGCTTATACCAGCTGTCGAGACCTTTCTGAAGCTTCTCGGCAGCGGCTTGCGGCGTGTCGACGCCGTTGATCACATTGGCGGATTCGACCCAGGTCTCGTTTTCGAGATTGGGCGTGCCGCGCGAGAGGATCTTGTAGGTCGAGCGGATGGTCGACTTGCACTTGTTGCGCCAGGACACGAATTCCTGAGCCAGGGCATTGTCGAGCTTCACCTCGTTCTTGGCGAGGCTGAAGAAGCCCGGAAGCGCATTGGCGTAGAGCGTGGCGAATTCGGGCGAAGCCATCCAGGCGAGCAGCTTCTTGGCCGCTTCCGGGTTCTTGCTCTTGGCGTTCAGGCCAAAGCCGATATCGTTGTGGTCGGAGATGTAGCAGGTGTCGCCGGCATTGCGCACGGGCGGAGGGAAGGCTCCCATCTTGAACTGGGCCTGGGCGCCGAACGGGGAGATTTCCCAGGAACCGGCCGGATAGATGGCGGCGCGGCCGAGGGTGAACAGGTTCTGGCTGTCGGGATAGGTCTGCGCTTCGAAACCATCGCCCAGATAGGACTTCCACTTGGCCAGCGTGACGAAGGGCTCGACCCAATCGGCATCGGTCAGCTTCTGCGTGCCCTTGATCAGCGCCAGGCGGCCATCCTCACCCTTCCAGTAGTTCGGACCGATGTTCTGGTAGCCCATCGTGGCGGCTTCCCACAGATCCTTGGTGCCCATCGCCATCGGGATATAGGTGCCGTCGGCCTTGATCTTGTCGAGCGCGGCGAAGAATTCCTCCTCGGTCTGCGGCGGCTTGAGGCCGAGCTTGTCGAAGGCGTCCTTGTTGTAGATGAAGCCGTGGATCACCGATGCCACCGGCACGCAGAAGGTCGTTTTGCCATCATCGGTCTGCCAGGCAGACTTGGCGGCGTCGGTGAAATTGTCCATGCCGGCGAGGCCGGACAGATCCGTCAGCTGCCCCTTCTTGTAGAGCTCGAGCGAGGCATCGAAAGGACGGCAGGCGATCACGTCGCCGGCTGTACCGGCATCGAGCTTGGCATTGAGCGCGGCATTATATTCGGGCGGCGCCGACGGGGTGAAATTCACCTTGATGCCGGGATTTGCCTTCTCGAAGGCAGGGATCAGCTTCTCCTGCCAGATGGCGAGATCATCGTTGCGCCAGCTTTCGATGGTGAGCGTTGCGTCCTCGGCCGAGGCGGCCGTCGCACCGAGAAAAGCGGAGCCCAGCAAAAGGGCCGCCAAAAGTCGCTTCTTCATCCGTCTTCCTCCCTGTACCGGCCACTGCCAGGGCCGGCTCTGGTCGATGTCGGGGTAATCCAGCCCCACCGGAACGCACGCTTTGCGCTGCCCTACCGGCCGGCGGCTGGCCCGCTGTCCGGAGACCCGGCGATCCTGCGTCGCCATGCCCCCTTCGACGGTCGCGACAATACCAAATAAATACCACTTGTCCAGTGGTCTTGCGGTACTTTTCTTAGCAAGCCGCCAAAATCCCATTAAATCATTGATATTGCTTCATATTGTTTTTCATGCCCGAATTCTCCTTGACGAGTGGTAGCTTATTGGTATTGTCACGCCATAGGAGAAGACGGCAATGATGGTGCTTGGCATCGATGGCGGAGGAACAAGCTGCAGGGCTGCGCTCGCAACGGCCCAGAGCCAGATCATCGGCCGCGCCAAGGCCGGACCGGCGAACATCCGCACGGATCTGGACGGAGCCTGCGAGAACATCATGGCCGCGGTGAGCCAGGCCTTCGCCAATGCCGGCCAGGACCCTGCCCGCATCCCGGATACGCCCATCGTGCTCGGTATGGCCGGCGCCAATATCGCAGCCTATGCCACCAGGCTGCTCGCCCGCCTTCCCTTCCACCAATGCCGCATCGAAACCGACGTGCTCATCGCCCTGGAAGGCGCGATCGGCGCGGGAGACGGCGCCATCGGCATTCTGGGCACCGGCAGCCATTATCTGGCACGCCAGTCGGGCCAGGTCCGTCATCTCGGTGGCTGGGGGTTTGCCGTCGGCGACCAGGGCAGCGGGGCCCGGATCGGCCGCGACCTGCTCGAGGAGACCCTGCTCGCCTATGACGGCATCGTCCCCCGCTCGCCCCTCGTCGGGGCAGTGCTGACCGCCCACCATGACGACCCGCAGGAGATCGTCGAGTTCACCAAGGCCGCCCGGCCGCGCGATTTCGGCACCTTCGCGCCAATGGTCTTCGACTATCTCGACCGCGGCGATCCGACGGCGGCCAGAATCGTCCGTCGAGCCGTCGCGGCGGTCGAGGCATCGCTGGATGCCCTCGGGCTTGCCAATGCAACGCCCCGTTGCTTATTGGGCGGGCTGGCAACGCTGATCGGGCCTCGCCTCTCCGCAAGGCACAGGGAGCGGCTCGTGCCGCCCCTGCAGGACGCTTTGGGCGGTGCGGTGACGATGGCTGCCCGACTATTCGGCCTGGAGCGGTCAATGTCGGATGGCATAGGAGGGCTGATCCAGCCATGATCGCCAGAGCGTTGAGTGACGCCGAACTCTTGCCCTCCTTCACGGGACAGGTCCGGGAATTCGGCTTGGAAAGGCAAGCCATGAGTGACGCCGTCGACCTCATCTTCCGCTCCCTCGCCGATGCCAAGGGCAGCAATGCGCCGCTCTACCTGCAATTGCGCAAATCGATCGAGGAAGCGGTCCGGGATGGCGTCCTGACGCCCGGTGACGCACTCCCCTCCGAGCGCGACATCGCCATCAAGGCCGACATCTCGCGCGTCACCGTCCGCAAGGCGCTGCAGAACCTGGTGGAACAGGGCGTGCTGATCCAGCGCCATGGTTCCGGCACCTTCGTGGCGCCCCGCATCGAGCGCGTCGAGCAATCCCTGTCCCGCCTGACCTCCTTCACCGAAGACATGGCGCGGCGCGGCAAGCTGGTGCAGTCGGTCTGGCTCGAGCGGGGCCTCTACGTGCCCTCGCCGCAGGAGACGATGGTGCTCGGCCTGACCGCCAACGAGATGGTGGCGCGCGTGAACCGCCTGCGCTTTGCCAATGAAGCCGCCGTTGCGATAGAGCGTGCCTCGATCGGCGCCTCGCTGCTGCCGAATCCGGAGGCGGTCGGCTCCTCGCTCTATGCGGCCCTTGCCGAGCACGGCAACAAGCCGGTACGCGCCGTCCAGCGCATCTCCGCCGCCAATCTCGGACCGGAAGACGCCCAGCTCCTGCGGGTGCCTCCCGGGGCCGCCAGCCTCAACATCGAGCGCGTCTCCTATCTGCCGAGCGGCAAGGTGGTTGAATTCACCCGATCGATCTATCGGGGCGATACCTATGATTTCGTGGCGGAATTGCGGCTGGCCGAGCCCAGCGAAGGAGAAGCACCGTGACATCCCAAACCCATATGCGCCGCGAGGTGCTGGAAATTCCCCAGGCCGTCGCACGGCTGTTCGAACAATCGGCGGCCGAGATGGAGCGGGCCGGCACCGCGCTGAAAGCCGTCGACCCGCGCGTCCTCGTCACCGTGGCGCGTGGCTCATCGGACCATGCCGCCTCCTTTCTCAAATATGCGGTCGAGCTGACCACCGGCGTCCCCGTCGCCTCGCTCGGCCCCTCCATCGCCTCGATCTACGAAGCGCCGCTCAAGCTCGCCGGCGCCGCCAGTCTCGCCATCTCGCAATCGGGCAAGAGCCCCGACATCGTCGCCATGGCGGAGGCCGTGCGCCGCAGCGGCGCGGTCGCCATCGCCTTGACCAACACGGCGGGCTCGCCCCTGGCGCTCGCGGCCGATCATGCCATCGACATCGCTGCCGGCACCGAGAAGAGCGTTGCCGCCACCAAGACCTTCGTGAATTCCGCCGTGGCGGGTCTCGGCATCCTCGCCCACTGGGCCGGCGACACAGCGCTGCTCGCCGCCCTGCACGACCTGCCTCGCCAGCTTGAACAGGCGGTTGCCTGCGATTGGACCGCCTTGGCCGACGCCCTGGACGGCACCTCGTCGGTCTTCGTGCTCGGCCGCGGCCCTGCCCTGGCGATCGCCAACGAGGTGGCGCTGAAGTTCAAGGAAACCTGCTCCGTGCACGCGGAAGCCTATAGCGGCGCCGAGGTCATGCACGGGCCGATGGCGCTGGTCGGGCCGGGCTTTCCCGTGCTCGCCCTGGCCGCGCGCGACAAGGCCGAAAGCTCCATCATCGGAACCGCCGACGCGCTCGCCGCCAAGGGAGCCGCCGCCTTCATCACCGCCGACGGCGCCCAGCAAGCCGCCCGCCTGCCTTTCGCAGCCACCGGCCACCCGCTGACCGACCCGCTGGTGCTGATCGCTTCCTTCTACGCCTTCGTCGAGGCCTTTGCCCGTCGTCGCGGCCTCAATCCCGACGAGCCCCGCAATCTGCGCAAGGTCACGGAGACGGTATGAGCACGCAATCGGCCCTGCTGGCCCCGCGCATCTTCGACGGCGAGGCCTGGCACCAGGATGCAGCCGTGATCGTCGATGGCGAGCGCATCGAGGCGATCGTGCCTCGCACCGCCATCCCGGCGGGCATTGCGGTCGAGACGGTCGAGGCCGGCTTCATCGCACCCGGTTTCGTCGACCTCCAGGTCAATGGCGGCGGTGGCGTGATGCTGAACGACCGCCGCGACGCCGAAACCATCGCCACCATCTGCGCGGCCCATGCGCAGTTCGGCACCACGGCGCTGCTCGCGACCCTGATCACCGACACGCCCGCCATCACCGCCGAGGCCCTCGAGGCCGGCGCTGAGGCCGCACGGCAGAAGGTGCCGGGCTTCCTCGGCCTGCATATCGAGGGCCCGCACCTGGCCGTCTCACGCAAGGGCGCGCACGACCCGCAATTGATCCGACCGATGGAGGAGAGCGATCTCGCCAGGCTGGTCGCGGCCAGGAGCCAAGTCCCCGTCCTGCTGACGACGGTGGCCACGGAATCGGTGACGCCGGCCCAGATCCGCCGGCTCTCCGAAGCCGGGCTGGTCGTCAGCATCGGCCATTCCGACGCCGAGTATGGTGACGTGGTCGCGGCGGCGGAGGCGGGAGCATCCATGGCGACGCATCTGTTCAACGCCATGAGCCAGATCAAGAACCGCGAGCCGGGGCTCGCCGGCACCGCGATCGCCCTTGGCGGCTTCTCCGCCGGCCTGGTGGCCGACGGCATCCATGTCGATCCCACCACGATCGACATCGCCCTGCGGGCCAAGCGGCCGCCCGGCCGCATTTTCCTGGTCACCGACGCCATGGCCACGATCGGCACGGACATGCGGCAGTTCACGCTCAACGGCCGCGTGATCAAACGCGAAAACGGCCGCCTGACCCTGGATGACGGCACGCTCGCCGGCGCCGACCTCGACATGATTTCGGCCGTGCGCTTCATGCATGAGCGGATCGGCGTCGATCTCGGCGAAGCCTTGCGCATGGCCTCGCTTTACCCCGCCCTGGCCGTGGGCATGGATCGGCATTATGGCCGCCTGGGCCGAGACAGCCGAGCCGACATGGTGGTACTGACGGATGATCTGGCGATTGCCTCGGTCTGGATCAGTGGATCGGTTGTTTTCCGATCAAATACGTAGCGTCAATGCAATAAATTAGGATTTTCTTTCAATGCGCCTTCTGCGAAGATTTGCTCAGAGGGCGCCTTCATCCTCAGCTTACGCTCAGTCGCGGTTACGACAGCTTCATAGTATGTTTTTCTTGCCTTTGCGGCAGCCTGATATCTCTGCTGTCTATCCAGTTCAACAAAATTCTCAAATGATATATTTCGTATCACGCCCATGTCACAGCCCTTCGTCATAGGGAGGGCCATTACTGGATTTGGGCATTGGATGATGGAATGAGCGATCCTTCGGACCCGCTCGAAAGCGGCGACGGCTCGGTCGTCACGCCGCTTCTCACGAAATTTCGCGGCCTGACCTCACCGGAGCATCGGCAATTCGCCGTGGCCGAATTCGAATTCGCGGACGGGGCCATCATCCGCATCCCGATTGCCAGCGATGCTGTGGCCTCTTTCAACGATGCATTGGTGGTATGGATGTCCAAGGGTAACGCGACCAGCGCCGTCGTGCATTGACACCAGCCCGCGAAGAAGCCGACACACGGACCAGTACTCCTGGGAGTACTCAAGCGGGCCACTATTTTCGAGGCTTGATATAAGCCGCTATACCGACGGGCCGGCGAGAAATTGGAAGGAAAACGGTCCGTGGAGTTTGAGGCTCGGCCTCAGCCATGCAGGTGTCGCCCGCCCCATTTGCGCTCGGACAGCTCGGCGTTGCAGCGTTCCTGTTTCCTGTGCCAGAGATAGCCCGACAGGATGACCGCGCCGATGATGATATCGGCGGCCAGGACCTTGAACAAAGCCGGCATCCAGAGGGCTGCCAGCAGCGCACTGGCATCGGCTGCGAGACTGGTCATCGGAACAACTCCCTCAATCGTCCCAAACCAACAACGAACCTACGCCCCGACCCCGGCAATTTAATGTCGTAACCCGAGGGGGAGGAAAAAATGCCTCACAGCTCGCCAAGGAAACTGGCGAGATTGTCGCCGAGCGCATCGCAGACATAGCCTCCCTCCTGCACGATCGCCATCGGCAGCCCCAGGCTGGCGATGCGGGCGGCGATCCGGCCAAACCCCTTGGTGGTCACCGTCAATTCCTGGAAAGGGTCGCCCTCGAAAGCGTCGAGGCCGAGCGCCACCACCAGCGCGCCCGGTGCGAAGGCGGCGATGCGGTCCAGGGCCACGTCGAGGGCCGTGAGGAAGCCCTCGTCCCCCGTTTTGCGTGGCAGGGGCAGATTGAGATTGTAGCCGAGCCCCTCGCCTTCACCCCGCTCGTCCGCGTGCCCCCAGAAGAAGGGATAGAAGCGGATGGGATCGGCGTGGACGGAAACGGTGAAGATATCGGAACGGCCATAGAACATGCCCTGGGTTCCGTTGCCGTGATGCAGGTCGACATCGAGAATGGCGACGCGGTCGTAGCGGCTGCGCAGGGCCTGGGCGGCGATACCGCTATTGTTGAAGAAGCAGAACCCGCCGGCGAGATCAGCGAAAGCGTGATGGCCCGGCGGCCGGCAAAGCGCATAGGCGGCGCGTTCCCCGTCGAGCACGAGGCCGGCAGCATGATAGGCCGTGTGGGCGCTGGCCAGGGCCGCTTCATAGGTCCCGGCGGAGATCGGGCAGGCGGTGTCGGCCATGTGATAGCCCGCCTGCCCCACGGCGGAGGCGGGATAGGCCCCGTTGCGGCGATCGGGATGGATGTTGGGGATCACCTCGGCCGAAGCCCCGTCGATCTCGCGCCAGCGCGCATGGATGTGGCGCAGGAAGTGGATATAGTCGGGCTTGTGCACGGCGGCGACGGGCGCCAGCCCGGCATCGTCGGGGGCGATCTGCGTCAGCCCGGCACCAAGGGCTGCCCGCAGCAGGATATCGCAACGGCGCGGCACCTCCGGATTGGGCCGTTGCGTGCCGCTCGACAGAAAGAAGCTCGGGTCGTGGCGCCTCTGGGTTTCGCTGAATACGACCTTCATGCCTGCCATTCCTCCGTCCGCTGCGACTCGATCCGCCTCTTGTCTAGCCGATCCGGCAGGAGCCGTGTCCGGCAAATTGCCGCTGGCTGTGACCCGCGAAACTGCCGGACAGGTCAATCGATGCAAGAAAGCGGCATTGTTTCCCAAGGACTTGTTTCATGCGCCCGAGCACCGGTTTCCCTGCGCTGCTGGCTTTCGGCTGCGCCGTGCTGGTCTTCTTCGAGACGCGGGGACACTATCTGGCACGGCTGATCAATGGCTGGTTTCCCTGCCGGCAGGATCCTGCCAATTCCGCCCCCTGCTATGTGACGACGAGCCTTGCGGTCATCGTCGTGGCCGCCGCCGTCGGGCTGGCGGCGCTCGCCGTGATACTGGTGCGGGTGCTGATGGCCCGCCGGCCCTGAGATATTATCAATAGGTCGCGCGGCCGCCTGAAATATCGAAGACAGCGCCGGTGGTGAAGGAACACTCTTCGCTGGCGAGCCAGGTGATGATGGCAGCCAGTTCCTCCACAGTGCCGAAGCGGCCCATCGGGATCTTCGACAGCATGTAGTCGATATGGGCCTGACTGACCTGCTGGAGGATCGGCGTGTCGACCGTCGCGGGCGTGATGGCGTTGACGGTGATGCCTTCCTTCGACAGCTCCTTGCCCAGAGATTTGGTCAGGCCGATCACCGCAGCCTTCGACGAGGAATAGGCCGAGGCTGTGGGATTGCCTTCCTTGCCGGCGATGGAGGCGACGTTCACGATGCGGCCATAGCCATGCTTCTGCATCAGCGGCGCGACGAAGCGGTTGCAGTAGAACAGGCCGTTGACGTTGATGTCATAGACCCGCTTCCACTCCTCGATTGGATAATTGACCAGCAGTTCGTTCTTGCCGGCCACGCCGGCCGAACAGACCAGGACGTCGATGCGGCCGAGCTGGCTTTCGGCCTGCTGCGCTGCCTTTTCCACGGCAGCGGCGTCGGTGATGTCGATGGCAATGCCGTGGGCCCGCGGCCCCAAGGCCTGGCAAGCCGTCGCGACACGGGCGGCGTCCACATCCCATATCGAGACCGAGCCGCCTTCGGCCACGATGCGCTCAGCCGTCTTGAGGCCGATGCCGGAGGCTCCGCCGGTGATGATGGCGCCGCGGCCCTCAAAGCGAATGATCGTGGTCATGCCGGTCCTTCCCTTGCCTTCCAAATGCCGGCCAAGCTGCCGGCGCCTTCGCATTTTTTTGAGGCAACAGGGGTGATATCGGATTATTTGTCAGACAACAAGAGAGCGTGCCTTCCGGAATTTGTAAACTTGACTGACAAGTTTCTTGCGTCACTATTCCGTGCAACAAAACGCAGGAAGGACGAGGCATGGCATCTGCCCGCATCAAGCAGGTCAGGACCTATCTGGTCCGCAGCGAGGGTGGTGGCGACTATTTCAGCCAGAAGCAGGGGCATTGGCTGATCGACACGCTGATTGCCAATCCGATGTCGGGCTATGCCGACTACAAGGCCTCGCGCACCAGCTGGGGCGTCAACGTCATGGGTTCGATCGTGGTGGAGATCGAGGCTGAAAGCGGCCATGTCGGCCTTGCCACAGGCTTTGGCGGCGAGCTCGCCTGCTGGCTGATCCAGCATCATTTCCGCCGCTTCCTCGAGGGCGCCGACCCGCGCGACCTCAATCGCCTTTGGGACCAGATGTTCCGAGCCTCGATGTATTACGGCCGCAAGGGGCTGCCGCTCGCCACCATCTCCGTAGTGGACCTCGCGCTGTGGGATCTCATCGGCAAGATGCGGGAGGAGCCGGTCTACAAGCTGATCGGCGGGCGCACCAAGGAAGAGATCCGCTTCTATTGCACCGGTCCGCGGCCGGAAGCGGCCCGCCGGCTCGGCTTCTGGGGCGGCAAGGTACCCCTGCCCCACGGCCCGGCCGACGGCATCGCGGGCCTGCGCGCCAACCTCGCCTTCCTCGCGGCGCACCGGGAAGCCGTCGGCCCCGACTATCCGCTGATGGTGGATTGCTACATGGCGCTGGACGTGCCCTATGCGATCGAGCTCGCCACCGCCTGCAGGGACCTCGATATCTACTGGTGGGAAGAGGTGCTGCATCCCGACGATGTCGAGGGCTATGCGCTGCTTAAGAGAGCTTTGCCGGCTATAAAATGGACCACGGGCGAGCATGAATATTCGCGCTACGGCTTCCGACGGCTGATCGAAGGCCGCCACATCGACATCTTGCAGCCCGATGTGATGTGGGTCGGAGGCCTCACCGAATTGCTGCGGATCTCCGCCCATGCCGGCGCCTACGATATTCCCGTCGTGCCGCATGGCAGCGGCCCGTTCAGCTACCACTTCGTGATGTCGCAGCCCCACTCGCCCTATTGCGAATATGTCGCCAACAGTGCCGACGGCCAGGACGTATTGCCGGTTTTCGGGCCCCTCTTCAGCAACGAGCCGGTGCCGAAGAACGGACGCCTCGACGTTCCCGATACGCCGGGCTTCGGCCTCACCCGCAATCCCGCGGCGGTGCTGGTCGAGGCCGGGATATAGCAGGGCACGCCCTGCCCTGCTCAGGGTTCCGAATTCAGGTTAACGCCAAGCGTCACTACCCTCCCCTCGATGGGGAGGGTCGGCCTGAAAGGTCGGGGTGGGGTGAGAAACGCCATCCATTAAAAAAACAATGTGAGAGCGACCTCTTGGAGCTGTCGCGCCATCACCCCACCCCGACGCTGCGCGTCGACCCCAGGTCATTCCAAGAGGAATGACCGACCCCATCGAGGGGAGGGTAAAGTGTAGCGTCACGTTAACCTGAATTCGGAGCCCCGCTTCGGCGCTTGCTCTCAGCACGCCAATGTGATCACAGTCGGGGATGAGCACCGATAGTCTCGCTGCCGTCGAACCGGCCGACACCGCGACCAATCCACTGCACCAGCAGGTCTACAGGACGCTGCGCGAGCAGTTGATCATCGGTAATTTCCCTCCCGGCAAGAGCATGAGCCTGCGCGGCATCAGCGACATGCTGGGCGTGGGCGTGATGCCCTGCCGCGAGGCGATCCGCCGCCTGGCGGCGGAGAACGCCCTGGAAGTCCAGCAGAACCGGCGGGTCTGCGTGCCCCATCTGACCGTGGCCCGCTTTGAGGAGCTGATGAGCGCGCGTCTCGCCCTCGAGCCGCTCTGCGCCCGGCGGGCCCTGCCTTTTGTCGACGGCGACAGGCTGGAACGCATGATCGCCCATGACGAGACGATGAACCGGAACTACAAGACCGGTAGCGCCGACATCTACATGCTGGCCAATTACAACTTCCACTTCGAGCTCTATCGCGCCGGCAATTCGGACGTACTGGTCCCCCTGCTCGAAAGCGTCTGGGTGCAGTTCGGCCCCTTCATGCGCACCATCTATGACGTGGTCGAAGGCGCCGAGATCATCGACAAGCACAAGATGGCGATCGAGGCGATCCGCCGGAACGATGCGGATTCGCTGCGCACCGCCATCGAGGCCGACATTCTCGATGGCATGTACCTGCTGCGGCACACCCTCGGCCTGGGCGCGAACTAGGCCTTGCGCTCCTGCAGGATGTTGCCGCCATCCACCACCAGCACGGAACCGTTGACGTAGCTGGCGCCGTCGGAGGCCAGGAAGGCCACTGCGGCGGCGACCTCGTCGGGGGTTCCGGCACGCCCCGGTGGCGTGGCACGGGCGGCGACACGCTCCTCCTCGGTGGAGGAACCCGTCTCGATCCAGCCCGGCGCCACCGCGTTGACGGTCACGCCATCCCCGGCCACTTCCAGAGCAAGGGCGTGGGTCAGCCCCACCATGCCGGCCTTTGCCGCCGAATAGGCCGCCTCGCCCGGATTGGAGACATAGGGGCCGGTGACCGAGGCGACATTGACGATGCGCCCATGCCGCCCGGCGATCATGGCCGGCAGGAAGGCCCGCGTCACCAGGAAGGCGGTCTTCAGGCTGACGTCGATGCCGCGGCTCCATTCGGCCTCGTCGAGATCGACGAAGCGCTTCTGCAGCGCGGGCTGCAGCACGCTGCCCATGCCGGCATTGTTGACGAGGATGTCGACGTCACCCGCCGCCGACCGCAATCGGCGCACCTCGTCGGGCCGCGTGAGATCGGCGACCGCCGCCCAGGCGTCGATGCCCTCGGCTTCCAGCTCCGCAGCGCGGCGATAGATACGGTCGGTCGAGGCCGTGATCGCGACCGACAATCCAGCGCGCCCGAAGGCCCTGGCAATGGCGAAGCCGATCCCGTCGGGAGACCCGGCCCCCGTCACCAGGACCGAGCGCGAGCGGACGAAAGGTCCCGATGCCATCTCAGCCTCCAGCCTGTTCGAAGCTGGTCAGCACGTTGACGGCGTTGACCCCGAGCGCCCCGACGGCATAGCCGCCTTCCATCACGAACAGGGTCGGCAGGCTCAGCGCCGCGATCCGTGCCCCGATCTCGCTGAAATGCGGGCTGTCGAGCTTGAATTGCGAGATCGGGTCGTCCTTGTAGGTATCGACCCCGAGCGAGACCACCAGGGCCTGTGCGTCGAAGGCTGCGATCCTGCGGCAGGCATCCTCGAAGGCGGCGGACCATTCCGGCCATTGTGTGCCTGATGGTAGCGGATAGTTGAGGTTGAAGCCTTCGCCCGCGCCTTCGCCGCGCTCGCGGGCATAACCGAGATGGAAGGGAAATTCGAAATCGGGATCGCCATGCATGGAAGCGACCAGCACATCGGCCCTGTCGTAGAAGATCTCCTGCGTGCCGTTGCCATGGTGATAGTCGACATCGAGCACCGCCACGCGGGACCGGCCGGCATCGCGGAAACGCTGTACGGCGATGGCGGCATTGTTGAGGTAGCAATAGCCGCCGAAGAAATCGCGGCCCGCATGATGGCCGGGCGGGCGGCACAGCGAGAAGGCCGTGCGCTCGCCGCCGAGCACGGCATCGGCGCCGGCGAGTGCGGTGTCGGCGGCGCGCTTGGCCGCCTGCCAGGTGGTGGCGGTGATCGAGCCGGCCATGTCGAAGGAATAATAGGAGAGACGGGCATCAAGGCCGTTCGGCGCCTTGTCGATCGGCGGCATGGAACGGTGGCGCCAGCTATAGGGCCAGACCTCGCCGTCGCGGCCGGCTGCCCGCCATTCCTCATACACGCCCTTGAGGAAATCGACATAATCAGGCGTATGGATGCGCTTGATCGGCGCGATCTCGTAATCCTGCGGGGTCAGCACCGGGCCGAGCCCCACTTCCTTGACCCGTGCCAGGATGATCTCAGCCCGTTCCGGCTTTTCGAAGGTCTCGACGATCTTGCCGAAGGAAAGCTCCATGCCGCTGTGATGGAGATGGTGATCGGCGGTGTAGAAGGTCTTCATGCCAAAAGCTCGGGTTCAATAGCCTGCGGTGATACCGAAATCGATGGAAAGGGCCGCGCCGGTGATCGGTGCGGCGCCGGGCTGGCAGAGATAGTGGATGAGGCCGGCAATCTCTTCGGCCTTGATGAAACGGGCGTTCTCGCCCTGCGGGTAGTTGCCGAGCAGCCGGCGCTTATAGGCGTCGGGATCGCCGTCGCCATAGGTCGCGGCCTGGTATTCGATCATCGGCGTGGCGACGTCGCCGGGGCAGATCGCATTGACGCGGACGCCCTGCGGCGCGAGTTCGAGCGCCAGGGCCTTGCTGAGCAGCACCAGCCCGCCCTTGGAGGCGCAATAGACGGCCGCCCCGTTGTTGCCGACCAGCCCGGCATCGGAGGCGATGTTGACGATCACCCCCCGCGACGCGGCGAGATGGGGAATGGCCGCCGAGATCAGGAAGAAGGCGCCCTTGAGGTTGACGTCGAGCACCCGGTCCCAGTCCTCCTCGCCGACCTCCGTGGCGGGGCCTTCCAGCCAGACACCCGCGGCGTTGACGAGCACATCGAGACCACCGGCCTCGCTCGCCTTCGCCACCACCTCGCGGCAGGCCTGGGCTGAGCGGATGTCGAGCGGCAAAGCGAGGACCTCGGCGCCGGCCTCCTCTACCCTTGCCCGGGCCTCTTCGAGACGTGCGCCCGGAAGATCCGCCAGGACCACGCGCGCGCCGTCCTGGGCGAAACGCAGCGCGGTCGCCAGACCCATGCCGCCGGCGCCACCGGCAATCAGAATGGTCCGCCTGGCCATCTCAGACGACCTCCCCGTAAAGCTGCAGCTCCAATGCGGTGATATCGGCGGCAAAACGCCGGTATTCCGCCCGCTTGAGCGCCAGCAGCACATGGTGAAGGCGCTCGCCCAGGGCCTCCTTCAGGAAGGTCGAGCCGGCCGCCGCCTTGATGGCGCTGCGCCAATCGGCCGGCAGGGCGTCATCGGCCGCACTGGCATAGGCGGTGGCCGGCGGGCCCGGATCGCGCTGGGCGGCAAGGCCCCGGCGGATGCCCGCCAAGACGACCGCGCCGACCAGGTAGGGATTGGCATCTACGCCGGCGGCGCGCTGCTCCAGATGCCGGCCCTCCGGCGAGCCGGCGGGAACGCGCACGGCGACGGCCCGGTTGTTGACACCCCAGCTCGGCGCCGTCGGCGCATAGCTCTGCGCCGCGAAGCGCCGCCATGAATTGAGGTGGGGCGCGAAGACCAGCATGCTCTCCGTCATGGTCTCCAGCAGGCCGGCAATGGCATGACGCAGGGCCGGCGCGAGCGCACCGTCGCGGTCGGCGAAAAGATTGGCGCCGTCGCGGCCCGCCAGGCTCGCATGGGCGTGCATGCCCGAGCCGGCGCGGCCGGCAAAGGGCTTTGCCATGAAGCAGGCCTTCATGCCGTGGCGCACGGCGAGTGCGCGCAACAGGCGCTTGAGCATGATGAGGTCGTCGGCGGCCCGCAGCGCATCCTCGCGATGGCGCAGGGTCAATTCGAACTGGCCCGGCGCATATTCGGAGATCAGCGTCTGCACCGGCAGGGCCTGCGCCTCGGCGGCGCGATAGACCGCATCGACGAAGGGCTCGAGGCGATCGAGTTCATCGACCGAATAGACATGGATGCCGCTCAGGCGCTCGCCGGTCAGCGGCATGCGGAGCGGCTGCGGGCGGCCATCAGCCGCCGCCTCGCGGTCGAGCAGGTAGAATTCGAGCTCGAAGGCGGCGACGGGCTGCCTGCCCTCGGCCTGCAACAGGTCCTGCTGGGCGGCCAGGGCATGGCGGGGATCGGCGGCCATCGCCGAGCCGTCGAGTTCGAACAGCGACACGCGCACCTCGCCGCGCGGCGGCGAAGTCCACGGCAGCGGCACCAGCGAGCCCGCGATCGGCCAGGCGCGCCGGTCGGCATCGCCATCCGACCAGACCAGGCCGGTCTCCTCGACATCCTCTCCCGTGACGTCGAGGCCGAGAATGGAGCCGGGCAGATGCCGGCCGCCGCGGAACAAAGGCAGCAGTTCCTCCCGCCTTATGATCTTGCCGCGGGCAATGCCGTTGATGTCGATCAGCACGAGATCGAAGGCGCCGATCTCGGGGTGATCGGCCAGGAACGCCTCGGCCTCGGCGATATTGGCGGCCTGGGCGGGCCGGGTCGAAGAGGCTGACATCACGCGGCCTCCGCGGCCTGGCAGAAGCGGGCGAGGATTTCGCCATAGACGGCGACCAGCGCCTGAGCTTCCGCCTCGGCCAGGGCAGGACTGACCAGGATCATGTTGTGGAAGGGCGTGAGCAGGAAGCCGCGATTGAGCAGGGAAAGATGCAGGGCCTCCTCGATCACCGATGAGGCGGCTTGCCGGGCTTCCACCGCGTTGCGCACCGGCTCGGGGCTGAACACCACTTCCAGCCGGGCGCCGACACGAGTGACGTGCCAGGGCAGGCCCTGCGCCGCTATCGCCGTGATCAGGCCTGCCTCGATGATGTCGGTGCGGGCGGCCATGGTGGCGTAGGTCTCTGATATCATCACCTTTTCCAGGCTGGCCCTCAGGCAGGCAAGCTGCAGCGCGCTGCCGGACAGGGTGGTGCCGATGCCGGAATGGCCGTGGCCGTCGCGCGCCCGCCGCGCCCTGTCGAGCCCCTCGGCCACCGCGGCGCTCATGCCCCATATGCTCACGGGCACGCCGCCGCCGATGGGCTTGCCCATCACCATCAGGTCGGGCTCCAGGCCGTGGAGCATGGTGTAGCCGCCGAGGCCGGTCGAAATCGTGTGGGTCTCGTCGATCAAAAGCAGCGTGCCATGTTCGCGTGTCAGCCGCCGCAGCGTGTCGTGGAAGCCGGGCGCGGGCAGGATCATGCCGCAATTGGTCATCACCGGCTCGGCCAGCACGCAGGCGACCTCGCCGGATGCCAAGGCGTTGCGCAGCGCTTCCTCGTCATTGAAGGGAATGGCGATGGTGGTCTCGCCGAGATCGACCACCTGCCCGAGCAGGCTCGCCCGCGAGAAGGTGCGGCCGTTGACGAGATCGACCAGCGTATCGTCGACCGCACCGTGATAGCAGCCGTCGAACACCAGGATCTTGCGCCGGCCGGTCACGGCTCGGGCCACGCGGATGGCGAAGCGGTTGGCATCGCTCGCCGTGGCGCCGATCTGCCAATGCGGCAGGCCGAAGCGGGCAGCGAGCAATTCGCCGACGATCTCGGCATCGGCGGATGGCAGCATCGTCGTCAGGCCGCGATGACCGGCATTGCGCAGTACGTCCAGGATCGGCTCGGGCCCATGGCCGAACATGGCGCCGGTGTCGCCCAGGCAAAGATCGACCGCCGCATTGCCGTCGATGTCGGTGAGATGCACGCCGCTCGCCTGTTCGATCACCATCGGGAAGGGCATCGGCCAATCGAGCATCCAGTGCATCGGCACATTGTCGAAGAGGCCCCTGCCCTTGCGCTCCGCCATCGCCCGCGCCTTGGGCCGGCGCTCGGCGTAGAGCTGCCGTTCGGCCGGCAGCAGGGTCTTCACCCGCGCCTCGATGGCCGCATTGTCGATCGGCGTGCTGGACACGAGAAATCTCCGCTGAATGGATTGCCACACCGCTCGTCGCCAGGAGACAGCGAGCGTTATTGTGATCACAATCAGCAGAATACAGACCGCATTGTCAACCGAATATCCATTAAATTCATAAATTGTGATCACGTTGCGATTGCGCGAGCGATGTCCTTCTTTTTTGAGGGCGACAGGCCCGGCCAGCAGGCCGAGCGGCCGCCGGCAAATTACGATGCATGGTATAACTGTGGTGCATTTTGACCGCCCTCCATGCCCCACTGTTGTCCCCGCGCCACCGCTGGTGGCGAGGAGGGATGAGAGATCAGGCCAGCGGCAGGGGAGCGCTTTTCCCTGCTCAGGCGTGCGGCGGCAGGGGCGCGCCGTCCAGCCGCGTTCTCAGCCAATCGCGCGCCCGGTAGTAGCGCAGCGTGAGCTGGGGTCCGAAACTCATATAGAAGGGCGCCTTGTGCAGGGGCTCGACCTTGAGCGAGAGCTCCTGCTCCGGCACGTCCAGCGCCCATTCCGACAGGATGCCGCCGAGCATGCTGCCGGTGGGCACCCCGCGCCCGGAGAGTCCCGTCAGGGCGACGACGCCGGGCGCCAGGCCGTAGAGGCGGGGGATGGTCCTGGCCTGCATGTCGAGCTCGCCGAACCAGAAATACTCCCAGCGGATCTCCTGCCTGATCTGCGGATGCAGCCATTTCAGGCGATCGCTCATCACCTGATGGGTATAGGCGAGATCGCGCCCGCGCCGCCCCATCGGGAACATCGAGGCGACGATGCGGCCCTCGACATTGTATTTGTAGACATAGATGTCACCGCGGCCATCATGCATGGTGGTGTTCTCAGGCAGGACGGAGCGGCGCTCCTCCTCGCTGAGCGGCTGCGTCGCCGCCACGAAGACGCGCATGATCTTGAAACTCTGGTCGAGCCTGGGCCAGCCCGCCACCGTATAGGCGCCGGTGGTGAAGATCACCTTGTCGGCAACCACGCTGCCATCGGCGGTATGAGCCACCCAGCGCGAGCCCTCGCGGGTGACGTTGGTCACCTTTGATCCCGTATGCAGCACGCCGCCTTCCTGCAGCACTGCCCGCGCCAAACCGCGCGCATAGCCCAAAGGATTGAGATGGCCCGCCTCGCTGTGGAACCAGCCGCCATGGAAGCGCGGGCTGCCGGTGATCGCCTCCACTTCCGCCTTGTCGACGAAGCGGGTGCGGGCGCCGACGGCATTGTATTGCTCGACCTTACGCTTGATGGCGTCGATGGCACCAGGGCGGGCCGCCGCCTGGACATAACCGTTCTGCTGCCATTCGCACTGGATCTGGTAGTGCTCGATCATGGCGCTGACGCGGGCATTGGCCTGGGTCTGCCGGGCAATCAGCCTTTCGGCCCAGGGCTCACCGAGCAGCCGGCGCAGTTCGGGCAGGCTGAAATGGGTGAAGGTCGGCGTGCAATGGCCGGCGTTGCGGCCGGAGCCGCCGAAACCGGCCTGCTCGGCCTCCAGCAGCACCACGCTGACGCCCTTGCGCACCAGTTCGAGCGCGGTCGTCAGACCGGTATAGCCGGCACCGACGATGCAGACATCGGCCTGGACGCGCCCAGCCAGCGGCACGGTCTGCGGCGCGGGAGCAGCGGTCGCATACCAGAGCGTCGTGTCGAAGGGAGAGAATTTCGCCATGGCCGTGCCCCTCAGTTCAGGTCGCTTCGGGCATCGAGGGCATCGCGCAGCCCGTCGCCGATGAAGTTGAAGCTGGTGACGGCGAGCGTGATCGCCACGCCCGGGACGATGGCGAGCCAGGGGGCATTGGCGAGATATTGCTGGGCGCCGTTGAGCATGTTGCCCCAGCTCGGCAGCGGCGGCTGGATGCCATAGCCCAGGAAGCTCACATAGGCTTCCAGCAGAATGGCGCGGGCCACTGTCAGCGTCGCCGCCACGATGATCGGCCCGATGACGTTGGGCAGCAATTCACGGAACATGATCCAGCTGTTCGACAGCCCCACCATGCGTGCCGCCAGCACGAAGTCACGCTCGCGCAGCGAGCGCACTTCCGCCTCCACGATGCGTGCCACCTCCATCCAGCTGGTGACGGCGATGATCACCGTGATCATCAGCGGGCTCGGCTTGATGAAGGCCGCCAGCGTCAGGAGCAGGAAGATGCTGGGGAAGGACAGGAAGGCATCGACGAAGCGCATCAGGGCAGAGCCCGCCCAGCCGCCATAATAGCCGGCGGTGACGCCGATCACCGTGCCAAGCGCCGTGCTCAGCAGCATGGCGAAGAAACCGACCAGCAGCGAGATGCGCCCGGCCATGAACAGGCGCGCGGCAAGGTCGCGGCCGAGCGGATCGGTGCCGAAGATGTGGTAGCCGGTCAAAGGCGGCGCAAATCGGGCCCTCAGATCGATGAAGAGTTCGTCATAGGGCAGCAGGCGCGGGCCGAGGATGCAGGCGAGCGTCAGGAGGATGATCATCGCCAGGCCGACCATGGCGAGCCGATGCCGGCAGAAGCGCCGCACCGTGCGATTGCGCCACCAGCGCGGCTTGGGTGAGGGCGATGCGGGGGAAAGGGTCGCTGAAGCCATCTTTTTCTCCCAGGAGCAAAGCGCGTTTCGCAAAACGCTTTAGCCAAGCCGAATGCGGGGATCGACGAAGGCGACGAGTAGATCGGCGATCAGATTGCCGATGAGCACCAGGATCGCCGAGAACATCAAAAGCCCCATGATCACCGGATAATCGCTGTAGCCGAGGCTATCGAGGAACAGCCGGCCCATGCCCGGCCAGGTGAAGACGGTCTCGGTCACCAGCGCCCCGCTCAGGATGGTGGGCAGTTGCAGGCCGGCCAGGGTGATCATCGGCAGCAACGCATTGCCGATCACATGCTTGACCAGCACGCGGCGCGGCTTCAGCCCCTTGGCCTTGGCCGTGCGCACGAAATCCTGGTTGATCACGTCGAGCGTGGCCGTGCGCATGTAGCGGCTCCACACCGCCACGTTCACCAGCGCCAGCACGATGCTCGGCATGATGAGATGGATGGCGTAGTCGGCGAAGCTGCCGTCTCCCACCGTGTACATATTGCCCGCCGGCAGCCATTTCAGCTTCAGCGAGAAGAGGTAGATCGCCACCAGGCCGAACCAGAAGGTGGGAATGGAGAGCGCCACCATCGCCCCCACCGTCGCCAGCGTGTCGAACAGCGAATAGCGGCGCGTCGCCCCCATCACGCCGATCCAGGTGCCGAGGACAATGGAGATCAGGGTGGAAAAGCCCATCAGCAGCAGCGTGGCGAAGAGATGCCCGCCGATGATGGCGAGCACCGGTTGGCCGTCGCGATAGGACCGCCCCCAATCGCCCTGCACCAGATGCCAGAGCCAGTCGAGATACTGGATCGGCAGCGGGCGATTCAGGCCCATCTGCTCGGCGATGCGGTCGAGCGCCTCCTTGGTCATGCCCGGCGTGAGCGTATATTGCGAAAGCGGCCCGCCAGGCGCCAGATTGAGCACGGCAAAGCCGATGACCGAGACCAGCAGCAGCAGGATGAGGCTCTGCCACAGCCGGCCAGCGAGATAGCGCAGCATGGGATCGTCTCCACTCGGCCGGCCTTAAGGGCCGGCTGTCAGCAGTGTGGCGGGCCAGGCCAACCACTTCGGGTTAACGCGGAGGCACCACTACCCTCCCCTGGAGGGGGAGGGTCGGCCTGAAAGGCCGGGGTGGGGTGAAGAGCTCTGACGTGATCATGCGAACAGACCGCTAAGCGAAGAACCACCCCACCCCGAGGCTTTGCCTCGACCCTCCCCCTCCAGGGGAGGGTGAGACGGCGCTCGTTTACCCTGGGCCGTTACCCCGGGGTGGCAGGCCTATTTTTTGGCCCAGTGCCAGGTGTTGACGTTCCAGCTGTCGATCCGGTTGTTGATGTTGGGCCGGAAGCCCTCCACCCCCTTCTTGCGCCCGCGCACGGTGGCGTATTGATACATCGGCAGGAAGGGCAGGTCGGCGCGCATGATCTCCTGGATCTTGAAATAGAGCTTGCGGCGTTCTTCCCGCACGAAGGTATTGCCGGCCTCTTTCAGCAGCTTGTCCACTTCGGGATTGGCATATTGCCAAGTGTTCTGGCCGTTGCCGCCCTTCGCCCCGCTGGATGTGGACATGAAATAGTCCGAGGTATCGGGATCCGGCCCGGTTATGAAATTGATGCCGACGACGACGCTGTCGAACTTCGACATCATCCAGTAGTCGCCCCACATCACGGCCGGCGGCAGGTTGGAGATCGTCATCTCCACGCCGATATCCTTGAAGGATTGCTGCATGAACTGCTGCGCCTGCTCGCGCAGATGATTGCCGGCGGTGGTCGAGTTGCTGAAGGACAGGCGCACGCCATCCTTGGCGCGGATGCCGTCGGCGCCGGGCACCCAGCCGGCCTCGTCGAGAACCTTCTTGGCCTTCTCGGGATCGTATTCCTGCTTGGGCAGGTCCGGATTGTAATAGTAGGACTGCTGCGGCATGTAGGATTCGGTCGGGGCCGGCAGGCCGTAATACAGCGCCTCGATGATCGTCTTCTTGTCCAAGGCGTGATAGAGCGCCTTGCGGACGGCCGGGTCCTTGAACTGCGGGCGCTCCATATTGAATCCGACCGATTCGATGGTCGCGTTCGGCACGACGTCAACGATTTTGCCCTCGAGGGTCTTGGCCTCCTCATAGTGGTCGGCCGTGATCCATTGCAGGCCGACGAGGTCGACATCCCCGGTCTTGAACTGGGTGTACATCACCGTCATGTCGGGGATGTATTTGTAGACCACGCGCTCCAGATAGGGGCCCTCGCCGAAATAGTCCTCATTGGCGGCGAGCTCGATATAATCGCCGGGAACGCGCTTGCTCCACTTGAAGGGGCCGGTCCCGACGGGCGCATTGTTGAAGGGCGCCGTGTTCTTGTCGGCGGCTTCGCTCAGTATGTGCTTGGGCACGATGAAGGTGGAGGCGAGGATCGAGGGATAGGGCGCAAAGGCCTTGTCCATGCGCCAGGTGATCTCGGTCGGCGACACCACCTTGATGTCGCGGACATGCTCGTGACCGGTGCGCCGCCAGCTGCGGAAGTTGGGATCGACCATCAGCTCCAGGGTGAACTTGACGTCCTCGGCCGTGAAGGGCTTGCCGTCATGCCATTTCACGCCGTCGCGCAGCTTGACCTTCCAGGTGAGGCCGTCGGCGGAAATGCCGCCATTCTCCACGGTCGGTACCTCGACGGCGAGAGATGGCGTGAACTTGCCGTCCGGATCGACGTCGAACAGCGGGTTGAACACGCTGTAATGGATGCCCTCGTCCACCTCGATGTGCAGCAGATGCGGATTGAAGACCGTCGGCTCCTGCGAGAAGCTGATGACCATCTGGCCCGACGGCTTGTCCTTGCCGGCCGCCAGGGCTTCCTCCCGCCCGAGCAGGGCCGGCATCAGCAGCGCCGAGGCGCCGGTCGCCATAAGGCCGAGGGCCTGCCGCCGATTGGGATGTGGGAACTGGTTCCGCTCTTGTTTCGACATGATGAGTTCCTCTGGAGAGTGACGATTTTTTATAGTTGTTTTCAGTCGGTTGCCGGCCCGGGCCTGCCCGGACCGACGGCTCAGAACCCGCTGATCAGCTCGATCTTCGATCCGTCCGAGAAGCGGGAAAAACGGAAATTGGCCGGGTCGACCAAGGGCGGCCGCCCCGTGACGAGATCGGCCATCAGCTTGCCGGCGGCCGGACCGATGCCGAAGCCGTGGCCGGAAAAACCGGTGGCGATGTGGAAGCCCGGAATGGCTTCGACCGGTGAGATCACCGGCACGGCATCCGGCGTGACGTCGATATAGCCGGCCCAGCGCTGGGCGATCTCCGCCTTGGCGAAGACGGGGAAGGCCTTGGTGAGATTGGCCAGGGCGACGTCCGTCAGTTCTTTCGCCGGCTCGGGATCGAGCACGCGGCAGCGTTCGAAAGGGCTGACCTCGTCCATCGCCCATTGCTTCGGCACGCGGGCTTCTTCGAAGAAGCGGCTCCCCATGCGCAGATTGAGCGATCGCCATTCCTTGCGCAGCGCCGGCAGGAAGTCGAAGAAGAAACGGAAGCTGTTGGGCACGATGTCGACGACGTTCTCGTGCCCGGAGGCGATGGTGTAGCCACCATCGGCACGCTTGCGCACGGCAAAGCCGTTGGACCAGATCGCCGGTTCCGGCCCGCCTTCGAGCGGCTTGGTGCGCAGCACCGAGTTCTTCACCTTCAACTGCGGCAGGCGGATGCCGAAACGGCCCGAGAACAGGCTCGACCAGGCCCCGCCGGCCAGGACGACGGCGCTGCAGGCGATCGGGCCGCGTTCGGTGACGACGCCGCTGATCGCCCCGCCCGACGTCTCCACGCCGCGCACGGCACATTCGGTCAGGATGGCAGCCCCCTTGCGCCGCGCCGCCTCCGCGATCAGCGGCGCGGCGCGCTGCGGTTCGGCCCGGCCGTCCTCGGCGGTGAAAAGCGCGCCCTTGATATCCATGGTCGTGCCAGGGAACATCCGCCTGTACTCGCTGCCCGAGATCATGCGCGAATCGAGCTGGTAGCCGTCGAGATTGCGGTTCCAGCGCTCGTGGTCGGCATATTCCTTGTCGGTGGCGCAGGTGAACATGATGCCGGCGCGCGCATAGCCGGTGTCGCCCTCGACCCGCTGGTCGAGCGTCTTCCAGATCCTCAGCGCCTCGGCCATCAGCGGCACTTCCCGCGGGTCACGGCGCGAGATGCGCACCCAGCCCCAATTGCGGCTCGACTGTTCCTGGCCGATGCCCCCCTTTTCGCAGAGCGCGACCTTGAGGCCCCGCTCGGCCAGTTCGAGCGCCGTCGAGGTACCGATGATGCCGCCGCCGATGACGACGACATCGACCTTGGCGGGCAGCGTCGCATCGCCTTGAACGGGAATGACGGTGGGGCCGGGCATGTCAGTAGGACTCTTCGAGCTGGCAGTTGATGGTGAATTCGGCGACGCTGGCTTCGTTGGGCAGTTCGATCAGCATGGCGATGATGCGGGCCAGGTCATGCGGCGAGGTCATCTTCTCGGCGGCGCGGTCAGTCAGGCCGAGGGCCATGTCGGTGGCGACGAATCCAGGGCAGATCGCGGTGGCGCGGATGCCGCGCTCGAAGCCTTCGTGACGGATGCCGTGCGCCAGGGCGACGGCCGCATATTTGGAGATGGAATAGAGCCCGGCCTGCGAGGACTTGACCCGCTTGCCCGAGAGCGAGGCGATGACGACCACCCGCCCGCTCCCGCTTTCCGACAATGCCTGCCAGGCCGCCTTGGCCAGACGCCGCGGTGCCTTGACGTTCACGGCCAGCATGGCGTCGAGATCCTCGTCCTCGGCCTCGATGACGTTTCTCGGGATCATGATGCCTGCATTGGCGATAACGGCATCGATGCGCCCGAAACGCCGCAGCGCCGCACCGGTCCAGTTCGCCTCGGCTTGCGGATCGGTGGCGTCGTAGGCTTGGAGATGCACCCGCTCCGGATCCGCCCAGGCCGGCTGTTCCGGATGCCGCATGCCCAGCGAGAGCCGCCATCCCCGGCGCGCGAGTTCGGCCGCCGCCGCCTGCCCGATCCCCCGATTGGCGCCCGAGACCAGGGCCACCCTCTGCTCGCTCATACAACCTTTCCTTCCTTGTCGGCACCATGCTGAGGCGGCAGGCCCACGAAGCGGCGATAGGCCCGCTTGAGGATGTCCATGACCTGTCTCTGCTCATGTTCGGGAATGAAATCGAAAAAGCGCTTCGACTGCTCCGTCGCCAGCACACGCACCTTGGCGGCCAGCTCGGCGCCGGCAGGCGTGATATAGAGTTCGTGTGCCCGGCTGTCGTCGGATGAAATCCTGCGGGTGAGCAGCCCCTGCTCGATCATATGGTCGACCAGCCGCCCCATGGCGGAACGGTCCTTCATCACCAGATGGGCGATCACCGAAGGGCGGATGCCGGGATGGCTGTCCACCAGCAGCAGCGTGGTGACCTTGCCGGTGCCCTTGGCGACTTCGAGACCGTCGAGCCATTCGTCGAGGTCCCGCGATACGGCCAGGCTGATCACCCGGATATAGAAGCTCAACGTATCCTCCAGCACATCGAGATCGATATGCTCGGGCAGCGTCGGCGGTTTAGCCCGTGTTCCCTTCATCGAGCACCCCATGCAACATGGCGCGTTCACGACCGAACGCCCGTTGCTTTCATTCCTGTTCGGCGCGTCTTGCGATCCATGGCGAGCCCGCCGAATTGCAGACGCTCAAGCATTTGCTCTGGATACCGGCAGGTTTCCCGGTGCGGCGGCGAACCGCCGTCATATCAGGCTGGTGACGGTATCAAACGACAGATAGTGGACAAACACAACTAATTTGGGCGTGCCCTTGGGTGACAGGTTCTCCTTTTTCGTTGCTCCGGTTCTCTGGGTTCAGGCGGCAGGCTCCCACTCGCTGCCCGGAATGGCCGCCACCAGGCGTTTGGTGTAGTCGTTCTGCGGCTTCCGAAAGACCTGCGCCGGCGGCCCGGACTCGACGATCCGGCCCTTGAACATCACCGCGACCTCGTCGCAGATCTGGCTGGCGACGCGCAGGTCATGGGTGATGAAGATCATCGCCAGATGCATCTCCTTCTGGATGCGTGCCAGCAATTGCAGGATCTGGGCCTGGATCGAGACGTCGAGCGCGGAAACCGCCTCGTCGGCGATCAGCAGGACAGGATCGAACATCAGCGCCCGGGCAATGCCGATGCGCTGGCGCTGGCCGCCGGAGAATTCGTGCGGAAAGCGGTCATAGGCACCGGAATCGAGGCCGACGCGGCCGAGCAGGCCGATCGCCTTTTCCTTGGCCTTGCCGGCGGCCATGCCCTGCGCGATGGGCCCGACGGTGAGAATGCGCCCGATCGTGTGGCGGGGATTGAGCGAGGCGTAGGGATCCTGAAAGATCATCTGGATGCGCGGGCGCAGCGGGCGGAACTCGTCCTCGCGCAACGGCGCGATATCCCGCCCCTCGAACAGGATGCGGCCGCCATCGCTGCCCATCAGCTTCATCAGCACCCGCCCCAGCGACGACTTGCCGGAGCCCGATTCCCCGACGAGCCCGAGCGTGCAGCCCTGCCGGATCGAGAAGCTCACATCGTCGACGGCACGCACCGGCGCGCCCTTGGTAAAGAAGCGCCCCTGCCCCTGATAGGTCTTGCTGATCCCCTCGGCCGCCAGGATGACGGGTGGCAGTGCGGCAGGCGCAGCATCTTGGGAGGCCATGCGCGGGACCGCCGCGATCAGCGTCTTGGTATAGGGGTGCTGAGGGTCGCGCAGAACTTGGGCGGCGGTACCCTGCTCCACCAGCCGGCCCTTTTCCATCACCACGACGCGGTCCGCGATCTCGGCCACCACACCGAAATCATGGGTGATGAACATCACGCTCATGCCCTTGCGGCGCTGGATCTTGCGGATGAGCTCGAGGATCTGGGCCTGAGTGGTGACGTCGAGCGCCGTGGTCGGCTCGTCGGCGATCAGCACGTCCGGGTCGAGGGCGAGAGCAATGGCGATCATCACGCGCTGGCGCTGGCCGCCCGAGAGACGGAAGGGATATTGGTGACGAATGGCGGCGGGATTGGGCAAGCCGACTTCGCCGAGGAGTTCGACGACCTTTTGCTGCCGGGCGGCCGGCGTGCCCACACCATGGGCCTCCATCGCTTCGGCGATCTGGTCGCCGATGGTCATCAGCGGATTGAGAGCGGAAAGCGGATCCTGGAAGATGATCGAGACGGCCCGGCCGCGCAGGTCGCGCAGCTGTTCCTCCCGGGTCGCCAGCAGGTCCATGCCCTTGAACAGGATATGCCCGCCCGTCACCGTCAGCGACGACGATAGCAACCCCATGATCGTGTTGGCGGTAACGGATTTGCCCGAGCCGGATTCGCCGATGATGCAGAGGATCTCGCCGGCCTTGAGCTCGAAGGAGATGTCCTCGACGGCGTAGGGCCGTTCCATGTTGCGCGGCAGGCTGACGGTGAGCTTCTCGACCGACAGGATGGTGGCGCCCGGGGTTTTCGGCTCGGCGTCGGAGACCAGCATCGTGACCATCCTTCCCAATCACCGGCGGGAGGTCAGTAACCCGCCCTCGATATAGTGGACGATTACAACTAATTTTGCCGGCGGCGCCAAGTGGAAATTTCAGGCAGGGAAGGTATCTTGTTGCCGCAATAGACAGCAGGCCGGTCAGGCCGCGTTCGGCTGGGTGCCGGAAAACGAACGCGGCAGCAGGCGGAAATAGGCCAATCCCTGCCCGGCGCCGCGTGCCACCAGGAAGCCGATCAAGGCAAGCCACAGGCCGTGATTGCCGAGGGGCTGCAGCAGCCACCACAGCCCGAAATAGCAGGCGAGCGCCACCGCCATCAGGTTGCGCATGGCTGCGTTCCAGGTGGCGCCGACATAGATGCCGTCGAAGGTGAAGGCGAGCGCACCGGCTATGGGCGTGACGGCGGCATAGGGCAGGAATTGCCGGGCCAGTTCGCGGACCGAGGCGCTGGTGGTCATGAAATCGATGAAGGCCCCGCCCGCCGCGAACAGCACGGCGGACATGGCGATCGCCAACCCCAGGCTCCAGATCACCGAATAGCGCACGGCCTTTTCGAAGGACCGCCGGTTGTTGGCGCCGATCGAGCGCCCGCTGAGCTGTTCGGCCGCTGTGGCGATGCCGTCGAGGAAATAGCCGCCCACCAGGAAGAAATTGTTGAGGATGGCGTTGGCGGCCAGCGTCACGTCGCCGGCCAACGCACCCTGGCGCCCGAAGAAGACGAAGGCGGCCAGCAAGGCGAAGGTCCGCAGCATGATGTCGCGGTTGATGGCAATCATGCGCACAAACTTGGCCTTGTCGAAGACGAGGGCGCTCGGCACGCCCAGATGTCCGCCGAAATGGGCGATCACCACGGCCAGGCCGGCACCGACGCCAGCCGTCTCCGCCAGTGTGGTGGCCCAGGCGGTGCCGGCGACGCCCCAGCCCATTCCCAGCGTGAACAGGATGCAGAGCAGGATATTGACCACGTTGATGCCGATCTGCAGGAACAGGCCGGTGGTGGTGCGTCCCAGGCCGATCAGCCAGCCGAGCACGGCATAATTGGCGAAGGCGAAGGGTGCCGACCAGATACGGATGGCAAAATAGATTTCCGCCGCATGGGTTACCTCGGGCGAGGCGCCGAGAAGCGGGAAGGCAACAGCCGCAATCGCGCGTTGCAGCGCCACCATGGCGAAACCGAGCACGGCGGCCATCACCAACGCCCGCAGGAACACCGCCCGCTGTTCCAGCCTGTCGTCGGCGCCGACGGCCTGCGCCGTCAAGCCGGCGGTGCCCATGCGCAGAAAGCCGAAGCCCCAGAACAGGAAATCGAACAGGAGGGCATTGAGCGCCACCGCGCCGAGCAAGGCCTCGCTGCCGATCTGCCCGATCACGGCGGTATCGACCAGCCCGAGCAGCGGCGTGGACAGATGCGCCAGAGTCATCGGCGCTGCGATGCCGATGACGATGCGGTGGCTGACGGGAACGGGGCGGACGGGGATGTCGATCGAAGCGGCGGGCATGGGCGGTGATTTTCCTCGCGCCTTGGTAGCCCCAATCAAGAGTCATTCCAAGGTGCCCGCCCAAGATACTCCGAGCCGATTTGCCCGCCCCCGTTACGAGCCGTTCCCGGGAACCGGTTGCGCCAAGCGCAAAGCCGCCCCCTGCCCGGCATTATCCTTCTCCGCCTCTTCGCTGAGTTCACGGCCCCGTGTTTCCGGCAACAGGGCGATGGCGAGGAGCACGAAGAAATAGGCGCTGACCGCGGTGACGGCCATGGCGTCGCGCAGCGGGAGGTGCCCGCCTGCGGTCATCAGGCCGATCACCGTGGGAAAGAACGCGCCGGCGGCCCGGCCGAAATTATAGGCAAAGCCCTGGCCATTGCCCCGGATGGCATTGGGGAACAATTCGGTGAAATAGGGCCCGAGCGCGCTGTAGATGCCCAGAGCCGCAAAGCCGAGCACGAAATCGAGCGCAAACATCACCGCGCCGCCGCCCGGCAGATAGAGGAAGGCCGGAATGAAGATCCAGTTCAGCAAGGCAAAGAGCAGGAAGTTGCGCCGGCGGCCGATGGCATCGCACAGATAGGCGGCGACGATATAGCCCACGAAGGAGCCCACGGTGAGGACGAACATGTGATAGCCCACGCCCACCGTGGAGATCTCCCGCACCGTCTTCAGGAAGGTCGGCAGCCAGATCACCATGGAAAAGCCGCCGGCCTGCACGCCGAAGGCCAGGAGCGAGGTCAGGCTGGTGGTGCGCAGATAGCGCCGGTGGAAGATCATCAACGGGCTGACGGGCGCTTCGCCGGCCTTCACCCTCTTCTCCCGGGCCGCCAGGAAGACGGCCGGCTCGGGCACGCCACGCAAGGCGAGCAGGACAAGGATGGCCGGCGCCGCGCCGAGCCAGAACATCCAGCGCCAGGCCTGCGTATCCGGCAGGGTCGCGAACAGGATGGAGGAGAGGATCGCGGCAATGGCATAGCCGATCGCATAGGCGCTCTGCACGGTGCCGACGGCCTTGCCGCGATATTCGGAACGGATGATCTCGCCCATCAGCACGGACCCGGCAGCCCATTCACCGCCGAAGCCGATGCCGGACAGGATGCGGGCGGCGAGCAGTTGTTCGAAGGAGTTGCAGAATCCGCTCAGCACGGTGAAAAATGAGAACCAGAGGATGGCGAGCTTCATGACGCGCACGCGCCCGATGCGGTCGCTCAGGATGCCGGCCGCCCAGCCGCCGATGGCGGAGGAGATCAGGGCCGAAGTTCCGAGAAAGCCGGCCTCGGCATTGGTCATGCCCCACACCGCGATCAGGGTGGGGATGAGAAAGCTGTAGAGCTGGGTGTCGAGCGCATCGACGGCCCAGCCGCCGAAACAGGCATAGAGCGTCTTGCGCTCGGTACGATCGAGACTGGTGAACCAAGTGAACATGCCTTCCTCCCTGCTTCCGGCCTTGTGATTGGGGCTGCACGTCCGGCCCGATGGGCAAGGCGCGAGCGATGGGGGCCGGTTATGTCTGTACGCATAGATCGACACGGCGCGGATGCAGGACAGGCGCCTGCCTTCGGCGGCCGGAAGGCGCCGCAGAGACAGACCACGCCTCAGGGCCCGCGCCTTAAGCCGCCTGGGCCACGAGTTCCTCCAGCCCGAGCACGCGTGCCGTGTTGGTCGAGACCATCCGGCGGACTGCCTCGTCGGAATAGCCGAGCTCCAGGCACAGGCGCACGCCGCGCCGGAACCCTTCCAGCGGGCGGAACACGCCGACCTGGCCGAGATCCGAACACAGGATGGTGCGGTCGATACCGGCCGCCTCGATCTGCTGGCGCAGGTCCTCCCCCGAGCGGGTCTTGAACTTGGATCCTTCCAGGAACATGCAGAGCGAATGCTCCACATAGGCTCCCATGGCGGCGATCCCCTTCACATCCTCCAGGCTCGCGCCGACGATGTCCTCGGGGTGGGTGAAGATCAGGCGCTCGACACCGCGGCGCCGCGCTTCCTCGAACAGGATCCAGGTTTCGCTGACATGCAGGTGGCCGCTGGCAAGCGCCATGCGATTGCGGGCGATGACGTCCAGAACTTCCTTCACGTCATCCAGCACCCGCCGGTTGGCATCGAGAACCGGGACCGCCCGGGCCGGCCGCATCTTCTGGGTCGAGGCCGGATGCGACCAGGCGGAGGTCTTCTCCCATTCGAGATGGTTCTCGGCGGCCAGAGTCGGCATCCAGACGATCTTGCCGCCCATCGCCGCAGTATGCTCGACGGCATAGGGGTTGATGCCCCCCACCACATTGTTCAGCACGATGCCCGAAAAGATCTTGGTGGTCAGGTCCGGATGGTGGCGGGAAATCAGGGCAGCCGTCGCCACGCCGGCATAATCGTGATCCTTGGTGACCACCGCCGCAAAACCGGCCTCCGACATCTCACGGGCCAGTTCCAGGTGGTCGAGGCCGCGCGGCGCGATCGAGGGACCGCTATGCACATGGGGATCGATCGCGCCCTTGAGCAGCACGTCGATACGCCCGTTATCCCCGGCCGATCCGGTATCGATGGTGAGTGCATCCATGCTCGTGGCTCCTTGCCTGTCGGTTCCGCCATGCGATCGCTGCTCTAGGAGCCGACGCCAGTACCCTCGGCCGGCATGGGATAGTCTGCGGCGTTCAGCACCCAGCCGGGCTTCAGCGAAAAATCCAGGCGCGGCGGGCAGAAGATGTCGACCAGCTGGTTCACCCCGGCCAGCATGCCGCGGGAGGTATGGATCGCCGGCGGCGGGATCACCATCACCGACGGCGCTTCGCAATATTCGTGCTGGTCGTCGCGCCAGGCGTTGAGATCCGTGGTCCAGGGCCAGCGCAGATGATGGGTGAAGGCTCCCTCGAGTGCGAGGGAGATCTGTTCGAAATCGTCATGGTGATGCGGCGAGAGCTTGGTGACGTCGCGCGGGCCGTGCTGTGCCGGCAGGACGTTGACCATCATGGTCGAGCCGCGCCAGATGCGCCCGAACCGCCCCGGCTCGTCTGGCACGTCGAGCGAATAGACATGAAGCCGGGGCCCGTCCGTGGCTTCCGGCCAGGGCTGGAACGGTGCGACATTGGGATGCGGCGCGGCATAGGATGCCGTGTTCGCGCAGCGCGCCACGAGATCCTCGGCCCTGGTGGTGAACAGCCGCACGACCGGCCCCGATCCCGCGATCCGGATGGCACTCGGGCCGGGCGGAACGAAGGCGATGGAATAGCCCGGCACGAGTTCCTTGCCGCCGGCGGTCTCGACCTCGGCGCTCGCGCCGGCATCGGGCAGCAGCAGCACATATTCGTCCGGCTGAGCGGAACGGATAAAACAGGCGCCATCCCGCGCTTCGCTGTAGGCGACCACGCAATGCTGGCTGCGGATGAGCCAGCTGCGGCCATTGGCATCGTCCTCCTGAGGCGCAGTCTCGTAGAACTTGCCGCAATCGGCGCCGGCGAACGCGGTCGCCACCGGCCCGGGCTGGACCGACGCCAGCGTCGAACGCGGATCCGAAGCGTCATACATGGCAACCTCCCATGAGCCGGACGCAGCTCGCGCCAAATCGGCTATTTCTTTTTTGTTTCACTAGTTGAAACGATGTTCCATTTATTTTTGAAGCAAAGTCCTCCCTTGTCAAGAGGGCCGCCAACGGCCGTCAATCGAGCACGTAGCCCAGCGCTTCGGAAACCTGCCTTGCCGCCCTGACCGTCCGCTCGATCTGCTCGGCGGTGGGCGTTTCGGTGATGTATTGCACGGAATCGACGATCGCCAGCGTCCCGACCAGGGATCCGGCGGCATCGAAGACCGGGGCAGCCAGCGCGTTCAGGCCGATCAGGATCTCGTTCGGCGCGATCGCCCAGCCGGCCTGGCGCACACGCTCGATCTCCTTGCGCAAGCCGCCGGGCGTAACGATCGTCGCCTGCGTACGGCGCTCCAGGCGCATGCCGAACACGGTGGCCCGCAAGGCGTCGTTGCCGAAGGCAAGGGCGATCTTGCCCTGAGCCGAACTGTGAAACTCCAGCAGCGATCCCGGCCGTACGCCGATTTCGACCGCGGATTTGCCCGGCACGGTGGTGAGCACGCGCACCCCATCCGCCTCGAGCTGGGCGATGACGGCGGAATGACCGAGACTGTCGCGCAAGTCCCGCAGGGCCCGCGCGCTGGCCGAGACGATGTCGCGCCCCTCCCCCACGGCCTGCCCTAGTTTGATCAGGCGGCTGCCGAGCTGATAGCGCTCCGTCTCCGGCAGCTGGACGATGTAGCCATGCTGCACCAGCGTCTGCAGATAGCGCCAGATCCGGCTCTTGGTGGTCTCCAGGGCAGCGGCCATGGCCGATACGCCCATCGGCCGCCCCTCCTCCGCCAGCAACTCCAGGATACGCATGGCCAGAACCACCGCCTGCACACCGTCACCGCCCGGACCGCTGACACGAGGCATTCTTCATTCCCTCACGAGGAAGGGCGCGCTTGGCCATTGACAAGGGTGCCCTTTGGGTTGAACCTAATTACAGAAACAATGTTTCGACTAACGAAACAAGAGAAAATGATCGCCATGCACGACAACGTCCCCGCACGCCCGGCCGAAGCCTTCCGCCAGCGCCTGCTGTCGCGAAAGGCCCTGCTCGGATCGTTTATCAAGACCCCCACCGTCCACGCGACTGAGATCCTCGGCGATCTCGGTTTCGACTTCGTTGTCGTGGACGAGGAACATGCGCCCTTCGACCGCGGCCAGACCGAACTGATATTGCTGGCCGCACGCGCGGCGGCTACCGCCGCGATCGTCCGCGTGCCCGAGATCGACCGCATCCTCGGCGCCCTCGACGACGGAGCGGCTGGGGTGCTCGTCCCGCACATTTCCACCGCAGGCAGGGCGCGGGAAGCCGCCGCGGCCTGCCGTTATCGCGGCGGCCGGCGCGGCTTTTCCAATTCGCCGCGTGCCGGGCGCTATGGCGGCCTCGGCATTTGGCCGCATGTCGACCGGCAGGACGCGCATGTCAGCCTGATCGCCATGATCGAGGATCCGGAAGCGTTGGGGGAGATCGATGTCATCCTGGCAACCGAGGGGCTCGATGCCGTCTTCATCGGTCGGGGCGATCTCACCGTGGCCCTGCAGGCCGAGAGCCCCGACGCGCCCCCTGTCCAGGCCGCCGTCGAGACGATCTGCGCCGCGGCCGGGCGGGCCGGCAAACCCGTCTGCATGATGGTGGCCAGCGCCGCCGAAGCGAAGCGCTACCATGCCCTCGGCGCCTCCGCCTTCATCATCGCTTCGGACCAGGCCTTCATGCGCAAGGCAGCGACCGAAAGCCTGGGCAGTTTTTCCAAGGAATTCGCCGCGTAACGGCGGCGCACCGCAAGGCTCCAGCCTCTTATTTGCGCCCGCCCGAGGGCGCGGATTTCAGCAGGCGCAGCACGAGCCAGACCGGAATCACGATCACCGCGCCGAGCAGGAAATAGCCGAACAGGTCCTTGATCATGCCGAAGCCCTGCGCCGACAGGCGCTCGAGGAAGTGCCGAAGCCTGGCAAGGAGCTCCCAGGGCGTCAGGTCGAGCCAGGCCAGCACGAGCCCGACGGCAACGGAAACCACCACCAGCTTGATGATCGTGCCCATCACCGAACCGCCCATGAACTTCTCCAGCCCAGCCATACCTAGCCTCCAGTCGTGTCCGCCCCTATTTCGGGCGTGACGGCCGCGCGGTCAAGCATGGCGGTGAGGCTTTCCAGCCTGTCCGCCTCGCCCGGCGGCTTGTCCCAGCGCAGGCGGGCCAGGCGAGGAAAGCGCATGGCGACGCCGGATTTATGGCGGCTGGAACGCGCCAGTCCCTCGAAGGCGACTTCCACCACCAGGCCTTTTTCGGCCGTGTGGACGACTTCCCGCACCGGCCCGAAGCGGTTCACCGTATTGTTGCGGACGAAACGGTCGATGTCGCGCAATTCCTCGTCGGTGAAGCCGAAATAAGCCTTGCCGACCGGGACCAGCTCCTCGCCCTTCCACACGCCGAACGTATAGTCGGAATAGAAGGAGGAGCGCTTGCCATGGCCGCGCTGGGCATACATCAGCACGGCGTCGATGCGGAACGGCTCGCGCTTCCATTTGAACCACAGCCCCTTCGGCCGGCCCGGCACGTAGAGGCTGTCGCGCCGCTTCAGCATCAGCCCCTCGACCGCTGCCGCATCGGGACCGGCGCCCGCACCGGCCGGATTCTCGCGAGCCAGGGCCAGGGCATCAGGCGTCGCGAAGGTTACCAACGGCGAGAGGTCGAGGCGCGGCGAAGCGAGGCGGGCCACGAAGGCTTCCAGCCGGGCTCGCCTTTCCATGAAGGGGCGGCCGCGCAGATCCTCACCCCCTTCCGCCAGCAGATCATAGGCCCTGATATGGGCCGGATAGTCGGCGATGAGCTTGGGGGTCACGCTCTTGCGATTGAGCCGCTGCTGGAGAGCGTTGAAATTCTCGATGCGGCCTTCGCCATCCTCACCGAAACGTCGCACCAGCAACTCGCCATCAATGGCGCCTTCGAAGTTGAGAGCCTCGACGAGATCGGGAAAGGCGGGCGCGATATCCTCCCCGGTGCGCGAATAAAGGCGAAGCACGGGCCCGTTGGCGGTGAGCGCTCCGACGGCCTGGACGCGAATGCCGTCCCATTTCCATTCCGCCACATGGCTGTCCGGCAGGATGGCCGCGAGGTCGCCCTCTTCCAGGGCATGGGCCAGCATCACCGGCCGGAACGGGGCGGGATTGCCGCTTTCCGGCCGCTCCCCCTTTCCTTCCGCCCAGGCGAACAGCCCCTCATAGGGCGGCTGCAGGCCCGGCCAGGCAAGCTCGATATCGTCGGCAGACAGGGAGCCCAGCGCCGCCACCGCACTCTTGGCGAGGCGGGCGGAAGCACCGATCCGGAGTGCACCCGTGATCAGCTTGAGGAAGGCCCAGCGCCCCGTCTCGTCCAGCGCGTCGAGATGGCGGGTGATCAGGGCAGGCATCTCAGAGCGCCCGGCCTGGCTGAGGGCCTCCACCACCTCCGACAAGGTGGGCGCATGATTCATGCCTGGCCGGACCGGCCACATCAGGGCGATGGTTTCGGAGAGGTCGCCGACATAGTCGTAGGACAGCGCGAAGAGTTCGGGATCGGCGCGCTCGCCGATCAGCTCGCGCAGCAGGGCCGGCTTGGCATTGCGGAAGGACAGTGCCCCGGTGATCGCCGCCAGCGCATAACCGCGGTCCGGATCGGGGGTCTCGCGGAAATAGCTGGTCAGCAGGCGCAGCTTGGCGTTGCGCCCCGGCTCATAGGCCAGGCGGTCGAGCAGTTCGGCGAAGCGGTTCATGCCTCTTCGCCCTCCTCGTCGCCATAGCCGATCATATGCAAAGGCTGCGCCTTCAGCCCCCGGCTGCGGGCCCAATGCACCAGCGCGTCCTCCTGGCCATGGGTGACCCACAGCTCCGAGCAGCCCGTCTCCAGGATGGAGCGCTGCAGGTCTGGCCAATCGGCATGGTCGGAGATCACCAGCGGCAGCTCGGCGCCGCTCTGGCGCGCCCGTGCCCGGATGCGCATCCAGCCCGACGCGTAGACGCTGAGGGGCTCCGGCATCTTGCGTGACCAGACCTCCTGGGCCGCGCTGGGCGGACAGAGAACGATGGCGCCGGCCAGCACGGCCGGCTTGACGTCGCGCACCAGCTGCAGCGCGCCGAGCTCGATGCCGAAGTCCTGGTAGAGGCGCGTCACCTTTTCCATGGCGCCATGCAGATAGATCGGCGCCTGATGCCCGGCCTGGCGGGCCATGGCGATGATGCGCTGGGCCTTGCCGAGGGAATAGGCGCCGACGAGATGAGCCCGCTCGGGAAAAAGCGCCAGCGAATCCATGAGCTTGCCGATCTCGTGCCTGGGATCGGGATGGTGGAACACCGGCAGGGCGAAGGTGGCCTCCGAAATGAAGACATCGCAGCGTATCGGCTCGAAGGGCAGGCAGGTCGGATCGGCCTGGCGTTTGTAATCCCCGGAGGCCACGATGCGCAGGCCCTGCGCCTCGAAGGCGATCTGCGCCGAGCCCAGCACGTGGCCGGCGGGATGAAAGGTCACATCAACGCCGCCGAGACCGAGCGTCTGGCCGAGGATGGCGGTCTGGCGGGTCTCGCAAAAATCATCACCATAGCGCGCCGCCATGATCGCCAGCGTCTCGGCGGTAGCCAGCACCTGGCGATGGCCGGCGCGGGCGTGATCGGAATGGGCATGGGTGATCAGAGCCCGCTCGACCGGCCTCACGGGATCGACATGGACGTCCGCCGGCGGGCAGTACAGCCCCGACGGCGTCGGAATAAGCAAGTCCGAAGGCCGCATGGCGAGAACATAGGGTGGAACAGGCAGAGGGCCAAGATGTCACCGGCAGTGCGCCTCGATCTTCGCTGGGTATGGCGTCCCGAACAGGATGACACGGCTGCGGCCATGCGATACCGGAAGAGACACTCCTGGAGGTCAAATCCCGATGCTGCTCAACCCGACGCCGACGCTGATCAATGCCCGATCGCCGGCACCGTCCGTGCGCAAACATTTTGTCGGCGTAGGCCTTGCGGCAGCCCTCGCCGTCTTCGGCAGCGGCCATGCCAGCGCCGCCGAGCGCATCGCCCCCAAGGTGATGGTGATCACCATGTTCGGCGAGGAAACCAAGCCCTGGCTGGAAGCCCGCAAGCTGACGACGAAGATCAAGGTTCCCGGCCTGTCCAAGGACTATCCCGAAGTCGCCTGCGACACGCAGGGCCTGTGCGTGATGACGACGGCCATGGGCTATGCCAACGCGGCCAGCTCGACGGCGGCGCTCGTCCTCGGCGACAAGTTCGATCTGAAGCAGACCTATTTCCTGATAGACGGCATCGCCGGCGTCGATCCCAGGGACGGTACGCTGGGATCGGCGCTGTGGGCGCGCTATGTCATCGATGGCGGGCTGCGCCACGATATCGATCCGCGCCAGATCCCGTCAGACTGGCCCGATGGCATGCTGCCGCTCGGCGCCGCCAAGCCGGGCGACAAGGCGGGCTGGAATGCCGGCACCGAGGTCTATGCGCTCAATCCGAAGCTCGCGGAAAAGGCCTTCGAGCTTACTCGCTCCGTCGAACTCGCCGACGGTAAGGAGGCCGAGACCTATCGCGCCCGCTACCAGGACGAGGCTGCCCGCGCCAAGCCGGCGGTGAAGCTGTGCGACACCGTCTCGATCGACACCTATTGGCATGGATCGAAGATCGGCGATGCCATGGAACGCTGGGCCAAGCATGCCACGGATGGCAAGGCGAACTATTGCACCACGCAAATGGAAGACAATGCCACGTTGACCGCCCTCAAGCGTGGCGCCGATGAGGGCCTGCTCGACTTCGAACGCATCGCCGTGCTGCGCACAGCTTCCAACTTCGATCGCGAAGCGCCCGGCCAGAGCGTGGCGGAATCTCTCTCGGCCAAGTCCGGCGGCTTCGGCCCGTCCGTCACCAATGCCTATCGCGTCGGTTCGGCTTTCGCCGACGCGGTCATCAAGAACTGGCCATCATGGTCGGCGGGAAAGCAATAAGCGCCTTCTGGCGCGTCCTGGGACGTCGTGGTGCTCGCAACCTTGATGAGGGCTGTGGGCATCACGATCTGTATAGGGCCCGACAGGCCGTTCTGTCCGCCCGGCTTTTTCCTGCAGCCATACCATGCTCAAAGCCCGTTCCTCCGGCAACGCCATTGCCGATCGGCGTTTCGCCTATGCCATGGACTACAAGGCGGGGGGTGATCCCCTCTCCGCTGCCGAATTGGTGATGCAGGCCCTCGATGAAGCGCCGGATTGGGCCGCCGGCTGGCTGGCTCTCGGCGATCTCAACGAAACGCTCGGACGCCGGGGCGAAGCCATCGACACCTATCGCAAGGCGCTTCATCTCGATCCGGACGATGAAGCCGGCGCCGGCGCGCGCCTGGCCCGGCTTGGCGAGATACCGGCGGATGGTGCCATGACGCCGGCCCACATCACCGCCCTGTTCGACGAATATGCCCCACGCTTCGAGCGCTCCCTGGTGGATAATCTTTCCTATCGCGGGCCTGCGCTGTTGCGCATGGCTCTGGAGAGGTCTGGACGGGACGGACCGTTCGAACGCGTCCTCGATCTGGGCTGCGGCACAGGCCTGGTGGCCGAGACCTTCCGCTCCATCTGCCGGGACATCGTCGGAGTCGACCTGTCCGCCGCCATGCTGGCCAAAGCGCGGGCCAAGCAGATCTACCGGCATCTGGAGCAAGCAGAGATCGGCGATTTTCTCCTGCGGCAGGACGCCGGCAGCGTCGACCTGATCCTGGCAGCCGACGTCTTCATCTATTTCGGTGATCTCGACGCCGTCTTCCGGCAGGCCGCGCGCGTGCTGGCGCCCGGCGGGCGTTTCGCCTTCACGGTCCAGAGCCAGGACGGACCTGCCGCCTTCATTCTCAATCACGATTTGCGGTACGCCCATTCACGCCAGGGCATCGAGGGCTGGGCGGTCGCGGCCGGCCTGCAGCTGCGCCATCTCGACGATGCCTGGGCCCGCACCGACCGAGGCGCGCCGGTGCCGGGCCTTGTGGCCGTGCTTGGGCGATAGCCGCGCCTGAGGGAAAGACAGCGGCGCCGCTCCCGGTACGCCAAGCGACTTGGCGAAATGACTTCCCCAGCGTAAGGAGGGCTCGGGGGACTTGGCCGCTTGCCGGCCAGAGGAGAGTCACGCGCTAGAGCAGGGTGATTTTTGGTTGAATCGTTGGATTCCCAAATCGATTGAGAAGTGATTCAAGATAGCTGCGGCGGAGGAGGCCGCAGCGAATGGCAGTTCCTTATTCGATGGACCTTCGTGAGCGGGTTGTTCGAGCGGTCAAGGAAGAAGGGTTTTCGCGCAACCAGGCGGCGCTGCGTTTTGGCATAGCGGTTTCGACGGCGGTGCTTTGGCTGCAGCGGGACAAGGCAAACGGCAGTGTGGCGCCGGGGAAGATGGGGGGCCATAAGCCGCGCGCGATCAGCGGTGAGCATCATGACTGGCTGGTTGGGCGCTGCCGAGACGGAAGTGCCTTCACGATCGCCAAGTTGATCAAGGAATTGGCCGAGCGCGGGCTCAAGGTCGACCATCACAGTGTGTGGAATTTCCTGCACGAGCAGAAGCTGAGTTTTAAAAAAGGACGCTGGTCGCCAGCGAGCGCAGCCGGCCCGACGTCGCCCGGCGCCGGCAGCAATGGATCAAATACCGTCCCCTGATCACCCCCGAGCGGCTTGTGTTCATCGACGAAACTTGGACCAAGACCAACATGGCCCCGCTCCGCGGCTGGAGCAAATGCGGCGAGCGGCTCGAGGCCGTCGTTCCCCATGGCCATTGGAAGACCCAGACCTTCATTGCCGCTCTGCGCCATGATCGGGTGGAAGCACCCTGGGTCCTGGATGGTCCGATCAACGGCGAGAGTTTCCGCACCTATGTGGAAACCCAACTGGTTCCAACCTTGAAGCCGGGCGACATCGTCGTCATGGACAATCTTGGCTCCCACAAGGGAAAGCAGGTACGCCAAGCCATCCGAGAGGCAGGAGCAAAGCTGCTATTTCTGCCCAAATACTCCCCCGATTTGAACCCAATCGAGCAGTTCTTCGCCAAACTCAAACACTGGCTGCGCCAAGCCGCCGCTCGTTCTCTCGATGAGCTCACGCACGCCATCCAGCACATCTTGCAGCAGACCAAACCCTGCGAATGCGCGAATTTCTTCGCTAACGCAGGATATGATCGAACCTAATTTCATAATGCTCTAGAAGGGGGTATTATGTTTTCGAGAATTTCCGTGGTCGCCTTGGCGGGTCTTGCCTGCGCAAGCTGCGCCACCAGCGATGGCCTGCAGACCCTGACGAGGACAACCGATCAGACCTCGCGCGGCCGGGTCATCAAGAACACCACCCGTATCACCAGCGGCATCCTGGCCGGCAACTTGATGGTGTCGAATTTCTACTACTGGAATCGGCCGCAACCGGTAACGGCGCCAATCCTGCGTGACATGGACATCCGGGCCCGCCGCGCCGGTTGCCTCGACGGCAATGCCCCGACGCGCAGCAGCGTCAGCGCCCGCTGGGGCACCTACACCTCGGCCTACCGCATCATCGGCCACTACGACTGCGACTGATGCCCTCGCCAGATCGCGGCAAGGCGCCTCGGGCCAAGGAGCGTGAGTAAAACTGCGTTTTCACCCAAACGCACCTTGCTTCATTCAAGCCGGCAGTGGACATCTGACCCCGGCACGCCAATATCTCCGCAGGAATCGGCGATAGTGGCATGAATGAACAGACCGGGATGCAGGAGACAGGAAATCCGGCCTCCAATGCTCCCCTCCCAACTCTTCCGGCGATCTTCGCGAACTGGTTTGCGGCCCGCGGCTGGACGCCGCGGCCGCATCAGCTCCAGCTCGTCGAGAAGGCGCGCAGCGGACGTTCGGCCCTGTTGATCGCCCCCACCGGCGCCGGCAAGACTCTGGCTGGTTTCCTGCCGAGTTTGATCGATCTCGCTCCTCGCCGCGCCAACGCCCCCTCCGCGCTCCATACCCTCTACATCTCACCGCTGAAGGCCCTCGCCGTCGACGTCGCCCGCAATCTGGAGCGCCCGGCCGGTGAGATGGGACTGCCCATCCGGATCGAGACCCGCACCGGCGACACGCCCCAGGCCAAACGCCAGCGCCAGAAGCGCGACCCGCCCGACATCCTGCTCACCACGCCCGAGCAGCTGGCTTTGCTGCTGGCAAGCCGGGAAGCCGCCGACCTGTTCGGCAGCCTCAAACGCGTGGTGCTCGACGAACTCCATTCCATCGTCACCTCCAAACGCGGCGACCTGCTTGCCCTCGGCCTGGCGCGCCTGAGACATTTCGTGCCGGACCTCGAAGTCGTCGGCCTCTCGGCCACGGTGCGCGACCCGGATGAACTCCGGCGCTGGATCGTGCCCCAGCATCCCGGGCGCCCTGATATGGCGGACCTGGTGGTCGCCGAGGGCGGTGCCGCGCCCGTGCTCGATATTCTCGAAACCGCCGAGCGTCTGCCCTGGGCCGGCCACACCGCCCGCCACGCCATGGCCGAGCTCTACGCCCTGATCAAGGCCCACAAGACCACGCTCGTCTTCGTCAACACCCGCATGCAGGCCGAGTTCGTGTTCCAGGAACTGTGGCGGGTGAACGAGGAGAGCCTCGCCATCGCACTCCATCACGGCTCGCTGGAAGTCGGCCAGCGCCGCAAGGTCGAGGAGGCCATGGCCGCCGGGCGGCTCAAGGCGGTGGTCTGTACCTCAACCCTCGACCTCGGCATCGACTGGGGCGACGTCGATCTCGTCATCAATGTCGGCGCGCCCAAGGGCGCTTCCCGCCTGCTGCAGCGCATCGGACGCGCCAATCACCGCCTGGACGAGCCCTCGCAGGCTATCCTGGTGCCGACCAACCGCTTCGAGGTGCTGGAATGCAAGGCCGCCGTCGATGCGGCCAAGGCGGGCGAGCAGGACACGCCGATCGCCCGTACAGGCGCCCTCGACGTGCTGGCCCAGCACGTGCTCGGCGTCGCCTGCGGGTCGCCCTTCGACGCCGATGCGTTGTTTCAGGAAATCGCATCCGCCGAAGCCTATGCCGGGCTCGATCGCGCGACCTTCGACGACGTGCTCGCTTTCGTGGCCACCGGCGGCTACGCCCTGAAGACCTATGACCGCTTCGCCAAGATCCGCCAAGGCAAGGATGGCCTCTGGCGGGTCGCCAATCCCATGGTGGCGCAGGCCTACCGGCTGAATGTCGGCACCATCGTCGAGGAAGCCCTGCTCAAGGTACGCCTCTCCAATCGCGGCCCGCGTGAGCCGACGCGCATGGCCGCTGACAGGCCGACGCCTTATTTGCCCTGGTTCATGGATCCGAAAGCCTCAGGCCCGCCCAAGCGCAAGCCAGGCGAGACGACGGCCCGGCGCGGCTTCGGCCGGGTGCTCGGCGAGGTCGAGGAATATTTCGCCGAGGGGCTGTCGGTCGGCGACACCTTCCTGTTCGCCGGGGAGATCCTGCGCTTCGAGGGCATCCAGGAGGAGGATGTGCTGGTCACCCGCGCTCCGCCCGGCCGGGACCCGAAGATCCCCTCCTTCGCCGGCGGCAAGTTTCCGCTCTCCACCCATCTCGCCAGCCGCGTTCGCTCGATATTGGCCGACCCCGACAGCTGGGGCGGCCTGCCCGATCAGGTCGCCGACTGGCTGCGCCTGCAGCGCGATATCTCCCGGATGCCGCCGGCCGGCGACCTTCTGGTCGAGACCTTTCCGCGCGGCAACCGCCATTACCTCGTCTGCTATCCCTTCGAGGGCCGCCTCGCCCACCAGACGCTCGGCATGCTGCTGACCCGCCGGCTGGAACGGGCGAAGCTGAAGCCCATGGGCTTCGTCGCCAACGACTATGCGCTCGCCGTGTGGGGCGTCTCGGACATGCACAGGGCCGCCATGGACCAGCTCTTCGACCAGGATATGCTCGGCGACGATCTCGAGGAATGGCTGGCGGAATCCGCGCTGATGAAGCGCATGTTCCGGACCTGCGCCATCATCTCCGGCCTGATCGAGCGCCGCGCTCCCGGCAAGGAGAAGACCGGGCGCCAGATCTCGGTGTCGACCGACCTTGTCTATGATGTGCTGCGCCAGCACGAACCCCATCACATCCTGATGCGCGCCGCCTGGGAGGATGCGCGCACCGGTCTGCTCGACCTCCAGCGTCTTTCCACCATGCTCTCGCGCATCAGGGGTCGAATCATCCATAAGAAGCTGGATCGCATTTCGCCCCTGGCGGTGCCGATCATGCTGGAGATCGGCCGGGAGCCGGTCTATGGCGAGGCGACGGACAGCGTCCTCGCCGAGGCAGCGGATGATTTGATCGCGGAGGCCATGGTTGGACGGCAGGATCGAGCCGACGATAGAGAAAGCGCCTGAGATGATCCGGCGGGACGAAGCCGTGCTGGCCGTCGCCGGCGTCGAATTCCTCGCCACCGCCGACGGCGCGCTGGTCTGGCCGGAGGAAAGCCTGGTCGTCGTATCGGACCTGCATCTTGAAAAGGGATCCTCCTTCGCCGAGCGCCGCGTGCTGCTGCCGCCCTACGATACGGCCGAGACCTTGAAGCGCCTGATACGGCTCCTGTCCCGCTTCGGCGCCAGGCGGCTGATCTTTCTCGGTGACAGCTTCCATGACCGCCGCGCCGATGCCCGCCTCGCCCCGCGCGATCGGGAAGCACTGCAGCGCTGCATCCACGGGCGCGACATATTCTGGATCGCCGGCAATCACGATCCCGATCCCCCGGCGGGCCTCGGCGGCACCGCAACGCCGGAGCTGGCGATCGGGCCGGTGCTGTTCCGCCACGAGCCGTCGGCGAGAGCCGAGCCGGGCGAGATCGCCGGCCACCTGCATCCGGTTGCGCGGGTGGCGACGCGCGGGCGCTCGCTGAGGCGGCGCTGCTTCGCCGGTGATGGCCGGCGCGCCATCCTGCCGGCCTTCGGCGCCTATGCCGGCGGGCTGAATGTGCGCGACGCCGCCTTCGCGCCGCTCTTTCCCGACGGTTTCACGGCCCATCTGATGGGCGATGAACGCGTCTTCGCCTTTCCGAAGGCGCGCTGCCTGGGCGGGTGAGAGGGTGCCATGTCCTTCCCCCTTGCGGGAGAAGGCTCGCTGCATCCCATTGTGCTGCAATAACGCCACCCTCAGCAGGGATGATGCGCAGCTTTGCCGCTATCGAGCGCTGCACGCTGCGACGGGGTCAGGCGCGGCTCGATCTCCGCCAGCTTCATCAGGGCATCGGCATCCCCCGCTGCAGCGGCCAGCGCGAGGAAGCGGTAGGAAACGGCGAGGTCCCGCGGCGTGCCGAGGCCCCGTGCGGCCAGCAGGGCATAGTTGTACTGGCTGGCGACATGGCCCTTTTCGGCGGCCTGGTGGAACCAGCGGGCCGCCTGTTCGTAATCGGGAGCGCCCATCACGGAACCATTGGCATAGAGCACGGCCAGATTGTACATCGCATTCACGGAGCCGTGCTCGGCCGCGCGCTGATACCACAGCCCCGCGAGCACGGCGTCCTGGCCAACGCCCCTGCCCTTGTCATAGGCCCGCCCCAGCAGGAACAAGGCCGGCGTATAGCCCATCTGGGCAGCCTGGCGATAAAGCCCGGCCGCCTTGGCGAGATCCTGGGTGGGAGCATCGGGCCGATCGAGCCGGCGCGCTTCTTCGAACCAGGCCAGAGCCTGACCGGCCTGCTCGGGTTTGGGAATGGCGATTGCCGGACGCATCTGGGGAGCAGCCGACGTGCTCAGGCGCGTCACGGGCCGGCTGCTGGGTGCCGCGCCGGCCTTGCCGCCCTGCAGCGCGCCCAGCATCATGGTCACGGCCGCCAGGCCCAGCAGGATCGGGCGCTTGTGCCGTTTGTAGAAAGGTTCACCGCCGGTCACGGGATCGTTCTCCTCGCGCGTGATGGCCCCCTCGGCCTCGTTTGCAGCTCGCGCCGCCCGCCGCGCTGCGGCTATGAAGGCGCTGCGTGTTCCGCCCGGTGGCGGCGAACCGCCTGCCCCGAGTGCGGAAACCTGGCTGGGGCGGCTGGAATTGTGCGGCGTGTCGGCGAATGAGCTGCGGAGCCCGTCACCCGCAAGGGACCGCGGCAAGTCATCCGACCAGGTGACGTCGTCGGGGCGTTCGCGGCCGAACAAGGGCGGGACCTCCGACAGATCCGGCGGCCCGGCCACGACCGCTCCCCCGCGGCTCCTGATCAGGTCCTCGACGGCGCTCAGACGAGTGCCGAGCTGGTGCAGCAGCGATTGCAAGGCGTCGAGAGCCGCCCGGGTGTCTCGGACATCGTCCTGCTGATACTGGCGCAGTTCGCGATAGATCCGCTGCAACTCCTCCGGCAAGGCGGCCAGCGCCGATCCAGCCAATGTCTCGCCGAATGCCTCCCGCATCTGCGCGGGACCGGGCCCGCCACCGGCGAGCCCCTCGATGCTGCCGGCCATGGCTGCGATCTGCCGTTCCAAGGCGGAGAAGGCCGCCTCGTCGACGACACGCCCATTCAGACCTTCGAGCCTGGCCATGAGCCCCGTCAGCGACGCATCGGTCGAGGATTGCATATCGTCCACGACCTGACGCAGAGCATCGATCTTCTCGTGAAGATCGTGGGCGCTCTCGGGGTGGCGGACGAGATCGCCGAGGCGGGCACGGATGTCGGCCGTCTCACGCTGAAGCGCGGCTAGCACGGCCGGATCCTGGGCCTGGCGCGCCAACAGATCGAGCTTCTTGTCGAGACGCGCAAATTGTTCCGGGGAACGGATGTTGGCAACGTGCCGACTGAGATCCGCCACCTCCGCGCGCAAGCCGGCGAGATCCTCCTGGCTGGATGCAGCCGGAGGATGACTGCGCCTGAGTTCTGCGACCTCCCGCGTCAGCGCCGCAATCTGCTCACTCAGATCATCGCGGGGCGCAGGCGAGGCCGATGGCGCGGCTACGGACGAGCCGATCCTGTCCGCCATGCCGGCAATGCGCTGCTCGAGATCCCGCGTCAAGGCATCGAGAGCGTCGTCTGCGCCGGCCGGCGCCGCAGAGGCGGGCCGGCCCGCGAAACCATCCACGAGGGCATCGACCAGGGCGGCCAACTGGGCTTCGCTCTGCTCCTGCCTGTGGATAAGCTGCTCGATCAGCCCCGCCATTCTGGCTTCGCTCGCGCGGATGTGGCGGGCGAGCACCGCCGCGCTGACTTCTACCGTCCGGCTCCCCAGCATCGGCTTTTCGGAATCACTACCTGAATACCTCCCCTCAGTCTTGGCCAGCCGCCGTGCGATCGCAGCCAAAGGCGATTCCGGCAGGTCGCTCTGCGCCTCAAAAAGCGGTGGTTCATGCAATTTCTGCTCGGCAACAGTGGTTTTGAGCCATTGCGCAAGCGTCATGCCCGAGCGGCGCGCCAGGATGGTGGCAGCCTCGCGCGTCTGGGAATCGACGCCCTCGACACTCCATGACGCTACTTGGCTCATTTGGCTTCCCATGCCGGCGAACGGCCTGATTCTCACGCCTCTCCCAGTTTTTTTCCCCGGAAAACCGGGCTGGAAACGCATGGAGAGGGCGGTACGCAGTGCCCGCAACAGCAGGTTTCGCGCAACAGGGTAAATATCCTGTTAACTCCCACTGCCCTAACGCTCTTCCCGGAGGCAACAACATTATAGAGCATCCAAAGCGCTTTTTTTACTAAAAACCTTGCTATCCAAGCTGCAAAGCAGACAGGAAAGTGGGATACCTTGCTGGAAGCGGCATTAGACTTTGCGACAGGGTCAGAATTCTGTTGATGTCCGTGTTGTTCGAAACGCTCAACGCGCCCTAATTTAATACGTTACCCTTGAAAGGAAGCAGAGCGAGGGCTATGATCTCCAAGCTGGAGATTTGGGCGTTCGCTTGGTAATATATTAATTGCTGACGCCCCCCGGATTTCGTATTATGGTACCTGTTGCAACGAATGAGTAGCGGCGCTGCTAGCCTGTAACGGGCGCGAGAGAGAGACCATGTCAAAGTTGGAAGCCAGGTCGGCGACAAACACAAAAGGCCAACCGGTGACGGTATTCGTAGCAGAAACAGAAAACGCTACGAATAGTACGACCACCTATACAATAGGTGACCTTGCGCGAGAGTTTGGCGTCACCTTGCGAACCCTGCGTTTCTATGAGGACAAGGGCCTTCTCAATCCTACGCGCGACAACCTGACTCGGCTTTATAGTGCACGTGATCGTGAGCATCTGCAACTTATCCTTAAGGGTAAGCGGCTGGGTTTTACCCTGGTGGAAATCGGCGAGATGATCGCCCATCACGGTGAAGGCAAGACGGCGAGTCTCGACATCAGCGCCAGCACCGTCCGCGAGCAGATCGAGCATCTGGAACGCCAGCGCCGTGAAATCGATGAGGCCCTGGCCGAATTGCGCCGCAGCTATGACGGATTGGCCAACGCCCTGCCGCGCTAGGTGGCCGCATTCCAGCGTCGAAAGTACCTGATCGGCAGCGCAGCCTTCCTGGTGTTTGCCGGTCTTGGTCTATGGGCTCTCTTCCTGTCCCAGCACAGGCCCATCGGCCTGATCGACAAGCCGTTCAAGCTGACGGATGCCGAGGGCCGCATTTTTGACTCCAGGGAATTGCAGGGCAAGCCGAGCCTGGTCTATTTCGGCTTCACCCACTGCCCCGACATCTGCCCGACGACCTTGTTCCTGCTCGCGCAGGTCCTGAAGAAACTCGGGCCGGATGCCGCGCGGATCAACGCCCTCTTCATCACCGTCGACCCCGACCGGGACACGCCCGAGCAATTGAAGGCAAGCCTCGCCGCTTACGACCCTCATCTGCGCGGCCTGACCGGCGATCCCGCACAACTCGCCGCGCTGCGTGTTATTTACGGCATAGATGCAAGAATTCTGGCTGGGACGGGCAGGAATTACAATATCGACCACACCAATACTGTATTCGTGCTCGACAGGGGCGGCCGCGTGCGGTCGAGCTTCGACTTGCATGCTTCTTCGGACGAAGTGGTTGCACTCCTGGAAGCTGTCATGCAGGGTCGATAGAGTGCGGGATCGAGGATCGGTCTTGCAACCGATCGCCCGGAGCGGGCCGGACGCCCCCGGCCCAGACGATGGCCGACCGAAGCCCAGCATGAACCTCGCCCGGAAACGCTGCCGGCTCCTGCTGCAATAGGAACACGAGCTGTTGAAATTCGGCGCCCTTTCGATACCCCTCTTCGCATTGATGCTCGCCATCCCTTTTCAAGGCGACGCCATGGCGGCCCAGACTTCCACCGGCCCCTTCGGCCTGTGGGATCCGCATCGGCGGCCGGAGCGGCCGGACCTGAAATCGGTACGCCGGATCCGCTTCCTGACCGAGGACGATTTTCCGCCTTTCGACTTCCAGGGCTCCAGCGGCGCCCTGGAAGGCTTCAATGTCGACCTTGCCCGCGCGGTCTGCCGGCAGTTGAAGGTCCCCTGCACCATTCAGGCCCGGCGCTGGGACACCATCGTCGCAGCTCTGGAGGAGGGCCAGGCGGATGTCATCGCCGCCTCGCTCGTGCCGAGCAAGGAAGCCCGTGAACGGCTGCAATTCTCCCAGCCCTACTATATGCGCCCCGCCCGTTTCGCCATGCGGCGCCAGGATCCGCTGCCGGCCTTCACGCCGGAGGGACTGGCCGGCCGCCGCATCGGCGTCGTCGCCGACACGGCGCATGCCGCCTATGCCAAGGCCTATCTCAAGACCGCCAGCCTTGTATCCCTGGCCAATGACACCGCACTGCGCGAAGCTCTCAAGCGCGGGGAAATCGACCTGGCCTTCGCCGACGGCATCGGCCTGTCGCTCTGGCTCAACGGCTCGGATGCCGGCAATTGCTGCACCTTCGCGGGCGGCCCCTATCTCGACAGCCACTTCTTCGGCGACGGTATCGGCATGGCGATGCGGCGCGAGGACGGTGACCTCAAGCAGGCGATCGACTACGCCCTTTTCCAGATCTGGGAGCAGGGCATCTATGCCGACCTCGTCCGCCGCTGGTTTCCTGTCGATCCCTTTGCAGACCTTCCGTGACGTAAACGGAAACTTATCGACCCTCCGCTGTTACCGAAAAGACTCACTTTGGCGCCGAAGCTGGGGAAAACGCACCCCGCCTCAGCAGGACTCTTGCGCGAGAGTCACTGCCTATTGTAGTTAAGGCTTCGTTAAGCACGACATCTCGTGCGGCGTCTCGTAACTCCTGTCAGCTCATGGCGTGCATGCGCAACGATGTTCTGTCGACATCGTGGCTGATGGGAAAGGATTCGGCGTAGCGAATTCGGGCGAAAACAAGGCGGAAGGCAGGAGAGGCTGATGCACTGGACAGACGAGCGGGTAGAACTTCTGAAAAAGCTGTGGTCAGAAGGTCTGTCTGCTAGCGCCATTGCCACAGAACTTGGCGGCGTCACACGCAATGCCGTGATCGGCAAGGTGCATAGACTCGGTTTGTCTGGCCGGGCCAAAGCTCCCGCGCCGGCACCACAGCGTCGTATCAAGCCCACGCGGGCCCCTTCGCATCCGCTCCGCACCCAGACCTCCGCACCGGTGGTGCGGGGCAACACCGCTCTCGCTCCGCAGATCATGCCGCTCGTCGCCATCGAAGAACGCCCCGAACCTGCCCTGCGCCCGGTCGAGGAAGTCGTCATCCCGATGTCCGAGCGCGTCACCATCATGGAGCTGCGCGAGCATATGTGCCGCTGGCCCCTGGGCGACCCCGGGCGTGAGGATTTCCGTTTCTGCGGCAGCCGTGTCGGGCCTTCCGGCCCCTATTGCACCCATCATGCCTCGATCGCCTATCAGCCGGTGCTCGACCGCCGGCGCGAGCGCGACAAGGAGCGGCGTGCCGCCCGCGCCTGATCGCGCCATTCCATCCGATCCATTCAGAGGCAGGGATTACCCTGCCTTTTTCTTTCCCGGCGATCGGGCCTTCTGTACCGGGACAGGCCGTGCCCGTCCGAGAGCATCGATCGTCGGACACCGAAATCGGCTCCCCGGCGCTGCCGTCAATGCCCGTTGAAAAAGGCGATCTCGGCGGCGAAGGCCTCGTGCGCCATCGGAAAGTCGAAGCCCTGGAAGACATGGCAGCCGCCCGGCCACAGCTTAAGGCTCGTGGCATTGCCGGCAGCCTCCCAGCGCGCGGCCATGAACATGCTGTCGTCGAGTACGGCGTCGTAGGTACCGACGGAAAACAGGGCCGGCGGCATGCCCTCGAGACTGCCATAGAGCGGGGAGACATCGGGCGAGCGCAGATCGACGCCGGCAGGCACGCAGGCCCGCACGAACAGCGCGATGTCGCGCGGCGTCAGGATCAGCTTGCCCCTGTCGAAACTGCGCGCGCTCGGGGTCATGCCGAGATCGTAGCAGCCGGCGATGAGGTTGGCTCCCGCGAAGGGCCGGAGGCCGTGCCGATCGCGCAGCCGCTGCAGCGTCAACACGGAGAGATGGGCGCCGGCACTCTCGCCGCCGATGAAAAAACGCTCGGTGGCAAAGCGCTTGCGACCCTCCGACACCAGCCACAGCGCCGCCGCCTCGCAATCGTCCGGCCCGGCGGGAAAGGGATGTTCCGGCGCCAGGCGGTATTCGACCGAAATGCAGGCCATGCCGGTGGCCGCGACGATCTTCTCCAGGCTCTCATCCTGGAAGTCGGACTGGTTGAACATCCAGCCGCCGCCATGGATATGCATGTAGACGCCGGTCGCAGCTTCCGGCGCGATGACACGGATCGGCACCTTGCCCTGCTTGCCCTCGATTTCCAGCACCTGCGCCCGCGGGCTCTTGGCCTGCAGCGGGAAGATCCCCCGGCCCTGGCGCCGGGTCTCGCGGATCAGTTCGGGCGGGAAGGACCACAGATCCGGCAAAGCGCTCATCTTGGCGACGATGTCGGCATTGAGGGCCGCGGTGGTCTCGGCCACGGCATCGGGAGCAAACACGGCGGGATCGACAGATGGCATGAGCTTGAATCGCCTCGATGGGATGGGGGCACAGTGCCGGGATCGCATCGGGTCGGCAAGGGCCAACCCATCCGGCCGGCCGTCTCGTCGCAAACGCCCACCAACAGGAAGGGCCGGGGCGCGGCAACTCAACCCTTCTCATCAGGCCGGAAAACCGCTATCCCTAGCACCTTGAAAGGTGGCAATAGCGAGACCCATGATTCCTGACGAGACCGAGATCGAACGCCCGCAGAACCCGCATGGTGACGCCGGCTCCGGGGACACTCGCGCCAAAACCGTCTTCATCAAGTCCTATGGCTGTCAGATGAACGTCTATGACAGCCAGCGCATGGCCGACTCGCTGGCGCCGACGGGCTATGTGGAGACCTCCAATCCCGACGAGGCCGACCTCGTCATCCTCAACACCTGCCATATCCGCGAAAAGGCCGCCGAGAAGGTCTATTCGGAGATAGGTCGCCTGCGCGTGGCCCGCGACGAGCGCCGCCGCCAGGGCGGCGACCTCAAGATCGCCGTCGCCGGCTGCGTCGCCCAGGCCGAGGGCCAGGAGATCCTAAGGCGTGCGCCCGCCGTCGACCTCGTCGTCGGCCCCCAGGCCTATCACCGCCTGCCGGACCTGCTCGCCAAGGCCGATGGCACCAGCAAGCCCGTCGACACCGATTTCCCGGTCGAGGACAAGTTCTCCATCCTGCCGCCACCGCGCCGGGACAAGACCCTCGCACGCGGCCCGTCCGCCTTCGTCACCGTGCAGGAAGGCTGCGACAAGTTCTGCACGTTCTGCGTGGTGCCGTATACGCGCGGCGCCGAGACCTCGCGTCCGGTCGCTGCCATCGTCGCCGAGGTCGAGCGCCTGGCGGAGGCCGGCGTGCGCGAGATCAGCCTGCTCGGCCAGAACGTCAACGCCTATCACGGCGAAGGCCCGGACGGGCGCGCCTGGACGCTGGGCCAGCTCGTGCATCGCCTCGCCCGTATCGAGCCGGTGGTGCGGCTGCGCTACACCACCTCCCATCCGCGCGACATGGACGACACCCTGATCGAGGCCCATCGCGATTTGCCGGCGCTGATGCCTTTCCTGCATCTTCCGGTGCAGTCCGGCTCCGACCGCATTCTGGATGTCATGAATCGCAAGCATACAGCAGCCGAATATCTCAAGCTCATCGAGAAGATTCGGCATGTCCGGCCCGACATGGCATTCTCCTCCGACTTCATCGTCGGCTTCCCCGGCGAGACCGATGCCGATTTCGAGGCGACCTTGCGACTGATCGAAGAGGTCACCTATGTCTCGGCCTATTCGTTCAAATATTCACCGCGCCCGGGTACGCCGGGGGCCGGCATGACGGATCAGGTCGACGAAGCGGTGAAGGCCGCGCGCCTCGCCAGGCTGCAGGCCCTGACCGAGGGCCAGCAGAAGACCTTCAACCAGGCCAGCATCGGCCGCACCATGGATGTGCTGTTCGATCGCAAGGGCAAGCGCCCGGGCCAAATCGCCGGCCGCACCCCCTATCTCCAGGCCGTGCAGATCGAGGCGGACGACAGCCTGATCGGCACGGTGGCTCCCGTCGAGATCACGGCCACGGGTGCCTGGTCGCTGCATGGCGTATTGGCCGGCGCCGATTTGCGGGAGGCCGTTGCTTGAAAGTGGACGAGGAACGACGGACACGCATGACAACGCAAACCCCATCTTTGCCGACGGCAGACGCCACCGCGGAAATCGTCACCGCCTTCGAGGATAATCGCCTGGCCACGCTCCTGTTCGGCCAGCATGACCAGAACCTCGCCTTCATCGAGCGCAAGCTCGGCATCGAGGCGACGGCCCGGGGCAACCATGTCGCCTTGCGCGGCGCCCGGGACAGCGTCGAGCAGGCCAAGCGCGTGCTGGAGAGCCTTTATCAGCGCCTGCGCTCCGGCCAGCAGATAGCGCTGGGCGATGTCGACGGCGCCCTGCGCATGGCCGGCTCGCAAGGCGTGCTGTTCACGCCGGAGGGCAAGCCGAAGGTGGCGCCGACCGGTGGCGCGGCCTCCGTCGGCACCCGCAAGAAGACGATTGCCGCCCGTACCTTGGCGCAGGACGCCTATATCAGGGCGCTGCAGAAGCACGAGCTCGTCTTCGCGACCGGCCCGGCCGGCACCGGCAAGACCTATCTGGCCGTCGCCCATGCCGCGGCGCTGATCGAGAAGGGCGAAGCCGACAGGCTGATCCTGTCCCGTCCCGCCGTCGAGGCGGGCGAAAGGCTCGGCTTCCTGCCCGGCGACATGCGCGAGAAGGTCGATCCCTACCTCAGGCCGCTCTATGACGCCCTCTACGACATGATGCCGCCGGAACGCGTCGAGCGCGGGCTGACTTCGGGCATGATCGAGGTGGCGCCGCTCGCCTTCATGCGCGGGCGCACGCTCGCCAATTCGGTGGTGCTGCTGGACGAGGCGCAGAACTGCACCTCGATGCAGATGAAGATGTTCCTCACCCGCCTGGGCGAGGGTTCGCGCATGATCATCACCGGCGACCCGACCCAGATCGACCTGCCGCCCGGGCAGAAATCGGGCCTGATCGAAGCGATCGACCTGTTGAAAGACATCCCCGAGATCGCCATCTGCCGATTCAACGCCGCCGATGTCGTGCGCCATGAACTGGTTGCCAAGATCGTGCGGGCCTATGAGGCCAGGGATTCCAGCAAGCCTTCGGGCGAAGCCAAGTCATGAACGATGCCATTACCATCGAGATCGCTCTCGAGAGCGATCTCTGGCAGGATACCGATGCCATCGAAGCCCTGATCACGCGCGCCGTGGCCAGGAGCGTCGATGTCGCGGCGCTTGCCCATGCGCCGGGAGCCGAACTCTCGATCGTCCTCACAGACGATGCCTCCATCCGACAAATCAATGGCGAATGGCGCGGCAAGGACAAGCCCACCAACGTGCTCTCCTTCCCGCAGGCCGTGGGAGAAGCGGTCGCGACGGCGCCGATGCTGGGCGACATCATCTTTGCCCATGAGACGATCGCGCGGGAAGCCGAGGAGGCGTCCGTGAGCTTTGCCGACCATCTCAGCCACCTCACCGTGCATGGCCTCCTGCATCTGTTCGGCCATGACCATTTGACCGATGCCGAAGCCGAGGTGATGGAGGCACTGGAAGTGCGCATTCTCGCCGATCTCGGTATCGCCAACCCCTATGCCGACGCGCCCTTGTTGCGCGAAGCCAGCTAGCGCGCAGAGCCATGTCCGACAGCAACGATCGAAGTAGCAGCCAACCCGGCGTTTCCCAGGAACCCCAGCATGAAGGCCTGTTCGGACGGATCAAGTCCGCGCTCGGGCTGAGGTCCGCCCCCTCCATCCGCGAGGACCTTGCCGACGCCCTCGAGAATACCCGCGCCGGGGAGGATTCCAGTTTCTCTCCGGAAGAGCGCGCCATGCTCAAGAACATCCTCGGCCTGCGCGGCAAGCGCGTCGACGATGTGATGGTGCCCCGCGCCGACATCGTGGCCGTACCGCTCGACATTTCCCTGGGCGACCTGCTCAAGGTGTTCCAGACCGCGGGCCATTCGCGCCTGCCTGTCTACAACGAGACGCTGGACGATCCGCGCGGCATGGTGCACATCCGCGATTTCGTGGCCTGGCTGGCGTCACGGGCCGCCATCGCCGCACGCCGGAGCCGCAAGGTCCGTGAGAGCGAAGCCGCCAGGGACGGCGAGACCGCCAAGCCCTCGCCCAAGGAAGCGGCCCTCGCCCTGGGCAACATCACCCTGTCGACCCCGCTCAGTTCTGTGAAATCCCTCACGCGCAACGTCCTGTTCGTGCCCCCTTCGATGCCTCCGATCGACCTGCTCGCCAAGATGCAGGCCACCCGCACCCAGCTCGCTCTGGTGATCGACGAATATGGCGGCACGGACGGTCTGGTCTCGATGGAAGATATCGTCGAAATCGTGCTCGGCGACATCGAGGACGAGCACGACGAGGACGATGGCGACATGATCGTCGCCTCGGGCGAAGGCATCTTCACCGCCGATGCCCGCGCCGATCTCGACGACGTCGCCGCCGCCATCGGCCTGGAGATGCACGAGGACGAGATCGAGGCCGACGTCGATACGCTCGGCGGCTGGCTGGTGACTCTGGCCGGCCGCGTGCCGGTGCGCGGCGAGATCGTGCAGGGACCGGGCCAGCTCGAATTCGAGATCCTCGACGCCGATCCGCGCCGGGTGAAGCGGGTCCGCATCCACACGGCCGGCAGCGGCATCGCCCGGCCGCGCGACGGACGAAAGCGCGAGAAGAAGGCGGCCTCCCCCGTCGGTGAAGCGGCGACTGCCGCCGGCGAGGAAAGGAGTCCGGCAAGCGAAACCAGCGGTGACGGCGCCACGTGATTGCTGCGTTTGCGTCTCGTCTGGCCGGACTGAGAGGCTGGCGGCGCATGGCCGGCGCCTTCCTGGCGGGTGCCCTTGCGTCACTGGCCATGGCTCCGTTCAATGCCTTCCCGGTGCTGGCCGTCAGCTTTCCGGTTGCGATCTGGCTGCTGGACGGTATTGCCGTCCCCACTCCGGAGAACCCGGCGCCCAGGCTGTGGCGCAGCATCGCTACGGCCGCCCGGCTCGGCTGGTGCTATGGCTTCGGCTATTTCCTTGCCGGCTTGTGGTGGATCGGCAATGCCTTCCTCGTCGATGCCGACCAATTCGCCTGGCTGCTGCCCTTCGCGGTGGTTCTGCTGCCCGCCGGCCTTGCTTTCTTCCACGCCGCCGGATTTGCCCTGGCGCGGCTCCTATGGTCGCGAGGCATGGCCCGCATCTTCGCCTTCGCCGTCGCCATGGCCGCCTTCGAATGGCTGCGCGGCCATATCCTGACCGGCTTTCCCTGGAACCTGTTCGGCTATGCCCTCGCCGAGGAACTTCATCTGGCCCAGAGCCTGTCCCTGATCGGGGCCTATGGGCTCACCCTCGTGGCACTCGTCCTGTTCTCCACGCCGGTGGCTCTCGTGCGGCGGGGCGGCTGGCGCTGGCCGGCCTTGTCCGTCGCCGTCCTGGCCGCGATGGCCGGCTTCGGCATGTGGCGCCTTGACCAACACCCCACCGGCTTCGTCGACGGGGTGCAGCTGCGCATCATGCAGCCCGATCTGCCCCAGGATGCCAAGTTCAACCCGGCCCTGCGCAATGAGGTGCTCACGCGCTATCTGGCGCTGTCGCGCCAGCCGGCCGCCGACGGCAGCGACGGCCTTGCCAAGGTCACCCATCTGATCTGGCCGGAATCGGCCTTTCCCTTCCTGGTGGCGCAGGATTCCGAGGCCCTCAAGGTGCTCGGCGATCTGGTGTCGCCCAAGGCCGTGCTATTGACCGGTGCCGGCCGGGCGGAGGAGAATCTCGACGACGGCAGCTGGCGTTTCTTCAATTCCCTGCATGTCATCGATGCCACCGGCACCATCATCGGCAATTACGACAAGGTGCACCTCGTCCCCTTTGGCGAATATCTGCCCTATCAATCCCTGCTCGAATCCCTCGGCTTCGAGCAGTTGACCCAGCAGCGCGGCGGCTTTTCGACCGGGCCCGGCCTGCGCACGCTCGACATTCCCAACGCGCCGCCCGCCGGCATCTTGATCTGCTACGAGGCGATCTTTCCGGGAGAGGTGATCGATCCGGCGAACCGCCCCGGCTGGCTGCTCAACGTCACCAACGATGCCTGGTTCGGCATGACCCCTGGCCCCTACCAGCATTTCGCCGAGGTGAGGGCGCGTGCGATCGAGGAAGGGCTGCCCGTGGTCCGTGCCGGAAACAATGGCATTTCCGCCGTGATCGACCCGGTGGGACGCATCGTCGCCAGCCTGCCGCTGGGCACCAGCGGCGTCCTCGATTCGCGGCTGCCAACCACCCTGCCACCGCCGGTCTTCGCCACGGCCGGCACAGGCATTGTTGCCGGATTGTTTCTGATTGCCTTAATCGGCGCCGGTCTCGGCTGGCTGAACCCTCGCCGACAGCCCCGGTAACACATATTTGTTACATCGGCGCCGAGCGGGAAGCGCGAGACCGACTGGATTTTCCCGCATAAGGAGGTATAGTCACCCAACTGGTTGCAGGATGCATTTGAACTACTTCAGATTGCGCTGCCGCAATTGTATCTCCGGCACGCCGTGCTTCCGCCACGTTACGGCCGCAATTCATTTTCAAATTCGTCGCTGTATTTTCAAATATTTGCTAGTGACCTGGAGTTAATATTATGATCAAGAAAGTACCCAATCCCATTGACCAGCACGTCGGCAGCCGTGTCCGTATCAGGCGTGTTCTGGTGGGCATGAGCCAGGAGAAGCTCGGCGAAGCCCTCGGCCTCACTTTTCAGCAGGTACAGAAATATGAAAAGGGCACCAATCGCATTGGTGCAAGCCGACTGCAGCAGATCGCCTCGATCCTCGGAGTCACCATTTCCTTCTTCTTCGAGGGCCTCCCGCCCGAAACCGGCGCCGTCCATGCGGCCGAACATGCCGACGAGAGCGACACCTCGCATGTCATCGAGTTCCTGTCGACCACCGAAGGCCTGCAGCTGAACAAGGCCTTTGCCCGTATCAAGGACCCGAAGGTGCGGCGCCGCGTCGTCGACCTCGTCTCTACCCTCAGCCAGGAACATGCGGCCTGAGCCGCGGAACGGGCTCGTAAAACGCCCTTTCGGTTACAATGCACCCTGTCTGGTTTGGCGATGTCGCCAAACCAGGGAGCGTGATGGAAAATCGCTCCAGCGTTCCTTTAAACGAACGAAACGTACGATTTGCCGCTTGACGGCGAACCCGGCCCTCGCCAAAACGAGACGATACCAAGTTCCATTTTGGCGTGGAGAAACATTCGTGTCCCGTTCCGACTATTTGTTTACCAGCGAGTCGGTCGCTGAAGGCCACCCCGACAAGGTCTGCGATCGCATCTCCGACGAAATCGTCGACCTGTTCTATCGCGAGGCGGCGAAGACCGGAATGGACCCCTCCCAGGTGCGCGTCGCCTGCGAAACCCTCGCCACCACCAACCGCCTGGTAATCGCCGGCGAATATCGCGGTCCCGAGACCGTCACCAAGGGCAAGATCAAGAGCGCCGCCCGCCGCGCCGTCAAGGCGATCGGCTATGAGCAGGACGGCTTCCACTGGAAGAAGGCCAAGATCGAGGTCCTGCTGCACGGCCAGTCTCCCGACATCGCCCAGGGCGTCGACATTTCCGGCAACAAGGATGAAGGCGCCGGCGATCAGGGCATCATGTTCGGCTATGCCTGCCGCGAGACGCCGGAGCTGATGCCGGCGCCGATCTACTATGCCCACAAGATTCTCGAGGACATCACCAAGGCCCGCAAGTCGGGTGAGCTCGGCATGCTCGGCCCCGATGCCAAGAGCCAGGTCACGGTGAAGTATGAGAACGGCAAGCCGGTCGGCGTGACGCAGATCGTGCTGTCCACCCAGCATCTCGACGAGAAGCTGACCTCAGGCGACATCAAAAAGCTGGTCGAGCCCTATATCCGCAAGACCCTGCCGGAAGGCTGGATCAGCAAGGATACGGTCTGGCATGTCAATCCCACCGGCAAGTTCGTGGTCGGCGGTCCGGACGGCGATTGCGGCCTGACCGGCCGCAAGATCATCGTCGACACCTATGGCGGCGCTGCTCCCCATGGCGGGGGCGCCTTCTCCGGCAAGGACCCGACCAAGGTCGACCGCTCGGCCGCCTACGCTGCGCGCTATCTCGCCAAGAACGTGGTCGCCGCCAAGCTGGCCGACCGCTGCACCATCCAGCTCGCCTACGCCATCGGCGTTTCCGAGCCGCTGGCGATCTATGTCGACCTGCACGGCACCGGCAATGTCGCCGAGGAGAAGGTGGAGAAGGCCCTGCGCGACGTGATGAGCCTGACGCCCCGCGGCATCCGCGAGCACCTCAACCTCAACAAGCCCATCTATGCCCGTACCTCCGCCTATGGCCATTTCGGCCGCAAATCGGCTCGCGACGGCGGCTTCTCCTGGGAGAAGACCGATCTGGCCGACGCGATCAAGAAGGCCGTGCGCGCCTGATCCGGAACGGATAATCGACGGAAAGCCTTTCCCGCTCGTCGGGGAAGGCTTTTTTCATAGCGTTTCGCGATTTGACGGAATCGCTTCAAATCGCAAAGACGCTCTTGCCAATCCCTCGGATTGGTTTGGAAACAGAGAGTTAGAGAAGATAAGCGTTCACGCTTGAACGTTTTGCTCTGGTGGGTGTGTGCGGTGACGCAAGACGATGAGGACAAGTCCGGCGACGGCAAGGATGCACCGCCCCGTGGCCATGGCGCCTTCTTCGGCCGCCGCAAGGGCAAGACCCTGCGGCCGGGGCATGCAGGCCTGGTGTCCGGCTCGCTGCCGCAATTGCGTCTCGACCTCACTGTCCCGGCTCCTTCGGACCTCGGTTCCCTGTTCCCGGAGCCTGTCGGCGAGGTCTGGCTCGAAATCGGCTTTGGCGGCGGCGAACACCTCACCCAGCGCGCCGGCGAGAACCCGCAAATCGGCTTCATCGGCTGCGAGGCCTATGTCAACGGCACCGCCAAGATGCTGGCCCAGATCGAGCAGAACGGGCTCGCCAATATCCGCCTGTGGGACGACGACGCCAAGGCGGTGGTGGATTGGCTGCCGGCCGGCTCGATCGCGCGCATCTACCTGCTCTATCCCGATCCCTGGCCCAAGCGCCGCCATCGCAAGCGCCGTTTCCTGGGCGAGGAGATGCTGGCGCGCCTGGCCCGCATCCTCAAGCCAGGCGGGGAGCTGCGTTTTGCCACCGACATTGACGACTATGCCGCCTATGCCCTGGCGCGGGTGGCACGCTCGTCCGAGTTCGAATGGACGGCCGAGCGCCAGGCCGACTGGCTGACGCCCTGGGAGGGCTGGCGCTCCACCCGCTATGAAGCCAAGGCGCTCAGGGAAGGCCGGCGCGGCGCCTATTTCACCTTCAGGCGAGTTTAGGTTGGTTGCGGCATCGCCGGCATTCCTGCCGGCCTCTTCGAAGCGCTGCGGTTGCGGGTTGGCAAGAGCCTGCAGGGATGCCGGCGATCCAGGATTGGTTCTTCCCGGCAAGCTGCCTATCGCTCGGTCAATCGTGCCAGGACGCCTGCCAGAGCGGCCTCGACAGCTCCATCGCCTTCCCCCTGGAGAGGCTTGTCGAGCTGTCCCGCCAGCAAGAGATGGGCATAGCCGTGCACGACCGACCAAGTATGCAGCAGGACATGAAGCTGGTCGCTCGCAAGAGGACCGTCTCCAGCCTTGGTCACCAGCCGAATGGCCGTCTCGAGTTCGGCGAACGCCTCCTGTCCGGCTGCCCGGAGGGCCGGGTCCTCGCCATTCAGCCGATGCCGGTTGAAGGCGAGCCGGAATCTCTCCGGATATTGGCGGGCGAAGGCGACATAGCCCCGCCCGATCGCCCGCAAGCGCGCTTGCGGCTCCTCGATGCCGGCCCGCGCCTCGCGCATGAAGCGCGTCAATGTTTCGAAGCCCAGGGCCGCCACGGCGGTCAGGAGGCCTGCGACATCGCCGAAATGATGCGCCGGGGCGGCATGTGACACGCCCGCCCGCCTGGCGCATTCGCGAAGGGTGAACCCCTCGACGCCGCGTTCGGCCAGGACCAGTTCGGCGGCAGCGAGCAGCGCGGCCCGCAGGTCACCATGGTGATAGCTCCCCTTCTGTGCCGTCGATCGTTGCTGCTCCACGCCGTTCCCACTCCAGCCATTCACCCACAGCCACTCGCTGTGCAGGGCAGATGCTACCATTCACCCCCATCTTGACAATGTCAAAATTACTGGCATCCTTATCTTGACACTGTCAAGTTAGAGAAGCCGACATGACTCTGGACCAAGCCTTCACGCTTAACCAAGCCTTCACGCTTGACCAAGTCTTCTCCTGGGCCGGGTTCCTCGCCCTCTTCGGCTGGGTTGCCTTGGCCCTGTCACCCCTGCGCCCTGCCCTGTCACAGGCGATTGCGGGCGCCTTCGTTCCGGCGACGCTCGCCCTTGCCTATGCCGTCCTGATCCTTCGCTTCTGGGGCGGGGCCTCGGGTGGCTTCGGTTCGCTCGAAGAGGTCGGCGCGCTGTTCGGCCATCGCGGCCTGCTTCTCGCCGGCTGGCTGCATTACCTCGCCTTCGACCTGCTGGTCGGCGCCTGGGAAGTGCGCGCGGCAAGACGCTCCGGATTACCGCATCTGGCGGTCCTGCCCTGCCTCGCCCTCACCTTCCTGTTCGGCCCGATCGGCTTCCTGATCTTCCTGGCCCTGCGCGGCTTCTGGCTGCGGGGCCTCTCGCGCCGCCAAGGAGAGCTTACATGACGACGAATGCGTCCCGCCTGCATCTTGCCCGCAGCCCCCACGAAACTGTCTGGCGCCTGGCCGACGGCCTGCTCCGGCGCGAATACAGGCTGGCGCTCGGCGGCTTCGTCATCCTCTCCCTGATGGTTCCGACCGCCATGGCCCTGGCGATCGACGACAGGACACTCAACGGCATCTCGGTCTGGATCAAGCCGCTGAAGTTCCAGCTCTCCGTCGGCCTCTATCTCCTGACACTGGCGTGGTTCGTCGGCGCCTTGCCCGTAGAGACGCGCCACGGACGGGCGGTCAGGATCCTCGTCACCCTCGCCCTTGCCACGAGCGCCTTCGAGATCGGCTACATCACCCTTCAGGCCGCCAGGGGCCTTGCCTCGCACTACAACGTGGCCGATCCCTTCTACCGGCTGATGTACACATTGATGGGTATCGGTGCGGTGACGCTCGCGGCGGCAAGTCCGGCGCTGGCGGTCCTGCTGCTGCGGCACCGCCCCCAGGCCTGGTCGACGGCCTTCTGGCTGTCGGTCCTGCTCGGGCTGACGCTCACTTTCGTGCTCGGGGCAGGCTCGGGCGGTGTTCTTTCTGCCGGCAATGGTCATTGGATCGGTGGCGTGCGCTCGGACGCCACGGGGGTGCCGATCTTCGGCTGGTCGCGCACCGGCGGCGACCTCAGGGTGGCCCACTTCCTGGGCCTGCACGCCCTGCAGATCATGCCTGTGCTGGGCCTGATCGCGGAGCGTTGGGCGCCGGGCCGGGCAGCCTCCTTCGTCGTCTGCGCCGCAGCCCTCGCCTATGGCGTGGCCACCCTCTTCGTTTTCGTCCAGGCCTTGCGGGGAATTCCCTTCATACCGGCGTGAGAACGGGCGATCGTTTCACTTCTTGCGGCCGAACCAGCCCTTCTTTTCCGGCTCGGCCGGGGCCTCCTCGCCTTCCGGCTTGGGCGAGATCGCCTGGCCGAACTTCTCGAAGAAGTCGCCGGCCAGCTTCTTGGCGGTGCCATCGATCAGGCGGGCGCCGAGCTGGGCGATCTTGCCGCCGACATCGGCCTTGGCCTCGTAATGGAGAATGGTCGCATCCTCGCCATCGGCCTCGAGGCGCACGGTGGCCCCACCCTTGGCAAAACCGGCGACACCGCCCTGCCCTTCGCCCGAAATGGTGTAGCCGTTGGGCGGATCGAGATCCGACAATGTGACCTTGCCGTTGAAGGAGGCCTTCACCGGCCCGATCTTCAGCACGGCCTTGGCGGTCATCTCGGTGGGCGAGACCTGCTCGATCGTTTCGCAGCCCGGAATACATTGCTTGAGGACCTCGGGATTGTTCAGGCCTTCCCAGACCTTCTCGCGCGAAGCCTCGATGCGCTGCGAACCGCTCATATCCATGGAACTGCTCCTCCCGGGCCATATGCCCCTTTTGATTCATAGATCATGACCGGCCGCCAGGGAGCAAGGCAAGGATGTAAATTTGAGTGCTGCCTGCTGTCATCGCGCTCGGCTTCCCGTAATCCAGTCGCAACCGTTGTTGCCTATCGATGGCCCGCAACGAGGACAGTTCGAATCATGAATCGGAACATATTGCCTGGAGAATGGGCAGCCATAGCACTCTGTTTCTTGGCCCTGTTGCCGCTGAGTGGTCCCGCTTTTGCCCAGACGGCTCCCATTTCCAGCGGTGGCGAGACCGTGACCATTGCCGGCATCGAGAATATCCTGATCCGGCATCCTCAAGCCAAAGGCAGCATCATCCTGCTCACCGGCGGCGATGGCCGGCTCGAAGTCGGGCCTAACGGCTATTTCCGCACCGGCGCCGACAATATCCTCATCCGCAATCGCGATGGCTTTGCGGCCAAGGGCTACAATGTCCTGCTGGTCGACAAGGGCACGAATCTTGCCACGGCGGTCGACACAATGGCGGGACATAAACGGCCGGTCACGATCGTGGCGACCTCGGCCGGCACGCCGCGCGCGGCAGAGGGCCTTGCGAAGGGCGCCAAGCCGGACCGGCTGGTGCTGACTTCAGGCTTCCTCAGCAAGGAGTCAGGCCCCTCTACGAGCGTCATGGCCGTCCTCGGCTCCTCCAGGCTGCTGCCTCCCACCCTGGTGGTGCATCACCGTCAGGATGGCTGCCGTTTCACCAAGCCGGCCGGCGTCGCGCCCTTTCAGGCCTGGGCCGGCGAGCGAGTCACGGTGAAATGGCTGGAGGGCGGCCGGCAAACCGGCAATCCCTGCCGGTCCCGCGCGCATCACGGCTTCAACGGTCAGGATGCGGAGCTGGTCTCGCTCGTCACTTCCTTTGCGGGACAATAGCGCCTTCAGGCAGGTCATTCGCCGAAGCCGAATGCACCTTCGGGATCCATGGCCTGATGCAGCCGCCCAGCGGCGAGGCGGGCGAGCAGCAGGGTCAGCACCTTGCGTGTCGGCGCGGCGAGCCGCTGTTCGGGGGCGTCCCGCAGCAGCGTGCCGCCATAGGCATCGGCCACGATGCTGCCGGCTTCCTCGGGAAGCAGGACCAGTGGAAAATCCGGGCCGACGGCAAAGAACAGCCGGTCGCAATAGGCGAGGTATTCCGGCCATTTGTGATCGACCTGGAAGTCCGTTACCGACGACTTGATCTCCACGATCCAGATCTCGCCCCTGCGCCCGACGGCCAGGAGATCGGCACGGCGGCCATTGGGCAGCGTCACCTCCGGCACCGGCGTCAGGCCGTATTGGCGCAGCAGCCGGCTGGCCCCACGCTGGATCGTCAGGGCCATCGCGGATTGGCGGCCATCAATGGGCAGGACCGGCAGCGACACCGTCAGGTTCCCTCGCTTCGAAAAACCGGCCATATCGGCCCGATGCAGTTCATTCAAGCGCCTTCGAGTTTGCACGACCTTGTCATTGCCGGGCTTGACCCGGCCATCCAGCTCTTCCGCCGGTTGCGCGCGTGGCTTCCGGATGGCCGGGTGTTGGGCCTCATCGTCCCGCCTTTTCCCGCCGCCGTTCCACCGAGGAGGCGATCCGCATGGATTCGCGATATTTGGCCACGGTGCGCCGGGCGATGTCGATGCCGTCCTTGCGCAGCAGCGTGACGATGGTGTCGTCGGACAGGATGGCATCGGGCGCCTCGGCGTCGATCATCTGGCGGATGCGGTGGCGCACCGCCTCGGCCGAATGCGCTTCGCCCCCTTCCGCATTCGAGATCGAGGCGGTGAAGAAATATTTGAGCTCGAACAGGCCGCGGGCGGAGGCGATGAACTTGTTGGCGGTGACACGCGACACCGTCGATTCATGCATGCCGATCGCATCCGCGACGGTCTTGAGATTGAGCGGACGCAGATATTGCACGCCGAGGGAGAAGAAGGCGTCCTGCTGGCGCACGATCTCGGTGGCGACCTTGAGGATGGTGCGCGCGCGCTGCTCCAGGCTGCGGGTCAGCCAGTTCGCCGTCTGCAGCGCTTCGGTCAGGAAGGTCTTGTCCGCCTCGCTGCGGGCCGTGCGCGCCACCCGGGCATAATAGTTCTGGTTGACCAGCACGCGCGGCAAGGTATCCGGGTTGAGCTCCACCATCCAGGTGCCATCCGGCGCCGCGCGCAACAGCACGTCCGGCACCACCGGCTGAACCGGCGTCGAGCCGAAAGCCAGGCCCGGCTTGGGGGTGAGGCCGCGCAATTCGGCGATCATCTCGGCCACATCCTCCTCGTCGACACCGCACAGGCGCCTAAGGGCCGGAATGTTGCGCTTGGCCACCAGTTCCAGATTGTCGAGCAGCGTCGCCATCGCCGGGTCGAGCCGGTTGCGCTCCTTGAGCTGGAGCGCCAGGCACTCCTTCAGCGAACGGGCGCCGACGCCGCTCGGCTCGAAGCCCTGCACGATGGCGAGCACGGCCTCCACCTCGTCCGGCGAGGCCCCCAGTCGTTCGGCGAGCTCCGTGAGATCGCCGACGAGATAGCCGGTCTCGTCGATCATATCGATGATGAAGCGGCCGATCAGCCGGCGCCCGGGATCGCGGGTCGCCAGATTGAGCTGCGTCTCCAGATGATCGGCCAATGAAAGATCGGCCGCGGCCATGCCCTCGTAATTGACGTCGTCGTCACCGCCATGCCCGCCCGCGCCGACATTCGACCAGGACGAGACATAGGGGTCGCTCCCGGCCAGTTGCTCGATCGCTGCAGGCGCTTCCTGCCTGTCGGCGGGGCGCTCATCGGGAAACACATTGTCGAGATCGGTGCCCAGCCCCTCTTCCATCGCCTTGCGGGAGGGCGCCATGTCGTCCTTGAGCCAATCCCCCGCAGCGGGATCGGCGGGTTCGGCCGCAAGCGTCTCGGGTTCACGCGAGGTCTCGCCATCGGCGCGGTCCAGGATCGGATTGCGCTCCAGCTCGGCCTCGACATAGGTGGTGAGATCGAGATTGGACAATTGCAGAAGCTTGATCGCCTGCATCAATTGCGGCGTCATCACCAGCGACTGGGTCTGGCGGAACTCAAGCCTTTGCGACAACGCCATGAACGCGCACGATCCTGATTATTGGTCTTGTTGCGGGCAGCATCCTGCATGGACGGCGGCCAGAAGCAAGTTTCACGCCAGATTTTTCGGCAGGCAAACCGGCAAAAATAGGGACACCGGCGGTCCGAGCCGGCATCGACGGCGATGAAAGGCGTGGAAGGCGCGCTATGATGCCTTACCCCAGCCGAGAAATCGGCTAGGTAAGAGCGGAATGTGAAGAAGGGAAACTCCGATGGAAGGCGTCATCGTCGTCGATCACCCGCTGGTGCAGCACAAGCTCACTTTGATGCGCGACAAGAACCGCTCGACCAAGGGGTTCCGGCAGTTGCTCAACGAGATCGGCCGCCTGCTCTGCTACGAGGTCACCCGCGACCTGCCGCTGGAGATGGTCGAGATCGAAACGCCTCTGACCAAGATGCAGGCGCCGCGCGTGGCCGGCAAGAAGCTGGTGCTGGCGCCGATCCTGCGTGCCGGCGAGGGTTTTCTCGAAGGCATGCTCGACCTCGTGCCCTCGGCGCGCGTCGCCCATATCGGGCTTTATCGCGATCCGGAAACACTGAAGGCCGTGGAATATTACTTCAAGGCGCCGCCTGATGTGGCGGAGCGCCTGGTGATCGTGCTCGACCCGATGCTGGCCACGGCCAATTCCGCCGTCGCGGCCATCGAGCGGCTGAAGGCGCGCGACGTCAAGGATATCCGCTTCGTCTGCCTGCTCGCGGCGCCCGAAGGCATCAAGCATCTGCGCGAGGCCCATCCCGACGTGACGATCTGGACGGCGGCGATCGACAGCCATCTCAATGACCACGGCTATATCGTGCCGGGCCTGGGTGATGCCGGCGACCGTATCTACGGGACGAAGTGAGGCGGGCCGCTTCCTTGATCAGCCCTTAATTGCTTGCCATCCTCGCCGAGTTCACATTGTCTTCACGGCGGCCGCATGCGCATTCTTCTGATCGAGGACGATCCGATGATCGGAAAGGCGCTGCTGCAGGCGCTTGGCGATGCCGGCATGGCGGTGGACTGGGTCCGCGACGGCCCGGACGGTGAAGCCGCCCTGCGGCAACACGGCTATTCCGTCGTGCTGCTCGACAACGGCCTGCCCGGCAAGAGCGGCTTCGAATTGCTCCGCGATCTCAGGCGGGCCGGCGACACCACGCCCGTCCTCATCATCACCGCCAGGGACGACCTCGATCATCGCGTCGACGGGCTCGACCTCGGCGCCGACGACTATATCGTCAAGCCCTTCGAGATGCGCGAACTGCAGGCCCGGATCCGCGCCGTGCTGCGCCGCCGCCATGGCGGGCAGGCCGTTTCCACGCTGGTCCATGGCGACCTCGAGCTCGATCTCGAAAGCCACCGCGTCACCTATCGCGGCCAAAGCCATGTGCTGACCGCGCGGCTGTTTTCCCTGCTGCTGGTCCTGATGGAACGCCCTGGGGCGATCGTTTCGCGCAGCCAGCTGGAGGAACGCCTCTATGGCTGGGGCGAGGAGGTCGAAAGCAACGCCGTCGAGGTGCTGATCCACGCCATCCGCAAGAAATTCGGCAAGGACATCATCCGCAATTTGCGCGGAGCCGGCTGGATGGTCGCAAAGGACGCTCCCTGATGTCGCTGCGCTGGTCGAGCCTGATCGCCATCGCCGCCGTGCTGCTGGTGGTCGGCGTCGGCGCTGCCCTCGCCTCCTACTTCGCCGTGCGGCGCGAAGCCCATCGCTTCCTCGACAAGCAGCTGCAGCAGGTCGCCGTCTACGCTCTCGATGCCCGCAGCCTGCGCCCCGCCGTCAAAAGCACGCGCAACCGCGAGGACGATCTCCTCGTCCAGGTCTGGGACGGCGCCGACCTACCGATGCGCTCGACCAATCCCGCCATCGCCATTCCGCGCAGCAGCGGCACCGGCTTCTCGAACGAGACCGTCGCCGGGCATGACTGGCGGGTCTACACCCTGGTCGAAGGACAACGCACGGCTCAGATCGCCCAACAGATCGAAGCACGCACCGAGCTGGCCGAGCATGCCGCCCTCGGTGCGGTCCTGCCGATCATCATTCTCATTCCGGTGGCCTGGCTCTTTCTTGGCCTGGTCATCTATGTGGTGATGAAACCGCTCGGCCGCGTCGCCGCCACCCTGTCCGAGAGGTCCGCGGCCGACACTACGCCCATTCCGGTCGCCGGTGTTCCCTCCGAGGTCCTGCCGCTCGTTGCCGCCATGAATGCCCTTTTGTCCCGTCTGCAACAAACACTCGAACGTCAGCGCCGTTTCATCTCCGATGCCGCGCATGAACTGCGCACCCCGCTCGCCGCGCTCACCCTGCAGATCGGCAATCTCCGCCCCCTCGCCGGCGGTGCGGCGCTGAACGCAAGGATCGACGACCTGGAGGCAGGCGCCAGGCGCGCCACCCATCTCACCAACCAGATGCTCCAGCTCGCCCGCCTGGAAGCCGGCACGGGCGGCCAGGACCGCACGCCCCTGGACTTCGGCGTACTGGCCGAGGCTTGCGTTACCGATCTCGAACCAATCGCCGAGGCCCGCGGACTGCATCTGAGTATGCAGCGACACGGTGAGGTTCCGCTTGTCGGCGACACCAGGGAATTGCGGACCCTGCTCACCAATCTGATCGACAACGCCCTGCACTACACTCCCTCGGGAGGCGAGATCATGGTCGAGACCCTCGACGACGGCCGGCGTGGCATCCGCATCACGGACACCGGGCCGGGGCTCGAGCCTGACTTGCTCGAACGTGTCTTCGAACGCTTCTTCCGGGCCGCGCCGCAGCATGTCGAAGGCACCGGATTGGGGCTGGCGATCGCCAGGTCCATCGCCGACCGCCACGGCATCGCCCTCACCCTGGCCAATCGGGCGGACCGCAGCGGGCTGGTGGCCGAGCTCGTGATCCCACGCGTGGCGGCATGGAATACAAACTCGCATAAAGTTTGACCCACCAACTCCGTCATGGCGAGCGAAGCGAAGCAATCCAGGGGTTTGAATGCGCAGAGTTTACGGCCCCTGGATTGCTTGGCTTCGCTCGCAATGACCGGCCTGTCTTTATGGCCCCCGGTATAAGTCTGCCCTAAGTCTGCAGGGCTAGAACACGCCGACGACAGATGGTCGGAGGCGAAGGTTGCGTATCGGTTCTGTGTACAAATCCCTGGGCGGGCACGGCGTAACGGCCGCTGTCCGATTGAGAGGCGTTCTCCTGGCCGCGAGCCTGGGCTGCGCTGCCATCCTGGCCGCCGGGGCGACCTATCTGGGCCTGCAATATCTCGGCGGCAATTTCCACACCGTGGTCGTCGGCGAACTCTATCGCTCCGGCCAGCCCACGCCCGGGCGTCTCAGGCATTATGTCCGCGAGACAGGTATCCGCACGGTGATCAATCTGCGCGGCAGGAATGCCGGTGCCGCCTGGTACGATGCCGAGGTCGCCGAATCGGCCCGGCTCGGCATTGCGCATATCGATTTCGCCATGTCCGCGTCACGCGAATTGAGCGGCCTCCAGGCGGACGCCCTCGTGCATGTGCTGCGCAACGCGGAAAAACCCATCCTGATTCACTGTGAAGGCGGCGCGGACCGCAGCGGCCTCGCCGCCGCGCTCTATCTCGCCGCGATCAGCAAGGCGACCGAGGCGCAGGCGGAAAGCCAGATGTCCCTGCGCTTCGGGCATTTCTCGCTGCCCTTCCTGCGCAGCTACGCCATGGACGACACCTTCGAAAACCTCGAGGCGAGCCTCGGCTATACGAAGAGCTGAGGCCGTCCGCGAGATCGGCTATACCCACTCGCCCTTGCGCATCAGCGGCTCGGCCTTGCCGTCGGCGCCGATGCCGTCGATATCGATCTCGCCGGAACCGATCATCCAGTCGATATGGATCAGGCTGTTGTTGGCGCCGCGCGCCGCCAACTCTTCCGGGCCTAGCGACCCGCCATTGACGAAGCACTGGCTGTAGGACTGTCCGAGCGCGATGTGGCTGGCGGCATTCTCGTCGAACAGCGTGTTGTAGAACAACAGGCCGCTCTGGGAGATCGGCGAGGAAAACGGTACCAGCGCGACTTCGCCCAGATGCCGGGCCCCCGCATCGGTATCCAGCACCTTGGCGAGAACATCCTTGCCGGTCGCGGCGTCGGCCTCGACGATACGCCCTTCCTCGAAACGCACGGTGATCTTGTCGATCAGCGTGCCCTGATAGGACAGGGGCTTGGTCGCGGAGACATGGCCGCTCACCCGGTCGCGATGCGGCGTGGTGAAGACTTCCTCGGTGGGGATGTTGGGATTGCAGGTGATGCCGTTCTTGGCCTTGGAGGAGCCGCCGAGCCATTCATGCCCGTCGGCAAGGCCGATGGTGAGGTCGGTACCCGGCCCGGTATAATGGAGGGCGGCATAGCGCCTGTCGTTGAGATAGGCGGCGCGGGCGTGCAGATTGCGGTTATGCTCCGCCCAGGCGGCGACCGGATCGTTCGAATCGATGCGGGAGGCGGCGAAGATGGCGTCCCACAATTTGGCGACGGCAATCTCCTCCGGCTCGTTGGGGAACACGGCCTTGGCCCAGGCGGCGGAGGCGTAGGAGACGATGTTCCAGTTGATGTCGAAGCCGACGATGCGTTTTTGCGCCGGCTTGTAGGCAGCCGAGCGCGCTTGATTGGCGCGCGCGATCCTTGCCGGATCCTGGCCCGCCAGCAGCGAGGGGTCCTCGCCGGCGATGGCGAGGCGGGCGGCGCCGCGATCGAAGGCCGCGGCCATGCCGTCGAACAGCCAGCCCGGCGCGGTGTCGAAGGCCCCGTCGGGCGCGAAGCGGTAGCGCGCCAGCGTCGATTCCTCGTCGGAGAACAGTGTGGTGACCAGGCTGGCGCCGGCCTTGTAGGCGTGTTCGGTGATCCGGCGCACCAGCGGCAGGGCCTCGATCGAGGCCGTCATCACCAATTCCTGGCCGGGCGCGAGGCCGAGGCCGACCTTCACGGCCGTCTCGGCGAGCTTGTCGAGACGCTTGGAATGGCTCTCGGAGGAACTGGACATGGCAAACCTCAAAAGGGAACAATCGAGCGGGCAGACCAGCAATGATGCCCCGCGCCGTCAAGCCCTTTGTCGCCTCGATGGCGACACGAGCGGGATTAGGCCATTTCAGGACGGTCTGGAACTTGACAGTTCCGGCTTTCGCGCGGCATTTGCGCCGGGATTATGTGAGGAGACGCCATGGAAATCGCCCGCCTGCAGACCGTGATCGACGCCGCCTGGGAAGACCGGGCCCAGTGCAATTTCGAGACCAAGGGCGAGATCCGGGCAGCCGTCAACCATACGCTCGGCCTGCTCGATGAAGGCAAGCTGCGCGTGGCCGAGAAGGTTCCCGGCGCGACCGGCCGTGAATCCTGGCACACCCATCAATGGCTGAAGAAGGCGGTGCTGCTCTCCTTCCGCCTCAATGACATGACCACCATTGCCGGCGGCCCGGGCGGCACCCTGTGGTGGGACAAGGTTCCCTCCAAGTTCGAAGGCTGGAGCGCGACCGAATTCCGCCAGGCCGGCTTCCGCGCCGTGCCCAATTGCGTGGTGCGCCACTCGGCCTATATCGCGCCGGGCGTGGTGCTGATGCCCTCCTTCGTCAATCTCGGCGCCTATGTCTCCACCGGTACCATGGTGGACACTTGGTCGACCGTCGGCTCCTGCGCCCAGATCGGCAAGAACGTGCATCTCTCCGGCGGGGTCGGCATCGGCGGCGTGCTCGAGCCGCTGCAGGCCAACCCGACCATCATCGAGGACGACTGTTTCATCGGCGCCCGTTCGGAAGTGGTCGAGGGTGTGATCATCGGCGAAGGCTCGGTGATCTCGATGGGCGTCTATATCGGCGCCTCAACCACCATCATCGATCGTGCCACCGGCCAGACCTACAAGGGCTATGTGCCGCCCTATTCGGTGGTGGTCTCCGGCAACTTGCCCGGCAAGCCCCTGCCGGACGGCCGCCCCGGCCCCTCGCTCTATTGCGCCGTGATCGTCAAGACGGTCGATGCGCAGACGCGCTCCAAGACCAGCATCAACGAATTGCTGCGCGACGGAAACCACTGATCCGCATCGGGGGGCGGGTCTTCAGACCCGCCTGGAACTGCATCATTTGTCAAGAAAGAGGCGGGTCTGAAGACCCGCCCCCCCCCAAACGCCCCATGACTGATCTCAGCTTCGATCCCCGCGATCCCGTCGCCCTCACCCAAGCCCTCATCCGTTGTCCGTCCGTCACGCCAGCCGAAGGCGGCGCCCTGACGCTGCTGGCCGATGTGCTGCAGGCAAACGGCTTCGCCACCCATCTGGTGCCGTTCAGCGACGAGGATACGCCGGATGTCCTCAATCTCTACGCCCGCGTCGGGCCGCCGGACAGGCCGGCCCTGATGTTCGCCGGCCATACCGACGTGGTGCCGCCGGGCGACGAAGCGCGCTGGCGTCATCAGCCCTTTTCGGGCGATATCGTCAACGGGCAGCTCTACGGCCGCGGCGCGGTGGACATGAAGGGCGGCGTCGCCGCCAGCGTCGCGGCGAGCCTGCGTCATCTCGATGCCCATCCCGAGGCGCCGATTGCCTTCCTGATCACCGGCGACGAGGAAGGCCCGGCCATCAACGGCACGGTGAAGCTGCTGGACTGGGCCGTCGCCAAGGGCGACCGCATCGGCCATTGCATCCTCGGCGAGCCGACCAACCCCGAGGCCCTCGGCGACATGGTCAAGATCGGCCGGCGCGGCTCGCTGTCGGGCATCATCACCGTGCATGGCAAGCAGGGGCATGTCGCCTATCCCCATCTGGCCATGAACCCCGTGCCGCAGATGGTGCGCCTGCTGGCCGCCCTCACCCAGAGCGAACTCGACCAGGGCAGCGACCATTTCGATGCTTCCAATCTCGAAGTGGTGTCGGTGGATGTCGGCAATCCAGCCTTCAACGTCATCCCAGCCGATATCAGGGCGACCTTCAATATCCGTTTCAACGATCGCTGGACCCGGCAAAGCCTGGAGGAATGGATACGCGCCAAGCTCGACGGCGCCGCCGGCAACGAGGTGGCCTACGATCTCGCCTTCGAACGCTCGGCTTCCGAATCCTTCTTCACCCCGCCCGGCGCCTTCGTCGATGCGATCGTCTCCTCGATCGAAGCGGAAACCGGCCGCCGGCCTGTGCTGTCGACCTCGGGCGGCACTTCGGATGCCCGCTTCATCAAGAATGTCTGCCCGGTGGTGGAGTTCGGCCTGGTCGGCAAGACGATGCACCAGATCGACGAGCGCGTTGATATCCTCGACCTGGAAAGCCTGACCCGGATCTATCAGCGCATTCTCGGGCAGTATTTCGCCTGAGATTCGACGCTTTCAGGTCAGATTTGTCATTGCGAGCGCAGCGAAGCAATCCAGTACCTTCAGGAACCTCGTTTCCCGGCTTCTGGATTGCTTCGCTGCGCTCGCAATGACGGCTTGGAGGCTAGTTCGTCATCCGAAGGAAATTGTAAGACTCACAGCACCTTCACCACCGGCCACGGCGCATCCACGCGCCCGATCGGATTGGCCAGGGGCAGCCCGAACGGCTCGGCCGAGATCTCGAAGACGTCGCCGGGTTCCGTCACCACGCCGTCGGAGACGCTCAGCGTCGCCGTGCCGTAATAGTGCACATTGACGTCGCCGGGCCGGCGGAAGAGCTGGTATTTGAAGTGATGGCCCTCGAGATTGGCGATGGTATGCGACATGTTCGCTTCACCGGTGAGGAAGGGCTTTTCCCAGATCACCTTGCCCTGGCGCAGGATGCGCGAGGTGCCGCGGATATCGGCGGGCGCTTCGCCGACCAGGAGCTCCGGCCCGATGGCGGAAACGCGCAGCTTGGAATGGGCGAGATAGAGATAGTTCTGCCGTTCGGTGACGTGATCGGAAAACTCGTTGCCGAGCGCGAAGCCGATGCGCCACGGCGTTCCGTCCGGGCCGTTGACATAGATGCCGGCCAGTTCCGGTTCCTCGCCGGCGTCGAGGGCGAAGGACGGCGACGGCAGACTGCCCTGCGGGGGAATCAGCGTCGAGCCATCGCCCTTGTAGAACCATTCGGGCTGCACGCCTTCCTTGCCGGGTGCCGGCCGCCCCCCGTCGAGCCCCATGCGGAACATCTTCATGGAGTCCGTGGCCTTCGACAGGTCGGCGAGGTCCTGATGCATCTTGTCGCGTCCCTCGGCGCTGCCGAGATGGGTCAAGCCGGTGCCCGCGACCATGACATGGCTGGGATCGGGGTGATCGATCGGCGCCAGCACCTCACCGGCAGCAAGAGCGGCCGCAAGGTCGACGGTTTCGCCCAGGCCGCGCTTTTCGATCTCGGCCCGCAGGCCGTGACCCGAAGCGATCGCGGCATTGGCGAGGTCCAGCACTGTCGCGGTGTCGCGAATGAGGCGCGAAACGCCTTCGCTGGTGGCGGCGACGGCGCGACGGCCCTGGTGGCGCAATTGGGCAAGGCGGAGGGGAGTAGGAGACACGCTGCGCATTCCTCAGACAAATTAGCGGACGCGCATCATAGAAAGCATTCGACAGAGCGCAACGGTAAAATGCGCGCCGGCATCAATTGCCGCCCCACGACGACGGGCCGAATTCTGATTCCGGGGAAATATTCGAAGGCGGCATCGTGTCGCGCTTTTTGATTTTGTTTAGGGTGGGCAGAAAAACAATTGCATCCCTGCTCAAATTGCGTTCAATTTGGGAACGGATCGTGTCGAATCTGCCAGCCGGCAAATGGTGGTCCTCCCTGCGTGACACGTGCCGCAGGCGACCGAGTGGGCTCCCGCGATGCGAATCCGCTGGGGTTTTCGCAGATGTTTATTCTCGATACTATGTTGAAGCGCCTGATTAATAAGGGTGCACTTACGGTTATTGATCCTGAAGGCCATATTCATACCTACGGGACCGGCCAGGGTTTTTCGAGCACCATTCGAATTGTGGACAAGGCAACAGCCTGGAAGCTTCTCACCAATCCTGAACTGGAAGTGGGCGAAGCCTTCATGGATGGACGCCTCGTCCTTGAAAAGGGCGATGTCTACGATATGCTCGCCCTGTTCATGCAGAATATCGGCTGGTCCACCTCGATCGGGCCGCTGAGCAATCTCGCCTCGACCGCCCGCAAGATCGGCCGGCGCATCGCTCAGTATAATCCGGCCGGAAAGTCGAAGAACAACGTCGCCCATCACTACGATCTCAGGGACGAGTTGTTCGACCTCTTCCTGGATGCCGACCGGCAGTATAGCTGTGCCTATTTTCCTAGCCTCGACATCACGCTGGAAGAAGCGCAGGCTTACAAGAAGCGGCATATCGCCGCCAAGCTGCTGCTCAAGCCCGGCGTGAAGGTCCTCGACATCGGCTCGGGCTGGGGCGGCATGGGCCTCTACATCTCCGATGTGACCAAGGCGGATGTCACCGGCATCACCCTGTCGGAGGAGCAGCACCGGGTTTCCAACGCCCGGGCCCAGGCCGCCGGCATTGCCGATCGCGTGCGCTTCGAGCTGATCGACTACCGCGCCCTCGACCGGAAATTCGACCGCATCGTCTCCGTCGGCATGTTCGAGCATGTCGGCGTCAACCATTACGATGCCTATTTCCGCAAGATCGCCGCCTTGCTGAACGAGGACGGTGTGGGCCTCGTGCATGCCATCGGCCGTTCCGACGGACCCGGCGCCACCAATCCTTGGATCCAGAAATATATCTTCCCCGGCGGCTATTCGCCGGCGCTTTCGGAAGTGCTGCCGGCGATCGAACGCGCCGGGCTTATCGTCACCGATATCGAGATCCTCCGGCTCCACTATGCGGAGACGCTCAAGCATTGGCGCGAGCGCTTCAACCATCATCGCGACCAGATCCGTTCCTTCTATGACGAGCGCTTCTGCCGGATGTGGGACATGTATCTGGCGGCCTCCGAGGCCACCTTCCGCTGGGGCGGCCACATGGTCTTCCAGATCCAGGTGGCGAAATCGATCAACGCCGTACCGCTGACGCGCGATTATATCGGCGAGGCCGAGCGCCGTTTGCCGCTCGACCTGCAGCCGATTCCGGCGCCGACCCGCGAGGCCGCCGAATAAACGCTCACCGATTTTCGACAGCGGGTCGTTGAAGGCCCCCTCCAGGCCATTTGCAGGAAGAGGCGGGTCTTCGGGCCCGCCTCTTCTTTCCGCTCCAGGCACATTCCTCTTTGTCGTCCAAGGCCGTGAGCGGGAGGAATGCGCAAGAAACTCCGCATACGATAGGAAGCCGCGACCGGGCTTCCGGAAAGCAGTCATGACCCAGTCCGCACCGGCCAGTTCCGCGCTGAGCCCCCACGAGATACGCTCGATCATCATCGGCGTGCTGGTGGCGATGTTCCTTGCGGCGCTCGACCAGACCATCGTCGCCACGGCGATGCCGACGATCGGCCGCGTGCTCGGCGATTTCGAGAACCTGCCCTGGGTCGTCACCATCTACCTGTTGACCTCGACGGCGGTGACGCCGCTCTACGGCAAGATGGCCGATATCGCCGGCCGCCGCGTGACGCTGCTGGTGGCGATCGGCACCTTCGTGGCGGGCTCGAGCCTGTGCGCCCTCGCCCCGACCATGCTGACCTTGATCCTGGCGCGAGCCCTGCAGGGCCTTGGCGGAGGCGGGTTGATCTCGCTGGCCCAGACCATCATCGCCGATATCATCCCGCCACGCGAGCGCGCCCGCTACCAGGCCTATTTTGCCACCGTCTTCGTCTCCTCGAGCATCGCCGGCCCCGTGCTCGGCGGTTTCATGGCCGAAAAGCTCCACTGGTCGGTGATCTTCTGGATCAATCTGCCGCTCGGCCTGCTTGCGTTCTGGATGACGAACTCGGTGCTCAGGAAACTGCCGCGCCATGAAAGGCCGCACAGGCTCGATTTTCTCGGATCGGGGCTGATGGCAGTGGCCACCATCGCCCTGCTGCTCGCCCTCAGCCTGGGCGGGCCGCATTACGCCTGGACCTCCGCGCCGATCCTCGGCCTGTTCGGCCTCTCCGCCCTGTTCTGGATCGCCTTCGTCATTCGCCTGCGCACGGCGCCGGAGCCGCTGATCCCCACCGAAATCCTCGCCAATCCGGTGGTGGCGGCGGGCACCATCGCCGCCTGTTTCGGCATGGGCGTCTTCATCGGCATGACGATCTACATGCCGATCCTGCTGGAAGGCATCTATGGCCTGACGGCGAGCCAATCGGGCCTCGCCCTGATCCCGATGATGGTCGGCACCGTCACGGGGGCAACGCTGTCGGGCCGGCTGATGGCGCGCATCACGCATTACAAGCGCCCACCGCTGATCGGGCTTGCCGTTTCGACCGTCTGCTTTGGCCTGATCGCGATCAACCCGCAGGCCCTGCCCCTGGCGGTGCTCGAGATCCTGCTGACGGCCGCCTCGCTCGGCATCGGCACCATGCTGCCGGTCACCACGGTCGCGATCCAGAACGCCGTGCTGCAGCACCAGATGGGCACGGCCACCGGGGCCATGAACTTCTTCCGCTCGCTCGGCGGCGCCCTGATCGTCGCAGTGTTCGGCGCCATCGTGATGGGAGGCCTGCCGGCCGATCTCGCCGCCAACGTCACCATCGAGACATTGGCGAAATCGATCGCTGCCGCCGGCAGCGACATCGGCTCGGTATTCCGCTGGGTGTTCCTGGCCGCGGCCTTCGGATCGCTCGCCACGCTTTGCGCTCTGCTGCGCATGGAAGAGCGGCCGCTGCGAACCAAGGTGGAACCAGCGTCGATGGCGATGGAATGACCGCCGGGGCATCTTGCGATTTGGCGCAATCGCCTCTTTTCATGCCCGCAACATGCTGTAAAAGCGCTTCCAGTCTCTTTCGGATCCCGCATCATGAGCCCTAATTTGAGCGTCCACGACAAGGCTGAAGTCCTCTCCGAAGCCCTGCCCTACATGCAGCAGCACGACGATGCCACCATCGTCGTCAAATATGGCGGCCATGCCATGGGCAGCGAACAGGTGGCCCGCGACTTCGCGCGCGACATCGTGCTGCTCGAACAGGCCGGCCTTAATCCGGTGGTGGTGCATGGCGGCGGCCCGCAGATCTCGGAAATGCTGAAGCGCCTCGGCATCCAGTCGGAATTTGCCGCCGGACACCGCATCACCGACGCCGCCAGCGTCGAGGTGGTGGAAATGGTGCTGGCAGGCTCGATCAACAAGCAGCTCGTCGGCTTCATCAACGCCGCCGGCGGCCGCGCGGTCGGCCTTTCCGGCAAGGATGGCCGCATGCTCACGGCCAAAAAGGCGACGCGCACGATCTACGACCCGGATTCCGCCATCGAGAAGGTGGTCGATCTCGGCTTCGTGGGCGAGCCGGACAAGGTCGACACCACCGTGCTCGACCAGATCATCCATTCGCAGATCATTCCGGTGCTGGCGCCGGTGGCCGCGTCGGATGACGGCGGCACCTTCAACGTCAATGCCGATACGTTCGCCGGTGCCATCGCCGGGGCGCTCGGCGCGACCCGTCTCCTGCTGATGACGGACGTGCCGGGCATTCTCGACAAGGACAAGAACCTAATCGAGGAAATCGACGTGGAAGGCATCCGCCGCCTGATCGCCGACGGCACCATCACCGGCGGCATGATCCCCAAGGTCGAAACCTGCATCTATGCCCTCGAAAAGGGCGTCGAGGCGGTGGTGATCATGGACGGCAAGGTGCCGCATGCCGTGCTGCTGGAACTCCTCACCAATCACGGCGCGGGTACGCTGATCCGGCGCTGAGGCGCGTCAGTGCCTGCTGACCCTGTCCAGCAGGCCATAGAGGCAGCCCTTGAAGAGAATGTAGCAGGCAATACTGACATAGCCATAGAATACCAGCTCTAGAAACTGCCGTATGCCGCCTTCTATCAGACCCATGACGCCATAACTCGTGATGTAATTAAAATTGGCTCGGAATAGCTCCAGCAGGTTGTAGGAGCTGACGGCGAACATCCCGCCGAAGATGCCCATGAAAGCGAAGGTGATGATGGCGTTCTTACGGAAGACGTAGAGCAGGGCCGCCTGCATAGCGTGAAGCCTTTCGACCAACCTGAGAGGACGTGGCACAACCTCAACCTGCTACGTCGAGCGGAGAAGCGTTGTTACAGGCGAAGGTTCCTGGCTATCCGCATTCGGACATTTTGGCCGGCCGCCAGGCAATCCATCCTTAACTTTGCCACCCGATGCTGCCATAAGGATGGTAGAGACGAACATGGATCAGAGCGTAGCAACAATCAGGGAAAAGCTGGCGGCGGATTTTGCCCGGGACTTCGCCCATGTCGACACATGGGTCTTCGATCTCGACAACACGCTCTATCCTCATCATGCCAATCTGTGGGAGCAGGTCGACAACCGCATCACCACCTGGATGGCGAATTACTACGGCGTCGACGGGCTCACGGCGCGCGGGCTGCAGAAATACTACTATCACCGCTACGGGACGTCGCTGCGCGGCCTGATGATCGACGAGGGTCTGGATCCCGCGCATTTCCTCGAATTCGCGCATGACATCGATCATTCGCCGCTGGAGCCCAACCCGCTGCTCGGCACAGCGCTCAGCCTGCTGCCCGGGCGCAAGCTGATCTTCACCTCGGGCACCACCCGGCACGCCCTGAACATCGTCAAACGCCTGGGCGTCGAGGAGCATTTCGCCGATGTCTTCGACATCGTCTCGGCCAATTATCTGCCCAAGCCGGCGGCCGACACCTATGCGAGCTTCTTCGCCCGCCACGACGTCGATCCCAGCCGAGCCGTGATGTTCGAAGACCTCTCCCGCAATCTGGTCGTGCCGCATGAGCGAGGCATGCGTACCGTCCTGGTGGTTCCCAAGCAGGATATCGAGATCGTGCGCGATGCCTGGGAAATCGAACGCGTGCAAGCCGAGCATATCGACTATGTCACGGATGACATTGCCGGCTTCCTGACCGATCTGTCGGCGTCGCTCTGACCCGCCATCATCGGCACCCTACCGAATAATACCGAATTAGTCGTCTTGCCCGCTTGGCGAAGAGGCCCGCGCGTTGCATTGTCGGCCCCTCGGGCCGCTCCGGCTTTCCCGCAGGGCGGCTTATACCGCATGGGGTTGCATCATGCCCTTATTTCAGCCCGGTCTGACGGGCATCCTCATTCGTATCCCGCTCCTGCGGACTTTGCTCATCGTCATCTTCGCCAGCGGCGGCATCTTCCTGCTGGCGGGCGGAGCACAGGCAGCCGTGCGGGGTTATGCCACCGCCAATGTCAATCTGCGTGCCGGCCCCGGCACCCAATATCCCGCCGTCACCACATTGCGGCCGGGCGAAGCCGTGCTCATTCATGGCTGCCTCAGCGATCGCTCCTGGTGCGACATTTCCGTGCGGGGCGAGCGGGGATGGTCGGCGAACAAATATCTGTCGGCCGCCGCGAACCGCAATGTCGGCATCGGTGCGCTGGCGATCCCTGCCATCGTCTTCAGCTATGCCTATTGGGATCGCTATTATGCGCGCCGTCCCTGGTATAACACCTGGTGGGGCCATGGCCGGCCACGGCCGCCGCATCATGGGCCGGGCTGGCGCCCACGTCCCCCCGTCATCGGTCCGCCCGGGACGCGCCCTCCGGTGGTCCGCCCGCCAGGCGTTCACCCGCCAGGCGTGAGGCCTCCCCATCATGGCGGCCCGCGGCCGAAGCCAGTCTTCCGTCCCGGCCGGCCGGGAAGGCCGATCGGCAGCACACGGCCGATCATTCCGCAATGAACCGGGCAAGGGCTACCTGAGCGGCCTTGTTATCGTCGCGGCCGCGAAAAACCCTCACGCATCCGCGTCGACACAGGCGCGGATGCCCTCGCGATAGGTCGGATAGCGCAGCGTGTAGCCAAGCTCCTCGCGAACCCGGCGGTTCGAGACACGCTTGTTCTCGCCATAGAAGGAGCGGGCCATCGGCGTCATCTGCGCCTCGTCGTAAGCGATCTCGGCCGGCGGCGTCAGGCCGAGCAATTCGGCCGCATAGGTGACCACGTCCTGGGGCGGCGCCGGCTCATTGTCGGTGACGTTGAAGGCCGGCCCCGCCAACGGCTTTTCCATGCCGGCGGCGACGGCGCCGGCGATGTCCTCGACATGGATACGGTTGAACACCTGCCCCGGCTTGACGATGCGCCGGGCGGTGCCGCGCTTCAGATTGACGACGGCGTTGCGTCCCGGCCCGTAAATGCCGGCCAGCCGGAAAAGCTGCACGGGCACGGCCTTGCCGCGGCCGAGCTCGAGCCATTCCTTCTCGACATCCACCCTCATGGCGTTGCGCGCCATGGTCGGGCGCAAAGGTGCGGCCTCATCGATCCACGCGCCGCCGGCATCGCCATAGACCCCGACGGTGGAGAGATAGCCGATCCATTGCAGCTTCGGCGCCTGCCGCAGGGCGGCAGCGAAATGCCGCAAGACGGGATCGCCGTCATCGTCGGGGGCAATGGAGGTGAGAATGTGAGTCGCTTCGGCAATCGCCGTTTCGACGGCCGGCGAGCCGGCAAGGCCGTCATAGGCCAGCCGCGTCACACCAGGCAGATCCGGCAGCTTTTCGTGGGGCGCCGTCGAGCGGAAAGTGCCGCTGATCCTGGCGAAGCGCTCGCCGTAGCGGGCAGCGAAATGCGAGGCGGTGTAGCCGAGGCCGAAAATCAGAAGATTCATGGACTTTCCCGGGAGCGCGGACTTTTCGGCGACATTCGGACATGTCGCGATATCCGCTCTTCCTCTCTTCGCAGATGCCGTGTTTCCAGGAGCGGACTGGAAGTCCGCGCTCCCAGGCTTACTGTCCGAGCCCGTCGAAGAAATCGCGGACCTTGGCAAAGAAGCCGGCGCTTTCGGGCTGGGTCTCCTTCGACGATTGCGCGTCGAACTCGGCCAGCAATTCACGCTGGCGGCGCGTGAGATTCTTGGGCGTCTCGACGAAGAGCTGCACATACATGTCGCCATGCTCGCGCGAGCGCAGCACCGGCATGCCCTTGCCGCGAAGGCGTACCTGCCGGCCGGTCTGCGTGCCCTCGGGCACCGCCACCTTGGCCTTGCCGCCATCGACAGTCGGCACCTGGAATTCGCCGCCGAGAGCCGCCGTCACCATCGAGATCGGCACGCGGCAATGCAGGTCCGCGCCGTCGCGCTGGAAGAACTCGTGGGGGGCCAGCGACAGAAAAATGTAGAGATCGCCCGATGGCCCGCCGCGCGCGCCGGCCTCGCCTTCATTGGCGAGGCGGATGCGCGTGCCGTCCTCGACGCCGGCCGGAATGTTGACCGAGAGGGTGCGCTCGCGCGTGGTGCGGCCGGCGCCGCCGCAGGAGGGACAGGGATTGTCGATGACCTCGCCGCGGCCCTGACAGGTCGGGCAGGTGCGCTCGATCGAGAAGAAGCCCTGGGTGGCGCGCACGCGGCCATGGCCGGCGCAGGTTCCGCAGGTCTTGGGCTTGGAGCCGGCCTTGGCGCCGGAACCGGAACAGGCGTCGCAGGTGACGGATGTCGGGATCTTGATGGTGGCGGTCTTGCCGTTGAAGGCCTCCTCCAGCGTGATCTCCATGTTGTAGCGCAGATCCGCGCCGCGCTCGCGCCCGCCCGAATTGCTGCGCCCGCGCCCGCGCCCGGCCAGATCCTCGAAGATGTCGTTGAAGATGTCGGAGAAGGAACCGAAGCCTCCGCCACCGCCGAAGCCGCCTCCGCCGCCGCCCATGCCGCCCTGCTCGAAAGCGGCATGGCCGAAGCGGTCATAGGCCGCGCGCTTCTGCGGGTCCTTCAGGGCTTCATAGGCCTCGTTCACTTCCTTGAACTTGGCCTCCGCTTCCTTGTCACCGGCATTGCGGTCCGGGTGATGCTTCATGGCCTGCTTGCGGAAAGCAGCCTTGAGTTCGACGTCGGTTACTTCGCGAGTAACCTCGAGCACTTCGTAATAGTCACGCTTGGCCATCGGAATCGCTCAAAGCATCCCAGCGAAAGCGTCTTGCGAAGGGCGGCAACGCGCCGGCGCTCACAAGACGTGTTGAAACAACCAGTTCGAGCGAAGGATGCTTCCGCTTGAATGCACCTTGCTCCTGAAGGTGTGCGAAAGCCCCCGCCATACCCGGCACGAACCGCGAGGGTTCGCGCCGTTTGGCGAGGGCTCACACACGATCGTCAGAGATTACGCACGCTTCTTGTCGTCGTCGACTTCCTCGAAGTCGGCGTCAACAACATCGTCGTTCTTCGTGCCGGCCTCACCCTCCGCCGCGCCGGCCGCCTGCTGCTGCTGATACAGGGCCTCGCCCAGCTTCATGGCAGCCTGCTGCAGGTCGTTGGTGCGGGTCCTGATCAACTCGGCATCCTCGCCTTCCAGCGCGGACTTCAGAGCGGTGACCGCGGACTCGACGGTCGACTTGTCGGCCTCGGAGATCTTGTCGCCAAGCTCCTTGATCGACTTCTCGGCCTGGTGCACCGCCGCATCCGCATGGTTGCGGACCTCGACGAGCTCACGCCGCTTCTTGTCTTCCTCGGCGTTGGCCTGGGCGTCCTTGACCATCTTCTCGATGTCGGCATCGGAAAGACCGCCGGAAGCCTGGATGCGGATCTGCTGCTCCTTGCCGGTCGCCTTGTCCTTGGCCGAGACATTGACGATGCCGTTGGCATCGATGTCGAAGGTCACCTCGATCTGCGGCATGCCGCGGGGCGCCGGCGGAATGCCGACGAGATCGAACTGGCCGAGAGCCTTGTTGTCGGCCGCCATTTCGCGCTCACCCTGGAAGACGCGGATGGTCACGGCCGTCTGGCCGTCCTCGGCGGTCGAGAAGGTCTGGCTCTTCTTGGTCGGGATCGTGGTGTTGCGCTCGATCAGACGGGTGAAGATGCCGCCCAGCGTTTCGATGCCCAGCGACAGCGGCGTCACGTCGAGCAGCAGCACGTCCTTGACGTCGCCCTGCAGCACGCCGGCCTGGACGGCGGCGCCGATGGCCACGACTTCGTCCGGGTTGACGCCCTTATGGGGTTCCTTGCCGAAGAACTGCTTCACGACTTCCTGGATCTTGGGCATGCGGGTCATGCCGCCGACCAGCACCACCTCGTCGATCTGGCCAGCGGCCAGACCGGCATCCTTCAAGGCCTTGCGGCATGGCTCGACCGTGCGCTGAACCAGATCGTCGACCAGGCTCTCGAACTTGGAGCGCGAGAGCTTGAGCGCCAGATGCTTCGGACCCGAAGCGTCGGCGGTGATGTAGGGCAGGTTGATCTCGGTCTGGGCGGTCGAGGACAGCTCGATCTTGGCCTTTTCAGCCGCTTCCTTCAGGCGCTGGAGAGCGAGCTTGTCCTTCCTGAGGTCGATGCCCTGCTCGCGCTTGAACTCATCCGCCAGATATTCGACCAGGCGCATGTCGAAGTCCTCGCCGCCGAGGAAGGTGTCGCCATTGGTGGACTTCACCTCGAACACGCCGTCGCCGATCTCCAGGATCGAGACGTCGAAAGTGCCGCCGCCGAGGTCATAGACCGCGATGGTGCCGGCCTTCTTCTTGTCGAGACCGTAAGCCAGCGCAGCCGCCGTCGGCTCGTTGATGATACGCAGCACTTCCAGGCCGGCGATCTTGCCGGCATCCTTGGTGGCCTGGCGCTGGGCGTCGTTGAAGTAGGCGGGAACCGTGATGACGGCCTGCGTCACCGGCTGACCCAGATGAGCCTCGGCCGTTTCCTTCATCTTCTGAAGGGTGAAGGCGGAGATCTGCGACGGGGAGTAGGACTTGCCGTCCGCCTCAACCCAGGCATCGCCATTGTTGGCCTTCACGATCTTGTAGGGCACCAGGCCGATGTCCTTCTTGGTCATCGGATCGTCATAGGTGCGGCCGATCAGGCGCTTGATCGCAAAAAAGGTGCGCTCGGGATTGGTCACAGCCTGGCGCTTGGCCGGCTGGCCGACGAGACGCTCGCCATCGTCGGTGAAGGCGACGATGGAGGGCGTGGTGCGCATGCCCTCGGAATTTTCGATGACACGGGCGCTCGTGCCTTCCATGACGGCCACGCACGAATTGGTGGTGCCGAGGTCGATACCAATAACTTTAGCCATAGTTCTCATCCTTCCTATTCAGCAGACCGGCGCGCCCCGAAGCAGCAGCGCCTAGGCCGGGAAAGCCCTCAGGAACCCGGCCGGTCCCTATCGGAAACTCCATGACTGCGTTGAGATTAATCACGGGTTCGGCGGGTATATAAGGGGGGCTTTCACAGGCCGCAAGGCGCGAAAGCTGCCTGTCCGCTAAGGAATTTGCGTCTTCGTCACAATTCTTGGACGAAGTGCCGACCGTCTCCGGCCGAGGCAAGCCAACAGGCGATATAGCGATACATCAGCCAGCATCCGCGGTCACTCGATTTTACCGCCGTCCCTGACCATGGCGTAGCGCAAAAACCGGCTTGACCATAACAATTTTGTTATATAATAAACTACTTATCAAGGAGGCGCAGCCGCGATGCCGGACCTCGATAACACCTTTGCCGCCCTGTCCGATCCGACCCGCCGGGCCATCCTCAGCCGCCTGGCACTCGGAGAAGCGACGGTGATGCAGCTGGCGGAGCCCTTCGCGATGACGCAGCCCGCCATCTCGCGCCATCTCAAGGTTCTCGAAGGCGCCGGACTGATCGTCCGCCGCGCGGAGGGAACGAGACGGCCCTGCCGGCTTGCCCCGGAAGGCATCGCAGCCATCGACCAATGGCTAGGCATGCTGCGCGAGGCCCTGGCCCGCAACTACGAACGGCTGGACGCACTCCTGGCCCAAGGACTGCCTGAAAAAGAAGAGGAAAGCCCATGACCAAGCTCACGATCCGAACCGAAGGCGAAACCCACGTCGTGGTGACCCGGCGCTTCGCCGCCCCGCCCGAGGCGGTCTATCGCGCCCACACCGAACCCAAGCTCATCCAGCAATGGATGCTGGGGCCGGACGGCTACACCATGCCCGTCTGCATCAGCGAGGCCCGGCCCGGCGGCAAAATCCGCTTCGAGTGGCAGGACGCCTCGGGGAGCGGCGGCTTCTACCTGACGGGCGAATATGTCGAACTCGAACCCTATAGGCGCATCGTGCATGTCGAGCGCATGCATCTGCCCGACCCCACGCCGGACAACCATGTCGAGACCCGCCTGGAAGCGGAAGGCGCAGGCACGCTGATGACCCTACGCATGACCCTCCCCAGCGCCGCAGTGCGCGAACAGATGCTGGCAACCGGCATGGAACATGGCATGGAAGCCAGCTATGTCCGGCTCGAGGGTATTTTGTGAGGATCGATGCTGACCTTAAGGGTCGGGCGAGATGACGGCTTCGATGCGAGAGCGCGACATTCGCCGCTCCCTCCTCAATCCACCAACTGGCCCACGATCATGTGCGCCGTCGAGGCATTTAGGGCCATGGGGATGTCGTAGACCAGCGCCAGCCGGGTCAGCGCCTTGACGTCGACATCGTGCGGCAGGGGCGAGAGCGGATCGACGAAGAAAAACAGGCCATGCACCTGCCCCTCGGCGATCAGGGCGCCGATCTGCTGGTCGCCGCCGAGCGGACCGCTCTTGAGCGGCGTCAGCGACAATTCCGGACAGGCGGCCAGCACGCGCCCGCCGGTCGTGCCGGTGGCGACGAGATTGAAGCGCGCCAGAATGGTCCGGTGCGTGCGCGCGAACTCGACCATTTCGTCCTTTTTCAGATCATGCGCGACGAGCGCCAGAGTGCGCCGGACCAGCTTTGCCATCTCATACCCTCATTTCCAACCGGCGTTTCCCCACCTGATTCCATGTGAAAATCAGGGGCAACCGCACAACGCCTCTTCTCAATAGCGCAATCGGCATGCCATGTTGACCATAAGGTCTGCACGGGAAGCCTTTCCCGCGCGGCCCCATCCAAGAGCGAGAACGAGCGCGGGAGAGCGTGATGAAATCGACCCTTCTTGGCCTGGCTGTCCTGCTGGCGGCCGGCACTGCGGGATTTGGCGCGGCACAGGCTGCCGACAAGCCTGGCCCGGCGGTCATCTATGACCTCGGCGGCAAATTCGACAAGTCCTTCAACGAGGGAGCCTATAACGGCGCCGAGCGCTGGAAGAAGGAAAGCGGCAAGACCTACCGCGACTTTGAAATCACCAATGCGTCCCAGCGCGAACAGGCGCTGCGCCGCTTTGCCAAGGACGGCAACGATCCCATCATCGTGATGGGCTTTGCCTATGAGGACGTGCTGGCGAAGGTGGCCAAGGCCTATCCGAAGGTGCATTTCGGCATCGTCGACAGCGTCGTCGACCTGCCCAACGTCGCTTCCTATGTCTACCGCGCCGACGAAGGCTCCTATCTCGCCGGCTATCTCGCCGCCAAGACCACCAAGACGGGCACGATCGGCTTCATCGGCGGCATGGACGTGCCCCTCATCCGCAATTTCGGCTGCGGCTATGTCCAGGGTGCCAAGGCCGCCAATCCGCAGATCAAGGTCATCCAGAACATGACCGGCACCACGCCCGCCGCCTGGAACGACCCCGGCCGCGGCGCCGAACTCACCAAGGCGCAGATCTCGCAGGGCGCCGACATCGTCTATGCCGCCGCCGGCCAGACGGGCCTGGGCGTGCTGCAGGCGGCTGCCGACGGCGGCAAGCTCGGCATCGGCGTCGATTCCAATCAGAACGGCCTGCATCCCGGCAAGGTGCTGACCTCGGTGCTCAAGCGGGTGGACGAGGCGATCTATCAGGGCTTCAAGGACGGCGAGGAAGGCAAGTTCAAGGCCGGCACCCACGTGCTCGGCATCAAGGACAGCGGCGTAGCCCTGGCCATGGACGACAACAACAAGCCCCTGGTCACCGACGCCAACAAGGCCGCCATCGAGGCAGTGACCAAGGACATCGCCGACGGCAAGGTGGTGGTACATAACTACGAGAAGGACAATGTCTGCCCGGTGAACTGAGCAGGCTTCAAACCGTTTTTCGTAGCGCGAAAGGCGGGTCCCCGGATTTGGTGCCGTTTACTTAAGCGTCTTCGAGTTTGCACGACCTTTGTCATTGCCGGGCTTGCCCGGCAATCCAGCTCCCCGACCGGTTGCGCGTGGGGTTCCTGGATAGCCGGATCAAGCCGGGCTAGGGCAATTCGGAGTGTTTCTCCTCAAGTGAACTGCACTGGCTCCGTGGAGCTGCCTTTCGCCGATACTCTGCCGTCTTCGCCGATCCGGGATCGGCCCCTATTGCTCCCGCGAGGCTCCCTTTGGCAACTGCCCTCGAACTGAAGCAAATCGACAAGCGTTTCGGCCCCGTCCACGCCAACAAGGCGATCGACCTCGTGGTCGAGAGAGGCACCATCCACGGCATCATCGGCGAGAACGGCGCCGGCAAATCCACGCTGATGTCGATCATCTACGGCTTCTACGAGGCCGACAGCGGCGAAATCCACGTCAACGGCGCCGCGAAGGCGATCCGCTCCTCCCAGGATGCCATCGATGCCGGCATCGGCATGGTCCACCAGCACTTCATGCTGGTGGACCCGTTCACGGTCCTGGAAAACGTCATGCTCGGCGCCGAGGGCGGCAGCCTGCTGGCAAAAGGGCGCGAGCATGCCCGCGCCGAACTGGCACGGCTGGAAAAGAGCTATCGCCTGGAGGTCGATCCGGATGCCGTGGTGGGCGAACTGCCCGTCGGCGCCCAGCAGCGGGTCGAGATCCTGAAGGCGCTCTATCGCGGCGCCGACATCCTCATCCTGGACGAGCCGACCGGTGTGCTCACTCCGGCCGAGGCCGACCAGCTCTTCGAAATCCTCAAGGTCCTGCGCGAACAGGGCAAGACCATCCTCTTGATCACCCACAAGCTGCGCGAGATTATGGCGATCACCGACCGCGTCTCCGTGATGCGGCGCGGCGAGATGGTAGCCACCGTCGATACCCCCAAGACCAATCCCACCGAGCTTGCCGAATTGATGGTGGGGCGCCGCGTGCTGCTGCGCGTCGACAAGGCAGAGGCCAAGCCTGGCGACGTCATCCTCGAGGTGAAGAACCTTACCGTGAAGGATGAAAAGGGCATTACCCGCGTCGACGACGTCTCTTTCACGGTGCGCGCCGGCGAGATCGTCGGCGTCGCGGGTGTGGCCGGCAACGGCCAGTCGGAGCTGCTGGAAGCCATTGCCGGCATCCGGCCGGTCTTTTCCGGCGAGATCAGGCTGCGGGGCAGCAATGCCGCTGCCGCGGACCCGGCGGAGCTGCGAGAGCTCGGGCTGGCCCATGTGCCCGAAGACCGCATGAAGATGGGCCTGGTCAAGCCCTTCGCCGCCTATGAAAGCGCGATCCTGGGCTATCAGAAGGACCGCAAGCTCGGCAGCGGCCCCTTCCTCAATTACCGGCGCATCATCGCCGACCTCACCGACAAGATGGAACGTTTCGACGTGCGTCCGCGCGACCCGAAACTGAAGACGGCCAATTTCTCGGGCGGCAATGCCCAGAAGATCGTGCTGGCCCGCGAGATGGAGCGCGACCCGGCCCTGCTGATCGTGGGGCAGCCGACGCGCGGTGTCGACATCGGCGCCATCGAATTCATTCACCGCCGCCTGATCGGCATGCGCGATGCCGGCAAGGGCATTCTGGTGGTCTCGGTCGAGCTCGATGAAATCATGGGCCTCAGCGACCGCATCCTGGTGATGTGCGGCGGGCGCATCACCGGCGAGTGCCTGGCCAAGGACGCCACGGAGAACGGCCTCGGCCTCCTGATGGCGGGTGTTTCGGGAGAGGCGGCATGAGCGGACAGACCACCACTGCCGGCGCCCTTCTGGGGGCGATCTTCTCCGGGCGCAGCGGCGCCAGCCTCGTCACCCTGCCCTGGTGGGCCGACACCATCATCCTGCCTCTGCTCAACGTCTTGGTGGCCTTCATCGTCTCCGGCATCGCGGTGTGGATCATCGTCGGCGCCGACCCCTTGACGGTCGGCGTCACCATGATCGACGGCGCGTTCGGCGACGCCAACGCCCTGGGCACCACTCTCTATTACGCCACCACCTTCATCTTCGCCGGCCTTGCGGTGGCAGTCGCCTTCCACGCCGGCCTGTTCAATATCGGCGCGGACGGCCAGGGCCAGATCGCCGGCATCGGCATCGCCTGGGCCTGCCTGCATCTGGGCGGCCTGCCCTGGTTCCTCGCCATCCCGCTCGGCATGGTCGCCGGCATGGTCTTCGGCGCCGCCTGGGCTTTCATTCCCGGCTATCTCCAGGCCAAGCGCGGCAGCCACGTCGTCATCACCACCATCATGTTCAACTATATCGCCACCGCGCTGGTGCAGTATCTGCTGGTGAATGTGATGATGAAGCCGGGTTCCGGCGAGCCGAGGTCCGAACTCTTCCCCGATTCGACGGGCATGCCGTTGGTCAGCGACATCCTGGCCGGCATGGGCATCGAGCTCGACCTCACCCTCGTCAATCTCGCCTTCCCGATCGCCCTGATCGCGGCCGTGCTGGTCTGGGCCCTGATCTGGCGCACGCGGCTCGGCTATGCGATGCGCACCGTCGGCCACAACCAGACGGCCGCCGTCTATGCCGGCATTTCACCCGCGAAAATCATCGTCGTCGCCATGCTGATCTCGGGAGGCCTGGCTGGCCTGATGGGCGCCAATGTGCTTATGGGCGAACAGCACCGCATGATCATCGACTATACCGCCGGCGCCGGCTTCATCGGCATCGCGGTTTCGCTGATGGGACGTTCCCATCCGGCCGGCATCGTGCTCGCCTCCATCCTGTTCGGCGCGCTGATCCAGGGCGGGCAGGAGCTCTCCTTCGAAAACCCCGTCTTCGACAAGAACATGATCGTGATGATCCAGGGCATCATCATTCTCTTCGTCGGCGCGCTCGAGACCATGTTCCGCCCGCAGCTCGCCGCCCTGTTCCGAGTGTTCACCCCCGCCGGCAAGGGAGCATGACGCCATGGATACCGTGATCATGCTCGCCAGCGTGGCGGCCGCTGCCATCCGCATTTCCACGCCCTATCTGCTCTGCGCGCTCGCCGGCCTCTATTCGGAACGTTCGGGCATCGTCGATATCGGCCTCGAAGGCAAGATGCTGGTGGGCGCCTTCGCCGCCGCAGTCACCGCGGCGACCTATGGGTCGGCATGGCTCGGCCTGATGGCCGCCATCATCGTCTCCATCGGCTTTGCGCTGCTGCACGGCATCGCCTCCATCCGCTATCGCGGCAACCAGATCGTCTCCGGCGTCGCCATCAACATCCTGGCGCTCGGCTTGACCGCCTTCATCGGCAATGCCTGGTATGGCGAGGGCGGCCGCACGCCCAGCCTCAGCGGCGATGGCCGTTTCCAGCCGATCGCGCTGCCGGGAGCGGAGGCGATCAAGGGCGTGCCGGTGATCGGCGAACTCTATGCCGACGTGCTCTCCGGCCATTCGGTCCTGGTCTATTTCGCCTTCATCTGCGTGCCGGTGACGGCCTGGGTCCTCTACAAGACCCGTTTCGGCCTGCGCCTGCGCGCCGTCGGCGAGAACCCGCAGGCCGTCGACACCGCTGGCATCTCGGTGGCCTGGCTGCGCTACCGGGCCGTGCTGATCTGCGGCCTGCTGACCGGCATCGCTGGCGCCTATCTCTCCACGGCCGACTCGGCCGCCTTCGTCTCCAACATGACCGGCGGGCGCGGCTATATGGGCTTGGCCGCCCTGATCTTCGCCAAATGGCGGCCCTGGCCCGCACTCGGCGCCTGCCTGCTCTTCGGCCTGCTCGACGCCATCTCGATCCGCATGGGCTCGGGCTTCGTCGTCGGGGGCATTGTGGTGCCCTCGGAGCTGATCTCGGCGCTGCCCTTCATTCTCACCGTGCTGATGCTGGCCGGCTTCGTCGGTGCGGCGACCCCGCCCAAGGCCGCGGGCATCCCCTACCTCAAGGAACGCTGATGGACGCGCTCGCCGATCTGTTCGAAGCCGCCAGGGCCGTGCGCGAGAAGGCGCACGCGCCCTATTCGCGCTTCAAGGTGGGAGCGGCCATCCGCAGCCGTTCGGGCCGGATCTATGCCGGCTGCAATGTCGAGAACGCCGCCTATCCCGTCGGGGCTTGCGCCGAGGGGGGCGCCATCTCGGCCATGGTGGCGGATGGCGAGACGGGAATCGCCGAAATCCTGGTGCTGGGCTGGACCGATGCCCATCCCGACGCGCCGGGCCTGACCACGCCCTGCGGGGGCTGCCGCCAGCGCATCCGCGAATTTGCTGCGCCGTCGACCCCCATTCACGTCGCCGGTCCCGAAGGCGTCCGCCGCAGCTTCACGCTCGACCAATTGCTGCCCGAGAGCTTCGGCCCTGAAAATCTGGAATAGCCTCTCATACCAATAGTCGCGATGTTTGACTCAGGCGTCATTGCGAGCGCAGCGAAGCAATCCAGGTGCCATGGCCACCACGTTTTTGGGCCCTGGATTGCTTCGCTGCGCTCGCAATGACGGTGCTCGATCGGTCGAGCATCAATAGTCGGTATCAGATCGAGACCAGATCGAGGAAGCTGGCGAACAGCAGCACGACGGTGGCGATGGCGAGCGTCAGCCCCACCCAGAACTGAGCCCTGTCTTCGGCGGAAATGCCGCCCTTGAGTACCATATGCATACGCTCGATCATCACCGACCACCTCGAAACGGGGGTCATGATGAGAGTGCGGCAGGTGCTCGGGCGTTAACGCGGCGCGATTTCGCCACGCCGTCTGGAATCATGGTTGAGAAGAGGTGAGTAAGCCTCCGGGCGCCCGCTCACCCGAAACTACAGAAACGACTTTCCGGCTCCCTGCCAATCCAGCCTGAGGTGCTCCGCCACGCTGGCGGCCATGTCGGCGAAGCTGTCGCGCCGGCCGATCGGTCCCGTACGCTTGCCGAGACGCGCCAGCACCGGCACGAATTCGCGCGTGTGGTCCGTTCCCGTCCAGGACGGGTCGCAGCCATGGTCGGCCGTGATGATCAGCAGGTCATCCTCGGCCAGCCGGGAGAGAATCTGCGGGAGGCGCATGTCGAATTGCTCCAGGGCGCCGGCATAGCCGGGAATATCGCGGCGATGGCCGTAGAGCGTGTCGAAATCGACATAATTGGCAAAGAGCAGTCCACCATCGGGCAGGCGCCCCATGGCCTCCAGCGTGCGGTCGATCAGGGCGTCGTTGCTCGGGCCCTTGACGACCTCGCCGGTGCCGCGATGCGCGAAGATGTCGCCGATCTTGCCGATGGTGATGATGCCGCGCCCGGCGCGTTCGGCCACGTCGAGCAGCGTATCGGCCGGCGGCGGCACGGCATAGTCGCGCCGGTTGGCGGTGCGGGTGAAACCGCTGGCGGCGTCGCCGACGAAAGGCCGCGCGATCACCCGGCCGATATTGAGATGGTCGACATGGCGGCGGGCGATCTCGCAGAGGGACAGCAATCTCTCCAGACCGAACGCCTCCTCATGGGCGGCGATCTGCAGCACGCTGTCGGTGGAGGTGTAGAAGATCGGCTTGCCGGTCTCGATGCTCTCTGCACCGAGCTCGGCGATGATCTCCGTCCCCGAGGCATGGCGCTGGCCGAGCACGCCGGCAAGCCCGGCCTCCTTGACGATGGCGGTGATCAGCTTGGGAGGAAAACAGGGGACCTCCTTCGGGAAATAGCCCCAGTCGAACGGCACGGGATAGCCGGCGATTTCCCAATGGCCGGAGGGCGTGTCCTTGCCCTTGGAAGTCTCGGCCGCATAGCCCCACAGGCCCTCGGCGACGCCGCCTTCCAGGCCGGGCGGCAGCGTGCCCGTCGCCGCCTGCGCCGCGGCGCCGAGGCCGAGGCTCGTGAGCACGGGCAGGCGCAGGGGGCCGGTACGATGCTCGTTCTCGCCCGCCCGTCCCGCCGCGCAGGCCGCGGCGATATGGCCGAGCGTATCGGCCCCGGCATCGCCATAGCGTTCGGCATCGTCAGCCGAGCCGATGCCAAAGGAATCCATCACCAGGACGAGTGCGCGGGCCATCTCAGCTTCCTCCGATGCGTTCGAGTACCGGCGGCAGGGCTTCCCCGTCCTCTCCGATACGATAGGCCGCGCGCAGGCCGGCTTCCGCCGCCTCGGCCGCCGCCTCGCTGCGGGCATGTACGAAGGCGAGGGGGCGGTCGGGCCCGACCTCGGCGCCGAGTTCCGCCAGGCCGGTGAGACCCACGGCATGGTCGATCGCATCCTGCGGGCGGGTGCGGCCACCGCCCAAGGCGACGACCACGAGGCCGACGGCCCTGGTATCGATGGCGCCGACCGTGCCCGCGGTCCCGGCAAAAACGGGCTTCACCACAGGGGCAGCCGGCAGATGGCGTTCGGGCTGCTCAAGGAAGTCGGCCGGGCCACCCAGCACCGCGATCATGCGGGCGAAGTGCTCGGCCGCCCGTCCGCTCGCCAAAGCCTGCTCGATGCGGGCCTGGCCCTCTGCGGTGTCCCGAGCCAGTTTGCCGAGCACCAGCATCTCGGCGCAGAGATCGACGGTGACCTCCAGCAGGCGCACGTCCCGATGCGCACCGGTGAGGAAATCCACCGCGTTCCGGACTTCCAGGGCATTGCCGGCGGCGCTGGCGAGAGGCTGGTCCATGGCAGTGATCAGCGCGGTGGTCGGCAATCCGGCGCCCGTGGCGACGGTCGCAATCGATTCGGCCAGTTCGCGCGAGCCCTCCAGGGTGGGCATGAAGGCGCCGGAACCCGTCTTCACGTCCATCACCAGGGCCTGCAGGCCCGCCGCGAGCTTCTTCGACAGGATCGAGGCGGTGATCAGCGGGATCGATTCGACCGTGGCCGTGACGTCGCGGATCGAATAGACGGTCTTGTCGGCGGGGGCGAGGTCGGCGGTCTGGCCGATGATGGCGGTGCCGGCCTCGCGTACGGCGCGGCGGAACAGGTCGAGATCAGGCTGGGTGGTGTAGCCGGGCACCGAATCGAGCTTGTCGAGCGTGCCGCCGGTATGGCCCAGGCCCCGCCCCGAAATCATCGGCACGAAGCCGCCGCAGGCAGCCACCAGTGGCCCGAGCATCAGGCTGACATTGTCGCCGACGCCGCCCGTCGAGTGCTTGTCCAACACCGGCCCCGGCAGGTCGAGGCTCCCCCAGTCGAGCACGGTGCCCGATTGGGTCATGGCCCGCGTCAGGGCGATGCGCTCATCCATCGCCATGCCACGGAAGAACACGGCCATGGCAAAGGCCGCGACCTGGGCATGGGTGACGCTGCCGGCGACCAGTCCCTGCACGAAACTCTCGATTTCAGCCGCGGATAAAGCCGCGCCATCGCGCTTCTTGCGGATGATTTCCTGGGGAAGAAGGGTCACGGAAAGGCTCCCTGGAGGCCCCGTCCCGCGCGGCCCCGGTTGATGGAGCCGGCGACGATAGCCTCCACGATCCGCGAAAGAAAGTCATGCGGAGGAAAGTGTGCGGGCAAACCGACGCCCCGGCGTCTCATGCCGGGCGACCAAAATGTGGCTTGGGTCATTGATGCCCTCATAGGCCTGTTCCCGCCGATCTGGCCAGCGCCAGGCAGGCGTGCCACAATTAATCCGGTGCTGCCGTGAATCCGGGGTGGGGCGATGATCCGGCGTTGCTTGATGCTGTTGTGTCTGTTCTGGCTGGCCGGAACCACCGCCGCGCTCGCCGACAAGCGCGTTGCCCTCGTCATCGGCAATGGCGACTATCGCACGCTCGGCCGCCTCGCCAATCCGGTCGCCGACGCCGATGCCATTGCCCGGCTGCTCGCCGGCGGCCCGCTCGGCTTCAAGGTGATCCGCGCCACCGACGCCGACCATGCCGCCATGCTCAAGGCGATGGCCGAGTTCGGCAACGAGGCTACCGACGCCGACATCGCGCTGGTGTTCTATGCCGGCCACGGCATGCAGGTCGACCAACGCAATTTCCTCATCCCCGTCGGCGCCGACATCAAAAGCCGCGTCGATCTCACCACGCAGACGATCAGGCTCGACGATATCAGCGATATCCTCAGCGCCTCCGGCGCCAAGGCCAAGATCCTGCTGGTCGATGCCTGCCGCAACAATCCGCTGCCGGCGAGCGCAAGCCGCGGCGCCTCGCGCGGCCTTGCCCGGCTCGATGCCGCCACCACCGGCACGCTGGTCGCCTTCGCCACCGGCCCCAACGCCGTCGCCGATGACGGGGACGGCGGCCACTCTCCCTTCGCAGCCGCCCTGCTGAAGCGGTTGCCGGAGCCCGGCATCGAAATTCGCCGCATGCTCGCTTTGGTGCGCCAGGACGTTCATGCCGCCACCAGCCAGCGTCAGACACCGTGGGTCGACGAAGCCCTGCTCGGCGACCTCTATCTGTCGGGCAGCGCCATGTCGACGTCGGAGCCCATCGCCACGCAGCAGCCTCCCCTGGCGCCGGGAAGCCCGATCCCCGACAGGGCGGACATGGCCGCCTGCAGCGATCTCGGCACCGATCCCACACCGATCAAGCTCGAGGCCTATCTCGACAATTTTCCGAAGGGCTATTGCGCCGCCTCGGTGCGCCGGCGGTTGGAAGCCATGGCCAAACCGGGGGGCACGCCGGCAGCGATCCCGGCCTCGCAAGCGCCCGCACCGGCCAAAGCCGACCCGCCGCCCTATACGGTCTCGAGCTATTGGAACCACAATGGTTCGCGCGTGGCGCTATCGGCGAGCGAGGGCAACCGCCTGTTCTATTACGAGGCGCCCCGCCCGGGCCTGGCCGAGGCCGGGGTCCGCAAGGGAGCCCTGCTGTTCAAGGGAACGGCCAGTGGCGGCGTCTATCGCGGCCAGGCCTATGTCTTCTCGCGCGAATGCGGGCCGATCTCCTATCCCGTCGAGGGTTCGGCGGCCGGGGAACCGCCGATCATCACTCTGCGCGGAAAGGCGCCGCGGCGCGCCAGGGATTGCGCTCAGACCGGCTGGCGCGACGATACGCTGGTATTCCGCTACGATTCGGCGGCGCGATAGCAGGCAAGGCCCTCCCGACCAGCCCGTCGGTGGTCCGACAAGACCGCTTGAGTCCTTTTTAAGGGGGCAACATCGGCCCCGCGGCGCTCCCCCCGCTTTCGGCTGCGGGATTGCTATGTTAAGGGGAGGCCGTGGAGCGGACAGGCTCGCCTGCCCGGCCACACGGTTTTGACTGGTCGATGAGGACTGAGACGCAATGGCGGAACGCCGTTCGAGCTTTGAATATGAAGATCTCCTGGCCTGCGGGCGCGGCGAGATGTTCGGTCCCGGCAATGCGCAATTGCCCCTTCCCCCCATGCTGATGTTCGATCGCATCCCGGAAATCTCCGAGACCGGCGGTCCGCACGGCAAGGGCTGCGTACGCGCCACGCTCGACGTCAAACCGGACCTGTGGTTCTTCTCCTGCCACTTCCAGGGCGATCCGGTGATGCCGGGCTGCCTCGGCCTCGACGCCCTCTGGCAGATGACCGGCTTTTTCCTGGGCTGGCTCGGCCAGTCCGGTCGGGGCCGCGCCCTCGGTGTCGGCGAGGTCAAGTTCACCGACCAGGTGCTGCCCGGCGTCAAACAGGTCGAGTATGGCGTCGACCTCAAGCGGGTTTTCAAGGGTAAATTGATTCTCGGCATCGCGGACGGCTGGCTAAAGGCCGACGGCCGCACCATCTATGAGGCCAAGGATCTGCGCGTCGGCCTGTTCCAGGCCTGATTTCTGGTAGAAAGCCTGATTTCTGGCCATGCGCAGCGCCGGTTCGGCGCATTTTCGGACGTGCCCGCTTCGGCTCGCCTATTGCAATGCGCCTTGAAACATGCAGGGTGCGGCCCCGTTGACGCTCGACGCGCCGGCGGGGGCGATGCCTTGTTGGATCGTCCATGATCGGGCTCTGCCCGTTCGTGGGCAATGAGCATAATTTCCGAGCTTGCCCAAAACCGGGCCGCTTGCGAAATTCTGCGCAAGCGTTTTGCGATGAGGCGGAGTTGCCTCAAATCGCAAAGACGCGTCGAGCCAAAGAGCTAGAGCAGACCAGCGTTTCCCTCTAAACGCGCTTTGCTCTAGGGAACGCAGTGCCGGCCCGGCGGTCTCCTCGGAGAGGATCGTGGGTGGGTGACGAAACTGGAAGGGATCGCCATGAGACGTGTCGTCGTTACCGGCATGGGTATCGTGTCTTCGATCGGCAACTCGACGCAGGAGGTTCTCTCCAGCCTGCACGAGGCCAGATCCGGTATCACGCGCGCCGAGCAATTCGCCCAATATGGCTTCCGCTCGCAGGTCTATGGTGCGCCCACGCTCGACCCCGCCTCGGTGGTCGATCGCCGCGCCATGCGCTTCCATGGCGGCGGCACCGCCTGGAACCATGTGGCCATGGAACAGGCCATCCTCGATTCCGGCCTCGAAGCCAACGAGGTCTCCAACGAGCGCACCGGCATCATCATGGGGTCTGGCGGCCCCTCCACCCGCACCATCGTCGAGGCCGCAGACAAGGCGCGCGAGTCGGGCAGTTCCAAGAAGGTCGGCCCCTTCGCCGTGCCCAAGGCAATGTCTTCCACAGCCTCCGCCACGCTCTCGACCTGGTTCAAGATCAAGGGCATCAATTATTCGATCTCCTCGGCCTGCGCGACCTCGAACCATTGCATCGGCAATGCCTATGAGCAGATCCAGTACGGCAAGCAGGACGTGATGTTCGCCGGCGGCTGCGAGGAACTCGACTGGACGCTGGCCGTGCTGTTCGACGGCATGGGCGCCATGTCGTCGAAATACAACGACACCCCCTCCACGGCCTCCCGTCCCTACGACAAGAATCGCGACGGCTTCGTGATCTCCGCCGGCGCCGGCGTGCTGGTGCTGGAAGAATTGGAGCACGCCAAGGCCCGCGGCGCCCGCATCTATGGCGAGATCGCCGGCTATGGCGCGACTTCCGACGGTCATGACATGGTCGCCCCCTCGGGCGAGGGCGCCGAGCGCTGCATGCGCATGGCCCTGGCCAACATCAAGGCGCCGATCGACTACATCAACCCGCACGCCACCTCGACGCCGGCCGGTGATCCTCCCGAGATCGAGGCCATCCGCAAGGTGTTCGGCTCGGGCGACAAATGCCCGCCGATCGCCGCGACCAAAGCGCTGACCGGCCATTCGCAGGGCGCAACGGGCGTGCAGGAAGCAATTTATTCACTCCTCATGATGAATAATGGCTTCATCTGCGAGAGCGCGCATATCGAGGAGTTGGATCCGGCCTTTGCTGACATGCCGATCGTCCGCAAGCGTATCGACAATGCCAAGCTCAGCCATGTGCTGTCCAACTCCTTCGGATTCGGCGGCACCAACGCGGCCCTGGTCTTCAAGCGCCTCGACGCCTGAGATCAGTTTCCGCCTGTTCCGGCCGGAATATCGCGTAACAAAGAGACAGATAAAGTGATCCAGGAACCAAGCAAAACCCCGGATACTTTGTCGAAACGTGGTAAAGAGGCGGAAATGCGGGCTGATCGGCCGATTCTGGTCGTATTGCGCCTGAAACGCTTTACGGTTTGACGAGATCGCGTCAAATCGCAAAGCGCGTCCCACCAAGGAGCCAGAGCAAAGCAGCGTTCATGCCGGACGCTTTGCTCCGGTCACCGATGACCAGGATTTGGAGTTGCAGGCCATGACAGGGCTCATGCAAGGTAAGCGCGGTCTGATCATGGGCGTGGCCAATGATCATTCGATCGCCTGGGGTATCGCCAAGAGCCTCGCCGACCAAGGCGCCCAGTTGGCATTCACCTATCAGGGCGAGGCCCTGCGCAAGCGCGTGGAGCCGCTGGCCAACAGCGTCGGCTCCAGCCTGCTGGTGCCCTGCGACGTCGAGGATGTCGCCTCCGTCGACGGCGTCTTTGCCACGCTGGCACGGGAATGGGGTAAGATCGACTTCCTCGTCCACGCCATCGCCTATTCGGACAAGAGCGAGCTCAAGGGCCGCTACGCCGACACCACGCGCGACAATTTCACCAAGACCATGGTGATCTCCTGCTTCTCCTTCACCGAGATCGCCAAGCGCGCCGCCGACCTGATGCATGATGGCGGCTCGATCCTCACCCTCACCTATGGCGGCTCCACGCGGGTGATGCCGAACTACAATGTCATGGGTGTCGCCAAGGCCGCGCTGGAAGCCTCGGTACGCTATCTCGCCTCCGATTTCGGCCCGCAGGGCGTTCGCGTCAATGCGATCTCGGCCGGCCCGATCCGCACCCTCGCCGGCGCCGGCATTTCCGATGCCCGGCTGATGTTCAACTATCAGCGCGCCCATGCACCGCTGCGGCGCACGGTGAGCATCGAGGAGGTCGGCGGTTCGGCACTCTACCTGCTGTCGGATCTGTCCACCGGCGTCACCGGCGAAGTGCATTTCGTCGATTCCGGCTACAACATCATCTCAATGCCCCATCCGGAGGCCCTCAAGGCCCAGGAAGCCGCCGAGGCGAGCGTGGCGACCAAGGCCGCCGCCGAATAAGCGGAGGCGTTGGCGTCGGCCCTGAGAGGCGGGCACCTCCATCGACCTCTTTTTCGAGATACGGTGTTTTCAAGAGCGGACGAGGGCGTCCGCTCTTTTGGGAAATTGTGCGCCACAGGCCGCTGTGCAGCCCGTCATTCCGCCGCAATCGACACGACTCCACCGCCGATCATCGCCAGCACATTCGCGATGAGGCGATGCCCGATCTCCGGCCTGGTCATCACCGATTCCGGGTGGAACTGCACGGCGGCGAGAGGCAGGCTGGCATGCTCCACCGCCATGATGATGCCGTTGCCGTCACGCGCGGTGACCCGCAGTTCCGCCGGCAGGACCTGCGGGTCGGCATGGATGGAGTGGTAGCGCCCCACCGAGAAGCTGCCGGGCAGGCCGGCAAAGAGCCTGCCTTTCTCGACCTCCACCCGCGAGGCTTTGCCATGCATGGGCCTGGGGAGCAGGTCGAGCCGACCACCGAAATATTCAACCATACCCTGCAGCCCGAGACAGACGCCGAAGACCGGCAGCCCGCGCTGCAAGGCAAGCTCCAGGGTTCGGTGCATGGCGAAATCCTCGGGCCGTCCGGGACCGGGCGAGAGCACGAGGAGGTCTACCGGCTCGCCATCCGCGAGCCTCTGCCGCGCCAAAGCCGGGCGCAGGGTCAGCACCTCGGCGCCCGCGGCACGGAAATAGCCGGCCAACGTGTGCACGAAACTATCCTCGTGATCGACGAGCAGGAGACGCGGTCGGGGGCCGGCCTTGCGGACCGGAGCCGTCGCTTGATCGGCCGTTGAGGTTCCCTCCTCCAACACGGCCAGCATGGCGGAGGCTTTCAGCCGGGTTTCCGCCTCTTCTTCCCACGGGTCGCTGTCATGCAGCAAGGTGGCGCCGACGCGGACTTCCGCCACGCCGTCCTGCAGGCGGATGGTGCGCAGCGTCAGGCCGGTATTCAGGGCACCGTCGAAGCCGATCGAGCCGAAGGCCCCGCCATACCAGCGCCTGGCGCTCTTCTCTTCGGCTTCGATATGGCGGATCGCACCGCGCTTGGGAGCGCCCGTCACCGTCACGGCCCAGGCATGGCTGAGAAAGGCATCGAGCGCGTCATAGCCGGGCCGCAACAGCCCCTCGACATGGTCGACGGTGTGGATCAGGCGCGAATAGAGTTCGATCTGGCGCCGGCCGATCACCTTGACGCTGCCGGGCTCGCAGATGCGCGACTTGTCGTTGCGGTCGACATCGGTGCACATGGTCAGTTCCGCCTCGTCCTTGGCGGAATTCAGGAGCTCGCGGATACGCTCGGCATCCTCCAGGGCATCGGCGCCGCGGCGGATGGTGCCCGAGATCGGACAGGTCTCGACGCGCTGGCCCTCGACCCGCACGAACATCTCCGGCGAGGCCGCCACCAGGAACTCGCCCTCGCCGAGATTGATCAGGGCGCCGAAGGGCGAGGGATTCGCATTGGCAAGCCGGCGAAAGACCGCACTCGGAGCGTCCGGGCAGGGTTTCGAAAGCAATTGCCCCAGCACCGCCTCGAACAGGTCGCCGCGCGCGAAGGCCGCTCTGGCCCGTTCGACCATGGCGGCATATTCCCCGGGTGCATGATCGCTCTCGGGTGGCAGGTCGGGACCGGAAAGCCGGCGATAGGGATGGGGCTCGGTGGCGCGGGGCAGGTTTCGGGTCGAATGCCCATCGACGCTGAAATCGTAGCTCAAGCGCTGCGCCCGCTGGCGGGCGTGGTCGACCACCACCAGCTCGTCGGGCAGATAGAGCACGAGGTCGCGCTGGTCGTCGGCCCGCGGCAATGTCAGGCTCATCGGCTCGAACTGGAAGACGAGATCGTAGCCGAACGCACCATAAAGGCCGAGATAGGGCTCATCGGGCACGGCAAAGAGCTCGATCACGACGCGGAGCAGCGAGAACAGGCTCGGCTGGCGGCTGCGCTCTTCCTCGGCAAACGCGCCTTCCGCCTCGCGCACCGCGCCTTCGAGACAGCCCTCGCTTTTGGCGAAAGCCTCCAAGAGGCCAAGCAAGCGCGGGCGCCTCTCGATCACCGGCACGAGGCAGGCACCGCGCTGGTTGAGAGCCTCGATCCGAAAGCGCCGTCCCTTACCGGTGATGGCGAGCGGCGGATCGGCAAAGCCGATTTCTCCGCGCCGATAACGCCCCGGCACCTCGTAGCTGCAGGAGAACAGCAGGCCCCGCTGCCGGTCCAGGCGTTCAGCGAGGGCCGACATGTCATGGGGGTAGTCGAGATCCTGGCAGGCGCGATGGACGCGGATGCCGCCGGCCCTGTGGTAGATATGGTCCGTCATGGAGCCAACTCCGAGTTACGGCCGTCTCGGGTTGGGTGCTCCTGCGCTGATCTTCAAAAATCAAAAGCCGCCCCTCCCGGGACGGCCAGATGAGCAATGATCATGCGTGGCCGTCCGTGCTTAGACGGGCCACCACCAGCTTGCTGAGAAAGACGAAATGCGCATGAGCGGATGCTAACAGCCATACCCCGAGAGAACAATCCCCCACCGGAAAACGAAGAGACCATTTTTGTCTATTTTATCTACCATCTTTATGTATTAATGGAGCGAGGATCCGTTTGGGAGATATGCCGTGTCCCGCCTCGCTCTGCCGACCCGCCGCCGCTTCATTGCCGGCCTTGCCTCCCTCGCCGCAGGTGGCCTTGCCGCTGCTGGGATGGCCAGGGCCTCCGACAATCCATCCGAACTGCGCATCGACTACGCGACCTACAATCCGGTCGGCCTGCTGATCCGCGACAAGGGCTGGCTGGAGGAGGAGCTCAAGGCCGATGGCATCGCGGTGCGCTGGGTCCAATCCCTGGGCTCCAACAAAGCCCTCGAATTTCTCAATGCCGGCAGCATCGATTTCGGCTCGACGGCGGGGGCGGCCGCCCTGGTCGGCCGTATCAACGGCAATCCGATCAAATCCGTCCATGTCTATTCGCGCCCCGAATGGACGGCGCTGGTGACCCGCCCCGACACCGGCATTGCCGCCATCGCCGATCTCAAGGGCCGGCGCGTAGCGGCAACGCGCGGCACCGATCCTCACATCTTCCTCATCCGCGCGCTGGCTTCCGCCGGGCTGAAGGAAAAGGACATCACGCTCGTGCCGCTTCAGCATGGCGACGGCAAAGCCGCCCTGGTCCGCGGCGATGTCGACGCCTGGGCGGGGCTCGATCCGATCATGGCCAGCGCCGAAGTCGAAAACGGGGCCAGACTCTTCTTCTGCGATCCCGCCCTCAACAGCTGGGGCGTGTTGAATGTACGCGAAGCCTTTGCTGCGGCCCATCCCGAACTGGTGCGCCGCGTGCTGGCCGTCTATGAGAAGGGTCGCCGGCACGCCCTCGCCAACCCCGCCGATCTCAAGCAGAGCCTGATCGCGGCCGCCAAGCTGCCGGATGCGGTGATCGAACGCCAGCTCACCCGTACGGACCTGTCGACCGGCACGATCGGAGACGCACAGCGGCAGACGCTGGTGGCCGCCGGGCAAGCCCTGCAGGGCGCCGGTGTTATCAAGGCCGAGCTCGACGTGCCCGCGACGGTGGATGGGCTGATCGACCCGCGTTACGGCGCCCGGACACAGTAGGCCGGGCCATGACGGCATTCGAAAGCCCGGCCACACGCGAGGCGGTGACAGAACGGCCACCGGCGACCAGGCCCTCCCTTCGCCTCGCCCGGCCTTATGCCGGGCTGCTCCTGCCGCTGACCCTCGCCCTGGCATGGGAATATGCCGTCCATGCTGGCTGGAGCGACGGGCGGCGGCTGCCGCCGCCAAGCCGCATCGCTGCGACGCTGCTGGAGCTGGCACGCAATGGCGATCTGGCCACCCACATCCTCGCCACCCTGGCCCGTGTGGGAGCCGGCTTTTTCTTCGGCTCTGCCGCCGGCATCGTGCTCGGGGCTGCCGCGGGCTATTCGTCCCTGTTCCGCACCCTGGTCGACCCTACGCTGCAGGGTCTGCGCGCCATTCCGTCCCTCGCCTGGGTGCCGCTCTTCATCCTGTGGTTCGGCATTTTCGAGGAATCAAAGATCATTCTCATCGCTGCCGGCGTGTTCTTTCCGGTCTATCTCGGCGTCTCCAGCGCGATCCGCTCGGTCGATCGCAAGATCGTCGAAGTCGGCCAGGTCTTCCGGCTGAAGGGGCCGCAGCTGGTCCGGCGCATCCTCCTGCCCGCCATCCTGCCACAGGTCGTCACGGCCCTGAGGGTTGGCCTCGGCCTCGGCTGGATGTTCGTGGTGGCCGCCGAGATCATGGGAGCCTCCGAAGGGCTCGGCTATCTGCTCGTCGATGGCCAGCAACTGGGCAAACCCGACGAGATCGTCGCCACCATCATCCTGTTCGCGTTGATCGGCAAGACGAGCGACATGTTCCTGGTTGCGCTCAGCCGCCCGTTCCTGCGCCACGAAGACAGTTTCGCCAGCAAGGGCCGCTGATGCTGTCGCTACGCAGTCTCGACAAGATCTATGCCAACGGCACGCAGGCCCTGCGCGGCATCGACCTTTCGGTCGCACCCGGCGAGGCCGTCGCCATCATCGGCGGCTCGGGAAGCGGCAAAAGCACGCTTCTGCGTCTGATCGGCGGCCTGGAAACCGCGACCCGCGGGCAGGTGGAGATCGATGGCGTACCCGTCGCCGCCCCGGCCGAGACCGTCGGTTTCGTCTTCCAGGAACCGCGCCTGCTGCCGTGGCTGAATGTCGCCGGGAACGTCGCCTTCGGCCTCGCTGGCCTGCCTCGGCATGACCGCGACAGGCGGGTGGACGAGGTCCTCGCGCGCGTCGGTCTGGAGGGACAGGGCGAAAGATGGCCCAAGGAATTGTCCGGCGGCATGGCCCAGCGCGTCGCCATCGCCCGGACCCTGGCGGCACAGCCAAGCATTCTTCTCCTTGACGAGCCCTTCTCCGCCCTCGACGCGCTGACCCGCGCCAGCCTGCAGGACCATGTCGCCAAGCTTTGGCTGGAGGACCGGCAGACGCTCCTCCTCGTCACGCATGATATCGAGGAGGCGCTGCTGCTCGCCGACCGCATCATCGTCCTCGCGCCGAGGCCAGGGCGCATCGAAGAGATGGTCACCGTCGACCTGCCCCGCCCGCGCGATCGCGATAGCCCGGCCTTCGAACAGGCCAGGCGCGATTTGCGCAAGGCGCTCGATCGCTCCCTGCACGGCCAGAGCGTTTTGCGATCAGACGGGGTCACCTAGAATCGCAAAGACGCTTCAGAACAATGAGTTAGAGCAGATAAGCGTTCACGCTTGAACGCGCTTGCTCTAGGTCCCTGCCCACGGCATGGAACCGCCCTATGCCTGAAGCCCGCGGGGAACGACTGGCCCTCCAAAAGCAGAACGCGCCACCTTCAGGGAAGAAGGCGGCGCGTTCGGAATTCGTCGGGTGACGGCTGGCGGGGTTCAGGCAGCCTTGGCACCGTAGACCTGCTGGCGAGCGTGGCGGATCATTTCCATGCGGTCGGCGCGCAGATCACGCAGATCGCGGTCGGACAGGCTGTTGATCTCATCGAGCAGGCGCAGGAACTCGGCCTGCTTGGCCATGCGGTCCTTAAAATAAGCAATGATGCTTGCGAAGATCATGATGACTACTCCTTTGTTGTCAGGGAGTATCCACCTTCCTATGTTGCGGTGCAACATCCATCGTCGCAATGCCGAATTGCATAGCTCGCATGGCTAAAGGGGTGATTATGGCGAGTTCTTAACCAATCCGCTCAACACGTATGCAATATTGCATTCCTGACACAAATCCGCAATGCAATTGACATCTTCGCAGGCAGGCCATGCCGCGCCTTGCGGCAACCTGCCACTCCAATGGCATTGCGCCTCACTGTTTGGCGGCGGCGAGCTCCGCTTCAATGGCTGCGATCGATTCCCGCAACTTGGCGACGCGTTCCTCCGCCTCGCGGGCCAGGCGCTCGTAATGGGCGCCGCGGTTCTTCTGCACCGCCAGGACCTTGGCCTGCTTCTGGATGCTGGCGATCTCGGCAAGCATACGGGCCTTCTTCATGGGCCGATCATCCATCGCGCCACTCCTTGTTTCGTTAGATCAAAGCCTTTCCTAGAGCAAAGCGCGTTTAGACGGAAACGCTGCTTTGCTCTAGCTCCATAATTCGACGCGTCTTTGCGATTCCTGGTAATTCCACCACATCGCAAAACGCTCTGGACGTCCTTGCGGCGAAAGGCACGCCCGCCGGCATAAAATTCACATCAGGCGTTGGCATTCCGCCCTCGGGGCGCTAATCCGGCGTCTGACACCTTCATGAGAGAAACGCGATGACCGATAGCCCGCCCGACCGCCTCGCCGCCAATCCCGACAGCCCCTATTTCGACCAGGCCCTGATGGAACGCGGCGTCGGCATTCGCTTCAACGGCACCGAAAAGACCAATGTCGAGGAATATTGCGTCAGCGAGGGCTGGATCCGGGTCGCCGCCGGCAATGCCAAGGATCGGCGCGGCAATCCCCTGACCATCAAGCTCAAGGGCACGGTCGAGCCCTATTTCCGCGACGAGGCGTGAGCCCGGCACCCCACCTCGTCCCCCGCCCGCACCAGATCGAGGCGAGCGAGGCCATCCTCGCCGCCCGCCGTGCCGGGCGGCCGGGCTTTCTTTTGGGGGACCTGACCGGCCTCGGCAAGACGCTGTCGGCCTGGCTGGCGCTGAGTGCCATGCCCGAAGAGGAGATCCTGGTGATCTGCCCCAAGGGCGCCATTCCGCAATGGCGCCTGACCATGGCGCAGGCCGGCCTGCCGGCCAAAACCGTCACCCTGATGAATTTCGAGCGCACGAAAACGCTGATGGCGCCGCCTGCGGTGAGCACCAAGCGCTCGACCAGGGCCAGGAACAACGAACTCGCCAAGCTCGGCACGCCCAAGCGTGTCTGGCCTCTGGTGGTGATCGATGAGGCCCATCGCATCCGCAACCCCAATTCGCAGCAGGGTCTGGTCTGCCGCCAGATGGCGGCCGCCGCCGATTTCACCCTCTATATGAGCGCAACGGCCGGGCAGGCGCCGCATGAGCTTTCCTACCTCGCCCGCTTGCTCGCGCAAGGGGGCGACAGGCGAAAGGGCGAGGGCCTCGGTGCCGATCTCGATGGTTTCCGCGCCCTGATGAAGCGGCTCGGCATCGGACGCGCCAAAGGGCGCTGGAAGAACTGGTCCTGGGAGCCGAACGAGGACGACCGCCGCACCATGTCCTCCCTGCTCTACAAGGGACCGAATGCCATCGGACTGCGCCGCCGGCCGGAGGAGATCGCCGGATGGCCGGAAGTGCAGCGCGAGATAACGCCGACCGCGCTCGATGCCGAGAGCCGTCGCCTCTACGAGGCGACCTGGCGCGAATTCCGCCGGGAACTCGGCCTGGCCGGCGGCTCGACGCGGCGGGCGGCGGGCTGGGCGGCCGATCTGCGCTTTCGTCAGAAGGGCAGCCTCATACGCATCGCCGGCACCGCCGATTTCGCCGATGATCTCATCGGCAACGGCCAGCAGGTTGCCATATCCGTCGCCTTCCTCGAGACCAGCGCCCTTCTGGTCGAAAAATTGCGGGGCCATGGCTGGCGCGTCGACGCCATCAACGGCACCCAGAGCGGCGAGCGCAACGAGGCGGTGCGCCTAGCCTTCCAGCGCGGCGAGCTCGATGCCGTGGTGTTTACCGTCACCGAGGCGATCTCCCTGCATCGCGGCGAAATGCCGGGCGGGGAACGCGAGCGTTCGCTGGTGGTGCACGACATGCGCCACAGCGCCATCCAGCTCCAGCAGATCGAGGGACGTTGCCATCGCGACGGCCAGCGCGCGGTGATCTACTACGCCTATGCCGAGAACACGGTGGAGGAAAAGATCGCCGCCACGGTGATCGGCCGCATGGCCGACATGGACGGCATGGCCGGCGACGACACCGCCATGCTCGACGCGATCGCCGGAGTGATCGAGGAAGCGGCCGAAGCGCGCTGAGAGCCGGCCATGTCCGCCGTCAGGCGAACGGATCGTAGCCGGGCTTCTTGTAGACGAGGGCCGGCTTGTCCTGGATGTCGGGAATGTAGACCTTCTGGGTCCATTCGTCCTCCGCAACGTCCTCGATCGAGACCGAGATCGACTTTTCCTGGCTGTTCAGGCTGTCGATCACGGCCTGGGTCAGGGCGTCGGCGAGCTTGCGCTTCTGCTCCTCGGACCTGCCGGGCAGCATCTTGACGATGAGGTGGGGCATGGCTCTCTCCGCTTTCCGGTGCCCCGCGATACGGGCACGATGCAGCAGCGCTCATAAACCGGTTGAGCCGGCCAGGCCAGGGCCACTTCCGACAAACGGCAGGGAGCTTGGCCGCGCTCTGATCTGATACCGGGGCTCTGCAAGGCCGGCCTGTCCGAGAGCGGCCCCTTCCCGGCAGCGCATCACGCAAAACGGGGCGCCGAAGCGCCCCGTTCACGTCAAGCCTGCATAGCTTGTCAGAGGACGAAGTACCAGTTCGCCAGCAGCACCACGGCCAGGCCGGCCGCGAGGGTGAGGTAGGGCAGGATGCCCGCCTTCTTCTGCTGCAGGTCGGCGGATTTGAGGCCGAGATCGTCCAGCATATGCTCCGGGAACTTGCCGCCGTCCTGGATGTAGTGCCGGTAGCAGAACACCGGGATAATGAGGGCGGCGGTGAAGAGGCCTGCCCACAGCGCCAGCGGGTTCCAGACCTTGGCGCCCGCCCCCATGAACATGGCGTTCACATAGGCAAAGATGGCGCCAATGGCGATGACGAAGGTCGGCGCCTTCCAGGGCCTGTTGATGTGACCGTTGTCGATACGATGGATCCAGCCGGCGTTGAGGTTGAGGAAGTTGAAGATGATGTAGCCGCAATTCGACACGGCCAGGATGAAGAAGAAGCTGGTGGCGTCCGCCGAGGCGATGGCGAGCAGCATCAGGTTGAAGATGAGGTCGGTCCACATCGCCCGCGTTGGGGCGCCGTGCGAGTTCACATAGCTCAGATATTTGGGGAGCCAGCCATCCACCGAGCCCTGGTAGAGGGTGCGGGAAGAACCGGCCATCGCGGTCATGATGGCCAGGATCAGCGCCAGGATCATCAGCATGACCAGCAACTGGCTGATGATGGCGCCGCCATGCACCATGTCGGCCATGGCCGCCGCTACGCCCGAACCGTCCACGATGGGGGTCGCCAGCATGCCGTTCAATCCGAGCACGCCCTGGAAGGTGAAAGGCACCAGGATGAAGAGCAGCATGCACAAAAGGCCGGAATAGAAGATGGCCTTGAAGGTATCCCGGCCGGGATCCTTGAACTCGCTGGTGTAGCAGACGGCCGTCTCGAACCCGTAGGTCGACCAGGCGGCAATGAACATGCCGCCGAGCACCAGGGTCCAGCCCGCGACGTTCCAACTGCCGGGCGCCGGCGCATAGGCGGTGGCGAGCGGCACCAGCGGGGAGTAATTCGCCCAGTTGATCTGCCCGGTGATGATCGGCACGATGCCGACGATCAGCATCGGGATGATGACGATCAGGCCGATGATCTTCTGGGTGTTGGCGGTGCCGAGGATGCCGCGATGCTGGATCGCGAAGGTCAGGAGCATCAACGCGGCGCCGATGAAGAACACCGAGTTGAGGGAGAAACCGAAAAGCGGGAAGGTGTGGCTGAACAGCGTCCAGGTCCGTATCGCCGGTGTCGCCGCTGCCGTTACCGCCGCGATCGCGTCAGCCGGGGCCGTGCCGGCATGAGCCGCGATATAGGCCGCGACTTCGGGCGAACTATCCGTGAAGACGGGGATTGGAAAGAGCGCATTGAGAATGTAGCCGGCAGCGATGGAACAGCCGAGTGACAGCACCGGCGACCAGGCGAACCAATTGCACCAGACCGACAACGGCGCGATGAACTTGGAGTAACGCAGCCAGGCCGTGGCGCCATAGACGGAAGAGCCGCCCGATTTGTTGGGAAACAGGCCGGCGATTTCCGCATAGGTGAAGGACTGGATGAAGCCCATGATCATGGACGCTGTCCAGATCAGGAAGGCGGGCGTGCCGGTGGTTCCGGCGATGCCTCCGATCGAGAACAGCACGAGCGGCGGCACGCCGCTTGCCACCCAGAAGGCTCCCCGCCAATCGATATGGCGCAGCAACTGGCTCTCGCCACCTGCGCTCGCGTTTACGTCAGTTGTCGCCGTCATTGTGTTCCCCGGATCTGATCGACTGCACTGGATGCTTTGGGGGCGGTATGGGCCGCGAGAGTTCCATGGCGGCTCTCGTCTTTACCCACCGTCTCTCTTTTTTCCTATGAGTGAAGATTGACACACTCTCAGGAAGCGTCAACCTTTAGTTTTTGACGGTTCCCCGTAAAATGACGGTTTTCTGCCCATTTTTTGAGCAATTCTACGAGCGGACTGAGAGAGGTAGGCAGCCGCTTCGCAAAAAGAATTCAAGCTGACAAAATTTCCTGCTGGACAAACTTGTTTCTTCTCTGGAAACTTCAGACGTCACCGCGCAGGCAAAATGCACGGGACGAACCATTCGAAGGATGCCCGTATGTCGTCACGCAAGATGTGGGGGAATGAGCCGTTCTGGGGCCTCGGTTTCGAGTGGGATCCGCAATGGATGCTGACCGACCGCCAGAAGGCCTTGCAGACCAAGCTGATAGAGCTGTGCCAGACGGAGATGCGCGCCAACGCCGTCGAGAGCGACAGGAACCGTGCGTATCCGCGCAAGAATTTCCAGATCCTGGCCGAACACGGCTTTCTGGGCCTGATCGTTCCTCGGGAGCTCGGGGGCCAGGGCGAGAATCACATCTGCGTCGCCATGGTGGTGGAGACCATTGCCCGCTATGGCTGCGCTTCCACGGCAATGTGCTACACCATGCATACCGGCGCCGTCGCCGCAGCCCTGCTGCGCCACCACGACAATGCGGCCCTGAAGGACATTCTGCGCCGTCTCGACAAGGATTGCCTGATCGGCACCCTCTCCTATTCCGATCCGGAGACCGGTTCGCATTTCTGGTATCCGATCTCCTCGGGCGCCGAGGAGACCAAGGAGGGCTGGCACGTCCGCAAGAAGGCGTCCTGGACCACCTCCGGCGGCTTTGCCGACTGGTACATCGTGCAGACGACCTCTCCCAATTTCAACGGCAACTACGCCGATCTTTCCTGCTTCCTGATCCTCGGCGACGAAATCACCAGCGATCCGGGCAGCTGGAACGGCCTTGGCCTGCGCGGCAACCAGTCCGGCCCGCTGGAAGTCAACAAGGTGGTGCCGCGCAACCGCCTGGTCGGCCCGGTCGGGGATGGCGCCCGTTCCAACGACGAGGTGGTCGATCCCTTCTTCCTGCTGTGCTCCTCGGCCTGCTGGAGTGGCATCGCCATGGGCATGATCGACATTGCCAAGGCCCACACCACCAAGAAGACCCACAAGGATGTCGGCATGCGGGTGGCCGACTATGCCACCATCCAGGACTATGTCGGCGAGGCGATCATCGACACCAATGTGGTGCGCTCGATGGATTTCCTCATCGCCAAGGCGCTGGACGACGCCACCGGCAACAATGACTGGTCGATCCACAAGAACGACGTCTCCTTCCTGCCGCGCGCCGGTCTGCTGCACTGGCTGTGGCAGCTGAAGTTCGCTGCCGCCAAGAACGTCGCCGCGGTCTCCGACAAGATGCTGCATGCCTGCGGTGGCACCGGTTACAAGCCGGAGCTGCAGATCGAGCGCTATCTGCGCGATGCCAAGGCCGGCTGGGTGATGGGCCCCACCAACGAGGTGCTGCGGCAATTCGTCGGCAAGACCTCGCTGCTCGGCTTCGAGGCGGTCGATTATTGGAACACCTCGATCAACGAGCGCGTTCTCAACAACGAGATCAAGAAGATGGATGTGGACGCCAAGCGCGCTCTGGCGGAGCGGCTTTTGGCCGAAATCAATCCCCCTGCCATTCGGAAGACGGCGTAAGATGCGGCCGGCGACGCAATCCTCGGCAGGACATGCGGTCCATTCCGGTTTCCGCATCGACGAGGCCACTATGGTTTCCGACCACCTCCCGGATTCACGCGAATCCGGGATATACCGGGGTCGGAGCGCAAGCGCCGACGTCGGTAAGGGTATGAGGCACGATGGTCCAGGGTTCTGCAACAAAGCCGGCGAAGGCGGATATCGTCCCGGAAACCATCGATCCCCTGCGCTTTCGCGGGGCGCTCGGCCTGTTCGCCACCGGCGTCACCGTGGTGACCGCCGCCCATCCGACCGCCGGGCTGATCGGCATCACCGCCAATTCGTTCTCCTCGGTTTCGCTCGATCCGCCGCTGGTGCTGTTCTCGATCGCCAACACGGCACGCAGCCTGTCGGCCTTCCTGGAAGCGCCGGGCTTCTGCGTGAACGTCTTGCGCAAGGAGCAGCGCGCCCTCTCCTCCCGCTTCGCGCGGCAGAGCCAGGACAAGTGGTCGGGCGTGGCCTATACGGCCGGGCGCTTCGGAGCACCGATCCTGCCCGAGACCATGGCGGCCTTCGACTGCCTGCATCATGCCCAGTACGAGGGTGGCGACCATCGCATCATCGTCGGCCGGGTGGTCGACATGGAGCACAATGTCGAGGGCGAGCCGCTGCTCTTCTTCGGCGGCCGCTACCGGGTGCTGGGCGAGGAAGCCGAGTGAGGGGGAATGGCGTTGGGCATCTCGCCAGCTGTTGCGCCGCCCCTCGCCCTTACCCTCTCCGCGTAGACGGGACGAGGGGGACTTTTTCGTCGCACCTCTTCTGCAGCCGTTGTTATCTCGCGCAAACGCCGACCTCCCGCACGCCCCGTTCTGACGGGGAAAGGGCATGGGCGAGGGGCAGCGCTGCCTTCGCCTGCTATGAAGTCTCCTCCTCCTATGCAACGAGGCCCCATCATGCCTGAAGCCGAAATGCTTCGTGTCGCCGGCGGATCGAGCCAGGTCTTCGCCCTCGGCAAGGGCGACCGCCTGCGCTTGACCGATCTGGAAGGTGGCCAGAATGCCCTGCTCTACGCCTTCGCGGCGCAGGAGAGCCTGCCATCGGGCCATCCAGCCGCTCCGCGCGAAGCGCTGGCCGGGCTGATCGCGGCCAATGAGAATGCCGCCGCCACCCATCACCAGCTCGCCGGCCGGGATCTGGCCAGCGCCAGCGGCATTCTGATCTCGGGACCCGATGCCCCGGCTGGTGAGGCCCTGTCGCTGTCGGCCGAGCGGGACATGACCTGCGTGCTCATCGTGCCGGCCGGCAATTCGACGGCGGATGCGGTGGTGCCCGCCACCGACTTCCACCTGGAGATCGCCCGCAGCGACGAGCCGGCGAACCGCGCACCGCGGAGCCAGCCGGCACCGCCTCTGGCCACGCCCATCCAGGACTTCCGCGTCAAGGCCGCGACCGCCGAGCGCTTCGAGGTCAAGGCCGGCCAATACATCCAGATCATGGACATCGACGGGCGCCAATGCTCGGATTTCCTCGCCTTCGACAGCGAACTGCTCAAGCAGGGCATCGAATGCGGCCTCGACGCCACCGCCACCCGCACTTTGATGGGCCGCGCCTATCCGGGTCCCGGCCTGTTTTCGAAATTCTTCGACCAGCGCATGCGCGCCACGGTGGAGGTGGTGCAGGATACCTGCGGGCGGCACGACACTTTCGGCCTCGCCTGCACCATGAAATATTACGACGACATGGGTTATCCGGGCCATGATTCCTGCTCGGAGAACTTCAACAAGGTGCTGGCGCAGGACGGCATCGCCCCGCGCCCCGGCTGGCCGGCGATCAATTTCTTCTTCAACACCCAGGTCAACCATGACGGCACCATCAGCGCCGACGAGCCCTGGTCGCGCCCGGGCGACTATGTGCTCCTGCGAGCCCTGATCGACCTCACCTGCGCCGCCTCCTCCTGTGCCGACGACATCGATCCGGCCAATGGCTGGGATCCCACCGACATCCAGGTCCGCGTCTATGACGCGCATCACGAATTCCCCAAGGCGATCGCTACGCGCATGACACCCGATTCCCCTCCGGTCTTCACCAAGGAGACGGCGTTCCATTCGAAGGTCGCTCCTCTTTCGCGCCGCATGGTCGAATATCGCGGCTATTGGCTTGCCAATTCCTTCCTCGCCGACGGCGCGGTGGCCGAATATTGGGCCTGCCGCGAAAAGGTGGCGGTGATCGATCTCTCCGCCCTGCGCAAGTTCGAGGTGCTCGGCCCCGATGCCGAGGCGCTGCTCGACTATGCCGTGACGCGCGACATCACCAAGCTTTCGGTCGGCCAGGTCGTCTACACCGCCATCTGCTATCCGCATGGCGGCATGCTGGATGACGGCACCGTCTTCCGCCTGGGGCCGCAGCAGTTCCGCCTCGTCTGCGGAGATCCCTATGTCGGCGTGCATCTGCGCCAGCTCGCCGAGGAGAAGGGCTTCAAGGTCTGGATCCGCTCCTCGACCGACCAGCTCCACAATCTAGCCGTGCAGGGCCCCAGGAGCCGTGACCTCATCGCCAAGATCATCTGGACCCCGTCGGCCCAGCCGGCTGCCAACGAGATCGGCGTGTTCCGCTCCACCGTCGGCCGCCTCGGCCATGCCCAGGGACCGGCTGTGGTGGTTTCGCGCACCGGCTATACCGGCGAACTCGGCTACGAGATCTTCTGCCACCCCCGCGATGGCGAGGCTCTCTGGGATGCCGTCTTCAAGGCCGGCAAGCCGCTGGGCGTGGTGCCCATGGGCCTGGAAGCGCTCGACATGCTGCGCATCGAGGCGGGGCTGATCTTCGCCCATTACGAATTTTCCGACGAGACCGATCCGTTCGAGGCCGGCATCGCCTTCACCGTGCCGCTGGTCTCCAAAAAGGGGGACTTCGTCGGCAGGGAGGCCCTGGTCAAGCGCAAGGCCGAGCCCCAGCGCAAGCTGGTCGGGCTGGAGATCGAGGGCCGCGAGACCGCCCATCACGGCGATCATGTCTATGCCGGGCGCGCCCGCATCGGCGTGATAACGTCGGGCATGCGTTCGCCCATCCTCGACAAGACCATCGCCCTCGCCCGCGTCGATATCGGCTCCAGCGAGATCGGCACCGAACTCGAAATCGGCAAGCTCGACGGTCACCAGAAGCGCCTCAAGGCCAAGGTCGTACGCTTTGCCCATTACGACCCCGACAAGACGAGGGTGAGGATGTAACGCGGTCATCCCGCACGCGGTGCAGCAAGCAATGCTGCTCCGCAGATGCGGGACCGCGACAAGAAGAAGGCATCACGACAACCAAACGGTCCTGTGTCTGCAACGCACCACTTCATGCTGCGACGCGCACGGGATGACAAACCATAGAAGGGAACATCCATGAGTGTCATGTCCTGGCGGCGTTCGCCGCTCGCAGCCCGTCACCGAGCCCTCGGCTCCACCCTGGAAGACTGGAACGGGATGGAGACGGCCTGGACCTATACCAAGTCGGACCTCGCCGACGAGCATGAGGCGATCCGCACCAAGGCGGCACTGATGGACGTATCCGGCCTGCGCAAGGCCCATCTGGTCGGCCCGCATTCCCACCAGGTGCTGCAGCGCCTGACCACGCGCGACGTGCGCAAGATCGTGCCCGGCAAGTCGGCCTATGCCTGCGTGCTCAACGACGCCGGCAAGTTCACCGACGACTGCATCCTCTATCGCACCGGCCCCAACAGCTGGATGACGGTCTATGGCTCCGGCACCGGCTTCGAGGACATGGCCCGCGATGCCGTCGGCAAGAACGTCGCCGTTCTCTTCGACGACGATCTGCAGGACCTGTCGCTGCAGGGCCCGCTGGCGGTGAAATACCTTGCCAAGCACGTGCCAGGCATCAAGGACCTCAAATATTTCCACCACATGCAGACAACGCTGTTCGGCAAGCCGGTGATGATCTCGCGCACCGGCTATACCGGCGAGCGCGGCTACGAGATCTTCTGCAAGGCAGAGGACGCCGTTGAGATCTGGGACATCATTCTGAAGGAAGGCAAGCGCATGGGCATCGTGCCCGCCTCCTTCACCGCGCTCGACTGGCTCAGGGTGGAGAGCTATCTGCTGTTCTATCCCTATGACAATTCGCAGATGTATCCCTTCGAAAACGAGGGCCCCGGCGACACGCTGTGGGAACTCGGCCTCACCTTCACCGTCTCGCCCGGCAAGACCGGCTTCCGCGGCGCCGAGGAGCACTATCGCCTGAAGGGCAAGGAGCGCTTCAAGATCTTCGGCGTCCTCGCCGACACCGACAAGATCCTCGACGCCGGCGACGAACTGTGGGCGAACGGCAAGAAGGTCGGCGTGGTCACCTGCGGCATGTATTCGCGCCTGACGAACCGCTCCATGGCGATCGCCCGCATGGATGTCGACGTCGCCAAGCAGGGCACCAAGCTCGAGGTCAAGGGCAAGAACGTGCAATGCCCGGCGATCGCCCACACCATTACCTTCGACGATCCGGAGAAGAAGAAGCGTACGGCGGCGTGACGCGGGCTACCCTCCCCTCGATGGGGAGGGTCGACGCGTAGCGTCGGGGTGGGGTGGTTGCGCGAGATTTACCCGTTTTGTGAAATCGCGCCTTCATTAGTCCTCGTAGCGCTTTCCACCCCACCCCGGCCTCTCAGGCCGACCCTCCCCATCGATGGGAGGGTATAGCCGGACCGCCACCATTTGGGAGACTTGCAAGAACCATGCTCGTATCCGGCATCAAGAGCCGTCCTGTCTATGGCACGCTTGCCATCCGCCCCGGCGCCAAGCGGCACCTGTTCGTGGCGGATGCCGAGGGTGGCCAGGCGATCCTCGACGCGGCCAAGACGGCCGACAACGCCTTCCTCGACAGGGCCCACATCATCTATGTGCCCGGCGGAGCCGCTCCCAAGAATCTGGGCGAGGCGCTCAGGGCACTCGGCCCCGACATGTACTATGAGGGCCCGAGCATCGCCGCCGCCCTGCCGCGCCTGGCCCAGACGCTGGCGACCGCCCATATGGGCACTCAGATCTATCTGGCCGGCACGGAAGGACTGATCGGCCAGGCCATGAAACTTGCGATCGAAGCCGGCGTCGACCATCTCTCCATCCAGACCGAGCATCGCGGCTCGCAGGAACGCCGGGTGCAATGCGTGCATTGCAAGGGCATCACCGAGCATGTGCGCACGCAGCCGGTCAAATGTGCCCATTGCGGCCTGACCCTGCTGGTGCGCGACCATTATTCGCGCCGCATCGCCGCATTCCAGGGCGTGTGCATCGACGCCGAAGAGCCCGGCGTCGTTCCGCCGACCGAGGAGGCCTTTCCATGAGTGACAAGACCCCGAAAATCGAGGTGCGCGTCAGCGAGATCCACCAGGTCACGCCCGAGATCAAGCGCTTCCATTTCAAGCCCGTCGACGGCTCGCCCCTGCCCAATTTCTCGGGCGGCGCCCATGTCGTGGTGGAGATGGAAGACGGCGCCACGCTCAGGCGCAACCCCTATTCGCTGATGAGCCGCCCGGGCGACACGGCCTGCTACACCATCAGCGTCAGGCGCGACGACAATGGCCGCGGCGGTTCGCTCTTCCTGCACGGCAGGGTCCGGCCCGGCGACATCATCCGCATCAGCCATCCGGTCAATCTCTTCCCGCCGGACCAGCGCGCCAAGAAGCACCTGCTCTTTGCCGGCGGCATCGGCATCACGCCCTTCATGGCGATGATGGCGCAGCTTTCCGACGAGGACCGCCCCTTCGAGCTGCATTACGCCGTGCGCTCGGACGAGCACGGCGCCTATCTCGCCCATCTGGCCGAGCGCTATGGCCGCCGGGTCCACATCTATCGCGACGCCAAGGGCGAGGCGATCCCGTTGGTCGACCTGCTCGCCCGCCAGCCCCTCGGTACGCATCTTTATGTCTGCGGGCCCGGCGGCATGATCAGATGGGTGCTCGACACCGCCCGCAATGAAGGCTGGCCCGAGCAGAACCTGCACAACGAGCAATTCCTCGCCCCGGCCTCCGGCAAGCCCTACGAGATCACCCTGGCCCAATCGGGCAAGCGGGCCCAGGTCGGGCCGCACCAGAGCATGCTGGAGGCGATCGAGGCTGCCGGCGTCGACGCGCCCTATCTGTGCCGCGGGGGCGCCTGCGGCCAATGCGAGACGCGGGTGCTCTCCTGCGACGGCACGCTCCTGCACAACGACCATTACCTCTCGGAAGCCGACAAGGCCTCCGGCACCAAGGTCATGCCCTGCGTCTCGCGCTTCGAGGGCCGGGAGCTGGTGTTGGATCTGTAATGCTCGTCATTGCGAGCGCAGCGAAGCAATCCAGGGGCCGGCGGTGCCCCCGACACAAGACTGGATTGCTTCGCTGCGCTCGCAATGACGGATGAGTTCGACTTTTTGCGACGATCAGGAGCTTCACCATGGGCATCCAATTCCGCCAGGAAACCTTCCGCGACGACTTCACCTTCCGCAATTCGGAAACCGCGATCCGCCGCTTTCCCTTCCCCTTCGACAAGGACACCTACATGTATGCGGTCAATATCGAACCGCATACGGCAGGCCCGAAGGGTTCGGTCTTCGAGCATCCGATCGACGTCGACGAGCACTACGCCTCCGAGATGGCCGACCGGGCGCTGGTGCTGAAGGAAGACCCGCTGCGCTGCCAGTCCCTGCCGCACATGACGCTGGCGGGCTGGGACCTGCTGGAACTGCTGATGGAGAGCATGTCGACCTCCTATCCCGAGCATTTCACGCTCGAGCGGAACGGCGACCAGTGGCACTGGATCAACCGTCCCCTTGATATCAACGACCGCTTCACCTTCGGCGACATCGCCACCCTGCCCTATGGGCCGATGGAATATATCACCCGCCAGGCCCAGGGCGATTTCTGCCTGCTCGACCAGCGCGACGGCAATCTGTGGATGGATGCCGGCATCGTCACCACCCAGGCCGACTGGTCGCTCGATTTCGACATCGGCATGAACTTCATGGAATGGCATGGCCCGGTGCCGCTGGCCCATCAGCTCGGCGTGTTCGAGCGCGCCCTCAAATTCATGCTGAACCTGCGCCAGGGCTCGCCCACGCGGCGGCTGAACTGGACGATGACGGTCAATCCGCGGCTCGATACCTCGCCCGAGAACTATCACAAATGGGGCAAGGACCGCACCACGCTGACGCTGGAGAATATCGGCAACAAGCTGCATCTGCGCGTCGAGCTGCAGAGCTTCTTCCGCCTGCCGCGCTCCAACGCCATCGTCTTCCCGATCCGCTGCTACCTGATCAAGCTGGAGGAACTGGTGACCGTGCCCAAATGGGGCCGGCGCCTGCACCGCGTGCTGCAGACCTTGCCGCCCGAACTGGTCGACTACAAGGGCCTCAGCCGTTTCCGCGACACGGCGGTGGAGTGGCTGTCGAAGTATGACGACGGCGCCGAGACCAGCCCCGGCGGCTGGCCGGATTGAGGCAGAGCACCGCGCTCACAGGACAGAAAGAGGCGGACAAGATGTCCGCAGTCCCAGCCTGGGCGATTCCAGCACGAACCTTACCGAGGTCGGGCAGGAAACAGCGCGGCTGGGACCGCGGACGTCTCGTCCGCCTCTTGACTTCAAGAGCAGTCCCGTCGCTTACCGCTTGATCGCGATGCTGCGCCCGGCATCCTTCGGCGTCGGCAGGTTGGCATGTTCCTTCAGCAGGGCCTCCAGGATCGCCGCGCTCTGCGGCAGCCAGGACGCCGCATGGGGCTGATCGGTCTGGTCGATCGACATCAGGAGCTGCTCGGAGGTCGCCACCACGAGGTTGCGCACCTTGTCGTACATGCTGAGGAAGATGCGGACGCGCTTGGCGTCGAGGTCCAACACCTGGCAGGTCACCGAGACGGGCGTGCCGAGCTTGACCTCCCACAGGAAGCGGACATGGGTCTCCATGGTGTAGATGGTGTGGCGCGTCGTCTCGCGCACCGCCGGCGTCAGGCCGACGCGTGGAAGGAACTCGTCCACGGCCTTGGCGAAGATCACCGCGTAGTAACCGTCATAGAGATGGCCGTTATAGTCGATCCATTCCGGGCGAACGGTTTCGTCGAGAAGGTGCATGACTGTCTCCGGGTGCGCGGATGTCTCGTCCGCTCTTACTGCTAACCAGCTTTCCGCTTCCAAGAGCGGACGAGACGTCCGCGCACCCGGAAACTCAAATCCGCCCCTCCAGCCCCTCGGCCTCCGGCCAGTACTTCCTGGCCAGCGCCATCACCTCGATCAGGAAGTCGTCGCGGCGGCGCTCCAGCGCCTTGATCGAGCGGCCGGCAGCCTGGTGCTCGCAGCCATCGGCGACACGGTCGATCAGTTCCTCCGTGAGTTCCGGAGCGACCAGCTTGGTCCAGGGCAGCTTCAGGGCCGGGCCGAACTGGTGCAGCATGTGACGCATGCCGCCCTCGCCGCCGGCGAGATGGAAAGTGAGGAAGGTGCCCATCAGCGACCAGCGCAGGCCGCAGCCATAGACCACGGCCGCATCGACCTCCTCGGTGGTGGCGACCCCGTCATTGACCAGCCAGAGCGCCTCGCGCCAGAGCGCCTCCATCAGCCGGTCCGCGATGAAGCCTTCGATCTCCACCCTGACATGCAAAGGGCGCATGCCGATCGCGGTGTAGAAAGCCTTGGCGGCCTCGACCGTCTCCGCCGACGTCTTCTCGCCGCCGAGCACTTCCACCAAGGGCAGGAGATAGACCGGATTGAAGGGATGACCCACCACCAGCCGGGCCGGGTCGGCCATCTTGGCCTGCAGCCGGCTCGGCAGCAGGCCCGAGGTGGAGGAGCCGATGATGGCGCCGGGCTTGGCGGCGGCATCGATCTCGGCCAGCAGGTTCTGCTTGAGTTCTTCGCGCTCCGGCGCGTTCTCCTGGATGAAATCCGCCTCCGCCACCGCTTCGGCGATCGAGCCGGCATAGCTGAGGCGCTTGCGGTCCGCTCCGGCGGCGAGCCCCTGCTTCTCCAGGGCGGGCCAGGCATTGTCGATGGCCGCGCGCAGCTTTTCCTCGGCGCCCGGCGCCGGATCGTAGGCGACGACATCCAGGCCGTGCGCGAGCGCCCGGGCCGCCCAGCCGGCACCGATGACGCCGGTACCGACGATTGCAAATGTCTTGATTGCGGACGTCTTGGCTGCTGCGGCCATGGAGTTCTCCCTCTTGCTGGTGGCGAATAGACAAGGCCTTGCCGGAAACGCCTTTGCATGGCGCGACATCGCAGGTGCCGAACGCGACGGAAAGATGGAACCTCGTCCGAAAGCGGACACCGGCATTCGGGCAACAGCAAACCGGGAGCATCGGACGCAATTTCGAAATCGCGTTCGATACCATAGTCAACCATCTGGTTGACAGTTGCCCGACTAAGGCTGATATTCAACCACATGGTTGAATATCAGGATCCTCTCGACGCCGTCTTTCATGCCCTGGCCGATCCGACCAGGCGGGCCATGCTGCGCAGCCTCGCCGCCGAGCCCCGCAAGGTGGGCGAACTCGCCCATCCCTTTGCCATCTCGCTGGCCGCCGCCTCCAAGCATATCAAGGTACTGGAGAAGGCCGGCCTGGTGGAGCGCCGTGTAGAAGGACGCACCCACACCTGCCGGCTGAACCCGCGCCCCCTGCATGCCGGCCTGGAATGGATGCGCTTCTACGAAAAACTCTGGAATCAGCGGCTCGATACGCTTGATGCCTTGCTGATCGCGGATGCGATCGCCAATCCTCAAGAGAGCTGAGACTGAAGCGTCTCGCGATTTGCCGGAATCCGTAGATTCGCAAAGACGCGTGGAAACAAAGCGTCAAAGAAAACAAGCGTTCATGAACGCGCTTTACTCTAGGGAGCTGAACCATGTCCGACTACGGCGTGATCATCGACACCGAGACCGTGCGGATCGAACGCGTTCTTTCCGGACAGATCGAACGCGTCTGGGCCTTCCTGACCGAAGCCGACAAGCGCCAGCAATGGCTGGCCGGCGGGGAGATGGAGTTGCAGCCCGGCGGACGGGTCAACCATGTCTTCCGCAATGGCGACCTCTCCTCACCCGACGACCCGCCGCCGCCCAAATATGTGCATCTGAACGGCACCGTCGAGATGCACGGACGGGTGATCGCCTGCGAACCGCCGACTTTGATCGAATATGCCTGGGGGGACGGCTCCCAGGTGCGCATCGACCTCAAGCCGGAACTCGGGCGCACCCATATCACCATCACCCATAGCCGTCTCCTCACGCGCGACGAACTGATCAGCGTCGCCGCCGGCTGGCATACCCATCTCGACATTCTCGCCGCCCGCCTCGGCGGACACGCGCCGCCGAGCTTCTGGGGCCTGCACACCCGGCTCGAGGCCGATTACGAGAGCAAGATGAGCGCGAGCTGAGCCACCAATGATCCGCGAAGACCAGTGAGCGTCATTCCGTGCGCGGCGCGAAGTGCTGCGCCGCGTCCGGGATGGCCTCCCGAGTGATTGCGGCCGCTCCATCGGATAGGTGAAGTTGTCAATGTCGTAATCGCGTGGAGCTCGGTCGGAGAATGCCGAGGCAGAGGGAGAACAGCCTGAGTGTCGCCGCCGCCATCAAGTTCTTCTTGTCGTTCAAGATAGCTTTCCTCTCTTGAACGAAGCATCGGAAACAGGGAGATTGCGGTTGACCACACCTTCATCGGCCCGTTGGGAGTGCCGCTGAAAATCATGTGAGTTGCGTCCTCCCACCCTCCGGTTCTCCGATGTCCGCCATCACCGCCTCGCCCGACGCCCGTTCCGTTCATCGGCTCGGTGTTTTTCTCGTCCTCGCCTCCGCCGTCGCCTGGAGCATCAGCGGCATCTTCGCCCGCATGCTCACGGTGGATGCCTGGACGACCGTGTCGCTGCGCGCGGCGATCGGCGGGATCTACATGGCGGTCGGTCTCGTCTATGTGCATCGCGCCGACAGCCTGGCTGCGATCCGCTCGATCGGCTGGTTCGGCCTCGTCATCGCGGCCTGCGCCTCGCTGTCGATGCTGTTCTATGTCGGCGCGCTCTACCACACCACCATCGCCAACGTATCGGTGATCTATGCCACCACGCCCTTCCTGGCGGCGGGCCTCGCCTGGCTGATCATGCGCGAAAGGGTCTCCCGGCGTACGCTGATCGCGTCCGGCGGCGCACTCGTCGGCGTCATCGTGATGGTGGGCGGCTCCTTCGGCTCCGGCCACCTCTTCGGCGACGCCATGGCCCTCGGCATGGCAGCCTCCTTTGCCGTCGTGGCGGTGGTGGCGCGGGCCCGGCCGGGGCTGGAAATGCTGCCGGTCAATTTGTTCTGCTGCCTGTTCACGGCGCTGGTGGGCCTGCCCTTCGCCTCGCCCGGCACCGCCACGGCGCAGGACTGGGTGGTGCTGACGCTGTTCGCGTTCACCTCGATTCCCCTGGCCTTCTTCATGTTCCTGGCCGGGGCACGCCGGATTCCCGCCGCCGAATCCGGCCTGATCTCCACGCTCGACGTGGTGCTGGCGCCGCTTTGGGTCTATCTGATCTTCGCCGAGGATCCGGGCCCGGCCGCCCTCATCGGCGGCGCCATCGTGCTCTCGGCCGTGATCTGGCACATTCTCGGTGGCTGGCGCCTGAAGTCGGCCTGAGCCCGTACGGTCCTGCCGGTCACACCGAGGCGCGCGCCGCCACCTCCGGCTCCTCCTCGCGGGCGAAGCTGCGCCCGAGGGCTGCGACGAGCACACCGACGAGCAGCACCGCGCCCCCCAGGACGGTGGTCAGGCGCGGCACCTCGCCGAAGAAGAGATAGACCCAGACCGGGCCGAGGATCATCTCGGTCTGGGCCAGCAGGGTAAGCTGCCCGGCCCCGACATGCCGGGCCGCCGCATTGAGCAGATACATGCCGCCGCCGATGAAGACGGCACCATGGATCATGGCATAGGTGTTTTCCAGCATCGGCGTGGCGATGGTGATGCCCCTCAGCGCCATGAAGGCGCCGCAGGTGATGATGGTCAGCACCGCCCAGCCCATCACCACACCCGACATGTCCCTGTCCCGCCCAAGCCGGGCAATGATGGAATAGAGGCCGTAGGCAAAGCCCACGCCGAAGGCGGCGAGATTGCCGATGGCATTGCCGCTGCCCAGTTCCCCCCAGGTCATGATCAGCAGGCCGGCGATTCCGACCGCAATGCCGCACCAGGTGGCGACGAGGATGCGCTCCTTCAGGATCAGGCGGGCCAATATGGCGCCGATCAGCGGCGCCGCGCTCGAAAACAGCAATGCATTGGCTATGGTGGTCGTCTTCATGGCGAAGATGAAGAGATCCGCCATCACCGTCATGCACAGCGCCCCGCCCAGGCCCAGCCAGCCACCCGAGATCATCTGGCGTAGCGGCGACTTGCCCTGCAACAGCGCCACGCCGACGACGAGCGGCAGCAGGCCGAAGCTGCGCCACATCAGATATTGAACGGCGTCCAGATGCGGCGACTCACGAATGGTGATGCTGCCGAACGAAAACACCGTCCCGGCCGCAAGGGCGAGGAACGCACCGAACAGGTGGGAGCCGCGGGAAGACATGACGAGGACGCAACCAGGAGGAAGGACATCCACAATGCCGGGAATGCGAACATCGAATGGTCCAAACGCGACATTTCTGGCTGATCCGAGCCGGAAATGAGACTCCCGGAAGCGCGGACGACTTTTCCATAGGCACAGGGTTGTTTTGCTAGGCACTGGTTCTTTACCCTTCCCTCGATGGGGAGGGTATTGTCGCGCCTCATTCGCTCTAACTTAACGCCTCTAGCGTTTTGCGATTAGACGGAGTCACCTAGAATCGCAAAGACGCGTCAGAACAATGAGTTAGAGCAAATAAGCGTTCACGCTTGAACGCGCTTTGCTCTAGGGACGGGTCGTCGCGCGCCCGGGAGTCGCGCCCTGCCTTGCCAGCCACGCCCCCTCTTTCTATTGTCCGACAAGATGGGCGCCACCAGAGCGCGATGGAAGCAAGAAACGCCATGCTGTTGGGGGCCTTCGGAGACGATTTCACCGGTGCGAGCGACCTCGCCAACACGCTGGCGCGCGCCGGCATGCGGACTTCGCTCACCCTGGGCGTTCCCGCCGGCCCTGCCCCGGCCGATGACGAAGCGGTGGTGGTCGCGCTGAAGTCCCGCTCCATCGACCCGGCCGAGGCGGTGCGGCTTTCCCTGGGTGCGACCGCCTGGCTGAAGGCGAACGGTGCCCGCCAGATCCTGTTCAAATATTGCTCGACCTTCGACTCCACGCCTTCGGGCAATATCGGTCCTGTTGCCGAAGCTGTTCTCGCCGTGCTCGACGCCCCCCTGGCGCTGGTCTGTCCCGCCTTTCCCGGCACGGGCCGCACGCTCTACCAGGGCCATCTCTTCGTCCATGATCGCCTCCTGTCGGAATCGGGCATGGAGCGTCATCCCCTCACCCCGATGACCGATCCCGATATCCGCCGCTGGCTGCAGCGCCAGACGCCGCTGAAGGTCGGCCATCTGCCGCATGCCGTGGTGCGGGACGGAACCTCGTCGATCCGGAGCGCGCTTGCGGAAGCCGCAGGCCGCGGCGAGCGCCTGGTCGTGGCGGATGCCACCAGCAATGACGATCTCATCGCGCTGGGCGCCAGTCTTCGCGACCACGCCTTCATCACCGGCGCCTCGGGCATCGCCATGGGCCTGCCGGCCAATTACGGCATCGCCCCGGACCGGGCCACGCCGGCTTTCGTCGGCGCCGAGGGCCCGGCCGTCATCCTCTCCGGCAGCTGCTCGCAGGCGACCCGCCGACAGGTCGACATCTATGCCCAGGACCATCCGCACAGGGCCATCGATGCCGATGCCGTGATGAATGGCAGCCTCAAGCTCGATGCCCTTATCGATTTCATCGAGACTCACAGGAACGCCGCGCCGATGCTCTATTCCTCGGCCGATCCGGAAGCGGTTGCAGCGGCCCAGGCCCGCCATAGCCGGCAGGTCCTGGCCGAGCGCATCGAGGGCCTGTTCGCCGAACTCGCCCGCATAGCCATCGAGCGCGGCTTTACCAGGATCATCGCCGCAGGCGGCGAGACATCGGGTGCCGTCGCCGGCACGCTCGGCAATGCCGTCCTCGCCATCGGACCGGAAATCGATCCGGGCGTGCCCGCCTTGCAGCTGCGGGGGACGAAGCCGGTTGCGATGGCACTCAAATCCGGCAATTTCGGCGCCCCGGACTTCTTTGCCAAGGCCGTGACCCTGCTGGCCGGAAAGGCGTGAGATGCCGCAAGAAGAAGATCGCCTGCGCGAACAGCTCTGCCTCCTGGCAAAATCCCTGTTCGATCGCGGCTTCACCGTGGGCTCGAGCGGCAATATCAGCGTGCGCCTGCCCGACGGCTATCTGGTGACCCCGACCAATTCCTGCCTGGGACGGCTCGACCCGGCCAGGCTATCGCGCCTCGATGCGGAATGGCGGCATCGGGATGGCGACAAGCCCACCAAGGAAATCCCCCTCCATCGCGCCATGCTCGCAGCCAGGCCGCAGGCCGGGGCGGTGGTCCATCTGCATTCGACCTATGCGACGGCCATTTCCTGCCTCGACGATGTCGATCCTGCCGATGCCCTGCCGCCGCTCACGCCCTATTTCGTCATGCGCATCGGGCACCTTGCCGTCGTACCCTATACCGCGCCCGGCGATGCGGCCGTGGAGCGCCACATCGCCGCAGCGGCGCCCCGCCACAAGGCGATCCTGCTGGCCAATCATGGCCCTGTCATCGCCGATACCACGCTGGAGGCCGCCGTCCATGCGGCGGAGGAGCTGGAGGAAAGCGCCCGCCTCTTCATCGTCACCCGCGGCATGGCGGTGCGCACCCTGACGCCGGCCCAGGTCGGTGCCCTGGAAAGCCAGTTCGGCAAGGCTTGAGGACAGCTCGTCACCCCTCGAAGCCGCGATAGCGCCGCTTGTAGTCGGTGTCGTAGAGCGCGCTCTCGCGAAAATCCTCGGTGGCCAGCGTACGCCCGATCAGGATCAAGGCGGTGCGCTCCATCGGCTCGGCCGCAATCTTCTCCTCGATATCGCCGAGCGTGCCGGTGACGGCGCGCTCATCGGGCCAGCTTGCCCGGAAGACCACCGCAACCGGGCAGGCGCTGCCGTAATGCGGCATGGTTTCGGCCACCACGCGGGCCAGCGCATGGATGGAAAGATGCACCGCCAGCGTCGCGCCTGTCTGCGAGAAAGCCTCCAGCGTCTCGCTTTCCGGCATGGCCGAGGCCCGGCCCGAGGTGCGCGTCAGCACCACGGATTGCGCCACTTCCGGCAAGGTCAGTTCCTTGCCGAGTACGGCAGCCGCCGCAGCAAAGGAGGGCACGCCCGGGGTGATGGTGTAGGGAATGCCGAGGGCGCGCAGGCGGCGCGTCTGCTCGCCCAGCGCGCTCCAGATCGACAGATCCCCCGAATGCAGTCTGGCGACATCGAGGCCCTTTTCATGCGCCCGTTCGATCTCCGCCATGATCAGGTCCAGCGTCAGCGGCGCGGTATCGACCACGCGCGCATCCGCGGGCGCCAGCGCGATGATCTCAGGCGGCACCAGCGAGCCGGCATAGAGGCAGACCGGACAGCGGGCCACGAGATCGCGGCCCCTGACGGTGATGAGGTCGGGCGCACCGGGACCGGCGCCGATGAAGTGAACGGTCATGTCAGGCCTCGTTGACGGCAATGGCGCAGGTGGCGTTCGCACTGGCGATGCGCGCCCGCTTGAGGATGGATTGCGGGCCGGCGCCGGCGAGTGCCGCCGTCTCGGCCACGCTGCCGAGGCCGGTCAGCGCGACCACGCGCTCCGAGCGGGTCAGCACCCTCGGCTCGGCTGCTTCCAACGCGGCTTGGGGGATCAGCACCAGCGGCACGCCGAGGCTGGTAGCCGCCTCAGCCAGCCCCGCCTCGCCCTGCTTGAAGGCCGGCGCGAACAGCCCCGAAAGAGCGGCAAGCTCGAAGCCTGCCTCCTGCAGGGCCAGCCGGACGAGCGCTGCGATTTCCTCGGCCCTGCAGCCCTTGCGGCAGCCGAGGCCGGCGGCAACGAACGGCTTCATGGTCCAGGATTTCCTGGCTTGACCACGCTCCATTGCGTCACCGGCATCGCCGGGCGCCAGCCATGCATGCTGCCGACGGGCACCAGCCGCTCCACACCGAGGCGGATCAGATCGCCGCCATACTGGGCAAAACGCCGGGCGAGCGCCTGCTCGCTCTCCAGCGTGACGGCATTGGCGACGAGGCGCCCGCCGGGGCGCAGGGCCGTCCAGGCCGCCTCGAACACGCCATCGTCGCCCGTGCCGCCGCCGATGAAGACGGCGTCGGGGGTCTCGAGCCCCGCCAGGGCGGCCGGCGCCGCACCTGAGACCAGGCGCAGATGCGGTACGCCGAGATTGACGGCGTTGACCAGCGCACGCGTCGCCCTGTCGGCATTCTCCTCGATGCCGACGGCACGATTGGACGGATGGCGCAGCAGCCATTCGATGGCGACCGACCCCGCCCCGAGGCCGATATCCCAGAGCAATTGCCCCCTGAGCGGAGCCAGAGCCGACAGGGTAACGGCACGGATCTCCCGTTTGGTGAGCTGGCCGTCATGCTCGAAGAATTCGTCGGGCAGGCCGCCGGCGAGCGGCAGCGGCCGGGCACCGTGGCCGGCAACCACCTCGATGGCCAGGACGTTGAGCGGATCGATGCCATCGAGATCGAAGGCATCGGCCCGGGCGGAGCGGATCCTCTCGCCGCTTCCGCCCAGGCGCTCCAGCACGGTCAGGCGGGACGGGCCGAAACCAAGCTCGGTGAGGCGGGCGGCCGCCTTGGCGGCCGTGCGGCCGTCCCAGGTCAGGGCTAGGATGCGGGCATCGGGCTGGATATGCGCCACCAGCGTCTCGAACGGCCTGCCATGCAGCGAGATCAGGGCGCAATCCTGCTGCGCCCAGCCGAGCCGCGCGGCCGCCAGGGAGAAGGATGACGGCGCGGGATGGCAGGCCATCTCCGCGGGCGGAATGAAGCGCGCCAGCGTGGCGCCGACACCCCACAGAAACGGATCCCCGGACGCCAGCACCACGACGCGGCGCCCGCGTGCCGCCTTGATCGGGTCGATGGCCCCGGTCAGCGGACTCGGCCAGACGAGCCTTTTGGCCGCTCCTTCCGGCACCATGGCCAGGTGTCTGGCGCCCCCGACCAGCAGTTCGGCCCTGCCGACCACGGCGGCGGCCAGCGGCGACAGGCCGGCCATGCCGTCTTCGCCGATGCCGACGATGGACAGCCAGCGATCCGAGTGGTTGATAGGGCTCATCCGACCCTCAAGAGACGACAATGCATTCCCATCCTAATGCAGTTCACCCATAGCCGGGTGAAGCGGCCGTAGCTCGGAGTGCCGATCTTCAGATCGACATTCTTGAAAACACCGAAAAAAGATGTCGATCTGAAGATCGACACTCATCTCCGACAAACAAGGTCTTATGAGGTCAAGCCCGGCGATGACAAAGGTCGAACCAACTTGAATGACGCTTAAGTGACCCGTACCCATTCGCGCCCCCACGTCCTGCTGCTCGGCGGCACCAGCGAGGCTTCGGCCCTGGCCAAGCTGCTGGCCGCGCGCCCCGACATTCGGGCCATGGTGTCCCTTGCCGGGCGGACGATCAATCCCACCCCGCCTCCGATCGCCCATCGCATCGGCGGCTTCGGCGGCGTCGAGGGTCTTTGCGCTTTCCTCGACCAGCATGCGGTCACCGCACTCGTCGATGCCACCCATCCCTTCGCCGAACGGATGTCGGCCAATGCCGTCGAGGCCGCCCGGCGCATGGGCGTGCCGCTGCTGGCCCTGCGGCGTCCTGCCTGGCAGGCCGAGAGCGGCGATCGCTGGAGCGAGGTGCCGGACGCCGAGGCCGCGATGCAAAGGCTCGGCACCACGCCGCGTCGCGTCTTCCTGACCACCGGCCGTCTCGAACTGCCCGCCTTCCTGGCCGCGCCCCAGCATTTCTACCTGGTCCGCTCGGTCGACCCGCCGGAGGAGCTGCCGCCGCGGGCCAGGCTGATCCTTGCCCGCGGTCCCTTCGCGGAGGCAGACGAAATCCGTCTCATGCGCGAAGAGGCCATCGACATCCTGGTCACCAAGAATTCCGGCGGCAGCGCCACTTATGGCAAGATCGCCGCCGCGCGCCGTCTCGGCCTGCCGGTCATCCTGCTGCGCCGGCCGGAGAACGCCGAGGTGGAGACAGTGGCGACGGCGCCGGAGGCCTTGGCCTGGATCGAGCGGCAGGGATCGTCCCTGGGGTCTCACGCGTCCCACCGGCGGGGTGAATAGATCCAGGGCTCGGCCTTGCCGCGCTCGATCGACCGGGTCTGGGAGGAGCCGATCAGCACCAGCGTGCGCATGTCGACCTCTTCGGGTTTCACCGCCGACAGGCTCGTCACGATGATCTCCTCGTCCGGCCGACCCACGGCCTTGGCAAGCACCACGATGCGCTCGCCCGCATGGCGGCGCAGCACGTCGAAGGCCCTGCCGATCTGGTCCGGCCGAGCCTTGGAAGCCGGGTTGTAGAAGGCGAGCACGAAATCGCCCTCGACCGCCGCGATCAGCCGCTTCTCGATGATGGACCAGGGCTTGAGATTGTCGGACAGCGAGATCACGCAGAAATCATGCCCGAGCGGTGCGCCGAGCCGCGCGGCCGCGGCGAGGACGGCGGTGACGCCGGGAACCACCGTGATATCGAGATCGCGCCAGGCTGGATCGCCCGCCTCGACTGCCTCGAAAACCGCCGCCGCCATGGCGAAGACGCCGGGGTCCCCGCCCGAAACCACGGCGACACGCGCGCCGCCGGAGGCGAGGTCGAGGGCATGGCGGGCGCGGTCGACCTCGACCCGGTTGTCGCTGGCGTGGCGTTTTGCCGGGCTCGGCGGCACGCGGTCGACATAGGGGCCGTAGCCGATGATGTCGGTCGCCTCGGCCAGCAGCGCACTGGCTTCCGGCGTAACCCATTTCGCCGGCCCCGGCCCGAGGCCGATGATCATGACGCGGCCGGTCATGAGATTTCTCCCAAGCGCATTACCTCACCCTCCTCTGGAGGGGGAGGGTATGAGATCCGTCACGCGCCCTCCTCACAGCAGCCGTCCTTGGCCGGGCACCAGCAGCATGGCGAAATAGGGCGCGCCGGTGAAATCGGCCGGCGGCAGCTTCATGATCTTCTCGCCGGCCATGGTGCCGCGCTCGACATAGACGGTGCGGGCGGCGAGGCCCAGCTCTTCCAGCACGGCTCGCACTTTTGGAAAATGCCGGCCGAGTTTCATGATCACCGCCGCGTCGGCGAGTTCGAGATGGCGCTTGAGCGCTGCCGCGTCCAGCGTCGCCGGCAGCACGGTGAGGATGTCGTCGCCATAGGTGATGGGAGTGCGGGCCCGTGTCCAGCAGCCTGCCATGCCCGAGACGCCGGCGACCACCTCGGTCTCGTAGGAGGAGGCCAGGCGATGGAAGATCGGCATGAAGGAACCGTAGAAGAAGGGATCGCCTTCCGACACCACCACGACGTCGCGGCCGGCATCGAGGTGGCCGGCCAGCCGCCGCGCCGATTCGTCATAGAAGCCGCCGAGCGCCGAATGATAGGCGGGATCGGCGGCGGGCACTTCGGTCGTCATCGGATAGGCCAGCTTTTCCTCGATGACATCCTCGGCCAGAAAGCCGTCGATGATGGTGCGGCCATGGCCGCGCTGCCCCTGCTTGCAGAAATAGGCGACGACGGGCGCCGAGCGGATGAGCCGCGCCGCCTTCAGGGTCATCAGTTCGGGATCGCCGGGGCCGACGCCGACGCCATAGAGACGACCGGCGCTCATTCGATTTCGCTCGCCAGCGCGTTGATGGCCGCCGCGGTCATGGCGCTGCCGCCCTTGCGGCCACGCACGATCAGCCAGGGTACCTTGCCCCAGGCCTTGAGCTCGTCCTTGGATTCGGCGGCGCCGACGAAGCCGACGGGAATGCCGAGAATGGCGGCGGGCCTGGGAGCGCCTTTGTCGATCATGTCCATGAGATGGTAGAGCGCGGTGGGCGCATTGCCGATGGCGACCACGGCGCCGCCGAGGCGCTCGCGCCAGAGCTCCATGGCGGCGGCGGTACGGGTGTTGCCGATCTCGCGGGCGAGCTCGGGCGTGCGTGGATCGTCCAGCGTGCAGATCACGTCATTGTCGGCCGGCAGGCGGGCACGGGTCACGCCATTGGCGACCATCTTCGAATCGCACAGCAAGGGCGCGCCGGCCCTGAGCGCGGCGCGCGCGCTCGCCACCAGGTCAGCAGACATCTCGACATCGGCGGCGACCTCGACCATGCCGCAGGCATGGATGATGCGCACGACGACGGGGGCCTCGAGGGCCGAGAAGCGCGACAGGTCGCTTTCGGCACGGATCATCGCGAAGGAGCGGCGATAGATCTCGGCACCGTCACGGATATAGTCGCGTTCAGACATGGTCACTGCTCTTGAAACTGTTCTCAGTCAGGCGCTTGGTTAAAAACGCCATCAATTCGCCCAAAGACATCGGCTCCGTCTCGCTCGGCGCCTTGCTGTCGGCGTCGAAGGCGATGCCGTAGCGTCCCCCCTGCCCCACCAACGTGATGGAAGCCGGCGCGCGGCGCGCGCAGCCCTTGGCGCAGCCCGAGACATGCACGCTCGCTCCCCTTTCGACGAAGCCGGCCAGCACCGGCGCCAGCCTTGCGGCGTCGGCCTGCGCCGGCGCTTCGCCGGATAGACAAGAAGGGCTGCCGGGGCAAGCGGCAATGGCAAGCCGGGGGTCGCCGGGGTCGACGACGAGGCCGAGGGACGACACTTGCGTCGTCACGTCGACGGCAAGCGGCGCCAGCAGGATGGAGCGCCAGGGCGTCAGGCGCAGAGTCGCGCCATGCCGCGCCGCGATGGCCGCGAGGCCCTCGAGCTGGCCGGCGTCGAGCCGCCCAAAAGGCGCCGCGGCGGTGAAGAAGCCGGCGGGGTGGGGACCGGCAAGACGGGAGGGCGCAGCTGCCTTCTTTACCAAGTGGGGAAGGTGGCGTTGCGAAGCAACGGGGGATGGGGTGTGGTCCGCTAGCAGCACCCCAACCGGAAAGGACGTTGCCAACGGACCACACCCCATCCGACCCGACTTCGTCGGGCCACCTTCCCCACTTGGTGGAGAAGGCTGTTGCGCCTCGTTCAACAACCGCCCTACCACATCGCGCATGCGGCTCTCGTCGGGCTGGCGCAGGGCGAGGAAGCGTTCGGCGACACCGAGTGCAGCCTCCAGGGCCTCCTCCGCCCTCACCCATCCGAGGGTCTCCCCGCCGGCTTCCAGGCGGAAATGCCCATCGACCTCGGCCCTCAGCGCAATATCGGCCTCGACGCCGTCGAGCGGCAGCACGCCGCCGCCATCGAGCAGGAAACCGAACTTGGCCGGCAGAAAATGGAAACGCTCGTTTCCAATCAGCCTCAGCTCCAGCGCCCGGATCAAAGGCTGTATGTCGATCGGCGCGCTCGGATCGAGCCCCGCGAGCGGGCTCGCGATCACGTTGCGGACCTGTTCGGCGGCGGCACTGGCATCGAGCAAGGAGAGCTCGGCAAGCCGGTCGAGCAGCGGTTGCAGGGTCTCGTCGCTGACACCGCGCATCTGCAGATTGGCACGGGAGGTCAGGTCGACAAGGCCGTTGCCGAAGCGCCGGGCCGCCTCGGCCAGCGCGGCCGCGCGGTCCGGGATGAGATCCCCGCCAGTCAGGCGCACGCGCACGATCAGCCCGTCCCCGGAACGCATCGGCCTGAGTGCCCCTGGGCACCAGCCCTTGATCTGGCCCGACGATCCGCTCACGCCGCTCTCCCGGTTTCATCGAGCAGGCGGCTCGCCGAATTGCGGCGCGGCTGCCACAGGCCCCGACGGATCGCCTCCGCCAGTCTCGCCCGGATCGCCCGCCCCGCTGCCGGATTGGCTGAAGCGAGGAAGGCCGCGACCTCCTCGTCCTCGACATAGGCTTCGTGCATGCGGTCGAAGGCGGCATTGGTGACGATGCCGGCCGTCGCCGAAAAGGCGAACAGGCAATCCATGGCATTGGCCATCTCGGCGGCGCCGGCATAGCCATGGACCATCATGCCGTCGATCCAGCGCCGGCTGGCGGCCCGGCCGTGCACGAGACGGCCGACCTCCTCGCCGAGGCTGCGCAGGCGGGGCTTGTCCGGGTCCGAAAGATCGGCGTGATAGAGTGCGGCCTTGGCCCCGAGCGCCTCCAGCGCGGCGGCAAAGCCGCCCTGATGGGCGGCGAAGGTGACGTCATCGAGAATGTCGATCTCGCGGTGGTCCTGGCCATGGACGTGGGCATCGGCGGAGGCGACCCGCTCGGCGAAAATGGCCGGCACGGCATCGCCCTCGATGCCGGCGCCATAGGCATGGCTGCTGGCGGCGAGATAATCGCGGCCGAGATCGGCCCTGACATCCCAGGCTCCGCGCGCAATGCGATCGGTGATGCCTGCGCCATAGGCCGATGGCGCCGCGCCGAAGATGCGCAACGGACGCTCGCCGCTCGCCTTCGCCGCGGCGGCGAGCGGGTTCCATTCGGCGCTTTCGTTGAGGGCTGCCACAGCCCTGACGGCTTCGTCGAACAGCGTGATCTGCTGGGCGAACACGTCTCGGAACAGTCCGGAGATGCGCAGGGTCACATCGACGCGCGGCCGGTCGAGCCGGGCCTGTGGCAGGATCTCGAAGCCGGAGACACGGTTGGACCCGTTGTCCCAGACCGGCCTGACGCCCAGCAGCGCCAAGGCTTGGGCGAGATCGTCGCCACCGGTGCGCATGGTGGCCGAACCCCAGAGGTCGAGCACGATATTTTTGGGATAATCGCCGTGATCCTGAAGATAACGCTGGATTACGGCATCTGCCGCACGCGATCCAATCGCGTAGGCTGCACGAGTTGGAACCGCGCGCGGATCGAGGGTGGTGAGGTTTCGCCCGGTCGGCAGCACGTCGGCGCGCCCACGCGTCGGCGCCCCGGCAGGGCCGGGCCGCACGAAGCGTCCGTCGAGGCCGGCGAGAAGGCTGGCCATCTCGCTGTCGCCGCAGCTGTCGAGACGCGAGGCCAAAACCGGCCGCTCCTCCTCGCCGCAGGAGGCGGCCAGGACATCGAGGAGGTGGGCGCTCTCTTCCGGCCGCCGCCCGAAGACATGCAGCCCGTCGCGAATCTGCAACTCCTTGACGTCGCACAGGAAGGCGTCGAGGCGCGCCAGCGTCTCGTCCTCGTCCAAGCCCGGCGCGATGCCGCATTCGGCGGTGAGACCTGAAACCATCGCCCGCTCGATGATCTCGCGCCTGAGATAGGCCATGCGACGCTGGTCAAGGCCGTCGGCGCTGGCATATTCGTCGATCAGGCGCTCGACCTCGATGGCGGCGCCGGAAAGGCCGGCTTCCCGCAGGGGCGGGGTGAGATGACCGATGGTGACGGCGCCGAGCCGGCGCTTGGCCTGCGCCGCCTCGCCTGGATTGTTGACGATAAAGGGATAGAGCACCGGCACGGCACCGGCGGCCAACTCCGGAAAGCATTGGGCGGAGAGGGCGGCGGCCTTGCCGGGCAGCCATTCGAGCGTGCCATGCGTGCCCAGATGGATCATCGCGTCGATGCCGAAAACCTGGCGCAGCCACAGATAGAAGGCGAGATAGGCATGGCGGGGCGGCAGATCGGGCGAATGATGGTCGCCCTTGCGGTCGAGGGCCGAACCGCGGTCGGGCTGCACCGCCACCGCGACGTTGCCGCAGACATGCCCCGCGAAATGGAAGGCACCGTCGTTGCAGAGGGGATCGGCCGATGGGTCGCCCCACTGGACCGCGAGCCTGTCGCGGAGGGCGGCGGGCAGGGTGTCGAGCCAGCTGGAATAAGCGGAGAGCGGGAGAGAAAGCTCTTTACCCTCCTCTCGATGGGGAGGGTAAGAATCGATATCTTCTCCCGCGTCATGCCGGTTCCGTTCCATCTCCTGATGGAGCGACGAAGATTGGTCCAACAGCTCCAGCAGATCGGCACCGCTTTTCGGCTGGTCTCCGACCGCATAGCCCTCGTCCCGCAGCTGCTCCAGGATCGCCACGGCCGAGGCGGGCGCATCGAGGCCGACGGCATGGGCGAGACGGCCCTCGGCGCCTGGATAGTTCGAGAGAATCAGGCCGAGCCTGCGCTCCGCCCGGGCCTTGGCAGCCAGCTTTGCCCAGGCAGCGGCCTTGGCGGCCACGGCGGCGATGCGCCCGTCATGCGGGGCATGGGCGAGGCGGGTGAAGGCCCCCTCCTCGCGTTCGGCCTTGAAGGAGATCACGCCGGCCGAAAGGCGGCCGTCGAGCTCCGGCAGCGCGACATGCATGGCAAGGTCGCTGGCCGACAGCCCGCGGGTCGAAGCCTCCCAGGCCTCTTCGGCCGAGGAGCAGGTGATCACCTGCAGGACCGGGCAGCCGGCCACGTCGAGCGGCGAGGCGCCGTCATCGTCCAGGGCCGAGAAGGCAGTGGCATTGAGGATCACCGCCGGCTTGAGCGCCTCAAGCTGCCGGCGCACCCATTCGGCGGTTTCTCCGTCCTTGAGCGAACCGACATAGAAGGCCGACACGGCGAGCCCCTCGGCACCGAGTGCCCGCGCCAGGGCCTCGATCGGGGCGGTGTCGGCCGAGAGCAGGATGGAGCGGTAGAAGACGATGACGGCGCGCCCATACCCTCCCCTGGAGGGGGAGGGTCGAGGCGAAGCCTCGGGGTGGGGTGGGGAGATGTCGTCCTTGCAGGTCGAGCCGCCACCCCACCCCGGACCTACGGTCCGACCCTCCCCCTCCAGGGGAGGGTGTGGCGCGAACATCCCATATTTCGGCACGGCGACCGGCTCTTCCGGCTCGCCGAGATCGAGGCCGCCCAGCCTGGCGGCGTAGAGCAGCGAGGCCCGGGCATTCCGGGGGCCGCCTTCGCGCCAATAGAGCGAGAGCTTGTCCAGGGCCTCCTGCGGCACGGTGGAGAGTTGGGACAGGCGCCCGTCCGGCCTGGCGTCGCCGGGGATCAAGGCGAGCGCGATGCCATGGGTTCGCGCCGTCGCCGCCAGTTCCTCCGCGCCATAGCGCCAATAATCGAGGCCGCCGAGCAGGCGCACCACGATCGCCCTGGCATGGCGGGCGGTCTGATCGATGTAGAGATCCGTCGACATCGGATGGCGCAGCTTCTGCAGCGGCGCCAGGCGCAGATCGTCGAGGCCGGACGCGGCGGCCAGAGCGAGGTCGCTGTCGGTCAGCGAGGCGAACACGATCGCGCCCGGCGCCTGGCCGAGATCGACGGCGGCCTCGCTGGCATCGAGCGAACGCGTATCGGCCGGCAGCAGATGCATCAGGATGGTTCCGGACCGAAGAACAACGCCCGCCACCTTGTCATTGCCGGGCTTGACCCGGCAAACCAGCTCGCGTCGGAGCCGGATGCCCGGGTCAAGCCCGGGCATGACGAACAGGCAGGCGTCAAGGTATATCTCATCTTCGCTTTACCCCTCCAGCGTCTTGCGGATGCCGGCCTGGTCGATGCCCTTCTCGCCGATGATGACGAGGCGGCTCGAACGGGTTTCCTCCGGCGCCCAGGCGCGGTCGAAATGTTGCGAGAAGCGGGCGCCGACGCCCTGGACCAGCAGGCGCATCGGCTTGCCGTCGACAGCGACGAAGCCCTTGATGCGCAGGATGTCATGCTCCTCGGCCGCAGCCTTCAGCTTGCGCACCAAGGCATCGGCGTCGCGGATGGCCGGCAGGTCGACGACGAAGGTGTCGAAATCGTCATGGTCGTGCTCGGCCTCGTGGTCGTGATGGGAGGGACGCGCCTCCAGATCGTTCTCGGCCGCGGCCCCGAGCCCGAGCAGCACGGCCGCATCGATGCGGCCCTCGGAGGTGCGCACCACCTTGACGGCGCGCGGCACGGTCTTCTCGATGTCCTTCTCCACGCCGTCGGCCTCGCCGGCGGAGAGGAGATCGGCCTTGTTGAGCACGACCAGGTCGGCGCAGAGGAGCTGGTCCTCATAGACCTCCTCGAGCGGGTTGTCGTGGTCGAGGGAAGCATCGCCCTCGGCCTGGCGCTTCAGCTCTTCCGGATCGTCGGCGAAGCGGCCGGCCGCAACCGCAGCGCCGTCGACCACGGCGATGACGCCGTCCACGGTGACGCGCGAGCGGATCGCCGGCCAGTTGAAGGCCTTGACCAGCGGCTTGGGCAGAGCGAGGCCTGAGGTCTCGATCACGATGTGCTCGGGCGCATTCGGGCGCGCCAGGAGCGTCTCCAGCGCCGGCACGAAATCGTCGGCCACGGTGCAGCAGATACAGCCATTGGCGAGCTCGACGATCGCATCTTCCGGGCAGCTCTCGATGCCGCAGGACTTCAGGATGTCGCCATCGACGCCGACATCGCCGAATTCGTTGACGATCAGCGCCAGCCTGCGGCCATTGGCGGTGGCCAGCAGGTTGCGGATCAGCGTGGTCTTGCCGGCTCCGAGAAAGCCGGTGACGATGGTGCAGGGAACTTTCGCAGTCTCTGGTTTCACGGGGGCGTTCATTCGGCGGCGTCCTTGAGGGTGGGCTTCACTACCCTCCCCTGGAGGGGGAGGGTCGAGGCGAAGCCTCGGGGTGGGGTGACTTCTTCGCGTGGGCTTGCTGCTTTTTCCATCGGGGCCGGCGTATTTTCACCCCACCCCGGCCCTGGGGGCCGACCCTCCCCCTCCAGGGGAGGGTAAAGAACCTCCTGAATGGGCAAGGGTGGGATGCGCGCGATCATGCTGCGCTTGAAGACGTCGGGACGGCCGCGCCAGGGCATCAGGCCATCGCTGGAATGGGTCAGGAGATCGATCCCCGTGAGGATGTCGGGGCCGCTCTCGGCGGTGAGATCGCCGAAGACATAGGTCCAGGTACCGGGCGCCGACAAAGCCACCGTGCAGGACCGCTTGCAATTGCCCAGGCACTCGACCGGCTGCAGCTCGACGCCTTCGGGCAGCCTGCCGGCGAGTGCATCGCGCAGCCGGGCACCCTGGCGCGGCGCCTCGGGATCATCGCCCTCGCGCCTGCAGGTCACGCAAACGAGCAGCCGGACTGGGAGAGGTGTTTGTGGCATCGGCCCTGTTCATCGCCGCCGGAGCGGATGGAGGGCGCGGGACCGACGGCAGAGCCGGTGGTCGTCCGGGAAGACGGAACCGGCCTCCGAGGCGCCCCGCCCGGACCGGTGACAACAGTGCGACCGGCAGGTCTCCTGGCTCGCGGCTCATCGCCTCCCGCCGCCTTCCCGGTTGCCCAGTGGCTTCATGGCGGGACGCTTGCCGCTTACAGTTGCGGGGGCAGCCGCGGCTTTGGCATCCAAGGCAGCCTGGACCGGCCCCTCTTCTTCCGCACCGCATTCCCTCTTCTCTCTTAACGAGAGACCGATCGTGGCTGACATAAGGCGCGCGCGGGCGGGCTTGTCAATGTTCCCGCTTCCAAAGCGCGCGCAAAATCCGGCATAAAGAGCGGCAACGCCGCCCGCACGAACGAGATTGCCATGCTTGAAGAGAAGTCGCCGCCGACAGTGCCGGAGCCGCAAAAGATCGACGTCATCTTCCGCGGCGGTTCGGTGACGGCCATCGGCGTTGTGCTCGCCTTCTCGCTCGGCTTCCTCAACAACTGGGCCTCCCAGCCGGGAAGCTGGATCCCGGAGGACCTCGCAGCCGTCGCTTTCATCGGAGGCGGCATCGTCTTCCAGGTCTGGGCGCTGGCCGGCATGCTCTCGGTCAAATCACTGGAGGTGCCGGTCTATCGCCGCATCGTGCGCCTCTTCATGATCGGCCTCATTCTCGTCTCGATCGGCGTCCTGGTCGCCATCGCCGGCGACGCGCTCGGCTACAGCAAGATCTGGTTCAAGCAATAGGCCGCGGCCAGCTGACACTATGGTCGTGATTTGGCAGGGACATTGGGCTTGCGTCATTGCGAGCGCAGCGAAGCAATCCAGGAGCCATGAGCGACGCGCTTTACCAAAACTGGATTGCTTCGCTGCGCTCGCAATGGCGGAGGAAACGTCAGCGCAGTTGTAGCGACGACTGTGGTCTTCGTTCGCATCTTCATGATCCGCTCATTTTGGTCACTCTCGACGACGGTGTTTCTCGATCGCTTCCCACTGCACAAACTCTCACGTCTGCGTTACCTGTCACCCCGGCGCCATGATTGCCGCCACAATTTGGCCTTCCCGCAATCGCCCACCAGAAGGCCGACGCCGATGGGCCCGGATCTTCTGCCCGGCATCAGCCGCTGGAAGGCTCGCCCATGGTTGCCATCACCGTCAATTCGACCGCCCACCAGCTCGACATCGAGCCGGAAACCCCTCTGCTCTGGGTCCTGCGCGATGAACTCGGCCTCACCGGTACCAAGTTCGGCTGCGGCATCGCCCAATGCGGCGCCTGCACCGTCCATGTGAATGGTGCCGCCATCCGTTCCTGCCAGACTCAGGTCGGTGACGTCGACGGCGCCACCATCACCACGATCGAGGGCCTGTCGGCGGATGGCAAGCATCCGGTCCAGCAGGCCTGGCTGGCCGAGGACGTGCCGCAATGCGGCTATTGCCAGTCGGGCCAGATCATGGCTGCCGTCGCCTTCCTGAAGGATACGCCCGCCCCGACCGACGCCGATATCGACAATGGCATCACCAATATCTGCCGCTGCGGCACCTATCCGCGCATTCGCGCGGCGATCCATCGCGCCGCCGAACTGATGAAGGGGTGAGGCCATGAACGCGATCGACCGCTCCTCGACCGCCCTGAGCCGGCGCAGCTTCCTGGCCATCGGCCTCTCGGCCGCCGGCGGCCTGATGATCGGCGGCTTCATCCCCGATGCCGCGCAGGCTCTGACCATTGCCGACCAGCCCTGGGCCGGCACGGCCACCGAAGGCGAGATCAATGCCTGGATCCTGATCGAGCCCGACGACACCGTGATCATCCGGGTGGCGCAATCGGAAATGGGCGAGGGCATCTTCACGGCCCTGCCGATGATCGTTGCCGAGGAACTCGGCTGCGACTGGGCCAAGGTGAGGCCCGAATACGCCTCGGCCAGCCGGAATTTGCGCGAGAACACCGTCTACAAGCGTATGGGCACCGGCGGCTCCGGCGCCGTGCGCCGCTCGCGCGAATTCCTGCAGGCCGCCGGCGCCAATGCCCGCGAAAGGCTGGTGCAGGCCGCCGCCGCGCGCTGGCAGGTGCCCGCCGAAAGCTGCAGCGTCGATGCCGGCAAGGTGCTGCACAAGGCGAGCAACCGCAGCTTGCGCTTCGGGGAACTGGCCGGCGAGGCCGCCAAGGTCGCACTGGCCAGGGAGCCGACGATCAAGACGCCCGAGCAGTTCACGCTGATCGGCAAGCCGCTGGCGCGCCTGGATACGCCGCCCAAGCTGACGGGGGCGGCGAAATTCGGCATCGATATCCGCCTGCCTGATATGGTCTATGCCGCTGTGGTCACCTGTCCCGTCTTTGGCGGCCGTGTGAAATCCTATGACGAGGCCGCCATCAAGGGCCGGCGCGGCATCCTGGCCGTGGTGCCGATCGAGGGCGGCCTCGCCGTGGTAGCGGACCGGTTCTGGCGCGCCAAGGAAGCGGCGCTCGCCTTGCCCGTGACATGGGACGAGGGCTCGGCCGCCGACACGGACAGCAAGCGCTTCGATGCCGACTATGTCGCCGCCCTCGACGGCCCCGCCGTCACGGCGCGCAAGGAGGGTGACGTCGACGCCGCCCTTGCCGGCGGCAAGCGTGTGGAGGCCCTCTATCAGGCGCCGCATCTGGCCCATGCGCCGATGGAGCCGCTCAATTGCACCGCCCATGTCCATGACGGCAAGGTCGAGGTCTGGATGGGCACGCAGAACCCCGACATGGCGCTCCAGCTCGCCGCCAAGGCGGCAGGCGTCGCGCCCTCCGCGGTGGAAATCCACAACTGCTTTCTCGGCGGCGGCTTCGGCCGGCGCGCCGTCAACGACGAGCTCGTGCAGGCAGTGACGGTGTCGAAGGCGGTGGGCAAGCCGGTCAAGCTGGTGTGGACGCGCGAGGAGGATATGCGCCACGACCGCTATCGCCCCCAGGCTGCCATCCGCTTCCAGGCATCCCTCGGCGAGGACGGCCTGCCGGCAGCGATCCATGTCCGCACCGCCGTCGGCTCCATCCAGCGCTCGCTCGGCTGGGGCAAGGTGGAGAACGGCGTCGAACCCTCCGCCGTCGAGGGCCTCGCCAACATGCCCTACCGCACCGGCGCGGCCCAGATCGACTGCATCCTCAAGAACACCCATGTGCCGGTGATGTTCTGGCGCTCGGTCGGCTCGTCCCAGAATGCCTTCGCCCTGGAGAGCTTCATCGATGAAATGGCGCTGGCCGCCGGCCAGGATCCCTATCGCTTCAGGCGCAAGCTGCTCGAGGGCAAGCCGGATTTTCTCGCCGTACTCGATACGCTGGCCGAGAAGAGCGACTGGGGCAAGCCGCTGCCCAAGGGCCGGGGGCGCGGCATCGCCATCCACGAATCCTTCGGCACCATCGTCGGCGAAGTGGTGGAGCTCGCCGTCAGCCCCAAGGGCGAGGTGAAGGTCCAGCGCGTGGTGGCGGCCGTCGATTGCGGCCATGTCGTCAATCCGCTCACCGTGGAGATGCAGATCGAGAGCGCGGTGGTCTATGGCCTGTCTGCCGCGCTGTTCGGCGAGATCACCATCGAAAAGGGCGCGGTGGTGCAGGGCAATTTCGACGACTATCAGGTCGCCCGCCTGGCCGATACACCGCCGATCGAGACCCATCTCGTTCTCAGCGGCGGCAAGAAATGGGGCGGCATCGGCGAGCCCGGCACGCCGCCGATCGCTCCGGCTGTCTGCAACGCGATCTTCGCCGCCACCGGCAAGCGCATCCGCAGCCTGCCGGTCAAGAACACCGACCTCAAATGGGGGCCGGTGTGAGATTGTTCAGAGCGCGGACTTTAAAAGTCCATAGGCGCTCGGTTTAAGCGAGAAGTGCGACGCCAGCCCCCCTTCGCTCCGTTCTTACGGGGCGAGGAGACTTGCGCGCCGAGCCTCATCTCCAACACGACCGTCTCGCTCAACCCTTGAATTATCGCCCGTGAACTTTGTAAGTCCGCGCTCCCCTTGCCTTCCTGCCCGAGACCCGGCAGGAAGGCGCCATGTCCTCTGCCCGACTCACTCTGGTCCTCGGCGGTGCGCGTTCCGGCAAGAGCCGGCATGCGGAGAGCCTGATATCGGCCCATCCCGCCCCCTGGACCTATATCGCCACCGCGCAGGCCTTCGACGACGAGATGCGTGAGCGCATCGGCGAGCACCAGGCCCGGCGCGACGCCAACTGGCATACGGTCGATGCGCCTCTCGCCTTGCCGGAAGCTCTCGCGGCAACACGGGGGCCCGTGCTCGTCGACTGCCTGACGCTCTGGCTCACCAATCTCATGCTGGGCGGCCATGACCTCAAATCCGCCTTTCTCGCGCTGCAGGAAGCGCTCGAGGCCGTATCCGGCCCGGTGGTGATGGTGACCAACGAGGTGGGCCTCTCCATCGTGCCGGACAATGCCCTCGGCCGGGCCTTCCGGGACGAGCAGGGCCGGCTCAATCAACGGATCGCTGACATCGCCGACCGGGTGATCTTCATGGTCGCAGGCCTGCCGATGGTAGTGAAGTAATTGGAAGCTGACATGACCGACGATGCTGCCCGCCACAAGGCGAAGATGGAAAAGCGCAAGGCCGTGCAGGATGCCGAAGTCGCTTCCAAGACCATCACCGAAAAAGGCCTCCTGATCGTCAATACCGGCCCCGGCAAGGGCAAGTCCACAGCCGCCTTCGGGCTGATCATGCGCGCGCTCGGCCATGGCTGGCGCATCGGCGTGGTGCAGTTCATCAAGGGGGCCTGGTCGACCGGCGAACGCAAGGCGCTGGAGCGCTTCGACGACCTGGTGACCTGGAAGAGCATGGGCGAGGGCTTCACCTGGGAGACCCAGGACCGCGAGCGCGACGTCGCTGCCGCCGGGCGGGCCTGGGAAGCGGCCAAGGCCATGCTGACGGATCCCGCCATCCGCCTTCTGGTGCTCGACGAGATCAACATCGCCCTGCGCTACGACTATCTCGACCTCACCGAGGTGGTGGAAACCCTGAAGGCGCGCCGGCCGGACCTGCATGTCGTCGTCACCGGCCGGAACGCCAAGCCGGAGATGATCGAAGCCGCCGACCTGGTGACCGAGATGACGCTGGTGAAGCATCACTTCGCCGCCGGCGTGAAGGCCCAGCAGGGCATAGAATTTTGATGATTGGAGACGGTGCTTGTCACCCCCGGCAAGGCCGCAGGCCTTGGGAAGGAGATGACAGCCCGCTCCAGCATTGCATCGTCAGCAGAGTCCCTCAGCCCTCATGATCCAACCCCATCCCGAGCGTTCGGCGCTGGTCGCCATCCTCTGCGTCGCCGGCGCGGCCCTGATCTTCGCCGTACTGGCCGGCCTGGTCACGCAGGGCGGCACGGAGGCCTTCGATCGCGCCATCCTTCTGATGATGCGTAATCCCGCCGATCTCACCGATCCGCTCGGGCCGGGCTGGCTCGAGGAAATGATGCGCGATTTGACCGGCCTCGGCGGCGTCGGCGTGCTGACGCTGACCACCCTGGTCGTGGCGGGTTTTCTCGCCCTTTCGGGATCGCCGCGCAGCGCCGTCTTCGTCATCCTCGCCATCGGCAGCGGCATCCTGATGAGCTCGCTCCTGAAATACGGCTTTGACCGGCCGCGGCCGGACCTGGTGACCCATGGCGCCCGGGTCTATACGTCGAGCTTTCCCAGCGGCCATTCCTTCATGTCCGCCACCGTCTATTTCACCCTCGGCATCATGCTGGCCCGCAGCTTCCGCGTGCGGGCCCTGTCGATCTACATCATGGTGGTGTGCACGCTGCTGACCTTCGCCGTCGGCGTCAGCCGCATCTATCTCGGCGTGCACTGGCCCACCGACGTGATCGCCGGCTGGGTGATCGGGGCCGGCTGGGCGCTGTTCTGCTCGCTCCTGGCGCAGCGCCTGTGGGGCTATTGACCATAAGGTGGGGGCAGCTCCGTTCCGCCTTTCCTATTTCCCGCTTTTCACCGGCGGCGCATAGACTTCGATGGCATGGCGCCTGAGCTTGAAATGCGCCGGCGTCCAGGTGGTGAGTTCGCCGTCGGTGTTGACCGGGCGCGGCCGGTTGGTGCGGATCACCAGTTCGGTGGTGCCGAAAGCCCTGACGTCGTCCCACTGGCCATGAGTGCCCTTGCGCAGGCTCGGCAGCAGCTTGAGCAGGCGCCACCAATGGTCGACTTCCAGGCTGTAGAAATCGAGCTTGCCGTCATCGGCCGTGGCGGTCTGCTCCACGGTCATGCCGCCACCGTAATATTTTCCGTTGCCGACCGAGACCTGCAGGGTCTTGATCTTCTCGGTGGTGCCGTCATGGTCGAGATAGGCGGTGAAGAGCTGCGAGCGCGCCAGCAGCCGGGCGGCCACGATGCCGTAGCCGAGCTTGCCGAACATCTTCTTGGCATTCTCGGAGAGTTCGGCGGCCAGGTCCGCGCTGAAGCCGATGCTGGCCACGTTGAAATAAAGCTGGCCATTGACCTCGCCGAGATCCATCGGCCTGGGCTGCCCGGTTACGATGAGCTCGGCGGCCTTCAGGGGATCGGCCGGGATCTCGACGGTGCGGGCGAAATCATTGGCGGTACCGAGCGGCAACACGCCGAGCGGCAGGCCCGTTTCCATCAGCCCCCGAGCGGCGGCGTTGAGACTGCCGTCACCACCGCCGACGATGACGAGGTCACATTCGTCCCGGCGGCGCAAAATCACGTCGGCGATCTTCTCATTCCCTTCCGGGCTCGCTTCGATGAGATGGATGCCGCCGGTTTCCAGCACCTTGCGGATCGCATCGGTGCCCTTGCCGCCATTGCGCGCGTTGGGATTGACGATGAAGAGGGCGCGCCTGCCCTGCTGTGAATCAACCATACCCTGCCCCAATCTCCCTCGCGCGGAGCGCGAGACCCGTAAAAAAGAGCGACCTAACGGGCAATCTGGTTCATTCCATGGCCATCGTCCCCGCAAGGTCACGGGGGAAACATGGTGTGCCGATCTCCAGATCGGCATCGGCCCCTCCGATATAAGAGACGTTTCCGACATGCCGATCCCGCTCCATCAAGGGATGGAGCTGAGGAGATCGGTACACCAGCTCCCGCGCCTTACTCCGCCGCTTCCACCTTCGTTGCCTCGTCCGCCTCGATATGGCCGGAACGGATGCGAATCATGCGGTCGCAGCGGGCGGCGAGGCCGAGATCATGCGTCACCAGCACGAGGGTGGCACCGCGCTCGCGCTTCAAACGGAACATCAGCTCGACGATACCCGCACCCGTGCCCTCATCGAGATTGCCGGTCGGCTCGTCGGCGATCAGGATGGCCGGCTCGGGCGCCAGGGCGCGCGCCAGCGCCACGCGCTGCTGCTCGCCGCCCGAGAGCTGGGCGGGATAATGGGCTTGGCGTGCGCCGAGGCCCACCGCCTCCAATTCGGCCTCCGCCCGGACGAAGGCATCGCGCCGCCCGGCCAGTTCCAGCGGCACGGCGACGTTTTCGAGCGCCGTCATGGTGGGGATGAGATGGAAGGACTGGAAGACCACGCCGATATGCCGCCCGCGAAACTTGGCGAGGCCATCCTCGTCGAGGACGCCGAGATCCTGCCCGGCGATGCGGATGCTGCCGCTATCGGGCCGCTCCAGGCCGCCCAGCGTCATCAGCAGGGTGGATTTGCCCGAACCGGAGGGGCCGACGAGGCCGACCGCTTCCCCCTGCCTTATTTTCAGCGTAACGCCCTTGAGAATGTGAACGCGCGCCGCGCCGGTGCCGAGGCTGAGATGGACGTCGGCCAGATCGATCGCTTCGTTCATTCGCATCCTGCCTGAAAGGTTTTCGTGATCGTGACCCGTGTCTATGCATCGATTGTGGCAATTCTCACATTGCTTGTCATGACCCCCCTTGCGGCCGCCTCGGCTGCGGCCGAGCCGCTGCGGCTGGTGGCCCTGGGCGACAGCCTCACCGCAGGCCTCGGGCTGGAAGCCAGGGACGCCTATCCCGCCAAGCTGCAGGCGGCCCTCGCCAGGCTCGGCCTCGAAGTGGCGATCGACAATGCCGGCGTCTCCGGCGACACCACCGATGGCGGCCTTGCCCGGCTCGACTGGTCGGTGCCCGACGGCACCAAGGCGGTGCTGCTCGAACTCGGCGCCAACGACATGCTGCGCGGGCTCGATCCCAAGCTCGCCCGGTCCAATCTCGCCGCCATCCTGGAGCGACTCAAGGAGCGCAAGATCCCGGTCCTGCTGATGGGCATGCGAGCCGCGCCCAATCTCGGCGCCGACTACCAGAAGACGTTCGACGCGATCTATCCCGATCTCGCTAGGCAATATGGGGCGGAACTCTATCCCTTCTTCCTCGACGGGGTCGCCGGCACGCCCGGCCTCAACCAGCCCGACGGCATGCATCCGACCGCCGCCGGCGTCGATGCGATCGTCACCAGGCTGACGCCGGTGGTGGCTGAGTTCGTCAGGAAATTGCGCTGAACGATCGTCGTACGGCTCCGAAGGCGTGGCTGGGTAAGTGCCAAACTGAAGGTTGTTTCGAACGTTACTCGTATCCCGCCTCGCCCATGGCAAACTCGCTGCCCCTCGATGGATGGGAGCGAGATGACCAGTCTTTCCAACGGTGGTCGGCGGCTGACGGCAGCTATCGCCTCGAAACGCATCCTCGTCGCCGGCTTGATGGCGATCGCTGCGGGTGTGGTACCGGGCAAGGTCCTGGCCGACGACGCGGCGCAGCACTGTTATGATCCCAAAGCTGCGGCGGATCTGATCGTGCAGGCCTGCACGGCCGTGATCGCTTCCAAGAGCGAGACCGGATCCCGCCTGGCCGAGGCTTACCGCCGCCGCGGCGCTGCCCATAACGACAGGGATCAATATGAACAAGCGATCCAGGATTTCGACCAGGCGATCGCCTTGAATCCGCAGGATGCCGAGGCCTTGACGTACAGAGGCAAGGTTTTCCTGCATAGGAACGAGCCTGATCGAGCTCTCGAGGATTTCGACCGGGCCCTGCGTCTCGAGCCGGGCGACGGCGAGGCGCTTGGAGGTCGCGGCGCCGCGCTGGTGCTCAAAGGCGACTATGGCCGCGCCATCGTCAATCTCGATGAAGCGCTGCGGCAGACACCCGATAACGACTATACCCGCTTCTATCGCGGCCTCGCCCACACAAGGCTGCAGCATTACGATCTGGCTATCGCGGATCTAGACCAGGTTATCCGCCACCAACCCGACAACGCCAATTCCTATACCACCCGCGGCGTCAATTATCTTGGCAAGCGCCAGTACGAACAGGCCATCAAGGATTTCAACGAGGCTGACCGGCTCATGCCGAACGACGCTCTGATCCTGGGCAATCGCGGCTCGGTCCTGGTAAAAGCCGGTCAGTATGAGCGTGCCATCTCCGATCTTGATCGGGCCATCAGGCTCAAGCCCGATGAGGCGAACAACTTCACTAACCGTGGCTCAGCCTTTGGCAATCTCGGCCAGTTCGATCGTGCGATCCAGGATTTCGACCAGGCTATTCGCCTCGACCCGAATAATCTCGACGCGCTTCGAGGGCGGGGCTGGATCTATTCAGAAGGGGGGAACCCCGACCGCGCCTTGGAGGACCTGAACAAAGTCCTTCTCCTGTCGCCGGACGATGCCGCCCTGATCATCCGCGGCATGACCTATATCGCCAAGAAGTACTACGATCGGGCCCTTCAAGATCTCAACCAAGCCGTCAGCCTCAAGCCGGACTCTGCCGATGCCTACCTCAATCGCGGTGCGGCCTATGTCAAAGCAGGCCAGGTCACCCGCGCCATCCAGGATCTCGACGAGGCCATCCGGCTGAAGCCGGACGATGCCATAGCCTTCTACAATCGTGCCTCGGCCTACAGGCTATTGGAGGACTATGACTGCGCGCTCCAGGACTATGACCGGGCGATCGCCCTGCAAGCGCACGCGAACTTTTACCGAGACCGCGGCACAGTTTTGGTGACCATGAAGCAGTACGACCGAGCCATTCAAGACTACGACGATGCTTTTCGGCTCAATCCGGCCGATGCTGAGATCTTGGAGGGGCGCAGCATCGCGAATTTCGAGAGCGGTCATTACGATCGTGCCATAACCGATCTCGACCGCCTGTTGCAGCGCAAGCCTGGCGACGCGAGCGCCCTGATTAATCGCGCTGCCGTCTATGTCAGGCTTGGCGAGCTCGACCACGCGCTCCAGGATCTCGACCGAGCCATCGTGCTGGCGCCGGACGAGCCCAAGGCCTATCTCAATCGTGGCGCCGCCTTTAACGATTTGGGTCAATATGACCGCGCCATCCAGGATCTCGACCGGGCGATCGATCTTGAATCGGACAGTGCCCTCGCTTTTGCCGGCCGCGCCGCGGCCTATAGCAACAAGCGCCTGTATGATCGCGCGCTCAAGGATTACGACCGGGCTATCGCCCTGGATCCCGATACCGCCAGTTACTATCGCGATCGCGGTGCGGTTTTGGCCGCCAAGGGCCGGTACGATCTCGCCATCCGCAATTATGACGACAGCCTGCGGTTGAAACCCGGCGACGAGAAGGCCCTGCGCTGGCGTGCGGACGCGCAAAGGCAGCTCGACCGTAAGAAGAGCCGCAAACCAAAAGGGGCCGAGGCACGATGACACGCCCAGGACGGCGCTGAACCTGTCCGAAAATTGCTATAGACCTTACGGACGATGGCGCCTCTCGCTTCGCGGCAGGGGGGGCGAGGACGTTCGGGAAAGGTCTTGCGGGAAAGGTCTTGGTCGATGGGCATCGAGGAGCGGACGAAAGGCGAATTGCGCCTCATTCCGGCGCGCAAGGGCGTAACGGAGCGGGTGAAGGCCGGGCAGACGGTGACGGTCATCAACACCCATGGCAGCCAGGTGGTCGACAGCTGGGCCTTCAACGCGGAGGATCCCAGCGAGTTCATGTCGATGGAGCACAGCCGCGGCGCTATGCTGCGCGTCAATCCGCGGGTCGGCGATACTCTGCGCAGCAATCGCCGGCGCCCCATGCTTACCCTGACCGAAGACACTTCCGGCGGCATCCACGACACGCTGATTGCCGCCTGCGACCGCTACCGCTACGAGCAGCTCGGCCATGTCGGCCATCACGACAGCTGCACCGACAATCTGGCGCAGGCCCTGGCATCACTCGGCGTGACCGGAGCGGAGACGCCGAGCCCGCTCAACCTGTTCATGAACATACCGGTCGGCGCCGATGGCAGCGTCTCCTTCCAGCCACCGGTGTCGACGCCCGGCTCCCATGTCCGCCTCAGGGCCGAGATGGACCTGATCGTGGTGTTCTCCGCCTGCCCCCAGGACCTGGTCCCGGTGAACGGCGCCGACTGCATTCCCCAGGATGCGCATTACACCATCGCCTGATCGGCTCCAGGCTTTCCCTGAGAGGCCCAGTGCTCTGTCGTCCCCGGCGCCGCCATTGGCGACGGGAAGGGATCCAGGGCCGAAAGGATTTCGCTTGGAATTCCTGGATCCCCTTCGAACACCCTTCAGATTGGAGCCCCGGGCTCCCCGGACAGGAACCACAAAAGTGAGCAACCATCCCTTCCAGCCGCTCGATTCAGGGCTCGTGCCGCGCTTCGCCGGCCCTTCGACCTTCATGCGCCTGCCCATGGCGCGGCCGGAGGAGGTCGACATCGCCCTGGTCGGCATTCCCTTCGACGGCGGCGCCACCAATCGCACCGGCGCGCGGCACGGCCCCCGGGAGATCCGCAACCAGTCGAGCCTGGTGCGGCGCGTGCATCACGTCACCGGCCTCTCGCCCTTCGACCGGATACGGGCCGGCGATTGCGGCGACGCCCCCATCAATCCGCTCGATTTGATGGCGAGCCTGGAGAGCATCGAGGCCTTCTATGCCGAGATCCGGGCCGCCGGCGCCCGCCCGCTGACGGCGGGCGGCGATCATCTCACCACCCTGCCCATCCTGCGCGCCCTGGCGAAGCAGGCGCCCGTCGGCCTCGTCCAGTTCGATGCTCATTCCGACACTTATGACAGCTTCTTCGGCAGCCGCTACAACCACGGCACGCCCTTCCGCCGCGCCATCGAGGAAGGGCTGGTCGATCCCAGGCGCATGATCCAGATCGGCATCCGCGGCGCCATCTCCGATGCGGCCAATTACGACTTCGCCCGCACCGCCGGCGTCCGCATCGTCTTCATCGAGGAGTTCATGGCCCGCGGCGTGGCCGACGTCATGGCCGAAGCCCGCGCCATCATCGGCGACAAGCCCACCTATCTCTCCTTCGACATCGATGCGCTCGATCCCTCTTTCGCGCCCGGCACGGGCACGCCGGAGATCGGCGGGATGTCCTCGCGCGAAGCCCAGGCGATGATCCGCCTGATGGGCGGCGCGCATCTGATCGGCGCGGACCTGGTGGAAGTCTCCCCGCCGCTCGACCCCTCGGGCCTCACCGCCCTGACCGGCGCGACGCTGATGTTCGAACTGCTCTGCGTGATGGCGGGAGGGTAGGCAGGGCCGGTTCGCGGTCATCCCGCACGCGCTGCGGCACGCAGTGCTGCAGCGCGTGCGGGATGACAGCCTCGTCACACCACCAGGCGTACCGGCTTGTCGATGGCCTGCAGCACGCGGGCAAGATCATGGCCGCGCTTGAGGATCATGCCGGTCGGCGCCAGCACGCTATAGGCCCCCTGGCGCTGGGCCAGCGAAGGATCCTTGACGATGCGGTAGAGCGGCATCTCGGACGCGCGCCGGAAGATGGAGAACACAGCCTTGTCGCGCAAGAAATCGATGGCATAGTCGCGCCATTCGCCATGGGAGACCATGCGGCCATAGAGATTCATGATCTGGCGCAGTTCATGCCGGTCGAAGGCGATGGCTGGTGGATCGGGGCGGCGCGAAGCGGGAAGTTGCGCGACATTCGCGCTTTCGCCTCGCGAAAACAGCGATCCCGGCGGATCGGCCTCCGTCATGACGCCTCCTGTGTAAACGGTCTGTCGTCACACTGTCATGATTGCGCCGATCCGCTTCACGTTCAAGTTTTATCGCCACACGCAACGGTCATCGCAGGGGAAGACTGCCGTCTCCCGTGGACAGACGGCCGTAAAGCTCGGGCCGGCGATCGCGGAACAATCCCCAGGCGGCGCGCTCGGCGCGAATCGCCTCGAGATCGAAGCTTGCCGTCAGCACCGCCTCGCCCGATCGCCCCGCCTCCGCCACCAGTTCTCCGTGCTGGCCGGCAATGAAGGAGGAGCCGTAGAACGTCAGCTCGCTCTCGCCGAAGCGCTCGACGCCGATGCGGTTGGCCGCCATCACCGGCATGATGTTGGCGCCGGCGTGGCCGCGCATCACCGTGCGCCAATGCTCCATCGAGTCGAAGCCGGTGGCGGGCTCCGAGCCGATCGCGGTGGGATAGAGCAGCGCATCCGCGCCCATCAGGGCCATGGACCGGGCCGCTTCGGGAAACCACTGGTCCCAGCAGATGCCGACCCCGATGGTGCCGAAGCGGGTCGGCCAGACCCTGAAACCGGTATCGCCGGGCCGGAAATAGAACTTCTCCTCATAGCCGGGCCCGTCCGGAATATGGGATTTGCGGTAGAGGCCGAGGACGCCGCCATCGGCGTCGACCATGACGAGGCTGTTGTAATAGGCTTGGTTGGCACGCTCGAACAGGCTGACGGGCAGAACCACGCCAAGCTCGGCAGCCAGGGCGCGCATGGCCTTGAGGGTGGGATGCTCCTGGTCCAGCGTGCGCGCCTTGGCGAAATGCTCGGCCTTCTCCTCCTGGCAGAAATAGAGGTCCTCGAACAGTTCCTGCACCAGCACGACCTGGGCGCCGGCCCCGGCAGCCTCGCGCACCAGGCGCGTCGCCGTGGCCAGGTTGTGGTCTACGTTGTCGGTGCAGGCGAACTGCACCACGCCGAATGTCGTTTTGGCCATCACGCGTCCTCGAAGCCGGTGAGGACGCCGACCGCATTCACGGCGATCTCGGCCACGGCATAGCCGCCTTCCATCACGAAGAGCGTCGGCAGGCCGAGCTTGGCGATGCGCGCGCCGATGAGCGGATAGTGCTCGGTCTTCAGCTTGAAGGCGCTGATCGGATCCTTCTCGAAGGTGTCGACCCCGAGCGAGACCAGCAGCACGTCGGGTCTGTAGGCCGCCGCCTTGGCGCAGGCATCGTCCAGCGCCGCCCCCCAGACCTCGAAGGTCGTGCCTGCCGGCATCGGATAATTGACGTTGAAGCCCTCGCCCTTGCCGGCCCCCTTTTCGTCGGCAAAGCCGAGGAAGAAGGGATATTCGTTGGCGGGGTCGCCGTGCAGATTGAGCACCAGCACGTCGTCGCGCTCGTAGAAGATTTCCTGCGTGCCGTTGCCGTGATGGTAGTCGACGTCGAGGATGGCGACCTTGCGGGCGCCGTTGTCGAGGAACCATTGCGCCGCCACGGCCGCATTGTTGATGAAGCAATAGCCGCCCATGAAGCCGGAGCCGGCATGATGGCCGGGCGGACGGCAGAGCGCGAAGGCCGACTTCTCGCCGCCCTTCACCAGCCCGGCGGCCGTCAGCGCCACCTCGTAGGAGGATTTGATCGCGTCCCAGCTGCCCTCCACGAGAGTTGCGCCGGCATCGAAGGAATAATAGCCGAGCAGCGCTTCGATCGATTCCGGTGGCCTGTCGCCCCTCAGGCCGCGCGTCGGCCAGGTGAAGGGCATCGCCGTGCCCTCCCGCCCCGCCGCCTTCCACATCGGATAGGCCCGCCCGAGGAAATCGATGAAATCAGGCTTGTGCACGCGCAGGGCGGCATCGAGCGTATGGGCCTGCGGCGACAACACAGGACCGAGCCCGACCCCGTCGATACGGGCGCGGATGAACTCGGCGCGCGAAGGCATCTCGAAGGCCGGCACGATGGCGCCCGCCACCAGTTCGACATTGCCGGCATGGCCTTTGTGGCGCTCGGAATAGACGGATTTCATCAGACGGATTCCAGTGGTGACTGCTGGAATTGTGATCACAAACGAAGAGTGGTGGCAAGGGGCACCATGGAGGCTTTCATTGGAGCGCCCGCGGAAAAGGGCGCGCCAGGCCCTTGTTCAAACCCGCTCCACCAGTTCCGCGCCCGCCTCCCGCATGGCGGCAATTGCCGCCGCGACGGAGCCGTCGAGGTCGATGCCCCGGCAGGCATCGAGCACGACGATGGTCTCGAAGCCCAGGCGCCTGGCGTCCTCGGCGGAATAACGCACGCAGAAATCGGTGGCGAGGCCGACGCAGAACAACCGCTTGAGGCCGCGCTCCCTCAGATAGCCCGAGAGGCCGGTCGGGGTCTTGCGGTCGTTCTCGAAGAAGGCCGAATAGCTGTCGATGGCGGGATTGTAGCCCTTCCGGATGATCATCTGCGCCCCTGGCAAGGCCAGGCCGGGATGGAACTCGGCGCCCCGGCTGCCCTGGAGGCAATGGTCGGGCCACAGGGTCTGCTCGCCATAGGGCATGCGCACGGTCGAAAAAGGCGCCTTGCCCGGATGGCTGGAAGCGAAGGAGGAATGGCCGGGCGGGTGCCAGTCCTGCGTCAGCACGCAATGGGCGAAATCCCCCGCCAGCCGATTGATGTCGGGTACCACCGAATCGCCGTCGGGCACGGCCAATGCCCCGCCCGGACAGAAATCGTTCTGTACGTCGATCACTAGGAGGACGTCGTTCGGACCGGGCTTCATGAAATCCTCCCCCACAGCGTCTTTGCGATTTGACGGAAAGCACTTCAAATCGCAAAGACGCGTCGAACCAAAAGTTGGAGCAAAGCGGCGTCTTCACCAAAACGCGCTTTGCTCCAAGATGCCTCTATCTTCATCACGCGGGCCGGAAGATCAACTTGCCTTTGGATCTGAGGGGGCTACACAGGAGAACAGGCTGCGGATTGCGACTCGCGGCCGGCAAAGGCAGGACCCCATGCGTCCAGATTTCTCTCCCTCCATCGTCGGCGTCGAACACAGCTACCTGCTGCATGGCCAGCGGCTGACCGCCCCCTCCTTGCAGCCGGGTCTCCATGTGGTGGCGACGCCCATCGGCAATCTCCAGGACATTACGCTGCGGGCGCTGACCACGCTGGCCGCCGCCGATCTCATCGTCTGCGAAGATACGCGCGTCACCAGCCGCCTCACCAACCATTATGGCATCAGCGCCCAGCTCCTGGCCTATAACGACCACAACGCGCCCCGCGTGCGGCCCCAGATCCTGGAGCGGCTGACCAGCGGCCAGGGCGTGGCCCTGGTCTCGGACGCCGGCACGCCCATGGTCTCCGATCCCGGTTTCAAGCTGGTACGCGAGGCCATCGAGGCCGACATTCCCGTCTTCGCCGCGCCCGGCCCGTCCGCCGCGCTGGCGGCCCTGGCCGTCGCCGGCCTGCCGACCGACCGCTTCTTCTTCGAGGGCTTCCTGCCCAACAAGGATGGCGCACGCGCCAACCGGCTCGCCGAGCTCAAGACCATCCCCGCCACGCTGATCTTCTACGAAAGCGGCCCGCGCCTCGCCGACAGCCTCGCCGCCATGGCGACGGCGCTCGGCGACCGGGCCGCCACGGTGGCTCGCGAACTCACCAAGGCCTATGAGACGGTCTATCGCGGCACGCTGGTATCGCTGGCGACCGATTTCGCCATTGCCGACGAGCCGAAGGGCGAGATCGTGGTGGTGGTGGGACCGCCGGTCGAGGAGAAGGCCAGCGCCGACGACATCGAGGCGTCTCTGGCCGCCGCGCTCGAGACGCTTTCGGTCAAGGATGCCGCCGCCGCGGTCTCGGCCCGCCTCGGCCTGCCCAAGCGCGACGTCTATGCCCGCGCCGTCGAGATGGCCTCGGAGCGCCGCAGCAGGGCCTCTTGAGCAAGCTCGAACGCCAGGCCGCCTTCCGCGCCGGCCTCAACGCCGAGACACGGGCCGGCTGGCTGCTGCGCCTGAAGGGCTATCGCCTGCTCGCCCGCCGCTTCAAGGTGCCGGGCGGCGAGATCGACCTGATCGCCCGCCGCGGCGGCACGCTGGTCTTCGTCGAAGTCAAGGCCCGCGCCGATGTCGCCGTGGCGTTGGAAGCGATCACGCCCGGCCAGCAGCGGCGCATCGCCACGGCGGCCCGGGCCTGGCTGGCCCGCCATCCCGACCAGGCCTTGCTGGTCCAGCGTTTCGATGCGGTCTTCGTGACGCCACGGCGCTGGCCGCGCCATCAGGCCAACTGGTTCGAGATGGATCTGGGGTGATTTGGGGGGCGGGTCTTCGGACCCGCCTGAAACACAGCGCCTGAAGGCAAAGAAGGCGGGTCCGAAGACCCGCCCCCCAAAACTTACCGCCCCAGCACCCGGTTCAGCCAGTCCGCGATCGGCCGCCCGGTGTTGCGCGGCGCGTTGGCGGTCATCACCGGCTCGACAGCCACGGGCTGGTCTTCCGGCGCGCCGTCGAATTGCGGCTGCGCCGCGATGACGTCCTCGGGCGGCGGCGCCTCGCGCACCCAGGGCCGGCCGGGCAGCGGCGCCGGCGGCAGGCCCTTATGGGCACCACGCATGAACTCGTTCCAGATCTGGGCCGGCAGGCTGCCGCCGGTCATCTTGGACGTGGAGGTACCGTCGTCATTGCCGAGCCAGACGGCGGTCACCATGTGGCTGGTATAGCCGATGAACCAGGCATCGCGATAATTCTGGCTGGTGCCGCTCTTGCCGGCCGATTGCCAGCCCGGCAGGCCATATTTACGGGCCGTGCCGACCGTCAGCGTCTGGCTCATCATGGCGTTCATCATGCCGACCTTGTCGTCCTCGATGACGCGCTGATTGCCGGGAGCCTGGCGCTGGAACAGCACCTTGCCCTTCTCGGTCTTGATGCTCTTGACCACATAGGGGATCACCATGCGCCCGCCATTGGCGAAGGTGGCATAGGCCGAGGTGATCTCCAGCGGCGTGACTTCCGAGGTGCCGAGCGCGATGGAGGGATTAGGGTCGAGATTGGAATTGATGCCGAGGCTGTGGGCCACCGCCACCACCGCCTTCGGGCCCACTTCGGCGCACAGGCGCACCGCCACCGTGTTGAGCGACAAAGCGAGCGCCGTGGTCAGCGACACCGGGCCGCGATATTCGCGCGAGAAGTCCTTCGGGCTCCAGCCCGCCAGGGTGATCGGGGCGTCGTCACGAATGGTATCGGGGGTGGCCCCGTTTATCAGCGCGGCGAGATAGACGAACGGCTTGAAGGTGGAGCCGGGCTGCCGATAGGCCGAGATCGCCCGGTTGAACTGGCTCTCGGCATAGGAGCGCCCGCCCACCATGGCCCGGACCGCGCCATCGGGATCCATCGCCACCAGGGCGCCCTGGCTCACGCGCAGCTTGCCGCCGGACTTGTCGAGACCCTGGCGCAGGGACTGTTCGGCGAGATTCTGCAGCTTGGCATCGATGGTGGTCTCCACCACCACATCGGTGTCGAGCGGCCCGGTGAGGTCGCTGAGCTGGTTGGAGATCCAGTCGGCCGGATAGTTGCCGGACGAGCGGGCGGCGAATTTGGAAACCTTGACAGGCGTGGCCAGAGCCGTCTTCTCGTCCTGCGCGGTGATCGCGCCGGTATCGACCATGGCATCGAGCACGAGCTGGGCACGGTCACGGGCGCCCTTGGGATTCTTGGTCGGGTCGAGCGAAGACGGCGCCTTGACCAGGCCGGCCAGGGTCGCGGCCTCGGCAATGGTGAGTTCCTTGGCAGGCTTGCGGAAATAACGCTGCGCCGCCGCCTCGATGCCATAGGCGCCCGCACCGAAATAGACTCGGTTGATATACATCTCCAGGATCTGGTTCTTGGAGAATTTGCGCTCGAGATAGACGGCCAGGATGGCTTCCTGGATCTTGCGGCGCAGGCTGCGCTCGGGGGTCAGGAAGACGTTCTTGGCGAGCTGCTGCGTCAGCGTCGAGCCGCCCTGGGTCAGGCGGTGCGTGGTGAGATAGACATAGCCGGCGCGGGCAAGGCCCTGCGGATCGACGCCGTAATGCGAGTAGAAGCGCCGGTCCTCGATGGCCACGAAGGCCTGCGGCACATATTTCGGCAGGTCCTTGATCGAGATAGCGGCTCCGCCCATTTCGCCCTGATTGGCGATGACGGTGCCGTCGGCCGAAACGATCTTCACATTGGGCGGGCGCGGCGGCACTTCCAGATTCTGGATCGGCGGCAGGTTGGCGGCATACCAGGCCACCACGCCACCGACGCCGAGCAGGCCCCACATGCACAGCAGGAAGGACCAGTAGGTCAGGCGATAGAGCATGGAGCGCCGGCGCTTGGGCTTGCGCCCGCCCCCCGAACTGCCACCGCCTCCACCTCCGCCACGGCGGCTGGAACCGCCGCCACGCGAGGAGGATCCGCCGAACAGGCTCCAGCCCTTGCTCGAGCGCGCGCTCTTGGCGCGGGACGGCGAGCGCTCGCGCAACTCCAGCGGTACGGGCGCGGGGCGGTCTTCCCGGGTCAGGCGGAAACCATCGCCCTGATCGGATTCCTCGCCCTTTTCGGGCTCGAAACGGGGTTCTACCCGCTCAACCATGCGCCGTTGGCCCTGCGCCATCCCAGCCTTCCAAAATCATTACAATCAGATCAGTCATATCAGCGCCGGGTTAAGCAAGGGCTACCGCAGCTTGCGACATTTGCTTTCCACTCAGGGAAAGGCATGAACAAGGCGTCAATCCGTCATTGTCGTGGCGTATTCAAGCCTCGAAGCCCTGTATCCGATGGAAAATCCGTGCAGGCGCCCTGTGGCAGGCCCTTTCGTAAAGTCCTCAGGCCCTGTAGAGGACGTGCGGCGAAAGGCTGGAGGATATATGGCGCTCATCTTCAAGATCCTGACGGCGCAGCAATGGCGCAACGCCGAGGCTGCCGGGCGTTTCGACGGCGCCCCCATCGATATCCAGGATGGCTACATCCACTTCTCCTCGGCCGATACCGTACGGGAGACGGCGGCCCGGCATTTCGCCGGACAGGACGATCTCATCCTTGCCGCCGTCGAGGCCGACAGGCTCGGCGAAGCCCTCAAATGGGAAGTCTCGCGCGGCGGCGCCCTCTTCCCCCATCTCTATGGCGCCCTGCCCCTCGACCTGGTCGAGTGGACCGCGCCGCTGCCGCTCGGCTTGGATGGCCGACATGTCTTCCCGCTCGAATTTCTCTCGAGCGAGCAGCCATGATCGGTGCAGCCTTCGCCCTCATCCGTCCCCGCCTGTTCCGTATGGACCCCGAGGAGGCGCATGAGGCCACCCTCTCCGCGCTGCGCAGCCTGCCGATCCCTCCCGCCCTCCCCGATCCGGCCTCGCTCGGGGTGAAGGCCTTCGGGCTCGATTTCCCCAATCCGGTCGGCGTGGCCGCCGGCTTCGACAAGAATGCCGAGGTGGTCGATCCCCTGTTCAAGCTCGGCTTCGGCTTCGTGGAGATCGGCAGCGTCACCCCGCGCCCCCAGGAGGGCAATCCCCGCCCCCGTTTGTTCCGTCTGCCGGCGGATGAGGGCGTGATCAACCGCTTCGGCTTCAACAATCAGGGCCACGCCGCCGTGCTGGCCCGGCTCAAGGCCCGCAAAGGCCGCGGCATTCTCGGCGTCAATGTCGGTGCCAACAAGGACAGCGAGGACAAGGCCGCCGACTATGCCGCCGGCATCATCGTCTTCGCCCCCGTCGCCTCCTATTTCACCCTCAACATTTCCTCGCCCAACACGCCGGGCCTGCGCAATCTGCAGAAACGCGAGGCGCTCGACGAATTGCTGGGCCGCGCGGTGGAGGCACGCGATACGGCGGCGCTCATCGGTCCGCGCCGCCCGCTGCTTCTCAAGATCGCGCCCGACATCACCATGTTCGAGCTCGACGACATCGTCGACCGCGTGCTCGCCCACAAGCTCGACGGCATGATCGTCTCCAACACCACGATCTCCAGGCCCGAGACGCTGAAGGAGCGCGAGACGGCCAAGGAGGCGGGCGGCCTCTCGGGAGCGCCCCTGTTCGAGCTCTCCACCCAGGTGCTGGCCGAAACCGCCCGGCGCGTCGGCGGCCGCTTCCCCCTGGTCGGGGTCGGCGGCATCCATTCGGCTCAGACCGCCAAGGCCAAGCTGGATGCCGGCGCCACACTGGTCCAGCTTTATTCCAGCCTGGTCTACAAGGGTCCCGGCCTGATCAAGCAGATCAAGAAGGGGCTGCGGTAAAATGGAGTGTCGACCTTCAGGTCGACACCGCCGAGCCGCATGGAATGTCGATCTGGAGGTCGACACTCCGTTTCGATCCTACGCCGCCTTCTTCTCCGGCTTGAAGCGCTGATAGAAGCGCTCGTCCTTGGCGGCCATGTCGCGCAGCAGCTTGTTGGGCGCAAAGCGCGGGCCATAGGCGGCCGTGAGCTTGTCGCACAGCGCCACGAAGGCCTTCGAGCCCATGCCGTCGATATAGGACAGGGCCCCCCCGGTGAAGGGCGCGAAGCCGAAGCCGAGGATCGAGCCGACATCCGCCTCGCGCATGTCGGTGATGATGCCGTCCTCCACGGTGCGGGCCGCTTCCAGCGCCTGGACCACGAGGAAACGGTGCTTCAGCGTCTCCTTGTCGATGGTGTCGGGATCGAGCTTCACCGCCTGCAGGTCCGACAGGCCCGGCCACAGCCGCTTGGAGGCGCCGTCCGGATAGTCGTAGAAGCCCTTGCCGTTCTTGCGGCCGAGGCGGCCATGCTGGTTGAGCAGGGCGTCGAGCAGCTTCTCCTGCGCCGGATCGATGGCGGCCTCGCCGAGATCCTTCTTGGTGGCCTGCAGGATCTTCCAGGCCAGGTCGATGGCGACCTCGTCATTGAGGGAGAGCGGCCCGACCGGCATGCCGGCGGCGCGGGCGACATTCTCGATCATCGCCGGCGGCACGCCCTCGCCCAGCATCAGATGGCCTTCACGGATATAGTTGAGCACGCAGCGATTGGCGAAGAAGCCGCGGCCGTCATTGACCAGAATCGGCGTCTTCCGGATGGCCCGCACGAAATCGAGCGCGACGGCGATGGCCTTGTCGCCGGTCTTTGCGCCCTTGATCACCTCGACGAGCAGCATCTTGTCGACCGGCGAGAAGAAGTGCACGCCGATAAACTGCTCGGGGCGGGCGGAATTCTCGGCCAGCGACGTGATCGGCAGGGTGGAGGTGTTCGAGGCGAAGACGGTGTCCTCGCCGATCACCGCCTCGATCTTCCTGATCACTTCGGCCTTGACGGCGCGGTCCTCGAACACGGCCTCCACGATGAGGTCGACGCCGGCAAGCGCAGCGAAATCGGCCGTGGCGGTGATGCGGCCGAGCAGGGCTTCCTTGTCCGCCATCGAGGCGCGGCCCTTCTTGATCTGGCCGGTGATCAGGCCGTCGGAATGGGCCTTGCCCTTGTCGGCGGCTTCCTGGTCGCGGTCGACCAGCACCACATCGAGCCCGGCCAGCGCCGAGACATAGGCGATGCCCGCGCCCATGAAGCCGGCGCCGACCACGCCGATGCGCTTGAGGTTGGACGGCGGCAGGACCGGACGGCGCGCGCCCTTGTTGAGCTCCTGCATGGAGACGAACAGCGTGCGGATCATCGAACGCGCTTCGGTCGAGCGCAGCACATGGGCGAAATAGCGCGATTCCACCGTGAGCGCCCGGTCGAAGGGCAGCTGCAGGCCCTCATAGACCGTCTGCAGGATGGCGCGGGCCGCCGGATAATTGTCGTAGGTCTCGCGGCGATAGAGGGCATTGGCCGGCGGGAACACCATCATGCCGGCCTTGGAATAGACCGGGCCCGCAGGCAGGCGGAAACCTTCCACGTCCCAGGGCGCCACGGGCGAGCCGCCGGTCTTGATCCATTCCTTGGCCTTGGCCACCAGTTCCTCGCGCGGGGCGACGGCATGGAGGAGGCCCATCTTCTGAGCCTGACCGATGCGCAGCTGATCGCCCTTGAGCAGCATCTGCAGGGCCTGGTCCGGCTTCATCAGGCGGGACACGCGGGTGGTGCCGCCGGCGCCGGGGAACAGGCCGACCTTGACTTCGGGCAGGCCGACACGGGCCTTGTCATTGTCGGAGGCGCCGATGCGATAGTGGCAGGCCAGAGTCAGCTCGAAAGCGCCGCCCAGGCAGATGCCGTTGATCGCGGCGGCGAAAGGCTTGCCGCCGGTTTCGATGCGGCGATAGAGCTGGGAGAGGAAGCGGCTCTCGGCGAAGAAGCTCTCCATCGCCTTGTCTTCGCCAAGCTCGGCCCGCGCCTTGGCATAGCGCTGGCCCATGCCTTCGAGCATGGTGAGATCGGCGCCGCCGGAAAAGGCCTCCTTGCCCGAGGCGATGACGCAGCCCTTGATGGCGGCATCGGAGGTGACCCGCTCGAGAATTTGGCCGAGTTCCTCCATCACCTCCACGGTGATGACGTTCATCGAGCGGCCGGGCATGTCCCAGGTGGCGAGGGCGATACCGTCACTGTCGACATCGAAGTGGAAATTGGTGAGGTTCATGAGATGGCTCCAGCCAATTTCCTTCTCCCCTTGCGGGAGAAGGTGGCGCGCAGCGCCGGATGAGGGGTGGACGAAACCTCTCAAGGTTTCGAAGGCTCATTCGATTCCGGATGAACGGCCGCGAGACCCCTCATCCGCCCCTTTCAGGGGCACCTTCTCCCGCAAGGGGAGAAGGAAAAGAGGTCACACCCTCTCGATGATGGTGGCGGCGCCCATGCCGGCGGCAACGCACAGCGTGATCAGGGCGGTCGACTTGCCGGTGCGCTCGAGTTCGTCGAGGGCGGTGCCCAGGATCATCGCGCCGGTGGCTCCCAGCGGATGGCCCATGGCAATCGCGCCGCCGCAGGGGTTGACCTTGGCGGGATCGAGATCGAAGGCCTGCATGTAGCGCAACACCACCGAGGAGAAGGCCTCGTTGATCTCGAAGAGGTCGATGTCCGCCTTGCTCATGCCGGCCTTGCGCAGCAGCAGCTCGGTGACGTCGACGGGGCCGGTCAGCATCAGCGCGGTATCCGAACCGATCGAGGCGGCCGCCTTGAGGCGGGCCCGCGGCTTGAGGCCGAAACGTCGGCCGGCCTCGGCCGAACCGATCAGCACGGCCGAAGCGCCATCGACGATGCCGGAGGAGTTGCCGGCATGATGGACGTGGCTGACCTTCTCGACTTCCGGATGCGCCTGCACCGCCACCGCATCGAAGCCACCCATCTCGCCCATCTGCACGAAGGAGGCGTTGAGGGCGGCCAGGGACTGCATGGTGGTGGACGGGCGCATATGCTCGTCCTTGTCGAGGATGGTCAGGCCGTTGATGTCCTTGACGGCAATGACCGACTTGGCGAAGCGCCCCTCGTTCCAGGCCTGGGCGGTACGCCGCTGCGATTCCACCGCATAGGCGTCGACGTCGTCACGCGAGAAACCGTATTTGGTGGCGATCAGGTCGGCGGAAATGCCCTGGGGCATGAACCAGGTCGGCACCGCGCTGGAGGGGTCGAGCGCCCAGGCGCCGCCCGAGGCCATCATGCCGATGCGCGACATGCTCTCCACGCCGCCGGCGACGACGAGGTCCTTCTGCCGGCCGGCGATCTGGCCGGCTGCAAGATTCACCGCATCCAGGCCCGAGGCGCAGAAGCGGTTGATCTGCACGCCCGGCACCTTCTCGCCGAGACCGGCATGCAGCGCGGCGATGCGGGCGATGTCGCCGCCGGCCTCGCCGATCGGATCGACGCAGCCGAGGATCACGTCCTCCACCGCGTTCTCCGGCAGCCCGTTGCGTGTGGCCACGGCCCGCAGCGTCTGGCTTGCCAGCGACAGGCTGGTGACCTCGTGCAGGGCGCCATCGGCCTTGCCCTTACCGCGCGGTGTGCGCACGGCATCGTAGATGAAGGCTTCGCTCATTGGGTCCTCCCCGGGAGCGCGGACTTCCAGTCCGCTCTTGGAAATATAGTGCTCAATAGGAAGAGCGGACATCGCGACATGAAGGCATGTCGTCGAGATGTCCGCGCCCCGATCAGAACGCCTCGGCCGGCAGTGCCATCACGTCGCCGGCGCCGGCCGTCACGCGGGCCAGGCGCAGCCCGGTTTCCGGCAGCAGCCTGTCGGCAAAGAACTTCGCCGTCGTCAGCTTGTTCTTGGCAAAATCGCTCTCTCCCTTCGCCAGGGCCGCCTTCGCCATCTGCGCCCACATATAGCCGAGCGCCACCAGGCCGAAGAGATGCAGATAATCGGTCGAGGCCGCGCCGGCATTGTCCGGCTTGGCCAGGGCATTCTGCATCAGCCACATCGTGGCCTGCTGCAGATGGCCGGCCGAAGCCTTCAAGGGAGCAATATAGGGCTTGAGGGCCTCGTCCGCCTCATGGGCCTTGAGGAAGCCGTTCAATTCCCCGAGATAGGACATCATGGCACGGCCGCCGTCACGCGGCAGCTTGCGGCCGACGAGATCGAGCGCCTGGATGCCGTTCGCGCCTTCATAGATCAGGGTGATGCGGGCGTCACGGACGAACTGCTCGACGCCAACCTCGGCGATATAGCCATGACCGCCGAACATTTGCTGGCTATTGATCGCGTTCTGCAGGCCATTTTCAGTCAGGATGGCCTTGACGATCGGCGTCATCAGGCCGAGCCGGTCGTCGGCGGCCTGGCGGGCCGCGGCATCGGGCGAACGGCGATGGATGTCGGCCTGCAGCGCGGTGGCGAGCGCCAGGGCGCGGCCGCCTTCGTTGAGGGCGCGGGCTGTCATCAGGGTGCGCCGGACATCGGGATGCACGATGATGGGATCGGCCGCCTTGTCGGCCTCCTTGGCGCCGGTGAGCGCCCGGCCCTGCAGGCGATCGCGGGCATAGGCAGCCGCGTTCTGGGTGGCGACTTCGCCGAGCGCCAGGCCCTGCATGCCGACAGCCAGCCGCGCCTCGTTCATCATCACGAACATGGCGGCGAGGCCTTTGTTCTCGGTGCCGACGAGGTAGCCGATCGCCTCCTCATAGTTCATCACGCAGGTCGAATTGGCGTGAATGCCCATCTTCTCCTCGATCTTGCCGCAGGAGACCTTGTTGCGGGCACCGAGGGAGCCGTCGGCATTGACCAGATATTTCGGGCAGACGAACAGCGAGATGCCCTTGGTGCCGGCCGGGGCGCCCTCGATGCGGGCCAGCACCAGATGCACGATGTTGTCGGCAAGGTCGTGCTCGCCGGCCGAAATGAAGATCTTGGTGCCGGAGATTTTGTAGGAACCGTCGCCGACGGGTACCGCCTTGGTGCGGATCAGACCCAGATCCGTGCCGCAAAGGGGTTCGGTGAGGTTCATGGTGCCGGTCCATTCGCCGGCCACCATCTTGGGCAGATAGGTCTGCTTCTGGGCGTCGCTGCCATGCTCGAGCAGGGCGGCGATGGCGCCCTGGGTGAGCCCCGGATACATGCCGAAGGCGAGATTGGCGCCGGAAACGAATTCCTGCATCACCGAATTGAGCACGGCCGGCAGGCCGGCGCCGCCATATTCAGCCGGTGCCGGCAGCCCGACCCAGCCGCCTTCGCGATAGGCCTGATAAGCCGGCTTGAAACCATCCGGCGTCGTCACCGTGCCATCGTCGGACCGGATGCAGCCTTCACGGTCGCCGCTGGCATTGAGGGGTTGCAGCAGTTCTTCGCACATCTTGGCGCCTTCGCCGAGAATGGCGCCGACGGTCTCCGGCGAGACGTCCTCGAAGCCCGGAAGATTGTTGTATTTGTTGATGTCGAGCACGTCGTTGAGGAGGAACATCACGTCCTCCACGGGAGCCTTGTAGCTGGGCATCGGTCTGCTCCTGTTGAATTATTTCTGCTGGCGGGCGAGACGGCCGCGCACGATGTCGCGCGCATGGCTCAGCTCGGCATAGGCGTGGTCGATGTCGCGGCGGCGACGGTCGAGCTCGGCAAGCTTCTCCTCGAACCGCTCGAGGGCGACGCGCAACTGCGTGGCCTGGCCGTCGCCGAGATCGTAGAGGTCGAGCATCGACTTGACCTCCTCCAGCGAGAAGCCCACGCTCTTGCCCATCAGGACGAGCTTGAGGCGCGCACGGTCGCGACGGGAATAGATGCGCTCCTGGCCCCGCCTGGTCGGGATCAGCAGGCCCTTCTCTTCATAGAAACGCAGGGTACGCGAGGTCACCTCGAACTCGGTGACCAGCTCATGAATGGTGAACTGCTCCTTGCGCTGTCCACCCTTGCGCGGGTCGGTAGCTTCCTCGGCGAATGCCATCTCGCTCAGTGACATCGGACACCTCCGCCTTGCAGATGGTGAGGAGATACATTCAGTTTACGTTAACGTCAATATACAATCGCGAAAAAGTATGCCTCACGGTTCAGACCATCCCAGCTCTGGCCGACGAGGCGGTGGCGCAAACCTCGTCCTCCAGGTTACCCTACGGCGTTTTCCGATCCGACCGAACCGGAAAACGCGTCAATTTTTTGGGATCATGGACCGACGCAAGGCCGAGGCCGCATCACGGTGCCGTAGCGACCTCGACAAAGGTGACGCGGTCGCGCGCGACCTCCTCGCGCTGTGCCGGGCTCAATTCCGACAAGGCCTTGTCGACGAGAGCAGGTCCGAACAGGGTCTCGTCCGGCCAGTCGCGCCAGGGATTCGGCGCAGAGTCCATGCCCACCACGCTGCCCGACACGCTGTAGACCAGGGGGCCGAAGCCCGAGAGACCATCGGGAATGGTGGCAAGATGCACCTCCCTGCCGGTGGCGAGTTCGTACAAGACACCGCCCTTGCCCCCGCTCAGGTCTTGAGCCCGGACATACCGCCCGCCCGGATCGAGCCCGACGACATTCTCCCCAGGCGCCTTGACTTCGGTCATCCTATCGCGGGCGAGATCCCAGATTACCATCAGCACATCGCCCGAACCGATGGCAGAGGCGCCGACCAGATATTTGCGGTTGGGGTCGCATAGCACGCGGTCGACCGACGCATCGACCGGGCGCAGATGGGTGGTACGGTTCTCGCGCAGGTCGAAGATCGCCACCACATTCTCGCCGGCTGCCTTCGGGTCCCGGATCAGGCTGGTCTGGAGCTTGAGGCAGATCGCATCGTTGCCGCCGAACACGGCGGAGGCCACCTTCAGAGGATTGACCTTGCCGAAGCCAGGGGCGAGCGTGCTTTCCTTGATCCGGATCACAGGCTTTCCCGTGCCGACGTCGATGACCGTCAGAAAGCCGGAATTGTCGCCTGCCAGCAGCAGGCGGCTCTCATCGGGACTGAAATCCATCGTATAGGCTCCGTCCTTGCGCGGCAGGTCGAACAGCCTGGTACCGTCAAGCCCATTCAGGACCGAGATCTGTCCGAAAGAACTGACGGCAAGGAACTTGCCGCGCGGGCTGAACACCAGATTGGCAGGCGCCGTTTGGAGAGCCAGTTTCGCCACGAGCCTGCTCTCGTCGGTCGACCACAACTCAAGGTGCCCGGACTGATAGTCGGTGCTGAACACCAGAAGGCCAACGCGTTCCAGCGGCGAGACGGCCGCTCGGATGGTCTTGCCCGTTTCGACGGGTAGCTTGATCTGGCGGCTCTGCACGGCCGAATAGAGCGCCAGATAGGCCTTGGCGAAACGCTTCAGCGCGGTTTCGTCCGCCCGGGCGGGCAGCCCCTTCAACGCCTCGACGATCGCCGCCCGCTTGTCGCGGCGCTGGAAGAGCAGTTCCTGCGAACGGGTGGCATGGTTGTCGGAGACGGACTGGGCCTCTGCCAGCGTCTGGCCGCCGCCGAGCTTGAGCTCGTCGGTGAGCGAGGATTTCATCCAGGGTGTCTGGGCCCAGCCGGTCTCCTCGCCCACCGCCTTGGTGACGTCGCTCATGATGCGCTGGATCGAATAGCCGGAGGTGCCGACCGCCTTGACGAAGGCACCGGTGAAGGGGCTGAGCTCTCCCCTGCCGTCCAGCGCCACCGCATTGGGCGAAGTGGCATAGGCCACCATCAGCCCGCGCGCCTGTACCGTGCCGGGCGCCGCCGCAGCCCCTGCTCCTTCGACACGAGCCAGGCCGCGCCCGGTCGAGACCGAAAGCCCGGCTTGGCCGCCTTCTGCCATTGGGTTGTTGCGGCAGGCATCGAGGAAGACCAGGGTCGCCTTGGCGCCCTTCTGCAGCGTGTCGACGATCGGTTGCACCGGCACGAAGCCATGCTGGAGATCCTTCGAGGTGGCATCGGTGGCCACCAGATAGTTCTCGTCCCTGATCTGGATGCCGTGGCCGGAATAATAGAACATCGCCACATCCGCCCCGGCCGCGCCGGCATAGGCGGTGGCGAGGCAGTTCCGCAGCCCCTCGCTGTCGGTATCGCCGGCCAGGAAGATTTCAAAACCGAGGGCGCCCATCGCCTTGGCGACCGCCTGCGCATCCCGAGCCGGATTGGGCAGGGCCGGAATGCCGTTGCCATAGCCGCCATTGCCGACAATCACCGCCACCCGCTTGCCGCTTGTCCCTGCCGGCGCGGGCCGGTGTTCGCAGGTTCCGGCGGCCTGCGCGGAGCCGCCCGGACCGGTTGCAAGAATTCCTATGATCGCAGCGAATGTGATGACAATCAGACCATGAACGCTCTTCATGATTCCCCCTGACTCACACTTCTTTCCCTAGGGTCAGCGCGAAGTTTGACGTAAAAGTAGCGGGCGGTCGAGCTTCGGATAACCATGCAAGACTACGAGAAGCGATATCGGGAACTGCGGTCCGCCGGCCTGCCGGGCTGGGCCGGAGACTGTCACGCCGGCAACCGGCAGAAGCTCGTTTGCGTGTTGGACGACCTCCATCGGTCCGGCCTCCTGCCGCCGCCGCCCTGCCCTGCCCTGGAACTCGGCTGCGGCAATGCCGCCATGGCGGCATTGCTCCTGGCCGAGCGCGGCTACCGGGTGCAGGGTATCGATATTTCGCCGGCGGCCATCGACTGGGCCCATGAAACCTTCAAGACCGCCGGGCTTGCCGGCCGGTTCATCCAGGGCGATGCGCGCCATGTCCGATTTCGGCACGGCGTCCTTCGCCCTGGTCTTCGATGGCGCCTGCCTGCATTGCCTGATCGGCGCCGACCGCAGCCTTTGCCTGGCCGAGGTTCGCCGCATTCTGCAGCCCGGCGGCATCTTCATCGCCAGCACCATGTGCGGCCCGCCGCGTTCGCCCGAAGCACGCGCCCGCTATGACGCGGACCGCCAATGCCTCCTCGACGGCGGCGTTCCCACACGCACACTCAGGCCCTTGCCCGCCCTTCTGGCGGAACTGGGCGAGGCCGGCTTCGACATCGTCGATCACCGTGTCGGCCGCAACCGCTGGTGGGATCACGCCACGATCGTCACCCGCCTCGCATCCTTTCCTCAGAATTTGTAGCTCACGCCGAGCAGCGCCATGGTCTCGCGGAAACGGACCTTGCCCGGATTGGCCGCCCGGATCCGCCATTTGCCGAAATCGCTGTAGCGCACCTCGCCTCGCACCGACCAGTTCTCGTTGAGGGCATATTCGAGACCGGCGCCGACGGTCCAGCCAGTCCGGGTGGTGCTGGCCGAATAGGCGCCGAGGCCGGGGGCGTTGACGTCGTATTTCTGGTTGGCGAAGGCGACGCCGGCGGTCAGATAAGGCAGGAAGCGGTCGAAGGCATAGCCGACCCGCCCGCGGATCGAGCCCTGCCAGTCGCTCTTGAAGCGGACGCTGTAGGGGACGGCGCCTGCGACGCTATGATGCGTCTTCGACAGGAAGGTATAGTCGATGTCGCCTTCCAGGCCGATCACCAGATTGTTCTCGAACTGGTAGTTGTAGCCGGCATGCAGGCCGCCGATGAAACCGGTGCTGTTGAAATTCTGACGATAGCCGCCGGTGTCAGCACTGATCTTGGCATTGCCGAAGACGGCCCCGGCATGGGCACCGACATAGAAGCCGGTCCAGCTATAGGGCACGACCGGCGCGACCGGCTCGGCGGTGGTGTAGCCGAGGTCGGCGGCCAGGACCGGGGAGGCGCTCGCCAGGAGGGCGGCTAGGGCAAGACGCAGACGCATGGGACAGTTCCTGTTGGGGATTGACTGTCCCGTTGATGGCATAACCTGCGATTCCTGCCTGTATCGTCAGAAACAGGGCCCTATCCGCCGGCGGAGAGGCTTATTTCGCCAGCACGAAGGCTTGCAGTGCCGCCAGCGTGTCGGCTCCGTAGCTGCCGTCCGGCGCGCGATCGAGCAGGCCGGCCTTGGCCAGCCGCTGTTCGACGGCCTTTTTCAGCTGCGGCGTGAGCGAGGTCGCGGCCTTGTCGATCAGGAGGCCTCGAGCCACCGGCGAGCCGCCCCGCAACGCTTCCAGGCCGTAATCGGCCGCCTTGCCGGGATCGCGCTTGATGCCGCCTGCGCCCGCCATCAGGAAAGGTATCAGGCTGGCCTTGGCATTGAGGTTGCCGATCGCCGCGGCTCTCTCGAAGAAGTCCACGGCCCTGCCGAAATCGCGCGGCCCGCCGATGCCGTTGGCCGCCATGTTCCCGAGCATGACGTTGCCATCCCCATCGCCCAGTTCGGCGGCGCGCTGGAACAGCTTGCGGGCCGTGGCGAAATCCTTCACCGCGCCGGTCTGGCCGAGCAGCACATAGCCGACCCGCAGCATGGTCTGGGTGTGCTCGGTCTCGACCAGCTTGTCGATCCATTGCCGAGCCTCGGCGGCATTCTTGGGCACGCCCGTGCCCTGCAGATAGAGCACGGCCAGGAAGCCCATCGCCTGCGGGTCGCCGGTGTCGGCGGCCTTCCGGTACCATTGCGCCGCCTGCACGGCATCGCGCGGACGGCCGGTACCGTTCTCGAACTCGATGGCGATATTTCGCATCGCCGAGATATTGCCGGCCGCGGCGGCCTGGTCGAACAGGGCCACGGCGCGCGGCAGATCGACCGGCCCGCCCTCCCCCGTCTCCAGCATCAGCGCCAGGTCCGACATCGCGGAGACCGAGCCCGCGGCGGCAGCCTTGGTCAGCAGGTCCCGCGCTTCGGCATCGCTGCCGGCGACATCGAGCGCCCGCGCCAGCTGAAACTGTATCCGCCGATCCTCGGGAGCGGCCGCCAGTGCCGCCCGGCAGGCCTCGACGGCCAGTCGGGGCTGGATACGGTTGAACTCGACACCGGGCACGCCAGAGGGGCGATCCATGTCCTGCGGCGAGGCCGCCATCTTGTCGCACCCCTCCACCGCGGCGCGGGCAGCGGCGTCCAGCGGCGCCGGCATCGGCGTCTGCAGCGCGGGTGTGGGCGCTAGAGATGGCGCCGGGGTGGCGGCCGCCGCCCCGCCCGAGAAATAGAAATCACCGAGCAGCGAGAAGGTCACCTCGGGCAGCTGGCGCTCATTGGTGGCCTTGTAGACATTGGCGGCGACCCGGCGGAACAGAGCGCCGATCTCGACGCCCGGCTTGCCGACCTCCCCCAGGAATGCCGCGGCAAATGGGCTGTTGCGACCGCCGCCATCGGCGGCGACGGCACCGGGCTGGGTGGAATAGGCGATCACGCTGCCGGCCGTCTGCTGGATGCGGGCGAGGCCGCGGCTGATGCCGATCGAGCGGGTCGGGCTGGCCTTGGACAAAAGCTGCTGGGCGAGCGGATTGTCGCGGCAGGCATCGAGCATGACGATGCGCACACCATTGGCGCGCTGCAGGTCGGACAGGATGTCATCGACCCGCGCCATCTCGTAATTGACGTCGCCGACCCCGGTCAGCTTGGCGTCGACGGGCATCAGATAGTTCGAGCCCTGGAACTGGAAGCCGTGGCCGCCATAGTAGAACAGCGCCGCATCGGCGCCCTCGGCCTCGTTGGCGAAGCGCCTGAAGGCATCGTCCATGCCGCGCTTGTCGAGGTCGTAGCCTTCGACCACCGTGAAACCGACCGCCTTCAGGGCCTGGGCGACGTCGGCGGCATCGTTGCGGGGATTGGGCAGCGGCACCGTATTGCGATAGGCCGAATTGCCGATCACCAGGGCGACGCGCCTGTCCGCCAGAGCCGGCGCCGACAGGGCCGTGCAGCAGACCAAGGCAAGCGCGAGACCGGCGAGCACGGGCCGAAGAGAAAACCGCATCGTCGAAGTTCCCTGTCACTGCTTGCGCCGGACCGTCAACCGAAGGCGGGTCATCGGCAATGCCCCAGGGAACAGATCGGGCAAAGCGGCGTCAAGGCCATCGTGCAGGCTTGGGAAACACCGCAACTGGGACCGCGGACGTCCCGTCCATAGGCGCTAACTTTGCAGAGAATGGGCAGGATTGGAGTGTCGATCTTCAGATCGACATTCTTGCAAATGAAACATTTGCAGAAAAATGTCACGGAAGGAAGATGTCGATCTGAAGATCGACACTCCGCCTTTCGAGCGTTCAGCCTGCAAAGTTAGCGCCTATGGACGGGACGTCCGCGGTCTCAGCCGTGTCCCTTGCCGATCCCTCAGCGCAAACCGTCCTCGCCCTTGATCTCGGCCTTGGTCAGGCCGCCGACACGCGGCAGGGGACGTCCGCTGTCGGTGACGACGATGGCGACCAGGATCTCATCGGCGCGCGGCGCGTCGGGCACGCGCACTTCCATGGCATCGAAATGGCTGCGCACATAGGCGGCATCCTTGTGGCCGAGCGGCACGTCGATCACGCCGCCGAGGGCGCAACGCTTCTTGGCGGACGGGATCAGGGCCGCACCCTTGCCGAGCACCTTGCGCACCGGCGTGCCCATCCTGGGATGCAGAATGGCGGCGGCATGTTCGAGTTCGCCATTCTCGCCCACGGCCGCGGCTTTGCCATAGCTCTCGGCATCAGGCCCGTCGATGCCGAGGGCCTCGACCGCGCGCTGCGTGAGCAAGGCCCCGAGCTCCTCGCCGATCTCCATCAGCGGCGCGAGATCCTCGACATAGCGCCCGGCGAAGGGATTGGCGATCACCGCGATCGCCGCCGCCCGCCGGGTCGGCGGGTCGATGGGGCGGTCCATCTCGCGCCTGGTTTCCTCGACGAAGGTGACGAGCTTGCGGATGCTGGCGGGCATGGCAGTTCCTCTCGAATTCGATTGGCCTATCGCAGCCCGTCCAGGCCCTTGACGTCCTTGGCCGCGAGGCCGCCGACGCGGGCATGGATGCGCGCGCCCGTGGTCATCACCAGGACCAGCAGGAGCTCGTCCGCCTTGGGCCCATCGGCAAGGCCCACTTCCATGGCGTCGAAATGGCTGCGCACATAGGAGGCGTTGATATGGGTGACGGGCACGTCGAGCCTGGTACCGGGGCCGCCGAGCTTCTTGGCCGACGGCACGATCGCCTTGGCGTCCCCGAGGATCTCGCGCATGGCGTAGCCGCCGGGCACATGCCAGAGCGCGCCATGCTCGAGCTCGCCCGCGGCGCCGACGATGGCGCCCTTGCCATAACCCTCGACATCCGCGGCCTTGCCGCCGAGCGCCGCCAGCAGGGCGCCGGCCATGTCCACGCCGAGCGGCTTGAGCTCCTCCATGAAGGAGGCGATCTCCTCGACATAGCGGCCTGCAAAAGGATTGTGGATCACGCTCAGAATGGCGCCGCGCTTCAGCGGCACGGTGCTGACAGGGCCGCCTTCATGGAAAATCTCTTCGACGATGACGGCGCGCTTGCGCAGAACGATCTCGGGCATGTCAGGCGGCTTTCGGTTGCAGCAAAGTGTTGGCAGTCGACACCAGCGCGGTGACGCCGGCAAGGTGGAGGGCGGCGGCGCGGATCAGCCCGCCATCGAGAAGGCTGCGTGCCCGGGCTTCCCCCGCCCGCAGGGCCATGGCGATGTCCTCGTCCGCGAGAGGCCCGACGGCACGCGTCACCGGGCGCTCGCCGAGATCGCTGTCGGGCTGCAGGGCGGAAGCCGGAACACGCCTGATGGCGGGATGGCCGGGGATGTCGACGGCATTGGCGATGATGGTGGCTGCCGCATCCGCCGCCGCGGCATCCGCGGCCAGCACGGTGACGGCATCGGCGATACCGAGCGAAAAGCTGCGCCCGCGCCAGCCGGAGGTGGCGATGCCGCCGATCCCCTCGCCTGCCCTGATATGGCTGCGGGCGAACATATCAGGCCTGTCGGGGCGGTCGACCAGGCCGATGGCGTAGTCCTCGCCCTCGGCCAGATGCAGGGCAATGTCGCCGCCATTGTTGACGAAGGCGCGGCGAAGCGGCGCCGCTGCGCGCATCGCAGCCAGAATCTCGTCCGCCACGGCGCCGGCTACCGCAGCCATCGGCGTGATGAAATGGCTGCCGGCATGGGGCGCGACCGCGTCCTGCATGCGCCGTGCGACCACGCCCCGTGCGGGAACGCAGGCTGCCGTTTGGGGCGCCCGCAGCATCGGGAGTTCCGCACACAGCGTCTCGAGCAGTCCGTCGAAATGCTGGATCGCCGCGCCATAGGCCGCCTGCACGGCCTTGGCCTCGGCCCCGGCCTGCGCCTCGATGATGAGGTCGATGGGCCCATGCTGCAGGTGCAGGCGCCTGCCATCAGCGAGAAACGCCGCCTGCGGCCCGGCCCTCATCCGTGCGATCTCCGGGCCGCATGGGGCGCAAAAGGCCAGGGATTGTCTGCGCGTTGGGCGAGATCGACCCCTTCGCGCAGGCTGGAGAGCGGCCTGACATGGCCCATATGGCCGCCCATCGCCGCGTAATCGTCGAGCCGCAGGGTAAATTCGATCGGCGCCACCAGAGCCGGCGTCGGCACATAGCCGAAGGCATTGTCCGGCAGACGGGTGACGTCGACCATGAAGGTGATGCCGCCGCCGGGCCAGACATAGACCGGCGCGCCGCCGCAGGTGACATAGGTCAGGGCATCCTTGACCGAGCGCGTCAGCCGCACCGGATTTTCGGTGACACCAGCCCGCAGCGACCCGCCGGCGCCGCCGATGAACAGCACGGTGGCGAGCGCCGGCTCGCAGTTCTCGGCGATGCGCTCCACAGACTCGACCAAAGACGCAGGCAGATCCCGCTGCACCGGTTGCAGCGCCTCGTCGAGCTCGTAATAGCCGTGGTGCTCACCGGTGGTGCTCACCATCAACAGGCGCAGGCCCGGCCAGGCCGTCTTGGGGTCGAACGGGCCGAGAATGGAGAGCGGATCGTCGATATTGGTGCCGCCCCAGCCAGTGCCCGGCGCGGCCACCTGGAAATAGCGCCCGGGGGTGGAGCGCCGCCCCTTGAGCTTGATACCGGTATCGGGGATGTCGAGCAGCTTGCCGGCCTGGTGCTCGGACAGCACGCCGGTGATGTGGTCGTCCACCACCACCACCTCGTCGGCCTTGCCGAGCCATTGCCGCGCGAAGATGCCGATGGTGGCCGAGCCGCAGCCCACCCGCATGCGTTGCTCGAGCTGCCCGTTGACGACCGGCGCCTTGCCGGCTTCGATCACCAGTGTGGCGCCGCCATCCACGGTCATCTCGACCGGCTTGCGGTTGCACAGATCGAGCAAGGCGTCACAGGTGACGCGGCCCTCCTTCTTCGAGCCGCCGGTGAGGTGGTGGACGCCGCCCAGCGACAGCATCTGCGAGCCATATTCACCGGTGGTGACGTGGCCGACCGCCTCCCCGTTCACCCGCACCGTGCTCTGCTCGGGGCCGACGAAGCGATCGGTGTCGATCTTCACCTTGACGCCGCAATAGGAGAAGATGCCCTCGGTCACCACTGTGACCATGTCGACGCCGTCGACCTCGGACGAGACGATGAAGGGGGCCGGCTTGTAGTCGGGATAGGTGGTGCCCGCGCCGATGGCGGTGACGAATTTCTCCGGGTTCGGCACCAGGGAACCATCCCACCCCTTGGGGCCGCCAAAGGGCACGAGGTCGCCGCCCTCGGACACCGTACGCTCCAGGAGGATATGCGGATCGACCCTGACCAGCGTGCCGTTGTCGTTGGCATAGCGATCGCAGGCTCCCGCCATGCCCGGCTTGATGTAGCACATTACGGGGCAGGCATCGCAGCGGATCTTGCCGTCAGCCGAAACCACAGGAGCCGGCGCCTCGAACTCGCTATGGGCAGAAAACTCACTGTAGGACGGCATGGAGCGAGCCCCCGAAGGCGGGTCAAAATCGTTTGTATACTAACGATATTCGGCCTGGCGTTCCCTTTTGTCAAGGCCGGGGCGGCGCCACCGATTCACGCCGGATCAGGATCGTGTCGAGGAGTTGCCTGCGTGGTGGCGCTTTATCGCCCATGATGCGGGCCGCCAGCATCCGGGCCGCGGCGGCCCCGAGTTCGTAAGAGGGCTGGGACACCACGCTCACCAACGGGGAGACCGCGCTCGTCCAATCGGCATCGTCGAAGCTCACCAACGACAGGTCGCCGGGGATGTGAAGCCCCAGGGTGCGGGCGGCCCTGAACACTTCGAGTGCGATCTTGCTGTCGGATGCCAGCAGGGCGGTGGGACGGCCGGGAGCCCGCAACAGGTCCAGAAGTATCGCCTGCGAGCGGACCGTGGTGGCCGCGTCCAGGCGTATCTGCCGCTCCGTCTCGGCCAGGCCCGCGCTATCCGATGCTTCCAGGAAGCCGGCGATGCGGTTGAGCACGGTCGTCAGGGGAATCTGGTCGGGGCCGCTATAATGCGCATCGGCTGCAGCCGTGGCGCTGATGTAGGCGAGCCGGCGATGCCCCGCTGCGAGCAGCAATTGCGTCGCCTCCCGCGCCGCCTTGTGGTCGTCGACGAGCGCCACGTCCACCGGCAGCCCCGGCACGTCCCGGTCGAGCAGCACCAGGGGACAACCGCGGGCGAGGACATCCTGCAGATGGCTGCCGTCATGGCGGGTGGCTGGCGCAACGATCAGCCCATCGACCCGCTTGGAGAGAAAGACTTCGGTGGAGGCTTTTTCCGCGGCGAGCGTCTCACCGGAATTGGAGAGGATGACATCGAAGCCCGCCTGGGCCGCAACATCGCTGATTCCGCGCACGGCCAGCCCAAAAAAGGGGTTCTCGATGTCGCCGACGATCACGCCGATCGTGCCCGAACGACCGGTCGCCATGGTGCGTGCGAGTTCGTTCGGCCGATAGTCGAGCCGCCGCGCGGCCTCCAGGATCCGTTCCTTCAGATCCGGGCGCACAGCGCCGTAGCCACCCAACGCCCGGGCCGCCGTTGCCTTCGATACCTGGGCTGATCGCGCCACATCGGCAACGGTCACGGGTCGGCGGGTGGGATTTTGCTTGTCCATGCCCGCCACTATCGCTTTTGCCGGAGCCGCGTCAATGCGAAGTTTTGATTTGAAGAGACCGGTCTCCAGTGCTAAGAGACCGGTCTCAATAAAAAATCCAGGGGAAAGAAATGAAGAATCCCAATCGGCGTGACGTGATGGCCGCCACCGCGCTCGGCGCGCTGGCATGGCTGGCGGGCGGCAGCGGACCCGCCGCGGCAAGCAGCAATCCCTACAATCTCATCGATGCCGGTATGATCAGCGTCGGCAGCATGGGGGATGCCAAGCCCTATACCTTCACGGATGCCAATGGCGAATTCAGCGGCTTCGACATCGAACTGTTCCGTGACGTCGCGCGCAGGCTGGGCTTCGACAAGGACCATGTGACATTCACCGGGCAGGATTTCTCGGCCCTCCTGCCCTCGGTCGCCAATGGCCGCTTCGACGTGGCCGTCGCAGCGATCGGCACCACCGAGGCGCGCAAGAAAACCGTCGACTTTTCCGATGGCTACCTGGCCGGCTACCTGACGGTGCTGACCTCGCAGGCGGGAATCAAGAGCGCCGACGATCTCGCCGGCAAGCGCGTGGGCGCCGTGCAGGGCACGCTGCAGGAAACCTACGCGAAGACCCACTTCACCAAATCGGACATCGTCAACTTTCCGGACAACAACTCGGCCATCTCCGCCCTCAACAGCGGCACGGTCGATGCCCATTTCCTCGATTACGAAGCGGCCAAGCAATATGGAGAGCGCTTCAAGGACCTGAAGCTGGCGATCAACATCCCCTCCTTCGATGCTCCGGCCGGTTTCGTCGTCAAGAAGGGAAACGACGCCCTTCGCCAGGCCCTCAACAAGGCACTGCATGAGGCCATGCAGGATGGCACCTGGAAAACGCTCTACGCCAAATGGTTCCCGGGATCGCCGATGCCCGAGCAATATCTGCCCAAGTAACGTCTGCTCGAGTGAGACGCGGCATGTGGCGCGGTCGTCCCCGTCGGGGAGAGGCCGCGTCGAGCCTGCGCTCGCCTCGATCGCAAAAGGCTTCAGTTTGCCACGAAAGACCATCCAATGAGCTGGTTCGATATCCTCCAGCGGAGTTTCTTCGATTGGGACTCCATGGCGGAAGTACTGCCCAACATGCTGATGGTGGGCTTGAAGAACACCCTGATCCTGGCCGTCGCCTCGACATTGCTGGGCATCGTGATCGGCATGGTGCTGGCCGTGATGGGCATCTCCCGCGCTGCCTGGATCCGCCTGCCCGCCCGCATCTACACCGATGTCTTCCGCGGCCTGCCGGCCATCGTCACCATCCTGCTGATCGGCCAGGGCTTTGCCGGCATAGGCCGTCAGATCTTCGGTCCCTCGCCCTATCCGCTCGGCATCCTGGCGCTGAGCCTGATCGCCGGCGCCTATATCGGTGAAATCTTCCGGGCGGGCATCCAAAGCGTTGAGCGCGGCCAGCTCGAAGCCTGCCGCGCCCTCGGCATGACCTATCCCAAAGGCATGCGCCTCATCGTGATTCCCCAGGGCGTACGCCGCGTGCTGCCGGCTCTGGTCAACCAGTTCATCGGCAACATCAAGGATTCGAGCCTGGTCTACTTTCTCGGATTGCTGGCATCCGAGCGGGAACTGTTCCGCGTGGGCCAAGACCAGGCGGTGGTGTCGGGCAATCTCTCGCCCCTGATGCTGGCCGGCATCTTCTACCTCGTCATCACCGTGCCGCTGACGCATGTCGTCAACGCGATCGACGGGCGCCTGCGCACCGGTCGCAGGGTCAGCACGGTCACCAGCGGTCTGGAGGAGGTGCGCGAGCTTGACGAGACGGCCGCCGGCAACCCTTCGGACGAGGGGAAGGAAGCCGGTCTGCCGATGGCGATCCGGGGCGCTCGCCTCGATATCGTCGGCCTCGACATGGCCTATGGCGATTTCAAGGTCCTGAGAGGAGTGAGCCTGCAGGCCGAAGCCGGCACGATCACCTGCGTGATCGGTCCCTCGGGGTCCGGCAAGTCGACGTTGCTGCGCTGCCTCAACCGCCTGGCCGAGCCCGTCTCGGGCGATATTCGCCTGGACGGGCAGAGCGTGCTGGGCATGAAGCCGGACCTGCTCCGTCGCCGTGTCGGCATGGTATTCCAGCAGTTCAATCTGTTTCCCGACCATACGGCGATCGGCAATGTCGAACTCGCCCTGCGCGAGGTTCAGGGGCTGTCGACGGCCGAATCCCGCCGTATCGCCGAGGAACGCCTCGCCGAAGTGGGCCTGGCAACCCGGATGAACCATCGGCCGATCGACCTGTCGGGCGGACAGCAGCAGCGCGTGGCGATCGCCAGGGCGCTGGCCCTCAAGCCTGAACTGATGCTGTTCGACGAAGTCACCAGTGCCCTCGACCCGGAGCTGGTGAAAGGCGTACTCAATCTCATGGCGCGGCTCGGCAAGAGCGGCATGACCATGGTCGTGGTCACGCATGAGATGAATTTCGCCCGCCGGGTCGCCGACCAGGTGGTGTTCATGGACGAGGGGCGGGTCGTCGAGGCCGGTTCCCCGGATGCCATCTTCGACAATCCCCAAAGCCCCCGCCTGCAGCGCTTCCTGTCGGAAATGCTGTGACGGCCACGGCCCTCGCCCCAATCCATTCCTGCCCTGAAAGCCCGAGCCATGACTGCAGTATCGTCCACATCCCGCGCCATCGTCGTCGGCGGCGGCATCTTCGGCGTCTCGACCGCCACCCATCTCGTCCGCCTCGGCATCGCCACCACCCTGGTGACCGAGAGCCGGCCGGCCAGCGGCGCCTCGGGGCGGTCTCTGGCCTGGCTCAATTCGTCACGGCGACGCTCGGCGGCCTATCACCAATTGCGCATGATCGGCATCGATCGCTACCGCACCCTGGCGGCACGCCATCCCGAGGCGGCCTGGCTGCGTTTCGACGGCGGCCTGACCTGGGATGCCGACGATGCGACCAACGAGATCCGCTCCGTCTTCTCACACGAGCGGGCCCTGGGATATGACGCCCTCCTCCTTTCCCCCGAAGAGGTTGCCGAGGTGACACCCGGCGTCGATCAGCGGGCGATCACGCCCCAGGGTGCGATCTTCAATCCGGGCGAAGGCTGGGTCGACCTGCCGTCGGTGATCGAGGTGATGCTGGCTGAATTCATCGAAAAAGGCGGCACCCTGGTCACCGATGCGGGCAAGGCCAGCGTAAGGCTCACGGCCGGACGCGCCAGCGGTGTGTCGACCGCCGACGGGCGCCTGTTCGAGGCCGATGCGGTCCTGGTCGCGACCGGCGCCGACGTTCCCGCTTTCGTCGCCAGAGAAGGGCGGTTCATCGCCGACGCCACCCCGATCGCACTCCTCGTCCGCACCAAGCCGGTCGCAACCAGGCTACGCGCCGTGCTGAACACACCGCGCGTCGCGGTTCGCCCCACGCCGGGCGGCGCGCTCGTGCTCGACTCCGCCTGGTCGGAGGAAGAAATCCTGGTAGGCGACGACGGCAGTTTCGAAATCCGGCAATCCACCATTCGCGGCCTTCTGGAAGAAGCCTCCCGAGTGCTGGAGGGCAACCCGACGCTGGAACTCGACGGCTACGGCGCCGGTCCCAAGCCCATTCCGGGCGACGGCGATCCGGTCTTCGGGGCCATCGAGGGCATTCCCGGCTACCACGTCGCCTTCAGCCACAGCGGCGCGACGCTCGGGCTCATCGCGGGAGAGCTCCTGGCCGGCGAGATCGCCGATGGCTCCCCTCACCCCCTGCTCGCCCCCTTCCGCGCCCAGCGCTTCGCCAAGGCGGCCTGACGCGCATCGCGTCAGCTGCGGGCCGGCGATGCCTTGCCGGCTCGGACCTCGCCATCGCCGCCCTTCTCGATCAGGGTGGTGACATCCTGCAGGATGTGCGGCAGGGCAAAGCCGGCCGTACAGGCAAGATAGCGCGGCTCGAAGCGGGGATTGAAGCGGGCCTTGAAGCCGCGCAGCGCGTCGAAATTGGGGATATGGTCGCCGAAGCGGAACAGCAGCGGCGTGACACGACGCCAGGCCGGGCCAAGGTTTTCGCCGGCCTGCGCCGGATTGGGCGTGAGGCCGAGATCGAAGCGCTTCGCCCCCCGGGCCTTTGCCAGGCGGATGAGGCGCAGCAGCATGAAATCCAGTGCCGAGATGCCGAGTTCCGGCAAATAGCGCAGGATATCCACGGCCCATTCCTCATTGTCGGCGCTGCGCATCACCACGGCAAAGCCCACGATCTCGCCGGCCCGGCGCAGGATGGCGCAGTCATTGGTCCGGATCCAGCCGGGCGAAAAACGTCCGACGACGAAATGGCCTTCGCTTCGCCCGGTGCCGGCAAGCCAGGAGCGGGAAACGGCCTCCAGCGTCGGCATGATGGTGGCCGTGGCGCCGGCCGGCACCAGATCCAGGCTCAGTGCATGGATATCGGCCCAGGAGAAAATCGCGTTGGCGCCGACATAGGGCTCGTCCGGCAGGCCAGCCAGATCGAGGCTGGCATGATCGCCGATCGGCGTCAGCGTCAGGCCGGCCTCCAGATAGTCGGCCCGCATCCGCGGCGAGGCGGAGAGGATCACCGGCCATAGCCTTTGCTGCTCGGCCCTCTCGCCGAAGACCCAGAGCAGGTCCTGCACCAGGGCGGGATTGCCCATCGGATCGCCGAGCGCGATCGAGGATGCCCCGGCGCGGGCGACCACCATGGCGGCGTTGCCCTGATCGTTGGCGAGCAGCATCTGCCCGGGCAGCAATGCAAGGCGGGCCTCCGCCGAAGGCACCCGCGCGACCAGGCCGGAAATATCGATCGAAGCGGCCGGCACCAGGCCGATGCCGCCCTTCCAATAGGCACTGAGGATACCGATGACGATGGCGGCTGCCACCGCCAGGCTGGTCGAGCGCAGGAAGCGCGACATCTCGTCGCCATAGCCGAAAGTGTGCCACAGCTCCGGCGAATAATGGACGAAACGGAAGGCGAAGAAACCGATCCACACCGTCACCGCCAGCATGGCCGCGATGGCGCCGAGCAGGAGCGGCGAATAGTCGATGCCGAATAGCCAGGCACCGCGGGGAAAGGCCGGACGGCTGAGGGCGAGCACCATGAGGGCGCAGCACAGCGTCAGCATGAAGCGCCAATCGGCGCTGCGCAGCAAGGTGGCGACGGTGGCGACCACCAGGACGATCATCGCCGCCCGCCAGGCCGCCTCCATGCGCCGGATCAGGCCGCGCGCCAGGAACAGCAGCGCGACGCCCGACAGCGACACGACGATATGGGCGATCTCAACCACCGGCAGCGGCACCAGATTGGTAAGCAGGATGCGGCGAGCTTCGGTGGCGGGTACGGCTCCGGTGATCAGCAGGGCGCCGCCCGCCAGGAACATGGCGCCCGCCACCAGGATCGGGGCGAGCGGCTTCATGATGCCGGCGACCTGGTCGACCATTTTGCCGACGACATGGCGCCGGCGCGCCAGTTCATAGGCTCCCAGGATGGCCAGGGCGAGGGCGAAGGGCACGAAATAATAGATGACGCGATAAAGGATGATGCGGCCGAGGAGATCGTCCTTGGCGATCGTCGGCAGCGCGATCAGCATCGTGGTCTCGAATACGCCGATGCCGCCCGGCGCATGGCTGAGCACGCCGAGGAAAGCGGCCAGCACATAGATCACCATGAAGGTGAAGAAGGGTACGTTCGCCGCCTGGTCCGGCAGCAGGATGTAGAGCGCGCCGGCGCCGGCGCAGACATCGAACACGCCGAGCACGATCTGCGCGACGGTGACTTTCCCGCCCGGCAGCGGCATCGACCAGCCCTCGACCGCGACCACGCGCCGGCCGGTCGAGACATAGCCGACATACCCCAGGATCACCGCGATGATGGCGACGCCGATCGACATGTTGAGGGACACCGGCAAATGGTCGACGCCCGCCACCGATCCCGGCACCAGCACCAGGCCGAGCGCCAGCACCGCGCCCATGCCGAGCCAGAAGGTGAGCGTGCATACCAGCGTCAGGGCGGCGATCTGGGGGGCGGAGAGGCCGGCACCGCCATAGACCCGGTAGCGCACGGCGCCGGCCGTCAGCAGCGGTACGCCGAGCGTGTAGCTGATCGCATAGGAGGTGAAGGAGCCGATGGCGGCGGTGGAATAGGGAATGTCCTTGGCGCCGATCTGGCGGAGTGCCAGTCCGTCATAGCCAGTCAGGGCGAGATAGGAGAGCGCGGTGAACAGGATCGAAAGGGCGATTGCCCATGTCGGCGTGGCGGTGAAGGCGGCCACCACCTTTTCGGGCTCGACGCCGCGCAGGATCGAGGCCAGCACGATGAGCGCGCCGACGAAAAGCCCGATCGACAGGATCGGCCCGACATAGCGCCAGGGCACGCGCCGCAGCAGGCGCCGCACGGTGGAGAGCCTCTCGTTCCCGGGCGGCAGGACGAGCAATCTCGCGGCCGGCTTGTTCTCGTCCCTCTTCGCCGTCACACACCAACTCCCGAACCACTCGCACGGCTTGCCTTATGCGCGCAGGAAGACCGAATTGTGAAGAGGCACGGCGTGTGATTTGGCACGCTTGGATATCCAGCCTTCATGCGCCATCGATCGCCTTCAACCGCGACAGCATCGCCTCGACCTCCGCCTCGGGCAGTTTTGCGATGTCCTGGGCCAGCCGGTTGGCGAGTTCGGTGGCCTGGGGCGACAGGCCGGCGGTGTCGACCACGACGCGAGGATCGGACAACGCGGCCAGGCGCTGCAGATCCTCGGCCTCATCCCAGATGATGTTGAAATGGCTGATGATCCGCTGCAGCAGGATCCAGGTCGGCTGTCCGCGCTTACCATGCTCCAGAGCCGACAGATAGGCAGCCGAAACGCCGAGCGCCGCCGCCATCTCCTTGAGGCTCTGGCCGCGGGCCGCGCGCAAGGCACGCAATCGGGCGCCGAAAGGGGTCATCGTTCGCCGATTCTCCGGATACGGCGGAGCCGGACATAGAGGGCGCCGCTGCCTCCATGCCCATGATGCGCCTCCTCGAAGCCGAGAATCAGCGGCCTGAGATCGGGCATGCGCAGCCATTGCGGCACCACGCGGCGCAGCACTCCGCGCTCATCGCCCGAAAACGCCATATCGCCGCCACCGCCGCCGCCCTTGCCGGTGATGACCAGCACCATCGAATAGCCGCGCATCTGGGCAATGGCGAGGAAGCCGCGCAAGGCCCCGTGGGCCTCGGCCTGGCGCATGCCGTGCAGATCGATCCTGGCGTCGATGGCGCGCGTGCCGCGCACGACCTGGCGCCGCTCGCGTTTGTCGATGGGCGCTATCGGCGGCATTGGCGGCGCGGCTGGCGGCTTGGCGGGACGGCCGGCCGCGGATTTCGGCTTCACCGGTGGCTTGGCGGGCGCCGCCGCCGGCTCGGGCAGCGTTTCCGCCGCCTTCGTCGCGGCCTTGGCCACGGCGGGCTTGCGGCGCCGGCGTTTCAACGGGGTGATCTCCCGGGTGACGAAGGCCCAGAGCTCGCTGTCCTCGGCGCTCAATCCCTTGCGGCGGGTCATGGGCGCCCCTCGGAGGCGACATTCGTATCAGGCTGCGGCTTGGGCCATAACACGTAGAAGCCGCCGCCGTGGCGGACCGCGCCGGCAACCGCCCCCGCCTTGGCGCCCGATCCGAAGAAGATATCGGCCCGCGCCGGGCCGATGATGGCCGATCCCGTGTCCTGGGCGATCATCAGCTTGCGGATGGGTTCGGGCTTCACCCCGCCGCCGACATCGGGAATCGCGGTCTCGACGAAGACAGGCAGGCCATAGGGCCAGATCTTGCGATCAATGGCGATGGAGCGCAGCGGCGTGACCGGCAGGCCCTCGCCCCCGATCGGGCCGGCATCGGCGCCGAGGAAAGGCGCCACCTTGAAGAAGACGAAGGATTTGTTGACCCACATCACCTCGCGCGCCTGCTTCGGGTCGCGCGCCAGGAAATCCCTGAGGCCCGCCATGGTGACGGCACGGGGCGGTATGTTGAGCCTGTCCGCCACCGCCTTGCCGATGGCGGAATAGGGTTGGCCGTTCTTGCCCGCATAGGCAAAGCGCACCACGCTGCCGGTCGGCAGCCTCAGCCGCCCCGAGCCTTGCACCTGCATGAAGAAGCGGTCGACGGGATCGGCGACATAGGCGATCTCGAGCCCCTGCCCGTCCAGGGCTCCCTGCTCGATCGCCTTGCGGTCGGGATAGACCTCAAGGCTGCCGTCGAGCTTGCGCCGGGCTGCGCTGTAGCCTTCGAAGCCGGGAGGAACGGCATTGGGCTCGAAACTGACCAGATCGGCCGGCCGGTCATAGAGCGGGGTCTGATACTCGCCCTCCCGCACCAGCGATCCGCGGATCTCCGGCTCGTAATAGCCGGTGTAGAAGGCCTTTCCGCCCGTGGGGCCGCTGCCCTTCTGCGTGGTGATGCGCCAGGCATTGAAATGGGCCTGGAAGAAAGCGCGGGCCGCCGGAGCCGCCAGCGCGCCGCGTTTCAGGGCCTCGCGGCACAGGCTCGCCAGATCCTTGGGAACCGGTACGCCGGCATCGAGAGCGGGATTGTTCTCCGCCTGGGAGCGGCACGAAGCGAGCCAGACCTGCCAAGCCTTGGCGTGGTCGTCCCGCTTCCATCCCGCAAGCTTGCCGAAGGGAACCAACGTGGCCGTCGCTCCCGCCGGAAGCGGAGGCGGCGAAGGACGCTCGCCGGCCCAGGCTATGCTGGCCGCGACGAAGAAAGCGGCAAAAGGCCCGACTCGGCGCAAGATCCCCATGACATCGATACCGTGGCCCGCCCGCCTCTTCCGACCGCGCTCAGCCGCCGGTCGCCACGAGGCGCCAATTGGGATCCTTGGTGCTGGTATCGCGCGCAAATGTCCAGGTGTCGGTGACAACAGCCACCTGATCGAGGCTGCCGTCGACGACCGCGCCGTTCCTGTCCTTGGTGGCGCTGATCATCTGCGAGACGAAGCTGACGGTCAGCTCGGCGACGCGGCCCTTGACGTCGGCAGCCACGATATCGGCCTTGTCGATCGAGACGAAATTGGCCTGCACGGTCTCGCCGCGTGCCTCCCGCTCGGTGATGTCCTGGGAGAACGCGTCGAAATTCTCGCGCGACAACAGATTCTTCAGTGTCTTGCGGTCACCATTGTTGAAGGCGGTGACGATCATCTCATAGGCCGCCTTGGCCCCCGGGATGAAGCTCTGGGGGTGGAAGCTCGGATCGACGGCGGCAATCGCATCGAACCCGGCCGCCAGGGGCGTGTCCTTCTCGGCAAAACCTTCCCAGCGGAAGGCGGATGTCGGCATCTGCGCCTCGATGGGGGATTCGGCATCGCGCTGCGGGGGGTTGGCGCCCCTGTCGTCGCGGGACGCAGGCTGGGCATCGCGTCGCACCCCTTCGAATGTCGGAGGCTCGGCACCGGTGCGCTCCCCAAGCACGGAACGCAGCTTGAAGATCACGAACACCGCGAGCCCCAGAAACACCAGCGTGATGATATCAAAACTACCCATTTGTGCCTTCAGCATCCCCACCGACCGAGTGACGACTCGAAATAACGGCTACAGTCCCCTGTGGCAATGCCACAATCCCCACCTATATGGTGTGCATCGGGCAGTTTGCCAGCTTCATGCTACCATGAAGGGCAAACATGGCCAGCATGCGGCGCATGCCGCTGCGCAAGGCCTTGCCGCAGAGGGGCTCCGTCGAAGCGTTTTGCTGTTTGGCGGAGGCACCAAGGATTGCAAGGACGCATTTGCGGCAGAACGCGTCCCTGCTTCAGGAGAAACGACACCGATGACCGCACGCAGCTTCAATGTCCCCGCCGGCTGGGCTTGGCTCGGTCTGGCCGGACTTGTGATCCTGCCTTTCGCGGAAATCGCCGCCTTCGTCTGGGTCGCGGGCCGGATCGGCATCGCCTTGGCGCTGATCGCCCTGGTGGCAACGTCCTTCATCGGTGCCTCGCTCCTGCGGCGGCAGGGCGGGACCGTGTTCTCGCGCCTGATGCGGGCGATGCAGGGCGGCGAGCCGAGCAACGGTGCCGCGCGCGAGAGCCTGATGGTGGCGCTCGGGGGCGTGCTGATGATCATTCCCGGCTTCGTCACCGACCTCATCGGCTTCGCCCTCCTGCTGCCGAGCCTGCTGCGGCAGTGGCGCGACGGCCCCGTCCCGGCGCCGAAGGGACGCGCCGGCACCGCGAGCAGCGATCCCAAGGTCATCGACCTCGGCCGCGACGAATGGAAGCCGGTGGACGAATAAGACCGACCTCCCTTCGGCGTATTTTCAGGCCAGCAGCCCCCTCGCCTCCTCGTCGCCGAGCGGCGCGGGCCGTTCGCAACCCTGCTCGATCAGCACCGGCCGCTTCTGCTCGGCGGCGGTGAGGATGCCTTCCATCACCGCCAGCACGTGCAGGCCGATCTCCCCGCTGGCGCGGTGGGGGCGGCCGTCGACGATGCCGCGCGCCATGTCGGCAAGGCCGAGGCCGCGATAATTGGCATTGACGGGATGGTCCGCCGGCCAGTTCGGCTGGCCGAAGCGGTCGCCGGACGAGGCGTGGCTTTCCCAGGCCTCGCGGGGGCGGGCCAGCGAGACTTCGCCGCCAAACCAGTTGGGATCCGGCACACGCAGCGATGCGTCGGTGCCGTGCAGCTCGATCGGCTGCTGGCCATGGGCCCAGACGTCCCAGCTTGCCAGGAAGGTAATCTGTGCGCCGGACTTGAAGGCGAGCAGGGCCTGGATGCTGGTCGGCGTCTCCACCCTGATGCTCTGCCCCTTGAACGGTGAGCCCTCCGTCGTCACCACGCGCTCCTCGAAGCCGCTCTGGCTCAAGGCCATCACGGAGGCGACCGGCCCCAACAGGTTGACGAGGGTGGAGAGATAATAGGGGCCCATGTCGAAGACGGGCCCGGCCCCGGGCTTGAAGAAGAATTCCGGGTTCGGGTGCCAGTGCTCCATGCCGTGCCCGAGCACGGCGGCCGTGCCGATCAGGGGCCGGCCGATCTCGCCGGCATCGATCCGCAGTCTCGCCTGCTGGATGGCGGCGCCGAGCACCGTATCGGGTGCACATCCCACCCTCAGCCCCTTCGCCTTCGCCGCCTCCATCAGCGCGATACCGTCGGCGAGACGCGTGGCCAGGGGTTTTTCGCCATAGACGTGCTTGCCGGCCGCAATCGCGGCACGCGAGACCTGGGCATGCGCCTCGGGTATGGTGAGGTTGAGCACGATGTCGACATCGTCGCTCGCCAGCAGCGCCTCGATGCTGCGCCGCTGCAGATTGTATTTCTGGGCCTGTTTCTTCGCCGCCTCCTCCCTGAGGTCGGCGCAGGCGACGAAATCGAAATCACGAAACAAACCGGCATTGAGAAGGTAGATATCTGAAATATTGCCGCAGCCGATCAATCCGACGCGCAAAGGCATGATGGTCTCCTGAAGATTCGGTGTGCCGATCTCCTCAGCGCCATCGATGGCAGTCGATGGCGCGGGATCGGCACGTTTTGCAGCCTGTGCCGATCCGGAGATCGGCACACTCTTCAAATCCCCGCCAGCTTGCGCATGGCTTCGGCGCTCACCGTGGCAAAACGCTTGAGGTCCGAGGGATTGTCATGCTCGGCGACCATGATCTCGGCGCCCGCAGCCACGCAAAGCGGCCAGATCGTCGCCCAATCGACCACGCCGGTGCCGACATCGGCCCAACCATCCTCGTCGACCTTCTCGCCGGCCGGCGCGATGTCCTTGACGTGGACGAGCGGCATGATGGCGCCATAACGCGCGATCCATGGCTTGGGATCGGCATGGGCCCTGACGATCCAGGCGATGTCCGCTTCCCATTTCACATCGTCGACGAGCAGGTGCTCGATCGGATAGGAGCCATCCGGCAGGGCGATGAACTCGAAATCGTGATTGTGCCAGGCGAAGGCATAGCCGGCCTCACGAGCCTTGCGTGCCACCGCCGCCAGCCGATCGCCGAACGCCTTCCATCCCGCCGTATCCTTGGGGCGGGCGTCGGGCATCAGATAGGGCGCCACGATCGTGTCGATGCCCAGCGCCTCGGCAATACGAAGATTGCGGTCGAAATCGGCCTCCAGGGAATCGATGCCGAAATGGCCGCTCTTGGCGGTCAGGCCGAATTCCTTGAACAGGCGGGCGGCGGCGGGCACGTCCGCGTAGAAGGCGCCATAGGGCTCGACATTGCTGAATCCGGCCTCGGCGATCGTCCTGAGCTGGCCCTCGAGCGGCGGGAAATTGCGCCCGGAATAGAGCTGGAACGACAGGGGATGTTGCAAAGTCATGACAGGTCCTTTCATGAAATGAGACAAATCAACGGGTTGGGTAAATAGGCGGTGCGTCATTCCGTGCGCGATGCAGCATGAAATGCTGCGTCGCAGACACGGGATCGTAAGATGAAAGAGGCGTTTCTTTCGGGTCGCGGTCCCGGATCTGCGCTGCACCACTGCGTGCTGCAGCGCGGCCGGGATGACATCTCTTCACAGGCGCTCTCCGCTTTCCGCGTCGAACAGCGAGGCCCGCCCGACGTCGAAATGAAAATCGATCTCGTCGCCGGGACCGCTTTCATTGTCGCCGTCGACGCGAATGGTGGCGGGCTTGCCGGCAAAGCTGGTCCACAGCACCGTCTCGGCGCCCATCGGCTCGACGATGTCGATTTTTCCACGGGCGGCATGCCGGCCGGACGGCGCGGGGCCGACATCGATATGCTCGGGCCGGATGCCGAGCACCGCCTTGCGCCCCCCAGGCGCATTCGCGCCGGGATCTTGGGCGAACGCATAGGCCGCGAGATCGATGCTCTCGCCATCGGCCTGGAAACGCCAGGCTCCCGGCCCTCCCGAGAGCTGGCCTTCGATGAAGTTCATGCCCGGCGAGCCGATGAAGCCGGCGACGAACTGGTTGGCCGGCTTGTGATAGATCTCGAGCGGGCTGGCCAATTGCTGGATGACGCCGCCCTTCATCACGGCGATTCGGTCGGCCAGGGTCAGGGCCTCGATCTGGTCATGGGTGACATAGATCATGGTGTTGCCGAGGCCCTGGTGGAGCTTCTTGATCTCCACCCGGAGCTCGTTGCGCAGCTTGGCATCGAGATTGGACAGGGGTTCGTCGAACAGGAAGACGTCGACATTGCGCACCAGGGCGCGTCCGATCGCGACGCGCTGACGCTGGCCGCCCGACAACTCGGAGGGCTTGCGCTGCAGGAGCGGATCGAGATGCAGGAGCTTGGACGCCTTGGCGACCCGTTCGGCGATCTCGGCCTTCGGCACGCCGGCCATTTTCAGGCCGAAGGACATGTTGCCCTCCACGCTCATGCGCGGATAGAGCGCGTAGGACTGGAACACCATGCCGATGCCGCGATCCGCCGGCTCGGCCCAGGTGACGTTCTTGCCCGAAATCCAGATCTCGCCATCGCTGATCTCCAGGAGGCCGGCGATGGCGTTGAGCAAGGTGGACTTGCCGCAGCCCGAGGGTCCGAGCAGCACGATGAACTCGCCCTGGCGGATGTCGAGCTGGAGATTGTCAATGACCGAGACCGCGCCATAGCGGATCGACAGATCCTTGACGGTGACGGAGGAAGGCGTGTTGTGCATGCGCTTTATCCCTTCACCGCGCCGGCGGCGATGCCGCGCACGAACCAGCGTCCGGAGACGAAATAGACGATGAGCGGTACGGAGGCCGTCAGCAGGGTCGCCGCCATGTTGACGTTGTAGGCTCGCTCGCCCGTGGTGGAGTTGACGATATTGTTGAGCTGCACCGTCATCGGCGAATTGGCACCGCCGGCGAAGGTCAGCCCGAGGATGAAGTCGTTCCAGATTCCGGTGACCTGCAGGATGGCGGCCACGATCAGCATCGGCGTCGACATCGGCAGGATGACGTGGAAGAAGATCTGCCAGAAGCCGCCGCCGTCCACGCGTGCCGCCTTGAACAATTCGGCCGGCAGGCTGGCATAGTAGTTGCGGAAGATCAGCGTCATCAGCGGCATGCCGAAGATGGTGTGCACGATCACGATGCAGGGCAGGGTCTGGAAGATGCCGGCCAGCGAGGAGACGCGCACCAGCGGATAGATGAAGACCTGATAGGGAATGAAGGCGCCGATCAGGAGGATGCCGAACAGCAGATTGGCGTAGCGCACGTTCCACAGCGACAGCGCGTAGCCGTTGATCGCGCCGGCGGCGATGGAGATTACCACGCTCGGGATCAGGATCTTCACCGAATTGAGGAAGCCGACGCTGATGCCATTGCAGGCCAGGCCCGTGCAGGCTGACGACCACGCCTTGCTCCAGGCGGCGAGGTCGAAGGCCTGCGGCAGGGCGAAGATCTGCCCCAGGCGGATCTCCTCCATGGTCTTGAGCGATGTCAGCACCATCACCACGGCCGGGAGCAGGAAGAAGGCGGCTGCCACCACCAGGAAGACGTAGAGACCGATGCGGCCGGGGGTGAGGCGGGCCGGCTTGCGCCCGCGCGGTGTCTCGAGGGCGCTCATGTCGGCCTCCGCGACTGCCTGCGGAAATAGGTATGGTAGAGCCAGGGCGAGACCACGCAGATCACCGTGATCAGCATCATCGTCGAGGCCGCCGTGGCGAGGCCGATGTTCTGGCGCTGGCCGAGATTGTCCATGACGAATTTGGCCGGCATTTCCGAGGCCGTGCCCGGCCCGCCATTGGTGAGGGCCACCACCAGATCATAGACCTTGATCACCGCGATCGAGAGCAGCACCGTCGCCGTGGTGATGGTGGGGGTGAGGATGGGTATGATGATGGAGACATAGACCCGCCAGGTCGGGATGCGGTCGATCTTGGCCGCCTTCCACAATTCGGTGTCGACGCCGCGCAGCCCCGCCAGCATCAGCGCCATCACCAGGCCCGAGGCCTGCCAGATGGCGGCGATCACCAGGGCGAAGACGGCAAGATTCGAATTCACCGCCCAGTCGAAGGTAAAGCTCGTCCAGCCCCAGTTGCGCACCGTGTTCTGGATGCCGAGATTGGGATTCATCAGCCACTGCCAGATCAGACCGGTGACGATGAAGGACATCGCATAGGGATAGAGGAAGATGGTGCGGAACGTGTTTTCGAAGCGGATCTTCTGGTCGAGCGCCACCGCCAGCAGGAAGCCGACGATCAGGCAGCAGACAATGAAGAGCACGCCGAAGACGGCCAGATGCCACACCGAAACCTGCCAGCGATCCGAGGCAAACAACCGGACATACTGGTCGAAACCGACGAAATTATAGACCGGCAGCAGCTTGGAGCCGGTGAAGGAGATGACGATCGTCCAGACCATCGTGCCGATATAGGCGGCGACGACGATGATCCAGGCCGGTATCAGGGCCAGGGCCGCCATGTTCAGACGGTAGGGCCGAGGATTGGGACGCGACAATCTTGCAGGCTCGGTCATTGCGACCTCCTTCAGGATCCGTCTTGCGGTGGGAATTGGGGCCGGTCTTCACCCGGCTTGCCGGCGCGCGGGCCGGGCTGGCCTGGCGACCCACCCCGAGGAACTTGGGATTCGTCGAAAAATAAACGAAACGAATTGGCCCGGCCTTTGTCGTTGCCGGGCTTGACCCGGCAACCCAGCCTTAGAAGCCCCGGAGACGGGGCCGCCGGATGCCCGGGTCAAGCCCGGGCATGACAAAGACGGTGTTTCGGTTATTTCCGGACTAGCCTTAATGCGCCGCCTTCAGCGCATCCGCGAACTTGGCGGTAAAGTCTTCCGGTGTCTGGTTCTTGTTGTTCCAGAAATTGGTGATGACATCCTCGAGCGCACCGACCAGGTCCGCACTGGCCAGCATGTCGATCACCGGCGTCTGATGCGCGGGATCGGCAAGCAGCTTCATGCCCTTCTGGGCGCACAGATCGAATTTGCTGGCATCGACATCGGTGCGCACCGGCATCGAGCCCTTCTGAACATTGAACAACACCTGGGTCTCGGGCGACAGCATGGTCGAGGCGAGGAGGTTCTGCGCCTTGATCTGGGCCTCATCGCTTGTCTTGGGGAAGACGAAGACGTCGCCGCCGATCACCAGTTCCTTGTCGTCGATACCGATCTGGCAATAGAAATCCTTGCCGGCTTCCTTGTTTGCCGCCTTGAATTCACCCTTGGCCCAATCGCCCATGAACTGCACGCCGGCCTTGTTGGTGATCAGGAGAGCCGTGGTATCGTTCCAGTTGCGTCCCGGCGAGCCGGCATCGGTGTAAGCACGCAGCTTGCCGAAAATCTCGACCGATTTCTTGAACTCGGGCGTATCGATGGCAGTGGCATCGTCCTTGGCATAGAGCCGCATGAACGTGTCCTTGCTGACCGATTGCAGCACGACATTGAACAGCAGACGCTCCTGCCAGGGCTCACCGCCCTGCGCCAGCGGGGTAAATCCGGCCGCCTTGATCTTGTCGAGGGCGACGAAGAAATCGTCCCAGTTGGTAGGCACGGCGGTGACACCGGACTTGTCGAGCACTTCCTTGGAATAGAAAGCCCAGTTCTGGCCGTGCACGTTCACCGGAACGGCATACATATGCCCCTCGCGGCTCGCGGCTTCGATGAAGGAGGGCGGCAGGAAGCTCTTCCACTTGCCTTCCTCGGCAACCTGGTCAACGGTGTTGAGCAGGCCCTGGCTGACCAGATCGTCGAACTGCTTGCCGGTGTTGAACTGCGAGGCAGTGGGCGGATTGCCGCCGACGATGCGGTTGATTGCAGCCGAACGTGCGGCCTGGCCGCCGGCAACGGCCGAGTCGACCCATACACCGCCGGCCTTGGTGTACTGGTCGGCGAAGACCTTCACGGCCGCGGCCTCGCCGCCCGACGTCCACCAGTGCATTACCTCGGCCTTGGGCTTGTCCTGAGCCATGGCCTGCCCGCCCAGCATCGGGCTGCCAAGAGCCAGCGCGGCAAGTGCGCCGGCCAGCATGGAGCGTGCCGGAGCCCGCTGCAGAATCGCCCTCATTTTTTCCATGGACATCCTCCCTAAAGGATCGCATGCTATGTTTATGTAATCGATTGCAAGCGTCGGGATATTGATTGCGATCGGGGTTCGTGTCAAGGGGATTGGCTCAGGGCTCCGGTCGCACCCGCAAACAGGCAGATGGCAGAGCTTTTTCGAAGTTTTGCCAGCAGGTTGGAGAACGGTAGTCTTATGCCGCCCGCCAAGGAACGAGCCAGACGCATCCAGAGGCGCGCGCCGCGCGACGTCTCCAAGATCCGCATCGGCGACGTGGCCCGCGCCGCCGGCGTCTCGACCGCCACCGTCAGCCGTGCCCTCACCTTTCCTGACCGCGTCCAGGCCGAGACGCGCGAGCGCGTGCTCGCGGCCGTGCGCGACCTCGGCTACACCCCCAACACAGCCGCCCGGCAGTTGCGCGCCGGCTCCTCCCGTACGGTGCTGGTGGTGGTCGGGCCCCGGCGCAATCCTCCCTTCTTCAGCGAGGTGCTCAGGGGCATCGACGTCGCCCTGTCGCAGGCCGGCTATGCGGTGCTGATGGGCAATCTCGACAGCATCGACGGCAAGGAGAAATATCTGGTCGACCTCGTCTTCGGCGGCCATATCGACGGAGCGCTGGTGCTTGCCTCGACGGTGCCCTCGCATGCCGGACGCACCATCGCCGATTCCGGCATTCCCATCGTCGGCGTCTGCGCCGAGACGGACGTTCCGGACATCCCCGCCGTGGTGGTCGACGACGAGGTCTGCTGCAGGGCCCAGACACGCTATCTCCTCGACAGAGGTCACCGATACCTGGCCTATCTCGCTGGCCCCAGGGGCAACTACAACGAGCGTCATCGTTATGCGGGCTTCCAGGCCGAGATCGCCGCCGCCGGCCTCGGGCCCGATGATTTCGTGCGTTTCGAGGGCAGTTACGATTTCGCCTCCGGCATCGCTTCGGGCAAGGCCTTCCTCGCCCTGGAACGTCGGCCGACCGGCGTGGTCGCCACCAGCGATGAAATGGCCATCGCCTTCATGACCACCATCCGCCGGGGCGGCCTCAGGGTGCCGCAGGACGTGTCCATCGTCGGCTTCGACGGCATCGAGCTCGGCGATTTCATCGAGCCGACCCTGACGACCATTCGCCAGCCGCGTTTCGACCTCGGATCGACGGGGGCGAAACTGCTGCTGCAGTTGATGCGGGGAGAAGCAGCTCCGCAGCGGCTGACCATGCTGAAAGGTGCGCTCGACGAGCGCGAGAGCGCGGGCCCGGTGAAGGCGTGACAGGATGGAGCGTCAGGGATACGGCCCTGGCCATCGGGATCTTTGGCCGGAACAGGAGCGCCGAAGGCCCGCCCGTCAACAAGGTGAACAATTCCTTCCTTGCATGGCGGCGAAAAATCCCTATATTGCGGCTGTCTCGATGAGACATCTCATAGACGGTCTGCTTGATCGTTGGTTTTGAGAGTGGGCCCCACCCGGGACCCGCTCTTTTTGTTTCGAGGGTTGCGTGAACGAACCGCAAGCCATTGTCAGCGAAGCCGCTTCGTCGGCCGACGCGTTGAACGAACCGCGCCGCCTCACCGAGACGGGCGTTGCCGCGCGCGTGGCGGAGATCACCGAGCGCACCATCCTGCCGCTCGGCTTCCGCCTCGTGCGGGTGCGCCTGACCGGCAATAATGGCGGCACCGTGCAGATCATGGCCGAGCGGCCCGACGGCACCATGACCGTGGACGATTGCGAGCTGATCTCCAAGACGCTCTCGCCCGTCCTCGACGTCGACGATCCGATCGGCAAGGCCTATCATCTGGAGGTCTCCTCGCCGGGGATCGACCGCCCGCTGGTGCGCGTCAGCGATTTCCAGCGCTGGGCCGGCCACGAGGCCAAGATCGAAATGACCCTGATCGTGGCCGGCCGCCGCCGGTTCCGGGGCATCCTGCTCGGCGCCGAAGGCAACAAGGCCCGGATTCGCCGTATCGATTCCGGTCCCGGCGAGGCCACCGACGTGGAATTGAAGGTCGACGAGATGAGCGAAGCCCATCTCGTCCTGACCGATGCGCTGGTGACGGAATCGCTGCGCCGCGCCAAGGCGGCCTCCAAGGCGCTCGCCGCACAACTCGAGGCTCAGGAAGCGGCCGAGCTGGAATCGGACGAAGGGCCCGATCCGGAGTCGCCGTCCAAGAAGCCGCCTAGACAACCAAAAACCCGCTGAGAGGAAAGAATCATGGCCGTCAGCGCGAACCGCCTGGAACTGTTGCAAATTGCCGACGCCGTCGCCCGCGAGAAGGTGATCGATCGTCAGATCGTGCTCGCCGCGATGGAAGACGCGATTCAGAAGGCCGCCCGCTCCCGTTATGGTCAGGAGACGGAAGTCCGCGCCGAGATCAATCCCAAGACCGGCGAGATCCGCCTGTCGCGCCTCCTCCTCGTCGTCGACCAGATCGAGAATGACGCCACCCAGATCCTGCTCGAGGATGCGCGCCGCAAGAATCCGGCCGCGCAGGTGGGCGATTGGATCGCTGAAACCCTGCCGCCTTTCGATTTCGGCCGCATCGCCGCCCAGTCGGCCAAGCAGGTCATCGTGCAGAAGGTGCGCGAGGCCGAGCGCGACCGCCAGTTCGACGAGTTCAAGGACCGCGTCGGCACCGTCGTGAACGGCCTGGTCAAGCGTGTGGAATATGGCAACGTCGTCGTCGATCTCGGCCGCGGCGAAGCCGTGGTGCGCCGCGACGAACTCCTGCCGCGCGAAGTCTTCCGCCCCGGCGACCGCATCCGCGCCTATCTCTTCGACGTGCGCCGCGAGCAGCGCGGTCCGCAGGTCTTCCTGTCGCGCACCCATCCCCAGTTCATGTCCAAGCTCTTCGAACAGGAAGTGCCGGAGATCTATGACGGCGTGATCGAGGTGAAGGCCGTGGCCCGCGATCCCGGGTCGCGCGCCAAAATCGCCGTGATCTCGCGCGATTCTTCCATCGATCCGGTCGGCGCCTGCGTCGGTATGCGCGGTTCGCGCGTGCAGGCGGTGGTCGGCGAGCTCCAGGGCGAGAAGATCGACATCATTCCCTGGTCGCCTGATGTGGCCACCTTCATCGTCAATGCGCTGCAGCCGGCCGAAGTGTCGAAGGTGGTGCTCGACGAGGATTCCGAGAAGATCGAGGTCGTCGTGCCTGAGGCCCAGCTTTCGCTGGCCATCGGCCGCCGCGGCCAGAATGTGCGCCTGGCCTCCCAGCTCACCGGCTGGGACATCGACATCCTGACCGAGGCCGAGGAGAGCGAGCGCCGCCAGAAGGAATTCGTGCAGCGCACCCAGACCTTCATGACCGCGCTGAACGTCGACGAAGTCGTCGGCCAGCTGCTCGCCTCCGAAGGCTTCCGCACCGTCGAGGAAGTCGCCTATGTCGATCCCACCGACGTGTCGTCGATCGAAGGCTTCGACGAGGAAACGGCCGCCGAGATCCAGACCCGCGCCCGCGACTATCTCACTGCGGTCGAGGAAGAATTCGACGCCAAACGGAAGGCGCTCGGCGTCGAGGACGAATTGAAGACGGTCGAGGGCGTCTCCACCGCCATGCTGGTGGCACTGGGCGAGAACGACGTGAAGTCCGTCGAGGACCTCGCCGGTTGCGCCACGGACGATCTCGTCGGCTGGACCGAGCGCAAGGACGGCGAGACCACCAAGCATGCCGGTTATCTCGACGGCTTCGAACTCAGCCGCGACGAGGCCGAGGCGATCATCATGGCCGCCCGCATCAAGGCCGGCTGGGTCGAGGCACCGGCTGAAACCGACGCAGACTCTGCCGAGGAAGGGGCCGCCGACACGGAAGCCTCCGCACTCTCCGAGCATGGAGCATGACCCATAGTGCTGACAGAACGCATCGAGGATGACGACGACCGCCGGGCGCGCGAGCGCCTGTGTGCGGCCACGCGCCTCGTACGTCCTGTCGACACGCTGATACGCCTGGTCGCGGCACCAGACGGCACCCTGACCCCCGATCTCAAACGCGTCCTGCCGGGGCGCGGCGTCTGGGTCACCGCCAATCGTGCCAGCGTCGAGGAAGCCATGCGCAAGCGGGCCTTTGCCCGCCTGCTCAAACGCCCGGTCGACGTGCCGGCCGATCTGCCCGATGTCATTGAGCGGCTCCTGCGCAAGGCGGCGCTCGACATGCTCAGCTTTGCCAACAAGGCCGGACTCGTGCTCTCCGGCTTCGCCAAAGTGATGGACGCCATCGAATCCGAACGCGTTTCACGCCGCCTCGTCGCCGTGATTCAGGCGCGTGACGGTGCCGAAGATGGTGGCCGCAAGCTTGCACAAGCCGTCAAACGGGCCTATTTGGATAGAAATGCACCAAACTTCATTACGATTTTCGATTCTGCCCATTTGGATTTGGCATTAGGGCGGACAAATGTGATACATGCTGCGCTCTGCGCGGGCCCGGCGGTTACCGGATTCCTGGATCGCGTTGCAGCGCTTGCTTTCTGGCAGGATGGCGGACTGGCTTCGGCTGAGCCACATCCATCCTCCGAAGCCCCGCTGCAAGCGGACGACGAACCCTCAACGCAAGATGCCGCCCCGTCGCAAGACGGCGACGACGTCAGCTGAACTATCGAATGAAACGGGGCGACCCGCAGGATTTGGCACGGAATGACTGATACGAAAAACCCGGGCGATACGCTGACTGTTCCGCCCACCAAGACGCTGACGCTGAAGCGGCCCTCGAGCGCGCCGGATACGGTTCGCCAGAGCTTTTCGCATGGCCGCTCGAAGACTGTCGTCGTCGAGACGGTGAAGCGACGTCCGTCAGGCCCCGTTACCCCGCCTGCCGCACCGCCGCCTGCGGCGCCGCCGCGCCAGGCTGCCCCCGTTGCGCCACCCCCGCGGCCGGCAGTTCCTCCGGCGGCAGCAGCGCCCCAACCGGCTCCGCCCCCGCGCGCTGCCGAACAGGCCCCAGCGCCGCGCCCGGTGGAAGCTCCCAAGGCTCCGACGCCCGCGCCGGTTCAGCCCGCGCCGACGGTCGTCGAGAAGCCTGCCGCTCCGGTGGCTGCCGCTCCGGCGCCGAGCCCGCGAGCGGAAGCGCCCGCGGCTCCGGCTGCAGCCGCCCCGGCAGCTCCCCGTCCCGCAGCTCCAGCGGCGCCCGCTCCCGCGGCGCCGCGTCCGGCTGCTCCCGCCCCGGGACGCCCAGGCGCGCCCCAGCAGGGCGGACGCCCGGGGCAGCCAATGGCAGGTCGTCCTCCCCAGGGCCAGCGTCCGAACCGTCCGGGTGCCGGCATGGTTCTGCGCACGCTGTCCAGCGAGGAAATGGACGCCCGCACGCGCGTGCTGGCCGAAGCCCGTGTCCGCGAAGCCGAGGAGCGCAAGCGCGCAGCCGAGGAAGCGGTGCGCCGTGCGGCCGAGGAAGCCCGTCGCGAGGAAGAGCGCAAGGCTGCGGAAATCCGCAAGCGCGAGGAAGAAGAGCGTCATCGCCGCGAGGAAGAAACCCGTCGTCATGGCGAGGCCGAGGCGCGGCGCCATCTGGGCGAAGCCACGCCGGCGCCCCGTGAAGGGGCAGCACCGGCCCGCCCGGGCGGCTATGGAGACCGTCGCGAAGGCTTCGGCGACCGGCGGCCGCCGCGCGAAGGCGGCACTTCGTTCGGTGACCGGCGTCCGCGTGAAGGCGGCGCAGGGCCGGCTGGTGAACGCCGTGGTCCGCCGCGTGAAGGCGGTACCGGTTTCGGCGAGCGTCGTGGACCGCCGCGTGAAGGCGGCACTGGTTTCGGTGAACGCCGCGGCCCGCCGCGGGAAGGCGGTACCGGTTTCGGCGAACGTCGCGGCCCGCCCCGCGAAGGTGGCTTCGGAGACCGGCGTCCCGGCGGCGGCTTCGGTGCCAATCGCGGCACCTCTGCCTTTGCCCCTTCGGAACCCGCGATCACGCCGCCAGCCGGCCGCAATGTCGGCGGACCGACCCGCGCCCGTGCCGTTGCGGATGACGATGACGGCAATCGCGGCGTGCGTCGCGGTCCGGGCAGCGCCGGTCGTGGCGGTGCCGCCGCTCCGCGTCGCGAAGCAACACCGCGCGCCGGCGAACAGAAGGGCCGCGGCCGCCTGACGGTCACCAGCGCGACCGGGGACGAGGACGAGCGTACGCGCTCCGTCGCCTCCTTCCGCCGCCGCACCCAGCGCATGACCGGCCATCGCCATGTCGAGGCCAAGGAAAAGATCATGCGCGAGGTGGTGATTCCGGAAGCGATCACCATTCAGGAACTCGCCAACCGCATGTCGGAACGCGCGGTCGACGTCATTCGCCTGCTGATGAAGCAGGGCGAAATGAAGAAGATCAACGACGTCATCGACGCGGATACGGCGCAGCTCATCGTGGAAGAGCTCGGCCACACCGCCAAGCGCGTCTCGGAAGCCGACGTCGAGGAGGGCCTGTTCGACGAGGCCGACATCGACGATCATCTCGAGCCGCGCCCGCCGGTCGTGACCATCATGGGCCATGTCGACCACGGCAAGACCTCGCTGCTGGACGCGATCCGCTCGGCCAATGTCGTCTCCGGCGAAGCCGGCGGCATCACCCAGCACATCGGTGCCTATCAGGTGACCTCGCCGCTCGGCGGCAAGGTGACCTTCATCGACACGCCCGGCCACGCCGCCTTCACCGCCATGCGCGCCCGCGGCGCCAAGGTGACGGATATCGTGGTGCTGGTGGTGGCGGCCGATGACGGCGTCATGCCGCAGACGGTGGAAGCCATCAACCACGCCGCGGCCGCCAAGGTGCCGATGATCGTGGCGGTCAACAAGATCGACAAGCCCGATGCCAAGCCCGAGCGCGTGCGCACCGAGCTGCTCCAGCACAACGTCCAAGTCGAAAGCATGGGCGGCGAAACCCTCGAAGTCGAGGTCTCGGCCAAGCAGCGCACCAATCTCGACAAGCTGCTGGAAGCCATCCAGCTGCAGGCCGAGATCCTCAACCTGCAGGCCAATCCCGACCGTGCGGCCGAAGGCACCGTGATCGAAGCCAAGCTCGACCGCGGCCGGGGCCCGGTGGCGACCGTGCTGGTGCAGCGCGGCACGCTCAAGGTCGGCGACATCGTCGTCGCCGGCGCCGAATGGGGCCGGGTGCGCGCTTTGGTCAGCGATACCGGCGCCACCATGCCGGCCGCCGGCCCGTCGGTGCCGGTCGAGGTGCTCGGCTTCAACGGTACGCCGGAGGCGGGTGACCGCGTCGCGGTGGTCGAGAACGAGGCCCGTGCCCGCGAGATCACCGAATATCGCGAGCGCCAGAAGCGAGAGAACGCCGCCGTTCGCCTGTCGACCGGTCGCGGCTCGCTCGCCGACATGATGGCGGCCGTCAAGGCCGGCACCGGTGCCCGCGAACTGCCGCTGGTCGTCAAGGCCGACGTGCAGGGTTCGGTGGAAGCCATCATCGGTGCCCTCGACAAGGTGGGCAATGACGAGGTGAAGGCGCGTGTCATCCATTCGGGTGTCGGCGGCATCACCGAGTCGGACATCACCTTGGCCGAAGCTTCTGGCGCTGCCGTGATCGGCTTCAACGTGCGTGCGCATAAGGAAGCCCGCGAGGCGGCCGAGCGTACCGGCACCGAGATCCGCTACTACAACATCATCTACAACCTCGTGGATGACGTGAAGGGCGTGCTCTCCGGCCTGCTGGCGCCGACCCTGCGCGAGGAGTTCCTCGGCAACGCCCAGATCCTCGAAGTGTTCAACATTTCGAAGGTCGGCAAGGTCGCCGGCTGCCGCGTCACCGATGGTCATGTCGAGCGCGGCGCCAATGTCCGCCTCATCCGCGACAACGTCGTCATCCACGAAGGCAAGCTGTCCACGCTCAAGCGCTTCAAGGACGAGGTCAAGGAAGTCCAGGTCGGCCAGGAATGCGGCATGGCCTTCGAGAACTACCAGGATATGCGCTCCGGCGACGTCATCGAGTGCTACCGCGTCGAGGAAATCAAGCGTACGCTCTGATCGATCTCGGCAGGAAATCGCGCAATGGCCGGGTGCAAGCCCGGCCATTGCTGTTTATGGAGCGCGGATACTCTATCCGCTCTTCTTGCCGAGGCTCATCTGTCAATAGAGGCAAGAGCGGACGGGATGTCTGCACTCCGGGACTTTACATGCCGCGTCTTGAACTCCCCTCTTTGATGTCGAGATTATCAGACATGACCTCAGCACTCGTTCGCGGGGGTGCACTTTGGTTTGCAATGACAGCCCCGGTACTGGCCGAAGTCTGCGACAAGGTGGCCGGCGACGCGTGGAACCCTAATGATGGTTCGCTATTATCTCGTTATTGGTGGACAGCAATGGTGCTTCTCCTTGCAGTTGCGGCCTGGTTTGCACGCCGCCCCTGGCTGTCATTCCTGGCCGCCTTAGCCGCAGTCCCCGTCATACTCCTCGGCGTGCTGGAGTCTCTGACGGACGAATCGATGATTTACAAATGGGCGGTCGAGGAAGGCTGCGTTTCGCGCGTGCTGGATAATATGAACATGCTTCTCAACGTTGGCCTAATGTTGGGCTGCTTCCTTCTCGGGTTTTGGCAACGCCGCAGCCGCGCTATGATCCGAACCTGAGGAACCACGGAACTTCAACGAAAGCAAATATGCCCCGTCTTACCCCCTCCTCTTCCAAGGCCCCTTCGCAACGTCAGCTCCGCGTCGCGGAACTGATCCGCCATGCCATTGCCGACATCCTGCAGCGCGGCGAAATCATGGATCCCGTGCTCGAAGGCAAGGTCATCACCGTGCCGGAGGTCAGGATGTCGCCCGATCTCAAGGTCGCCACCGTCTATGTCATGCCGCTGGGCGGCGGGGATGGCGAGGCCGTGATCAGGGCCCTGGCTTCCCATGCCAAATATCTGCGCGGCCTGATCGCCCGCCGGGTGACCATGAAATACGCGCCCAATTTCCGCTTCCTCATCGACACGACCTTCGATTACGCCTCCAAGGTCGATACGCTCCTGCGCCAGCCGGAGGTCAGCCGCGATCTCGAGCAAAAGCTGCCGGGCCAGGAGGAGGACGAGGAATGAGTGCTCCCCGTTCCACTCGCGTCGAGGTCAATGGCTGGATCATCCTCGACAAACCCGTCGGCATGACCTCGACCCAGGGCGTCTCCGTGGTCAAGCGCGTGTTCAACGCCAAGAAGGCCGGTCATGCGGGCACGCTCGATCCCTTGGCCTCCGGCATCCTGCCCATCGCTCTCGGCGAAGCCACCAAGACGGTCCCCTATGTTATGGACGGTCGCAAGGTCTATCGCTTCACCGTGGCCTGGGGAACGGAGACCAACACCGACGACACCGAGGGTAGCCCGGTGGCGACCTCCGACATCAGGCCCGAAAGGGCCGAGGTCGAGGCCCTGCTGCCCCGCTATACCGGCGTGATCAGCCAGGTCCCGCCGCGCTTTTCCGCCATCAAGGTCGACGGCGAGCGTGCCTATGACCTGGCGCGGGACGGCGAGGAGGTCGAACTGGAGGCCCGCGACATCGAGGTGCACGCCCTGCGCATCGTGGAATACAGCCGCGAGGCCACCACTTTCGAGGCCGAATGCGGCAAGGGCACCTATGTCCGGGCACTCGCCCGCGACATGGGCCGGGATCTCGGCTGCTACGGCCATGTCACGGCCTTGCGCCGGGCGGTGGTCGGTACCTTCGACGAGCAGGACGCGGTGACGCCCGACGAATTGCGCGCCATGAAGGAGGGCGCCTCCGATCTGCCCCCGCTGGCGGAAGCCCTGCTGCCGGTGGAAACCGCCCTCGAGGCCCTGCCGACCTTGGTGGTTTCCCAGCACGACGCCGGCCGCCTCGCCCGCGGCCAGGGCGTAATCCTGCGCGGGCGGGACGCGCCGGTCTTCGAAGGCGTGGCCGCTGTGATGTCCGGCGGCACCCTGGTGGCGCTCGCCGAACTCGACCACGGCGAATTGCTGCCCAAGCGCATCTTCAGGCTGTAGCGTTACGCAAGACAGCGCTCAGAGCGCCTTCGCTTCGATGCCCGGCAGCCGGGCGATCGCGCCGACGAGAAACTCGATCAGCAGCCTGACGCGCGCAATGCCGGCGCGTTCGGGCACGATCAGCATGTTCAATGGCGTGGGCGCCGGCACATAGTCGGGCAGGATCGGCTCCAGCCGACCTTGCTCCAGGAGATCGTCGACCAGCCAGACATGGGTCGGGCCGAAACCCCGGCCCTCGGCGAATGCTTCGCGCGCCGCAAGCCCGTGATCGACCTGCAGCCGCCCGCCGAAGGGCACGGCATGGCGGCTTCCGTCGGGCCCCTCGAGAACGAGCGTCTCGCTGCCCGCAATGTTCGACATGCGTATACCCTCGAGCCCGGCCAGGTCCTCGGGCGTACGCGGCCGTCCATATCGGGCCAGGAAGTCCGGTGCTGCCACGAGGACGCGACGGCTGCGGCCCAGGGAGCGCCTCTTCATGGAACTGTCATCGAGGGGCCCGAGCCGCAGCGCCAGGTCGACCCCTTCCCGGACCAGATCGATTCGTTCGTCGGTGAGGCTGAATTCGATCCTGATCTCGGGATGGCGGTCCTGGAAGGCAAAGAGCAGGCGGGCAATATGCCGAACGCCGAGGGCCGCCGTGCAGGACAGGCGGACCGTGCCGGCATGCTCGCCATGCGCCTGCCGCACCTCGTCGCCGGCCTGCTCGACCAGACGCAGGATCTGGACGGCATGGGCATAGTAACGCCTGCCCTCCTCGGTGAGCGAGACGCGCCGGGTCGTGCGGCTGAGCAGGGCCACGCCCAGCGCATCTTCGAGCTCGCTCAGATGCCGCGTGACACTGGACTGGCCGATGTTCAGCTCGCGGGCGACCGCGGAAAAATTTCCGCGCTCGGCAACGCGAACGAAGCTGCGCATGCGCTCCAGGGTGACGTCTGACTTATCCATAATTCGGCACAATATTATCCATTCCTCAGGTATAGCGAATTATATGGAGCTTCCCTAGCTTTCAGGCATGATTTCTCATCGCTGGAACCGCACTATGAAAGTCCTGCTTGTCTTCGCCCATCCCGAACCCCGTTCCCTCAACGCAAGGCTCCGCGACGTCGCCATCGCCGAACTCCAGGCCCAGGGCCATGAGGTTCGTGTGTCCGACCTTTATGCCGACGAATGGAAATCCGAGGTCGATCGGGCCGACTTTCCGGCACTGGAAGCCGGCGCCCGGCTGATACCCGTGCAAGCCTCAAAGGCCGCCTTCGAGGCCGGGGCGCTGACCGACGACGTCAAGGCCGAGATCGAGAAACTGCTATGGGCTGATATGCTGATCCTGCAGTTTCCCCTCTGGTGGTTCACCATGCCCGCCATCCTCAAGGGGTGGGTCGATCGCGTCTTCGCCTACGGTTTTGCCTATGGCGTGGGTGAGCACAGCGACAAGCGCTGGGGGGACCGCTATGGCGAGGGAACCCTGGCCGGCAAGCGGGCGATGCTGATCGTCACGGCCGGCGGCTGGGAAGAGCATTACACGGCGCGCGGCATCAACGGCCCGATCGACGACCTCTTATTCCCCATCCATCACGGAATTCTCTATTATCCCGGCTACGACGTGCTGCCGCCCTTCGTCGCCTACAGGGCCGACGGCCTCAAGGAAGCGGGCTTTGAGCCTCTGGCCGAGCGCCTGCGGGAAAGAATGCGAACGCTGCCGTCCACGTCGCCCATCCCCTATCGCCGCCAGAATGCCGGCGACTACCTGATCCCGACCATGCAATTGCGAGCCGGACTGGAAACGCCGGGCGAAACGGGCTTCTCGCTGCATCTGCGCGCGCCCGTGGACTGAGCCGGCCGGTCAGGATCGCGTCACGGCCGGGCTTCGCTACAGAGCACGAATGGCCTGAAAGCCGCCAAGGCTGCTCAATGCTTGCGGGCTTTGAGCTTGGCTGCGGCTGGGGCGGCCTTTGCCTCGGGTTCTCCCCTCTCGTTGAGCTCGTGCACATCATAGAAGCGCGAGGTCAGCGCCGATTTTGCCTCTTCGCCGACGATGAACTTCTTGGCCATCTCCCAGTGGCGAAGATCGCTGCCTTCCGGACAGCCTTCGCGCAGCCAGATCTCATAGGCTTTCATTCGGATGCGCTGTTCGGTCGTGTGTGGCATTGCTGCGCTCCCTCGTCCTGTTGTACGGGGCGGCATCGCCCGGGCGCGGGGCGAAGTCATGACGCGACATTCGCCCAACCCGACCGGCCGGCCGCCACGATGGAAACGTGCAGGCGCGCGCCTGGTTCCCGAGGCCGGCAAGGATTATAAGCGGCCCGCCTCCGCTCCCCACGCAGGCTGCAATGACGCAGGAGAGCTGAAGCTCGGCATGCTCCCGCTGCGCGCACCTATAGCGTTTTGCGATTAGCCGGAGTCACCTAGAATCTCAAAGACGTGCCAGAACAATGAGTTGGAGCAAATAAGCGTTCACGCTTGAACGCGCTTTGCTCTAGATTTCCCCGCCATTGGCGAGGAAATGCTCGGCACTCAGAACGATCTTGCCGTCCTGCCCGCCCACGAGCTTCTCGTCCTTGTCGGGATAAGGCAGATTCGCCAGCACGGCGCGGATCACGGCCAGGCGGGTGCGCAGCTTGTCATTGGCCTTGATGATGGTCCAGGGCGTATCGACCGTATCGGTCGCCGCCAGCATGCGGTCATAGGCCTCCGAATAGGCATCCCATTTGCCCACCGCCTTGTGGTCGATCGGCGAAAGCTTCCACTGCTTGAGCGGGTCTGTATAGCGCGCATGCAGGCGCTTGAGCTGCATGGCTTGGCCGATGGTGAGGAAGAGCTTGAACAGGCGGATGCCGTCGCGCACCAGCATCGCCTCGAATTGCGGCGCCTCATGCAGGAATTTGTCGGTCTGTTCCGGCGTGCAGAACCCCATGACCGGCTCGACGCCACCGCGATTATACCAGGAGCGGTCGAAGATCACGATTTCGCCCTTGGTCGGCAATTGGCTGACATAGCGCTGGAAATACCACTGTCCCTGCTCGGTGGGAGTCGGTTTCGACAGCGCGACCACACGCGCGTCGCGCGGGCTCAGATGCTGGGTGAAGCGATGGATGGCACCGCCCTTTCCCGCGGCGTCTCGCCCTTCGAACACCACCACCACACGCTCGCCCTGCTCCTTGACCCAGGTCTGCGCCTTGAGGAGCTCGATCTGCAGAGCGTGCAGATCCCGCTCATAGAGCTTGGATTTCAGCTTCTCCTTATGCGGATAGTTGCCCGACCGGAAGGCGGCTTCGTCGATCTCCGGAGGCAGGTCGGGCTCATCGAGGCGAAACCCGGCAATCGCCTTCCTGAGCGCCTCGTCAGCCTGCTTGCCGGCCTTCTTTGTCATGGAACCCCTCCAAATCCGAACGATCGTCGTGAAACTGTCATCGCTCTGTCTACATTGCCAGCATGAACGAATTCCACAATGCCTAGAGCAAAAGCGCGTTCCGCTAGAAACACCCTTTTGCTCCAGCTCTCTGGTTGGACGCGTTTTTGCGATTTGAGATCAATCTCGCGGATCGCAAGACGCTTTGAATGGAAAGCCGCAATGTCGATGGTGATGGAACGCTCCCGGCTCTTGACGAAATTGGCATGGAGCGGTGTAGCTGGTCCTGTGGGCTCGAACCGAAACATCCTGAACCGCATCTGGGGCCGCCGCTGGCTGGTGCTCTCGATCGCCTTCCTGCTGGCCGCCCTCGTGCTGTGGGACGGCGCCAATCCCTGGCACGGGCTGCTCATCTTCGCCATGATCGTCGCCGCGACGGGCGCCATTCCCTCGACCGGCGGACATGACGGCAGCATAAGGCCCGCTCCTCCCGAAAGCAGCGGCAAGCCTTCCTTCGACGACCTGGTGATGGCCATTCCCGATCCGGTCATCGTGCTCGATTCGGAGCTTGCGGTTCGTTATTTCAACCGCCGCGCCCGCGACATCGTGCCGAATCTGCGCATCTCCGAGGCTCTGACCTACGCCCTGCGGGTGCCGGAACTGGTCGATGCCATCCGCTCGGCCCTGGACACCGGGGCCAGCCGGCAGATCGAATATTCCGAACGCGTGCCGATCGACCGCGTCGTCGAGGCGCAGATCTCCACCATTGCCGGCGAGAACGGACGCACGGCCTTCGTGGTGATCGTGCTGCGCGACGTCACGCAGCGCCACCGGGTCGAGCAGATGCGGGTCGATTTCGTCGCCAATGCCAGCCATGAACTGCGGACACCCCTCGCCTCCCTGCTCGGCTTCGTCGAAACCCTGCAGGGGCCCGCACGCAACGACGTCGCCGCGCGCGAGAAATTTCTCGACATCATGCGCTCCCAGGCCAATCGCATGTCCCGGCTGATCGACGATCTGTTGTCGCTCTCGCGCATCGAGCTCAATGCCCATGTCCAGCCCGACAAGCCCGTTGAGCTCGGCGCCGTGGTCGGCCATGTCGCCGACACGCTCGGTCCCCTCGCCCAGGATCGCGGCGTCGCGCTCAGCATCGACAAGCGCGTTCCGACGCTGGAGGTGCGCGGCGAGCGGGACGAACTGATCCGGGTCTTCGAGAATCTGGTGGAAAACGCCATCAAATACGGCGCGTCCGGCGGCAAGGTCGAGGTCACCCTGGATTCGCTGCCCAAGCCCCAGGGCAAGGGCCGCGAGGCGGTGGTGACGGTGCGCGATTACGGCCCGGGCATCGAAGCCGAACATGTGCCGCGCCTGACCGAGCGCTTCTACCGGGTGGACACCGCCAAGTCCCGCGAGAAGGGCGGCACCGGCCTCGGGCTCGCCATCGTCAAGCACATCGTGGCGCGCCACCGCGGCCGCCTCGGCATCGAGAGCGTACCGGGCGAAAGCACGGTCTTTTCGGTCAAGATCGACCAGATCGACTGACAGGCATTTTCAGCGCCTTGCGATTCCGTCAGGCGCCCGTCGCCAAATCTTTGATTTGATGCCGAAAATCGCCGGGCGCTCCGGCAAGGCCGGTCGGTATTCTCGCGCCTGGTATGACGAATAAGGTCGCGGCCGCCGTCATGAGGTCTCGACGGTTTTTAACAATCGCCTCGCACGCCTGGGCGAGTCCGTTGACAAGATCCAATCAACTCATTGAATGATAATGGTTTTATTTGTCATAAAACGATAGCCTAACTGTCATAGAACCGTTGCTGCCGGCTTGTTAGGAGTCGCGCCGTAGACAGGGTTGCCGACCGGTAAACGGTCGTAGCGCCTGTCCAGAGAACAACGGAGATAGACCGTGAAGCTTTCCTTCCTCGCGCTCGCCGCTTCGGTAGCCCTGTCCGGCACGATCGCCGCGACCGCCGCCTTCGCCGCCGACATCACCGGCGCCGGCGCCACCTTCCCCGCCCCGGTCTACAACGCCTGGGGCAGCGATTTCAAAGCCAAGACCGGCACCGCCCTGAACTATCAGGCGATCGGCTCGGGCGGCGGCCAGACCCAGATCACCAACCGCACCGTCGACTTCGGCGCTTCGGATGCCCCGATGGCTACCGACAAGCTCGCCGCCGCCAAGCTGCTGCAGTTCCCCACCGTGATCGGCGCCGTCGTTCCGATCGTCAACCTCGAGGGCGTCAAGGCCGACGAACTCACCCTGACCGGCGAGATCATCGCCGAGATCTATCAGGGCAAGATCACCAAGTGGAACGATCCGAAGATCGCCGAGCTCAACAAGGATGTGAAGCTTCCCGACCTCGACATCGCCCCGGTCTATCGCGCCGACGGTTCGGGCACCACCTTCGTGTTCACCTCCTACCTCTCGGCCGTGAGCGAAGAGTGGAAGGGCAATATCGGCGCCGCCACCTCGGTGCAGTGGTCCGCCGGTTCGGGCGCCAAGGGCAATGACGGCGTTGCCGGCGCGGTGAAGAACACCCAGGGCGCCATCGGCTATGTCGAATATGTCTATGCCGCCAACAACGCGCTGACCACGACCAAGCTCAAGAACAAGGACGGCAAGGCCGTCAAGCCGTCGGTGGAAGCGTTCCAGGCCGCCGCCTCCAAGGCCGATTGGAAGGGCGCCAAGGATTTCGCGGTCTCCATGGTGAATGTCGGCGGCGAGACTTCCTGGCCGATCGTCTCGACCACCTTCATCCTGCTGCCCAAGGATCCCAAGGATGCCAAGCAGTCGGCCGAGGTCATGAAGTTCTTCGACTGGGCCTACAAGGACGGTGCCGCCACGGCTGAAAAGCTGCACTACATCCCGCTGCCCAAGGAGGTGATCGACACCGTTCGCACCGCCTGGAAGAGCGAAGTGAAGGCTGACGGCAAGGCCGTCTACGAATAAGCCGATCCGGCCCGGCATTGCCTCGACCGTGCAATGCCGGGCCGTTCCTTTGACCGTATCACAGGCCGGAAACTCGCTATGAGCGCCATCGCCGACACTTCGCTGGACCCCTCGGCCTCGCAGGCAAAGGTCGCGCAAGGGTCGCCCTCGCCGGGCGCCAAGACCGTGCCGGGCGCCAATCTGGATCCCATCTTCAAGGCCGCGCTCTATGGCTGCGGCGCGTTGGTGCTGATCCTGCTCTGCTCGATCGTCGTGCTGCTCTTCTATGGCGGCTGGCCTGCGCTCGCCCATTTCGGCCCCAGCTTCTACTGGTCCGCGGCCTGGAATCCCGTTACCGAAAAGTTCGGCGCGGCCGTGATGATCTACGGCACGCTGTTCACCGGTTTTCTCGCCCTGCTCATAGCCTTGCCGATGTCGTTCGGCATCGCCTTCTTCCTGACCGAGATCGCGCCGCAGAGCGTGCGCCGGCCGATCGGCATCGCCATCCAGCTCCTGGCCGCCGTGCCCTCGATCATCTTCGGCATGTGGGGCTCGCTGATCGTGGCGCCGATCCTGGCGAGCACGATCTACCCGCCGATCATTTCGGTGCTCTCCCACGTGCCGGTGCTCGGCTATCTCTTCAAGGGGCCGACCAATGGCGCAGGCATGCTCACCGCCGGCATCATCCTCGCCCTGATGATCATCCCCTTCATCACCGCGATGTTCGTCGAAATCCTCGAATCCGTGCCCGCCATGCTGAAGGAATCGGCCTACGGCGTCGGCGCCACCACCTATGAGGTCTTCCGCAACGTCTCGGTGCCCTATGGCCGCACGGCTCTGGTCGGCGCCGTCATGCTCGGCTTCGGACGCGCCCTTGGCGAGACCATGGCGGTGACCTTCGTGATCGGCAACGCCAACCGCATATCGGCGTCGCTGTTCTCCTCCGGCGCCACCATCGCTTCCACCATCGCCAACGAATTTCCGGACGCCCCCGCCGGCTCCCTGCGCAGCCAGTCGCTGCTGGAGCTGGGCTTCGTGCTCTTCGTGATTTCCTTCATCGTGCTTGCGATCTCCCGCATGCTCGTGCGCACCAACGCCAAGTAAGGGAGAATATCATGGCCAATGTCGTCCATAGCAGCTCCCGCCTCGCCCGCCGCCGCACCGTCGACTATCTCTACAAGGCCGTTTCCACCGGCTTTGCCGCGGTCTCCCTGCTGGCGCTCGCCTGGATCCTCTACACGCTGCTGCGCGAGGGTCTGCCGTCGCTGACGCTCGACCTCTTCACCAAGGACATGGCCGATGGCGGCCTGCGCAACGCCATCGTCGGCTCGCTCACCATGGTGCTGCTGGCGCTGCTCCTTGGCGCCCCGATCGGCATCATGGCCGGGACCTTCCTCGCCGAAGCCGGCCGTGGCAGCAAGTTCGCCGACGCAGTGCGCTTCATCAACGACATCCTGCTCTCTGCGCCATCGATCCTGATCGGCCTGTTCGTCTATCAGATGATCGTGGTGACGACCGGCGGCTTTTCCGGCTGGGCCGGCGTGGTCGCCCTCGCCATCATCGTGCTGCCGGTGGTGGTCCGCACCACCGAGGACATGCTGGCCCTGGTGCCGATCAGCCTGCGTGAGGCCGCGTTCGCATTGGGATCGCCCATGTGGAAGGTCATCATGTTCGTGACCTGGCGCTCGGCCCGCACCGGCATCGTCACCGGCATCCTGCTGGCGCTGGCCCGCGCCGCCGGCGAGACGGCACCGCTGCTGCTCACCGCCTTCGGCAATTCCAACTGGTCGCTCGACCTCGGCAAGGCTTTCGCCAGCTTGCCGGCCGCCATCTACCAGCTCGCGCCCTATCCCGATCCCAAGGCCGTCTCGGTAGCCTGGAGCGGCGCCCTCCTCATCACCGCCGGCGTGTTGGCGCTCAACATCCTGACCCGCTTCGTGCTCGCTCCCAAGAAATGAGTGCTCCCATGTCCGCTACCCCCCAAGCCTCCATCGCGGTTGCCGAACGCCCCCTCGTCGATCCGGCTGCGGCCGTGAAGCTCAAGGTCGAAAACCTCGACTTCTACTATGGCGAGAAGCATGCCCTCAAAGGCATCAATCTCGACATGATGGACCGCCATGTCACCGCCATGATCGGGCCCTCCGGCTGCGGCAAGTCCACCCTGCTGCGCGTGCTCAACCGCATGTACGACCTCTATCCGGGGCAGACCGCCAAGGGGCGCGTGCTGCTCGACGGCCAGAACGTCATCGGCAAGGAGATCGATCCGGCGGTGCTGCGCGCACGCATCGGCATGGTGTTCCAGAAACCCACGCCCTTCCCGATGTCGATCTATGACAACATCGCCTTCGGCGTGCGCCTGCATGAGTCGATCTCCAAGGCGGAGATGGACCAGCGCGTCGAATGGTGCCTCACCAAGGCCGCCTTGTGGAACGAAGTGAAGGATCGCCTGCACGCTTCGGCGCTCGGCATGTCCGGCGGCCAGCAGCAGCGCCTGTGCATCGCCCGCACCATCGCGGTGAAACCCGAAGTCGTGCTGCTGGACGAACCGACCTCCGCTCTCGATCCGATCTCGACCGCCAAGATCGAGGAACTGATCGACGAATTGAAGCGGGACTTCACCATCGTCATCGTCACGCACAATATGCAGCAGGCGGCGCGTTGCGCGGATGTCACGGCCTTCTTCTATCTGGGCGACCTCATCGAGGTCGGCCAGACCAACAAGATGTTCACCACCCCGAACGACAGCCGTACGCAGGACTACATCACCGGCCGCTTTGGCTGATCCCCGGCCAGCGTCGAATTCATTTGGAGGCGGCATGTCCGACCATATCGTTACATCCTTCGATCAGGAACTGCGCGAACTGCGCAACATGATCGCCGAAATGGGTGGCTATGCCGAAAAGAGCGTAGCCGACAGCGTCGAGGCCCTGCTCAAGCGCGATACCCAGCGCGCCAAGGCGGTGATCGAACTCGACGCCGCGATCGACAAGCTGCAGCGCCAGGTCGAGGACCGCGCCATCCTGGTGATCGCCAAGCGCCAGCCACTGGCGCTCGACCTGCGCGAGATCGTCTCGGCCCTGCGCGTGGCCAACGACCTCGAGCGTATCGGCGACCTCGGCAAGAACGTCGCCAAGCGCGTGGTGGCGATCCATGGCCATATCCAGCCGACGCAGCTCTTCGGCGGTTTCGATCACATGGCCGATCTGGTACTCGAGCAGCTCAAGCAGGTGCTCGATGCCTTCGCCCAGCGCAATGTCGACGAGGCCCTCTCCGTCTGGCGTTCCGATGGCGAGATCGACGCGATGTACACCTCGCTGTTCCGCGAATTGCTGACCTATATGATGGAAGATCCGCGCAATATCGGCTTTTGCACCCATCTTCTGTTCTGCGCCAAGAACATCGAGCGCATCGGCGACCACGCCACCAACATCGCCGAGACGGTCCATTATCTCGTGACCGGTGAATCGCCGGCCGGCGAGCGGCCCAAGGCGGACAACAGCACCGATCTCGTCGACCTTCCTGTGCCGGCTAAATAACAAGGGATAGGCCATGCCTCCCAAAGTTCTGATCGTCGAGGACGAAGAAGCGCTGACCCTGCTGCTGCGCTACAATCTCGAAGCCGAAGGCTATGAGGTGGATAGCGTCGCACGCGGGGACGATGCCGAAATCCGCCTACGCGAAAGTGTGCCGGACCTGGTTCTGTTGGACTGGATGCTGCCGGGCCTGTCCGGTATCGAGCTGTGCCGCCGCATCCGCATGCGGCCGGAGACGGAACGCCTGCCCGTGATCATGCTCACGGCGCGCGGCGAGGAAACCGAACGCGTGCGCGGCCTCGCCACCGGCGCGGACGACTATGTCGTCAAGCCCTTCTCCGTGCCCGAGCTCTCGGCCCGCGTGCGCGCCTTGCTGCGCCGGGCCAAGCCCGACCATGTCGCCTCCCTGCTCAAGGCGGGCGACATCTCGCTCGACCGCGAGACCAAGCGTGTCCATCGCGGCAATCGCGAGATCCGCCTCGGCCCAACCGAATTCCGCCTGCTCGAATTCCTGATGCAGGCGCCGGGCCGGGTGTTCGCGCGCGAACAGCTGCTCGACAGCGTCTGGGGACGGGACGTCTATATCGACGAGCGCACGGTCGACGTGCATGTCGGGCGTCTGCGCAAGGCGATGAACCGCACCCGCGAGATCGATCCGATCCGCACCGTGCGCGGCGCCGGCTATTCCTTCGACGAGACCTTTGCCAAGCAGTCCTGAGGGCGGTTTGCGGGGCATTGCCCACTCGCTTCGTTTCGCAAAGCCTGCGCGACGTAGAGAGTAATAGCAGTACGCTTTGAATTCGACTCATCGAACGTCATTGCGAGCGAAGCGAAGCAATCCTGGAGCCCCGAACTCCAGGCCTGCGAGTTGCTGGATTGCTTCGCTCGCAATGACGGGCCGGGATTTCGCGATTTGGTGTAAGGGTGAGCCTCAGTATCCGGCCTGCTCCCCCGCTCCGCGATCACGCCCCCAGATCCGCCTGCCGCCGCTGCAGATAGCGTCGGATGGCGGGGTCGCTCTCCAGGCCGATCGCCCGCGAATAGGCGTCGCGGGCTTCCTCCGGACGCGCCGCGCGCACCAGCAGGTCCGCCCGCGCCGCCCAATAGGGCTGGTAGTCGGCGATACGCCGGTCGCGAACGACCTCATCGAGCGCGGCAAGGCCTGCCTCCGGCCCCTCCAGACGTGCCAGGGCCACGGCATGGTTGATCGCGGCGACCGGCGAGGCCGTCAGCAGCACGAGCGCCTCGTAGAGGGTCGCGATCGCCGCCCAGTCGGTGGTTGCACAGATGCGCCGATGCGCATGAGCCGACTGCAGCGCTGCTTCAAGCTGATAACGCCCGATCCGCCCGGATCGGCCGGCCTCGGCCAGCAGGGCTTCCGCCTCCTCGATGAGAACGCCATTCCACAGCGACGTATCCTGCTGCTCAAGCGGGATATAGTCGCCCGACCTGCCGCGGCGGGCCTCCCGGCGCGCCTCGGCATGCAGCATCAGGGAAAGCAGGCCGAGCACCTCCGGCTCGTCCGGCAGGAGCGAGACCAGCAGCCGGCCGAGCCAGATGCCTTCCCCCGACAGATTGCGCTCGCGAGCCTGGGAGCCCTCCGGATCGGCCCAGCCCTCGGCATAGACGGCGTAGACGGCTTCCAGCACCGCATCGAGACGGCCGGGCAACTCCTCGGGCTCGGGAATGCTGAAGGGAATGCCGGCCTGCTTGATCTTGAGCTTGGCGCGCACCAGCCGCTGGCTCATGGCCGCCGGCGAGACCAGGAAGGCGCTGGCGATGGCCCCGGCATCGAATCCCAATGTCGCCTGCAGGATCAGCGGCGCGCGCACGGACACATCGAGCGCCGGATGGGCGCAGGCGAACATCAGGCGCAGGCGCTCATCGGGGATGGCATGCCGCTCGCCCTGCCCCAAGGCGAGGGTTTCGATATGGTGGGTAACCTCGTCCGCCTTCTCGCCGCGCAACTTGGCGCGGCGGGCGGCGTCGATCTGTCTGCGGCGAGCCGTCGTCAGCAGCCAGGCCTCGGGGTTGGCGGGCACTCCGCCCGCCGGCCAATGCTCCAGGGCTGCCGCAAAGGCGTCGGCCAGGGCGTCCTCCGCGCCCGCAATGTCGCCGGAACGCGCCGCCAGAAGAGCGACGAGCCGGCCATAGCTGCGTCGCGCGACGGTTTCTGCAAGCGCGGCGGCGGGCGCTGAGGACACCAGCCGGGCCGTCCGGCTCAGTAGTCTTTCGGATCCCATATCGGCCGGACCTCGATGGTGCCGACGGCAGCACTCGGGCACCGCGCCGCCCAGCCGATCGCCGCATCCAGATCCGCCACATCGATGAGGTAGAAACCGCCCAGCTGTTCCCTGGTATCGGCATAGGGGCCGTTCAGCACCTGGGTCTTGCCATCCGCGATCCGCACCGAGGTGGCCGCCGCCGTCGGGCGCAGGCGATTCCAGCCCAGCAGGATCCCGGCCGATTGCAGGGCCTGCGTATAGGACTGATAGGCTGCCAGCATCGCCTGCTTGCTGGCGGGCTCCACCTTCTGCATGGCCTCTTCGGAACTGTAGATCAGAATAGCGAACTGCATGGTTCTCTCCTATGTCCGCCGGCGCATTATGCGCCGGCTCGACAATGACGCGTCATACCGTTCGCTTTCGACATCGCAGCTAAAATTATGCGCTCGCCTTGGTGAGCTGCTCGATCTCGGCCGATCCGAGATTGAGCTCGGTCGCCTTGACCAGGTCGGAAAGCTGCTCGACGCTGGTGGCGCTAGCGATCGGGGCAACGATACCGGGCCTTGCGATCAGCCAGGCGATGGCGACCTGCGCGGGCGTGGCGTTCTTGGCCGCGGCCACGGCATCCAGGGCAGCGAGGATGCGCAGCCCGCGCTCATTGAGGTAGTTGCTCATGTCGCCGCCGCGTGCATTGCTCTTGGCGAAATCGGCTTCACTGCGATATTTGCCGGAAAGAAAGCCCTTGGCCAATGAGAAATAGCTGGTCACGCCGATCTCGTTCTTGAGGCAGAACGCCTCGAGCTCGCTCTCATAGCCGGAACGATCATAGAGATTGTATTGCGTCTGCAGATTCTCGAAGCGCGGCCACATCTCCTTGGTGCTGATCGCCAGCGCCTTGAACATGGTGTTGACGCCATGGTTGGAATTGCCGATCACGCGCACCTTGCCGGCCTTGACCAGCTCGGCATAGGTGCCGAGTGTTTCCTCGAGCTCGACCTCCGGATCCTCCCAATGGGAGAGATAGAGATCGATATAGTCGGTCTGCAGCCGGCGCAGCGAATCCTCCACCGCCTGGACGATATAGGCACGCGACAGGCCCTTCTTGCCGGGGCCCATTTCCGAGCCGACCTTGGTCGTGAGCACGATGTCGGCGCGATTGCCGCGAGCCTTCATCCATTTGCCGATGATGGTTTCGGACTCGCCCCCCTGATTGCCGGGAACCCAGGCCGAATAGACATCGGCGGTGTCGATCAGGTTGAAGCCAGCCCCGACGAAAGCATCGAGGACGGCGAAGGAGGCTTTCTCATCCGCGCTCCAGCCGAAGACATTGCCACCAAGGCCAAGCGGAGCAACCGACAGATCCGACCGTCCAATCGCACGTTTTTCCATGAATGCTCTCCATATCCATGACAATAAATGAACCCGCCCGGCACGTAAGCCTGCCGGTTCGGGCCCAAAGCCGCAGGGAGCTCAAATCGAATAGGTCAGCTCTTGTTCCCTGCCGCCTGCCTGACGCATCTCCTCCACCGACATGTTATCGAGCAGGTTGGAAGAGAGGTCCCGCACGCGCCGCATCAAAAGGCGTACGGTGCAACCTGGAACATCCGGGCAGTCGAGGCAAGGCTGATAAGCGGTATGGCTGGCACAAGCGATCGGCGCCAGCGGCCCGTCTAGGACGCGGATGGCATTGCCGACGCTGATCTGGCTGGCTTCGCGCGCCAGCATATAGCCCCCGCCCTTGCCCTTCTTGGAGCGCACGATACCGGCCACGCGCAGCTCACCCAGGATCGCGTCGAGAAATTTTTTGGGAATGCGGTTGGCTTCCGCGATTTCCTGGCTTTGCGCCGTTTCGCCCGCCGGAAGGCTGGCGAGGTGCGCCAGCGCCTTGAGGCCATATTTTCCCTTGTTCGTCAGCATCGCCCTGTTCGCTCCACGCAGGACAAAAGTCCATCCTGTCTATCACGAATATAGGGATTATCGATCGAATGGGTAAGGGTTGCGGCGCGGCGCGTGAAAAGCACGAGCCCTCAGTCTTCATCCATGACAGCCTTCGGCCTGCCCGGCGGCTCGGGCGACAGGTCGTCATAGAGCGTCTGGGCTTCGCTGGCCGGGCCGCGCCGCTCGCCCAGGTCCATAACCCGATAGACCCGGACGGTGCGCTCCAGGGCAATTGTGAGGACATCGCCCACCTTGACCGCCTTGGCCGGGGTGTCGGTGCGCGTGCCGTTAAGGCGGACATGGCCGTCCGCCACCAATTTTGCTGCCAGAGAGCGCGTCTTCACCACGCGCGCATGCCAGAGCCATTTGTCGATCCGAAGACGATCCTGGCTTCCGGCCTGGCTCATAAGTCGACCCCTAGAGCAAAACGCGTTCAGACGCGTCTTTGCGATTCGTGGTGATTCCATCAAACCGCAAAACGCTATGGATCAGGTCTTGTCCGACTTGCCGCCCTGCATCTGCTCCTTGAGGGCGAGCAGCTTGGCGAAGGGCGAGTTCGGATCCGGCGCGCGATTGGAGTCGCGTCCTCCCTGCGGCTTGGAGTCGCTCGACCAGTTGCGCGGGCGGTCGCCGCCCCGCTCCTGCCGGTCGGGACGCGGACCGCGATCGGGGCGCGGGCCGCGATCGGGACGGGCATCAGCCCGAGGCCGCCCGCCTTCGCCGCCCGGCTTGCGCTCGCCGAAGCCCCTGTCCTCCCGCGGCCGGCCATTGCCGCGATCGTCGCGGCGCGGCCGCTCGAAGCGGTTGGGCCGCTCGCCCTGCCGGGCCTCCGCGCCTTCGGCGGGCGCTGCGCCTTCCGCCGGTGCCGGGCGGCCACGGCGGAAGCCGCCCCCTGCCTCCGGCTTGCGCTCGGCGCCCGGCTGACGGTTGCCCTGCTGGGAACGGCCGTGATGATGCGGGCGCTGATGCCGCTCGAAGCGCGCGGGGCGCCAGACCTCGATCTCCGGCACCTCCTCGACCACCGCCTCGGCAGCGGGTGTCTCGGAAGAGGCTTCGGCAGCGGTAGCAGCCTCGGCACCTTCGATGCTCTCGCTCACTTGCGCGGGCTCTTCAGAAGCCGCAGCCTCGGTTCCGGCCGTTTTCTCCGCCTGGGCTTCCGCGGACAGCGTTTCCGAAACCTCGGGTTCCGAGGCCAGTGCTTCCGCGGCCTGGGTTTCCGCGACCTGGGCTTCCGAGATCTGAGCTTCCGAGGGCTGGATTTCCTCCGCTGGCGCCTCATCGCCGGAGATGGCTTCCTGGGGCGATTCGCTCGTCACCTCTCCGGCAGCCTCGGCGACTTCCTGGAAGCTGTGCTCATGCGGCGGCGAACCGATAGCCTCCATCGCATCGATCTCGGCTGGCGTCGGGGCAGCGTCCTGGCTCGGTGCGGCGGCTTCCGCGCCCTCCGTCGCCTCGGATGCGGCAGCCTCGACGGGCGCGGCCGGCTCGGTCGGCGCCGGCAGCCGGATTTCCTGGGTGATCGCCGGGCCCTTGCGCTTGTCCGAGCGATAGCCCAGGCCCCGCAGGATCGAGGCGAAGTCCTCGCCCGAGCAGCCGACCAGCGAGGTCATCTGCACGGTGGCGACGAACCCATCGCCATCGGCCGTGCCGGCCGGCGGCTGTCCCACCGTGGTGCCGGGGCGATAGGCGATCGCCGGGCGAATGAGGTCGGCGAGACGCTCGAGAATATCGACGCGCACCGCCCGCTCCCCGCAGACGCGATAGCCGACCAGGCGATAGAGGCCCTTGTCGATGGTCTTGTCGGCCGGCATGGAGGTGCGGCCGGACGCCGCCAGATGCGGGATTTCGTCGAGCCCCTTCTGGTCGAGACCGCCATGGGTCAGGGCCCAGAGCTGGGCAGCGAGCGCACGGGGCGCCGGCTTCATCAGCATCGGCAGATAGATGTGATAGGCCCCGAAGCGCACGCCATGCTTGCGCAGCGAGGCGCGCTGGTTCTGGTCGAGCTGCTTGAGATCCTCCGCCACCTTGGAGCGGTCGAGCACGCCGAGCGCCTCGACGAGCTGGAAGGCGACGCCCTTGGCCAGTCCCTGCAGGTCCTCGGCCTTGTCGAGCAGCAGCAAGGGGCCGAGCAGGCGGGTGATGTGGTTGCCGATCCAGATGTCGAGCCGCGTCTGCACGGAATCGCGCGCCGGGCCGGTCAGCTGCTCGTCCGCCAGCAGGCGGATGCGCGGCGTCAGCGGCTTCTCACCGCCGATGAGCTTGGCCACCGGCTCGCCGATCCAGCGCACGGTGCCATCGGCCGCCAGGGCGAATTCGGTATCGGGCGCCTGCGCGAATTTCTGGGCGCGCGCCTCGATCTCGCCTGCCAGAGCCTTGGCCGCCGCGGCCCGCAAGGCGCGGCCGCTTTCACCGTCACCGGCACTCGGGTCGGGCGCGAACTGGAAACCCTGCAGCGTTCCGACATGCTGCCCTTCGACAATCACATCGCCGGTTTTGGTAATTTCAGTCTCAAGCATAGCGTTTTCTCTAAGGCGCCGCATCAGCACGCTGGTGCGACGGTCGACAAAGCGTTGGGCAAGCCGTTCATGCAATGCGTCGGAGAGCTTGTCCTCCACACTGCGTGTGACACCTTGCCAATGAGCGGGGTCTTTCAGCCAGTCAAGCCGATTTGCCGCAAAAGTCCAGGTTCGGATATGGGCGATACGCGTGGAGAGCGTATCGATATCGCCGTCGGTCCGATCCGACATGGCGACCTGACGGGCGAACCAGTCGTCCGGGACCTTACCCTCCCGCATCAAAAATCCATAGAGATTCGTGATGATGTCGGCATGGGAATGAGGGGAAATCTTGCGATAGTCCGGCAGCCCGGCCACTTCCCACAGGCGCGCCACGGCCTGCCCGCCCTCGGCGAGACGCCGGACCTCCTCGTCACGGGCGAGGATGGAGAGCGCCCGGATATCGTCGGCATCGGGAGCCCGGGTCAATCCCTGCTCCTCGGGTGTTGCCGACAGCGAGGCCTGCAGCGCCTCCAGCGAAGAGAAATTCAGGGCCGGATTGCGCCACTGCAGCACTTTCACGCTGTCGAAGCTGTGGCCTTCGATGGCTTCCACCAGTTCCGGCTCGAAAGGATCGCAGCGCCCGGTCGAGCCGAAAGTACCGTCGCGGACATGGCGCCCGGCGCGCCCGGCGATCTGGCCGAACTCGGCCGGCGTCAGGCGGCGGAACTGATAGCCGTCGAATTTGCGGTCGCCGGCGAAGGCGACATGATCGACGTCGAGATTGAGCCCCATGCCGATGGCGTCGGTGGCGACCAGGAAATCGACGTCGCCGTTCTGATACATCGCCACCTGCGCATTGCGGGTGCGCGGCGACAGCGCTCCCAGCACCACGGCGGCACCGCCACGCTGGCGGCGGATCAGTTCGGCGATGGCATAGACCTCGTCGGCCGAGAAAGCGACGATGGCGGTTCGCCTCGGCAGGCGGGTCAGCTTGCGGTCGCCGGCGAACAGGAGATGGGACAGGCGCGGCCGGGTCACGATATTGACGCCCGGGATCAGCTTCTCGACGATCGGTTTCATGGTGGCCGAGCCGAGCAGCAACGTCTCATGCGTGCCGCGGCGATTGAGCAGCCGGTCGGTGAAGACGTGTCCACGCTCGAGATCGGCGGCGATCTGGATCTCGTCGAGCGCCACGAACGGCACTTCCAGATCGCGCGGCATGGCCTCCACCGTCGCCACCCAGTAGCGAGCCTTGTCCGGCTTGATCTTTTCCTCGCCGGTGACGAGCGCCACGAACTCGGCCCCCACCCGCTCCACCAGCTTGTTGTAGACCTCGCGCGCCAGCAGGCGCAGAGGCAGGCCGATGATGCCGGCGCCATGGCCAAGCAGGCGCTCGATCGCCAGATAGGTCTTGCCGGTATTGGTAGGCCCCAGCACAGCTGTAACGCCGCGTGAGCGCACGGATGGAGGCAGGATGGGAGGCAGCATCAAGGTCGGCGGTCTTTCGGGCGTCATCTTGTGGAGCAAAGCGCGTTTGAGCGGCACCGCTTCAGCGCTCTAACTCCTTGTTTCGGCACGTCTTTGCGATTCGGCGCGGGCCCGCCAATCGCAAGACGCCTTTGGGACAGCCGGAGCGCCCCGGATTCAGGATTCGCCAGACACCCAATGCCCCGCGACGTCAAGGAAATACGCGCTTTGCGCGCATTTCCTGCATTCTGGTACCAGACGCATCTGGTTCTGTCTCGCCATGAAACGCAAATATGGGCGTGAATGGACGAAAATTTAACCCCCCGAACGGGGCTCGAACGAAAGGCGCCCGAATCGCTGCCCGGGTCAAATTCGCACTCCGTTCGCCTGTCGTCGGAGGTGGGCCGCCATCGGCGTTGTGGTTCCGGCAGATTAAGCGTTAGCGGGCCAAAGCGGATGGAGGCGGGGGACGCGTTTCCCATTCTGGGCCAGGCTTTCGGCCTTGCACGGCAGGCCATTAACGTTTGGAACGCTGTTTGAACGAAGCGGGAGCGAATCACCGACCGTCCCGCCGCGCCGCGTTCCGCGATCTTCCGGCATCCCCCCTGCCGACCTGGCCAGCGTCGCACCGGCCATCTCGCCTCCGAGGAATGGGCCGCAGGCACCTCCTTCCGGCCGGAACGGGTTAATTCCCGAAATGGGCCGCCGTCCCTAGAGCAAAGCGCGTTCAAGCGTGAACGCTTATTTGCTCTAACTCATTGTTCTGACGCGTCTTTGCGATTCTAGGTGACCCCGTCTAATCGCAAAACGCTCTAGGTTTTCCGCAGCGCGGCTTAAGGCCTGGTACGCGCCTGGAACAAAGGGCGCCCGAATCACCGACATCGTCGGGCAGCAAAACGGGCCGGTCCTGAGACCGGCCCGCAAACCATGCGTCTTTCGGGTGGCGAAGCGCGCCCTTACCAGCGATGCCAGCGGCGATGACCCCAACCCCAGCCGCGATGATGATAGTAGCGGGGGCGGTAGTAGGGGCGATAATAAGGCCGATAATAATGCCGCCGGTAATAGGGACGGTAATAGGGCCGGTAGAAATAGCGGGGCCGCCAATAGTTGCGATAGCGTACGCAGCGTCCCCAGCGATTGGGGGTCCAGCCGCGCGGGCAACCCCAACGTATATCCTGCACCAAGCCGTCGGCCTTGGTCTGGCCGGCCGGCGCTATAGGCATGGCCGACGAAGTCTGGACCGTGGCGAAGAAGCCAATCGCAGCAAAGCAAGCTGCGAAGATCAACCCAATGGGCGTTCTCATCCCGCACTCTCCTTGAACGTCTTGCAATTCGTCGGAACCGCAAAGACGTGCCAAAAATACGAACTCGAGCAAAGAAGCGTTCTTGCCAAAACGCGCTTTGCTCCCGTCATTTCTGATCATGAAAAATTAGCAAGGAGGAGCTGAACCGTATCTGAACGGCGCAGACCTGCGTTTCAAAGCGGAACAACTGGGTTCGATTTACGACGGCACCTTAAGGAAGCGAACGGCACCTGAACGAAAGGCGAGCGAATCAGCCTTCCCGGCGATCGGGATCGGCGCCGATCCGGCGCAGGCGCTCCTTGACGCCGGCCAGATCGGCCGACATCTCCTGCACGCGCCGGCGAAGCTCGTCGGCAATGCGGGCCGCCGTCGCCGGATATTCCTCCAGCGTGCGCCTGAACATCTGGCGCGACACACGCAGCACCACGCTGGCCTCCCGCGCGATCGCGGTGGTCGGCCGGCGGGTTTCCGACAAGAGGGCCATCTCGCCGATCAGGGTACCGGGCCCGACAATGGCTGTGGCGACGTCATCGTCGATCAGGGTGATCGCGCCCGAAGCGACGACGAAGCCATATTCGGAGATGTCGTCCTTGCGAAACAGCGTGTCGCCGGCACGCAGCCGCCTCGTCTCGGACGAGAAGGCGAGCAGGCGCAAGGCATCGCGGTCCATGGCGCGGAACAGCGCCACCCGTTCGAGCAATGCCATGTCGTCTTCGAGTGCCACTGGCGACCTTGAATTCGAGAAGAATTGGAGTTCTGGTGGAAATGTGCCGGTTCAGGGTACGAGCTTGTAGCCGCCGCCTTCGGTGACCAGCAGTGCCGCGTTTGAGGGGTCCTTCTCGATCTTCTGGCGCAGGCGGTAGATATGGGTCTCCAGCGTATGGGTGGTCACGCCCGAATTATAGCCCCAGACTTCCTGCAGCAGCACGTCACGCTGCACGGCCTTCTGGCCGGACCGGTAGAGATAGCGCAGGATCGAGGTCTCCTTCTCGGTCAGGCGGACCTTGGAGCCCTTGTCGGTCAACAGGAGCTTGGAGGCGGGCTTGAACGTGAAGGGCCCGATATTGAACACGGCGTCCTCGCTCGTCTCGTGCTGGCGCAGATGGGCGCGCACGCGCGCCAGCAGAACGGCGAAGCGGAAGGGCTTGACGACATAGTCGTTCGCGCCGGCTTCGAGGCCGAGAATGGTATCGGCATCGGAATCATGGCCGGTGAGCATGATGATCGGCGACTTGAAACCGTTCTTGCGCAGAAGCTTGACGGCTTCGCGCCCATCCATGTCGGGCAGGCCGACATCCATGATTACCAGATCGAGATGGTCGGTCTTGGCGATCTGGACAGCACGGCTGGCGGATTCGGCCTGATCGATCTCGAATTCGTCATAGAGCGCCAGTTGCTCCGCCAGCGCCTGGCGCAGTTCATTATCATCGTCGACGATCAGAATTTTGCGGCTGCCGGACATGACATTCCCCAGAAGGCGAAAGCGATCGATCAGGAGAAATCTGCCTGGGCGCTCGGGGGGCGCGGCAGGAAACCCGGTATGCTTTCGCGCTTTGAATACCAAAGCAAGGCGCGCTTTGAGGAAACCGCCCTTGCTCCAGCTCTTTGTCTTGACGCGCCCTTGCGAATCTTGGTGGTTCCGACAAATCGCAAAACGCCCTAGCGCTCTATCGCATTATGACGGCGTGCGCCATGATTTGTGAATCACGGGACTGCACTTTCGACAGGGATTTGCGGTGAAAAAATTGGAAGTCGGCCTTTGAAGCGCAAGATTGATCTCATTCGCGTGCAGGCATCCCCCTTGTCGCGCAGCCGCGGCCGCCTGACGGTGGGCGGGGTTTCCTACCCTTGCGTGCTGGGCCGCAGCGGCGTCGCGGCCACCAAGCGCGAGGGGGACGGCGTCACGCCCCGGGCCGCGCTGCCGCTCCGCGGCTTGTTCCAGCGGCTGGACCGCGCGCCCCGCATTCCCAGCCAGCTGGCCTTCCGCGCCATCCGTCCGCAGGATGCCTGGTGCGACGACGTCTGCGACCGGCGCTACAACACGCTGATCCAGCGCCCCCTGGACCAGAACGCGGAGGAGAGGCTGACGCGCGGCGACCGGCTCTATGACGTGATCGTGCCGCTCGGCTGGAACGATGCGCCGATCGTCAAAGGGCGGGGCAGCGCCATCTTCTGGCATGTCTCGCGCGAGAACAACGCGCCGACCGCCGGCTGCGTCGCCGTGGCGCCGGCGGTGTTCCGCAAGGTGCTGCCGAGATTGTCGCGCCATGCCGTGATGATCATCGACTGACGAGTGTCCGCCGCGCGATGCCTGCGGGATATTTCAGAGCAAGGATTATTGATGAAGCAGATCATTTTCGCCGCAGCCGGCTGTGCGATTGCCGCCATGGCCTTCGCCGATGCGACGGCGGCCATGAGCATTCAGGACGCCGCCGGCACCTATGTCCGCCGGCAGAACGGCGAAGCCACGCTCGTCGTCAAGCGCAGCGGCGAGCATTGGCGGGTAAGCGCCGCCATCGGCGGCGTTCCGAACGGCGGGGCGACGGTTGCCGATTGCGGCTTCATTGCCGAGGGCTCGATCACGGGCGGCGCCTTCGACGGCAAGGTTACCCGGGTCAACATCGTGGCCGGCCTCGACGAAGAGGGCGAAGCGGCCAAACCCGGCCTCGGCTTCGCCTTCTCGCTCGGCAATGGCACGATCACGGTTCGCGGCGCCGATGCGGCAGCCATCTGCGGCGGCGAGGGCAGCGTGATAGACGGCATCTACAAGCGCAGCAGCCGCTGACATCTGCGCTCTGCCGCCCGCTTTGCTCCCGATTCCGCTGCCCCTCCTTCGTCCTTACCCTGGAACATCCGCAATGAAACGCCTGGCTTTCGGCATAGCCGCCCTCATCGTATTCCACGCCTTGCCCGCCCACGCCATCGATTGCAGGAAGGCCTCGACCTCGATCGAACGTCGCATCTGCGCCGACAAAGCGTTGCGGCAGGCTGACGCCGCCATGGGCGCTGCCTATGCCAGGATCCTGAAGGCCAGCCAGGATCCCGAGATCCGCGCCATGCTGATCGAGAGCCAGAAACACTGGCTGGCGCGGCGGGATCTTCGCCTCGACCAGGAGGACGGGGCGGAAAACGCCGACGATTCCGACGCGGAAGCGCCTAGGAACAATCTGCTCGCGGCGATCGAGGCGCGCACCGCCGATCTGACCGACGTCTCCAAGACCGATCCCAAGCTGCCGCGCCTGATCGAGATCGCAAACAAGCAGCGCCGGTTCAACGCCCAGTTCACCGGCGGCCCCTTCGCGGGCTACCGGGCGGATTGCGACTTTCTTCCGAGCGGCAACGAGCAGATCTACACCTGCCTGGGAACGCGCAGCTACCAGAACAAGGACCGGGTCTGCTCCGTGACGACCGACTTCGCCACCAATGCGCTCTACACGACCCAGACGGTGGCCGACGTCGTGGATGGCAAGCTCAAGACCATCGCGACCTGCGGCGACGAGAACGGCAACAGCCCCTGTCCCGGCGGCGAGCCCTCCGCCGACCGGCGTTGGACCCTCCAGCCGGCCGCAACCGTCAATGCCAGCGGCACGAGCACGCCGCCATCCAAAATCAGCGCCGATCTCGGTGAAGATGAAGACAGCCCCTGGCTGCGCGCCTGCCTGACCGACAAGAGCTATCCCCTCGCCGATCCTGCCAGCGACGGCAGCAAGAAATAGCGGTCCCACATCTCCCAACGAAGCATTATCGCAATAAGATCAACGGACTATGTCGGACCTGCCATTCCCGGCGCCGCTGCAAGCGGCGGAAAGGGAATCCAGGGGTTAAAGGGATATATGCGTGGCCCCCCGGGTCCCCTTCCCGGAGCCAAAGGCTCCGCCGGGGATGACATGCGCGATTTCCCGAAAAGCCCGGAAAAGGGCTCAGCGCGTCCCGAAGATGGCGCTGCCCACCCGCACATGGGTGGCGCCGACCTCGATAGCCGTCTCGAAATCGCTCGACATGCCCATCGAGAGCAGCGAAAGCCCGTTGCGGGCGGCGATCTTGGCAAGCAGGGCGAAATGCGGCCCGGGTGACTGCTCGAACGGGGGGATGCACATCAGCCCGTCGATGGCGAGGCCGTAGTCATCCCGACAGGCCGCAATGAAGGCGTCGGCCTCCTGGGGGGCGACACCGGCCTTCTGGGCTTCCTCGCCGGTGTTGACCTGCACCAGCAGGCGCGGCGCCCTGCCTTGCCTGGCGATTTCCTTGGCGAGTGCCTGTGCCACCGAGGGGCGATCGACCGTATGGATCACGTCGAACAGGGCCACCGCTTCCTTGGCCTTGTTGGACTGTAGCGGGCCAATGAGGTGCAGCTCGACATCGGGATAGGCAGCCTTGAGATCAGGCCATTTGCCCTGCGCCTCCTGCACGCGGTTCTCACCAAAGACCCGCTGGCCCGCGGCAAGCACGGGCTCGATCGCTTCCGGCCCGAAGGTCTTGGAAACGGCGACCAGGGTCACCGAGCCGGCGGGGCGCAGCGCATCGGCTTCAGCGCGGGCAATGGCAAGGCGAACCTCTGCAAGGCGGGCTGGAGCATCGGACATGGCATGACTTCCAGAGAATGGCGAAAGGGCGAAACAGGCCTCCGACATAATAGGACAGGCGGGCCATGGCTACCGGAACCTCGCCGGGCCGTGCTAAAAGCCCTGCATCCATGGATGAGGGTTGCGTAGGGAGGGCAGGCCGATGACGCGGTTCGAGGCGGCCAAATCGATCTTGGCAAGACGGCATATCTTGGCACGAAGCACCCTGGCGGCGCTCCTGATCTGCGGCATGGGTCAGGCCGCTTCCGCCGTCGATATCGGCCCGACCACGATATCCGTGCCGGTCTTCGGCATCCCACTCGACATTCCGATCCAGGCCTCCCTCGACAGCAAGAACGAGAGCGACGGCGTCAGCCTCGACCTTGCCGTCACCGGCGACCTGAAATCGCTGCAGGACAATGCCCTGGCGATCGCCCGCAAATTACCGTTTCCCGAGGATGCCTGCGCCCGCAAGGGCCCCAATCTCGTGGTCAACTCCATCGACAGCGCCCATATTCGGGCCGAAGGCGAGACGGCGGTGATCGACGTCGCAGGCAAGGTGACGGCCTGGGGCTGCGCCAAGGTGCTGGGGCAGAAGATCAAGACCAAGATCGCCACCGACAGGATCGCCATCACCATCCCTGTCGAGCTCTACATTCCGACGCCGCGCCAGGTCGCCCTGCGGGTGAAGGGAGAAGCCACGATCAAGACCGGCGATCCCGAGATCACGGAGATCGCGACAGCCCTGCTCGGCAATCTCAACCAGCGCTTCACTGTCGCCGTGGCCAAGGCTCTCGACGAGGACAAGGCCCGGGCCTCCGTGCCGGCGATACCGGGCCTCGACGTCAAGATCCAGCAGGCCGTGTTCGCCCAGGACCAGGACAAGCTACTGGTCAAGGCCAGGGCCGACGGCCACGCCACTGCCGCTGCCTTCCAGAGCCTGATCGGGCTGGCAGCCAAGAAGGCGCCGTAAGCATTGCCTGGAAGTAACTGAAGCACCGCCCTTGCATGCCCGGCCTGCCCCGGGCATCCAGCGCCGCCGCCTTCATTATCCGAAAAGGGGGCGGATATCTGGGCCAGGCCCGGCAATGACAATAGCCGGGCCAATTCAATTCATGTGTCCACGGCCGAACCTAGGCCGCCTCAAAGCTGCTGCTTGAGCGTTTCCTGCACGGCCGAATCGAAGGAATCGGCTGTCTTTCTCCCCGCTTTGGCGCGCTCGGCCGCCACGAAGGCATCACGCTTGCGATTGATCTCGGCGAGCTTCTCCTGCAGCCCCTTTCGCTTGGCGAGCTGTTCTTCGACATAGGCCTTGCGCTCGGCCTCGGACTTGCCTTGCAGCACCTTGGGCAGCGCTGAAAGGGCAACCTTGTCGAGGCTCTGGCGGCCATTGGCGATGTCGGCGGTGAGATCCCCCTCGCCGGTCACGACCTCCTTGGGCCCGGCCTTCTTGCTGTAGAAGCTGGAATTGTCGACCTGCGCCGGTGCCGGAGCCTGCTTGCGCAGGTCCATCTTGTTGCGGACGGCCTGCTGCCTTTCGCCATCGCCATAGGGCAGCACGGTGTCGTCGAGCGATTGCTGCAGCTGCAGGATGTCCTCGTCATAGGGAGTGGGGATTTCGACGATCTGCCCGCCATCCTGGGGGATCGGCAAATAGCGGCCATTGCCGCGGCGGGCGATGTCCTGCCAGATCTGGCGGGTGTCGCCGGCATCGCCGGCCTGGACCGTGTTGACCACGATGCCCTTGGCCACGGCCGCCTTGACGACTTCGGGATAACGCGGCGCGTTCGGATAATCCATGTGCGGCGGCGCATCTCCCACCAGGAAGATGATTTTGCGGGTCTGTCCGCCGCTGTCCCATTGCAGGCTGCGGACAGCCTTGTCCAACGCTTCGTTCACGGATTCGGGCGTGTCGCCGCCGCCATCGGCGGTGTATTGAACCAGATCGCCATAAAGCCCCTGGATGTCGCCGGTGAGGGCATGGACGTCGGTGACATAGGCATCGCCGCGGTCGCGATAGCCGATCAGGGCCATGCGGATCTCGGCGTCCGGATTGGCATCGACGATGGCGTTGGCGATCGACCAGATCTTGCGCTTGGCGCCATCGATCAGGCTCGCCATCGAGCCGGTGGTGTCGAGCACGAAGGCAACCTCGACGCGCGGGCGCGGCTGCGGCTCCGAGGCCGCTTGGGCAGGCAGGATCGGCGCGGCGAGCGCCAGCAGGCTGGCCGTCGCAAAAGCGAGGCGAAGAGCGGATTTCACGGCGTATCTCCCGGGCGTTCTACAATCGAGTCGCGATACGCCAAGCTCCCCGCCGATGATGGCAAAGTCGGGCTATGGCTGTGGCGCAAGCACGGCGAAGCACCCGTCCGCCCATCTTCTGTTTCGCACGGAACACACCGCGCCGGCCCGGTTTGGCGCATGCCGGCTTGCCATCCCCTGTCACAGGTTCGAAGGTGGGCTCGCCGCCGCTCGAGCGGCATGGCCCGCCATTCTTCAGGCGAGGCCAGACATTGAGGAGAGGAAATTTTCGATGAAACGATTGATGGCGGCCGTCCTGCTGGCCGCGGGCGCGTTCCTGGCTTCGCCCGCCAATGCGGCGCCGGAGAAAGTCATTCTCGACACGGATTTCTCGACGATTGGCGATGACGGCCAGGTGCTGATCATGGCGGCCCAGCTGCAGAAGGACAAGGCGATCGACCTTCTGGGCATCACCGTGGTCACCGGCAATGACTGGCTGAAACAGGAAGTCGCGGATGCCTTGCGCGCCGTCGAGCGCCTGGGCATCGAGGACAGGGTCGGCGTCTATGCCGGCGCGAACCTGCCTCTCGTCCACGACCCCAGGAGCTTCGAGCATGAACGGGCCCTGTTCGGCTTCGGGGAGAGCTACAAGACCTCGTTCCATCGCCCGCAGCCGAGGGATGAAGACTTGATCGCGCCGCCGGATGGCTTCGCCAGTAAGGCCAAGCCGCGCAAGGAAGACGCCGTCGACTTCATCGTGGATACGGTCAAGGCCAATCCGCACGAGGTCTCTTTGCTGGTGATCGGCCCGGCCACCAACATCGCCCTGGCGATCCGCAAGAACCCGGAAATCGTGCCTTTGATCAAGCGCATCGTCTACATGGCCGGCGCGGTCGACGTGAAGGGCAACACCACGCCCGCCGCCGAGATGAATGTCTGGATCGATCCGGAAGCCGCCCGCATCGTCATGCGCGAGCCGATCGAGCAAGCCCTCATTCCCCTCGATGTCACCGACATCACCCAGATCGCCAAGCCCGAGTTCGATCGCCTCACCGCGGGCGACGGCCCGATCCAGAAACTCTTCCGGGACAGCTGGATGGCCAAGAAATTCGCCAAGGATAGCAAGGCCAAGGCCAGCGTGTTCGACACGCTCGCCCTCGCCTATCTGGTCGATCCCGGCTTTGCCACCAAGGTCGAGGATCTCTATATCGACGTCGACGTGGCGTTCGGACCGGGCTATGGCCGCACGCTCGGCTATTGGCAGAAACAACCGACGGACCTCCTGCAGAAGGTGAAAGTCGTCAAGCAGTTCGACAACAAGCGCTTCTTCGATTTCTACGTCGATCTCCTGACCCGTCCTGTGCCGGTCAAGCCGGCACCCTAGGCGCGGGCCGCCTTACGACATTTGACGGGCCCAGGCCTAACGCTGCAGTGCCGGTCTCCGGACCGGCACACCTGGAAACGGCGCGCTGGCCGACACGAATGCCGGTCTGGAGACCGGCACACCGGGTTTCGGCCGTTTCGCCCGCGAAAAACCGGTCATCTTCAGGCCTTGGAAAGGAGACGAGGCTAGCTTTGCACCGCCACGCCCGCTAAAAGCGGCGCTTCCAATGTCACTCATTGAGTGACGTCTCAACGCTGAGTTCCCTTCCCCATGACCACCGAGCGCTATAACGCCCGCGACGCCGAGCCCAGATGGCAGAAGATCTGGGCCGACCAGGCGATCTTCGAAACCAGGAATGAGGATCCGCGTCCGCGCTACTACGTGCTCGAGATGTTCCCCTATCCCTCCGGGCGCATCCATATGGGCCATGTGCGCAACTACACCATGGGCGACGTGGTGGCGCGCTATCGCCGGGCCAAGGGCTTCAACGTGCTGCACCCGATGGGCTGGGACGCCTTCGGCATGCCGGCCGAGAATGCCGCGATGCAGAACAAGACGCATCCGGCCAAATGGACCTATGCCAATATCGACACCATGCGCGGCCAGCTCAAATCGATGGGCCTGTCGCTGGATTGGAGTCGCGAGATCGCGACCTGCGATCCCTCCTATTATCGCCACCAGCAGGCGATGTTCCTGGACTTCCTGGCGGCGGGCCTGGTCGAGCGCAAGGTTTCCAAGGTCAATTGGGATCCGGTCGACCATACGGTGCTGGCCAATGAGCAGGTGATCGACGGCCGCGGCTGGCGCTCGGGCGCCCTGGTCGAGCAGCGCGAGCTGACCCAGTGGTTCTTCAAGATCACCGACTATTCGCAAGACCTGCTCTCGGCGCTGGACACGCTGGATCGCTGGCCGGAGAAAGTCCGGCTGATGCAGAAGAACTGGATCGGCCGCTCCGAAGGCCTGCAGGTGCGCTTCGAACTCGACGCGGCCACGGCGCCGCAGGGCGAGAACGAACTGCTGATCTACACCACCCGCCCCGACACGCTGTTCGGCGCCAAGTTCATGGCGATTGCGGCCGATCACCCGCTCGCCAAGGCTGCCGCCGCGAACGATCCGGACCTGGCTGCCTTCATCGAGGAGGTCAGGCGCACGGGCACCTCGGCAGCCGTGATCGAAACAGCCGAGAAGAAGGGCTTCGACACCGGCATCCGTGCCGTGCACCCCTTCGACCCGGACTGGAAGCTGCCTGTTTACGTCGCCAATTTCGTGCTGATGGACTACGGCACGGGCGCCATCTTCGGCTGCCCGGCCCATGACCAGCGCGACCTCGACTTCGTCAATGCCTATGGCCTGGGCAATACGCCGGTGGTGTGTCCGCCCGACCAGGATCCGGCCAGCTTCGTGATCACCGACACCGCCTATGACGGCGAAGGGCGGATGATCAATTCGCGTTTCCTCGACGGCATGACCATCGAGCAGGCCAAGGAAGAAGTGGCCCGCCGACTGGAAGGCCGGACGCGCGGCAATGCGCCCGTGGCCGAGCGCAAGGTCAATTTCCGCCTGCGAGACTGGGGTATCTCGCGCCAGCGTTATTGGGGCTGCCCGATCCCGGTGATCCATTGCGAGGTCTGCGGGGTGGTGCCGGTGCCCAAGAAGGACCTGCCAGTCCGGCTGCCCGACGACGTCACCTTCGATCGGCCCGGCAATCCGCTCGACCATCATCCGACCTGGCGCCATGTCGACTGCCCGCAATGCGGCAAGCCTGCGCGCCGCGAGACGGACACGATGGACACCTTCGTCGATTCTTCCTGGTATTTCGCGCGCTTCACCGATCCGTGGATCGAGACGGCGCCGACGGTGCGCAAGGAAGCCGATGCCTGGCTGCCGGTCGACCAGTATATCGGCGGCATCGAGCACGCCATCCTGCATCTGCTCTATAGCCGCTTCTTCGTGCGCGCCATGAAGAAGACCGGCCATGTCGGCCTGGACGAGCCCTTCAAGGGCCTGTTCACCCAGGGCATGGTGGTGCACGAGACCTATCGCGCTGGTAACGGCGAATGGGTGGTGCCGGCCGACGTGCGCATCGAGGGCGACGGCGCCGAGCGCCGCGCCTTCAACAACCGCACGGGCGAGCCCGTCGAGATCGGCTCGATCGAGAAGATGTCGAAGTCGAAGAAGAATGTCGTCGACCCCGACGACATCATCGCCGACTATGGCGCCGACACCGCCCGCTGGTTCATGCTGTCGGACTCGCCGCCCGAGCGCGACGTGATCTGGACCGAGGACGGCGTCCAGGGCGCCGGCCGCTTCGTGCAGCGCATCTGGCGCATCGTCAACGAGATCGCCGCACATGCGGCCGCTGCCGCGGGCCCCGCCGCAAGCGAGGACGACGTCCTCGCCGTGCGCAAGGCGGCACACCGGGCCCTGGCAGCCGTCGAAGGCGACATCGAACGCCTCGGCTTCAACCGCTGCGTGGCGCATATCTACACGCTGGTGAACAGCCTCGGGCGTGCGCTGGACGGCTGCAAGAGCGGCGAGGCGGTGCCTGCCAATCTCGCCGCCGCGCTGAAGGAAGCCGGGGTCATGCTGGTGCAGCTGATCGCGCCGATGATGCCCCATCTGGCCGAGGAATGCTGGAGCGTGCTGGGCTGTCAGGGCCTGGTGGCTCAGGCCCCCTGGCCGGTGGCCGATCCCGCTCTGCTGGAGGACGACACCGTCACCCTGCCGGTGCAGTTCAACGGCAAGAAGCGGGCCGATCTTACGGTGCCGAAAACGGCATCGCCAAAGGAAGTCGAAGCTGCCACACTGGCGAACGAAACCGTCCAGCGCGTGCTGGAAGGGCGCGCTCCCAAAAAGATCATCGTGGTGCCGGGAAGGATTGTGAATGTCGTCGTCTAACCAGACCTCGCGCCGCAGCGCATTGTTCGCCCTCGCCCTTCTTCCGGCCGTGATGCTGGGCGGCTGCTTCCGTCCGATGCTTGCCGACCCCGGCGATGGCTCGCCCGGGCTGAAGAACAGGCTCGCCGCCATTGCCATCGATCCGGTCGACGACCGCGTCGGCCAGCAGGTGCGCAATCGTCTGTCGTTCAACCTCACGGGCGGCGCCGAGGCTCCGCCGCCGCGCTACCGGCTGGTGCTTGCGACGTCGTCCTCCTCCGATTCGGCCCTTGTCGACGCGCTGAACGCCACGCCGCAGATCGACACCGTGACGCTGACGACCGACTACACGCTGCTCGATCCAGCCACCGGCAAGATCCTGCTCAAGGCGAAGAACTTCACGCGCAAATCCTATAATTCCGGCCTGCAGCGTTTCGCTACCGTGCGTGCGCGGCGTGATGCGGAGAACGACGCGGCCGACGTCATGGCCGACCAGATCCGCCTGAGGTTGGCGACTTGGCTTGCCAACCATCCCTGATGGCTGATTGACCCATGGCCTCCATCGAACGGCGCGCCGTCGATGCCTTCATCAAGAAACCGGACGCTCATTTCGCGGTAATCCTGGTCTATGGGCCGGATACCGGCTTGGTGAGCGAACGCGTCCGTGCGCTGGTGGCAGCCTCCGTAGACGATGTCGAGGACCCCTTTCAACTGGTTCGCCTCGACGGCGACGAGATCAGCGGCGACCCGGCCCGCTTGGCCGACGAAGTCTTCACCATTCCCTTGTTCGGAGGGCGCCGCGCCGTACGCCTGCGCGCCGGCAGCCGCAATATCGTGCCGACGGTCGAGCCCGTGCTCGCCAACCCGCCGACAGCCTGCCGGGTAGTGATCGAGGCAGGCGATCTCAAGAAGAATCATGCCCTGGTCTCCCTGGTGGAGAAATCGCGCGCCGGTGCGGTGATCGCCTGCTTTGGCGACGAAAGCGCCAATATCGGCCAGATCATCGCCGAGGAAGTCGCCAATGCCGGCCTCACCATCGCGCCCGAAGCCCGCGAGACGCTGGCCGGGCTTCTCGGCGGCGATCGCCTGGCGACCCGAAGCGAGCTGAGGAAACTCACGCTCTACGCCCACGGCGCCGGGCGCATCGAGCTCAGCGACGTCGAGGCCGTGGTGGGCGATGCCAGTGCGCTCGCCACCGACGAGATCATCGATGCGGCCTTTTCCGGCCGAGCCGACCTGCTCGACCTGACCCTGGCCAAGGCTTGGAACGAAGGGGTCAACACCTCGCAGCTGGCGGGGACCGCCCTGCGTCATGCCCTCCTGCTTCATCGCCTGAGGGGAGAGGTGGAGAAGGGCCGTCCTGCCGCGGCCGTCGTCGATTCCATGGGCATGCAGGTGCATTTTCGCCGCAGGGCAGGCGTGTCGGCCCAGCTCTCGGCCCTGACGATGGCGAGGCTCGACCGCATCGTGGCCGATCTGTCGGAAGCCGTGCTCGAAGCCCGCCGCAATGCCACCCTGGGGCAGGCGATCGTCGCGCGTGCCTTGATGCGGATCGCTTTGATGGCCAAGGCCCGGCGGTAGCTCGGAGCGCCATCCCCATTCGTGGCGAGATGCCGGCGATGCCGCAGATCGGGCGCCCTGCTCCGGCCCCGTTACTTCAGGATCTTGGTCTGGTCGATATAGAAGATCTTGTCCGGCAGCTGCAGCTTGCGGTCGATGCCGGAGATCGTCACCGTGGTGTCATAGCCCTGCGGATCGGTGACGGTCCACTGCTTCAGCTCGTAATTCGGCGCCGGAAATGTCAGCTGAATGCGGGACTTGCCGCCGCTGGCGGCCGAGCCTTCCTCCAGGATGACGCTGATGCCGGCCGGCTCGTTGCCGACGGCCAGGACCTTGGAATCCTCGATCAGGTCGAGCCTGCTGGCCAGCAGGAAGCGCAGCGGCGTCTGCTTGATGAAATAAAGGTCCTGGGTATTGAGCTTGCGGTTGCGCACCGCCACCGAGGTACCGTCGGCCAGGAGTTGCAGCGAAGACGGCGGGTCATAGTCGAAACGCATGCGCCCGGGCTTGGAGACCCAGAACTTGCCGGTGATCCGCTTGCCGTCAGAGCCGACCTGCACGAAATTGCCGGAGAAGAACTTGATATTGTTGAAATAGCTGTCGACCCGGTCGAGCGTCGCCTTGTCGGCCGGGCTCAGCGCCTTGGGATTGACGCGATGGGTGTCGATTTCCAGCGGCTGATTGGCGGCGACCAAGTCGGCCGGCGGCAACGCATCCGCGGGAGCAGGCGCCGTTTCGGCGGGTGGTGTGCCTGCCTCGTTCTGCGCATAGGCGGTGCCGGCCAGCAAGGACAGGCTCAGGGCGACGAGAACGGTACGGGCAAAAGGCATTGCAAACTCCGAAGCGGCCGATCTGCGGGGCCGGAACCGGCACCGTGCAACAGAATGGGCACATTCCATATGGAATGTGCCCTAAAGCGTGTCTATGGCCTTTTAGCGACTTTGTGACAACAAAGCCGTGCAGAAGCCGCGATCAAATATGGATCGCGCGGCCTTCGACGGCCAGCGCCGCCTCCTTGACGGCTTCCGACATGGTCGGATGCGCGTGGCAGGACCGGGCGAGATCCTCGGAGGAGCCGGTGAACTCCATCAGCACCACGCCCTCATGGATCATTTCGCCGGCGCCGGCGCCAAGGATATGCACGCCGAGCACGCGGTCGGTGGTCGCATCCGCGATTACCTTGACGAAGCCTTCGGTGGTGCGGTTGGCGCGGGCACGGCCATTGGCGGTGAAGGGGAACTTGCCGACCTTGTAGGCGATGCCGGCCGATTTGAGCTCTTCCTCGGTCTTACCCACCGAGGCGATCTCAGGATAGGTATAGACCACCGCCGGAATGACGTCATAGTTCACATGGCCGTGCTGGCCAGCCAGGATCTCGGCGACCGCAATGCCCTCATCCTCGCCCTTATGCGCCAGCATCGGCCCGCGCACCACGTCGCCGATGGCATAGATGCCGGGGACGTTGGTGGCGAAATGCTCGTCGATGATCACGCGGCCGCGCTCGGTGACGACGCCGGCCTCTTCCAGGCCGAGGCCATCCGTATAAGGGCGGCGGCCGGTGGCGACCAGGACGATGTCGGCTGCGATGGTCTCACTATCGCCCCCCGCCACAGGCTCCACCGAGACGACGGCACCCGAAGCGCCGGTCTCGACGCCGGTGACCTTGGTGGCGAGCTTGAACGCGATGCCCTGGCGGCCGAGCAGGCGCTGGGCCTGCTTGGCGACCTCGAGGTCCATGCCGGGCAGGATGCGGTCGAGGAACTCGACCACCGTGACCTCGGCGCCGAGGCGGCGCCAGACCGAGCCGAGCTCGAGGCCGATGACGCCGGCGCCGATGACGACCAGCTTCTTCGGCACGGCAGCGAGCTCGAGCGCGCCCGTGGAGGAGACCACGGTCTTCTCGTCGATGGTGACGCCAGGGAGCTGGGCAACGTCCGAGCCCGTGGCGATCACGATCGACTTGGCTTCCAGCGTTTCGACCGAGCCGTCCTCGGCCGTCACCTCGACCTTGCCGGCGGCAAGGATCTTGCCGGTGCCGCGATAGGGCGTGATCTTGTTCTTCTTGAACAGGAAAGCGACGCCCTGGACGTTGGCGTCCACGGTCTCCTGCTTGTGCTTCATCATCTGGCCGAGATTGAGCACGGGCGCCGGCACCTCGATGCCGAAGGCCTTGAAGCCATGCCCGGCCTCGTCGAACAACTCGGAGGCGTGCAGCAGCGCCTTGGAGGGGATGCAGCCGACATTCAGGCAGGTGCCGCCATAGGTGGCGCGCTTCTCGACCACCGCGACATTCATGCCGAGCTGGGCGGCCCGGATGGCGCAGACATAGCCGCCGGGGCCGCTGCCGATAACGACGAGATCATGAGAGGGCATGGGGAACTCGCTTCTGGGTGTCGTCCCGGGCGTTTCCTCACAAGCTTTGCTTGTGAGTGGCAGCGCGAAGCGGTGCTACGCAGACCGGGACCGTCATCAGGATGAGGAATATTCGGCACGCGATCCCGGATCTGCGGCGCAACATTGCATGTTGCCCCGCGTCCGGGATCACAGCTGTTACAGGTCCAGCACGAGGCGAGCCGGATCCTCCAGGCTCTCCTTGACGCGCACCAGGAAGGTGACCGCCTCCTTGCCGTCGATGATGCGGTGATCATAGGACAGCGCCAGATACATCATCGGGCGCGCCACGATCTGGCCGCCGACCACCATCGGGCGCTCCTGGATCTTGTGCATGCCGAGGATGGCCGACTGGGGCGCATTGAGGATCGGCGTCGACATCAGCGAACCATAGACGCCGCCATTGGAGATGGTGAAGGTGCCGCCCTGCATCTCCTCGATCTTGAGCTGGCCGTCGCGGGCCCGCTTGCCGAAATCGGCGATGGTCTTTTCGATGCCGGCAAGGCCGAGCGTCTCGGCATCGCGGATCACCGGCACGACGAGGCCCTTGTCGGTGCCCACGGCCACGCCCACATGGCAATAGTTCTTGTAGATGATGTCCTGCCCGTCGATCTCGGCGTTGACGGCCGGCATCTCCTTGAGAGCCTGGGTGCAGGCTCGCACGAAGAAGGACATGAAGCCGAGCTTCACGCCGTGCTTCTTCTCGAACAGGTCCTTGTACTGGTTGCGCAGCGCCATCACGTTGGTCATGTCGACCTCGTTGAAGGTCGTCAGCATGGCGGCGTTGGCCTGGGCTTCCTTCAGGCGGCGGGCGATGGTCTGGCGCAGCTTGGTCATGCGCACGCGCTCCTCGCGCGCGGCATCGGCCGGCGGAGAGGCAACGCGCGGGGCCGATGGCGCCGGAGCGGCGGCGGGAGCCGGAGCGGCGGCGGGAGCCGGAGCGGGAGCAGCGGCCGGGGCAGGCGCCGCAAGCACGTCACCCTTGAGCACCTGGCCACGGCGGCCGGAGCCTTCGATCTGGGCCGGGTCGAGCCCGCGATCGGCAGCGATCTTGGCCGCGGCGGGCGAAGGCGGCGCAGCGGGAGCGGCCGGTGCGGCGGCGGCCGGCGTTGGCGCGGCCGGAGCCGGCGTCGGGGCGGCAGGCGCCGGAGCAGGCGCGGCCGCTGGGGCAGCAGCGGCACCGGAACCCGCGGCGATGGTGCCGAGCGTGGCGCCCGGGCCGACCGTCTCGCCGGTCTTGGCCAGAATTTCGCCGAGCACGCCGGCGGCGGGGGCGTTGACTTCCAGCGTGACCTTGTCGGTCTCGAGCTCCACCAAGGGCTCGTCGGCCTTTACGGCTTCGCCAGGCTTCTTGAACCATTTGCCGATGGTGGCTTCCGTGACCGACTCGCCCAGGGTCGGCACCTTGATTTCCGTCGCCATGATCTTACGCCCGCCTGCAGGCGCCCTCTTTTTCAAAGCGTTTTGCGATCCGGGGGTGCCCACGATCGCAAAGACGCGTCCAAACAAAAGTCAGAACAAGGAAGCGTTTTCACCAAAACGCGCTTTGCTCCGGGGAGTTGCAACAGGCGGGACCAAGTCCCGCCTGCCGATGCGAAGTGAGCCCGTCAGATCGTCAGGGCCTCGTCGGTGAAGGCCTGCAGCTGGGCCAGATGCTTGGACATCAGGCCCGTCGCGGTCGCCGCCGAGGCCGGCCGGCCGGCATAGGCGGCGCGCTTGGCCTTGGTGCCCGCCTGGCCCAGCACCCATTCCAGATAAGGCTCGACGAAGGACCAGGAGCCCATGTTCTTGGGCTCTTCCTGGCACCAGACCACATCGGCCTTGCGGAAGCGCGACAGCTCGTTGGCCAGCGACTTCAGCGGGAAGGGATAGAGCTGCTCGACCCGCATCAGATAGATGTCGTCGATGCCCCGCTTCTCGCGCTCGTCGAGCAGGTCGTAATAGACCTTGCCGGTGCACAGGATGACGCGCCTGATCTTCTCGTCCGCCACCAGCTTGGTGGAGGAGTTGCCGAACTGGGCATCGTCCCACAGAATGCGGTGGAAGGTGGTGTCGGCCCCCATCTCGCTGAGCTTCGACACGCAGCGCTTGTGGCGCAGCAGCGATTTCGGCGTCATCAGGATCAGGGGCTTGCGGATGTCGCGCTTGAGCTGCCGGCGCAGGATGTGGAAATAATTCGCCGGCGTCGTGCAGTTGGCGACCTGCATGTTGTCCTCGGCGCACATCTGCAGGAAGCGCTCGAGGCGAGCCGAGGAGTGCTCCGGCCCCTGGCCTTCATAGCCATGCGGCAGCAGGCAGACCAGCCCGGACAGGCGCAGCCATTTGCGCTCGCCCGAGGAGATGAACTGGTCGAACACCACCTGGGCGCCGTTGGCGAAGTCGCCGAACTGGGCCTCCCACAGGGTCAGCGCCTTGGGCTCGGCCAGCGAATAGCCATATTCGAAGCCGAGCACGGCCTCTTCCGAGAGCATCGAGTTGATGACCTCGTATTTGCCCTGGCCCTCGCGGATATTCTTGAGCGGCGTGTAGCGCTTCTCCGTCTCCTGGTCGATCAGCACCGAATGGCGCTGGGAGAAGGTGCCGCGCTCGCAGTCCTGGCCGGACAGCCGCACCCGGTGGCCCTCGTCGCAGAGCGTGCCGAAGGCCAGGGCCTCGGCCGTCGCCCAGTCGATGCCTTCGCCGGTGTCGATCATCTTGCGCCGGGTTTCCAGGAAGCGCTGGATGGTCTTGTGGACCTGGAATCCTTCGGGAACCGTGGTGAGCGCATTGCCGATGGTGGTGAGCTTGGCCACGTCGACGCCGGTGGCGCCGCGGCGCGGATCGTCGTCGGTCGCGCCGATGGCGCGCAGGCCCGCCCATTGCCCGTCGAGCCAGTCGGCCTTGTTGGGCTTGTAGGCCTGGCCGGCCTCATATTCGGCTTCCAGGCGCGCGCGCCAGTCGGCCTTCATCTTCTCGACTTCGCCGGCGGTGACCACGCCGGTCTCGATCAGCCTGTTCGAGTAGAGCTCGACCACGCCCGGATGCGAGCGGATCTTGCGGTACATCAGGGGCTGGGTGAAGCCCGGCTCGTCGCCCTCGTTATGCCCGAAGCGGCGATAGCAGAACATGTCGATGACGACGGTCTTGTGGAAGGTCTGGCGGAACTCCGTCGCCACCTTGGCGGCGAACACCACCGCCTCGGGATCATCGCCGTTCACATGGAAGATCGGCGCCTCGATCATCTTCGCCACGTCGGAAGGATAGGGCGAGGAGCGCGAATAGCGCGGATAGGTGGTGAAGCCGATCTGGTTGTTGATGATGAAATGCATCGAGCCGCCGGTGCGGTGGCCCTTCAGGCCCGACAGGCCCAGGCATTCGGCGACCACGCCCTGGCCGGCGAAGGCCGCATCGCCATGGATGAGCAGCGGCATCACCTTGGCGCGGGAATCGGTATCGCCATGCTGGTCCTGCTTGGCGCGCACCTTGCCGAGCACCACGGGATCGACGATCTCGAGATGGGAGGGGTTGGCCGTCAGCGACAGATGCACCTTGTTGCCGTCGAACTCGCGGTCCGACGAGGCGCCGAGATGGTACTTCACGTCGCCGGAGCCTTCCACGTCGTCGGGCGCGTAGGAGCCGCCCTTGAACTCGTGGAAGATGGCGCGGTGCGGCTTGCCCATCACCTGCGCCAGCACGTTGAGACGGCCGCGATGGGCCATGCCGAGCACGATGTCCTGCACGCCGAGCGCGCCGCCGCGCTTGATGATCTGCTCCAGCGCGGGAATGGCCGATTCCGAGCCGTCGAGGCCGAAGCGCTTGGTGCCGGTATATTTGACGTCGATGAACTTCTCGAAGCCTTCGGCCTCGATCAGCTTGGACAGGATGGCGCGCTTGCCCTCGCGGGTGAAGGTGATCTCCTTGTCCGCCCCTTCGATGCGCTGCTGGATCCAGGCCTTCTGGGCGGGATCGGAAACATGCATGAACTCGACGCCGAGCGTCGAGCAATAGGTGCGCTTGAGGATGGCCTCGATCTCGCGGACGGTGGCGAATTCGAGCCCCAGGACATGGTCGATGAAGATCTTGCGGTCGAGGTCGGCCTCCGAGAAGCCATAGGTCTGCGGATGCAGTTCCTCGTGGTCGCGCGCTTCCTGCAGGCCGAGCGGATCGAGATTGGCGAAGAGATGGCCGCGCATGCGATAGGCGCGGATCAGCATGATGGCGCGCACCGAATCGCGCGTCGCCTGCAGCATGGCCTCGGACGAGATGGTCGCGCCCTGGGCATCCGCCTTGGCCTTGATCTTCTCGCCGACCTTTTTCTCGATCTGGCCCCAATTGCTGTCGAGGGCCGAGACGATTTCACCATTGGCCACGATGGGCCAGTTGGGCTTGGCCCAGCTTGCGCCGCGCGCATTCTTCTCGACGATCGCCTTGTCGTCGGCGAGACCGGCAAAGAAGGCCGCCCACTCGCTGTTGACCGAGGACGGATTGTCCTCGTAGCGCGCATAGAGATCTTCGAGATACTCGGCGTCGCCGCCATAGGCGAAGCTTTGCAGGTTCCTGTCGTCTTGACGATCCATCGTCCCGTTCCTTCGGTTCTGAAGGCCGGGGCAATGGCCCCGGCCGGATCTCAGCCCCTTGATGTCAACCCTTCAGCAGTTCGGTGAGCGTGGTGCCGAGGCGTGCCGGGGAGGGAGAGACCCTGACGCCAGCGGCTTCGAGGGCGGCGATCTTGGAGCCTGCGTCGCCCTTGCCGCCGGAGATGATGGCGCCGGCATGGCCCATGCGCCGCCCGGGCGGGGCGGTGCGCCCGGCCACGAAGCCGACGGTGGGCTTGGCGCGCCCGCGCTTGGCCTCGTCGAGCAGGAACTGCGCCGCATCCTCCTCGGCCGAGCCGCCGATCTCCCCGATCATCACGATCGAATGGGTGTCGGGATCACCTAAGAACATCTCCAGCACGTCGATGAACTCGGTGCCCTTGACCGGGTCGCCGCCAATGCCCACGGCCGTGGTCTGCCCCAGCCCCTCATGGGTGGTCTGGAACACCGCCTCATAGGTCAGCGTGCCCGAGCGCGACACGATGCCCACCGAGCCCTTCTTGAAGATGTTGCCCGGCATGATGCCGATCTTGCATTCGTCCGCCGTCATCACACCCGGGCAGTTCGGCCCGATCAGCCGCGACTTCGAACCCGACAGCGAGCGCTTCACCTTGATCATGTCGGTGACCGGGATGCCCTCGGTGATGCACACGATCAGCGGGATCTCCGCATCGATCGCCTCGCAGATCGCGTCCGCCGCACCCGGCGGCGGCACATAGATCACGCTGGCATCGGCCTTGGTGACATGGCGCGCCTCGGCCACGGTGTCGAACACCGGCAGGCCCAGATGCTGCGAGCCGCCCTTGCCCGGCGAGGTGCCCCCCACCAGCTGCGTGCCGTATTTGATGGCCTGCTCGGAATGGAAGGTGCCGTTCTTGCCGGTGAAGCCCTGGCAGATCACCCGGGTTTGCTTGTTGATCAGGATCGACATCAGTGGCTTCCCCGCACGGCTTTCACGATCTTCTGGGCGGCATCGTCCAGGTCATCGGCGGCGATCACGTTCAGGCCGGAATCGCGGATGATCTGCTTGCCGAGTTCGACATTGGTGCCTTCCAGGCGCACCACCAGCGGGATGGTCAGCCCCACCTCCTGCACCGCGGCGATCACGCCCTCGGCGATCACGTCGCAGCGCATGATGCCCCCGAAGATGTTGACCAGGATGCCCTTCACCTGCGGGTCGGCCGTGATGATCTTGAAGGCCGCCGTCACCTTCTCCTTGCTGGCCCCGCCGCCGACATCCAGGAAGTTGGCCGGCTCCTCGCCATAGAGCTTGATGATGTCGAGCGTGGCCATGGCCAGGCCCGCCCCGTTCACCATGCAGCCGATCGAGCCGTCCAGGGCGATGTAGGACAGGTCGTAGCGCGAGGCCTCGATCTCCTTGGGGTCTTCCTCGCTCTCGTCGCGCAGCGCCACGATGTCGGGATGGCGGTAGAGGGCGTTGGAATCAAAGCCCATCTTGGCGTCCAGGCATTTGAGCTCGCCCCCCTTGGTGACGATCAGGGGATTGATCTCCAAAAGCGCCATGTCCTTGGCCACGAAGGCGGTGTAGAGCTTGGTGGTCAGCGAAACCGCCTGCTTGGCAAGGTCCCCGGAAAGCCCGAGCGCCTTGGCCACCGCCAGGCCGTGATGGGGCATCACCCCGGTGGCCGGATCGACCGAGAAGGTCACGATCTTCTCAGGCGTCTCATGGGCCACCTTCTCGATGTCCATGCCGCCCTCGGTGGAAACAACGAAGGCGACCCGGCTGGTCTCCCGGTCGACCAGCACCGAGAGGTAGAACTCCTTCTCGATATCAGAGCCGTCCTCGATATAGAGGCGGTTGACCTGCTTGCCGGCCGGCCCGGTCTGCACCGTCACCAGCGTGTTGCCCAGCATTTCGCTGGCATTGGCGCGCACTTCCTCGATCGACCTGGCCAGGCGCACCCCGCCCTTGGCGTCGGCAGGCAGTTCCTTGAACTTGCCCTTGCCGCGGCCGCCCGCATGGATCTGAGACTTCACCACGTAAAGCGGACCAGGAAGCTCCTTCGCCCCCTTCACCGCTTCCTCCACCGTCAGCGCCGGGACGCCGGGGGAGATCGGCAGGCCGAAACTCTGCAGCACGGCCTTTGCCTGGTATTCATGGATGTTCATTCTTCTTGGACCTCGTGAGGACTGTTCTTGTTCCGACGCGATTAATGTTCGCGAGCAGAACGAGGCGCGCCTCCCTTCTCCCCTTGCGGGACCTGGCACTTCCTACAGAGGTGCCTTGGGTGGCATTGCGCAGCAATGACGGATGAGGGGGTGGCGATGGCTTGGAAGGGGGGAGTTTCTCCCCTCATCCGCCCCTACGGGGCACCTTCTCCCGCAAGGGGAGAAGGCTGGTCGCCCCTTTTCTGTTAAGGCTCAGAAGGCGTTTGCCTCACAGCAAACCCGCCCCTCTGGCCCATTTATACTTGGCGCCGAGCACTTCCACCGGCAATTCGGTGGAATAGGCATAGGCCGGCACGCCATGGGCGTAGAGATATTCGGAGGCTTCCTCGACCTGCACGTCGCCGGCGAGGGAGGCGACAATCGGCTTTTCGATGCCTCTCGCCTTCATCTCTTCCTTGGCCTCGACCACCAGCTTGGCGAAGGTCATCGGCGGCGTGATGATGGTGTGCCAATAGCCCAGGATGATCGAATGGATGCGGTCGTCCTCTAGGCCGAGCTTGATGGTGTTCTTGTAGGTCGAGGGCGGTTCGCCTCCGGTGATGTCGACCGGGTTGCCGGCCGCGCCGAAGGGCGGGATGAACTTGCGGAAGGCCGCGTCGAGATCATCCGGCATCGACATCAGCGACAGGCCATTGTCGACGCAGGCATCCGACAGCAGCACGCCCGAGCCGCCGGCGCCGGTGATGATCACCACGTTCTCGCCCTTGGGCGTGGGCATGATCGGCACGCCGCGGGCGAACTCCAGCAATTGCCGCAGCGAACGGGCGCGGATGACGCCGACCTGCTTGAACACGTCTTCATAGATGCGGTCATTGCCGGCAAGAGCGCCGGTGTGCGAGCTTGCCGCCTTGGCGCCGGCCGAGGTGCGGCCAGCCTTCAACACGATCACCGGCTTCTTCTTGGAGACACGCCTTGCCACTTCGGCGAAGGCCCGGCCGTCCTTCAGGTCCTCGCAATGCTGGGCGATGATCTTGGTGTTGTCGTCCTGCTCGAAGAAGGTGAGCAGGTCGTCCTCGTCGATATCGGACTTGTTGCCGAGGCCGACGATGGCCGAAACACCCATCTTGGCCGAGCGCGAGAAACCGATGATGGCCATGCCGATGCCGCCCGACTGGGAGGAGAGGGCCGCCGAGCCCTTGACGTCATAGGCGGTGCAGAAGGTCGCGCAGAGATTGGATGGGGTATAGTAGAAGCCGTAGATGTTCGGCCCCATCAAGCGGATATTATATTTGCGCCCGATCTCCTGGATCTCGCGCTGGCCTTCCTCATTGCCGGTTTCGGCAAAGCCCGAGGGAATGAGCACCGCACCTGGAATGCCCTTCTCGCCGCATTCGACCAGGGCGCCCGCCACGAATTTCGCGGGAATGGCGAAGACGGCCGTATCGATGGCACCGGGCACGTCCTTGACGCTTCTATAGGCCTTGTAGCCCAGGATCTCTTCGGCCTTGGGGTGGATCGGATAGATCTGCCCCTTGTAGCCGCCATTGATCAGGTTCTTCATCACCGAATTGCCGATCTTGCCGTCCTCCGAAGAGGCGCCGATCACGGCAACCGCCTCAGGGCGCATGATCCTGTTCATCGAGGTGACGATGGCATCCTGCGAGGGCCTGAAACGGGCTGGCTTGGCCTCGAAGTCCACCACGATGCGCACATCCGCGGCGGTGGCTCCATCCTTGGTGGCGAAGACCGGGTTGAGATCGAGCTCGGTGATCTCGGGAAAATCGGTGACGAGCTGGGAGACTCTCGCTAGCGTATCGGCGAGGGCCTCGCGGTTGACCGGATCGCCGCCGCGCACACCCTTGAGCATCTCGGCGGCCTGGATCCCGTCGAGCATGGACAGGGCCTCGTCGTGGTTGATCGGTGCCAGGCGGAAGGTGATGTCCTTCAGCACTTCGACCAGCACGCCGCCGAGGCCGAAGGCGACGAGCTTGCCGAAACTGTCGTCGGTCACGGCACCGATGATGACTTCCTGGCCGCCTTTCAGCATCTGCTGGACTTGGATACCTTCGATGCGGGCATCGGCCTTGTAGGCCTTGGCATTGGCAAGGATCTTGTCGTGGGCGGCTTCGGCCTCGGCGGTGGAGGCCACGCCGACGATCACGCCGCCGGCTTCGGTCTTGTGCAGGATGTCCGGGGAGACGATCTTCATCACCACCGGAAAGCCCATATCGCCGGCGAGCTTGGCGGCCTCGGCGGCCGAGCGCGCCAGGCCCTCCTTCGGCACGGGAATGCCATAGGCATCACAGACGAGCTTGCCCTCGGGGGCGGTGAGGCTGGTGCGGCCCGATGCCTTGACGGCATCGAGAACGGCCCGGACCTCGTCCTGGATGGATTGCGCGGGTTTTGCCTGGATGTTCATAGTGATTTCTCCCTGGTCGTTGCCGGATCGAAGCTTCGTCCCGTCTGCGGGAATCTGAATTTCTGGTATCTGGTATGCCAGATTTGAATTTGTCAAGCGCGACTTTCGCTATCGAGCGGGCAGAACGCATCGAAGCGAAAACCGCGCCTCTTTTCTGTTTTGTTGCGATGTGGTTTTGCGTGCCACGGCGATTTTTGCCTGACCGCAAAACGCTTTAGCTGCGAAGAACCGAATTTCGGTTCATTCTTGCGTGCCGCGTGGCGCCAAGAGCTCAGCCCTTCGGCTGCCTCTTGGAGGATATTCTTCTTATTCCAACGGATTAGGCGATTCTGGCTACGGCTGCGTTGCCGAGACCTGGCATCGGGCGCGGCGATACCGATGGATATCGATGCGGGATCTTACGGTGATCTTCCCGGCCGGTGCCTGTCCGCGGCACCGGCTTTTCATGGTTCGAGGTGGCGGGCCGATGTCCGCCACGCGAGAGCTACGCGGCTGCTGTACCCGCCGGCTGCTGCAGTTCGTATTTGCGCACCACGCCTGCACGCCAGGGTTTGAGGACGCCGATGGCGAGGATGGCCGCCAGGATGTTGGCGCCCGCCGCGATGATGAACACCACGTCCCAGGTTCCGGTCTGCTGCTGCAGCACATTGGCGAAGGGGACGAGCAGAGCCGCCGTTCCCTTGGCCGTATAAAGCAGGCCGGCATTGGTCGCGGCATATTTCGAGCCGAACGTATCCGTGCAGGTCGAGGGGAAGAGGGAGTAGATCTCGCCCCAGGCGAAGAACACGAAGCCGGAGAGCAGAACGAACCAGACCGGATCATGGCCGAACAGATGCAGCAGATAGATGCCGACACCTTCCATCGCGAAGGCGATGAACATGGTGTTCTCGCGGCCGATCTTGTCCGAAACCCAGCCGAAGAAGGGCCGGGTGAGGCCGTTGAGGATACGGTCGAGCGTGGCGGCGAAGGTCACGGCCGTCATGGTCAGACCGAACAGCGAGACCGGAATGCCGTCGAGCTTGAGGTCTGCGCCGATGGGCTTGAGGTTGGCCGTTACCATCAGGCCGCCTGCGCCGACGATCACGAACATGAAGTACATCAGCCAGAAGATGGGCTGGCGCAGCACTTCGGTGGGCGCGAAGTTGCGGCGGGTCTGCACAATGTTCTTGTTCTGCACGGGAGCCGGCACCTGGCCGCTGCGAGGCGTACGCATGAACAGTGCGAAGATGATCACGATGATGCCCTGGCCGAGGCCGAACCAGAAGAAGGCGGCCTGGAACCCGTCATTGGCGATCATGGCCTGGATGGGGGCAACCGTCAGGGCCGAGCCGGCACCGAAACCGGCTGCCGTGATGCCGGCCGCCAGGCCGCGCTTGTCCGGAAACCATTTCAGCGCGTTGCCCACGCAGGTGCCGTAGACCGCGCCGGCGCCGATGCCGGCAATGATCTGTCCCAGATAGAATAGTGAGAGCGAGGTGGCGTAGGAATTGATCACCCAGCCGACGGCACAGAGCGCACCGCCGAAAACCACCACGAGTTTTGGCCCGTATTTATCGACGAACCACCCTTCGACCGGCACGAGCCAGGTCTCGAACAGGACGAACAGAGTGAAAGCCCATTGAATGGCTGCCCGGTCCCAGCCGAATGTCTTCTGGATGTCAGGAACGAAGAATGTCCAGCCATATTGGAGATTGGCGATCATCACCATACAGACGACGCCGATTGCAAGCTGTGTCCAGCGGAAGGCATCGGATACCCTCGGCAGGCTTTCCTCTCCTTGCGACCCTACCATTGCAGTCCCCCTTGGTTTTTGTTGGAGGTTGGACGGAGCCCAGGCTCCATTAAGCAGGTTGTAGGGTCATATTGGTATCTTGCATGCCAGTTGGCAAGCGTCGTTTTTTGCCGACGCATGCCGAATTACCCCGGAAGAGGCGTCTTCCAGGGAGCTTCAGTCCGGCTGAGTCGAAAGGGTGATCGATGTCAAGTTACGGAAAGAATTGAGATCTTCGCTTCATACGCTGCGATCGGCGGTGCAATTGCGAATAGATCAAAAAAAGTTGCAGAGAAGCATCCACAACTCTGCCTCATGTCGCTTACACATGAGAAGTAGTCGCTTATTGGACATTAATTTCTGGCATGCCAGAACGGAGTTGCGCCTTCGGCTACCTCCGCCTGCGACGCGGCCAGGTCCAACCGGATATGAGGGGACTCGGTCTTCCAAGCAGCCCATGTGCGACCCCGCCTGGGGCCGCTGGGAGTGCCACGCCAGCCCTCATGCCACGGCTTGCCCGCAATGGATGAGCTCGCTGCAGCGAAGGGCGGACAGTAGCCGAAGCCGGCTTGGCACCGACCCGAATCGACTCGCCGAAGCCATTCCAGGCTCACCGCACCGGTTCTCGAACGCAGGGACAGCGGTGACCTTGCCTTCAGAGGCCGAAGGGCTCGCGGGAACCGGCGCGGATATCGGCCTGGGCCATCTTCATCAGGAAACCCGAGAAAGCTGCCCAGATACGGGTCGACAGCGGGCGGGCAGCAGGACTACGGGACAGAGCGGAAGTGGTCATGGTCGTTCTCCACATTGCGTGTTCGAGGGAAGATCCTGTGTTGTTATGAATCTGGCATACCAGATCCCAGATAGCTAGGGCCGATGTTGCAATGCAGTCATGCGCTCTTTGCATTGCGAAGTAAACAGCTTCTCCTCATCTGCGATCGTCTCCACCTCCGCGTGGCGGGGCTCTGGAGGTGAAGTCCAGTTTAGGAGAACCTCTAAACTAAACACCAAAATCCAAGGTTTTCGTGACAGGCTCTACTGCATTGCGGCATGAATTCGCGAACGCCACAACCGTGCGAATCCACTGGCCCGGTCGGCCCATCGAACGCACGGAATCCGGTGGCCTGCAGTCGCGATTTTAGTCGCCTTTCTCGTGGAATTGAGTGGCAAGCGTTTGAAATAAAAGAGAATTATTAGCTTTCCGGTGAAGGGAGAAAGCTGCTCCTTCGCTGTCGAAGAGGCAAAAAATGCGGATTGACACTCTGGTATCTGGCATGCCAATCTACCAACCATACGGCATGCCATGGCGTCATTCCGCCAAGTAGAAGGCGATTTCGGCATAGTTGATCGCACTCCTATCGGGAGCGGTCCAATCCAAGCCGATACCCTCAGCGGCATATCGTTGCGAAGAACAACGGGAGGAATTGCCCCAATGGCAACGGTTACAGCATTGCAAAAGCCCGTGACCACGACGGCCGAAGATACGCTCAAACAAAAAGCCCGCGACGGCAGCGTTGTCTCCGGCGGACATCTCGTCGCCAAGGCACTCAAGGCTGAGGGTGTCGACACGATCTTCACCCTGTGCGGGGGGCATATCATCGACATCTATGATGGCTGTCTCGACGAAGGCATTCGTATCGTGGACGTCCGCCACGAGCAGGTCGCCGCCCATGCCGCCGACGGCTATGCGCGCCAGACCGGCAAGCTCGGCTGCGTCGTCACCACGGCCGGTCCCGGCTGCACCAATGCGATGACCGGCATCGCCACCGCCTTCCGATCCGAGAGTCCCGTCCTGCATATCGGCGGGCAGGGCGCGCTGACCCAGCACAAGATGGGGTCGCTGCAGGATCTGCCGCATGTCGACATGATGAAGCCGATCACCAAATTCGCCGCGACGGTCTCCTCCACGGAACGCGTGGCCGACATGATCTCGATGGCGGCACGCGAGTGTTTCGCCGGCGCCTATGGCCCGTCCTATCTCGAGATCCCGCGCGACGTGCTCGACCGGGAGGTCACCATCGACCGTGCCGTGCTGCCGGAATCCGGCAAGTATCGCGCTTCGACCAAGTCGATCGGCGATCCCGCAGACATCGAGAAGCTTGCCGATATCCTGGTCGCCGCCGAGCGCCCTGCCATCCTCTATGGGCAGCAGGTCTGGACCGGCCGCGGGCAGGAGGAAGCGATCGCGCTCCTGCGCGGGCTCGACATCCCCGGTTACTTCAACGGCGCCAGCCGTGGCCTGCTGCCGCCCGGCGTCCCCCACCATTTCGACCGCACGCGCTCGCTCGCCTTCGCCAAGGCCGATGTGCTCGTCATCGTCGGCACGCCCTTCGATTTCCGCATGGGCTATGGCAAGCGCATCAGCAAGGATCTGAAGCTGATCCAGATCGACATGGACTACCGCACCGTCGGCAAGAACCGCGACATCGATCTCGGCCTTGTCGGCGATCCCGGTGCGATCCTCGGCGCCGTGCTCCAGGCGGCCTCCGGCCGCATGGACAAGGGCAAGCGCCAGCTGCGCCAGCAATGGATGAAGATGCTCTCGGATGCCGAAGTGGTGGCCACCGAGAAGCTGATGCCGCTCTTCCTCTCCAACCAGACGCCGATCCATCCCTATCGCGTCGCCTATGAACTCAACGAGTTCCTCGGCGAGGACACCATCTATATCGGCGATGGCGGCGACGTGGTGACGATTTCGGCCCAGGCCGTGCGCCCGCGCGGGCCGGGACAGTGGATGGATCCGGGCGCGCTCGGGTCACTCGGCGTCGGCACCGGCTTCGCCCTGGCCGCCAAGCTCGCCAATCCCAACAAGGAGGTGCTCTGCTATTACGGCGACGGTTCCTTCGGCATGACCGGCTTCGACATGGAAACCGCCGATCGCTTCGGGGCACCCTATCTGGCCGTCATCGGCAACAACTCCTCGATGAACCAGATCCGCTACGGCCAGGTCGCCAAATATGGCGAGGAGCGTGGCAATGTCGGCAACAAGCTCGGCGACGTGGCCTTCTCGAAATTCGCCCAGATGCTCGGCAATCACGGCGAGGAAGTCCGCGATCCCAATGAGATCCAGCCGGCCCTGCGGCGGGCCCGGGAAGCCATGGCCAAGACGGGCCGCTCGGCCCTGGTGAACATCTGGGTCGATCCGGACGAATACGCGCCGGGCACCAAGAACCAGACCATGTACAAGTGAGATTGCGGGATGGCCGGCCAGCCTCGCACGAGGCGTCGCCGGCCCGGCCATCCCGCTCCCTCGCGTAGCTAACAGATGATATTTCCGAGGAGGGAACGATGGGACAGGCACTCGAAGGCGTGCGCATCCTCGACTTCACGCATGTGCAATCCGGTCCGACCTGCACGCAATTGCTGGCCTGGTTCGGCGCCGATGTGATCAAGGTGGAGAAGCCGGGCGTCGGCGACATCACCCGCACCCAGCTGCGCGACATCCCCAATGTCGACAGCCTCTATTTCACCATGCTCAACCACAACAAGCGCTCCATCACGCTCGACACCAAGAACAAAGCCGGCAAGGCCGTGCTCGAGGAACTCGTCAGGAGTTGCGACGTGCTGGTGGAGAATTTCGCCCCCGGCGTGCTCGACCGCATGGGCTTTTCCTGGGCTCGCATCCAGGAGCTCAATCCCCGCATGATCGTCGCTTCGATCAAGGGCTTCGGTCCCGGCCCCTACCAGGACTGCAAGGTCTATGAGAACGTCGCCCAATGCGCCGGCGGCGCCGCCTCGACCACCGGCTTCGACGACGGCCCCCCTCTGGTGACCGGCGCGCAGATCGGCGATTCCGGCACCGGCCTTCATCTCGCCCTCGGCATCGTCACCGCGCTCTATCAGCGCACCCATTCGGGGCGCGGCCAGCGCGTGGATGCCGCCATGCAGGACGGCGTGCTCAATCTGTGCCGGGTGAAGCTGCGCGACCAGCAGCGCATCGAGCGCGGGCCGTTGAAGGAATATCCGCAATATCCCAATGGCAAATTCGGCGATGCCGTGCCGCGCGCCGGCAACGCTTCGGGCGGTGGCCAGCCGGGCTGGATCCTCAAATGCAAGGGCTGGGAGAACGATCCCAACGCCTATATCTACTTCATCACCCAGGCGCCGGTCTGGGGCGCGATTTGCAAGGTGATCGGCAAGGAGGAGTGGATCACCGATCCCGATTATGCCACGCCCGAGGCGCGCCTCCCGCGGCTTCGTTCCATTTTCGACACCATCGAGAAATGGACGGAGACCAAGGACAAGTTCGAGGCGATGGACATCCTCAACAAGTTCGACATTCCCTGCGGCCCGATCCTGTCGATGCGCGAGATCGCCAACGAACCCTCGCTGAGGGTGACGGGAACCGTCGTCGAGGTCGACCATCCCGAGCGCGGGCCCTACCTCTCGGTCGGCAATCCGATCAAGCTCTCCGACAGCCCCACCGTGGTCGAGCGCTCGCCGCTCCTGGGCGAGCATACGCAGGAGGTCCTGCGCGACGTGCTCGGCTTCGACCAGAGCCGCATCGACGAGATCGCGGGAAGCGGCGCTCTCGGCGCTCCCGTGGCCATGGCGGCCGAGTGAGGCTTTCTCGATGGGATGATGGGGGCGGGTGCCGTTGTGGCGCCCGCCTTTTTTGTTAGCGGGCGGTCTTCAGACTGGCCATGCCTTTTACCGGCGTCTCCATGCCGGTCTGAAGACCGGCATACCAGGGCAGTGCCCCGTCCGCGCTCCAGGCCTCCTCTTTGACAGCTTCTGCAATCTGGTATACGTTATACCAGATAAGAACGATATCCGCATGGGAGGGAATGATGAAACTGCACGAGTTCCAGTCCAAGCAGATCCTGGCACCCTATGGCGTCGAGGCACCGCGGGGCGCCGTCGCGATCACGGCCGAAGAGGCGGGGCAGGCGGCGCGTCGCCTCGGGGCTTCCCGTTTCGCCGTGAAGGCGCAGATCCATGCCGGCGGACGCGGGCGGGCCGGGGGCGTCCATATCGTTTCGTCTCCCGAGGCGGCGGCGGAGTCGGCACGGGCCCTGCTGGGCCGGCGCCTCGTCACCGAGCAGAGCGGCGCGCATGGCCGTGTCGTCGAACGTGTGCTGGTGGAGGCGGCCGTGGATCATATCCGCAGTTTCTATCTGTCGCTCAGCATTCATGCCGCCAGCGGCACCCTCGTTCTTGCCGCGAGCGGCGCTGGCGGCGACGATATCGAGGAGCGTGTCCTGGCCGGGGAAGACGGCCTGGAGCGGCTGTCGCTCGGGGACGGGAGCCAGGCCAGGCCCGAGGATCTCGGTGCTCTCGCGGCCCGCCTGGGCCTCGCCGGACAGCCGGCCGAGGCCTTCACCGCTCTTGCCGATGGCCTGCGCCGCGCTTTCCTGGAACTCGACGCCAGCCTGATCGAAATCAACCCGCTGGTGCTGACCGCCGACGACAGGCTGCTGGCGCTCGACGTCAAGATGATCATCGACGACCATGCCCTGTTCCGCCAGGCATCGCTGGCGGAACTGCGCGAGGAGGACGAGGACGAATATGAGGTCAAGGCCCGCCAGCGCCAGCTCAATTATGTCCGCATGGACGGCAGTGTCGGCGTCGCCGCCAATGGCGCCGGGCTCGGGCTTGCCACGGTCGATCTCGTCCATGCCGCCGGTGGCGCGCCGGCCAATTTCATGGATATCCGTACGACGGCGACCAGCCTCGACATCGCGCATGGCTTCGGCCTGCTGCTCGACAATCCCCAGGTCCGTGCTCTGCTCATCAACGTGCATGGTGGCGGCATGCAGTCCTGCGACACGGTGGCCGAGGGGCTCGGCATCGCCATGCGGCGGGCCGGGCGCACCCTTCCGGTGGTGACCAGGCTCGCCGGCAACAATGCCGACTATGCCCGCTCGCGTTTCGCCAATTTCGGCTGCCGCATCATCGAATGCCCGGACATGTGGACTGCAGCCGCGAAGGCCGTTGCCGCCGCACGCTGACAGCGATTTTTTTTAGTTTTAGACTGATAAATCCAGAACGATATGTTCGCGCTACATGCGCAAGGAGGGCGGAATGGCTATCCTCATCGACAATGAAACCCGCGTCGTCTGCCAGGGCATGACCGGCTGGGCGGGTACCCATCATACTGCCGCCATGATCGAGTATGGCACCAAGGTCGTGGCCGGCGTCACCCCCGGCAAGGGCGGGCGATCCCATCTCGGCGCGCCGGTGTTCGACAGCGTTGCCGGCGCCGTGAGGGAGACCGGCGCCAATGCCAGCATGGTGTTCGTACCGCCGGCCCAGGCGAGCGCCGCCATCATCGAGGCCGTCGAGGCCGAGATCGCGCTGGTCGTGGCCATCACCGAGCGGGTGCCGGTGCTCGACATGATCAGGGTGCGCCATGCCCTCGCCGGCTCGAAGACTCGGCTGATCGGCCCGAATTCGCAGGGGATCCTGTCGCCGGGCCTGTGCAAGATGGGTGTGATGGCAACAGGCAATGAGCGCCCGGGCAGCGTCGGCATCGTCTCGCGTTCGGCCTCGTTGACCAGTGAGGTGATCGCCCAGGTCACGGCTGCGGGTCTCGGACAGTCGACCACCGTCGGGGTGGGCGGCGACCCGGTGCATGGCCTGTCGATGCGCGACTGCGTCGAACTCCTCCTTGCCGATGCCAAGACCGAAGGCATCGTGCTGATCGGCGAGATCGGCGGCGAGGAAGAACAGGAAGCGGCCGATTACGTCGCTTCCGTCAGGCCCCCCAAGCCGATCGTCGGCCTGGTCGTCGGGCTGCATGCCCCGGCGGAGCGGCGCATGGGCCATGCCGGCGCCCTCACCATGCACGGCCGCGACCGAGCCGAAGCCAAGATCGCCGCCTTCGAGAAGGCGGGCATCACGGTGGCATCGAGCCCGCATCTGGTGGGCGACACGATCGGCCGGGCGCTCGCCGCGAGAGCGAAAGCAGCTTGAGTGCAATCTTTCCGAGTGCGCGGGCATTCGATCCATAAGTGTTAACCTCGGTTCGAAAGTCTCGCTTCTTCACCCTCCCCTCGATGGGTCGGTCATTCCTATTGGAATGACCTGGGGTCGACGCAAAGCGTCGGGGTGGGGTGACTTCTTCGTAGGAAACGGCCCTTCCATTGACGAAGACCTGAGTAATCCCACCCCACCCCGGCCTTTCAGGCCGACCCTCCCCATCGAGGGGAGGGTAAAGAGCCTGCGCTCTTGTCTGCAGAATTTACGCCCATGGGCATCCTGCCCGCTCTCCCCGATCTCTTCATTGCACGAAGCGGTTCTCCAGGCAGCCGATGCCCTCGATGCTGACACGGACATCGTTCTGCGCTTCCTTCATGGCGCCGACGCCGAGCGAGGTGCCGCAGCAGATCAGGTCGCCGGGCAGCAGGGTCATATCCCGGGAAATCAGGCTGACGAGCCTTGCCGGCGGGAAGACCATGTCGGCGATCGGATAGTTCTGGCGCTCGTCGCCATTGAGCAGCGTCCGCACAACCAGGCTCGCGGGATCGATATCGGTGGCGATCACCGGGCCGAACGGGCCGAAGCCGTCGAAGCTCTTGGCGCGCACCCATTGGGCGAAGCTGGAGTCACGCGTGATGATGTCGCCGGCGGTGATGTCGTTGACGCAGGTATAGCCGAAGATGGCGTCCGCGGCCTCCTCCTCGGAGGCGTTGCTGCAGGGCTTGCCGATGACGATGCCGAGCTCGCCCTCATAGACCACCCGGCCGTCATAGGAGGCAGGCCTTGTCACGGTCGCCCCCGGCGCGGTGACGCTGGTGGGTGCCTTGAGTAGATAGAGCGGCTCCGGCGGCACGGCGACATCAAGCTTGGCGGCGAGCTGATGGAAATTGTTCCAGAGCGCGATGATCTTGCTCGGCACCGTCGGCGCCAGGAGCTTGGCCTGCGCCAGGGGGAGGGTCCGGCCGGTGGCGGCGGCGATGCCGAACATGTCGCCGCGATGGACGTGGATGGCCTCGCCCTCGAGCTTGCCGAACTGGGCCTGCCCGTCTTCCTCGAAACGGATCCATTGCGACATGGCGGGTTTGCCTTTCTTGAAAAGATGGGAGCGAGCTATTTGCTTGCTGTTCAGAAGCCCTTGATGATTTCCTCGACCATTTTTTTGGCGTCACCGAAGAGCATCATGGTGTTGTCCTTGAAGAAGAGCTCGTTCTCGACGCCGGCATAGCCCGAACCCATGCCGCGCTTGATGAAGAGGACGGTCTTTGCCTTCTCGACATCGAGGATGGGCATGCCGA
>NZ_PUEJ01000008.1 GCF_002982075.1 Labrys okinawensis | reverse complement strand
TGATCAAGCCTGGTGGCTCTTGATACATAGGACACCGTTGTCTCTTTCGACGCCGATCTCTCAATCAGCATCCGCAAGGACATCGTCGCCTACGCTTCTCTTTCTTCCGATGCAATTGTCAAATAGCCGGAACGAGCTGAACCCGTTCAATCTTCCAGACGCCTCATCGCCCCAGCTTTCACCAGGTTCAGAACCTTGCGATCTTAAGCAGAAGAGGCAACAAATCAGCCCCGCCGCTCATTCGCGGCAGCGCCGTCCGTCGATGGCTGCTGTATAGAGGGGCTCTTTCCGCCCGTCAACAGCCGATTTCATTTTTTTGACGGTTGCGTGACGCTTTTTTTGAGAGCCTGTGGAGAGCTCCCGGGCAACCTTCGCTAACTCATTGCCGATACGTGGATATTCGGGGCGGATATTTCAAGCCCCGACCGCCATCTCCTCCGGTCGGGAGCCCGCTTGCCTTCTACACACAGCGGTTCCTGCCTCGCTTTCGGCCAGGCGTCGCTTTCGCGCGCGAGCTATGATGCCCCGCCCTCGGCCCTGTCTTTTCCCCCGATCGAGCCGCCCTCCGACTGGAAATTGCGCCCGGAATTCGCAGAATTGTCCTGCACCGCCCCAAATCGGCCCAATTGATCAGGGGTTAAGATGGATCTGGAATTGACCGGCGCGCCCGGCTAGGGCACGGTCCGCCCCCGAGGAAAGGGCAACTTCCTACCAACCTTGCGCCCCGCCTCACGCCTCGGCGTTTTGGGTTCAGCGTATTTCTGGCGGAACGATCGAATTTGTCACCACGGACGACCTATAGAGACAGGCGGCAGGATCGGTACGGGATCGTGGATCCCGGAACGCAGGCGCCGCTTTCGGCGGATGGCGGGCGCGCGCCCGACCGGCGCAAAGTCTCGATCCGCTGGCTGACGGGAACGGTCCTCACCGGCCTGTGCGGTGCCGGCCTCATGGGCGGAGCCGTCTACGCCGCGCTGGACGGCGAATACAGCGTGGGCCATGCCCCGCAGATCGCCCCCGCCGTCGTGCGCGAGAGCGAGGCCCAGACCTCCACGCAGAAGACCGATCGCATCCTGATCCAGACCGATACGATGGAGGCGCATCAGGTCATCCGCGTCTCTACCACCACCAAAGTGGGCGACAAGGACGTCATCAAGGTCAAGCCCTTCGCCCGCGTGCTCGCCAGCCTGCAGATCGCTTCCGGGCCGCTCGCCTCCCAGGTGCCGCCCTATAATCCCCAGGCTCTTTCCGCCGATCCGGATGCGGCCCTGGCGCCGGCCACTGCCCATGTCGAACAGGCGCCCGACGACGGCGAGGTAACCGTGGCCAGCCGCGACCTGGTGGGCGTGAACTTCCAGCCGACCTCCGGCCCCCAACTGCCCGACGAGCAGGTACTCGCTCTGGTGCGGGCGCAGAGCCAGGGCGGCGATCCCTCGGCAGCGATCATCCCCCCTCAATTCGTGGCGCTCGCTGCCGACGATGACCGCGCCGAGAGCGCGGACCTGACGGCATTGCGCGAGACCGACGTGCAGACCGATCCGGACTCGGCGCTGAAGATCACCATCGTGCCCGAGAACTTCACCAATATCACCAAGACGGCGCCCGAGGTCTCGTCCCGCGAGCAGACCATCACGGTGGAGGACAAGGACACGCTCGCCGCCATTTTGGGACGCCTGGGCGCAACCCCGCAGGAGGTCCAGGACATCGCCAAGGCGCTCGGTGATGCCGGCAAGCTGCATGGCGGGCTGCGCCTGAGGGTCCTGGTCGCCCCGGGAGGGGAAGAGGACGCCCATTCCCGGCCTGTACGCCTGTCGGTCTACAATGCCGACAAGCATCTTGGCACTGTGGTACTCGCCGACACCGGCGGCTATGTTTCCGTGCAGGATCCCAACTCGACCGACATTGCCGCCAACGCCCAGGACAATCAGGGTGGTGACGACGAGGACGAAGGCGACAGCGGCACCGGCATTCGCCTCTATTATTCCATCTATGAGACGGCCCTGAAGCAGCAGGTACCCAAGGAAATGATCGAGCGCCTGCTGCGCGTCTATGCCTATGATGTCGATCTCACCCGCCATACCCGGCCGGGCGACAACTTCGAGCTTTTCTACGAGCAGGACGATGCCGGCAACCCGGTCGGCGACATCCTCTATACCGCGTTGACCGTGAATGGCGAGCTCAAGCGCTACTATCATTTCGCCAGTCCCGACGACGGCCAGGTCGACTATTACGACGAGGACGGCAAGTCGGCGCGCAAATTCCTGACCCGCAAGCCGATCAATGGCGGCGAGATGCGCTCCACCTTCGGCATGCGCCGCCACCCGATCCTCGGCTATTACAAGATGCACACCGGCGTTGACTGGGCCGACCGCGTCGGCACGCCGATCCTGGCCACCGGCAACGGCACCATCGTCAAGTCCGGCTGGACCAACGGTTATGGCCGCCACATCGAGATCCAGCACGCCAACGGCTATCTGTCGACCTACTCGCACATGAACAGCTTCGCCTCGGGCACGGGCGTCGGCGCCAAGGTCAAGATGGGCCAGGTCATCGGCTATCTCGGCCAGTCGGGTCTGGCGACCGGCCCGCACATCCACTACGAAGTGAAGATCAACGGCAGCTTCGTCGATCCGATGCGCATCAAGCTGCCCCAGGGGCGCGAGCTCAATGGCGATCTACTCGCCTCCTTCAAGGCCGAGCGCGACCGCATCAACGCCCTGATGAGCAAGGCTCCCGTCGCCGAAATCGCAACCGGCACCAACAAGAGCTGAGGCCGAGTAGGCGTCGGCAAGTGCCCGGGATTGCCAGCCGCGTTATTTCGCCGACGCCGCTGCCACCCGAAGGCGAGACAGGTTAGAGAAAATGACTTTTCTTCGACTCGTCATTTTTCTCCAACGCCCTGTTTTGGCGCGTTTTCTTAAGCGAAAAATCTATCAACTCTTCTGGAAAACGCTCTAGTAAATCGTCATGACCGCCATACGGGACACCACCGACCAGAAAAACCTTGCCTTGCTGATCCAGCTGCGCTGGCTCGCCGTGATCGGGCAGGTGATCACCATCCTGTTCGTCGACCTCGTCCTCGGCATCCCCCTGCCGCTGTTCGAGATGGCCGTGGTGATCGGCTTCCTGGTGGCGCTCAACGTCGTCGGCCTGGTCCGGCTGCGCAGCCAGGGCCTGGTGGGCAATACCGAGCTCTTTCTCGAGCTCATGCTCGATGTCGCCGCGCTCACCGTGCAGCTCTATCTCAGCGGCGGCGCCTCCAACCCCTTCATCTATCTCTACCTCCTGCAGGTCATCATCGGCGGTGTCCTGCTGGAGGCCTGGTCGACCTGGACGCTACTGGCAGCCACCAGCGCCTGCTTCGTCGGCCTGGCGACCTTCAACCGCCCCTTGCCGATACCGCCACAGAACAGCGCGGATCTCGCCGACCTGCATGTCCAGGGCACCTTCATCTGCTTCGTGCTGGCGGCAATCCTGCTGGTGTTCTTCGTCACCCGCATCAACCGCAACCTGCGTGCCCGCGACGCGCATCTGGCCAGCCTTCGCCAGCAGTCGGCCGAGGAGGATCACATCGTCCGCATGGGGTTGCTCGCCTCCGGCGCCGCCCATGAGCTCGGCACGCCGCTGGCGACGCTCTCGGTGATTCTGAGCGACTGGCAACGCATGGAGATGTTCAGTCAGGACGAGGAGATCGCGGCCGAACTCGCCGAAATGCGCGGCCAGCTCGACCGCTGCAAGACGATCGTCACCGGTATCCTGATGTCATCGGGCGAAGTACGCGGCGAAGGTACGCGGCGGACGAGCGTGATCAACTTCTTCGACGAGCTCGTGGAGGAATGGCGAGCCAGCCGATCCCCCGCACGCCTCGATTACAACAACACTTTCGGCACCGATGTCTCCATCGTTTCGGACGATGCCCTCAAGCAGGTGGTGTTCAACCTCTTCGACAATGCACTCGAAGCCTCGCCCAATTGGGTGGGCATCGCCCTGGAGCGGCGCGGGGACCGGCTCACGCTCTCTGTCACCGACGCAGGGCCGGGTTTCGGCAAGGACATACTGGATCAGCTCGGCAAACCCTATAATTCCAGCAAGAATCGGCCGGGCAGCGGGCTCGGCCTTTTCCTGGTCGTCAATGTCGCCCGCAAGCTGGGCGGCACCGTTACGGCCAAGAATCTGCTGAACGGCGGCGCGCTGGTCGAATTGACCCTGCCGATGGCGACGCTGTCGCCCGAAGGAGTAACCGATGCCTCCCTCCCCGGCTGAACGCCGCCTCATCATCGTCGAGGACGACGCGACCTTCGCCCGGACCTTGCGCAAATCCTTCGAGCGGCGCGGTTATGCCGTCGAGGTCGCCGCAGGCCTCGAGCCGATGCAGGCTTTGGTCGACAATCACGCGCCGGGCTTTGCCGTTGTCGACCTCAAGCTTGCGGGCGGCTCGGGGCTCGAATGCGTGAAGGCGCTGCATGGCCACGACGCCGCCATGAAGATCGTGGTGCTGACGGGCTTTGCCTCGATCGCCACCGCCGTCGAGGCGATCAAGCTGGGGGCCTGCCACTATTTGGCCAAGCCCTCCAACACCGACGACATCGAGGCGGCCTTCCAGCGCAGCGACGGTGACACCAGCGTGCCGACCACGCAGACCCCGACCTCGATCAAGAATCTCGAATGGGAGCGCATTCACGAGACGCTGGTGGAGACGGAATTCAACATATCCGAAACCGCGCGCCGCCTCGGCATGCACCGGCGCACCCTGGCGCGCAAGCTGGAGAAACGGCGCCTGAAATGAGGAATTATCCCGCTCTTCTCTCGCGCACGGTATAGACCAGACCGCCAAGCGTCATGAGAGCGAGGGCGAACCATGTCAGCGCGTAGATCAGATGGTTGTTCGGCAGATCGACCACCGTCATGCCGCCGGTCGGAATTTCGCCGGGCTGCCTGCGCTCGGCGTCGATGAAATAGGGAGCGACGGCGCCGAGGCCGCGGGCAGCGGCGATTTCAGCCACATCGCGCGAATACCAGCGATCGGCTCCGGCATCGTTGCTGCGCAGGAAGGCGCCCTTGGGTTCGCTGAGCCGCAGCAGCCCGGTCACCGCGGCCGGCCCGGCGGCATTGCCGACCTTGGCGCGTTCTTCCGGCAGCACGAAGCCGCGATTGACCAGCACCGTGAAGCCCTGCCCGGTCTTCAGGGGTGACAATGTCCAGTAGCCGGCCCCGCGGGCCGTGGTCGCCTGCACGAAGACGGGCGGGCGGTCGAGGAATTCGCCCGCCAGCCGGATACGGCGGTAGGCGTCCTTGTCGGCGGCGATGGCGGGCCATGCTTCCGGGCCGGGCGGCGGCGCGGGCTCGGCATGGATACGGGCGTCGATGCGGGCGATCAGGTCGAGCTTCCAGCCGAGACGCTGGACCTGCCACACACCAAGAGCACAAAAACCCGCAAAGGCGACGATGAGCGCCACCACCATGACGGTGAAACCACGCCGCAAACGTGGTAGCCGGTCCGGCCGGCCACCCGGCGCGGTCATCGTATCGGGCTCACGGCATGTTGCGCATGTCATGTGCCGAGATCGGCATCATGTTGTTGACGAGGTGATACATCACCCACAGCGAACCCGTCAGCGTGATCACCACCAGCACGATGGTGAAGATCAGGGCCATCAGGTTCCAGCCGCCCTCGGACTTGGCGTCCATGTGCAGGAAATAGACCATGTGCACGACGATCTGGATCACCGCCAGCGAGATCACGATCAGCGAGGTCGCGACCTTGGATTCGAGTGCGCCCGTCATCACCAGCCAGAACGGGATGAAGGTCAGCACCACCGAAAGGCCGAAGCCGATCAGATAGCTCTTGCGCGAACCATGCGAGGAGCCGTGCTCGTCGTGATGGGAGTCTTGGTGGGTGTGGGCGCTCATCGCAGCATCCCCATCAGATAGACATAGGTGAAGACGCCGATCCAGATGACGTCCAGGAAGTGCCAGAACAGGCTCAGGCACATGAGACGGCGGCGGTTCGCCGAGGTCAGGCCGTAGCGGGCGACCTGCGCCATCAGGGTGAACAGCCAGAGGATGCCGGTGGAAACATGCAGGCCGTGCGTGGAGACCAGCGTGTAGAAGGCGGAGAGGAAGCCGCTGCGCTGCGGCGTCGCCCCCTCATGGATCATGTGCGAGAACTCGTAGAGTTCGATGCCGACGAAGGCCATGCCGAACAAAGCGGTGACCAGGAGCCAGGCCTGGGTCGAGCCGACCTTGTTCTCCTGCATCGAGATCATGGCAAAGCCATAGGTGATGGAGGAGAGCAGCAGCATCGACGTGTTCAATGCCACCAGATTGAGATCGAACAGATCCTTCGGGGCGGGACCGGCGGCGTAATTGCCGCCGAGCACCCCATAGGTGGCGAACAGGATCGCAAAGATGAGGCAGTCGCTCATCAGATAGATCCAGAAGCCGAGCATGGTGCTCGACCCTTCCGGATGATGCGGTTCTTCCGGCAGATGGAAGACCGGCGCCCGGCTGTCTTCGCTCTCGGTCTGCGGCATCAGGATGGTCTGCGACATCAGCGTTCTCCTGCCGCCGCCAGCAGGCGGGTGCGGGCATTCTCGGCGGTGGCCACCTCCTCGGCGGGGATGTGGAAGTCGCGGTTGTAGTTGAAGGTATGGATGATGACCGCGGCCAGCAAAGCGACGAAGCTGGCGATGGCGAGCCACCAGACATACCAAATCAGCGCGACGGCGCAGACAGCGCTCAGCCCGGCCAGGACGATGCCCGCCCCGGTATTCTTGGGCATGTGGATGGGCTTGTAGCCTTCCAGCGGGCGCTTGTAGCCGCGGCGCTTCATGTCCGCCCAGGCGTCGAGATCATGCACCACCGGGGTGAAGGCGAAATTGTAGGCCGGCGGCGGCGAGGAGGTCGACCATTCCAGCGTGCGGGCGTCCCAGGGATCGCCCGTGACGTCCTTGAGTTCTTCGCGCTTGCGGAAGCTGACGAAGAATTGCATCAGCATGGCGGCGATGCCGACGGCGATGATCGCGGCGCCGCAGGCGGCGATCACGAACCAGATCTGCAGCGACGGATCCTCGAAATGGCTGACGCGGCGGGTCACGCCCATCAGGCCGAGGACATAGAGCGGCATGAAGGCGACCCAGAAGCCGACCACCCAGCACCAGAACGAGATCTTGCCCCAGAACGGATCGAGCCGGAAGCCGAAGACCTTGGGGAACCAGTAGTTGACGCCGGCGAACATGCCGAACAACACGCCGCCGATGATCACATTGTGGAAATGGGCGATCAGGAACAGCGAATTATGCAGCACGAAATCGGCCGGCGGCACGGCCAGGAGCACGCCCGTCATGCCGCCGATCACGAAGGTGAGCATGAAGGCGACCGTCCACATCATCGGCAGCTCGAAGCGGATGCGGCCGCGATACATGGTGAAGAGCCAGTTGAAGATCTTCGCGCCGGTCGGGATCGAGATCACCATGGTGGTGATGCCGAAGAAGGAGTTGACGCTGGCGCCCGAGCCCATGGTGAAGAAGTGATGCAGCCAGACCAGGTAGGACAGGATGGTGATCACCACCGTGGCGTAGACCATCGAGGTGTAGCCGAACAGGCGCTTGCCGCAGAAGGCGGCCGTCACTTCCGAGAAGATGCCGAAGGCCGGCAGGATGAGGATGTAGACCTCCGGATGGCCCCAGATCCAGATGAGGTTCACATACATCATCGGATTGCCGCCGAGGTCGTTGGTGAAGAAGTTGGTGCCGACATAGCGGTCGAGCGACAGCAGGGCCAGCACGGCCGTCAGCACCGGGAAGGCGGCGACGATCAGCACGTTGGTGCACAGCGCCGTCCAGGTGAAGACGGGCATGCGCATCATCGTCATGCCAGGCGCACGCAGCTTGACGATGGTGGCGATCAGGTTGACGCCCGATAACAGCGTGCCCACGCCCGCGACCTGCAGGCCCCATATGTAATAGTCGACCCCGACATCCGGACTATAGGCGATGCCCGAGAGCGGCGGATAGGCGAGCCAACCCGTCTTGGCGAATTCCCCGACGAACAGCGACATCATCACGATGGCCGCGCCGGCCGCCGTCATCCAGAACGAGAAATTGTTGAGGAAGGGGAAGGAGACGTCGCGCGCGCCGATCTGCAGCGGCACCACGAAATTCATGAAGCCGGTGACGAAGGGCATCGCCACGAAGAAGATCATGATGACGCCGTGCGCCGTGAAGATCTGGTCGTAGTGATGGGGCGGCAGATAGCCCTCGGACCCGCCGAAGGCGATCGCCTGCTGCAGGCGCATCATGATCGCATCGGCAAAGCCGCGCAGCAGCATGACCAGCGCCAGCACGATATACATCACGCCGATGCGCTTATGGTCGACACTGGTGAACCATTCGCGCCACAGATAGCCCCAGACGCGGAAATAGGTGAGCGCGCCGAGGAGGCCGATGCCGCCGATGGCGACCGCCACGAAGGTCGCGACCAGGATCGGTTCGTGATAGGGGATGGCTTCAAGCGTAAACCGACCGAAAATCGGGCTCACCGCAACCGTTTCAGAAGACATGGCAAAAACCGCTCGTGAATGAGGTTGCACTTAGCCGGGCTGCGCAGCGGAAAGCTGCGGCGGCTGGAGGGAGGCCGGCGGGATCGCCAGGCTGACCCCGGTGAGGCCGGCGGGCTTGGGGCTCAGCGCCGAAACGCCGCTCTTCCAGGCATCGAGCGCGCCGGGCCGCGGCACCTCGCAATAATCGGAAACGTAATAGGGTTCCGGGCCGAGCACCGCGCCGCGACGGGCATATTTGTCGTAGAGCAGCGGGCGGACATTGTTGATGCCCTCCTTGCCCAGACCGCCTTTGGCATCGATCGCCATCATCTTGTCCATGCACATCTGGTCGGGCTTGTTGGGATCGACGCACAGATTCAGGATGGCGCGGTAGAGGTCCGGCGCCACCGAAGTATAGTAGCGCACGGGCACGTTCTGGCTCGGCTTCTCCAGAGCGAGATAGGCCGGCCGGTCGAGCGCGCCGGCGTCGCCGGCCTTCGCCTTGGCGATCCACTGGTCGAAACCGGCCTGATCGAGGCCGTGAAAGCGGAAACGCATGCCCGAGAAGCCGGCGCCACTGTAGTTGGAGGAGATGCCCTCGTAATCACCGGGCTTGTTGATCACCGCATGCAGCTTGGTCTCCATCCCCGGCATGGCATAGATCATGCCCGCCAGCGCCGGCACATAGAAGGAGTTCATCACGGCCGAGGCGGTGATCTTGAAATTGATCGGCCGGTCGACGGGCGCCGCCATCTCGTTGACGCTGGCCACATTATATTCGGGGTAGATGAATAGCCATTTCCAGTCGAGCGCGACGACCTGGACCTCCAGAGGCTTGACATCCTTGGTGACCGGCCGGCCCGCCGCCACGCGTTCGAGCGGGCGATAGGGATCGAGCAGATGCGTTCCCGTCCAGGTGATCGCCCCGAGGATGATGATGATCAGCAGCGGCGCCGCCCAGATCACCAGCTCGAGCTGAGTCGAATGGTCCCAATCCGGCTCGTAGCGCGCCGTCTTGTTGGACTGGCGATAGCGCCAGGCGAACAGCACCGTCAGCGCCATCACCGGGAGGATGATCACCAGCATCAGCACGGTGGAGAACACCAGGAGGTCGCGCTGCTGGGCAGCGATGTCGCCGGAGGGGCTGAGTACCACGGCATTGCACCCCGCCAGCAGGCCCGCCAGGGGCAGGGCCATGGCCAGGCGGGCGAGCTTGCGCAAGCGGACGGAGCTAAAGGACGGCATTCGGGATAGCATTCGCATGTCGTGCCGATACGCCTCCGGTTTCAGGCTGCCCATTGGACATTTTGTCCAATGACAATATCATCGTGAAGACGGCAATAGGTACGCAAGGGACCTTCATACTGCACGGCTTCCGTCGAGCGGGCTAGGGTCTTTGGAGAAAGCCGAGGGACGATGAGCACCACGACTTCCATGCATCCGGCCGGGGGCCAGCACGGCGCCAAGCGTCACACCATCACGCCGAGCGAGATCGCCATCGGCGTGATCATCGGCCGGACGTCGGAATATTTCGACTTCTTCGTCTATGCCATTGCCTCGGTGCTGGTGTTTCCCAAGCTCGCCTTCCCGCATCTCGATGCGCTGACGGGCATGCTCTACTCCTTCGCGATCTTCGCCCTCGCCTTCCTCGCGCGTCCCTTCGGCTCGGCGCTGTTCACCCTGTTCGACCGGCATTACGGCCGCGAGGTCAAGTTGACCATCGCGCTCTTCCTGCTTGGCGGCTCCACCGCGGCGATCGCCTTCCTTCCCAATCACGGCACCATCGGCGCCTGGGCCGGCGTCCTGCTGGCGCTGCTGCGCATCGGCCAGGGCATCGCGCTCGGCGGCAGCTGGGACGGCCTGCCGGCCTTGCTCAGCCTGAATGCCCCGGAGGGCCAGCGCGGCTGGTGGGCCATGATCCCGCAGCTCGGCGCCCCGCTCGGGCTGATCGTCGCCAGCGGCCTGTTCGCCTTCTTCTACACCACCCTCGGCCCGGCGGATTTCATCGACTGGGGCTGGCGCTATCCCTTCTTCGTGGCCTTCGCCATCAATGTGGTGGCGCTGTTCTCGCGGCTGCGCATCGTCGCCACGCCCGAATATGCCGAGATGTTCCAGAGCCAGGAATTGCAGCCCAAGCCGATCGCGGAGACGGTCGCGGCCCAGGGGCGCACGATCATCATCGGCTCCTTCGCGCCGCTGGCGAGCTTCGCCCTGTTCCACATGGTCACGGTGTTCCCGCTCGCCTGGGTGGTGTTGGAGACCAATGAGAGCGTGGTGCAGTTCCTGATCATCGAGATCTTCAGCGCCCTGTTCGGTCTCGCCGCCATCGTCGCCTCGGGCCCGATTGCAGACCGCTTCGGCCGGCGCAATCTGATCGCGGTCTGCGCCATGGCGATCGCCATCTATTCGGGCTATGCGCCGCAATTGCTCAATGGTGGCCAGACGGGCGAACTCATCTACATGATCGGCGGCTTCATCCTCCTCGGTCTGACCTTCGGCCAGGCTTCAGGCGCGGTGAACATGAACTTCCCGATCCACTATCGCTATACCGGCGCGGCCCTGACCTCGGATCTGGCTTGGCTGTTCGGCGCGGGCTTTGCCCCCTTCGTCGCCCTGGCGCTGGCCGCTTGGTTCGGCCTGGCGTCCTCGGGCGTGTATCTGCTCTCGGGCGCGGTCTGCACGCTGATCGCGCTGTGGATCAATCTCGAAAGCATCCGCAGAGGCACGCAGGATTCGAAGGACTGAGGGCAGGCCGACTTGCGGTACCGCGCCTACATTTCCATGCCGGCCTTGCGCTGCCCATAGGCGGAGGCGACATGGAAGCCGACGGTGCGGAAGGGCTCGGGGGCGATCCAATTGGCAAGGCCGAGTGAGCCTATGAGTTCGCCCGGATCGCCCTGGCCGGCAATGAGCTGGGCCAGATATTTGCCCAGCAGCACGCCCTTGACGATGCCGCCGCCATTGCAGCCGCCCGAGGCATAGGCGTTCTCGTCGATCCGGCCCCACCAGGGCGAACCATTCATCGTCAGGGCCGTCGTGCCGCCCCAGACATAGTCGAACGGCACGTGGCTGAGGGCAGGCCAGCGCCGCTCGAAGCGTTGCCGCAAGGCCCTTGTAACCTGAGTGGTTTCGAGTTCGCCCTCATAGGCATAAAGACTGCGCACCATCAGTCTGTCGGCACCGACACGGCGCAGCGTCGTGCCCAGCCGGTGCGACGGGAGCACGCCCCAGTCGGTATCCTCGCCGGCCCACTGCCGATCCGCATCGGGCAACGCCTCGGTGACGGCGGCATAGGTGTAGATCGTCACCAGACGCGATTTCAGATAGCCAAACCTGGTGATGAAGCCATTGGTGGCGAGCACGATGGTGTCGGCAAGCACGATGCCGCCGGGTGTCTCGATCCGCCATTTGCCATCCCTGCGCAGGCTCAGCACCGGGGTATTCTCGTAAAGGATCACTTGCGAAGGCAGCGCGTCCGCCAAGCCGCGGACCAGCGCGGCGGGCTGGAGCAGGTAACTATCCTCCAGATAAAGGCCCATGCCGTAATAGGCCGTGCCGATCCGGCGCTCGAGGTCGGCTCGCGACAGAAGCTCGTGCCCGAGGGCATTGCTCCGGGCCACCTCCAGAGCCGCCCGCACGACCGCTTGCCCCTGTTCGGTCGCGGCCGCCCGGATATAACCCGCCCGCGTGAGATTGCAGTCGATACCGCAAGTCCGGATACGCTCCTCCAGCCAATCGAAGCCTTCGGCCTGGAAGCGCGATTGGATTCGTGCCCGCTCTGCCGCCCTGTCGCCGGGCTCCTTGGGCATGACACGCCGGCCGAGAAAACCGGAATTGCGGGCCGAGGACCCCTCTCCTACCACGCTCGCCTCCAGCAGCGCGATCTCGGCGCCGGGAGCGAGCTCGGCCAGCCGCCACGCCGCGGCGATGCCCGTATAGCCCGCACCGATCACCGCATAAGGCACCGACATCGGCCCCTCCAGCGCAGGCCTGGCCTGGCGCGGCGGCAGCATGACATTCCACCCACAACGGGCGGGATAGTTCGGATAGGTCAAACGCGCCATCGCGCTCTCCAGTCGGTCGGCATCTCAGATCGTCAGCAAGGCATGGACGGCACCTGCCTCATTCAGCCTTGGGCGGCCTTGCATGAGCCAGGCTCCGCCAGGGATGGCGCAGGGTGGCGTCGAAGGGGTTGATTTGCTGGCTGAGTTCATCCGCTTCGGCCTTCATGATCTTGACGACACTGGGCAGCCTGCTGTCCTTCAGCCGATCGGCCAGGGTGCCGACGCTGAGCGCCGCCACCGCGCGGCCGCGCGCGTCGAAAACCGGGACACCCACGCCGGCCATGCCGGGGATCAGGCCCGAATTCAGGTTGACCCAGCCCTGCTCGCGGGCCCGAACGATCTCCTGCCGCAGCGAGGCTTCATCCATGAAGCCGCGGTCAAGCAGTCGCGGCATGTTGAAGCGGATGACCGCCTCCTGTTCAGGCTCGGGCAGATGGGCAAGCAGCGCGAGACTGCCCTGCCCCAGGCCGAGCGGTACCTTTCCGCCGATATCGCCGGTGAAGGAGCGGATGGGGAACGGCCCTTCCACCCGGTCGAGGCAAACGGCGTCGAACCCCGTACGCACCAGCAGGAAGACCGTATCGCCGAGCCGGGCCGACAATCGAAGCAGCACCGGGCTGGTCAGTTTGCGCAAGCCATCGGTTTCCCCCGCCTGCGCGGCCAGAACGAAGAACTCCAGCGAAGGCCGGTAGCGCTTACCCTCGGGGATCTGCTCGACGAAGCCCTCGGCAACCAGGTCCTTGAGCAGGCGATGCGCCGTCGACTGCCCGCAGCCTGCGGCTTCGCCGATATCCTTGAGACGCAGCCCCTCGGGACCGGCCTTGGAAACGACGCGCAGGAGTTCCAGGGCCTTTCGTATGGCAGAAGCCGGTCCGTCGTCAGTTGGGGCCATGATCGACAACGATCCTCTATGGAATATTACAATAAATTTTTTGACCTAAATTCCGTGTAATGGAATTATAGAAACTGGAATTCTATTCTATGGAATTTCAAGTTGACTGCCTAGTCCCCCTGGGCTTCCATCTGGCCAATTCAACCGATACGAAGGCTGCCACCATCCTGGGCGAGGTGAGATGAGTTTCCTGGCTTTGGCATCGCTGACCAAGCGATACGGCACCCTGACCGTGGTGAGCGACGTCAGCCTCGAGATCCAGAAGGGTGAATTCATCTCGCTTCTCGGCCCCTCGGGCTGCGGCAAGACCACCACGCTGCAGATGATCTCCGGGCTGGTGGAACCCACGAGCGGACGCATCGTGCTGGACGGCCGGGACATCACGGGCCTTGCGCCCGAGAAGCGCGGCCTTGGTATCGTGTTCCAGAATTATGCTCTCTTTCCGCATATGACGACCGCCCAGAACGTGGCGTTCGGGCTGGAAATGCGGGGTATATCGCGGGGGGAGCGCGACAAGCGCGTCGCCGAGGCCCTCGATCTCGTCCAACTCGGCAGGCTTGCAGACCGCTATCCGCGCCAGATGTCGGGCGGCCAGCGCCAGCGCGTCGCCATCGCGCGTGCCCTGGTCATCCGCCCGCCGGTGCTGCTGCTGGACGAACCGCTGTCCAATCTCGACGCCAAGCTGCGGGAGGAGATGCAGTTCGAGTTGCGGCGCATCCAGCAGAGCGTGGGAACCACGACCATCATGGTGACCCACGACCAGGCCGAAGCCCTTTCGATCAGCGACCGCGTGGTCGTGATGGAGGCCGGCCGCATGACGCAGGTCGATCCCCCCTACCGCCTCTATGAGCGCCCGGCGACGCCGTTCATTTCGGGCTTCGTGGGGAAGATGAACCGGCTCGAGGCGATCTGGCGCGCCGACGGCGGCCTCGGCGTTGCGCTGGCGGGTGGAACCGAACTGCCGGCGCAGGCCGGCTCTGCCCGGGACGGGGCGGCGATCACCCTGACAATTCGTCCCGAACGCATTCTGCTGGGCAAACCGGGAGAAGGCGTTGTGGACGGGCGCATCGCCTCGCGCTTCTTCCTCGGCAGCTACTGGCTCTTCAACGTCGACACCCCGGCCGGGCCTCTGACCGTCTCCGTTCCCAACGACGGACAGGAGCCGGCGGGTCCCCATGACACGGTGTCGCTGCGCTGGGACGCCGCCAGCGCCAGGCAGGAAACGCCCCCGCCCGGAGCCGCGCCATGACCAGCCGCAAGGGAGCCCTGCCCTGGCTGCTCGCGGGCCCGAACCTGCTGCTGTTCACCGTGATGGTGATCGTGCCGCTGATCCTCACGGTCATGCTTTCCTTCCGCGTCTACGACTATTCGACCGGCATCGGGGACTCCCTCACCCTCGACAATTATCTGAAGGTGATCACCGATCCTTATTACCTCGGGATCTTCTGGCGAACGCTGAAGATCGCCGCGATAACGACGGCGATCTGCGCGCTGATCGGCATGCCGGAGGCCTATATCCTTTCGCGCATGCGCGAACCCTGGCGCTCCATCTTCCTTCTCGTCATCCTCGGGCCGCTGCTGGTCTCGGTCGTGGTGCGGGCCTTTGGCTGGAGTATGCTGCTCGGCCCGACAGGCCTGGTGAACGCCGCCTTGCAACTGCTGGGGCTGGGGCCGATACGGCTGCTCTATACGGAAACGGCGATCGTCATCGCGCTGGTCCATGTCATGCTGCCCTTCATGGTGATCCCCGTCTGGACGGCGCTGCAGAAACTCGATCCCATGGTGGAGGCGGCGGCCCGCACCCTCGGCGCCTCGCGCTTCACCAGCTTCCGCCGTATCGTCATGCCACAGGCGACGATCGGCATCCTCTCCGGCAGCCTGATCGTCTTCGGCCTGTCGGCAAGCGCCTTCGCCATCCCCGGCCTTCTCGGCGGGCGCCGCCTCAAGATGGCGGCCACCCTGGTCTATGACGAATATCTCCAGGAGCTGAACTGGCCGCTGGGAGCCACCATCGCCATCGTCGTGCTGGTCGCCAATCTCGCAATCATGGTGACCTACAACCGCATCGTCGAGTCGCGGGCAAAAAGGGCTCTGGGGTAGATCGATGCAGAAGAACGGCCTCCTCGCCCTCATTTTCCATACGCTCGTCGTGGCTTTCGTCCTCGCACCGCTGGTGGTGATCTGCATCGTTGCCTTCACCCCCGAGAACACCCTGACCCTGCCGACCACGAGCTTCTCCCTGCGCTGGTTCAAGGCCGTGTTCGCCCATCCCGACTTCGTCGCCTCGTTCTGGAACAGCATCTGGGTCGCCACGCTCTCGGCCACCATCGCGGTGGTGTTCTCGGTGCCGGCGGGCCTGGCCATCGACCGCTTCGCGTTCCCTGGACGCGATGCGCTCAATGTGCTGTTCCTGTCGCCGCTGATCATTCCAAGCCTGGTACTCGGCGTCGCCCTGCTGCGCCTGTTTGCCCTGCTCGGCGTGCAAGGCAGTTTCGCCTGGCTGGTGCTGAGCCATGCCATCATCGTCACGCCCTATGTATTGCGGCTGGTGCTGTCGGCGCTGACCGGCTTCGACCGCAGTGCCGAACAGGCGGCAAGAACGCTCGGCGCCTCGCAGTGGACGGTTTTCCGCCGCGTCACGGCCCCGCTGATCCTGCCGGGCATCACCGGTGGCTGGCTGCTCGCCTTCATCAACAGCTTCGACGAATTGACGATGTCGATCTTCGTCACCTCCCCGTCGACCGTTACGCTGCCGGTGCGCATGTACATGTACGCGACGGAGTCGATCGACCCGATGATGGCGGCCGTCTCGGCCTTGATGATCGCCCTGACGGCCTGCGCCATGCTGATCCTCGACCGCGCCTTCGGGCTCGACAGGGTGCTGATCGGCAAAGGGTAAACAGCCTTCCGAAAAGGCGGCCCACGCGGGATGCAGGTCCGCGCCAGGCCGGCAACAGAAAACCGATCTGGGCCTGCACGTCACGAGAGGGACTGGAATGAATTTGAGATTTCTGGCGGGAACAGCCGCATCGCTTGCCCTGACCATCGGTGCTTCGTCCGCTGCACTGGCGCAGGACAAGACACTGTATGTCGGCATGAATGGCGGCCCCTACGAGAAGACCTTCACCGAAGCCGTCTTTCCGGATTTCGAAAAGGCCAACGGGGTGAAGATCGTCGTCGTGCCCGGCACGTCCACCGATATCCTGGCCAAGGCGACGGCCTCCAAGGACAATCCGCAGATGCACCTCATCTTCCTGGATGACGGCGTGATGATGCGTGCGATCTCCTCGGGCCTGTGCGAAAAACTGCAGCCCTCGCCCGAGCTGAATGAAATCGCGCCTAGCGCCCGCATAAAGGGAGACATGGCGGCCGGCGTCGACATGGGCATGACCGGCATCGGCTACAACAAGAAGATCTTCGACGAGAATGGCTGGCCGGCACCGACCTCCTGGCTCGACCTGGCCGACCCGAAATTCAAGGACAAGCTCGTCTTCCAGTCCGCCGCCACCTCGACCTATGGCCTGCATGCCCTGCTGATGGTGAACCGCATCGAAGGCGGCAATGAGAGCAATGTCGAGCCGGGCTTCGCCAAGGTCAAACAGGCCATCGCCCCCAACGTCCTGGAGTTCATCCCCAGCTCGGCCAAATTGTCGGAAATGGTTCAGACGGGCGAGGCCGCGATCTTCCCGCTGACGCCGACGGCGATCGGCAATCTGAAGGACAAGGGCCTGCCGGTCGAATATGTCCAGCCCAAGGAAGGCTCGGTGCTGCTGATGATCGCCCAATGCGTCACCGCCAAGAATTCGGAGCCGGCGCTGTCGCAGAAGCTGGCCGCCTATCTGATGTCGGCGGCCGCGCAGGCAAAGGCCCTGAACGCCGGCAACATCATCCCGTCCAACCCCAATACCAAGGCCTCCACCCCTGTCGCCCAGTCCAAGCTCGATGCCTTCAACGGCTATATGAAGACCGTCATCACGCTCGATTGGGACGCCATCAACGCCAAGCGGCCCGAGTGGAACAATCGCTGGAACAAGACCATCGAGCGCTGACACCGCATGCGCCGGCCCGTCGTGGCCGGGCCGGCACGGGTGAATGTCATCGCCCTCACGGCCACGGTCTCGAACGGTCAATCATAGTCCAGCTTCGGATACCAATGCGGATCCCGGCCCTCGGGCGTGGTGTCGAGCACGTTCCAAAGCGGCGTGAAGTCGGGGGCACCGCGCGGATCCTGGCCCGGATCGGCCGTCTCGCCTCCCATTTCGCCGCCCCAGAAATGGCGGATCGAACCGTCCCGCCGGGTAAAGACGTTGTATCCCGGATAATCTCCATCCGGGCGCCACGTTCCGAAATCGCGGCCGAATTCGGCGGTGGTATCGCAATAGAGCGGCAGGTTCCGCCAGCCGCGCTCGCGCTTGAAATCGAGGAGCCTCTCGATCGGAGCGCGGGCGATCACCGCCAGCGCCGCCCGCTGCTGGATGTCCTGGGCGTTCGCCGCCAGCGCGCCGAGGAAGGCGGTGCACATCGGGCATGGGCGCTTGCGCTCCGGACCGAACATGAAGTTGTAGACGATCAAGGTTTCGTGCCGCCCGAACAGGTCTGCGAAACGCACGGGTCCGTTCTCCCCCTCAAAGGCATAATCCTTCGTCACGGGCGCGCCCGGCGGCAGCGCGCGGCGCATTTCGGCCACGCGTTCGATATGGCGGCGAAGTTCGATTTCCTCCGCGAGCAATGCGGTCCGGGCGCGGCGATAGTCCTCGCTTTCATTGGGGATGCGGGCTTTGTTGAGGGCGGCCAGTTCGGCGGCGGGCGTCAGCCTGCTCGTGTTCGCGGTCATGCGATCCTCCTGGGTTGCCGTTTATGGCGCTACGCTCCAAGGACGTTTCACAACGCACGGACCCGACAATCCGGTTCCATTTTTTCAGGCTAGGCACGCAGGACGGGGCCGTCTGACGGCAGTTTCGGCCTGCTGCCCTTCTCATGCAAAAGCGGGCCCGAAGGCCCGCTTTCTCGTTTCTGCTCGAAGCAATCCTTACGCCGCCCTGGCATTCACCGCCTGGCCGCCGATGATCAGGCCCGAACCGGTGGCCGATATCTCGATGGTCGAGCCATCTTTCACCTTGCCGGAGAGGATCATCTCGGCCAGCGGATCCTGCACCAGGCGCTGGATCGTGCGCTTGAGCGGGCGCGCGCCATAGGCCGGGTCGTAGCCCTTGTCGGCGAGATAGGTCCTGGCGGCATCGTCGAGATGCAGCGTGATCTTGCGCTCGTCGAGCAGCTTCTGCAGCCGGGCCATCTGGATATCGACGATCGCGCCCATCTGCGCCTTCTTTAGGCGGTGGAACAGGATGATCTCGTCGACACGGTTGAGGAACTCGGGCCGGAAGTGGCTGCGCACCACCGCCATCACCTCCTCACGCACCTTGTCCGAATCCTCGCCCTCCTTCTGGTTGACCAGATATTCGGCGCCCAGATTGGAGGTCATGATGATCAGGGTGTTGCGGAAGTCGACCGTACGCCCCTGCCCGTCCGTCAGACGCCCATCGTCAAGCACCTGCAGGAGGACGTTGAAGACATCGGGATGCGCCTTCTCGATCTCGTCGAACAGCACGACCTGGTAGGGCCGGCGCCGCACGGCTTCGGTGAGGGCGCCGCCCTCGTCATAGCCGACATAGCCCGGAGGCGCCCCGATGAGCCGGCTCACCGAATGCTTCTCCATATATTCGGACATGTCGAGACGGATCATCGCGGTGTCGTCGTCGAACAGGAAGCTCGCCAGGGCCTTGGTCAGCTCCGTCTTGCCCACGCCCGTGGGGCCCAGGAAGATGAAGGAACCGATCGGACGGTTGGGGTCCTGCAGGCCGGCGCGGGCACGCCGGACCGCGGTCGAAACCGCCTGAACCGCCTCGCCCTGGCCGACAACGCGGGTTGCCAGCACGTCCTCCATGCGCAGGAGCTTGTCCTTCTCGCCCTCCAGCATCTTATCGACGGGCACGCCCGTCCAGCGCGAGACCACCTGTGCGACATGATCGGCCGTCACGGCCTCCTCGACCATGCTGGCCCTCTTGTCCTCGGACGCCTCGACTTCCGCCAGCTCCTTTTCGAGCTTGGGAATGATGCCATAGGTCAATTCGCCCGCACGCTGATACTCGCCGCGGCGCTGAGCCTCGGCCAGTTCGTTCTTGGCCTTGTCGAGCTGGCCCTTGAGATCGGCAGCACGGCCGAGCTTGTCCTTCTCCGACTTCCAGCGCTGGGTGAGTTCGGACGAACGCTCTTCCAGATCGGCCAGTTCCTTTTCGAGCTTGGCCAGCCGGTCCTTGGAGGCGTCGTCGTTCTCGCGCTTGAGGGCTTCCTGCTCGATCTTGAGCTGGACGATGCGCCTGTCGAGCTCATCGAGTTCCTCGGGCTTGGAATCCACCTGCATGCGCAGCCGCGAGCCGGCCTCGTCGACGAGGTCGATCGCCTTGTCGGGCAGGAAGCGGTCGGTGATGTAGCGATTGGAGAGCGTCGCCGCCGCCACGATGGCACTGTCGGTGATGCGCACCTTGTGGTGCTGCTCATACTTCTCCTTCAGGCCGCGCAGGATGGAGATGGTATCCTCCACCGTGGGCTCCTCGACGAAGACGGGTTGGAAGCGCCGCGCCAGGGCCGGATCCTTCTCGACATGCTTGCGATATTCGTCGAGCGTGGTGGCGCCGACACAGTGCAGTTCGCCGCGCGCCAAAGCGGGCTTCAAGAGGTTGGAAGCGTCCATCGCCCCCTCCCCCTTGCCAGCGCCGACCAGCGTGTGCATCTCGTCGATGAACAGGATGATCTCGCCCTCCGCCGAGGTCACCTCGTTCAGGACGGCCTTCAGGCGCTCCTCGAACTCGCCGCGATATTTGGCGCCGGCGATCAGCGCGCCCATGTCGAGCGCCAGCAGGGCCTTGTCCTTGAGGCTCTCGGGCACGTCGCCATTGACGATGCGCAGCGCCAGGCCTTCGACGATCGCCGTCTTGCCGACGCCGGGCTCGCCGATCAGCACCGGATTGTTCTTGGTGCGCCGCGACAACACCTGGATGGTGCGGCGGATCTCCTCGTCGCGGCCGATCACCGGGTCGAGCTTGCCCTCGCGCGCATCGATGGTGAGGTCGCGGGCATATTTCTTCAGGGCGTCATAGGCGTTCTCGGCGGTGGCGCTGTCCGCGGTGCGTCCCTTGCGCAGGGCCTCGATCGCCTTGTTGAGGTTCTGCGGCGTCACGCCAGCAGTCGCAAGCGCCTTACCGGCCTCGGTGTCCTTCTCGACAGCGAGCGCCAGCAACAGCCGCTCGACCGTGACGAAGCTGTCGGAAGCCTTGTCGGCCGCCTTCTCGGCCGCCTCGAACACGCGGGCGAGGCCCGGCGTCAGATAGACCTGGCCGGCGCCCGTCCCCTGCACCTTGGGCAGCTTTTTCAGGGCAGCCTCAACGGCATTCAGCGCCTGGCGCGAATTGCCGCCGGAACGGTCGATCAAACCGGCCGCCAATCCCTCGGGATCGTCGAGCAGGACCTTCAGGAGATGTTCCGGAGCGAACTGCTGATGCCCCTCGCGCAAGGCAAGCGACTGCGCCGACTGCACGAAGCCCCTGGCCCGTTCGGTATAGCGTTCAAAATTCATGTCATATCCCTTCCAGCACGCCCAGGGACCCGTAGCATCGTCCAGGCGCCATACAGATTTACGAACCCCGCAGGCATTCGCTGAGAATGATGTGGGGGAGCCGGAACAAAGCTACAAGGGGTTTTGAAACAAGAGTCTGAGCCAGATCAAGGAAGAGACCAAGAGAGTTGTGTCGCCGCCCGGATTTACCGTGCCGAGCGGACCGGAAGCATGCGTGTCAGGACATCGTCGCCCCGGACATAATGATGCCAGAGCGCCGCGGCGGCGTGGAGACCGGCCATCACCAGGATCGCGTCGGCGCACAGCTCATGCACCTCTTGAACCCAATGAGCGAGATCACGATCGGGCACCATGGGGGCGGGTATGGTGAACAGACCGAAGAAGGTCAGGGCATCGCCGCGCAGCCAGGCAAGGGCGATGCCCAGGCCGACGATCCCGATCATCAGAGCATAGAGGAGGAAATGGGCTCCCTTCGCCGCCGCGATTTCCATGCCCGACATCGTGGAGGGCAATGGCGGGGTGCCGAGCGTCAGGCGAGCGACGAGCCTGGCGGCAATCAAGGTCGCCAGCAGGAGGCCCAGCGAGATGTGGCTCCACCAGGCCAGGGCCCGGCCGGGATCCCCCTTGGCGAACAAAAGGCCACTATAGGTGAGGCCGTAGCAGGCGAGCACCAGCAGAAAGATCGTCCAATGCAGCACTTTCTGAACGGGGCGATAGGTCGCGGAAGGCATCTCTCGATCTCCAGATTAGATATATTCCAATCTGTGCAAGAGTGCGGCGGCTGTATGGCACTGACCATTAAAGGCTATTAATTTTGCGCCGCCCATTTTTTCTGCCCGCCCTTGATCATCCCTCCCGTCTATGCCCCAATGCCCGCCTCGAACCGGTGTGGGGCTCGGCGATGGCGGCATCAGGCAAGGACGGGCCTGTGTCGGCCCGCGGCGTGGCGCGCCGGCGCAATGCAAAACCAATGGGAACGAGAGCCTTGATCAAGAATTCCTTGCGCGTCGGCCCGGGCAAACCGCAGGTGGTGGTGCTGGTGGGCGCCACGGGCGACCTCTCCCGCCGCAAGCTCATTCCCGGCTTGTTCCATCTCGCCAGTGCCGGCTTCATTCCCGGGTGCCGCATCATCGGCGTTTCGCTCGACGAGATCGACGCCGACGGCTTCCGCGCCATTGCGCGCGATGCCCTCGACAAATTCTCCACCCGCAAGGTCAGCCAGGCCGATTGGGAAGCCTTCGCCGCCAGCCTCGATTATGTGCCGATCAGCGCCGGGGCCGGGCCGGTGAAGGAGGCGGTGGCGCGGGCCGAGGCCGAACTCGGCCCCGAGGCCCGGCGCGTGCATTATCTGTCCGTGCCGCCCAACGCCGCACTCTCGGCCGTGCAGATGCTGTCGGAGGCGGGCCTCGTCGACCGCTGCCGCATCATCATGGAAAAGCCCTTCGGCACGGATCTGGCCAGCGCCGTCGCGCTCAACGCCCGCCTGCACGAGGTCTTCCACGAGAGCCAGATCTTCCGCATCGACCACTTCCTCGGCAAGGAACCGGCCCAAAACATCCTGGCCTTCCGTTTCGCCAACGGCCTGTTCGAGCCGATCTGGAACCGCAATTTCATCGACCATGTCCAGATCGACGTGCCGGAGACGCTGGGCCTGGGCACCCGCGCCGCCTTCTACGAATCCACCGGCGCCTACAGGGACATGGTGGTGACGCATCTGTTCCAGATCCTCGCCTTCATGGCGATGGAGCCGCCGACCGCGCTGGAGCCGCAGCCGATCTCGGAGGAGAAGAACAAGGTGTTCCGCTCCATGGTGCCGCTCGATCCGCGCGAGGTCGTGCGTGGGCAATATATCGGCTACCGCGAGGAGCCGGGCGTCGACCCCGAAAGCGACACCGAGACCTTCATCGCGCTCAAATGCGCCATCGACAATTGGCGCTGGGCCGGCGTGCCCTTCTATCTGCGCACCGGCAAGCGCCTGGCCGAGGGCCAGCGCATCATCTCGATCGCCTTCCGCGAACCGCCCAAGAGCATGTTCCCGGCGGGCTCGGGCGTGGGCGCGCAGGGCCCCGACCATCTCACCTTCGACCTCGCCGACGCCTCCAAGGTCTCGCTCTCCTTCTACGGCAAGCGCCCCGGCCCGGGCTTCCGGCTCGACAAGCTCTCGCTGCAGTTCGCGCTCAGCGAAACCGGCCTGATCGGCGACGTGCTGGAGGCCTATGAGCGCCTGATCCTCGACGCCATGCGCGGCGACCATACGCTGTTCACCACGGCCGAGGGCATCGAACGGCTTTGGGAAGTCTCCCAGCCCCTGCTGGAGAACCCGCCGCCCGTGCGCCTCTACGACCAGGGAGGCTGGGGCCCGAAATCCATCCACCAGCTCATCGCCCCCAATGCCTGGCGCCTGCCCTTCGAGCGGGTGTGGCGCAAGCCGGCGGGGAAGGAATGAGACTGGAAGGCGACCTATCCGTTCAGGACGCCGCCTTGGTTTCGTAGGAAGCCCAGCGCCTCAATTCTGCGTCGATCCAGGCCTTGATCTTTTCGAGGTGGCGGGGGAGCACGGTCTCGCCCCGGTTGGTGACCGAGGGATAGTCCTTGGCGTGCTTCGTGCCGCCGCGCCGATAGCTCGCACTGCGAGCGGCTTCTTCCTGCTTGAAATAATCGTCCCTGAGGTCGAGCATATGCGCGAATTCGTGCACCGATCCCCGCTGCTTCTGGCCTTGGCGCGGATGCTCCTCGGGAATGAGCTCGTTGTTGTTGATGTAGACGCTGCGCGTATCGTATTCGGTCGCACCGGCAATGACCTTGCCTTTCGCCAGCTTGGCGACTTCGATGGTCCAGTGATAGCCGGACGGCGTGTTCGTCTGGAAATGGAACTGCAGGCCGACGGGGCCTTTCCAGGGGCTGATCGTCACGCTTCTCTTGTTCCAGACGGACTGAACCTGCGCCTGCCAGATCCGGATGAAATCATGTGCCTCCGCTTGCGTCCAGGGCAGATTGGAGCGTGCGCCGGCCTCCTCGATTTCCCGGTCGATCTGTGCATTGCGGCTCTTCTGCACGAAGGTGAAATTCAGCTTCATGAAGCAGATGGCGAAGGGGCCCTGGCGCGTGTCGACGAGGTAAAGATCGTAATAGGTCTGCCTCACGCCGGTCGCTCCACCCTTGGCGAGGGTACTCAACCCGGGTGGAAGTGGTGCCCTCGAAACAGTCCTGAAAGCCTCATCCAGAGTTTGATTGAACGTCAGCCGCAAGACTTGCCCCTTTCGTGATGTTGGAAATAGGCGGCGCGGTTCGGCACCGAAAAACCGTGACATTACCAAGCGTCAGCCGGAAAATAGCATGGAAAATCAGGATCGTGGCGGCGTATGGTGTCCCGGTTACATTTTCCTCCCCGGCAATTGTCGGCACGCATGCCGATTGACCTTGTCTGACGAATACGCTCTGCTGCCCGCGCCCCGGGAACCCTTCTCCCGGGCCAATCGTAACAAGCGCCGAACGGGCGGGAGCCGAGGGAGGACATCGGGTCCATGAAGAATTTCCATATGAGTTTGCTGGCGGGGATCGCGCTCCTGGCCGGTCTGGCGGCGGCCCATGCCGATCCCGTCAAGATCAGTGTCTCGGCCGAGCCGATCCCGCCTTTCTTCTCGCTGGACGGCCAGGGCAACTGGCAGGGCTTCCTGCCCGACTATGCCAAGGCCGTGTGCAAGGAGGCCAAGCTCGACTGCGTGGTGGTGGCCACCGCCTGGGACGGCATCATGCCCGCCCTCCTCGCCAAGAAGATCGACGTGATCTGGGCCGGCATGTCGATCACGCCCGAACGGCAGAAGCAGATCGCCTTCACCATCCCGATCTACAACACGCCCGTTGAGTTCATCGGCAACAAGGAAGACAAGTTCGAATTCGTGCCCGGCGGCCTCAAGGGCAAGGCGGTCGGCGTGCAGACCAGCACCATCCATGCCCAATATGTACAGAAGGCCTACCCGGAGGCCGAGATCCGCAACTACGCCACGCTCGATGCGGCCATGGCGGACCTGGCGGCAGGGCGCATCGACCTGGTGCTGGGCGACGCCGATTCCGTCGACCCTTTCCTGGAAGGCAAGGATGGGGCGTGCTGCGACGGCAAGAACTTCCCCAAGGATCCCCTGTTCGAGGGCGGCATCGGCGGCGGCCTGCGCAAGGAGGATACCGAGCTGAAAGCCAAGCTCGATGCCGGCATCAAGGCCGTGTATGCCAGCGGCGAATTCAAGCAGATCGCCGGCAAATATTTCAAATACGATATCGGCATGCCGCCCAAGTGAGGGGTAGTAGCCTTCTCCCCTCGCGGGAGAAGGTGCCCCGAAGGGGCGGATGAGGGGAGACACGCTTCCTCTGCCAAGTATGCGCCAGCACCCCTCATCCGTCATTGCTGCGCAATGCCACCTTCTCCCGCAAGGGGAGAAGGCTTGTCGCGCCTCACTCGGCCTGGTTATCTCTCACGCAAACGCGGCGGTGAAATTCTTCGCCGCCAGATCGCGGTTGCGCAGCACCTTGCCGGCGCGCGGGCCGGCGACCTTGCCCTCGCCCCAGGCCAGGCTCCCATTGACATAGACCGAGCGGATACCGGCCGAGAGCTGCGTGGGATCGTCGAACGTCGCCTTGTCCAGGATGGTCTTCGGATCGAACAGCACGAGGTCGGCGAAGGCGCCTTGCCGGATGACGCCGCGCTGGGCAAGGCCGAAGCGGGCGGCGGGCAGCGCCGTCATGCGGCGCACCGCCTCCTCCATGCCGAACAGGCCGATATCGCGCGCATAGTGGCCCAGCACCCGGGGAAAGGTGCCCCAGAGCCGGGGATGCGGGCGCATATCGTGCGGCAGCCCGTCCGAGCCCACCATGGTGAGCGGGAACTGCAGCACGCGCCGCACATCCTCTTCGTCCATGGTGAAATAGACGGCGCCGGCCGGCTGCAGCGTCGCCACCGCCTCCTCCCTGGAGACGCCGAGCTCGCGGGCGATGACGTCGAGCGTCTTGCCGGCAAGATCGGGCCGCGCCTTCGACCAGGTGATCAGGATGCGCTCGACCTGGCTGGCACGCTTGGCCTCCAGCACGGTGGAGGAGGCCGCATAGGGATAGACGTCGAGCGTGACGGGCTGCTCGCGCGCGCGCTTTTCGATGATCGGCAGGGACTGCCGGGTGCGGCCATGGTTCTGCGGGTCGGTCGCCTTGTGGTGGGAGAGCACCACGGGGGCATCGGCCTCGCGCCCGATGGTGAAGGCCTCCTCCATCGCCTCCAGCAAGTGATCGGCCTCGTCGCGCAGATGGGTGGTGTAGAGGGCCGAATATCGGGCCAGCGGCTCGGCGACGGCGATCACCTCGGCGGTCGAGGCGGCATTGGCAGGCTGATAGTAGAGCCCGGTGGACAGGCCGATGGCTCCATCCGCCAGCGCCTGGTCGAGCAGGTCGCGCATGCGGGCGCATTCGGCCCTGGTGGCCGGGCGGTCAAGCCGATCCATGGTGGCGAGCCGGAGTGTGGTATGGCCGACGAGGCAGGTGACGTTCACCGTGGTTCCCGCCGTCTCCACCGCCTCGAAGTAATCGGCGAAACGCTCGAACAATTCGTGTTCGCTTTTGGCGATCAGGTCGAGCGGCGGCACCACCTCGCCCTTCGCCCGCAGCGGAGCGAGGCTGATGCCGCAATTGCCCACCACCACCGTGGTCACACCCTGGCTGAGCTTGGCCGCCATGTCGGTGGCGATCACTGCCCGGTCGTCATGGGTGTGCACGTCGATGAAGCCGGGCGCGAGGGCAAGCTCTGCGGCGTCGATCTCGGTCCTCGCCTTGTGCGGCAGGTGCTCGCCGACGGCGACGATGCGCTCGCCGGTGACGGCAAGATCGGCCTGATGTGGCTCGGCGCCGGTGCCGTCGAAGATACTCGCCTGCCGGAAGATCAGATCGCAGGTGGCAGTCATGGCGGACTCCTCGGCGTGGTCCCTGGGCGGATGCGGGCCGGTATGCCGGCCTCTCATTCCGCTATAGCCCGCCGCTATGATTCGTGCCCGGCCAATACCGCCGCACCCTGCCGCGCGGCGGCTTCGGCGAGCCCTTTCACGGGCTCGATCGAATTGTGCAGCAGGGCCAGGCCATAGCGCCTGTCCGGGGCGAGGATCAGGGCCTCGCCGCGATCGTCCCGCTCGCGCACCCGCTCGCTGTCTGCGAGCGCGATATCCCCTGCCGTCACGGCGATCAGGCCGGCGTCGACGCGCGGATTGGCGTCCATCACGCGCTGCACGGCCGTGGCGGGATCAATGCCCGCCTCGATCAGCGCCAGCGCCTCGACGTTGACAGGAAGGCCCGATACGCCGGCCCTATTCGGCAGCCGGTGGCCGGTGACCAAGCCTTTCCGGCTGGCCAGGAGAAACTGGCTGAGCGGCTCGGGACGGTCCGGCCCGCTGGTGATCACGGCCGCCAGCGGCGAGGCCATCATCCAGGCGAGATCCGGCCGGGTGGACCATTGGGCGCGAATGGTCCCGAGACCGCCGCGCTGACACTCCAGGCCGAGCGGCTCGCCGTCCGGCGCGAGGGCATAAAACACCGCAAAGCCATGCAGGTCACCCTTGCCGAACCTTTCCGCCTCGGCCCAGGCTGACCAGACCGCCCGGCCCGCTTCGGCCCCGAAGGCAGCAATGCCGATCGTCACGCCTCGAACTCCTTGATTGCGAGAAGCAGAGCCTCAAACGAAGCCGGCCGCGAACCGGGTATTCCACCCCGCTCGCGGCCGGCGATTTCCAAGCGCCTCGTTAGGGATCAGGCCTTGACCACGCTCGCCGTGTAGATTTCGCCGATGGTCTTGGCGAGGCTGGCGTCGAACTCGGCATCGCTCATCGAGACGCGCAGATCCTCCGTCAGGGCGCGCGAGAAGGAGGCGATCATGCCATGGTTGTGGCTGAGCTTCTCGCAGGCATCGGCGCGGGTGTAGCCACCCGACAGCGCCACCACACGGGCAACCGCCTTGTGGTCGACCAGCGGCTTGTAGAAATCGGCCACGGTGGGGATGGTGAGCTTGAGCATCACCTGCTGGCCCGCCGGCAAGGCATCAAGTTCCCGGGCGATCTCATCGCGCAGGATGGCTTCGGCTTCCTGCTTGGTCGGGCTCTTGATCGAGACTTCCGGCTCGATGATCGGCACGAGGCCATGGCCGAGGATCTGCTTACCCACCTCGAATTGCTGCTTCACCACCGCGGCGACGCCGGTCTTGTCGGCGTTGGCGATCACCGACCGCATCTTGGTGCCGAAGATGCCCTTCTTCACCGCGCGCGAAAGCAGGGCGTCGAGTTCGGGCATCGGCTTCATCACCTGGGCGCCGTTTTCTTCCGCCGCCAGGCCCTTGTCGACCTTGAGGAACGGCACCACGCCACGGTCTTCCCACAGATAGGTGGGCACCGGCTTGCCCTTGGCATCGCCGTCCATGGTCTTCTCGAACAGGATGGCACCGATCACCTTGTCGCCGGAGAAGGCGGGAGCCGTCATGATGCGCACGCGCATTTCGTGCATCAGGCGGAACATCTCTTCGTCGCCGCTATAGCTGGAATCGGCGATGCCATAGAGACGCAGGGCGCCGGGGGTGGAACCGCCGCTCTGATCGAGGGCGGCGATGAAGCCATCCTTGCCGGTCATCTGTGACATCATCTTGGCGTCTGCCATGCTGGTCTCCCTGTTGCGGGCCGGTGCGCAGCGCGCCCAGCCTCCACGGTTGCCTAGAACAAAGCGCGTTTAGACGAAAACGCTCATTGGCTCTAGCTCATTGTTTCCAGGCCGATCCGACGGATCGGCCAGAGCATCTTTGTGCGTGCGATTGCGCCAAAATCACGAAAGCACGCTTCGAGTCGGCGCGAGTATCGGCATGGCGGGAAGGTGAAGCAAGGGGCTGCGCGGTGAAAAGCTTTCGCGAAGAAGCGGGAAATGGAGGCCGGATGCCATCCGGCCCTGCCACGACATGGATTCGGCGGCGATGGACCAGGGCCTTCTTCCGCTTGGACCGTCAGCGCTTGCGCGGATCGCCCGCATCGCGAATGGCGGCCTGGTGATACCAGGCGCCGTCGATATCGATGGGCGGCAAAGGCTGGGTGCCGCGCGAAGAAAGCCGGGTCTCGTCGCGCCCGAGGCTGGACCCCATGCGTGGCCGCGCGGGGAAGAGATAGATCTTGGCGGTCTCCTGCCGGGTACTCGCAGTCATGCTCGTCTCCCTTGCCTGGCGCGCCCCGGGGGGTGCGACCAAACCAGGATCGAGTTTTAGCACAGCCCTCCTCGACTTCCTATGATTTGCCTGCTTTGCAGGCAGTGTTTGCCTAAACTATGTGCATCTGGAGCTTCTCTGCGGCACTGCGCAGGAAGGCGGCAGCTCCGGGCGGCGACGGCGCCCTCACTGATGATCCAAAAACGACCCTTTCTTCCGCGGAGCGGACGGAAAGACAAAAGCCGCATCGCATTTGCGCCGTCGGCGCCCCCTCATCTGCGACAAAAGCGCCGCACCCCGCCGGCTGGCACGCTTCCTGCTTATTGCACCGCAACCTGCGGCAATCCGGTGCGAGCCGGCTGCCGTCCCCGTCTACCAACCAGCGAGTATCCTGAGAATGACGAAGTACAAGCTCGAGTATGTCTGGCTCGATGGCTACCGGCCGACCGCCAATCTGCGCGGCAAGACCATGGTCCGCGAATTCGACGCCTTCCCCACGCTCGAGCAACTGCCGCTCTGGGGCTTCGACGGTTCCTCGACCAAGCAGGCCGAAGGATCCAACTCCGACTGCGTCCTCAAGCCGATCCGCGTCGTCCCCGATCCGGAGCGCCTGAACGGTGCCGTCGTGCTCTGCGAAGTGATGATGCCCGACGGCGTCACCCCGCACGCCTCCAACACCCGCGCCACCATTCTCGACGATGACGGCGCCTGGTTCGGCTTCGAGCAGGAGTATTTCTTCTACAAGGACGGCCGCCCGCTCGGCTTCCCCGAGCATGGCTTCCCGGCGCCGCAGGGTCCCTATTACACCGGCGTCGGCTACAAGAATGTCGGCAACATCGCCCGCGAGATCGTCGAGAAGCATCTCGACATCTGCCTGGCCGCCGGCCTCAACCATGAAGGCATCAATGCCGAGGTCGCCAAGGGCCAGTGGGAATTCCAGATCTTCGGCAAGGGCTCCCGCGCCGCCGCCGACGAGATGTGGCTCGCCCGCTACTTCCTGCTCCGCCTGACCGAGAAATACTCGATCGACATCGAATGGCATTGCAAGCCGCTCGGCGACACCGACTGGAACGGCTCGGGCATGCATTGCAACTTCTCGACCACCCATATGCGCGAAGTCGGCGGCAAGGCCTATTTCGAGGCTTTGATGGCCGCGTTCGCCGCCAACAAGGACGCGCATATCGCCGTCTATGGTCCGGACAATCATCTGCGCCTCACCGGCAAGCACGAGACCGCCTCGATCGACACGTTCTCCTGGGGCGTGGCCGACCGCGGTGCTTCGATCCGCGTGCCGCACTCCTTCGTGCGCAACGACTACAAGGGCTATCTGGAAGACCGCCGTCCCAACTCCCAGGCCGATCCCTATGAGATCGCCTCCCAGGTGCTCAAGACCATCGCTTCCGTCTCGACCGAGGTGAAGGCCGCGGCCTGAGCCCGAACGGTTCCCGACAAGACGGCGCGGATCGGAAGATCCGCGCCGTTTTGCGTGCCGCGTCCGGATGAGGCCAGCGCGCGCCCACCATGCATCTTTGCCGGTCGCCCTTTCGGGCTGGCTGTGCTATAGCCCCGGCCAACATCAGGAATTTTGCATGTCGGCCCCTTCGCTCGAACAGGCAGCGAGCCCTCGGGCCATTCCCATGGGAATGGCCGATACCGTTGCCGCTCCACAAGCCCCCTCCGCCAAGCCCTCCCTCGCTGGGATGGATCGCGCCGCCTTGACGCAGGCCCTCACCGCCGTGGGCGTGCCCGCCGGCGAGGTGAAGATGCGCGTCAACCAGCTTTCGCACTGGCTCTATGTGCGCGGCGCCAGCCGTTTCGATGCCATGACCAACGTGTCCAAGCATCTGCGCGCCCTGCTGGAGCAGTCCTATACGCTCGATCGCCCGGAGATCATCGCCGAGCAGATCTCGGCCGACGGCACGCGCAAATGGCTGATGCGCATGCCCTCCACCGGTCCCGCCGACAAGGGCGCCGAGATCGAGACCGTCTACATCCCCGACGAGAGCCGCGGCACGCTGTGCGTCTCCTCCCAGGTCGGCTGCACGCTCAACTGCTCCTTCTGCCATACCGGTACGCAGAAGCTGGTGCGCAACCTCACCGCAGCCGAGATCGTGGCCCAGCTCCTGGTCGCGCGCGACCGGCTCGGCGACTGGCCGGGCCAGGAGGCGCCGGAAGGCGCGATCGTGCCGCGCGACGGCGGGCGCTTCGTCTCCAATGTCGTGATGATGGGCATGGGCGAGCCGCTCTACAATTACGACAACGTCACCACCGCCCTGAAGGTGATGTCGGACCAGGACGGCCTGTGCCTGTCGCGCCGGCGCATCACCCTGTCGACCTCCGGCGTGGTGCCGATGCTCGGCCCGCTCGGCGACGACGTCAATCCGGCGCTCGCCATCTCGCTGCATGCCACCAATGACGATCTGCGCAACGAGCTGGTGCCGCTGAACAAGAAATATCCGATCGCCGAGCTCCTGGATGCCTGCCGCAACTATGCCGGCCTCTCCAACGCCCGCCGCATCACCTTCGAATATGTCATGCTCAAGGGCGTCAATGACAGCCCGGCCGAGGCGCGCGCCCTGGTGAAACTGCTCAAGGGCATTCCAGCCAAGATCAACCTGATCCCCTTCAATCCCTGGCCCGGCACCTTCTATGAATGCTCGGACTGGGAGACGATCGAAGCCTTTTCCGACATCGTCTTCAACGCCGGTTACGCCTCGCCCATCCGCACGCCGCGCGGGCGCGACATTCTCGCAGCCTGCGGCCAGCTCAAGAGCGAGAGCCAGAAGATGCGGGCCCGCGAGCGCCTTGCCATCGAGGCCGACGCCATGAAGAAACTGGCGGTGGAGGCCTTCTACGCCCACGGGGCGGAAGAATAATTCCCGAGATCGCCGGCATCTGTCGGCGCCTCCCCCGTCTACAAGCAGGCATTTGCACCACTCGCCGATAGGCAAGAGCCGGCAGGATGCCGGCGGTCCCAGAAGGGCAGCATGTCTCCGCCAGTCCCCAACAGCCCCCGCAGTGTCATCGGCTTCGTCGACCGCCTCGTCCTGGTGGCCTTCGCCGCCGTTCTGGCTGCCATCGCGGCGCTGGTGGTCGGCGTGATGGGTCTCGCCAATCACGATTTCGGCCAGGAACTCACCGGCACCGCCGAATTATTGGGGCTGAAGGCTCTGGCAACGGTAATCGAAGGCACCCCCGTGGAAGACATCGGTGCGATGATCCGGCAGGCCGCAACCGCCGCTTTGGCCATCTGGCTCGCCCCGATCGCGCTGGTGGCGGTGATCGGCGAAACCATGGGCAAGACAAGCTGGATGTTCTATGCCATCGGCATGGCGCTCGCCTTTGCCGTGGCGCCGATGGTGATGAGCCTGAACATCCTCGCCATCGTGCTGCTCTACCGTGCCCTGCTCGGCCTCCTCGCCATCGGCATCGTCGCCGGCACGGTCTACTGGCTGGTGGCCGGCCGGAGCGCGGCCGGTTGAGAGGAGCCAGGATTGCACGCCATGGTTCTTTCGGCACCATTTAACCATTTACTCACCGCGTCCGCGTAGGCTGCGAGCCGTTCCGGTCGAACTTTCGCCGGAATCCCTGTCTTTCGTCGCAGTTGCGCGAGGCGCTCCGATTCACGATGATCGGGCGCCACCGCTTTCTGCCCTCTTATTCGGGATCGATCGAGCCAGCATGATGTCCTCAACCCTTCGCATCGCGCTCATCGCCACCGCCGTCGTCGCATTCACCGGTTCGGCTTTGGCAGCACCTCGCAAACCCAAGGCCGAAGCACCGGCCCCGGCTGCCGCCGCCAGCGCCCAACCGACGCCGCTCGGCCAGTTCGGCGATTGGCAGGCCTTCCAGAACGGTACGGCGAAGGGCAAGTCCTGCTTTGCCATCACCAGCCCGAAGGACCGCAAGCCCGCTCGGCTGAAACGGGATCCGGCCACGCTCTTCATCACGCGCCGCCCCGGCGAGGGCGTGAAGAACGAACTGAGCATGATCACCGGCTTCGGCATGAAGGATGGCGGCGACGCCACGCTGAAGGTCGGCCGCTCCTCCTATACGCTCTACACCAAGGGCAGCAATGCCTGGGTGAAGAACGCCGCCGAGGAAGGCACCGTGGTCAACACCATGCGCAAGAGCCGCGAGGCGGTCTTCACCGGCGCTTCCAAGCGCGGCAACAAGACCACCGACCGCTACTCGCTCGACGGGCTGCCGCAGGCCCTCGACGCCATCACCAAGGGCTGCCCGTAAGATTTGGAGCGCGGGCATCTCAGCGACGTTAAGGAATGTCGCCGAGATGTCCGCTCTTGAAGCATAGAACCTGCAAAAAGGGCGCGGCCAGATCAGGCAGCGCCCTTTTTCTTGTAGGTCTCTATTCTAACTGCGGACATCGCGACATTCCTTAACGTCGCTGAGATGCCCGCGCTCCAAAACTACACCGTCTTGGTGGCCAGCCTGTCGCGGAAGACGAGGTAGCCATAGATGGGCATCACCACGAAAACCATGGCGATCTTGATGGCATAGTCGGCAATGCCGAGGCTGACCCAGGGCACATCCGTGCCGACGAAGGCGATCACCCAGAACAGCACGCTGTCGACCGTCGAAGCCAGGATGTTGGAGATGGAGGGCGGCACCCACCAGGCATGCTGGCGGAAGCGGTTGAAGACCTGCGCATCCACCATCTGGCCGGAGATGAAGGCGACGCCGCTGGCGATGGCGATGCGCGGATCCGCAGCCACGAAGGAGACGATCACGGCGATCACGAAGGAGGCCATCACAACCTTGCGCGTCATCTCCACGCCATGACGCCGATTGCACAAATCCGTGATGAAGAAGGCGACCGGGAAGATGAAGGCGCCCCAGGTCAGGAAATCGGAAGTGCCCGGCACGACATATTGCACGCCCCAGTTGGCGGCGGCGACGATCACGGCGTGCGCCAGGACGTAGGACCAGCGCAGGCCGGCGAAGAAGGAGGAAGACGAAGAGCTGCTCACGGCGTCATACCCAGCGAAAACACGGAAATTGCGGGCTGGCATACAGCAAAAGCCGGATCAGGCCTACCCATAAAACAGCATGGCAGGCTTTCTGCGCAGTCCTTCTCGTCAAGCCGCCGCGTCACGAGGCTTCAGGAAGGGCTCGATGCCCGCAAGCCCCGTATGATGAATTTCCAAAGGCAGACCGAGACGGGCGGCGGCAGCGGCGGCTTTCTTCTCCAGCGCCTTGTCAGGGACCTGCACCAGGAACATCACCCGCTTGTAATGGCCGAAATACATCGGCAGCAATTGCGGATGGACGTCGAGCTTCAGGCCCTTGATCACGAAGCGGTCGAAATGACGCACCAGGAAATCGGTGAGGTAGAAGGTACCGATCTCCTCCTCCTGCATGCGGTCGAACACCTCGGCACCGGCGAAGAAGGAGTAGCAATGCGGCCCATCGATACGCTCGACACCCTCCTCCTTGAGGACCTCATCGAGCAGGCCGCCGGTGCCGCAATCGCCGTAGAGCACCAGGATCTCATCATATCTGGCACGATTGGCGCGTATCTTGCGGCGGATGCCGTCCGGGATCTTCTGCGGATAATTGTGCCAGATCGCCGGCAGGCAGGTGACATCCACATGGTCCCAGCCATTGGCGGTCTTCACCGCCAGGAATTCGCGCGCCAGCGCCCCGCAGGCGATCACCAGCGTCGAGCGGGGCTTGGTCGTTTGCATGGTTCTTTCGGGCATCGACCTCTCCGCGTGGTATCGGGAGTGTCAGTCTCCGACTGACATGGTCGATCGGAGATCGACCTCCCTAGGCGCCCGCCATGCCCTGCCGCTTGCCGATCAGCGACTTGGCCGTTTCCACCGCGATGGCAGCATCGCGGCAATAGGCATCGGCGCCCACGGCTTCCGAGAAGGCTTCGTTCAGAGGCGCGCCGCCGACCAGCACGATGTAGTCGGAGCGGATACCCTTCTCCTTCATCGTGTCGATCACCACCTTCATATAGGGCATGGTGGTGGTGAGCAAAGCCGACATGCCGAGAATCTCGGGCTGGTGCTTCTCCAGCGCTTCGAGATAGTTCTCGACCGGGTTGTTGATGCCGAGATCGATCACTTCGAAGCCGGCGCCCTCCATCATCATGGTGACGAGGTTCTTGCCGATGTCGTGAATGTCGCCCTTGACGGTGCCGATCACCATCTTGCCGACCTTGGGCGCGCCGGTTTCGGCCAATAGCGGGCGCAGCACGTTCATGCCGGCCTTCATCGAGTTGGCGGACATCAGCACTTCCGGCACGAACAGGATGCCGTCGCGGAAGTCGACGCCGACGATGCGCATGCCCTCGACCAGGGCCTTGGTGAGCACGTCATAAGGCGTCCAGCCACGCTTGAGCAGGATCTCGACGCCTTCGACGATCTCGTCGGCAAGGCCGTCATAAAGGTCGTCATGCATCTGCTCGACGAGCTCGTCATCGGGGAGTGAGTTGAGATCGAGATCGCCGTCGGACATGACTTGCTGTTCCTGCACTGGGTGAAGCACGGATTACTATAGAACGCTTCTTAATGCGAGGTAGCCTGACCGGCGCGCCTTTTGCTGTCGCACTGGGGACATCGTATATTCAAACTGCGACAACCGGCGAAAACATCGGCTGCGATCGCGGATGGGTTGGGGCGAAATTTTCCGACAGCCGGACCCTGCGGCAAACCGCTCGGGCAAGGCGTCGCGCCCGGGCAACCGCCCTGTCCGTTTTCCGGCGTTCTCCACGGTTCGGGCGCGCCGCATGCGGGTAACCTTGCCTGTGTCCCAAGTCAGTATTGGCTTGCACAAACGCATGCCGAGATAGTAGGCCTACGTAACGGAATGTCGGAACGCCTGCAATCTGCGCGGCTCCGGTCTTGCTGGCCCATCGGAAAAGGTTGTGATGCCCGATTTATCTCGTCGCGTATTTGTTCTGGGCGCTCCCGTGCTGCTCGCCGGCTGCGCTTCTTCACGAGCCACCGTCAGCTCGCTCTTCAACAGATCCAACGATAGCGGCTTCAATTATCGAGAGATCTATGCCGGCGGCACGGAGAACGGCCACGATTACCCGCCCATCAATCTGAAGGCGATCGATCCCAAATATCTGCGGCGCGTCGTGGCCGCACCCGCCGGCGAGGAGCCCGGCAGCATCATCGTCGATCCCGACAATCGTTTTCTCTACCATATCCATGACGACGGCACCGCCACCCGCTATGGCGTCGGCGTCGGCCGCGAAGGTTTTGGCTGGAGCGGCAAGGCCACCATCCGGCGCAAGGCGGAATGGCCGCGCTGGACGCCGCCGCCCAAAATGGTCAAGCGCGACCCGCTGGCAGCCAAATTCGCGGGCGGCATGCCCGGCGGCGTCGAAAACCCGCTCGGGGCCCGCGCCATGTATCTCTACCAGGGCGACCGCGATACGCTCTACCGCCTGCACGGAACCAACGACCCGACCTCGATCGGCAAATCGATGTCTTCCGGCTGCATCCGCCTGCTCAACCAGGACATCATGGCCCTCTACCACAACACCCCGGTGGGCGTGCGGGTGGTGGTGCGGCCTTCGCATGGCGGCGCCGAGGCGAGCTGATTCGGCCTCCGGCCTGCGATCGTTTTCAGCCCGTCTTGCGCAACCCGCTCGACACCGCCCCGATCAGCGCAAGACCCGCGCCGATCCAGGCGATCAGTTCCGTCTGTCCCTGCGCGACAAGGCTGAAGATGACCGCCGCGACCGCCGCCCCCAGTGACTGGCCGAGCAGCCGGCCGGTCGATTGCAGGCCGCTGGCCCCGCCGCTGCGTTCGCGCGGCGCGCTGGCGATGATGATGCGGTTGTTGGGCGACTGGAACAGGCCGAAGCCGAAGCCGCACAGGGCAAGCCGCCAGACGATATCGAAGCTGTCGGGCCGCTCGCCCATGCTGGCGACCGCCGCCAGCCCCGCTGCGAGCAGGCAGAGCCCGGCAATGCCGAGCTTCTCGGGCGAGATCCGATCGGAAAGCCGGCCTGAAATGGGCGCGATCAACGCCGTCATCAGCGGCCAGGGGGTCATCAGGAATCCCGTCGCCGCCTCGGAGTGGCCGAGCGTGCGTTGCAGGAAGAAGGGCAGCGCCACATAGGCCATGCTCTGCGAGGCGAAGGAGCAGATCGAGGTCGCCATCGACAGCGAGAATACCGGCCGCCGCAAAAGGTCGACCGGCAGCAGCGGCACCGGCTGCTTTACCGAACGCCTGACCAGGACAAGGGCTGCCACCGCTGCCCCGCCGATCATCGCGAGCGCTATCGGCATCGTGCCGACATCGCCGAGACCGTCGAGGCCGGCGATCAGCAGGCCGAAGGTGAAAGCATTCAGGACGGCGCTGATCCAGTCGAAGCGATGGCCGGATGCCGGCGTCTGCGGCAAGGCCCGGGCCGCGACGAAGAGTGCGACGAGGCCGATGGGCACGTTGACCAGGAACAGCCATTGCCAGTTTGCGACGGTCAGAATTGCGGAGGCGACGCTGGGCCCGGCCGCCGAGGACACCGCCACCACCAGGGCCGTGTAGCCGACGCCCGAGCCGAGGGAGGCCTTGGGGAAGATATAGCGCACCAGGGCGATGTTGACGCTCATGATGCCGGCGCCGCCGAGCCCCTGCACCGCGCGCGCCAGCGCCAGCACCGGAAGCGACGAGGCCTGGGCACAGGCGAAGGACGCCGCGGTGAACACGGCCAGCCCCGCCCAATAGACGCGCTTGTAGCCGATGATATCACCGAGCGAGGACAGGGGCAGCAGCGAGATGGTGACCGCAAGCTGATAGGCGGTGACGACCCAGATCGATTCCGCCGGCGAGACCGCGAGTTCGCCCGCGATCGAGGGCAGAGCGACATTGACGATGGCACTATCGAGCACCGCCATGGTCAGCGCCATGGCGATGGTCAGGAAGGCCAGGAAGCGTTGGGGAATGGGCAAGCCATCCATGGTGGCGGCGTTCATCAAATACTCACGACCGACAGGAGCCGACGGCATCGGCATCTTCGAGACAAAAAATTGAAAAAATCACCCGCAACGGCAAACAGGGCGCCGCAACGGCACCCTGTTTCTATGCGTCCTGGATCATCGGGGAAGTTCCAGCTTTATCCCAGTATTAAAACCAACAGCCTTGCGATGCTGCCAAGTCCCGGGATGAAGGCTGCGGCCGGCTGCTCTTTCAGCTCTGACCGCCGACGATGTCGCGGGCGGCCTTTTCGATGATGGCGCGGATCCGCTCGGCCTCGGCCTGCGTCCACGGACCGCGATGCATCTGCAGCGCGTGCCGGAACGTATGCAGGGCTTCGCGCACCATCTCCGGCGTGGAGCGGGCGGAGAAAGCGCTGGCGGCCAGATCCATGCGCGCCATCACGCCATCGACCGCGTCGCGGTTCTCGGCAAGGAAGGCCTCGCCTTCGGGCGTGATGGTGTAGAGCTTCTTGGTGCCTTCCGACGCTTCGCCGCGGATATGATCCTGCTCTTCCAGGAGGGTCAGCGTGGGATAGACCGCACCGGGGCTCGGTGCGTAGGCCCCGCCGAATTTCTCCTCGATGGCGCGGATCAGCTCATAGCCATGGCGCGGCTTCTCGGCGATCAGGGCCAGGATGACCAGGCGCAAATCGCCGTGGCCGAAGACGCGGCCACGGCCGCCGAAGCCCCGTCCGAAGAAGTCTCCGGGGCCGTCGCCCTCGAAGCCGCCGCGCCCCCAGCGTCCGCCGCGGCCGGGCGCGCACTCCTGCTGTTCCCCACGGCCCCAGCCGCGGAAGCCGTCCCGTCCCCAGAATTCGCCGCGCCCGCGGCCCTCATGATGTCGTCCAAACATGCGATATACCTTTCGTTCTATCTTTAAGATGACTCTTAAGATATATCGAAAGATAGATTACGCAAGAGCCTTTCTGGATTTTTTGCGAGGCCGTCTCAGCCCTGCTCTCCAACCGAATGCGGGACATGCCCATGGCGGGCGGGCTCACGCGGCCTTCGCGGCAAGCAGCCGGGCGACGATGCGCTCGCGTTCCTCGACATAACTGGCGGCGGAGGCCCGCGCCGCCTCGATCGCAGCGGCCGGCGCCGTGACGGGCGAGCCGGCATCGAAGGGAGGCGCCGGCGCATATTCGAGCTTGAGCTGCACGGCTTCGGCCTCCTCGCGGCCCCGCAGCCTGGCGATGATGTCGAGCGCGAAATCGATGCCTGCGGTGACGCCGCCACCGGTGATCAGCCGGCCGTCCGCGACGATGCGTTCGGCCACCGGCACGGCACCGAGTGGTTCGAGCAGATGATGCGAACCCCAATGCGTCGTCGCCCGCTTTCCGTCCAGGAGCCCCGCCGCCCCCAGCACGAGCGCGCCGGTGCATACGGAAGTGACAAAGCGTGCGCTCCAGGCCTGGCGCCGCAGGAAGTCGAGGACGACCTCATCCTCCATCAGCGGATTGACGCCGGCACCGCCCGGCACGCACAGCACGTCGAGGACGGGGCAGTCCCGCAGCGTCGTCGTGGGCTGCACGGGCCAGCCGCAGGTCGCCGTCACGGGATCGAGATCCTTCCAGATCAGATGCTGGACAACGCCCGGCATGGCGGCAAAGGCATCGAAGGGCCCGGCCAGGTCGAGCAGTTGCACCTTGGGGAAGACGAGAAAGCCGATTTGCAGGATCATTCGGGCTGCTCCGTTCTAAACCTTGATGTTGACAGACCCATTCTAGCGCGGCAGCTTCTGGCGCAAATGTCGTTTGACCCACATTTTGCGCCAAATCCGATCGGCGCCTCCTCGGCTGGCCGGGCGTGCCGCCCGGTCGATCTGCTGGCTTTTCCCGGGTTTCAACTGCTCGATATCGCCGGCCCCATGCAGGTATTCGCCTCGGCCAACCGCCTCCGGGAGGATGATGGGCTGCCCGCGGCCTATCGCCTGCGGATCGTCGCCCGGCAGACCCAGGTCGCGGCTTGGGCCGGGCTGACCTTGCAGGCCGAGCCCCTGCCGGACGCGAGCGAAGCCTGCGATACGCTGGTGATCGCCGGCGGGCGCGCCGTGCACCAGGCGATCGAGGATGCCGAACTCGTTGCCTGGGTTACGGCCAGAGCGACGGCGGTCCGAAGGGTCGCGGCTGTCTGCACCGGCGCTTTTCTGGCCGGTGCCGCGGGCCTGCTCGACGGCAGGCGCGCCGTGACCCATTGGGATTCCTGCGCTCTGCTGGCCGAGCGCTTTCCGGCAGCACGGGTGGAGAGCGATCCGATCTTCATCGAGGATGGCAAGTTATGGACCTCCGCCGGCGTCACCGCCGGCATCGACCTCGCTCTCGCTTTGGTGGAACGCGACCTTGGCCGCGCGATGGCGCTGGCAGTAGCGCGCGAGTTGGTGGTCTTTCTCAAGCGGCCGGGCGGGCAGTCGCAATACAGCGCCGCCCTGGCGCTCCAGCATGGCGCATCCCGTTTCGAATCGCTGCATGGCTGGATGCGGGAGAACCTCGCCGACGATTTGTCGGTTCCCGCCCTCGCCGCACGGGCCGGCATGAGCGAGCGCAGCTTCCAGCGCCGCTACCGGGAAGCCACCGGCCTGCCGCCGGCCCGCGCCGTCGAAAGGCTGCGGGTCGAACAGGCGCGCACGCTGCTCGCCGACACCGCCCAGCCCCTCAAGCAGATCGCCGCCTGCTGCGGCTTTGGCTGCGAAGAGACCATGCGGCGCAGCTTCGCCCGGCACCTGGCAACGACGCCGCAATCCTATCGCGAGCGATTTTCCGGCCGGCGATGACATTGCCGGGAGGTCCATGCTGCCCCAATCCGGAAAGCGAGATTGACAGAACCCGCCGTCCCGGTAATCTGACAATTGCGAGGTACGTAACTCATTCGCCCCTGCATATGGCGAAGAGAGCGGGCGGGAAACGAAAACCAGGAACCGGATTTGTCTGAAGGGCAAGCGAACGGGGCTGCCGCGCAGAACCAGACCGTGCCGGTCCTGGCTGCCAGCGGCCTGTCCAAGAGTTTCGGCGCCATCGAGGTGCTGAGCAACATCGCGCTCGACCTCAAGGCAGGCGAGGTCCATGCCATCATCGGCGAAAACGGTGCCGGCAAGTCCACCCTGATGAAGATCCTGGCCGGCCATCTCCAGCCGAGCCGTGGCACGCTCGCCATCGATGGCGAGCCGGTGCATTTTTCCGGTCCCGTCGACGCCGAGCATCGAGGCATCGTGCTGGTCCATCAGGAAATCCTGCTCGCCCCTCACCTGACCGTCGCGCAGAACATCTTCCTTGGCCGCGAGATCCGCCGCGGCCCCATGGTCGACGACCGGGCCATGAACCAGGAGGCCGCGCGGGCGGTTCGTGAGCTCGGGGCGGAAATCGCACCGACCCGGGTCGTCGAGCGCCTCTCCATCGCCCAGCGCCAACTGGTTCAGATCGCGCGCGCCCTGGCGGTGCCGCACCGCGTGGTGATCTTCGACGAACCCACCGCATCCCTCACGCCGGTGGAAACGGAAGCGCTCCTGAAGGTCATCACCGCCATCCGCGCCAAGGGCACGGCGGTTCTCTACATCTCGCATCGCCTCAACGAGGTGAAGGCCATCGCCGACCGCGTCACCGTCTTGCGTGACGGCAAATGGATCGCCACCCGGCCCGCCGCCGAGCTCCAGCCCATCGACATGGCGCAATTGATGGTGGGGCGCGACATGGCCAATCTCTATCCGGCCAAGGCTTCGGCGGAGGCAAGCGCGGCAGTCGCCGAAGAACCCCTGCTCGCAGTCGAGCATTTCAATGTGCCCGGCTTTGCCACCGATGTCAGTTTTGGCCTCGAGGCCGGCGAGATCCTCGGCTTTGCCGGCCTGGTCGGGGCGGGACGAACCGAACTGTTCGAAGGGCTGCTGGGCCTGCGCTCCGGCAGCGGCAGCGTCCGGCTCGATGGCCGGCCCGTGCATTTTCGCGAGCCCCGCCAGGCCATGGAGGCGGGCATCGTCTATCTCTCCGAGGATCGCAAGGGCAAGGGCCTACTGCTGGCGCAGGACCTGCGCACCAACCTCACCCTGGCCGCACTCGATCGCTTCGCCTCGGGCGCCTTCATCGACAAGGCACGCGAATGGAGCGCCCTCAATCAGGCCTTCCAGGATTTCGATATCCGGGCTCGCTCCAAAACCCTGCTGGCCGGCCAGCTTTCCGGCGGCAACCAGCAGAAGTTGCTGCTCGCCAAGATGATGCTGCTGGAGCCGAGGATCGTCGTCATCGATGAGCCCACCCGCGGCATCGATATCGGCACCAAGGAGCAGATCTACCGTTTCATCGCCGCCCTCGCCGCCAGGGGCAAGGGCGTGATCGTGATCTCCTCCGAGATGCAGGAACTGATCGGCGTATGCCACCGCATCCTGGTGATGCGCGGCGGGCAAATCGCCGGCGAGGTCAGCGGCGACGCCATGACAGAGGCCGAAATCGTAGTGCATGCCACCGGCGTTTCCAGAGAAGAAGCGAGAGCACAGATATGAGCGGAGAGCTCGCCCCCACCAAGGCCGCAAGCCGCTTCCAGGATTTCGATCTGCGCGCGATCGCCCCCTTCGCGGCCCTCGCCGTGCTGATGGTGCTCGGCTATTTCGTCAATGCCCGCTTCATTGACCTCGACAACCTCACCAATGTCCTGGCGCGCAGCGCCTTCATCGCCACCATCGCGGTGGGCGCCACTTTCGTGATCACCGCCGGCGGCCTCGACCTCTCCGTCGGCTCGATGGCGGCGCTGGTCTCGGGGGTGATGATCCTCTTCCTCAACAAGGCCATGATCGGCGACGGCTACATGCTTCTCGCCACCGGCATGGTCCTGGCGTTGCTGCTGGGGGGCCTGTGCGGTGCCGCCAACGGCCTGGGCGTCACCGCCGGGCGGCTCGAGCCCTTCATCGTCACGCTCGGCACCATGGCGATCTTCCGCTCGCTCCTGATCTGGCTTGCCGACGGCGGCTCGATCGCCATGAAGTCGATGGAACTGCGCGCCGACTATCGCCCCGTCTATTTCGGCACCATTCTCGGCCTGCCCTTCCCGGTCTGGGTGATCATCGCGGTGGCCGTCATCGGCGCGTTCCTGCTCTACCGCACCACCTTCGGGCGGCATGTCATGGCGGTCGGCTCCAATGAGGACGTCGCCCGCTATTCCGGCATCTCGGTCGGGCGCGTGCGCATGCTTACCTACATCATCCAGGGCCTGTGCGTCGCCATCGCCGTGCTGGTCTATGTGCCAAGGCTCGGCTCAACCACCTCCACCACCGGCCTCGGCTGGGAATTGCAGGCGATCACGGCGGTCGTGGTCGGCGGCACGGCGCTGCGCGGCGGCGTCGGGCGCATCTGGGGCACCATCTGCGGCGCGCTGATCCTGGAGGTGATCTCCAACATCATGGTGCTGTCGAACTTCGTCTCCGAATATCTGGTCGGCGCCGTGCAGGGCGCCATCATCATCATCGCCATGCTGGTGCAGCGCTCGCTGGCCCGGAGGAATTGAGCCCACCTGGAGCAAAGCGCGTCTAGCCGGAACGCTGGCTTGCTCTAACTCGAAGCGTCTTTGCGATTCTTGGCGAGACCGCCAAATGGCAAAACGCTTTGGTCGATATGCAAGGGCGGGACCAACCCGCCCCGACGGAACGAAAAGCGCTAGGGAGGATATCATGCGCAAATTGCTGACCGGCCTGATGGCGGCCGGTCTCTTCACCATCGCCGGGGCGGCGGCCTTCGCCGCCGACACCAAGACCATCGCCGTCTCCATACCGGCCGCCGATCATGGCTGGACGGGCGGCGTGGTCTATCACGCCCAACAGGAAGCCAAGGCCCTCGAGGCGCGCTATCCCGGCCTCAAGGTCATCGTGAAGACCTCGCCCGACGGAGCGTCTCAGGCCAACGCGCTGGAGGACCTGACAACGCAGGGCATCAATGCCCTCGTCGTGCTGCCGCATAATTCGGACGAGTTGACGGACCCGATCCGCCAGGTGAAGGGCAAGGGCGTGTTCATCACCGTGGTGGACCGCGCCTTGCGCGACCCGATCCAGGATCTCTATGTCGCCGGCAACAATCCGGGCCTGGGCACCGTCTCCGCCGCCTTCGTCAAGGAGAAGCTCGGCGGCAAGGGTGACATCGTGGTGATCCGCGGCCTGCCCATCGTCATCGACGAGCAGCGCGTCAGTGCCTTCAACGAAGGCCTGAAGGGCTCCGAGGTCAAGGTGATCGACAGCCAGTTCGGCAATTGGAGTCGCGACGACGCGTTCAAGGTCATGCAGGACTTCCTGACCAAGCACCCCAAGATCGATGCGGTCTGGTGTCAGGACGACGACATGGCCGTCGGCGTGCTGGAAGCGATCAAACAGGCCGGCCGCACCGACATCAAGTTCGTGCTCGGCGGCGCCGGTATGAAAGACATGGTCAAGAAGGTCATGGATGGCGACGCCACCATCCCGGCCGACGTGCTCTATCCGCCGGCGATGGTGGCCGTGGCGATGGACCTCACCGCAGCCGGCCTCTTCGACAAGCTGCCCGTGCGCGGCTCCTATATTCTCGATGCCACGCTGGTGACCAAGGACAACGCCAAGGAATTCTACTACCCCGACTCGCCGTTCTGAGCAGGCCGACAACGCGAAAGCCGCCCTTCACCACTGGGGCGGCTTTTTTCTGGAAAAATTCAGGTATCATAATACCTTAAATAACAATACCTATTAAGGATGAAAGTCATACTTCGCCGGCGCGATCTAGTACTTAAGCATCATCGCAGCCGCAAAATCGCGCCACCCAATTTTACCCCAGAAGCACCGCATTGCGGCCGCATTTCATCCATGGCAACACTCACCCACATCGCACAGAAAGGGGAGCAGCGAAAAAGAAAAACACACTTAAGCCCCCGCAATCAAACATATTACCCATCGTAAGATTCAAGTATATTTAAAAATACTCTCCGTACAAAAAATGAAACAACGTAATCCTCCTAAAAAAATCGATTTACACTTTATGGAATTCCATTGAGATTTACTGTTTTTTGGCATACTTTGTTGGCAACATTCGGCTTCCGCAGGTTGACAGAGCAGCAAAAAGAGCCACTTCCCCGGAGTTCCGGCTGAATGTTCGAGTTTCCCAGGTGGAGGTCGATATGTCTCAGCAATATCGGAAGGATTGGCGCAAGGTTGCAATGTTCGCTGGACTGGCGACTACTTTGCTTCTTATCGCTCCGCAGGTCGCCATGAGCGGTGATTTCGGCAACACTGCCGGCGGCCTCGGCAGTGCCGTGGGTGCGGTCGGTGGTGCCGTCGGCGGTGTCAATGTCGGCGTCAGCGCGAAGGTGGGCCCGGTCAATGCCAATAGCAACACCAGCCTCAACAGCAGCGGCCTGAATTCAAACACCACGGCCAGTGTCGGCAACGCCGCCACCGCCAAAGTCAGCGCATCGGCAACGCCCAATAGCGGCGTCAACGCCAATGTCGGCGTCAACTCCTCGCTCGCCGATGCAGATGTCACGGCCTCGCTCAACAACACGACGGGCGTCAATGTCGGTGTCGGCGTCAACGTCCCAGGCACGACTCCCGGCACGCCCGGAACCCCGGGCGCTCCGGGGGTGCCTGGCACTGGCGTGACTATCGGCAATGTCTCCAGCCAGTTCGCCTCGATGAGCAGCGCCCAGCGCATCGCCCTCAAGAAGCGCTGCAAGCTGATCCTCGGGGCCAGCGATGAGTACGATGCCCAGCTGATCAAGCTTTGCCAGATGCTGGCCAAGCTCTGAGCCGGAATTTCAGCCGGCCGACCCAATCGAGGCCAGCCTTGCGGCTGGCCCTTTTTGTTGGTGCTCTTTTTGAGGGCGTTCAGAAGGTGCCGGGAAAGCTGCCGCCGTCCATGAGGATATTCTGGCGCGTGATATAGCCGGCCTGCGCTCCGGCCAGAAAGGCACAGACCGCACCGAGTTCCTCCGGATCGCCGAACCGCCCGGAAATCTCGCCCTCCCGCCACTCGGCGAGCACCTCTTCCGCCGTCTGCCCCGGCCTGGCGGAGGCCGCGGCATTGTCCCGCAGCCTGTCGGTGCCGAAGGAGCCCGGCAGGATGTTGTTGATCGTCACATTATGGCGGGCAATGTCACGGGCGAGACCCGCCACGAAGCCCGTCAGGCCGGTACGGGCGCCATTCGACAGGCCGAGATAGGAAATCGGCGCCTTCACCGTCACCGAAGTGATGTTGACGATGCGCCCGAAGCGACGGGCCATCATGCCGTCCAGCGTCGCCTTGATCAACTCGATCGGCGCCAGCATGTTGGCATCGAGCGCGGCCAGCCATTCCTCCCGGCCGAACCGGCGGAAGTCTCCGGGCGGTGGGCCACCCGCATTGTTGACCAGAATGTCGGGCTGCGGGCAGCCTTCAAGCAGCTTGCGGCGCCCTTCCTCCCTGGCGACATCGGCAATCACGGGCGTAACCGTCGCACCCGTCGCGGCGCGGATCTCGGCCGCGGTGCGCTCCAGCGTGGCCGGCGTGACGCCATTGATCACCACATTCACGCCCTCGCGCGCCAGAGCCAACGCACAAGCCTTGCCGAGCCCTCGGCTGGAGGCGCAGACGATGGCGGATTTTCCTTCGATGCCGAGCTTCATGATCCCATGCCTTTTCCTGCGGACGCCACGGGCTTTTCGCAGGGCTGCCGGCGGCAGGCAAGCCTGGGGAGCGCGGCTGCCACCCGTCCCCGCTCTGAACTGGTGGAGGTCTCGCCTTGCAGGCTGTCGCTCGAAGCGGAAGGCGCCTATAGCTGGGCCCTCCACCTGCAGAAGTCCCGGAGAAACAGACAATGGGCTCGGAGCCGGCCGAAAGTGACAATCTGCCCCGCCCTGTCGCCGCCGTGCTGCGCGGCGAGGAATTCCTGCTGGTTCGCCGTGCCAATCCCCCGGACCAGGGCTTGTGGGGCTTTCCGGGCGGCAAGATCGAGCCGGGCGAAGGCGTGCTGCAGGCGGCTCTGCGCGAACTCGAGGAAGAGACCGGCGTCCGCGCCCGCGCCGTAAAGGCCTTCGCCGCGCTCGATTCCATCGATCCTCGTCCGGCCCATGAAGGCGGTCACCATTATGTGCTGGTCGGCGTGCTCTGCCATTGGCAATCCGGCGAGGCCGTTGCAGCCGACGATGCCCTGGAAGCCCGCTGGTTCGACCTGCCGGCTCTTCTGGCCGGCCAGGCCAGCGCCAGCGTCGACGTCGATACGCTCGCCCGGGAAGCCCTGGCCTTGGCCCGTGCCACGCCATGACGTTCATCCAGCCACATCCACAAGGTCGAAGCCCCGAAGATACTGTCGCATCGCGCCCAACCCGTCGCCGGCCTTGCCGATCGTGAGAACCCGTCTATCCTTGACGGCGATCCGGCCTTCGGCAGCCCGCCAGCCGCGATCGACATGATAGAGGCGTTGCCTACCGGCAAGATCACAAGCATGCCCCTCTTTCCCCTCAGCCCGCGTGCCGATGCAAAGCTGTCGTCACGAGCCTTGCGCCAGCAATCGCATCCCGAGTCGCGGATCCTGGCGGCCTTGCTTCAGTTTGCCGGGAGAACGGCATCATGAAGATTGCGGTGATGGGAGCCGGTGCCGTTGGCTGTTTCTTCGGCGCCCTGCTCGCCCAGGCCGGCCATAGCGTCACCCTGATCGGCCGCCCGGCTTTGGTGGAAGCCGTGAGGGATGGCGGCCTGTTGCTCGAGCGCGGCGGCGAGAGGCAGCATGTGCCGATTGAGGCCGATACGAGGCCCGAGGCCGTGGCCGGAGCAGACCTGGTGCTGTTCTGCGTGAAATCCTTCGACACCGAGGCGGCGGCTGCGGCCATCGCGCCCCATATCGGCGCCGATTGCTCGGTCTGGAGCCTGCAGAACGGCATCGACAATGCCGACAGGCTCGCCCATATCCTCGACAGGCCCGCCGTGGCCGTGGCCGTCTATGCCGCTCTGGAAGCGCCGGCCGCCGGCTATGTCCGCCACAAGGGCGGCGGCAGGATGGTGATCGGCCCCTCCGAACGCAGCGCGGAATTCGCGGACCTGTTCGCCGCGGCCGGCATCGCCGCCCGTGTCGCACCGGATGTCGTCGGCACGCTGTGGACCAAGCTGGCGGTCAATTGCGCGCTCAATGCCGTCTCCGCCCTCGCCGCCCTGCCTTATGGCCGGCTGGTCGGCCGCGAAGGCGTGGATGTGCTCTTGAAGGGGATTCTCGCCGAGTGCCGCGCCGTGGCCGGCGCCTATGACATCACCCTGGCCCCCACGCTGGAGGACACCGTCTTCGGCCTGGGCACCAGCATGGCCGAGCAATATTCGTCGACCGCCCAGGATCTGGCCAGGGGGCGACGCACGGAGATCGACGATCTGAACGGCGCCATCCTGCGCCGGGCCGCCGCGCGCGGCTTGGAGGCGCCGCTGAACCAGGCGCTGTGGACGCTGGTGAAACTGCGCGAGGCCGGTGCGCCGCCCTTGCCCTGAGTGGACCCTGCAGCTGATTATCCGCGAGACCTATGGTGGCTGGCGCCGCACGCCAAGAGCGGCGCCAGCGGCGGTACGCCCAGGCAAAATAGCGAAAGGAAATGCCGCATCGCGCAGCGCCAGGAGCCCAGACGGGACATCGCCCCCTCTGGCTCGAACTCAGACGCGAGAACCGCTCAACATTCGGGCGAGCGCAATAAGGATGCACGCGCCGATAAAGCCCGCGATGAGGTAGCCCAGCCACCCACCGAAGCCGACGCCTATTAACCCCAGCAGAAAACTGGCGAGGGCCGCGCCTACGATGCCGAGAATAATGTTCATGAGAACGCCGGTATTGCTCTTCATGAACATCTCAGCCAGCCAACCGGCCAGGCCGCCAATGATTATCGCAGCGATCCAACCAACCTCGGGACGATCCATCGATTCACCTTTGCCTTTAGCGGAATGTCGAGATTCTAGGCCTTGTCGATCGCGGATTTCACCGCGTCCTTGACCTTGCCCTTGGCCTCCTGAACCTCTCCCTTGGCTTTTTGAATCGCCCCTTCTGCTTCCATCTCGCGGTTGCCCACGGCCTTGCCGACGCCTTCCTTCACCGAACCGGCCACCTGGTTGGCGATACCCTTCACCTTGTCCGTTGCGCTGCTCACTCGGTTGCTCCTTTGATTGCAGACCACGAATTCACAAACGCTTGTGCCCCTTCCTGGTTCCGTACTGATTTTGGCTTAGGGTAACGGCCTCTCAGTCCTCGAGCAGTGGCAGCACCACCACGGCAGCTTGTCCGCAACCTACGGGTAATAAAATCGAAACCATTCGATTCCTAACGTAATTAATCATCAATTACAGAAGGAAATTGCTGAATGGGTATGCGTATCATAAGCGGCATTTTCACCTTCTCCATGATAATTATCTTCATGGCTATGGTTTCCGGACACGCAGAAACCTTAGGGACAGCGTCCTTTTACGGTAAGGAATTGAAGGGGTCTCGTACCGCAAACGGAGAGCGCTTCAATCCAGCAGAACTGACCGCTGCCCATCGTTCCCTTCCTTTCGGGACGAAGCTTCGCGTGACCAACCTCGAGAACCACAAGAGCGTTGTCGTGCGTGTCACCGACCGAGGCCCTCATAAGCGTGGCCGCATGATCGATCTTTCCTACGGAGCCGCCAAGGCGGTGGGCATGCTCAAGACGGGCACAGCCAAAGTGTCGGTCGCCAGAATCGCGACGCCTTCTTCTGCGTCGGCAAATAGCGACGCTCAACTACAACTGCCGCCTCGGCGTCGCTAGGACTGGACGCGGGCCGGATGGGAGGCCGGAGGTAATCGACGAAGCGGCCCCCGCGGCCGAATAGCCCTTAGTAAGGACCGGCGGCCGAGAGGGTGTGGACCGACTGCATCCGCCAACGCCAGAAAACAAGAAAGGCACCGCCTTTGCGATGCCTTGGCTCTTCAACTCGTTCTGGGTAGCGATGGTGGGCGCGACAGGGATTGAACCTGTGACCCCTACGATGTCAACGTAGTGCTCTCCCGCTGAGCTACGCGCCCATCGCTTGCGGAGGCCGGCCTGATAGCAGGTTGAATCAGGCCATGCAAGCCATTCGTCCCGCTATTTTGAGGAAAGTTCAGGCGGCCTTCAAAAGCTTGTCGACTTCGTTGACCAGATCCTTGAGATGGAAGGGCTTGGAAAGCACCTTGGCGTCGCGCGGCGCCTGCGAATCCGGGTTGAGCGCCACGGCGGCAAAGCCGGTGATGAACATCACCTTGATGTCGGGATCGAGCTCGGTAGCCCGGCGGGCCAGCTCGATTCCGTCCATCTCCGGCATGACGATATCGGTCAGCAGCAATTCGAACGGTTCTTCCCGCAGCCGGTGATAGGCCGACAGGCCGTTGTCGTAGGACATCACCTCATGTCCGGCATTCTGCAGGGCGCGCACCAGAAAGCGGCGCATATCATTGTCGTCTTCGGCGAGGAGAATCTTGTTCATGATGGCGTCCCGAATCCCCGGCAGGGCCGGAGCATGTTCCAACTGTATAAACCGTCGTCAGGGTAAACGCCCCGTTTACATTGCAATAGAGTTAATCCCGAATTCGTGATGTTGCCAGGGCCTGTCTGAAGAGGTCCGCCCTTGCTTCGCAAATGCGCGGGAGTTCGAGAACGCAAGCCTTCCGGCTTGCTGCCGCGAGCGACGTGTTCATCGGCCAAAAGCATCCCACCGCCGGGGGCGATAAGCTCTAAATGGCCGTCTGCACTGTCGCTTGGCTCGTCAAGACGAAACGTCCTGGCAAGGCCGTCACCTCCTATCCCACCATTTTCAATCTCATCAAACACCAACCCCTAACTGATGACAGGCCCCAGGGTTGCTTCCGGTGCGATGGAGAAAATCATGCGCGAGGGCTTGTGATGCTTGCGCGCGCATGATTTTGTCGGGATATGTCGATATTGCCTGGCCTGACCGCCCTTCGGACGCGTGTCGCCCAGGTGAAAGCAACCCGCCGCTGGAGACCGTGGACGGCATGGAAATCGAGCTCAGCCCTCCCTTCGACGTGGTCGAGCCGGCAGCCTATTCGGCGCCCTTGCTGTTCAACTCGCCGCATTCCGGACGGGTCTATCCGCGCTCTTTCCTGGAGGCTTCCCGCCTCGATCCACTTTCGCTGCGCCGCTCCGAGGATGCCTTCGTCGACCTCCTTCTCGCGGATGTCGCCGCCACCGGCTCTGCCGTGATGAGCGCACGCTTTCCCCGTGCCTTTCTCGACGTCAACCGCGAGCCCTACGAGCTCGACCCACGCATGTTCGACGGCAGGCTGCCGAACTACGCCAATACTCGCTCCCTGCGCGTGGCCGGCGGACTGGGCACGCTGGCGCGGGTGGTCAGCGAGAACCAGGAAATCTATGCCCGCCGCCTGCCGGTGGACGAGGCGCTGCGCCGGATCGAGGAACTCTACAAGCCCTATCATCGTACGCTGCGTCGCCTGCTCGGCCAGATCCATCGCGAATTCGGCGTGGCGCTATTGGTGGATTGCCATTCCATGCCCTCCTGCGGCCTGGCGCGCGAGGATAGACCCCGCGCCGACATCGTGCTGGGCGATCGCTACGGCACCAGCTGCTCGCATCTGATCACGGATTGCGCCGACGAGGCGCTGCGCAGCCTCGGCTATTCGGTGGCGCGCAACAAGCCCTATGCCGGCGGCTACATCACGGAGCATTACGGCAATCCCGGCGCCGGTTTCCATGTCATCCAGATCGAGATCAACCGCTCGATCTACATGAACGAGCAGGACTTCTCCCTGGCTCCGGCCTTCGATCGCCTGAAGCGGGATCTCACCGTGCTGCGCGATACGCTTGCTGGCCTGCCCTTCCACTATCTCGATGCATTCCACCTGGCCGCCGAGTGAACCAGCCCGTCCTGCCCGTCCCTGAAGCCCATTGGGTTTTCGGCTATGGTTCCCTGATGTGGAATCCCGGTTTTGCCTATGAGGAGCGGCAGAATGCGCTGATTCGCGGCCTGCACCGGGCTTTGTGCATCTGGTCGCATGTCCATCGCGGCACACCCGAAAGGCCCGGCCTGGTGCTCGGCCTCGACCGGGGCGGCTCCTGCCGGGGCGTCGCCTTCCGCGTCGCCCCCGAAAACTGGGATGCGACGGTGGATTATCTGCGCCGGCGCGAACAGGCCACCAGCGTCTATATCGAGATCCTGCACGAGGCCCGGCTCGAGGACGGGCGTCATGTGCGGGCCCTCGCCTATCGGGCGGACCGCAAGCACCTGCAATATTGCGGCAAGCTGCCGGATCGCCAGCTCCTGGAGGTGATACGCGGGGGCGTCGGGCTGTCGGGCGCCAATCCCGATTACGTGCTCGCCACCCACGACCATCTCGACGAACTCGGCATACCGGACCGCACGCTGGCCTGGCTCTCGCACCAATTGCGGGGATGATGCGGCTGTATAGGAGGCCGGCCGGGGACCCTACCCCCTTCACAAGACCGACACGTTAATCCTACATTGTGTTGGACGAACAGCCGAATCGGCCTTTTCGGCTGGACTGATGGTGACGGGAGCGCTTCGTGACAGCGCATGTTTCGCCTGCTGTGTTTCATCCGCCGGTCTCGCCCGAGGCCTGTCCTGCCCTCGTGCTGAACGCCGATTACCGGCCGCTGTCCTATTATCCGCTGTCGCTATGGTCCTGGCAGGATACGGTGAAGGCGGTCTTCCTCGACAGGGTCAACATCATCTCCGAATATGACAAGGTGGTGCGAAGTCCCACCTTCGAGTTCCGATTACCTTCGGTGGTGTGTCTCAAGACCTACGTCAAACCCAGTCGAAACCCTGCCTTCACCCGCTTCAACGTCTTCCTGCGCGACTGTTTCACCTGCCAATATTGCGGCACACGTTCGGATCTGACCTTCGACCACGTCATTCCCCGCTCCCGGGGCGGGCAGACCACCTGGGAAAACGTCGTCGCCGCCTGCTCGCCCTGCAATCTGAAGAAGGGCGGCGCCATGCCCGCCGAAGCCGGCATGCATCCCAGCCAGAAGCCCTACGCTCCCTCCCTCAGCGACCTGCACCAGAACGGCCGGCATTTCCCGCCGAACTATCTGCATGAAAGCTGGCTCGATTATCTCTATTGGGATACCGAACTGGAGCCTTGATCGGCATCCTTCACCCGGGCATGCTTTGCGCGTCGCGGCATTCTCGTTCCACGCTATCGCCGTGGTTTGATGGTGACCTTTCCGATTGTTAACGAGCGCTCACTATCGAACTCTCCTATGGTGAAGCGGCCGCAAGGCAATCATCAGACAGATCTGGGGTGCTGTAGGCACGTCGAAGGCTCGTTACGACCGCGAAGGGAGGTTCCATGCCGCACGAGACACCGTTGATAGCAACGATCGTGGCGGGTTTGGGACTGGCATTCATCTTCGCGCTCGTCGCGCAGCGTCTGCGGCTCTCGCCGATCGTGGCCTATCTGCTCGGCGGTGTTGTGATCGGCCCCTTCACGCCCGGCTTCGTGGCCGACCAGAAGCTCGCCAACGAGCTGGCCGAACTCGGCGTCATCCTGCTGATGTTCGGCGTCGGCCTGCATTTTTCGCTGAAGGACCTGCTTTCCGTCCGTGCCATCGCCATACCTGGCGCCCTGGGCCAGATCGCGGTAGCGACGCTGCTGGGCATGGGCTTTGCCTGGATCATGGGTTGGGGCCTCGGCACGGGCCTCGTCTTCGGCCTCGCCCTTTCGGTCGCCAGTACAGTGGTGCTGCTGCGCGCCATGCAGGAGCGCAAGCTGATCGAAACCGAGCGCGGGCGGATCGCCGTCGGCTGGCTGATCGTTGAAGACCTGGTGATGGTGATCACCCTGGTGCTGATTCCCCCGCTGGCCGGCCTTCTCGGCGGCCATGCGCCGGGCGAAGTGGCGCCCTCGGGCCTTGCCGCCAATCTCGGCCTCAGTTCGATCGGCGCCACCCTGATGGTCACCGCCGTCAAGGTCGCCGCCTTCGTGGCGCTGATGCTGGTGGTCGGGCGCAAGGTCATCCCCTGGGTCCTGCATTTCGTCGCCCATACCGGCTCGCGCGAGCTCTTTCGCCTGGCCGTGCTGGCGATTTCGCTCGGGGTTGCCTATGGCGCCGCCGCGCTCTTCGGCGTCTCCTTTGCGCTGGGCGCCTTCTTCGCCGGCATGGTGCTGGCCGAATCCCCGCTCAGCAAGCAGGCGGCCAACGAGACGCTACCGCTGCGCGACGCCTTCGCGGTGCTGTTCTTCGTCTCGGTCGGCATGCTGTTCAACCCCTCGATCCTGATCCAGCATCCGCTTGCCGTGCTCGTCACCTTCCTGATCATCGTGGTCGGCAAGTCGATCGCCGCCTTCCTGATCGTGCGCGGCTTCGGCTATTCCAAGGGCGTGGCCCTGACCATTTCGGCGAGCCTGGCCCAGATCGGCGAATTCTCGTTCATCCTGGCGGTGCTGGGCGTCGAGCTCGACATCATCCCCGGCACGGCGCGCGACCTGGTGGTGGCGGGCGCCCTCATCTCCATCGTGATCAATCCGATCCTGTTCATGGCGCTGGACCGTTTCGTGTTGCGCCCCGAACGCCAGCCGGCCGTGGCGCCCAAATCGGAAACCAGGCCGGAAGCCGAGCCCGAGGCACCGCCTCAGCCCGAGGCCGAGCCGGGTGCGCCCATGGCGGAAGCCGCGCCTTTGCCTGAAGACGGCGACATCGAAGTCGTCCAGCCGACCAAGCTCAGCCAGCACGCCATCCTGGTCGGCCATGGCCGTGTCGGCAGCCGGGTCGCCAAGGCTCTGCATCAGACCGGCGTGCCGCTGGTGGTGATCGAGGAATCGCAAAGCGAGGTCGAGAAGCTGAAAGCCGACGGCATCGAGGTCTATTCCGGGCCGGCGGGCGATTACGAGACGCTCGAGCTGCAGAATCTGGCCGGCGCGAAATGGCTGGTCGTCGCCATCCCCGACGCCTTCGAGGCCGGCCATCTGGTTGAACAGGCCCGCAAGCTCAATCCTGCCATCCGCATTCTCGCTCGGGCCCATAGCGAGGAGGCCGTCGGCTACCTCAGGGGACTGGGAGCCGACGTGATCCTGATGGGCGAAGAGGAAATCGCCCGCGGCATGATCCGCGACCTGCTGCACTCCGAAGAAGGCCAGCCCGGTCAGGCCGCCTGAGCTGGATGGGCCCGCCAGCCACTTTCCGTTAAGGCCTCGATAACCGTACGAATTGTTAATGGTTTGATACTCTTTACCCGCCTTTTTCGCGGCTTTATTGCTGTTCCATGAATAGAATGAACCATTTTTAGACACCAACTCCTTTTCGGATAGCGGGCGATCCACGCGCCCTGTGTCGTTCAACACATCGAGACGCGGCAGGAACCGCCGGGTGCAGGCCCGGCAGGTCGCGGCTGCTTGCGAGGCACTGGGAAAAGCTGCGATGCAAACCTCTTCCGCCGACGAGGCAGATCACGAGCAGGCGGGTCACCAGGCCGTCGCCGCTACCTCGCCCTCCCAGGACTTCCCGGCGGCGAGCGAGCCGCCCCTGCCGGGCGAAAGACCCAGGCGGCGTCCCATAATGCCCACCAAGCTGCAGAAGAGCGCGGGCCGCATCCTGCTGATCGTGGTGGGGTTCGTCTGCATCTACATGGCGATCCTGGGCCGGCTGGTGCAGTTCGGCACCGCGCCGGACGAGCAATATGATGCGCGCCGCTCGGCGGCCGATCAATTGGCGGCGGCTCGCCCCGATATCCTCGACCGCAATGGCCGCATCCTGGCAACCGACGTGCAGGTGCCCTCGCTCTATGCCGAGCCGAAGAAGATCATCGACGTCGACGAGGCGACCGAGCTGCTCACCGCCCAGATGCCGGAATTCGACGCACGCGACCTCAGGGCCAAGCTCGCCTCCGGCAAGGGCTTCATCTGGCTCAAGCGCGAGATCACGCCCGAGCAGCGCAACCGCATCTATGCGCTCGGCCTGCCCGGTATCGGCTTCATCAACGAGAACAAGCGCATCTACCCCAACGGGCCGACGGTGAGCCATGTGCTCGGAGCCGTGAACATCGACAACCAGGGCATCGCCGGCATCGAGCGCTATATCGACAGAAAGCGCGGCCTCTCCGAACTGCAGGCGCTCGGCTATGCATCCGATCCGCATGACCTCAAGCCGGTGCGTCTTTCGATCGATCTGCGCGCCCAGGCCGTGATGCGCGAGGAACTCGTCGCCGGCATGGAACACTACCAGGCCAAGGCGGCCGCCGGCGCCATCATGGACGTCAACACCGGCGAGATGATCTCGCTGGTGTCGTTGCCCGATTTCGATCCCAACAACCCGGCCGATGCCCTCGATCCCAACCGGATCAACCGCATCAATGTCGGCGTGTTCGAGATGGGCTCGACCTTCAAGGCCCTCACCACGGCCATGGCGATCGAATCGGGCAAGTTCACTACCGCCTCCATGCTCGATGCCCGCACCACGCTCAAATATGGCCGCTTCACCATCCATGACGACCATGCCCGCCGGCGCATGCTGAGCCTGCCGGAGGTGTTCACCTTCTCCTCCAATATCGGCTCGGCCAGAATGGCCCTCGCCCTCGGCGTCGACGCCCACAAGGCCTTTCTCAGGATGATGGGGCAGACCACGCGGCTGATTACCGAACTGCCCGAGAACGCCATGCCGATCCTGCCCAGGCGCTGGAGCGAGATCAACACCATCACCATCGCCTTCGGCCACGGCATGGCCGTGGCGCCGCTGCAGGCAATGATGGCGGTCGGGGCGATGATGAATGGCGGCCATCTGATCAAGCCGACTTTCCTGGCGCGCAGCGAGAGCGATGCCCTGGCCGGCTCCAAGCTGGTCCTGAAGAAGCACACCTCCGACGTGATGCGCTACATCATGCGCCTCAACGCCACCGACGGTTCCGGCAAGAAGGCCGATGTTCCCGGCCTCGGCATCGGCGCCAAGACCGGCACGGCCGAAAAGGTCATCAATGGGCGCTATTCGAAGTCGCTCAACTTCACCACCTTCATGGCGGTGTTTCCCTTCGACAAGCCGAAATATCTGGTGCTCGTGCTCTATGACGAACCCAAGGGCCTGCCGGAGACCTATGGCTACTCATCCGCCGCCTGGAATGCCGGCGTCACCACCGGCAAGATCCTGGAACGGGTCGGGCCGCTGCTCGGCGTCAAGCCGCGCTTCCAGGAAATTCCAAACCCTGTGCCGCCGCTTTATGCGCCCCGCGGCGAAGACCATCCGATGGAATGGCTCGTCACGCATTGAGGAGGAAAGCAGGCCGCTTTCCCGGCTGGGACCCATCTGCCGCCATCATCGTCATTGCTTCGCTCGCAGTGACGGCGCCTCTCACGGAAAATGCGTGCGCGGCGGGGCGGGGATGGAGACGAACACCTCGGCCAGGTCATCCTCGAAGATGGCCGCCGTCAGCTTGCCGCCATAGCAGGCGCCCGTGTCGAGATTGATGCGGTTGGTGCGGAAATCCGGCTCCTCCACCGCGGTGTGGCCATGCACGATCTTCTTCTCGAAGAGCTGGCCAGAGGGCAGGAACTCGTCACGGATCCAGATCAGGTCGTATTCCTTCTGCTCGGCCAGCGGCACGTCCGGCCGCGCGCCGGCATGTACGAAGAAATAATCGCCGAAAGTGAGACTCAGCGGCCGCGTGCGCATGAATTCGAGATGGTCGGGCAGCATCCTCACGCGGAACTCCTCCCTCAGACGCTCGACATCCCGCGTCGATTGGGGGTTGGCCCCCTTGATGTCGACGCCATAGCTGCCCACCGTCGCCATGCCGCCCCATTTGAGCCAGACATCGGCATCGGGGTCCCCTGCCAGGAAGGACATCAGCAAGGTTTCGTGGTTGCCCCGGAGCACATGAAGCTCGCAGCCTGGCAGATCCCCCATCAGCCGGGCCACGACGCCACGGGAGTCCGGTCCGCGGTCGACGAGGTCGCCGAGGCTGATGACGATGTGGCGCCGCTCCGGCTTGGCCCGGGCGCGAGCTTGGGCCTTGGCCAGGATCTCTTCCATCAGCGCGAGGTGGCCGTGGACGTCACCGAAGGCAATGATGGTCGTCCCCGCCGGCGCACGCGGCGGGATGGAAAAGGGTACGATGGGATTCTGCATGGCGGCAGCATAGGCAGGCGCACCACGCGTCGCAAGGCTCCTGCTATCCCGCCCGGCAGTCCAGCCCGATATCGAGGACCGGCGCGCTGTGGGTGAGCCAGCCGACGGAGATGAGGTCGACACCCGCGGCCGCGATCGCCGGCGCCGTTGCCGCCGTAACCCGGCCAGAGGCCTCGGTCAGCGCTCTTCCGCCCACCATCGCCACCGCTTCGCGCAATTGCGCAGGGCTCATATTGTCGAGCAGCACCGCATCGACGCCGACGGCCAGCGCCTCCTCAAGCTGGGCCAGCGTGTCGACCTCCAGCTCGATCTTCACCATATGGCCCGCCGCCGCCTTGGCCCGCTCCAGTGCCGGGCGGATGCCCCCGGCAATGGCGACATGGTTATCCTTGATCAGGATGGCATCGTCGAGCCCAAAGCGATGATTGCCGCCACCGCCGGCCCGCACCGCATATTTTTCCAGCGCGCGCAGCCCGGGCGTGGTCTTGCGGGTGCACACGACGGTAGCCTTGTGCCCTTTCACCGCCTCCACGACCGAGGCCGTGGCGCTGGCGATGCCGCTGAGATGGCACAGAATATTCAACGCCGTGCGTTCGCCCGTCAGCAGGGCCCGGGCCGAACCGCTGACGGTGGCGATGACGGTCCCCGGCGAGACCCTGGCGCCATCGCCACGTTTCACCGTGATCCCGACATGGGGGTCGAGCAGGCGGAAGGCCGTCGCGGCGATGTCGAGGCCGGCGACTACGCCGTCCTGCCGCGCCGCCAGCACGGTGGTCGCCTTGAGATCGGGAGGCACGATGGCATCGGTGGTGAGATCGCCGGCCCGGCCGAGATCCTCGACCAGAGCGGCGCGGACGATCGGCTCGAACAGGAACGGAGAGAGCGGCAACAACGGCATGTCAGGCACTTTCTGCGAAAGGAAGGGAAGCGACGGTCTCGCGGGCCAGGGCAAGCGCCTGGCCGAGCGAGAGGAATGATGGTGCCGCCATCGGCAGGCTGGAGGGGAAGTCGGCCCGCCAATGCGCCCCCCGGCTTTCCTGCCGGGCGAGGGCGGAGACGGCCAGCATCAGGCCGACCAGGGCCGGGTTCGAGGCGGGCCGCGTGCCGGCGGCCAGCGGCAGAAGCTCGGCGATCGCCGCCTCCAGCCCGGCACGCACCCTGATCACGCCGAGCGCGCGTGATAGAATCTGACGCGTCGGCGCAGGATCGCCGGCCCGGAGATCGGCGGCAGGCACGGCAATCGCGGCTCGCCCAAATCGGGAGCTCGTTCCCGGCGCACTCCCTACGCTCTCGGCTACCCAGGCGGCGCAGACCGCGGCCTCGGCCAGTGAATTGCTGGCCAGGCGATTGGCGCCATGCAGCCCGGTGCAGGCCACCTCGCCGCAAGCCCACAGCCCCGGGACGGAACTCCTGCCTTGTCCGTCCACCGCTATGCCGCCCATGTGGTAGTGCTGGGCCGGCCGCACCGGCAGCGGCTGCGATGTGGGATCGAAGCCCGCCTCCCGGCACAGCCGGTCTATCCCCGGAAAGCGGCGCGCGAAGCCCGCGCCGGGCTGCTGGCGGGCGTCGAGATAGACGCGGTGGCCCTCGGCCAAATGCCGCCAGATGCCACGGGCGACCTCGTCGCGCGGAGCGAGTTCGGCGCCCGGCAGGTGGCGAAGGAAGCGTTCGCCGGTCTCGTCGACCAGCACGGCGCCCTCGCCCCGCACGGCTTCGCTGACCAGCCCCATCGGCCGTGCCGCGGTATCGAGCGCCGTCGGATGGAACTGCACGAATTCGAGGTTGGAGAGCATGGCGCCGGCGCGAGCAGCCAGGGCCAGGCCCTGCCCTTGGCTCGCCCGGGGATTTGTGCTGTCGCAGAAGAGGCCACCAATGCCTCCGGTCGCCAGTACCACGCGTGCGGTGGGGATCGTCATCGTCTCGCCCTTCGGGCCGACGCAGACGATGCCGGCAATCGCGCCGTCCTCGACGATGAGGCGCCGCGCCTCGACCCCCTCCAGCACGGTGATCGAGGGTGTGGCCCGCACGGCGGCGGCAAGGGCCCGGACGATCTCCCGTCCGGTGGCATCGCCATCGGCATGCACGATGCGGCGGCGGCCATGGGCGGCTTCGAGGCCGAGCAGGAAAGCCCCATCCGCCTCGTCGAAACGCACGCCGAGGGCAGCGAGCCGGCGCACCGCCTCGGGTGCCGCCGTGACGATGCGGCGGGCCGCCTCGGCCTCGACCAGGCCGGCGCCAGCCTCCACTGTGTCGGCGAGATGCATGGCGGGCGTGTCGTCCGCCGCCAGGCTCGCGGCGAGGCCGCCCTGCGCCCAGGCGGTCGAAGTCTCCGCGCCGAGCGGCGCGCGGGAGAGCAGCACCACCGGCTCGGGCGCGAGACAGAGCGCCGTCATCAGTCCGGCGAGGCCGGCCCCGACCACCACCGGGCGGTCGCGATAGAGCAAGGGATGATCGCTCATAGCGCGAGCATCCTCTCGACAGCCCGGCGCGCGGCGACCGCGACAGCAGGATCGATGGTGACCTCGTGCTGACCAGTCTCCAGCGCCTCACGGATATTGGCGAGCGTGATGCGCTTCATATGCGGGCAGAGATTGCAGGGGCGGATGAAATCGACGCTGGGGTGCTGCACGGCGACGTTGTCGCTCATCGAGCACTCGGTCAGCAGCACCACGCGGGCGGGCTTGTGCTCGGCGACATAGTCGGACATCAGCGCGGTCGAGCCGGAGAAATCGGCTTCCGCCACCACCTCCGGCGGGCATTCGGGATGGGCGAGCACGATCACACCGGGATGGTCTTCCCGGAGCTGGCGCACCTCGGTCGGCGAGAAGCGCTCATGCACCTCGCAATGGCCCTTCCAGGCGATGATCTCGACATCGGTCTCGGCGGCGATGTTACGGGCGAGATATTCGTCGGGCAGCATGATCACCTTGGGCACGCCGAGCTTCTCGACGATGCGCTTGGCATTGCCGGAGGTGCAGCAGACGTCGGATTCGGCCTTCACCGCCGCCGAGGTGTTGACATAGGTGACGATGGGCACGCCCGGATAGGTCGCCCGCATCAGGCGCACATCCTCGGGCGTGATCGAATCGGCCAGCGAACAGCCGGCACCGAGATCCGGGATCAGCACCGTCTTGTCCGGGTTGAGCAGCTTGGCGGTCTCGGCCATGAAATGCACGCCCGCCAGCACGATGACATCCGCATTGGTATCCACCGCCTTGCGGGCGAGTGCCAGGCTGTCGCCCACCACATCGGCGACGCAGTGGAAGATCTCCGGCGTCTGATAGTTGTGCGCCAGGATGACGGCATTTCGCTCGCGCTTGAGCGACAGGATGGCGTCGACATCGTCGGCGAAGACAGGCCATTCCATCGCCGGAATGACGCGCCTGACCCGTTCATAGAGCGGTGCGGTACGGGCGAGGACGGCAGCATCGAGGGACATTATTTATACTCCTATTGAGCATATATCCGGCATATGCTTAAACTGAGCATAAGCAATGTCAAGCGAATTATGTTCAGCTAGAGCATAAAGATCTCACAGCGCGATCGAGAGAAGGATCAGTTGAAACCCAAGCCCAGGCAGAGTGAGACTGGCACGATAAGCCTTCTCCCCCTGCGGGAGAAGGGAGACCGCGCCAAACTTGCGAAGCGAGCTGCTACCCCCGCGCCAGCGGCAGCTTGGTGCCGGCTGCCACGCGTTCGGCCCGCACGGCCTGGCGGAAGCGGAACAGCTTGGCCGGACGCCCGATGGTCTCGGCGGCCATGGCGCCGGTCTCTTCGACCAGTTCCTGCTGCTCGATCAGGCGGCGGAAATTCTGCTTGTGCACCAGGCGCCCGGCCAGGGCCTCGACGCTGCGCTGGAGCTGCAGCAGGGTGAAAGTGGCGGGCAGCAATTCGAACACCACCGGGCGATATTTGATCTTGGCCCTGAGCCGGGCGATGCCAGTGGCGAGGATGCGGCGATGGTCGGCGTGCATCGGCCTGCCCGGCACGGGGGGCGTACTGCTCACGGCGGCTTCCGGCACCAGCCCGGCCTCATAGAGCAGTTCGTAGCGCTGCAGCACAAGTTCCTCGTTCCAGGCAAAGCCTTCCAGCCCGAAAGTGATCTGCACACGCTGGGAACGCATCTCGCGCAGGGCCGCGCTGTCGGCCGCCCCGGCCCAGGCTTTCAGCGGCGCGACGATGCCGGCCTGGAAAAAGCCCGGCGGGCCGGCACGATGATCCTCCCAGGGAAAATACTCGTACCAGTCGCGCCAGCCGGTCTCTTCGCCTTGGCCCGCATTTTCCCGGGTCAGGCCAAGATAGGAGATCGAGATCGCCCGCTGCATATCCCCCGCCCCGCGATCCTTGTCGGCGAAGGTATAGAGCTGTTCGACATAACCGAGAGGATGGCCGGTCTGGCCTTCCACCCAGGCACGCAACCCGGTCTGCAGCGAACGATGGCCTGCCTCGAAGGGCCCCGAGGGCAGGCCCCGGCCGTCCTGCACCGTCATCACCCGCGGCCGCCCCGCGGAGACCGCCACCAGCACGGCGATCAGGTCGGCGGTGACGAGATTGCCGGTCTCTGGCGGCACGATCGGTTTCTCCGGGCTAGGGACAGAAGGGCGTCTGGCTCAAAGCAGTCGCAATTGCAACCGCTCGGAGCAAGCAAGCCGCAGCTTTTGACCAAAGGTTTCAACAAGTGAAGTGATTCAGGCAGCCCAATTCAAAAAATCGTCGCCTCCGTCCCCTCCAGCAGCACGGCGGTCAGGGGGCCGCCGAAACAGGCGCCGGTGTCGAGATTGATGCGGTTGGGCTTGAAGGTCGCGATGTCGACCGGCGTGTGGCCATGCACGATGCGTTTGCCGAAATCGCCGTCCCAGTCGAGGAACTCGTTGCGGATCCACAGGAGGTCCTCCTCGTTCTGGCGGTCGGGGGGACGGCCGGGGCGAACACCGGCATGCACGAAGAAATAATCGCCGCAGGCATAGCTGAGCGGCATCTTCGCCAGGAAGGCGAGATGATGTTCCGGTATTGCGTCGAGAAAGGCGCGGCGCAGGCCATGAAGCGTCGGGCCTTCGGCCAGGGTCCGCTCCAGATCGATGCCGTAGCTCGCCAGCGTGCGCAGGCCACCATTGTGCAGCCAGGCCTCGGCATCCTCGCCGCCGCGGATGAATTCGAGCATCATCGCCTCGTGATTGCCCTTGAGCACCACGAGTTCGCAGCCCGGTAGGCCGGCGGTCAGCCGTTCGACCACCCGGGCCGAATCCGGGCCGCGATCGACGAGATCGCCGACGGAGACAACGATGTGCCGCCGCTCCGGCAAAGCGGCCAGGCGTTCTTCAATCTTTTCGAGCAGGATTTCCAGCTTGTCGTAGCAGCCATGCACGTCGCCGAAGGCGATGACGCTGATGTCGTCGGGGATAGCGGGCAGATGGAATGGCCCCATGATGCGCTCCCTCCATGCAATACAATAAGGGGGTCGTGGGCCGGGCGGCAAGAGGCGGACGAGACGTCCGCGGTCCCAGCCTCGGAAGTTCCCGAGCAAGCCTTGCCAGGTCGCGCGGGAAACGTTGCCCCTGGGACCGCGGACGTCCCGTCCGCTCTCGGAAACACTGCATTCGAAGAGAGGGGCGGCCTTCCAGCCGCTCAGAACACCGCGGCCTCGATGCCCTCGAACCGCACCGCCGTCAGCACGCCGGAGGCATAGGCCTTGGTGTCCAGATTGATGCGGTTGCGGTTGAAGTCCGGCTTGCGGACCGGTGTGTGGCCGTGGACGATCTTCTTCTCGAAACGCTGCTTGGAATGCAGGAATTCCTCGCGGATCCAGACGAGATCACGGTCGTCCTGCTCATCCAGCGGCACGCCGGGACGCACGCCGGCATGGGCGAAGAAATAGTCGCCGATGCTGTAGGAGGTGGGCAGGCCGCGCAGGAAATCGAGATGGGCCTGCGGTATGGCCGCGAGCATGTCCTGGCGCAGGCGGTCCGGTGTCTTCTCCACCTTGTAGTTCTGCCGGCTGGCGATGCCGTAGCTCTGCAGGAAGGCGTCGGCGCCGAAGAAGCTGCGCCAGGCATCGCCGATCGGCTTGTCGTCGAGAAAGCCCAGCAGGGCGTCCTCGTGATTGCCGAGCAGCACGTTGAGTTCGCAGCCTCGCACGCCGTTCATCAGCCGTTCGATCACGCCGGCGGAATCGGGGCCGCGGTCGATGAGGTCGCCGACGCTGACCACGACATGCCGAAGGCCCGGTAGCAGCGATGCACGCCTCTCGATGCGCACGAGCAGCGGCTCCAGCAGGTCGAGCCTTCCGTGGATGTCGCCGATGGCGATGACGGAGGTCCCGGGCGGCATGCTGGGCGGCTCGGGAAAGCGCTCGATCTTCTTCTTGGCCGTTGGTTTGACGATCGGTTTTGCTATCGGTTTCTTGGGCATGGCGGACTCCCTCGCCCGTGCCGGGCGAGGGTCAGGGAATGAGACCTCCTACTTCCGCGTGCCCGCCCCAAACGTCAACAAGAGCGGGCAATTGTGACGTGGAGAACTCGGGATGGCGCCCGACGGCGGGGCACTTGTAGCCTTCTCCCCTTGCGGGTGTCGTCAACTCAAGAGAGTTGACGACACCCGCAAGGGGAGAAGGAAATCGCGCCATTTTCGGTGAGGATGGGTTCCCTCAGCTTCGCGGCTTCAGGTTCTCGGGGTCGTAGAGCGGCTTGTAGCCGACCCCTGCCACCTCGACCGGGTAGGTCTCGCCGAAATATTCGACTTCGAGCTTGCGGCCTTCCTGAGCATAGGCATGCGGCAGATAGGCGAGCGCGATGTTCTTGCCGATGGTGGGCCCATAGGCGATCGAATAGGTGTAGGAACGCCGGCCGAGTTCGTCGACCAGCGTCTCGCCGGTCGCCGGGTCCATCACCGGCAGGATGCCGACGGGATAGCGGGCGACACCCTTGGCGTCGACATTGTCCGTGATTACCAGCGTGCACAGCATGGCCGGCTGATGCGGGCGGGCGCGATGCTCCAGATGCTTGGCCTTGCCGCAGAAATCGGCCTCCTTGACCTTGGGGCGCTGGAGATCGGTTTCGATCAGGTTGTACTCGGTGTTGAGCTCGGCGTTCTGCAGGCGCAGGCTCTTTTCCATGCGGCGGGAATTGGCGTAGGTCTCCACGCCGACGGCGATCACCCCGGTGGAGCGCAGCGCGTCCCAGACCGCGAGGCCATCCTCGTAGCGCATATGCAGCTCCCAGCCCTGCTCGCCGACATAGGAGATGCGGAAGGCGGAAACGTCCTTGCCGCCGATGCGGATCGGCTTGATGGCGGCGAAGGGGAAGTTCTCCGGATCGAGTCCGGCCGGGTCTTCCACCACCTTCTTCAGATTGACGCGGGCATTCGGGCCCCAGATGCCGATGGTGACGTATTTCTCAGATGTATCGGTGATGGTGACGTCGAAGCCCTTGTCCTGAGCGACGCGGCGCAGATAGTTGAGGTCGCGCGGGCCGGCATCGGCACCGTCGACCACGCGGCAGCGGTCGGCCATGCGGAACACGGTGAGGTCGGCCCGCACCATGCCGTCCTCGTCGAGGAAGTGGGTGTAGATGCCCTTGCCGATATTGGCGTCACCGCCGATCTTGGCGGCGCAAACCCACTCCATCAGCGCGACATGGTCGGGGCCTTCGACATCGATCATGGCGAAGTGCGAGAGGTTGATGATGCCGCAATCCTCGCTCATGGCGAGCTGTTCGGCATTGGAGACGCGCCAGAAATGGCGGTTGTCCCATTCGTTCTCGCGCACCGGCACGCGGTTGCCGTATTTCTCGAGGAGATGCTCGTTGGCGGCATAACCGTGGGCGCGCTCCCAGCCACCGAGCTCCATGAAATAGCCGCCGAGCTCCTTCTCGCGCTCATAGAAGGGCGAGCGCCGGATGTTGCGGCCGGTGTCGTAGGGCTCGCGCGGATGCACGGCCGGATTGTAGATCTTGCGGGCCGCCTCGCCGCAGCGCCCCTCGATGAAGTCTTCCTTCAGCATGTGCGGGGAAAAGCGGGCATAGTCGATCTTGTTGTGGTCGATCGGCGTGCGGCCGTCGGTCATCCAGTCGGCGATCAGCTTGCCCATGCCGGGGCCGTCCTTGACCCAGATGGCCACGGCATACCACAGGCCGCGCACCTTCTGGCTTTCGCCCATGGAAGGGCCGCCATCGGTGGTGACCTGCAGGAGGCCGTTGAAGGAGTGGCCTTCGTTGAAGCCGAGTTCACCGAGGATCGGCGTCAATTCCATGGCGCGTTCGAGCGGCGCCATGATCTGCTCCATGTCGAGGTCGCGCTGCGAGGGCGAGAGGCGCGCCTCGTGCTTTTCGAGAAGGTCGCGCGGATGGCACAGGCGCGGATTGGTCTCTTCGTAATAGCCCCATTCGATCTGGCCGCCTTCCGCGGTGGTCGGATCGCCGGTGTCGCGCATATAGGCCGAGTTGCCCTGGTCGCGCAGCAGCGGCCAGCCGATTTCCTTACCGGTGCCGGCGAATTCGTTATAGGGGCCGAAAAAGGTGAGCGGGTGGTCGACCGGCATGACCGGCAGGTCTTCGCCGGCCATCTCGGCGATCAGGCGGCCCCACAGGCCCGCGCAGACCACGACATGATCGGCCTCGATGGTGCCGCGGCTGGTGACCACGCCCTTGATGCGGCCATTCTCGATGACGAGCGAAGTGGCAGGCGTGTTGGCGAAGGCCTGGAGCTTGCCGGCGGCTTCGGCCTGGTCGACGAGCTTGCCCGCCACCGTCTGCGAGCGCGGAATGACGAGGCCGGCGTCAGGGTCCCACAGGCCGCCCTGCACCAGATGCTCCTCGATCAGCGGGAACTTCTCCTTGATCTCGGCCGGCTCGATCAAGCGGGCGCGGGTGCCGAAGGCCTTGCCGGAAGCGACCTTGCGCTTGATCTCGTCCATGCGGGCGTCGTCGCCCACGCGCGCCACTTCGAGGCCGCCGACGCGGGCGTAATGGCCCATCTTCTCGTAGAAATCGATGGAATAGAGCGTGGTCCAGCAGGACAGGAAGTCGTGGCTGGTGGCATAGCAGAAGTCGGAAGCATGGGCGGTGGAGCCGATATCGGTCGGGATGCCCGACTTGTCGATGCCGACGATGTCGTCCCAGCCCCGCTCGATCAAATGATGGGCGATCGACGCGCCGACGATCCCGCCCAACCCGACGATGACGACCTTCGCCTTTTTTGGAAACACTGCCATTTGCCTGCGACTCCGGATGCGTTGCGGGAGACCTTAGCGCCTAAGCCGCCACGGTTGCTGCCTCAGTGCGACCTTCTCGCAAGGCCGCGCGACCATCACCGCAGGAAGCGGCACCGATGCCATCCCGTTGCCGACTAGCTCTATAGAAGACACGCCGGAACGATGTCGCATATGGGCCGGGACATGGCCAGAAAACGACGTCACCGAAAAACAGACCGTGACATATGCAATCGGTAGCCAAGCCATCGCCTTCTCCCCTCGCGGGACAAGGAAGCGCCCCGCCCTGTGCGCGCCGTCACGGCGGTATCCCGCTGCCTGTGGCTTTGTCGGGCACCCACGCATTGGACCCCATCATGAATCGATCCCTTCGTCCGCCGCTGCTCGCCGTCTGCCTCGCCTGCTTCCTGCCGGGCACCGCCTCCGCCATGGAATTGTGCCATCTGCGCAAGACACCGGATGGCTTCGTCGCCCTGCGGGCCGGCCCGGGGCCGCAGCATCGCCTCATCGCCCGCATGAAGCCCGAGGACGAAGTGCAATATGGCCAGGGGCGGCAGGGCAAATGGGTCGAAGTCACTTGGTGGCGCGGCGATTCGCGCCTGCAACAGGACGGCTTCAGCAAGGGCATCCAAGGCTGGGCCTTCTCGCCGCTGATCGCCAAGGACTGCGGCTGAGCGTCAAAAAAGCGCGACACCATCATGCCTGAGGTGTCGCACCGTTTGGGCCCAAAGCGGCTTGCAATTCAATGACTTCGCCAGGAATCGCAAAGACACGCCGAAACAAAGAGTTAGAGCAAATAAGCGTTCACGTTTGAACGCGTTTTGCTCTAAGGGTGAGCTGTTTCGGCCCACCTCACCTGCGGTTATCAGCGATGCATCAGCCCCTCCCCACCACCAACAGCATGAATGGCGCCGAAAGCCTGGTGCGCACGCTGGTCGATAGCGGCGTCGAGGTCTGCTTTGCCAATCCCGGCACTTCGGAAATGCATTTCGTCGGTGCGCTCGACCGCATCGAGGGCATGCGGCCGGTGCTCGGCCTGTTCGAGGGCGTGGTCACCGGCGCGGCGGATGGCTATGCCCGGATGACCGGCAAGCCGGCCGCAACATTGCTGCATCTCGGCCCGGGCCTCGCCAATGGCCTCGCCAATCTCCACAATGCCCGCAAGGTGCCGGTGCCGATGGTCAACATCATCGGCGACCATGCTTCGGCGCATCAGGGTTTCGACGCACCACTGACCTCGGATGTCGCCGCTTTCGCCCGCCCGGTCTCGCATTGGGTGCATTCCTCGCGCAACGCCCGCAGCGTCGCCGCCGATGCCGCCCGCGCCGTGCAGGCTGCCCGCAACGCGCCCGGCCAGATCGCCAGCCTGATCCTGCCGGCCGACACCGCCTGGCTCGCCGCCGATAGGCCGGCCGCGCCGCTGCCCGTCCTCGGTCCTGCGTCCGTCTCCGACAGCGCCGTGGCGCAGTCGGTGGCAGCCCTCAGGGCCGGCGGCCCAGTCGCCTTCCTGCTGCGCGGCGAGGCCCTGCGCGGTCGCGCGCTCGCGGCAGCCGGCCGCATCGCGGCCAAGACCGGGGCACGGCTGATCTGCGACACCTTCGTGCCCCGGGTCGAGCGCGGCGCCGGGCGCATTCGCGTGGAAAGGCTGCCCTACCGCCCCGGACCGGCGATCGAGTTCCTGGAGGGCACGCAGACCCTGATCCTGGTCGGGGCGCAGGCACCGATCGCCTTCTTCGCCTATCCCGGGCAGCCGAGCGAGTTGACGCCGCCCGGTTGCCGGCCGCTCGTCCTCGCCTTTCCGCATGAGGATGGCACCGGCGCCCTCGAGGCCCTGGCCGAGGCGATCGGTGCAAGCGCACCCGGCAGGGCCTCCCCGCACGAACCGCCCGCCCTTCCCGCCGACGGTCCCGTCACGGCGGAGGGCATCATGCGCATCGCCGGCCATTTCCTGCCGGAGAACGCCATCATTTCCGACGAGACGATCTCCTCGGGCTTTCCCTTCTACCCGCTGAACGAGACGGCCGCGCCGCATGACAGCCTGCAGCTTTCGGGCGGAGCGATCGGCGACGGCATGCCGGTGGCCACCGGCGCCGCCATCGCCTGCCCCGATCGCAAAGTGGTGTCGCTGCAGGCCGACGGCAGCGCCATGTACACGCTGCAGTCCCTGTGGACGCAGGCGCGCGAAAAGCTCGACGTCACCACGGTGATTTATGCCAACCGGGCCTACAAGGTGCTGATGGACGAGGTCGCGGGGGTCGGCCTCGGCAGCGTCGGCCCGCGCGGCCAGTCGATGTTCGATATCGGCAATCCCGATCTCGATTGGGTGAAGCTTGCGGAGGGGATGGGCGTGGAGGCTGTCAGGGCGGAAAGCCATGCCGCCCTGGCGGATGCTTTCAAGGCCGCGATGGGCCAGCGGGGCCCGAGACTGATCGAGGCGGTGCTGTAAGCAGGATTGGGTATGCCCCGCTACACTCGCCCGCTCAGATGCCGCACCTTGCGCAGTTCGGGGAACCAGTACCACCACAGGCCGGCCACGGCGATGGTGGCGATGCCGCCGAAGATCACGGCCGGCACCGCGCCGATCAGCCCGGCGGAGATGCCGGCACGGAACTCGCCGAGCTCGTTGGATGCGCCGACGAAGACCTGGTTGACCGCGTTCACCCGGCCGCGCACCGCATCCGGGGTCCAGAGCTGGATCAGAGTCTCGCGCACATAGACGCTCACCATGTCGAGCCCGCCGAAGAGCGCAAGCGCCAGGATGGAGAGCCAGACCGCCGTCGAAGCACCGAACAGAGCTATGCAGGCACCGACCAGCGCCACGCAGGCGAACATCACCGCGCCGGCATGGTCCTTGATCGGGTGGCGCAGCAGGATCGCCGCCACCACGATGGCGCCGATGCCGGGCGCGGCCCGGAGCATGCCGAGCCCCCAGGGGCCGACATCGAGAATGTCGCGGGCGTAGACCGGCAGCAGAGCCGTGGCGCCGCCGAGCAGCATGGCGAAGAGATCGAGCGAGATGGCGCCGAGCACGATCTTCTCGTGCCAGATGTAGCGAAAGCCGGCCACGAGCGTCTCGAAGCTCGGCTTTTCCTTGGCCGTTTTCAATTGCGGCGGCGGTGCGATGGTTATGGTGAGAAAGGTGGCGAAGCCGAGCAGCACCAGCGCCGTGCCATAGGCCGTGTTGGCCGACAAGCCATAGAGCAGGCCACCGGCGACCGGGCCGATCACCGTGGCGATCTGCCAGGACGAGGTGCTCCAGGCGATGGCACTGGCGAGATCCTCGGCCGGCACCAGATTGGGCATCAGCGATTGCTGGGCCGGGCCGAAGAAGGCCCTGAGCGTGCCGAACGCCACCAAGGTGATGAAGATGGGTACGGCCGTCTGGCTTCCCCACAGGCCGAACAGCATCAAAGCAAGGGCGCACAGCGCCTCGCCCGCAAGGCAGAGCGCCATGATGCGGACGCGGTTGAAACGGTCCGCCACCGCGCCGGTGACCAGCACCAGAAGGAAGGCCGGCAGGAACTGCACCAGGCCGACGATGCCGAGATCGAAGGGATCGCGCGTGAGGTCATAGACCTGCCAGCCGACGGAAACCCCGATGATCTGGGCCGAGAAGCTGCCGAGGAAGCGCGCCAGCCAATAGCGCGCGAAACCGCCGTGACGGAAGGCGCCTGCGCGCGAAAGAGAGAGATCTGGCATATCCGGAACCGCAGGAAGAAGGCTCTTCTTGTAGAAAGGCCGGGGATTCGGGGCAAGGTCCTGCAATTGGAGCCAACGCGATCGACCGAGGACCTCTCGCTACCGCCGCGCCGGGCCGATCATCATAGGCCGCCGATGTCGCAAAGGAGATCAACCTTCGAGCCTTCGGGATGATTCCAGCTCATTCGTCCGATCGTCTTCGCTGCGATGAAGGGAATCGAAAGAACCGCACCGCGGGAATTGGCGACTCGCAACCCGAATGAAGCGCTTTCCCGAACCACTTTGACCGTCCAGTCCTCCTCACGCAAATCCGCAAACAGGAGAAGGAGGGAGCCCGTGGTTTTCGTCAGTTTGGCACCGCCCTTGCCGTCAAGGACGAACTCAAAAGCATTGTCGCTTCACGGCAGATCATCGTCCGCTGGACCGGTTGACCAACAGCGACGGATTGGACCCAGCATGCGCCGGCCATCGCCAATAGGGCGGTTGCTGTCGGCAACGCCCGCAGACGCCGCGGATCGTGACTTGGAGGCCTTGCCGAGCGCAGGAGGCCGGCCCTCCGGACCGTCATTGCCGCCATGGGATTCACCGCCATTAGGGGGCTCGTGAATATCGCCATGGCGTGGCCCATGCAAATGATGCGAAGCCGATCTTGGTTTAGACGCGGCAAAGCGATGTCCCTGCCGCGTCCGTACTGCCGCCCGCACTCTCAGGCGGCGGCAGCCTTGGCCGATTTCACCAGGGCTGGATCGACCCAGCCGCCGAAGCCGACCGAGATGCGGTTCCAGCCATTGATGACATTGATCAGCAAGGTGAGCTTGACCCGCTCCTCCTCGCTGAAATGCGCGGCCAAGGCCTCATAGGCCGCTCCATGGGCGTGCCCTTGGCTAAGCCGCGTCAAAGCCTCGGTCCATGCGAGCGCAGCCCGCTCGCGATCGGTGTAGCAGGGAGCGTCGCGCCAGGCCGCCAGCAGATGGAGGCGCTGCTCGGTTTCGCCGTTTTCGCGGGCGAACACCGTGTGCATGTTGAGGCAATTGGCGCAGCCATTGATCTGGGAGGCGCGGATCTCGACGAGTTCGCACAGGCCCGGATCGATATTGGCGGCGATGACGAAGGAAAGGCGCTGCCACTCCTTCATCAGGGCAGGAGCGGCGGCAAGAGGATTGAGCTTGGCGGTCATTGGTCGGTCTCCTCGGTTGATACCGAGGGCATGACGAGCCAGGATCCGGGTTTGTGACATTCAGCTCCGTTTTATCGGCGCCGTGGACCGACAGCCATCAGGCGACCACCCCGCCCGCCTCGCCTAGAGCAGGGTGATTTTTGGTTGAATCGTTGGATTCCCAAATCGATTGAGAAGTGATTCAAGATAGCTGCGGCGGAGGAGGCCGCAGCGAATGGCAGTTCCTTATTCGATGGACCTTCGTGAGCGGGTTGTTCGAGCGGTCAAGGAAGAAGGGTTTTCGCGCAACCAGGCGGCGTTGCGTTTTGGCATAGCGGTTTCGACGGCGGTGCTTTGGCTGCAGCGGGACAAGGCAAACGGCAGTGTGGCGCCGGGGAAGATGGGGGGCCATAAGCCGCGCGCGATCAGCGGTGAGCATCATGACTGGCTGGTTGGGCGCTGCCGAGACGGAAGTGCCTTCACGATCGCCAAGTTGATCAAGGAATTGGCCGAGCGCGGGCTCAAGGTCGACCATCACAGTGTGTGGAATTTCCTGCACGAGCAGAAGCTGAGTTTTAAAAAAGGACGCTGGTCGCCAGCGAGCGCAGCCGGCCCGACGTCGCCCGGCGCCGGCAGCAATGGATCAAATACCGTCCCCTGATCACCCCCGAGCGGCTTGTGTTCATCGACGAAACTTGGACCAAGACCAACATGGCCCCGCTCCGCGGCTGGAGCAAATGCGGTGAGCGGCTCGAGGCCGTCGTTCCCCATGGCCATTGGAAGACCCAGACCTTCATTGCCGCTCTGCGCCATGATCGGGTGGAAGCACCCTGGGTCCTGGATGGTCCGATCAACGGCGAGAGTTTCCGCACCTATGTGGAAACCCAACTGGTTCCAACCTTGAAGCCGGGCGACATCGTCGTCATGGACAATCTTGGCTCCCACAAGGGAAAGCAGGTACGCCAAGCCATCCGAGAGGCAGGAGCAAAGCTGCTATTTCTGCCCAAATACTCCCCCGATTTGAACCCAATCGAGCAGTTCTTCGCCAAACTCAAACACTGGCTGCGCCAAGCCGCCGCTCGTTCTCTCGATGAGCTCACGCACGCCATCCAGCACATCTTGCAGCAGACCAAACCCTGCGAATGCGCGAATTTCTTCGCTAACGCAGGATATGATCGAACCTAATTTCATAATGCTCTAGAGCAAAGCGCGTTCAAGCGTGAACGCTAATTTGCTCTAACTCATTGTTCTGACGCGTCTTTGCGATTCTTGGTGACTCCGTCTAATCGCAAAACGCTATAGCCTTTCCCGCAGAAATCGGCGTGTCAGTTTCATGCCCGTCGGCGAAATGGTGTGGCCGACGCCGCGCACTATATGGCTTTCCACCGTCATGGCGGCCTCCTGCAGCATGGCGCGGGCCCGCCGGGTTTCCTCGGACGGCACCGCTTCGTCGGCGCTGCCATGCACCAGCAGCACCGGCGTCGCCAGGGCGGGCGTGAACGGCTCGGGGGCGACGAAGCGGCCTGAGAGCAAGACCAGGGCTCCCACGGGCCAGGGTCCGCGGGCCACGGCATCGAAGGCCAGGGTCGCCCCCTGCGAGAAGCCGACCAGAGCGACCCGGTCCAGCCGGTCCGCCAGTCCGTGCGCGTCAACGAGGGAGCGGATCAACGCATCGAAGGCCGGCCTCGCGGCGGCGATACGCGCCAGCCGGTTTTCCGGCGTGACGCCTTCCAGGCTGTACCATTGCCGGCCCGGTCCCCGCTCATAGGCAAAGGGCGCATCCGGCGCGATCACGGCGGTATGAGGCAGGGAGCGCCGCAGCACACCCGCCAGCGGATCGAGATCATAACCGAAGGCGGCAACGCCATGCAGCAGAATGACGAGGCCGTGAGTTACCGGATCAGTCACGGCGCACCCGGCAATCTCAGCGGCTCCCGCCCGCCCTGCTGCGCAGCGCCATGCCGGTCATCAGCAAGGCGAAGCCATAGAACAGGAGCTCGACGCCGAGCAGAATGCCGAGCAGCGAGGAGGCCGATTGCTGGAAGTCCGAGAAGATCAGCACCGCCAGCAGAATGGAAATCAGGCCCGACAGCAGCAACCAGGTCCAATTGGCGGAGGAGCGGATATTGAAGGCCACGATCACCTTGGCAAGGCCGTAGACCAGGAACATCGCCCCCAGCAAAGCCGTCAGCGAGACCACGCCGGCCAGGGGATTGAGCAGCAGGGAGGCTCCGAGCAGCAGCGCCAGAATGCCCATCAGCGCCGTCATCAGGAAGCCGCCCCACGCCCGGATCACCGCGGCGTGCACCAATTGACCCACGCCGAGCACGATGAAGGCCCAGGCGGCCCAGACCACCACCACCAGCGAGGCGAAGCCGGGATGGATCAGCGCCAGAATGCCGCCGATCACCGCGATCACGCCGAGTATGACGAACCAGGGCCAGGACCGCTGCAGAACTTCCATTGTCGTCTCCCCTTCCACCGTTCAAGAACGGAAGGCAACATAGCATTGCCGCCGCTGGATTCGAGCGTTCGACGGCAATATGGTTTCGACGGCCTTTCGGCCTGTCCCGGCCGGTCGCCGGCCCTCCGGCAGCCGCCCGCAATATCCTGCCTCCGCCGCACACGTCGCTTTCCGGCAATTCGGCGGCGCGCTTAAGCCGCAGGCGGGCGACGCATTCCCCTATTCAAGTCTGAGGTCCAGAATTCTCGGGAGAACGCCATGACGGACGCAGCCGACAACGCCACGCATACCGAAGCTCCGTCCGCCTCGCGCCGCGGGCGTGATGCCCGCCGGGCCGCCCGCGTGCAGCGCGGCGGCACCTCGGTGCCCTATATCAGCCGCAACATCCCCCTCACGGAGGTGCTCTCCGAAGAGGCGATGCAGATCATCGAGTACAATGCCGAGACGCTGCTGGAGGAAGTCGGCATCGAGTTTCGCGAATATCCGCGCGCTCTCGAACTGCTCAAGGCCGCCGGCTGCGACATCAAGGGCGAGCGCGTGCGCTTCCCGCGCGGCCTTGCCCGCAAGCTGATCCAGACCGCCCCCTCGCAATACACCCAGCATGCCCGCAATCCCGAGCGCAATGTCGTCATCGGCGGCAACAACACGGTGTTCGCGCCCAATTACGGCTCGCCCTTCGTGCACGACCTCGACAAGGGCCGGCGCTACGGCACCATCGAGGACTTCCGCAATTTCGTGAAGCTGGCCTATGCCAATCCTTATGTGCACCATTCGGGCGGCACGGTGTGCGAGCCGGTCGACCTGCCGGTGAACAAGCGCCATCTCGAGATGATCTATGCGCATATGCGCCTCTCGGACAAGCCGTTCATGGGCTCGGTCACGGCCCCCGAACGCGCCCAGGACACGGTCGACATGGCCAAGATCCTGTTCGGCGAGGAGTTCATCCAGCAGAACACGGTGTGCACCAGCCTGATCAACGCCAACTCGCCGATGGTGTGGGACAACACCATGCTGGGCGCGGCCGACGTCTACGCCCAGAACAACCAGGCCTGCATCATCACGCCCTTCATCCTCTCCGGCGCCATGAGCCCGGTGACGGTGGCCGGCACGCTGACCCAGGTGCTGGCCGAGGTGCTGGCCGGCGTCTCCTTCCTGCAGCTGGTGCGTCCCGGCGCGCCCGCCATCTTCGGCACCTTCGTCTCCACGCTCTCGATGCAGTCGGGCGCACCGACCTTCGGCACGCCGGAAGCGGCGCTCGCCATCTACGGCGCCGGCCAGCTCGCCCGCCGCATGAAGCTGCCCTTCCGCTCCGGCGGCTCGCTCTGCGCCTCCAAGATCCCGGACGCCCAGGCCGCCTATGAGAGCGCCAACACGCTGATCCCGGCGATGTTCGGCGGCGTGAACTTCATGCTGCATTCGGCCGGCTGGCTCGAAGGCGGTCTCTCCGCCTCCTACGAGAAGTTCGTGATGGATTTCGACCAGCTCGGCGCCATGCATGTGCTGGCCAAGGGCGTCGACATGTCCGAGAACGGCCAGGCCATGGATGCCTTCCGCCAGGTCGAGCCGGGCGGCCACTTCCTCGGCTGCGCCCACACCCAGGCCAATTTCGAGACCGCCTTCTACCGCTCCACCATCTCCGACAACAATTCGGTGGAGCAGTGGGAAGCCGAGGGCAAGCAGGACGCCGCCCAGCGCGCCAACAAGATCTGGAAGAAGACGCTGGCCGATTACGAGGCGCCCGCCATCGACCCCGGCAAGGACGAGGCCCTGCGCGATTTCATCGAACGCAAGAAGGCCTCGATGCCGGACGCGAATTACTGAAGTGCCTGCCCATCCCTGTCCCGGCCAGGAGAGGGATGGGCGCGCCGATCCGGCTTCGCCTCCTAGAGCGTTTTCCAGAACAGTTGATAGACTTTTCGATTAAGAAAACGCGTCAAAACAAGGAATTAGAGTGCAAAGTGCGGTTTCTCCGAACCGCGCTTTTTCTTCTCCGGGCTTCGCTACGTCTCGCGCTTCGAAGTGATAGCGGCAAACCGCAAGACGCTTCAGCCGCCGCAGCCTCCGCCACCACCGCAGCCACCACCACCGCAACCGCCCCCACCACCGTCACCGTCACCTCCCCCGCAGGAGCCGCCGCCAGCCTTGGCGGCCAAGGCCGGCTGGCTGGTGAGAAACAGCGAAAACGCCGAGAGGCCGAGGCCGGCCAGCCCGACATGGCCGTGCAGGGCAACCCATTCGGTCAAGCCCGGACTGCCGGCGGCGGGCTTGCCTCTGGCTTGCAGGGTCCGCTCGACCTGCCGGAGCAGCTTTCCGCCGGCCCGCGTGCGCGGCGGCTGCCTCATCGCCGCGACCGCAATCACGACAGGCGTCACCACCAGGCAGAAGGCCAGCAGGGCAATCGGGCGCCCATGGCCGATGCCGAAGAAAAAGCGAATGAGGGCCAGCAACAGCAGCGGGCCGATCAGTAGGAGGGGGATTTGCTGCGTCCGGGCCAGTTCGTCCGGCCCCGGCACCAGACCGGCGGCAAGCAGATCCCGCCGGATCGGTTCGACCGCAATCTCGATGGTGGTAGTTCCCATCCGCAGCGGCCCCTCGGCCAACTTGTCGCCGATCAGGCGCTCCACGGCAGGGGCCTGCCGCGGAACCGGCCGAAGCAGCACCGCCTCGTCCGACTGCATGGCGATCGTCCCGTCAAGATAGAGCTGCATCAGCGCCGTCTCGAGCACCCGGTTGGCTCCGCCGGCCAGATAGGCGACATGATAGGGGCCGAGCAGAACGCCGGCATCCTTGGGCATGGCCGGACCGTTCACCCTGTCCTGCAAAGCCCGGCTGAGCATGAAGGCGCCAGCCAGAAGCACGACATAGAGCATCAGGAAGGCTGGTCCTTGCAGGGCACCGGGACTCGAAGAATCATAGATGGCGGCACAGCCCGGCACCGCCAGCAGCAAGGCCAGGAAAGCCAAAGGCTTGACGGCACGCTTCAGAAGCTCCTGCAGGCGCGCTAGCAAGGCTTGCCGGCCCGATGGTGTCAAATCCACAGGACCTGGCGCATCCGGGTCCGGCCAGATCTCGGTCGGCGGCTCCTCGCCGAAGAAGCGCCGGTAGTCGTCTAGAGTCTGCCGGTAGAGGCGATCGAAACGCAAATCCTCCGCGGTGCCCCCGCGGCCCGGCTCGTGGTGAAACTCGCGCTGCAGCACCTCGCGGCAGAACTCGCCCCAATAGCGTCTCGTATCGATCAGATGCAGGTGCCAGGCTTCGTCCACCGCCCGCGAGGGACAGGCGCCATGACCGCTGGAAAGAGCAATGGCAACGAAGCGCTTATATTCGAAAACAACCCGGCGCGCCTTCTCATAGCTCCAGCCGCACTCGGCCGCGAGCTTCGTCGAGAAGGGAATCACATCGTCAGGCTTATCGAGGTCATAGGTCTCGAGCCGCGTCCACAATCGGGTGAAGGCCGCCTGCCTCTCGGCTTCGGAGGACTTCACGGTCGTTCTGGCTTCACCGGCATCCGACAAGAAGCACCGCAGCGGCTCTGGGACGTGAGAGATATTATATCATATGCCGCGAGCGTGGCTATATCTGCTGCCGAGATGCGCTTTGCCCGGATACGCCGATATTTCAAGCTGTTCGCAATCGCGTCGGGCCAGTTGCGAAAGCCATGGCGCATCCTATGGTCAGCACGGTGCCGCATGGGAGAATCGTCATGATCGGCCGCAGGGCATTCCTGGCGAATATCGCCGCCAGCGTGGCGGTGCCGGCCTTCGCCCGGGATGCAACCCCGCTGGATTCGAACCGCACCGTGCTCGGCCCCTTCCGGGTAGAGCCTCTGGAGGGGCTCGCCGACATTCCCGCGCCGACGCTCGAGGCGCTGAAGGACGAGGTCACCGTCCTCAACTTCTGGGCCTCCTGGTGCCAGGCTTGCCGCGAGGAGCACCGCTACCTCGTCGATCTCCAGAGCAAGGGCGTTCGGATTGCCGGTGTTGCCGTCCAGGATCGGGCCGAGGCGGCGTTGCATTATCTGGAAAAGGCGGGCAACCCCTACGGTCTGGTCGGTCTCGACAACAAGCGGGAGCTCGTCACCATGCTGTCCTTGCGTTCGATCCCGCAGACCTTCCTGATCAGTCGGCATTGCGAGGTCGTCTGGGAGACGGACGAAGGCCTCGACAATGGTCTGGCGACCGAACTTCTCGACAAGATCGGGGCGATCAGCGGTTAGCACGACAGTCGTAATTCGCTCGCAATCACGCGAGAAAATCGACTGAAAATCTAAATTCCAGCTGGAGGGCGGCCGTGCCTTCTCACAGCGCCGCGACCTTGCGCCGGATCTCGGCGATCTCGTCGGCGTGGTCGCCGCTTCGGGAGAGCAGGTCAATCAGCGCCTCATAGGCGTCCGCCTGATTTTCGACCGCGCCACCGCGCAGGCGCGCCAGCCTTTCCAGAAGCTCGATCTGGCGACGCCGCGTGGCGATGGCCGGCTCGGCGCGGCCCAGCCCCTGCTCTGCCCTGGCGATCTTGTCGAGAATGCGGGCACGGCGGCGCAGGAGGCTGTTGTTCTCGGGATCGTCGGCGAGGCTCTTGTCGCTCGCCTCGAGCGCCTGGCCGAGATGGGTCAGCGCCGCCTGGTATTTGCCAGCTTCCAGATAGGTGTCGCCGATATTGATGCTCGACACCGCAAGGAAGTCCTGGTCGAACTTCTTGTCGCCGAGCCTGTCGAGATGGGCAAGATTGGTCGCCTGCGCCCGCTTGTAATGAATGAGCTTCATCATGGTGGTGCGGGCCGCATGGCCCATCGCGACCTGGATTGCCGACATCGCCTCATAGGAGCCCCCCTTGTCGGGGAAGCGCTCGAGCAACATCGCCCCGACCTGCGCCCCCTCCTGGTAGCTGGCCTGCGCGCCCTTGTCGTCACCGACATGGCGCTGCTCGTCGCCAAGATCGCGCAGAGCCCAGACATAGTCGCTGAGTTCGTCGAAACCGGCCGGATTCTTCTCCTTCTGCTCGCGCCGTATCTCCGCGCGCTTGCGGGCGTAGTCGAGCGCCTCCTTCTCCCGATTCGCCGCATCGAAGGCGTCGGAGAGGTCGCGATAGGCATTTGCCAGGCCTTCCAGGCGGCCTGCCCGCAAAGCAGGATCGCGCACCAGCGGCTCGCGCAGGGCGACCTCGCGCTCCAGCAGGCCGATGCGGGGCGCTTCGATGCCGGCCTCCTCCAGGCGTTTGGCCAGGGTGTGCAGGGCATCGGCGATCTGCAGGAGCAGGTGTGGCCTCTCCTTGCCGTCCTGCCCGTCGAGCGCCCGCAGGCGGGGCTCGGCGGCATAGTCCAACAAGAGGCGCGCATGCGCGTCGGCATCGAAGCTGCGGGCATCCCGCCGGCCGAGATCGAACAGGCTTCGCGCCGCAGCGAAAAAGCGCCAGCTCCGCTCTGCGTCGAGCGGCACGGCCGCCAATTCGGCCATGGATTGGCGATAGCGCTGCATCGCGGCCTCGATCTTGCCGTTCGCCTGATAACGGCCGGCGATCATGTCGCGCAATTGCGCCCGGCGCCCGGGTTCGGCTAGCACGGAGAGCAGCTTCGTTTCGATGGCTTCGGCCGTAACCGGATCCTGCTTGTCGATGCGCTCGCCCGCCTGCGTCACGGCTGTCAGGATCAGCTCGCCGCCACTATTCAGGGCGGGATCGTCCTGCGTCTTCACGCGTAGCCGCTCCAGCCCCTCGGCGAGGGTCGCGGCGGCCTGGACAGGCTCGGCCTTGCCCTGCGCCGTCGCCCTGACGCGATAGCTGGCGACGAGCGCCTCCACCTGAACCTCGTCGAGGCGCAGCGACCCCGGCGCCGGCTCGGCCAGGACGGCGAGCGCCTCGGCGTCGGCGAGGGCCAGAGCTGTCCTGTCGGCGGTGTTGCGTTCGTCGGCCCGCGCCGCCAGCGCGCTCACCAGGAACCTGCGCGCCGTCGGATCAGCGGGCGCGATGCCGGTCCAGCGGCGGCAGATCTCGACGAGGCGATCATGCCTGCCCTTGTCATAGTAATTGTCGCGTAGCGCCTCGGCCAGGAGCGGGAAGCGCGCCGGGTCGCGCGGGGCCCGTTCGAGCCGGGCCGAGAAGGCTTCGATCGCCGCCTGCAGCATGGCTGCCTGGGCCGTGCCGACATCACGATCATAATCCTCGATCGCTTCGTCGAGATCGAGCACCGCCCGGCGGGCAATCAGGCCAGCCAGCAGGTCGGCGTCATCCGCCGTCAAGGCGGTCTGTCCGCCCCGTGTGGCACCATTGCGTATGGCGCGGAGATCGACGCGCGCCGCCTCGACCACTGCCGTGATCTTGGCGTCGGCTTCCTCCCCTTCCGCATCGATGGTGGGGACGCTGAGCAGGCGTGCCAGGGCCGCGACCGTCGGATCGCCCGCTTCGCCGGCCTTGGCGAGGAGATCGGCCAGGGAGGCGGCGATGGCGTCCTGCTTGCGGTCGTCGCCGCCCAGCATGATCAGCTCGAGCCGGGCAATGTCATCCGCGGGATTGGCCTCGAGAGCCTTGCCCAGACGCTCGATCCGGGCCTTCCGGTCTTTCGCGTCCATGTCCTGGAGGATGGTGAACGCCGTCCGATAGGGCAGGCCAAGCGCTGTTCCGCCCGTCGTCACGCAGCCCGCCGGCTCCCCCGGACAGGACGCGGCGAATGCCGGATACGCCGTGAAGGTCAAGCCCAGAGCCAACCAGACGCCAACTCGCCACTCGGACCGCATATATCCCTCCCGCAACCGCAGAACGTTAAGTCATCGTGAGGGCGAATGGAAACAGGAGCGTGACCCCGGTTCAGGAGAGACGGCGCGCCGCGTTGCAGGTGTCGAATCGCACGGAAACGCCGGTGCCGCAGTGGCATCGTCATGCCATCAGAGCAAGCGCAACCCGCGCAAGATGAGAGATGGGAACGAGACGATGTTCAAGAAGATCCTGACCGGAGCCCTGGTTGCCGCTACATTGGCCGGCACCGCCATTGCCACCACCGGCACCGCCGAGGCCCGCAACGGCCGCCATGGTGCCTTCGCCGCGGGCGCCGGCATCGGCCTTTTGGGCGGCCTGCTGGTAGGTTCGTCCTACAATGGCGGATATTATGGCGGCGGCTACTACGACGACTACCGCCCCGTCTATTATCGCGAGTATCGCCGCTGCACCATTCAGAAGCGCTGGGTCGAAGATTACTATGGCGGCCACTGGGCCCGCGTACGGGTCTGCTACTGAGTTGCGTTGCGTTCGAGTTGCGTCAAGTGGCGTTGCGTCATGTCGCATTGTGTTTTTGGGCCCCGCCACGGCGGGGCCTTTTGCTTGCCGGCCTCGGCACTTTCGCTCGGCGTAGCGCGCTGCCCTCGCCGCCAGGCGATGGGGCTGACCCCCGTTAGGCGCAGGAATTCACGGTTGAAATTGGACTTGCTGAGAAAGCCGGCCTCCATCATCACCTGGATGACGGAGCTATCGGTGGTCGCCAACAGGTGGCAGGCCTCCTCGATCCGGTATTTGTTGACATAGTGAGACACGCTCATGCCGTGGACGCGGTTGACGGCCGAGGAAACGCGCCGCGCCGGCAGGTTCAGCCGCCGGGCGAGCCGGGCAAGATTGAGATCGGCATCCTTGTAGAGCTGGCGTTCCGCCATCAGGACGTCGAGCGCCAGCGCCACCGTGCGGTCTTCGTCACTGCCCGGCCGGGTGGGCGGCTCGACCGCCGATGGCTCGTCCTCTTCCACAGGCGCCGCCGTTCCCGCGGAGGCGGCCGCCGCTCCCAGCACCAGCAGCACCACGACATTGCCGCCGGACACCATGGCCTCGGACATGAAGCCTCCCATCCAACGCATATCGAGGCTGATGACGATATCCATCACTCCGGAGAGAAGGCAGGCCACGGCGGTGATCTGCAGCGCGCGGTACGACCGCAGCACACCGTCCAGTCGGGGCGCTATCAGCACGTCCGGGCCGGCCAGCGCCAAGCGGGTCAGGGCAAGGCCGTAGCCGAGGAACGCCAGGATGACCACGAGGTCGATCGAGACGGACGAGATCGTAAAGAGCAATCCGACCAGGCCGGCAGGCACGAGATGGGGCCAGACCTTGGCCCAGCGCAGCGCCGGACCTTCGGCGGTGAGACCGCGAAAGGCAAGCCAGGCCAAGGCCGGCGTCAGCGCGGCCAGCATGGTCTGCAGCGGGATGAAGGTCCTGATCCCGTAGCCCCAGCGCAGGCCTAGCAGCACCGAGAGCGCCATGAAGCCGAGCAGCAGCAGGAAGAAGGCATTGTCGCGCCAGGGACGATCGCCCTGTCGCACCATCTGCACGAGGAGGATGGCAAAGAGCAGAGCGCTGACGAAGGGCAAGGGCACGAAGATCATTTGGTGCTTCCGGGACGGGACGAATCTACACCATTTCTGGCCCCGATCACTTTCGCATTCGTCCCCGATCGCGATCGAGGTCGCCGAATGTGGCGAATTCCGGCCTGATCTTTCCATGATTCATCGAGGAAAGACAGCCATGCGCACGCTTCTGATCATTGCCGCCTTGGTCATCGCCGCCAGCTGGATGGCCCCCGGCGGGGCTCGGTCCAGCCTTGGCCAGCTCGATGCCGGCTCGGTGACTTCGGTGACCATCACCGGCCCCGCCGGCTTGATCCGGCTGAGCGCCGGTCGCGACGGGCCCTATCGCGCCGAACTCCGCAGCCGGCCCGAGGGCTGGTTCGCCTTCTGGCGCTCGAGCTGGGCTTCGAGTGGCTGCGAAAATGCCGGATCGATCCGGCTCGATGGCACGCAGCTGCGGGTCGACACCGGCAGCCGGACCTGGTTCGGGAATTCCGATTGCCGGCTCGAACTCACCGCCACCCTGCCCGAGAACGTCGCCGTCTCCATCGAGCAGGACGCCACATCGAGCCACCTGTCGGGCAGCTTCGCCTCGCTCGACGTCAAGAGCCGGGCCGGCGACATCGCGCTGGACGGGCATGCGCGCCACGTCTCGATCGAGGGCAATGCCATCCGCGCCCGCCTCTCCTACGCCCGCATCGAGCAGGACGAGGACATTGACCTCGGCGGCAACGCCATCGACGCCGAACTCACCTTCGCCGGCGCGGAGGCGGTGAACTACGCCGTGAGCGGTCATGCCTCGCTGGTCGACAGCACCCTGCCGAACAGGCCCGGCGCCAAGCCGAGCATCGCCATCAAGGGCGATTTCCTGCGGGTGCGCATCGGCGGCTGAGGCCAGCCTCTTTCGACATGGGTCCGGCCAGGAACCCAGCCAGCCCCGTTACTTCTTCACGCCATAGGCGGCCATGAACACCCGCACGGCCGACTGCGCCACCTCCCGGATGCGTGCTTTGGTCGGTGGTGTGTTGTTGGCCATGAAGAACATCGGCTTCAGCAAGGGACCGTGCGACATTTCAAGGAATTGGGCGGCGGCCAGCTCGGTATCATCGATCTCGAGCTGGCCGGCGGCCACGCGCAGATCGAGATATTTCGCCAGTTGCTTGCGGGAATGGCCGGGTCCCGAATTGTAGAAATGCGCTCCGATGTCGGGCATGCGCTCGGTGATGCCCATCACGGCTCGCATCGCCGAGATGATGCGCGGCTGGCAGATGAAGGCGGTGATGGCGGTGGAGAGCTCCAGCAGCGTGCCTTCGACGTCGGGCGAGTTGTAGTCGAACTCGAAGATGCGCTCGACATGGGAAGAGCGCTCCTCCTCGACGATCGCCGCGAACAGACGCTCTTTATTCTCGAAATAGACATAGAGAGTGCCCTTGGAGACGCCTGCCTCCTTGGCGATATCGTTCATGCTGGCGCCCTCGAAGCCATGGGCCAGAAAGACGCGACGGGCGCCATCGACGATCTGGCGGCATTTGGCATTGTCGGCGGCCGGCGGATCGGTAGCCGGCTCTTTCGTAGGCGCCGGGCTCGCGGCGAGCATGGCTGGAATCCTTCCAAAAAATGACTGAACCGTTCGGTTCGATTTTTATTGCGTATCGCAGCGCAACATGATAGTCAACGAAAACTGACTGAACCGTTCGGTTCGATCCTGACAGTCCCAGCCAGACGGTATTGATCTTGTCGACCGGAGCAAAACGCGTTTCCCACGGAAGCGAATTTTACTCTAAGCCTTTGTTCTAATGCATATTTGCGATCCTCGGTATAGCTAACCAAATCGTAGAATGCTTCGGGGCAAGATCAACACGGTCTGGTTTTGCAGGCAACTTTTTCGAGTTGTCCAGGGGCGTCTCACCTTCCGGTTGGGAGACCACAATGGACGCAGCTCGCGATCACAATGCCATGTCGGGTGGCCAGGGGGGCACCGGCTCGGTTGATGCCACCGACAATGTCGTGACCTTGGAGCGCCAGCGGACCGACGCGCCTGCGGCGCCCGAGCCCGGGAAAGCCGAGCCCCCGAAGGCCGAGGCTCCGGCTGCTCCGGTACAGTCCAAGCCTGCCGCCACTGCCGGCAAGAAGAAATCCAAGGCCCGCACCGTCCTGCCGATCCTGCTGGTCGTCGCGCTCGCCGCCGGCGGCTGGTACGGCTACGACTGGTGGACCAATGGCCGCTTCATGGTCGAGACCGATGACGCCTATGTACAGGCCGACGTGTCCACCCTGGGCGTGAAGGTCTCGGGTTATGTCGACAGCGTGCCGGTGCAGAATGGCGACAGCGTCAAGGCCGGCGACGTCATCGTCAAGCTCGACGATACCGATTATCGCACCGCGCTCGAATCCGCCAAGGCCAAGCGCGCGACCCAGAACGCCACCATTGCCCGTATCGACCAGCAGATCCTAGCCCAGCAGGCGGCGATCGAAACCGCCAATGCCGGCGTCGCCTCGGCCAAGGCGGGCATCGAGTCGGCCCAGGCCGGCGTCGCCTCGGCCAAGGCCGAAATCGTGCGTGCCAATGCCGCCTTCGACCGCGCCGACGCGCTGGCGGCCCGGGATTTCGGCTCCAAGGCTACGCTCGACCAGGCCACCGCCGACCGTGACAAGGCCAATGCCGGTCTTGCCAGCGCCAACGCCACCCTCACCAATGCGCAGGCGAGCCTGAACAGCGCCGAGGCCAGTGTGATCGCGGCCAAGGCCAATCTCGCCGTGACGCAGGCCCAGAAGGCCGAGGCCGAACAGGGCGCCAAGGAGCTCGACGTCGCCATCACCAAGGCCCAGAACGACCTCGACGCCACCGTGGTGCGCGCGCCTACCGATGGCGTGGTCGGCAACCGCGCCGCCCAGCCTGGCCAGTTCGTCTCGCCCGGTTCGCGCCTGATCGCCCTGGTGCCGCTCAAGAGCATCTATGTCGCCGCCAACTTCAAGGAAACGCAGCTCGCTCCGCTGGTTCCCGGCCAGAAGGTGGAAGTCTCGGTCGATTCCATGGACGGCGATACCTTCGAAGGGGTCGTCGGCAAGTTCTCGCCGGCTTCCGGCTCGGTCTTCAGCCTGTTGCCGCCCGAGAACGCCACCGGCAATTTCACCAAGATCACGCAGCGCGTGCCGGTGCGTATCGAGGTTCCCGCCGACATCGCGCTCAGCGGCAAGCTGCGTCCCGGCCTGTCGGTGGTGGTGACGGTCGACAGCCGCACCGGCCCGAAGGGATAAGGCAACAAGAAGCCTTCTCCCCTTGCGGGAGAAGGTGGACCGGAGAAGCCGGGCCGGATGAGGGGTCGCGCCGCACTCTCTCCGGCAAGGATGCGAGACCCCTCATCCGGCACTTCGTGCCACCTTCTCCCGCAAGGGGAGAAGGCTATCTGCTTCCAGGGAGGCCGCCATGGCCACCGCAACAGCAACCGCCATGCCCGTTCCCGCCGAGGACAAGATCGACAAGCGCAAGCTGGTCGCCTTCCTGGCCATGGTGTTCGGCATGTTCATGGCGATCCTGGACATCCAGGTCGTATCCGCCTCCCTGCCGCAGATCCAGGCCGGCCTCGGCGCCTCCGGCGACGAGATCCCCTGGGTTCAGACGGCCTATCTGGTCGCCGAAGTGGTGATGATCCCGCTCTCGGGTTTTCTCTCCCGCGCCTTCTCGACCCGCTGGACCTTCGCGGTGTCCTGCGCCGGCTTCACCTTCATGAGCTTCATGTGCGGCACCGCGACGAACATCAACGAGATGATCATCTACCGCGCGCTGCAGGGCTTCATCGGCGGCGGCATGATCCCGACCGTGTTCGCGGCCGCTTTCACCATCTTCCCGCGCTCCAAGCAGGCCATCGTCTCGCCGATGATCGGCCTGGTGGCGACACTCGCCCCCACCATCGGCCCCACCGTCGGCGGCATTCTCACCGACGCGATCTCCTGGCATTGGCTGTTCTTCATCAATGTGGTGCCGGGCGTCATCGTCACGCTGATGACCTTCGCCATGGTCGATTTCGACGAGCCGGACCTGTCGCTGCTCAGCAATTTCGACTGGACGGGCCTGATCTCGATGGCGGTGTTCCTGGGCGGCCTCGAATACGCGCTGGAGGAAGGACCGGGGCATGACTGGTTCGCCGAGACGCCCGTCCTGGTGATGTCGGTGCTCGCGGCCATCGGTGCCGTGGTGTTCTTCGCCCGCGTGCTGCTGGCGAGGCAGCCCATCGTCGATCTCTACGCCTTCAAGGACGGCAACTTCGCCACCGGCTCGCTGCTCTCCTTCGTGCTGGGCGTCGGCCTCTACGGCCTGACCTATCTCTTCCCGGTCTATCTAGCCGGCGTACGCGGCTATGATTCGCGCATGATCGGCGAGACCATGTTCGTCACCGGCCTGTGCATGTTCTTCACCGCGCCGATCGCGGGCAATCTCACCCGCTTCGTCGATCCGCGCCTGATGATCGCCGGCGGGTTCATCGGCTTTGCCGCCGGCACCTGGATCATGACCGGCATCACGCATGACTGGGATTTCTACGAGATCCTGCTGCCGCAGATCCTGCGCGGCGTCTCCTTGATGATCTGCATGGTGCCGATCTCCAACATCGCGCTGGGTACCCTGCCGCCGGCCCGCATCAAGAACGCCTCCGGCCTGTTCAACCTGATGCGCAATCTCGGCGGCGCGGTGGGCCTTGCCATCATCAACACCGCCCTGAACAAGCGCCAGGACCTGCATCTGTCGCGCCTGGGCGAGGCGGTGAACTGGAGCCGCGACAATGTCCTGCAGACTTATGAGAACATGAAGGCCGGCTTCGTCGCTTTCGGGGCGGCTGCCGACCAGATGACCGTCTCCAGGCTGGTCGGCTTGATGCGGCGCGAGGCGCTGGTGATGGCGTTCTCCGATGTCTTCTTGCTGCTGACGCTGCTGTTCGGCCTGCTCAGCCTCTCCATCTTCATGCTGAAGAAGCCTCAGATGGCGGGCGGCGGCGGTGGCGGCGGGCATTGAGGAGTATGTCATCCCGGACGAGATGCGTCACGCAGTGACGCTTCGCGGATCCGGGATCGCGAGATGAGTGAGTCTTACCCGGCATACGGTCCCGCATCTGCATCGCACCACTTCGTGCTGCAATGCGTGCGGGATGCCCCCAAACCCTTGCAACCACCGTCGATCCGGCCTAACCACGTCAGCCTGATCTTTTGAAAAACCGACAGGGTGAGCCATGCCCGACGAAAACCGGGGAATGGAGGACGGCAACGTCATTGCCGTCATGCGCAAAGTGGGACAGGCGGCCCGGTCGGCCGCACGGATCCTGGCGCTCGCCCCGGCACCAGCCAAGAATGCCGCGCTCGAGGCGATGGCCAAGGCCATCCTTGCCAATGAGGCCGCCATTCTCGCCGCCAATGCACAGGACGTCGCCGATGCGGTGGCGCGCGGCCAGATCGCCTCCTATGTCGACCGTCTCACCCTCGACGAGAAGCGCGTTGCCGGCATTGCCGCGGCCATCCGCGAAGTCGCGGCCCAGCCCGATCCGGTCGGCCGCGTTTTGGCAAGCTGGACGCGTCCGAACGGCCTGGAATTCGAGCGGGTCTCGACCCCGCTCGGCGTTGTCGGCGTCATCTTCGAGAGCCGCCCCAACGTCCTGGCCGATGCCGGCGCTCTCTGCCTGAAGGCAGGCAATGCCTCGATCCTGCGCGGCGGCTCGGAAAGCTTCCGGACCTGCGCCGAAATCGCCAAGGCCCTGCGGGCGGGCCTGCAGGCTGCCGGCTTGCCCGAGGCGGCAATCCAGATGGTGCCGACCGCAGACCGCGCCGCCGTCGGTGCCATGCTGGCCGGGCTCGACGGCAATCTCGACGTGCTGGTGCCGCGCGGCGGCAGGAATCTCGTCTCCCGCGTACAGGCAGAAGCCCGCGTGCCGGTCTTCGCCCATCTGGAAGGCGTCAACCACACCTATGTCCATGCCGGCGCCTCGCTCGACATGGCCGTCGCCGTGGTGCTCAACGCCAAGATGCGCCGCACCGGCGTGTGCGGCGCCACCGAAACCCTGCTGGTCGACCAGGCCGTGGCTCCCGTCTTCCTCAAGCCGCTGGTCAAGGCGCTGCTGGAAGCCGGCTGCGAGGTCCGGGGCGATTCGCGCACCCTCTCGGTCGATCCCCATGTGAAGCCGGCGGACGATACCGACTGGGCCACCGAATATCTCGACGCCATCATCTCGGTGAAGGTCGTATCCGGCCTCGACGCGGCGCTCGCCCATATCGAGCGCTATGGCTCGCATCATACCGACGCCATCGTCACCGACGACGAGGCCGCGGCCCAGCGCTTCCTCGCCGAGGTCGATTCGGCCATCGTGCTGCACAACGCCTCCACCCAGTTCGCCGATGGCGGCGAATTCGGCTTCGGCGGCGAGATCGGCATCGCCACGGGCCGCATGCACGCCCGCGGCCCTGTTGGTGCCGAGCAGCTCTGCTCGTTCAAATACCGGGTGAAGGGCCAGGGCACGGTCAGGCCATAGGCTGAAACAAGGCCTCTTCCTGAAATCGCGGCATCTCAGCCCATAGGCACTGGCTTTGCGGAGTCTGGCGCAAATTTGGTGGGTCGATCTCCAGATCGACCATCTCCGAAATGCCACGTTTGCCGGCAGGACGATGCCGAGCCTGCAATCTCAGGGAATGACTGCATTGCCCGGAAGCTGGCAAAACCGGCCGGCGATTGCTACATATCGGCGAGAGGTTTTCATGGCCCACCGCCACGCCCACGATCACGAGCCAAAACCGGTCTTCGCCGAACCCGGCCATGATCACAGCCATTGCAGTTCCACCGTCCTGGCGCGGGCGGAAACCCTTTCGGCCGAGCGCGGCGTCCGCCTGACCCAGATTCGCCGACAGGTGCTGGAGGCGCTCGCCGCCACCCATCAGCCGATCGGCGCCTATGAGCTGATCGAGAAGCTGGAGGATGGCGAGGGCAAGCGCCCAGCGCCGATCACGATCTACCGCGCCCTCGACTTCCTGCTCGAACAGGGCTTTGCCCATCGTATCGAAAGCCGCAACGCCTTCATCGCCTGCGCCCACGACCACAAGGACGGCAGCGTGGTGATGTTCCTGATCTGCGAGAGCTGCGGCACCGTGGGCGAGGCCGAGTCCGAGGCTGTCGGCAAGGCACTCACCGCGGCCGCCAGCGCCATCGGCTTCCAGCCGCGCGGCCAGGTCATCGAGCTCGCCGGCATCTGCCGCCACTGCCGGGCCAAGGCCCAGCGTTAGCCCGGCTCTCCGCTTGCCAGCCCCACCGGACCCGCACCACTACTCCCTCGCCAGATCGCTGCTGCGCTCGACGAGGTCCTTGAGGTCCTGGCCGAGTTGCTCGAAGCCGAAGCGCAGGGCGTAGAGGCGGCCGACCTCCTCGCTCTGCAGATCCCTGAGCACGCCGGCGCCGCGCAGCTTGTCCATGGCGGCGACATAGGCGGAAAGGCTGGCATCGAAGCTGGCGGCATCCGGCCCGAGATAGCCGCGCCGCAGGGCTTCGGCGATACCGCGCAGCAAGGCGACCGTGGCATCCCGCATCGCCTCCAGCGGCTGGGTCAGGGTCGGCGCCACCCGCTCCGGCAAGGCGCGTACGCAGACCCGGGCGATGATGACGAGGTCGTGCCGGACACGGTAGAGCGTACGGGCCATCGGCTCGGGATCGATGGCGGCGCTGAGATGGGCGCTACGCTCGCGCACCGTCTCCTCCACCGCCGCATCGATCTGGCGCAGGCCGGCACGGATGCGCTTGTTGATGCCGGCAAGCTCCGGCCGGCCCTTGCCGTCGAGAAGGCTGCCCGCCAGGGCGAGGAGAAGCTCGGCATTGAGATCGGCGACGCGCGCGGCCGCAGCGGCAAGCGCGCCCTGCGCCCTCGCCGGCAGCACGAAGAGAGCAACCCCGACGCCCACCACGATGCCGAGCGCGATCTCCGCCACGCGCTCGGCCGCATAGGCATAAGGCGGCAGCAGCGTGCCGCCGGCCGGAATCAGCACGATCAGCGCGGTGATCGGCGCCACCCGGAAGCTCGGCCTGAGCGCCGAGGCCACCGCCATCGGCGCCACGGCGGCCAGCACCGCCAGGCCGAGCGCGACATTGCCCTCGTGATGCGGCAGCACCACCGACACCACGGCGCCCCACAGAGCCCCGAGCAGCGTGCCGGCCATTCGGTCCATTGCCGCCTTGACCGAGCCGCCGAGGCTTGCCTGCATGACGATGATGGAGGTGATCACCGCCCAGCTCGACTGGGAAAGATCCACCAGCTTGACCGCGACGAAAGTCAGGCCCGCCGCCACCGTGACGCGTATGGCCAGGGCCAGTTCCATGCGCTTGGCCGCGAACCACTTGAACAGGCGAGCCCTGGCACCGGCGCCGATCATCATCAACCCATCACATCATTTGCAATATGCGATGGTAGAAAGGTTCGAGCGGAGCGCAAGGGCCGGGATCGCAGTCCCCGAGATGCCTGCGACCCAAGGAACCTTGACGTGCCTGCCGGTGAGGTCCATGTCATCCCCAAACGAAACCAGCGGTGCCCGATGATCCCGTCCTATGCGCGCTTTGGCCTGATGTCCCGTCGCCCTACCGTCCCCGTCGATGTCGGCGGCGTGCAGGTCGGCGGCGGCGCGCCCATCGTGGTGCAGTCGATGACCAATACCGACACCGCCGATATCGACGGCACTGTGCGGCAGGTCGCGGCGCTGGCCCGTGCCGGATCTGAAATGGTGCGCATCACGGTCGACCGCGACGAAGCCGCCGCGGCGGTGCCGCGCATCAAGGAAAGGCTGATGCGCATCGGCGTGACCACGCCGATTATCGGGGATTTCCACTATATCGGCCATAAGCTCCTGGCCGACCATCCCGCCTGTGCGCAGGCGCTCGACAAATACCGCATCAATCCCGGCAATGTCGGCTTCAAGGACAAGCGCGACCGCCAGTTCGGCGCCATCATCGAGACGGCGATGCGCTACGACAAGCCGGTGCGCATCGGCGCGAACTGGGGCTCGCTCGACCAGGAACTGCTAACCCATCTGATGGACGAGAACGCGAAGAGCGAGGCGCCCGTCGATGCCCGCACCGTGACGTGGGAGGCGCTGGTGCAATCAGCCCTGCTCTCGGCCGATCGCGCGGTGGAAATGGGGCTACCCAAATCCCGCATCATCATCTCGGCCAAGGTCTCGGCCGTGCAGGACCTCATCGCCGTCTATAATGAGATGGCCAGCCGTTCCGACTATGCCCTGCATCTTGGCCTCACCGAGGCCGGCATGGGCTCGAAAGGCATCGTCGCCTCGGCCGCCGCGCTCTCGCCGCTGCTGCAGGCCGGCATCGGCGACACCATCCGCGTCTCGCTCACGCCCGAACCCGGCGGTGACCGCACCCAGGAGGTCAAGGTCTCCCAGGAGATCCTGCAGGTGATGGGCATCCGCACTTTCGTGCCGCTGGTCGCCGCCTGCCCCGGCTGCGGCCGCACCACCTCGACGGTGTTCCAGGAACTGGCCCAGAGCATCCAGGGCTTCATCGTCGAATCGATGCCGGAGTGGAAGACGCGCTATCCGGGCGTGGAGACGCTGAAGGTCGCGGTGATGGGCTGCATCGTCAACGGCCCCGGCGAAAGCAAGCATGCCGATATCGGCATCTCTCTCCCCGGCACCGGCGAGACGCCGACCGCCCCGGTGTTCATCGACGGCCAGAAGGCCGCCACCCTGCGCGGCCCCGGCATCGCCGACGAGTTCAAGCAGATGGTGATCGACTATATCGAGAACCGCTACGGGGTCAGGCCGGCCGCGGAATAGTCCCTGGGAGCGCGGACGTCACAGCGCTTACCGGTACCGATCGATCAGGTCCCGTGCCGAGAAGGCGGTCTGGTTTCCCTCCCTCCGCGCAACGTAACCATCGAGCATGCCGATATCCCGCAGCAGATGGTACGAAAGATCGTAGAGGCCGGCGAAACGGGGCCGTACGAACGCCTCACTCCGCTTCGCGACGCGTTCGCTATCCCCATGACTGCAATAAGACTGCCCTATGTGATTGAATTGAACGGCCGTCATGGCCAAATCTCCTGAGCGACAATTGGTAATATTTGCCAGGGATATTCCCATTTCCCGCCGGATGTGGCTAATTGAAGCTCGATTTGGAGCCATAAAGCAGGCTTATCGCAATGACGCTTCCGCTCCCTCCCCTCACGGCCATCCGGGTGTTCGAAGCCGTGGCGCGGCACCAGAGTTTTACGCGTGCTGCCAACGAACTCGGCATGACCCAGGCCGCCGTCTCCTATCAGATCAAACTGCTCGAAGAGCGTTTCGGCGGCCCGCTGTTCCTGCGCCGCCCGAAGCAGGTCGAGCTGACCGAAGCCGGCCAGCGCCTTGCGCCGTCGGTGAGCGAAGCCTTCTCCCTGCTTGCCCAGGCCTATGCCTCCGCCCGCGGCGATGCGGAGGGCGTGCTCACCGTCACGGCCTCAATCACCTTCGCCACGACCTGGCTGGCCCGTCATGTCGGTGCCTTCCAGATCCGCTACCCTTCTCTGGCCGTGCGGATCGACGCCACCAATCAGGCGGTCGACTTTGCGCGCAGCGACATCGATCTCGCCATCCGCCATGGCGACGGGAACTGGCCGGGCCTGTGCAGCCATCGCCTGCTTTCGGGCGAATACTCGCCCATGCTCAGCCCGAAGCTCGCAGCCACGATCGGCGGCGTGAAGCAGCCTGCCGATCTCCTGCGCCTGCCCCTGCTCGATCCCGGCGACATCTGGTGGGACGACTGGTTCGATCTCGTCAAGGTCGCCCGCCGTCCCAGAGGTCCTGCACGCGGCGAAGCGCAGGCCTTGCCGGCGATCACGCGCGGGCAGGATCGCTTCGGCAGCATCCATCGCGGTCCCGTGGAAATCCCCTGCATCGGCTCGCAGGCCTTTGTGGGAACCGCCGCGCTGGACGGCCAGGGCGTCGCCATCCTCTCCTGCGCCCTCTGGGCCCAGGACCTGGCGGAAGGGCGGCTGATCCAGCCCTTCCATCAGGTCGCCGGCGAACATGCCTTCTATCTCGTCTATCCCGAAGCCCGCCGTAACCTGCCGAAGATCCGCGTCTTCCGCGACTGGATCCTGGAGGAGGTCGGCAGAACCGCCGGCATCGGCAACAGGGGCGAAGAGGCCATGGCGTCATAAGACGATCCGGAACCTGCGTTCCTTCCTCGTCCTTCTCTATCGATAGCGGTCGATCAGATCGCGGGCGCTGGCGGCCGGCTGGGGCCGATCCTTCACCGAGTGGCCGTCGATAGCGCCGATGTCGCGCAACAGATGATCGGAGAGTTCGCGCAGCGCCTCCTTCGGCAGAGCCGGTCGACTGGCCGGCTGCGGTTCGCGATGCACCATATCGGCCTTGTATGAATAAGCTTGCCCTATACGTCCAATCCACGCCATTATCACGGCTAAATCTCCGGATCGGCCCCCATTCTGGCCGTTTCATCCGCAGATTTTTCATGAATCTCGGCTACTGACGAATTGAAGCTCGAGCAGTACCCATAAAGAGAGCTGATGCATCGTGAGCACTGCGCTGCCGCCACTGGCCGCCATCCGGGTCTTCGAGGCCGTGGCGCGGCATCTCAGCTTCACCCGCGCCGCGGCCGAACTCGGCATGACCCAGGCTGCCGTCTCCTATCAGATCAAGCTCCTCGAGGAGCGCTTCGGCGGCCCGCTCTTCCTGCGCAAGCCGCGCCAGATCGAACTCAGCGCGGCCGGCCAGCGTCTGGCGCCCGCGATTACGGACGCCTTCGCCCTGATGGCCGAGGCCTATGCGGCGGCGCGCGGCGGCATCGAAGGCGTGCTCACCGTCTGCGCCAAGGTGAGTTTCGCCACCAGCTGGCTCGCCCGCCACATCGGCGCTTTCCAGCTCGCCCATCCCGCGCTGGCAGTGCGCATCGACGCGACCGACCGTGCCATCGACTTCACCCGCGAGGAAACCGATCTCGCCATCTTCTTCGGCACCGGAGACTGGCCCGGCCTGCAGGCCCACCGCCTGCTCGCGGGGGACTACACGCCAATGCTCAGCCGCGATCTCGTCGCTCGTCTCGGCCCGCATTACACGCCGGCCGATCTCCTGCGCATCCCTCTTCTCGACCCCGGCGATTATTGGTGGCGCGAATGGTTCAAGGCAGCTGGCGTCAACTATGAGATGCCCAAGCTCGTCTACAATCTCAGCAGCCAGGCGGTGATCAACGCGGCAGCCAAGGCCGGACAGGGCGCCGCCATCCTGTCGACCGCCCTCTATGACGACGATCTCGCCGCCGGGCGCCTGATCCAGCCTTTCGATCTGGTGATGCCGAGCGACCGAGCCTTCCATCTCGTCTATCCCGAAACGCGCCGCAACCAGCCCAAGATCCGCGCCTTCCGTGACTGGATCCTGGCGGAGTTGGCGAGCGGGTAATGCCGGCGCGATCAGCCGTCTCCCCTGCGCTGCAGGGGCTTGTCGCGCTTATTTCGGCCTGAGCCCTCGGCGGCGGACCGGCTCGGCCGCAGGCCGCACCAGCTCCGGCGGCGTCGGGCTGACAGGTCCCTGATAGCCGAGCGCCGCGAGATGCTCGCCCATATGGTCCGGGGGCGATGCCTCGGCCGTGACGGCGGGCTTCTTGGGCAGGATCGGCACGCTCACGCCGCGGGCATGCAGATGCAGCACCGGGCCGCCTTCGCGCGGCGCACTGCCATAGATCGGATCGCCGACGATCGGAAAGCCGGAAGCTGCGCAATGCAGGCGCAGCTGATGGGTGCGGCCGGTACGCGGCTTCAGCTCCAGCCAGGTATGATCCCCGGTCCGGCCGAGCACGCGGAAATCGGTCTGGGCCGGCAGCCCGTCCTCGGCGGGCTTCATCCACCAGCCGCGCTCGGGCGAACGGCGGGCGATCGGCATGTCGATCAGGCCGCTTTCCCCAGCCGGGCCGCCCTCGACCACGGCCCAATAGGTCTTCTCGACACCGCCCTTTGCAAAGAGGTCGTTGAGGGTGCGCAGCGGTCGGGCATGCCGCCCGAGCACCAGGCAGCCGGACGTATCCTTGTCGAGCCGATGCGCCAGTTCAGGATTGCGGGGCAGGCCGAAGCGCAACTGCTCCAGCATGGCCGTGAGATTGGGCCCGCCCTTCGGTCCGGCATGCACGGGCAGGCCGGCGGGCTTGTCGAGGATCAGGATGAGGGCGTCGCGGTGGATCAGCCGCGTGGTCAAATCGAGCGATATCATCGCTTAGCGCTATCGTGATCGGGCATTGTCGGCTAGAGGTTCCTTCAACATGCGACCATTTTTCGGTGGCAGGCTTGCCGCCAGGAGCAAAACGCGTCACCACCGAGCGCATTTTGCTCTAACTTCTTGTTTTGATGCGCCTTTGCGATTCTCGGCGATTCCGCCTGATCGCAAACGCTTTTGGGAACCAGACCGTTTCGATGACTGAGAGCGAAAAGCAAAAGCCCGGCTTCTTTTCACGGCTGTTCGGGCGAGGCACCCCGACGCCCGAGACCGAAACCAGGCCCGAGCCAGCAGCCGAACAGGCGGCGCCGGCCCCCGCCGAGGAATCCGGCGCGGCGGCGGAGCCAGCGCAGGCGCCGCTCGCGGCCCCGACCGAGCCTTTGCCCCTGGCCGCGGCCGAGCTGATCGTTCCCTCCGAACCCGAGCCGCCCGCCCCGCCGCCTCCCCCACCGGAGCCAACCCTCGCGCCCCGGGCCAGCGAGCCGCTGCCGGCTCCTGCTCCCGCCGAGAAGAAATCCTGGTGGCGCCGCCTGCGCGACGGCCTGTCGCGTTCCTCCAGTGCCATCAGCCGCGGCATCACCGACATCGTGCTCAAGCGCAAGCTCGATGCCACCACGCTCGAGGAGCTGGAGGATGTGCTGATCCAGGCCGATCTCGGCGTCGACGTCTCCACCCGCATCGCCGCCGCGATCGGCAAGGGACGCTTCGACCGCCAGATCTCGCCGGAGGAAGTCCACCAGGTCCTGGCCAGCGAGGTCGAGGCCATCCTTACGCCGGTGGCCAAACCCCTGGAAATCGATCGTTCCCGCAAGCCCTTCGTGCTCCTGATGGTGGGCGTCAACGGCTCGGGCAAGACGACCACCATCGGCAAGCTCGCCGCCAAGTTCAGCGCCGACGGCCTCAAAGTGACGCTGGCGGCCGGCGACACCTTCCGCGCCGCCGCCATCGAGCAGCTCAAGGTCTGGGCCGAGCGCACCCACTCGCCCATCGTGGCCCGCGAGCAGGGTGCCGATTCCGCGGGCCTGGCCTTCGACGCACTCAAGACCGCGCAGGAAAACGGCTCGGACGTGCTCCTGATCGACACCGCCGGGCGGCTGCAGAACAAGGCGCAGCTGATGGACGAGCTCGCCAAAGTGGTGCGCGTGATCAGGAAGATCGACGAGAGCGCACCGCATGCGGTGCTGCTGGTGCTCGACGCCACCGTCGGCCAGAACGCCATCTCGCAGACCGAGATCTTCGGCAAGACGGCCGGCGTCACGGGCCTGGTGATGACCAAGCTCGATGGTACGGCGCGCGGCGGCATCCTGGTGGCGCTGGCCGCCAAATTCGGCCTGCCGGTACATTATATCGGAGTCGGCGAGGGCATCGACGATCTCGAGCCCTTCTCCGCCCGGGACTTCTCCCGCGCCATTGCCGGGATGGAGTGAGCCATGAGCATTGAAGCCGCCGCCAAGCCGCGCCAGAAGGTCAATCCTCTGCTCAAGCTGGTGCTGGAAATGGGACCGCTGGTCCTGTTCTTCATCGCCAACTACAAGCCGGAATTGTTCAAGCCCCTGGTCGAGCGCTTCATGGCGCCGGCCCTGTTCGAGGGGTCGAGCGGCAACATCTTCACCGCCACGGCCATCTTCATACCCGCCACGCTGGTCGCGCTCATCGCCGGCTACGTCCTCACCCGCCATATCCCGGTGATGCCGCTGGTCTCCGGCATCTTCGTGCTGGTCTTCGGCGTGCTGACATTGTGGCTGCAGGACAAGACCTTCATCAAGCTCAAGCCGACCATCGTCAACACGCTGTTCGGCCTGATCCTGCTGGGAGGCCTCGCCTTCGGCAAGCCCCTGATCCGCATCGTCCTCGACGCTGCCTTCGACCTCAAGCCCGAAGGCTGGCGCAAGCTCACCTTGAACTGGGGCCTGTTCTTCCTGTTCCTGGCGGTGCTCAACGAGATCGTCTGGCGCAACTTCTCGGATAATTTCTGGACCAATTTCAAGGTCTTCGGCACCATGCCAATCACCCTGATCTTCGCCGCCACCCAGGTGCCGATCCTGATGAAATACGAGGTAAAGCCGGACAGCCCGGACGGCAACGCCCAGGAGGGCAGCTAGTGACCAGACAGTTTGCATATACGGTATTTCAAGGCCGGGCCGGCGATCACAACGATCTGGCCATGCCGGGCGCCCGGGCGATCGGCGAGGCGCTGGCACGGCGGACGGGCATCGCACCTTTCGTGGTCGGCACGCCGGAGCCTGCGCTGAATGCAGGCTGGCGCGAGGAATTGGACGTGGCCCTGCCGGCGCTCAGGCAGCTGCAGGCCCGCTTCGATGAGGTGCTGGCGAGCGGGGCCGTTTCCATTGCGGCCACCAGCCGCTGTGCGGTCTCGCTGGCGACGTTGCCGGCCGTCGCTAGGCACCGTCCGGATGCCTGCATCGTCTGGTTCGACGCTCATGGCGATCTGAACACGCCGGAAGCCTCGACGTCGGGCTTTCTCGGCGGTCTGGCCATTTCCGGTCCTGCCGGACTGTGGAACTCCGGCCTGGGAGCAGGCCTGAGCCTCGACCAGCTCGTTCTCGTGGGCCAGCGCGATCTCGACCCCTTCGAGCAGGATTTGATCGACAGGCGCGGCATTCCGCTCGTCGAGGCACGGGGCGACCTGGCCGCCGAATTGCGCAAGGCGATTGCCGGCCGCCCGGTCTATGTGCATCTGGATTGCGACGTGCTGAATCCGGGCGTCGTTCCGACCGATTACGCCTGCGAAGGCGGCCTGTCGCTCGCCGATCTCCGTGCCTGCTGCGAGGTGATCGCCGAGCAGGCCTTCGTCGGCGTCGAGATCGCCGAGTTCCAATATGCCTGGGAAGCGGGAGGAGAAGCCTTTTCTCCAGACCCGCTGCTCGATGCCCTGGCGCCGATCCTGGCACGGTAACTCGATCCGGCCTATCGGCTCATACCCGGCCGCAGAAGGACTGCCCTGCCATCCCCTTCGCGCCGCCTGCGGCGGCGCCGGGAATGACAGCCCCCCCCTTTACCGGCATACGTCAGACACTGTCCGGCACGGCGCTACTTGAACCACTTGTCGTAGATCTTCTGATAGGCCCCCGTCTCGATCGACTGGTGCAGCCACTGGTCGACAAAGTCCTTCAGGCCGATGTCGCGCTGCAGCCAATAGGCCTTCTCCGCGAAATTGAAGGGCTTGTCGGGATGCACGGCGCATAGAACGCCGGGGTGCAGCTTTTCCTGATAGAGGGTTTCGGAAGCATCCGTCATCATCAGATCGGCCCGGCCGGCCGCCACCTCGTCGAAGATCTTGGTGTTGTCGGGAAAGATCACGATCTTGGCCTGCTTCAGGCTGGCGCGGGCGAACTTCTCGTTGGTGCCGCCCGGATTGGCGACGACCGTCACCTCGGGCTTGTCGATATCCTGAAGCGTCTCGAACTTGCCCTTGTCGGCGCAGCGGGCGATCGGCGTCTTGCCCTCGCGCATATAGGGGCTGGAGAACAGGCCCTTCTTCTGCCGGTCGAAAGTCACCGACACGCCGCCCATCGCGACGTCGAACTTGCCGGCCTCGAAATCGGCCGACAGGCTGGACCAGGTCGTCGGCACGATCTCGAGCTTCACGCCGAGTGTCTCGGCAAGGCTCTTGGCCTGGTCGATGTCGAAGCCGGAGAACTCGCCGCTGGCGGGATCCTTGTAGCTGAAGGGACGGTAGTCGCCGGTGGATCCTACCCGGAGCACGCCGGACGCCAGCACGGCATCGAGCCCGCGAACCGACGCCATGTCCTTGGCAATGGCTGAAGGGGCAAGGCACAGCAGGCTGAGACAGACGAGAAGCGCGCGGAGCATGTGATTCCCCCTAATGGTTTGTTGCGCGCAGCATAAAGCTGCGCGCCCGTCGTTCAACCCAAGAGGGGGATCGGTTGTCGCGGCGCGCCTTCGCCTCTATTCCGGCAGGAACAGGCGCGGCAGCTTGAGGCCGGGCAGGAAGGCGCCGGCGCGGACCTTGCCGTCTGCGATGGTCAGCGGCACTTCGACCGCCGCCTTGCCATCGATATTGCTGGGTTTGCCGAGGACCGGCAGGCCGACGGTGAGGGTCGTCGCCACCATGTCCGGCACGCGGCCCGATTGCTTGAGCGTCTGGGCAAGCTCCGGCACGCCGGCGAGGGCCACCGTCAGCTCGCCGGAGGGAAAGCCGCTGGTTTCCAGCCCGATCGTGCCGGTTGCCTTGACGATGCTCGGACCGCGCTCGACCTGGGCCTGGCTGATGCTCAGCGCTCCGCCGGCGGCAGCCCAGTCGCGCAGGCGCTCCGGCATCGGCATGGGCCTGAGGTCGATCTTGGTGATCAGCCCGCGAAAGGTGGCTTTCATCGGCGAGGGAGAGCCAAGGAAATCATCCAGCGGCGCGACCGCCTTGGCATCGACATCGGCGGCGAGATCATAGGCACCCGGCGCGGCATTGGTACCCTCGGCGAGGCGGATATGGATCTCGACATTGCCCTCCTCGACCAGATTGACCGCCTGGTCGCCGCGCTTGACGTTGCCGCTGAGGCCCTTGATCACCACCGCGGCGTTCTGGGGCCCGGAGGTCCAGATCGACATGCTCGCCTCGGCGCTCTTCCAATCGGCGGTCAGGGTCGCGCCGGCATCGCTCTTGTCGACCAGTGTCACCGGTCCCTTGGCCTGGAGCAGAACCTTGTTGGGCTGATACACCTGGGCCACCGCATTCACCTCGGCGAGTGCAGCACTGAAGGGACGCCCTCCCCTGAGGCTCTCCACCGTCGCCTGGCCACAATGCATTTCCAGGCGGAACGGATAGCCGGCGATGGTCTGCTCGCCGCATTTGATCTGGCGTCCGAGCTCGGCCTGCTTGCTCACAAAGCGGTTCCACTCGGCTTCGAGCCGGGTGGAGGCATACCACCAGAAGCCCGACCAGGCGATCGCGACCAGGGCGAAGAGGATGGTCGGCAGATAGATGCGGCGGGAGGAACGGCGCGGGGCGGGATTGGTCAGGTCAGTCGGCACGAAAGGGTCTCGCTAGAGCGTTTTGCGATTTGACGGAGGTCACCAAGCATCGCAAAGACGCGTTGAAACAGGAAGTTAGAGAAAATGAGCGCTCAGTCATGAACGCGTTTTGCTCTAGGATTGGCCGGGTCGCGGATAGATGCATCGGCCTTGCATCGGCCTTGCATCGGCCTTGCATCGGCCTTGTTTTAGCGCAGGAATAACGTGATTCGAGACGAGGCCTCTCTATCGCGGAGAATTGGGCCGAAGTCAGGGCAATAGGAAACCTGCGAACGTGTCATCATCCATCCAAGATCTGATTGAAACCAGTCTCCAGGCCGCGCTTGCACCCGAACGCCTGGTGGTGCTGGACGAATCGGCCGCTCATGCCGGCCACGCCGGTCATCGCGAAGGCGGTGAGAGCCATTTCCGAGTGAGAATCGTCTCGCCGCACTTCAGCGGACGCAGCCGCGTCGAGCGCCATCGCCTCGTCAACGAGGCCCTGAAGCCCGCCTTTGCCCGCGGCGTTCATGCTCTGGCGATCGAGGCCAGCGCACCGGGCGAACCGGTACGCTGGTAAAAGCTCTGGCTTAGTTGGAGGCGATCGAGCCGGTGAAGATATCCGGCATCGGCGTGAAGCTGGCCACGCGCAGAGGCTTCACCGCGGCGCCGGTGAACTTGTCGGCCCGCAGGTCCTGATAAGCCGCCACGCCGAAGCGTACCACCACCGTCTTCGACGGCGCCGCGATCAGCGAAGCCGTGGTGCGCAGATCCGGCTTGACCAGGGTCGCTTGTTGCTTGTTGCGGGCGGCGGAAACCGGTGCCGACAGCGAAGCGAAATTCTGCTTCTCGAAGCGCGTCGCGATCAAAGCCGGCCGCGGCGGGCGGGCGGTATTGGTCACCGGCGCGGTGTCGGCAAAGCCGAGCGCGCGCTGCGACTGGCGGTTGGCGCTGCGCTTCATGAAGCCTTCGCTGCCCTGAGAAAGGTCGGCGAAGATCGGCGGCTTGGGATCGACCACGGGCCGCGTCGCCGGCACCGAGGGCGGGGCATCCAGGGATGCGAGCTGCACGGGAGCCGCCTGGCTCTCCTCGGCGGCCGTACCCGGACGCAGCGGCGGCAGCGGCACATTGGCAGCCGTCTCGCCACCCGTGCCATTCGGCCCGGTCTGCCAGATCATGCGGGGGCCGGTGTCGGCCGAGGCAAGCTGGGCCGTCGCGGCATCGGCGGCCTGGACGGCATCGATATCGTTGGGACGGCGTTCCGGCAGCGGCACGGGAGCCATGCGACGGGGCGACGTCGCCAGTTCATCGGCCATCGCCATCTGCTGCATCACCGGAGCAGGCTGCGGCGGCGCGGCCGGTATGCGAGCATTGCTGCGCGTCGTCGGCGCATAGGCCTGGGCCACCTCGACCGGCGGGGCGCTGGTGGTGGTGGTGCTGTTGCTGCGCGAGCCGAACAGGGCCGCGAAGAAGCCGCCGCCGCTGGTTTCGGCAACATCATCCTCGCCGGCGCCACCGCCAGCCGAACCGCCATTGCGGCGAATTTCGTTCATCGCCAGCTGATAGCCGGGCATCGGACGCCCGTCCGAAGGCAGCAGCACCGTCTTGCCGTCGGGGAAGACGGAAGCGAGTTCGCTACGCGACATGCGCGGCCACATGCGTACGCCGCCGGAGTCCATGTGGACGAAGGGCGAGCCAGACGAAGGATAATACCCCACGCCGCCACGCTGCAGGCGCAGACCGGCGACACGCAGCTTCGACAGCGGCACGCCGGGGATGAAATAGTCGATCGCCTTGCCAAGCGTGTGCTGGCTGAACTTGGCGACGCCGCGCGAACGCCGGCGCAGCATGCCGTTGGTGCCGGGCGAGCGGTAGCCGCAGACGATGTTGATCGGCTGGGAGGCGCCGACCTGGCGATAGACCAGCCAGAGCGTGTCGAGCGCCCGCGGATCCATGCGCACGGCCTGGTTCTGGCGCCAGTCGCGCATGAACCAGTCGATCTTCTTCAGCGCAGCGGAGTCGTAAGAGCCGTTGCGCTTGTAGGTGATGTTGATGGTCTCGCCCGTATGCAGGTGGCGCATATAGAGCGAGCGGGTATCGCCATTGGCAATCGCGTCCTGCGTCGGCCCGACCAGAACCGTCGTCATCACCGTCGATGCGAGGGAAATGGCCAGAATGCGACCGGTACGCGAAACTTTGATCCGGGGCAAAAGGCTGAGTGGGTTCTGCACGATTAGCACTCTCGGCAAATAGGCGAGGGAACCAGCGCAGAGCGTATTTCCATAAATGGGACGCTCGGCGCCAGGTCCGGATTGCCGGAGTCTTGCCGAGATTGGTTAAAGCACCGTTGATGCACCGTTCGACCCCTAAGTTCTAGCCGTTGAAACCGGCCTTGGGAGTGGCCTTTTGCTTGGGAAACGTGGCAAAAAGACGAACGCGGGTTGGCAAACGCCAACCCTTACCAAACATGGTAAATCGTTGCATAACAGATTTCAGCCGGGAAGGCCAAGCGCCGAAATCACCTTCCGGTCATATCCGTAGATGTCATTGAGGCGCTGCAATTCGCCGTCACCGTCCACATAGGCGGTGAAATAAGCGATGTGGACCGGAATTTTCCTCTCCAAATCAATGCGCTGCTCGTCCCCGCCCTGCAGGCCGCGGACACTGTCCTCAGTCCAGCCATTGCCCATCACCAGCTCGGCAAATTTATAGGGGTTATCCACACGCACGCAGCCATGGCTGAAGGCCCGTTCGTCACGCGAGAACAGGTTGCGCTGCGGCGTGTCGTGCAGATACACCGAGAAATTGTTCGGGAACATGAACTTGATGAAGCCGAGCGCGTTGCGCTCGCCAGGCGGCTGGCGCACCTGCATCTGGCCGCCGACATAGCTCACCTCGTAGCCCCGGCGCTCGAGATAGCCGGGGTCTTGGGCGAGTTTGGGCATGTATTCCTTCTTGATGATCGACTGCGGCACGTTCCAGGACGGATTGACGACCACGAAGCTCATCATGTCCGAGAAGATCGGCGTCGGCGTATTGGCCTTGCCGACCACCACCCGCGCCTCGTAGCTCAGCACGCCGTCCTTGGTGAACCAGACCTTGTACTCGGGAACGTTCACGAAGACGTTGGTCAGCCCCATGTCGTGGGGAAGCCAGCGCCAGCGCTCCATATTGGCGATGATCTCGCTTTCCACATTCACGCGCGGCTGGCGCAAGGCCGCATTGAGGGCGACCACGGTGGCCGGTCCGAGCGTGCCGCTGGCCTTGAGGTTGCGAGCGGCCTGGAAGTCGCGGACCGCCGCCTGCAGCGCCTCGTCATAGACATCGCTGTCGGCGTCGCTGGCCGTCAGCCCCAAGCGGGTGCGCAGCACCGCCACCCGCGTATCGGTCATGCCCACCTTCAGCGTGGGACCGGCGGGAACCACGGGCAGGGAGGCTTCGGCGGCGGCGGCATTGGCGGCCCTGACGTCGGCCAGCTTCTGCTTCAGCGCCAGATATTGCGGCGAGGACGGATTGTAGCCGTCGAGCACCGCGACCGGATTGGAGGCGATCGCCACCGAAGCGAGCGCCGCCACAGGATCGGGCATGTTGGGAGCCTTGGCGATGTCGCGGCTGATCTGCCTGGTATCGACCCGGCCCGAGGAAGCCTGGCGGACATAATTGAGGATGGCCGCACTCAGTGCGATCTCGGTATCGGCCTGGACATCGGCGCTGGCGCCGCTCAGGCTATCGATCCCGGGGACCCGGAAGGCCGCAGCATCGAGGCCGTCCTCGGCGGCGTGGTTCATGCGGTCGACCAACGCCTTGGCCGCGGGCGTGAGCGCACCATTGTCGATCCACAGTGGCGTCAGGCCCCGCAGGGCGTAGAAGTCGCTGATGGCCTGCGCATCGGCGCCGCGCTTGGCGACGTAATCGGCAAGCCTGGCGGAAAGATTCATGGTGACCGTGGCAGGAGCGACCGATGGCGCGGGTGTACTGGCCTCGGCCGGCGGCATGGGCTCGGTCTTGGGTTCAGCCTTGGGCTCGACCTTGGGGGCCGGCGTCTCGCTGGGCACGGCGGCCGGGATTTCCGGTGTCGGCACGGCGGCGGGAGCGGGCTGTCCGGCGGGCGAGGCGGCTGCCACGGACTGGGTACCGGCCCGGGCCGCCTCATCCTTGGGAGCCGTAGCGGAGATCGAGGACGGCGTATCCGGAGCCACTGCCGTCTCGGCAGGCTTGGGGGCCATTTCGACGGGAGCCGGCACCGGCACGGGACCTACCGGTGCAGGCGCAAGCGTCGCGGTCGAGGCCGGCGCATTGTCCGGCTTGACATGCTGCACGCTTACCCTCTCCTGCGGCGAGGCGGCGGCCGGCGCGGTCTGCGGCGTCGCCGGCGCGAAGGCACTCTGCTTTTCGCCGGCACTCAGGCCGGGAACCGGCGGCGCTACGGGCACGGGGCTGGCTGGCGTACCGTTGTCTTGGGCATAGGCCGGGAGCAATATGGCGCTCAAGCTCAAAGCCAGAGCGACCGAACTCAACAAATTAGCGCGGTAACTCATAAGATTCCTCAATCCCCGGCGCCCAATGTCCCAACGCCGCCTGCAAATGTGTCGATAGTGACAAGTACCATGCCAGATTCAAGACAAATTCTGGTGTGCAATTGATCACGCCGCCGTTCAAGCCGCTTGGTGAGACTCGCCCACCTCTCCGGCTCTCACGCCGATCGACGCTTCGTCAAGTCCAAGTTCCTTGAGCTTGCGATAAAGCGTGGATCGCCCGATGCCGAGCTTGCGCGCGACCTCGGTCATCTGCCCGCGGTGATGGCGGATGGCGAATTTCAGCATGTCCGTTTCCAGCGATTCCAGCGTGCGCACGTCCCCCCGCGCATCGAGCATGGTCATGGTGTGGGGTTCACGCACCGTGATGATCTCGCGCAGCGGCGCCCCGGTGATCATGGCCGGGCCGGTGTGAACCGGCTTGGGCGGCAGCAGCGGCGCTGAGGGGATGCGCACATCGAACCCGTCCACGCGGGCAGCGATCTGCGGCAAATCAGGCACGCCAATCTCGTCGCCCTCGGCGAGGATCACGGCGCGATACATCGCATTTTCGAGCTGGCGCACATTGCCGGGCCAGTCATAGGCGGTGAGCAGCGCCAGGGCCTCGGCACTGATGCTGCGTATGGCCTTGCCCTCCTCGGCCCCGAAGCGGGCGAGAAAATGCCAGGCGAGATCGGCGACGTCCTCGCGTCTCATCCGCAGCGCCGGCAGCATGATCGGAAAGACATGGAGGCGGTAATAGAGATCCTCGCGGAACTGCCCTGCCTTGACGAGATCGATCAGATTGCGGCTGGTCGAGGAGATCAGGCGGAAGTCGGTGCGCACCGCCCGGCGCGCGCCCAGCGGCTCGATTTCGCCGCTGCGCAGCGCGTCGAGCAGCTTGACCTGCAAGACGGGCGACAATTCGCCAACATTGTCGAGGAAGAGCGTGCCGCCGTGGGCCTCCGCCAGCTTGCCGGCCTGCTTGTCGACGGCACCGGCTGCGTTCTTGTCCTGGCCGAACAGGATGCGTTCGGCCTCGGCCTCCGGCAGGGTGCCACAATTGACGGCCACGAAGGGTCGGCCGCGACGTTCGCCCCCGCCGTGGATCGCGTGCGCCACCATCTGCTTGCCGGTGCCCGTTTCGCCCTCGATCAGCACGGGAATGGTCGAGCCGGCCGCTTTCTCGGCGAGACGCACCACCCTCTCCATCTCCGGGCCGCGGGCGACCAGGTCCCTCAGGCCGAGCTGGCCCGCTGCGCGCTTGGCGAGCACGCGGACCTCGCGTTCCAGCGCGCGGTGCTTGAGGGCATTGCGGATCGACGCCTGCAGGCGCTCGGCGCCGACGGGCTTGACCACGAAATCGGCCGCTCCGGCCTTCATCGCAGAGATCACGGCATCGATCGAACCATGGGCCGTCTGAACGATCACCGGAACCTGCAGGCCGCGGGCCCGCATGCGACCGAGCACGCCCATGCCGTCGAGATCAGGCATCACCAGATCCAGAACGAGGAGATCGATCTTGCCGCCTTCGAGTTCGCGCAGCGCTGCTTCGCCGCTGTCCACGAGGCGGGCATGATAGCCAAAGCGCCTCACCATGGCCTCGAGGAGCCGGCATTGCACCGGATCATCGTCGGCGATCAGAACAGTCGAGCCCATCAATCCCCCGTCCCATTTCATCCGATGCAGCGATCGGATCGCGATCCCTGCGGAAACCCTGACATCACTGCGTCAGCGCGAGGCTGCCTTCCGGCGAGGCCTCATAATTTCACCCGGGCGAAGCGCCCCGTGTGCCGTTTCGGATCATCTAGGAGCAGAAGCGTGAAGGACTGCTTAACGACGTTTCATCGAAGTCACATTCGGCTGAGACGGTTGAAACCACCGCCGCGAACGGCGATATGTGAGACCATCACGGGGCCGCATCGCTGGCCCGGCTACAGCGTCTTTCGATTTGGCGGCGAGCGCCGGAACCGCAAAGGCGCATCGGTGGTCTCAAGGAGTTTTCATGGCCGGCCAATCTTTTTCCGCATCCTCGGGCTCCACCTCATCCGGGGTGGCCAAAGCCGATTCGCCGCAGACCAAGCCCGACCGGAAGGGCGGTGAACTCGGCCGATTGCCGGAATGGAATCTCGCCGATCTCTATCCGGGCATCGATTCGCCGGAAATCAGCGCCGATCTCGACCGGGGGCAGGCCGACTGCCTTGCCTTCGAGGAGGCCCATAAGGGCAGGCTCGCCGAGATCCTGGCAGGCACGGATGGCGCCCGCCGTCTCGCAGCCATCATCAAGACCTATGAAGGCATCGAGGACAGGCTGGGGCGCATCGCCTCCTTCGCCGGCCTGGTCTATGCCGGCGACACCACCGATCCCGCCCGCGCCAAATTCTATGGCGACGTGCAGGACAAGCTGACCACGGCGTCCTCCCACCTCCTGTTCTTCACGCTGGAGCTCAACCGTATCGACGATGCTGCCTTGGCCGAGGCGGTCAAGGACGAGGCGCTCGCTCATTGGAAGCCCTGGCTCGACGATATCCGCATCGAAAAGCCCTACCAGCTCGAGGACCGCGTCGAACAATTGTTCCACGACAAGTCGGTGACCGGGCGTGGGGCCTGGAACCGCCTGTTCGACGAGACGATCTCGGGCCTGCGCTTCCGGGTGGAGGACAGCCAGGAACTGACGCTGGAGCCGACCCTGAACCTGCTCCAGGACCCCTCCCCGGCCAAGCGCGAGAAAGCGGCGCATGCCCTCGCCCGCACCTTCAAGGACAATCTCAGGCTGTTCACCCTGATCACCAACACGCTGGCCAAGGACAAGGAGATCTCCGACCGCTGGCGCGGTTTCGAGGATGTCGCCGATTCCCGCCATCTGTCGAACCGGGTCGAGCGCGAGGTGGTGGACGCCCTGGTCTCGGCGGTGCAGGAAGCCTATCCGCGGCTGTCGCATCGCTATTATCGCCTCAAGGCCAGGTGGTTCGGGCTCGACCAGCTCAACCATTGGGATCGCAACGCCCCGCTGCCCAAGGTCGAGAGCACGCCGATCAAGTGGGAAGATGCGCGCAGCACCGTGCTGGAGGCCTATGCCGGATTCTCCCCGCGCATGGCCGGCATCGCCCAGCGCTTCTTCGACGAGAACTGGATCGACGCGCCCGTCCGTCCCGGCAAGGCCCCGGGTGCCTTCGCCCACCCGACCGTGCCCTCGGCCCATCCCTATGTCCTCCTCAACTACCAGGGCAAGACGCGCGACGTGATGACGCTGGCCCACGAGCTCGGCCACGGCGTCCACCAGGTGCTGGCTGGCCATAACGGCGCGCTGATGGCACCGACGCCTCTAACCTTGGCCGAAACCGCCTCGGTGTTCGGGGAGATGCTGACCTTCCGCGCTTTGCTCGCCCAGGCTGCAAGCCCGGCGCAGAAGAAGGCCATGCTCGCCGCCAAGGTGGAGGACATGATCAACACGGTCGTGCGCCAGATCGCCTTCTATTCCTTCGAGCGCAAGGTGCATGTCGAACGCCGCCAGGGCGAATTGACCGCCGACCGCCTCGGCGAAATCTGGCTGTCGGTGCAGACGGACAGCCTGGGACCGGCCATCAAGATCGGGCCGGGATACGAGACCTTCTGGACCTATATCCCGCACTTCATCCATTCACCCTTCTACGTCTATGCCTACGCCTTCGGCGATTGCCTGGTGAATTCGCTCTATGCCGTCTATGAGAAGGCCCATGAGGGTTTTGCCGAACGCTACCTCTCCATGCTGGCGGCCGGCGGCACCAAGCACCATTCCGAACTGCTCGCACCCTTCGGCCTCGACGCGCGCGACCCGGCCTTCTGGCAGATCGGGCTCAATCTGATCGAGAGCATGATCGTCGAGCTCGAAGGCATGGAGTGATGTTTCGTTTGAGGGATGCCGCCAGCGTTCCTCGGCCGGCAATGGGAGTCTCCGGCTGCGGCTAGGAGGGGCGGAGCCCTGAAGGAAGTACGCGCCCTCTCCTGGCCGGACAGCCGGATGCGAACATGGCGATTCTTCTCGGCCTGGCGGCAGCCCTGTGCTGGGGCGGCACGGATTTCCTCGGCGGCGCGGCGGCGCGGGCGCTCGGGGTGCGCCGGTCCCAGTTCTTCAGCCAGGCCGTCGGTTTTGCCGGCCTGTCGCTGCTGATCGCATTCCTACCCGCCATCCGCAGCCAGATGGCGTCGGCCCCGCCGGAGGCTTGGCTGTGGGGCCTTGCCGCCGCTCTCAGCAATTTTCTGGCCATGCTTGCTCTGATGTCGGCCCTGGCCCGCGGCAAGGCCGCCCTGGTGGCACCCCTCACCGCCACCTATGGCGTGGTCACCACCTTGCTGTCGCTGGCGACCGGCGAGATTCTGGACCGATGGGCGCTGGCGGGGCTGGCGCTCTGTTTCATCGGGGTACCCTGCACGGTTTATGCGCCGGATGACGGCAGGGCTTCGGCAGGCTCGAGGGCTCCGCTGCGCCTGGCACTGGCGGCGGCCCTGCTCTTCGGCGTCGGCTTCTGGCTGCAGGGGCACCTGGCCCTGCCCAGGCTCGGCACCCCCGCGACGCTGTGGCTGCTCTATGCCACCAACCTGATCTGCCTCGCCGGCCTGCTGGCGGCGCAGCCGGCCGAATTCCGGCTGCCGCCTTCATCGCTCTGGCTTCTCGTCACCGTGCTGAGCACCCTGTCCGGTGCCGTGACCGCCGCCCTGGGCGTGGTGCTGCGCGGCGAAAGATTGTCGCCGCTGCAATGGCTCGGCATCGCCGCCGCCCTTTTCGGCGTCCTCCTGCTCAGGATTGGGAGCTAAAGCGTTTTGGGATTTGGCGGAATCGGTGCCGCCGCCTCGTTCCGCCGCAACGGCGACCAGCCGAGCGTCATGCCGGCGGCCGCGACCAGGATGGCGCCGGCACCGGCCATCTGCAGCCAGTCCAGGCGATGGCCGAAGGCGATGAGGTCGACCAGGATCGCCACCACCGGATAGATGAAGGAGAGCGCGCCGGTGAGGCTGGTCGGCAGTTTCTGGATGGCGCCATAGAGCAGGATATACATCAGCCCGGTATGGACGATGCCGAGCGTGCCCAAAATCGCCCAAGTCTGCATCGACCAAATCCGCACGCCCGTGGACGGATGGGACAGGTCAGCGAGCGGGGCCAGCATCGCCAGGCCGACGATCACCTGAATCAGCGCGATCAGATGCGGCGGCACCCCCTTGAGCTTCTTGGCGGCCAGAGCGGCGATGGCATAGAAGAAGGCGGCGCCGAGCGCCAGGCCAATGCCGGCCAGATAGTCGGTGCCGTCAGCGCCGCTTTTGGCCTGCACGATACCGAGCATGCCGGCAAAGGCGAGGCCGAGCCAGAACAGTTTGGAGGCCGTCAGCTTCTCCGCAAAGAACAGCACGCCGAAGCCCACCAGCATGAAGGGCTGGGTGTTGTAGACCGCGGTGGCGATCGAGATCGAGGCACGCGGATAGGCGGCGAACAGCATCAGCCAGTTCGCCACGATGGCGACGCCGCCGATCACGGCCAGCCCGATCTGCCGCCCCGTAATGACGTCGCGCCTGAAAAGGCCGAGCCCCAGGCAGATCAAAGCGAGCGTACCGGCACCGAACAGGCAGCGCCAGAACACCACGTCGATGATCGGCTGGCCCGACAGGATGACGAACCAGCCGATCGTCCCCGATATGATCATGGCCGCCGTCATCTCGGCCGTTCCGCGGAGCTTGTCCATGACATCACCTCTCAATGGAGATCGGAGTCTATTCGGACGCTTTGCGGATTTATATGGATCGGATTAGGCCAGCTATGGCATTATCCTAAATTACGAAGGACAAATTGCGAATTGGCATCATGCTTGATGAAATGGATAAGCGCATCGTCGACATCCTGGTCGAGAATGCCCGCATCTCGCTGAAGGAACTGGCGAGCCGGGTGAGCCTGTCCTCCCCCTCGACCTCCGAGCGGCTCAAGCGCCTGGAGGAGCGCGGCGTGATCCGCGCCTTCACCGTGGACGTGGATCCGCAGGCCCTCGGCTATACGCTGCAGGCGATCGTCCGCATCCGCCCTTTGCCCGGCCAGTTGCCCCGGGTGCAGAGGCTGATCGAGGAAATCCCGGAATTTTCCGAATGCGACAAGGTCACGGGCGACGACTGCTTCGTCGCCCGGCTGCATCTGCGCTCGATCGAGCAATTGGACGAAATCCTCGACCGCCTGATCGACAAGGCCGAGACGAACACCGCCATCGTAAAGTCACAGCCGGTGAAGCGGCGCCTGCCGCCGCTGTGAAGGCACGTCTCATCGAGCCGAAATCACCGCGCGAACAGCAAGGCGCCCGTCGCCACCAGCAACAGCCAGGTGACCCCGTCCCATTCCGTCAGCGAGGAGGATGGGGCGCGACGGCATGCGCCGAGAGCGGCCATCACCTGTATCACCGCAAGAAAGGTGAGCAGCACGGCAAAGGTCGGCGCAAAGGCTTTCGATCCGGAAGCCGCCAGCAGAGCCGCGAAGAGGACTTCGCCGGCGAAGACGTGAATGGTTACCCTGGATACCAGGTCCAGTTTTCTCGAGACTGACTTCGACATGATGGATGCAGTTCTAAAAATGCCTCGTTCTTGCGGCGGCACTGGAGCGCATTCGCCGGCGAAGAGGAGAAAGGCGTCGTCAGGCCTCGCCGACGATTGGTCGACGAGACTGACATCGATGGCATTTTACGAAATACGGCGCATATTATACAAATAAATATTGTATAATATTTTGGGCGTGACGCGTAAGGAAGTTATAAGGGCGCCCTTCGCGGGACCGCTGGGGGTCAGTCGCAGCGCAACAGGGACGGCGGCGTACCGATATCGCTCACTACCGCCTCGAAGCGGCGGGTCTTGGGGTCGCGCACCAGCAGGTGGCCGGAAGCGATGCCGAAATAGGCGCCGTGAAGCTGCAGCTCGCCGGCATCGACGCGACGGCGCACGCTGCCGAAGGTCATCAGATTGGCCAGGCTCTGCTCCACCGCGGCCAAGCCGAGCCGGGTCACATAGTCATCGGACGGCGTCTCACCGGGGTCCTCGAGCGTGTCGAGCGCCGGTGCGATGATCGACATCCACTTGCCGATGAAATCACCGGAGGAGAGCGGCGCCCGCTTCTCGGCGAAGGAGCGGATACCGCCGCAGCTGGCATGGCCCATGATCACGATATGCTTGACCTTGAGCGCTTCGACCGCGAATTCCAGCGCGGCGCTGGTGCCGTGGAACTGGCCGCCTACTTCGTAGGGCGGCACGATGTTGGCGACGTTGCGCACCACGAACAGCTCGCCCGGCCCTGCATCGAAGATCACTTCGGGCGAGACGCGCGAGTCGCAGCAGCCGATCACCAGGACTTCGGGGCTCTGCCCTGTGGTCGCCAGCGACTCATAGCGCTGCCGTTCCCGGGAAAAACGATCACCGAGGAAGGACTTGTAACCGGCTATGAGACTGTCTGGGAACATGGGATCTCCTTGAAGCGTGGACCACTCGGCCAATACCCTCCCCTGGTCCGCAACTCTCTTGAGTTGCGCGGGGAGGGTAAACCAGGATTAGGCCGCCAGGTTCCGCAGCACGAACTGCAGGATGCCGCCATTCTTGAAGTAGTCGAGCTCATCCAGCGTGTCGATGCGGCACAAAAGCGGCACCCTGACGGTCTTGCCGTCGGCGAAGGTGATCTCGGCCTCGATGGTGGCGCGCGGCTTGATCGTCTCGATACCCTCGATCGTCACGGTCTCGTCGCCCTTAAGGCCGAGCGTCTGCCAGGAAGTGCCTTCGGCGAAGGTGAAGGGGACCACGCCCATGCCGACCAGGTTGGAGCGGTGGATGCGCTCGAAGCTCTGCGCGATCACGGCGCGCACGCCGAGCAGCTTGGTGCCCTTGGCGGCCCAGTCACGCGAGGAGCCGGTGCCGTATTCCTTGCCGGCGAATACCACCAGCGGCACGCCCTCGGCCTTGTAGCGCATGGCGACGTCATAGATCGGCGCTTCCACGCCATCGGGATAGTGGATCGAGAGGCCCCCTTCGATACCCGGCAGCATCTGGTTCTTGATGCGGATATTGGCGAAGGTGCCGCGCATCATCACCTGATGGTTGCCGCGGCGGGTGCCGTACTGGTTGAAGTCCACCGGGCGGACCTGATGGTCGCGCAAATATTCGCCCGCCGGGCTCGCCGCCTTGATCGAACCGGCCGGGGAAATGTGGTCGGTGGTGATCGAGTCGAGGAAGAGGCCGAGGACGCGGGCCTTGTGCACGTCGGTCGGCGGCACGGGCGTCTTGGTCATGCCCTCGAAATAGGGCGGGTTCTGCACATAGGTGGAGCGCTCGTCCCAGGCATAGGTCTGCCCAGCCGGTGCGGAGATCTTCTGCCAGTTCTCGTCGCCCTTGAAGACGTCGGCATATTTGGACTTGAACATCGCCTGCGTGACGAACTCGTCGATCACCGCCTGGATCTCGGCGCCATCGGGCCAGATATCGGAGAGGAAGACAGGCTTGCCGTCGCTGCCGGTGCCGAGCGGCTCCAGCGTGAGGTCGACCTGAAGCGAGCCGGCCAGGGCATAGGCGACCACCAGCGGGGGCGATGCCAGGTAGTTGGCCTTCACGTCCGGATTGACCCGGCCTTCGAAGTTGCGGTTGCCCGAGAGCACGGCGGCGGCGACGATGTCACCCTTGTTGACGGCCTCGGAGATCGGCTCGGGCAACGGACCCGAATTGCCGATGCAGGTGGTGCAGCCGAAGCCAACGAGGTTGAAGCCGAGGGCATCGAGGTCCTTCTGCAGACCGGACTGGCTGAGATAGGCCTCCACCACCTGCGATCCCGGCGCGAGCGAGGTCTTGACCCAGGGCTTGGACTTCAGACCCTTGGCCGCAGCCTTGCGGGCGAGCAGGCCGGCCGCGACCAGCACCGAGGGATTGGAGGTGTTGGTGCAGGAGGTGATGGCGGCGATGGTCACGGCGCCATGGCCGATGGCATAGTCGGTTCCGGCGACGGCCTGGGTCTTGCCGGCTTCGCCCGGCTTCTTGAATTCGCCTTCAAGGGCGGCGAGGAAGCCAGCCTTGGCGTCGGAGAGCAGCACGCGGTCCTGCGGACGCTTGGGACCAGCGAGCGAGGGCAGCACGGTGGCCAGATCCAGCTCGAGGATGTCGGTGAACACGGGATCGAAGCTCGAGGCCGTGCGGAACATGCCCTGTTCCTTGGTATAGGCCTCGACCAGGGCGATACGGTCGGCATCCCGGCCCGACTTGTCGAGATAGCGCAGCGTCTCGGCATCGACAGGGAAGAAGCCGCAGGTCGCGCCATATTCCGGGGCCATATTGGCGATGGTGGCCTTGTCCTCCAGCGTCATGGCGTCGAGACCCTGACCGAAGAACTCCACGAACTTGCCGACGACGCCCTTCTTGCGGAGCATCTGGGTGACGGTGAGCACGAGGTCGGTGGCGGTGACGCCGGCCGGCAGCTTGCCGGTGAGACGGAAGCCGATCACTTCGGGGATCAGCATGGAGTTGGGCTGGCCGAGCATGGAGGCTTCGGCCTCGATGCCGCCGACACCCCAGCCGAGCACGCCCAGGCCGTTGACCATGGTGGTGTGGCTATCGGTGCCCACCAGCGTGTCGGGGTAGGCGACGGTGGTGCCGTCCTCTTCCTTGGTCCAGACCGCCTGCGCCAGATATTCGAGATTGACCTGATGGCAGATGCCCGTGCCCGGCGGCACCACGCGGAAATTGTCGAAAGCCGACTGGCCCCATTTCAGGAAGCGGTAGCGCTCCTGGTTCTGCTCATATTCGCGGGCGACGTTGTTTTTGAAGGCGTCGTTGTTGCCGAAATAATCGACGACGACGGAGTGGTCGATGACCAGGTCCACCGGCACCAGCGGGTTGATGCGGGTGGGATCGCCGCCCAGGGCCTTCATGGCATCGCGCATGGCCGCGAGATCGACCACGGCCGGCACGCCGGTGAAGTCCTGCATCAGCACGCGGGCGGGCCGGAAGGCGATCTCGCGCTCGGCCTTGCCGCGATTGGTGAGGAAGGCGGCGATGGCTTCGATATCGCCCTTGGAAACGCTGCGGCCATCCTCGAAGCGCAGGAGGTTCTCGAGCAGGACCTTCATGGAGACCGGCAAGGCGGAAATGCCGGGAAGACCGTTCGCTTCCGCTGCCTTCAAGGAATAGTAGGTATAGGTCTTCGAGCCCACCTGAAGTGTCTTGCGGGCTTTGAAGCTGTCGAGAGAGGCCATGGCAGGTTCCCTGAAAAAGGCCGAGGAAGGTCCCCAAGCCTATGATAGGTCAGCGGAATTCGCGCTCGCGAGGCGATTTGTGCGGCGCGGGATGGTGCGTTTATAGAAGGATTCCAGTCAGGCCGCTACTGCCTATTTGGCGCCGGCAGCCATGCCGGGAATGCGGGATTTGGCGCCTCGAAGGCAGGGTTCGGCAGGGACGGCCAAATCGGCTCGATTTTTAACGCTTTATTAAGGCTGATCCCGGATTCCCGGGCCTGACACCACGATTCCTCGCGATTTCCGCCGTGTGACCATCGACACGGCACGCTCGCGCCGCAATCGGCATCTACTCCGCCAACCTCAGCTTTCAGAACGCGGCCGAACTTTTGCTCTTGAGGACATCATGCAGCCATTTGCCCCCTTGCTCGCCAAGCTTCGCACCGAGTTCCGGCATGCCTGGTTTCCGACCTTGCTGATCTGCAGCATGGTGATCCTGCACGACCTGGCCACCGGCATCCAGCATGGCGGGCTGGTGGTGGCGCTGCTGATCGCTGCCTTCGTCCTCGCCCGCCCCGCCTTGCTTCGCCAGCGCTCGCCGCTGCAGAGCTGGCGCCACAGCCTGATCTACGCCGGCGCCATCCTGGCCGCGACTCTGATCTCCCTGGGCACGCTCGACTGGCTGAGACTCTGAAGTCGATGCCGCTGACGATCGGGCGCTGCAGCAACCGGCGTCACCGCAGCTTTATCCAAAGCGGGCTCTTCCAAGCCTTTAGGGCATCGAGGAAGGCCTGCAGCTTTGCTGGAAGGAAGCGTCGCGTCTGGTAGACGGCATGCACGAAGATCTCGGGCGAAGACCAATCCGGCAGGAGGCGCACGAGTTCGCCGCTCTCGATGCGTTCGTCGCAATAGGTCGAGGGCAGGAGCCCGATACCGTGCCCCTTATAGGTGAAGGCACTCACGGCCTGGAAATCGCGGCTGGCGATCGGCCCGGAAACCTGGATTTTCACGGCCCTGCGGCCATTGACCAGATGCCATTCGGCTTCGTTGTTGCGCCCGTTCATCAGCACGCAGCGATGGCGGGCGAGATCTTCCGGCTTGGCCGGCCGGTCACGCCCCTCCAGATAGCCCGGCGTCGCCACGACATAGCGCACGCTCTTGCCGATGCGCTGGGCGATGATGCTGGAATCCTGCAGTTCTCCGAAGCGGATGGCCACGTCGACATTCTCGGCGATCAGGTCGAGAAAGACATTGGTGACGACGAGATCGACCTGGATCTGCGGAAAGGCCTTCAGGAAGGACGAGATGAAGTCGTAAAAGGGCTCCTGCCCCATGATCACCGGCACGGAAACCCGGAGCAGGCCCTCCGGCCTTCTCTGCGCCTGGACGAGCACCCGCTCGGCATCCTCGAGCTGGACGAGTGGCTCGCTGCATTGCTGGTAATAGGCTCGCCCCTGGCTCGTGAGTGTCAATTTGCGCGTCGTCCGCTGCAGCAGCGTCACGCCCAATTGTTCCTCGAGCGCGCTCACCTTGCGGCTGACGGTGGAGACCGGCATGCCGAGCGCGTGGGCGGCGCGGCTGAAGCTTTCGAACTGCGCCACCTTCGCGAAAACGGCGATGTCGTTGAGATCGGCCATTCCGGGATTTTTGCATGGATGGAAAATTGATTCCATATATTTCCATCTAATCAAAAGACTGGCGGCAGCGCAAATTCTTCCCACGAGAGCAAACCAACTCGTGGAGAACTCAAATGACAAACAAGGTCGTCATCGTCACCGGTGCTTCCCAGGGTATCGGCGCAGGCCTCGCCAACGCCTTCCTCGACCAAGGCTACGCCGTCGTCGCGACATCGCGGCGGGTTTCCGAAACGGATGAAATCCGGGCTTCCGAGAGGCTGGCCCGCGTCGACGGCGATATCGCCGACCCCGCCACCGCTCAGCGTGTGGTCGAAACCGCACTGGCCCGCTTCGGGCGGATCGATGCCCTGGTCAACAATGCCGGCATCTTCTTCACCAAGCCCTTCGTCGACTACACGCTGGAGGATTACCGCCGGCTCGCCGCCACCAATGTGGAAGGCTTCCTGCACCTCACCCAGGCGGTTGTCCGGCAGATGCTCACGCAGAAGAGCGGCGGCAGCATCGTCAGCATCACCACGCCCCTGGCCGATCATCCGATCGCCGGCGTCAACGCCTCGGTCGCCATGGCGACCAAGGGAGGCATCGAGGCGTTGTCCAAGAACATCGCCATGGAATATGCGGGCGAGGGCATCCGCGTGAACACGGTCGCCCCTGGGGTGGTCGACACCCCGCTTCATAAAGACAGCCCAAGGGATTTCATCAAGGCCTTGTCGCCCATGCCCGGCATTTCCGCTGTCGAGGAAATCGTCGGGGCGGTTCTCTTCCTGACCGAGGCTCCGCGCATAACCGGGGAGGTGCTGCACGTCGACGGCGGCGCACATCTGGGCAAATGGTAAGGCCGGATATAGCGGCGGCTGCCGGCGCGGAACGGCGGCTGGAGGAACTCGGCATCGCTCTTCCCCCGCCTCCCACGCCGTTCGGCGCCTATGTCGAGGGCGTCAGGATCGGCCGGCTGCTCTTCCTGAGCGGAATGCTGCCGGTGATCGACCGCAAGCCGCAATTCATCGGACGCCTCGGCGGCGAACTTACTGCCGAGCAGGGCTACCAGGCTGCCGAACTGGCCGCCCGCAGCGCCCTCGCCGCCATCAGGCAGGAGCTCGGTTCGCTCGACAAGGTGACCGGCATCGCCAAGCTCGGCGTCTATATTGCCACGCAAGGCGATTTCCGGGAGCATCCAAAAGTTGCCGACGGCGCCTCCGAGCTTCTTCTCAAGGTCTTCGGTGCCGAAATGCTGTCGGGCCGGGTCGTGCTCGGGGTCGCCAGCCTGCCCCTCGGCCTGCCGGTCGAGGTCGAGCTGGTGGTCGAAATTGCCGATTGAACCGGCTCCCCGTGGAGCGGCGCTCAGGCGCCGCTCGCACTGAAACTCGCTTGCGCCATGTCGAGAAAGGCCGCCGGGCGGCAAGGACGAGCATCACAGCCCTCCATCAGGCCTGCCCCACGCTGCCATAGACCATGCGGCCCTGGTGGAAGGTGGCCGTGCGCGCTGGCATGCGGGCCACCGCCTCGGCCGAGCAACTGGCGGGAACCAGCGTGAAGGCCGCGTCGTCGCCGGCCTTCGGCCAGGCGCGCTTGCCGCTGTCGTCCAGCGGCAGCACGCCGCCGGTGGCGATCGACAGCGAGCGCGAGAGATGGAATTCGTCGGAGCCCCGGTAGAGCTGCGCGTAGAGATTGGCCTTCTCCAGCATATCGCCGCTGCCGAAGGGCGACCAGTGATCGATCACGCTGTCGGTGCCGGTCATCACGAAGACCCCCTTCTCGCCGAGCTGCGGCAGCGGCATCATCAGACTGCCGATCGGCACCGTCGAAGCGATGGTGATGCCCTGCGCGGCAAAGCGTGTGGCGAGTTCGGACAGCGCCTGCGGCGAGAGCGTGGTAAGCGCGAAGGCATGGCTGATGGTGAGCTTGCCCTTGAGCGGCGGGTTCTTCTCCACCGTGTCGACCATGTAATTGATCGCCGCCACGCCGGCCGGGCTGGTCTCGTGCAAATGGATGTCGACCCCCTTGCCGGTGTCGAGGGCGATCTGGAACATGGCGTCGAGCGATTTTTCCATGGCGCCGTCGACATTGGTCGGGTCGAGGCCGCCCACATACTGTACGCCCATGCCCATCGCTTCGCGCATCAGGCCGTCGACCTTGGAATGCAGCAGACCGTGCTGGGGAAAGGCAACGATCTCGCAGGTAAAATCGCTGCGGTGGTTTTCCAGCGCGCGCTGCAGATGTTCCAGGCTCCTGAGGCCGCTGACCGGATCGATGTTGCAATGGCTGCGCGCCACCGTGCTGCCCTTGGACTGCAGCAGGGCAATCAGTCCCTCGGCGCGCTGCTGGGAGGTCGGCAGCAGCTCAGGCAGCAATTTCTGCTCCAGCGCGATCATATCCATGATGGTCTTGCCCTGGCGCGGCCGCGGGGCCTGCCAGGGTCCGCCATAGAAGGTCTTGTCGAGGTGGATGTGCATGTCGCGCATCGCCGGCAGCAGGAGCTGGCCATGGGCCTGGTAGCGCGGCAGGCCGTCGGCCAGCCCGGCACTGGCCGCATGCAGGGCCACGATCTTGCCGTCCTTGATCTCCAGCGTGTAGAGCGCCGTGCGGGTGCCGATCACCGTCTCGCCATCATATTCGAAGCCTTCTTCGAGGCGCACGCCGCCGAGATAATAATGGCGATCGGTGAGCGCGCTGGCCCCGGCCTCACCGGCATGGCTCGCGCCGGTAGTCGCAGCCAGGGCGCCGCCGCCGGTCATGCCGATGGCGGCCCAGGCGGTGGTGAGTGTTCCGGTTCGGCTGAGAAAAGCCCTGCGGCTATGCTGCTGGTGGTTTTCCACGGTGGTTTCCTGCCCTCGCTGGATGGTCTGGCTCCCAATTTACGAGGGGGCCCGCGACGATGGCAGCGACATTTGCCAATGCTGATCATTCGATTCGGCAATGACGAAGCCAGCGCAAGGACAGCCAATGAGGGGCCAGGCCGTTCATGCGAGAAGAACCCGGGGATTTTCGGGCCTATGCTTCCAGCCCGCAGAAGGCGATCAGCCGCTCCGCCAGGGTGGCGACGGCATCGGCGGCACCTTCGCGATAATAGACCGCCAGTTCGAAATCGGTCACCGGCTGCAGACCTTCGGCTTCGCCCAATATGCGGTGGCTGGGCAGCCGGCAGCCGGCGGGCAGCAGGGTGACGCCGAGACCGGCAGCCGAAGCGGCCATGAGCGCGGCCAGGCTGGCGCTGCTGTAGCCGACACGCCAACGCCGGCCGAGGGCGTCGAGCGCTTGGCACAGCTCCTCGCGATAGAGCCCGTTGGGCGGGAATACCGCCAGCGGAACCGGGGCCTGCTCGATGGCTGGAAAGGCAAGGCTGTCGAGCCAGAGCAGGGGCTCGGGCCTGGCAGCACGCGGCGGTTGCCGGCGGCGCTGCTTGACCAGGATGAGATCGAGCTCCTCCCGCGCATAGGCATTATGCAAGTCCGCGCTCAGGCCGCTGGCGACGTCGAGCCGGAGATAGGGGTGCTCCCTGCTGAAGACGGCCAGCAATTCGGCGGTCGGGACGGTATAATCCTCGGGCATGCCCAGCCGCAGCACGCCGTCACGCCACAGGCCGGTCAGCGCGTCATGCGCTTCCTCGTTCAGGGCGATGATGCGTCGGGCATAGCCCAATAGCTTCACGCCTTCCTCGGTGAGCTGCACCTGATGCGAGGAACGTTCGAACAGCGGCTTGCCGAGCATCTCCTCCAGCCGGCGGATCTGCTGGCTCACCGTGGACTGCGACAGGGACACGCGTTCCGCCGCACGGGTGAAGCTCATGGTGTCGCACACCGACACGAAGCTGTTCAGCAGCTGCGGGTTGAACATCGGATAGCGATTCATGCGCCCACCGCCGGCACCTCTCAGTTCGATCCCTCGACCATAGACCACAGTCGGGCTCGTCATGGGCATGCCCGAGGCGCACGCAAAAGAAAACGGCGCGGTGAAGCCGCGCCGTTTTCATCAAACTCGATAGAGAACGCCTCAGTCCTTGCGGCGCAGGCGCACGATCACGTCGACGCGGGCAACTTCATAGCCTGCTGGCACCTGCGGCATCTCGGCCATGTTGACCTCGCCGGGAATGTCGAGCACCTCATTGTCGCCTTCGACGAAATAATGATGGTGCTCGTGCACATTGGTGTCGAAATAGGTCTTCGACCCGTCCACGGCGAATTCGCGCAGCAGGCCGACTTCGGTGAACTGGTGCAGCGTGTTGTAGACCGTGGCGAGGGAGACGGGCACCCGGGCCTTGGAAGCCTCGTCGTGCAGCATCTCGGCGGTGATGTGGCGATCGCCCTTCTGGAACAGCAGCCAACCCAGCGCCAGGCGCTGGCGGGTGGGCCTCAGGCCGACGTCGCGCAGCATCGAACGCACGTCATGGAACGGGCAACCCGTGCGCTGGTGGTCGCGGGAGGAAATCTCGCGAGAAGGCGAAGTTTCCGGCGTGGCCGCCTTGGCGGAACGATCGAAATGAATGACTGTGGTCGCTGACATGATGCGGTTCTACAACTTTTTTCGCCGACATTCTAGGCCAAGTGATACCGCTGACGCAATCATCATAATGGTTGATGCCAACTAGCCCCCGGAAAAATAGTGCTTTTTGACGATCACCCTCGCTTCAGGGCAGTCAAGACCTGCAACCCAGGGTGGCCGGTGACCGGCAGGCCGAGCCGGCGCTGCACGTCGCGGATGGCCTGGATGGTCTTGTTGCCGATCGAGCCGTCGGGCGTGCCGACATCGTAGCCCTTGCGGGCCAGCAGGGCCTGCAACTCCTTGCGCTGCGCCCGCGACAGGCCGGGATCGTCGGTCGGCCAGGGCGTCGCGAAGGGACTGCCACCCCGGATGCGGTCCGACAGGTGGGCGATCGCCAGGGCATAGGATTCAGCGGCGTTGTAGGAATAGATCGCATCGAAATTGCGGAAGACCACGAAGGCAGGCCCCTGCGGCCCCGCCGGCAGCAGGATCGCCGCCCGGGCATTGCCACCCTGCAGCGGAGCGCCGTCGATGCGGGTCACACCCATCGCAGCCCAGGCGCCGAGCGGGCGTTTCTTGGTGCGGCCGGCCAGCCCCGCCTTGAAACCGGGCGGCAGGCGCACCTCATAGCCCCAGCGTGTGCCGGCGGTCCAGCCGGAGCGGGCCAGGTAGTTGGCGGTGGAGGCGAGCGCATCGGGCACGGAATCGACCACGTCGCGCCGGCCATCGCCATCACCGTCCACGGCCAGGCGCAGGAAGGTCGATGGCATGAACTGGGTGTTGCCGAAGGCGCCGGCCCAGGAGCCGACCAGATGATCGGGATTGACGTCGCCGCGCTGGATGATCTTCAGCGTGGCGATGAGCTCACCCTGGAAATAGGCCTGGCGCCGGCCGGCATAGCAGGAAAGCGTGGCGAGCGACTGCACCAGCGGGCGTGTGCCCTTGCTCTCGCCATAGTTGGATTCGACGCCCCACACCGCCACCACCACGGCCGGATCGACGCCGTAGCGCCGCTGCACCCCGGAGAGCACCGAGCCATATCGGGCCAGCATCTGCTTGCCGTCGGCGACGCGCTGCGCATCGACCAGCGAGGCCATATAGTCCCAGATCGGCGTCTTGAACTCGGGCTGCTTGTTCATCGCGTCGATCACGGTCATGTCCGGCTGCAGGCCGCCGAGCTGCCGGCTGATCACCGATGACGACACACCCGCCGCACCGGCGCGCGCGCCGATGGCGGAAAGGCACTGTTGGAAGGAGGCGGCCGTCGCCGGCAGGGCGGAGAGGGCGAGCAGCGCAAGGGCGGGCAGGACTGTCTTTTTCATGGCCTCGATCATGATTCATCAAGGTAAATGAAAGATGGCCAAACCGGCCGAAATGGGGTGCGGCAGGATTAATTACGCGCAATGATTGCGCAGACATGACGGCAGATCGGGCGAATGCCTTCTCCCCCTTGCGGGAGAAAGGCGCTGCCTACCTGTTCGCCCCCGGCACCCAGAGCACGTCGCCGCTGGCCTTGTGGTTGAGGTAGCGGCTGGCCACGAACAGATGATCGGAAAGGCGGTTGACATAGGCGAGCGCCTCGGCGGAGACGAGTTCGCCCGCCGATTGCGACAGCGCCACCATCACCCTTTCAGCCCGGCGGCTGACGGTGCGAGCCAGGTGCAGATAGCTGGCACAGGGCGTGCCGCCCGGCAGCACGAAGCTTTTCAGCGGCGCGAGATCGGCATTCATGGCATCGATCTCCTGCTCCAGCCGGTCGACCTGAGCCTGCACGATACGCAGCGGCGTCCAGGTGATCTCCTTCTCGCCGCCCTCGGGCGTGCACAGATCCGCGCCGAGATCGAACAGATCGTTCTGAATGCGGGCGAGCATGGCATCGACGTCCGCGTCCTCGCGGGCGCTGTGCTGGCGGGCGAGGCCGATCACGGCGTTCGCCTCGTCGACCGTGCCATAGGCCTCGACCCTCAGATCGGCCTTGGAGCGGCGCTCGCCGGTGCCGAGCCCGGTGGAGCCATCATCACCGGTGCGGGTGTAGATCTTGTTGAGACGAACCATTGCGCTTGCCCGACCTCGTTTGGGTTTCAAAAATCATTGTCATCGCAGGCGCAGCGACGCAATCCAGGGACCGGGAAGCACAAGGCAACTGCCACAAGTGGCCCGGCCAGGAGAGCATCCGGCCGGGCCTTGTGCCGGCACCACGTTATCCCCAACAGGTACCGGACGGGCGGACCCTAGGGGGCGGATGTAACTCAAACGTAAACACGAGGCGGTTTGCCCAGCGCTCCGCTAGCGATGGGCAAAATAGATCGCCGCCATGATGATGATGATCGCCACTGCCTGCAGCAGGACGCGCATCTGCATCAGGCGCTGGGAGCGCCAGCCATCGCCGCCCTTGAGCATGTTGTGCAGGCCCATGCCGAGCACGATGGCGACCGCCAGGATGGCGAAGGGCACGAGAATATAGAAGAACTTGGCCATCCGGCGGTTCTATGCCTTCGCTCAGCCGGCGTCGAGGCCGATGTGGCATGCGGTCGAAAAAGTCGCGGCCGCCGGCCGGACGGCGGTCTTCCACCGCCCACCCTGGCAATGCTATGACAAATGCGATCATCCGCTCGAATACCGCGCTGCGGCCTCCTTCGTCCGATGACGTTTTTTCATCGCGCAGGGAGAGAGCGGTGCCCGAGTCAGCCGGCAAGATCGTGCATGTGGTGTGCTGCGGCGCCTCTTCCTTCGATTCGATCTTCCAGCTCGACAGCCTGCCGAGCGGCCCCGGCAAGGTCCTGCCCAGCCGGGTCACCGAGGTGTCCCATGGCATGGCCGCCAGCGCCGCCGCCGCGATTGCCCGGCTGGGCGGCCGCAGCGCCCTGCTCTCGCGCGTCGGCGACGACGCGATCGGCGAGCGTATCGTCGCGGACCTGACCGCGGCCGGCATCGACTGTCGCTTCATCCGCCGGGCCCGGGGCGCACGCTCGCCGATCTCGACCGTGCTGGTCGACCGCCATGGCGAAAGGCTGGTGGTGCCCTATTATGATCCGGCGCTCGGCCAGGACCCATCCTGGCTGCCGCTCGAACTGGTCGCCCGCGCCGACGCCGCGCTGGTCGACATACGCTGGCCCGAGGGCGCGGCCGCCGTGCTCAAGGCGGCGCGCGCCGCCGGCCGTCCCGCCGTGCTCGACGCCGATACCGGCCCCGCCGGCGTGACGGTCGAACTTGCCGAGCTGGCCAGCCACGTCGTCTTCTCCGAACCGGCCGCGCTGGCGCTGAGCGGCGCATCGAACCCCGGCCCAGCCCTGCGTGCGCTGGCCGGGCGTTTTGCCGGCTTTCTCGCCGTCACCGCCGGCCCGGACGGCTGCTTCTGGCTCGACCGCGAAAGGGATCGGGTCGAGCAGTTGCGCCCGCCTGCGGTCGAGGCGGTCGATACGCTGGCGGCGGGCGACGTCTTCCATGGCGCCTTCACCCTCGCCATCGCCGAGGGGGCGCCCATCCCGCGGGCCATCGCCTTCGCCAATGTCGCTGCCGCCCTGAAATGCCGCAGTTTCGGCGGGCGGCTGGGCACGCCCGGCCGGGCCGAGGTGGAGGCGGTGCTGTCGGGTCTGGAAAGAACAGGTCTGGAGGAAAGATGACAAGTGTTGCCGAATTGCGGGCCCGCCTCGCCGAAACCCCGATCCTGCCGGTGATGGCGATCAAGGACGCGGATGAAGGCCTCGCCGACATCGACGGCCTGGTGGCGGCAGGTGCGCCGGTGATCGAGATCCTCTTCCGCACGCCCGAAGCCCCGGCGGTATTGAAGGCCGCGAAGGCGCGCCATCCGCATTGCCTGTTCGGGGCCGGCACCATGCTGCTGGCGCGCCATGTGCGCCTGGCCCTCGACGCCGGTGCGGACTTCACGGTCAGCCCCGGCCTCACGCCCGCCTTGCAGGCCTCGGTGGCTGCCAGCGGCCTACCGCATATCCCGGGCGTACAGACGGCCTCGGAGACGATGCAGGCCTGCGAATATGGCTATTCTCTGATGAAATATTATCCCTCCGAGGCCTCCAACGGCCCCGTGGTGCTGGCCGACTACGCAAATATCTTCGAGGGCGTCGGCTTCGTCACCACCGGCGGCATCGAGACAGCGTTGCTGCCGGCCTATGGCGCGGTGCGCAACATCGTCGCCGTCGGCGGCTCCTGGATGCTGCCCTCGCGCCACACGCCCGGCTCGCCCTGCCTGCAGCAGCAGGCCGCCATCTTCAAGGCGGCGCGGGCGGCGACCGAGCGGTAGGTGGCAAGCAACTTCCCGGGTGCGCGGACGTCTCGTCCGCCTCTTTCTTACCCCAAACGTCGTGGTTCCAAGAGCGGACGGGACGTCCGCTCTACCGGGGCCGAAGCCTTTATTCCTCGTCCTCCTGGCTTTCCTCCTCGCCATTCCTGACGTCGCGGCTGTAGACCAGGATCTCGCGCTTGCCGGCATGGTTGGCCGGGCCGACGATGCCTTCCTTCTCCATGCGCTCCACCAGAGAGGCGGCGCGGTTGTAGCCGATCTGCAGGCGGCGCTGGATGTAGGAGGTCGAGCACTTCTTGTCGCGCATCACCACCTTGAGGGCCTGGTCGTAGAGGTCCCCGCCATCCTCCGAGCCCATCGCCGTCTTGTCGAACACGGCGCCGTCGGCGGCTTCGTCGTCGCCGCCTTCGTCCTCGTCCGCCGTGATGGCGTCGAGATAATCGGGCCGGCCCTGGGCTTTGAGATGGGTGACTACCTTCTCCACCTCCTCGTCGGAGACGAAGGGGCCGTGCACGCGCGAGATGCGCCCGCCGCCGGCCATATGCAGCATGTCGCCCTGGCCGAGCAGTTGCTCGGCGCCCTGCTCGCCCAAGATGGTGCGGCTGTCGATCTTGGTGGTGAGTTGGAAGGAGATGCGGGTGGGGAAGTTGGCCTTGATCGTGCCGGTGATGACGTCGACCGAGGGACGCTGCGTCGCCATGATCAGGTGGATGCCGGCGGCACGCGCCATCTGTGCCAGACGCTGGATCGGCCCTTCGACGTTCTTGCCTTCCTGGATCATCAGGTCGGCCATTTCGTCGACGATGATGACGATGTAGGGCACCGGCGAAAGGTCCATCTCCTCCTGCTCGTAGAGGGCCTGGCCGGTCTCCTTGTCGAAGCCGGTCTGCACGGTGCGCATCACCGTCTCGCCCTTGGCCTTGGCCTCGGCGGCACGCTGGTTGTAGCCGTCGATGTTGCGCACGCCGAGCTTGGCCATCTTCTTGTAGCGCTCCTCCATCTCGCGCACCGCCCATTTGAGCGCGAGCACCACCTTCTTCATGTCGGTGACGACGGGCGCCAGCAGGTGGGGGATGCCGTCATAGATGGAGAGTTCGAGCATCTTCGGATCGACCATGATCATGCGGCATTCCTCCGGCTTCAGCCGGTAGAGCAGCGACAGAATCATGGTGTTGATGGCGACCGACTTGCCTGAGCCGGTGGTGCCGGCGACGAGCAGATGCGGCATCTTCTCGAGCTGGGCCATCACCGGCTCGCCGCCGATGGTCTTGCCCAAGGCGAGCGCCAGCTTGAACTTCGACTTCTCGAAATCCTCCGAAGCCAGAAGCTCGCGGAAATACACCATCTCGCGCTTGGAATTGGGCAGCTCGATGCCGATGACGTTGCGTCCGGGTACCACGGCGACGCGGGCCGACAGCGCCGACATCGAGCGGGCGATGTCGTCGGCGAGGCCGATGACGCGCGCAGCCTTGATGCCGGCGGCCGGCTCGAGCTCATAAAGGGTCACCACCGGGCCGGGGCGGACATTGATGATCTCGCCGCGCACGCCGAAATCCTCCAGCACACCTTCTAGCAGGCGGGCATTCTGTTCGAGCGCCTCCTGGGAGACGCCGACACCGGTCTGCTTGCGCGGTTCGGCCAGGAGGGAAAGCGGCGGCAATTCGTAGCGGTGCTCGAAGGGAAAATCCGGCTCGCTCTCGCGCTGGAGCCGTTTGCCCGGCTTCACCGCCGCGCTCGGCTGGGCCACCCGGGTGGTGGTGATGGCGGGCTCGACGCGGCGCGCGGCTTCTTCGGCACTGATCAGTGGCCGGCGCGGCGGCGGCATCGGTGGCAGCTCATCCTCGTCGTCATAGGGCGCATAGGCCGGCTGGCTGCCGGAATATTGATCGATCGCTTCCGGCAATTCCTCGCCGTCCAGCGAAACGGCCTCATGCGGGCGCCGGGCATCGGCGCGCGGGGCGGTGCGCGGCGTGAAGGCCGGCTCGCGGCGAGGGGGTTCGGGTTCGGCCCGCGCAGCCACCGGACGGGCGAGGAGATGGGCGGCCGCCTTGACGCGGGCGAAGAGGTCCGAGATGCCGCCGGGTGTGTGCATCGGCGGCTCGCGGCCGTCGCGATCCAGCCTTTGGCGGTCGATCCTCTGATAGTCTTGTCGGCTCGGCGTGACCTTGACGCGCTTGCGGAAGAGCGCGCTCTTGGCCATCAGGCCCCAATGCATCAGGGCGCCGAGCACGGCGGAACGCTCGTCCTCCTCGTCTTCCTCCTCACGGACGCGGCGCGGCTGGCCGCGGATGCGCATCGGCATCTCCGGCGCCGGGCGCTCCTCCTCGCGATACTGGAAGAAGAAGCCGGCGGCGATCGCCAGGCTGAAAAAGGCGGCAAAGCCGAGCACCAGGGTCAGCACGAACTGGCCGATCACCGATTTGCCGGCGAAGAACAAAGGCGTGAACAGATAGAACACCCAGTCGCCGCTCGCGCCGCCCAGGCCCGTGGGCAGCGGCCAGCTCGAGGTGGCAGGCAGGCCCGAAAAGCAGCCGGCCGCCAGCAGCACGCCGACCACAAGGCAGATCAGGCGCATGCGCTGGGAATCGAAGGCTTTGTGCGCCAACAGACGCCAGCCGAGAAAGGCGAGCGGCGCCAGCAGCGCGATCGAGGCGATGCCGAACATCTGGGTGAGGAAATCGGCGGTGACGGCACCGGAAAAGCCGAGCCAGTTGCGGATCGGGAGGGCGCCGCCGACATGGTTGTAGCTGGCATCCTGCACCGACCAGGTCGCCAGCGCGATCGCGGCCAGGCCGGTCGCTCCGATCAGCGCCATGCCGAGCAGTTCGTTCAGCCTGCGCGTCAGCATGCTCTTCAGTTCGTCGGGAAGAGCGTAGCTTTGTGCAAAGCCGCGTCGCATGGTCCGCATTGCCGTAACCTCAAAGTTGCAAGGTGCGGCAATCCGGATCGGATCGAGACGTCCTTTCGGAAATCTGACGGGAACGCAACACCAATAGCCCAGGCTCACGCTAGGCAAGGCGGGTTAAGGGCCGGTTTATGGCAGGGGAGCGCCAATTTCCGGGGGGGTGACGGTGTTTTCTGTTGTTTTCCAGGCTTCCGCCGCGTTTCCAAGAGACGGACGGGACGTCCGCGCACCCGGGATAGGAGCCTGCCCTTCCCGCTTCGGAGCCGGAAGTTACGGGGATGGTTTATGTGGCGTAAATTTGGCACGCTTCCCATGGGCGCGGACATCACAGCGACAGACAAGCATGTCGCTGTGATGTCCGCGCTCCAATTTCCTACACCGGCTGCGCCGAATCGAGCCGATAGGTCCAGGTCTCGGTCAGCGTCTCCGAGCCCAGGCGCAGGAAGGCGCGCAAATCGATATCTTCGCCGGGAGGCGGTTCGGCGTCGAAGCTCGCCCTCACCCCGTTGATGGCGGGATTGGCCACCACCGAGGGCGCCGACACCGTGCCGCCGGAGCCCCAGATCACCAGTTCGATCTTGCCGACGTCGAGGGCGACCTCCTTCAGCCGGTCGCCGACGAAATCGATCAGGAAACGGGTGACGCTCGGCTTGCCCGCCGTGGTGGCGGCTGCGTTGTGGGTCTCGAAGGTGGCGTAGACCTGGCCGCCCTGATGCTGCGGACCCGAGACCGCGTGGATGACATAGGAAATCTGCGTCTCGCTGCCGGCCTTGGGCTGCACGTCCGGCACCCAGGAGGCGACGATGTTGTCGTCGGTCTCGGCGTTCGAATGCAGTTCCACCAGCACCACGCGTCCCTGGCCGAGCCGGCTCTTCATCTCCACCCAATAGCCCGGGCGCTTGTCGTAGAGCGCCTCCAGATCCTGATAGCTGCCGAAGGCGCGGTCGCGCTGAATCAGGCCGAAGCCCTTGATGTCCTTGGAAAAGAAATTGGCGACGGAGTTGCGGGTCGGGTTTCGCAGCGGCCGCCACAACCATTCCCCGTTCTCGGACTGGATGGCAAGGCCGTCGGAATCATGCACTTCGGGGCGGAAGTCACGCGGACGGTTCAGCGTGTTCTCGCCATAGAGGAACATCGAGGTCAGCGGCGCCAGGCCCATCTCCTTGAGGTCCTTGCGCGCGAAGAGCGTGGCCTGGACCTCGACGTCGTCGCCCTCGCCCGGCTCGAAGATAAAGCGATAGGCACCGGTGACCGAAGGCCCGTCCAGCAACGCGTGCACGGCGATGCTGCCCTTGCCCGGCTGCGGCGTCTCCACCCAGAACTCGACGAAATCCGGGAACTCCTCACCCGGGCCGCCCGAGCCGAGCGAAAGGCCGCGCGCGGAGAGGCCGTAATGCTGGCCCTTGCCGAGGAAGCGGAAATAGCTGGCGCCGAGAAAGGCGGCGAGTTCGTCCATCTTGCCACTGTGGTTGAGCGGATAGAGCAGGCGGATGCCGGCAAAGCCGAGCGAGGTCGGCAGGCCATGCGGCGCGCCCCGATCGCCGAAATCGAACAGATCGGGCGAATAGAACAGCGGCTTGACCTGGCCGTCCGTCACCAGATTCACCCGGGCCTGATGCTTGAAGATACTGCCGCGATGGAAGAGCTGCAGGCCGAAATTCGAGCCATTGTCGCGCAGCAAGGTGCGGTCTGTACGGAAATTGATGCGACGAAAGTCATCATAGGAGAGCTGGCTCAGGCTCTCCGGCAAGGTCTCTCCGGGGCCGACATAGGGCTTGCCCGCCAGTTCGCGCGCCCTGGCGATCACCGTCTCCGGGCCGAAGGCATCGCTCGCCGCCAGGGCCTTTCCCATCCCGCTCCATCCGGTCGCCAGGCCGGCACAGGCCGTTCCGGCCAGTTGCAGGGCGGCACGTCTGGTCAGATCCATTTCAGAGCATTCCCATTTCAAGGCCGGAGCGCCGGTGAAGGCATTCGCGGCCGCAATTTTACGTTGCGGCAATTGGGCCCTGCCAAAATGGCTGGATTTTGTTGCAAAAATGACGGGGGCGGGGGTGCTGTTCCCTGCGGATCGGCCGAGCACCAGGCTTGGCGCCGAGCCTCACAGGACTCGCACGGCCATCGCCCGAAAACGCTGTCAATTCCGGGCCGTTTTTTCTAGTTTCCCCGAACACCGCGACGATCCCTGGGAAATGCGCAGCCTGAGACGGGTTTCCCGAACTGCAAGGACCCCGATTCATGCCTCATACCCGCCGCCGATCCTTCCTCAGGAACTTCCTCGCGACCGAGGCTGCCGGCGGCATCATCCTGATGGCGGTGGCGGCGCTCGCCTTGATCGTGGCCAATTCGCCGCTGGGCGAGGCCTATTTCCATACCCTCCATCTCTATGTCGGCGGCCTCAGCCTGCTGCACTGGGTCAATGACGGGCTGATGGCCCTGTTCTTCCTGCTGGTGGGGCTGGAGATCAAGCGCGAGGTGCTGGACGGGCAACTATCGAGCTGGCCGCGGCGGGCCTTGCCCGGCATCGCGGCGGTCGGCGGCATGGTGGTGCCGGCCCTGATCTTCGTGGCGATCAACTGGCGGGCCGAGGGCACGCGGCAGGGCTGGGCCATCCCCTCGGCCACCGACATCGCCTTTGCTCTCGGCGTGCTGGCCCTGCTCGGCCCGCGCGTGCCGGGCTCGCTCAAAGTCTTCCTCACCGCGCTCGCCATCATCGACGATCTCGGCGCGGTGGTGATCATCGCCCTGTTCTACACCGCCTCGCTGAACATCTGGATGCTCAACGGCGCCTTCGTCGTCCTGGTGGTGCTCTCCATCATGAACCGCCGCGGCGTCACCTTCCTGCCGGCCTATCTGGGGCTCGGCGCCGTGTTGTGGGTGCTGACCTATCTGTCCGGCGTCCATGCCACCCTGGCCGGCGTGGCGCTCGCCTTCACCATTCCGCTGCGCCGCAGGGGCGGGCACGACCATGACCACACGCCGCTGCACAGGCTGGAGCATGGACTGCACCCCTGGGTAACCTATCTGATCGTGCCGATCTTCGGATTTGCCAATGCCGGTGTGTCGCTGGCCGGCATGTCTCTCGACAAGCTGGCCGATCCCGTCACCCTCGGGGTGACCCTCGGTCTGTTCGTCGGCAAACAGATCGGCGTCTTCGCCTTCGCGGCCCTCGCCATCAAGGCCGATTGGGCCGAACTGCCGGCCAATGCCAATTGGCGCCATCTCTACGGCGTGGCGCTGCTCTGCGGCATCGGCTTCACCATGAGCCTGTTCATCGGCGGCCTCGCCTACGCAAATGCCCCGAACTTGCTCGACGAGACCAAGATCGGCGTGCTGCTCGGCTCCATCCTTTCGGCCATATTCGGTGCAATCTTGCTGCGAACCACCAAACCGGAACACTAAACGTTCAATTGCATGCGGCGGCGCACAATGATATTCCAGCGCGCCGTCCCCATATGGGAACCGGTTGTACATCCGACAATTCACGGAGAAGGACTTAAGACAGTGGGTTACAAGGTCGCCGTCGTGGGCGCCACAGGCAATGTGGGCCGCGAGATGCTGAACATTCTGGCCGAGCGGGCGTTCCCCGCCGATGAAGTGGTTGCGCTGGCTTCGCGCCGCAGCCTGGGCACGGAAGTTTCGTATGGCGACAAAACGCTGAAAACGCGGGACTTGGCCACTTATGACTTCTCCGACACCGACATCGCGCTGATGTCGGCCGGCGGTGACGTATCCAAGGAATGGTCGCCGAAGATCGGCGCGCAGGGCTGCGTCGTCATCGACAATTCCTCGGCCTGGCGCTACGACGCCGACGTGCCGCTGATCGTTCCGGAAGTGAACGCCGATGCGGTCGCGGGCTTCTCGAAGAAGAACATCATCGCCAACCCCAACTGCTCCACCGCCCAACTCGTGGTGGCGCTGAAGCCGCTGCATGATCGCTTCGGCATCAAGCGCGTCGTCGTCGCGACCTACCAGTCGGTCTCCGGCGCTGGCAAGGAAGGCCTCGACGAGCTCTTCGCCCAGACCAAGGCTGTGTATGTCAACGACACGGTCGAGCCGAAGAAGTTCTCCAAGCGCATCGCCTTCAACGTGATCCCGCACATCGATGTCTTCATGGAAGACGGGTACACGAAGGAAGAATGGAAGATGGTGGCCGAGACCAAGAAGATCCTCGACCCCAAGATCAAGCTGACCGCGACCTGCGTGCGCGTGCCGGTGTTCATCTCCCATTCGGAAGCCGTGAACATCGAGTTCGAGAAGCCGGTAACGGCCGACGAGGCCCGCGAGATCCTGCGCTCGGCACCGGGCTGCCTGGTGATCGACAAGCGCGAGCCCGGCGGCTACATCACGCCCTATGAGGCTTCCGGCGAGGACGCCACCTACATCTCCCGCATCCGCGAGGACATAACGGTGGAGAACGGCCTGGACATGTGGGTTGTCTCGGACAATCTGCGCAAGGGCGCGGCGCTCAACGCCATCCAGATCGCCGAGGTGCTGATCAACCGCAAGCTGCTCCCGGCCAAGAAGAAGGCGGCCTGAGGTTCTGAGGTTTGAAAGCCGCCGTTCGGGCAACCGGACGGCGGCTTTTGTTTTTAGAGCGAGGTGCGATTTCTCCGAAACGCACTTTGCCCCAACTCATTGTTTGATGCGTTTTCTTGATCGAAAAGTCTGTCGGCTTTTCGGGGAAACGTTCCAGAGCACCCATGTCCAGCGCCGATTCCGCCATTCACCGCCCCGCTCTGCCCTCCTCCGTGCTGGCTGCCCTGTTCGTGCCCCTGTGGTCGACGGGCTTCGTCACGGCGCGGCTGGTGGCCCCCCATGCCGAGCCGCTGACCTTTCTCGGCCTGCGTTTCGTTGCAGCGGGCCTGCTGCTCGGGCTCTATGCGCTGTGGAGCGGCGCTTCCTGGCCCCAGAACGGCAGGGCGTGGCTGGACGCACTCGTGGCCGGCCTGCTGATCCACGGCCTCTATCTCGGCGGTGTGTTCTGGGCCGTCTCACATGGCCTGCCCTCGGGCATATCGGCTCTCATCGCCGGCTTGCAGCCCCTGCTCACCGGCCTGTTGTCCAGACCGCTGCTCGGGGAGGAAGTCTCGCGCCGGCGCGCGCTCGGCATCGTCGTCGGTGCGGCGGGCGCCGGACTGACCCTCATTCCCAAACTCGGCGCAACCGGGGATGGCGGAATTCCGCTTGTGCCTCTTCTGGTCTGCCTGGCGGGCATGGTGGCGATCACGCTCGGCACCATCTGGCAGAAACGGCGCGGGCGCAGTGCCGACCTCGCCACCAACACCGCCGTGCAATATGCCGGCGCCATGGTGCCTATCGTCGTCGGCGGCCTTCTCACCGAGAGCGGCCAGTTCGACTGGAGCTCCGCCGCGGCCTGGACGGGCCTTGCCTGGTCTGTCTTCGGCATGTCGATCGGCGCCATCCTGCTACTGATGGTGCTGATCAAGCGCGGCGCGGTGGCTCAGGTCGCGGCCCTGCTCTATCTGGTGCCGGGCGTTTCCGCCCTGATGGCCTGGGGCATGTTCGGCGAAGCCCTCACCCCCATCCAGATCGCCGGCCTCGCCATCGCGGCGCTCGGCGTGGCGGTGGCGAACAAGGGATAGTGGAATGCCGGCATCCTCGCCTGCACCCTGCTTCCGGCCAGTGTCGCGTCTGAAGCGCGGCGGTCGGCCACTTCTTCCAAGGGGGAAGATGTCCGCGCCTCCCCCGGGACCTCAGCCGCCCTGATAGATATAATAGCGTACGCCGTTGCCTGGATCGACGAAACTGGTCTTGGTGCGGTCGCGCACCTTCTGCCCGGCCGTGAAGCGGCGGCAGCGCCCATCGGCCATGTGGTTGTCGAACTCGCGCTGGAATTGCTCACCGGAGGCATGCAGAGTGCCGACATGCTGCTGGGTGCGGCAAGCCACGATGGGCCGCTCCAAGGCGCGCGTCACCGACTCCACCTTCGGCGGCGTGGTGGAGCAGGCGCCCAGCATGGCGAGCGGGGCAAAGAGCGTGCACAGGCGGAGCATCGGAAGTCCTTGAGCGAGTGGGGGGCCTATTTCGCCTCGAACGCATCATGGCAGCACACGCAAAGCTTGTTGCCATCGGGATCGCGGAAATAGGCGCCGTAATAATTGGCATGATACTCGGGCCGCAGTCCGGGCGCACCCTCATCCGTGCCGCCATGGTTAAGGGCCACTTGCCAGGCCCGCCCCACGGCGAGCCGATCGGCTGCCAAAAGAGCGACCATCGGGCCATTGCCGGGCGCCGGCGCCTGGCCGTCGAAGGGCCGCCCGATCAGGAAGATCGGGCGCGGAACATCAGGCCTGATCCAACCCGCCCACGGCCGTTCGTCCTCGCGAAAGCGCAGGACCAGCCCGAGTTCCCCAAGCACAGCCTCGTAGAAACGGAAGGCCCTGTCGAAATCGCCGACACCTAGGAAAGTGTGCGAGATCACCGCCTACTCCACCGTCACGGTGCTGAGGTCCTCGAAACGGCTGAACAGGGCCATGTCGTCGCGATGGATCATCTCGCTGGGGCCGGCCCAGCCGAGAATGTCCTCGATGCTGCGGCTCTTCTTGCCGGCAATCTGCGCCGCCTCGCCGATGTCGTAGGCCACCAGGCCGCGGCCGATCTCGGCGCCGGAGGGATCGCGGATGATCACCGCGTCCCCCTGCGAGAAAGTGCCCTCCACCCGCTTCACCCCGGCCGGCAACAGGCTGGCGCCCCCGCGTAGCGCCTTGGCGGCGCCGGCATCCACATGCAGCGTGCCCCGCGGTTCGAGATGGCCGACGATCCACTTCTTGCGGGCGGTGACCGGATTGGACGGCGTGAGGAACCAGGTGCAGGGGCCCCCTTCCTCGATGCGCAGCAGGGGCGAATCGACCTTGCCCGAGGCGATCACCATGGTGGTGCCGCCGCCCACCGCGATCTTGGCCGCCTCCACCTTGGTGCGCATGCCTCCGCGCGAGAGTTCGGAGCCGGCATCCCCGGCCACGCCTTCGATCGCGGCGGTGATGCGCTGCACCACCGGGATCAGGGTAGCAGCGGGATCGAGATGCGGCGGAGCGGTATAGAGGCCGTCGATGTCGGAGAGCAGCACCAGGCAATCCGCCCCCGCCATGGTGGCGACGCGGGCTGCCAGCCTGTCATTGTCACCATAACGGATTTCAGTGGTGGCGACGGTGTCGTTCTCATTCACCACCGGCACGCAGTTCATTTCCAGGAGTTTGTCGATGGTGCGGCGGGCATTGAGATAGCGCTTGCGCTCCTCGGTATCGCCGAGCGTGACCAGGATCTGGGCCGCCGTCAGCCCCTGTGCGCTCAGGGTTTCGGCCCAGGCTTGCGCCAGGCCAACCTGGCCGACCGCGGCTGCCGCCTGGCTCGATTCCAGCGCGAGCGGGCCCTTGGGCAGTTGCAGGAGCGTGCGGCCGAGTGCGATGGCACCGGAGGAAACCACGATCACTTCGGCGCCGCGCCGGGTGTGCCGGGCGAGATCGGCCACCAGGGAAGCCAGCCATTCGCGGCGCAACTTCCCCTTGGCCTGGTCGACCAGCAGGGAGGAGCCGATCTTGACGACGATGCGACGGAAGGAACTGAGTTCGGGCATGGCAGGACAGAGCTGAAGCGTGGCGGGAGGCGCGCTGGCAAGACCACCGTGCCGGTCAACACGGCCTAATGCGGCAAGCGCCGTTCGACAAGCGCAAACACGAAGCAGCGCGCGGAGCGGCCGGCATCGCAGCGTTCTTTCCGATCCGCGTACGGCCCGACGATTGTCTCATCTGCGCGAACACCGTGTTCGAGCCAGCGGCCTTCCGCGCGTCAGGAGGCCGTCGCTAGATGTCCCCCAGGATCATCCGCCAGGTGGCGGGCAAACATCGAAGGGCTATCCGCACATGTCCGTAACCAGTTCCTCAATTCACCTCGATGCCACGCCGGCGGCGATTTGCTTCGAGCCGGCGAAAAGTGCCGTCATCGTCGTCGACATGCAGAATGATTTCTGCAGCAAGGGCGGCATGTTCGATCTGGCAGGCCATGATATCGGCCTTGCCCGCGACACCATCGCTCCCATCGCGCGTCTGCTGGCCGGCGCCAGGCGTGCCGGCATGCATGTCGTCTATCTGGTCCATGGTTTTCTGCCCGATTTGTCCGACGCCGGCGGCCCGCGCAGCAGGAATTGGCTGCTGAACAAGGATCTCAACATCGGCAAGGAGATTTTGGCTCCGGACGGATCGAAGGGCAGGATCCATATTCGCAACACCTGGAACACCGGGGTGGTAGACGAGTTGAAGCCAGAACCCGCCGACCTCGTGGTCTACAAGAACCGCTTCAGCGGCTTCTATGCCACCGATCTCGACGAGCAATTGAGGGCACTCGGTATCGACACGCTGTTCTTTGCGGGGACGACCACGAGTGTCTGCGTGGAATCCACGCTTCGGGATGCAAGTTTCAGGGACTACACCGCCGTGCTGCTTGCCGACTGCATGGGCGAGGCCCTCGGCGAGGAATTTCATGTCGCGTCGCAGAAGGTGATCGCGGCCCGGCTGGGCTGGGTTTCCCAGTCAGCCGACCTGGTTAAGCAATTGCAGCGCAGAGATGCGGCAAGGCGTGAGGCAGCTGCCTGAAATCAGCTGTCCGAACCCAACCGGAAGGTTGCGATGCACACTATTTGCTTTGCCGCCATTGAAGAAAGGAGGCTGGATCAGGTCAGCAACGCGCCCTTCTTGGCGCCCGCAGCGACCAGGTCACCTCACTTTCTCTCCTCGCTCACCAGCAGCAGCACCTTGATGTCGGCCTTGGGCACGTAGTTCTTCACCACCATCTCGAACGTGGTCGGGCCGATCTTCTTCACGCCGTCGCCGCAGAAGGATACCAGCGTCTTGGGATCGCCCTTGTCGACCACCAGGCGGAAATCGCCGATCGGGCCGGCCCAGTTGCCGCCGGAAGTGATGATGTAGGCCAGATATTGCTCGTAGCTGACGAAGGTCTTGCCCTCATCGGCCGAAGCGCGCTTGTACAAGGCAGCGGCCGCCTTGGTGAAGGCCGCATCGGTGCAGAAATCCTTCTCGTAGGACTTGCGCTGCCTGGCATCGAGATCGGGCGAGCCGAATACGAGAGACGAGACACCGCCATGGCTGGGCACATAGTCCTGCTGGACGATCACGTCCTTGCCGGCCGGGAACACCTGTTTGCGCCAGAATTTCGAGCGCAGGGTCCAGAGCGGGTAATAGACTTGGCGCTCACCCTTGTCGTCGGCATTGTAGCTGTCCTGATAGACGATGTCGGCATCGGCCAGAGCCTTGCGATCGGCCTCGCCAAGGGCATTGATGGCCTTCTCCGTCGCCTCGATGGTCGGCAGCATCGGAATCTTGAGGGCTTTCAGCCTGTCGGTGATCTCGACATCGGGCTTGCCGTCCGTGCCCTTCATGAAGGCGCGCTGCTCGACCTGCGATTCCACCGGCTTGCCGTCTACCTTGGTGGTGAATTTCAGGAAATTGTCGCTGGTGGGGTCGGGAATGTCGGTGATGCCGCCCGGCCCGTCGCCGGTTATGTCGGGCATGGGAAAGGCCACCAGGGCCTCATAGTCGGCATTGGTAAGATTGCGGAAGCGGTAGCTGATCTTCACCGCCTTGATCGAGAGATAGAGGTCTTCGGAGACGAGCGCGATCTTGTCGGTCTTGGTGAGCACCAGTCCGCCCGCATCGAGGGAGGCCAGGGTGTCGTCGGCCCGCGCGGGCGATGCCAGCAGGGCGGCAAGAACGGCAATGGCCGGAATGAAACGAGGCACGTCGACTCCTAACGACAAAACATCAATCAAATGCGGCGAGCATATATGTGTCGCCCCGCCGGACACAACGTCACTTCATGGCACAAGGGAGTGTTTGCGCGTGGTGATCGTGATCACAGCCCAGATCCGAACCCCTCTATTCTTTGCGACTCTATCCTGTGGCTAAGCTCAGAGGAGCAATCTTAGGGCTTGGCTGTATGGTAGGAGGAATGCAACAAATAGATTGGGGAACATGAAACGCTGGGTTTCGGCGGACGATGATACCGACAGATCGGACCAAGTCTGTTTCGAAGAAAACAAGGGGTCGTCTATGGCACGTAGCGCAAGCCGCTCTCGCTCCGGTGCAACGCAAACCCGTCACAGTCAGGCGGCTGCGCTGATCGGTCAGCGCATCGTTGCCGGGGAATGGGCGGTCGGCATGGCGCTGCCCACGGAGGCCGACCTCTCGCGCGAACTCGACGTTTCCCGCGCCTCGCTGCGCGAAGCCATCAAGCTCCTCGCCGGCAAGGGCCTGCTTTCCTCCACACCGCGCCGCGGCACCATCGTGCAGCCCCATGCCAATTGGAACCGGCTCGACGTCGACGTGCTGGTCTGGCAGACCTCGGGCGGTGCCACCAAGAGCTTCGTCAAGGATCTGTTCGAGCTGCGCCGCATGATCGAGCCCGAGGCGGCGGCCCTCGCCGCGCTGCGCGCCACGCCGGAACAGCGGGCGGCCATCGCCGAGAGCTTCGAGGCGATGGCCAATGCCGAGGACATCCAGCTTTCCATCGACGCGGACCTCGCTTTCCACCGCGCCATCGTGCGCGCCACCAACAATGTGCTGCTGGCCGCCTTCCAGCCGGCGATCGAGGCTTCGCTCGCGGTGTCGTTCAAGGTCTCGCGCGCCGGCAACGTGCTGTTGCCCTATACGGTGCCGATGCACCGGGCCGTGGCCGAGCCGATCCTCGCCGGCGATGCCGACGGCGCCCGCAAGGCAATGATCGCCCTGCTCGACCGCTCCGAGACGGATGCGGAAAGCGCGGCCGTCGAAGACAAGAACTGAGATAGGCGAGAAAAAAGGCCCAGCCCGTCTTCGCCCCCGAGGGGGAAGACGGGCTGGGCCTTTTCATAGATCCGGAGATTCGGCCCGATCAGTAGGGGTTGACCACCTGCGCATCGGCGATGCGCGAGGCCGAGCCGAAGTCGAGATTGTAGATATCCGGGCGGAAATGGGCGGTGCCGTCGGGTGTGACATAAGCGGTCATGTAGACCCAGTGCACCGGCACGCGGTCCGGAATGGCCTGGTCCTTGCGGGCACCGGTGGCGATTTCCTGGCCGACGCGCTTGGCGTCCCAGCCCGGGCCGAGCAGCCAGGCGGCAAGATCGTTCACGCCCTGCACACGCACGCAGCCATGCGAGAAGAAGCGGTCCACCGAGCCGAACAGCCGCTTGGAGGGCGTGTCATGCATGTAGACCGAATCCGAGTTCGGCATCTGGATGCGCAGCTGGCCGAGCGAATTGCCGGCGCCATAGGCCTGGCGGATGGTGTAGTTGGCGGCCTTGCCGCTCGACCAGTCGATGGTCTTGGGATCGACGGTTCGGCCCGCGCCGTCGATCACCGACATCCTCTGGCGCGAGAGATAGGAGGGATCGCGCACCATATGCGGGCCGATTTCCTTCTTGATGATGGATTGCGGCACCGTCCAGGTCGGGTTGAAATTGATGGCGCTGATGGTGGCGTCGACCTCGGGAGACGGGTTCTGCGGGCGGCCGACCACGGCGATATAGCGGCGAGCCACCTCGCCATTCTCGATGGCTTCGACCTGCGCGCTCGGGATGTTCACCACCACGTAGCGGCGATTGAAATCGATGAAGCGGGCGCCGACGCGCTCCATGTTGTGGCCGATCTGGACGAGACGCTGCTGCACGGAGACCGCCATCTGGCTGCGGGTGCGCTCATCGATCTTGCCGGTGGCCTGCAGGCCGTAGCGCTGCTGGAAGCGGCTGACGGCGGTGGTCAGCCTGGCATCCCATTTGGGGTTGTCGCGCTCGGATTCCGGCAGGTCGTTCTCCATCACCAGGCGCTGGCGCAGCGCCAGCACGGCGCTGCCCGTAGCGCCCTGGGACAGGCCGGCAGGCGGGGCGGCCGGGAAACCGCCATTGCGGGCGATCTGGGCATAATATTGCGACAAGCCGTTGAGACGGTCGAGCGAGCCGGCATCGAAGGTCGGCATCGAGGACCAGGGCGTGGCCGGGATCTTGACCGGCGTCGAGGCGGCATAGGAAGGCCCGGCCGGAACCGCTTTCTTGACGACCTTGGGCTTGGCCGGCGTGGCGGCAGGCGCCGCCGGGGCAGCATTATCTGCAGCGGGAGCCGTCGGAGCCGCAGGAGCCGCAGGCGCTGAAGCATCGGGAGCCGCGGCGGTCGCCGGAGCGGGAGCGGCCGGTTCGGGCGTGGCCTGCGCGGCCGGGGCCGGAGCGGGAGCGGCTGGCTGTGGCGCTTCCGGAGCAGCGGCGGGAGCGGCCGGGGCAGCAGGTGCCGCCGGCGCGGCAACCGGAATGTCGGCCGTGGGCGCAGTGCTGTCCTGGGCCAGGGTCGGCGAGGCCAGAACCAGGGCCAAAACGGAAACGGCGGCCAGAACAAGAGGGGTAGACTGCTTCATAGCAGGAACTTCCACGCTGGTTGCCGAAACGTAAGGTCCGGCACAAAAAGGGATCATTGGCAGCCCTCTATCATACGGTCCGGCCGCACGGTATGGCCGCCACAGTCTTGCCGCACGATTGTCGGACGGCGTGTCCGATTAACCACATCAGCACTATGTGCTCCGAACCTAATCCGAAGTTTTGGCCTCAAAAGGGCAGAGCTTCTTCATAGCCGAGCAGGGTTAACAGAAGATATGCCGATCAGGAGCGCTCTCCCTCCCGCGCAGCCAGGGCATAGAAAAGGCGCGGTTGCCTTCTCCCCCTTGCGAGGAAGGACAGCCGCGCCTTTTGAGATTGGGGAAATGGCGCCCGAGGTCAGCGCGTCGCCACCGGCTTTTCGCCGCGATAATCGTAGAAGCCACGCTTGACCTTGCGGCCGAGCCAGCCGGCCTCGACATATTTCACCAGCAACGGGCAAGGCCGGTATTTGGAATCGGCCAGGCCCTCATGCAGCACCTGCATGATCGACAGGCAGGTATCGAGGCCGATGAAATCGGCGAGCTGCAGCGGGCCCATCGGATGATTGGCGCCGAGCCGCATCGCCATGTCGATGGATTCGACCGTGCCGACGCCCTCATAGAGCGTATAGATCGCCTCGTTGATCATCGGCAGCAGGATGCGGTTGACGATGAAGGCCGGGAAATCCTCGGCCACCGCCACCTGGCGGTCGAGCTTGGTGATGAAGGCCTTGGCGGAATCGAAGGTGCCATCATCCGTGGCAATGCCGCGGATGATCTCGACAAGCTGCATCACCGGCACCGGATTCATGAAGTGAATGCCGATGAAGCGCTCGGGCCGGTCGGTCGCCGCCGCCAGCCGAGTGATCGAAATCGATGAGGTGTTGGTGGCGAGGATCGCTTCCGGCTTCAGATGCGGACAGACATTGCCGTAGATCTTGACCTTGACCGCCTCGTTTTCGGTTGCGGCCTCGATCACCAGATCGCAGACGCCCAGGCCTTCCACATTGGGCTCGGCCTTGATGCGGGAGAGCGCTTCGTCGTTCTGGGCCTGGGTGATGACGCCCTTGGAAACCTGACGCTTGAGATTACCGTTGACGGTGGCCAGGCCATTGTTGACCCGCTCTTCCGACACGTCGTTGAGCACCACGTTCAACCCGGCCAGGGCGGCGACATGCGCGATGCCGCTGCCCATTTGCCCGGCGCCCACGATCCCGACCGTCCTGATATCCACCGTCATTTCCAGTTCCCTGCCATTTGCTCGATCTTATCGAGGCAATCGGCGCGTGGGAAGACCGCAGTCGCAGCTTTCCTGCAGGCCTGCCGGTCGAAATGGTCGCATTCGGAGCTTGTGCTCGCGAGCAGGAACGCGTTCCCATGCGGCCCGACCGATGGGAGAATAACACGAAACGGGGTGCCTGGAAAAACGCGGCTCGATGAAACCGCTATTTTCCCTAGATCAGGCCGTGCCCGCCATCGATATGGATGGTCTCGCCCGTCGTGAAGGCGCTCGACATCAGGTAGAGATAGGCGGGAGCGATATCCGCGGGCGCCGCGATCCTGCCCGCCGGCAGGCGGCCCGCCATGCCGGCGAAGAAATCCGATTTGGCCGCCCCGACGATCTCGTCCCACATCGGCGTATCCACCCAGCCCGGCGAGACGATGTTCACGCGCGTCGGCGCCAGTTCCAGTGCCAGGGCGCGGGCGAAGAAGCTGAAGGAGCCGGCAATCGCCGAAACGACCGCACCTCCGGGAACCGGCGGCCGGTCTTTGTTGATGCCGGAGGTGAAGGTCATGGAACCGCCGCGCCTCAGGGAGGTCACGGCATGCTTGGCCAGCATGACGGCGCCGATCAGCTTGTTGTCGACGAAGCGGCGGACCATCGCCATGTCGGTGCGTTCGATGGGATCCCCCGGCGGCGGTGTTCCAGCCGTCGACACCAGGTGATCGAAGGCGCCGGCTTCGCTGAAAAGCCGGGCAAGATCGGCCTCCTCGGTCATGTCGGCCACGACGGATCGCACCTGCGGGCCGGCATCGAGGCTTTGCTCTGCGGCCCGCAGCTTGTCGGGCGAGCGGCCGACGATCACCACTTCCGCGCCGCTCTCGAGTGACGCCTTGGCGACGCCGAGGCCGATGCCGGAACTGCCGCCGACGACGATGATCTTCTGGCCCGCGAGCCCTACCATGGGAGGTTTCCTGCTGTCTGCGATCATGGGGATGATTCAAGCGTTGCCGGCATAGGCCGCTTCGAGATCGGCCACGATGATCTTGGTCATTCCGTACATGGCCTGCCGCACCCGATCCGCCTTCTCGCGGTCAGGGTCGCCCATCAACCGCAGCGTGACCTCCGGAATGACCTGCCAATAGACGCCATATTTGTCCGTCAGCCAGCCGCAGGGCTTTTCGGAGCCGCCATCGGCCGTGAGCGCCTGGTAGTAATAGTCGGTCTCGGCCTGGTCGGAGGTCTCGATATAAAGAGAGAGCCTTTCATTGAAGGCAGGCATGGAGCCGGCATTCAGCGCCGTCAGGCGCAGCCCTTCGAGTTCGAAGTCGAAGGTGGCATGCGGAACCGTCCTGTTCGTTCCGGAGACCCAGTCGGTAAATTCGGTTTCGCCGAGCGCCTTGGCGTTCTTGAAGACCGACAGATAGAAGTCCCGGGCTTCCCTGGCATTCAGGTTGAACCAGAGAAAGGGGTGGATGGTCGCCATGCTGCCCTCGTGAGGATTCATCACAAATCCTGGCCATAGTGAGCAGGAGATTCTCGACAGACAAACCAAAATTCGGCATATTTCTGTGATAAAGACTCACAGATATCATGCCCCGCAAACTTCCTCCCCTTCACGCCCTGCCGAGTTTCGAGGCTGCCGCCCGGCATCTGAGTTTCTCCAGGGCGGCGCAAGAGCTCAACGTCACCCATGGCGCCGTCAGCCGGGCGATCAAGAATCTGGAGGACCAGCTCGGCGTCCTCCTGTTCGAACGCACGAGCCGCACGGTGCGCCTGACCACTGTCGGCGAACCCTATGCACGGGCGGTTCGCGACATGCTCGACCAATTGGGGGCCGCCACCGCCGCGGCGACGGCCCACCAGTCGGGCTCGACCCTGAACGTCAGCACCTCCGATGGGTTTGCGGGGCGATGGCTGGTGCCGCGCCTCTATCGTTTCCATCGCGCACATGGCGACATCGACGTGCGGGTTTCGACCACCGGCAGGCTGACCAACTTCCTGGGCGACGGCATCGACATCGCCATCCGCTATGGCAGCGGCAGCTATCCGGGCCTCGTCTCCGAATTCCTCGCCGACGAAGAGGTGTTTCCCGTCTGCAGCCCCAGGCTGCTGGAGGGGGAGCATCCACTGCGCCGGCCCGAGGATCTCAGGCATCACACCCTGATCCATGATGGTTTTCCGATCAATTGGGCCGGCTGGCTTGCCAGCGCCGGGGTCGGGGGCGTGGACCCGCATGGCGGGCTCACCTTCGACTCCTATTCCTTTGCCGTCGAATCCGCCGCGCAAGGTGAGGGAGTGGTGCTGGGCCGCACCATGCTGGTCGCAGCCGATCTCAGAGCCGGGCGCCTGGTGCGCCCCTTTGAGCACGCCCTCAAATCCCTCTCCAGCTTCTATGTCGTTTATCCGCCCGACGCCATCCGCCAGCGCAAGGTGAAGGCCTTTCGCGACTGGTTGTTTGCGGAGATGGCTCCGCCGCCGGCTTGACCACGCCCCCAGGCCTTGCAGCAGAGGCTCGGCGTGCCCTATTTAGGGCAGCAGGATCTCGAAGCGGCGATGCGCGCGAAGCGAGCGGCCAGACAGGAAACCAGGAGGTTTCGGCCGCTTCCTTGTCTTCCGATACGGGGAGCCGGAACGACGGACCCCTTTCCTTTTCTCCAATTTCTTTGAGAACGCACGGCATATCATGACGGTTTCGAACGAAGACGAATTGCTGAAGCTCAAGGAGGTCGGCCGCATCGTCGCCAATACGCTGGCGGCGATGGGAGCGGCGCTCGAGCCGGGCATGACCACGGCCGAGCTCGACGCGATCGGCCGCAGGCTCCTCGAACAGGAGGGCGCCCGCTCTGCGCCCGAGCTTTGCTACGGCTTTCCCGGCGCGACCTGCATCAGCGTCAACGAGGAAATAGCGCACGGCATCCCCGGCCAGCGCCGGATCGAGCCGGGCGACCTCGTCAATATCGACGTCTCCGCCGAGAAGGACGGCTTTTTCGGCGATACCGGTGCGTCCTTTGCCGTGGAGCCGGTCTCCAAGGCCACGCAGCGTCTCCTCAGGGACGGCAAGCGGGCAATGTGGACGGGCATCCGCCAGGTGGGCGCCGGCCTGCCACTCGCCAACATCGGCAATGCCATCGGCGAGTTCGCCCGCAAGAACCGCTATACGCTGGTGCGCAACCTCGCCAGCCACGGCGTCGGCCGGTCGCTGCATGAAGAGCCCAAGGAACTCGCGACCTGGCCGGACCGTTCGGAACGCCGCAAGATGAAGGAGGGCCTGGTGTTCACGGTGGAGCCGTTCCTTTCCCTGGGCGCCGAATGGGCGGCGGATGGCGAGGACCCCTGGACGCTGTTCAGCGAGCCCCGCGCCCCGACCGTGCAGTATGAGCATACGGTGGTGGCGACCCGCACCGGGCCGCTCGTCCTCACGCTGCCGGCGTGATGCCATCCGAAAGAGATGAGGAGCCAGGCCGATGGAAGCCACAACTCTCGCCGACCTCTACCGGGCCTATATCGCCTGCCTCAACCGGCAGGACTGGAACGAGCTCGGGCGCTATGTCGATGAAGGGGTCGAACATAATGGCCGGCGGCTGGGCCTGTCAGGCTACCGCGGCATGCTCGTCAAGGATTTCGAGGACATTCCCGATCTTGCCTTCCATATCGACCTCCTCGTTTGCGAACCGCCCCGGGTGGCGGCCCGCCTTGCCTTCGACTGCACGCCGAAACCCGGCTTCCTCGGCCTGAAGCTCGATGGGCGCAAGGTCGCGTTCACGGAGAACGTGTTCTATGCCTTCAAGGCGGAGAAGATCGCCTCGGTATGGTCGATCATCGACAAGGCCGCGATCGAGGCCCAGCTGGGTCGCTGACGACCAGCTCGCGCAAGGGGCGGGAACATGCCGTGGCGCCGCGCCCCGGTCTGCGACAGGCTGAAAATCCGGTGCTATGGTCGCCACTCCGATCCCGCAGCCGATGGAAGCCGCCACCATGCCCCCCTATGACGTGTTGCTCGCCTTCATCGTCACGACGGCGCTGTTTTCCGTGCTGCCGGGCCCCTCCATGCTCTATGCCGCAGCCAGGACCATGGCGGGCGGGCGCCAGGCCGGGCTGATGGCGGCGCTCGGCCTGCATCTGGGCGCCTATGTCCATGTCGCCGCCGCGGCCGCCGGCCTGTCGGTGCTGTTCCTTGCGGTGCCCATCGTCTATGCCGGCGTCAAGCTCGCTGGCGCCCTCTACCTGATCTGGCTCGGCATCAGCCTGTTCCGGGCGCGGCAGGGCGCCGATGCCGGGGCGATCGGCAGCAGCGGCCGCTCGGCCCGCCAGGCCTTCGTGCAAAGCATCACCGTCGAGGTGCTCAATCCAAAGACAGCGCTGTTCTTCCTTGCCTTCCTGCCGCAATTCGTCGATGGCGCCGCTCCTTTTCCGCTCTGGCTGCAATTTGCCATCCTCGGCACGGTCGCCAATGTCCTGTTCGGCCTCGTCGACATCGCGGTCGTGATGCTGGCCGCCGTGATCATCGGCCGGCTCAAGCGCTCCTCCGGCGTGCAGCGGCTGATGCGCCGCATCGGCGGGGCGATCCTGGTCGGCATGGGCGTCCACCTCGCCTTGCAAAGAGGCTAGCGAAAGCCCTCCGGCCTTGATCATGAAGGCCGGAGGAACTCAGCTGCATTGCTGCGCCACCAGCCCTTGATAGAAGCCGAGTTCGGTCACCCTCGCCGACCGGTCGGCATCGGGATTCAGTTGGGCCGTCCCGCATCGCCGCATGACGGGGGCCGCCGTTTTCAGCGTCTCGACACGCCGCCGATAGACCAAGCAGATCGCGGCCTTGTCGGTCGCACTGACAGCCCTCAGTTCCCGGTCTGAAGCCCGCATGGCCTGTTCCGCCTCCACGACCTCGGTGGTGCAGGCGGATCTGTAGGGCGAGAGAACGATCCACGACGCCAGAAAGGCGATCGCAGCCACCGTCACGAGAAGGGGTGTCTTCCACTTCCTGAGTAACGGCATGGAGACGGCCTCCGATTCTGGTTTTCTCCATCAACCGGATTCGTACGCTTCCTCCGCCCCAAATCAAGGACGCCTTTCGTACCGGGCGCCGAGGGCGCAAGAAACCCTCGGCGCCCGCGCGGCGTAGAAGCCCTCACCCGGCCGGTGCCAATTGCTCCCGCGACCTGGCGAAAGGCCGGAAGGTCAGGGCGATCAGCGTGGCCGCAATGCCCATGCCCCAGGAGCCGACATAGAGCCACAGATAGCTGTTGAAGTGATCGTAGATTACGCCGCCCAGCAGCGGTCCCATTGCCATGCCCAGGCTGCCGGCCATCGCAGTGCCGCCGATGATGGTGCCCATCATCTTGAGCGGGAAATTCTCGCGCACGATCACGGCGTAGAGTGGCATCACGCCGGCATAGATGAAGCCCACCAGCACCGCCACCGCATAGAACTGGCCGAGCTGGCTGGCGAAGACGTAGAACAACACGCCGAAAGATTGTCCGAACAGGCCGATCACCAGCATGCGCTGAGCGCCGAAGCGATCGCCCATCAGACCGAAGCCGATGCGCCCGAACATGCCAGCCAGCCCCTCGACGCTGTAGATGGTGACGGCGGCGATCATCGGGATGCCGCAGGTCACGGCGTAGCTCACCGTGTGGAAGATCGGCCCCGAATGCGTGGCGCAGCAGAAGAAATTGGCCAGCATCAGCACGATGAACTGCGGCGAGCGCACCGCCTGACGGGTGGTCATCTCCGATTGCGGCTCGTCGGCCAGTGCCGCTTCGTTTCCCTGCTCCAAAGCGGGCGGCCGGCGCAGCAGCAGAGAGGTCGGAATCATGGTAACGGCGGCGATGGCTGCGATGATCAGCATCGACGTCCGCCAATCATGGACGGTGACCAGCCAGGCGGCAAGCGGCGCCATGGTCATCGGCGCCATGCCCATGCCGGCCGAGACCAGCGAGACGGCAAGGCTGCGCTGGGTATCGAACCAGCCGGTGACGCAGGCCATCATCGGCGCGAACATGGCCGCCACCGCCACGCCCACCAGCACACCGAAGACGAGCTGGAACTCGACCAGCGATCCGACCTGGCTGGCCAGGGCCAGGCTGGCGGAGAGCAGGATAGCGCCGGCCAGCACCACCGGGCGCGGGCCAAAGCGATCGGACAGATTGCCCCAGACCATGCTGGCCAGCGCCATCGCCAGGAAGCCGAAGGTCATGGCGGTGGAAATGCCGGTCACCGACCAGCCGGTCGCCGCCGACATGGGTTTGAGGAAAACCGGCAGCGAAAACATCGCGCCGATGGCAACGCATCCAAGCAAGCCGCCAGCGGCGACGATCACCCAGCGATAGGAATTCTTGTCCATCATGGTCCACCCGTTCCTGTGCCGCGGGCTGCATCGCGTCTCGCGCTCTGCCTGAGAGGACAGAAACGCAACGACGTGACGGTACAGGCTTTGGGAGCCGGAAACGCTCCACATCCGAGCGCGTTCTGCCTCAGGCCTGTCGCGGCGATACCTCAAGGACGCACGAGCAGCCGTCGACCCGACATGCGGTTGCAAATTTATTCTGGTTGCATAGCGCTATCAGACAATTCGCTCCGCTGAAACTCGGCATGGCGGGCGAGGACAGACCTCGTCAGCCTCTTCCTGCCGTGCCCCGTTTCCGGCCGAAATCGTGGTTGCAAGCCTCCTCTTTGGCCGAGCTTCGTCTCGGCCCGCGACCGCAACTCTGCCATTGGCAGCCGGGAGGACGGGAGTAACAAATCCGGCGACATTCCGGGACGAGGGAACAGGTCTAAGCTTGGCGCAGGCCCGTCGCCAAGGCGCGAAAAGCCTCCACGGCCTTGGGCAAGACCTTCTCCGGATCCTCGCTCGCGGCGATCCACAGGGCGGCGTTGAGCGCGGCCGCGCTCAAGAGCCGGGCCGCGGCCTCGGCATCCAGCGGTTTCATGATGCCCTGCCCGATCAGGCGTTCGACCGTTCGTTTCGTCACCTGCAGGCAATTGTCCTGGCTTGGCCATTGCGAGGGATCACCGAGGACCGCCGGCCCGTCCAGCAGAACGATGCGTTGCACCTCCGGATCGAGCGCCATTTCGATATAGGCCACGCCCTCGATCAAGAGGCCTTCCCATTCGTCCCGGGCCTGGGCGGCCGCCTGATGCGCACGCTCCGCCATCTCGGCGTCGATCTGGTTGACCACGGCGGCCAGAAGCCCACGCTTGTCACCGAAATTGTGGTAAAGCGCGCCCCGCGTCAGCCCGGCATCGGCTGTCAGCTCGTCCATCGAGGCGGCGGCGTAACCGGTTTGCGCAAACGCCCTGCGCGCGGCGGCAATCAGCTTGGCGCGGTTCTCCTCCATCGTCTCGGCCCGGCGTCTGGCAGCCATTGCAACTCCCCTTCACATACGCATCGTATCTGGATTGACATACGGCACGTATGTCCATAATTTTAGATACGAAACGTATATCAAATGCGACGGGGGCATGTGAAGCCCTCGCGGTATCGCTCGAGATCCGCACATCGCCGCATCACCAAGAAAGGGTTGAAGACATGGCACGGCGTGAAGCAGTTTTCCCGACCGACCGGCATGCGCTTTACGAGGCGCATGGCTATTCGGCGGCGATCCGGTCGGGGGACCTCCTGTTCGTTTCAGGGCAGGTCGGCAGCCGTCCGGACGGCTCGCCGGAGCCCGACTTCGAGCGCCAGGTGCAACTGGCCTTCGACAATCTGAAGGCAACGCTGAAGGCGGCAGGCTGCGGTTTCGACGACATCGTCGATGTAACCAGCTTCCATACCGATCCCGAAAACCAGTTCGAGACCATCATGGCGGTGAAGAACCGGATCTTCGATCGGCCGCCCTATCCGAACTGGACGGCCATCGGCGTGAACTGGCTGGCTGGCTTCGACTTCGAGATCAAGGTCATCGCCCGCATCCCCGAGGAAGCCTGACCCGTTCTACGTCCTGGCGGCCCCCTCCGAAAGCGTGGAGGTTTCCAGGAGCGAGTTCCACACCTACACCGTCGGGGATCTCGTGCTGCCGAAGCGTGCGCCGACCACCTGATCATCCTGGTGCTCTCCCGAGCGGTGCCGGGCCGATCAGGCCCGGCATGGTCCTGGACGTTCCTCGAAGCCTTGACCTGGGCCCATCTCGCCGATGCCACTAGGGGTAGCCTGCTCTCTCCAGCTGAAGAAATCGATCAGCGCGCCATCACGCCGTCGATCCATGCCCGTACTTCGGGCAGGACATAGCCGAGGCTGAGATGGCCGGCCCCTTCAATCGGTACGAAGGTCTTGGGCTGGTTGGCCTGTTCGAACAGGGCTTTGCCGAACTCGAAGGGAATGACGCCATCGGCGGTGCCGTGCACGACGAGCAGCGGCGCCTTCACCGCGGCGATACGCTCGTCGGAGGGGAAGGGGTCCAGCATCACCCAGCGCACCGGGAACAGGCCATAGAGGCGGGAGGCCACGGCGAGAGCCGAGGTGAAGGGTGAATCGAGCACCACCGCGCCCACCTTGTGGCGCGCCGCCAGGGCGACCGCCACGCCGGACCCGAGCGACTGGCCCACCACCACGATCCGCTCGGGCGCGGCGCCGAGGGCCAGCGCCTTGGCATAGGCTGCTTCCGCATCGAGCAGCAGCCCCCGCTCGGAGGGCGAGCCGGTGGAGCCGGGATAGCCGCGATATTCCACCGCCATCAGGCCGTTGCCGCCGGCGACCAAGGCCCGCAGCAACTCGGTCTGCAAGGTCAGATTGCCGCCATTGCCATGAAAATAGAGCAGAAGGGGTTTCCCCGGCGCGGGCGCGACATGCCAGGCGATCAGCGTTTCGCCATCCTCGGTGCGCAGCTTCACGACCTCGGCACCGGCGATGGCTGGCGGGAGTAGCTCGCCCCCTGGCTGGAAGACGAAGGAGCGCTGGGCAAAGGCCAGAGCCGCGAAGGCCGCCAGATAGAGCGTCGCAGCCAGGGCGGCGACGAAGATAAGGAATTTCGACACGGACCGGATTTCCAGCGGCGGCACAGGAAACGCAATTCGCCACGAGCCGATAGGGAAGGCAAGAGCGGAGGGAACAAGTAAGGGTGGGATCGACGGCCACTTCATACAAACGTCCTTGCGAGCGCAGCGAAGCAATCCAGTGCCCAGAGAACGCATCGAGTGCGGCTGCTGGATTGCTTCGCTGCGCTCGCAATGACGAGGCTGCGGGACGGCTTAGAAGTCTAGGTAGAGGTCGCGCCACGTCGGATTCAGGCTCTCGATCAGTTCCAATTTCTTACGACGAGACCCTGCTTTGATCTGTTTTTCTCTCAAGATTGCGGGGACCATTTCCTCATAGAACTCATAGTAAACAAGCAATGTGCAGCCATAGCGCGAGGTAAATCCTCTAATTAGGCCTTTCCTATGTTGATAAACCCGCTCGGACAGATTAGAAGTCACGCCTGTATAGAGTATACTGTTGCGTTGATTGGCCTCGCCGGCTGCTTCATGCCTGCCATTTCGCACTACACTTCATCATGTGATCGCCCCATCATACCCACAGCAACGATTTCCGTCATCTCGGATACGCTTCGGGCATGACTCCAAAGACAATGTGCCGGCCCGTAAGGGCCGGCACATTGGAAACAAATAGCACGAGCGGGCGGATGCCGCCCGTTCTCCCTACTTGCCGATCTTGGCAAGCTCGTCCTTGAGTTCCGGCAGGGCGGTGTAGAGATCGGCGACCAGGCCATAGTCGGCGACCTGGAAGATCGGGGCCTCTTCGTCCTTGTTGATGGCGACGATGACCTTGCTGTCCTTCATCCCGGCCAGATGCTGGATGGCGCCGGAGATGCCGACGGCGATATAGAGGTCGGGGGCGACCACCTTGCCGGTCTGGCCGACCTGCCAGTCGTTGGGAGCATAGCCCGCGTCCACCGCGGCGCGCGAGGCGCCCATGGCAGCGCCGAGCTTGTCGGCCACCGGCTCGATATAGGTGGCGAAGTTCTCGCGGTTGGCCATGGCACGGCCGCCCGAGATGATGATCTTGGCCGAGGCCAGTTCCGGACGGTCCGACTTGGCCAGTTCCTCGCCCTTGAAGGTGGAGAGGCCGGGATCGGCGGCGGCCGCCGCCGGCTCCACCGGCGCCGAACCGCCCTCGCCGGTGGCGGCGAAGGAGGCGGTGCGCACGGTGATCACCTTCTTGGCGTCGGCCGAGGTCACGGTCTGGATGGCATTGCCGGCATAGATCGGCCGCTCGAAAGTGTCCGCCGAGACGACCTTGACGATGTCGGAGATCTGCATGACGTCGAGCAGGGCTGCAACGCGCGGCAGCACGTTCTTCCAGGCGGCGGTCGAAGGCGCCACGATGGCGTCGTAGCCGCCGGCCAGCGAAACGATCAAAGCGGCCGTCGGCTCGGCCAGGCGGTGCTCATAGGCGGCGTCGGCCACCAGCACCTTCTCGACGCCCTGGAGCTTGGCGGCTTCCTGGGCCGCGGCCTGGGCATTCGCGCCGGCCACCAGCACATGTACCGGCCCGCCGAGTTCCTTGGCGGCGGTGAGGGCACGGTTGGTGACGTCCTTGATGCCGGTGGCGTCGATTTCAGCGATGAGAAGAGTGGTCATGATAGAGGTTTCCTTCTCGGCTCAGATGACGCCGGCTTCGTTCTTGAGCTTGTCGACCAGCTCGGCCACCGAGCCGACCTTCTTGCCGGCCTGGCGTGCCGGCGGCTCCACCGTCTTCACCACGGTCAGGCGCGGCGCGATGTCGACGCCGAGCGCCTCGGGGCTGGTCTCGTCGATCGGCTTCTTCTTGGCCTTCATGATGTTGGGCAGCGAAGCATAGCGCGGCTCGTTGAGGCGCAGGTCCGTGGTGATGATCGCCGGCAGGTTGAGCGAGACGGTCTGCAACCCGCCATCGACTTCTCTGACAACATCGATCTTGTCGCCGCCGACTTCGAGCTTGGAAGCGAAGGTACCCTGCGGCCAGCCCAGCAGCGCCGCCAGCATCTGGCCGGTGGCGTTCATGTCGTCGTCGATCGCCTGCTTGCCGAGGATGACCAGGCCCGGATTCTCGTTGCCGATCACAGCCTTGAGCAACTTGGCGACCGCCAGCGGCTCGACCGTGGCGTCGGTCTTGACCAGGATGCCGCGGTCGGCGCCCATGGCAAGGCCTGAACGCAGCGTCTCGGCAGCCTGGGCCGGTCCGATCGACACGACGACCACCTCGCTCGCCTTGCCCGCCTCCTTCAGACGCAGAGCTTCCTCCACGCCGATCTCGTCGAACGGGTTCATCGACATCTTCACATTGTTGAGATCGACACCCGTGCCATCGGCCTTGACGCGGATCTTCACATTGTAATCGACGACCCGCTTGACGGGCACGAGCACTTTCATGGGGCTTCTCCAGACGGGGAACCGGAACGATGAGCGATATGAAACGACCGCATAATGGCCTTGCCCCTTCCGCGCTATCGGCGAACCGACACGTCACGTCGCGGCAAGACCGCCGCCGCTTGAACTAGATGACGCAAGTCAGCTAAAGGGCGCGGCTTTTTGTGTCAACGCGACATTTGCGTGACTCCGGCTAGCCAAGGCATCCGCGCGGCATGCCGCCGGTTGGCCAAGCTGGCCGAGACATTCGCCTCATCCCGCCACCCTCGCGTCAACTATGACGAGGTCACGATGAGCGACTGTACAGGCAGGCTCGCAAACAAAACTTGGTACCCAGCTACTACCTTTTTGAAATTTACTGCCGGAATGCTTCGGGACAGAATTCATCATACAGAACAATTCGTGAGAACAAGCTGTTGAAAACCACCTTCGGCAAAAAGATCGCCTTGTCGAAGCATGGTCTCTCGGTTGATTTCCAACATAGGTTTGCTCGCTACTCCCTAAACCTGCGCGCTACTGACGCAGCCAAGCGTTTTGGCCGCGGCTTTGCGCGGCCGAGGCATGGAGCACGAACAAGAATGAAGATCTCCAGCCAACGCCTGAACGGAAAGCAGGTTCTGAATGTTCAAGACGAGTGTGAAATTCTCCGGCGCCCTCCTCCTGGCAGCCGCCCTTGCGAGCTGCGAAACGGCGGGCATGTTCCCCCAGCCGGGACAAGCCTATATCAAGGAAGTCAGCGTTACCGCGTCGCCCTCCCGCAGCCCGGCGCCGCCCGGCGCGGAAACCCGCCTTCAAGCCACCGTGGTCAACGAGGCAAGCCGCTTTCCGCAGACCGGCGCGCCCAAGCGCGTCGCTATCGTGATCGAATCCTATCATCTTAAAAATCCGGCGCTGTCGCTGTTGATTGGCGACCAAAACCACATGGGCGGCACCATGCTGGTAAGCGATGTCGGCTCCACTGCCCCGCCCAAGGCCGTGCCGCTCTATGTCCAGGATGCCTATCAGGTGCAGGGAGTGATAGGCGCGGTGCAGGCGGCAGCGCAGGACCGCTCCCTGGTCGAAAGCCGGCTTGTCAGTGCTGCCAGCAGTTCCGTGCTCGAAAAATTCTACGGCACCAAGCTGCTGGGGGCCTATGTACGGACCGCGCGTTCGGCTGCCCCGGTTCCCGGTCCGGCTGCCATCCAGCCCGAACCGGCGGCCCAGCCCCAACCGGCCAAGCCACATGCTGGCAAGCCCCGGCACAGCAAACCCGAGCCCGCCGCATCGAACTGATGGCGCATAAGGCTCTCGCGACATAACGAGAGATAAGGCTTCGCCGGCATCGGTTGCGCCGGCCCTCAATCGAACGTGTCGCGCCAGTCGTTCTGCGCCTGGGGCGGCGCGTTGTCGAACAAGGGTGCGTCGGCCCGCTTGAGCGGCAGCACCAGGATGGCACCGGCGACCAGCCCGCCAAGATGGGCGAACCAGGCGATGTCGTCGGTCGAGGTGACGAAATAGGCGTAGAGCGCGAAATAGGCCTGATAGAGGATCCAGGCCCCGATCGCCCAATAGGCCGGCAGCTTCAGCGGAATGCGGAAGAACAGGAGTACCCAGATCTTCACCTTGGGATGCAGCAGCACATAGGCGGCCACCACCCCCGAGATCGCCCCGGACGCTCCGATCAGCGGACTGGTGGAATCCTGCGCGGTCAAGGCATAGGCGAAAGAAGCCAGCACGGCGCAGGCCAGATAGAAGAACAAATAGCGCCAGCGTCCGAGGTCATCCTCGACATTGTCGCCGAACACCCACAGGAACAGCATGTTGCCGGTCAGATGCATCCATGAGCCGTGCACGAAGGAGGAGGTGATCGGCGTCAGCCATTCCGGCACCCTGATATATTCGGGGGGCAGCTGCATCTTCTGGAACAGCACCACCGGAATCATGCCGTAGGAATAAGTGAAGCCAGCCGTATCCGCCACGAAGGTACCGGGCACATAGCCCGACTGGAAGAACACGAACACCAGCACATTGGTGGCGATCAGCCCCCAATTCACGTAAGCCCGGGTGATACGCCGGTGCGGGTTGTCGTCATAAAGCGGTATGATCATCTCGCGCCCCGTATCGCATGCCGATGCAAGTCGCGTGACGGCAACACCAATGTAAGGCGAGTAGCAGCGGGAATAAAGGTCGGACAGCGAGCAGAGCCGTTAGCGCAGGCTATTTACCGTCATCCCGCATACTATTTTGATAATGCGCGGCATTTATGCATCATCTGCCCAGGTCATTGGAGGGTGATCGCAGTCCGAGAGGAACCAGATGCACCGTTGCTCGCGATCTCGCGCCGCTGCCCTTGCCGTCGTCATGGCCGCCCTGCCGGCCCTGGCCATCATCGCCGAGACCAGCCCCGCCTTGGCCGCCCCACAGGAGGCCGTGCTCAAGCAGGCCGAAGCGCAGCGCCAGTCCTTGATCGATACCATGAAGGCGCTGGTCTCCATCGAATCGGGCAGCAAGGACCCCGATGGCCTGGCTGAGATCGCCGCGCTGATCGCGGACCGCCTCAAGGCCCTGGGCGGAGAGGTGCAGCAGATCGAGCCGAAGGACGTCTACCGCATGCAGGATACGCCCGAGAAGCTCGGCAAGGTCGTGCTTGCCCGCTTCACCGGCACGGGCACCAAGAAAATCCTGCTGATCGCCCATATGGACACGGTCTATCTCGAGGGCATGCTGGCCCAGCAGCCCTTCCGCATCGACGGCGACAAGGCCTATGGCCTCGGCATCGCCGATGACAAGCATGGCGTCGCCCTCGCCCTCACCACCGTCGCGCTGCTGAAGGAATTGAATTTCAGGGACTACGGCACGCTGACGGTGATGATCAACGGCGACGAGGAGATCTCTTCGCCCGGTTCGCGCGCGCTCCTCACCGAAATCGGCGCCGAGCAGGACGCCGTGTTCTCCCTGGAAGGCGGGGGCACGGGCACGGACAAGATCACCCTCGCCACGGCCGGCATCGGCGCCGTCGCCCTCAAGGTCGAGGGCAAAGCCTCCCATGCCGGGGCCGCACCCGAGCGCGGCGTCAACGCGCTTTATGAACTGGCGCACCAGATCCTGCAGATGCGCGACCTCTCCGATCCCAAGATCGGCCTCAAGCTGAACTGGACGGTGGCCAAGGCCGGCACCAACCGCAACGTCATCCCGGCCGAAGCGACCGCCCAGGCCGATGTGCGCATGCAGCGCATGGCCGATTTCGATCGCATCGAGAAGACGGTGAAGGAACGCATCGCCAAAAAGCTCCTGCCCGACAGCAAGATCGAGGCGGTGTTCGAGCGCCGCCGCCCGCCCCTGCAGCCCAGCGACGCCGGGCGCGCCTTGGCGGCCCGGGCCGGCACCATCTATGGCGAGATCGGCCAGAAACTGACGGTGATCGACAAGGCCGGCGGCGGCGGCACGGACGCCGCCTTCGCAGGGCTGAAGGCCAGGGGACCGGTGCTGGAAGGCCTCGGCCTGCGCGGCTTCGGCGCCCATTCCAACGACGCCGAATATGTCGAGCTCGATTCGGTGGTGCCGCGCCTCTATCTGCTGGCGCGGCTGATCATGGACGTTTCGGCCGGCAAGGCGAAATAAGCGGAGCCCGGCCCGGGCGCGGCAAGCCCTGCCGTGCCTGCTGGCCGAGACCCTATTCGTTGGTCTTGATGTTGGTCCAGGTCCGCGTCCACAGCTTCTGGATCTTGGCGTCCGGCGCAGTGGTGGTGAACAGGCGTGCCATGGTGGCCTCGTCGGGGAAGATGGCGGGATCCTTGAGGATCTCGGGCTTGATGAACTTTTGCGCGGCGAGGTTGCCGGTGGCGTAGGAGATGAACTCCGTGTTTCTCGCGGCAATCTCAGGGCGCATCATGTAGTCGATGAAGGCATGGGCTTCCTCGACATGCTGGGCATCCCTGGGGATGGCCCAGCCGTCGACCCAGATCAGGGCGCCTTCCCTGGGCACGACATAGCGGATGTCGACCAGGGTGCTGGCAGGCGACTTGGCGTGGGCCTCGATGGCGCGGTTGCGCGCCTGAATGACATCGCCGGCCCAACCGACGACCAGGCAGAGATCACCGGCGGAGAGCGCACTGAGATAGCCCGAGGAACTGAAGGTGCGGACATAGGGCCGGATGGCCTTGAGCAGATCCCCCGCCTTGGCAATGTCCTCGGGATTCTTGGAATCGGGGTCGAGGCCGAGATATTTCAGAGCGGGTGGGATCAGTTCGTCGGGAGTATCGAGGATGCTGACGCCGCAATCGGCGAATTTGGCGAGGTTCTCCGGCTTGAACACGATGCTCCAGCTGTCGATCGGCATATCGCCCAGGCGTTTCCTGGCCATCTCGACATTGTAGCCGATGCCGGTGGTGCCCCACATATAGTTTACGGCGTATCGGTTGCCCGGATCGTAGAAGGCCAGGCGCTGGAACACCTCGTCCCAGCCATGTTTGAGATTGGGGATCCTGACCTTGTCCAGCGGCTGGAACACGCCGGCCGCGATCTCGCGCTTCAGGTTGGGACCGGTGGGATCGACCACGTCATAGCCTGAATGGCCGGCATAGAGCTTGGTCTCCAGCACCTCGTTGGAATCCATGGTGTCATAGACGACCTTGATGCCGGTCTCCCTGGTGAAGGATTCCAGGGTAGCGGGATCAATGTAATCGGCCCAGCTATAGACGTTGACGACTCTGTCGCCTGCCATGGCAAGACTGGACGACAGCATGGCCGTCAGGGCCGCACCGGCCACTACCAAACATTGGAACGGACGGAAGCGACTTCGGCGGGAAAGCTGTTTTTGTATCTGGATGGGGCGAAACGGCATGGATATCTCCTCTGGACGTGCGTCATCATTGCCGCCGGCGCCATACGCGGACGGATGGGGTGCGGTCCCGCACGAAGGACCACGATTGCGGTGACGGATGTCGGGCGATCTCGCTGCGTCAAATGCGGGCGCGACCGCTCGCGCCGAGAAAACTTGCTCGGCGCGGCTCAGAAGTCCGGACAGGCTAAGCGAGCGCGCTTCGACGCTTCCGCACCAGCAGCCCGAGTGACGAATTCGATCAGGCTATTGCCTGGAGCAAGCCACCCAGCCTGCTCTCGGGTATTTTTGTCTCCCCACTGGCAATAAGCGTTTCCTCCTTCCCGCTCGCTCAGGACGGTTGGGCTTCCGGCACGGATCAGCCCCGGGATGCTCGCTCCGTCGGAACAGGTCCCGACGGCGTGAAATGGTCGGGCAGCACGATGGCAAGATGCGACGCCGCGACATCGCGCGCTTCTTCCCGCGACAGGTTCTTGGGCGCGATCAACAGATGCAGCCACAGGCCTTCGAGCATGCATACGATCGCGCGTGCCAGCTTGCGAGCATCGACGCCGGCGGGCACCAGTTCGGCACAGAGCTCGGCGACGACGTCCAGATTCTCCTGGTCGGTCGCGTTGCACATGCTGCGATAGGTCGGGCGCGCCTTCGCCTCGCCGCGAAAAGCGCACCAGGCCGCCAGTTTGCGGGGCGTGCAGATGCTGCGGTCGAAATCAGCCAAGACCATGGCCCAGAGCTTTTCCGGAGCCGATGGGCCGGCCTGCGCAAGCGCAGCACGCCAATGATCGCGATATTCGTCCGATAGGAAACGCAACGTCTCCAGCAGCAGTTGTTCCTTGGTCTCGAAATGGAAGTTCACGATGCCGCGGGACATGCCGACCGTCTCGGCGACGACACCGATCGTGGTGCCTTCATAGCCGTAGCGGGCCAGGCAATCGATCGTCGCGTCGATCAACTCGCTTCGGCGCTCGGCCCGGTTGATCCGCGCGCGGCTTGTCCCTGTAGCAGTACTCATCCTAGTGCGACCATCCTGTCTCGCCGCGCAATCCAAGCGCGGCGTATTTGCGGCATGCTTGGCGAGAACGGCAGGATTGTCAATGCTGTTTTTTGCTATACGTTCGTTCAGTATATTGCCTTTAACTGAACGAACGTATAGCAATTAGAGAAGTGGTTTTCGGCGAAAAGGCCGTTGATGGACCTGCCTTTGGTCATGTCGCGGCTGAAAAAGACGAGGTGACGACGATGACGACGATCGGCTCGACGGCAGTGATGATGGCGGCGGTGGAGAAGAATGTCGCAGAGCGCGCCAAGCGTCATCTGATCCAGCCTTGGCCGGTGGCGGAAACCGTGGGCGACGAGGCCCGCCCGCTGATCGGCGAGGGCGAGGGCATCTACATCACCGATGCCGCGGGCAAGCGTCTGATCGACGGCCCCGCCGGTATGTGGTGCACCAATATCGGCCATCGTCGGCGGGAACTTGCCGACGTCATGCATGAACAGGCGATGGCGCTGTCCTACAACTCGCCCTGGTACACCACGAACCCGCCCTCCGTCGCGCTGGCCGAGCGGATCGCCGCCCATGCGCCGGGCGACCTCAACCACGTCTTCCTCACCACCGGGGGGTCCTCGGCCGTGGAGACGGCGCTGCGTTTCATGCAATTCTACAACAATGTGCGCGGCCGGCCGGACAAGAAACTGATCCTCAGCCGCGGCAGCGCTTATCACGGCTCGACCTATCTGTCCGCCTCGCTCAATGCCCGCCCGCGCGACAATGACTGGATGGACAGCGCCGGCGATCTCGTGGTCAAGCTTTCGGCGCCGAACCCGTTCCGCCGCCCCCGCGGCACAACGGTAGCCGAATTCGCCGACTTCCTGGTCGACGAGTTCCGCGACACCGTCGCCCGGGTCGGGGCCGGGCGGATCGGGGCCTTCGTCGCTGAGCCCATCCAGGCCTCGGGCGGCGTCATCGTGCCGCCGGATGGCTATCTCCCGCGCATCCGCGAGATCTGCAGGGCCAACGACATCCTCTATATCTCCGACGAGGTGGTGACGGCCTTCGGCCGGCTCGGCCATGTCTTCGCTTCGAGAGAGGTGTTCGGGCTCGATCCGGACATGATCACCTTCGCCAAGGGCGTCACTTCGGGCTATTTTCCGCTGGGCGGCGTGGTGATTTCCGAACACCTCCTCGAAGACCTCAGGCGCTCCAACCACCCCGAGGCGATGTTTGCCCACGGCCTGACCAACACCAGCCATCCCATCGGTTGCGCGGTCGCCCTGAAGAATCTCGATATCCTGGAAGGCGGTGTCCTCGACCATGTGCGCGAGGTCGTGCCCTATTTCCAGGCCCGGCTCCACAGCCTCGCGGACCTGCCCTTGGTCGGCGAGGTGCGGGGCGTCGGCATGATGGCGGGCATCGAATGTATCGCAGGACCTGCCGGCGCGGAGAGCGGTGCGCTCGACGAGACCATCGGCAAGCGCATCGACGGCCATTGCCAGGAACTCGGCCTGCTGGTGCGTCCGATCGTCAACATGTGCGTGATGTCGCCGCCGCTGACCATCACCCGCGCCCAGATTGACGACATGGCCGCCATCCTGTGCGAGGGCATTTCGCGGACGATGGACGACCTCGAACGCGAAGGCCTGTGGCGACGCTAAAGCGTTTTGCCATTTGGCGGAATCGCCAAGAAACGCAAAGACGCGCCAAACCAAGGAGCCAGAGCAAACAAGCGTTCACGCCTGAACGCGCTTTGCTCCGGGTTCGTCCATCACCGAACGAACCGAATTGGCTCGACGTTTGTCATTGCCGGGCCTGACCCTGCAATCCAGTCTCCACCCCATAAGTCGAAGGCGGGGTGCTCCTGGATGGGCGGGTCAGTCCGGGCATGACAAAGATGGCGCTTCAGTTATTTCCGGACGACGCCTTACCCCATTGCCTTGATCACGGCCGCGCCCATCTCGCTGGTCGAGACGGCATTCTGGCCGGCGCTGGCGATATCCTTGGTGCGCAGACCCTCGCTGAGCACCGTGGAAATAGCGGCGTCGAGGCGATCGGCGGCCTCCGAAAGCCCGAAGGAATAGCGCAGCGCCATGCCGAAGGAGGCGAGCGTGGCGATCGGATTGGCAAGGCCCTTGCCGGCAATGTCGGGGGCCGAGCCATGCACCGGCTCATACATCGCCTTGCGCTTGCCGGTCTTGGCGTCCTCGGCGCCGAGCGCGGCCGAAGGCAGCATGCCGAGCGAGCCGGTCAGCATGGCGGCGACGTCGGAGAGCATGTCGCCGAACAGGTTGTCGCAGACGATGACGTCGAACTGCTTGGGCGTGCGCACCAGCTGCATGCCGCAATTGTCGGCCAGGATGTGCTCGAGCTTGACGTCGGCATATTCGGCCTTGTGGACTTCGCTGACGACCTGCTTCCACAACACGCCGGACTTCATGACATTGTGCTTTTCGGAGGAATGCACCAGGCCGCGGCGCACCTTGGCGAGGTCGAAGGCGACGCGCGCGATGCGCTCGATCTCATGGGTGGTGTAGACCTGCGTGTCGACGGCGCGCTTCTCGCCGTTTTCCAGCGTGACGATCTCCTTGGGCTCGCCAAAATAAACGCCGCCGGTGAGCTCGCGCACGATCATGATGTCGAGGCCTTCGACCAGTTCGCGCTTGAGCGAGGAAGCTTCGGCGAGCGCCGGATAGCATACGGCGGGACGCAGATTGGCGAAGAGGCCGAGATCCTTGCGCAGGCGCAGCAGGCCCGCCTCGGGACGCGCCTCATAGGGGACGTCGGCCCATTTCGGACCACCGACCGCGCCGAACATCACCGCGTCGGCCTGATCGGCCCGCTTCATGGCGTCCTCGGAGATCGCCTTGCCATGAGCGTCATAGGCGGCGCCGCCGACCAGATCCTCTTCCGTCTCGAAGGAGGCGAGGCCGGTCTTGTTGAGGAAGGCGATCAGGCGTTTGACCTCCGCCATCACCTCGACACCGATGCCGTCGCCAGGAAGAAGGAGGAGCTTTTGCGTCGCCATGACCTGTCACCTTTGATTGGAATGCCGGCTGATTAGACGAGCAGGGGGGAAGGTGCAAGCGAGGAGGCGCCCTGCCATCCCCGGACGGCGCTGTTCCCCAGGAGACTCGACCTTTCCCCCGGGCCTGCCCCAGATTGCGCGCGAATCGCGTCCGTCGGCACGGTGACGATAGGGAGCCTGTTCGTGAACGAGCCTACGCAAGATCTCTGGCGCAATCTGAAGCGCCCCCTGGTCGCCATTCTTCTCGGCGTGCTGCCCTTCTGGCTTTTCCTGGGCGCTTCCGAGAGGCGTAAGGTCAATGGCGAGGTGGTGTTCGAATCCGACCTGAACCTGCTGGGCGTCGGGATGGCGATCATCGCCCTGGGCCTCGCCTTCACCATGCTGCGCCGCGACGGCTCTCCCGGCCAGCCGCAGCGCTGGTGGCCGCGCACCCTGGTGGTGATTGCAGCCATTCCTCTGGCCCTGTTCCAGCTCGGCTATTCCATCGGCTTCTACAGCTTCAAGGACATCGAGATCGCCGTCTTCGGGCGCCCGGCCCCACCGCCGCCTGACTATGCCGGGCTGGCTCCCGACGTGAAGAAGAGCGTCGCCGAACGATCCAAGACGCAGGACCAGGGCCACCTGCATGACGACATCGTCAGCACCTTGCTGCGCATGACCGAGGCACGCAGCCGGCACAATGCCTATGCGACGGCATGCTACCGGGGGCAATGGCAAATGGCGGAAACGGCCCTGCCCGGCATGCTCGGCGAGGCTGGCCGCAGCCAGATCGCCGAGAGAGTGCGCAGCCTGGCGTCCGAACCGGCATCCCCCTGCACGCCGAACAATACCCGCCTCTACATCACCAAACTTTCCGAGGCTTATTCGCACGACGCGGACATCCTGGCGTTCCTGGTCGCCGCTTACGAGGGCCGCTTCGGCACCGCACCGGCGGCTCAGATAGTCCCCGCCACGCCTCCCGCCATCGAAGGCGTGCCTGTCACCGTGGATGCCAGCATGGAGGAAGCCCAGCGCGCCTTCGGCACCACCAGCCCGCCCCAGCCCTACACCAGCGCCGGCGGCGAACGGCTGGCGCTCTATCCGGGCAAAGGCTTCGCCCTCTATCTCTCGGACGACAAAAAGGTCGAGACCATCCGCCTCGACGCTCCTTTCGAAGGCAAGGTCGGCGGAGTCAGGATCGGCGATAGCCTGATCACCCTCAAGCGTCTGATGGGAGAACCGGTGGGGGAGCCCTTCCCGGGAACAGGGCTCGACACCCTCGCCTATCTCTACCATCTGCCCGGCGGCATCACGGCCCGCTTCGATACCAGCGCCGGCGACGGCGTGCAGGCGATCCTGCTGTTCAAGACGAACTAGCGGGAGCAAGCGGCTTGGTCGGCGTGAGCCGCCCTTGACAGACTCAGCCCCCTCCCCGACCTGTCGGGGATGATCGTGGCGCATATCCCATCGAGGCAGGCCTCCCGGAGCGCGGGGGCCCATGGCTAATCCGGGCGAAGTCGTCGAGGTGCTGCTGCCGGTGGCGCTGGAGCGCACCTACAGCTACCGCGTGCCCTTCGGCAATACGCTGATGCCGGGCGATGTGGTGCGGGTCACCCTCGGCCCGCGCGAGGTGGTCGGCGTGGTCTGGGATGGCGACGGCGTGCTGCCCGCCTCCTCCAACCGGCTGAAATATGTCGAGGAACGCCTCGACATCCCCCCGCTCGGGGCCGAGATGCGCCGCTTCATCGAATGGGTGGCGAATTGGACGCTGACGCCGCGCGGCATGATCATGCGCATGGCCCTGCGCGCACCGGAATTGCCGCCGGAGAAGCAGAGGCTCGGCTACCGCCTGGGCAAGCACGAGCCCGAGCGGCTCACGGCGGCACGCCGGCGCGTGCTCGACCATCTGTCCGACGGCTTCGTGCATGAAAAGCGTGCGTTGATCGAGGCCACCGGTGTGTCGCCGAGCGTGGTCGACGGCCTGGTCGATGCGGGCGTGGTCGAGCCCCTGGCCCTGCCGCCGGAGCCGGTTGCCGGCACCCCGGATCTCGCCTTCGGCAGCGCCAGCCTGAACGAAGCCCAGGCGCTGGCCGCCGCCAGCCTCTGCCAGGCCGTGGCGGCCCGGCGCTTCTCGGCGACCCTGCTCGAAGGCGTCACCGGCTCGGGCAAGACAGAGGTCTATTTCGAGGCGGTGGCCGAGGCCGTCAGGCAGGGTGGACAGGCGCTGATCATGCTGCCCGAGATCGCGCTGACCAACCAGTTCCTCGATCGCTTCGCTGAACGCTTCGGCGTGCGCCCGGCCGAATGGCATTCGGGCGTATCGGCCAACAAACGGGCCAGGCTCTGGCACGGCATCGCCAAGGGCGAGGTTGCGGTGGTGGCCGGCGCACGCTCGGCCCTGTTCCTGCCTTTCGTCGACCTGCGCCTCATCATCGTCGACGAGGAACATGACAGCGCCTACAAGCAGGAGGACGGGCCGCGCTACAATGCCCGCGACATGGCGGTGGTGCGAGCCCGGCTGATCGATGCGCCGGTGGTGCTGGCTTCGGCCACACCCTCGATCGAGTCCCGCGTCAATGCCGATCGTGGTCGCTACGGCCATATCACCCTGCCCCAGCGCTTCGGCGGGCGGGCGCTGCCGGCCATCGCCACGGTCGACATGCGCGAAGGCGGACCCGAGCGCGGCAAGTTCATCGCGCCTAGCCTGGTCTCGGCCGTCAGGGAAACGCTCGCGGCCGGGGAACAGGCCCTGCTCTTCCTCAACCGGCGCGGCTATGCCCCGCTGACCCTCTGCCGCAAATGCGGGCACCGCTTCCAATGCCCCAACTGCACGGCCTGGCTGGTTGAGCACCGTTTCCGCAAGAGCCTGGTCTGCCACCATTGCGGCCATACCGCGCCGGTGCCGCGGCATTGCCCGAGCTGCGAGGGCGAGGACACACTCACCCCTTGCGGCCCGGGGGTGGAGCGTATCGCGGAGGAGGTCTCGGGCCTCTTTCCCGACGCCCACACCGTGATCCTCTCCTCCGACATCCATGGCAGCGCCGAGCGCCTGCGCCAGGAACTCGACAGCGTCGCCAGGGGCGAGGCCAATCTCGTGATCGGCACGCAGCTCGTTGCCAAGGGGCACAATTTCCCGCATCTGACGCTGGTGGGCGTGGTCGATGCCGATCTCGGCCTCGGTACCGGCGACCCGCGCGCGGCCGAGCGCACCTTCCAGCTCCTCGGCCAGGTCACCGGCCGGGCCGGGCGCGGCGAACGACCGGGGCGGGCCCTGCTGCAGAGCTACGATCCCTCGCATCCGGTGATGCAGGCGTTGGTCTCCGGCGACAAGGAAAGCTTCTATGCGCGCGAGATCGCCGTGCGCGCCAAGGCCGGCCTGCCGCCCTATGGCCGGATGGCCGCGCTGACCATTTCCGATGAGGACCGCGGCAAGGCGGAGGGCTTCGCCCGCCAACTCGCCAAATTGGCGCCCTTCGATGCCGCTTTGCGCGTGCTCGGCCCAGCCGAGGCGCCGATCGCGGTGATCCGCGGGCGCCACCGCATGCGCCTGATCCTGCAGGCCCCGCGCGACTTCGCGCTGCAGGACTATATCCGCGCCTGGCTCGCCGCCGGGCCGAAGGTGACGGGCCAGCTCGCGGTCGATATCGACATCGACCCGATGAGCTTTGCATGAGGCTCCCCTCTCCGAGGCGGGAGGGGAGAGGGGAATTGCCCCTTATACGCCGTAATCCATCGCCTCGAGATCGGCGATCAGGCCAGGCCCGACGGGCTGCCACCCCAGCTTGCGGCGGGTCTGCTCGCTGGAGGCCGGCATGTCGTGGCCGACAAACAGGCCGAGCCAGCCGAAATGAGCTCCGGCCTCGCCGGTAGCGATGGATTTGACCGGCACTTTCAAGCCGCGGCCGATTACTTCGGCGATTTCCCGCTGCGTCACGCCTTCTTCCGCCACCGCATGATATTTCGAACCCGGCTCGGCCTTCTCGAGTACGAGGCGGTAGAGGCGGGCGACATCGAGGATGGGGGCCGCCGCCCAGCGGTTCCGGCCCTCCTCGACATAGGCCGACACGCCCTTTTCGCGAGCCAAAGCGATCGCATAGGTGACGAGGCCCTGCCTGACGGTGTCGTGAACCTGGGGAAGGCGCACCACCGAAACGTTTCCGCCCTCAGCGGCCACTGCCGCGGCGGCCTCTTCGGAGGCCGCGCGGGGGTTTACTTTCGAACTGATCACCGGGCCATCCTCCCTGGCCAGTTCGCCGGGCACCGTGCTGGCCATGGCCGTGCCCGAAGTCACGATCAGGGGTTTGTCGGAGCCGGCGAGCGCGGAGCCGAGCGCCGCGATCACGCGGCGGTCATCCTCGCAATTGGCGGCGAAGGTCGAGAAATCATGGTTGAAGGCGAGGTGGATGACGCCGTCCGAACGGGCAGCGCCGGCCTTGAGGCTGTCGAGATCCTCCAGCGAGCCGCGATGGGCTTCGGCACCCGCCGCGGTCAGGGCCGCTACCTTCTCCTCGGAACGGACGAGGCCGAGCACCTGATGGCCCGCCCCGATCAACTCCTTTACGACGGCCGAGCCGATGAATCCGGTCGCGCCGGTCACGAATACGCGCATAAGCAAGTCTCCCAGCAAGATAGGAGACAAGCATCGGGCTTTGGATTATCCTGGTAAAGTAGTGACTTTATCGTATTATAATGGCTAACAGGATGAGCGGACAGACCACGCAGGAGATCCGGCTCGGCACCTATTTGAGGGATCGCCGCGCCAAGCTCGACCCGGCCGCCTTCGGCTTCGGTCCGGCGCGCCGCCGCACGCCTGGCCTGCGCCGGGAAGAGGTCGCCCAGCGGGCCAATATCAGCCCGACCTGGTACACCTGGCTCGAACAGGGGCGCGGCGGCGCGCCCTCGGCCGATGTGCTCGACCGCATCGCCCGTGCGCTCCTGCTGACCGAGGTCGAGCGCGAACATCTCTTCCTGCTCGGCCTGGGACGCCCGCCCGAAGTGCGCTACCGCAAGGGCGAGGACGTCACGCCGCGGCTGCAACGCGTGCTCGACGCTCTCCACCCGAGCCTGGCCCTGGTCAAGACCGCGACCTGGGACATCGTGGCCTGGAACAAGGCGGCGGCCGCGATTCTGACCGATTATGGCGCGCTGCCGCCGCAGCAGCGCAACGTCCTGCGCTTCATGTTCCTCGACCCGCGCGTGCGTGCCGCCCAATATGACTGGGAGAGCGTGGCCCGCTTCGTGGTGGCGACGTTCAGGGCCGACACGGCGCGCGCGGGAGCTGCGGCAGAAGTGGAGCCCCTCATCGAGGAGCTCTGCCGGCTCAGCCCCGAATTCGAGGCCATGTGGCGCGACAACGATGTCCGTGCCCATGGCGACGGCGTCAAGCGCCTGCGCCACCCTGTGCTCGGCCCGATCACGCTGGAATATTCGGCCTTTGCCGTCGACGGCCGCCCCGATCTGAGCATGCTGGTCTACAACCCGACTCTGGAAGACCGCGACAGGATCAGGGCCTTCCTCGACGGGCTGGCAAGCCCCTCTCCCGGGTCGGGAAAGGGCAGGTCAAGTTAAACGCGAGGGTTCCCCTCACCCCTGCCCTCCCCGGCGCGCGGCTCGCGCCATTCGCTCACCATCGATTCCCGCATGGCCCACGGCATTCGGGATGCCGCCTATCTGCAGCGTCTCCAGCACGAAAACGACCTCGAAAAACCGGATTTTTCCAGGCTCTGCGCCGCCGTGGAAAGAAGCTGAGAATCCGCGCGGCGCCCCGGGGGTTCCCCAGGGCCACCAAAAAAGGTATGAGCGTCGCCACATCGCGTTGAATTGAGCGAGTCATCATGACCAGTCCTGCCGCCGAAACCCGCCAGCTTCTCGAGGCTCTCGGGGTTCCGGCCAGCCGCTTTACCGGCGGCTCCCGCACCGTTCGCACCCCTCTCACCGGCGAGGCCATCGGCGCCGTCAAGGACGACAGCCCAGCCGGAGCCAAGGCCGCCATCGGCAAGGCACAGGCCGCTTTCGAAGCTTGGCGCAAGGTGCCGGCACCGCAGCGCGGCGAACTGGTGCGCCTGCTCGGCGAGGAACTGCGCGCCGCCAAGACCGAGCTCGGCCGCCTGGTCAGCCTCGAAGTCGGCAAGATCGCCTCCGAGGGCCTGGGCGAAGTGCAGGAGATGATCGACATCTGCGACTTCGCCACCGGCCTGTCGCGCCAGCTCTACGGCCTCACCATCGCCACCGAGCGCGGCGACCACCGCATGATGGAGCAATGGCATCCCGCCGGCGTGGTCGGCGTGATCTCGGCCTTCAACTTCCCCGTCGCGGTGTGGAGCTGGAACGCGGCGCTGGCCTTCGTCTGCGGCGACAGCGTGGTGTGGAAGCCCTCCGAGAAGACCCCGCTCACGGCACTGGCCGTGGAAGCCATCTTCAGCCGCGCCGCCAAGCGCTTCGGCGGCGTACCCGACGGCCTGTTCACCCTCATCCTCGGCGCCCGCGAGGTCGGCGAGGCGCTGGTGGAGGATCCGCGCGTGCCGGTCGTCTCCGCCACCGGCTCCACCGCCATGGGCCGCATCGTCGGCGAGCGCGTCGCCCGCCGTTTCGGCCGCTCGATCCTCGAGCTTGGCGGCAACAATGCCTCGATCGTCACGCCCTCGGCCGATCTCGATCTTGCCTTGCGCGCCATCGCCTTCGCCGCCATGGGCACGGCCGGCCAGCGCTGCACCTCGCTGCGCCGCCTGATCGTGCATGACAGCGTCTATGACGAACTCGTCGGCAAGCTGAAGAAGGTCTACGCTTCCATCAGCGTCGGCAATCCCCTCACCACCGAATCGCTGGTCGGTCCGCTGATCGACAAGGCCGCCTTCGACGGCATGCAGAAGGCGCTTGAGGAGGCCCGCAAGGCCGGCGGCACCGTGCATGGCGGCGCCCGTGTCACGGAAGCCGGCCCGCAGGAGGCTTATTACGCCCGTCCGGCCCTGGTCGAGATGCCGGAACAGGTCGGCCCCGTCGTTAACGAAACCTTCGCCCCGATTCTCTATGTGCTGAAATATAGCGAGTTCGACGAGGCCCTGGCGCTGCAGAACGGTGTGCCGCAGGGCCTGTCTTCCTCGATCTTCGCCACCGACATGCGCGAGGTCGAGCGCTTCGTCTCCGCCCAGGGCTCCGATTGCGGCATTGCCAATGTCAATATGGGCCCGTCGGGCGCCGAGATCGGCGGCGCTTTTGGCGGCGAGAAGGAAACCGGCGGCGGCCGCGAGAGCGGCTCGGATGCCTGGAAGGCCTATATGCGGCGCCAGACCAGCGCCATCAATTACGGCCGGACCCTGCCGCTGGCGCAGGGCGTGAAATTCGATGTCGACGACGGAGGGACGAGCCCTTGAGGATGGCGGAGACGAGACGCTTGAGAAACCTTGAATTTGCGCTGGCCGGCTGTGTGACAATCGGCTTCCTCACCTTCCCCGGTCTGGCACAGGCGCAGACACAGGTCCAACAAGCCCCCTCGCAGGCCGTGGCGGTTGCAGCGCCCGGCCCGGTCCTCAAGGCCAAGGCCAAGCTCGAAAAGCGCGCCAGGCGTACCGGCACCACGGCCGCGGCCGTTGCCGCCGCTCCCGAAGCGGTGAAAGCGGGCGAAACCACGCTTGCCGCCATCCCCCTGCCGCCCACCCGCCCGCGCGACATAGCGGGGGCCAGCCTGGCGGTTCCCCCCGCGCCCGAAGCCGAGATCCAGACTGCCAGCATCCCGACGGCAGCACCGGCAGCCGTGCAGAAAGCCGCCGCCGAGCCTTTGAATCTCAAACCCATCGGCGATGTCGATTCCCTCATCACCAAGCATGCCGCCCGCTACAACGTGCCCGAGAGCCTGTTGCGCCGGGTGGTCAAGCGTGAAAGCGGCTTCAATCCCGGCGCGCGCAACGGCCCCTATCTCGGCCTGATGCAGATGCGGCTCGATACCGCCCGCGGCATGGGATATCAGGGCGGCGCCGCCGGCCTGTTCGACGCCGATACCAACCTCACCTATGGCGCCGCCTATCTCGCCAATGCCTGGCGCGTCTCGGGCGGCAGCCCGGAGCGGGCGGTGCGGCTCTATTCCAGCGGCTACTATTACGAGGCCAAGCGCAAGGGCATGCTGCCGCATCTGATCAAGGGCAAGCCCAGCCGCTGAGGAGGCGCCTTCTCCGCGCGTCGGGGAAGGCTTTTCGATCTCCGGTGGCACCTCGCACCAAAACCGACATGTCCCAGCCTGAACTCAGCATCATCATCCCCACCAAAGACCGGCCTGAACTCCTGCAGCGGGCGCTGGCCTCGGCACAGGCTCAATCCTTCCGGGATTTCGAGCTCGTCGTGGTGGATGACGGCGACGGCAGAGGGGCGCGGCTGGCGGAGGACCTCGGCCTCGATCACCTGCAGGCCCTGCTCAGCGGGGGCAGCGGCCAGGTTCCGGCCCGCAATCTCGGCGTGGCCGCAGCGCGAGGCCGGCGCATCGCCTTCCTCGATGACGACGACTGGTGGGCAGAACCTGACCATCTCGAGCGTATGCTCGCCAAGTCCGACAGCCGTGGCCTCCTCTATGCCTCCGGCCGCATCGTTGCCGAGGGCCAGCGTGCCGATGCCGGCAGCGAACTCGCCTTCGAGGCCCATGCCGATGCCGAAGCCATCCGCCGCGACAACCGCCTGTTGGTGTCAGGCGTGATCTATCCGCGCAGCCTGCACCAGAATCTCGGCCCGTTCGACGACAAGCTGCCCTATTACTGGGATTGGGACTGGTATCTGCGCCTGTTCGCCGCCGGCGTGCCATTCTCCGGCCCCCAGGGTAATGCCGTGCGCATCTCGGCCAGGGACGACAGCGTCTCGGCCGCCGTCAATCTCGCCGCCCGCCAGGCCAATCTCGGCCGCCTGTCCGCCAAGCACGGCCTCGGCCAGCTCGTGCTGCGCAATCACGAATCAATCGCCAGGGAGGGCGGCCGGCCTTCGTGAGGAAGATCCGCCGGGCCTGCCATCCCTCCCATGAAATGCCCGCCGATTGCCGTAGCGTTTCGGCAGGCCGGCGGAGCATGCTTGCAGATCGGCGATTGCTCCCTATGATCTGCCTCAACCATAACGAACATCATTCAGGGAGAACCACATGTCCGCCATGCTCCTCAACCGTCGCGGCCTGCTTTCCGCCGGCGCCGGACTTGTTTTGACGGCCCTCTCGGCGCCTGCAAGGGCCCAAAAGCGTGTTCGCATGGTGGTCGCCACCGGCGGCACTGGCGGGGTTTTCTATCCCTATGGCGGCGGCCTCGCCAAAATCTTCTCCGAGAAAGTCCCCAATCTGCAGGCAACGGCCCAAGTCACCGGCGGTTCGGTCGATAATGCCAAGCTGCTGCATGCCGGCGAGGCGGAGCTTGGTTTTTCCACCCTCGATTCCACCTATGACGCGATCAACGGTCTGGGTGCCTATGAGCAGGACGGCAAGCAGGATGTCGCGGTGCTCGCCGTGCTCTACGATTCCTTCCTGCATGTGGTGGCGAGCAAGGATGCCGGCATCAACCGCATCGCCGATCTCAAAGGCAAGCGCGTTTCCATCGGCTCGGCCGGCTCTTCTACCGAATCGATCGCGGACCGCGTCCTGGCCGCGGCCGGGCTCGATCCCAAGACCGACGTGACACGCGACAATCTCGGCGTGGCCGAATCGGTCGGCGCGCTGAAGGACGGCAAGGTCGCCGCCTTCTTCTGGATCGGCGGCGTACCGACCTCGGCGGTGCGCGACCTCGCGACCACCGGCCAGCCGCCGATCTCCTTCATCCCGGCCGATGCGGAACTCGCCGTGGTCGAGAAGAAATATCCCGGCCTCTACCGCCCCTTCCTCCTCAAGAAGGATGCCTATGCCGGCTTGAGCGGCGATGTCGCGGGCCTCGGCATCGCCAATGTCCTGATCGTCTCGGCCAAGGCCGAGGACAGCCTGATCACCACCATGCTGGACGGCCTCTTCAACAATCTCGACGAGGTCCACAAGGTGCATCCCGAAGCCCGCAAGCTCTCGCTTGCCACCGCCGCGACCAAGACGGCCGTGCCCTTCCATCCGGCGGCGGAGGCTTACTACAAGGCCAAGGGCGTGCTGAAGTAGTCCCTGGGATCGCCGGCATCCCTTCGGCTCTTTCACTTGCGAACGCGGCGGTTTCCAAAGGGGGCTGGAAGCCTGCGATCCCGGAAAGATTCCCCAGCAAAGTCAATCAGGCTCCATGCGTGAAACCGAAACCAGGGTCGAGCTGACCGAAGAGGAATTCGAGCGGCTCTCCTCCGACAATGAGGGCGGCCCGGCGGCGCATCTGTCCGGCTGGCTCGGGCGGGTGACCGGCCTTTCGCTCTTCGGCCTCTCGGCCTATGTGCTCTACTGGACGCAATTCGCCGTCAACACCACGATCTACCGCGTCAGCTTCCTGGCCATCGTACTGGCACTGGTCTTCGCTCTCTTTCCGCTGGTGCGTGACCGCACGCCGCGCCCCGCCTCGATCGAGGAATGGCTCGCCGGGCTCATCGGCGCTCTCGCCTGCCTCGCTTTGGCAACGCAGAGCGGCATCTTCGCCCGCAGCCTGCCGGCGGCGTTGCAGCTCCTCGTGATCGGCCTGTGTTTCGCCCTGATGCCGTTGGCGACACGCAGCCGGCTGCTGATCGACACCCGCGTGCTCGACTGGATCCTGGTCGCGCTCTGTATCGGCACGGCGCTGGTGCTGTGCCTTACCATCGAGGACTACAAGGCCCGCCCGACCCGCCCGACGCCGGAAGAACTGGTACTCGGCGGGGCGCTGATCCTGCTGGTCCTGGAAGCGACCCGCCGCACCGTAGGTTGGATCCTGCCGGCCATCGCCATCTTCTTCCTGATCTACTGCTATTTCGGGCCCTATATCCCGGAGCCCTTCGACCATCGCGGTTTCTCCCTGCAGCGCATCATCGGCCAGAACGCCCTGACGCTGGAGGGCCTGTTCTCGACGCCGCTCGACGTGGCCGCGACCTTCATCATCCTGTTCACCATCTATGGTGCGGTGCTGGAACGAGGCGGCGCCGGTAAATTCTTCATCGACTGGGCCTTCGCCCTGTTCGGCAAGAAGCCCTCGCCCTCCGCCCCCGGCCGCGCCGTCGTGACCTCGGGCTTCCTGCTCGGTACGGTGTCGGGCTCGGGCGTCGCCACCACGGTGACCATCGCCTCGCTCGCCTGGCCGATGCTGCGGCGCTCGGGCTATACGCCCAACGTCGCCGGCGGCATGCTTTCGGCGGCCGGGATCGGTGCCACCCTGTCGCCGCCGACGCTCGGGGCTGCGGCCTTCATCATCGCCGAATATCTCAATGTCGACTATCTCGACATCCTGATCTACGCCATCATTCCGACCTTACTATATTACCTCTCATGCTGGCTGATGACGGAGGCCGACGCCCGCCGCCTCAAGGTCACGCCGGTGAAGACCTCCGACGCTTCGCTGTGGCAGTTGACGGTGAGCGAGGGCTATCACTTCCTCTCGCTCGGCGCGATCGCCGTCTTCCTCATCCTCGGCTTCACCTCCTTCCTGGCGGTGTTCTGGTCGATCGCCATCGCCTTCGGCCTGTCGATGATCCGCGAGCACAGCCGGTTGGTGACACCGCGCGCCTTCGCCATCGGCGTGATCGCGGGCCTCGCCGCCTATGGTTTCGGCGTGTCCGGCCTGTCGGCTCGGTTCGGCCTGGTCAATCTCTTCGACGGGCGCATCTCTGTATGCGTCTTCTGGGGCATGGCAGCGGCCACGCTCGCCTCCGGCCTCGAAGCCTGGCTGGCCCTGCGCGCCGGGCGCGCACCGGATCCTGCCGCCACGCGCATGATCGAGGCCCTGATCGACGGTTCGCGCTCGGTACTCGGCATCGCCTCGATCTGCGCCTGCGCCGGCATCATCGTCTCCGTCGTCAATCTCACGGGTCTTGGCCTGACCATCTCCTCGATCATCGTCACGCTCGGCGGAGGCGAACGGGTGGTGGTGATCATCCTCGCCGCCATCGCCATGTGGATCCTCGGTACTGCCGTGCCGGTGACGGCGAGCTACATCATTGCGGCCGTGATGCTGGTGCCGGCGCTGACCGGCGTCGGCGTGCCGGAGCCGGCCGCCCATATGTTCATGTTCTACTACGCGGTGCTGGCGGACGTCTCTCCGCCGACGGCACTGGCGCCCTTCGCCGCGGCAGCGATCACCGGCGGCACGCCCTTCCGCACCATGATCCAGGCCTGGAAATACACGCTGCCGGCCTTTCTGGTCCCCTTCATGTTCTGCCTGACGCCAGACGGCCTGCGGCTGCTCATGCTCGCCCCCGGCGGCGGCTGGCCCGCCGATCTCGCTGAATGGCTGCAGGTGCTGCTGACCACCGCCACCTCCTGCCTCGCGCTTGTCGGCCTCGCCATGGGCGCCACCGGCTATGCCCTGCGCCATGCCAATGCGTTCGAACGCATCCTGGCCACCATCGGCGGCGCCCTGCTGCTGGCTGCCGATGCCTGGGCCGATCTCGGTGGAACCGCCTTCCTCGGCGCGGCCCTGCTGCTGCATTGGCTGCGCGTGCGGTCCACCCTCGGCGAAAGGGAGGCATAACGCCTTCACCATCGAGCATGACTTTGCCTATTCCGCCTCGGCCCGGGTGCGTTCCACCAGCAGGCGGGCACAGGTGCGAAAGGCATCGAATTCCGCCGTCAGGTCTTCGACTCCGAGGCGTTCGCGATAGCGATCGGCCAGCTTGCTGGAAAACATCCAGGTGCCTCCACCCGGATTGACCTCGATGATGTAGAGCTCGCCGGTCTGCGCCCGCAGGATGTCGCAGGCCTGCAGCGCCACTTCCGGCATGGCCCGGTAGGCCTGCGCCGCCAGGGCGAGGATGTCGGGCTCATGGGTGGCGTAGACGAAATTGTCCGGCGGTGCCGGCATGAAATCGGCCACGTCATAGGTCTCCCTGCCTAGGTCGAGCGCCAGCGGCCTGGTGGATTCACGCCCGAAGGTGAAGATGGTCTCGCCGAACAGGGTCAGGACGCGGCAAGTCATGGCATGCCCGCAATCGATGAATTTCTGCGCGATCATCGGTCCCTGCCGCCCGGGATGGTCGGGCGGATAGTCCTCCGGTGGCCGGTAGCGCACCTTGCCCCTGTGCTGGAGTTCGACCCCCTGGCCCCAGGATGCGAAGGGGTAGGATGGCTTGACCACGACCAGGGGACCGTAGGTCTCGGGCGAGAGCACCGTGTCGGGGCGGATCTCCTCGAAAGGCGGTACCGGCACGCCGGCCGCCGCCAACCGCTGCACCTCGGCGAGTTTCGACATCGGCTGGCCCTGATAGATCCTGCCCCTGTCCGGCTTGAAGCGCTGCAGCCGTATCGGCGAGAAGATCAGGGCAGGCCGCGCCGCAGCCTTCTTGCGCGTATAGGAAGACGGGGCATCGTTGGAAGCGATGAACACCTCGATGTCCGGCGCCATCTCCTGGACGAAGCCCTTGATGGCCTCGAAATCGGCGACGCTTTGCCAGCCCTGGCTATGCACCAGCACGAGATTGCGGGTCGGTTCCATCCGAAATGGCCCTCACTGGTCCACAGGCACGATGCCGCCAAAGGCCGCAGCTTTGACGCGATAGGCCAGCACGCCGGGCGCGAGGCGCGAGGCTTCGGCGAAATACCCGCCCGCCTCGGTATGCCGGCCAAGATCGAGACAGGCCAGCGCCGCCAATTCGCAAGCTTTGTCCGCGAACAGGGCCCGGTCGAAGGCGAGCCAGCCGTCGGGTAGCCGGTCCGGATCGATGCCCCGCAGGAGTTGCGCGACCTCGAGGGCCTCCTCCGCCTGGCCGATCGCAAGGAGAGCATGGCCCTTGAGGAAATGCAGGGCATAGTCGTCGGGTTCGCGCGCCAGCGCCGAAGCGATCAGGCCGGTGGGATCGCGTCCCTGCCGCAGTTCGGACCGCACCAGAAATTGATGAAGAAGGCTCGCGGTCGCGCTGCGATTGTCGTCGTCCTGTCCCTCGGTCCGTTCGAGGCCTTGCCGGGCGGCCTTCTCCGCCTCTTCCCACCGGCCGAGCCCGGCATAGGTTTCGGCCAGATGATGCCAGTAGAACAGCCGGTCCGGATCGCCCGGCAGGGCCTGCTCCAGCAAAGCCAGATTGCGCGGATGTTTGTGCGAGATGTCGCCGTCATAGCCCAGATGATCGATCTCGACATCGGTCTGCACCACCGGCCAGCCCTCCAGCCGGCCCACCGCCTTGATGGCAGGTACCGCCGTCTCGTGGATCATGCCTGCGAAGCGGATACGCCGATCGGCCCGGAACAAGCGCCATTCGCGATAGCGGGTGAAATTGGTCTTGGGCCGGAAACGGACGAAACCGGCGACGGCCACGGGGTCGATATAGTCCGCAAGGCGGCCGCCACGCGGCAAGCCGAGGCGCTCATCGGCATCGATATAGAGCACCCAGCCGGTTCGAACATGATCGAGGCCGAAATTGCGGGGGCCGGCGAAGTCGCCTCGCCAGGCCTGGTGCAGAAGGTGCACGCCCGCCTGCTCGGCGATTTCGATCGTTCCGTCGGTCGAACCGGTATCGACCACGACGATCTCATCGACCCTGCCTGCCAGCGAATCCAGACATCCCGGCAGGAAGCGGGCCTCGTTCTTCACGATCATCGCCGCCGATATGGTCACCCGGCCGTGCATCATGACAAGTCCAACGTCCTGGATAAAACAAAGCCTCCGATGCGACATTGTCCGTCACCGGAGGCTCGGAATTGAGCAGTGCGCCATTCAGGAAACCGATAGTTCAGCTGTAGGTAGGAGATCGGGGGCTGTCAATCAGGCTGCACCGACAGAGATCCTTTGTTTTCCTCGCGAATCACCACCAGAAATGCGTCTCGAACCATTATTTCGAGCCCTTTTGGGCCGCGAGAGGTAGCATTGGGTTGTCGGTACCGGAATACTGTAACCCATCCGCCACATCTCGTGGCGAAAATGTGGCGGACACCCGACACGCCGGGCAATTCCTTTGACTTGGAATCACGGCTCTCCCATAGCTTCGTACATAGGAATGTTTCGGTGTCGGACGAAACTCGGTACCGGGCGAGAACGGGGGGCATCATGTTCAAGGCAGTTTTCGCACCGACCGTGGTGGCCGTGGCCCTCTTTGCGGGTGCCGTCAACGCTGCCGACCTGGCGCCCCAGGCCGTTGAGCCAGTTGCTCCAGCCTACACGCCCTTTGACTGGTCCGGTCCCTATATCGGCCTGCACGCCGGTTATGGCTGGGGTCGTGAAAGCGACAATCATTCTTCCGAGAATGGCCCGATTTTGCCCCCCATCCAGCCGACCAGTGTCGCAGCCGATCATTTCGACATGAACGGCTTCGTCGGCGGTGCCCATGCCGGCTACAATTACCAGATCAATCAGTTCGTCGTCGGTGCCGAAGCCGATATCGACTACGCCGACGTCAAGGGCAGCCATCGCTACAACTATGCTGGTGGTTCCTGGACTGGCCGTCTGCAGATGAAGAGCGAATGGCAGGGTTCGGTTCGCCTGCGCGCCGGCTATGCCTTCGACAACATCCTGCTTTATGCCACCGGCGGCGTCGCGTTTGCGCAAGGCAAGCTGTCGGATCGGGGGCAGCTGTTCGGCAACGCCTATGGTACCAGCGACACCAACACACATGTGGGCTGGACCATTGGCGCCGGCGCCGAATATGCCTTCACCCAGAACTGGATCGGGCGCGTGGAAGTGCGCTACACCGACTTCCAGAAGAAGCGCTATGTGGTCACTGATCCAAGCGTCAAGGCCGGCTGGACCCAGACGACCGCGACGGTCGGCGTCAGCTACAAGTTCTGATCCGGTCAAACGGATTTCGACGGGAACCCGGCTTATGCCGGGTTTTTGTTTTTGGGGTCCTGCTATAGAGGAGGCAGCCGAAACCGAAACGGGGTGTGATCTCCATGATGTCGCTGGAAGGCAAAAGGGTCTGGGTCGCCGGCCATCGCGGCATGGTCGGGGCCGCCCTGATGCGGCGGCTGCAAAACGAGGGGTGCACCCTGCTGACGGCCGGCCGGGCCGAGCTCGACCTCAGGCGGCAGGCCGAGACCGAGGCCTGGATCGAGCGGACGCAACCCGAGGTGATCTTCCTCGCCGCAGCCAAGGTCGGCGGCATCCTCGCCAATGCCAGCCTCCCTGCCGATTTCCTCTACGACAACCTCGCCATCGAAACCAATGTCGTGCATGCGGCCGCGCGAGCGGGGATCCGCAAACTGGTGATGCTCGGATCGAGCTGCATCTATCCCCGCGAAGCCGCCCAGCCGATCGATGAAGACCAGCTCCTGTCAGGCCCGCTCGAGCCGACCAATGAGTGGTATGCGATCGCCAAGATCGCCGGAGTCAAACTGGCCCAGGCTTATCGGCGCCAGCATGGCTGCGACTTCATTGCCGCCATGCCTTGCAATCTCTATGGCCCGCACGACAATTTCGATCTGGCGTCGAGCCATGTCCTGGCCGCCTTCATCCGGCGGGTGCACGAAGCCAAACTGCAGGAGGCACCCTCCATCGAGATCTGGGGCAGCGGCACGCCCCGGCGCGAATTCCTGCATGTCGACGACTGCGCCGACGCTTTGGTGCGCCTCGCCAAGACCTATTCCGACGAGAAGCCGATCAATATCGGAGCCGGACAGGACATCACGATCCTGGACCTGCTGGAAGTGGTGAAACGCGTCGTCGGCTATGCTGGTGGCACCAGGCATGATCGCAGCAAGCCGGACGGCACGCCGCGCAAGCTGATGGATTCATCGCGTATCGCCGCGCTTGGCTGGCGCCCTCGCATCGGACTCGAGGAAGGCCTCGCCGAGACCTATGCCTGGTACCTTGCCGAGGAGAGCAGAGATAGGTCTGCGGCGCCCTAGAGCAAAGCGCGTTCAAGCGTGAGGCTAATTTGCTCTAACTCATTGTTCTGACGCGTCTTTGCGATTCTAGGTGACTCCGTCTAATCGCAAAACGCTATAGCTTTCTCGGCCGTCTCATCCAGCCCTATTATTGCCGCGCTCGGCTTCGAGATCGGCGGTCATCATCTCCGTGACCAGCGCCTCGAAACTCGTATGATGTTGCCACCCTAACATGCTTCGCGCCTTGGCGGCATTGCCGACGAGATGGTCGACTTCGGTGGGGCGGAAATAACGCGGATCGATGCTGACGAGTTCGCGCCCGCTGGCCCGGTCGACCCCCCTCTCCTCCAGGCCGGCGCCGATCCAATCGAGAGAGCGGCCGACATGAGCGAAGGCCCGCTCGACGAAATCGCGCACCGAATGGGCTCGGCCCGTCGCGAGCACGTAATCATCGGGTTTGTCCTGCTGCAGCATGCGCCACATGCCCTCCACATAGTCGCGGGCATGGCCCCAGTCGCGCCGGGCTTCAAGATTGCCGAGATAGAGCCTGTCCTGCCGGCCGGCCTCGATCGCCGCCACCGCCCGGGTGATCTTGCGGCTGACGAAGGTCTCGCCACGCAGCGGACTTTCGTGATTGAACAGGATGCCGTTCGAGGCGTGCAGGCCATAGGCCTCGCGATGGTTCACCGTGGTCCAATGGGCATAGAGCTTGGCAATGGCATAGGGGCTGCGCGGATTGAAGGGCGAGCTCTCGTCCTGCGGCTGATCGCTCCGGCCGCCATAAAGCTCGGAGGTGGAGGCCTGATAGAAGCGGCAGCGCCCTTCCAGCTTGAGAGTGCGGATCGCCTGCAGCAGGCGCAGAGGCCCAACCGCATCGATGTCGGCGGTATATTCGGGCATGTCGAAGCTGACGCGCACATGGCTCTGTGCCGCCAGATTGTAGATCTCGTCGGGCCGCACGGCATCGACCACCCGTACCAGGCTCTGTCCATCCTGCATGTCGGCATAATGGATATGCAGGCGCCGTCCCTCGACATGCGGGTCCTGGTAGATCGCATCGAGCCTCGCCGTATTGAAGGAAGAGGACGGCCGCTTGATGCCGTGGACCTGATAGCCTTTCTCCAGCAGCAGCCTGGTGAGGTAATAGCCGTCCTGGCCCGTCATGCCCGTGATGAGCGCCGTCTTGCTACTCAAGCCCCTGCCGTTCATGCCGCCTCCCTCTGCCGGCATCCCTCATCGAAGAGGCAGCCAACTTGTGCCTCCGGTATGGATCAGAGCACACGCCCCCGCAAGCCGCAGAAGGAATGCCTGCTCGCCAGTTGAGTTATGATCGGTGAGCGGTTAGCACTCGAAGCCGATCCCCCTTGCGCAAACAGGCTGCCTTCGCATGTCCCAGGAACCGCCCTTTCTCAATGCCATGGAAGCCCGCGTCTTCGGCTGCCTGATCGAAAAGCAGTTGCTGACGCCGGACGCCTATCCGCTGACGCTGAACGCACTGCAGGCCGCAGCCAATCAGAAGACGTCGCGCGAGCCGGTCATGGCCCTGGAGCCGGGCGAGATCGGCCACACGCTCGCGACGCTGGAACAACAGGGGCTGGTGCGCCGCGCCTTCGGCTCGCGCGTCGAGCGCTATGAACATCTCGCCGGCCAGCGCTTCAACCTGACCAAGCAGCAATCGGCCCTGCTGGCGGTGATGCTGCTGCGCGGCCCCCAGACCCTGAACGAGTTGCAGACCCGGACCGATCGCATGGCAAGCTTCGGCTCGGCCGACGAGATCAGGCAGGAGCTCGATCTGCTCGCCAGTGCCCGCCCGCCGCTGGTCAAGGAAATCGGGCGGGCGCCGGGCCAGCGCGAGGACCGCTTCGCCCATCTGCTGTCGGGCGATGTCGAGGTCTCCATGCTCGCTGCCCCTGCTCCGCGCCCCGCCGCAGCGTCCACATCGGCCATCGCAGAACTCGAGGAGCGCGTGCGCGCCCTGGAAGAGCAGGTTGCCGACCTCAAGGCGCGCCTCGACGCCGTGGGCGCCTAGTTAGGGGATGCTGCCGCTGGCGGCGATCCAGGACGATAGTATTTTGCAGGGCCAGCAGACGCAGACTCACGCCGGATAGTCCCTCTTCGGGTGAATCAGTTGGTTCTCGCCATCTTCCATCGCTTCCCAACCGAGAAATTCGGCGATCCGTGTGGCAAGGTCTGAATACCAGCCATAGCCGGGCGGGCTGTCGGTGCCGACCCGTACTATGCGATCGAACAACGGAATGAACGCTCCGTTGCTGCCCCATCCACCGGAGCCGGCGGTCTTGACGATGAGCCCGTCCACCCAGGGCTTTCCGCTGCGCCGCTCACATCGAGACCCAACCCTGGCGCATTTTCTGGAATAGTCGACAGATAGTTCGATTGGAAATCGCCTCACCCCAAATTGGTTCCGCTTGCGCCGGCCTCACGCCGCCTCCCGGCGATCACGGGCGCGGTCATAGGCACTCGGCTTCTGGCGCCAATGCCCTTCCACGGCCTCGGCGATCAGGGCCCCATAGACGGCGTCGATGACGAGGGCGTTGCAGATTTCGTCAAACCAGGGATCGCCCTCCCTCAGCGTCGTAAAGGATGCCTTGCGCTCCCTGGGATTCCAGACGTTGAGCTTTATGCTGTCGAAGCGCATCGCGGTGCGGGAGAGACCGAAGCCGATGTGAGCGGCGCCATCGAGAGGCCCGGCAAGCAGGCCGCCGATCTGCACGAGATGAAGCTCCTCGAAAGCCAGGGTATAGTCGGACATGGCTGACATCTCCCATTACGGGCAAGCCCCGTGGCTCATGGGAACAATGTTCCCAATATGGGTACATCTTGTCAACCCAAGCTGTGACGAAATCAGAAAAAATGCCAGCCGGCGACGACCTTGCCGACGATCTGCAGTTCATCCTCGCTGCGGGCGATCTGGACATGGCCACCATTGTCGCTGATCACCCGGATGGTGTTGTCGCCGAGGATCTTGGAGGTTTCGATACGCTTGGCCTGGATGTCGCCCCAGCGGTCGCGGATGGCATAGATGCCGTCGGGCGAGGGGATGCGGTGGCGGGTATCGATGATCAGCGGTGTGCCCGGTGCGATGGTCGGGCGCATGGAATCGCCCTTGGCCTCGATGATCAGCAACTCCCCCGGCTTGGCGCCGATTCCCCGCAGGAACCAGGGCGGGAACACCCACGCATCAGGCTTGACCGCGTCCCGCGTCTCGATCTTGTCGCCGTCGCGGTAATAGGCATGCGCCACCTGCCCGCCGCCCCCCATGCCGGCGCGGGCGTCGACCTCGACGATGCCATTGCTGGGAATGCGCGGCGGCGCATCGGGATCGAGCGGCTCGGGCGCCTCCGGCTCGAAGAAGCCGTCGGGCTGGTGCTCGTCGGGATCGAAGGAGGTGAGTTGCAGGCGGTTCGACATCAGATCGCCGGGATCGACTTTCAGCGCCGCGGCGGCCCGCACGATCCATATGTCCGAAAGGCGCCGCTCGCCCCGCTCCAGCTTCACGAGTTGGGTCCGGGTTGTACCCATTTCCCGGGCCAACGCTTCCTGCGACAGGCCTTTGGCGGTGCGCAATGTTTTGAGATTGTTCCCCATACGGGCACAATGCCTCAAAAATTACAGTGTGACTAGCATTATTTTTGGGAACATCCCTCTTGCCTTATGTACCCATATTGGGTACATTCGAGTCATAGCCATCGCTCGCCCAACCGGCTCAGGACTAGTGACCTCGAGGAGGCGGTATCTCCCGGCAGGCAGTGCGAAAAAACAGATTAGGCAAGCGCCTTGCGCGCCCCGCATCGTCTCCCGGAAATCCGGAGGCGTCCCGCGGCGCCGTGGCGGACCGTGGCCCGACGACAGAAGAAGGAGGCCGCCTCATGCAGCAGCCGGACGATCCGGGCATTGCCCACCACGACATCGCAGCCGACGCACGGCCGGATGCAGCTCCCGACGGTGGCAGCCGGCTGCTTGCCCTCGCCCTGTGCGCTCTCTCCGGCGGACTCCTGGCCGCAACAGTCAGCCTGGTCGCTGCCTGGCTGCGATGAGCGCCCGCCCTCCGGCTCCCCTTTTCCCCCATCCCTTTCATCGGAGATCCACATGGCGATGCCGAATAGCAAGCCCCGGCACTATTGCGCGGCGGACCAGCTCGAAACCGCGCGTGCCCTGCGCGCCAAAGGGGCCAATCTGCGTCAGATCGCCCGAGCCCTCGGTCGCAATCATCGTGCCGTGGTCGCCCTCCTGGCCCAGCTCGGTCCTTCCCAAGGCGAGAGCGAGGAGACGAGCGAGCAGGATCGCCAGGCGCAGGCCTATCGCCGGGCAGCACTGCAGCATCTCTACGACATCCGGCGCGAACACGGCTTCGACAAGCGCTGGGAAAGCTACGCCCTGCGGTCGGAGACGGCGATGCCCCTCGACAGCTGGCGTGCCCTCGACTTTTCTCCCATCGGCTCGCCCGCCGAGATGTGTGCCGGCTTTCTGGAGCGCTGAAGCAACCGTGATCTGCAACGCCGTCATTCCCGGTGCGGGCAAAGCGGCGGGGAAGACAATCCAGGGGTCGAGCGCCACTGCCGGGTGGTCCTGGACCCCTCCCCCCTCAATGCGATCAGCTGGGGTGACACCTCATCCGCACTGAGGAGTGATTAAATTTATAAGCCAGCTTAATAACTTCACCGGCCGCAATGCGCGATGTTCGCCTCTTTTTTGCTTTTCCCCTCAATCCTTTCTCTCATCAGGAGGACGCCCCGAATGCGCCCCTCTCCTTTCTTGAAGATCCGTCAACGCGAACCGTCGGGCCGGCTCCAGCGCGAGAGCGTCGCCGAAATCACCGCCACGGCCACCCGGAACCGTATTCGCGTGGGCGTCCGGCCCGGGGACGCACGCAGCCAGCTCGCCGGTTCCGTGTTCGGACGACTCTGCCTGCAACAAGAGATCAATGCCCGGCAATATGAGGCGGGCTGCCGCTTCGGCGTCACCGTGGTTCGTTACGCCAAGGTCATGGGCTTTGCCTCGCTCAATCCGCGCTCGCTCGATATGCTGATGCTGGGCGGCGGCGGTCATGGCGAGGAGGCTGGCGATGCCGAGGCGATTGCCCAGGCGCGCCGGCGCTATGAGGACATGTTCACCGCCCTTAACGACGCGCCTGACGGCAAGCGCTATCTCCGAGCTCTCAAGACCTGCATCCTGCAGAACCAGCACGCCGAACTCGGTGATTTGCGCTGCGGATTGAATATTCTTTGCCGACTATGGGGTTGACGCCAATCAGCCAATATGGCAAATTGAGACTATGAGGAAAAGCGCCCGGCCGAAAGGTCTGGGCGTTTTTTTGTGCTCTGCGCTCGCTTTGGCGAAGAAGCTTGGCGACCATCCCCTAGGAACTCCTTCGTCGATAACACGCATCAAATCGGCCCAGCCCTTCTCATTGCCGGGCTTGGCCGGCGCTCCAGCCTGCCTTCCAAGCATCGCAACCGGAGCCGACCCGCCCGGTCCTGCAACACTGTGACCCACTGACCACACGCCAGAGACTGTCGGCCCCTTCCCGGGGCCGCCGCCCCCCGGCGTCCTTACGCCACGCTCGAAGGTGCGACACCAACTCCCTGCGGGCACGCCGATCGCAGCCACATGCGAGCCTGTCGCGAGACCATTCCGCTTCCGGCGAATGCAATGGTTCCGGGTCCTCGCCGGAAACCCGCCCCCCATCCTTGAACATGTCCCATCCCCCACCCCCGCCTTCGGCGGGGGTTTTTTTGCCCGATGGACCCCCATGCCCCGTTTTCCAGACTATGACCCGGAGAGTGGCCAGGGCCTGCAATTCCCCGTTGCTGCTCCCAGCCAGGTCCCTGCCGAGGCCGCCGCCTATCAGGCCAGGGTCGATCGCCAAAACGCCTTCGACGACGAGGAGCGGTTCAACCAGCGCCGGCAACAACGCCAGGCCGAGCTCGACGAAGCCGCGCGCACCATGCCCCCCGCCGCTACCGGCTTTGCGGCCGGCATCATGCAGAGCACGCAGAAGGGCGACAGCGCGCTGCTGGCGGCTGTTTCGCCGGCCAATCGCCCTGCCTTTGCCGCGAGATTGGCCGCCGAACGCGAGGCCCTGCTCGGTCAGGCGGCGGCGATCGAGCGGCAGGGGCGCGCGCGCTACGAGGCCGGGGAACTCGATAACGCCTTTGCCGCCCATGAGCAGGACGTGGCCCGCGATCCCTCGCTGCTGGCGACCGCCCGGCAAGCCTATTTCGGCCTGGTCGACAGTTCCGGGCAGACGCCGGCCCAGAAGGCCCAGCGCCGCCAGGATGCCGAGCGCGGCCTTGCCATGGCGGCCTGGCGCACCCGCTTCGCCGATGATCCGGAGGGTGGCGCCGCCGCCCTCGACCGAAATGACCCGGCCTTCGCCGCAATCCCCAAGGCGGAGCACGACCAGCTGATCGGCGATGCCTTCCTCCGGCGCGACCAGAACCAGGCCCTTGCCCGCGGCGCGCTCGAACCGACGCTACGCGATGCCGAGACGGCGCTGACCAGCGTAGGCCGCTATGACGGCGTCCTGCCGGACGAGGCCCGCTTCGTCGCGGCCTATGGCCGCGAGGACGGTCCTCGCCGCCACGCCGAGTTCCAGCGCATCGTCAAGCTCGGTGCTGATGTCGACGCCATCAAGACGATGACGCCGGCCGAGCAGACAGCCTGGCTCGCCCGCCTCGGGCCCAAGGCGTTCGAGTTCACCGGCAACGGCCCCGATTTCGTGGAGGGACGGGAGCGCCATGCACGAGCCGCGCAGGCCATCGCCCTCAACCTGGCTGCGCGCAACAAGAACCCCAACGCCTATGTCAGGGCCGTCTATCCCGCCATCGACAAGCTCTGGACCGAGGCGGAGAATTCGCCTGACAGGCTGAAGGCAGCGCTGGCGGCCACCAACGCCGCCATGGACGGGCTGGGCCTGCCCGCCCAGGGCCGCGCCGTGCTGCCCAAGGCGATGATCGACAAGGCGCTGATGCGCTTCGGCGACACCGCCAGGCCGCTCTCCGAACGCATCGCTCCCTTCCGCGCCCTGATCACCGCGCCCGACGATCCCGCCCAGCAGGCCGGCTTGTTCGCCCAGGCCATGCGACTCGGCCTGCCGCGCCTCGCCGCGCCGGCGCTCGCCGCCTATGGCAGGGGCGACGACGACAACGCCGCTCGCCTGCTCCTCGCGGCCTTCGGCACCAATACCGCCTTCGGCAACCGGCACCCACAGCCGGCCGCCGGCGCGAAGCTCGCCCAGCCCGCCGACTCGGCCGCCTCCACCGCGCCGACGAGCCCGCTCGCCCTGCGCGGCGGAGCGGGTGCTGCCGGCACCCGTGCCGCCTGGCAGCCGGTGCGCACCGACACCGCCATCGATCTCGGCCCCGCCATGGCCAGCGAACTGGCGAGGCTGCAAGCAGCCGGCAGGAATGGTCTCGATCCCCTCACAGCCAAATTATTTGATAATATAGTCCAGAACACCCTGTCCCTGAACGGTGGCGACCCCTACGACGCCGTTGCCCGGGCCAGCCAGGCCATCCGCCGGGCCAGCCCCTCGCTCTATGCCGCTGCCCAGCCAAGGACCGTCACCGACGTACAGCCGGGCGTCGGCATGGCTCAGGACAATGGCGGTGCCCGCGTAACGGGGTCGACCCCGAATAAGCCTGCCAATCCGCCCTTCGAGATCCCCGAGGGGTCGGGCAAGCCGGCCAATGTCAATACCGCCCCTGCAATACCCGCATCGCCCGGCGCCACCGTCGACAATGCCGGCAAGGCGGTCATCCAAAGGCCAGGCGCCACAACCGCCAAGCCAGTGAATGACAACGCGCTCAAGACACTGCCTCCGCAGCCTCGCCCAGCAAACCCAGATCGTCAGCGCTCCACGCAGCCGCGTTCCCTGCCCCCGTCAGCGAATGAAATGCTCCGACGAAATCCGGGTAGCCGCGGAGCAGATCCCTTGGGCTTGCTGCTGTTCGATGAAGCCAAGCGGCCCCAAGACGCCTCGGCACCCTATCCCGACTCGCCGGTACCATCGAGTTATTCGCTTTCTCCCTTCGGTGGGACACGCATCGGACCCGCCATAACGGGCTTCATACAGCGCCAGGTCGAGGCACTTCCGCGCCGGGATGATGTGGGGATGGATGCGCATGCGAAGTCCGCAGAGTTCGGCGACTTCAACACCGCGCTCGTTGCAGCACGAAGAGACCTGTTTGCCGATCAGGTCGACGGCAGCTACCGACCGTACTACACGGTCGGTGACTACGACTTCTCCTTCGCTCGTGGGCCTAACGCCGATAGCGAAGCAACAGTCGTCGCAGTGCGGAAATCCAAGCGTGAAGCTGCCTGGTTTTCCGGGTGGTTCGTCCACGACGAAGGTGCCCCAGCCGGTCCGTGGTCCGGCACGCCAGCGCCGGAGATAGAGCCCGCTCCGGCCACGGAACCGAAGCTAGGGACGGTACCACTTGGCTCGCAAAGAATACCCAAGATCCCCCAGTCGGAGCAACAGCGAAATTCCCCTCTCGGCGCCTTCGGGATATTCCCCACTCCCGCGCAGCCTCCGATCCTGAACTCACCTGCCGGCGGCGAAGATGGCGAAAACGGCCCAGAGCCTCTCGTCGAGCCGCTTCCGCCCTCGCCCCCGGATCAGCCCTTCTTCCCTAGCGACTACTATGCCGCCCGTAAGGCGGGTCTGACTAGACAACAGGCTCTAGACACCGCGATCAGTAACTATCGCAACAAGGGAAGTGGGTTCGAAACCTACAAGGGCGGCGCCTCACCTCCGACTGTGCCACCTCGCCCTCCTCAAGATCCAAGCGATCCTTATGATGAGAAGAAGTATGACAGCGAATTGATATTAACCGGCAGTCCCCGAGCAGCCCTCAAAGCGGCCAGGAATGCCTATCGCTCCGCACCTCCAAATAAAGGCACAGATGGCCTTCCCGTCCCAACTGTTTCTAACAAGTCACCGAAAAGCCCGTCATATCCCCCACCTGTTCTTGGTCCGGGCGAACATATCGACATGGCGGATTACAGCTACCATCGGGACGCGAAAATGAATACGGCTGATGCCTTGGAGGCTGCCAAAGCCGATTTGCAAAAACGGATCAAGGATGCCAGTCAGGGCGGGGCGGCGCCAACGGTAGCCGACTATCCGCTCGACGGAGAAGCGCCAAAGCCAGCCAATGACGAAACATCCTGGGTCCGTTTTCTCCGGGCAGCAATCATTCAGGGCTATGCCGACTGGACGGTTAGAGAACGCCAACAGCAAATCGAAACCGGTATCCAACAAAGACAACCTGACGTTACAGTCGCCGGCGTCACTGACGGTGCGCCAGTCTTCAGCATGAGTCAAAAGGCTCGTTTCGACTACAATGCTGCTGACCAAGACAGTCTTGCTGCGGATGAAGTTCGGCTCGATAAGGCAAGACGAGATAAATTCGGCGGCAGGCCGATGACGAATGAGGCACTGAAAAACAGTCACGGAGAAATCGTCGTAATCCAGAAACTTCACGAGGCAGGTCAAACTGAAGGTAAACTTCTCTACTTGGTCGTCAACGGACGCGATGTTTGCGGATGGTGTGAGCGCGACATCCCTAGGGCCGCAAGCGCTGCAAAGCTCAAAGGTGTGATCATCTATGAAACGGCGACAGGGCATACCAAATATTGGCATCCCGATATGGAAGAAATTATGCAAGCAGAGGAAAACTCCCAATGATCAAGAATGGTTTCTATATTAGTTGGTTCATTCGTGACATTCCTCGTCCAGAGGGTGGAGGTGGTCAGTCAAATTGTGATTGGAACTTAGTACTGAGTAAATTGGAATCCTTACATCATGAGGACGGCTCGGTAACGTTAAAATATGATAATGGAAAACGGGAATATAGAAAATCCTTAAGTGCCTATGCGCAGAACGATCATTTCTTTATCGTCTTCAATGATCGAGAGAATGGCGAACCATTTCGCCGTGTATCGTTCGACGAAAATATCCCATGGAGCGAATACGAAATGCAAGGCGCCGATTGGGATGCTCGTATCATCTTTACCGACTACGATTTGGTCTATGACGTGTTCAAGCAGTTTTTCGACACTCTAAACGTCGTCTCACCACGGCTCTACCCGTGAGATGAGCGGTACCATAGCCGACGTGCTCCGATGATACTCCGACTGGCGCCTTCCATCGGATGCGGACTGCCTGAGTAGACTTTTATCCTCTCGCCGGGCGCCAAACCAGGTGAGCCAGCGCGGATCGTCATGGCGCGCCGGACGCCGACGTCCGGAGAACCGGATGTGTGGCCATCCTTCGATGGCGGACAGGCGGGTCCGATACCTCGCCCTCCCCAGACCGCCGCGGCACCTTATGACCAGGCGGTCTATGACAGCCTGTACACATCCCCGGCGGCAATCCGGCCTATGCCTACTCCATTGCCCGCACCATGCAGGCGGTCCAGCAAGGGGCCCAAGCCAAACCGACTCCGGAAGGACAGGAAGGACGTCAGGCTGCTTGGGAAACGCGCTGGTTCATCCCCGAGGGCGATCCAGCCCTGGCCAGAATTGGAAAGCCCCCGCCGGAGCAACCGCGAGCCTCCTCTCTCGGTACCTTCGGCATATTCCCTGCCACCGCGCAGCCTCCGGACCTGAGCTCACCCGCAGGCGGCGATGACGGCGAAAACGGCTCCGAGCCTCTCGTCGAGCCGCTTCCCGCCTCAAGCCCGGATCAGCCTTTCGATCCCGGCGATTACTATGCTGCCCGAAAGGCAGGACTTAACAGACGGCAGGCCCTAGCGACGGCAATCAATAATTATCGCAATCACGACGGTGGCTCCGAAATCTTCAATGTGAATGACACAAACAGCAATCTTGACAAGAACAAAACAAGAACATTAAATAACCCAGACTTTCAACCTCCGCCATCTTCTACGGACGAGCCTTATGATCGCCGCGACTATGATCGCCTCACCAGGGAAGGCCATTCAGGCGAAGTTGCATATGAGGCCTCAAAGGAGCTTTCCAACAAAGAAAGCGGGGCATCTTTCCCAGTATTTCGCCTGGAAACGAGGAAGGCACATCAAATTTCTCAGCTGACCAGGATAGGCCAACCAAGCGGGGCAAAGGTGTCACAAGCCCCCAGATTCCAAAACTGAAGGACCGCCCGCACCCACCAGGAATGAGCAGAACTGATTTCGGGGATAAAGTGCTGAAATGGAGAGGCTCCCCTGATGAAATACTTAGGCGAAAGTCTGAAATCAACGCTTCCGAGATCGAACGCATGAAAGCAGCAGGTACAACAAAGTCCATGATTGAATATTGGTTTAATATATATCAGAATGATTTCTCGAGAAACAACAACAACTACGTCGCCCCCACAAGAATGAAATTGATGCAGACGATCTTAAATTACTGGGAGGATTAATGAAATGGAATACAAAACAGATCTTCACATCGTTAATAGCGCAAAACACAATCTTCTCGTCATACTAGAACCATTTGCTGAATTTTTTACATTGGAGCCAGATGAACACTTAACAATTACGGGTGTCGGCGGCGAACCTGGTGACAACTTTGAAATTCAATACGCAGGAAAATACGTAATGGTGCATGCATGGCCAAATAGCATCGCCACTGTTTATCGTGACGGTGTGGAATTAGACCCGGAAGATCAGGTTTTTCCTAGAGATGATCCATAGGGTGGCGAAGCAACGATCACATCTCCACAATCCGATTTTATCTATTATCGGTCTATGAACTCCCCACGGGTCACTTCATGTCAACGGAGGTGATATGAAACCTTCCTTCAAGAAAACAAAATTTTGCTTCTTTTCGTTTTTTGTTTTTGGAGAGATCTTCGAGAATTTTGTCGAGGCTTTTTCTGAAAAATTCGAGGCATTCACGGAAAGCCGAAGCTGGGCCATCAATCCTCCAATCCTGTTCCAGAGAGAAGACGGCGACGAAGGCGAAGAAGAAGGTCCTTTTATTATTGGCGGGGAACTAAAGATATTCGATACCTTGAAAGGCAACGTCGACAGGGACGACGACATCAGAAGCTACCATGATGTCAAGAGCATCATCGACTTCCTGACCGATGAGTCTTTCCGATATTCCGCCGAAATCGAGTTCACGCTCGATGGCGAGGATATCGGCGACATTTCCAGTGGAGTCGTCTCGGAGCTTTTGTCCGACGTGCTGCTGGGTGAATGGCGCAAGCAATTGAAACTGCCTGAGAGTTGACAGGATTGCGCAATTGCAATGGAATTTTTTGTAATCGAGCGCGCGACTTGGTCATGCCGATAGCAGATTAATCAGAACCCAGTATGGACCGCCCAGCCTAGCTCACGAACACTCGGGCATCGCGAGGGTTGGCTGGACTGGGAGTTGGACAAGGAACCGTTGCAACTTCAAGTTCAACGACCCGCACCGCCGATCGAATGTCTTTTGCCGGTTATACGACTGACAGACATCGTCTCCCGGCATATTGTGAACCTGAGACATTGCGTCCGGTCTAAAAGGCCGAATGTTTTCTTCGTGGCCCTTTCCGAGAGCCATCTGCTCCACGCCGGCCTTTCCTTCAAAGGCGTCGTTTCCAAGAACGGACGAGACGTCCGTGCAGCCGGGGAAATCGTCGATAGCCAAGGCCGAAATCTGCCACACCTGGACTCATAGAGCAAACGCCCCATCCATTCCCACCCCGCCCGCCCGGCTCCGCCGCGGCGGGTTTTTCATTGGAGGTATATCGATGCCCGAGAACCATGAACTCGCCCTTGCCAAGGCCTGGCTGGAACGCGAGCGGGCCGAGGATCCCGCCCTCGCCGATCTCCTCGCCGGGGTGCCCGAAGCCCTGTTCGGGCCGGGACCCCAGCGCGTGAGCTATGAGCATTGGCAGCTCATCGCCAGGACGGCCGAACCGGCCCGGGACCGCGGCGATGACCGACGCTGATGGCAACCCGTCCGGAAGGCCACGCAGCCCCCGGCGCAGGCCGGGCACGGCGCCCAAATCGGCCAGCACGGGCCTGGGCGAAGCCTTTCTCGCCGCCCTCCATGCCGATTTCCTCGCTCACGGCGCCGGGGCGATCGAGCGCGTGCGCCTCGACAACCCCACCGCCTACATCAAGCTATGCGACGCCCTGCTGCCCAAGGACGTCGCCTCCCCCCTCGACGAGCGCGGATTGAGCGATGAAGAACTCGACAGGCGCATCGGCGAAATCCTCCGCCAATGCCAGAGCGCCGGCCTTGAAATCGGAACTGCTCAGGCTGCTCGCTGAGAAGAAGCGCCGCTTCGACACGGACTGGCTGCCCCGCTACCGGCCTTATCCGCGCCAGGCCGATTTCCACCAGGCCGGCGCCGGGCATCGCGAACGCCTGTTCATGGCGGGCAACCAGCTCGGCAAGACCTATTCGGGCGGCGCCGAGGCGGCGATGCATGCCACCGGAAAATATCCGCCCTGGTGGCAGGGCCGGCGCTTCGACAAGCCGACGATTGCCTGGGCCGCCGGCGTCACCGGCCTCGCCACGCGGGACACCGTGCAGCGCATGCTGGTGGGGCGCGCCGAGGCCGTGGGCACGGGCACCATCCCCGGGGCCGACATCGTCGGCCTGGTCTCGGCGCGCTCGACGCCCGGGCTGATCGATTCCATCCGCGTCCGCCACGTCAGCGGCGGCACCTCCACCATCGGGCTCAAATCCTACGAGCAGGGCCGCGAGAAATGGCAGGGGGAGACGCTCGACTGGCTGTGGTTCGACGAGGAGCCGCCCGAGGACATCTATACCGAGGGCCTCACCCGCACCAACGCCACCGGCGGCATCGCCTGGATGACCTTCACGCCGCTGCTCGGCATGTCCGAGGTGGTGCGGCGCTTCCTCTCGGAGGCGAGCCGGGACCGCAGCGTCACCACCATGACGATCGACGATGCCGGCCATTATTCCCCCGAAATGCGGGCTCGCATCGTCGCCGCCTATCCCGTCCACGAGCGCGAGGCCCGGGCCAAGGGCATTCCCATCCTCGGCTCGGGCCGCATCTTCCCGGTGGAGGAGGCGATGATCGCCGTCGACCAGATCCGGCCCGAGCCGTTCTGGCCGGCGCTCGGCGCCATGGATTTCGGCTGGGACCACCCCTTCGCCGCGGTGATGGGCTATCACGACCGCGACGCCGACGTGGTCTATCTCACCCGGGCCTTCCGGGCGCGCGAGCAGACACCGCTCCTGCATGCCGGGGCGCTCAGGGCCTGGGGCGACTGGCTGCCCTGGGCCTGGCCGCATGACGGGTTGCAGCACGACAAGGGCTCGGGCGAACAGCTCGCCGAGCAATATCGCCGCCAGGGCCTCGCGATGCTTCCCGAGCACGCCCGCTTCGAGGACGGCTCCAACGGCGTCGAGGCCGGGCTGATGCTGCTGCTCGACCGCATGCGCACCGGCCGCCTGAAGGTCTCGCGCCACCTCCACGAGTGGTGGGAGGAGTTCCGCCTCTATCACCGCAAAGACGGCAAGGTGGTGAAGGAGCGCGACGACCTGATGAGCGCCACGCGGTACCTGATCATGATGTTGAGGTTTGCGACAATGAACCCGGCCGCCCTGGACCTGATGCGCCCGGAACCGCAGCCTTACGACCCGCTGAGTTATTGAGTGGTAGAGGTGAGGAGAGCCGCGTCTCCCCTTTTCCTCCGCACCCCTCCCCTGGGATAGCGCCTCCTTTCCTGCGTAACACGCTCGCTCTCGCCCCCCTTTTTTGGCCAGCCCCGTGTTTCCTGGAACGCATCCCCCGACATCTCAACGCTCACCTTTTCAGAGGAGCCCTGAAGCATGACCTATAACCCAAAACTCCGCTGTCTTTATCCTGCCAGCCGCGCGAGCGCGGCAAGGTTCATATTGCTACTTACGACGCTTTTGAGCACGCCCGCACTCGCGCAATATGTGCCACAATCATCCGTTGGCGCGGCAAACGGCGTAGCGCCCCTCGACGGGTCGGCTCGCGTCCCGCGGGCAAACTTGCCGGAGGACATGGTCAATCTCTCCAAGCTCGGCGCCAAACTCGACGGCTCCGCCAGTGATCAGATCACGGTCCAAAATATCTACGACAATGTCCTGCCCTCGGGTTCCGTTATCCAGGTGCCTCACACCAGCCTATGGAACGGCACAATCATCGCAACGGATCCGAATAAAATAGAAACTTGGATTTTCAATGGAACTCAGCCGGGCGCCTACCCGCCCCCTGTAGGAGATGGCGACCTAACGCTAAGTTATAATAATGCCTCTTTTTACGCAGCAAAAAGTCTTATTAATACGAAGAAATTCAACTACCCAGCGAGTTTTTTTCTTTGGAACATGGATAAAAACTTTCTTGGCCCATGGTCAGGAAATTACCAGCAATATTCGGCGTCCAACAGCGTTGCAGTCACAGGCCCGACGTCTACGGGCAACACCAGCGCAATATACGGCAAATTGGACTCTTTCGGACAACACCCGTCTGCTGCGTACGATGTGACGGCCATGCTTGAAACCAACCGCTATGGCCAGAATTCGACCTGGGGTTTCGTTAACCAGAGCTACGATTTCACCGGTCGGTTGCCTCAAGCTTTTTCCAACTGGATGGAAGAGGGGAACATCAAGGCAAATGGATATGACTGGATGCCTTGGGATTCCAAATATTATAACGCTGGGGTCGCCGGCGGCCGGGTCGGATTTTATCTGAGTTTCATGCCAATGGATCTGTGGAATCCAGCAGATCCAACCAATGAAGGGAACTGGCGCTGGTTTTCGAACAAGCCCGTCCATTCGCTTGACGAAACCTCGAGCCCAGATACAAGGAAGGGCGCGAGCGTCGTGAAAATAACGGCCGCGGACGGCAATACCTACACTTGGTATTGCACGAAAGGCGGCACAACGGGAGTGACGCAGCCACACTGGCCCGAACCGGCAAGATTCGTTGGAAAGATTACAGGCGACCAGCTCGAAGTGACTTCTCTCGTGGCGGGTTCTCTCGCGGCTGATAGCTACATTTCCGCGCCTGGCTTTACCATTCCTCTGAAGATAGTGGCGCAGACTTCCGGTACAACCGGAGGAATTGGCACTTATACTTTGAATAATACTGGCGGTAACTCCAAGTCCGGCGGCATGTTTGCTGCACCGCAGATTCCAGACAACGACGTAATCTGGTCATTTGGCAACACTTTCGACCTCGAAGTAAGCCATGCTTTCTTTTTCAACGGAGATGTAAAAGCCGCCACCGTGTTTGGCGGCAATTCAAGAATTGGCAATGCCGTTTTGGACACCTCGGGATTTAAGCTCGATTCCAAAGCAGCGGCCATTCGCTTAGCTCCTGATCAGACGATTGATTTTACAAGTCGAGCGAGTCTCAAAGACAACCCGGATGCATCGACCATCAATCAACACACGCTGCGTTATTCGACCTGGGTTGGCAAAGGCGCGCTGGCTTACACCGCCGGCCAGAAGGTGCCGTTCACACTTGATGATGATGGCAACGCAACTTTTACGGGTCACTTGACCGCTCAGCTTGCTACACCAGCCTCATCGAGCGCTCCCTGCACCGCGGGTACGCAGCAAGCCGATGCCAACTATGTTTATGTCTGCGTGGCTCCCAATAGCTGGAAACGTGCTGCTCTGAGCAGCTTCTAGAGGCTTCCGCAAGCCCCCTGGAAAGAGAACAGGCCCCCAACGACGCGCCTCCACGCTCTTTTCACGCATCTTCATCCCCAGCCCCGCCCCTCCAGGCGGGGCTTTTCTTTTGCCCCGATGGATCCCGCCATGCCTCGTTTTCCCGACTATCGAGCCGAGATCGGCCTCAACCCCGGCTCCACGCCTCAGGTGCGCACCGGCGCCGAGGCGATCGGCCAGGGCCTGCAGGCCCTCGGCAGCGGCCTCACCGCCGCTGGCGAGGGTCTTGCGGCCTACCAGGCCAAAGCCGCGCGCGAGAACGCCTTCGACGACGAAGCGCGCTTCGCCCAGCGCAACCGGGAACGCCAGGCCGAATTCGAGGCGGCGACCCGAAACATGCCTCCGGGCGGCGGCGGCTTTGCCGCTCGCTATCTGCAAGCCACACAGAAAGGCGACAGCGCGCTGATCGCGAAGACTTCGCCGGGCAATCGCCCCGCCTTCGCCGCCAGGCTCTCCGCCCAGCGCGAGCTCGACGCCGAGAAGGCGGCCATCTACGAGCAGCAATACCGCGCCGGCTACGAGGCCCAGGAAATCGAGGGCTCGCGTGCCGAGGCCGAACAGGCCATCTCCCGCAATCCTGCCGCGCGCGCCGATGAGCAGCGCCGCTATTTCGAGCAGATCGATCGCTCCGGCCTGCCCCTGGCGCAAAAACAGGTCGGCAGGGCTTCGCCGCCACGGCCTGGAATGCCCGCTATGGGGAGGATCCCGAAGCCGGCGCCGCCGCCTTCGGCCGCGGCCCGGTACCGACGGGACGATTCCAGACCCGGCTGGTCAGCGGCGCCGGGACGGATATCGACGGACTCAGCCCCGCCACGAAGGCCCTGCTCGACGGCATGGTGGCGGCCGGCGTCGTGCCCGAGCTCAAGGTCAAGTCCGGCCGGCGCGACCAGGCCGCCAATGCCGCCGCGGGCGGTGCCAGGGGCTCGCAGCATCTTGCCGGCAATGCGCTCGACATCGACATCGCCGGCAAGTCGGACGCTGAGAAGGCTGCCATCCTGGCGGCCGCCGTCGCCAGCGGCGCCCGCGGCATCGGCCTTTATGCCGGCGGCAGGTCCCTGCATGTCGATACCCGCCAGGCGCCCACCGTGTGGGGGCTCGATGAGGCCGATGCCTATCGCGGCCTGAAGAAGCCGGACGGCACGCCCGACATCGAGGCCACGCTCGCCAAGGCCCCGGCCTGGGCCAGGCCGACACTGCAGAGGCTCTATGGCGAACCGGTGGGCACCCTGCCGCTTCCCGCCTTCGGCGAGACCCCGGTCGCGGCCTCGCCCGGCGCCCTCGATTATTTCGGTCTGGTGCGCCAGCACGAGAGCGGCGGCAACGACCAGGCGGCAAGCCGGGGCCCGGACGGGCAGACCGTCGCCGTGGGCCGCTATCAGTTCACCGCCGGAACCTGGGCAGCGCTGGCGCAAAAACATCCCGGCCTCGAGCTCTCCGCCGATGGCCGCGGCGATCCCGACCAGCAGGAAAGGGCAATGCGGGCCCTGACGGCCGACAACCAGGCCGCTCTTGCCAAGGCTGGGCTGCCGATCACCGGCGCCAACACCTATATGGCGCATTTCCTCGGCGCTACCGGCGCTGTGAAATTCCTGCAGGCCTTGCGGGAAAACCCGGAGCAATCGGCCGCCGAGCTGTTCCCGGCGGCGGCCGCCAGCAACAAGGGGGTGTTCTACGACCACAACAGCGGCGGCGCCCGCTCGCTCGCCGAGGTCTATCGGCGCCAGACCGCTATGTTCGGCGCCGATGCCGGCCAGCCCATCTATTCCGCCGGTCCCGGCTATGCCGACGCCCCGGCCGATCCTGCCTTTGCCGACATCCCGCCACGGGAACAGGACCGGCTGCTCAACCAGGCTGCCGCCCGCAGGAGGGAGGGCGAATCGCTGTCGCGCGGCGCCCTCGAATCCGGCGTACGGGATGCCACGCTGGACCTGACCACCATCGGCCGCCATGACGGCCCGCTGCCCGGCATCGCCGATTTCACCAAGGCCTATGGCCCGCAGGCGGGCGCACAGCGCTATGCCGACTTCCAGCGCATCGTCAGCCTCGGCGCCGATATCGATGCCATTAAGGCAATGACGCCGGCCGAGCAGAGCGCCTGGCTCGCCCGCTTCACCCCCCAGGGCGATGGCCCCGATCCGGATGGCGCACGGGATCGCTACGCCAGGGCCCGGCAGGCCATCGCCCTCAATCTCGCCTTCCGGTCGAAGGACCCCAATGCCTATGTCAGGGCGCTCAATCCCCGGATCGACCGGCTTTGGCAAGAGGCAGGCAATTCGCCCGAACGGTTGAAGGCGGCCCTGTCGGCCACCAATGCCGCCATGGACAGGCTGGGCATGCCGGTGGAAGAGCGCCGCCTCATACCCAAGGCGATGGTCGACCAGGCGCTCGCCGCCTTCGGCGATCGCAGCAAGCCGATGGCCGAGCGGCTGGCGCCCTTGCGTGCTGCGATCGTCGCCGGCGCCGATCCCGGGGCGCAGCAAGCGATCTTCGGCCAGATGGTATCGGCGGGCCTGCCGCCGGCGCTGGAATATGCCGCCATCGCCTATGCCAAGGGCGACGCGCCTTTGGCAGAACGCTTTGCCACGGCCGCGCTCCGTAGCCTCGACGCCGGCGACAAGACGACGGGCGACCCGGCGGATGCCTCCTTCGCCAGCCCGGCCGCCGCAGCCAACGCCCCCGCTGGCCCGGCCCCGATGCGCTCCCTCTCCGGCCCCGCCATTGATCTCGGCCCCGCCGCCGCCCAGGCCCTCGGCTCCAGCCTCACCGGCGACGAGCGGGCCAGCCGCGCCGAAACCGTTCGGACCCGCATGATCGAAGACGCCATGCGCAGCAATGGCGGCGACCGCCCCGCCGCCATTGCCCAGACCGACCGGGATCTTGCCAGCCTGCAAGGGGATGGCTGGGCGCCGGGGATGTTCATGCGGGCACCCATGGCCGGCGCCGGTACGCAGTTGGCCTTCCAGAACACCGAGAACAATCCAGCCTTTCCTGGTGCGACTCAAAGCGATGGCGCAAGCCGAATGCCAGCTCCGCTCCCGGGAGGGAAATCCAAGATTGGAAAGGGGCTCGGAGCAGGGCTCCTGGGCATAATTGGCGGCGAGATCAGCAACAGCATCTGGCCTCAACCCGAGGAAGGCTCCGAAAATTATCCCGATACCTCAATTCCCAAAAGCTACTACGTCCCGGTCGATCCGCTCGGCAAGGTTCTTGTACCGCCCGCGATAACGCGCCTCTTTCTGGACGGCCAAAAGGATTTTGCTCCCGATCTTCCGGCGGAATTCAAGGAGCGTTCCCTCTCCATCGAAATCGGCAATGTGAACTCCGCGATACAGGACGCCCGGTTCCAGCTCATGCGTGCCGAACGTCAGGGAGATCCGCAGCCCTACTATACGGCGACCAGCTGGGACGGCCTCAGCTACGACATCGCCTTTGCACCGGAGAAAGAAGCAGACGGCACGGTCACGGTCACAGCCATACGCCCGCGTGGGCGGTTGACCAACTGGGTTCAGCAGGCAATCGGCCAAAAAGACCCGATGCCCGGAGCATGGTGGGGGACGCCGCCCAAGCCTTTATGGGAGGCCGATGCGCCGCAATCGGATCCGATCCCAATCGGCACACCAGGCATCCCCAATGCCTCGCCAGCCAAAGAGCCAGCGATCCATCGCCCTGTCTGGACCAAGGACAATCCCTATGACGAGGTCACTTATGACTCCGAGCTAAAACGAACAGGTAACTCGGCACTTGCTTTGGAGGTCGCCAAAGCCGCCTATCGAACTCGGACGGATAATCCCAGCTCAGGGGGAAGCTTTAGCGCCAGCGGTGGCGGCCAGTCACCGCCACCGCGAAGGGTGACACCGGAAACCGATTGGGTCAAAGATTTTCTTGAGAAACTAGCAGGCGTTAAGGAAGATTGGGCAACCAAAGCTCTCCATTATCAAAAAAACAACAACAGAACACTGCCACAGCCAGACGTATTTACTATCGGTCAGACTGATGGCCCTCCGATCTACTCCGTCAATCCGGGATCCAGGCCTGATCGAGGCGATAAGAATAAAGACTCACTGGCTGCAGACTCCGTACGAAGAGAGAACAGACCACCCTCTCGCGACGGTACAAGGCCGAATGAGACAATGTATGATGCGCATGCTGAGCTATATGTTTTGCAGCAGCTTTACGACCAAGGCCGCACACAAGGCAGGAGCTTGAGGATGGTCGTGTCAGGACGCGATCTATGCCCCTCCTGCCGTGAGCACCTTCCCGCAGCCGCCGAGAAAGCCGGATTGAAGGAATGGACGATCTACGAACAAACTAGCGGCAAGACACTATACTGGAAGAGCGGAGATCCAAAATTCACCGCATCGGACGGAGATTGAAGATGCCAGAAATACTGCGCAAACATCTAAGCCTTAGCTGGCATTTGGATGACGACCAATATGGTCATCGTTCCATTCGCAATCCCCCTTGGGATCGAGTGCTTGAGAAACTAACGATGCTCGAACAGCAAGGCACAGGAAATGTCAGGCTCGACGCCAACGATAATGACAGCAAGACGCTCGACAAAATGCTGAATGTCGAAGCGCATCAAGGAAATTTTCAAATAGAATTCTACGATGTCGTCGATGGAGAGCGCGTATATCGTTGCATGTTCGATGAAGCAAGGCCAGCCGGTATAATCGACTTTCCCGATGAGCATGATTGGAATGAACGCTGCATCACCCAAGACTTCCCGCCGATCCGCCAGATGTTCAAGGAGTTTCTTGAAACGCAGAACGTGACCTCACCGCTGCTGACATGGCCCCCCAAACCCAAATGATGGTCATAGGGTTACGCTGATGGCGAATCTGGTTGATGGTGCATCGTAAGCAGCTGTAAAATTGCTAAAACTTTGCCGACTACAAGATTGACCGACGCCCGCATTCTTGGCATACTACGACCATAAGAAATTGCGCCCGGCTCACAAGGCTGGGCGCTTTGCGTTTGGGGTGCCGGCGCTCCTGTGCCAGGCCTGGTCGCAGCATTCGTCCTCCCCGTGAGCGCGGAGGTCCCAAGCAAGGCTTCCGATAGCATGTCCGTCACCATTCGCCCCGCCACGCTGCGGGACATGACCTTTATCGCCGCTACCATGCGTGACCAGGACAGGCGGGAGATCCGCGCCGTGATCGAGGAAAGCGATACGGCCATCGGCACCATGCTGTTCCATTCCTCCACCGATCTCGCCTGGACGGCCTGGATCGAAGGCGATCCCGTCGCCGCCTTCGGCGTCACCCGCCTGTTTCCCGGCCTCGGCTCCGGCTGGGCCTATGGCACGCGCCGGATGCGCCGGGCCATTCCCGCCGTCACCCGCTTCGCCAGAAGCAGCGTGCGGCGGTTGCTGATTGCGGAGGGCTTCCGCCGCATCGAGGTGCGCACCGCCATCGACCATGATCTCTCGCATCGCTGGCTGGAAGGCCTGGGCTTTCGGCGGGAAGGAATTGCCCTCGACTACGGTCGCGGCGGCCTCGATTTCGTGACTTACGCGGCAACGGGAAGTCGCTCCTGAAGCCGGGTGCACGGGCGTCTCGCGCATTCCGCCTTTCCGGCAGGCAGTCTCTCCAAGAGGCGGACGCCGCGACATGCAGACATGTCGCTGTGACGTCCGCGGTCCCAGCCGCATCGCTTCATGCGCGATGCCGGGAAAGTTTGCTCAGAAAACGCCGAGGCTGGGACCGCGGACGTCTCGTCCGCCTCTTCCCGTCATACACATCACCTCCAAGAACGGGCGAGACGCCCGTGCATCCGCCCCCAACGAAAGGCCAGACCATGTGCTTCAGCGCGCCCAAGCCCCCGCCTCTGCCTCCGCCGCCGCCGGTGCCGAACCGCCAGGACGACGCCAACCAGGCCGCCGTGCAGACGGCCCTGCGCCGCGTGCGCAACCAGAACGGCGCCGCTCAGACCCAGCTCACCGGCGGGCTCGGCGATCCCAATTACGGCCAGAACGTCAATGTCCAGCAGCTCGGCCGCACGCAATAGAGCAAGTGAGCACCACACCATGAGCATCGAGAACGACCTCGTGCAGCGCCTGGATGCGCTCGCCAACCAGCGCACGCAATGGGAGGCGGTCTGGCAGGAGATCGCCACCTATTGCCTGCCCGACACCTATCGCTTCCTGCCCGGCTCCTCCTCCCTCAATCCCAGCGCCTATGACAATTTTGCCCAGGCGCCGGTTGCGGTGGAGCGCGGGCGCCAGCGCTTCGACGACACCGCCATGCGCGCCGTCGACCGGCTGGCCTCGGGCATGGAAAGCCTGGTGACGCCCCAGTCCGAGAAATGGCACGGGCTGGCGGCCACCGATCCGCTCGCGCCCGAGGAAAGCGACGAGGAGAAGGAGTATTTCGAGCGCTATCGCGACTACATGTTCGCCGTGCGCTACAACCCGCGTTCCGGCTTCATCGGCGCCCACCAGAAGGCGCTGCGCTCGGCCATCGCGCTCGGCACCGGCATTTCCTTCGCCGAGGAGAATCTCGGCGCGGGCAGCGCCGCCGCGCCGGTGCTCTACCGCCATCTGCCGCTCAGCCAGTGCTATCTCGCCGTCGATGCCCAGGGCGAGCCCGACACGCTCTATCGCAAGTTCACCATGACGGCCCGCCAGATGGTGCAGCAATTCGGGCCGGACAAGCTTGCCGACCAGGTCGTGAGGGCGGCCGAGAACCAGGCGGAGAAGGATCGCGCCTTCACCGTCATCCATGCCGTGCAGCCGCGCCGGGAAACCGGAATGGGCGCCGGCTCCGGTGGCGGCACCAACCGCAAGGCGCCCTTCGCCTCCTTCTATGTCGACCGCGACCACATGAAGCTGATCGGCGAGAGCGGTTTCTACGAGTTCCCCTTCATCGTCTATTACTGGGCGCCGGTGGATGTCGACGGCCCCTATGCCCAGTCGCCGGTGATGCTGGCCATGGCCGACATCAAGGGCCTCAACGCCATCCGCAAGCTCTCGCTGCGCGGGCTGCAGGGCTATATGGACCCGCCCTGGGGCGTCGCCCATGACGGGGTGATGAACCGGCCCAACCTCAATCCGGGCAAGATCAACTACCGCGCGGTCAGCCAGGACGGCCGGCAGCTGATCGTCCCGCTCCAGCCCGGCGCCCGGCCCGATTTCGTCAACGAGATCCTGGCGGCCGAGCGCCAGTCCATCAATGACAGCCTCTATGTCTCGCTGTTCCAGATCCTGATCCAGAACCCGAACATGACGGCGACGGAGGCGATGATCCGGGCTAATGAAAAGGGCGAATTGCTGGGGCCAGCCGGCGGGCGCATCCAGATCGCCATGGGGCGCGACGTCGACCGCCTGGCCGGCATCATGGAGCGCAAGGGCGCGATGCAGGCCGGCTCGCCGCTGGAGCCGCCCGACAGCCTCAAGGGCCGGGAGTTCGGCGCGCGCTTCACCTCTCCGCTCGATCGCCTGCGCCGCAGCCAGGAGGGCATCGGCATTCAGCGCACGCTCTCCACCGTGCTGCCGCTGGCGCAGGTCGATCCCAGCGTGGTCGACAATTTCGACCTCGACGCCATCGCACGGACCGTCACCGAGATCGAGGGCGCCCCCCACAGGATCCTCAAGACCACCGAGGAGCGCGACGCCATCAGGCAGGCCAAGCAGCAGATGCAGCAGGCCCAGGCCGCCCTCGAAATGGCCAAGACCGGCGGCGAGGCGGCCAAGAACCTGATGCCGGCGGTCGGCCAGGCTGCCGCCATTCTCGGCAACGGTATGGCCGGCGCGCCGGAATAAGGCGGCCGTTTTCTTCCTGGGACCGCCGGCTTTCAGTCGGCCTCTGGAATCGCTCCGCTCGCGGACAAGCAAGAGCCGGCTGAAAGCCGGCGGTCCCAGGAAAATCTCCCCCAGCCCCGCCCTTCCAGGCGGGGCTTTTCTTTTGCCCCGATGGATCCCGCCATGCCCCGTTTTCCCGACTATCGCGCCGAAATCGGCCTCACGCCCGGCGCCACGCCGCAGGTGCGCACCGGCGCCGAGGCGATCGGCCAGGGCCTGCAGGCGCTCGGCAGCGGCCTGAGCGAGGCGGCTATCGGCCTCGCGCATTATCAAAAGCGCGCCCGGCAGGAAGCCGCCTTCGACGACGACAACAAGCTCGGCCTCTACAAGCAGCAGCGGCAGGCCGCGCTTGCCGAGGCCGCCAAGACGATGCCGGCGGAAGCGACCGGTTTTACCGCCGGCTTCGCCAAGACGGGCGCCAAGGCCGACGCCGCCTTTCTCGGCAGCATTTCAACCGGCAATCGCGAGCGTGTCGCCGCCGACCTCCAGATCTTCAATGACGGCCTGATGAACGAGGCCAGCCAGTTCGAATATAAGGGGCGCGGCACCTACGAAACCAATGCGATCACCGCCGCCTACCAGGCCTCCCTCGTCGGCATCCGAAGCAATCCCTCTCGGCGCGATCAGGCGCTCGCCGCACTCAATGCCAAGATCGACGGCGCCACCTCGATCCCCGCCGCCGACAGGGCGCGGCTGAAGCGGGACATCGCCGCCGGTTCCTCGATCGAATGGGCGAAGGGCATGGCCGGCAGCGATCCGGACAGGATGCACGAGCTCGTCTGGGGCGCCAAGACCACGATTCCCAAAGGCGCGATCGGCCCGGCCCAGGCGGACCGTGAATCCGCCGCGATGTCCTATTTCATCGGGCGCGGCTACAGCCGGGAGCAGGCGGCCGGCATCGTCGGCAATCTCGTGCATGAGAGCGCAGGCCTGGCCCCCTCGAGCCGCAACCCCGGCGACGGTTCGGACGGCTCCGACAGTGTCGGCATCGCCCAGTGGAACGGCACCCGCGCCAAGAGCCTCAAGGCCTTCGCGGCCGACAGGGGCAAGGATTGGCGCGATCTTTCCGTGCAGCTCGCTTTCGTCGATCACGAGCTGAACACGGACTATGCAGGCGTGAAGGCCAGGCTGCGGGCCACCAATACGGCCGACGAGGCCGCCGGCGTGTTCGTGACCGACTATGAGCGCCCGGCCGGATCGCAGGGCGGCGCCGCCGCCTCGCATGGCTGGGACAACAGGCGCAACCAAGCGCGCCGCCTGGCCGCAGGCGACTACAAGCCGGGCGAGGTCGAGGAGAAGGCGCCCGATCCGGTCGTCACCTCCCTGGCGCCGGATCAGCGCGACGGGCTGGTCGCTTACGCCCGGGGCCAGCGCAGCCAAGGTCAGGCCGTGGCCCAGGGCGACCTGGAACCGCGTATCCAGGACGCCACGCAGGCCCTGACCACCATCGGCCGCTATGACGGCCAGCTGCCGACCCAGGCCGAGTTCACCGCCAGCTATGGCCCGCAGGACGGCGCGCGCCGCTACAGCGACTTCCAGCGCACGGTGAGCCTCGGCGCCGACATCAGCGCCATCCGGGCGATGACGCCGGCCGAGCAGACCGTCTGGCTCGCCGCCCGCGCGCCGAAAGGCGAAGGCCCCGCCTTTGAGACGCAGCGCCAGCTCCATGAGCGGGGCATCAAGGCCATCGCCCTCGACCAGGCATTCCGCCGCAAGGATCCGAATGGCTATGTCCGCAGCCTGCATCCTCAGATCGACCGGCTGTGGACCGACGCGGGTACTTCGCCCGAGCGGTTGAGGGCGGCGCTTGCAGCCACCAATGCCGCCATGGACAGGCTGGGCATGCCCACCGAGGGACGGGCGCTGCTGCCCAAAGCGATGGTGGATCAGGCGCTCTCGGCCTTCGGCGATCGCAGCAAGTCGCTGGCCGAGCGGCTGGTACCCCTGCGCGCCGCGCTTTCCGCCAGCGCCGACCCCGGGGCGCAGCAAGCGATCTTCGGCCAGATGGTATCGGCGGGCCTGCCGCCGGCGCTGGAATATGCCGCCATCGCCTATGCCAAAGGCAACGCGCCCCTGGCAGAACGCTTCGCTGCCGCCGCACTCGGCACCGGCGGCAAGGCGACGGGTGGCGCTGATGATGCCTCCTTCGCCAGCCCGGCCGCCGCAGCCAACACCCCCGCCGGCCCGGCCCCAATGCGCTCCCTCTCCGGTCCCGCCATCGATCTCGGCACCGCCGCCGCCCAGGCCCTCGGCTCCAGCCTTACCGGCGACGAGCGCACCAGCCGCGCCGAAACCGTTCGGACCCGCATGATCGAGAATGCCATGCGCAATAACGGCCGCGACCGCCTCGCTGCTATCGCGCAGACTGATCGAGACCGAGCCAGCCTGGAAGAGGATGGTTGGGTACCAGGGATGTTTGTACGGGAGCCAGAAGGGGTGGCGCCGGTTCAAGTGGCCCAAATAGCGCATGCTAGCCCGACAACCGCAACCACCAGCAACTTGATCGGAATAGCTAATGGGCAGATGGGCAACGGCGCCCAAAATATGGGTACAAAATCCAGATTCGACACATTTCCTATTGGTCAGGACGTCATCTCTTATCTCATTGAGAATGCTCCCGAGATGGAAATGGATTTCCAGACATCGGTCGACACATCGCGCTCGGCCAGATTGGATCAAAAAGATATCGTCGACGGCGCCAGAAAACTTCCGCCAGGTGTTCCGAAAGATATGGATTTTGACACGACATCTCGTGGAGAACTCGGTTCGGAAGGAAATGCGCGCGCCGCCTCCGCAGAAACGGGCGAACTCTTGAAAATTCTTCGAAAGGGACAAAACAAATCGCATGTGCTTGGCATGGCGCCGGCGTTACGAAAGCAACTTGCTGCAATGCTTCACGATGCACCACCCGAAGTACGAAAAGCTCTGTCTATTGTGTCTGGGTATCGTTCGCCAAAAAGGCAAAAGGAACTCTGGGATCAAGCACTGATCAAATATGGCTCCGCTGCAGTTGCACGTCGTTGGGTTGCACCACCAGGCAAATCGCAACATGGATTTGGCAACGCAATGGATCTCTCATATGATCATTCGAGTGCTAAGAACGGGGCAAGGATTTCTGCTGCTGGGCTCATTGCGAAAAATTGGATGCATGCCAATGCAAGGAAATATGGCCTTATATTTCCGCTTACGAACGAGCCGTGGCATATCGAGCTTGTTGGAGCACGGACTCGAAAAAAATGAACGAAATTTTCTTCGGAAAGCCGTCTTCTTGCACGATTATAGCAATATAATGAAAGAATCGAACAAAGTATGCAAGAACTTCAAATATAATTTGATAATTATATTTATACTAACTGCAATACAAATATTTTTCTCATTTATTGCGAGAGCCGAAGAAAGGCGATTGGTAATTTTTGGAGATTCGATAAAAACATTTCACATGCCTAATGGAAGTAAGCGTTATTTGGTTGAGCCAGCGAACGAGCATACAGCATTTTTATTGTCCAATATTTGCGATCTAGCTGGTTTTTCCGATCAAAATTGTTTGATTTTTCCGCAAACTGCTCCAATAGGGAATAATGCCCTGGGGGGTATCGACGATGGAAATTTGGTTGTCATATTCAAGAATATCCCAGAAATCGCAGATAACGGGGAAATCAGCGCTCTGATCGCGCACGAGATCGGTCATTTTCGTTGCCGTCATCATCTAGGTTCCCATGCTTTCGACGTTACTTTTGACGACTGGCGACCCGAGCGCGAGGCCAACATGTTTGCGGGTGCTGTACTTCGGCGTATGGGCATGACATTGGACAAGGCAAAACGCATTGCCCGAGGCGCCCTATCGACAAGACCCTCAATGCCAAAACCTCCTTCCCAACTGGTTGAGCAGTCTGTCGAGGCGGGGTGGCTCAACGCCGACAAGGCACTTGAGTGTAATGCAGCTACAAAATTGCGGTGACAGCCCAACGGGACGAAGTCCGTATTGGCAGTGCCACCGGGTGCCCGCAGCCCTTCTCGACTCGGCCTTTTCCTGAGCGTCGAGCTCAAGCGCGACGATAAAAAACAAAAATTTTGCCGACTACAGGATTGACGAAGTCTGGCCTTCATGGCATATTAAGAGCATAAGAAATTGCGCCTGGCACACACAGCCGGGCGCTTTTCGTTTGGGGCTATCCCGGGGCTCACACGTCAAGCCTAGCCGCGATATTCCTCCTCCCTCACAGGCGCGGAAATCCAAGCAAGGTTTGCCGCTCGCACGTGCCACCGGAACCAGCGAGAGTTCCAAACCATGATCGCGGCCAGCACACGGCTGCCGGCGCCCTCTAGTCAGTCTTCGTACCCCGCCCCGCTTCGGCGGGTTTTTTATTGTCCAAATCGGAAGCCCCGCATGCCCAATCCCTCCGGCGGCCCCGCGCGCGCCGCCCTTGCGATCAACTGGCTGGCGCTCGCCAGGCTGTTCCGGCGCGCCCGCGGCGGCGAAGCCGCGCTCAAGCTGGCGCTCGCCTATCACAACGTCTTCGATATCAGGAACGAGGACGTGCAGATCGTCCTCGCCGACCTCGCCGACTACACCGGCTTCTACCGGGTGAACGGGGAAGGTATCCCACCCGACGACCGCGCGTTTTCGGATGGCAAGCGGGCCGCCTTCGGGCGGCTTTTTCGTTTTCTCAACCTGACTGACGAGGAGAAGGCCGCGCTGGTGCAAGCCGCGCGCACCGAGGCCATCGCCAGTTCCAACGAGGGCATCATCTGATGATGGATCCGGCAAACCCTGGGGCCGCCATGGCGGGAACCCCGGCAGACGCCACCGTTCCTCCGGCCAATGACGGGTCGCCGGCCGGCGGCGCGACGGACTTCCTTGCGGGCCTGCGCAATGCAGAAAGCCGGCAATGGGTCGAAAGCAAAGGCTACAAGGCGCTTGATCCCCTGGTCGAGTCGGCGCGTCACGCCGACAGGCTCCAGACGGAGTACAACGAGCTCAAGGCCAGGGCCCTCATACCGCCGGCCGCCGATGCCGGGCCCGAGGAATGGCAGGCCTTCCATGCCAGGCTCGGCCGGCCCGAGACGGCCGAAGGCTATGAATTCCGCATGCCCCAGGGCCTGCCCGAGGGTTTCGCCTATGACAGCGACAGCGCCGGCGCCTATCGGAGCTGGGCGCATGAGGCCGGCCTCACGCCGAGGCAGGCCCAGTCCCTCCACGATCGCTTCGTGCAGCACCAGGCCGGGCAGCAATCGACCTATGTGCAGGCCATCGTGGAGCGCGGCGAGGCCGCGCAGGCAGCCCTGACCAAGGCCTGGGGCGACAGGAATTCGCAGGCCTTCCGCCAGAATGTCGAGTTCGCCGATCGCTTCATCCGCCAGAACGGCGGCGAGGCGCTGATCGGCGAGCTCAAGTCGAACGGGCTGTTGTCGCCCGACGGCTATGTGCTCTCCCCCGCTCTGGCCCAGGCCATGGCGCGGGCGGGCCGGGCGCTCTACGCGGAAGACCAGTTCGCAACCGGCGGTGTGGCGGCTCAGTCGAGATCGGCAGCCGAGACCCTTTATCCGGTCGATCCGTTCCGGCGGTGAGACCTTTTTTCAAGGAAGCAGACCATGGCCGTCATCGGCAATTCCTATCCTACGCTGGTGGATGTCACCAAGCGCCTCGACCCCAACGGCAAGCCCGCCGTGGTGGCCGAGCTCCTGTCCCAGCTCAACGAACCCCTGCAGGACATTCCCTGGATCGAGGGCAACCTGCCCACCGGGCACAAGACCACGATCCGCACCGGCCTGCCGCAGGCGACCTGGCGGCGCCTCAATTACGGCGTGCCGCCGGCCAAGAGCACCACGGCCCAGATCACCGATGTCTGCGGCATGCTGGAAACCTATTCAGTGATCGACAAGGACCTCGCCGATCTCAACGGCAACACCGCCGCCTTCCGCCTGACCGAGGACACCGCCTTCATCGAGGCGATGAACCAGCAATTCGCCCAGGCGCTGTTCTATGAATCGGTGGGCGTCAACCCCGACCGCATCACCGGCCTGTCGCCGCGCTATTCGAGCCTCAGCGCCGGCAACGGCGTCAACGTCATCGATGCCGGCGGCACCGGCGCCTCCAACACCTCGATCTGGCTGGTGGTGTGGGGGCCGAACACCATCCACGGCATCTATCCCAAGGGCACCACGGCCGGGCTCACCCACCAGGACGTCACCACCTCGGCGCCGATCCTCGACCCCAATGGCGGGCGCTACCAGGCCTACCAGACCAAATACCAGTGGAAGTGCGGGCTGACCGTGCGCGACTGGCGCTATGCCGTGCGCATCGCCAATATCGACACCACCACGGCCGCCGGCGGCCTGCAGTCGGCGACGCCGCCCAACCTCTACCGCCTGATGGTGCGGGCGATCAACAAGATCCCCTCGCTCAAGATGGGCAAGCCCGCCTTCTATGTGAACCGAGCCGTGAAGACCTGGGGCGACATCCAGGCCATGGAAAAGTCCACCCTCGCCTTCCAGACGGTGACGGACGCCCAGGGCCAGCCTTTCCTCTCGTTCCGCGGCATCCCGGTGCGCCTGACCGACCAGCTTCTCAACACCGAGGCCCGCGTGGTCTGAGATCCGCCTGCCTTTCAGAATGAGGCGCTCAATCCTTCCCCGGCTGCGGGGAAGGTGTCGCTGCAGGGCAGCGACGGGAGGGGGAGAGTAGCGCCACGCTTCCCCTGCCGGCCTTCGGGCCATCCTCCCCGAAACCGGGGAGGGATTGCCACGCTTCACGCGTCCTTCCCTTTCCTTCCCATCATCGGAGCCAAGTCCATGATCCTGGACCAGCAACTTCTGCTGTCGGACAAGCAGGCGATCACCGCCAGCGCCGTCTCGACCAACACCATCGACCTCACCCAGCCCCGCGATCTCGGCCCTGGCGACAGCCTGGAACTGGTGATCCGCGTCAATACCGCACTCACCGGCGGCACCTCCGTGCAGTTCGCCTATATCACGTCGGCCAGTGCGGACCTGTCGTCTCCCAGCGTCATCGTACAGACGCCGGCCATCCCCGCTGCCAGCCTCACCGCCGGTTCGGAATGGCTGCGCGTGCAGGTGCCCGCGCTCTCGCTCGACGCCCAGCGCCAGCGCTATCTCGGCGTGCAGTACACCGTGGCCGGCACCTTCGCCGCCGGCACGGTGACGGCGGGCCTCGTCGCCGACCGCGAGGCGATCGTCAACTACCCCTCCGGCCTGAATGTGGGGGGCTTCTGAGATGGCGCGCTATCTCGTCAAGGCCAAGGCCTATGTCGATGGCCGCATCATCGAGGCGGGCGAGGAAGTCGAGCTCGTCGGCAAGGTCCGCGAGGAGGACGAGCATCTCGAGCTCGTCCCGGACAAGGCCAATGAGCGTGAGGCACGGAAGGAGGCCGAGGACGTCGATGCCGCCATCCGTGCCGAGGCGGTCAAGGCCAAGCTCGTCGACGATGCCGGCAGCGCGATCGACGAGGCGACGCCGATCGAGATCGTGACCCGCCGGCTCGCCGAATACAAGCAGGCCAACGCCTTCAGGTAAGGCCACGCTTCAGATCCGACCGGGCGGCGCGCGATGTTTCGCGTCCGCGCCGCCCCGACGAGACCAATTTTTCGCGGCCTGGAGGCCCCATGTCCGTCAATCTCGACATCACCGAGATCTGCAACCTCGCCCTGGATTATCTCGATGAGGCGCCTCTGGCCTCCATCGACGACAATTCGGCCGTGGCGCGCTGGTTTCGGCGCAATTTCTGGCCGATGGCCTGGAGCCTGATGCGCCGCCATCCCTGGAATTTCGCGATGGCACGCACCCTCCTGCCGGAATCGGCGACGCCGCCGGCCTTTGGTTGGGCCCACGCCTACGAGCTGCCGGTGGACTGCCTGCGCGTGATGCCGCTGACCGCGGACGGGACGGAGAGCGGCAAGACCGTTCCGCACAAGATCGAGGGCAGCCAGATCCTCACCGACGAGCCGGCCCCGCGCCCCGTCCGCTATGTCAGGCGTGTCGACAATACCGGCCAGTTCGACCAGCAATTCACCGATGTGCTCGCCCTGGCCCTGGCGCAGAAGGCGGCGCATTTCGTCACCGGCAAGGCCTCCTATGCCGAATCCCTCGGGCAGAAGACGCAGGTCGCCCTTTCCGAAGCGCAGGCGATCGACGCACTGGAAGGCACGCCGGATGACCCCGAAGACAATTTCTGGATCGAGGCTCGTTCCTGATGGGCGCTTATGAACTCAAGCCGGTCTTCTCGCGCGGCGAGCTTTCTCCCAAGCTGCACAGCCGCGCCGATCTCGAGCATTTCAAGACCGGGCTGAAGGAATGCCAGAACTTCATGGTGATGCGCCAGGGCGGCCTCACCCGCCGCCCCGGCACGCAATTCGTGCAGGAGGTGAAGGATTCCTCCCGCCCCGCCCGCTTCATTCCCTTCATCTTCTCGGCGAGCCAGGCCTATATGCTGGTGTTCAACGCCGGCGTATTCAGGGTCTACACGCTGGGCGGGCGGGTCGGCAGCGTGGAAGTAACCCATCCCTATGCCGATGCGGACCTGTTCCAGCTCGATTTCGACCAAACCAACGACGTGCTCGACATCACGCACAAGGGCTACCAACCGCGGCGAGTGAAGCGGCTGAGCGACACGTCATGGTCGATCGAGACCGTAAACTTTCGGTTTGGCCCTTTTTTGCCAGTGAATGACACGGCAACTACGCTGACGCCTTCCGCGACGGGAAATCCGGTCCCGAAGATGACGAGTAACACCGCACCGAGCGGAACGGCCGCCGCCGGCAGTACAGGGCTAGGTGCGCCGTGGAACGCTTTCGATCGTGATTCTGGCACAGCCTGGCACAGCAATACCCCCTCAAACGAGTGGGTCTCCTACACTTTTCCCAGCACGAAGATCGTCGTCGGGTATTCAGTTTCGGCTTATGCCGGTCTTGTGGCTGCTACCCCTGTCACTGATCGCGCGCCGAAGTCTTGGACCTTTGAAGGGTCAAACGATGGTACGAACTGGACGGTACTTGATAGTCAATTCGCGCAAAGCAATTGGTCAGCCGGAGAGACCCGTTATTTCAGATTCACCAATACAACGGCCTATACCGGCTATAGGTTGAACGTCTCAACCAATAACGGCGGTACCGTCATCACCGTGGGTGATCTAGCCTTCACCGAAGACATGGCTACAGCGCCAGCCATAACAATCACAGCCTCGTCGACGACAGGCATCAACGCAGGAGCCGGTTTCACGACGGACGACGTCGGGCGCATCATTGCGCTGCTCGGAACAAACGCAGTTTATCGCGCCTTCGTCATAACCGCCGTCACCTCGACCACTGTTGTGCAGGCCAAGCTTGATGATGCTCCGCTCCCTATTGCGCAAGGTACTTTGCAATGGCGTCTCGGTGCTTGGGGCAAAACACCGGGATGGCCGGCGCATGTCGCCACTTTCGAGCAGCGTAAGGTCTATGCCCGCACCAACACCCAACCCTCCGGCATCTGGGCGACCAAGACCGGCGGTTACGGGCGCGAGCTGGACTTCTCCGTCTCCGTTCCGGTGAAGGACGACGACGCGATTTCCTTCACTCTTACCGATGTCAACGAAATCCAGTGGATCGCCGAAGGCGCGGATCTCCTGATTGGCACGGCCGGCGCAGCCCGCACGATGGGACGCGATAGCCCGAACCTGCCCTTCTCGGCCAACAATTTCCGGCAGGCCCTCGCCTCGACCTATGGCTCGCAAGCGATCCGGCCCGTGAAGGTTGGAAGCTCGACGGTCTTCGTCTCCAGCTTCGGTAAGGCGCTCCGCGAATTTGTCCAGGGCGACAGCGGAGCCGGCTATGCGACACCCGATATCTCCGTGCTTTCGGATCACCTGTTCGCTGCCGGAATCGCTGAGCTCTCCTATGCCCAGGAGCCCGACAGCGTGGTGTGGCTGCCCAACGGCAAAGGCGAACTGATCGGCCTCACTTATGAAAAGGACCAGTCCATGGCTGGCCTGCATCGCCATCTTATGGGCGGCAGCGGTTTCGTCGAGAGCTGCGCCACCATGCCCGGCCAAGGCAGGAACGAGGTGTGGCTGATCGTCCGGCGCATGATCGGCGGCGTGAGCAGACGCTATATCGAGCGCATGGCGGCGCCCTTCGAGGCGGCGACCGCTACGCCCGACAAGGCATGGTATCTCGACTGTGCTCTGCAGTATGGCGGCGCCCCCGCCACCGGCGTCACCGGACTTGGCCACCTCGAGGGCCAGCGCGTCGCGATCCTGGCGGATGGCGCGCGGGAAACCGACCAGATCGTCGCCGGCGGCGCCGTTTCGCTTGCCTCGGGGCGGCCGGCCAGCACGATCACCGTTGGCCTGCCTTACCTCTCACGCGCCCGCCTGATGCCCTCCCCCGCCTCGGCCGGCGATGGTTCGGGCCTGGGGCGGCGCAAGAAGATCGTCTTCGCCAAGATCGACTTCCTCTCTACCGGCTCGCTGCGCGCAGGCCGGGACGAAGCGACAGCCGAGGAGATCACCCTGCGCCATACCAATGACGATCTCGGCGCAGCCGCCCCGCTCGCCACCGGCTTCTACGACGCCCGTCCGCAAACGAGTTGGGGCGACAAAGGCGAACTCATGCTGATCGCCGACGGCCCGCTGCCGGCGACGATCCGTTCCATCACACTCAACACCGATCCGGAGCCCTGACCATGTGCCCACCGCTTTTTGCAGCCATCGGAGCCGGACTGGCTTCCGCGGCCTCCGCCGCCGGCTCCGCCATTTCGGGCATCGGCCTTGGCACGGCAGCCTCGATCGCCGGCACCGGCCTGTCGACCATCGGCGCCATCCAGCAGGGCAACGCCGCCAAGGCCCAGGCCGACGCCCAGGCCGAGGTTTATCGCCGCCAGGCCCAGATCGAGACGATGACAGGCGAGTACCAGGCCAGCCGCAAGCAGGACCAGATCGACAGCACCATCGGCACGCAAACCGCGCTTACCGGCGGCTCCGGCGTCAATCTCGACGGCTCGCCCTCCGACGTCATCGGCTCGACCGCCAGCGAAGGCGCGCTCGACATCGCCGCCATTCGCTGGAACGCCAAGAACCAGGCCAACAATCTGAACTACCAGGCCAGGCTCGCCAACATCGCCGGCAGGAATGCCCAGACCGGCGGATACTTCAATGCAGCCGGCAGCTTGTTCGGCGGCCTGGGGCGATTGGGAAAAACGGCTTGACCTTCCGGCGAAAGACGCAGGCCTAACATTGATGAGGATGCTCTTCCGTTTGGATAGATCGCCTGCCGTCAGCCCGGAAGAGTGGAAGACCGGGTTCCAGGCTCTGCGTACGGCGAGGGCGTCACATGTTGCAGCCACCAGCGAACATCGCCCGATCACGCCTTCTGTATGCCAGGCACTATAAGCGCCGGCCGTTGAGCTCGGCGACGATGCCCACGCCACCTATCTCGATTCACCGCCGAGGACATCTCGTTTCGTGCCCTCTCCGTCCGCTCCTCAACTCCACATCCGCCCCCAAAGTCCCGCCTCACAGGCGGAATTCTGTTTGCCGGAGCCTCCATGACCATTCCCAGCTATGACAATCGCCGTACCTATGCGGGCGACGGCAGCACAACCGCCTTCGCTTTCCCGCCCCCGTTTACGGCCAACACCGATCTTGTGGTGCAGATTCAGGCCGCAGACGGGGCGACCGTCACCAAGACGCTCGGCATGGACTATATGGCGGCCGGCGCCGGTTCACCTGCAGGCGGCAGCGTGACCATGACGGCCGCGCCGACAACGGGCACCACGCTGATCATCTACCGCGACGTGCCGCTCACTCAATCGGTCGATCTGCAGGATGGCGGCCCTCTGCCGGCGCCAACGATCAACCGGGCGCTCGATCGCATCACCATGTGGGGTCAGAGGCTGAAAGAACAGGTCGTCGCCCTCGGCGCCCTGGCGAACCAAACGGCGGCCGGCCTGATGTCGCCCGCCGACAAGGCGAAGCTCGATGGGATTCAAGCTGGCGCGCAGGTCAACACCGTGACGTCGGTTGCTGGCAAGACGGGCGCCGTGACCCTCGTCAAAGGTGATGTCAGCCTCGGAAACGTCGACAATATCAGCGACCTCAACAAACCGATTTCGACGGCGACGCAGGCCGCGCTGAACACCAAGGCCAACACCTCCGCGCTTGCGGCGGTGGCCTTCTCCGGTGCAAAGGCTGATGTAGGACTCGGCAATGTCGACAATACCGCAGACACGAACAAGCCCGTTTCCAGCGCCCAGGCTGCCGCCGACACCGCAACACTGAACAGCGCCAAGGCCTACACGGACAGCAAGGCCAACAAGGCTAGTGTCGGCCTGGGGAACGTCGACAACACCTCCGACCTCAACAAGCCGATCAGCACCGCCACGCAGGCCGCTCTCGACCTAAAAGCGAATACCTCCTCCCTTGGATCGGCAGCGTTCCAGCCGTCGACGGCGTTCGCCACCGCGGCACAGGGAGCAAAGGCCGACACTGCCGTGCAGGGATTGCAGGCGGGCCTGAATATCGAGATCGACAATACCGATCCGCTTCACCCCAAGGTAACTGCGGTTGGCTCGGCTGTCGGTGGCGATGTCACCGGGCCTGCCGGTGGCGTGGCAGCGAATGAGGTCGTGCTGTTCGATGGAGCCACCGGCAAGCTGATCAAGGGTAGCGGCATTCAAATCGCGAATGTTGCGAAGATCAATGCGGTGCAGACCTGGACGACGAAACCAACCTTTTCCGTCGGCGCACAAACCATATCATCAGATCCCGCCGCCAATCCAATTGGCAGCAATGATGTTGCCAGTACAAAGTATGTTTTCGATTTATTCAACTACTTTTATTCAACCGGAAGTATTGTTGGTAGGGATAGCCCCGCATTCACCGGGAATCCTACTGCACCGACACCACAAGCCGGCGACAATGACACTAGTATCACGACGACAGCCTTTGTGAAGGCAGTTCTGGGCAATTTCGCCGGTTTCGTCTTTGCGAATGCCAACATCGCTTTAACAGCCGCCGACCATGGCAAGGCCATTCAGGCGAGTGCGGCCAGCCCCTTCAACATCGCTCTTCCTGCTGGCGGCGCATGGGGTGCGGGGCTTGCCGGCCCGGCGATCCATGTCTTCAATCACGGCACCGCTGACGTCACCATCGTTCGGCAGGGGAGCGATTTCATCTATTGCCCCCCGGCTGGACTCGGAGGGGCCAACACTTCCTTAATCCTCCGCCCCGGCGAAGATGTCGTGCTACTCAACCGCGGTGGAACGGAATGGGATGTCTGCGGCGGCAGCTGGCTTGCGTCCAACGCGATTGTTATTCCTCCAAAGGTACTTGCAGGACTCAACGCTGGCTTTGCTGTCGGAGATATTCTTTATGCGGACACCACAACCACACTTGCCAAGCTAGCCGGTGTGGCGGGAGGCAATGTGCTTCGCTCGGGCGGTGTGGGAGTGGCGCCCTCATGGGGCAAGGTCGGCCTGACAACACATGTAAGCGGCACCCTGTCTGTTGCCAATGGCGGCACTGGAGCAACAGCGCTGGCAACAACAGCTAACGTGCAGGCCGGCGCTGCCTTCATTCCAACGATGGATGTCGTACTTTCTGCGATGGGATGGGTTGCCCTAACCGACGCCGCAACGATCGCCGTCGACCATGCAGGTGGAGTCAACCGTGCAGTCACCATTGGTGGTAACCGGACCATTTCGAGCCCGACCAATGCCAAACCAGGTTGGCCGCTCAATATCGAGATTACGCAGGACGGTACCGGTAGCCGAACTGTGTCGTGGGGGCCGAACTTCTCCTTCGGCGTTGGGGGCGCTCCAGCGCTCTCTACAGCCGCGGGGGCTGTTGATCTCGTTTGCTTTGTCTGCCGAGGGACAAACAAGTTCGTCTACACCGGCATTGTTAGGGGGATCTAATATGTTGCCGGGCCTCGCTACTATCGTTCCACGCTCCTATGTCAGCAAACGCGTGTATCTGGCGACGCCGGGCGTCGGTACATGGACCGTTCCGTACGACTGGCAACCGAATGGCAACAGGGTCGAGTGCATTGGCGGCGGCGGAGCCGGCGCTCGCGCCAGCAACTCGTATGGCGGCGGCGGTGGCGGTGGCGCATATTCCCGCGTCGATAATCTCAATCTATCCCCCGGCGCACTCATAGATTTCTCAGTGGGCGCAGGTGGGGTTGCTACTTCGTCAGGTAACATCGCCGGTTCGGGTGGCGATACTTGGTTCGGCGCTACCACGCTAGGAGCGTCTATGGTCGGTTCGAAGGGAGGTGTCGGCGGCGGCTCCTCCGGAGGTAGTGCCCAGGCTGGTCTAGGTGGCGATGCAGCCCTTGGCACGGGCACAGTCAAATACAGCGGCGGTGACGGCTCCGCCGGCGCAAATCCCTTTTCGGGTGCTGGCGGTGGTGCCGCCGGCCTGAACGGCGCAGGCAGTACCGGTGCGTCAGGCGTCGGAGGATCTGGTGATGCTGGCTATGGGGGGCTAGGAGGTGCGACAGGTGCATCTCCTGGGGCAGGTGGCAATGGCACCGAGTGGGATGCCACTCATGGTTCCGGCGGCGGAGCAGGGGGATACAACACGCCGGTCAACGCCGTCGGTGCAAATGGCGGTGTTTATGGCGGCGGCGGCGGTGGTTCTCGTTCAGGGGGAACCTTCGCAGGCGGCAACGGCGGCAGCGGCCTTATCGTCATCACATATCTAGGAATCGCATAATCCTCATTCATTTCGACAGCCCGTAGCCCTACTTCATGCACCGGGAGAAATTATCGGCGCATAACCCCCACATCGAGCCTTTCAATTTCGTGCTTTAGCGCGCTATTGAAAGGTCACCTATGTCGAGGAGGTGAAGTTGCAGCGTGGACCAAGAGTAACAATCGGTATGCCGATCTATAACGGCGGCGACATGTTCCGCGACTGTCTGGAGAATCTCAGAGTACAGTCGTTTCAGGATTTCAAAGTTCTCATCTTTGACAATGTTTCAACCGATGAAACACCCCAAATTGCACGAGAACTAGCCGAACGTGATCCCCGCTTTGAGTACCATTTAAATTCTGAGAATATTGGCTCTTGGCGAAATTTTGGCGCACTTCTTGAAGCGGCCCAAAGTGAGTATTTCATTTGGCGTGCTTATGACGATTATACCGACGCCAACTTTCTGGAAGAACTCGTTGCACTTCTAGACGAGCATCAGGATTTTGATCTTGCAGTTGGCCGGGTGACCAGTTTGCGTACCGGTCGCAAACAAACAACTAGACATACTGCAGCACCGAAGAACCTAGGCCGTGGCCTATGGGCGGGTTATCGCGCAGTAAAAGGCGCCCACGCCAGTTGGTTCTATGGACTGTGGCGGACTCAAGCCATCAAGATTGCTTGGCAAGAAGTCTTAAGATCGTATCCCCATTCCTGGGGCGGCGACTTTATGCTGATGTTTGACACACTTTTCCGTGGGCGGGTCGTTGGCTCGAATAAAACTTCTTTTTATCAGCGAATCATCCAGCGCGACTACAAGAGCCAGGATGACTACTTGAGTAATCGTATATCGACGCTTATTGCATATCGCCAGGATGCCCAGCGCTATTTTAACGAAAAGCGCCAGCGACTCGGTGGAGGCTGGGCAGAGCGCCAGATGTTTGACTATCTCGCGCACTGGTATATCGACCACCGCGTCTATTCGGCACGAAAATTACGGCGCATGAAAGCGAAGTTTAGATCGACTGTTGTATCCTAGACGACCTTAGTGATCTCGATCCTGACTTCATAGGTATTGTTAGCGTCTGTGAACCTGCAACCACGGTGGGGCGGAAACGTGCGAGCACGAAGTCGGTTGAACAGCTCTCTTGCTGTCGTCGGGGCATCGAGGTCGATCTGCGATTTCGGATCGAGTTCCCTCGCCCAGTGAAAACTGCCGAGTTCGAGGCTTTGCGGCACCGCAGGAATATCAAGCGCAAGGATGCGTTCGTAGTTGGCTTTGAATAGCTCCACTATAGATTCTTGGCCCTTTCGATAGAGTGAGCCACCTGTGTCTGACCAGCTGTAAGGTATCTCCCATTGAAAGGCGATAGCCCCAGCATCAATTTCAGAAACGACATGATGAATGGAAACGCCGTAAGGCTCGCCGGAAGCCAAGCTCCAGAAGTTCGGATTTTTACCGCGGCAATAAGGCAATAAGCTGGGATGAAAATTTAAGGTGACGGCCTGACCACAATTGAGCTCATCCTTGATGATGTATGGCCACCAAGCAAGAAGAAATATCTCCGCCTCAATATCACGCAACTTCGTCACAAAATTTTGTGAGTCAGGCTCCCTCCACTTCAAAATTTCAATGTCTTTGGCTGTTGACCGAACAAAATTAGAAATATCATTACCAGTATCGGCGACAACTACCGCAGATATATTTTTCTTAAAATTCGAAATAGCGAACTTTATGATTTCAAATCCTACCACGTCATCTGCAAATATAATTAAATTGTGATTTCTTTTGTATACCACCAGCTTAATCCCTAATTTCCTTATTTCAACGTACTCTGGAAAGCGATGCGCCGGAAAGGCGCTTACTTAACAATGCGTGATTAGAAACAATATTATCATGCTGGTGTCACGGCAATGCCAATTTTTGCGGGGGAAAGGCCTATCGCTTAACTACTTTCTAAAGATGGAAGGATCCCTGAAGTTGTCAAAGCTTTCCGCGCCCAGTGGCACGATTGAAGGCCGTGGGAATCCTCTTTTTCCGCTGCAACTGCCAGATCGAGATACCGAATCGAATTGCGAAATTGCGGACCAAAATGAAGTCTTTAGCCTGGATCAAATCATCGAAGACACGCTTGCAATCCCACACTCCAAGCGTGTCGTGGAGGACCATGTATCCGCCGACCCTCATCAGTTCCTTGGTCAGGAAGATGTCTTTGCGCAGACCATGATAGGTATGATCACCGTCAACAAAGGCGAAATCGATTTTGTTTTCGTACTTCAACAACCGCTGACGAACTTCTGGTGAATGGGAATCGGAAATAATCTCCTCGACGAGATCGCTGTTCAGGTCCTTTTTTATGCGAGCCCAATGTGGAAAGACAGGGTGCGTACCCACGTCAACCACGATGGTCTTATCAGTCGAATAATAATCCCGCAGGAATTTGGTCTGCCCGCCCGAAGCAATACCAATATCCATGCTATATTCGGCGGGCTTTATCTTAGTAGCCATGTAATGGACAAACGATCCAAATTCCTCGGGATCCTGCTGCAGGAAGAGGCCATTTTCGCGGAGAGGATAACCAAAGAATATTGCATCTGACGACCCCGCCTCTTCGACGGCTTGGATGATACTATCGCGACTACCTGCTGGCTTGGTCTTACGCATTGATTTTCCCCTCATATGCGAACGACGCTAGCGTGTCGTCGCTTTGAAAACAAGCTCGCCACAATTCATCCTGGGCTAGGTATGGAAGCATAGACATGTCCATGATATATCACTAAAAAAATGTAAGGATTTTCAGATATCGATGGCGCGAGTTACTGTAATATTCTTGTGGAGAAAAATTAACGACCCAAGGTATGCACACGCATTCTTTAGAAGTCTAAAGAATTATCCGGCCGGAGAAGTTTACGATTTGGTTATTGCCGCCAAAGGATACGGCTCTAGCGAGCCAGTTGTGTGCCAAAATATTCTGTCATCAATCCCCTCTTCCAATGTCAGAATTTTACGTTTCTCTGACCAGATACCTCCAACCGCCATCTTTCTAAAAATTGCATCTTCTTGCAGAACAGAGTTTGTTCTCCCGCTGATTTCATGGAGCCGAATTCTCGCTCCAAATTGGCTGTCTTATTATTTGTCGGCTTTCGACAGCTTGCCCGATTGTGGGATTGTTGGAGCGACAGGTGGATACGAATGCCTCAATGAAACTACACCGTTTCCCAATGTAGGCATTAGGTCTAACGCGTTTATGATTCGAACAGAGATCTTCAACTCGCTCGACACCGGTCCTCAGGAAACCTTATTTGACGGCAACAATTTTGAGGCTGGTCCTAATGGAATGACAAAGCAGATTGTTGCCAGAGGGCTGAAGCCCGTTATCGTCGATCGTTTCGGAGGGCGATGGTTGCCTGGGGATTGGCCAAAGAGCCAAACCTTCCGGCTTGCCGAACAAGAAGGGCTCCTGATCGCTGACAATCGCACGATCCAATATACCTGTGGCAGCTGGCGAAAACGGAAGCGCCTCGTAAAACGATGCTGGGGAGTCGATGCTCACGCGGCCCCTGGATCACCGCCACGCAAGCTCTTTGAATGGTTGAAATGGCACTACCCCAGAGGCGCGGTCGATGTCTTTCCGGATCTACGGGACAAGATAATCTCGCTTGCTTGCAAGGTAATGGGAAGAAAGCCTTACACATCCAAAAAGGCCTTCCCAGGCTAACTCTTGCTCAACAAATGAAATCGCCTTTGATGAACTGAACACAGGCTCCCCTCTGGGGAGCTTTCTTTTTGGAGCTCTCACATGAGCGAAACTCTCGCCCAAACCATCAAGCTCGTCTTTGGCTCCGAAGGCGGCTATGTGAACCATCCGCGCGATCCGGGCGGCGCCACCAAATATGGGATCACCGCGGCTACCCTGGGCGCCGCGCGCCGGCTCGGCCGCAAGGCGACACCGGATGAAGTCAAAGGCCTGACGCTGGCGGAGGCAGCCCGGATCCTGGACAGGCAATATGCACAGCCGCTGCGCTATCGGGAACTGCCGGCCGGCCTGGATTATGCCTTGTTCGATTACGCCGTGAATTCCGGCCCGGCCCAGGCCGTGAAGACGCTTCAGCGCCTTCTCGCCGTCGAGGCCGATGGCATTCTGGGCCTGAAGACGCTGGAGGCCATCCGCAAGCACGAGATAGCCGGCCTCATCGATAGTTTGCAGGACGCCCGCTTGCGGTTCCTGCGTGGCCTCAAAACCTGGCCGACCTTCGGCAAGGGCTGGAGCGCCCGTATCGCCCATGTTCGGGAGACTGCGCTGCACCTCGCCGGTGGCGTCGCCACGGCCATCCCTCAGCCGCCTGCCGGCCTGGAGACCGCCACTCCCGCAGATGCCAAGGTCTCCTCGACCATCACAGGCAAAGGCACCATCGTGGCGACGATCGGCACGGCCAGCGCCACCATCGGCGCGGCCAAGGACGCCTTGCAGCCGATCACCGGCAATGGCGGCGTGGTCGATATCGTCTTCGCCCTGCTGGTCGCAGGCGGCAGCGTCGCGGCGATCGCCGGCCTCGTCGTTATCGCCTATCGGCAGGCGAGGCATCGGGAGGCGTCGGCATGATCGCCGCCGCCCTCGCCCTCTTCCGCCTGATCCCGCCGCACCTGTTGCTGAGAGCGCTGGCAATCGTCGCCGCCTTGATGGCGCTCTGGCTTTTCATCCAAGACCGCGAGCAGGCTGCAACGCAGCGAGCCGCCGCCAACATCGAAAGGGCAAATCATGTGGCCAAGGAGCGTTTCGTCGAGGCCCGTGAGGCTGTCGACCGCTGCTACAGCGCTGGTGGCGATTGGGACCGCTTTGAGCGGGTGTGCAAGCGTGGCGCCCGTTGACCGCCCCTGCGGCGTGATCACCGACAGCCTGCGGGACGTTCAGGCCGTCTCCCGCGAGGGCAATCGCCGCCTGGCGATCCACTATGAGGGCGGCCGGGCGGCAGGGTGCTGGCCATGAGCGAAAGGGAAAGCTGGAGCGTGGACAAGAAGATCCCGCTCGCCTTGGTAATCGCCCTCTTCGTCCAGACCGGCGGCGTCGTCTGGTGGTCGAGCCAGCTCAACAGCCGCGTCACAGTCATCGAGGAACGCAACCTCAAGCTCGAGGTCGAGATCGGCAAGCTCAAGGACGGCAGTTCCGAGGTTCGCGAGCGCTTTGCAAGAGCCGAGACCACGATGCAGGCCTTCGTCGAAACCACACGCCGCATCGAGGCCAAGCTCGATCGCCTCATCGATGACAAACTACCATCGAGAACCATCAGTCCTCGCTGACCGATCAGCATTCTGCGGGAAGGCTTTTTGGGGTCTTCGATCCGTGAGTTTTCGGATAACTCAGCTCGCTGTCCGGCCACCTGATATGCCACCGAATGAAGCAGACGAACCATATAGGTGCGTGGCGTCCCGGAAGGGATTCGAACCCCTGACCTACGGTTTAGGAAACCGTTGCTCTATCCTGCTGAGCTACCGGGACAGCCTGGGCGCCACGAAAACCCGTTCGCACGGGAAAGGTCAAGTCCTTTCGGTAGCACCTGGTCTTGTTTGTGCTTGAATGAATGCCCGCAGCGGCATGCTCGCGCAGGAAGCAGCGAGAACCAAGCTCCTCATTCAATTCGGTGTCTTAGAAATTCCCGGTTACAGCCATAGCGTCCAGGACTGTCGCTCCGTTGATCGGGAAGGAAACGACTGCGGGCGATTGATAGTGGTCAGCACAAACCTGCTTTAGTGCGGCCAACAGATCCTGCGCCGCAATCTGCGCGTCTACGGCCGAATGAACATCCACCGTGCTCGGCACCAGAACTTCATCGCTCGTAGACGGCATCCACTTTCTCCAGCTTGGACTCGAGTTCTCTGGGCATCATGCTATCCCACGGCAGCGCCATTTACAACGCAGCGCAATCCCCGAGCCTTCCCAAAATCAACTCGCTCAAGCGAGTCAGTGGCGGGCGCGCCTCACGTTCAATCAGCGTGAGGAAATGGCTGCGCAAGGGCCGTTGTTTCCAGGCGAACAGGCGCTGATAGGCGGCTTCGTCGCTGGCAAGCCGCTTGAGATGCTCGGCCAAATCCTTCGGATCCGCGAAGCGTGATGCATCGATATAGCAATTGCTTCCCGGCACGAATTTCTCGACATTCGGCGCTCCGAAATAGACGGGCACCGATCCGGCCCAAAAAGCGTCGAAGAGTTTCTCGGTTACATAGTCGTTGCTGCGAGCGTTCTCGAAGGCAATGGTAAATCTATAAGCGCCGATCACATCCAACTTCGATTCCCGGCCCCTGTCGGTTGGAAGCCGCCTGTTGTTCAGGAACTTGCCGTAGGAATCGATCGCAATATAGCGGCTCAGTTCGTAGAGATAAGCGCGCCGGTCATTGCGGTCGACATCGCTCGAGATGAAGGACACCAGCGGCGCGTCTTCGGTCTTGGGCGGGGGCGGCCGGCGGAGCGCGCTCAGCATGTTAGCCACAGAACCGAACGGAATGGCGTAGGTGGTGGGAATGTCCGAATCCAGGCGATAAGTCATGGTCAAGTCGAAATGCTGCATGAATCGCGCATCGCGCATGACCGGATAATGGTCCTCGCATTCCAAAGAGCAGCCAACCCAGATCTGGCCAGGCCGCTTTTTCGGCTTGAGCTCCCAACTCCAGGGCCTGATGGCGGTTATCCGATCCTCTTTCCATTCGGGCAGGTGGCAGATGACGACATCCGCTTCAGCAAAGCGCGACCGGTCCGTGGTGATTTCTACGCCTTCGATCGTATCCTCCTGGCCAAGGGGATGCCCCCAATGGGCGTCGAAGATCAGAATCAGCATGGCGACTCGCTTCCTATGTCCGATCGGTTCGCCCAAATGGGTCGATTTGGATTTCGATCAGACCCTTCTCCGCCAGGGTGTCGATGCAGGCACCGACGTCCTCCGACGGAGCGGCAGGCAGATTGAATAATCCCTGCAAGGCCTCGGCGATGCTCTCTCTGTCATTCGCCGTTCCGCAAAGCGCCAGGATCGCCGTCGCAGCCGGGTTCAGATAGTGGATTTCCCGCCTGCCGCGGTCATAGACCGCACAACCATCCGGCAGCAGTGTCCGCTCGAGGCCGGCAACGGCGCGATAGCGGACAGAATCAGCGCTCGTCATTCGGCTCCCCAATGTATTATCCCCGACTCTATCTCTGTGCAGTCTTTAACCACGTTCCGGTGCCAGCGCCGCCAGAGCCGACCACCCGAAATCGAGCAGCGGCAAAGCATCTTCAATCAGGCCCGTGCAGGCGTCCACCAGTTGCGGGCTACGGATCAGGGTGTCCGGCAGGGGCCGCTTCACCACGATCGATTTCAGCTTAAGGGCCGCGACGAGATCGGCATCTTCGATGCCGGCGGCCTCGCGTGGCGGGCGCTTGAGGCTCCATTGCGGATCGAAGGCGAGCCCGGCTGCGGCGAGCTCTGCACTCATGGCACGGAAGCGCTCGGGGACGGCGATGATCGCCTGACGGAAGGCGGCAAGCTGCTTGGGCTCGAGGTCGTAGAAGCCGACAGCGGCAAAGCACCCCTCGGGGGAGATGTGGATATAGGTAAGGCCCGGGTCGTTCTTGGCGCCCGAGCGTGTCATCACGGCGCCGGCATGGGTCTTGTAGGGGCGCTTGTCCTTGGCGAAGCGCACATCGCGATGAATGCGGAAGAGTGCGCTCTTGGGCGTACCGCGCATCGGCAGCCCCTTGGCGATGCAGGCCGCGTTGACCGCCTCGATCAGGGCCGAAAAGGGCGCCAGCACGTGGCTGTCATAGAGATCGCGATTCTCCTGGAACCAGTCGCGGCTCATGTGGAATTTGAGCGCTTTGAAGAAGGGCAGCGCCTTCTCGCCGAAGCCGGTGAAAGAAGCGGGCATGGGCAATCCCTGGAATCCTGACATCACCCCTTCCTATCGTGGAAGGAATGATATTTCCAAGAGAGGAACACGCATCGCGACATGAAGGCCTGTCGCTGCCATGTCCGCGCTTCCTACCGATCAGCCCCGCCGGCGCCGCCGCTCCCGGCCGCCACCGCCCCCCTCGCCCTCACCACCGCCACGCTTGAAGGTGACGCCAAGCGCCGCCTCCAGATGCGGGAACGGATCGGATTTGTGCGGGATTGCCATGGCACCGACGAAATGGGCCTGGAAGGAAGGCTCGATCGCCGTTTCCACCTTCTCGATGCGCCGTACCACATCCTCAATCTCGGTGCGGGCCGAGGCATTGAGCAGGGCGATGCGTGCGCCGGTACCGGCGGCATTGCCGGCCGAGCCGACCTTGTCGAGCTCGCAATCGGGCACCAGGCCCAGGATCATGGCGTGCTTCACGTCGATATGGCTGCCGAATGCGCCCGCCAGCGTGATGCGGTCGACGGCGGTGACGCCGTAGCGGTCCATCAGGAGGCGCACACCGGCATAGAGCGCGGCCTTGCCGAGCTGAATGGCACGCACGTCGTTCTGGGTGATGGCGATGCGCGGCTCGCCCTCGCGGATGAGATATTTGAAGGTGCGCCCGTCTTCCTCGACGCGCGGAGAGCGGGCCGCCATGGCGCCGTCGACCACGCCGTCCGGCGTGATCAGGCCCGCCAGCAGCATCTCGGCGATCGCCTCGATGATGCCCGAACCGCAGATGCCGGTGACACCGGTGCGAACCACCGCCTTGTCGAAGCCCGGCTCATCCGACCACAGGTCGGAGCCGATCACCTTGTAGCGCGGCTCCAGCGTGACGGGATCAATGCGTACGCGCTCGATGGCGCCGGGGGCGGCTCGCTGGCCCGAAGAAATCTGGCCGCCTTCGAAGGCGGGGCCGGTGGGCGAGGAGCAGGCGAGCAGGCGCTCGCGATTGCCCAGCACGATCTCGGCATTGGTACCGACATCGACCACCAGCGACACTTCCGGCCTGAGATAAGGCCCTTCCGAGAGCACCACGCCGGCCGTGTCAGCGCCGACATGGCCGGCGATGCAGGGCAGCACATAGACATAGGCTCCGCTAGAGAGCGGCAGGTTGAGATGGGCCGCCCGCGTCTGATAGGCGCCGTCGATGGTGAGCGCGAAGGGCGCGCCGCCGAGTTCGGTTGGATCGAGGCCGAGGAAGAGATGATGCATGATCGGGTTGGCGACCACGGTCATCTCCAGAATGTCGTTGGAGCTGAGGCCGACCTCCTTGGTGACGGACACGGCAAGCTCGGCAATGGCCTCGCGCACCGCCGTGGTGAGTTCGATATCGCCGCCCGGATTCATCATCACATAGGAGACGCGGCTCATCACATCCTCGCCGAAGCGGATCTGCGGGTTCATGATGCCGGAGGACGCCAGCACCTCGCCGCTGGCGAGATCGCACAGATGCGCGGCGATGGTCGTGGAGCCGATGTCGACGGCAAGGCCCACTCCCTGCTCGTGCAGGCCGGGCCAGATGCCGACGATCTCGCGCTTGTGCCTGATGGCCACCGTCACCGACCACTGGCCCTGGCGCAGCGACCATTGCAGCAAGCGCAGCGACTCCAAGGGCGCCGTGATGTCCTTGAGGCCCCATTGCTGTTCCAGCGCCTCCTGCAGGCGGCGGAAATCGCTGGAAGGCTCGTGCATGTCGGGCTCGCGCACCTCGACATAATGCAGCGCCACTACCGGTTCGATGGCGATGTTGCGGATCGCAGCACTCTTGCGTACCACCTGACGGTGGACCTGGCTATCGGGCGGCACATCGATGACGACGTCGCTGCACAATTTGGCCTGGCAGCCGAGGCGCCGGCCCTCGGCGAGCGGCCCCCGCTTGGAGACGTAGCGCTCCTCCACCGCGTTCCATTCGGTGACATGGTCAGGCGCCGAGACGATGCCGAGCTTGGGGAACTTACCGTCACCGACCTCGACCTGGCAGCGCCCGCAAATGCCGCGTCCGCCGCAGACCGAATCGAGGTCGACGCCGAGCTTGCGCGCCGCCTCGAGGACAGAAGTGCCTTCGGGAAAACGGCCACGCTTGCCGGAGGGAGCGAAGAAGACGAGCGGATTGGTCATCGGCGGGGCCTTGGAACAAGCTCCCCTCTCCCGGTTCGGGAGAGGGGGTGGGGTGAGGGTTTATCCATAACCCTTTAAGTATTCGTCTTTGCCAGAGCCGCAAGCGAAAGGGCTGGAGGCCTTGGCCAGGATATTCGGGATACCTCCCTCACCCCAAACCACTCCCGCTCGGGAGAAGGGGTGCGCGCCTTATGCCCGCGCGCGGCGACGCTCGCGGCGGCCGGCACCGGCGCCCTCGGCGGCTTCCGGCTGCGGCTCGCGGAACTTCTTGATCCAGCTCATGCAGTTGGGATCATGGCCCATCACCACGTCGGCGCCGAGAATGGCCTGAATGTCCTCCAGGTGGAGGGGATTCATGATCGCCGACGTCATGCCGGCGCCGATCATCATCGGCAGGAAGGAGGCATTGAGGCCGCGGCGGTTCGGCAGGCCGAAGGAGAAGTTGGAGGCGCCGCAGGTGGTGTTAACCTTCAGTTCGGTCTGCAGACGGCGCAGGAGGTGCATCAGCTTGCGGCCGGCATCGTTGATAGCGCCAACCGGCATCACCAGCGGGTCGACCACGATGTCCTCACGCGGGATGCCGTAGTCGGCGGCGCGCTCGACGATCTTCTTGGCAACTTCATAGCGCACATCGGGATCTTCAGAGATACCGGTTTCGTCGTTCGAAATGGCGACGACGGCAGCATTGTATTTCTTCACCAGCGGCAGCACGCGCTCGAGGCGCTCTTCCTCGCCGGTGACGGAATTGACCAAGGGCTTGCCCTTGTAGACGGAAAGGCCGGCCTCCAGCGCTTCCACGATGGATGAGTCGATCGAGAGCGGCACCGGCACGGTGTCCTGCACCAGCTTGACGCATTCGGCCAGGATCTTGGGCTCGTCGGCGAGCGGGATGCCGGCATTCACGTCCAGCATCTGGGCACCGGCCTCGACCTGGGCGATCGCGTCGGAGACGACACGCGAATAGTCGCCGGCCGCCATCTCCGCGGCGAGCAGCTTACGGCCCGTCGGGTTGATGCGTTCGCCGATCATGACGAAGCGCTTGTCGAAGCCCAGCACGACCTTTTGCTTTTCCGAAGTAATAACCGTTTCGGTCATGGTCTTTCCGTTCCGCCTTGGAGAGAAGTCACCTGCTAATTAAGGTCGCAACCGAGCCAGCCGCTAGCCTGCAAACGACAGGATTTGGCGGCCCTGACGAGGCTGATGGCGGCTATGCGATAGGCCGATTGGCAACGGGCTTCAGTGCTTGCCGTGCGGGCGGCCGAAATCGGGAGCAGCCGTCTCCTGCCCCTGGTCGATGATCGAGCGGCGCACCGCCCTGGTGCGGGTGAAAAGATCGAACAATTTGTCGCCCTCTCCCCAGCGGATCGCCCGCTGCAGATAGGCCAGATCCTCCGAGAAGCGGCCGAGCACTTCCAGCACGGCCTTCTTGTTGTTGAGGAAGACATCGCGCCACATGGTGGGGTCTGAGGCGGCGATGCGCGTGAAGTCGCGGAAGCCGCCGGCGGAAAACTTGATCACCTCCGACTGAGTCACCGTCTCCAGATCGTCGGCGGTGCCCACGATGTTGTAGGCAATGAGATGCGGGACATGGCTGGTAACGGCGAGCACGAGGTCGTGATGCTCCGGTGTCATGCGCTCCACCTTGGAGCCGAGCCTCTCCCAGAAGGCGCGATAGCGCGCCAGCGCCTCGGCGTCGATGTTCTCGGCCGGTGTGAAGATGCACCAGCGGTTCTCGAACAATTCGGCAAAACCGGCATCAGGCCCCGAATGCTCGGTGCCGGCCACGGGATGAGCCGGGATAAAGTGCACGCCCGATGGGAGGAAAGGCGACATCTGCGCCACCACGGCGCCCTTGACCGAGCCGGAGTCGGATATGACGGCGCCTGGCTTGAGATGCGGAGCGATGATCTCGGTCACCACGCCGAAGGCGCCCGAGGGCACGCAGAGAATGACGCAATCGGCGTCCGTGACGGCAGCGCCGAAATCCGTGGTGGCGACATCGGCGATACCGAGTTCCTCGACGCGGCCGATCACCTTTTGAGAAAGGTCTGCCGCCACCAATGTCCGGGAAAGCCCGTAGCTGCGGGCCGCCCGCAGGATGGAGGAGCCGATCAGGCCGATTCCGATCACGCAGAGCCGGTCGAAGAGAAAAGGAGCGTCAGACATGGGAACCCTGGAAATTTTCGACTTCTGTGCACGATGAGGCCGGGGAAGGCAAATCCTCCCTGGGACAGCGCCCCTCACTGACACTCGAAGCTGGACGTCCAAAATGAAAAGCGACGCGGCCGGAAACGGCCGCGTCGCTTTTTTTCATGTCATCGGCAGTGAAGAGACGGCAGAAGACCAGTCCTGTCGGGGGCTTCAGCCTCTCTTCGGAATTTCCAGCCCACGCTGCACGGCGGGGCGGGCGAGGCCGCGCTCGAGCCAGGCCGGCACTTGCTTTAGGCTGGCATAGTCGACCAGTTCGCCTGCACCATAGAAACCGACGAGGTTGCGCACCCAACCCAGCGTGGCGATGTCGGCGATGGTGTACTCGGCGCCCATCAGCCAGTCGCGCCCCTCCAGGCGCGTTTCGAGCACGCCGAGCAGGCGCTTGGATTCGGCACGGTAGCGTTCGAGCGGACGCTTGTCCTCGATCTCGCGGCCGGCGAATTTGTGGAAGAAGCCGAGTTGGCCGAACATCGGTCCGATCGCCGCCATCTGGAAGAACACCCATTGGATGGTCTCGTAGCGGGCAGCGGCATCGGCCGGCAGGAACCTGCCGGTCTTCTCGGCGAGATAGAGCAGGATGGCGCCGGATTCGAACAGGCCGAGGGGCTTGCCACCCGGGCCGTCGGGATCGATGATCGCCGGGATCTTGCCATTAGGATTGAGCGACAGGAATTCTGGCCCCCAGGTCTCGTTCTTGCCGATGTCGATGAGATGCGGCTCATAGGTGAGGCCGGTCTCCTCCAGCATGATCGATACCTTCACGCCATTGGGCGTGGGCAGCGAGTAGAGCTGGATGCGATCGGGATGCTGGGCCGGCCAGCGCCTGGTGATCGGGAAGGCGGAAAGATCGGACATGACGGCTCCGGATTGGCTCCCTCTCCGGGAACAGGAAAGGGGTTGGCGGAAAAAGAGAAATTTAGGTTATTTGCTCAGAAACTCGCGCAACGTTTCGACCACCAGGCGGTTGGCCTCCTCAGGACCGATAGTCAGGCGCAGGGCATCGGGCAGGCCATAGGCGTCGACACGCCTGAGGATGAGCCCGCGTTCGGTCAAGAAGGCATCGGCATCCCTGGCACTCTTGCCGGCTTCCTTCGGGAAATGCACCAGCAGGAAATTGCCGACCGATGGCGTCACGCCAAGGCCGAGGCCGGTGAGTTCCTTGGTGAGGAAAGCGAGCCATTTGTCGTTGTGCGCGATGGCATCGGCCACATGGCCGTCATCCTGGATGGCCGCGATGCCGGCCGCCATGGCCGGGCCGGAAACGTTGAAGGGGCCACGGATGCGGTTGACCGCGTCGATTACAGCGGGCGGGCCCACCATCCAGCCCAGACGCAGATTGGCCAGGCCATAGATCTTCGAGAAAGTGCGGGCCATCACCACGTTGGGGCTGGTCGCGACCAGTTCAAGGCCGGATTCATAGTCATTCGCCCGCACATATTCGGCATAGGCGGCATCGAGCACCAGGAGGATGTCGGAGCGCAGTCCGGCATGCAGCCGCTTGACCTCGTCGAAGGGCAGATAGGTGCCAGTCGGGTTGTTAGGGTTGGCGAGGAAGACGATCTTCGTCTTCGCCGTCACCCGCGCCAGCAGGGCATCGACATCGGCGGTGTAGTTCTTCTCGGGCGCCACCACCGGCGTCGCACCGGCGGCGAGCGTAGCGATCTTGTAGACCAGGAAGCCGTGCTCGCTGTAAACGGCCTCGTCTCCCGGGCCGAGATAGGTATAGGCCAGCAGCGAGAGAAGTTCGTCCGAACCGGCGCCGCAGATCAACCAAGCGGGGTCCAGGCCGTAGCGCGCCGCGATTGCCGTCCGCAGGGCAGAGGAAGCACCATCGGGATAGAGTTCGAGCTTCTCGCCGGCAGCGGCATAGGCGGCCTTGGCGTGGGCGCTCGGACCGAGCGGCGTCTCGTTGGACGACAATTTCCAGAGCTTGACGCCGGCGGGCGCCGCCGACTTGCCGGGCACATAAGCATCGATGTCGAGGATGCCCTTGCGGGGAACGGGACCGTTCATGTCTAGGGATTCCGAAGGTTACTTGAGAGGCAGGACGAAAGCCGGCGCATGGGAGCCGATCGGCTCGAAACTGGTGCCCGAAGGCAGGGCTTCGGCGAGCGCGACGATGGTCTGGCCCGGATGCAGCGCGACCAGCAGGGCCGCACCGGCATGGGCGGGGATGCTCCAGCCCTGGGGCAGCGCCGGAAGGGCCGTCGGCAGCACGGCCGAAATCAGCCTGACATCGCCGGGCGATAGCGGCTCGTCGATCGGCTTGGACAGCACATAGGTCGGCAGCGCGGCCGGATGGTCGGCCCGCTCGACGAAGGGCAGCCTGGCAATGATCTTGGGCGCCGTCTCGCCTTCGAGGGCCCGCCACCAGGCACCGGGAGCGGCCACCGGCACCAGGCCGAGATCGCCACGCGAATGGGTGAGCGCGTGGATGACGTCGCCGGCATCGTCGTGCGTCTCATAAGGCACCACGAAGCCGAAATGGAAGCGGGCGACGTCACGCATCGCCGCATTTCCGAGCGAGATGTCGCCATGCACCGTATAGGGCGCCTGCACATGGGTGAAGGTGGCGATGATCACGCGCCAGATCGATTCGACGATGTCGACCGGCAGGATGCCGTGATGGCGTCCGACGATCTCGCGCATCATCGAGGCTTCCCGCCCAGGCCGGAAGGCCGAACCGGAGGCCTGCGAACGCTTGATGGCGATGAGCTGGTCGATGATCTCGCCGCGCTCCATCAGGAGGCGGTGCATAGCGGCATCGATGCGATCGATTTCTTTGCGAAGATCGGCAAGGTCGGCGGCCGGTTGCATCGAGGTCATGGCGGCATTCGGGCATTGAAGGCGGGAGGACTGTCATAGGCGGATGGGTCGGGGATGGCAACCACCACACCGGGGACAGGCTTCGGCGACGCACATACCACCCCGCCAATACGTTGAATTTCTCACCCTGACGCAACCACAAATAGTTTTCATTCTTCAATGAGAAGTTGCGCCCTTCAAACTCCAGCAATCAATGATAATCATTTCAGCAACACGGCAGAAACAAACGTCACAACTTCGCGAACACTGTGTTTGCGCCATACTTGCGGCAAGGCTTTGCTCTAGTTTTGACGCGGCGATGACATGAGAGCACCGCAATATTCCAAAGGGTAGACACGATGAGAATTTTGATCACTTCCGTCTTGGCCGCATGTGGACTGGCAGCTGCAGCCTCCTGCGCCCAGGCCGACGGCATCACCGACTTCTATTCGATCCAGCGCGGCTTCGGTTACGACGAAGCCAAGACACCGGTTGCACCGGCGGCCATGCCCCTGTGGAACGCCAATGCCGGCCAGGGTGTCGACCCGGCGGTGGAGACGGCGCCGGGCGCGGAAGCTCCCGCAGCCCCGGTGACGAAGCGCCGGGTGCACCATGCCGCCATGCGGCATCCGCTGCACCACCGGAGCGAAGCACCCGCTTCCTGATCAAGAGCCTCGGCGTATTTTCTGCAATGGTGGCCAAAAGAGGCCCCAACTCGGCCATGCCCGGGCTGTCCCGGGTATGGCGTTGCGCCCTACAAACCGACCTCGGCGAGCGCGGCCTGTTGGCGGGCCGCGACCGTCTCGACCGAAAAATCCTCGATCGCCGCCTCGAAGAGGCGGTGAAAATTCAGTTCCGCCCGCAGATGCAGGAACACGCCGCCCAGCCCGATCGCGGCGCGATCCATGAACACGAATTCGCGCGGCACCGTCACCGGGCCCTTCTGCTTGAGCGCCTGATGCACGGCATAGGCTTCCCTGCGGCCATATTCGGACGGCGCCACGCCATCGGCGATGGTGCGCACGCGGTCGTCGAGCAGCGGGCCGAAGATGAAACGCGCCCACAGGTTCAGCGTCTCGATCAGGTCCTTGCTCAGTTTCTTAAAGCCCCAGGTCTCGTAGGCGTGCACCACCCGCTCGGCCTCGCCTTGCAGCAGGCCGCGATAGAGTTCGACCACGCCGCCCACGAAGGCCGGCGGGAAGATGCGGATACAGCCATAATCGAGCAGGTTGATGCCCGAGGGTTCGTCATCCTCGCTGAACACGGTGTAATTGCCCAGATGCGGGTCACCGTGGATGATGCCGATATGGGCATAGGGCTGCCACCAGGCCGCGAACATCGCGGCCGCCAGGCGGTTGCGCACCGGCAGCTCGGCTTCCTTGAAGGTGAGGATACGCTCGCCGGTGAGCCAGTCCATGGTGAGCAGGCGTCCGGTGGAAAGCTCGGGCCACACGCGCGGCGCCCGCACGTCGGACATGCCGAGGGTGGCGAAGGCGTTGCGGTAGAGCGCCGTATGCTTGGCCTCGCGGCGATAATCGAGCTCTTCGCGCACCCGCTCGCCGATCTCCTGGTAGATCTCGCGGGTGTCGATGGCCGGATCGAAGCGCCGGTGCAGGGCGAACAGCACCTGGAGCTGCGCGAGATCGGCCTCCACGGCCGATTGCATGTCGGCATATTGCAGCTTGCAGGCGAGCGCGGTGCCGTCCTTGGCGGTGGCGCGATGCACCTGGCCTAGGGAGGCCGCTGCCGCCGGCTCATGCTCGAAGCTGGCGAAGCGGCCTGCCCAGTCCGGCCCGAGCTCAGCCATCATGCGCCGCTTGACGAAGGCCCAGCCCATGGGGGGCGCCTGGCTTTGCAACTTGGAAAGCTCGGCAGCATAATCGGGCGGCAGCGCGTCCGGGATGGTGGAGAGCAACTGGCCGACCTTCATCAGCGGCCCCTTCAGCCCGCCTAGCGCCTTGGCCAGCGCCACCGCATTGGAGCTCGAGGAGCCACCGCCCCCCAGCAGCCGCGATCCGGCCATGCGGGCCGCCACGCCGCCGACATTGACGCCGACCCGGGCATAGCGCCTCGCCCTGGCCGAAAGCCGGTTTGCCTCGTCGTCATGCTCGGACATGAAAGTCTCCTGGCTGCCCCTCCCTAGATAGGCGCGCACCGCCGAAGCGCCAAGCGACAGGGTGGCGCAGGCGCAATCTCACCTGGGAGAGGGTTATCCGCCCTTCCGCTTCAACCGCATGATCGCCGTGTCCAGGGCCTGCAGGAAGGCCGAGCGGTCCTTGGCGCTGAACGGCCTGGGGCCGCCGGTCATCTCGCCGGTCGAGCGCAGATGCTCCATCAGGTTGCGGGTGGCGAGCGCCATGCCGATCGAGGCTTCGGTGAAGGGCTTGCCGGTGGCGCCGATCACCTGGGCGCCGGCCGCGATGCAGCGGCTGGCGAGCGGGATGTCGTTGGTAACAACCACGGCCTCGGGCGTGGCGCGTTCGGCGATCCAGTCATCCGCGGCGTCGGGTCCGGCCTGCACCAGCACGAAGGCGATCAGCGGGTCGCGCGGCAGGCGCATGAAGCTGTTGGCGACGACATGGGTCTTGAGCCCGTGCCGCCCGGCCACGCGGAACACTTCCTCCTTGACGGGGCAGGCATCGGCGTCGACGAAGATCTCGATGGGCATGGTGAGGCGATAGCGCATCGCAGAGGCGAAAGCGAGAGCCGGCCTCACCACCCTCCCCTCCCCCCGAAAATTCTTTCCGCTTGCCGGCCAAATCCTCTATTGAGGCGGCAAATCGGATTGAAGCCCCTTGAGCAAGCCCCCTTTCCCTCCCCGCCATCCGCCCGCCGGGCGCGGCGTTCCCGGCCTTGCCGCCCGTGCCCTCGCGGCGAAGGCGGTGGCGGGCGTCCTCGGCCAGGACCAGGCGCTGGAAGACGCCTTCGACGACGCCTCGCTCGAAGCCCGCGATCTGGCCCTCGCCCGCATGATCGCCGGCGTCTCGATGCGGCGCTACGGCACCATCGGCACGCTGCTCGAGAAGCTGCTCGCCAAGGGCATGCCGCGCAAGTCCGGCCCGCTGGAGGCCATCCTGATCACCGCCGCGGCCCAGATCCTCTTCCTCGACGTGCCCGACCGCGCCGCCGTCGATCTGGCCGTGCGCCTCGCCCGCGGCGATGATCGCGCCCAGGCCTTTTCGGGCCTCGCCAATGCCGTGCTGCGCAAGATCTCGGCCGGCAAGGAAGAGCTGCTCGCCGCCATCCCGCCGGAAGCCGATACCCCCTCCTGGCTCTACAAGCGCTGGAGCGCCCAATATGGCGAGGCGACGGCGGCCGCCATGGCGGCGGCGCAGCGCGTCGAGCCCTCGCTCGACCTCACCGTGAAGGCGGATGCCGCCGGCTGGGCCGAACGGCTCGGCGGCCGCCTCCTGCCCACCGGCTCGGTGCGCCTCGCCCATAACGGCCCCATCCGGGCACTGGAAGGCTATGAGGCCGGGGCCTGGTGGGTGCAGGATGCCGCCGCCGCCCTGCCTGCCCGCCTGCTCGGCGATGTCGCGGGGCGCCGGGTCGCCGATCTCTGCGCCGCGCCCGGCGGCAAGACCGCCCAGATCGCCGCCGCCGGCGCCACGGTCACCGCTGTGGACCGCTCGGCCGCGCGGCTGCAGCGCCTCGGCGAGAATCTCAAGCGCCTCGATCTCAAGGCCGAGGTGGTGACGGCCGACATCCTGGCCTGGAAGGCCGAGCCCTTCGACGCCGTCATCCTCGATGCCCCCTGCAGCGCCACCGGCACCATCCGCCGCCATCCCGACGTCGCCTGGAGCAAATCCGCCCGCGACATCGGCGCGGTGGCCGACCTGCAGCGCCGCATGCTCGGCCGCATGGCTGGCCTGGTGAAGCCAGGCGGGCTGCTTGTCTACTGCACCTGCTCGCTGGAGCAGGAAGAGGGCGAGGCGCAGATCGCCCGCTTCCTCGAAGGCAATGCGGATTTCGCGCTGGAGCCGGTGCTACCCGATGACATCGGCGGCATCGAGGGGGCGATCACCCCCGGGGGCATGCTGCGCACTCTGCCGAGCCTCCTGCCCGATCCAGATCCGGTGATGGCCGGCATGGATGGCTTCTTCGCCGCGCGCATGCGGCGGAAGGGGTAGCCGCGTAAGGCGCGGGAAGCCTTCCCCACGAAGCTGGGGAAGGTGCCCGAACAAAGTTCGGGCGGATGGGGTGTGGCGAGCAGCGCACCAGGCGTAATGAGATGGCACGACGGTCGCGCAAGCATCCGAGGAGGAAACGCGCTGCCCGCCACCCCCCTCCCGACCTCGCTTCGCTCGGCCACCCTCCCACTTCGTGGAGAGGGCTTGTCGCCTCTTTCTGGGCAACAGCCAGCGTATCCATCGCTCCGCCCCGCTTAAAACTGGGGCCATGTCGCTGAAATCGCCGGCCCGAGGCTTGCGCGAAGCTCACGCAATGGCCACAAGGAGCCTATCGCCGACGTCGGCATGCCCGCTTCGGGCGCCCGTCCCTTCGTTCCCTTCTCTGGAGGTCCGCGTCAGGAATGAGCCGAGGCACTCTGGGCCCCAAGCTCCGTCTCTCCCTCACTGCTGCCGCGCAATCCGGCCGCGCCGTGCTGACGCGCCTTTACCTCCTGCCCTTCATGCGCTGGCGCTTCGGCCGCGGCGATCCCGAAAAGCTGGTACTGGCCCCGCAGGACCTCAGGGCCGCCGACCCCACCCGCGCCGCCGAACTGGTGCTCGGCCGCTTCACCTTCGTCGCCAAGACCATCGTGCTCAACGAGGTCTCGCCCTTCGCCATCGCCCCGCCCTCGCCGGCCTGGCGTGAGACGCTGCTCGGCTTCACCTGGCTGAGGCATCTGAGGGCGGCCGACGGCACCGCCGGCAAGCAGGTGGCGCGCCGTCTGGTCGGCGATTTCGTGCGCTCGAACCTGCGCTTCCAGCCCGAGGCCCTCGACCCGCTCCTGACCGCGCGGCGCATGCTCGCCTGGGTCTCGATGGCGCCCATGATCCTCGACGGCGCCGATCGCGGCTTCTACCGCGCCTTCCTGCGCTCGGTCGCCTGGCAAACCAGCTATCTCCTGCATGCCGGCCGCTCCACCACCGACGGCATGCCGCGCCTGCTCTGCGCCATCGCGGTGATGCAGGTGAGTCTCTGCCTCTCCAACAAATCCGGGCTGCGCCGCCCGGCGCTGCGCTGGCTCACGAGCGAGCTCAACCGCCAGATCCTGGCCGACGGCATCCATATCTCCCGCAACCCGCAGGCCAATATCGAGCTGCTGCTCGACCTCCTGCCCCTGCGCCAATCCTTCGCCGCGCGCAACGCCGTCGCCCCGCCCGAACTCATCGGCGCCATCGACCGCATGATGCCGATGCTGCGCTTCTTCCGCCATGCCGACGGCGCCTTCGCCGCCTTCAACGGCATGGGCTACACCCAGAGCCATCTGATCGCGACGCTGCTCGCCTATGACGATGCCCGCGGCAAGCCGGTGCAGAACGCCCCCCATGGCGGCTATCAGCGCCTGGAGGCCAATGGCGCCGTGCTGCTGGTCGATACCGGCAAGCCGCCGCCGGTGAACGTCTCGCAGGAGGCCCATGCCGGCACGCTCGCCTTCGAGTTCTCGGCCGACAATTTCCGCATCGTGGTCAATTGCGGCGCGCCCGCCCCGGGCCGCGAGAACTGGCGCCACCTCGCCCGTTCCACCGGCGCCCATTCCACCGCCATCGTGGCCGACGCCTCCTCCAGCCATTTCGCCGGCGGCACGCGAAAACCCGGCGCGACCGCCCCGAGCCTGGGCGGCCGGGCCATCCTCTCCGGCCCCAGGCATGTGCCGGTGCAGCGCGAGAACACGCCGGCGGCCAGCACCATCACCGCCTCCCATGACGGCTACCGCCATGATTTCGGCCTGATCCACCAGCGCGAGCTGACGCTGAGCCAGATCACCGGCGCGCTCGAGGGCCGCGACAGCTTCCTCGACGCCAAGGGCGAGCCCTGGAAGGGCAAGGAGCCGGTGCTGCTGCGCTTCCACCTCCACCCCGCCGTCGCCGCCCGGCCCGCCAATGGCGACACCCAGATCGTGATCACCCTGCCGAGCGGCAAGGAATGGCTGTTCCTGGCCGACGTGCCCTTCACTTTGGCCGAAACCGCGCATCTGGCCAATCCCGAAGGGCCGCGCCGCAGCGTGCAGATCGTGATGACGCTGCCGGAGGGCGAGCACACGATGAGCTGGGCCTTCCTGCCGGCCGATCCGATATGACCGCAGTGAGAGCCATCCTCGCCGCAGCGTTGGCGGCCCTGATGGCCGGGCCGGCGATGGCCCAGGACCGGCCGGACGACTACATGACCTTCTCCTGCACCCATCTTCCGGCGATGAAGGTCACCCAGCAATTGGTGGCGCTCTATGGCGACAAGGGCGACAAGCTCGTCGTCGCCTCGGATCTCGAAACCTATCTGGCGCTCGTCTCGATGGACAATGTCGCCCGGCTCAGGAAGGACAGGCAGGCCTACGAGAAGTTCTTTCCGGCCCAGCAGGTCGGCGGACAACGCAAGGCGCCCGTCACGCTGCACTATTATCTCGGCAAGGACGAGAAAAGCGGAAAGCAGCGCCTGGAGGTCACCAATTCCGCCAATGGCAGGAAGGTGATGGACTGCACACCGGTGCAGAAATGAAGCCAGGCCTTTGCGGACAATGCAGTTCACTCAAGCGTCTTCAGGTCTGCTCGACCTTTGTCATTGCCGGGCTTGACCCGGCAATCCAACCTGGATCTCCGTATTGCGTGGGCGGTTTCTGGATAGCCGGGTCAAGCCCGGCTATGACAATTCGGAGCGCTTCCCTCCTAAATGAACTGCATTAGGCCTTTGCGAACCGCTTCCGGCGCAATTCTCCCGGTTCGCCCCCCGTCATGGATCTTGATCGTTGCGTGTAGGCGGAAGGCTGTCGTTCCGGCGCCGCCGAAGGTGGCGAAGGGAATCCAGGGCCAAAATCTGCACTCGCCAGAGCAAAGCGCGTTCAGGTATGAACGCTTATTTGCTCTGATACCAGGAAACATAAAGGCTACCCCGTCATTGCGAGCGAAGCTGGTGCGTCAAACTTTATGCAGCCTGGTATAACTCATTGTTTCGACGCGCCTTTGCGATTCTTGGTAACTCCGTCTAATCGCAAACCGCTATAGCCCCTTCCCCTCGCTGCCCCTCACAAGCAGGGCTTGTGAGGAAACGGCCAGGGGTGACAAGTCAGGCATTCCGTGGGTTGGTCTTACTCGTAGCGGTCGTGGCGGCGCACCCAGTCCATGCCCTCGGCCTCGTTACGGCCTTTCGGTGCGAGATCGAGCATGGCGTAGGTGCCCATCATCACCTCGACGCCGCGCCCATAGGTGGAGTAGGTGCGGAAGACCTCGCCCGCCTCGTTCTTGTAGAAGGCGCTGACACCGGGCCATTCCCCGCCGGTCTCCCGCCATTCGCCGAAATTGTAGTCGATATGCCCGCTGGCGACCTCCTCGGGCGTGAAGCTGACGCGGAAGTCATAGTTGAAGTCGCTGCCGAAAGACGAGACCCATTTGAACTGCCAGCTCATGCGTTTGCGGTAGCGCTCGATCTCGGCGAGCGGCGCGCGCGAGACGGCGATCATGGTGACGTCGTGATGCGCCAGATGCCTGTTCATGCCGTCGGTGTGATCGGCCATGTAGGAACAGCTCGGGCAGCCTTCCTTCCATCCCGGCGCGAACATGAAATGCTGCACCAGGAGCTGCGATCGGCCGTCGAAGAGATCGGCCAGCGTGCGCGGGCCATCCGGCGTGTCGAACACATATTCCTTGTCGATGCGCACCCATGGGAGGGCGAGCCGCTCCCTGGCGACCTTGTCGCGAAGATGGGTGAGCTCCTTTTCCGCCTTGAGGAAATTCCGGCGGGCGTTCAGCCATTCACCGTGTGAAACGACAGCGTTCTGCATCGTCAGTCTCCTTCGGTTTGGGGGGTCGGAAGGTTGCGGCGCTGCAAACGGCCGGAAAGGAATTTCAGCCACGCCGAACCGTGAAAAAGGCTCATCAGCAGGTACATCAGGGCCATGTCGTTGATCGGGATGAAGGTCGAGACGGCGGAGCACATCGTCATGGCCGGCGAGCCGGCGGCGGAAATCCCGGCCATCAAGGCGAAAGTCGGGGCAGCGGCGAGCCCGAGCCAGCCGGCCATGCCGGTAGCGGGCCCTTGCAGCGAACCGACCATCCCTGCTGATGCGGACATCGTCATTTCCGCTCCTCCGCCATTTGCCGTTTCCGGCGCTGCGATACGAAGACGTTATCCCGGCCGGCGGGCCCTGCGGGAGTTACAAGTGTGACGGGATTTCAACGACCTCGCTTATCCCCGCCATCGCACGCGTTCCGCAGAAGGCGGCGGGAAGGCAGTCCACGGCCAAAATCCGCGCCCGCAGAACCAAGGCGCGTTCGGGCGCAGACGCCGTTTTGCTCCGGCTCTCCGGTTCGACGCGTCTTTGCGATTCTTGGTGATTCCACGCAGCCGCAAAACGCTGTAGCTCCTGGATCTCCTTCCTCCGCTACCACGCACGAGCAAAGCTCGTGACGATATGGCCGGGGATGACGAGTCACCTATTCTGTGTTGATACCAGACCCCATCCTTTGAATCGCCACCTCGTGGGACACAAGCCATGACGCCTTCCGGTTTTCGCTTTCCGCCCGCCGCCTTCTTCGGCATTCCGCTCGGCCTGCTGGCGCTCGGGCTGCTCTGGCGCGGGGCGGAGCGCCTCTGGCTCCTGCCGGCCGGCATCTCCGAGGCGATCCTCACCGTCGGCGCCCTGGTCTGGGCGCTGCTGATCGCACTGTTCGCCGGCAAATGGCTGTTTGCACCGGGCGATGCGCGCGCCGAATTCGCCGATGCGATCCAGTGCTGCTTCATCGGCCTCGCGCCGGTGACGACGATGCTGACCGCCCAGGCCCTGCTGCCCTATTCCCGCACGGGCGGCCTCGTGCTGGCGCTCATCGGCACTCTCGGCGCCATCGCCTTCGCCGTCTACCGCTCGGGAGGCCTCTGGCGCGGCGAGCGGGACATCGGCACGGCGACGGCCGTGCTCTATCTGCCGACCGTCGCCGCCAGCTTCGTATCGGCCTCGACGCTGTCGGCCCTCGGCTGGCCGGACTGGGGCCAGCTCGCCTTCGGCGGCGGCGTGTTCTCCTGGCTGGCGCTGGAATCGGTCTTGATCAACCGCCTGCTGCACGGGCCGGCCCTGCCGGAAAAGCTGCGCCCCACGCTCGGCATCCAGCTCGCGCCGCCGGCGGTGGGCGCGGTGGCCTATCTCAACGTCAGCGGCGGGCATGTCGATGTCTTCGCCATGGCGCTGATCGGCTATGCCATCCTGCAGGGCCTGATCCTGCTGCGGCTGCTGCCCTGGATCATGGCCCAGCCCTTCTCGCCCGGCTATTGGGGCTTCAGCTTCGGCGTCGCCGCCCTGCCGACCGCCGTGATCCGCCTGGCCGCCGAAGGCACCAGCCCGCCGGCGCAATTGCTCGCGCCCTTCCTGTTCGCCATCGCCAATATCGTGATCGGCCTGCTGGCGGTGGGCAGCCTCTATCTTCTGGCCCGCGGCAAATTGCTGCCGCCGCCACCGACCCAGCCGACCGGGGTGAAGGCTTGATCCATCAATGCGAGCTGATGCGGAGCTAGGTTACCGCCGCGCTGTCACCCTCGCCTGACCGATAGATTTCGCCAACCTATCACCGGCGGAGTTCGAAAGCCATTGGGCCGACCTGGCGTTGGGAACTACGGTGGCGGCGCTTTTAATTTCAGCTGGATTTTAGCATCGCCAGTAAAACGCACTGTCACCGTAATTCCAGCTCTGCTGCTTGTATCGCTATCGATGACGGCCCGACTGCTCATGAAGTCTCGTTTGTCCCTATTTGGCTACAGGTGGCATGCTATCATCAGCGTGGCTCCCGTCCGAATACCGAAAACAGCCGACAGAAAGTCGAATGCCCGCAATGTCTGATGAAGTTCCCCATAATGGGCAAGCCAATCGCCGTGACAAACTAAGCGTCGAGCAGCGATCCTTTGCCATGAGCCGCGTGAAATCACGGGACACAAAACCGGAGATAATGCTGCGCCGTGCTTTGCACGCCCGCGGCCTGCGATACCGGCTTCACGGCGCTCGTATGGTGGGCCGACCCGACATTGTGCTGCCGCGTTGGCGCGCCGTCGTATTTGTCCACGGCTGCTTCTGGCATGGTCACGAATGCGCGCGCGCAGCACCACCGCAATCGAACGTAGATTTCTGGGCTGAAAAGATCGGCAAAAATGCCGATCGCGACGCGGCGCAAGTGGCTCGGCTGCGTGCAGAGGGCTGGCGGGTGGCGACCGTTTGGCAATGTGCGCTGCTCGGCAAAAACCGGCTCGGTGCGGAATTCGCGGCCGAGCACATTCACAATTGGCTGAGATGCGGTGGCGATCAGCTAGTGCTCGCCGAGGGAGCGGCTGACACCTCCTCCTCAGCGGCAGTTCCCGACCCGTAACTTCTCACGCAGCTCGGCGATGCTCAACGTGATCCCCGGTTGCCGATGGATCATGCGATGGCAGTTCGCGCAGACCACCGCCAAGTCGTACAGCGGATTTGTCAGGCGTGGCTTGCTCTCGGCCTCTCCGAGGGGAGACAAGTGATGAACTTCGCAAAAGCCTGCTCCCCACGACCCATATACCGCTTCAAAATCGAAGCCGCAGGCCATACACACCGGTCCATGCAGCTTCATCGCTTGCGCTCGCAGACGCGGGTCGCGTTCCACCCGCTGGAGAAGGGCGACCTTGCGACCTCCCTCAGTGCGAGAAATGATATCGGCCAGTTCGGACGCGTTCGGGTTTTCCTTGAGCCGATTGACTTCCGGGAGTTCAGCCAGGTACCAATCCAGCGAGCGGTACTTGGCGATTTGCAGCCAATGATCTGAACGGTCCATTCTCAAGCAGCGATCGAAGACGAGTTGCATATCGGGTGTCAGCGGCCGCGCTTCCCGTTCCAGACTCTTAGAACGCCAACCGACTCGGCCGTTCGCAAAGAATCCGTCGAACTCGTCGCGCGTATTTTTCAAGGCGTGTCCGAACTGGCGGATCGACCGGCCTCCCGAGAGGCTGCGATAGAAGCAGAGATAGGCGTTGGCCCAGGTCGACGTCCCGACTTCCTCAGGAGGAGCACTTTTCCCGTTGGCCCCGATCTCGCCGAAGCGAGATAGGAAGCATCCCACCATCATCAATTCAGCCGACCGCTGCATGAGTCGATCCTATCGGGCAGATCAGACATCAACAAAGTCGACGCCGACGCGCGACAAGTGATGACCCGTCACATGGAGCAGGCGCAGCGCAAACGCGCTCCTCAGCTGAGATACCACTCGATAGGTCGAGAGCCCGAATTCGGCCAGTGCTCTCTTCGCGTCGCCTTGTGGGTCCACAAGTTCGGCCGCCGCGGCTCCTACGATCAACCTCTGAACCTGCTCTCCCGACGCGCCTTGAAGCATCGGATCGCCGGACGCAGCATCGACCTGTACGGTGGTGCCATGGGGTAAGTAAATCGCGCGCAAGTCCGGTTGGCGGGTCTCCGCGTGCAGGACGCGCAGAACCTTGGATCCGCCCTTTACGGTGACGACGATACGGTCGCCCCGACTGAGATCCCCCACCACATTCTCTTCATTGAGCTGTATGACCTGAACGATCCTCGAGAGTTCCTCGCCTCGAGGAACAAGATCGCAAGCTGGCGACACGCACAGCCAGTATTTCTCAGTTGCCGGATCGTACAGCACCGAGCCGGTGGTGATATGCGATCCACGAAATTCGTCCGAAACCATGAAGGCGTTGACGGAGGTGACGACTTTTCCCCGCCAATCTGGTTCCGCATCGTCCGTCCAATGAGCTAGTTGACGGGCTCGGGCATAACGATCGCTTTCGGCTGGACGAGGCGCAAGCGGTTGTGCCAGCCGCTCTCCCAGCAAGTCCGCGCCGCTGGCGGCAAGCCTGTCGTTGAGCGCCAACCGATGGCGCATCATATCCAAGAACCGGTCGATCAGGTCTTCGATCGCCCCCCGACGCACCGCACCATTCGCCGCTTCACGCACCGCGGCATCATTCGGCAACAGGTAGAGGCCGAGGCCAGCACAGAGATCATCCGCCAGCCACCGCGCATGGTCCGCGATCGATTCCTGCTCTAGAGCATTTTGGATGTCCGACAGTAGCAGCCGGTACAGATTCGGGTGCCAGGCGCGCAGCGCCGCGCCGAGCTTCGTCCAGATCAATTCGCCTTCGTCAGCATGTTGGTCGGCCTTAACTTTCCTGACGATCGTGACGAAACAGCTGCCGCATTGAACCCAAAGATCGTCGGCTCCATAGCTGCTAGAGCGGATGCTGAGGATCGGGGTCGACTCATGCTCATAGTCGCCAACGAGTTGCTTCAGCCACCTCCGCCGCAGCGTATCGAGCAGCTTGTTTACGCCTACGTCGACACCCGCTTCCCGCATGCGGACCACGAAATCCTTCTTCCATTCGTTCGGTGCATCCCCGTCGACCAGCCAGGAGAGCAAGGCAGGTCCGTCGACCTCCGCATTAACTGGGTCCTCAAGGAAGTCGTGGGCCGCCTCTTCCTCGGCGGGTTTTAGCATCGCACGCTGATCCGGCGGCGATACCCCACGCATCGCTGCAGCCACCGCCACGGCCACCGGCGCGGTTACGTCAGCGGTGTAAAGCACGACCATGTTGAAATGGTCCGTGTTGGCGAGCCGACGCAAAATTTGGAGGGCGGGCTCGGGATTGTCCCCGTCAAGCTTGTAGTCGAGCACGATCAGGTCGCTCTTGCGAACCTTGTCGATCAGTTCGAGCCGGGCCTCTCCAACCTCACGCCAATTCAGAACGTCGCAGATCAGCCCGCGACGATGAATGAACTGGTAGATGCTTTTTGCCCGAGCCGTTTCCTTAAAGGCGCCAACGTCTTCGGTGCCGATCTGGAGATAGTCGGGAAACTGATCATCGATCAGGACTGCGGTTCGGATCGCACGGTCGCGAAAGCTCGCCTCGACCGCAGCGCCGTAGTCGACTTCTGCTACATCAGCCACCGGCAGAGACCCCCCTGATCTCAATGATGAAATTCGCGCCCTGGAGCACATGCGGATCTTCGTCCGTGGCGTATCGGATGTTGTGACGTCCGGCCTCCAGATTCACCCTCGCCAGATATAATCCGACGCCCCTGCCAGCATTTCGCCGTGTGAAGAAGAGCTGGAAAAGCCGACCCACATCATCCTTGTCGACCCCGGGCCCACTGTCAGCGACCACGACTTTCCCGTCCACAAAGTCGAAGTAGATCAAACGTGTATCGAGGCGTCCTACCCAGTAGAGTGAGTTGTTGACGAGGTTTACGAACACAGGGAAAATTCGTGACGGCAGCTCGGTGAATTCGATGTTCCGAAATGCTGGCGAAGCATAAAATTCTACCTGATTGCTCTGGAAGAGTTCTCCGAAGAACTCCTGCACATAGTCGGCGATGCGAGCGCCCGTTATCCGCTCTCTGATCCGCACGCCAGCCAGTTGCAGCGGGGAAAGGAAGCGGAGCTTCTCGGTGAGCGCTTGATGGGCCGCTACCGCTTGGCCAAAGGCGCGGTCGTTACGGATTTCAGGAGGCAACCGATCAAGATTTCGGGTTACCTCGCTGTCGAGCATCTCAAGCTCGTGCGCGATGATCTCGACGGTGATGCCGAGCTGAGCCACTGCGGTGAGGTCGCGAACGCGTCTCTCCAGTTCCTCCCGGTCGTCATCGATCGCAGTGAGAGCTGTCTCGGCATCGATGCCTTCCAGCACGGCGGCGACATTGCGAATCAATGGCCTGTAACGATCCGAAAACTCGCTCTCCAGTTCGCGTCGGTTAAGCTCGAGAAGCGACAGGATATCGGCGAGATTGGTGGACGCTGAAAGATTGCGCAAGAACGGTGCTGTCGCCTTCTCGTAGCGCTCTTTGTCCTCGGCCAGGGCCGCAGTCCAAACACCGGTTGCGGCGCGGATATTCTCCCGAATTTGCTGTTGGTATCCGTCCAACTGCTTATTCAAGGCATCCCGATGGCGCACCTGCACGGCTCGGGCGACTTCCCGAGGGGATGAGGCTCCCTCCTTCGCCTCCAGACCTCGCAACACATCGTCGGAGACACGGACGAGTTCGCGCGCGTCATCTAGCTCGTCGCGAAAATTGCGGTACCGCTCCTCTGCGGCACCCATCGTTCTAGGAACGTCAGTGGGGGAGAGAGCAGCGATTTCCGCGCGTGTCTGCTCTATCTCACCTCTCAGAACAGCTAGGGCTTCCCGGTCCACATCACCCCTCAAATCATCGATCCGAGCGGAAATGCTCTGTGCCCGCGCGGCAACCATCGGCATGCGTGCAACCGCGTCCTTCAGGTAAGCGTTGAACTCGGCTTTGCGCTTCTTACGGGCATCATCCGCCGCCTTCTTGCCCTTGACGTTACGGCTCTGAGCTTCGGCGATGCGCTCGCTGCGCTCTGGCGCGTCCGTTCCGAAATAATCCCGGGCAAGACCGATAAGCAGCGACTGCACAAGTATTCGCAGTTCGCGGCTCGCGCGATTTTCGACCAGTCCTTCTCGGCCTGCTTTGTCGCGCAAGTAGGGATTCGCGGAGCGCGTGAAAGCAAGCCTTCCGAAGCTGCGCCTGTGCGCCCAGAAATATCGGCCGGCATGCTTCTGGCGCGTTTCCTCGAGCGAAAAGAAGTCGGCGTCGGCGGACCCGTACGGCATGACGCGCAATCCGTCTCGGTAGACCCGCACTCCTCCATATTTCTGCACTTGAGCGGCGAGATCGCTGTGACGTCGGGCGTTATGCGACGAACTGGTCGCGACCTGCTCGAAGGTTCCTATGCAAAAGTCGAAGGGTCCGGGGCGCTCGCTGGGGGCGGTCGGTAGCGGTCGAGGCGGCGGGATTATCCGTTCTCCGAGGTCCTTTCCAAAGGCCTTTATTTTTCCCTTGAAGACGCCCGCTTCATCAAAGGCACCCTCGACCGTGTGCTCGAGATCCCGAAACTGCTCCAGACCGAAAATGTCGGAAGACGCCAAAATCCGGCGGGGAATCTCTCCACGATAGGCGAGAACCTCATATTCGAACCTTACGGGCTTTTCCGCTAGGGTATCAGTGAAGCCCGTCAAAATATCCTTGAGCCGGCCCTTCACCCTTTCAGCCTCTTCATCCTCATGTGAGGAGCCGAGCCAAACCGACAGCTCGTGGTGAGCCCCGAGCATGAACAGCGCCGTACCGTGTGTGTCGAGATGCGCCATGACTGGCCATTCATCGAGATGGCGCTGCTCAATCGGCATTCGAGCCCAGAAATTAACGATCGTATCCGCGGTGGAGGAGCGATGTTCGCGCCATTCCTCCTCTGAATAGCGCTCCCATGCCGGATTGAGATGCCGAACGCCCTCCTCATCAAGGGCGCCGAGATTTCCAAGGAGCACATCAACCATCGAGGAGAGGCCCGACAGGACGCTCGCCGGATCGGCGAAGGTCCTAACCGGAAGCGCTATGTTGTCGAGTGAAAGATAAGGGTTCTCAAACAGGCGCCAGTCTACCAGGACAGCCGACAGCACACCGTCTTCTTGCTGAGACAGGACCAGGGTGGCCGGAGCAAGGAAAGCAGCGGAGAGCCGGCCGATACCCTTTTCGCCTTGCCGCTGACGCGGCGGCCCTTTGAAAAATTTCGGTGGGGGCGGCGCCGGGCCGTCGACCTTGGACTCGGTGCCCACGACGAGCCAGCGATCTGTGAAATCCGGCGCGGACATTCCCGCACCGTCGTCGAACACCGCCGCGATGATCGAATCGCCGTCGAAAATATTCAGCGAAACCTGCGTGGCGTAGGCGTCCCAGGCATTCTTCCACAGCTCGCTGACCGCCGTAGGAGCGTCAGCGATCTGCCCGCGCCCCAGATGATCAATCGTACGGGCCCGAGTTTTGAATGCAACGATCTCTAGGCCCGCTCCATCGGGAACGTCCTGGAACTCGGTCACATCAGACATTATAGAACCCGATCCGTACGTGGCGCTTCACCGCGCACCGACAGCGCGATACTCGGCTCGCGCGAAAGGCCGGAACCGTTCGATACCTCGAGCAGGCTTGTTCACACATCAGCTTACGCAACCGACGAACGGAGATAGCGAGAAAAATATTCCGCCAGCCGCGGAGGCACAGCATTGCCGATCATCCTGGCAATAGGTTCGATTTTATCGGTTGGATAAAAGATATAGCTAGCAGGAAAGGACTGCAGCATGGCCGCTTCGCGCAAAGATATTCCGCGCAGCTGCTCGACGTCGAAATGACCGAAACGGCCGTTCGAGATGCTGTGGCATTTCGTCGTAATCGTGGGCGACGGACGATCGGGATCCATTCGCGTGTAGACGTCTGTAAAGCACCGCGTCTGTAGCTTCGCATTGACCTTGCGATGGCAAGGAAGCGACAGGTCCCCGTGCGGCGTATCTTCAAGATAAATGTTCGAAACACCTGGACGGGCAGCGGCTAGCCGCTTCAGATTCAACCCACTGAGCGTGCGGGTTTTGTGGTTCGGTATAGTCGGATGCGCTGCGCCCGCGCCGATCGCGGGAAGATGTCCAATAGCGGATCGGACCGTTTTCACGATGTTATCTGGATCTGCATCGGGAACGTTCAGCTCGTCTCGATCGTCGGAAGAAGCGAGAAATTCCGGGCGCACCAGGCTCTCGCGCACGGCTAATAGAATCGAGCGCTTGCGATATTGTGGAACGCCGAAGTCGGAGGTGCACACGACTTTGGTGCCAGTCACGTAGCCGAGCTTCTCCAGAGATTTGCGAAACTCTTGCCAAACACCGCCGTACTTGGGATCTTTGATACCCTGCACGTTCTCGGAAAGGACCATCTCGGGCTGGAATCGTTCGACAAACTTAGTCGCCTCTCCCAGAAGATTGCTGTCCTTCTCTCGGCCTGCCTTTCTTGCCGCGCTCAGCTCTTTGCGGGAGAGCTTCGTGAAGGGCTGACAAGGCGCGCAGATCGCAAAGAGTAACGGTGCCGAGGGCACCTCTTGTTTATATTGATCGATAAGCTGAGCGAGTTCGGCCATGAGTTCGGCCTGTTCCCCGGCAGGATAGTCGTCGCCAAGAGGGAAAATGTCGCGATGAAGGAAGCGGGGCGCGGTGAAGTCGAGCTTCTCGTTCGGGTTGTTTTCGATATAGGTTTCACGGCAGCGCGTATCCTTGTCGACGCCCGCCAGCACGTATCCACCGGCATCGATCAGGCCGCGGGTGGTCCCGCCAGCGCCGCAGAAGAAATCTACGGCTAAAAACGCGGGCTCATGCCGCTTCGAAGCGCTCGCCGATCGCGCGCTCATTTCCGACCCTCCGACGGCACGGTCGCCGATGCCAAAGCTATTATCTCATCGACTTCCCGGCGGTCGAAGAGTCGCCATCCATTCCCGTCCCGCTTAGCGGCCTCGGCGATTTTGCCCTGCTTGATCCAGCACAGCAGAGTCGGTTTTGGAATCCCCGCTTCGGCCACTGCGTCAGCGGCATGCCAGTGCTCGCGTTGCACCATAGCCACCCCCATAGTCTGGTTGACTATAGTCAACAACGGTCAACGTCAACTTAATGGCGATCTTCCGGATGAACGAATGATGGCTTTCGGGCGGGTCGACGGCACAGCTGAATGTCCGCGATGGAGCGCTCAGCAGTCATTTGCCGTGAAGCGCCGAGAAGACGGTAAAGATTCAAAGTAAAACCTTTGCCAGAGAAATCCCGTCAGGCCTCTTTCTCCTCTTCCTGCAACCAATCCTCCCCCCTCACCCCATCATCGCATCCCCCCTCACCGCCTCCACCAGAAACTCCATCACCACCTTCACCCGCTGCGGCAAATTCCGCCGTGAGGGATAGACCAGCGTGATCGGCAGCCTGGCCGGCGGGAAGTCCGGCATCAGGCTGACGAGGCGGCCGGCGGCGATGTCGGGGCCGGCGAGGATGTGGGAGAGGATGGCGAGGCCGCCGCCGGCCAAAGCGGCGCGGTGGACGGCGACGGCGCTGTCGGCCACGAGGCGCGGGGCGATGCGCAGGCGCGTCTCGTCGGCGCCGTCGGAGAAGCACCAGAGCCGCCCGTCGCCGGCGCGGGCATAGCAGATGCAGTCATGGCCGGGCACCTCTTTCGGCCGCACCGGGGCGGGGCGCCGGGCGAGATAGCAGGGCGCGGCCACCAGATAGGCCGTGGTCCAGCCGATGCGCCGGCCGGTCAGGCTGGAATCCTCGACGGCGCCGAGGCGCACTTCGAGGTCGATGCCCTCGCCGATGAGATCGGAGGGCGCCTCGCGCAGGAGGAGATCGACGGTCAGGCCGGGATGGCGGGCGAGCAGGTCCGGCAGGCGCTCGGCGAAGGCGAGGCCGAGCGGGGCGGGCAGGCTGAGCCGCACCCTGCCGGTGACAGCCGCCTCGCCGGCGCCGGCGCTCTCGCCCAGCGCCTCCACCGCCTCGATCACGCGCAGGGCCATCGGGATCAGCCGCTCGCCCTCGGCCGTCAGCGCCAGCGCCACGGTGGTGCGGTGGAGCAGGCGCAGGCCGAGCCGCGCCTCCAGCGCCGAGACCTGGCGCGATACCGCCGGCTGGGTGAGATCGAGATCGGCCGCCGCCGCGGTGAAGGAGCCCGTCTGCGCCACGCGCAGGAAGGTCCGCAAGGCGCCAACGATGTCCATTCCCCACCCCCCATACTTTTGCGCATAGGCCTTATGCCCGGAGTTTAGGCAGGTAAGGCTTTACTGTCCAGCTATTACGGATATTTTATATCCATAAGGATATTGAATATCCTTAATAAGGAAACGGACATGAGCCAGCGCCTGAACTACGCCCAGCAATCCCCCGAGCTCTTCAAGAAGCTCTCCGAGCTCAGCATGGCCCTGAAGGGCAGCGTGATCGAGGAGAAGCTCCGCGATCTCGTCAACATCCGCGCCTCGCAGCTCAATGGCTGCGCCTTCTGCCTCGACATGCATGTGAAGGAGGCCAAGATCCACGGCGAGAGCGAGCTGAGGCTCTACCACGTCGCGATCTGGCGCGAATCCAACCTCTTCGTGCCGCGCGAACGCGCCGCTTTGGCCTGGACCGAGGCGGTGACCAAGCTGCCGGAAGGCGGCATCCCCGACGAGCTCTATGAGCGCGTGCGCGGCCAGCTCTCGGAGAAGGAGGTTTCCGACCTCACCTTCGCGATCGCCATCATCAACAGCTGGAACCGCGCTTCCATCGCCTTCAAGGCGGTGCCGGGTTCGGCCGACAAGCTCTACGGGCTCGACAAGGCCGGGCTGAGCTGAGGCTTCTTCCCGGGTGCGCGGACGTCTCGTCCGCCTCTTCCCCTCCTGCAAACGCAGCGCTTCCAAGAGCGGACGAGACGTCCGCACACCCTGAAACAATCACCCCCCGCGGCACGGAGCCCTCGGCGCCGGCGCCACCATCAAACAGGAGGCCAGCATGAGCCTGGACAACACCTTGACGCCCACCAGACCCAAACCCGACGAGCTGGTGCCCTCGCGCTACGCGGTACAGATCGGCGAGATCGACGTGCTGATCGTCAGCGACGGCGTGCTGCCGCTGCCCACCCAGATGCTGGGCCACAATGCCGATCCTTCCGTGCGGGCCGCCTGGCTGAAGGACATGTTCCTGCCGCAGGACGCCTTCGACTGGGCGCTGAACGTGGTGGTGGTGCGCAGCGGCAAGCAGACCATCCTCATCGATGCCGGGCTGGGGCTCGACCCGGACCTCAACCTGCCGCGGGCCGGCCAGCTGATCAAGCGGCTGGAGGCGGCCGGCATCGACCTCGGCGCCGTGACCGACGTGGTGCTCACCCATATGCATATGGACCATGTCGGCGGCCTGCTGGTCGACGGCGTGAAGGAGCGCCTGCGTCCCGACCTCAAGATCCATGTGGCCGAAGCCGAGGCGAAGTTCTGGGAGGCGCCCGATTTCTCCCATGTCGCCATGCCGCCGGGCTTCCCGGATGCGCTGCGGGCCACCGCCAAGCGCTTCGCGGCGGAATATCGCGACCACCTCCGGCTGTTCGGCGAGGAGCATGAGGTGGCGCCCGGCGTGGTCGTCTCCCGCACCGGCGGCCATACGCCGGGCCACAGCGTGGTGCGCCTCGCCTCCGGCGGCGACCGGCTGATGTTCGCGGGCGACGCCATGTTCGCGGTCGGCTTCGAGCATCCCGACTGGTTCAACGGCTTCGAGCACGATCCGGAGGAGGCGGCCCGCGTGCGCGTCCGGCTGCTGAAGGAGCTGGCCGAGACCAATTCGTTCCTGGTGGCCACCCACCTGCCCTTCCCCTCGGTCGGCCATGTCGCCGTGGACGGCGACGCCTTCCGCTGGGTGCCGGTGTTCTGGGACTACTGAGCAATTTCCGGGTGCGCGGGCATCTTGCCCGCTCTTCCCTTCTTGCACGTACAGCGTTTCTAAGAGCGGACGTCGCCGCCACATTGAACGCAGTTCAATGTGGCTGTTGTCCGCGCACCCGGAAACATCCCCAAAGGAGACATCCCATGAAAATCGTCATCATCGGCGGCACCGGGCTGATCGGCACCAAGACGGTGGCGCGGCTCAGGGCCAAGGGCCATGAGGTGATCGCCGCCTCGCCCAACACCGGCGTCAACACCATCACCGGCGAGGGCCTCGCCGAAGCCCTGGCCCGGGCGCAGGTGGTGATCGACCTCGCCAACTCGCCCTCCTTCGAGGACAAGGCCGTGCTGGAGTTCTTCGAGACCTCCGGCCGCAACCTGATGGCGGCGGAGAAGGCGGCCGGCGTCGGGCATCACATCGCCCTCTCGGTCGTCGGTACCGAGCGGCTGCAGGAGGCCGGCTATTTCCGCGGCAAGCTCGCCCAGGAGAGGCTGATCAAGGCCGCCGGCATCCCCTACACCATCGTGCACTCCACCCAGTTCATGGAGTTCCTCGCCGGCATCGCCCTGTCCGGCACGATCGAGGGCAAGGTACATCTCTCGCCCGCCTTCGTGCAGCCGATCGCCTCCGACGACGTCGCCGACGCCATGGCCGATGTCGCCCTCGCCGCGCCGGTGAACGGCACGATCGAGATCGCCGGCCCGGAGCGCTCGCGCCTCAGCGATCTCGTCGCCCGCTACCTCAAGGCCAGCGGCGATCCCCGCGAGGTGGTGGCCGATCCCGAGGCCCGCTATTTCGGCGCCCGCCTGCAGGAGGGCTCGCTGGTGAGCGACAACAACCCCCGCCTCGGCCGCATCGGCTTCGAGGCATGGTTCGCCGCCAATCCCAAGAAGTGAGGCGGCGGCTTCGCCACAAAGAACGCGACACCAGCCGCCCCTTCGCCCCGTCCTTACGGGGCGAGGGGGACCCAGACGCCACGCGCAGCCGTCAATCGCAGCGTCTCGCCCTAGCTCCATTCCCCCAACCAGGAACCCCAGCCATGATCCGCCCTCTCCTCGCCGCCTTCGCCATCTCCACTCTGCTCGCCGCGCCGGCCGCCGCCGACGGCAAGGCGGCCAAGGTCTCGCTCGTCTATGAGCACGAACTGCCCAACGTCCCCGGCAAGAGCATGAGGGGCGTGCTGGTCGAATATGGCCCCGGCGGCTTTTCCGAGGGCCATACCCATCCCTCCTCCGCCTTCATCTACGCCACCGTGCTGGAAGGGGCGATCAAGAGCCAGGTCAATGACGGGCCGGTGAAGGTCTACCGCGCCGGCCAGAACTTCTCCGAAATGCCGGGCGACCGCCACGGCGTCAGCGCAAATGCCAGCAAGACCAGGCCCGCCAAGCTGCTGGCGGTGTTCGTGGTCGATACCGCCCAGAAGGAACTGACCTTCCCGCTGCAGAAATAAGCGTGGAGCGCACCGAACGTGGCGCGGTCCCCATACAAGCGTTTCCCCCTCGAGCCCCCGCCATGGTCGATGATCCCGATTTCCTGCCTCTCGTGCTGATCGACCTGCTGGGGCTCGCCGGCATCGTCGTCTGGCATCTGCAGGGGCGCCGGCGCCCGATGGCGCGGCTGATCGTGCAGCTCCTGTTCTTCACCGGCATGACGGTGCTGCTCGGGGCCTACGGCATCTGGCCGCACGAACTCGGGGCGCGCGAGGCCGCCGGTCTCGCCGCCTTCGTCGCCAAATCGGCGCGGGTGCTGTGGTGGACGCATCTGGCCTGGGCCGTGATCGGGCTGATGCACATCTATTTCGCCCTCAACCGCCGGCCGCGCGAGGCCCATCTGCTGCAGGATCTGTTCGTCGCCCTCGCCTATCTCGGCGTCGCCCTTTCGATCCTGGGCTTCGTGTTCGGCGTGCCGGTCGGCACGCTGGTGGCGACCTCCGGCGTGGTCGCCGTCATCCTCGGCCTCGCCCTGCAGAACACGCTCGGCGACGTGTTTTCCGGCATCGCCCTGACGCTGGGCCGCTCCTATGGCCTCGGCGACTGGATCGTGCTCGGCGACGGCACCGAGGGGCGGGTGATCGAGACCAATTGGCGCTCCACCAACCTGCTCTCGGGCGCGCATAATGTGGTGGTGCTGCCCAACAGCCTGCTGGCCAAGCTCAGCCTGACCAATCTCAGCCGCCCCGACGAGACCCACTGGATCAGCCAGAGCGTGCGGATCGCCGCCAGCCAGGGCCCGCGCGACAGCGTGGAGGCGCTGCGGGCCGTGCTCGGGGCCTGCGGGGAGATCCTCCGCGATCCCGCGCCGATCGTGGCGCTCCGCAGCGTCGATGCGCTGGCGATCGAGGCCGAGCTGCAGTTCTGCGTGGCCAATCCGGCACGGCGCACGCCGGCGCGCAACGAGGTGCTGGACCGGCTCTACCAGGCCTGCGGGGCCGGCGGCCTCGCCCTGGCGCCCTCGCCCGCCTCCCTCATCCTGCCCGCGCCAGCACCCATTCGAAGCTATTCTTCCACAGCTCAGCCGGGATCTCCTGCGACAGGATTCCGACCAGATCGGACAGCTTGACGCTGCGCAGCTTCTGGCGCCAGGCCTCGTCCGCCTCCCACATGATGCGCGCCACGGCGCAGGGCGCGCTCTCGCAATAGCCCTTGGGGCGGCAGGGATTGTTGGCGCGGATATTGGTGCACACGAAGGTGCGCGACGGCCCTTCCACCGCCTCGACGATGTCGAGGAAGGTCAGCTCGGACGGGGGCCTCGCCAGCCTGTAGCCGCCGGAGGGGCCGAGCGTGGTGTCGACCAGCCCGGCCTGCGAGAGGTGCTGCAGCGCCTTGGAGAGATATTCCTTCGGCACGCCGTGGAACTCGGCCAGCGCCTTGGTCGAGAGGTAGCGCCCCGCCGGCAGGCCGGCGAGGATCGCACAGCAATGCAGCGCCCATTCGACTTGGCTTTTCAGGATCATACGCTCGTTCCGCAGCGGCAGCACGCGCCGACAATTACGGACATACGATATCCCTATTGGTGCAGCGTGTAAATGCGGGTGTTTCCGGGTGCGCGGACGTCCCTTCCGCCTCTTCCCTTCGGTGAGCACAGCGTTTCCAAGAGGCGGACGGGACGTCCGCGCACCCGGAATGCCGGCCTCTTCCATAAAATCTCCCCCTTCCTCTCATCTTGCGCTATCAAGCGGCCAAACCCCGCCCTGGAGATCTCGACCTTGACCGCTGCTGCCCCCATCGCCCGCGCTTTGCTGTCCGTTTCGGACAAATCAGGCCTGATCGATTTCGCCAAGGGCCTCGCCGCCCATGGCGTCGAGCTGGTCTCGACCGGGGGCACGCGCAAGGCGCTGGAGGAGGCGGGCCTGCCTGTCAGGGACGTCTCCGACATCACCGGCTTTCCCGAGATGATGGACGGCCGCGTCAAGACGCTGCATCCCAAGGTGCATGGCGGCCTGCTCGCCATCCGCGGCAATGAGGAGCACCGCGCCGCCATGGCCGCGCATGGCATCGGCCCGATCGACCTCCTCGTCGTCAACCTCTATCCCTTCGAGGCGACGCTCGCCCGCGGCGGCAGCTTCGAGGACCTGATCGAGAACATCGACATCGGCGGCCCCGCCATGATCCGCGCCGCCGCCAAGAACCATGACGACGTCACCGTCATCGTCGACGTCGCCGATTACGACGAGGTGCTGGCCGAGATCGCCGAGAATGCGGGGGCCACCAGCCTGCCCTTCCGCCGCCGCATGGCCGCCAAGGCCTATGCCCGCACCGGCGCCTATGACGCCGCCATCTCCAATTGGTTCGCCGCGACGCTGGAAGAGGATACGCCCACCTTCCGCGCCCTCGGCGGCACGCTGGCCGAGGCGCTGCGCTATGGCGAGAACCCGCATCAGAGCGCGGCCTTCTATTTCACCCCCGAAAAGCGCCCGGGCGTCGCCACCGCCCGCCAGCTCCAGGGCAAGGCGCTCTCCTACAACAACCTCAACGACACCGACGCCGCCTTCGAATGCGTGGCCGAGTTCGACCCGGCCAAGTCCGCCGCCGTGGTGATCGTCAAGCACGCCAATCCCTGCGGCGTCGCCGAGGCGCCGACGCTCGTCGAGGCCTATGAGAAGGCCCTTGCCTGCGACCCCGTCTCGGCCTTCGGCGGCATCATCGCGGTGAACCGCACGCTCGATGCCGACACCGCCCGCAAGATCGTCGAGATCTTCACCGAGGTGATCGTCGCCCCCGACGCCAGCGAGGAAGCCATCGCCATCATCTCGGCCAAGAAGAATCTGCGCCTGCTCGTCACCGGCGCCCTGCCCGATCCGCGCGCGGAAGGCCTCATCGCCAAGACGCTGGCGGGCGGCCTGCTGGTGCAGTCGCGCGACAATGCCGTGGTCGACGACATGACGCTGAAGGTGGTGACCAAGCGCAGACCGACGCCCGAGGAGATGGCCGACCTCGCCTTCGCCTTCCGCATCGCCAAGCATGTGAAGTCCAACGCCATCGTCTATGTGAAGGACGGCGCCAGCGTCGGCATCGGCGCCGGACAGATGAGCCGCGTCGATTCGGCGAGGATCGCCGCCGCCAAGGCCGCCGACGCCGCCAAGCTGGCGGGCCTGCCGGAACCCCTCACCAAGGGCTCGGTGGTGGCCTCGGATGCCTTCTTCCCCTTCGCCGACGGCTTGGAGGCTGCGGTCGCCGCCGGCGCCACCGCCGTGATCCAGCCCGGCGGCTCGCAGCGCGACGCCGAGGTGATCGCCGCCGCCGACGCGGCGGGCCTTGCCATGGTGTTCACCGGCACGCGCCACTTCCGGCATTGAGATGCGTCCGCGCCTCGACGCGCCGCACGACCTGTGTTCCCGCAGGTATAGCCGTCCGGCACGGCAATGACGCATCCAGGCTGTCGTAATGCCCTGGCCTGGCGGCAGCTTCCGCTCTTCTGTCCACAGCCTATAGCTGTAGATGATCGCATGGTTGAACCGCCGACAGGCCCGGTGATAGTTTCGGGCTGAAATCCATAAGCTTGCAATCGGCTTTTGGATTTGATCGATGTGCTGGGGAGAGCTGGAATGAAGCGGTTGTTTGCGCGCGCGGTGGTGGCGGCCGGCCTGGTCCTGGCGATCGCCACCCCTTCGATGGCCGAGGAGGCCGCCCGCGTGGCGTATCAGGGCAGCGTGCAGACCAGCATTCCCGCCGGCGTGACGGTGATCGTCAAGAAGATCACCGTGGGCGAGGACGCCACGGTGGTCAGCCTCGTCGCGTCCTTCGACAGCCGCCAGACCAACCGCGTCAATCTCAACGACATCAACGCCTTCCTCGACATCGGCGGCGACCAGAAACTCAGCCTGCGCCAGCCCGAGGACAACCCCTATCTGATCATCCAGAACGGCCAGAGCATGGATGGCGAGTTGGTCTTCCCCGGCCGCCTCCCCGCCGATGCCGGCGAGGTCCGGCTGGTCTTCAACAACGGCAATGCGGGCGATGACCTCAACGCCCCCGGCCTGACGCTCAAGATCCCGGTCAAGGCGCAATGAGGCGTCCAGGCGCCGCCATGGCGCTGCTGGCCCTGGTTCTTCCGGTCCTGCCGGCTTCGGCCCTCGTCATCGAGCACCGCCACGAGCCGATCGGCGAGCAGCCGACGACGATGCGCCCCAGATCCATCGGCGCCAGCCGCTGGCAGCCTTATGCCCTGCCGCCCACGCGCTTTGCGCCACAAACCCGGGCGAGCCAGCTCGGGCCGGCCGGCGGAGCCTCCAGCCTGCGCCTCAAGGAGGTGCCGGCCAAGCTGCGCAGCCGCACGCAGGCTCTGCTCGAGCAGTTCGGCGCCCGCGAGAACGAGGGCAAGATCCTGATCAGCCTGCCCGGCGACGTGCTGTTCGATTTCGACAAGGCCGACATCCGCGCCGATGCCAGACCGGTGCTGGCCCGCCTCGTCGAGGTGCTCAAGGCCTTCCCCAAGGCGCCGGTGGCGATCGGCGGCCATACCGACGCCAAGGGCGAGGACGACTACAATCTCGCTCTGTCCGAGCGCCGCGCCGCCTCGGTGAAGGCCTATCTCGCCCGCGGCAAGATCAGCCCCGGCCGCCTGACCATCCAGGGTTATGGCGAGACCCGCCCCGTGGCGCCCAACCAGAAGGCGGACGGCGCCGACGATCCCGAGGGGCGCCAGCGCAACCGCCGGGTGGAATTCGAGATCGGCAAGCCGCCGGAATGATTGAGGCCCTTTCCATCATGATCCTCCAGCAAAAGGCGACATCATGGCGTTGATCCCCTGCCCGGCCTGTAGCCAGCGCGTCTCCGAGCAGGCCTTGGCCTGCCCGTCCTGCGGGCATCCGATCGCCGCTGCCGGCGAGGGCAAGCAGACGGCCGTCCGCGTGCTGGGCGGCGTCGCCGGCACCTATGTCTCGGCCAACGCCCTGGTACAGCTGGTGCTCGGCGCGGTGTTCTGCATCTGCGTCGCCGCGGTGATCATGACGCTGATCATCGTCAGCGGCTGAGCCGCGACATCGGCTCAGACCACGACCTTGGTGCAGATCTCGACGAGGCAGCCATTGTTGTCGCGCACATAGGCGACGATCTGGCCCCAGGGTTTCTGGGCCGGCGGCGACACCGCCTGCGCCCCCGCGAACAGGGCCTTCTTGTAGGCGATCTCGACATCGTCGACCACCAGCGCGATCTCCATGCCGGCCGGCGGCGCATCCGGCCGGTTGGGCTGGAAGGGACCGGTCATGTCGGTGACGAAACTCTCATCGGCAAAGCACAGCGCCGTCTCGCCGGTGACGAGCTCGGCAAACTGCCCCTCGGCGATAAAGCGCGTCTCCAGCCCGAAGGCCTGTTTGTAGAAAGCCGAGGTCTCGACGACATCGCGGACATATTGGACGACATAACCGAGCTTCATGATAATGTTCCCTGTTTGTTCGCATCATCGATAAGACAAACACCCGACTTTGTCCAGTGTGAAGGCAGCGTTTTTCGGGGCGATGGGGTGAAGCTCGCTGTCATCCCGCACGCATTGCAGCACGCAATGGCGCGATGATGCGGCATGAAATGCTGCGTCGAGTCACGGAATGACAAGGAACTCCTTCCGACCCGCCTATCCGGAAGCGGCAAGCGCCATCGGCCGGCGGCCGACAGGATTGCCGATCGGGACCCGGCCATACGAATCGAGCGCTCCCTCTTCAAGTGAACCGCATTGCCGCTCAGAGCGGCTTGTAGGCGATCGCCTCGATCTCGATCTTGATGTCGATCATCAGCCGAGCCTCCAGCGTGGTGCGGGCCGGCGGATTGGCGGGGAAATAGCTGCCATAGACCTTGTTGAAGGCACCGAAATCGCGGGCATCGGCCAGGATCACCGTGGTCTTGACCACGTCCTCCAGCCCGGCCCCGGCCAGCGCCAGGGCCTTGGCGAGGTTTTCCATCACCTGGCGCGTCTGCGCTTCGATGCCGCCCGGCACCACCGAGCCGTCCGGCAGGGTCGGCACCTGGCCGGAAATATGGATGCTGTCACCCGCCCGCACGGCCGGGGACAGGGGAACGTGGGAGCTGCCGAAATGCTGCTTGGTCATGGATATCCCGGTAGGTTGTGCCAATGATTTGCGTCGTTGCGAGCGAAGCGAAGCAATCCAGAGAGCAACGTTCCGTGCCGGAAGTTTCTGGATTGCTTCGCTTCGCTCGCAATGACACGTGTCCTACTTCACCGCCCCCAGGGCAAGGCCGCGCATCAAATAGCGCTGCAGCCAGGTGAACAGGATCGCGATCGGGATGGTCGCCGCCAGGGCGGCCGCCATCACATAGTTCCATTCCACCGTGTAGCGCCCTGCCACCAGATTCACCACCTGCAAGGGCAGCGTATAGGCTTCCTGCTTGCGCAGCATGGTGAGGGCGATGACATATTCGTTCCAGGCATTGATGAAGGTGAAGATCGCCGTCACCGCCATGGCCGGCAGCGCCAGCGGCAGGAACACCTTGACCAGCGTGGCGAAGGGGCTGGCCCCCTCGATCCAGGCCGCCTCCTCCAGATCCTTGGGAATGGTGGAGAAATAGCTCTGCAGCATCCACACCGCGAAGGCGAGGTTGAAGGCGATGTAGATGAAGGTCACGCCGGTCAGGCTGTCGATGAGCTGGAAGCCGAGGCGACTGCCGAGTTCCACCAGCAGGCGGAACAGGCCGAACACCAGCACGATCGGCGAAAGCATCTGCGAGATCAGCAGGAACTGCCGGAACGCCCCGCGCGCGGCGAAGCGGTAGCGGCTGAGCGCGTAGGCGGCGGGAATGGCGACGAGCACCGTCAGCACGGTGGTGACCAGCGACACGATCAGCGAATTGGCGAGCGCCGGCCCGAAGGCCGTCTCGGTATACATGGTGACGAAATTGCCCCAGACCGGCCGGCTCGGCCACCAGGAGGAAGACAGCATCTCCTCCGTCGGCTTGAGCGCCGTCACCAGCATGACGGCGAAGGGAAAGAGCGTGAGGATGATCAGGGGCGACAGCAGCACCCAATAGAGCACGGAGCGCTTGAGCTTGCTCATGCCTGTTGCTCCTCGCGCATGGCCAGCCGCACATAGATGATGGCGAAGACGAGCAGCAGCGCGAACATGATGATCGACACCGCCGCCGCCTCGCCGAACTTACCCAGGCGGAAGGCGAGCTTGTAGAGATAGGTCACCAGGATGTCGGTCGAATTGGCCGGGCCGCCCTGCGTGGTCACCCAGATGATCGGGAAGGAATTGAACACGTTGATGGTGTTCATCACCAAGGCGATGTTGATGAAGGGCTTCAGCAAGGGCAGCGTGATATGGGTGAATTGCTGCCAGCGGCTCGCCCCCTCCACCGCGCCGGCGTCGTAGAGATCGTCGGGCACCGAGGACAGGCCGCCCAGGAAGATCGTCACCGTGAAGGGGATCGAAACCAGGATGCCGATCAGGATCTGCATCGGGAAGGCGGTGGAGGCGTCCGCCAGCCATTCGATGTTGCGGCTGGTCAGGCCAAGGCCCCTGAGCCCGGAATTGAGCATGCCGCTCTCGCCGTTCAGGGCCCAGCGCCAGACCACCGCCGTCATGGCGAGCGACACCGCCCAGGGCAGCATGATGATGACGCGGGCAAGGCTCCGGCCGTAGAAATCGTCGTTGAGGATCAGGGCGATCGGCACCGAGACGATCAGCGTGCCCGCCACCACGCCCACCGTCCAGATCAGCGTGCGCCACAGCGCGGCGATGAAATCGGGATCGGCAAACAGGGCCTGGAAATTGGCGAGACCCGAAAACTCCCGGAGCATGCCGAAGCGGTTGACGTCATGCAGCGAGATCTGGCCGATCTGGTAGAGCGGCCAGAAGATGATGAAGGCCGCCATCAGGAAGCTTGGCAGGATCAGAAGATAGGGTGTCGCACGCCCCATACGGTGTGTGCCTCCTCGGTGCCGAAGGGAAGAGCTGATTGGTTTTTCACAGCACGGACTGTGCTGCCCCTCACCCTTACCCCTAGTCAACTCAAGAGAGTTGACGACACCCCGTAAGAACGGGGCGAGGGGGAGCTTGGCGTCGCGCCCTGTCCAGCAAATGCGGCGTTTTACATTAAAGCGCAACACCCGGCGCCCCTCGCCCCGTTCTTACGGGGAGAGGATAGAGGTGAGGGGCAGCGTATCGCTTGCCTATGGAACCGCGATCATTCGCTACCCCCACCCATCATCCCGCTACTTCTTCTCGAGGATGCCGTTGACCTTGGCCGCGGCTTCCTTGAGCGTCGGCTCGATCTCGCCCTTGCCCAGATAGATGGTCTGGATCGCGTTGGAGGTGGTCTGGGCGATGTCCTCCCAGCCCGGAATCACCGGCGCGAAGATCGCGTTGGGCAGGAGGGAGGCGAACACCTTCTTGTCCGGATCGTCGGCGAAATAAGGATCCTTCGCCTCGGCGGCGTTCACCGGCAGGAAGCCCTCGTTCTTGTCGAAGGCGGTGCGCTGCTCGGTCGAGAACAGGAAGGCGAGGAACTTGAAGGCCTCGTCCTTCACCTTGGAATTTTCGAACAGCACGATCGAATCGGTCACGCCATAGGTGAAGGGCTTGCCGTTGGGCCCGAGCGGAATCGGCGCCACGCCATATTTCAGGTCGGGTGCTTCCTTCTTGATCTGGCCGGAGAGGAAGGGCGCCGTGATCACGGTCGCGACCTTGCCCTGCTTGAACAGATTCTGCACGTCCTCGCGGGCATAGGAGGTCACGCCCGGCTCGGTGAGGCCGCCGTCGATGAAGCCCTTGTAGAGCTTGGCCGCATCGATCGCCGCCTGGCTGTCGAGGCCGGACTTGCCGTCCTTGACGATCGCTCCGCCATTGGACCACATGCCGTAGTAGAAATAGACGTCCGTCTCGATTTCCTTGCCCTGCAGGCCGAAGGGCGCCACGTCAGGCGAGGATGCCTTGATCTTGCCGGCGGCTGCCTGGAAGTCGGCCCAGGTCTTGGGGAACTCGGTCACGCCGGCCTTGGCGAAGACGTCCTTGTTGTAATACATGGCGCGCGCGGAAGCCGCGATCGGCAGGCCATAGGTCTTGCCGTCCATCACCGAGGGCGACAGGAAGGTCGGGATGAAGCTCGCCTTGAACTCGGGCGTGATGTAGCTGTCGAGCGGAGCGACCACGCCCTGGGAGACATAGTCGAGCAGCCAGCGCGTGCCGATGATCGAAAGATCGGCATTGGTGCCGGCCGAGATATCGGTGGTCAGCTTCTGCTGGAGATTGTCCCACGGCACCACTTCGATCTCGACCTTGGTGTCGGGATTGGCTTTCTGGAACGCCTCCGCGGCTTCCTTGAAATAGGGGCCGGTATCCTTGGAATATTCGGCGATGGTCACGCGTACCGTGCCTGCCTGCGCGATGGAAGCGCAAGCCAGGAGACTGGCGCCTGCGAGCAGCATCGCCATCCGTCCGATCATTGTCATGAAACGTCCCCGTCCTTGTCATTGCTGCGGTCGTTGCCGCGCCCCCGCGCGCCTTGCCGCAAGAGGGCGCTAATGTTCCCCGTAATCGAAAACCGCGCAAGCGGGATTTGACCAGCCGGCCTATGGCCGGGGCGGATTTGATCCGCGCATCGCTGACCGCAATCCGAGGCGCAAAAGGCCCGATCCGACTTTGCCTTCCCACCACCGCCATGCATAGATGGCGCGTCTTTGTTCGGGTGAGTCCCACGGGTGCTTCCCTGGGAGCGCGGACGTCCTCGTCCGCCCGTTCCTCCCCTCCCCGGGCGCAGCACATGCAGTCAGGAAGAGCGGACGAGGACGTCCGCGCTCAGGAAGAAACGTCACCATGAGCGAGCCATCCCTCCCCGACCCCTTCGGCCTTTCGGGACGCCATGTCCTGGTCACCGGCGCCGGCGGCGGCATCGGGCGGGCCATGATCGAAGCCTTTGCCCGCGCCGGCGCCGCGGTCTCGGGCGCCGACAGGGATGCGGCTCTGCTGGAAAGCCTGCCCCTGCAGCACCGGCTCGTCTTCGACCTTACCGACGCCAAGGCCTGCACCGATGCCATTGCCGGCCTGGTGGCCGGGGGCGGCCCCCCCGACGTGCTGGTCAACAATGCCGGCTTCACCCGGGCCGAAACGCTGGCCGACGTCGACGACGCGGTCTGGGACAGCGAACTCGCCATCAACCTCACCGGCGCCTTTCACGTCACCCGCCCCGTGATGGCGGCGATGGTGGCGCGCGGCGGCGGCTCGATCGTCTTCGTCGCCTCGGTCAACGGACTCGGCCATTACGGCAATCCCGCCTATTCGGCGGCCAAGGCCGGGCTGATCGCCTATGCCAAGTCGATCGCGGTGGAAGCCGGCCGCGACGGCATCCGCGCCAATGTGGTCTGCCCCGGCTCGGTGCGCACGCCGGCCTGGGACCACCGCCTTGCCAAGGATCCGACGATCCTCGAAGATGTCGTCTCCCATTACCCGCTCGGGCGGATGGTGCGCCCCGAGGACGTCGCCAATACAGCCGTCTTCCTGGCCTCCCCGCTCGCCGCCGGCGTGACGGGAGCGGTCCTGCCGGTCGACGGCGGCCTGACCGCCGGCAATCTGCGCTTCGTGCGCGACATCATCGAGAGGAGGTCGTGACATGGCGGGCCTGCAGGTCAAGGCGCTGCAAAAGCGATATGGCTCGGCCGTGATCCTCAAGGGCATCGACCTCGATGTCCGCGACGGCGAATTCGTGGTGCTGGTCGGCCCTTCCGGCTGCGGCAAGTCCACGCTGCTGCGCATGATCGCCGGCCTCGACGAGATCTCGGACGGCGAATTGTGGATCGGCTCCAAGCTTGCCAACAAGCTGTCGCCACAGCAGCGCAACATCTCCATGGTGTTCCAGAGCTACGCCCTGTTCCCGCACATGACGACGCGCGCCAATATCGGCTTCGGTCCGCGCATGCGCGGCGAAAGCGCCCAGTCGATCGCGCCGCGCGTGCAGAAGGCGGCTGGTGTGCTCAACCTGCACGACTATCTCGACCGCTACCCCCGCCAGCTCTCCGGCGGCCAGCGCCAGCGCGTCGCCATGGGCCGCACCATCGTGCGCCAGCCCGAACTCTTCCTGTTCGACGAGCCGCTCTCCAATCTCGACGCCAAGCTGCGCGTGCAGATGCGCACCGAGATCAAGGCGCTGCACCAGGACCTGAAGACCACCATCGTCTACGTCACGCACGACCAGATCGAGGCCATGACCATGGCCGACCGCATCGTGGTGATGAATGCCGGCCATATCGAGCAGGTCGGCTCGCCGCTGGAGCTCTATGACAGGCCCGCCAATCGCTTCGTGGCGAGCTTCCTCGGCTCGCCCTCGATGGGTTTCATTCCCGGCACGGCCGAGAAGGGTGACGGGGTCCCACGGCTGCGCACCAAGAACGGCCTGCTGCTGCCGATGGGCGACAGCGCCGCCGTTTCCGGGCAGGCGGTGGAGATCGGCATCCGCCCCGAGCATTTCCTGCTCGGCACGGAACAGACCGGCTTTCCCTTCGTAGTCGGCGTGGTCGAGCCCACCGGCGCGGAGACCCATCTGTTCGGCACCATCGACGGCACCGAGATGCGGGCGGTGTTCCGCGAGCGCCTGTCGCCCCAGCCGGGCGAGACGCTCTACCTCGACGTCGCCAGAACCAATGTCCACGTCTTCGACCCGCAGAGCGGGGCGAGACTGTAAGGCAACGAGTGGATTGCAAATTCGCTCTATCGTCATTGCCAGCGCAGCGAAGCAATCCGGTCGCCGCAAGCATGGCCTTTCAAAAAAGCTGGATTGCTTCGCTGCGCTCGCAATGACGGAAACCTGTTCCGGGACTCGAGAATTCGAACGCCATCCATGACGAAGCCCTTCGACACCAATCCCTTCCCTGACGATCCCGAGCGCCACGCCCTGTGGGAGATGCTGGTCCGCCGCGACATCGAGGCTTATCTCAAGGCGGACTGGCCGGCGGTGGCGGACGATTTCCTCGCCGACACCTTCTTCGGCCTGAGCGGCCTCAAATCCGCCAATCCGGACGAATGGCGCATGATCTTCCCGCGCCTCGAGGACTATCGCGACCGCTGGCTGAGCCAGGCCCGGCTTTCGGCCGCCACAGCCTATGCCGAACCCCGCCGCGAAGCGCTCTATCGCATCACCTCGCTCCGAGATATCGACATCAATGGCGAGCGGGCGGTGGCGCACAAGAAGTTCGACGGCATCATCGCCAAGGCCGACGGCAGCACCGATGCCATCAACTGGCAGACCCTCTATCTGTGCAATCGGGTCGGTGGGCGCTGGAAGATCGCCGGCTTCGTCGGCTACCTGCCCAATCCGATGGGGATATCGGGCTGAACCTGACAGGCTGACATCGACGCCTCCTCCGACGCATGCCACCTTCGGCTGGAGCCTTCGACGACAATGAAAAGAAGCCCGAACATGCCCGCCAATCACCTGAGTCAGCCTCCGCGGGGCAGCATACCCTTCCCGGCCGCCCTCTTCTTCGTCACGGTCCTCGGCATGGCCCTGGCGGCATGCGCTTCGGGAAGCGGCATCGACAAGCGGCAAGTCCGTCAAGACGCCGCCGCCAGATGCGCCAGCGCACAAGACAAGATCGGGTGCCAGCAGACTCAGAGCCGGCGGCTTGTCGACGAGGGCTACACCTCGATCTGCCGCGCCAAGGGCCTCGCGGACAATTCCCCAGCGATGAAGCGCTGCAGGGGCGAACTCGCCTATGCCGACTGCGTCCGCACCATCAGCGACTATCAGGGCTACACCGCCCAAATGAACCCGCGCGGCCCCTGGGAGCCCCCGCCCAGCGCCGTCTGCAAGAGCCATCTGGTCACGGAATGAACCGGATCATGTGGCGCGAGAGGCACCCTCGATGCCTCTCGCCCATCCAATCTACAGCTCCCCCTTCTTCATGCTGGCGGCGATGAAATCCGCCTGGCGGATGGCGAGCGCCACGATGGTCAGGGTGGGATTCTCGGCGCCGCCGCTGGTGAACTGGCTGCCGTCCGAGACGAACAGGTTCTTGATGTCGTGAGTCTGGCCGTGCTTGTTGACCACGCCGTCGGACGCCTTGGCGCTCATGCGGTTGGTGCCGAGATTGTGGGTGGAGGGATAAGGCGGCGTCGGGAAGGTCCTGACGGCCCCGACCGCCTCATAGATCGCACGTCCCTGCCGGTAGGCATGGTTGCGCATGGCGGTATCGTTCTCATGGTCGTCGAAATGCACGTTGGCGACCGGCATGCCTGCCTTGTCCTTGGCGGAGGCATGCAGGGTGATGCGGTTGGCCTCGCTCGGCATGTCCTCGCCGACGATCCACATGCCGGCCATGTGGTCGTAGCTGTCGAGCGCAGAGGTGAAGGAACGCCCCCACGCGCCGGGATCGAGGAAGGCGGCCATGAAGGGCAGGCCGAGCGACAGCGTCTCCAGCTCATAGCCGCCGGCAAAGCCGCGCTTGGGATCGTGGCCCGCCTCATCCCTGACGATGCCGGCCATGGTGGTGCCGCGATACATGTGCACCGGCTTTTCGAACACGCCATAGACCGAGCCGGTGGTATGGCGCATGTAGTTGCGGCCAACCTGGCCGGAGCTGTTGGCCAGGCCATCGGGGAACAGGTTCGAGGCAGAGTTGAGCAGGAGGCGCGGGCTCTCGATGGAATTGCCGGCGACCGCCACGACACGCGCCTTCTGGCGCTGGGTCTTGCCATCCTTGTCGAGATAGACCACGCCGGTGACCTTGCCCTTCGCGTCATGCTCGATCTTCACCACCTGGCTGTTCGGCCGGACTTCGAGATTGCCGGTTTCCTCGCCCTTGGGGATCTCGGCGTAGAGGGTCGACCATTTTGCGCCGGACTTGCAGCCCTGGAAGCAGAAGCCGATCTGCTGGCAGGAGCCGCGCCCGTCGCGCGGCTGGCTGTTGATCGCCATGCGCCCGGTATGCACTTCCTTGTAGCCGAGCTTCCTGGCGCCGGCTTCCAGCACCTTGTAATTGTTGTTGCCGGGCAGGCCGGGAATGTTGTTGGTGCGCGTCACCCCCATCTTGTCCTCGGCCTTGGCGTAATAGGGCTCGAGCTCGGCGAGGGTGATCGGCCAGTCCAGGAGATTGGCGCCCGGCAGACTGCCATAGGTGGAGCGAATCTTGAATTCGTGCTCCTGGAAGCGCAGCGAAGCGCCGGCCCAATGCACGCTGGACCCGCCGACCGCCTTGACGATCCAGGCCGGCAGATTGGGGAAGTCCTTGTGCACCCGCCAGCTTCCCGAGGTGGTGCGCATGTCCTTCCAGGCGAGCTGGCCGAAGCTTTCCCATTCGTCGTTGACGAAATCCTCGATCTCGTAGCGGCCCCCCGCTTCCAGGATCACGACCTTCACACCTTTGAGGGCCAGTTCGGTGCCCAGCGTGCCGCCGCCGGCGCCGGAGCCGACGATCACCACGACGGAATCGTCGTTCAGATCAAAAGGGGCTGCCATGGTTCTGTCTCCTCCAAGGCATCCTGCGCCAAGACGATCTCGTCTCAGGACGCAAGGACGCGTCGAACCAAAGAATGAGAGTAAAAATGCGTTCTGATTGAAACGCGCTTAGCTCAGGGAATGGATGCCGCCGGAGGAAAGGCCGTCCGGAGGAAATAAGGGCTGGAATCCGGTCTGCGCCGACCGGGATCAAAGCCACTCGATGTCGGAAAAGCCGCGGTTGATGTAGCCGCCCTTGTCGGCGGAGGAGCCCTCATAGCCGAAGAGGGGCCAGACCTCCTTCTGGTTGTAGAGGCTGACCACCAGGCCCGAACGCACCGTGGCGAAGAAGGGCGATGGCTCGATCTTGCGCAGGATCGCCAGCCTCTCCTCCTCCCAGCCGAGGTCGGCATAGCGCGTCCCCCCCGCCGCGGCGGCCAGCCCGTCCAGCGTAGTCACGCCATCCTCGAACAGCGCCTTGCTCGCCGCATCCTTGCCGGCCTTGACATCGAAATCCTTGACGGCAACGGCGTAATAGCGATCGGGAAGCCGGTCGTGCGGATAGATGTCGCGCGACATCCGGACCAGCGTTTCCAACGTCTCCGGCTTCAGCGCGCCGGCTTCGAGCGCCCAGGCCTCCCGCGGGCAGTAGAGCGCCCCGCCGGCGACCACCAGCGCAACGCCGGTCGCGGCCGAGACGATAAAACCGCGACGGGACAGTTCGCCTGCCTGCCTGGCTTTCTTCATGTTATCCTCCCTGCTTGTTGCGCCGGGGCTGCCATCGGCGCCCCGGTCTGCCATTCTTGTCATGCCGGGCGGCCGCGCGCTGGCGGCCGGCAGGCTATTTGTAGCGCCCACCCCGCTGCAGGACCTCGATCTTGTAGCCGTCGGGATCCTGGATGAAGAAGAAGCGCGCGGCTCCCGAGCCATCCGGGAAGGAGAGCGTCTTCAAATCGCCGGGGTTGAGGCCCAGGGCGGCCACCTTCGCATGGGCCGCCTCGAGGTCCGGCACGGAGATCGCCAGATGGCCATAGCCGTCGCCAAGCTGGTAGGGTTCGGTGCGGCCCTTGTTGACCGTGAGCTCCAGTTCGAAGCCGGTCTCGTCGCTCAGATAGATCAGGGTGAAGCTCTCGAAGGCGAAACGGCCGGCGACTTCAAGCCCAAAGGCCTTCCGATAGAAATCGACCGAACGCTCCTCGTCGAGAACGCGGATCATGCTGTGAATCATGCCCATGGCAACTGGCCTCTACTTTTCAACGCTGAGTGACTTGAGATAGGCGATGATCCGCGCCCGCTTGGCGGGATCGGCCTGGCGATAGGGCATGGTGGTGCCCGGCTTGAACGCCTGGGCATTGGTGATCCACTTGTCGAGATTGTCGGCATCCCAGGTGAAGCCGGCATTGGCGAGGGCAGCCGAATATTTGTAGCCCGGATAGGTTCCCGCCTTGCGTCCGATGAGGCCGGCCAGGTTCGGCCCCTGGCGCGGCCCCGCCTTGGGGTCGACGACATGGCAGGTGCCGCAACTGGTGACGAACTGCTTCTGGGCAGCCGCGAGATCATCGTCCGCCTGGGCGGCGCAGATGCCGAGCAGCCAGGCTCCCGCGATCGCGGCAAGCACCCTGCCCATCCTTCCCCGCGTTCCACCCATCATCACCGCCTGCTTCGTTTGCGACTAGGGACGGGAGGTTAGGTGCCGGCTTCAGGCACCGGGTAGTAATATTGCATTACACGTCGAGAATTCGGAAAATAGGCCGGGTTGCGGCACGGATCCCGGAGAACGTGAGGGCGGCGGCCCTGTCCTACTCCGCGGCGACCAGGTCGAAGGCGGCGGGCCGGCGCGAGGCGGCAGGCCGCAGCTCGGCGACATATTTCAGGCAGCAGCAGCGCAGGAGCGAGGTGAAGTTGCGGACGTCGCCGTGAAGGTCCAGCACTTCGTCATGCAGGCGGGTGACGAAACGCCCGAGCGACATGCCCTGGTCGACGGCCAGCTCCTCCAGAATGTCCCAATAGACGGCTTCGAGGCGAATCGAGGTGGCATGCCCGCCGATACGCACCGAGCGCGTATGCGTCTCATAGGTCTCCGGCGGCTGGGAGGCGAACAGATGGCACATGGCTTTCCCCCGATCGGCGCGTCCTTGCGCTTCCGGCCGATTGCGGCACGTCGCAAAACGCTTTGCTTTCTTTGACTGTTTCCAAAGAGAACGGCTCTGTCAATCGGCGAAAGCCGCGCCAAGGCGCCGCTGGTATCGGAGTGCTATTTCGCGCCGGCCCGCCGGACCCTGAGCTCGTTGCCCGCCCCGGCATCGAGACCGATCATGTCGAGGATGGCGACGAAGGAAATCAGCCCGATCACCGCGAAGGCGATCTGGAAATCGATCAGCGGCAGCGAGCCGTTCGTGCCCGGAAACCAGAGTTCGGCCAGCCTGAGCGCCGCGGCCGCCACGCCGACGCCGAGGCCCATCGACATCTGCTGGGCGACGTTGAAGAGGGTGTTCGCCCCGCTCATCCGCGCTTCCGGCACCTCGGCGAAGGCGATGGTGTTGAGCGCGGTGAACTGCATCGAGCGGGTCAGGCCGCTGGCGAACAGCAGGGCGCAGATCAGCGCAAAGGGCGTCGCCGGCGTCAGCAGCGCATAGGAGGAGATCAGCACGGCGTTGAGGAGGCCGTTGCCGAGCAGCACCTGGCGGAACGTGAAGCGCCGCAGCACCGGCGTGGTGAAGGGCTTCATCACGATGTTGCCGGCGAACACCCACAGCACCAAAAGGCCGGCCTGATAGGCGTCGAGCCCGAAGGCGAGCTGGAACATCAGGGGTGCCAGGAAGGGGACGGCGCCGATGGCGACGCGGAATATCGAACCGCCCCAGATGGTGATGGAGAAGCTGCGGATGCGCAGCGCCCAGGGGTCGACCAGGGGATGCTCGGCCCGCCGAGCGTGAAGAATGGCGGCCGTCGTGACCACGGCGCTGGCGGTCAGCCAGATCGCAGCCAGCGACATCGAGCCGTCCTGCCGCGAGATCAGGTCCAGGCCATACATCAGGCCGAAGCAGGCAATGCCGATCAGCACGAAGCCCGTCCAGTCGAACGGCTTGGCGCCATCGGGCTTGCCGGCGGGAATCAGCTTCATGGTGAGGATGAAGCCGAGGATGCCGAGCGGCACGTTGAGGAAGAAGATCCAGTGCCAGGTCGCATAGGTGGCGAGGAAGCCGCCGATCGGCGGGCCGAGCACGGGCGCCGCCAGTCCGGGCCAGGTGATGGTGGCGATCGCCCGCATCAGGTCCTGCTTGGCGGTGTTGCGCAGCACGATCAGCCGCCCGACCGGCACCATCAGCGCGCCGCCGACGCCCTGCAGGATGCGGGCCGCCGTGAAGGTCCACAGATTGGGGCTGAGGCCGCACAGGATCGAGGCGAGCGTGAAGATCACGATGGCCCAGCCGAACACGGCGCGCGGGCCATATTTGTCGGCGACCCAGCCGCTGGCCGGGATCAGCACGGCCAGGGTGAGCAGATAAGCGGAGATGCCGATATTGAGGTCGATCGGCTGCACGCCGAAGGACTCGGCCATCTGCGGCAGGGCGCTGACCACCACCGTGCCGTCCAGCATTTCCATGAAATAGGCGCCGGCGACGAGAAAGGCCAGGATGGAACTGCTCGCCGGCTTGGAGGTCATGAAGGTCGGTTCCGAAGACTGAAGGCGGCGGGCATTGCCCGCCGCGCCATTGGTCGGACCATAGAAAAAGAAGACGCGGCTGGAAAGGGAAAGCTGAGGACCGGCCTAAAAGAGAACGATCGTTTCCAAATTCGCTTTCACGCATAGGCCCTGATGAAGAAGGCCGCCGTCATGCCGGTCGCGATCGCCAGCGTGGCGAAGCGCACGGCAGCGGAAGGCAGCCGCCGGCCGGCCTGGGCGCCGAGATAGCCGCCGAGGAGAGCCCCGCCGCCCACCAGCAGGGTCTCGTGCCATTCGACCGCTCCGGCGAGTGCGAAGCAGAGCACGGCGGCGCTGTTGGCGGCGGTCACCATCAGCGTGCGGGACGGGTTCAGCGCCTTGAAGTCGGCGCCGTCGAGCAGGCTCCAGGCCGCGATCATCATCAGGCCCACGGCGCCGCCGAAATAGCCGCCATAAAGCCCGAGCAGGGCCTGGATCGCCAAGACCACGGCCGGCCCGGCCGCCAGGCGCGCCCGCAAGGCGGCGCCGAGCCGCGGCCCGCCCGCCAGCATGAGGGTGGCGACCAGCAGCAGCCAGGGCAACAGCCGGTCGAACATGGTCGTCGGCGTCCACAGGAGCAAGAGCGCGCCCGCGAGGCCGCCGGCCAGGGTGACGGCAAGCATCCATCCGGCCGGCGCGCCGCAGATCGGATCGAAGCCGCTGCGATAGACATAGGCGCTGGCCGCGCCGCCGGGATAGAGCGCCACCGTGCTCGAAGCATTCGCCGCAACCGAAGGCACGCCGGCAGCGATCAGGGCCGGCAGCGTCACGAAGGAGCCGCCGCCCGCCATGGCGTTCATCGCGCCAGCAAGCAGGCCGGCCCCGGTGAGCAGGAGAAAATCGGACATGGGGGCTTCCTGACATTTGGCCAGCCGGTTGACAATCGGGAAGATCCGACCCTTTCCTTCGGAAAAGCCGAAGGAAAAGACCATGCGTTTCGATCTCACCGACCTGCGCCTGTTCGAGGCGGTGGTGCGGGCAGGCAGCATTTCCGGCGGGGCCGAGCGCATGCATATGGCGCTGGCCTCCGCCAGCGCCCGGGTGAGCGGCATGGAAGCCGTGCTCGGCGCCGCCCTGTTCAGCCGCAGCCGCCGCGGTGTCGAGCCCACCGCGGCCGGACGGGCGCTGCTGCACCATGCCCGCACCATCACCGCCCAGGTCGAGCAGATGCGCAGCGAGCTTCTCGCCTTCTCCGCCGGCCTCAAGGGCGAGATCCGCATACTCTCGAACACGGCGGGGCTGGTCGAACTGGTGCCGGCGGCGCTGCGCGTCTTCCTCGCCAACCATCCCGGCGTTGACATCGACATCGAGGAAAGGACCAGCACCGAGATCGTCGAAGCCATCGGGGCCGGCCTGGCCGATTTCGGCGTGATCGCCGCCACCGCCGATCTGGCGGCGCTGGAAACGCGCTCCCTCGGGGTCGATCGCCTGGTGGCGATCACCGCCGGCACCAGCCCGCTCGCGGCCCGGCCGGAAATCGGCTTTGCCGAGCTGATCGGCGAGCCCTTCGTCGGCCTGGCCGGCGGCGCCCTCACCGACCATCTCGCCCGCCATGCCGCCCGCCTGGGGCGGCGCATCGCCTATCGCGTCAGGCTGCGCAGCTTCGATGCCGTGGCCCGCCTGGTCGAAGCCGGCATCGGCGTCGGCGTGCTGCCGCTTGCCGCCGTCGAACGCTATGGCAGCCCCCACCTTGCCGTGTTGCGCCTCAGCGACGGCTGGGCCGATCGCCATTTGGTCGTCTGCGCAAGGTCCCTCGCCGACCTGTCGATGCATGCCCGCCTGCTCATCGACGAACTCGAGCGGCAGGGCGCTTCGCCTCGAGATCCGAATAGTTAGTTCTCAGCCAAACACCACCTCGACCGCCCCCAAGCCGCCGAAATCGGCAGTGAAGGCCTGGCCGACCACCGCCTGCAGGATCAGAGGCCCGCCACCGATGGCGATGAGGTTGCCCGGCGGCACCTGCCGGCTGCGACGCGCCAGATAGAGCGAGAGGCTCGCAATCGCCTCCCTGATGTCGCTCATCACCCTTTCGCCCCTGCTCCTGCCGACCACGGCCCCGTTCATGCTGGCGACGACCTCCAGCCCCTTGAGGTCGGCCAGGTGCCGGTCAAAGGCCGGAGCTCCCCTGACGGAGGCGACATGCAGGCCGAAATCGGCCGTCGCCGTCCAGGAATTGAGCGGCACGCCGCCCCTCACCCGGCGGCCGAGGATGGTGATCATCGGCACGCAGCCGATGATGGCCTCCTCGATCAGCGCCAAGGTCACCGGCCGATGCGGATCGGGATAGGAATCGCCCATCAGCAGGCCGAGGCTCCATTCCGCGCCCAGCACCCCTGGCGGCAGGCGGAAATGGCTGTGGCTCGGCAGCAGGCTCGATGCGGCCAGCGGCCCGAAAAGGGGAACCTCGCATTGCAGGATGCGTCTCGTGGCGGGGATCGTGGCCGTCGCAAAGTAGCCGGCGACATTGTCGTCCATGGCGGCAAGCGCCGCATCCTGGACCTCCTCGGCCATCTGCTCCGAGGAAATCAGCTGCAGCGGAAGATCGTCGATAATGCCGCCGGAACGATTGAAAGCCAGCGCCTCACCGAGTTCGGCAACCGACGCTCTCATTCTCATCCTCGATCGTTTCGAAGCCCTGCCAGCCGCGACATCATACGGCCGGCGGATGGGGACCTTCAAATCAGGAGATCGTCCTATTTCGGGCCGATCGCATAAGGGCGGCATAAAGAAAACCGAGGCCGCGAGGATGATCGGCCGCTCCAGCCCACCGTGCGCGACGCCCTACCCGCCGGCAGCATCGCCGCTTCTGCTTTGGTGCTTCGCGCGTCCAACGCATTTTTCGGAACGACCAATCGGCGTTTCGGTGGAGGAAATGCCCGCCGCACATGCCATTGCGTAAACTTAATGTGAGGCGGAACGGCGCGCGCCATTGGCAGGCCACTGCGCAAAACATGCAGGCTTTGTTGGCTATTCGGGGGTTCCTGCCTCGCCTGGAGCGCGAAGCGGGATGGTGGAGCTGATGAGATTCGAACTCACGACCTCTGCAGTGCGATTGCAGCGCTCTCCCAACTGAGCTACAGCCCCGGCTGCCCGGAAGCGTCGCCATTTAGTGTTCGTGCCTCCCTCCTGTCAAGCGGACTTGCCATATATCCAGGCCCGCTGGCTGAAGATGGCCGAGCCTCGATGGCGCAGTGCCCTTGCCGGGACTGCGCGTGTCCCCATCCGCGGTTCCAGGGGGCTGGCTTCAGTCCCAGAAAGGGTGGGGACCGAGCGGAATTTGGAAATCCTTAACCGAATTCTGAGTCTTGGCGAGGCATGGTGGCCCGGAACGGGCTGGGTGCCGATCAAGTTTGGTTTTGCCGTATCGATGGATGTTTTCTCTAGAATTCTCAGTCTCGCGATCGCCTGGGCCTTCGAAATGATCTTCGGCTATCCGCGCTGGCTCTATGCGCGGATCGGCCATCCCGTCACCTGGATGGGCGCCCTCATCGGCTGGCTCGACCGGCGCCTGAATTTTGCGGAGGATGCTCCCTCGACCCGTCGGGGCGCCGGCATCGTCACCACCGGTGTCCTGGTGCTGGTCGCCGGGCTCGGCGGCATTATCGTGGAACGGCTCTGCCTTTCCATCACCTATGGCTTCATTCCGCTCGGGCTGATCGCTTCCGCGCTGATCGCCTCCAAGAGCCTGGGCGACCATGTCGAGGATGTCGCGCATGGGCTGGAGGTCGGCGGCCTGGCCGGCGGCCGCAAGGCCGTCTCGATGATCGTCGGGCGTAATCCCGAAACCCTGGACGAGCCGGGTGTCTGCCGTGCCGCGATCGAGAGCCTGGCCGAGAATTTCTCCGACGGCGTGGTGGCGCCGGTGTTCTGGTATGCCCTGTTCGGCCTGCCCGGCATCGCCGTCTACAAGATCATCAACACCGCCGATTCGATGATCGGCCACCGCACCCCCCGCCACGAGGCCTTCGGCTGGGCCGCCGCCCGGCTCGACGACTGGCTGAACCTCATCCCCGCCCGCCTGACGGCCCTGATCATCAGCGCCGCCGCCTTCATCCGCCATCGCCGCGGGCGGGCCGCCATCGCTGCCGTGAGGCGCGATGCCGGCAAGCACCGCTCGCCCAATGCCGGCTGGCCCGAGGCGGCCATGGCCGGCGCGCTCGACCTGCGCCTCGCCGGTCCCCGCATCTATGGCGAGACCCTGGTCGAGGACGCCTATATGGGCAATGGCCGGGCCGATGCCGGTGCGGCCGACATCCGTCGCGCGCTCGATCTCTATCACATGGCGTGCGTGATCCTGTCGGCCTTGATCGGCCTCCTCACCTTCTACCTGATCTACAAGCAGTATCAGTAAGAGCGCCCGCTCTCCCGGCTCGGGAGAGAGCCCGGGGGTGAGGAAATTCCGGATGGAGCGGGGATCGGCATCTTTCCGCCGGCAAGTCCGGCGTTTCCAAGATGGTCGATCTGGAGATCGACCCACCGGACGCGCGCCAAACCCCGTAAACCTAGCGGCTTCGCCCTACAGCCCGATGATCCGCCCGATCGCCGTCATGTCGAGATGGCTGGCGAGATGGGCGGCGAAAGCATCCAGCGTCTCCTCCACCACGGCTTCATAGGCCAGGCTGCTGCCCTGCCCGCCGAGGCGGGCGAGCCAGGCGGCCCGCTGGCGATCGTCGCCGAACAGGCCATGCACATAGCAGCCGGCGATGCGGCCATCCGCCGAGCCGGCTCCGTCGAGGCTGCCGTCGTCGAAGCGCAGCAGCGGACGGGCGAGCGCGGGCCCCTCGGTAACGCCGACATGCATCTCATACCCGGAGAAAGCGACCCCGTCCGCGCAGCTGCGCCCGCTCACCGCCACCAGGCGCTTGTCGCCGCCGAGGCGGGTAACGGCGTCGAGGAGGCCGAGGCCCGCGACCTCGCCCGGCGGTCCTTCGATGCCGTCGGGATCGGCGATGCGCCTGCCCAGCATCTGGTAGCCGCCGCACAGGCCGAGGACATGGCCGCCGCGCCGGACATGGGCCGCGATGTCGATGTCCCAGCCTTCGGCGCGCAGGAAGGCAAGGTCGGCAATGGTCGCTTTCGAGCCGGGCAGGATGACGAGATCGGCCACCGGCAGGGGCTGGCCGGGCTTCACCATGACAAGATCGACCTCGGCCTCCTGGGCCAGCGGATCGAGATCGTCGAAATTGGAGATGCGCGGCATCATCGGCACTGCGATGGTCAGCTTGGCGCCGGCGCGGCGCGAGCCATAGGAGCCGAGCGCCAGCGCGTCCTCCGCCGGCAGGCGACCGGCCTGAGGAAAATGCGGCACCAGGCCGAGGGCCGGCCAGCCGGAACGTTCGGCGATGAAGGCCATGCCGTCGGCGAACAGGCTGGCATCGCCGCGCATCTTGTTGACGATGAAGCCCCGGATCAGGGCGGCATCCTCGGGATCGATCGCCACCTTCGTGCCGAGGATCTGCGCGATCACGCCGCCGCGGTCGATATCGCCGGCGAGCAGCACGGGGGCGTTCACTGCCCGGGCAAAGCCCATATTGGCGATGTCGCCGGCGCGCAGATTGACCTCCGAGGCCGAGCCCGCTCCCTCGACCAGCACGAGATCGGCTTCGGCTCTCAGGCGCTCGAAACTGTCGAGCACGTCGGCCATCAGCGCGGGCTTGAGCGCCTGGTAGTCGCGGGCGCGGGCCGAACCGCGCATGCGGCCCTGCACGATGATCTGCGCCCCGATCTCCGATTGCGGCTTCAAGAGCACCGGGTTCATATGCACGCTGAGCGCCACCCGCGCCGCCCGGGCCTGGAGCGCCTGCGCCCGGCCGATTTCGCCGCCATCCACGGTGACGGCGGCATTGTTCGACATGTTCTGCGGCTTGAAGGGACGCACTCTCAGGCCCCGGTCGGCGAAGTGACGGCACAGTCCCGCCACCAGCAGCGACTTGCCGACATCCGAGCCCGTGCCCTGGATCATGAGGATTCTGGCGGTCATCGATGCCCCGAGCTCCCGCGCAGCCGGCCGAGGGGAATGAAATCCGGCGATGTCGGTGTCAAGGGGCCCCGCTCCCAATCGCCATACCAGGCCTCCACCTCCAGGCCCGCCTGGTCCAGCGCCCGCTCCAGCTCGGACCGCGGCGCAAAGGCGATGCGCGAATGCGACGACAGCGTCCGCCCGTCGGCAAGGATGCGATAATGGGTGCCGTAGGTCACGACCTCCGTGGCGGGATCGTGCGTGACGTCGTTCCAGGCCTCGACTGCCCCGAAACGCGGATGCTCGATCCGCCGGCGTGATTGCTCCGGCGTCCATTCCCGCCACTGCTCCATGGCGGGGTTGCGGCTGTCGAAGATGAAACGGCCCCCGGGCTCCAGATGCGCCGCGATCGTGCGCAGGGCGGCGATGCGGTCCTCCTGCGTGAGAAAGACCTGGAAGGCATGGCCGGTCATCACCACGAGGTCGAAACGGCGGCCGAGCCGCACGATACGACCGTCCCCCTGCACGAAGGTCACCCGGTCGCCGCCCGGGCGGCGGCGGGCGATATCGAGCATGGCAGCGGCGGGATCGACGCCGAAGACGGTGCAACCGGGCTGGCGCGCCACGTCCGCCGCAAGATCGCCCGTGCCGCAGCCAAGATCGAGCACCGAAGCACAGCCCGCCGCCAGAGACCGGCAGCAGGCGCGATCTGCGCTCCACTCGTTCTCGACGTCATAGAAGCTGGCGAGATCCGGATCCTCATAGAGCCGGTCGGGGCGGGCATTGTCGTGGTTCACGGGCTTGTCGGTCCTGCTCGGCTCGTTCCAGGTGTTGCTTGCCTATCACCCCTATCCAGCGCCGCAAAGCCTGCCGATTCGCTACGCCCGAAGCGACATTCCGCGCCCGGTCCGCCGCAGCTCGACCACTCTCCCCGGTGATGGCGGCCTCGTCGACGCGTTCTGCGGCCTGAGGAGGCGCCTCCTCAGGCCCCGGTCGACGGAATGACGGCACAGCCCCGCTACCGGCGGCGACCGGCCCATGCCCGACCATGCCCTGGATCATGAGGATCCTGGCGATCATCGTCCTTCGCGTCGGGAACCAATCCTGCGGTTAATGGTTGTTCAAAGCCGGAGCGGATTCCTCCGTTCCGCATCAGTAATGGAGATGGTATAATGGGACGCGCGCTTTTGCTCTGGCTGGTCGGAATACCCATTCCGATCATCATCTTGCTTTGGCTGTTCTTCTTCCGGTGAAAAGCAACGCAATCAAGATCGATTTATACGCGTTATCATGCCGAAGCGCTCTCATCGCTCAAAGATCTCATGCATCATAGACCGACAAGAAGGCGGTCCCGTCAAAACGGGACCAGATATTGCCGGTCTTGCCGAATATACCGCGGATTTGAGCCCCCTGGTGCTGTCCGCAGCGTGTGGAATTTGACTTTCTCCTTTTGAGATTCCCATCGGCCGACATTTGGTGGCGAGCTGCTCCATCGGCGTGCTTCTGCCGCAGCCGGCGCGCCCATCCCGGGCAAGGTCTGGGTATCCTTTGGCCTAGTCATCCCTTCAAAATAGGCGCTTGGCGGCAAACATGCGTTTGGACATGGATTTGCCACGCACAGGCTTATGATAGGCAGGTACTGGAATCACCCGGCTGGGCGGCCTATCCTGCTGCCGATCGAGATGTTTGGATGATGCATGGCTGATCCCGAGGCAGGCATGAGCGAGGAAGCGGCAGGCGACACACGCGCCTTCGAAACGCTCGTGCTGCGTGCGAGGCTTGCCCTGTTCTGGGAACAGGCCTGGCCGCGCCTGGCCGTGCCGGTGGGTGTTATCGGCCTGTTCGTGGCACTGAGCTGGTTCGATCTGTTCGGGGTGCTCGCCGGCCTGCCGCGTCTTGCTCTCTTCCTGGTCTTTTTTGCCGGCCTTCTCGCTTCGCTCTGGCCGCTCGCCCGGCTGCGCTTCCCCAGCCGGGACATGGCTCTCCATCGCATCGACGAGGCCATCGGCCTGCCGCATCGCCCGGCCACCACCCGGCAGGACCGGCTGGTGCAGGGCGGCGGGGATCCGCTCGCCGAAGCGTTGTGGCGCCGGCATCTGCGCCTCGCCCTGGAGGCGAGCCGCCGGGTGAGTCTCGGCCTGCCCTCGCCCGGCCTGCCACAGCTCGATCGCTATGGCCTGCGCGTCGGCGCCATCCTGGCCCTGTTCGTCGGCTTCTTCTATGCGGGGGCCGAACGCCTGCCGCGCCTCATCGATGCCCTCGCCTCCCCCCGGCACGACATCGCCGCGCTGTTCTCGGGTCAGGACGGCGAGCTGTCAGGCATGCGCATGGACGCCTGGGTGACGCCGCCGCCCTATACGCGCCGTGCCCCCCAGGTCCTCTCGCAGGCCAATCAGGGCGCGCCGATCCCGGTGCCGCAGGGCTCCGTCCTCGTGGTTCGCCTTGCCGGCGACAAGGGCGCCGAGATCGCGGCACAGGCGGGCACCGAGGACGTCCCCTCTTCGACGCCCGCCGATCAGGAAGCCGCCGTCGTCGAAAAGCGCCTCAAGCTGATGTCCGACACCGGCATCGACATTCGCCATGGCGACGGCAGCCTGACGCGCTTTGCCTTCACCGTCATCCCCGACAGACCGCCCACCATCGCCTTCGAAGGGCCGGTGAAGCCCGACGGCAAGGGCGGCATGATCTTCAGCTACAAGATCGACGATGATTACGGCGCCACCGCCGTCGAGAGTCAGAGCACGCTGCTGTCGGACGGGCATCCGCTCTACCAGCCGCCGAAGATCGCCCTCTCCGCGCCGGCGGGCCATGCCCGCTCCGGCACGGTGACGGCAACGCGCAATCTCTCGGCCGATCCGCTGGCCGGCGCCACCGTCAAGATGACGCTGGTGGTACGCGACGATGCCGGCAATGAGGGCCGCAGCGAGCCTCAGGACGTCACCCTGCCTCAGCGCGAGTTCCAGAACCCGCTCGCCCGCGCCCTGGTGGAACAGCGCCTCACCCTGGCGCTCGATGCCAACCAGGCCCGCGAGGTCAAATATGCGCTGGAAGCGCTGATGATCGCGCCGGAGGACTTCACCAAGGATGCCGGCCTCTATCTCGGCCTGCGCACCGTGCGCGACCGGATCGACCGCGCGAATTCCGATGACGCCTATCGCGACGCCGCCGATTATCTCTGGCAGATCGCGCTCGCCATCGAGGAAGGCGACGGTAGCGTCGCCGAGCGCCGGCTCAGGGCCGCGCGCGAAAAGTTGAAGGAGGCACTGGAACGCGGCGCCTCGCCCGAGGAGATCGAAAAGCTCACCCAGGAATTGCGCCAGGCCCTCAACGATTTCCTGCAGGACTATGCCAAGCGCCAGCAGCAGGCCCTCAAGAACACCCAGAAACCCGGCGACAAGCCCGTGCGCAACATCACGCCGGAGGAACTGAACAAGCTGCTCGACCAGCTCGAGAATTCAGCCAAGAACGGCAAGAAGGACGATGCGCAGAAGCTGCTCTCGCAGCTCGACGACATCCTCAACAACCTGGCCAATCCCGAGGATAGCGTCGGCCAGGGCGATCCCACGATGCAGCAGATGCAGCAATCGCTCAACGACATGGGCAAGATGATCCTGCGTCAGCAGCGCCTGCGCGACCAGACCTACCGCCAGAACCAGCCTTTCGGGCAGGGACAGGAAGGACAGGGCCAAGAAGGCCAGGGGCAGGACGGCCAGGGTCCGGGTGATCAGGGCATGGGCGACCAGGGGCTTGGCGACCAGGGACTCGGCGATCAAGGCCAAGGTGGACAGGGACAGGGCCCGTCCGGCCAGGGTCGCCAAGGCCAGAATGGACAGGGGCCGGGCAGCACGGGCCAGGGCGGGCAGGGCCAAGGTGGACAGGGCGAAGCTTCGCCCTCCCTCGACCAATTGAAGGAACGCCAGCAGGCGCTGCGCCAGCAATTGGAGAAGATGCAGAAGAATCTGCGCGATAGCGGCGCGGAGACCCCTGGTGCCCTGGGCGAGGCCGGGCAGGCCATGCGCGATGCCGAAAACCAGCTTGGCGAGCAGGATGGCGAGAATGCCGTCAATTCGCAGGGACGGGCCATCGAAGCCCTGCGCAAGGCGGCCAAGGGGCTGGCCGAGCAGATGGCGCAGGCCCGCAAGAACGGCAAGGGCCCGCAGCAGGGCAACAATCGGGGCGGCAAGGATCCGCTCGGCCGGCAATTGCCCAATGGCCCCGACTTCAGTGCCGACGGCTCCACCGAGGCTTCGCCTTCCAGGCGCGCCGGCGAAGTCCTGAACGAACTGCGCCGCCGCCTCGCCGATCCCAACCGCCCGAAGGCGGAGACGGACTATCTGGAGCGCCTGCTCAACCGGCAGTGAGGCATGCCACGCATCGCATGTCGTCCCGTGCGCGATGCGGCAGTCATGCAGCACCGCAGGCATGGGATCTCTTCCAGGATCGAAGACTTTCTTGCCAGTGACCGCGAATGACCCGGTCGCTCACATGCGAGCGCCCCGTCCGTCATGCGCAAGAGGCTTGACACCCCGGCCAGATGACAAGCACTATCGGGCGGCTACAGCAAATATAAACAAGACGACATTGAAAGTCGCCGGCACTATGTGGATCGGGAGGCCCAAGTGCAGAAAATCGGTGCAGAAAACAAGCACTGCCGTGACATCTATCATCATGACGATGAATGCTTGCGTTTCGTTAAAAGAACGCTTCAGCCAGCGGCGCCCTTAGATCGCGCAATAATTGAAATTCAGACAAGGTCGTAAAGACGATACTGAGTTTCTGCGCGCCGGATCGCCTCACCGTCAGGTGCATAACGCCACAGGACAGGCTTCCAGGCCACCGCGGCCGGCGGGTTATCTCGCGCAATACGTGCAATATCGTCTGACAATATCAAATATAGTGCCATCGGTACGAGGGAGCGCCTCGCAATGACGCTGCTGGTCTTACAAAAAGTCGGAAAAAGCTTCGGGGCGATCAGGGCGCTCACCGATGTCGACCTCACCATCGGCCGCGGCGAGATCGTCGGCCTGATGGGCGACAACGGCGCGGGCAAGTCGACCCTGGTGAAGCTGATCGCCGGCAACTTCCCGCCCACCTCCGGCGAGATCATGCTGGACGACGAGACGGTGCATTTCCACAAGCCCGTCGAGGCGCGGGCCAAGGGCATCGAGGTGGTCTATCAGGACCTGGCCCTGTGCAACAATCTCTCGGCCGCCGCCAACGTCTTTCTCGGCCGCGAGATCAAGAAGCGGATCGGGCCTTTCCGCTGGCTCGACCACGGGGCGATGATCCAAAAAGCCGGCGAGCTCTTCGCCGAGCTCAAATCCGAAACCCGTCCCCGCGACCTCGTCCGCCAGATGTCGGGCGGCCAGCGTCAGGCCGTGGCCATCGCGCGGACCCGGCTCTCCAAGGCCAAGATCGTGCTGATGGACGAGCCGACCGCCGCCATCAGCGTGCGCCAGGTCGCCGAGGTGCTTGGCCTGATCCGGCGCCTGCGCGATGCCGGAATTTCGGTGGTGTTGATCTCCCACCGCATGCCCGATGTGTTCGAGGTCTGTGACCGCGTCATCGTCATGCGCCGCGGCCACAAGGTGGCGGACAAGCCGATCGACCGGACTTCCCCCGAAGAGGTGACCGGCCTGATCACCGGCGCCATCCAGGTGGCATGAGGCTGCGATGACGAACACCATGCCCCCCGCTTCCCGCAACGATCCGAGCCGCGACAGCGCCAGCGTCTCCATCGAATCCGTCCTGGCGATCCGCGAGAAGTCGCTTTGGCAGACGCTGGTCTCCAGTCAGGCCTTCTGGGTCACCATCGCGCTGATCGTCATCTGCGTGCTGATGTCGCTACGCGAGCCGCGCTTCGCCACCGAGGACAATTTCTACAACATCACCCGCAACTTCGCCTTCATCGGCATCATGGCGCTGGGCGCCACCGTGGTGATCATCACCGGCGGCATCGACCTGTCCGTCGGCTCGATCATGGGCCTGGTGGCGGTCGCCTGCGGCCTCACGCTGGAGGCCGGCTATCCCTGGTATGCCGCCGTCGGTGCCGGCCTTGCCGCCGGCGCTCTGGCGGGCGCCGTCAATGGCGGCCTCATCGCCTATGTCGGCCTGTCCCCGTTCGTGGTGACGCTGGGCATGCTCTCGGCGGCGCGCTCGGTCGCCGTGGTGCTCTCGGGCAACAAGATGCTCTACAATTTCGGCCCCGGCGGCCCGGCCTTCAAGACCATCGGCGCCGGCTCGATCCTCGGCATCGCCAATCCGGTCTGGGTGCTGCTCGTCCTTACGCTGGCCTTGTTCGTGGTGATGCGCATGACGAGCTGGGGCCGCCATCTCCTCGCCATCGGCGGCAACGAACAGGCTGCCAACCTGACCGGCGTGCCGGTCAAGCGCATCAAGCTGCAGGCCTATGTCGTCTCGGGCGTCAGCGGCGCCATCGCCGCCATCCTCAGCGTCGGCTGGGCCGGCTCGGCCATCAATTCCCTCGGCACGGGCTATGAGCTGCGCGCCATCGCTTCCACCGTGATCGGCGGCGCCAATCTGATGGGCGGGGAAGGCGGCGCCTTCGGCGCGCTGATCGGCTCGGCCCTGCTCGAGGTCATCCGCAATGCCCTGCTGATGGCCGGCGTCGATTCCAACTGGCAGGGTGTCTTCGTCGGCAGCTTCCTGGTTCTCGCGGTCCTGCTCGAAAGGATCCGCGGCAAGAGACGCGAATGACCGGTCGAACCGGCGTCGTGTGAATGGCCCAAGGGCGTGCCGAGGGCACGCCCGGAGGGTGCAATATCCGGAGGAAACGATGCTCAAATATCTGATGACCACGGCAGCCTTCGCCGTCGGCCTCGCCGCGACGGCCGGCGCCGCTTCTGCCGCCGACAAGCTCACCTTCGCGCTGGTGCCGAAAAACACCAACAACCCCTTCTTCGACCAGGCGCAGGCCGGCTGCAAGAAGGCCGAGAAAGAGCTGGGCGGCGCGATCGAATGCCTCTATGTCGGCCCGGGCGAGCATGGCGGCGGCGACGAACAGGCCCAGATCGTGCAGGACCTGATTACCAAGGGGGTGGACGGCATCGCCGTCTCGCCGGCCAACGCCCCGGCCATCGCGGCCGCCTTGCAGGGCGCGGCCGGCGCCAAGATCCCGGTGCTGACCTGGGACTCGGACCTTTTGGCCGACAACAAGGGCGAGCGCCTCGCCTATGTCGGCACGCATAATTACGAGATCGGCGTCAACCTCGCCAAGCTCGCCATGAAGATCAAGCCCAAAGGCGGCAAGATCTGCATCCAGTCCGGCGGCGCGGCAGCGGCCAACCACAATGAGCGCATGCAGGGCATCCGCGATACCCTGGCCGGCAAACAGAGCGCCCAGGCGCCCGGCGAGCGCCTCGCCGGCCAGAACGGCTGGACCGAGGTCGACGGCTGCCCCCTCTACACCGACGACGACTTCCCCAAATCCGTGCAGCAGATGGAGGACACGCTCGGCAAATATCCCGATCTCGACGCCTTCATTCCGACGGGCGGCTTCCCGCAATTCCTGCCCGACGCCTACCGGCAGGTCGCCGGCAAATACAAGGACAAGATCGCATCCGGCGCGCTCGCCCTGGTGGTGGCCGATACGTTGCCCGTGCAGCTCGACCTGCTCAAGGCGGGGCTGGCCTCCGGCAATGTCGGCCAGCGCCCCTTCGAGATGGGCTACAAGGCCATGTATTTCCTGAAAGACATCAAGGACGGCAAGGCCCCGCCCAAGGACCCGACCTATACCGGCCTCGACGTCTGCACGCCGGAGAATGTCGCCACCTGCATCGGCGGCGGAAACTGACATAGCAGGCAGGATGGACGCGCCGGCCGCCTCCATCCTGCCGGCAGCACGCCGGTAACGAAAGGGAGAGCTGGCACGCCGGGCCCCATAGCGAAAACCGGCGGGCCTGGCTGACAGCTTGCCTTCGCTGCGAAGCCGCGCTCGGTGCCGTCCCGGCTTGCCAATGCCGGCCAATGGTGGGACACACGCCCTGTTGCACTGGAAACCGGGCGCGTCATGAATCCTTCCTCCGAAACGGTCGCGCGAAGCGCCACCCCCGCCCCGGCGCTGCGCTTCTGGCTGGCCGGTGCGGGCCTGATCGCTCTGGCGGCGCTGATTCTCTTTGCCATGGGCCGCAATCCGATCTGCACCTGCGGCACGGTGAAACTATGGGTCGGCGATCCCAACACCGCCGACAATTCCCAGCACATCGCGGACTGGTACACGCTTTCGCATGTCATCCATGGCTTCCTGTTCTGCGGCCTGTTCTGGCTGCTGGCACGGAGCCGTCCGCTCGGCTTCCGGGCCCTCCTGGCGCTGGTGGTGGAGGCGGGCTGGGAGATCCTGGAGAACAGCCCCCTGATCATCAACCGCTACCGCGAGGGCACCATCGCGCTGGGCTATGAGGGCGACAGCATCCTGAACTCGGTGAGCGACATCCTGTTCATGCTGGTGGGCTTCCTCATCGCCTCGCGCCTGCCCGTCTGGGCGACGGTGGCGCTCGCCATCTTCTTCGAACTGCTGGCCCTCTACGCCATCCGCGACAACCTCACCCTCAACGTCCTCATGCTGATCTATCCGATCGCCAGCGTCAAAGCCTGGCAGAGCGGGTTGTAAGGTCCCGGTCCAGTTGACAAATCGGCCCGTGCCTCGCCAAGTCTTCGCCTTGCGCACGGAGCCGCCGCCTTGGCCAGATCATATCGCATCCTCTTTCTCAGCGTCTCCGCCGGAGCCGGCCATATGCGGGCGGCCGAAGCGCTGAAGGAAGCCACGCTCCTGCTGGCGCCCGATGCCAAGGTCCTGCATCTGGACGTGATGGACTATGTGCCCTCGACCTTCCGCAAGATCTACACCGACTATTACATCAAGCTCGTCACCAAGCATCCGGCCCTGTGGGGCATACTCTATCAGGCGAGCTCGGACGCGCCGCCCGATGCCGTCTCCCAGAAATTGCGGCGGGCAGTGGAACGCCTCTCGACCCGGCCGTTGCGCAGCGCCATCGACGAATTCGCGCCCGATGCCATCGTCTGCAGCCATTTCCTGCCGGCCGAACTCCTGATGCGCGAGATCGGCAAGGGCCGCGTCGAAGTGCCGGTCTTCGTGCAGATCACCGATTTCGACCTCCACCGCATGTGGGTGATCCCGCGCATGTCCGGCTTCTTTGCCGGCAATGAGGAGGTCGCCTTCCGCCTCACCGCCCAGGGCATCGAGGCAGACAAGATCCATGTCACCGGCATTCCGATCATGCCGGCCTTCGCGCAGGACCATGAGCGCGGGGCCTGCGCCGCCGCCTTCGGGCTCGATCCCGCCAGGCGCACCTATCTCCTGATGGGCGGGGGCGCCGGCCTCGGCGTCGGGCCGGTGGCCAGGCGCCTCACGGCTGCCGATCCCGAGCTCCAGCTCGTGGTGCTGGCCGGCAAGAACCAGAAGGCGCTGGCGGAACTCCAGGCCCTGGCGGCCAGCCGGCCGGGCCGCCTCTTTCCGCTCGGCTTCACCAACGAGGTGCCGCGCCTGATGGCGGCGGCGGATCTCGTCATTACCAAGCCCGGGGGGCTCTCCACCTCCGAATGCCTGGCCATGGGCGTGCCGATGCTGCTCAGCGCCCCGATTCCGGGGCAGGAGGAGCGCAATGCCGATTATCTCATGGAGAACGGGGCGGCGATGAAGGCGATCGACGAGATCGGCCTGGAATATCACGTCGCCTTGTTGAAGGCCGAGCCGGAGCGCCTCGCCGCGATGCGCCGCCAGGCCCGCGCGCTCGGCCGGCCCGAGGCCGGTCGGGACGCCATGCGCATCGTGCTGGAGGCCCTGAGGTGACCGGCCTGGATATTCCCGGCTCCGCAAGCCCGGCCCGGCGCGGCGCCCTCGCCCAGCCCGCGGCGCTCGTCGCCATGGTGCTGGTGCTCGGCTTCTTCTTCGCCAATGTCGAGATCCAGATCGAGGGCGGCCATGGCTGGGCCACCAGCCTGCCGACCTGGCGCATCGAGCACCACTGGCTGCTCGACATTGTCTGGGGCGGGCGCCCGATGACCGGCTATCACGCCTGGGTCTTCCCCTTCATGGCGATCTTCTTCCATTTTCCGCTGGTGTTCGCCTGGACCTGGTCCTGGCGGCTGGAAGCGCGCGTGATCGCCTGCATCATGATCTTCTGGCTGAGCGAGGACTTCCTGTGGTTCGTGCTCAACCCGGCCTTCGGCCTCGCCCGCTTCAGCCCCGAATTCGTGCCCTGGCATATCCATTGGTTCTGGGTGGCGCCGGTGGACTACTGGACGATGTCGACGGCCGGGATCCTGCTGCTGGTCTGGTCCTATCGGGGATATCGGCAACCGAAATGTGGAGGATGATCCTGCCCAGGGCTCCCGGATCGGGAGAAAAGAACGCCTATCTCCGTTTTTCAGGCCCTCAACCTACAGTCTCATGCGTCACTCGGAGGTGCTTCTTCTTCCGCGCACCGGTAACCGATTGAACGCGTGATGACATATACTGCCGGCGGAAAACAGCTGCCGTTCGGCATCCGCCCCCATCTCAGCCATTACCTCTCGTTCCTGCAATGACTGCCTCTGGCCCGAAGAGGACGTTTCACGACAGGTGGACGGGGTCGTGAAGAACCGAGGCACTAACATGATCGCACTCGGTGTTCAGTGGCTTTTTCGATGTTGAACGGCTTCGACGTAAAGTCGATCCGTCATCGAGCGCGTTTTGTTGTACCCGACCGGCTCAGATCGGGTACACCGGTTCACCTTGACCTTAGACCTGCCGCAAGCCGCCGTCGACGCACAGTTCGGCACCGGCGATGTAGCTCGCCTCATCGCTCAACAAGAACAAGGCGGCCGCAGCCACTTCTGACGGCCGCGCCATTCGCCCCATCGGGATCGGAGCGACAAGTGCCGCACGCGTGTCTTCCGGAACCGCGGCCATCATTTCCGTATCCGTTGGACCCGGAGCAACAACGTTGACGCGTATACCTTTGGGCGCGAGTTCTGCCGTCCAGGTTCGAGCATAAGAACGGACGGCTGCCTTGGTGGCGGCATAGGTTCCGTACGAAGAATAGCCCGCGTTATCGGCGATGGATCCGACGAGGACGACCGCCCCGCCTCCCGTCATCACGGGGAGAGCCGCCTGCAGGCCGAAAACCATTCCGCGGACGTTGACGCCGAAGTGGCGGTCGAAGTGGTCTGGCGTTATTTCGGCTATTTGCGCAGGCTCGGAGAGGCCTGCATTCAAGACGAGCGCGTCAATACGGCCGCATGCCTGTCGCACTTTTTCGACAGCCTCCACCATATCTTCGGGCACACTGGCATCGGCGGCAATGGCGACCGCGTCATGGCCGATACCCTTGGCCGCCTTCTCGGCATCTTCACTTCTACGACTGGTGATGAAGACCTTCGCCCCTTCCGCAAAAAGCCGCTCTGCAATCGCCAGGCCTATACCCTTGGCGCCGCCGACGACCAGGGCAACCTTGTTACTCATTCGAGCCATCGTGAATCCTTTCAATTGATGGTCTCGCCATGATATACGCCGGATATCTGGTATCAATTACGCACCTAGAGTAGCCTAGATATGGATGAGTATACCGACCTGGAAGCTCTTTCTCATTGCGCCCTTGGCGAGATGGCGCGGGTTCGCCCGGTGCTCGACAAGATCGCTGACAAATGGACGATCCTGATCCTGATAGTGATCTGTCCCAAACCCTCGCGCTTCAACGAGATCAAGCGGCGTCTCGATGGGATTACGCACAAGGCTCTCGCCGACGCTTTGAAGAGGCTTGAGCGGAACGGCCTTGTGACGAGGACCGTACTCCCGACGCAGCCGATTGGCGTGGAATATGCAATCACTCCACTCGGCCATTCACTGCGGGGTCCGTTTGAAGCCCTGTGTTCATGGGCAGCCGCCAATGGCGACAAAGTCGAAACAGCCACGCTGCGCTATGACAACACGGGAAGTCGTCGCTGACGATGTTGATATAACCGCTCCCGGCGCTAAGCGGCCATAGCAGGCAGTCGAATCGCGCGGGCCTGGGAACGATCGCTCGCGGCCGGCAAATACTGCTGGATTGGCCCAAACGAGCAAAACGAGCCGCGGCTGTTTTTCGACAATTAGACGATGCCGACGACCCGCATCCTCCTGCTGGCCTGGTCAATCACGACGCAGGACAACCGTTTCCGAAGGCATAGACGAAGGCGGGAAAATCGGCTCCATGACGATGGATTTTTCCAGGGTCGCACGATGATTCGCCGCTTGCTGTCCTTCGCTTTGCTTTCCGTCTTACTTCCCGCCGCCCCTGCCCTCGCGCGGGATGCCGGCATCGGCACGGGCGCATCGAGGATGCCCGCAGCGGTGACGGTACCTGCAGCATACGCATGGCCCAGCTTAGCCCCTCTATCGCCGTGGTCGACAACGATGCCTGCGGCGGCCTGAACTCACTTTCACCGGCCTTTATCTCAAGCAATGATCAGAGAAAAAGACATGTTCCGTTCCAGCCTGAGCGCCGCGCTTCTGCTTGCAGCCGCCACCGGTTCCGCCTTCGCCGCCAACGGCGTCTGCCGCGGCTTCAATCTCCAGAACGACCTTGCCGCCATCAGCCTCTACGAGGTCGCCGAGAGCGGGCGCACCTTCTTCATCAAGGGTCCGACCAGCCAGCGCGAAAGCTGCCCGTCCCTCTCGCCGGCCTGCCGGCAGCGCTCCTTCCTGGTCGAGGGCGACAAGGTGGTGGTGAACGAGATCGAGGGCGATTTCGCCTGCGCCAACTATGTCGACCGCAAGGGCACCGACATTGCGAGCTGGCTGCCGCTTTCGTCGCTCTCGCGGGTCCAGGTCCAGCCGCGCTGGGACGGACGCTGGAGCACCTATGACGGGCGCTCGGTCATCACCATCAAGACCACTGGCGGCGGGCGCATGTTCGTGCGCGGCCATGCCACCTACGACACCGGCTCCTACGTCAATACGGGTGAGTTCGAGGTCGAGGGCGACGCCAACGAGCGGGAGTTTGCCTTCGGCTATTATGGCGGCCAGCAGATAGGGTACGAAGAGGCCAATGCGGGCCCCAAACGCTGCGCGGCCCGCATGGCCCAGCTCGGCCCCTATATCGCGGTGATCGACAACGACGCCTGCGGCGGCGAGAACGTGCGCTTCACGGGGCTCTATTCGCGGCAATAGTCACAACAGATGCTCCTAATCCTGCCGGCCGTGGAGAATACGCACAATCAGGATGCCGGATCCGTCGAGCACATAGACGATGACGTGTGCCTGGTGGAAATGGACACGGACCGGGGGGGCGGAATTCCGTCCGTTCCCGGGCGATCAAGGGCTGTGAAGCCAAATTATCGAGACAGCGCTGCAGGTCGGCTTGATAGCGTTCAGCCTGCAGCAAGCCGAACATCGCAACGCCATGCAGATAGAGCCTGACGATATCGGTGTCAGCCTGCCGAGATAAGCGATAGGTCAAGCTTTGTGACCGATGCCGGCACGAGAACGAGCATCCGCAATGATGTCTTCGAAGCTGCGTGGGCTAATACCACTTTCCAGCCCTTCATCGATCAGACGCTGCAACCGCTCGATACCGCTTTGGCGTTCCTGATCCCTCCGGATGAGATCACGCACGTAATCGCTGGCATTGCCAAATCGGCCGGTTTGGGTCTGTTGCTCGACCCAATCCTTCATACCGTCAGGCAGCGATACATTCATGGTAGCCATGATATCTCCTTTGCAGAGATAATGAGATTAATGGCAAAGATTGCCAAGTTCAGTCGAACTCGGAGCGCCAAGGGAGGTGCTACATCCGGGTGCACGGGCATCTTGCCCGTTCTTGGAATCACGACGTTCGGGGAAGGAAAGAACGGGCATCGCGACATACATGTCGCTGAAATGCCCGTGCACCCTGTGTAGTTGGAATGTGTCAGGATGGGTGCGGGCGAGAGACCGTGTGCACCCTGTGTAGTTGGAATGTGTCAGGATGGGTGCGGGCGAGAGACCGTGTGCACCCCGGCCCGTTAAGGCCGTTTTCCGGCTTGGTCCTCGCCCGCGTTCGAGTACCCAACCTGAACAGTTGATCGAGGCCGCACCACCGGACCTCGTAGCACAGGGATAGGCGCGATGATCATACACCCTGGCTTCATCGGGATCGATGTCTCCAAACACCATCTCGACATTTTCAATGCCACCACCCAGCATGTCGAGCGCATCGACAACACCCCACAGGCGATCACCTCGACTTTCGAGCGCTTGCGAGCCGATCCAATCAAGCTCGTCGCCTTCGAAGCGACCGGGCCTTATGATGGGCCGTTGCGTACGGCTCTGGCCAGCCTGCAACTGTCCCTTGTCCGCATCAATCCGGCCCGTGCCCGCGACTTTGCCAAGTCCATCGGCCTGCTGGCCAAGACCGACGCCATCGACGCCCGCATGCTCGCCGCCATGGCCCAGTGCCTCAACCTGCAAGCCGACCCTGCCGATGATCCCCACCGCCAGCAACTGGCCTTGCTGCACAAGCGCCGCGACCAGTTCGTCGCCACCCGCAAGCAGGAACTGACGCGCCTGGCTCAAGCCGACATGGCCCAGATCCGCGACAGCCTCCTGGACCATCTCGCCTGGCTGGAGGCCGCCATTGCCAGCCTCGACCAGCATATCACTCGCCTCATTGCCCGCCATGACAGCCTTGAGCAAAGGCGCCAACTCATGTGCTCCACTCCAGGCATCGGCAAGGTCATTTCCACGACCCTGCTGGCTCTCCTGCCCGAACTTGGCCAACGCTCGCCCAAGACCATCGCCGCCTTGGCAGGCCTGGCTCCCTTCAATCGCGATAGCGGCCTCATGCGCGGCACACGCAAAGTCATCGGCGGCAGACGACGCGTGCGCCAGGCCCTCTACATGGCTGCTGTTTCAGCCAGCCGATCCAAATCCAACTTCGCCCAAACTTATCGCGCACTGCGACAAGCCGGAAAGCCGCCCAAACTGGCTCTCATCGCCTTGGCCCGAAAGATCCTCATCACTCTCAATGCAATCTTGCGCGATCAGGCCCCGTTCAAGGCCTGACACTCGCTCAACTACAGTTGCCGGGATTTTCCTACCCCCGCATCCTCAGCCCCTTGGGGTCGAACAGCGGTTCGGGCGCTACCCTGGCGGGGCGGCGGTCGCCGATGATCTCGACCTCGTAGGGGGCCGAGGCGTCGAAGGCGGCGGCCTCTACATAGCCGAGCGCCACCGAGGCCTTGGCATGGTGGGCGTAGCCGCCGGAGGTGACCCAGCCCACCACCTTGCCATCGAGCCAAATCGGCTCGTCGCCGATGACGTCGGCGTCGAGGGCGTCGACCACGAAGGTGGCGAGGCGCCGCCTGGGGCCCTCGTCCCGGGCGCGCAGCAATGCATCGCGTCCGATAAAATCGCTCTTCTGGGTCGAGACGAAGCGCTCCAGCCCGGCTTCCCAGGGCGTATAGATCGGGCGGTATTCGCGCGACCAGGAGCCGAAGCTCTTTTCCAGCCGCAGCGAGTTGAGGGCCCGGCCCCCGAACAGCCGGATGCCGAGGCCGGCTCCTTCCTGCATCAGAAGGTCGAACAAAGCACGCTGGTGCTCGGGCTTGACCCAGATCTCGTAGCCGAGGTCGCCCGTATAGGTGACGCGCCCGATCAAGGCGGGAAGGATGCCGACATTGAAGCGCCCCACCGCCATGAAAGGGAAGGCTTCCTTCGTCAGGTCGGCGTCGACGAGCCGGGCGAGCAGTTCGCGCGACTTCGGGCCGGCGATCTGCAGGCCGACGAGGTCGAGGCCGTGGGCGCGCAGAGTGACGCCGGCCTCGGGCAGATGCGCCTGGAACCAGCGCATGTGATATTGCTCGGCCAGCCCGGAGCCGAAGATCATGAAGCGGTCATCCGCCTCGCGCGCCAGGGTGAAGTCGCCGATCAGCATGCCGTTCTCGTTCAGCATGGGCGTCAAGACCATGCGTCCCCTGGCGGGCAGGCGGTTGGGCAGGATGGTGTCGAGCCAGGCCTCCGCGCCCTTGCCGGAGATCTCGTATTTGGCGAAATTCGAGATCTCCAGGAGGCCGACGCCCTCGCGCACCGCGGCGCTCTCGGCGGCGACATGCGGGAAATCGTTGGAGCGCCGGAAGGAGAACTCGTCCCTGGCCTCGGCCCTGGAGGGCGCGAACCAGAGGGCGTGCTCCAGACCGTTCATGTCGCCGAAAACGGCGTTGTGGCTCTCCAGCCGGTCATAGACGGGCGTGGTGCGGAAGGGGCGGGCTGCGGGCAGTTCCTCATTGGGGAAGCGGATGCGGAAGCGGCGGGCATAGTTCTCGCGCACCTTGGCGTTGGTGTGGGAGAGCGTGGTCCAGTCGCCATAGCGGGCGACGTCCATGCCCCAGACGTCGAAGCCGGGATCGCCATGCACCATCCAGTTGGACAGCGCGAGGCCAACGCCGCCGCCCTGGGAGAAGCCCGCCATCACGCCGCAGGCCACCCAGTAGTTGCGCAGGCCCCTGATCGGGCCGACCAGCGGGTTGCCGTCGGGCGCGAAGGTGAAGGGGCCGTTGATGACGCGGCGGATGCCGGCATTCTCGAAGGCCGGGAAATGCCGGAAGCCGACTTCCAGCGACGGGGCGATGCGGTCGAGATCGGGTTCGAGCAGGTTCTGGCCGAAATCCCAGGGGGTCTCCTTCTCCGACCAGGGCTTGCAGGCCTGCTCATAGGTGCCGAGCAGCATGCCGCCGCGCTCCTGGCGCATATAGATCTCGCCCTCGAAATCGAGCGCGGTGATCACCTCCTTGCCGGTGGCGGCGTTGATCTCGGCGACCTCCGGCATGTCCTCGGTGAGGAAATACATGTGCTCCATGGCGAGCACGGGCAGTTCCAGGCCGACCATGCGGCCGCATTCGCGCGCCCAGAGGCCGCCGCAGTTCACCACATGCTCGGCCTGGATGCTGCCGTGCTCGGTGATGACGTCCCAGCTGCCGTCCTCGCGCTGGGCCATGTCGACGACGCGGTTACGCAGCACGATCTCGGCGCCGAGGATCTTGGCCGATTTCGCATAGGCATGGGTGGTGCCATAGGGGTCGAGATGCCCCTCCAGCGGATCATACATCGCGCCGGCGAACTGCTTCTCGTCGATCAGAGGCATCAGCTTCTTGGCTTCGGCGGCCGAGATGATCTCGGTATGCATGCCGAGATACCGGCCCTTGGCATGTGCCATCTTCAGCCAGTCCATGCGCTCCTTAGTGCCGGCCAACATGACGCCGCCGGTGAGGTGCAGGCCGCAGGACTGGCCGGAGAGCGCCTCGATCTCACGGTAGAGCTCCACCGTATATTGCTGCAGCTTGGCGACGTTGGGATCGCCGTTGAGCGTATGGAAACCGCCCGCCGCGTGCCAGGTCGAGCCCGCCGTCAGCTCCGCACGCTCGATCAGGGTGATATCCGTCCAGCCAGCCTTGGCGAGATGGTAGAGCACCGAGCAACCGACGACGCCACCGCCGATGACGAGGACACGGGTGTGGGATTTCATGGCGAGTCCTATGAGCTATTGGGGGGCGGGTCTTCAGACCCGGCATTCTTGAAACGTCGCGGAAGCAGGATAGGAGAGCCGGGTCTGAAGACCCGCTCCCCCAAACTTCAAAAATCCGTGGGCGCGCCGCCCTCTTCCTTGCGCTTGGCCACGAAGGCGGCGAGTTCCTCGCGGATGGCCGGATCCATCGGCGGCTCCTCATAGGCGGCAAGGCGCTCCTTGTAGAGCCGGTTGGCGCGATCATAGCCGGTGGGCGAGCCTGCCTCCTGCCAAGTCTCGTAATTGCGCCAGTCGGAGATCATTGGGGCGAAGAAGGCGTTGCGGTAGCGGGCCTGGGTATGGGCGCAGCCGAAGAAATGCCCGCCGGGCCCGACCTCGCGCACCGCTTCCAACGCCAGTTCGTCGTCATTGACCTGGAAGGGCATCAGGAAGTGGGTGATCATGTCGAGCAGGTCGGCATCGATCACCATCTTCTCGAAGCTCGCATGCAGCCCGCCTTCCATCCAGCCGGCGCCATGCATCAGCAGGTTGACGCCGCCCATCACCGCGCCCCACAGCGAGAACACGCTCTCATAGGCAGCCTGCACGTCGATGGTGTTGGCAGCGCAGGTGTTGGAGGAGCGGTAGGGCAGGCTGTAGCGGCGGGCGAGCTGGCCGCCGACCAGCGCCGCCTTCATCTGCTCGGGCGTGCCGAAGGCCGGCGCGCCGGTCTTCATGTCGACATTGGAAGTGAAGCCGCCATAGGCGAAGGGCGAGCCCGGTCGCACGGACTGGGCCAGCACCAGCCCGGCGAGCGCCTCGGCATTCTGCTGGGCCACGGCGCCGGCAATCGTCACCGGCGCCATGGCGCCCGCCAGGGTGAAGGGGGTGAGCACGGTGACCTGGTTGCGGCGCGCCATCTGGATCACGCCCTCCATCATCGGCGTATCCAGCCGCAGCGGCGAGGAGGAATTGATGATGGTGAAGAGCGAGGGTTCGCGCTCCAGCGTTTCCTGGTCGATTCCGCGGGCGATGCGCGCCATCTCGATGGCATCGAGATTGCGCTCGCGGCCGAGTGAATAGGCGTGGATGGGCTTGTCCGACAGGGTCAGCATGTCCCAGAGCGCGTCGAGATGGCGCACGGAGGCATGGATATCGGCCGGCTCGACCGGATAGCCGCCCCACAGATGGATGCTGTCGAGCGTATGCCCGAGCCGGATGAGGTTCTGGTAGTCCTGGCGGTTGCCGGGCCGGCGGCCGCCTTCGCGATCGGCGACATTGGGCGCACTCGCCACGGAGCAGAAGGCGAGATGATCGCCACCGAGCACGACGCTACGCGCGGGATTGCGCGCATGCAGGGTGAAACTCTGCGGCGCGAGGCCGATCTTGGCCTCCACCAGGCCGCGGGGAAAACGCACCCTGTCGGAACCGGGGTCGACCTCGGCGCCCTCAGCCTTCAGGATGGCTTTGGCCTCCGCATGCAGCACGTCGAGGCCGATCTCCTCCAGGATCTGCAGCGAGGCGAGATGGATGGCCTCGAGCTGGTCGGCCGAAACGGCATTGACGGCCGGAAACGGGCGCCGGGGCTGGGGCCTCGAGGCCGGGGCAGCGCCGCCGGCACGCTGGCGCTCCTCCCGGCCGCGGCGGCGCGGCCGCTCCGAGGTTTCGAGCGAAAGTTCCATCGGGCTTTGCATGGCAGGCCGTTCCCCTGTCCGAAGAGCACGGGCCTGTCATCTCCGGCCGAGCCCTTTATGGGCGAGGGGAAGGGGATCCAGGGGCCACGAGGCATTTTGGGCTCCTGGATCCCGCTCACAAGCAAAGCTTGTGAGGATACCCGAGGCCTGCGGCCTCGCCGGGGATGACAGCACTCTTCGATTCACGAATTCGAAGAGAGCCTAGCGCGCACCCGGACCCGCCGCCACGGCGAAACGGCGCTATCGTTTTTTTGGATCGGGCCATCGAATAAAGGCGCACACGGCGCACCGAGGGCAGAGGTAGTGTTGGTGGGCCGATCTCCAGATCGGCCCGTACCTCGCCCATCAGGGTCGATCTGGAGATCGACCCACCGAAAGACAATCCATGTCCCGCTACCAGCTCTCTCATCTGCCACGCATCACCGGAGGGCCGGGGGCCCGGGAACTCGCCGGCGAGCTTACGGCCGCCCGGCTCGGCGCGGGCGCGCAGGTGCTGCTGGTCGCCGATCCCGGGCTGAAGGCGACGGGCCTGATCGATGACGTCGAGGCCTCGCTACGCAAGGCCGGGCTCGGCGTCTCCGTCTTCTCCGATTTCGGCGGCGATCCCACCATCGCCTCGGCCGATGCCGCGGCCGCCCAGGCGCGGCGCACCAAGGCCAAGGCGGTTGTGTCGCTGGGCGGCGGCTCCGCCCTCGATCTCGGCAAGGTGGTGGCCGCCGTCGCGACCACGGCCGCGACGGCGCGGCGCTCGGCCGAGGACTATGAATTGTGCAAGCGCCCCTTCCCGCGCAAGCGTCTGGTCTCGCTGGTCATTCCCACCACCTCCGGCACCGGCTCGGAATGCACCCGCACCGCCATTCTCACCCGCTCGGACAAAGCCAAGGTCTGGCTCTGGGGCGAGGAACTCAAGCCGGACGAGGTGATCCTCGATCCGGAAACCACGCTCTCTTTGCCGCCGGTGCTGACGGCCTGGACCGGCATCGACGCCCTCGTCCACGCGCTGGAGGCCACCACCAACGGCAACGCCACGCCGGCCAACAATGTCTATGCGCATGAAGCGATCCGCCTCGCCGTCGCCAACCTGCCCGATGCCGTCGGCAAGGGCAGCGACCTCGCCGCCCGCGAGGGACTGCAGCGCGCCGCGGCGCTGGCGGGCATCGCCATCGACAATTGCGGCACCGCCGTCGCCCACAATATCGGCCATGCGCTGGGTTCCCTCCGCCCCGTGCAGCACGGCCGCTCGGTGGCGCTCGGCATGATCGCCACGCTCGACTGGAACATCGCGGGCGATGACGGGCGCTTCGCCGCCGCCGCGCGGGCGATGGGGCTGACATCGGCCGCGGACCTGCCGACCGCCTTCGAGAAACTGGTGCGCGCCATCGGCATCAAGGTCTCGCTCGCCGACGAGTTCGAGGGCATCAGCGCCACGCGGCTCGCCGAGCAGATGGCCCGGCCCGAGAATGCCGCGATGCGCGCCTCCAACCGCCGCACGATCGAGGAGGCCGACCTCATCCGCTTCGCCGAACGCGTGCTGACGCAGGTTTAGTTCTGGGATCGCCGGCATCTTGCCGGCTCTTCCTTTCCCCACGCTCTTCGTTTCCAAGAGCCGGCTGAAAGCCGGCGGTCCCAGGAATATCCCATGCTCACCACCCCCCTCACCCGCTCCGACTGGGAAGCCAAGGCCGCGGCCATCGAGCCGGAAGGCCGCGCCTTCATCGACGGCCGCTATGTCCCCGCCCTCTCCGGCAAGACCTTCGCCAAGGCCTCGCCGATCGACGGAAGGATGATCGCCGAGGTCGCCGATTGCGGCGCCGATGATATCGAGGCCGCGGTAAAGGCCGCCCGGGCCGCTTTCGAGGATGGGCGCTGGCGCCTGAAGCCGCCGGCCGAGAAGAAGCGCATCCTCCTGCGCTTGGCCGAACTGATCCGGGCCGATCTCGAGCATCTGGCCCTGCTCGAAACCCTCGACGTCGGCAAGGTCATTTCCAATTCGCTCAGCGTCGACGTACCCTTCTGCGCCGATTGCATCCAGTATTATGCCGAGTTCGCCGACAAGAGCTTCGACGAGGTCGCGCCGACCGGGCCTAACGACCTCGCCATCGTCAGGCGCGAGCCGCTCGGGGTGATCGGCGCCATCGTGCCCTGGAACTACCCGCTGATCATCACAGCCTGGAAGATCGGCCCGGCCCTGGTGGCCGGCAACTCGGTGGTGCTGAAGCCGGCCGAGCAGTCACCGCTCTCGGCGCTGCGCCTCGGCGAACTCGCCCGGCAGGCCGGCCTGCCCGACGGCGTGCTCAACGTGGTGCCCGGCTTCGGCGAGAAGGCCGGCAAGCCGCTGGCGCTGCATCCCGACGTCGACATGATCTCCTTCACCGGTTCCACCGAGGTTGGCAAGCTGATGCTGCGCTATGCCGGCGAGAGCAACATGAAGCGCGTGGCGCTGGAATGCGGCGGCAAGAGCCCGCATGTCGTGCTCGCCGATGCCGATCTCGACGCGGCCGCTTCGGGCATCGCCTGGGGCATCTATTACAATCAGGGCGAGACCTGCCATGCCGGCTCGCGGGTGATCGCCCACGCCTCGATCAAGGACGAACTGGTCCGCAGGATCGGCGAGGTCGCGGCCACGCAGATTCCCCTCGGCCACCCGCTCGATCCCGCAGCCCAGATGGGCGCCCTGGTCGAAAAGGACCATATGGAGCGCGTGCTCTCCTATATCGACATCGGTCGGCAGGAAGGCGCCGTCGTCGCCCGAGGCGGCAACCGCGTGATGGCGGAAACCGGCGGCTATTACGTCGAGGCCACCATCCTTGACGGGGTCCGGCCGGAGCACCGCGTCGCCCGCGAGGAAATCTTCGGGCCGGTCGTAGCGGTCACCGCCTTCACCGACGAGAGCGAGGCGCTGGGCATGGCCAATGATTCCATCTACGGTCTCGCCGCCGCGGTGTGGACCAAGGACATGAACGCCGCACACCGCCTCACCAGCGGCATCCGCGCCGGCACCGTGTGGGTGAACTGCTTCGACCGCTCCTCGCTGGCCACGCCCTTCGGCGGCTTCCGCCAATCCGGCTTCGGCCGCGACCGCTCCCCCCACGCCATCGAGAAGTACACGGACTTCAAGACGGTGTGGACGGCGTATTCCTGAATCCCGGGTGCGCGGACGTCACAGCGACATGCTCGCATGTCGCGACGTCCGCATCTCCCATCCGGCTCCCGCAACGGTTCCAAGAGCGGACGAGACGTCCGCGCACCCGGGAAACACCCTCATGAAAATCACCGGCATCGAGATCACCCATCATCGCCTGCCCCTCGACCCGCCCTTCCATGCAAGCTGGGATTCCAAGCCCCGCACCGCCTTCGACGCCACCATTGTCAGGGTCGCCACCGACGAGGGCCTCACCGGCTATGGCTCGGGCGACACCATGACGGGCTTCGAGGGCCATGAGCGCTTCTTCATCGGGCAGGACCCGATGGCGATCGAGCGCCATTACCGCATCCTCTCCAACATCCAGTTCCATTACGGCCGCTGCTGGCCGTTGGACCTGGCGCTGTGGGACCTTGCCGGCAAGATCACCGGGCAGCCGGTGTGGAAGCTGCTCGGCGGCCTGTCCAACAAGGTCGCCGCCTATGCCTCCTCCGGCACGCTGCGCAAGCCCGAGGAACTCGCCGACGCGGCCGAGGCCTATCTGGGCCAAGGCTTCAAGGCGCTGAAGATCCGCTTTCATCGCGGCGACTGGCGGGCCGACATCAAGGCGCTGGAGGCGGTGCGGGCCCGTGTCGGCAGCCGGCTCGACCTGATGGTCGACTGCAACCAGGGCTGGCGCATGTCCTGGGACGCCTATGCGCCCTGGACGCTCAAGGATGCCATCCCCGTCGCGCGCGAGCTCGAACGGCTCGGTGTCTACTGGATGGAGGAGCCGCTGCACCGCTCCGACCGGGAAGGCATGCGGCGCCTGCGCGAAATGGTCGACATCCGCATCGCCGGCGGCGAGATGACGCGCGAGCTCTACGAATTCCGCGACCTCATCCGCGACGGCTGCCTGGACGTGCTGCAGCCCGACGCCGCCCTGGTCGGCGGCATCACGGGCCTTCGCCGGGTCGCGGCGATGGCGGCCGAGAACAATCTCATCTTCACGCCGCATACCTGGACCAACGGCATGGGCGTTGCCGCCAACTGCCACCTGACCGCCGGCCTCGCCGACGCGCCTTTCGTGGAATTCCCCTATGATCCGCCGGAATGGAGCCTGCCGCGCCGCGACTTCATGATGGCCGAGCCCCTGGCGGTGGATGGTGAGGGCATGATCACGCTGAGCGATCAGCCCGGCATGGGCTACGCGCTGGACGAAACGATGCTGGCGAAGACGCGGGTCGGCTGAGGCTTCCGCCGAAAAACGGCCCTTGATTCCGTCGGGCAGCGCCGCCCCTCCTGTGCCATCTGCCCGCAAGAGCGGGGCGAGGAGGGCATCGGCGTCGGGCTTCATGCGGAGATCGACTCATCTCGCCCAACCGTCGAGCGGGACGCAGTGCGGCAAGGAGATACACAACATTTGCGTCCCCTGGCCCCGCTCTTGCGGGGAGAGGATAGAGGTGAGGGGCTATGCCACCGACCAGACAGCTCCTGTTGCCGCGTGCCCCCGCTCCTACCGCCCCCGGTGCCGCGACAGTACAAGCGTGGCTCGCGCCCTGATGCCGGGAAAGCGGGTGTTCACCCCGCTCCAGCGCCAGAACAGCCGGTTGCCGCGCCGCCAGGCCGTCACCGTGCCGCCATCGATGCAGGTGCCGCGGCCATAGCGGATATGCTCGCGGTAGCGTGCGATGGCGCCATGCTGGCTGCGCCGGATCAGCACCCCGCCGCAATGCAGGCTGGGATAGTCGATGCGGGCATTGCCATGGCTGTCGAAGACCAGATGGATGCGCCAGCGGCTGGGCGGCGCGCCACGCTCGCTCTGCACGCCGGTGCCGACCCAGGCAAGATGGCGCTTGGCCGGCGGCGCGGCGGCGACTGCCGGAACCGTCGCGGCGGCGAACAGGAGAAGGAGGACGAGGCGCAGCATGGTCTTCATCATCCTTGCCTAGCCAGCTCCATCGACCTTAGCAAGGTGGTGTCGGCTGAGGTCGCGATGAGGCAGTAACAGTTCGCTGAATGACCAAACCGTTTGTGCGATGCGCTCTGTCATCTCCGGCGCCGCCGCAGGCGGCGGGAAGGGGGCCAGGGGCCGTAAATACGATCTTTAGCCCCTGGATTCCACTCACAAGCAAAGCTTGTGAGGATACCTCGCCCTCTCTCGCTTCGCTCACGAGAAGCTCGGCCGGGAATGACGGCGCGCTTGTTCTTGAACGGTCTCGAAGGCAGTGCGCCTCTAGGTCACCTTCGACCACCGATGGCTCAGCGCCTGCGCTCAGGCCGTCCTCAGCCGTGCCGCCCGCGCCTCCCACCAGACCAGGCCGAGGCTAGCGGCGACGATCAGGGCCGCGCCAGCGAAGACGTGGGGCTTGGGAATATCCTGCCACAGGAGATAGCCATAGATGAAGGCCCAGACCAGGCCGGTATATTCCACCGGCGCCAGCGCCGAGGCCGGCGCGTAGCGATAGCCCTCGTAGAGCAGGTACTGGGCGACGCCGGAGACGAGGCCGAGGCCGAGCATCAGGGCCCAGCCCATGGCGTCCGGCATCTTCCAGATGAAGGGCAGCGCCGCCCCGCACACCAGCACGAACAGGCCCGATGTGGCGATCATCTGGTTGGCCGTGCTCTCGGAACGGTTGATCAGGCGGATCAGCACCGTGCCCCAGGCCCAGCAGAAGGCGGCGAACAGCACCATCGCCGCCGGCAGGAAGTCGGGCCGGCCCGACGGGTCGGCCGCGACGATCACGCCGAGGAAACCGGCGATCACGGCAAGCCAGCGCGCGATCCCGACCTTCTCCTTCAGGATCAGGATGGAAAGCACCACCGCCATCACCGGCGCGCCGAAATACATGGTGGTGAGATCGGCCAGGCCCAGATAGCGCGAGGCATTATAGAAACTCAGCCAGGCCACCAGCAAAAGCAGGCCGCGCGAGGTCAGCGCCCATTTGTTGCGGCTCCGCCAGATCGGCGGCTGGCCCTGCCGCCGGGCGATCGTCATGCCTACGAGGAGGATGACGACCGAGCGCAGGAACAGGATCTGTGGCACCTCGTAGCTCGCCACCAGCCATTTGACGGCCGCATCCTGGATGGCGAACAGGCAATAGCCGATCGAGGCTAGCGCAATGCCGGTCAGCGGGCGTGAATCGGGGGGAGCAAGGGGAGGCATGAAGGGGTACGCGGCGGCGCGACGGGGCCGATAGGCTGGCTATATCATCCCTATCGCGGAGTCGCGACGAAAGAGTTGCCTTCAAACGCCATAACAGGCGCCGTTCATGTCGCGTTCAAGACAGGGCGAATAAAGGAACCGGATGATGACTGAGCGTATGATCCGCCAAATCGTTTTGCGATTTGGTGGAGGCGTGTCGCATCGCAACGGCGCGTCGAAGAAGAGCCGGAGCAAAGAAGCGTTTCCGTCTAAACGCGCTTTGCTCCCGGGGTCGGCATGAACCACAGGGTCGGAAATCATGGACAGGCGCTGGCTGCCGCTGAACGCTTTGCGGGCCTTCGAGGCGGTGGGGCGGCAGGGTAGTTTCACAGGCGCCGCCCAAAGCCTGCTGGTCTCCCAAAGCGCCGTCAGCCGCCATGTCATTGGCCTGGAAGACTTCCTCGGCGTGCCGCTGTTCGACCGCAAGCCGCCGCAGCCGGCGCTGACCGAAGCGGGCAAACGTCTGCTGCCCGTGGTGGAGAAGGCCTTCGAGCGCATCGACACCACGCTGGAGGAGATCATGCGCGAGCGGGGCGAGCCGCAGCGCTCCCTGCGGGTGCTGCTGCCGACGACCTTCGCCCAACGCCTGGCCGTGCCGATCCTGCGTCATTTCCGGGCCGAATTCCCCGACCTCAAGCTCGACATCGACTCCCGCCCGGTGCCGGGCACTGCCGAACGCGAGGCCGACGTCGCCGTGATCTACACCCCGCCCCGGGTGGCCCCGCAGGTGCTCGACCTGCTCTGGATGGTGAAGCTGACCATCCTGTGCCATCCCGACGTCGCCGCGCGGGCCAAGGGAACCGACATCGCCGGTTTCCTGGCCGCCAACGATCTCCTCCACGTCAAGCTCGACAGCCGCCCCCCTGCCTTCCTGTGGCAGAATTTCGCCCGGGCCGCCCATGTCGCCCCGGGGCAGCTCGATCGCGGCCTGGTCTTCGATACCGCCCAGCTCGCCGTGCAATATGCGCTGTCCGGCGAAGGCCTGGCGCTGGTCGATCCCGTGCTGTTCGAGGACGAAATCCGGGCCGGCCGCCTGGTGAGGCCCTATGACATCCATGTCGACGACGGCTATGGCTATTACCTCTCCATCCATCCCGACGACCTCGACCGGCCGGAGATCGCCCTGTTCCGCTCCTGGCTGATCCGCCGCTTCTCGCGCCCGCCCTTCCTCGAGGAGGCCGCGGCGCCGGCCACCTGAGCCCTCGTCCACCACCCCGCTCCGACAACACTCTCCTGCCACGAGTTCGCTGCCTTGCGTTCCTCCTACGCCTCCATCGCCGCCCTGCTGGTCGCCGTCGCCGGCGTGCTGGCCGGCAATGGCGTGCTCACCACGCTGTTGCCGGTGCGCGCCGAGCTCGAACATTTTCCGGCACTGGCCATCAGCCTGATGGGCTCGGCCTATTTCGGCGGCATGCTCGCCGGAGCCTTCCTGACGCCGCGCCTGGTGCAACGCTTCGGCCACATCAAGGCCTTCGGCCTGTCCTCGATCTGCGGGGCGGTGATGATCCTGGTCGCCGGCACCCTGGTCGAGCCGCATGCCTGGGTGGTCATCGGTTTCCTGCGCGGCTTCTTCCTGGCCGGCATCTACGCCATTGTGGAGAGCTATCTGCAGGGCAAGGCGGAGAACCGTATCCGCGGACGCCTGCTCGGGCTCTACTCCATCACCCAATATGGCGGCTGGGCCATCGGCAACCAGTTCATGCGCCTGGGCGATCCCGCCGCCTTCACCATTTTCGGCATCGCCGCGGCCGTGGTGATCGTCTGCCTGGCGCCGCTCCTGCTGATCGAGGACGGCCCGCCTCCCAAGGGCAGCCGCCGGGCCGGCATGCGCCTTCTCTGGCTGCTGCGCACCACGCCGGTCGGCTTCGTCTGCGCCACGCTGATCGGCTTTGCCAATGGCCCGTTCTGGTCTCTGACCCCCGTCTACGCCACCAAGCTCGGCATGGACGGGGTCCAGACCGGCACGCTAATCTCGGCCATCACTTTGGGCTCGGCCGCCTTCCAGTTCCCGGTCGGACGGCTGTCCGACGCCTTCGACCGTCGCAAGGTGCTGATCGGCCTCACCACCCTCACCGCTTTGGTCGAGATCGGCATCTACTGGTCGGGCAAGCTCCTGGTCGGCTGGCCCTTCGTGATCACAGGCTTCGTGCTGGGCGGCATCATCTCGACGCAATATTATGCAAGCTCGGCCTATACCAACGACATCACCGGCCGCGACAATGCCGTCGGCGTCGCCTCGGCCCTGCTGTTCCTCTATTGCATCGGCGCCGTGCTCGGCCCGGTCACGGCCTACGCCATCATGCAATGGCTCGGCGATCCCGGCCTCTACCTCCACAATGCCGGCATTCACGCCGCCATGGCGGTGTTCATTCTGCTCCGGGTGCTGAGGAGCCCGGGGTCGGACAGGGCCGGCACGACCTCAATGGCTAACCAATGACCCGCTTTACGAACCTGGCGGCGACAACTTGTGAAAGGAACCAGCCAAAAGCCCCAACAAAAAAGGCGAGTATATAGAGCGTAATGGCGCCCTCAAAAGCAATCGGCTTCTTTAGATTAAAAATCAATAACATTAAGCCAGCGCTGCAAGATTGAAAGACAAGCGCAAGCTTTACTTCAATATATTTCGATTTAAAAATAAATATATTTCCAAATCTCCACATTAAAACTCCAATAAACAATATCGCTATTAATAGAAATACAACCTTCTCAATCGCAAAAAATAGATCACCTTTGTCTGTTACATAATAGCACAAAGCAAAACAAAACCATACGCACAAAGAATACCAGAGGACCGTGACCGCTATTCCTACCCATATAATAAATTTCTCTTTCGAAAAAAACATTGCTGCCCCCTACCAATGCGCCGCCACCGCCGCGCAGCCGATCAGACCGGGCGTGGGATGGGTGATCAGCCGGATCGGGATCTCGCGCAGGAATTTCTCCAGCGGGCTCTTGGCCTCGAAGGCGGCCCGGAAGGCGGCCTCGTCCATCAGCGGCGAGAGCTTCTGCACCACCCCGCCATAGAGGAAGACGCCGCCCTTGGCCGCGAACATCAGGCCAACATCGCCGGAAAAGCGGGCGAGATAGTCGAAGAACAGATGGGTGGCTTCCACCGCCACCGGATCTGTGCCGGCCACCGCCGCCGTGCCGATCTCGGCGGCGCTGCGCTCGGCGGGATGGCCCGCAAGGGCCGCAAGGGCTGCATCGATACGCTGCAGGCCTGGGCCCGACAGCACATGCTCGCCCGAGACGCGGCCGATCTTGCCGCGGATGAGCTCATGCGCTTTGGCCCACGCCCCGGCGGGTGCGCCGATCTCGGCATGGCCACCCTCGGAGGGCACGGCGATCCAGCGCGAGCCGCCGCGCACCAGCGCACCGACGCCCAGCCCCGTGCCCGGTCCGAGCACGGCCATGTTGCCGCCGGCCACGCCGCCGGTGACACTGCCGATCACCGTGGTGTCGGCCTGCGCCAGATGCGGCAAGGCATGGGCGACCGCCTCGAAATCATTGATCACGTCGAGGCGGGCAAAACGCAGCTCGGCCGCCAGGGTCGGTGGATTGAACAGCCAGCTCTGCCGGTTGGTCGGCCCGACCATCTCCCCCGCTACCGGCCCCGCGATGGCGACGACTCCGGCATTCGGCCGTTCGCCGACATCGGCGATATAGGCTTCGATCGCCTCCCGGAAGGTGGGATACCGCTTGTTCTCGTAATGCCGCTCGCTGCGATAATCGGTGCGGCCCTGAACGACGAGGGCAAACCGGCTGTTGGTGCCGCCGATGTCGCCCAGCAAGGTCAGGTTTGTCATGAGAATCTCGTCATCTTGGCTTCCAACGCATCGAAAATGCCGGTGAAATCTGGGGTCTCGTCTGCACCTTTTCGCGGTGGGGAATAGCTCCTCGGCAACACCTTCCGTAAGGCACATGCGTCATTAACATAGCCCTTCGGCTTGACGTCAACCTTCACTTCATTGCTTGCTCAGTCTTTTCGAAAGAGCGCGGACAGCCACACTCTTGCGGCTAAGCCTCTTGCCGGGTCCGCGCAGCATATCTGATCTCGGTATTGTACGCCCTGGGACGCCATTCCTCTCCCGAGCGATTCCCATCCATAGAAACAAAAAAGACCCAGCCGATTGGCTGGGTCCTCGTTTAATTCGTTTAGAGTCCGATTTAGAAAACACGCTTAAGGCGGATGCCAGCCTGCCACGCATTGACGCTGTCGTTCTGGAGAGCAAGAGTCTCCGCGTCCGTGTCATACACGAGACCGTTCTTGACCTTGCCGTGAGTATAGGCCACTTCAGCTCCAATCGTCAGTCCCTTGACGATCGTATACGTTAAGTTACCTGCAATCGTGTATTCCTGAACCTTTGTATCGACACCCGCGCCAAGAATATTCTCGGACTTTGTATCGATATAGCTGCCGACGAGATTGGCATTCAGGACAGGGGTGATATTGCCACCGAGTTCGGCGACGATCGACCAACCCTTGGCCCGATCAACAACAGCCAAGCCGGCAGGGGTGGTACCCGTGATAAAGAGATCACCCGGCGAACGGCCAAAGAAACTGTTTCCGGCACCCAAGTAGTCAGTAGCGCCATCGGCGTACTGACCTTCAACGATGAAATGGCCGCCATCAATAAAGGGGAGCTTAATCAGGCCGGTAGCGCCGACCGCATAGCCCCACTTATTGGAACGATCCAGCCCCAAGGTCTGAGTGTTGGTCGGATCGTTCGGATCAGTAATCGTTACAGATTCCGCCGTCCGGGACTGGTGGGCGGCAGCCTGGACCGCCACCGAACCCCACGATTGGTCCCAACGCAGCTGGGCGACGACGTCCGGAATCTGCTGCCCACCGCGAAGGCTGGTGGTCGGAAGGCCGCTGGCGCCAAACCCGCTATCCAGCGCATGGTCGCGCCCGTCTTCGATCGACAGCGTAGCACTGAAACCGCCGCCAAACTGAGCCGTATAGGCGATCAGGTTGACCGTATTCGACTCGGCGTAATAAGGCGCCCATATAGTATTGCCGTAATCGTTGTCGTAGAAGCCGAAGAACGAATGGGCATAACCAGCGGTCAAGCCGCCAAACTGGATGAAGGCCTTATCGACGGAGAACGTGTTGGAATTGTAAACTGCGCCACGACCTTGATTGCTGATCTTATGCGAGTCGGCATTAATTTGGAAGTAGGAGCGCAGCAGACCCCATTCGGTCTCGGTGCGGGCATCGAACCAGATGCGGCCTTGGGTGTTGAAGGCAGACCGATCGTCGTTGCGGCTGAAGCCGTTGCCGCCGAAGACGCGGTAATCGGCGCGGATTTCACCCCCGATCTTGAGGCAGGTGTCGGAGCCGGGGATATAGAAGAAGCCGGGACCGAAAGCCGAGCAGACCTTCACATATTCAACGGCTTCGCCCTTGGTCATGGGCAGATCGGCGGCCTGGGCAGCGCCAAAGGCGACAATACCAGCAGCTGCGCCAAGGAGAGCTGAGCTCAATTTCATTAGAGACCCCCTAGGGAGAGTTATGCGGCCAAGAGCCAGCATTCTGAATTGGCGTCGACGAACCCAGCCGGTTGTACATGCTTGTATCTGCAAGGTGCGATGACCGTTTAATCTTTATATACACGGTAAAATTGTACAAGCCAGGAACAGGGTGGCTCCGTCGATTTGCCGTCGAGTGTCACGAAATTGCCACACTACGGCATTCGAAGGGCAAGTTGGCTTGCCAGAGATTGTCAATGTGGTAGTAATATACTGCGCAGGGAAGCGAGACCCATGCGATCTTGTAAAGCGCCCGGATTGGTTGCGATCTCCGCCAATCCGGGTTCCTTTTTGGATGCACTGCGGACATCCACAACCAATTCAATTATGTTATCGGCCGACGTCTAGAGCGATTGCAGTTATTGCAAGCTTACAACGTATCGTCTAAAGTTCGATCGGCAGCGGGCTTCGATAATTTGCGCAATCTATAGATCCGCTTCTGTACTCACGGCCTTGGCGAACATGTGACGACGATCTAGAGCATGTTGTGCCCTGTTCGCTCATTTTAGCTCGGTTCTGGAATTCTTATGCTTGTATGGCTTCGACCGAAGCAAGGTTTATTCTCTTGGTCCGCGCGCTCTGTTATGCCAAGGTCGGAGGCAGGGTGATGGCCGCTCTAAGTGGATTTCAAGCCCTCCGTACCAAGATGTAGCGCCTGCTTTCCCTACGTCAAAGCCCTTTGAAGGGCCGAACCCGGATCAATCCGGCTGCCCCTCGTGCTGCCGCCAGGCCGGCCCGACCACGGGATGAGCCTGCAGGGCCTTGTACAGGGTGCGCAAGGCCGGCAAAGCGCGCGCGGGGCCATGCCAGCCAGCGATCATGGCGGCATAGACATCGACGATGGTGACGGTGTCGCCGAGCAGGAAAGGGCCGGCTATCTCCTTGGCGAGCAGGGTGAAGATGCGGTCGGAATCCCGCCTGCCCGCTTCGGCGACCGCCATCCTGGCCGCCTCGCCGGCATCGGCGGTGTAGCGATCGGCGTAGTAGGTGCGCAAAGCCGCCGGATAGGCGTTGGTTGCCAGGAACATCAGCCAGCGCAGCGAGACGGCACGCGCTGTCGAGCCGGCGGCCGGCAACAGGCCCGCCCCGGCGGAGGCCTCGTCGATGGTGAGCAGGATTGCCGCCGTCTCCGTCAGCACCGTGCCGCTGGGCAGGATCACCGCCGGGATCTGCGCGGCGGGATTGATGGCGAGGAAATCAGGCGCCTGCTGCTCGCCCTTGTCGGTATCGATCAGGACGCGCTCAGGCGTGATCCCCGCCCAGGCGAAGGCGACGTCGACGACCAGGGAGCCGGTGCCGGGACACCAATAGTGCCGCCATTGCCGCATCGCATCCTCCTCCCGAGTCCGACGATTTGCCGTTTATTGTTAGGCTGGATTCGTGGCCATTGCGAGTTCTTCCACGTCACGGGACTGGCGGAACTCGCAATGGCAGCCAGGTTCGGCACAAATGAGACGCGACGAAACCTCCGGTTCCCCGCGTCAGAACGCCTTGAGGATTTCCTCGACCATTTTCTTGGCGTCGCCGAAGAGCATCATGGTGTTGTCCTTGAAGAAGAGCTCGTTCTCGACGCCGGCATAGCCCGAACCCATGCCGCGCTTGATGAAGAGGACGGTCTTTGCCTTCTCGACATCGAGGATGGGCATGCCGA
>NZ_PUEJ01000007.1 GCF_002982075.1 Labrys okinawensis | reverse complement strand
CCGCCAATCGGCCGGTTAAGCCAGAGCTCCTTGTCCGTGAAGCGACACGTCAGCGCCGCCGCTCAATCCGCGGCAACGCCGTCCGTCGATGGCCGCTGTATAGAAGAGCCCAACCGCCGGTGTCAACGCCCCCTTTTGCGGATTTTTGCAAAATCGTCATGGGACCATGTTGGGCCCATGGGAGCGGCTCCCCTCCATCCAGATTGAAACTCATCCGAAATGCCCGTTTTGGGCCGTTTGCAGCCCCCGTCAGGAATAATTTACCATATTGCGGCGCATCAAAGATTTCCTGTGCCCTGTGGATAAATTCCAGTCGAGACCGGCCCGCTTGCGCCGAATCCGAGTCGAAATCGCCCTGAGACTCGCGAAAAATTTTCAGAACCTCATTTTCGGCACCGCAGCGACCAGCAAACGGGTCATTTCGCTTTGCGGCACTGCAACAAGCCGGTCCGGAGAGCCGGACTCCACGATCCGCCCGGCGTCCATCACGCAGAGCCGGTCGCACAGGGCCGCCATCACCGCCAGATCATGGGCGATGAACAAAAGCGCCGTACCGGATGTCTCGCGAATGTCGAGCAGGAGGTTGAGGATCTGCGCCCTGACGGCCACGTCGAGCGCCGAGACCGGTTCATCCAGGATGATCAGGGCCGGATCCGTCGCCAGCGCCCTGGCGATGGCGACACGCTGGCGCTGGCCGCCGGACAGCTCATGTGGAAAACGGCCGAGCAGCCGTTCCGGCAGGCCGACCCGATCCATCAGCGTCAGGATCCGCTGCCTCTCCTGTGTCCGAGACAGGGAATGCCAGATTCGCAGGGGATCGCCGATGACGCGCTCGACCCGGGCCCGCGGATTGAAGGCGGCCAAGGGATCTTGGAACACCATCTGCAGTCGCGGCCGGATACGGCGCAAAGCCTTGCCGGCAAGATGCGCGATCTCCCGCCCTTCAAAACGGATGGAGCCGGAATCGACCGGATGGAGCCGCAGAATCGCCCGGGCGAGGCTGGTCTTGCCTGCTCCGGAGCCTCCCGCCAGGCCGACGATCTCGCCCGGTGCGATGGCAAGATCGATACCATTCAGGACGGCATGCCGCCCTGCCGGACCGCGGACGCTGCTGCACAGCGCCCCGATTTCGAGCAGGGCCTCAGCCATGGTCATGCTCCTGCGCTGCAGAGGGCACCTTGACGGAAAAATCCCTTGGATCGATCTCGGCGAAACGACGCGAACGGGGATGCCCGAGCTCCTCATTCCCGAGTTCCGGACTTTTCAGTTCCTGGCGCGTCTGCAACAGGGCCCTGAGATAGGGATGGGCCGGTGCCCGGAACAGCCGCTCCGCCGGGCCGGCCTCGACCAGGCGGCCCTGGTAGAGCACCGCGACATCGTCTGCCAATTGCGAGGCCAAGGCGATGTCGTGGGTGACGAAGATCAAGGTGAGCCCGCTTCCGGTCGTCAGCGTCCGAAGCAACTCGACGATGGCATGCTGAGTGATCGAATCGAGCGCACTGGTCGGCTCGTCCGCGATCAGCACGCTGGGCTCGCTGACCAGCGCCGCGGCGAGGGCGATGCGCTGCTTCTGGCCGCCGGAAAACTGATGCGGATATTTGCGCGACGCGGCGTGCGGGTCCGGCAAGGCCATGCGGCCGAGCCAATCCCGCGCCAGGGCCAGCGCGTCCGCACGGCTCCCGCCCCGGCAGGCCCGGCGCGCCTCCGCTATCTGGTCGCCCACCCGGATCAGCGGGTCGAGGCTGCCGCCCGGGTCCTGGAAGACCATGCCGATATCGCGCCCGGCACGCGGCTGAGCCGCAAAGCCTGGCCGGCTCAGGCGGCCGGCAGTCACGGCATTGGCCGGCAATAGTCCTGCCAGGGCCGCCGCCAGGGTCGACTTGCCCGATCCGCTTTCGCCCAGCAAGGCCAGATGCCGTCCGGCTTCGATATCGAGGTCGATGCCCTGCAAGGCCGGATGCATGCCGGTCCGGTCACGATAGGAGACACCGAAGCCGCGAAGGGAGAAAAGCTTCATGCCGCCGGTTCCCTCACGCGCAACGCCTTGGCATAGCCCCGCCCGGTGAGATGGATCGCCAGCACCATCGCAACGAGGGCGAGGCCCGGCACCAGCGACAGGGAGGGTGCGCTGCGCAGGAGCGAGCGCCCTTCAGCCACCATGCTGCCCCAGCTCGGCCTGTTGGGATCTCCGAAGCCGAGGAACGACAGGGCGGCCTCGATCAGCACCGCCGCCGCCGCGATGATCGCGGCGAGCGAAATCACCGGCGGCAGGGCATTGGGCAGGATCTCCCGAAAGCCGATGGCGAGCGGATGCATGCCGGCAACCCGGGCCGAAGCGACGAAATCGCGTTCGCGCAAGGAGCGAATTTCGGCGCGCGCGATGCGGGCCGGCTGCGGCCAGGCACCGGCGGCGATGGCCAGCACGATGGCCGGCAGGCTCGGTCCGGTCACGCTGATCAGCGCCATGGCCAGGAGAAAGGCCGGTACGGTCTGGAAGGCATCGGAGAGGCGCATCAGCACGTCGTCGGTCCAGCCGCCGAGGAAGCCGGCCAGCGTGCCGACCAGGCAGCCGAGCAGCAGGGAAGCCAGCGCCGAGGCGACGGCCACGAGAAGCGTGGTACGGCTGCCCCAGGCAAGTTCGGCGGCGATGTCGCGCCCCAGCCGGTCGGCTCCCAGGGGATGAGCGGAATCGGTGAAAGGCGGGAGCAGCGGCGGCGCGCTGATGGCCAGCGGATCGCCCGGAAAGACGAACGGCGCCGTCAGGGCAAGCGCGGCGAACAGAGCGAGCAACACCAGGCCGGCACGCCCCTCCCCGCTGCGCAGCATGGCCGACAGCATGGTCATGCCACACGCTCGCTGGCGCCGATGCGCGGATCGAGCCAGGCCTGCACCAGATCGGCCAGCAGATTCATGACGATGACGACGACGGCGCTGAACAGCACCACGCCCAGCAGCAGCGGCGTGTCGCGGCGGGAAACCGCCTCGGCTGCCAGGCGGCCGAAACCGGGGATGGCGAAAACGCTTTCGACCACCACGCTGCCCCCAAGCAGCGAGGCCGACTGCAGGCCGAGCATGGTGATCACCGGTGCCAGGGCATTGCGGGCGACATGGTTCAGCGCCAACCGCCAGCCCGTCACGCCGCGGGCGCGCGCGGCCCGGATGAAATCGGCGTGCCAGACCTCCTCCATGCCGTCACGCAACAGGCGCAGGAACAGGGTCATGTAGAGCAGGCCGAGCGCGCTGACCGGCAGCACCAGGTGCCAGGCGATATCCTTCGCCCGCTCCAGGCCCGCCTTGCCGGAGGCCATGGTCTCGAAGCCGCTGGCCGGCAGCCAGCGCAGCGTGACGGAAAAGACCAGGATCAGCACCAGGCTGAGCCAGAAGCCGGGCATGGCATAGAGGGCGAGCGAGCCCAGCGACAGGATGCGATCGAGCCAGCCATTCGGGCGCCAGCCCGCCAGGAAGCCGAGCGCGATGCCGAGCAGGAATGCCAGCGCCAGCGCCGAGCCCATGGTGATCAGGGTTACCGGCAGGCGCTCGAGCAGAATGCCGAGCACCGGCCGTTGAAAGGCGGTCGACCAGCCGAAATCGCCGTGAGCCAGGGCCGAGAGATAGGCCCTGAGCCGAAAGGCCGGTCCCTGGTCCAGCCCCCACTCGCTCCTCAGTTCGGCAATCCGCGCCGCGTCGGCCCCGCCGATACCGGCGACATAGGCATCGACGGCATCGCCCGACGCCGATTCGAGCATGAAGAAGGCGCCGATGACGACGAGGAGCAGAACCACCAGGGCGCCGCCCAGGCGCCGGAGGAAGCGTGAGGCCACGGACGGTTATTCCCGGGTGCGCGGACGTCTCGTCCGCTCTTGGCTTCCCGCGGGCGCAGCGGTTCCAAGATGCGGACGAGACGTCCGGGCACCCGGGGAGAATGTCACGGCGCCATCTCCGGCAGGGCGGTATCCGCCCAGGACGACACCGCCCAGCGCGGATTGTTGGAGACGTTCTGCAGATTCTCGCTGGCCACGGTGATGAAGGAGAACTCGGCCACGTTGATGAGTGCGAGATCGTCCACCACCAGCTTCTGGAACTGCTTGTAGAGTTCGGCTCGTTTCTCAGGGTCGATCTCGACGGCGGCCGAGGCGATCAGCGCATCGGTCTTGGGATTGGCATAGCCATACTGGTTCGAGAAGGGCACGCCGGCCGGTATGCCGCTCTGGAACAGGATGGTTGTCGAGATTGCCGGATCCTGTCGATAGACCGGCGTGCCGACGGCAAGGTCGAAGGCATGGTCGGTGTAGACCGCCTTCAGATGGGCCGGCGAATCGTTGGAGACGATCTCGGCATCGACCCCGATCTTGGCCAAGGCCTGCCGGAGATAGGCGCCGAACTGCACGGTCTCGTTGAAGAACGGCGCCGGCAGCAGCTTGAGATGGAAGCGGATGCCGTCCGCGCCCTTCTTGTAGCCAGCCTCGTCGAGCAGGGTCTCGGCCTTGGCCGGGTCGAACTCGTAGCGCTCGACATCCGGATTGTAGAAGGTCTTGTCGGTCTGCGGCACCGGGCCGGTGGCCGCCGTCGCATATCCGCGGAAGATCGCCTGCACCACGAAGCCCTTGTCGATGGCATGGGCAATGGCCTGGCGCACGCGCAGATCCGCCAGTTCCTTGCGGGTGTGGTTGATCTCGATGATCATCTGGTAGATCAGCGCTTCGTAGCCGGTGGAATAGACCTTGAGGCCCGGCACCTTCGAGATGCGGTCGAGATCGGCGAGCGGTACGGCCGAGAATGCCGCGAGCTGGATCTCGCCGGCCTCGAGTGCCGCGCCGGCCGACTGGCGATCGGACAGCACCTTGAACAGGATCTCGTTGAAATGCGGCTGGCCCTGGGCCCAGTAGGACTCGTTGCGCTTGAGCAGATAATATTCGCCCGGCTTGTGTTCGGCGAATTTGAACGGCCCGGTGCCGATGAGCTTCTCATTGGCCGGATTCTTCATGATGTCGGTCCCGGCAAACACATGCTTGGGCAGTACCGACGTTAGGGCCGGCAGGCAGTTGCGGATGAGCTGGAACGGCGTCGGCGCCGAAAAGCGCAGGATTGCCGTCAGGGGATCGGGCGTCTCGACGCTGTCGAGATCCTTGAACACGACCCGGCCGAGATTCTGGAGTTTCTTCCACACCTCCAGGGCGGAGAAGGCGACATCGGCGGAGGTGAAGGGCTTGCCGTCGTGCCATTTCACGTCTGGGCGCAGCTTGAAGGTGACGGCCTTGCCGTCTGCCGCCCCCTCCCAGGACAAGGCGAGCTTCGGCGCCAGCCCGTCCGGGCCGTTGTAGTCGGCTTCGGCCAGGGGTTCGATCACCTTGCTGGCCACGAAAAACACGCCGTTCGAGGCAACGATGGCGGGATTGAGATTGGTCGGCTCGGAATCGGCGGCGACAGTCAGCCGGCCAGCCGGCACCTCGCTGGCCCGGACGCGATGCGGCAGGCCAAGCGCCAGGGCCGTCCCGGCGCTGGCAAGCAGGAATGAGCGGCGGCTAAGCAGGATTGGCATGTGCAACCTCCCGGGAGGAGCCTTTCGAATCAGCCTGATTGGATGACGCCCGCTCGAGAATGGCAAGCGCGGCATTGACCCCGGTGCCCGCATCGACCGGCTTGCCAAGACGGTTCAGCGCGCCGCCGAGCGCGGCAACCGCCGTCACGGCCAGCATCGGCTCGGCCGCCGGCCCCATATGGCCGATGCGCAGCACCTTGCCAGCCGTCTCGCCGCGCCCGAGCGACAACATCACGCCATAGCGCTCCAGCAGCGTATCGCGCAGGCGAATGTCCCCCATGCCCTCCGGCACGTGGAAGACCGTGGCGGACGGCGCGGCGATCGCTTCGCTTGCCGGCCATAGCTTCAGGTCCAGCGCCTTCAACCCCGCCCGCGCGGCTGCCGCCGTGCGGGCATGCCGGGCCCAGACCCGCTCGGGCCGCTCCTGGAGATAGAGGTCGAGCGCCGCGTCGAGACCGTGGATCTCGGCCAAAGACGGCGTGACCGGAAAGGCCCGGCCCGCCTCCGCGGCCAGTTCCCAATCGAGCAGGGAGAGGAAGGACGCGCGCGGGGCCTGCGGATTGGCCTTGATTCGATCCCAGGCCCGGTCGCTGACGGCGAGCAGGCTGAGGCCCGGCGTGGCCCCCAGGCATTTGGCGGCGGAGGTGACGAAAATGTCGATCGCGGCCTCCTGCGGATGCACGTCCAGGCTGCCGAAGGAGGAAACCGCATCGGCGATGACATAGGCGCCGTGCTCACGGCCGAGACGCCCGATTTCCCCCAGGGGATTGAGCGTGCCCGACGGCGTGTCGTGATGGCAGACGGTGATGATCGAAATATCGGGGCGCGCCGCCAGCGCCTCGCGCACCCGGTCCGGGTCGATCGCTTCGTCGAACGGCACCGCGAGTTCAATCACCTCGCCGGCATAACGACGGGCCCAGCCGGCATAGCCCTTGCCATAGACCCCCGAAACGAGATTGAGCACGACGTCCCTGCGGCCGATCAGCGAGGCTGCGGCGGCTTCGAGCCCGAGCAGCGCGTCCCCCTGCAGGATCAGCGGCAGGTTCGAAAGGCGCAAGGCGGCCTGCAGCTTGCCCACCACCGCGCGGTAGAACTGCTGGAAAGCATGATGCCCATCATAGACGGCAGGCCGGGCCATGGCGTTGAGCACGGCGGGATAGGCCGTGACCGGCCCGGTCGTCAGCATGAAAGGCGGTGGAGAAAGCATGGAACAGTCCGCGCAAAAGACGATTTGACCGGATGCTAGCTTCGGAGCGCTGCGCCGACAACGTATGAATTACAGCGAGTTAACGCGCCTCAGAGGGAAATACATGTTAGTTGCGTTAAAAGTAGGATTGTCTCCGGCGTGACCGTTCTGCGACGCTCATCATCCGGTTGTCTTGTGTTCGACACGATCCCGTTGTTTATGGCTTTACGGGACACGGTGTGACGACACGTTTCGGCAACCGGTTCGAAACCTTACCCAGACGGACATGATGAAGAACAAGCTCGAATATGTTTGGCCGGTCATCGGGCTCGCCGCCGTCGTATTCTCGGTCTATCTCCTGTCCAAGGAGCTCAAGGGCGTCGAAGTCGGCCAGGTCTGGCGGGCCGTGGTCGATCGCGGCCCTCTGATGCTCCTGCTGGCCTTCGCCTCCACCACGCTCGCCTATGCGGCCCTTGCCTGGTACGACCGCATCGCCCTGATGCATGTCGGCAAGAAGCTGTCCTGGCCGGTGGTCTCGGTCGTCTCGTTCGTCGCCTATGCGCTGGGACATAATATCGGCGTGTCCGTGCTCTCCTCCGGCCTGGTGCGGTACCGGGCCTATTCCAAGATGGGACTGAACGCAGCCGAGGTCACCGTGGTCACGGCCTTCTGCGCCTTCACCTTCGCCTATGGCGCCGTGTTCCTCGGCGGCATCGTGCTGGTGGGCGAGCCGGAACTGCTCTCGCGCCTGTTCCATTTCCCACCCAGCGCCGCCTTCCTGCTCGGCCTGGCCATGCTCGCCTTCGTGCTGCTCTACCAGGCCGGCGCGATCCTGCATCTCAAGCCGCTGCGCATCCGTTCGCTGCAGATCGCCTATCCCAAGCCGACCATCGCCTTCCGGCAGCTCTTCGCCGCCCCCATTGAGATCGTCGGCGCGGCCGGCATCATCTATTTCGCCCTGCCCGATGCCCTCAACCCGGGCTTCTTCGTGGTGCTGGGCATGTTCCTGGCTTCCTTCTGCGCCGGCCTGATTTCCAACGCCCCGGGTGGCGTCGGCGTGTTCGAGGCGGTCTTCCTGCTGATCATGCTGCCGGCCGGCGCCAATCCGAGCGACCCCGCGGTAATCCAGTCCAAGGCAGAGATCATCGCGGCCCTGTTGATGTTCCGGCTGCTCTATCTGCTCATCCCGTTGGCGATCTCCTGCGTCATCGTGCTCTACACCGAGCGGCAGTCCCTCGGTAGCCTCCTGGGCTCCATCGTCGGCGGCAAGGCGGTTGAGGCCAAGGACGCCCAGCCGGCGATCAAGCTGGAAACCGTGCGCCAGGACCCGCCGCAGCATTCGTAAGCAACCGTCGGCAAATCCGTGCCGCCACCGCCCCGGCTGAGCCGCTCTCGAGCGGCGCGGGAGACGGCGAAGGAAGCGGATCCAGGGCTAAAGACGGAGCCTTCAACACGCGGCATTCCCACAAGCCAGCGCCTCAACACCGGGAGAGACGATGCCGCAGCATCTGGGTGCAGTCACACTGGTCGTCCGCGACTATGACGAGGCCAGGGATTGGTATGTCGGCAAACTCGGTTTCGAGGTCGTCGAGGACAGTGACCTCGGCGGCGGCAAACGCTGGCTGCTGGTCGCTCCGCCCGGTACCGGCTCAACCCGCCTGCTTCTCGCCAAGGCCACCTCTCCCGCCCAAACGGCGGCAATCGGCAACCAGACGGGCGGGCGCGTCTTCCTGTTCCTCAACACCGACGATTTCTGGCGCGATCATCGCCTCTATCTTGCGCGCGGCGTGCAATTTCACGAGGAGCCGCGGGTGGAGGCCTACGGCACCGTCGCCGTTTTCGAGGACCTGTACGGCAACCTCTGGGATCTGCTGCAGTTGACCCGGCCAAACCCGCCGGCATGACCGACCCCTTCCGTGTCGGCCAATGCCCCATTTGCCGCCTGTTCCTCTATCGCAGTGTTACAACGAGCAGTATCTGTCGCCGGACAGGCTGGCAGCCGAGACGGCTTCTCACGCTGCTGGACGACGAAGACGCCGGGTGGGCTCGTGAACGCCAAAGCGTCTAAGCCAGTGGCAGGATTTTCGCTCTACGCGAGTAGATTACCGCTTTCGCGCGCCTGCAGCAGCGGATCAAACCTGTTCGGTGACGGTCTCTCTTCATCCCATGTTTGGTGTCCGATCGCACGCGCCCTCCCACATCGCCTTCAATGAGGACCGAATGTGGTTGACGATGGCATGGAGATCATTTAAGTTAGCGTTCGTTCACTAACTTAAATGATCTCGAGCAAGCCAGCAGGACAGGACCATGACCTCTCCTACGCCGTCACAGATCAAGGCTTTCTCCAACGGATTGCTGGCCTATGGGCTGGCGAGCGGCACACTCGCCCTGTTCTACTGGGGTGTCTATCTCTACATCGACAGCCTGCCCTGCCGCGAACTCCTGTGCAATTTCGAGTGGATCCTGCTTTTCTTCGGCCCGGTCGTGGCGGTGTTTCTGGTGGCGCCCCTGGCCAATTTCGGGCTTCTCCTCTGGGAGCGCCGGCGTTCGTCGACCGCCTGGCCGCTGCTGCGCCTCGCCTTCAGCGCGATCGGCGCCGGCTTCTCGGTCCTGGTCGCGGCGACCTTCGTCATCCAGCTGGCACGGCGCGGCATGGCCATGATCGATCTCTCGCCCCAGAGCCTGATCTTTGCCGTGATCTTCCTGGCCGCAACCTGGATCAATCTGCGCTGCGCCGAGGCCATCCTGCGCAAGGGCGACATCTGTCCGCTATGTCGCCGACGGACAACCTCATCCGGTCATTGGAAGGACGCAATCGGCTGAGATTGATGCAACCGGGCCCCGCCGGCAGGTAGTGCGTGGCCGGTGGGGATTCATATGCGCAATGCCGTTCGAATCGCTCTGACCGCCGCACTCATCGGGGGCGCCGCCGTCCTCCCCAGTGTGGCCTTCGCCGAAGTGAACGCAGCCAACAGCCCCGCCTCGGCGAGCCGCCCGTTCAAGGTCACCACCGTCGCGCGTTTCGACACGCCATGGGCCATCGCCTTCCTGCCCGACGGGCGCATGCTGGTCACCGAAAAGGGCGGCAGGCTGTTCCTGATGACCCCGGCCGGAGCCAAGACGGAGGTCACCGGCGTTCCGCGCGTGCAGGCCGGCGGTCAGAACGGACTGCTCGACATCGCAGCCTCGCCGGGCTTCGCCCGCGACGGGCTGATCTATTTCAGCTATGTCGAGCCGAGCTCCGGTGGCGGCACGCTGGCCCTGGCGCGTGCCAGGCTGAACGAGGCCGGCGGCAAGGTGCTCCTGGGCGATCTTGCCGTGATCTGGCGCGCCACGCCCAAGGGCGGGGGCGGCCAGCCCGGCGGCATCATCGCCTTCGCTCCCGATGGGCGCCATCTCTTCCTGAGCTCCGGCGACCGCATGGAGCCGGAAACCGCCCAGAACACCGACACCAATCTCGGCAAGATCCTCAGGCTCAATCTCGACGGCTCGGCGCCTGCCGACAATCCGATGGCGGCCCGGGGCGGTGCCCAGGCCGAGATCTGGAGCCTGGGCCATCGCAATCCCTATGGCCTGGCCTTCGCCCCCGACGGCAGTCTGTGGGAAAACGAAATGGGCCCGCGCGGCGGCGATGAGCTCAATCTGATCCGCCGGGGCGCCAATTATGGCTGGCCCCTCGTCTCCAATGGGGACAATTACAGCGGCATCCCCATCCCTCGCCACCGGACCCGCCCGGACTTCGAAGCCCCGGTGATCTACTGGACCCCGATCATCGCCCCCGCCGGCCTGGCCTTTTATTCAGGCAAGCTGTTTCCGCAGTGGCAGGGCTCGGCTTTCATCGGCGCTCTCAGGGGCGAAGCACTGGTGCGCATCGCCTTCGACAGCAAGGACGGCGCCCGCCAGGCCGATCGCTGGGACATGGGCGCCCGCATCCGCGACGTCGCCGTCGATCGCGACGGCGCAATCTGGCTGATCGAGGACGATTCGGACGGGCGGCTGCTGCGCCTGACGCCGGCGAAATAGAATCAGGCGCTGAAATCGGCCAGCGGCACATGCGGCGCGGCTCCACGCGGCAGGTGCCCGCTCAGACGCGGATCGGCCTGGACCTCCACCTGGAAGGCGAAAGGCACGAAGCCCGAGCGGCGGTAGAAGCCGAGTGCGCCGGGGTGGTCGAACGTGCAGGTATGCACCCACAGCCGCTCGATGGGCCTCGCCCAGGCCTTGGCAAGGGCCTGGTCCATCAGGAAACGGCCGGCCCCCTGCCCGATCGCCTGCGGCACCAGACCGAAGAAGGCAAGCTCGCACTCGCCGCGCTGACGAAAGTCCAGTTCGAGCAGGCCGAGCCGCTGCTTGCCTCCACCGAGCACATAGACCTCGACATCGGGATGCTGCAGGATCGCCGCGAGTTCGGCGTCCGGCATGACCAGGCGCGAAGACCACAGCCAGTCCTCGCCGACAGCGCGGAACAGGGCGCGATAGTCGGTCAGCGCCGGTTTCTCGATCCGCTCCAGCGTCAGCGGCCGTTCGAGCGGCCTCGCCGGCTTCGGCCTGGGCCTTTGCAGCATCTGCAGACAGGTGACCACATTGGCAAGCATGCCGGGTGGAACGTCGGAATAGCCGTCAGGAAGAACTGGAGCAGAGGTCATGGAAGCGAACGATGCAGAAGTTTTTTGTGATTTGAACGGGCCCTTCAAACCACAAAGACGCTTCCAAGCAAAGAGTGCAGCCCTGCTTCGCCCGACCTCCCGGCCTCAATCCTTCTCCACCGTGTTGATCTCGGATTGCGAGCCGTCGCGCCAGGTCACCTGCACGCTGATCGACTTGGTGCTGCCGGGCACCTTCAGGTAGGTCTTGGCATTGTCGGGGATCGAATAGGGATCCTTCATGTTGCAGACGGGCAGGTCGAAGCGGGTCAGCGGCGGTGCGCCGTTGAGGCCGTAACGCACCTCGGTGATGGCGCAGCGATAGCTCACCAGCGTGGTGAAATAGACCAGCACGCCATTGAAATCGCGAAACTCCACCCAGCTGCCCTGGATCGAGGTGAGACTGCGGCGCTGATCCTCGTAAAGGGCGATATCCGGGTCGAAGCGAATCGAGAACGGGCCGACATCGGCGCCATCGATGCTGCGATAGCGCACCTGGATGATGCTTGCCTGGGCCCGCGGCGACATCGAAAAGGACGGATTGGGCATGCGCCCGCCCGTGCGCTGGTCGAGCACGTCGAGCAGGCCGGTTTCCTTGAACTCGCCGGCCTCGCCGACCCGGTATGACAAGGCCGTCGCCGGCTCGGGCAGGGACAATGTCACCGTCCAGCCGGCATTGGAGCGCGAGAAACTGGCGATCGGGGCACGGCCGATCGGCTGCGTCAGCTGACCCGGCTTGGTGTCCGGCCGGACCAGAGCGAGCTGCTGGCCGGTCGCCGCGCCACCCTGTTGGAGATTCAAGGCCTTGGCCGGATCTGTCGTGGGCGGATTGGCCGGATGCTGCAGGGCGATACGGGCTTCCTTGCCGCCGAGGGTGACGCCCGGTCCGAGCTTCACGCCCGGCCCGATGGTGACCCCCTTGCCGGCCTCGGTCCGTCCGACGGTGTTGATCTCGGTGCGGATGTTCGGACCAGTGTTGCCAGGCGGATTCGCCGAGGCGACCTGCTGGCCGGCCTCCGGGGCGGCGGCCGCCGCATCCGACAGCACGACGTCGCCGATGACCTGGTCGTAATAGGCAGGCGTCTGGTCATGGCCGACACTGGCCGCCAGAGAGCGCACATCGACCTGCGTCTTCTTGGCGATCTCAACCAGGGTCTGGCCGGGCTTCGACAATTCGCCGAGGAAGCTGCGGGTGAACACGGAATTGGGATTGCCGTCCTGGTCCGACAGCCGATCGAGTGCCTCCTGCTTGGCGCCCGCCGACATCAGGACGAAAACACCCTCCGGCGCGTCGACACGGGCCAGGCCGCGGGTCGCGGCCACCGAACGCGACCTGTCATTGGCGAAGGGATTGTTGCGGCAGGCATCCAGCACCAGCACGGCAACGCCGGCTCCCCTGTCCCGGATCCCGTCGATGACCCGCTCCACCGAAAAGGACGCATCGCGGATGAGGTCCTGCTGATTGGCCTGGACCGAGGGCACGTCGGTGGGCAGCAGGTAGTTGGTGCCGCCGATCTCGAAGCCATGGCCGGCATAATAAAACAGCGCCCGGTCGCCGGGCTGGATATCGGCGTTGAAAGCCACCAGGGCCCGGCTCATGCCGCGCTGATCGGCATTCTCGACCCGCCTCACCACATAGCCGAGCTTTTCGAGCTGGTCGGCAATGGCGCGGGCATCCGAGACCGCCTTCTGAAGCGACGTGACGTTGGCATAGGAATCATTGCCGATGACCAGCGCGAGATTGCGCGCCAGTGCGGCTTCGACTGCATAGAGGCCGAGCGCCAGTGATAGAACCAGACCAGTGAAGAAGCGTGCCGAGCGCCGCATGTTACCCTCGAAACCGGCTGGATCAGTCAGGCGTCGCCGGTTGCGCCTTTATAGTTCGCTTGGCGGCAGAAGGCACGATTTTTGCTGACCGAACCGTGCCTTTGCGCACCCCGATCGCCTTGTGCGATGCCGTGTGCATTGGATAGAGCCCCTCGCCCCAGACGTTCATCTTGTCGTTCGCAGCGCATCGACTTCCCTTGAGTGATACGGCTTCCGAGCGAGGAAGAGAACATCTCCCTCCTACTAAAGATTGATTTAGACGCCCCCGAAAGACTCTGCCACCCGCCTCGTCTACCAAGTAAAAATCTGCGATAAATCAATAAATCATACCACTAATTACTGTTATATTCCGCCCAAATCAGAGGAAACGAGGCATGCTGGCGAAACCATCTCTTGTTCAGCATTCAGATCAATGGTCGACGGTAGAACCATTCGAGGAGTGCCGCCGCCTGCTTCACAAGGCTGCTTTCTCGATGCAGCACCCTCTGGCCAGCCACCCGCTGTTTTCGATCGATGCGCTGGCGAGCGTGGCGGAGGAAGCGGCCAAGCGCCCGGGCGACCTCTATTGGGATGCCGGGGATCTCTCGATCACCGACAAATGGGGCTCTGTCCCCAAACCGGACATGACGGTGCGCCAGGTCATCGACCGGATCGAGACGGCCGGCGCCTGGATGGTGATGAAGCACATCGAAATCGATCCGCGCTACAAGAAAGTGCTGGACGAGTTCGACGACTTCATTCGCCGGATTGCCGGCCCCGAGGGCTCCAAGCTGCTCAGCAATACCGAAATGCTGATCTTCATCACCTCGCCGCGGCGCAAGACCCCCTACCATTTCGATGCCGAGGTCAACGTCCTCACCCAGATTCACGGCAGCAAGGACATCTGGGTGTGCGATCCGATGGATCGGAGCATCACCACCGAGGATGAACTCGAGCGCTATTATGCGGTGACGACCACCGCCGGCACCTTCAAGCCGGAAGCCGAACGGAAGGCCCGCAAGATCACGCTCCAGCCCGGCGACGCGGTGCATATTCCGACCCACGGCGCGCACTGGCTCCAGAACCACGACAATATTTCGATCAGCCTGTCGCTCAATCTCGAATTTCCGAACTGGAAGTACAAGGACGTCTACCGGGCCAATTACTATCTGCGCCGCATGGGCCTGAAGCCTCGTTCGCCGGGACAGTCGGCGATCATCGACCGCTCGAAGGCCGCCACGATCGATTGCGTCCGTCAGGTCAGGAAGCTGGTGGGGCGCTGAGGCAAGGCCCGGTCGCCGGGCTCACCTGCGTTTTGCTTCGGGATTGCAGTCGTGACTTCAAGCCGGTCGGATTTGGCGGGGCGGCCTCAGCTCCATCAACTGATGGCGCGCGGTCGACAATCCTGGAAAGGCGGCTCTTTTCGGCAAGAGATGTCGACCGGAGGTCGACACTCCATATCTCCAGCGCCTGCTTCGGCCAAATGCGACTGTAGCCAGAGCGTTTTGCGATTAGACGGTGTCACCTAGAATCACAAAGACGCGTCAGAACAATGAGCTGGAGCAAATAAGCGTTCACGCTTGAACGCGCTTTGCTCTAGAGAGCTCTCACGCGATCCCCGAGGATCTTGCGGGCCGCCTCATATTTGGCGCGGGCGTCCTTGATCGCTCCGTCGAGTTTGTCGAGAGCCTTTTCCTGTTCCAGCATCTTCTGCGAGTAGAGCCGGGCGAGATCGGACCCCTGCGGCGCCGATTTCAGGTTTTCGCGGATGCGCTCCTGGTCCTGGGTGATGCCATCGCGCTGTTCCTCCAGGCGGCTGGTGGCAGCCTGCGCCTCGTCGCTCGCCTTGGCCGCCTCGGCAACCGTGGCAAGCCGGGCCTTGGTCTCGGCGTCGAGATCGGGCGCGGCCATCAGAGCCTGGATGCGCTCGCCGGTAACATCGGCAATGGCCATTGCCTCCACAACGGGTTTTTCCAGCGTGACCTTGTATTGCCGGGACTGGCCAGCCTCGACGTCGAAGCGGATGCGATAGGCCTGCCCAGCGATGGTCGCCTCCTCGGCCTTGGGTTCCACCAGGGTCCAGTCGGCGACGCGCGGCTGTTCGACCACCATATGACGCAGCTCGCCGGCGCCGTTCTTGACCCGATAGGTCGTGGTCTGGCGCAGACGGCTTTCGACCTGGAGCGTACCGTCGACCACCTTGATCTTGGTAATCGCCTTGGCCGAACTCGCCTCCGAGTCGACCAGCACCTTCTGGTCGGCCCCGAAGCCGATCAGGCGGAAATCGCCGGTCGGCAACAGCGGAAATTGCGCCTCGCCGGAGAAGAGCGGCCCGGCCTCCGCGGCTTCGTAAATGGTGGCCGACCCCGCCGGGAGCGAGGTGGCGCCATCATTCTTCAAGGTCAGCGCCTGCCAGGGATTGCGGCTGCCGCCCTGATACCAAGCCACGGCCTGCGACGGCATCTTGACGTCGACGAAGGGAATGGTGAGGCTCTCGCCCGAGCCGACGCTGACCAGCTTCGACAGGGTGAAGCTGGCGCCGGCGGCATTCTCCTCGGCGGCGCTGCCGGCTTCCTGCGGCTCGGCCATCCTGAATTCCTGGGCGCCACCACCCTGGCCGAGAAATGCCTGGTTCTTGCGAAGGCGCGCCGATGGCGCGATCGGGGCGGCCGCGGGCGCTGGTGTCGGCGCCATGTCATACATGGCCTGGTCAGAGCCGCCGCCGGCCGTCGCCTTCAGTTCGAGGTTCTGCTGCCCGGCATCGGTGCGCGGCAATGCCGTGCGGCTCACCGGCGGCGCGATGGTCTGGCGCGTGACGTAATAGGGATCATAGAGCGCCTGGCGGAAGGTCACAGGCGAGGCCGAGGACAGCGTCACCTCGACATCCTTCCAGGGATTGCCCGTCATGTTTTCCAGGACGACCCAGCCCTGCAGGCGCGCCTTGTCCTCGTCGGCCTTGGGCAGCGTCAGGCGATAGGCGGCCTTCCAGACCGGCGCTTCCGCCACATAGCCGATGCGCACGGTGCGCTTGCCGCCCTCGGCGAGCTGGATGGAAATGTCGCGGCCGGAGCGGTCCTGCGCGGTGCGCAGGGCCTTGAGCGCGGTTTCGACCTGCTCGCCGAGCCTGATATCCTTGAATTCCAGCCCTTCGGCCTCCTCCAGGATGAACTGCTCGACCGCGGCGCCGGAGAAGACCGAGACCCTGGTACGGGTCATGGTGCCGCCGTCCTTGCTCGTCACCGTCTCCGTCTGCACGCTGGCGATCCGCCCCTCCAGCTTACGTGGGCCGGAAAGCTTGATCTCGGCCCCTTTCAGCGCCGCAATCAGGGCAGGCATGCTGTCGAGATCGGATTTCGCGAAAGGCAGGGAAGCGAAGGTCTCGTCCGCACCGGCCTTGCCCGGCAGCGTGGCCGAACCGGTGCCGGCCGGATCGAGGATCAGGACGCTTTTGAGGATATCGTCGACTTGGTCGAGCCGGGCGCGCAGGGTCAGCGTCTCCTTGCCAGTGACTTCTGCGGCATATTCGAAATAGCCGACGCCCCCTGTGCCGAGCACGGCACGCTTGAGAACGAGTTCGGCGGCTTCAGCAGTACCGGTAAGCATGGTGGTGGCCATCAGGACGAGGAGAACGGGGGAACGCATGAAAAGCCCTCTATAACGCGTTGCTCCGGGAGGTCGGCGGCAAGTTTCGACGCTGTTGTAGCAGCTTTATAGCGCCTCGGAGATGTATCGGGGGTTACAGGCGAGTGCAACCGGTGGGCAAGGCAGGGCCGGGGGCATCGAGTTCAGGTGAGCGTCGCCCAAGTTTGGAGTGCGCGTCTTGCGTCATTTCCGGGTACGCGGGCATCTTGCGCCTCTTCCTATGCCGCGAATTCCGCGTTTCCAAGAATGGACGAGATGCCGCGCATCCGGAACCCGCCTTCCGGGGATGTCACTAATCCGAAGTCGAAGTCCTGTGTTCGGGGCAATCCGGCCGGATGCAATTGACATCCCTCGTTTCGCCCGCTAATCAAGGATTGTTACATTATAACATTTCAGCCTCTGCAAAAGCGTGCAGGCTGCCCCTTCTGATGTCACGGAGATTACGATGCGTTCGATGATGTTTGCCGCCGTCCTGATGGCCGCGGCAGCGATCATGCCTTCCCCGGCCGCTGCCGCCGAGAAGATCAAGGTCGTCGCCGCCGAGAATTTCTATGGCGACCTCGCCAGCCAGATCGGGGGCGAACATGTCGAGGTCACCTCCATCCTTTCCAATCCCGAGGATGATCCGCATCTGTTCGAATCGAGCCCGTCCACCGCGCGAGCCCTCTCGACCGCTGCGATCGTGGTCTATAACGGCGCCGATTATGATCCGTGGATGGACAAGCTGCTTTCCGCCTCCGCCAACCCGGATCGCAAGGCGATCGTCGCCGCCGAGCTTACCGGGCACAAGGCGGGCGACAATCCCCATCTGTGGTATGAGCTGAAGACGTTTCCGGCCGTGGCCTCGGCACTGGCCGCCGAACTCGAGAAGCGCGATGCTGCCCATGCCGCGGACTACAAAGCCAATCTCGCCAAGTTCGAGGCGTCCTTCTCCGAGTTGACGAAACAGGTCGATGCGATCAAGACCAAGTACAAGGACGTCAAGGTGACCGCCACGGAGCCGGTTTTCGGCTATATGGCGGATGCCCTCGGCCTCAAGATGCTCAACCAGGACTTCCAGACCGCGATCATGAATGACAGCGAGCCGAGCCCCAGCCAGGTCGCCGCCTTCGAGAACAGCCTCAAGGACGGCTCGGCCAAGATCCTGTTCTACAACAGTCAGGTCACCGATGAGACCACGAAGCGGCTCTTGCAGATTGCCAAGGATCACAAGGTCGCGGTGGTGGGCGTCACCGAAACCATGCCGGCCGGCACCGCGATCCAGGCCTGGTTCGATGGACAGCTCAGCCAGGTGGATCTGGCCCTATCCGGTTTGACCCAGTGAGTGCTGTCGGTTTCGAGAAAGTCAGCCTGACCCTCGGGAGGCGCCGGATCCTGTCCAGCGTCTCCTTTTCCATTGCAGAAGGCCAGTTCGTCGGCCTGCTCGGTCCCAACGGCGCCGGCAAGACCACGCTGATGCGCGCCGTGCTCGGCCTGGTCACGCCTCAGGCCGGGCGGATCAGCGTGCTCGGCGAAGCACCGCGACGCGGCAATCCCAAGATCGGCTACATGCCGCAGATGCGCCGTGGCGCCGCCCAGCTCGGCCTCAGCGGCTACGAACTCGTGCTCGGCGCCATCGAGGGCACGCGGTGGGGCTGGCCCTTCGCGTCGGCGGCCGACAAGGAAGCGGCCTGGGCGGCGATCGAGCGGGTCGGCGCCGCCGACCTCGCCCGCCGGCCTATCTCCCAGCTTTCCGGCGGCGAACGCCAGCGCCTGCTGATCGCACAGGCCCTGATCGGCAATCCGAGGCTGCTGCTGATGGACGAGCCGCTCGCCAGCCTCGACCCGGCCCATCAGCGCGGCATCGTCGAACTGATCAAGGAGGTCGCCTCGGAACGCGGCATCGCCGTGCTGTTCTGCGCCCATGAGATCAACCCGCTGCTCAACGCCGTCGATCAGGTGCTCTATCTCGGCCATGGCCGGGCCGCGATCGGTACCGTCGACGAGGTTGTCAACCGCCATGTCCTGTCCGATCTCTACCGCACGCCCATCCATGTGGCCCGCGTCAATGGCCGCATCTTCGTGATGGCCGAGGAAGGCGAGCTGGAAAGCCATGTGCATGCTGGGTGAAATCTGGGAGAGCAGGCATCCTCCTGGGACCGCCGGCTTCCAGCCGGCTCTTCCCAGCCTGTAAGGTCAATGGTTCCAAGAGCCGGCTGGAAGCCGACGGTCCCAGGAAAGAAATCCTGCAATGTTCGAGTATGAGTTCATGCGCAACGCCTTCATGGCCTGCACGATCGTCGGGATCGTCGCCGGAGCCGTGGGCTATTTCCTGGTGCTGCGCGGCGAAACCTTTGCGGGCCATGCCCTGGCGCATGTCGGCTTTCCCGGCGCGACCGGCGCCGCACTTCTTGGCCTCTCGCCCTTTGTGGGCTTCACCGTCTTCACCGTTCTGGCCGGCATCGGCATCGGCCTGCTGGGCGAGCGCGCCCATCGCGACGTCGCCATCGGCATGGTGCTCACCCTCTCGCTCGGCATCGGCCTGCTGTTTCTCTATTTCTACAAGGCCTATGCCGGGGCGGTGACCAATCTCCTGTTCGGCAATGTGCTCGGCGTCAGCCTTGGCACGGTCTGGATTCTGGCCGGCCTCGGCCTCCTCTGCCTGATCGGCCTTGGCGCCATCGGACGCCCCCTCCTGTTCGCCAGCCTGCAGCCCGAACTCGCCGAGGCCAAGGGCCTGTCGACCGCGCGCATCTCGGCCCTGTTCATGGTGATCGTCGCCCTGGCCACGGCCGAGGCAATGCAGATCGTCGGCGTGCTTCTGGTCTTCGCGCTGATGGTCGCGCCCGCGGCGGCCGCGTTGCGGATCAGCCATCGCGTCCAGCAGGGACTGCTCATTTCCATCGCCCTGGCGGTCGCCATCGCCTGGATCGGTCTGATCTTGGCTTTCTATACCGATTGGCCGACCAGCTTCTGGATCACGGCCCTGGGAGCGCTCGCCTATCTCGCGGCGGGCCTGTGGCGGAGAAAAGCCGGCATGTCGATTTCCTGACCGATTCTTGGAGGTGAGCCGCTTGCGACGGAAATGTCGACCGGAAGTCGACGCTCCGAAGCTATCTCTCCTTCTCCATCACCTCGGCGAGAACATCGAAAATGCGCTTGTCGGCCGATTGCGCCACGTTGAAGCGCAGGAAGCGCGCGGCGTTGCGCGAGACGCTGAAGACGTTGCCCGGTGCCATCACCACGTCCCGCTCCAGCGCCCTGCGGGCAATCACCGCCGAATCCAGCCCCTCCGGCAGTTCTGCCCATAGGAACATGCCGGCCTGCGGCTCCAGCCACAGGCGCAGGCCGCAGGCCTCCAGCCGTTCCGCCGTCGCGGCCATCGCCTTGGCGAGGCGCGGGCGCAGGCCGTCGAGATGGCGACGATAGCTGCCATCGGTAAGCAGGCGCAGCGTGGTCTGGGCCGCGACATCGCTGCAGCCGATGCCGGTGGCGAGCGCCAGATCCGTCAATCCTTCGATCCAGTCGGCGCGCGCCACGATATAGCCGCAGCGCAAGGCCGCCGTCAGCGTCTTGGAGAAGCTGCCGAGATGGATGACGCGCTCGAAACCGTCGAGCGCCGCCAGGCTCGGCGAGGGCCGGGCCTCGAAATCGGCGAAGATATTGTCCTCGACCAGAATGAAATCATACTGTTCGGCGAGGTTGAGCAGGCGATGGGCGGTGCCCACGCTCACCGTCGCTCCGGTGGGGTTATGGAGGACGGCATTGGTGAGATAGAGCTTGGGACGATGTTCGGCGCACAGGCCGGCGAAACGCTCGAGGTCCGGCCCCTGGCGCGTATAGGGCACGCCGACGATGCGCGCCCGCTGCGCCTGCAGCAGCGATTGGAAGTTGAAATAGCAGGGATCGTCCACCAGCACGACATCGCCGGGCTGGATCAGGAAGCGGCAGACGAGGTCGATGGCGCGCGAGCCCGAATCGGTCAGCAGAATCGCGGCCGGCTCCACTTCCAGGCCCCGCTCCGTGAAGCGGCGGGCCAGATGCTCGCGCAGGGAGCGCAGCCCCTGGGGGACGCTGTAGGTGGAGATATTGGTGGTCTCGTCGCGCGCCACCGCGCGAAGCCCACGCCGGACCATGTCCTCGGGCAGCCAGGAATCGGGCAGCCAGCCGCAACCGGGGTGCAGCGCGCTTTTCTGCTGCGTCAGGGATTGGCGATAGATCCAGAGCGGATCGATGGCGCGATCGAGGCTCGGCCCGCTTTCCGCCAAGGCGAAGGGACGAATGCGGCCGGCCGCGAAGAAGCCCGAACCGGGCCGCGCAGCCACGGCGCCTTGCGCGACCAGCCGGTCATAGGCCTCGACGACGGTCGATTTCGATACGCCCTGCCGTTGGGCAAGGCGGCGGATGGAAGGCAGGCGCGCGCCGGGCGCCGTGGCGATCAGGCGGCGGATCTCCGTCATCGTCGCCTCGATCAGGGTGGAACCACCGGCTTGGTCCAGCATCCGTACCTCTCCATGACCCAGTACAGTTCAGATCAATTGTATCGGTCTGTCTCTGTCGACGCCAGCGCGATTCTGGAACAAGAAACCGGAATATTCGAGAGTTTCTCCATGACGAATGCCATCCGCATCAGGCGCTTCGAACCGGCCGACTGCGACAACATACTCCGTCTCATTCTCCCGATTCAGCGCGAGGAATTCGGCATCGAGATCACGGCAGGCGAGCAGCCGGACCTGCTCGGAATCACCTCGTTCTATCAGAGCGGCCGCGGCGGGTTCTGGGTCGCCGAGCACGAGGGCGCCATCATCGGTACGATCGGCCTGAAGGATATCGGCCTGGATGAGGTCGGCAAGCCGCAGGCCGCCTTGCGCAAGATGTTCGTGGCTGCTCCCTATCGCGGCCGGCCTCACGGCGTGGCCTCGCGCCTGCTCGACCATCTGCTGGCCGACGCCCGCGAAAGCGGCGTCGAGGACATCTTCCTGGGAACCACGGCCAAATTCCTGGCCGCCCATCGCTTCTACGAGAAGAACGGCTTTGCCGAGATCGCCCGGCACGATCTGCCCGCCAGCTTCCCGCTCATGGCGGTCGATACGAAATTCTATGTCCGCCGCCTTGCCGGCTGACGAAACGAGATACGAAAGATACGGAAATGGACGACAAGTCGGCAGGCTGGCTCAATGGTTTCCTGGGCGTGGCGATCTTCTCCGGATCGCTGCCGGCGACCCGCGTCGCCGTGCATGATTTGTCGCCGCTCTTCCTGACCACGGCGCGCGCCGCCATCGCCGGCTTGCTCGGCATCGCCCTTCTCGTCGTCCTCAGGCAGAAATGGCCGCGCGCCTCGCAGCTCGGTTCCCTGAGCCTGGTCGCCATCGGCTGCGTGGTCGGCTTTCCCCTGCTGACGGCGCTTGCGCTGCAGAGCATCACCTCCTCGCGCGCCACCGTCTTCATCGGCCTCCTGCCGCTTGCCACCGCCATTTTCGGCGTGCTCAGGGGCGGCGAGCGTCCGCGGCTCGGTTTCTGGGTATTCTCCATTGCCGGCGCGGTCATGGTGGCGGCCTATGCCCTCGGCCAGGGCGCCGCCGGCAATGCCTGGGGCGACGGGCTGATGGTGGCCTCGATCCTGGTGTGCGGTCTGGGCTATGCCGAGGGCGCCCGGCTGTCGCGCGATCTCGGCGGCTGGCAGGTGATCTCCTATGCCCTCATCCTGTCCCTGCCGGTGATGCTGCCGCTGGCGATCTGGTGGCTGCCCGCCGATCTCGGCGCCATCGGCTGGCCGGCTCTTTCGGCCCTCGTCTATGTCTCGCTGTTCTCCATGCTGATCGGCTTCGTCTTCTGGTATCGCGGCCTTGCCCAGGGCGGCATCGCGGCCGTCGGCCAGCTGCAATTGCTGCAGCCTTTCATGTCTCTGGCTCTCGCCGCGCTGCTGCTGCACGAACAGGTCGGCCTGACAGTGTGGGCCGTCGCCGCGGGCGTGGTGATCTGCGTCGCCGGCGCCAAGCGCTACGCCTGACGCGCACGCCATGGCCGATACGATCCCGCCGCTTCCCCTGCGGCGGCATGCCCCCGGCAAGCGTGATGCCGAAAACCGGCGTCCGCTTTTCGGTACTATGCTCCGGGTCCGCTCTCGAGCGGGCTTTTCCTTTCGGACGGTCAGGGCGGGGGCGGAGAGGCGATCATCGGCTGAAACTGCCCTGCCCTTCGGCATTCAGATAGTCGATCACCATCGTCCTCGGGCCACTTCCCTCCCCCGAGAACTTGACCGATGACACCGAGCCTTCCGGCGCATTCTCGCCGCCGGGTCTCAAGGCGAAGACATCGCCATCCCAATGGCTGAGCGGGAATTTCATCAGCCGCGGCCCGAGCAGCACGATCAGATGGTCGCCCTCGACCTGTACGGTGCCGACCTCGAAATAAGGGCTCACATACGCGCCGACATAACTGGCAAGCGGCCTGGCAGGCTTGGCATGGGCAGGCGGCGTCTTGCCGACGAGATCGCCGACCGGCTTGAAGAAGCCCATCATGTGCTGATGCGCGAGGGGATACCAGTCTCGCGTTTCCTCGCCATATTGCACTACGTCCATGAAGCGCGCCGCGATGGCCTCGGCGGCGCCGACCGGCGCGCCGTTGGTCAGGACGACGATGCCGACATCGGCCGAGGGCAGGATCTGGAAAGTGGTGCCCGCCCCGAGCAGGAAGGCGCCCGAATGGCCCATCGAGGTCCGGCCATTGGCATTGACGTTCACGTTGAAGCCATAGCCATAGAAGGCGGTGCGCGCGTCGAGCGCCGCGCCGCGCCCGTTCACCGCCTGGGGCGTCAGCGCAGGAAGCAGCGCCGTGGACGCGGCCATGGTGTCCTTGCCGTGCTTGCCGCCCGCGAGCAGCAATTGCAGCCATTTGGCGAGGTCCACCACATTGGAGGACACACCGCCAGCCGGGGCCTGTTCGTCGGGATTGCGGTCATAGACCGGCTTGAAGGTGCCCCCGACGAAGGCGTGCAGCAAGGCCCGGTTCTGCCGCGCCACGAAGTCCTTGTGCAGATAGCTGGTCGACGCCATGCCCAAAGGCTGGAACAGCAGGCGTGACGCCAGCACCTCCCAGCGCTCGCCCATGGCGGCGGCTACGGCCTCGGCCCCGATCGTGGTGCCGAAATTGGCGTAGTGATAAGAGGTGCGGAAGGCATTGAGCTGCAACAGGCGCAGCCGGGGGATAATGTCCCGGCGTTCGAAACCAAGATCCTCCATGTCGTCGCCGGCCGCCTCCGGCAAGCCCGAGCGATGGGCGAAGAAATCACCGATGGTGGCCTGGGCCGAGACATAATCGTTGCCGAGGATGAAATCCGGCAGATAGCTGCGCACCGGATCATCCCAACGCAGGGGCCGGCCGGCCTTGCCGCCCCTCGTCATGGCGATGGCGGCAATCGTCGCCGAAACGGATTTGGAGATCGAGGCGATCTGGAACACTGTGTTTTCGTCGATGGGGCTGCTGGAATCGCCCTTGACCTTTTGGCCATAGCCCTTGGCGAACACCATCCTGCCGCCATGCACGACCGCCACGGCAACACCCGGCACCTGCGATTTCGTCATGATATCGCGGACGATGTCCGGCAGCCGGCCGACCGCCCTGTCGACACCGCCCTTATAGAGCGGCATGGCATCCTGGGGCGGCGACGGCCCGATTTCCGGCTTGAGCGACTGCGCGACCGCCATGGCCGACAGTGTCATCGCGCCGGCAATGACGCCCGTCGCCAGCGCATGCCGAAGTCGGAAGGCAATTTTACTACCTTGGGGGCACTTCAGCATCGCCGAATTCTTTCGATGATAGGAGAAAGACTCCGGTCACCCTGCCCTTTTCAGTTTATTTTTGCCAGCGTGAAATAGCGCGCCGGTCTGTATTCGATCAGCACAGTACGTTGTATGAAAATTACTACGAGTTCAGGGCGGAGAAGGCGCGATTGCCGCGCCGAACAAGGCATTATGCCGCATGGTGGGCGATGGCCAGCACCATCTCGTCAATGTCGCTGTCATGAATCTCGTGTCCGCCGCCTTCGATCCGGTGCAACCGTGCCTTCGATACCACCGTCGCGAAGGCTTCCCCGTGCGCGATGGGAAACAGCGGATCGGCCGTGCCGTGGATCGCGAGGACCGGCATCGTGAGATCGCAGGCCCGCAGCCTTGCTTGCCCCTCCCCGCTCACCAGCGCGAAATGATTGGTGGCGCTGGCAAAGGACGGTGCCCGGGCCATGTCCTGCGCGATCAGCGCGCTTACGGCCTCGGCATCATGCGGATGCCGGGTGCCGGCGAGCATGGCGGCATCGCGGCGCAGGAAATCGGCGATGGCTCCAAGATCCGACCAGTCGATCCCCTCGGCCGTCGCGGAATGCTCCCGATAGGCTTTGGTCGAGGGCGGCAGGCCCTCGACCGCGAGCGGCGAGGTACTGATCAGCGTGAGCGTAAGCACGCGCCTTTGGTGTCGCAAAGCGACCTCCTGCGCGACGAAGCCACCCATCGACATGCCGACCAGATGGGCCGCCTCCAGGCCATAAGCATCGAGAACCGCCATGACATCGTCGGCCAGATCGCTGGAAGAATAGCCGGGCGCACCTTGCGGATAGTGGGTGGAAAGGCCGGTGTCGCGCTGGTCGTAGCGGATCACATAGTGCTCTCGATCGGCCAGCTCCCTGCAGAACCTCTCCGGCCACCACAGCATCGATGCCATCATCCCCATGATCAGCACGATGGGCGGGTCGGACGGCGCGCCGAAAGCCTCCGTCTGAAGCTTCGCGGCTTTCATGTCGACGCACTTCCCGGTGATGCGGCATGATCCGGTCCGTTGCATGAGCACGCCCCTTCTGATTGCATACTGCAACTGGATCTGACATTGCATATCTGGTTCTGATATGCAATCAGTTTATGGCGGAGGGCCTGGATAGCCGGGCAATTCGGCAGCGGGATGCGACTTCCATAGCCACGACGAAACCCGGTGAGTCCGATGGCGTTGCAATGTGCCGATTTCTACGACGCGGAACTGTCCCGGCATAACCGGCATTTGCAGGCTGCCGCCAGGGTCGGAAGACGCGACCGGGTGCTTGATATCGGTTGCGGTGCGGGCCAGACCACGCGCGATGCCGCCAGCATCGCTGTGGAAGCGGGCGTCGTCGGCGTCGATATTTCTGCCGAAATGCTGGCGATCGCGCGACAGCGCTGCCTGGAGGCAGGTTTGGAAAACGTCGTGTTCGAACAGGGCGACGCGCAGCACCACGACTTTCCGGCCGGCGGCTTCGATTTGTGCATCAGCCGGTTCGGGGTGATGTTCTTTGCGGACCCCGCCGCCGCCTTTGCCAATATCGCGCGGGCCCTGCGCCCGGCGGGGCGTCTGGCCTGGATGGTGTGGCAGAGCCAGGAGCGCAACACCTGGTCCGGCGCCATCAGGCAGGCACTGGCTCCGGGAGGGGTGATTTCCGTTGATGCGGGCAAGCCGTTTTCACTCGGCGACCCTGCCGTGGCCACGGCGCTTCTGAGCACAGCCGGCTTCACCTCGATCGAATTCGCCGAAGTGGACGAGCCGGTCTACTATGGGCCGAATGTCGATGCCGCCTTCGATGCCATCTCGAGCCTCTATCTGGTGAAGGATACGGTCGCGCGCACGGACGAGCCGCCGGATCGGCCCCTGCAGCGGCTGCGCGATCTTTTGGATGCGCATATGACGGCCGACGGCGTGCTTTTCGACTCGCGCGCATGGATCATCAGCGCCGAGAGGGCGAGCGATTAGGCGGTGCAGCGGGCAATTCGCCTGCATCCTGCCGCCCGCTGGGTCTTCGGACCCGATCCCCATTCTTGCTTGCCGTCATAAGGTCCCGGGGGTGTAGAAGGGAAGCAAAGGACCCCGTCACCCGATGATTCCTGACGACTTTCCAATATTGCTGCGCCGCCGCACCGCCACCACCATCGGCGCCGTCATTCTGGGCCTCGTCGCCCTCGCCTTCACCTGGACAGCCGACCAGGCCGCGAAGCTGTTCGAACTGATGGTCGACAAGGCCCCCTATGCGCCACTGGTGGTGACGCCCCTGGGGCTCGCTCTCCTGGCCTGGCTCACACGACGCTTTGCGCCCGCAGCGCGGGGCTCCGGCATTCCTCAGGTGAGTGCCGGCGCCCGCGATCCCCGTCACGCCGTCGCAGCCGGGCTGATCTCCATGAAGGTCGCCGTCTTCAAATTCGCGGCGACGGTCGGCGCCATCCTGGTCGGCGCCTCGGTCGGCCGCGAGGGACCGACCGTGCAGATCAGCGCCGCCCTCATGGCCTTCATGCATCGCCTCTTGAAAATCGATCTCTCGCCCGCCGTGATCATCGCCGGCGGAGCGGCAGGCGTTTCGGCTGCCTTCAACACGCCGCTCGCCGGCATCGCCTTCGCCATCGAGGAACTCGCGGCCTCCTATCACCAGCGCCTCGCCCTGCTGGCGATGGCGGCCGTGATGATCTCGGGCCTCGTCAGCCTGGGTATCGCCGGCGACTACATCTATTTCGGCTCCGTGCACGAAGCGCTGCCGCTCGGCGCCGCCTTGCTCATCGCACCGCTGGCCGGGGTGATCGGCGGCATCACCGGCGGCCTGTTCTCGCGGCTGGTCCTCGCCTTCGGCGCCACAGCCCTCGCCCCGATCGCAGCCCTGCGCCGCCGTCCCATCCGCCTCGCCCTGATCTGCGGCCTTCTCGTTGCGGTCCTCGGCATTCTCAGCCACGGGGCAACCTGGGGCACCGGCTATGAGGTCGCCCGCCGCCTGGTGGAATCCCATGCCGAGCCGCTGTGGTTCGGGCCGGCCAAGTTCCTGTCGAGCCTGATCACCGTGCTATCCGGCGTACCGGGCGGGATTTTCGCGCCCTCGCTCGCCACCGGTGCAGGGGTCGGCAACCTGATCGCCCTTGCCTTTCCCGACCAGCCGCTCGGCGCCATCGTGCTTCTCGGCATGATCGGCTATTTCGTCGGCGTGGTCAGGGCGCCGCTCACCGCCGTGATCATCATTTCCGAAATGTCGGACAGCCGCGCCATGGTGCTGCCCCTGCTGGCGACCGCCATCATCGCCGACGGCGTCTCCGCCCTCATCTGCGGGGAGAAACTCTACCATGCCCTGGCCAAGCCCTTTCTGCCGCCAGGCAAACCAACAGATGCCGACGAAGTTAAGGCCTGATTCAGCTTGTTGGCGAATTGCAATGATCGAAGCCAGATCAATGGCTTTTCTAAATTTCCTTCAACAATTTTTAAGCGAGCGCCCCTAGCCTGCAGCTCACATGGTCATTCGAATTGTGTGAGCGTACCCATGACCGAAACTCTTCGCCCTCGGGTGAAATATGTCATTGGCCCCGACGGCAGCCCCCTGACCGTTGCGGACCTGCCGCCTCCCGGCACCCAGCGCTGGGTGATCCGGCGCAAGGCAGAAGTGGTCGCCGCCGTACGCGGCGGACTTCTGAGCCTCGAGGAGGCCTGCAACCGCTATGTGCTGACCACCGAGGAATTCCTGTCCTGGCAGGCCTCGATCGATCGCCATGGCCTGGCGGGCCTGCGCACCACGCGCATCCAGCATTATCGGCAGTAGACGCGGGGTCAGGCCTTCCGGCCAGCTCTTTCCGCTTGCAGCGGATACGACAGTCCAAGAGCAGATTGCGATGAGCAAAAGCCGCAATCTGCTCTTTTTTGTCGTGCGGCGAGCCACACGCTGCGAACGCTTCGCTGTCGTCTGTCCCATCGCCGGGATTCCGCCGGCTGCACCGACGTCGGGCCTGGAAGAGTTCGAACGCTTACGCCGGAAATGGCCCGGAACTTGCTTGACTGGAGGTCTGTTCACACAATCGCGGCGATTGCATGAAGACCGTCCAGCGGCAGGGACCCAGCGAGAACGCGACGTCGAGCGGGGGCATGGTCGTCGCGCCGCACTGGCTCGCCGCAAAGGCCGGGGCGAAGATCCTCGAGCGGGGAGGCAACGCCATCGAGGCGCTGGTTGCCGCGAGCGCGGCACTCTCGGTCCTCTATCCACATTTTTGTGGTCTCGGCGGAGACGCGGTCTGGCTTGTTGCCGATCGCACGGGTTCTGCCACCGTCTTCCTGGGCATTGGCCAGTCGGCAGGAATCATCCCCGATCTGTCTGTCATCCCGCTTCGCGGGCCGCTTTCGGCCATGACGACGGCATGCCTCGTCGACAGTTGGGGACAAGTCCTCGGTTACTCCCACAGCCAGTGGCAGGGCCGATTGTCCGTCGCTGGCCTGCTCGACGACGCCATCGCGCTGGCCCAAAACGGCTTCGACGTCAGCCCTTCTCAGGAATTCTGGTATCGTTTCCGCGGAAGCGAGGTCACGCAATGGCCTGGCTTCCAAGAGGTCTTCTTCCAGAATGGCATACAGCGCCAGCCGACCTTGGCGAGGTCGCTGCGCGCCCTAGCCGATCACGGCGTGCGCGAGTTTTACGAAGGCGAGCTGGGCGCGCGCATCGCGTCGGGCCTGCGAGCCGCCGGTTCACCCCTGACTGCTGCGGATCTCGCCAGCACCCGCACACTGCGTGAGCAGCCACTGGCGCAGAACTATCGCGACCTGACCCTTCTTGCGCCGCCGCCGCCGACACAAGGCGCGACGACGCTTGCCATCATGGCTATCTTGTCTTCCTTCGAGTTGGCCCGGCTCGACCCAGCCTCGGCCGAATTCTACCACCTCCTCGTGGAAGCCGTGAAACAGGCCTTCCTCGATCGCCCGTCGATCGCCGACCCCGCCTTCACAGACGTGAATGTCGCGCGGTTGCTCGATGCGCGCCGCCTGGCTGCGAAGGCACGCTCGATCAATCTCGACAAGGCGGCGCCTTGGCCGCCTCCCTTCAAGACCGGCGACACGGCCTTCCTGGCGGCGACGGACAGCGCGGGCAGGAGCGCTGCCATGCTGCAGAGCCTCTATTTCGACTGGGGCAGCGGTGTCGTCGCCGGCGACACGGGCATCCTATGGCAGAACCGCGGCGCAGCCTTCAGCCTCGATCCAGCGAGCCCGAACTGCATCAGGGCCGGCAAGCGTCCCTTCTACACGTTGAACCCCGGCATTGCCTTGAAGGATGGGCGTCCCTGCCTGCTTTACGGCACTCAAGGCGCCGACGGACAGCCGCAGACCCTCGCTCTGCTGCTGTCGCTGCTGATCGACCACGGGCTCGATCCGCTTGCCGCCCTATCCCGGCCGCGTTTCCTTCTGGGGCGCACCTTCTCGGACAGTCGCGACAGCCTGAAGATAGAGGCCCATGCCGGAGCCTCGCTCCTTGCCGAGCTTGCGGACAGGGGACATCAGGTGGGCCGGATCGAACCCTTCAGCCAACTCGGCGGACATGCCGGCATCATTCGCCTCCGACCTGACGGGACGATCATCGCTGCGCATGATCCGCGCAGCGATGGCGGGGCGATCGGTCTTTGACGATGGACATTTCCCCAGCCGACCTGCTGATCCGCAATGCCCGCCTGCCGACCAGTGAGGAACCGGTCGACCTGGCGATACGCAGCGGCTCGATCGCCGCGATCGGTCGAGAGCTTCGTGGTGAAGCGGTTGAAATCGTCGATGCCGAAGGTGCGCTGGCTTGCGGCGGCTTCGTCGACAGCCACATCCATCTGGACAAAGCCTGTATCCTCGATCGCTGCCGCATCTGCGAGGGTACCTTGGCGGAGGCGGTGCGCGAGACGGCAAGAGCCAAGGCGTCCTTCACCGAGGCGGATGTCTATGCACGGGCCGCTCGCGTCGTCGAGCAGGCCATCATGCAAGGCACCATGGCGATGCGCAGCTTCGTCGAAGTCGATCCGCGGGCCGGGTTACGCTCCTTCGAAGCCATCAAACGCGTTCGCCGGGATTACGCGTTCGCCATCGACATCGAGATCTGCGCCTTCGTGCAGGAAGGGCTCACCAACGAGCCGGAAACGCTAGGTTTGTTGAAGGAGGCCCTGGCGGACGGAGCGGATCTGGTGGGTGGTGCTCCCTACACCGATCCTGATCCGGCTGGACAAATCAGCCTGATCTTCGACCTCGCGCAAGCGCACGGCGTCGCTGTCGACTTCCACCTCGATTTCGATCTCGCACCCGAAAAGAGCAATTTGCCCGTCGTCCTGAAGGAAACGATGCGGCGCGGCTGGCAGGGACGCGTCTCGCTCGGCCACATGACGAGCCTTTCGGCGCGACCGCCGCACGAGGTTGAAGCGATCGCTGCAGGGCTCCGGGAGGCCGGTATTGCCGTGGTGGCCCTGCCGGCCACCGACCTGTTCCTGAATGGCCGCGAGTATGAGCGACTGGTGCCGCGTGGGGTCGCTCCGGCCCATATTCTGGCTTCGAGGGGTGTGAATGCCTCGATCGCCACCAACAATATTCTCAACCCCTTCACACCATTTGGTGATGCCTCACTCCTTCGCATGGCCAACCTCTATGCCAATGTCATTCAGCTTTCGCGCACCGAGCATCTGCGGCTCGTCTTCGACATGATCGGTCCCCTTGCAGCACGCGGAATGCAGCGCGTATCCGGCCTATCGGTCGGAGCAGCAGCCGACATCGTATTGATCGACTGCGTGACGCCCGAACAGGCGATACGCGAGAACAGCCGCGTGATACGCGGCTGGAAGCGCGGCCGTACGACATTCCGTACGACGAGGCCGGAGATCATTCGTCGAGGATAGTGATGCCGCCGGGCTGCAAAGCAGGAAGCAGTCGAGCTTACCCAGTTCGAGCAAAGCGCGTTTGGACGGAAACGCTTGATTGCTCCAACGCGCTGGTTCGACACGGCTTTGCGATTCCTGGCGATTCCGCCAAATCGCAAAACGTTCTAGCTCCGCAGGTCCTTGCGCAGGATCTTGCCGACATTGGATTTCGGCAGGTCGTCCCTGAATTCCACGAATTTCGGCACCTTGTAGCCGGTCAGATGCTGCTTGGCATAGGCGCGCACGGCCTCCACGGTCAAAGCGGCATCACTCCTGACCACGAAGGCCTTCGGTGCTTCGCCGGCCGCTCCGTCCGGCACGCCGATCACCGCCACTTCCTTGATCCCCGGCATCTTGGCCAGCACGTCCTCGACCTCGTTGGGAAAGACGTTGAAGCCCGAAACCAGGATCATGTCCTTGCGGCGGTCGACGATGCGGAAATAGCCGGCTTCATCCATCACGGCGATGTCGCCGGTGAGGATCCAATCGCCGCGCATCACCTTGGCGGTCTCGTCCGGCCGGCGCCAATAGCCGGCCATCACCTGCGGCCCGCGCACGGCGAGTTCGCCAGGCGTGCCGAGCGGCACCTCGTTGAAATCGTCATCGACGCATTTGACATCGGTGTCGGGCAGGGGAACGCCGACCGCCCCGTTATGTCCCGAACCGAACGGGTTGAAGCAGACGACGGGCGACGTCTCGGTCAGGCCGTAACCCTCGCCGACCGGCACGCCGACGATCTTATGCCAGCGCTCGGCCACCGCCGCCTGCAGGGCGGTGCCGCCGGCGATGCAGATCCTGAGATGCGGTTTGGGCAGGGTGGCGAACCAGGCCTCGTTCATCAGGCCGTTATAGAGCGTGTTGACGCCGGTGATGTAGCTGACCGGATATTTCTCGAAGGCCTTGCGCAGATTGCTCAGCGGCCGGGGGCTGGGAACCATCACCACATGGGCGCCGCACGCCGTGAAGGTCAGGAAATTCACGGTGAAAGCGAAGATGTGATAGAGCGGCAGCGCCGTCATGATCACATCGTCCCGCTTGAAGGCGCTGCCCCCGAAGGCCAGGACCTGCAGGACATTCATGATCAGGTTGCGATGGGTGAGCATGGCGCCCTTGCTCACGCCGGTGGTGCCGCCCGTATATTGCAGGCAGGCGGTCGCGGACGAGTCCATGCTGGCGGTGATGTCGGCAATCTTCAAGCCGCGCGCGAGCTTGGCCTGGCCGAGCGCCAGGGCCTGTGCGAGGCGGATATGCGGGAAAGTCGCGGCCGGAATTTCCTTGCGCACATGTTTTTGCACCAGGCCGATCAATGCGCGCGGCAAGCTCGGGAAGAATTCGGCCGCATTGATCAGAACGACATGCGGCACCTTCACCGTCGCGAGGGCCTTGGCGGTGCGGTCGGCGAACATGTCGATCACCACCAGCACGGAAATGCCGCCGTCGGCGAAGACCGCACCCGCCTCTTCGGCCAGATAGAGCGGGTTCACATTGACCAGCACGCAGCCCGCCTTGAATACGCCGAAAGCGACCACCGGATAGGCCAGTCCGTTCGGCGCCTGGATGGCCACGCGCGATCCCGGCGGCAGTTTCAGCTCGCCATGAAGATAGGCAGCGAACCGGTCCGACAGTCGATCGGCCTCGCCATAGCTGAGCGAACCATGCATTCCGTTGGGCATGACGCAGGTGTAGGCGGTCTTGCGAGGAGCCTCACGCGCACTCTGGACGATCATGTCGCCCAGCAATCTGTAGGGCACCTCTTCGACATGCGGTTTCATGTCTCCGTCATAGGCCGCCAACCATGGCCGTTGCATAGACGAAACCGCCGTCATGATTCCTCCCAACTCGTTTATGGTTGACGACATCATGACGGAATTGTCGCGCCGGGCAAGCTGGCTGGAAAAAGACACACATTAATTCGGCGGAACGACGTAAAATCGGTGGTCAGGTCCGACAGGCGCTCCCAGCGTCGCTCGTTGCCCGCCGCCGCCTTCATATCGGCCGTCATTGCTCATGACCCTCCCCATCGAGGGGAGGGTAGCCGGGTGTCTCAGGCCGTCAGCGAGGGCCTATGGGCGAAGCGCTCTCGAGCGCAGGAAAGGGTTGTCAGCCCATCTTCACCATGACATGGCGCGCCACTGTGTAGTCTTCCAGGGCATACATCGAGAGGTCCTTTCCGTAGCCCGAGGACTTGACGCCGCCATGCGGCATCTCGCTCACCAGCATGAAATGGCAGTTCACCCAGGTGCAGCCATATTGCAGGCGCGAGGCCATCTGCATGCCCCTGGAAATATCGCGCGTCCATACCGAGGACGCCAGACCGTAGTCGGAATCATTGGCCCAGGCCAGCGCTTCCTCGACATCGCCGAAACGCGTCACCGAGACCACCGGTCCGAACACCTCGCGCCGCACGATCTCGTCGCTCTGCAGGGCGCCGGCGACCACGGTAGGCTCGTAGAAGAAGCCCTTGCCCGCCGCCTGATGGCCACCGGTTGCGATCTCGATATGCTTGTGCTCGGTGGCGCGTTCGACGAAGGAGGCGACGCGAGAGCGCTGGCGCGCCGAGATGAGCGGGCCGATGTCGTTCTCGTCGTCATTGGGCTGGTTGTATTTCAGCCCCTTCACGGCACCGGCGAGCTCGGACACCAGATTGTCGTAGATCTTGCTGCCGGCATAGATGCGGCAGGCGGCGGTGCAGTCCTGGCCGGCATTGTAATAGCCGAACAGCTTGACGCCCTCGACCACGGCCTCGAGATCGGCGTCGTCGAACACGATCACAGGCGCCTTGCCACCGAGTTCGAGATGGGTGCGCTTGACCGTCTTGGCGGCCGCCTGCAGCACCTTCTTGCCGGTGGCGATATCGCCGGTCAGCGACACCATCGCGACCTTGGGATGGTGGATCAGCGCATTGCCGACGCTCTCGCCACGCCCCACCACCACATTGACCACGCCCTTGGGAAAGATCTCGGCGATGGTGGTGGCAAGCTTGAGCAGCGTCAGCGGCGTCTGTTCGGACGGCTTGATCACGATGGTGTTGCCGCCCGCCAATGCCGGCGCCAGCTTCCAGGCCGCCATCATCAGGGGATAGTTCCAGGGCGCGATCGAGCCGACCACGCCGATGGGATCGCGCCGGATCATCGACGTGTGGCCGGCCAGATATTCCCCGGCGACCAGCCCATGCATGTTGCGCACGGCGCCGGCGAAGAAGCGGAAGCAGTCGACGATGCCGGGGATTTCGTCCTGCAATACGCGGATGCGCGGCTTGCCGCAATTGAGCGCCTCCAGCGTGGCATAGGCCTCGGCGTCCTTCTCGATTGCGTCGGCGAGCTTGAGCAGCAGGGCCGAGCGCTCGGCCGGCGTGGTGCGGGACCAGCCGGCGAAAGCTGCGGCGGCTGCCTCCACGGCCTCGTCGACCTGCTCGACGGAAGCCTCGGGAAGGTCGATCAGCGTCTCCTCGGTCTTGGGATTGAGCACCTTTTCCGGCGCTTCGGTGCCGGGCACGAATTTCGACCCGATCAGCATTTTGGTATCGAGCATGGCAATCTCCTTGGGCATTCCAGAAGCGTTTTCCAGAAAAGTCGACGGACTTTCCGCTTAAGAAAACGTGTCAAAACAAAGAGTTTGAGCAAGGTGCGATTAAGAGATCGCACCTTGCTCAAGAGGCTTGGTTATTTGCCGGCGCCGGCGACGTTCTCACCTTCACGGGTGAGGTAATAGGCTGCCAGGATCGGCAGGGCGGTGACGAGGATGACGATCACCGCCACCACATTGGTGACGGGGCGCTGGCGCGGCCGGATCAGCTCCGACAGCATCCAGATCGGCAGGGTCTGCTGCTGGCCGGCGGTGAAGGTGGTGACGATCACCTCGTCGAAGGACAGGGCGAAGGCCAGCATGCCGCCCGCCAGCAGCGCCGTGCCGATCGAGGGCAGCACGACATGGCGGAAGGTCTGGAAGCCGTCGGCTCCAAGATCCATCGAGGCCTCCATCAGCGAAGGCGACAGGCGGCGGAAACGCGCCACGGCATTATTATAGACGACCACGATGCAGAAGGTGGCGTGGCCGAGCACGATCGTCCAATAGGAGAAGGGAATGTCGGCCAGGTTGAACGCCGCCCGCAGCGCGATGCCGGTGATGATGCCCGGCAGGGCGATCGGCAGGATCAGCAGCAGCGAGATGGCTTCCCGGCCGAAGAAACGGGTGCGCGACAAGGCCGCCGCCGCCAGCGTGCCGAGAATGATGGCGAGGAAGGTCGAGACCAGCGCGACCTTGACCGAAAGCGCCAGGGCCGCCCAGACATCGGGCCGGTTCCAGGCGACGCCGAACCATTTGAGCGTGTAGCCCGGGGGCGGGAACTCGAAGCTGCGCTCCTCGGTGGTGAAGGCATAGAGGATGATGAACAGAAGCGGCAGGTGCAGGAAGAGCAGGCCTGCGGCGGCCGCGATGCGCAGGGTCAGCGGCGAGCGGTTCTCGGTCATGGTGCCCTCGCCGGCGCGCCATTGGAGTGTCGACCTCCAGGTCGACATACCGGAGAAACGGCGGTTCCAGTCGGTGCGAAGTCGATCTGGAGGTCGACACTCCCTGTCGGATCACAGCGCATCGAAGGCTCCCAATCGTTTGGCGACGGTGAGGAAGATGCCCATGATCAGCACCGGGACCACCGAGAAGGCGGCCGCCAGCGGGATATTTCCGGCGGTGCCCTGCTGGGTGTAGACGACCTGGCCGAGGATCAGCGAGGACGGTCCGACGATCTGCGGCACGATATAGTCGCCGAGGGTGAGCGAGAAGGTGAAGATCGCCCCGGCCACCAAGCCGGGAAAGGCCAGGGGCAGAATGACCTTGCGAAAGGTCTGCCCAGGGCTGGCGCCGAGATCGCCGGAGGCCTCGATCAGCGAGCCGGGCACGCGTTCCAGCGCCGCCTGCACCGGCAGGATCATGAAGGGCGTCCACAGATAGAGGAACACCAGCACCATGCCGGTATAGCTCACCGACAGCGAAGGGCCGCCGAGGATGGGCAGGGCCAGCCAGGCCTCCAGCAGCCAGGCGAGGCCCAGTTTGGCCATGATCCAGCCGATCACGCCTTCCTTGGCCAGCAGCAGCTTCCAGGCATAGACCTTGACCAGATAGCTCGACCACAGCGGCATCATCACCGCAATATAGAACAGCGCCTTGATGCGCCCGCGGGCATAGCGGGCGGCATAATAGGCGATCGGGAAGGCGATGATGGCGGACAGCAGCGTAACCACCGCCGAAAGGCTCACCGTGCGGACGATGATGTCGAGATTGGAGGGCGACAGCAATTCGCCATAGGTCTTGAGCGAGGGCTCGCGCACGATGGTGCCGGAGAACTCGTCGATCGAAAAGAAGCTCTGCGCCAGCAGGGCAAAGAGCGAACCGAGATAGACGATGCCGAGCCAGAGCAGCGGCGGCACCAGCAGGAGCAGGAGATAGAGCCCGCGCCGGGCGACCAGCACGTCCGAGATGCGCCGCAGAAGACCGTCCCGCGGGGCCTGAAGGATAGCGAGGCTCATCACGCGTCCTCCATCAGGTGCAGCGCCCGGCGGGGAAAGCTGACGCGGATGGCCGCGCCCTGTTCGGGCGGCGTGCCGATGGCGGCCGGAATGGCGGCGCTGAGGCGGGCGCCGTCATCGGTGCGCAGTTCCAGGCGGTTGATGGCACCGTGATAGAGCACCTGGGTCACGGTGCCGGGGACCACCACGGCGTCGCCGGCAGCGCCCACCCCCTGCGGCAGCAGGGTGATCTTTTCCGGCCGCAGGCTGGCCGCGCTGCTCACGCCGATCCAGGCCCGCGTCCGGTCCGGTTCGATCACGTTGGAAGACCCGACGAAATCGGCAACGAAACGGGTGCGCGGCCGCTCATAGATGTCCTGCGGACTGCCGACCTGGGCAATGCGCCCTTCGTTGAACACGGCGACGCGATCGGCCATGGATAGGGCTTCGCCCTGGTCGTGTGTGACGAACACGAAACTGAGGCCGAGGGAGCGCTGCAGCAATTTGAGCTCGCCCTGCATCTCCTCGCGCAGCTTGAGGTCGAGGGCGCCGAGCGGCTCGTCGAGCAGGAGCACCTTGGGCCGGACCACCAGGGCGCGGGCCAGCGCCACGCGCTGGCGCTGGCCGCCCGAGAGCTGGCCGGGCCGACGGTCTTCCTTGCCCGCGAGCTTGACCATGGCAAGCGCCTCGCGTCCCTGGCGATAGCGCTCCTGCCTGGCGACGCCGCGGATCATCAGGCCGTAGCAGACATTGTCGAGGATGTTGAAATGCGGGAAGAGGGCATAGTCCTGGAAGACGGTGTTGACCGGGCGCCGATAGGCCGGCATGCCCTCCACCGTCTCCCCGAAGATCTCGATATGACCGCCGGTGGGCTGCTCGAAACCGGCAATCAGGCGCAGGCAGGTGGTCTTGCCCGAGCCGGACGGCCCTAGCATGGCGAAGAATTCACCCGGCGCGATGTCGAGATCGACGCCATCGACCGCCTTCACGCTGCCGAAATGGCGCTGGACGCCGCGGAAGGAGACGGCAGGAGTGGTGCTGGTTACAGCCATGAGGATACCTCGAGGACGTGGGCTGGCTCAGCCGCCTCTGTCGGGACGAAAATTCCATGACCCCGCACCGGCGCGAGCCGACGTCCATGAACGTCAACCCCTCAGCCTTCGGCGCGGCACGAGGAGGGTCGATCTCCCGATCGACCGCCTTGGAAACGAAGTGCCCGCCAAGGATGAGATGCCGATCTGGAGATCGGCACACCATTCCCAGGCCGCGGCAGGCCAGGCAGCCTCGGACGCACAGGCCAGCACGGCCGCATTTGGTGACCGATCAGGGGCGGACATGTGGCCCGCCCCATACGGCATCAGCGCCCGCCGATCACGGCGATATAGTCGGTGACCCAGCGATAATAGGGCACGCAGGCGCTCTGCGTGGTGCATTTGGCCACCGGCGTGCGCCAGAACTTGATCTTGGGGAAATTGTCGAACCCGTTGGTGGCGCAGCCCGTATCAGTCAGCAGCGCATTGCCCTTGCAGGCAGCCGGAACCGAGGGAAGCGAGCCGAACCAGGCGGCGACATCGCCCTGAACCTTGGGCTGGATCGAATGTTCGAGCCACATATAGGCGCAATTGGGGTTGGCGGCATCGGCGGCCAGCATGGTGGTATCGGCCCAGCCCGTCGCCCCTTCCTCCGGTACCGTGGAGGCGATCGGCTTCTTGTCGGCCTTCATCAGATTGACCTGGAAGGGCCAGGACCCGGAAGCGACCACGCCTTCATTCTTGAAGTCGTCGACCTGGATGTTGGCGTCGTGCCAATAACGCTGGATCAGGGCGTGCTGCTGGCGCACCAGCTCGAGCACTGCCTTGTACTGATCCTCGTTGAGCTCATAGGGATCCTTGATGCCGAGCTCGGGCTTTTTGCTCATCAAATAGAGTGCTGCGTCGGCAAGGTAGATGGCGCCGTCATAGGCCTGGATGCGGCCCTTGTTGGGCTTGCCGTCCGGCAGGTTCTGCGGCTCGAACACCACGCTCCAGCTCTTGGGCGCTTCCTTGAACACGTCGCTGTTGTACATCAGCACATTGGGGCCCCACTGATAGGGCACGCCGTAATGCTTGCCGTCGACCGTGTGCCAGGGCGCGTTCTGGAGGCGCTCGTCGACGGTCTTCCAGCTCGGGATGAGCGAGGTATCGATCTCCTGCACGCGCTTGCCGGCGATCAGGCGCAGGGAGGAGTCGCCGGAAGCGGTGACGAGATCATAGCCTCCCTCATTCATCAGCGCGACCATTTCGTCGGACGTGCTGGCGGTCTTCACATTGACCTTGCAGCTTGTCTTCTTCTCGAAATCGGTGACCCAGTCATAGCTCTTGTCGGTGTCGCCCCGCTCGATATAGCCGGGCCAAGCCACGATGTTGAGCTGGCCCTCCCCCTTGCCGATCTCCTTGGCGAGCGCCGGCACGGCCACTGCCGTAATACCCGCCAACGCCACAACCCATCTAAGCCTGGACATGATGCTTTTCCTCTGGTTGCCGTCCGTCCGAATACAGGGCGAATTCTTGATTGCGGCGAGCATGCCTTGGAAAAGCCACAGGCGCCACACCATTCGGGAGATCGATGATATCGGTTTTTCCGATATCATCGACGAGCGATCGCTTCGCTGCATTGGAACGATAGAGCAATGCAAGTTTCGGCGTTTCCGCCCAATCGCAAAGTGCTCTAGCTGCGCCCTCTACCGGTCCGGTAAGTCCGCGCCACGGCGACGAATTGTGCGGCAATGGCGTCGAGCGGCGAGCCGCGCCGCCAGCCGATCACCACTTCCACCGGCGCAAGCGCCTCGGCGAGGTCGCGCGCCTCGATCTTGTCGCCTTCGAGCGACCAGGGGCGATAGGTGAGGTCGGGCAGGATGGCGACGCCAGCCCCGGTCGCCACCAGGCTGCGGGCCGCTTCCACCGAACGGGTGCGGATGGCCACCGGCGGCCGCACGCCGGCCCGCCGCCAAGCATATTCGGCGGCCTCGGCGATCTCGTCGAGCATCAGGAGCACGAAAGGTTCCTCCGCGAGATCCACGATGCCGATGCTCTCGGCCTCGGCCAGGCGATGGCCGATCGGCAGCCAGAGGCGATAGGGCGAGGCCTCCATCGTCTCGACATGCAGCGCCGCCGAACTCTTCTCGGCGCCTGCCACCATCACGGCGACATCGAGCTCGCCCCCCACCAGCAGATGATCGAGGTAATCGCGGCTGTCCTCGATGATGTCGACGGCCACATGCGGAAAGGCGCGGCGGAAGCGGGCCAGCAGATCGGGCAGCACATAGGCGGCGACCAGAGGCGTCACCCCGACGGCAAGCCGCCCCTCGATCGGCGCCGTGTCAGAGCGCAGGGCGCGGCGGGCATCGGCAATTTCCGAAAGGATCTTGCGGGCATGGCGCAGGAACTGGTGGCCCTTCAGCGTGAGCTCGACGCCATGGGCGCGCCGGTCGAACAGGGGAAAGCCGAGATCGCCCTCCAGTTCGCGAATGGCCTCCGTCACCGTCGATTGCGAGATCGAGAGTTCGTGCGAGGCGCGCGACACCGCCCCGTTCTCGGCCACCGCCACGAAATATTGGATTTGCCGGAAGGAGAATGCCATGAGGGCAGTGAGCATAATGCAAGATGGAAATAAAGACGGACGTGACGGACTTGAGCGACATCGTCATCATCGGCGCGGGACCGGCGGGTCTGATCGCCGCCGAAAGACTGGCCGCAGCCGGACACGCCGTCTCGATCTATGAACGCATGCCCTCGCCCGCCCGCAAATTCCTGATGGCCGGGCGCGGGGGGCTCAACCTCAGCCATGGCGAGGCGTTCGAGCGCTTCCTCACGCGCTACGGGCCGGCCGAGGCCTTTCTCGAATCCGCCCTGCGCGCCTTCACGCCCGGCGATCTCGTCGCCTGGGCCGAGGGGCTCGGCGAGAAGACCTTCGTCGGTTCGAGCGGCCGCATCTTTCCCGAGAGCTTCAAGGCTTCGCCTTTGCTGCGCGCCTGGCTGGCGCGTCTCGCCGGCCTCGGCGTGACCCTGCACATCCGTCATTGCTGGACGGGGTGGGACGGCGAAGGCCGTCTCGCCTTCCAAGGCCCGGACGGCGGCCTCGTGCACCGCAAGGCCGCCGCGACCCTGCTTGCGCTTGGGGGCGCCTCCTGGCCGCGCCTGGGAGCGGACGGCGGCTGGGTACCGCTGCTGCGCGGCCGCGGCGTCGCGATCACCGATCTCGCGCCGGCCAATAGCGGTGTCGAGATCGGCTGGAGCCGAGCCTATGCGGAGAAATCGGCTGGCGAACCGCTTAAGCGCATCGCCGTCACCCTTGCCGGCGCCACCCGCCGCGGCGAGGCCGTCGTCACGGAGCGGGGGCTGGAAGGCGGCGTGGTCTATGCCCTCTCTCCTGTCATCCGCAGTTCGATCGCCATGCATGGCCATGCCGAGATCGCCATCGACCTGCGTCCCGACCTCGACGAGGCCGCGCTGGCTCGCCTGCTCGACCGTCCCCAGGCCAGCCAGTCTCTTTCCACCTATCTGCGCAAGGCCGCCAAGCTGGCGCCTGTCGCCATCGGCCTGCTGCGCGAAGCCACGGGCAACGCCCTGCCGCGCGAGGCTGCCGCTCTCGCCAGACTGATCAAGCATGTTCCCCTGAGGGTAACGGCGCAGCGTAGCCTCGAACGCGCCATCTCCACCGCCGGCGGCGTCGCGCTCGAGGAAATCGACAGTCAGTTCATGCTGCGCAAAGCGCCCAGCGTCTTCGTCGCCGGCGAGATGCTGGACTGGGAAGCGCCGACGGGCGGCTATCTGCTGCAGGCCTGCTTCGCCACCGGGGTGGCGGCGGCGAGGGGAATCGAAACCTGGCTGGCCGCGAGGTAGGGTCCCAGCCGCGGCGTTTCCCGGACAAGGCCTGCAAGATTCGCGCTGGAAGCGCTAGGGCTGGGACCGCAACGTCCCGTCCGCTCTTTAAGCCGATCTCAGCAGTGTTTCCCGGTAGAGATCGAGCAAGGGCTGGGCCTTGACGGCGATGCAGACCGCATGATCCGGCCGGCCATCCCAGTCATTGGGCGGAAAGCCGATCCCGGCAGGCCGCTGAATGGTCTGCCCGAAGGCAAGCCCCTCGCATACCACCCGGACCGGGCCGGGGCGGGTCTCGAACAAGTCCGGCGCCACCAGATAGATCGCCGCCGAGGCATCATGCACGGAAATGCCGGCCAGCCCCTTGTTGAGATAGAAATTCTCGTAGAAACGGGTGATGTCCCAGATGAAACGGCCGACCTCGCCGGCCTCCTCGCCGAGCCGGCGCAGATAGTCCTGCGGCATCAGCACTTCGTGGGTGACGTCGAGGCCGATGACGGTGATCGGCCAAGAGGCGGCAAACATCTCATCGGCGGCGTGCGGGTCACCATGGATATTGGCTTCGGCCGCCGGGGTGACATTGCCCAGATGCCCGCGATAGCCGAAGGCGCCGCCCATCACCACCACCTGACGAACCAGGCCGGCGATCTCGGGATCCTCGCGCAGGGCCAGCGCCAGGTTGGTCATGCGCCCCACCGCCAGCAGCGTGATCTCGCCGGGATGCTTGCGCACGGTCTCGATGATGAAGCGATGAGCGGGCGCTGCAATCGCCTGCGCTTTGATATCGGCGGGAATCTCGACCTCGCCCAGGCCGTTGTCGCCATGCACCACGGCGGCATGATGGGCGTCGTCCCCCGTCACCGGCCCCGCCGCCCCACGCGCCACCGGCGCCTCGATGCCGAAGCGCTCCTTGAGATAGAGGGCGTTGCGGGTGGTGATCTCGACCGGCGCATTGCCGTGGCAGGTGGTGATGCCGATCAGCTCGATGTCGGGATGATAGTGCAGGAAGAACAGCGCCATGGCGTCGTCGACGCCGGGATCGGTATCATAAATGACTTTGTGGGTGGGCATCACGGGCAAACCGGGAAAAAGGCGGGAACCTTTGCGTCTGCGCCCGGCGAGCGGGAAAGTCAACGCCGTGGCATCGCCGCGCGAGCGCGCCGCACACCCTGGAATTCCTATAAATTATTGAAATAAAAAGAGATTTTCTTGAACAAATCGGCTCGGTGTGATCCTATGCGTGCCGTTGCCAATGCCGGGACCTTGAACCCCGCGGATTGAAGGACACCATCATGACCCTGCCCAGCCCCGATGCTGCGCGCCCCGTCGGCTATCATATCGACGCTCCGGCCGAGAACCTGCTCTTTTCCGTCTTTCGCTGCTGGATGGCGGGCTATGCCACCGGCGATGCCGCCTGCTGGGACATCGCCTGGGAAGGGCTGGCGCGCGAAATGCCGGAGGAGAACGCCAAGCCGCTCTTCGGCGAGTTCCACCATTTCGTGCGCACGCTCCGGGCGACGGCCGACACTGAGATCGGCTGGCGTCCTGCGGCCTGCCGGGCCCTGTGCCGCGACGAATGCCTGGTGCTCGCCATGGTCGATGCGGCGCAGCGCGACGACAGGGCGCAGCTCCTCCATGCCGCTTCCCACCTGCTGAAGAGCGACGGCCTGCACCGGGCGCTCGACGCCACCACCGCTCTGGCCAAGGCCCTTGCCCGGGTCGGACTGTTCATCGCCCCCGTCAGTCCCTGCGCCCTGGACACCATGACGCGGATGAAGCCGCCCTCGGCCACCGCCCACTGAGGTCGCTAGCGGCGAGACGGCCAATGGTTCGAGGCCGCCGATGCGGAGGGCGCCGAACCGGGACAGCCCACACTCAGGCGCTGCCCGCATCCGGCGCTTCGCTCCTTGCAGACCCGGCGGGCACGGAGCGGTGCTTGGCACGCACCAGGCGCGGCGACGTATCGAAGCGCCTGCGGAAAGTACGGTTGAAATAGGACAGGTCGCCGAAACCGACATCGAAGGCGATCTCGCTGATCGAACGCTTGCGCTCGTCCGGCGACTGCAGACGGCGCATCGCCCTGTCCAGCCGGCGCTGCAGCACGAATTCGGAGAACGTCTCGCCCTCTCCCTCGAACAGCTTCTGGAGATAGCGCGTGCTGATGCCGTGCCGTAAGGCGATCTGGCTGGCATTGAGCCCCTGATCGTCGAGATGGGCCTCGATATCAGACTTGATGGCATTCAGGCGCGTAGCCGCGCGGTCCTGCACGGTATGGGGCGCCTGGGACTCGGCCTCGCCGCACAGGATGTCGACGAGATCGCCCATATAGGCGCAGGCATGCTGCAGCAGCACCGGGCCGCTCATCGGCAACAGCCCTCGCATCAGCGCCGCGCCATAATTGCCGAGCAGCACCAGCGTATCGTTGTTCTGCGCGAAAACCCGCAGACTGGCCGAGCATTCGAGCATGTTTTCGGTGATGCGTTCATTCGCCAGCACCAGGCAATCGACACGGTCGACATGCCGCAGCCACAGACCGGCCGGCGCGCCGCCGGCCAGGAAAATGGCCTCCCTCGCGGAGACGACGGTGCGCTGCCCGTCCCGCTCGATCTCCATCCGGCCATGGGAGGGGCGCAGCAGCACCCCGCCCGCCCCGAGCTCGGCGGCATCCAGGCGGAGTTCGCGATCCTGAAGCGGCGAAAAGCAGGAAATGGGGCCGATATCGGGCTCGAGGCGAAGCACTGCCCGGGCGCCGAGCAAGACCGGATCCGACGGGCCGAGCTTGCGCTGCGCAGCCAAACGTCCGCTGGCCCGTAGTTCGATCAGCGCGAGCTCTTCGCTCGTCAGCCCATGCCCAAGCAGCCAGACAGGCCTGAGCCTTCCTGCATAGGCCTCCTCTGGCGGCAAAGCGACTTCGTCCGCGCCGGCAGTTCGCTTCAGTCCATCAATCAATGCGCCCAAGTCCAAGAAATCAAGTAGCACGACAAGTAAGACCGCTCGTCAATATAGAGCGGGAGAGGCTGGAGATCCAGAAGTATATGCCGTCTTTGTCCAGATTATAACGGTTATAAACTGGGAATATACTGAGAATGTACAACTGGAATTCAGCCGGGATCGCCAAATATAACTTAGTTTCGGATCGAGAGTGGCTGGAGGTCTAAAAATTCATCATGCGCAAGATATCCGTATCGGCGGTCATGTTTCTATCGGTTGTTTCACCTGCACTGGCACAACAGTCGCAGGAACAACAGATTGAGCTCGATCCGGTTACCGTTACCGCCTCCCGCGCCGAAAGATCCGTTTCCGATATTCCGCAATCGGTCCAGGTGATCGACAGGCAGGAAATCGACAAGCAGCTCCAGCAAAGTTCGAGCGCGTCGGCGGCCCTGGCCAAGCTGGTGCCGGGCTTTTCGGTTTCCAACCAGACGGTTTCGGGCGCGTCCGAGAGCTATCGCGGCCGTGACCTGCTCGTGCTGGTCGACGGCGTTCCCCTCGGCACCCCGCTGCGGGATGTTTCGCGCATCCTGTCCCTGATCGACCTCAATTCGATCGAGCGCATCGAGATGGTGGCCGGCGCCTCCAGCCTCTACGGCGCAGGCGCCACCGGCGGCACGGTCAATTTCATCACCAAGAAGGCCGAGCCCGGCAAGCCCCGCATCAGCGTGAACACGGCCTTGCGCGCCTTTACGGCGAACGCCGTGGATTCGGTCGCCCCGGAACTGTCCGCCAGCATCTCCGGCAAGGCCGAGAATGGCCTCGATTATGTCCTGAGCGGCAGCGGCTATCTCGGGCGTCGCACCTATGACGGTTCCGGGTGGGAGTTGCCGTCCGACTCCATGCTGGGTCAAGGCGGCGGCGACCGCTTCGGCCGGGTCAACCTTCTCGCCAAGCTCGGTTATGATTTCGATGCCGCCAAGCGGCTCGAATTTTCGGCAGGCTGGTACTACTTCAACCAGACCCCGCGCTACATGACCGACTATTCCGGTGCCTATGCCCGGCCGGACTATCGCCATCCCTATACCGGGCAGAGCGTTCTCGAAGACACCAAATCCCTGTCGCTACGCTACACCGACAAGGACTTCGCGCTCGGCAGCCTCAACATCGTGGGCTTCTACAACAACATCAAGAAGCGCTTCAATTATTCGACTTTTTCGTTCCCCTATAATTCGCAGGTCTATTACTCGTTCGATCCCGCCAATCCTACCAGCCCGGACAACCAGACGACGCTCTATTCGGATCGCGGCGGCGTCAACCTGACCATCGACACCCCGCTCGACACGATCTGGCAGGGCGCCAAGCTCACCTGGGGCAGCGATCTCATCTTTGAAAAGACTCATCAGACGCTGACCAACGGCCAGGATGTCTTCACGCCGCTGCAGCAGGTCACGTCGGCCGCCTTCGGCCAGTTGCAGGTGCCGCTGACCGATCGCCTCACCGTGCGCGGCGGCGTACGCTTCGAACATTTCGCCCTCGATGTCGACGATTTCACGCGTCCTGCCGCCTATGCCGCCGTCGCCTCCAGCCGCGATCCGCGGGGCTATCAGGACTTCGTACTTCCGGCCCTGCGCGTCACCGGAGGAAAGTTCAGCTACTCGAAGCCGACCTTCAATATCGGCGGCACCTTCAAGCTGACCGACACCAGCGAGATCTTCGGCGGCTTCTCGCAGGGCTTTGCCCTGCCCGATGTCGGTGCCTATACCCGCCGCGCCGGCCTGTCGCTCGCCTATGCATGCCCGGTCGCCCGGCCGAACTGCCTTCCGGCCGGCACGAGCATTTCCTACGCCTCCATCAGCCCCGAGGCCCAGGTCGTCAACAATTACGAACTCGGCATCCGCGGCAGCCATGACCGCTTCAAGGGCAGCCTGACAGGCTTCATCTCCACCTCCAGCAAGGGCGTGACCTTCGACCCCATCACCAATACCATCTCGCAGCAGAAGGAATTCATCTATGGCGGCGAGTTCACCGGCGAATATGCCGCGACTGACCAGCTGACCATCGGCACCGTGCTCGGCTATCGCGAGGGGCGCTACGATTCCAACAAGGACGGCAAGCTCGACAGCTGGCTGCCCAACAACCGCATCGCCACCCCCTTCCGCGGCACGCTCTACGCCAGCTACGTCTTCGACAATGGCGTGTCGGTGCGCGTTGAGGGCGAGGGTTTCTCCGGCCGCGACAAGGCGATCGACCTCAAGGGCACCCGCTACAAGATCAAGCCGGGCGCCACCATGAACGTCGCCCTGTCGGCACCGGTGAAGGGCGGCGAGGCCTATGTGTCCGTCGACAATCTGTTCGACACCCGCTTCCAGAACCCCACCGCCACCTCCGTGCGCAACCTCCCGGTCTATTCCTGGGGCCGCACCGTGACGCTCGGCTATCGCAAGACGTTCTGATCATGGTGAAACTCGACAAGCACGGCCCGCTCGTGATCCTGCGCTACCTGCCGCCCTATGAGGACCGGGACGAGCGGGCCTATCTCGACGCGCTGATCGAAATCGGCCGCAACGAGAGCGTCTTTGCCCTGCTGGCGATCTTTGCCGGCGGCGGGGGGCTTTCCCAGGCCGGAGAGCGGGAACAGGCTCTCTGGTTCAAGGCGACGCGCGAACGCTTCGAGCGCCATTGCCGCGCCCTCGCCATCGTCCGGCCGGATGCGAACCCACGCATGATCGAGACCTTCCAGCGCCTGTGGTCGATGCCGCTGACGGCGACGTGCGACGAGCAGGCGGCCAGGCACTTCATCGCACAGCATATGGAGACGGCATGACGGCGCTCGCCCAGGACATTCCTGCCTCCAGACCCGGTCGGCTGCGCCTGTTCGCGGTGCTGGGCGGCCTCTACCTGGCCCAGGCCATTCCTTCCTATCTGATCGCGGCCGCCCTGCCCCCCATCATGCGCGAGGCCGGGGTCTCGCGCACGGCGATCGGCTATCTCAGTCTGCTCTTCCTGCCGCTGGTGCTGAAATTCCTGTGGGCGCCCCTGGTCGATCGCATCCGGCCCTTCGCCCGGGTGCATCGGGCCGGATGGGTGATCCTCACCCAGCTCGGCGTGATCGCCTCCATCCTGGCGCTGCTGCCGCTCGGCCCGACGCATGTCGGCGGCATTCTGGGCATCGGCCTCGTCACGGCGCTGCTGGTCTCCACGCAGGACATCGCCACCGACGGCTATGCCGCCAAATATCTGGCGCCGGAGGACCGGGCCATCGGCAATGCCATCCAGGGCGGCTCGGTGGCGTTCGGCGTGGTGATCGGCGGCACGCTCGGCCTGGTGCTCTACCATCATATCGGCTGGACCGGCATGCTCCTGGTCATCGCCGCCTTCTCGGCCCTGCCCCTGGTCGCCGCCTTCAGCATGTGGGAGGCGCCCGCCGTGCCCTCCGACAGGCCGACGCGGCCCTCCATCATGGCCTTTCTGCGCCGGCCCGAGATCCGCACCGTGCTGTGGATCGCGCTGATCTACCGGATGAGCGAGGGTCTGGTGAAGGCAATGGAAGGTCCCTACCTCGTCGATGCCGGCGTGCCGCTCGACCGCATCGGCTATCTTTCCGGCGTATCGGCGGCGACGGCGGGCCTTGCCGGATCGGCGATATCCGCTTTCCTGGTCAAGCGCTACGGCACCGCCGCCACACTCGGCCTGCTCGGGGGCTTGCGCACCTTGTGCTTTGCCCTCTTTACCGCCCATGCGCTCGGCGTGGTCACCGGCGTCTGGCCCCTGTTCGGCGCCGCCGGCTTCCAGACCTTCATCCGTTATATGGAGATCGTCGCGCTCTACAGCCTGTTCATGAGCGTGACGTCATCGGACCAGCCCGGCACCGACTTCACCATCCTCGCCTGCGCCCAGATGGTGGTCTATCTCGTGGGCTCGCTGATCTCGGGCAAGCTTGCCGATCTCATGGGCTATGGCGCGCTCTTCGGCCTCGCCACCGCCCTCTCGGCCATCGCCGTCCTCGCCACCATCCGCTTGCTGGCGAATGTCGGCCGCCCTCAGGAGACCACGCCATGATCCCGGGGCACCTCACCCCGGGACACCTCTTCCCGGGCGCGATCGTCCAGACGCAGCAAAGCGAGGCAGGTTGCAATCGCGATGCCGACGGCCATGGCGAAGGGCAGCTCCGGCGACAAGGCAAAGGCGGCGCCGCCGCAGAGCGCGCCCAGTCCCTGTCCGGCCGCATGGGTGCTGGCGAGCCAGCCGGCGGCTCCCGCCTGGCCATGCGCCGTGACACGCTGGGCGAGGCAGGCCGTATAGGCCGGCGTCGCCACCGCCAGCCCGACGCCGGCCCAGACCGCACCGGCCGGCACCAGCCAGGGAACGGGCGCCAGGATGATGGCCAGGCACCCCAGTGCGAAGCCCGCAATGCCCCAGCGCATGTTGCGTCCGAGTTGGAAGGCCAGGCGCGGCACCAGCAGGATCTGCGTCGCGATCATGGCAACCGCCACCGCGGCATAGCTAGCGCCTCCCAGTCCCGCGGCGGCGACGGCATCGAGGCCGAAGCGGTGCTGCAGGAACAGGCCGAGCACGAGCTGGATCTGGCCGAAGCCGAAGGTCAGAGCAAAGCCGACGGCAAGCAGCGGCAGGACGCGCCGGATATTGGCGCGCCGGCTCGAGCGTTCACCCTTCCTGCCGATTGCGGGGGTGGCCGGCAGGTTCGGCGCGCACAGCAGCAGCAGCGGGCTGGCGACCATCATGAAAACGGGCACGATGACGCCGGCTCCTGCGCCCAGCGTCACCAGGGAGCCGGCGATGCGGCCGACATTCAGGCCGGCGCTGAGATTGGCAAGCGCAGCCGGGCGACGCTCCGCGGCGCTACGCTGCACGATGGCAGCCTGAGCGTGCGGCATTACCCCGGCAGCACCGACGCTGTAGAGCAGGCGCGAGACCAGGAGCAGCCCGAGCGCGGTTGCGGGCACACCGACATGGAGCGCTCCAGCGAACAGGCCCTGGCCTGCCACCATCAGGCAGGCGAGCCCGGCGAAAAACGGCCTGATCCGCCATGCCGCGCCATGATGCCCCCAGAGCGGGGCCGCCACCAGGAAGACCGCCGCGCCCAGGAAGGCGACGACGCCGATCTGCGGCGCCGCCAGCCCCGTCCTTTCGGTGACGATCGGCACCAACGCCAGCAGGGCCGATTGGCCGAAGCCCGACGAGGCGGCGATCAGAGCCAGGCGAAGACTGTCCGCACGCGAAACAGAGGAAGCGCCGTCTCCAGCCATGCTTTTCTCCAAATAATTTCCTTGATCCAATTAGAAATAAACTCTAGGGAATTCAACAGTAAAATTTAATTTTATATAGAAGATTTATAAATTGTACAAGTAATTTCTTCTATAAATTACTTGTACAATTTGGAGTTCTGCTGAAAAGGAACACCATGAACGCTATCGACCTGATCAGACGATCCATCGATACCGCCCACGACGTCTCCATGCGCGCCTTCCTGAACAGCCTGATGCGCGAATGGCAGGGCTGGACGATGGAACATGAAGACGGCAGCGCCGGAAACGGCTGGCTTCTCGCCCGCTTTCCCCTGCCGCGCCGTGGCGGCCATGTCGCCATCGAGGTGACGCATCGATCGCGCGTGGCCTATCACGGCTTCCGGCCGCCCTTCCTGGAATTTTCGGGCGCGACGCCCCCGCGCCCGATCAGCTTCCAGGAGTTCGTCTTCCTGCTCGCCAGCGAACCGGACATCGTCGGCAGCGCCGACAAGGACAGGAGCCTCACCTTCCTGTCGCGGGTATTCGACAGCATCAGGAACATCGAGGATGTGACAGCGCGCGTCCCCTCCCCCGATGTCTATTTCGCGCAGCGCGATCCCAGCTTCGCCGAGGCCGAGGGCTCGTTGCGCTTCGGCCATGCCGTGCATCCCACCCCGCGCAGCCGCGACCAGTTCACCCTGGAGGATTCCAGGCGCTTCGCCCCCGAATATCGGCGCGGATTCGCCCTGCGCTGGTGGGCCGCCGATCCCGCGCTGGTGCTTCAGGACAGTTCGCGTACCCAGAGCGCAGCCGAGCTCTGCCAGGCGCTGGCCGCCAGCGATCCTGCGATGGATCCGGAGGTCGTGCAGGCTGCGAAGAACCGCGTTCTTCTGCCGATGCATCCCTGGCAGGCGGCGCAGCTGGCGCTCGATCCGGCCATCGACGGCCTGTTCCGCCGCGGCTTTCTTCAGGATCTCGGCCATGCCGGCTCCCCTTGGCAGGCGACCTCGTCGCTGCGCGCCATCCATGCCCCGCACGCCGACTGGATGCTGAAATTCTCGCTCAGCCTGCGCCTCACCAATTCGCGCCGGGTCATCGAAACCCGCGAATGCGAGCGAGGCATCGAGATCGATCGCCTCCTGGCCGGTGAAGTCGGCCGGACCATCGCCCGGCGCTTCCCGAGCTTCAAGGTGATGGGCGAACCCGCCTATCTCCTGCTGCGGGACGCCGACGGCCAGGCCCTGCCGCAGACCACGGTGATCCTGCGCGAAAACCCGTTCAAGGGGGACAGCCAGCCCTCCGCCGCCGTGCTGGCCGCGCTTTGCGAGATCTACCCCGACGGGCATGACAGTGCCCTCGCCGCCGTCGTCCGGCGCATCGCCGGGCAGGAGCCGGCCGATCCCGCCGGGGTGGCGCGCCGCTGGTTCCGCCAGTTCCTCGACAAGGTCGTCGCACCCTTCCTGCAGATCCAGGCCGATATCGGCCTCCTTTTCGGTGCGCATCAGCAGAACATCGTGGTGGAACTCGCGGAAGGCTGGCCGGCGGGCGTGCATTTCCGAGACTGCCAGGGCACCGGCTATATCCGCGAATTCCTTCCCGAGCTCGCGGCCAAGGCGCCCGGTAGCCCGATGCGGGCTGGCCATGTCTTCAATTCCAGCGATGCCGCCCGGCTCGTGGGCTACTACCTCCTCGTCAATTCGGTCTTCGCGGTGATCGGCGCGCTCGGCACCTCGCGTCTCATCGCCGAGGACATCCTGATCGGCGACCTGCGCTTCTTCCTCGAAGAGCTCGCCGCCCTGCCGCTCGCCGACAAGACCTGCCTCACCTACCTCCTCGACGCGCCGACGCTCGGCAGCAAAGGAAACTTCATGATCTGCTTCCGCAACATCAATGAAAACACGGAGGTGACCGATCCTCTCGCCGGCTATGTGCCCTTGCCCAACCCCATCGCGGAGGCCGCGGCATGACCCTGCAGATGAAGATCGATCCCACCGAGATCGCCGTTTCCCCCGCGCCGAGCCGGCACTGGCCTCTCGGCCTCGACGGCGAAGCTGTCATCGAGAGCCTCCTGCAGGCGGATGGCAGCCTTGAACTGGTTGCCCAGGCTGGCCCGGTGACAATCGGACGGGCCGGGTTGCGCGCTCCGGAAGGCGACGGGCCGGGCTTTCTTGCCATCCGCCAGCCCGATGCCTCTCATCCTGGCGATGTCCATATCATTGCCGTCCTGGTGGAAGCCGCCTTCCAGCTCTTCCCCGCCATGTCCGCCCTGCATCTGCCCGATGTCGCCTCCAGGCCGGGCCTGCTCGCCCTCTCTGCCCAGGTCGTGGCGGACCAGGAAACGGGCACGAGCGCCGTCCGCATCGCCCGCGAGCATTTCTACCAGCTGCCTTTGCTCTGGCACCGGCCGGAAGGGCTGCGCGCCTTTCCCGAGATCCGATCCGCCATCGGCCCGCAGGACCGCCTGCCGCCCTTGCGGCCGCCGCAGCCGACCGGCACCTTCTACCGGCGCTGGATTCCGGAGCTCAGAACCACGCTGTCGATGCGGGCCATTGATCGGCGCCGCGATCTCAAGCTGTTCCATGGCTGGATGAACCAGCCGCGTGTCGCCTTCTTCTGGGAGCTGGCCCAGAGCGAGGCCGAGCTCGACCGCTATCTCGCCGATCAGGAAGCCGATCCGCATATCTTCGGCGTGATCGGCAGCCTGGGCGACGAGCCATCCGGCTATTTCGAATTCTACTGGGCCAAGGAAGACCGGCTCGGTCCCTTCTACGACGCGGAGGATTACGATCGCGGCTGGCACGGCCTGATCGGCAATTCCCGCCATCTCGGCCGCGCCAGGACCGGCACCTGGTTCCGCTCGGTGACCCACTGCCTGTTCCTGGACGAGCCGCGCACCCGCCGGGTGGTCGGCGAGCCTCGCGCCTCCCACCAGAAGATGCTGAGCTATTGCGCCCAGACCGCGTATGACAAGGTGAAGGAATTCGACTTCCCGCATAAGCGCGCGGCTCTGGTGTGCTGCCAGCGCGAGCGCTTCTTTCGGGAGGTGACGCTATGACCGGCGGCAGCCCAACCCTCGGCCCTCTGCCCGGTGGCGGGTCCATCGACGCCGGACTCTGGCTGGCGCTGAACCGGGCCGTCATCGCCAAGGCGATCAGCGAACTCACCTTCGAGGAAGGCCTCACGCCCGAGCCGGCCAATGCCGAGGCCACCCAGTGGATCCTGCGCCTGGGCGGTGGCGTCGCCTATCGCTTCAAGGCGGTACGCCGCATCTGGGGCAATCTGTCGATCGACGCCGCCAGCCTGATGCGACAGGACGGCGCCGCACTGCGCCCCGCCGACGATGCCGCCGGCTTCATGCTCGATGCCCGCGAAACCCTGGACATCGAGCCGGACACGCTGTGCATCTACGCCAAGGAGCTGTTCAGCACCTTGTTGGCGGATGCCCGAATCGCGACCATGGCCGGCTCCGGCGAAAGCGAACATCTGCTCACCCTGCCGGACGACCAGCTCCAGGCCTATCTCGACGGCCATCCCAAGGCGCCGGCCAGCAAGGGCCGCATCGGCTGGGGCCTCAGCGACTTCGCCCATTATGCGCCCGAATTCCAGCCGACCTTCCAGCTGTTCTGGCTGGCCGCGGATCGCAGCCGTTGCCGCCTGAGCCTGGCCGGGGACATCGACGAGGAGGCGCTGCTCGCCGCCTCCCTCGGCGAGGACGAGCGCAAGAGGCTGCAGGCCGCCTGCAAGGCCGCAGGCCTCGATCCGGCGCGCTTCATGCTCCTGCCGGTGCATCCCTGGCAGTGGGACAACATGATCGTGGCGCAATTCGCCGGCGAGATCGCGGCCGGGCGCATCGTGCCGCTCGGGCTTTTCGGCGATGCCTATCGTCCCCTGCAGTCGCTGCGCACTCTCGCCAATGCGGCCTCGCCAGCCAAGCTTCACCTCAAGCTCTCGCTCACCATCCTCAACACCTCGGCCTGGCGCGGCGTGCCCGGCAAATACATGGCGATCGGCCCGGCCTTCTCGAACTGGCTGGCCGACAAGACCGAGCAGGATCCCGAACTTGCCGATGCGCTGGTGCTGCGCGAATGCGCGGGCGCCTTCTATCCCCATCCTCTCTATGAGCGGATCGCCGACGCTCCCTACCAATTCCGCGAGATGCTGGGGGTAATCTGGCGCGAGAGCCCGGAAACCGGCCTCGCCACGGGGCGGCGCCCGCTGATGCTCGGCGCCCTCATCAAGAGCGATTTTGCCGGCGTGCCACTCGCCAGCGCCCTGATCGCGGCATCGGGCCTGTCGCATGCGGCATGGCTGTCACGCCTGTTCGACGCCGTCGTCCTGCCGCTCTACCATTTCCTCTGCCGTTACGGCGTGGGCTTCATCGCCCATGGCCAGAACATCACCGTGCTGCTCGACGGCGCCGTTCCCTGCGGCGTAGCGCTGAAGGACCTACAGGGCGACGTCGACCTCGTGGACCAGGAATTCCCGGAAGCCGCGGACCTTGCGCCGGCCATCCGCGAGGCCCTGCTGAAGCGGCCGGCGGCCCATCTCCTGCAGCACCTGCAGACCGGGCATTTCGCCAGCGTGCTGCGCTTCCTTTCCGATACGCTGGCAAGCCACGATCGTTTTCCTGAAATCGAGTTCTACGGCGTGCTCGGGCAGCGCCTGCGCCTCTATCAGGAGCGTCATCCCGATCTCGCGCACCGCTTCGAGCTGTTCGATCTCTTCACGCCGAAGGTGCCGCGCATCTGCATCAACCGCGTCAGGCTCGCCATCGGCTATGGCGACGCCAATCGCCGCCCGGTGCCGAGCCTGGGCAGCGAACTCGACAACCCCCTTCACCTTGCTGAACGCGAATCCCGCCCCCGCCGGGACCGCGATTTCGCCGACAAATCCGCAGGAGTTCAGGCATGACACAGCGCAATCCGCTCGACCTCGCCGGCATCGGTATCGGCCCGTTCAACCTCAGCCTCGCCGCCCAACTCGATGCCATCGACGGCGTCGAGGCCGCCTTTTTCGAGAAACGCGAGCGCTTCGACTGGCATCCGGGCATGATGCTGCCCGACGTGACGCTGCAGACCTCCTTCCTCAAGGATCTGGTCACGGCCACCAATCCGACCAGCCCGTGGAGCTTCATCGCCTATCTCGTGGCGCATCGGCGCTTCTATGACTTCATCAATGCCGAGTTCGCCGACGTGCCGCGCCAGGAATTCGCCAATTACCTGGCCTGGGTCGCCAAGGGCCTGGACAGCCTGCGCTTTGGCGAAGATGTGCAGACCCTCGACTTCGATGGCCGCCACTTCATCTTGCAGACGGGCAACGGCTCGGTGGAAGCCCGCAACGTCGCCCTCGGCATCGGCCTGCAGCCCTATCAGCCGGACTTCGTGCGCAAGCTGACCGGCCAGAACCATTTCCACTCCTCGCGCGCCGCCTTCGAACTCGCCCGTGCCGCGGGCAAGCGCGTGGCGGTGATCGGCGGCGGCCAGAGCGGCGCGGAGATCCTGCTGCATCTGCTGGGAGCGGGCGAAGCCGCGGCCGCGTCGGTCGACTGGATCAGCCTGCGCCCGAACTTCCAGCCGCTCGATGCCACGCCCTTCACCAACGAATTGTTCACCCCTCACTATGTGCGCAATTTCCACAATCTCGCCGAGGGGCGCCGCCTGTCCACCGTGGAGCGCGAGAAGCTGGCGGGCGATGGTGTCTCCGCCTCCACCCTGTCGCAGATCTACCGCCGCCTCTACACGCTACGCCATATCGAGCGTGGTGGCCCGCAGGCCCGGCTGATGCCGCATCGCGAGGTGCTGGACGTCGAACAGGGCGCCGGCGGCTTCCGGCTGGTGATGCGCAACGGCTTCGACGGCGGCATCGAATTCAGCCAGGCCGACGTGATCGTGCTGGCCACGGGCTACAGCTATCGCCTGCCCGACTGCCTCTCGCCGATCCAGGACCGCATTGCGATCGACGGGACAGGCCGGCTGCGGCTGGATGCCGATTTCTCGGTGAAATGGGACGGCCCGGCCGATAACCGCATCTTCGCGCTGAACGCGGGGCTGATCAGCCACGGCATCGCCGAGCCGCAGCTCAGTCTGATGGCCTGGCGCAGTGCGGTGATCGCCAATGCCCTGATCGGGCAGCCCTTCTTCGACGTCGAGCCGCCGGCCTCGCCGCTGGCCTGGTCGACGGGCAGCGACCAGGCCGAGATCGCCGACGCGGAAGTCGAATATCTGCGCCGCCCCTCCCATCGCAGCTGCTGACATTCGCCGGCCGGAGCGGAAAGCTCATATCAGGCCTTGAGAATGCCGACGCATTCTCAAGGCCTGATTTTTGAGTAAAAGTGCGTTTCCGCCAAAACGCGCCTTGCTCCAGAGTGAACCATGCCCAATCCCGTCCGCACCATCGAACATCTGACGATCGCGATGCCCGATGGCATCAGGCTGGCGGCGCGCCTGTGGCTGCCGGAAGGAGCGGAGACCGCGCCTGTTCCCGCCATCCTGGAATATATCCCCTATCGCAAGCGGGACGGCACGCGTTCGCGCGACGAGGCCATGCATGGCTGGTTCGCGGCGCATGGCTACGCCGCCATCCGCGTCGACATGCGGGGGTCGGGCGACAGCGAGGGCCTGCTCGACGACGAATATCTGCCGCTGGAACAGGAGGATGCCTGCGCCGTGATTGCCTGGATCGCGCAGCAATCCTGGTGCGACGGCAAGGTCGGCATGATCGGCAAGAGCTGGGGCGGCTTCAACGCCCTGCAGGTCGCCGCTCGCCGGCCGCCGGCCCTGAGGGCGGTGATCAGCGTGTGCTCCACCGACGACCGCTATGCCGACGACGTGCATTTCATGGGCGGCGCCCTTCTGGCGGACAATCTGTGGTGGGGCTCGGCGATGATGGCCTGGCAGGCCTTGCCGCCCACGCCCTCCCTCCACGGCGAAGGCTGGCGCGAGGCCTGGGAGAAGCGCCTCGATCATCTGCCCTTCTTTCCGGCGATCTGGGCCAGCGAGCAGCATCGCGGCACCTATTGGCGGCAGGGCTCGGTCTGCGAGGACTGGTCCGCCATCGAAGTACCGGTCTTCGCTGTCGGCGGCTGGGCGGACGCCTATTCCAATGCGATCCCCCGCCTCCTCGAGCATCTGCCGGGCCCGCGCCTCGGCCTGATCGGGCCCTGGGCCCATCACTACCCCCATCAGGGCACGCCCGGCCCCGCCATCGGCTTCCTGGAGGAGGCCCTGCGCTGGTGGGACCACTGGCTCAAGGGGCAGGACAACGGCATCATGTCCGAGCCGATGCTGAGGGCCTATATGCAGGAACGCGGCACCTCGGAGGAGGGCCGCAATGGCCGCTGGATCGGCGAGGCCTCCTGGCCCTCCCGCCTGATCACCCGGCGGCCGATGTTCCTTTCACCCGGCCAGCTCTGGTGGCGGCCGGCACCCGCCGCCGAACTTGCCATCCGCTCGCCCCTGTGGTGCGGCGCCGGCGGCGGCGAATGGATGAGCTCCGGCCTGCCGGGCGAAGCGCCGGCCGACCAGCGCCTCGACGACGGCCTGTCCCTCGTCTTCGATTCCAAGGAACTCGCCGACCGTACCGAGATCCTCGGCGCACCGGAGCTGGTGCTGGAAATCGCCTCCGACCGGCCGACGGCGCAGATCCATGTGCGGCTGTGCGATGTCGCGCCGGACGGCTCCTCCGAGCGCGTCTCCTATGCCATCCTCAATCTCACCCATCGGGACGGCCACGCCGAGCCCAAGCCCCTCACGCCCGGCGAGTTCGAAACGGTTCGCATCAGGCTCAATGATTGCGCCCATGCCTTCGTCGCCGGCAACCGCATTCGCCTGTCGATTGCGACTTCGGCCTGGCCGATGGTCTGGCCGGCACGCGAGCAGGCGACACTGACGGTCCGCACCGGCGAGGCCGCCCTGATCCTGCCGGTGCGCCGGCCGCGGCGCGAAGACGCCGCCCTCGCCTTTCCGCCCGTCAGCATGGCGGAGACCGGCCCGGTACATACGAGCCGTCCGCCCCAGGCCGAGCGCAGATTCAGCCTCGACCTCATCGAAGGCACCGCCCATCTCGTGGTCGACGGCGACGCCTTCGGCTCGGCGCCGATGCGTTTTGAAGAAATCGCCACCGATTTCGCCCATAAGCTGCGCCGGGAATTCTCGATCCGGGACGGCGAGCCTCACAGCGCCCGCCAGACGGTGACGCATCACTGCACGCTCGCCTGCGACGGAATCGAATTCCGCATCGAAGCCGAAGCCCGCATGATCGCCAATGACGAGAATTTCGAGATCAGCGCCCGGATCCAGGCTTTCCAGGACTGGGTCGAGATCGCCGACCGCAGCTTCCACGAGGTGATCCCGCGCCGGCTGGTGTGAGGGGCCGGGCGCAGGCGGCTAGGCAGTTTCAGGGGGTCATTGCGAGCACAGCGAAGCAATCCAGTGCGAGGTGTGCGGCAAAGCTGGATTGCTTCGCTGTGCTCGCAATGACGCGTTCTTCTCTTTCACGCCGCCCGTTTCAGCAGGAAAGCATCGTGCCGCACGAGAAAGGCGCGCAGGCGATCGGGATAGTCGGGCGTGACGGCCGCCCGCACGCTGGGGCGCACTGACAGCGCCTGGCGCCAGGCCTGCACGCGCGGCAACCCGGCGAAGAGGGCGGTATCGGCGAGGGTGTCGAACACGTCGAAATAACGGAAGATCGGCGCATAGACCGCATCGACCAGGCTGAAGGCCTCGCCCGCGAAATAGGGACCGGTGCCGAGCACCTCCTCCACGCGGGCGAATTTGTCCGCCATCCTCGCGCGGGCTTGTTCGAAACCCGCCGCATCGGGGGCCGTCTCCAGGCCCCAGAGATCGGCGAGGATGGCAGACCCGAACTCCATCCATGCCCGATGCCGAGCCCGCACCAGCGGATCAGCGGGATGCAGCTTGGGGCCCTGCACTGTCTCCTCCACGAATTCGCAGATGACGCTGCTCTCGAACAGCACAGCCTGTTGCTGCCCAGCCTTCTCCACCAGCAGCAACGGCACCTTGCCGAGCGGGGATAAAGCCGTGAACCAGCCGGGTTTGGCGGCAAGATCGATGAAGCGCCGTTCGAACGGCGCTCCCTTTTCCATCAGCGCGATCGCCGCCCGCTGCACATAGGGGCATAGATGATGGCTGACGAGCGTCAGCCTGGCGGGGTGAGAGATGGTGCTCATGCCGCCACCTTCATGCCTTCCGCCTGCATTGCGGCCTGCACGGCGGGACGAGCGCCGACGCGTGCCATGAAGGCACGGATCGCCGGGAAGGGTGCGAGATCCACCTTGGTATAGGGCGACCAGCCGACGATGGTAAAGAGATAGGCATCGGCTGCGGTGAAGGTCTCGCCCAGCAGGAAGGGACCGCCCTCGGCCAGATGACGCTCGACGGTGGCGAGGCGCTCGGCGATCTTGGCACGGGCGACGTCCTGGGCCTGCGTGCCATGTTCGGGATGGAACAGCCACGGGCTGTACATCTTGTGCAGTTCCGAGGCGATGAAGTTCAGCCAGGACTGGAGGCGGGCCCGTTCGACCGTGCCGGCGGCCGGCGCCAGGCGGCTCTGAGGCTTGAGATCGGCGAGATATTGGCTGATCGCCGCGCCCTCGGTCAGTACCGAGCCGTCGTCGAGGCGCAGCGCCGGCACGTAGTGGTTGGGATTGACGCTGGTGTAGTCCACGCCCTGCTCGGTCACGTGCGGGCTCCTGCGCAGGTCGACCCGCTCCAGTTCCAGCGCGATGCCGGCCTCCTTCGCCACGATGTGGGGCGAGAGCGAGCACGTGCCAGTGGCATAATAGAGTTTCATGTCCGTTCCTTTCACTTGAAGCATCCGCGCACCGACACCCGGCGGGGTCGCGGCCTGTCCGATGCAAAGGTTAGGGCAATGCATGCACGCATGGCCAATTGGGATTGCACCAGAAGCGCTTGCGTGACTGCAAGCGCTTCTGGTGCTATGCAGGCACTATGGATGATTGGAACGAATTGCGCCTGGTGCTGGCGATCCAGCGCGCCGGCAGCCTGACCGCGGCGGCCAAGGCCCTGGCGGTCGATCACTCGACCGCCTTCCGGCGCCTCAACGCCCTGGAAGCGCGCCTGGACCTGCGCCTGTTCGAGCGCCTGCCCGGTGGCCTCTACCAGACGACGGCCGCAGGCGAGCGCATGGCGGTCGCCGCAGAACGCATGGAGGACGAGGCGCTGGCGCTCGACCGCGACATCACTGGCCGCGACCACCGCCTGTCGGGCCGGCTGCGCGTCACCTCCTCGGAGACCCTGGCCTATAGCCGGCTGACGCGACATCTCGCCAGCTTCCGCCAGGCCCATCCGGGCATCGTGGTCGAGCTTGCCATCGACAACCGCGTGCTCAGCCTGTCGCGGCGCGAGGCCGACATCGCCTTCCGCCCGGTGCGGCCGAGGGAAGGCGATCTATGGGGCAGGAAGCTCGCCGGCATGGCCTGGACCTTCTACGGCGCACCGGCTCTGGTGGCCGCGAATGGCGGGCCGGCCACAGCCACTGCTGATCTGGCCGGCCAGACCTTTGTCGGCTGGCAGGAGGGCACGGCAGGCATCCGGGCCGCCGACTGGCTGGCGCAGCATTTGCCCGCCGACGCCATCGCCTATCGCTCGAACAGCCTGGTCAACCAGGCTGTCGCCGCCAAGGCCGGCCTCGGCCTTGCCCTGCTGCCTTGCTATCTCGGCGACAGCGATCCGGCCCTTGCCCGCGCCCTCGCCGAACCGATGCCCGAACTGACGGGCGAATTGTGGATCGTCACCCATGGCGACCTCAAGAACACCGCTCGCATCCGCGCCTTCTTCGATCTCGTCGGCAATGGCCTGGCCGCCGAGAAACGCTTGTTCGAGGGTCATGGCGTTCCAGCCGTGGCAGGTACGGTCAGGACATAAAGGAGCAAAACCGCTTGCACAGTCCCATGCCGAATAAACCTCCCCCTGCCGCTGGCTCGGTCTTGCACCTCGGCGCCAGCCAGGGAACTGTGATGGACGTGGCATAGTACCAATGAATGGTATATATTGGTGCTAACTTGGAGGAGCGAACATGCAGCGCAACACCTCGGTCTCCTTGGGAGATCACTTCGTGACCTTCATCGACGAACAGGTCGGCTCGGGCCGTTACGGGTCTGCGAGTGATGTCGTACGAGCCGGGCTGCGTCTGCTCGAAGAGCAGGAAATGCGACTTCAAGCCCTGCGCGACGCTCTGATCGCCGGCGAGGAGTCCGGACCTCCCAAACCATTCGACGGTGAGGCCTTCCTCAAACGGTTGCATGACAAGCATGCCGGATAGAGCCAGCCGCTATCGCCTCACGCCTCTGGCCGAAAGCGATCTTGAGGAAATCTGGCTTTATACGCTCCGAACGTGGTCTCGCGAGCAGGCCGACAGCTATTTTCACACACTTGTGGCAGCCTTCGAGGGGCTGGCCGCCGGCACAAAAACCGGCCGCCTCGTTGAGATCCGGGAAGGTTATCTCAAATACAATATCGGCTCGCATGTCGTATTCTATCGCCAAGCAGGGCAAACCATCGACATTATCCGCATATTGCATCAGCGCATGGATATCGGCCGGCATCTGTAGATAAATTCCACCTGGATCACCCGACCCCATTCCGCTTCAGCCGCAACCGGAAGCAGGCGCCCGGCCCGTCACCGACATAGTCGATACTGGCGCTGCTGTTGGCGAGCAGGGAGCGGGCGATCGGCAGGCCGAGGCCGGTGCCGCCATTGGCGCGCTTGGTGGTGAAGAAGGGCTCGAACAGGCGGGCGCGGTCGTGAGGCGGAATGCCCGGCCCGTCGTCGGTGACCTGAAGGTCGAGATAGTCATCCCCGATTGCAGCCACCGAAATCGTCACGGTGCGGGCTCCGGCCTGGCGGCTGTTTTCCACCAGGGTCGTCAACACCGCTTCCAGGACATCCGCCGGTACGCGCACGGTGGGCAGGCCGGCAGCGAGAGCGACCTCGATCTTGAAGCCGTCGTCGGAGCCGGCATCGGCGATGCGATGCACAGGACCCGCGAGCGGCGTCGAAACGCCTTCGTTCTCATCCGCCATGTCGGCGCGGGCGAGTTCGAGCAGGCGGACCACCAGGTGCGACAGGCGCTCGGCATCGCTCTCCGCATTGGCGATGAAGCGCCGACGCTCTCCGGCGCTCATCGTATCGCCATGCTCGTCGAGCAGTTCGAGCACCCCGCGTATGCCGGTGAGCGGGGTTTTGAACTCATGGCTCATTGCGGCGGCGAAATCCCGCAGATAGCGCGAGCGCAGATCGATGGCGACCGCCATGCGCCGGAAGTTGTCGAACAGCGCCCGGATCTCGACGGTGGCGGTGGCCGGTGTGGGCGGCACCTCACTGCCGCCGCGGCCCAGATGCCGGCCGACCTGGGCGCTGGCCTGCGTCAGCTGCTCGATCGGCTTGGCGATCGCCCGCGACAACAGGCCGGCCAGACCGATGATCACGGCGAGAATGATGCCGAACCCGAGCGCGATCTTGCCGAGATCGTCATAGATGCCGCGGAACAGGGCCCGGGGCGAGCGCGACAGCAGGAGAACGCCGACGGTGCGGTCACCCAGCTTGATCGGGCGGGCGTAATGCACGCGGATTGCCGAGGCCCGGCTGAAGACTTCGAAGGCATAGCGCGGCACATAGTCTCCGCGGCGCCGCAGGACCGATTGCGAACGCCCGCCGATGGCCGACTGGACCTCCGGCAGGAAGGCATAGCTCTGGCCCTGGAGCGGCCCGTCCGAGAGGACCGTGCCCCTGGCATCGAGGATCAATGCGCTCGCCAGCGTGGTGCGCCGGCTCTGCTCGATCAGCGGCGCGATCGCCCGGGCCGCCACCAGCGCCTCGGCATCCGGCGCCTGCGATGATGCAACGGGCTGCGGGCGCTGGGAGAGGATCGGCATCGTGTTGAGATCGATCGTCAGCTGCTCCGGCGTGAAGTAGGGCTCGGCCGCCGGATCGTCCCGCCGGTAGGAGTCGCTCGGATCGTTCTCGGCCGGCGGCGGCACCGGCGGCGGTTTCGGGCCGGGCCAGGCAAGATCGAATGCCGCGTCGTAGACGGCGGACTGGGCGATCAGCTCCGCCTCGGTCTGGCGCACCAGGACATTCTCATAGACCCTGAGGAAGATGGCGCCGAGGCCCGGCATCAGGGCGGTGAACAGCAGCACGCCGATCAGGATCGAACGCAGGCGCAGCGCCGGCCAGTGCGCCTTGATGGCGTCCTTCAGCCGGCTGAACAGGATCACGCCGCCTTGCCCGCACAGGCGCCGATGCGATAGCCGATGCCCGCCCGGGTCTCGATCACGTCTTCGGCCCCCACGACAGCGAACTTCTGGCGGATGTGGCGGATATGGCTGTCGATCGTGCGGTCGGTGATGGCAAAGCCCGGCCCGTGCAGGCGATCGATGATCTCGTCGCGGGAAAAGACCTTGGACGGCGTCGCGGCAAGGATCTGCAGGAGCTGGAACTCCTTGGCGGTGAGGCCCACCGATTCCCCGGCCCATTGCGTCTGCCAGCCCTCGGGATCGAGGTGGAGCAGGCCGCGCTCCAGCACCGATGCGGGCGCGGACTGGGCCGGCCTGGCTCCCACCCGCTTGAGGATGGCACCGACCCGCGCCACCACCTCGCGCGGCGAGAAGGGCTTCACCACATAGTCGTCGGCGCCCATTTCCAGGCCGAGCACCCGGTCGATCTCGTCGTCCCGGGAAGACAGGAACAGCACCGGCAGCTCGCTCTGCGCCCGGAGCCGGCGGCAGACTTCGAGGCCGTCCATGCGCGGCATGTTGATGTCGAGGATGGCAAGGTCCGGCTTGAGGGACAGGGCTTTCGCCAGCCCCTCCTCGCCGTCGCCGGCCTGGTGCGTGGCCATGCCGGCCTTGGCAAGGGCGAAAGCCAGCAATTCGCGGATATGCGGATCGTCATCGACGATGAGAATGGTGCGGGACATGAGCGATGAATGTCATTTCAGGGAGAAGGTGTCAAAGCGGGGTTCGGCGGCATTGGATCGGGCAGCGGTCCCGCCTGCCGCAACCGCAGGCGCCGGCCAGTATCCATCGGCGCCAATCGACCTGCTGAGCCTCGAGCCTGCCCTGCCAGGCCCGTCAGGAAAAGCAGGCCGGCAAGCAGGCTCGGCTCGACGATCAGGGCGAAGCCCGCAAGGCTGGCACCGATCACAGCGAGGCGGCTGGCCCGGTTGCGGCGCATCAGGCTGTCGCAGGCCAGCAACGCTCCGAGCCAGGCAAAAGCCAGAAAGCCGATGATGCTGCCCGCCTGAGGCAGGGCTTGCCCCGCCGACAGCGTGAAATCGGCGAGGACGGCCAGCACCATGATGGCCAGCACCTTGAAAACGAAGCTCAGTCGAAGCGGCGAGCGGTTGCGGGCCGGCAGGGTCCGGCCCGGCGAAGCGGAAGCGATCGGCATGGGTTCCTCCATGGCCGCCATCCTGCCGTGTCGATGTTCAGCCGCGATACAGCACTGATGGCGGCGTGATGGGCACCTCGTGCAGAAATCGTGCAAGGACCCGCTGCACCCCTCCTGCACTTACGCGGGCACATGCCCCGCCACGGCCTTGGCGACGGCCGCAAGGGCGGCATTGCGGCGGTCGGCCGCCGCGGTCGTACCGGTCAGATAGGCGGCGATGAGAAGGGGTGGACGGCCGGGCGGCCAGGCGATAGCGACATCATTGGTCGAACCGCGCTCGCCGGTTCCCGTCTTGCCGCCGAAGGCCCATTCCGCGGGCAGTCCGGCGCGCAGGCGGGTATCGCCGGTTCTGCTGGCCTTCAGCCAGGCCGTAAGCCGGCTGCGCGAGGATGGCGACAGTGCCTCTCCAACCAGCAGGCGCTGGAGGTCCGCCAGCATCGCGGCGGGGCTGGTGGTATCGCGCGGATCTCCCGGCAGAGATTCATTGAGCTCCACCTCCCAACGGTCGAGACGACTGACCAAGTCGCCGATCGAACGCAGATAGCGGGTCAATCCAGCCGGCCCGTCCACGACTTCCAGCAGGAGATTGCCGGCCAGATTGTCGCTCACGGTGATCGCCGCCGCGCAAAGCTCCGCCAAGGTCAGACGGCCGCCGGCATGCCTGGCCGTTATCGGCGAATTGGGCAGCAGCCTGGCAGCCTCGATCGGGACCTGGCGGGACAGTCGCTCGCGCCCCTGGTCGACCCGGGCGAGCACCGCGGCGGCAACCAGCAGCTTGAAGGTGCTGCAGAGCGGGAAAAGCTCGTCCGATCGATAAGCCAGCCTCACCCCCGATTTGAGGTCGAGCGCGGCAACGCCCAGGCGTCCGCCAACCCCGCCCTCGATCCGTCTGATTGCCCCTGCGAAATCCGTCGAGGCACGCGATTCGGCCGCAGGAAACGCGACGCTGAAAGGCAGCAGGAACAGGGCTGCACCCGCTCCAACCATGAAATTCCGTCTGGTCATGCAAACTCCTTACACCGTTCGATGTCAGGATGGCTGCGGTTTGAGCAGGGGACAAACGATGATAAATCGCCTCAGACTTGAAAAAAATTTGAGGGTCCATGATCCGCTCGCATCTGCCTCTCAATGCCTTGCGCGCCTTCGAAGCGGCCGCGCGCCATCTCAGCTTTACCGGCGCCGGGCTCGAATTACGGGTAACCCAGACCGCCGTAAGCCATCAGGTGAAGAATCTGGAGGAGATCCTGGGCGTGCGCCTGTTCCGCCGCCTGCCGCGCGGCCTTGCGCTCACCGAGGAGGGCCAGGCTCTCGTCCCCGTCCTGAACGAGGCTTTCGGGCGCATCGGCGCCACGCTCGATCGCTTCGAGAAGGGTCATTTCCGCGATGTGGTGACGGTCGGCGTGGTCGGGACCTTCGCCGCCGGCTGGCTGTTGCCGCGCCTGCGCTCCTTCGGCGAGGCGCACCCTTTCATCGACTTGCGCATCCTGACCAACAACAACCGGATCAATCTGGCGGGCGATGGCCTCGACTATGCCATCCGCTTCGGCGACGGTCTGTGGCACGGCACCGAGGCGACGCTGCTCATGCCCGCTCCGCTCTCACCCGTCTGCGCGCCGGCGGCGGCCGGACGGCTGCGCCAGCCGGCGGATCTCGCCGGTGAAATGCTGCTGCGATCCTATCGCGAGGATGAATGGCCGTTATGGTTCGCCGCGGCGGGGGCGAGCGGCCCTTCCACCCATGCCGTCGTCTTCGATTCCTCGGTCACCATGGCCGAGGCGATCGCACAGGGCATCGGCGTCGGCCTGGTGCCGACGACGATGTTCTCGAGCGCCCTGGCGAGCGGCCGCCTGGTGCGCCCCTTCGAAATCGAGGTTCACGCCGGCTCGTACTGGCTGACGCACCTCAAATCGCGCCAGCCCTCGCCCGCCATGCTGGCGTTCCGAGCCTGGCTGCTGGCAGGCTGCCAGACTGAGACAGCGTTGCCGGCGTGACATCGAAGCGCCGCCGGCGCTACAAGCCCCTGCAGCTTACGCCAAGGCGTCGCGGATCGCCCGGACGGCGGCCAGGCTGGCACGCGTTCGCGCTGCGTGCAGGAATTCCGGCCAGCTCGAGAGCACCACGGCCGCGAATTGGCCGACTGGATCGATATAGATCAGCTGCCCGAACACGCCGCGCGCCATATAGGCGCCGCGCTCGACATCCTCGATCCAGAACTGGTTGCGGTAGGCGCCCCGAGGAAGAATATCGCGATAGACGCCCTGGAAGAGATCGGGCCGGGCAGCGAACCGCGTATCTTCCAACCAGGAGGACGGAAGAAGGCGCCGGCCCCCGATCTCTCCGCCGCCGAGATGCAGCAGGGCGAAGCGGGCATAGTCCCGCAAGGTTGCGTTGAAGCCGCCATCCGCCAGGCCATAGCCCGCGATATCGACGGTGAAATAGGCATCCTCCTCGGCACCCATCGGCGCCCAGAGTTCGCGGCTCACCAGTTCGGGAAGCTTGAGCCCCGAGGCGCTCTGGAGCACGAAGGCCAGCACGTCGGTCTCGACGGAGCGGTAGTTGAAAATGGCGCCATGGGCGCTTTGGCTCGCCTGCAGCTGCAGGATCAGCTCAAAGACATGGGCCGGCCAGCTCGGGTCCTTGCGGGCCTTCCAGCCCGAGGCCACGTCCATCTTGGCGATATGCGAATCGGGCGCGGTATAGGTTTCGTCGAACAGCACGCCGGTCGTCATGTCCAGCACCTGCTGCACGGTGGCGCCGCGATAGGCTGTGGCCTCCAGCTCCGGCAGATAATAGGTGACCGGCGCGGCCGGATCGACCAGGCCCCGCCCGATCAGGATCCCGGCCACCGTACCCACCACGGATTTGGCGACCGATTGGGACAGATGCGGCGTATGCGCGGTCATGCCGTTGAAATAGCGCTCGATCACGACCTTGCCGCGATGCAAGACCAGGAAACCGTCGGCGTAATTCGCCTCGAAGAAGCTCCCGACGGTCGCCGGCTGGCCCTCGCTCTCGAAGGCAACCCCGTCTATGTCCTGTAGCGCAACCGGCAGCGGCGTCGCCGGCCCCGGTCCGCGCCAGACCTGCGCCGTCGGCACCAGCTCCCGCACATGCTGGAACGACCAGCGGTTCCACGGCGCACGATCCCAGTCCTCGCGCGGGATGGAGGCGGCGCCGAGAAAGGTCGGCTCTTGGTGCTCCGGCGGACGGCTGTCATACATACTTTGCGTCTTCCTTCGGCTGTCGGCAGGATGAACCAACGGAACGATGCGATCTATTCGATCGCCCGTCCTATTCGATGACCCTTGCCTCCTCGGGCAACATGATAGGGAAACCATCGCGGATGGGATAGGCCAGCTTGGCGGCACGCGAGATCAGTTCCTGCTTCTCCGCATCATACTCCAGCGTCGTCTTGGTGAGAGGGCACACCAGCAATTCCAGCAGCTTGGGATCGGTCAGCGGCGGCGGGCGATGCGGCGGCGGCGTGGGCATCGGCACTCATCCTCACTGCAGCGGCGTATCGGAGCCGTCGCCGCTCTTGGCCAATTCGATCTGCGTGATGGCGACCAGGATCTCTGCGCGCTCGCGCAGGCACGAGGCCTCGAGCAGCGCCTGTTTCTCGCGCCGCCCGAACGGGCTCATCATCGACAGCGCGTTGACCAGCGCCTCGTTCGATGCCTCGTGGATATCGTTCCAGTCGACCTGGAAGCGATTGACGGCAAGATAGGCGCGCAACGTATCGATCAGGCTCTTGCGGTCGACCTCCTCCTCCCCCGCACGCGGGGTGAAGTCGATGGCGAAGGGCTCGGCCGTGATACGGCACTGGCGGTAGGCCGTGGTAACGGTTTCTTCCGCCAGCACCTTGAAACGCGAAATTCCCGTGAGCTGGATGAGGTAGCGCCCGTCATTCGTTTCGGCGAATTGAGTGAGACGCCCGACGCAGCCGACCTGGAACAGGCGCGGCATCGTCTCGTTTTCTTCGTCTTCGGGCTGAATCATACCGATCAGGCGCGGCCCCTTCAGCACGTCGTCGATCATGGCCAGATAACGCGGTTCGAAGATGTTCAGCGGCAGCTGGCCCCGCGGCAGCAGCAGGGCGCCGGCCAGAGGGAATACCGGAATGACAGGAGGCAGATCGGCCTCCGTCTTGAACAAGGGATGCATCGGCTGCCATTCCTCAAACGGGCCTGGAGACTGTCATGGCCCAAGGACGGGGCATGACAGATCGAGACCGCGACCTTCAGGCGATATCTTACGGCCTGCTGGCGGGCCGCGTCACTATTTATGAGAACAGGATCGACGACAACCTGCGGCGGCCATAGATGGTGTTCTCATCCATCGGGCCCCAGGCCTCGAAGAACTGCACGAGCTGTTTGCGTGCACCGTCGTCGTTCCATTTGCGGTCGCGCCGGGCGATGTCGAGGAGTTGGTCGACCGCTTCCTCGCGCCGATTGGCGGCCGCCAAAGCGAGAGCGTAGTCGAACTTGGCCTGAAAGTTCTTCGGCTCGGCCTCCACCTGGCGCGCCAGCGCCTGCAGGTCACCGACGTCATTGGCCTGTTCGGCCAATTCAAGTGCAGCACGGGCGCTGGCGATGACGGGATCGTTCTCCTTGCCCTTTGGCGTGAGCGAGAGCGTGGCCTTGGCCTGTTCCAGTTCCCCGGCGGCGAGTGCACAGCGCGCCAGGCCGGCGATCGCCTTCAGGTTTTCGGCGTCCTGCTCGAATATCTGCGCGAAGAGTTGAGCCGCCGCCGCGCCGTCGCCCTCATTCAGCAAGGCTTCGGCCTCGGCCAGCAAGGCCTCGGTGTCCGGGTCGCCGCCGGGGCCGGCGATTCTGCTGATGAATTCCTTGATCTGGCTTTCGGGAATGGCCCCCATGAAACCGTCGACAGGCTGGCCCTTGGAGAAGGCGAAGACGGCGGGAATCGACTGCACCCCCAATTGCCCGGCAATCTGCGGGTGCTTGTCGATATCCATCTTCACCAGCTTGACCTTGCCCTTGGCCGCCAGCACCGCCTTTTCAAGCATCGGCCCCAATTGCTTGCAGGGGCCGCACCACTCGGCCCAGAAGTCGACCAGCACCGGCTGCTTCATCGATTCCTGAATCACGTCGGCCATGAAGGTCTGCGTAGTGGTATCCTTGATTAGACCGTTGGCTCCGGCAGCGTCGTTGCTCATCATTCCTACCCGCTAGAAAACTCCGTCCGCGGTTAGATGGGGGTAAATTGCCACGAAGGCAACTGCCACGCATGCGGCGCTGTACGAAACAATAGATTTCGTCTTGCTTGTTACAGGAATGGAACGAATGGAACTCCATACCTATTTTTCGCCGATGAGCCTCAAAAGAGGTAACAGTGGTAGTCGACCAACAGCAGAATCGCCGTCCGCCGTGATGAAGAGCATCGAAGTCCGCCTTGTACAGAAAGAAAATCACTTGCCTATACACCAGCGATCAGTGCCATCTTTCTAAAGATTGAAGTTTATTCATCGTATTCCGGAACTTCACTCAAATCACGGCGAATTCACGCCTTCCTCAATATAACTGGCATGCACGAACCGGGAAGGCTGAAAATCGCCTTACACCTCAATATGATACCTTTTTGGGCTGCCGCTAGGGAAGGTTCCTTTCGGATTAATCCCAAAAGACTTTCGCGAATAGTCGTTTCTGTGAGATAAAAGCCACATCGCGATAATCAATATTCAGGCGTCCTATTATTCGTGAATCGTTTTACTTTTCGGCCGCCGCCCTGAAGAAATTCGTGGTGCCCGGTGAAAGTGGTTGCGCTCGACAACAGGCCGTTCAGGTCGGCAGCGCGGAACTGTCACGCAAGTGTAACGGCCCACACCCTAATGACGTATTGGGGTGGAAGCCCAACCGACAAGAAGACTTATAGAGGAAGTAACGCCAGAACTTTCAAAGAGGCCAATCATGAGTCACCACGTCACCTGCAATGACATGCTGGATTGTCATGATAACAGACAAACAGAACCGAGCGCCCTAGCTACTACAGATCGTAAAGTGGTCCTGCTGATCGAGAGCCGCCCCCTGCTGGGCGAAATCTTTTCGCATGCTCTCAAGGAAGCCGCGGACGATATCGACGTGCGCATTATGGGCGCTCCCGGAGAAGGCGGCGCTCAAGCCTCCCTCGCCATACTCAGCCTGGTGCAGCGCAGCACCGATCCGCTCTTCGTCGCCTTCGTCATTCAGCAATTACAAGCCCGTATCGGTAAGCTGCCTTTGCTGGTGGTCACCGACAACAGCGATCCTCCGATCGGTCGATTGATGGAGGAAGCCGGCGTCCACAGCTGGATCACGGCCTCGATGGGCTTCAATGCCATGGTGAGTGCGATCCGGCGGAGCCTGTCGCTTCCAGTGTGCGAGGAAACGGCTACTCAGCCCGTCTCCTATGCGAGCGCCACCGCCCTGTTCACAGAACCGCCCTTGAGCGCGCCCAAGCCGCAGCCCGAGCGCCACTTGCGTTCCGATATCCATCTCAATCTCACCGACCGCGAGATGGACGTCCTGAGCCTGCTCCAGAAGGGTAAGCAGAACAAGATCATCGCGCATGCCCTCAACATTTCCGAGAGCACAGCAAAGGTCCATATCCGCAACATCATGCGCAAATTCCACCTGCGCAATCGGACCGAAGTCGCCCTGATGTGCGGCAGTCAGATGCGTTCGCCCGGCGCCACCATGATGATCGGCCCCGATTGCGAAGACAGCCAGATGGCCGTTGCTGCCGTCGCCTATTGACGACCACGACAGAAGACGTCCGATGGACCGGGCTGGATGTGTTGGGGAACTCTGATCCAGCCGTTCCACACCTCGAATATTCTCCCTCTCGAATGATCCGGGGCCTTTGAGCTGCATGGCACGCGCCAGCGTCGTCACGCGGCACTATTTGACATGCCCAAATGAATTTTTAGTATAACACTCCTGAATTAATACCCCTTTGTACTAATTCCAATAGACAAGTTTCTCTACACTCAAAAACCAATAAGATTAAAACTGTAATCATCGCGATCTTAAAGAAAAAGCTTCTGCTGATTACAGCCTTAAGCACCTCACAAGACAGACTGAGTGGAGAGACAATTATGAAATCGCTTCTCATCGCATCCGCCCTGATCCTGAGCGTCTCCAGCGCCGCGATGGCCTTCAGCGTTGGCAGTGGCAACGGCAACGGCAACGGCAATGTCGGCTTCGGCAACGGCAACGGCAACGGCAACGCCAATACCGGCGCCTTCAACGGCAACGGCAACGGCAACGGAAACTGGGGCGCCCTCAACGGCAACGGCAACGGCAACGGCAATGCCGGCGCCGTCAACGGGAATGGCAACGGCAACGGCAATGCCGGCATCGGCAATGGCAATGCCAACGGCAACGGCAATCTCGGCCTCGGCAACGGCAATGCCAACGGCAACCACAACTTCGGCTTCGGCAACGGCAACCTGAACGGCAATGCCAACTATGGCATCGGCAACGGCAACCTGAACGGCAACCACAACTGGGGCGCCTTCAGCGGCAATGGCAACGGCAACGGCAACCAGTAAGCCTTGCTCGCACTCAGGGAGCTGGCCTGCCTTCCCTCCCGGCTGCCGGTCAGCTCCCGCCTCCCCTGGCGTTCAGCGTTCGCCGCTCGAGCTCTGAAATCTGGATGCGCTGCTTCTCTTCTCTCCCTGTTCCGGCGTAGCGTCCTGCGGACGGCCGACGGAAGAGGATCCCGCATCCAGGCCCTTCCGACCGAGCCTCGGCCGTTCGATCCGACAGACGAACCGCCCCGAATGCTCCGAGCGTGCAGGTCCAGTCACAGTGCATCATGGACGGGCCGCGGCAGCGACAGACCGCACCGCCCGATCATCGAACACGCCTCCAGGCCTTCGGCCAGGCTGTTTTTCGAGTCGCAAGAAAGGACAGTATCATGCGCACCCTCCTCACGCGGCTGCTGCTGAGTGCGGCACTGGTCTGCACCCCGGTCCTCAGCGCCTATGCGGGATTCGGCAATGGCAACGGCAACGGGAATGGCAACACCGGAACCGGCAATGGCAACGGCAATGGCAACGGCAATTCCGGCACCAACAACGGCAACGGCAACGGCAACAACAACACCGGAACCGGCAACGGCAACATGAACGGCAACGGCAACACCGGAACCGGCAACGGCAACATGAACGGCAACGGCAATACCGGAACCGGCAATGGCAACATGAACGGCAACGGCAACACCGGAACCGACAATGGCAACATGAACGGCAACGGCAACACCGGAACCGGCAACGGCAATATGAATGGCAATTTCAACACCGGTACGCTGAACGGCAATTACAACGGCAACGGCAACACCGGGACCGACAATGGCAACATGAACGGCAACGGCAATTACGGCATCGGCGGGCCGGACGATCCGGCACCGGGTGGCGTGACCGTCACCGTAACCAGCGCGACCGCCAGGAATGCGAACACACCGTCCAGTTGCAACCTCCTGAACCACGGCTGCACCTCACGGTAAGCCGGCGGACGAGAAGCGGCGCGCCTTCGCTCGGCCGAAGACGCACCGAACATCCCCCCAAGGTGCATGCTTTGCCCGGCCGCGCCCCGGCTTCGGTTCCGTGAAACAAAACATCACGGAGCAAGGGCCTGCCCTGTGCCCATGTGCCTTCCGGCCTCTCGAGGGATCCGACGACCACGATGGGAAGGCAATGCCTTTCCCGAACCCAGTCCAGGAAAGGTAGAACCATGAGAATCACCATCTTCCATGCGGCCCTGTACGCCGCGCTCGCCTGCACCTCGATCTCCGCGGCTCATGCCGGCTTCGGCAACGGCAACGGCAATGGCAACGGCAATGTTGGCGTCGGTAACGGCAACGGCAACGGCAACATGAACTCCGGCATCGGCAACGGCAACGGCAACGGCAACGGCAATTGGGGCGGCTTCAACGGCAATACCAACGGCAATGCCAATAGCGGCCTCGCCAATGGCAACGGCAATGGCAACGGCAATTACGGGCTCGGCAGCGGCAATTTCAACGGCAATGCCAACACCGGCACCTTGAATGGCAACGCCAACGGCAATGGCCCGCCGGACGCCAACGGCAACATCGGCTACGGCAATGGCGGCACCGGCAATATCGGCGCCTTCAACGGCCGCGGAAACTCCAGTTCCACCAGCGGCAACAACAACATCGGTGCCGCGAACGGCAATTACAACGGTGGCATGTTCAACGGCAACGGGAACATCGGATCGTTCAACGGCAACGGAAACGGACGCCCATAGGAGGCTGCCGAGGCAGCTTCGGCCGGATCGATCGGAGAGGTCGGTCCGGCCTTTATGGTTTATACCGATCCACCGTCCTTGATCACAGGAATGCAACCATGATCGCAGACCTCGATATCGGTTGCCGGCAGCCCCTTCCCAGCCCGCAGATTCCGGCGCTTTTCCGTTGCCATGTCCCAGGCCGGCAGCACGGAGCGGCGCAAATCGAGATACTGCGGAAAGATGATGTTATCCTCGCTCAATACAGCGTTGGACGAGGAAACAACAACGGCAACGGCAATACCGGCAACTTTAATGGAAACTTCAATCAAGGAAACAATAACGGCAATTTCAATTCTGGTAACGGAAACGGAAACTGCTTCACAAGTGACAACAATGGAAACCATAACGAGATGACGTATAGCTGGGACTACGAGCGCCTAATGAAAGAACTTCAGCGCTGCGGCATTACTCGCCGTCAGGTTCCTTAGCGATAAAATATTGTATTCATTGCGAAAATCCTATTTGTAGCGTAGCCTCCTGTACACCTCATAGACTTTCCAGAAGTTTGTGAGCGTATTTGTGTTTGGGGGAACGCATATGAAATCGCTTGCAAAGGGTATTGTCTATTTCTTCACCGTCGCCATTTTCCTTGCCGCTGCGTCGCTGGCTCAGGCGCAGAACGGGACAGGCAACGGCAATAATTCGGGCGACGGATCGGGCAACGGCAATGGCAACGGCAACATTACCGGCAATGTCGGCGGTGCCACTCTGAATCATCGCGATCGACGTCAGGCCCCTGCCGCGTTTGCGCCCGGCCTTGCGGCCGCGGGCATCGAAGCCTGTCTCGGCAGCGTCAGCGTCGGCGGCTCGGGTGCCGGCTTCGGCTTCAGCTTCGGCACCACCAAACTCGACCAGGGCTGCAACATCCGCCTCTTCGCCCGCACTCTTCAGGCCATGGGCTATCGCAGGGCCGCCACCCAGATGCTGTGCTATGACGCCGATGTTGCCGGCGCCCTGGCCACAGAAGGCATTCGTTGCCAGGTCGGTCCCAGAGCCGTGCCATCGGCCGGCGTAGCCGGCGTGCAGCAGCCGGCCCAGCGCTATGCCCGCGGGGCCACGACGTCACCCGCCGCCTATGCGCCTCGCCGCAAATGCATGAGATACGATATTTTCCGCGGCTGCCTCGACTGAACGGGATCATGCCCGTCGGCGGCTCGACGGGCTTTCGGGAACATACCGGCATGGGATGCCGGGATTTCGAGTCAGAGAAAGTGCGATTTCCCTGAAGCGCACTTTCTCTTCAACTCCTTTAACGCGTTTTCCTCATCGGAAAAGCGAACGGCTTTTCTGGAAAACGCGCCAGGCGGTGGAACCGTGCCAACCTCAGGCATCCGCCTGCTGCGGCTGCGAGACGGCAAGGATCTTGGGCTCGTGCCCGGTGGCACGCAGGAAGGCAATGAGGTCTTCACGGGCGATCGTGGTGGTCTGCGTATTCACCAGCGGATGATGGTTGAGCTTGTCGTTCTCGAGCAGCGCCTGGTCGAGCACCACGGTCACCTGCGCCTCGGTGTCGTTGATGGCGCCGAAGGGCGTGACGGCACCGGGCAACACGCCCCAGACCTGCGTCAGCAGCTCGGCCGAGCCGAAGGATACCTTGCCCTGGGCGCCGATGATCTCGTGGATGCGCTTGAGATCGACGCTGGCATCCTCTTCCAGCACCACCAGGAACAACCTGCCCTTCCGGTCCTTCAGGAAGAGATTCTTGGTGTGGCCGCCCGCGATCTGCCCGCGCAGCGCCTTCGAATCCTCCACCGTGAACAGGGGCGGATGTTCGACGGTCGTCACGGTGATGCCGAGCTTGGCGAAGAAAGCGAACAGGTCGTCAGGCGTAGCCGGCATGGTTCGAGGTCTCCTGGAAAGGGGCCCTGACTAGAACGGCGAGCCGGCTGGCGCAAGACTGCTCAACCAAAGTAAAAGGGCCCCGCCATGCGGAGCCCTGAAAATTGGAACGGCAGCGAAACTCCGATCAGAACTTGTAGTTTACGCCGGCACGCACCGTATGCACGGAGACGTCCGCCTTGGCGGTAACCTGGGCAATCTCGCTGTTCGCCTTGATCGTCTCGGCCTTGCCGAGATCCACATAGAGATATTCGGCCCGGACAGTCCAGTTCTGCGTCAGCGCATATTCGGCGCCGGCACCCAAGGCCCAGCCGAACTTGGTCTCCGAACCGGACAGGCTGGTGCCGGCCGTGCTGACCTTCGACTTCACCCGGCCATAGGCGAGGCCGCCGGTGCCATAGACCAGGACGTTGTCGAAGGCATAGCCGGCGCGCAGGCGGGCCGTGCCGAACCAGTCGAGCTCCGTCTTCACGGTGACGGGAATGTTCTGGTTGCCGATGAAGGTCTTCTTGGAATCGAGGCCGGCATATTGCAGGTCGGCTTCGGCACCGACCACCCAATGCGGATCGAGCTGGTAATTGTAGCCGATCTGCCCGCCGCCGACGAAGCCATTGGAGGTATCCTTCACGCGGGCGATGCCGCCGTTCAAGCCGAAGCCGAGAGCATTCTCCAGTTCCTCCCCTCGGGCGGTCGGAACCGCCTTCAGGTCCGTGTCGAGATTGCCGCGGCCATAGCCCGCGCTGAGACCGGCATAGAAGCCCGTCCAGGTGAAGGACGGCACGATCTCCGGCGCGACCGGCTCGACGGGCGGCGGCGCCAGATCGGCGGCGAATGCCGCTGCCGGCGCAAGAATGACGACGCCTGCAAGCAGAGCATTCCTTAGAATTTGCATTTTAATACCCCAGCACTTGGCACTTGTTACGCTCGAACGCCTGATAGCACCGCCTTTACATGAAATCCTATGACATAAATGCAACACCCGGCTTTTTATTGAGCAATCCATAATAGATATACTTAACAATCATGGTTAACGACACAAACTCCGCGTTTAGATTACGTAGAGTAATTTAGGATCAAATGCCGATGCCCCTGAGCGCCGCGCCCGCCCCGCGAACATCGGCGTTCCCCTCGCGGCCAAAATCGCGTAAAGGAGCGCCGTCGCAGAGACCTTGACCCTCTGATGGACGGAAGGATGCCATGTTGAATTCGCTCGACCTGCCGCGCCGGCCGCAGGATACCCGTGTCGTTGTTGCCATGTCGGGCGGCGTCGACTCTTCCGTTTGTGCCGCTCTTCTGAAGGAGCAGGGCTATGACGTGATCGGGGTGACGCTTCAGCTCTATGACCATGGCGCCGCGATCCATCGCAAGGGCGCCTGCTGCGCCGGCCAGGACATTCATGACGCGCGCGAGGTCGCCGACCGCATCGGCATTCCGCACTACGTGCTCGACTATGAAAGCCGCTTCAAGGAAGCGGTGATCGACCGTTTCGCCGATTCCTACGTGGCCGGCGAAACGCCGATCCCCTGTGTCGAGTGCAACCAGCGCGTCAAGTTCCGCGACCTGCTCGGCACGGCGCGCGATCTCGGCGCCGACGTGCTGGCCACCGGCCATTATGTTGCGAGCCGGGCAGTGCCCGGCGGGCGCGGCCTGTTCCGTCCGCGCGATGCCGAGCGCGACCAGAGCTATTTCATGTTCGCCACCACCAGGGAGCAGCTCGACATCCTGCGCTTCCCGCTCGGCGAGATGACAAAGCCGGAAACGCGCCAGGCTGCCGAGCGCTTCGGGCTGTCCGTGGCGGCCAAGCCCGACAGCCAGGACATCTGCTTCGTGCCCTCCGGCCGCTATGCCCAGGTCATCGAGAAGCTCAAGCCGGGCGCCGCCGTTCCGGGCGAGATCGTGCATCTGGACGGCCGCGTGCTTGGCCAGCACCAGGGCGTCATCCACTACACCATCGGCCAGCGCAAGGGGCTGGGCATCGCCACCGGCGAGCCGCTGCATGTCATCCGCCTCGATGCCGAGGCGGCGCGGGTGATCGTCGGCCCGCGCGAAGCGCTGGCGACGCGCCATGTCGCCCTGCGCGACGTCAACTGGATCGGCGACGGCGCGCTCGAGAACCTGCCTGCCGAGGGCCTGGAGATCGCCGTGCGCGTGCGTTCCACCCGAGCGCCCAAGCCGGCATTGCTGCATTTCGGCCCGGAAGGCCCGACGATCGAGCTCGCCGAGGCCGAGGACGGCGTTTCCCCCGGCCAGGCTGCCGTGTTCTACGATCATGCCGATGGCCAGGCCCGCGTGCTCGGCGGCGGCTTCATTCGCGGGGCACGGCCGCAGACCGTCTTCGCCTATGGTGGCCAGACAGCTGCGGCCTGATCCGGTCCTGCGCGCCAGGGGGCGCGTGCTTTCGGTCCTTGCATTGCGTCAAGCTCTGTCCGAAAAGGAGAACCCTCCTGTCGAGGGTTCGCGTCTGGGGAAAAATGCGATATCGGAAAAAATCGCATGCTTGCTCCAGATCTTTGTTTTGAAGCATTTTCCCAACCGAAAAGTCCGGCAACTTTTCTGGAAAATGCTACAGATTGCTGAAACGGCGTGGTGCGATGGCCAGAGACCTTGATCCCTACAAGCTGTCTTCCCCCCGGATCTTCTTCATCCGCATGCTGATCTTTCTGGTGCTGGCGGCCTGCGTCACCGCCGTGCTCTATCGTCAGCTCTATATCGCGTTCATGGCCAATCCCGGACTCAACGGCCTGATCATCTTCACCCTGCTGCTCGGCATCGTCTTCGGCTTCCGCCAGGTGATCCGCCTGCTGCCGGAAGTGCGCTGGGTCAATGCCTATCGCCTGCGCGACCCCGGCCTGGAGCTTCGGGACCAGCCGGTGATGCTGGCGCCGATGGCGACATTGCTCGGCGACAAGGTCGGCCGGCGCTCGATCTCGCTCTCCACCCTGCGCTCCATTCTCGAATCGATCGGCATGCGCCTGGATGAGCAGCGCGAAGTCTCGCGCTATCTCACCGGACTTCTGGTCTTCCTCGGCCTGCTCGGCACCTTCTGGGGCCTGATCGAGACGGTGGGCTCGGTCGGCAACGTCATCAATTCCATGTCGGTGGGCGGCGGCGACGCCAGCACCGTGTTCGAAAGCCTGAAAAGCGGCCTCGCCGCCCCGCTCAAGGGCATGGGCGTGTCCTTCTCGTCCTCGCTGTTCGGCCTTGCCGGCTCGCTCATCCTCGGCTTCCTCGACCTGCAGGCCGGTCAAGCCCAGAACCGCTTCTATACCGAGCTCGAGGACTGGCTCGCCGCCACCGTCACCGACATCGAAGCCGAGGGCCTTGCCCGCGGCGGCTCCGACGGCGAAATGGCGGCCATCAAATCGGCGATCGAGCGCATGGCCGACGGCTCGCGCGAGGCCGGTTCCGGCCGCAACGCCACCGCCGCCATGGCCCAGCTCGCCGAAGGCATCCAGGGCCTCGTTCAGCATATGCGCTCCGAGCAGCAGATGATCCGCGACTGGGTCGAGAGCCAGGCCGAGCAGCAGCGCGATATCAAGAGCGTGCTGGAACGCCTGATGCAAGAGCGCGAGAAGAACTGATGGCGGGCTCGATATCGGCCAGGGCGTCAGCCTCCGCCATTCCCGGCCTCACGCTTGCAAAGGAGATTTGCGAGCGCAAGGGGAAGGGAAGCGGGGGGCTGGGATACTCATTCTTGGCCCCGGGATCCCCTTCCCTCGCCCCTGCGCGGCTCGCCGGGAATGACACGACACGAGCGGGGGCCGTCTAATGCCCGTTGGAAGACGCCGCCGCGGCGAGGGCATCAATTACTGGCCGGGCTTCGTCGACGCCCTGTCGACCCTGCTCCTGTCCATCATCATGATCCTGTCGATCTTCGTGCTCGGCCAGTTCTTCCTGTCCCAGGAAGTCACCGGCAAGGACGAGGCGCTAAACCGGCTCAATGCCCAGATCGCGGAATTGTCGCAGCTGCTGGCGCTGGAACGCACCACGGGGCGAAACGCCCAGGAACAGCTTTCGGTGCTCGCCAGCAGCCTCGACAAGGCCAACGCCGACAAGTCACGCTTGCAGGGCCTGCTGGACGAGGCCCAGAAAGATGCAGCGGCTGCCAGCGCCCAGGGCGGTCAGGTCGCGCAGATCCAGGGTGAGCTCGACAGCCAGAAACGCATTTCCGACCAGGCGATGGCCCAGGTCGAACTGCTCAATCAGCAGATCTCAGCCCTGCGCCGGCAGATCGCCGCGCTGGAACAAGCCCTGGACGCCTCCGAATCCAAGGACCGCGAGAGCCAGACCAAGATCGCCGATCTCGGCTCGCGCCTGAATGCGGCCCTGGCCCAGCGCGTGCAGGAGCTCTCCCGCTTCCGTTCCGACTTCTTCGGCCGCCTGCGCGAGGTGCTCGGCAACCGCCCCGACGTGCGTATCGTCGGCGACCGTTTCGTCTTCCAGTCGGAAGTATTCTTCCAGGCGGGACAAGCCACGCTGCAGCCCGAAGGCAAGGCCGAGATGGACAAGCTCGCCGCCGCCCTCCTCGAGCTGCAGGACAAGATTCCCGCCGACATCCCCTGGGTACTGCGCGTCGACGGCCATACCGACGATCGGCCGATCAACTCGCCGCAATTCCCGAGCAACTGGGAATTGTCGTCCAGCCGCGCCATCTCCGTGGTGCAATATCTGATGTCGAAGGGCATTCCGGCACAGCGCCTGGTCGCGGCCGGTTTTGCCGAGTTCCAGCCGATCGACACGGCCGGCACCGACGAGGCGCGCAAGAAGAATCGCCGCATCGAACTGAAGCTGACCGAACGATGAGCGCTGCTGCGGTCACCCTCCGGCTGGCGAAGGCGGCGGACGAGCCGGCCCTCAAATCCCTGTGGTGCGAGGCTTGGCAGGCCACCTACCCGGCCTTCGATTATGAAGCCCGCTGGCCGGGACAGTGGCGCCGATGGCACATGCTCGAAGCGGAGATCTTCGTGGCGCTGCGCGAGGATGCCACCGCCGAGACGATCGTCGGCATGCTGGTGCTGGCGCCGCAGGAGGACGATGCCTTGCTGCTGGAGCAGATCGCGCTGCCGCCGGCCGAGCAGGGCAGCGGCCTGGCGCATCTGCTCCTGCTGCTTGCCAAGCAGAAGGCCGGCTCGGTCCTGCGCCTCACCGTCAACACCTTCAATGAAAGGGCGATCCGCTTCTATGAGCGCGAGGCGTTCCAGCGCTGCGGCAGCGGCATCAATTCCGGCTCCGGCCTGCCGACCTTCGAGTATGAATGGCGGCGCTGATGGAGATCGGCCCTCGTCATTTGTTACGCTCGCAAACAATTTTTGAAATCTTCGCGCCTAGGATTCAGGCATAATCGCACCAGAAAATCTCGGGGTTGTCGCATGAGTCGCAAATATTTCGGCACGGATGGCATTCGCGGCCGGGCCAACAGCGTGATTACGCCGGAACTGGCGATGAAGGTCGGCATGGCGGCCGGCCTCGCTTTCCAGCGCGGCGAACACCGCCATCGCGTGGTGATCGGCAAGGATACCCGCCTGTCGGGCTATATGATCGAGAATGCCCTGGTGGCGGGCTTCACCGCTGTCGGCGTCGACGTGATGCTGCTGGGCCCGATGCCCACCCCCGCCGTGGCGATGCTCACCAATTCGCTGCGCTGCGACATCGGCGTGATGATCTCGGCCTCGCACAACCCCTATGACGACAACGGCATCAAGCTGTTCGGCCCCGACGGCTTCAAGCTCTCCGACGAGACCGAACGCTCCATCGAGGCCCTGATCGACACCGATCTGTCGTCGCGGCTGGCCGGCTCGCGCGATCTCGGCCGGGCCCGCCGCATCGACGATGTGCGCGCCCGCTACATCGAATTCGCCAAGCGCACCTTGCCGCGCCAGCTCCGCCTCGACGGCCTCAGGGTGGTGGTCGACTGCGCCAATGGCGCCGCCTACAAGGTCGCCCCCGAAGCATTGTGGGAGCTCGGTGCCGACGTCATTCCGATCGGCGTGGAACCCGATGGCTACAACATCAACAAGGATGTCGGTTCCACTGCCCCCGATGCCCTGTCACGCAAGGTCCGCGAACTGCGCGCCGATATCGGCATCGCCCTCGACGGCGATGCCGACCGCGTGGTGATCGTCGACGAGAAGGGCCATGTCATCGACGGCGACCAGCTGATGGCGGTGGTTGCCTCGGACTGGAAGGAAGAGGGCAAGCTCACCCAGCCCGGCATCGTCGCCACGGTGATGTCCAATCTCGGCCTGGAGCGCTATCTCGGCGGCCTCGGCCTGCAGCTCGAGCGCACGGCGGTGGGCGACCGCTACGTGCTCGAACGCATGCGGGCGCAGGGCTACAATGTCGGCGGCGAGCAGTCGGGCCACATCATCCTGTCCGACTTCGCCACCACCGGGGATGGCCTCGTCGCCGCCCTGCAGGTGCTGGCCGTGCTCAAGAAGGCCGATCGCCCGGTCAGCGAGGTCTGCCACCGCTTCGATCCGCTGCCGCAGATCCTCAAGAATGTACGCACGGGTGGCGGCAAGGTGTTGGACGATCCCAAGGTCGCCAAGGCGATCGAGGGCGCGCGCAAGCAGCTCGGCGATGGCGGGCGCCTCGTCATCCGTCCCTCCGGCACCGAGCCGGTGATCCGCGTCATGGCCGAGGGCGACGACCGCGTCAGCGTCGAGACCGCCGTGGACGAGGTGATCGAAGCCATCACCAAGGCGGCGTGAGTTGGGCGGCGGGTCTTCTGGCCCGCCCGCAGCCGCCGGGAAGGCGGCTCAGGAGATCCGCCCCCCGAAGCGCCATCAAGACCGTACCTGTTCTTCCTCGATCGGCAGGAAGAGGCTCGATAGCAGAGTGAGCCCGGCGATCACCATGAAGAGCAGCGACAGCGGCAGCCATTGCACGCCATAGGTCTTGACCAGCCAGACCCCGACGACCGGCGTCAGGCCGCTGAAGATGGCGCCGCTCAGCGACGAGCTCAGCGAAATGCCAGTATAACGCAGATGCACCGGGAAGGCGCGCGTCAGGAAAGGCGCCATCACGGCATAGTGGGCGGCAACGAAGAAGGTGCCGACCAGGATGCCGATGCGGATATTGCCGAGATCGCCCGTCACGATCAGCATCATCATCGGGATGGCGAAGACGAAGGCAGCCGCCGACATCGCCACCAAGAGGAAACGCTCGTTGAACCGGGTGGCGATCCAGGAACCGAACGGAAAGGCGATCAGCTCGAGCACGCCGACCCAGAAGATCACGTTCAGAATGTCGGATTTGGAGATGCCGAGCGACTCGGTGGTGAAAGTCGTCATCAGCGTGGTCAGAAAGTAGAAGCCGGCGACACCGAGCAGGCACAGGCCCATGCCGAGCAGGAGCGTATAGGCGCGCGTGCGAAAGATTTCCTTGGCCGGCACGATGTCGTCCTGCGGCATTTCCTCCAGCCGTTTGATCAGCTCCGGGCTCTCCTTGATGCCGGCGCGGATGACGAAGGCCACGATGATCAGCACGGCGCTGGCCAGGAAGGGGATGCGCCAGCCCCAGGCGAGGAAATCCTCGCGCGGCAGATCCGAGACCGTGCGAAAGGCGAGCGCCGCCAGCATCAGCCCGATCGGGCTGCCATATTGCGGAGCCGAGGCCAGGAAAGTCTTCCACTTCGGCGGGGCATGCTCGGCGGCGATCAGCACCGCACCGCCCCATTCGCCGCCGACCGCAACGCCCTGGATGAGGCGCAGCAGGATGAGCAGGATGGCGGCGCTGATGCCGATCGAACTGTAGCCCGGCAGGAGACCGATCAGCACGGTGGCCGCGCCCATCAGCAACAGCGTGATGATCAGTGAATTCTTGCGTCCGACCTTGTCGCCGAAATGGCCGAACAGCAGGGCACCGACCGGCCGGGCCACGAAGCCGATGGCGAAGGTGCCGAGCGAGGCGATGATGCCCATGAAACGGTCGTCGGACTTGAAGAAGACGTCGCCGAAGACCAGCGCCGCGGCCGTGCCATAGACGTAGAAATCGTACCATTCGATCATGGTGCCGACGAAAGCACCGAGGGCGGCACGGATCGGCTGGCGCTCGGATGCCTGTCCGGCGCCGGCTGTAACGGTCTGTGTCATGATGTTCCTCGTCTCGATTTCTAAAGCAAAGCGCGTTCAAGCGGAAACGCTGCATTGCTCTAACTCTTTGGTACGATGCGTCTTTGCGGTTCTTGGCGATTCTGCCAAATCGCAAAACGCTCTGGATCAGCGCGACGGCCGGCCGGCGCGGAAGGCCGAGACGAAGCGCGGCGCGGCTTCAGACACCGCGCTGAGCGAATAGCCGCCCTCCTGTACGATCACGACGGGAAGGGGCAGCGCCCCCCAGACGGCGCCGATCGCCTTATAGGCAGCCGTGGTTACCGCCAGCTTGGACAGCGGGTCCTCGCGATGGGCGTCCCAACCGGCGGACACCACCAGAGCCTGCGCCCCGAAAGCCGTCACGGCGGCGGCCAGCGCCCGGTTGGCCTCGATGAAGGCGCCGTCGCCGCTGCCCTCGGCCAAGGGCAGGTTGAGGTTGGCGCCCTCGCCCGCTCCCTCGCCCGTCTCGTCGGCATAGCCGGAGTAATGGGGGTAGTAGCTCGATGGGTCCGTATGGGTCGAGCCGAAGAAGACATCGCCGCGGCTGTAGAAGATCGCCTGCGTGCCGTCACCATGATGGGTGTCGAAGTCGATGACGGCCACGCGCTGATACCGGGTGCGCAGCCGCTCGGCGGCAATGGCGGCATTGTTGAAGAAGCAGAAGCCGGCGGCCCGATCGACATAGGCATGGTGCCCCGGCGGGCGACAAAGCGCGAAGCTGTCGAAGGCGCCGGCGATGAGGTCGTCGGCAGCCGCCACGGCGCTCTGGGCCGACAGATAGGCGGAGGAGAAGGTGTGCTCCGTCATCGCGTTGGACAGGCCGTTGATGTACCAGCCCGTCTGCCCGAGAATTCCCTTCGGGCGCGGGGCGGGACGCGGGCGAAAGGCCGCATCCGCGCCCTGATAGGGGCTGACGGCCGGCAGGACTTCGGGCCCGGCATTGGGCAGTTCCTGGAAGCGCCGATAGGCCGTTTCCAGAAAGTCGATGTAATGGCCGGCATGCACGGCCTCGATCGGCGCCCGGCCCGCATCCCTGGGCTCCTCGACCGTCAGGCCAAGCGCCGTGAGAGATCCGACCAGGGTTTGCGCGCGCTCGGGATTCTCCAGGGCGCTGCCGATTCGACCGTTGATCATGTACTGGGTCGGCCGATGGGCCATCTGCCTGTCGGAAAAGAATAATTTCATCGAGCAACACTCCGGGCAACAATGGGAGGCCCCAAAGCATCTTGCAGAAAAGCCGGCGGGCATTTGCGGTTGAGGAAATGCTTCAGGACAATAAGTCAGAGAAAAAGTGCGATTCGGATAAATCGCACTCTGCCCCAGTGTTGCAGAAGCTGGCGAGAACGCCAGCCGTCCGGGTGCCGGTCCTGTGAATTGGACTGACGAAGGGATCCTGCCGGAATTGCCATGCGCTTTTCGCCGGATCTTCAACTTGCGGCCCTGGCGTGTTTAGCTGCCGGCGTCGCTGACAGCCGGAGAGCGATGATGGCTGAAGTTTTGCTGTTTCATCATGCCCAGGGTCTGACACCCGGCGTGCAGGCATTTGCCAAAACCTTACGGGCCGCCGGCCATGTCGTGCATGCGCCGGACCTTTTCGACGGGCGCATCTTCGCCAGCATCGAGGAAGGCCTGGCTCACATCAATGAGGTCGGCTTCGATGCCATGCGGGATCGGGCCGAGCATTGCGCCGACGGCCTGCCCCCGGGCCTGGTCTATGCCGGCTTCTCCTTCGGCGTGGTGCCGGCTCAGAAGCTCGCGCAGACCCGCCCGGGCGCGCGCGGCGCCCTCTTCTTCCATTCCTGCCTGCCGATCAGCGGCAAATGGGCCTTCGGTCCCTGGCCGCGGGGCGTTCCGGTGCAGATCTACGGCATGGACCGCGATCCCATCTTCGTCGGCGAGGGCGACATCGAGGCGGCGCGCGAAATCGTGGAGAAAGCCGAGGACGCGGAGCTGTTCCTCTATCCGGGGGATCAGCATTACTTCGCCGACAGCTCGCTGCCGTCCTTCGACGCGGATGCCACAAGGGCGCTCACCCGGCGCGTGCTCGAATTTCTCGGTCGCGTTGCAGCATGAAGTGATGCAGAGCAATCCCGGAATCGCATCGAAATTGAATGGACTCATCCTGCGATCCCGGATCTGCACAGCAACGCCGGCGCGTCCCGAAGAGGACGCGCCTCGCCCCGCGCAGGTCAGGCCGCAGTGGGGCGCGTCAGCAGCTGCTCGCTTTGGGTGATGGCCTCGCCGACATTGGGCCGGCCGCTGCCGCTGGCGATCAGATCTCGCAAGCTGCCCGTGATGTAGCTGTGCCAGCCGTCCGAACAGGCATGGTAGCACTCGTAGTCGGGCACGAGCCCCAAATGGGTGAAGGCAATCTCCGTCTGATCGCCCTTCCTCGCAATCTCGAAAATGATTTCGGTGCCCTTCCACTCGGAGCTGTCCCGGGTGAAGCTGAAATAATTGTCGAGGACGCGCCAGACGACCTTCCGGTCCGGGATCAATTCGCGCACCTGGATCTCGCAGCGATGAACATCCTCGTAGCTGTATCTGAATTTCTCGCCGACCCGGCTGGTTCCGCCCTCGATGTTCTCCGACCACCAGCCGCGTACATTGACGATGGCGGCGAAAGCCTGCGCCGGTGTCTGGTCGACCGTAAAGCTGGTGGTGTAACTGCGATCCGTCATGGCTGCCTCCCGTTGCCTGGTTCGATGACGGGATTGTAGGAAGGTCTGGCGGATCGCGTGAGTTACAAGCGTGGCGGGATTTGGAGCGCTCCAGCCTGTCCCCTTCGGCAAGGTGTGCCGGACCGTGCGGTCATCCGATTCTGGCTATCCCGCCGGGAATGGTGTACAACTCCAAAAATTGGAGCAAAGTCAGCGCATGAGACGCTGCCCTAATTGAGACACGCTCCAGGATCGGCGGATTGACCGAAGCTTTTGTGGCATCGTGCCTGCAGGCTGCGATTTTTCCAGGAAACTGCAATTCTTCTCCCGGCCCTGCCATGAGGCGCCGCGGGAGGGATAAGTCCGTGGCGGGCAGTCTGAAAGCTGCCAGCCTCCTTCAGCCCGACCGATCAGAACGTTTGATTGGCGCAAGACGGCACGATTCATCCTTGGGCCGGCGATGCGTTCGGCCCTTTTGTTTTTGGTATTTGGAGTTCGTATGCTGATACTCGTTCGTGAGAACAACATTGAACAGGCGCTCAAGGCCCTCAAGCGCAAATTGGCGCGCGAAGGCGTCCTTCGCGAGCTGAAGTTGCGCAGAGCTTATGAAAAGCCGTCCGAGCGCAAGGTGCGCGAGAAGGGGGAAGCCGTTCGCCGCGCCCGCAAGCTCGCTCGCAAGCAGGCTCAGCGCGAGGGCCTATTGCCTGCCCCCAAGCCCAAGGCCCAGTCGCGAGGACGGGGAGGGCCAGGGAGAAGCGGGCCTTCGACCACCACCAGGACGTGATTGTCGTGCCCGGCGCCGCGCAGATCGCCATATTTGTGATGCGGTGAGCACCTCCCGACACCTCCAGGACACAGAAAGCGTGATTGATGAAGCATGCGTTTGAGGTCGGCGATATCGTCACCTTTCATTCGTCCATCTCGAGGCACGACGAAGGCCCTTATCTGGTGACCCGGCAAATGCCCGCCGATGGCCCCGAGCCCGCCTACAGGCTGAAAGACATCTCGGATTCCCGCGAAAGGGTGGCTCGGGAGCACGAACTGCGTGCTTCCAGGCAAGGCGCGGGCCTAACGCCCGAGCCGCACCGGAGCGCTCTGAAACCCGCGCGGACCAGACCGACGCGGCGGTCGACATGACGCATGCAGGAAGGGATGCAGATTCCCGGTGATCCCGCTGGAGCAAAGCGCGTTTAGACGGAAACGCTCATTGGCTTGCAGGGCTTCACCGAGTCCCCGAAAGAACAGGCGCCGGGCACCGATTCTGGTATAGGCAGGGCGGTGACCTCCCAATCCAGCATAGCCGAGGTGCCGGCCCGCAATCGCCTGGCATCGCCGTGATGTTCGGTCGGGCCGGCAGCTTCAGTACGATGATGGTAAACGTGACAGACCTATCCAACGTGATCCCGGCTCAAACAGGACGCAGCTGGCGCAGCACCAAGCATGCCGCCGAATATCTCCTGCTGCGCGGCCTGGTCGGTCTCCTGCATATCCTGCCGCTCGATTTCGGTTCCTGGGCCATGGGCTCCCTGTGGCGCCTGGTCGCCCCTCGGTTGCGCCGCCACGACCGGGCCTTGCGGCACCTGGCCGCCGCCTACCCGACAAAGAGTGCCGCCGAGATCGATACACTGGCACGCGCGATGTGGATGGATCTGGGGCGGACATTCGCCGAAAGCCTGATGGTGGATCGCATCGTCAAGGCCGGACGCGTGGAGGATGCCAGCGGACCGCTGATCGAGGCGGTGAAGGCCAGCGGCAAGGGCGTGGTATTCGTTTCGCTCCACACGGGCAATTGGGAACTCGTCGTCATCCCGACGGTGACGAACGGCATCAAGGTGGCCGGCGTTTACCAGCGCATGAAGAATCCGAAGGTCGACGACTACGTCGCTCTCGTGCGTCGCGACCGCTATCCACGCGGGCTTTTCGTCAAGGGTGCCGATGTCGGCAAGAAGCTGCTGCGCATCGTGCGCGGCGGCGGCGCCATTGCGCTGCTCGCCGATCTGCGCGACCGCAACGGGCTCTCGGTGCCGTTTTTCGACCGGCCCGCCCCTTCGACCACCTTTCCGGCCCTGCTTGCCAGGGGAAGCGATGCGCTGCTGGTCGCAGCCCGCGTCATCCGCACCCATGGCGTGCGTTTTCGGATCGAAGCCGAGATCCTCGACATACCCCGCACCGACGACCGAAACGCCGATGTGGACGCGGCAACGCACCTCACTCACCAACTCTTCGAAAAATGGGTACGCGAACATCCCGAACAGTGGATGTGGGCCCATCGTCGGTGGGGTTGAGGCGTCCCGCGATCTGGGAAGCGGAAGCTCCTCTTGTTTCCGAGGCCGGAAGGGACATGATGATCTCCCTTTCGCCGCCCTGATTGCCATATAGTTGGGAGCCCGCCATGCCCAAGCTCGATCTCGCCACCATTCCCAGGCACAAGGGCTCCGGCTATCCGCCGCCCTTCGACGGGCCCTGCGCGGAACGGGTGCGGCAGCGCCTCGGCAATGCCGGCGGCCTCCAGGATTTCGGCATCAACCTCATGCAACTGCCGCCGGGCAACTGGTCGAGCCAGCGCCATTGGCACACCGCCGAGGACGAATTCGTCTATGTGCTGCAGGGCGAGTTGACGCTCGTCGAGGATGGCGGCGAGACGATCCTGCGGGCCGGCGATTGCGCCGCCTTTCCAAAGGGCACCGGCAACGGCCACCACATGATCAACAGATCCGGCGCCATGGCGGCCTATCTGGAAATCGGCTCCCGCTCTCCCGCCGACGTGATCCACTGCTCCGATATCGACATGATGAGCCCCAGTTCCGACGGCCGCTTCCTGCACAAGGACGGCACGCCTTATGCCGGGGCCTGAGGCCACCTCGTCATTTTCGACGCGACGGTTCAGATCCCGGACCACAAAGCCTGGCGGGCGCTCAAGGCCTCAGCCGTCATGCGGACCAGCCCAGGCCTCGAGCCAAGCGATGGCGAAATCGAGCATGGGTCTGGCATCCACCAGCAGGGACGGCGCCTGGCCGATGAGCCCCTGACGGCCGCCGCCCTGCGCGACGAAGGCGCTGACGATGCGTTCGATATAATTGGGCGGGATATCCTCGAGCACGGGCTCGGTGGTGTCGAACTCTTCGATGAAGCGCCAGGTCGTGCCGTTCTTGCCGGCGAAAGGCACTTCGTAACGCAGGATGCGCTTGCCGGGCAGGCGCGCCAGATGGTCGGCGTGGTGGATCAAGGTCATGGTGTCCCAGGGCGCTCCGACCATCAGCACGCGGCCGCCGGCCGCGACGAGCTTGGCCAAAGGCGAGCCCTCGCCATAACCGTAGTCTTGCGGGTGATCGGCCGTCAGCCAGGCCGCGCGGGCGCCGATCGCCGCCATCGAGGCGCCGGGATTGCCGCTGCGGTGGGCGCCGGGCATGGTTCGCACGAATTCGGCGATCACGCCATTGGCGCGGACGGCGCGCGAGGCCTGCTGGTCGAAGCCCGGCACATGATCGCGCCATGCCGGCAGGACGCGCCCCTCCTCGTCGAGGAGATCTGTGTGGACGCTGTCCCAATCGGTATAGACCATCATCGTCCCTTGCGGGCCGACGACATCGAGGAGCGCATGCGACAAGGCATCCGGGCCATTGAGCAGCGGCCCGACCCGGCTCATGGCAGCATGCACCATGACCATATCGCCCTCCCGGATACCGAGCCGGCGCAGATCATCGCGCAACGCGGCCCGGCTGCGATAGGCAGGCAAGGCTTCCGACATGACAACACTCCACGGTGCCGGCCGCGTCAGTCGCGCGAGGTGGCGCTCGGCGACGACAAATATTCGGCATATTCCGCCATCAGCGGCTGATAGAGCTCAGGTGCCGGATAGTGCTCGAAACTGTGCCGGGCCGGTGTCGAGGCCCAGGCCAGCTTCTCCGAAGTGCAGGTTTCGATGAAGGGTTCCGTCCACACCGCTTCGGCCAGCATGGTCGGGCGGACATTGACGAAGAAATCCATGCCTTCCGGCCTTGTGAAAAGCCAGCTCTTGCAATGGCCGCAGTAGAAATGCCGCGTCGGTCCATGCAGGGCGCCGATCACGGGTTCGCCGCGGGTGACCCGGAAGCCTTCGGAAGGAATTGCCGCGCTGAGGGAATAGGCGCTGCCGGTCATCTTCTGGCAGCCGCGACAATGGCAGGCCATGGTCATCAGGGGCGCGGCGGCGACCTCGAATTCGACCTGTCCGCAGCGACAGCTTCCCCTCATCGGTGTCGATTGATTCGGCATGCGCGCACCTACCCGGTCATGGCTGTGATCGTCACGCCCCTGCTACTGCGGCGGCGCTGGAATGTCGAGCCGGGGAACCAGGCTCGCCCAGCCAGCCCTCGAACAGCGTGACGACGGAATCATGATAGGTCACGTTCGGGCCGGCCTCGAGGCCGAGCTTTTGGGCGATCCGGATCGAAGCGGTATTTTCCGGTGCAATGATCGCCGTGACCCTGCGACCGGGATGCGTGCCGCGCGCCCAGTCGAAGGCGGCCCGGCTGGCCTCGAAGGCGATGCCCCGGCCATGGGCATGGGACGCGAACACCCACCCCGCCTCCAGTGAGCCCACCAGGCTCGGCTCCATGTCGCGCATGGCATCCTGGAAGCCGGTCATGCCGAGATAGCGCCCGCTCGCCTTCTCTATCACCGAGAAATAGCCGAAGCCGAAGAAATGCCAGGTGCCATGGGCCTGGAGAAAGCGCTGCCACATATCCTCTCGGCTGCGCTGCTTGCCCGAGATGTACCTGTAGACTTCCGGCTCCGCCCACATGGCGGCGTGGGGCTCGAAATCGTCGAGAATCGGTTTGCGCAGGAAAAGGCGCGGTGTTTCGATCATTTTTCAAATCTCGCTTTGCCCTGAAATCGCCGCCGCCTTGCCCGGAAGCTCCGCTCAGACCTTGATCCGCCATCCCGTGCGGAAGATCACCGCGATCGCGGCCAGGCACAGCAGCATGAACACCAGCGTCATGCCCAGGCTCTGCACGAAATCGACATCGGAAGCGGAAGCACCGTAGAAGGCCCAGCGGAACCCGCTCACCAGATAGAGAACCGGGTTGATGTAGCTGACGCCCTGCCAGAAGTCGGGCAGCATCTTGATCGAATAGAAGCTGCCGCCCAGGAAGGTCAGCGGCGTGATGATCAGGGTCGGCACGATCTGCAGCTTCTCCCAGCCGTCGGCCCATATGCCGATGAGAAAGCCGAACAGGCTGAAGGTCACCGATGTAAGCACCAGGAACGCCAGCATCCAGAACGGATGCTCGATGGAATAATGCGAAAAGGGCCAGGCGGTGATCAGGATGATGAAGCCGAGCAGGATGGATTTGGAGGCGGCCGCGCCGACATAGCCTATGACGATCTCCACCACCGAGACCGGGGCCGACAGCACTTCGTAGATGGTGCCGATGAATTTCGGCATGTAGATGCCGAAGGAGGCATTCGAAATGCTCTCGGTCAGGATCGCCAGCATGACTAGGCCGGGCACGATGAAGGCGCCGTAGTTCACGCCGCCGACCGTCGGCATGTGATTGCCGATGGCCGAGCCGAACACGATGAAATAGAGCGAGGTCGAGATCACCGGCGAGGCGATCGACTGCAGGAGCGTGCGGAAGGTGCGCGACATCTCGAAGACGTAGATGGCGCGAATGGCGTGAATGTTCATCAATGCGCCCCTACCAGGCTGACGAAGATGTCCTCGAGCGAGGACTGGCTGGTCTGCAAATCCTTGAAGCCAATGCCGGCTTCGCCGACGTCGTGGAGCAGGCGCGAGAGCACTTCCGGATCGTCCTTGGCGTCGAAGGTATAGATGAGCTGGTTGCCGTTGTCGGCGATATCGAGCCGGTAGGCGGCAAGAGCCGGCGGCACCGTCTCGAGAGGCTGCTGCAGGCTGAGGGTCAGCTGCTTCTTGCCGAGCTTGCGCATCAGCTCGGCCTTGTCCTCGACCAGGATGATCTCGCCCTTGTTGATCACGCCGATGCGGTCGGCCATCTCCTCGGCTTCCTCGATATAGTGGGTGGTGAGGATGATGGTCACGCCATTCTCGCGCAGGCCCCGCACCATTTCCCACATGTCGCGGCGCAGCTCGACGTCGACGCCCGCCGTCGGCTCGTCGAGGAACAGGATGGTCGGCTCGTGCGACAGGGCCTTGGCGATCATCACGCGGCGCTTCATGCCGCCCGACAGCGCCATGATCTTGCTGTCCCTTTTCTCCCACAGCGAAAGGTCGCGCAGGATCTTTTCGAGAAAGGCCGGGTTGGATGGCTTGCCGAACAGGCCGCGCGAGAAATTCACCGTCGCCCATACGGTCTCGAAGGCATCGGTCGACAATTCCTGCGGCACCAGGCCGATCTTGGTGCGGGCGGTCCTGTAATCCCTGACGATGTCGCAGCCGTCGGCGCGAATCGTGCCGCTGGAGGGATTGACGATGCCGCAGATGATCGAGATCAGCGTGGTCTTGCCTGCCCCGTTGGGGCCGAGCAGGGCGAAAATCTCGCCGCGGCGCAGATTGAGATCGATGCTTTTCAGGGCCTGGAAGCCCGATTTGTAGGTCTTGCTGACGCCGGACACCGCGACGATGACGTCCTCGGCGGACGGTGAATTGTTGGCTTTCATGCGTGCCTCCTTGCGGGGAAATGGCGTCTTTCCAAACCGAGTGCAACCATGTTTCTTCACACCGGAGGGGATGAAGGCTTCAAATGGCGGCGTCATACCGTGCGCAGCATGCAATGTTGCCCGGCGACACGGGACCGCCATCGAGAAAAAACGCGATCTCTTCACGCGATCCTGCATCGCAGCACGGCGTGCCGCTGCCTGCGGGAGGACACAAACGATCTATCCTTGCGCTGCCCTTGCCGAGCGGCAAAGCATTCGGCTACCAATCCTCGTCAGACAAATCCAGTCAGAGGGAAACCTGCCGCATGGCCTCGGTCGATGTCGTCGACGTCAAGAAATCCTATGGCGCCCAGAAGGTCATCCACGGCGTATCGATCACCATCGAGGACGGCGAGTTCGTCACTCTGGTCGGGCCTTCGGGCTGCGGCAAGTCCACGCTGCTGCGCATGATCGCCGGCCTGGAACCGATCACCGAGGGCACCCTCAGGATCGGCGACCGCCAGGTCAACGACCTGCCGCCGCGCGACCGCGACATCGCCATGGTGTTCCAGAGCTATGCGCTCTACCCGCACAAGACCGTGGCCGAAAACATGGGATTCGCGCTCAAGATCCGGAAGACACCGAAGGCCGAGATCGACGAGCGCGTGAAGCGGGCGGCCGAGATCCTCGACCTAGGCCCCTATCTGGCACGCTATCCGCGCCAGCTCTCCGGCGGCCAGCGCCAGCGCGTCGCCATGGGCCGTGCCATCGTGCGCGCCCCTCAGGTCTTCCTGTTCGACGAGCCGCTTTCCAATCTCGACGCCAAGCTGCGCGTGCAGATGCGCGCCGAGATCAAGGAGCTGCATCAGCGCCTGAAGACCACCACCATCTATGTCACCCACGACCAGATCGAGGCCATGACCATGGCCGATCGCATCGTGGTGCTCCATGACGGCATCATCGAGCAGATCGGCTCGCCGCTGCAGCTCTATGACCGTCCAGCCAATCTGTTCGTCGCGGGTTTCATCGGCTCGCCGGCCATGAATTTCATCAAGGGCCGGCTGGAGGCCAGTCCGGCGCCGCGCTTCGTCACCGATGACGGCGTGGAACTGCCCGTGCCCGCCATCCCGCCCGGCAGCGAAGGCCGGCGTGTCATCTACGGCATCCGTCCCGAGCATTTCTCCCTCGGCGGCAGCCTGCAGGCCAGGATTACCGTGGTGGAGCCAACCGGCGCCGAAACCCAGGTCTTCGCCCAGCTCGGCGAGCAGAGGGTGCTCGGTGTCTTCCGCGAGCGGGTGACGGCTGGTTCGGGCGAGATCCTGGCGCTGCAGCCCGACCTCGCCGCCGTGCATCTTTTCGACGCCGAGAGCGGTTTGCGGTTGAACTGAGGCGCGGCGTTCAGGATGCATGGAGATCACGGCAGCATGCCCGCATGTCGCGATGCCCGCGCATCCGGAATGGTCTGACCTTTTTGTTGACGAGAGTGGGGCGCCTTCCTAGCATCCGCACACTTCGCCACAACCCAACGTTGCCGAAGCGCTACGAAAAAGACATTTCCCGCTGCCGAGGCAGCCAAGAACAAGACCAGCTATTCAGACCGGGAGAATCGACGTGAAAACGGAAGACTACAAACATCTCCTCGCCCTGCAGGCGAGCCGCCGTGGGCTGCTCAAGGGCGCCGCAAGCGTCGGCGCCATGGCCGCGATGGGCAGCCTCGGCGTCACCGCCGCCCCCCAGCCGGCGGTGGCGGACGAAGCCAGCGACCTCAGGGCCAAGATCCTGCAGATCCCCGGGGTCGGCAAGGGCTCACCCACCGATGCCGACTGGCAGAAGGTCGGCGAGCTCTGCCTCGGCGCCACCAAGGCCTCCATTAAGGAAGGCGAGTTCAAGGGCGTCGAGCTCTCCTTCATGGGGCTCAACAACCAGAACCTGCACAACCTGCTGTTCCGCGGCTTCCTCAAGCCCTGGGAGGCCTATACCGGCGCCAAGATCAACTGGATCGACCTCGCCCAGGCCGACTACAATCCCCGCCTGCAGCAGGCCATCGCCACCGGCACGGTCGATTTCGACCTGCTCGAGATGGGCGCTCCCTTCGAGGGCGACGTCTGCGGCAAGGGCCTGGCTTCGGAAATGCCGGACTGGGTGAAGAAACAGATCGACATGGACGATCTCGTCTCCTACCTCAAGCCGCCCGTCGGCACCTGGGACGGCAAGCAGTACCGCGTCACCATCGACGGCGACACCCACAATTTCAACTACCGCACCGACTACTTCAAGGACGAGGCCCTGGCCAAGGCCTGGAAGGAAGCCGGCAACACCACCGAATGGGCGGTGCCCCGTACCTGGCAGCAGGTGCAGGCGGTGACCAAATTCCTCAAGGGCAAGCAGGTCGACGGCCAGGACGCCTATGGCTATCTCGACGCCTGCAAGGCCTGGGGCGGCTTCGGCTTCTATTTCCTCGGCAGCCGTGCCACCGCCTATGCCAAGCATCCCGACGACAAGGCCTGGCTGTTCGACGTCGACACCATGAAGCCGCGCATCAATAATCCGGCCTGGGTGCGCGCCATCCAGGACGTGCTCGACGCCCTGCCCTCCGAGCCTGCCGACCAGCTCAACGCCGACCCCAACACCACCGGCTTCCAGCAGTTTCTCGGCGGCACCGGCTCGATGTGCGTCTGGTGGGGCGACATCGGCTCCAACGCCAAGACCAATGATTCCTCGGTCATCGGCGACAAATGCGGCTTCGACATCCTGCCGGGCTCCGACGACGTCTACAATTCGAAGACCGGCAAGTGGGACAAGCTGGCGAGCGGCCCCAACTTCGCGCCGAATCTGGCCTATCTCGGCTGGGGCGTCTATGTGATGGCTCGCGTCGACAAGGACGAGAAGAAGCACAAGGCCGCCTGGAGCGCCGCCGCCCATCTCGGCGGCAAGGACCTGGCGCTGTGGACGGCAGTCTACCCCTCCGGCTTCCAGTGCTATCGCAACAGCCAGCACAATATCGACGAATGGGTGGCGGCCGGTTACGACAAGGAATTCATCACCAACTATCTGGATTCGCAGTTCAACTCCTACAACCACCCCAACGGGGCGATCGAACCGCGCATCCCCGGCATCTTCCAATATTACAGCCTGGCCGAGGACATTCTCGCCAAGATCTATGCCGGCCAGCTCAAGGCCCAGGAAGGCGCCGACCAGATCGCCGCAGCCTGGGAAAAGCTGACCGACCAGATCGGCCGCGAGAAGCAGATCAAGCTCTACAAGGCCTCGCTGGGGCTGTAGGATCAGGCACATCCCACGCCGATAAAGTCCCTTCTCTCCTTGTGGGAGAAGGTCCCGGCAGGGGGATGAGGGTGGACGCGCCATGTCCGGCGAGTTCGGCAAAACCCCTCATCCGCCTCTTCGGGGCACCTTCTCCCGCTAGGGGAGAAGGCGGGCGTCGCGCCTTTCAATCACGTTTCGCGTTCAGGGCCCCTGATGCCGCCGACCTCGTCTGCAACCGCTACACACGCTCCAAACTCCATCCCGAGCAGCCGCATCCTCCTCGGGCGCGTCCTGATCGGCCTGGCCTCAGTCCTCCTCGTCGTTGCCGCCCTGGTGCAGTTCCTGCACGAGAACCAGGGCATGTCGTTCGGCTTCGACAATTGGCGTCCCGTGCTCTACGCCTTCGTGCTGTGGTCGGTGGCGCTCGGCGTCGGGCAGGTGCTGATGCGGGGAGAAGCGGGCGAGCGCGCCCTGTTCATCCTGCCGGCCGTGCTGTTCACCGTGGCGATGGTGATCTTTCCCACCATTTTCGGCTTCTACATCGCCCTGACCGACTGGAATCTCTCCTCTTTCGCCGGCCAGCGCTTCAACGGCCTCGACAATCTCGTCACGCTCTTCCACGACCCCGATTTCTGGAACGCCCTCGCCAACATGGTGTTCTACGTGCTGATGGTATTGGTGGAATACGCCATCGCCTTCGGCCTCGCCCTCCTGCTCAATGCCGAGATCAAGGCCCGCAAATTCTTTCGCGTCGCCTTCCTCCTGCCCTTCATGCTCAGCCCCGTGGCGGTGAGCTGGATGGTCGGCAAGTCGATGATGGAATATCGCTACGGGCCGGTGGCACGGCTGATGCGGGAACTGGGCTGGTCGCAGCCGACCTTCTTCACCCAGCCCTGGATCGCCCGCCTCTCGATCGAGGCCATGGATGCCTGGGTTTCGATTCCCTTCCTGATGATCCTGCTGCTGGCCGGCCTGCAGGCTTTACCCAAGGAGGTGATGGAAGCTTCCAAGATCGACGGCGCCTCCGGCTGGCAGCAGTTCAAGGAGATGATCTTTCCCCTGATGCTGCCCGTTTCGATCACGGCGATCGTGCTGCGCATCATCTTCAAGCTCAAGCTCGCCGATATCGTGATCAACACGACCTCCGGCGGGCCGGGCGGGGCCACGGACACGGTGTCGAGCTTCATCTATCGCGAATACCGCGACCGCTCGAATGTCGGCTACGGCACCATGCTGGCGATGTTCTATCTCGTCGTGATCATCGTCTTCGTCACCGTGCTCCTGAATATCGCCAACCGCTTCATGCAGCGCAGCAGCTGATCGGGGAAGATCGACATGACGACGACAGCCATCCCGACCGCCGCGCCCCGCGACACCGCCTTCCGCCTGACCACAGTGCTCAGCCGCGTGCTGATCTATGGCGCGCTGGTCGCCTGGGCCTTCATCTGCCTGTTTCCGATCTACTGGACGCTGACCACCTCGATGAAATCGGCGGTCGACGTCACCCAGGGCCATCTCGTCCCCTGGCTCGACTTCCAGCCCGACTGGAAGGGCTGGCGCTCGCTCGGCCTTTCGCCCGATACGCTCGGCTCGACCTCGACGGTGCGCTCGGAATTCCTGTCACGCTTCACCAACAGCGTGATCACCTCGCTCGGCTCCTCACTGCTGGCCGTGGTGATCGGCTCCCTCGCCGCCTATGGCCTCAGCCGCTTCCAGTACAAATTCGCCTGGATGCGCAACCGGGACATCTCCTTCTTCTTCCTGTCCCAGTTGATCCTGCCGCCGGTGGTGCTGGCCCTGCCCTTCCTGGTGCTCTATCGCGAGCTCGCTCTGCTCGACACCCGCATCGGCCTGATCCTGCTCTACACGCTCACCGTGCTGCCGATCGTGATCTGGATCATGCGCGACCAGTTCGACACCATCCCCACCGAACTCGATGAGGCCGCTCTGGTCGACGGCCTGTCGCTGTGGGGCGCGTTCTGGCACATCATCCTGCCGATCGCCCTGCCCGGCATGGTGGCGGCTTTCATCCTGGCGCTGGTGCTGACCTGGAACGAATATTTCTTCGCCGCTTTGCTGACCTCCTCGGACGCCAAGACCCTGCCGGTGATGGTGGCGAGCCAGACCGGCTCGCAGGGCATCAACTGGTGGTCGATGGCCGCGCTCGCCACCACGGCGATCGCCCCGCTCGCACTGATCGGCATCTTCCTGGAACGCTATATCGTCAAGGGCCTGACGGCCGGCTCGGTGAAATGACGGATAAGCCCGTCCGGGGCCTGTCGCTTTGCTGCCGGGACGTGCCAAGCCCGGTCGTGGCGTTTCTGCCACAGTCGCGCTCTCGAAAGGCTTACGTCAAAGTTTCCTCTATCCGACCATCAAAAGTCTCTTGACGCCATCCTCGCCGCAGCGCATACGGGCTGCGGGACATTCCTCCCCAACGAGGAACGCCCATCTGCGAGGATGGAGACATCGCGATGACACTGCCAGTGCCAGCGGCAAAGCCCGCTGTCGTCAACTTCTCGTCCGGCCCTTGCGCCAAGCGCCCCGGATGGACCCCCGAAGCCCTCAAATCCGCCGCTCTCGGCCGTTCGCATCGTGCGAAGCTTGGCAAGACCAAGCTCGAGCAGGCGATCGAACTGACCCGTGACGTGCTCGGCGTGCCGGCGGACTACCGCATCGGCATCGTGCCGGCTTCCGACACGGGCGCCGTCGAGATGGCGCTGTGGTCGCTGCTCGGCGCCCGCGGCGTCGACGTGCTGGCCTGGGAATCCTTCGGCTCCGAATGGGTCACCGACGTCGTCAAGCAGCTCAAGCTCGATGATGCCCGCATCTTCAAGGCCGGCTATGGCGACATCGTCGATATCAGCGAGATCGACGCCAAGCATCGCGACATCGTCTTCACCTGGAACGGCACCACCTCCGGCGTGCGCGTGCCGAACGGCGACTGGATCCCGGCCGATCGTGAAGGCCTCACCATCTGCGACGCCACCTCGGCCGCTTTCGCCCAGCGCCTCGACTGGGCCAAGCTCGACGTCGTCACCTTCTCCTGGCAGAAGGCCCTCGGCGGCGAAGCGGCCCATGGCATGCTCGTCCTCTCGCCGCGCGCCGTCGCCCGGTTGGAGAGCTATACGCCGGCCTGGCCGCTGCCCAAGATCTTCCGCCTGACCAAGGACGGCAAGCTGATCGAGGGCATCTTCAAGGGCGAGACCATCAACACACCCTCGATGCTCTGCGTGGAGGACTATCTCGACGCGCTCAACTGGGCGAAGGCCACGGGCGGCCTCGACGGGCTGATCGCCCGCGCCGACGCCAACCTCGCTGCCATCGAGCGCTTCGTCGAGAAGACGCCCTGGATCGACTTCCTGGCCAAGGACCCCGCGACCCGCTCCAACACCTCGGTCTGCCTGAAGGTGGTGGATGAGAGGGTGGCGGCACTCCCGCCCGAAGGACAGGCCGCCTTCGCCAAGGCGCTCTCCTCCGCCATCGAGGCGGAGAAGGCCGGGCTCGACATCGGCTCCTATCGCGACGCGCCTCCGGGCCTGCGCATCTGGTGCGGCGCCACGGTGGAGACCGCCGATGTCGAAGCGCTGATGCCCTGGCTCGACTGGTCGTTCCACAAGGCGATCGCCACGATCGGCTGAGTTCTTCCCTGGGACCGCCGGCATCCTGCCGGCTCTTCGGAAACACGAGGTTTCCGGAATGAGGCCGACAAGAGATCGGCGGCCCCAGCAGCATCATCTTCTGCAAAGAATCCCGTTTCCATAAGCGGGCAGATGCCCGCGCTCCAGGAGAGCTTCCATGACTGCTCCCAAAGTCCTGATTTCCGACGCCCTGTCCCCCGCCGCCGTTCAGATCTTCAAGGATCGCGGCATCGAGGTGGATTTCCAACCCGCTCTCGGCAAGGACAAGGAAAAGCTCGCCGAGATCATCGGCAATTATGACGGCCTCGCCATCCGCTCGGCCACCAAGGTCACCTCTGCCATCCTCGCCAAGGCCACCAATCTCAAGGTGATCGGCCGCGCCGGCATCGGCGTCGACAATGTCGACATCCCGGCCGCCACCGCCCGCGGCGTGATCGTGATGAACACGCCCTTCGGCAATTCCATCACCACCGCCGAGCACGCCATCGCCATGATGTTCGCGCTGGCCCGCGAGATCCCCGCCGCCGACGCTTCCACCCAGGCCGGCAAGTGGGAGAAGAACCGCTTCATGGGCGTCGAGATTACCGGCAAGGTGCTCGGCATCATCGGCTGCGGCAATATCGGCTCGATCGTCGCCGACCGCGCGGTGGGCCTGAAAATGCGCGTCATCGCCTTCGACCCGTTCCTGAGCGCCGAACGGGCCCTGGAGCTGGGCGTGGAAAAGGTCGAACTCGACGACCTGCTCGCCCGGGCGGAGATCATCACGTTGCACACCCCGATGACGCCGCAGACCCGCAATATCCTGTCGCGCGAGGCGCTGGCCAAGACCCGCCCGGGCGTGCGCATCATCAACTGCGCCCGCGGCGGCCTGGTCGACGAGGAGGCTCTCGCCGAGCTCCTGAAATCGGGCCATGTCGCCGGCGCCGCCCTCGATGTCTTCGTCGAGGAGCCCGCCACGGCGAACCCGCTGTTCGGCCTGCCCAACGTCGTCTGCACGCCGCATCTGGGTGCTTCGACGACGGAAGCCCAGGAAAACGTCGCCCTGCAGGTCGCCGAGCAGATGTCGGACTACCTCCTGCGCGGCGCCATTTCCAACGCCGTCAACTTCCCCTCGATCACAGCGGAAGAGGCCCCGCGCCTCAAGCCCTACATCTCGCTTGCCGAAAAGCTCGGCTCCTTCGCCGGCCAGCTCACCGAAACCGACATCAAGACCATCCGCATCGTCTATGAGGGCGATGTCGCCCACATGAAGATCAAGGCGCTGACGTCAGCCGCGGTGGCGGGCCTGCTGCGTCCGGCTCTGGCCGACATCAACATCGTGGCCGCGCCGAGCGTGGCGCGCGAGCGGGGCATCGTCATCGAGGAGACCACGCGCGAGAAGACGGGCGACCATGACAGCCTGATCACGCTCGAAGTCGAGACCGAAAACTTGACCCGGGCCGTTGCCGGCACCATCATCGCCGGCACCAAGCCGCGCATCGTGCAGATCAAGGGCATCAATGTCGAGGCGGACCTTCTGCCGCGCATGCTCTACATCACCAACCACGACCGCCCCGGCTTCATCGGCCGCATCGGTACCCTGCTCGGCGAGAACGGCATCAACATCGCCCATATGCAGTTCGGGCGCGATTTCGAAGGCGGCAATGCCATTGCCCTGGTCGGCATCGACCAGGTGGTGGGCGAGACCCTGCTCAAGGAGATCAACACCATCCCGAACGTGGTGCAGGTGAAGGCGCTGACGTTCTGAGCGAACGAGAGCCATTGGCAAGCGCCGGTGCCCGTTCTCATAGTGGCACCGGCAAAGAAGGATGTGATATGGCCGGCATAAACCTGTGGCGCCCTGTCGGTCCGGAGGAACTGGCACTGATCCGTGCGAGCGGGATGAAGACGTTTCCTCCGCGCCTTCCCGACCAGCCGATATTCTACCCCGTCACGACGCACGCCTATGCCGTAAAGATCGCCCGGGACTGGAATGTACCGGCCAGCGGATCCGGTTTCGTGACCCGCTTTGAAGTCGACCAGGCTTTCCTCGAACGCTATGCCGTCCAGGAAGCCGGCGGCAAGGATCACCAGGAATACTGGATACCGGCGGAAGATCTTCCCGCCTTCAATGCTGCCATCATCGGCGAGATAAAGATCGTCGATTCATTTCCCTGAAAAAAGGCGGGCCCAAGAAACAATTTCGTATGCAATCCAGTGTGGACAAGGCCTTGATTTTCCGAGGGGAACCGCGCCGCACCTCCACGTATTGACATTCCATTGCGGAAAGCCATCCTCGATCCGTTTCATGGGACTCATAGTGGATGCGCTCGATCGAAGCGTTTTGTTTTGTGGTTGCCCTGGCCCTGTCCCCTGCCATCTGCCATGGACAGATCCTCAGCGCGATCAGCGCTGACATCGAAGCGGCGCAGACCTCCTTGCTTGAGCGGCTCACGACGTCGGGCCGCGAACTGCCGCGGGCCGGCCCGACAGAGGACGGCAAGCTGCTGAGCAAGGCTCTCGACTTTGAAGCTCTGCGCTCGGCTGACTCCGCCCTGTCCGTAGAGGAGGGGTCGATTGACCCGATATGCCACTTTCCTGACAGGGTCCTTAGCTTCTATCTGAATGGCGACGATGAAGGTCGCAGGAAATATGCACGGGAAATTGCGCTAATTCGCGTCTTTGAACTCACCTGCGCGGGCAAGAAAGCCGAAATCGATGCTTCGAGACTATTCTTCATTCTAGGCAAGGTGCCAAAAAAGGATGTGATCTCTCTCCATGCCAAAGCACAGAATGAGCAAGCTGCTATAGTCAGATTTTCGACGGCGGTACTTCGTGACGCCAACTTCACCGATACAGACAAGCTCGCAATTGTCGATGCCCTGATTTTTGCGTTGCAACGCTTTCGCCATCCCATGAATAACCCCGCCGTCGACCTTGCTATGAAGGAGGTCCTGGCCTTGGACTTGCCGGGAGATAGCAATTCGCGCCTTCGCAAAGCCCTTGAGGATTAATCCGCTCTCCTGGCAATCTTCGTCCCGAAAAATGTCTGCGGCGCAAATTTCCAAACGCTTCATTTTGCCGCTGCAATCCCCATCTTGTAAGGATCATTACTCTTTCCCGCCGGCTCTTGGGCTGCTAAACCGGGCCACGGAAAAATGTGATCACAGGTGAGCGATGCGTCTCCTCGTCGTCGAAGGCAATGTCCGTGCAGCGCGTGAACGTCACCGCGCGACCTATGGCCTCACGCCGTCGGAATCCTATGCGTCGGTGCTGAAGAGCCTGGCGCCGGATGCGATCTGCGACATCGCCCTGCCCGCCGACGAAGGTGCCAACCTGCCGGATGCCGCCGGCCTCGAAAGCTATGACGGCGTCGTCATCACCGGCTCCGGCCTCAACCTCTGGAAGGCTGAGCCGGAATCGATGCGCCAGGTCGAGCTGGCCCGCGAGGTCTACAGGTCCGGCACGCCCTTCTTCGGCTCCTGCTGGGGCCTGCAGGTCGCCACCGTCGCCGCCGGCGGCTCGGTGCGGGCCAATCCGAGGGGCCGCGAGGTCGGCATCGCGCGCGACATCGCGCTGACGGCTGAGGGGCGCGAGCATCCCCTCTACACCGGCAAGGCGCCCATCTTCGCCAGTCCCTGCGTGCATGGTGACGAAGTCGAAGCCCTGCCCGAAGGCGCCATCGTACTCGCCAGCAATGCGGTGAGCGACGTGCAGGCGGTCGACATCAGCCATGATGGCGGCCGCTTCTGGGGCATCCAGTACCATCCCGAATTTTCGCTGAACGAGTTGACGGTGATCATGCGTCGCTACAAGCCGACCTTGCTGGCCGAGGGTTTCTTCCGCGACGACCGGGCGGCCGATGGCTGGATTGCCGACCTGGAAGCGCTGGTCGCCGACAAGCGCCGCACCGACATTTCCTGGCGCTACGGCATCGGCCCCGACATTCTCGACGCCCGCCGCCGCCTCAAGGAAATCGAGAACTTCATCGAACTGCGCGTGAAGCCGGTGATTTCCGAGCGCGGACGCGGCTGAGACAGGCATTGCCGCATCAGCGGTGCTGACCCTCAGGGTGCAATGCAGAGTTGGTGTACCGATCTCCAGATCGGCATTCTCGAACGCGAAGCGTCTCGCCAAGGGGATGCCGATCTGGAGATCGGCACACCGTGCTTCCGGGGCTTCACTGTAAAGCTACCGACCTGTTCCCGTCGATACAGCTCAAGGTTGCCGTCGCCATCCCGCCGCAATCCTGCTCTCCCATGGCGCCCCCCGCAACGGAGATCCCCCATGTCCGCCGCCCCTCGCCTCGCCCTGACCGCCCTCCTTCTGCTTGGTACTGCACCGGCCTTTGCGGGTGATCTGGGTGTGCAGTCCAAGATCGATGCCGTAGCTGTCTATCCCGACGGTGCGACGGTCACGCGCGTGATCGAGTTCGACATTCCGGCGGGCGAGACGGCGCTGGTGGCCAAGGATCTGCCCCCTGGCCTCGATACCGCATCGATCAGGGTCGACATGCACGAGGCCGCCGGCGTCTCCCTGGCGGGCACCGACATCGCCAGCGCCCTTGACGACGGCGCCGTTCCGGACGCGGCTGCAGGCAAAGCGCTGCGGGATCTCAAGGACCAGCGCGAGGGTCTGGCCGGAATCGGCAAGGCCCTGCTCGCCAAGCGCGGCCTGATCGAGCGCTTTGCCAATGGCGCCACCTTCAACGCCACCAAGGAAGGCAGCAACGTCACCGCCTTGCGCGGCGCCTGGAACGCCGTCGGCGAAGATATGACGGAGGTCAACGAGGCGCTGCGCCAGAACGCCGTCAAGATCCGCGATCTCGACGAGGAGATCGCCAGGCTGGAGAGCCAGCGCGACGGCCGCCCCGAGGGCCGGAAACGCACGCAGCTTCGCCTCTCGGTCACCGCCGAACAGCGGGCCAAGGGCCGGATCGCCATATCCTACCTGATCGGCAATGCCGGCTGGACACCCCTCTATGATGCCCGGCTCGACAGCGACAAGGGCGAACTCGAACTCGTCCGGCGGGCCAAGGTCACGCAGGCGACCGGCGAGGACTGGAGCGACGTCGCCCTCACCATTTCGACCGCTCGTGCCACAACCGGCGCCGCGCCCCCCAGGCTCGCCAGCTATATCCTCAACTTCCAGCCCGACTATGACGTGCTGCCGGCGGAAGCCCTGGCGCGCAGCCGCGCCGAAGAGAGCGATGCGCGCCCTGCACCGCCCGTCGCTCAGGCCGCGCCGGCCCAACCAAGGCCGGGGCGCGAAGCCGAGGCAAAACTGAACACAGCCGGCTATCAGAGTGTCTGGGCCCTTCCAGCTCGTGCGAGCGTGCCCTCGGGACCGGGTTCGAAGGCGCTGCGCCTCGCCTCGGCCACGCTCTCCCCGGAAATCGTGGCACGCGCCGTGCCATCCATGCAGCAGACGGCCTTCCTCGAAGCCAGCTTCAGCAATGGCGAGGACACGCCGCTCTTCCCCGGCTCCGTCTCGATCTATCGTGACGGTCTCTATGCCGGCCAGACCGCCATGCCGCTCGCCACCAAGGGAGAACCCGTGCGCCTCGGCTTCGGCGCCGATGATAGCATCAAGGTGGAGCGGGCGGTGACGCGCAAGGTGGAAAGCAATACCGGCATCGCCCGCCCCACCACCAGCGAAAGGAGGGACTACAAGATCAGCCTGCGCAATGGCCGCCCCAATGCCATCAAGCTTTCGATCGAGGAAGCCCTGCCGGTGGCCGAGAACAAGGACATCAAGGTGGAACCCTCCGCCCAGATGACCCCGCCGACCCAGCGCGATGCCGACAACCGCCGCGGCGTGCTGGTGTGGACGGTGGATCTCGCCCCCAACGCCGTCAAGGACATCAATTTCGGCTACAAGGTCACCTGGCCTAGCACCGAGACGATCAATCTGGATTGAGGCTTTTCAGAATGTATCGCGACTGCCTTCTCCCCTTGCGGGAGAAGGATGCGATACCCCCTCACGCCGTCTCCACCAGCAATGCCTCCAGGGTTTGGCCCGCGGAGGTCGCCTGGATGGATGCGACATAGCCGGCATAGAGCTTGGCGAATTCCAGGTGCTCGGCGAGGCCGAGCTTGGCGAAGGGGCTGGTGCGCAGGAGGTCGAGCGGGTTGCCGCCGCGGACAAGCTCCCAGTCTTGTTCGCTGAGGCGTGGTTCCACCACGTCGAACGCCTCGCCCCTGTCGTCCTTGCCGGTCAGATAGGCGCCGAAACAGGCCAGGAAGAAAGCCTCGCGCCTGAGGTCCCCGCCATCGGCCAGCAGCATTTCCAGGGTCTTGGAGTGGAAGACCGGGATCTTGGCGGTGGTGTCGAAGGCGATGCGCAGCAGCTGATCGTTGATCGCCGGGTTCGAGAAGCGCTCGAGCACGGCGTTCTTGTACGCCTGCAGCGAAACGCCCTTCGGCCCCTCGATACGTGGGATGGCATCGCGGTCGAGAAAAGTTTCCAGAAGCCGATGCAGGCGGGTGTCGCCGAGCGCCTCATGCACGATGCGGTAGCCCATGAGGATGCCGGGCATGGCGAGCAGGATGTGCGAAGCGTTGAGCATGCGCCCCTTCATGAACTCGAAGGCCGGCACATCGTCGCGCATCTCGACACCGACCTCTTCGAAGGGCGGCCGCCCGGCTCGGAAATCGTCCTCCAGCACCCATTGGCTGAAGGTTTCCCCCAGAGCGGGCACGGCATCGTCGATGCCGCTGCGCTTGTTGAGGCGCTCCTTCACCTCGGGCGGAATCTGCGGCGCGATGCGGTCGACCATCGAGTTGGGGAAATCGACCTCGGCCTCGATCCAGGCCGCAAGCCCGGCGTCGCGGGCGCGGGCAAAGGAAACGATGGCCTTGCGCGCCGTGCCGCCATTGTGGCGGAGATTGTCGCAGGACATCACCGTGAACGGCTTCGTCCCCTGTTCGCGCCGGCGCCGCAGCGCCTCGACGATGTAGCCGAAGGCCGTGCGCGGCGGACCGCCGGCCAGATCGAGCGCCACCTCCGGGGTATCGAGCTTGAACACGCCGGTGGTCTCGTCGAGATTATAGCCGCCTTCGGTGATCGTCAGCGAAACGATGCGGGTGTCGGCATGGCTGAGGCGGGCCAGCACGGCTTCGGGATCGTCGGGCGCATGCAGATAATCCACCATGGCGCCGATCACCCGGGTGCTGGCCGCGCCGTCCGGCGCATATTCGGTGACGGTGTAGAGGCAATCCTGGGCGCGATAGGCCTCGGCCTTGGCCCGGGTGGCGGGCACGTCGATCAGCTCGACGCCGCAGATGCCCCAGCCCTCATTGCCGGGCTTGTGCAGGCAGCGATCGACATAGACGGCCTGATGGACCCGATGGAAATTGCCGAGGCCGAAATGCACGATGCCGGGACGCACGGCGGAACGATCATACCCGGGAACGGCGATGGCAGCGCCGAGGCTTCCGAGAGTCTTCGAGGAAAGCTTGTTCAAGATCGTCTCCATGATGGCGGCAGCCGCGACCCGGCGCCGTCTGTCGCGAAAGCGTTTTGCGATTTGATGCGTCATCAAGAATCGCAAAGACGCGTCAAAACAAAGAGTCAGAGCAATTGAGCGTTTACGTTCAAACGCATTTTGCTCCAGCTCGAGCCGGCAGGACGAGCCTGCCCGAGCCTCCATGCTTGGGTGATGGATGCCGGACCGGGAACGGGGCTGCCCCTCCTGTTCCCGTCCGGCTGAAAGCGGCGACGCCCGACCGCAATCCGAAGGCGTGCCCGCAACAACCTATACTTGCCCCTCCTTCCGGCATTTTGGCAAGGACTTGTTGCAGGCGATCATTCCTGAGGCGGAAAATTCGTTTGCACACTAACGAATTTTCCCTAAAATTATGGCGTCCACCGTGGATCGGTTCTAATTCACGCAATTCCTTGTTTATTTATTTGATTGCCAGATTATTTGCGGATATCTCCACGGTGAGAATGAGTGACGACCTGGACGGAGTGTCCTGGCGAGGCCCGTAAGGGGCCTCCCCACGACACTTTGCAAAGTTTGATATCCTGCAGGTTCCTCCTGATCGGGCCGTGGCCCGATCAGGAGGAACCTGCCTAGTGGCGAGGCGGCCAGCATGAGCAATTTCAACGAGGAACGGGTTCTGAGCGTCCATCATTGGACGGACAGGCTGTTCAGTTTCACCACCACGCGCGATCCGGGCTTCCGCTTCGAGAACGGCCAGTTCACCATGATCGGCCTGCCGGTCAATGGCCGTCCCCTGCTGCGCGCCTATAGCCTGGTCAGTGCCAATCACGAAGAAACGCTCGAATTCTTCTCCATCAAGGTTCAGGACGGGCCGCTGACCTCGCGGCTGCAGCATCTGAAGGAAGGCGATGCCATCATCGTCGGCCGCAAGGCCACCGGCACGCTGCTGCTCGACAACCTCAAGCCCGGCCGCTACCTCTATCTGGTCGGCACAGGCACCGGGCTTGCACCCTTCCTCAGCCTGATCAAGGATCCGGAGACCTATGCCCGCTTCGAGAAGATCGTGCTGATCCATGGCTGCCGCCAGGTCCAGGAACTGGCCTATGGCGAGCGCATCACCCACGAGCTTCCCGCCCATGAATTCCTGGGCGAGGCCGTGCGCGAGCAGCTCATCTATTATCCGACGGTGACGCGCGAGGCCTTCCGCAACACCGGCCGCATCACCGACCTGATCAAGTCCGAAAAGCTGTTCGAGGATATCGGCCTGCCGCCGCTCGATGTCGAGCAGGACCGCGTGATGATCTGCGGCAGCCCCGAAATGCTGCGCGACCTCAAGGCCCTTCTGGAGGAACGCGGCGCCGTCGAGGGCAATCATGGCGAGCCGGGCGATTTCGTGATCGAAAAGGCCTTCGTGGACAAGTAGGTTCGACGTCTACGCCTCGATTCGCCGCCGGGCAGGTTCCTTCAGGTCGAACCACGGGCTCTGTCAGAAGGAATCTGCAGAATTTCAAACGCTTGCAGAATTTCTCGATATCGCCCATTCGTGGGCGGTATCGAGAAATTCTGCTTGGAATGCCATGACCGATTACAGACTGGACGATCAGATCGGCTTCATTCTGAGGCAAGTCTACCAGCGGCATGCCGTCCTGTTTTCCGACGGTCTCGGCGAGGACCTGACACCGATGCAATGGGCGGTGCTGGCCAAGCTCGCCGAACTCGGCACCTCCTCCCAAAATCTCCTGGGCCGGCTGACGGCCATGGACGTCGCGACCGTCAAGGGCGTGGTCGAGCGCCTGTCACGCCGGGGCCTGATCGAAACCAGGCCGGATGAAGAGGATCGCCGCCGCCTCGTCCTCTCCCTGTCCGCTTCGGGTGAGGCGCTCTATGCGCAACTGGTGGCGAAGGCCTCCGCCGTCACCGATCTCACGCTGGCGCCGCTGGACGAGGCCGAACGCAGCACGCTGCGCTCGCTATTGGACAAGCTACGCTAACATCCTCCCCCGATGCCGGAATCATCCCTTTCGAGGCCGGGATCGAGCGCCCCGGAATTAAAATCGTACCGCCGCTCGACGCAGAGGCTTGCGCCGCTACCCGATGAATGCATTCTAGGTTATAAATCTGGGCGTTCGCAACCAGCCTGGGCAAATACTCGGAGGGATGGGACATTATGAGCGACCTCGGAGACCTGCAGAACCGCAAGCTCGATCTCGCCACCCGCGCGGCCTGGCTCTACTATATCGACGGGGCGACCCAGGACGAGATCGCCGCCCAATTCGATATTTCACGCCAGAGCGTGCAGCGCCTGGTCGCGCTGGCCGTGTCGGAGCGGGTCATCGAGTTCCGCATCCAGAGTCCCATCGCCGAATGCACGGCCCTGGCCAAGCAGTTGCGTGAAAGCTACGGCCTGACCATCTGCGAGGTGGTGCCGAATGGCTTGCACGACCCGCTGGCGGCCGTGGGGCTCGCCGCCGCGCAGATCCTCGAAACCCAGTTCGGCCAACGCGGTTCGGGCGTTTTCGGCTTTTCCACCGGCCGAACCTTGCTGCGCATGGTCCGCGAGATCTCCGCCAAGCCGCGTCCCGACCTCAAAATGGTGTCGATCGTCGGCAACGCCGCCCGCGACGGCTGCGTCAGTCCGTTCGAAATCGCCATGCGCCTGGCGGACAAGCTCGACGCCAAATGCTACCCGCTGCAAATGCCGGTGCTCGCCGATACGATCGAGCATTGCCAGGCCCTGAGAAGCCAGCCGGTGCACGCCATGCTGCAGGGCCTGGTGGAGACGGCGCGGGCCGTCTATGTCGGCGTCAGCGACGTCAGTTACGGCTCTCCGATCCACCAGGACGGCTTCGTGCTGGAATCGGAAATGCATTATCTGATCGAGAACGGCGCCATCGGCGAGATCGCCGCCTGGCCTTTCGACCGCAACGGCCGCATCCTGCAGAACGACTACACCGAGCGCCTGCCCGGCTTCCGTCCGGACCGGCTGGCGCGCCTCGTGCCGGTGGTCGGCGTCGCCGCCGGCCAGCGCAAGATCGCCCCGATCCGCGCCGCCCTGAAGGGCGACCTGCTTTCCGGCCTGATCACCGACGAACAGACGGCTGCGGCACTGCTCGAACAGACCTGACCCTGCCCAAAAAATCGAAAATCGCCCAACGCGCGGACCCTTTCCGCGCGCGCTGGCGCCTGCCTGCCCCATGGGCGCAATCCCGACGCATGAGACAGCTTGACAATGGGTCACGCTATTGAGAATATGCCCGTGCATTGGGCGTCTGCCCACGCCCAAAAGCCGTGACAAGCGGTGTGCATTTTTAACGGGAGGTTCTGGTGCAAACGGCAAAATCACTGATTTCGCTTGCAGGCGCGCTTGCCTGCGGCGTTTCCCTCGCCTGGTCCTCGATGGCCGGCGCTGCCGAGACGTTGACGATCGCCACGGTGAACAATGGCGACATGGTCCGGATGCAGAAGCTTTCGGAGGATTTCACCAAGGCCAATCCGGATATCACGCTGAACTGGGTCACCCTCGAGGAGAATGCCCTGCGCGAGAAGGTGACGACCGATATCGCCACCAAGGCCGGCCAGTTCGACATCCTCACCATCGGCACCTATGAAGTGCCGATCTGGGCCAAGAAGGGCTGGCTGGTCTCGCTCGACAAGCTCGGCGACAATTATGACGCCAATGACCTGATCAAGCCGATCCGCGACGGCCTGACCTATGAAGGCAAGCTCTACGCCGCTCCCTTCTACGGCGAGTCCTCGATGATCATGTATCGCAAGGACCTGTTCGAGAAGGCCGGGCTGAAGATGCCCGACAGCCCGACCTGGGACTTCGTGGCGGATGCCGCCAAGAAGCTGAAGACCGCCGACACCTACGGCATCTGCCTGCGTGGCAAGGCCGGCTGGGGCGAGAACATGGCCTTCCTCACCGCCATGTCCAATTCCTTCGGCGCCCGCTGGTTCGACGAGAAGTGGGCACCTCAGTTCGACCAGCCCGAATGGAAGGCAACGCTCACCTTCTATGTGAACCTGCTCAAGGAAGCCGGCCCGCCCGACGCTTCCTCCAACGGTTTCAACGAGAACCTCACCCTGTTCAACCAGGGTAAATGCGCCATGTGGATCGACGCCACGGTGGCTGCCGGCTTCGTGACGGATCCCAAGCAGTCGACCGTGTCCGACAAGGTCGGCTTCGCCCTCGCCCCCAATACCGGCCTGGGCAAGAACGCCAACTGGCTGTGGGCCTGGTCGCTGGCCGTGCCGGCCGGTTCCCAGAAGGTGGAAGCTGCCGAGAAGTTCATCGCCTGGGCAACCAGCAAGGACTATTCGGCCCTGGTTGCCAAGACCGAGGGCAATTGGGCCGCGGCACCTCCGGGAACCCGCACCTCGCTCTACAACAATCCCGACTATCAGAAGGCTGCGCCCTTCGCCAAGCTGACGCTGGATTCGATCATGTCGGCCGATCCGACCCATCCGACCGTCAAGCCGGTGCCCTATGTCGGCGTGCAGTTCGTGGCCATTCCCGAGTTCCAGGGCATGGGCACCTCGGTGGGCCAGCAATTCTCCGCGGCGCTGGCCGGTTCTGCCTCGATCGACGATGCCCTGGCGGCATCGCAGAAGCTGGTGACCCGGACCATGACCAAGGCCGGCTACATCAAATGACCCCTTCCTCCCGGGACGGGGCTCACCGCCCCTCCTGAAACTTGGCTGTCCCGGCTCTTCATCACCGGGACAGCCCCCTTTCAAAGACCTGAACGAAAGCGTCTTGCGCTTCGTGGAGATCGCCGGGATCTTGCGCGATCCCCAGAAACGCCAGGACGCATCAAGGCAAAGAACCAGATCAAATAGGCGTTCGAGCCTGAACGCGCTTTGCTCAGGAACATTCAAGATTTGGTCTGTGGGGAGGACCTCAAGATGGCAACGCAGCAGACGCGTGTGCTCGCCAGGGTGGCCGTAGCACCCTCGGTCATCATGCTCTTCATTTGGATGATCGTTCCGCTCGTCCTGACGATCTATTACTCGCTGAACAACTATACGCTCGACGATCCGACGAATTTCTACTGGAACAGCTTCGGGAACTACACCTACTTCCTGACAGACCCCACCTTCTTCAAATCACTGGGCGTTTCGCTGCTGATCGTCGGCTCCGTGCTTGCCATCACCATCGTCGGGGGCATCCTGATCGCCCTCCTGATGGATCAGCCCTTCGCCGGCCAGGGCATCGTGCGCCTGATGGTGCTGGCGCCGTTCTTCGTGATGCCGACCGTGGCCGCGCTGATCTGGAAGAACCTGTTCATGAACGCCGACGGCGGCATGCTGACCTGGGTGTCGCAGGTGCTCCACCTGCCGGTGGTCGTCTGGTTCACCAACTGGCCACTCCTGTCGATCATCATCATCGTGGCCTGGCAATGGCTGCCCTTCGCCACGCTGATCCTGCTCACCGCCATCCAGTCCCTGGACGAGGAGCAGAAGGAAGCCTCCCAGCTCGACGGCGCCAAGCCGCTTTCCTACTTCTTCTACATCGTGCTGCCGCATCTCTCGCGCGCCATCACGGTGGTGATCCTGATCGAAACCATCTTCCTCCTCAACATCTTCGCCGAGATCAAGGTCACCACCAATGGCAGCCTGAACACGGCCAACCTGCCCTTCCTGGTCTATCTCACCGAAGCGGGCGACCACGATATCGGAGCGGCCTCGGCCGGCGCATTGGTCGCCGTGGTGCTGGCCAATATCGTCGCCTTCTTCCTCGTCCGCATGATCGGCAAGAATCTGGAGGCTTGAGCCATGGCACGCGCAGTTTCCACCCGGCGCAAGGTCGCCGTCACGACCGCCGCCTGGATCGTCGGCTTCCTGATCTTCTTCCCGATCCTGTGGATGGTTATCACCAGCTTCAAGACGGAAGGCGAAGCGGGCATCCTGCCGCCCAAATTCGTCTTCTTCGAGTGGACGCTGGAGAATTACCGCAACATCTTCACGCAATCCAACTATGGCCGGGCCGCGCTCAACTCGATCTTCCTGTCGGTCGGCTCGACCCTGCTGGGCCTGATCTTCGCGGTTCCCGCAGCCTGGGCCATGGCCTTCGCGCCCGGCAAGCGCACCAAGGATCTCTTGATGTGGATGCTCTCCACCAAGATGATGCCGGCCGTCGGCGCCTTGATGCCGATCTTCCTGCTCTTCAACCGCTGGGGCCTGCTCGACAGCCGCTGGAGCGTGATGGTCGTCCTCTTCCTGCTCAACCTGCCGATCGTGGTGTGGATGCTCTACACCTATTTCAAGGAAATTCCCGGCGAGATCCTGGAAGCGGCCCGCATGGACGGCGCCTCGCTCTGGCGCGAGATCGTCTATGTGCTGACGCCGATGGCCGTCCCCGGCATCGCCTCCACGCTGTTGCTGAACACGATCCTGGCCTGGAACGAGGCTTTCTGGACGCTGAACCTGACCACCTTCGACGCCGCGCCGCTGCCGCAGTTCATCGCGGGCTATTCGGCCAAGATGGGGCTGTTCTGGGCCACGCTGTCAGCCGCCTCGACCCTCGCCATCCTGCCGATCGTGGTGCTCGGCTGGTTCTCACAAAAGCAACTCGTCCGCGGCCTGACCTTCGGCGCCGTGAAGTGACGAACAACAACATGTCAGAATGGGGAGCTGCGTAAATGGGCCGCTTCAATCTTCGCAATGTGCGCAAGGCCTTCGGTGAAGTCGTGATCATTCCCGATCTCGACCTCGACATCGAGGATGGCGAGTTCGTGGTCTTCGTCGGGCCTTCGGGCTGCGGCAAGTCGACCCTGCTGCGCCTGATCGCCGGCCTGGAGGACACCACCTCGGGCGAGATCAAGATCGACGGGGTCGACATGGCCCAGGCTCCGCCCTCCAAGCGAGGGCTGGCCATGGTGTTTCAGTCCTACGCGCTCTACCCGCATATGAGCGTGCGCAACAACATCGCCTTCGCCCTGAAGATGGCGGGCGAGAGCAAGGACGTCATCGACCAGAAGGTCGCCAAGGCGGCCGCTTCGCTCAATCTCACCAATTATCTCGACCGCAAGCCGCGCCAGCTCTCCGGCGGCCAGCGCCAGCGCGTCGCCATCGGCCGCGCCATCGTGCGCTCGCCCAAGGCCTTCCTGTTCGACGAGCCCCTGTCGAACCTCGACGCGGCGCTGCGCGTCAACATGCGCATCGAGATCTCGCAGCTCCACAAGGACCTGAAGACCACGATGATCTACGTCACCCACGACCAGGTCGAGGCCATGACCATGGCCGACAAGATCGTGGTGCTCAATGCCGGCAATGTGGAGCAGGTCGGCTCGCCGCTCCAGCTCTACAACAAGCCGAGGAACCTGTTCGTCGCCGGCTTCATCGGCTCGCCCAAGATGAACTTCCTGAAGGGCGGCGCGGCGGCGAACTACAACGCCACCACCATCGGCATCCGTCCCGAGCATCTCAACCTGTCCGCCACCGAGGGACAGTGGAAGGGCAAGATCTCGATTTCCGAACATCTGGGCTCGGACACCTTCTTCTATGTCGATCTCGACGAGGGCACCCGTATCACCGCGCGGGCACCCGGCGAGTTCAGCCTGGGCACCGGTGACACCATCTATCTCACCCCCCAGCCCGACCGCCTGCATCGCTTCGACGACAAGGGCCTGTCCCTGGCCTGATTTTTAGGCGCATTTGCTCCGAAACTGGCCGTATGATTGTGGGCACCCCGACCTTTGTCATCACCGGGCTCGTCCCGGTGATCCAGGTGCCAGGATCCCGACGGATTGCGGTATCTGGATGCCCGGGACAGGCCCGGGCATGACAAGGAACTGAGCTCTTCAGGGCCTTGATGCGCATTTGGCAACCTCCTCGCCCGCCGCCTAAATGGTATGGCCACTGCAGGATTGACTTCGTCGAATCACCATGCCGCATTAGATTGAACCCAGCTGCACGGGCTTTTGTCCTGTTTGCAAAATCGATGCAGCAAACGGGAGCGACGCATGAAAGGATCCGCGATGTATAAGAAGAAACTCGATCTCACGGGCCGCCACGCCCTGGTCACGGGCGGCGGGCGCGGCATAGGCCTGGCCTGCGCCGAAGCCCTGGCCGAGTTCGGAGCCGAGGTCGTCATCGCCGATTTCGACATGAAGGTCGCGGCGGAAGGACAGGCAGCCCTGGCTGCCAAGGGCTATAAGACCGAAACGGTGCAGATGGATGTCACCAAATCCGCCGAAGTGACCCGCGTGGCCGACGAACTCGCCGCCAAGGGCCGCGCCGTCGAGATCCTGGTCAACAATGCCGGTATCGCCCGCTCCATGACACCGGCCGAGGACGTCGCCGACGAACATTGGCTCAACGTCCTCGACGTCAATCTCAACGGCGTGTTCTGGTGCTGCCGCGCTTTCGGCAAGCACATGCTGGCAGCCAAGAAAGGCTCGATCGTCAATATCGGTTCGATGTCGGGCATCATCGTCAACAAGCCGCAGGAACAGTCCTACTACAACGCCTCCAAGGCCGGCGTGCACCACCTCACCAAATCGCTGGCGGCCGAATGGGGCTCGCGCGGCGTACGCGTCAATTCCGTCGCGCCCACCTATATCAACACGCCCCTGACCGCCTATGCGGCGGCCGATCCGGCCAATGCGGAGATGTTCAAGACCTGGCTCGAAATGACGCCGCAGGGGCGGATGGGTGAGCCGGAGGAAATCGCCTCCGCCGTGCAGTTCCTGGCATCCGACGCCGCCAGCCTGATGACCGGCTCGATCGTCGTGGTCGATGGCGGCTATACCTGCTGGTAGACGCCAAGAAAAAGGGAGGGGTGAGACCCCTCCCTTATATCGTTGCGACCTTATATCGGGCTTCGAAAAGATCGATCAGTCCGTCATTGCGAGCGCAGCGAAGCAATCCAGGCTTCATGCGGCATCAAGCGAATACCTCCCGGATTGCCGCCTCGCGCCGCTCCCCGCAATGACGCGACTTTGCAGGAACAAATAAACCCAACCGCGCCTCAGGATGCGGCGCGGTTGTAGATGTCCTCGATGCGGATGATGTCGTCCTCGCCGAGATAGGAACCCGTCTGCACTTCGATCAGTTCGAGTTCGATCTTGCCGGGATTCTCCAGCCGATGGGTGGAACCGATCGGGATATAGATCGACTCGTTCTCATGCAGCGTCTTGATCTGGCCGTTGATGCTGACATTGGCGACGCCACGCACCACGATCCAGTGTTCGGAACGATGATGGTGCTTCTGCAGCGAGAGCTGTCCGCCGGGCTTGACCACGATGCGCTTGACCTGGTGGCGCGCACCGAGATCCAGAGACTTGTAGTGCCCCCAGGGCCTGAAGGACTGCAGGTGGTCCTGGGTCAGCCCGTTATGGCTCTGCTTGAGCTTCTCGACCAGCGCCTTGATGCCGGCCGCATCGTCTCGGCGGGCCACAAGCACGGCATCACCCGTGGTGATGACCGCAAGATCGTCCAGGCCGACCACGCAGACGAGCTGGCGCTCCGAGGATACCAGATTGTTGCGGGCATTGACGAACAAGGCTTCGCCCAGCATGGCATTGCCGGCTTCGTCCTGCGGCGAGAGCTCGCGCACCGCACCCCAGGAGCCGACATCCGACCAGTCGAAGCTGGCCGGTACCACGGCGGCAGCCTGGGTCTTTTCCATCACCGCATAGTCGACCGAACGCTTGCCGCAGCGGGCGAAGGCCTCGGCGTCGAGACGCAGGAAGCCGAGGTCGAGCTTGCCCTTGGCCACCGCCTCGTTCACCGCCTCGACGGTCTCCGGCTCGCAGCGGGCATATTCAGCGAGAAAGAAACCGGCCTCGAACAGGAAATTGCCGGAGTTCCACAGATAGCCTTCCCGCACATAGCGCGTGGCCGTCTCGGCATCGGGCTTTTCGACGAAGCGGCGCACCTTCATGACGCCGTCGGTCAAGGGCTCGCCGACTTCGATATAACCATAACCGGTCGCGGGCTGGTTGGGCACCACGCCGAAAGTCACGATGCTTTTCTTGGCAGCGCCGCGCCTGGCTGCCACGCAGGCGGCACGGAAGCCTTCGATATCCCGCACGCGGTGGTCGGCCGCCAGGGTCAGGACCGGCGTCTTGGCGCCGTCCCGCGCAGCGATGAAGGCCGCACCGGCAGCGATCGCCGGACCGGAATCGCGGGCTTCGGGCTCGAGCACGATATCGGCCTCGACCCCGATCGACAGCAATTGGTCGGCCACCAGGAAGCGATGGTCCTGGTTGGTGACGATCACGGGCCGGCCGAAGACGTCGGCACCGCTCACACGCCGCATCGTTTCCTGGAAGGTGGAAAGATCACCGAACAAAGGCAGGAACTGCTTGGGCCGGCTGGCACGCGAGGCCGGCCACAACCGCGTTCCGGAGCCGCCGCAAACGATCAGGGGAACGATCTGGGTAGACATCATCCGCTCATGTTGAATTGGAGGAGCCATCAATGAATAGCTCTATGCCACAATTATAAGAGGAGACGCAGGAGATTTTCAGGCCTGCTTTGGTTTATCGCGCTCCTCTTATGAGCATGCGGACAAGCCTTTTCTAATACTTCGGGATAGTGCCGAGGTCTCCGGCGGCTAAGGGCTCGCCCTTTGTCACTCCGCGGCAGCCAGGCCATCCCGCGCCTGCACCCGACCGTTGGGATCGCCGGGAGCGGTTTCCCAGCCCAGGTCCGGAATCACTGCGATGCGGGCGCCGCGCATGTCGACGCGCGTCATCACGAAATCGGCATTCTGCAGATGGCGGATCTGACTGCGGGCGCGGCCGGCCGAATGGCTGCCGCAGCGCCTGGCGATCTCCGCATCCGGCGGGCATTGCAGCCCCGTCATCGCCGCTGCCGCCAGAATCAGGAACACGGGCTGGAGGTCGGCCGGCACCAGGCGGGCATGATCGAGCGCACGCTGCCATTGCTCCTGGTCGACAGTGTCGGGATCGAGACCGGCCCGGGCTGCGCTGAGCAGGAATTTGAACTCGGCCATGGCCGGCGGCGATCCGCTCAGCCGCTCGATGCGGCAGCGTACGATGAAATCCTGGTAGAGCACGGCATCGGTGCGGAAGCTCGCATCCGGTTCCTGCATGATTGCAAAGGCGATGCGGGCGTGGGCCTGCTGCAGTTCGGCCGGCGGCATGGCCGGCAGGGTTTCCTCGCCCGCGGCCTCCGCCGGCCGCTCGCGCACGAGCTGTTCGAGGATCTCGGTGGTCGACATCGGCGGCGGCGTGACCGCTCGGCGCTCGGGACGGGGGCGCGGCGCCGCCATCGGCACCGGCGCCAGGATGAGATCGCGAGCAGCCTCGCCTCCCTCCGGCAGCGGCGTCAGCTTGGGTGTCGCCACCTTGGGGCGCGTCTCCACCGGCCCAACCTTGATGGGCAGCGGGCGGCGGGACAAGGCCGGGCCGAGCGCGACGAACTGGCCGCGCTGCAGTTCGCGGAACGTCTCGGCCTGGCGCCGGTCGAGGCCGAGCAGATCGGCGGCGCGCGCCATGTCGATGTCGAGGAAGGTCCGGCCCATCAGGAAGTTGGACGCCTCGGCGGCGACGTTCTTGGCGAGCTTGGCCAGGCGCTGGGTGGCGATGATGCCGGCAAGGCCACGCTTGCGGCCGCGGCACATCAGATTGGTCATCGCGCCGAGCGAGACCTTGCGGGCCTCCTCCCCGACATCGCCGGAGGCGGCGGGCGCAAAGAGCTGGGCCTCGTCGACCACCACCAGCATGGGGAACCAGAAGTCGCGCTCGGCATCGAACAGGGCATTGAGGAAGGCAGCAGCGGCCTTCATCTGCATTTCGGCGTCGAGGCTCTCCAGCACCAGCACGGCCGAGACGCGATGCTGGCGCACGCGCTGGGCGATATGTTCGAGCTCGGCCAGGCTGCGTTCGCCGTCGATGACGACATGGCCGTAGCGGTCCGACAGGCTGGCGAACTCGCCTTCGGGGTCGATGATGACCTGCTGGACATGCGGCGCGCTCTGTTCGAGCAGCCGGCGCAGGAGATGCGATTTGCCGGAGCCGGAGTTGCCCTGCACCAGCAGGCGCGTGGCCAGCAATTCCTCGATGTCGAGCATTGCAGGCGCACTGCCGGCGGCAGACGCGACGCCCATCTCGATTTCGATCTTCATCTCAAACAGTGATTCCGGTTTCGTCCCAGCCATAGCGCCCCTGAGGGGCTGCTCACAACCCCCGCCCGCGCATGGGAGGGGATTTCCACATGCGGGCAATAACGCCCGGGTCCGTGCTCTTTCAGCAGCACCGCGCCCACAAAGGGTGGAGGCCGGACGGGGAGACTTGCTTTCGCCTTCCCTCTCGAAGAGGATGCCTTCGGGGGACGCTCCATCTCAATCGTGTGCACAATGAAGAAACTGGTGTTCGGTCTCGGCCTGCTTGTGATCGCGCCGCCACCGGCTCTCGCCGACAGCACCGCACCCAGCTGGAGCCGGCCGCCAGCAACCGTGGCCTCTGCCGAACTCCAGGGACCGTCGGACGGTAAATGGCGCCAGGCATGTGGAACCGCCCTCGTCCCCGTTCCCGCGTCAGGCATACATTTGACTGGGGAAGTGCATGTATCTCTATCCAGGATAGCGGCAACCAGGTTTCTTCACCGGGGAGAGAGATTTCTCGGCGTCCCAGCCAACCCGAAATATTTCGCCTATGACCGGTTCGGTATACTCGTCCATGATGGGGACTCCCTACAACGCTGGAGCGCCGTCGCGTCTCCCGCCATGAAGGTTCGAACAGGCGACTCCGTGACCATTGTCACCCGCCATCAGGACGATCGTCTGCCCTGCCATTTCGTGCCGAACCTTGTGATCGCCGTCCGGCATAAAAAAGCATAGCATCCCATAATCGCACTACTCACCGATGCGGTATTCGGCGAGTTTGCGCTTCATGGCCTGGAAGCGCCGGACATGGGCCTCGTCGCGGCGCAAGGCGATCGCGGTCGACAGCACGTCGATCACCACCAGTGCGGCGATACGCGAAATGGTGGGCGTGTAGATGTTGGTGTTGTCGAGCGTCTCCACCAGCAAGGTCACGTCGCAATGGCTGGCGAGCGAGGTCTCGAACCCGGTCAGGCCGATGACCTTGGCCCCGTTTTCGCGCGCGGTGCGGGCCACTTCGATGATCGAGCGAGTGCGCCCGGTGTGGGAGATCACCACCGCGACATCGCCCGGCTTCATCATCGAGGCCACCATGATCTGCTGGTGGGTGTCGTGCTGGGCACCGCAGGGCACGCCGAACAACGGGAATTTCTGCTGGGCATCGCGGGCCACCACGCCCGAAGCTCCGAGGCCGAAGAATTCGATGGCCCTCGCCTTTTCCAGGATGTCGATCGCCAGGGCGAGGGCAGCCTTGTCGAGATGGTGGCGCGCCCAGTCGAGGCTGGTGATGGTGTAGTCGAAGATCTTTTCGACCACGGTTTCCGGCGTATCGGTGCCGAGCAGCACAGAATGCGTGGCCGGCGTGCCCAGCGCCAGGCTCTGGGCCAGGCGCAGCTTGAAATCCTGGAAGCCGTTGCAGCCGATGGCGGCGCAGAAGCGGATGACCGTGGGCTCGCTCACCCCGGCAGCGAGCGCCGTCTCCGCCACCGTGGCATTCAGGATGCGCTGGGGGTCGGCCAGAATGAGTTCGGCCACCTTGCGGTCGGACTTGCGCAAATCGCCCAAGGTCAGCCGGATCACCTCGAGCACGTTCTGGATCGTGGTGCGAGGCCCGGGCTGAGATGCGGTCTGATCCGGCAAGGTCATCAACGGCTTCCCTTTCTGGCTCCCTCTTCGGATCGGAGGGCTCAGCCCGCCGTTCCAGCCGGGCCTATCAGCCTATACTCGATTCCCGTCCTGGCCCGAAGCAGCCGGGTCGGCCCCGCCATCGCCATGGCCCTTGCATCGATCCGCTCGGGTGCGAGCGTGTTGAAGGCGAAGAGGCCGTAGTGGTGCGCAAGCATGGCCGGGATGCCGCAGGCCGAAGCAAGTTCCACGGCCTCCTCCAGGGTGAAATTGCCGGCAATGCCGGCGGCGGCCAAGGCGGGCGAACGGCCATTGACCGGCAGCAGCGCCAGATCGGCCGCCAGAGCCCGCACCTCTTCGATTTGTCCCACGAAAGGAATGGTATCGCCGGAATGGAAGACGCGGATGCCGTTCACGCCGAGGGCATAGCCGAGAAAGAGATGGCGGCCCTGCTCATCGCGCTGCAATTCCTCGTGGGCAGCCCGCACGGCGCTCACCTCGATCCCCTGGTCGAGCACGAGGGTTTCGCCGGCATCCATGCCGATGAAACGTTCGGGGCCGAGGCCGGTCCTGTCTTGCGCCAGCTTCAGCGAGGCCTTGGGCACCACCAGGCGCAGTTGCGCAAAACGCCGGGCCAGCGGGGCCAATGTCGCCGCGTCGAGGTGATCGGTGTGATGATGCGTGCAAAGGATGAGATCGAGCGGCGGCAGCTCGTCGATCTCGATCGGCGGCGGCATCATGCGCTCATGCGAAGGGCCGCGATCGCGATATTTCTCCGCCAGGGAGTTCGAGAGATAGGGGTCGATCAGCAGCCGGTGCCGGCCGCTGTCGAGGAGGAAGCCGGCCTGCCCGAGCCAATAGAGCGAGAGGCCGGCCTCCGGCCGGTTCGCGAGCCTTCCCACGAGCGGGCCGGCGAAGGGCAGGACCTTCAGCATCACTTCATGCCCTCCCCTGCAGGGCATCCATCAGGTTGGCGATGGCGACCTCGGTGGCCCGGTCGACGCTTTCCTGGGTGAAACCGCCGATATGGCTGGTGGCGATCACCCGGGCGTGGCCGGCGAGAGCGAGATTTGCCGGCGGCTCTTCCTCGAAGACATCGGTGGCATAGCAGCCGATACGCCCCTCCTCGAGCGCTTCGAGCAAGGCCGCTTCGTCCACCAGCGACGACCGGGCTGTGTTGATCAGCACCGCGCCCCGCCGCATGGCCGCGAACTCTCCGGCGCCCAGGAGCGGCCGGCCGTCCGCAGGTGCCGGACAATGCAGCGTGACGACATCGGCCGCCGCCAGCATGTCCGATATCTCGACCCAGCGCAGGCTGTCCGCTTCGACATTCACGAGAGGACGCTGCGGATCATAGGCGAGGATCTCGGCCCCGAGCGCGGCGGCCAGGCGCGCCACCTCGGCGCCGATCGCGCCACAGCCGACCACGCCCACCTTGCGCCCCCGGATCTCGGCGCCGATCCGGCGCGGCCAGTTCCCCTGCTTGATGCCGGCATCGCAGAGGGGGATCTGGCGGAGCGCCGCGAAGATCAGGCCGATGGCCAGTTCGGCCACACCGGCCGCATTGGCGCCGGCGGCGATGCGCACGGCGATCTTGCGCGCGAGCAGCGTGTCGATCGGCAGGTTGTCGGTTCCGGTGCCGTTGCGGCTGATCGCCCGGAGCGAACCCGCCGCGGCGATGACGCGCGGCGAGATCTTCTCCACGCCTGCCAGCCAGCCGGTCACACCCGGCACGAGGGCGAGCAGTTCCTCCTCGTCCGGCAATTTGCCGGGCGCCGGCATGATGATCTCATGGCCCTGTTTCCTGAGGCGCTCGACCAGGGGATGGGCCGTCGCCGTCAGCGAACGCGGCGTGACCAGGATGCGTTCCATGTCTTCAACTCTTCGTCTTCATCCCCTGGAGGCGGCGATGGCGATCTCGCCCAGCCGCTCGAAGGACGGGCCGGAGGTCGGGATCTCGATGTCGAAAACCTCGGCGATCACCTGCGTCCAGCCATGCAGGAAATAGGTCCAGCCATCCTCGATCTGAAGATGGCGCGCTGCCTGCTGGCGCCGGGCCTGGTCGAGGAAGACGAGGTCGCCGCGATAGTTGAGGTCCCACACGATCGCGCGTTCGGGAAAGACCACGGCGTCGGTGAGCGGCGAGCCGGGCGCGTCCTTGCCGAGGCCGGTGGCATTGATCACCACCGAGCCTGGCTTGAGGCCGGCGGTGACGGCATCATTGTCGGCCGCATGGGGCGCGAGCACATAGTCGACCGGCACCGGCATGCCGATTTCCTGGTGGATGCGCCGGATCTCGTCGAGGCGCGGCCGGCTGCGATTGGAAACAACGATGCGCGACGGTCGGTCTGCGCCCCGTGCCTCGCGCACCATGTGCCAGGTCAGGGCAATGGTGGAGCCGCCCGCTCCCATCGAGAAGAGCTCCGCGCCGGTGCGCTCGAAATGTCCCTTGGGAATGAAATTGTCGAGGGCGAGCCCGGAGGAGATCGGGTCCTTGGCGTGACAGATCAGGCGCCCGTTGCGCTTGGACAAGCAGCTCGTTTCCTCCATGCGCAGGGCGAAATCGTCGACCTCGTCGAACAGGTCCCGGCAGGCCTTGTAGAGGTCGATCTTGTGGGTGGTGACCAGCGCCCCCAGCGAATTGGGATCGGCCTTGATGAAGGCGACCGCTTGGCGATAAGCGGCCGGATCGGCATGGAGGGGAAAATCGATGCCCTTGATCACCGCATTCTTCAGGCCTAGATGCTCCGCCCAGGCCGGGAAGACCCGCATGATCGAGCTTTTGGTGGTGGTTACGCCGATGAAATAAAGCGTCGGCTGGGTCGCCGGCTGATAGATGCTCATGCCGCGCCCGCCCGGATCGCCTTGACGCGCTCGACGGCGGCCTTCGCCTTGGCGGTAATCTCCGCAAATTTGCCGCCGCTGATATCTTCGGGTTTGGCGATCCAGGTGCCACCGACGGCCGCGACGAAGCGATGCTTGAGCCAGTCGCTCATCGTCTCCAGCGTGACGCCGCCGGTCGGGATGAAGCGAACGCCCAGATGATTGAAGGGCGCGGCGATGCCTTCCAGTGCCTTCGGCCCGCCGGCGACGCCGGCCGGGAAGAACTTGCACAGGCGCAGGCCGGCGCGTGTGGCCGCGGTGAGATCCGTCGGCGTCATGATGCCGGGGGCGAAGGGCAGGCCGATCGCCTTGGCGGCGGCAACGATCTCCGCATCGAAGCCGGGGGACAGGGCGAAGCTCGCGCCATTGTCCTTGCAGGCCTGGACCGATTCCAGATCCAGCACCGTTCCGGCACCGGCCAGGAAGTCCGGCCTCTGGTCGCGCAGGATGGCCAGGACTTCGGCGGCCGCCTTGGTGCGGAAGGTGATTTCGGCAATCGGCAGGCCACCGGCCGTCAGGGCGTCGGCCAACGCGACCGCGTCGCCGGGATTGTCGATCGCGATGACCGGCACCACGCCGATCGCCTCGATCCGCTCAATGGGGTTGGTGGCCATGTCTGCGCTCTCCTCAAGGCTTGCCGATGGCATCGGCATGGGTGTCAATTTTGTAGCAATGCTACATATTCCCTCCGACATCGGCAAGACGCCTCGGCCATTTTATTGCAATGCAGCATAAATATGCCGGAATTTTCAGTTGACCGGCTGGGAAACGTGTAGCATCACTCCAAAAAACATGGGAGCAGGGCGGCCGCCATACCCGCCCGCTCCCTTTTTGAAGAGCAGGCCGAGGACACACCCATGACGCAGGATCTCATCCTGGCCATCGATGTCGGAACCGGCAGCGCCCGCGCAGCCCTGGTCGAGATCGGCAACGGCGCCATCCTGGAGATCGCCGCCAGCGAATATGACCAGATCGTACCGGCTTTCGGCTGGTCGGAACAGCGCCCCGCCGACTGGTGGGCGGGCACCGTCTCCGCCATCCGCACCGTGCTCGAGCGGCAGGACGGCGCCGCCGCCAGGATCCAGGCCGTCGCCGCCTGCGGCCAGATGCATGGCACCGTGCTGGTCGACAGCCATGGCAATCCGACACGCGATACCGCCCCCTTGTGGAATGACAAGCGCACGGCGGGCCTTGTGGCGTCCTTTGAGCGGGACAACCCGCCCGCCTCCTATCTTTCCGAAAGCGGCAACCCGCCGACGCCGGCCTGGCCCGGCTTCAAGCTCGCCTGGCTGCGCGACAACGATCCGCAAGCCTATCGCGCCGCCGCGACGGTGCTGATGCCGAAGGACTACATCAATCTGCGGCTCACCGGCGAGATCGCCATGGACGAGGGCGACGCCTCCTGCAGCTTCCTGATGAACCCGGCGAGCGGAAGCTGGTCCGCCGCGATGATCGACCGCCTTGGTCTCGACGCCGCCAAGCTGCCGCCGATCCGCTCGCCGCTCGACATTCTCGGCCGCATCACCGCCGGCGCCGCCCTGGAGACCGGCCTTGCCGAGGGTACGCCCGTCCTGGTCGGCGGAGCCGACTACCCCGTTGCGGTGCTCGGCTCGGGCGTCGTCCATCCCGGCACGGCGTCGGATGTGATGGGCACCTCCTCCATCATCACCTTGGTGACGGGCGAACCGCTGCTCGATCCCGAGATCTGCAATGTCCGCACCGTCGAGGGTCATTGGGGTCCCTTCACCCTGCTGGAGACCGGCGGCGATGCCATGCGCTGGGCCCGCCGCGCCTTTCATGAGAAGGCCCTCTCCTATGGCGACATCGTCGCCAAGGCCGCCGAGGCCCCGGCCGGCGCCGAAGGCCTGTTCTTCCTGCCTTTCCTGGCCGGCGAGCGGCTCGGCGCCCACCGCAATGCCCGCGCCCAGTTCTTCGGCATCGGCGCCAAGCATGGCCTCGCCCATCTCCACCGCGCCACGCTGGAAGGCGTGGCCTTCGCGGTCAACCGCCATATCCGCGTGATGGAAGCCTCCACCGGCCAGAAGCTCGAGCGCGTGGTCGCTTCCGGCGGCGGCGCCAAGACAGAACTCTGGCTCAAGATCAAGGCGAGCGCCTACAACGTGCCGATCCTGGTGCCCGAGGAGACCGAATGCGGCCTCGTCGGCTGTGCGGCGATGACCGCAACCGCGCTCGGACGTTTCGGCAAGGTCGAGGACGCGGTCGGCCATTTCGTGCGCTACAGCGCCGAAATCCTGCCCGACCCGGCCTGGGCCGAGACCTATGCCCGGATGCAGCCGGTGTTCGACCGCCTCTACCGCCATTCCCAGGCACTCTACGACGATCTCGACCGGCTGCAGCAGGGCTGAACCGCCGATCATCCCTTTCTCAAAATCGAAGGAAACACGCATGCAGGACGCGCTCTCCGCTTTCCGTCCCGGCCTGTTCGAAGGCAAGACCGTCGTGGTCTCCGGCGGCTCCAGCGGCATCGGCCTTGCCATCGCGCAGGGCTTTGCCAGCCTCGGCGCCGAGGTCATCGCGACGGGCTCCACTGAAGCGCGCCTTGCGGCGGCCAAGGCCGCCAATGGCGACCGCTCCATTCGTTTCGAGCAGCTCGACGTTCGCGACAAGGCGGCGGTCGAGCGCTTCTTTGCGGCGCTGCCGGCCCTCGACGTGCTCGTCAACGCGCAGGGCATCGCCCGCCCCGATGCCGAATGGACCGAGGAAACCTATCTCGAAGTCGTCGACGTCAACATGAACAGTGCCATGCGCCTCGCCATGGCGGCCCACCCCCTGCTGTTGAAATCGCAAGGGTCGATCATCAACTTCGCCTCGATGCTGAGCTATCTTGCCGATGACAGCGTGCCGGCCTATTGCGCCAGCAAGACCGGCATCATGGGGCTTACCCGCGCCCTCGCCCACAAATTCGGCCCCGAAGGAGTCCGCGTCAACGCCATCGCGCCCGGCTATCACCGCACCGACATGACCAAGCCTTTGTGGTCCGACCCGGTGCCGGCGGGCAAGATTGCCAGCAAGGCGGCACTCAAGCGCTGGGGCACGGTCGACGATCTCGTCGGCACCGCCCTGTTCTTCGCTTCGCCCGCCTCGATCTTCGTGACCGCCACCACGCTGCCCGTCGACGGCGGCTACGTCGTCAGCGGCTTCTGACAGGAAAAGTTCCAGCAACCGGCCTGAAGCAACACCGCCCGGCAAGCCGGGCGGTGTTCTCGTTCATTCTCATTCACAAGGCGGTGCGCCCTGGCCGCCACAACGGCGCTGGCGTCCGCCGCCACCCGCGGCCGGACCACCTTCTTCCGGCGCCGGCCGCATCCGCTGCATCGGCCGGGGGGCCCCACCGTCGAGGTCGGGCTGCGCACGCGGCAGCCGATTCTGACGTGGCGCATTCACGGCCGGTTCCATATCCGGCGCTGGGTTCAAGCGCTTCTGGCGCGGCATGGCTGCCCCACCTTCGTCACCGCCGCCTGGCTGGAGGCGCGGCCGGCGGCCGGACGGCTGGGCCGGCTCATCCGGTTGCGCAAACCCGGCATCGGGCTGGCGTGGGCGACGGCGGCCCGGCTGGGGCTGCGGCTGCCCGCTGCCATCCGGCAAGGCCCGTCCGGCTGGTGGCAAGGGCTCGCCAAGGCCCTGTCCTTCCTGGGCCGGGCGACGCTTGCGGCCTGCCGGCTGCGATGGCGCACCGGCATCCGGCGCGGCTTGGTCCTCGGGGGTGACGCCAGGCCGCGGAGCCTGGGCGCCGTCATCCTGGGGCTGCCGGCCCTTTGGCCGTTTACGACCGGGAAGCGGCTGCGACTCGTCGGCTCCCGGCAGGGGCTTGCCGAGTTGCTGGCCGTTCTCGGCCGGAGGCTGGGCGGTACCATCCGGCTGCGGCTGCCCCGGCTTCAGGCGGCCCTGGCCCTTCTGCCCCGGGAGGGGTTTTTGGGGCTGGGTCTGATCCGGCTGCCCCTCGGGCAGGGGTTGGCCGAGCTGCCCGGGCTTGCCGGCTTTGCCGCCGGGCTGCAGACGACCAGGCAATGGCTTTCCGGCGAGCGGCGGCTTGCCATTGTCGAGCGGCAGCGCCTCGCCGTTCATGCCAGGCAGGGCCTTGCCGGGCTGGCGCTGGCCCGGCCTGGTTTCATCCGGCTGGGCGGCCTGGCCCGGCTGGGCTCGTCCCGGCAGCAGCCGACCGGGCTGGCCCGGCTGAGCCTGCCCCGGTTTCAACGTATCAGGCTGTACGGCCTGTCCGGGTTGACCTTCCTGTCCCGGCAGCACTCGGCCGGGCTGGCCTTCCTGGCCAGGAAGCGCTTCGCCTGGACGAACCTGTCCCGGCAGAAGGCGCCCCGGCTTCTGCGGTTCGCCGGGGGCCGGAGCCAGGCCGGGCTCGCCCGGCTGTGGCGCCGCCGTCGGCTGCGTCATGCCCGGCTGGCCACCCCGTCCGCCCCGATTGCGCAGGAAGGGCGGCAGGGCGACACGGGCCGCGGCAGCGCCCGCACCGACGGCGATCGCCGCGCCGGCCGCCTTCTCTCCGGCCGTCAGACCGCCCTCGCCTTCCTGCGGTCGCATGCGCTCCGGAGGAGCCTCCAGCGTCTCGTTGATGACGGTGGCGTTGTGGATGTTGTTGAAGATGAAATTCTGCGGAGGCGGCTCGACATAGCGCGGCGGCCGCACCCATTCCGGCACCGCGACATAGCGCGGCGATGGCAGCACATACGCATCGACCGGCGGCGGAGGCGGCGGCAGCTCCACGAAATCGCGGGGCGGCGGCGGCAGAAAGATCACCGGCGGCCGCGGAGGCGGCGGCAGGTCGAATTCCGGATCGGAGAAGACGATCACCGGACGTTCGACATAGACGATCTCGACTTCCGGCGGCGGCGGCACGTCATATTCGATCACGTCGAAACGCGCCGGCGGCTCGATTTCGGCCGACAGATATCTCAGGCGGCGGCGGGCGTCCCAGGCATGGGGCCCGCGCGGATAGCGCTTGAGATAGGACCAATAGGCATTGGGTGTGTCGCGCTTCCAGGTCTCGTGCCAGGTGATGGCCTCGCGCCGGGCGGCCACGATGGCGCGCACCCGCTTGGCCATGGGATCGCGCGGAAAGGCGGTCAGGAAGTCCTGATAGCCCTGCATGGTGTCCCGGTCCACGGCGGCGACATAGGCATCCCGCGCGTCGAAATCGGCGATGCGCTTGGATTGCATCGCTCTCTCTTCTTCCAGGGAAACCTGCGGGGCGGGCGCATCGGCCGCACGGTCGAAGAAGGCGAAGGGCTCGCCAAGCTTCGAGGCGCTCCAGGGCAGCACGGCACCATTGGTCTTCTCGCTCACCCGCAGCCGGGTGCGGTCGAACACCTCGGCGATCGGCAGCCCGCCTGTGCGCATCATTTCGGCGAGGGCCTGGGCATAGGCGCCATAAGGCCCTTGTTCGGCCGGCGCTACCGTGCCGGGCGCCGCATTGAAGGCGATCAGGCCATTGGGTTCGGCATCGACGAGCGCAAGCCCGCCGGCGAGAGGCTGGTCGCCGCGGGCGAACTGGTTTTCGCGCGCACCATCGATCACCACGATGCTGGCCTTCAGCTGCAAGGCGCCGAGCGGCCGAATGAAATCGGCGAGCCGTACGGCCTCTGCCGGCACGGCAGCGGGTGACTGAATGGCAGCGTCGACGGGCACGAAGTAATTCTGCCCTTCCGACTGCAGGCCATAACCGGCGAGATAGACGAAAGCCACCGTGTCGGGGCCCGATGCGGAGGCTTTGTCGAGGAATTCACGGAACGCCTTGCGCAGCGACTCCTGGTCCAGGTCCCGGGCACCGGTGACGTCGAAACCGGCGGCCTGCAGAGTCTGGGCGATCAGGCCGGCGTCATTGGCGCTGGTCGCCAGGGGCCCGGCCTTGTAATCGGCATTGCCGATGACGAGGGCAATGCGCTTTTCGCCCTGGCTCTGTGCCCGGGCAGGTTGCAGCGGCAAACTCGCCGCCAGCAGGATGAACAGGAGCGCAAAGGCGCTGCGAAACGTCGCGGACATTGATCTGGCCCTCTTGGTTTCCACCCGGCATGGGCCGAGCTCGAACGGCTCTTGGCCTGTGAGTACAACCTAAGCGATAGCCTAGCCAACTTGTATGGCGTGTGAACCAAAAGGGGCTGTTTTGGGGCGGTGTGGGGGCAATAGAGAGGCCGGGGCGCCAGAGACCGCAGATCGAGGTCAATTCTGGTCCTGGCAGAGGATGACCGGCGAAGCCAGCGCGGCGACATAGCCGGCCCCCTGATAGACCTGGGCGTTGTTGGCGCCCGGCGGCAGCAGGAAGGAGCCGCTCACCACCTGCGGGACGTTACCGACCTGCAGGAGGCTCCAACTGAAATTGCACAGCTGCGCCGGCTTGGTCGGCGCGAGGTGGGAGCAATTGAGCAGCGCAGCCCCCAACATGGCAGCGCCGCCGCAGCTGACGAAGCGCGGGGCGGCAGCCGCAGGATGCGTACCGAGCACCAGCGCAAAACAGGCCGCGCCCACCAGGCCAGCCGCGGTCAGCGCCGAACCCCGATCAAATCTCGCGTGATCAGCAGCCATTTTTCGGTTCCGCACCATCTGCGCGATTGCATTCGAGGCATCCTTGTTATAATCATGCCTAAAGATAAGCAAGCTTATAATTAGAACGGCATGTTCTAGAGATGCTCAATCCGCCCACCCTCGGCTTCATCCTGCATGACGTCGCCCGCCTGATGCGCAAGCGCTTCGAGCAGCGGGCCGGCGATATCGGCTTGACGCGCTCGCAATGGCAGACGCTCGCCTTTCTCTCCCGCAGCGAGGGCATCCATCAGAGCGGGCTGGCCGAACTGCTCGAAATCGAGCCGATCACTCTGGTGCGCATTCTCGACAAGCTCGAGGCGCGCGGGCTGATCGAACGGCGCCAGCATGCGAGCGACCGCCGGGTCTGGCTGCTCTTCCTGACGCCGGCCGCCCATCCCATTCTCGCCGAGATGCGCGTTCTCGGCGACCGGACGCGGGCGGAAGCCCTGGCGTCCATCCCAGACGAAGACCGCGTGAAACTACTCGACACCCTGACGCAGATGAAGGCCAACCTTCTCGAAGCCTGCCGCCAGCCGGTCGACGAGAAGGAGGCAAATCATGGCTGACGGCAGCAACCAGACCCAGAAACTCGAAAACCCTATCGAGATCGACGGCCTCTCCGGCGACAAGGCCAGTCGGGACACGGCCACGCCGCAGCCGGCCAAGATGCGCAGGCGCTCGCTGACCCGCCCCCTGCTCTTTGCCCTGCTTCCCGTCGCCCTCGTGGCAGGCGGCTATTTCTACGTCACCGGCGGGCAGGTGATGGAGACGGACAACGCCTATGTGCAGGCGGCGATGGTCGGCATATCCACCGACGTCGCCGGCACGGTGGTGGAGATCGACGTCGTCGAGAACCAGGCCGTCAAGAAGGGAGACGTGCTCTACCGCATCCGTCCCGACAGCTACCGCACTGCCCTGGAAGGAGCGGAGGCGCAGCTCGGCACCGTGCGCAACCAGGTCCTGACCCTGCAGGCGAGTTATGCCCAGGCCGAGGCGCAGATCGAGCAGGCCAAGGCGGATATTCCCTATTATGAGGCGCAGTTCAAGCGCCAGCAGGACCTGCAATCCTCCAGCGCCGCCTCCAAGCAGAGCTTCGACCAGGCCAAGCATGATCTCGATGCGGCGCGCCAGAAGGTCATCGTGGCCCAGGCCAATGCCCAGGCCATGCTGGCCCAGCTCGGCGGCGACGCTTCCCTGCCGGTGGAAAAGAACCCCTTCTACCTCCAGGCCCAATCGGCCGTCGACAACGCCAAGCGCGACCTCGGCGACACCATAGTCCGGGCGCCGTTCGACGGCATCGTCACCAATGTCGATGCCCTGCAGCGCGGCGCCTATCTCAACGCCTCCCAGCGCGCCTTCAACCTGGTCTCCACCACCAATATCTGGGTGGACGCGACCCCGAAAGAAACCGAGCTCACCTATGTCAAGCCCGGCCAGCCGGTCGAGATCTCGGTCGACACCTATCCGGGCGTGACCTGGACCGGCACGGTCGAGACCATCAGCCCTGCCTCCGCCTCGAGCTTTTCCCTGCTACCTGCACAGAACAGCTCCGGCAATTGGGTGAAGGTGGTCCAGCGCATTCCCATGCGCATCAGCATTGATCCCGCGCCCGACAAGCCGGCCCTGCGTGTCGGCATGAGCGTGGTGGTCGGTGTCGATACCGGCCATGCCCGCGGCCTGCCCAGCTTCGTGACGAGCTGGTTCGGCCAAGACAAGCCTCAAGGCAACCACCAGGCCGGCTGACGATAACGCCGTCGCGCCTCGCCGCGCGCCGGCCCGCATTTTGAGCACCTGTTTATTTCATCACCTATAATCCCAGATCTTTGCGAACGAGGCCTGCCATGAGCGCATCCGCCACCGCGAGCGCCGGCCCAATCTCCAGTCCCGCTCTGCCTGCCCCCAAGGTCGCCAATCGCGGCGCCATCACCGCCTGCGTCATCCTGGCGGTGATCATGCAAGCGCTCGACACCACCATCGCCAATATCGCGCTGCCCCATATCCAGGGCAGCGTCGCCGCCAGCCAGGACCAGATCAACTGGGTGCTGACCTCCTATATCGTGGCAGCGGCGATCATGACGCCGCCCTCCGGCTTCCTCGCGGCCCGGTTCGGCCGCAAGCGGCTGCTGCTCGTCTCCATCATCGGCTTCGTGGTCGCCTCCATGCTGTGCGGCATGGCGCAATCCCTGGTGCAGATCGTCGGCTTCCGCCTGATGCAGGGCGTGTTCGGCGCCGCTCTCGTGCCGCTGGCCCAGGCCATCATGCTCGACATCTACACGCCGGAGGAGCGCGGCGGAGCCATGGCCGTATTCGGCGTCGCCGTGATGGTGGGGCCTGTGCTAGGCCCCGTCATCGGCGGCTGGCTCACCGACCACATTTCCTGGCGCTGGATCTTCTATATCAATCTGCCGATCGGCCTCGTCGCCATGCTCGGCGTGATGGCCTTCGTCACCGAGACCCGCAGCAGCACGGCCGTGAAGCTCGACTGGCTCGGCTTCGGCATGCTCTCCATCGCCATCGGCGCGCTGCAGGTGCTGCTCGACCGGGGCGAGCAGCTCGACTGGTTCTCCTCGGGCGAGATCCAGCTCGAGGCCCTGATCTGCGCCGGCGCTTTCTATATCTTCCTGGTCCACACCTTCACGGGCAAGGATACTTTCGTGAAGCCGCGCCTGTTCGTGGACCGCAATTTCGCCGTCGGGGTGGTGCTGATATCCGCCGTGGGCCTCACTTATTACGCCGCCATGGCGCTGATGACGCCCTATCTGCAATCGCTGATGGGCTATCCCGTGGTGACCGCCGGCCTGGTGATGGGGCCGCGCGGCATCGGCACAATGGTCTGCATGTTCATCGTCGGCCGCCTGGTCGGAAAGCTCGACACGCGCCTGCTCCTGCTGATCGGCTTCGGGCTGACCGCCTGGTCGCTCTACGACATGACCGGCTGGACCCCCGATATCTCGCAATGGCAGATCATCGTCACCGGTTTCGTGCAGGGCGCAGGCCTGGGCTTCCTGTTCGTGCCGCTGACCACGGTGACCTTCCAGACCCTCGACGCCAGCCTGCGCGGCGACGGCACCGGCCTCTACAATTTGTCGCGCAATATCGGCTCCAGCGTCGGCATCTCCATGACCTCGGCCCTGCTGATCGAAAGCACCCAGGCCAACCACGCCGATCTCGTCGCCCACATCACGCCCTACAACCAGGCCCTGCAGGACATGACCCGGGCCAGACTGCTCGACCCGCTGAGCGCCGCTGGACAGACCATGCTCGACGGCATGGTCGGCCAGCAGGCGACCATCATCGCCTATATCAACGACTTCAAGCTGATGATGCTGCTGACGTTGGCCGCGATGCCGCTGGTCTTCTTCCTGCGAAAGGCCGCCAAGCCTGCGGAAATGGATCACAGCATGGCGATGGAGTGAGGGTCATGCCCGCTTTCGCGCCTCCACCGCCGTGATGAAACCGGCATAGCTCCAGGCCAGATGCTTGGCGGAGCTATGCTCGCCGGTCACACGGTCGAATTGCTCGGACATTTCGCCATTGTCGGGCGTGAAGGCACGAATGGTTTCCAGATAGGCATCCCCCCGTGCCTTCAGGCGATCGGCAGCGGCGGGATCCGCCCCCCGCAGGGCCGCCGCGCGCAGATAGCAGAATTCGGCCGCCGCCTGGGTCGAGAAATAATAGGCCCCGCCCGAATAATATTCGTCGCCCCGGTAGCGGCCGAGAGCGATGCCGCGTCCCTCCGGCCGGCCCCGATTGATCGCGTAGTCCTCCTCGAAGATCGCGTCGAGACGATCCAGCGTCGCTTCCATCCGTATGTCGTGGGGCGAATGCGTGGGCAGGGCGCCGCCGGCGTGGATGGCAGCGAGGATGACGGCGATGTCGAGATCCTTCGGCGTCGGCTTGCCGTCCTCGGTCAGCCGCGAACGATAGAAGCCGGGTTCGGGCTGCCAGAAATGATGGAGACGGCCCTGGATCTCGGCCGCATCCGCCCGGGCGCGCTGGGCGGTCGCGGCATCGCCCTGCGCCGCCAGCCAGGAGGCCCCCTCCTCCAGCGCGGCCGCCTCGATTCGAAGCGTATAGTAGTGATGCGCCTTCTCCTCCTCCCAGATGTCGTAGCTCGGCTCGCGCCAATGGGCGAGGACGAAGCGGATATCCTCGTCCAGCAGGGTCGCGATGGCATCATCATGCCTGACGCCGAAGGATCGGCCGGAGGCCCAGCGCAGCACCGCCAGCACACGGGCGGCGATACCGTCATATTGCGGACGGTTCCAGCGCGAGATGTCGAGGGAGCCGTCCGGGTTAACCCGCGTTTCGCCGCGGACCACCACGCTGGCCAGATCGGCATCTTCACGCACGAATTGCCGATAGTCCTCGGCGACCTTTGCCCGCCAATCCGGGCCCTCGACCAGATCGGCGCCCCTGAGGGCGTTGAGCTCCAGGCTGAAATCCACGAAATCGCAGAAATGGACCGCTGCGATATCGCTGTCGAGCCACAGGGGGTCGATCTGACGCAGAGCGTCGATCACCACGGCCGAGTCGCGGTACCAGTGGAAGAAATAGTCGGGATCCGGATCGTAGGAGGCCGGCACGGGCGACGCCACCACCGAGCCCCTTTTCGGAGTGATGGTCTGGCCGAAACCCGGCCGCTCCTTCACCGTGGCCGTGGCGGAGATGGCAAGCTGCATGTTCCGGACGGCAACGGGATATTGCCGCTCGATCCAGCGATCCAGATCCGTGATCACGCTCATCTGCTCTCTCCGATTCCCTGAGCAAAACGCGTCGTCTGAAACGTCAATTTGCTCTAACTCTTTGTTCCGACGTGTCTCTGCGCTTCCTGGCGATTCCGCCCAACCCCGAAACGCTCTGACGATGCTAATCAAGGTGGGGGTTGAACAGAAGCGGCGAGGCGTTAAGCAGGGAAGAGAAGCTGATTTGCGCATCGGCCTGCCGGTCCGGCGATCGGCGACAATCTGCCGAACGAGGAGTTGTGATGAGCCGCATCGAGACCCTGCTGTCCAAGATGACGCTGCGAGAAAAACTCGGCCAACTCAATATGGTTGCCTCCGGCTATGCGGTGACCGGTCCCCTGCTCGGCGGGGATTCGCCGGACGCCATTCGTTCAGGCGATATCGGCAATCTGCTCAACATGGTCGGCGTCGATCACGTCAATGAGGTCCAGCGCATCGCCGTGGAGGAATCGCGCCTCGGCATTCCGCTGCTGCTCGGCTTCGACGTCATCCACGGCCACAAGACGGCCTTTCCGGTGCCGCTGGCGGAAGCCGCCATGTTCGACAGGGCCGCCTGGGCGCGCACGGCGCGCATCGCGGCGGTAGAGGCCTGGAACGACGGCCTCGCCTTGACATTCGCCCCGATGATCGATGTCTCCAGGGACCTGCGCTGGGGCCGCATCGTCGAAAGCGCCGGCGAGGATTCCTGGCTCAACGCCGAGATGGCGATCGCCAAGGTCAAGGGCTTCCAGGGCTCGGACCTCTCGGCCATCGGCTCGATCGCCGCCACCGCCAAGCATTTCTGCGCCTATGGCGCGCCGGTCGCCGGCCGCGAATATGCCTCGGTGGACGTTTCGGACCGGGCTCTGCACGAGATCTATCTGCCCCCTTTCGAGGCCGCCGTGAAAGCGGGGGTTGCCGCCATCATGCCCGCCTTCAACAGCCTGGCCGGCATGCCGATGACGGCGCATGAGCCGCTGCTCAAGGGTTGGCTGCGCGACAAGCTCGGCTTCGACGGCGTCATCATCAGCGACTACAATGCCGTGGCCGAGCTGATGAACCATGGCGTGGCCGGCAGCCTGGCCGAGGCCGCCGCCCTCTCCCTGCGGGCGGGCGTCGACATCGACATGGTCTCCAACGCCTATCGCAAGCATCTGCCGGAAGCGCTGTCAGCGGGCCTCATTACCATGGCGGAGATCGACGCCAGCGTGCGGCGTGTCCTCGCCCTCAAGGAACGGCTCGGCCTGTTCGACCAGCCCTATCGGCGCGGCACGGCGCCCCTGGCTGCCATGGCCGGCAACATCGACCATCACGAGGTCGCCCGCGACGCGGCCCGCAAATCCTGCGTCCTGCTCACCAACTACAACGACGCCCTGCCGCTCACGCGCACGGAGCGCATCGCCCTGATCGGCCCGCTGGCCGACGCCCAGGCCGACATGCGCGGCCCGTGGGGCGGCGCCTCGGTCGCCGAGGACAGCATCACCCTGCGCACCAGCCTCGGCAAGGTCGCCACCGTCGTGGCGCAGGCCGAGGGCGTGAAGATCAACTCGGACGACATGTCCGGCATCGCCACCGCGGTGGAAGCGGCGCGGGTTGCCGACACCGTAGTGCTCTGCCTGGGCGAGACGGCACCGATGAGCGGGGAAGCCGCCAGCCGCGCCCATCCGGAACTGCCGGGCAAGCAGCGCGAGCTCGCCGAGGCGATCCTGGCGCTCGGCAAGAAGGTGGTCGTCGTGCTCTTCGCCGGCCGGCCCCTCACCTTGCCCTGGCTCTTTCACAACGCCTCGGCCGTGCTGATGGCCTGGTGGCCCGGCGAACAGGCCGGCCCGGCCATCGGCGATCTCCTGATGGGGCAGGAATCGCCCTCCGGCCGCCTGCCGGTGAGCTGGCCCGACGCGGTCGGGCAGGCCCCGCTCTATTACGAGCAATACCCGACGGGCCGCCCCTTCAACCCGAACGACCATTACACCTCCAAATATATCGACGCCCCCAACGCGCCGGCTTTTCCTTTCGGGCATGGCCTCACCTATGGCGCCTTCGCCCTGTCCGGCCTGACGGTGAGCAAGACTGTGTTCGGCCCTGACGATACCATCGAGGTCAGCGCCACGGTGACCAATACCGGCAAGCGGACTGCCCAGGAGACCGTGTTCCTCTTCACGCATGATCTGGTGGCGAGCCTGTCCCGGCCCCTGCTGGAACTGAGGGGTTTTGCCAAGATCAGCCTCGATCCCGGCCAGAGCGGCACCGTCACCATTGCCTTGGCGGCGAGGGACCTGGCCTTCCCCGGCAGGGACCTGCAGCCAGTGCTGGAAGCGGGCGATTTCGAGATCAAGCTGGGCTCCAGCGCCAGGCGCAGCCAGCTCCTGAACACCCGGGTGACGCTCAAGCTGTGAGCGCCGTCGGTCTGCCGCCACTATCGCTTCGTCGCGGTCCTATACGGGCATGGGAGGCAGGCTGAGGCCTTGCTCGAAACTGAGGGGGCACCGTCAGGGGCGCGATCGAGCGCCGCCTTGGGTGCTCCGCGCGGCTGCCGTCGCGCGCCAGAAGGGGACGCCGGGCCAATCGCCATGACCGGATGCCCGACCCGCTTCCCTCAACGCCTGTCGCAGGTCGGCGCCGGCAGGTAGTCGGGCAGCGGCTCTTAACAACGGAAAAAGCGAGCGATCTTGCCGGAGCCCTGTCGGCTCCGCAGGCAGACGAACGTCCTTGTGGCAACGGGCGGACAGCCCCGCTCCCGCCAATACCGAGGACGAAGCCATGCCGAACGAAACCGCCTCCATCTCCAAGGGTGCCTACTGGACGGGCATCGTGCTCAGCACCCTGGTCGTCGCCTTTCTCATCTTCGACGGCGCCATCAAGCTGGTTCCCCTGCAGGTGGTGATCGACACCATGCAGGGCCTCGGCTATCCGCCCGAACATGCCCGCACAATCGGCGTGATCACCCTCGCCGCCACGGTGCTCTACGCCATTCCGCGCAGCTCGGTCCTGGGAGCGGTGTTGCTCACCGGCCTGCTTGGCGGCGCCATCGCCACCAATCTCAGGGCGGGCACGCCGATCTTCAGCCACCTCCTCTTCGGTGTCTATCTCGGCGTGCTGATGTGGGGCGGCCTCTATCTGCGGGATGGCAGGGTTCGAGCCATCCTGCCCTTGTTCCGCTGAGGGGGGCTGGTTCAGCCCCGCACCATGACCGGGCCGCCGGCTGCCTTCTCCGCCTCGCTGAACTTGGCGGCCGCACACAGGAAGGCGATGCCGCCGCAGACGAGGGCGATCTGGATCCACAGCGCGTCGTGGCCCGTCATCAGCACCACCTGGCCCGCTCCGGCCAGCAGCGAGAGCAGGAAGAACACCAGCAGGCTGTGGCGGCCGAGCATGATCAGAGGCTGCATCACCCGCAGCGAGGCGAGCTTGGGCGAGATGCCCAGCCCGTAGATGAAGCCCGCCATGCCCAGAAAGTGCACGAGGCGGCCGAGGCCAAGATTGGTCTTGTCGAGGTCGAGCCAGCCATAGACCGCCTCACGCACGCCGAAGGACAGGCCGAAGCCATTGGTGACCACGAAAGCACCCGCGAAGACGATCAGGCCGCCAAGGGCGAACAGCGGCTTGGAGATCGCCAGGCGCCCCTGCTGCAGCAGGAGGCCGACCGCGATGCCGATCGCCATCATGAACTGCCAGGTGAAGGGATTGAAGAACCAGCCCCCGGCAACCGGCCAGGACGGCAGGTTCCAGCCATAATAGCGGGCCAGGCCGTAAAGCAGCGCCGAGGCAGCGAGCATCACGCCGATATGCAGCCGCGCCAAATAGAACAGGGCCGGCACCAGGGCGATCAGGGCGATATAGAGCGGCAGGATGTTGAAATAGCCGATCTGATGGCCGAGCGAGAGCGTTCCGAGCAGGAAGGTGCCGGCGTCCTGGACGTAGAGGTCACGCCCATGGATCGCCATGAGATCGGGCATCCGCCAATGCAGCGCACCGGCAGCGAAAATGGCGATGCCGGCCAGCGTCATCAGCACATGGACGCCATAGAGCTTCACTGCCCGCTTGCCGAGCGCCAGGGAGACGTCGGCTTCCTTGCCGGCATTGAACTTGCGGCCATAGGCGAGCGCCATGGCGACGCCGGACATGAACACGAAGGCCTCGGCTGAATCGGACAGGCCGAAATTGCGCGAAGTGATCACCTCGAAGAGGTTACCGGGCATGTGATTGATGAAGATCGTGCACAGCACGAAGCCACGCCACATGTCGACGGAGACGGCGCGCTGATTGGGCTTCACCGCCGGGCTGGCAGCGACGGGCTTCGGCGGGTTCTGCCGGCGATCGGTGACATAGTCGATCAGCAGACGCACCGCTTCGCAGGCGCCGAAGATCAGGATTGCCGTGAGGGCGAACAGGGCCAGCGCCGGAAGCTGGGCGGGCGCCAGCCACAGCGTATAGAAGGGCTGGATGAACAGGAAAGTGACGATCGTGGCCGTCAGCAGGATGGCAAACAGGCCGATGCCAAAGCCGAACAGAACCTCTGCGAGCACGACCGCGGGCAGAAAGACAAAGTATGAATAGCTATGCCAGCCCAGATAGGACTGCAGAAAATAGCATGGCACGAACAAAAGCGCCGTAAGCAGATAGGGGCGCATCGGCCGTGCCAGCCGCAACAAGCTAAATTGATTATCCATAATACGCGCCTTCCACTTCCATCACTGCTGTCGCCGCGGCGCGCTTGGATTGCCACGACAGGATGCCAGCTCTTCGGCATCCCTCCTTCAGCACCTCGCTCGACTAAGTCCAGAAGCGATTCTTGGAGCCTGGCGACATAGTGGCGGCCTCATCCTGTACCGGGGATGAACGAAATTGCGGCCAAAAAGTTGCATGTCCTGTTGCATCATCGCCACGCTGTTCGACAAAACGACGCTCCGGCAGCGCAAAGGCTAGAAATTGTTTTTGTTTTCCTAATTTGCGACACAGCTTGTCGGCATAAGCGGCGGGTCAAACGGCCTCAGCGCGGCAACCATGCGATGGATGCGGGCAGCGATCGCCGGCTTTCGACGAATTCGCTTGTCGCACGGCACAATACGAGCTTGAAATGCGCATGGTCCGCACCGAACCCGCACGAATTTTTGCTGTTGCCCGCAGGACTGCGGCGCTTTGCCTCGGCCTCCTGGCCGGATTGACCATGCTTGCCGGCGCCAGCGCCAGCACGCTGGAAGAAATGTCGTTTCCGAGCAAGGCCTTGGGCCGGCCCTTGACCGTGTCGGTCTATCGTCCGGACCTGCCGGCGCCGGAAACCGGCTGGCCGGTGCTCTATCTCCTGCATGGCCGCGACGCCAATAATCGCGACTGGTCGTCGCTTGCCAGCATCAAGGTCACGCTCGACCGTCTGATCAAGAGCGGGCGCATCAACCCGATGATGGTGGTGATGCCCTCCGCCGGCAACAGCTGGTATGTCGATTCAGCCGATGTGAAGGGGCCGGGCAATTACGAAACCGCGCTCCTCAACGAACTGCCCACGGCCTTCGAGAAGCGCTTTGCTCCGCATTGCACGCGCAAATCCCGCGCCATCGCCGGCATTTCCATGGGCGGTTTCGGGGCGCTGCGCTTTGCCTTCAAGCGGCCGGACCGCTTTGTCGCGGTCGCCAGCCTGTCCGGCGCCATCTGGCAGAACATCCCCACTGCGCAGACCCAGACGGCATGGGAAGGCGCGAGCGGCAGCTATTTCAAGCGCATCGATCAGGCCACCGTGGTCGGAGGCCCCGACCTGCCGCCGGAGGGCGCCCATTTCGGCGGTGCCTTCGGCACGCCCTTCGATGCCCGGCGCTTCAACGACGCCAATGTGTTTACCCTGCTCGCCCGGCAGATCGAAGCCGGCAGCGAATTGCCGGCGATCTATCTCACCGTCGGCGACCATGACGGCCTCAATTTCTGGCGCGGGTCCATGGCCCTCTACGAGACGCTGATGGCCGACAAGATCAACATCGAATTCCGCGTCACCGACGGTGACCACACCTGGTCGCTGTGGCGCAAGACCATCGAGGATGCCCTCGAATTCGTGGATTCGAAATTCGCCCCCGCGACCGCTCCGCCGCTGGTGGCGGTGAGCCCCGCTATGCCGAGCGCCGCCAGCGGCGAACCGGCGCCCAAGATGGCTGGTGGCGAGACCGTGGTGAAATAAACCGGTCCAGGTCCCCGCCTCGCTCCTGCAGGGGACCGGCGCGCCGTTCGGGCGAATCCAGCGCGCCCGGAGAACCTTATTGCGGCAGCACGATGCCGAGCTTGGCCATCACGCCGCCGTCGATCTTGAAATCGCTGCCGGTGATGAAACGCGCCTTGTCGCTGGCCAGGAATGCGACGGCCTCGGCGATCTCCCAGGGCTGGCCGATGCGTCCGATCGGGTGGCCCTTGCCCCAGGCGGCGAGGGTGGCCTCCGCCGTCGAGTCGCCCTTGTAGAGATCGGCCGCCCAGCGCAGCATCGGCGTGTCGACCGAAGCGGGGCAGACGCTGTTGACGGTGATGTTCTCGCCGGCATGGTCGAGCGCCATCGCCCGCACCAGGGCATTGATGCCGCCCTTGCTGGCCGTATAGGCGGCAACGGATGTCTGCGACGCGAAAGCCTGAACCGAGGAAATCGCCACGATCGCGCCGCCGCCGCGCTTGCGCATTTCGGGAATGGCGTATTTGGCTGCCAGATAGATGCCCTTCAGATTGACGTCGAGCACGTCGTCCCACACCTCTTCCGGGGTCTCGACCACCGTGCCATAGCGCTGGATGCCGGCGCAGCACACCAGGATGTCGACGCCGCCGAAGGCACTCGCCGCCTCTGTCGCGGCCGCCTGCATGTCTGCCGCCTTGCGCACGTCACCCACCAGGCCGCGCGCCTGCGGGCCGAGGCCGGCGAGCGCGGTCTCGATGGAAGCCTTGTCGTTGGCCACGATCAGCACATCGGCGCCGCCCTGCGCAAAGCGTGTGGCGCAGGCCAGCCCCATGCCAAGGCTGCCGCCGGTCACGATCACGGCCTTGCCGGCAAAATCACTCATGACGTCCCCCTTGCGCCGGTGGGTCCTCAACGGGCCGACGCCTCATCTTTTCTTGCCGAGGTTCTGTAGAAAGATTCTGCGGCCCTGTCGCGTTTTTTGAAAGCCATGTTCGGGCTGGGGCAATATCGGCCCTGTTGCAAAAATGTCCCATTTGGGGCAGGAGCGACTCTGGCTTGCCGGTTTAAGCCGCCGAAGCCATTGATCTGCCACAATGGAGCTTCCAAAAGAGCAGCTCATTCTACTAAATTGTTTTTGTTTTTTATTTTGATCCAGTTTGTCTCGTGGCGCCGCATCACTGCGATGGGGATGCCAAGTGCCTCAGCGGCTGGCATCTTGCGACAGGGCGCGTGATGATAGCAGCATTTATACGGTCTTTTCTTTCTTCCAACCTCCGCGCCCGGCGTCGCCCGCTGCCGATGGTCGCCCTCGCGGCGTTGCTCGGTTCGACTGCGATGTCGCCCGTCCTCGTCTCGCCGGCAGCCGCCCAGATGCCCAATGCCGGCCCCCCGGCCGTAGGCTTCATCGTCGCCTCCAAGATGCCGATCACCCAGACGCAGCAATTCATCGGCCGCGTCGAGGCGATCAATCGGGTCAACATCGTGGCCCGCGTCACCGCCCAGCTCGAGGAAACCCCCTTTACCGAAGGGCGAGAGGTCAAGAAGGGCGAAGTGCTCTTCCGGCTGGAACAGCCGCCCTACCAGGCCGCCGTTGACGTCAACAAGGCGCTGATCGCCCAGTACGAAGCCCAGCTTCGCAATGCGAAGCTGACGACCGAGCGTGCCCAGGCCCTGCTCAAGACGCCTGCCGGCCAGCAGTCGACGGTCGACACTGCGATTGCCTCGCAACAAGCCCTCGAAGCCCAGATCCTGGGAGCGAATGCCCAGCTGCGCACCTCGCAGATCAACCTCGACTACACCACGATTACCTCGCCGATCGACGGCAAGATCGGACGCTATGCCGTCACGACCGGCAACATCGTCGGGCCGACCTCCGGAACGCTCGCCACCATCGTCAGCCAGGATCCGATGTATGTCACCTTCCCGGTGCCGTCGCCGCAATTCCTGGAGATGTCGAAATATTACGGCAGCCGCGGTGGTTTTGCCGCCGTGCGCATCAAGCTGAAGCTGCCCGATGGTTCGACCTATGAGCAGGATGGCAAGCTCAACTATGTCGATCCGTCGATCGCCAACGGCACCGACACGGTGACCCTGCGCGGTGAAATCGCCAACCCCACCGTCTCCGGCGCCACGCCCGGCGAGATCAACCGCCGGCCGCTGATCGACGGCGAATTCGTCACCGTGCTGCTGGAGGGCGTCGAGCCGATCCAGGTCCTCGGCATTCCGCGCGGTGCCGTGCTGACCGATCAGCAGGGCAGCTATGTCTATGTGATCGGCCAGGACAATGCGGTCGAGCAGCGTCGCGTCCAGCTCGGCCAGACCACACCGGCGACCGCCATGGTCTCGGCCGGCCTCAACGAAGGCGAGAAGGTGATCGTCGACGGGATCCAGAAAGTCCGTCCCGGCATCAAGGTCGCGCCCTCGCCGATCCCCGCCTCCAACAATGGGGCGGCCAAGTAAGATGTTTTCATCCGTCTTCATCGACCGGCCGCGCCTTGCCGTCGTCATCGCCATCGTCATCACGCTGGCGGGCGCCCTGGCGATGGGCTTCCTGCCCGTGGCCCAATATCCCGACCTGGTGCCGCCGCAGGTCCAGGTCAGCGCCAGCTATCCGGGTGCCTCGGCCGCCGTGGTCGAATCCTCCGTGGCCCAGCCGCTGGAAGCCCAGATCATCGGCGTCGACAAGATGCTGTACATGCAGTCGAACAGCGGCAATGACGGCAGCTACGGCCTCACCGTCTCCTTCGCTCTCGGCTCCGACCCCGATATCGACACGGTCAACGTCAACAACCGCGTGCAGGCGGCGCTCGCCAAGCTGCCGGATACGGTCAGAACCCAGGGCGTGACGGTGCAGAAGCGCTCGTCCTCGATCCTGCAATTCGTGCTGTTCTCGTCGGACGATCCCAAGCTCGATCCGCTGTTCATCACCAATTATCTGGCGATCAACGTGCTCGACCGGCTGTCCCGCACGCCCGGCGTCGGCCAGGCCAGCCTGTTCAGCAAGCAGAACTATTCCATGCGGATCTGGTTCGACACCCAGCGCATGACCAATCTCGGGCTCCAGCCCTCCGACATCGCCAGCGCCATCCAGGCCCAGAACGTGCAGGCGCCGGTCGGACGCATCGGCGCCCAGCCGGCCGCGTCGGACCAGCAATTGCAGCTCAACCTGCAGACGCAGGGTCGCCTGGCCACGCCCGAGCAGTTCGGCAATATCGTGGTGCGCGCCAATCCCGACGGCTCCGTGCTGCGCGTGCGCGACGTCGCTCGCGTCGAGATGGGCGCCCAGAATCTCGACCAGACCTCTCGCCTGAATGGCAAGCCCGCCGTCGCGGTCGCCATTTATCTGTCGCCCGGTGCCAACGCCGTCGCGACATCCAAGGAAATCCAGAAAACCCTCGCGGAAGTTCAGAAGAATTTCCCCAAGGGGCTGTCCTCCACCATCGTCTACGACACCTCGACCTTCGTCTCCGACACCATCGGCGAGGTGATCCGGACGCTGATCGAGGCCTTCATCCTGGTGGTGGTCGTCGTCTTCCTGTTCCTGGGCAGCCTGCGGGCCACCATCATCCCGGCCATTGCCGTGCCCGTCAGCCTGGTCGGCACCTTCGCCGTGATGCTGGCGCTCGGCTATTCGGCCAACACGGTGTCGCTGCTGGCGCTGGTGCTCGCCATCGGCATCGTCGTTGACGACGCCATCGTGGTGGTCGAGAACGTCGAACGCGTGATGGAGGAAGAGCCGGAACTGTCGCCGGTCGCCGCCACCAAGAAGGCGATGAGCCAGATTACCGCTCCGATCATCGCGATCACCCTGGTGCTGCTGTCGGTGTTCGTGCCGATCGCCTTCATCCCGGGCCTGACGGGCGAGCTCTTCCGCCAGTTCGCCGTGACCATCTCGGCCGCCATGCTGATCTCCGCCCTCAACGCCCTGACGCTGTCGCCCGCTCTGTGCGCCGTCTTCCTGCGTCACAGCAAGAAGCGCGGCATCATGGCCTGGGTGATGCGGCGGATCGACAATGTCCGCGACGGTTACGCCGCCGTGGTGACGAGGCTGGTGCGCGTCTCCGTGCTCAGCCTGGTTGCCGTCGCAGCCTTTGCCGCCGGTACCTATTATCTTGCCGGAAAGACGCCGACCGGCTTCGTGCCGGAGGAAGACCAGGGTGCCTTCTTCATCGTTCTGCAATTGCCGGACGGCGCCTCGGTCAACCGGACCACGGCCGTGGTGGAACAGGTCGAAGGCATCCTCAAGCAGATGCCGCAGATCCAGGACAATCTGGCGATCGTCGGCTTCTCGTTCCTCGACGGCGGTGCCCAGTCGAACAGCGCCTTCATGGTGGCGCGCCTGAAGCCGTTCGAAGACCGCAAGAAGGCGGCGGACTCGGCCCAGACGCTGATCGGCAGAGTGTTCGGCGCAACGCAGTCGATCAACACCGCGCAGGTGCTCGCGCTCAACGTGCCGCCGATCATCGGCCTGTCCACCACGGGCGGCTTCCAGTACATGCTGGAGAATCTGGAGGGCGCCGAGCCGGCAACCATGGCAGGCGTCGCGCAGGGGCTGATCGCGGCCGCGAACCAGGATCCGAAATTGTCGCGCGTGTTCACCACCTTCAGCGCGAACAATCCCTCGATCTTCCTCGATATCGATCGCGACAAGGCCCAGGCCCTGGGACTGCAGATGTCGGACGTGTTCGCCACCCTGCAGGCGACACTGGGCTCGGCCTACATCAACGACTTCAACCTCTATGGCCGGACTTGGCAGGTCAACATCCAGGGCGAGATCGGCGATCGCAACGATACCGAGGCGTTGTGGAAGATCTATATCCGCAACAACAAGAACGAGATGGTGCCGCTGCGCTCCATCACCTCGATTTCGACCCAGCTCGGGCCGCAGACGATCGCGCGCTACAACAATTATCGCGCGGTGAGCATCAACGGTTCGCCCAAGCCCGGCATCTCCTCGGGCGATGCCATGACTGCGATGGCCGATGTCTCGGCCAAGACCCTGCCGCCTGGCTATGGCTTCGAATGGACCGGCACCTCCTATCAGGAAAGCCAGGCCTCCGGCCAGACGGGCATCATTTTGGGCCTTGCCGTGCTGTTCGCCTTTCTGTTCCTGGTGGCGCTCTATGAGAGCTGGGTGATTCCGATCCCCGTGCTGCTGTCCGTGGTGGTGGCGGTCTTCACCTCCTTCCTCGGCATCCTGTTCGTCCCGCAGTTCCTGGCCTGGGTCGGCTCGATAACGGGCATGCCGATCGCTACGCTCTCCCTCGACGTCTACGCCCAGATCGGTCTGGTGGTGCTGATCGCACTCGCCGCCAAGAACGGCATTCTGATCGTCGAGTTCGCCAAGGAGCAGCGCGAGGCCGGCCTGCCGATCCGGGATGCCGCCATTCTCGGCGCCAAGATGCGGTTCCGCGCGGTGATGATGACATCGATCGCCTTCATCCTCGGCCTGGTGCCGCTGGTGATCGCCACCGGCGCCGCCATGGTCAGCCGCCGCGCCGTCGGCACGGCCGTGTTCGCCGGCATGGTGGGCGCCTCCGTTCTCGGCATCTTCCTGATTCCGATGCTCTATGTCTTCTTCCAGGGCTTGCGCGAATGGGTGAAACAGCGCTTCGGCGGCAAGGCCCATCCGGGAGACACCGCGGCCCATTAAGCCAGCCTCCTTCCGTAGCGTAGAAGTCCCCCGCCGCGGCAACGTGGCGGGGTTTTTTATGTTCGATCCGGCAGTGGAAAGAGGTATATGCTACCTCCTTGCAGGATGGAGTTAGTACTTTTGATTTAATTAAATATTCTTAATGTGCAAAAAGGGATAGCAAGGCCGGAATTATTGTTAGAAAATGCGCCTGACTTCCAAGTCACAGCCTTGACCATCAACTGAAACATTCTGTAAACGATCCGGTGAGACATGATTATTCAATAATTATTTCAATCATACTGGATCATCTGCAGCGTGTTGGAAAAACCGACGTCAGACATCGTTGTCGACCCGTTGATCCCCACCGTCTTCCATGAGGAGTGGTGGCTGGACGCGGCCACGCAAGGGAAAGTCGAGTTCGTGGAGCATGAGGAGGGAGGGCGCACCGTCGGACGCTTGCCCTATGTCCTGGAATCGCGCCTTGGCCTGCAGAGCGCCAACATGCCGCCGATGACGCATTTCCTCGGCCCCGGTATCGTCGAACCCCAGGGATCGAAACCCAACCGCTTCCTGAAGACGCAGGGGATCATCCGCGAGCTCCTGCGCAAGCTGCCGGCAATCGCCTCCTTCCGCCAGAAAATGCATGCGGGCATTTCAGATGCACTCGCTTTCCAAGCCGAGAATTACGAGGTCTCGGTGCAGTTCACCTTCGAGATCCAGCCAGCAGAACAGCAACAGCTCTGGCGCGGCATGCGCGACAAGACGCGCAATGTGATCCGCCGGGCCGAGGAGCATCATCTCGTCTCGCAGGACATGGATCCGGAAGAATTCTTCGGCTTCGCCAGCGCCAATCTGGAAGCGCGAAACGAGAGCGCCAATGTCGATTTTGCGGCTTGCCGAGCGGTCACGGCGGCCAGTCTGGAACGCAAACGCGGCCACTTCCTGGTGGCCCGGCATGGCGGCGTGGCCAAGGCCGCCATCTTCTGCGCCTGGGACAGCCAAGCCTATTATTACCTGATGTCGACCCGCGCGGCCGACAGCGCCAACGGCGCCATTCCTCTCCTGCTCTGGCATGCCATCCAGAAGGCGGTTGCGCGGGGCCTGACCTTCGACTTCGACGGCGTGGTCAATTCAGGCTCGATGCTGCTTTTCTCCGGCTTCGGCGGCGCGGCGAGCCCGCGTTACATCGTCTCCAAATCGACGCCGCTCTATCGCACCCTGCGCGAGATCCGCCGGTTCAACCCCGAAGTCTACAACCCTTTCTGCTGACCGGCGCCTGCAATGCCCACCGCGCCGGTTCCGAAGGCCGCGACATGACAGCCGGCGGGAGCTGATGCGGGACGTGCAGTCGCAAAGACGTCACGGCACCTGGTGAAAAGGCCGACCGCACCGGTATCAGGCAATCGGGTGGCGGGGGCCCGCAAAAGAAAACGGAGGAACGAGCCTGCAACTCCATTCCTCCGGTCCTGAATTCATCAACGTCGAGTTCTCACAGGTGAAATCTACTCTTGGATGCTACGTGAAGCACCGCCCGGCAGAAGAACACCCACAACCTCCGCAACGCATTCGCTAGCCTTGGCGCCCCTGCTAGCTTGGGTAAGATCTTACGGCAGGGCGCCCATAAGTCCACCCGTCAAAAATGCCGGGGTCTTTCAGGGAACATTCGCCTCGGGCATGCTTGGGCCCAAATTTTCGCATGAGTTCAATGGGATAGCCTTTGAGGCAATCCCGTCCCGACGAGACTCAGCTCCATCAGCTGCGCCACCTGTCTTCGTTACCATTAACGGACGGCGGCGGCACGCACAGCCAGATTGCAAGCATAGCATTCCAATTCAACGGGAAAGGCTGCGCGTTTCTTCATTTCTCCTTTGCACAACGTGAACAAACATGTAGGAAATATGTCCAAAATAGGGCTTTCCCAAACTGAGTTGGCCAAACACGATCCAGATGGAAACAATGACGGATAATTCTGCAATTGCGTATATCGATACGGAATTCAAAAACCCGCTGCGCGATAGAATTACCCAAATAGAAGGGTGGGTGTCATCGCACCGGCCCATCGATTCACTTTCGGTTTTCGTCAATCGGCAGAAGCTTGGTTATGTCGAGACCTGCGAGCGGCCCGACGTTCCCGCCGCGACCAATCGGCCGCATGCGCTCGGATGGAATGTCTATTTCGAGCCACGCAAACACCTGATCGGCGAGCTCGGCACCATCCTGATCGAGGTTGCTGTCAACGGCATCGTGGTCCAGCGCCGCTATCACCGTTACGATCCGCGCGCGCGTTCGACGCGGCCCGCCGTCTATTTCATGCACATTCCCAAGACGGCGGGAACCAGCACCCGGCGAGCCCTGCAAAGCGATCCGGATATCAATCTGCTACAGGTCTATCATGAGTATCCCTGCCTGCATGAAGATCAAATCGCGACCTTCAGCAATCAGGCCCTCGACGATGTAGACATCGTATTCGGTCACTATATGTATGGCCTTCATAAGCATTCCGGCAGGGACTACAAATATATCTCCATTGTGAGAGACCCCGTCGACCATGCCATTTCATGTTACCTCTACATGAAATATGTCGTCAAGGATACGAGGATCACTGCCCGTTCATCGATATTCGACGCGTTCGACAATGTGGATGACGTGACATTCGATAATTACAGCACACGATACCTGGCCGGATATGCTGACCAGCAGAAAGTCGGCCCGGCCCAGTTCGAGAAGGCGCTGAAGAACGTCGACAGCGAATTTGCCTATATCGGCACGGTCGAAAACTACAGGCAAAGCCTGGAAGCAATCAGCTTCTATCTCGGCAAGGAACTGCCGCATCGTGTCGACAATGTCACGCCGGTATCGAACGAGATGGCGGCGCTCGACAGAAACGAGGTCGCCGAGCGCCTCCGCCCCCGGCTGAGCTATGATTTGAAGCTCTATGAGGCGATATGCCAGAGGTTTCCGGGCGACTATTTCTTCGCTACGCGCGCGCAATCCCAGGCCGGATAGGCCAATCATGAGCGGCGGCCACGCTGTTGGCGCCGACCGACTTGACGGCCCCGGGCGTCCAGTTCAGGTTCACCGGCACGTCGTGAAAGTGAGGGACTGTCCATGCGCGCGAAACTGATTCTGGCCACGATGGCCGCCAGCCTGGCAATCGGACTGAGTGCCTGCGCGACGGAACGCGGCATTCCCTACAGCGCCACCGATTGCGCCCGCGCCGGTCGCCTGCCCAAGCACTGGACGCCAAGTGCCGGCAATTGGTGTCAGCACTTCAAGCCGAGGTGGCAGTCGGACCGCCATTGGCGCCAGCCGGCCTGAAACCCGGTCGCTTCCGTCGGAGAGCTAAAATCGCCCGGTACGGCTTCCTGAGGCCGTGCCGGCACGTTTTCTCGATCGCACATTCCATCCGCCTTTCTTGAAATGTCCTAGCCGCTCTTCTCGAAATCCCGCGGTCCGCGTCCCGAGAAATAGCGCGCCGGCGATTCGCCGAAGGCACGCCGGAACATCGCAATGAAATTGCTGGGAGAGGCATAGTTCAGCGCGTCAGCGATAGCGGCGACCGGCTCCCCGCCAGCAAGCATTTCGAGGGCATGGGTCAGTCGGACCTGCTGGCGCCACGCTGCGAAACTGAGGCCGGTTTCGGCCTGCATCAGCCGGCGCAGCGTCCGCGCAGAGACCGCCCCCAACGACGCCCATTGCTCCAATGTGCGGGTGCTGCCCGGCTCACTCAGGACAGCCCGAGCGATACGCGCCAGCCGCGGGTCGGATGGCATGGGCAGATGGAGCGGCTCGTGCGGCGCGCGTGCAATCTCATCGAGCAGAACCTGCATGATGCGCTGCTGCTCCGGGAACAGCGATGGCTGCATCGTCCAGGAAACAGCGCGCCGAACCAGCGCTCGCATCAACTCGCTGATGCCGAAGACGCAGGGTAGACCCGGCAATTGCCGGGCCTCCTCAGGGGCCACGACGACGCTCCAACCGCTGGTGGCACCGCTGACACTGGCCCAATGATGCTCCCCCGGCGGTATCCACCCGGCACGATGAGGCGGCAGCAGCCATGACCCGTGCGACGTGCGGACATGGACGAGCCCACTCTCGACGCAAAAGACCTGGCCGCGCACGTGGCTGTGCCAATCATATTCACGGGTACCCAGACGATATCGGCTTTCCGGCTCCTCGCCACCCCATATCGCAACCAGCGGCGGCCCGTCCGACCGCTCTATGAAGTCCATGCCCTGAAGATCAGGCACCATCTTGGCCACTTCTCACTATTGTTTGGCCAGATGTCGTTATCAGGATTTCACGCGCCGCTCTAGCCTTGGTCACCTTCACGCAGGAGCGTCTTCCGGCCGAGCGAAATCGCCATGAACCGCAAAGACGCATCGAAACAGGAATGAGGGCAGGTACGCGGTCATGGTCGCGGGCGCCCTGCCTCGGAACAGGCTTTGCATGACCCGTCAGCCCCTTCATGTCGTTATCATCGGTGCAGGGCTGGGCGGCCTCTGCCTAGCCCAGGGACTGAGACAACAGGGCATCTCGTTTGATGTCTATGAAAGGGACGAGGCGGCGGACAGCAGGACGCAGGGCTACAGGATCAGAATCGACGCGACGGGCCAGCAGGCGCTGGCAGCCTGCCTGACACCCGAATTGAACCAGCTTTTTCGCCAGACCTGTGCCGTCTCCCACTCGGATGGACGTTTTCTCGATACCCAACTCGGGCGGGTCGAAGGTCGACCTTCTGGCAACTGGCGCCCCTCGGCGGTGGGCGCAGACCCATCAGGCGATGGCGATCTCAGCGCCAACCGTCTCACCCTTCGGGAAATTCTCCTGTGCGGCATCGAGGACCGCGTCCACTTCGGCAAGGCCTTTCGCCGCTTCGACGCACGAAATGAGGGCGTGGTTACAATAGGATTCGAAGATGGCACGGCGTGCGAAGCCGACATCCTCGTCGCCGCCGACGGCGTGAATTCCACCGTACGTCGCCAGTGCTTGCCGCTGCTGGCACCGAAGGAGACCGGTGCCGTTTGCATCTACGGCAAATCCCTTCCCCCCTCCGACGGTCAGGTTGCCGACACGCTCTTGGACGGTACGTCGGTGATCTTCGCCGATGACTTCGCGGTGATCGTCGATGCCATGACCTTTCGCTTCCCGCTGGCTGCGGCGGGGCTCACGCCTATCGCGGATTATCTCTACTGGGCCGTCATTGGCCGGCGGACGAGCCTGGGACTGGACGAGGCGGCCTTGCGCGAGGCGGATGGGGAGGCACTGGCGGCTCGGGTCCAGTACCTCGCCCGTTCTTGGACCGGTGGCTTGCGTGCCCTGTTTGCCGAGGCTGACCGATCGACCATCGCTGCGCTCGCGATACGCAGTGCCGACGCCCTGCCTGCGTGGACGCCAAGCTGCGTGACCATGCTGGGAGACGCGATCCACGCGATGAGCCCGGCCGGTGGCGTCGGTGCCAACACGGCGCTCGATGATGCGGCGCATCTCGCCACCTGGCTGAGCATGGCCGCTATCGGCAAGTCGACACTTGCGACAGCGATTGCCGCCTATGAAGACGATCTGCGCCGGCGGGCCAATAGGGCGATCGCGGCCTCCCTGCAGGGTGCACACCGCCTTTTCGGCGAAGGCGCCGCCATCTGACTACGAACCGAGGATCGCCTATGCCATTCGACCACCAAGCCTTCATCGTCCACGACGTTTCCGGCTTTCCGATCATTCGGTCCCGGCCCGAGGCCATCGTCCCGGGCTATGCCGGGCGCTGGATGCGCGAGATGGAGGCACTCCTTGCGCAAGACCAGCCCTTCGTCGTGGTCTTTCCCGCCGGCCATGCGGAAGAAACTCATGAGGATCGCAAGCGCAGGGGTATCTGGCTCAAGGCGAACAAGCAGGTTCTCGGCAGGCTCTGCCTGTCCCTGATCGCCATCGAGCCCGATCGCCTGAAGCGCGTAGCGCTTCGAGCCCAGACCGCGATGGCCACCAAGGCCTTCGGGATCGCCATGGAAATCGCCGCCTCTTCCGAGGAAGCCACGGCCCTCGCCGCGCGGCTGATCGCGACTGGACGGGAAGCCGGGCGAGCCGCCAGCTCCGCGCTATGACGGAGGTAGCAACACCTCCTCTCGGCCGGTGCAACCCATCCTGCCATGATCCGAGGACCCGCTACGCGCAGCCCCTTAGGCCCTACTTCGCCAGCCTTATCGCCAGCAAGGCACTGAACAATTGCTGCTTGTCCGATTCCTTCAGATTGGGCTCGTGAACCACCTTGAAGAAGCTGGAGCGCTCATCCGAGGTGAACCGTCCGCTCTTGAGGTCCCGCGCGAGTTGCTCCAGAATCTCCTTGCTCAACCGCGCGATGTCCTGCCTCACCTTGTCGAGCGGGCGCGGCTGCCACCCTGTCTCCGGCTGCGCAAGCCAATCGGCGAGATAGCGATATTCGACGGCCTTCGCAGCCTTGATCTGGGCGATGATGAAGGGCTCCACCGTGGTGGGGTCCAGCCCCAGTTTCTCGGCCTCTGACTTGGCGCTGTCCAGAACCTTGGCTTCCTGAACCGGATCTTCTATCGGCAGGTGATTCTGCGCCTTATACCCCGCGACATCCTTCATGTAGGACAGACGATGGCTGACCTTTTCCGCCAAGGGAGTAATCCCTGCGGCAAAAGAGCTCGTCTGCGCTGCCAGGATCAGGCTCACAAACAGCAAAGGCAACAGCCACGCCATGGCCTGTTTCAATCCGATACGCGACATGTTCAACCCAAGATCCTCATTGGTGATTGAAACCGATCATCCGAATTATGCTGCGGCCTATTCCACGATCGTGAAAGCGAATTCGCCCTCCATCGAAGCGAGATGCCGTGATCCTTCTTGCTCCAAGGGTATCGAGCCGACACTATTTGTACTTTCATGCCATGATCGAGGGAATCGGAAAACCGCGATGAACGAACTCTGGCGCTTGGACGCGACGAAAATCGCCGCTCTCGTCAAATCCAGGCAGGTATCTGCACATGATGTGGCAACAGCCGCACTCGAGAGGCTATCTGCCGTCAATCCATCGATCAATGCCGTGGTCGACATACGGCCTGAGGACGTCCTGGCGCAGGCGGGCCGGATCGACGCGGCCATTGCCCACGGGGAAGAAGCCGGAACGCTCGCCGGGGTCCCCGTTACCGTCAAGGTCAATGTGGACCAGAGGGGATATGCCACCACCAACGGCGTGACATTGCAGAAGGATCTGCTGGCGGCGGACAATAGCCCCGTCGTCGACAGCTTGCTCGAGGCCGGGGCGATGCTGCTGGGCCGGACCAACACGCCTGCTTTTTCCTATCGCTGGTTCACCAACAATCGCCTGCACGGCCATACGAAGAACCCCCATGACCCCAGGCTGACGCCGGGCGGATCGTCAGGCGGCGCGGCCGCGGCGGTCGCGAGCGGCATCGGTTCTCTCGCGCATGGCACGGATATCGCCGGCTCGATCCGCTATCCCGCCTATGCCTGCGGCATCCACGGACTGCGCCCCTCCCCCGGGCGGGTGGCGGCCTATAACGCCTCGTCTCCCGAGCGGGATATTGTCGGCCAGATCACGGCGGTATCCGGGCCCTTGGCCCGCTCGATCGACGATCTCAGGGTCGCGCTAAAGGCGCTGTCGCGCCGGGACGCGCGCGATCCGTGGTGGACGCCGGCGCCGCTGACGGGGCCGGAAGTTGCAAGGCGGGCCGCTCTTTGCCTCGATCCGGGCAAGATCGGCACCTGCGAGCCGATCCGCGCCAAATTGCGCGATGCCGCCCGGCATCTGGAGGCCGCCGGCTGGATCGTCGAGGAGGTCGGGGATCTGCCGCCGCTACGCGAAGCGGCCGAACTGCAGACCCGGCTCTGGATCGGCGAGGGCTACGAGGCCAAGCTTGCCGCCGCCGAGAAGGAAGGCGATCCGGGCGCGCTCGCCGTTTTACGGGGCCACCAGGCGCTTGGCCGCTCCACCACCCCCGCCTCCTATTCCCAGGCGCTGACCCGGCGTGCCACCCTGATCCGGCAATGGCAGCTCTTCATGGAGACCTATCCGGTGGTATTGCTGCCGGTGTCGGCCGATCTGCCGTTCGAGGACGATCTGGACCTCGAGGGTCAGGCGGCATTCGAACGGGTCTGGGAGGCTCAGATCCCGCAGATCGGGGTGCCGTTCCTCGGTTTGCCCGGGCTCTCGGTCTTTACCGGATTGACCGGGCGAAGCCCGACTGGGGTTCAATTGCTTGCGCCGCGCTTTCGCGAAGACCTGTGCCTTGCGGCAGGCGCAGTCATCGAAGCCGCCTTCGGACCGCCATCGGTGGTGGATCCCGCCGGCAACTGACGCTTGCCGGTCCTGCATCGGGGCTTTGCCCGAATGCACCGCTCCCAAGCGCCTTCAGCAGGTGAAGGAGACCCCGGAAGGGCTTTCGATGATCGCTCCGTGCAGTCGTTTGGCGCCCGCAGTCGAGGCGTTTTCTAAACGAAAAGCCTCTCAGCCTTTCTGGAAACCGCTTTAGCGGCGCTGAAGCTCGCGACACTGGCGCAGGCATTCCATCCAGTCCGGTCCGATGACGAAGCGAACGATGCCCGCCCCCGCCACGAGCCCGGCAAGGGGTAGAACCAGAAAGGGCCAAAGTTCGATGGTCATCGCGTTACTCTCCTCACACGCGCGGCCTTCTGCCCTCTCCTCATGACAGGCCGATGACTGCAGACTTGGCAATCGCAGGCGCGCCTGTGGGCCCAAAACTTCCGCCCCGTGTCAGGAATTGGCCTGAGGGCCCCGGCTCTTTTCGGTAGCGTAGAGGGCAACCGCCATCGCCCGGTTGCGCACCTCCAGCTTGTCGTAGAGATTCTTGAGGTGATATTTGACCGTGTTTTCCGAGATTCCGGTGCGGGCGGCGATCTGCAGATTGGTCCAGCCATCCGCGAGCACGGCAAGCAATTCACGCTCGCGGGTGGTGAGGCGTGACAGCGGCGTGTCGTTGATCTTGGACACGTCCAGATAGGGGATGCAGATCCGGCCATGGGCGACCGCCACCAGCGTGTCGAACAGGATGGCGGGATCGTCGAACTGATAGCAATAGCCTTGAACGCCCAGGCGCACGCATTGCTTGAGAATGGCAATGTCATGATCGTTCGAGAAGATGACGATGCGTGCGTGCAGGCTGCGCTGGCGCAGTTCCTCCAACACTTCGGCGCCGTTCATGTCGGAGAGTTTCCAGCCCAGAACGGCCAGGTCGAAGTTCGGCTCGGCTACCGCCGTCAGGAAAGCCTCGCCGGACTGCACACTGGCGACCAGCTCGAAGCGGGCGTCATTCTTGATCATCTCGCCGAGGGCCGCCACCACCAGCGGGTTGCGCTCGGCGATCAGCACCCTGAACCGGCCTTCCGGAGCTCCCCGCATCCTATCGACCTCGATGCCCTGACGCTGGCTTTTCCCCTCGGCGTTCATATGTCCCCCGATTTGCGGCGCGCGCCACCCCTGATCCGACGTCTTCTGTTTTGGGCCTTCTGTGTTTCGGGGCGTTCCAAGCCGCGACGACAATTCAGTGCCTGCCTCACGCAATATTCATATCGTGAAACATTTTTTCATTCCAGTGCCTATATGCCGCTGACAAGCACGTTTCATTTCTCCCCTGCGCAGTGAATCAATCTTTGTCCGCAAATCGCAACATAGTTTGTCCTTAGGCGACGAAACCCCGCTCCGAACCTCCGCTGCACAGGAACGGCCCTGCCCGGCCAAAGCACGGATATTTGGGGGCCGGTGATCGGATGCGGACCTGGACGGCCGAACGGGCATTAAATGACATATGAAGCGGGGGAACCGCAGACATTGATCTGGTTGCGGCCGCGCCTTGCCGTGGTCGCCGGCATGAGAACGCCCGGCGCTCAGTAGGCTGGGCGGTCACTCTCGGACGTTGTCAGCCGCATCGCAGTTGGCGATCCGGCAGTCCGCCAAACGCTTCATGCCACCTTGTCGGGCACTGCTCGCCCCTCGAAGAAGGCAGTGAGGTTGTCGACAGCCCGCATGCCCATGGCCACGCGGGTTTCTTCCGTGGCGCTGCCGAGATGCGGCAGCAGGACCACATTCTCCAGACGCAGGAGCGCGGCAGGCACAGCCGGTTCCCCATCATAAACATCGAGGCCGGCGCCTGCGATCTGCCCGCTCTCGAGCGCGGCGATCAGCGCTTCCTGGTCGACCACGTCACCACGCGCTGTGTTGATCAGGAAGGCACCCGGTTTCATCGCCCGCAGCCGGGCCGCATTGATCAGGTGCCGGTTCTCCGCGCCGCCCGGACAATGCAGGGAGACGAAATCCGCCTCGGCCAGCATCTCTTCGACGCTTGCCAGCTGCCGTGCCCCCATGGCTCTGACCGTCTCGTCGTCGACTTTCGAGCGGTTGTAGAAGACGACCTTCATATCGAAGCCGAAATGAGCGCGCTTGGCCGTTGCCTTGCCGATCCGGCCCATGCCGATGATACCGATGGTCTTGCCGCTCACCTTGGAGCCGATCATATGGGTAGGGCACCAGCCCGTCCAAGCGCCGGCGCGCAATTGACGCTCTCCCTCCCCTGCCCGGCGCGCCGCCGCGAGCAGCAGTGCGAGGGCGATATCGGCAGTACAGTCGGTGAGCACACCAGGGGTATTGGTCACGGTCATGCCGCGGGCGCGTGCCGCATCGATGTCGATATGGCTGAAGCCGACGCCGAAATTGGCCAGGAGCCTGGTTCGCACATCCTTGTCGGGAAAAACCGAGGCAGGCAGCTTATCGCTGACCGTCGGCAGCACGGCATCGAATTGCCGGAACGCGTCGCTCAACTGTGACGGGGCCAGCGGCGTATCATCCTGGTTGAACGTCGTATCGAACCTGTCGGCCAGGACCCGCTCGACCGAGGCGGGCCACCGCCGCGTTACCAGTATCCGAGGTGTCATCGCACTTCCCCCATCAGGGCTGCTGAAATCCGACGCGGTGGACCGGATCGCACTCGTTATTGAGCCGGCAAAAGCAATGGTCGAAGACCGGCTTCGCCCACCCGCCATGGCCCGAAGGCCGCCATCGAACGATGTCCCGCAGGAGGCGCGCACATGGCCGAGTCGGCGATGGTCGCGCTCCCTGTCGGCCCGCTCAGGCCGCCTTCCTGCTCTCCAGCACGCCGGCGACCGTCGGCCCGAAGGCTGCCGGCGTCGGCACGATGGTCACGCCGGCATCGCGGAGGATCTCGACCTTTTCCTGCGCCGACTCACCGAAGGCGGAGATGATGGCGCCGGCATGGCCCATGCGCTTACCCTTTGGCGCCGACAGGCCGGCGATGTAGGCGATCAGCGGCTTGCGCATGTGATGCTTGGCCCATTCGGCGGCTTCGGCTTCCTGCGGCCCGCCGATCTCGCCGATCATCACCACGGCATCGGTATCCGGATCTTCCTCGAACAGTTTGAGGATATCCTTGAAGGACGAGCCGTTGATCGGGTCGCCGCCGATGCCGACGCTGGTGGAGACGCCGATGCCGAGGGCCTTCATCTGCGAGGCCGCCTCATAGCCGAGCGTACCCGAGCGGCCGACGATGCCGACCCGGCCCGGCAGATAGATGTTGCCGGGCATGATGCCCATCAGCGCCTGGCCGGGCGTGATCACGCCGGCGCAGTTGGGGCCGATCAGGCGCATGCGTTCTTCATAGCGGAAGCGCCGCATATAGCGCTTCACCCGCATCATGTCCTGGGAGGGAATGCCGTCGGTGATGCAGACGCAGAATTTGAGGCCGGCATCGGCGGCTTCCATGATGGAATCGGCCGCAAAGGGCGGCGGTACGAACACGATCGAGGCTTCGGCGCCCGTCTCCCTGACGGCACCCTTCACCGTGTTGAAGACCGGAATGCCATTATGCTCCTGCCCGCCCTTGCCGGGGGTGACGCCGCCGACGACATTGGTGCCGTAGCGCTTCATGTCCTGGGCGTGGAAGGAGCCGATCTTGCCGGTCAGGCCCTGGACGATGACGCGCGTCTTGCGGTTCAACAGAACTGCCATTTCGCTTCCCCCTCAATGCTTCTTGGATTTGGAAAAGGCGCGCATCGCCTCGACCGATTTTTCGGCCGCTTCGGCCAGCGTGTCGGCTACGATCACCTTCTCGCCGGATTCGGCGAGGATACGCCGCCCCTCTTCGACATTGGTGCCGGCCAGGCGCACCACCAGGGGCACGTTCACGCCGACCTCGCGCATCGCCTTGACCACGCCCTCGGCCACCCAGTCGCAGCGATTGATACCGGCGAAGATGTTGACCAGGATGGTCTCGACATTCTTGTCGGCGAGCACGGCGCGGAACGCCTTGGCGACACGCTCGGGCGAGGCACCGCCGCCGATGTCGAGAAAGTTCGCCGGCTCACCGCCGGCGATCTTGATCATGTCCATCGTTGCCATGGCCAGGCCCGCACCGTTGATGATGCAGCCGATATTGCCGTCGAGCCCGACATAGGACAGACCGCGATCGGAGGCGAAGGTCTCGCGCGGGTCTTCCTGCGACTTGTCGCGCAGTTCCGAAATCTCGGCGCGGCGGAACAGCGCATTCTCGTCGAAGGACATTTTGGCGTCGAGGGCGATCAGGTTGCCGTCGCGGGTGACGACCAGCGGGTTGATTTCCAGCATCGAGGCGTCGTAGTCGCGGAAGACGCGGTAGCAGCCGAGCAGCGTGTCGACCGCCTTGCCGATCAGATTGTTTTCGAGCCCCAGGCCGAAGGCGATCTCGCGGGCCTGGAACTGCTGCATGCCCGCGCCGGGATCGACGATGGCGCGAATGATGGAATCGGGCTGCTTTTCGGCGATTTCCTCGATCTCCATGCCGCCGGAGGCCGACGCCACGATCATCACGCGCTCGGATTTGCGATCGAGCACGATGCCGAGATAGAGTTCCTGGCGGATGTCGACGGTTTCCTCGACATAGAGGCGCGAAACCAGCTTGCCCTTGGGCCCGGTCTGGTGCGTCACCAGCTTGCGCCCGAGCATGGCCTCCGCCGCCTCCGACACCTCGCTGTCGGACTTGCAGATGCGGATGCCGCCGGCCTTGCCGCGGGCACCCGAATGGATCTGGGCCTTGACCACCCATTTGTCGCCGCCGATCTCGCTGGCGCGATAGGTCGCCTGCTCGGGGCTGTAGGCAAGTCCGCCGCGCGGAATCTGCACCGAATAGCGCGAGAGCAGTTCCTTGGCCTGGTATTCATGGATATCCATGTCTGTAACCTCGTCAGTTGGGCAGGCCGGGGCGCGGCTGGGTCGACTGTTGGATGGCGTCATGCATGACCAGGACGTTGCGGGCCATGCGTTCGGACGCGGCATCGATCATCTTGCCGTCGAGGGCTGCGGCACCCTTGCCCTGCTCCTCGGCTTCCCGGAGCATCTCGATGATGCGGCGGGCGCGGTTCACTTCCTTTTCAGGCGGCGAGAACACCTCATTGGCGAGCGCGATCTGCGTGGGGTGGATCGCCCATTTGCCTTCGATGCCCAGTGCGGCGGCACGCCTGGCTGCCGCGATATAGGCCTCGGGATCCGAGAAATCGCCGAAGGGACCGTCGATGGCGCGCAGCCCATAGGCCCGGCAGGCCACCGTCATGCGCGACAGGGCCGCATGCCATTGGTCGCCGGGATAATCGGGGTTGAGGCCACCGATCGAGACGGTGCGTGCCTTGCAGCTCGCCGCATAGTCGGCGACCCCGAAATGCAGCGCCTCGAGCCGGCCGCCATAGGCGGCGATCGCCTCGACATTGGCCATGCCGAGCGCGGTCTCGATCAGCCCCTCCAGGCCGACGCGAGTCTTGAAGCCCTTGGCGGTCTCGATCTGGTTGACCATGGCCTCGACCATATAGAGATCCGCGGGCACGCCGACCTTGGGCACCAGGATGGTGTCGAGCCGGTCGCCTGCCTGCTCCATCACGTCGACGACGTCACGGTACATGTAGTGCGTGTCGAGGCCGTTGATGCGTACCGAAATGGTCTTGCCGCGGGCACGCCAGTCGATCTGGTTGAGGGCCTCGATGATGTTCTTGCGAGCCCGCTCCTTGTCGGGCGGCGCCACGGCATCCTCGATATCCAGGAAGATATAGTCGGCCGCACCGTCGGCGGCCTTGCTGATCATGTCCGGATTGGAGCCCGGTACGGCGAGTTCGCTGCGCTGCAGGCGCAGTTTCCGCAGATGATGGATGGTATGGCTCATTCTAGAGTCCCTTGAGATGGCGGCGACCTCTTTGCCCTCCCCTCGATGGAGAGGGTCGGCCTGAAAGTCCGGGGTGGGGTGGACGAACTCAGTCCCTGACAAAAGGAACGACCCCTCCCCATCGAGGGGGAGGGTTAAGGTTGCGCCTCAGGCGGCCTTGGCCAGGCTCGGCTGGGCCGACAGGCGGTAATGCTCGAGGGCCGCGCCGACGCCGGAGCCGGGCTGGATCTTCACGCCGCAATCGCGCAGCGCCATTTCGGCCGCCGAGATCGCACCGCACATCATCACATCGTTGACCCAGCCGAGATGGCCGATACGAAACACTTTGCCGGCAACCTTGTTGAGACCGACACCGAGGGAGGTCTGGTAGCCGTAATGGGCCCGGCGCACGATTTCGGCGCTATCGATGCCTTCCGGCACCAGGACCGCGCTGACCGTGTCGGAGTTCCATTTGGCCTCCTTGGCGCAGAGCTTCAGCCCCCAGGCCTCCACCGCCTTGCGCACGCCTGTGGCCAGGCGGTTATGACGCTCGAAGACAGCCTCGAGGCCTTCTTCAAACAGGAGATCGAGGGCAACCCGAAGCCCGCGCAGGAGCTGTACGGCCGGCGTATAGGGAAAATAGCCGGTGTCGTTGGCGCGGATCTGATCCTCGAAGGAGAAGTAGCAGCGCTTGTGCCCGGCCGCCTTGGCGGCTGCGAGAGCCTTCTGGCTGACCGACAGGAAGCCGAGGCCAGGCGGCAGCATGAAGCCCTTCTGCGAGCCGGAGACGGCGCAATCGACGCCCCAATCCTCCTGGCGGAAATCGATCGAGCCGATCGAGGAGACGCCGTCGGCGAAGAGCAGGGCCGGATGCCTGGCCGCGTCGAGAGCGGCGCGCACGCCGGCGACATCGCTGGTCACGCCGGTGGCCGTTTCGTTATGCGTGACGAAGACGGCCTTGATACGGTGCTCCTTGTCCTGGAGAAGCCGTTCGGCATAGATCTCGACCGGACAGCCCGTGCCCCATTCGACATCGACCACGTCGACGTCGAGGCCGAGGCGTTCGGCCATGTCGACCCATAAATGCGAAAACTGGCCAAAGCGCGCCATCAGCACGCGGTCGCCGGGGCTGAGCGTATTGGTGATCGCCGATTCCCAGGCACCCGTGCCCGAAGAGGGGAAGATGAAGACGCGGCCGGTCTCGTTGCGGAATACTTTCATCAGGTCGGCGAACAAACCGCGCGTGAAGGTCGGATAGTCGGGCGCGCGCATGTCCTCCATCGGCATGTTCATTGCCTGGCGGACGACCTCCGGAACATTGGTCGGTCCTGGAACGAAAAGCTGGGTGAAGCCGGCCATCTAAATCCTCCCGAATGTGCGGCGGGTCCTGAGCCTGCCGGTTGCTTTCGAGGCTGATGATCGGCCGAGGGGCCTTCCGCCCACAACACCTGTCGGGATAGATTCACGAGCCTGAGGGCGTTGGACGCCCCCTACACTTTAAGAGCCTGCTGCGCCCCATCGGATGGGTGAGACCCTACCCGCTCTGCTCCAGAGAGGACCTTGCCGCCCGAAGCCTCGCCCGGAAAATATCCCGATCGCCATTGCGAGAGATCGCCGAACCGATCTGCGGTGCCATTCCTGTTCATCGCGCTCTGCCTCGCTGACTTGTATCGACAGCGACAAGGCCAGCGTCGGATGTCGAAACACGGCGAATTACAAGTGTCGCGGGATATTCGCCGGGCCTCGCCTCATCTTCAGTTGGCATTATGCTACCGATACCTCTGCCGCCGCAGAAAGCCTTCGGCAAGTGCCCCGAGTAAACCAGTTGAATTCGTCCCTGGTGCCGAGGCCATCTGAAACTGCCATGATGGAGACGGCGCAGTTGGCTGCGACTGCAGGCAATCTCAGGTTCCACACGGCGCTATAATACCAACGTATAATACCGGCAGAAACAATCAGTAAAAAAAGCCGATATAGATTTGATGGCACGATAAAGAGGAAACAATCCTCGATCGAGATAGAGGGCTTGGGGGCGAGCCCGACTTTCGGACCGATCTGCCGAAGGAAGCACCAGAATGGTTTCAAGGCCCGCATGACTTTATCGCCGACAGAAATCCTCACCGGGGTTCGCGTGGATGAAGGCCGTTGCCTGCATGCCCTGCAGGCTGAACGGACCTTCAGCACCTATGGTCTCACCGAACGCGGCAGCGCTGGAAGGCGCACCAACATACCTCCGGCCGCCATCGATCTGGTCGGCGGCTGCGGCCTCCACCGCACGGCCTTGATGCGCTGCCTCATGGCCTCGGAGACGGCGCTTGCGGTGGAAGGCTTCAAGGATGTCGAGGCTTGGGCGGCCGCTTCCTTTCGTGCCACCGACGTTCTGCTCATCGTTTCGGAGCATTCCCCCAGCATCGCAGCGATCGGCCGGGACATAGGCGCGATATGCGAGGCAGCACCTGCAGCCCGCATTCTCGTGCTCGCCGACATCACCACCCAGCCCATGCTGATCGCGCTTCTCAAGCAGGGCGCAAGGGGTGTCGTCCCCTTGGAATCGACGATCGACAACGTCATCTTTGCGGCCCGCCTCGTCCGCCGGGGTGGACTGTTCACGCCCCTGCTGGCGGCGGGCCCAGGGAAAACCGACACGCCCGATCCCAAGGAGCACAAACAGCCCCTGCAGGCTCTGCTGACGCCCAGGCAGCTCGAAATCGTCCTCGAATTGCGCAAGGGCTCTTCCAACAAGGACATTGCCCGCGAACTCGGGATGAGCGAGTTCACCGTGAGAGTGCACATCCGCAACATCCTGCGCAGGCTGAAGGCTCGCAGCCGCACGGAAGTCGTGGCGAGAACGAACGCCCTGCAACTTCTGCCCGCTCGGTCGCGCGAGACGCGGGAAGCCTCCGGGGCCGTCCATCAAGCTGGCTAGAGCAAAGTGCGCGCTTTCACCGGATCGCACCTCTCTCCAATTCTTTGTTGACGCGTTTTCTCAATCGAAAACTCCGTCAGCTTGCGCAGCCAGCCCTCACGATCGACCGCCACCGTGCGGACCGGAACCGCCCATGCCCCACAAGCTCTATGCCCTGCTGCGAACACTGGAGCGGCATCACCTCTGGTTCATGATGGATCGCCTGGGTTCGGATTCCGTCACCCTGACGGTCACGGTGGAGGAAAACCGGCTGGAGATCGACATCTTCGAGGACGAACGGGTCGAATATACCTGTTACAAATCCAACCAGAAAATCGCCGCCGGAGGCAAGAACCTCGACGCTCTGATCTCAGGGCTGGCGGCCATAGGGCGGCAATGGCCGCCTGCTCCGCGATAGCGCGAGAAAGCAGCGGCACCGCCCAGGGAAGAGTGGCGGCGGACATCAAGAAAATCGGCCCGACACGATCCGCTCCCTTCGCCCCATGGATGAACGGGGCCACTTGGCATGCGCCATGGCGCCATGAGGCGCTCGGCTCGCTTCACGCGGTTTCCGCAGTCCCCGTGCCCAGTCCTCGAGCCATACCGCTCTCTGCGAACCGATCGCGCCTCCGACCCAAAGCGAAACCCGACCAGGGAGGTCAATTCCTGGCCGGGCTCCAATTGCTCAGGGTCTCGCGAACCCAGGGTGATGATAGGGAATCAGCTGCCTTCGCACCACAAGCGCGAGGTTGCATTGATGGCCGATCGAATAGATATCGCGTGTAATTATCTTTGATTACAATGCAACTACAGCGCGATTCCAATAATATAATTTCAAATAATCGGTTGTATTTTTGAGCTCGTATTTGCATTCTCATTCACGAGAACTATTAAGATTGTGGCCTTTTGGTTACACAGATGCCCAAAAAGACCATATTTCCTGAGACATAGATCGGATTCTTTTTGCGATGACTCGGGAAGTGTCGCAATCTCGCCCCCGGTAACAACCTCAAAGGGGGAGTCGCATGGCGACCAAATCTCTGCTTCTAGGAACCATTGCCGGCATCGCTGTCGTCGGCGTCGCCCAGGCCGCCGATCTGCCCATGACCAAGGGCGAGGCCGTTGAATATGTGAAGGTCTGCTCGGCCTTCGGTCCGGGCTTCTTCTACATCCCCGGCACCGATACCTGCCTGAAGATCGGCGGTGAAATCCGCGCCGATTATCGCGGCTTCGGCGGCAGCGGCAGCGGCCGCGTCGAGACGACCGTCAACGGAGGAACGCCGACGGTCACGCGCTCGAACTTCAAGTGGAGCCGCAACAACGATCGCACGGCCTTCAACACCCAGGCCCGCATCTGGTTCGATGCCCGCACCCAGACCGACTGGGGCCTGCTGCGCTCCTATTTCCAGATCAATGCCGACTCGCATCCGATTAGCCATCAGGGCCGCGGCGGCGTCTATAACGGCAACACCTTTACCATCGACAAGGCCTTCATCCAGTTCGGCGGCCTGACGGCGGGTTATGCCCATTCCTTCTTCGGCTTCTACGACAATGAATATGGCGACACGATCTGGGCGCCCTATTACGCCGAGAGCAACACCGTCAACCTGCTGGCCTATACCGCCCAGTTCGGCGGTGGCTTGAGCGCCACCCTGTCGGTGGAAGACGGCCGCGATCATCGTTCCGACGTCGCGGTGAAACAGGGCGGCCAGCAGGTCCCTGACGTGGTCGGCCAGCTGCGCTGGGATCAGAGCTGGGGCTCGGTCGCCATCCAGGCTGCAGGCCACCAGTTCCGCTCGGCCGAGGCCGTCGACGCCAATGGCGTTCCGCTCCTGGCCACCGATCCCGACTACATCCCCCACAAGCAGAAATATGGCTGGGCCGTGGGCGGCACGGGCCTGTTGAAACTGCCCTTCATCGACGGCGGACATTTCATCGTTGAAGGCCAATATGCTGACGGCGCCCTCGACTATCTCGGTGCCGGCAACAGCATCTTCAACAATTACAGCGACTATTATTTCGGCTCGAACAGCACCTTCCGCGCCGGCAAGGGCTGGTCGGTCGTCGGCGAACTCGGCGGCAATATCACGCCTGTCCTGAACGCCAACCTCGTCGCCAGCTATATCGACGTTCGCTACGATGACCTGCTCGGCTTCGCCGGCAAGAAGTCGTTCGACAAGGAATTCACGGTCGCCGCCAACCTCACCTACACGATCGTGAAGGGCCTCACCATCGGCGCCGAAGTCGCTTACACCCGGGCAGACTTCAACCTGGGTTCGAGCAGCACCACCACGGCCGACGGCGAAACCACCACCACGGTCACCAATACCAAGGCTACGCCCAATATCTGGCAGGCCGGCATTCGCATACGGCGTGTGTTCTAAGTCTCTCAGTACGACATCAAACCATGGGGGCTCGGCTTGCGCCGAGCCCTTTTAATTGGCTCATCCGCCCGGGAAACCGCAGAATCATGACGACGCAGGCCGGCGATGGGAAGCGCCGGAATGTCATTCCTTATCTTGATGACACCATATTAATAGCCGGCTACCAGTAGCGTCTAGCGGCATCGAAAGGCCTCGGCCTTGGCACGATTGCCGCAGGTGCGCATGTCGCACCAGCGGCGGCCCGCGCCCCGCCCGCGATCGATGAAGAACCAGGTGCAGCGGCTGCATTGCCTCAGACGGGAGACATCTTGGCTGCGCAGGAGCTCCTCCAAGGCCAAGGCGAGCGCGTCCAGCCAGCGCCGAGGGCTGCGGGCATCCGGCCGCCAGCGAAAACGTCCTCCCTCCCCCGCAAAGGATCCCCGCCCCATGGCATCGCGGATCGAGCGCTCCAAGCCCGCCATGGTTGGGGAAGCGCCATCGGTCTGGCCTGCAAGGCCGAGGATTGCCTCATAAACCTGTTCCCTGAACCCGTGCAGCCTCGCCAGCTCGCCATCATCGTCGAGCGCAGCATCCTGAAGAAACGAAGCGAGCTCCTGGCCCGTCAGCAGGCCCGCACCGCGAGCCCATCCGCGCATCGCATCCCAGCGGCCGATCTTGTCGTCCAGGCGGGTCTTGCCGGTGTCCGCAACGGTGTTGACGAAATCAAGCACGGGGTGGCCACCGACATAATCGGCCTCGCTCCACCCTTCGGCAAATCGGCTCAGAGACTCGGAAATAACCATTAATTTGAATTTAGAGGTTGCACGCTCAAAAATCCAGCCTAACCTATAATTTCAATAAAGGGGTTATCCCGGGAGAAGCGCCATGCTGGAACTCACCAACCGTTTCACCTTTGAAGGCAGCCGCATCGCATGGGGCGTGCTGGGCGACGGCCCTGCCCTGGTGCTGGTGCATGGCACCCCCTTCTCGTCACAGATCTGGCGCCGCATCGCGCCCTGGCTTGCCCGCAGGCGGCGGGTGTTTTTCTACGATCTGCTCGGTTATGGCCAATCCGACATGCCGGACAGCGATGTTTCGCTCGGCATGCAGAACCGGCTTCTCGGGGCCATGCTGCGCGAATGGGGCCTCGAGCGACCGCAAATCCTCGCTCATGATTTTGGCGGCGCGACCGCCTTGCGGGCTCATTTCCTCGACGATGTCGCCTTTTCCCGTCTGACCCTGGTCGATCCCGTCGCGATCGCTCCGCAGGGATCTCCCTTTGTCAGGCATGTCGGCCATCATGAAGCCGCCTTTGCGGAACTGCCAGCCTATGCCCACCGCGCCCTCGTCTCGGCCTATATCGGCAACGCCGCCGCGCAGCCTCTCAGCGAAGAGGCGCTGTCGATCTATCGGGATCCCTGGCTGGGCGACATCGGCCAGAGGGCCTTCTATCGCCAGATCGCGCAGATGAGCCAGCGCTATATCGAGGAAGTCGAGGCTCGCTATCGGCGCCCGGACTTTCCCACGCGCATCGTCTGGGGAGAGGACGACGCCTGGATCCCCATCGCCCAGGGCCGCAAGCTCGCCGACCGCCTCACCGATGGCGCCCTCATCCGCGTGCCCCGGGCTGGCCACCTGGTTCAGGAGGACGCACCGGAGGCCATCGTCGCCGCCGTCCTGGACGACCCTGCCTGAGCCGAGCCGGTTCTCATGATGGTGCAGGGTTCGCAAGCAGGCGAAGCCTGCCGCTCCTGCGGGAACACGTGACGACAGCGGGAGCGGCCGTCAGGAGAGGCATCCGCCCTCGACGCCGTTCCGTTCAACCGCCGGTCCCCTCCCCTGCGCACCCATCCAGAATCCCGGGTGGTCGGAATGCGAGTCCGGCGCGTTGACCTAGGCCCTCCTGGCGGGGCTGGCAGACATCCCACCATGACAGCAGCGATTCGCCTTGGGTGGATTTGCGTGTCGACTGCGGATGGCAATGCTGCAGAAAGGCCTTTGCCGGCGAGAAAGAAAGATGTCGACCGGAGGTCGACACTCCGTCTCTCCCCTTCCCCGGGGGGTCGCGTTGCAGCGGCCGGCCCGCGCCGCTCTTGGCGCCTTGGAAAGAACCGCTTGCCGGTATAGTGACCGTCGCCGAGCACTCCCAGTCGGTTGTCATCCGCGCCGGCTGCGAGAGAGGCCGGATCACCCTTCCCGCCATTGCCAGCCGGTGTCCGAAACGTCTTCGGTCACCGCAAGCACTGCGCGATCCCCTGGTTTCGAGATACTGCTCGGCGAGGATAGAATCTGCGGGAATCAGACTTCGATTCCCGTCAATAGACAACGACGCAAATCTTTTATTTTTCTTCCCTGCTTTCGCTACCGTTTTGACAGCCGTGCAAACCGCGAAAAACGGGCGATAATACAAAAAGATAGAATCGAAACGGGCCGCCCTGAAAGTGATTCGAGACACTATTTCGGCGTTAACCTTTCATTAACCTAAAATTCATTGCCGCTCCGCGAGAATCGGGCATAATTCCCGCTTGAAATGTTGTTTCATGCGAAAAAGCGTTATTCCGAGAATCGTCGTCGATGAACATGTCGATCTCCAACCAGGACCTGGAGGCATTCAGCTTTCACGAGACCATCCTCCAGCAGGGGGAATTGATCTCGGACAAGCTCAACATGCTCAGGGTCGAACATTATCCGCCGAACGCGATGAAGAGCCTGCGCTCCTTCTCGCTGGCGGAAGTCGCCTATTTCCTCGGCGTCACCCAGTCCAACGTCAAGAAACTCCATCTGGAAGGCAAGGGCCCGATCCCGACGACCTCCAGTTCGGGGCGGCGCAGCTATACGGCAGAGCAGATGCTGGAACTTCGGCAATATCTCGACCGGCATGGCCGCGCGGACTTCAAGAAATATGTTCCGCATCGCCGCGCGGGCGAAAAGCTCCAGATCCTCTCGGTGGTGAACTTCAAGGGCGGCAGCGGCAAGACCACGACCGCCGCCCATCTTGCCCAGCACCTCGCCCTCACCGGCCACCGGGTGCTGGCCATCGATCTCGATCCACAGGCCTCGCTTTCGGCATTGCACGGCATCCAGCCCGAGCTCGACAAGAACCTCTCGCTCTATGAAGCCCTGCGCTATGACGACCAGAGGAAGCCGATCAGTGAGGTGATCCGGCCGACCAATTTTCCCGGCCTCGACATCGTGCCGGCCAATCTGGAATTGCAGGAATACGAGTACGACACGCCGCTGGCTGCCTCCAACCGGGCTTCGCCGGACGGGCGGCTATTCTTCACGCGCATCACCAACGCGCTGAAGGAGGTCGAGGATCGTTATGACGTCGTGGTGATCGATTGCCCCCCGCAGCTCGGCTATCTCACCCTGACCGCGCTGACGGCGTCGACCTCGGTCCTGATCACCATTCACCCCCAGATGCTCGACGTCATGTCGATGAGCCAGTTTCTGCTCATGCTGGGCGGTGTCCTGCGCTCGATCAGCAAGGCCGGGGCGGAAGTGCGCCTGCAATGGTTCCGATATCTGGTTACCCGCTTCGAACCGATCGACGGGCCCCAGACCCAGATGGTCGGCTTCATGCAGGCGCTGTTCCCTCACCAGATGCTCAAAAATCCGATGCTGAAATCCACTGCGATTTCGGACGCCGGCATCACCAACCAGACCCTGTACGAAGTCGATCGCTCCCAGTTCATCCGATCGACCTATGACCGTGCGATCGAGGCCCTCAATGCCGTGAACGAGGAGATCACCGCTTTGGTCCACAAGGCGTGGGGGCGGCGATGAGACCGATTTTTGACAGCCGTGCAGATCGGCAAAAAAACGCATTCTTTCAATATGTTGAACGAGAGCAGGGGAGGGCGCTTTGGCACGCAAGAATCTTCTAGCGAGCATTACCGGCCCCGCTGCGGACCGGACGCTGCATGAAACGCGCTCGGACTATGCCACGCGTGGTGCATCGCGCTCGATGATGCTGTCGATCGAGGAATTGGCCGAGAGCGCCAAGCGCCTCACCGAGGGCGAGACCATTGTCGCGCTCGATCCGGAGCTTCTCGACGCCTCCTTCGTCTCCGACCGCATCGAGGACGACGAGGAGGAATTTGCCCTGTTCCGCCAGGGGATCGAGAAAGACGGGCAGCTTCAGCCCATTCTCGTCCGCCCTCATCCGGAGGGTAACGGGCGCTATATGATCGTCTTCGGTCACCGGCGGGCGCGCGCGGCCCGTGAGCTCGGCATCCGGGTGCGTGCCGTGGTGAAGAATGTCGAGGAAATCGCCCATATCATCGCGCAAGGCCAGGAAAACACCCGCAGGGCGGATCTGTCCTTCATCGAGAAATCGCTGTTTGCCGCCAAACTGCTCGCGATGGGACAGAGCAAAGAGACGATCAAATCGGCCCTCACGGTCGATGACACGCTGCTGTCGCGCATGCTGTCGGTCGTCGAAATTGTGCCCGCCTCGGTCATCGAGGCGATCGGTGCTGCCAAGACGATTGGCCGCGACCGCTGGGAGGAACTCAAAAAACTCCTTCTACGGCCCGGCGCAGCCAGCCAGGCGGAGGAGCTTCTCGCCACGGAAGACTTTCGCCGTCTGGACACGCCAGCCCGCTTCAACCAGTTGCTGACGCATCTCCAGCGCGCGCGCAAGCCGGTCCGAACGGCCTCGGCGCCGCAATCGGCCGGCAACTGGGCTGCGCAGGACAAGCGCGTGGCCGCCAGCTACCGAAACACCGGAAAGTCCTTCAGCCTGTCGCTCAAATCGAAGGATGCGGGCGAATTCGGCCACTACCTTTCGTCCAACCTGGGGGCACTTTACGAAGCCTTCAGGGAAGCGAAACAACGCAACCAAACAGGAGATTAACCCCGCAAAAGAAAAAAGCCCCCGAGCGTCGCCGCGCGGAAGCCTTTTCTGTCGTAAGCAAACAGAGAATCTCATTTCCGCGAATCACTGTCAAGCGTTTCAGGCGTCGTATTTCGACGAGCGGATTTCTTTTGCCTGGATAAGGTGAAAGAGAGTGCAAATTCATCATGCAACGTCGCCCTTTGGGCGGCGAACGCTGACGCTTGCCCAGATAGCAAGCCAGGCGATCGCCAAGACGCGCCCAACCACGCGCGCGCTTCCGAAATGGGAGATCTATCAGGCTCTATGCACGGCACGGATGCGGCTCGGTATTTCCGAGCGCGCCTTGGCCGTACTCAATGCGCTGCTGACCTTCCATCCGGAGACCACGCTCTCGGGCGAAGCCATCATCGTCTTTCCGTCCAACGAGCAGCTCAGCCGCCGCGCCCACGGCATGCCAGCCTCCACGCTGCGGCGCCATCTCGCCGTGCTTGTCGACGCGGGCCTGATCATCCGGCGCGACAGCCCCAACGGCAAGCGCTATGCCCGCCGCGGCCGTAGCGGCGGCATCGAACTCGCCTATGGGTTCGATCTGGCACCATTGCTTGCCCGCGCCGACGAGTTTCTGCGTCTCGCCGCCGAAGTCGAGGAAGCCGCCCGCTCGCTCAAGCTCGCCCGCGAGCGCATTACCATCTGCCGGCGCGACATCTCCAAAATGATTGCCGCCGCGCAACGCGAACTGATGGACGAAAGTCCCGACGAAGGCCAGATCTGGCTCGACCTGCAGACCCTCTATCGCAATCTCATCGAAACCATGCCACGCCGCGGCACCCTCGAACAGCTCGAGACCTTGGCGGACCAGCTCTCGACGCTCGCCGACGACATTCTCAACCGATTGGAATTACAGGTCAAAACTGCAAAACTGAGCACCATTGAGTCCAGCAATGAGCGCCACATACAGAAATCAGATCCAGAATCCCTTCTTGATTCTGTACCGGTAACCCAGGCTGAGCATGCGGCAAAACCAGCACCGGCAAGCCGAACAGCGCTAATCCAGGGCAGCTACACGCTCGGCATGGTCCTGCGGGCCTGCCCCGATATTCTCGATTATACCCGCAACGGCATCGGCAATTGGCGTGATTTCCTCGGCGCCACGAGCCTTGCCCGCTCCATCCTGCGTATCAGTCCGAGCGCCTGGGAGGAGGCGCAGACCGTGATGGGCGAAACACAGGCCGCCGTGGCTGTCGCCTGCATCGTGCAGAGAGCCGCCAACATCAATTCCGCCGGCGGTTATCTGCGCAGCCTCACCCGCAAGGCCGAGGCAGGGCAATTGTCGCTCGGCCCCATTTTGATGGCGCAAATCCATGCCCGCGAGCCTCAACTCTAACGAAACTGACGGCCGCCATGGCCAGGACGAAACGATGATGATGTCTTTTGCAAAAAAAAACGGCCGGAAAACCGGCCGCTGCTTGGATAGGCATCCAAGAAGTTTCTCTTGGGAGGAAACCCCGGGAACCCATCGACCCACCGGGGAAGAATGGGGACGTGCTCCCGACGAGAGGGATATGGCGAGAGACAGCTTCCGGTTCAAGGTCGTGCGGCGTTAAATATCGGCAAGGTTCGAACTGGCAGCCCATTTGCGAGAGACTGATGCCGAAAAGTGCCCTTCTCGATGTGGCGGAAGCTAAATCTATGTTAGGTTCCGTTATTTGATTTTTCATTAGGGTTATCAGGCCTTTGAAAATAGCCGGTTTGGAGCTCGAAAAGCTGCCCTGGAGCGAAATCGCGGTCCCGCTCGCTACCGCGGAAGATGGACTTGCGCGGCTCGACGAGAGATTGCGTACGAGCCCGATCCGGGAAGGCTGGATCGCGCGCACCCATTTCTACGATGCCGCCGGCAGCCTCTGGCTCGACGGCGAACTGGTTCATCTGGAGGATCTCGTGCTCCACGATGCAGCCATGGATGCACGCACACCGACCCACGAGCTCACCCGCGCCCATGCCGTCCTGCGAGCGCGGCGACGCATCGCCGCTGCTCCGCCGGATTGGGCTCTCTCCCAGGACGGATTGGCGGGACTGCTCGGCAGGGAACCTCCCGTGCAGAGCGGATCGCTTCCTATCTCTCGGGAAGCCGATGACTTCAAAAGCCACGGAAAGGACAGGGCGTCCGCCCAACGCGATGAGACGGAGGACGACCAAGCCTGGGCCGCCGAACTCGCCGCAATCGATGCCGTCGTCTCGCGCTCATCCGCCGTGCTGGCCGGAGAAGTCGCCTCTTCGCCCAATCGCAAGCCGGACATTTATGATGCCGACTGGGACGAGGAGGCACGACTCGAGGAATGGCGCGAAGACGTCAAGCGTCTGGACGGCTTGCCGCCGGTGCTGGCTGCGGCGGCGGCGATCCTGGCCTGGGAAACCATCGAGCCCCTTCAATATACCGCCTGGCTTGGGCGCGTACTGGGAGCGGCCGTCCTGCGGGCACGCGACAAGGCACGCTTTCATCTGCCCTGTCTATGCGTGGGCCTGCGAGCTTTGCCGCGGGAGACACGATTTGCCCGTGGTGACGGACCTCGGCTGCTGGCCTTCATCCAGGCCATCGCGGCCGCAGCAGAGCAGGGCCTGAAAGATCACGACCGCTGGATACTGGCTCGGCACCAGCTCGAACGCCATTTGGCCGGCCGCCGCTCCACCTCCAAATTGCCGGCCCTGATCGAGCTGATGCTGACGACCCCTCTCGCCTCGGCTCAGCTCATCGCCAAGCGGCTCGACATCACACCGCGGGCGGCGCAGGATCTCGTAACGGAACTGGGGGTGAGGGAGATTACCGGGCGGGGCCGCTACCGGGCCTGGGCGATCATCTGAGCGGACAGGTGACGTCTGCCGTCCTTACACCGGTTGAGGGCGGCGGGCGCTCAGCTCCTGCAGGCGTTTGACGGCCCTTTCGGAAAGGGCACGGGAGCGGCGCGTGCTGTTGTCGACGAGCACCACGACACTCTGTCCCTGCGCAACACAGGCCCCATTCTGGAACACGGCCTGATCGAGCGTGATCGAACTGCGGCCGAAGGCGTTGACCCTCGTGCCGATCTCCACCGTTCCGGGCCAAAGCACCTCGGCGCGAAAATCGATGACGACACGCGCAAGCACGAAGGAACTGCCGGCCTCCGCGATGGGGGAGGCGAGATCGTGGAGGAGCTCGACCCGGCCGGTCTCCAGGAAAGTCGCAAAGACCGCATTGTTCACATGGCCTTGCCGGTCCGTATCGCCATAGCGCAGCTTGTCGGTGGTCACGAATTCGTAGTCCGCCGGCACGGGCAGGTCAGGCATCGGGCAACTCCGGAACGGCCTTGTGGTGGGGAGCCTGGCGCGCAAGGCCGTCGAAGAGGTCGAGCAGGCGCTCGCGCCAGGCATGGACGGTATCGTCGGTCGCCAGGAGCGCGACATTGCTGGTGCAGCGGGCCCACATGAACATGCCGAAGACGCAGTAATCGGCGTAATTGGGCTGCTGGCCCCCGAGGAAGGCCTGCCCGCCCAGCAGATGGCGCAGCGGCGTGAGCGTGTGACGCAGCCTGTCGAGATGGACCTGCTGGTCCTGCACGACCTGTTCCAACGTGTTGCCATAGCGCTGTTCGCGGGTCGCGCGGAAATAGTCCCGATCCTTCTCGTCGAGGATATTGTGGATGTCGAGCAGGATCAGGCGGGCAATGGCGGGCAGCAGGGTCGTATCGGCCCAGCTGTTGACGAAACGCGCCACGGCTGCGGCTTGCGGCGCGCCGAAGAGGGGAGGGCGGTCAGCAAAGCGTTCTTCCAGGTGAAGCGCGATGCGCCAGGAGTCGGAAACGACGTGGGCTCCGTCGATGAGGACGGGCACCAGTCCCTGGCCCGAGAAGGCGATGGCCTCCTTGTCGGTGAAACGCCATGGCCTGCGGTCGGCCTGAAGTCCCTTGTGGGCCAGAGCCATCCGGATCTTCCAGCAATGCGGGCTGAAGCGAAGCTGCGGGTCGGATCCGGCGAGTTCGTAAAGAATAAGTCTTGGCTCGTTCATGCCGCCTCCCATGCACAAGTGGCATCCGGGTGGAGAATCAGAGTCGATCACACCTCATCGGCTATAACATGACGGGGACTTGAATCAGTTCCCCGCATGCCCGGAATATGATCGATCGTGATGACCTCGCGGCAATGAGCCTCGAAGGCGTCGACGATGCGGGGGCGTCGTATGTCCTTCAGGCAGGCCAGCCCCATCACCATCGGGGAGATATTGCCTTCGAGTTCGACATAGGCGAGGGGGCGGCCGTTTTCCGCTATCATATTCACCGGCCTCACTGTGAGCATGGAAAAGCCGAGCCCCGCACCGACATAGGAACGCAAGGTCGAGGGGCTGGCCGTTTCGGCGACGATTCGCGGCGTGATGCTGCGCTGCTCGAACATGGACAGGAAATATTGGCGGCTGAGCGGCAGGTCGAGCAGGATGAAGGGTTCGTCCGCCAATTCCTCCAGGCGGACGCTCGATCTGGCGGCAAAAGGATGGCTCGCCGCCAGCAGCACATAGGACGGCATCTCCACCAGCGGCTGGAAGCTCATGTCCGGCGTGAGATTGAGCTGATAGGTCAGGGCGATGTCGATCCGCGCCGAGCGCAGGCCTTCCAGGAGTTCGGCTTCGCTGCCTTCGGTCACCACCATCTGGGCGTCAGGATATTTGGAGACGAAACCGCGCCAGAGCTCCGGCATGATCACGGAGGAGAAGGTCGTGAACGAGCCGACATTGATCGGACCCGAGACGATGGAGCCAGCGGCATTGGCGACATCATAGAGTTCATAGGCGGCGCGCAGGGATTCCTTGGCAGCCCTCAGCAGGCGCTTGCCCGCCGTGGTCAGCGACAGGCCCTGGGCGTGCTGGCGCACGAAAATCTGCACGCCCAGCTCGGTTTCCAGATGCGAGATCGCCGCTGAGACCGAGGGCTGGGAGATGTTCACGAGCTCGGCCGCCCGGGTGACGCTGCCGGTCTCGCCGGCGGCGACGAAATAGCTCAATTGTCGCAAGGTAAAACGCATGGGTTGCTCCTCACGCGGCCGGGCACGGATTGTGGGATCAACGCTGCGGCCCTGGATGGCGGATGTTACCGTCGGACAAAATTCCCTGTTCGATGCTGTACGTCAAAGCGGCAACTGGCCGCTCGGCGGGAAGCCGTCAGAGCCCGACGGCAAGGCGGTCGACCAGCGCGGCAAGCATGGCGTCGCAGCGCCCGAGCTGGCCGGCGTCGATATATTCGTCGGGCTTGTGGCCCTGCGCCATGAAGCCGGGACCGCAGACCGCCGTCGCCAGGCCGAGCCTGTCCTGGAACAGGCCGCCCTCCGTACCGAAAGCCACCTTGAAGGTCGGCTCCCGGCTCTGCGTGATCAGGCGCAGCAGCGCCACCACCGGCGAATCGGCAGGCGTTTCCAGGCCCGGATAGGCATTGACCTCATCGATCGCGATGGCCGCCTCCGGAAAGGCCGGACGCAGGGGCGCGACGATCGCCTCGGCATCCTCCTTCAGGCCGGCGACGATGGCCTCGGGATCATCGCCGACGATGTTGCGGATCTCGAATTCGATCTCGCAGCATTCCGGCACGATGTTGAGGGCCTGGCCGCCGCTCATCCGCCCGGCATGGAGGGTGGTATAGGGAATCTCGTATTGGTCGTCACGCCGGCCGGTTTCAGCGAGGAGGCGCTGGCGCTCGCGCAGCCTGCCGAGGAAATCCGCCCCCAGATGCAGAGCGTTGAGCGCGAGCGGCGCCAGCGCGGAATGGCCGGAACGGCCCGTACAGCAGGCCCGCAGCGCCACCTTGCCCTTGTGCCCGGTGGCGATCCGCATGCCGGTCGGCTCGCCGACGATGCACAAGGCGGGGCGGACCTTGCCGGTCTCCAGCCGGTCGATCAGGCTGCGCACGCCGACGCAGCCGATTTCCTCGTCATAGGACAAGGCGAGATGAAGCGGGGTCTTCAGCTCCTGCCTTGCCGCCCGCAAGGCCGTCGCCAGGGCCGATGCCAAGAAACCCTTCATGTCGGTGGTGCCGCGGCCGTAATAGCGGCCATCCCGTTCGCTAAGGGCGAACGGATCCCTGCTCCAGGCCTGGCCCTCGACCGGAACGACATCGGTATGGCCGGAGAGCACGACACCGCCATCCGTGGCGGGCCCGACGGTCGCGAACAGATTGGCGCGCGTGCCATCCGGGCTCTCGGCCAGATCCCAGCCGATGCCGGCGCCGTCGAGCAGGCCGGTGACATAGCCGATCAGCTCGCGGTTCGATTGCCGGCTGATGGTCGCAAAACCGATCAGGCGCTCGAGAATGTCCAGGGTCGTCGGTTCGGTTGCCATGCTGTCATCGCCACATGAAGGAGCCCGATCCTTTGGACCGGGCCCCGATTGTCATGACCGATTAGAGATCGCCCGGTACGCCATAGCTCGGCGCCTTGCTCGGGTCGAGGGCTCGCGAGACATAGGCTTCCATCTCGCCCTTCCAGCGCTGCCAGAGCCGGTCGAGGTCCTCGATCGGGTCGCCTTCGCTCCAGTCGACCCTGAGGTCCGCGACCGGCCAGGCGACGTCCCGCACCAGCAGCATGCCGATGGAATGGACGGGGCCTTCCTCGCCCCCGGCCTTCACCGCGGCGCGCATGGCGCCGATCAGGCGGTCGCCCAGCGATTGTGCCGCCGCTGCCTCGAAGGCCGCGACCATGGCGACCGGGACCTCCGGCGACGACAGGAGGTTGCCGGCCGCGACCACGCCGGCGCCCTCGACCACCCGATGGGTGCCGAGCGTCCGGCTGCCCGAGAAGGAGGCGGTGCGGCCTTCACTGTCGACCAGGGCGAGCTGGCGGAATTCGAGATGCGGCGCCTCGGCCTTGAGCCGTTCGAGGGCCTCCGGCGCCGACAGTCCCCCCGCCATCAGATCGAGGCCCTTCGGCCCGAGCCGGGGATCGGTGATGTTCTGCGTGGCGACGACGCCGACACCGGCCCGCGCATGGGCGCAGCGGGCGGCCACGCAGGGCGAGGAGGAGGACACGGCGATGCCGAACATGCCGGTCCGGGCGCAGCGCGCCGAGATCGAGAAGGTCATCGGGCTCTCCCTCAGGCCGCGTCGGGGATGACGGCCGTCACCTCGATCTCGACCACCCATTCAGGCCGGGCCAAGGCCGGCACCACCAGGCCGGTAGAGCAGGGATGGACACCCTTGAACCACTCGCCCATCTCCAGATAGACCGCCTCGCGGTAGCGGATATCGGTCAGATACACCACGATGCGGCAGATATGGGCCATTTCGCTGCCGGCTTCCTCCAGCAGCATCTTGATGTTCTCCAGGGCCTTGCGGGCCTGGGCGCGGGGATCGCCGACATGCAGGCTCTCGCGGGTGTCGAGGTCCTGGGAGACCTGGCCGCGCAGGAACACCATGGTGCCGCGGGCGACCACGCCCTGGCTGAGATCGGTGTTGAGCTTCTGCTCGGGATAGGTGTCCTTGGTATTGAAGGGGCGAAGACGCTTGTGGATCATGATTGGTACTCCGGGTGCCGAATTAGCGCTGGGCGGTGAGGATGCGGTCCGACAGGCCGGCGGATTTCTTGGTGAAGCGCAGGGCGTCATTCCAGTCGAAATTGCGGTAGACGGCGCCGAGATGGGCGAAGGGCGGCGACTGGGCGAAGAGCTGGAAGGTCAGCCGGTGGCCGGCATAGTCGGAATTGAGCAGGTCACGGGCAAAGGCGAGCAGCTTGCGCCGGTCGTTGCTGTCCCAGTTCTCGTTGAGCGTGTAGTATTTCTTCAGCCAGATGCCGGCTTCCTCGTCGGCGAAGCTGGCGGCGTCGGGCGTGACGCAGATCTGGCCGCCGCAGAGTTCGCGGGCGATATGCATCATGTGATGGAGCTGCGAGCAGGCATGCACGCGCCCCGTCATCAGCAGGGACTGGTTGGGCATCAGGAGGCCGCCCGGGCTCTTTTCGGCATTGGTGATCGAAGCAGTCAGATGCGCATTGATCCCCTCGCGGTAGCAGGCGAGCGTCGCCAGTTTCTCCTGCACGGCCTGCTGGTTTTCCAGACCCGTCTGGCGCACATTCCATAGCGCCGCGCCGATCAGCATGTCGGCGAGCTTGAGATTGCGCTGCACGAAGGCGAAGGCCGAATAGCGGTGCAGCGTGGCACGGATGAAGGCGGCGGCCTTGGTGTGCTGATAGAACAGCACATTCTCCCAGGGGATCAGCACGTCGTCATAGATGACCAGGCAGTCGACTTCGTCGAAGCGATTGGCGAGCGGATAGTCCTCGGCCGGGGCGCGGCCGGCAAAGCCGGTGCGGGCGATGAAGCGCAGATTCGGCGAGGAGAAGTCGCACACGAAGCCGACGGCATAGTCGGACAGTTCCGAATTGCCCCAATTGGCGATGGTCGGCTTGGTGAAGGCCTGGTTGGCATAGGCCGCGGCGGTCTCGTATTTGGCCCCGCGCACCACGATGCCGGCATCGGTCTCCTTGACGACGTGCAAGAGCATGTCGGGATCCTGGTCCTGCGGCCGCTTGGAGCGATCGCCCTTCGGGTCGGTGTTGGCCGAAACATGGAAGGGATCGCGGTCGACGACACGCTGGATGTGGTTGCGGATGTTGACGGAGAAGCGTGGGTCGACCTCGTTGAGGATGTCCTGCCCGTCATAAAGCGACCACATCTCGCCGGCCGTCTCGTCGCCAACGCGGGTAACGACGCCGCCGACATCCTCCAGGATGGTGTCGGTGGCCAGGCGCTTGGCGTGCCAGTCGTCCCGGCTGTGGGGCAGCTTGAGTCCGACGGAATAGCGCTCGCCATTTTCCTCATAGCTGAGGATGTCGCGGGTGGCGTCCTCATGCGCGAGGTCGTAGATGCGCGCGCGGATGTCGACCAGCGGCTTGAATTGGGGGTGGACGGTGACGTCCTTGACGCGCTCGCCATTGATCCAGATGCGCCGGCCGTCCCGGATCGAATCCCTGTATTGCTGCCCCGTTCTGAGCATCGTCTTTCCTTCGAAGTTTTCAGCGACATGAAGGCATGTCGCGAGCTGTGCGGCGGGTGAGGCCCGCTTTGTGTGTGCGCTAGATCTCGGGCGCCTGGTTGAAGGCGCAGACCGTTGGCAAATAAGCGCTGTTGTCATCCCCGGCTGAGCCGCTCTTGAGCGAAGCGGGAGAGGGCGAAGGCATCGTCACAAGCTTCGCTTGTGACTGGGGATCCAGGAGTTAAGGCCTCAATCTTTGGCCCTGGATCCCCTTCCCTCGCTGTGCTCGCCGGGGATGACAGCCTCGGAGTGATTCACTTATTCGTCGTCATTCGGTCAGTTCGTCTTGGTGGTCCAGGCACCGTCCTTGACGACCTTGATCTCGATCTCGACCGGGATCTGGGTCTGGCCGTGATCGTCGAAGGTCGTCGTACCCAGCACGCCATCATGCTTGATCGAGCGGATGGCCTGGGCGAGCTTGGCCTTGTCCTCGATGCCGTTGTCGGCGATCACCTTCAAAAGGATCTGCGTCGCCTCATAGGCATATTTGGTGTAGGGGCTGGGCGCCTCGGCATAGTTCTGGGCCTTGTAGTCGGCCTCCATCTTGGTCAGAGCCGGGTTGGACTGGGAGGCCGGATAGCTCACCATGGTGCCCTCGGCGGCCTTGCCCGCCACCGAGATGAATTCCGGATCGTAGAAGCCGGAGATGCCGATCATCGGCATGGTCAGACCGAGCTCGGCCATCTGCTTGCGCAGGATGCCGGCCTCGGTGATGACGCCGCCGAAATAGATCGCGTCGGGCGCTTCGCCCTTGATGCGGGTCAGGATGGTGCGAAAATCGGTGGTGCCCACGGGGAGCAGGTCGGTCGAGGAGGTCTGGCCGCCGGCCTCGCCGAAGAATTTCTTGAAGACGTCGGCGTTGGAGACGCCGTAGTCCGAGGTGTCGGCGACGATGGCGATCTTCTTGGCGCCCAGCGTCTTGAAGGCCCAGCCGGCCAGAGGCTGGTTCTCGGCCACCAGGGTCGGCGTGACGCGGGTGATCTCGGGCAGGTTCTGCTCGGTGATCTTCGGGCCGATGGCGCCCCAGACGATCATCGGCATCTCGAAGCGATGAAAGACGGGAATGGTGGCGAGCGCCACCGGGCTGTTCCAATGACCCGTCGCGGCCACCACGGCTGAATCATTAGCCAGCTTCATGGCTGCGGAGACGCCGGTCTGCGGGTCGGAGGCGTCATCGAGCGCCACGCCCTCGATCGTATAGGGATAATTGCCCTCATTGGCCTGCTTGATCGCGAGCAGGAAGCCGTTGCGGGCGCCCAGGCCCTGGGGGGCGTTGCCGCCGCTGAGCGGGCCGAGGAAGCCGAGCTTGATGGTGTCCTTGGCCAAGGCCAGAGTCGGCAGCGAGGCCATGGCGGTCGCCAGCAGCACACTGCCGAGGAGGCGGCGCCGGCGTGCGTTGAAGATGGTCATGTCTATTCCCTTGCTCGATGGTGCGCCGGACCACGGCAGGATGTCTGGACTTGTCTTCTTGTTTGGGAGCCCGTGGCCGGTCGGCTTGTCCGAAGACGAGAGCAAGGGTGCGAAGTTTTTGTGGAGGCGAGAAGTCGCAATTTTTGAAGCACTGCCTCAGAAATGCCTAAGCAGCGCCGGCTTTCATCGCTGCCCCGCCTATGCCTAGAAAAGAAGACCGGACACTCGGCAAACGAGGCGGGAGGGGAATTCTATGGATGCGCTGCTCGCGCAATATCTGCTCAACTGGCTGGTGCTGGCCAGCATCTATGCCTTGGTGGCGTTGGGGTTCAGCCTGCTGTTCGGCGTTCTCAATGTCATCCATTTCTCGCATGGCGACGTGTCGATCACGGCGCCCTTCGTCGCCCTGGCGCTGATCCAGATCCTGACCGGCGGCGTGCTGGGCTTCGATACCGTGCCGGCCGTCGTAATCGCCTGCCTGATCGCCATCGCCTTTGTCGGCCTGCTCGGCGTGCTGCTCGACTGGCTGGTGATCCGCCGCTTCCGCAATGCCCCGGCCATGATGGCCCTGGTCGCCACCGTGGCGCTGGGCACCGTGGTGCGCGAGCTGATCCGCAGCTTCTATCCGCAGGGCAGCAATCCCAAGCCCTTCCCGGCCCTGGTGACCGGCGAGGTCTCCCTGTTTGGCCTGATCGTGCCGGGCTTCAGCCTTACTGTGATCGTCCTGTGCATCGCGATGGTGGCGGCCCTGTTTGCCCTGATGCGGCATACGCCGCTCGGCATGCGCATCCGGGCCGTCGCCGAAGACCGCAACACGGCGCGGCTGATGGCGATCAATCCCAGCCGGATGTTCGCCGCCACCTTCCTGCTCGCCTCGGCGGTCGGTGCCATCGGCGGCCTGTTCTATGCCAGCCATGCCGGCGTGGTGCGTTTCGATTTCGGCATCCAGCTCGGCCTGATCGGCTTTTCGGCCGCCGTGATCGGGGGCCTCGGTTCGATGCAGGGGGCCATCCTCGGCAGCCTCCTGATCGCCGGCATCGAGATGCTGGCCCAGGCTTTGTTGGCGGACGGTGCCTCCTATCGCCTGGTCTGCATCTTCGTGCTGGTGATCTGCGTCCTGGTCTTCAAACCCTCGGGCCTGCTCGGCAAGCCTGTCTTCGAGAAGGTGTGAGCCATGGCCGCCACCACGCATAATCTGTCGCAGGCGCGGGCCGGAGCCTCGCTCGGCGCCCTCGCCACCGTGCTCGGCGTCGAGCTCGTCGGAGCGGTGCTGCTCGGCACCCTGCTCCTGGCCGAACGGACCCTGATCATCGTCGCGTTGCTGGCCCTGCTCGGGGCGGGCTTTGCCGCCCTGCAGCTCCGCCCCCAGCTCGAGGAGCTGATCGTCGCCGCCTTCCGCCAGCACCGCGGCGTTGCCATTATCCTGGGCATCGCCATCGTCCTGGCGTTTCCCTTCTTCATGCAGGGCAGCAGCTATGCGCTGCATCTGCTCATCGTGGCCCAGCTCTATTCGGTGCTGGCGCTCGCCCTCAATTTCCAGCTCGGGAGCGCCAATATTCCCAATTTCGCGACGGGCGCCTCCTATGGCATCGGCGCCTATACCTCGGCGCTGCTGGCGATCAATTTCGGCATTTCCTTCTGGCTGACCCTGCCGATCTCGGCGGTGGTGGCGACCCTGTTCGGCTTCGCGCTCGGTTTTCCGTCCATGCGCACCAAGGAGAGCTATCTTGCCCTGGTGACGATCGCCTTCGGCATCGTCATCCAGCAATTGCTCAACAATTTGTCCTGGACGGGCGGGCCCAACGGCCTGGTCGGCATTCCCGCGCCGACCTTCTTCGGGCATTCCTTCATCAAACCGCTCTACGTCTTCGGCTACAAGCTGCCGAGCCAGGCCAATTTCTACTATCTTTCGGCGGCGCTGGTCGGCCTTGCCATCCTCTCGGCCGGACGCCTGCACCACAGCCGCGTGGGCCTGGCCTGGAATGCGCTGAGGGCCGATGCACTGGCGGCGCGCTGCCAGGGCATAAACGTGGTCTGGTACAAGATCCTGGCCTTCGGCGTGGATGCCTTCCTCGCCGCCTTCGCCGGCACCATCTACGCCTTCTATGTCAGCTACATCTCGCCCGACAATTTCACCTTCGTGGTGTCGGTCACCATCATGACCATGGTGATCGTGGGCGGCATGGACAACACGCTCGGCGTCATCATCGGGGCCTTCCTGCTGACGCTGCTGCCGGAAAAGCTCCGGGTGTTCTCCGACTACCGCCTCCTCTTCGTCAGCATCATCGTGATCGCCTTCCTGATCCTGCGGCCCCAGGGGCTCTTCCCGCAGCGCCCGCGCAACTATGGGGGCCAGCCATGAGGGAGCAGGGCATGAGCGAGGCGCTTCTGGAAACCCGCGACCTGACCATCCGCTTCGGCGGGCTGACGGCGGTCGACGGCGTCGATCTCCGGCTCGCTCGCTCGGAGATCCTGTGCATCATCGGGCCGAACGGGGCGGGGAAATCCACGCTGTTCAATGTCATCACCGGCATTTACCGTCCTTCCAAGGGCACGGTGGCGCTGGAGGGGCGGGACATCACCGGCAGCCCCGCCCACCGCATCGCGGCCGCCGGCATCACCCGCACCTTCCAATCGAGCCGGCTGTTCAACGATCTGACGCTGGTCGACAATGTGGTGATCGGCATGCATTGCCGGACCCGCACCGGGGTGCTCACGGCGCTGCTGCGCCCGGGCAAGGCACGGGCCGAGCTCGATGAGGCGGCGGAGCGGGCGGGCGACCTGATCCGCTCCATTTCGCCCGACCTCTATGAGCGGCGCCATGCGCTGGCCGGCACGCTGCCCCAGGCCGACCGGCGCCGCCTGGAGATCGCCCGGGCGCTGGCTTCCGATCCGAAGGTGATCCTGCTCGACGAACCGTCCTCGGGCATGGACGACCGCGACACCGACGCCCTGATGGCGAGCATCCGCTCCGTCATGGCCCGGCGCGCCGGCCTGTCCTTCCTGATCATCGAACACGACATGCGCCTGGTCAGGGCCCTGCCGGACCGGGTCGCCGTCATCGATTACGGCCGGAAGATCGCCGACGGCGATTTCCAGGAGGTGCGGCAGCTGCCGCGCGTCCAGCAGGCTTATCTCGGACACAAGGCCGGCCATGCTTGAACTCAAATCCGTCTCGACCAGCTATGGGCCGGTGCCCATGCTGCGCAATGTCTCGCTTGCCGTGAACAAGGGCGAGCTCGTCTGCCTGCTCGGGCCGAACGGGGCCGGCAAGAGCACGACCTTCAACGCCATTTGCGGCCTGATCAGGCTCGACGCCGGTTCGATCCGCATAGCGGGCAAGGATGTGGCGGCGGTGGGAACCGAACGCCTGTCCGCCCTCGGCGTCGGCTTCGTCCCCGAGGGGCGCCGGCTCTTTCCGACCCTGAATGTGCGGGAGAATCTCAAGCTCGCCTTCGATGCCTCCCGATGCCGGGTGCCGTTCGAGGACAGGCTGGAGGCAATGGCCAGCCTGTTTCCGCGCATTCGCGAGAGGCTGTGGCAGGGCGCGGGGACGATGTCGGGCGGCGAGCAGGCCATGGTTGCCTTGGCTCGCGCCCTGATCGGCGATCCGCAGCTTGTGGTGATGGATGAGCCCTCGCTCGGCCTCTCCCCCAAGCTGATCGACGAATATTTCGACATCGTCGGGCGCATCCGCGACGAGGGCAAGACCGTGCTCCTGATCGAGCAGAACGCCGAAACGGCGCTTTCGATCGCCGATCGCGGCTATCTCTTGGTGCGCGGCCAGATCGCGGCGGGCGGCACCAGCAAGGACCTGCTCGCCAACGACACGGTGCACCACCTCTATCTCTGAGGCGGCCCCCGCGGATGTCGGTTGGGCTGCGGCTTTTCTGAACCCGTGCAGCGGAAATCCATATTTTCCAGTGCCGACGATTTCCGGAAGGATCGTTGGCCTGAACGGCCGGGGTGACAGCGTTAAGACGCCGGCCAAAAAGTTACGGAAACCAGGACTTCTTGTCATCACCGGGCTTGTCCCGGTGATCCAGCTGGCCGCAATCGCAACGGGGTGCGGTGTCTGGATGCCCGGGTCAAGCCCGGGCATGACAAAAGTGGAGCCTATCTCGTCCTCGTTGTGAATTTTGAATCAGATTCTTGAGACCAGTGGGAGAGAGCGGATGGGCGCGGGAATCGATCCGAAGGTGCGGGAGAAGTTTCTCGGCGGCATGAGCCAGGCCGCCTGCACCGTGAACGTGGTCTCCACCGACGGGCCGGCCGGCCGGGCAGGGGTGACCGTCTCCGCCATGGCCTCGGTTTCGGCCGATACGGAGCTGCCGACCATGCTGGTCTGCGTCCACCATCTCAGCCCGGCCGCGGCCAAGATCGTCGAGAACGGCGTGCTCTGCGTCAATGTCCTGCGCGACGACCAGTCCTACATCTCGGATGTCTTCGCCGGGCGTTTCCGCGACGAGATCGGCGACAAGTTCGAATGCACCGAATGGGTGACGGCATCGACCGGCGCGCCGCGCATCGCCGACCCTCTGGTGGCGTTCGACTGCAGACTGCTGTCGAGCGAAAAGGTCGGCACGCATCATATCTTCCTGTGCGAGGTGCGCGACATCCACCTCTCCCGCCATGGTTCGCCGCTGATCTATGCCAATCGGTCCTATGGCTCGTCGAACCGGATCGAGGGAGCGAGTTCGCTGCGAGCGGCCCTGGCGGGCGAGACCGCGAGGCTGGTGATCGGCTGCTTCCACACCTTCGGCCCCTATCTCATGCCCTCGCTCATCCGCGAAATGGGCGGCATCGGCGTCAAGCTGATCGAGGGCGATCATCGCCGCCTGCGCGAAAGCCTGCTGGCGGGCGAAAGCGAGTTGGCGCTTCTCTATGATTTCGACCTCGGCGAGGAGTTCGAAAAACTCTCCCTGGGCGAGCTGACGCCTTATGTCCTGCTCGCCGCCGACCATCCGCTCTGCCATCAGAGCGAGGTGGCGCCCGAGGACCTCGCCGCCGAGCCGATGATCCTGCTCGATGCCCCGCCCAGCCGCGACTACTTCACCGGCATTCTCGAGGATGCCGGCATCAAGCCCTTGATCGCCTATCGCTCGATCTCCTTCGAGATGGTGCGCGGCATGGTGGCCCATGGCCTCGGCTATTCGATTTTGGCGACCAAGCCGGCCTCGGACATGAGCTATGACGGCCTCAACCTGGCAACCCGTCCGCTGACCGGCAGGCATCGAGAGAACCGCATCGTGCTGGCCCATCGCGCTGGGCGCGAACTCTCGCCCGCGGCCCGGCATTTCGCCGATCTGTGCGCCAAGCGCTTTGCAAGGCGATGAGGTGGTCTGGGAGTACGGGAAAGCACGACCGCGCGGAAGGACGTCGCGTTTCGTTCGGCGCGGTCTGAGAATATGTGCATCCCGGCCCGTATGGGGAGAGGTTGGCGCCTTTTTGGCAAGTGCCAGAGGTGAGAGCTGGCGCCGCGGCAGCATCTCCCTAAGGCGTGATCAGGATGGCGCCGACGACCTGGCGGGCCTCGGCGGCCTCATGCGCCCTGGCGATCTCGTCGAGCGAGAAGCGCTGCCCGATGTCGACGCTCACATGCCCCTTGGTGACCGCGTCGAAGAAATCGGCGGCATTGGCGCGGAAGCTGGCGCTGTCGGCATTGTGGGCGAACACCGAGGGGCGCGTGATGAACAGGCCGCCCTTCTTGTTGAGCAGGTCGAGGTCGATGGCGGGCGCCGGGCCGGAGGCCGCGCCATAGGAGACCACCAGCCCAAAAGGGGCGGCGCAGTCGAGCGACTTGATCAGCGTATCCTTGCCGATGGCGTCATAGACCACGCGGGCCTTGCGGCCGCCGGTTGCCGCCAGGAAGGCTTCCGGCCAGGCGGGATCGTTGAGATCGATCACGGCCTTGCAGCCGGCGGCGAGGGCGGCATCGCGCTTCTGCGGCGAGCCCGTGGTGCCGATCACGGTGGCGCCGAGAGCGGTGGCCCAGCGGGTGAGGATCTGGCCGACGCCTCCGGCCGCCGAGTGGACCAGCAGGAGATCGCCCGGCTGGACGGCATGGGTCTTGCGCAGCAGGTATTGCGCCGTCATGCCCTTGAAGAACAAGGTGGCTGCCGCCTCGTCGCTGACCGAGGCGGGCAAGACGGCAAGCTTGTCGGCTGCGACATTGCGTCGATCGGCATAGGCGCCCAGGCCCGCATTGATATAAGCAACCCTGTCACCGACCTTGACGTCACCGACTCCGGGGCCGACCGCTTCGACCACGCCGGCGGCCTCGAAGCCGAGCCCGCTCGGCAATTGCAGCGGATAGAAACCCTTGCGCTGGTAGACGTCGATGAAATTGAACCCGATCGCCGTGTGCCTGACCTGGACTTCGCCGGCACCAGGCGCGGGGAGGTCCCGCGTCTCGAGCTTCATCACGGCGGGGGCGCCATACTCGGCGACGACGACTCTGCGTTGGACGGACATGAACGGTATCTCCTGAGTGGACCGTATTGCGGTGTCATCGTCTGTTATGATCTTAGAGCATTTCGTGATAAATGGAGAGTTGATCGCTACACTTGAAACAGGTGGTTTCAAATTAATGGACCGCTTCACCAGCATGGCTGTATTCGCCAAGGCCGTAGAGGCAGGCTCCTTTTCGGCGGCCGGCAACGCGCTGTCGATGTCCTCGCAGATGGTGGGCAAGCATGTGCGCCTGCTGGAGGATCACCTCGGCGTGCAGCTGATCAACCGCACGACCCGGCGCCAGAGCGTCACCGAGATCGGGCGAAGCTATTATGAGCGGGTCCGCACCATCCTGGCCGAGGTCGAGGCGGCCGAGGTGCTGGCTGCCGAAACCCGGGCGACCCCCCGCGGCCGGATCCGGGTCAACGCCCCGGTGACCTTCGGAGCACATGAGCTGGCCAATGTCTTGCCGGACTATCTGGCCGCCCACCCCGAGGTCGATGTCGAGCTCAGCCTGTCCGATCGCGTCGTCGACCTCGTCGACGAAGGCTATGACGCCGTCTTCCGTGTCGGCCCGCTGGCCGATTCCAGCCTGATCGCCCGCCCGCTGCGGCCCATGACGTTCACCGTCTGCGCCGCGCCGGCCTATCTTGCGGTGCACGGCCATCCCGCAAGGCCGGCCGACCTCCAGAATCACGAAAGCCTCGGCTTCATGCATGGCAACACGCGCGACCAGTGGCGCTTTGCCGGCCCCGACGGCCTGGAAACGGTCGAGCTCTCCTATCGCTTCCTGGCCAATAACGGCCAGGCCCTGCTCACGGCGGCCCTGGCCGGCCTCGGCATCATGCTCCAGCCGTCGTCGCTGGTGCTGAGCGAGATCGAAGCCGGGCGCCTGGTCCGGCTGCTGCCGGACTACGAGCCGCCGCCGCGGGTCATGCATATCCTCTATGCGCCCGATCGCCGCATCACCCCGAAGCTGCGCTCCTTCGTCGACTTTGCCCTCGCCCGTTTCGGGTGAGGGACAGCACAAACCCTTTTGTAGTTTGCCGTAAGAGGCAGTCCTTTTTTTAGGACGACGAGGCCTGAAGTGCTGCAACCCCTCATCCGCCTGCCGGCACCTTCTCCCGCAAGGGGAGAAGGGAATCAGTTTGGAAGGTGCGACGCCAGCCGGTCCCTTCTCCCCTTGCGGGAGAAGGTGCCCCATAGGGGCGGATGAGGGGTCGCGATGCCCTATCTGACCTTGCTCCCGGTTTTTGAGGACCCTGAAAGGAGGACCTAGGATGCGACCGGGAAGTGGCAGGCGACCTTGCGACCGGGCCTGAAATCCCGCACCTGCGGGCGCTCCGTGCGGCAGCGATCCTGGGCGACCGGACAGCGGGGGTGGAAGCGGCAGCCGGGCGGCGGCTTGAGCGGGCTCGGCACGTCACCGGTGAGAATGATGCGCTTGCGCATGCCGCCCGGCGTGGTCTCCACGATGGGAACCGCCGAGATCAGGGCCTGGCTGTAGGGATGGGCCGGCGTGGCGAACACCTCTTCGGCCGGGCCTTCCTCGACGATCGAGCCGAGATACATCACCGCGATCCGGGTCGAGACCTGGCGCACGACCGAGAGGTCATGGGCGATGAAGACATAGGTGAGGTTCAGCTTCTCCTGGAGATCGGCCAGAAGGTTGACGATCTGGGCCTGCACCGAGACGTCGAGCGCCGAAACCGGTTCGTCCAGAACCACCAGATCCGGATTGAGCGCGATGGCGCGGGCGATGCCGACGCGCTGGCGCTGGCCGCCGGAGAATTCGTGCGGATAGCGCATGACGTGATCCGGCAGCAGCCCGACGAGATCGAACAACTCCGCCACCCGCCTGGCGATCTCGGCCGATGACAGTTTGGTGTGGATGCGCAGCGGCTCCGCCACCAGGTCTCCGACGCGCCGGCGCGGGTTGAGCGAGGCCGACGGGTCCTGGAACACCATCTGAAGCCGGCGACGCAGCGGGCGGAGCTCGGCCAGCGACTTGCCGGTGATGTCGTCGCCCTCGAAGATAAGCTGGCCGTCGGAAATGTCGTAGAGCCGGACCAGGCAACGAGCCAAAGTGGACTTGCCGCAGCCCGATTCCCCGACCAGCCCGACGGTCTCGCCACGCCGCACCGTGAGGGAGACGTTGTCGACCGCATGGACGGTGCGCCTGCCCTCGGCGGAAAAGCGGGTGCCGATCGAGAAGCGCTTGCCGAGCGCGCGCGTTTCGAGGATCGGCTGGTTCCTGTCTGTCATCTCACCGCTCATGCTTGCGCCACCCGGAAGCAGGCGGCGGCATGCGTGCCGCTGCCGAGGCTGGGCTTGTCCGCCTGGCAGGGCTCGTAGCGCACCGGACAGCGCGGGCCGAAGGCGCAGCCTTGCGGCAGCCGCAGCAGCGAAGGCGGCGAGCCGGGAATGGCCGGCAGGCGGCGCGGCTTCTCGCCGGTCAAGGGCGGGATCGAGCCCAGCAGGGCCCGCGTATAGGGGTGCCTGGGATCGGAGAACAGCTCCACCCGGCTGCCGCGCTCCACCACGCGGCCCGCATACATGACCATGACCCGGTCGGCGAGCTCGGACACCACCCCCATGTCGTGGGTGATGAAGACGACAGCCGAATTATGGGTCGAACGCAGCTTGCGCACGAGGTCGAGGATGCCGGCCTGCACTGTGACGTCGAGCGCCGTGGTGGGTTCGTCCGCCACCAGCAAGGCCGGGTCGCAGGACAGGGCCATGGCGATCACGGCGCGCTGGCGCATGCCGCCGGAGAGCTGGTGGGGATAGCGCGACATCGCCTCGCGCGGATTGGGGAAGTTCACCTCCGCCAGCAACTCCTCCACCCGTTCCAGAGCCTTGGCCTTGCCGATCTTGCGATGGGCCTGGATCTGCTCGGCGATCTGCCAGCCGATGGTGTAGACCGGCGTCAGGGCCGTCATCGGATCCTGGAAGATCATGGCGATCTCGTTGCCGCGCAGGCGCCGCAACTCCCGGGCGGGCAGGCCGACCAGTTCCCGGCCCTTGTAGCGGATCGAGCCTTCGATTTTCGCATTCGGGTCGGTGATCAGGCCCATCACCGCGAGCAGCGACACGGTCTTGCCGGAGCCGGATTCGCCGACGACGCCGAGGATCTCGCCTTCGGCGAGGTCGAAGGAAACGCCGTCGATGGCACGGACCAGGCCGTCATCGGTGCGGAAGGAGACCCGAAGGTCGCGGACGGACAGCATCATGACGTCCTCACGCGCGGATCGAGGAGAATATAGATGAAATCGACGACGGCATTGGCGAGGACCACGAACATGGAGGCATACATCACGGTTGCCATGATCATCGGCAGATCGAGGTTCTGCAGCGCGTCATAGGTGAGCTTGCCGATGCCGTGGAGGCCGAACACCACCTCAGTCAGCAGGGCGGAACCGCCCACCAGCGCGCCGAAATCGAGGCCGAACAAGGTGACGAAGGCAATCAGCGAGGTCCGGAGGGCATGGCGCAGCAGGATGCGCGTTTCCGAGAGGCCCTTGGCACGGGCGGTGCGGATATAGTCCTCCTGCAGGGATTCGATGATCGCCGCCCGCAGCACGCGCCCATAAATGCCGATATAGAGCACGGCGAGCGTGACCCAGGGGATGACCAGAGTGAGGAACCAGCCCTTGGGATCGTCGAGGAGGTTCTTGTAGCCGAGCGGCGGTACCCAGCCGAACAGCCAGGTATCGTGATAGCGGCTCTGGGTGATCAGGTTCATCACCTCGCCCAGCCAGTAAACCGGCATGGAAATGCCGATGAGCCCCGCCGCCATCAAGAGCCTGTCGATCCAGCTGTCGCGCGTGGCGGCGGCGATCATGCCGATGATCACGGAGACCACCACCCACAGGACCGCCGCGCCGAACACCAGCGAGAGCGTGACCGGAATGGAATCCAGCACCGCCGGCACGACCTTCCAGCCGCGATTGACGAAGGAGGTCAGGTCGCCGGTGACGAAGATCTTCTGCATCATCAGGCCGTATTGGACATAAAGCGGCTGGTCGAAGCCGAAATTGTGGCGCACCGCCGCCAGCACCTCGGGCGAGGCGTTGCGGCCGGCGATGCGCGCCGCCGGATCGGCGCCGGGCGTGGCGAAGAAGATCAGGAAGACGATCACCGAGATGCCGAACATCACGAACAGCATCTGGCCGAAGCGGCGCAGGATGGCATAGATCATCAGTCGCGCCCCAATTGGACCTTGGAACGCGGATCGAGCGCGTCGCGCAGGCCGTCGCCGAAGACGTTGAGCGCCATCACCGAAAGGGCGATGACGATGCCCGGCGCCAGGGCGACCGCAGGGCGGGTGTAGAGCAGCGCCTGCCCGTCCTGGATGATGGTGCCCCAGCTCGCCGCCGGCGGCTGCACGCCGATCGACAGGAAGGAGAGCGCCGATTCCGTCAGCATGTTCAGCGCCATCATCAGCGGCACGAAGACGATCAGGGTGGTGGTAATGTTGGGCAGGATGTCGCGCCAGAGGATGCGCCGCCCCGGCACGCCCAGATTGATGGCGGCGAGCACGAATTCGGATCTGCGCAGCGACAGCACCTGCCCGCGGATGGGCCGCGCCACATAGGGCACGTAGACGATGCCGATGATGATGATCGGCAGCCACAGGCTCCCGGATTCGATCACGATCGGCCCGATCGAAATGCCCTGCGCGATGGTGACGATGGAAAGCGATATCGCCAGCAGATAGATCGGGAAGGCCCACAACACGTCGAGGAAACGCGACAGCACGGTATCGACGAGGCCGCCGAAATAGCCGGCGATCAGGCCCGCCGCCGTGCCGAAGATCAGCGTGAAGATGGTGGCGGCGGCCGCGATCATCAGCGAGTTGAGGCCGCCATAGAGAAGGCGGGCCATCACGTCGCGGCCCTGGCTGTCGGCGCCGAGGAAATAAGTGCCGAGCCGCCAGGTCGGGCCGATCGGCGTGTAGCCGAGCCCGAGCCCTTCCGTCGACTGTTCCATCACCGGGACCTCGGCGCCGTCGATCTGGATGACGGCGTCGAGCGTCGAGGCGAATGGATCCACGCCCGCCCAGCGCGCATAGAGCGGCGCGCTGAGGCAGGAGGCCACGATCAGGAGGAAGAGCACGAGGGAGGCCATCGCGCCCCGGTTGCGCCTGAGTTTCACGAAAGCGAGGGCCCAGGGCCCTCGCGTCTTGTACGGTATGGCAACGGCTTCGTTCGCCATGGGCGTGCCCTCGCAGCGCGTCACTGGACCCAGGCCTGGGTGACCATCCAGTTGAACTGCGGGTTGAACTTGAAGTTGCCGATGCGCTTGCTGACGAAATCCAGGCGCTTGGGCGTGAACAGGCCGACGGCCGGCGCCTTGTCGGTGATCTGCCTGTCGATCTCGGCCCACATCTTGTCGGCGGCCTTCTGGTCGGTGACGCCGAGGTCCAGCGCCTTCTGCATCTTGGCGTCGATCTCCTTGTCGCAGAAACCGGAGATGTTGATCGAGGCGTCCGAGCCCTCACGGAAGGAAGCGCAACCGAACAGGATGTTCAGGAAGTCCGAAGCCGCCGGATAGTCCTTGTACCACTGGCTGACCGACATCTGCACCTTGTTGTTGGTGTTCTGGATGTAGGTGAACTGGATGTTGGTCGAGATCGGCTTGACGTCGGCGACATAGCCGATGCTGGTCAGCACGCTCTGCAGATAGACGCCGATGGAGCGCGAGACGGCGGTGTCCTCGACGATGATCGTGACCTTCTGGCCCTTGGTGCCGGATTCCTCCACGAGCTGCTTGGCCTTGTCGAGATCCGGGGCCGACCATTTGGCGCCCGGGTTCTTGGTGAAGGGGCAATAGTCCTCATGGCCGGGGAAGTCGGGCGGCAGCACCTGGCAGACCGGCGAGGCCAGCACCTTGCCGCCGAACAGCTTGACCAGCGTGTTGCGGTCGATGGCAAAGGCGACGGCCTGGCGGGCCTTCTCGTTGTCGAAGGGGGCGAGGCGCGTGTTCAGCGGGGCATACCACCAGGCCGACAACGGCGAGATGTGGAGCTGGTCCTTGAACTTGGTGCCGAGTTCGGCGAGCCGGTCGCTCGGCAGCGGGTCGAACATCCAGTCGGCTTCCCCGTTCTGGATCGCGGTCACGGCCGCTTCCTCCGACAGGCCGAAATCATACTGGACGGCATCCGGATAGCCGTCGGGCTGGGCCTCTTCGCTCCACTGCTTGAAGTTGGGATTGCGCGAGAGCGTCATGCCCTTGTTGGGATCGAAGGCGGAGATCATGTAGGGGCCGGTGCTGGGAATGGGGCGGGAGCCCATGTCCTCGGCCGGCGTATCGGCGGGCAGGATGACCGCATGCGGCAGAGCGAGCTTATAGAGGAGCTCGGCATCCGGCTTGGTCAGGTTGATGGTGATGGTGCCGGCCGCCTCGTCGGCGACGACGCCGCCTTCCAGCGTGCAGCTCTTGGTGTCGGCCAGGCATTTGTCTGCCCCGACGATGCCGGCATAGAAGGTGCCGGAGGTCGGGCCGGAAATCTTGAAGATGCGCTGGAAGGAGGCGACGACGTCCTTCACGCCGAGATCCTGTCCGTTCGAGAACTTGATGCCCTTGCGCAGCTTGAAGGTGAAGGTCTTGCCGTCATTGCTGACGGTGGGCAGCGCCTCGGCGAGATCGGGCACGACGGAAAAGCCGTCCTTGCCTTCCGCCTTGCGGAAGATCACCAGCCCGTCATAGACCGGCTGGTACATCTGCCAGCCCTGGTCGGTGTAGTTGATGTGCGGATCAAGCGTCCCCGCCGCCGAGCGCGCCAGCAGGCGGATGGTGCCGCCGCGATGCTCCTTGAGATATTCGGCGTGGGCCGGTGCAAGCCAGGAGCCGGCCAGCAGGGCCGAGGCCATGGCGGCCAAAAGCAGTTTCTTCATCGTCGATCCCCTCTTCTGATTTGTTTACCGGTCGTGCTGGTTGAGGAAGTCCCCGACCACCCGCATGCATTTTTCTTGCTCTTCCACATGCGGCATGTGGCTGGAATGTTCGAATATCTCCCAGCGCGAGCCCTCGATGCCGTCCTTATAGGGCTGCACGGTCGCGGGGGTGGCTTCGTCGTGGCGCCCGGAAAGGATCAGCGTCGGAACCTCGACGGCTGACAGGCGGTCGATGACGCTCCAGCTCCTCAGCGTGCCGATGACGTGGAACTCGTTGGGGCCGTTCATCACATTGTAGACGGTGGGATTGCGCGCCACCTGGGCAAAGCTCGCCGCCACCTCGGGCGGGAAGGGCACGATCCGGCAGACATGGCGCTCATAGAACACCATGGTCGCCTCGTGATACTCGGCATCGTCCGTGGTGCCGGCCTGTTCGTGCCGGGTCAGCGTGTCCTGGATGTCGGCCGGCAGGTCGGCCCGCAGACGATTGGCTTCCTCCACCCACAATTTCATCGAGGCCGGGGAGTTGGCGATGGTCAGCGACTTCAGGCCATCGGGCCTGGTCACGGCATATTCGGCGCCCAGCATGCCGCCCCAGCTCTGGCCGAGCACATGGAAGCCGGCGCGGATGCCGAGATGGTCGACGAGGTTCTCGAGCTCTTCGATGAAGAGAGCGGGTGTCCAGAAATCGGCGCCCTTCTCCGGCAGCAGGGTGGAGTTGCCGCAGCCGAGCTGGTCGTAATGGATCACGGCACGTCCGTCGCGGGCGAGCAGCTTGTAGGCGTCGACATAGTTATGGGCGACGCCGGGGCCGCCATGCAGGATCACCACCGGCGCCTTGTCGCCGCCCAGCTCACCGCTGATACGGTACCAGGTCTCGTAGTCCCGGAAGGCAGCCCGGCCTTCCCGGCTGATGATCTCAAGCGACATTGTGCTTTCCATTGCGGTTATGGACCCATTCTTCCAGCATCTGCACGCCGAAGGCCGTGGCGCCCTGCCGGCCGAGGGGGCGGTCGCCGTCGGCCAGTTCCTTGCCGGCGATGTCGAGATGGACCCAGGGGCGGCCTTGCGTGAAGTGGCGCAGGAAGGCGGCGGCATAGGGCGCATCGCCGTCTTCCATGTCCTTGGCGTGGTGCCTGAGATCGGCGAAGGGCGAGTAGAGGCCCTCGTCATAGGCACGGTCGAGCGGCAACTGCCAGAAGCGTTCGCCGACCGTTTCGCCGGCTGCGATCATCTGCGCGGCGATGGCATTGTCCGTGCTGAACAGGCCGGCGAAGACCGATCCGAGGCCCCGCATCACCGAATAGGTCAGGGTGGCCAGATCGACGATCACCGAGGGTTCGAAGCGCGAGGCCGCGTAATGCAGGCAGTCGGCCAGGAGCAGGCGCCCCTCGGCGTCCGTGTCGAAGATCTCCACGGTCTGGCCCGAGGCGGTGGTGATGATCTCGCGCGGCTTGAGCGCGGTGCCCGAAGGCAGGTTCTCGGCGATGCCGAGCACGCCCACGGCGTGCACCGGGCTGCCCTGCCGGGCCAGAGCCAGCAGGAGGCCGACCACCGCGGCCGCGCCGGCCATGTCGGCCTTCATGTCGAACATCTGGGCACCGCCCTTGATGCACAGGCCGCCTGAATCGAAGCAGACGCCCTTGCCGACGAAGGCGAGCGGCTGCTCGCCCGAGCCCTTGCCGCGATAGCGCAGCACCGCCACCCGCGGGGGGCGGGCCGAGCCGGAGCCGACGGCGAGCAGCGCGTTCATGCCGAGTTCCCTCAGCCGTGCCGCATCGAGGATCTCGACCTCGATGCCGGCCTCGCGCAGGGTTTCCAGATGATCGGCGAAATTGTCGGGATGGATGTGGTTGGGCGGCAGATTGACCAGGGTGCGGGCATAGTCGACGCCGTCGCCGATGGCGTTGATCCGCGCGAGCGCCGCGGTGAGTTCGGCCTTGCCGGCGCCGACCAGCTCGAGCCGCCAGGCTCGATCCGTCTCAGCCACCGGCCGCTTGCTGCGCAGGTCGAAGCGGTAGCGGCGCAGCCGCAGGCCGAGCGCGACGCGCGCCAGGATCTCCGCCGGGGACAGGCCGGCGCCGGCGATGGGATCGAGGACGAGGATCGCTTCGCCGGTGCCCCGGCCTTCCAGATGCGCGGCGAGCGCGCCGCCGGCACGGGCCAGTGACAAGGCGTCGAGCGACTCGGCCGTGCCCAGGGCCAGCACGATCACCCGCCGGTCGGAGACGGTCGGCGGCGCGATGATGTCCGTGCAGGTGCCGGCTTTGGCGAGGCAGGCCGGGTCGGCGCATATCCGGGATAGGAGGCCGCCCATTTCGGCATCCAGGGCTGCGGCCCGGGGGCCGAGGTCCTGCCCGGCGGGCTTCAGGACCACGACGGTGGCGGCGGTGGAGGAGATCCCGTCTGCCGGCTCGAACACGGGCACTGGAGATTGCGGCATCGGACGAAGGGCTCCTTCATTGCAGCGGCACGCGCGGGAGGAACCATCCGGCGCATATCCCCGCTTCAGCGCCCGGCCCTGCCGTTCGATCCGAAGTTCCGGCGCATGCGCAGAGCCGCGACCGCCTTTGGCGGCGGTACGGTGCCGTTGTCCCCTGTGGCCGCTTTCGTGACGACTTGATCCTTTTTGGGTATCCTCGAAGGAGGCGGACGATCAAACGCCAATTTCGTCCACGTCGATTGACAAAAACTCATCCGACAATTCATCATCGGTCCATGGCTCTCCCCTCGCTCAATGGCATGCGCGCTTTCGAGGCCGCCGCACGCCTTGGCAGCATCAAGGAGGCGGCAGAAGAACTGCACCTGACGCCGTCGGCGATCAGCCGGCACATCCGCACCCTCGAGACCATTCTCGGCCTGGAGCTGTTCGAGCGGGGCTTTCGCCAGATCACCCTGACGACGAGGGGGTCCTATTACGCACGCTGCCTGTCGGAGGCTTTCGAGGCGATCTGGCGTGCGACGGACGATGTCAGCGTTCATGACGTCCCGCGGCAGGGCAAGGCGCATCGCGTCCGGGTGCTGTGCGTGCCGGCGGTGCTCAATCTGTGGCTGGCCGACCGGCTGCCAAGCTTTCGCCGCCAGCATCCCTCCGTCGACCTGGAGGTGATGACCTCTGGCAAGCGCGCCAATTTCGATTTGGCCATCGTCGACGAGTTCGACTACAAGGCCGGCCCGGCCCTGACGCTGCTGATACCGCTGGTGCTGACGCCGGTCTGCACGCCCGCCCTTTTGAACGGTCCCCTGCCGCTGCGCTCGCCGGCCGACCTTCTCCACCATCACCTGATCCATGAATGCGAGACCACGCGGTGGAAGCGCTGGCTCGAGCAGGAAGGCATCGTGGACAGCCCGTCGAAGTCGGGCACCATCATGGATGATTGCACGGCGATCATGCGGGAAACCATCAACGGCGTCGGCATAGCGCTGGCCGATACCATGATGGCGCAGGATCTGCTGGAGCAGGGGCGGCTGGTCGCCCCGTTCCGCGCCCGCCATGCCTATCCCGCCGGCATCTATCTCTATCAGCGCCGCAGCGTCGGCAACAAACAGGGTGCCAGCCTGTTCCAGGACTGGCTGCTCGGTGAAGTCGCCGAGCACAAGCGGGCGATGGCGATCGGCTGAGATCATGCCGACGGGTTTGATGCTCGACCGATCAAACATCGTCATTGCGAGCGCAGCGAAGCAATCCAGGAGCCATGGCCACCACGTGTTCCAGCTCTGGATTGCTTCGCTGCGCTCGCAATGACGCGCAGATCAAACATCGATGCCGTCGGTATTACAGGCCTCCTCAAAGGCCACTGCCGATCGTAGGCGCAGGACGAGGGCGCGTGCCTGCTTGCTGCCATCCGATGCGAGGAGCGCTGCCGCCTCTTTCCTCAGCACCGCCGTGTCGCGCTCTGCCAGGCAAAGGGCGCCCTGGGCGGTGAAGGCGTCAAGGCTCCAGCTGCCGCTGATGGCGAAGACGACGACGAGATCGTCGGGCGGGATTTCGTGGCTGCCGGGGCCGGCCAGCACCTGCTGCGCGACATGGAGCCAGCGCCGGCGGTTCGCCATGACATTGAAGACGCGCACGGCCCCCTTGACCGGCCTGCCTGTTGGAGCCAGGCCGGTGTCGAAACGGAACGGCGCGAAAGGCAGGAGCCGGTGGCGGAAGCGCCCGAAGTCGAGCTCCAGTTCCTCGCCCTCGATCAGGGTGATCACCCGCTCCGCGCCGGGAAAGCTGGAGAAGGCGCCGTCTTCGATGATCGGGGCGCTGCTGATCCTCACTTCGAAATCCTCGCGTGAGGCGCCTTGCGGCGAAAGATGGATCTCGTCGGTCTTCCCGCGCCCGTTCTTCCAAGGCAGCGTGGCATAGGTGGTGCGGGCGAGATGTTCGATGGCCATGATGGTCCGGTTTTCAGGGATGAGCGGGGCTCGGCAGCGGGCTGGTCAGGCCAGCCGGTCGAGAAAGCGAAGGAGACCCGCTGCCGGCGATGCTCCTTGATCCGCGGTGACCACGCCGTCGGCGCTCAGATGAAGCTGCCGCGCGGCGCTGCCGGTCCAGCATAGATAGAGGCCGGCGGGTGGGCGGCAGAGCGTCGGCGAAAGGGCGAGTTGGCCGCCGGAAGCGACGGCCTCGACCAGCCAGGGCGTGCCGAGCAAGCCATTGGCGGCCCTGATGTCGCCGGCCCGCAGAAAGGCGCGAACCTGGCTGGAGGAGCAGCGCCGGGCATTGGCCGAGATTTCCGGAACGCGGGTCACGCCGAAGCCGAGGGACCTGCCGAGCCGCGCCAGCAGGTCGGCGTCGCCCGCCCGCGAGCGGCCGAAACGGAAGTCGTCGCCGATGACGGCATGGCTGACACCGAGGCCCTGCTTGAGGACCCCATGGGCAAATTCCGCCGGTGTCAGCGAGGCGAAAGCGGCATCGAAGATCGGGGAGAACACGTAGTCGAACCCCAGGGCGGCGAAACGATGGGCCTTGGTGGTAGGCGTGGTCAGGCGGAAGGGACAATCCGCCCTGCGGAAGAAGCTGCGCGGGTGTGGTTCGCAGGACATCACGCCCAGAGGCAGGTCCTCGCCCGCAATCCGCTCGGCGGCATCGAGCAAGGCGTGGTGGCCGCGATGGAAGCCGTCGAAATTGCCGAGCAGCAGGACGGCGCCGCGATCGGGGTCGCTGGCCGGCAGGCGATCCGCGACATGGCGCAGGCGGCCGTGGCCGGCAGGCTGCCGGGGCTCATGCTGGATAGGCTGTGTCCATGCCATTGGGCGACTTCCCGGAAGCGGTTCTGCTTCGACGTTCCAAGGCTAGCGGTCCGCCGCCGCCGCGGGAATTCGCATTTTCCGAAACGCTGCTTTGGGAAAACCGTGGCTGCCGCCCCTCGGCATGATCTGTCATCCTGCGTAGGCAGTCTTGATGAGATGGATTATCGTGCTATATAGATAACCACGATCATTTCGAATTTGGAGCTGATGACATGACGACCGCCCAGGCCCTCAAGGCATTGTCGGGGGTCACCACCATCACCGGCACCCCGGAAGAGGTGCGCGACGGCCTCGGCCATCTCGGCGCGAAGGGGACGCAGGTCATCGCCGTGACGCTGGACCAGGTCAGTTCTCCGGCGGTGAAGGCGCTCGCCCACACCTTCGAGGCGATTGCCCCGCTCGTCGGGGCGATCGTGGCGCGGCGCGAGAAGGCCGCGCTTCAATCGATCATCGAGGCCCTGGTGCCCCAGGTTCCCTTGCCTCAGCATATGCTGGCAGAGGCGAGGATGACGGCCGAGGCGCGCAAGGCCGTGCTGGAGGAGGGCGAATGGCTCACCGCCGCCCAGATTGCCGAGGTGGCGGGGTTCAGCGCGACCAATCCCAGCGCCCAGCCCAACAAATGGAAGAAGGACGGGCAGATCTTCGCCATCCGCCATCAGGGTGTCGACTATTTCCCCGGCTACGGCCTGGACCCTGCGACGGGTTATCGTCCGGCCAAGCCGCTGGCCGAAGTGCTGAAGATCTTCGGCCAGTCTAAGGATGGCTGGGGCGCGGCCTATTGGTTCGCCTCCGACAACAGCTATCTGGGCGGGGAGCGCCCCCTGGACCTGCTGCTGCGGGAGCCCGACCGGGTGATCGCCGCGGCCCGCGACGAGATGGAGGGCGTGCTGCATGGCTAGGGCGAGGCTCGCCAAGGCACGCCCTGCGACACCCGCCCCGCCATCCCAGCTCGCCGCCAAGACGGCCATGATGACCTGGCCCAAGGGCCGGGTCATCCACCGCATCCACCTCGACAGATATGGACCGGCCCAGTTCAATCCGGGCCTTGCCGGCAATGCCCGCTTCAGCCCGATCAAGAACGGGGAGGGCGCGGCGATCCCCACCCTCTATGGCGGCACCTCCTTCGAATGCGCCGCCATGGAGACGGTTTTTCACGACGTTCCCTTCACCGCACGGCTGAAGACCCTCGACAAGGCCAGGCTGGCCGGCCAAGTGCATTCCCGGCTCGAGCCGCAACAGAATCTGCTGCTTGTCGATCTGAGCGCCACGGCCTTGCGCCGCCTCGGTGTGCGCCGGACCCAGCTCATCGATACGGAAAAGGACCGGTATCCCGGCACGCGCGCCTGGGCCGAAGCCTGGCATCGGGCGCTTCCCGAGGTGCAGGGGCTGTGCTGGGTTTCCCGGCAGGACGACCGGGCGCTCGCCATCGTCCTGTTCGGCGACCGCCTTCCCGGCGATGTCCTGGCCCCGGTGGGGGAACCGCGCGCCGTTCTGGGCTCGGCCGAGGCGCTCGCCGAGCTGGTCCTGCTGGCCGACCGCATCGGCGTGAAGCTGGTCGCGGGCAAGGCCTGACGGCCGAGCGCTTGTGAGGATACCGGGGCTACGGTCTTAACATTTGCCCCTGGATTCCCTTCCCGCCGCATCAGCGGCGCCGGAAATGACGGCTTCAGGGCGCGCGTTTTATACTCCGAAGGTTTCAAGGGGGCACCGCGTCCATCGGGGTCGGGGGAACGAAGCTCCCGATGGACGCGAGATCGGGCTACCAGATGGTGTAGCCGCAATCGACGACGACGACCGCGCCCGTCATGGCGCTTGCGGCATCGCTGGCCAGGAACAGGATGGCCGAGGCGATCTCGTCGGCACGCGCCACGCGCTTCATCGGCGTCATTTCCATCCACACCGGGAACAGCTCCGGCTTGTCGAAGCCGCCGCGCGACATCGGCGTGTCGACATAGGTCGGCGCCACCGCATTGACGCGCACGCCATGAGGCGCCCATTCGCCGGCCAGCGACTTGGTCATGTGATGCACGCCGGCCTTGGCGGCATTGTAATGGACCTGGCGCTGGGGCTTGTTGGAGATGAGCCCGGACATCGAGCCCAGCGTGACGATTGAGCCCTTGCCACGCTGCAGCATGGCCCGGCCGAATTCGCGGCAGCTCCAGTAGCAGCCATTGAGGTCGACATCGATCACCTTGCGCCAGACCTCGTCGCTCATGTCCTCGCCGCCGGTGTCGGGCCAGGCGATGCCGGCATTGGCGATCAGGATGTCGACGCCGCCATGGCGTTCATTGGCCTCGCGTGCGGCACGGCCCACGGCATCCGCATCGGTGACGTCGAGCGCAACGGCATCGACGGTCCAGCCCTTGGCGGCGAGGGCTTCCCGGCCGCTGGCGAGCACGGCCGGGTCGAGATCGGAGATCACCACCTTGGCGCCGGCCTCCAGCAGGGCCTCGGCGCTGGCGAGCCCGATGCCACGGCCGCCGCCGGTGATGAAGGCCGTCTGGCCGGACAAGTCGAATTTCTTCAAATACATCGTTGCAATATCCTCCGCGCGAACGATAGCGTCGTCACTTGACGGCGCCGAAGGTGAGACCTCGGACGAGCTGGCGCTGCGTCAGCCAGCCGAAGATCAGAATGGGGCCGATCGCCATCAGCGATGCGGCGGAAAGCTTGGCCCAGAACAGGCCCTCGGGGCTCGAAAAGCGGGCGATAAAGGCCGTCAGCGGCGTCGCCTGCGTCACCGTGAGGTTGATGCTCCAGAACGCTTCGTTCCAGGACAGGATGATGGCGAGCAGGGCGGTGGAGGCGATACCGGGCATGGTCATCGGCAGCAGCATCCATACGAACTGCTTGAGGGGCCCGGCGCCGTCCATGCGCGCCGCCTCCAGGATCTCCTTGGGCACGTCGCGGAAGAAGGTGAACAGCATCCACACGATGATCGGCAGGTTGACCAGCATGTAGAGGCAGGTCAGGCCCAACAGCGAATCCAGGAGCCCCGCCCATTGGAACAGGAGGTAGATCGGCACGAGCACGCCCACGGCCGGCATCATCTTGGTCGAGAGCATCCACATCATCAGGTCCTTGGCTCGTGGCCCGGGAAAGAAGGCGAGTGCATAGGCCGCCGGCAGGCCGACGAGGATGCCCAGAACCGTCGAGCCCACCGAGACGATCACGCTGTTGGCGAAGAAGTGGATGTAGTCGGCACTCTCCAGGATCTCCTCGAAATTGTGCAGGCTGGGCTGGAAAAACAGGACCGGCGGCGTGGCGATCGCCTGCTGCTCGGTCTTGAAGGCAGTGATCATCATCCACAGGATGGGGAAGAACAGCACCAGCGTCATGAGCCAGCATAGCAGGCTGACGACGATGCGGCGGGTGAGCGAGACGGCCATCGGTCAGTCCTCCAGCGTGTGGGAAATCGTGCGCATGAGGAAGACGGCGACGAGATTGGCGAGAACCACGGCGAGCATGCCGCCGGCCGAGGCGCCGCCGATGTCGGAATCGAGCAAGGCGGTCTTGTAGATGAGATAGGGCAGGGTGGTGGAAGCGTCGCCCGGGCCGCCGGCGGTGGTGACCAGAATCTCCGCGAAGATCGAGAGCAGGAAGATCGTCTCGATCATCACCACGATGGTGATGGCCCTGTAGAGATGCGGCAGCATGATATGCGCGAACAGGCGCAGGCCGTTGGCGCCATCCATGCGGGCGGCCTCTATCTGCTCGCGGTCGAGCGATTGCAGCGAGGTCAGCAGGATCAGGAGCGCAAAGGGGATCCATTGCCAGGCCACGATGATCACCACCGACATCAGCGGATAGTCGGAGAACCAATCGATGACGGGCAGGCCCAGGGAGCGCGAGATCCAGGCGAACAGGCCGTTCACCGGATGCATCAGGAGGTTCTTCCACACCAGCGCGCTGACCGTGGGCATGATGAAGAAGGGCGCGATGCACAAGAGCCGGGCGAGCCCGCGGCCGAACACCGGCTGGTCGAGCAGGATGGCGCCGACAATGCCGACCACGACGGTGATCGCCAGCACGCTCACCACCAGGATGATGGTGTTGAGGATGGCGTTGGTGAGGCCCGGATCCTCGATGAGATAGCGGTAATTGTCGAGGCCGGCGAAACCGGTGTTGTCGAGATAGTTCAGGTTGTAGCGCTGGAACGACAGGTAGATCGTGAGTGCCAGCGGCACGATCATCCAGACGAACAGCAACAGGACCGACGGCGCCAGCAGGGGACGCGTGTCAACTCCGACGCCGCGATGGCGGGCGAACAAGGCGACGGCCATGGAGCTCCTTTCGGATCGATCTCACGGCGTACTGCGATTTGCCGGCATCGGCGGCAGCGCGAGGACGCATTGAAACAGGGGGCAAGCGGGCGAGCGTTTCCGCCCGCACACGCCGCTTTGCGGGGCAGGCGGCGCGATCCCGGTCAAGGCAGGATCGGGATCGCGCCGCCGAAGATGCGTTCCGGGAGAGAAAACGCATCTTGGCGCGGAGCGGGGCGGATCGCCCCGGCAAGCCTGTGTCTTGCGCCAATGCAGTTCACTCGAGGAGGAAACACTCCGGGTTGTCATAGCCGGGCTTGACCCGGCTATCCAAAAGGCGCCCGCGCGACGGATCCGGACTGGATTGCCGGGGTCAAGCCCGGCAATGACAAGCGTCGTGCAACCTCGAAGATATTCAAGTGAACCGTATCACCGCCTGGCGGCTGCCCTATTTCTTCGGGTAGCCGGCCTGGCGCATGGCGCGCTGGGTCAGCGACTGGGCCGCGGCCAGCCCCTGGTCGACCGTCTTCTTGCCGGCGATGACGGCAGCGAATTCCTGGCCGACGGCGGTGCCGATGCTCTGGAACTCGGGAATGCCGACGAAGGAGATGCCGCGATAGGGCACCTTTTCCTGGGTGGCGTCCGTCATGTTGGCGGTCTGGATGGTATCCAGCGTCAGCTTGGCGAAGGGCGCAGCCTTGATGTAGTCGGCGTTGTCATAGGTCGACTGGCGGGTGCCCGGCGGCACGGTGACGATGCCGGAATAATCGGCGACCAGCTTGATGTAGTCGGTCGACGTGGCCCAGTAGATGAACTTCTTGGCCGCGTCCGGTGCCTTGGAGGAAGCCGGCACCGCCAGCGCCCAGGACCACAGATAGTGGTTGCCCTTGTTGAACTTGCCATAGGGCGGATGGGCGTAGCCGAGCTTGCCGACGACGCTGCTCTGCTTGGGATCGTTGAGGAAGCCGGCCGAGACGGTGGCATCCACCCACATGCCGCATTTGCCGCTGGCGAACAGGGCGAGATTCTCGTTGTAGCCGTTGGAAGCCGCACCCGGCGGGCCGTATTTCTTCAGGAGATCGACATAGACGGTCAGGCCTTCCTTCCAGGCCGGCGTGTCGAATTGCGGCTTCCATTCCATGTCGAACCAGCGCGCGCCATAGGAATTGGCGACCGGCGTGATCTGGCCGATATTCTCGCCCCAGCCGGGCTTGCCGCGCAGGCAGATGCCGTAGACGCCGTGGTCGGGATCGTGGATCTTGGCGGCAAAGCCGTCGATGTCCTTCCAGGTCGGCTGCTCGGGCATGGTCAGGCCGGCCTTGTCGAACAGATCCTTGCGATAGAAGGTCATCTGGCTTTCGGCATAGAAGGGCAGGGCATAGAGCTTGCCGTTATAGGAAAGTCCGTCCCGTACCGATTTGAGCACGTCGTCGAGCTTGTAGTCGGCCGGCACGTTGTCGAACGCCGTCAGCCAGTTGCGCTCGCCCCACATCGGCGCTTCGAACAGGCCGATGGTCATGATGTCGTACTGGCCGCCCTTGGTGGCGATGTCGGTGGTCAGGCGTTGGCGCAGCGTATTTTCCTCGAGCACCACCCAGTTCAGCTTGATGTCGGGGTTCTTGGTCTCGAAATCCTTCGATAATTTCTGCATCACCACCATGTCGTTGTTGTTGACGGTGGCGATGGTGAGCTTGGTTTCGGCCTGGGCCGGCAGGCCGGCGATGAACGCCGCCGCCGCGCCGAGGCACAGTGTTTTGAGAAATCGCATGGTTTCCTCCTCCTTATGTGGTGTCGTGTTCGACATCTCGATGCGCTGCAAAAGCCGATGGCCGGGCATTGCGCGAGGACAAGCATCCTCCCGCTGCGGCATTGAAGAAAATGCGCAAGCTTCATCCAAATTCGGGCAAGGCAAGGGAGCTTTGGCAGCGATTGCTAGCGGATCAGGCTATTTTCCTCCGGGTGTCAGTATTTTTCTTTCATATATTTTCATAACATTCCAAAAGTTATCATGGGGATTGTTTAAGTCAACAACGAACCTGTCCTGAACGGGCACGATCTGCCGGGGCCATGAAAGATGGGCCCGTCGCCCTCGACGCCATCTGCGGTGGGCGGGGCCGGGGCCCCCTGGAAACGCGGGGTTTGCAGGCGGGTCTGGGGACCCGCCCACCGAATGCCGCCTGTGGCATTGACGCCGCATGAGTCAGCTTTATCGGGACTTGGTATTTGCCCCGGCGGGAGGTTTCGCACAGCCTTGATGAGGAGCGGTTTGCCTCCCGGCTTCAGAGCGGCGATGCTAGGAGGGATGGTTTTGTGAAAGGACCGCGCCCGGCGCGGAAGGGGAGATGATGTCCGGTTCCGACGACGGTGCTCTCGTCATGGACTTGTTGAGGGTGCTAGCCGTCTTTGCTCTCGTGGCCGCCAACGGCTTTTTCGTGGCCGCCGAGTTCTCGCTCGTCGCCGTCCGTCGCAGCAGGGTCGCCGAACTCGCTGCGGCCGGGCGGATGAATGCCCGCCCGCTGCTGCGCGCCATCGACAATCTCGACGCCAATCTGGCGGCGACGCAGCTCGGCATCACCATCTCGTCCCTGGCTCTCGGCTGGATCGGCGAGCCGGCGCTCGCCCATCTGATCGAACCGCTGCTCGGCTGGCTGCCCGGGGGAATGGCCACCGCCGGCTCGCATGCCATTGCCGTTGCGGTTGCCTTCGTGATCATCACGGCCCTGCATATCGTGCTGGGCGAGTTGGCGCCCAAGAGCCTGGCCCTGCAACGCAGCGAGGGCACGGCGCTGTGGATCGTCCGGCCGCTGGGGCTGTTCCTGTTCCTGCTGCGCCCGGCCATCCTGATGCTGAACGGCCTCGGCAACCTGGTGCTGCGGGCGTTCGGCCTGCGGCCGGGTTCCGGGGAGGAATCGCTGCATTCGCCCGAGGAACTCAAATTGCTGGTCCGGGCCAGCCAGGACGCCGGGATCCTGCAGGATGCGCAGGAAGAGGTGATGGTGCGCGTGCTCAGCATCGGCGGGCGGCGCATCAGCGATATCATGACGCCCCGGCGCGAGATCGATTGGGTCGATATCGATGACGATCCCAAGGAGACGCTGCGCATCATCCGCGAATGCCGTCACGACCATCTCCTGGTCGGGCGCGGCAATATCGACGAGCCGCTCGGCATGATCGTCAAGCAGGACCTGCTCGATCGGGTGCTGGATGGCGAGAGGCTCGATCCGCTCGCCGTCATCCGCCAGCCGCTCATCGTGCACGAGGCCATGCCGATCTTCCGGGTGCTCGATCAATTCAAGCGGACGCCCATCAGGCTAGCCCTGATCGTCGACGAATATGGCGGCCTCGAAGGCATCGTCACCCAGACGGACCTGCTCGAGGCCATGGCGGGCGACCTGCCCGAGGTCGAGGGCGAAGAGCCCGATATCGTCGAGCGCCAGGACGGTTCGCTGCTGATCGACGGCATGATGCCGGCCTATGCGGCCTTCGACCGGCTCCAGCTGCATACGCGGCCGCAGGATCGCGACTTCCACACCATCGCCGGCTTCGCGCTCTCGCAGCTCGGCCACCTTCCCGAAGTCGGCGAGCAGTTCGATTATGGCGGCTGGGTGTTCGAGATCGTCGACATGGACGATCGCCGCATCGACAAGCTACTGGCGCGCCGGGTGAACGGGGCAGAGTCCTGAGGGCAATCAGAAGGCAGGCGCTGGCCATGCCACCGCGCATGGTGTGCCGATCTCCAGATCGGCATTGCTCCTGGTAAGGTGTATCGTTTCCAAGATTGCCGATCTGGAGATCGGCACACCGAAACGCCGGCCCGTCGCAAGGCGCTTCAGCCTCGATCGGCCGAAATGACGGCCTTGGTGCCGAGCGACTTCAGCTCGTCGATCGAGGCCACGCCCATCAGCGTCAGGGTGATGGCGATCTCGCGGGTGAGGATGTCGATCACGCCGGCAACCCCGGCCTCTCCAGCGGCGGCCAGGCCATAGGTGTAGGCGCGGCCCAGCATGACGCCGTCGGCGCCGAGGCCGATGGCCTTGACGATGTCGGTGCCGCGGCGGATGCCGCCGTCGAGCATCAGGCAGAAATCGGGGCCGACCGCCCGGCGGATGGCGGGCAGGGCCGCGATGGTGCTCGAGGCCCCGTCGAGCTGGCGTCCGCCATGGTTGGAGATCACCACGCCATCCAGGCCCATCGACCTGGCCTTCAGCGCATCCTCGGGGGCGAGAACGCCTTTGACGACCAGCCGGCCCTGCCAGCGTTCGCGCAGCCAGGCCATGTCTTTCCACGACACCGTCTTGTCGATATGGCGCGAGAGATTGGCGGCCTGTTCGAGCGCGCCGCGCCCGAAGTCGCGCCGGTGCTCGATCGCCCGCACGCTCGGCATGCCGCGTGCCGCCACGTCGAGCAGCCAGCCCGGCTTGCGGGCGAGGCCGAGGAACAGGCCCGGCGTCACCCGTGTCAGCGAGCGGAAGCCATTGCGGACGTCGCGTTCACGGATTCCGGTGATCGCGGTGTCGACGGTCACGAACAGCGTGTCCGCTCCGGCCAGCCGGGCGCCCTCCAGGAACTCGTCGCAAAGCGAACGATCATCGAGCACGTAGAGCTGGAAATGCAGCGGGCCCTCGGTCGCCTGCCGCACATCCGCCAGCGAGGCGATGGAGAAGTTGGACAGGCAGAGCGCGATCCCCGCCGCATGCGCCGCCCTGGCGGCCTTCTCCTCGCCCCTGCCGGCATAGAGACCGAGAAAGCCGACCGGGCCCAGCATGAAGGGCAGGGGATGGCGCGTGCCGAGATAATGCGTGGAAAGGTCCTGCCCGCGCGGCTCCACCAGCACGTTCTGGCGCAGGGTCAGCCTGGCGTAATCGCGGCGATTGGCGCGGAGGGTCTCCTCCTCGAAGGACCCGCCATCGATATAGTCGAAGAAGATCTTCGGCAGGCGGCGCCGCGCCGCCTCGCGATAATCGTGAATATTCACCAATTGCATGAAGGAAAGCCCAGCCTCAATAGCGTTTTGCGATTGGCGGTTACGCCCAGAATCGCAAACACGCGTCGAACCAAAGAGTGAGAGCAAACAAGCATTTCCGTCCAAACGCGCTTTGCTCTTGGGAGGATGACGGCCGTTATGCCGACCTGTTGGTGGTCAGATAGCGGCTGCCCAGCGAATAGCGGCTGCCGACATAGGTGAAGGTGTTCACCGTCGCGACGAGCGGCCCCGTGAAGGTCTTGCGGTGCAGGACGAGGCAGCTGTCGCCGGGGCGGATATGGAGCAGGCGCGCGGTTTCCTCTCCCGCCGGCAAGGCGCTGATCAGCTGTTCGACCTCGGTCAGGGGCGTGGATTGCTGCAGATATTCATAGGTCGCCGCATTGGTGTAGTCCTGGTCGAGATAGCCGCTGACCAGATCGGTGTTGACGTAGCGCTCCTCGAGCTGCACCGGCACGTCGTTTTCGAAATGGATGACGATGGAATGGTCCACCGGCTTGATCGCCTCGAATTCGAAGGCGATCATCAATTCCGGCGCGGGATGATGCACGCGTTCGAGCAGGACAACCTCGGCACGATGGCGGCTGCCGCGAGCCTTGATTTCGGTGGCGATGTTGCTGATCTCGATGAGCGTCGATTGCGGCTTGGGCGGCGCGACGAAGGTGCCGACTCCCGGTATGCGGCGCAGATGCCCCTGGGCCGTCAGTTCGCGCAGGGCCCGGTGCACGGTCATGCGCGAGACGCCGAGCGCGGCGACGAGTTCATGCTCGGAAGGAAGACGCGCCTGGCGCCCCCATTTGCCGCTGGCGATGTTGCCGAGGACGAAGTCCTTGACCTTCTCATAGAGGGGAGAGGCGGCGTCGGAAAGAACGTCCATGGTCCTGTCTCCTGCGTGGCGTTGTCGAGAAGGCCTGATATCGGGAAAGTCTGGTTCAATCATGCGATCGGGAAAAGAGGAGCCGGTGCGTCCATGAGCTGGACGATGGTTTTCAGCTTCGTGCCCTGGCCGGCCAGCAAGCGCTCATAGGCCGCGGGGACGTCGTCCAGGCCGGGCAGGATGTCACAGAGCTGCTCGAGGCTGCCTTGCAGCGCCACCAGCAGAGACGTGGCCTGCACGAGTTCGTCATCGGCGAAGGCATGGCAGCCGATCAGGGCGATCTCGCGCTCGACCAGCTCGGTGGGGTCGATGTCGAGCTTGCCATGCCCGATGCCGACCAGGCAGAGCGCACCGGCGCCGGCGAGGAGGCCGAGCGTCGTTGCGATGGCCCCGGCATGGCCCGTCGCATCGATGGCATGGCGCAGGCGCCGCCCTCCAAGCGCGGCATCAATCTCCTGGGCCGCCAAGCCGACCCGCCTGCCGCCGCTCAAGGCCGACACCAAATCGGCCCGCCCGGTATTGGGGTCGCTGAGCAGGATGGGACCGTCATGCAGATGGGCGAGCAGGAGGGCGCACAGGCCTCCGATCGTGCCGCAGCCGACCACGAGCACCGGCTCTCCGTGCGCGGCGGCAAGGCGTCGTACCGCATGCAGCGCGACCGCCAGCGGCTCGGCCATGGCGGCGATCCGAGGCGGCAGCGAAGGCGCGTGCGGCACGAGCAGCCGGGCGGGCAATTGCACGGCTTCGGCAAAGCCTCCGTCGCAGGCCTCACCCACAAAGCCGAGATTCTCGCAGACATTATGGCGCCCGCCGACACAGGCGGGGCAGCTGCCGCACCAGAACCGGGAATCGGCGACGACGACATCGCCGATCGCAAAGCCGCTCACTCCCTCGCCGATCGCCGTCACGCGGCCGCAGAATTCGTGGCCCGCTACCGAGGGACGGCGCGTGATCCACTGGCCGGTCCGGTAATTGTGCAGGTCCGAGCCGCAGATGCCGGCGGCCCTGACCGCGAGGTTCACGTGGCCGGGCGGGGGGGAAGAGGGCGGGTCGACCGCCTCCACCCGCAGGTCCCTGACATCATGCAGCCGGACAGCCTTCATCGCTCAACCGCCCTTCTTGAGATAGGCCTCGCGGATCGGCGAGACGGCATTGGCATGGGAGGAAAAGCCCTCATAGAGGGCCAGCTTGTGGGAATGACGGGCGAATTCGGCATAGGCCGGCGCGGTGACATAGCCGATCGACGAACGCTTGACGAAATCGCTCACCGAAAGCGGGCCGAAGGTCCGGGCCCAGCGGCTGGTCGGCAGCACGGCATTCGGCCCCAGCGAGAAATTGGCGATGCTGACCGGCGTGTGGGTCCCCATCAGGATCTCGGAGGCCTCGGTGATGTGGCCGAGATGGATGAAAGGCTCCTCGGACAGGATTTCCAGGTGCTCGGGCGCATAGGCGTTGACGAATTGGTAGCTCTCCTCGATCGACGAGGTCAGCACCACGCCGCCGGTGCTGCCCGTCAGCACGGCCTTGGAGAAGGCGACGCGCTGCTCGGTCATGCGGGCCCAGTGCTCGGGCAAGGCCGCAAGCGCTTCTTCGGCGACCCGGCGGCTATGGGTGACGAGATAGGCCGAGGAATCCGGGCCGTGCTCGGCCTCGATCAGCAGATCGAGCGCGGCGAGGCCGCCATGCACGCTGTCGTCGGCCAGGATCATCACCTCGGAAGGGCCGGCCGGCAGGCCGGTGTCGATGACACCGGAGAGCAGGCGCTTGGCGGCGACCACCCAGGGGCTGCCGGGGCCGACGATCTTGAGGGCCGGCTTGACGGTCTCGGTGCCATAGGCGACGGCTGCGACCGCCTGCGCGCCGCCGACCTTGTAGACGGTCTCCACGCCCGCGAGCCTGGCGGCGACCAGCGTGGCCGCATCCACCGAGCCGTCGGGCGCCGGCGGGGTGACGATGGCAAGGTTGGGCACGCCGGCGACTACGGCCGGAACCGAGGTCATCATGGTCACGGACGGGAAGGAGCCCTTGCCGCGCGGCACATAGAGAGCGACCGACTGGATCGGCGTGAAGCGGTCGCCGGCATAGGCGCCGGGCCGGATCTCCTTCAGCCACATCGCCTCCGGCTTCTGCTCCTCGTGGAAGCGGCGGATATTGTCGATGCCGAAAGTGATCGCCGCGACGACGTCGCTATCGACCTGGCCGAAGGCGGCGTCGAACTCGGCCGGCGTGACCTTGAGATTGGCCTCGGTCACTTCGGCCCTGTCCAGCTCCCGGCCGAAACGGGCCAGCGCGGCATCGCCCTCGGTCCTCACCGCCTCCAGGATCGGCGCGACCTTCTCGATGAATTTGGAAATGTCCGTTTCCGAACGGCGCAGCAGGGCGGCCTTCTCCTCCACGCTGAGGCTGGCATAATCGTAGAAGCGGGCTGAGGTCATCGTTCTATCCTGAATGCGCGGCCGCGCAGGCCGGGAAGGTTCATTTGGATTTGAGGAAGATGTCGAGGCCGACGAGCCGGTCGAGGAGGGCGATGGCGAGGCCGGCGCAGGCGATGAAGACGACGGAAATGGCGGCGAGGTCCGGCGTGATGATGGAGCGGATGGAATTGTAGATCTGCACCGGCAGCGTGACGGAGCGCGCATCCACCAGGAGCAGGCTGACCAGGAACTCGTTGAGGGCGAGAATGAACATCAGGAGCGAGCCGGTGATCACCCCCGGCAGCACCGCGGGCAGGATGATGTAGAGGAAGCGCTGCAAGGGCGGTGCACCGCAATTGGCCGCGGCGAGCTCCAGGTCCGGGCTGAGATTGCTGGCGCTGGCCGTGACGGCCCAGATCATGAAGGGCAGGTTGATCACGCAGCAGGCGATGCCGACGGGCCAGAGCCGGCCGAGCACGCCGAGATTGCCGAAGACCAGCATCATGCCGATGCCCGAGCCGATCAGCGGGATGGTGAAGGGCAGTAGCAGGTAGACCTGGATCGAGCGCTCGAAGCGGACCTTGTATTTGGCGAGCGCGATGCCGGCCAGCGTGCCCACGGGCACGGCGATCAGCGTGCAGATCGTCGCCACGATCAAGGAGCGCAGGAAGGCCTGGCGCAGATCGCTCGCCTGGGCGATGGCGCCGTACCAGCGCAGGGAAAGGCCTTCGGGCGGGAAGGTGATGATGTTGCCCGCGGTGAAGGAGGCGCCGAGGACCACGATGGTCGGCGCCGACAGCATGACCAGGGCCGCGATCACGAAGCCCCAGATCACGATGGACTTGCTGGTGCTGCCGGTCATTTGCGCTCTCCGCTCAGTTCTTCTTGCCGTTCATGGCCAGGGTCCCGGCTCCGAACAGCATGAACACCACGCCGACGAGGATGGAGCCGACCGCCACCAGCATCAGCGAGAGCGTAGCGCCCAGGCCCTGGTCGGAGGTGCGGAAGAACTGGTCGTAGATGGCGTTGGCGATGAAATCCTGGGTGCCGCCGCCCAGGATGGCGGGCACCGCGAAATCGGTGAGCGAGAGGGTGACGACCACGAGGCCGGCGCCCACCAGGCCCGGCCGGGCGAGGGGCAGGACGATGTGCCGGAAGGTCCGTACCCAGCCCGCGCCGAGCGAGGCGGCGGCGGCTTCCAGTTCCGCCGGTATAGCCGTCAGGGCCGGCGCCAGCATCAGGACAGCGAAGGGCAGCATGTACTGGACGAGGCCGAAAAGCACGGCGGGATAGTTGTAGAGCAGGCGCATGGGCGCCACGCCGACCAGGCCGAGCGCTTCGTTGACCATGCCCTGATTGCCCAGGATGATCAGCCAGCCATAGGCGCGCACCACCTGGCCGATGAAGAAGGGCAGGAACAGCGCGACCAGCAGGAACTTGCGCAGGCCCGAGGAGCGCGTGCGCACCATCAGATAGGCATAGGGAAAGGCCAGGATCAGCGTGGCGAGCGTTACGATGACCGCGCCCATCAGGCTGCGCCCGGCCACGGCGGTGAAGAAGCTTTCGCTCACCACGCGCTGGTAATTGGCAAGCGTATAGGTCTCCGACATCAGGAAGGTGTTGGTGTCGAGGACGCGCAGGCTGGCATCGCCCATCTGAATGAGGCCAAGCACGAGCAGGCCGACCAGCACCAGCGCGGGCAGCAGCATCAGATAGGGCAGGCCCGCCCGGAAGCTGGAGGGCCACGCAAGGGCGGCCAGGTGCTCGAGCGCATCCATGATACGCCAGGTCAAGGGATAGGCGGCACGCGAAGAGCTCATCCTGTCGGTCCTTAGTGGAATTTGCCTTCTCCCCTTGCGGGAGAAGGTCCCGGCAGGGGGATGAGGGGTGTTGGCCGTTGCCTTGCAAGGCTGCGTTTCACCCCTCATCCGCCCCTTCGGGGCACCTTCTCCCGCAAGGGGAGAAGGCTAGGCATGCCTCAGCCCTGCATGATTTCCTTGAACTTGGCGAACCACTTGCTCTCGTTCTCCACCTGCGTGCGCGACGAGATGCGGATGAGATGCTTGAAGTCCTCCTCCTTGGTCGGATAGGCGGGATTGTTGACGAGATCGGCCGGCGGGGTGAGGCCGGGCACCACGCCGGGCAGGCCAAGGCCGTCGAGCCAGATCTGCTGGGCTTCCTTGGTCAAGGCATGGTCGATATATTGCTTGGCCCAGTAGAGCTCGTTCTCCGGCAGGCCCTTAGGGATCCACAGCCCGTCCGTGTCGAACTTGGCGCCTTCCTCCGGCACCACCCAGGCGAGATCGATGCCGTTCTTCCTGGCCTCACGCGCATTGGTGGAAATGGTGCAGGCCGCGTCGATCTCGCCCTTCTGGAACCAAGTGGTGAAATCGGGATCCTCGCCCAGGAGGGGCTGTTGCTCCTTGACCTTGGCGATGAAGTCCCAGGCCGGCTGCATGTTAGCCGGGATGTCCTCCAGCTTGCCGCCGCCGGCGACCTGGGCGGGGAAGTGGAAGCCGATGCCGTCATTGTAGAGCGCGATGCGGCGCTTCAGCTTGGGATCGAGCAGGTCCTTCCAGGATTTGGGCGCCCCGTTCGGGAAGGCCGACGGGCGATAGGCCAGCACATAGACATAGCCATAGGTGTTGACGATCGGATAGCCGTCGAGGCCGACCGGCTTGGCGAGCTCGGTGGTGTTCTTGAGGTTGGGCAGGTCGGACAGATCCTCGGTCACGCCGCGCAGCGCCGACTTGGTGGCGTTGGTGGTGGTGTCCCAGTTCACATGGATCGGCGGCGTGCGCTTCTGGGCCACGGCCGCCCAGAGCTTGGGCTGGATCTCGTTGTCCTCGGTGAGGTCATGGCGCACGGCGATGCCGGTCTTCTTGGTGAAGCTGTCGGAGACGCCCGCCTTCAGGGCGTCGACCCAGCTGCCGCCCCAGGCGCGCACGATGATCTCGGAGGGCTTTTCGGGTTCGGCGGCCATGGCGCGGCCGGTGCCCAAGGCAGCCGTGGCGCTCGCCGCCAGCAGGGAGGCGAGCAGGGTACGCCGGCGGATCTCGACTGACAGGAACTGATCGTGTGACATCACTGGTTCTCCTCTGGATGCGCCCCTTCGCGGGGTCACTTTTTGAACTTGGGTCACTTCTTGAAGACGTGCATATCCTTGGCATTCCACCCCAGGCTGACGGCCTCGCCAGGGGTGAATTGCTGATGCGCGACGGGATCGTGATCGAAGACCCGCAGCAGCGCGTCGTCGAGGGCCGGGACCCGTATTTCGTAGACGATGCGCTCTCCCTCGAAGATGGAATCGACCACCACGCCGTCGACGACGGTATCGAGGCCCTGCAGCCTGTCCGCGCTCGGGGCGATCCGGATCTGCTCGGCCCGGACGGCGCCCTGGCAGGCCTCACCGGGCGCAGGCGGTTCGGCGGGGTTGGCCGATACGCCGACCAGGGCGAGGCCCGCGCTGGTAAAGGCCAGGGCGGCGGCGGTCGCGGCACCGGCCACGCCCTCGATGAAATTGGTCACGCCGATGAAATTGGCGACGAAGGCGTTGGCCGGCGTCCTGTAGGCGTCGAGCGGGCGGGCCTTCTGCTGGATCTGCCCGCCGTCCATCACGATGATCTCGTCCGAGACCACGAGGGCCTCGCGCTGGTCGTGGGTGACGTTGATGGTTGTAACCCCGAGCTCCTTCTGGATGCGGCGGAACTCCAGCTGCATTTCCTCGCGCAGCTTGCGGTCGAGCGCGGCCAGCGGCTCGTCGAGCAGCAGGAGGTCGGGCTCGAACACCAGGGCGCGGGCGATCGCCACGCGCTGCTGCTGGCCGCCCGACAATTCGTTGATGCGGCGCGAGCCATAGCCGCCCAGGCGCACGAGTTCGAGATAGCGCTCCACCTTGGCGGCGATGCCGCGGGCGTCGTGCCGGCGCATCTTGAGGGGGAAGGCGACGTTCTCCGCCGCCGTCATGTGCGGGAACAGCGCCAGTTTCTGGAACACCATGCCGATGGCCCGCTTGTGCGGCGGCACGGCGCTGACGGGCTGGCCGTTGATGAAGATCTCGCCCCGGCTCGGCGCATCGAAGCCGGCCACCATGCGCAGCAGCGTGGTCTTGCCCGAGCCGGACGGGCCGAGAATGGTGAGAAACTTGCCCTTGGGCAGGTCGAAGGATGCGCTTTTGACCGCATGGACGTCGCCGAAGATCATGGCGACATCCCTGACGGACACGGCAAAGGGACTCGCTCCGCCGGACGGGCGGCTGCCGAGGGGCGCAGATTCCATTTCGTTCCCCAGTCTTCCCAGGCCGCCATGCCGGTCGTTCATGCGCTGTCTTTCCAGGCTGAAAGCACGGCGGCACGCACCTGTCTATACAGCTACATACAACTATGGTCAACGACGCATGCGCAATTCTTGCTCGTATCGGTACGGTGATTAATTGTTGTGCAGCGCACACTGTGGGGGGCTGGTTCAAACCAACGAACATTGAAGGGAAATTGTCATTGCGAGCGTAGCGAAGCAATCCAGCGGCCGAATGGTGCAGCGTCCGAGATTCTGGATTGCTTCGCTACGCTCGCAATGACGGTCGGTCCGTCGAGGCTCACCGCCGCCCCGATCAGATGGAGGCGAGATAGCCGCCGTCGACCGGAATGCAATGGCCGGTAACATAGGCCGAAGCATCCGAGCACAGGAACACCGCGACGCCCGCGATATCCGCCAGTTCGCCGAAACGCCGCTGCGGGATCTTGGCCAGCATCTGCCCCTGCCACGCCTCGTCCTTATAGAAAACCTCGGTCATGGCCGTGCGGAAATAGCCGGGTGCGATGGCATTCACGCGAATGCCGTGACCCGCCCATTCGGCCGCGAGGGCTCGGGTGACGCCGAGCAGACCGGATTTGGAGGCGCCATAGGGCACCGCGGTGGGGATGCCGACGAAGGAGGTGAGGGAGCACAGATTGACGATAGCTCCGCCTCGGGCCTCGTCTTGGGCCCCCGTCATGATCCGGCCGGCCGCCTGCGAGCAGAAAAAGGCGCCCTTGAGGTTGGTTGAGACGATCGCATCCCACAGGGCCTCGTCGACGTCGAGGGATGGCCTGACATTCTCGACGCCGGCATTGTTGACCAGGATGTCGAGGCCGCCGAGGGCCTCGGCGGCCTGGCTGATCACGGCATGGCAATCCTCGACGTCGGCGACATCCTGCGCCAGGACGATGCAGCGACGCCCGGCCTTTTCGACGAGCCGGCGGGTGTCTTCGAGATTCTCCAGGCTGCGCGCGGTCACCGCGACATCGGCACCCGCCTCGGCCAGGGCCAGGGTGATGGTCTGACCGATGCCGCGGCTGGCGCCGGTGACGATGGCGCGGCGGCCGGTGAGATCGAAAATCGGGCGCGACATGATGCTCCTCTCGCCAACGGCGACATGCGAACGCCGGCTGTTCTGCAAACGGCCGGGTGAAGATCGTTCTATTTTCATCAGACAAAACCATGCGGATCGCAAGGTCCTCGGCGATTCGGAACCCTGCCAATCGCTGGTCACGAGTTTGCCCTGCAGCGTCCAGGATCTATAGTCCGGGCCGACGCCGCATCATGACGATCGGGGAGGAACAGATGGATTCGACACAGCTGCGCGCCATGCAGGCGCCAATCAAGGAGCGCTATCGCGCCGACCCGAAGACGGCCCTGATCACCCTGAAAGCCAAGGGCTCGATCGATGGCGAGGGCATCGCCTGCAAGGTGGAAACCGGGCGGGCGCTGGCCATCGCCGGCCTGCATCCGGCGACCGGCGGTTCCGGGCTGGAGCTGTGCTCAGGCGACATGCTGCTGGAAGCCCTGGTCGCCTGTGCCGGCGTGACGCTGAAATCGGTGGCGACGGCGATCGACCTGCCCTTGAAGGCCGGCCAGGTCAGCGCCGAGGGGGACCTCGATTTTCGCGGCACGCTCGGTGTCGACAGGGAGGCGCCGGTCGGTTTTGCCGAAATCCGGCTTCGCTTCGACGTCGACAGCGAGGCGCCGCAGGAGCGGCTCGACCAGTTGCTGAAGCTGACCGAGCGCTATTGCGTGGTGTTCCAGACCATCAGGCACGGTCCGAAGACGAGCGTATCGCTGCACCGGATGGGGTGAGGCGCCACGCCTCGCCATGCCAACGGCAGAGGAGCTTGGAGTGCTCGGCCTGCACCCGAGAATCGCCTTCCTCGTGGTTAACCCGAGTTCGGCGCCCCGGAAAACGCCCCCGGCGCCGCCGCGAGGGCGAGCACGTGGTCGCGCGTCAGGGCGGCGAGCGGCAGCGGCCCCGGCGCCCTGGGGTCGATCCAGGCGATCTCTTCGATCTCGGCAGTGGCGGCGACCGGCTCGGCGATGTCGAGGCGGAAGATCTCGGCCTCGACCGTCCGGCCATCCTCATGCGCCGCCGGGGCCCGGAACCGGCCGAGATAGACGGGCCTGCCCGGCTCGACCGCAAGGCCGATTTCCTCGACAAGCTCGCGGCACAGGGCCTGCCGGGGCTGTTCGCCGGGCTCGATCTTGCCGCCGGGCTGCATGAAGGCCGATGTCCCTCGTTTTCTGACCAGGAGTGTCATACCGTCGGGACGGACGATGACGGCGGCTGCAATACGAATCGCATCGGGGGAGGACATGGCGCCATCCTAGCACTTCCGTTGTGATTTTCCTTCGTGGTGGTTTCGACCGTCATTGTGGGCTCTGCCAATCCGCAAGATTGGCATGGCGAAGCAATCCAGGAGCCGCAAATATCTGTCTCCCAGCTCCTGGATTGCTTCGCTACGCTCGCAATGACGGTTGAATGATCGGTTGATGATAGGGGAGCCTGGATGCGCGATGGTGTCATGACGGGACGCGGCGATGCGTAACCTGCCGCTCGGCGTGCTGCGCACCTTCGAGGCGGCGGCGCGCCATGAGAGCCTGACCAAGGCCGCCGGCGAGCTCGCCCTGACGGACAGCGCGGTCAGCCACCAGCTGCGGCGGCTCGAGGAGGTGCTGGGTTATCCGCTCTTCCACAAGGCCGGCCGCGGCGTGGTGCTCACCGATGCCGGAAGGGTGTTCGCCAAGACGGTCTCGGCCGCGCTGCAGGACATCACCAACACGGCGCTACGCCTGTCCGAGGCGGACCAGGATGGCGGGCGCATCGGCATCGCCTGCCCGCCGATGTTCGCCAGCGGCTGGCTCGCCAAGAACCTCGCCGATTTCTGCCAGGACCACCTCGCCGTCGAATGCCATATCAAGCTCACCGAGAATCACCGCATCCATGAGCTGGTGGATGCCGATATCGGCATCGTCTTCGGCGCCGGCGGCTGGGACGACAAATGGTCGGCGCAGCTCGCCCATGTCAGCATCATGCCCGTCTGCAGCCCGACCCTGTTCCAGCGTATCGGCCGGCGCATCACCAGCCCGGTGGAACTGCGCAGCGCCATCCTGCTGCATTGGGACGACGGCTCCGAATGGCGGCGCTGGCTCTCCGAGGCCGGCGAGCGCGACTTTAGCCCCTATAGCCGCCATCTCTATTGCAGCGATCTCGGCATGGCGATCGACCTTGCCATCAACGGCACCGGCGTCGCCCTGGCCAGCGATACGCTCTCGGGGGCCGATGTCAGGAACGGCACGCTGCTGCGGCCCTTTTCCACCGCCATCGACGCCTTCGGCGGCTGGTATGTCGTCTCCACCCATGCCGGCCTGCAGCGCTCGGGCGTGCGGCTCTTCCTGCGCTGGCTCCTCGCGCGCTTCGGCAAGGATGCCGCGGCCTGGGAGATCGGTTGACCTCATGGTGTACAGTTGAGATCCGTTCAGGAATTGGCCGGATAGGTCGCTCGGCCATGCCTCCTTCTCAGGCAATTTGCCCTGGTAATGCGCGATACATGAAATGACGTCATCTATTTGATGATCAAATATCAATTGCCCCGGGCCGGCCTTCTGATTTTATGAGCACCGTGGCGATTGGACGGACAGGTCCGGCGCAGGAGAGGGGTCCTGGTGGCGGACGAACGCGGCCGGATTGGAAAGAAGCATGCACAAGCTGGCCGTGGACGGTATCCGCAAATCCTATGGCAAGGTCGAGGTCCTCAAGGGCGTGTCGCTCCAGGCCGTGGCCGGTGATGTCATCAGCATCATCGGGGCCAGCGGCTCGGGCAAGAGCACCTTCCTGCGCTGCATCAATTTCCTCGAGCGCCCCACCGCCGGCAGCATCGTCATCGACGGCGAGGCGCTGAAGACGGTCAAGGACGGCGACGGCTTCCTCAGGGCCACCGACAAGAAGCAGCTCCAGCGCATGCGCAGCCGCCTCGCCATGGTGTTCCAGAATTTCTGCCTGTGGTCGCATATGAGCGTCATCGACAATGTCATCGAGGCGCCGATCAGCGTGCTCGGCGTCTCCAAGGCGGAGGCGACGGAGCGGGCCAGGACCAATCTCGCCAAGGTCGGCCTCGGCCAGGAGGTGCTGCAGCGCTATCCCGCCCATCTCTCAGGCGGCCAGCAGCAGCGCGTGGCGATCGCCCGGGCGCTCAGCATGAACCCCGACGTGATGCTGTTCGACGAGCCGACCTCGGCGCTCGATCCGGAACTGGTGAGCGAGGTGCTCAAGGTCATGCAGTCCCTCGCCGAGGAGGGGCGCACCATGATCGTGGTGACGCATGAGATGGGCTTTGCCCGCCATGCCTCCAGCCGCGTCGTCTTCCTGCACAACGGCGCCATCGAGGAAGAGGGCCCGCCCGAAGCCGTTTTCACCGAGGCCCGCAGCGACAGGCTGCGGCAATTCCTTGCCGGGCGTCTGCAGCATTAATTCGATGATGTGAGGAAAGAAGCCCATTTCTTCACCCTCCCCTGGAGGGGGAGGGTCGGCCTGAAAGGCCGGGGTGGGGTGGTTTTCAGCAAGAACAAAATGGTTTCCATCATGACGTCCTGCACATTTTCACCCCACCCCGAGGCTTCGCCTCGACCCCAGGCACTTCCAAAAGGAAGTGCCGATACCTCCAGGGGAGGGTAACCCGCTCCAACCAAGGCCGGTGGAAACCGGCTCCCGCAACGACAGATCCCATCCCGAGAGACCCATCATGAGCATTCGCATCAGAAACGCCGTCGCCGCCCTCCTGCTCGGCCTTGCCGCCTCCGGCGCCCAGGCCCTCTCAGCCCAGGCCGCCGACAAGATCAAGATCGCCACCGACGCCACCTTCCCGCCCTTCGAATCGATCGATGCCAACGGCAAGCTGGTCGGCTACGACGTCGAGCTGATGCAGGCGATCTGCGAGGCCGCCAAGCTCGACTGCGACATCTTCAACGCCGCCTGGGACGGCATGATCCCCGGCCTGATCGACGGCAGATATGATGCGCTGATCTCCCAGCTCACCGTCACCGAGAAGCGCCGCAAGGTGATTGCCTTCTCCGACATCTACAACCACCCGATCTTCCGCTTCGTGGCCAAGAAGGGCTCGACCTTCGAGTTCACGCCGGAGGGCATGGCCGGCAAGACCATCGCGGTGCAGACCGGCACGCCGATGGACGCCTATGTCACCAGCCATTTCCCCAAGGCCGTGATCAAGCGCTACGACACCGGCAGCGCTCCCTATCTGGAGCTGACCGCCGGCCGCGCCGAGCTCCACATCAGCTACCAGGCCCAGGTCACCGCCAGCTTCCTGAAGTCGGATGCCGGCAAGGATTACGAGCTGGTCGGCCCGCAGCTCACCGGCAAGGACGCCAAGGAGTTCGGCGAGGGCGTCGCCATCGCCATCGGCAAGAAGAACACCGCCTTGGTGGCCGAGATCAACAAGGGCCTCGCCATCCTCAGGGAGAACGGCAAGCTCAAGGCGCTGGACACCAAATATTTCGGCGAATGACCGGAGATGGTCCTCGATTTCGTCCGCACGATCCTGGCGGCAGGGGCGATCACCCTGCTGCTGGCCTTCGCCTCGCTGGTGGTGGCCGTCCTGCTCGGCCTCGGCGCGGCCCTGTGCAAGGTCTCGCGCCATAGGACGCTGGCGGCCAGCGCGGGGATCTATACCTTCGTGGTGCGCGGCATCCCCGATCTCGTGATGATGCTGCTGGTCTTCTACAGCCTGCCCTCCTTCATCGGGCAGGTCGCCGAATGGCTCGGCTTCGACATCCAGGTCGAGTTCTCCCCGCTGGGCGCCGGCATCGCCACGCTCGGGCTGATCTTCGGCGCCTATATGACCGAGACCTTCAAGAGCGCGCTGCTCAACATCCCGCGCGGCCAGATCGAGGCGGCGCAGGCCTATGGGCTCGGGCGCACCCGCATCTTCACCCGCATCGTGCTGCCGCAGATGATCCGCCTGGCGCTGCCCGGCTTCACCAACAACTGGCTGGTGCTGGTCAAGGCGACGGCTTTGGTCTCCCTCATCGGCCTGCAGGACGTGATGTTCCGCGCCAAGGGGGCCGCCGAGGCCACCGGCAAGCCCTTCACCTTCTACCTGGTCGCCGGCGGCTTCTATCTCGCCATCACCATCCTCTCCATGCTGGTGCTGGCCTGGCTGGCGCGGCGCTACGAGCTCGGCACAAGGAAGCTGGCGCCATGAACTGGGACGTCATTGCCGAAAATCTCGGCCTCTATGCCGAGGGGGCGCAGTTGACGCTGGTCCTCACCGTCGCGTCCCTGGCGATCTCCTTCTGCCTCGCCATCCCGCTTTCCTTCGCGCGCAACAGCGCCAACAGGCTGATCCGCAGCCTGATCTTCGCCTACACGCTGGTGTTCCGCGGCACGCCGCTGCTGGTGCAGCTCTTCCTGATCTATTTCGGCCTCGCCCAGTTCGAGCTGGTGCGCGCCAGCCTGCTCTGGCCCTGGCTCTCCAGCCCGCTCGTCTGCGTGCTGATCGCCTTCGTGCTCAACACCACCGCCTACACCACCGAGATCTTCGCCGGGGCGCTGCGCCACATCCCGCCCGGCGAGGTGGAGGCCGCCACCGCCTATGGCATGTCCGATTGGACGCGGGCGCGGCGCATCCTGGTGCCGGCGATGCTGACGCGGGCGCTGCCGCTCTATGGCAACGAGACCATCATGATGCTGCACGCCACCTCGCTCGCCAGCACCGTCACTCTGCTGGAGACCACCGGCGTCGCCCGCATGATCACGCTGAACTACTACATCCAGTTCGAGCCCTATGTCGCGGCCGCGATGGTCTACCTCGTCCTGACCTTCGTCCTGGTCGGCGCCTTCCGCCTCGTCGAGCGCCGCTGGGCCGGCTACCTCGATTTGCGCCCGTCCTGAGGCCCGCCGCCGCCGATTTCCCCTGTTTTTCCAACCCGATGCCGCCTCAGGGCGGCCCGCATGAAGGACCCTTGTCATGAACCAGAAAGCCGATCTCGGCGCGCTGTTCGGCGCGGCGGCCGATACGCTCACCTTCCTCGGCCTGGAGGAATGCCGCGACCTCACTGAACTCGCCGCCCCGATCGCCCTGATCGGCGCGCCCTGCGCCACGCCCTACCGCTCCGTCGGCGCCTATTGCCGCAACGCGCCCGACGCCCTGCGCCGCGCCACCGCCGCCTTCACCGCCAATGTCGACCGCCACGATTTCGACAATGGCGGCAAGGTCTTCCCGGAGCCGCGCCTGCGCGCCGTCGATTGCGGCAACCTGCCCTATGACGAGAAGGACGGCGCCGCCAACCGCGCCGCCATCGCCGCCGCCGTCAAGATGATCCGCGCCCGCGGCGCGGTGCCGATCGTGCTGGGGGGCGATGATTCCATCCCCATCCCCATGCTCGAAGCCCTGGGGGCGGAGGAGGGCGCCCGCTACACCATCCTGCAGATCGATGCCCATATCGACTGGCGCGAGGTGCATATGGACGAGCGCCTCGGCCTCTCCTCCACCATGCGCCGGGCGTCGGAAATGCCCCATATCGAGCGCATCATCCAGGTGGGCGCCCGCGGCATCGGCTCGGCCGCGACCAGCGACTATGAGGATGCGCTGGCCTGGGGCGTCAAATTCGTGCCGGCCCATGACCTGCATCGCCAGGGCGTCGAGGCCGCGCTCGACCTCATCCCCGAAGGCAGTCGCATCGTCATCTGCATCGACGCCGACGCCCTCGACCCGGCTTTGGTGCCCGGCGTCATCGGCCGCGCCCCGGGGGGCCTCACCTACTACCAGCTCGTCGACCTCATCAAGGGCGCCGCCCGCCGCGGCCGCATCGAGGCGATGGACTTCGTGGAATTCATGCCCGAGCGCGACGTCGACGGCATCGGCGCGCTGACCTTCGCCCGGGCGATCACCACCGCGCTGGGCGTGATCGCGCGGCAGCGGGCATAAGGGGCGAGAGGGCGGCGGCCGTTCTCGATTGCCGACCGACTCACTCTGCTGCGTAACATGGCTCGTTTCTACCCTCCCCTGAAGGGGGAGGGTCGACGCGTAGCGTCGGGGTGGGGTGGCTCTTCATAAGAATCGAAATTTCCCTCGTCGCGACCTGCGGTGTTTTCACCCCACCCCGGCCTTTCAGGCCGACCCTCCCCCTCCAGGGGAGGGTAAAGATGCCGCGCTTTCCTCGTGACGCAGTAGAACCAATACCAGGTCTCATTTGCTTGACCTGTCATCCCCTGGATCCCCTTCCCCTCGCTGTCGCTCACAAGCGGAGCTTGTGAGGATACGGCCGGGGATGACGGGTCGCGCCCTTGGCGCGCGGGTCTACGACCCGGCGTTCCTCATGAACGCACCCGCGGCGCAAAGCGCACGCCGGCCGTCTTCCAGGCCGGCGTTCCAGACGGGCCAGGCGTGAATCATATGCGGCCATATCTCCAGCCGCACCGGCACATCAGCGATCCCGGCGGCCTCGGCAAGCCGCGTGGCGTCGGACAGCAGCGCCTCGGCCGAACCGACCTGAATCAGCAGCGGCGGAAAACCGTGCAGATCGGCGAACAAAGGCGAGATGAGCGGGTCCCCGCGGTCTTGTCCCGCAGGGACATAGGCGCCGGCAAGCTCCTCCAGATAGGCCTTGTGGATGATCGGATCGATCGCGTCCTTGCTGGCGAGCGTCGCGCCCGACATGGTGAGATCGGTCCAGGGCGAAATCAGCCAGGCGCAGCGGGGCAGGGGCTCGCCGGCGGCGTGCAGGCGGCCGATCAGGGCCAGAGTGAGATTGCCGCCCGCACTGTCGCCGCCGACCGCGATGTCTTCGGCGGCGATGCCCTGCCGCCGCAGGAAGCGCCATGCCGCGAGCGCGTCCTCGTGCTGGGCCGGAAAAGGGTGTTCGGGCGCGCGGCGATAGTCGATCGCCAGGGTCCGCATGCGCGCCGCGCGGCCGGCTTCCGTCACCAGCCGGCGATGGCTCCTGATTGAGCCCGAGCAATAGCCGCCGCCATGGAAGTAGAGCAGCACCTTGTCCGCGTCGCTGCCCGGCGCCGTCGACCATTCGCCGGGGATGCCGTCGCACTGGATATCCGTGCATTGGATGTCCTCGGCCACGGGCCAGTGTGTGCCGACCTCGTCGAGCCGTGCGCGCCGCTCGCCCCATCCGACCGGCCGGGGCTTGGAGCTCAGCAAGTCGCGGATGGCGGTGATTTCCGTCAGGGTGCGCTCGCGGTCGGCCACGGCATGCTCCTTGATAAAGACTGGCGCATCGTGACACTATGCTTGGTAATCGATGGCCGCAATCAGTCGTAATTTATGCTACGGCAGTGAGGCTGAAGTGAAACGCGTCTTATTTTGCGGCGGCGGACGCTCTAATCTTTCGAGACGGCGTAATAGCAGCGGCCGCGACGTTTGACCCACGCGTCCTTGCGAGCTCTGCCAATCCGCAGGATTGGCATGGCGAAGCAATCCGGGAGCCACGCCACCACGTCTTCCGGCCCTGGATTGCTTCGCTACGCTCGCAAAGACGGTGCTTGATCGGTCAAGCATCAATGCCGTTGGTGTAATGCCGGAGCGTCGTTGTATTGCCGGGAAACCATCCCGGTTGAATAAATCGGATGGCTACCCGTCAGGCCGGGCGGATTGAACAGCGCCGGTGGGCTCCGGGCCGGAGAGCGGCACCCGGCGGCGCGGCGTTGCAATCGCTCCAGGCCCATGCGCGCTGGAAGGAGAGGGGATGCAGATGCTGCCGATAGCCCACCCCGACGAAGCGAAGGCCGCCCCCGGCCTGTCCCTTGCTGGCGCCTACGCGACCGCCGTCCTGGGCTGGCTGCTTTCGGCCGGCGTCTACATCGCGGCCAAATGGGCGGCGCCGGAAATGGGCCCCTGGGCCCTCTGCTTCTGGCGGCTGCTGCTGGCCTGCGCGATCCTGCTGCCGATCGTGCACCGCCACTACGGCGTGATCATCGCTCTGATCCGGTCGCGGGCGCTGGAGGTCCTGCTCGTCGGCGCTGTTGGACTGACCCTGTGCCAGGGCATGATCTATACGGGCCTCCATTCCACCAATGCGACCACGGCCGGCATCATCATGGCGCTGTCACCGGTGATGACCATGGTGATTGCCCGCATCGTGCTGGGCGAAGCGCTGGGCGTGTGGAAGGCGATCGGCGCGCTGCTTGCCCTGGCCGGCATGCTGGTCATCGTCGCCCATGGCGATCTCGGCGCGCTCAGGGGGCTGCAGTTCAGTGCCGGCGAATTGTGGATCGTCGGCAGCGCCTTCTGCTGGGGTCTCTACACCGTGCTGCTGCGCCGTTCGAAATTCGGCATCCCCCTGCTGCCCACGGTGGTGGTTCTGCTCGGGGCCGGCGCCCTTGCCGCTTTGCCTTTCTATCTGTGGGAGCTGACCGGCGGCAGCGGCTCGGCCCTGAACGCGAATGGCCTGCTGGCGCTCGCCTATCTGGCCGGGCCGGGCGGCGCGCTGATGTACTATCTCTACAATCGCAGCGTCGAGGCGCTCGGCGCCGGCCGGGCCAGCATGCTGCTTTACCTGCAGACCGTCTTCGTGGCCCTGCTCGCCTATCTCCTGCTCGGGGAGAGTTTGCACGACTACGACATCTGGGGCGCGGCTTTTATCATTGCTGGCCTGGTGTTGCCGGCAGTGATCAAGCAAAGGCCCACGGCATCGGCTCGGCCGTGATGAGCGGCTAGGAGGATGCGCTGGCCTGGGACGTGACATTCGTGCCGGCCTGCGACCTGCACCGCCAGGGCGTCGAGGCTGTACTCGACCTCTTCCCTGAAGGCAGCCGTCTCGCCATCTGCATCGACGCCCTCGATCCGGCTCTGGTGCCCCGCGTCATCGGCCGCGCTCCGGGGGGCCTCACTTACGACCAACTCGTCGACCTCATCAAAAGCGCTGCCCGCCGCCGCCGCATCGGGGAGATGGACCTCGTGGAACTCATGCCCGAGCGGGTGTGGATGGGATCGGAGCGCCGACCTTCGCCACGGCGATCACCACGGCACTTGGGGTGATTTCGAGGCAGAGGGGGGAAGGAGGAGACATTTCTCAGGACGGGCCGCTGGAGACGATGGTTTTCTTGCAGGCCGCCCCAATATAACTCGAGTTTCTGTCTTCGCCATCAACTTGTAAGAATGTAGATATTCTGCGAGTGATCATCTCGATCGCAACAACGTCTAGCATTATCCTCATAATAAACATGAAATTGCTGGGTAAAACTGGGCGTATTGCGCATCAGAGGCGGTTGCCGCGATAGTGAAGCTCCGTCAATTGACAACAAGCGAACTACATGGCATTCAAGCTATGGGATGATGGTGTAATGGAAACACGCCCTTGCGGGAGTCTATCCGGGTTCGATTCCCGGTCATCAAAGAACATATGCTGATGTTCTTTGATGACCGGGATAGCGTTGAATGCCTGCCAGTTCTGATGCCCTCTATAGAGCTCATGTAAAAAATCTGCGTGCTGTGAATACTGCTCTGGAGCGGATATTTAGAGAGCTTAATGGCAGTTTGGCACGCGAAGATGGCATCACAGCCGATGCATTTCTGAAAACAGCTATGTTGCTCATCGGCGGTTGGGCGGAAAATCGGTTGCGAAAACTGGCTTACGAGCCAAATGGGTTTTCATTAACGGAACGAGCTAAAATAAGCGCCTCCAATTCTCAACTTGAGGCCTGGAAGGCTGCATTGGAGCTAGGATTTAGGAAACGTTATGTACTGCCCCATGCCGATCTGCAGACAGCGTTGTCGATTACGGCCAGATTATACTACAATACGTTGTTAGAAATTATTGAAAACGAGCTTAAACCTATAATTGAAATTAGGAATAAGTTGGCACATGGTCAGTGGTCTCGAACGTTGAATTCGGAAAACGACGATTTTTCGCCGACCCTTATGGCTTCAATAAATAACGAAAATGCTTTTACCGTTAAATGTAAAATGCGTATTATGGAATCTTTGGCTCGTTTGATTCACGATCTCGTAGCTGGAAATCACGCTTTTGAGCGAGATTTTGATCGACACTTTCGAAATCTCGAAAGCGCCAAAAGAGACATATCGACAAGATCCTATAATAACTGGATAAACAATATGCGAGCAAAGCTTCAAAGAGGTAAGCAGGTCCGGAACAGCTCATAACTTGATAATACATGGCAATCCACTGACTGCGTGAGCTTCAAAAGCGAACTTGCAGAACTTTGGCGTTCCATCACTGCCTCTGCTACCTCGATAATTTAACCATTGCAGAACGTCGCCAGTCTGGTAAGCAGCGTTGTCAATTCGAGATCGAGCTCCTCCTTGCGGAGCGTATCGATGACCATATTGGTGGTCAGCGTAGTTTGATAATCAGCCTGGAGTTTAGCGGATAAGTCCGAAAGAAATTGTTTACCAGGAATAATATTAAATCGCTGATCTAAGCTTTTCCATGCGGCCTCAATCAAAATGCTAGCTTCACGAACTGAGTCTGAGAAATCCTTTCCGCTCTTGATTCTTTGTTCATACTTAAATGACTCCGATGCAATATTGCCGATTACATCGTGTTTATATTGCTCGGATACCTCAAGCATTATAGATATGGCTTTTTCCGCAGAAACAATGTATCCGCGCTGCTCGCATCGTTCGATAATGCATCGTCCTAGGGATTCAGAATTGAGTGCATAGTTTTCCAATTCCTTGCGGCGCCAAATCGCACACTGAACCCCGTGAGCTTCGATATCAACAACTGTCTTGTCAATCTCACGTTGATCTCGATAATCCCTATCGAACAGAGCAAATATTTTTACATCAAACTTAAGAACATTCTTGAACGTCCAAGCGGTATCTATTACTTTTGTCCATTGCCCAAAGCCGCCAACACTTATTATGGCCGTATCTCCAGAAGAAAAAGGTTGATTTATGCCCGCGCGACGACAGAATTTTGTCAATATTTTTTTATCTTTTCCTTCGAAGAATACAACTTTCTTTGCTCTAGCTAGTTTTGCTAAATCAATATTCTCAATAGACCCTATATAGGCATACAGATGATTATATTCCTCATCACTTTTTATTCTTCTACCAGATTGTCGCTCGGAGTCTACAGCAATAATATCTCCAGGCTCTGCTTCGTTTATTATCTCCGTTGAGTGCGTAGCAAGTAAATATTGATTGAAGCGCGATGAAACGAGGGATAAAAGTTTTCTTTGCATATCTGGGTGTAGGTAAACGTCCGGTTCATCCAGTATAAAAATAGAGCCCCTGGTCCCTCGCATGAGATGCGTTAAAATTTGCATCCAAACCTGAAGGCCAAAGCCAGACCACGCGACTTCTCGAGGATGCTGTCGCCCCTCGTAAAAAAACATTTCCATATATGAGTTAATTAACTGCGGGCGAGTTGGAGCCTCGATCGCAATTCCGTTCCACGTTCCTTCTACTAGGGATTTGAATTCAGAGAATTCCACCTTTTGTCTATACCAGATGTTTCGAAAGTGCCTTGAGGATAGGCGCGTCGATCGCTCTCGTTCAACAACCTCGTCAGAAATGTATGGTTCCATACTCTCAAAGGGGGATAGAGTGGGAACAATAACAAGATCAATCGGAAATTTCTGAAAATACGTCTTTCCTGTGTAATGTGATGTACCGGAGTCGGAAATATACAGACGCGGTTGCCTGTTCTGATAAAATATCATCTTTAGCTTAGTACCATTCTCGTGGGTAAATTCGACCTCCGCACTATCATCATATAGGTCTCGAATTACGTTCAGGATATTTACAGGAATTGATGACTCAGGAATTTCATATCCATACTGATCTCCCTCGTCAGTTTGAATGATCTGCGGCCTCAAGCGCACTGCATATCGCCGGGCGCCATATAAAATGCGAAAAGCATCCAGTATTGTTGATTTTCCGGCATTATTTGGCCCGACAAGGATATTCGCTCCGGATAGGGATACATGATATTTTTCGAAACGCTTGAAGTTCTTGAACCTAACGCTTTTTATTCTCATGCTCGACATGATCTGTTCGCCCGCCCCACGAGTCGCTGCGTGTAAGCATGCCGTATATGGGGCCGTGCGGCAATGTTCGATCACGACAGCAGTGCATTTAAATTTAGCTAGGTTTGCCGCATCGGTTAAATGTACTGTCTCTATTTTCTTAATGACAATTACTCAGCTCAACGCGACAAGTATATTTTAGGAGATTCCGCGGTGAGATGCGACGCTATGCTTATAATTGAATGCTAGGTCTTAAGCTTTAATCGGAGGTATACTGGTGGCGCTGGCGAAGTTTTCTGGCTAAGCAGGGTAGTGCTTCAACTGGCTGGAATCACGGGCGCGGCCGGATCATGTGGGCCGGGGACATGAGCAGCGGGAACTACGATAGATGCTCCGAGCACGTGCTTCTCCTGATCATCAAAGAATATGTGTGCTCCAAGCGCTTTCAGGAGGGGAGCCTTATTGCGATTACCTACAAAGTGGGCCTCATCGGCTGGTGTGCCCCAGGCCCTCAGCGTTCGGATGACCCGTTCGTGCGCAGGCGCATTCCGAGCTGTAACTAAAGCGATACGAACCTTGCTGACATTATTCTCATTGAGAAATACATGTCGCAACTCTGACAGCTTATACAGAAAGTTGCCGAATGGACCGCGCGCCATTGGGTTGCTTGCATTTGCAGCTTCATGCTCAAGGAAAGCGTCGAGGCCGCGCTCTTTGTAAATTTGATCGGATTCCGGTCCGAAAACGACTGCATCGCCATCAAATGCTACTCGAACCTCACCGACTGGCGTCTCTGCCGGATCTTTTGGTGGCACACCGAGGCGCGCGGCAGCTGCACCACCGCTAACAGCTCCCTTTACGTCTGCGTCCGCATTCGAAAGGAATAGGTCGATACCCCATGCTGGGACAAACGGAGCGAGCGACCGCCCGCTCGTAAAACTGCCAGTTTTTACGCTGAGACCGTAATGTGCGACAGACTTGAAGGCACGAAGTGAGAGGTCGGGTGAATTCTGGGAAAGGAGAGTGACCTCTACATAAGGAGCAGAAGTAGGATCATTTAATGCGAGAAGCCGCTCTACGACTTCAAATCCTGCGCCTTTGCCGAGAATTTCGTCCTCCCGCTCGCGTTGCAGTGCTGCATACGCCTTGACCCCGTGCTCTTCAAAGAAGCGATGCTCTTGTTCGAGGTTGAAGAGCGCGCGGGTTGAGATTCCGATACGAAGCGGGTTCGCTCTGAGCGCAGCCCCATCATTGCCGTCCTCTTTAGGCACCTGGGGCTGAAGCGAATGATCTGGCGCTGTCATTTGTTTAACTCCAGCCGCGGTCTCTGAATCACCGAAAATAAGATCTCTGAACTATATTTCAGGTTTCATCATAAGTCTGTTCTAGGCACCAGTGAAGCCCAGTTGGATCGCAAGCCACCCCCTAGTTCTCTGCTGTCGATAGAGGGACTACTGGCCGTGCCAGCCTCCATGCTCTCACTCGCAGTGAATGCTCGGTTTTTACTTGTCTCTCACCCCCTCAGCGTGAGGTGCACCCCCGCCAGCGTGCACCGCACGGATCCCCCCGCCCGTTCGATGGTGGGGATGTCGAGGGCGACGCAGGTGGCGCTCTGCTCGATGATGTCGCGCTGCTCGGGCGCGAGGGCTGCGAGAGCGGTGGTCGAGAGGGCGAGGAGGCGACCGTTCTTGCCCTGTAATTCGATTGTGTTGCCGGCAAAGTTCTCGATCTGGCGATTGCTCAGGGCCAGCACCTGGCGGCCGGAGCGTTCGAGGCGGGCGATGATCTCGCGTTTGCGGGCGGGGTCGACGATCATGTCGAGGCCGATCAGCACGAAATCGGTGGCGATGCACATCAGCACATTGGTGTGGTAGATGGCGGCGCCCTTGCCGTCGCGGGCGTCGAAGGCCATCGGCTCGAAGTTGAAATGGGTGCAGAAGCGCTCGAGGGCGATCGGGTCGGTGCGGTCGGAGCGCACGGCATAGGCCACCCTGTCGATATGGTCGAGCACCATGGCGCCGGTGCCTTCCAGGAACAGGCCGTCGGGCTCCAGGCCCGAATAGTCGATGACCTCCTGCACGCGGTAATCGGTCTTCAGCATCTCGATGACGTCGGCCCGGCGCTCGCGCCGCCGGCTCGGCGCCTTCATCGGATAGATCGCGACATGGCCGCCGGCATGGGTGGAAAACCAGTTGTTGGGAAACACCGAATCCGGGGTTGTCCGGCCCTCGTCCTCGAACAGATGCACGGTGACGCCGTGGGCCGACAGGGTTTCGGCGGCCCTGGTGATCTCGGCATGAGCGAGCGGGGCGAGGTCTTCCCCGCCGCTGCCCGCGACCTGGAAATGGTTGTCGGCGGCCGTCTCGGTGTTGACGGTGAAGTGGTGCGGGCGAACCATCACCACGGCGGAGGGGGCCTGGACCGAGAAGGCAGGGCGCTTGGACATGGGGGGCTCCGGGGCGTCGAGTCTACACCCTCCCCTGGAGGGGGAGGGTCGGCCCGAAGGGCCGGGATGGGGTGAAAAATGCTCAGGCGGCGGCGACAGCGTTCCTCCTTTGTGAAGAAGGTCACCCCACCCCGACGCTGCGCGTCGACCCTCCCCCTCCAGGGGAGGGTAAGGTCGCGCCCCCTCAGCGGGCGCGCTGCAGCATGCCGAAAAGGTCGCGCGGGTCGTCGGGATCGGCGATCATGTCGAGCTCCTGGTAGAAATCGGTGCCGACGATCTGGTTGCGCAGATAGCGCAGCGCCGAGAAGTCCTCGATGGCGAAGCCCACGCTGTCGAAGAGGGTGATCTGGCGCTCGTCGCGCCGGCCCGGCACCTGGCCGGTGACGACCTGCCAGAGCTCGGTGATCGGGTAGGAGCGGTCCATCTGCTGGATCTCGCCCTCGATCCAGGTCTGCGGCGGATATTCCACGAAGCAGTCGGCGCGCAGGAGGATGTCCTTGTGCAGCTCGGTCTTGCCGGGGCAGTCGCCGCCGATGGCGTTGATGTGGATGCCGGGGCCGACCATGTTGTCGGTGAGGATGGTGGCGAACTGCTTGTCGGCGGTGCAGGTGGTGACGATGGCGGCGCCCTCGATCGCCTGCTGCGAGGAGGTGCAGGGGATGACGGTGAGGCCGCTGCCCTCAAGGTTGCGGGCGGTCTTCTGCGTGGCGCGCGGGTCGATGTCGTAGAGCCTGACGGTGTCGATGCCGCACACCGCCTTCATGGCGAGGGCCTGAAACTCGGCCTGGGCGCCGTTGCCGATCATCGCCATCACCTTCCCGCCCTTGGGCGCAAGGTGGCGGGCGGCCATGGCCGAGGTTGCCGCGGTGCGCAGCGCCGTCAGCAGCGTCATCTCGGTCAAGAGCACGGGATAGCCGGTGGCGACGTCGGCGAGCAGGCCGAAGGCGGTGACCGTCTGCAGGCCCTCGGCGGTGTTCTTCGGGTGGCCGTTGACATATTTGAAGCCGTAGATGGTGCCATCCGAGGTCGGCATCAGCTCGATCACGCCGTCGCGCGAATGGCTGGCGACGCGCGGGGTCTTGTCGAAGCTCTCCCAGCGGCCGAAATCCTCCTCAATCAGGTCGGTCAGTTCGGCCAGCACCCGCTCGATGCCGAGATGGTGGACGAGGCGCATCATGTTCTCGACGCTGACGAAAGGCACCATCGCCTTCTGCGAGGGCAGGGGAGCGGTCATCGAAAAATCCCTGAACGGTCAATGTTGGCCCTAGCCTAGGCCGCCTGGATGTTCACCGAAATCGCAATCCTGTGCTAGAACCGTCAGTGTATTGAACAGATTGCCAGGTCGGATTGCAAAAAATGTCAGTGACGGGGCGGGACGCCGAGACGGTCAAATATATTCCCGATGCGCTCGACCGCGGCATCATCGCGCATCTGCGCACCGATGGGCGGGCCTCGCTCTCCAAGCTTGCCGACGCCCTGGGTGTGGCGCGCGGCACGGTGCAGAACCGCCTCGACCGCCTGATCGAAACCGGCACGCTGCTCGGCTTCACCGCCCGCGTGCGCGAGGATTACGACATGAACGCCGTGCATGCGGTGATGATGATCGAGGTGGTCGGCAAGTCGACCACGCAGGTCATCCGCAAGCTGCGCGGCCTGCCTGAGGTGCACACGCTGCACACCACCAACGGCAATTGGGACCTCGTCGCCAACATCCGCGCCGCGAGCCTGGCCGAATTCGACCGCGTGCTGCGCGAGGTCCGGCTGATCGACGGGGTCTCGAACAGCGAGACCAGCCTGCTGCTGAGCAGTGTGTGAGGGGTGGCTACGGGCTTCGCGCATTCCGCTCAGCAGGAAGAGGCTCGACTATCCCTCCCCGACTTCGGGGAGATCGCGCGCACAGTTTGTGTGCGCTGGGCCCGAAGGGCCGGGTGGGGGAGCGTGGCGCAAATGCCCCTGGAGTTGACAGGTCGGCGCCACTCTCCCCCTTCCGTCGCTGCCATGCAGCGATGGAAGGAACATCTTCGTTTACGAAGATGTTCCGGACTTCCCCGAAGCCGGGGAAGGATTTCCGCGCTTTATCTGTGACGCGAGAGATCCGTGCATCGGGCAACTTGCAGGCGTTCCAAACCCCACACCGGCTTGTGATCGATTGAACCCTTGCCCCGGCAGGCCTAGGCTGATTGTCTGGAACGACTCCAAGGAGGGGATATGCCCTTCCGACTCGCGGGAGACTGCCATGGCCTATACCATCAAGATCAACGGGACCGCCCACACCATCGATGCCGATGGCGACACGCCGCTTTTATGGGTGCTGCGTGACATTCTGGGCATGACCGGCACCAAGTTCGGCTGCGGTGCAGCGCTGTGCGGCGCCTGCACCGTGCATGTCGACGGCACGGCGACGCGTTCCTGCATCACGCCGCTGGAAAGCGTCGGCGAGAGCGCCGTCACCACCATCGAGGCGATCGGGCAGACCCCGCAGGGCAAGGCCCTGCAGCAGGCCTGGCTCGATCTCGAAGTGGTGCAGTGCGGCTATTGCCAGTCCGGCCAGCTGATGTCGGCCGCGGCCCTGCTCACCGCCACGCCCAAGCCGAGCGACGAGGACATCGATGCCGCCATGTCCGGCAATGTCTGCCGCTGCGGCACCTATCAGCGTATCCGCGCCGCCATCCATCACGCCGCTGCTTGAGGGAGGAAGGGATCATGCCCGACGGTACCGATACATATTCACGCCAACAGCGTTTCCCAGAAAAGTTGACAGACTTTTCGATTAAGAAAACGCGTCAAAACAAAGAGCTGGATCGCCGCGCCTTCCTGAAGGCGGGAGCCGCCATTGGCGGCGGCTTCGTTCTCACCCTCGCTCTACCGCCGCTGGCCGGATCGCCGGTCGCCGCGGCCGAGGCCAAGGACTTCGCCCCCAACGCCTTCATCCGCATCGACCGCCAGGGCCTGGTGACGCTGGTGATGCCGATGGTCGAGATGGGGCAGGGCGTCTACACCGCCCAGGCCATGCTGCTGGCCGAGGAGCTGGAAGTCGGCCTGCACCAGGTCAAGCTCGAACATGCCCCGCCCGACGACAAGCTCTATGGCAATGCCCTGCTCGGCAGCCAGGCGACGGGCGGTTCCACCACCATACGCGCCTTCTGGCAGCCCTTGCGGCAGGCAGGAGCCGCCGCCCGCACCATGCTGGTCGCCGCCGCGGCCAAGCGCTGGAACGTCGATGCGGCCAAGCTGACGGCCCGCGACGGCGCCGTGGTCAATCCGGCCAGCAATGCGACGCTCGGCTATGGCGAGCTCGCCGACGAGGCCGCCGCCATGCCGGTTCCCGCGCCCGAGAGCCTCAAGCTCAAGGACCCCAAGGACTTCAAGCTCCTGGGCACCCCCGCCAAGCGGCTGGATACGCCGGACAAGGTGGTCGGCAAGGCCGAGTTCGGCATCGACGTCAAGCTGCCCGGCATGAAGGTCGCCGCCATCGCCATCTCGCCGGTGTTCGGCGGCAAGCCCAAATCCGTGGACGACAAGGCGGTGCTCGCCGTCAAGGGCGTCAGGCAGGTGGTCAAGACCGACGATGCCGTCGCCGTGGTCGCCGACCATATGGGCGCGGCCAAGAAGGGCCTCGCCGCCGCCAACATCACCTGGGACGACGGGCCGAACGCCAAGGTCGACAGCGCTGAGATCGTCAGCCAGCTCACCGAGGCCTCCAAGCAGCCGGGCGCGGTCGCCCGCAACGAGGGCGATACCGCCAAGGCGCTGGCCGGCGCCGCCAAGAAGCTCGAAGCCATCTACCAGGTGCCGTTCCTCGCCCATGCCACCATGGAGCCGATGAACTGCACCGTGCATGTGCGCAAGGATGGCTGCGAGGTCTGGGTCGGCACGCAGGTGCCCACCATGGCGCAGGCGGTCGCGGCCGAGATCACCGGCCTGCCCAAGGACAAGGTCAAGGTCTACAACCACCTGATCGGCGGCGGCTTCGGGCGCCGGCTGGAGGCGGACGGCGTGGCGCGCGCCGTCAAGGTGGCCCAGCAGGTCGACGGGCCGGTGAAGGTGGTCTGGAGCCGCGAGGAAGACATCCAGCACGACATGTACCGGCCCTATTATTTCGACCGGATGTCGGCGGGGCTCGACGCCGCGGGCAAGCCGGTGGCCTGGACCCATCGCATTTCCGGCTCCTCGATCCTGGCCCGCTATTACCCGCCGGCCTTCAAGGACGGCATCGATCCCGATGCGGTGGAAGCGGCGGCCGAGCCGCCCTATGCCCTGCCCAACATCCATGTCGACTATGTCCGGGTCGAGCCGCCGGGCATCCCGACCTCCTGGTGGCGCGGCGTCGGGCCCACCCACAACGTCTTCGTGGTCGAGAGCTTCATGGACGAACTGGCCGCCGCCGCCAAGGCGGACCCGGTCGCCTATCGCAAGGAGCTGCTCGCCCATAATCCGCGGGCGCTCGGCGTGCTGACGCTGGCGGTCGAGAAGGCGGGCTGGGGCCAGCCTCTGCCCAAGGGGCGCGGGCGCGGCGTCTCCGTGCAGTTCGCCTTCGGCAGCTTCATGTCGATGGTGGCCGAAGTGGAGACGGCGGCCGACGGCACGCTCAAGGTGCATCGCCTCGTCTGCGCCGTCGATTGCGGCCTGCAGGTCAACCCGGACACCATCGCCGCGCAGGTCGAGGGCGGCGCGATCTTCGGCCTCACAGCGGCGCTGCACGGCGCCATCACCCTGAAGGACGGCCGGGTGGAGCAGGGTAATTTCGACACCTACCTGCCCATGCGCATCGACGAGGTGCCGGTGATCGAGACCCATCTGGTCAAGAGCGCCGAGGCCCCCGGCGGCATCGGGGAGACGGCGACGGTCGCCGTCGGTCCCGCCGTCGCCAATGCGGTCTTCGCCGCCACCGGCAAGCGCGTGCGCACTCTGCCGATCGACACGGACGCGCTGAAGACGGGGTGAGACTGCGACCTGCTTACCCTCCCCTGGAGGGGGAGGGTCGAGGCGAAGCCTCGGGGTGGGGTGATTTCTTCGGAAAAGGACCTGTTTCTATGGTTACGATCCATGTTTCTCCACCCACCCCGGCCTTTCAGGCCTACCCTCCCCCTCCAGGGGAGGGTAAGGGATTGGCGCTTATACCGCCGATCCCCAACGTCGCCGTCAGCTCCCGGGCGGCCGCGGCGCCGGCGCGGTTGGCGCCGATGGTGGAGGCCGAGGGGCCGTAGCCGACCAGGTGGATACGCGGGTCCCGGGCGACCTCAGTCGCCAGCCGGCCGGTCATCACGATGCCGCCATCGTCCTCGCGGATCTGCAGCGGCGCCAGGTGGTCGAGCGAGGAGCGAAAGCCGGTGCACCAGAGGATGACGTCGACCTTCTCCTCCTGGCCATCGGCCCAGCGCACGCCCTCCGGCGTGATCGCGCTGAACATGGGCCGGCGCGCCAGCACGCCCCGCTCGCGCGCGGCCCGCAGGGCCGGGGTGAGGGGCAGGCCGGTGACCGAGACGATGGAGCCGGGGATGAGGCCCCGCCGCACCCGGTCCTCGACGAGGGCGACGGCCGCCCGTCCGTCCTCCGGCGTGAAGGGGCGGTCGCGGAACCTCGGCTCGCTGCGCGTCACCCAGATCGTGTCGGTCACGCGCGAGATCTCGTCGAGGATCTGCACGGCCGAGATGCCGCCCCCGACCACGAGGACGCGCTGGCCGGCGAAGGCTTCGGCGGTCCGGTAGTCGCGGGTGTGGAGCTGCCGCCCCCTGAAGCTCTCCCGGCCGGGATAATCGGGAATATAGGGCGTCTCCCAGGTGCCGGTCGCGTTGATGAGGCCGCGGGCCGAGAAGGTCTCCTTGTCCGTCTCGACCCGGAAGCGCTCGCCGCGCGCGCACACCACCTTGACCGTCACCGGCCGATAGACGGGCAGCTCGAACTTGCGTTCATAGGCCTCGTAATAGCGCGGCACCGCCTGCGAGGCCGGCACCTCGGTGAGGCCGGGATCGATGACGTCGGCAAAGGCCATGCCGGGCAGATCATGCACGCGGTTGACGGTGCTCAGCGTCAAAGACGGCCAGCGATATTGCCAGGCGCCGCCCGGTGCGGGCGCCTTGTCGAGCACCAGATAGCCGCGGCCGGGCGCCAATCCGAGTTCGTGCAGGTGATAGGCGCTCGAGAGCCCGGCCTGGCCGGCGCCGATCACCACGATGTCCACCTTGTAGGCGAGGTGGACCTCCGGCGCGGCTGCCGGATCGGCGGGGGTCGAAGCGGCAGTCGCTCCATCTTCATCATGTTGAGCCATGCTGCGAGAGTGGCGGCCGGGTTGTCGGAATTCAAGAGGGCGACCACGGCGTCATCGCGCGATTGCATACCGCTGTCCGGGGCCCTATAAAGCAAGTATATGCTTTGAATATAGTCTGCAGAGGATCATGTCGGCGCTCGAGCTCGAAAATGCCAGCCCACAGGGACGGTCCGGACCCGACCGGCTGCTATTGCTCCTGAAGACCAGGGGACAGCAGACGGCGGCCGAGCTCGGCAAGGCGATCGGCACGACCGGCGAGAACGCTCGGCAGCAATTGACGAAACTCGCCGCCGAAGGGCTGGTCGAGACCGAATCCGTGGCCCGTGGGGTCGGCCGGCCCGCTCAATTCTGGCGGCTGACGGCGCAGGGGCATGGCCGCTTTCCCGACAGCCACGCCGAGCTGACGGTCGGCCTCCTGCGCCACATTCGCGACCTGCTCGGCCCCGAGGCGCTCGAGCGCCTGATTGCGGCGCGCGAGGAGGAGATGCGCGCCGCCTACCGCGCCGAACTTGGCCGGCTGGAGGGCACGCCCGCCCGCGTGGCGGCGCTGGCGACGATCCGCACGCGCGAGGGCTATATGGCCGAACAGCGCGCGGCCGAGGATGGCGAGGGCTGGCTCCTCATCGAGAACCACTGCCCGATCTGCGCGGCCGCCACGGCCTGCCAGGGCTTCTGCCGCTCCGAACTCGCCATTTTCCGCGACATGCTCGGGCCGGGCTGCACGGTGGAGAGAACCGAGCATATCGTTCACGGCGCCCGCCGCTGCGCCTACCGCATCCGGGAAGAGGCCCGGTAAGGCGCGGCTGGCGCCGGCAGAGGGGCACCTCCGGCGCATTTTGTGATTTGACGGAATCGGCGGGAAACGCTGAGTCGCGTCAGAACAAGGCTGGCCGTGAGCATGCGCCAGTAAAGGGAAGGATCGCCTGATGGGCGCCGCTGCAGAGCAAGACGGGCGGACAATCGAGAGCTCTACCGTACGGGCGATATCCTGGCGCCTGCTGCCGTTCCTGATGCTGGCCTATCTCCTGGCCTATCTCGACCGCGTCAATCTCGGCTTTGCTGCCCTGACCATGAATGACGAGCTGAAATTCTCGCCCCTGGTGTACAGCTGGGGCGCCGGCATCTTCTTCATCGGCTATTTCCTCTTCGAGGTACCCAGCAACGTCATCCTGCACAGGGTCGGTGCCAGCCGCTGGATCGCCCGCATCATGGTGACCTGGGGCATCGTCTCGGCGCTGATGGCGCTGGTCGCCGGTCCCGTCAGCTTCTATGTGCTGCGTTTCCTGCTCGGCGTGGCCGAGGCCGGCTTCTTTCCCGGCATCATCCTCTATCTGACCTACTGGTATCCGGCGAAATACCGCGCGCGCATCCTCGCCGCCTTTGCGGTGGCGGTGCCGGCGTCGACGATGATCGGCGCCCCGATTTCCGGCTATCTGCTCGGCATGGACGGCATCGGTGGCCTCAAGGGCTGGCAATGGCTGTTCATTCTGGAAGGCCTGCCGGCAGCCCTGCTCGGCATCGTGACCTGGTTCTACCTGACCGACCGCCCGGCCTCGGCAGGCTGGCTCAGCCCCGAACAGAAGCGCTGGCTCTCGGACCGCCTGGAGCGGGAGGAGACCGCCCGGAAGACCGCGCACCATATGAGCCTGCGCCAGGCATTGGCCTCGCCCAAGGTCCTGGTGCTCAGCCTGGTCTATTTCGGTTTCGTCGGGGCGCTCTATGGCATGCAGTTCTGGCTGCCGCAGATCGTGAAGGCGTTCGGCCTCAGCAACATCCAGACCGGCTTCGTCACCGCGATCCCCTATGTGTTCGGCTCGGTCGCCATGGTGCTGTGGGCGCAGCATTCGGACCGCACCCGCGAAAGGGTCTGGCATGTCGCGCTGCCGCTGTTCCTGATCGCGTTGTCCCTGGCGACTGCCAGCGCGCTGAGCGATCCCGTACTGACCATGATCGCCCTGACGGTGGCGGCCATCGGCGTGTTCTGCACCTTTTCGCTGTTCTGGACCCTGCCGACGGCCTTCCTGAGCGGAGCGTCGGCGGCGGCGGGCATCGCGCTGATCAATTCGATCGGCAATCTCGCCGGCTTCGGCGGGCCCTATCTGATCGGCTGGTTCAAGGATCAGACGGGCGGCACGGCCATGGGCCTGCTGGCCCTGTCGCTGCTGCCGCTCGTCTCGGCCCTGCTGGTCCTGGGCCTGGGGCACGATTCAAAAACGGAATTCGCGGCCGCCGAATGATGAGCCGGCCGGGCGGGCAGGGCCTGCGCCCCACCCCCGCCTGTCGACGGCTTCAATGGAGGCATGCAGGGGGCCGCTTACCTCATGGCGTCTTCTTGCCGCTGGCATCGAATTGCTTGAGATAGGCGATGACATTGGCGATGTCGTCGGGCTTCGACAGACCGACAAAGGCCATCTTGTTGCCGGGTACCTTCTGTTTTGGATTCTTAAGATATTCTGAAAGAGAGTCCTCCGCCCAGGTCAGGCCGGCGCTCTTCATTGCTGGCGAATAGGTATAAGTCTCCACCGATCCGGATTTACGGCCGATTATTCCGTTCAACTCGGGGCCAACGGCATTCTTGGCTGTCTCTCCAACCTGGTGACAAACTTTACACTTGATGAATACTTTTTCTCCGAGCGCAGCATCTTGTGCGAGTGCGGCGCTCGATATCAGGATAGAGGCAAGAATTCCGACGGCGACCTGTCGCATTTTCTCTCCCTTTCGGCCATTCGTCCAAAGTCATCGAAGATTAAGCTTAATTTCTGCTTATTTTGTTCTTCACATGTCGTGTTGTGTTGTGAATCAGTCTAGGCGCAACGTAAAGTGACTGGACAGCATGAAGAATGATGATCACACTCCTTGTCAAGAATAGATATTATCTGCACAGGGAGGATGGGCGCTTGGTAGCCGGCGATTTCGGTTCGCTCCCGGTTCGGCAGTGGCGGCCTTTTCAGAAACAATTTGATGGGGTTGGGCGTGCCGCGGCGCGTTTCGACGGTGGATTGCCGCAATGATGGAACGGCGACAATTTCTCGCGCTTGCAGGCGCCGGGCTGGGGGGGCTTTTCGGCTCGGCCGGACCGGCCTGGGCCCAGATGCCGCCGCTGCGCCTGGGTGTGCTGTCCTTCGGCACCGTCGAGTGGGAGCTTGCCGCCATCCGTGCGCTCGGCCTGGACGAGGCTGCGGGCTTGAAGATCGAGCCCCTCAAGCTCGCCTCCAACGACGCGGCGCGCATTGCCTTCCTGGGCGATGCCGTCGACAGCATCGTCTCGGATCTGCTCTGGGCGGCGCGCATGCGCGGCGAGGGGCGCGACATCGTGTTCCTGCCCTTCTCGGCCTCGGAGGGGGCGGTGATGCGGGCGCCGGATTCGACGATCGCCACCGTCGCCGATCTCGCCGGCAAGCGTATCGGCGTGGCCGGCGGAGCGCTCGACAAGAGCTGGATCCTGCTGCAGGCCTATGCCCGGCACCAGGCGGGCATCGATCTGGCCAAGGCGGCCGAGCCGGTATTCGGGGCGCCTCCCTTGCTGAGCATGAAACTCGAGCAGGGGGAGCTCGACGCCGCGCTGCTCTACTGGAATTTCTGTGCGCGTCTCGAAGCCAAGGGCTTCAAGCGACTGGTCGGCGCCGACGAGGTCGCGCGGTCCTTCGGCGTCGAGGGGCCGATTTCCTTCGTCGGCTATGTCTTCAAGCGGAACGACGGCCGGAATGACAGACAGATCGCCGCCTTTGCCGCCGCTTCCCGCCAGGCCAAGCAGGCCCTGGCAAGCCAGGACGCGATCTGGTCGCAGCTCCGGCCCCTGATGCAGGCCGACGACGAGGCAACCTACAATGTGCTGAAGCGTACCTTTCTCGCCGGCATTCCCAGCCGGACGATCGCCGATGAACAGGCCGATGCCACCAAGCTCTACGCCAAGCTGGCGGAACTCGGCGGCGAGAAGCTGGTCGGCAAGACGGCGACCCTTCCGGAGGGGCTCTATTGGGCCGGACACTGACAGAATGGAGCGGCGGCCGTCTGGCCGGCCTCGCCGCCCGCATGGTCTCGCTGCTTGCCTTGCTGGCGATCTGGGAGGTCGCGGCCAGGCTGGCCAGCGGTCCGCTGTTGCCCTCGCCCGCGGCAGTGCTTGCCTTCATCGTCGCGGAAACCCAGCGCGGCGACCTGATCGCCAATATCGCCATTACCTTGTGGCGGGTTGCCGGCGCTTTTGCAGTGGCGATGCTGATCGGCAGCGCCATCGGCATCGTCCTCGGCCGCTGGCGCCGCGCCAATGCGGCTTTCGATGTCTGGCTCCTGGTCCTGCTCAACATGCCGGCGCTGGTTATCGCCGTGCTGTGCTACATCTGGCTGGGCCTGACCGAAGCGGCGGCGGTGACGGCGGTCGCCCTCAACAAGATCCCCAATGTCATCGTGGTGCTGCGCGAGGGCACGCGGGCCCTCGATCGCGATCTCGAGGAGATGGCCCATGTCTATCGCTTTCCGGCCGGAACCTGGCTGCGCCATGTCCTGATGCCGCAATTGGCGCCCTATGTCGCGGCGGCGGCACGTTCGGGTCTGGCGCTGGTCTGGAAGATCGTGCTGGTGGTCGAGCTGCTCGGCCGCTCGTCCGGGGTCGGCTACGCGATTTCGCTCTATTTCCAGCTTTCGGATGTCACGGCGGTGCTGGGCTATGCTCTCGCTTTCACCTCGGTCATGCTCGCCATCGAGTTCCTCGTGCTCCAGCCCCTTGAGAAGCATGCCCGACGCTGGCGCCCCGCCCTTGCTTGACCTCAGCATTGCCAGCAAGGTCTATCGCGATGATCGCGGCGGGGCGGTGGAGGCCGTCAGGGGGCTCGACCTCTCGCTGGCCGCCGGCGAATTTGCCTGCCTGATCGGCCCCTCCGGCTGCGGCAAGACCACCGCCCTGAAAATCCTGCTAGGGTTCGATCGTGACTTCGAAGGCCGCGTCGAGCCCGACATCGCCGCGCTGACCGTCGGGGTCACCTTCCAGGAGCCTCGTTTGCTGCCCTGGCGGACGGTCGAGCAGAATGTCCGCATCGCGCTGCCCCCGTCGCAGCGCCGGCGAGACCTCGACGGGCTGTTCGGGCGGCTCGGCCTTTCAGAGTGGCGCGGACATTATCCGCATGCGCTCTCGCTGGGCCTGCAGCGCCGCGTTGCCCTGGCCCGCGCCCTGGCGCTGGAGCCGCAATTGCTGGTGCTGGACGAACCCTTCGTATCGCTTGATGACAAGGCCGCGCTGGAGCTGCGCGCCTGCCTGCTGGCCGAAGTCGCCGATCATCGCATCACGGTTTTGATGGTCACCCACAATGTGCGCGAGGCGATCGGCCTGGCCGATCGGCTGCTGTTCCTCGGCCCCCGTCCCACCCGCATCCTTCATGAAGTCGCGATCGTGGAAGCCCGCCAGGACCGGCATTCGACCTGGATCGAAACGCGGCACCGGGAATTTGCCGAGCGCTTCGGCTTGTAAGGCCGGACGTTCAGGAAGGAGCTTGCAGGATGCAACGGCTCGTGATGCTGGCTCGGCTTTGGATAACGGCCTGCCTTATCCTGCTTCCCGGCTTCGCTTCGGCTGAGACGCTGCCGATGCCCTTGCCGATGACGGAGGTCGCCGAGGGGGTCTTCGTTTTTGCCGCCCCGTACGAACTCGCCGCGCCGGGCAATGCCGATGCCATCGGCAATGCCGGCTTCGTCATCGGCAGCGAGGCGGTCGCGGTCGTCGATACGGGCGGTTCCCGGCAGGCGGGTCTGGCCCTGCTGGCGGCCATTCGCGCCCGCACCGACAAGCCGATCCGCTATGTCGTCGACACGCATGTCCATCCCGACCATCTGCTCGGCAACGCCGCCTTCCGCCTGCCCGGCGTGACGATCGTCGGCCATGCCAACCTGCCCGAGGCCCTGTCGGCGCGTGCCGGGACCTATCTTTCGGCGACGCGCCGGCTGATCGGGGAGGCCGCTTTTGCCGGCACGGAAGCGATCGCGCCCACCCTGCTGGTCAAGGACCGGCTCACCCTCGATCTCGGCGGCCGCACGCTGCTGCTGGAGGCCTGGCCGACGGCCCATACCAACACCGATCTCACCGTGCTGGACGAGAAAACCGGCACCTGGTTCCTGGGAGACCTGCTCTTCGCCGGCCATGTCCCGGCCCTCGACGGCAGCCTCAAGGGCTGGATTGCGGTGATCGACGCCTTGCGCTCGCGACCGGCCGCCCGCGTCGTGCCAGGCCATGGTCCGGCGGCGATGCCCTGGCCGGCCGCAGCCGATCCGATACGACGCTACCTCGTGCGTCTGCGCGACGACGTGCGCGCCATGATTGCCGAGGGGCGGACATTGCGCGAGGCAGCGGAACGTGCGGGCCAATCCGAGCGCGACAACTGGCAGTTGTTCGACGAGTTCAATCCGCGCAATGCCACGAGTGCCTTTCATGAACTCGAATGGGAATAGCGCAAGCCGAGACGAGGAACCGTATAATACCGCCAAGATTTTGCGGTGCACCAACAAATGATGCGATGCACCATAATAAGGTAAAAATAAATCGAACGCCGCATCAGTGAAATCTTGCATGTGATCTGAACACGTTGCATAAGGTAATCTATCTTCGACTTCCAACGGCACCGTGATGGGGATCGCAGTGTCGATTCGAAAGCCAGCGGCTTATGCCTATGGCTACGAGGCGGACCCGCCGGCTGTGACACGCTGTCGAAGAGACGAGGTATCCCCAAGGCTAGAAGAACGACATCAAGTTCGGCATGTGGTCCGGCGGGACGGCATGCGTGTGGCCACTCGGAGGAAGCCCAATGAAAATACTGATTGCGTGGCTGGGCGTGGTCTGCTCGCTGTTTTTCGGCGCGCAGGCCTACGCCAACGACGAAGTCCAGAAGCTGACGCAGGATCCCAATCAGTGGGTGCTGCAGACCGGCGACTATGCGAATACTCGATATTCGAAACTTGACCAGATTACTGCGGAAAACGTCAAGAAGCTCCAGGTCTCCTGGACATTCTCGACGGGCGTCCTGCGCGGCCATGAAGGCGCCCCGCTGGTCGTCGGCGACATCATGTATGTCCACACGCCGTTTCCCAACACGGTCTATGCCCTCGATCTCAACAATGAAGGCAAGATCCTCTGGCGTTACGATCCCAAGCAGGATCCGAACGTCATTCCCGTGATGTGCTGCGACACGGTCAATCGCGGCTTGGCCTATGCCGACGGCAAGGTGTTCCTGCATCAGGCCGACACCACCGTCGTGGCGCTCGACGCCAAGAGCGGCAAGGTGGTCTGGTCCGTCGTCAACGGCGACCCCAAGAAGGGCGAGACCAACACCGCGACCGTGATGCCCGTCAAGGATAAGGTCCTTGTCGGCATTTCCGGCGGTGAATTCGGCGTGCGCTGCCACGTCACCGCCTATGACCTGAAGACCGGCAAGCAAGCCTGGCGCGCCTATTCCATGGGCCCGGACGAGGAAATGCTGGTCGATCCGGAAAAGACCACCGAGCTCGGCAAGCCGATCGGCAAGGATTCCAGCATCAAGACCTGGCAAGGCGACCAATGGAAAACCGGCGGCGGCTGCACCTGGGGCTGGTATTCCTATGATCCCAAGCTGAACCTGGTCTATTACGGCACGGGCAACCCCTCCACCTGGAATCCCAAGCAGCGCCCGGGCGACAACAAGTGGTCGATGACCATCTTCGCCCGCGACGCCGACACCGGCGTTGCCAAGTGGGTCTATCAGATGACGCCCCATGACGAATGGGACTATGACGGCGTCAACGAAGTCCCGCTGGTCGATCTCAAGATCGACGGCAAGGAACGCAAGGCCCTGGTCCATATGGACCGCAACGGCTTCGGCTACACCCTCGACCGCGAGACGGGCGAGCTGCTCGTCGCCGAGAAGTATGACCCGGTCGTGAACTGGGCCACCAAGGTCGACATGGACAAGAACAGCAAGACCTATGGTCGTCCGCTGGTCGTGGCCAAATATTCGACCGAACAGAACGGCGAAGACGTCAATACCAAGGGCGTATGCCCCGCGGCTCTCGGCTCCAAGGACCAGCAGCCGATGGCCTACTCGCCCAAGACCGGGCTCTTCTACGTGCCGACCAACCATGTCTGCATGGACTACGAGCCGTTCAAGGTGAGCTACACCCCGGGCCAGCCCTATGTCGGCGCCACCCTGTCGATGTATCCGGCTCCCAACAGCCATGGCGGCATGGGCAACTTCATCGCCTGGGATGCTGCCAAGGGCAAGATCGTCTGGTCGCTGCCCGAGCAGTTCTCGGTGTGGTCCGGACCGCTCGCGACTGCCGGTGGCGTCGTGTTCTACGGCACGCTGGAAGGCTATCTGAAGGCGATCGACGCCAAGACGGGCAAGGAACTCTACAAGTTCAAGACCCCCTCCGGCATCATCGGCAACGTGATGACTTACACCCATAAGGGCAAGCAATATATCGCGGTGCTCTCGGGTGTCGGTGGCTGGGCCGGCATCGGCCTGGCGGCAGGCCTGACCGACCCGAATGCGGGTCTGGGCGCCGTTGGCGGCTATGCAGCCCTCAACAACTATACGGCGCTCGGCGGACAGCTGACGGTGTTCGCGCTGCCGTGAGCACGTGACCCTGCCAGGGCAAGGCGCATTCGGTTGTGAATGCGTGTTTGCCCTGGCTTGCTGTCTGAAGGTGTCTTTGCGCCGCTTGCCGATATCGGCAGATTGCAAAACCCTTTGGCCGATCATCCCGTCGGGGCTGGGGGAGATGTCTTCTTTCCCTGCCCCCTCGCCAGACAAAAACAGAGACTTCCAGCTTTCGGTGCCCTTCGGCCCGCGAAATGGTGGTCTGTGCCCTGAGTGGGAGACAAACGATTGCTTGTTCAGGCCAATCCAATGAAATCACAAGCCGGGAACCGCCCCGCCCCCTTTCGCCGCAATGCGCTCTTCGGCCTCACGGCACTGGCGCTGGGCTTCTTCGCAGCGACGTCGGCTTTCGCCGATCCGGCCAAGCCGGCCAGCAGTGAAGACGGCAAATATGTCGATGCGGAGGGTGCACCGACCTATAACATTACTCCAGATGGCAATGTGGATTGGTACACCTTCTCCGGCTATCGTCGCTATCATTCCGAATGCACGGTCTGCCACGGCCCCGACGGCGCCGGTTCGACCTATGCGCCGGCTCTCACCGATTCCCTGAAGAAGATGAACTATGAGCAGTTCACCACCGTCGTGGTCCAGGGTCGCAAGGATGTGAGCACGTCGAGCCAGAAGGTGATGCCGACTTTCGGCACGAACCGGAACGTAATGTGCTATCTTGATGACATCTATGTTTATCTGCGGGCGCGCAGCGATGGCGCACTTGCGCGCGTCCGTCCCGAAAAACACGATCCCAAGCCGCAGAGTGCCAAGGATGCCGAAACGGCCTGCATGGCGAACTGAGTTCGGACAGTGTCTCGTGCCAGGCCTTGCCCTGGCCGGGATGGTGCTCGGCTTGAATTCCGCCAATGCCCAGCAGGTACCCGAACTCGTCGACAAGGCGAATCTGCGCGTGTGCTCGGATCCTGCCAACATGCCGTTCTCGAACCGCCGCCAGGAAGGGTTCGAGAACCGCATCGCCGAGATCGTCGCCAAGGAGCTGCAGCGGCCGGTGCGCTATTACTGGCTGCAGCAGGGCATGGGCTTCGTGCGCAACACGCTGGGCACGGGCCTGTGCGACGTCATCATCGGGGCCGCCTCCGGTTCCGATCTCACCCAGCATACCAACCCCTATTACGCCTCCACCTATGTCCTCGTGGTCAGGGCGGACGGGCCACTGGCCGGGGTCACCAAGCTGGAGGATCCCGCCCTCAAGGGCCGCCGGTTCGGTATCATCGCCGGCACGCCGCCGGTCGACCATCTGCAGCGTCTCGGCCTGGTCGCCAATGCCAGGAGCTATGGGCTGACGCTGGATCAGCAGGACAATGCGGCGGGCAAGGAGGCCATCGACGATCTCGTGGCCGGAAACACCGACGGTGCGCTGCTTTGGGGCCCGATTGCCGGCTATTACGCCAGCAAGGCGGCCAAGCCGCTCAAGGTCATTCCGCTCGTACAGGAAAGCGAGCGCCCTCTGCTGGCCTATCGCATCACCTTCGGTATCCGGGCGAACGAGATACAGTGGAAACACACGCTGAACGCTGCCATCCGCAAGCGCCAAAAGGAGATCGAACAGGTGCTCGCCGATTACGGCGTGCCACGGGTCTCCATCGACAGTCTGCCGGCCGAGCGGCCCAATCTTGCCGCCGGACAGATGCAGGAGTGAGGCGATGGCCCGGCTTGCCGCACTCAAGGCCGCTTTGCTGATCCTGCCCCTCGGTGCGCTGCCGGCCCATGCCGGTCCTCCGCCCGAACCGAGCGGCTACCGCCTCGACGATTACAGGGCACCGACGCCGGCGACGCTTGCCGGCGCCACCGTCCTGGACACGGCGCGGGCCGAAGCCCTCTGGAAGCAGCGAGGCGCCATCTTCGTCGACGTCCTGCCGCATCCGCCCAAGCCTGCCGAGCTTCCCGCCGGCACGCTATGGCGCGATCCGCCGCACGAAACCATCGCAGGGGCGGTATGGCTGCCGGAAGTCGGCCGGGGGGCGCTGGCGGCGGCGACGGAGGATTATTTCAAACGCAGCCTGGCCGAGCTGACGCATGGCCGCCGCGAGCAGGCGCTGGTGTTCTTCTGCAAGAAGGACTGCTGGATGTCGTGGAATGCCGCCAAGCGGGCGCTCGGCTATGGCTATAGCCAGGTCTATTGGTATGGCGACGGCGTCGATGGCTGGAAGGGCGCGGGCCTGGCCTTGGAGACCATCAAGCCGCGGCCGTGACCGGGGTTAACGCCGCCGGCATCAGAAAGGGAGCTGGACAATGACCTTTCTTGAAAAACAAGCTGGATTGTGCCCATCGCGCTGCCGCTTTCTGGGCGGGGCGGGGCTGGCCGCGCTCATGCTCTTCGCCGTCCCCGGTTGGGCCGAGGCCGGCGACACGCCGAGCGAGGCGACCTGGGATGCGATCCGCCCGGACCTTTTCGGCGAAAAGACCATCGATGCCGAGCCGGTCCTGCGTCTGAACGCGCCGGCCAGGGCCGAGGATGCGGCGCTGGTGCCGATCGAGGTGCATGTCGACCTGCCGGCGAATGACAGCCGCTCGATCAAGGCGATCACCCTGGTGGTGGACGAGAATCCCTCGCCGCTGGTCGCCGCCTTCAAGCTCGGGGAGGGGCGCAGGCAATTCAGCCTGTCGACCCGCATCCGCGTCAACTCCTATTCCTATGTCCGGGCGGTCGGTGAGACCAGCGACGGCAGGCTGCACATGGCCAAGGCCTTCGTGAAAGCTGCCGGCGGCTGCTCGGCGCCGGCCGGCAAGGATCCGGTTGAGGCCAAGGCCAATCTGGGCAAGATGCGCTTTCGCGATTTCTCCGGGACGGGCAGCAAGGAAGCCCAGCTCCAGATCCGCCATCCCAATTATTCCGGCATGCAGATGGATCAGGTGACGCGGCTCTACACTCCGGCCTGGTTCGTGCAGACCCTGTCGGTCAGCCAGGGGCAGAAGCCGATCTTCTCGATGGAGGGCGGCATCTCGCTCAGCGAGGACCCGACCTTCCGCTTCAGCTACGACAAGGACGGCCAGCCGATCACCGTCGATGCCAGGGACACGGACGGCAACGAATTCAAGCGGGCTTTTCCCGCCGACGGGGGCAGTTGAGCCGCGGCCGAAGAATGCTTTGACGTGACCCCTCGGATCGGTGACATAGCGTGTGGTGCGGGAAACCACCACTGCAACGCCGCGATGTAATCAAACCATGACCGATGGCTCTCAAATGCCGGATATAGTCGAAATCGGCCTCGACGCCAGCGAGGCTGTCGTACTGTTCGAACTCCTCTCGCGCTGGTGCGATCCGAAGACGCAGGCAACGCCGTCCAGCGCCTGTTTCCAGAGCACGGCCGAATGCGCCGTCCTTCTCGGGCTGCTCGGCAGTCTCGAAAAGCAATTGGCCGCGCCCTTCAAGCCCGATTATGGGGAGATCGTCGCGCAGGCCCGGCGGGATCTGGAACCCCTGTGGGACCATGCGACCCTGAACGGCCGAACGCCCGGATACCCTATTTGAAGCAGCGGATCTCGGCTTCGGCTTGGGTGCGACGGAGATTGGCGACGGCGTCGTCGAACTGCTTGGTGCTGCGGAAGATGGCGGACTGCTGGCCGACGCCCTGGCGCATGGCCAGAATGGTTTCGGCCCTCTCATAGCCGTCATAGGGCAGGATGGAGGCGATCACGTCGATCGAGCAGGCACAGCGTTCCATGGCCTCGCGCGTTTCGCCATTGGCAGCCATGCAGCCGATGACATAGTCGACCCGCGCCTGCGTCGGATAGTCGTTCTCGACCTCCGCGCCGAAAGCCGGGGAGGCTGCGGCTGCCAGCATCAGCAATGACAGAAGCGTGTCAGTCGGGCGTGGCCTCATAGGAAATCCCTTCGTCGAGCAGCGGGCTGTTCTTTCCCGGCGCCGAGACTTCGATGCGGGCGATCTCGCCCGGCAGGTCCCTGGCCACCAGGAATTCGTAGCGTAGCGTGTCCAACCCGTTGAGCCGGGCCTTGTTCGGATCGTCGCTGAAAGGCTGGATCGAGACGCGCCAGCCGGGAAGGGTGCGGCCCTCAAAGGGAATATCGGCCGGCTTCACCTCGGCCTTGTCGCGCAGGGCCGTGCGGATCGCCGTCTTGAAATAGCGCGGATTGGCCTGATAGGTCTCGGCGAGCACGCCGATATGATGTTCGAGAAAGAGGCTCAGCACCGGATTGCCGCTCATATTCTCGAACGGCCCGGCGGCGCGCCGATGGGCGCCGCTGAAGAGCTGGACCTGCACGGTGCGGGTCTGTGCCGTCTCGCCCTTGTCGAGGGTGAGGCGAATCGTGTCTTCGAAGGAAGCGCCGTAGAGTTTGTCGTCGGCGCTCTTGCGGTGATAGGCGTAGGTCAGCACCTGGTTGACGGCGGTCTTGTCGAGCTGCGGTTCCTCGAACAGCAAGGTGGCGGCATCCGGTGTCGCGGCGGCGGCATGGGCCGCACCGGCGAGGGCCAGAAGCGCCGGGACGGCTAGCCATGCTGCCCTCGGCTTGCGACCCGCATCGTCTTTCATGCCGGCTGTCCTTCCATCGGTCGGGGAGCGGCCGTCATGACGCGGTAGTCATAGGCCGGTGGCGAGGAAACGGCCGACTCGGCAGCCGCGAGGGCCTGCATGCGGTCGTGCCAGGGCGATTTGTGGCAGGCCGGATCGGTCACGCCGGCATCGCCGGTCAGGGCCAGGGCCTGGCAGCGGCAGCCGCCCCAGTCCCGCTCGCGCCGGTCGCAACTGCGGCAGGGATCGGGCATCCAATCGGTGCCGCGATAGGCGTTGAAGGCCGGTGACGAGCGCCAGGTCTCCGCCAGCGTGTGCTCGCGCACCGACCAGAATTCGAGATGAGGAATGGTTTCGGCGGCGTGGCAGGGCAGGACCTTGCCCGAGGGCGTGACGTTGAAGGTCCGCCGCGCCCAGCCCCCGTTGCAGGGCTTGGGATAGGCCGAATAATAGTCCGGCACGACCAGGTCGATCACGATGCGGCCCTTCAGCCGTTCGCGCGCCTCCTCCACCAGGGCGATCGAGGCATCCGCCTCGGCCCGCGTCGGCATCAGGGCGGCACGGTTGCGCTGCGCCCAGCCGTAATATTGGGTATGGGCGATTTCGACGCGCTTGGCCTGCATCTCGACGGCAAGGTCGATGATGTCGCCGACCTCGCCGATATTGGCGCGGTGGATCACCGCATTCACCGTCAGCGGCAGGCCGAGCGCCACCACATGCCGGGCGAAGTCGCGTTTCCTGGCATGGGCTCCGGCAAGGCCGCCGATATGTTCCGCCGTTTGCGCCGTCGCGGCCTGGATCGACAGCTGCACATGGTCCAGGCCGGCATCGGCCAGGGCCTCGAGCCGGGCATCGGCCGCGCCGACACCGGCCGTGATCAGATTGGTGTAGAGGCCGAGTTCGGCGCAATGGGCCGTCAGCTCGACGATATCGGGCCGGGCCGTCGGCTCGCCTCCGGACAGATGCACGTGCAGGACGCCGAGGGCGGCTGCCTCGGAGAACACGCGCTTCCAGGTCGCGGTGTCCAGTTCCTGCGCGCGGTTGTCGAGTTCGAGCGGGTTGGAGCAATAGGGGCAGCGCAGCGGGCAGCGATGGGTGAGCTCTGCCAGCAGGCCGATCGGATTGGGAATACGGGCGCTGCTCGTCATCGTTCGATCACCCGCTTGGTGAGAAGGTCGTCGAGCATGGCGATGACGTCGCCCTCGATGACTTCGCGCTTTTCGCCATAGCGTTCGGCGAGCAGATCGCAGATCGCACCGACACTGCGCTGCCCGTCGACCAGCTCCACCACGCTGGCGGCCACGGCATCGAGGCCGAAGGCGCGCTCGGGCGCCAGCAGCATGTGCTTGTTGCGGACAGTGTCGAAGCGGAGCCGGACCCCGCGCGGCAGGCTGGGAACGTCCGCGGCGGAGAGCGTGCTCATGATGCCAGCTCCATGCCCGGGATCCAGGCGCCGGGCGGCGGGAGGCCAGGTGTCACATAGGCATGATGCAGGCCGTCGAGCTGGGCCCACAGCACGTCGCATTTGAAGGCGAGGGCGGCGAGGACGGATTGCTGGAGGGCGACGCTGGTGGCGTGCTGCTTGACGTAATCCAGCGCGAAATCGGCATCGCGCGGCGCCTGCGACAGGCGCTTGTCGAAATAGCCGAGAGCTTGAGGCGAAATGAAGTCGTAATTCGCCAGCATGCCGGCGAGACGTTCGGAAATGATGGTGGGGGCGAACATCTCGGTCAGGGACGAGGCGATCGCCTCCAGGAGCGAGCGCTCGCGCACGAACTCGACATAGGCCTGCACGGCGTAGCGGGTCACCGGCAGAAGGCCGCGGGTGGAGACGACATAGTCGCGCGGGAAATCCAGGCTGTCGGTCAGTTTGAGCCAGCGCTCCAGGCCACCATCGCCGTCGCCGGTGCCGTCATGATCGACGATGCGCTGGCGCCAGATCCGCCGCAGCGCCGGGTCCTGCATGCGCGCGAGGATGGTGGCGTCCTTCACGGGGATCATGGCCTGGTAGAAATAGCGGTTGAGAGCCCAGGCCCTGACCTGGTCGCGGCTCAGGCGCCCGCCATGCAAGGCGGCATGGAAGGGGTGGAGATTGTGATAGCGCCGATGGCCGATATCGCGCAGCGCAGCTTCCAGGGCGGCGGGGGAGAGGAGCGTCGTCATAAGGAGAACACCATGCCGTCATGGGCGACCTGCCAACCCGCCGTTGCGACCGCCTGCCTCTGAGGCGAATCCTCCACCAGCACCGGATTGGTATTGTTGAGGTGGATGAAGACCCGTTGTTCCACGGGCAGGCCCGCAAGGGCCGCTATCGACCCGTCGGGGCCGGCAATCGGCATATGGCCCATGCGCCGCCCCGTCTTGGTGCCCAAGCCATGCCGGATCATCTCGTCGTCCTCCCACAGCGTGCCGTCGAACAACAACAGATCGGCACCTGCAATGGTTTCGCGCAGCCAGGGCGGTACTGCGGCGCAGCCCGGAATATAGGCGATCCGCTTGTCGCCGCCGGTCAGGATCACGCCCACCGTCGCCTCGCTTTCCTCACCCAGCCGCATCGGTTCGTTCTCGCGCCAGAGCGGAAGTTTCCCCGGGACCTGTACCAGCGTCACGGTCAGTCCGGGCAGGGCCTGGAAGCTCTGGCCCGGCGTCACCGCCTCTCTCTGCACGAGATCACGGGCCAGCACATCGAAGATCCGGTTGCCGGCAAGGCTGTCCAGTGTCTCGGCCGTGCCATAGAGCGTGAAGGCCTGGCGCTCGCGCAGCCCAAGCAGGCCGGCGACGTGATCGACGTCGCCATTGGTCAGGAGGACGGCAGCAATCGGTGAATGGCGCGCGGATTCCTTGTGACGCAAGGAACTCCCTGGCTGGAGCGCGGGCACAGCCTGGAGTTGCTGGCGGATGTCGGGCGAGGCATTGAGCAAGAGCCAATCCTCCCCGTTCGCCGAAACTGCGATACTCGATTGGGTGCGCGGCCGGACCCTAGGATCGCCGGCCCACGCCAAACGGCAGACCGGGCAAGCGCAGTTCCATTGCGGAACTCCACCCCCGGCCGCCGCCCCGAGAACGATGGCATGCAAGCTTGCCTGCACGACCCCGATTCCGTTGCTGTCGCCGGTTCAACTTAGAATTCCGGCGGCAGATCCTCATCGGACATATAGCCCGTCACTTCCATTCCGACACAGAATTCGATGATTTCCGGTTTGCTCCAACGCATTGCAATTCCTCCGTTGCTTGGCCTGTGACCTTTTTCATAAGGAATTTATAAGTATTAATCTTGGCTTTTGCCAAGATCATTACCAACAACACTATCCACGTCTTCGATCAATACCGCAAGTGAAAACGATCGGGTTTTGTGTCGCACCGCTTGCGGCGCGAAAAGAATCCCGACAGGCAGGGGGAACGCCGGGTTCGGCAGGGCGGCAGCCGCCGTTCACCGCCCCGATCGGTTGCCCGCCATGTCGAGCATGAAGCCCCGGCCGCGAACCGTGCCGATCAGCGGCCCGCCGACGCGGGTGATGTCGGCGAATTTGGTTCTGAGATAGCCGACATAGACATCGACGACATTGAGCGAGACGCCTCCCTGCGTGGCCCAGAGGCGGTCGAAGATCTCGCCGCGCGAGACGGGATGGTTGGCGCTCTGCATCAGCAGGGCGAGCAATTCGGCCTCCCGCTGCGTCAGCCGCACATGTACGGTGCCGTAATGGGCCTGCCGCGTCTCATGGTCGAGCACGAGGCGTCCCACGATCAGGCGTTCATGCTCATCCGAACTGCCGGAGCGGTGCAGCAGATGGGTGCGCAGCCGTGCCACCAGTTCATCGAACTGGAAGGGCTTGACGATGTAGTCGTCCGCGCCGGCCGTGAGGCCGTCGACCCGGTCCTGCACTTCGTCCTTGGCGCTGACGAACAGGATCGGCCCGGTATAGCCGGTCTCGCGCAAGGCCCGGCAGACGTCGAGCCCCGAACCGTCGGGCAGGATCATGTCCAGCACCACTGCGCAGGGATTGATGTCCCGGGCCGTGTCGAGGGCCTGGTCCGCCCGTTCGACCGTGGTGACGTCGAATCCCTCCACCTTCAGGCCTCGGCTCAGCATCGAGCCGATGTCGGCATCATCCTCGACGAGCAATACATTCATGATGCAAATCCTGTGTGCGTATTCCCTTCGGCGGCGCGGGGCAGCGTGATCGCCACCCGCGTGCCGCGCTCGGTGCTTGGATCCGATGCTATAACGATGCTGCCGTGATGTCGCGTGATAACCCACTGCGCGAGGGCCAGGCCGATGCCGAAGCCCGAAGAGGCGGCGCCGTCGCGGCTGACGAAACGCTCGAACACCTGCTCGCGCGCCTGGGCGGGGATGCCGCAGCCATCGTCGCTGACGAAGATGGCGGCGGCGTCCGGGCTGTCCTCCAGCCGCACCTCGATGCGCGTGGCCCCCTTGGCATGGCGGACGGCGTTGTCGATCAACCCTTCCACGACCTGACGGATCCAATCCCCGTCGGCGACGATGTCGCCGGGCGATTCGGGGAGGGCGAGCGCGATTTCGAGCTGGTGGCGCCGGGCCACGGGTGCATAGCTTTCCACGGCATCCCCCAGCAGGCGCGCCAGGTCGATGCGGCGGAAATCGAGGGTGATCTCGCCGCTTTCCGAGCGCGCCACGCGCAGCATGTCCTCGACCCGCCGATGCAGGCGGAAGGCACGCTGGCGGATGGTGGCGAAAGTGGTGCGGGTCTCCTCGGGGGTGATCGAAGGCGCTCGCAGGGCGATGTCGCATTCGCCGAGCACCACGGTCAGCGGCGTGCGCAGCTCGTGGCTGACATCGGCAAAGAAGCGCCGGCGCGAGCGGTCGATGCCGGCCAGTCTTTCGTTGGCGGTGGTGAGGTCGGCCGTGCGTTCGGCCACGATTCTCTCGAGCGCCGCCCTGTCCTGTGACAATTTCTGTTCGCGCCTGGCCAGCGAGGCCGCCATGCGGTTGAAGCGGGCCACCAGCAGACCAAGCTCGTCGCGCGCCCCGACGGCCAGCCTGGTGTCGAGCTTGCCCCGGCCGATGGCGATGGCGGCATCGTCGATGGCGCTGATGCGGCGCAGCAGCGGCCTGGTGATGCGCTGGTGCAGCAGGATGGCGACGAGAATGGCCAGGACCGCCGCGGCGATGGCCGCGACGGTCAGGCGCTGCGAGGTGCGGGCGATGTCCTCGCGGGCCAGCTTGACGGCCTGGCGCTCGGCTTCCACCAGCGCAGACAGGCGTGGACCGGCGCTGAGGCCGAAGCCGTTCAGGGCTCCACGGATGGTATCGCCGCGTGCTGCCGTGTCCGCCTGCTCGAGCCCCGCCGCGATGGACGCATCCAGACTGGCGATGTCCGCGCGCAACAGGGCCAGCATGCGTTCCGGCGTCTCGACGCGGCCGGGGATGGTTTCGCCCTGCCAGGGATCGGCCCCGGCCGCCGTCAGCACGGTATCGATCTGATTCTTCAGAGCGGTCAGCCGCAGGCGGCTTGAGGTGGCGGTCTGGGCACTGTCGATGGCAGCAAAGGCATAGTCGGTCAGGCGTCCGGAGGCCTCGGCCAGCAGATCGAGCCGGCGCTGCGACACGGTAAGACGCTCAACCGCGAAATCGGAGGTGCGCACGGCAAACAGCAGGCCGCCTGCCGCCAGCAGGGTCAGCATGGCGGCGCCGGCGATCAGAAGGGAGAGAGAGCCTCGAATCGATCCCATACCACCATGAACCAGCATTGTTCCGGGCATTGCAGCCGGCTGCCGCTGCACATTTGCCCAGCCGGGACGCAGACGCAAGGCTGGGACACCAGGCGCAAGGTGCATTCGGACGCAAACGCTCATTTGTTCAGGCTTCCCGCGAATGCGTGCTCGCAATTCCCGCCGGATGCGGCACGTAAAACGCCGCGAAGACCGCTGGCCCCGCCTTGTCTTCTGACTTATCGAATTGAACGCTACCTGCGGCGGGCGGGCCCCCAGACCCGCCTTTAAGTGCTGCGTTTCCAGGCAGCTCTGGGGACCCGCCCACCAAAATGCCGCTTGTGGCATCGGCGCTCTTACCCTTCCCATCGGGGGGGCAGGTGTGGGGCTGGTGCCTCAGCAAAATTCAGATGTCGGTAGGCAGGTCTCGCTTGGTGACGCAGCGCCAGTTGCGTATTTTCCACTGCCGGTGTGTGGATTGCCACTGTGCAATGGTCTCCTGTGCATGCAGCAGGCAGGCCATGCTGTCTCGCGTATCCATGGACCAGCTTATGCGCTCCTCGCGGCAGTTGTCGGGCGCGCTGATCAGGCAGACGGTCAGGAGAATCCACATGGGGTGCCTCTCGGTGTGCCTTTTGGGATACCTCTCGCGTGGGCGGACAAGGCCAGCCTGTTCCGGTTTACAGTTCCAATCAAGCTGCACCTGTGATCCAGCCGCCGGGCGGTAGCCGGATTGCGCCGGAGGATTGCCCGCCCGTTCATGAGGCGGGCATCAGGAGCTCGCCCTTGCCGAGCGTGGCGAGGTCGCCGGCCCGGCGCTCGGCCTGCTCGGTGACGAGCTCTGCCGACTGGGGCCGGATTCGCGCCACGGCGCGGCGCAGCAGTTGGGCGACCACCAGACGATGCCGGCCTGTGGGTACCAGGCTCGGCAGCAGCACGCCATGCTCGGCGGCGATGATGGTGCCCCGCCGCATGCCATAGCCGGGATTGTCGCCGACCGCCGGAGCTATGATGGTGCCGGCTATCAGGCTCGAACCGACATAGTCGCCCGCTCGCCCGCCGACGAGGATCAGCCCTCGCCGCATGCGCTCGCCCAGCCTGTCGCCCGCGTCGCCCTCGATCACGAGGGTGGCGCCGTCGAGACCATGCATCGCGCCATGGATGGCGCCGCCGGCACGCTCGTCCGCATGGCCGGCGATACGCACGAGCCCGCCCGTCGCCGCGCTGGCCGCAAACGGCCCTGCATTGCCGGTGATCTCGATCGAGCCGCCCCGCATCGCCTGGCCGAGCCGCTGGCCGACATCGCCCTCCACCGTCAGCTGGCCCGATTCGAGCCCGGCACCCAGCAGATCGAAGCGGGATGACCCGCCCTGGAAGCGGATTTCGCCGCGTTCGCCCTCACTGACTGTGAAGATATCGGCCACCGCCACACCGATCCGCGAGGTACCGATCGGCAGCCTTTCAATGTCCGAAAGCGACAAGGCGCCGATGCGATGCGGCACCAGGCCCGAGAGATCGAGGCGTTCGGGCGGGGCTTCGCGCAGGCGGAAGGTGAGGGCGCTCATGTCAGCAACTCGCGCAGAGGAAAGTGGTATTTGCCGAGCTTGCCGCCGTAATTGCCGGCCGTGACACGCACCAGGCCGTGCTGCGGTCCCGCCTCGACGGCCGCGTGGAGACCCGCTCTCATCGAGGCGCGCACGGCCTCTGCTGAAAATCCGTCGATGACGATTTCGAGCACCGCTCCGACCTCGGGCGCCAGGGCAGAGCGGGCGCGGCCCTTCAGTGTCGGACAATAGGCGTCGTTGGTCGAGGCGATCATGCCCTTGGTGCGCCCGCCGACCTTGGAGCCGGAGCGCACGATACCGCCGGGAAAGGGCAGGATCGCATCGGGAATGGCTGCCGCGGCCCGGGCCGCGGCTTCGGCCACCGCCAAGGTGCCGGCCTGGTCGCGGCCGAGAAACAGCAGATTGCCGCCGCCGACGGCGCCTTCGACGAGGCCCGTGTCATGCTCGCAGACGAATTCGCCGTCCATCACCGGCACGCGCCAATAGCGATGGCCGCCGATGCCCTTGGCCGTCTCGTAGCCATCGCCGAAATAGCGGATATTGGCGCCCAGCTTGAGACGCCGCGTGCCGTCGGAACCGGCATAGCAGGCCGAGCCGGGGCTGGTCAGCACGCATTGGCCGACACGGCGTGCGAGCTGCTTGCCGAGGCCGGCCGCGTCGAAGCCGAACAGGAGGATGCGCAGGCCCGGCCTGCCATCCGGGGTTTCTTCGGGCGAGAGGGGGCGGTCGATCCCGGCTTCGACGCCGCAGCCGATCACCGAGGTCGCAAAGCCCGTGAGGCTCGCCGCCGCGATTTCGGCCCAGCGGGGCGTGTCGGCCGTCAGCACGATCGCCGTCGCAGCCATGCCGAAGGCTTCGGCGAAGGTATCGTCGATGGCGATGCCGTTGAGCGTCAGGTCAGAGCTGCTTAAGTCGGAACTGGTTAAGTCAGACATGGCTCGACCTCGAAAACATCTCTTTCGCCGAAGGCCTCCAAGGGCACGGCAAAGCTCTCCAGGCCGGCGCCGAAGCGGTCCTCGAGATAGCGGTCGGCATGGCGCGTCATGGCGGGATCGAAGCCCGGCGCCAGCGTCAGGGTGCGTCCGGCGCGCCATCCCAGCGGCTCGCCCTTGCGCAGCACCACCACACCGTCCTTCAGCACCAGATCGGCCGAGGCGAACATGGCGGTGCGGTCGGCATCCTCGCGGTAGATAGCCACGTCGGCGCGGGCGCCCGGCTTGAGATGGCCGCGATCGGCCAGCCCGAGCAGGCGGGCCGGCGCGGCGCGGGTCATGATCGCCACCTCGGTCAGGGTGTATTCGCGCTCGATCGCGGCGAGGCCGCTGCGCTCGCGCACGATGTCGGGCAGGCTCGCCAGGGTGCGGTCCCGTTCCGCCTTGTCCATGAGCAGATGGATGAGACGGGGATAGGCGGTGAAGGGACCGCCATTGGGGTGGTCGGTGGTGAGCAGCACCCGCCAGGGATCCGGCGAGCGCAGGAAGAGTTCGAGGCCGATGGCAAATTGCAGGGCGTTGACGCCGGAATTGCGGCGATAGCGGTAGGGCACGATGCCACCGCCCTCGGCATCCCCATCGACCAGGATCCATTTGCGCGGCCGGCCGGCCTTGCGGCTGGAGAACTGCCTGAGGATGTCGAGCGAGATCGTGCAGGTCTGGCCGAACACCACCTGGCCGACATCGATGGTCGCGTTGGGGTTCGCCGCCAGGGCCGCGCAGACCTCGGCGGCGGCCGAGACGATCCCGCCGCTCTCGTGCCGGCCATAGCTGTAGAACTGGGCATGGGCGAAATGGACCGGACGCCCCTCCGCCGCCTTCATGGTGGCGATCAGGCTATCGACCGCGCCGGGCAGGCCGAGATTGTTGCAATGGACATGCAGGGGATGCGGCACGCCGATGGCCGTGGTCGCTTCGAGCAGGGCCGTGAGGATCTGGCGCGAGGTCAGGCCATAGCTCGGCACCTCATCGTCGAGCCCGAAGGCGCGCACATTCTCCTTGAACGCCGCTGCTCCGCCGGCATTGATCACCTTGACGCCGAGCCCGCGCGAGGTGGCGAGCGTCAGGGCCGTGAGATCGCGCACTGCCTCGGCTCCCTCCTTGCGCCGGAGCAGCGAGAGCAGCTGGTCGTCATTGCCGAGCACGCTGAGCGCGCCGCGGTCGATCAGCGGGATGTCGTCGAGCTCGAGATGGGTCGCCAAGGCGGCGCTGGGCGCCAATGCCGGCTCGATCACCGTCGTGTAGCCCATGCGCGCATAGAGGCGGCCGGTCTCGAAGGCCGACCAGCGGGCGGTGGAAAAGGGCAGGGCAGGGTCGCCGGCGGTTTCGCTGACATGGAGCTCGGGCAGCAGCAGGCGCGCCAGGGTCACGTTGCCGCCGGCGATATGCGAATGGACGTCGATGCCGCCGGCCATCACCACGCAGCCGCGCGCATCGATCACATTGTCGGCGACGGCCTGCACCGGTTTTTCGACGATGCGCTCGTCCTGAATCCATAGATCCGCCTTGCCGTCCCGGCCGGAAACCGGATCGACGATGCGTCCGCCCGCGATGCGCGTCAGCATGATCCCGGTCCTTTCTCGCCGATCGCGGTTTGAATCGCCTCGAGGATCTCGGCGGCCCCGGTGTTTCGAGGGGACGGGCCGCTCCCGATGGCTGTGAGGGTGCCGCGACGTTCGTCGAAGCAGACGGTCGTGCCGGCCTCGCCCGGAACGGCAACCTCGATCACGATGCCGGCCTGCCCCTCGTCGGGGCGTCCAGAGAGCACGACGCTGGGAATGCCGGCCGGCGGCACCTCGCCATGGGCCTGGGCGCAGAGCCACAATGCCGCGTCGGCCTCCTTGCTCGCCACCAGGCGGCGGGCATCGAAGCGCCACGGATCGTGCTCGGGATAGCCCCGTCCCAGCCCGACGCGCGGCGCATCGCCTGTCGTCCAGCTGCCGACCGCCAGAGCCAGCCGCGCCGCGGCCGGGACGCCGAGCGGCAGGCTGGAAAAGCGGGTCTCCTCATTGAGATCCTTGACCAGGCCCTGCAGCATGCCGACAGCCGGTTCGCCCAGTTCCTGCGGATCATACACCGCGACCCCGAAGCGGGCGGCCTTGACCTTGCCGGCCAGCTCGTTCAGCTCTGCCGTTTCCGGCCTGGGCGGCAGCCGGCCGGACGCGAGGGCGCGCAGCACGGCCAGATGCCCGGCGAGCGTGTCCCGGTCGGCCGCCAAGGTGAGGACCTCGCGCTCGGCGATACCGGCCAGCGGGACGGGGGCTGCTACGAGCTCGTCAAGCAGGGGGTTGGCGCCGGCCTTGCGCCCGACCACGAGCAGCAGATCGGCGCGGGCACGCGCCTCGGCCCAGGTGGTGGTCATCGCGCCGCGGGCGGCGAGGGCGCCGAGATCGGCATAGAGCGCATCCGAGCCCTCGCAGTCGATCGCGGCGCCGATGCGGAAGGCAAGCCGGTAGGCTGCGCGCACCGCTGCAACGTCGCCGGACAGGCCGCCGATGATGGGCGTCCGCGCCCCGCCCAGCATCCGCGCCGCGGCGGCGATGGCCTCATGCTGATCAACCGGCTGGCCTTCGATCCAGGCGCGCATCCGTGTGTCGTCTCCTGCCTTGCATTTTTGCTATAGCTAACAACCACCTCAGCGTTCGGCCAAGTACCTCGGCGCTCTCTGGCAAATTTATAAGAATAATATGGAACATTTCTAAGAAATCGCTGCGTTGCCAACGATGTTTATTTGTTATGATATTTTCCTATTGGGGAGGCCGCGCCGATGTATCAGCAGAAGGGAACGACCTTACCCGGATTTGAATCCGCTTCCCCGACAAACCCCGCTTCGATCCGGGTGAGGGCGAGTGCGCGCCTGCATCTCGGTTTTCTCGATCTTCATGGCGGCCTCGGCCGCCGTTTCGGCAGCCTGGGCCTGGCCGTGAGCAGCCCTGCCGTGGACCTCGTCGTGTCGGATGCCGAGCGGCTGATCGCCGAGGGCGAGGAAGCCGAACGCGTGCTGCGCTACGCCGAAGCGGCGGCGCATCATCTTGGGGTGGAGCCGCGCGGCCATTTTCGGCTGCGGCGCAGCATCATTCCCCATGCCGGCCTCGGTTCGGGCACGCAGATCGCCCTGGCGGTCGCGGCCGGTCTCGCCAGACTGCGCGGGCGGCCCTTTCGGGCGCGCGATGCTGCGGAAGCGCTCGACAGGGGCAATCGCTCTTCCGCCGGCCTAGCCGCATTCGAAAAGGGCGGTCTCGTTCTCGATGGCGGGCGCGGTGAGGACGATCGCGCCCCCCCGATTCTCGCGCGCCTGCCCTTTCCCGAGGACTGGCGGGTGCTGCTGGTCTTCGATACCTCCTCCCATGGCCTGCATGGCGAGGCGGAAGTCAGCGCCTTCCGCCAGTTACCGCCCTTTCCCGAGGCCTCCGCGGCTCATCTGTGCCGGCTCGCCCTGATGCGCATCCTCCCGGCCGCGGCCGGCAGGGATGTCGAGGCTTTCGGTGCCGGCGTGGCCGAGCTGCAGCGCGTGGTGGGGGATCATTTTGCATCGGCGCAGGGCGGCCGCTTCACCAGTCCTATCGTCACCAAGGTGCTGACCGCCTGTGAGCAGCGGGGCTTTGGCGGCATCGGACAAAGTTCGTGGGGCCCCACCGGTTTCGTCATCATCGGTTCCGACAGCGAGGCACGCCGGCTGGTCGGTGAACTGGAGGCGGACGGCCTGCCGTCCGGCATCCGCCTGGAGATCGTGCGCGGGCGGAACCAGGGTGCCCAGGTGAGGATCGCCCGTGACCAGAGGAGGCTCGCGTTCTGATGGCCCGCTCGATCCTGCATATGCTGTCGCCGCTCAAGCATATGAGTCCCTTCGACGTCAACATGGCGGTCGATGCCGGTTTCGATGTCGTCATTCCCTATACGGGCGTGACATTGGAGGAGATCCGGCCTCTCGTGCAGGACGCCATCTTCTCGCGGGCGCCGGGCGATGGCAGCCGCACCTCGATCTTCATCGGCGGCAAGAATGGCGGCCTCGCGCTCGACATGCTCGATGCCGCCAAGAAGGCCTTCGTGCCGCCCTTCGCCCTCAACCTTTTCACTGACCCGGCCGGCTCCTTCACCACCGGGGCGGCCATGGTGGCCAAGGTCAAGGCCGTGCTCAGGGACAAGCATGGCGGGGAACTGGCGGGACGCAAGATCGTGATCTTCGGCGGGACCGGCGTCGTCGCCTATTGTGCCGGCGTGCTGGTGGCGCTCGAAGGCGGCCGGCCTGTACTGGCGGGCCATGACGGCACCAAGCGCGTGAGCGACATTGCCGCCGGGATCAAGCAGCGCTTCGGCGTCGATGTCGACTATGCCGATGGCAGCACGCCCGAGGCACGCCGTGCGGCGGTCGCCGGCGCCGAAATCGTGCTGTCCAGCGGGCCCGCCGGGGTGAACATCCTTTCCGCCGCCGATCTCGATTCCGTGCCGGGACTGCTGGTCGCAGCCGACGTCAACGCGGTCCCGCCGGCAGGACTGGAAGGCGTCGGCGTGATGGCCAATGGCGAGCCCTTCGGCAATGGCAAGGCGCAGGCGGTCGGTGCGCTCGCGATCGGAAACGTCAAATACAAGACCGAACTCGGCCTGTTCCGTCGCCTCCTGGCGACCGAAAAACCGATCAGCCTGGATTTTCGCGATGCGTACAAGCTTGCCCTCGAGATCGCAGGGTGAGGGCGCCTGCGTCCTGATCGCTGCCCAGTCCGGCCGCGCTCTCGCCGCTGCTGCCCGGCGCGCGGGCTACAGGCCGCTGGTCGTGGACCTTTTCGGCGACAGCGATACCAGAGCCCTGGCCGCGGACTACCGGCAGGTCAAGGGTCGGTTCGGTACGGGTGTCGCCGGGATCGCCATCCTGGACGCGCTGGACCAATTGGCTCTTGCCAGCGCCGATCTGCCTTTCGGCGTCGTCCTCGGCAGCGGTTTCGAAGCCAGCCCCGCTTTGATCCAGGCCATCGACGAGCGTTTCGGCCTGATCGGTGCGAATGCCGATACGGTGGCCTGCCTGAAGGATCCCGCGGGCTTTGCCCGCATGCTGGCGGAGCTCGGCATCGCCCACCCGCAGATCCGGCTGGGGCCGGTCGCCTCGTCCTCGGGCTGGCTTGCCAAGCGCCGCGGCGGTTCGGGCGGGGGTCATATCCGCAAGGCCCGTCCCGACAGGCTGATGCCTGGAAGCTATCTGCAGCGGGTGGTCGAGGGCGAGCCGGTTTCCGTGGCTTTCCTCGCCGACGGCCGCAGGGCGCAGATGGTCGCCCGCACGCATCAATGGGTCTCGCCCGGCCGGAGCGCCGCCTGGCGCTATGGCGGCGCCATCGAGCCGGGCGGGCCGCTGGCGATCGACCCCGAGATCGAGGTGGCGATCGGCCGGATCGTGGCGGCAACCCGGCTGCGGGGCCTCGCCAGCGCCGACCTGATGGTGGCGCCGGACCGCTGGTGGCTGCTGGAGGTCAATCCACGCCCAGGCGCCACGCTCGATTGCCTCGATCGGCGCGAGACGCCGCTGTTCGAGCGCCACTGCCGTGCGAGCCGGGGCGAACTGGGCGAGGTCGAGGCTGCGCCCCGGGAGGCAGCCGGCACCATGATCGTCTACGCTCCGTGCCGTATCGCCAAGGTGCCGGAGATTGCATGGCCCGCTTACGTGGCGGACCGGCCGGAGCGCGGCGGCGCGATCGAGGCCGGCGCGCCGGTCTGCACCGTCGCCGCCACCGGCACGGACATCAGAGAGGTTCGACGCCTGCTCCACCGGCGCGGTGCCGACATCACCCGTCTCGTTCAACAGGAGAGAGTTCCCGCGTGACGATTTTCCTGCAGCCCCCAAGCGTCAATGCCCTGGCCAGACCGTTGGTCGACAGCCTCGTCGCCGATGCCGCGGGCCTGCGGCTGACCGTTAGCGCGGGACCGGGCGGGTGCCGCTTCATCGATGCCGGCGCCGGTGTTCCCGGTTCCATCGAGGCGGGGCGCCGGGTTGCCGAGATCTGCCTGGCGGGACTGGGGCGCGTGTCGATCGCGCCCACGGGGCCGGTGGAGCGCTGGCCCTTTTCCGTCAATGTGCAGACCACCAATCCCGTCCTGGCTTGCCTCGGCTGCCAATATGCCGGCTGGAGCCTGCGCGCCGGGAGCGGCAAGGAGGCCTATTTCGCGCTCGGCTCGGGGCCGGGACGCGCTGCCGCGCGGGTGGAACCTCTTTTCGTGGAACTGGGCTACAGCGACGATGCCGACAGTGCCGTCCTGATCCTGGAAACCGCCTCGCCGCCGCCGGAGGCTGTGGTGCGCAATGTCGCCGAAGCGACGCGGCTGGCGCCCGAAGCCCTCACCTTCATCTATGCGCCGACCCAGAGCCTGGCCGGGGCGACCCAGGTCGTCAGCCGCGTGCTCGAGGTCGCGCTGCACAAGGCGCACAGCCTCGGCTTTCCGCTTGCCGACATCGTCGACGGCCTGGGCACGGCACCTTTGGCGCCGCCCACGCCGGATTTCGTGCGCGCCATGGGCCGAACCAACGATGCCATCATCTATGGCGGCCGCGTCCACCTGTTCGTGACCGGCACGGCCCAGGCCGCCAAATCGCTGGCCGAAGCCCTGCCGAGCCCCACCTCCCGCGACCATGGCAAGCCCTTCGCCGAGATTTTCAGCCGTTTCAAGGGAGACTTCTATGCCATCGACCCGCATCTGTTCAGCCCGGCGGAGGTCATCGTCACCGCGCTCGAGAACGGCGAGACCTTCCGCGGCGGCCATCTGATGCCGGATCTGGTGGATGCCTCCTTTTCGTAGCGAACGCTGGCCTCGCAGGAACAAATCTCGCAGGAACTCTTGGTAGGACATCTCGAATTGAACCCGGTCGAACACCCTGTGGGACGCGGATTGCGCATCGGTCTGGCGGCCGACAATGGCGAATGGCATCGCGGCCGCCTGCTTGGCGCCCTGCGCGCCTGCGGCATCGAGCCGGTGCTGTTTTCCCTGGCTGACGTGGCCATGGTCACCGGCGGGGGCGAGCCGCTGCGCATACCCGGCTTCGAGGGAGAATTGCCGGACGGGGTGCTGCTGCGGACCATATCCGGCGGCACCTTCGAGGCGACCACCATGCGGCTCGGCGTGCTGCATGCCCTGGTTGCCGCGGGCGTGGTGGTGTGGAACGATCCGCGCGCCATCGAGCGCTGCGTCGACAAATCGATGACGAGCCTGCTGATCGCCAGGGCCGGCCTGCCGACGCCGGACACCTTCGTGGTCTCGAGCCGGGAGGCGGCGGCGGCGGTCGTGCGGCGCGAGGCCCGGGCGGACGCGCCGCTAGTGCTCAAGCCGCTGTTCGGCTCGCAGGGCAAGGGCCTGCGCCTGATCGGTGCGCCTGACGACCTCCCGGAGACCGAAGAGGTGGCGCGGGTCTATTATCTGCAGCGTTTCGTGCGCCGGAACGTGGAAGGATGGCGGGACTATCGCGTCTTCGTCTGCGGCGGCCGCGTGGTTGCAGCGATGGCGCGCGAGGGCGATGGCTGGATCACCAATGTGCACCAGGGAGGGCGCCCGTCGCGCTGGCAGATGCCGGAGGAGGCGGAGAGCCTCGCCCTGCGGGCGGCCCAGGCCGTGGATGTCGCCTATTGCGGGGTCGATCTCATCGAGGATGACAGAGGCCGCTTCCTGGTGCTTGAAGTCAACAGCATGCCGTCCTGGTCCGGCCTGCAGAGCATCGTCGACGTCGATATCAGCGAGGCCGTCGTCCGCGCCTTCCTGAAGGCCGTCTATGCCGCCCACCGTCCCGCCATGGTGGCCGTGTCATGAACTATCATCGCCCCAGCCTCGATCTTGCCGGCGCCTACAGGGACGCCTGCCTGGCCGAGCTCCAGGCCCTGAAGCCCGGCAATGTGCATGTCTTCGCCGATATCGGCGAAACCAGGGTCGCCGATTTCGAAGCGAGCGCCCGGGCCTCCGCATCCGCGATCGGGCAACCGGGTGCCAGCGTCGGGGCGCGTATTCTCGGCGCGATCCGGGCAACACACGAAACGATCGGCTGGAACACCAATCTCGGCATCGTGCTGCTCTGCGCGCCGCTTGCCGTGGCCGCGGAGGCAAAGGGAGCCTTGCGGGCGGCCCTTGCCGAGGTCCTGCGCGGGCTCGACAGGAACGATGCGGCCGACGCCTTCGAGGCGATCCGCCTGGCGTCGCCCGGCGGGCTGGGAAGCGCCGACCGGCACGACGTTCGCGAGCCGCCGACCGCGACCCTGCGCGAAGCGATGGGCGAGGCTGCCGGGCGCGACCGCATTGCCCGCGCTTATCTCACCGATTTCGAGGACGTCTTCGAGACGGGCCTGCCGGCGCTCCGGCAGGCACGGGCGGCGGGGCTCGACGAGCCCTGGTGCGCCACTTCAGTGCACATGGCCTTCCTGTCGCGTTTTGCCGATACGCATATCGAGCGCCGCCGCGGCCGCGAGCAGGCCGAAGCGGTGCGGGCGCGCGCTGCCGAAATCATCGAGGCGGGTCCGCCAGGCCCTGCCTCGCTCGCAACCTTGCTGGCATTCGATGCCGAACTGAAGAAAGGAGACCTCAACCCCGGAACTTCCGCCGATTTCACCGTGGCGACATTGTTTGCCGCCGCAATCATGCGCCTTCCGGCCGCCGGCACCTGAACGGATGCTTGCTGGTGACGGGATGCGCGGTTACGCTCATAAAGCTATCTGGCCAACCGGTTCGGCGCCGTGCCGAACGCTGAAAACAAGGATAGATGGCTCGGCCGCCGTTCCAAGGGATCGGGGCCTTTGTTCTCGCAGGGAGGACTATCGAATATGGCAAAGATCACGAAGGTTTTGATCGGCGAATCCCTTGTCGGCGACGGCAATGAAGTCGCTCATATCGACCTGATCATGGGTCCTCGCGGCTCGGCCGCGGAGACGGCGTTCTGCAATGCCCTCACCAACAACAAGGATGGCTTCACCTCGCTTCTGGCGGTGATCGCTCCGAACCTGCAATGCAAGCCCAACACCTTGCTGTTCAACAAGGTGACCATCAAGGGCGCCAAGCAGGCTGTGCAGATGTTCGGGCCGGCCCAGCACGCCGTGGCGCGTGCGGTGCAGGACAGCGTCGCCGACGGCACCATTCCCGCCGATGAGGCCGACGACATCTTCATCAGCGTGGGTGTCTTCATCCACTGGCTGGCGGACGACGACGCCAAGATCCAGAAATACAACTACGAAGCGACCAAGCAGGCGATCGAACGCGCCGTCAATGGCTGGCCGAGTGCGGCCGAGGCCACCAGCAAGCGCGAGCAGGTCAAGCACCCCTTCGCTGCATAGATAGGGGACAGCCCTGGGCAGGAGCCGCCTGCTGCGCCCATGCCTGCAGGCCTGCTTCGGCGGCTGGCCGCCGTCTTTCTCGGACGCTGAAATTTCGCCGGAGGGACGCTGTTTCCTCCGGCGAAGACTTGGATCATTGTTGCAAGACTTGGATCGTCATTGCGAGCGCGGCGAAGCAATCCAGAAGCCGGCAAGTGTCAGGGCTGGATTGCTTCGCTGCGCTCGCAATGACGGCGCGCCTTCAATACTGGCCGATATTACAGGCGCCCATCATGCAAAGCCGAGGCGACGAGAATGCCGGATATGCCGATGCTGGCGAGAGCGGCAAGGTCGCGCCGGTCCCGGAGGCCACCGGCGGCATAGAGCCTGCAGCGGGCCGGTGCCTGCTCGCGAAGCGCGGAGAGACGCTCGAGGTCGGGCCCGCTGCCCATGCCGACGCGCCCCAGCGTCATGACGATCACCCGCTCCGGCCAGATCGACGGCGTGGCGAGGATCGCGTCCGGGCCGACATAATCGTCGCCGCGAAAATCCAGCGACAGCACGGCATGATCGGCCAGGTCCCGCACCAGTCTGTCGTCGCTCTGGCTCTCGGAGCCGAGCACCGGCAGGCCGAGGCCTTCATCGAGAAAGGCTTCCGCTTGCGAGCGGGTGGCAATGCCGGCGTCGATCCACAGGCGCACCGTCGGAAAGGCGGTGGCGAGGCGCCGCAGGCTGGCGGTATCGCGCCCGCGTCCCTCTATGCCGTCGAGGTCGGCGACATAGAGCTGGCGCGACGGCGCGGCGTTGAGCAGGCCGGTGGCGACATCGACCGGATCGGCCGTCGGGCTGAGCGGCGTGACGATCGGCCGATACAGGGCACGATCGCCCGCTTTGGCCCGCACCACCGATCCGTGCCGGAGATCGATCACCGGCACGATCTCGACGCCGGCGCTCCCGTCCGCCGAGGCACGGCTTTTGTCCTGTCGATACGGTGCGGGCATGATGACGACTCGAAAGCGGCGCTACCCCTTTGTGGCACGGCGCCTTGAATGGGGAAAGCAACAGGCCGTGAAAGTGACAGGTATGGATTCCACTGCGCATGATGATCCGGGGATCGCCACGAACGACCTGGTGCTGGGCTGGGATCTCGGGGGCGTGCACGTCAAGGTCGCCGGCGTGGCACAGGGCCGGCTCCAGGCAGTGACGCAGGAACCCTACCAGATCAGGCAGGGGCTCAAAGTGCTCGACGAAGCCTTTGCCGCTCTGCCGGCCTGGGCGCGGCAGGCGCGCCATCATGCGGTGACCATGACCGGCGAGCTCAGCGCCCTGTTCGACGATCGTGCCGCCGGCGTGACGGCCCTGACCGATTGGGCCACCCGGCATTGCCAGGGCGAAATCGTCATCTATGGCGGACGGGCGGGCTTCCTGCCGCCCCATCGCGCGGCTGCCCATGCGGTGGATGTCGCCTCGGCCAATTGGCATGCGACCGCAGCCTTCGTCGCGTCCCGTCTACCGAATGCCCTGCTGATTGACATCGGATCCACCACCTCCGATCTCATCCCGATCGAGGACGGGAAAATCACGGGCATCGGCTATACCGATGCCGAGAGACTGGCGTCGGGCGAACTGGTCTATGCCGGCGTCGTGCGCACGCCCTTGATGTCGCTCGCCGAAAGACTGCCCTTCCAGGGGCAGGACGTCACGCTGGTCGCCGAGCATTTCGCCACCATCGCCGATGTCCATCGCCTGCTCGGTACCTTGCCCGAGGAGGCCGACCAGCACGATACGGCCGATGGCCGCGACAAGAGCCTCGCCTCCACGCGGACCCGGCTGGCGCGCGTCGTCGGCCAGGATGCGGGCGAGGCCGCCGATCATGTCTGGAATGAGCTGGCGGCTCATTTCGCCGAGCTGCAGCTGCGCCGCCTCCACGATGCCGCGGCCCGCATCCTGTCGCGCCGCAAAGGTGCGGCACGCCCGCCCCTGGTGGGCTGCGGCGTCGGCCGCTTCGTGGTGCAGGCGCTCGCGGCCCGCATGGGCCTCGCTTATCACGATCTCGCCGACCTGGTGCCGAGCACCGAGGGGGCGAAGAGTTACTGGGTCTCCTCCTGCGCACCGGCAGTGTCGCTCGCGCTGCTCGCGGCCGATCAGACCGTCATCCCCTTCCCTCGCCACGATGTGGCTCGCCGGGGATGACAGAGCCGTTCCCGGCTCGGGGATCGCGTCTCGACCCTACGAACCAGCTGGTGTCGGCCCGGCCAGGATCTTTTCCTCGATCCACTGCCAGGCTTCCAGCTCGGCCTCGCCGGCCGTCTTGCTGATGGCGATGCGGAGGTAATCCATTTCGGTGCGGATCTTGTCGGGGCTGAGCATATGCAGCCTCGTCGACAGGATGGCCGCTTCCAGCACCGCGGCCTGGGCGCGGTTATAGCCGAGGAAGGGATGGTGGAGGCCCTGGTGGACGACGCGGCAGCGAAAGCGAGGCCTGACCTCGTCGGGCACGATAGCCTCGACCGCGAGCTCCATATGGGCCAAGGCCTCGGCCAGCCTGACCCCCTCGATCCGCTCGCAGGGGCAGGTCGCCCAATCGCGCCGCCCGGTGACGCAGCCGGCGATCACCCTGATATCGAGCGGCGCCGCGGCGGCAAGAAAGGGATGGCGCTCCAGATTGGCGATGGTCGGCGAGGGGCAGAAGGGGGCGACGACATAGTGCTCGCCTTCCTCGATCAGGCCGAAGGGCACCAGATGCGTGCTGCCATCGGCATTGAGGGTGGTCACGACGGTTTCGAGAATGCGCGGCATCTTTATTGTTCCTTGCGGCCGGCCAGCGTGTGGCCCGGCGCCTTGAAACCGGTGGCGTCTTCGTCCGGCTTGTCCGCGGCGCAGCCGAAATCGAGCGGCTCGTCCTGGGCATAGCGCTTGCCGAGCCGCCAGGCGGTTTCGGCCTTGGCCAGTTCCGTGCCGAGATAGAAGGCATGGGCCGCGTCCTTGGCGACGTCGAGCTGCGGATAGAAGGCCAGGGCATCCGTGCCGCGGGCATGGATGGCGCGGTTATAGGCGTGGATGCCGTCATCGCTGACCTCGATGCGGAAATTGGTGTCGCGCACGGCCGCGGCATTCTGCTCCACCTGCTCGGGCGAACTCACCACCGGCCGTTTGTCGTGCAGGGCAAGCAGGGCCGAGCCATAGCCCTTGGGCAGGGAACCGTCCGCCTTGGCCGCGAACATCAGCCGGCGTGCCGCGTCGTGCTCCTGCAGCGTGCGGCGGGTATGGGCGCTGACCTGCACCACCAGCACATGACGGATGGCGAGTTCCGAGCAGATTCCCATCAGGAGGGCGGTGAGGCCCAGACTGTCGGCTTCGGTCAGCTCCGTGAGGTTGCCGGTTCCCATCAATATTTCGGCCTGCGGTTTCAGGCGCCGGAACTCGACATAGCGTGCAAGCGAGGCGGCAAAGCCGAAATGGATCGGATCGAGCACGGGGTCGGCGATGAAGGGCCGGCCCGCCTCTTCCATGCGCTCGACGGCCCGCAGCAGCGAGGCGAGATCGCTGGGTTCGACGGGCACCAGCACGGGGATGGCCTGTGTGCCCAAGGCGAGATCGAGCGTGTGCTCGTTGAGGCTCAGCAGGAAATCGGCGCCGGCCTCGGCGCCTCGCCTGAGTTCGGCGGGAGCGGCGCTGTCGACGCTGACCCTGAAACCATGCTGCTTGAGCAGGCGGATGCTGTCTTCGAGATGCGGGAAGGGCGTATCGGGCAGCGCGCCGAGATCGATGACATCGGCACCCTTGGCGGCCATGGCGCGGGCGCGCTCCAGCAATTGCTCGGGCGAAAGCTGCGAGGCTTCGACGATCTCGGAAAAGATGGTGACGTCGTGGCGCGAGAGATCGGGCGGATGGCCGCCCCGGCCGAGAAAGGCCGGCAGGTCGGCGATCTCATCGGGGCCGCGCTCTACCGGAATGCCGAAATGGCCGGAGAGGGCCTCGAGGTCGGCCCGGCAGCGGCCGGGCAGCAATATGCGGGTGACGCCCTCGGGCAAGGCGATGCGCCGCCGGATGATCTCCTCCGTCATCAGGGCGGCGACCTTGACGCCGGCGTCAAGGATCAGCCAGTCGAAGGAGACCCGGCCCAGGGCCGTCATCGTGCGCTCGAGCCTGGCGCGGCTGAGGTGGCCGGTGATCAGGGCGAGGCGTTCACGCATTTCAGCCTTTCCAGCAGCGCCTGGCGCAGGCTCTCATAGGTTTCGACCACCGTCGTCGCCTCGAAGTCCTTGAGCCGCTCGACATTATCGAGGTCAATGCGCCTCGGATAGACCTTGACCATGCCGGAGGGGGCCTGCGTCTCCATTTCCGGTGCCGTGTCGCAGGCGAACACGATCGAGGGGATACGGCATTTGCCGGCCTGCGCATAGACATTGGTGGCGAGCGTGTCGGAAATGCCGAACACGCATTTGGCCACGGTGTTCGAGGTCGCCGGCGCCACCACCAGCGTATGGTAGTCGCCATGGTAGAAGGCGCCGACCGGGGCGGCGCTGGCCGTGGTGTCCTTGATCAGCCGCGTGCCCTTGGGGAGCGCATCGAACTGCTTGCGATACATGCGGATCACCTCGGCCGCGGCGCGGGTGACGAAGAGATCGCACTCGCCCACCTCGCGGATCAGCTCCAGGCATTCTGTGAAGTAATGGCCGGAACCGGTGAGGGCCCAGGCAAGGCGTGGCTGTTGATAACGCCGGCTCATGAAGCCTCGCAGGGGACGGAGAGCAGGGCGGGAAAGCCGGCATCGGCGGAAGGCCCCGCCACCAGGATGGAGCCGGCGAACCGGGCCGCGTAGCGGGGAAAATGGGCATCGACGATATCGGCTGCCGCCAGGGCGGCGGGTGTCGATGCTGTTGGAGCGTCGACGGACTTGACCAGGATCAGCCTGTCGGCGCCGAGTTCGGTGGCCAGCCAGGCCGCCAGGCTGTCCGAGGTCACCGCCCAGCTTTCGGCGATATCGGGATGCCCGGCGCGCAGCTCGGCGGGGTGCCAGATCGGGAGCCTGCCTTGGCGGAGCGCCGCTTTGACCGCCTCTCTGTCTCCGGCCGTCGTCAGCCGCGGGTGGCGGGTGGCCAATATCTCGGCCAGATGCGTCATGGCGTCGAGGGCAAGGCGGTGGGCGAGCCCGTCGTCGAAGGGCATGGCCGCCTGCACCTGGCGCACCGCATCGGCAAAGGGACCGCCGCCGGCCACCAGCACCAGCGGCGCCCCGGTTTCACAGGCGAGCTGAGCGAGCAGCCGCTCTAGGCGGGCCGAGCCGCACAGGCTGCCGCCGATCTTGACCACGGTCAGGCTCATGCGGCCTGCTCGCCATCAACCTGCCGGCTTTGCCGGATGGCCTGAAGACGGTAGGCCGCACGGCCGATGGCCAGGGGATCGAGCTGGCCGCGCCGGTCGCCGGCCAGGCAAAGCCCGCCCCGAAAACCGAGGTAATCGGGATTGAGGGCAGCGAGCCGGTCGATGTCCTCGATGCGCAGGGAACCGGCAAGCCCCGACATCAGTCCGAGCTGGCGACAGTCCGCCACGAAGGAACCCAGCTGGTCCATCGTCAGCAGATCGGGCAGGCGGATGCCTCTTTTTTGGCTCGTATCCAGCATGGCGCCGACAAAACCGGCTTCATGCAGCGCTGCCACCAGAGTCAGCGGCGGGTTTTCGTCGGCGAACAGGACCGCGATGAAGCGTCCCTGCCCGGCGAGCCGCCGGCCAAGCGCGGCGACACCGGTGGGTCGGGCCATGGCACGGCCGAGGCCGAGCTTGACGAAGGTGACGCCGGTGGTGGCGACCGACAGGGCGCTGCGGGCCAGGCGCTCGACATCATCGTCGTCCCCGGCAACGGCGCTGGTGACGATGCCCTCGGGCAGGCTGGCATGAATGCTGCGGATGGAAGCAAGGGGCAGCGCGCCCAGGGCGCCGGCGTCCGGATCCTTGGCGTCGATGAGATCGGCCCCATGCGCAAGGGCGAGCCGCGCCTCGGCGCTGTCGACGACACTGACGAGCAAACGGGTCACGATGCGCAACTTCCCCTTCTTGTTTCCTAACAATGCCCGCATGGGCGGTCGGCGGCAACCATGCGATTTTCAACGCGCCTGCCGCGCTTCTTCCTGCAACTGGCCGGCGACGAAATCCGTGGCGTGCTGCCAGGCCTCGTTGGTGTCGCCCCGGAAGCTGATCTGCCGGAAAAACGTGCGCTTGCCGTCCTTGGCATCGAAAACACCGACCCAGATCGCCGAGATCAGGGTGCTGGTCTTGTGCACGGCGCCAGTCAGGATGAGATCCGCGCCGGCCTTGCGCGCTTCTCCCAGCAGGCAATCCTGGTCGTTGCTGGCGCAGGCGATGATTCCCGGCGTGGCCGGAACGATGCGATAGGAGCCGCCGGCCTGCAGCCGGTCGGTCAGGCGGGTCGACATCGCCTTCAACCGGTCGGCATGGGCCTCCTTCTGGTCGGATGCTTCGCCGGAGGTGTCGAGATAGCCGAAGGGCAGGGCGAGCAGGGCCTTACCGGCCTCACCGGCCCGGCCGTGCGAGGGCAGAGCGGCAGCCATTGCCAGCAGAACAAGCGCCGTCACGCCTGTCTGCCGCAGTTGGCCGCGAGGTCTTCCGCTCCAATACTGCAAGCTGCGCCGACGCGTTCCTACAATCAGGGACATCCAATCAAGCACAGTAGTCCCTTTGTAAATAAGAATATTCTATGAGAGCATATCAGTTCACGTTCTGTAAAAATTGCCATGAACACGAAAGCTAGTACAGACTGTATTCAGCTTATAATTTTCTTAGGTATATTAAGTTGACGTCCTTCAATTGCAATGCGTAAGCTTGCCGATGTGCAGGCACGCAGAGGCCTGCGCGTTCGGGAGCGAAATGTGTTGCCGGCTGCGAGTTCAAAAAGCCTGTCCAGCCTGATGGCAGCCTTGCTGTTCGTCTTTGTGGCTGTGCTGTCCTGCGGCGCGGCAAGGGCGGCCGAACCGCTCGAAATCCGCATCGGGGTCATGACCCATAAGGCTCCGCCCCCTGCGCTTTACGAACTCGATCCTACCCCGGAAGACGAGGCCGTTGCCGGCGCGGGGCTTGCCATCGACGACAACAACACCACGGGGCGCTTTTCCGGCCAGCGCTATGTCCTGGACCAGGCCGTGCTGGACAAGGGCCAGTCGCCGGTGGAGGCGGCCGTCAGGCTGGTCGATGCAGGAGCGAAATTCCTGGTCGTCGCTCTGACGGCGGACGAACTCCTGGCTGTCGCCGACGCCCTCAAGGGGCGTCCGGTGCTGGTGTTCAATGCCGCTGCGCAGGATGACAGGCTGCGCGGCGCCGATTGCCGCGCCAATCTGTTCCACATCCCGCCGAGCCGGGCTATGCTGACCGATGCGCTGGTGCAATATCTGGCGACCAAGCGTTGGATGAAGCTCTTTCTCACCTTTGGGCCGACCGGGGCGGACAAGCTTTATGCCGATGCACTCAAGCAGTCGGCCAAGAAATTCGGCCTCACTCTCGTCGCCGAGAAGGCCTGGGAATTCGGCCCGCTCGCCCGCGCCCGCGGCGACAGCATCACCCAATCGGATGCCTTGGTGTTCAGCCGCGGCATCGACTACGACATCATGGTGGTGGCCGACGAGGAGGCCGATTTCGGCGATTATCTCGGCTATCGCACCTGGGATCCCAAGGTCATCGCCGGCACGCAGGGCCTGATCGCCACCTCCTGGCACCGCGCCCAGGATGCCTGGGGCTCGGCGCAGCTGCAGAGCCGCTTCTTCAAGCGCGCCAAGCGGACCATGCGGCCGATCGACTATCAGGCCTGGGTCGCGGTGCGCGCCGTCGGAGAGGCGGTCACGCGAACCAAGTCGGCAGATCCGGCAGCGATTTCCGCCTTCCTTGTCGATCCGAAATTTCAGCTGGCTGCCTTCAAGGGGGTGCCGGTGAGCTTCCGCGGCTGGGACCACCAGCTGCGCCAGCCGGTGCTGATCGCCCAGCCGATGGCGATCGTCTCGGTGTCGCCGCAGCCGGGCTACCTGCATCAGCGCAGCGTGCTCGATACGCTCGGCGCCGATCAGCCGGAAAGCCAATGCCATTTGCCGTGAACGCGCTGCGGGAATGCCCGCCTGGAGAGGAACCGATCATGCCGCATTTCGCCAAGGCTGCTTTTTTGGGGCTGGCGGCCGCTTGCCTGGCCGGAACCGCGCAGGCTTATACGGTCTATGTCTCCAACGAGAAGGGCAATTCGATCACCGTGATCGATTCCGAGACCCAGACCGTCAAGCAGACCGTGCCGACCGGCCGGCGCCCGCGGGGCATCACCATCTCCAACGACGGCAAGTCCCTCTATCTGTGCGCCAGCGACGATGACGGCGTCGAGGTGATCGACACGGCGACGATGAAGGTGGCGCGCACCTTGCAGTCCGGCCCCGATCCCGAGCTCTTCATCCTGCACCCTTCCGGCAATCCCCTCTATATCGCCAATGAGGACGATGCCCAGGTGACGGTGCTCGACGTGCGTGAGAACAAGGTGCTCGCCACCGTGCCCGTCGGCGTCGAGCCGGAGGGCATGGGCATCAGCCCTGACGGCAAGGTGCTGGTGAATACCTCCGAAACCACCAACATGGCCCATTTCATCGACACCACCAGCTTCCAGGTGATCGATAGCGTGCTGGTCGATTCGCGCCCGCGCTTTGCCGAGTTCAACAAGGACAATTCCAAGGTGTGGGTGAGTTCCGAGGTCGGCGGCACCGTCAGCGTGATCGAGCCGGGTACCCGCAAGATCCTCAAGAAAATCGAGTTCCAGATCCCCGGCGTCACGGCCGAGACGATCCAGCCCGTCGGCGTGCGCGTCACCAAGGACGGCAAGACCGCCTTCGTGGCGCTCGGGCCGGCCAATCGCGTGGCGGTGATCAATGGCGAGACGCTCGAAGTCGAGAAATATCTGCTGGTGGGCCAGCGCGTCTGGCAGCTCGCCTTCACGCCGGACGAAAAATATCTCTACGCCACCAACGGCAATTCCAACGACGTGTCGGTGATCGATGTCGCAAGCCAGAAGGTGATCAAGACCATTCCGGTCGGCGAGGCACCCTGGGGCGTGGTGGTCTCGCCGAACTGACGAGACGCTTCAACAGCAAGATGATTCGAAAGACTTGGGGAGGAAGACCATGCGTATCGCAACTCTTGTCGGCGCCCTGACGGTACTGGGCCTTGCCTGCGGCCCGGCCCTCGCGGAAAAGAACTCCAATCGCGTCGAGGGCAAGGGGACGCCGGCCAAGGCCTGGGCCCTGATCGGCGATTTCTGCGGCATCAAGACCTGGCACCCGGCCATCGCCTCCTGCGAGCTTTCGGAGAAGGATGGCGCCAAGATCCGCACCCTCACCACGAAGGACGGCGCCAAATTCGTCGAAAAGCTGGTCAAGTGGGACGACAAGGACACGTCCTACACCTATGCCATCCTCGAAAGTCCCCTGCCGATCGAGAATTACGTCTCCACGCTGAAGGTGGAAGAAGACGACGAGCCGGGCAAGATCGCCATCACCTGGTCCTCGACCTTCGATCCCAAGGGCGTGTCTGGGGACGCCGCGCGCAAGGCCGTGGCGGATATCTATCTGGCCGGTCTGCTTCAGCTCAAGGCCAAGCTCAAGGGCAAGTGATGGTTGTTCGGACTGCCCGTTCCTGGTGTATCCTGCCGCCTTCTCGGCGCGAGGATCGACCATGACGGTTCGCACGGACAAGCCGGCGCTCTCGGTTTCGGCCGTCGGCCACCGCTTCGGCAAGCGCGAAGCGCTGGCCGATGTCTCCCTTGAGGTGCAGGCCGGCCGCTTCGTCGCCCTGCTTGGACCGAACGGCGCCGGCAAGACGACCTTGTTCTCGATCGTGACGCGGCTCTATCAGAACCGCTCCGGCCGTGTCGAGGTCTACGGGCATGACCTCAACCTCACTCCGTCGCGGGCGCTTGCCGAGCTCGGCGTCGTCTTCCAGGCTCGCACGCTCGATGCCGATCTGACGGTGCGCCAGAATCTTGCCTATCACGCCGCCCTGCACGGTCTCGGCGGACGGGCGGTACGCGAGCATATTCTCGCACTTCTCAAGCGCGTGGGCCTCGGCGAGAGGGCCGACGAGAAGGTTCGCACACTTTCCGGAGGTCAGGCCCGGCGCGTGGAGATTGCGCGCGCTCTGGTGCATCGCCCCCGCCTCCTGCTCCTGGACGAGCCGACGGTCGGTCTCGACCTTGCGGCCCGGGCCGATATCGTGGCTACCGTGCGGCGGCTGGTGGCCGAGGAGGGCATCGCGGTTTTGTGGGCGACCCATATCTTCGAGGAGATCGCCAATGATGACGACGTCTATGTGCTGCATCGGGGCCGGATCGTCGCCGAGGGTAAGGCGGCCATGCTCGCCGCCCGCAGTGGTGCCAGCCTGGCGGAAACCTTCCGGCGCCTGACCGACAGGGAGGCCGCCTGATGTCGGATGCGGCGCTTTCCTCGCGGCTGAGCTTTTCGGGCTATCTCGTCTGCCTCGGCGGCATCGCGCATCGGGAGATGCTGCGCTTCGTCAACCAGAAGGAGCGTTTCCTCTCGGCACTGGTGCGCCCGCTGATCTGGCTGTTCATCTTCGCCGCCGGCTTTCGCAACGTGCTGGGGGTCTCGATCCAGCCGCCCTACGAGACCTATGTACTCTACGAGACCTATGTCATGCCGGGGCTGGCCGTGATGATCCAGCTCTTCTACGGCATGCAGTCCTCGCTTTCGATGGTCTATGACCGCGAGGTCGGCTCGATGCGGGTTCTGCTCACCAGCCCGTTCCCGCGCTGGTCGCTGCTGGCCGCCAAGCTCACGGCGAGCGTGCTGGTCTCGGTGCTGCAGGTCTATGTCTTCCTGGCGATCGCGGCCTGGTGGGATGTCGACGCGCCGGTGCAGGGCTATGTCCTGGCGTTGCCCGCGCTGGTGCTGACCGGCCTGATGCTCGGTTCGATCGGCCTCTTCCTGTCCTCGCTGATCCGCCAGCTGGAGAATTTCGCCAGCGTGATGAACTTCGTGATCTTCCCGATGTTCTTCGCCTCCTCGGCGCTCTATCCGCTCTGGCGCATCCGGGAGGCAAGCGAGGGGCTTTATCTGGCCTGCCTGGCCAATCCGTTCACCCATGGGGTCGAGCTGGTGCGCTTTGCTCTCTATGGCCGGCTCGAGCCGGTCGCGCTTGCGGTGGTGGTTGGCACCACGGTGCTGTTCTTCGCCGCCGCGCTCATCGCCTATGACCCGTCCCGCGGCCTGATGGTGCGCCGCGGCGGCCCCAAAGGAGAAGCGTCATGAGATTTGGCAGGCCCGCACTATCTGGCAGGTCCATGGTTCGGACCCTTCGGCCGGCCGTGCTCATGGTGATGCTGGCGGCCGGCATGGATTGGGGCCATGCAGTGCAAGCCCAGCAACCCCAGCCCGATCCCGACTGGCCCTGCGTCCAGCGCAAGGTCGGCACGCTCAGCGCCGGCGTGGTGTGGAGCGGGCCGGACATCGCAACGGCCGGCGACTGGACCAAGGATTTCGATACGGCGGCGATGGCCCAGAAGCTCGCTTCGCGCCGCACGCCGATCGAGGAGGTCGACGGCCTGCTCGACGGTTTCGTGCAGCAGGCCGGCGCGGACAAGGACATCCGCCTGACGCGCCTGTTCGCAGGCGTGCTCGAACTGGTCAATGAGGAGCGCGACAAGATTCTGGGCGGCATCGGCCGCTATGCCCGCGGCCAGAACAAGCTTGCCGACCGCATCCGGGACGAGAGCGACAAGATCAGCGCCGCCAAGGATTCCCCCGGCGCGACGGGCAGCAAGGAAACCGAGGATCTCGAAACGCAGCTCAAATGGGACAAGCGCATTTTCGAAGAGCGCGGCCGTTCCCTGACCTATGTCTGCGAGACGCCGGTCCTGCTCGAACGCCGGCTGTTCGACATCGCTCGCCGCATCCAGCAGCGTCTGTGACAGGGATCCCGGTCGACGCTCTGAACCGCGCGGGCCCATCGTGGCCGACGGGATGAAGTGGAACACGGCCTTTCGCCAGAGGTTTGGAAGGGCACCCTCGGCTTTGGGGTGCTCTTCACCAGAGCAAGGCGCGCGTGAACGCTTGTTTGCTCTAATTCTTTGTTTCCAAGCCAATCGAAGGATTGGCTTGAGTGTTTTGCGATTCCTGGTGACGCCGTCTCCTCGCAAAACGCTATGCTTCAAGGGAGAAGGCCAGTGATCAAGTCAGTCTGTGCCGCGGCGGCCCTCGCATTGGGCCTCGCAACCAGCGCTCTTGCCGCTCCAAATGGGGTGGTCACGCGGGAAAACCAATGCAGCATATCACGGCTCCAGCAGATGCAGCTCAGCGTGGACGGGATCCGGGATCCGCTGAGACACGAAGCGGCAGCCGAGGAATTGGGCATGGCGGTGGCCCTGATGCGGGACAACGATCCTGATGGATGCATGATCCATCTCAGCAACGCAGCGGAATATGTGACGCCGTGATGAGAAAGGGCGCCAGAAAGGCTAATGCAGTTCACTTAAGCGTTTCGGGGTGCTCGACCTTTGTCATTGCCGGGCTTGACCCGGCAATCCAGCTCTCCGACGGTTCATCCGTGCGGCTTCTGGGTAGCCGGGTCAAGCCCGGCTATGACAAATTCGGAGCGGTTCCTGCTTAAGTGAACCGTATTAGCCAGAAAGCGCCCTTTTTCCTGACGTCGGTACACGGGGCAAAGCTCTCCATCGGCCCGCTGAACCCTCGATTGGCAAATCCCTGACCGCCTATAGGCGAAGTAAATGTGTAATATTATCGATTAGAACCTGTGGGATGCGTCAATGACTCACGATCGAAGTGGTTTGGCGAGCAAATAGGTCTTCGGTTGGGACTTTCAAATGACTTCGCAGCACATCGTCGGACTCTCTGGCCCGAATTCCTTCCGGTGCCCCTGTTGCCGTTACTGGACACTAAGTGAGCGCGGTGGCTACGAGGTTTGTCCAGTCTGCCACTGGGAGGACGACGGCCAGAACGATCATGATGCCAGTCAGGTCCGTGGAGGCCCCAATGGTCTCCTGTCTCTGAGCCAGGCACGATGCAATTTCGAGCGGTTTGGCGCTGCAGATCCGGAGCGCTTCGCGCGGCGTCATCCTAAGCCTTCATAAGAACGGTTCCCTGAAAGTCCCGCGGCTCTCCAATTCCTTGTTTTGACGCGTTTTCTTAATCGAAAAGTCTATCAACTTTTCTAGAAAACGCTCTATAGCGTTTTGCGATTTGACGGAGTCACCTAGAATCGCAAAGACGCGTCAGAACGACGAGTTAGAGCAAATAAGCGTTCATACCTGAACGCGCTTTGCTCTAGGAGCGTAAGGTGCCCGGTGAAGTTGCTCGAAGGCGGCCGGCGCTGGCGTTGATCCTTTCAATCTTGGCGGAGGCTCTCCGGCCAGGCGGTGTTTTGAAAGCCAACTGGATAATCTGGTGCTCCTGCGTGAGCCAGCAAAATTCCGGCACGACCGGCGATAGATTGGCCCATATGTACGGGCTTCGCGATCTCGCACCCTGGCGACCTCACTTCTCGCCATTGTGAAGTCCCGCCGCCCGGAGATCATGTAGGCTGCTGCCGGATTGGAAAGGGGAGGGACGATCGATGACCCGCATGACGGCCAAGGATTTCCCTCAGGAGCTTCTGGAGCTCTACGACTATTATGCGCATGGCAAGATCTCCAAGCGCGAGTTCCTCGATCGGGCCGGTAAATTCGCCGTGGGCGGCCTGACGGCAACGGCCATTCTGGCCTCGCTGAGCCCGAACTACGCCTATGCGCAGCAGGTGCAGTTCACCGATCCGGACATCGTGGCCGAATACATCACCTATCCCTCGCCCAAGGGGCATGGCGATGTCAGAGGCTATTTCGTGCGTCCAGCCAAGGCGGCCGGTCCCGTCCCCGGCGTGGTCGTCGTCCACGAGAACAGGGGTCTCAACCCCTATATAGAGGATGTGGCGCGTCGCGTGGCCAAGGCGGGGTTCGTTGCCCTGGCGCCCGATGGCCTGAGTTCGGTCGGCGGCTATCCGGGCAATGACGACAAGGGGCGGGACCTGCAGGCCAAGGTCGATCCCGAAAAGCTGATGAACGATTTCTTCGCGGCGACCGAGTTCCTGATGAAGCACAAGTCCGGCACCGGCAAGGTCGGCATGACCGGCTTTTGCTATGGCGGCGGCGTCGCCAATGCCACGGCGGTGGCCTATCCCGAGCTTGCTGCCGCCGTGCCCTTCTATGGGCGCCAGCCCAAGGCCGAGGACGTGCCGCGCATCAAGGCGCCGTTGCTGATCCACTATGCGGAACTCGATACCCGCATCAATGAAGGCTGGCCGGCCTATGAGGCTGCGCTCAAGGCCGGCGGCAAGACCTATGAGGCCCATATCTACCCCGGCGTGAACCACGGCTTTCACAACGATTCCACCCCTCGCTACGACGAGGCGGCGGCCAAGCTCGCCTGGGATCGTACTATCGCCTGGTTCAGGCGCTATCTGGCCTGAGACGTTCTGTCCCTAAACCTTATGTCGGCGCCCCTTCGCGCGCTGCGCTGTCGGACGGATCGCAGAGAGCCCCGGACACTCTCGGCGCCCGATCGCATGGCTTCATCCGGCCCCCGATCGCAGCCATTGCCCGGCAAGCGAGTTAATCTGACTTTCTGCAATTTCTTTGCTACGGGAGGAAAATTCCCTACAAGGTGGGTTGTCTTAGTGTTGAACAGGCGCGACTTATCCAACATGTGCTGCCGTCGCCCTGCCGAGGATGCGAACAACCAAAATATTATTGGATATTGGGCATTTAAGATGCGGAATCCGCCAAAGCTGGACCCCGAATTGCTGCGGGCCTGCTATCTCTCGGGGCAGATGACGGAGGCTCAGTGGCAAGAGCACATCGCCAATGGCGATGTCGAGGAGCTTGCCGGAGCCAAGGATGACGGTGCTTCGATTTCACCCCTAGAAGCCGCGATGATCCTCGGCAAAGAGGCCATGCTGGTGCGTGCCCGTCAGTTCATGGACAAGCACCCCGAACTCTCGGTTGGTGATCTCATGGTCGAATTCGCGCTGCTCGAGGCTGAACTCCTGATAGCGTCGAAAAACCGGGCGGCCTAGAACGATAGTCAGTCAGACTGTTCGGATATCGTTCATGAATTCGACAAGATGGACGCGTCCTTCCGGTCCCGGTCGGATCGAAAACCGCCATATGCGGCAGGCTCGGTTGTTGTCGTCGTCTGAGGAACGTCGCCGAGTCCGGGCGATATTGTCGCAATCCGCAGATTGCGGGAGGTTTGACCCTGAGTAATATTGTTGGATTTTTCGATACTTGATTTATCACTTTCTTATAAATGGAGTGCGTTGAATTTAGGAATGTTATTCATGATCCCATGCACTGACATCATTTCATTCCTTTTCTTGATTCCGAGCTTTCGCATTATATTCATGACATGAACGCCAACCGTGCTTTCTGAAATAGACAGCATGGAAGCAATATCCTTGGATTTTTTTCCCTGTTTGAGAAATGACAGGATTTCGATCTGTCTGTCCGTAAGATTTTTGTCTTGAGTAATTACTTGTTTGCTGTTGTATATAGTCTGCTTTGCAGACAGGAAGCAGTGGGCAGGAATAAAGCTTCCACCTGCGCAAATCATTCGTATCACAGGCATCACGATCTCGAACCCTAGGTTCATCGTTATATAGCCGTTCACCCCGAGCAACATCGATTTCCGGATATACTCTCCCTCTTCGACATCGGTTATGATGATGACTTTGTTCGTGCTCGCGATTTTCATCACTTCCTGCTCGCGAGACGAAATTAGCTCCAATAAATCCTTTAATCCAATCGCAACAAAAATAAATAATACGTCGTTGTCGACCAGATCCTCGGAAGTTGCTTCATCGTCTTCGGCGGTTTCCGAAATACATATATCCGTTGCCCTCAGGGACGAAATTATACAATCTCTTATGAGCTTGTTATTGGAGGCGAATCTTATTTTCATGTCTCTTGTGTGTCCGACTGTCCGACAAGGCAACGTGAAGGAATAAACCCCCAACGCCGTGATACGCGCACGCCCCCGGAGCGGATCATTCCCTCTCTTCCAAGGGTCGCCATCCTCACATTCGGAACAGGCCCCATAATCATCGATCCCTCCGATCGTCTAAGGCGTCTCGATCTGAAACTCTCCTCTTTTCTCGGAGGGCTTTTATGTATTTTTAAATATAAAATTGGTGTAATAAGAAACTTTGCTGACCATGAAGCAAAAATAATTGATATTATCAATAAATTTAACTAATATATACTATATATTTGTCTATTCAGTTACTGACGATAAAAAGCCGAGATCCGATGGCGAGTTGTTAGTGCTTGTTAGCGATAGCAATCTTTATGGGGGCAATAAAGAAAATAGGTTCTCCTTATGCTCCGTAGGCCTCATTTTTTGATGCATATTTATGAACCTGATTGTTTTCTGTTTCCACACTGTGCACTGCGTGTGGAACCGTAACGGCAGATCAACAATTCGTGCCAGAAACAAAGGCGCGCGCGTCGCAAGCGCTGCTTGTGACCTGGAGGGAAGAGGTCCAGGGGGCTGAATGACGCAGACTTTAGCCCGTGATGAGCGGCTTCTTCATCGGGCCGCCAAAGCGCAACTTCGATGATGACGTTCACGTCATCTGGTGGATGATTGCTGATTGATGCCGCTTCGATGCGCATCTCGGCTCCGTTCCTTCCCTGACGGCTCATGCCCGAAGCAGCTCCCGGGCAGGTCACCAGAAATGCCGATGTGGAGGGCGGCAATTGCCCGGCGAGCCCGGACGCCGACATTGCGGTTAGACGAAGACCAGCCGCTGGAGCCTCGCGGCTCGGTCACCGGGTCTCGTTGCCTTGTTTTTGGCGTTTGGCCTTTTTCCTGCGTGTCAGCATGTTCAGCCCCTCGACAAGCGCCGAAAAGCCCATCGCGGCATAGATGTAGCCCTTAGGCACATGATAGCCCATGCCATCGGCTATGAGCGTCATGCCGATCATCAGCAGGAATCCCAGCGCGAGCATGACGATGGTGGGGTTCTTCTCGATGAAGGAGGCGAGAGGCGCGGCTGCCACCATCATCACCGAAACCGCCGCGATGACGGCGATATACATGATCGCGATTTCATCGGTCATGCCGACGGCGGTGATGATCGAATCGATCGAGAAGACAATGTCCAGCAGCAGGATCTGAAAGATGGCGGCGGCCATGGACAACTGCAACGCCTCCCCGACCATGTTGCTCTTATCGTCGTCCACGTCGACGGTATGATGGATCTCCTTCGTTGCCTTCCAGACGAGGAACAGGCCGCCCGCGATCAGGATCAGGTCGCGCCATGAAAAGGCATGGTCGAACAGCGTGAACACGGGCTGCGTGAGCTGGACGATGAAGGAGATCGTCGCCAGCAGCAGCAGCCGCATGATCAGGGCTGCCGAGATGCCTAGACGCCGCGCCCGCGCCTGCTGGTGCTTGGGAAGCTTATTGGTGAGGATCGAAATGAAGATCAGATTGTCGATGCCGAGAACCACTTCCAGCACGACCAGCGTCGCAAGGGCGGCCCAGCCGACGGGGCTGGTGATCCAGTCGAAATGGTGCAGCAGGCTTTCCGGCATAAGGCTCTCTTTCAAGTCTCGTCGGTTGCGGTGGACGGTTGAGGGTATCGGCGGGAAGGCGGCTGGAGCGTTTTTAAGAAAAATCGGCAGGCATTTCGACTGGAAAACGCGTCGTAACAAAGAGTTGGGGAAAAAGTGCGATTCATTGAATCGCACTTTGCTCTACCGGCTACGAGTTCCCGTCGCTTGGCTGACGTAGAAATGAAATCCCGATCATTGCGGTTGTTCAGATAGCCGATCAACTCGGGCCTATCATGATCGACGGCTGACCGGCTCCCAACGTGTGCTGCAGGGCGGCCGGCGGTATTCTCGCCACCGGATGCTCAGGCATTTCGTCGGCGCGCGCAGCATGGAAGGCAGCGGTCTGTGCCTCGATATGCGCTTTGGCGCGCTCGATACGCTCGTTGTTGGAGTCATCGAGAGCTCGGGATGAGCCTCAGCGCCGGGCGTGCCATCCCAGCCGGCTTTCGATGCGCCGGGCGCTTGCCTTGACCAGGGCGATCAGGTCCGGGTCCTTCTGCTCCAGTTTTCGGTCAGGTACCACGATCGAGATCGTCGCGCGGCAGGCGCCCTGATTGTCGCGGATCGGAGCAGCGATGCAGGCGACCGCGAAGTCGGAATCGCCGGCTTGGATCGAAAGGCCCTGCTCGAGGGCATCGGCCGATATCTTCGCCAGCACATTCTGGTCCGTCTCTGCCCGGCCGGTCGGCGAGGCGACCGCCGAGCGCGCGAAGATCGCACGGCGCTCGGCTTCCGGCAGATGGCCGACCAATATGCGGCCGGATGCGGTCCAGTTCAGCGGGCTGCGCGTACCGACGCGCGAGGTCACTTGGAAATGATCCTTGCCCTCTTCCATGGCCAGCACGACCATGTGGTCGCCGTCCCGCCCGCAGATCTGGATGGTCTCGCCCGAACTCTGGGCGAGCTCATGCATCTCCTGTTCCGCCACGGTCAGGAGGTCGAGCGTGCGCGCATAGGTCAGGCCGTAATGGTAGAGGCGGGGCCCGAGCCAGAGCAGGCCGCCATCCTGGCGGTCGAGCATCTCCTTTTCCACCAGGTCGTCAACGATGACGTAGATCGTCGACAGCGGAGCGCCGATATCGCGCGCGATCTCATAGGCGGTAGCGGGGCGCTCGACCTTCTGCAGATAGTCGAGAATCTGCAAGGCGCGGTCGATGCCGCTGGTGCGCGAGCGGCGCCGGGTGGCACCGCCTTCGTTGGCATCGTCACGCTCGAGGGCTGTCGTGGACATGGGATTCAGGGCTTTCCATCACACTTCATTCTATGCCGCGCTCCCGGCATTGAACAAGCAGGGCTCAATCCGGCCATTGCAGAATGGCGGCCTCTTTGGCCAGCAGGCGATCCTCGAAGGGGGTGGCAATCGGCAGATTGGACTTGCGGGCCTGTTCGAGTTCCTCGGTGAGGCGGGCCGCCACGGTATCTTCTTCATCCGGGTGCAGGTTGCAGGGATCGAGAAAGAAATAACCGTGCTCGACCTCGTGATCGCGCACGATCACCGGGCAATCGCCGGCGGCAAGGCGGTCGGCAAGGTCCCAGGCGGTGATGCGGGCTTCCTGGGGATCGACGAAGACCTGGAGCCGGTCGAGCGGATTATTGGTCGGGTCGGGCACGATCACCGCCTTCACGCCCGCCTTGCCGTCGAGGGCCATCACCCAGTAGTCGAGGGCCTTGCGCTCGCGGGCGCGGATGCCATCGTGATCGCGCGTCTTCCAGGCCTGCAGGGCAGCCAGCGTGCCGACGATGCCTTCCTTGCCCACCTTCATGCCGCGGCCGATGCCCCGGTTCTGCAGATAGACATTGCGCACCAGCTCCTTGGGACCGGCCACGATGCCGGAGGTCGGGCCGCCCAGGAACTTGTGGCCGGAATAAAGGACGAGGTCGGCGCCATCGGCCAGGAAGCCCTGGAGATCATATTCGGAGGCGGCATCGACGATAACAGGAATGCCGCGTTCATGGGCGACCTTGGCGAAGATTCTGAGCGGGATCTGCGCATAGTCGACGACGTGGTGGGAGACTACATAGACGGCGGCGGCCGTACGATCGGTGATGGCGCCGGCCAGATGGTAGGCCGAGGCGCTGGTGGCCTGTCCGATAGCGACAACCTTCGCGCCTGCAAGGCGGATCGCCTGCTCGACGGGCGCCCCATAGCTGACCATGTGGCCGGACTGGATGATCACCTCGTTCTTGAGGCCGGTGGTGTCGGGCAGGCGTTCGATGGCGGCCAGATCGGCGCCGGTCATAGCAGCGGCGACGGCGAGGCTGATCGCGGCCGAGCAGGAGGCGGTGATGAAGCCGGCCTCCGCGCCGGTCAGGTTGGCGATCACCGCGCTCGCCTTGCGATGGAGGTCGCCGAGTTCGACGAACTCGCTCAGGATCGCCGAGACCGCCTCCACGGCCGGCGGCACCACGATGGAGGCGCCGAGCGAGGTCATGGTCCCGGATACGTTGATGACGGGCCTCAGGCCGAGGCGGCTGCGGATATCGTTGGCGGGCAAGGAATTGCGCTCCGAAAGGCGAAAGTAGAAGTGGTTCAGTCGATCGCTACGATGGCTTCGATCTCGACGGTGATCTGGCCGGGCAGCGAGCCCTGGCCGACCGCCGAACGGGCATGGACGCCGCTGTCGCCGAAGACTTCGATGAGCAGGTCCGAGCAGCCGTTGATCACGGCCGGATGCTGGGCGAAATCGGGCGCCGCATTCACCATGCCGAACAGCTTGACCACCCGCCGCACCCTGGAGAGATCGCCGAGCGCGTCCTGCATCACGGCGATCAGGTTGATGCCGGTCAGGCGGGCATGCTGATAGGCTTCCTCGATCGAGACTTCGGCGCCGACCTTGCCGGTATGCGAGCGGCCGTCGGCATGGTTCGGCCCCTGGCCGGACAGGAACAGCAATTTGCCCTCCTGCACATGGGTGACGAAATTGGCAATGGGCGCGGGCGCGACGGGAAGTTTGATTCCGAGGGCTGCCAGCCGCTCATAGGGCGAGGCGTGCGGGCGCGGAACCGTCCCGGAAATGGTCATTGAAAACACTCCAATAATGCAAACAGCGCAGTCGTCATGCGAAGAGCTCGGCTTGGCGGATGCAGGCGACGTGGTGCCCGCCGCCGACAGGCTCGACCGGCGGGATGGTGGTCGAGCAGGCCGGCGCGGCGGAGGGGCAGCGGGTGCGGAACACGCAGCCCGACGGCGGGGCGATGGGGCTCGGAATATCGCCCTGCAGCGGCACGCGCGTGCGCCGGCGGGTGGGGTCGGGCACCGGCGCGGTCGCGAGCAGGGCCTTGGTATAGGGATGGCGGGGAGCGGCATAGACCTGCCGGCTCGGTCCCCGCTCCATGACACGGCCGAGATACATCACCACCACCTCGTCGCACAGATATTCGACGACGGAGAGGTCGTGGGCGATGAACAGCATGGTCAGGCCCAGCTTCTTCCTGAGATCGCCGAGCAGATTGAGAACCTGGGCCTGCACCGAGACATCGAGGGCCGAGACGGGCTCATCGGCGACGATGAATTCGGGCTCGACCGCGATGGCGCGGGCAATGCCGATGCGCTGGCGCTGGCCGCCGGAGAATTCATGCGGAAAGCGCGTGGCATAGTCGGGCGACAGGCCGACCAGGTTGAGCAGTTCGGCGACGCGTTCGGCCCGGGCTCTGCCGCGGGGATAGCCACAGGTATCGAGCGCCTCGCCGATGATGGCCGAGATGCGCATGCGCGGATTGAGGCTGGAGAAGGGGTCCTGGAACACGATCTGCAGCCGGCGGCGATAAGCCAGCATCTCTCTGGCGCCGAGGCCGAACAGGTCCACTCCGTCGAAGATGGCCTTGCCGGAGGTCGGTTCGACAAGGCGCAGCACGGAGCGGCCGGCGGTGGTCTTGCCCGAACCGGATTCGCCGACCAGCCCGACCGTGGCGCCGCGGCGGACATCGAAGCTGACATCCTCGACGGCGTGGACGATGCGCCCGTTGCGGGCGGGAAAATGCTTGGTGAGATTCTGCACGCTGAGCAGGGGCGTATCCGCCATGGCCTGGGGCGAGGGGGCAGTCGTCATAGCTCGGCGCTCCGGATGCAACGCGAGAAGCTGGCCGTACCCGTCGGCACCAGCTCAGGAATGGCGGCGCTGCAGGCCTGGAGCGCCATGGAGCAGCGCGGTCCGAAGGCACAGCCGGGCGGCAAAGCGGTGATCGGCGGCACAGTGCCCGGAATGGAATGCAGGGCCTGCCGCTCGCCATTGGCATCGATGTCACGCGCCGCGTCCGGCGTGCAGGCGAGCAGGCCTCTGGTATAGGGGTGGCGCTGACGGGCGAAGAGGTCGTTGACCGGAGCCTGCTCGACGACCCGGCCGCCATACATCACCACCACATCATGGGCGATCTCGGCGACCACGCCGAGATTATGGGTGATGAACAGGATGGACATGCCGAACCCGGCCTGGAGACGGCGCAGCAGGTCGAGGATCTGGGCCTGGATGGTCACGTCGAGGGCGGTGGTCGGCTCGTCGGCGATCAGCAAAGACGGGTTGCAGGCGAGCGCCATGGCGATCATCACGCGCTGGCGCATGCCGCCGGACATCTGGTGGGGATAGTCGTCGAGGCGGGAGGCGGCGTCGGGGATCTCGACATGCTTGAGCATGGCGAGCGCTCGCTGCCTGGCCTCCTGGCGGTTGACCGGCTCGTGCAGGGCGATCATCTCGCCGATCTGGTCGCCCACCGTGTAGAGCGGATTGAGGCTGGTCATCGGTTCCTGGAAGATCATGGCGATCTCCTTGCCGCGCATGCGGCGGAACTGGCGGGGCGTGAAGGCGGCGAGGTCGTGCACGCCGCCGGCCCTGTCGCGGAACAGGATCTTGCCGCCGGCGATGATGCCGGGCCTGGAGAGCAGCCCCATGATCGACAGGCTGGTGACGGACTTGCCCGACCCGGATTCGCCCACCACGGCAAGCGTCTGCCCGCGCTTGAGGTCGAAGGTCACGCCATCCACTGCCTTGGCGGCGAAGCGCTTGGTGACGAACCAGGTGCGCAGGTCCTGGACGGAGAGGATGGTGTCGGGTGCGATCGAACCCGTCATGACTGCCACCCGCAATGAGGGCAGGCGTGCTTGCCGGCCATCGGCGCCTGTGCCGGGACATAGCGCTGCGCGGCGATCGCCTCGGCGCCCAGAATGGCTTGGCGCGGCTCGAACACCTGGGTGAGCCGGCTGAGCGCACCCTGCGAGTCCTTGACGGCGATGTCGGCGTCGACGACATCGAACAGGGTGAACTCGGCGGGCCGGCCCTTGTCCAGCAGCCCATCCGCCTGAAGGCCGATGGCCCGGCGCGGCGCCGTGGTCACGGCGGCGACCACCTCTTCCAGCTTCATGCCGAGCGAGAGCAGCTTCGACATGGTCGTCGCCATGTCCCACACCGCCCCGTCGAGCGAGCGGTTGTGCAGGTCGGTCGAGATGGTCCGGGGTGGCAAGCCGCGCGCCAGGGCCGCCTTGGCGACGTCGAAGGAAAAGGAGGCGCCGCCATGGCCGACATCCAGCACGATGCCGCGCGCCGCCGCGTCCTCGGCGAGGCGATAGAGATCCTCGTCCTCCAGGATCGAACTGCCGGCCTTGCCGTTGAAGCAGTGGGTGACGATGTCGCCCCCCGTCAACAGGCCGAGGACGTCGTCATAGAGCGGGGGCGGCTCGCCGACATGCACCATCAGCGGCAGCTTGAGGACGCGGCCGAGCTTCTTGGCGAGCTTCACCGGCGTCAGGTCCCAGCCGCCGGTGATCACGTGGCTGGCCCGCACCTTCAGGCCGACGATGACGTCGCGGTTCTTCTCGACAGTCGAGATGATGCGCTCGAAATCGATGGAGCGGATGTCCATCAGCTCGCTGACGCGATTGCAGGCGACCAGGCCGATCGAGCCGAGATTGAGGAAGGCGTAGACGTTCTCGCGCGCCGGCTCGATGATGAACTCGCGCAGGCCGTGGAAATTGGCCTCCCCGGCCGAGCCGGCGTCGACCATAGTGGTTACGCCGCGCGCGGCGCCGCATTGCTCGGGGCGGAGCGAGATGTCGGTGCCGCCATACCAGACATGGACGTGAAGATCGGTCCAGCCCGGCGACAGTAAGCCCCCGCCGGCATCGAGGACGCGGATATCGTCACCGGTGGCGATCGAGGCCGCGACCTCGGCGATGCGGCCCTCCCGGTCGACGAGGATGTCGAGGGGCGTGCCGGCCGGGGCCGCGAAGCCGATGGTCCTCGCACCCTTGATGAGCAGCGGCCGGTCGGCGCGGGGGAAATGGTTGCCGATCATGGCTCAGATATCCTTTGCCAAGCGCGGATCGAGGAGATCGCGCAGGCCGTCGCCGACCAGTTGCAGCGACAGCACGGTGACGACGATGGCGGCCCCGGGAAACCACATGAGCCAGCCCGCTTTGTCCATGAATTGGCGCCCGACGCTGATCATGGTGCCCCAGGTCGGCGTGTCGGGCGAAATGCCGACGCCGAGGAAGGACAGGCCCGCTTCGGCGAGGATGGCATTGGCGAAGATGAAGGTGCCCTGCACCAGCAGGGGCGAGGTGACGTTGCGCAGGACATGGCGCAGCAGGATCTTCCAGGTCGGCACGCCGAGGGCGCGGGCGGCCTCGACATAGGGCAGTTCCCGGATGACCAGGGTGGAGGCGCGCACCACGCGGGCAAGGCGCGGGGCATAGACGATGCCGAGCGCGATGACGACGTTGATGGCCGAGGCGCCGAGGGCGGCCACCAGCGCGATCGCCAGCAGGATGTCGGGGAAGGCCATCATCGCGTCGATCAGACGCGAGAGGGGCGTGTCGGCCTCACGGAAGAAGCCCGCGGTGAGGCCGAGCGCGATGCCGATCAGCGAGGCCAGCACCACCACGGCGAGGCCGACGGACAGGGAGGTCTGGGCCGCATAGAGCATGCGGGTGAAGATGTCGCGCCCGAGATCGTCGGTGCCGAACAGATGGGCGAGGCTCGGGCCGTTCAGGCGATTGGCGACCGAGAGCTTGGTCGGCGAATAGGGGGCGACCAGCGGCGCGAGGATCGCGGCCAGGGCGATGACGGTGAGAACGGCAAGACCGATGAAGGAGGTCGGCCGTCTGATCAGGCGGGACAGCAGGCCGGGCGCCGCCTGGTAGGAGGAGGAGATGTCGGCCATCAGTAGCGCACCCTCGGATCGATGAGGAGGTAGAGCATGTCGATGCCGAAATTGACGAGGACATAGAGCCCGGCGATCACCAGCAGGGCTCCCTGGATCACGGGGTAGTCGCGCCGGAGCACGGCGGACACCACGAGGTTGCCGATGCCCGGCACGCCGAACACGGTCTCGGTCACCACGGCGCCGGAGATCAGCAGCGCGGCGGTGAGGCCGATGACGGTGAGGATCGGGATCAGCGCATTTTTGAAGGCATGCCTGATCACCACCCGCCATTCGCTCATGCCCTTGGAGCGGGCGGTACGCACATAGTCGTCCGAGAGCACGTCGAGCATCGAGGCGCGGGTGAAACGGGTGATCAGGGCCGAGGAGACCACGCCCAGGGCCACTGCCGGCAGGACCAGGTGATTGAGGCGCTCGCCAAAGGACGCGCCGGGGCCGCCATAGCCGGAGGTGTCGAACCAGCCGAGCTTCACCGCGAAGATCTGCATCAGGACGAGGCCGAGCCAGAAACTCGGCACGCTGGCGGCGAACATGGCGAGCGTGGTCGCCGCCTGGTCGAACAGCGAGCCGCGCCAATAGGCCGAGAGGATGCCCACCGGCAGGGCGATGATGCTGGCGATCAGCAGCGAGAACAGCGTGAGGAAAAAGGTCGGCTCGGCGCGGGCGGCGAGGGCCTGCGTCACCGGCTGGTTGAGGAAGATCGACTGGCCGAAATCACCCTGCACGAGGCCGAGGACGTAATAGGCGAACTGGGTGATGATCGGGCCGTCCAGGCCGAGCTTGGTGCGCAAGGCGGCGATATCGGCCTCGGACGCGTCGGGCCCGAGCATCATGGCGGCCGGATCGCCCGGCGTGACCCGGACGATGATGAACACGATCGTCACGACGAGGGCCATCACGATGATCATGCCGAGGAGGCGGTGGAGAATCGTGCGCAGCATCGATGGAGCCTTGCGTTGTTCGAGGCCGGAAGATCGCGGGCACCGGCGTCGGATGTCGGCCGGTACCTGCTCTCGAGCTCCCTTTGGGAGAGAAGGGAGCTATGACGTTTGAGCCGCCATCTCTTTCCCTCGGCCGTTGGCCTCGCCGGGAATGACAGATCTAGTTCGGCACGCTGGCGATCTCACTTTCCTTCCAGATAGGCATTCCAGAAATAGGGCCAGGGGGCCGGCGTGACGCCTTTCAAGTTTGGGGCCTGGGCAGCGAGGGCATTGAAATTACCGACCTTGAAGGCGGGCGCCTCGTCATAGAAAGCCTTCTGGACGGCCGGCCAGAGGGCCAGCCGCCTGGCGGGATCGGACTCGGCATTGAAGGCGCCGAGCGCCTCGTGCTTCTTGTCCGAGACCCACCAGCCGGGCGAGGTGTCCGACATGAAGCCGGTCAGGGACGGCTCCGGCAGGAAGGGGCTGTGGGTGATGTAGATGTCCCACAATTTGGGGTCGGTGCGGTTCTTGGTCAGCGTCGCCCATTCCACCACGTCGAGCTGGACCTTGAAGCCGGCCGCCTTGAGATATTCGGCGGCGACCTGCGCCAGCTTGTAGTGGAACTCATATTGGCGGCTGGTCAGGATGCGCAGCGGCTTGGAGCCGTCATAGCCGGCCTCCTTCAGCAAGGCGGCGGCGGCCTCGACGTCGCCCTCCGGCTTGTAGGGCTGCGTTCCTTCCTCGGTATGCCACTTGTAATCCTTGGGATAGAGGGCGCCGTCGACCGAGAAGAATTCCTCCGATCCGAAGGCGGCCAGCATCATGTCCTGCGGCGCCAGTGCCGCCTGGATCGCCTTGCGGATGCGGATGTCGGAGGCGAGGCCTTCCTTGTTGTTCATGAACAGGACCGGCCAGCCGAAGGGCTTCAGCAGGACCGGGGCGGTCTTGCCCTTGGAAATCTTGTCGAAAGCCTCGACGGGCAGGGAGTCGACATAGGCGAACTGGCCGGCGGCGGCGCCTTCGACGCGGGTATTGGGATCGGGCACCGGCACGAAGCGGATCTCGTCGAGATATTGCTTGCGCGCGCCGCCATAGCCATTGGGCTCGCCCGGGCGGGAAGCGTAGTCGTCAAAGCGCGCCAGCTGGATGAACTGGTCGGGCTTGCGCTCCTTGAGCTTGTAGGGCCCGGTGCCGATGAAGCTCGTCAGGGGATCCTGCCCGGCATTCTTGGCCGGAATGATGATCGCCGCGGCATTGTTGAAGGCGAGCAGGGCCAGCAGCGGCGCATAGGGCTTCTTGAGCTTGATGGTGACGGTGTGATCGTCGGTCGCCTCGATGGCGGCGATCATTTCCGCCGTCTGCTTGCCGCGCGTGGCGATCTTCGTCCAGCGCTGCAGCGAGGCGATGACGTCGGCGGAGTTCATCACCGAACCGTCATGGAACTTGATGCCGGTGCGCAGGGGGATGGTGTAGGTCAGGCCGTCGGCCGAGATCTTCGGCATCTCGGCGGCGAGCAGAGGAGTGACGCCCCAATCCTTGTCGAAGGTGAAAAGCGTTTCGAAGATGTGCTGCGAGACGATGCCCACGAGATCGGCGGTCGAGGCCATCGGGTCGAGCGTGGGCGGTTCGCCGACGGTGGCGACATCGATAACGCCGCCCTTGGCGGCATCAGCCCATGCCGGTCCGGCAGCCGGAAGCAGTGTCAGTGCAAGCACGGCAGTCAATCGCGCCAGGCGTCCCATATCGTATCCCCATGTTACATTACTATGTAATCTATAACTTATTTGTGTATCGTTATGCCCTCAATGCCGGGTCCGGTCAAGCTGGTTCGTCTCGCCCGGCCTCCACAGGGTTGGTCGGGAAGCTGCACCTTGTTGTTGAACGCACCCTGGATTTGCCGCTGTGTGAGGGGCGACGCTCCCGACACATGTCGAGGCTGCGCAACCTTGTGAGTAAACAGCGCGAGGGCACAAGAATCGTACGGACTTGACGAAGCGCGACGTTAGGGTAGGGCGGCGTTTTCGCCCAAACGCGCTTGGTCCGATCCGAGCACCGTACACGCATCGGTCGGCCAGGAAAGCCCATGGTTGAGAGGAAATGCGGCATGATCGCGCTCGCTGATATTCGCTATACGCTCCGGGGGCTCTATTTTGGCTCGAGCCGGAAGGCCGTCAGCTTCCAGATCCTGCGCTTCATCATCGATGTCGGCATTCTCGCCTTCTTCATCGCCGGGCCGAGCATGAAGAACGAGGCCTGGCATGCCGCCATCAATGTCATCGTCGCTGCGGTCATCGTGCTTGAACTCGCGGCCAGCGCCCTCGTCGCGCCCAGCCTGAAAAAGTGGGCGCTGCTGCCGATGACCTGGATCGACCTGGCCATTCTCGCCACTTTCGTGGTGCCTGCCTTCTCCAACCTGTTCCTGCGCGTGCTGCGCATCTGGTCGTTGAGCAAGAGCAATCTGTTCACGCTGGCGCTGCGCAAGTCGGGCTATCGGCAGATGGAAGACACGCTACGAGCCGTGATCGACCTCACGGTGTTCCTGTTCCTGGTCTCCAGCTTCGTCTACACCGTGTTCTACGGGAATGGCTTCGAGGGCTATATCCAGGCCCTCTATTTCACCGTCGCCACGGTGACCACGACAGGCTTCGGCGACATCACCCTGCCGGGCAATCTCGGCAAGCTCACCTCCATCGTCGCCATGATCATCGGCGTGTCCCTGTTCGTGCGTCTGGCCCAGGCAATCGTGCGGCCGCACAAGGTGAATTTCAGCTGTCCCCAATGCGGGCTTTCCCGGCATGAGGCGGACGCAGTGCACTGCAAGGCTTGCGGCCATGTCCTGAACATCCCGGATGATGGGGAGTAGGCTCGCTCGATCGAGGTCCGCGGGAGCGCCCGGTCGGCCGCCTGGGCAGGTTATGGCCTGCCCTCAGTCGAGGGGGCAGGTCTTGCAAAGCTTGAGATCGTCCATGCGATAGCGCAGGCAGCAGATCCTGCGCCTGCGTCCTCTTTCGGTGCTGTAGCGGACGGGCTCGAACAGCGGGTTGCTCGTGCCGTCGTCCCAGCGCCGGGTCGCCAGCACGGCGCGGGCCTGGGAGAGTCCTGGATGACCCGTTCCCAGGAATGCCTCCAACTCGCCCAGGCTGTGCTCGACGATGGTTCCGGCATTGCTCCACAGTACCTTCGGGGGTAGGGGACTGGCGCGCGAGATCGCGGCGATCATCGGGGCGAGATGGCCGTCGACCAGGGCTGCGAAACGCTCGTGGACATTGGCTGGGGTAAGACGGCTCCCCGCATGCGGGAGGCGCAGGGCGGCGGTGCGGCCGTCTTCGGAGGGGATCACGCCGATCTCCTCCCCGATGCCGATCGGCAGGCCCCAATCGGCGATGATGTTCGCGGCCAGGACGGGCGGAATCAGGATCGAAAAATGCCATTTCGACCAGAGCGTCGCCACAGCGATAGCCTCCGGCCGCCGGTAGTTCCTGGCGAAGCGGGCCAGCAGCGGCGCGAGTTCCTCGCCCTCGACCAGGGCGGTCGCGGGAAGGAAGGGGCGGGCATCGGCCCCGAGCACCAGATTGTCGGCGAGGAAGGCGAGCGGACCCTGGAAGAGGGTGGCGAACATGGCCGTCATCGCTTCCAGGATGCCACGATGAAATAGGCGCCGCCCAGGCCCGTGGCGATCAGCCCGGCCGGGATCTGCCAGGGAAAGGCGATGGTCCGGCCGGCCCAGTCGGCCAGGATCATCAGCACGGCGCCGACCAGGGCCGAGCCATAGATCTCGGCCAGCGCCGTCCTTATACCGAGGAGCCGCGCCAGATGCGGCGCCATCAGGCCGACAAAGCTCAACGGCCCCACGAAGAGGGTTGCAACGCCGGTCAGCACGGCGACGACCAGCACGACGGCGAGGCGCGCACCGGCAATCGGCACGCCCAGCGAACGGCCGACCGGTTCGCCAAGCTGCATCAGCCCGATCCAGCGCAGCAGGGGCAAAGGCAGCAGCAAGGCTGACGCCGTCGCCAGGGCGATGGCGCGTGCCTCGGCGGCATCGACCGAATAGGTCGAACCCGACAGCCAGCCGATCACCCGCAGGATCCTGGGATCGCCGATGACGAGCAGGATCGACAGCAGCGAGGCCAGCAGCGCGCCGAGGCCTGCCCCGATCAGCAGGAGGTGGTCGGGCGCAAAGGCCGAGCGCCGGCCGAGCCAGAGCACACAGGCCAGGATGGCGAGGCAGGCCAGGCAGGACAGCGCCGCCGTGCCATAGCGGTCGAGGCCCGGCAGGAACAGGGTCGCCACCAGCAGCATCAGGGCGGTTCCCGACGATATGCCGAGAAGCTCGGGGCTGGCCATCTCGTTGCGGGTCAGGCGCTGCAGCAGCGATCCCGCCATGGCGAGCATGGCGCCGGCGCAGCAGGCGGCCGTGATGCGGGGCAGTCGCCAGATCGACAATTCGGCAAACAACACGCCTTGGGCGAATTGCCAGCCATCGGGTCCGGGGCCAAATGTGGCGGCGAGGGCGAAACTCACGACGAGGGCCGCACCAAGGCCGATAAAGGCCGAGGCTGTGCCGAGCTGCAATCGCATCGGCTCGGCCGCCATGGCGAGAGCACTCGTTCCGGCGGGGGCGCGTTGGAGCATCCAGAGCAGTAGGGGAACGCTGAGGAGCATCACGGTGATGCCGGCGGGAATCTCGATGCCGCCGGCCAGTGCCAGCAGGGCCTGGTCGGTCAGCGCCAGCAGGCCGGCGGCGATCAGGGGGGCCGCGACGAGGCGCGCCGGCAGCCGCCTCGCGCCCGCGCCGCGAGCGATGGCCGCGCTGGCTAGGCCGAGAAAGCTGATCAAGCCGACGGTGCTCGCGACCAGGGCGCTCAGCCCGACGGCGGCCAGGATGGTCGCGCCCCTGACCAGCGACGTCCGCACGCCCAATTGCTCGGCGCCTTCGATCTGCATGGCCGAGAGCGGACGCATGAGAAGGAGGATCGCGAGCGACACCAGTCCGAGCTTCAGCGCCAGGGCCAGCACGGTGCCCCATCCGTTCTGGATGAGGGAACCGGCCTCCCAGATGTAGAGATCGCTGAGGGCGTCGAAATGGGTGAGCACCAGCATGGTGCCCAACGCGCCGAAGGCGAGCGAAGCGATCAGCCCAATCAGGGTGACGGTGGTTGGCGCAAAATCGGACCGGGCCGAAAGCAGGAGGACGATGGCGGCCACGCCGATGCCGCCGGCGAGCGCCGGCAGATCCCAGCCCAACGCCAGCAGGCCGGGAGCCCAGATGATCGAGGCGGCGATGGCGCATTTCGCGCCGGCGAAGATGCCCAGCGTTCCCGGCTCGGCGAGCGGGTTTCGCAGCACCTGCTGCAGGACCACGCTGGCCAGTCCCAGCGCGCCGCCGCCGAGGAGGCCGGCGCAGAAGCGGGGTGCCAGTCCGTCCCGGGCCATGATGGCGCGCAGGTCGCCAGCACCGGCCAGCAGGACCGGCCAGCCGGCAGGCGGGACCTGGCGGGAAAGGTTGAGCAGGAACAGGGCCGCGGCCAGGCCGACGAGAACGGCGCTGACGATGATCCAGCCGGACATCCTGCCGATGATCCGGACACTGCCGCTGGCTGCAAGTCGGGCTTCAGGCATCGTGCGGCAGGCTTTCAACGAGCTGGCGGACAAAGCGCAACGCCGAGGCGACGCCGCCATTGGGGTAGATCACCGGCATCATCGTCAGCCTGGCGGCCTTGACGGCGGGAAGGGCCCGCCAGAGCGGATTGTCGGCGAGCCGGGCCAGGGCATTGCGGGTCTCCACGCCCCGGTCGAAATGCACGATCCTGGCCTCGGGATCGCCGGCGAGCTGGTCGATGCCGACCGAGATCACGCCCGACCCGTTCACCCGCCCGCGCCAGGCATTGACGAGGCCGAGCCGGGACAGGCTGTCGCCGATCAATCCCGTTCCGCCAAACAGGGCAACGGTGCGACCATCCTGGGCGAAGCGGCCGACATAGAGGGATCGGCGGGTACGCCCTGCGAGGGCGGTGCGCGCCTCGGCGAAGGTCGCCTCCAGCTGCGAAGCCAGGACCTGCGCCGCCTCCTTCCTGCCGGTCAGCTCCGCGAGCTGGACGAGCAGCCCGGTCGCCTGGGCGACGCCGGACTTGCCGGCCGAGGCCGCATCGAGGGGAACCAGCGGCGCGATCTCGCGCAGGCGGCGCAGGGGGCCGGCCTGCCAGGCCGCCATGACGATGGCGTCGGGCCGGATTGCCTGCAGGAGCTCGGCATTGGGCTCCAGCAGCGGCCCGAGATCCATCACGTCATCGGCAAGCGCCGGCTGCGCGACGAGCCTGCGATAGAGCGCGACATTGGCCACGGCGACGGGGCTGACGCCGAGCGAGACGAGGAGTTCTGTCGCCAGCAGGTCCAATGCGACCAGGCGCAGCGGGGTCGCCGCGCAGGCCTCGATACTCATGCCGGCAAGCAGGGGAGCCGCGAGCATGAGGCGGAGCAAGTCCCGCCGCGTCGCCCCCGGAGCCGGAATCGGCGCTACCATTTATAGGACAGCGTCGCTGTTGCCGTCAGCGGCTCGCCATAGCGGCACCCCGTCGAGCCGGCGCAAGTGTAGAATTTCTTGTTGAGCAGATTGCGCGCATTGACCGTGAGGCTGGCGCCGTCGAGCTTCTTGTCGATCACGCCGAGGTCGTAGCTCGCCATGGCATCGACCAGCAGATAGTCCGGCACATGGGTCGGCTTGCCCAGTATTTCGATGCTGTCGGCGATATAGGTTTCCCCGACATAGCGCAGCCCGCCGCCGATCTTCAGCCCCCGCACGCCGAGATCGTCGAACTTGTAGCTTGCCCACAGCGCGGCGGAATGCCGGGGCACCAGATCCACCGGCCGGCCGATGGTGGAAGCCACGGCGCTCTGCAGGGTCTTGCTGTCGGTGAAGGCGTAGCTGGCGACGAGGTCGAGATTGCCGAAGGAGGAGTGGGCCTCCAGCTCGACGCCGCGCGAGCGAACCTTGCCGATCTGATAGATATCGCCGAGAGCGTCGATGCTGCTGACATTCTGCTGGGTGAGCTCGTAGACGGCGGCGCTGAGCAGCAGGTTGGTGTCCTCGGGCTGGTAGCGCACGCCCGCTTCGTATTGCAGGCCCTTATTGGGCTTGAGCGCTGTGCCGGAGACCGAGTCCAGGCCGAGCTGCGGCGCGAAGGACTGGCTGACGCTGACATAGGGGGCGATGCCGTTTTCGAAGCGGTATACCAGTCCGGCGCGGCCGGTGAAGGCGCTGTCGTTCTGGCGCGACCTGGCGCCGGTCAGGTAGTTCACGGTCGTTGCGCGGCTCCAGTCATGGCGCCCGCCCAGCAGCACGGTCAGGTTGCCCAGGCGAATCTGGTCCTGGAGATAGATGCCGAACTGGTCGCTGAGATTGTCGCTGCCGCGGTCGACGGCGTAGTTGATGACGGGGTAGCCGGAATAGACCGGGTTGTCGATGTCGAGCGGGACGATGTTGCCGCGATAGCGGTGCGAGTCGTAGCTGCGGCGGTAATAGTCGAAGCCGGCCAGGAGCGTGTGGCTGAGCGGCCCGGTTTCGAAGGTCTTCTCGATCGAGGTGTCGGCGGTGATGCCGTAGGAGCGCTCGGTGCGGACGCTGGGCCGCCGCGCGAGCTGGCCGTTGGTGACGGGCAGCAGGCCCGCCTGCATGTAGTCCCAGCTCACGTCGGAGTAATAATAGCGGGCGTTCTGGCGCAGCTTCAGCGTCTCGTCGAACCGATGCTCGAAGGCATAGCCGATCGTGTAGGCGTCGCCCACGAAGCGATCGAAGGATTCCTCGCCCAGGAACAGCTTGCGGGGAATGCGGCCGGTCGCGACATCGTTCCAGTAGAGCGGTGTGATGAAGCGCGTGTTGACGTGCTGGTAGCTCGCCAGGAGCGTCAGCGACGTCGCCTCGTTCGGCTGCCAGGTGATGGCGGGCGCGATATAGACCTTGTCGTCCGGTACGTGCCTGACCCAGTTGTCGGCGTCCCGCACCAGGCCGGTCAGGCGGTAGCGCAGGGTGCCGTCGGCCGTCAGCGCATCGGAGAGGTCGAAGGAGGCCTGCTTGCGGTCATAGCTGCCATATTCGAGATTGATCTCGTGCAGGGGCGTCGGCGTCGGACGCTTGGAGATGGCGTTGATCACGCCCCCCGGCGCCAGCTGGCCGTAGAGCACGGAGGAAGCCCCGCGCAGCACCTCGACGCGCTCCAGCCCATAGGGCTCCTGGGTGCTGTCATAGACGTTGGATTGCAGCTTCATGCCGTCGCGCAGCATGCCGCCATTGCCGGTGGCGACGTCGAAGCCGCGCAGCATGACGTCGTCGGTCATGCGGCTGAAGCCCTGCGACTGCATGCCGACCCCTGGCGTGTAGGTGAGGACGTCGGCCAGGGAGGCGACCTTCTGGTCCACCATCTGGTCCTTCGTGACAACGGTGATGGACTGGGGGGTCTCGATGATCGGCGTATCGGTCTTGGTGCCAGAGGCGCTCTGGCGGGCGACATAGCCCTGCACAGGTCCCCATGCCGATTGGCCGTAGACCGTCACGGGATCAAGTTCGATGGCCTGCGGATTGCCGGTGCCGCCAATGCTGGCGGTGATGTCGGACGAAAGCACCGTGACGGTGGTGGCATTGCTGAAGCGATAGTTCAGGCCGGAGCCCGCCAGCAGCCTGGCAAGCGCCTGCTGCACCGTCAGCGAACCGCGGACCGGGCGGCCGAGCGTCTTGATGGGGCTGTTCTCGCGGAAAACCACGGAAAGACCGGCGACGCGTCCGATCTCGTTCAGCGCCTGGGGGATCGGCCTTGCCGGAATGTTGAAGGCGAAACGCTGTTCCGCCGGCTGCTCGGCCCGGGCCGCCGATACACCCACGCCTGCCGTCGTGCCAGCCATCAGCATGGCGGCCGCCATCCTGCCGGCCACACGCCTCACGCCATGCCTACTCATCGAACCCATCCCCTCGATCATCGATCGCCGGCAAAACCGCGGTCTTGGTACCCGTGGTTACCGGCCTCCATGCTCTTCACGTTCGAGGGGGCGTTTCACTGAACCCCTTGGCGAAGATTTTTCTTCGTATCGCGGAATCGGACACCTTACGGCCGGATGAACACGACGAGGCCGCCGGGCAAAGCGGTCATGCGGAAGCCGACGCTGGCCTGCAGGGACTGCAATGCCGCATCCGTATCGGCCAGGCTGAAGCTCCCGGTGACGAGCTGGTCGCCCAGACCCGCATCGGTGACGATGATCCTGCCCCGGCGATAGCGAGCGATCTCCTCGATGACGTCGGAGAGCCTGGCCCGGTAGAAGACATAGCGACCCTGGCGCCAGGCCAGGGCATCCTTGAGATCGACCTGTTCGATCTCGCCGAGGCCCTGCCTGTCGAAACGAAGGCGCTGGCCCGGCTCGTCCAGCAGCGCTTCGCCGATATGCTCGGCCTTGACGGCGACCTTGCCGCTCTCCAGCGTGACGACAGTGCCGTCCTCGCCGAGATTGACGTCGAACTGGGTGCCGATGTCCCTGATGGCGCCATCAGGCACCCGCACGACGAAGGGAGCCTTGCCGGGTGCGACGTCGAAGGAGGCGGTGCCGCGCAGGAGCTTCACCTGCCTTTCGTTCTTGTCGAAGGTCTCGTCGAAGGCGCTGTCGGCATCGAGAAGCACCTTGGACCCATCGGACAGCGTAACGGTGCGCCGTTCGCCGCGGCCGGTGCTGTGATCGGCCATCAATTTCTGCAGCAAATGGGGATTCTGCAGCCAGAGCACACCGCCGAGGCCAATGGTCAGCGCCAGTGCGGCGGTCGACAGCCGCCGGAAGGTGCGATGCTGGCGCCGGCCCCTGTCGACAGCATAGAGATAGGGTGCGAGCGCTTCATTTTCACGGGTGGCAAGGCGGCGGGCAGGCTGCTCGGCAGCGTTCCAGACCTCCTCCGTCCTGCGAAGGGCGTCGGCATGGGCGGGATCGGATCCGAGCCAGTGCTCGAACGCGGCCTGCTCGGCCCGCGACAACCCGCCGAGGCGGCGAACGAACCAGTCTCTGGCCTCCTGTTCGACATCCGCTCTGGAGGATTGGGGGGATGCCATGATCTGTGGCCTCGAAACCGCTTTTTCGTCTATGGCGCCGGGCGATAGAGCGTTTTGCGATTAGACGGAATCATCTCGAATCGCAAAGACGCGCTGAACCAAAGAGTTAGAGCAAAACGGCGTTTCCGTCCAAACGCTTTGCTCCAGAGAATTGCGGCACTATAGCCCGACTGCGCCTGGCTTGCCCGCCGCGTGATGCCTGCCGACGCGATCGTCAGGGACGAGCGTCCGTGGAGGATGGCGGCCGGCGGCTTCAGGCCCCGTCCGCGGATGCACCATCGGTTGCGGTGCAGGCAGCCAGCGCCCGCGCCATGTGCTTAGCCACCGCGCGCTCCGATATGCCCAGCGTCGCGGCGATCTCGATGAAACTATGCCCGTGAATGCGGTTTAGCAGGAAGATATGCCGCGTCTGCCGCGGCAGCGCCGCGATCGTGTCCTGGAGGAATTGCAGGTTCTGGCGGGCCGAGAGGATTTCGAACGGCGTCGCCGGGGAGGCCGCATATTGGCTCGGCAGCGTATCCTCCTGCAGGCGCTCGCGCCTCGCCTCCGACCTCAGGTGATCGATCGCGGCATTGCGTGCGCAACGGGTCAGGAACGCAGATGCGTTGCCGGTGGTGTCGCTGGTGCGCTCCCAGATCCGCAGGAACATGTCCTGGATGAGGTCGAGCGCTGCATCCCGACTCCTGACTTTGCGCCGCAGCGTCCGCTCCAGGCGAGGCCGCTCCGCGGCATAGAGAGTTTCGATGTCGTGGCTGCGGCTGTTCATGGAGCGAAATCTGTGAGCGGGGCGGCGATGCTGGGCAGGTGACCAAGCATTATCCAGAAAAGCAGCACCGCTCAACGAAAATGATTTATATTTATTCTAAATTGTGCAGATTATTAGCATATTATTGCGACAATCTCTAGTATTAATCAAGAAAAAATTAATCTACGCTGCAATTCTACATTAAAGGATGGTGCAGCCACGCCGTTCTGCCGGCAAACCCATTCAGCCGGAAATACTCATTTGTCGAGCGCCCTTGTCTGGCGCGTCCCTGTCATTCCACCCTTGTCGGGGACAGGGCAAAGACGCCCTGGCTGTTCTCAGGCAAACTGCGCCCGGTGCAGCCGGCCATAGATTCCGGACTTGTCGAGGAGATCGCTGTGGCGACCCTGTTCGACGATGCCGCCGCCGTCGACGACGAGAATGCGATCGGCATTCTTGATCGTTGCCAGGCGATGCGCGATCACCAGGGTGGTGCGCCCCTTGGACAGTTCGGCAAGGGCCTGCTGGATCGCGAGCTCGGTTTCGGTGTCGAGCGCCGAGGTCGCCTCGTCGAGGATCAGGATCGGCGGGTTCTTCAGGAACATGCGGGCAATGGCCAGGCGCTGCTTCTGGCCGCCGGACAATTTGACGCCGCGTTCGCCGATGAGGGTGTCGAGGCCGTTGGGCAGCGAGGCGATCACGCCATCGAGCCGGGCGCGGCGGGCCGCCTCGAGGATCTCGCCTTCGCTCGCTTCGAGGCGGCCATAGGCGATGTTCTCGCGGATGGTGCCGCCGAACAGGAAGACGTCCTGCTGCACGATGCCGATCTGGCTGCGCAGGGAGCGCAACGTCAGGTCGCGGATGTCGATGCCGTCGATGGTGATGGCACCCTCGGTGACGTCATAGAAGCGGGGAAGGAGCGAGCAGATCGTGGTCTTGCCGGCGCCCGACGGGCCGACAAAGGCCACCGTCTCGCCGGCCGCGATCGACAGATCGAGATGGGCCAGGATCTGCCGGTCGGGCGTATAGCCGAAGCCGACCTTCTCGTAACGGATGGCGCCGGTGAGCGGCGGAGCAGGCCGGGCATCGGGGCGGTCGGTGATGTCGGGCCGGGTGTCGAGAAAGTCGAGATAGCGGCGGAAGCCGGCAATGCCCTTGGGATAGGTCTCGATCACGGCGTTGATCTTCTCGATGGGACGGAAGAACACCCCGATCATCAGCAGGAAACCGACGAAGCCGCCATGGCTGAGCTGGCCCGTGAGGACGAAATAGCTGCCGGCGACCATGACGGCGAGCTGGGTGAGCCGCATGCTCAGATAGCTCAGCGAGTTGGAGGCGGCCATCAGCCAGTAGGCCTGCAGCTTGGTGCGGCGATAATTGGAATTGTCGCGCGAGAACAGGGCCCGCTCATGGTCCTCGTTGGCGAAGGCCTGCACCACGCGGATGCCGCCGACATTTTCTTCGATGCGGGTGTTGAAGCTGCCGACGCTGTCATAGAGCGCACCCCAGTTCTTGGTCATGCGGCCGCCATAGCGCAGGGTCACCCAGGCCGTCACAGGCACGACAATGGCCGTGATGAGGGTGAGCTCGACATGCAGCGAGAACATCAGGAGGAAGGCGCCGGCCAGCGTCATCACCGCGATGAACAGGTCCTCGGGCCCGTGATGGGCGATCTCGCCGATCTCCTCCAGGTCCTTGGTGAGCCGGGCGACGAGATGCCCGGTCTTGTTGTTGTCGAAGAAGCCGAAGGACAGTTTCTGCAGATGGTCGAACGCCTTGCGCCGCAGCTCGGTCTCGATGTTGATGCCGAGCATGTGGCCCCAATAGGTCACGATCGCCATCAATCCCGTGTTGATGACGTAGACGGCGAGAAGGCCGACACAGGCCAGGGTGATCAGATGCCACTGGCCTGACGGCAGCAGCGTATCGATGAAGATCTTGATCGCGACCGGAAAGCCGAGCTCGAGCAGGCCGGAGGCGATCGCGCAGGAAAAATCCAGCAGGAACAGGCCGCGATGGGGCAGGTAATAGGCGGCGAAGCGTTTCAGTAAGGCCATGGTGGTCGAGCAATCAGGAATGTAGGACGTATCGGGCGCAAGCTATACACGGCGCGCCGGAGCGGGGCCATTGCCTCCCTTCGGGGCCTCATCGTCTTCATCCCCCTCACTGCGGCCTGCGCCCGACCTGCCAGATCAGATAGGGCAATCCGATCAGGGCTGCCACGATACCGGTCGGCAGTTCGCGGGGGGCAATCAGCGTACGCGCCAGGACATCGGCGACAACCATGACCAGCGCGCCGATCAGGACCGAGCCGAGGATCTGCGACCACGCCCGGCGCAAGCCGATGAGGCGCGCCATGTGCGGGCCGGCAAGGCCGACGAAGGTGAGCGGACCGGTGGCCATCACAGCGACCGACGTCAGCAGCGAGGCCATGGCAAGGATCGCCAGCCGGCTGGTCTGGACCGGCAGTCCGAGGGCCCTGGCCGTGACCGGACCCATCGGCACGATATCGAGCCATCGCCTCAGCGCAAGGGCGGCCGGCAGCAGCAGGGCCGCAAACGCTGCCGTCGTCACGACCTTCGACCAGTCGGCGTAATAGGTCGATCCCGCCATCCAGGCGAGCACCTGCGGCGCGCGCGGATCGCCTAGCGCGAGGAAGGCGACGATGACGACGTCGAGCAGCGCCGAGAGGGCGAGGCCGGTGAGCAGGACCTGGTCGGGGGCAAAGCCGCTGCGCCGGCCGACCATGAGCACCAGGAAAAGTGCGAGGAAGCCGCCGGACGCACCGGCAGCCGTATGAGCAGCCAGGCCGGTCGTCTGGCCCAGGATCATCGCCAGGGCCATGCCGAAGGCAACGCCGGTGCCGATGCCGAGAACCTCGGGCGCGGCCAGCGGATTGCCCGATACCCGCTGCAGCAGCAGGCCTGCCGTGGCGAGCATGGCGCCGGCCAGCGCGGCGATCGCAGCCCGCGGGGCTCGCCAGGGTTCGACCAGGGCGAAGTCTGCCGGCGCGATCAGCCGCCAGCCCAAACTGCCATGGCCGATCAGCAGGGCGCCGGCCACAGCCAGGACGAGTAGCGCCGCGAGTACAGGCAGGAGCCGGGTCCGGTCACGAGCACCGGTGGCCAGGGAGCGCTGCGTGGAGGGGGGCTCGCTGCGGCGCAAGCGCGGCAGAAGCCAGAGCAGGAGCGGGGCGCCCAGCAGGGCCGTGGCCGCGCCCGTGGGCAGGTCGATGATACCGGCGGCTTCCAGCAGCCCGACGATGGCATCGACCGCCAGCACCAGCAGGGCGCCGGTCAGGGGCGCCAGCAGCAGCCGGGCAGCAAAACGGCGGGCTCCCGCCAGGCGGGCGATTTGCGGTGCAGCCAATCCGACGAAGCCGATCACCCCGACATGGGCCGTGACCACCGCCGTGAGCAAGGCGGCAAGGAGGAGGCCGGCGCTGCGCACCAGGCCGAGCGGCACCCCCAAAGCGCGGGCATTTTCCTCATCCAGGGCGAGCAACTCAAAGGGGCGGGCCAACAGGGCGGCAAGGAGGTAGAGCGCGCCGATGGACGGCGCCAGCGCCGCCGGGGCCGACCAGTCCTGCTGCGCCAGCGAGCCGCCGCCCCACAGGAAAAGGATGGCGACGAATTCCTGATTGAGAAGGCGTAGCGCGATGGTGAGGGCGCCGCAGAACAATCCCGCCACCAGGCCGGCCAGCACCAGGGCGACGGATGAGAAGCGATTGCGTGCCGCGCAGGCCATCACGAAGCCCAGCGCCAGCAGCGTGCCGGCCAGAGCGATTACGGGACGTCCGAGCATGAGCAGGCCGGGTGCTGCGACGAGCACCACGGTCAAGGCGAGCTGGGAGCCCGCCTCCAGGCCGAGCGTGGTGGGCGAAGCCAGCGGATTGCGCAGGGTCTGCTGCAGCAGGAGGCCGGCCAGGCCGAGCCCCGCGCCGGCCAGAAGCGCGGTGAGCGCGCGGGGCAGGGCCGCGAAGTGGAAGACGAGCTGCTGCGGGTCATCGAGCCGGGGATGGAGCAGGGCGCCCCACCATTGCGGGGCCGGCAATTGCGTCGTCCAGCACCAGCCGGTCAGTATAAGGGCCAGCAGGCCGAGGACCGCATAGGCAAGCAGGGGGCGGTATGTGTCAGAGCCGGGCATTGCCGCCATCCGCCGCGCGGGTCCCACTGAAGGCCTCGACCAGGAGACGGGCGAAGCGCTGGGCGGCCGTGAGGTCGCCGAAGGGCCAGGTTGCGGCAAGCCGCTTCACGCGGCCCTGCCTCACCGCCGGCAGATTGCCCCACAGGCTGTTCGTATCGGGTGCAAGCGTCACCTTGGAGGGCAGCGGATCGACCACCACGATCTCGGCGTCGGCAAAGGGGGCAAGCTTCTCCACGCCCACCAGGGCAAAGCCCCAGCCATTAGTCGGCGCGTTCCAGGCATTGGCGAGGCCGAGCCGCTGCAGGGCACCGCCGAACAGGCTGGAAGGGCCGTAGACCCGCACGAAGCGCTTGTCGAGAAACTGGATGACCAGCAGGCGGGGCATGGCCGTGCCTGCGAGGTGCCGGCGCAAGTTCGCAAACTCGGCATCGGCCCGTGTCACGACGGCCTGCGCCCGCGCCTCGCGTCCCGTGGCCTTGGCCAGCGCCTGGAGCTCGGTTTCGGCATGGCGCAGGGGATCGCCCGCGCCGGAATAGACCGCCACCTCCCGGGTGGGCGCGATGCGCTGCAGCGCGGGGCGCGCCGCGGCACCGAGCGGGCTGACGATGATGAGGTCCGGTTTGAGCGGGGCTATGGCCTCCAGGCTCGGCGTGTCGCGGAGGCCGACATCCGGCGTACCCTGCGACAGGGGCGGCTCGCCCACCCAGATGCGATAGAGATCGGCATCGCCAACACCGACGGGATCGATACCAAGCGACCTCACCATGGCCGTCGCCGTCCAGTCGAGCACGACGATGCGCTCAGGCACGGTCGCCGCTTGGGCATGTGCGGCGCCCGGGACGAGTGCCAGGCAGGCGACGACGATGACCCCATGGCACAGGGCGGGCCATTTCACCGAAAAGATCTCATACCGAGCCTCAAAGTCACCGACCCATCGAGGGCTTGTCTTGCTGGGATTGCAGGCATCCTTGGCTGCGCTGCCAGGAGAGCCGAGCGTCGGCTTATGACACTTGAAATATACAATGTGCAACAGAGAATATTCCAGCTCTTGTGCAGTTTTGAATTCCTATAAATTGTGCAAACCAAAACAAGTATAATCGTATTTGTTTGCGAGTAATTCTATTATAAGTTTGTTTACATGGCAAAGCTTGTTGGTCTAAACGTCTGCCAAATGACGCTGCAGGCTCGTGACGCTGCGCGATATTGTTTCTCTCATTGGGATGGCAGAGGTAATGGACCGGCGGGTTGGAGTTTGCGTCAAGCTGTGCACGGGAACGGCATCGGGCCTGTTGATGCTGGCTGCGGCGACGGCCGCGGCGGCACAGGAGGGTGGCAATGGCGGAACGATTGCGCTTGACCCGGTTGTCGTCAGCGGCGGGACCGGCACGAGCCCGGTGACGGGCTACGTCGCCAAGAAGACCACGGCGGGCTCCAAGACCGACACGCCGATCGAGAAGGTTCCGCAATCGGTGACCGTGATCGGCCGCGACCAGCTGGAGGCGCGCCAGCCCCAGAAGCTCGACGAGGTCTTCTACTACACCCCCGGCGTGACCGGTGCGCCCTATGGTTACGACCCTCGCACCAACTGGGTGTTCATCCGCGGCTTCGACGCCAGCCAGACCGGCATCTTCCTCGATGGCCTGCCGCTCTACCAATATGCCTTTGGCAGCTTTTATGTCGATCCCTACGCCCTCGAGCGCGTGGAGGTGCTGCGCGGGCCTTCCTCGGTGCTCTATGGCGGCGGCAATCTCGGCGGCATCCTCAACCTCGTCTCCAAGCGGCCGAGCGACGAGCCGCTGCGCCGGATCGAGGCGGGCGTCAACAGCTGGGGCCAGGCCAGCACGGGGTTCGACCTCGGCGGCAGAATCGACGAAGCCGGTGTGTGGACCTATCGCCTGACCGGGCGGATCGCGGGCGGGGGATATGAAACCGACAAGGCCAGAGGCTTCCAGGGCTTCATCGCGCCAGCCCTGACCTACAAGCCCAATGATGCCACCAGCCTGACGCTGCTGGCCAACTACACCAATATGGATCTCGACCATACCGGCGGCTTCCTGCCCTATTACGGCACGGTGAAGCCGACGCGGTTCGGCCGCATCCCTCGTGATTTCTACTCCGCCGAGCCGTCCGACGACATGTATCGCCGCTCACAGGCGATGATCGGCTACCAGTTCAAGCACGATTTCAACGATGCCTGGACCTTCCGCCAGAACGTGCGCTACGCCTATCTCGATACGCGCGAGCGCTACGCCTACCCTTACGGCTATTACAACCCGGATGCCGCCTATGGTGGGGGAAACCCGCTTCCGCTGACCCCCGGCAACGAGCTTTACCGAACTGGCTTTGCCCACCACACCACCGCCAACACCTTCTCGGCCGACAACCAGCTCGAAGGCCGGTTCGACACCGGGCCGCTGGCGCATGACCTGCTGTTCGGCCTCGACTACAAATATTATGCCATCAACCAGATGCAGGGGTTGTTCAACGCCACGCCCATCAGCCCCACCGATCCGGTCTATGGCGCTCCGCAGGGCGGGGTGGTCACGCCCTATCTGCGCCAGAAATACACCATGCACCAGCTCGGCGCCTATCTGCAGGACCAGATCAGCTTCGCCGATAATTGGCTGCTGACCCTGAATGGGCGCTATGACCGGGTCTGGACGGATAGCACCGCCTCGGTCGGCAATGCCAATTTCAACGGCGTCGAAGGCGCCTTCAGCGGCCGTGCCGGCCTGTCCTACGCCTTCGCCAACGGCATCACGCCCTATGTCTCGATTTCCCGCGGCTTCAACCCGGTGATCGGATCGAATTTTGCCGGCCAGCCCTTCAAGGCGGAGACCGGCGTGCAGTACGAAGCCGGCGTGAAATATCGCCCGACCTTCTTCGACGGCCTGATCACCGCCGCCTATTACGACCTCACCAAGCAGAATGTGGTGACGCCGGATACTGCGCACCCCTTCTTCAGCAACCAGCTTGGCGAGGTGCGCTCGCGCGGGTTCGAATTCGAAGTGCAGGCCAACGTCACCGACGCCCTCAAGATGACGGCTGCCTTCACCGCCTCGCAGATTCGCATCGAGAAGGACACCGATCCCACCGTGGTCGGGAAGCGGCCGAACGTGGTGCCGGAAACCACCGCCTCGCTGTGGGCCGACTATACCTTCCAGGAGGGGATACTGCAGAATCTCGGCCTGCAGGGTGGCATTCGCTATATCGGCTCGTCCTATGCCGACAACCAGAACCTCTACAAGGTTCCGGCCGTCACCCTCGTCGATCTCGGCATGCACTACAAATACAAGGCATGGGACCTTGCCCTGAACGTGAACAACGTCTTCGACAAGCGTTACGTCGCGGGCTGTTCAGGCATCTATGGCTGCAACTACGGCGCGGGCCGCGTCGCAACTCTGAAGGCCAGCTACACATGGTAGATTTTCGCCGCAACGGGCCATTGATGGCCGTGATTTCGCTTGCCTTGATGGCGCCGATTCAGGCTTTCGCCCAGGATGCACAGCCGGCTCCTCCGCCCGCCGGCGATCCAGTCGCCACCGCCGCCAGCATCCTGCCGCATGACCTGTCCCCCTGGGGCATGTTCATGCAGGCCGATATCGTGGTGAAAGGCGTGATGATCGGGCTCGCCTTCGCCTCGCTGGTGACCTGGACGATCTGGCTGGCCAAGGGTGTCGAACTGCTCGCGGCCAAGCGGCGGGCACAGGCGGCCGCGCGCCTGCTCGAAGGTGCCGAGAGCCTGGAGGCTGCGTCCCGGTCCATCACGGCGCGCCTGTCCGGCAAGGGGGCCGTCGCCGATCTCGTGACGGCGGCCAACCGCGAATTGCGGCGTTCGGACGACCTGCCGGCCGAGGGCATCAAGGAGCGCCTGGCGATCGCGCTTGCGCGTATCGAGGCGCGTGCCGGCCGCTCCATGACGCGCGGCACCGGCCTGCTCGCCACCATCGGCGCCACCGCCCCCTTCGTCGGCCTGTTCGGCACGGTCTGGGGCATCATGAATTCCTTCATCGGCATCTCGCAATCGCGCACCACCAATCTGGCGGTGGTGGCCCCCGGCATCGCCGAGGCCCTGCTCGCCACCGCGATCGGCCTCGTCGCGGCCATTCCGGCCGTGATCATCTACAACGTCTTCGCCCGCGCCATTGCCGGCTACCGGGCTCTCCTGTCGGATGCTTCGGGCGAGGTGCTGCAGCATGTCTCGCGCGATCTCGAGCGCCAGGAACGCGGTGATCTGGAGCGGAACGGCAATGCCGCCCCCGTCCGCACGCTGGCACCGGCGCGTACGCAGACGGCGGGCTGACGGCATGGGCGTTTCCCTCAAGGATCCGCAGGACGGCGACCTGTCGGAAGTCTCCGACATCAATGTCACGCCGTTCATCGACGTCATCCTGGTGCTGCTGATCATCTTCATGGTGGCGGCGCCGCTCTCCACGGTCGACGTCGCCGTCGACCTGCCCGTCTCCAATGCCAAGGTGCAGCCGCGCCCGGACAAGCCGGTCTTCCTGACGGTGAAGAAGGATCTGACCCTGGCGCTCGGAGACGACGGCATCCCGCGCGAACAGCTTCAGCCGGCCATCGACAGGCTCACGGGCTCGGACCGCGAACAGCGCGTCTTCCTGCGCGCCGATGGGGGCGTGGCCTATCGCGACATCATGGGCGTGATGAATCTCCTGCGCAATGCGGGCTATCTCAAGATCGCCCTGGTCGGCCTGGAAGATACCGGACAGGCCTCCAGCACGGGCGCCGCGCCGCAGCAATGAGTGAGCAGGTGCCTTTGTCCAGGCTGGCCGGCAAGTCCTCGACCTTGCCCAACCTCGTCCTGTGGACCGCAGCGGCGGCCGTGATGCTGCTCGTGCATGGCGCCGGCATCTGGGCCGCCCGCGACTGGCACCCGATCGGCCCGCCGCCTGCCGGCAATCCCGAACCGGCCATCGAGTTCGATCTGGCCCCGCCCACCACCCTGCCTGAAGCCCCGCCCCAGGAGGCCGTCGCCGAGGCCCAGCCCGAGCAGGCGCAGGAGACCACGACCGATACGGTCCAGCCGGTCGAACCCGAGCCGGTCCAGCCGCAGACGCAGGAGGTCGAGCCCACGCCGGTGGAGTCTCAGCAGGTACCGGAGCAGACGCCGCCTGAACCGGTGCCGCCGGAAACGGTGGAGCCCGACACGCCGCCGGAGCCTCCTCCGGAGGTGGTGCCCGACTTGCCGACGAAGGATAAGGCCGAGGTGATCCTGCCGGCCGCGCCCAAGCCGCAGCTCAAGCCGAAGAAAGAGAAGAAGCCGGCGCCCCGCAAACAACCGGAGCGGCAGCGCCAGGTCGTGCAGCCCAAGCCAGCCATCGTCGCGCCCCGCCAGCAGGCGGCCCAGGCTACGGCGCCGCGCCAGCCGGGTTCGGCAACGGGCGACGAGCTCGCCGCCTGGAAGCGCGCCGTGAATGCGCGAGTGAACCGAGTGGCCAACTCGATATCGGCAAGCGGAAGGGGCACGGTCCGCGTGACCTTTTCCATTAGCGCCAGCGGGCAGGTTTCTTCCCCCCGTCTCGCCGGCTCGAGTGGCAATCCGAGCCTGGACACCAGCGGCATCAACACCATTCGTCGGCTTGGCTCCGTCCCGCCCCCGCCCGGCGGGCGCGCCGCGACTGTGACCATACCCATCATCTTCAGGTGATAACGCCGATGCATATGACCGCTTCGCACGAGAACACACCCATTCCGGTACCGGTTCTGCCGGATACGCCGTTATTTGGACTTGAAGATGTCAGCTTTGCCATCCCCGGGCGCGTGCTGCTGCAGCCCCTGACGTTGTCGCTGGCGCCAGGGCGGGTGATCGGGCTGGTCGGCCATAACGGCTCGGGCAAGTCGACTCTGGTCAAGATCCTGGCGCGCCAGCAGGCGCCGACCTCCGGTTCCGTGCGATTCGGCGGCACCCTGCTCGCGGACTGGGGCGAACGGGCCTTTGCCCGTCAGGTCGCCTATCTGCCCCAGCATATCCCGCCAGCGACCAGCCTGCTTTCCAAGGAGCTCGTCGCCCTCGGGCGCTATCCCTGGCACGGCCCGTTCGGCCGGTTCAGCAAGACCGATTCCGAGAAGGTTGCCGAGGCCATGGCGTTGGCCGATGTCGGCCCCTTCGCCGACCGTTTGGTCGATACGCTGTCGGGAGGCGAACGCCAGCGCGTATGGCTCTCCATGCTGATGGCGCAGGATACGCGTTGCCTCCTGCTCGACGAGCCGATCTCGGCGCTGGACATCGCCCATCAGGTCGACGTGCTGGCCCTGGTCCAGCGCCTGTCGCGCGAGCGCGGCATCGGCGTCATCGTGGTGCTGCACGACGTCAACATGGCCGCCCGCTATTGCGACGAACTGGTCGCCCTGCATGGCGGCCGCCTGATCGCCCGCGGCACGCCCGCCGAGATCATGACGCCCGCCTGCCTCAAATCGATCTACGGTATCGAGATGGGCGTGATGCCCCATCCCCAGAGCGGGGGACCGGTGAGCTTCGTGCTGTAGCTGCTCTACGTCGGGACCGGCTGGGGACCATTCCTTCGGATCAGGCCGCTGTCCTTGCCGAGCGGGCGTCGAACACGAAACCGAGGAAGTTCAGCAGCACCTGCGCCGCCAGGATCGCCGTGCTTCCGGTCTGGTCGTAATCGGGCGCCACCTCGACCAGGTCCATACCGACCACCTCGTTGCGGCGCGCCAGCGCCTGCAGCATTTCCAGCACCTCGTAATAGAGGAAGCCGCCATGCGAGGGCGTGCCGGTTCCCGGGGCGATGGAGGGGCAGAAGCCGTCGATGTCGAGGGTGACATAGACACGGGCGCTGGCCGGGATCCGTTCGATCACGTTCGTGGCCCCGAGCGAACGCATCTGCCGCACTGACAGGATGTCCGAGCCCATCCGGCGGGCATCGTCATAGCCCTCCTTGGCGGTGGAGGAGACGTTGCGGATGCCGATCTGGGTGAGACCGCTGACATAGGATTTCTCCGCGGCCCGTCGCATCGGATTGCCATGGCCGTAGCGTACGCCGTGGCGCTCGTCGACGAAGTCGAGATGGGCGTCGATCTGGAGGATGTGGATGTCGCCTCGCCCCGCAAAGGCGTCGATACAGGGAATATTGACGGAGTGGTCGCCGCCGATCACCACCGGCAGCGCGCCAGCGTCGAGGATGGCTGAAACGCCGGCCTTGATGTTGGCGTGGCTTTTTTGCGTGTCGGTGTGGACGATGTCGGCGTCGCCGATGTCGATCATCCTCACCGAGGCCGGCAGATAGGTACGGTCATCCTCATGGTCATAGGCGCCGGCGTGGCCAAAGCTGAACAGGGTGGAGGCCTCGCGTACCGCACGGGGACCGAAGCGCGCGCCGGCGCGGAACTGGGTACCGAAATCGAACGGGGCGCCGAGAATGGCGACATCGGCATCGATGCGCTTCCAATCCGCGACATAGGGACGCTTTGCGAAGGTGGAGATGCCGACGAATGGCAGGTTCAGCCGCCCGGCTTCATAGGAGTGTTCGTTCATCGATAGGTCCTTGCGGTTTCAGGAAGTGGGGTGGCTGCCCCGTCTTGCCCCTATGGCGTTTTGCGATTTGACGGGGTCACCTCGCATCGCAAAGACGCGTCGGAACAAGGAGCTGGAGCAAATGGGCGTTCACACTCGAACGCACTTTGCTCTAGTCGTCGTCGAGGGCGGAGCCGGCCCGGCCGGCCGTCGTCATGGCGATGGCGGCGAGGGTGACCAAGGCGGCGGCGACCAGGAACCAGGCCGGGGCGAGCTTGCTGCCGCTCGCGCCGATCAGCCAGGTGGCGATCAGCGGCGCGGTGCCGCCGAACAGGGCGTTCGCAGCGTTGAAGCTGAGGGCAAAGCCCGAATAGCGCACGCGCGTGGGAAACAATTCGCACAGCAGCGTCGGCAGCGTGCCGCCATTCATGGCGAGGAGGGCGCCGAACAAGGCCCAGATCCCCAGGATCGCCAGGAAGCCGCCGGAACCGAGGCCGGTGAAACTGACGGACGAAAGCATGATGAACAGCGGAACGGTGAGGATCGCGAACAGCAGCGAGCAGGCGATCAGCACCGCCTTGCGGCCAAGCCGATCCGACAGCGCCCCCATCACGAAGATCGAAGCGAGATAGACCATGAGCGTGATGGTCGAGCCGAGAAAGGCGGCGGTTTCACTGATGCCAAGCTCGGTGGCAAGATAGGTGGGCATGTAGCTGAGCACGAGATAGAAGCCGACCGCGTTGAGCAGCGTGCCGCCGAAGGCGATCAGCACCTGGCGGCGGTGCTTGCCGAGAAGTTCGAGCACCGGTGCGGGCGGCACGTGATGCGCTGCCTCCAGGGACTTGAAGTGGCGGGTCTCCTCGAGCCGGCGGCGAATGAAGACGCCGACATAGCCAAAGGGCAGCGCGAACAGGAAAGGCAGGCGCCAGCCCCATGCCTGCAGCTGTTCGGTGGTGAGCAGCGCATGCAGCAGGGCCACGAACAGCGAGGCGGCCAGCAGGCCCGCGGCCTCGCCGGCCGGCACCAGGCAGGTATAGATGCCACGCTTGCGGTCGGGCGCGTGCTCGGACAGGAAGGAGGCGGCCCCGGCATATTCGCCCGAGGCGGCAAAGCCCTGCACGAGGCGGGTCAGCAGGAGCAGCACCGGCGCGGCCAGCCCGGCCGTCTGGTAGGACGGCAGGAAGGCGATGACGAAGGTGGCTGACGACATGATGAAGATCGACAGCGTCAGGGTCGATTTGCGGCCGAACCTGTCACCGAAATGGCCCCAGATCACGCCGCCGATCGGGCGGACGATGAAGGACAGGGCGAAGACGCCATAGGTGGCCATCAGGGCGCTGCGTGTATCAGTGGCCGGAAAGAACACCACGGCGATCACCGTCGCCAGAAAGCCGTAGACGGCATAGTCGAACCATTCGACGAAGGTGCCGATGAAGCTCGCAAAGGCAGCCCGGCGCAGGACGGGGCTCGTGGCGGCGGCATCGCCACCGGCTCGAAGTTGGGATGGCGTGGTCGCAGGATGTGGATGGCTCATGGAAACGTCCCCTCTTGGATGAAGCGCGATCATCAAGGCGTCGTCCGGCCGGGATGGTGATGGTGCCTTCTATGGGCAAAGGGCAGCCGGGCGATTGGCTGGGAACGATGCCGCAAATGGATGCATTCATAATTCGGAACTTTCCAATTCTTACATCGGGAATTTTGATGTAATGGGAAGCTGTCGAAACCTGTATGTCCCGGAGACCGTCATGCGGATCAGCGACTACATGGTGCGGAACCTGCGCACCTTCTGCGCGGTAGTGGAGCATGGCGGCTTTGGCGGAGCCCAGGCCGTTCTGGGCGCGGGCCAGTCCGTGATCTCGACCCATCTCAAGGATCTCGAACTCGCCCTCGGTTTCACGCTTTGCCAGCGCGGACGCGGGGGCTTCTCGCTGACGCCCAAGGGCGAGGCGGTCTATCATGAAGCCAAGCGCATGCTGGGCTCGCTCGAGACCTGCGAGGCCAATCTCGGCGTCCTGCGCAAAATCCTAACCGGTCATCTGCGGGTGGGCATCGTCGACAGCGAGGCCGACAATCCCGATTTGCCGGTGCATCGGGCGGTGCGGCGCTTCTTTGCGCGCGAACAGCAGGTTCGCCTCAGCCTGGAAGTCGGCACGCCCGAGGCGCTGGGCAAGGGGTTGCAGAATGGAGACATCCACGTCGCCATCGGTCCGTTTCCGAACCGGCAAGCCAATATCGACTATGCGCCTGTCTATGTGGAGGAACATGCTCTCTATTGCGGGCGGAGTCATCCGCTCTTTGACGCCGACCCGGCGCTGATCACGCCGGCGCTGATCGCCCGCCACCCCATGACCGTTCGTCCCTATCTGCATCGCGCCGAACTCGCCGCATTGCAGGATCCCCTGATCACGGCCTCGGTCTCGAACATGGAAGCGCAGGCGGTGCTGATCCGCAGCGGTTGTTTCCTTGGTTTCCTGCCCGTTCATTTCGCGAGCAAATGGGTCGAGCGGGGCGAGATGCGTACCCTTGACGGACCCGGTCTGGTGTGGCGGTCGCAATTTTACATCGCCTTGCGCGTGCAGCCCGAGCCGACCGAAGTGGCGCGTCAATTCACGCGCGATCTTGCGGCGACCTTGGCCCTTCCCGAGATGGGGGAGCGGCTCGGATAATGTCTTTCTATCAAATAGATGATGCCCTTAAAAGTCGATCTGGGTTATCGGATAGTCCATCCAATTCGTCTCAACCGAATTGGCTCAAATCAGATTGAAAGAAGTCGATGACAATCGCCGAGCATGGTTAAAATAGACCGATGAAATACGTTCGCCACGATTGTGACCGAATCATTACTTAGCGGTAAATCTGGCAAACGGAGACCGATCTATGAAAAAAATTCTGATCACGGTTTTAGCGGGCGCCGTCGCTATGTCGGTAGCGGGGTGTGCGTCGGACAATCCCGGGGACCGGGCGGTCGGTGGCGGTGTGCTCGGCGGCGTGGCCGGCGCCGCCATTGGCGCCGGTGTCTCGAAGAACAAGGGACGCGGTGCCCTCATCGGTGGCGCCATCGGTGCGGCCGGCGGTGCCGCCGTCGGTGCGGCCACCACGCCGAGCCGCGAACCCGAGCCGGGTTATGATGGCTATGGTGGCGGTCCGCGCCAATGTGCCCAGGTCGGCTACGATTCCTACGGTAACCGGGTCTGCACGGCCTATTACTGAGAAAGCTTGCGAGCGGGATAGACATTCCCATCCGAAGAACAGCGGCCGGCCTCATGGCCGGCTCGCCACCCGGTGCGGCTCACGCGATGAGATCTGCCGCGGGGCAGGGATTTCGGCGGTGCCAACGACGTCCCCCCGGTTCGATTTCGCGCCTTCGGCACTCCCCGAACAGACCGAAGATGACGGCCTTGCCCGGCCTGCCTGGCCGCCGAACCCATGTTTTTGCCTAAATCCGGCTTAACATCATGGGTCGGCAGCGTGGCGGGAACCTGCGGAGCATTTCCTGATGATCGAGAGCATAACTCAGTACAGGGCCGAGACTTGCTTGGTCATCGGAAAGCCGAAAAGGCCCTTTAGCGCATAGATCCGATTGTCGATAAGCGTTGGTCCGATCATGACCGAGGGACGACGCATCCGTTGCAGAAGGAACAGGGGCCGCTTCGTGAAGTGGGGCGGGTAAGGTGGTGGATGAAGGATGGATGGGCGCCCGGTGCACAAGGCGAGCAGGGGAATGGCAACCCGGCGGAGGGGGACAGTCCGTCCGTCAAGGTGCGGTCTCGGTTTGACGGGCAGACCTTCGGTTGGATGTGCCGGCAGGGGAGTGCTTTCCAGCCCCCTCGAGATCAGGAACGGGAGCGGCCGCTCCGGATGGTTGACAGTGCGAGGGCTGTTCGCCGACAACAGCGAATGAAACTTGCCGTTTTGCGAAAGTCTCGGTTCGCGGTGGCAAGACAGGCGGACGGGCGCCAGCATTTGACCGCCTTCCTCCAGGCCCGGCTGGAAAAGGATCGCACCATGTCCGCCAACACCAATCTCCCGGGCTGACGGCATGCGGGGTGTCATCGGAGCGATCCTGTTGTCTGCCGCGGTCCATGCCGGCACCGCGCATTTCAGCCTGGCTCTGGCCCAGGAAGTGAGGCGCTCGGCCGTCGGTTATATGGACGTGACCTGCGACAGGTGGACGGCGAGCGCCAATTCGACTCAGGGCACGGCCTATGCGGCCTGGGTCGCCGGCTTCCTGAGCGGAGCGAACCTGGCCGAGCGGGCGGAGGACTGGCTGATCGACGAGGACGGCACCTCGATTCGCCGCTGGATCACCGAATATTGCAAGGCCCACCCCGGAGAAACGCTCGGGGCCGCCGCTGTAATGCTGCGCCAGGCGCTTCAGCAGCGCGCACGGTAACGTTAGGACGCGGCCTCTTGGCTCGCGCCGGCTTGCACCAGCCCTGCTGATCCGTTGCAGCGAAAAACACATGGCCACCGCGCGGAGCCGCGCGTGAAGCAAACTGCCGGACCCGTCGGCGTGGGGCGCTTGCGATTGTCGCTACCACCGGTTCCCTCAGACGCCGAATGTCGTGATCGTGCTCGACCGGACGCTGGCCGCATCGATGCCGGCTCCGGAACAAGGCTGGAGGCGGATGGGATGGGCCGATAACCGCATCCGCAGCATCAAGGCGATGCGATGCCGAGGCGCCGGGGCCAATGGCTTGGCGACCTATGCCGAACACCGCGATGCCCTGGAAATTGGATGAACCTGATATCGGCAAAGCGCGGTCGTTCCGGGCGTGAATATCCGTGCCCGCGCGAGCTTGGAAACACGATTCGAGTCAAGCTTTACGGGGCCGCAAAGCTTGCATGACGGTTCTGCAAAAAAGTGATGTTTTGGCTGTTGACACCGGCGGTTGGGCTCTTCTATACAGCGGCCATCGACGGACGGCGTTGCCGCGGATTGAGCGGCGGCGCTGACGTGTCGCTTCACGGACAAGGAGCTCTGGCTTAACCGGCCGATTGGCGG
>NZ_PUEJ01000006.1 GCF_002982075.1 Labrys okinawensis | reverse complement strand
TTCACCGTGCTCGGCGCCACCGGCAAGAACGACACCATCGATTTCACCAGCGACAGGGTCACCCTCGCCGAAGCCATCGGCAAGGCCGGCGGCCTGAACGATTCGCGCTCGGATGCCAGCGGCGTCTTCGTGTTCCGCTACGAGGATGCAGCCGCCTATCGCGAACTCAGGGGCGGCGTGACATCCGGTGGCTACCGGTCGGGCAGCGTCCCCGTCGTCTATCGCCTCGATATGAAGAATCCCGCCTCCTTCCTGTGGTCGCAGCGCTTCCTGATGCGCAACAAGGACGTGCTCTATATCTCCAACGCTCCGTCCACCGATCTGGCCAAGTTCCTCCAGATGATCGGCGGAGGCGTCGGCATCGTCAGCGCAGGCGCCAATCTCTCGACAATCGGGCGCTGAGTCCGAGCTCCCGACCGGTTTTTCTCAACGCGCCTCGCCCGAAAGGGCGGGGCGCTTTTTTGTGCGCCCGGCATGGCGCTCTCTTGTGGGTGGAAGTCCCATCCCAAGCCGGTCATAGCGAACGAAGAAAAGCATAGCCGCGAGAGGGCGACCGATCGTGGGGAGAAAGCGTGGCCCGGCCGGCTGGGCGATGGCGAAAGTATCGGCTTCGCATCGCGCGAGTGAGACGGCGCAGCGGCGGGCAGAACACCGATCCGATCAGCGGAGAGTTCGGGCACAGCCCCTGTGTTTGAACGAAATGCTACGTCGCCCGCTTTGATCGCCTCGGCCTGCCAAGACCGCTTGATCTCAACCCTTCGAACAGCCCGATGCGGGCCCGCATGGCCGGTGGTGCGAGAGGGGCATCCAATCTAGCTCCTGGCTCGATTGGATGCCCGGGGCGGCTGCTCAGGCCGGGCCGAGATTCTCTGTCATAAATCACACGGCGTAAGAAATTACCTTGAGTAATAGTAGTACAATAATACTAAAATTCACTATCCTATAAAGAAAACTATTTTTGTTGCGCGGCTCAAATTGACGAGGAGCCATATTAACATATTGAAATAATTAATCTTTTTTGAAATAGGAGATTTTTCGGCCGTTCGATGAAAGGGGCTGTTCTGAAGTGACCCCGAGGTATTACCAAAAGATTGGCCTTATCTTTGCCCCGTTCTTCTGGAATGTCGCTTGCCTGTCACGAGAGCATCGGTATTTATGCTGACGAATCCTTGCGAAGGAAACGTCATGTGAGTCGAATTCGTCGCGGGGCTCGAACCTGCCTGGAGATTTTTGTGGCGTCCGAAGTCATGAAATTCAAGCGTGAGCCGACTAAACCGATTCGTCCGCTGATCATGTGCGGGGGCTCGGGCATCCGGCTCTGGCCTGCCTCCCGCTCCGAACGTCCCAGACAGTTTCCGCCTCTTTTCGGAGCTTTATCGACCTTTCAGGAGACCTTGCGCCGCGTTGCCGAGCCGGGGCTGTTCGGACGCCCCGTCATCGTCACCACTAAGGACCATCGCTTTCGGGTCGCCGACCAGCTTGAAGCGCTCGGTATCGAAGCCGATGTCCTGATGGAGCCGCAGACACGTGATTCAGGGCCGGCCATTCTCGCTGGTGTCCGCCATAACCGCGAGGCGTCGTGAGGGGGCATTGGGTAAAAACGTGGAGCGATTGAAAGTGAGTAGCTCCAGAACATCGATCTGGTCGAGCAAATCCCGCATCGCAAGGCAATCATCTTCAATGGGGACAATCTCCCAAACATCGGAGCGACCGTGAGCGTTTCAATCACTGATGTCATGGCTATGTATAGGGCGTTTCTCGGACGGGAGCCGGAGAGCCTCGAAGCCATAGCGGCTCACCTGGATTGTCGAACGTTTGACGAATTACGGCGTACCTTTCTCTTTAGTGCAGAATTCCTGAACAGCAACGGCTGGGCCCAGGGGCTCGTTGGACGGCATAGAGCGTCCTCTCCGATCTCCGTGGAAAGCAAAGCTTCGGCCGAAGATCTGAAAACAATGCTGGACCGCACCGCGCAAGGATGGATGCGCTTGGGGCAGCAAGACGCGCATTGGTCTGTCCTGGTGGATGAGCGGTTTCGGCGCGAGAACGTCGAAAACAATATGCAATTGTTTTATGATTCAGGGCGTTCCGACATCGATGCTTGCGAAGCTATTCTGCGTCGAAACGGCTTCCAGCTGGCGCCGTCGCACAGAGCGCTCGATTTTGGCTGCGGTGTTGGACGATTGTCATTGGCCCTTGCTCCGCGTGTTCGTAGCGTCCTTGGCGTGGATATCTCCGAAAATCATCTTCGTTATGCCAGGCAGCGAGCCGCTTCGCATAATATCGAAAATGTTTCTTTCACCTGCATTCGTGCTGTAAGTGATATTTTCAACCTTGGGCAATTCGATGTAATAATAACATTCATCGTCTTGCAGCACAATCCGCCCCCGGTTATGCGGCATATACTTCAATCTATACTCGAAAAATTGACTCCTGGAGGGGTCGCTGTTTTCCAGCTGCCGACCTACCGAACGGAATACGCCTTCTCGACAAAAGATTACCTAGCCTCCGATGGGCATGACATGGAAATGCACATTCTGCCACAGAAGGAAGTCTTTGAGGTCGTGGAGGCAAGTAAGTGCCGCCCGATAGAGGTTCTTGAGGATCATATGGTCGGAGAAAGCCGATATGTCTCTCAGACTTTTTTGGTCCAAAGGCAATCTTGAGACATTTCCATGATGCTTAAACCTTATTTTTGGGAAAGAGAAAGTTGATGGGAAAGTTTTACTCAAGAGCACAAGAAATGGAGTTTTCGACAGAAGCATCCATGGGATCAAATTCGTCCTTAAATACGAAGCCTACAATTTGGTTGGATATCAGTGATTTCTCGCAATACGCAGAAGCAGGCAACATTACGGTCAGCGGTATCCAACGTGTTATTGCGAACCTCGTCACTCATGCCGGGCTCTCGGCTTTCGATGTGAGGCCTGTCATCCTGGATCGCGATGCCAAGGCGGTACGTGCGGCGGACGCCGCGCTTGTTGGCGAACTTGTCACTCTGTTGCAGTCCGGCGCCGCTAAACGCGACAATGTCGTGGCATTGGAGGAGCGTGTCCGCGCTTCGAGGGTCAAAGTCGAGGTATTGCCCGGCGATGTCTACGTGATGGCGGGCGCTTTCTGGATATACCAACATTACGACCTCTTCTCTGAACTTCGCGCGAAGGGAGTCAAAATTGCACTTTTTGTTCATGATTTGATTCAGATCCGTTACCCGGAATATCTTTCGGCAGATGCCAATGTGCAGTTTAGGAAGTCATTTCTCGACGTCCTCGCCATGGTCAGCCTAATCTTGGCAAATTCCGAGCACGTTCGAAGCGAGGTTCTGGAATTCGTTCGATCTCGCCTCAATCTGGAAATTCCGGTCCAGGCCATTACTTTGCCAACTGAATTACCCGCTATTGCTAAGGACGCTACGATCGACGATCGTGTAATCGAGGTAGCAAAACGTGAATTTGTACTCTGCGTATCGACGTTGGAGATTCGAAAAAATCACGTTTACCTGCTGAAGATCTGGCAAAAGCTTTTTCGTGAGCGGGGTCTCCTTGTTCCAAATCTCGTTTTCGTTGGAAAATGGGGCTGGATGTTCGAGGAGCTTCGCGACCACGTCGAAGCTTCCAACGGAATTGACCGTTGGCTCTTTATCTTCAATGAGCTATCCGACGCAGGGCTGAGCTATCTCTATGATCGGTGTTTGCTGACCGCCTATCCCAGTTTTGCGGAAGGCTGGGGCTTACCCGTTGGCGAGAGCCTGGCGCATGGTAAACCCTGCCTCGCCTCTGGCGTGACATCGATCCCCGAGGTCGGCGGTCGTTTTGTGCGTTATTTCGATCCTCACAATGTCGAAGAGGGGTTTCAGCTTTTCCGGGACACTCTCTCAGATCGTCATGGGATCGCCGAATGGGCGGCCAGCATCAAAAGAGAACTCAAACTTAAAACATGGAATGAGTATTGCGAGGAGTTCTACGCGGCGATTGACGCGCATACCATGGATCCCGTTACCCCCAACCCGCTTGGAAACCATGTTTATCTGGCTAACAGGCTTTATTATCTGGGGAATGACGATGTCGCTCGAATGGATAGTAAAGGGGAACTTCTTCTCACTGCCCGTATGACGCGCGTCCGAGGGTGGCATGCCATCGAGCATTGGGGCTGCTGGGCCTCAGATCGTTGCGCCGTGTTGCGCCTCCAAACCGAACTTCGGGAAGGTGAGGAGGTGATTATTGCCATGCGTGTCGTGGCTCCGGAGGGGGACAACTGCCCCTCGCTCTCAACCGAGGTCGGCGGAATCGTCACGGATCATGGCCCTGTATCTCGAAATGAGGTCTTCGTTCGGTTCGATGGTCGCGTATCCAAAGACGGCATGCTGGAGATCCTCGTTAAGAGCGGAGGCGTCCCCAATGGGCCACTGCATGGGCGTATCCTCTATGTAGGCTTCACATCCGTTGGTTTTTCACTCAAACGAGATATCGAGGGGCGCGTTGCGCTGCTGGAGCAGATCACTGAAACCGAGTCGAGAACACGAAGACAAGAGATCCATACAAGCTCCAGCCCGGGACATTCCTCCTCCGTTCATGATGGTTTGAGTCCTTCTGCATTCATATCGAGTCTTCTGCTCAACAAAGGCGGGGGTAATTCGCCAAAAGAATCGGTATTTCGTCGGCTCTGGTTTCGAACTGTACTTATCTCGGCGCAAAGGGCCGCCAGACGACACGATTGGCGCACTGCCGAAAAGCGTTATGCCAGGCTATTGAGATATCGTCTCGATCAACCTCGATTGATAGTTCAGTATGGGCATGCACTGAAGGAACAGGGAGCTTTCCCGGCCGCGGCAGGTGCGTACCAGTTTGCGTTGTCCTTGGATCCGGCCAATGAAGAGACGCGCAGGCTATGGGAATTCGCGTCAGAGCGCGCCCGGCATTGAAGCCACTATGTTTTTTCAAAAGCGGAATGACCAATGAATTCGATCTATGCTGATGAGGCAGACATCCGGGCGGCCTATCGTTTGTTCCTGGGACGGGAGCCGGATCCCAGTGGTATGGCGCATTACATGGGTTTATTGGGTAAAAAAGTCAGTACCGACGAATTAAGGGAGTTTTTTGTAAACTCGGAGGAGTTTCACAATAGAAATTTATCGATGAATCAATCAACTCGGGTCGACCTTGGCGGAATTTCTGTCGTTGTCGACCCTAACGAACCAGAATTCGGGAGGCATATTGCCAAATATCGTAACTGGGAACCGCATATTGTAGAGATTTTATCGCAGAATCTTTCACCAGGGGATGTTTATGTCGACATAGGAGCCAATGTCGGTGTGATGAGCTTTCATGCAGCGAGAATCGTTGGCCCGGCTGGCAGGATTATTGCGTTTGAGCCTAATCCAGACAATGCGCAGAATTTTCTTCGAGGCGTGTGGGCAAACAAATTCGATAACGTAATCCTATATCAGTTTGCGGCTTCGGACGAAGGGAGCATATTTTCTTTGGTCGGCAGTTCGAATACCTGGCTTTCAGAGCCATCAATCTCGGGACAGGTGGCGCAATCTATTCGCGTCGATACATTGCTGCAGCAAGAGAGTAGAATTGACTTCATCAAGATCGACATTGAAGGACATGAGCCGCAGGCACTGGCCGGTCTGATACAAACAATTAAACGGCACCAGCCAACGATATTATGTGAATTCAATCCTCGCTGTTTGCGCGATCATATTGGTCTGGCTCCGCCTCTGTTTGCCAACAAACTGTTCGATTTGACCGATTGTATCACGGTTGTGGAGTATAACGGTGCAACATCCGAGGTATCAAATGCCGAAGATCTCATCTCGTTATGGACGAGGAAGAATGCAGAAGCGGTAGAAAGAGGGTTTTTACCGGACGGAATGCTGCATTTTGATCTTTTGTTTAACGCGAATCGCTAAATGTGCCGTTCCATGGGTGCTTAGTCGTAAATTTAGGTGCCGCCATAGGCAAAAACTATTGAGTTAGCGTCGAATATTTTAATTTGTACATTAAATTGTTGCTACAGAGTGTTATATATACTTAATGCCAATTCAAGATCATTAAATACGCGCCCTCGTCCTCCCTTGAGGACGAGGGCGCTTTTACAAAAATTGCGAATGATCTCAACATCGTGGCTAACTATAATCATCGCGCAATGGGCTCGTTTTACAAACACCGCATCATAGCACTTGCGGTGAAATCGCTGATCGCCGACCGAAAGAACCTCATCAATCAAAATACACTCGAAATTGATTGCTAGAGTCAAAGCGAAAGAGAGGCGCATTCGCATTCCGGAGGAATAATTCATCACCGGAATATAGAGTTGCTTACCAAGTTCAGCAAAGTCGTCAACGAAAGCGGCTACGTCGTCGATAGGGCGCCGATAAATACGTGCAATGAAGCGGATATTGTCCATCCCCGTCATGTTCCCCTCCAGACCGCCGGAGAAACCGAGAGGCCATGACATGAAGAGGTTGCGTTCAACGGACCCTGTGGTAGGAGGTTCCACACCGCCTATGATTTTTACCAGGGTGGATTTGCCGGCGCCGTTGCGGCCCAGCACCGCCAGTTTTTCACCTGCCTTCACCTCGAAGCTGATACCGTCCAGGACTTTGCGATGTCCAATAGGGGTTTCATAGACCTTGGTGACCGCATTGAGCCGAATGGCCCGTTGCACGCCGTGTGTGGTTGCCGCTTGCGCGTCGGTGGTATCCAGCAAATCCGAGGTCTTGACGAGACTCGTCCCGGCGGGCCCTTCGCCTGCTGTCGACGTGCGTGGCAGTAGTCCGTGGCGGTTCTTAAACTCCAGGGACCCGATCATTGACGAAATCAGCTCGCTGTTCGTCATGCCGGCTTGGGCTGCTTTCGAGAAGGTTTCCAATCCCGCTTGATCGGGTTCGCGGCCAAGAAATATCCTGTAGGCCGCGTTGATGTCAGCCAGAGTGGTTGTCCGATCCGGTACGAAATCGTGCATCCCTGCCATCGCTTTGTCGATCTCTCGTTACGACCTAATCCACTTATCGTAGGTGCGCTATGCCTAAAACGACCAGTGTCAGCGTATGTAGCGATTGTGGTATTTTTGTCTCAGTTGTCTTGATGATATTCCTGCGCTTGTGGCATTGGTATCAGCAAATTATACTCCCTATTCTGCAGTCTGGTCAGTTACATCTGCCGGATCCGGGTACCTGTTGGGGCAAAAGCAAACTGCATGAGTACGATATCGTCAGGATTTATTTTCAAAACGATAAGAAGTGAGTGATCTGTTTTGTTGATAACTGTTCTGGGTTTGCCGACATCCTCATCTCACCGGGCGGCTCTTGCAATCCGTGCGATCGTACAGGTTGCGCTGGGTGACGTCGATTTCCTCCACTTTTCCACGCTTGAGCAATTGAAGGAGCAGTGGTCCCTGCGTCGTAGCAACAACGTCATTCTTTACACGGATGATCCAGATGAGAAGACATCCCAGCTTCTTGCATCAAAGGCAAGGCAAATAATATTTTTAGCCGAAGACCCAATTTTTGTTGCGCTATGCATGCAACAGAAATTCAATCGGCAGTTTCGTGCGTCTCTTATGTTGACATCATCTATATTCGCCTCTTTTCACGATATTGTAGTGGGAGAATCCAACGTCCTGATCCTGCCTCCGGAGAAGCGTTTTACACCGAATTTACTCATAGCAGGGGTGTTGAGTTTTCTCGACATAGCGTTGCCGGACGAGAGAACGGAGGAAATTGTAGATGCGATCGCCGATTTGGACCCGGGTGGAGAACGGGTCGAGGCGGCCTTGGATAGTGACACGTCTTATGCGATGACCGCCGAAGAGCGGATAATGGCGCAGTCGTTGATCCCTTACCGATCGATTTTCACAAACGGCGCCACCGTGCGGTTCAATTGGCCTCGTCAATTGTTCCTGGGTACGGATCAGGTTGGTGCACCGACAGGCACTTCTTTGCCGGAGGTTATAGAGCTGGTTGGCCCGGCGCGTATTCTAAGCTACGGGCCCTATTTCCATCTCCCGCGGGGAGTCTGGCTCTTGCGTACCTTTCTTGAGGTCGAGGATAATTATTCCGGCAACGAGCTTACAATTGAGATCATGATAGGACAGGAGATACTCGTTCATCGGCCCGCCTTGCTGCCGATACAGGGAAGTTACTCCTTTGAAGTTCCGTTTACAGTTACTGAGCCGCGGTATCCCGTCGAGCACCGGTTGCAACTGAGACAGGGGGCCATTGAAGGGGTGCTGATTTTAAAGAAAGTTGAAATAACGAGGGTGAATTAGCATCGATTTATAACGAGACCAAATGCGTTCGGCATGAACGCTACCTTGATTCAATTCTTTGTTTTGACGCTACTTTGCAATTCTTGGTGACTTCGTGAAATCGCAAGGCGCCACAGGTGCGCGACGAGGCTTCTTGAAACTGAGCCTCACGGGCGATGCTCCCCGACGAGGGCGACGGCAAAGCGCAGAACCGCGTAGAAAATGAAGCTGAGGGCGGCGATCAATGCCAGCCAGATCAAGCGTCGCGGATATTCTGCGGTGCTGGCCAGATTCGGCTCGGAAATACGCACGAGATAGACGTGAGGTGTTTCGGCCTCCTGACGAGCTTTGATGAGATTGGTTGTCGCGGCCTCCAAGGTGCGTGCAGCCAATGTTCGTTCCAGGGTCAGGCGTTCATAGCCCGCAATGGCATCCGACATCGCCCCCGTTCCACCGACCACCTCCCGGCGCAGTTTGTTGATCTCCGAACGATAGGAGGTGATTTTCTGGCTGAGGGCGGCGATGCCCGGATTTTCCGGCGAGAGTGTCTTTTGCTGCTCGAGCGAGGCCTGCAACTGGGTGATTGCGGTCGTCATCTTTGCGATAGATTCGAGGGCGGAGGTCGATTCTCCGGTTGGATCGACGAGTTTTGCTTCGTTGCGGTATCGTGTCAGCTTGGCTTCCATCACGGCAACGCCGTCTTGAGCCTTGGCGACGATCTGCTCGGCATAGGCAACACGATCGGCGTAGGCTCTTGTATTCAGCCTATTGACGAAGGCTTCCGCGTGATTGATCACCGCACGGGTGATGTTGCGTGCATCGTCAGCCCGATAGGCATAGCTGCGAATTGAGACAATGCCCGTGCTTTCGTCGATGGTAACGGACACCCAACTGCGATAGTGCTCATAGAACCGTTCGAAGTTGTCTTTCTGCAGCAGGTTAGGAAAACGGCTGAGGAAATCACTCTCCGGCCTGTTGTAGACATCCTTGAGGCCGTTCTCGCTGGAGAGCAGCTGGGCCATGTCACGTGAGCGCATGAAAGCGTAGACCGCCTGAGTTTCTTCGCTCGAACGCGAGAAGCCCTGAGCGTTCAAGATGGCGTTCAGACCATTTTCCGCAGGCGTGCGTACCATCACCTGCGCATCCGAAGCGAATTGATCTGCAGCGAAGACGAACAGGTAAAGGGCGGAGAGCAGTGTCGGTAATATGAAAACCAGCCACAATGGCGAACGGTGCGCAGTCTTTCCGATATTTGGGTCGTCGGGTTGATCCGAAACGACGAGTTCCCCCGCGGAGGTAAGCGGAATCATTTCGATGGGGGCAAAATCCTGAGGCTGGTCGGCTTGTTTGTGCTGCAAGTTTTGATGTCTTCCTGACGCTTCGGGGATCTTACGCGATTTCGGGGTAATACCGCTCAGTTATGAGTTATGTATTTTTGAGCGTAGACGACCAATGGAATTCCTATGGCCGTCAGAATGGAGCAAACTATAGTAAGAAAAGCCGGGTCGTAATATGTCACGATATCTTCAGGAAACGCACCGGCGCGGAACATTTCTACCGAGGTTGCTACGGGGGAGTATACAAGGATATTCTGTGCCTTCTGAGGAAGCCAATCGATCATCGAGAAAACTCCCGTCAAAGGCAGCGTAATATAGAGCAGAGGTGGGATGAATTTCTCCACTGTTTCAAATATCTCCGTCAGTGCGGCCAGGATCAGGCCGATGCCTATTGAGAACCAGGCGAGGAATAGCCAACCACCGATCAGCAGGAGGGTGTCGCGAGGCGGATCTATGACGCCGAAGACGACCAACGGCACATAAGCACAGACGAAGGCCGCAAAAATACCTATCGTTTCCAGGCAGAAGACGGCAATCAGCACGTCGAAGGGCTTGATATTGGCATGGAATAGCAGGGCCGATCGCTGCCTTATCACCCGGGCCGAACGGCCGGTGACATGCCGCCAGAGCGTCAGCGGGCAATAGCCTGTCAGGACGAACAGGACGAGGCCGACGGCTTCGGTGTGGGAATGGTTGGTCGCGTACCACATCAGTGCGACCATGGCCGCCAGCGACAACGGTTCGATCATGATCCAGAAGAAACCGAGATTCTCGTGGCCGTATTTCGCGTTGCCTTCGCGGATCATCAGGGCGGCGATGATGCGCGCTTGCAGACGAAAGGAGCGCCAGAGCGACGGCGCGGGCGCCGAACCGATGCCGCTCATTGCGCCTTCTCCTTGGCACCCACGCTGAGAATCCAGATGACGGCATAGCTCATCAGGGCGGTCATCAGCACCGTGATGATCAGGCGCAGGCGGCGGGGTTCCATCGGCTCGTCGGGGAGATTGGGCTGGGCGATCTTCTCGATATAGATCTGTTGCCGGCGCGCTTTCGAACGCACGCTCTCGAGGGACAATGTCGCGGCCGCCAGGCTCTTGTCGGCGAGGTCGCGATTGAGCGTCAGCCTTTCATAGGCGGACACCTTGACCGCCAGGGACTCGTCATTGCCGGCAAGCTTGCCACGCTCGGTTTCGATCCGGGCTTTGAGGGCTTCCACACGCGCTTGAAGCACGGCGATCTGAGGGGTCGACGGCGAGGTCTGCTGGAGTTGCTGAATCTGGGCCTGGGCCTGCACCAGATCCCGGGTCAGCGTCGTGATGGTATCCAGCGCCGACGTCGATGACTTGGAGGGGTCGACCAGGGTTGCCGCGTTGCGGAATTTGGTGAGTTCGGCCTGCGCATCCAGAACGCGCTGCTCCGCGCGCTGCACTTCTTCTTCGGCGCTCCGGGTCGCATCCGCCTGCGCGCGTTCGTTGAGGCGGTTGACCAGGCGCTCGGCCAGGGTCAGCACCTGTGAGGCGATGCGTTGCGCATCCTCGGCCTGGAACGCCTCCGCATGGACGGTGCTGATACCGCGGGTCGTGTCCTGAATGACTTTCACGCGCCAGGCATAATGCGCGTAGAGGCCCTCGAAACTGTCACTTTCCCAAAACCTGGGGAATCTCGAGAACAGGTCGGCTCGAGGATCGGAGAATATCGCCTTGATATCGATGTCGGACTGCAGCTGCTTCACCGCATCGCGAGACAATATATAGCTTTGGACAATGTTCGTGTCGTCGACGGTTCTGGCAATGCCGAATGTCTTGAATAGGGCATCAAGGCCGGTGAGCCGGCTCGATGACAAGCCTCTGACTATGAACTCGGCTTCCGATACATAGCGGGGTGTGGCCCAAAGGCCGTAATAGATGACGGCGGCCACGGTCGGTGCGATCACCACGGTCAGCCAGAGCAGGCGCCTGCGCAAATAATCGCGGATGAGGCCGGGCGAGGACTTGGCTCTTTGCTGTGCGCCGGGAGGTGGAAGGGCGGCCGTATGAGACAAGGTCGTATCTTGCTTTGCTTAGGAGAGGACAATGCGCCCGAATGGGCACGGGCTGTGCAGAGGACCTGCATCGACAAAGCTCGAAGGCCGCTGGATCTGGCGGCGAAAGTCGCTTCCGGCATCGAACGCACTCATGGTGACAGCGGTGTGTTCATCCTGCCGTAGCGGACTGCGCCGCTTTTCTCGAAGGCGCCTGTCAGTCATAGCAACGCTCCGTAGACCTCAGCGACGCGTCTGCTGTAATTCTCCATCGAAAAATACTGAACCCGCTTTTTTCCCCTGCTGACAAGTTCCGATCGAAGATCCCGATCATTGTCCAGCGCGGCAATGGCGCTGGCCATTTCCTCGATGTCATAGGGATTGACCAGAAGCGCCGCATCCCCCGCGACCTCGGGCAGGGACGACACATTGGACGTCATGACGGGGGCGCCGAGCATCATGGCTTCCAGAACCGGAAGGCCGAAACCTTCGTAGAGCGATGGAAACAACACCGCCTTCGCGCCTTGGATCAGGGCTGTGAGGTGGCTGAGCGGCAGATGGCCGAACCGCCGCACTTTCCGCTCGTGTATGATCTGGTTCTGGGTAATCCGCCAGCTGGAGAAGCTCTCGTTGTTGATCTGCCTCAGTTCCGTCCTGTAGTTCCACCCCAGCCCGCCGGCGATAACCAGGGGAGTGGATACCCCGGAGGCAACATAGGCGTCTATCAGCCGCGAGACGTTCTTCTTGGGTTCGAGCGCTCCAAAAAATAGAAAATACTCTCCCGGCTCCAAGGAGAAGGAGTTCTGAATTAACTTATCAATATTATCTCGCGGTTTGGCGAGGAGGTTTTCAGGTATTTCTATAGATTGGTAGGTAACGCTTATTTTTGAGTCGGGTATTCCAAGTATCGAAGTGATGTCCTTTTTGGAGGTCTCCGATATTGTGACGATGTGATCTGCCTTCTGGCATATTTCTTTCAGTGAATTGAAATAATACGTTTTGTTGTCAAGCGTGGCATTCGGCAATTTGAGCGGGACGAGATCATGGATCGTGTAGATATTTGCCGCACCGGGCACTCTGACGGGCACCGGATGCGTGGCGTGGAAGAGATGTGGAGCCGCTGTCAGTTTCAGGGTCGCAAGCGTGCCATAGCGTGAAAAATGACGCCGTGCGGCCAAGGTGAATTGATGGGCCGCGAACACGCGCGCGAACGGTTCCAGCATGGGATCCTGTTTCAGGATCAGGCCTGACTGGGGCACGGCGTCGGCCCTTATGCCGAAGGGCTTTCCGAAAAGAGTCTCGAAGGGGGTGCGGACATATTTTTCCTTCCAGCCCCGCCGCTTCTTGCCCTCGTGAAAGGAAATCTCGGTGAGGATGGGATCGCCCTGCTGCAGGCGAGCGAGCGATTGGAAAAGTGCCTCCGTCTCATAGCCGAGGGTATTCGCAATTCGGGCGAGGTTCGATGCATAGGTCTTTATGCCCGTTCCGCTCGTCAGCGCCAGATTGAAGCACTCAATTAGGATTCGTTGAGGCAAAGGGCATCCAATCTGTCATTGGTGTCAGTATCTCGAACGGATTACGCCCGATTTTGCTTTCATAAAAGAGTCGATAGAATCATTGGCATGATTTCTATCAGATTCATGGCAGAAAGATGCCGACCTTTATCTGAATCATATTGAGATAAGTACTAATGTACCTCAACGGAAGTAATAAGCTACCACTTGTCTACTAAGGAGGTATCTGCCCGTGGCTGGCGCGTGCGCTGCGGCGCGTAAGGCTGGATTAAAAGCTGTTCGGGACCACGCTGGATGTTGCTGATCACAGCGACAGTTTCCTTGATTTACCCCTATCCCGCCGCGATCGTCCCCGCGATGCGCGTGGTCGAGTGCACCGCCAGCAGATTTTCGGCGTCCAGCCGGTGGGAACATCCCGGTTTTCGATCGCAATTGCCGGACGCCGGCGGCCGGCCTTGATACAAGAGCAGCCACAAGCAGAGGAGGTGCTTGCTCCCTACGTCCTTCCATGGGAGGAGCGAGCCCCGGACGTATCGATGTGGCAAAACATTCGATAGGCGTCCGTCATTGGCGCCGCAGCGGACTATCGGCGAAGCGTTGGCGATCCGATTGGCGTTCCACGCGGATGGCTCGGCCTTCGGGGCAGGGCTGGAACGACATTCGATTATGTTGGATCGAATATCGTTACGCTCTCAATGAGATAGAGGCGTCTTTCCGATCCAGTCGGACCGGAAATCGGCAATGACGGCCACCGCCAAATTCTCTCGAATCTCGCGGTGGCCTGGGGCAGGCTGCCGACGGGCCCTGGAAGGGCCCGTCAGGCTTCAATAGCCGACGGTGAAGCGAGCCCGGCTATGGGCGGGCTTTTCGATCTCGTCCGCCATGGCGATGGCATAGTCCTCGAAGGAGATGCTGCTGCCCTTGTCGTTGCTCAGGAGCTGGTCCGTGCCCAGGCGGAACTTGCCGGTGCGCTCGCCCGGCACGAACAGGGCGGAGGGGGAGAGGAAGGTCCAGTCGAGATCCTTCTCCCCGCGCAGGATGGCGAGGAATTCGGCGCCCTTGGTGGCCTCTTCCTTGTAGATGGCGGGGAATTCAGGCGTCGATACCAGGGTGACGCCGGGCGCGACTTCCAGGCTGCCGGCGCCGCCCACCACCAGATAGCGCTTCACGCCGGAGGCGCGCACGGCCTCGATCAAAATATGAGGATCGCTTGCGACGAAATGCACGCTCGAGATCACGGCATCATGACCCGCGAGTAGGGCCGCAAGGCCAGCCTTGTCATAGACGTCCCCCTTGCGGGCCGTTACCTTGGGATTGGCCGGCACCTTTTCCGGGTGGCGCACGATGGCGGTGACCTCGTGGCCGCGGTTGACGAGTTCGGCGAGAATGCGGGAGCCGGCATTGCCGGTGGCGCCGATCAGGGCGATTTTCATTTGGCTTTCCTTTCGGTTGGGGAGTTCATGGCGTGAGACGGGGGCTAGCCCATCAGGCGTTGAGATGCGAAACGAGATTGCCGAAACTGCCGAACAGGGCATTCGAGGCGATGAGCCGCAACTGTCCGTCATGTCGTGCGGCGAGGGCCGGCACGCCTTGGGCGCCGAGCCTGGCCATCAGGGCTCGTCCTTCGGCAATGCGGGTGCGGTTGGCGGCGAGCAGGTCTTCGTCGGGCACGGCGAGGCGGTCGGCAGCGGCCGCGAAACCCGCCTCGCGCAGGATGGCCACGAGGCAGGCAAGGGAAGTGGTGTCGCGGCCCTCGACATAGCGGCCGGCCTGGATCGCCGCGAGGGCGTCGAGGTCACACTCGGGCTCGGCCAGGGCCACGGCGGTGAGCGCCAGCGTGGCCGGTCCCGAATCGAACAGGCCGTCCGGGGCCTCGAGCACCTGGCTGCGATAGGCCTTCGTGAAACGCTGTCCGGTAAGGCGTTCGATGCGCTGGTCGTTGGACCAGGCATAGGCGGCAAAGCCCGCATCCATCGGCCGGGCGCCCGGCCCCGCGAACAGGCCGGTCGGCAGGGGGCTGACGGCGACGCCGGCCTCATGCAGGCGCTGCAGCATCGGCGAAGCGCCATAGCACCAGCCGCAGAGCGGATCGAACAGATAGGTCACTGTCTGGTCGGAAGTAAGCGGCGTGGACATCGGCATCTCCTTGCCGCGAACCATGGCCTGCGGCGTTCTCAAGAAAAATCCCGAACAATTTGACAGAGTGTCTGATTAAATCAGACAATGGGCGATCGAAGCCGCCATTCCCCTTCGTCCGCCGTCAGCACGGTTCGGAATAGGCGTTCAGGCAGGAGGCCTATGTCCGAGCTTCTCAACCTCAACCGGCTGGCCTTCTTCACAGCGGTGATCGAGACGGGCTCCTTCACGGCGGCGGGGGAGCGGCTCGGCGTCGCCAAGGCGGTGGTCAGCCATCAGGTCGGCAGGCTCGAGGAGGAACTCGGCGTCACCCTGATCCTGCGCACCACCCGCCGCTTGCAGGCGACGGAAGCGGGCCGCGCCTTCTATGACCGCGCCGCCTTGATCCTGCGCGAGGCCGAATCCGCCTTCGGAGAAATCTCCAAGGACGCGGCGGAGCCGACCGGCACCCTCACCCTGGCGGCGCAGATCGACTATGGCGGGGCGGTGGTCGCGCCGGCCATCGCCGCCTTTCGCGAGCGTTACCCTCATATGCGGGTGGAGGTCGCCTTCGACGATACCGTGGTGGATCTGGTGGATGCGCAGGTGGATGTCGCCGTGCGCGTCGGCTGGCTCACCGATTCCTCCAACCAGGCCCAGCGGCTCGGCACCTTCCAGCAGCATCTGGTCTGCTCGGCCGCACTTGCCGCGCGCCTGCCGGCCGATCTCAGCCCCAAGGGGCTGGCGGGACTGCCCTTCGTCGCCAACCATGCCTTGCGCACGCCGACGCGCTGGCTGTTCTCGCGGGGGGAGTGGGAGCGGGAGACGGTGGAGGTCCCGGCCGTCATCGACGCGGACAAGACGCCCACTTGCTATGCCATGGTGCTGGCGGGGGCGGGTTTGTCGGTGTTTCCGGATTTCCTGGTCGCCGGCGACATCGCTGCGGGCCGGCTTGTCCGCCTGCTGGCGGACTGGACGCTGCCCGCAGGCGGCATCCATGTCGTCTACCCGGCCGCGCGTTTCCGCCCGGCCAAGGTGCGCCTGTTCGTGGAGATCCTCAAGGGGCTCGAGCGGGCGCGGAGCAAGCCGTGAGGACTGCGCCGCTCACGCCCGCGCGGTCCTGTCCTCGGGCAGGATCATCTCACCGGGGACGTTGGCGCTCTTGCGTGCCAGGGCGTAGTAGATCACCGAGGTCGCCACCAGGCTGACGATCCAGGAGATGTCGGCGTCGTCGAGCATCTTGGCGATCGGCCCCTCATAGAGCGCCTGGTTCAGGAAGGGGATCTGGATCAGCACGCCGAAGAGGTAGCAGCCCAGCGCCGTCCAGTTATAGGCGCCATAACGGCCCGAGGCGTCGTAGAGGGCGGGAACGTCCACCTTCTCCTTGGAGATCAGGTAGTAGTCGACGAGGTTCACCGCGCTCCAGGGCACGAACACGGCCAGCAGCAGCAGCATGAAATTCTTGAAGGCCGAGAGGAAGTGGGCGCTGGCGAACAGGGCGATCGCCACCGAACCGGCCACGAACAAGAGGATATAGGCCATGCGTGCCGCCTGCGACACGCTGCGCTGGCCGGCATAGGCGCTCACGGTGGTGAGCAGGGTCATCGAGCCGCCATAGGCGTTGAGGCAGTTCACCGTCAGCTTGTTGGTGACGATGACGACATAGACCAGGACGGCCACGCCCGGCCCCGCGAGTTCGCCGAGGAAACCGACCTGGTTGGCCAGGAACTTGCCGCCGAGGGCCGCCACCACGGCGCCGAAAGTCATGGCGATCTGCGCCCCGATGGCCGAACCGAGCAGCGTCGACCAGAAGGTCACCGAAGCGGGAGTGGACGACGGCAGGTAGCGCGAATAATCGGCGACATAGGGCGCGAAGGTCAGCTGCCAGCCGGCGCCGAGCGCGATGGCGAGCAGGAAGGTCGCCATGGTGAAGGGCTTCTGGCCGAAAGCGTCGGCGACGTTGTACTGCCCGAGCAGCCGGAAGGCGAGATAGGCAAAGCCGAGGATGCCGACCACGGTGGCGATCCTGCCGATGACATGGATTAGATTGTAGCCCACCACCGCGACGATCACGGTAATGAGGCCGAAGGCGATCATGCCGAAGGCCGGGTTCTCCACGCCGAACATCAGGTTGATGGCCTGGCCGGAGAGCACGGTGCCGGTGGCGGCAAAGCCCAGATACATCACCACGGTGAGGAGGAGGGGCAAAGTGGCGCCCTTCACGCCGAACTGGGCGCGCGAGGAAATCATCTGCGGCAGGCCGAGCCGCGGGCCCTGCGCCGAATGCAGGGCCATCACCGCACCGCCGAGCAGGTTGCCGATGGCCAGGCCGATGATGGCCGTGAGCGCTTCGGCGCCGAACACGATCGAGAGCGCGCCGTCGACCACCGCGGTGATCTGCAGATTGGCGCCGAACCACAGGGTGAACTGGTTGAAGGGAGAGCCATGCCGCTCACCCTCGGGAATCCGGTCGATCGTCCGTTTCTCGATCGCGCCCGTTTGTGCTGCCATGCCGCCCCTCCCAAGAGCCGATGTGCAAATACCTATGCTGAAATATGTATATACAAATTGTTTCAATGCGCGCAGGAAGGGGGAGAGTCAAGGGGGATTGTGCGTGGGTTGTCGCGCGGAGAAGCGGGGCAAAGGAACGGGGATCGTTGACCTTGCCGGTGTGGTTTTCGTTAGCAATCCCATAGAAGCCGTATCGCCCCGGCAAGCGCGGCGCTTCCATGTCGATCCGGAGGTCTGCGCACCGGACCAGATTTTTCAATTGGAGACGGTGGTCGTTTCTTCGGATGGCAGGATAAGAAGGCCGTCAGCCGCCCCTCAGCAGACCCAACCGGATCAGGCTCTCGGCGGTGGCGACGATAGCCTCCTCGCGCGGACGCGGCGTCCAACCGAGCAGGCGCATGGCTTTTTCACTGCTGGCATTCAGAGTGAGGCCCAGTAGCGGCACGGCCCCTCTCAACGCAGGATCTTTGAGCGCGCCGAGGCGCACCACCGTGTTGGGCAGAACCCGCGTCGATACCTTGTCGGCGGTCGGCCCCATACGCGCTTTCAGCACCTTGGCCACGTCAGCCAACCACATGCTTTCGCCGGCACTCGCCAGAAAGCGCTCGCCCTTGGCAGCCTCGTGGGTCATGGCACGCAAATGCAGGTCGGCCACATCTCGCACGTCGACAAAACACGAGTTTATCTTGGGGTTTCCCGGCTGGCCATCCATGATGTTCTTGATCAGGCGAATGGAATGCGAATAGTCGGCGCCAAGCACCGGTCCCAGCACCGCGACCGGATTGACGGCAGACAGTTCAAGCTCTTGCCCTTCGCGGGCGATGAAGTCCCAAGCCGCCCGCTCCGACAATGTCTTGGATTTCTGATAGGGCCAGATGTTCTTGGCTGTCAGATCGCTCCAGTCGTCCTCATTGAAGGGCCGCGTCATCGGCCCATGCCCAGCACAGATTGCTCCAAAGGCGGACGTGACCACTACGCGGCTGACCCCGGCATTGCGCGCGGCGCGCAACACTCGCAAATTGCCATCGACCGCAGGCTTGATCCACTCCTCTTCGCTCGCCTGATTGCCCGTCGGTGTTGGTGAAGCCCCGTGCATTACATAAGCGCACCCGGTGGTCGCCTCCATCCAACCCGCATCAGCGGAGAGATCGGCGGTGACAAACGACAGGCGATCGCCCGGTTCCGAGCCGCCCATCTTGAGGTGGGCGCGCACTTCCGCTTCCCGCGACCGTGAACGGACGGTCGTCCGCACACGATACCCGGCGTCCAGCAGCGCCAGGATGCAGTATTGGGCTATGAACCCGGTTCCGCCCGTTACCAGTACCAGTTTCTCGCTCACGCAGATCTCCAGAGTCACTTGACCATTGAAACGCCAATGGTTTGATGAGCTAAGGCTCGAGAGGCGGATTGTGAATGCTTGAAAGTTCGCGTTACTTGCGTGAAAGTACGAATATGGAGGCCGATCCCTTTTCCGACATTCTCAAACTCACGAATGCGGCGTCCCTGGTAACGGGAGGTTTCACAGCGGGAGGGCCATGGGCGATCCGTTTTCCTGCGCCGGACAAGATCAAGTTCTTCGCCATCGTGAAAGGCCATTGCTGGGTCAGCATCGACGGCGAGACGGAACCGGCTCGGTTTGAAACCGGAGATGTGGGCCTTCTGACGGCGAGACGGTCTTTCGTTCTGGCTAGCGATTCCAGCGTCGCTCCGGTTGATGCGATGCCTCTGTTTTCGGGCACCGGCAGGTCGACGGCGCAGCTCGGCGATGGCCGAGACTTCGCGTATATTGGCGGCCACGTCCTGCTCGATCCAGCAAGCGGACGGCTGCTGGCGAACGTTCTGCCAGCCTGGATTCACGTACCAGCTACCTCTCCGCAAGCAACGGCTTTTCGATACCTTCTCGACCAGCTTGTCGAAGAACGGTCGAGCGGATTGCCCGGCACGCAACTCGCGTCGGCGCATCTCGCCCAACTCCTATTCATTCAGATTTTGCGGGCGCACCTGAAGACCGCAGCTCCCATGTCGGCAAGCTGGCTGCGCGCACTGGGCGATTCACGCATCACTCCCGCCCTGCAGCTGATGCATAGCGATCCGCGCCGTGCCTGGCATCTGGAGGAACTCGCCCGAGCGTGCGCCATGTCGCGAACGACTTTTGCTTCCTACTTCAAGATGGTCGCGGGTGTTGCACCGCTAACCTATCTTACCGAATGGCGCATGCGCCTTGCCGAGCGCGCCTTGCGGGACAAAGCCGCTTCGGTGGCGGCTATTGGCCAATCGCTTGGCTATGCTTCCGAAAGCGCTTTCAGCAATGCCTTCAAGCGCGTGACTGGCCATTCACCCAGGGCCTACCGAAACCACATGCCACCCCCTCTTCGCTGAGAGAAGCGAAGGTCCTTTAGCGTATTATCGGCGGCTGTATTTAGAGGATCATCCTGTGTGGTTGGACGCGGGAGAGCTCGACAATCCGTTCGGCACGAGATTGTCACCCCTGCCTTAGGTACAAGACGTTACCTATGTCTCTGGGCTGTACAAAGCCATGGTTGGCGGAAGGGGCGGGATTCGAACCCGCGATACGGTTTCCCGTATACACACTTTCCAGGCGTGCGCCTTCAACCACTCGGCCACCCTTCCGTCGAGCGGTGCTTATGGCGATGTCGGCGCAATTTGTAAACGGGGGATTGCAGTTTTTTGAAGGTGGCGGCGCTTTCATTCGCCAGGCAAGCCGCATGCGGTATGTAGGACGCGGCCCGGGTTATGCGGATCGTCTGCTCGCCTCTTCGGAAACGTTCACCTTCGAGCTCGAATTTCCTACGCGCGAGGGAGGCCCCGCGCTAGACTGGCACAATGCAGTGGTGGGGTGCGTGATGCGTTTCCTGGCTCGTTCGCTCGGCCTGTTCCTGGTCGCCGCCGCTTTCGTGGCCGCGGTGGTCGACGGTACGCGCTCGATCGCCGACAATCATTTCGTCTTCCTGCCGGTGCGCGCGGTCTGGCTCTGGCTCAGCCCCGCGAGCTATGAGCATATGCGCGCCTGGGTGGAAGCGTCGCTCTCGGTGTTTTTGTGGAACAATCTGGTCTCGCCTTTGCTCGGCCTGCCCTTCGCGCTGGTGCTGGTGATGCTCTCGGCCCTGTTCTTCTGGCTGGGCCGGCCGCCGGCGAGCCGGATCGGCTATGTCTCGCATCTGTGAAGGGGCGCGCAGCCGGGCTGACGCATCCGTGATGGAACTGGCCCCTGACAAGGGCGGTCCGTACACCCATATTGGTGTGGCAACCATAAGAACAGGAAGGAAGAACATGTTCGGCTTTCGCAAGAAGACGGCGTTTCCCTCCGCCGACGAAGCCCTGCCGGGGCGCGGCGAGGCCATCGAGACGGCGGATACCCATTTCGTCAACGGCGCGGCCCTGAAGGGCCCCTATCCCGCGGGCAGCGAGACGGCCTATTTCGGCCTGGGCTGCTTCTGGGGCGCCGAGCGCAAATTCTGGCAGACCCCGGGCGTGCTGGTCACGGCGGTGGGTTATGCCGGCGGTCTCACTCCCAATGCCACCTATGAGGAGGTCTGTTCCGGCCTCACCGGGCACAATGAGGTGGTGAAGGTGGTGTTCGACCCCAAGGCCATATCCTACGATCAGCTCCTGAAGGTGTTCTTCGAGGCGCATGATCCCACGCAGGGCATGCGCCAGGGCAACGATATCGGCACGCAATACCGCTCGGGCATCTATGTCACCAGCGAGGCGCAGCGCCAGGCAGCCGAGGCGGCCAAGGTGCGCTATAGCGAGGCGCTGGCCGCCAAGGGTTATGGTGCCGTCACCACCGAGATCCTGGAGGCACCGCCCTTCTATTATGCGGAAGCCTATCACCAGCAATATCTGGCCAAGAACCCGGCCGGCTATTGCGGCCTGGGCGGCACGGGCGTCTCCTGCCCGATCGGCGTGGGCGTGGCGGCCTGAAGAGCCCGACCGAAAATCGGTGAAACCCGATTTTCGTCATTGCCGGGTTCGTTCCGGGCCTGACGGGCTCTGAGCCGCCCGAGTTCCACATATTTTCGATCCCTGTCCGGCAGGCGCGACATTCGCGCCTGCCGGCCTGTCTTGCACTCCCTCCCTCAGCGCTATATTCCATGATATATAGCCATTGCGGCTGTCAGGGGATTTCAGCATGTTGCGCTTCGCCCGCCGGGCTTTTCTGGCTCTCTCCGTCGGCCTCGCCTTCGCGCCAGCCATGGCGCGGGCCGGGGATGCTTCTGCCGCCAAGGCCGCGCCGGCAGCGGCGGAGGAGGGGGAGGTTACCGTCTTTGCGGCCGCCAGCCTCAAGGGCTCGCTCGACGAGGCTGCCAAGGCCTGGACCGCAAGCTCCGGCAAGAGGGTAGTGATTTCCTATGCCGCTTCCTCGGCGCTGATGAAGCAGATCGAGCAGGGGGCGCCGGCCGAAATCTTCGCTTCGGCCGATCTCGATTGGATGAAATACGGCGTCGACAAGAAGCTGATCCAGGAAAGCAGCGTGATGAAGCTTCTGGGCAACGCCCTGGTCCTGATCGCGCCGGCCGATGCCGCCGCCACCGTCGAACTCAAGCCCGGAGTCGATCTCGCCGGTGCCATCGGCGAGGGGAAGATCGCCGTCGGCGAAGTGAAGACGGTGCCGGCCGGCAAATATGCCCGGGCCGCCTTCGAGAAGCTCGGGATCCTCAAGGCGGTCGAACCGAAATTCGCGCAGACCGACAATGTGCGTGCCGCTCTCGCTCTGGTCGCGCGCGGCGAAGCCAAGTTCGGCGTTGTCTACGCCACCGATGCCGCCGCCGATCCGAAGGTAAAGGTCGTCGCCACCTTCCCCGAGGATTCGCATGAGCCGATCGTCTATCCCTTCGGTCTGACGGCCGTTTCCAAGAGCGCCGATGCTGCCGGTTTCCTGAGCTATCTCAAGACGCCGGACGGCCGGAAACCCTTTGCCAAGGCCGGCTTCACGCTGCTGAAGGAATAGGCCGAGGAGGCCCTGCTTCATAGACCGGCAACAATCCTCACTCGATTGTGTCCAATCCCGCGCTTCGTCCTCTCCCAATTTGGCCGGAATTCGGGCAAGAAATGAGACTCGTTGGTTTTATCCGTAACCACCGGGTTTTGATTCGGGGCCATCATGGAGCAGCGCACGGACGACAAGTCCACTGGGGAAGAGCACTGGCGCGACGTCCGGCGCAACAATTTGCTGGACGCGGCTGGCCGCATCTTCGCGCGCCAGGGCTATGATGCGGCCTCGGTGGACGATATCGCTTTCGAAGCCGGCATCGGCAAGGCCACCGTCTATCGCTACTTCGCCAGCAAGGAGGCGCTGTTCGAAGCGGTGTTTGCCCAGACGCTCGACGATCTGGAGGTCCGGCTCGACACGGCGCTGCTGCGCGAGGGCAATTTCCGCGAGCGGCTGACCTATCTCGTCGCCGAGATCGTGCCCACGGTGCGCACCCATCTCAGCACCATCCGCGATCTCAACGAGGGCGAAAATTCCAAGCGGCGCATCTTCCGCCGCCGCCGCGGCGCCATCGCCCAGCGTCTGATCACGGTGATCGAGGAAGCCCAGCGCCGTGGCGAGGCCCGGATCTACGATGCCGACATGGCGGCGCGGCTGCTGATCGGCATGGCTTGGACCGGGGTGGGTGCCGATTATCTCTCCGACGTCGAGGTGACGCGCGACGTGGTCGACATGGCGCTCAACGGCATCGCCCAGGGGCGGCCGGCGCCGGAAGGAGTGGTCACCCGGCTCAAGCCGGGCCAGCGCGGCCGCGGAGGGAGAGCACCCTCGTGAGCGAGGGGCTGAAATCGCAGGGCCGATTGCTGCCGCTGATCATCGCCACCGGCCTGTTCATGGAAAACCTGGACTCGACGGTGCTGTCGACGGCGCTGCCCACCATCGCGCGCGATTTCGGCACCAGCCCGATCTATCTCAAGCTCACCCTCACCTCCTATCTGCTGTCGCTGGCGATCTTCATTCCGACCTCCGGCTGGATGGCCGACCGCTTCGGGGCCCGCACCGTGTTTCGCGCCGCCATCGTGGTGTTCGGCCTCGGCTCGATCGCCTGCGGCCTGTCCTCCAACCTCACCGAACTGGTGGCCTCCCGCATCGTCCAGGGCATGGGCGGGGCGATGATGACGCCGGTTGGCCGGCTGATCATCCTCAAGACCACGCCCAAGCACGACCTCGTCAACGCCATGATGTGGCTGACCCTGCCGGCTCTGCTCGGCCCGCTCAGCGGGCCGCCGCTCGGGGGCTTCATCACCACCTATTTCCATTGGCGCCTGATCTTCTGGATCAACATCCCCATCGCCGTGCTCGGCATCGTCCTGGCCAGCCTCTACGTGCCCAATGTGCGCGAGGACGAGCGACGGCCTTTCGACCTCGTCGGCTTTCTCATCCTGGCGCCGGGCCTGGTGGCGCTGATGGGCGGGGCGACCCTGTCGGGCCTCGACCTGGTGCCGGCCAGCGTCAATATCGGCCTGGCCGTGGCGGGCCTGGGGCTGATCGGCCTCTATGTCTATCATGCCGGGCGGGTCGCCAACCCGCTGATCGAACTGAGGCTGCTGCGCTTTCCGACCTTCAGGGCCGCCATCGGTGGCGGCTTCCTGTTTCGTATCGGCGTCGGCGCCACACCCTTCCTGCTGGCGCTCTATTTCCAGCTCGGCTTCGACTTCAGCCCGTTCCAGTCCGGCCTGCTGACGCTTGCCACCGGCGCCGGTGCCATGGCCATGAAGGCGCTCGCCGGGCCGATCCTGCGCCGGCTCGGCTTTCGCCGGGTGCTGACCTGGAACGCCCTCTTGTCTTCCTGCCTGGTGGCGGCCCCGGCCCTGTTCCACGCGGGCATGCCGGTGCTGCTGATCTCCCTCACCCTGCTTGCCGCCGGCTTCACCCGTTCGCTGCAATTCACCTCGATCAACACCGCCGGGGTCTCGGACATTCCGCCCGAGCTGATGGGCAGGGTCACCTCGATGACCTCGGTGCTGCAGGAGCTGGCGGGTTCGGTCGGCGTTTCCATCGCGGCACTGGCGCTGGAGACCTCGATGCATCTGCATGGGGCCAGCCATCTCACCGCGCCGGTCTTCCCGCCGGTGTTCCTGATGATCGGCATGATCGCCGTGACCTCGGGCCTGATCTTCCTCACCTTGCCGCGCAATGTCGGCAGCGAGCTGCTCGCCCCGGCCCCCCGCACGCCCGCCGCGGCGGAGTGAAGCGAGCGGCGCGGTCCCATCACACGGTATCACGATGGGGTGATCCGGAGCCTCCAGACACCAATCGAAGTCTGGCAGAAACATCCCTTAACACTGGCCCACACTTCCGTCGTCATCGCCGCCCAAATCGGGTCCGAACCCCAGGACGTTTCCTGGCTTATGGATCGGGCTCGAGTGCATAAGTGACGAAACGTCCGAGAGCAGGCGCGCTTGCAGGCAGGCGCGATTCGACGGATCGGACCCATGAATATCGAACGTGAACGCAGGCTCCGCCGCTGGCCCGCCGGGCTGGCAATCCTGATGGTCGGCCTGGCAAGCTATGCGGCCTGGCGCCACCTTGCCCAGGCTGCCCCGGCGACCGAGGCCCAGGCCGCGCCCGCCGCCAAAGTGCCGGTGACCTTCGCAACGGCGGCGAAAGCCGACTATCCGGTCGAGGTCGAGGGCCTGGGCACGGTCTCACCCTTCAAGACGGTGACGGTGAGAAGCCGGGTCGACGGCGAGATCACCAGGGTGTTCTTCAAGCAGGGGCAGATTGTCAAGCAGGGCGATGCCCTGGTGGAGATCGACAAGCGTCCCTATCAGGCCGCGCTGGACCAGGCCATCGCCAAGAAGGCCCAGGACGAGGCCAGCCTCAGGAACGACCAGCTGAACCTGCAGCGCTTCCAGAATCTCGCCCAGAAGAGCTTCGAGTCGCAGCAGGCCGTGGACACCCAGCAGGCCTTGGTCGACCAGGTCAAGGCGCAGATCCAGGGCGATGACGCGGCCATCGCCAATGCCCGGACCAATCTCGACTACACCACCATCAAGGCGCCCTTCACCGGCCGCACCGGCTTCCGGCAGATCGATCCGGGCAACATCGTGCATGCCGCCGACCAGAACGGCATCGTCACCATCGCTCAGCTTCAGCCTATCGCCGTGCAGTTCACCGAACCTCAGGATCTGCTGCCGGCCATCGCGAAAGCCTTCGATCACGGGCCGGCCCCGGTCGTGGCCCTGAGCTCCGATGGCCAGACCGTCCTTTCCCACGGCACGCTGGCGGTGATCGACAACACCGTCAACCAGGCGACGGGCACGATCAGCCTGAAGGCGCGCTTCGACAATGCCGACAATGCGCTCTGGCCCGGCCTGTCGGTCGACACCCGCCTGCTGGTCGACACGCTCAAGCAGGTCCTGGTGGTGCCCGAGGATGCCGTCCAGCACGGGCCATCCGGCCTCTTCGCCTATGTGATCGGCGACGACGGCAAGGCCGTGGCGACGCCGATCCAGGTGAGCATGAGCGGCAATGGCCGTGCCGTGGTCAGCCAGGGCCTGTCCGCCGGGCAGAAGGTGGTGGTCTCCGGCCAGGCACGCCTGCAGAACGGGGCGGAGGTCGAGGCCCGGCCGCTGGCCTCAGCCGATGGGAAGGTCGCCGCGCAGGCCGCGCCGCAGGCGGGCACCAATCCTACTGGGAAGGCAGACTGATCATGCCCGGCATCTCGACCCCCTTCATCCGTTATCCGGTCGCCACCACGCTGTTGATGGTGGGTATCCTGTTCGTGGGCATCATCGCCTATCCCCAATTGCCGGTGGCGCCGCTGCCGGAAGTGGATTTCCCGACCATCCAGGTCTCCGCCAGCCTGCCCGGCGCCGACCCCGCCACCATGGCCTCGTCGGTGGCCCAGCCTTTGGAGACGCAGTTTTCGCTGATCCCCGGCATTTCGGAGATGACCTCGTCGAGCCAGACGAGCTCGACCCAGATCACCCTGCAGTTCGACCTGTCCCGCAATATCGACGGCGCCGGCGCGGACGTGCTGGCGGCCATCAATGCCGCCAATGGGCAATTGCCCAAGAACCTGCCGAGCCCGCCGACCTATCGGAAGGTCAACCCGGCCGATTCCCCTATCCTCCTGCTCGGCGCCACCTCCGACACGCTGCCGCTGACCGAGGTTTCCGATCAGGCGCTCACCAAGCTGGCTCAGGCCATCAGCCAGATCGGCGGTGTGGGCCAGGTCAATGTCGGCGGCCAGCAGACCCCGTCGATCCGGGTCCAGGTCGATCCGGCCAAGCTGGTGGCCAAGGGATTGTCGCTGGAGGACGTGCGAACGCCGCTCGCTGTCACCACCGTCAACAATCCCAAGGGCACCTTCAACGGCGCCACCCGCTCCTACACCATCTATGCCAACGACCAGCTCACCGACGCCAAGGACTGGAACGACGTCATCATCGCCTACCGCAATGGCAGTCCCGTGCGTGTGCGCGACATCGGGCAGGCGGTGAGCGCGCCTCAGGACGACACCCAGGCCGGCTGGGCCGACGGCAAGCGCGGCGTCTTCCTGGTGATCTTCAAGCAGCCCGGCGCCAACGTCATCGACACCGTCGACAATGTCATGAAGGTGCTGCCCCGCCTGGAGGCGGGCATTTCGCCCGCCATCAAGATCTCCGTGCTGTCGGACCGCACCCAGACCATCCGCGCCGCCGTGAAGGACGTGCAGTTCACGTTGCTGCTCACCATCGGCCTCGTCGTCATGGTGATCTTCGTCTTCCTGCGCAGCGTATGGGCCACGGTAATCCCCTCCATCACCGTGCCCCTGGCCCTGCTGGGCGCCTGCGCCCTGATGTGGCTGGCAGGCTACAGCCTCGACAATCTCTCGCTGATGGCGCTGACCATCGCGGTAGGCTTCGTGGTCGATGACGCCATCGTCATGCTGGAGAACATCACCCGCCACATCGAGGAGGGCGAGAAGCCGATGGCCGCTGCCCTCAAGGGGGCCGGCGAGATCGGCTTCACCATCCTGTCGATCAGCATCTCGCTGATCGCGGTGCTGATTCCACTCCTTCTGATGAGTGGCATCATCGGGCGGCTGTTCCGCGAATTTGCGATCACCCTGGCCATGACCATCGTGGTCTCGGCCTTCGTCTCGCTGACCCTGACGCCGATGATGGCCTCGCGCTTCCTCAAGCCGATTCACGAGGAGCGTCACGGCAGGCTCTACAAGCTCAGCGAGTCCTTCTTCGAAGCCATGGTGAACACCTATGAACGCGGCCTCGACCTCGTGCTGCGCTTCCGCTTCCTCACCTTGCTGACCTTCTTCGCCACGGTGGCCTTGTCCGGCTATCTGTTCGTGATCATCCCCAAGGGCTTCTTCCCGCAGCAGGATACCGGCCTGATCACCGGCGTCGTCGAGGCGGCGCAGGATACGTCCGTGGCCGACATGGCCCGCCATATGGAGGAGCTGGGCGCCATCGTGCTGAAGGACCCGGCCATCGCCCATATGGCGATGCGCATGGGCGGCAACGGCAACACCCTCAATGACGGCACCATGTATATCACGCTCAAGCCGCGCGACGAGCGCAGCGCCTCGGCCGACCAAGTGATCCGCCGCCTGCAGCGCCAGACCGCTGCGGTCGAAGGCGCGCGGCTCTATCTGCAATCGGCCCAGGATGTGCGCCTCGGCGGCCGGCCCTCGCGCACGCAGTTCCAGTTCACCCTGCAGGGCACCGACATCGACCAGCTCAACCAGTGGGCGCCCAAGCTCCTGGAAGCCATGAAGACGATGCCGGAGCTGCGCGACGTCGCCTCCGACCAGCAGGCATCCGGCACCACGCTGACCCTGTCGATCGACCGCGACCAGGCCGCCCGCTACGGGCTGACGCCCGACATCATCGACGCCACGCTCTATGATGCCTTCGGCCAGCGCCAGATCGCGCAATTCTCGACCCAGCTCTCGACCTATTACGTCATCCTGGAGGTGCTGCCTTCCCTGCAGAAGAGCACGGCGACGCTGCAGCAGATCTATCTGCGCTCGCCGACTACCGGCGGCGAGGTGCCGCTCTCGGCCTTTGCGAAATGGAGCACCGATCCCGTCCGCCCGCTGGCCATCAACCATCAGGGGCAATTCCCGGCGGTGACGATCTCCTTCAACCTGGCGCCCGGCGTGGCGCTCGGGCAGGCCACGGCCGCCATCGAGGCTCTGGAAAAGCGCATGGAGCTGCCGGCCACCATCGGCTCGACCTTCCAGGGCACGGCGCAGGCCTTCCAGGACTCGCTCGCCTCGGTGCCGATGCTGATCGTCGCGGCCCTGGTGGTGGTCTACCTGATCCTCGGCATCCTCTATGAGAGCTTCATCCACCCCCTCACCATCCTCTCGACCCTGCCCTCGGCGGGGGTGGGGGCGCTGGCGACGCTGCTGCTGTTCCATTTCGACTTCAGCCTGATCGCCCTGATCGGGGTCATCCTGCTGATCGGCATCGTCAAGAAGAACGGCATCATGCTGGTCGATTTCGCCATCGTCGCCGAGCGCGATCACCGCATGAGCGCGGTGGAGGCGATACGCCGGGCCTGCCTCCTGCGCTTCCGGCCGATCCTGATGACCACCATGGCGGCCCTGCTCGGCGGCGTGCCGCTGATGCTGGGCTCCGGCACCGGCTCGGAGATCCGCCAGCCTCTCGGCTATGCCATGGTGGGCGGCCTGATCGTCAGCCAGGTGCTGACCCTGTTCACCACGCCGGTGATCTATCTCTATCTCGACGGCTTTTCGAAATGGCTGAGAAGCGGCCGCGATGCGGAGGAGCCGGCCGAGTCGCCGGAAACCCTCCTGGCTGCAGAGCCGGGGGAAGACCAGGATCTGGTCCTGCCCGAACCGCGGGCGGTGGCGATGCGGTGAGGAGCCGCACCCCTGGGCAAAGGACGTTCCTGGGGGAGCACATCCTCGCCTGCCCTCCCAGGAAAAATCGATGTCAGGCGGCCCGCGCGATCATCTCGATGGGGGCGATCAGCCCGTCGGCGAGGGCCGACATGACATTGCCGATGCGCAGGGGAGCGTTCTCGCCCATCAGCACCTGGGGACCGAGCGGCGACGGGCCCTCGCGGGCCACCTTCTCCTTCATCTCGCGGCCGAGCCTGAGCGCAAGGTCGCGATGGCTGCGCTCGAGCTCCAGGCTGAAGCCGGCCTGGGCCAGGGCCTGGCGGTAGCGGCTCGGCGGTTCGACGAAGCTGGTGGCCGAGGTCATCGCCCAGGGCATCGGGAAAGGCAGTTCGCCCTTGCCCTGGTGCATGATGTCGTAGACGCCGACGCGCGCTCCCGGCCTGAGAACCCGGCGTATCTCGCGGAAGAGCGTGTCCTTGTCGGCGATGTTCATGCCGACATGGAACAGGGTGGCGCCGTCGAAGCTCGCGGTCTCGAAGGGCAGCGCGAGGGCGCTGCCCTGCACGAAGGAGACCCGCCCGGACAGATGGCAGCGCCGGGTCACCGCTTCCGCCACGGTGACGAATTCGGCCGTGAGGTCGATACCGGTGACGCTGCAGCCGAGCGCCTGCGCCAGATGCCTTGCCGGCCCGCCGATGCCCGAGCCGACATCGAGCACATGCATGGCATGGGTGAAACCGAGATCTTCGGCGAGTTCCTCGGTGGCGGCCGCCCAGCCGAGATGGAACTCGTCGATGCCGGCGAGATCGCCGGTGGTGAGGCGGTCGGGATCCTTGCCGGCGGCCTCCAGTGCCGCAAACAGCGTGCGTTCGAGCGAACCTTGCGTGTAATGGCTGGCGACGGCGCCTTCGATGTCCATGGCCGCATCCTTTCTTGGCGGGATGGTATTAAGCGGTGGCATCGTAAGTTCAGCAGTCACTATACCGCGCGCGGCCAAGCAATGACAGGCATGTCGCAGTATCGGCTGGAGCGCGCGGGGACTTGCCCTGCGCAGGCGCTTTGTCATAAGCGTTCTAACAAAGCGTTTTGCGATTTTTGCGGAATCGCAAAGACGCCCGGGCCGATCCATCGGATAGGCTTGAAACAAGGAGCTGGAGAGAAGGGCGTTTGGCTAAAACGCGCCGTGCTCTCGAGGAAACGCCGGTTTTAAAGCCGGTGCGCGTTGGAAGGCCGCGGCACGACCCCGGCCGATGGGAGGAAGGCATGTCTGAGGCCAAGATCTACGACGTTCCGCGCGAATGGGCCGAGGAAGCGTATGTCGACAATGCGCGCTACCAGGCGATGTATGAAGCCTCCATCAGCGATCCCGAGGCCTTCTGGGGAGAGCATGGCAAGAGAATCGGCTGGTTCGAACCCTATACCAGGGTCAAGAACACCCGTTTCGAGCCCGACGTCTCGATCCGCTGGTATGAGGACGGCACCACCAACGTCGCCTGGAATTGCGTCGACCGCCACGTCGCCGAGCACGGTGACCGCACCGCCATCATCTGGGAGGGTGACGATCCCTCCGAAAGCCGCCACATCTCCTACCGCGAACTCGCCAGCGAAGTGCAGCGTTTCGCCAATGTGCTCAAGGGCGAGGGCGTCAAGAAGGGCGACCGCGTCACCATCTATCTGCCGATGATCCCCGAAGCGGCCTTCGCCATGCTGGCTTGCGCCCGCATCGGCGCCGTCCATTCCATCGTGTTCGGTGGCTTCTCGCCCGATTCCCTCGCCGGCCGCATCACCGATTGCGGCTCGACCGTGGTGATCACCGCCGACGAGGGCCTGCGCGGCGGCAAGCGCGTGCCCCTCAAGGCCAATGTCGACGCGGCCCTGGCCAAGGTCGGCGGCGTCTCCTCGGTGGTGGTGGTCAAGCGCACCGGCGCGCCGGTGGCGATGGCGACCGGGCGCGATCACTTCTACGCCGATCTCGCCGCCAATGTCTCCGACGAGTGCCCCTGCGAGGAAATGGCTGCGGAGGATCCGCTGTTCATCCTCTACACCTCCGGTTCCACCGGCAAGCCGAAGGGCGTGCTGCACACCACGGCCGGCTATCTCGTCTACGCCGCGATGACGCACCAATATGTCTTCGATTACCGTGCGGGCGACATCTACTGGTGCACCGCCGATGTGGGCTGGGTCACCGGCCATTCCTACATCGTCTACGGCCCGCTGTGTAACGGCGCCACCACGCTGATGTTCGAGGGCGTGCCGAACTATCCGTCGGTGTCGCGCTTCTGGGAGGTGATCGACAAGCACCAGGTCACCATCTTCTACACCGCTCCCACCGCGATCCGCGCCCTGATGGGAGCCGGCGAGGAGGCGGTGAAGAAGACCTCGCGCGCCTCGCTCCGGCTGCTCGGCTCGGTAGGCGAGCCGATCAATCCGGAAGCCTGGGAATGGTATCACCGCGTGGTGGGCGACCATCGCTGCCCGATCGTCGATACCTGGTGGCAGACCGAGACCGGCGGCATCCTGATCTCGCCGCTGCCCGGCGCCACCCGGCTCAAGCCGGGCTCGGCCACGCGGCCCTTCTTCGGGGTGCGCCCCGAGATCGTCGACGCCGAGGGCAATGTGCTGGAGGGTGCCTGCGAGGGCAATCTCGTCATCGCCGATTCCTGGCCGGGCCAGATGCGCACCGTCTATGGCGACCACCAGCGTTTCTTCGACACCTATTTCTCCGCCTATAAGGGCAAATATTTCACCGGCGACGGCTGCCGCCGCGACGAGGACGGCTATTACTGGATCACCGGCCGCGTCGACGACGTCATCAACGTCTCCGGCCATCGCATGGGCACGGCCGAGGTCGAGAGTGCGCTGGTGGCGCATGAGCTGGTGTCGGAAGCCGCCGTTGTCGGCTACCCCCATGATCTCAAGGGTCAGGGCATCTATGCCTATGTCACCCTGATGGCGGGCAGCAGCGGCGACGAGACCCTGCGCAAGGAACTGGTCGGTTGGGTACGCCGCGAGATCGGACCGATCGCCTCGCCCGATCTCATCCAGTTCGCGCCCGGCCTGCCCAAGACCCGCTCGGGCAAGATCATGCGCCGCATCCTGCGCAAGATCGCCGAGGATGATTTCGGCTCGCTCGGCGACATCTCCACCTTGGCCGACCCGACGGTGGTGGAGGACCTCATCGCCAACCGCCAGAACAAGCCCAAGGGCTGAGACCGGTGCCGGGAATCCGGTGGGCATTTCTTGCCGCGCTGGCTTGCTGCTTCGGCACCGCCGCCCCGTCACGGGCGGATGACGGGCCGTTGCGCCCGGATGCCGCCCGCTTCGAAGCGGCTTTCCGGCCCGGCGCGACGGGGACGGTCAAGGGGACATCCGTGCCGCTCGACAGCCATGTTCTCGGCGAGGTCACGGTGTCCACGGGCCAGATCGTGGCCTGCGATCCCTTCGTCTTCATCGAGGCCAAGCCCTTCATTCGCGCCGTGCCGAAGGGGCGCTTTCCCGTACGCATCGCGGTCATGCGTTCGAAGCGTTTCGGCGATCGCATCGCCTTTGCGCGCGTCGAATTCTCGCAGGCGCCGGTCGTGACCTGGGAACGGGCTTTGGTGCCGGGGCAGGACCCGGCCAAGCTCGGCAAGAACGAATATTACGGCTTCCCGGTCGATGCGGGCACCGGCGCCTTTCTTGATCCCGCCGTTGGCGCGGAGATTGTCGCCCTGCCCCCCGATCAGATGCAGGCCCTCGATGACGATTGGATCCGCCAGGCCGAGAGCTATGGCAAGGAGCACGGGCTACCCTTCGCCCTGCCGGTCTCCCGAGGTGCCCATGCCCTCGTATTGTTTTCGAGCGGCTGGGGCGATGGCGCCTATCCGTCCTGGTTCGGCCTGGCGGCCGACGGCAGCGTGGCAATGCTGCTGACCGATCTGCGCGTGGTGGATGACCCCGGCCGGCAGGAATAACGCTCCCCGCCCCGATCGAGCCAATTTTCGTCGCTTGCGGACTTTTGCCGTTCACGGCAAGCGTCTACACAGGATGGATCGGCCTTCCCCTTACTCCTGCCTCCGACGGAGGCGGGCCAGCTTGCCATGTCCAATCAGCGTTTTTCCCGCCAAGCTCTCAACCTTGCCTTCGACCGGATCATCCCTGGCTGGATGCGCCTGCTGGTGCGGCGCAGCGAGAGCGGCATGGTGGCGCTCGCGGCCGTGGTCGGGGCCTTGGCCGGCTTGGCCGTCTACGGCGTCGCCGCCACCGCGCAGCTCGCGCATGAGCTCTTCTTCGGCCTGCAATCGGAGGAGCGGCTGAGCGGCACTCTCGGCCTGCCGGTGATCCTGGCGGTCTCGATGCCGCTGCTCGGCGGCCTGCTGCTCGGCCTGTTCAACCTGGTTCTGGCGCGGACCCGCTCGCCGCGCCCGGTCGATCCGATCGAGGCCAACGCCCTGCATGGCGGGCGCCTGTCGCTCACCGGCAGCATCATCGTGGTGATCCAGACCTGGATCTCCAATGCCTTCGGTGCCTCCGTCGGGCTCGAGGCCGCCTATTCGCAGGTCGGCTCCGGCATCGCCTCGCGGCTTGGCCTCGGCTTCCATCTGCGCCGCGCGGATCTGCGCCTGCTGGTGGGCTGCGGTTCGGCCGGCGCCATTGCCGGCGCCTTCAGCGCGCCGCTGACCGGCGCCTTCTACGCCTTCGAGATCATCATCGGCACCTATGCCGTTTCGCATCTGGCGCCCGTCGCCGCCGCAGCCATCGCCGGCACCATCGTCACCCATCTGCTCGGGATCGATTCCTACGCCTTCGTCATCAATGTCGGGTTCCGACCGCAGGCCTCCTCCTTTGCGGCCCTGGTCGGACTCGGCCTGTTCAGCGCCGCCGTCGCCATCCTAGTGATGCTCGGCGTCGCCATGACGGAAAAGGGGTTTCGCCGCCTGCCCCTGCCGATCTGGCTGATGCCGGGCCTCGGCGGAGTGATGGTCGGCGGGCTCGCCTTGATCACGCCGCAGGTCTTGTCATCGGGGCACGGCGCGCTGGTGAAGATGCTGGCCGGCAGCGAATTGCCGCTCCTGGTGCTGGGCGGGCTGATCGTGCTGAAGGCGATGGCCTCCTGCATCTCGCTCGGCTCGGGCTTTCGCGGCGGCCTGTTCTTTGCCTCGCTCTTCCTGGGCGCGCTGGTGGGGCAGTTCTATCTCGGCGGCATCCATCTGTTCTCGATCACCGCCGGGCTGACGCCCCATGCCGCCGCGCTTGCGGGCATGGCGGCCCTGGCGGCGTCCGTGATGGGCGGGCCGCTGACCATGAGCTTCCTGGTCCTGGAGATGACCGGGGACTTCCAGCTCACCGTCGCCGTGCTGCTGGCGGTGATCATCGCCTCCATCACCGTGCGCGAGACCTTCGGCTATTCCTTCGCGACCTGGCGCTTCCATCTGCGCGGCGAGGCGATCCGCAGTGCCCACGACATCGGCTGGGCGCGCGACCTCACCGTCGGCCGCGTCATGCGCAAGCCGGCGCCGACGGTCGACAAGGACGCCTCGCTCGTCGTCTTCCGCAATGCCCATCCGCTCGGCACCACCCATTACATCGTGGCCGTCGACACCCTCGCCAACCGCTACGCCGGGCTGATCCGGGTCGCGGATGCCTACCAGGTGAGCCCGGAGAACCAGGATGGCGGCAGTCCGGTCGGGGACCTCGCGCTCTATCGCGACGAGGTGCTGACGGCGGGCATGACGCTGAAGGAAGCGACCGAGCGCATGGAGGGCTGCGAGGCCGAGGCGCTGGCGGTGGTGGACGAGGCCGGCCATGTCATCGGCCTCCTGTCGGAAGCCCACGCCCTGCGCCGCTATGCCGAAGCGGCGGACCGCGCCCGCCGCGATTTGGCGGGCGGAGTCTAGCGGACTTCCCCTATCGCGAGGGCTGGACGCGGGCCAGGAAGGCGAGGATCTCGTCGGCGATCTGGCTGTGCAAGGCCGTTCGGCCTGCCAGGCAGACGGCAAGGGCGAGGAGGAAAGAACGCCCCTTTCCTGCTGTGCCGCGGCCGGTTCTTGCGACCTGGAACATGTTTGAGGTCGTGCCGGAAGGCGATGGCGGACCCCGCCCCTATGGGGGACTGTCCATGCCGTTGACGCCGCCTGCGAAAATAGCTAGGATATCTGATATATCAGATATGGTGAGAGCGATGAGCGCCTTTGGCCATTTCCAGGATCGTACCGGCGGGAGGCCGCTTGCGGCTCAGCCGGGCATGACGACGGCGGCGGCCGTGCATCGGGCGCTGCGGGACGAGATCGTCTCCATGATCAGGCTGCCTGGCGAGAAGATTGCCGAGGCCGAGGTCGCGGCGGCGCATGCCGTCAGCCGCACGCCGGTCCGCGAGGCGCTGCTGCGTCTGGCCGACGAGGGGCTGGTCGAGATCGCAGCGCGGTCGGCCACGCGCGTGGCCCGCATTCCCGCCGCCATCCTGCCGGATGCGATCTTCGTGCGCTCGGCCGTCGAGCACGCCACGGCGCGCGCCGCCGCCCATCAGGCTCGGGGCAGCAGCGTCACCCTGCTGCGCGGCCTGATCGAGCGCCAGCGCGAGAGCCTCGGGGCCGGCGACATCAATGCCTTTCATGAAGCGGACGAAGCTTTTCACGCAGCCCTCGCCATGGCGGCGGGCCGGCCCGGCGCCTGGGAGATGGTGCAACAGGTCAAGACCCAGCTCGACCGTTACCGCCGGCTGACCCTGCCGGAGGCCGGGCGTATGCTGCGCGTCGTCGAGGAGCACGGCGCCATTGTCGATGCCATCGAGGCGCATGACGCCGAGAAGGCCGGCCGCGCCATGGATCATCATCTCGACGGCCTGCGCCGGAGTCTCGCCTCCATCCGCGATCACAATCCGGACTATTTCTCCGGGGATGCCGCCGGTATCTCCGCCGCCTTCGAGACGCTGCTGTTCCGGTGAGAAGCTGTCCGTACATCAGCGCTCTGTCATCCCCTTCCCAGGGTCTTCGACCCCGCCGGAGATGACAATCCTCGATTCCCCCAGCCGCGGCCGGTTCTCGATCGGCCCATCCCAGCGATCCCGACAATCCAGAAAGTCCCCATGTCCTGCCAGTCCCTCGAAATTCGCCACGCCAGCCACCCCGAAGCCGTCAAGAGCCTGGATACGCAGGGCCTGCGCCGGGAGTTCCTGATCCCCGATCTGTTCGCCGCCGGCCGCATCAAGCTGGTCTATTCCCATGTCGAGCGCATGATCATCGGCGGCGCCTGTCCCGTCGACGCGCCCCTGGCCCTGCAGACGCCGAAGGAGGTCGGGCAGTCGAGCTTTCTGGCCCGGCGCGAGCTCGGCATCGTCAATATCGGCGGGCCGGGGATCGTGCGGGTCGACGGCGAAGCTCATGACATCGGCACGCGCGAGGCCCTCTATGTCGGCATGGGGGCCGGCGAGGTTGTGTTCGAAGTCAGCGACGGCGCCGCGCCGCCGCGCTTCTACCTTCTCTCCGCTCCCGCCCATCGCAGCTGTCCGACGCGGCGGATCGACGCCTCGGTCGGGCGGATCCTGGAGCTTGGCGACAAGAGTACCGCGAATGAGCGCAGCATCCACCAGATGCTGATCCCGGGCGCGGTCGACTCCTGCCAGCTCGTCTTCGGCATGACCACGCTGGCGCCGGGCTCGGTGTGGAACACCATGCCCTGCCACACCCATGACCGGCGCAACGAGGTCTATCTCTATTTCGACCTCGCGCCCGATGCGCGCGTCTTCCATTTCATGGGCGAGCCGCAGGAGACCCGCCATCTGGTGGTGGGCGAGGGCGATGCGGTGATCTCGCCGCCCTGGTCGATCCATTCCGGCGTCGGCACCGGTGCCTATACCTTCATCTGGGCCATGGCGGGCGACAACCAGGATTATGCCGACATGGACATGGTCGCGACGGCGGATCTGCGATGAGCGGCGCGACGATGAACACGGCTTTCGCCAATCCCTTCGATCTCACCGGCAAGGTGGCGATGGTGACGGGATCGCGCACGGGGCTCGGGCAGGCCGTTGCCATCGCCCTGTCACAGGCCGGCGCCAGCATCGTCGGGGTCGATCGCGGCCCCGCCGAGGAAACCCGGGCGGCGATCGAGGCGCAGGGCGGCGCCTTCCTGGCCGTCACCGCCGACCTTTCCACTACGGCGCCTCTGCCCGAGGTGGTCCAGTCGGCGCTCGACCGTTTCGGTGCGCTCGACATCCTGGTCAACAATGCCGGCATCATCCGCCGCGCCGATGCCCTCGACTTCACCGAGGAGGACTGGGACGCGGTCATCGACGTGAACCTCAAATCGGCCTTCTTCCTGGCCCAGGCGGCGGCCCGCGCCATGCTTGCCCCCAGGGCCGACGGCAGACCCGCCGGCGGCAAGATCATCAACATCGCCTCGATGCTGTCCTTCCAGGGCGGCATCCGCGTCGCTTCCTACACCTCGGCCAAGAGCGGGCTGATGGGGCTGACCAAGCTGCTTGCCTGCGAATGGGCCGCCAAGGGCATCAACGTCAACGCGATCGCCCCCGGTTACATGGCGACCAACAACACGGCGCCTTTGCGCGCCGATGCCGAGCGCAATGGCCAGATCCTGGCGCGCATTCCGGCCGGGCGCTGGGGCGCCCCCGCCGATCTTGGCGGCGCGGCCGTGTTCCTGGCCTCGCAGGCCTCCGCCTATGTCCACGGCATCACCATCCCGGTGGATGGCGGCTGGCTGGCGCGCTGACGAGCCGGTAAGGCGCAACGAACCTTCTCCCCCTGCGGGAGAAGGTGGCATTGCGCAGCAATGACGGATGAGGGGTGTTGGCGCCCGCTTTTGCAAAGGTTGCGTTTCCCCCTCATCCGCCCCTTCGGGGCACCTTCTCCCGCAAGGGGAGAAGGAATTCGCACAGCGGCCGCTTTTGGCCGTTAGCCAAAAATACAATCTGGGAGGCAGTTCATGAAGATATTGCAGGTCATCGACAAGATTCCCGGCGGGCTGATGCTGGTGCCGCTGCTGCTCGGCGCCTTGTGCAAGACCTTCTCACCAGGGGCGGGCAGCTATCTGGGGTCGTTCACCAACGGCCTGATCACCGGCACCGTGCCGATCCTCGCCGTCTGGTTCTTCTGCATGGGGGCGACCATCGACCTGAGGGCGACCGGCGTGGTGCTGCGTAAATCGGGCACGCTCCTGGTCACCAAGATCCTGGTAGCCTGGGTCGCCACCATGATCGCGGCACAGTTCATTCCCGATAGCGGCATCACCTCCGGCCTGTTCGCAGGGCTGTCGGTGCTGGCGATCACCGCCTCGATGGACATGACCAATGGCGGTCTCTACGCCGCGGTGATGCAGCAATACGGCACCAAGGAGGAAGCCGGCGCTTTTGTGCTGATGTCGGTCGAATCGGGGCCGCTGGTCAGCATGCTCATCCTCGGTGCCTCCGGCGTGGCGGTGTTCGAGCCGCGCCTGTTCGTCGGCGCCGTGCTGCCCTTCCTGATCGGCTTCGCCCTCGGCAATCTCGATCGCGACCTGCGCGAACTGTTCGGGCGCTGCGTGCATCCGCTGATCCCGTTCTTCGGCTTCGCCCTCGGCAACGGCATCGACCTCAAGGTCATCGCGCAGAGCGGCTTTGCCGGCGTACTGCTCGGCCTCGGGGTGATCGTGATCACCGGCATTCCCCTGATGCTGGCCGATAGGCTCATCGGCGGCGGCAACGGCACGGCCGGACTGGCGGCCTCCAGCACGGCCGGGGCGGCGATCGCCAACCCGACGCTGATCGGCGAGATGATCCCGAGCTTCAAGCCGGTGGTGCCGGCGGCCACCGCCCTGGTGGCCACGGCCTGCCTGGTGACCGCGATCCTGGTACCGATCCTGACCGCATTGTGGGCAAAGCGGATGGGCCGGGTGCCGGCCCCGCAGGACGAAGCCCTGCCCCGGCATGGCGTAGAGCCGATCTAGCTCCGCCCGCTGCCCTGTCTCAGCCGAGTAGCGCCGCGATGGCCAAGCGCAGGGCAGCCGGGTCGTCCTCCGGCACCAAAGTGAGGCCGGGACGCGCGTGAAGGCCGCAGGCCGGCGTGGCGATCACGGGCAGGCCGGCGGCAAGGGCGGCCAGGAGCAGGCGCGGCTGGTGCTCGACCAGAGCCGGCAGCACCACCCCGGCGAGGGTGGCGGGCGTTTCGCCCGGCGCCAGCAGTCGGACAGGCATGTTGCCCCAGAAGCCGAGGCTCTCACGCGCCTGACCCTTCACGGCAAGCTCGACGGGCAGGCCGTAGAGCGCCTCGCGCAGGGCATAGGCGCCCTTGCGGCCGAGGGGCGAGGCGGGAAACAGCAGGGTGCGGGCCCCCTTCACGGCCGGGAGCGGCCGGGCGGGAGACCAATCGAGCAGGTGGGTTCTGAACGGTTCGAGCGAGGCAATCTCCGCATGCGGGGTCAGCAGCCGGTCGGCCGCGGCCAGGGCGTTGCTTTCGGCCGCCACGATCGCTTCCGGCGCGCGGAAATCCGCCAGGGTCGGGCTTTCGGGATGGCGTGAAGCGGCGGCATCGAGCCTTGCCTGCAGCACGGCAAGCGGCAGGCGTTCCATCAGCACCTCGAAGCTGCGGCCCTGCAAGGCGCCCGACAGCCACAGATGCGGCAGCAGGTTCTGCGAGACAACCAGATGCGTATGCCGGTGCGACAGTTTCGCGGCATAGGCGGCGGCGAGGCGGGCATCGCCCTGCAGCGCCTTCGCCTGCAGGCTGCCGCCAGTGGCGCCCCGCAGGGCGAGCGAGCGGCGCAGCGTGGCGATGGTGGCCGTGGTCTCGCTGCCGACAACGCCGGCCGGCCAGCCATAGCGCGCGGCGCCGAGGCGGCGGGAAGGAAGGAACAGGGCATCCTCGCTGCCGGCCCTCTGCTTCAGCAGGGCCGTGAATTCCGGCCAGCGGGCATCGACCAGCCAGGCCGTCGGCACACTGGCGCGAAGGGGGCGCTCGGGATCGTTGCGATGGCAGTTTTCCTGTCCGCATTGGGTGCAGTCATGCACCGCCGGCCCCGCCGGCGGCGTTTCCGTCGGCAGGTCGGTGGCGTTGGCGCGGCCATGGCCGCGCAGGACGATCTCCAGCCTGTCCCGGCTCATCGTGGCTTCGATGCGGAAGGCGTGGGGGCTGCGGATGCGGAAGTCGACATAGTTCCAGAACACCGTAGCGTCGCGGCCGAGCTGGGCACGCGAACCGGGGACCACGCGGCTATGGGCATGGCGTTCGACGATCTCGAGCCCGGCTGCGAGGGCGGCTTCGTAAAGGGCGTTGGAGAGCTGGCAGAGGCCCCCGCCGACGCTGGCGATCAGGCAGCCTTCGCGCAGCTCACGGCCTGGCACGTAGCCGCGCGCCCGGCTGGCCCGGCCAACCTGCTTCCAGAAGCTGAGCACCGCGCCGGCCGGTACTTCGACGCCGTCCAGTCCTTTCAGGGCCATGCGCAGATTCTGCACCTTGCCGGCGGTGAGCTCGCGATCCCTGGCCCCGGCGAGATTGGTCCATAGCGGCGAACTGGCCCGGCCCAGTACCGGCGCGGCGGCCAGCCGGCTCGAGCGGCCATGGCGGATCACCGGTTCGGCCGTGAATTTCTCGCTCAGGAAGCGCAGGCCCCGCAACGCCATCGCCTTGGCCTCGAAGGCGAGGCTGTCGGCATAGGTGGGCACACTGCGTTGCGGAAGGGCGACCATGGCGGGATCCTGGCTCGGCTGAAAACTTGCCGAGACCTTATCGGCCCCTTGGCGAGCCCGCCGTGCGCGCTGGCACGCGGAGGGCAATTCTGGCTGTCGCGGGAACAGAATGAAGGATTGGGCTGGGTGATGAAGGCGACGTGAGGCCGCGCCGCTCAAGCCCCCCTCGCCCCGCCACTTGCGGGGAGAGGGTTAGGGTGAGGGGCTTCGCAGAGTTCAGTTTTCTACGCGTTGCGCTGACCCTCATTCCGGCCTTCTTCCGTCAGAACCGGGGAGAAGGGGTGGTCGGCGGCGCACCCTTCCTCATAAGCTGCTATCGCGGCCTCTACCCCCGGTCGAGCCAGGCGACCTCTTCCGGGGTCAGCGCGATGTCGAAGGCCTCGAGGCTGTCGTCGAGCTCGCCGAGCGTGCGCGGGCCGATCAGCGGCACCGAGGGGAAAGGCTGGGCCAGCACATAGGCGAGGGCGACATGGATCGGCCTCTTCCCGAGCCGGCGCGCCAGTTCGATCGCCCGGTCCCGGCGCGCGAAATTGCGCTCGGAATACCAGACCCTGACGAGTTCCTTGTCCTCGTGCCTGTCCCGCCCAGCCCGATCGGTGAAGAAGCCGCGTCCCTGGCTCGACCAGGCGAAATTGGGGACCTGGCGCGCGGCGAGCCAGGCCTTCCACTCGTCGTCCGAGGCCGAGACGCAGCCGGCCCAGATCACGTCCTGCATCTCGGCGAGGGCGAAATTGTTGGACAGGGCGCCCGGCCTCTGCTTGCCCGCCCTGTCGGCATAGGCGACCGCCTCGTCGAAGCGCTCGCGCGTCCAGTTCGAGCCGCCGAACGGACCACGGATGCGGCCGTCCCTAACCTCGGCATCCATGGCATCGACGAACTCGCCGACCGGCACGTCGAGATTGTCGCGATGCATGAAATAGACGTCGACATGGTCGGTCTTCAACCGTTCGAGCGATTGGGTGAGCTGCTGGCCGATGAATTCGGGGCGGCAGAGCGGCGTATGCGCGCCCTTGCCGATCACCACGCTCTGCTTGCGCACGCCTCGCGATGTCTGCCATTCGCCGAACAGCTTTTCGGTGATGCCGGCGCCATAGACGAAGGCGGTGTCGAACAGATTGCCGCCCTTCTCGAAGAAGGCGTCGAGTAGGATGGCGGCGCTGGAGAAGCTCCTGAAATCCTCGAAGCCGAGCGCCACGGCGGAGGCGGCCGGTTCGAGGCCGGGAATGGAGCGCCGAGGTATCGGCCCGCTGCCTTGCCGGAGCGGCGTGCCCTTGAGCGTCGATGTCCGCCGCTCCGGCTTCTCGATGCCGTATTCGAGTCCGATCGCCTGCCGCCATTTGTCGAGCACCTTGAGCGAACCGAGGCTGTCGGCCCAACTCATGCCCGGCCAGGCGAATTCCTGGCGGCCTTCGCGAATGGCTTTGCCCGCGGCATCGGCCTCGAAGGAATAGAGATGCCGTGTCTCCTCGACCTTCACCGTCTCGGCCGTACCGTCGGGCCTGACGATGCGGATCTCCTTGGTGCCGCCCGTGAGGCCGCTACCGAACCAGAAATCCGCAACTTCGATGCTGCCTTTGGTGCCGAAGACGCGCAGCACATTGTCCTGCTTCAGCGAGATCGAGCAGGACACGTCGGCGAGGATGCCGCCCGGGAAATGCAGCAGGGCCGAGGTCCATTCATCGACGCCGGATTGCCCGAGATGGCCACTGCCGACGACGCTGTCCGGTTCCAGGACATCCTTGCCGGCGGCGGCGCCGGCGATGAGCCGTGCCATCGAGACGGGATAGCAGCCGACATCGAGGATGCCGCCGCCCGCCAGGTCGTTGGCATAGAGCCGGTGTTCGGGCTTGAATTCCGGCATGGCGAAACCGAAGCTCGAGCGGATCAGCCGGACCTCGCCGATCGTGCCGGAGCGCACCAGCTCCACCAGCTTCAGGGTGAGGGGATGCTGGCGGTACATGAAGCCCTCGCCGAGGAAGGTGCCGGCCTTGCGGGCGGCATGCATCATGGCGTCGGCCTCGAAGGCGGTCAGGGCCAGCGGCTTTTCCACCAGCGCATGCTTGCCGGCCTCGGCCGCCTTGATCGCCCATTGCGCGTGGCCAGGATGGGGGAGCGCGATATAGACGGCGTCGATCCCGGGGTCGGCCAGCAGGGCCTCGTAGCCCTTATGGATGCGGGCGCCGGGGAAGGCTTCGGCAAGGCCCGGCCTTTCGGGATCACGGGTGCCGATCGCCGCGAGGATGCCGCTGTCGGAATCGCCGAGGCCGGCGACGAAGGCCCTGGCGATGGCGCCGGGTCCGATGATGCCCCAGCGGATCTTGTCTTTCTCGGTCATGTCAGTCTTTCCAAAAAGCTTTCAGGAAAAGGGAATGCTGCGCTCAGCGCAGGCGCTGGCCGTCCTTGGCGAACAGCAAGGCGCGGTGGCGGGGGATGGCGACGGTGAGGCGGCGTTCCTCGGCCCATTGGCGGGAATCGTCGCGCTGGATGATCAGCGGTTCAGCGGAGGCGGTGCCGGCATAGACATAGGAGGTGGCGCCCAGATGCTCGGCCATGTCGACCTCGACAGTGAGATCGGCGTCGCCGCTGCCCGCCGGCCCGAAATGTTCGGGCCGGATGCCTATGGCGACGTCGCTGCCGGATGCCGGCGCCGAACCGGCGAGCGGCACGGCAAGGCGCGCGCCTTTCTGGTTGAGCAGTTCGACCGTCACGCTGCCCTGTTCCGCCGCGACGACGCGGCCCGCCAGGAAGTTCATCTTGGGGCTGCCCATGAAGCCGGCGACGAAGCGGTTGGCGGGATCCTCATAGAGCTCGAGCGGACGCCCGACCTGCTCGACATTGCCACCGCGCAGCACCACGATCTTGTCGGCCAGGGTCATCGCCTCGGTCTGGTCATGGGTGACGTAGATCATGGTCACGCCGAGTTCGCGGTGGAGTCTCGCGATCTCCACCCGCATCTGCACCCGCAATTCGGCGTCGAGATTCGACAGGGGCTCGTCGAACAGGAAGACCTTGGGATCGCGCACGATTGCCCGGCCAATCGCCACGCGCTGGCGCTGGCCGCCGGAGAGCTGCTTGGGCCGGCGCTGCATGAGATCGGTGATGCGCAGGATTTCGGCGGCCCGCTTGACCCGCCGGTCGGTATCGGCCTTGGGGTTGCCGTTCATCCTGAGGCCGAAGGAGAGGTTTCGCTCCACCGTCATATGCGGATAGAGGGCGTAGGACTGGAACACCATGGCGATGCCGCGATCGGCGGGCTCGACCTCGTTGACCACCTGGCCGCCGATGCTGATCTCGCCGCCGGAAATGTCCTCGAGCCCGGCGATCATGCGCAGCAAGGTGGATTTGCCGCAGCCCGAGGGGCCGACGAAGACCACGAATTCGCCGTCGGCGATATCGAGGTCGACGCCGTGGATGATCTCGAAATTGCCGAAGCGCTTGACCACGGAACGGAGCGTGAGGCCTGCCATGTCGGTCGCCCTTCTTTTGTTTATTTCACCGCGCCGGCGGCGATGCCGGCGATGAAGTGGCGCTGCAGGAGGAGGAAGACGGCCAGCATCGGAGCGGTCAGCAGCACGGCCCCGGCCATGATGCCGCCCCAGCTCACATTGGAGAGGCCGATCAGGCTGCCCAGCGCTACGGGCGCGGTGAACATCGCCTTGTCGCCGGCGATCAGGAGCGGCCACAGATAATTGTTCCAGCTCGTCAGGAAGAGGATGATGCAGAGCGCCGCCAGGGTCGGGCGCGCCAGCGGCAACGCCACGAACAGGAAGATGCGCCATTCCCTGACGCCTTCCACGCGCGCGGCATCGAAGAGTTCCGCCGGCATCATGGTGAAGGCCTGGCGCATGAACAGCACGCCCAGCGAATTGAACAGGGGCGGCACGATCAGGCCGAACCAGCTGTTGGCCATGCCGAGGTCGCGCGCCACCAGGATGAATTGCGGGATGATCACCACGAAGAAGGGCAGGGAGATCGTGCCCAGGATGATGGCGAGCACCACGCCCCGGCCGTGAAAGCGGTAGCGGGCAAGGGCCCAGCCGGCCATGGCCGTCAGTCCGGCCGAGAGCACGGTATAGGCGAGCCCGACCACGACGGAGACGGTCATGGCATGCAGGAAGTTGGTCGTCCGCTGCAGATTGGCGAGATTGTCGAGGAAATCGGTGCCGAACCAGAACGACAGGCCCGGCGCGTAGATGCCGTAATCGGGCATGGTGGCGAACACGCCCATCATCCAGAGCGGAAACAGCCAGACGAGGGCCATCGGCACGATCAGGGCGTGCAGGATGACGGCGTTGAGCCTTTGGCGGTTGGAGCGGGTCATCGCGGCTCCCTCGACAGGCGCAGCTGGACCAGCGAGACGATCACCGCGAGGGCCGCGATGGTGTAGGCGATGGCGGAGGCGTAGCCGACATTGCCGGAGAGGAAGGCCTGGCGGTAGAGCAGCAGGCCAAGCGTTTCCGTGGCCCCGCCCGGCCCGCCATGATTGGTGATCAGGAAGGGTTCGGTGAAGAGCTGCATGGTACCGGAGATCGAGAGGATGACGCAGAAGGTGATCACCGGCTTCAGGAGCGGCAGGGTGATGTGGAAGAACTGGCGGAGCTTGGAAACGCGGTCGAGCGTGGCCGCCTCATAGACGTCGCCCGGTATCGACTGCAGGCCGGCGAGGATGATGATGGCGTTGTAGCCTGTCCAGCGCCAGGTCAGGGCGATCATCACCAGCGCCAGCGCGGCCGTCGGATTGGAGAGCCAGTCGATCGCGGGCAGCCCGATCGAAGCGAGCAGCTTGTTCACCACGCCGAAATCCTGGGCGAAGATCAGGCGGAAGACGGCCGAATACGCGACCTCGCCCACCACGACGGGAGCGAAGAAGGCAAAGCGGAACAGGCCCCTGGCCTTGAGCAGGGGCGAATTGAGGAAGACGGCGATCACGGTGGCGAGACCGATCATCACCGGCACCTGGATGACCAGGATGATCAGCGTGTTCTTCAGGGCGTTGAAGAAGGCGGGATCGGAGATCAGCCGCCCCCAATTGGCCGCCGGCCTGAACACCCAGGGCGATACCCGCGTCTGATGCAGGGATATGATGAAGGAGGAGATGATCGGCCAGATCCAGAAGGCGAGGAAGATCGCCAGATAGGGCGTCAGGAAGCCATAGGCCGCGCGATTGTGCCGTTGCATCAGTGTTCTCCACGAGGGAGGGGGGATGACCGGAGGCCGAACGGAATGAGGCGCAACTTCCCTCCCCACGAAGCTGGGGAGGGTGGCCCGACGAAGTCGGGTCGGGAGGGGTCTGGCGGGCAATGCGATACCCTCTCAAGAGCTTGCACAACCGTGGTGCCACATGGTTATGCTTACCGCGCTGCCCGCCACACCCCATCCGTCATTGCTGCGCAATGACACCTTCCCCAGCTTCGTGGGGAAGGCGGGTCGCGCCTTTTCCTGCCTGGTTACAGGAAATCCTTCCGCTACTGCGCCACCGGCAACCCCGAGGCCGACGAGATCTGGTTGGCGGCATCGTCGAGCGCCGCCTTGGCATCGGGGTAGCCCCCGCCCAGGAATTTGGTCTGCACCGTCTTCAGCGCCGCCTCGGCATCGTTGAGGAAGGCGGTGCCGTGGGTCGACTTGATCTTCGGCAGGGTGGCGAGAATGTCGGTCCAGATCGCCTGGTTGCCCCAATAGGGCTGGCCCTGCTTCACATAGGGGTCCTCCAGCGCCGAGTTCAGCGAGGGCACCAAGCCATAGGCCTTGAGCATGGTGACTTGGCCTTCATCGGTGGAGAGGGCGTATTTGACGAAGGCGAAGGCCGCTTCCTTGTTTTTCGAGCCGGCCGGGATCGCCAGCGACGAGCCGCCGATATTGGCGGCGCGCGGGCCGTCCGCCGTCAGGCTCGGCATGCGGTAGACACCCCATTTGCCGGCGAGCTCGGGCGCGTTGGTGCGGATCGTGCCTTCGTACCAGCCGCCGAACATGATGGTGGCGACCTTGCCGGCCTTGAGGGCCTGGATCTTGTCGGACCAGCCGGCCGAGATGATGGTGCCCGTGTCCTTGAGTTGCTTGAGCTTGTCGTAGACGGCGATGCAAGCGGGGGCATTGACCGTGACGGCGCTCGCATCCGCGGAGAAATAGTTGCAGCCTTGCTCGTTGCCGACCATGCGGAACCATTCGGTGGTGCCGTCGCCGTCGAGGTCGGTCGCGCTCATGGTCACGCCGGGATTGGCGGCGGCGATCTTCTTGCCGGCGGCGACGAAATCATCCCAGGTCTTGATGCTTGCCGGGTCGACGCCGGCCTTTTCGTAGAAATCCCGCCGGTAATACATCACGACCGGGCCGGAATCCCAGGGCATGGCATAGGCGGCCTCGCCCTTTTCCAGTTCCGCCCGCTTGAAATCGGCGAACTTGCCGGCGATCTCCGGCGTATAGCCGAGCGGCTTGAGATCGGCGAAGCAGTCGGGAAACTGGTTCCAATAGCTCTCCGCCTTGTAGTTCTCGATCGAGACGACATCGGGCAGGCCCGCCCCGCCGGCGGCGCAGCCGGCCTGGGTCTTGGAGAAGACCTGGGCGTTGCCGAGATCCTCCACCGTGACCTTCACATTGGGATATTGCTTGTTGAAGCCTTCGATATTGGCTTTCAGCGAGGCGGCGGCGATATCCCAGCTCCAGACCCGGATTTCTCCCGATTGAGCCGAGGCGGCCGTGGCGTGAAGCCCCGCGGCGAGTGCCAGCGCGGCGCAGCCGATCGTCTTGCGCATTCCATTCCTCCCCTTTTCATTTGCTCTTGTGTGGCGGGAAGCTACTTTAGGCAGGCAGCACGGTCTGTCTGCGATAAAGGGAAGATGGACTTGCCTGAAAGTAAGATGCAGGAACGCTCCTATTATCAGCCGACGGCCAACAGCGTCGAAAACCTGCCGACGGTGCTGCAGACCTTCCACAATACGCCGCGCATCATGCTCTCGCCCCACTGGCACGCCCAGGTCGAGGTGAACTTCATCGTCCAGGGCTGGGTGCATTACCGCATGGCCGGCTACGAGCTCAGGCTGGCGGCGGGCGACATGGTGCTGTTCTGGGGTGGCCTGCCGCATCAGATGGACGATGCCTCCGACGACGCCATCTATGCCGGCGCGCATCTGCCGCTGGTGCATTTCTTCCGGCTGCGCCTGCCCCCGGAGGTGCCGGCCCGGCTGATGGCGGGTGCCACCCTGCTCATCCGCGAGACGGACCCTTCGGATGGCGCCAATTTCGCGCGCTGGAACGGCTACACACGCTCCGGCGATATGGTGCGTGCCCAACATGCGGTGAGCGAATTGCTGCTGCGGCTGGAGCGGGTGCGTTTCGAACCCTACGCCCTGGTGCCGAGCCTCGATGCCCATGTCGGCCAGGCTGGCGCCGCCGATCCGCAGGCGCTGCGCCATGTGCGCAGCCTGTGCGACTTCATCGCCGACAATTTCCTCGACGACATCGACAGCGCCGACATCGCGGCGGCCGCCGACCTCCATCCCAAATACGCCATGAGCCTGTTCAAGAAATGCACGGGCATGACGCTGAACGACTATGTCAGCCTGCTGCGCCTGTCCTATGCGCAGGCGCGCCTGATCAGCGGCGACGGCAACATCCTCAGCGTGGCGATGGAGTCGGGCTTCGGCTCCCTCTCGGGTTTCAACAAGAGCTTCCGCAGGATCGCCGGCATGTCGCCCTCCGATTTCCGCCGCAGCGGGCAGGGCGAATCCATCGCGTCATCCCGGACGCGCCGCGGCACGCAATGGTGCAGCTGAGATCCGGGACCGGGTTCCCGGGAAGGCGCTTTTTCTGTCTTGAGGTTCCCGGATCAAGCACTTGGTTTGGTCCGCCTGGGAGCCAACGGCTCATGCTGCATCGCGCACCGGAGGACCAAGGAGCCGATGCGCGCTCGCCAACCCCAAAATTCGTCAATTCACTTGAAATATTTGCCCTCTGTGGCGAAAAAATCACCTTTTCGTCACGATTGATATGTTAAGGAACGATCATCTGAGCGCCGCTTTATTGCCCCGCCGGTTATAGATTTTCACATTTCCGAGTTTTCCATGCCCCGTCCTGTTGCCGGCACGGCGCTGGAGCCTGCCGTGCGGCGGGAACCCCAGCCGTCCTTTGCCGAGTTTGTTCTCGTGATTGCCCTGATGATGGGGCTCAGTTCCCTCTCCATCGACAATCTCCTGCCAGCCTTCTCCGCCGTGCGGTCGGAATTCGGCATTGCCGACGCCAACCGCATGCAGCTGATCATCACCGCCTATATGGCGGGTTTTGCCATCATGCAGCTGGCCTGGGGGCCGATCTCCGATTCGATCGGACGCCGCAAGGTGCTGATGATCGGCCTGGGCATCTATACCGCCGGCACGCTCCTGGCGATCTTCGCCCCCAGCTACGAGGTGTTGCTGGCCGCCCGCGCCATCCAGGGCCTCGGCGCCGGTTCGGCCCGCGTGCTCTCCATCGCCATCGTGCGTGACCGCTACGAGGGCCGCGAGATGGCACGGGTGATGTCGCTCACCTTGATGATCTTCATCATCGTGCCGGTGATCGCACCGGCCACGGGCAGCGCCTTCCTGATGCTGGGCGACTGGCGCACCATTTTCATGAGCATGCTGGGCCTGGTGCTGGTGGTGGTGTTCTGGTTCGGCCTGCGCATGCCCGAGACGCTGCATCCCGAATATCGCCGGCCGCTGTCGCTGCCCGCCGTCGCCAGCGGCATGCGCCGGGTGGTGACCACGCGCGCCTCCTTCGCCAACATGCTGGCGATGGGGCTCGCCATGGGCTGCCTGATGACTTATCTCGGCTCGTCCCAGCAGATCTTCGAGACCGACATCTACAAGCTCGGCCCGCTCTTCCCGCTGGCCTTCGCGCTGATCGCGATCTGCATGGGCCTGGCCTCCTTCGCCAATTCCCGGCTGGTGAAGCGGCTCGGCATGCACCGGCTGTCACGCTTCGGCATGGTCGGCTTCTGGCTGATGGCGATGGTGCTGCTCGGTCTCGCCGTGCTGTTCCAGGGCCGGCCGCCGCTGATCTATTTCGGCATTGTCATGGGCGTGGCGCATTTCCTGCTCAGCCTGACCATGCCGAATTTCAACGCGCTGGCGATGGAACCGGTGGGCGACATCGCCGGCACCGCCTCCTCCTTCATCGGCTGCGTCACCACGCTGATGGGCGCGGTGATCGGGGCGGTGATCGGCGAAGCCTATGACGGCACCATCTTCCCGCTTGCCTGCGGCTATCTCGGCCTCTCCAGCCTGTGCATGCTGGTGCTGGTGTGGTCGAGCGAACGCGAGGCGGCGGCTGCGGCTCCGGCCGCGACCCCGGCGCTGGTGGCGGGGGAGTGAGGAACAGGCCTATCGAGGGAGCTGCCATGCCGGCGTGATCCCCGGTGAGCCAGCATTCGGGGCTTCAGGCGGCGCGGCGAGTGCCGCCTGGGCCTGCTGGATCTTCGCCATCACCATTGCGGCATCGGGAATCGCCTCGAACCGCGCCGGCTCGGGAGGGGGCGGGTCCTCATCCCGATCGAAATGACCGGGCCTGCCGTCCTGCGGCTTTTGGCGAAGCCAGCCCATGAGGTCGATCCAGACGCCGCCGATCCAAAAGCCGCCGGCCAGCAAGGAGTTGAGGCCGCCATCCGGGCCGAAGGTGATGGTGCCCAGGCCGTCGCGTCTTTGCGTGAGGGCGGTCTGCTGCAAGGTCCTGAGGTCGATCGACAGCACTTTTCGGCTGAAGAAGCCACCGATGATCAGGGCGCGGTGCGTGGTCAGGGCATAGACCATGTCCCGGCGCACATAGGCATCGATGAAAAAGCGCCCGACCAGCAAATAGACGCCAAGCGTGGCAAAGATCGCCAAGGCGGCCATCTCCACCGGATGCATCGTCCTGCCGCGGGCATCCCAGTAAGGCCTCAGGGCCATTCCGAGGAAGACAAGGCTGACGGGAATGGCGAGCCAGTCCGACTTCCTGAACATCAGACCTTCTTTCGGCTTGCCGGCCCACAGAAACTCTTCATTGCCCAGTAGCGGCGCCATTTCCTGAGGCATGGAAGGCGACAACAGATCCGACATGCAGTCTTTCTCCGATGCCAGTCGATCCGCACTGGCTGGGGCGTCGCAGAGGAGGAAGTGGAGAGGAAATCAGGATTCCCCGCACGCAGGTTTGGGTCGTCAGCTCGCCCGAGCGATCGGGTTCAGCAAGGCCGCCTGCGCGTCACGAATGCATGCCATCACCTTTGCGGCATTGGGAATGCCCTCGAATTGCGGTGGGGGCGGGGGCGAGGTCTGGTTGCCAAATCGAAGGCGGCCCCAGGTGGCATTCGAGCCGGTGCCGAAGGTCAAGGTGCCCTTGTCATCACCGGCAAGGGAAAGCGACATTTCCGGCAAGGTCCGCAGTTCGAGCGACGTAACGGTGCGCTTGAGAAGTCCGCCGACGATGAGCACGCGCTCATTGGTGACGACGTAGGCCGTTTTCCCTCGTTCCCACGCATCCGCGAAGAAGCGTCCGGCGATCAGGTAGAGACCGACCAGCACGAAGGGAATGCCCCAGAGCCTGAAGAAGAACGGGGCGCCGGACATCACCGCAGTGGTTTCCCAAAAGATGGCGAATCCACCCCACATCAAGCTGAATGGGATGAAGGCTGCATCCGAACTGCGCAGCATCAGGCCCTGCTTGGGCCTTCCACTCCAGAGAATGCGTTCGCGGTTGGTCAAGAGACGGGAGATTTCAGGCGGCAGAGATTGGAATGACATGCGAAATGCCTAGGCCGCAATACTTGTACATCGTTGATTTTACGCCTTTCCGTAGCGGTTTCAACTGAAACCGGATCGAGGCTCGACCCCCGACTCCATGCGAATTTTGTGCAGTGGCACATTGCGGAGCGTCGTGGCAGCAGGCAAACTAGTGCAAACCTTCTGCTCATTATTTTGCGCCACAGTGGCGGCATGAACGCTTCGCCGCCAATCCTCGTCGCTGCCTCCGACCTTGCCGCCGCCAAGGCGCAATGGCTTGCCTATCTCGCCGTCGAGCGGCGCATGAGCCCCAAGACGGTGGAAGCCTATGACCGCGACGTCACCTCATTCCTGCGATTCCTGACCGGCCATTTCGGCGAGCCGCCGGGATTGGATGACATCGCCTCCCTTGCACCTCGCGACGTCAGGGCCTTCCTGGCCGCGCGCCGGGCCGATGGGCTGAAGCCCCGCTCGCTGATGCGGGCGCTCGCGGCGACACGCGCTTTCGCCCGTTTCCTCGAACGCCAGGGCCATGGTGCCAGTGCGGCGCTGTCGGCCGTGCGCGGGCCCAAGCTGCCGCAGAGCCTGCCCAAGCCGCTCGCCCCCGAGGCCGCCCGCAAGGTGGCCTCGGCCGATACGCGCATGGGGGAGGCGCGCGAACCCTGGATCCTGGCGCGCGATGCTGCCGTGCTGGCGCTGTGCTACGGGGCGGGCTTGCGCATTTCCGAAGCGCTCGGCCTGACGCGCAAGGATGCGCCGGTCAGCGGGCGCGACAGTCTCACCGTCATCGGCAAGGGCAACAAGATGCGCTCGGTGCCCGTGATCGCGCCGGTGGCGCGGGCGGTGGAGGATTATCTGAAAATCCTACCCTTCCCGGGTGGGCCGGACGATCCACTCTTTGTGGGCGCACGCGGGGGGCCCCTGTCGCCCCGCATCATCCAATATGCCATGCAGCATCTGCGCGGTGCGCTCGGCCTGCCGGACAGCGCCACGCCCCATGCGCTGCGCCATTCCTTCGCCACCCATCTGCTGGGGCGCGGGGGGGACCTGCGTTCCATCCAGGAACTGCTCGGCCATGCGAGCCTGTCGACCACGCAGATCTACACCAAGGTCGATGCGACCGAATTGATGCGGGTCTACCAGTCGGCCCATCCGAGAGCGCGGGGATAAAGGGAAACCTCGGTAGGATTAAATCGTGCATTTGTGATAGAATCGCGCATCGGAGGTTCCCAAGCATGCGCTCGACCCAATCCCTCAGCATCACTCTGCCCCACGATATGGCGCAGATGGTGAAGCAAAAGGTCGCTTCGGGAGAATACGCGACCGAAAGCGAAGTTATTCGCGATGGCCTGCGTAGCTTACAGGCCCGCGATGCGGCGCTAGAAAAATGGCTGAGGGACGAGGTCGTCAAAAGCTATGACGAATATAGGGCCGATCCGACGCGTGCCATTGACGGCGCTGAGCTGAAACGCCGAATGGCGGCTCATTTGCGGGCTTTTCACGGCAAGTCGTCCTGATCTGCATGCCCCATCAGGTCAAGTTTACGCCGCGCGCGGAACGGCATCTTCGGGACTTGCAGCACTACATCGCGGCGGAGGCCGGACCTCAGACGGCCGGCAGGTATATCGAGCGGGTGATCGACTATTGCCTTAGGTTGGAGACCTTTCCTCTCCGGGGCACCCAGCGCGACGATCTTCGGGCAGGTCTGCGGGTTTTAGGCTTCGAACGTCGTGTGGCGATCGCCTTCTCGGTCGAAGATGCCGTGGTCGTCGTCCACGGCATCTTCTATGGGGGCCAGGATTTCGAGAGGCTTTGGCGCGACAAATCCTGAGCGTTCCGAAGGCGGGCTCCTTACAGCGCCGCTTCGACCATGATCTCGACGTCGAGGCCGGGGCCGGCGAGCTTGGCTTCCACCGTGGCGCGGGCCGGGGCCTGGCCGGCAACCACCCAAGCGTCCCAGGCCTCGTTCATCTCGGCCCAGGTGCCGATGTCGGTGAGCCAGATATTGGCCTTGATCACCTTGGTCTTGTCGGTACCGGCCTCACGCAGCGTCTCGTCGATCTGGGCGAGGATGTCGGCGGTCTGCTCCTTGACCGACTTGCCGACCGCGGTCTCGGCGACATAGCCGGACAGGTGGATCTTGTCGCCATGGATGACGGCGTCGCTCATGCGGTTGCCGGCGCCGATACGCTTCAGGGTCATGTCAGTCTCCAGTTTGTTGAGAGGATCACTCCGCGCGCGGCGGGCGCGACAGCAATTGCTTGATGGCCTGGTCGACGCTGGCCTTGCCGGCCACCAGAGCGGCGACCGCGGTGGCGATCGGCATGTCGACGTGCCTGTCCGCCGCCATGCGCGCCAGGATCGGGGCGGTCCAGACGCCCTCGGCCAGGCCGACATCGGCGATGGCCGTTTCCAGGCCGATGCCCTTGCCGAGCTCTTCGCCGAAGCGCCGGTTGCGCGAGCGCGAGGAGGTGCCGGTGAGGATGAGATCGCCGAGGCCGGACAGGCCTGCCAGCGTCTCCGGGCGGGCGCCGAAGGCAAGGCCGAAGCGCGTGAGTTCGGCGAAGCTGCGGGCGAGGAGGGCGGCCACCGTGCTCTCGCCGAAACCGCGCCCGGCGGCGATGCCGGCCGCGATGGCCAGCACGTTCTTGGCAGCCCCGCCGATCTCCACGCCCCGCATATCGTCCGTGTGGTAGAGCCGGAAGGTCGGCGACCCGATGGTCCTGGCAAGACGCTCGCCGAGGGAGCCGTCGGCGCAGGCCAGCGTCAGGGCCGTCGGATAGGCCTTGGCGATGTCGGCGGCAAAGCCCGGCCCGGAGAGCACGGCAGGAACGCAGCCCGGCAGGATCTCGGCGGCGATCTGCGAGACGAATTCACCGCTGGAGCGCTCGATGCCCTTGGCAGCCAGGATGAGCGGCGTATTGGCCGCGACCGTGCCGGCCAGCCGCCCGCAGACGTCGCGCAGGGCCTGGGTCGGCACCGCCAGGATCAGGGCATCGGCGCGCGCGGCCTCGGCAAGATCGGCGGTGGGATGGATGGCTTCGGGCAGGCCGACGCCATCGAGCCTCGGCAGCCGGCGCGTCTGTGCCAACTCGGCCATGGCCGTTGCATCACGGCCCCACAGGCCGACATGGCGGCCGGCCCGTGCGGCCGCACAGGCGAGCGCGGCACCGAAAGCGCCGGCGCCGATCACCCCGATGCTCTTGAAGCCGGAGCCGCTCAAGCCAGAAACACTCAAGCTTTCGCCCCCTTGCCAACGCCGGCCTTGCCGAGGCCCTGCTTGCCCGCGCCCGGTGCGTTGGGATCGAGCGGCCAGCGCGCCCTGGGACTTACGTCGAGGCCGTCGGTGATGCCGGCCGAGAGGCGCTCGGCGCCCGCCCAGGCGATCATGGCGCCATTGTCGGTGCACAAAGCGGCCGGCGGCATCACGATGCGCAGGCCCGTTTCCGCGCCGAGGCGCTGCAGCCCGCGCCGGATGGCGAGATTGGCGGCAACGCCGCCCGCGATCACCAGGGCGCTGGGGGACTGTCCGGCGGTTTCGCGGAATCGTCGCAGACCCACGCGCGTGCGGTCGACCACCATGTCCACCACCGCCGCCTGGAAGGAGGCGCAGAGGTCGCGGATATCCTTGGCGGCGAGCGGCGCCAGCCTTTCGGCTTCGAGCCGGACCGCCGTCTTCAGGCCCGACAGCGAGAAATTCGGATCCGGCCGTCCCTGCAGCGGCCGGGGAAAGGCGAAGCGGGCGGCATCGCCGCTCATCGCCTGCGCCTCGACGGCGGGGCCGCCGGGATAGCCCAGCCCCAGCATCTTGGCGGTCTTGTCGAAGGCCTCGCCGATGGCGTCGTCGATGGTGGTGCCGAGCCGGACATAGTCGCCGAGGCCACGCACGGCCAGAAGCTGGGTGTGTCCGCCGGAAGCGAGCAGCAGCAGATAGGGGAAGGTGACCTGGTCGGTGAGGCGCGGGGTCAGCGCATGCGCCTCCAGATGGTTGACCGCGACCAGCGGCTTGCCGAGTGAAAGCGCCAGGGCCTTGGCGGTGGTGAGGCCGACGATCACCCCGCCGATCAGGCCAGGCCCGGCGGCGGCGGCGATGCCGTCGAGCCTGTCGAAGCGGACATTGGCCTCTTCCAGGGCCTGTTCGATGATGTGGTCGAGCACCTCGACATGCGCGCGCGCGGCGATTTCCGGCACCACCCCGCCATAGGCGGCGTGCTCGGCGATCTGCGACAGCACGACATTGGACAGAATCTCGCCCTCGCCGTCCTCATTGCGTGCGACGATGGCGGCGGAGGTTTCGTCGCAGGTGGTTTCGATGCCGAGAACGAGCATGGGACGGGCGGGTACCTGGGCGGCTTGCGATGGATGGATCACCAACAATCGCAAGGACGCGTTGCAAGAGAGAGCCACAGCAAAGAAGCGCTTGCGCCGAAACGCGCCTTTGCTTTTGGAGTTGATGGCCCACCCTATAGCACGATCCGCTCGCCGGGATAGGGGCGAGGGCATGCCGGCCGAGCACGGGAGGCTCCCGTTTCAGCCGTGCCAGTGCGAGCAGCGGATCACCGAGCAGAAATTGCCTCGCTGGAAATGAGGCTCCTTGTCGGCGATCACGTCCGCCTTGACGTTGCCGAAGGTCGTCTGGGGCTTGTGCCGGATGCCGTCATAGAAGGCCTGGATGATGTCCTCCTTGAAATGCGGCGTGCGTGGATGGGCACCGACCACGGCCTCGCGTTCGGCCTCGCCATAGTGGTCATAAGTCAAGCCGAGCACGTCCATCTCGACGCCCGCCGTCACCAGGGCGACGACGGGGTGCATGTGCTCGGGAATGCCTGGCGTGGTGTGCAGCGCGATCGCCGCCCAGACGAGGTCGATGTCGGCAGGATTGATGCCGCGGCTCGACAGGAAGTCGCGGGCGGCATTGGCACCGTCGACCTCGAAACGCTCGGTCGCGCTGCTATGGGCTGGCATCAGCCCGAGATCGTGGAACATGGCGCCGGCATAGAGGAGCTCGGGATCGAAGGTCAGCCCGCGGCGCTTGCCGGCCAGGGCGCCGAAATAGAAGACCCGGCTGGAATGGTGGAACAGGAGCGGGGTTTCGGTGTCGCGGATGAAGGCGGTGATGTCCCGGCACAGGCGGCTGTCCGGGATTTCGATGCCTGAAATGGCGGTCATTTCGGTCTCTCCAGTGGATTTCACTGGCGCAGAGCCTAGGTCCGCCCTAGATCTGTCTTCAATCGATGTATTACGCCGATTTATGCCAAAACCGGTTGCAAGCGGACGCCCATGCCAGGAATGCCGATGTCTGGGGACGAGACCAAGACCATTGCGATACTGGCCCTGCAGGGCGTCCAGCTGCTCGACGTATCCGGGCCGATGGACGTCTTTGCCGAGGCCAATACGCAGGCCGGCCGGGAGGTCTATCGCCTTCTTGTCGCATCGAGAAGCGATGAAGCGATCCGCAGTTCCTCGGGTGCCCGCCTGCTGCCGGACATCGTGATCGGGGCGGATGGCGGCGAGCCCGTCGATACGCTTCTCGTTGCCGGCAGCCCCAACGCAGCGGTGACCGTGCCCGATGCCGCCGTGCTCGCCTGGCTGAAGCGGATGGCTGCCACGACGCGGCGCTATGGGTCGGTCTGCGCCGGAGCCTTCGTCTTGGCCGCTGCCGGGTTGCTGGCGGGCCGGCGCGTAGCCACCCATTGGGCCGTGGCGGATCGTCTGGCCCGGGCCTATCCCGACATTGCCGTGGAGCCCGACGCCATCCATGTCCGCGACGGGCGGCTGCGCACCGCGGCCGGCGTGACGGCCGGGCTCGACCTTGCCCTGGCCCTGGTCGAGGAGGATCTGGGACGGGAAATCGCCATGCGCGTCGCTGCGCAACTGGTGATGTTCTTCAAGCGTCCCGGCGGCCAGATGCAGTTCAGCCGCCGCGAGGAAGCCCTTCCCGCAGGACGCTCGGCGCTGCAGGAGCTCCAGCGCTGGGTGGCCGCCAATCCTGCCGAGCGCCACAGCATCGCCAGCATGGCCAGGCGCCTCAATCTGAGCCCGCGTCACTTCGCCCGGCTCTTCGCCATGGAGGTCGGCGTGACGCCGGCGAGTTGGGTTGAGGCGGCGCGCGTCTCCGCGGCCCGGCGCCTGCTGGAGACAGGTCGAAGCCCGCCCAAACAGGTAGCGGCGGCGTGTGGATTCGCCAATGCCGATGTGCTGCGCCGGGCCTTCATGCGGCATGTCGGCGTCACGCCCGCCGATTATCGCAGGCGCTTCACGCCGGAGGACTGATCGGCATCTTCGGCCATTGCGGGGGAAAACGCCGGCGAAGGTTTGCCTGGCTGCTGCCCGAAACGCTAAACGTTTCACCACTGCCGGATCATTGAGTCGGCGAGAAAGGGGGAAACATGGGCGAACAATTCGACATGTTTCGGACCGAGGCGCTTCCGGAAAGGCAGCCGGCCCGGGCCAAGCGCGCCGCTCCGGCACCGGCCCGCCGGCATGAGGTGCTCGACGAGGCCGCCCTGGTGAGCATGCTCGAAGCCACCGGCCGTTACCGTATCCTGCGCAGGCTGGAGCCCCGCTCCATCGTTCCGCGGGACAAGAGCCGGTTTCCGTGCCTGGCGGTGATCGTCGATACCGAGACGACCGGCCTCGACCACGAAAAGAACGAGATCATCGAGCTCGGCATGGTGGCGGTCACCTATGATCCCGCCGGGCAGGTCGGCGACGTCGTCGGCATCTTCAATGCCCTGCGCCAGCCCAGGGAACCAATCCCGCCCGAGATCACCAGGCTGACCGGCATCACCGACGCCATGGTGGCGGGCAAGACGATCTCGACGGCGGAGGTCGAAGCTTTCATCGAGCCCGCGGACCTGGTCATTGCCCATAATGCGCGGTTCGATCGTCCCTTCTGCGAGCGTTTCACGCCGGGCTTCGCACCCAAGCCCTGGGCCTGCTCGAATGTGGAGATTGCCTGGTCCGACCGTGGCTTCGAGGGCACAAAGCTCGGCTATCTCCTGGGGCAGTCGGGCTATTTCCACAACGGGCATCGGGCCGTCGACGATTGCCATGCGTTGCTGGAGGTGCTCGCACGCCCAAACGGGCCGGGCGGGACCGCGCCGTTCGCCGAGCTCCTCAAGGCGTCGGAACGCGCCCGTATCCGAATTTGGGCGACCAACAGTCCCTTCGACATGAAGGAGCGACTCAAGGCGCGCGGCTATCGCTGGAACGACGGCAGCAACGGCCAGCCCAAGAGCTGGTGGACCGAGGTCGACGAGGCGGATGCGGAGGCGGAATTGAAATTCCTTCGCGCCGAGATCTATCAATGGCCGGAAGCGAGGCCCCTGACGCAGCGCCTGGCCGCCACGGATCGGTTCAAGGCCTAGAGCATTTTCCAGAAAAGTCGATAGACTTTTCGATTAAGAAAGCGTATCAAAACAAAGAGTTAGATCTCACTTTGCTCTAGCCGGGCGGCAAGGTTGCGAAGTGTTTCTGCGCTCTTCGGCGAGGTTGTGCCGCCCCTCACCCTTACCCGCTCCCCGTGATACGGGGCGAGGGTAAGGGTGAGGGGCGGCACAACGCTACCCTATCGAGCGAGTCCGGTATTACCAGAGCCGGCTCAGGCCGCCAGATTGTGCCGGAACCAGGAGACGGCGCTGCCCACGATGGTGTCGATCTCGCGGTGCTGGGGATGCCAGCCCAGCAATTCGGCGGCCTTGGTGGCGGCGGCATAGAGGCTGGCGGGGTCGCCGGGCCGCCGCGGCTGGAAACGGATGTCGAGCTTGCGGCCGGTGCAGCGCTGCACCGCCTCGAGGATCTCGATCACCGAGGTGCCGATGCCGGTGCCGAGATTGAAGGCCGAGCTTTCGCCGCCTGCCTTGAGATAGTCGATGGCGCGCACATGCGCGTCGGCGATGTCGGCGACATGCACATAGTCGCGGACTGCCGAGCCGTCCGGCGTGGGGTAGTCCCGGCCCAGCACATTGAAGACGGGCCGATGGCTGAGGGCGGCCTGGATGGCCAGCGGAATGACATGGGTTTCCGGCTCGTGCCTTTCGCCCAGCTCGCCGTCGAGGTCCGCGCCGGCGGCATTGAAATAGCGCATCGCAGCCCATTTCAGGCCGTAGGCGGTGCCGTAATCGGCCAGGGCATGCTCCACCGCCAGCTTGGTCGCCCCATAGGGGCTGATCGGGTTGCGCGGTGCGTTTTCCAGGATCGGCAGGCAGGTGGGAATACCATAGGTGGCGCAGGTCGAGGACAGGATGAAGGTCTCGATCTCGTTCAGGCGCACGGCCTCGAGCAGGGTCAACGATCCCATGACATTGTTGGAATAATATTTGGCGGGATCGGCGACCGACTCGCCCACCGTCGAGCTGGCCGCGAAATGCATCACCACTTCGGGCTTGTATTGGGTGATCACCTTGTTGAGAAAGGCGCTGTTGCGGATGTCTCCGACTTCCAGCGGCCCCCATTTCACCGCGTCGGCGTGGCCCAGGGAAAGATTGTCGACGACGACGGGGTCGTAACCTGCCAGAGCCAGGGCCTTGCAGGCGTGGCTGCCGATATAGCCGGCGCCACCAGTTACCAGAACACGAGTCATGTTGGTTCCCATACTTGCCGGGGCTCAATCGAACCGGTCCCGCGTATCGGGACTTCTTATCACGACTGGCCTTTCAGGTGCGTTACTGCCGTTAACCAAGATGTACCCTTAGATCGCCGGGCCGACTAGCTGGGAATGAGCGGTATCGCCGCGCCGAAAGGATAGGGGGGCTCGCGCCCCGGCCCCCTCCCAAAAGGTTGAGGCAACCGCTCATTTCGATAGCGGCGAGGGGACCGGCCTCCTGGCACAAAGTGCGATTTTTCTGAAACCTGCCGTCTCCTTAGCCGTAAATGGCGGCGCGGAGGCCGTCGGGATAGGCGCCGCCGACCCCCGCCACGGCCGTGTTGGTGAACATCACCACCGAAAGCCTGCGTGCCGGGTCCACGAACCAGCTGTGGCCGTAGACGCCGCCCCAGTGCCAGCATCCGGGCGAGCCGGGCATGCCGGCGGCGGCTGGATCGCGCAGGATCGACCAGCCGAGGCTGAAGCCGCAACCGGGGTCCTCGATGTCGAGATCGGGGATCGCATCCTCGCTCAGGAGGCGTTGGCTTTCCGGCGAGAGAATCGGCGCCCCGCCGCTGCGGACCGCTTCGAGGAAAGCGAGGAAATCGCCGGCGGTGCCCACCATGCCGGCGCCGCCGGAGGGGAAGGCGGTGGTGTCGAAAGCCCGCTGCGGCACGAAGGTGAGCCACCAGCCATTGTGGCATACCCTTTGGATCTCGCCCATGCGCACCGGGCGGGGCTCGCCATCGGCATAAGGCGTCGCCAGGCGATGAGGCTTGGTGGCGACGAATTCGGTGTCGGCCATGCCCAGCGGTCCGGTGATGCGTTCGGCCACGATCTCGGGCAGGCTCTTGCCGGCGGCCTTTTCCATCAGCCCGCCCAGCACGTCGATCGCCACCGAGTAGCGCCAGGCGCTGCCGGGCGCGAAGGCCAATGGCTGGGCCGCGATCTTGTCGAGATTTTCCGCCATGCCGCGGCCGGGGTGGTCGAGACCGCTGGAGATGTCGGCGGCGGCATCGTAGTCATAAAGCAGGCCCGCTGTGTGGCTGAGGAGATGGCGCACGGTGATCACCGGTTCGCTGCCGTCGGCGAGCCTGGGGCGGAAAGCCGGAAGGTGGCGGGTCACAGGATCGTCGAGCCTGAGCTGGCCGGCCTCGACCAGCGCCAGGGCGGCGGCGGCCACCATCGGTTTGGTCACCGAGGCGAGGCGAAAGATGGTGTCCTCCCTGATCGGGATGCCGGCTTCGCGGTCGGCGTGGCCGGCGGCCCGGCGATAGACGATCTCGCCCGCCTCGGCCACCAGCACCACGGTGCCGACGATGCGCTCCTCGGCGATGGCGGCATCGATCAGGGCATCGAGACGTCCGGCGCGGGCCTGGTCGATGACGGGGGAAGGTTGTCCGTGCATGGGGGAAGCTCCGAAGCGGAAAGGTTCCGGACAATCGGCAACAAATCCGCTTCGTTCAAGCCCCTCCCGGGGCGAGCACCCCAAACGATCACTTGCCGGTCTGGTCGCTCCAATTGGCGGTTTCGTTTGTGCCATCGAGGAAGGGCAGGGCGGTCGCCGTGAGCTGCGGCGAGAGGAAGATGTCGTAATGGGTCCGGCCCGGCAGGATGGCGAGGCGGTTCTTGGCCATGTGCTCGCGCTGCCAGCCGGCATCGCGCAGGCCGCCGCCGAGAAGCTGGTAGAATTTGATCACATGCTCGGGGCGGTACATGTCGCTGTCGCCAAAGATCAGCATCACCGGCATGGTCAGCTTCGGCACGTCGGACGACCAGTCATAGGGCTTGCGCATCAGCGCGCCCATGGCGTCGAGCAGGCGCGGGAACTCGGCGGGGGCGGGCGCGACCCTGACATAGGATTGGTACATCGGCGTCGCCTTCATCATCTCGGCCATACCGGCGCCGACCTGGGCCTGCATCGGCAGCATCTCGGGATAGAAGCCGTCCTGGGCAAAGCCTGCCGAGACCAGCACCAGCCGGCGCACCTTGTCGGGATGCTGGGCGGCGAGCTGGAAGGCGACGCCGCCGCCCATCGAATAGCCCAGCACGTCGACCTGGCCGTAGCCGAGCTTGGCGAGGATCTGGCCCATATCGTCGCCTATGGCCTTGAGATCGATCGGGCGCTGGCCGAGCGGCGTGCGGCCATGGCCCTGGAGATCGACGGCGATGATCTGGCGATGCGCGGCCAGCACCGGCATGACGGGCTGGAACATGTCGATGGAGCCGAGGCCGCCGTGCAGCAGGAGAAGCGGTTCGCCGCTGCCCCGCACCTCGTAGTAATAATTCACGCCGCCGGTCTCGACATGGCCGCTCTTGGCCGGCGCCTGCGCGGGCGTCGCCGTCTGTGCGGCAGCCGCGGCACCCGGAATGGCAGCAAGGCTGCCGGCGCCGATCACGAGGACGGCCAGCAGGGATTTCAGGATGGAGGCTTTCGCCATGGTTCGTCACTCCTGTCTCGACGGATGAGGGCGGTGGAACTTCGAGCCGCGCGGGCTGTTCTTTGCCCGCCGGTTGTCGCGCAAAGGACGCGGGCCGACGGGCCTTTCCGACATTGGACGAGTGATTTTTTGCGGAGGCAGCCGGCCGGAGGAGTGCAGGGTCGAGTCGATTTGCGGCCCACTGTGGCGATTTTGCTCTATCGAAGGAACGACAAGCAGTGTTATAAATCCGTACAAGAAGCTAACTGTATGGCTCTGTTGAATTTTTTGTTTCCGGTCCGGTTAAGTGAAATAGGCGGTCGGAAGCGGGGCGAGCGGCTTGGACAAGGCCGAATTTCGTGTGATGCAGGCCCGCTGAGCGGGCCGGTGTCTCACGCCGAACACCGACAGTGCCGCGAGAACGCGCTTGGGCCAGGGAACAAGGTAGGTCGACATGATGGATGATATCGATGACCTCGACGGCAAGAGCGGAGCGATCGAAGCGCCGGTATTGACCAGCCTGCTGCGCCTCGCCTCGCCTCCCAGCGGCGGCTTCGTGCTGGCCGAATTCCATTTCGACGGGGACGCCGTCCTGAAGGTGCCCCTCTCGCCCGAAGCCGCCGAGGCCCTGCATACCGCCCTCGGCCTCTGGCTCGCCACCACCGGGAGCGAACCCCCGGTGCGGCACTAGAGCGAATTACGACTTCTCTAAATCGCACTTTCAACTCGTTGTTTTAACGCGTTTTCTTAATCAAGGAGTCGATCGACTTTTCTGGAAAACGCTCTGAGCGCAGACATCTGCTGCGGCTCTTCCGGACGTCGATGCGCCGAACGATGTCCAGGGCAAATCGCCCATTGTCCCGCGGGCTTGTGATCGTCCCCATAAGCTCGTCTTTGACTCCCCCGACCTCCGGCGCTAAGCAGCCGCGAGCTTTTTGGGAAAAATATCGATCGTGTCCATTCTGTTGCGCCTCGGCACGCGAGGCAGTCCGCTTGCATTGGCGCAGGCCCGGCAGACGCAGGCCTTGCTGGCCGGTCTCCTGGAGATCGCGCCCGAGCGTATCGAAATCCGGGTGATCAAGACCTCCGGGGACATGATCCGTGACCGGCCGCTGTCGGAAGTGGGCGGCAAGGGGCTGTTCACCAAGGAGATCGAGCGGGCGCTGGAAGACGGCGAGGTCGATATCGGCGTGCATTCTTGCAAGGACATGCCGACCGTGCTGCCAGACGGCCTCGTGCTGGCGGGCTTTCTGGAGCGCGAGGATGTTCGCGATGCGCTGATCGCGCCCGGCATCGCCTCCTTCGCCGAACTGCCGCAGGGCGCCGTGGTCGGCACGGCGGCGCTGCGGCGCCAGGCCCAGGTCAAGCATCTCAGGCCCGATCTCAAGACAGTGCTGTTCCGCGGCAATGTCGAGACGCGCCTGCGCAAGCTCGCTGAAGGGCAGGCCGATGCCACGCTGCTGGCCGTGGCCGGCCTGAAGCGTCTCGGCCTCCTCGCCCATGCCAGCGCCATCCTGTCCGAGGAAGACTTCCTGCCTGCCGTCGGCCAGGGTGCGATCTGCCTGGAGACCCGGGCTGACGATGGCGAAACCAACCGTCATGTCGCCGGCATCGACCATCGCGACACCCATCTCGCCGTGGCGCTGGAGCGGGCGTTCCTCACCGTGCTGGACGGCTCCTGCCGCACCCCGATCGCCGGCCACGCCCTGGTGGAGGGGGACGCCATCCGCTTTCGCGGCCTCATTCTCAAGCCGGACGGCAGCGAGGTGCACGAAGCCCGGCGCAGCGGCGGCGTCGAAGAGGCCGAGGCGCTCGGACGCTCGGCCGGCGAGGAACTGCGCGCCCGGGGAGGTGAGGGGTTCTTTGCCAGCTGACGGCCGCGGCGTGTGTGAGCGTTAGGATTGCCCGCGGCGGGCGGGCCGCGGCGCCTGCCGGAATGCCTCATCCTGCCGCATGGATGGCGCGGGCGGTGAGTTTTCGGCGGAGAGACTGACATGGCGCGCATACTCGTCACCCGGCCGATCGAGGAAGCAAGGCAGACGGCGCAGGCCCTCGTGCGGCTCGGCCACGAACCGCTGGTCGAGCCGATGCTGGAGATCGTGTTCGGCGGTGATGCCCTGCCGGCGGGGCGGTTCGATGCCCTCATCGTCACCAGCGGCAATGCCCTGGCCGCTGTCCACCAGCGGCCGGAATTCCATGGGCTCACCGCCACGCCCCTGATCGCGGTGGGCCGCCGCACCGGGGCCGCCGCCCGCGCCATGGGCTTTATGGACGTCGAGATCTTCGGTCGCGACGTCGCAAGCCTGATCGCCCATGTCCGCCAGGCTTGGCGCGAACCTCACCGGGCCCTCTATCTGGCGGGGGCCGACCGGACCGGCGATCTCGTCGAGACCCTGGGAGCGATGGGACACCGCATCGAGCTCGCCGTCGTCTACAGGGCGCATCAGGCGATGGGGTTCCGGCCGGAGGTCGCGGCCGCTCTGTCTGGCGGGGAGATCGATGGCGTGCTGCATTATTCGGCGCGTACGGCGGAAGCCTTCATCGCCTGCGCCGGCGGAGCCGAGGCCGTGGCGCAGCTGCCGGTGCGGCATCTGTGCCTGTCGCGCAAGGTGGCCGAGGTGATGTCGGCCACCCGCGCCGCCGAGGTCGTCTTTCCGGAGCGTCCGGAGGAGGACGCGCTGCTGGCCTTGATCTAGGATGATTCCAGATCGCCGAGGCCCACCGTTTCCGGGCGCCGTGACGCCGGACACGGTTTAGCCCGCTTCGGTTCGGGCAAATTGGCTTGTCGGGTTTTCATGTTATAGGCTGGGCCTGTTGGGGGTCTCCATGGGGGTCGCATGGCACGGGAAGACAGCACGCAAGGCAGGCCGAAAAAGCAGAAAAGCGCAGGCCTCGGCCCCGCGACGTTGGATTTGAGCGCCACGGAAGTCACCGAATCGCCGGCAGCGTCGACACCGCCGCCTCCGCAGGCCGCCGGCGAGGAAGCGCCCGCCGTAACGCCCGACTCTGCCGCCGAGGCGCAGTCCGTCGCCGCCGAAACGCCGAAGGCCGGCGAGACCGGCTTCGCCAGCGCCGCAGAAGCGGGGGAGACGACGGGCCCGTCCATCTGGGCGCGTGCCTCCGCCGATGGCGAACAGGCCGGCAGCGATGCGCCGCGCACCGAGGCTGCCGCCGGACCGGAGGCTGCCGCTCCCCCGCCCCGGCATGACCCCGAAATTTCGCCCCCACCCGTGCCCTCGCCGCCACGCTCGGGCCTGCCGGTCCTCGCTGCGGCGCTGATAGGCGGTATCGCCGGTGGCGTGCTGGTGGTGCTGGCCGGCGCCCTCGGCCTCGTCCCGCTCGGCAAGAGCGGCGGTGATGACGGACTGGCCTCCCGGCTCGCCATTGCCGAGCAGGACGCCGCTGCCGCCAGAAAGAGCACGGACGAGGCGCTCAGCCGCCTCGCCGCTCTCGAAGCCGGCGTCAAGACGACGCAGGAAGCGGCAAACAATGCCCTCTCTCTCGCGGGCGAGGCCCAGAAGGCGGCGAGCGCCGCCGGCTCGTCCGCGCCGGCGTCCCCATCTCCCGGCCCCGACATTTCGGGCCTGACCGAACGCCTCGCCAAGGCCGAAGGCGAGATCGCCACCCTCGGCGAGAGCCTGCGCCAGGTCGGCACCGCCGCCAACGGCCTTTCGCAGGAGGTCGCGCAGGTCAAGCAGACGGTGAGCGCCACGCCGGACAAGGCGGCCGCCTATGCCGTGGCGCTCGGCCAACTCAGCGATGCCATCCGCAGCGGCAAACCCTTCGCCACCGAATTGCAGACGGCGACCGGCCTCGGCGGCAATGCCGAAGCGCTGGCGCCGCTGGCGAGCCGGGCCTCAGCGGGGGTGCCCTCGGTCGAAGCCCTGGCCTCCAGCTATGACGCGCTGAAGCCGAAGATCGAGGCAGCGCTCGCGCCCAAGCCCGAGCCGCTGTCGCCCGACGCGGGCGTGATGGACCGCATCACCGCCAGCCTCGGCAATATCGTCACCGTCACGCGCGAGGGCGAAGGCGGGGACGGCGATCCGGTCGCCTCGGCCGAAAAGGTCTCGAAGGCCTTGCACCAGGGCGATCTGCCGGCGGCCATCGCGGCCTTCAAGGCGATGCCGGAGGCCGGCCAGCAGGCCGGCGCGGCCTGGCTGAGGGAGGCTTCGGCGACTGCGGAAGCCCTGGCCTTGATCAAGGCGCAGACCGGCGCCGCCCTGCAGAAATTCTCTCAACCGTGAGGCGTCGATGATCCGGGCTCTCGTCACCGTTCTCATTCTCGCTCTCGCGGCCTACGGGCTCTATCTGCTGGCCGGCCGGCCGGGTGATGTCGCCCTGACTGTGGGGCAGGTCACCTATAAGGTGAAGCTGGTCTGGGCCGCCGTCGCCGTGCTGGTGCTGGTCGGCGCACTGATGGCCGTCATCGGTTTCCTGCGCTGGCTGCTGCGCTCGCCCGCCAATGTCGCAGGCTATTTCCGCACCCGCCGCCGTTCCAAGGGTTTCAACGCGGTGACGCAGGGTATGATCGCCGTCGGCTCGGGCGATGTTCGCCGGGCCCAGCGCCAGGCCTCCGATGCCGAGCGCATCCTCGGCTCCGAGCCTCTCGCCCTGCTCCTGCGGGCGCAGGCCTCGCAGCTTTCGGGCGATCGCGCCGGCGCCGAGGCCGCCTTCCGCGCCATGCTCTCGGAGGCCGAGACCAAGCCGCTGGGCCTGCGTGGCCTGTTCGTCGAGGCCCGGCGCCGCGGCGATGCCCATGCCGCCCGTCAGCTCGCCGCGGAGGCGGTGAAGACCTCGCCGACCCTGCCCTGGGCCGGGACCGCCCTGCTCGAATTCCAGTCGATCGAGAAGGACTGGAGCGGCGCGCTCTCGACCCTGGCCCGCAACGCCAATCATCGCCTGATCGACAAGGAAACGGCCAAGCGCCACCGCGCCGTGCTGCTGACCGCCCAGGCGATCGAGCAGGCCGAGCGCGATCGTGCCGGCGCCAAGGCGAGCGCGCTCGAAGCGCTCAAGCTCGCTCCGGGGCTGGTGCCCGCCGCTGTGCTGGCGGCCAAGCTGCTCTCCGAAAGCAACGATATCCGCAAGGCGTCCAAGGTGCTGGAGACGGCCTGGCGCCTGCAGCCCCATCCCGACATCGCCGAGGCCTATACCAATGTCCGGCTCGGCGATTCGGCCCGCGACCGCTACGCGCGCGTCCAGACCCTCGCCGCCCAGATGGCCGGCAATCCGGAGGCGGCGATCGCGCTGGCGCGCGCCGCCCTGTCCGCCCGTGACTTTGCGGTTGCCCGCTCGGCGCTGGCACCCTTGCTGGCGTCGGGTGCCACCGAGCGCGTCTGCCTGCTGATGGCCGATATCGAGGAGGCCGAGCACGGCGCCACCGGCAAGGTGCGCGAATGGCTGTCGCGCGCCGTGCGGGCCCCGCGCGATCCGGTCTGGACCGCCGACGGCGTGGTCTCCGACGTCTGGCTGCCGGTGTCGCCCGTTACCGGCCGGATCGACGCCTTCGAGTGGAAGACGCCGGTCGAGCGCCTCGGCGCGCCGGCGGCCTCCTATGCCGACGATGTGCTGGCCGATGTCGACGAACCCGAACAGCCCAAGCTGGTCGGAGCGCATGCCAAGCCGGTGGAGACGCCGCCGGCAATGCAGGCGCCGATGGAACCCGTCGCCGAAGTGCCGCCAGCCGCGGTGGAACCGGCCAAGGCCGAACCCGTCAGGATCGAGCCGGTCAAGGTCGAACCGCCCAAGGTCGAACCCGCCAAGGTCGAGGTCCTGTCGCCCGAGCCGCCCAAGCCCGAGCCGTTGAAGCCGCCGCCGCGCCGCCCGCCGCCGCCCATGCCGGTGGTGCCGTCCCATCCGGTGCCGGACGATCCCGGCACGGGAGAGGAAGAGCCGAGCCGGGTGGTGCGCTTTCCGATCAATGGCTGACAGCGGGCGGGCGCACGGACAGCGCGCCCGCACTGTTGTAGAATGTTCCGAACTGCGCATCGTCGTCCGGAGGGCCGCATGAAACGTCATTTGCTGATGCGTGTTCTGCTGGCGCAAGCTGCGCTCATCCTGATGGCGGCTGAGGCGCCGCCCGCCCGGTCGGCCGGCTCGGCGCCGGACGAAGCCTTCCAGCGTCAGGTCTTCGGCCGGGTCATCGGCAAGGACAAGATTCATGCCTGCTACCGGCGGGCCTATGACGCGCCGCATCTCGGCCGTCATCCGCAGCAGAACGTGCGCACCATGACGCTGCTGGTCGCGGGTTCGGCGGAAGAGGGGGCCGATCCCGGCTATACGCTCGCGCTGGGCGTCACTTTCCGCAAGGCCGGCACGCATTTCGAGACGTTCGGCGGCTGCGGTTCCATCGGCCCCTCGGGCGCGCCGGCAGCCAAGGCCAACGTCGCCCATTGCAGCGTCGATTGCGATGGCGGCGCCATCGACATCAGGCTCAAGGACGATAAATCCGTCCTCGTCGCCATTCCCGACGGCGCGCGCATCTGGAAGGCCGGCAGCGACAGCGAGGACAGCGACGAACGCAAGCGCTTCGGCACCGACGACAAGCTGTTCCGGCTCGATCGCACCGCGCTGACCGACTGCCTGTCCCTGGTCGGGGACGAGGACGAGAAGGCGATGCTGCGCCGGGGCCAATGAGCGGCTTTGACGAAAAGGAGAGCGGACTGGCAGTCCGCGCTCCGCAGGAGGCCCCGATGGATCGTAGAACCGCGGTGAGGGCCATGCTGGCAGGTGGTCCGGCCGTTCTGGTTGCAGGCTCCGGCGCCCCGCTTGCGGCCGAGGCCAAGCCGGTGCCACGCGTCGCCTATCACCTCGCCGATCTGGAGAAGGCGGGTTTCGTCCTTGGCAATCTGCGCAACCATGTCGATGGCATGGGCGGCCCCGATGGCGTGAAGCTCGCCGTGGTGGTGCATGGCCCGGCCCTGCGGGCCTTCCGCGCGGATAGTGGCAATGCGGATTTCAAGACGCGCTTCGGCCGGCTCGTACAGGAGGGTGTTGCCTTCCACGCCTGCCGGCACACCATGGACGGCATGAAACTCGGCCTCTCCGACCTGCTGCCGGGCTTTGTGGTGGCGGAGAAGGGCGGGGTGGTCCTGCTGGCCGAACTCCAAAGCGAGGGCTGGCTCTATTTGCGGCCCTAGCTCGGCGAGAAGGCAGGGCCTCCGGCGAATCGACCTGTGCCTGGCGGAACCGGGGACCCCCATCCTCTTCTTTCCGGGCGGTCCGCATCGTTGGCGCCGCCTCGGGGGAGCAAGTCCCCTCCATGACAGGAATGGCGATTGGACCCACCTGCCCGGGCGGAACTTCCGGCTGGCCACAGGCCGGTGCGTGTCGTCCTCTTGACGCTTTCGGCAAACTGCCGGATGCAACCGGGAGACGATGTCGAGGTCGCGATGGAAACCTTCGAGTGGATCATTCTGCTGTTGCTGGGTGCGGCCTTGCTGTCGACCCTCGCCCGGCGCCTCGGCGCCCCCTATCCCACCTTCCTCGCCATTGGCGGCGCCTGCCTCGCCTTCCTGCCCAACAGCCCGGAATGGACGCTGGATCCGCATCTGGCTCTGACCCTGTTCGTGGCGCCCGTACTGCTGGATGCCGCCTATGACACGTCGCTGCGGGACCTGCGCGACAATTGGGTGCCGGTCGCCAATCTCGTCGTGATCGCGGTCGGCGTCACCACGCTTGCCGTCGCCCTGGTCGCGCGCTGGCTGGTGCCTGCCATGCCCTGGGCGGCCGCGATCGCGCTCGGCGCCATCGTGGCGCCGCCGGATGCGGCCGCCGCCACGGCGATCGTCCGGCAGGTCAAGCTGCCGCATCGCCTGACCAAGATCCTCGAGGGCGAGAGCCTGCTCAACGATGCCAGCGCCCTGCTGATCTATCGCCTCGCCGTGATCGCCATGGTTTCGGGCGGCATCACCCTCGGCAGCCTCGGCCCGGCCTTCTTCATCACGGTGTTCGGCTCTGTTGCCGCGGGCATCGCCATGGGCCTGGCCTTTCCCTATGTGATCGGGCGGTTCGACGAGGCGCCGACCGCCGTCATCGTGCAGTTCGCCACCACCTTCGGCGTCTGGATCGTGGCGGAAGCGGCGGGGCTGTCCGGCATCCTCACCATCGTCTGCTACGCCATGACCATCGCCCGCCGGCGCGATGCCCCCATGCCGGCGCGGCTGCGCGTGCCCGTCTATGCGGTTTGGGAGACGGTGGTGTTCATGCTGAACGCCTTCGCCTTCGTGCTGATCGGCCTGCAATTGCGCCCGATCTGGGAACGGCTCGACATGGGGCTGCGCCTCCAATATGGCGCCGTCGCCCTGGCCGTGCTGGCCACGGTCATCGTGGTGCGTTTTCTCTGGGTGATGACCTACAACACCGCCGTCCGCTTCAAGATTTCCCGCTATGGCTTCCATCCGCCCCGGCCGATGGCACGGCCGACGGCGCGCGGCGGCATCGTCATCTCCTGGGCCGGCATGCGCGGCATCGTCACCCTGGCCGCCGCCTTCGCCTTGCCCGAACACCTGGCCGACGGCACGCCGTTTCCTTATCGCGACCTCATCCTGTTCACCGCCTTCTGCGTGGTGTTCGGCACGCTCGTCCTGCAGGGCCTCACGCTCAAGCCGCTGATCCGCTGGATGAATCTGCGCGACGGCGATCCGGTCGGCCAGGAGGTGAAATGGGCCCGCACGGAGGCCTATCGCGCCGCGATCGAGGCGATCAAGAACGACGAGTCCAAGCATGCCAAGCTGCTGTGCAAGGAATATGGGGCGGTGGTGGAGCTCAGCGAGGCAAGCCCGTTGCAGGGGGAGATCGGCGACCTGCCCGGCAATCCGCTCAGGCGGCGGGCGATCGCCGCCGCCCGGCTCAAGACGAACGAATTGCGGCGCGAGGGGGCGATCGGCGACGACGCCTATTACGTCCTGGAGGAAGAGTTCGACTGGGCCGATCTCAGCGCGGGGGCGGCGCGGAGCGCGTGAGGGGCCGCCACGACGAGGCGGCGAGAAGCGCGATTCGGAGAAATCGCATCTTGCTCTAACGCGCCGCCTTCGTCGCCTGATAAAGCCGGCGGAAGGCGGCCACCTTTTCGGCATAGGCCTGCGTCAGCTCGGGGCGCGGTTCGGCGACGTCGAGAATCGGGGGCTTGGTGGCGATGGCGGCAATCGGTTCCCCGCTGGCTGCGGCCCGCGCCAGGCGGGCCGCGCCGAAGGCCGGGCCTTTCTCGCCGCCGCGATAGCGCTTCAGCCTGAGGCCGAGCACATCGGCGAGAATCTGCACCCACAAGGCGCTGCGGGCGCCGCCGCCGATCACCGCCGCTTCGCTGAGCTGCGTACCGGCTTCGGCCAGGCAGGCCGCCGCGTCGGCGAAGGAATAGGCGACACCCTCCAGCACGGCGCGGATCAGGTCGGCCTTGCCTGTGCCGCCGGTCATGCCCGTGAACAGGCCGGTCGCCTCCGGATCGTTGTGGGGCGTGCGCTCGCCGGCGAGATAGGGAAGGAACATTACGCGGCCCGGGCCTGGCGGCTGGGCGGCCACGTCGGCCAAAAGCCTCTCGATCGGCTCGTCCACCAGCCCCGCGGCCCAGGCGAGGCAGGAGGCGCCGTTGAGCAGGGCGGCCATCTGCACCCAATGACCGGGCACGGCATGGCAGAAGGTGTGCAGGAACTTGTCGGGCAGGGGCCGATAGGCGGTGCCGGGCACGAAGAACTGGCCGGAGGTGCCGATGGAGAGGAAGGCGCCATCGGCAATGGTGCCGATGCCGATCGCGCCCGCCATGGCATCCCCCGCGCCGCCGGCGACGGGAATGCCGGCCCTGAAGCCGAGGCGGGCGGCGAGTGCCGGACGCAGCTGGCCAGAGATTTCCGTCCCCTCGATCAGGCGCGGCACCTGGCTGCGCTCGACGCCGGTCGCCGCCAGGGCGGCATCGGACCAGTCGCGCCTGGCCTGGTCGAGCCACCAGCTTCCCGCCGCGTCCGACATTTCGCTGACATGCTCGCCGGTCAGCCACAGGCGCACGAAGTCCTTGGGCAGCAGCACGCGCATCAGGCGGGCGCGCAATGCCGGCTGGTGGCGGGCGAGCCACAGCAGTTTGGGGGCGGTGAAGCCGGGGGCGGCCGGCACGCCGAGCTGCCAGGCGAGGTCGGGATGGTCGCGGTTGAGCTCGGCCGCCTCCGCGGCGGCGCGGCCGTCGTTCCACAGCATCACCGGACCGAGCGGCCGGTCCTCGGCATCGAGGCAGACGGAGCCGTGCATCTGGCCGGACAGGCCGATGCCTTCAACGCCGGCGAGCAAAGCAGGCTGCTCGGCCCGCCAGCGGGCCAGGATGGCTTCGATCGCCGCGATCCAGTCATCGGCATTCTGCTCGCTCAGTCCCGGCCCCGGCCGCGACAGGGAAAGAGGCTGCTCGCTCTCGGCCAGCACGGTCTCGCGTTCATCGACGATGACGGCCTTGACGGCCGAAGTTCCGATATCGAGGCCGAGACAGAGCATTGCGATCATCTCAATCTGTTGGACACCGCAGGCAGCGCCGAAACAAAGGGTCGTTTGCGCCTTTGCCCGGATCGCGCAGGCGATGCAAGGGGGAAGATGGCGGCGCCGGCCCGGCCGACATCAGTCGGGCCGGATCACTGCGTCGCGCGGCGCGATCGTCGTGCCGGTGGAATCAGGGATGAAGTCCATGCGGACATCGACCTTGCGATTGCAGCCGCTCAGCGTCCAGGTTTCGGACCAGGGTGCCTTGAGACGGCCTGCTCCCGGCGGCGTGCCTGACGCCGGGGCCCTGGTATCGATCACCAGAAAATTCTTGCAGTCGGCCACGGCGCGCGTAGCGCCGAGATTGGCATAGAGCAGCGCGTCGCGCTGGAGGAGAGGATCGGCGAGTGTGGTGCCGGGCAAGGCGGCGCCAGCCTGGGGTTTACCGTCGGCCCCCACCGAGAAATAGAGATTGAGCACGGTGTCGTTGCCGCAGCCGCTGACCGGAAAGGCTTGCTTCCATCGCCCCGCAACGGGGCTGCCCTGCGGGCCGGCGGATACGGGCTGAAGGATGGTGACGGAGGAGTCCCGCGCCACCAGAGTCGCGCAGCGGGTGAAGATGGCTGGCGGGATGCCTGAAAGGGCCCGGGCCGTGATGTCCCGATAGGCCTGGCTCGTCATGAAGACCTTCAGGACGCCCATGCCCTGATCATCGTCTTGAGCGCTGCCCTGGGCATGGCCGGCGCCCGGCACGGCCAGTGCCGCCAGACAGGCGAGCCAGCGGATGCATGCGGCCGGAGGCGAGAGCGAATTCGTCCGCACCGGTCGAGCCATAGATCCACCTCCAGTTCCCGCAGCGAGCAGGAACTGGGTTAAGCCCATGCTTGGCCGATGGCAAGATGCGCGATGATCGCCCGGCTCCCGCCGCAACCAAATCCCCGGCGTTCTACTCCGAAAGCAGCCGGCGCAGCAGATCCACTTCCTCGGCCAGGCCCGTATCCTTGCCGACGAGGCCCTCGATCTTGCGCACGGCATGCAGCACCGTGGTGTGGTCGCGCCCGCCGAAGCGGCGGCCGATTTCGGGCAGGGAACGCGGCGTCAGCGATTTGGCGAGATACATCGCGACCTGGCGCGGCTTCACCACCGTGGCGGTACGGCGCAGGGAGAGAATGTCGGCTCGGCTGACATTGTAGTGCTTGGCGACGATGCGCTGGATATCCTCGATCTTGACCCGGCGCGGCTCGCGGTTCTTGACGAGGTCGCGGATCGCGGCCTCGGCGGTCTCCAGCGACATGCCCGAGCCGGACAGGGCGGAGTGGGCGAGCAGGCGGTTGACGGCGCCGTCGAGATCGCGGCCATTGGTCGTGACCTGATGGGCGACATAGGCCACGACATTGTCGGGCACGTCGAAATTGGCGTGATGGGCGCGGGCCGCCTCGATGCGGGCCTTGAGGATCTTGATGCGCAGCTCCTCGTCGAGCGAGCCGATCTCAACCACCAGGCCGCCCGAAAGGCGCGAACGGACGCGCTCGTCCAGGGTCTCCAGATCCGCCGGCGGGCGGTCCGCCGCCACCACGACCTGCTTGCCGCCATCGATCAGGGCGTTGAGCGTGTGGCAGAACTCCTGCTGGATCGACTTGCCGGCCAGGAACTGCAAATCGTCGATGACGAGCAGGTCGATGGCGCGCAGCTTCTCCTTGAAGGCGATCGCCGTCTGCGCCTTCAGCGCGGCGACGAAGCCATACATGAAGCGCTCGGCGGTGAGATAGAGCGCGCGCTTGCCCTGGGCCTCCGACTGATGGGCGATGGCCTGGATCAGATGCGACTTGCCCAGCCCCACCGAGGCATGGATGAAGAGCGGGTTATAGGGCAGCGGATCGGCGGCGCCGGCCTTGGCGACCTGCAGGGCGGCGGCGTGGGCGAGCGCGTTCGAGCGGCCGATGAAATAAGCCTCGAACGACATGCGGCGATCGAGGGGAGAGCCGGCGAGATCGTCTTCGCGCGCCGGGGTCTCGACTGCCCGCAGGAAAGGAACGGCGGGCTTGGCGGCCACCGACTCGCCGACGGATTTGGGGCATGGCGCGGCATCGCGCGCCGCCGGCGGACGGGCCACCGCGGTGCGGACGTTGAGCGCGATATGGGCCGTGCCGGGCAGCTCGGCCGACAGCAGGCCGAGGATCTTGTCGATGTAGTGAGCCTGAATCCAGCTGCGCAGAAAGCGGGTCGGTACCGACAGGCTCACGGTTTCGTCGACGACGGCATCAAGTTCCAGGCGGGCGAACCAGCTGGAAAACACGTCCTCGCCATATTCGGCGCGCAGGCGGCGCTTGACGCGATCCCAGGCCGCTGCCGGCTGAATCGCGCCATCGGCGACGGAGGAATCGGAATCCAGGCCGGAAACCGTTTTTGCAGTCTGGCTGGCAATGACTGACAGGCGCTCGCTCGAGGTCATAGGGCTATCGTCTGGCAAAATGAGTTCAAGAAACAGCTCCGGCCTTTCCCGGTCCCGGACCGGCGGCAGCAGAGCGCGAATTGGCTTTTCAGGACTGGATCCAGGGCAAACCGGAGGCTTTCCAGCCTTCGACGCTGCCACGATGCCGTGAGGCATCCATCGGACCTTCAAAGCCCGCGGCTATGTTGCGCGCGCCCTTCCAGCCGGCGGCCAACATGGCCTGGGCGGCCGCGAGCGAACGAGCGCCCGAACGGCAGAGGAAGAGAACGGGCTGGTCCTGTCCGACGCCGCGGCGCTCGAGTTCGCGCTCGAGTTGGGAGACGAAATCGGAAGCGACTTCCATGCTGGGATAGCGCTGCCACTCGGCCAGGACGGGTTCCTTGCCGAGCGCGGAGAGGTCGGGAACGCCAACGAACGACCATTCGGCCCGGGTACGGACATCGACAAGCTGTGCCTTAGGCTGCTGGCTGAGGAGCTCATAGGCTTCCTGCGCCGAAACGTCTCCCGCATAGTCATTCAACCACCCCGACGACATGACACCCCAATTCCGTCTTCTTCAGACTTCGTTCGTATTATACACAACATGCCGTGTAATGCCGGCATGGGACACTTCACCAGAAGGTCCACCTCATTATTGGTCTCAAAAGCAGCAAGCGAATGCTGACGCGGTTACCTTACTGTTTTCAAAACTATACACAGTCATCAAAGCAAACCTCACCGATGCCCCGGGATGGACGGACGTCCGCTCGCAATATCGGGAAGGAACCTACACATGACCCGTTCCGAGAAAAAACATACCGAACCGGCCCTGCCGGGTGCAACAGGCAAATCTCAATGATTCGTTAATGGCCCCTCAATGTTCCCGATTCGGACGGCGGCTGCCTTCGCCGCCGCAGCCGCAAGATGTTGAGGAGTCGACGGAATCATGGAGGCGGCAAAATGACTCAAAAATATTCATTTCGGATGCGTAAAGATTGCGAGGCTTCGTATTTTGCCCGGGTCGCGCCCGGACGGGCGCCGGGCTGCTTTTCTCTTATCCCATAAGCTTATGAAATATAAAGAAAAATTTTGACCGACCAAAGAGGGAAAATGGCTGTGGCAGCCAAACCTAGAGTCAAGGGGAAAGATTGCCCAGTCCATCATCATGAGTACAATAATACCTTTATTGCGAAATATTGTTACGAGACAATGACAATCCAGAGTGGCGCTTTTTGGTAGGGCTCTACCGGGGCCGAAGGTCCCGGGCGCTCCCGCCAGAGGGCGGCGGCAACGCCGGACCAAGAGAGGACGGGACCGGAACGATGGCGCGCGGCGCCGAAAGGGCTGCCGGCCTGCACCCGGCACGTTCCTTCGGCCGGGGTGCGGCAGGCAACAAAAAACCCGGCTTCGAGGCCGGGTTTCTTCACCTAAGGGAACCTAAATAAAGCGGCTTGGTCGCCTGCCCTATCGGTGTCCCGCCGTTCGGCTCAGGCGCTGAGCTTCTTCACGGCATGGGCCAGGCGCGACACCTTGCGCGATGCCGTGTTGGCCGGCAGCACGCCCTTCTGGGCAGCGCGCATGATTTCCGGCTCGGCGCTCTTGAGCGCGGCGACAGCCTTGGCCTGGTCGCCGGCAGCCACGGCTTCCTCGACATTGCGGATGAAGGTGCGCATACGCGAGCGGCGCGCCTTGTTCACTGCGGTGCGCACTTCGATCTTGCGCGTAGCCTTCTTGGCCGACTTCGTATTGGCCATGATCCCTGCCTGTTAAGCCGGCCGCATCCATAACGATCCCGAAAGATCGCCGAAAGGCCGTGCGTTGCCTGAAAATGATAAGCCGCGGGCGCTGTCGGCGCTCGCTATTGGAAGGCGGCTCTTTACATCCCAATGGCTTCGGCGTCAACGACGGACTTCACTGAAACAGCGAAATAACGGCCCGGTGTAAGGGATTGGCCGGGTCGAGCAGCAATTTGACGGCGACCGAGCAGCACACCAGCACAAGAAGGGGCCTGATCACCCGCGCGCCCTGGCGCACCGCCATGTAGGAGCCGGCCTGCGCCCCGAGGAACTGGCCCACGCCCATGACCAGCCCCACCACCCAGACGATCTTGCCCGCCAGGATGAACAGGATCAGCGAGGCGAAGTTGGAGGTGAAGTTGAGGAGCTTGGTGTTGGCGGTGGCATGGATGACGCCGTAGCCGCACAGGGCCACGAAGGCGAGCATGAAGAAGGAACCGGTGCCCGGCCCGAACAGGCCGTCATAGAAGCCGATCAGCGGCGCCATGGTGAGCGTGAACAGGCCAGGGCTCATGCGGGCCTTGCCGTCCTCGATGCCGGCCTTGGGCGAGAAGCGCGAGGAGAAGGCGAAATAGAGGGCCATGGCGATCAGCAGCACGGGCAGGGCCGCCTGCAGCAGCGACAGCGGCGCTATGCTGATCGCGGCCACGCCCAGGCAGGCGCCGAGCAGGGTGGTCGCCACCATCCAGCGCGTCTGGCGAAAGTCGATATGGCCGCGCCGGGCAAAGGCGATCACGGCCGAGCCCGAGCCGAAGCTCGACTGCAGCTTGTTGGTGGCCAGGGCCGCCACGGGATCGAGCCCGGAGAGCAGCAGGGCCGGGATGGTCAAAAGGCCGCCGCCACCGGCGAGCGCGTCGACGAAGCCGGCCACGACGCCGACGGCGCCCAGCATGGCGATGAGAGTCCAGGTCATGTCCACGAGCGAACGTCTTCCTTGCGAAAGCCTGCAGCCGGCACGCTTGGAGGTCCGGAAGGCGGGCCCCCCCGCTAGGCCATCGCAAGGCGCTTGGCAAGCCATTCGCGCCGCTGCAAGCGGCATCGCGGCGGGTCTTCAGCCCCGCCGTGGAAACACCGCGCCAGGCAGCCGGGGCCGAACTCCACTGCGTCAGGAAGCACGCTCTACCCGCCCCCGTCGAGGCGGCCTGTCATTCCTCTTGGAATAACCTGGGGTGGACGCGAAGCGTCGGGGTGGGTGACTTCTTGGCAAGGATGAACCGCCTACCTCACGGCAGCCTGCGTATGACCACCCCACCCCGGCCCCATGAGCCGACCCTCCCCATCGAGGGGAGGGGCAGGAAAGGCGGCTCCTTCATGACGCAGTCGGACGAAGACCTCGCCTCCAAAATGGTCGGAAGCGACAAGTCCCTAGGCGGGTGGGTACTACTCCGCCGCTTCGGCGAGGACGGGAACCAGCATTGGCTCATGCGCCTCGGTGCTTGCCGGGGCCTGGGGCTGGGCCGGAATGCCGGTCCACACCGTCGAGGCCGGGAGAGCTTCGCCCTTCATGATCAGCGTGAGCAGCTCGACCTGCGCGTAGGGGCCGATCTCGGTGTCGTAGAGCACGGTCGCCCCGGTGCCCACCGTGGCGCCCTCGCCGATGCGGATGCGGCCCACCTTCATCACCCGGTCCTCATAGAGGTGGGTCTGCGGGCAGGAGCCCATGTTGAGCACGGCATGATCGCCTATCTCGGTGCAGTCGAACTCGCAGATGTCGGTGGTGTTGATCCAGGTGCCCTTGCCGATCCTGGCGCCGAAGGGGCGCAGGAGCCAGGGCAGGAAGGGCGTGCCGCGGAGATAGTCGAGCAGCATCTTGCTGGCGAGGCCGCCATAAATCACCGCAACGCCTTCCGTGCGCATGGCCCACCAGGACCACATCGGCCGCATCATCGGCTTGTAGGTGCCGATCAGGAGCCATTTCACCGCGACGGCAGCCAGATACATCAGACCGGAAATGGCGAGGCCGGCCACCAGGAAGATGCCGGTAGCGGCCAGCCAGGCGCCCTGCGAGATCACCGAGGCCAGGATGTCGGCGGTGATATAGGCGGCGGCGATCAGCACCGCCGTCGGCAGCGAGGTGTGCAGCGTTTCGAACGCCACGCGCAGGAGCTTCATGCGGAAGGGCGGCGCATAGGTGGTGCCGGCGGCGGCGGACACCTTCTGGCGGGTCGGCATGGCGATGGGCGGGCTGCCGAGCCAGGTCTCGCCGGTTCCCACTTTCAGCGAATCGGGCAGGCGCGACTTGATGCCGATCAGCGCATCGTCCTCGACCACGGATCCCTGCGACACCACGGAGGAATTGCCGAAGAAGCAGCGGTCGCCGGTCTTCAGGCGCTTGAGGATCATGCGGCCATTGCGGATTTCCTCGTCGCCGAAGATCGTCTCGTCGCCGATGAAATTGTCGCGGCCCATCTCGATCAGGTCGTAGCGCCCGGCAAAGCTCGCCGAGATCTCGGTACCCTTGCCGATCTTGGCTCCCATCATGCGGTACCAATTGCGCATGAACACGGTGGCGTAGAGCGAGTTGAGCGTCTCCAGCAGGGATTCGGTGGACAGACCGATCACCCATTTGCGGAAATAGAGCGAACCGAAGATCGAGTAGGCCCCCTCGCGCACCCTCGGCAGCAGCAGCCAGCGCAGGGCCACCATCACCGCCATCGAGACCACGATCAGCACGAGCGCCGCCGGCCAGGCCGCGACCGCCACCAGGCTCCAGGACAGAGGCTGGCCGGGATCGGCGCCGAACAGGGCCTCCACTTCCGAGAACAGCGAGAAGGCCGGGAAGATCGGCAGCAGGCCGATGACCAGGCACAGATTATAGGCGATGAAATAGCCGACCGCCTGGACCGAGCGGCCGAGGCGCCCGAGGCGGGGATGGTCCGCCGGATCGTCCTGCTCGGCCGGACCGACCTCGACGGCGGGTGCTCCTTCCCAATGCGTGCCCGGCGCCACCATGGTGCCCTGCGGCAAGGCGGTGAGGTCGCCGATCTCCGCGCCGTCGCCGATGACGACGTCGGCGCCGATCACGCTGCCATTGCCGATGCGGGCACCGGCACCGATCTCGATGCGCCCGACATGGACCTCGTTGCCGACCACCTCGACATTGGCGAGCTTGAGCTTGGTGCCGAGGCTCGCCCGGTCACCGATGGTGACGAGGTCGATCGCGCCCTCCTCGAAGTCGTCGATCATGGCGTCGTCGCCGATGCGGGCCCCGAGGGCGCGCAGATAGATGCGGATGAGCGGCGAGCCCTTGAGGAATTTCGGCGTGGTGAGCTGCACGATGCGCTGCATCAGCCAGATGCGGAAATAATAGACGCCCCAGAGCGGATAGACGCCTGGCCTGGTGCGGCCGATCACCAGCCATTTCAGGCCGACGACGACGAGCTTGGTGGCGAGGTTGAGACAGATATAGACCCCGCACAGCACGGCGAGCTCGGTGAGGATGGAAGCGTCCTCGCCCACCAGCAGCATGCTGGCGAGCAGGAGGCCGATCCACTGCACCGAGACGAGGGCGACGATGAAGGGCAGCGTGACGGCCTGGGCGAGACCGCACAGGAAACGCCGGGCGAGCGGCACGGGCTCGAAGCTGCGGTCGGGCGGGGGCGCCGCGGCAGTGGCGGCGACGCTCTCATCGAGGGCCTTGGCGAGATTGCGCAGCGTGCGATGCGTATAGAGATCGCGGATGGCGATGCCCGACAAAGCCGGCACACGCCGAATCTCGGAGACGAAACGGGCCGCCAGCAAAGAATGGCCGCCGAGCTCGGTGAAGAAATCGGCCTCGAAGTCGACCGCCGGCGCACGCAGCAATTCCTGCGCGGCCTTGAGCAGCTGGGCTTCGGTCCAGGAGCGCGGGGGCTCCTGTTCGCCGGCGGTGGCCTGGCGTTCCGGCACCGGCAGGGCAGAGAGGGCCTTGCGGTCGACCTTGCCCGAAGGCAGCGCGGGCAGCGCGTCGTGAAGCTGGAAAGCCGAAGGCAGCATGTAGCGCGGGATCTTGGCGGCGAGGCCATGCCTGATCCGGTCGAGGTCGATTTCGCCCCGCGGCACCAGGTGGGCGACCAGCGTATCGCCGGCCTCGCTCTGATTGGCCGTCACCACCGCGGCGCGGATGGCGGGATCGGCGGCGAGCAGGCTTTCGATCTCGCCGAGCTCGATGCGATAGCCGCGGATCTTGACCTGGCTGTCGATGCGGCCCTGGAAGACGATCCGGCCGTCCGGTCTGAGGCTCACCGCATCACCGGTGCGGTAGAGCACGGGATCGGAGTTGTCGGTGGTGAAGGGGTTGGCGATGAACTTGGCCGCCGTCATCTCCGGCAGGTTGAGATAGCCCATGGCGACGCCAGGCCCGCCCACCAGCAATTCGCCGATTTCGCCGGGCGCCAGCAGATTGAGCTGATCGTCGACGACATAGGCGGTGTAGTTGGGGATCGGGCGCCCGATCGTGACGTCCTCGCCGGCTTCCAGTTCGGTCGAGGTCGCCACCACCGTGGTCTCGGTGGGCCCATAGGTGTTGAGGAGGCGCCGGCCGGGCCGTGCAAAGCGGGCGACCAGGGCAGGCGGGCAGGCTTCTCCGCCCAGGATGATCGTCTTCAGCCCGGCGACGTCGCGGCTTAGCATGGACAGCAGGGTCGGCACCGTATCGATCACGGTGATGCCCTCGGCCTCGAGCATCCGGGGCAGGGCGTCGATGTCCTGCAGCACGGCGGCGCTGGCGATCTTCAGCGTGGCGCCGACCATATAGGGAATGAAGATTTCTTCGAGCGAAAGGTCGAAGGCGATCGAGGCCTGCTGGAGCACCACGTCGTCGGCCGTGATGCGCAGGCATTCATTGCCGGCGCGCAGATAGTGGCAGATGTTGCGATGGGAGACCTTGATGCCCTTGGGCTTGCCGCTGGTGCCGGATGTGTAGATGGCATAGGCCGCATCGCTGAGCGCCGGCGCCTGGCTGGCCGGGACATCGCGGCGCGGATCGGCCAGCAGCGTCTCGAGCGTTACCGTCTCGGCCTCGACGGCGGCATATTTCTCGGCCTGCGGCGCGTGCGAGACCAGCAGGCCCGCACCGGCATCGGCGAGGCTCGCCGTCACCCGCTCGGGCGGAATGTCGGCGTCGAAGGGAATGAAGCTGGCGCCGGTCTTGATGAGACCGAGCAGGGCGACATGCAGGCCGATCGAGCGCTGGAACCACAGGCCGACGAACATGCCGGGCCCCACGCCGCGACGGGCCAGGGCGGCGGCGACCCGGTCGGAGCGCTCGTCGAGCTCGCGATAGGTCAGGCGCTCGCCGGTGCCGATCGCACCGAGGGCCTGCTTGTCGGGAAAGGCCGCGGCGGACACCTTGAAGATCGTCGCCAGGGTTTCGTCACGCAGAAGGTCGGGACGCTGCTCGCCGCGGACCACGGCGAGCGGCCCGATGGCATTTACTGGTACAGGAGAAGACAACACACGCGTAATCCTTCGGCCGGCGATTCGGATGGTGGCCAAAATCGTTTCCAGCTATTCTAGCGAGGAGCGCGTTGCGGGCGTCTGACAGCGCCTGTAAGCCAATTGCAAGCTTGGTTCCGCTATAGCGTTTTGCGATTTGACGGCGTTACCAGCAATCGTAAAGACGCTTCGAAACAAAGAGCTGGAGAAAAAGTGCGGTTCGGAGAAACCGCGCTTTGCTCTGGAATTGAAGAGGATCTCGAAACCATAGGGAGACTCATGAGGGCCAGATCGGGCACGTCGCATGCTTGCGCCGGACTTTTGCTGACGATTGCTTGCATCCTGCCGCCGCTCGAAGGGGCCTTGGCGAGCGGAGCGCATCACAGTGTCCCGACGGCAGTGCCGCTGCGCCGGCCGGGCAACCATTCCTTCAAGGATGTCTCGGCGGCCGTCGCCCGCGAGGTGCCTGGCCGCATCCTGCGCGTGCGCGAACTGAGGCGCGGAGGGCGCCTGCTCTATATGGTCCGGGTCCTCCGGCCGGACGGCAAACGCCGCGACGTGCTCGTCGACCCGGTGACGCTGGCTTTGGTGGATAAATAGGCCTAATGTCCGTGCCGGTTCGGCCGGCTATCCCTCTTCTCGCCGGCTGGCCATTCCCTTGAGAGCTTCCCGCCCCGCATCATGCGCATTCTGGTTGCCGAAGACGAACGAGCCATCGTCGACGATATTCGTCGCAGCCTCGAAGCCCAGCAATATATCGTGGTGACCGTGTTCGACGGCGAGGAAGCCCTCTTCGCCGGCGAGAACGAGCATTTCGATCTGGTGATCCTCGATCTGGGCTTGCCCAAGCTCGACGGCCTGACGGTGCTCAGGCGCTGGCGCCTGGCCCGGCGCGGCATGCCCGTCCTCATCCTCACCGCGCGCGACGATTGGCGCGACAAGGTCGACGGCATGGATTCGGGGGCCGACGACTATTTGACCAAGCCCTTCCGCATGGAGGAGCTGCTGGCGCGCGTGCGGGCCTTGGTCCGCCGCGCCTCGGGCCAATCCTCCCCCGTGCTGTCGAACGGCGTGCTGGAACTCGATACCCGCCAGCGGGCCGTCTCCTTCCATGGCAGCCCGGTGCAGGTGACGCCGCTGGAATATCGCCTGCTCGCCTATCTCCTGCACAATGCCGGGACGGTGATGTCGCAGTCCCAGATCACCGAAAGCATCTATGACCAGGATGTGGAGCATGATTCCAATGCCCTGGAAGTCGTGGTCGCCCGCCTGCGGCGCAAGCTCGACAATGGCGTGATCGAGACGCGCCGAGGCCAGGGCTACCTCATCCCGGCCGAGTCTGCCTGACCGTGGCCTTGACCTCCTTCTCCCTCAGGCGTCGCATGCTGCTCGGCTCGGTGGTGGCGATCGTGGTCGCCACCATCCTGGCCGGCATCGGCATCGATGCCATTTCGGGCCTGGCGATCCGGGCGCTCGAACTGTCGGAGATCGAAGACGAGATGCGCCTCTTGCTCGGCAGCATCGAGGTCAACGGCTCCAACCAGCTCACCATCGACGAGGGGCCGCAGGATCCGCGCTTCGAATTGCCCAATGGCGGGCTCTATTGGCAGGTCGGGCGCGGGGGCAATGTCGAATTGCGCTCGCAGTCGCTGTGGGACCAGAACCTGCCCTGGCTGCAGGCGACGGCGGCCAAAGGGGGCGGCAAGGTCAACGACCTCACCGGGCCGAATGGCAGCCAGCTCCTCGCCGTCGAGCGCTCCATCGTCATTTCGACCGCGAATGGCGACCAGACCGTCAATGCCCTGATCGCGCTCGACAATGCCCAGCTCTCGCCGGTGAAATGGCGTTTCTTCTATGCCATGGCGCCCTCGCTCGCCGTGCTGATGGCGGCGCTGCTGGGGGCGGTGATCGCCTTTCTGCGTTATGGCTTCCGCCCGCTCGACAAGCTCAGCGTCGAGTTGCTGTCCTTGCGCAGCCGCCCGGCCCGCAAGATCAGCGGGCGCTATCCCGACGAGATCCAACCTTTGATCGACAACCTCAATGCGCTGATCGCCTCCCGCGAGGCTCAGCTCATCGAGGCGCGCAGCCGGGCTGGCGATCTCGCGCACGGCCTGAAGACGCCGCTCGCCGTGCTGGAGGCGACGGCCCGCTCCCTGGCCGACAGCGGGCAGGCTGCGGCGGCCAACGCCATTCGCGACGAGGTCTGGCGCATGGATGCCCAGGTCAGGCGCACCCTGGCGGAGGCGAGGGCGAGTCTCGCGGCGGCGCAATTGTCGGGACGCGTCGATACCCATGCCGTGCTGTCCAAGCTGGTCTCGACCATGCACAAGCTGTCACGCGACAAGGAGATGACGTTCAACCTCGAAGCCCCTGAGGGCATCGTGATCGCAATGGACGAGAGCGACTTCACCAATATCGCCGGCAATCTGCTCGACAATGCGCGCAAATGGGCGAATTCCCAGGCAAGGGTGCGCCTGATGGCGCAGACGGCTTCGCCCGTCATCCTCCTGTCGATCGAGGATGACGGGCCCGGCCTGCCGCCCGATGCCGAAAAGTCCTTCATCGAGCGGGGCAAGCGTCTCGACGAGACCGTGCGCGGCACCGGCTTCGGGCTCGCCATCGCCAAGGACATCATCGAGGCCTATGGCGGCGAACTTCACATCGCCAGATCGAGCCTCGGGGGCCTCGGCGTCGAGGTGCATCTGCCCAAACGGCTGATCGTCACCGATGCGGGCGATGAGGGCTTCGCCTCGGAAGGACGATCCTCGACCTGAGGCCCAGAAAACGCTGCGCTCGCAAGCGGGTCCGAAGACCTGCCCCCCGGAATGCTGCTTGTGCTCCGGTCAGGTCGAGGCCATGGCCGTCTTGTCCGGTGGCCATGATTTTGGCTGCCGAGGGGGCGAACCGTCATATGCCTGTCACGCCGAAACGGCAGGGATAAAACGCAGCATTGCTTCTGCACAGCTGTGCAAAGTGAGGCTGGCCTATCCCTATTACTGCTTCGGAGCATCGGAGCGGATTACAACCACCCCAGGATCGAGCGACCGATTACGATGGAATGGCTCTGCGCTATTGACAGGAGTTCCGGGCAGAGCGAGCATTGCACAGCTGTGCAATCAGACATGGCGATGAGGAAACGAGAGGGGGACGGCACCTCGGGCTGCAGGCATTTTGCCTCGCCGGGCGGCGCCCGGTTCCGCCCGCGGGAGGTTGCGCCATGAAGCCGAGTGACCAATTCCTGGCGGGGGCTCCTTCGGCGCCGGTGCGGCAACCCTTGCTGGAGGTCGACCGGGCCTCGGTGCGGCTGGGCAATACCCAGGTCTTCGAGGATCTGAGCCTGACGGTGGGCGAGGGCGAGTTCGTCGCCCTGCTCGGCTCGTCGGGCTGCGGCAAGACCTCGCTCCTGCGCACCATCGCCGGCTTCATCCAGCCGCGTTCCGGCGCCATCCGCGTGCGGGGACGCGACATCACTGGCGAACCGCCGGACCGGCGCGGCATGGCGCTGGTGTTCCAGACCTATGCGCTCTGGCCGCATATGACGGTGGCGCAGAATATCGGCTACGGCCTCAAGCTGCGCCGTCTGGCGCGCGGCGAGATCGCCGCCAAGGTCAAGGACATCGCGGCTTTGCTTGGCTTGTCCGGGCTGGAGGAGCGCAAGCCGGCGGCCCTTTCCGGCGGGCAGCGCCAGCGTGTGGCGCTCGGGCGGGCGCTCGCCGTCAGCCCCGACATCCTGCTGCTCGACGAGCCCCTGTCCAATCTCGATGCGCGCATTCGCCTCAGCGTGCGGCAGGAAATCAGCGCCCTGCAGCGCCGCCTCGGCATCACGGCCATCCATGTCACCCACGACCGCGAGGAGGCCATGGTGATGGCCGACCGCATCGTCATTCTCAATGCCGGCAGGATCGCGCAGATCGGCACGCCGGAGGAAGTCTACAACCAGCCGGCCTCCGCCTTCGTGGCCGCCTTCATGGGCGCCGAGAACAGGCTGCGCCTCACTTGCAGCCCCGCTTCCTCGGAGGCGGGCCTGTCGCGGCTGGAAGGAGCGGGCGGTGCGCCGGCCCTGATCGCGACCTTCGGGCCGGCCGCTTCGGGCCCGTGCATTGCCCATTTCCGGGCGGAGGCGGCGGAATTGCAGGCGACCGCCCCTCTGGCGGAGCCCACCCGCGGCTTCCTGGCCCTGGCGGGGGAGATCGTCCAGGTCAGTTTTCCGGGCGGCTTCTGGCGCCATGTCGTCGCCACGCCGGCGGGCCCGCTGGTGGTCGATGCGCCCAGGGCCTGGGCGGCCGGCGCGAAAGTCAACGTTCATATCCCCGAGACAGGCCTGTTCGTCTTCCCGGCGAGCCAGGCTGAATCGTAACGAGAGACAGGAGAGTTCGGATGAGACTGACAGCATTGTCCGCAGTCGCGGGGCTTCTCGCCGCCGCCTTGCCCCTGGCAGGCGCATCGTCGCGGGCCGAAGAGCTGACGGTGATCACGGCCGGTGACCAGAACATGGTCGACTACGTCAATAATTTCCTGGCACCGGCCTTCGAGAAGCAGAATCCGGGCACGACGGTGCGCGTGGTCGGCACCGGCCCCGGCGATGCCGGCTCCCAGAAGATCGTCGAGCGGCTCGATGCCCAGAAGAAGGCCGGCAAGGAGGTCTATGACGTCGATGTCGCCGTCATCCACGAGAAGGTGGCGGGCAAGCTGGTCCAGGACGGACTGCTCGACAAATATCGCGGCAATATCGATACCGGCAAGCTGGTCACGCGGGGCAATGCCAGGCTGGCGCTCGGAGCCGATGTCGACGGCTATGTCATGCCGATGTTCAACAGCCAGACCGCCATCGCCTATAATCCGGACCTGGTGGCCAATCCGCCCAAGACCTTCGACGAACTGGTGGCCTGGACCGAGAAGAACCCCAAGCAGTTCGGCTATAACGGAATCAAGGGCGGCGCCTCCGGCGTCTCCTTCGTGATCAGCTGGATCTACAACTATGCCGGCGACGCCAAGAAGCTGCAGGAAGGCCCCTATGACGCCAATGAGAAGGCCAAATGGGACGATGCCTTCGCCAAGCTGAAGGCCTTCAACAAGAATGTCGCACTGACCCCCGGCAATGCCGGCACGCTCGACATGCTCAGCCGCGGCGAGATCGCCATGGGCGCGGTATGGGTCGACATGTTCTATTCCTGGAAGGCCAACGGCCAGCTGCCGCCCACCATGAAGCTGGTACTGCCGGCGCCCGGCATGCCGGGCCAGCCGATGCATTACGTCATCCCCGGCAAGACCGCCCACAAGGCGCTGGCCGAGAAATTCATCGCACTCGCCACCAGCCCAGAGGTCCAGGCCAACGGCATCGTCAAGCAGTTCAACTGGTATCCCGGCATCGATGCCAAATATGTGCAGGACAAGCTCGATCCGGCGATCTGGCAGAAGCTGTTCACCGACATCTCGCCCGACGACCTCGCCAAATACGGCAAGTCCTTCCCGATCGGGCCTTACTACGCCGACCTGCTCGAAGCCTATGAGAAGAAGGTGGCGGAGTAGGGGACGACGTCGGCACCCCTCATCCGGCTGCCGCCACCTTCTCCCGCAAGGGGAGAAGGGGCCTGATTGGGAGTCGTGAAGCTCCTCGACCCAACCGAAAGAACGCCTTCTCCCCTTGCGGGAGAAGGTCCCGGCAGGGGGATGAGGGGAGTGGTCGCCACGCCATCATCCCCCTGCCGGATACCCATCATCAGGATCTCCACCATGGCTCCTTCACGCACCGCTCCCTCCCTCGCCGGCCTGATGCTGGTGGCGCCGGCGCTCGCGGTGGTGGTTCTGCTGTTCGTCGTGCCGCTGGCGAGTTCGATCACCGGCTCCTTCGCCACGCCGGAGGGACCGGGGCTCGGCAATTTCCGCAAGGCCTTCGAGCTCTACTGGACCGACATGGTCTTCTCGGTGGTGATCATCCTGATCTCCACCGCACTGATCGTGCTGATCGCCGTCGCCATCGCCGGCTATCTCACGCTGGGCAACAACCCCCTCGCCGTCGCCCTGCTGCGCTGGCTCTATCGCTGGCCGCTCTTCGTGCCCTTCATCGTGGTCGGCCAGATCCTGCGCACCTTCCTGGCCAAGAACGGGCTGATGAACTCGATTCTGATCAATGCCGAGCTGCTGACACCGCTGCAGGCGGTGAGTTTCCTCGACTGGCGGGGCATCGTGATCGCCTTCGTCTGGAAGCAGATGCCCTTCGTCACTTTGCTCACCGCCGGCGCCATGGCGTCGCTCGACCGCTCCACCATCGAGGCGGCCCGCAATCTCGGTGCCTCGCGCCTGCGCATCCTCCTGGAGATCGTGGTGCCGCAGGTCGCCTCCACGCTGCTGGTCGGCGCCGTGCTCAGCCTGGTGACGATGATGTCGGTGCTCTCGGTGCCGCTGATGATCAACGCCCAATCCCCCACCATGATCACCGCCGACATGGCCTTCCGCATCAATTCCTATGGCGATTATGGCGTCGCGAATGCGCTCGGCCTGATCTCGCTTGCCTTCACCGGGGCGGTCGCCTGGATCTATCTCAGGCAGACCATGAGGGAGAATGCGCGATGAGTGCTGCCGGTCACGTGCTTGCCGCCCGCAACTGGCGCATCGACTGGCTGTGGATCCCCCGCGGCATCGGACTCGGCCTGCTCGCCTTCGCCATCTTCGGCCCGCTGGTCAACCTGCTGTTGTGGACGGTGGCGGAGCGCTGGTATTTTCCGCACAGCCTGCCGCTGCAATATGGCTTTTCCTTCTGGCCGCGCGTGTTCGCCCCGCGCGGCGACGCCCTGGCCTCGCTCGGCACCAGCGTGTCCATCGCCCTGCTCACCGTGGCCCTGTCCCTCGCCCTCGCGGTTCCCGCCGGTTATGCGCTCGCCCGGCTGAAGCTGCCTTTCCGCGCCGGCATCCTGCTGCTGCTGCTCCTGCCCCAGGCCTTTCCGAACCTGCCCGTCTACGTCAATATCGCGCGCCTTTTCTATGAGATCGGCCTGAACGGTACGGTGCTCGGCGTCGTGCTCGTCCACACCACGCATGGCCTTGTTTATGCGGTGTGGATCGCCACGGCGTCCTTTTCCGCGGTGCCGGCCGATCTGGAGGAGGCAGCGCGCTCGATCGGGGCCAGCGGCCCTCGCGCCTTCCGCGACATCGTGTTGCCGCTGGCTGCGCCGGGCCTGATGGCAAGCGCCATCTTCGTCTTCCTGGAATCGCTGGACGAGTTCACCGGCACCTATTTCGTCGGCGCGCCCGACATCAAGACCATGCCGCTGCTGCTCTACACCGCCAGCGCCGGCGGCAACTATCAGATCGCCTCGATCACCGCCTTGGTGCTGCTGGTACCTTCCATCGCCTTCATGTTCGTGGTCGAGCGCTTTCTCAGCGCGGACGTGCTGGCCAAGGTGGGGCGCTGAGATGGCGGAAGACACGACGAAGAACATGCATTCCGTCTGGCTGATGCCCATGGCCGAGGACGCGCGCATGCTCGCCGCCATCGTCGCCGAACTGGCGCAGACCTTCGGCACGCCGCGCTTCCAGGTGCATCTGACACTCGTCGAGGACCGGCCTTGCGAGGAGGAGGACCTGGCGCGTCAGCTCGTCGCCGTCGCCGCGGGCATCGCGCCCTTTGCCGCCGATGTCAGGGAAATCGGCACCAGCGACCCGTTCTTCCGTGCCTTCTATGCCCGTTTCGAGCGGGCGGGGCCGGTGCTCGAGCTGAAGCGCCGCGCCATCGCCTCGATCGCCGCTTCCCAGATCGAGAGTTTCATGCCGCATGTCTCGCTGGCCTATGGCGTGCAGGACGGGCCGCGACGGCAGGCGGCAGCGCGGCAAGTGGAGGAGCGCCTTGCCGGGCGCGCTGTCCGCTTCGATCGCATTGCGGTGGTCCGCTCGGCCCAGAGCATTCCGATCGAGGATTGGACCGTCAGGGCGACCATTCCGCTGGGCTGATTGGCCAATCCGGGAGAACGGGCAAGATACTCGTACCTCCGGAAGCTCGCTTTCCTTATTTCTGGCAGTGCCGGCACCAATAGGTGGAGCGCCCCGATTGCACCAGCCGCTCGATGGTGCCGCGGCAGTCCGGTGTCGGGCAGGCTTCGCCCTCGCGATCATAGACGCGAAAACGATGCTGGAAATAGCCGAGCGAGCCGTCCGTATGCCTGTAGTCCTTGAGGGTCGAGCCGCCGGCCTCGACCGCTTCGGCCAGCACTTCGCGGATCACGCCGGAGAGGCGTTCCGCCTGCTCGTCGCTGAGCGTGCCCGCGGCCCGTTCAGGTGCGAGGCTGGCACGGTGCAGCGCCTCGCAGACATAGATGTTGCCGAGCCCGGCAATCAGGCCCTGGTCGAGCAAAGCGGCCTTGAGCGGCGCCATCTTGCCCGCGAACAGCCGGGTGATGGTCTCGCCGCTCAGTTCATTGCCGAGCGGCTCGATGCCCATGGCCTTGAAATGGCGCGAGGTTTCCAGCCCGGCGCGCGGCACCAGATCCATGAAGCCGAAGCGGCGCACATCGTTATAGGTGATGGTGAAGCGGTTGGAGAGGCGGAAGACGACATGGTCGTGCTTGGCATCCTCCTTGACCTCGTTTGCGAATTCGCCCGGCTCCTCCACGCCGCCATCCGGCGCCATGATCAGGAAACGGCCGGTCATGCCCAGATGCATCACCAGAACCTCGCCGGAAGACAGGTCCGCCAGCAGATATTTGGCGCGGCGTCCCATCGAGAGGATGGCCTGGCCGGCGAGGCGCTTGGAGAAGTCGGGGGGCAGGGGAAAGCGCAGATCCGGCCGCCTCGTCTCGACCTCGATGAAACGGGCGCCCGTCATGGCCGGCTCCAGGCCGCGGCGGACGGTTTCGACTTCGGGCAGTTCGGGCATGATTCCTCCGGCGCAGGCTGAGGCAGACAGATAGGATGAAGCGCAGCCTTGCGCCAGATGCGGTTCACCTTGGCCTTGCGATGGTCTATAGCACCGGCAGACCTAGTCCGGAGTTCACCCGATGACCGCCAGCACCGACACCCATTTCGGCTTTTCCACCGTGAGGCTGGAAGAAAAGCAGGGGCTGGTCGACGACGTCTTCCACAAGGTGGCCGGGCGCTACGATCTGATGAACGACCTGATGTCGGGCGGGCTGCACCGGTTGTGGAAGGACGATCTGGTCAACAAGCTCAACCCGCCGCGCCAGCGGCCCTTCCGCCATCTCGACGTGGCCGGCGGCACCGGCGACGTCGCCTTCCGCATCGTGAAGGCCGGCGGCCCCGACACCCATGTCACCGTGCTCGACATCAACGGCTCGATGCTGGAAGTCGGCCGGCAGCGCGGCGAGGAGCGCGGCCTTGCCGGCCAGCTCGATTTCGTCGAGGCCAATGCCGAGGAACTGCCCTTCGAAACCGGCAGCTTCGATGGCTACACCATCGCCTTCGGCATCCGCAACGTGCCGCGCATCGACAAGGCGCTGGCCGAGGCCTATCGCGTGCTCAAGCGCGGCGGACGCTTCCTCTGTCTGGAATTCTCCACCGTCGACATGCCCGGCCTCGACAAGATCTATGATCTCTATTCCTTCAACCTGATCCCGCCGATCGGCCGCATGGTCACCGGCGATGCCGAGCCCTATCGCTACCTGGTCGAATCGATCCGCAATTTCCCCAAGCCTGCCGCCTTCTCGGCCATGATCCGCGAGGCCGGCTTCTCGCAGGTCAGCCACCGTTCGCTCACCGGCAACATCGTCGCCATCCATTCGGGCTGGAAGCTGTAGCCCGGAGGCGCTCGCGATCCCTGGGGCTACTATCTCCACTCCAAAATTTATGCCCGCCGCCGGTGATTTTCGGTTGGCGAAGCAGGGTCCTTCGTTGTTCGATAGGCATAATCGAACAATGCGGGGGGCAGGTTTGGCTGGAGCGGTCGATCTCGCGGCTTTGAAGGATGCATTGGTCGTGCTCGGCACGGCCGGCGTGGTGGTGCCGCTCGTGCGCCGCCTGCATGTCAGCCCCGTTATCGGCTTCCTGGCGGCCGGCGCCGTGATGGGCCCGACCGGCGTCGGTGCCCTGTCTTCCTATGTGCCCTATATCGACTGGATCGCCATCAGCGAGCGCGAGACCATCGCCCGCATCGCCGAGTTCGGCGTGGTGTTCCTGCTGTTCGTCATCGGGTTGGAATTGTCGCTCGCCCGTCTGATGACCATGCGCCGCCTGGTCTTCGGCCTGGGCGGCCTGCAGGTGGTGGCTTCCACCATCGCCGTCGCCCTGCTCGCCCGCCTGGTGATGCCGTCCGAGGCGGCGCTGGTGGTCGCCGCAGGTCTCGCGCTGTCGTCCACGGCCATCGTGGTGGAAGTGCTGGCCGGGCAGAAACGCATGGCCTCGGCCACCGGGCGCGTCAATTTCGCCGTGCTGCTCCTGCAGGATCTCGCCGTGGTGCCCGTGCTGTTCCTGGTCGGGACCATGGGCGGGCATTCCGACCGCTCCGTGCTGGTCGGCCTCGGCTATGCTCTCGGCCTGGCGGTGCTGACCATCGCCGCCATCGTGATCGCCGGCCATTTCCTGCTGCGTCCGCTGTTCCGCCTGGTGGCGAATCCCGAGAATCCGGAACTCTTCATCGCCGCCACCCTGTTCGTGGCGATCGGGGCCGGCGTGGCGGCGGCGAGCGAGGGGCTCTCCATGGCGCTCGGCGCCTTCATTGCCGGGCTGCTGCTGGCCGAGACCGAATATCGCCGCGCCATCGAGGCGACGATCGAACCCTTCAAGAGCCTGTTGCTCGGCGTGTTCTTCTTCACCGTCGGCATGAGCGTCGATCTCGGCGTGGTAGTCCGCTACCCGCTGCTGATCGTCGGCGCTGTGCTGGCGCTGGTGCTGGTCAAGGGTCTGCTGATCTTCGGTCTCTGCCGTCTTTACCGGGTGCCCAAGGCTGTCTCGATCGAAACCGCCTTCCTGCTCGCCTCGGCCGGCGAGTTCGCCTTCGTGGTATTCACGCTCGCCACGCAGCTTTCCATCCTCACGCCGGAGCAGTCGGCGCTGGTGGTGGCCATCGCGTCCCTTTCGATGGCCTCCATACCCGTGCTGGGCGTGCTCGGCCGCCGCATCGCCAAGCGCTATGAGCTGGCGGTGCCGGTGGAAGCGGCGGCCTTGGAGGGCCCGCCGGAGGACAAGCAGCGCCGCGCCATCGTGGTGGGCTATGGCCGCGTCGGCCGCCTGGTGGCCGAGATGCTCGCCGAGCACAAGATCGCCTATCTCGCCGTGGATGCGAACGCCAAGGCGGTGGCGCGCTGGCGCGAGAGCAAGAAGCCGGTCTATTGGGGCGATGCCACCAACGCCGCCTTCCTGGAGCGCTGCGGCCTCGCCGAGGCCTCGGCCCTGGTCGTCACCATCGACCAGCCCCGCCAGATCGAGGCCGTGGTCGCCACCGCGCGCAGCCTGCGGCCGGATCTCGTCATCGTGGCGCGTTCGCGCGATGCCGATCACGCCAGCAAGCTTTACGCGCTCGGCGTCACCGACGCCGTGCCCGAAACCATCGAGGCGAGCCTTCAGCTGTCGGAGGCGGCCCTGGCCGGCCTCGGTGTGCCGGCCGGGCCGGTGATCGCCTCCATCCATGAGCGTCGCGACGTCTTCCGCCGCGAATTGCAGACGGCGGCCGGGCGGGAAACCCATGCCGTCAAGCCCAAGCGCAGCCGCCGTTCGGCAGTCACCCCGTCATAGAGTTTTGTTCCCGAGGCCCCCGTGGAATGGGGGCGGGTCTGAAGAGCCTGACCGAAACTCGACTTTTGTCATTGCCGGGCTTCGTCCCGGCAATCCAGCGCCGCAATCTCGACAAATGACGGTCTCTGGATGCCCGGGACGAAGCCCGGGCATGACAAAACCGAGCTTTTCCCGGCTCTGTTTGCGATTATTGAGTCAGTCTCTGAAGACCACCCCCAATGTCCTCATCTCTTCAGGAATTCGGCAAATTTTTCGGCATAGTCTGGATGCCAGCGCGACAGGGGCGGGCGGTTCTCGATGATGTCGCCGGCCGCCCAGGCGATGCGGCGCTCGTCGAGCGAGCGTGGCACCTCGTTGTCGGGGCAGAGAATGTAGAAATCGCCGGCTTCCAGACGTGCGAGCATGAAATCCACGGTCTGCTCCGGGGTCCAGGCGCCCGCCGGCTTGTCGGTGCGGCCCTTGGCGGCGAGCGGCGTGAAGACGAAGCCCGGGATCAGCAGATGCGCCGATATCCGGCAGCCTTCGGTATTGCGCAGCTCGTGCTGCAGAGCCTCGGTGAAAGCCTTCACCGCCGCCTTGGAGACATTGTAGGCAGGATCGCCGGGCGGCGTGGTGATGCCCTGCTTGGAGCCGGTGTTGATGATGAGGCCGGGGCGCCCACGCGCGATCATGCCCGGCGCGAAGATCTGGGTGCCCTGGATCACGCCCTTGAGATTGACCGAGAAAATGCGCTCCCAGGTTCGGTCCTCGCGGGCGTCGAACAGTTTCGAGCCCGGCTGGATGCCGGCATTGTTCATCAGCACGTCCGTGCCGCCGAAACGCTCGTTCACCTGCTGATGCAGGCCGAGCAGGGCCTCCGCGTCGCTGACATCGGTGGCCGAGGCGAGCACGGCCTGCCGTCCTTCCGGCGCGGCCAACGAGATTGTCTCGGCAGCGGCCGCAAGCCTCTCCTCGCCGAGATCGGCGATCGCAACCTTGAGGCCGAGGGAGGCGAATTTGACGGCCGCGGCGAGACCGATGCCGCTAGCGCCGCCAGTGACGACGGCGACCGCGCCGGGCACAAGCGCTGGATGGGACATGGCGGAGCTTCCTTGCAATGCCGAAGGGGACGATATCGGGCATCGCCCACAGCAGAACGATCATGTGCTGATAGCGAAAATTCGACCCAAATGCCATGGCGGCCGACGAAAGTTCGCAGCCGGTCGGAAGATTTTCGGCGGATCAGGCGCTCTTGCCGAAGGAGGCGATGACACCCTCGGCCATGCGCACGAAGCGGGCGCTCGGGCCTTCCGGACCGGCGCTCTGGCGGCTGACGCGGGCGCCTTCCAGCAGGAGATGCAGCGTATCGGCGACCAGATCCGGCTGGTCGAGGCCCGCCTGCCGGCAGAGCAGGGCCAGGCGGTCGCGATGCCTCTTCTTGAACTCCTCGACCAAGCGCCGCGCCGGATGGTCCTCGCCCGAGAGCTCGACGGCGGCATTGGCGAATTCGCAGCCGCGATTATCGGCCTCGATATAGTCGGCGCATTTGCCGACCCAGGACAGCAATTGGGCGTGGGCATCGCCCGGATGCTCGGCCTCGAGCTGGGCCCAGCGTGCCTGGTTGTCGATCTCCGCCGCCCGCAGGCATTCGACGATGAGATCGTCCTTGGAGCCGAAATGACGATAGAGCGTCATCTTGTTGGTGCCGGCGACCTTGGCGATGGTGTCGACGCCGATGGTGTTGATGCCATGCCGGTGGAAGAGGTCACGCGCAGTGACGACGATGCGGTCTCGCGGACGCTGTCCGGGGCAGCAGAGTGACTCTTCGCTTTGTTCCAAAATTTTCTGGCTCATGGCTTGACCAAACTGTTACCGACCTGTAACAGTGTCGCTGTTACTGATCGGTAACAGCTTGGTAAGGCGTCGTCAAGGCCGTTTCGTCATCCCACTGCGATCCAGCCTTGTTAGAGAGACAATTCACCAGGAAACGACACATCGTCAAACGAATTCGGCGGAGCATGGACCCATGTTTCCGCGCTGGAGGAGTCATGGCTCAGCGGGGCTGCAATATGACCGTCGATCAGCTGCTGAACGATCCGCTGACGCTCGCCCTCATGCGGGCCGACGGTGTCGATCCGGTTTCATTGAGGACGATGCTTGCCAGTCAGGCCCGCCGTCTCGCCGAAGAGCAGGACCTGCCGCCGATCCTCCTGACATTTTCTGACACCGCCATGCCACATGGTGGCATCCAAGGCGGCTGACGCAGAGCTTCACCATGGTCAATTACTTCATTCAACGTCCGATCTTCGCCTCGGCCATCGCCATCATCATGGTGATGGCGGGGGCGATCGCTTATTTTCTGCTGCCGGTCGCCCAGTTTCCCAATATCACGCCGCCCCAGATCCAGGTCAGCGCCAGCTATCCCGGCGCCAGCTCGCAGGTCGTCGCCGATACGGTGACCACGCCGCTCGAGCAGCAGATCAACGGCGTGCCGGGCATGATCTACATGTCCTCGGCCAGCTCCAATGACGGTTCGTCCAACATCACCGTCACCTTCGATGTCGGCTATCCCCTGAACATCGCGGCGATGGACGTGCAGAACCGCGTGGCCCAGGCAGCCTCCTCGCTGCCGGCGATCGTCAACCAGTCCGGTGTCTCGGTCACCAAGGCCAATCCCAACTTCGTGCTGATCGTCGACCTGACCTCGCCGGACAATTCGGTGGATTCGGTCGCGCTCAGCAACTACGCCTATCTGCAGATCGTGGACCCGCTGAAGCGCCTGCCGGGCGTCGGCGACGTCAGGATCTTCGGCGAGCGGCGCTATTCCATGCGCATCTGGCTCGATCCCGACAAGCTCGCCAATCTCGGCATCACGGCCGTGGACGTGCAGAATGCCGTCGCCGAGCAGAACGTGCAGGTCGCGGCCGGCAAGATCGGCCAGAACCCGGCGCCGGCGGGCACCGCTTTCGAAATGCAGGTCAACGCCACCGGCCGCCTCAGCGATCCGGAGGAGTTCGGCAACATCGTCGTCCGGGCCAATCCGGCCGGCGGTTCGGTGGTGCGCCTGCGTGACGTCGCGCGCATCGAGCTCGGCTCGCTGCAATATTCGTCCTCGGCCTATCACGGCGAAAAGCCGATGGTAGTGCTCGGCGTCTTCCAGGCGCCCGGCTCCAACTCGCTCAAGCTGAAGGAAGCCGTCGAAGCCAAGATGAAGGAGCTTTCGGCGCGGTTCCCCAAGGGCATCGAATATTCGATGAAATACGACACGACCCGCTTCGTGTCGGCCGCGATGGAGGATGTCGTCAAGACGCTGGTCGAGGCACTCATCCTCGTCGTCCTCGTCGTCTATATCTTCCTGCAGAACTGGCGCACCGTGCTCATCCCGGTCATCGCCATCCCGGTGTCGCTGATCGCGACCATGGTGGTGATGCTCGCCATGGGCTTCTCGCTCAACATGCTCTCCCTGCTCGGCATGGTGCTCGCCATCGGCCTGGTGGTCGACGATGCCATCGTGGTGGTGGAGAACGTCGAAAGACAGCTCGAGGCGGGACATCCCCCGCTGCAGGCGGCCAAGATCGCCATGAAGGAGGTCACCGGCCCGATCGTCGCCACCACGGCGGTGCTGATGGCGGTGTTCGTTCCCGTCGCCTTCATTCCCGGCGTCGCCGGCCAGCTCTACAACCAGTTCGCCTTGACCGTGGCGATCTCGGTCGGCATCTCGGCCTTCAACTCGCTGACCCTGAGCCCGGCCTTGTCGGCCGCCTTCCTCAGCCACAAGCCGGCCTCGCGCTTCTTCCTGTTCCGCTGGTTCAATGCCGGCTTCGACAGGCTGTCGCACGGCTATGCCGCCTCGGTGCGCGGCTTCATCAAGCTGCGCTGGCTGATGATGGGTGCGTTTGCCGTCGTGCTGGCCGCGACCTACTGGATCTCGACGCGGGTGCCCTCCACCTTCCTTCCCTCGGAGGACCAGGGCTACTTCTTCGTCGTCCTGCAATTGCCGGACGGCGCCTCGCTCGAACGCACCGACGCCGCCGCCAAGCAGGTGCGCCAGATCCTGATGGCCGAGCCCGGTGTCGAGGACATCATGTCGATCTCCGGCCTGAACTTCCTCACCAATGCCCAGCAATCGAGCGCCGCGGTCGAGTTCGCCATCCTCAAACCGTGGGATGAGCGTGGACCCGGCCTTAGCGCCACCGATATCGTCAACAAGGTGCGCCCGAAGCTGTTCGGCATTACCGATGGTTTCGTGCTGGCCTTCGAACCGCCCTCCATCCAGGGGCTCGGCACCACCGGCGGCTTCGAGTTCCAGATCGAGGACCTGAACGGGCGCGGTCCCTTCGCGGTCAACGAGGCGGCGCAGGCCCTGCTCGCCGAGGCGCGCAAGCAGCCCGAGCTCAACCCGCAGACCCTGTTCACCACCTTCTCGACCTCGACGCCGCAGTTCAACTACGACCTCGACCGCAACAAGGCCAAGCTGCTCGGCCTGAATCTGCCGGACATCTTCAACACGCTGCAGATCTATCTTGGCTCGCTCTATGTGAACGACTTCAACCAGTTCGGGCGCACCTTCCGCGTCACGCTGCAGGCCGACAAGGATTCTCGAGCCGATCCCGGCGACATCAGCCGCCTCTATGTCCGCAATGCCACCGGCAACATGGTGCCCCTGTCGACTTTGGGGGCGCTGAAGCCGATCGTCGGGCCGGAGACGGTGACCCATTACAACAATTACGGGGCCGCCCTCATCAATGGCGCTCCCGCGCCCGGCTACTCCTCGGGCCAGGCCATCGAGGCGATGCAGAGGGTGGCAGCCGCAACCCTGCCGAATGGCTTCAACTATGAATGGACCGGCATCACCTTCCAGGAACTCAAGGCCGGCTCGATCGCGGCGGCGGTGTTCGCCCTGGCCATCGTGTTCGTCTTCCTGATCCTGGCCGCCCAGTATGAGAGCTGGTCCATGCCGTTCATGGTGCTGCTGGCGGTGCCGCTCGGCCTGTTCGGTGCGCTGCTCGCCATCTGGCTGCGCGCCATGCAGCTCGACGTCTATTCGCAGATCGGCTTCGTCATGCTGATCGGCCTCGCCGCCAAGAACGCCATTCTGATCGTGGAGTTCGCCAAGCATCTGCGCGAGCAGGGCCATGGCATCGTCGAGGCGGCGATGGAAGCCGGCCGTTTGCGCCTGCGCCCGATCCTGATGACGGCCTTCGCCTTCATCCTGGGCGTGGTGCCGCTGGTGAAGGCGACCGGGGCCGGTGCTGCCAGCCGCCAGTCGCTAGGCACGGCCGTGTTCGGCGGCATGCTGGTGGCCACCGTGCTGACGCTGGTCTTCGTGCCGGTGTTCTACGCCATCATCGAGCGCTGGCGCGAGCGCCGGCTCTCCGCCAGGAAAGATTCACGCCATACCGAAAGCACGCCTGACGAGTCCGAGGACGCTGTGCCGCCCCGGATCCAGGCCGCCGAATAAGGGGATACCGATGCGTATCTGGAAAATCGCTACCGCCATCGTCGTGGTCGCCGCCGCAGGCGGCGGCTACTACCTCAAGGACAAGCCGCATCTCCTCGCCGCCGGCCAGGAACTCCTGGCCGGGGTGCTGAGCAAGCCGGCCTCCGCCAATCCGGCACCGGCCATGCAGGCCATGCCGGTGCCGGTCGCCTCCGTGGTCAAGAAGTCCATTCCGCTCTTCCTCAACTATCCCGCCCGTACGGAATCGATCCGCAGCATCGCCCTGCAGGCCAAGGTCTCGGGCTATATGCTCGACCAGGCCGTGCCCGATGGTACCGATGTGAAGCAGGGCGACATCCTCTACCGGATCGACGCGCGCGACTATCAGGCCGCGCTGGCGCAGGTGAAGGCCCAGGCCGAGCGTGATACCGCCGCGCTCGAATATGCCAAGACCAGCCTCACCCGCGGCAATGACCTCAGCAAGACAGGCTTCCTGTCGAAGGACCTGTTCGACCAGCGCACCAGCGCGGTCAAGCAGGGCGAGGCGACCCTTCTTGCCGACAAGGCGGCGATCCAGGCGGCGGAACTCAACCTTGCCTATACCGAGATCAAGGCTCCCTTCGACGGACGGCTCGGCCGCAACCAGGCCGCGGCCGGCACGCTGGTCAGCCCTGGCGGCACCGTGCTCAATACGCTGGTGCAGCTCAGCCCGATCTATGTGACGTTCACGCCGACGGAGGCCGAGCTCACGCAGATCCTCAAGGCCAAGGCAGCCGGCAAGGTCCTGGCCGACATCATCGTGCCCGGCCAGAACGAGGCGAGCCATCAGGGCGAGCTCACCTTCCTGGACAATGTCGTCGACCGCGCCACCGGCACCATCACCGCCCGCGCCACCACCGCCAATGCCGACCGCAGCCTGCTGCCCGGCCAATATGTCAATCTTCGGCTGAGCATCGGCGAACGGCCCGACACGCTGCTGGTGCCGCAGGCCGCCCTCGGTTCGAGCCAGCTCGGCAAATATGTCTATGTCGTCGGCGAGGGCAACAAGGTGGAGATGCGCCTGGTCGAACTCGGCCCGGCCCAGGGGCCGCTGATCGCGGTGACCAAGGGGGTGAAGGAAACCGACCAGATCATCGCCGGCAACATCCAGAAGATCTTCCCGGGCATGCCGGTCCAACCCCTGCCGCAGAAGGCGGGCGCCTGATTCCTTCCAGCGAACGACGGGGCCTCGCCTCGGCCCGTCGCGGCGCAGCCTGGCCGGCCCGGACATCGTCCCGGCCGGCCTTTTTATTCGGGATGCGGGGATTTCGCCGTGCCGCGGTGCCGGTCCTCCGCCGCGAGCCGCACTCCGGATCAGGCCGAGGGGCTTTCCGGCGATTTGGGCAGCTTGAGGCGCACGCCTCGCCCACCCTCGCGGCTGACGGCGTTGTCGCCGATCAGCTCGACGCCGGCTCGATCAAGGGCCTCGATCACTTTCGTCAACGTATCGACCACGCCGCGAACATTGCCCTCGCTCGCCTCCATGCGCTGAACCGTCGGCAGGGAAACCCCCGACAGGTCAGCGAGCTGGCGCTGGTCGATGCCGAGCAGGGCACGGGCAGCGCGCATCTGGGCAGCGGTGATCATGGGCAGCCTCGCATTTCTCAAATACTGAAAGGACGTTCAAGTCATCGATATCGCGGACATCCGCAGCCGACGGAGGAAGTTCCACACCCGGAGGCGCTGCATCGCCCTATAGCCGAAGCGCTTTACGATTTCACCGACTCACCTCGAATCGCAAAGGCGCATCGAAGCGAAGAGTTAGAGCAAAGCGGCGTTTTCGCCTAAACCTGCATTGCCCTGAACGCGCCACGCCCCGGGGAAAGACTGCCACCGTCCAAAAAAATGCCGGTATGGGCAAGCGGCGCAGCTCGAATTCGCGTATCAGCAAGAAAGATCTGATAGGGCGTAGCTGACATCATGGCTGTTTTGTTGGGTATCGATACGGGCGGCACCTTCACCGATGCCGTCCTCTATGACGAAGAGAAGGGCGTTCTCGCCAAGGCCAAGTCGCTGACCACCCATCATGATCTCGCCATCGGTGTCGGCGGGGCCGTCGGTGCGGTGCTGGCCCAGTCCGCCGTCGCGCCCGCGCATATCGCCCTGGTCTCGCTCTCCACCACGCTCGCCACCAATGCCATGGTGGAGGGGCAGGGCGGGCGCGTCGGCCTCGTCTATATCGGCTTCGATGCCGACGACGCCGAGCGGCCGGATCTCAAGGCTGCGTTGAACGGCGATCCGGTCCTGCTGATCGCCGGCGGGCATGACGCCATGGGCCAGGTCCGCGCGCCTCTCGACGAGGCCGGCCTCGCCGAGCAGGCCCGCGCTTTGGCGCCGGGGCTGACCGGGTTTGCGGTGACCGGACGCTTTGCCGTGCTCGATCCCAGCCATGAAATCGCGGCCCGCGAGATCCTGCGGCGTGAAACCGGCCTGCCCGTCACCTGCGGCCACGAGCTCTCCGCCAGGCTGGATGGGCCGAAGCGGGCGCTCACCTGCGTGCTCAATGCCCGCCTGATCCATCTGCTCGAGGCGCTGATCGCCGCGACCGAGGGGCGGCTCGCCGCACTCGGCATCGCCGCGCCCCTGATGGTGGTGCGCGGCGACGGCTCGCTGGTGGCGGCCGAGGTCGCCAAGGCCAAGCCGATCGAGACGATCTTTTCGGGCCCGGCCGCCAGCGCCGTGGGCGGCGCCTTCCTCGCCGGCGCCCCGGACGCCCTGATTTCCGACATCGGCGGCACCACCACCGATGTCGTCGTGCTGCGCGGTGCGAGGCCCCGCATCGACCCGGCCGGCGCCCTGATCGGCGGCTTCCGCACCATGGTGGAAGCCATCGCCATCCGCACCTGCGGCCTTGGCGGCGACAGCGAGGTGGCGATCGAGCAGCATGGCCTGGATACCGCGCTCAAGCTCGGCCCCCGCCGTGCCGTGCCCCTGTCCCTGCTCGCCGAAAGCCATGCCGAGCTCGTGCATTCGACGCTCGAGCGCCAGCTCAGGGCCGATCTGCCCAACGACCTCTTCGGCCGCTTCGCCTTGCGCCTGCATCCGCCCCTGGCGGAATTGCCGGCGCTGGAGGCCGAGGTGCTGGCGCGGCTGGAGGCCGGGCCGATGGCCGCCGACAAGCTGATCAACAACCGGCGCGAGTTCAATGCCCTGCAGCGCCTGGTCAACCGGCGCCTCGCCATCATGGCGGCGCTGACGCCTTCCGATGCCGCCCACCAGCTCGGGCTGCATCGCGCCTGGGACCAGGCGGCGGCCGAGAAGGGCCTGACGCTGTTCGCCAGGCGGCGCAACGCCATGGGGCTGCCCTTTGCCGGCGGTGCCGAGGAACTGGCGCGGCGGATCATCGAGACCCTGACCCGCCGCTCGGCCGAGTTCCTGCTGGAATGCGCTTTGGCCGAGGACGGCTTCCGAGAAGCAGGCCTGTCGCGCCATGCCTTGGCGGTGGCGGCACTCGACGGCCATAGCGGCCTCGTCAGGATCGGCCTGTCGCTGACGGCGCCGGTGGTCGGGCTCGGCGCTTCCGCCGCGACCTATTACGGCGACATCGCCGGCCTGGTCGGCGCGCCCTCGCTGGTGCCCGAACATGCCGAGGTCGCCAATGCGGTCGGCGCCGTGGTCGGCGGCGTGCATGTCTCGGCCGAGGTTAAGGTGCTGCAGCCGGTGGAGGGCATCTTCCGGGTGTTCACCCGCTCCGGGACGCGCGACATTCTCGATCTCGGTGAAGCCTTGGTTCACGCGCAGGAGGCGGCCCGGGTCCAGGCCGAGGGCGACGCGCGTACCGCGGGCGCCGCTACCGTCGAGACCTCGGTGAGCGTCGACGAGAAAAAGGTCGTGGCCGAGGGCCGGGAATTGTTCGTGGAGGCGCTGGTGACGGCCCGGGCGTCGGGCCGGCCCAGGATCAGTGTGTAGGACTACAGTCGTAGTTCTGTTGTTGCACCGTCATTGCGAGCGTAGCGAAGCAATCCAGAAGCCACGGATGCCGTGTTTCTCGGCTCTTGGATTGCTTCGCTGTGCTCGCAATGACGATAGAGGCCGCTGGGAACAGGAACTGCAACTGTATCGTAAGCCGGAAGGAGGTTGAATCTGCCGCCTCTGCGCGATGTTGACGCATCGAATGACAAATTCGTTCTCCAAAGCGCTTTGAGAGCGGGCCAAAATCGCTGCTGCAATTGACAGGCCGGGAAATTCCGGCGGAAGATACCGGCAACCGCGTCGATGCCGGGAGTGACCTGTCGGGCTCCCCCTGTCGGAATGCATGCGGAGGGCGGAGCGAATGCCGGGAATGGGTAAGTCGGACCGTCCGCATCACGCGGATCTGGTCTATGCCACCTTGAATGACGGCACCTCGAGTGCGCAGTCAGCGGTCGCAGCCTCCTGGTCGCGCTCCATGAGCCATTACGGTCTCGATCCCGACCATGCCCCGCCGCCCCTTCGCCTCGGCGACAGCGAATTCAAGGCGGCCTTGTCGCGCATGGAGCTGCTGGTACGGCTGGCGCAGGGAACGCTCGACCGCCTGTTCCAGGCGGTCGGTGACGCCGGCTGCTGCGTGCTCCTCACCGATGATGACGGCGTGCCGCTGGATCGGCGCGGCGTAGCGGGGGACGATGCCGATTTCGAGGCTCTCGGCCTGTGGACCGGCATGGTCTGGAGCGAGCAGAGCGAGGGCACCAACGGTGTCGGCACCTGCATCGCGGAAGGGCGCGCGCTGACCATCCATCGCGACCAGCATTTCCTCACCCGCAATATCGGGCTGAGCTGCACGGTGGCGCCGATCTGGGACGCGAATGGCCGCCTGATGGGCACGCTCGACGTCTCGACCTGCCGGTCCGACCTGACGCCTGGCATCCTCAAACTGGTGGCGGCTGCGACACGGGATGCGGCTACCCGCATCGAGACCCAGCATTTCCGCGAGGCCTTCCGCCATGCGCGCATCCTGGTCGGGCCCGATGCAGGGGCCGGCCCGGCCGGCCTGCTCGCCGTCGACAGGGAGGATCTCGTCATCGGCGCCAGCCGGGCCGCGCGCCTCGTCTATGGGCTGACGGACGAGCATCTGCGCAATCCCTTCCCGGCCAGCGATCTCGTCGATGGCGAAACGGTTCGGCCCGGCGACGGTCTGCTCGCCGGCGAGCGTGCCGCCGTGCGCCAGGCGCTGTCGAGGGCGAAGGGCAATGTCTCGGCCGCGGCCCGCCTGCTCGGCGTCAGCCGTGCCACCATGCATCGCAAGATCGCGCGACTGGGCCTGGGGCGGGAGAGCTGACTTCGGTATGCCGATCCCGCTCCATCTCTTGATGGAGCTGAGGAAATCGGCACGCCGAAAGGGCGATCTGGTATCTCAACCTGTCTCATCCCTGAGACACATCGCTGCCGCCATCGTCCGCGCCTATCCTGACAAGCGCCCCGGTCACGCCCATCCTCCTTCCCCGACGACGCCAGCCCAGAACCATCAATTGGCGCGCTCAAGGAGGAAGTTGCATGAATAAGCCCGAGATCGTCCGCTCGCCCGGAACGCTGTTCAAGCCACGATATGGCAATTTCATCGGCGGCCAGTGGGTGGGGCCGCGCAGCGGCAAATATTTCGAGAACACTTCACCCGTCAACGGTCGGGTTCTGTGCGAGGTCGCCCGCTCCGATGCCGCCGACGTCGAAGCCGCCCTCGACGCCGCCCACGCCGCCAAGGACGCCTGGGGCCGTACCAGTGCGGCGGAGCGTTCGCTGCTGCTGCTGCGCATCGCCCAGGTGATGGAAGACAATCTGGAAACGCTCGCTCTGGCCGAGACCTGGGACAACGGCAAGCCGATCCGCGAGAGCATGGCCGCCGATTTGCCGCTCGGTGTCGACCATTTCCGCTATTTCGCCGGCGTGCTGCGCGCCCAGGAAGGCGGCATCTCCGAGATCGACCACGACACCGTCGCCTATCATTTCCATGAGCCGCTCGGCGTCGTCGGCCAGATCATCCCCTGGAACTTCCCGCTCTTGATGGCGGTCTGGAAGCTCGCCCCGGCGCTCGCCGCCGGCAATTGCGTGGTGATCAAGCCGGCCGAGCAGACGCCCGCCTCCATCCTGGTCCTGGCCGAGCTGATCGCCGACATCCTGCCGCCCGGTGTGCTCAACATTGTCAACGGCTTCGGGCTGGAAGCCGGCAAGCCTCTGGCCTCGTCGAACCGGATCGCGAAGATCGCCTTCACCGGCGAGACCACCACCGGCCGCCTGATCATGCAATATGCCAGCCAGAACCTGATCCCGGTGACGCTGGAGCTCGGCGGCAAGTCGCCCAACATCTTCTTCAAGGACGTTGCCGCCGAGGACGACGATTTCCTCGACAAGGCAATCGAGGGCTTCGTGATGTTCGCCCTCAACCAGGGCGAGGTCTGCACATGCCCGAGCCGCGCCCTCGTGCATGAGAGCATCTATGACCGCTTCATCGAGAAGGCGCTGAAGCGCGTCGCCGCCATCAGGCAGGGCGATCCGCTCGATCCCGCCACCATGATCGGCGCGCAGGCCTCCTCCGAGCAGCTCGAAAAGATCCTGAGCTATTTCGACATCGGCCGCCAGGAAGGCGCCGAGGTGCTGATCGGCGGCGAGCGTGCCGACCTGCCCGGCGAGCTCGCCGGCGGCTATTACGTCAAGCCGACGGTGTTCAAGGGCCACAACAAGATGCGGATCTTCCAGGAGGAGATCTTCGGCCCGGTGGTTTCCGTCACCACCTTCAAGGACGACGAGGAAGCGCTTTCTATCGCCAACGATACGCTCTACGGCCTCGGCGCCGGCATCTGGACGCGTGACGGCACGCGCGCTTATCGCTTCGGCCGCGCCATCCAGGCCGGCCGCGTCTGGACCAATTGCTACCACGCCTATCCGGCCCATGCGGCCTTCGGCGGCTACAAGCAGTCCGGCATCGGCCGCGAGAACCACAAGAAGATGCTCGATCACTACCAGCAGACCAAGAACATGCTGGTCAGCTACTCCCCCAAGAAGCTTGGCTTCTTCTGATCCGTGCTCGGATCGACTTGGTCGCCCGGTCTCGTACCGGGCGACCCTTTTTGCAAGATAGTGAGACATCGGCGACCTTGCCGTCATTGCGAGCGCAGCGAAGCAATCCAGGCTTGTTCAGGCACGGCATTTGCGGCTTCTGAATTGCTTCGCTGCGCTCGCAATGACGCGAGATGGTGATTCATTATGAAAAGGGGAGCGATCATGCCCGATGCCAGTCTCGAACGGGTAACGGCAACGCCCGCCGCTCTCGACCTGATCGCCAGCCTCCAGGCCCGCTACGGCCCCGTGCTGTTCCACCAGTCGGGCGGGTGCTGCGACGGCTCCTCGCCGATGTGCTACAGCCAAGGCGAGTTCATCATCGGGGACCAGGACGTGCTGCTGGGCAGCATCGGCGAGGCGCCCGTCTATATCAGCGCCCCGCAATTCGCCGCCTGGAGCCACACCCAGCTGATCATCGACGTGGTGCCGGGGCGCGGCGGCATGTTCTCCCTGGAGAACGGCACGGAAAAGCGGTTCATCACCCGTTCGCGCGCCTTCTCGGGCGAGGAGATCTGCGCGCTGCCGGCGGCGAGAAGAGGGGCCTGAGGCCCTTTTCGGTGTGCCGATCTCCAGATCGGCATTCTCGCGCCAAAGCGCTCACCGGCAAGGGGGTGGTGCCGATCTGGAGATCGGCACACCGTGCTTCGAACGCCGTGCGCGGCCGGATCGGCGCGCCCGGTTCCTCGCCTACCCGCGCCCCACCAGCGGCATCTTGGTGGCCATCACCGTCATGAACTGCACATTGGCCTCGAGCGGCAGGCCGGCCATATAGACCACCGCATCGGCGACATGCTTCACGTCGAAGGTCGGCTCGGGCTTGATCGAGCCGTCGGCCTGCGGCACGCCGCCCGGCATCTTGGACGCCATCGGCGTCAGCGTGTTGCCGATGTCGATCTGGCCGCAGGCGATGTCATATTTGCGGCCGTCCAGCGACGAGGACTTGGTCAGGCCGGTCACTGCATGCTTGGAGGCGGTGTAGGGCGCCGAATTCGGGCGCGGCGAGGTGGCCGAGATCGAGCCATTGTTGATGATGCGCCCGCCCCGCGGCTCCTGCGCCTTCATCACGCGGAAGGCTTCCTTGGTGCACAGGAACACGCCGCTGACGTTTGTGTCGATCACCGCCTTCCATTGTTCGAAGGGCAGGTCCTCGATCGGCACGCCGGGCGCGATGGTGCCGGCATTGTTGAACACGAGGTCCACGCGGCCGAGCGCGGCGACGGCGGCGTCGAACAGCGCCGTGACGGAAGCGGGATCGGTGACGTCAGAGGCGATGGCGCGGCCGGAGGCCGCATGCGGGCTTTCGGCGATGGCGGCTTCCAGGGCCTCCTGGCGGCGCCCCGTGAACACGACAGACCAGCCATCGGCCAGCAGCGCATGCGCGACGGCCTTGCCGATGCCGCTGGCGGCGCCCGTGACGATGGCGATCTTTCCTTGACCCGACATGGGTTCCTCCCGATTCCAATTCGATTTGTGTTGCAACGCGCGGTCCAGCCCGGCGGAGTACCGCAAGGCAGAGCGACGCTTCCGTTGTCAGACAAATATCTCTAATGGGAATTTTCGGATAGGGCGAGCCTCTATGTCAGATCTTCACATCCGCAAGCTTTGCAACGCTCTCATCCCCGATGCGGCGCCCTCGAAGCTGGCACCCGGCGTCGCGGTCAATGTGGCCGATCGCATACGCCGCAAGGCGGGAGGCCTGTGGGTCGGCGGTCGCGTCGAGATCACGCCGGAAGGGCTGTCCTTCGCCGCCAATGGCCTGAACAGGGCTTTTCATACCGGCCTGCAGCCCGTCCACATTCCGCTGACCGCCATCCGCAAGGCCTGGCGGGAATTCGGCTGGGTTACAGGCATCGTGGCCGTCGAGCATGACGGGGGCACGTTCCGCTTCCGCTGCTACGGAGCCAAGAAGGTCGCGGTGGCGCTGGACAAGCATATCGCAGCGCTGCGGCGCGTTGCGTAAATCGGCCGGCGAATATGGCTCTCAATGAATGAACCAGTCACCCCAGGCAGGCGATGATGGTCTCGATCACCCTCTTGGTCTCCTCGGGATCCCTGACGCGGATCGAGTCGACGCCGGCCTCCTTGGCCGCATAGTCGTTGCCGCCCGGGAAGAGCGCGTCGCCGGCGAAGATCATCTCCTCGATGGCGATGCCCAGCCGGTCGCGCAGCTTGGCGATGCCATAGGCCTTGTCGATGCCCTGCCGCGTCACGTCGATCGAGGTGGCGCCGCCCATGCGCACCGAGAAATCCGGGATCGACTTGTCGAGATAGGTTTTCAGGATGGTGCGCTTCTTGAAATCGGGATCCCAGCTGTGCTTGGCCTCGAGCGGTGCTTCCTGGCCGAGCGCGGACATGGTGATCTGGCTGCCGCGATCCTCGATGCGCTCGCCCCAGATCCGCTCGGGCTTGAAGCCGGCTTGTTCGAAGGCGGCCTCGAGCGCGGCGACGATGCGCTGCTTGTCCTCGGCCGACAGGTCCTCGCGATAGACGGGGACCCAGTTGCTTCCGTCGAAATGGAAGAATTTCGTGCCGCAGGTCGGCAGGAGATGCAGCCGGTCGAAGCGGTCGCCGGCCGGCAGATTGGCGAGGAACTGCTTTTCGAATTGAGGCCAGTCGCCACCCGAGATCACGGCGACCTGGGCAACGGTGAGAAGCTGGCCCAGCAGGGCCGCCATCTCGGCATCGATGGCCGATTTGCTCTTGGCAAGCGTGCCGTCGAGATCGAAAATGACGAGTTTCTTCATGACGAGCTTCAATGTCCCTGGGGAAGGAAAGAGTCCGGCCGTTATAGACGAGTTGGCCGGATGCGCCATTCTACGATTGTACAGCCGGGCTCACCCTTTCGGGGCAGATGCCACAATGCATCCTTCCCTGGGACCGCCAGCATCCTGCTGGCTCTTCTCTCAGACGAACGGCCGCTGCACCAAAGAGCCAGCGGGATGCTGGCGGTCCCGGGAAGAGGGTCGGTCGCTCTTCAGTGGTCCATGCCGGTGATCACCCGCTCCACTGCCTCCACACTGGTCTTTTTGGGATCGATGTCGTCGGCGACGACACGCCCGCGGCGCATGACGACGATGCGGTCGACCACCTGGAAGACATGGTGGATATTGTGGGCGATGAAGATGCAGGAATGGCCGGAACTGCGGGCATTGCGCACGAAGTTCAACACGCCCTGGGTCTCCGCCACGCCCAGATTGTTGGTGGGCTCGTCGAGGATGATCAGGTCGCTGTCGAAATGCATGGCGCGGGCAATGGCCACTGCCTGGCGCTCGCCGCCGGAAAGCGAGCCGATCGGGGTGGTCGGCGCGATGTTCTTGGAGATGCCGACCCTTTTCAGGAGCGTGGTCGCCACCTCGTTCATCTTGGCCTGGTCGAGGCGGTTGAGGAAGCGCGGCCCCTTGATCGGCTCGCGCCCCAGGAAGAGGTTGCGGGCGATCGAGAGCTGCGGCACCAGGGCCGAATCCTGGTAGATCGTCTCGATACCCTGGGCGATCGCATCGGTGGTGGAGCGCATCTCCACCTTCTTGCCACGGACGAAGATGTCGCCGGAGGTGGCGGCCACCGCCCCCGACAGGATCTTGATCAGGGTCGACTTGCCGGCGCCGTTGTCGCCGAGCAGCCCGACGATCTCGCGCCGGTTCACCGTGAGGGTGACGTCCTCGATGGCGCGGATGCGGCCATAGGACTTGGCGATGTTCTGCATGCGGATGAGTTCTTCGCTTGTCTCGGGCATCGCTCACCTCCCTTCCTGGTGCCGGCGGTCGAGCCATGAATGCAGGGCCATCATGCCCAAGATGATCGCGCCGATGAAGATGTTGTAGGCCAGGCCCGGCACGCCGATCAGCACGATGCCGTTGCGCATCACGCGCAGGATGAAGATGCCGAGCACCGTGCCGATGATGGTGCCCCGGCCGCCGGTGAGCGCGGTGCCGCCGATCACCACCATGGCGATCACCTCCAGTTCATAGCCCGTGCCCGAATTGGGATTGGCCGAGGAGGTGCGGATCGAAGAGATGACACCGGCGAGCGTCGAGAGCACCGAGCACAGGATGAACAGCCAGACCTTGGTGGCATCGACATTGACGCCGCGCGCCCGAGCCGCATTGGGGTTGCCGCCCGCCGCCTGGATCCAGTTGCCAGCCTTGGTCTTGGTCAAGACGTAGCCGAGCACGATCGCGGCGATGGCGAACCAGAGCAGCGACATGTAAACGCGGAAGTTGCCGATATAGAAGGTGCCGACCAGGAGCTCGGCGAGCGGCTGGTCGCCCGCATTCCAGGTGCGCTGGGGAAAGCCATTGGTGACGAAGAGAGCCGTGCCGCGCACCACCAGCAGCATGCCGAGCGTGACCAGGAAGGAGGGGATTTTCAGCCGGGTGACGAAGAGGCCGTTCACCCAGCCGATCAGCGCCGCGACCACCAGGGCGATCAGGAAGGCCGCCCAGAGCGGGGTGGCGCCGGAATTGAACAGCGTCCACATCAGCACCGGCGAGAAGCCGAAGAGCGAGCCGACCGAGAGGTCGAACTCGCCCGAGGTCATCAGCAGCGTCATCGCCAGGGCAATCAGGCCGAGCTCGACGGTGAAGGCCAGGATGTTGCTGAGATTGTCCGCCGAGAGGAAATCGGGATTGATGCCGCCGAAGATAGCGAGTTCGACGACCAGGAGAACGAAGGGGCCGAATTCGGGCCGTGCGATCGCGCGCTGGAGCAGGGAGCGTTGTTCCACGAGAAGTCCTTGGCCGGTGGTGGGGGCGGATGCAGGAAAGGGCGCTTTGAGAAAGGTGCTCAGTCCACTGAGTTCGGACTTGGCTCGACCTTTGTCATTGCCGGGCTTGACCCGGCAATCCACTCAGGCTTGAAAGCCGTGTTGCTCGCCGCTGGATGCCCGGGTCAAGCCCGGGCATGACAAAGGTCGGTGCCTCATACATATCAGGAGAGGCCGCCGCGCTGGACAGACATTTCCGGCCGCCAGCGCCTGCGAATGCCCTATTTCTTGCCGCTCAGGATGTCGTCATATTGCTGGGCGGCATCCTTCTCGTAGAGCGCGCCGGTGATGACGTTGAAGCCAGGGCGGATGCCGCTGGAGGCCATGGCCGCCATCGAGAGGGCGATATAGCTGGTCGCCTGCGGATCCTGCCATTGCGCGGCGTTGACATAGCCGTTCAGCACCTCCTGGGTGGTGTCGAGCGAATTGCCCCAGCCGACCACCGGGATCTCGCCGGGCTTGACGCCGACCTGATCGAACACCCGCTTGATCGAGCCGGTGACGAGGTCGCCCAGGCCGATGATCGCCTTGATCTTCTTGCGGTTGGTGGTGAGGTAGTCGGTCATGCGCGAGATGACCTCGGCCTGGTCGAGCGTCGCCTCGGTGACTTCCCAGGTGATCCCGAGCGGCTTGAACACGCTGGAAATGCCCTGCTCCTCCTGCACGCCATAGGTGGCGCCGGGGATTTCGACCGGCATCCAGACGAAATCGCCGGATTTCACCAGCTTCTTGTCGACCAGATACTGGGCCCAGGCCGCACCGAACTTGACGTTGTCGCCGCCGACATAGGCGCCGAACTTGGCCTGCGGATCGGGCGTGTTGAAATTGATGATCGGGATCTTCTTGGCGTTGGCTTCATCGACCACCTTGATCAGGCTGCCGGGATCAGGGCTGGTGGTGACGATGCCGGCCGCCCCCGCCGCGATCGCTGCGCGCACGGCCTCCTGATGCGAAGCCACGTCGCCATTGTGGAAGGAGGTGTTGACCGTGTTGCCGGTGTCGCTGGCCCATTGCTTGGCGCCCGCCAGGAAATAGGTCCAGACCGGGTCGGCCGGGCCGCCATGGGATATCCAATAGAAGGTTTTCGGCGCGGCTTGCGCCATCGGGAGAGAGGCTGCCAGCGCCATTATCGCGCCGGCAACAGCCAAGACGAATTTCCTGATCATGGGAGTGCCTTGCTCGTGTTCCGGGTCTCTGGAGGACCAACGAGCGCGATCATGGCAATTGTAATACGATTAATCAATGCGATCTTTGATATGTGATCGTGCTGCCGTAGAACAATTATCGTGCCGGTCGAAAGAAACAGCCTGTTTTTACTTCCGTGGTCCATGCCGCGGTGCAGAAAATATTTGCTGCAACGCATCAAATTTAGTCTGCCCTGGCTCGTGTGAACTCGAATGCTCTCGATTTGAAGCGCTTTGACCAACAAAAAGCCCTTCCCTGGAGAGGGAAGGGCAGCGATAGACTCTAAATTCGGATGCGAGCCGGATCAGACGCCCAGCTTGCGCCTGCGGCTGCCGAGCGTGCGCAGGCGGAGCGCATTGAGCTTGATGAAGCCGGCGGCGTCGCGGTGGTCATAGGCCACGGCGCCTTCCTCGAAGGTGACAAGGTCCTGGCTGTAGAGCGAATAGGGGCTCTCGCGGCCGATGACGTGTACGCCGCCCTTATAGAGCTTGAGGCGGACGGAACCCGTCACTGCTTCCTGGCTCTTGTCGATCAGGGCCTGCAGCATCTCGCGCTCGGGCGAGAACCAGAAGCCGTTATAGATCAGCTCGGCGTAGCGCGGCATGATCTCATCCTTGAGATGGGCGGCGCCGCGGTCCAGCGTGATGCTTTCGATGGCCCGGTGAGCGGGCAGCAGGATGGTGCCGCCGGGCGTCTCATACATGCCGCGCGACTTCATGCCGACGAAACGGTTCTCGACCAGATCGAGGCGGCCGATGCCGTTGATGCGGCCGAGTTCGTTGAGCTTGGCGAGCAGGGTTGCCGGGCTCATCTTCACCCCGTCGATGGCGACGGCGTCGCCCTTCTCGAAGTCGATGGTGACGACGGTCGGGGTATCAGGCGCGTCTTCCGGATTGACCGTGCGCGAATAGACGTAGTCGGGAACCTCGACCGCCGGATCCTCCAGCACCTTGCCCTCTGAGGAGCAGTGCAGGAGGTTGGCGTCGACCGAAAAGGGCGCCTCGCCGCGCTTGTCCTTGGCGATCGGGATCTGGTGCTCTTCGGCGAACTTGATCAGGGCCTCGCGCGAGCGCAGGTCCCATTCGCGCCAGGGGGCGATGATGGTGACGTCGGGCTTGAGGGCATAATAGCCGAGCTCGAAGCGGACCTGGTCGTTGCCCTTGCCGGTGGCGCCGTGGCAGACGGCGTCGGCGCCGGTCTTCTCGGCGATCTCGATCTGCTTCTTGGCGATCAGCGGCCGGGCAATGGAGGTGCCGAGCAGGTAGACGCCTTCATACTGGGCATTGGCGCGGAACATCGGGAAGACGTAGTCGCGCACGAATTCCTCGCGCAAATCCTCGATGAAGATGTTCTCGGGCTTGATGCCGAGCAGCAGCGCCTTCTGGCGCGCCGGCTCCAGTTCCTCGCCCTGGCCGAGATCGGCCGTGAAGGTGACGACCTCGCAACTATAGGTGGTCTGCAGCCATTTCAGGATGATCGAGGTGTCGAGGCCACCGGAATAGGCGAGCACCACCTTCTTGACAGATTTGGACATCGAGGCGCCTTGGCTTGGGATTGCGCCGGAGAAATTCCGGCGGGGAGAAATCGCGCGCGACTATAGCCAGAAGGCACGACAAGACAAGCACAGGCATCCTTCTCCGGGGCGATCAATCGAAATTGTCGCACGGAGCTTGCAGGGACGATCTGGATAGCGGCCAAAGCCTGGTCGCGGGTTCTACCGTTCGGGAGAACCCGATGCTTTCAAGTCCGCCCGGAATGAATCGAGCTGCCTGGGTGAGGTGAAGGCACGTTTCATGATGAAGTTGAAGAGGATATCGCTCTGGTAGAGCAGAAATGCCTCCTTGCTCTCGCGCCAATAGCGGATATTCGCGGTCGGGATCACATATCGGCTCTCGCCAGTCTCGACGACGGCGCCGTCCCTGTTCCAGCTGATGTCGAAGGGCAGATGCAGGCTCTTCTGCTGTTCGTAGATCCGGTGCACTTGCCGGGGTACCAGGGCCTGGCCCAGCAATGGCAGGCCGATGACGAAGATGAGTATAGCGCCAATCGCCCAGAACAGAAACGCCGGCGTGCGAACGGCAGCGGCAGTCAGATCGGCCGGCGAGCCCCGCCCATTCCAGGCGAAAAAAACGCCGAGGGCGATCATGCCAAGCGCGAAGGCGGTCCGCATCGCAATCGCCTTGGGTGCCATCGCCGCGCGCCAATAATGGAAACGATAGGCGTGAATGCAATCCGTCAAGGTTGGTTGGAAGGAGATCTTGTTCGTACTCATCGTCCCTCGAAAGCGCGTTGCCCTGCCGCTTCGCGATGCCTGATTATCCGGTATAGGATCGCACTGTCACAGTTTCCTTCGTGACGTTCTCTCATCGCTATCATGGCGTGCACAGACCAGCCATTCGCGCCTGCGCCTCAGCCCTCTTCGGCAAGTTCGGTGATCTCCGAGAACTTCACCCCGGCCGCGGAAGCCAGAAGGGACAGGCGCTCGCTCACCGCTTCGCTGTCCGGCACGCGGGCCGAACGGCTGACCTCGAGGCGCAGGCGGTTCGAACCGATCGACAGGCGCGAATTCGCCAGCACGGCAGGCGTGCCGCCGGACAGGCGGTAGGCCACCAGCAAGGCTCGCCCGAGGATCTCGGCGCGCCGGCGCTCCGCCGGCGACAGCAGTTTCAGCGCTCCCGCTAGATAGGGTGCGTCGAACCGGCCGGCGTGGCGGGCATGAAGCGCGATGGCCAGGAAGGCCCGCTCGGCGTGATCCAGGCCGATGAAGGGAAATTGCAACACGCGGCGGTGGCTTTCCTCCGCCCGGATATCGGGATGGTCGCGCCAGCCCAGATCCGAGAGGGCGCACAAGGTCACGCGCAGGCGCTTCTCGGCCGGGGATTCTTCCGCAAACAGGCCCTCGGTCCAGGCAACCAGAGCGGGCGGAAAATCGGACACGCGCGAGCCGGGCAACCCGATCAGCTGGGCGCCTTCGACCAGCGGATCGAGATAGCGTTCTTCGGCGTCGAGCTGCGAATAGAGCCATCCCTCTCTCAGGCCGAGGGCGGAGAACACCACCTCGCCCGGCGCCAGATATTTGAGCACGCGGTCCAGCACCAGGGCGGCGGCGGGCATGGTGCGCGCGCGCCGGCGCGATATGCCCGGCAATTCGGCCATCCTGGCCGGGGGCAGGCGCAGCAATGTCTTGGCGAAGGCGCGGGCCTCGCTCGCCGGGATGCGATAGCCATGCACCACCGGAACCGGGGCCGCATTCAGTGCCATATGGGCCTTGGCCAGGGTTCGCCACCCCCCGCCGACGGCAAAGAAGATCGGCTGTTTCAGGAAGGAGGCCGGCGTCTTGTCCTTCAACAGCGCATCGATCCGCCGCTTTGCATTGTCCGGCCCCTGCATCAGGGCCTCGACCGGCAAGGCTCCCAGGGGAAAACTGACCCAGTCCTCGCCGACCCGGTCATCCTCGGCGGCGGCCAGCTCGAGGCTGCCCCCGCCCATGTCGCCGACGATGCCGACGGGGCGGTGGAAGCCGGAGATCACGCCGAGCGCCGCAAATCGAGCCTCTTCGGCGCCGCTGAGGATGCGGACATCGACACCCGCTTCGGCCCGGATGGCCTCGACCAGGTCCTTGCCGTTCTCGGCCCGGCGCACCGCCTCCGTGGCGGTGGCATCCAGGCGCGCCACGCCCATGGCGTCGGCCACGGCGCGGAAGCGGCGCACGGCCTCCACTGTCCGGCGGAAGCCCTCGACGGCGATCAGGCCGGTCTGGGCCAGGCCTTCGCCGAGACGGCAGAGCGATTTTTCATTGAAGCGCGGCAGCGGCGCCCGGCCCAGCTGGTCGTAGACCACCAGGCGGACCGAATTGGAGCCGATGTCGATGATGCCGTAGTGGGCCCGATCGAGGCGTCCCGCCCGCTTCGGATCGAGGTCGAGCGGACGATGAACGGCTGCCTTTCCGGTACTGGTCCCCATGAAGCACTCCCCAATGGCTGCCGGGAAACTGGTGTCGCCCCAGAATTGCGTACGAGGGATCATGGAGGAAGCAGGCCGCTTCGTCCATCCGTAGGGGAAAGTGTCAGCCTGACCTTGGTGTCGTCTCCGAGAAAAGAGCTGAACTACAGCTTCCGGAGCGAAACCTGCTCGATGTCGTGGCTATCGCCCTTGCGCAGGATCAGGTCGGCGCGTGGCCGGGTCGGCAGGATGTTCTCGATCAAATTGGGCTGGTTGATGCGGCTCCACAGGCCGAGGGCCGTCTCCAGCGCTTCGGCCTCGGTGAGATCGGCATATTTGCGGAAGAAGGAGAGGGGGTTGCGGAAGGCCGTCTCGCGCAGGGTCATGAAGCGCTCGACATACCAGCGCCTGAGCAGCGCCACCTCCGCATCGAGATAGATGGCGAAGTCGAAGAAGTCCGAGGTGAAGGGGATCGCCTTGCCATCGCGGGGCAGGCGGGCCGGCTGCAGCACGTTGAGCCCCTCGACGATCAGGATGTCGGGCTGATCCACCGTGACGATCTCGCCCGGCACCACGTCGTAGACGAGGTGGGAATAGACCGGTGCCGTGACCTTGCCCTGGCCGGCCTTGATGTCCGCCAGGAAACGTAGCAGGCGCTGGGTGTCGTAGCTCTCGGGGAACCCCTTGCGCTCCATCAGGCCGTGTTCGCGCAGGAAGGCGTTGGGAAACAGGAAACCGTCCGTGGTGATCAGGTCGACCTTCGGCGTGTTCGGCCAGCGCGTCAGCAATTGGCGCAGCACGCGTGCGGTGGTCGACTTGCCGACCGCCACCGAGCCGGCCACACCGATCAGATAGGGCACCTTGCCCTGGCTGGTGCCGAGAAAGCGCTGGGTGGCGCGGTGCAGGCCCTGCGTCGCCGCGACATAGAGCGAGAGCAGGCGCGACAGCGGCAGGTAGATTTCTTCGACGTCGGTCAGCGAGACCGGGTCGTTGAGGGCGCGCAGGCGATCGAGCTCGGCCGCCGTCAGGGTCATTGGCGTGTCGGCCCTCAGCTTGGCCCATTCGCTGCGGGTGAACACCGAGTAGGGGGACACGGGCGACTTCACGAGCTGGTCCATGGCGTTTGCCTGCCCCTCAACTATCGGCGTCATCTAGGACGGGACGCTTTTTCAGCAATGCCGGACTGGCCGGTGCGCCGCTCGAGTTCCTGCAGGACCGACGCCAGCGGAATGTTGCGTGCCTTGAGGCCGACAATGAGATGATAGAGCACGTCGGCGGCTTCGGCGACGATCGGACCCTCCTCGCCCTCGGTGAGGGCGATGACGAGTTCCACCGCTTCTTCCCCGAACTTCTTGGCGGCGCGCGGCGGCCCGCCGGCCAGCAGCTTGGCCGTCCAGGACTGCTCCGGCGGCGCCTTGGCGCGCTCGGCCACCCGGGCTTCGAGATCGGTCAAGGAAAAGCTCATGCTGCAATAGCGTTTTGCGATCTGGTCAGATCGCAAAACGCGTCTCCTTTTTTTGAATCATGTGGAGAATTGGATCGGAGTCGATCGAATTCTCCACTTGCCCGTCGAGACGCATCGGCAGGCCCGCCTTGGCCATATAGGTCTTGGCCTCGCGGATCGAGAAGGTGCCGAAATGGAAGATCGAGGCGGCAAGGACCGCGGTGGCATGGCCGTCGCGCACGCCCTCGACCAGATGTTCGAGCGTGCCCACGCCGCCCGAGGCGATCACCGGCACGCCGACCCTGTCGGCGATGGTGCGGGTGAGGTCGAGGTCGAAGCCGATCTTGGTGCCGTCGCGGTCCATGGAGGTGAGCAGCAACTCGCCGGCACCGAGCCGTACGACGTCCTCGGCGAAGGCGACCGCGTCGATGCCGGTCGGGCGGCGGCCGCCATGGGTAAAGATCTCCCAGCGATGGTCCTCGCCTTCGGCGGAGACCCTCTTGGCGTCGATGGCGACGACGATGCATTGCTGGCCGAATTTTTCGGCTGCGCGGGCCACGAACTGCCTGTCGGCCACCGCGGCCGAGTTGATCGAGACCTTGTCGGCGCCGGCGAGGAGGAGCTGGCGGATGTCCTCCACCGCCCGCACGCCGCCGCCGACGGTGAGCGGCATGAAGCAGGCCTCGGCGGTGCGGCTGATGACGTCGAGCAGCAGCCCGCGGTTCTCATGGGTGGCGGCGATGTCGAGGAAGCACAATTCGTCGGCGCCGGCGGCGTCATAGGCGCGCGCGCTTTCGACCGGATCGCCGGCATCGACGAGGTCGACGAAGTTCACGCCCTTGACGACACGGCCGTCCTTGACATCGAGGCAGGGGATCACGCGGGCTTTGAGCATCGACCTTCTTGACCGGAACTGTGGGCCGTTATCGGCACCATGACAGAATTATAAAGGAAAATCACGAGAGGATGGTCATCCCGTGCGCGATGCAACATGAAATGTTGCGGCGCAGACACGGGACCGTTTTCAGAATGAAACTCATTCGGCACGCGGTCCCGCGTCTGCGCATCACATCGTGCTGCACCGCGCAGGGGATGACCCGTCATCTCAGGCCGTCTTGCCCAACAGGGCGAGAGCCTCACGAGGGTCGAGGCGGCGGTCATAGAGCGCACGGCCCGCGATCGCGCCCTCGAGCAGAGCGGCATCCGGCTGGACCAGGCGTTCGACGTCGGCGATGGAGGCAAGGCCTCCCGAGGCGATCACCGGGATCGAGATCGCCCGGGCCAGAGCCAGCGTGCCGTCCCAGTCGATACCCTTGAGCATGCCGTCGCGTGCGATGTTGGTATAGATGATGGCGGAGACGCCGGCATCCTCGAAACGCTTGGCGATTTCCTCCGCGGTCACGGTGGAGACCTCGGCCCAGCCTTCGACCGCGACGAGGCCGTCGCGTGCATCGAGGCCCACGGCGATCTGCCCTGGGAAGGCCTTGGCGGCCTGCCTGACGAAAGCGGGATCGCGCACCGCGGCCGTGCCGATGATCACCCGCGCGATGCCCTTGTCGAGCCAGGCGGCCACGGTCGTGAAGTCGCGGATGCCGCCGCCGAGCTGCACCTTCATGGTGCAGGCGGCGAGGATGCGTTCCACGGCGGCCGAATTCATCGGCTTGCCGGCGAAGGCACCGTCGAGGTCGACCACGTGGAGGTGGGAAAAGCCCATGTCCTCGAAGGCGATCGCCTGTTCGGCCGGATCGTCGTTGAAGACGGTGGCCTGGGCCATGTCGCCCTGGACGAGGCGCACGCAGCGCCCCTCCTTGAGATCGATTGCAGGAAAGAGGATCACGGGCGCCACCGCAGGAAATTGGCGATCAGGGCCAGGCCGAGGGTCTGGCTCTTTTCGGGATGAAACTGGGTTCCCACCATGTTGGCGCGGCCGACCATGGCCGTGACAGGGCCGCCATAGTCGGCCTCGGCGATCACGTCGGCCGGGTCGGCGGCCGCCAGATGATAGGAATGGACGAAATAGGCGTGAAGGCCGGACGGGCCGGTCGGTATGCCAGCAAGAAGGGCGTGGCCGCGCCTGGCGGACAGGGTATTCCAGCCCATATGCGGCACCTTGAGGGCCGGATCGGCAGGCTGGATCGCCTTGACGTCGCCGCCGATCCAGCCGAGCCCCGCGGTGGTCTCGAATTCGAGCCCGCGTTCGGCCATCAGCTGCATGCCGACGCAGATGCCGAGAAAGGGCCGTCCCTTGGTGGCGACGGCATGGCCGAGGGCTTCGATCATGCCGGGCACGGCGAGGAGGCCGCGCTTGCAATCGGCATAGGCCCCCACGCCCGGCAACACGACATGGTCGGCGCCGGCCACCCGCTCGGGATCATCGGTCACCTCGATGGCGACGGACAGGCCGGCTTCGGTCGCGGCGCGTTCGAAGGCCTTGCGGGCGGAATGCAGATTGCCCGAGCCGTAGTCGATGATGGTCGCGATCAAGGTTTTGTTCCATGCGGTTCGGGAAAGACGCCGAGTACGCTCGGCGAGCCGCTGCTCGGGGCAGGCGTCGACCAGGGGCCGACGAAATCGCGGTCGGACGTTGCCTGCCCGTGCTTCGATCGGCCCAGCCACGATTGGCCTGCGGCGGGCGGGTTCGGGAGGTTGATCGTCCGCCCTTCGAAATGGCGTTGTTCGGCTTCATCGAGGGTGTGGCCGGAGGCGATGCCGGTGAAGCGCCAGCCCTGGCGGCGCATGGTCCAGGCGCGCAGGGCATTTGCCTCCAGGGCAAAGCAGAGGCTGACCAGGAGCGAGACGATTCCGGCGGCGCGCTGGTCAAGGGAGAATGTCGATGTCAGCACGGCAAGGGCCACCTGGAGCCCCAGCCAGGCCAGGAACACCAGCCACATCCTGCGCCACAGCAGCCAGACCGGCGTGACCAGAAAGGCGCCGAGGCTGAAGCCATCCTTGACGAAGACGGACTTGTCGGCGGCTTCCAGCGTATCGGGAGCGGTCTTGGTGGGCTCGAAAACGAACCAGCTCGGCATCGTCTCAGCCTCCGAGCTTACCCTTGGTGGTCGGCAATTGGCCTTCCAGGCGCGGGTCGATGGCGATCGCCGACTTCAGGGCCCGGGCGAGCGCCTTGAAGCAGCTTTCGGCAATGTGATGGGCATTCGAGCCATAAAGCGTCTCGACATGCAGCGTGATGCCGGCGTTCATGGCGAAGGCCTGGAACCATTCGCGCACCAGTTCGGTGTCGAAGGTGCCGATCTTCTCACGCGGGAAATCGACCTTGAACACCAGGAAGGGACGCCCCGAAATGTCGATGGCGGCGCGCGTCAGCGTCTCGTCCATCGGCAGATAGGCGTCGGCATAACGCGTGACGCCCTTGAGGTCGCCCAGCGCCTTGCGGATGGCCTGTCCCAGGGCGATGCCGGTATCCTCGACCGCATGGTGGTCGTCGATATGCAGGTCGCCCTTGGTGCGCACGGTGATGTCGATCAGCGAATGGCGCGCGAGCTGGTCGAGCATATGGTCGAAGAAGCCGACGCCGGTGGCGATGTCGTGCTTGCCGGTGCCGTCGAGTTCGACGGCCACGGACACCGACGTTTCATTGGTGACGCGCTCGATCGACGCGCTGCGCATGGCGGACCCCGCTGGAACCTGGTGCCGAAAGGCGGTGGCGACTTTCGGCGTGGGCGATGCAACGACGAGAGCAAGGCGCGGTTTCTCGCTTTGCTCTGGGAGACATGGCCGGATTCGCTGGCCGAGCCGCGACCATGACCCCCAAGGGGCAGCCTTATAGCGGGGCGGGGGGTGCGGGGAAAGCCCGTATTGTGCGGTGCATTCACGCAGAAAGGTGCTCTGCGATACAGCGCGTCCATGGCATCATGCTTAACTGGGGCAAGTGACCGGGCATTGATGCCCGTTGAGGAGGATGGGGCATGGGCCGCCGCGCAGAGTTTGCAGTATCGAGGAGAGCCTTGATGATCCTTGGCTTGCTCGCCGCCATGCCGCTGCAGGCGGGGGCCGCACCCAAGTCCAAATCGTCAGATGCCAAGCCGGCCGAGAAGGCGCAATCGGCCCCGAGCGCCGTATCGCAGGCCTCCGCCCGCTTCGGCTTCGATCTGCTCGTCGCGCAGGGCAAGGCGGCGGCGGGCGAGCCCAACCTCGTGGTTTCCCCGGCCAGCCTGGCGGCCGCCTTCTCGCTGCTCGACCTCGGCGCCAGCCCGAAACTGCATGCCGCGCTGCTCAAGACGCTGCGTCTCGAAGGCAAGGCCGGCGATTTCGCTAAGCTGCGCCAGGCCCTTTCGCCCCTGATCGCGGGCAGCAAGGATGAAAGCCCGCTGGCCGGCATCGGCGCGGTCTATTTCGACCGGGAGGCCGCTCCCAAGCCGGCCGCCCTGGCGAAACTGAAGCAGGCGGGCGCGACGGTGGAGGTCACCGACATCGCCAGTCCGGCGACGCGCGATGCCATCAACGCCCTGGTCAAGGAGCGCACGCGCGGGCTCATCCCCAGCCTCATCGACAATCCCCTGCACAAGGGAGGCCTCGTCCTGCTCAACGCCTTGCATTTCAAGGACGAGTGGCGCATGGCCTTCGATCCCGCCCAGACCGGCGAGGCCGATTTCCATCGTGCCGATGGCGGGGCGGCCAAGGTGGCGATGATGCATTCGGGTTCGGCCTCGCGGCTGGCCCGCCAGGACGGGCGCTTCGTCGGCGTTTCCCTGCCCTACCGCACCAAGGGCTATGCGCTGATCCTGATCACCACCACGGACAAACCGGCCGGCCTTGCCGATTTTTCGGAGGTCTCCGGCTGGCTGACGGGGGAGGGGTTCGCCGAGATGACCGGCAGCGTTGCCCTGCCGCGCCTCACCATCAAGGCCGGTGGCGATCTCAGGGCCAGCCTCGATGGCCTCGGGCTCGATCCGGCCGCCGGGGCACCGGACGCGCTGCGCCAGTTCTCGGCCAAGCCGCAGAAGATCGACGAGATCATCCAGAAGGTCGCCATCGCCATCGACGAGAAGGGGACCGAAGCTGCGGCGGCTACCGCCATCACCTCGCGCAGTCTTGCCGACAAGCCGGAGCTCTCCTTCGTCGCCGACAAGCCCTTCCTGTTCGCCTTGCGCGACGAGACCAGCGGTCAGACCCTGATGGCCGGCTATGTCGGCGATGCATCCAAGGCGAAGTAGCGTTCCCAGGAGGGTCGATCTCCTCAGCCCCATCGAGAGATGGAGCGAGATCGACCATTTTGGTCTCCTCGGCTCCGTTTGCGAACATTGAGTCTGGCTCTGGTGATCGACCCTCGTCGATGTCTCCCGCTCTCGATCAAATCTTTTTGTCGTAAGCCGTCCCGGCGTCTGTTGCGGCGCGGCGTCGGCGGCTATCTAACTAGCAGTCCTTTTTCGATAGCCTGGAAATCCGAGGAATTGGCTGATGAAGCTCACCGTTGCCGTGCAGATGGACCCGATCGAGCGCATCAACATCAAGGGGGATTCCACCTTCGCGCTGATGCTGGAGGCGCAGGCGCGCGGCCATTCGCTGGCCGTCTACACGCCCGACACCCTGTCCCAGCGGGGCGGCGTCGTCTCCGCCCAGGTCAGGCCGGTCACCGTGCAGGATGTCGAGGGTGATCACGTCAAGGCCGGCGCAGAAAGCCGTACCGATCTGTCCGGCTTCGACGTGGTGCTGCTGCGCCAGGATCCGCCCTTCGACATGGCCTATGTCACCACCACCCATATGCTGGAGCGCATCCATCCCAGGACATTGGTGGTGAACGACCCCTTCCATGTGCGCAATGCGCCCGAGAAGATCCTGGTCACCGAATTTCCGGACCTGATGCCGGCGACGCTGATCACCCGCGACCGCGCCGAGATCGAGGCCTTCCGGGCCGAATATGGCGACGTGGTGATGAAGCCGCTCTATGGCAATGGCGGCGCGGCCGTGTTCAAGGTGAGCAGGCAGGATCCGAATTTCGGTTCGCTCTACGATCTCTTCGCTTCGCTGTCGCGCGAGCCCTGGGTGGTGCAGCATTTCCTGCCCAAGGTCTCCGAAGGCGACAAGCGCATCATCCTGGTCGACGGCGTCGCCGCCGGCGCGGTCAACCGGGTGCCGCAGCCGGGCGACATCCGCTCCAACATGGTGCGCGGCGGCGCCGCCAAGCCGACCGACCTCTCGCCACGCGAACGGGAAATCTGCGATCGGATCGGGCCGGCGCTGCGGGAGAAGGGCCTGCTGTTCACCGGCATCGACGTGATCGACGGCCATCTTACCGAGATCAATGTGACCTCGCCGACGGGCTTGCGGGCGATCAAGCGGCTCGGTGGCCCCGATCTCGCCGCCCAGATCTGGGATGCGATCGAGGAAAAACGGCGCTGAGTGATTTTTGGGTGCATTTCTCTACGGTTTCCGTAGGGAAAGCCGCACTTTGCGGTGGCGCCTGCCGGCAAATCATGCCCTAATATTCCACGCTTGTTTCGACCAGCAAATAACTGCGTCCGATGCATCGTGATTCAGGAGGAATGCGCACCGATGTCTGATCTGGCTACCTACGTCGCTGATATCAAGAAATACACCTCCAATGTGAACGAAGCCGCTGTGGCCGGTGTCGTGAAACATCTCGGTATTGCTCTGCGTAATCGCGACTCTTCGCTCGTCGCCGGCAAGGATCCCGCGGAACTTGCCCGTGTCCGCGACAGCTTCCTCAAGAAGAAGCTTGCCTTGACGGATGCGGACGACAAGCTCGACGCGGCCGTCGTGGCGGTGATCGAGAAGTTGAAGGCCGACAATTCGAAATCACGCGTGACGGTCTATTATCTCCTCGCCGAGCATTTCAAGAAGCTCGACCTCTTTGTGAAATCCGCCTGATTCTTGTCGCGACGCGTCCCGTCGCGCCGCCCGCTCGGGTAACTTTATGTTACAGAAAAGCCCCGTGGAATTGTCGCGGGGTTTTTCTTTGGCGCTTCCTGATACAAAAATTACAAACGCCACGGAAATGTCAGATTCCGATTGCCGAAAACGCATAAAAAGGCTTCCATACGCGCCAACTGGGCAAGGGGCGTAACGTCGGGTATGGTTTGGAGCTAGATGAGGCCGAAAATGGCCGGTGAGAGCGCAAGCGCGGCCGGGACATGCTTCCTGGCAGGCGCAGCCGCGCTGCGGAGGGCCATTCATCGCCTCACCGCCTTCGGTGGCGCTGCGGCTTTGGCCGATGAGCAGGTCGTTTCGGCCATGGGTTTGGCCCATGGCGGACGTGGCAAGCCGCAAGGCTGGCGTCCTCGAGCGTCTGCTCCTCGGCTCGAAACGCTTTTGTCTGGCCTGAAACAATGACCGACGGTACGCCCTGAATGCCCGTTCGGCGTTTGCGTTCGCTTGCAGGCGGACGGAACAATGCACCATGACAGTGGGGAACAAATGTCAAAACTGCTGAAGACAGGCCTTCTGGCGGCCGGCTTTGCCGCGTTGCTGGGAACGACGGCAATGGCCGCGACCAAGACGCTGGTTTATTGCTCGGAGGGAAGTCCCGAGAACTTCACCCCGGCCCTGAACACCACCGGCACCTCGCTCGATGCCGCCCGGCCGGTCTACAACCAGCTGGTGGAATTTGCACCGGGCACCACCGATCTGCGGCCCGGCCTCGCCGAGAAGTGGGATGTTTCCAAGGACGGCACCGAGATCGTCTTCCATCTGCGCAAGGGCGTGAAGTTCCACTCCTGGAAGGGCTTCAAGCCGACCCGCGACTTCAACGCGGACGACGTCCTGTTCTCCTTCAACCGCCAGTGGAAGGATGACAATGCCTATCACAAGGTTTCCGGCGGTTCGTACGACTACTTCAACGACATGGATATGCCCGGTCTGTTGAAGTCGATCGAGAAGGTCGACGACTATACCGTGAAGATGACCCTGACCAAGCCGAATGCGCCCTTCATGGCCAATCTCGGCATGGACTTTGCCACCATCCATTCGGCCGAATATGCCGATTTCCTGCAGAAGGCCGGCACGCCCGAGAAGTTCGACCAGGAGCCCGTCGGCACCGGCCCCTTCCAGTTCGTCGCCTATCAGAAGGATGCGGTGATCCGCTACAAGGCCTTCCCGCAATATTGGAACGGCAAGGTCAAGCTCGATCAGCTCGTCTATGCGATCACGCCGGATGCGGCTGCCCGCTATGCCAAGCTGCAGAAGAACGAATGCCAGGTCATGGTCGGCCCCAATCCCTCTGATCTCAAGTCGATGGAGGCCAACAAGGACATCAAGGTCCTGACCAATGAAGGCCTGAACGACATGTACTTCTCCTTCAACACGGAGAAGCCCCCGCTGGACAAGAAGGAAGTGCGCCTGGCCCTGGCCAAGGCGATCAACCTGAAGGCGATCCTCTCGGACGTCTATGAAGGCAGCGGCAAGCCCTCGACCACGCTGATTCCCTCCTTCATGCTCGGCTACAACGACAAGATTCCCGAATATGGCTATGACCCCGAGGCTTCCAAGAAGCTTCTGGCCGATGCCGGGGTGAAGACCCCGATCGACATCGACCTGTGGTACATGCCGGTCTACCGGCCGTACAATCCCAACGGCAAGCGCATGGGCGAACTGATGCAGGCCGATCTGGCCAAGATCGGCGTCAACGCCAAGCTCGTCACCTACGAATGGGGCGACTACCGCAAGCGCCTGCAGAACGGCGAGGCCTCGCTGCCGCAGATGGGCTGGACCGGCGACAATGGCGATCCCGACAACTTCTTCTTCCTGTTCGCCTGTGACATCGAGAAGAAGAAGCCCGTCTCGCAGAACTATCCGCGCTGGTGCAACAAGGACCACCAGGAACGCCTGGAGAAGGCCCGCGCCAGCTTCGACAAGGCCGAACGCACCAAGCTCTACCAGGAGATGCTGCAGATCGCCCATGACGAGGTTCCCTATCTGAACATCGCCCATACGGTGGTCTACACGCCCGTTCGCAAGAACGTCGAAGGCTTCAAGCCCTCGCCGCTCGGCCGCTTCGAGTTCTTCGATACCGATCTGAAGAAGTAATCACGCTTTCAGGCTGCCAGGTCTTCATCGGCCCGGCAGCCTTTTTGTATCCTGTTTTCTACTGCTGACCCGCGAGCGCCCATGCTGACTTTCCTGCTCAAGCGCGTCGCCATGACCGTTCCGACCTTCATCGCGCTGGTCGCCTTGGCGTTTTTCGCCATTCGAATGGTTCCCGGCGACCCGGTCGAAGTGCGTGTGGGCGAAAGAGGTATTTCGCCCGAACGCCTGGCCGAATTCCGCCACCAACTCGGTCTCGATCAACCTGTCTACGAGCAGTTCGGCCGCTATCTCTGGCAACTCCTGCATGGTGATTTCGGCACCTCCCTCGTCACCCAACGGCCGGTGCTGAGCGAGTTCTTCACCCTCTTTCCCGCCACGGTTGAACTGGCCTTCGCGGCCATGATCTTCGCCGTCGGACTCGGCATTCCCTTCGGAATCCTCGCGGCCCTCCAGCGGGGCAAGTTTGCCGACTACATCGCCACCGCTTTCGCCGTGATCGGCAATTCCATGCCGATCTTTTGGTTCGGCATCCTCCTGATCCTGCTGGTGTCGTTGAAGCTCGATCTGACGCCTGTCGGCGGGCGTATCGACACGATGTTCTATTTCGACGAGGAAACCAGCACCGGCTTCATGCTCTGGGATGCCTTCTGGTCCGATCAGGAAGGGGCCGTCTGGTCGGCCTTGCAGCATCTCATCCTGCCCGCCATCGTGCTCGGCACCATCCCCCTGGCGGTGATCATGCGCATCACCCGCTCCGCCATGCTGGAAGTGCTGAACGAAGATTATGTCCGCACTGCCAGGGCCAAGGGGCTGGCGCCGGTCCGGGTGATCGGGCTGCATGCCTTGCGCAACGCCATGATCCCGATCGTCACGGTCGTCGGCCTGATGATCGGCATGCTGTTCGCCGGCGCGGTGCAGACGGAATCGGTGTTTTCCTGGCCCGGCGTCGGCAAGTGGCTGATCGATTCCTTCTCGCGCCGTGACTATCCGGCGCTGCAGGGCGGCATCCTGATCATCGCCATCCTCGTCACTTTCATCAATCTTTTCGTCGACCTGCTTTACGGCGTCATCAATCCAAGGATTCGCCATGGCCGCTGACACGCAAGCCGCGGCGGCAATCCGCCCGGCCAAGCCGCCTTCCGCCGCCGCCGAGATCTGGGACTCGCTCAAGCAGAACAAGGGCGCCGTTGCGGGCCTTGTCGTGCTCGTCCTGGTGGTTCTCGTTGCTGTTTTCGCCGACTTCCTGGCGCCCTATGCACCCTATAACGCGCCGGGCTGGCCGGATGCCGGCCATCCCGGCCATGTTGGCCAGCCGCCGGCCTGGGTCGAGGGCGGGAGTTGGGAGTTCATCCTCGGGACCGACAAGAGCGGTGGCCGCGACGTGCTTTCGCGCCTGATCTATGGCGCCCGCTACTCGCTCGGCATCGGCCTGACCGTGATGGCGGTCTCGATGCTGCTCGGCGTCATCCTCGGGCTGATCGCCGCCTATCTCGGCGGCTGGTTCGACTTCGTCCTGATGCGTCTGATGGACCTGATCATGTCGATCCCGGATCTGGTGCTCTCGATGGTGATCGTCGCCATCCTGCAGCCCGGCCTGGTGCCGACCGTCGCGGCCATCACAATCGTCTTCCTGCCGCGCTATGTCCGCATCGTCAGGGCGGCCGCCCTCGGGGAATTGTCGAAGGACTATGTCACCGCCGCCACGGTGGTGGGGGTCAAGCCGCCCCGGCTGCTGTTCCGCACCATCCTTCCCAATTGCATGGCGCCGCTGATCGTGCAGGCGACGCTCGGTGTCTCCGACGCCATCCTGCAGGCTGCAGCACTGGGCTTTCTCGGCATGGGCGCGCAGCCGCCCATTCCCGAATGGGGCGCCATGCTCTCCGACGTCCGCCAAGACATCCAGAGCGCGCCCTGGCTCGCCATCGCGCCCGGCATCTGCATTCTGGTCACAGTGGTCGCCATCAATCTGTTTGGCGACGGCCTGCGCGATGCGCTCGATCCCAAGTTGAAGCGAGGGTAGGACATGGCGCTGCTCGAAATCTCCAATCTCACCGTCGAGTTCCAGGTCAAGCACGGCTTCTTCCGGGCCGTGGACGGGGTCTCGCTCTCGATCGATCCTGGCGAGATCGTCTCCATCGTCGGCGAGTCGGGATCCGGCAAGTCGGTTGCCATGCTGGCGCTGATGGGGCTCCTGCCCAAAACGGCCCGCATCACCGCCGACAGGCTCTCCTTCAACGGGCAGGACCTGCAGAAGATCACCCCGCGCGAGCGGCGCAAGATCATCGGCCGCGACATGGCGATGATCTTCCAGGAGCCGATGACGTCGCTCAATCCCTGCTTCACGGTCGGCTTTCAGCTCACCGAGGCCATACGCACTCATATGTCGATATCGCGGCGTGAGGCGCGGGAGCGGGCGGTGGACCTGCTGAAGGCCGTCGGCATCACCGATCCGGCGCGCCGCCTGTCGGCCTTTCCGCATCAGATGTCGGGCGGCATGAGCCAGCGCGTGATGATCGCCATGGCGATCTCCTGCAATCCCAAGCTGCTGATCGCGGACGAGCCGACGACGGCGCTCGACGTCACCATCCAGGCCCAGATCCTCGATCTCCTCGTCAAGCTACGCGAGGAACGCGGCATGGCCGTGGTGCTGATCACCCATGACATGGGCGTGGTCGCCGAAACCGCCGAGCGCGTGGTCGTGCAATATGCCGGACAGCAGGTCGAGATGGCCAAGACGGGCCCGTTGTTCCACACGCCGCGCCATCCCTATACGTCGGCCCTGCTGGCGGCCTTGCCGGAGCGGGCCACCTCGCAGATCCTGCCCTCGATCCCCGGCGTGGTGCCCGGCCAGTATGACCGCCCGCGCGGCTGCCTGTTCTCGCCGCGCTGTTCCTATGCCACCGATGAATGCCGCGCCGCGCCGCCCAAGCGGGCCGGCGTGGACTACAACCAGGCCTTGTGCATCCACCCGCTGGCGGGTGGCGAAGCGGCCCGCATGGAGGCCGTGTAATGGCAGCCCTCGTCGAAGCGCGTGACCTCGCGCGCTCCTATGAAGTCAAGCGCGGCATGTTCGGCGGCACGGCGGTCGTCAAGGCGCTGGCCGGCGTCAGCTTCTCCCTGGAGGCCGGCAAGACGCTGGCGGTGGTGGGCGAGTCCGGCTGCGGCAAGTCGACCCTGGCGCGTCTGCTGACCATGATCGAGCAGCCCAGTGCGGGGTCGCTGACCATCGGCGGCATCGATGTGAAGCTGGCGACGGCAGAGCAGCGCAAGACCCTGCGCCGCGAAATCCAGATCGTGTTCCAGAACCCCTTCGGCTCCCTCAATCCGCGCCAGACCATCGCGCAGGCGCTGGAGGAGCCTCTGCTCGTCAACACCCGGATGAGCGCGGGCGAGCGGCGCGAGGCCGCCCTTGCCATGATGAGGCGGGTGGGCCTGCGCCCCGAGCAGGCGCTGCGCTATCCCCATATGTTTTCCGGCGGCCAGCGCCAGCGCATAGCCATCGCCAGGGCCCTGATGCTCAGGCCGAAGATCCTGGTGCTGGACGAGCCGGTCTCGGCCCTGGACGTGTCGGTGCGCGCGCAGGTGCTCAACCTGCTCGCCGAACTGCAGCAGGAGTTCAAGCTCGCCTATATCTTCATCAGCCACGACCTGTCGGTGGTGCGCCACATCGCCGACGACGTGATGGTGATGTATCTGGGGCGGGCGGTCGAGATGGGCTCGCGCGACGCGCTGTTCTCGGCGCCGCAGCACCCCTATACCAGGGCGCTGATGTCGGCGACGCCGCAGGCCGATCCCGACCGCAAGCGCGAGCGTATCGTATTGCAAGGCGAGTTGCCCTCGCCCTTCGCTCCGCCGGCCGGGTGCGCCTTCAACCCGCGCTGTCCGATCGTCAAACCCCATTGCCGGGACGAACGCCCGGGGCTGGAGCTGAAGCACGATCGCCTGGTTGCCTGCTTCGAGGTTTGAGGGGAGCGCCGGCACCCCTCATCCGGCTGCCGCCACCTTCTCCCGCAAGGGGAGAAGGGGTTTCATTCGGCTCGTTTTATCCCACTCGAGTCCCTTCTCCCCTTGCGGGAGAAGGTCCCGGCAGGGGGATGAGGGGTTATGCAGCCCGCTCCTTACTTCCCCGGATTGAAGAAGAAGTCCTCGCCCGGCAGCGAGCCGTAGGTGAAGGGCTCCTGCTGGCGTTCGGTCGCCTTCATCACGTCGTCGCGCACCAGGCGGAAGAGCTTTCCGATCTCGACATTGGGCTTGCGCAGATTGGTGTCGAGCGCGGTGACGAAGGGCGAGTTGCCGTCCGCCCCGTCCAGGGCGACCTGGCCGGCCTTGGCGGCATAGACCACCAGGGTCGCGCCATCCGGCTCGACCCGGCTGAGGCCGCGCGTGACGGCGCGGGTCGCGCTCTTCTTGGCCATGCTGCCCTCGAAGGGGTTGTTGCGGCAGGCGTCGAGGATGACCAGGCGCAGCGACTTGGCGCCTTCGCCTGCCGCCATCACGCGATCGAGCGGCACGGCCTCGAAGAGGATGTCGCGTTCGCTCTTCAATTTGACGTCGATTGGAAGGAGATAGTTGACGTTGTCGACCTCCATGCCATGGCCGGCATAGTAGACCACCGCCCAGTCGGCCTGCGCCGCCTTGTCCGAAAACGCCTGCAGGGCCCGGTTGAAGCCTTGGTTGTCGAGGTCTTCCGCCAGGGTGACGTCAGTGAAGCCGATGCTGCGGAAGGTTTCCGCCAGCCTGGCGGCGTCGCGCTTGGGATTGGGCAGCGGGCTGGTGCCGGTATAGGCGCCGTTGCCGATGATGAGGGCGATGCGCTTGCCCATCGGCGCGGGAGCTTGCGCGGGCTGTTGCGCACCGCCAGTGCCTTCGCCCGAGGCCGGCGGCGTGCTGGTCCCGAACTTCTGGACCACCGCCTGCTTGGCTTTTTCGAGACCCGAGGCGGCCAGCGCATTGGTTGGAAACTGGTGCAGCATCGCCAGGTAATCGGCGGCCGCCAGGTCTGGCTGGCCGGCGGCGAGATAGGCATCGCCGCGCTGGCGCAGGATGAAGCTCTTGCGGCCCAGCTTGATGGCCTGGGTATAGTCCGCGATGGCCGCGTCGTAGTTTTGTTTGGCCGCGTTGGCCAGCCCGCGGGCGTGGAAGGCTTCCGGGGATTGCGGCGTGGCCGCCAGATAGCGCGTCGCGTCGGCGATGGCGCCGTCCGGGTCGTTGCCATAGGCCCTGGCCATGGCCCGGTACATCAGGCTGTAGGCATTTCTGGCGGGATCCGCAGCGAGGTCCTGGTTTGCAAGCTCCACGGCGCGGGTCAGATCCGACGTGGCTTCGTCCTTGCGGCCGAGCTCGAGCAGGGCCACGCCGCGATTGAGGTAGTCGGGGGTGACCGCCTTGCCGCCGGCGACCACCGAGGTGATGTTGTCGACGCTTTCCTGCAGGCGGCCGAGCCTGAGGGCGGCGGAGGCGCGATAGCTCAGGAGCTCGGTCCTGTCGGGCTTCAGGCGCAGGGCCTGGTCGAAGTCGGCAATGGCCTGCGCATTGTCGCCCTTGGCGAAGCGGGCATAGGCACGCCCTGAGAAGGGGAGGTCGTCATCCTGGCGCAGGGCGATGGCTTCGTTGTAGTCGACGATGGCCGTGTCGTAGTCGCCCTTGAGGTAGAAGCCCCAGCCCCGGTTCGAACGAGTTTCGGCAAGTGTCTGGGGCAGCAGGAGGTCACCGACCGCCAGCACGTCGCTGCAAGCCTTGATGATGTCGTCCGCAGCCTTGGCCCGTCCACAGAGCTGGCGATTGGCCCTGAGGTCGGCGGCTTCGGACACCGGCGCTGGCGCTGCCGAGCTGCTATCGTCGTCATCCAGCCGCAGCGAACCGATCATCACCCCAAAGGCGTCATAGGCCTCGAACATCTCCACCATCTGCGTGGTGTCCTTGCCGGTGTCGGCGTTCCAGCGGATGATCATGCCCCGCGCCGAACCGTCGGCACCCTTGATGAAGCGGGCATAGAAGCCCAGGCTGTCCTTGGTGCCGAACAGCACGAAATAGGTCGGGTTACGCTCCGCCCGTGCCTTGAAGAGCTTGGCCTGAACGATCCGGGTCACCTCCGGCGTGGCCTTCATGGCTTCGAAACGCGCCTCGAACGGCATGTCTCCTGCCGAAAAAGCCTGCAATTCCACACTCATGTCCCAGCGTGGCGCCCGCAGGCGCAGGCCCGTCGGCGTTTCTTCGCGGCTCGGCAGCAGCGAGGCGGGGTAGTCGATGGTCATGCCCTGGGCGCTGGCGGTCCTGAAGTCGAGCAAGGCTTTCTGCTTGGCTGCCTTGGTACGGGCGAGCTTGATCAATTCGGGCGAGGGAATGCTGTTTTCCTCGAACGGCTTGATGTTCAAGCTTCTCTGATTGTGCGATTGGAAGTTCCGGATCGCGACGAAGGTCGCCTCGTCGAAATTGCCCCAGAGGGGGAAATTGGTGAGGCTGTTGTAGCCAGTGTTCCACGACAGGTCGGATTGCAGCTGGCGCAGTTGCGTGCTGCTCAACTGGTCGCCGATCCGCTTGGCTGTCTCGAAGCGGGAATAATCGATGATCTGCGCCGTGGCCGGCGTGGCGATGGCCAGCGTCAGCCCGATCAGGGCGGCAATCGTCTTCAAGCGCAACATTACAGAACCCCGGATCGGTAGATTGGGCCAAGTCTTTGATCGTCAGGCCGAAGAGACCTGAGTTTGGGCGCATACCTGCATCCTGGGGCTTCTCGCCACAACCACAGGACATTGCAGTTCCCTGGTGAACACAGCTGCTCCATGGCCTATCCCTCAGCCCGGATTGAAGACGAAATCTTCGCCGGGCAGGGAGCCGTAGGTGAAGGGCTCCTGCTTGCGGTCGGTGGCCTTCATCACGTCGTCGCGCACCAGGCGGAACAGCTTGCCGATCTCGATTCCGGGTTTCTGCAAATTGGCGGTCAGGGCGGTGACGAAGGGCGAGTTGCCGCCGCTGCCGTCGAGGGCGACCTCGCCGGCTTTGGCGGCATAGACGACGAGCGTGCCGCCATCCGGCTCCACCCGGCTGAGGCCGCGCGAGACCGCGCGCGTGGCCGTCTTGCGGGTCATGTTGGCGAGGAAGGGATTGTTGCGGCAGGCATCGAGGATGACCAGGCGCATGCCCTTGGCGCCCTCGCTGGCCGCCATCACCCGGTCGAGCGGCACGGCCTCGAAGGTGACGTCACGGTCCGAGGCGAGCCTGGCATCGACCGGCACGAGATAATTGGTGTTGGCGATCTCGATGCCGTGGCCGGCATAGTAGATCACCGCCCAGTCGGCCCCGTCGGCCTGGCCGGCGAAGTCCTGCAGGGCGCGGTTGAGGCTGCGGAAATCGGTGTCCTCCACCAGCGTCACCTCGGCAAAGCCGATCTTGCGCAGGGTGTCGGCGACCTTGGCCGCGTCATTCTTCGGGTTCGGCAGGGCCGCGACATGGGCATAGGCGGAATTGCCGATCACCAGGGCGACCCGGCGGCCGAGCTCGGCCTTGGCCTGCGAGGGCGGGGCCCCGAGCGTGGCCGGGGACGTATTGCCCTGGGGAGGGACGGTGGATGCCTGCAGCTTGGCCGCCATCGCCTGCTTGGCCTTTTCGAGCCCCGCCATGGCAAGGGCATTCCCGGCTATCTGGCTCAACTGGGCCTGATAGTCGGCGATGGCCAGTTCCGGCTGCCCTGCTGCCAGATAGACATCGCCGCGCTGGCGCAGGATGAACAATTTCTTGCGGTCCAGATTGATGGCCTGGGAAAAGTCGGCCAGCGCATCCCGGTAGTTCCGCTTGGCTGCGTAGGCGAGGGCCCTGGCTTGAAAGGCATCGGCGGCCTGGGCCTGGGTCGACAGATAGCGGGAGACATCGGCGATGGCGCCATCCGGATTGTCGCCGAGCGCCCGTGCGAAGGCGCGGTCGACATACAAATAGGCCTCCGGCGTGCCGGTTCCTTCGATCTTCGCCGTGGCAAGCGCTTCGGCCTTGGCGAAATCGGCTTTGGCTTCGTCCGGTTTGCCCAGTTCGATCAGAGCAAAGCCGCGATGGGTGTAATCGCCCGGAATGACATTGTTTCCTCCCTTTTCGATCTGAAAGGTGAGGTCGGCGACAGCCTCGTTGATCCGGCCCAGCCGCAAGAGCGTTACGCCGCGATAGCCGTGAACCATGGCATTGTCGGGCGCCGTGCGCAGGGAGGTGTCGAAATCGGCAAGTGCCTTCTCATAGTTGCCGACGTCGAAATAACTCCTGCCGCGGTCGGCATAGTCTCCCGCGCCTTTCGCGCCCTTGTTTACCGCCTCGTTGAAATCGGCGAGGGCCAGATCGTTCTTGCCCTGTTTTCTGTAGAGGAGCGCGCGCAGCGTGTAGTGTCGCGCCGATTGAGGCGTGAGAGCGAGCGCCTTGGTGACATCGACGACCGCCGGATCGAATTGCAGGAGCTTGGTGTAGCCGATCGCGCGGCTATAGAGCACCATGGCGCGGTTGGGCTTCGACAATTGCTTGTCGCTGGCGGAGAGGGCGGCCGTGCAGGCCGCGACGTTCTCGTTGCCGTCCTTGGCCTTGAAGCAGATGTCGATATAGCGTTGCAGTTCGGCGGCGGAGAGTTTCGTTTGCCCCAGCGCCGTCGTGCTGCCGATCGTGCCTATGCCGAGGACCACGACAAGGAATGTCCCGAGAATGGGCCGTTTCAATCGGCGCATCGCGGTGTGTCCCGGTTTCTCAAGCCAATCCATGGCCTATCCCTCAGCCCGGATTGAAGATGAAGTCGTCGCCGGGCAGGGAGCCGTAGGTGAAGGGCTCCTGCTTGCGGTCGGTGGCCTTCATCACGTCGTCGCGCACCAGGCGGAACAGCTTGCCGATCTCGATTCCGGGTTTCTGCAAATTGGCGGTCAGGGCGGTGACGAAGGGCGAGTTGCCGCCGCTGCCGTCGAGGGCGACCTCGCCGGCTTTGGCGGCATAGACGACGAGCGTGCCGCCATCCGGCTCCACCCGGCTGAGGCCGCGCGAGACCGCGCGCGTGGCCGTCTTGCGGGTCATGTTGGCGAGGAAGGGATTGTTGCGACAGGCATCGAGGATGACCAGGCGCATGCCCTTGGCGCCCTCGCTGGCCGCCATCACCCGGTCGAGCGGCACGGCCTCGAAGGTGACGTCGCGGTCCGAGGCGAGCCTGGCATCGACCGGCACGAGATAATTGGTGTTGGCGATCTCGATGCCGTGGCCGGCATAGTAGATCACCGCCCAGTCGGCCCCGTCGGCCTGGCCGGCGAAGTCCTGCAGGGCGCGGTTGAGGCTGCGGAAATCGGTGTCCTCCACCAGCGTCACCTCGGCAAAGCCGATCTTGCGCAGGGTGTCGGCGACCTTGGCCGCGTCATTCTTCGGGTTGGGTAGGGCCGCGACATGGGCATAGGCGGAATTGCCGATCACCAGGGCGACCCGGCGGCCGAGCTCGGCCTTCGCCGCAGGCTGCAGGGCGGCCAGCGTGGCCACCTGTGGCGAACCGGTCGTGGCCGGGGCACCGCCGCCCTGCGGGGGGCTGGCCAATGCCAGCGATTTGGCGGCCATCGCCTGCCTGGCCTTTTCGAGGCCGACCATGGCAAGGGCATTGCCGGGGGTGAGATTGAGCTGGGCCTGATAGTCCGCAATCGCCTGTTCTGGCTGGCCAATTCTCAGATAGACATCACCACGCTGGCGCTGGATGAACAATCGCTTGCGCCCCATGCTGATGGCCTGGGAGAAATCGGCGATCGCCTTGGTGAAATCCTGCCTGGCCACATTGCCGAGCGCGCGCGCGTGGAAGGCTTCGCTCGCCTTGGGGTCGATGGACAAATATTTGTCCGCATCGGCAATGGCGCCCTCGCCATTGCCGATAAAGGCGCGGGCGAAGGCGCGATAGACGAAATTGTAGTTGTCCGTCTCGAGCTTCGCGGTGGCGATCTCCTCGGCCTTGACGAAGTCGGGCCTGCCTTCGTCGCCGCGTCCAAGCTCGACCAGTGCCTCGCCGCGATTCTTGTACTCGCCGGCACCGACCTTGTCGCCGCCCCGCTCGATGGTGAAGTTCAGATCGGCCATGGCTTCGGCCGGCCGGCTCAGCCTCAGCAGCGCCGACCCCCGAAATGCGTGGGTATCGACATCGTTTGGATCCAGGCGCAGCGACGCGTCGTAGTCGGCGACGGCCTTCTGGTAGTCCTCCAACCCGTAATAGCTGTTGCCGCGATAGGTGTAGTCGGCCGCCGTCGGCGTTTTCTTGGCGAGGGCCTGGCTGTAATCGGCCACCGCCGCGTCATATTTCGCCTGGCCGTAGCGGATATGTCCGCGCTGCGTGTAATAGCTCGCCTGATCGGGATCGAGGGCGATGGCCTGGTCGATATCGGCAAGAGCCAGATCGGCCTTGTTCTGCCTGTTATAACCGACAGAGCGATTGTACAGGACGGTCGGCCGGTTGTTCGCCAGCAGCGTGCTTGCCGAGAGTGCCGTCGTGCAGGCCGTAACGATCTCGGCGGCGTCCTTCGATTTGGCGCAGATCTCGAGCTGCCGGTTGATTTCGGCGGTGGAGATCACGCCATCTGCCGAAGCCGCATTGGCCGTGCCGTCGCCCGCCGCCCTGAAGGACAGCGCCATGGCCGAGGCATGCACGTTGAAGAAGGGGCCGGCACTTTCATCGTCCCAGCCGAGCGTGAAGCCGCGCGAACCGTCCCGGGTCTGCAGGAAGCGAATATAGAAGAACTGGCTGCCGTTCTTGCCATAGATCACGAATTGATAGGTGCCCATATAGGGATTGCCGAATGTGTCGGCATAGAGGACCTTCTTGCCGCCCTGCGATTTCCGCAGCCGCTGGAAGAGGGCGTCGAAGCTTTCCTTGCTTGTGGGTATAGTGAGGATATCGAGAACGACGTCGCCCGCCGGCGATTTGAAGCGCGGCCCGGAGGCGCGATCCTCGCGGACGCTCATGAGCGAAGCGGCGTAGCCGAGCGTGACGCCGCGCTCGGTGATTTCCTTGAAGCCGACCGTCTTGCGGAAGGCATCGGCCTGGCTGCGCACCGCGGCAATCAAAGCCGGCGTGATCGTGCCGCTATCGGCCATGCCCGACTTGCGTTCGAATTGGCGAATGGCCTGGAAGGTGGCGCTGTCGAAGCTGCCGAGTTCTGGCAGAGTGCTGAGATCGGCGAAGGCATCGACCCAGGGAAGGTCACTCTGAAGCGCCGTGATTTCCTCCCGGCTGTACTGGCCGGCGGCCCTCTGGGCCGATGAGAAATCGGCTTCCGCCCTCGCGGGCGACGCTAAGGGTGCCGAGACGAGCAGCAATGCAAGGATCACGGCAAACCGAGCACCGATCGCTTTCATGCCAATTTTCCTAGCGTTCCTCAAACCCGCACGGCGGTTCAAAGCCATGCAGGGCCGAAAGGTGAAGTTTTATAGCCTGAGCCATTTGTTACAACGATCGGCAGTTGTTGAATAATGAAAAATTGCAACCGCGATGCACCGGTAAGTGTCGTAGCGGAGCTTTGCCGAAGATCGTCGCGGCAGCCGGTCATTTCTTAACCGGAAGGCTCGTCTTTAAGGCTCGGGACGGCCGACGTTAAGGCTTGCCGGGGCTGCACGTCAGGCTGGCGGTTGCCTTGGTCGGATCACCCCCGCGTTCAGGAGGAGTAACGCCGGCGGCGCGCAGGAAGGCGGTCACGAACAATCCCTTCAGGGCGGTCGGCTCGCCATTGGCGGCGGCAAGGCCCGCCAAAGCCCCGTCCTTGTCGATCAGCGCGCCGGGCGCACCTGACGCCAGCGAAACTCGGCGGCTGTCGTCATGGCTGCCGGTCAGAGCCGTGACAGTGGTGGGGGTGGGCGCCGCGCCTGTCAGCAGCGACACGGCCTCGCCCTCCGTCAGCGCAGGCTGGCGCCAGGCCAGTGCCGCCAGGCCAGGGGCTGGGCTTGCCCGCACCAATGCAATGTCATTGCCGAAGTCGCCGCCGACCACCTTGGCCGTGGCCCCGCCCTGCAGGGTCACCGTTTCGCATCCGGCCACGAGGCCGGCATAGGTCAGAATGTCCCCGTTCGCCGATACCACGACGCCGATGCCGACCTTGGCCGCCGTCGAAGCGCCTGGCGGCAGGGGAATGGGCGGGCCCACGGGCTTGGGCGGCTCGGCGGGAGGCGCGGGCGGTTCCGCGGGCTTGGCCGCCGGCGGGACGTGGGCCGGCTGGTCGCCGTCCGCCAATTTCATCGAAGAGGCCATTGCGATGGCAACCCGGTCGAAGCCCGGGGAAAGCGCCGGGTCCCAGCCGAGGGCGAAACCGCGTGAATCGGCATCGGTCTTGACGAAGCGCAGATAGAAGCTCTTGCCGTCATTGGTGCCGGCGACCACCAGAAAATCCGGGCGCAGCAGCGAATAGGTGACCTTGCGTCCCGGCCGCTCCGTCTTGAGCCGGGTGAACAGGGCCTCGAAATTCTCCTTGTCGGCGGGGATGGCGAGGATGTCGAGGGTGACGTCGTTCTTGGGCGTGGCGAAATGAGGGCCGTTCTTGCCGTCCGTCCGGACCGTGGTCAGCTTGGCCGGATAGCCCAGCGTGATGCCGCGTTCCGTGATGGTTTCGAAGCCATAGCGCGCCGTGAACTTGGCGGCGTGCTGGGCGAGAGTGATGCGCTGGGGCGGCGTGAATATGCCGGTTTCCTTGGCCTTGATGCGCTTCTGGAAGGCACGGATCGCCTCATAGCTGCGCTTGCCCATCTCGCCGGATGGCAGGGAGTTGAGATCGCCGGTCCAGATCAGGTCCTGCTGGATGGAGGCGAAATCTTCCGCGCCCATCGCCGCGGCCGCAGCCTTGGCGGCCTCGAAAGCGGGATCGGGAACAGGGGCTGCCGGAGCCGGCGGGGCGGCCGGAGGCGGCTTGGTCTGGGCGGCGGCATGGCCGGCCCAGACGGTCGCAATCGCCAGCACGCAAGCGCCGATCGTCCGTGTCCGCCGCATTTTCGTGGTCCCCCCGTCACCCAGCTGCACCAGTCTTTGTATAGCGCCGCTCCATGACGGCAAGCGTTCTTCAGGAAACAATCGGGTTGGCGGCCGTCAATTTTTCGCGGAGCCGGGTCCAGCGCCGGCGCCCCATCGCATTTTCCGCTGCCAGCCGCAGAGCCCGCTTTTCGGCGACCACCACCACGAGGCGCTTGCCGCGGGTAATGGCGGTATAGAGCAGGTTGCGGGCCAGCATCGGGTAATGCGCGTTGGAGATCACCACCACCACCGCCGGATATTCCGAGCCCTGGGCCTTGTGGATGGTGGTGGCATAGGCCGGCACCAGGCTGTCGAGCTGCGCGGTGGTGTAGTGGACGTCGCGTCCGTCGAAGGTGACGGTGAGCTGCCCCGCCTTCACATCCGTGCGGGTGACGAAGCCGATATCGCCGTTGAAGATTTCGCGGTCGTAGTCATTGTCGATCTGCATGACCTTGTCATGCGGGGCGAAGGTACCGAATTCGCGCACGATCGCGCCTTCGCGGGCCGGATTGAGGACTTCGCGCAGGGCCTGCGTCAGGGTCTGTGAGCCGAGCGGTCCCTTGTTCATCGGGGTCAGCACATGGATGTCCCTGACGGGATCCAGGCCGAAGCGGCGTGGCAGGCGGTTGGTGACGATGTCGATCACCTTGTTGGCCCCGTCCTCGGCCGTCGCCATGTCGACGACGAAGAAATCGCCGTCCTCCGGGCTCTTGGCGCCTTCCGGCACCTCGCCATGATTGACGGCATGGGCCGCGGCGATGATGCGGCTGGTCTCGGCTTGGCGGAACACTTCGGTGAGCCGCACCACGGGAATGACCTCGGAGGCGATGATGTCGGCCAGCACCTGGCCGGGGCCGACCGAGGGCAGCTGGTCGGCATCGCCCACCAGGACGAGGGCGGCGCGCGGCGACAGGGCGTCGAGCAGGGCGCGCATCAGCTCGATATCGATCATGCTGGCCTCATCGGCGATGACGAGGTCTGCATCGAGCGGATAGGCCCGCTGCCGGCGGAACGTGCCGGAGAGCGGGTCGATTTCCAGCAGGCGATGGATGGTCTTGGCTTCCTGGCCGGTGCTTTCGGCCATGCGCTTGGCGGCCCGGCCGGTCGGCGCGCACAGGGCGATCGTCACGTCCTTGCGCTCGAGCGCCTTGATGATGGTGTCGATGATGGTGGTCTTGCCGACGCCGGGGCCGCCGGTGATCACCAGCAGCTTGGAGGCCAGCGCCGTTTCTACCGCCAGGGCCTGGGCGGGGGCGAGGCGCTTGCGGGTGCGTGCCTCGGTATCCAGCACCGCCTGATGCAGGCCTTCCTGTCGCCAGGGCGGGCTGCCGCCGGCCATCTGCTTCAGCCTGGTGGCAACGGCTTCCTCGGCATTCCACAGCGCCGGCAGGAAATAAGAGGGTGCCCCCTCGATGGTGTCACCGATGATCGAGCGGGTCTGCAGCAGGCGCGTGGCGGCATCGTTGAAGAGATAGTCGTCCACTTCCAGGACCCGGCCGGCCCGCTCGAACAGAGCTTCGCGCGGCACACCGCAATGGCCGTTGGTGGCGCCCTCGCCCAGCGCCCAGAGCAGACCGGCGGTCAGGCGCGAAGGATCCTCGCGCTCATGTCCGAGACTGAGAGCGAACTGGTCGGCGGTGCGAAAGTCGAAGCCCTTGACCTCGCGCGAGAGCCGGTAGGGATCGGCCTTGATCAGCTCGACCGCATTGTTGCCGAGCGCCTTCTGCACGCTGGCGGCGCGCGTCGCCCCGAGTCCATGCTCGGTGAGGAACACCAGGACGTCACGGAACTCCTGCTGGGCGCTCCAGCCTTCGCGGATCAGCCGGATGCGCTGGGGTGACAGGCCGGCGACCTCGCTCAGCCGGTCCGGCTCGCTGTCGAGGACCTTGAGCGTGTCCTTGCCGAAGGTGGCCACCAGCTTCTTGGCGGTTTCCTGGCCGATTCCGCGGACCAGTCCGGAGGCGAGATAGCGCTCTATGCCAGATGCGGAGCCGGGCGGGGTGGTGCGGATGGCGTCGGCGCGAAACTGCAGTCCACGCTCGGGATCGACGCTCCAGCGCCCGTCCGCTTCGAGCTTTTCACCGGGCGCGATGGCAGCGGTGCGGCCGATCACGGTGGCAAGGTCTTTGCGCCCCTTGACCTTGACGCGCAGCACGGCGAAGCCGTTCTCGGCGTTGTGATAGGTCACCCGGTCGATGATGCCGGAGATCGTCAGGTCGGCCGGCACTTCGCCGGGAGGGGGCGGCTTCGAATCGCGTTTGAAGGAGGGCGTACGCATGTCAGCACCATGGGCAGGCCGGTGCCACTTGTCGAGGCATGTCGTGCGGGTCGGATGACCCGGCTGTCGAAGAGGGCCGGTTGCCCTCAGGCGCTCCCGCTCGGAAAGCGGTCGGCATCGCGCAGCGGCTTGAACAGGCGCGACCATATCAGCGCGACGAGGATCGTGCCCAGGCCGCCGAGCACCACGGCCTCCACCGGGCCGAACAGCGCGGCGGTAACGCCCGATTCGAACTCCCCCAGCTGGTTCGAAGTGCCGATGAACATGGCGTTGACGGCGCTGACTCGCCCGCGCATCGCGTCGGGCGTGCCGAGCTGGACCAGGGTCGAACGCACCACCACGCTGACGACGTCGGCCGCACCCATGACCATCAGGGCCGGCAGCGAGAGAGCAAACCAGGACGACAGGCCGAAGACGACAGTGGCCAGGCCGAACAGAGCGACGGCCCCGAACATCTTCAGGCCAACCCGCCGCTCCAGCGGCCAACGGGCCAGAACCAGGGACATGAGGAGGGCACCGATGGCCGGGGAAGCCCTGAGCGCACCGAGGCCTAAGGCATTGGTGTGGAGGATGTCACGGGCATAGATCGGCAGCAGTGCCGTCGCGCCGCCGAGGAGTACCGCGACCATGTCGAGCGAGATCGCCCCGAGAATGATCGGCCTGCTCCGGATGAAGGAGAAGCCAGAAAACACCGATCTGAGTGTGGCCGGCTCGCGCGCAGCCGGCGGCGCGAGGACGCGGAGCCGCGAAACCAGGATCGAAGCCAGGCCGTAGAAGAAAGCGACGAAGAGATAAGCGGGGCCGGGGCCGACGATATAGAGCAGGCCTCCCAGGGCGGGGCCAATGATGGTGGCGGTCTGGATGGCCGAGGCGGACAGGGCCAGGGCTCGCGGCAATTGGCCGGGACTAACGATCATCGGCAACAGAGCTGCCGTCGTCGGCATCTCGAAGGTACGGCCGGCGCCGATCACGACGGCGGCGGCGAAAATGATCGCCGGGTTGATCAGGCCTTGCCACGAAGCAAGAGCGAGCGCGGCTCCCGTCAGTCCCGCCACCATCTGGCAGCAGCGCACGACGGTACGCCGGTCGAAGCGATCGGCGATGTGACCGGCCGGAATGGTGAGCACCAGCATCGGCAGGAATTGGCACAGGCCGACCAGACCGAGATGGAGGGCCGAATGGGTGAGATCATAAATCTGCCAGCCGATCACCACGGAGACGATCTGGAAACAGCCGGTGGAGAGCACGCGGGCCGACCAGAACTGTCTGAAACCGCCATGGCGAAGAAGGGAGGGCGTGTCCTGTGCGGGGGCGGACATGTCGGGACTTTCAACGGGATAGTGGAAAATGGATTGAAATAAGGGATTGCCGTATCGGCTTGAAAAAGGGCCTTTCAGTGTTCCTGCCAGAGTGGCGTCTTAGGCACTACTCCGGACAAAGAAAAAGCCCGGCGAGGCCGGGCTTTTCCTGCACATTGATCCAGTTACGCGGATCAGAACTTGTAGCTTGCGCCGATGGTGGCGTTGACCGCATCGAACTTGGTCTTGACGCGAGCGCCCTGCACGAGCGAGCTGTCCTCGCCGAGGTCGACATAGCGCACGTCGCCGCGCACGATCCAGTTCTGGTCGATGGCGTATTCGACGCCGCCGCCGGCCGTCCAGCCGACGCGGGTGTCGCTGACCGATCCCAGGCCTGCCGCGCTGGCCTTCACGCTGCCGTAAGCGACACCGCCGCTGAGATAGGGCAGGATGTTGTCGAAGGCGTAGCCGACGCGGGCGCGGGTCGAACCCTGCCACTCGTTCTTGAACTCCGTGCGGGTGCCAAGGACGGTCTTGCTCTTCTTGAAGCTCGAATAGTCGATATCGGTCTCGAGGCCGACGACGAAGCCGCCATCGAACTGAGCGTTGTAGCCGAGATGGGCGCCGCCCAGGAAACCGGTGGCATCATAAGAGGCCCGGGCCGGGATGGACGGAACTTCGGCCTTGCCCTTGCCGAAGGTGGCGCCGGCATGCAGACCCGCATAGAAGCCGGTCCAGTTGTAGACCGGAGCGACGACCGGAGCGACCGGCTCGACAGCCTGGGGCGCCAGGTCGGCAGCGAAAGCCGAGGTCGAGGTGAGGAGGAGAGCCGCGAGGGCCAAACGCATTTTCATTACTGGAACTCCAAGACCGAAATTCAATGTGAAGGTATATAAGCAGAAGCTGCTGGGAGAGTCTGTAGCATTCCGGCCACACTGCTAGACAAACGACCGAAGCCGGAGCGATGCTCGTTTCCGAAATTCAAAAATGCGATCGCCGAAGTAAGGTTAAAATTTCATTAGATTTAAGAGTTAAGTACTTAATATTGGAGTTATTCGAAATAAATTTCGGATATGGAAATGCGATGCAGTGCGGTTGTATCGGATAAGGCCAGTCGTGCCATCTTGAATCCAGGTACAGCGCCGGGACTAGCTTTGCGGCAACCGCCCCGCGATAGAGATCGGCCTTGCCAAAGGCTCGTACGGTACCAGTACATTCCGGTGCAGGGGCCAAGAGCGAACTGCAACATCCCGTGGCTGGCGCGAAGCGCAATATGTTCTTTTTCAGCACGTTCAGCCGAATGGATGCGCAGTCGGAACATGTTGTTCCAGGACTCGCTGGAGCTGTCGGAAAGCCGGGCTGTCCTAAGCGGCGTCCGCCGTGATGACAGCCGCTATTTTGGCGCGACCGTTCTGCAATCCGCCATCGGGCAAAGAAAAAGCCCGGCTTTCGCCGGGCTCTTCCTTACGCAATGATCCAGATACGCGGATCAGAACTTATAGCTCACGCCGAGGTTCAGGTTGACGGCGTCGAACTTCACCTTCGTGCGGTTGCCGGCAATGGTGACGCTCTTGTCGCCGAGATCGACATAGCGAGCTTCGCCACGGACGATCCAGTTCTGGTCGATGGCGTATTCGACGCCAGCACCAGCCGTCCAACCCACGCGGGTGTCGGTCTTGGAACCGATACCGGCAATGCTGGTCTTGACGTTGCCGTAAGCAACACCGCCCGTCACGTAGGGCAGGATGTTGTCGAAGGCATAGCCGAAGCGAGCGCGGGTCGAACCTTGCCACTCGTTCTTGAGGGTGCCACGCAGACCAGCAGCGTCCGTCTTCGACTTCTTGAAGCTGGAATAATCGATGTCGGTCTCGAGGCCGACAACGAAGCCGCCGTCGAACTGCGCATTGTAGCCGGCATGCGCGCCGCCGAGGAAGCCAGCACCGTCAGCCTTGACCGAGCCGATCTTGCCCTGAGCGATGGTAGCACCGGCATGGACACCGGCGTAGAAGCCGGTCCAGTTGTAGACGGGAGCGACGACCGGAGCGGCCGGCTCGACGGCCTGGGGAGCCAGGTCGGCAGCGAAAGCCGAGGTCGAGGTGAGCAGGAGAGCCGCGAGGGCCAAACGCATTTTCATAGTTCGATACTCCAAAAACCGGAAAATCACAGTGGCTGGATATAAGCAGAAAGCGTTGACGGAGTCTGTAGCGTTTTCGCCACACCGGCTTTCGAACTGGTGACAGGCCCGCGCAGATTTCAAGGCGAAAATAAGACCGCCGCGATGGCATCACATAGTTAAATTGTAATTAAATGACTTTATTTTTTTAAAATTTTCTCTCAATAAAACCTAAGAATGGAGATAATTCCTCAAATTTTGAAATCTATACGTGTTGCTTGAATCGAACGTCGAGGAATTAGCCGCGGAATATCGAGGGTAGCGGAGGCAAAGAGGGGAGAACTATGCTTGCGAGACGCTTCATGCTGCTGTGCAGCACGTTTCATGGCAAGTCGATCCTCCCGGCAATTGTGCAAAGAACATGCCCTATTTGCGCCACATTATGGCACCGAATGTGACGTTGGATTGCTTTGCTGCAATGAAGGGGCAGGCTTGCACCTTTTGCATGGCTGCCCGATTTTCCCTCAAAAAGGCACGGCTGGGCCACTGCCGCCCCCGATCCGCAGCGTGATTCCGGCTTCGAGGCGGGACGCCAGCCATTGCTTGGCCTGTTGGATCGAGTCGGCGAGCGTACAGCCCCGTGCGAGGTTTGCCGCGATGGCCGAGGAGAGGGCGCAGCCCGTCCCGTGCAGGTTTGCGGTTCTGACCCAGGCCCCGGCAAAGCGCCGGATGCCATTGCGACCGGCGAGAATGTCGACGGCCTCGCCGAGATGACCATGCCCGCCCTTCAGCAGCACCGTCTGCGGACCGAGTGCGAAGAGGGCTTCGGCTTGCTCGATCATCTGTGCTTCAGTCTCCGCCAGTGCCCCGCCCAGCAAGATCGCCGCTTCCGGCAGATTCGGTGTGAGGCAGGTGGCCAGCGGCAGCAGATGGGCCTTGAGCGCTGCGAGCGTACCCGTCTCACCGAGCAGCCGGCCTGTGGTCGCCGACATCACCGGATCGAGCACGATGGGCAGCGCCCGGCCCGTCAGCAATTCGGCGATGATCCGCGCGTGCCCGGCGCTCGGCACCATGCCGACCTTGACGGCGCCGACCTCGAAATCGGCAAGCACGGCCTCGATCTGCGCGGCGAGCATTTCCGGCGGCACCACATGGACGGCGCTGATGCCAAGGGTATTCTGCGCCGTCACGGCAGTAATCGCCGTGGTGCCGAACACACCGAAGGCGCGGAAGGCGGCAAGGTCGGCCTGGATGCCGGCCCCGCCGCCCGAATCGGAACCAGCAATGGTGAGGGCGATCGCCGTCATGCCTTCACTGCTGCAGGCCGGGTTGCCGCCAGCCATGCCTTGATCCGCGCATCCGGGTCGGGATGACGGGTGACGTCGCTGACCATGGCGATGACATCGGCGCCGGCAGAAAGGCAATCCGCAGCCCGCTCGAGCGTGATGCCGCCGATGGCGATCAGGGGCAGGTCGCCGATCAGCTCCTTCCATTCGCCGATGCGCTCGAGCCCCTGCGGGGCGAAGGGCATGACCTTGAGGGTGGTCGGGTAAATCGGGCCCAATGCCACATAATCAGGTTCGCATGCGAGCGCGCGCGCGAGTTCACCATGATCATGGGTGCTGATGCCGAGCTTCATGCCCGCGGCGCGGATCGCGGCGAGATCGGCGGTGTCGAGGTCGCCCTGGCCGAGATGGAGGAAATCGGCGCCGGCCGTGATGGCTGCCCGCCAGTAATCGTTGACCACCAAGTCGGCGCCATGAGCGCGGCAGATGGCGAGGGCCGCGCGGATGTCGGGCAGAGCGGTCTCGTCGTCGCGGTCCTTGATGCGCAACTGCACGAGCCTGGTGCCTTGCCGCACCAGGCGCTCCACCCAATCAACGCTGTCGACCACGGGGTAGAAGGGATCGAGCCGCCAAATATGATCGACGACGCTCATGCCAGCACCGCCTTGCCGAGCACTGGCGTCGAGGGAGCCGCCATGTCGCGTGGCGTCATGGGATCGGCGAGAAAGGCGAGGCGCCCGGCCTCGATGGCAAGGGCGAAGGCCCGCGCCATGGCGGCGGGGTCGCCTGCCTTGGCGACGGCGGTATTGAGCAGCACCGCATCATAGCCGAGTTCCATGGCGTGCGCCGCATGCGAGGGCGTGCCGATGCCGGCATCGACCACCAGGGGAATGCCGGGGAAATGCGCCCGCATGCTGCGCAGCCCATAGACATTGTTGAGGCCGCGCCCCGAACCGATCGGCGCGCCCCAGGGCATCAGGACCCGGCAGCCGGCCTCGACGAGGCGTTCGGCGACCACCAGGTCCTCGGTCGTGTAGGGAAAGACGTCGAAGCCTTCGGACACGAGGATGCGGGCAGCCTCCACCAGGCCGAAGATATCGGGCTGCAGGGTGTCGGCCTCGCCGATGACCTCCAGCTTGATCCAGCTGGTGCCGAAGACCTCGCGCGCCATCTGGGCCGTCGTCACAGCCTCCTTCACGCTGTGGCAGCCGGCGGTGTTGGGCAGCACCCTGACGCCGAGTTCGCGGATGAGGCTCCAGAAGCTCTGGCCGCTGCGTTCTCCACCGGATTCGCGCCGCAACGAGACGGTGACGATACCGGCGCCGGACGCCCGCACGGCCTCGGCGAGAATGGCGGGCGAGGGATATTGCGCCGTACCCAGCAGCAGGCGGGCGGTGAAGGGGGTATCGTAGAAGGTAAGGATGTCGGTCATGGTGTCATTTCCGGGTCCGCGGACGTCTCGTCCGCTCTTGGAAGCGCGTGTGTGCGGAAAGAAAGGTGCGGGCGCCGCGACATGCACGCATGTCGCTGTGACACCCGCGCACCCGGGATCATCCCCCCTGCCGAGGCGCAAGGATCTCGACCGCATCGCCGTCCTTGAGAGCGGTCCGCTCGCGGTCGACGGCCCTGATGAAGCGGCCATTGAGGGCGGTGGCCACCACGCTGTCGCCGAGTTCGAGCGCTTCGAGCAGGCAGGCCAGGGTGGCAGCCTCGGTTTGCTGGCGCTCGCCATTGATGATGAGGGTCATGCGCAAACTCCTTGCTGGGCTGTCCGCGCCGGGAGAATCGTGTCGGCTGCCTGCTGGGCCAAGGCCGGCGAGAGCAGGAAGCCGTGGCGGAACAGGCCGTTGAGCGAGAGGACGCGCCCTGTAACGGTGAGGCGCGGCAGATTGTCGGGAAAGGCGGGGCGCAGCCCAGCTTCGAGCTCCAGGATCTCGGCCTCTCCGAAGGCCGGATGCAGGCTGAAGGCCGCCGCCATCAGCTCCATGGCCGAGCGCACAGTCGGCGGCCCGTCATGCTCGCTCTCGATCATGGTGGCGCCGATCATGAAGCGATTGTCGGCCCGCGGCACTATATAGAGCGGAAAGCGCGGGTGCAGGAAGCGTACGGGGCGGGAGAGGGTCACGCCCCGTGCGTGGACCACGACGGCCTCGCCCCGGACACCGCGCAGATCCGGCAACTCGGCGCGCGCGGCAAAGCCCCGGCAGTCGATCACGGCATCCGCATCGAGGGCATGCGGTTCGGCCTCGGTGCCGAAGCGGATGGTCACGCCGAGCGCGGCGAGACGCCCGGCCAGCACCTCCAGCGCCCGTCTCGGGTCGAGATGGGCCTCGCGGGGAAAGAACAGGCCCTGCTGGAAGCGGCCGGCGAGGTCCGGCTCGAGCGTGGCGATGCCCGGCCCGTCCACCGGGACATGCGCCTTTGTGCGGCGGGCGAAACGGGCGATCTCGCTGCCGTCGCGGGCCGGCGCGACCACCAGGGTGCCGCGCTGCACGGTTTCGCGCACATGACGCGGCCACCAGGCCAGCGCGAGTTCGCCGCGCCGCTCGACCTCGATCTCGGCGCTTTCGCGTTCGCACCAGGGCGCCAGCATGCCCCCCGCCAGCCAGGAGCAAGCCTGGGCGCCGAGCACCTGGCTCCGCTCCAGGATCTCGACCTCGGCGCCGCGCTCCGCGCATTCCATCGCCGTGACGAGGCCGGCGACGCCGGCCCCCACCACGGTGACGCGCTTGACGTCATTCGGCCGGGACATAGAGGGCCCCGCCCTGTTCGAGAAATTCGCGCGATTTCTCAGCCATGCCCTGCCGGGCGGCTTCTTCCATCGCCCGGACCTCCTCGCGCAGATCCTGGGTGATCTTCATCGAGCAGAATTTCGGCCCGCACATCGAGCAGAAATGCGCGACCTTGTGCACGTCCTTGGGCAGAGTCTCGTCGTGATAGGCGCGCGCGGTATCCGGATCGAGCGAGAGGTTGAACTGGTCCTCCCAGCGGAAGTCGAAGCGGGCTTGCGACAGGGCGTCGTCCCGGATCTTGGCGGCGGGGTGGCCCTTGGCGAGATCGGCGGCATGGGCGGCGATGCGGTAGGTGATCACGCCGGTCTTGACGTCGTCGCGGTTGGGCAGGCCGAGATGCTCCTTGGGCGTGACGTAGCAGAGCATGGCGGTGCCGAACCAGCCGATCATCGCCGCGCCGATGCCGGAGGTGATGTGGTCGTAACCCGGCGCGACATCCGTGGTCAGCGGCCCGAGCGTGTAGAAGGGCGCTTCGCCGCAGGCGGCAAGCTGCTTGTCCATATTCTGCTTGATCTTGTGCATCGGCACGTGGCCGGGGCCCTCGATCATCACCTGGCAGCCCTTGTCCCAGGCGATCCTGGTCAACTCGCCCAGGGTCTCCAGCTCGGCGAACTGGGCCGCGTCGTTGGCATCGGCGATCGAGCCGGGACGCAAGCCGTCGCCGAGCGAGAAGGAGACGTCATAGCGGCGCATGATGTCGCAGATGTCGCCGAAATGCTCATAGAGGAAGCTCTCGCGATGGCCGGCCAGGCACCAGCGCGCCATGATCGAGCCGCCGCGCGAGACGATGCCGGTGACGCGGCTGGCGGTGAGCGGCACATGGGCGAGGCGGACGCCGGCATGGATGGTGAAATAATCGACGCCCTGCTCGGCCTGCTCGATCAGCGTGTCCTTGAACACCTCCCAGTCGAGCTTGAGCGGGTCGCCGTCGACCTTCTCCAGCGCCTGGTAGATCGGCACCGTGCCGATCGGCACCGGCGAATTGCGCAGGATCCAGGAGCGGATGTTGTGGATGTTGCGCCCGGTGGAGAGATCCATCACGGTATCGGCGCCCCAGCGCGTGGCCCAGACCAGTTTCTCCACTTCCTCCGCCGCGCCGGAAGTGACGGCGGAATTGCCGATATTGGCGTTGACCTTCACCAGGAAGTTGCGGCCGATCACCATCGGCTCGAGTTCGAGATGGTTGATATTGGCGGGCAGGATGGCGCGCCCCAGGGCGATCTCGTCGCGCACGAATTCCGGCGTAACGAATTCAGGAATGGCCGCGCCGAAGTCCTCGCCGTCCGCACGGCGCTCGGCTGCGCCGTCAAGGGCTTTCTCGCGGGCGAGGTTCTCACGGAAGGCGGCATAGACCATCTCCTCGGTGACGATGCCGGCCCTGGCGAATTCATACTGGGTTACGCGCTGGCCGTCGGCGCCGCGGCGCAGCTTGCGTGTCGCCGGGCAGGGGGCCACCAGCCTGTCGGCGGAGACATTGCCATTGTCCTCGGGCCTGACGGCCCGGCCCTCGATCGCGCCGAATCCGCGGGCGGCGATCCAGTCTTCGCGCAGGGTCGGCAGGCCCTGCTTCAAATCGATGCTGGCATTGTCCTCGGTATAGGGGCCGGAGGGGTCGTAGACGCGGATGGGGGCGAGCGAAGCATCGCTCAGCGCGATCTCGCGGAAGGGCACCCGCATCCGGGGATGCGAAGCGGGAGCCGCATAGACTTTGCGAGAGCCGGCGATCGGCCCCGTGGTCACGCTTTGCGGCGCGGCGATCTTGTTTTTGGGATTTTGGATGTTCATGGATCTCCTCCTCGTTGCGAGTCATGGAGATCCGGGGCGACGATTGTCTGGGCCGAACCGGCGTCTCAGCCGGCTCCGGGACTTTAGCCAAATAGTATGGCAGAAGCCCTGTTCCCGTCCCTTCGCCGGCATGACCCGGATCAGGTTCGAAGGGTTCGGCTCTCGGCCATCTCAGCCCCGCTCGCGCAGGACACCCCTCGGAACGGGTTCAAGGTTAGACCTGGAATCGGGCTGCGTCCAGAGGGAAGGATTGTCGCATTATTTTGGAAGATCGAAAGGCTGCCTTCTCGGCGATCGTCACGTCGGCGCGCCGGTGTCGCCGGCATCGAAGTCGTCCATCGTGGATGCGCCGAGTTTCCTGAAACCCATTTCCGACCGTCCCCTTTGGTTGACAGGGCCCCGGCCGTCGGGGAAGCTGCCGCAAAAGGCGCCTGAGCGCCGGCACGATTGGGGGAGCAAGCGCCATGACCATTGGCCTTCGGGGCAAGCAGGCGACGAAGATCACGGCCGCCGAAGCGGCGGCGCTGGTCAAATCGGGCATGTGGCTCGACTATGGCTTCGGCCTGACTCAGCCCGATGCGTTCGAGGTGGCCCTTGCCGCCCGGCGCGATGAGCTCCATGACGTCAAGATCCGCCACTGCCTCACCATGCGCCCGCGCGCCACGCAGGAATGCGACCCCAATGGCGAGCATTTCGGCTGGTTCAACTGGCATTTCTCCGGCTATGACCGCAAGCAGCACGATGCCGGGCGCTGCAATTACATCCCGTTCAATTTCGGCGAGGCGCCTGACTTCTACCGCCGTTTCATCGATCCCGTCGATGTCGCGGTGATCAAGACCGCGCCGATGGATGCCGAAGGCTATTTCAACTTCGGTGGCGGTGCCACCTATGTCGAGGCCATTCTCGAGCGGGCGCGCACGGTGATCGTCGAAGTCAACGAAGACCTGCCCTATGTCTATGGCGAGGGCAACGCCATCCATGTCAGTTCGGTCGACCATATCATCGATGGCGACGGCCAGAAGACGCCCGAGATCGGCAATCCCGAGCCGAGCGAGATCGACCGGGCGGTTGCCGCGCGCATCGTCGAGGAGATCGACGACGGCGCCTGCCTGCAGATCGGCATCGGCGGCATGCCCAATGCCGTCTGCACCATCCTCAAGGACAGCGGCATCCGTGATCTCGGCATCCATACCGAGATGATGACGGACGGCATCGTCTCGCTCTACGATGCGGGCCTGGTGACCGGCGCGCGCAAGACGATCGACCAGGGCTGCGCCGCCTTCACCTTCGCGGCCGGTTCACGCCGTCAATATGAGGCGATCAACCGCAACCCGCATTTCAAGTCCTATCCGGTCGATTACACAAATCTGCCGCACAACATCGCCAAGAACGACAACGTCGTATCGATCAACAACACCACGCAGATGGACCTGCAGGGCCAGGCGGCTTCCGAGAGCGACGGCCATCGCCATATCAGCGGCACCGGCGGCCAGCTGCAGTTCGTGCGCGGCGCCTACGCCTCCAAGGGCGGCAAATCCTTCCTATGCATGTCCTCGACCTTCGACAAGCGCGGCGATCGCCGCAGCCGGATCGTGCTCAATCTGACGCCGGGCAATGTGGTGACCACACCGCGCACGGACGTGATGTATGTCGTTACGGAATATGGCATAGCCAACCTCAAGGGACGTTCGGTGGCCGAGCGCGCCAAGGCGCTGATCGGCCTCGCTCATCCCGACTTCCGGGAGGGCCTGGAACGCGAGGCCCGCGAGAACGGCCTGATCCCGCGCTTCTGCTACGGCATGGTGTGAGTGGTTTTCGGGTGCGCGGGCATCTTGCCCGCTCCTGGAAGCGCTCGCTCGCGGAGAGGAAGAGGCGGACGAGACGTCCGCGCACCCGGGAAAGTGGCCTCGCTTGGCACTCTTCCTCGCCTGCCCTAACTTGCCCGGCTTCCGAATGAGGACGTTTTCATGACGCAAGCCATTGACCGGGTCCGGCAGGCCCTGCTGCAGGCCGGGCATCCCGACACTATCGCCATGTTCGCCGAGGGCACCCATACCGCGGCCGAGGCTGCCGCTTCGGTGGGGTGCAGCATCGCCCAGATCGCCAAATCCATCATCTTCCGCTCCGGCGAGACGCCGATCCTGGTGGTCGCCTCCGGCGTCAACCGCATCGACCGCGCCAAGGTCGGCGCTGCCCTCGGGCGCAAGGTCGAGAGGGCTGACCCGGCCTGGGTCGAGGCCACCACCGGCTTTGCCGTGGGCGGCGTGGCGCCGGTCGGCCATCTGGCGCCGGCCCTCATCCTGATCGACGAGGATCTGCTGGCCCTCGATCCCGTCTGGGCCGCGGCCGGGTCACCCAGCCATGCCTTCCGCACCACCCCTGCCGATCTCGTGCGGGTGACTGGCGGTTCGGTGGCCAATGTGAAGGCTTGAGCATTTCCGGTCTCACGGGTGCATTTTCGCGCCCTTGACGATCTTGTCGACGACCTTCTTGTCGGCCCGCAGCGCGATGCCCACCACCTTGGCATCATCGACGGCGAAATCGGCGAAAACAGCGCGGTTGGCGGCATCGTGGCCCGTCCGGAACATCTCTTCGATATAGAGCGAGGTCCTGACGTTCCGATCGAGAGAGCGGCGATGGATCGCGCTCATCGTTTCCGCGTCCGCCGCCAGCATGATCGCCGGCTGCACCGACAGGGCATTGTAGAAACGCCCGGCCCGGTCGCGGTAGGGGTCGCCGATCATGTCGGGTGCCTGGGCGACGATGCCGCTGGTGAGGAAGGCGGTGACGTTGAGCGCCTGCCAGGACGCAAGATCGTCTCGCAACACGATGGCAAACTTGGTATCGAACATGAATGACGACCTTCGAGTCAGAGTCTTCGAGCGGGGCTAGCCCGGCCATAGGACGCCAAGCCTACCAGGGTCTTGAACGTTCGTGCGGCGACAGCATTCGTACTGCACCGCCGCTGCCCGGCATCGAGCGCATGGAAGCCTGGTTCCAAGGCAATGCCTTCGAACTGCATCGCCACGATACCTATGCTGTCGGCGTCACCCTGGAAGGTGTCCAGAGCTTCCATTACCGCGGCGTCGCGCGTGCCAGCCTGCCAGGGCAGGTCATGGTGCTGCATCCCGACGAGCTGCATGACGGCGGGGCTGGCACCGAAGCGGGACTGCATTACCGCATCCTCTATCTGGAGCCGTCGCTGCTGATGCGCGGTCTCGGCGAGGGCGCGGTGTCGCTGCCCTTCGTGCGCCAGCCGGTGTTCAGCGATCCGGCGCTGCGCGAGGACATTCTCGGATTGCTCGGCCCGCTGGATCGCGGGCTGGAGCAGCTCGCCGCCGATGATCTCATTGCGCGTCTGGCACAAGGACTCGCCAGGCACGCCGGCCAGCCGCTCAAACCCATCGGCAGCCTTGCCTGGCGGCAAGTCGACCGGGTGCGCGACTATCTCGAGGCGCATGCCCTTCACGCCGTGCGCTCTCAAGACCTCGAGGAGATTGCCGGGCTGGACCGCTACGCCCTGTCACGGCATTTTCGTGCTGCTTTCGCCACCAGCCCGCACCGTTTCCTGGTGATGCGGCGCCTGGGCCGGGCTCGTGCCCTGATTGCGGCCGGCGAACCGCTCGCCGAGGTCGCCGTCGCCACCGGCTTTGCCGACCAGAGCCATCTCACCCGCCATTTCAAGAAGGCCTATGGCATGACGCCGGGGCGCTGGGCCGGCTTGGTCGAGACGGGACGGCGGCCGGATTCGGCCGCTGCCTGACCCGGCGGCCCAACTTATGGCCCCTGGCTCCCCTTCCTTCGGCCGGTGGCCCCGCCGGGATGACGGTCAGGCTTCAATTACCCACGCGTCCCGGCATATCTGTCCATGCCTACATCCTGGGCCGTGGCGCGGCGATGGATCTCGTCGAAATAGGGAAGGAAGACGCTGTTGCGGGCCTCGATCTCGGCATGCTCGGCCAGGAAGGCCGGCATGGCCTGCCGGATTTCGGCGAGAACGGCGTCCTCGTCGATGCGGGTCAAGCGGCCCTGCTCCACCACGATCTCGCCCTCGACCATCACACGTTCGATCGAAGCGCCGTTCTCGGCATAGACGAGTTGCCTGACGATGTCGTTGAGTGGCGTGAAGGCCAGGCTGTCGAGCCGGAGCATGATCAGATCGGCGCGCTTGCCGACCTCCAGCGAACCGGTACGTTCTTCCAGAAGGGCGGTGCGCGCGCCACCCAGCGTGGCGGCCTTGAGGACTTCCTGTGCCAAGACCCAGCGCTCATGATCCGGGCCGGTGGCGCTTTGCACCAGGGCGGCCGTACGCATCACGTCGAAGATCCGGGCCGTATCGTTGGAGCAGACCCCGTCGGTGCCGAGGCCTATGCTGACGCCGGCATCGATGAGGCGGCGCAGCGGCGCAATGCCGGCGCCGAGCTTCAGATTGGAGACGGCATTGTGGGCCACCGAGCAGCCCGCCGCGCCCATCATGGCGATGTCGTCGTCGTCGACCCAGACAGAGTGGGCGATGGTGATGCCGGCATGCAGCAGGCCGAGATCGTGCAAATAGCGGATCAGGCTCTTGCCGTGGAAAAGCTGGCCGGTCACCGCCTGGACCTTGGTCTCCAGGACATGGGTGTGGAAGGGCACGTGCCATTGCCGGGCCAGCTCGTCGCAGGCCAGCATCAGGTCGGGCGTGCAGCGCTGGGGCGCGGAGGGCGCGATCATGAAACGCAGCCGCCCGGCCTTGTCCTGGAAGGCCGCCAAGGCGGAGCGGCAATAGTCGATATAGCCGGCAGCGCTGATCGGCGGGCCGAAATCGAGGCGAGCCTGCAGCTCGGGCGGCATGGTCCGCCGGCCATGGGCGATGGCGTCGAGCGGGTGGATGTTCATCACCGCGCTGGAGACATTGGCGCGGATGCCCGCATCCTCATAGGCCCGGAACACGGTGCCGAGCCGATCGAGATCGTGATGGGGCGGGTCGAAGAAATCGTCGCACAGCAGGGTGACGCCGCCCTTCAGCGATTCCATCGCGAGCAGCAGCGTGCGCAGATAAAGCAGGCGCGGCGGCAGGAGCGGGCCCATCAGCAGCGGATAGGCATAGAGCAGCCACAGTTCCAGCGGCAGGCGCTCATAGCGGCCTCGGAAGAAGGTTTCGCCGGAATGGGTATGGGCGTTGACGAGGCCCGGCATCACCAGGCGGCCGCGCCCGTCGATCAGCTTCGAGCCGGGGGGGTCGCCGAGGTCGGGGCCGATGGCGGCGATGCGATTGCCCTCGATCAGGAGATCGCCGCTGAAGGGCGTACTGCCCTGCTCGCCGCCCATGGCGAGGATGGTGGCGTTGCGGATCAGGATGGTGCTCATGCCAGTTTCCCCGGGGCGCCGCCATCCAGCCAGGCATAGAGCTCCCAGACTTCCCCGTCAGGGCCGGCGAAATAGCAGCAGCGTGCGTTCCAGGCATAATCCGCCGGCGGCCTTTGGAAGCTCACGCCCTTGGCGGTGAGTTCGGCATGGCAGGCATCGAGCTCGGCGGGAGACGACATCAGCACGGCAATCAGCACATTGTGGTGGCCCGAACCGCGCTCGGCCGACAGGCCGGCATGCTGGCTAATATGGCCGATCTCCCATAGCGCCAGGGTCAGTCCGGCGCCGTTGAAATCGGCGAAGCCGGGAGCGCGGTGCTTCAAGGCGAAGCCGAGCTTGCCGGTGTAGAAGGCGATTGAGCGTTCGATATCCGCGGTGAGGATGCAGACATCGCTGATCGCATGGCGCTGGGCAAAGGCCGTCATTGTCAGTAATCCCGTAATTCGCCGCCCGTCGCGGCCGCCTTGACGCCGCCGCGCAACTGCCCGCTGATCCACACGCCCAGCACGGTGGCGAGATAGGGCAGTGCGAGCAGGAGATCGCGGGGCACCTTGTCGCCGAAGACGAGCTGGGCCCGGATGCCCAGGGCATCCACGATGGAGAAGAACAGCGCGGCCAGGGCCGAGCCGATCGGATGGCCTCCGCCGAAGATCACCGAGGCGAAGCCCATGAAGCCGCGACCGGCCGTCATGTTGATGCTGAAGAGCTGGAGCGTGCCGAGCGCCAGTTCGGCGCCGCCGAGGGCGCAGAGCACGCCGCCGCCCATCAGCGCGATCAGGCGCATGCGGGCCGGTGCCACGCCGACGCTGCGGGCGGCGAAGGGGTGCTCGCCGCAGGCCGTCAATTGCAGGCCGAAACGGGTGCGCCGCACGATCACCCAGAGCGCCAGCACCACGAAGGGCATGGCGATCACCAGCACGGAGAGCACGCCGAAGGGGCCGAAGGCCTCACCGAGCCGGGGCAGGCCTCGGCCGGCCATCACCGAGGCCTGGCTGCCATAGATGGCCTGGACGGCCAGGTCCGTACCGCCGAGCCCGAGGCCGGTGAGGCCGAGGCCGGCGATGATGGGATGGGCCCGCAGCTTCTCGACCACGAACCACAGCAGCATCGAGCCGAGCACGCAGACGACGATGGCGAGGCCGAGGCCGAAGGCGATCGAGCCCGATTTGGCGGTGCCGACGGCGGCGGCGCAGGCACCGGCGATCATCAGCCCTTCCAGGCCGAGGTTCCAAATGCCGGCGCGCTGGGCCAGCATGCCGGCCATGGCCACATAGATCAGCGGCGTGCCCGAGCGCAGGATGGCGATGAGGATGTCGCTCATGACTGGGTCCTCCGCGCCGGCAGGCGCCGCTTGATGAAGTCGGGCAGCAGCCAGCTGCGCGCCGTGATGAACAGGGCGATGGCGGCGTTGATCACGTCGATGGCGGCCGCCGGCAGACCCGCGATTACCGGCAGATAGAGGCTGGCGGCGGCGAGGCCGCCGAAGAACAGCGAGACGATGGCGGCGCCTGCCACCGACAGGCCGGCCACCAGGGCGATCAGAATCGCGGTGAAGCCGTGGCCGGGCAGGAAGCCGCTGACCAGGCGGCCATTGGGCCCGAGCAGTTCGATCGAGCCGGCGAGGCCCGCCAGGGCGCCGCTGATCAGGAAGGCCGACAGCCCGAGGCGGGAGAGCCGGGCGCCCTGCCAGGCGATCATCACCGCGTTGCGGCCGGCCAGGCTCGAGAGCACGCCATAGGCGGTGCGGTTCACCAGCAGCCAGACCAGCACCAGCACCAGCAAGGAGAGCACGATCACCGTGGGGGAGACGCCGACCGAGGTGGCGATGCGATAGGCGGAGGCGACGGGGCGGCTGGCCGTGACCTGGCCGGTGCCGGAAGGGTCCTTGAGCGGGCCGGAGGTGACATAGACCAGGAGCAGGCCGGCCATGAAATTGCCCATCAGCGTGGTGATCACCTCGTCGGTGCCGTAGCGCAGCCGGAGGATACCGGGCCAGGCCGCCCACAGGGCCCCCGCCAGCATGCCGGCCAGCATGGCCACGGGCACCACCACCAGGGCCGGTGCGCCATTGAGCAGTTCGACGGCCGTCGCCGCGCCGATGGCGCCGAGATAGAACTGGCCCTGCGCCCCGACATTGAAATAGCCGCAGCGAAAGCACACCAGCACGCCGGCGGCGGTGATCACCAGCGGCAGGGCCCAGCGCAGGCTCTTCATCAGGGCGTTGGGGGAGGTGAAGGCGCCGTCGGCGATGCTGTGGAACATCTCCGGGGCCGAATAGCCGGCAAATTCGAACACGATGCCACACAGGCCGAGGGCCAGGGCGACGAAGCTGACAGCGCGCAGGATGGCGAGGAGACGGGCGGTCATGCGGCCTGCTCCAGGCTGACGTCACCGACCATGGCCTGGCCCACCGCCGCGATCTCGAAGGGAGCCGTGAATTCGGCGACGATGCGGCCGGAGAACATCACCACAACGCGGTCGGCGATATCGAAGAGCTCGTCGAGATCGGAGGAGATCAGCAGCACGCCGCAGCCCTGGTCGCGGCTGGCCCTCAGCGCGCGCCAGACGAAGGCGGTGGCGCCGATGTCGAGGCCGCGGGTGGGCTGGGCCGCGATCACCAGCCGCGCTGTCTCGTCGATCTCGCGAGCGAGGATGACTTTCTGGGCATTGCCCCCCGACAGCGAGCCGGCCGGCTGGGTGGTGGTGGCGAAGCGCACATCCCATCCCGTGAGACTGGCCTGGCAGGCCTTGCGCAGCCGGGCCGGCGCGACGAAGGAGAGGATGCGCCCGAGCAGCAGGCGGCGGGCGGACCAGTTCTCCCACAGCGAACTGGTCAGGCTCAGGCCCTCGCTGTTGCGGTCGAAGGGAATGATGCGCAGGCCGGCGGCGCGGCGCTCCAACAAAGGGCGTCGGGTGACATCGCGCCCGTCGAGCGTGATCGTGCCGTGTTCCAGGCCGACAAGCCCGGCAAGGGCGCGCACCAGCGTCTGCTGGCCGTTGCCTTCGACACCGGCAATGCCGACGATCTCGCCGCTGCGGATGATGAGGCTGGCCCGGTCGAGCGGGCGCCCTTCGCCATCGGGGCGGGTGGTGACGGCGTTCATCTGGAGGATGGGCGCCGCGGCGGTCCGCGAGGCAGTGTGGGGAGCGGGCGCGCCGGCGGCGTCGCCGACCAGGGCTGCCTTGTCCGCCTTGTCGAGACCGGCCGCGCTGCCGATGATCGAATTGGCGAGGCGGGCGGCGTCGATCTCGCCGACGGGCACGCAGGCTTCGATCAGGCGCCCGCCGCGCAGCACGCTGACGGTCTCGGCGATGCCGAGCACCTCGCGGATCTTGTGCAGGATCAGGATGATGGTGACGCCGCGTTCGCGCAGGCCGCGCAGGCGTTCGAACAAGGTGTCGATGCCCGAGGGCGACAGCACGGCGGTGGGCTCATCCAAGATCAGGATGCGGGCATCGGTCACCAGAGCGCGGGCGATCTCGATGGCCTGGCGGGTTTCCACCGGCAGATCGCGGATGCGGGCGCGCGGATCGACCTCGACGCCAAGGCCTTCGAGATGGGCGGCCCAGCGTGCCCTGAGCGCGTTGGCGGAGAACAGCGCTCCGCCGCCCTGCGCCCCGAATTCCATGGCCTCGGCCACGGTGAAGGAGGGCGGCAGGGCAAAGCTCTGATGCACGAGCTCGACCCCGGCGGCGCGGGCGGCATTGACCTTGCCCAGCGGGACGGGCTCTCCCCCGATCAGCAATTGCCCGGAGGAGGGTCTGACGATGCCGGCGCAGACGCGGGCGAAGGTGGTCTTGCCGGCGCCGTTCTGCCCCACCACGGCATGGATGCGGCCGGCCTCGAAACCCAGGCTCACCTGGCTGAGGGCCGCGACCTCGCCGAAGAGGACGCTGACATCGCCGCATGCGAGGGCGTGCTGGGGCAAGGGTGATTTCCCGGATGCAAGGGCCATGGGGCTGCGTCCTGTGGGTTGATGGGCTATCACTACAATCGTGGTTCGGCCGAGACGGTTGGCTTGCCTCATTGCGAGCGCGGCCAAGCAATCCAGGAGCCACGAGCGATGCATTGACCAAGACTGGATTGCTTGGCCGCGCTCGCAATGACGGAAAATTTCATCGCGATCGTAGCCAGGCCGGCTTCGAGCTCTACAGCGTGGTGTTGAGCGGCACCTTCAGCGTTCCGGCGATGATCTCCTTCTTCGTCTTCTCAATGTCGGGCCAGATCTCCTTGGCCTTTGCGACGAGGTCGGCCGGGCCTTCCTTGAGGAAGGTGTCAGAGAGCTCGAAATCGATCACGCCTGTATCGATGCCGGTGGAGACGTGGTGCCCCTTCCAGCCCTCGGCCAGGGCCTTGCTGACCTCCTGATAGAGTGACAGGCCGAAATCGAGCTTGACGATGGCGGCGACCGCCTTGGGACCGAGCTTGTACTGCTCGCGGGAGATGGCGCTGACCAGGCGGCCCGGCGCTTCCGTGGCGGCCTGGATGATGCCGGTGTCGGTAGCCGCAGAGTCGGTCTGGATATAGTCGACGCCGGACTGGAACAGCTGGTTGGCGATCTCGTGACCCTTGGCGGGGTCCTGGAAGGAGCCGGCGAAGGCGCCGGTGAACTTGATGTTGGGGCCGATCACCGCGGCGGCCGCCTTGAGGGCGTTGAGATCGGCGATCTGGCCGGGAATGCTGGCGCCACCGATATAGCCGATGGCGCCGGTCCTGGAGATGCGGCTGCCGAACAGGCCGGAGAGATAGCAGCCCAGATAATAGTCATAGGCCACCGTCACCACATTGGGGATCGGCGGCTCGAACGGGTCGGCATAGAGCTGCACGAATTTGGTGTTGGGATATTCGGGCGCCACGGCCTTGAAGGGTTCGGCGACCTCGTTGAAGGTCGAGACGACCACGCTGGCACCGGCATCACCGAGGCTGCGGAAGATCGATTCATAGGTCGCGGCGTCCTGCGCATAGATGATGCGGGTGGCAAAGCCCTTCTCGCCGGCCAGTTTCTTGAGCGAGGCGATCATGCCGTCGACCGGACCGTTGTCGCCGGCCGCCTGGGTATGTACCAGCGCCACCAGGCCTTCTGCCGCCCGGGCCTGGCCCGAGAAGAGGCCGAGCGACGCCGCGCCGGCGGTGCCGATCAGGAATTGCCGGCGCGAGGCCGAATACCGGAACAGGCCGGAGGCGGAGGGAGTGTTGGTCATCTGTCAGTTCCCTTCTCTTGATCTGGATGGTGTCGGTTCTTGTTGTTTTGCCGAGGCGCTTCGGCGCCAGGGGTCGTCACGTCGTCGTCACGTCGTCGTCAGGCCGCCGGCAAGGGCGGGCAGATCGCTGTCGGCTTGAGCATCTTGACCTCCTGCGAGACCATGGCGTCGAGGGCCCAGACTTCACCGATGAACTTCGTCCAGGCCGGGTCCGCGGCCATTGCGGCGCGGCGCGTCTCGCGGTCGCCGAGGCCCTGATAGGCCCACATCATCACGATCTGGTGCAGCGGGCCGATCTCCGTCACCCAAAGGCCCATGAAAGTGCCCAGATGCTTCTTCTGGATCGGCAGGCCCTCGGTTTCGTATTTCCTGAGCCAGCGGTCGAGCTGGCCTGGCTTGAAGCTATAGGTGCGCTGTTCGACGATCATGGCGGCTTTTCCCGGCTCAGGATTTCGCGTTGAGAATGAAGTCGGCGGCCCGCTCGCCGATCATGATGGTCGGCGCGTTGGTGTTGCCGCTGGAAATGATCGGCATGATCGAGGCGTCGGCGACCCTGAGGCCCGCTATGCCATGGACCCTGAGCTCGGCATCGACCACGGCCTCGGCATCCTTGCCCATCTTGCAGGTCCCGACCGGATGCAGGGTGGTCAGGGCCGAAGCCCGCAGCCAGGCTAGCAGCTCGTCGTCGCCGAGCACGCCGGGCCCCGGCGCCAGTTCCTTGCCGCGATAGCGATCGAAGGCCGGCTGGGCGATGACCTCGCGCATCATGCGGATGGCTGATATCATCGTCTTGCGGTCGAATTCAGTGGCGAGGTAGTTGGCGCGGATCCGGGGCGCCGCTGCCGGATCGGCCGACCGCAGCGTGATGGTGCCCCGGCTCTCCGGATTGACCGGGCCGACCCGGATGGTGAAGCCGTGATTGGCTTCCACCGCCTGTTTGCGGAAGGGATTGGGCCAATGCAGATTGGCTGTCTTTTCAAGCGCGGGCATGAAATGGGCCTGAATGTCGGGCGCCAGCAGATCGGGCCGCGACTTCATGAAGGCGCCGGCCTCATAGGGAAAGGTGGTGGTGATGCCGGTGCCCAGTACCATACCCTGCGCCACCGACGCGATCAGCTTGTCGGCGCGCAGGTCGCCGTACAGCGTTACCGGTTGCTTGCATTCATAGGCGAGGCAGCAATCGACGTGATCCTGCAGGTTGCGCCCGACCCCCGGCAAATCGTGCAGCACGCCAATGCCATGCTTAGCCAGCTCATCAGCCGGACCGATACCGGAGAGCATCAGCAATTGCGGTGAGTTGACGGCACCGCCGCACAGGATGACCTCGCGGCTGGCCCGCACGCTGCGCTGCCGTCCGGCCTGAAAGAACTGGATGCCGGTGGCGCGGCCGTTCTCCACCAGGATGCGCTGGCTGAGCGCGTTCACCTCCACCGTCAGGTTCGGGCGATCGAGCACCGGACGGAGGAAGGCATGGGAGGTCGACCAGCGTTTGCCCTTGCGGATGGTGAAGTCGTAGCGCCCGAAGCCTTCCTGCTCGGCGCCATTGAAGTCGTCGTTGCGGGGATAGCCCGCCTGCACACCGGCCTCAATGAAGACATCGAACAGCCCGTTGCGGCCGCGGGCGCGACAGACCGTGAGGGCGCCGTCCGTGCCGTGGTAGGCGCCATTGCGTTCGACATGGGCCTCGGAGCGGCGAAAGGCGGGGAGCACCTCATCATAGGACCACCCCGGCAGGCCCATCTGTGCCCAGCGGTCATAGTCATGAGCGTTGCCGCGCACATAGATCATGCCGTTGATGGTGGACGTGCCGCCGAGGGCCTTGCCGCGCGGCCAATAGAGCGTGCGATCGTTGAGATGGGGCTCCGGTTCGGTGCGGTAGTTCCAGTTGTAGAGGCCGGAATGGAAGAGCTTGCCCATCAGCATGGGCAGGCGGAACAGGGGATTGCGGTCGCGCCCGCCCGCCTCGATCAGCAGCACGCGATTGTCCGGGTCCGCCGACAGGCGGTTGGCGACGACGCACCCGGCCGAACCGGCGCCGATGATCACATAGTCATACTCGGCGTCACGAGGCATGGTTTCACCAATCGATGGGAGCGGCGCCGAGCGCCTTGAGCCGCTCGTTGCCGAGAATGAAGGGATTGGGCAGGCTGAGCACCGCATCGCCGCGGGCGGGGTGTTCGCGCAGGATGCAATCGGGACCTTCCGGGATTCCGGCGGCCAGCAGGGTCTGTGCTGCCGCCTCGCCGAAGCCGAGGAAGACCACGGGCTGGCCGGTGCCGGCGAGATGACGCAGCACGGCGATCATCAAGGGGCGCCACAGCGGCAGATGGCCCTGGCTCTGATGCGGATCGATCGAAACCTGGAAGCGGCTGAGGGTCAGCGAGGCGTTGAGCAGCAGGGCACCGCTGGCCACCCAGCGATCGGCCACGATATCGGCCGGTTCGAGTGCGACGATACCGGCCTCGATGGCGGCGCGCAGGCGCGGCCAGTCGGCGGTGCTGCCGGTCCAGCCCGCCTCGCCGGTACGGGCGGCGACGATCATCTGCATCACCGTCCGGATGCTGACCGAGAACATCTTTTCGAGCTCGCGCCACTGCGCGACATTGCCGGCCTCAAAGGCCCGTCCGGTCGAAAAATCGGGGCTGGGATAGGGATCCTGTCCCAGCACCACGCAGCGCACCTGGGCGGGATCGAGGCCGTCGAAGGCCCGCAGCATATGCGCGCCCTTGGGCTGGCCGGGAAAGAGCCGCCCCTTGCGCACGGGAAAAACCGGTTCCCAGGGTTCCAGCGTCAGGCCGGCATCCATGTCGGCGAAGCCCAGCTCGACCGAGGCGAGGACCGCACGCCAGGCGGGCGGCAGGTCGGCCTGCCAGCCATCCAGCACCTCCCGCATGATTTCGCGCAATGATGTCGGCATCGTCCCTGTATCCCCTCATTGCGAGAAGGATAGGCAAAACCTGACCAAAACGTCAAGTTATCTGTTGAAAAAATCTGACGCTTCGGTCAGGTTTTGACATCGGGTTCCGATACCGGCATTTCCGGGACACGGGGCGCATTGCACAGTGCGGGAGGAGAAGGTGGCAACGACCAGCGCAAAGAAGGCGCGTAAGGACGGCTCGGACAGCGAAGAGCGTATCCGGGCCCGCAACGAGGCCGCGATCCTGACCGCCGCGATCGACCTGTTTGCCCGCAAGGGCTTCGACGGCACGCGGATCGCCGAGGTCGCCGAGCATTCGGGGCTGCCCAAGGCGAATGTCTATTATTACTTCCCGGCCAAGGAGGATATTTACCGCGCCCTGATCGACCGGCTGATCGCCAGCTGGGATACGGCGCTGGAGGAATTGCAGCCCGGGCGCGATCCGGCCGAGGCCATCATGGCCTATATCCGGGCCAAGCTCGACTATTCACGCCGCTTCGCCGCCCAGTCGAAGCTGTTCGCCAACGAAATCCTCAGCGGCGCGAAATTCCTCGACAAGGCCGGTCGCAACCATGTCAAGCAGGCGACCCGGGCCAAGGCTGCCGTGATCGAAGGCTGGATCGCCGCCGGCAGGATGGCACCGATCGCCATTCCGCATTTCTTCATCATGCTGTGGAGCACGACGCAGTTCTACGCCGATTTCGAGGTACTGGCCTGCGACGCCATGGAGGTCAGCCGGTTGACCAAGAAGGATTTCGAGGCAGCCGCGCTCGCCATCGGCGAGATCGTCCTGCGCGGCTGCGGGCTGGCCATGCCGCCGGCTTGAGGGGCCGATCAAAAATAATATTTGATTGGACGGGCATGACAAAAAATCGGGCTTTTACCGATTATTCGGTCAGTTGGAGGCGGTGTTCGTGCCTGCAAAATAAAACGGGACGGTGTCATGACGACACCGTCCCGTGTTTGAAACGGGGCTTGCGGCCCGCGAAATCAGCCGTTCACGGCATCCTTCAGCGCCTTGGCAGGCTGGAAGACGACCTTCTTGGAGGCGGCGATCTTGATGGTCGCGCCGGTGGAAGGGTTGCGGCCTTCGCGTGCGGGCTTGGCCTGCACCTTGAACTTGCCGAAGCCGTTCAGGGAGACTTCCTCACCCTTGACAGCCGCTTCGGTGATCCCTTTCAGAACGTCCTCGACAGCTGCCTTAGCGGCAGTCTTAGTCAGGCCATGAGCGGCGGCAATACGGTCGGCAAGATCGCTGGTGCTGACAGGCATGATGTTATCCTTTCGATGATTCGTCCGATCGCGTTATCGCATGACCGGTTCGATATCGCCATCGCATGTACACCGGAAACGCGCGGAAATCCTGCTTTTTTAACGGATATGAACGGATTTTCTCGCACTCAGCCCTTGTTTGGAGCGATTAGAGTTTGCGAAGGCCTGCCTGGTGATGCCGTTTGGTAAACTAAAGGCCTTTATGGTGGAGTTTTAGACAGCGCCACGGGTCTGGCAGACAATACTTGCCCGCCATAGATATCGGGTGGAAGCGCGGGGCTTTTTGCGGTGATATCGCGCCAAGTTCCACCACAGGGAGACGAAGCGATGACTTCCCCCCACTTTGCCTTGTTCGACACGGAAATCGGCACCTGCGCCCTGGCCTGGGGCGACAAGGGCCTGGTCAGCGTGCAACTGCCATCCCATAGCCCGGCGGGCCTGAGGGCGCGCATGCTGCGCTCCCTGCCGGAGGCGGTGGAGAGCGAACCGCCGGCGCCGGTCCGCCGCGCCATCACCGCCATTCAAGCCCTGCTGGCGGGGGAAGCCGCCGATCTCGGCTTCATCGAGCTCGACATGACGGCAGTGCCGGAATTCAATCGCCGGGTCTATGCCGTGGCGCGGTCCATCCCTCCCGGATCCACCATGACCTATGGCGAGATCGCCAAGCAATTGGGGGACCCCCTGCTGGCGCGCGATGTCGGCCAGGCCATGGGGCAGAACCCCTTCACCATCGTAATGCCCTGTCATCGGGTGATGGCGGCCGGCGGCAAGTTCGGCGGCTTCTCGGCCTATGGCGGCGTGGCGACCAAGCGTCGCCTGCTCGAGATCGAAGGCGCCCTGCCGAAGCCCGAGCCCACCTTGTTCGGCTGGGCCTGACTCGCGCAAGACCGAACCGCAGGGACCTGCCGGCGCAGAAGGCCGGGTCCGCTACGGAGCTGTCACCTGCCGGAGCGTTGCCTCCAGGATCTCGTCGGAAAGGGCGGCATCATCGGCGATACGGGCCAGAATCAGCGCGCCGACCATGGCCGCCCATCCGGCAATCGCGGCGCGGCGCCGTTCTTGCGGCGTTTCGCCGGGCGCGGTCGCGCTGAAATCCTCGATCTGCTCGCGCAGGGAGCGGGTCAGCACGGCACGGGTGTCCTGTGAGCCGCGCACGGCTTCCGAGCCGAGCGCGGCAAAGGGGCAGCCCTCGGCCCGCGCATCGCAATGGCTCCGGTCGAGATAGGCCGCGGCATAGGCGGCCATCGTCCGGCCCGGAGGTTTGGCGGCCTTGGTTTGAGACAGCACATGGGCGAGAGCCTGGGCGATCAGGTCCTCCTTCGACTTGAAGTGGCCATAGAAGCCGCCATGGGTCAGGCCGGCAGCCGCCATGATCTGCGCGACGCTCACCCCTTCCAGCCCCTTTTCCCGATAGAGGCGCGCGGCCGCATCCAGAATGCGGTGGCGATGCTCGGCGACCTGCTCGCGGCTGACTTTCATCACGGCTCCTCCTGTCTCGCTTGACTTTATACATGATATCCATCATGAATGCACTATACATGATAATCATCATGAATAAATTTGGAGAGTTGCCATGACCAAATCCCTTCCCACGGTCCTCATCACCGGTGCCTCGACCGGCATCGGCGCGACCTATGCCGAACGCTTTGCGCGGCGTGGCCATGACCTTGTGCTGGTGGCGCGGGACGAAGCACGCATGAACGCGCTTGCCGACCGCCTTCGCCAGGAGAACGGTGTCGCCGTCGATGTCCTGAAGGCGGATCTGACGGCTTCGGAGGATCTCCTACGCATCGAGGCGCGCCTGCGCGAGGACGCGAAGATCGGCATCCTGGTCAACAATGCCGGTGCTGCCTCCCGCGGCAGCTTTGCCGACCAGGACTCGGAAGCGCTGGACAAGCTCATTCGCCTCAACGTGACGGCAGTGACCCGCCTGGCCGGAGCGGTGACGCCCCGCTTCCTGGCCGCGGGGGGCGGCTCCATCATCAACATCGCCTCGGTGGTGGCGCTCGCCCCGGAAATTTCCCTGGGAATCTACGCGGCAACGAAGGCTTTCGTGCTCACCCTGTCGCAGACCCTGCAGGTCGAGTTCGGTGCGCGCGGTCTCTATACCCAGGCCGTGCTGCCGGCGGCGACCCGCACCGAGATCTGGGAGCGCTCCGGCCGCGACGTGAACGCGCTGGAGGGGGTAATGGAGGTCGGCGAACTGGTCGACGCCGCGCTGGTCGGCTTCGACAGGCGTGAAGCCATCACCATTCCGCCTCTGCCGGATGCGGGGCAGTGGGAGGCCTTCGACGCCGCCCGTCGCGCCATGCTGCCGAACTTCCGTCAGGAGCATGCGGCCGAGCGCTATCGGGCAGCCTGAACGGGCCTCTACTTGCGGGGATCGGCGAAGCGCTGTTCGGGCAGGATCGAATACCAGCCCGGACGGCCGGGGTCGCGGTCATAGGTGTAGCCGCCGACCTCGCGGTAATACTCGGCGTAGCGGGCGAGCTTGTCGCGGTCGAGCTCGACGCCGAGGCCCGGACCCTGCGGCAGCGCAATGGTGCCATCGACATAGCGCAGCGGGCCGCCGACGATGATGTCGTCGGTGAGATGATGGTAATGCGCGTCGGCGGCGAAGGAGAGATTCGGCAGCGCCGCGCCCAGATGCAGCATCGAGGCGAGCTGGATGCCGAGCTCGCCCGAAGAATGCACGGCGGCGCCATATTGGAAGGTCTCCAGCACCGTGCCGGCCTTGTGCGCCTGGCGCAGGCCGCCCCAGAAGGTAGTGTCGAGCAGCACGACGTCCACCGCCTCCAGGCGCAGATTGGCGGCGAGCTGCTCGAAATTCACCACCACCGTGTTGGTTGCGGTGGGAATGCGCACGAGGCCACGCAGCCGCCGCATGCCTTCCAGACCCCAGGTCGGATCCTCGAAATAATCGTTGTTGAGATCCTCGATCGCGCGCCCGACGCGCACCGCTTCCTCCACCGACCAGGCGGCATTGGGGTCGAGGCGCAGCCGGTCCCCGGGAAAGGCCGCGCCCAGGGCCCGGAAGGTCTCGACATCATGATCCGGTGGAAACAGGCCGCCCTTCAGCTTGTGGCTGGTGAAGCCGTGCCGCGCCTTGAGCTCCCGGGCGTGGGCGACGATTTCGTCGGGGCCGGTTTCTCCGCCCTGGCCGGTCGCCTCATGGGGGTAGCGGTAGAAAAGGTAGCTGGCAAAGGGAATCGCCTCGCGGACGGCCCCGCCGATCAGGTCGCAGGCCCGGATGCCCAGCTTCTTGCCGGCGGCATCCATGCAGGCCATTTCGATGGCGGCATGGAGCTGCATGCGATTGTTATAGAGCGAGGCGGTGGGATTCATGATCTTCCAGCGCAACTGCTCGAGCTGCAGCGGATCATGCCCCTCGAGATAGGGCAGCAGGGCGCGCACCGCCGCCTCGGCCGATTCACCGCCGCCGCCCATCTCGCCGAGCCCGATGATCCCTTCGTCGGTGATCACTTCCACGATGGTGCGGATGAAGCGCCCCCAATGCGCACCCGCGGCATGGCGCAGCGGCGCCTCGAGCGGCACGGCGACGGTGGTGGCCTTGAGGTCGACGATCTTCATCGCATTATCCGGTTGCAGAAGGAGAAAGGGGATGAATGGCGCATCAGCTCGTGGTTCCCAGGGCCAGGCCGCGGACGAAGTGCTTCTGCAGCATGAGGAACAGGATGAGCGTCGGCAGCGAAACGATCAGGGTGGCGGTGATGATGGTGGGCGCGTCGGCCTGGCCATAGAGGCTTTGCATACCGAGCAGGGCGACCTGGACGGGCCGGGCATCCGGCGAGCGCACCAGGATCATGCCGAAGAGCAGGTCGTTCCACACCCAGGTGAACTGCACCAGGGTCAGCATCAGGAAGGGCGCCTTGGCGAGCGGCATCATGATCTTCCAGAATACCTGCCAGCTCGAGGCGCCATCCATCTCCGCCGCCTCCTGGATGTCCCAGGGTACGGTGAGGAAGAAGCCGCGCATCACGAAGGTGGCGAAGGGAATGCAGATCGCGGTGTAGAAGGCGAACAGCCCGAGCTTGGTATCGTAGATGCCGAGGGCGATATAGCTCTTGAACAGCGGGATCAGATACATCTGCAGCGGGAAGATGGTGCCCGAATAGATGAACAGGAACCACGCCAGCCCCCGCGGCAGCTTCAGCCTGACGATGCCATAGGCGGCGAAGGCGGCGAGCAGCACGGCGAGGAGGGAACTCGCCGCGCCATAGATCAGCGAGTTGATGAAGCCGCCCTGGATTCCCTGCGCCCAGGCCTTGGCGATGTTGTCGAGGAGGTTGAAGCTGGTCGGCAGCTTGAGCGGGCCGCGGGTGTAGTCGGTGGCCGTCTTGAGCGTGTTCATCACAAGGAAGGCCATCGGCGACAGCCAGACCAGCGTTACCGCCAGCATGGCGCCCGAGGCCACGGTCTTCCTGAGGTCGCGCGGGGCCGCGGTGATCGTGCGTTGCCTGCTCATACCTGGCTTTCTCGCGCGAGCATGTTGCGCAGATAGAGATAGGAGAACACCAGCGAGAGCGCCGAGATCACCACGGCGACGGCGGAGGCGTAGCCCATCTTGAAATTGGCGAAACCCTCCTTGTACATGGTCACCGCCAGGGTTTCGGACATGCGGGCCGGCCCTCCGCCGGTCATCACCCAGATGGTGTCGAACACCTTGAAGGAGTTGATCACTGCCAGGAGCGAGGCGATCACCACATAGGGCATCAGCATGGGAATGATGATCCTGGTAGCCAGCACGAAGCCGCCCGCGCCGTCGAGCGTCGCCGCTTCCACCGGTTCCTTAGGCAGGTTCTGCAGGCCCACCAGGAAAATCATCACGTTGATGCCGGTCGCCTGCCAGGTATAGGCCCCGATCATCGCATAGGTGTTGTAGGGCTGGACATAGAGCCAGTTCACCTTGAGCGCCCCGAGGCCGATGGCGTCCAGCAGGATGTTGAGGGCGCCCTGGTCGCGCAGCACGAAGCCGAAGACGATGCCGGCGGCGGAGGCGGAGATGGTGGCGGGAATGTAGATGCAGATCTGCATCAGCTTCGCGCCCTTCAGCCCCGAAATCGCATAGGCGAAGAAGAAGCCGAGCCCGACCGGCAGCACCACGCCCAGCACCATCCAGCGCAGCGTGTTGACGAAGGGACGGGTGAAATTGGTGTCCGCCACCAGCTTGAAGAAATTGGCGAGGCCGACGAAGCGTGGTGCCGTCATGCCGTTCCAGTCGGTGAAGGCAAGCAGGGTGGTGTAGAGCATCGGCAGGATCAGGAAGACGCCCACCATCAGGGCCGCGGGAGCGACATAGAGATAGGCTTCGCGCTGCTTGTGGTCGGACAGGGGAGTCATGATCGCTGCGTCGGGCTTCTTGTTCGAGGTCAGGCGGGGGCATCGCTGGTTTTTTCCGAGCGGCACGAGGACATGCACGCTCAGTTCGCCCTTAGATCGGCAACGGCAATGCACTCCCCGTTGTCATGCCCGGGCTCGGATCCGGGCCTCCAGCCCTCAAAGGGCCTTGCCCGTGCGGGAAAGCCGGCTGGATTGCCGGGACAGGCCCGGCAATGGCAAAGGTCGCGCTTTCTCTCACGGTTTGGGTTGGGCCGCCCAGTAATCGTCCGCGATCTTCTGCAGGTTCTGCATCACCTCCGGAGCGGAATTCGGATCAAGCACGAATTTGGAGATCTCGTCGACGGCCGCCTCGGCGATCGGCGAGGGCGTGGATTCCCAGTAGCGGCCGAGCAGCTTGTAATTGCCCTTGGCCACGGTGTCGTTGAGCTTGGCGACTTCCTTGTCGGCCGGCAGCTTGGCATCGCTGTTGGCGACGAGGAAACCGGTGAGGTCGGCCCAGCGCTGCTCGCCTTCCTTGCTCATCCAATAGGCTGCAGCCTTCACCGCGGTGTCATGCGTGTCGGAATTCTTCGACACCAGCAGCGGTCCTGCCTCGAAGATCACGCTCGGCGGCAGGCTGGCGGTCTTGTTGGGCAGCACGAACAGGCCCCAGTCCCGCCCTTCGATGGTGCCGGCCTTGGTGACGGTGTCGGCGAACCAGGTGCCGACCAGCATGTGCACGACCTTCCCCTGGGCGAAGGAGTTGTTCATGCTGTCGCCGGTGGTGAAGCCGAAGGGCGAGGTGCCGTCATCCATCCAGCCCTTGCTCATCCAGTCCTTCCAGGTGGCGAAGGCCGCCACGACCTGTGGATCGGTATATTTAGCCTTGCCGGCCATCAGCTTGACGTAGAAATCCGGATCGGACCGCACCAGGAATTCGGAGAACCAGATGAAGGCGGGCCACCGCCCCTCGATGGTCTGGCCGATCGGCACCTTGCCGGCGGCCTTGATCTTGGCAAGGTTGCCTTCCAGTTCTTCCCAGGTCTTGGGAACCTCGAGGCCGAGCTCCTTGTAGACGTTCTTGTTGTAGAACATCGCCCAATAGGCGACATTGTTGGGCACGGCGTAGATCTTGCCGTCGAAGGAAAAGGCATCGGCGACTTCCTGCTTGACCTTGCCTTCGGCCAGCAGCGGCTTCCAGATCGCGGTCAGGTCCTCCAGCAGGCCGGCCTCCACCAGATCCTTCATGCGGTAGCCCGACCACCAGGTGAACATGCCGGGCGCGGAGGGCGTCGGCAGGGCGGCCCTCACGGCGGCCTGGTAATTGGTGGTATCGCCGAAGGGAGTGACGAGCCAACTCGCGGTAGGGTCGTCCTTGCCATAGGCTTCGAAATTGGCCTGCCAGCCGGCTTTGTCATGCGACACCGTCAGCTGTGGCTTGTCGGCGGCGTGGCTCACCGGAGCCAGCAATCCCGCGGCGAGCAGGCCGGCAACGGCCGCCGCACGTAGCTTGGTGAAGATCATGGGTTCCCTCCTGCCTGCGGTCATTGCCGCAGCCCTGGTTTTGTCGTTATGGCGGCCACCTTTGCGGCGGCTCTGGTTCAAGGCGCGCGCGTGACGAAACTGTCGAGCGCCTGAAGAATCGTGCGCAGATGATTGCGCATCGCGATGACGGTGGCGTCCTCGTCGCCAGCCGCAAGGCCGGCAAGGATGTCGCGATGTTCGGCGATGATGGCTTCCAGCCGGTTCGGCCAGTTCACGGTGACGAAGCGCAGCCGATTGAGATGGGCCTTCATGTCCTCCAGCTCGTCCGCGGCGGCGAGACAGTCGACCGTTGCGAAAATACGGCGATGGAAGGCTTCGTCCAGTTCATAGAAGCGGCGCACATCCTTGCGGCTCGCCGCGAATTCCTGTTCGTCGACGATGCCTGCCAGCGCATCGAGATCAGCTTGGTTCGCCGCCTGACAGGCCCTGCGGCTGACCTCCACCTCGACGACCTCGCGGATCAGCTGGGCGGCCTTGACCTTCTCGACCCGGATCGGCGCCACCACCGTGCCGCTCTGGGGAAAGATCTCGACCAGACCGAGATTGGCGAGGCGCAGCAGGGCCTCGCGTACCGGTGTGCGCGATACGGAAAGGCTGGCGGCGATCTCGGCTTCACGAATCGGCTGCTGAGGCCTGAGCACGCCGAGTACGATGTCGCTGCGCAACATCTCATAGACATTGGTTGCGGTGGAGCGCGGCCTCACATTCGCATGTCGCAGCGTGTCCAGCATGATGGGTGGCTCCGGTGATCGGTCCCTGCGTGGCGTTGATTAATATATTAGTGCATTGATATGGTTGCAAGCGTCTTCTTGAAGGTGACCGAGATATCCTGGCAGGACAAACCGGTGACCCCCGCAACGTCGGCCTGTTGCGTCCGTCCGAGTTTGGATCATACTGACGGTGCAAGAACTCTATCCTGTTGTTTTGACACGAATAAAAACCAGCCGATTCAGGGGAGACGCAGTCGATGGCCGCCGATGAAGAGTTTGTCACGGTCGAAGCGCGCGGCATCCGCGTGACTGTGGATCTTGCGGTCGGGCATATCCGGGAACTCGTGGTGGAGCGCGACGGGCGCCAGGTCGCGCCGCTGCACCGCGCCCCCTGGCTCGAGGAAACGCATGCCGCCGATACGCCGGCCCATCTGCAGCGCCTGTCGGGCGATTTCCTGTGCGCCCCTTTCGGCCTGAGCGATATCGATGGCTCGCCGGCCCATGGCTGGCCGGCGAATTCGGCCTGGAAACACGTGGAAACCCGCGCTGTCGATGGCGGGCGCCAGGCCCGCTTCGAGCTGGAAAAAAGGGTGATGGGGGCGCGTGTCGTCAAGGAGTTCACCCTGCGCGACGGCCATCCCTTTCTCTATCAGCGCCATCTGTTCCAGGGAGGCGACGGCGCCGTCTCCGTGGGCCTGCACATGATGGTGTCGCTGCCGCAGGGCGGCCATCTGAGCTTTTCGCCCAAGCGTTTCGTCGAGACGCCTGCCGATCCGCAGGAGGCCGATCCGCTCAGAGGGCGCTCGGCCCTGGTCTATCCCGCGCGCTTCAGCGATCTCAAGAAGGCTCCCCTTGCCGATGGCGGCACGGCCAATCTCAGCTGCTATCCCTTCGACCGCAACCACGAGGATTGCGTGATGATGCCCGAGGCGCCGGGCCGGGAACTCGCCTGGGGCGCTGCGCTGCGCCACCGGGAGGCGGATCTGGTGCTTAGCCTGAAGCGGCCGGAAGACTTTCCCTCCACCCTGTTGTGGATGAGCAATGGCGGCCGCTACTACAGTCCCTGGAACAGCCGCCATCGCGGCGTGCTCGGCCTTGAGGAAGTGCGAACCTATCTATTGGCTGGCCACAAGGCCTCGATCGAGCCGAACGACTACAGCGAACAGGGCATCGCGACCTCGATCAGCCTGACGCCGTCGAGCGAGGTCGACCTGCGGCAGGCCATCGGCATCATGCCGGTGCCGGCGGGATGGGACAGGGTGACGGAGGTGGAGGCACGCGCCGAGAGGCTGGCGGTGCTGTCCGATGTCGGCGAATTCAGCGTGCCCTACGACCCGGCCTTCGTGCTGCATCGCTGACGCGTTTTGGGATGTGATGCGATCGCCTCGGACGCGAGGACGCATGCCGGCGAGGATCTGAAACGGACCGCGCTTCGCCAAGCGCTCTTGGCTCCAAGGACTCTTGGCTCCAAAGAAAAAGGCCGGTCGACCGGCCTTTCAGTACAGTGTGATCCTGGCAAGGTCAGCGCCGGGCCAGGGCGTTGTAGCCCACCAGCACGATGATCGAACCGGCAATGGCGATGAGAATGCTGCCGATATTGATGCCATCGACGGTACCGATGCCCATGGCCTTGGCGATGAACCCGCCGACGAGTGCGCCGATAATGCCGATCACGATATCCATCAGCAAACCGGAACCCGATTTGTTGACGACCTTGCTGCCGATAAAGCCCGCGATCAAGCCCAGAATAATCCAAGACAAGATACCCATGGAGTCGCCTTTCCCTCGTGGCGGATAACAGATCCGAATCTTACCATTAAACGATCGTAGGGTGACAAATTCTTTTGGCAAGGTCTAACCTGCCGTAAGGCAAACTAATCTCGGAAAAAATTTTGCCGCATTCATTGTTGTAAAATGCTTGTCGTCGGAGACAGGATACACAAGACTAGAGGCGACCGCGGCTATCGCGGCACCCTATTCCTACACGAGGAGACGCAGACATGGGCCTTTTCGACACTGCCGTGAACGATGCGGTGCCACAGAACAATTTCACCAAGCCGCTGATCATCGCGGCCGGCGCGCTTCTGCTCGCGAAATGGCTGAAGGGGGGCAGCAGCGATGAGGCCCAGCCCGAAACGCAGGCCTCCAGCCCTGCTCCGGCTCCGGCGCCGTCTGCGCAGCAGGCGGATACCTCCGGCGATGGCGGATTGCTCGGCGGCCTTGGCGGCCTGCTGGAGAAATTCCAGCAATCGGGCCATGGCGACGTGATCAATTCCTGGATCGGAGGAGGGCAGAATCAGCCCATCCAGCCGGGCCAGCTCGGGCAGGTCCTCGGTCAGGACACGCTGAACAACCTCGCCCAGAAGGCGGGGGTCAATCCCAACGACCTGCTCGGCCAGCTCGCGCAGCATTTGCCCGAGATCATCAACAAGCTGACGCCGAATGGTCGCCTCCCCACGCGGGAAGAGCTCGGCCAGTAAGGCACGGCCTGCCGGAGCACGGCATCGGATCGAAACAGGGGCGGGCGGTTTGGCCCGCCCCTTTTGCGTGGTGCCGGGCGGAGAGGGAGGCACACCCGGCCTATCACATAAAGAAATCCTTATATCCTTATTGCCGACAACGGCCGATTGTGCTAGACGCCCGCCATGTCAAATGCGGGAAGCATCGAATGAGCACGCACGATTACATCGTCAAGGATATCGGTCTGGCCGATTGGGGCCGTAAGGAAATCGAGATCGCCGAGAGCGAAATGCCGGGCCTGATGGCCACGCGCGCCGAATATGGCCCGCGCCAGGTGCTCAAGGGCGCCCGCATCGCCGGCTCGCTGCACATGACCATCCAAACGGCCGTGCTGATCGAGACGCTGAAGGCCCTCGGCGCCGACGTGCGCTGGGCGTCCTGCAACATCTACTCGACCCAGGACCACGCCGCCGCGGCCATCGCCGCCGCCGGCACGCCGGTCTTCGCCGTCAAGGGCGAGACGCTGGAAGAATATTGGGAATACACCCACAAGATCTTCGAATGGGCCGATGGCGGCACGCCCAATTTGATCCTCGACGATGGCGGCGACGCCACCATGCTGATGCATCTGGGCCTGCGCGCCGAGAAGGGCGACACCGCCTTCCTCGACGGCGCCACCAATGAGGAAGAGGAAGTCGTCTTCGCCGCGATCAAGAAGCGCCTCACCACGCATCCGGGCTGGTACACCAAGAATGCGCTCGCCATCCGCGGCGTGACCGAGGAGACCACCACGGGCGTGCATCGCCTCTACGAGATGGCCAAGAAGGGCACGCTGCTGTTCCCCGCCATCAACGTGAACGACTCGGTGACCAAGTCGAAGTTCGACAATCTCTATGGCTGCCGCGAATCGCTGGTGGACGGCATCCGCCGCGGCACCGACGTGATGATGGCCGGCAAGATCGCCATGGTCGCCGGCTTCGGCGACGTCGGCAAGGGCTCGGCTGCCTCGCTGCGCAATGCCGGCTGCCGCGTGCTGGTTTCGGAAGTCGATCCGATCTGCGCCCTGCAGGCTGCGATGGAAGGCTATGAAGTCGTCACCATGGAGCAGGCTGCCCCGCGCGCCGACATCTTCGTGACCGCCACCGGCAATGTCGACGTCATCACCATCGACCATATGCGCGCCATGAAGGACCGCGCCATCGTCTGCAACATCGGTCACTTCGACAGCGAGATCCAGGTCGCCAGCCTGCGCAACCTGAAGTGGACCAATGTGAAGCCGCAGGTCGACGAGATCCAGTTCGCCGACGGCCATCGCATCATCCTCCTGTCGGAGGGCCGCCTGGTCAATCTCGGCAACGCCACCGGCCATCCCTCCTTCGTGATGTCGGCCTCCTTCACCAACCAGACGCTGGCCCAGATCGAGCTGTGGACCAATCCCAGCCAATACGGCAAGCAGGTCTACACGCTGCCCAAGCATCTGGACGAGAAGGTCGCCTCGCTCCACCTCGCCAAGGTCGGCGCCACCCTGACCAAGCTCACCGACAAGCAGTCGGCCTATATCGGCGTGAACCAGAACGGCCCGTTCAAGCCGGAACTCTACCGTTACTGAGTTCGCGCAGCGCGCCCGCATTCCAGCCCCTCCCGCAGCCGCGGGGAGGGCTTTTTGCTATCTGTTCTCTCGTGCCCGCTACGAACGTCAGATCACCAGCTTGCCTTGCTTCGCGAGCGCATAGCGTTCCCCGATCTTGCGCCAGTCGACCACCTTCCACCACGCCTTGAGGTAATCGGGCCGGCGGTTGCGATAGGTCAGGTAATAGGCGTGTTCCCACACATCGTTGCCGAAGAGCACGCGCTTGCCGTCCATCAGCGGCGTATCCTGGTTGGGCCTGGTATCGAGGGCGAGCTTGCCCTCGCCCGTCACCGTGACGAACACCCAGCCTGAGCCGAAGACCTTGGCGCCGGCGGCACCGAACGCTTCCTGCAGCTTGGCGACATCGCCGAAATCGCGCTCGATGGCGGCGAGGACGTCGCCTTCGGGCTCGCCGCCCTTGGCGCCCATGATCTGCCAGAACATGGTGTGGTTGACATGGCCGCCCAGATTGTTGCGCACCGCCTGGCGAACGCCCTGCGGCACCTTGTCCAGACCGGCCAGGATATCGGGATAGCTGAGATCTGCCAGCGACGGCTCCTGTTTCAGCGCCGCGTTGAAATTGCTGACATAGGCCTGATGGTGCTTGTCGTGATGCAGCGTCATGGTTTCGGCATCGATGATGGGCGTCAAAGCCGCGGCCTCATAGGGGAGAGGCGGCAGTTCGGCCGGGCCTTTCGGGCCGGCGGAAGCCGAGGCAGCGGCGCCTGCGGGAGCGGTTCCGGCACCGGCCGCCAAGGCGATGCCTGTCGCGGACGCAAGGAGGGTGCGACGGTTCAGCATGGTCAAGGTCATTGAAAATGTCTCCGGCCTGTTGAATGAAGAAAGCAATACGGCGAGCGCCTGCAGCCAGGCGCTGGAACCGCGCCGAGGCTAGAGCGGTAATTTGGTGGCACCATGGCCGGAAGGCTGAACCGTCTCCGCCTATCGCTAAACGCGGGAGTGCGAAGTTCGTTCGTGCCCCCCGCCGAAGGCCTGGACGTGTCGGCAGGTGGCTGTTTGCTCCGGCATCGCGTTGGGGGCATCCGGTCGCAAAACGCCTTGAGGAGAACGGTATGTCGGTTGTCAAAGTGAAGCCGAGGCAGACGGGGGCGACGGCCGTGCTCTCCCGCCTGGGACAGCCGGTGGTGACATCGGTCACCGGCGGCGAGATCGGTGTGGTCACCCGTCCCTCGGAGGCCGGCTTCAATCCGCTCGACCTGCTCTATGCCTCCTTGTCGGCCTGCCTCGTGCTCAGCGCCCGCATCGCTGCCAGCAATCTCGGCGTGCTCGACAGGCTCGGCGAGGTCCGCGCCGAGGTGAAGGGCGAAAAGGCCGCAGACGAACCTTCGCGGATCGAACGCTTCCATGTCGCGATCGAGGTCGGCGGCGATTTCGACGAGGCGACCAAGGCGGCGATCATTGCCGATGCGGAGCGGATCTGCACCGTCAGCAACACGCTCAAGGGCAATCCGATCCTGGTCAAAACAAAGGGTTAGAGAGAAAGGGCGATTCAGGGAAATCGCCCTTTCTCCAAGTTTCAGCCGCGTGCCAGATCCTGGCGGTCGAGCAGCGCCTCGATCCGGCCGCCCGCCATGCGTGCCGCCCTGTCGCACATATGGCCGATCACGTCGGGATCATGGCTCACCAGCACCAGCGTCATGCCATGGCGCCGCTTGAGATCGTTGAGCAGATTGAGGATGCCGGCCTGTACCGAGATGTCGAGCGCCGAGGTCGGCTCGTCGAGCAGCAGCAGGCGGGGTTCGAGCAGCAGCGCCCGGGCGATGGCCACGCGCTGGCGCTGGCCGCCGGACAACTGGTGCGGATAGCGGCCGGCGATCTCGGCGGCGAGGCCGACATCGGCCAGGCTGCTCCTGACACGGCGGGGAATATCGGCCAGCCCCCGTATTTCCAGCGGTTCGCCGAGCACGCGCGCGACCGTGTGGCGCGGGTGCAGCGAGGCATAGGGATCCTGGAATACCATCTGAATGTCGCGCCGCAGCGTGCCGTCGATGGCGTGCCCCGGTTGCAGGGGATGCCCGAATGCCGAGATCCTGCCCTGCCAGTTCAGGTTCAGTCCGGCAATGACGCGCAGCACCGTGCTCTTGCCGCAGCCCGACGGGCCGACCAGGCCGAAAGTCTCGCCCGGCTCTACGGCAAAGCTCACCCCGCGCACGGCGGCAAAGCTTCGGCCGCGGCGCTGGAAGGTGACCTCCAGATCATCGATCGACAGCGCCGTCATGGCCGTGCATCCCCCGGGTAAGGCGCTTGCGGCGTGTCGGGCGCCGGCAGGCGGGTGCCGTAGGTCGCCGCCGAGGGCCGGGCCTGCCACAGGCCGCGCGTATAAGGTTGTGTTGCCTGGGCGAGTTGATTGGCCGGGAGGGCATCGACGATCGAGCCCCGGCGCATCACCAGGACGCGGTCGGCAAAGTGGGAAACCTGCTGCAGGTCGTGACTGATCAGCAGCAGGCCCATGCCACGCTCGCGCGCCAGGCGTTCGATCAAGGCGAGAATTTGATCGCGTACGACATGGTCGAGCGCGGAAGTCGGCTCGTCGGCGATCAGCAACTCGGGTTCGCCGATCAGCATGGCGGCGATCATCACGCGCTGGCCCATGCCGCCGGAGAGTTCGGCCGGCAGGCTGGCATAGATACGTTCCGGATCGTCGAGCCCGACGTCAGCGAGCATGGCGAGGGCCTTTCGCCGCCGTTCTGCCTTGGGCAGGCGGCCATGCAGCAGCAGGACTTCCTCCACCTGGCGGCCGATACGGTGAGCCGGATTGAGCGAGAATTTCGGATCCTGCAGCACCAGGCCGATGCGCCGGCCACGCAGGCGCTGCCAGCCCCGGGCATCGAGGCCGGCGAGATCCGTCTCGCCCAGCCTCAGCCCGGCGGCGCGTGCTGCAAGGCTGGTCGGCAGCAGGCCCATGATGGCCCGGGCGGTGAGGGACTTGCCCGAGCCGGATTCGCCGACGATCGCCACTTTCTCGCGTCCGACCGTGAAGGAGATGCCGTGCACGAGCTGGCGGGGCAGTGTCCCGGCCTCTTCGTCCCGGACCGTCCTGTCCCTGGTCTCGACAACAAGATCTTCGACCTGCAGCAAGCTATCAGTCATGACGCGGATCCAGGATATCGCGCAACCCATCACCCAGCAGGTTCAGGGCAAGGCTGGTGACGAAGATGGCGAGGCCCGGCGCGGCGGCAATCCACCACTGGTCGAAGATGACCTTGGTGCCGTCCGCCACCATCGATCCCCATTCGGCCATGGGCGGGCGCACGCCGAGGCCGAGGAAACCCAGGCCCGCCGCGGCGAGGATGATGCCGGCGAGGTCGAGCGCCAGGCGGATGATGGCCGAGGGCAGCACGAGCGGCAGCACATGGCCGAGAAGCAGGCGCGGCCCCCTGATGCCGACCATGGACGCGGCGGCGAGATAGTCGCTGCGCGCCAGGGCGGCGGTTTCCACCCTGGCGAGCCGGGCATAAGCGGGCCAGCTCGTCAGGGCCAAAGCGAGGGCGCCATTGACCAGGCCGGGGCCGAGAATGGCGACGAAGGCGAAGGCCAGCACCAGGCGCGGGAAGGACATCACGATGTCGGTCAGGCGCATCAGTACCCGCTCGGTAAGGCCGCCGAAAAAGCCGGCGAGCAGCCCGACCGCCACGCCGAGCGGGGCCATCAGCACGGTGACCAGGGCGATCAGCAGCAGGGTCGGCTGGGCGCCGTAGATCAGGCGCGAAAGCAGGTCGCGCCCGAAGCCGTCCGTGCCGAGCCAATGCTGCCAGGACGGGGCGGCGAGGCGGATGGCGCTGTCCTGCAGGTCGGGATCGTAGGGGGCGATCAGCGGGGCTGCCAGCGCCATGAAGACGAGCAGGACGAGTACGCTCGTCCCGATCAGAGCGGATGGCGAACGGCGCAGGGCCGACAGGACGGAGGCAAGAAAGGCCATCAGCCGCGCTCCGCCAATGCGGCCGGATCGACCCGGGTGACGAGCAGGTCGGTAAGGCTGTTGAGCAGCACGAAGGCCATGCCGATCGCCAAAGTGGAGCCCAGAATGGCGGCGGTATCGCCGGCGAACATGGCGACGGTGAGATAGCGCCCGATGCCCGGCCAGGCGAACACCGTCTCGGTGAGCACCGCGCCCTCCAGCAGGCTGGCATAGGCAAGGGCGACCACGGTGATCAGCGTGCCGGCCACATTGGGCAGGATATGGACCAGCACCACGCGCAGGCTCCCGGCTCCCTTGGCGCGGGCGGTGAGCACATATTCCTTGGAAAGCTGATCGAGAATGGCGGCGCGCGTCAGCCTCGAAATACCGGCCATGGCATAGAGGGCGAGAACCGCCGTCGGCAAGGCGAGATGGGCGAGGGCACTGCGCAGGGCACCCGGCGTTCCCGAAAGCCAGGCGTCGATCAGCGCGAAACCGGTGATCGGCTTCATGGTGTATTGGAAGACGATGTCGAGGCGGCCCGGTCCAGGCGCCCAGTGCAGGCGGGCATAGAACAGCAGCAGAAAGATCAGGCCGAGCCAGAAGATCGGCGTGGAATAGCCGATCAGCGACAACAGGCGGGCGATGGTGTCGACCAGGCCGCGCGGCCGCAGCGCGGCCAGGACGCCGAGGGCCAGGCCGAGTGTGGCGCCGATCAGCGCCGCGGCGGTGGCGAGTTCAAGCGTCGCGCTGAAGGTGCGCAGGATGTCGGAGCGGACAGGCTGGCCCGTCGCGGTGGCCATGCCGAGATCGCCTTGGACGACATGGCCGAGATAGCGCAGGAACTGCATCACCAGCGGTTGGTCTAGTCCGAGTTCGCGGCGCGCGGCCTCGTAGCTCGACTGGCTGGCGTGATCGCCGACCTGCTGCAGGGCGGGATCGATGCCCGAAAGCCGGGTCAGGATGAAGGTGACGACGATCAGGCCGAACAATGTGAGCACGACGGACAGCAGCCAGCGCAGCAGCCTGAGCACCGGGCGGAGGAAGGGCCTGGCGCCCGGCGTTTCATCAGCTTGCATCGTCGATCCTGGAGGTGGCGCGGATCTTATGAGCGGGCACCCTGGGAGGGAAGAGTGTCTCGTTCCAATCCCGACGATCGGAGAGAGACATCAAGTCACTTCTCGACCTGATCGTAATAGACCTGGTCGGCGTTGAGGCCCTGGGCATATCCCTTGACGGCCTTGCTGAGCACCACCTGGTCGCTGCCCTGGAACATCAGCACATAGGGGGCGCTCTTCTGGAGCTTGCGCTGGAGGTCCTCATAGAGGGCGGCGCGCTTGGCCGGATCCTGCTCCTTCACCGCGGCGGCCGTCTCGTCGCTGAGTTCGGGGATCACCCATCCGGCCTGCTTGGCGATGGTGTTATACTTGTTGTCGCGGTTGACGGCGAAGGCGCTGGCATTGGAATGCGGATCGAAATAGTCCGGAATCCAGTAGCGCAGCGTGAATTCATACTGGCCCGAGCGGCCCTTGGCATAGATGTCGCTGGCGACGCCGGGCTGGATGTCAAGCGTGAGGCCAGCCTGGCCGAAGGTCTGCTGCAGGGATTGGGCGATCTGCAGATAGGGCTCTTCGTTGAAGACGGGGAAGGCGATCTTGGTCGGGCCGATGCCGGCATCGGCCAGGATCTTCTTGGCCCTGGCGACATCGAGCTTGTAGGGATTGTCGTTCAGCGCTCCCGGGAAACCGGTGGGCAGGAAGGCCTGGTGCACCTGCGATTGGCCGCGCAGGAGGTTCTTGGCGATGCCGTCATAGTCGACGAGATAGCGAGCGGCCTCCCAGAAGGCCGGATTGCCGAGGGCGGCATTGGCCTTGGTGTTGATCAGGAGATAGTCCGAACGGGCCGAGGGTACGGCGAGCACGTTGAGCTTGCCCTCCTTCTTGAGGGCGTCGATCTGGTCGGCGCCCAGGCCGCGGGCGATGTCGATGTCACCCTGTTCGACCAGGAGGCGGCGGGCGGCCGCATCAGGCACATTGCGCAGGATCACGCCCTGCAGCTTGGGAGCACCGCCCGGCGAGGCCGGGTTGGCGTCCAGCACCAGCGCTTCATGCGCGGTATAGGTGTTGATCTTGAAGGCGCCGCTGCCGGCCGAGTGCGACTTCAGCCAGCCATTGCCGAAATCGCCATTGGCAGCCTGCGCAGAGACCGTGGCTTCGTCGACGATGGAGGCGATCGGCGCGGTCAGGATGGCGAGCACGAAGGCGGGGCCGACATCGGCCTGCCAGGTCAGCTTGACCTTGCCGTCATCCGTCTTGGTGGCGGACTTGTCGACATTCTCCGCGTTCCAGCCGAGTTCGCCCAGGATGAAGGCGGGCGACTTGTTGAGCTTCACGGCCCGGGAGAAGGAGAAGATCACGTCCTCCGGGCGCACGGGATTGCCCGAGGCGAATTTCGCATCCTTGGCCAGGGTGAAGGTCAGGCTCTTGCCGTCGCTGCCGGCCTCCCAGGCGGTGGCGAGAGCGGGCTCGATGCGGGTTCCGTCCTGCCGGTTCGACTGCACGAGGCGCTGATACAGGGCATTGAACGCCTGTACCGTCGTCAATTCGAAGCCTTCGGCCGGGTCGAAGCTGACGGCATCGTCGATCGACTGGCCGACCACCAGCAGACCGGGCGGCGTTTCGGCCTGCGCCGTGGCCACCAGCATGGTCGACAGGCCGGCCAGCATGGCGATGCCCGCCTTGTTCCAGAACTTACCCATTTCATACCTCATGACAGCCGAACTGCGGTGAATGTTGCGGTTTGCGGCCCTGCGGCCGGACGATTAGGCAAGCCGGTTGCAACGGTCAATATCTTTCTATCAATTCTGTAGACTATAAATCCCGAGCCGTTGCGGCTGGCTGGTCGATCACGAAATTTCGGCTTCCCTACACGAAAACGTGTGCGGCTAGAGGCTCGTTGTGCCGGATGAGAAACAATGCGTTCACATACTCGCTGCAATTTGTACGCATTGATACATCATAATACCCGTTTCCGGATATGACCGGCGGCGGGGGGTATCGTCGTGAAAAAAGGGGGAGGCTTCGCCTGCCCGGACCTAATACAGATCTGATGGCGGCTCGATGAAGCGTCTCCTCAATTTCGTGCTTGTTCTCGTCCTGATCGTCGGCCTGGCCTGGTGGCAGCGTGCCACGCTGGTGCCTTGGCTGGTGCAGGCGGTGCCTTCCTCGAAGACTCTCATTGCCGCCCTTCCCGGCTTCTCCGATGCATTGCATGCTCCCGAAGCGCCGCAGGCGGCCGGCGGAAGCAAATCTTCCCAACGCAATGTCACGCCCGTGCCCGTGGTGCTCGCCCAGGCGGTCGCCAAGCAGATGCCGATGGTGATCGATGCCGTCGGCACCGCCACGCCCTATGCTTCCATCCAGATCCGCACCCGCATCGACAACACCGCGGTGACCAGCGTTCGCGTCGCCGAGGGCTCCGAGGTCAAGCAGGGCGACGTTCTCTTCACGCTGGACGATCGGGCCATCAAGGCGCAGATCGCGCAGATCCAGGCGCAGATCGCGCGCGACCAGGCCCAGATCGCCCAGGCCCAGATCGACCTTTCCCGCGCCAATGACCTGCTTGCCCGCAATGCCGGCGCGGCGACCACGCGCGATACCGCCGCCACCGCCCTCAAGGTCGGGCAGGCGCAGCTCCAGGCGGACCAGGCCTCTCTGGAAGCAGCCGAGGTAACGCTCGATTACACCGTGATCCGCGCCCCCGTTCCCGGGCGCATCGGCTCGATCCCCGTCAAGCCCGGCTCGACGGTGCGCACCTCCGACACCAGCCCGCTCGCCACCGTGAACCAGCTCGACCCGGCCGTGGTGGCCTTCTCCATCCCGCAGTCGCGCCTGGCCGAGCTGCGCGAGGCCATGGCGAAGGGGGCGGTGCGCGTCGACGCCATCACCGGAAAGAATACCCTGACCGGCCAGGTCTCCTTCGTGGAGAACGCCATCGATGCCGCCACGGGCACCATCATGGTCAAGGCCGACATCCCCAATCCGCACGAGATCCTGTGGGGCGGCGCCTTCGTCAACGTGCAGGTGTTCCTGCCCGATGCCAGCCCGCAGGTGGTGGTCCCCGACGCGGCCGTCCAGCTCGGCCAGAAGGGAAGCTACGTCTTCGTGGTGAAAGATGGTAAAACGGCCGAGCTTCGGCCCGTGACCGTGGCGCGCGTCAGCGGCGCCGACGCCGTGCTCGCCAAGGGCGTCGAGAGCGGCGAGCAGGTGGTGGTCGACGGGGTGCTGCGCCTGGTCGACGGCGCGCCGGTCGCCATCAATGCGGGAGCCAAGGAGAGCACTGCCGCCAGTACCAGTGCCAAAAGCTGAAACCGGGAGACAAGCCGTTGCTTTCGGAACTGTGCATCCGCCGCCCGGTCATGACCATCCTGTTGATGGTCTCCTTCATTGCGGCCGGCTGGTTCGGCTATCGGCAATTGCCGGTAGCGGCCGTGCCGCGCGTCGACTACCCGACCATTTCGGTGACCGCCACCCTGCCGGGCGCCAGCCCGGAAACCATGGCGTCCTCGGTGGCCGCCATTCTCGAAAAGCAATTCTCGGCGATCTCCGGCATCTCGACGATGTCGTCGACCTCCTATCTGGGCTCGACGCAGATCGTTCTGCAGTTCGATCTCAATCGCAATGTCGACGGTGCTGCGCTGGACGTGCAGGCGGCGATCGCCACGGCGCAGCGCCAGCTGCCCAATGAGATGACCACGCCGCCGAGCTTCAGGAAGGTCAATCCGGCCGACCAGCCGGTGATCTTCATGGCGCTGACCTCCGACCAGGCGCGCATGTCGGATATCGACCGTTTCGCCCAGTCCAACATCCAGCCGCTGCTGGCGACCCTGCCGGGCGTCGCCCAGGTCAATATCTGGGGATCGCAGCAATATGCCGTGCGGGTGGAGGCGGATCTCGATCAGCTTTCCGCGCGCGGTCTCACCCTCGACGACCTGCAGAAGGCCATCTCCGCGGCCAATTCCAACACGCCCGTCGGCTCGACCAGCAATAACGGCCGCAACCTCATCCTCGATGCCACCGGGCCGATCCGCTATGCCAAGGGCTATATGCCGATCGTGGTGTCCTCCAAGAACGGCGCCCCGGTGCTGTTGCAGGACGTCGCCCGCGCCATCGACAGCGTGGAGAACGACAAGACCGCGGCCTGGCGCAACGAGACCCGCGGCATCATCATTGCCATCCAGCGCCAGCCCGACGCCAATACGGTCGCCGTGGTCGACGCGGTCAGGAACACCCTGCCCAAGATCCGCGAGAGCCTGCCGGTCGGCGTCAGCCTGGACACGCTGATGGACCGCTCGGTGCCGATCCGCGCGGCGGTGGAGGATGTCGAGTTCACGCTGGGCCTGTCGATCCTGCTGGTCGTGATCGTGATCTACTTCTTCCTGCGCAGCGCGCGGGCCACCTTGATCCCGGCCATTGCCCTGCCGATTTCGCTGATCGGCACCTTCGCGGGCATGTATGTGCTCGGTTTTTCCATCGACAACATCTCGCTGCTCGCCCTGACGCTGTGCGTCGGCTTCGTGGTCGACGATGCCATCGTCATGCTGGAGAACATCGTCCGCCATGTCGAACTGGGGCAGAAACCCTTCGCCGCGGCCCTGATCGGTTCGCGCGAGGTCGGCTTCACCATCCTCTCGATGACGCTGTCGCTGATCGCCGTGTTCATTCCGGTGATCTTCATGGGCGGCATCATCGGGCGCATGTTCTCCGAGTTCGGCTATGTCATGGCCATCGCCATCCTGATCTCGGGCGTCGTCTCGCTGACGCTGACGCCGATGCTGTGCTCGCGCCTGATCAAGGAGCATTCGGAAGAGAAGCGTCCGGGGCTGCTGCTGCGCCTGTTCGAGGCGGGCTTCAACTGGCTGACCAGGGGCTATGCCCTCACGGTGCGCTGGGCCGTCAATTCGCCCGGCTTCATGCTCACCGTGACGGCGGCGACCTTCGTGGTCACCGCCATCCTGTTCGTCAACATCCCCAAGGGTTTCTTCCCGCAGGAGGACATGGGCTTCGTTTCGGTCTCGACCGTGGGGCCCGACGACGTCTCCTTCGAGGCCATGATGGCGCGCCAGCAGGCCGTCGTCGCCGAATTGCGCAAGGATCCGGACGTCGTCGCCATCCTGTCGAGCATCGGCGGCGGGGCGACCAGCCAGATCAGCTCCGGCAGCATGAACATCCAGCTGCGCGACAAGCCGGCCCGCAAGGACCCGATCGATGTGGTGATCAAGCGCCTCGCCCAGGAAGCGGCGAAGGTCCCCGGCATCAACACCTATTTCCAGGCGGTGCAGTCAATCAATATCGGTGCCACCCGCTCGCGCAGCCAGTACCAATACGCCCTGATGTCGCCCGACGTCGACGAACTCAGGGCCAACGCCCAGAAGCTGCAGGCGCGCATGGCCCAGATCCCGGGCATCACCGGCGTCAATTCCGACCTGCAGATCAAGGCGCGCGATGCCGTCGTCTCGATCGACCGCGACAACGCCGCCAAGCTCGGCGTCACCGTCGACCAGATCCGCTCCGCGCTCTATGCGGCCTATGGCACCAGCCAGGTCTCGACCATCTATGCGCCGGAGAACACCTATGAAGTGATCCTGGAGGCGAGCCAGGCCTATAGCTCGCCGCAGGACCTGATGCGCAAGCTCAATGTCCGCTCGAGTTCAGGGGCGCTGATCCCGCTCGACAGCGTGGCGCGCATCGAGCAGAAGCCGTCGGCGGTCTCGCTCTCCCATATCGGCCAGCTGCCGTCGGTGACGATCTCCTTCAACCTCCAGCCCGGCGTGGCACTCAGCCAGGCGGTCGACGCCATCCAGCAGGCGACGGCGGAGCTCGACATTCCCAAGACGATCGCCACCCAGTTCCAAGGTACGGCCCAGCAGTTCCAGGATTCGCTCGCCAGCATGCCGCTGCTGCTCTTCGCCGCGGTGCTGGTGGTCTATATCCTGCTCGGCATCCTCTATGAGAGCTTCATCCACCCGATCACCATCCTGTCGGGCCTGCCCACGGCCGGCATCGGCGCGCTTTTGACGCTGCAGCTGTTCGCGATGGACCTTTCCATCATCGCCATGATCGGCTTGATCATGCTGATCGGCATCGTCAAGAAGAACGCCATCATGATGGTGGACTTCGCCGTGCAGCGCCGGGCGGCGGGGCTGCCGGCAAAGGAAGCCATCGTGGAGGCGGCGGTGCTGCGCTTCCGCCCGATCATGATGACCTCGCTCGCCGCCATTCTCGGCGCCCTGCCGATTGCCCTCGGGCACGGCGCCGGCGCTGAATTGCGCCGCCCGCTCGGCGTCACCGTGGTGGGCGGCCTGATCGTCTCGCAGCTGCTCACGCTCTACATCACGCCGGTGGTCTATCTCGCCCTCGACCATGTCGCGGGCTGGTTCGCGCGCAAGCCGGAGAACCTGCCGGCGCGCACCGACGACGTCCTGCCCGAGCCCGAGCAGCACGACGTCAGGCCGTCCGCGCCGGGCGAGCCGGCCATTGCCGCCGAGAAGAAGCCCGGCCTGATGACCGCCGCAGAGTAGATTTCCCGGGTGCGCGGGCATCCTGCCCGCTCTTGGAAGCACTACGCTTGCAGGTGACGGGACGTCCGCGCGCCCGGGAAACCTCATTTGCCCTCCGGCCGCTCTTTCGCTTATGAAGGCTCCGATTTTCCCGGATGCCTTCCCATGCGCCTCAAGGCGATCTGCCGTATTGCCGCCGTCGCCCTGCTGGCCATGCCCCTGATCCCGCTGCAATGGCTGGCGGTGAGGCAGGACTGGGCGTTGGCCCGGCGCCTGCCGGTGTTCTTCCATCGCGGCGTGCTCGCCATCATCGGTGTTCGCGTTGCCGTCAACGGCACCCAGGCCCGGCAGCGGCCGCTGCTGATCGTTGCCAACCATGTTTCCTGGCTCGACATCGTGGTGCTGGGCGCCCTGGCGCCCTTGTCCTTCATCGCCAAGAGCGAGGTGCGCGGCTGGCCTGTGATCGGCCTGTTCGCCCGGCTGCAGCGCTCGGTCTTCATCGAGCGCGAACGCCGCCACAAGACCGGCCATGCCACCGCCGCCATCGGCGCCCGACTGAAGGCCGGCGACGCCATGGTGCTGTTCGGCGAGGGCACGACCGGCGATGGCGTGCATGTCCTGCCCTTCCGTTCCGCCCTGGTGGGGGCGGCGCGCGAGGCGCTCGACGGCGGCGAGGCGGCGGCCTATGTGCAGCCGCTCGCCTTGCGCTATGCCAAGCGCGGGGGGCTGCCGATCGGCCGCGGCGCCATGAAGGAGGTTGCCTGGATCGGCGACATGGATCTGGCGCCGCATCTCGTCGGCATTCTGTCAGGCCCGCCGATCGACGCCGTGGTGAGCTGGGGCGAGGCGATCGCCTGCGACGCCGCTACCGACCGCAAGACCCTGACCCGCCAGCTCGAAGCCGATGTGCGCAGGCTGGTACGGGCGGGCTAGCCGGAGCCTTCCGGCTCCGCCTGTGCCGAGGTCTCGATCGTCCGCGCGAAAGCTGCCAGCGCCGCCTTGACCGAGGCGGCAATCTCGGGATCCTCGACCATCCCCATTGCGTCCAGCCGGGTCGCCAGCAAGGGCAGGGTGATCGAGGCTTGTTCGACGATGCAGGCCGACATCGTCGTCAGCACCAGACGCAGGGCTGCCTGCGCGTCGCTGGCGCGCGGCGAGGCGTTGAAGAGGGCGACGGGCTTGCCCGGGAATTCGAAGCTGCCGACCAGCCAGTCGAGCGCATTCTTGAAGGAACCGGGAATGCCGCGGGCATATTCCGGGCAGGATATGAGGAGGCCATCGGCGGCACCGACCCGGCGCCGCAGGTCCAGGACGGTCTCGGGCGGATTGTCGCCATCGAGATCCGGATTGAAATGCGGCAATGTGCCGATGCCGCGATAGAGCTCGATCCGCATGCCGGCCGGCGCCAGCAACCCCGCCGCTTCGAGCAGCACGCTATTCGACGAGCCAAGGCGGAGGCTGCCGGACAGCGCGAGAAGTGTGGTCATTGGCGACTCCGCAGTGGTTTTGAATGTCCACTCTTACCAAGGGCTGACCGGGCGGCAAGCACACGCGCAAGTGACTGCGGCGAGGCGAGATAGGAGGCTGACATTCGCTCCCATGAGGCGTATTGTCGCGGATCTACAGGTCGCGCTCGTCGTGGCTGTTCCCGCGCCGGCAGCCTGCTCGGCGTTCCACCTCGGTCGCGGCCTCTCGAAATTCCTTTCGGGAGTAGGACCATGACGATCAGAAATCCCGTCGAATGGGGTATCGACGCCGTCCGCGGCGCCGCCAATGGCGTGGGCGCCCTCGGCACCACCCTGCATCGCCCCGCCGCCCAGTTCGAAACCTCGACGCCCGTCGTCCGGCAGGTCGATTTTGCCGATCTGCGCGAGGTCCTGACCAAGGGTTTCCAGGATTTCGGCGCCTATCGCACCGACGTCATCTTCATCGGCCTGATCTATCCGCTCGCCGGGCTGGTCCTGGCCCAATTCGCCTTTGGCAACGGCATGCTGCCGATGCTCTTCCCGCTGGTCTCCGGTTTCGCGCTGGTCGGGCCGGTTGCTGCAATCGGGCTCTATGAGATGAGCCGCCGCCGCGAGCAGGGCCTCGAGGCCACCTGGGCACATACGCTCGACGTGGCACGTTCGCCCAATTTCGGCGCCATCCTCGGTCTCAGCCTGATCCTGGCGGTGATCTTCGCGCTCTGGCTCGGTGTCGCCGCGCTGATCTATCGCTATACGCTCGGCCCCGCCCTGCCGGTCTCAGTCTCCGCCTTCGTCTCGGATGTCTTCACCACGCCCGCCGGCTGGGCGATGATCGTGCTCGGCGTCGGCGTCGGTTTCCTGTTCGCGCTGGTAGTGCTGGCGATCAGCGTGGTGTCGTTCCCCATGCTGCTCGACCGCAAGGTGCGGATCGGCACGGCGGTCAGGACGTCGGTGGACGTGGTGCGCGCCAATCCCGGCCCGATGCTGGCCTGGGGCTTCATCGTCGCCTGTGCCCTGGTGCTCGGTTCGCTGCCCGCACTGCTCGGCCTGATCGTCGCCATGCCCGTGCTGGGCCATGCGACCTGGCATCTCTACCGCCGCGCAGTGGGATAGGCGCCCCCGGTTTTGCCGTGCCCGGGACTTGCCTAGAGCAAAGCGCGTTCAAGCCTGAACGCTTATTTGCTCCAGCTCATTGTTCTGACGCGTCTTTGCGATCCCTGGTGACTCCGTCTGATCGCAAAACGCTATAGGGCATCCGGCGCCGGCTTTTTGGCGATCCTGGAGCGCAGCCGTCATTTCGGTGTCGCTTCGGCGAAATCCTGCTGGAATTGCTTCAGTTCCGGCTCGTTCAGGTCGGAAACCGCCCAGAAATTCAGTCCTGCCTGGGTCCAGTTCAGAAGGGAGTAACCCTCGCGCTCGCCGGCAGGCGCAGGGGCGCTCGCGGCCGGCCAGATGAAGAGATTGATGACATGACCGTTGCGTCGATAGATCAGCGCGGCAACCACCCGTCCGTTGAGGTAATCCACCCGCCCGCCGAGCAGTGGAAAGCCACGGTCCTTGAGATCGACCACCGGCGGTGAGAAGTCGATCTTGCCGTTGAACCAGGGCTTGACGGTATGCTGGTCGGAGGTTGTGACGTCAGTCAGATGGTTGGCGAGCAGCGAATGGACGTGACTGGAAACCAGTTCGTCTTCCAGTGACGGACCCGGCTCGGGCCGCGTCGTCACGAACAGCACGCAGGCGGCCAGCACCGCCAGCGACGGCAGCAGGCTCCAGCGCGTGAAACGGTCGAGGAGGAGGCGCCAGTCGAGGCCGGCGAGGGAGGTGGCTCGGGTGGCGCCGGCTTCGCGGCGCAAGGCTGCCGCCACGCGGCCATGCAGGGCTGCCGAGGCCGGCCAGCGCACGCCATCCTGGCTGATCATCGCGCGGATCGCCTCGATTTCGGCAAGCCGCGCCTTGCACTCGGGGCAGCCGGCAAGATGCTCCTCCACCCGTACCGTATTGGCAGCATCGAGCTCGCCATCGGCATAGAGCTGCAGCAGCCTGTCCCAGTCCTGATGAGGTGTGTCGGCCATGCTCATGCCTCTCCTCCCGGCGTTGCCTGCCGGCTCTTCCAGGCTGCGGCGAACAAAGCGCGGGCGCGGGCGAGCCGCGACATCACAGTGCCCATGGGGGCGGCTATCGTTTCCGAGATCTCCCGATAGGAAAGCTCCTCCATTTCCCTGAGCACCAGGACCTCGCGGAAGGCCTCGGGCAGGCGGTCGAGAACCGCGCGGATCTCGCCGGCTTCGGCCCGTTGCAGCAAGGCGGCTTCCGGGCTCGCCTCGTCATGCGGCAGGTCGGTCCGCTCCTCCTCGCCATCGCCGGCGTCGAGCGGCTCGGTGCGGACGCCGCGCTGGCGCGCCTGCCACCAGGAGCGATGGCAATTGCGCACGATGGTCAGGAGCCAGGCGCGCGGGCTGCCGCCGCGATAATCGGCGAAGCCGCGAAAGGCACGCAGGAAGGCCTCCTGCACGATGTCCTCGGCGGTGTCGGCATCGCGGCAGAGATAGCGCGCCAGATTGTGGGCGGCATCCAGATGCGGCAGCATCAGTGCCTGGAAGCGGGCGAGCGTGTCGGCCTTCCCCGCCGCCTGTGCGGAGGGCTGCCCGTCTGCGGCCATGGCCCAGATGCCGTGCCACCATGCAGCCAGCCGCCGGATCGCCGGCAGCGGCCATGGCGTATCGGGATGCGTGCCGGCATGGGCCGTCATGGCCGCTCGTCCTTCCCGTCCCAGCCCGAGTTCGATCAATATGCAGCTCACCGCATCGCGACCTTGCCCGTCATCGGCATGGGCCGAGAAGGCATGGGCCGAGAAGGCATGGGCAGAGAACAGGAATAGCTGAAATCCAAGGCCTGCGTGAGGGCGAAGTTGTCGGCCGCGGCTTGAAGAGGGCACCGTGCCCCGACCAGGGCCGGCAGGGACAAGAGGACCAATTGCAGGACGAGCCGCGCCAGGGCAGGGCGATAGCGGCGGGTGGCCGGGGATATCTCGACAAGGCTCTCGCGCCAGCGACGGCCGGCACGGCTCTCACCCGGTAAGGGAGGTTCGTCGGAATGGATCATCTCGCGCTCCGGATAGGAAGGTGGCTGCCAGCAGCCCATGCCGATCCAGATCGCGGTGATCGCTGTTTTATTCCCGGGCGTTCGATTTTTTCCGGTGCGGCTTGCGATGGACAGAAGGAGGCGGCGTAGGCGTGGCAAGCCGGTTTCCACCTAAGGGGCCGTCAGCCAAGAAACGCGTTGTCATGCCCTTTTTGCCACCTGCAGTGGCGCTGGCGATGAGCGTCCGATTCACTTCTTCGCGGACGGATCCCAAGTTTCGTGAAATCCTGTTGCCGAAGGCAGTGTCCAGTCTTCCAGTCTGAGCCGCGGAATTCGACTGAATTCGCCCACATTATTCGACACCAGAGTCAGCGATCGGGCGATGGCCTGCCCGGCGATCAGCAGGTTATAGGGCCCGATCGGCGTTCCGGCCGTAGCCAGAGCAGCCCTGATATCGCCGGCTTCGCGGGCATCGCCGTCATCGAGGTCGAGAACCTCGAAATCACGCTTGATCAGACGGATGACCTCGAGATTGCGCTCGAGCTTCTGGCTGCGATAGGCGCCGTAATAGAGTTCATGCAGGACGATGGTGGAGAGGGCAATCTCACCCGGCTTGCACGCCAGTATGCGATCGAGCAGCGGACGTGAACGCTGGTTCTTGAGAGCAATGATCGCGTTTGTGTCGATGAGGTAGCGGATCATTCGAAGAACTCGTCGAGCCCGGGCAGATCCGGTATCGCCGGCTGCTCGCGGCCTTCGGCCAGAAAATCGTCGCTGAAACCAAGCTCGAGAGCCGCGCGCAGGGAGGCCCAGCTCTGGGCAGGGCCAGCACGGGGGCGCAGTATGAGAGCATCCCCCTCCCGGATGACCTCGACCTCATCGACCTGGAAGCGGAATTCCTTCGGCAGGCGGACCGCTTGGGAATTCCCGGAACGAAAGACCTTGGCGTAGTGAGGCATCATCGATTCCGTCATGGATGTATACACTCTATTGTATACACATCCATTCGGTCCAGGCTACAACGCCAGATATTCCGTCTGCACGGCACTGTCGGCTTCCAGCTCCGCCATCGTGCCGGAATAGCGGATCGCGCCGCTCTCGATGACATAGGCGCGATCGGCGATCAGGCGGGCGAAATGCAGGTTCTGCTCGGAAAGCAGGATCGACAGCCCTTCCTGCTTGAGGCGCAGGATGGCGCGCGCCATGTCCTCGACGATCTTGGGCGCCAGGCCTTCGGACGGCTCGTCCAGCAGCACGATGGCGGGATTGCCCATCAGTGTGCGGGCGATGGTGAGCATCTGCTGCTCGCCGCCGCTCATCCGCCCGCCGAGCCGGCCCGGCATGGCGGCGAGATTGGGAAAGAGCTCGTAGAGCCGCTCCGGCGTCCAGGGCTTCAGCCCCTCGCGCGGCGGACGCCGGCCTACCTCCAGATTTTCGGCGACCGTCAGGTCGGTGAAGACGCGGCGATCCTCCGGTACATAGCCGATGCCGTGGCGGGCGATCTCGTAGACCGGCAGGCGGATGATGTCGGCGCCGTCGAGGCGGATCGCACCGCGCCGGTCGGCGACCAGGCCGATGATGGAGCGGAAGGTGGTGGATTTGCCGGCGCCGTTGCGGCCGAGCAAGGCGACGACCTCGCCCGGCCCAATCTCGAGGCTGACCTGATGCAGGATATGGGCGGGGCCGTAGAAACTGTCGAGATCCCTGATTTCCAGCTTCATCGGGCGGGCTCCTGCGCATGGGCGCCCGCGGGCGCAAAGACCGTGCCGTCGCCGAGATAGACCGCGCGCACCTGCGGGTCGTTGCGCACGGTCTCGGCGTCGCCGGCGGCGATCAGGCGGCCGCGATCGAGCACGAGGAGCCTGTCGGCATGCTCGAACACCACGTCCATGTCGTGCTCGGTGAACAGGATGCCGATGCCGCGCTGGCGGGCGATGTCGGCCGCGAGTGCCATCATGGCGATGCGGGCGCCCGGCGCCATGCCGGCGGTCGGCTCGTCCATCAGCAGGAGGCGCGGCTGGTTGGAAAGGGCCACCGCCAGTTCCAATCGCTTGAGATCGCCATAGGCGAGCTCGCCGCAGGGGTGGACGGCCAGGGCGCCGATGCCGACGAGGTCGAGCAGGGCCTGCGCCTCCTCGCGCTTGTAGCGGTCGAGGCGGGCGAGGCGGCGCCAGGTCATGCCGTCATGGCTTGCCAGGGCCACCTGGAGGTTCTCGATCACCCGCATCGAGCCGAAGGTGGCGGTGATCTGAAAGGTGCGCCCGACGCCGAGGCGGCAGATCGCGGCGGGGCGCATGCCGGCCGTCTCGCGGCCGAACAGGCGGATGGAGCCACGGTCCGGCTTGATCTGGCCGTGGATCATGTTGAAGCAGGTGCTCTTGCCGGCGCCATTGGGGCCGATCAGCGCCACCATCTCGCCCGCCGCGACGGTGAGCGAAACGTCCTTCACCGCCTCGACGCCGCCATAGGTCTTGGCGAGTCCCTGCACCTCGAGCAGCACCGTCATGGCCGACTCCCCTTGCTGGGCAGGAGATCGCGCAGGCCCGCCAGCCCGCGCGGCAGCAACACCACCACCGCAACGATGAACAGGCCGATGGCGAGCTTGGAATAGTCGGTCGCGCTCATCAGCCAGATCGACAGGGTCTTGAACACGCCGGCGCCGACCACGGCGCCGGAGACGCTGCCCATGCCGCCGAGCAGCACCATCACCAGCCCGTCCACCGAGGTGGTCACGCCGAAGGCGTCGGGAAAGACGCTGCCCTTGAGGAAGGCGAACAGGGCACCGGAAACGCCGGCCAGCAGGCCCGCCAGCACGAAGGCGGCCCATTGCACCGGCGCCCTGGTGATGCCGATCGCCTCGGCGCGCAGATCGGAGTCGCGTACCGCCCGCAGCATGAAGCCGAAGGGCGCGAAAGTGGCGAGCCTGAGCAGGCCGACGCCCAGCATGGCCAGAACCAATGTCAGCTCATAGAAGGCCCAGGGTTTGGAAGCCCATTTTGCCGGCCAGACGCTCAATATGCCATTGTCGCCGCCGGTGAAGTCGACCCACTGCGAGGCGATCGACCAGCAGATCTGCGCGAAGGCAAGGCTGAGCATGGCGAGATAGACGCCCGAAAGCCGGACGGCGAAGCCGGCGAACAGCACCGCCCCCACAAGTGCCAGCAGGGGGGCGACCAGCAGCACGGTCTCCATCGGCCAGCCCAGCATCGTCGTCAGCAAGGCGGCGCCGTAGCTGCCCAGGCCGAAAAAGGCGGCATGGCCGAAGGAGACCAGGCCGCCGACCGAGACCAGGAACTGCAGGCTGGCGGCATAGAGCACGAAGATCAGGATCTCGCTGCCGACCGACAGCACATAGGGGCTGGCGCCGAGCGGAAGCAGGGCCGCCAGGGCGATGGCGGCGGCCGCGACCAGCCGCCCGGCAATGCCCATGGGTCGCCAGGGCTGTGCCGTGAGGCCCGGGGCGGCGCGCTGCGGGCTCGTCGGCTTGCCGAACAGGCCCCAGGGCCTGACCACCAGTACCACCGCCATCACCAGGAAAATCAGCACGATCGAGATCTTCGGGAAGGCGAGAATGCCGAAGGCGTTGAGTTCTGAGATCAGGATGGCGGCGACGAGCGCTCCGACGATGGAGCCGAGCCCGCCGGTGACCACGATGATGAAGGCTTCGACGATGATGGCGAGGTCCATCTGATGCGTGACGGCATCGCGTGGGATCTGCAGGGCTCCGCCGAGCGCGGCAAGGCCGACGCCCAGCATGAACACGCCGGTGAACAGCCATTTCTGGTTGACGCCGAGCGCGGCGACCATGTCGCGGTCTTGCGTGGCGGCGCGCACCAGGATGCCCCAGCGCGTGCGGTTGAGCAGCAGCCAGATCAGGCCGAGCACCAGGGGCGACATGGCGATCAGGAAAAGGTCATAGGCGGGAATGGCCTTGCCGGCGATCTCGACCGCTCCCTTCAGCCCTGGCGCGCGCGGCCCCAGCAGGTCGTCCGCGCCGAAGACGATCACCACGAGGTCCTGCACCACCAGGGTAACACCGAAGGTGGCAAGCAGCTGGAAGAGTTCCGGCGCCCGGTAGATCCGCCTGAGCAGCGTCATCTCCAGCAGCCCGCCCAGGACGGCGACGATCGCAACGGCGGCCGGCAGGGCCAGCCAGAAGCCGAGCGGGCCGGACCAGGCGTTGGCGAGCGTGCAGGCGATATAGGCGCCCAGCATGTAGAAGGCGCCATGGGCGAAATTGACGATGCGGGTCACGCCGAAGATCAGCGAGAGGCCCGAGGCGACCAGGAACAGGGAGGCAGCCCCTGCCAGGCCGCTCAGGAATTGGGCGATGATGGTTCCCACGAAGACCTCAAATTGGGGAGCGTCGGAGATCAGGTGGCTTGTCTGATCGGTGGTGCAGCCCCTCAGGATGGGGCGAGGGGGCGCAGGCGTTGCGATTGATCCTTTGATCGCTCCTCGCGCCCAACGGTCGGGCGAGAGTAGATGCTTTCAGTTCGAGGCGCGCGGTCCGAGTCCCCCTTGCACCGCCACTGCGGGGAGAGGGTGGGGGTGAGGGGCACCGCAGCGTTTTGGGCTTCTTGGGCGCTTGTCCCGCACTTCCTGGCCTGGCCTTCTTTACGGCGCCGGCCGCATGCCCTTCACCGTGGCGTCATCCGGCAGATAGTCCTTGCCGTCGCGATAGACGAAATCGGTCATCACGCCATTGCCGTCCTGCACCGCCGTCTTGCCGACAAAGGCGCCCATGGTGGATTGATGGTCGATGGCGCGGAAGCTGATCGGCCCGAACGGCGTCTCCAGCGGCAGGCCTTCCGCCGCCTTGATCAGGGCGGCCGTATCCGTCGAGCCGGCCTTGGCCAGGATGGCTGCGGCAGCTTTCATGGTGACATAGCCGACGATCGAACCGAGGCGCGGATAGTCATTGTATTTGGCCTGGTAGGCCTTCAGGAAGGCGTCGTGCGCCGGGGTCTTCACCGCGTTCCAGGGATAGCCGGTGACGATCCAGCCCGTCGGCGCCTCGTCCTTGAGGGGGGCGAGATATTCCGGCTCGCCGGTGAGGAAGCTCACCACGGCCCGGTCCTTGAACAGGCCGCGGGTCGAGCCCTCGCGCACGAACTTCACCAGGTCGCCGCCGAAGGTGACGTTGAGGATGGCATCCGGCTTGGTGGCGAGCAGCGCTTCCACCACCGGGCCGGCATCGATCTTGCCCTGCGTCGGCCATTGCTCGCCCACCCATTTCACGTCAGGGCGCTTGGCGCTGAGGATCTGCTTGAACACGGCGACAGCCGACTGGCCATATTCGTAATTGGGCGCCACGGTGGCCCAGTTCTTGGCCGGCAGTTTGGCGGCTTCCTCCGCCAGCATCGCCGCCTGCATGTAGTTGGAGGGGCGCAGGCGGAAGGTCTGGGCATTGCCCTTCGACCAGGTGATGGCGTCCGTCAGCGGTTCGGCCGCCAGGAACATCACGTCCTTCTGCTTGGCGAAGTCCGAGACGGCGAGGCCGACATTGGAGAAGAAGGTGCCCATCAGCATGACCGCGCCGTCGCTCGAAGTGAGCTCATTGGCGGCGGTGATGGCGCTGGCGGGCTTGCCGCCATCGTCCTTGGAGATCACTTCCAGCGGCTTGCCGTTGACGCCGCCGGCGGCGTTGATCTCCTCCAGCGCCAGCTGCCAACCCTTGCGATAGGGCTCGGTGAAGGCGGGCAGGCCGGAATAGGAGTTGATCTCGCCGATCTTGATGCTGTCGGCCGCTAGGGAAGGTAGGGCCGCGAACAGGGTCACGGCAACGGTGCCGGCGAGGGCCAGTCGAGACAAGATCCGCATTCAGGGTCTCCGCTCTGGATGTTGGAGGCTTTATGATTCTTGGACTGTGTCGGCTTGTGTCCTCCCGGTCCAGCCTCATGGCTGGCGGGAAGGGCGCAAACCGCCGCAGGCAGGCTGAAACGGCGGAAAATCGTTCGTATGCAAACGAGTTTCCGCCGAGGAGAGCAGCCCTGTCAAGAGCGGATGCGATTGGGGAAGGTAATCCACGTGCACGGGGCATCCTGCCCGCTCTTCCGCATGCCGGCGCTGCTTTCAGGGGAGCCGACGACACGTTCGTCGTCCTAGCTTTGGCGCTGTCGATCCGAATCTCGCCGGTATCGGCGAAAGAGGCGACGCGGCTGGGATCGCGGACGTCTCGTCCGCCTCTTTCCTTCTCCCGAGCGCGGCAATCTCCAGGCGGAACAAGATGCCCGTGTACCCGAAAAAAGACGCTTACACCTCGTCCTTTGCGTAGGAGATGATCGACAGGAAGCGGATCGGCAATTGCCGCATCTCGTCGGGGCCGTGGGGGGCGTCGGCGTCGAAGAACAGGCTGTCGCCCGGCGTGAGATGGTAGAGCTTGTCGGCGTGGCGGTAGATCACCTCGCCCTCCAGCATGTAGATGAACTCCAGGCCCGAATGCTGGAACAGGGGGAAGACGTCGGACTCTTCCGTCAGCGTGATGACATAGGGTTCGACCACCACGCGGCCGGTATTGCCGGCATTGTGGCCGAGCAGACGATACTGATGGCCGGCGCGCGTGCCGCGCCGCTCGATCAGGAGGCCTTCGCCCGCCTTGACGAAAACCGCCTCGCGCCGCTCCTCGAAACGCCGGAAGAAGGCGGTCACGGGCACGCCGAGCGCGCGCGACAGGGTTTGCAGCGTGGTGAGCGAGGGCGAGGTCACGCCATTCTCGATCTTGGAGAGCATGCCGAGCGACAGCCCCGTCGCGGCGGCGAGGTCTGCGACGGTGATGCCGAGCTTGTTGCGGAACGAGCGAACCTCGCGTCCGATCGCCACTTCCAGGATATTGTCCCGGGCGCCACCGAGGGCATGCGGGTCCTGGCCGGGAAAGGCGGAGGCAGGCGGCAGTTCGCGGGTGGGGAAGGCATCCGAGAACAGGCCTTCGCCATCGTCCGGATCGATCGGATCGGCATAGCGGGGCCCCAATGTCGGGGCAATGACCGTCTGGCCGCCGCGCCCGGCGGCGGGCGTCGGCACTGTCCTGACAGCCGGCGTAACCACCCGCTTCGTCATCCTCGTTCCTTTCACGTCCCTGCGGAGAGGAGCGCGTGCTTGGCACGTCCCCTTCGCTCTTTCCATTGGCCGCGCATGCCGACGCTCCGAATTCAAGAACCCGGCCGGTAGCGGAAAAAGGCGCCCTCCCCAAGCGGGAGGTGAGTTGTTCCCGCCCCTGCGAAGGCAACCCTGTGGTTGCGGCACAGCTGTGCGACAGTCACGTCATCAGCCGCATGGGGCTGATCCTCGAAAAAATACCGTGCAGCCCTCCGAGCGACAAGCTGGGTGCCGCCCGTTATCCCGCCAATATGGCAACCATCGGCCGGGATTCCAGACAAGGAGCTGCGATTTTTGAAGCGGGAGACGATCAAAACAGGTCTTCCACCCGGCCGCGCCTGGGCCCGTTTCAATCGCGCGGGATCGATTGGCGAATCGCTGCCTGCCTTCCGGCAAGGTCCATGTCCGCGCAAACTGCAGTTGACTCTCATGCCCGCCTCCTGCTCCCGGTGATCTTGCGGCGGGTCTTCCTGAAGTGCAAGAAATTTTCCGAGCATTAAACGACTGAAAAAGTGGCCTGAATCAGCCAAAAAGTGTCGCGAATGCGAAGTTTCTTGTCAGACAAGCGCTTGACAGCGGCCGAGCAACGGGCGCAGACTTTCCTGGCATAAAAACAAATTGCCTCTCAGTAACAAAAGCGGATCCGCAAGAGGCGATATTCGGGAGGAAATAGTAATGACACCGGGATCGGAAGATCCGCGGATCGAGGTGATGTATCGCCGCGACCGCGCCTGGGCCTTCGCCGCCGTCGGCGTTCTCTGGCTCGTCCTCTTGTTCGTGTTTTTCAAGATCATGCCTGACAGCGGCTCGACTGGGGTCACCGTTGCCCTGCTCGTCGCCGGGAGCCTGGTGTTGTTGTTCAACACGGCAGCGATCGCCGCGCTCCTGCGGCACTATCACGAGGACAAGCTGCATCTCTACGGCCTCGACCTGCACTACATCGACGAAATGAAGAAGAGCAAGCGGTGAGGAACTGACATGGCCAAAACGCCCTATCAGCCACCCGAGCAATCGGCGCTCGGTCAGATCGTCGATTCCATCGTCCTGTTAGCCCTGGTGGTCGCCAGCCTGTTCGCCCCGATCGCTTTGGGTCTCGCCGGCGGCGGCAAGACCGATATCGACTTTGCCGACAAGAGCTGGACCGGCATGGGACAGTCGTCGCTTGCCCAGGCGCTGTGGGAAAAGCTCGGCTACACCGCTGAAACGGCGGCGCCGATCATCGCCTCGCGTTTCGACTATTCCTTCTCGCTGCCGGCCTTCCTGCTCACCGCGGCGATCATCGTGATCTATTTCGGCTTCCTGATCTATTATTCGGACAAGGAATACCGGGACGTGATCGCCGAACGCTTCGACGACAAGTGAGGGCGGCGCCATGAATGCATTCCATTTTCTCGAATATGCCGCCTGGGCGATCTCGATCCTGATCGGTGCCTGGATGCTCTACGACCTGATCAAGACCAATGCCGCCTATTCGGAGGACATGCTGATGTCCTCCCGCGAAGGCGAAATCGAAGACGAACTGGTCATCGACCCGACGCACAGGGGGGCGAAATGAGCGAGATCACCTCCAATGCTGCCGATGGCGCAACGCATGTCCAGCAGACGGTCATCCATGGCGAGAAGATCTCGCTTCTGCGCGTGCTCGGCCCCGCCCATGTCTGGGCGCTCGGGGTCGGCATCGTGCTGGTCGGCGAGTTCATGGGCTGGAACTTCGCCGTCGGCAAGGGCGGTGCGCTGGCCGCACTGATCGCCTGTTGGGCGGCGGGATTGCTCTATACCTGCGTCGCCATGATCGATTCCGAGGTGACCTCGACGGTTGCCGCGGCCGGCGGCCAATATGCACAGGCCAAGCACATCGTCGGGCCGCTGATGGCCTTCAATGTCGGCCTCTTCCTGGTGATGGCCTACACCATGCTGGAGGCGGCCAATGCGATCACCGCAGGCTATCTGATCCAGACGGTCGGCGGCATGGCGGGCTTCGAGGCGGTGCACGACAAGCCCTTCATCGTGCTCACCATCATGGGCCTCGCCTTGCTGAACTATCGCGGCGTCTATGCCACGCTCACCTTCAACCTGGTGATCACGGCCATCGCCTTCCTTGCCATCGTCTTCCTGTTCATTGGCGCCAAGCCCTGGTCGGAGGACCTGCTCAAGCCCGGCGAATTGCTGACGGGCCTGCCCTATGGCTGGCTCGGCGTGGTCGCGTCGCTGCATTTCGGCCTGTGGTTCTATCTGGGCATCGAGGGCACCTGCCAGGCGGCCGAAGAGGTGCGCTCGCCCGCGCGTTCGCTGCCGCTCGGCACCATGCTCGGCATGATCACCCTTCTGATCGCCGCCGCCATGACCTGGTATGTCTGCGTCAGCCTGATGCCCTGGGAATATCTCGGCCAGGCCACCACGCCCCTGTTCGACGCCGCCCGCCTGACCGGTTCGACCGGGCTGATGGTGCTCTTGTTCGTCGGCACCATCTTCGCCACGCTGGCTTCGGCCAATGGCTGCATCAACGACGCCTCGCGCGCCTGGTTCTCCATGGGACGCGACCGCTACATGCCGGCCTGGTTCGGCGCGGTGCATCCGAAATACCGCACGCCCTTCCGCTCGATCTTCTTCCTGGTGCCGATCGCCCTGATCTTCGCGCTGGGAGCGCCGCTCGACCAGGTGGTGACCTTCTCGATCCTGTCGGGCCTGCTCGGCTACTCCTACATGACCTTCAACGTGATGATGTTCCGCTGGAAATGGCCGGTGGGCAGCATCAAGCGCGGCTATGTGCATCCCCTGCATCCGCTGCCGGCGATCGTGCTGTTCCTGCTGTGCTTGACCGCCTATTTCGCGGTGTTCCTGGGCTATGGCACCCAGCTCATCGCCATGATGGTGTTCTATATCGTGGTCTCGCTGTGGTTCGCCTTTCACCGCTACAAATATGTGCGGCGCGGCGACCAGTTCACCATGCCCTGGCCTCGGCCCAAGGGCTACTGAGGGGATGAGGAGGCGGCCAGCATGACCTTGTTCGCATTTCTCGCCGTCCTCGGGGCGGGCTTTGCCGGCCTCGGCTGGCTTTTAAATCGCGAGAGGTCGGCGCTTTGGCGCCGGCGGAGGGCCTTGCTGGCCGATTGCCGCCCGCTGTTCGAACGGGCGGAGCAGGCGGACGGTGTCGGGGGATTTCCCCGGCTCGCTGGTGAGATCGCCGGCCGCCGTGTCGTTGTGGAGATGGTGCCCGATACCATGACGTTGCGGCGCTTGCCGCAGCTCTGGCTTTCGCTGACGGTGATGACGCCGCTGCCGGGGGGTGCCGCCTTCGGCGTGCTGGCGCGACCTTCAGGAAGTGAGTTCTACGCCCGCACGCCCGACCTGCCGGCGCGTCTCGAGCCGCCCGCCGGCCTGCCCGAGGACGTGATGGTGAGAGGCCGGCGGCGCGGCGCAGCCTTCCTGGCCCAGGCGGAGCGGGCGGTCGCTGACCTCATGGCCGATCCCAGGGTCAAGGAGGTGCTGGTGATGCCGGCCGGCCTGAGGGTGATCTTTCAGGCCGCCGAAGGGCAGCGGGGCCAGCATCTGCTGCTGCGCCAATGCGATTTCGGCGATGCGCGCTTCGAACCGGCCCTGTTCATGCGGCTCTATGATGGCCTGGAGGAGATCGCCCGGCGGCTGTCGCCCGTGGCAGCGCCGGCGCATCTGCCGGAAACACGGGGGCAGCGGGCGTAAGGCTTGCCGGCCCTGATTTGGCGGGTTGAGCGAGATGGCGGCCGGCGTCGCGCCTGTTGGTCCAAGGCGCGCCTACAGAACGGAGTGCCCGCTTCGAAAAGTCGTGAGCCTAAAGATCTTACCAGGAGGCACCATGGCCGCAGCCATGCTCGCGAAACCCTTTCATCCCTATCTCATCCTCGCCCTCGCCATTGCGCTTCCAGGGGTGGGGCATGTCGCTCTCGGCCGCCAGATGCGGGGGCTGGGATTTGCTTTCTTCACGCTCCTGTTCGCTTTCCTGAGCTGGCACTTGTCGACGCCGGAGACCTCCCCGATCGGCCGCATGGCGGGAGGATTGTTCGTCTGGGCGCTTTCGATTCCGGATGCCTATCGGGTTGCGCGCCTGCGCTGGGAACGCTGGCGTCACCAGCTCTGAGGGCTTCATTTCCCACCTGTTTCCTGTCAGGAAAATCCATTTCCTAAAAAATATTCCTCACAGGAAAAAAATGTTCAGGTGGATGTTGCTGGCCTCGCAAGAAATTGCTAGCCTCCCTGAAATCAATCGCATGAGGGACCCGTGCTATGTGTGGCATTGTCGGCCTGTTTCTGAAGGATAAGAGCCTGGAGCCCCAATTGGGTACGCTCCTGTCGGGTATGCTCGCCACCATGTGCGACCGTGGCCCGGATTCGGCCGGGTTCGCGATCTATGGCGCGCCCCAGGCCGGCAAGGCCAAGGTCACCGTGCAGTCGGCCGATCCGGCCCAGGATTTCGATGGTCTCGCAGCCCTGGTGGAGAAGGCCGTCGGCGCGAAGGTTTCCATCACGCCGAAGGACACCCACGCCGTTCTCGTCCTCGATGCCGACAAGGCCGAGGCGGCGCGCCAGGCCATCAAGGCGGAGCGCCCTTCGATCCGCATCATGGGCGCGGGCGAGGCGATCGAGATCTACAAGGAGGTGGGCTATCCCACCGACGTCGCCAAGCGCTTCGGTCTCGCCCAGATGACGGGCAGCCACGGCATCGGCCATACCCGCATGGCGACCGAATCGGCGGTGACCACCCTCGGTGCCCATCCCTTCTCGACCGGCGCCGACGAGTGCCTCGTGCATAATGGCTCGCTGTCCAACCACAACAATCTGCGCCGCGAACTCAGGCATGACGGCATGAGCTTCGAGACCGAGAACGACTCCGAAGTCGCGGCGGCCTATCTGACCTGGCGCATGAACCAGGGCCTCAATCTCGGCGAGGCCATGGAGAAGGGGCTCGACGATCTCGACGGCTTCTTCACCTTCGTCGTCGGCACCAAGGATGGCTTTGGGGTCGTGCGCGATCCTGTCGCGTGCAAGCCCGCCGTGCTCGCCGAGACCGATCAATATGTCGCCTTCGGTTCCGAATATCGCGCTCTGGTGAACCTGCCCGGCATCGAGGATGCCAAGGTGTGGGAGCCCGAGCCCGCCACCGTTTACTTCTGGGAGCGCTGAGGCATGGATCAACTTGCGAAGAAGGTCGCGAGCGTGGGTGTGGACGTTGAGACGGCCGATTTGACCAGTATCGATCTCGCCAAGACGCCCTTGCGTGAGCTCAACCAGGCGCTGCACGCCCTCAAGGCCGGCACCAACGCCACCTCCTGGGAGGTGAGCAATCCCAAGGGCTCGCACGCTTTGGCCGTCGGTGTCGACGCGCCCGTGCGCATCGATGTCAGGGGCAGCGTCGGTTATTACTGCGCCGGCATGAACAAGGAAGCGACCGTCGTCGTGCATGGCTCGGCCGGTCCCGGCGTGGCCGAGAACATGATGTCGGGCGAGGTGCGTATCAAGGGCGATGCCAGCCAATATGCCGGCGCCACCGGCAAGGGCGGCCTGCTGGTGATCGAGGGCAACGCGTCCTCGCGCTGCGGCATCTCGATGAAGGGCATCGACATCGTGGTGAAGGGCAATATCGGCCACATGTCCGCCTTCATGGCCCAGTCCGGCAATCTCGTGGTCTGCGGCGATGCCGGCGACGCCCTGGGCGACTCCATCTACGAGGCCCGGCTGTTCGTCCGCGGCAAGGTCAAGAGCCTGGGGGCCGATTGCATCGAGAAGGAGATGCGCCCCGAACATCTGGAAATCCTCGGCGGGCTGCTCGCCAAGGCCGGCTTCACCGACGTCAAGCCCGAGGAGTTCAAGCGCTACGGCTCGGCCCGCACGCTCTACAACTTCAACATCGACAATGCGGATGCGTACTGACCTGGGATCGCAGGCTTCTCAGCAACACCGAGTCCTGCTCGATGTTGCGAAACCTGCTCTTCCCGCCGCATCGACCGTTTCAAGAGCAGGCCGGAAGCCTGCGATCCCAGGATTGACCTCATGAGCTATCACAATCCGCCGACCGTTCCGCGCAAGTCCGCGACCTTCGACGATTACACCCTGTCCGAGATCCGCCGCGCCGCCACCACTGGCATCTACGACATCCGCGGCGGCGGCGCCAAGCGCAAGGTCCCGCATTTCGACGACCTGCTCTTTCTCGGCGCCTCGATCTCGCGCTATCCGCTGGAAGGCTATCGCGAGCGTTGCGCCACCAATGTCGTGCTCGGTTCGCGCTTCGCCAAGAAGCCGATCGAGCTGAAGATCCCGATCACAGTCGCGGGCATGAGCTTCGGCTCCCTTTCGGGCCGCGCCAAGGAGGCGCTCGGGCGCGGCGCCTCGCTGGCGGGCACCTCGACCACCACGGGCGACGGCGGCATGACGCCGGAGGAGCGTGGCCAGTCCAAGACCCTGGTCTATCAATATCTGCCTTCGCGCTACGGCATGAATCCGGACGATCTGCGCAAGGCCGACGCCATCGAGGTGGTGGTCGGCCAGGGCGCCAAACCCGGCGGCGGCGGCATGCTGCTCGGCCAGAAGATCTCCGACCGCGTCGCCCAGATGCGCACGCTGCCCAAGGGCATCGACCAGCGCTCCGCCTGCCGCCATCCCGACTGGACGGGGCCGGACGATCTCGAGATCAAGATCCTCGAACTGCGCGAGATCACCGATTGGGAGAAACCGATCTATGTGAAGGTCGGCGGCGCCCGTCCCTATTACGACGTGGCCCTGGCGGTGAAGGCCGGTGCCGATGTGGTGGTGCTCGACGGCATGCAGGGCGGCACCGCGGCGACGCAGGAAGTCTTCATCGAGCATGTCGGCCAGCCGACGCTCGCCTGCATCCGTCCGGCCGTGCAGGCGCTACAGGACCTCGGCATGCACCGCAAGGTGCAGCTGATCGTCTCCGGCGGCATCCGCAACGGAGCCGATGTCGCCAAGGCCCTGGCACTCGGCGCGGATGCGGTCTCCGTCGGTACGGCGGCCCTGATCGCGCTCGGCGACAACGATCCCGTGCATGAGGACGAATATCGCAAGCTCGGCACCACCGCCGGCGCCTATGACGACTGGCATGAGGGCAAGGATCCGGCCGGCATCACCACCCAGGATCCCGAGCTGATGGAAAGGCTCGATCCGGTCAAGGCCGGCCGCCGCCTCGCCAACTATCTCAAGGTGATGACGCTGGAGGCCCAGACCATCGCCCGTGCCTGCGGCAAGAACCACGTGCACAATCTGGAGCCGGAAGATCTGTGCGCCCTCACCATCGAGGCTGCCGCCATGGCACGCGTCCCGCTGGCCGGCACGAATTGGATCCCCGGACAGGGCTTTTAAAAGTGTGCCGGTCTTTTCAGCTCCATCGGCGTGCCAATGGAGCGATTCCGGCATATCTTCGTCCAACACCATCAAAGATGCCGGTCTGAAGGCCGGCACACCCCACCATCCATTATCGGGATTCCGCACATGACCCAGGATTTGGCGACGCTCGCCAGGGAAAAAGGCATTCGCTATTTCATGATTTCCTACACGGACCTGTTCGGCGCCCAGCGCGCCAAACTGGTTCCGGCAGCAGCGATCGCCGACATGCAGAAGGACGGTGCCGGTTTCGCCGGCTTCGCCACCTTCCTGGACCTGACGCCCGCCCACCCCGATCTCTTCGGCGTGCCCGATCCCAGCGCCGTCATCCAGCTGCCCTGGAAGAAGGAAGTCGCCTGGGTCCCCGCCGACTGCGTGATGGAAGACAAGCATGTCGGCCAGGCTCCGCGCGTGGTGCTCAAGAACGTCATGGCCAACGCGGCCAAGGAAGGGCTCTATGTAAAGACCGGCGTCGAGGCCGAGTTCTTCCTGATCGATGCCGACGGCACGGCCATCTCCGATGCCAAGGATTGCGCCGCCAAGCCCTGCTACGACCAGCAGGCCCTGATGCGCCGCTACGACGTCATCGCCGAGATCTGCGACTATATGCTGGAGCTGGGCTGGGGCCCCTACCAGAACGACCATGAGGACGCCAACGGCCAGTTCGAAATGAACTGGAACTTCGACGACTGCCTGGTTACGGCCGACCGGCACTCCTTCTTCAAGTTCATGGTGCGCTCGGTCGCCGAGAAACACGGCCTGCGTGCCACCTTCATGCCCAAGCCCTTCATGGGGCTGACCGGTTCGGGCTGCCATGCCCATATCTCGGTGTGGGACGAGACCGGCAAGGTCAACATGTTCTATGACAGCAAGGACGAGATGGGCCTGTCGCGGCAGGGCTATCACTTCCTCGGCGGCATCATGAAGCATGCCGAAAGCCTGTCGGCGATCACCAATCCGACGGTGAATTCCTACAAGCGCATCAATGCGCCCCGCACCATCTCGGGCGCGACCTGGGCGCCGAATTCGGTGACCTGGACCGGCAACAACCGCACCCATATGGTGCGCGTGCCGGGCAAGGGGCGCTTCGAGCTGCGCCTGCCTGACGGCGCCGCCAATCCCTATCTGATGCAAGCCGTGATCGTCGCGGCCGGCCTCGACGGCATCCATTCCAAGGCCGATCCCGGCAAGCGCTACGACATCGACATGTATCAGCACGGCCATACCGTGACGGACGCGCCCAAGCTGCCGCTGAATCTGCTCGATGCCCTGCGCAATTTCGACAGGGACGAGTCGCTGAAAGCCGCCCTGGGAGAGGACTTCTCCGCCGCCTATCTCAAGCTCAAGCACCAGGAGTGGAACAGCTACGCCAGCCACTTCACCCAGTGGGAGCGCGACCACACGCTCGATATCTGAGCAGTCGGGACTAAAGCGTTTTCCAGCTCTGCGAAGGGCGCCGGAGCGATCCGGCGCCCTTCTCTTTAGGAAAGATGACAGTCGATAGGGCCTTGATGCCGGTCCGGGAGATGGGGGGCTATCGCGCGCGACGCGCGGCTTCAGCCCAGCAATGCGGTGGCGATCTCGAGCCAGAAGGCCGTGGTCACCACGGAAAAGGCGGTGGCGATGGTGATCTGGTTGGAGGCCAGGGATTGTTCCGTCTTGAGCTGGATCGCGATCAGATAGGAGTTCACGCCCGACGGCAGGCTCGCCGCGGCCACGGCCACCTTGGCCGGGAAGGGCGGCAGACCGAACAGCCAGGCGGCGGCGAGGGCAACGGCCGGCATCAGCAGCAGTTTCAGACCCGACAGGACCAGCGCGGGCTTGAGGTTGCCGGACAGGCCGAATTTCTTCAGGCCGAGGCCCATGGCGAACAAGGCGATGGGCCCGGCCACGTCGGCGAGGGCATCGACGAAGCGATTGGCTATAGTCGGCAGCGGAATGCCGCTCGCCCGCCAGGCAAGGCCGGCGAAGATGCCGATGATCAGGGGATTGGTGAGCAGCCTGCCCAGGAAGTCGCGAATGATCGCCAGGGGATGCAGCGGCTCCCGGCGCCGGGGCCCGAACCAGTGGAACAGCAGGATCGAGGCCATCAGCATGGTGGGCAGATGCACCGAGATGATCAGCGAGAGGATCTCGAAGCCTTCATTGCCGAAGACACCGAGCATGAAGGGAATGCCGAGCAGCACCAGGTTGGAGAAGGCGGCGGAGACGCCGCCGATCACGCCGGCCTGGCCGTCGCGCCGGAACAGGCGGGTGGTCGCCAGGTGGCCGGCGATCCATGCTATGGTGACGGCGGTGAAATAGGTGGCCCATAATTGCCAGGGGGCCGAGCCATGGAAGCTCGACGTGACCATGGTGCGGAACAGCAGCAGCGGCAATGCCACCCGGACGGCGAAATCGGAAAGGGCATCCCCCGCCTCGGCTTTGAGATAGCCGCTCGCCCCCGCGCCATAGCCGAGCGCGACCAGGCCGAAGACGAACAGCGCGGTTTCAACCAGGGGCGACATCGGTTCCTTGGGGCATGTGCGCGGCGGCGCCATGCCGCCTCTCCTGCCCCAAGGTCTCGCAACGACCGCTGATTCCGTCAAATGGCGAGGCGTAGCGGGTGCTTCCTCATGACAGGAAGCGGCGGCGAGCTTCACCCTCCCCTGGAGGGGGAGGGTCGGCCTAAAAGGCCGGGGTGGGGTGACTTCTGAGTAAGTACGAGTGAAGAACAGAATTGCGCGCTATTCCTGTAGGGGCTGTGCCATATCACCCCACCCCGACACTGTGTGTCGACCCTCCCCCTTCAGGGGAGGGTAAAGATTATGTCCTCACACCTGCCCGATGCGCCATTGATAGGGCGGCGGCGTGCCGTTGACGGCAAAGTCTCCGATGATCCGGTCCTTGTAGATGCGCGGATTGTGGGAGGAGAGGGTGCGCGCATTGCGCCAGTGACGGTCGAGGGCGGCGGAGCGCTGCGTGGCGGAGGCGCCGAGCGCGTCGAACACGATGGTGGAGGCATCGAGGATCAGGGTGGAGACCACGGTCTGGGCCTGCGCCACTTCGAGTTCGGCGATGGCATTGGCCTGCTCCTCCGCGGCGGCGTCACCGGCAAAGCGGGTGTCGAAGGCGCGCCGCAGGGCGTCGGCGGCCTTGAGCACGATGGCCCCGGCCGAATAGGCCGCGCCGCGGATCCGCCCGACCACCTGCAGCACCTGGGCATCCTCGCACGGGCGCGGTGAGGGGGCGTTGGAATAGCTGCGGCGCCTGGCCTTCACCGCCGCGGCGACGTCGTCGCTGGCGGCGCGGCCGATGCCTGCGAGCGTCGCCAGATGCACCAGCTGGTAGAAGGCAGCCGAATATTTGAAGCGGTCGTCATCGATGACGACGTCGGCGGGATCGACCGGGGCATCGGTGAAGGTGGTGGTGCCGCTGGCGGTGAGGATCTGGCCGAAGCCGTCCCAATCGTCGATCACGTCGACGCCCGGTGCGTGACGGGCGACCACCGCCGAGAGCGACTGGCCCCCTTCACCGCTCGCACCGATATCGATCCAGTCTGCGAAGAGGGAGCCGGTGGTGTAATATTTGGCGCCGGTGACCGAGGCGGCCTTGCCGGCCTGGAGCTTGACGATGGTGGAGAAGGCTGCCTGCTTGGCTTCGCCGATTTCGGTCCAGGCGCTGCCGGCGATCTCCCCGCGCGAGAGGCGTGGCAGCCAGCGGTCGCGGCGATCCTGTGAGCGGGCATTCACGATGTCCTCGGCGAAGCCGAAATGGGCGCGCAGGGCCTGCGTGACATTGGAATCGGCGTGGGAAAGCTCGATCAGCAGGGCGAAGAGCTGCGGCAGGCTGGCGCCGAAGCCACCTTCCTTTTCCGGCACGCGCAGGGCGCCGAAGCGGGCATCTTTGAGCCAGCCGATCGGTTCATGCGGCAAAGTGCGACTGAGCTCCCGCTCGACGGCGCCCGCGCGAATGCGTTCGAAAACCGGGCGGAAGGTGGCGGCGAGTTCGTCGTAATTATCTCCCGGCCCGCTGCCCCAGCCTGCCGTCACTATCGATGCCTTCTGTGTCATCTATCTGATTCTCTTGTGTTTTATCCGGTGCTCCCACGCCGATCCCGGTTTCCTGTCCAATGGGGTTCGGCGCCGGCTCATCATTTTGTATATATTCTCTATAAAAATACTAGACATTTAGGTCGGAGGGCGTTTTCATAATCAACGACCGATGCGGTAGCCGGGTGCGGCATCGCCGCTGTTTCAGATGTGGAGATTGGGAATGGCCCGCCAGATACGCTTCAACGCCTTCGACATGAATTGCGTGGGCCACCAGTCACCGGGCCTGTGGGCGCATCCGCGCGACCGATCGTGGAAATACAAGGATCTCGACTACTGGCAGGACCTGGCGCGGACATTGGAGAAGGGGATCTTCGACGGCATCTTCATTGCCGACGTGATCGGCTATTACGACGTCTACAAGGGCTCGAACTACCACGCCATCCAGCAGGCGGCGCAGATCCCGGTCAATGATCCGCTGCAACTGGCGGCGCCGATCGCGCTCGCCACCGAGCATCTGGGCATCGGCATCACCGCCTCGACTTCCTTCGAGCATCCCTATACCTTCGCCCGGCGTCTCGCCACGGCGGATCATCACAGCAAGGGACGCGTCGGCTGGAACATCGTCACCTCCTATCTTGAGAGCGGCGCCAAGAACATCAGCCAGGGCGGCCTGCGCCAGCACAATAATCGCTACGAAGTCGCCAGCGAATATGTCGAGGTGCTCTACAAGCTCCTGGAAGGCTCCTGGGAGGAAGGGGCGGTGCGGCGCGATCGCGAGAACCGCATCTTCACCGATCCCGACAAGGTCCACGAGATCGGCCATAAGGGCAAATATTTCGAGGTGCCGGGCTACCATCTCACCGAGCCATCGCCGCAGCGTACGCCCGTGCTCTACCAGGCCGGCGCCTCCGGGCCGGGCAAGGCCTTTGCCGCCGGACATGCCGAGTGCGTCTTCGTGGCGGCGCCGACCAAGTCGCTGCTGAAGGCCTATGTCGCCGATATCCGGCGCCAGGCCGCAGCCGCCGGCCGCGATCCGCGCAAGATCCTGATCTACAACCTCACCACGGTGATCGTCGACGAGACCGAGGCCAAGGCGCAGGCCAAGTTCAAGGATTACGAATCCTATACGTCCTATGACGGCTCGCTGGTCTTCCTCTCCGGCTGGAGCGGCATCGATTTCGGCCAATATGCGCCCAGCGATCCGATCAAGAAGGTGGAGACCAACGCCATCATCTCCGTGGTCGAGCATTTCGCCGGCGAAGACAAGACCTGGACCATGGAGGAACTGGCGCGCTGGGGCGGCATTGGCGGCCTCGGGCCGGTTTTCGTCGGTTCGGCCTCCCAGGTCGCCGATACGCTGCAGGAATGGGTCGAGGAGACCGATGTCGACGGCTTCAACCTCGCTTATGCGGTGACGCCGGAGAGCTTCGAGGACGCTGTCTTCTATCTCGTGCCGGAACTGCAGAAACGCGGGGCCTATCCCACCGCCTACAAGGCAGGCACGCTGCGCGAGAAGCTGTTCGGCGAGGGCCCCTATCTGCCGGCCAGCCATCCGGCCCACGCCTATCGCGACATCGAGGCGGTGAAGCGCCGCGAGGCGGCCGAACGCGAAGCCGGCGTCTCCCGTCTCGCGACCGGGCGGTGATGCCGATGCCGGCGCCCCTCCTGCAGCTTCACGACGTCTCCCTGTCCTTCAAAGGCGTCAACGCCCTCAGCCGGCTGAGCTTCTCGGTCGGGCAAGGGGAGATCTGCGCGCTGATCGGGCCCAACGGCGCCGGCAAGAGCTCCCTCCTCAACGTGATCAACGGCGTGTATCGCGCCGACGAGGGCGACGTCGTCTTCGACGGCGCCAGGTTCGAGGCGATCCACCCCTACAAGGCGGCTCATCTCGGCATCGGCAGGACCTTCCAGCACAACGCCCTGTTCGGCCGGCTGAGCGTCGTCGAGAACGTGCTTGCAGGGCTCGCGCGCTGGGGCCGCGCCACCTTCGTGGAGAATATCTTCCGGGTGGGACGGGATGGGGCGGAACGCTGGCGCTTCCAGGCGCGTGCGCATGAGATCCTCGGCTTTCTCGGCCTGGAGCGCCACGCCCACACGGTCGTCTCCACGCTGCCCTATGGCCTGCAGAAGCGCGTCGACCTCGCCCGGGCCCTGGTCGCCTGGCCGAAACTCCTGCTGCTCGATGAGCCGATGGCCGGCATGAACCAGGAGGAAAAACAGGCGATGAGCCGGCTCATCGCCGATGTGAACGGCAAGCTCGGCACCACCATCGTGTTGATCGAGCACGATATCGGCATCGTCATGGGCCTGGCCCACCATGTCGTCGTGCTCGATTACGGCCGCAAGGTCGGCGATGGCACGCCCGACGCGGTGCGCGAAAATCCCGATGTCATCGCCGCCTATCTCGGCACGGTTCACTGAGGGGGAGGATGATGATCGGGCGTATCAATCTCAACTATCGAGAAACAGGCGCGACTCCCTTCTCCCCTTGTGGGAGAAGGTGGCGCGCAGCGCCGGATGAGGGGTGTTGGTGCTCCCCTTGCGAAAGCTGTGTTTCTCCCCTCATCCGCCCCTTCGGGGCACCTTCTCCCGCAGGGGGAGAAGGCTGGTCGTGCCTCACCAAGCCAGGGCCCACGCTGTTCCCATGACCTTCTTTCTCGAAACCCTGATCGGTGGCCTCCTCGCCGGGGGGATGTACGGCCTGGTCGCGATCGGCTTCGTGCTGATCTACAAGGCCTCGGGCGTCTTCAATTTCGCTCAAGGCGCCATGCTGCTGTTCGCCACGCTCACCTTCGTGACGCTGGTGGAGCGCGAGGTACCGTTCTGGGCCGCGATCCTGCTGACCGTCGCGGTGATGGTCATCGGCGCGGTGCTGATCGAGCGTCTGGTGCTGCGTCCCCTGGTCAACCGCGACGCGCTGACCCTGTTCATGGCGACCCTCGGCCTCACCTTCGTGATCGAGGGGCTGGCGCAATTGCTGATGGGCTCTGATGTGCACATGCTCGACCTCGGCATCGACGATGTGCCGATCTCCCTCGCCGGCCTCTCGATCAGCCAGTTCGATCTCTTCGTCTCCGGCGGGGCCCTCGTCCTGGTTGTCGCGCTTTCCATCCTGTTCGACCGCACCCGCATGGGCATTTCGCTGAGGGCCGTCGCCGACGACACGCTTGCCGCCCAGTCGATCGGCATCCGCCTGCCGGCAATCTGGCGCATCGTCTGGAGCGTGGCCGGCATCGTCGCCTTGGTCGCCGGGCTGGTCTGGGGCGCCCGCCAGGGCGTGCAATATTCGCTGTCGCTGGTGACGCTGAAGGCCCTGCCGGTGCTGATCATCGGCGGCTTCTCCTCCGTGCCGGGCGCCATCGTCGGGGGGCTGCTGGTCGGCGCCGCCGAGGCCCTGGCCGACATCTATCTCGGGCCGCTGCTGCAGGGCAGCGTGTCGACCTGGTTCGCCTATATCCTCGCCGTGGCCTTCCTGCTGGTGCGTCCGGCAGGCCTGTTCGGCGACCGCGCCATCGAAAGGGTCTAGCGATGTCCTTCCTTTCACAATCGAGCGAAGGTCTCGTCCTGGCACAGGGCCGCAGCCTCAATCCCCGTCTCTTCGCCGTCGCCGGCGTGCTGACGGCCGCCTTCGTGGTCGTGCCACTCGTCGCCAGCGACTATTGGCTGTCCTCCATCATCATCCCCACCATCGTGATGGGGGTGGCCGGCCTCGGCCTCAATCTCCTGATGGGCTATACCGGCCTGGTGTCGCTGGGATCGGCCGCCTTCATGTCGATCGGCGCCTTCGCGAGCTACAATCTCCTGCTGCGCGCGCCGTTCCTGCCGCTGCCCGTGGTGCTGGTGCTGGCAGGCCTGATCGCGGCGCTGGCCGGCATCGTCTTCGGCCTGCCGAGCCTGCGTATCAAGGGTTTCTATCTCGGCGCCTCGACGCTGGGGGCGCAGTTCTTCTTCGAATGGCTGTTCACCAACTACAACTGGTTCTCGAACGGCAGCCAGTCGCTCACCATCTCGGCGCCGCGGCTGCAGGTCCTCGGCCATGATCTCACCTCGGCCACCGGGCGCTATCTCTTCGTGGCGGTGACGGCGGCGGCCCTGGTCGCTTTCGCCCATGCGGTCGTCAAGAGCCGGGTCGGGCGCGAGTGGATGGCGATCCGCGACATGGACACAGCCGCCTCGGTGATCGGCATCCATGTCGCCAGCCGCAAGCTCCTGTCCTTTGCCATCAGCTCCTTCGTCTGCGGCATTGCCGGGGCGCTCTGGGCCTTCGGCTATCTCGGCACCGCGGATGCCCATGCCTTCAACCTCGACAAGTCCTTCCAGGTGCTGTTCATCGTGCTGATCGGCGGCACCGCCACCCTGGCCGGCAATTTCCTCGGCGCGGCCTTCATCGTGCTGATGCCGATCCTGCTCGACCGCCTCGCCCCGCTCACTGGTCTGCAGTTCCTGGCCGACCAGGGGGCGCTCGCCAATATCCAGCACATCATCTTCGGCGTGATCATCATCGCGCTGCTGATCAAGGAGCCTGATGGTCTCGCCCGCCTGGTGAGGCGGATCCGCCTGCCGCGGCGGCGGTCGGCAGCCGCCGCAACGGGCGACTGAAAAACCCTTCCCGACAACGCTGCAACCCGGAGAGCGGATGTCATTTCCGCCGACGGGAGACCTTTGCCCTCGAACATCCCAACCGAATGGAGACGAACCGGATGTCACCCTCCCTCATCAAGGCCCTCGCGCTGGCGACCGGGCTCGGCTTTGCAGGTTTTGGCCTAGCCGCTCTTGCGGCGGCCGGCCCCGCCATGGCCCAGGACCACAAGAACGAGCAGCTCTATCCGCTCTTCACCTATCGCACCGGCCCCTATGCGCCCTCCTTCATTCCCTTCGGCGCCGGCAACCGGGATTATCTGACCTATATCAACGAGGTCGAGGGCGGGGTCGACGGCGTCAAGATCCTGATCCAGGAATGCGAGACCGCCTATACGATCGAACGCGGCATCGAATGCTACGAGCGCTACAAGAACGGCTATGACGGCGCGCCGACGGCGGCGATCTATCCCCATTCCAGCGGCCTGGACGTGGCGCTCACCGACAAGGCGCGCGTCGACAAGGTGCCAATCGTCTCGCCCGGCGGCGGCCAGAACATCGCCACCGACGGGCGGGTCTTCCCCTATCAATATCCGCTGATCTTCGACTATTGGAGCGAAGCCCAGATCATCGTCGACTTCATCGCCCAGAAATCGGGCGGCTACGACAAGCTCAAGGGCGTCAAGATCGCCACGCTCTATCATGACTCCGGCTATGGCCGCGACACGATCGAGCCGCTCGGCATCCTCGCCAAGAAATACGGCTTCACGGACATCCAGATTCCGGTGCCCCATCCCGGCGAGCAGCAGCAGGCGCAATGGCAGCAGATCCGCAGTGCCGGCGCCGACTGGGTCTTCCTGCGCGGCTGGGGCGTGATGACGCCGGTGGCGATCAAGACGGCCGCGCGCGTGGGCTTCCCGGCCGATCGCATCATCGGCGACATCTGGAGCGGCTCGGAGGACGATGCCCGGCCGGCCGGCAGCGCCGCCAAGGGCTATCTCGCCGTCTCCGTGTTTCCGCCCGGAACCGACTACGGCATCATCAAGACGCTGAAGGAAAAGATCGTCGACGCCGGCAAGAGCGACCTGAAGGACAAAGCCAAGTTCGGCACGGTCTATTACAATTACGGGGTGATCGAGGCGATCACCTTCGTGGAGGCCCTGCGCGTCGGCCATAAGAAGTTCGGCAACCGTCCTCTTACTGCCGAGGAGGGACGCTGGGCCCTGGAAAACCTCAATATCGATGACAAGCGCATCGCCGAATTGAGGGCGAAGGGCCTGATCTCGCCCCTGAAGACCTCTCCAGCGAACCACAAGGGCGAGACCGTTGCGGCCAAGATCATCCAGTGGGACGGCAAGTCCTGGACCGCGCTGACCGATTGGATCAAGGCTGACGCCTCGCTCTTTGCCGAGACCATCCGCGCCAAGGCCGCCGCCTATGCCCAGGAGAAGGGCATCACGCCGGTGGCGCAGACGAATTGAGCGGGGCCGGGCCGGCTCAGACACGTTATGGGTTTGATCCATAGCGGAAAAGCACAGACCTTTGTCATGCCCGGGCCTGACCCGGGCATCCAGAAGCCCTGGCCAAAAGCTCGCCGGATTGCCGGGTCAAGCCCGGCAATGACAAAGGTCGCGCTTGGTCTGGAATGGCTGCACTCGGCGCGACGACCGGATACTGCCCTTTGGGAGAATTGCGATGAGCCGACCATCCGCCCTGCCGCGTACGAGCGGCTTCCTCGATGTCGCCGGCATCGAGGTGCACTACCAGGCGATCCTGGCGGTCAGGGACGTGTCCCTGACGGTCGACGATGGCGCCGTGGTCGCCCTGCTCGGCGCCAATGGCGCGGGCAAGTCGACCACGCTGAAGGCGATTTCCAACCTGCTCGGCCCCGAACGGGGTACCGTCACCCGCGGCAGCATCTCCTGGCGAGGCGAGCCGGTCAGCCGCCTCACACCGGCCGTCCTGGTGGCGCGCGGCGTGGTGCAGGTGCTGGAAGGGCGCCACTGCTTTCCCCAGCTCACGATCGAGGAGAACCTCCTTTCGGGTGCCTTCCTGCGCCGGCCCGGCCGGCGGCAGATCGCACAGGATCTCGAGCAGATCTATGCCTGGTTCCCACGCCTGAAGCATAAGCGCCGCACCAAGGCCGGCCTGACCTCCGGCGGCGAGCAGCAGATGGCGGCCATCGGGCGGGCCTTGATGACCAAGCCGAAGCTGGTGCTGCTCGACGAGCCCTCGATGGGCCTCGCGCCGATCGTGGTGCAGGAGATCTTCGAGATCATCCGCACGCTCAATCGCGAGAAAGGCGTGAGCTTCCTGGTGGCCGAACAGAACGCCACACTGGCCCTGCGCCATGCCGACTACGGCTATATTCTCGAGAATGGCCGCGTCGCCGCTTCGGGGCCGGCCGCCGACCTCGCGGCGCGCGAGGACGTCAAAGCCTTCTATCTCGGCGGCGCCAGGTGAAATCTCTGGATATTCCGGCACCACCAGCATCCTGCTGGCTCTTTCTACCTTCAGGCGCGATGGATTCAGGAGCCAGCAGGATGCTGGCGGTCCCTGGGGCACTTCGCCGCCTCCACACTCGTCGGACCATTACCCATCTACCGCTTGACAGCCTTGCGAAAACTTGACTTAACTGGTCTGCTGGCTGGTCCAGTAGATCAGATGCCAAGCGTCGCTCGCATGAATCTGCCCAATGTCCTGTCGGTGTTCGAACGCGTGCCCGAGCTGCGCCACGGCGTGGTCAGGCGCAATGTGCGTGAGCTCGTCGCCGACAAGATCGCCTCCCTGATCGCAGCCGGCATGCTGCAGGTCGGCGAGGCCCTGCCGAGCGAGCGCGATCTTGCCGCGGCCCTGCAAGTCAGCCGCGAGACGGTGCGGGGGGCGCTGCAGATCCTGGCGGCCCGGGATATCATCGCCATTTCGCAAGGGGCTCGTACCCGCGTGCTCAGTGCCGAGGTCGGTTCGCTGGCGATCGGCGGGCGCGAGCCGAAGCGGATCAACAGCTACGATATCGAGGCCATCCATGCCGCCCGCCTGCTGGTGGAGCGCCCGGTCGTCGAGGAGGCGGCGCGACGGATCGACGACGAGACGCTCGCCATGCTCGACGCCTCGCTGGAAACGCAGCGCGAGGCCCTCGAGGATCCCGTCCGTTTCCTGATCTGCGATCGCGAATTCCATGCCGCGATCTATCGAGCCTGCGGCAACGACCTGCTCGCCGACTTCGTCATCGATCTCTATTTCTATGCCATGGCGCACCGGCGCAAGGCCGTGTCGCGGCCGGGCGCGATCGCCCAGAGCTGCCAGGACCATGCCGCCATCCTGGCGGGGCTGCACGCCCGGGACCCCCGGGCTGTCGTCGAAGCCTTCGGCATTCACCTCGACAGGATCTATGCCAGCACGCGCTCCATCCTCGAGGAGGAGGGCGCGCTGTCTAATGCGTGAAACGGGCCCGTGAAAGAAGGACCGGTTTCCAAGACAAAGAGCCCATAACGGCCGAGACGGAACCACAGGAGCCGCCCGAGGGCGGGAGGGAGGAAGACATGAAGAGAAGAACATTCCTGCAGCTTGCCGCAGGCGCCGCTTTGGCCGGCACCGGCAGCCTGGGCTTCCAGCCGGCGCGCGCCGCCGGCAAGGACATCGTCTATCTGACGCCGGGTCTCGACCTGCCGTTCTGGCGCTACCTCGCCAAGGGCGTCGAATCCGCCGCCAAGGCCAAGGGCTATGGGTTCCAGGCCCTCGATTCCCACAACAGCCCGCAGACCCAGCTGCAGAACGCCCAGGATTCGATCGCCAAGGGCGTGGCCGGCATCGTCATCTCGCCCACCGATTCCTCCACCGCGCCAAGCGTGCTGGCGCTCGCCGCCAAGGCTGGAATCCCGGTGGTGATCGGCGATATCGGCACCAATAGCGGCGACTATGCCTCCTTCATCATCTCCAACAATTATGACGGCGCCAAGGGCGTGGGCGAGGCGCTCGCCGCCGCGCTCAAGGCCAAGGGCTGGGAGGGCGGTTCGGTCGGCCTCATCACCATCTCCCAGGCCCGCAAGAATGGCCAGGCCCGCACCAAGGGCTTCCGGGACGGCCTTGCGGCCGGCGGCTGGACCGGCAAGGAGGCAGGGCTGCAGCAGATGCAATCCTATACCACCGACGAGACCTTCAAGTTCACTCAGGACATGCTCACCGCCAATCCGGACATGCGCGGCCTGTTCATCCAGACCGACCAGCCGGCCCTGGGCGCCCTGCGCGCCATCAAGGCCGCCCGGCGCAGCTCCGACCTGCTGGTCGCGGCCTTCGACGGCATTCCGGAATTCGTCGATCTCCTGAAGTCCAAGCAGATCGTCGCCTCCGGCATGCAGCAGCCCTATCTGATGGGCCAGAAATCGGGCGAGGCGCTGGTGGCCAAGCTCGCCGGCGGCCCTGTCGAGAAGGAAATCTCGGTGCCGATCCTGGTGGTGACCAGCGAGAACATCGACAAGGAACTGCCGGTCGTGAAGGAAACCGTGTTCGCCAATGAGATGAAGTGAGCGTTCTTGACGGTGTTGCGGCCGGCTCATCTCGAGTGCCGCAATGCCGACGATGGTGCAACCTTTGTCATTGCCGGGCTTGACCCGGCAATGCAGTCCACCTTTCGATGTGACAAGGCGGATAGGCTGGATGCCCGGGTCAAGCCCGGGCATGACAAAGGACAGTGCTTCCAATTGGCCGATTTAGACGGCGGAGCCCGAAAGACATTAAGTCTGGGTTCGGCCACAATACCCTCGGATCGATCGATGAACGTGCAGTCTTCTCCCGCGGCGGCGGAACCCTTGCTGGTCGCCACCGGCATCGCCAAGACCTTCGACCGCACGCGCGCTCTTGCGGGGGCCGGTTTCGAGCTGCGTTCGGGCGAAGTCCATGGCCTGCTCGGCGCCAATGGTGCTGGCAAATCGACCTTGTCCAAGGTGATCTCCGGTCATGTCAGGCCGGACGAGGGGGAGCTCGTCTATCGCGGCCGCGCGGTGCGGCTGCGCTCCACCCGCGACGCGCTCGATATCGGCATCGCCATCGTGATGCAGGAGACGAGCCTGGTGCCGGATCTCAGCGTCGCCGAGAACATCTTCCTGCCCGAGCTCGGGCGCCCCGGGCGCCTATCCTATTCGGCACTGCATCGGCGTGGGACCGAACTGCTCTCCGTGCTCGGCCAGGCAGACGCATTGCCGCTCGATGTGGAGGTGCGGCGCCTGTCGGCCGCCCAGCGCCAGCTCGTCGAGATCGCCAAGGCGCTCGGCGTCAACGCCAAGCTGATCATTTTCGACGAGCCCACCTCGTCGTTGAGCCCGAGCGAGGTCGAGCGCCTGTTCGACATCATGGCCCGGCTCAGGGCGGATGGGCGCGGGCTCGTCTTCGTCTCGCATAGGCTCGAAGAAGTCTTCGCCATCACAGACCGCGTCACCATCATGCGCGAGGGGCGCACGGTGGCGGCCTCGCTCGCGACCGCCAGCCTGAGCCAGGCCGAACTCATCCGCCACATGGTCGGCCAGGATGCCGGCGCCATCTATGCGCGGGATGCCGACGCGACGGCCAGGGATGCCCCGATCGCATTGGAGGTCAAGGGATTGGCGACGCCGCCTCTGGTCCGGGACGTTTCCTTCCAGGTCCGCCACGGCGAGATCCTGGGGCTGGGCGGCCTGGTCGGTGCCGGACGCTCGGAAACCGTGGAGGCCATTTTTGGCCTGAGGCCGCGGAGCGCCGGCACCATCCTGGTCGACGGCAAGCCGATCGATCCCCGCAAGCCGGCGCAGGCGGTGAGGGCCGGCATCGGCTTCGTGGCCGAGGATCGCCGCACGCAGAACATCGTGCCCGATCTTTCGGTGAAGGAGAATTTGCTGCTCGCCCATCTCGGCGCGCACAGAGGCTTCGGCGTCGGCTATCGCAGCCGCGAGAAGGCCGTCGATGCGCTCCTCAAGAGCCTTGGCCTGCCGCCCGACCGCCTGCTCGACGCCAACATGCTCAACTTCTCGGGCGGCATGCAGCAGAAGATCATCATCGCCCGCTGGCTGCTGCTCGAGCCGCGTGTGCTGATCCTCGACGAACCCACCAAGGGCGTGGATATCGGCACACGCGCCTCGATATATGCCATCCTACGCGACATTGCCGCGAAGGGCGTCGCCGTGGTGGTGGTGTCTTCCGATTTCGAGGAGTTGCTCGGACTCTCGCACCGCATCGTCGTCATCAGTGACGGCATCAGCGTCGCCGACCTGCCCGCCGACCTGCTCGATGAGGAGAAGCTCACGCTGCTGGCGGCGCCGCGCACCTCGATGGCCCGCAACACCGAGGTCCTGCGCGGCCTGACGAACGCATGCGGCGGTGCCGGCTTCTGGGCCCTGATCGACCAGGATCGCCTGATCTGCCTCAATCTCGTCACCGCCGACAAGGCGGCGCATCCGGGCTTTGCGGCGGGCGAGGTGAAGCCGCTCGCCGCGACCCGCATCGCCACGGCGCTTGTGGCGCGCGAACCCATCTTCGTGCCCGAAGCCGATGGCTCGTGTTCGACCCTGCTCCTGCCGATCGTCAGCCCGCGCGGGCACGATCTCGGCTGGGTCGGCCTGACCCTGCCGCAGGGCGCCACCCTGCCATCGCCCGAAATCATCCGCAGCCATGTCGACGAACTCGCTGCAACGCTCTGACCTCCCGTTTGCCAAGGACCGCCGCATGTCGACCACCACCTCTCCCGATCCCACGCGACGGCGCCTCGGCTGGCTGACGGGGCGGCTCGAAGTGCGCATGCTCGGCCTCGCCATCGTGCTGGCGATCTGCTTGTCGCTGCTCTCGCCCTATTTCCTGACGCGCTCGAACATCTTCAACATCCTCGACCAGTCCGTGGTGATCGGCATCGTCGCCGTCGGCATGACCTTCGTCATCCTCACCGGCGGCATCGATCTTTCGGTCGGATCGGTCGCCGGCTTGACGGGCATCATCCTCGGCCTTGCCGTGCAGCAATATCCGCCGGCCCTGGCGGTGGCGCTCGCTATCCTCAGCGGGGCCGGCATCGGCCTCGTCTCGGGCATCCTGATTGCCTATTTCGGCCTTGCCGCCTTCGTGGTGACGCTGGGCGTGATGGCGATCGGGCGCAGCCTCGCCTATATCCTCTCGGGCCAGACGGCGATCGCCTCAATCCCCGATTCCATGCAGGCGATCGTCTATACCGACTTTTTCGGCATTCCCGCCAACGTGCTGTTCCTGGCGCTGCTCTATATCCTGGCCTGGGCCTATCTGACTTATACCAAGGGCGGGCGCACCATCTATGCCGTCGGCTCCAACAAGGAGGCGGCGCGGGCGGCGGGATTGAGCGTGATGTTCTACTCCATCCTGCCCTATGTGGTTTCGGGGGCGCTCTCGGCTGTGGCGATCACCTTCTCGATCGGCCAGATCCTCTCGGCCGATCCGCTGATGGGCAATGCCTGGGAGCTTGACGCCATCGCCGCCGTGGTGATCGGTGGCGCCAGCCTGTTCGGCGGACGCGGTTCGATCATCGGCACGCTGATCGGCGTGCTGATCATGGTGATGATCCGCAACGGCCTCAATCTGATGGGCGTCTCGCCCTTCTGGCAGGGCTCGGCCATCGGCACCATCATCATCGTGGCGCTGCTATTCGAGCGCCTGATCGGGCAGCGGGCGGGACGGTGAGAAACGGCGGGTCGATCTCCACTCTACTGCGTCACGAAGCGTGACCATACCCTCCCCATCAAGGGGAGGGTAAAGAGGCGCTGCGCCCACTCGGCCCGCCCGCTCGCTTACCCCAGGCTCTTGGCCAGCACCTGCGACAGGCGCTCGGCAAAGCCCGCCGGGTCGGTCGGCACCGTGCCGTCGAGAATACGGGCCTCGTCGAGCAGCAGGCGCGTGGCGCTCTCGATGAAGGCCGCGTCGCCGCCGGCCTCGCGCGCCGTGGCGAGCCGCGTCACCAGAGCGTGGCGCGGATTGATCTCCAGGATGGGCTTCTGCAGGGCGCCGTCGAGCTTGCCGGCGCTGGCAAGGATCTGCTCCATGCGCTTGTCCATGCCGTTGTCGGGCGCCACCAGGCAGACCGCGCTGGAGGTCAACCGCTCGGAGGCGCGCACGTCGGAGACGTCCTCGCCCAGCGTGGTCTTGAGATAAGCGATGTAGGAGGCGATGGCCGCGCTCACTTCCGGCGTCTGTTCCTCCGGCTTTTCGGCCAGCGGGATGAGGTCGAGATCGGCAGCGCCCTGCGTCACCGACTTGAAGGGCTTGCCTTCGAAGCCGAGAGCCGAGGTCACCCAGAAGCTGTCGACCGGATCGGACAGCAGCAGCACCTCGATGCCGCGCGCGCGGAAGCCTTCGATATGGGGCGAATTCTCCAGGCGCTTGGCGTCGTCCCCGGCGAGATAGTAGATCGCCGTCTGGTTGTCCTTTAGGCTGGCGACGTAGTCCTTGAGCGAACGCCATTCGCCGCCCGAGGTCGTGCTCTTGAAGCGGGCGAGGCCGAGCAGGGCGTCCCGGCGTTCGAAGTCCTCATAGAGGCCTTCCTTCAGGACGGCGCCGAAATTCTCCCAGATCTTGACATAGGCCGGGGCGTCCGAAGTCGCGAGCTTCTCGAGGTCGGAAAGCACGCGGCCGGTCGCCGCCTTGCGGATCGCCGTGAGAAGCGGGCTTTCCTGGATCATCTCGCGCGAGACGTTGAGCGGCAGATCGGCGGAGTCGATCAGGCCGCGCACGAAGCGGAGATAGCCGGGGAGCAGGTCCGCCTCGTCGGTGATCAGCACCCGCCTGACATAGAGCTTCATGCGGCCCTTGCGCTGGGGATCGAACAGGTCGAACGGACGCGAGCCCGGCACGAAGGCCAGCATCGTATATTCCTGCCGGCCCTCGGCCCGGAAATGGATGGTCAGCGCGGGATCGTCGAACTGGCCGGCGGCGCTGCGATAGAAATCGGTGTAGTCCGCTTCGGAAATGTCGGATTTCGGACGGGTCCACAGGGCTGCGCCATCGGCGATCTGCTGCGGTTCGGCATCCGGCTTGTCGGCGAGCAGGATGGGCACCGGCACATGGCCGGAATGGGTCTTGATCAACCGCTCGATGGTGTAGGTCTCGGCATAGGACTTGGCGTCCTCCATCAGGTGGAGCACCACCTTGGTGCCGCGCGCGGGGGCCTCGTCGAGGCCGACAGGCGCCACCGAATAGGAGCCCTTGCCGTCTGAACTCCAGACATTGGCGACATCGCTGCCGGCACGGCGGGAGAAGACTTCCACCTTATCCGCCACCATGAAGGTCGAGTAGAAGCCGACGCCGAACTGGCCGATCAACTGGCTGCCTTCGGCCTGTTGGGCGCTTTCCAGCCGCTCGACGAAGGCCTTGGTGCCGGAGCGCGCAATGGTGCCGAGAGCCTCGATCATCTCCTCCGCGCTCATGCCGATGCCGTTGTCGGCGACCGTGATGCGCCTGGCCACGGCATCGAGGGTGATGCGGATGGTGCCCTTCTGGTCTTCGCCCAGCAAGGAAGGATTGGACAGGGCTTCGTAGCGCAGCTTCTCGCAGGCATCGGCCGCATTGGAGATCAATTCGCGCAGGAAGACATCCTTGTCGGAATAGACCGAGTGCACCATCAGATGCAGCAGCTTGGCGACGTCGGCCTCGAAGGTGTGGTTCTGCGGCGCGGCAATGTCCGGGCCTGCGCTTTCGGCTTCAGCGCTCATGAAAACTCACTCTTGCTTGATGATCGTCTTGGGACTGGGTGGCGGGAACGCCGCTGCACAGATGGACAATCTCGGCGAGGGATTCAAGAGCGGGTTTGAAAAGGGGCGGCGGGCGCCGGACTATGGAGGCATCGCATCCGTGGGAGGGGCAGAAGCGGACGTCCCTTCCGCTTCTTGGTGGCCAGCATGCGCGACGGATCGTGAGCCTAGGCCCGCCCAAGAGAGCCAAAAAGAAAGGCCGGTTCCAGAGGAGCCGACCTTTGATATTGGGTCATCAAACGCCACCTCGGCGGACCCGGTCCGACAAAGTCGGGGGGCTGGGGGGCTGAGGTTTCCGGCTTACGCCGGACCGGGTGCCGAGGTAACGAGAAGGAAAGTCGCGCCGGGCTGGGGCGGCCCCTTGGCTGGATTGCGGCAAAGTCGTGACTTTTGGTGAAGTTATATTTCCAGTGTGCGTTGCGGCAATATCCTGCCCAAAAGGCTCTGATCCACGCACGAAAATGCCACCGCGGCATCGCCGACGGGCCCCGACAAGATGAAGATGGGGAAGTAGGCGGGCGAGCCGCCTCTTATCGCCGCCGCGGCCTCGAGGCCACCAGAGGGCGTGACGTTGCCTCAGGCTTCCTCGCCGAACTTGTCGGCCAAGAGCGCTTCCAAGGCGTCCATGCAGGCCTGGGCATCATGGCCCGCCGTCTCGACCACGATGCTGGTGCCGCGGGCCGCGGCCAGCATCATCAGACCCATGATCGACTGGCCGCCGACCGTCTCGCCGCAACGCGTCACCTTGACGGTGGCATCGAACCCTTCAGCCGTCTGCACGAATTTCGCCGAGGCGCGGGCGTGCAGGCCCTTGAGATTGATGATGGGGAGGATGCGGACGATACCACCGTCCATGGTGGGAGCGGGAACCGCTTCCGGCTCTTCGCAAGCTTGCTCGTCAGTGCTGCCGGTCTGCATCTGCTGCTTGTGCATCGAGGAGGTCTCCGCCTGCATCTGCACCGGGGTGCACCCGCTTGGGGCACTGCTGCCCCAACATTTGGCCCAAGGATTACTGAAGGCGAGCGGTACCGCAAGAGCCGCTTCGGCAAGTTTCTGGCCGTGGCCAGCATAGTTGAATGAACGTCGAATCATTGGCCTGACAACACACGACTGGCAATGTTGATATATTTCCTGCCAGCCTCTTGAGCACGCGTGACCGCCTCGGCGAGGGGAACCTCGCTTCGCAGCCGCGCCAGTTTGACGAGCATGGGAAGGTTGATGCCGGCCACGACCTCGATGGAGGGGCCGCTCATCACGGAAATCGCCAGATTTGAAGGTGTTCCTCCGAACATATCCGTGAGTACAGCCACGCCGGAGCCGTCCTCGACCCGGCCGATGGCATCGATGATGTCGCGGCGTCGCTGCTCGACATCGTCTTCGGGGCCGATATCGATGGCCTCGACATTGCGTTGCGGCCCTACCACGTGTTCGAGGGCCGACAGGAACTCGGTCGCAAGATGACCATGCGTGACAAGCACCATGCCGATCATAGGTTGATCCGCATTGAATCTTTCCGGTCGCCGTCGCTATCGCGACAACAATCCAGGTCCGTTTCGCTTTCGCGCCACCCGGTGTTGAGCAAAATGAGACGACGCCTCCGCAACGCACGGCCAGGATGCCCTTCGGACAGCCTGCAACCCGTAGCTTCGGGAGCTGATATTATTCCCGCGCTGCACAAAAACAAGCCTCTCTCCGGCTCACATTGTCGCAGTCTCGTCACATCAAGGCCATAGGCGTCAACGTTTCGTTAACGCAACCTATGACGGTTCGGGCCTGAAAAATCGGTCAAACCGGCGGCAATTGCGGCAAGATGGCCTCGATGAGAGCGACAGCCCGCTGAAAATCGCGCGGAACGGGCAAATAGGGCAGGTCAACGCCTTTCAGGCGAATGTGCCGAATTTTTTTGCTGGGGATGGCGATCTCCGCGTCATCGTCGAGGATATCCACAACCAGGCCTACGGGCACCGAGGGCTGCCAGTCGATCCGTTCAATGCCGGCATCCCTCAGGCCGGTTGCGCGCCGCTCGATCAGGCCGGCGATGCTGGCCGGCACGGAGGCGATCAGCCTGTCCTCGGCGGGCTTGAGGTAAACCCGGTCATCACCCACCAGACGGGCCTGGCGGCCGCGGGCCGATGCCGTCTCGATGAAATGCAGGGCGATCCGGCTCTTGCCGGCACCGGAGGCGCCGCGCAGCAGAATGCCCCGCCCGTCGAGGACGAAGCAGGTGGCATGCACGGTGGGCGAGGCGGACATCGTTTGGGCCCGAGTACTGGAGCAAAGCGCGTTTAGACGGAAACGCCGCATTGCTGCAACCCTTTGATTGGACGCGTCATTGCGATTCTCGGCAATTCCGCCAAATCGCAAAACGCTTCAGGGTCGGAATTCTGATTTCCGGGCGACTTTCCTATGTCGTTGCGAGCGAAGCGAAGCAATCCAGAGGCGGGAAACCTTGCATTCATGGGTCTGGACTGCCTCGCCCGCAATGACGGCCGGACAGCGCAAGGATGACGGCGAGGCTAAAGCGGTTTCCAGAGACGCTGATAGGCTTTTCGATTAGGAAATCGCTGTTTTCTCTTTACGCCTGCGCGGCCGGCAGGCGGGCGACGAAACGGGCGCCGAGCACCTTGTCGCCGTCCTTGCGGTTCTCGACCCAGAGCTTGCCGCCATGGGCCTCGATGATCTGCTTGGAGATGGACAGGCCGAGGCCGGAATTCTGGCCGAAGCCCTGTTCCTCGGGACGGTCGGTGTAGAAGCGCTCGAAAATCCGCTCGATGGCATGGTCCGGTACGCCCGGCCCGTCGTCCTCGACCGCGATCTCGACGTCATTCTTGTTCCGCCGCAACTCCACCCGTACCTCGCCGTTTCGGGGCGAGAAGGAGCGGGCATTGTCAACGAGATTGTTGATGACCTGACCGAGCCTGGAATCATGGCCGTTGATGAAGAGCGCCGTCGGTGGAAGGCCCGTCGGCATGGACAGGCGGACCTTGACGCCGTCCTCGCGCTCGACGCTGTTGAACACGCCGGTGAGGGCGGTCAGGAGCTTGACGAGGTCGACGGGCTCGGCGCCGGAGCGCAGCAGTTCGGCATCCAGACGCGAGGCGTCGGAAATGTCCGAGATCAGGCGATCGAGGCGACGGACATCATGCTGGATCACCTCGAGCAGCCGGTTGCGCGAGGTGTCGTTGCGGGCGAGCGGCAGGGTCTCGACGGCCGAGCGCAGCGAGGTCAGCGGGTTCTTGAGTTCATGGGCAACGTCCGCCGCGAAGCTCTCGATCGCCTCGATGCGCTTGAACAGGGCGTTGGTCATGTCGCGCAGGGCGCCGGAGAGATGGCCGATCTCGTCGGAGCGCTCGGTGAAATCGGGGATTTCCTGGCGTGATTTCACGCCATAGCGCACGCGCTCGGCCGCTCGGGCCAGCTGGCGGATCGGCCCGGCGATGGTGCTCGCCAGCAGGATCGACAGGATCACCATCACCACGGCGGCAACCGCGAAGACCCGGAGGATGGCGAGGCGTTCGGCCGTGACGATCTCGTCGATCTCGCCGGGACGGGTGGAGAGCAGCAGCACGCCCAGCACAGATTTGAAGCGCTGGATCGGCACGGCCACCGAGACGATCGATTCGTTCTGCTCGTTGATGCTCACCTGGGTGGAGGGCGCGCCGTTCAGCGCCGTTATCACCTCCGGATAGCCCTTGCCGTTCTGGTTGCCGAGTTCCTTGTAGAGCGGCGCATCGGAGCGGAAAAGATAGCGCTTGACCGTATTCCAGACTCTCTCGGCCAGATTGGGTTCCGGCTTGGGCTGCGGCAGGTCGGTGCGGACGATGTCGGAATAGATGAACAGGGCCCTGGAATCGATCACCAGATTGCCGTCGCGATCATAGACCCGGGCGCGCAATTTGGTCGGCGAGATCAGGCGCCGCATCAGCGGCGCGACCTTCTCGGGATTGATCGGAAAGTCGAGCGAGCTTGCTTCGTCGCTATCCTCTTCGCCCGCCGCCTGCTGTTCCAGGAGCTTTTCCGGATCGATGCGAATCGACCCGGTCTCGACCGTGGCCGAGGCCGCCACCGCACTCGCCATGATCTCGCCCTGGGTGAGCAGGGCCTGCACGCGCGCGTCGATCAGGCCTTCGCGGAACTGGTTGAGATAGAAGATGCCGACGACCAGGGCGACCAGACCCGCCAGGTTCAGCACGACGATGCGCCGCGTCAGGCTCGAGAAGGTCTGCACGGTGATGGCGCGCAGGGCCAGCCGCAAACGCCGCCGGATGATCGACCTCGACTTCGGGTGCTCGGATTGGGACGCGCGCTCGGGGCTCATCGGGGCTGGTACGAAATTCTATCGAGAGGAGCGCGAGAGCCTGCTTCACGACATGAAGAAGGCATTATTTGACAGAGCGGCCTTCCCCGCCGTGCGGGGAAGGCCCTCAGAACTGGCCGGAAGGAAACCCTCACGCTTCCTTGAAGCGATAGCCGACGCCGTAGAGCGTTTCGATCATCTCGAAATCGTCATCGGCCTGCTTGAACTTCTTGCGCAGGCGCTTGATGTGGCTGTCGATAGTGCGATCGTCGACATAGACCTGGTCGTCATAGGCCGCATCCATCAGGGCGTTGCGGCTCTTGACCACGCCCGGGCGCTGGGCGAGCGCATGCAGGATGAGGAACTCGGTGACGGTGAGCACCACGGCCTCGCCCTTCCAGGTGCAGGTGTGGCGTTCGGGATCCATGCGCAGCTGGCCGCGTTCCAGGATCTTGGCATCCGAAGCCTTGGCGGCGGCGGCATCCTTGGGCTGGAAACGGCGCAGCACCGCCTTCACGCGCTCCACCAGCAGGCGCTGCGAGAAGGGTTTGCGGATGAAGTCGTCGGCGCCCATCTTGAGGCCGAACAACTCGTCGATCTCCTCGTCCTTGGAGGTGAGGAAGATCACCGGCAGTTCGGACTTCTGGCGCAGGCGGCGCAGCAGCTCCATGCCGTCCATGCGGGGCATCTTGATGTCGAAGATGGCGAGATCCGGCGGATTGGCCTTCAGACCGTCGAGAGCCGACATGCCATCATTATAGGTCTGGATGCGATAGCCTTCCGCCTCCAGCGCGATGGAAACCGAGGTCAGAATGTTGCGGTCGTCGTCGACCAGCGCAATCGTCGGCATTGCAATCCTTTCATGACGCGGTGTAACCGCTAAAGGCTATTATGATGCTTTGCGCGGCAAATCACCATACTTGCCATCGCATTCTACGCCTAAACCGGCAGAAGTGTGACAATTATCGGTTCAAAACGGTACTTCTTGTTGCCAGTTGGCGGTAAACCGGCATTTTTGCACGATCCGGAAGCGTTTTGCGATTTGGCGGAACCGCCAGGCATCGCAAAGACGCGCCGAACCAAAGATTTGAGAGCAAGCGAGTCTTCCGCGCCATGTCTTCGAGCGATACCACGCGTCTGCCCGGCCAGCCGGTTCCGGCGAACCAGCCTGCCGATTTCGAGCCCGTGAAGGAGGGCAAGGCCCTGCTCAGGCGCATCCGCGCCGGGGCTCTGGCGACGCTTGATTCGACCGATGGCTTTCCCTTTGCCAGCCTCGTCAACATCGCCACCGACTTTGACGGCGCCCCGCTCCTGCTGCTTTCCCGGCTGGCGGCCCATCGGACCAATATCGAGAAAGACGCCCGCATTTCCCTGCTGCTGAGCGAAGGCGGCAAGGGCGATCCGCTCGCCCATGCCCGCCTGAAGGTGAAAGGCATGGCCGAGATGGTGGAAGGGGAAGAGGCCGCGGCTCGCTGCAAGGCACGCTTTCTCGCGCGCCATCCCAAGTCAGCGCTCTATGCCGATTTTCCCGATTTCAGCTTCTTTCGCGTGAGGGTGAGGGCGGGCCACCTCAATGGCGGCTTTGCACGTGCTGCCCAACTGTCGGCGGATGAACTCCTCACCGATATCGGCGATGCCGCGGCCTTGCGCGACGCGGAGGCCGGGGCGATCGAACATATGAACGCCGATCATGCCGATGCCGTCAGGCTTTATGCCACCAGGCTCCTCGGTGGTCGTGACGGCCCCTGGCGCATCACCGGCATCGATCCGGAGGGCCTGGATCTCGCCTTTGCCGACGATACGCTGCGCCTCGCCTTCGACAAGCCGGTCCTGGATGCCACCGCCCTGCGGCTGACGCTGGTGCACCTGGCCGAGAAGGCGCGGGGCTGAGGGGTATTCCGGCCAAGACGGATAAAGCGCAACAAACCTTCTCCCGCTATAGCGTTTTGCGAGACGGAGCCACCAAGAATCGCAAAGACGCGTCAGAACAATGAGCTAGAGCAAGTAAGCGTTCACGCTTGAACGCGCTTTGCTCCAGGGGAGAAGGTTAGTCGCGTCTCCTCACCCCTTGATGAAGGCGAGCAGGTCGGCGTTGAACTGATCCTGCTGAGTCAGGGTCAGACCGTGCGAGCCGCCCGGATAGACCTTGAGCGTTGCGTTGGGGATCAGCTTGACCGACTGATGGGCGGAAGCGCCGATCGGTACGATCTGGTCGTCGTCGCCATGAATGATCAGGGTCGGCACGTCGATCTTCTTCAGGTCCTCGGTGAAGTCGGTTTCCGAGAATTGCTTGATGCAGTCGAGCTGGCCCTTGAGGCCGCCCAGCATGCCCTGCAGCCAGAAGGATTCGCGCGCGCCTTCGGAAACCTGGGCGCCCGGACGGTTGTAGCCGTAGAAGGGCAGGGTCAGGTCCTTGTAGAATTGCGAGCGGTTGTCGAAGGTGCCCTTGCGGATGCCGTCGAAGACCTCGATGGGCAGGCCGCCCGGATTGGCATCGGTCTTCAGCATCAAGGGCGGCACGGCGCCGACCAGGACCGCCTTGGCGACATGCTTGGTGCCGTGGCGGCCGAGATAGCGGGTGACTTCACCGCCGCCGGTGGAATGACCGACGAGAACCGCATCGTGGAGATTCAATTCCTCGATCAGTTCGGCGAGGTCATCCGCATACTGGTCCATATGGTTGCCGTCCCAGGTCTGGGTCGACCGGCCATGGCTGCGGCGGTCATGGGCGATCACCCGGTAGCCATGCTGTCCCAGGAACACCATCTGGGCGTCCCAGGCATCGGCGCTCAAGGGCCAGCCATGCGAGAAGACCACGGGCTGCCCGCTGCCGAAATCGCGATAGAAGATCTGGGTGCCGTCTTCCGTTGTGATCGTGCTCATCGTTTGTCTCCTGTCGGGTTGCAGTACCGGCCGCCTTGGTGGCGTCGCCTTGTGCAACATTGAATAGCGCGCGGCAGACGTGATACGGATTGGCGAAACTGACATTGTTCGAGGCAAAACTGACAAATGGAGATCGGTAATAGCTTACCAGAAATCGGCTTGCTGCTGTATCCGGGCGTGCGCACGGCCGCCGTTTACGGCATGGTCGATCTCTTCGATGCCGCCAACGACATTGCGCGTCGCCGGGCCGGCGATGCCGACATCGGCATTCGTGTCTCCCAGTGGAAGATCGCCGCGGGCGGCGGCATCGAATGCGTGGCGGACAGCCATGCTTCGAGGCCCCACAAGCCGGTGGCGATCGTCGCCTTGCCGGGGCTCGGCGATCTGCCGTCCCATGCCGTCTCCGCTCCTTTCGCGGCCTGGCTGCGCCAGCGCCACGACGAGGGTGCCATCCTGTGCTCGGTGTGCGCCGGCGCCTTCCTGCTCGCGGAGACCGGCCTGCTGGGCGGGCGGCTGGTCACGACGCATTGGAGCTTTGCCCAGGCTCTTTCCCGGCGCTTTCCCGACATCCTGATCGATACCGACAAGATGATCGTGGACGATGGCGACATCATCACGGCCGGCGGCATCATGGCCTGGACGGATCTCGGTTTGACTCTGGTGGAGCGGGTACTCGGGCCGGAAGTGATGCTGGAGACGGCGCGCTTCCTGCTGGTCGATCCGCCGGGGAGGGAACAGCGCTATTATTCGAGCTTCGTGCCCAATCTGCGCCATGGCGATGAAGCCGTGCTCAAGGTTCAGCGCTGGCTCCAGGAACAGGAGGAAGGCGAGGCGGACATGCGCCCGGTTTCCCTGGCGGCGATGGCTGACAGGGCCGGCCTCGAAGAGCGCACCTTCCTGCGCCGCTTCCACAAGGCGACGGGCCTGAAGCCGACCGAATATTTCCAGCATGTCCGCGTCAGCAAGGCCCGCTCGCTGCTCGAAACCACCAATCGCAATGTCGACCAGATCGCTTGGTCGGTCGGCTATGAGGATCCGGCCGCCTTCCGCAAGGTGTTCGCCAAGCTGATGGGGTTGTCTCCGCGCGATTATCGGCGCCGGTTCGCCGCCGGGCCGGCGATCGGGGCAGCGGCCTAACACCATCGTCGTGATGGGGCGGAACCTTGGATTTGCGTCATTGCGAGCGCCGCGAAGCAAACCAGAAGCCCCGAGCGGTGCACTTGACCGAGAGCGGATTGCTTCGCGGCGCTCGCAATGACGCGTCCGATCAAAAAGTTAGAGCAAAGTGCGTTCCGTCTAAACGCGCTTCGCACTAGCCTGCAACGGCAGCGGCTTCCGGTTCGCGCCTGTCGGAGCGTTCCAGGGCCCAGGACACCAGGAAGACCAGCAGGCCGGCCACGGCCAGGAGGGCGCCGACCCAGCCGGTCGACGCCCAGCCGAAGCCGGCGGCGACGGCAACGCCGCCGAGCCAGGCGCCGAGGGCATTGGCGATGTTGAAGGCCGAATGGTTGAGCGCGGCCGCGAGCGTCTGGGCATCGCCAGCCACGTCCATCAGGCGGGTCTGGATCGCCGGGCAGATGGCGAAGTTGCAGCCGATCAGGAAGACGCAGAGCGAGATCATCCAGGGATTGGATGCGGTGAGGCCGTAGAGCGCCATCACCACGATCACCCAGACCAGCATGCCGCCGATGGTCGCCATCAGGGCGCGATCCGCCAGCCAGGAGCCGGCGATGTTGCCGACATTCATGCCGATGCCGAACAGCACCAGCGCCACCGGCACGAAAGCCGGCGAGAAACCGCTGAGCTGGGTGAGGGTGGAGGCGACATAGGTGTACACGGCGAACATGCCGCCGAGGCCGATGGCCGGAATCGCCAGGGTCAGCCAGACCTGCTTGCGCCTGAGGGCGCCGAGTTCGCGCAGCGGGCTGGCGCCCGGCTGGACCTTGTCGAGCGGCATGAAGGCCAGGATCAGCATGGCGGTAAGAGCGCCGATGGCGCCGACGGTGGCGAAGGCGAGGCGCCAGCCCAGGGCCTGGCCGAGCCAGGTGGCGAGGGGGGAGCCGACCAGTGTCGCCAGGGTGATTCCCATCATCACGCGCCCGACGGCCTGGGCGCGCCGATTGGGCTCGGCCATGCCGGCGGCGACCAGGAAGGACACGCCGAAATAGGCGCCATGCGGCAGGCCCGCCAGGAAACGGAAGCCGATCAGTTGGTAATAGCCGCTCGCCAGGGCGCTGGCGGCATTGGCGGCGGCGAACACCACCATCAGCCACAGCAGCAAGGTACGGCGCGCCATCCGGGCCGAGAGCACGGCGATCACCGGCGCGCCGACGACCACCCCGAGCGCATAGGCGCTGATCATGTGGCCGGCCTGCGGCTCGGTGACCAGAAGCCCGTTGGCGACGTTCGGCAGGATGCCCATCGAGGCGAATTCGCCGGCGCCCACGCCGAACGCGCCGACGGCGAGGGCGAATTCGATCCAGGCGGTGCGATGGCGCTGGGAGGGGCTGCCGGCGTTCAGGTCGGCAAGGGAGGCGGTGGCCGGATGGGTCACGGGAAGGCTTTCAGGGCAAGGAAGACGAAACAAACGAAATGAGGAAGCCGGCGGCGCGGAAGCGCAGGCTGGCAATGGCTTGAATCGGCGATTTGGGAACGATCTATTGCATCGCAATATTGCTGGCGACGGCGAGAATGTAAATCGGTTTACGTCTGCATTTCGGCATGGCTCGGGCATGAGCTATGCCTGAAGACGGACGTCTCGCTCGCTCTTGGAAATGCGGCGGTTCGCAGGGACGGCGTTTGGCTGCAAGCGCCTCTATCCTGAGTTCCCTGCGAGAGTGGCTAAGCGGGTCGGCTCCACGGCCGAGCAAGGCTGCCCGCGACCCTGATGCGGCTAATAGGGCTTGGCTGCCACATAGCCATAATAGTTCATCAGGAAGTCCCCCAGCGTGAGCGTTCCGCTCAAGGGTACCTCGCGATAACCGTTGCCCCAGGTGTAGATGTGGAACCTGACCTCGCCATTCTCCAGCTTCATCTCGGATTGCAGCACGACCCAATGATCGTCGCGGATATCGGAGCTCTGGGTCTGATGGCCGTCGACCATGTTGGAGCCGATGAGCAGGACGACATGGTAGCCCGCCGCGAGCAGCCGGTTTGCCTCCTTCATGTTGTCGGTGTCGCGCTGGTGGCGGAAGAAGTTCGCATCCTCCCGCACATCCGTGTAGCCGGCCTGGCCGAACCAGTAGGCCAGTTCCATCGGCGTCGTCATGCCCGAGAACCCGCCACCGGTCGAATCGTAGTGGATGGCCCAGTCGTTGGAATTACGGATGCTGGCCAGCGTCAGCCAGTCGACCGGCGCAATATCGGAGGATGAGGGAGCCGCATGGCGCAGATCGGCTTTCGGCTTGATCGGAAGTCTGTAGAGCACGCCCTCGCCCTTGTCGTACATGTCGCAAGCGAAGGCGGCATAGGTTCCCGGGCGGTCGCGCAGGACATTGAAGACCAGCGCAGCCGGCCCGCACAGATTCGTCTGGTTCTGGTCGAGCGTCCCCGGGTAGGCGACGCGGATGATGATGCCGATGCCGACTTCGTCCCGGTCGAGGTTCGGCCATTGGGCGCGGCCGAGTTTGCGCATGAAGTCGCAGGCGCGGCCGACGGCATAGCTGCGCTGGACCGAGGAAACGTCGAACGGCCATTTTGCGATCATCGTGCCGGCCTGGTCGACGAAGCGCTCCAGCATCGTTTTCGATCGCGGCATGATGGTGTTGGATTTCTCGCTGATCATCTTCAAATCGGCGAGTTCGCTCTGCGTCACCCGACCATCCTGCAGGGTCGCCCGGAGAATCTCGACGACCTCGACATGGTTGAGATGGTGATCATTCGCCAGGGCCTCGCGCAGCGCCTTGGACACCGATTTGCTCTGGAACACGCCCCACGGCCCGGCGGGAGCAGCAGCCGGTGTCGGCGAGGGACGCGCCGCCAATTCCTCCAGCTTGGCGATGGCCGCGCCGGTAGGTTCGATGAAGCCCGTCTGGTGCGCGGGAAAATATTTCTTCTGGAACGTCAGGATGGCGCTGCACAGCGCATCGCTGGCAATGCCGCCGACGACACGGCCTGTAATGCCGGCCTCCGCTCCGCCTTCATTCCTGGGAATGAGGTTGAGGAGGGCGATGACGATCTGTTGGTCTTCGGCCCAGTTCTGACACTGGGCGCCGGTCGAAGCGTGGCGGCCGACGCGCGCACGAAGGGGTATGGCGATCCTCCTTCTCGCGATTGGCACTGTCTTCTCGCGATCGGTACTGTCCCGGATGGACTGACCTTATCGACGCCTGGCGTTTTGAGTATCCACTTTATAGGGGAGGCGCGTGACTTGCCCGTTATCGGCCCGTGTCCGTGCTTCCCTTCTCGTCCGGCAGCACGGCAATGGCGTCGATCTCCACCAGCACGTCGGGCAGGAACAGCGAGGCGACGCCGACGAGGGAACTGGCCGGCGGCCGCTCTGTGCCGATCCAGCGATCGCGCACCGCCCGGATCACCGGCAGCTGGCTGGGCTCGTAGTCCCGCACGTAGATGGTCACCCGGGCCAAGGCGCTGAAATCAGCACCGGCCGCCTGAAGAGTGGCGAGGAGATTGGCGAAGACCTTGTCGAGCTGGGAGGCGAGGTCGTCGCCCACGACCTTGCCCGCTTCGTCGAACGGAACGTGGCCGGAGAGCAGCAACAGGCGGCCGTCTTCGACCAGCATGGCCTGAGAAATGCCGGGAATGGTAGAGCCGGGTGGATTGATCGGGCGTAGCATGAAGACTTCCTCCGTCAGCCGGAGCGTTTTGGCAGGTGAAGATGACGCTGTCTCGACCCATGCATCTCGCCGAAAGGCGCGCAACCTTCTCGGTCGAGAAAATGCGTCCAAACAACGGGCCGGTTCACACCGTCCTGTCGAATTCCGTCAGCGCCCGCCGGGCCAGGCGATAGAGCTGCGCCGGGCGCTTGCGTTCGGCGGTGGCCGTCGCCTTGGCGTCGACTTCCTCGAGAATCTGCATCTCCATCAGCTTGCGGCGGAAGGCGCTGTCATTGAGTTGAGCGCCCATGGCCTTCTCGTAGACGGCCTTGAGTTCGGGCAGGGTGAACTGCTCGCCGAGCAGGAAGGCCGGCAGAGTGGAATAGCTCGCTTTCGAGCGCAGCCGCGCCAGGGCGGCGGCGATCAGCCTGTCATGGTCGAAGGGCAGGGGCGGGCAGCGGTCGGGATCTACGCGCTCGAAAGGCGGGGCGCCGGCTGCCTCGGCGGCGGCCAGGCGCTCTTCCGGCACCAAGGCGAGATAGACGACGGCGATCGACCAGCCCCGCGGATCGCGGTCCGGGCCGCCGAAGCTGCGCACCTGTTCGAGATAAAGGCCGTCGAGCCTTGCCTTGGCGGCGAGGATGCGCCGCGCCGAGGCCTCGATATCGGCATCCTCCTCCGGCCTGACATAACCGCCGATCAAGGCGAGCGCGCCGCCATGGGGATCATATTCGCGCCGTTGCAGGCAGAGCCGCAGGCCATCCTCGTGCAAGGTGACGAGAACGATGTCGACCGTGGCGATCGGGCGCTGTTCAGGCCCGGCAGGAGGGGCGGAGGGCATTTCGGCATCCATTCGCTGAAGTGTGGAGCAACGGCAGGGTCCATGGGCGCTCCCCGCCTGCGCTGCCAATTCCACCCGATCGCCATAGCACAGCCGAAAGCCGGGGCAAGAGCAAGACGCAAAATGCAATTTGTGATTTCATGGAGTGGCAAACACGCTTTCACGGATACGTTCCCCTCATTGCGTGTTCGCTCGGGAACTGACCGGCGCTGCGATCCACCGTGGAATGGCGTCCAATCCGGAGTGGAGGGAGATATGCGTTCATTCCTGTCGTCAGCCTTGCTGGTCGTCCTCGTCGCGGGCTGCGCCGAACATCGCCCCGAGGTCGTCAGCAAGCCCTACATCCCCCATGTGCCGAGAATCCCCGGCAATTACGAAGCCGCCGCCCGCTTGCCGGTACCGCCCCGGCCGGAACCGCAGCAACCGTCCTCGTCCGGCAATTTCCTCGAAGAGATGGACCGGTCGGACAGGGTCTATTGTTCCACAATGGTCACGCCCACCCATAGTTCCTATCGCTGGTGCAACAAGCATAGCTACCCAACCAAGTACGACCGATAGGCCTGTCTCGGCAGTATCTCCCGAAGCTGGGGGGCTCGGATCGGACGCCTGCACGTTCGCGCGCAGAGCATTTCGCGACTGGACGGAGTCGCCGGGAATCGCAAGGACGTACGTCAGAACAACGAGTTAGAGCAAATGAGCGTTCACGCTTGAGTGCGCTTTGCTCCAGAGCTGTCGGAGGCGCTGCCGGGGCCGGGATCCGCCGGCGATGTGCGCTCCAGCACCAACGAAAAAGGCAGTTCATTAAATTACAAAATACAATTTGCACTTTGTAATTTAATGACTTAAAACGAACTCTATCGACCTCGATCACCTCAGGAGCCAGCCATGGCCACCATTCGCCGCTATCCCTTCTTCAGCCACGCCCGTGTCGAGGCCTCCTCCTTCCTCGGCGTCTACAGGCGAGGCCGCCTCGCCCGGTCGGGCAGGGGCCAGGCCGTATGGTTCTCGCCGCAGGGCAGCACCTCGCTGGTGGAGGTGCCGGCCGATGATCGCAATCACATCGTCGCCGTCACCGGGCGCACTGCCGATTTCCAGACGGTGAGCGTGCAGGGACTGGCAAGCTGGCGCGCCCAGGAGCCCGCCTTGCTGGCCGAACGCATCGACTTCTCCGTCGACCTGCGCACCGGCTCCTATCGTGCCGATCCGGTAACCCAGGTCGAGAGCCTGATCGACGGACTGGTGAAGACGGCGGTCGAGCGCTTTCTCTCCGCCCGCAGCATAGGCGCCGTGCTGGCCGAGGGCGTCGGCGCCCTGCTGTCCGAAGTGGAGCGGGATCTCGCCGCCACCGGATCGCTGGCGGCCATCGGCGTTGCCCTCACCGGCATTCACCTGTCCGACCTCACGCCCTCGCCGGAACTGGTGCGGGCCCTGCGCCAGCCGACGGCCGAGAAGCTGCAGCAGGCCGCCGACGAGGCGACCTTCGCCCGCCGGGCCGCCGCGGTCGAGAAGGAAGCGGCGATCGCAGAGAACGAAACCAAGGCGAAGATCCGGCTGGAGGAGGAGCGGGGCCGGCTGTTCGAGCGCGAGCGCGAGAATGAGCTCGCCCAGGCGCGCACGGCCGCAGACAAGAACCTGGTGGCGGCCGAAGGCGAGGCCACGGCCCGGGAGTTGACGGCCCGCAGCCAGGCCGTCACGCGCGGCGTCGCCTCGGAGGCGGAAGCCGAGGCGATCCGACGGCTGGACGAGGCCAGGCTCGCCGGCGAGCGCGTCCGCGCCGAGATCGCCAACACCCTGCCGGTGCTGATCCCGGTGGCGGAGGCCCTGAAGGAAGCCTTCGCCAACGCCAAGGTCGGCACGCTCAATCTCGGCCCCGACGTGCTGGCCCAACTCGGCACCGTGCTCGGCGCAGCCCTGGCCAAGGGCGAGAAGCAGGTGGGGTAATGTCGTACCAGGAGCGTCGACCTTCAGGTCGACATCGTCGCCCTGCCGGCAAGCGCCTCGTTTTCAAGATGTCGATCTATAGCGTTTTGCGATTAGACGGAGTCACCTAGAATCGCAAAGACACGTCAGAACAATGAGTTAGAGCAAATAAGCGTTCACGCTTGAACGCGCTTTGCTCTAGAGATCGACACTCCACTTAGGAGCCCGCCATGTCCCTTCTCGCTCCCCGCGTCATCCTGGTCCGGCGCGAGACCGATCTCGATCGCATCCGGGCAAGCTACACCAGCGCCGCCGCGGCGCGCTTCGTGCTGGAGCGCAAGGGCCTGACGCTGGAGGCGGTGGAGGACACACACCGGCGTTTCACCGAGGCGCTGCAGCGCATACGGACCGCCATCCCGGCGGACTGGCGCCAGGCCACCATTCTGCGGGCCGATGTCGAACGCTTCGTCTTCGGCCCCGAGGATGTCGTGCTGGCGGTCGGCCAGGACGGGCTGGTCGCCAATGTCGCCAAATATCTCGATGGCCAGGTCGTCATAGGCATCGATCCGTTTCCGGGACTGAACGCCGGCGCCCTGGTGCGGTTCGGGGTGGAGGATGCCGGTGACGCCTTGCGGGACGCCGTGAAGGGCAGCATCCGTATCGAGGAGCGGGTGATGGCGGAGGCGCGCCTCGATCAGGGCGAGCGCCTGCTGGCCCTCAACGAGATCTTCGTCGGCCATGCCAGCCACCAGTCGGCGCGCTACACGCTTTCATCGGGAGGGCAGAGTGAGCGCCAGTCCTCCTCGGGCCTGATCGTCGCCACTGGGACCGGTGCGACCGGCTGGGCCGCCTCGATCCTCAAGGCCACCCATGCCAGCCTGGACCTCTCGTCGGTGCAGCCGCGCCTCGGCTTCCTGGTGCGCGAGGCCTGGCCGAGCCCCACCACCGGCGCCGAGCTGGTACGGGGGCTGGTGGAGGAGACGCCTGTCGTCGTGACCTCCGAAATGGACGGCGGCACCATTTTCGCCGACGGCATCGAAAGCGACCGCCTCGCCTTCGACTGGGGCCGCCGTGTGGAGATCGCGCCGTCGGCAAGACGGCTGAGGCTGGCCGTGCCGTGAGGAGGCGACAGGTGTGCCGATCTCCAGATCGGCATCTGCCAGATTGACAAATGTCGTGTTTCGAGAATGCCGATCTGGAGATCGGCACACCTATCCGGCGCCATACCGGCAGGACGGACATTCGCAATCTGCCGCCCTTGGGTTCTGCCGCCCTTGGGTTCTGCCGCCCTTGGGTTCTGCCGCCCTTGGGTTCTGCCGCCCTTGGGGCAAGACGTCGCGGGGGTTACGCCGGATCGCGCGCCATGGTATCGGCTTGCGCCTGTCATTTGGTGTCGGCCGCCGAGCTTCGGCGGGCCTTGATGCGTCTCCTCCAGGAGATCCGTATCCCGGGGGCCAGTTCTTAGGAGTGTACCGTGCGCTTTGCTTCCGTGACCGATCGTTTGGCCGATTTGGGTGCGGCGAAATGGGCCGTGCATTTCGAGTCGCGCCGCCGTGTCGCCGCCGGCGAGCCGATCATCGAGCTCACCATCGGAGAGCCCGATACGCCGGCGCCGCAGGCGCTGATCGATGCCGCCATCGCCAGCCTTCAGGCACGCCGCATCCGCTATTCCGGCGGGCGTGGCGAGCCATCGGTGCTTCAGGCGATCGCTGCCAAATATTCCAAGCGCACCGGCCGCAGCATCACCACCGACAACACCGCCTATATGCCCGGCACCCAGACCGCCCTCTACGCCGCCCTCGCCGCCCTGGCCGAGGCCGGTAACGAGGTCCTGGTCGGCGATCCGCTCTATGCCACCTATGAAGGCGTGATCCGCGCCAGCGGGGCCGACATCGTGCTGGTGCCGCTCGACCCGGCCAATGGCTTCCATCTGCGCGCCGAAGACCTGGAAGCCCGCATCACGCCGCGTTCGCGCGTCCTGCTGCTCAACTCCCCGCATAACCCGACCGGAGCCACGCTGTCGCGCGACGAGATCGCCGCCATTGTCGACGTCTGCCGCCGCCACGATCTGTGGATCGTCTCGGACGAGGTCTATGAGATGCTGTCCTATGGCGCGCCCTTCGCCTCGCCCTTCGACCTGGCCGAGGGGGCCGAGCGCACCGTGGTGGTGTCTTCGCTCTCCAAGTCGCACATGCTGCCGGGCATGCGGGCCGGCTGGTGCGTCGGCCCCACGGAATTCATCGAGCGCCTGCTGCCGCTGTCGGAGATGATGCTGTTCGGCGGCCAGCCCTTCATCCAGGACATGGCGGCCTATGCCCTGAGCGAAACCTTTGCCGAATGTGCCGAGAGCGCCGAGAGCTTCCGCGTGCGGGCCGAGATCCTGCCCGAGATGCTCGCCAATGCGCCGGGCCTGCGTTGCCCGAAGCCCGAAGGCGGCATGTTCGCCATGGTGGACGTCTCCGGCACCGGCATCGACGGCGAGGCCTTTGCCTGGCGTCTGCTCGAAGAGGAGAAGGTGGCCGTCATGCCCGGCGCTTCCTTCGGTCAGCAGGCGGCGGGGCACGTGCGCGTCGCCCTCAGCGCCGATGCTTCGCAACTGCGCGAGGCCGCCAGCCGCATGGTTCGTCTGGCGATCCGGCTGAACCAGGGCAAGGCGGCCTGAAGCAGGATTTTCCTTCTCCCCCTGTGGGAGAAGGTGTCCCGAAGGGACGGATAAGGGGTGACATGCCAACTGGATATGGCGTGTCACCCTCATCCCCCTGCCGGGACCTTCTCCCGCAAGGGGAGAAGGGACTATTTTCGGCAAGACTATGCCAATCCGATAACAAACCACATTCCCGGGGAAACCATGGCCGATCATCCTCATCTCGGCACGCTCATTCCGCAATTGCTGGTCGAACGCGGTATCGATACGGTGTTCGGCATTCCCGGCGTGCATACGGTCGAGCTCTATCGCGGCATTCCGGGTTCAGGGCTCACCCATGTCACGCCGCGCCATGAGCAGGGCGCCGGCTTCATGGCGGACGGCTATGCCCGTGCGACCGGCAAGCCTGCCGCCTGCTTCATCGTCACCGGCCCGGGCCTTCTCAACATCGCCACCGCCATGGGACAGGCCCTGGCCGACAGCATCCCGATGCTGGTGATCACCACGCTCAATCCGCGGCAGACCCTCGGCCGCGGCGAGGGGCGCCTCCACGAATTGCGCGGACAGTCCGTCGTCGGCCGCGAAGTATCCGCCCTCGCCCTGACGATCTGGACCGTCGACCAGCTCGTTCCCGCCTTCGACGAGGCCTTCGCCTTCCTGTCCTCCTCGCGCCCCGGCCCGGTGCTGATCGAGATCCCGATCGATCTTTTGTCCGAGCCCTTTCCGGGACCCGTCACCAGCATGCGCAAGCCAGCCGGGCCGCCGATGCCGCGCGCCGACGACGTCGAAGCGGCCGCCACCCTGATCGCCAAGGCGAGGAAGCCGCTGGTGATCGCCGGCGGCGGCGCGGTTGCCGGCGCCGATGCCGTTCGCGAACTGATCGAGAAGCTGGGAGCCGCTACGCTGCTCACCGCCAATGCCAAGGGTATCCTCCCGGCCGCACATCCGCTGCTGGCCGGCGGCTGCATGCTCACCCCCTCGCTGCATCGGGCGATCGGCGAGGCCGATCTCGTGCTGGCGCTCGGCACCGAACTCGGCGAAACCGAATTCTGGTACGAGCTCGATGGGCTGAAGCTCAACGGCGTGGTGATCCGCGTCGACATCGATCCGCGCCAGCTGCATCGCAATGCCCGCCCAACCCTGCCGGTGGTGGGCGATGCCGGCCTCTTCGCCGCCGCCCTGGCGCCACTGGTGAAGGCGATCGAGGGAGGTGCCGCCTATGCCCGGCAACTGCAGGCCGCGCGTCTCGACGGAGCCGATCCCCGCTATGTCCGGCATCGCCCGCTGCTCGACGCGATCTGGCAGGTGCTGCCCGACGCCGTCGTCGCGGCCGATTCCACCGCGGCCAGCTATGGCGGCAACTTCATGGCCGAGCCGCCCGCCGCCCGGCGCTGGATGAGCGCGGCCACCGGCTTCGGCACGCTCGGCTACGCCCTGCCCGCCGCCGTCGGCGCCAAAGTCGGCCGTCCTAAGGTGCCGGTGGTCTGCATCATCGGCGATGGCGGCTTCCAGTTCACCTTGCCCGAGCTTGCCAGCGCGGCCGACGCCGGCGCCCCGATCATCGTGCTGCTCTGGAACGACCAGCGCTACGGCGAGATCGAGGAATATATGGTCCGCAATCAGATCGCCCCCCTCGGCGTGCGCCTGCAGGCGACCGATTTCAGCGCCGCCGCCAAGGCCTTCGGCGCCAAACATGTCGCGGCCCGCTCCCTCGGCGAGGTCAAGGAGTCCCTGCTCGCGGCCGCGAGCGCGCCCGTGACTACGATCATCGAGATGGACGCGTCGCAATACGCCTGATCCATGTCGCGATCGGCATGAAGGGCGCCATGAAAAGACTAGAAATGACGCCTTCATCTGCTGGAAGTTTCGAGCGCCGTTCAATCGGCGCGGATCGAATTCCGCTCGATTATAGCGTTTTGCGATTTGGTGGAATCGCCAAGAATCGCAAAGACGCGTCGAACCAAACAGTGTGAGCAAAGCGTGTTTCCGTCTGAACGCGCTTTGCTCCAGGGGGAAACGCCGATGCAGTTCGCATTGACCGAAGAGCAGGACATGCTGGTCGAAACGGTGCGCCGTTTCGTCGAGGAGGAGCTCTATCCGCATGAAGCGCTGGTCGAGCGCACCGATGAGGTGCCCGACGACCTCGCCGCCGAGATCAGGAAGAAGGCGATGGAGCTGGGGCTCTACGCCGCCAACATGCCGGTGGAACTGGGCGGCGGCGGTCTCGATGCCGTCGGCATCGCCTTGCTGGAGCGCGAACTCGGCCGGGCCAATTACGGCCTGCAGATGGTGGTGGCCCGCCCCTCGAACATCCTCCAGGGCTGCCGGGGCGCCCAGCGCGAGCGCTGGCTGCTGCCCGCGATCCGCGGTGAGCGCGTCGACTGCCTGGCCATGACCGAGCCGGGCGCCGGTTCCGATGTGCGTTCGATGAAGACCAAGGCCGTCCGCAAGGGTGACAGCTATGTCATCAACGGCCAGAAGCACTTCATCAGCCATGCCGACAAGGCCGATTTCATCATCCTGTTCGCCGTCACCGGCACGGAGGAAACCAAGCGCGGCCCGCGCAACCAGATCTCCGGCTTCCTGGTCGACAAGGACACGCCCGGCCTGACCGTGCGCCCCGGCCCGCATGCGCTGTCGCATCGCGGCTACCATAATTGCGAGCTCTATTTCGACAACTGCGTCATCCCGGCCGACCAGCTTCTCGGGGAGGAAGGCAAGGGCTTCGACCTGATGAGCGAATGGCTGGGCGCCACCCGCCTCACCGTGGCCGCCACCGCCGTCGGCCGGGCGCGCCGGGTGATGGACGAGACCCTGGCCTGGGCCGGCCAGCGCAAGCAGTTCGGCCAGTCGATCTCGCAGTTCCAGGGCATCTCCTTCCCGCTCGCCGACCTCGCGGTGGAGCTGGAGGCGGCCGATCTCCTGACGCTCCGGGCCGCCTGGCTGCTCGACCAGGGCAAGGCGACCGACGCCGATTTCGCCATGGCCAAGCTGGCGGCCTCGGAGATGCTGGGCAAGCTGACGGATCGGGCCATCCAGACCTTCGGCGGCATGGGCCTGATGGACACCCTGCCGATCGCCGGCTGGTGGAAGGATGCGCGCGTCGAGCGCATCTGGGACGGCACCAGCGAGATCCAGCGCCTGATCATCGCCCGGCAGATGCTGCGCCCGCATGAGGGGCGCTGAGGCGATGTCCCGAAACAATTGAGGCGTCACCTTTGTCATACCCGGGCTTGACCCGGGCATCCAGAGGCCCGTCGCCGAGGTTGGGAGGGAGGAACTGGATTGCCGGGGCAAGCCCGGCAATGACAAAGATCGAGCCAGCTCGATCCGTTTCGTGACGGATGAACTCAAAACGGCGGCGCTTGGCGGGAGCATGAGGATCGTGCAGGAAGGAACACCTCTCCCGCATGCAACTGCCAGGCCCCGGAAGATCGCCATGACCGAAATACCGACCGCCGCCGCCTATCTCGCCGATCTCACCCGGCGCATCGGGGCCCTGTTCTGGGCCAATGCCGATGCCATTGCCGCGGCGGCCGCCGCAGTGGAGCGCACGGCCAGGCAGGACGGCCTGGTCTATGTCTTCGGTACGGGCCATAGCCATATGCTTGCCGAGGAGGCGCATTATCGCGCGGGCGGCCTCGCCCTCACCGTGCCGATCCTCTCGGCGGTGACCATGCTGCATGACGGCTCGGTGGCCAGCACGGCCTTCGAGCGCATTCCGGGCATGGTCGCCCCTGTCCTGGCACGTTATCTGATCGGCCCCAAGGATGTGCTGATCATCGCCTCCAACAGCGGCGTCAACATCGCTGTCATCGAGGCGGCGGAGATCGGCAAGGCGGCCGGCGCCACGGTCGTCGCCATCACCTCGCTCGCCTATTCCAGCCAGGCGGCGCAGGGGCGGCCACGGCTCGCCGATCGCGCCGATATCGTGCTCGACAATGGTGCGCCTCCGGGCGACGCCAGTGTGGCGCTGCCGGACAGCGAGTTGCGTACGGGACCGGTCTCGACCTCGGTGGGCGCTGCCCTGCTCAATGCGGTCTTCGCCGAGGCAGCCGCACGCCTGCAGGCCGAGGGAGGCAATGCCCCGCTCTATCGCAGTGCGAACATGCCGGGGGCTGCCGAAACCAATGCGGGGCTGATCGCGCGCTATCGCCCGCGCAACCCGCATTTGTAGGGAGAGCCTGGCACATGGAAGGAACCCGCAGCGAAAAGGGGCGTCGGCCATTCGAGCGTTTGGCTCCGAAATGGCAGGGCAGCAAGTGAACACGGTCCCTTCCGTGACAGAATTTTTACACGAAGCGGCATCAATCGCCATGAGCAGATTGACGCCGATCTCATGCTCGTCAACCTTGTAGCAACGCCTCCTCCCTAGGGTGCGAGGTTTCCCCGCCTGCTTTGTCTCCATAGGTCCTACCGCATGTCCGTCGTCGATGGCCTCCGCCGCCTGCTCAAACCCCGCCATATTGCTGTCGCGGGCGGGCGATTGGCCTCCGTGATCATCCGTGAATGCGACCGCATCGGCTATGCCGGGCCGATCTGGCCCATTCACCCCGAGAAGACCGAGATCGCCGGCCACAAGGCCTACAAGACCGTCGCCGATTTGCCTGAAGCCCCCGATGCGGTCTTCATCGCAACGCCGCGCGAGCCCACGGTCGACATCGTCGCGGCCCTCGCCGAACGGGGGGCCGGCGCGGCCGTCTGTTATGCCGCCGGTTTCGCCGAGGTCGGCGAGGAAGGCGCGGCCCTGCAGAAGAAGATGGTCGAGCTCGCCAAGGGCATGCCGATCGTCGGCCCCAACTGCTATGGCGTACTCAATCTGCTCGATGGCTGCGTGCTCTGGCCCGACACCCACGGTGCCGAACGGGTGGAGAAGGGCGTCGCCATCATCACCCAGTCCGGCAACATCGCGCTCAACATGACGATGCAGCGCCGCGCGCTGCCCATCGCCTATGTCATCGCCGTCGGCAACAAGGCGATCGGAGACCATGGCGACTATATCGAGGCGCTGCTGGCGGATGAGCGCGTCACGGCGATCGGGCTGCATGTGGAATCGATCGACGATGTCGCCTTGTTCTCCAAGGCGGCGATCAAGGCACTGGAAAAGGGCGTGCCGCTGGTGGTGCTGAAGACGGGCCGTTCGGAGATCGGTTCGGAGATCGCCATGAGCCACACCTCCTCGCTCGCCGGCGCCGACGCGCTCTACAACGCCCTGTTCGCCCGGTACGGCGTTGCCCGTGTCATCGACGTACCGGCCTTCATCGAGACGCTCAAGCTCATGCATCTTTTCGGCGGCCTGCCCGGCAAGCGCATCTCCTCGATGAGCTGCTCGGGCGGCGAGGCGGCCCTGATCGCCGACCTCGCGGCCGACCGGGACCTGGACTTCGCGCCGATCCCGCCGGAGAACGCCGCACGCCTGCAGGAACTGCTCACCGAGAAGGTGCACGTCTCCAATCCGCTCGACTATCACACTTATATCTGGGGCAATGAACCGGCCAACGAGGCGGTGTTCACCGAGATGCTGAACTCGGGTTTCGACCTCAATCTCCTGGTCCTCGACCAGCCGCGCACCGATCGCGGCCTGGTGCCGGATGGCGGCTTTGCCGCGGCCCGCGCGGCGATCACCCGTGCCGCCGTGGCTACGGGTGCGCGTGCCGCCGTGGTGTCTTCCCTGCCCGAGAACATGCAGGAGGACGACGCCAAGGCGCTGCTCGCCGATGGTGTGCTGCCGATGCAAGGCATGGGGGATGCGCTCACCGCGATCACCCACGGCGTCGATTTCACCGCGGCGCGTGCGGGCTGGGAGAAGCTCGTCCCGCTGCGCCGGGTCGCACGCATCGATGTCGGCAGGGCACGCCTGCTCACCGAGTATGAGTCCAAGCACTTGCTCGGCCGCCACGGCCTGGAGCTGCCGCCGAGCCGCATCGCCGGCACGGTCGAGGCCGCCTCGACGGCTGCCGCCCTCGGCTTTCCGGTGGCGATCAAGATCCACAGCGAGAAGATTGCCCATAAATCCGATGTCGGCGGCGTCAAGCTCGGCCTGCGCTCGCGCGCCGACGTGACCGATGCCGTCGCCTCCATGTCGCATCTGGGGGATCGCTTCCTGGTCGAGCGCATGGTGGAGGGCGCCGTCGCCGAGCTCATCGTCGGCGTGGTGCGCGATCCCCAGTTCGGCCCGACGCTCACCGTCGGAGCCGGCGGCGTATTGGTCGAGATGCTCAAGGACGCGGCCGTGATGCTCCTGCCGGTCACCGCCGAGGAGATTCGCGAAAAGCTGATGAGCCTGCGCGTGGCCCGCCTGCTGGAGGGCTTCCGCGGCAAGCCGCGCGGCGATATCCGCGGGGCCATCAAGGCCATTTTGGCCATCGCCGATTTTGCCGAGCGCCATGCCGACCGGCTGGTCGAGCTCGACGTCAATCCGCTCTTCGTACTGCCCGAAGGGCGCGGGGCCGTCGCTGCCGACGCGCTGGTGCGCATGCTGGATTGAGCCTGGTGTCGCCACCGGGATTGACCCACTGATAATATCGTCATTGCGAGCGGAGCGAAGCAATCCAGAGCTTCTCCGCTGAAAGGCTGGATTGCTTCGCTCCGCTCGCAATGACGGCAAGGATTGATTGGCGGGCGAGCACGGGCTTGCCTGTGTGGCCTGTTTCAGGAGATTGCCATGTCCGAATCCGTCAAGCTCGAGCGCCGCGGCGCCGTGCTGGAGATCACGCTGGATCGCCCCAAGGCGAATGCCATCGATCTCGCCACCTCCAAGGCGCTGCATGCCGCCTTCCGTACCCTGCAGGACGATCCCGATCTGCGGGTCGCCATCCTCACCGGCGCAGGCGAGCGCATCTTCTCGGCCGGCTGGGACCTCAAGGCTGCCGCCTCCGGCGCCGAGGAGCCGGACACCGATTTCGGGCCGGGCGGCTTTGCCGGCCTGACCGCCTTCTGGGAGCTGACCAAGCCGGTGATCGCGGCCGTCAACGGCGTCGCCATCGCCGGCGGCTGCGAGCTGGCGCTGGCGGCCGATCTCATGGTGGTGGCTGACCACGCCGAGTTCGCCCTCTCGGAAGTGACGGTCGGCCTCGTCGCCGATGCCGGCGGCATCCAGCGCCTGCCGCGCCGCATCCCGCTTGCCATCGCCAGTGAATTGCTGCTCACCGGCCGCCGTTTCACGGCTCGGGAAGCCCATGGCTGGGGTCTTGCCAACCGCATCGTGCCGATGGCCGATCTGATGGCCACGGCACGGGACCTGGCTGATACCATCGCGGCCAACGCGCCGCTTTCGATCGCCGCGGTCAAGGCCATCCTCGCCGCCACGGAAGGCATGGGCGTGCGCGAGGCCTATGAGCATGTCTATGCCGGCAAGGTGCCCGAGCACCGCGCCATGCAGCTTTCCGAAGATTCGCGCGAAGGCGCCAAGGCTTTCGTCGAAAAGCGCGCGCCGGTCTGGAAGGGACGGTGATCGGGGCTGGTCTTCAGTCCGGCCTGGAAGCGCCGCATGTGCCGGATCTGGCGGAGCTGAAGAGCCTGACCGAAATGGCACCGAGTCTCGACCATCACCGCGCTTGTCCTGTATCCGGAAGGTTATATAATAATCTTCCGGAAATTATTGAGTGCATGTCAGGCATGGAAAAGCCAGCCAAAACGCCCGATCTCATCGATAGCAAAGCGGTGAAGGAACTGGTGGCGGCACGCGCCTTGCGTGGGGCGACCGTGCTTGGGCGGCCCGGCGGCTGGGGTGTGCTGGTCCGCTATGGCGATGCCGAGCGCGCTGTGGCGGGACAGAAATCACGGCGCATGCGTCTGTGGCGCCATGCCGATAGCGCGATCGGCTTCGTGCGCAGCGAACTGGGCATGGACCGCTTCGACGTCGATGCGCAGGACTATCGCCCCGACGAAAGCGAGCGCCGGCGCCCGGACGCTTCGGAGCGCCTGAAGCGGGTGTTGTCCTATGACGAGTGGATCGGTCAAGATCTGGAACTTGCCCTGCGTCAGGCCGACGATCCGGCTACCGGGTGGGTCGATCATGATGATGCCATGGCGGAATTGGAGGGCGTACTGGCAAAAGCACGCGCTATGAAGGCTCCGCCGCGTGGCTGATGAGCCGCTGTGGAAGGTCCGATGGATGCGGCCTGCGCTTGATGGCCTTGCAGGCGTCATCGCTTACCTGGCCGACAAGAACCCGGATGCGGCTGAGAGGATCGTCCTGCGTTTGCGCCAGCGCGCCGCCAGTTTGGCGCATACGCCGGAGCAGGGCAGGCCGGGCAGACTCGCCGGGACGCGCGAACTTTCGGTCGCGGGTACTCCCTATATCCTCTTTTACCGGCTTCGGCGTGGTATCGTCGAGATCATCAGGGTTCATCATTCCCTCCAGAAATGGCCACCTGATAGCTGAGCCAGAAATCGGTAGCATCGAGCAAGAGTCGCGCTTGCCTCCTGCCGATCGAATCGGCTCTCGGTGCAAGGCAAGCCATGCTTTCTTGCCATTGAGACCGGTGTCCTGTTTATCTCACCCTCATGGCGCATCGCCCGAATCTCCTGACCATCGCTCCCGGCACGCCCTTTCTGGAGACGCTGGTCGACGCCCTGCTGGACGGACGGCTGGTGCCGGGCTTTGCCCCGCGCGAGGATCCGCTCGCGCTGGCGAGCGCCACGCTTTATCTGCCGACCCGCCGCGCCATCCGCGCCTTGCGCGGCATCTTCCTCGACAGGCTGGGCAGTGATGCCGCGCTGCTGCCCCGCCTGAGGGCGCTCGGCGAGATCGACGATGACGAAGTCGCCTTCGCCGAGGCGAGCGACGACCTGCCGGAGCCCGTCGCCGGGCTCGACCGCCAGATCGCCCTCACACGCCTGATCCTGCAATGGAGCGCGGCCCTGAAACAGGCGCTTCTGCCGATTCCGGGCGAGGAGGGGGCCGAACCGCTGCTGATTCCCTCCTCGCCCGGCGATGCGGCAGGGCTCGCGGCCGAGCTCGGTACTTTCCTCGACGGCCTGCAGATCGACCGGGTACCGCCCGAGGCGATCCTCAATCTCGGCGAGAGCCATGCCGGGCTCTATGACAAATATTGGGACATCACGCTGCGCTTCCTCGAGATCGCCACCGTGCACTGGCCGCAGCACCTCAGGGAGATCGGCCGCGGCGACGCCGTGCTCCTGCGCAATGCCCGCATGGAGCGCGAGGCCGCCAGGCTTGCGGAAAACCCCAAATCAGGCCCGGTGATCGTGGCGGGCTCGACCGGCTCCATTCCGGCGACCCGAGACCTGATCAAGGCGGTGGCCGCCCATCCCCGGGGCGCGGTTGTCCTGCCGGGGCTCGACCTCGAGCTCGATGCCATTGGCTGGAACGCCATCGGCAAGGGCGAAGGGGCTCCCGGCCACCCCCAGGCCGGTCTTGCCGCCTTGCTTGCCGATATCGGCGCCGAGCGCGGCGGCGTGACCGAACTCGCGTCGCCGCCGCCCATCCTGGCGCTGCGTACAGCCCTGGTCTCGCAGGCCCTGCGGCCGGCGGAAACCACCGATCTGTGGGCCGGCCGGCACCATGAGGATCCCACGGCAGTGAGCGAAGCCTTTGCGGGCGTCGCTCTGGCCGAGGCGGCGCATGAAGGCGAGGAAGCCCTGGCGGCGGCGCTGGCGCTGCGGGAGGCCTTGACCGTGCCCGGCCGCAAGGTGGCCTTGGTGACGCCCAACCGCCAGCTTGCCGAGCGCGTGGTCACCGAACTGGGCCGCTGGGGCATCGAGGCCGACGACAGCGCGGGCCAGCCGCTGACGCAGACCCCGCCCGGGCTGTTTGCGCGCCTGGTGCTCGATGCCGCGCTGAATGATTTCGACCCCGTCACCCTGTTGTCCCTGCTCAAGCATCCATTGGCGCGACTCGGCCTGTCATACGCGGATCTGGAGCGGGCGGTAACGGCGCTGGAGATCGGCGCCCTGCGTGGGCCGAGGCCGGCCGGCGGTCCTGCCGGCCTCGTGGCGGCCCTGGCTCTTGGCAAGGCCTCGCTCGGCGACCCGCATTGTCCACCCGCCCGGTTGGCGCTCGACGAAGAGGACTGGGCCGGGGCGCAGGCGGTGATCGAGGCCCTGGCCGGGAGGCTCGAACCCTTCGCGGCGTTGCTGCGCCAGCCGGATCCCTTGCCGGCCGCCAGCTTCTTCGCCGCGCATCGCGCCGCCGTCGAGGCACTCGGCGAAGCTGGCCCCGGCGAAACTGATGCGCTCGGTGAAGGAGAAGCCGGCGAAGCCCTCACTGGCTTCTTCGATGATCTCGGCACTGTCGCGCCCGAAGCCCTCTCCTTGCCGGCGCCTGAATATCCCGGCCTGTTCGCGGCCCTGATCGCCGGGCGGTCGGTGCGGGGCGGCGATCCCAAGCACCCGCGCATCGCCATTTACGGTCTGCTGGAAGCCCGCCTCCTGCCGGTCGACAGGCTGGTGCTGGCGGGGCTCGACGAGAGCGTCTGGCCACCCGACGTCAAGACCGATCCCTGGCTGAACCGCCCGATGCGGGCGGCGATCGGCCTGTCTCCGCCGGAAAAGCGCATCGGCCTCGCCGCGCACGACTTCGAGCAGGCGCTCGGCTATGGCGACGTGGTGATCACGCGGTCGCTGAAGCGCGGCGGCTCGCCCAGCGTGCCCTCGCGCTGGCTGCAGCGGCTCGGCGCCTTCCTGGGGCCGGCCTTTGATGACGTGCGCAGGCGGGGCGAGCTTTATTGCGCCCTGGCGCGCCAGCTCGATGCGGCCGGAGGGCCGCCGCCCGTGCTCGGCGCGCCCAGGCCCAAGCCGCCGCTGGCCCTGCGTCCGGCCCGCCTGTCGGTGACCCAGATCGAGCATCTGGTGCGCGATCCCTATACGATCTATGCGCGCCATATCCTCAAGCTCGAGCCGCTCGACGAGATCGCGATGCCGCCCGGCGCGGCGGAGCGCGGCACGCTGATCCATGGCGCGCTCGAGCGTTTTGCCGCCCTGTGCGCGGACGGCGTGCCGCCGGATGCCCTCGCACGCCTGATGGCGATCGGCGAAGAGCTCTTCGTCCCCTTCGCCGACTTTCCGGAAGTCCTGGCGTTCTGGCGGCCGCGCTTTGCCGCCATCGCCGAATTCCTGGTGGACTGGGAGCGCGAGCGCCGGCCGCGCCTCGCCCGCGTGCTGAGCGAAATTCCCGGCAAGCTCACCTGGCCGACCTTGGCCGAGAGAGCCTTTACTTTGTCCGCCCGGGCCGACCGCATCGAGGTCGCCGCCGATGGCCGGGTTGCCATCCTCGACTTCAAGACCGGCCAGGCCCCGACGGCGAGGCAGGTGGAGACGGGCCTCGCGCCGCAATTGGCGCTCGAAATGGCGATGCTGCTCGAGGCCGGCTTCAAGGGCGTGCCGGCCCCGGAGGCCCTCGGCGATCCCGCCATCGTGCATCTGGCCGGTGGCGGCAAGGGGCCGAGCGAGAAGCCGCTGATCTTCAAGGACACCACGCCGATCGAGGTGGCGATGCAAAGCCTGGAACGGCTCAAGGCGCTGATCGACCGCTTCGAGAACGAGAAGACGCCCTATGCCTCCCTGCTGCACCCGATGTTCAAGGGACGGCGCTATGGCGACTACGACCATCTCGCCCGGGTGCGCGAATGGTCGGTGAGCGCGGAGGAAGCATGATCCCGCGCAGGCCCTCTCCCGACACAATCCATAACCAGCGCCTGGCCTCCGATCCCTCGCTGTCGGCCTGGGTGTCGGCCAATGCCGGCTCGGGAAAGACCACCGTATTGACGCGGCGCGTCATCCGGCTTTTGCTCGCCGGGGTCGATCCATCCGCCATCCTCTGCCTCACCTTCACCAAGGCTGCGGCGGCGAACATGCAGAACCGCATCTTCGCCATGCTCGGGCAATGGGCCGTCGAGGAGGAGAGCAAGCTCGTCGCGGCGATCGAGGGCATCACCGGCTTCAAGCCCAATGCCGCGGGCCTGAAGCGGGCGCGCCAGCTTTTCGCGGCAGCGATCGAGACCCCCGGCGGGCTGAAGATCCTTACCATCCATGCCTTTTGCGAGCGGGTGCTGCACCTCTTCCCCTTCGAGGCCAATGTGCCGGCGCAGTTCGCGGTGCTGGACGACAGGGCCGCGCGCGAACTGCTCGATGCCGCCCGCACCAGCCTGATCCTGGAGGCGAATGCACAGCCGGAAGGCGGCCTGGGGCGCGCCATGGCGCGTCTTCTGGAGGATACGGGGGAGGGCGCCTTCGACGGGCTGCTCGCCGAAATCACCTTCGAACGCGAAGCCCTGCGTCCCTTCCTGAGCGAGAAGGGCGCCGCGGACGCCCTGGACCAGCTGCGCGGCCTGCTCGAGCTGAAGGAAGGAGAGAGCGTCGCCGCCATCGAGGCCGAGATCGACGAAGCCTCGATCCCCTTCGGCGAATGGGCGGCGATCGAGGCGAGCCTGCGGGAATATGATGGCAAGCGCATCCTCGAACTTGCCGATAGGCTCGGCGCCGCGATCGCGGCGGCGCCGGCCCGGCGTGCCGAGGCCTGGCGTGCGGTCTTCCTGACCGGCACGGGCGAGGCGCGCTCGGCCAATGCCTTCCTGGTCAAGGATTTCACCAAGGATTACCCCCACTATGCCGAGCAGCTCTTCGCCGAGCTCGGGCGCATCGCCGAGCTCCTGCAACGGCGCAAGGCGGCCTCGGCCTATGAGCGCAGCGCCGCCCTGATCGCCGTCGCGGCGGCCCTGCTTGGGCGATACAAAGCCGGCAAAGCAGCGCGGGCAGCGCTCGATTTCGATGATCTCGTCCAGCGCACCGCCGACCTGCTCAGCCGGGCCGGCGCCGAATGGGTGCTTTACAAGCTCGATCGCGGCATCGACCATATCCTGGTCGACGAAGCCCAGGATACCAGCCCCGCGCAGTGGCATATCATCGAGATGCTGGCGCATGAGTTCACTTCGGGTGCCGGTGCGCGCAGTGAACGGCGCACCATCTTCGCCGTGGGCGACGAGAAGCAGTCGATCTTCTCCTTCCAGGGCGCGGCGCCGGCGGAATTCGCCCGCATGCGCAGCCATTTCCGCCGCAAGGTGGCCGAGGCGGAGGCGCGTTTCGAGGCGATCGAACTCAAGCAATCCTTCCGCTCGACCCCCGATATCCTCCTGGCCGTCGACCATGTCTTCGCTATCGCCGATAATCGTCGGGGGCTGTCGTCGGATGATGTCGCCACCGTGCATGAGACGGTACGGGCCGGCGATCCCGGCCGTGTCGAGGTCTGGCCAGTGGAAAAGCCGCAGCCGGCCGCCGAGATCACCGCCTGGGATGCGCCTTTCGACGAGACCCCGGTCTCCAGTCCGGTGGTGCGGCTTGCCCGCAAGATCGCCGCCGAGGTGAGCAGCCTCATCCGGGACGGTGATCCCTCGACGGGCGCGCGTTACGATGCCGGCGACGTCATGGTGCTGGTGCGCAGCCGCAACGCCTTGTTCGAGGCGGTGATCCGTGCCCTGAAATTCGCCGGCGTGCCGGTGGCCGGTGCCGACCGCATCGTCCTGACCGACCATATCGCCGTGATGGACCTGATGGCGCTTGCCCGCTTCGTGCTGCTGCCGGCCGACGACCTGACGCTGGCGACGGTGCTCAAGACACCGCTCATCGGGCTCGACGACGAGGATCTCATTCGCCTGGCGCCGGGCCGCAAGGGTACGCTCTGGGCTGCCTTGGGCGAGGCCGCGCGGGAGGACGAGCGCTACGCCTCCGCCTTCGCCCGTCTGGTTTCCTGGCGCGAGGAGGCGGCCGGCAAGACGCCCTTCGCCTTCTTCGCCGATATCCTGGCCCGCGACGGCGGCAGGCGCATCATGCTGGCCCGCTTCGGCGCGGAGGCCGCCGATGCCCTGGACGAATTCCTGCGCGTGGCCGGCGATTATGAACGCGCCAATACCGCCAGCCTGCAGGGCTTCCTTGCCTGGCTCGCCGAGGCCAAGGCCGAGATCAAGCGCGACATGGACGTGGCGCGCGGCGAAGTGCGCGTGATGACGGTGCATGGCTCCAAGGGGCTGGAGGCACGCGTCGTCATCCTGGCCGATACCTGCAGCGCGCCGGACGGGCGGCACGATCCCAAGCTGTTCTTCCTGCAGGCGCAAGGAACGACAATCGATCGTCATCGATCGAATATCGTTCCAATCTTGCTTGAGACAGACGCGTCTTTCCAATCCGAAGGCATTGGAAAACACTATGGGCGGCCTGCCGGCAGCAGCATCCCGGTCTGGTCGCCCAGCAAGGCGTCGGATCCGCCGCCGGTCGCCGCCGCGCGCGACGCGATCCGGGCCGAGAACGAGGCCGAGCATCGCCGCCTGCTCTATGTCGCCCTGACGCGGGCCGAGGATCGGCTCATCATTGCCGGCTTCGAGGGCGCCACTGCACGACGGCCGGGTAACTGGTACGACATGATTGCGGACGCCCTGCGCGAGCGGGGCGCCAGGGTCGAGCCGGACGGCGAAGGCGAAAGACTGGTCTATGAGCCGACGCCGCGGCGCGCCGTCGAGGGCCGGCCCGCGAAGGACCAGGCTGCGGCGGTGCCCACACCGGACTGGCTGCGCCAGAAGGCGGCGCCAGAACGGGCCGAGGAGGTTGCCCTCAATCCATCGGAGACCGAGCATCCCGAGGAACTGGCCGGGCTGGCGGATACGCTGCCGGCCGACAGCCGGACCCTGCGGCGCGGGGCCCTGATCCACGCCTTGCTGCAATATCTGCCCGACGTCGAACCGCCGGCCCGGCGCGACCAGGCGCTCGCCTTCCTTGCCCGGGCAGCGGCGCAATGGCCGGAGGATCATCAGGTCTGGGCCGAGGAAGCCCTGGCGGTGCTGGCCTTGCCGTCTCTCGAACCGCTTTTTGCCGCCGGCAGCCGGGCCGAGGTCGCCCTTACCGGCCGCATTACCAGGCAGGGCCGGGCCGATTATGCCGTGTCCGGGCGGATCGATCGCCTGGCCGTCGGGCCGGACACGGTCTGGATCGTCGACTTCAAGACCAACCGCCGGCCCCCGCAGGCGCTCGAAGCCGTGCCGCAGGCCTATCTCAGCCAACTCGGGCTCTACCGCCATCTGCTCAAGCGGCTCTATCCAGGCAAGGACGTGCGGATCGCCCTGGTCTGGACGGCGACGGCCGCGCTCATGGAACTGCCGGCGGAGAGGCTGGAGGAGGCGGTGCGGGCAGTTGTGGGGTGATATTTATGCGTGGTGCACACCCCTCATCCCCCTGCCGGGACCTTCTCCCCTTGCGGGAGAAGGTCCCGGCAGGGGGATGAGGGGAGAGCCTCTACCTAAAGCGTTTTGTGATTTGATTGAATCGCCTCAAATCGCAAAGACGCGTCGAACCAAAGAGTAAGAGCAAACAAGCGTTCACACCTGAACGCGCTTTGCTCTAAGTCACCCCCATCTGCCGTACCGGCCTGATGATGCAATCCCGCGTCTGGTCGAGTTCGTCCAGTTCGGCGGCGTGTCGCTGCCCCCAGTCGCACAGGGCCAGCAGCACCGGCTCGAGGCTCTGGCCGAGCGGCGTGGCCGAATAGTCGACGCGGGGCGGCACCTGCCGGAAGATCTCGCGGTGAACCAGGCCATGCTCCTCCATTTCGCGCAATTGCTGGATCAGCACCTTCTGGCTGATCTCCGGCACCAGCCGCTTCAGTTCGGAAAGGCGCTTGGGACTGTCGAGGAGATAATACAGGATCACTGCCTTCCAGCGGCCCGAAATCACCTTGAGGGCCCGCTCGACGGGCAGCATGGGCAGGCGCTTGGTCATCTCCGTCATGGTTACCTTCAGGTCCGTATGGCACGAAAGAGTGTGTAGAGACGCAACGGAGAATATCACACAACCGGCCCATTCGAGACCAGCACCCGGTGATTCCATGCAAGCCATCCGTTTGAGCCGCTTCGGCGCGCCCGACGTCCTCCAGCCCGTCGAGCTGCCCGTTCCCGTTCCCAGCGCCGGAGAGGCCTTGATCCGCGTGCGGGCCGCCGGCGTGAACTATTTCGAGGTCCTGATGCGCCAGGATCGCTATGCCGTGACACCCGACCTGCCGATGGTGCCGGGTGTCGAGGCCGCCGGTGTGGTCGAAGCATTCGGCCCCGGCGCTGCCGGACCGGCTCCCGGCACGCGAGTGGCGGCGCCCCTCTTCGCCATGGGCAGGGCCGGCGGCTATGCCGATTATGTCACTGCCGAAGCCGCCGCGCTGGTGCCGCTCCCGGACGGCCTGTCCTTCGAGGCGGGCGCTGCCCTGATGGTGCAGGGATTGACCGCCCTTCATCTCCTTCGCCGCAGCCCGCCGCAGGGGAAGTCGATCCTGGTCAACGCCGCTGCCGGCGGCGTGGGATCGTTGCTGGTCCAGCTCGCCCGCAGTGCCGGCGCGCGCCAGGTGATCGCCGCTGGCGGATCGCCGGAGAAGCTCGATCTCGCGCGATTCCTGGGGGCGGACGCGGCTGTCGACTATCGCAGCACCGGCTGGGTCGACCAGGTGTTGGCGGCGACGGCAGGGGCGGGCGTCGACATCGCCTATGATCTCGTCGGCGGGCCACAGACTGCCGCCTGTCTGGGTGCGCTCGCCCCGGCCGGAGAACTCGTCTGTGCGGCGATGGGGCGGTTCGAACTCGGCAAGCGCGAGATAGAAGCCCTGCTGGGGCGCAACCAATCGCTGAAAGGCTTCGCCCTCCTGCCTTTGCTGACGCCCGGCACGCTGTACGCCGATCTCGGCGATCTCTTCGTTCAGGCCGCGGCGGGGGCGCTCAAGGTCGTGATCGGTGGTCGCTTCCCCCTGGCCCGGGCCGCCGAGGCACATGAAAGCCTGCAATCGCGCCGGAACGTCGGCAAGGTTGTCCTGGTCCCCTGACGATGCGTCTCAGCCCAGCAGCAGGCTGTCGTCGTCGAGCTGTTCGCCACGCACCTTGCTGAACAGCTTGAGCAGGTCAGGAACATCGAGGCCCTTGCGATGCTCGGCATCGAGGTCGAAGGCAACCTGGCCCTCATGCAGCATCACCGTACGGGTGCCGTAGTCGAGGGCATGCCGCATCGAATGGGTCACCATCAGCGCGGTGAGCTGCTGCTCCTCGACGATCTTGCGGGTAAGCTCCAGCACGAAATCGGCAGTACGCGGATCGAGCGCCGCCGTGTGCTCGTCGAGCAGCAGGATCTTCATGCCGGTCAGCGTCGCCATCAGGAGGCTGACGGCTTGGCGCTGGCCGCCGGAGAGCAGGCCCATGGAATCGCCCAGGCGATTTTCGAGGCCGAGGCCGAGTATCGAGAGCTTGTCGCGGAACACCGCGCGGCGGGCGGCGCCCAGGGAGGAGCCGAGGCCCCGGCTGCGGCCGCGCGCGAAGGCCAGCGCCATGTTCTCCTCGATCGACAGCCTCTCGCAGGTGCCGGCCATCGGATCCTGGAACACGCGGGCGATCAGGCTGGCGCGGCGCGGCGTCGGCCAGCGCAGGACGTCGACACCCTCGATGACGATGCGGCCGCGCTCGGCCTGGGCGTCGCCGCTCAGAACGTTCAGCAGGGTGGATTTGCCGGCGCCGTTGGAGCCGATCACGGTGACGAATTGGCTGGTGGGGATGGTCAGCGACAGCCCGCGCAAGGCGCGGTTCTCCAGCGGCGTGCCGCGCCCGAAGGTGACGTGGATGTCCTTGATCTCGATCATCGCCGCCTCCTTACTTGGACGCTGATTTGGGGGCGGGCGAGAAGATCGCGCGCAGGCGGGGGAACTGGCTCGGCAGGATCAGCGCCAGGCCGACCAGCACCGAGGTCACCAGGTTCTGGTCGCTGGAATTGAGGCCGATCGAGCGCGACCATTCGGAATTGAGCGCCAGCGCGATGGCGAGGCGATAGAGGATGGCGCCGACGATGCAGGCGATCAGCAGCCAGGCGATCGAGCGGGTGCGGAACAAGGTCTCGCCGAGGATCACCGCGGCGAGACCGCCGACGATCGTGCCCGTGCCAAGCGTGATGTCGGCAAAGCCGCTGGTCTGGGCGAACAGGGCGCCGGCGAGCGCGACGAGGGCGTTCGAGATCGCCATGCCGACATAATTGTGCATCTGGGTGGAAACGCCCTGGGCCCGTGCCATGCGTGGATTGGCGCCGGTCGCCCGCATGGCGAGGCCGAATTCGGAGTTGAGGAACCAGCTGAGCAGCGCCCAGACGATCAGGACGATCACGCCGAGCATCCAGACTTTCAGCTGATAGGAGGGCGGTGCCCAGCCGAAGATCGCCGTCAGATGGTCGCGCGTCCAGGTCACCAGCGTTTCCTGGTTGAGCAGCGGGACATTGGGCTTGCCCATGATGCGCAGATTGATCGAATAGAGCGCCGTCATGGTCAGGATGCTGGCCAGCAATTGCAGGATGCGGAAACGGATGTTGAGCCAGGCCGTCATCGCGCCGGCGAGGCCGCCGGCAATGATGGCCAGCGCCGTGGCCGAGAAGGGATCCAGGCCTGCCACGATGCCGGCGGCGGCCGTCGCGGCGCCGAGCGGATAGGAACCGTCGACCGTCAAGTCGGGAAAATCGAGCACCCGGAACGACAAAAATACGCCCAGCGCGATCAGCGCATAGATCAGGCCGATTTCAATCGAACCGATAAAAGCGAATAGGCTCATGCATCAATCCCAACAGGAGAGCGGGTCACGGATGAATTGCGGCAGCCCTGCTGCTCGACCGACAGAGCGCGTCATTGCGAGCGTAGCGAAGCAATCCAGAGCCGGAAGGCGGGGTACACAGGTCTGTGGATTGCTTCGCTACGCTCGCAATGACGCATGAGTCAATCACTACCGCCCGCGGATTCTACTTTGCGACGTCCTTGGCACGCGCCAAGACGGCCGGCGGCAGGGGAGCCCCCATCTTCTCGGCCACCTTGGTGTTGACGACCAGGCTGACGCCCCTGGAATTCTCCACCGGGATATCGCCGGGCTTTTCGCCCTTCAGCACCCGGGCGGCGACATGGCCGGCTTGCCGGCCGATCTCGAACTGGTCGAGGCCAAGAGCGGCGACGGCGCCACGCCCGACGCTGTCGGGATCGCTGGCGAACACCGGCAGGCGGCTGTCGAAGCCGACCTGCAGCACCGATTCAAGGGCGGAGACCACCAGATTGTCGTTGGGGATGTAGATCGCATCGGCCTTGCCCACCAGATTCTGGGCGGCCGCACCGACATCGGAGGATTTGGTTGCGGGCGAAGGCAGGATTTCCAGCCCGCGTTCGCCAGCCAGCTTGCGCAGGGCTTCGATCACCGACAGGCTGTTGACCTCGCCGGAATTATAGACGACGCCCACCACCTTGGCCTTGGGCAGGACTTCCTTGATCAGGTCGAGCTGCCCGGCTGCGGGCGGAAAGTCGCTGACGCCGGTGATGTTGCCGCCGGGCTTGTCGAGGGTCTTCACCAATTGCGCGCCGAGCGGATCGGTCACGGCGGCGAAGACGACGGGGATGTCCTTGGTCGCCGCGGCGACGGCCTGGGAGGAGGGGGTGGTGATCGGCACGATCACCGCCGGATCTTCGCCCACGAATTTCTGGGCGATCTGGGCTGCGGTGGCCGGGCTGCCCTGTGCCGATTCATAGAGCACGGTAATGGCCTCGCCCTCGGCGTAACCCTTGTCCCTGAGGCCCGCCTTCACGCCCTCGCGGATGGCATTGAGCGAGGGGTGCTCGACGATGGCGGTAATGGCGACCACGGGCTTGTCCGCAGCGGCGGCGCCCGTGATCGGTGCGAGGCTGGCGAGAAGGACGGCGGCAAGGCCGAAGGAGCGGAAAGTGGTCATGGCGCGGCTTGCTCGGAATGGTTGATCTTGGGATTGTTCAGGAATAAGCGCCTGTCTTCGCAGCGTTGCGCCGCCCCTCACCCTTACCCTCTCCCCGTAAACGGGGCGAGGGGGCTTCGGCGTTGCGTTTGTGCCGAAACAGTCCCATCTCGCCCAACCGGAGAGCGAGATGAGAGTTTTGAGGATGAACCGCGAGGCCTGCGCCCCCTCGCCCCGTTTACGGGGAGAGGGTAAGGGTGAGGGGCAGCACGACGCGGAATTATCCCTGAACAGGCTCTTGCGACGATCCGGATTACTTTACGACGGTCTTGGCCTTGGCGACCAGATCGGCCGGCAGCGTCACGCCCATCGGGCCGGCGGTCTTCTGGTTGAGGAAAAGATCGGTGGCCGAAGGAAAGGCGACCGGAATGGCGCCGGGCTTCTCGCCTTTGAGGATGCGGACCACCATCTCGCCGGCCAGTACGCCGGACTTGAAATAGTCGACGCCGATGGAGGCGACCGCGCCGCGCTCGACGCCGTTGGTGTCACCGGAGAAGACGGGAATCTTGTTCTCGGTGCCGACCGTGATCACCGCTTCCAGGGCCGAGACCACCAGATTGTCGGTGGGCACGAAGATGGCATCGGCCTTGCCGATCAGGCTCTGCGCCGCGGCGCCGACATCGGCCGACTTGGTGGCCGGTGCCTCGATCGTCTCGAAGCCGAGGGCAGCGGTTGCCTTCTTCATATTCTCGAGCTGGACGACCGAATTGGCCTCGCCCGGATTGTAGATGAAGCCGATCTTCTTGGCGCTGGGCGCGACCGCCTGGATCAGCTTGAGCTGGTCGGGCATCGGGGTTGCGTCGGTCACGCCGGTGACGTTGCCTTCGGGCTTGGCCGGATCCTTGACGAGCTGGGCAGCGACAGGATCGGTCACGGCGGTGAACACGATCGGAATGTCCTTGGTGGCGGCCAAGGCGGCCTGGGCCGACGGCGTGGCGATGCCGACGATCACATCCGCTTTCTCGCCGACATATTTCTGGGCGATCTGGGCGGCGGTGGCAGGGCTGCCCTGTGCCGTCTCGAACTGGAAGGTGAGGGTGTCGCCATCCTTGTAGCCGGCATCCTCCAGGGCCTTCTTGACACCGTCACGGGCGGCGTTGAGGGCCGGATGCTCGACGATCGAGGTCACGGCCACGGTCTTCTTGTCGGCAGCAAAGGCCACGCTGCCGAGGAGGGCGAGTGCCACGCCGGCTACGAGTGTCAAACGATGGATACGCATATGGTTGTTTCCCCCTTGCTCGCGAATTTCCCGCCGGGTGGCGGCCATTCGGGGCTTGCAAGGCACAACCGATCAACCAAACGCTGCGGCAATGCAAGATGCTCATGCGCTGGAAAGCGGAAAAATTCACCAAACATGCAAGGGCGCCAGTCTAACCGGCCTTTTTGGAAAGATTGTTAAGCTGGGGGGCGCCAACGCGAAATCTTGCCTGTGCATCGTTGGCGCCGGCCTTGCAGGCCAAGCAGCTTTTGGCTGCACGGCATAGGGCTGGCTGTGCTTGCTCGGAGTGTCGACCTCCTGGTCGAGATCTTTCATGCCGGCACGCACATCGTTTCCAGGAATGTCCATCTGGAGATCGACACTCAAAAAAGAAAGGGCGCGAACCCCGTGAGGTCGCGCCCTTTCCCAATCGTGGTGGTCCAGAAGCCGGCCGGAGGCCGGCACTCCGGCTTACTTCTTCTCGGTGCGGGCGCGCAGCGCAGCGCCGAGAATATCGCCGAGCGAGGCGCCGGCGTCCGAAGAACCGTAAGCGGCGATCGCTTCCTTTTCCTCGGCCATTTCGAGGGCCTTGATCGAGACCTGGACCTTGCGGGCCTTGCGGTCGAACTGGATGACGCGGGCGTCAACCTTCTCGCCGGGTGCGAAGCGCTCGGGGCGCTGATCGGCACGATCGCGGGCCAGATCGCCACGGCGGATGAAGGCCGTGAGGTCGGTGCCGGTGATCTTGACGTCGATGCCACCTTCCTTGACGTCGGTGACTTCGCAGGTGACGACCTGGTTCTTCTTCAGTTCGCCGGCATCGACGAAGGGGTCACCCGCGAGCTGCTTGATGCCCAGCGAGATGCGCTCCTTCTCGACATCCACGTCGAGCACCACGGCCTTGACCATGTCGCCCTTGCGGAAGTCGTCGATGACCTGCTCGCCCGGACGGTTCCAGTCGAGGTCGGAGAGATGGACCATGCCGTCCACATCGCCGTCGAGGCCAATGAACAGGCCGAACTCGGTCTTGTTCTTGACTTCGCCTTCGACCACCGAGCCGTTCGGATGCTTGTCGGCAAAATCTTCCCAGGGGTTGGAAAGGGTCTGCTTGAGGCCGAGCGAAATGCGGCGCTTGATCGGGTCGACCTCGAGGATCTGCACTTCCACTTCCTGCGAGGTGGAGACGATCTTGCCGGGGTGGACGTTCTTCTTGGTCCACGACATTTCGGAGACGTGGATCAGGCCTTCGATGCCCGGCTCCAGTTCCACGAACGCGCCGTAGTCCGTGATGTTGGTGACACGGCCGGTGAACTTGGCCTGCAGCGGGTACTTGGCGTCGATGCCCAGCCACGGATCGGCCTGGAGCTGCTTCATGCCCAGCGAGATGCGGTGCGTCTCGTGGTTGATCTTGATGATCTTGACCTTGACCTGCTGGCCGATGGTCAGAAGCTCCGTCGGGTGGTTCACGCGGCGCCATGCGATGTCGGTGACATGCAGGAGGCCGTCGATGCCGCCCAGGTCGACGAACGCACCGTAATCGGTGATGTTCTTGACCACGCCGTCGACCACCTGACCCTCTTCGAGGTTCTGGACGATCTCGTGACGCTGCTCGGCGCGGCTCTCTTCGAGGACCGTGCGGCGGGAGACGACGATGTTGCCGCGGCGGCGATCCATCTTGAGGATCTGGAAGGGCTGCGGAACGTTCATCAGCGGGGTGACGTCGCGGATCGGACGGATGTCGACCTGGCTGCGCGGCAGGAAGGCCACGGCGCCGTCGAGATCGACGGTGAAGCCACCCTTGACCTGGTTGAAGATGACGCCGTCGACCTTTTCATTGGCCTCGAACGACTTCTCCAGCTTGATCCAGCTCTCTTCGCGGCGGGCCTTGTCACGCGAGATGACGGCTTCGCCCAGAGCGTTTTCGATGCGCTCGAGATAGACCTCGACGACATCGCCGACCTTGAGCGCGCTGTCGCGGCCCGGGCCGTTGAATTCCTTCAGAGCTACGCGGCCTTCGGTCTTGAGGCCGACATCGATGACCGCAAGGTCCTTCTCGATGGCAACGACAGTACCCTTGACGACCGAGCCTTCGGCCATATCGCTGGTGCCGAAGCTCTCGTCGAGCATCGCAGCGAAATCTTCACGCAGCACGTTTTCCTGTACGGACATATGTTTTCCTGGCGCCGGCGGTTGGTGTTGATCATCGTTTCCGGACTGCGGCAGGGTTGCTGGCGCAACCACAGGCGGGGTGTTTTGAGAAAAAACACACCCGGCCGGCGCAAGGCCCGCAAGGCGGAAACGTCTTTCTGGTCTATTGTCGAACGCCCGTCTCATCAGCGATGACGGGTTGAGCGTCAGATGGGCGGTTCCATATCAAGATGGAAGGGGCGGAGCAAGGCGAAACGCGATTTTTTGGCGTTTTCCGGCCCGGAATCCTGCAAGAAAACCCGATGGGCGCAGCTGACGGGCGAGCGAGAGCCGATTATTCCGCCATCGCCTGCTGGAGCACGCTCGGAGCGCCCGTGCGATAGTCCTCGCGCAGGGGATGGAAGACGTCCATCGTCCGGCACTCCGTCAGGGCCCGGCCGGAATGCGCGGTGTTTGGCGGCACCACGGCGACCATGCCCGGCTTGAGCACGGTGGTTAAGCCGTTCACGGTGACTTCCAATTCGCCTTCGAACTGATGCACCACCTGTTCATGCGGATGGGAATGCAGCGGCAGCGCGGCCCCGGCCTCGATCCGCCAGAGCACGAAGGTCATCGCGCCCGAATGGATGAAACGGCCGTGGAAGCCGGGAATGACCGTGCGCGGTTCTATCTTGTCCCAGTCGAAGAGGGTGTCGGGCATGGAAATCCCCGGGGATGCCTGCGGTCCAGGTAGTCGCTCATCCCCAGGTCATTCCGGGCGCGCGACCATGAAATGCCGTGATGCAGACCCGGAACCATTTTGAAAATGAGCTTTTCTCGTCTTGCGGTCCCGGGTCTGCGACGCGGTACTCCGTACCGCATCGCGTCCGGAATGACCCTGTGAGCAGTGATCGATTCCGGAGTTCACGCCTTTTCGCGCAGGCTTTCCAGGGCCTTCCTGACCAGGGGATCGATGCCCTCGCCGCCGGCGTCCAGATGCGCGAAGATCCGGTTGCGCATGCGCGGTTCCCAGAATTTGCGGATATGGTCGGCAATGCCGGGGATCCGTACGTCCTCGCGCTGGGAGGCGAAGAACAGGCCGATCTGATTGGCCATCCTCACCAGTTTGGCGACCGGGTCGTGTGCATGGCCCTCATGCACGGATTCATCAGGCGACATGGGCGAGTTTCTCCGGAACGATGCGATGAGGATGGGTGAAGATCTCGAAGCCGTCGGAACGGGCCACACCGATCAGGGTGATACCTGCTTCGTCGGCGGTGCGGATGGCGAGGGCCGTGGGGGCGGAAACCGCGGCGACGATGGGGGCACCCATCATCGCCGATTTCTGCACCATCTCCACCGAGATCCGGCTGGTGAGGACGACGATGCCCGCAAGTGTTTCCGGCTGCGCGGACGTCTCGTCCGCTCTTGGCTCCGCTGCGCCTGCAGGCTGGGAAGATGCAGACAGGATGTCCGCGCTCCGATGACGAGCCAGGGCTCCCGCCAGCTTGTCGAGCGCATTGTGCCGGCCGACATCCTCGCGCAGGGCGACCAGGCCGTCCGCCTTGGTCCAGAAGGCGGCAGCGTGCACGGCACGTGTCTGGTGGTTCAGCGTCTGGGCGGGCGCGAGCGAGGCGAGGGCGGCTTCGATGTCGGCCGGGGACAGTTTGAGATCACCGATGACCGGTTGCGGTTTGCGCACCGCCTCGGTCAGGCTGTCGATGCCGCACAGGCCGCAGCCCGTGGGACCGGCCAGCATGCGCCGGCGGGCGGCGAGCGCGGCGCCGCGATCGCCCCTCAGCCATAGGCGCAATTCGACGCCTTCCTCGTAATCGACGCGTTCGAATTCGGTGACGTCGTCGAGCGAGGCGACGATGCCTTCGGTAAGAGAGAAGCCGTAGGCGAAATCCTCGAGGTCGACGGGGCTGGCCATCATCACGGCATGGGAGCCGCCGTCATAGACCAGGGAGACGGCTGTCTCTTCCGGAATGGTGCGCTCGCCAGGGGTGAGCACGCCATCCCGCCAGGCGAGGCGGGAGATGGTACGGACGGGAGGCGGCTGTCTGGTCATGAAATTTTTTGTGCTCCGTTCCTCAAAAGCGAGCGTCGCGTTGCCCTTCACCCTTACCCTCTCCCCGTAAACGGGGCGAGGGGGCGCAAGCGTTGCGATTGGTCCTCCGAACTTTCATCTCGCCCTGCTGTTGGGCGAGATGAGAGGTTTTCGGCATGAAACTCGACATTTGAGTCCCCTCGCCCCGTTTACGGGGAGAGGATAGAGGTGAGGGGCAGCGCGATCTTCGCAGACCAAGCTGCCGCAAAACCTCACTCCGCCGCGATGCGGCGCGAATTCATCGCCATCGTCGCATATTCGTTCTGCCATTCGGTCGGGCCGTTGGACGGCATGACCTGGACCGCCGTCACCTTGTATTCCGGGCAATTGGTTGCCCAATCCGAATAGTCGGTGGTGATGACGTTGGCCTGCGTGGAGGGATGGTGGAAGGTGGTGTAGACCACGCCCGGCGCCACTCGGTCGGTAATGGTGGCGCGCAGCGAGGTCGAGCCCGAGCGGCTTTCGAGCCGCACCCAGTCGCCCTCGCGCACGCCGCGCTGCTCGGCATCATGGGGGTGGATTTCCAGCACATCCTCTTCGTGCCACAGCGAGTTCTCGGTGCGCCGGGTCTGCGCGCCGACATTGTACTGCGACAGGATGCGGCCGGTGGTGAGCAGCAGCGGGAAGCGCGCGCCGGTGCGCTCGTCGGTCGGGACATATTCGGTGACCATGAAGCGGCCCTTGCCGCGCACGAAATGGTCGATATGCATGATCGGCGTGCCCTCGGGCGCCTTGTCGTTGCAAGGCCACTGCACCGAGCCGTCGCGTTCCAGCTTCTCGTAGGAGACGCCGGCGAAGGAGGGCGTGAGGCGGGCGATCTCGTCCATGATCTGCGAGGGATGTTCGTAGGGCATGGGGAAGCCCATGGCTTCGGCGATCAGCAGCGTGATTTCCCAGTCGGCATAGCCGGCCTTGGGCGACATCACCTTGCGCACGCGCTGGATGCGGCGCTCGGCATTGGTGAAGGTGCCGTCCTTCTCCAGGAAGGAGGAACCGGGCAGGAAGACATGGGCGTAGTTGGCGGTCTCGTTCAGGAAGAGGTCCTGCACGACGACGCATTCCATCGCGGCCAGGCCCGCCGTGACATGCTTGGTGTCGGGGTCGGACTGCACGATGTCCTCGCCCTGGACATAGAGGCCGAGGAACGAGCCCTCGACGGCGGCGTCGAGCATGTTGGGAATGCGCAGGCCCGGTTCCTTGTCGAGCTGGACGCCCCACAACTCCTCGAAGGCGTGACGCACCTCGTCGCCGGCGATATGGCGGTAGCCCGGCAGCTCATGCGGGAACGAGCCCATGTCGCAGGAGCCCTGCACATTGTTCTGGCCGCGCAGCGGGTTCACGCCGACGCCGCGCCGGCCAATATTGCCGGTGGCCATGGCAAGGTTGGCGATCGCCATCACCGTGGTCGAGCCCTGGCTGTGCTCGGTGACGCCGAGGCCGTAATAGATCGCGCCATTGCCGCCGGTGGCATAGAGGCGGGCGGCGCCGCGCACCAGCTCGGCCGGCACGCCGGTATATTGCTCCACCGCTTCCGGCGAGTGCCTGGGATCGGCAACGAAGGCTGCCCAGTTCTGGAACTCGTCCCAGTCGCAGCGCTCGCGTACATAATCCTCGGCGACCAGGCCCTCGGTGACGATGACATGGGCCATGGCCGTCAGAATGGCGACATTGGTGCCCGGCAGCAGCGGCAGATGGTAGTCGGCCTCGACATGCGGCGTGCGCACGATGTCGGTCTTGCGCGGATCGATGACGATCAGGCGGGCGCCCTCGCGCAGGCGCTTCTTCATGCGCGAGCCGAAGACGGGGTGGCCGTCCGTCGGATTGGCGCCGATGACGACGATGACGTCGCTGTCCTCGACCGAGTCGAAGTCCTGCGTGCCGGCGGAGGTGCCGAAGGTCTGGCCGAGGCCATAGCCCGTCGGCGAATGGCAGACGCGGGCACAGGTATCGACATTGTTGTTGCCGAAGCCGCCGCGGATCAGCTTCTGGACGAGATAGGTCTCCTCATTGGTGCAGCGCGAGGAGGTGATGCCGCCGATCGAAGCCTTGCCGTGCTTGGCCTGGATGCGCTTGAACTCGGAAGCGGTATAGGCGATCGCCTCTTCCCAGCTCACTTCCTTCCAGGGATCGGTGATCTTGGAGCGGATCATCGGCTTGAGGATGCGCTCCTTGTGGGTGGCGTAACCCCAGGCGAAGCGGCCCTTGACGCAGCTATGGCCGCGATTGGCCTTGCCGTCCTTGTAGGGCACCATGCGCACGACTTCCTCGCCGCGCATCTCGGCCTTGAAGGCGCAGCCGACGCCGCAATAGGCGCAGGTCGTCACCACCGAATGCTCGGGCTGGCCGATCTCGATCACCTTGTTCTCGGTGAGCGTGGCCGTCGGGCAGGCCTGGACGCAGGCGCCGCAGGAGACGCATTCGGAATCGAAAAAGGCCTCGTTCATGCCCGGCGACACCCGGCTTTCGAAGCCTCGGCCGGAGATCGTCAGCGCGAAGGTGCCCTGCACTTCCTCGCAGGCGCGCACGCAGCGCGAGCAGACGATGCATTTGGAGGTATCGAAGGTGAAGTAGGGGTTGGACGTATCCTTGTCGAGACCGAGATGATTGTCGCCCTCATAGCCGTAGCGTACCTCGCGCAGGCCCACGGCACCCGCCATGTCCTGCAATTCGCAATCGCCATTGGCGGCGCAGGTCAGGCAGTCGAGCGGGTGGTCGGAGATGTAGAGCTCCATCACGCCCTTGCGGATCTCGGCGAGGCGCGGGGTCTGAGTCTTCACCTTGATGCCCGGTGCCACCGGCGTGGTGCAGGAGGCGGGCGTGCCGTTGCGGCCCTCGATCTCCACCAGACACATGCGGCAGGAGCCCCAGGCGTCCATCATGTCGGTGGCGCAGAGCTTGGGGATCTGCGTCCCCATCTCCATGGCGGCGCGCATGATCGAGGTGCCTTCGGGCACGGTGATTTCCTGGCCGTCGATGGTCAGCGTGACCATTGTCTCCGACTTGGAGAGCGGCGTGCCGTAGTCGACTTCGTGGACGAGGGACATTGACTGTCTCCTTGGCGATTATTCGGCGGCGATGCGCTGAGGCGTGCCGTGGAAATCTTCGGGGAAATGGCGGATGGCCGAAAGCACGGGATAGGGCGTGAAACCGCCGAGGGCGCAGAGCGAGCCGAACTTCATGGTCTGGCACAGGTCCTCGACGATCGCGATGTTGCGCGTCACGTCCTTGCCGGCGATGATCTTCTCGATGGTTTCCTTGCCCCTGATCGCGCCGATGCGGCAGGGTGTGCACTTGCCGCAGCTTTCGATGGCGCAGAATTCCATGGCGAAGCGGGCCTGGCGGCGCATGTCGACGGTATCGTCGAACACCACGATGCCGCCATGGCCGATCAGGCCGTCCTTGGCCGCGAAGGCCTCGTAGTCGAAGGGCGTGTCGAAGAGTTCGCGCGGGAAATAGGCGCCCAGGGGCCCGCCGACCTGGACGGCGCGCACCGGCCGGCCGGTGAAGCAGCCGCCGCCGATGTCGTCGACCAGTTCGCCCAACGTGATGCCGAAGGCGGTTTCGAACAGGCCGCCATAATTGAGATTGCCGGCGAGCTGGATCGGCATGGTGCCGCGCGAACGGCCCATGCCGAAATCGCGGTAGTGCTCGGCGCCCTGCGCCAGGATGATCGGCACGGTGGCGAGGGAGAGCACGTTGTTGATCACGGTCGGCTTGCCGAACAGGCCCTTATGGGCCGGCAGTGGCGGCTTGGCGCGCACGGTGCCGCGCTTGCCTTCCAGGCTCTCGAGCAAGGATGTTTCCTCGCCGCAGACATAGGCGCCGGCGCCGGTGCGGGTTTCCATGTCGAAATCATGGGCCGAGCCGAGAATGCCCTTGCCGAGCACATTGGCGCGGCGGGCCTTGTCGATGGCCGCTTTCATCGCCGCGATGGCATGGGGATATTCGGAGCGGATATAGACATAGCCTTTGGTCGCGCCGGTGGCGAGGCCGGCAATGGCCATGCCCTCGATCAGACAGAAGGGGTCGCCTTCCATCAGCATGCGGTCGGCGAAGGTGCCGCTGTCGCCCTCGTCGGCGTTGCAGACGATGTATTTCTGGGGACCGGCGGCATCGGCGACCGTCTTCCACTTGATGCCGGTCGGAAAGCCCGCGCCGCCGCGGCCGCGCAGGCCGGATTTGGTGACCTCGTCCACGATGGCGACAGGGCCGATGGCGATGGCCTTTTCCAGGCCCTGGAGGCCGCCATGAGCCTTGTAGTCGTCGAGATCGCGCGGATCGACGATTCCGACGCGCGCGAAGGTCAGGCGGGTCTGCCGCTTGAGGAAAGGCTGTTCCTCGGGCTTGCCGACGCGCAATTTATGGGCGCCGTCGCCGGCGAAGGCGGCGATCAGGCTGTCGGCGTCCTCCGGCTCGGCCGGCCCGTAGCCGATGCGGCCTTCGGGAGTGACCAGTTCCACCAGCGGATCGAGCCAGGCCATGCCCCGCGAGCCGTTGCGGATGATTTCGATGTCGAGCTTGCGGGCGATCGCGGCGACCTTGAGGGCTGCGGCGAGTTCGTCGGCGCCACAGGCGACGGCGGCGGCATCGCGTGGAACGTAGATGCGCATGGTCATCGTACGACCTCTTCAAGAGCCTTGTCCAGGCGCTTGGCATCGAGCCTGGCCACCAGGCGGCCGTCGATCATCGCGGCGGGCGAGATGGAGCACAGGCCGAGGCAATAGACCGGCTCGAGTGTAACGCGTCCATCCGGCGTCGTTTCGCCGAACTCGATGCCGAGCTTCTCGACGAGGTGATCCGCCAAGGCCTCGCAGCCGGCGGATTGGCAGGCCTCGGCCCGGCAGAGCTTGATGACATGCTCACCGGCCGGTTCCCTGCGGAAATCATGGTAAAACGTCACCACGCCATGGACCTCGGCGCGGGAGAGATTGAGCGCTTCGGCCACCATCGGCACGGCCGGCTCGGGGACATAGCCGAAGGTTTCCACAAAGGAGTGGAGGATCGGCAGAAGCGGGCCTTCCAACGTCTGGCCTGCCGCGATGAGTTCAGCCGCGCGTGCGGTATTCCAATCTTCGTGGGCTGGCATGCCACTCTCTTTCGACTAGTTCCAGAGAGGAAGAATGTGCCCTCGTTCCAAGGCGATCAAGCATCAATTTTCGTCGAACGATAGAGATTTTCTATTAAACTCCGCAGTCACGAGAGACACTGCAAGACGGTTCGATCCGGGACCGTTCCATGGAGGCGGACGATCCCGGATCGCAAGAGGCCTCAATAACGGTAGCAGATGCGTTGACGGCGGATACGCCAGCCATAATCGGTCAAGACCCGCACCCGCCGCCAGCGGCAGGCCGGCGCGTAATCGTAATAACCGTCGTCATAATAGCCGCCATAGCCCCCATAGAGGCCCGGCGTCAGCAGAAGGGGGGCGAGCGCCAGACCGGCACCCCAGCCCCAGCCATCGTCACGCCAGCGCCGGCCGTAGCCGCCGCCATACCAGCGGCGGTGGCCCCAGCCACCGCCCCAACGACGGCCGCTCCAGCCGTCGCCGCGCCAGCGCGATCCGCCCCAACCGCCGCCGCCCCAGTGACGGCCCCCGCCGCCCCAGTTGCCGCCGCCGTGGTGAGGAAAGAAATAGCCGTTGCTGCGCGCTTCGGCCGGACCGTTCCCCGTCATGGTCGCGGCGCCCAGGGTCAAGGCCGCCACGGCGGCCACCAGCAATTTACGAAACATGGAACACTCCTCGGAGAGGTCGTTCCGGCCTTAATCGCACCAGGGCCGGCGAGTAGCCTCTCCACCTGGAAATTACTTTAAGTTAATCATTAAGCCAGAGCAGATGAACTCTCGCTATCAACACCGTTCATGTGGTGTTCATCTTGACGGGTAAGCCCGCCTAAGATCTTGAGATCATAGCCCAAAACAGGGCGCTTGTCATGACGAGACGAGCAGACGGCAGGCGGAATGATATCAATGGTCGCGACGTTTGACTCACGGGTCATTGCGAGCGTAGCGAAGCAATCCAGGGCTCGTAGACGCGGTGCCATAGCTCCTGGATTGCTTCGCTACGCTCGCAACGACGGTGCTCGGTCAAGCATCAATACCGTGGGCATGACTCCAGGACCGGCCCTCACACAACAGCTTCTGCGGGCAGTGGAGAAGCCGCCAATTACCTTCGCCCCTGAAGTCGCCGCAAGTATTCGCGCTGCGATACTACCGCCGGTTGCGACGCGGCTGACCACCTCGCCGCCGCAGGCGGCAGGGCGCTGTCGGCCGCGGCAATCGCGCCATTGCAAATGGCGGCGATTGATTGTTTCTTTTCGCTACAAATAAACTCCAGGCAGCAGTGAGTCGCGAAGCGTCTCGCTGTCGGCCGGACATTTCGAACAGGTAGAGGAAATGCAGGGTGAGCGTCCATCCTCGGCGCGTTCCGGTATCGTCACGGCCGGAACCTGGTGCGTCGACGGCAACAAGCTGGTGGAGTATTGGCCGGGCGAGGACGGCCTTGCCGAGATCCTGAACGAGGAAGCGCGTGGCGGCGGATCGGGCTGCAACCTCGCCATCGATATCAAGCGCCTCGATCCGGACATCTGGGTGGAGACGCAGGGCCTGATCGGCGAGGACGAGGACGGGCGCCTGCTCCATGCCGAGGCCGACCGCTATGGCATCGACCGCCGCCGCCTGGTGATGACGCGGGAAGCCCGCACCTTGCACACCGACGCCTATACCTCCCAGCGCAGCGGCCGCCGCACCCATATCTTCAATCCCGGCGCCGCCTCGCTGATGACGCCGGACCATTTCGATTTCACCGACACGAAAGGGCGCATCCTCCATCTCGGCCTGCCCGGCGTGCACAAGAAGATGGACGCCCCCTGGAACGGCGACGCCAATGGCTGGCTGACCGTGCTGCGCATGGCGAGGCAGGCCGGCCTGATCACCAATCTGGAACTGGCCACCGCTTCGCCGGCGCGCCTGCGCGAACTGGTTCGCCCGCTGCTGCCCCATCTCGATCTGCTCATCGTCAATGACAGCGAGATGGGCGCGATCGGCGAGGAGGAGACGGTGCGGGACGACCGCACCGTGGTCGAGGCCTGTATCAGGGCGGCGCGCAAGGTCCTGGAGGCCGGCAGCTGCCAGGTGGTGGCGGCGCATTTTCCGACCGGGGCCGTCGCCGTGACCCGGGATGGCGACATCGTCACGCAGCCATCCATCCGCGTGCCCAAGTCGGTGATCGCAGGTGCCAACGGGGCGGGCGATGCGTTTGCCGCCGGTTTTCTCTACGGGTTCCACGAGGGCTGGGAACTCCGGCGCTGCCTGGCGCTCGCCCATGCCGCGGCGGCGGCATCGCTGCGCTCGGTGACGACCTGCGATGCCGTGGCTCCCTGGCGCGAATGCCTCGCCCTCGCCGACGAATGGGGCTGGAACGACGGGATCGGCTAAGGGTCAGAAAATCTCGCCGATCCTGCGGTCGACGGCGGCCTCCCGCGTGCGGAAGGTGTTGGCGACGCGGCGCGAGCGATGGAAATAGGGGATCCAGATCGCGGCCGCGACGATGACCTTGGTGAGTTCCCCCCAATTCTTCGGATCGGTCGATCCTCCGGTGAGAGCCACGACGCGATAATCGACCAATATCTCCACCACGGTGGCGGCGATGACGAGGATATAGAAAATAGTCATCAGCCACGGCACGCGCGGCGAATGCGTGAAGATAGAAAACAAGCAGGCGAGAGCGACGCCGATTGTGATCAGTGCGAAGCCGGACGATGCCGCTACGGGCAACCGCAGGGCAATGGCCGTGTCATTCGTGCCGGCGACAATCGCCTTGATGCCTTCCCATTCCTCGACCACGCCATAGAGGTTGTAGACGGTCAGCCCGACCGTCAGGATGAGGCCGATGATCGGCAGGATCATCCAGCCGCCGATGCCGCGCGGCCCATCCTGCACCTGCCTCGTCGCCGTCATGGTCTCGCTTGAATGGGCCATGTCATCCCCCTGCTGCCGCCAGGGATCATAATCGAACGGCTTGCTTCATTTGTGCAACTCCACACGATCCGCGTCCTTGCGATCTTGCACGCCGGCCGGACCGCAGCATTCGGCTTCCTGCGGCTGGTGGCGGCAGCCGAGCTGGCTTTCGAAGACGCCTGAGCCGGGCTCCTATCTCAGGGCAAGGCCGGTGTCGGGCGCGAAGAAGCGGGCCTGGCCCATGTCGACGCCGATCTCGATATGGTCGCCGCGTTCGGGCAGGCGGGCCGGCTCAACCCGCGCGGTGATGCGGTTGGCCGCGCCGGCGCCCGCTTCCGATCCGGTCGCGAGCCGCCCGGTCCCGGCCACCGCCGACGCGGCGGGCAGGTCGAAGAAGACATAGGCATCCGCCCCCGTCATCTCGGTGAGCAGCACCTCGCAGGACAGGCCTTCCCCGGCCGGAACCGGCAGGCGGAAACTCTCGGGCCGCAGGCCGAGAATGACGTCGCGCCCCTTGAAGGCGGCGAGACCGGCATTGGCCTGAAGCAACCCAGCCGGGAGAGGCAGGCGCAGCGCGGTGCCGGCGATCGCCGCGAAGGCGGCGCCGGCCTCCTCGCCGAGGCGCACACTGAGGAAGTTCATGGCCGGCGAGCCGATGAAACCGGCGACGAACAGATTGACCGGATTCTCATAGAGTTCGCGCGGCGGGGCGCATTGCTGAAGATTGCTCTCGCCCTCCTTCGTCACCGGGCGCAGCACGGCGACGCGGTCGCCCATGGTCATCGCCTCCACCTGGTCATGCGTGACATAAAGCGTGGTGACGCCGAGCTGGGCGTTCAGCAGCTTCAATTCGGCCCGCATCTGCACGCGCAGCTTGGCGTCGAGATTGGAGAGCGGTTCGTCCATCAGGAAGCATTGCGGGTCGCGCACGATGGCCCGGCCCATGGCGACGCGCTGGCGCTGGCCGCCGGACAGGGCCCCGGGCTTGCGCTTGAGCAGATGGGAGAGGTCGAGGATGCGGGCGGCCTTTTCCACCTTTTCCCTGATCACTGCCGGCGGCACTTTGCGCTGGCCGAGGCCGAACGCCATGTTCTCATAGACGTCCATATGCGGGTAGAGCGCATAGTTCTGGAAGACCATGGCGACATCCCGGTCGCCGGGGTCGGCATTGGTGACGTCGCGCCCGCCGATCAGCACCTGGCCTTGCGACAGGTCCTCCAGACCGGCCGCGCTGCGCAGCAGGGTCGACTTGCCGCATCCCGAAGGGCCGACCAGCACCAGGAATTCGCCGTCCCTGACATCGAGATCGACATTGGCGAGCGCCAGCGTGCCATCCGGGAAGCGTTTACCGACGGATTTGAAGGAGAGAGTTGCCATCAAGCACCTGCCTTTGGGGTGGACGCGACCTCCACCCTTCCCTTGAGGTATCGGCACTTCCTCTTGGAAGTGCCTGGGGTCGACGCGAAGCGTCGGTGTGGGGTGTTTGCGCGACTGAGCTGCATCGATCTCGATCTCATTGATTGCCAAGGTGGCGGTTCTCACCCCACCCCGGCCCTTTGGGCCGCCCCTCCCCCTCGAGGGGAGGTATCGGTCAGGCTTTCGCCAGCGTCACCGCCTTGCCGCTGGCGGCGGCCTGCTCGATGGCCGCGAGCACGCGCGTGACCTTGAGGCCATCGGTGGCATCGGCCAGCACGGCGGTGCCGGTGGTGACAGCATCGACGAAGCGGGCGATGGCCTCCATCACGAAGCCGCCGATGCGACCGCCGGCGGCAGGCGTCACCCCGAGCAGGTCGGCGGTCTTGAGACCGGCGCCGGCATATTTGCGGAAGGCGCCGTTCTGGGCTGTGTCGAGCTGCAGCGAGCCCTTTTCGCCGACGATCTCGGCCCTGAAGTCGAAGACCAGCGGCAGGTCACGCGGCAGCACCCAGCTGTTCTCCAGCGTAGCGACGGCGCCATTGTCGAATTCGAGCAGCGAGATATGGACATCGGCGGTGTCGACGCCCTGGGCTGCGAGATGGCCGCGGCGCGCCATTGCCTGCACCTTGACGACATCGGCATCCAGCATGAAGCAGAGCGCATCGACCGCATGGCTGCCCAGGAACCACAAGGCAGAGGAGCGGCTGGCCCAGGACAAGAGCTCGAAGGGCACGAAGACGGTGTTGGAGAGCCGGGCCGAGGCATGCAGCGGCTTACCGATCTCGCCTTGGGCGATCGTCTCCCTAGCGGTGTGGACGGCCGGATTGACGCGGTTGTGGAAGTCCACCATCACCTTGACCCCGCTTCTGGCGGCGGCTTCGGCGATGGTCTCGGCTTCGGCGAGCGTGGTCGCCAGCGGCTTTTCGCTCATGACATGCTTGCCGGCCTCGATGGCCGCCAGCACGATTTCGGCATGGGCGAAGTCGGGCGTTGCCACCGTCACCGCCTCGACATCGGGATCGGCGATGAGGGCGCGGAAGTCCTGATAGACCTTCTTGGCTCCGAACTGGCGCTGCATCTCTGCGGCCCGTTCCGGATTGAGATCGCACACCGCTGCAAGCTCGGCGCCGGGAATGGCATTCAGCGTCTTGCAGTGGAAGGAGCCCCACAGGCCGGCGCCGACGACACCGAAACGGGCGGATTTGAGGGTAGACATCAACAATTATCCTTTGACAGAACCGAAGGTGAGGCCGCGCACGACATAGCGGTCGAGCGCGAGGAAGATGATCATCGGCGGCAGCATGGCGGCCAGCGCCGCGGCGCCGATGAAGCCCCAGGTCACGCCGGCCGTGCCGAAATATTGCAGCGTGCCGACCGGCAGGGTCGCCGTCGCCCGGTTGGCCAGCACCAGGGGAAAGGCGGCGTTGTTCCAGGCGAAGACGAAGGCGAACATCGAGGTGACGATGATGCCGGGGCGCACCAGAGGCAGCACGATCTTGAGCACGATGGCTGGCGTCTTGGCGCCGTCGACGCGCGCCGCTTCCTCGATCTCCACCGGCACCTCGTCGATGAAGCTCTTCATCAGCCAGATCGAGAAGGGGATGGTCAGCGTCTGCATGATCAGGATCATGGAGAAATAGCTGCCTTTCAGGCCCACCGAGCTCGCCAGGATCGAATAAGGGATCAGGAACGCCACCGGCGGGGCCATCAAGAGGCCGAGATACCAGAGCATGATGTTCTTGCGGCCGCGGATGCGGAAGCGTGACAGGGCGTAGGCCGCCGGCAGCGAGAAGGGCAGGTTCAGGAGCACGGCGCCGACGGCGACGATCAGGCTGTTGACGAGCTGGGGCAGGTTGTTGCCCGGATTGCCGAAGGTGTAGTGCAGCGAGGTCCAGTCCGGCTTGAAGGCCAGCACCGGCGGCATGGTGAAGAAGGTGTCGGAGGGGCGGATCGCCAACAAAGCGAACCACAGGATCGGACCGATGAAGAAGGCGAGCAGCAGCAAAGTGAGCGCATAGCTTATCGCGGTGCCGGCCAGTTTCTTGCCCTTGCGCATGGTCGGCTCCTCCTAGTCCAGGTCTTTGAAGGCGAAGAAGACGAACAGGCCGATGATGGCGTTGACGATGACAACCATCATCCAGGTCATGGCGCTGGAGAGCCCGATGTTGAAGTCGACGAGGCCCTGCTGATAGAGGCTGTAGCCGAGCGTTCGGGTGGAGGATCCCGGCCCGCCCTTGGTCAACACCAGCACGAGGTCGAAGGTGTTGAACAGCTGCATGAAGCGCAGCATCACCACGATCAGCGCCGTCTTGCGGATCAGCGGCAGCTTGATGCGTACCAGCATCGCCCAGGGCGAGGTCTTGTCGAGGCGCGCGGCCTCGATGATGTCGGGCGGCACCGAAAGCAGGCCGGCATAGAGCACGATGGCGAAGAACGGCGTCCACTGCCAGATGTCGGCGAACAGGATGGCCCAGAGCGCGGTGCTGCCGGAGCCGAGCAGGCCCTGCGCCGGCAGCGGGATGCCGGCCGAGGACAGCATCCAGGGGATCAGGCCGCCATTGGGATCGTACATGTAGCGGAAGAGGAAGCCGACCACGATCGGGGCGATGGTGGTCGGCATGATCAGCAAGGCGCGGGCGAGATTGAGCCCGGGCAGCTTCTTCACCAGCAGGAGCGCGATGGCCAGGCCCAGGCAGAACTCGATGGCGGTGCCCACCAAGGTGAGCAGCAGGGTGTTCTTGAGGGCGCCCAGGAAGAAGGAATTGGAGAACGCCATCTCGTAATTGCCGCCGCCGATATAGCCCATCGGCACCGGGCTCATCTGCAGGTTCCAGAAATAGAAGCTGTTCTTGAGCGCGAAGAGCAGCGGGAAGGCGATCAGGGCCAGCAGCAGGATGATCGAGGGGCTGATCAGGAGATAGGGCAGAAAGGCCGGCACCCGGCGCTTCGGCCGGGCCGGGATGGCTGATGTTTCGGCGATGGTCATGGCATTGCCCTCGCTGGTATCGCTAATTTTCAAGCGCCGCGCAGCCCCTCACCCTTACCCTCTCCCCGTAAGAACGGGGCGAGGGAGTGGCAGTCGTCGCGCGAGGCGACAACCGTGCCGCTTTGCAAGTGCGAGGGGTGAGGGGCAGCACAAAGCTGTCCGAAGACCACGGCCCCCCATCATGAAAACGGCACGGCCCGCGCGGTGGGAGACCCGGCGGGCCGTGCCCACTCTCACGCGAGCGAGGCGATCAGGGCCTTGGTCGCGTCGAGCGTGTCGTCATAGGTGGGCTGCTTGTAGGGAATGAGGAAATTGCCGGTCAGGATGTTGGAGAAGAAGGACACGGTGTCCTTCAACGCGGCATCCGGCGCGGTGTCGCCCGACAGCACCTTGTTGAGGTTGAGGCCGTAAATGCCTTCGAGCGTGGTGTAGACGGGGCAGGGCGGGCGCACGATCTTGCCGTTGCCGCGCTTGAGATCGGCGATCTGGGCGGGCAGATAGGGATAGATCTTCAGCAGATCGGCATCCTCGTAGAGCGAGGGGCGGGCGAAGTCGGAGAACTGGTGGCCATATTTGGTGTAGAGCGCCATGGCCTTCTGCGTCTTGGCCGAGGTTGCCCATTTGATGAACTTCCAGGCCCCATCCTTGTTGGCGGTATTGGAGGGGATGCCGAGGCTGTGGCCGCCGATCGAGACCACCTGGTCCTTGCCGGGCGAGCGGGGCAGGCGGGTGATGCCGAGCTTGTCGGCCACTACCGAATCCTTGCCGGACATGTAGCCGTCCTTGCGGCAGAGATAGGAATAGGGCGTCCACCAGTAGAACATACCGACATCGCCCTTCGCGAAACGCATACCGGCATCGAACCAGTTGTAGCCGATCGCCTCGGGCGGGGAGTTCTTGTAGAGCTCGAGGAAGAGCTTGAGAGCCTCGACATTCTCCGGCGTGTTGATGGTGGGGGTGAAATCCCACTGGCCGGTGGGGAACTGCTTGAACCAGCGCACGCCGGAGCTGGCGGCCAGTTGGGTGTACATGTGCACGATGGGCGCGGGCTGCTGGCCGGCGAGCACGGTGCCCGCCATCTTCTTGCCGTCGAATTCCTTGCCGTTGAGCTTCTTGACGATGTCGAGATAGTCGCTCCAGCTCCAGGAGCCGTCCTCGGGGATCTTCACGCCGGCGGCGTCGACGAAGTCCTTGCGGTAGAGCACGCACTGGCCATAGGTCGCCACCGGCAGCGTGCCGACCTGCCCGCGCCAGGTGTTCATGGAGTAGAGGACCTCCGGGACGAAGTCCTTGATGTCGGTGTCCTTGTCCGCCTTGATGAAGTCGTTGAGCGGCAGGATCCAGCGGCTCTCCAGATATTGGCCGAGCCACATCTGGTCGACGGAGATGACGTCGGCGTCCGGCTGGTTGGAGATGAAGGACGAGGTGAGGCGGGCCTGCAGGGCTTCCAGCGAGATGCTCTCGATCTGCAGCTCGATGCCGGTCTCCTGCTTGAACTGGTCGGCCAGGCCCTGGATGGCATAGTAGAAGGGATCGCCCGCCAGCAGCACGCGCAAGGTCTTGCCCTGCGCGGCGGCCCGCCCGGCATTCAGGCCCAGGGCGGCGGCGCCCGCAAGGGCGGCCGTGCTGCGAAGCAAGGCGCGGCGCGAGATTTCGGGTGTCGTAACCATGCTCGTTCTCTCCTCTGATGTCGGTCTGATGGTGCAGTTCTTGTTGTTATTGTCGTGAGGATCCGAAGCGCGGCGCGGCAGGAGCCGCTCGCCGGCATCGGCCGATTGTCGGGCCTCGAACCAGTTGGAGGTGTCTGGACCGGCACCTCTCTGACGACCGGGTTGTTGAATCTCGCCGGTTTCTCTCTAATATGTTTGATGCTCACACAAACTAACTGTATCGTCAAGGTGAACTGTTATGGTCGGAGTGTCGACCTCCGGCCGACATGTCCATTCGGAGGTCGCACGCCAACCACGCCCACTCGGCGGAAGGCGACGTATTGGAGGACATTCCGACGCGCCGGTTCTAAGAATGGGCAAGCGATTCTCTTCCGCGGCGACCGTGCGTGCCGTGGCTTTTCAGTCCGGGACGGGTAGTCATGGCGTCCGATGATAGGTTTTCGTCCGATGGCGAACGCGGCGGCCTCGCCGCGCTGAACGATCTTTTCGACGACACGCCGCGCCTCGAAGCCCGCCGGCAGGGCCTGATTTCCTCGACCTCCATCGGGCTGGCCAATCGCGGCCGCGTGCTGCAGGTCCTGTTCGATCTCGGCCCGACCAGCCGCGCGGAACTCGCCCGGCATGTCGGCGTGAACCGCGCCACCATCACCGGCATCATCCAGCCCTTGATCGACCAGGGCATCCTGGTGGAGGGCGAGCCGCTGCCCTCGAAGGAGGGAGGCGGCAAGCCGGCGCGGCCGGTCTGGTTCGCCGAGGATGCCGCGCCGATCTGCGCGGTCCTGCTCATGCATGACGGCGTGCATTGCTGCCTGGTCTCGCTGGACGGCACCATAACCGCGGAGGTCCGGGCGGCCTTCCCCGACGGGGCCGCGACGGTGGAGCCCCTGATCGACATTCTGTTCGGCTGTGTGGGACAGGTCCTCGATCTCGCCCATCGTCCGCCCCTCGGCATCGGCGTGGCGGCCGGCGGCATGATCGACACCGACAGCGGCACGATCGTCGCGGTCAATCTGGCGCCGCTGCTCGACGGCTTCCCGCTCGGCCCCGCTTTGGCGCGCCGCTTCGGCCTGCCCGTGCGGGTCGACCACCATCCCCGGGCCTTGCTGGTCGGCGACCGCTGGTTCGGTATCGGGCGCGGCAAGCGCAATTTCGCGGTCATCTATACCGGGGACGTGCTGGGAGGCGCCATTTTCCTGGACGGCCATCTCTATCGCGGGCCGGCCGGCGCGGGCGGGGAACTCGGCCATACCTTCGTGCAGGTGGACGGGGCGGCCTGCCGCTGCGGGCGCAGGGGCTGCTGGGAGACGATCGCCACCCTGGGCTGGCTGCGCCGCGAGGCCCGGCAACGTCATCTTTCTTCGGCCGAAATCATGGATTCGCGCAGCCTCGCCGTGCTGGCGGCCGAGGAGGGGAGCGCGGCGGCCGGCCTCCTCGATCTCTATGCCCGCAACATCGCGATCGGAATCGCCAATCTGCAGCAGACCATGGCGCCGAATTTCTTCGTGCTGCATGGCGATGTCGCCGGCGCGGGGACGGCCCTGCTGGAGGCGATCGCCGCTCATGTGCGCGACCTCGTACCCTGGCGTCCTGGCAACGATATCCAACTCGTCATGGGGGACCTCGAAGACCGGGCGGCGCTCAAGGGAGCCGCCGGCCTGATTCTTTCTGAGTTGCTGCATTTCGCGCTGTGACGGCGGATCAGCCCATATAGACGCCGCCGGTGACGTTCACGGCCTGGCCGGTCATGAAGCCTGCGCCCTCCGAGGCGAGAAAGGCGACGAGAGGGGCGATATCTTCGGGCGTCTCGATGCGTCCGAGCGGAGTCTGCGCGATATAATCGGCGGTCACGGCCTCCGGCGTGATGCCGCGCAGCTTGGCTTCCCATTCGATCTCGCGCTCCTGCATCGAGGTACGAACGAAGCCCGGGCAGACGCAGTTGACGCGGATGCCGTGCGGCGCCATCTCGCGGGCGATCGCCTGGGTCCAGCCGACCACGGCGAATTTGCTGGCCGAGTAGTGCGCCAGGAGCGGGGCGCCGACCTTGCCGGCCAGCGAGGCGGTATTGACGATCACACCCTTGCGGCCCGCTGCGAGGAAATGGCGGACGGCGGCCTGGTTGGTCAGGAAGACGCCGCGGATGTTGACGTCGAAATTGAAGTCCCATTCCTCGTCGGTGAGATCGACCACCTTGTTCATGGTCGAGACGCCGGCATTGCCGATCAAGAGGTCGTAGCCGCCCCAGTCCTGAACGATCGCGGCAAAGGCCGCCTCGACGGAGTTGCGCTTGCGGACGTCGATGGCGATGCCGCAATGGTCGCCGCCCAGGCTCGCCGCCAGTTCCGAGGCTCGCTTGTCATCGAGGTCGGCCACGGCGATCCTAACGCCCAGGCCGGCCAGGTGGCGGGCGATGGTTGCGCCGATGCCGGAGGCGCCCCCGGTTACGATTGCCCGTTTTCCGGCCAGATCCTGCATCGATATGTTCCCGCTTGTGAATGATTTTCTAACATATTGAAACACAATCGAGCATGATCACACAAGCGTAAATCTGAGGGCGACGGCATCGGGTTCGGCGCGGGTGACCGCCAGGCCGGGTCCCGCCGAAAGCTACGCCCTGGGCTTGCGATGATCCGGCTGCAGCAGATCGATCGGCAGGAAAAACCTCCCTTTGTGGATAAGATTTGGCCTTGCCTGCCGGCAAGCGCCGCGGCGCGCAACCTCCGTCTCCGCTCCGGGCTTTGCCCGGCACGGCGCACCGTTTCATGCCATAAAATTCCGGTATTGCGCTCAAATGGTGCTTGCTACCTGATCGAAGATGTTACATCTTGTGATCGAATATGTTCGATTTCGTCATAGTGCATGCTGCCTTTGTGGGCGCTACAAGGGCAATCTGAATGCAGCTGAACATGGCGAAGAGAATGCAGATGACGCCCGTGATGACGAATGCTTCCCGGATCCCGGCAACGGCGCGGCGCGACAGGCTGATCCAGATGATCGGCCAGCGTCGCTACATCAATGTATCCGATGCGGCGGCGGAGCTTCAGGTTTCGGAAATGACGATCAGGCGCGATCTCGACCGCCTCGCCGAAAGCGGGCTGATCAGTCGGGACCATGGCGGGGCGACCGCGCGGGCGCCCGAGACGGCCTTCGACGCCGAGGAACCGGCTTTCGAGGTGCGTGGCCGGCGGCAGGCCGAGGCGAAGGAGAAGATCGCACGGGCGGCGGCTCGCCTGGTGCAGCCCGGGCATACCATCGGCATCGATACCGGCAGCACCACGCATCGTTTTGCCCGCGAACTGCTCGACCGCCCCGGGCTCCGGCTGTTCTGCAGCAATCTGCGCACGGCGGGGCTGCTGGCCGGCGGCAAGAGCCCGGTCTATGCCCTCGGCGGGCTGATCCGCCCCCATGAGTTTTCCGTATGCGGGCCGATGGCGAGTTCGCAACTCTCGACCCTGTGGCTCGACGCCGTCTTCCTGGGGGTCTCGGGCATCACCGCCCAGGCCATTTTCGACTACACGCTCGAAGATGCCGAGATCAAGCGTGCCTTCATGGAGCGCTCGCGCCAAGTGGTGGTGCTGTGCGATTCCTCGAAGTTCGACCACCGCTCCCTCGTGCAGGTCGGCCCCTACGGGCAGATCCACGTCCTCGTCACCGATGCCGCCCTGCCCGAACACCTGGCCGAGCCCCTGGACCGGGCCGGCGTCCAGGTCATCGTCGCCGGGCATGAGGGGCCGGCCTTCTCAGAACCTTAAGTTTCGATAGGAGTTATCGATGGTTTTCGACTTCCTCGGGCCCCGCCGCAAGGCTGTGATCGCGATGGTGCATATCGGCGCGCTGCCCGGCGCCCCGCTCTTCGACGCGAAGGGCGGCGTGAACAAGCTCATCGACGATGCCGCAAAGGATATCGAGAACCTGCAGGACAACGGCGTGCATGCGGTGATGTTCGGCAATGAGAACGACCGCCCCTATCGTTTCAAGGCTCCGATCGAATCCCTGGCGGCGATGACGGCGATCGTCACCGCGCTCAAGCCGCTGCTCAAGGTGCCTTTCGGCGTGAACTATCTGTGGGATCCTGCCGCCTCGGTGGCGATCGCGGGGGCGACCGGCGCTTCCTTCGCCCGCGAAATCTTCACCGGCCTGTTCGCCTCCGACATGGGGCTGTGGCAGCCCAGCGCGGCCGATGCCCACAAGCTGCGCCGCGAGGTCGGCCGTCCGGACCTCAAGCTGCTCTACAACATCAATGCCGAATTCGCGTCCTCGCTGGACAACCGGCCGATCGAGTTGCGCGCCCGCAGCGCCGTTTTCTCGTCCCTGGCCGACGCCATCCTGGTCTCCGGCCCGCTCACCGGCCAGCCGGCCGCCGCGGCGGACCTGAAGAAGGTGGCGGAGACGGTCAAGGATGTGCCCGTCTTCGCCAATACCGGCGTCAATATCGACAATGTCGCCGACGTGCTGTCGGTGGCTTCCGGCGTGATCATCGGCACTCATTTCAAGGTCGACGGCAACACCTGGAATGCCGTCGATCCGGCGCGGGTGAAGCGCTTCATGGACAAGGTCGCGCCGCTGGCGTGAGGGGGGTGCCGAATCGGGAGGGCGGGTCTTCAGACCCGCCTGCTAACGCAGTGCCTGTCACAGAGCCGGGTCTGAAGACCCGCCCCCCAACCTGCGAACATGCGTATTTTGGAACTTTCCATGCCCTGCGTCCTCGGACTCGACATCGGCACGACCTCCACCATCGGCATCCTGATCCGGCTGCCGGGTGAGGTGCTCGGCCTCACCTCCCGCCCCGTGACGCTGCGCTCGCCCCATGCCGGCTGGGCGGAGGAGGATCCGAACCAGTGGTGGGAGAATGCCTGCGCCATCACCCGTGAACTGATCGCCACGAGCGGCATCGCGCCCGGTGAGATCGCGGCCGTCGGTGTTACCGGCATGCTTCCGGCCGTGGTGCTGCTGGATGGTGACGGCAATCTGATCCGCCCCAGCATCCAGCAGAGCGACGGGCGCTGCGGGGAGGAGGTGGCCGAACTGGCTGCCGAGATCGCGGAGGACGCCTTCCTGGCCCGGGCCGGCAACGGCATCAACCAGCAATTGGTGACGGCCAAGCTGCGCTGGCTCGAAAAGCACGAGCCGGAGGGCTTTGCGCGCATCGCCACCGTGTTCGGCTCCTATGACTACATCAATTGGCGCCTGACCGGAGTGAGGGCGGTCGAGCAGAACTGGGCGCTCGAGGCCGGCTTCACCGATCTTGCCAGCCATGACATCGCCGATGATCTGGTGGCGCTCGCCCATATTCCGCGCAGCGCCGTGCCGCCGCGCCGGCTGTCCCACCAGATTCTCGGCTCCGTCACGGCGGAAGCGGCCGCGGCCACCGGCCTCGATGCCGGAACGCCTGTCGTGGGCGGGGCGGCCGACCATATCGCCTCGGCCCTGTGTGCGGGTGTGGTGGCGCCCGGTGATGTCCTCCTGAAATTCGGCGGCTCGGCGGATGTGCTGATCGCCTCCGACAAGGTGGCGCCGGATCCGCGCATGTATCTCGACTACCATCTGGTGCCGGGGCTCTACGTGCCCAATGGCTGCATGTCGACCGGCGGTTCGGGGCTCAACTGGTTTGCCGCGACCTTCGCGGGCGGCGAGCGCGAGGCGGCCATCCGGGAGGGCCTCAGCCTGCACCAGCATCTCGACCGGCTCGCCGCCGACATACCGGCGGGGGCCGAGGGCGTGCACGTCCTGCCCTATTTTCTCGGCGAGAAGACGCCGATCCACGACCCCGTCATCCGGGGGTCCTTCTCGGGCCTCAGCCTGGCGACCGGGCTTGCCCATCTCTGGCGCGCCTTGCTCGAAGCCTATGCCTACGCTATCCGCCATCACGTCGAGACCCTGAATGACATGGGGCACGCCACCACCAATTACCTGGTTTCGGATGGCGGTTCGAACAGCGCGGTCTGGATGCAGATCGTCGCCGACGTGCTGCAGGTTCCCTTGCAGCGTCTCAACGGCCATCCCGGTTCCTGCCTCGGCGCAGCCTGGACGGCGGCCATTGGGGCGGGACTTGCCTCGGAATGGCCCGAAGTCTCGCGTTTCATCAGCCTGCGCGATCGGATTGAGCCGAATGCGCAGAACAAGGCAGTCTATGAAGCGGGATACCGGGCCTTCCGCGGGCTCTATCGCCGGCTTCGTGAGGAGGACGTATGAGAATCGAGGCCATCGCCTGGGACATCGACGGCACGCTGGTGGACAGCGAGCCGCTGCACCAGGAGGCACTCAATGCCATCAGCCGCGATCTCGGCATCGACATGTCGGACCTGCATGACGATCGTTTCCGCGGCATTCACATGGGTGATGTCTGGCGTATGCTGGAAAGCCGCATGCCCGCCGGCGTGACGGAAGAAAGCTGGGGCAAGGCGATCGTCGACTATTACATTGCCCGCGCCCACACGTTGCGACCGCTGCCTGGCGTGCTCGATCTCGTGCGCCGCTTCGCGGACGCCGGCATCCGGCAGGCCTGCGTCTCCAACTCCAGCCGTCCTGTGGTCGATGCCAACCTTGCCGGGCTCGGCATCCTGCCCTTCATCGCCTTCTCGATCAGTCTCGACGATGTCGCCAAGGGCAAGCCCGATCCCGAGCCCTATGCCACGGCCTGCCGCAGGCTTGGCGTTTTGCCGGCTCATGTTCTCGGAGTCGAGGACAGTCATACGGGGTTTGCCTCGGCCAAGGCCGCGGGCCTGCTGACCGCCTTCCACGGCGCCGGCGGCAAGGCGCCCGCAGGCGCCGATATCGTCTTCGCCGATATGCGCGATCTCGGGGCCTTCGTGCTCGCGCCAGTCGCCCCCGCCGTTCCATCCGGAGCAGAGCGCGTTCAGGCGTGAACGCTCATTTGCTCTCCCTCTTTGGTCTGACGCGTCTTTGCGATGGCGTGCTTCAATCAAATCGCAAAACGCTCATGCCCGTGAAGGCTGTGCCATGGTCTACAAGATCGATCCCCAGGCGGACCGTCAGTATATCGAGGAATTCCGCCGCTGCCCGATCGGGCGCCACAGCCCCGGTCTGCAGCGCGTGCTGCACATCATGCGCCAGGATCCCAGCGGCAACCAGGTGATCCTGTTCTGCCGCAAGCCCTTCGAAGAATGGGTGCTCGCCACCATGCCGCCCGACCGGCGCGATCCGATCGTCTATGAGGACGAGCCCGTCTTCACCAGCCGCGAGGAGGCGGAATGGGAGATCTTCCGCCGGCGCTGGCGCCTGCTGACCGGTGAGAGCATCAACCTGCCTTTCCGGGACTGAGGCGAGAGAGCCTTCACCCACAAGGGGAGAAGGCCTTTCCGCCCTGCCACGATAACAATTCCATCCGAGAGCCACCCCATGCTGAAAATCACCGGCTATCCCGATCGCTATTCGGTTGCTCCCGGCGAGACCATCGCCTTCAAGATCTCGCTCGAGGAAGGGGATGGCTTCGACGCCCGGCTGGTGCGGGTGCGGCATGGCGACTGCAATCCCGAAGGACCGGGCCTGAAATTTCCGCATGTGCCGACCGCTATCGACGGCCGCCACGCCGGCCGTCCCCAGCGCATCGATGCGGGCTCCTACATGCAGGCGACCAGCATGCCCGCGCTTGGCGCCCAGCCCTTCACCTTCTTCGCCATGCTGTGGCCGACCTTGCCGTCCCGCGGGCCGCAGACCATCGCGGCGCAATGGGACCCGGCCACGCAGCGCGGCTTTCGCATCCAGATGCTGGAAGGCGGACGCCTCGCCGTCATCGTGGGCGACGGCCCGGGCCGGCTGGCCGAATTTGCCCTGCGCGACGGCATGCTGGTGCGCCAATGGTATGCGATCGCAGTGGCGATCGATCCCGCCGGCGGCCGCGTCATGCTCTCTCAGCGCCCGGTGAAGCCCTATGCCCATGTCTTCGATACGGGATTCGAGGAAACCAGCCTGGCGCTGTCGCTGCCCTCGGTCGAGGCACCCTTCATGCTGGCGGGCTGCCAGCAGGCGGACGGCACGGTGACCGAGCATTTCGATGGCAAGATCGACGGACCCGCCCTGCTCGCCGGCTTCCACGCCCCCGAGGAGCATCAGGCGCTGCTGCTGACGCCGCGGCCGGCCGCCCTGCAGGCCAAAATCATCGCGCAGTGGGATTTTTCGCGGGAGATCGGCTCGACCCGGGCCATCGATATCGGTCCTTCGCATCATCATGGCGAGCTCTTCCATCTGCCGACCCGCGGCATGAAGGGCTGGAACTGGACCGGCGAGGCGCATGACTTCAACCTGAAGCCCGAGCATTACGGCGCCATCCATTTCCACCACGACGATCTCTACGACGCGGGCTGGGAAACTTCCGTCAGCCTCGTCATTCCCGAGGAGCTGAAGAGCGGCCCCTATGCGCTGCACGTCACCTGCGGCGACAGCGACGAGACGGTGACGCGCGAGAACTACATCGCCTTCTTCGTGCGCCCGCCGCGCCGGCGGCTCAAGGGCTCACGCCCCAAGCTCGCCATGCTGGCGCCCACGGCCTCCTACATGGCCTATGCCAATCATGGCGAGCACATCACCGCGCGCGGCGCCGAGCTCGCCATGAACCGGCTGCTCACCTTCGGCCATTCCGATGTCTATCTCTACGAGCATCCCGAACTCGGCGGCTCGCTCTATGACTGCCATGCGGACGGTTCGGGCGTGCATTATTCGAGCCGCCTGCGGCCGGTGCTCAATTTCTCGCCGCGCTATCATTCCTGGCTCGGCGGCCACGGTTCGGCGCTCTACCAGTACAATGCCGACACCCATCTCTATGACTGGCTCGATTTCCGCGACGTCGACTATGACGTCATCACCGACGAAGATTTGCACGAGGACGGCTACGAGCTGCTGCGCGACTACCAGGTGGTGATCACCGGGACCCATCCCGAATATCATTCCACCCGGATGTGGGACGCGATGAAGGCATGGATCGATCGCGGCGGACGGCTGATGTATATGGGCGGCAATGGCTGGTACTGGCGCATCGCCTATCACCAGAGCCTGCCGGGCGTGATCGAATTGCGCCGGGCCGAGGACGGCATCCGCACCTGGATTGCCGAGCCCGGCGAGTATTACCAGTCCTTCAACGGCGAATATGGCGGCCTCTGGCGCCGCATCGGCCGGGCGCCCAACGTGATCTGCGGCGTCGGCTTCATCGCCCAGGGCTTCGACGTCTCCAGCCCCTATCGCCGCGCCCCCGACGCCGACAATCCTCGCGCCGCCTTCATCTTCGAGGGCGTGCCGGACGAGATCATCGGCGATTTCGGCCTGATCGGCGGCGGGGCGGCCGGCATCGAACTCGATTGCCTGGCCACGGATCTGGGCTCGCCGCCCAACATGCTGCGCCTGGCCTCTTCGGTCGACCATTCGCCGATGATGCTGCTTGTCAATGAGGAGTTCGGCGTGGTGCCGCCCAATATCGGCGGCGACGTCAATCCGCGCGTGCATGCCGATCTCGCCTTCGGCGAGACGCCGTCGGGCGGCGCGCTGTTCGCGACCTCCTCGATCGCCTGGTGCGGCTCGCTCAGCCACAACAATTACGACAACAACGTCTCCCGGATCACCTGGAACGTGCTGAAGCGCTTCCTGGAGGACGAGCCCTTCCCGGTGGCGTGAGAGGCACCTGAATTATCGGGCAGAAAGAGGCGCGTCCTGCCTTTCCCACGAAGTGGGGAAGGCTGCTCGCGCGTGTTCCGGCATGGTCGAGGAGGTCGGCCCGCACTACTTTCCGTAAGTGAGATTGATCCATCCGTCGGGGAACAGCTCGCCGGGCGTGGCGCCCCCGATCATGATGCGGAAGACGTCGTCGACACCCACCGGCTGGGGCAGCTTGATCGACAGATAGAAGGGCTTGGTCGCCTTGGGAAAATCCGTGAGCGCGGCGATGGTGTCCTCGACCTGCGCCGGGGGCATGTTGGTGAGGCTCAAAGTGATGCGCAGCCAGGCCGCGGCCTGGTCCTTGATCTGCTTCAGGCGGGCTGCAGGGTCGGCCGAGCCCCGAAGCAAGGTATAGCCGACGGGCAGGAGAAGCAGGCGCTGGATCTCGCCTTCCTCGTCCTGCAGGCTGAATTCGAGGGATTTCAGCGCTGTCCGCGTAACGATCGTCTTCGATTGGCTCTCAGACGCCGTGGGGTCGAAACGGGCGATCTCGGCGGAAGCGCTGAGCGCCCCATGCCGCGTGTTGAAGGTGAAGGCGGTAAGCTTCAGCGTCTTGCTCGTCGTGTCCAGCTCATAGTCGATGGAGAAGGCGAGCGGGTCGCGCGAGAGCTGCAGCATGTAGTCCTCGGCGGCATCGCCCGAACCACCGGAGAGACGCATCCCCGTTGCCGTCAGGCGGAGCGCCAGCGGCAGCCTGCCGCCGTCCGCGGGATCGGGCTCGATCAAATCGACATCGACGGTGTCGATGGTGAACGATGTTGGCTTGGCCTCCGAACGCAGATTGCCGAAAAGGCAGCCCTTCGTTCCCTTGGCGTCGACCTTCTCGGCCGTGAGGCTGAGGGAGTGAGCCTTGGAGAAGGCGGCCAGCAGGTCGCGGCAGCCCTGCTCGGTACCCGGCGCGGCAGTCTGGGCCAAGGCGGGCGTCGCCAAGAGCAGCCATGCGGCCAGCAGGCCTGGCCGGAACGATCGGTGCGTCATCGTCATCGTCTCCTCGGGTCCCGCGGTGCGTGCCGGCAACGCTTCCGGAAAAAACGCTCCCGGCAGGGGCTATCGTTCCCATCTCACGAGAATATCTCACCGAGCTGTCTATCGGCCTCCTCCCGTGACCGGAACGTGTTCGCCACCCGCCGGGAACGCCGGAAATAGACGATCCAGATCAGGCAGATGGCGGCGATGAAGGGCAGGACCCAATAGTCCTGCGAACTCGCCTGCTGGAGCATGTCCTCCACCGTCCGATAGAGAAAGAAATCCAGGAAGCCGAGCACGAGTTCCACCGCATAGTAGATGATCATCCATCTCGGCGCCCGGGGCGAGCGTTTCAGCATCAGACAGAGGCAATAGCCGGCAAGAGCGACCCTGACGACTGATGTGAAGGTGTAGGCGAGAAGCGGCAGCCGGGCAGCCTCGAAGCGCCCGTCCTCCGCGCCGCCGACAAAGGCGCCGAGCAGGTTCCAGCCGGTCAGCACGGAATGGATTTCATAGGCTGAATAGAACGGATTGATGACGACATCCAGCAAGGGGAGGATGAGCCAGCCGCCGATGCCGACAGGCCCGGCGAGCGGGTGTGGTGAATCCAGCCTGTCTTGGCCCGCGATGCTCATCGGTCGTCACCATCGCCTCTTCCGTAACGTCCCTGGTCCATAGCATCCACGCCGGGCTCGCCCAAGTGACTTGGGTTACCCCTGTGTCCAAGTGACCCCACGCACCGCCTTCCTCGGCATTGGAATATCCGCTGTTCGACTCACAGCTTGACATTTTCCAAAACGTTTTGGATTCTCTTCAAAACGTTTTGAAGAGAAAATAAGTGAGTGAAACGTCGCGGGCAATCGGGCTCAAGGAGCTCGCCAGGGTGCTCGGCCTGTCGGTGCCGACGGTCTCGCGTGCGCTCGGCGGCTATTCCGACGTTTCCCAGAAGACGCGGGAGCGCGTGGCCCAGGCCGCGCGGGAGCATGGCTATGTCGCCAGCCGCGCCGGGCGCATGTTGGTCTCCGGGCGCTCCAATGCCATCGGCATGATGCTGCCGCAGCCGGCGGGACAGATCACCGATGCCTTCGTCGGTGAGTTCCTGCTCGGTCTTGCCGACAGCCTTGCCGAATTGGGACGCGATCTCTTCCTGGCCGCCAGTTCCCAAAGCCGCGACGAGCTGCAGGTCTTGCGCCACATGGTGGACGGCTCGCAGGCCGACGGCATCGTCATCAATCGCCTCACCGTCGACGATGCCCGGGCGCGCATGTTGATAGCGCGGCGCATTCCCTTCGTTGCCCATGGCCGGCTGATCGATGCTCCCGGCCCCTATTCCTGGCTCGACACCGATGGTGAGAAGGCGCTGGACGGGCTGGCGCGTCAGCTGGCTTCCCTCGGACACCGGCGCTTCGCCCTGGTCATGCCCGATGTGGCCTACACCTTCGCCCATTTCCGCAGCCGCGGCCTGGAGCGGGCCTTGGACCAGCTCGGCCTGCCGCTGCACCCCGAACACGTCGTCAAGGTGGCTCCCAACGACCATGAGGGCGCCCATGCCAGGGCGCGGGCGCTGCTGTCGCTCGAGCCCCGGCCGACGGCGGTGATCGCGTTGACCGATCAGCTTGCCTTCGCCGTGCTCGACGTCGCCCGCGAACTCGGCCTCGGAGTGCCCGGCGACGTCTCGGTCGTCGGTTTCGACAATGTGCCGATGGCAGCCTACGCCAATCCCCCGCTCACCACCTTCGACCAGAACATCCGGGAGAGCGGTCGCATTGCCGGCGACATGGTGGTCGCGCGGATAGAGCAGGGCGAAGCCGGCATCAGGACCCTGCTGCTGGAACCGAAGCTGGAGCTTCGAGCCAGCCATGGGTCCGCGCCCGGCGATTGAACGATTGCGATTTCCAAGGCCCACAGCGGCCGCACCAGGAGGCAAGCGCATGCATAAGGGGGAGGCGAGGATGGCGGCACGGAGGAGAGGATTTGTGAGCGGCGTTGCCCTGCTGGCCGCGCTGGCCGCACCCTCGATGGCGGGGGCACAGAACCTGCTGTTCTGGTCGACCCAGGCGACGCCCGTGGAGGAATCGCAGGCCATTCGCGACAATGTGCTGCCAGGCTTCGGCAAGCCCGTCACCTATTCCGCCCAGGAGGCCGGCCCGTTCATCACCCGTATCCAGGCCGAGCTGCAGGCTGGATCGGGGGCCATCACCGTGCTGGGCGGCCTGCATGGCGAGCTGGCCAGCATTCCCGACGGCCTCGTCAATCTCGACGGCGTGGTACCTGCCGGGGCCGTCGCCGAAAGCTATATGGGGTTCGGCAAGCTCGGCACGGCCGAGCAGAAATACATTCCCTGGATGCAGGCGACCTATGTGATGATCGCCAGCAAGCAGGCGCTGCAATATCTGCCCAAGGGCACGGACCTGCAGAAGATCACCTATGAGCAGTTCTATGCCTGGGGCAAGGCGATGGCGCAGGCCTCTGGCGGTCCCAAGATCGGCTTTCCCGCCGGCCCGAAGGGGCTGTCGCATCGTTTCTTCCAGGGCTATCTCCTGCCTTCCTTCACCGGCGCGGCGGTGGTGAAGTTCAAGTCGCCCGAAGCCGAGAAAATGTGGAGCGACTTCCGCGACTTCTGGCACGAGGCGGTGACGCCGGCCTCCACCTCCTATGCCTTCATGCAGGAGCCGCTGCTGAACGGCGAGGTCTGGGTGGCCTGGGACCATGTCGCCCGGCTCAAGGACGCGCTCAACCAGAAGCCGGACGATTTCGTGGTCTTTCCGGTGCCGGCCGGGCCGAAGGGACGCGCCAACATGCCGGTGATCACCGGCATCGCCGTGCCCAAGACCTCGAACGCGCCCGAGGATGCCAAGGCACTGGTCGCCTATATGCTCAAGCCTGAGACGGAGATCGCCATGGTGAAGGCGACCGGCTTCTTCCCGGTGGTCGACGTCAAGCTGCCCGACGACATGCCGGCCAGCGCCAAGATCCTGGGGCCGGTGGTGGCGGCGCAGAACGCGGCGACCGATTCCCTGCCCGTGCTGCTGCCGATCGGCATCGGCGATGCGGGCGGGCGCTACAACAAGGTCTTCTCCGATACGTTCCAGCGCATCGTGCTCGGCGGCCAGCCGGCGCGCGAGGTGCTGGACCAGCAGGCGCAGTCGCTGCAGGCCATCCTCGACGAGAAGAAGGCCCCCTGCTGGGCGCCCGACCCCAAGAGCGAAGGGGCCTGCAAGGTTGAATAGCCGTAGCGTTTTGCTCCAAGAGGATCAAACCCGTGAGCAATGTCCGCGTTCTTCCCTATCTGCTGCTCGCCCCCGCCACGCTTTTCCTGGTGGCCTTCTTCCTGGTGCCGTTCGCCCAGGTCGCGGTGGAAGCCTTCACGCAGTTCGGCCAGGTCTCGACCGGCAATTTCCGCTCGATCATGAGCGACTGGAAGTTCTGGCCGGCGCTGCGCAACACGGTGGTGCTCACGGCGATCGTGGTGCCGCTGCAGCTCGCGCTCGCCCTGGCCATGGCGGCCCTGGTGATGAATCTCGGCAGGGGGCGCGATTTCGCCCTCTATGTCTTCACCATCCCGCTCGGCATCTCCGATCTCGCCGCCGGGCTGATCTGGCTGGCCATCCTGGAGCAGAACGGCTTCCTCAACAGCGCCCGCCATGCCCTCGGGCTGATCGCCGGCCCCCAGCTCCTGCTGGGCTATCAGAACATCGTCCTGCTCTTTGCCGCCATCGTGCTCGCCGAACTCTGGCGGGCGACGGCGGTGGTGCTGGTCATCCTGGTGGCGGGCATGTCGCTCATTCCGCGCGAATATTACGAGGCGGCGGAGGTGTTCGGCGCCGGGCCGTGGAAGCGCTTCGTCAGGATCACCCTGCCACTGCTGCGCCCCAGCCTGCAGACAGCGCTGATCCTGCGTACCATCCTGGCCTTCGAGGTCTTCGCCATCGTGCTGGTGCTGGCCGGCACCAACCTGCCGGTCCTGATGGGCGAGACCTATGGCTGGCAATTCACCCTGCAGGATCGTGCCGGAGCCGCTGCCTACGCCATGGCGATCCTGGCGATCTCGATCGCCCTGACCGTCTTCTTCCTATGGGCGCTGGGCGAGAAAAAGGAAGCGGTGTCATGAGCGGGGCCGTCGTGACGCAAGACGATGCGGGTACCGCCGCCCCGGCTCGCTGGGGCCTGCGCATCGCCGCCATCGTCCTCTGCGCCTGGGTGCTGGTGCCGATCTATCTGCTGGCGGTGGATGCCTTCAATGCGCCCGCCGCGGTGACGGGCTGGCCCAAGCGCTTCTGGCCGGCCTTCGATCTCACCAGCCTCGCCTTCTTCTGGAACTATGCCGGCGTCACCAGGGCCCTGATGAATTCGCTGCTGGTGGCGGGGCTGACCATGGTGCTCTCCATCCTGATCGGCGCACCGGCCGGCTATGCCCTGGCCCGTTTCCGCTTCAGGGGAAAGGGCGCCTTCCGCATCCTCGTATTGATGACGCGCGCCTTTCCCCTGCCGCTGCTCGCGCTGCCGCTGGCGGTGTTCTATCTGCGTACCGGCCTCGACGACACGCTGCTCGGCCTGGCGCTGATCCACACCGTGCTGGCGCTGCCCTTCGCCATCCTGATCACCTCCTCGCTCTTCGTCAGCATTCCCGTGGAGCTGGAGGAGGCGGCCTGGGTGTTCGGCTGCAACCGGCCCCAGGCCTTCGTCAGGATCGTGGCACCCTTGGCGCTGCCCGGCATCGCGGCCTCGGGCGTGTTCGCCTTCGTCACCTCCTGGAACGAGGTGTTCGCGGCGTCCGTGCTCACCGTGCAGAACCAGACCCTGACGGCCTTTCTGCTCACCAGCCTCGATGTCTCGCCACTGCCGCTGAAATTCGCCGGCGCCTTCGTGCTGATCATCCCGGCCCTGATCTTCCTGTTCCTGGTGCGGAAATATCTGTTTTCGCTCTGGGGCATCGCCAATCGCTGAGGAGGGCCCGATGGCCGACATCGAGATCCGGGGCGTGCGCAAGAATTTCGGTTCCTACACGGCGCTGCACACGCTCGACCTCGCCATCCGCGACCAGGAATTCCTGGTGCTGCTCGGCGCCTCGGGCTGCGGCAAGACCACGCTGCTGCGCATCGTCGCCGGGCTGGAGACGGCGAGCGGCGGCGAGGTCCATATCGGCGGCAGGCGGGTCGACGGGCTGCCCCCACGCGACCGCGGCATCGCCATGGTCTTCCAGAACTACGCGGTGTTCCCCCACATGACCGTCTTCGAGAACATCGCCTTTGGCCTGCGCATGAAGAAGTTGCTCAACCAGGAAGTCGAGCAGCGCGTGAAGCGCGCGGCCGGACTGATGCATATCGACCAGCTGCTGCAGCGTTATTCGGGCCAGCTCTCCGGTGGCCAGCGTCAGCGGGTGGCCGTCGCCCGCGCCCTGGCCGTGGAGCCGGCCGTCCTCCTGATGGACGAACCGCTTTCCAACCTCGACGCGCTGCTGCGGCTCGAAATGCGGGCCGAGCTCAAGGGCATCCTGCAGGAAAGCCGTACAACTACGATCTATGTCACCCACGACCAGGTCGAGGCGATGAGTCTGGCCGACCGCATCGCCGTGATGCATCAGGGCCGGATCGTGCAGGCGGCACCAGCGACGGAGGTCTATGCCTATCCGGCGACCCGCTTCGTCGGCGGTTTCATCGGCAATCCGCCGATGAATTTCCTGCCGGCCTCGGTGGCAGGTCCGATGGCCGAAGTTGCCGGCCTGAAACTGCCGGCGCCAGCGACATCCCGGCCGGTCGAGTTCGCCATCCGGCCCGAGGAACTGACGCCGGGCGGCGAGGGGCTGACGGGACGGGTCAGGGTGGTGGAGCCGCTCGGCCCGCATCAGCTCGTCTCGCTCGATGTCGGCGGCCACCTGTTCCGGGCCATCGTCGACAATGATCGTGAAGTCCGCCCCGGCGAAAATCTCACTTTGGCGCCGCGCCCCGGTAGTGTGCGCTGGTTCGACGTCGAGAGTTCAGCGGCCGTGCTCTGACGACATCACCCCCTTTCATGACGAACGCATTGGGAGCCTTTCATGAGCCGACTTGACCGTGCCGCTGCCTTCGAGCGGGCCGCTGCCGTGCTGCGCGAGAATGATCGCGGCGCCTACACCATCCCCACCAAGGGGCTTTATCCCTTCCAGTGGAACTGGGATTCCTGCCTGACGGCGCTGGGGCTGCGCCATCTCGACGAAGCCAGGGCCTGGCAGGAGGTCGAGACCCTGCTCGATCATCAATGGCCGGATGGCATGGTGCCGCACATCGTCTTCCACGTCGACGACGACGGCTATTTCCCTGGCCCCGGCGTCTGGCGCACCGGCCGGCCGGTGCCGACCTCGGGCATCACCCAGCCGCCGGTGCTGGCTTATGTGATGAAGCGCCTCCACGACGAGGCCGGCGACCGGGAGCTTGCCCGGCGCAAGGCGCAGGCCCTGCTGGCCAAGGCGGAGGCCTGGCATCGCTGGTTCTATGCCTGCCGCGATCCCAAGGACACCGGGCTCGTCGCCATCATCCATCCCTGGGAGTCCGGCCGGGACAATTCGATCGACTGGGACGAAGCGATGATGCGCGTGCCGACCGACGGGGTGGAGCCCTATGAGCGCCGCGATACCAAGCATGTCGATTCCGCCCAGCGTCCGCATAAGGCCGACTATGACCGCTTCCTCTGGCTGCTGCAGCGCTTTCGCGGCCTTGGCTGGGACAATGCCAGGCTACACGAGGCCTCGCCCTTCAAGGTGGTCGATCCGGGCTTCAACGCCATCCTGATCCGCTCGGACAGCGACCTCGCCGAGCTTGCCGAGACGCTCGGCGAGCCCGAGATCGCCGCCCGGGCCCGAGAGCGCGTCGCCAAGGCGAGAGCGGCCTTCGAGACGCTCTGGAGCGACACTTTCGGCCAGTATCTCTGCCTCGACCGCGTCTCCAACCAATTGATCGACAGTCCCTCGATCGGCGGATTGCTGCCGGTCTTCGCTGGGCTGGGCGGCGAAGCGCGGCAAAGGAGCATTGCCGGCCGCATCGAGGCCTGGCGCAAGCGCACGCGCTTTGGCGTGGCCAGCCACGATCCGGCGGACCGGCGTTTCGAATCCAAGCGTTATTGGCGCGGGCCGGCCTGGATCATCGTCAACATGCTGATCGCCGACGGGCTCCGGCGCTGCAATCTCGCGGACGCCGCCGCCAAGGTCGAGGCCGGCAGCCTGGCCCTGATCGAGGAGAGCGGCTTTGCTGAATATTACGACCCGATCTCCGGCGAGGGCCTCGGCGGCGGCCATTTCACCTGGACGGCCGCCATGGTGGCCGAACTGGTGAAGCGGGCGGCTTGAGCTTGTGGGAGCCGGCTTGGTGGACGCGGGGTTCCTTTACCCTCGCCATCGAGGGGAGGGTAAAGAATCGGCGCCGTCTCAGGCCGCGGTGGCGTCCGCCCGGCGGATGATCCCGCGCGCGACGGCGATGTCGCCCGCCAAGGGACGGTCGTCGCGATAGGGCGGCAGGGCCGTGCGCACGTCGCGATAGAAGGCATCGGTGCCGGGCGCCTTAGCGAGGTCTTCGGCCTGAAGGTCATAGGCCTGGGCATCGGCGATGAGTTCGATTGCCAGGATGTGCTCGACATTGTCGAGGATCTGCAGGGCCTTGAGGGCCGATGGCGTGGCGTGGCTGAGATGATCCTCCTGCAGGCCCGAGGTGATGCCGCCGTCGAGGCTTGCCGGGCTGGCGAGGCGCCGGTTGAGCGCCACCAGCGAGGCAGCGGTGTATTGGGCGATCATGAAGCCGGAGGAGACGCCGCTGCCCACGGCGAGGAAGGCCGGCAGGTCGCTGACATGCGGATTGACGAGGCGGTCGATCCGCCGCTCCGCCATCGCCGCCAGCTCGGCCACGGCAATGGCGAGCGTATCCATGGCGAGGGCGATGCCGGGCGCCACGGCATGCGCCTGCGAAAAGACCTCGGGCGCTTCGGGCGTGCCGAGCACGGCCGGGTTGTCGGTGACCGAGGCCAGTTCGCGGTCGACGGTGGCGCCGATTTCGGCAAGCGCGTCGCGCACCGCGCCATGGACATGCGGCACGGCGCGCAGGCTGAGCGGGTCCTGGGTCTGGCGTCCGGCCGCCGCGGCCAGGATAGCGCTGCCTTGGAGCAGCGCGCGTAGATGCCGCCCCGTCGCCTGCATGCCCTCGGAGATGCGCAAGGCGAGCGAGGCCTCGTCGAAGGCCCGCGGCTGGCCGCGCAGGTTTTCGAAGCTCATGGCGGCCGTGACGTCGGCCCAGCCGACCAGTCTTTCGCTGCGGGCCAGAGCAAGCGCGGCAAGGCCGGTGACGCAGGGCGAGCCGTTGACCAGGCTCAGGCCCTCCTTGGCCTCCAGCACCAGCGGCGCCAGCCCGATGCGGGCCAGCGCCTCGCCGCCTGTCAGTCTCTGCCCGTCGAGCACGGCGTGGCCCTCGCCGATCAGCACCAGGGCGATATGGGCCATGTGGCTGAGATAGCCGACCGAGCCAAGCGAGGGCACTTCGGGCAGGCAGTCATGCGCCAGCAGGGCCAGCAACTGCTCGACCACTGCGGGCCTGACGCCGGAATGGCCATGGGCGTAATTGTTGATGGCGGCGGCGATGATCGCCCTTGTCTCGGCCTTGCCGAGGGGGGCGCCGACGCCCACGGCATGGCTCATCAGGATGTTGCGCGACAATTGCCGCTGCTGCGGCCTGTCGACGATGACGTTGGCGAGGCCCCCCACGCCGGTGTTCACGCCATAGGCGAGGATGCCGCGCTCGACGATGGCGTCGACGATGGCCCGGGCATGGAAGAGGCGCTGCCGGGCAGCTTCGGAAAGGGCGAGTTCCGTCCCCTCGGCGATGGCGGCGATCTCTCGCCAGGCGAGGGGGCGGTCAAGAACGATGGACATGGGGAAACCAGGACGAGGAGGAATATCGGATAGGGAAATTGAGGACGAGATTGCGCAGCCCCTCCCCCTTACCCTCGCCCGTTCTTACGGGGAGAGGGTAAGGGGGAGGGGCGCCGCAACCCACCTGCCGTCGCGCCAGATCGTCAATGATGCTGGCTGGAGATGAACTGCTTGAAGCGTTCCGACTTGAGCTCCTTGAACAATTCGTCGGGCGAGCCGTCCGCCTCCACCTCGCCCTTGTGCAGGAACATCACCCGGTTGGAGACGTTGCGGGCAAAGCCCATCTCGTGGGTGACCACCAGCATGGTGCGGCCTTCCTCGGCAAGACCCCGCATCACACGCAGCACTTCGCCGACCAGTTCGGGATCGAGCGCCGAGGTCGGCTCGTCGAACAGCATCACCTTCGGCTTCATCGCCAGCGCCCGCGCAATGGCGGCGCGCTGCTGCTGGCCGCCCGACATGTGCGAGGGATAGTAGTTGCGGCGCTCGGCCAGGCCGACCCGCTCCAGCAGGGCCTCGGCCTCGGCGATGCACTCGGCCTTGGGGCGACCCAGCACATGCACCGGGCCCTCGATCAGGTTCTGCAGCACCGTCATGTGCGACCACAGGTTGAAGCTCTGGAACACCATGCCGAGTTCGGAGCGGATGCGGTCGACCTGTTTGCCGTTGGAGGGTTCGAGGCGGCCCTTCTTGCTGCGGCGCATCTCGACTTTCTCGCCGGCGACGACGATCTCGCCCTCGTCGGGCGTCTCGAGCAGGTTGATGCAGCGCAGGAAGGTGCTCTTACCCGAGCCCGAGGCGCCGAGAATGGAGATCACATCCCCCTGGTGGGCATCGAGCGAAATGCCCTTGAGCACTTCGTGATCGCCGAAACTCTTGTGGATGTTCTTGACGCTGAGCGCGATTTCGCTGGAAGCGGCCATGGCGTTTCCTTTCAGCCGACGATGGTGCGCGGTGTCTGCGCGCTCGGCGGCATGAAGCGCAGATGGGGAGAGAGCTGGCGCTCGGCGAGGCCGAGCAGGAAGATGATGACATAGCTCAGAGCGATATAGATGATACCGGCCAGAGCCAGGACCGGCACGTCGAGCAAGGCCTGGCGGCCAATTTTCTGGGCGATGCCGGTCATCTCGACCACGCCGATCAGTCCGGCCAGCGAGGTCGATTTCAATGTCAGGATCACCTCGGTCGAATAGGCCGGCAGCGCCTGGCGCAGGGCGATCGGCGCGATGATGCGATAGAGCAGCTTGAAACCGGACATGCCGATGGCACGCGCCGCCTCGATCTCCTTGGTCGAGACGGCCAGCAGGCCGCCGCGCAGGATCTCGGCCTGATAGGCGGCGGTGCAGAGCGCCATCACGAACACGGCCGAGGCGATGCGGTTCTTCAGCACCAGCCAGAACAAGGATTCCTTCATGAACTGGAACTGGGCCAGGCCGTAGAAGATCAGGAAGATCTGGATCAGGAGCGGCGTGCCGCGAAAAATGAAGATGTAGGTCTTGGCGATACCGGACAGCAACCTGTTGCTGCTCATGCGCATCCACAGCACGATCAGCGCGAAGACCAGTCCGAGCAGGACGGAGAAGATGAAGAGCATCAACGTCGTCGGCAGGACCGCCAGGATCTTGTTGAGGGCTTCCAGGGCGAAATCGAGACTCATGGCGGCACCTACGATCCCACCGGACGGCGGAAGCTCTTGGCTACCCGCCGCTCGCCGGCACTGAAGATCTGGGTCGAGAAGGTCGTCAGGATGAGATAGAGGCAGGCCGCCACGGTGTAGAACAAGAAGGGCTGTCGGGTCGATCCGTTCGCCTTGTTGGCGGCGTTCATGATCTCGACCAGGCCTGTGACGGAGATCAGGGCCGAGTCCTTCACGCTGAGCTGGAAGACGTTGCCAAGCCCTGGAATGGCAAAACGCATGATCTGCGGCGCGATGATGCGGCGAAAGCGCATGAAACGCGGCATGCCGATGGCGCGGCCCGCCTCGATCTCGCCCTTGGCGATGGCGGTGAAGGCGCCGCGGAAGACCTCCGCCTGGTAGGCGGCGGAGATCAGGCCGACGCCGAGGGCGCCGGCGAGAAAGCTGTTGATCGTGGTGCTGTTGCCGATGCCGAGCGCGCCCAGCGAATTGCCGATCACATCGACCACCCGGCCGAAATAGACCATGTAGATGATCAGCAGTTCGGGGGCTCCGCGCAGCACCACGGTATAGACATTGCCGATCAGGGTGGCCGGCAGGTTACCGGCGATCTTGGCCCAGGCGACCAGGGCGCCGACGATGGCGCCGATCAGCATGGCCGCGAGGGTGACGGCCAGCGTCATTCCGGCGCCGCCGAGGAGATAGAGCCCCCAACCGGTCTCGCCGAAGCCGAGCGTGGCGATCAGATAGGAGATCTTGTCGGACAGGCTGGTAATTACGTCCACAATTTGGCTCTCCTCTTAGGGTAGGCCAGAGAGACAGGGGCTATGGCTGCGATGCCGGCAGTTTTCGGCACCAAGGGGGCTGAAACCGACGGTGCGTCCTACCTGGCGGTCCTGCGGGGCGGCTGATGCCGGCCCGCAGAAGCGTCATCGGCGGTCAAGATCCCTTGACGGGGGTCACGTCGAGCTTGAACCATTTCAGGCTGAGCTTCTTGACGGTGCCGTCGGCGATGGCCGCGCCGATCGCCTTGTCCCACATCTCGCGCAGGTCGTTGTCGGACTGGCGGAAGGCCGGGCCGATACCCTCGCCCCAGATCGGACCGGCGATCTGGGCGCCGAGGAGGGTCATCTGCTCATTGCCCGATTTGGAGAAGGCGGAGGTGAAATAGGTGTCGTCGTCGAAGCCGACATCGATGCGCCCGCCCGTGATGTCGAGGTCGCGCTCGCCCGAAGTCTTGTACTCGGTGATGGTGGCGATGTCCTTGAAGTTCTCTTCGACGAATTTGGTGTAGACGGTGGCGGTCTGAATGCCGATGGTCTTGCCCTTCAGGGCTTCGCGCATCTTCTCCACCGTGCTCTTGTCATGGCCGGCCTCGCCCGTCAGCGTCACCGTGGTGCCGGTGCCGTCCATTTTGGCGAGGTCTCCGGTCTTCAAGCCGGCAAATCCCGCGGGAGTCTGGGCGTAGGGCTGCGAGAAGGAGACCTGCTTCTTGCGGTCGTCGGTGATCGACATCGCGTCCATGATCACGTCGAACTTGCCGCCATTGAGACCGGCGATCATGCCGTCCCAGTCCTGGGCAATGAATTTGCACTCGATCTTCATGCGGCCGCACAGATCCTTGGCGAGGTCGATCTCGAACCCATCCATGCTGCCGTCGGGCTTGGTCAGGTTCCAGGGCTCGTAGGCGCCTTCCAGAGCGATCGTGGCCGTCTTCCACTCCTTGGCCGGTGCGGGCATGGCCACAAGAGTGCTCAGCGCCAGCAGCGCCGAGGAGAGCAGATACTTCTTCATTGTCGGTTCCCCTTTGGGTTCTGCCGCCCGGTTTTCCGGATCGGCTTCATTCTGGATCGCCCTTGCAGTACCCCGGTCGGTCTTGCGCCGCTTGGCCGGGCGGCATCCGGGCGGGACGCGGTTCCCCTGCCCGGATGCCGGCGTGGTCGATGATCAGGACTTGCCTGCGCCTCAGGACTTGGTCTGAGGCGACATGTCGGTCTTGAACCACTTCATGCTGAGCTTCTTGATCGTGCCGTCGGCAAGGGCTTCGCCGATCGCCTTGTCGAACATGTCGCGCAGCTCCGGATCGGATTTGCGGAAGGCCGGGCCGATGCCTTCGCTCCATACCGGGCCGGTGATTTCAGGGCCGGCCAGCGTCATTTCGGAATGATCGGGGCGCGACAGCACCGAATAATAGAAGGTGACATCGCCGACGGTGGCGTCGACGCGGCCGGCAGCCAGGTCGAGGTCGGCCTCACCCACGGTCTTGTATTCGGTGACGGTGATGGTGTCCTTGAAATTCTTGGCCAGCCATTCGGCATAATTGGTCGCGACCTGCACGCCGACGGACTTGCCCTTCAGCGCTTCACGCAGGGTGTCGAGCGTGGCCTTGTCCTTGGCGGGGTCGCCCGACAGCGTCACGACGGTGCCGGTACCGGCGAGCTTGGCGAGATCGTTGGACTTCAGCGTGGCGAAACCGGCCCGCTCGCCGGCATAGGGACGCGAGAAGTCGATCTGCTTCTTGCGTTCCTCGGTGATGGACATGCCGTCCATGATCACGTCGAACTTGCCGGCATTGAGGCTCGGAATCATGCCGTCCCAGTCCTGGGCAATGAATTTGCACTCGACCTTGATGCGCCCGCACAAATCCTTGGCAAGGTCGACCTCGAAGCCATCCATGGTGCCGTCGGGCTTGGTCAGGTTCCAGGGCTCGTAGGCGCCCTCCAGGCCGATGGTGACGGTTTTCCACTCCTTGGCCTGGGCGGCCGGAACGCTGACCAGCGTCGCCAGCGCCAGGATGGCGGTGGAAATGAGGGTCTTCTTCATCATCAATTCCCCTATGTTGACAGCAACCTGCGCGCCTCAATGGCGGGCCAGGTTTCTGATCGCGGTCTTGAAGGCCGCATTGATGATGTCGTCCTGGTCGTGACGCCCGTCGCGGATACGCCACTGCCCCTCAACCATGACGTCACGCACCGTACGGTCGCCAAGCGCGAACAGCCAGCGATCGACAATAGCGTCATCCTTGGCGCTGTCTATGAAAGCATCGTCGCCATCCAGCACGACGAGACTGGCGATCATGCTGGGGGCGATGGCGCCGATGGGCTGGCCGAGGGCCTGGGCGCCGCCGGCAAGTGCCGCATCGTAAATATCGCGCCCGACCGAGCGGTGCGGGCCATTGGCGAGCCGGTTGCGCTTTTCGTCGCGCAGGCGCTGCGAATATTCGAGCGTACGCAACTCGTCGACCACGCTGGGGGAAACATGGCTGTCGGTGCCGATGCCGAAGCGCCCGCTCCGGGCACGATAGGCGACCGCGTCGAAGATGCCGTCGCCGAGATTGGCTTCCGTCGCCGGGCACAGGCCCGCCACGGCGCCGCTCGCCGCCATGCGCTGCAGTTCGGACGGATCGGCATGGGTGGCGTGGATCAGGCACCAGCGCTCGTCGACGGGCATATGGTCGAACAGCCATTGCATCGGGCGTTTGCCGCTCCAGGCGATGGAATCGTCGACTTCCTTTTGCTGTTCGGCGATGTGGATGTGCAGCGGCCCGCTCTTGGGCAGGCTCGCCATCAGAGTCTTCATTTCCTCGGGCGTCGCCGCCCGCAGCGAATGGAAGGCATAGCCGAGCGTGGCGCCCTGCGTCGCGCAGGCCGGGGCGAGTTCCGCCATCAGCCGCTCGAAGCCATCGACATCGTGGATGAAGCGGCGCTGGCCCTCATGCGGCGCGACGCCGCCGAAATTGGCATGGGCGTAGAAGACGGGCAGCAGCGTCAAGCCGATGCCGCTGGTCCGGGCCGCGGCCAGGATGCGCTTCGACATTTCGGCGCGGTCGGCAAAGAGGGAGCCGTTCTTGTCGTGATGCAGATAGTGAAATTCGGCGATCGAGCCGAAGCCGGCCTTGAGCAGATCGACATAGAGCCGGGTGGCGATCGCCTCGGCATCCTCGGGCGTGATCTGGCCGACGGTGCGGTACATTTCCTCGCGCCAGGTCCAGAAGCTGTCGCTGCCCGCGCCGGATACCTCGGCAAGGCCGGACATGGCGCGCTGGAAGGCGTGGGAATGCAGGTTGGGCATGGCGGGCAGCACTGGCCCCGATGCGATCTCGGCGCCATCGGCGCTGGCGTCGGCGGTCACGGCGCTGATCCGGCCTGAAACGTCGATCTCGATCAGTACATTCCGGGCCCAGCCATCGGGCAGCAGCGCCTGGCTGGCCAGGAGGCTGCGGTTGCTCTGGAGTTGTGGGCGGAAATCGGGCATGTTGTGTACCGACGAGTTCGCAACTTGTATATATAAGTTTTATACATAATTTTGCGATCATGGCAAGTGCCGCATGAGGCGGTGAGTCGATTTTGAGGAATGACGTCGTCATGAGCATGCCGCCGGACAGGAAGCCGGAGCCCGCCATACCTGCCACGCCGCTCTATGCCGAGGTGAAGCAGCACATCCTCTCGCGGGTGCGCAGCGGCGAGTGGCCGCCGGATCATCGCATCCCTTCCGAAAGCGAATTGGTCGAGCAGCTCGGGGTGAGCCGCATGACGGTGAACCGGGCGCTGCGCGAGCTCAGCCTCGAGGGCGTGCTGGTCCGCATGCAGGGCAGGGGCTCCTTCGTGGCGGGCGGCAACAGTCATTCGGACGTGTTCGCCGTCACCAATATCGCCGAGGAAATCCGCGGGCGCGGCCATGATTACAGCGCTCAGGTGCTGCTGCTCGATACGCTGAAGGCGACGCCCGATATCGCCGATCTCCTCGAACTGCCGATCGGCAGCCCGGTTTTCCATTCAATCATCGTGCATTGCGACAATGAGGTGCCGATCCAGCTCGAGGATCGTTTCGTCAATCCGGCGGTGGCGCCCGGCTATCTCGATCATGATTTTTCCCGGGTGACGCCCAATGAGGTGCTCAGTGCGGTGGTGCCGTGGAGCGAGGCGGAGCATCGCATCGAGGCGGTGCTGCCGCAGGCCTGGGAGTGCAAACTGCTGGCGATCTCGCGGGCCGATCCGTGCCTGCTGATCCGTCGTCGCACCTTCGCGACCGGCTGGGTGGGGGCGCCGGCCCCGGACGCCGGCGGTGGCGAGGAGGCCCTGCAGCATGTCGTCACCGCGGTCCGCCTGCTGCTGCCGGGCGGGCGCTACCGCATCGAGCATCGCAGGCATTCGAACAGGGTGGGGTGACTGCAGGGCCGATCTGAAGATCGATCTCCGTCTTCGGTTCTCCCTTGACAGATTTGCCGTTTTGCCGCTAACTTGTATATACAAGCAACAAGAGGTCATGTACATGCTCAGCAATGCCCGTTTCCGCGATGTCGAGATCCGCGCCCCGCGTGGCACTCAGCTCAATGCCAAGAGCTGGCTGACCGAAGCGCCGCTGCGCATGCTCATGAACAATCTCGATCCCGACGTCGCCGAGAACCCCAAGGAATTGGTGGTCTATGGCGGCATCGGCCGCGCCGCACGCGACTGGGAATGCTTCGACACCATCGTGCGCACCCTGAAGAACCTCAACAATGACGAGACGCTGCTGGTGCAGTCCGGCAAGCCCGTCGGCGTGTTCAAGACCCATGCCGATGCGCCGCGCGTCCTCATCGCCAATTCCAACCTGGTGCCGCATTGGGCGACCTGGGAGAAGTTCAACCAGCTCGATGCCGAGGGCCTGATGATGTACGGCCAGATGACGGCCGGCTCCTGGATCTACATCGGCTCTCAGGGCATCGTGCAGGGTACCTACGAGACCTTCGTCGAGGCCGGCCGCCAGCATTATGGCGGGGATCTCGCCGGCCGCTGGGTGCTCACCGCCGGCCTCGGCGGCATGGGCGGCGCCCAGCCGCTGGCCGCGACCCTGGCCGGTGCCGTGTCGCTCAACATCGAATGCCAGCAGCAGAGCATCGATTTCCGCCTGCGCACCCGCTATGTCGACAAGCAGGCCCGGGATCTCGACCACGCGCTCGAGCTCGTCAAGCATCATTGCGAGCGCAAGGAGGCCGTCTCGATCGCCTTGCTCGGCAATGCCGCCGAGATCCTGCCCGAGCTGGTGCGCCGCGGCGTCCGCCCTGACATGGTCACCGATCAGACTTCCGCGCATGACCCGCTGAACGGCTATCTGCCGATCGGCTGGACCTGGGAGGAATACAAGGAGCGCGCCCGCACCGAGCCGGCCCATGTCGTCACCGAGGCGAAGAAGTCGATAGCCGTGCATGTCCGCGCCATGCTCGATTTCCAGAAGATGGGCGTGCCGACCTTCGACTACGGCAACAATATCCGCCAGATGGCCAAGGAAGTCGGCGTCGACAATGCCTTCGACTTCCCGGGTTTCGTGCCGGCCTATATCCGCCCGCTGTTCTGCCGCGGCGTCGGCCCGTTCCGCTGGGCCGCGCTGTCGGGTGATCCGGCCGACATCGCCAAGACCGACGCCAAGGTCAAGGAACTCATCCCCGACGACAAGCACCTGCACAACTGGCTCGACATGGCCGCCGAACGCATCGCCTTCCAGGGCTTGCCCGCCCGCATCTGCTGGGTGGGCCTCGGCCAGCGCCACCGCCTCGGCCTCGCCTTCAACGAGATGGTGCGCAACGGCGAGCTCTCCGCCCCGATCGTCATCGGCCGCGACCACCTCGACTCGGGTTCGGTCGCCTCGCCCAACCGCGAGACGGAATCCATGCGTGACGGTTCGGATGCCGTGTCCGACTGGCCGCTGCTCAACGCCCTGCTCAACACCGCATCGGGTGCGACCTGGGTGTCGCTGCATCATGGCGGCGGCGTCGGTATGGGCTATTCGCAGCATTCGGGCATGGTCATCGTCTGCGACGGCACCGAGGATGCCGACCGGCGCCTCGCCCGCGTGCTGGTCAACGATCCCGGCACCGGCGTGATGCGCCATGCCGATGCCGGCTACGACATCGCCATCGACTGCGCCAGGGAGCAGGGCATGAACCTGCCGATGCTGAACAGGTAACACAGGGCGCCGGCTCTGCCCGGCCCGTGAAAACGTGGTCATGGCCATCCCGCGCGGTTGGCCGAAAGGCGGGTCTTCGTGGCCCGCCTTTTTCACGTGTGGCCGGGCATGTCCTTCTCCCCTTGCCCCTGGATCGCGGAAGCCAGCTTGCCTGCCGGATGCAAGGTGAAGTTGTGAAATAGTTTTGCTGCAATGTGACCTTTAAGTAACAATGGAGTCGAAAATCGCACGAGCTCCAATCGGAAGCCGGCAATTTTGGTTGTCGGCATAGGCCGATTGGTTCAAATTCGAATGGTAATTTTCAGATGCTCTAATTTTGCTGAGCTCTACGGCCTCATTCTGGCTCGAAGACTTTTTTCTGTCGTATTGCAATTGAAAATTGTTTGGAGGAAATTGTGATTAAAAGAGCATTTATTTTAGGAACAGTCGCCGGCCTTACCGGTTTTGCCGCTGCTCATGCGGCGGATCTTCCGATGACCAAGGGCGAGGCCGTCGAATATGTGAAGGTCTGTACGGCCTTTGGCCCGGGCTTCTTCTATATTCCGGGCAGCGACACCTGCCTGCGCATCGGCAGCGAGTTCCGCATAGACTATCGCATCTATGGCGGCGGCAAGTTCAATCGCGACGACAACCGCACCGCCTTCAACACCCAGGCCCGTGTCTGGTTCGATGCCCGCACCGAGACCGAATACGGCCTGCTGCGCTCCTATTTCCAGATCAATGCGGACAGCAACACCGCCACGCGGGTGAACGGCACGGAACAGCGCAACCGCTTCACCATCGATAAGGCCTTCATCCAGTTCGGCGGCCTGACGGCGGGTTATGCCCATTCCTTCTTCGGCTTCTACGACAACGACTATGGCAACACCATCTTCGGCCCCTATTACGCCCAGTCGAACACGGTGAACCTCATAGCCTATACGGCACAGTTCGGCGGCGGCTTCTCGGCCACCCTGTCGATCGAAGATGGCCGCGATCACCGCCAGAACGACGTGTTCGCCTATCAGGGCGGCCAGCAGGTGCCGGATGTCGTCGGCGTCCTCCGGCTCGACCAGGAATGGGGAACGGTGGCGCTCCAGGCCGCGGCCCACCAGTTCCGCAGCGCCTCGCGCTATGACAATGGCACGCCGGACGATCCTGCCGACGACGTCGCCCTTCGGCATCAGAACAAATGGGGCTATGCGATCGGCGGCGACGTGCTGATCAAGATCCCGCAACTCCAGGACGGGCATCTGGTGATCGAAGGCCAATATGCCGACGGTGCGCTGGACTATCTGGGCGCCGACAACCTCTATGCCCTCCGCTCGCAGGACTTCTACTACCGCAACGGCTTTTCGCGGCTGGAAGCCGGCAAGGGCTGGTCCATTACGGCGGAACTGGGCGGCAACTTCACGCCGCAATGGGGCTTCAACATCGTGCCGAGCTATATCGACACGCGCTATGACGGCGCCGGCATCAATGGCCAGGACCTCAAGGCCAAGGAATACGCCATCACCGGCAACCTGACCTACATGATCGTCAAGGGCCTGTCGGTGACGGGCGAGGTCTCCTACATCCGGTCCGAGTTCGATCGCGAACTCGGCAACGAAACCTTCGCCGATGTCAGGCCGAAGGAGAAGCTCAACTCGGTGGTCGGCGGCATCCGCATCAAGCGGATGTTCTGAGGTCATTACCGCAATCGATACCGGCTCGGCATATGAGAAAAAGGGGGCTCTTCGGCCCAATGCAGTTCACTTAAGCGTTTCGGGGTGCTCGACCTTTGTCATTGCCGGCTTGACCCGGCAATCCAGCTCTCCGACGGTTCGTCCGTGCGGCTTCTGGGTAGCCGGGTCAAGCCCGGCTATGACAAATTCGGAGCGGTTCCTGCTTAAGTGAACCGTATTAGCGCTTCGGCCCCCTTTTCCGTGGTCGTAAGGCTGGTTGCCGATGTACGGCGTTCAGCCGTTCGCCGAGGCACAGACTGTCTCTGCCGGGACGTCGTCCCGAGGCGTTTCCCGGCGCCCGAGAAAGACGAAGACCACGACGGCGGTGACCACGGTGATAGCGGCCAGCAAGAGCAGCAGCGTGGAGAACGCACCGCCATAGGCCTGGATCAAGGCCGGGCGGGCCAATTGCGGCAGCGCGCCGGCGGCACCGGCAACGTCGCCCGTCACCAGCTTCTGGGCGCCCTCCCGGGCATGCGCACCGGGAAGGTGGCCTGATGTTAGGGCCGAGAGCACGGCGCTGACGATGGCAAGCGCCACGCCCTCGCCGGCGACGCGGACGGTGGAGAAGATGCCGGTCGCCATGCCGGCCCGCTCGCTCGGCACCACGGAGACGGCGAGACCGTCCATCAGGCCCCAGGGCAGGCTGATGCCGATGCCGATCACGGCCATGGGCGCGAGCATGGCGTTGACGTCGCCGCCGGCCGGCATGAAGCTCAGCCAGGCAAGTCCGGCTGCTGAGACCAGCAGGCCGAGGCCGCAGATCACGGCCGGCGCGATCCAGCGTGAGAGCCAGCCGGCCAGGAGCGGCAGAACCAGCAGCGGGGCGGACAGCGCCATCATCATGCGGCCGGCAGCAACCGCGCCGACGCCCTCGATGCCGACGAAACGGATCGGCAGCAGGATCAGCAGCACCACGAAGGCATAGGCGGGCGCGGCCGCCAGCAACTGCACGCCGACGAAACGCCCGTACCGGAACAGGCTGAGGTCGAGCATCGGGCGGGGCGAGTTGAGTTCGATGCGCACGAACAGCGCCATCAGCGCGAGCGCGCCGACGAGCAGGACGATGACGAGCGGATCGCTCCAGCCGCTTTCCGGCGCCTGCAGGACGCCATAGGTGAATAGGGTCAGTGCGAGGGTGAAACTGGTCGCGCCCGGCCAGTCCAGCCCGCGAGCCTGGGGATCGCGGGATTCCCGGAGCACGGCGACGCCGATGACGAAAGAGACCGATGTCAGCGCGACGACGGCGAGAAAGATGCTGGGCCAGCCGAAGGTCGCGCTCATCAGGCCCGAACTGATCGGGCCGAAGGAAAGGCCGGCGCCGAAACTGGCGCCGACCACGCTGAAGGCACGCATGCGCGCGCTGCCGGAAAATTCCTGCGCCAGGGCCGCCATGCCGCCCGCGAAGGCCGCGGCAGCGGCAAGCCCCTGGAGAGCGCGCAGCAGGTCGAAGATCAGGATCGAGCGCGCGCCCACCAGGGCCAGCGAGGCCAGGGCGAAGCCGGCGGTGCCGGTGAGGAAGACACGCTTGCGGCCGAAGCTGTCCGATAGGGCTCCGGCGGCCATCAGCGCGCTGCCGAAGGTCAGCATGAAGGCATTGGTCACCCAGTTCAGGGCGATCGGGCTGCCGCCCAGCGTTTCGGCGATGGCGGTCAGCGCCACCGCCGGTCCCGTGAAGGTCAACGGCATGGCGATGGCAGCAAGGCAGACGGACAGCAGGATGAGCGCCTTGTGGGCCGCGCTCGGAGCCAAGGTTCGATCTGTCATGGAATCTTGCTCGAAAGAGGGGTGGCAGGTCGCCTGCCAGCGGGGCGCTCGGTGGGGAGGCTTGCCCCGGCAAAACGGCTCGACCCGTTGCGAGCAATCTATTCTTGCCGCATTATTGAGGAAATGGGGGCGTTGTTCCGAAGATAACGGAACAAAATTCCGTAATAGCGGAGAGTCTATGGACAGGAGCGGCAATCTCACCGCTTTCGTGCGCACGGCGGATCTCGGCAGTTTCGCCGCAGCCGGGCGCGTGCTCGGCCTTTCGGCTTCAGCCGTGGGCAAGTCGGTGGCAAAGCTTGAACACGATCTCGGCGTCCGCCTGTTCCAGCGCACCACCCGCACCATCCGCCTGACGGAGGAAGGGCGCCTGTTCCACGAGCGCTGCCGGCGCGTCCTCGACGACCTCGACGACGCCTGGGCCATCGTGGCGGGTTCGCGCGACGCTCCGCGGGGCAGGCTTCGGGTGTCGACGCCGGTCGTCACCTACCACATCCTGATGCCCCTGATGCCGGAGTTCACCGCGCTCTATCCGGAGATAGATCTCGATTTCGATTTCAACGACCGGCTGGTCGATCTGGTCGAGGAAGGCGTCGATATCGCCATCCGCAGCGGCGAGTTGCCGGATTCCCGGCTGATGTCGCGGGTGTTCTGTTCCTTCCGGCAGATGCTGTTCGCTTCGCCCGCTTATCTCGAGCGCCATGGCACGCCGCTGAAGCCGCGCGATCTCGACGGCCATCTCGCCATCCGCTACCGCTTCCTCAACAGCGGCAGGATGTTGGAATGGCCGCTGATCCTGCCGTCGGACGAGCCGGAGCCGCGCCCGCGCACCGTCTTCACCTGCAACAATATGGAAGCCATGCGCGGCGCCACGCTCGGTGGTCTCGGCATCGGCGTCATGCCGGACTTCCTGGTGCACGATGCCGTCGAGGCCGGAACACTGCGGACCGTGCTGCCCGATCATGTGGGCGGGCCGCGCAATTTCAACATGATCTGGCCGTCCAGCCGGCATCTCTCGCCGAAGGTCCGCGTCTTCGTGGATTTCATGCAGGCCCGTCTCGGCGGCGTGTAAGCATGAAATCCGCGGTCGAGACACATGGCAATGTCGGATCGGCAGGTCTTCCCTCGTCCTTGGGGCATTCGCCCGCAAGGGTCCATCGGAGGAAAATGCCATGTCCAAGATTTCGCCGTGCCTGTGGTTTGCCGGAGAGGCCGAGGAGGCCGCCAATTTCTATGTGTCGCTGTTGCCGGATTCGCGCATCGATCATGTGCAGCGCAACGTCGCGGATGGGCCGGGCGGCAAGGCCGGCAGCGTACTGATGGTCCGCTTCACTTTGGCGGGCGAGAGCTATCTCGCCCTCAATGGCGGGGAGAAATGCGAATACAACCACGCCGTCTCTTTCCACATCGACTGCGCCGATCAGGCCGAGATCGACCGGCTGTGGCAGGCGCTGGGCGAGAAGGGCGAATTGATACATTGCGGCTGGCTCAAGGACCGCTATGGCGTGCACTGGCAGATCGTGCCCTCGATCCTGCCCACGCTGCTGGCCGATCCCGACCAGGCCAAGGCGCAGCGCGTGATGGCCGCCGTGCTGCAGGCGATCAAGTTCGACATCGCGGCGCTGCAGAAGGCGTATGACGGGGTATAATAGCAGGTTGTATGACGGTCACTCCTCCTGGGATCGCCAGCATCCTGCTGGCTCTTGGAGGCGGGGCGTGCGGCGGTAAAGGCCAGCAGGATGCTGGCGGTCCCAGGACGTCCTCGATACCTGGCTAGCGGGCGGCGATTGCGGTTCCCCGTAAGGCCTGGCGCGTTGGTGTCCGGCGCGCGGCCGCCTCGCCTGGATTGCACGCGAGCACACCCGTATTATGGCCGGGCGGCGGCGGTGGTTCCAGCGGCAGGTCGGCCAGCTCCCGCAGGGACATGGCCTGCAGGCTGGGATGGTCGAGCGGCTCCAGGCCGCGGGCCGGCACCGCCGACAGGCGGGTCCAGCATTCCTGAAGGGTCTTGAGTATCCTGACGATCAGCATGGCTGAAATATTCCTGAGTTCCTGCTGCGGAATCTCTGGCAAATCGGGCAGAAAAGAAATGGAGTTCTGCGCTGGAATCCTATAGAAAAACTATATGGATACTCTGCTGCGATATCAGCTCGGCGCCTTGCGGGCGGTCGAAGCTGCCGGCCGTCTCGGCTCGATGGCGAAGGCCGCCGAGGAGCTCGGCGTCACCGTCGGCGCGGTCAGCCAGCAGGTGCTCAAGGCCGAGCAGCGCCTGGGGCGGCCGATCTTCACGCGCGGCCCGAAGGGGCTGGTGCCGACACCGCTCGGCCAGTCCCTGCTCGCGGGCCTCACCCGGGGTTTCCGGGAGATCTCGCAGGCCCTGGCGACGGCGGAAGCCCGGTCCGAGCATGTGCTGACGGTGACGGTCGCGCCGGTTCTCGCCGCCAAATGGCTGGTGCCGCGCCTGCATCGTTTCCATGAGGCGCATCCAGGCCTGCAGCTGCGTATCGATGCCTCGGTCGAACGGGTGGATTTCGATACCTCGGACGTCGATGTCGGCGTGCGCGTGGGCGCGGGCCCCTGGCCGGGGGTGAGGGCGGATTACCTGATGGATCAGAGCCTGTTCCCGCTCTGCTCGCCCGCGTTGGCCGCCGGCATCCGGGAAATCGAGGATCTGGTCAGGCTGCCGGCCATCATCGACTATAATTCGCCGGAAAGCTGGCCGATCTGGCTGGCGGCCTATGGCAAGGCAGACCTGCCGCTCGCGCCGGGCCCGGCCTTTTCGGATGCGGCGCTGTGTCTCGATGCCGCGATCGCCGGCCAGGGCGTCTCGATCGGCTGGCAGACCCTGGCACAGGATGCACTGCGCGACGGGCGCCTGGTTTCGCCTTTCCCGCGCCCGGTTCAGACCGGCCTGGCCTATTGGCTGGTGAGCTCGGCGCGCCGCAAGCCTTCAGCCAAGGTAAAGGCTTTCGAGGCCTGGCTGCGGGCCGAGCTGGCCGATGCCGGGGCTGAGCCTCCTGGAGCAAAGCGCGTTCAGGACTGAACGCTTTTTTGCTCTTGCCCTTTGCTTCGACGCGTCTTTGCGATTCCGGACGATCCCGTCAAATCGCAAAACGCTGTAGCGAGGCGGCGAGATAGGCCAGCGTCGCCGCCGCGCCGAGGGCGGTGCGTACGGCGTGCAGCCGGCCCCAGTGCCCGATCAATCGGCGCGTCTGGGCCCCTGCCTCATCGTTCGGTGTTGCCTCCAGGCGCCGGTTGGTCGGCATGATGCCCAGCAGCGTATAGGGCCAGTTCGCCAGGATCAGCACGGCACCGGCCAGCCAGAGCCAACCGCCGGCCAGCCAGGCGGCGGCGATGCCGGCAAGACCGGAGACGACGGCCAAGCTGGCCTGCATGGCGAAGCCGCGCCCATAGCTGGGTTTCCATTGCGCCAGCAGGGAGGCGTCGTCGAGGCCGAGCCGCGCCGGCTGCTCGGCAATATTGATGTAGAAGGCCGCCCCGGTGAAGGCGGCTGCCAGAACGAGCGCGATCTGACCGATCAGCATGGGTCAACTCCAATTTGACAATACATTGTCAAATTGGGTATATATTGTCAATGAATGAATCGGATCCTGCCTTGGCCGGCGAGGGCGTCACGGCCCTCATCCTCGAAATCTTCCGCCTGAATGGCCGCCTGCTCGCGGCCGGCGACCGGCTGGTGGCCGGGCTGGGGCTAAGCAGCGCGCGCTGGCAGGTGCTGGGCGCCATCGCGCTGGCCGACACTCCGCAGCCCGTGGCCCATCTCGCCCGTTCCATGGGGCTCAACCGTCAGGGCGTACAGCGTATCGTCAACGAAATGGTGGACGAGGACATTCTCGCCTTCCGCGACAACCCCCATCATCGCCGGGCCAGGCTGGTGGTGATGACGTCAAGGGGGAAGACGGCCTACGAAGCCGCGGGCCGGCGGCAGAAACCGTGGGTCGACGCCCTTGCGCAGGGATTGGCGACGGAGGATGTGGCGGCCTGCCTGCGCCTGATAGGCACGCTGCGCCAGCGGTTGGAGGCGGATGCCGGTCCGGAGTAGCGGAGAGGCCGCCGCCGGAAAGAGAAGGGAACGTTGCGGCGACAAGAATGGCGAAACATATGCTCTACCATTGAGCTACGGGCCCATAGTGGTGGACCCGACGGGATTCGAACCCGCATCACGTGGGGAATAGCCATGTAGTTCCGCCGGCATTCGCCGCTCTGCTCGGTATCGTCAAGGGGCCACGGCGACGAGGGTGATGAGAACGGGCTCCCGATAACGGTGAGTCGGGTGCAGTTCGCGGCTGCAGCGCCCTGAGGTGCTGTATTCCCATCGGCATTCGCCGTGACGTGTCAAAATTCCTTTCAGTCGAAACAGCTGCGGCGACAAGGCATGACAGGACGGTTGCTGCTGAACTACCGCTTACGCGGGGCGCCTTGATGCGCCGGCTCCCTTTGCTTTGAAAGGGTGTTCTACCTGTAGTCCTGTCGGCATTCGCCGCTGGTTGCAATGAGCCATGATCGAGCCACGGCGACGAGAGTGACGAAACATCCTGCTCTATCCACTGAGCTACAGGCCTTGCGGCCTGGCGGGACTCGAACCCGCGACCTGGAGCGTGAAGGCTGTAGTTCCGTCGGCATTCGCCGTGTCCGTACGTAGTCTCCCGATGATAAGTGCCACGGCAACAAGAATGACGAAACGTTACCGCCTCGCGGCGGTCCGTGCTCTATCCGATTGAGCTATGCAGCTTGCGCCGCAGCGGGATTTGAACCCGCAACCCCGGGATTCGCAGTCTGTAGTTCCGCCGGCATTTGCCGTGGCCCATTACGTATGCCTTGGCTCCGGCCGGCAGCTTGAAGCCGCCGGCCGGAAATCGTGTCGTATCAGAGCTCGATCTTCTCGATCTCGCCGACCCAGTGCTCGGCGCCCATCTCGCCCTTCGTGAAGGCCGCGATGGTGTCGAACACCGCATCCGAGAAGCCGCCGATGTTGAGCACATCGGCGCGCTCCTGCGCCTGGGTGGTCGTGTAGGGCTGGATGTCCAGGCAGACGAGCTTAGCATCGGGATTGCTGGTCTTCACCCGCTCCCACTGCTTCATCATCTGCGTGGCCTCGCCGCCCCTGCGCGCATCGACCCAGGACTGGTTGTCCGAGACGAAGATCACGAGATCCACCTTGGCCCGCTCGTTCGCCAGCTTCTCCAGCGGCGCCGAGCAGTTGGTGCCGCCGCCGCCGATGGAGGCGAGCTTGCGGGCATTGGTCATCACCGTGTCGCGCGGCTCGAGGTCCACCCGGACCACGCTCTGCTCGAACGGGATCACCCGTGCCGAAGGATTGGCCCGGAGCACCGAAGCCGCCACCAGCCCGGCCACGTCGATGCAGCGCACTTGCGTGGTCGCGCCCGGTCGATAGCCGGTGACCGGCGAGGACATCGAACCCGAAACGTCCGGGCAGACGACCACGCGGCCCTCGATCGCCGGCACGTTGGCGACCGCAATCTCCATCGCGTCATGCAGCGCCTCGCGCACCACGGGCGGGATGTCCTGCCCCGCCTGCGCATAGGCCATCAGCAGCTGGTACGGGAAAACCCGTGCCCGCTTAATGGCCTCGCGATCGGCAAGCCGCCCGGCGAGGTTTTCGGCGAAGCCCTCCACCTCGAACACGCCGTGGCGCGCGAAGGTGGCGAGATTCATCCGGAGCATCTGCCAGCCGGCCTTGTCGGCGATGGCGGCCCAGTGGTCCCGCGTGAGCGGCAGGGCCGTCAGCATCTGGAACGGCACGGCCGGTACCGGCAGCGACGGATCCTGCTTGAAGGCCTCGAATGACCGGGCGATGGCGGGCAGAGCCATCACCTCGTAGGGGCGCCCGATCAACCAGGCATAGAGCGCCTCGCGCGCCTTGTCGGCGGGCTTGGGGTGGACCATCTTGATCACATCGGCGAGCGAGGGCGCGTTGCCGACGCTGGCGCGCATGATCTCGATGTCCGAGGCGGTCTCGAGCCAGGCCTGGACCAGCTTCTTCGGCCGGGTTCCCAAGGACTTGCGGCCGACGGCGCCCGAACGCATCACCTGCACGAAGTTGCGCAGCATCTTGCCATTGTCGACCACGCGCGGGAACGCCTTGGCGAAATCACCCGTCTGCAGCATGGAGAGATAGGCGAGCAGCAAGGCCGGCATATCCTTCATGTGGCCGCGCTGGCGGGCATAGATGGCCGCCTTGGCGATGAACGCGCTCTCCACCTCGCAGACCGCCTTGAGCGTCTCGTCGAGCTGCGCCGTGGCGCTGGCATAGAAGGTGTGGTTCAGCGTGCCGGTGACGGCGAGCTGGGCCAGCGCGTGGCGCGGGGTGAACTCGTAGGCGGGGGCGCCGTGCTTGTTGGCGGCCTCGGCCTTCGGCAGCATCTTCCCCACCAGGGAGGCAAACAGCGACTTATTTGCCATGGCAATCATCCTCATTTTGTTACGGGGATCTGTCTGCAGAGAGCGTGCCAAGTGGAGGAGGGGTATGGAATTATTTTATAAAATATTGATTTCGAACAATAAAAAATTTCCACCCGGCCATTTTCGGAAATTCCGGGGGAGAGAGTTGGGGTCATGATTTATATTTTCTGATAATAAAATATCCTGTGATATAGAGTGTTGAATGGCGAGCGTTTCTGGGATCCCGGGCTTCCAGCCTGCTCTTGGAAACGCATCGTTGGCAGGAAAGAGCAGGTATCGCGACATTGAGTCTGCCTCAACGTCGCTGAGAAGCCTGCGACCCAGGATGTGACCATGAAAAAGCGTGTCGCCATCGGCTTTCTCGGCGTCAGCCTCGACAGCGGCAAGCGCGACAAGCGCTGGGAGCGCTGGCGGCCGACCGTGGCGCTCTGCCAGCAGGCCGACCTATCCATCGACCGCCTCGACCTGATCCACGACATCCGGGCGACCTCGCTGGCCGAGCGGATCGCAGGCGACATCGCGGTGATCTCGCCGGACACGCAGGTTATCAGGCACATCATGAATCTCGCCGATGCCTGGGATTTCCAGGAGGTCTATGGCGCCCTCTATGATTTCGCCCGGGCCTACCCCTTCGATGCCGAGGAAGAGGAGTATCTCGTCAACATCACCACCGGCACCCATGTCGCCCAGATCTGCTGGTTCCTGCTGACCGAGGCCCATTATGTGCCCGGCAAGCTGATCCAGCTCTCGCCGCCCAAGCGCCAGGGCGAAGGCGTTGCCGGCTCCTATTCGATCGTGGATCTCGATCTCTCTCGCTACGACGCCATCGCCAGCCGCTTCCGGGCCGAGGCACGCGAGGCGACCTCCTTCCTCAAATCCGGCATTCCGACCCGCAATGCCGCCTTCAACGCCATGATCGACCAGATCGAACGGGTGGCGATGCGCTCGCGCGCGCCGGTGCTGCTGACCGGGCCGACCGGAGCCGGCAAGTCGCTGCTGGCCCGCCGCATCTTCGAGCTCAAGCAGGCGCGGCGCCAGCTCACCGGCGATTTCGTCGAGGTCAACTGCGCCACCTTGCGCGGCGACCATACGATGTCGGCCTTGTTCGGCCATATCAGGGGGGCCTTCACCGGTGCCCAGACCGACAGGGCCGGGCTCCTGCGTGCGGCCGATGGCGGCTTGCTGTTCATGGACGAGATCGGCGAACTCGGCCTCGACGAGCAGGCCATGATCCTCAGGGCCATCGAGGAGAAGCGCTTCCTGCCGGTCGGCGCCGACAAGGAGGCGGTCAGCGATTTCCAGCTGATCGCCGGCACCAATCGCGACCTTTCGGTGGATGTGCGCTCGGGCAAGTTCCGCGAGGACCTGCTGGCGCGCCTCAATCTCTGGACCTTCGCATTGCCGGGCTTGGCCGCGCGCCGCGAGGACATCGAGCCCAATCTCGACTTCGAACTGAGCCGTTATGCCGAACGCGAGGGCGAGAACATCGCCTTCAACCGTGAGGCCCGCACCCGCTATCTCGCCTTCGCCACGGCGCCGGAAGCGCGCTGGACCGCGAATTTCCGCGATCTCTCCGCCTCCGTCACCCGCATGGCGACCCTGGCGCCGGGCGGGCGCATCACCGAGGAGGGCGTGGCCGAGGAGATCGAGCGCCTCGTCAGGCACTGGCGGGCGGGCGACGGCGAGGGCACTGACGGGCTGCTCGCCGATCTTCTCGGGGAAGAGCGCGTCAACGGCATCGACCGTTTCGACCAGGTGCAATTGGCCGAAGTGGTCCGCGTCTGCCGCGCCAGTTCCTCCCTCAGCGCGGCCGGGCGCGTGCTGTTCGCGGCATCGCGCCGGGCCAAGGCGAGCTCGAACGATGCCGATCGCCTGCGCAAATATCTGGCGCGCTTCGAGCTGGATTGGGAAGGGGTAAGGCAGGGTTGAATGTCGATCTCAGGGCGGCGAAACACAAAGTCTGGCCACTTACAGGCGATGCCTGCGGCCGGGCGTGACGGGCTTCACCGATGCAGGTCGAAGTGAAAGACCTTCGAGATGATCTGCCAGCGTCCGTCGAGATGGACAAAGGTCAGCAGGTCGGTGAAATGTTTGGGACCAATGGCGCATTCAACCCGGGCAAAGGCCGTGACCGGGCCGGCAAATTCGATGGAGATGATTCTGTCGGCCCGTTCCTCGTTTCGACTTGCGGGCGATGGCCTGTTGTCGACGATGGGGAAATATTCGGCCATGCCGAGATGCGTCAGGCTGCCCTCGCTGGCGCAGGCGTAGAGTGCCTGTGGGTGAAACACTTGCCGCAGCCTTTCGGTGTCGCTGTGATAGAGCCCGTCGAAATAGGTCTGAAGCGCCGCGACGAGCGCCTCGAAACCGGGATCCTTGGCGGCGTGGCTGGTCATGGCGCAGCGGTCCTTTCCTGGAAAAATCTCGATATGATGGGATATAAATGTTGCCGGCTATCGAACTCTAGGCCGCGGCGGGAGCGCGCGATGTCCTCCTGCCCAGGGCGGCGGTGATCAGCGTGGCGGCCGCCTTGCCGGCAGCTTCCATATAGTCGGGGTCGCGGTGCAGCAGGACGACGGCAAAACTGCCGTCGAGCAGGAGCACCACCTGCCGCGCCAGCAGGGCCGCGTCGTCCAGCCCCTCGTGTTCCAGCTCGAGCCGCAGCCAGGCTTCGAAGCTCTTCTTATGGGCGGCGCCGATCTTGATGGCCGGATGCCCGGGCAGATCGGCCAGTTCGGCGGCGGTGCGCAGAAAGCCGCATCCCTTCCAGCGCGGATGACGGGCCGCCGCGGCGAGATGGCGGAAGATCGCCTCGACCCTGGCAGCGACATCTCCCTGCGCCTCGCCGAACCAGCGTCGGAACAGAGCGAGGTTGGGTTGGTCGCGGGCCGCCAGATAGGCGGCGATCAGATCGTCCTTGCTGGTGAAGTGATAATAGAGCGTGCGCTTGGTGACGCCGGCCTTGGCGGCGACGGCGTCGACGCCGACATTGCGGATGCCCTTGTCGTAGAACAGGCGCGCTGCCGCCGAAACGATGCGTTCTCGCGTGGTGGTGGCGGGCTCGGACATGGCTTGCCCTCATGTATACTGACAAGTGAGTATAACCGTTGCCGCTGGCCATGCTATCCCTTCATGCGAGTGAGGACTGTCGATGGCGATGGACATGACACCGGGCGCGCCGGTCGAGATCACCTGCGGGGACGGGATCGTTCTTGCCGGCCATCTCTGGCGGGCGGAGGGCGCAGGTGCGACCGGCACGGTCGTCATCAATGCCGCGACAGGCGTACTCGCCCGCTATTACCATCGCTATGCCCGCTTCCTCGCCGAACAGGGCTTCGATGCCATCACCTATGACTATCGCGGCATCGGCCTGTCGCGCCCGGCGGATCTGAAGCATTGCGGCTATCGCTGGAGCGAGTGGGGCACCCGCGATTTCGAGGCCGTGCTGGGTTTTGCCCGGCAGCGCCGGCCCGACGGGCCTCTCCTCGTGGTCGGCCACAGCATCGGCGGTTTCCTGCCGGGGCTTGCCCACAATGCCCGCTGGATCGATCGGATGCTGACGGTCGGTGCCCAATATGCCTACTGGCCCGATTATGACCGGCGCCGCCGCCTGGGCCTGGTCTGGCGCTGGCATGTACTCATGCCCCTGTTCACGGCGATATGCGGCTATTTCCCGGGCCGGCGGCTCGGCTGGCTGGAAGACCTGCCGGCGGGCGTGGCCCTGGAATGGAGTTTTCGCGGCAGGCATGTCGAGACCAGCCATCCGCCCCGGGAACGGGCAGAGGTCCTGGCGCGTTTTGCCGCGGTCTCCGCCCCGATCCTGGCCGTGACCATGTCCGACGACGAATTCGGCACCGTGCCGGCCATCCGGCGCGCGCTGGCCTATTACCGTTCGAGCTCCGCGACCGCGGTGCGCCTGATGCCGCAGGACTATGGCTTGGCCGAGATCGGTCATTTCAGCCTGTTCCATGACCGTCATAGGGCCGGCTTCTGGCAGGATACGCTCGCCTGGCTCAGGGACGGCGTAAATCCCTGGCCCCACCGCCGTTTTGAAACGGCGGGGTGAGGGACAGTCGGGCCACATGGGTTGCGAAAGCAGCAGTTCGGCTTATTGCGGTGAGGCGTCGCCTTCGCAGGCCAGGCCGATCTGGTCCTTCAATTCCTGGGCCTCCCGCGGCTCCTCCTTCGCCAGCAGGGCGCAGGTCGTGAAATTGCCCTGCAGCTTGCCGTTGCGGTAATAGCCCCAGTCCCGGATGCGGCTCCTCAAAAAGGTGAGTTGCTGGCCGAACGTCACATTGCCGACCAGTTCCGGACGGTTGTTGACCTTGCCGGTGAAGCGGTCACCCCGATGGCTGACCTCGTTGAGCCAGAAATATTCGGTCTGGGTGCCCTGGATGATCGGCACCTTCACGAAAAAGTCGCTGGCGCCGGCGACCTTGCCGTCCAGGGCGTCGATGAAATCGGGCAGGCTTTCCTGGGCCTTGGCGAAGGCAGCCTTCATGGCGGGATCGTCGTCCCCGGCCTTGAAAGTGGCGTCCCGGCCGGCTTTCTGGGTTACGGTTTCAGCACTGGCCGCGGACAGGCCCAGAAAGGCAAGGCCTGTTGCGGCGAAGAGGAATGCTCTCGTCATCGGCGGCTCCGATTGCACGCCCTATCGTAGCGGCAGGACGGGGCGAATCGCAACGAGGCGACCCGGAGGGGAGCTCCGCCGAGAGGTGCGACCTTCTTGGCTCGAGTTCTTCGCTTTGGTTCAGAAAGCCGCGAGCGCCGCGGCGAAGCGGTTCAAAGCCGATGCATCGAAACCATCTTCGCCAGCGAGCATGAGATCGACGGCGTGGGGCCGCAGCGCGGCGACGGCCGGCAGGAGCGCCGGGTCCGTCAGTCCGAGAAAGCAGGGCAGGTCCGCTTGTTCGATCGGGCGCCGGCAGGCATTCAGATCCTCAGCGGTATCGACCTTCAGATGCAGCGCATCGGCGAGGCCGGCATAGGCCTCCACCAGGGCTTCGGCGTCGGCGGGATCGATGGATTGGATGAGCTTGCGGCCGCGGATGATGCGTTTGAGACCGGGATATTCGCTGGCGGCGATCGGCCTGGCGAGGCGAACGGCGAGCGTCGCCGAGGCGTCGACCTGCTGGGCCACGGTGCCGGCCGTCAGCGCGGGCGTTATCAGGATCGGCGTGACGGCCGGTGGCAGACCGAGCGCGATCTCCGCCAGCACCGCGCTGCCTTCCGGGCCCGCCTGCGGAAAGGCGGCAGGGTCGAGCCCGACCGCATCGGCGCCGGCCTCGATCGCCGCGGCGGCTTGCTCGCGGGAGATGACCCCGCTGATCATCAGGCGAAGGCGGGGCACGGGCTCCGTCTCAGTCGATCACCTCGCCGGGATAGGCGCCCCACAGATTGCTTTCCTGGATCCAGCCGTCGAAGCCTTCGCCCTGGATGCGGCACCAGTTCGAGGCGCAGCTCTTGATCGAGGCCTGCACGCCGGGCTGCAGCATGGCCACGGCCGTCGCCTTGGCGTCGGCGGTGGCGCGCAGCGGCAGCGTCTGCTGCTTGGACCAGGGCGCGATCAGGGCCGTGCGCTTGCCCGACAACAGGTTCTGCAGCACCCAGCCCTCGGAGCCGTCGGCATCGCGGATGCGCCGCCAGTTCTCGAATTCGGCGATCACTTCCACCGGCAGGTTGGACTTCTGGTAGATGAAGGACACGGTCTGGTCGCGCGAGGGGCCCTGGCGCACATTCACCCGGTCGGGCTTCAGGCTGACAAAGCGCGGCATCGGCAGGCCCGAAACCGGGCCGAGCTGGTCCTTGCCGGCTTTGGGATCGGGCAAAGAGCCGGTAACGTCATCGGCCGGCTTGTCCGGAATGGCGGCCTTGCCCGCGCCGGCGATGAAGGCCGCCACGGTGGGATCGGCGAGCGTGTCGGCGCTGATGCCTTCGGTCGCCGTATCCACGGGTTGCTTCAGCCGCTTGTGATGAAGATAGTAGACCCCGCCGGCGACGATGAGGGCGCAGAAGGCACCGGCAAAACCGATCTTGGCGATGGGACTCAAACGGGGCGCTTCTTCTTCGTAATGGGACATGCCGGGCCTCGACGCACACTCTCGCCCGCAACCGCCTCTGTTGCTGCGCTTGCCTGTCTGTTAGAGGAAGGACAGCGACGGGCTGCGGGCTTATCGGCGCAGTTTGTCTGAGGGCGGTGAACGCCGTCTTAAAGTTTGCGGGAGGTCGGCATGTCGTTACGAAAAAAACCGCGGGTCGTGGTCACACGCCGCCTGCCTGACAGCGTGGAAACCCGCATGCGCGAATTGTTCGACGCGCAGCTCAACCTGACCGACGAGAAGATGTCACAGGAGGCGCTGATCGAGGCCGTGAAGACGGCCGACGTGCTGGTGCCCACCATCAATGACCGTATCGACAAGGCCCTGATCGAGGCGGCCGGCAGCAATCTCAAGCTGATCGCCAATTTCGGCAATGGCGTCGACAATATCGACGTGGAGGCGGCGGTCACCCGCAAGATCACCGTGACCAACACGCCGCGCGTCCTCACCGAGGACACCGCCGACATGACCATGGCTCTGATCCTCGCCGTGGCCCGGCGCGTGACCGAGGGCTCCAGGGTGATTCCCGAAGGCGACAATGCCTGGCCCGGCTGGTCGCCGACCTGGATGCTGGGGCGCCGCATCACCGGCAAGCGCCTCGGCATCATCGGCATGGGCCGCATCGGCCAGGCGCTGGCGCGCCGGGCCAAGGCCTTCGGCCTGCAGGTGCACTACCATAATCGCCACCATGTCGATCCCGCCATCGAGGCCGAGCTGGAGGCGACCTATTGGGATTCGCTCGACCAGATGCTCGCCCGCATGGACATCATTTCGGTCAATTGCCCGCACACGCCGGCGACCTACCACCTGCTCTCGGCCCGGCGCCTGAAGCTGCTCAAGCGCGAGGCCCTGGTGATCAACACGGCGCGCGGCGAGGTGATCGACGAGACCACGCTCGCCAAGATGCTCGATGCCGGCGAGATCGCCGGCGCCGGCCTGGATGTGTTCGAGCACGAGCCCGCGGTCAATCCCCGCCTGGTCAAGCTCGCCAAGAGCGGGCGGGTGGTGCTGCTGCCGCATATGGGCTCGGCCACCATCGAGGGCCGCACCGACATGGGCGAGAAGGTCATCGTCAACATCCGCGCCTTCATGGACGGCCACAGCCCGCCGGACAAGGTGTTGCCGGAGATGCTGTGATCTCGAATACACGGGCAAGATGCCCGTGTATTGGGGTGCGCGAATGGCAAGGAAACTGCCGATCCGGAGATCGGCACACCGCGTTTGCGAGTGCCTCGGCCGTCAACTTTGTCCTTGAGGAGCGGGACGGCCTCATACGGGAAGGAACATGATGCGCGTCTATCTGGCTGGCCCCGAAGTCTTCCTGCCCAACGCCCGCGAGGTGCTCGACGCCAAGATCGAGCTTACGCGGCGCCATGGCTTCATCCCGGTTTCGCCCGGCGACCTGGAAATCCCGGCGCAGCCGACCAAGCGCGATTTCGGGCTCGCCATCAGCGCGATCAACGAAAAGCTGATGCTGAGCGCCGATGCGATCATCGCCAATCTGACGCCCTTCCGCGGCATCGCCGCCGATACCGGCACGGTCTACGAGCTTGGCTTCATGTGCGCGCGGGGCTGCCCCGCCTTCGCTTTCTCCAATGTGGCGCTGTCGCATTTCGAGCGATTGCAGATCTATTACGACCGTCGGATCGCGGATGATGCGGAAGGCCGGCCGCGCGGCGCCGACGGCCTGGCGGTCGAGGATTTCGACATGGTCGAAAATCTGATGCTCGATGGCGGCATCGCGGCGCGCGGCGGCGCCTTCGTCACCCGCGCGGCGGCGCCGGGCAGGCTCTTCGAGGATCTCACGGCCTTCGAGGAATGCCTGGGGATCGCCGCCGAGCGGTTGCTGCAAGGCGGCGGTCCGTCCTCTTCGGCATAGGCGCAAGAGTGTCGATCCGGAGATCGACACTCCGTGCTCGCGGTTGCATCAGGTCAGAGCAGCCCGTTTTCCAGGGCCAGCACGCGCAGATTGGCCTGCGGGCGTGCGCCGACATGCTGGATGACCTCGGCGGCGGCCAGTGCGCCGAGCTTGAGCGAGGCCAGATGCGGCAGGCCGCGGGCAAGCCCGAACAGGAAGCCGGAGGCGAAGAGATCGCCCGCGCCGGTGGTGTCGACCAGCTTGTCGATCGGAAAGGCCGGCACCGAGACGCGCGTGCCGCCCTCGATCGCCAGGGCGCCTTCCTCCGAGCGTGTCACGATGGCGAGGCGGCAGTCTTTCTCGACCTGGGCGAGCGCCGTCTCGAAATCGGAGGTCTCGTAGAGCGACTTGATCTCCTGGGTGTTGGCGAACACGGTATCGACCACGCCCGAGCGCATGAGATCGAGGAATTCACCGCGGAAGCGATCGACGCAGAAGGAGTCGGACAGGGTGATCGCCACGCGCCGTCCGGCCCTGTGGGCGATATCGGCGGCCTTCAGGAAGGCATCCTTGGCATCCTGGGGATCCCACAGATAACCTTCCATATAGGTGATGGCGGCGCCCTCCACGACGTCCTCTTCGATATCGGCGGGGCCGAGCAGATGGCAGGCGCCGAGATAGGTGTTCATCGTGCGCTCGCCATCGGGCGTGATGAAGATGAAGCTCTTGGCGGTGGAAGGTCCCTCCGTCAGCGGCACCGTCTCGAAATGGGCGCCCTGGGCGCGCAGGTCGTGGGTGAAGACCTTGCCGGCCTCGTCCTGCTTCACCTTGCCGAAATAGGCGGTCTTGCCCCCGAGGGAGGCGACACCCACCGCCGTATTGGCGGCCGATCCGCCCGAGATCTCGACGCTCTGTCCCATGGCGGCGTAGAGATGGTCGGCACGTTCCTCGCTGGTGAGGATCATGGCGCCCTTGGCGAGGCCTTCGCGAACCAGGAAGTCGTCTTCCGTCTGGGCAAAGACATCGACAATGGCGTTGCCGATGGTGAGAACGTCGAAACGAGGTTTCGCGCTGGAAGGGGATTTGGGCATGCAGTATCTCTGTTTTGCGCGCGCGGACTATAGCGATGTGCTGCGCTGCGGCAAGAAAGAGTTGCGATGCAACCGCTGCCATCGCCGCGGTTCGGAGTTCTGATGGCCTTTCTGCGCAATGCCGCTTCGGTTGGGGTCGCGACCCTCCTCTCCCGTATTCTCGGCTTCCTCCGCGATACCATGGTGGCGGCCGCGCTTGGCGCCGGCCCAGTGGCGGACGCCTTCGTGGTGGCTTTCCGCCTGCCCAGCCTGATGCGCCGGCTGTTCGCGGAAGGGGCGGTGAATACGGCTTTCGTGCCATTGCATGCCGAGGCCGAACGGCATGGCGAGGGCGAAGCCTTTTCCGACCAGGTCTTCACGCAGGTCGCCCTGGTGTTCTTCCTGGCTTCGGCCGTGGCACTGTTCGCCATGCCGCTGCTGATCGGGCTGATCGCCCCCGGCTTCGGTGCGGGAGGCGGCCGCGTCGACCTCGCGGTCGGCCTTTCGCGCATCACCTTCAGCTATTGTCTGGCAACGGCCGTGATGGTGGTGGCTTCGGCCGTGCTCAATGTGCATGGCCGCTTCACGGCGGCTGCCTATGCGCCGGCTCTCGTCAATGTCGTCACCATCGCAGCCCTGCTCGGTGCGCCGCTGCTGGGACAAGGAGACCAGGAGGCCTTGGCACGCCTCCTGGCCTGGTCGATCTTCGTCGGCGGCCTCGCCCAAGGGGCGCTGGTCTTCCTCGCCCTGCATCGCGCCGGCCTCAGGCTGCGCCTGGTGCGGCCGGTGTGGACGCCCGCGGTCCGGCGCTTTTTCCTGCTCGCTTTGCCCGGCGTGCTGACGGCAGGGGCGACGCAGGTCAATGCCTTCATCGGCTTGATCATCGCCTCGGCCGATCCCGGCGCCGTTACCTGGCTCTATTATGCCGATCGCCTCTACCAGTTGCCGCTGGGCATCATCGCGGTGGCGCTCGGCAATGCACTCTTGCCGGACCTTGCCCGCGCCAGCAGCCGGGGCGATCCCCAGGCCGAGAGCGGCATCCTGAGCCGCGCGGTGGAATTCGCGGCCTTTCTCAGCCTGCCGGCCGCCCTGGCCCTGATCGTGCTGGCGGGCCCGATCGTTTCCGTGCTGTTCGAGCGTGGCGCCTTCACGGCTGATGACAGCACCGCCACGGCCCTGGCCCTGGCGGGCTTTGCGGCCGGCCTGCCGGCCTTTGCCGGCGCCAAGGTGCTGCAGCCGCTGTTCTTTGCGCGGGCCCGCATGCGGCTGCCTTTCCTGATCGCGCTGGTCGGCGCCGCCGCCGATGTGATCCTGTCGCTCGCGCTTTTTCCGGTCTGGCGGCAGACGGGGATCGCCGTCGCCGCGGCGGTGTCGGGCTGGATCAACCTCGTTCTGCTGCTGCTGGCGGCTCGACGGAGCGGGCTTTTGCGGCTCGATGCAGCCGCCGCCCGTCGCCTGCCGCGGATCGCTGCCGCCGCCATCCTGATGCTGGCGGTTGTTTATGGAGCCGCGGAGGCTATGACGGGTTGGCTGATCGCGGGGCAATCCCTGGCGTCGCGCGTCGCAACGCTTGCCCTTCTCTGCGGCGGCGGCCTGATCGTCTATCTCAGCGCCTGCTGGCTGCTCGGCGGCATCGATCGCGGGACAGGGCTGCGCCGTCTCCTCACCGGAGAAACGGCTGCAGGCAAGTAAGAAGCAAAGTAGCGCGGGGTTTCGCTCTGCTCCCGGGATCTGCGGGCTCCGGCAGGAACAACCGGGCAGAATATCCGGACGAGAAAAAGCGGGCGGATCCCGGCATCCGCCCGCTATGGTTACGCATTACTAACGACGCTGTACGTCCTCGTTTTCAGTGGCCGGCCTTGCCGCCGCCGCGGCTGCCGCCATTGCCTCCGCCATGGGTGGAGCCGCCATTGCCATTGTTTGTACCGTTATTGCCGGTACCCGGGCCGGAGCCGCTGGTGTTGCCGCCGCCATTGCCCGAATTCGGGCTGTTGCCATTCCCGTTCCCGGGACCACCGGCGCCCGATCCGCCGCCGCCAGTCGAGCCACCACCGCCCCCGGTAGAGCCACCGCCGCCAGTCGAGCCACCACCGCCGCCGGTCGATCCGCCACCACCAGTGGAGCCGCCACCGCCGGTCGATCCGCCATCACCTGTGGAGCCACCACCGCCTGTGGAACCGCCACCCCCGGTCGAACCGCCACCGCCGCCCGTGGAACCGCCACCGGTCGATCCGCCACCACCGGTGGAACCGCTGCCACCGGTCGATCCACCGCCGGAAGAGCCGCTACCACCTCCGGTGGAGCCGCCGCCCTTGCCGCCTGTCTTGCCTCCGCCACCGGTGCCTCCCGTCGGTGAAGATCCCGGCGCCTGGTTCAGCAGCCCGTCGGCTTCGGAGAAAGCAGCGCTATACGGAACAAGTCCGGTATAGCGGCATGGCGGCGTGTTCTTTTTCTTGAGAGGTTCTGCGACGAATAGGCGCGAACACTTGCGTTGATCCAAAGGGCGAGCATCAACGGTGGATAGAGTCATCAACAAAACAGGAATTACAAAGGCGCTTGCCGCCGTGCAGGTCTTGAGTATCGTCTTTGCTGACATCGGTGAAGGTCCTGAAGCCCAAGAAGTGCTCTCAAAGGCCGATAATCGGGCTTCTGAAATTATCTTACGCTACGATATCATGGGCAGATGCAAAGTATAACTGCACAGTTCGTATGCGATGACGTAGGGTATATACGTCTTTTGACCCTAAGGAGGTGTCGTGTTTATACCGCCCATCAACCGGAGGGAACTGCTGCCTAATACAAAGGAGTGTCGGCCTCGCCTGGAGGGCAGGGCTATGTGAAACGGCAGCGGCGACAGGGGCTCATCGCCGGCGCGCAGCAGGTCGGGCAAGCGGCCGTCACCTGCCTGCGTTGCCTTACGGCTTGAAGCCCGTGCGATCGGCTGCGGTGATGGTCCGGATGATCCGGGCGGGAACGCCGGCGGCAATCACGTTCGGCGGTATGTCGCGCGTCACCACGCTGCCGGATCCGACGATGGCATTGTCGCCGATGGTCACGCCCGGATTGATATGCACGCCGGCGCCGACCCAGACCCGGTTGCCGATCCGAACGGGCTTGGCCTGGCAGGCGCCGGCGACGCGCTCATCGGGGTCGATGGCATGGTTGGCGGTGTAGATGCCTACCCGCGGCCCGAGCAGGACGTGGTCCCCGATCTCGACACTGGCACCATCGAGAATCACGCAGTCGAAATTCGCGTAGAAGGAACGCCCGATACGGATGTTGAAGCCGAATTCGCAGCGAAAGCTCGGTTCGAACAGCGCGCCGGGGCCGACCGATTTCAAAAGACTCCGCAGAATAGCCTCGCGCGCCTCCGCCGGCTCGCCAATGCTGCGGTGATAGGCGCTGGTGAGTTCGACCGCCCTGGCGCGGGCCGCGATCAGCTCTGGGGTAAGATCGTTGTACACGGCGCCGCCGAGCATCAGGGCGCGCTGGGCCTCCAGATCCACCGGGACCTCCTATCGTCGAGAAACCTGACTCAACCGAACACCGGGCGCATGAAGCTGCGCTCATAGCTCACGATGCTGCGGGCCTGCTTTTCCTCGGCTAGGATGGCCTGGCATTCCGGATCCACGGCCAGGCGCTTGCGGTAGTCCTCATAGGCGGCCAGGCTGGGGAAGCTGAACAGCGCATAGGCGATGTTGCTGGCGCCTTCATGCGGCAGGAAATAGCCGTGATGGCTGCCGCCCATGCGGTTGACCACGGGAATCCAGGCCTTCGCATAGGCTTCGAAGGCGTCGAGCTTCCAGGGATCGACGACGTATTTCAGGTAGCAGGTGATCATGGACGGCCTCGCAGTTTGGCGTCATGCCGGAAGGTAGCGTCCGTTTCCTACAACATCGGATCTGATTCTGAATCAGGTCCGATGCCGGCGAGGAAGGCAGTCAGTAGTCGACGCCGGTGAGATAGAGCCCGTGGGGCGGCGCCAGCGCGGCGCAGCGGGTGCGGTCGCGGGCCTCCAGCACCCCCACCAGATCCGCCTTGCTCCAATCGCCGGCGCCGACCCGGCGCAGTGACCCCACCATGGAGCGGACCTGGTTGTGCAGGAAGGAGCGGGCGGTGGCGATGACGTGGATCTCGTCGCCCACCCTGGCCACGTCGAGGCGGTCGAGCGTCTTCATCGGGCTCTGGGCCTGGCAGTCGGCCGAGCGGAAGGTGGTGAAGTCGTGATGGCCGACGAGGCCCTGCGCGGCCTCATGCATCGCGTCGGCATCGAGGGATTTGCGGATGTGCCAGGCGCGATGACGTTCAAGCGTCAAGGGCGGGCGGCGGTCGATCAGGCGGTAGAGATAGCGCCGGCCCTTGGCGGAAAAGCGGGCGTCGAAATTGTCGGGCATCTTCTCGACGCCGAGGATGGTCACATAGTCGTCCTGCAGGGTGAGATGGGCGTTGAGAGCGTCGCGCACCCTGTCCGTGCTCCAATCCTTGGCCAACATCACCGAGGCAACCTGCCCGGTGGCATGCACCCCGGCATCGGTGCGCCCGGCGCCCTGGATGCGCAGGGTCTGGCCGGTGAAGGCCAGGATCGCCTCTTCGATCGCCTGCTGCGCCGAGCGGCCATTGGCCTGGGCCTGCCAGCCGACATAGGGCGTGCCGTCATATTCGATCAGGAGCTTGTAACGCGGCATTCGGATATTTCGTTGCTGAAGTCAGGCCTCTACGCCATCAGGGCGCGAGAGTCACGCACACCGCCACAGAACGGCTGGCTTGGCGCCGGATCTCAATCCAGTCGGGCACCGTGTACCAGCGGTGCGCCCTTGAGGAATTCGGCGGCGCCCATCGGGGTCTTGCCGGCGCGCTGCACCTGCACGAGGCGGATGGCGCCACTGCCGCAGGCGACCGTCAATTCATCGTCGAGCAGCATCCCGGGCACGCCATAGCCGTCGGCGCGCTGGGCGTGCAACGCCTTCACCCGCTGCGGGCCTTGGCCCCAATCGGCCTCGAACCAGGCGCCGGGGAAGGGAGAAAGGCCGCGGATCTGGTTGTGGACCTCTTCGGCCGGGCGCGACCAGTCGATACGGGCTTCGGCCTTGTCGATCTTGCGGGCATAGGTCACGCCCTCTTCGCTCTGGGCCGTGAAAGTGAGCGTGCCGCGCGAGAGGGCGCCGAGCGCCCGCGCCATCAGGTCGGCGCCGAGGAGGGACAGGCGGTCATGCAATTCGCCGGCCGTCATGTCCGGCTCGATCTCGACGGTGTCGGCAAGCGCGACCGGGCCGGTATCGAGGCCTTCCTCCATGCGCATCACCATCACGCCCGTCTTGCTGTCGCCGGCCATGATGGCGCGCTGGATCGGGGCGGCGCCACGCCAGCGCGGCAGCAGCGAGGCATGCAGGTTGAGGCAGCCTTCCGCCGGCGCCTCCAGGACGGCCTTGGGCAGGATCAGGCCATAGGCGACCACCACCGCGACATCGGCGCCGAGGCCGGCGAAGGTGGCGATGGTTTCCTCGTCGCGGAAGCTCTTGGGCGTGAAGACGGGAATGCCGAAGCTTTCGGCAAGCTTGTGTATGGGCGAGGGCACCAGGGCCATGCCGCGGCCGGCAGGCGCCGGCGGGCGGGTGTAGGCGGCGACGACCTCGTGGCCCTGGCTGAGGATCTCGGCCAGCACCGGCCGGGCGAACTCCGGCGTGCCCATGAAGACGACCCGCATGCCCTCAGCTTTCCGCTGGCCGGGGGGCTTCGCGCTCGCGTTTCTCCCGCTTGAACTGCGGCAGTTCTCCGGTCTTGGCCGCCTTGGTGAATTTGCGGATCACCATGTCGCGCTTGAGCTTGGAAATGTGGTCGATGAACAATTCGCCGTTGAGATGGTCGATCTCGTGTTGCAGGCAGGTCGCCATCAGCCCATCGGCCTCGAGCTCGGCCTTTCTGCCCTCGCGGTCGATATAGGCGACGCGCACCTTGGCCGGACGTTCGACCTCGGCATAGTAGTCGGGAATGGACAGGCAGCCTTCCTCATAGACGCTGCGCTCGTCCGACGACCACACGATCTCCGGATTGATGAAGACATGCGGTTCCGGCGGCTCGTCCTCCTTGGCGAGGTCGATGACCACGAGGCGGCGCGGCACGGCGATCTGGATCGCCGCCAGGCCGATGCCCGGGGCGTCATACATGGTTTCCAGCATGTCGTCGGCGAGCTGGAGCAGCTCCGCATCGACGCGCTCGATCGGCGCGGAGACGAGGCGGAGCTTTGAATCGGGCAGGATGATGATCGGTTTGATGGCCATGTCAGGCAGATAAGATGCCACGCGCGGGGCGTCAATGCGAAAGCGGCGGCAAGATGCTCCTGGGAGAGCCGGCGCCCCTACCGGCTCTCGGAACCGCTGTGCTTGCGGGAGAGGAAGAAGCCGGCAGGATGCCGGCGGTCCCAGGAGAAACGGTAAGAAACGCCCTATTCCAGCACGGTCATCACCTGCCCGCGCCGTTCCGGACTGAAACGGATGACGACGATGATGCAGATGGCGACGACGCCGGCGAACAGGGCCAGCGCGTAGCCATAGCTGCTGCCGGGCGCTTCGGCGATGCCGGCCTGGTAGGGACCGCCATAGGACGCGGCGAGATTGCCGGCCTGATAGATGAAGCCGGGCAGCGTCGCCCGCACGGAACCCGGTGAAAGTTCGTTGAGGTGCACCGGAATGACTCCCCAGGCGCCCTGCACCGAGATCTGCATGATGAAGGCGCCGATGGCGAGCATGGTGGGCGAGGTGCTGTAGGCCCACAGGGGCAGGGTCGGCAGCGCGATCAGGCAGGCGATGGTGATGGCGTTGACGCGCCCGATCCGCTCGGACAAGGATCCGAAGAGCAGGCCGCCGGCGATCGCGCCGAGATTGGCGACAATGGTGATCCAGCTCACCGTGTGGGCATCGAAGCCGTGCTGTTTCTTCAGGAAGGTCGGATAGAGGTCCTGCGTGCCGTGGCTGAAGAAATTGAAGAACATCATCAGAACCACGGCGTAGAGGGCGATGCCCCAATGCCGCTGCAGGGTTTCGCCGAGGCTCGGTTTTACCTGGTCCTTGGCTTCGGTGAAGGCCGGCGATTCCGGCACATGCGACCGGATGAAGAGCACGATCAGGGCAGGGAGGAAGCTGAGCAGGAACATGGTACGCCAGCCGACCACATGGCCGCCGATATTCTGGCCATAGATCAAGCCGTAGACGATCGCCGCCAGAAGGTAGCCGGCCGGATAGCCCGCCTGGAGCAGGCCCGAGACCAAGCCGCGGGCCGATGGCGGGATCGATTCCATCGCGAGCGAACTGCCGAGTCCCCATTCGCCGCCCATGGCGATACCGAAGATGGCGCGCAGGATCAGGAACACGGTGAGATTGGGCGAGAAGGCGGCCAGGGCGCCGATCACCGAATAGCTGACGATATTGAGCATCAGGATCGGCTTGCGTCCGAACCGGTCGGCCAGCCTGCCGAAGATGAAGGCGCCGATGAAGCGGGTCGCCAAAGTGAAGAACAGGGCTTCGGAAACGGCGGGTACGCCGACCTGGAATTCGGCGGCGATATCGGTGAGCAGGAAGGTCAGGAGGAAGAAGTCGAAGGCGTCGAGTGTCCAGCCGAGAAAGGAGGCGAGGACGGTCTTTTTCTGTTGTGAACTGAGGGGCAAGCGATTTCTCCCTTATGGCCGTCGGCCGGCCGCAGGGAAAAGACAGTCATTGCCATTCCCGCAGCCGCATTTGCCTGGATCGACGCAATGAACGCCGCCAAGGAAGCCCCCTGCCGGCCATAGAAGTCCTGAAATCGCCGAAGCGCCACAAAAATATGCTGATTCAACTGATGCGTGTATTTGGCAGGGTCTGCCTGACGCCAAGGAAGGACAATCGCTTCAGCTTAATACGTCGTGAAAACGCAACGCTGTCATCCCCGACGCCGCCATCGGCGGCAGGAAGGGGATCCAGGGGCACAAGCCGTACCCCTCGGATTCCAGTCACAAGCAGAGCTTGTGACGATACCCTCGCCCTCTCTCGCTGCGCTCAAGACCGGCGAAGCCGGGAATGACAGATGTTGGTTCGTCGTAATCAACCTGACGCGATTGGCCTGGACGCAGGTTGGATTTCTCGGCGATCACGCCGTCGTCTTGTCCTCGAACAGGCAGATGTCGCGGATCAGGCAGGTGGGACAGGCGGGCTTGATCGCCTTGCAGACATAGCGCCCATGCAGGATGAGCCAGTGATGGGCATGGCGGGCATAGGCCGCCGGCACCACCTTCTCCAGCCCCAGCTCCACCGCCAGCGGCGTCTTGCCGGGCGCCAGGCCGGTGCGGTTGGCGACCCGGAAGAGATGGGTGTCCACGGCGATGGTCGGCAGGCCGAAGGCGATGTTGAGCACGACATTGGCGGTCTTGCGGCCGACACCTGGCAGCGTCTCCAGGATCTCGCGAGAGCGGGGCACCTCGCCGCCATGTTCTTCCACCAGCCGGCGGGAGAGGGCGATGACGTTCTTGGCCTTGGTGCGGAACAGGCCGATGGTCTTGATATGGCCGATCAGGGCTTCCTCGCCGAGATCGATCATCTTGGCCGGCGTGTCGGCGATGGCGAACAGCGCCTTGGTCGCCTTGTTGACGCCGACATCGGTCGCCTGGGCCGAAAGCACCACCGCCACCAAGAGCGTGTAGGCGTTGACATAGTCGAGTTCGCCCTTGGGCTCGGGCAAGGCCTCGGAGAACCGGCGGAAGATCTCGGTGATCTCGGCTTGCGGCAGGGCGGCGCGCTGGGTGCCGGCCGAGGCCGCGGCGGCATTGGCCTTCGCCTTGGTCCGGCCTGCCGATTTTGTCGCAGGGGAGGCAACGGACAGGGCGGGCATTTGAGTCTGGCGGCGGGGCATGAAAAGCTTATAGTGGGCGGCCATGCAAAGCGCCAACCCGAAAACGTCTCAGGAAGCGTCCCAGGAAGCGGTCTTCGAGGAGAAAGCGATCTTGGACGAGCCGGTCTTCGATGCCGTGCTCTATCCGCATCGTTCGCTCGGGCCGCGAGGGTTTCGCAATCTCCTCGTCGTGGTCGGCTGTGCCTCGACGCTGCTCTCCATCCCCTTCTACATGATGGGGGCTTGGCCCGTGGTCGGTTTCTTCGGGCTCGATGTCGGGCTGCTCTATGTGATGTTCAAGCTCAACTACCGGGGGGCGAAACTGCGCGAGCATGTGCTGCTGACGCCGATCCGGCTGTTGTTCTCGCGTGTCGATCCCAAGGGACGGCGCCGGGAGTGGGTCTTCAACCCGCGCTGGGTGCGGCTGCAGCGCGACGAGCACGAGGAGTTCGGCGTGATGCGCCTGGCTTTGGTGCAGCGCGGGCGCGAGGTGGAAATCGCCCGTTTCCTCGGTGCCTCCGAGAAGGGGGAGTTCGCCGACGCCTTTACCCGGGCACTGAACAAGGCGCGGCGCGTCTGACAGGGTTGCCGCAGGTTTCGGGTGGGAAGCCGGTTGATGCAGGTCTATCCAGGGCACAAGTGATGATGCCTGGAGATATCCGATGTCGATAACCCTGCCCGATTTCGCCGAAGTGCCGTTGGCCTCGCCACTCGCCCATTCGCCCGAGGATTACGACCGCATCCGCAAGGCTGTCGCCTACATCACGCGCAAGGCGCAGCACCAGCCCTCGCTCGAGGATATCGCCGGCCATGTCGGCCTTTCGGTCTCGCATTTCCACCATCTTTTCCGGCGCTGGGCCGGCATCACGCCCAAGGATTTCCTGGCGGCGGTGACGCTCGACCGGGCGCGTGACCTCCTGCGCGATTCCGCCTCGATCCTCGATGCCACCTATGAGCTCGGCCTGTCCGGCCCGGCGCGCCTGCACGATCTGTTCGTGACCCATGAGGCGATGACCCCCGGAGCCTTCAAGACGGGCGGGGCGGGCCTGACCATCTCCTATGGCTTCCATCCCTCGCCCTTCGGCACGGCGCTGGTGATGGTGGCGCCGCTTGGCCTAGCCGGAGTCGCCTTTGCCGATCCGGGTGAGGAGGCCATCGCGCTGGCCGACATGCGCAAGCGCTGGCCCAATGCGGAACTGCGCGAGGATTCGATGGTGACGGCACCCTATGCCGGCCGCATCTTCGATCCGAGCCGATGGCAGGCCGACAGGCCGCTCAACGTGGTGATGATCGGTACCGATTTCGAAGTCCGGGTCTGGCGCACTTTGTTGAAGATCCCGATGGGGCGTGCCACCACCTATGGCGATATCGCCAGCCATATCGGCAATCCCAAGGCTTCGCGCGCCGTAGGGGCGGCGGTGGGCAGGAACCCGTTGTCCTTCGTGGTGCCATGCCACCGTGTGATCGGCCGCTCGGGTGAATTGACCGGCTATCACTGGGGCCTCACCCGCAAGCAGGCCATGCTGGGCTGGGAAGGCGGGCGGGTGCGCAGCGGCACGCAGGCGGCATGAGATTGGAGTGTCGATCTTCGGATCGACATTCTTGAAAACTCGCGTTTGACGATGGGGGAATGTCGATCTGGAGATCACACTCCAGCTACAGCGCCAGGCTGCTGCGGCCGATCTGGTCGATCCGCTCCACGCCGGTCAACGTCATCGCCACCCGCATTTCCTTGGCGATGATGTCGAGCAGGTTCTCCACCCCTGCCTGGCCGGCGCTCGCCAGCGCATAGGCGAAGGCGCGGCCGAGCATGACGCCCTTGGCACCCAGGGCCAGCATGCGCACCACGTCGAGGCCGGAACGGATGCCGGAATCGGCGAGCACGGTGAGATCGCCGCCGACGGCGTCAGCGATCGCCGGCAGCGCCCTCGCGCTGGAGAGCACGCCGTCGAGCTGGCGCCCGCCATGGTTGGAGACCACGATGCCGTCGGCCCCGAAGGTGACGGCGTCGCGCGCATCCTCGGGATCGAGAATGCCCTTGATGATCATCGGTCCCTTCCAGAATTCGCGGATCCATTCCAGATCCGACCAGCTGATCGAGGGATCGAAATTCTTGGCGAGCCAGCCGATATAGTCGGCCAGGCCCGTGGGCTTGCCGAGATAGCGCGAGACGTTGCCGAGATCATGCGGCTTGCCCATCAGCCCGACATCGAGGGCCCATTGCGGCTTGAACATCGACTGCAGAATGCGGCGCTGGGGGCCGAAGGGCCCCGACATGCCCGAATGCGGATCGCGATAGCGCGCGCCGGGCGTGGGCATGTCGACGGTGAAGACCAGCGTGGTGATGCCGGCGGCCTGGGCTCGCTCCAGCGCGTTCTTCATGAAGCCGCGGTCGCGCAGCACATAGAGCTGGAACCAGATCGGGGCGGGGCTTGCCGGCACCACCTCCTCGATCGGGCAGATCGAGACGGTGGAGAGCGTCATGGCGATGCCCTTGGCTGCCGCCGCCTTGGCCACCTGCACCTCGCCGCGGCGGGCCAGCATGCCGGTGATGCCGACAGGGGCGAGGATCACCGGCATGGCGAATTTGCGCCCGAAGATCTCGGTCTCCAGGCTCAGTCTGTCGACGTTCTTGAGGATGCGCTGCCTGAGGCTGATCCCTTCGAGATCGCTGACATTGGCCCGCAGCGTATGCTCGGCATAGGCGCCACCGTCGACATAGTCGAACATGAAGCGCGGCAGCTTGCGCCTGGCGGCGGCACGATAATCGGAAGGGGAGGCAATGATCATGGGAACGCAGGCAGCCCTGAGGAGATCGTTTCTCTCCGTTTAAGCATTCTTGAGGGGGATGGCTATGCCTTCCCCGTTATTTTGTAAGACAAGTCTGCCGAGGAAAGCTCCGACTTTGTCGTGCCGGGCCTGTCCCGATCACAAGCCCGGCGACGGCAAGGTCGAGCTCCGGCGATGTCTGGATCCTCTGCCGAAGACCGGTGCTGCGGTCAGCCCTTCAGTTCCTGCTTGCTGGCGATGGTGGTGTCCGGGTTCAGCCGGTAGACGATCGGCACGCCGGTATCGAGCTCGCGTTTGACGATCTCCTCGCCCGTCAGGCCTTCCAGCGCCATGATCAGGGCGCGCAGCGAATTGCCATGGGCGCCGACCAGCACGGTCTTGCCGGCCATCACCTGGGGCTGGATGCGATGGATGTAATAGGGCAGCACACGCGCAGCCGTATCCTTCAGGCTCTCGCCGCCGGGCGGCGGCACGTCGTAGGAGCGGCGCCAGATATGCACCTGCTCCTCGCCGAACTTCACGCGGGCCTCGTCCTTGTTGAGGCCGGAGAGGTCGCCATAGTCGCGCTCGTTGAGGGCTTGGTCACAGATTGTCTCGAGGCCGTCCTGGCCGAGCTCGCCGAGGATGATCTTGGTGGTGTGCTGGGCGCGCGACAGCACGGAGGTGAAGGCGATGTCGGCCTTCAGCCCGAGCGCCTTGAGCCGGCGGCCCGCCTCATGCGCCTCGGCCACGCCCTTCTCCGTCAGGCCGGGATCGCGCCAGCCGGTGAACAGGTTCTTGAGGTTCCAGTCGCTTTGGCCGTGGCGGCAGAGCACGAGAGTGGCAGTCATCAAAGGGATCCCGTTTCAGGTCGCAATAGCGCTGACATAACCGGGATTGCAACGAATTGCACTGGCCGAATGCGCCAAGGACTGGCAAAACAGCCGCTGTCGACGTTGCCGTCCCGTCGTCGGGCCCTGATGTGGCGGCGGTCAAACTGACGATATTGCCCTGGTTCCTCTCTTGCGTGATCCTTCATCCCCTCTGCGCTATGGCTGGACCACCGGCGCCTGCGCCGCGGCGGCGGCGAAGGCGGCTTATGCGGCGCTGCTCGGCGGGGAGTTTCCCGATCCTGTCGTCATCACCCTGCCACGTGGCGAGCAGCCGGCTTTCGCCCTGGCACGGCACGAGAAGGGAGAGGGCTTTGCCCGTGCCAGCATCGTCAAGGATGCGGGCGATGATCCCGACGTGACCCATGGCGCGCTCGTCTCCTCGACGGTGCGCCTGGGCGAGGCCGGCACGGGGGTGAGCTTCCGGGCGGGAGAGGGCGTCGGAACCGTCACCCGGCCGGGCTTGCCCCTGCCGGTGGGGGAGCCCGCCATCAATCCCGGGCCGCGCGGCATGATCGCCGCGGCCATTGCCGAGGTGGCGGCCGCGCATGGCGCCGCCGGGGATGTCGAAGTCACCGTCGCCATCGCCGATGGCGAGGCGATCGCCCGCAAGACCCTGAACGGCCGGCTCGGCATCGTTGGCGGCCTCTCCGTGCTCGGCACGACCGGCATCGTCGTACCCTTTTCCTGCTCGGCCTGGATCCATTCGATCCACCGCGGCATCGACGTGGCGCGTGGGGCCGGCCTTGACCATGTCGCCGGCGCCACCGGGGCCGCCTCGGAGGCGGCCGTGGCCAGGCTCTACGGCCTCCCGGAGATCGCCCTGATCGACATGGGGGATTTCGTCGGCGGCATGCTGAAATATCTCAGGGTGCATCCGGTGCCGCGCGTCACCGTGGCCGGCGGCTTTGCCAAGATCACCAAGCTGGGCCAGGGCCTGCTGGATCTCCATTCGCGCGCCGGCCCGGTGGATTTGCGCTGGCTGGCCGAACGGGTGGAGGAACTGGGCGGCGACGGCGAGACGGCCTATCGCGTCTCGCAGGCCAATACCGCCATCGAGGCCCTGGAGATCGCCGGCGAGGCCGGCCTCGATTTGCCGCCCCTGGTGGCGCGGCATGCCCTGAAGACGGCAACGGCGGTGCTGCGCGATGCCGAGATCAGCCTCGACATCGCTATTTTCGGCCGTGACGGTGGGCTGTTGGCAAGTGCGGGTTGAAGTTCCGGGTAGCGGGTTCGTTTGAATTAAGGTTTTATCGTAGCCGACACACCGCAAAATGAGGCGCAAAGCTGTCTCATTAATTGGGATTTTCGCGACAAATCGGAGACACATAGCGTGATGAGGCGATCTTTCATTGCCGGGTTGTTGGGTATTTTCGGCTTAAACAAAATCGCCTCAGCCAAGGATCAGAAGACCTTCCCGCCCGTTCCGAAATGGCGCCCATCGTTCTTGCAGCCGATGGAAAAGATCATTGACCGTATGACCTATTATACCAATGGCAAAAGTGACATTGCGGTATTTAGAAGTGGCACCTGCGTAATACTCGGCTCTGGCTTATCAGATTCGGATGCCAAGACATTCGCGCTGAAGACCTTATCGGATATCTTTAATTATCATCCCGACATGAATCCAAAGCCTATGGATGATGGCAACATACTCGTCACATACAACCATCCGGCGGCCAATGTTGTGCTTCACGACGTGGCAGAAGCACACTGGGATGAAGTCGAAAAGCACTATCTGGATGGCCTGGCGACGTCTGAAGTTTTAGTCACACCGCTTGGGCCGAACAAGTTTGATGCTTTCGGAAAGCAAGCCCTGCTAGGTCGCGCTTACATGTTTATGGATGCTCAGGCGCCTGAGATCGTCCAAGTCAGACGGAACAGTTGAGTTTCGACGAGCCGCAATGGCGATATCTATTTATCGCTCTAATCCTGACTTTTTCGGCGTGTCGACCATCCGCTGACATCGCAGCATTTTCGTCGTCGCAAAAGTCGGATGCAAAAGTCCCGCAGCAGGTCGGCCGTTGCATATTCATTGAGATTCATTGAGCCTGTCAGCCAAGCGCGCCATCAGGTCCATGCGTTCGTGGAAGATCGCGACGATCAGCACGGGCTCGTCCTGACGCGGCAGGCAAAACACATAGTGATGTTCGCAACGAGCCATGCGCAGCGCCGGATAGAGCGCATTCAGTTCTTTGAATACGCCCTGCCCCGCCGCGACGCGGGCAATGCCCGCTTTCAGTTTTGCGATGTAGGTGCGCGCCTGCGCTCCGCCCCATTCCTTGTGCGTGTAGCGGACGATGGCGCGTAAGTCGGTCTCCGCGTCGTCGGTCAGGGCGTAGTTCAACCCCGGCCACCTCCGGCAAGTTCTTCATCGAGAATCTTGTCGATGCTCTTGCCCGAGACCTTGCCGGACAACCCGGCTTTGATCCGGTCGCCAAGCAGAATTTTCAGCTCCTGCCACGCCAGATCGGCGTCGGTGTCACCCGGGAACAGCCGTTCGAGCACGTATTGCTTGATCGTCTTGCCTTGCAGAGCAGAAAGGGCCTTGAGGCTTTGGTGCTGCTGGTCCGTGAGGTCAATGGTCAATCGGCTCATGCGATAAACTCCCATGGATTACCACAAACCCACATTAGCACATATGCGGGTGTAACGCCGTTCAATCTTGCCCCCTATGGGTGACATGACCTGCCCGTCGGTCCTGCGTGGCGCGCAACTCCTGACTTTTCGAGATGTCGACCGTTCGCCGACATCACAGCATTTTCTTCGTCACAAAAGTCGGATGCAAAAGTCCCATCGTGCGAGGGATTTTTGCATCATTGTCGTGGTCGCGGTCCTCTATTAGGTACCGGAAAATGAGCCAACGCGGCTATGCGTAGCGGACATCCGAACTGGCCCGCCGCCAACTTCCAGCTCAGCCGTGCCCGGTATTGGTGATGATGCAGTTGAGGAATTTCACATAGGAGCCCAGGCCGGTGCGCGGGGCGGGCTGGTTGCGGGCGAAGCAGCGGTCCTGCACCTCGGCGGCGGGCGGTGCGCGCCAGATCCGGCGCAACTGGTTGTAGGACATGATTTCCTGCGTTTCGCAGTTCTGGACCATCACCGGATTTCCCTTGCCGAGCTGCTGACAGAACAGCTTGTACTGGTAGACCGGCAGGGTGGTGGCCTGCGCGGGCAAGGCACCCGCGCAAAAGGCGGACAGGCAGAGCAAGAGAGCGGCGAAACCGGACGCCGGACGCTTCATGATGGTTTTCCTCGACCGAAAGGGCATTGCCGAAAGGATGTCGCCAAAAGGGTGGCTCCTGGCCCTGCTTACCCTGCCCGTGTTAAAAAAACGTCGCCGGGCGTGCCATCCGGCGAACTTGGATTGGGCAGCAGGTGCTTATTTTTGCCTTCTCAATAGGCTTGCCTAGTTCGAGAGCAAACCGATACGCTGCGGGCGTTTCTTGGCCGGGGGTATCCTGTCTTGTCGATCGTTGCTGCCCTCTATCACCGTACGACCTATGATTACGATCGTCCGGTGACCCTATCTCCCCAGATCGTCCGGCTCAGGCCCGCTCCGCATTCCCGAACGCGCATCGTCAGCTATGCCTTGAAGGTCGAGCCTGCCCAACATTTCATCAACTGGCAGCAGGATCCGCACGGCAATTGGCTCGCCCGCTTCGTTTTCCCGGAGCCGGCGACCCGTTTCCAGATCGAAGTCGACCTGGTTGCCGACTTTTCGGTGATCAATCCTTTCGATTTCTTCGTGGAGGATTACGCGACCCACCTGCCCTTCGCCTATCCCGCGGATCTGGCGCATGAACTCGCGCCTTATCTGGAGATCGAGCCGGCGGGCGAGGGGCTGGCCGCCTTCGTCGCTTCGATCGACATGGGCGGGCAGCCGGTCGTCGACTTCCTGGTGGGGCTCAACCAGCGCCTGCAGCGCGAAATCGCCTATACGATCCGCATGGAGCCGGGGGTGCAGAGCCCGGAGGAGACGCTGTCCCTGCGCTCGGGTTCCTGCCGCGACAGCGCCTGGCTGCTGGTGCAGATCCTACGCAGGCTGGGCCTCGCCGCCCGTTTCGTCTCCGGCTATTCGATCCAGCTCACCCATGACCTCAAGGCGCTCGACGGCCCGCGCGGGGTCGACGCCGATTTTGCCGATCTGCATGCCTGGGCCGAGGTCTACCTGCCGGGTGCTGGCTGGATCGGCATGGATGCAACCTCGGGGCTGCTCACCGGCGAGGGCCATATTCCGCTGGCCGCCACGCCGCATTATGCCTCCGCTGCCCCGATCAGCGGTTCGCTGAGCGCGGCCGGGCCCGTCAATACCGAGTTCTCCTTCGAGATGCCGGTGCGGCGCATCGCCGAATCCCCGCGCGTGACCTTTCCCTTCTCCGACGAAGCCTGGCGCGAGCTCGATGCGCTGGGACAGGAGGTCGAGGCCGATCTCGTCAGCCAGGACGTGCGCCTGACGCTGGGCGGCGAGCCCACTTTCGTCTCCATCGACGACTATCAGGGCGAGGAGTGGAACACCGGTGCCGTCGGCCCGACCAAGCGCGGCCTCGCCGATACGCTAATCCGCCGCCTGCGCACGGCCTTCGCCCCCGGCGGCTTCCTGCATTACGGCCAGGGCAAATGGTATCCAGGCGAATCCCTGCCGCGCTGGGCCTTCGCGCTCTACTGGCGCAAGGACGGTCAACCGATCTGGCGTAACGCAGAGCTGATCGCCCGCGAGCCGAAGCCGGCGGGCGGGCCGAACGGCAAGCATCCGATCCGCAAGGTCTTCGATCCCACGCCGATGCGCATCCTGGCCGAAGGCGTGGCGGAACGCCTGGGCATCGAGCCCGACTTTGCCGTGCCGGCCTATGAGGATGCCGCCCACTGGATCCTGCAGGAGGCCCAGCTTCCCGACAATGTCGATCCGATGGAGTCCAAGCTCGCCGATCCCGAGGAGCGCGCCCGCATCGCCCGGGTCTTCGATCGCGGACTCGACCAGCCGGCTGCCTATGTCCTGCCCGTGCAGCGCTGGAATACGGAGCGGCGCGATGGCTGGGTCAGCGAACTCTGGCGCATGCGCAGGGGGCGGCTTTTTCTGGTGCCGGGCGATTCGCCTGCCGGTTACCGGCTGCCGCTGTCGAGCCTGCCTCACGTCCCGCCCGCGGCCTTTCCGCATGTGCATGCGGCTGATCCGATCGTGCCGCGCGGCCAGCTGCCGGACCGGTCCGAGCTGTCGCGCCAGCTGCGGCGCATCGACGCCAACAATGAGGGCAGCCTCAAGCAGCAGGTGCAGGTCGGCCAGGAGTTCGGCACCGGTGTGGTGCGCACGGCGCTCGCCTTCGAAATCCGCGATGGCGTGCTGTGCGTGTTCATGCCGCCGGTGGCCGGCGTCCAGGATTATCTCGAATTGCTGGCTGCGGTCGAGGAGACGGCCGAGGCCAACGGCCTCACCGTGCATATCGAGGGCTATCCCCCGCCCTATGATCCGCGCATCCAGGTGATCAAGGTCACGCCCGACCCCGGCGTGATCGAGGTCAATATCCAGCCGGGCGCTTCCTGGGCCGAGACCGTGGCGATCACCTCCACCATCTATGAGGAGGCCCGGCTCAGCCGGCTCGGCGCGGACAAGTTCATGATCGACGGGCGCCATGTCGGCACCGGCGGCGGCAACCATGTCGTGCTCGGGGGCGTCACGCCCGCCGACAGCCCCTTCCTCCGGCGGCCGGACCTGCTCAAGAGCATCGTGCTCTACTGGCAGCGCCATCCCTCGCTGTCCTATCTGTTCTCGGGCCTGTTCATCGGGCCCACCAGCCAGGCTCCGCGCATCGATGAGGCCCGGCATGACAGCCTCTATGAGCTCGAGATCGCCATGGAGCGAGTCAGGGGGCCGCATGGCGGCAATACCGCCGGCGGTTCGGGTGACGACTTGCCGCCGCCCTGGCTGGTCGATCGCCTCTTCCGCAACCTCCTGGTCGACGTCTCCGGCAACACCCATCGGGCCGAGATCTGCATCGACAAGCTCTATTCGCCGGATTCTGCCACCGGACGCCTCGGCCTGATCGAGTTCCGTTCCTTCGAAATGCCGCCGGACTATCGCATGTCGCTGGCCCAGCAGTTGTTGCTGCGGGCGCTGATCGCCTGGTTCTGGCGCGAGCCGCAGGAGGGGGCCTTCGTGCGCTGGGGAACCCAGCTGCATGACCGCTTCATGCTGCCCCATTTCGTCTGGGCCGATTTCCAGGACGTGCTTGCCGATCTCGCCCGCGCCGGCTACGGCTTCGATCCGGTCTGGTACCAGGCGCAGCTCGAATTCCGCTTCCCGTTCTACGGCAAGGTCGATTATGAAGGGGTGAGCCTGGAGGTGCGCCAGGCCCTCGAACCATGGCATGTGCTGGGCGAGGAGGGCTTTGCCGGGGGGACGGTGCGATACGTGGATAGTTCAACCGAGCGGCTGCAGGTCAAGGTCGAAGGCTTCAATCCCGCCCGGCATGTCGTCGCCTGCAACGGCCGGCGCCTGCCGATGAACGCCACCGGCCGGTCCGGAGAGGCCGTCGCCGGCGTCCGTTTCAAGGCCTGGCAGCCCGCCTCGGGCCTGCATCCGACCATCCCGGTGCATGCGCCGCTCACCTTCGATGTCATCGACACCTGGTCGAACCGCTCGCTCGGCGGCTGCACCTATCACGTCGCCCATCCCGGCGGGCGCAATTACGAGACCTTCCCGGTCAACGCCTATGAGGCGCAGGCCCGGCGCCTCGCCCGCTTCCAGCCGATCGGCCACACGCCTGGCTGGCCGGCGGTGCCACCCGAGGAGAGCAACGGGGAATTTCCCTTCACCCTCGACCTGCGCAGGGCAGCGCGATGAGGGGGCGGGAAGAGCCGTCCGTTTCCGGCTGGGCGTTCACTTTGCCGGTGGCGCGCGACCCCTCATCCCCCTGCCGGGACCTTCTCCCGCAAGGGGAGAAGGGGTCTGGTTCTGACAGGCTGAGCTTTCCGAGTCGCATCCATCTTCCCGGAATGCCCTGATGCTCGCCCGGTCCCGCAATCCCGGCCTGCGCTCCTTGCTCGCGGACTACCGGCCTTTGCCCGATGTCGCCGACGAGTTGATGACAGCGGCGGGGGAGGTGCGTCCGCATTGGCTGCCGGTGCTCAACGAGATGGCGCGCTACCGGCCGGCCGTCGTCTCGCAGCGCTTTGCGGTTGCTGATCGTCAGATCAAGAATTCCGGGGTCTATTACCGCGTCTACGACACGCCGGACGGCCGCGACCGGCCCTGGCCGCTCGCGCATGTGCCGCTGGTGATTCCCGATGCCGAGTGGCGCGGCATCGAGGCGGGCATCGTGCAGCGGGCGCAACTGCTCGAAACCGTGCTGTCCGATCTCTACGGGCCGGCCACGCTGGTGCGGGATGGTGCCCTGCCGGCGGCCGTGATCGCAGGCAATCCCGATTTCCAGCGCGCCGTGGCCGGCAGCAGGCCGCTCGGCGGCGAGCATCTGGTCATCTACGCTGCCGATCTCGGCCGTGGCCCCGACGGTCGCTGGTGGGTGCTCAAGGACCGCGCCCAGGCGCCCTCCGGCATGGGATATGCGCTGGAGAACCGGCTCGCCATCTCGGCCGCCTTGCCCGCCCTCTATCGCGACATGCAGGTGGAGCGTCTGGCGGGTTTCTTCCAGGCCATGCGTTCCACCCTGGCCGCCAAGGCCGGGCGGGAGGGCTCGCGCATCGGCCTGTTGACGCCGGGACCCGCCAACGAGACCTATTTCGAGCACGCCTATCTCGCCCGCTATCTCGGCCTTCTCCTGGTCGAGGGCGCCGATCTCACCGTGCAGGACGGAACGGTCTATGTCCGCACCATCGAGGGACTGAAGCGCATCGCTGCCCTGGTGCGGCGCCTCGATGCCGATTTCGCCGATCCATTGGAACTCAATGCCGGCTCTCGGCTCGGCGTTCCCGGCCTGGTCCAGGCCGTCCGGCAGGGCTCGGTGGCCCTGGCCAACAGCCTGGGGGCCGGCCTGGTCGAGGCGCCGGCCATGCTGGCTTTCATGCCGGCGCTGGCGAGGCGGCTCACCGGCAACGACCTCATCCTGCCGAATGTCGCGACCTGGTGGTGCGGCGAGGCCGGCGCGCGCGAGGAGGTGCTGCGGCATTTCGAGCGGCTGGCCATCCTTCCGGCCTTCACGCGCGAGGTCGCCGGCCTGACACGCAGCGGCGCGAGTGTGGTGGCAGATCAGGACGAATCGGGCCAGGCGCGCCTGCGCGATGTCGTGAACGCCCATCCCCTCGAGGTGGTGGCGCAGGAAGTCGTCAGGCTCTCGACCATGCCGGTCTGGAACGGCAAGCGCCTGGAACCGCACCCCTTCACGCTGCGGGTCTACGCCGTCGCCACGCCGGAGGGCTGGAAGGTGATGCGCGGCGGCTTCTGCCGGGTGGGCGACAGCAATGATCCGCGCGCCCTGTCGATGCAGCATGGCGGACGCTCCGCCGATGCCTGGGTGACGTCGGAGCGGCCCGTCGATCATGTCAGCCTGCTGCCGGCGCCCGGCAAGGTGGCGATCAAGCGCAGCCTCGGCCATCTTCCGAGCCGGGCGGCCGACAATCTGTTCTGGCTCGGCCGCTATCTCGAACGCGCCGAGGCGACCTTGCGTGTGGTCCGGGCCGTGGGCGAGATCGCTGCGGAAGCCGATGAGGAGGTCGTCGCCGCCACCCAGCGCCTCACCGACCTGCTGGTCGCCTGGGGGGCAGCCAAGGGCGAGAAGGCGGAGCCGGCCGTTTCTCGCAGAACGGCCAAGGCGGTGATCGAGCCGGTGGCGATTGCCGAAGGCGTCCTGAGCGATGTGCTCGACGGGGAGGAATATGGCGGCATGCCCGCCCTGATCGGCGCGGCGGCGCGCACCGCTTCCGCCATCCGCGAAAGACTGTCGCGCGATGCGACCCAGGCCATCGCCGATCTCGGTGCCATGGTGGTCGGCGACCGCAACCTGCCCTCCGCCGACAGGGCGGACCGCTATCTGCACACGCTGGCGGCCTTGTCGGGGCTCGCCCATGAAAACATGAACCAGCTTGCGGGCTGGCGTTTCCTGCGCATCGGACATCATATCGAGCGGGCGATCCAGACCTGCCGCCTCGTCCGCCGCCTGGCCGATGAAAGCGCCAGCGCCGACATGCTCGATGCCTTACTGCGCGTGACGGACAGCCGGATCACCTACCGCGCCCGCTATCTGATGGGAACGCTGCGCCTGCCGGTGCTCGATCTCGTGCTGCTCGACGACGGCAATCCGCGCTCGGTCGCCTATCAGATCATCCACGCCGCCGAGCATCTGGCAGCCCTGCCGCGCACATCCCGGGACGGGGAAGTGGACGCGCTCACCCGCGCCATCCGCCTGATGCGCGCCGAAATCGAGACGACGCAGGCGGCCGACGTCGATGATCGCCTGATCCTCGGTTTCGAAAACCGGCTGCTTGCGCTGTCTTCGGAGCTCTCGGCCCGCTATTTCAACCAGGACGAAGCCATGGCCGAGATCGCCGAGGGGTTGGGATGATGGGGAGGACAAGCGTCGAGTGGGATGGGACGCCGAGAGATAGGACTCAGCGCCGGGATCCCCCTCGCCCCGTTCTTACGGGGAGAGGGTAAGGGTGAGGGGCAGCGCAGAGGATTGTAATTTTGCGCAGCGTTGATCCTTCGACCCACGGCCGCGCTCAACGCCTGCGCGAGCAAGCACCGAAGGCCGAGAGGCTCCTCTGGGCCAAGCTGAGAAACCGTGCACTCGCCGGCCAGAAATTCGTTCGGCAAATGCCGCTGGGTCCCTATTTCGTCGATTTTGCCTGTCGCGAGTTGATGCTGATCATCGAGATCGATGGAGCGACGCATTCGTCAGCCGAGGAAAGGGCTTATGATCGCGCTCGGGAACAATATCTGGCGGCGCAAGGGTATCGCGTCTTACGCGTGCAGAATGCCGATATCTACGAGAGCATCGATGGTGTATGCGAACTCATTCTGGCGACGATCTGAGATAAAGTCTTTGGTCGGCCGCGCTGCCCCTCACCCTTACCCTCTCCCCGTAAGGACGGGGCGAGGGGGCTCAGACGCCGCGTTTGAAGTGGAGACGGCGCATCTGGCCGAGCGGTTGTGCGAGACGATACCTCTCGGAGTATGGCAGCACATTGGAAGCCTCCCTCGCCCCGCTCTTGCGGGGAGAGGGTAAGGGTGAGGGGCAGCGCCACCCATAGATGAATCTGTCTGCATTTTCTGATGAGTTTCGCCCGTGCTCTATCTTATCCGCCACACCACGACCTATCTCTACCGCACCGAGGTCGCGGCGGCCCGCTGCACGCTGCATCTCCAGCCTGAGACCGGCGGCAATCAGCGGGTATTCTCGGCCCAGCTCACCATCACCCCCAGGCCCCTGGAGCAGACCGAGGCGGTCGACTTCTTCGGCAACCGCACCACCCATGTCCGCTTTGCCGGCGCGGCCACCCGGCACCGCTTCGAATCGCGCGTGCGCATCGAGGTCCAGCCGCGCGAGCCGCCCCATGCCCTGCTGACCCCATCCTGGCAGGAGATCAGCCAGGGGGCGCTGCTGGTGCCCGACCTCGGCGGTTCGGCCCCGGCGCATTATCTGTTCGCCAGCCGCTTCGTACCCCTGCTTGCCGAAGCGCGCGATTACGCGCTTGCCTCTTTCGAACCGGGGCGCCCGGTGCTCGACGGGGCCATCGAGATGATGAAACGCATCCATCGCGATTTCGTCTACGATCCCAACGCAACCGATATTTCCACCCCGCTCGACGTGGTGGCCCGCACGCGCCACGGCGTCTGCCAGGACTTCGCGCATTGGATGCTGGCGGGCTTGCGTGCCATCGGTATTCCCGCCGCCTATGTTTCGGGCTATCTGCGAACCCATCCGCCGCCCGGCCAGGAACGGCTGGTGGGGGCGGATGCCAGCCATGCCTGGGTTTCGGTATGGTGCGGCGCCGGGCTCGGCTGGGTCGATCTCGATCCGACCAATGCGGTGCCGGCGAATGAGGACCATGTGCGCGTCGCGGTCGGGCGCGACTATGCCGATGTCGCCCCGGTGGACGGCGTCGTCGTCGCCTCCGCCGGCCACAGCCTGCGCGTCTCCGTGGATGTCGCGCCTTTAGGATGAGCGAAATGACTGCCAGGATCGGAATTCTGACCATCTCGGATCGCGCCAGCGCCGGGATCTACGAGGACAAGAGCGGCCCGGCCATCACCGGCTTCATGCAGCGCGTGCTGACCTCGCCCTGGGACCCGGTGGCGCGCGTCATCGCCGACGAGCAGGATCTGATCGAGCGCACGCTGATCGAGCTCGCCGACGAGGCAGGCTGCTGCCTCATCTGCACCACCGGCGGCACGGGCCCGGCCCGGCGTGACGTCACGCCCGAGGCCACCGAGGCGGTCTGCACCAAGATGATGCCGGGCTTCGGCGAGCTGATGCGCCAGGAAAGCCTGAAATATGTGCCGACGGCCATCCTGTCGCGCCAGACGGCGGGCATTCGCGGCCGGACCCTGATCGTCAACCTGCCGGGAAAGCCGGCCTCGATCGAGCAATGCCTGATGGCGGTCTTCCCCGCCATTCCCTATTGCATCGACCTGATCGAGGGGCCGAGGCTGGAGACGGACCCGGCTGTGTGCAAGGCGTTCAGGCCGGGGCAGTGAAGGGATACGCGCCATGACGGCCTGTTTGGATCGCCCGGAGCCATAATCGTGTTCAAGCCGCATGCAGGGCCCGGGCCGATCCGGATCGATTTCCTGCTGGTTCCCCAATTCTCGATGATGGCGTTTTCCTCTGCCGTCGAACCTCTGCGCGTCGCCAACCGCATGGCCAGGCGGCAGGTCTTCGATTGGCGGGCATGGTCGATGGACGGCAAGCCGGTCAACGCCTCCAATGGCTGGCCAATTCCGGTGGGGGGCGCGCTGCCCGCCAGCGACGACATCCCGACCCTGATCGTCTGCTCCAGCTTCGAGCCGGAGCACTATGCCAGCAAGACGATGCTGGCGCGCTTGCGCCATCTCGCCCGCCGCGGCACCGAGCTCGGCGCGCTCGATACCGGCGCCTGGATCCTGGCGGCGGCCGGCCTGCTCAGCGGCGGCAAGGTCACCATGCATTGGGAGGCGGCGCCGGGCTTCGCCGAGGCCTTTCCCGACATCGAGATCAGCGAGGCCCTGTTCGAGGTGTCGGCCAAGCATTTCACCTGCGCCGGCGGGACGGCGGCGCTCGACCTGATGCTGGACATGATCGCCCGCCAATATGGCCAGGCCCTGGCGGTGGCGGTCTCCGAACAGTTCATCCACGACAGGCTGCGCCCGCGCCATGACCGCCAGCGCATGAGCCTGCCCAAGCGGCTGGGCGTCGCCAACAGCAAGCTGATCCGCGTGGTGGCGGCTATGGAGGCCAATCTGGAGACGCCGCTCGACGCCAAGGCCCTTGCGGCCCTTTCCGGCGTCTCGGCCCGCCAGCTCGAACGCCTGTTCCGGGCCGAGCTCAAGGATTCGCCGGTCAACTACTATCTGCAGCTCCGGTTGCAGCGCGCCCGCCTGCTGCTGCGCCAGACCGACATGAGCGTGATGGAGATCGCCATGGCCTGCGGCTATTCCTCCGCATCCTGTCTTTCGCGATCTTATCGCGCGCATTTTGCGGTGACGCCGCGCGAGGACAGGCGTGAGGGTGAAAATCCCGGCGTGCAGAAGCGATCCTGATCTCGGCTGCCGGCACGCCCAGGCAGAGGGGCCGGTCTACACAAAAGTGGCCCTGGCTTATGTCGTGTCCGGGTTTGACCTGGGCATCCAGTGGCTCGGCCGTCGTCATGAAGGATAGGCTGGGTTGCCGGGTCAAGCCCGGCAATGACAAGGCTCACGCCATAATCGAGGATCGGCCAGGAATTACCCGCATTGCCGTCAGGGCTTCAGCAGTTTCCCGATGACCTTGGCAGTATAGTCGACCATCGGCACCACGCGGGCATAGTTCAGCCGTGTCGGCCCGATCACGCCGAGCACGCCGACGATCTTCTGGTTGGCATCCCGGAAGGGAGCAGCGATCATCGAGGAGCCGGAGAGCGAGAACAGCTTGTTTTCCGATCCGATGAAGATACGCACCCCGTCGCCGCCTTCGGCGCGGCCGAGCAGATCGATCAGGTCCTTCTTGGCCTCGATGTCGGCGAAGAGCAGACGGATGCGTTCCAGGTCTTCGCCGGCGTGCAGGTCTTCCAGGAGATTGGCCTGGCCGCGCACGATGAGCTGGCGCGGCAGGTCGGAGGAGCCGCCGCTCCAGCTTGCCAGGCCGGTATTGATCAGCTTGGTGGTGAGGTCGTCGAGTTCGGCGCGCCCGGCGTCGAGGGCGCTGCTCATCTCGCGTTTGAGGTCCTCGATCGTCTTGCCGCGGGCGCGGGCGTTGAGATAGTTGGAGGCTTCCACCAGCGCCGATGTCGGCAGGCCGACCGGCACGGTGATCACGCGGTTTTCCACCGCGCCTTCCTCGGAGACCAGGATGACCAGGGCCTGGGTGGGTTCGAGGCGCACGAATTCGATATGCTTCAGCCGCTGGTCGCGCTTGCCGGTGACGACGACCCCGGCGCCGCGCGACAGGCCCGACAAGGTGGCCGAGGCTTCGATCAGCACGTCTTCAAGGGAGCGGGAGGGAGTCCTCGCGCGGATCTGGGCATCGATCTGCGCGCGGTCCTGAGCGGCGAGGTCGCCGAATTCCAGCATGGCGTCGACGAAGAAGCGCAGTCCCAGTTCGGTCGGCAGCCGCCCGGCGCTAGTATGCGGCGCCTGGATCAGGCCGAGCAGTTCCAGGTCCTGCATGACGTTGCGCACCGAAGCGGGCGACAGCGAGGTCGGCAGCAGGCGCGAAATGTTGCGGGAGCCGACGGGTTCGCCCGTTGCAAGATAGGAATCGACGATCTGACGGAATATCTCGCGCGAGCGTTCGTTCAGCTGAGTAAGTTCACTCGAAGGAAGGGTCGGCGTCACAGCGGACAAGGTCTGTCTCCTCGACACTAATGTGACGAGCATTCGGCGATTGTTCAATGGTGGAATTGCAGTTTCCGCAGCGCTATGCAGTGTCTCCGCTCGTTCGAGTTTCGCCTATCGTCTCGTCTGGCCAGAGGAAACCCGTCATGGTCGAATCAGTTCCGCCTTCCGCCCGTGCTCTCGTCGATTTTTGGGTCGATGCCGGCCCCGAGCGCTGGTTCGAAAAGGACGAGGCGTTCGACCGCGACTTTCGCGAGCGGTTCCTGCCCCTGCATCAGGCCGCAATGCGCGGCGAACTCGACGGATGGGGCGCGACTGCGCCGGGTGCCCTCGCGCTGGTGCTGCTGCTCGACCAGTTTCCACGCAATGCCTTTCGCGACACGCCTGCAATGTATGCCGGCGATCCCCTGGCACGGCGGGCCGCAGCAGCGGCGCTGGCGGCCGGCCATGACCGCAGCATCGACCCGCAGCTGCGCATCTTTTTCTACCTGCCCTTCATGCATTCGGAGGAACTCGCCGACCAGGAACGCTCCCTCGCTTTGTGCCGGACGCTGGAAGGCGACTATCTGCGCTATGCCCGGGAGCATCGCGACATCGTGGCCCGCTTCGGCCGCTTTCCTCATCGCAACGCCATTCTTGGGCGCATCTGCACGCCGGAAGAACAGCGCTTTCTGGATGACGGAGGATTTGCGGGCTGAGGCCCGGCATTCCAGTCGCAACGACGATTGCGGTGGCGTTTTCCGTCATTGCGGACGCAGCGCTAGAGCGTTTCGCGGTTTGGTGGAATCACCAAGAATCGCAAAGACGCGCCGAATTAAAGAGCTGGAGCAAAGCAGCTTTCCCCCTAAACGCGCTTTGCTCTAGGCCTTGTCGATCACGTGGAAGAAGGAGCCGGTGACTTGGCCGCGGCGCCCGCCCAGGGCGCCCAGGGGCGTGCCGTTGGCGTCGCTGACCTCGAAAAGCGGCGTGTCGTCGGAGCGCAAGGTTGTCGAGTAGTGAAACTCGTGGCCGCGCACCCGGCTGCCACGTGCGCCGAGTGGGCAATCCTGCTTCAGTTCTGCCAGGCGGTAGCCCAGATTCATGCGGCGCTTGGCGAAGCTGGTCTCGAGATCGAGCAGGCCGGTCATGCGATGAGCCGTGCCCTCGGCATCGATCAACACCCGGCCGAGCACCATATAGCCTCCGCATTCGCCGTGCACCGGGCGGGTTTGCGCGAACAGGCGCAGGGCTTTCTGGAAGCGGGTGGCGGTGGCGAGGCGAGCGCCGTGGAGTTCGGGATAGCCGCCCGGCAGCCAGGCGACGTCGGCATCCTCGGCCGGCCCCTCATCGGCCAGCGGCGAAAAGGGGATGATCTCGGCGCCCTGGCGGCGCCAGCCGGCGATGAGATGCGGATAGATGAAGGAGAAGGCGGCATCGCGGGCCAGGGCGATGCGCTGGCCAGGCGGGCGGAGGCCCGCTTCAACCGGCTCACCCGGGCGGAGGCCCGCTTCAATCGGCTCACCCGGGCGGAGGCCCGCTTCAGTCGATTCAACGGGGCGGCGGCCCATATCGCGCCCGGCCGTCGGCAGTCTCGTCGGCTCGGCCAGCGCCCGGATTGCGCCGATGTCGCAATGGGTTTCGACGAAATCGGCCAGAGCTTCAAGGCGACGGTCGAGCTCGACAGTCTCGTCGGCCTGGACGAGGCCGAGATGACGCTCGGGCAGGACGAGGTCGGCATTGCGGGGAAGCGTACCCACCACCGGCAGCCCGGCCTCCTCGATGCCTTTGCGTGCCAGGGCTTCGTGCCGGGGGCTCGCGACCTTGTTGAGCACCACGCCGGCGACCCGCACATCGGGACGGAAGCTGGCAAAACCCTTGGCCACCGCGCCGGCCGACTGCGACTGACCGGAGATATCGAGCACCAGCAGCACCGGCCATCCCAGCAGCGCTGCCAGGCCGGAGGAGGAGCCGTCCCCGCTGGCACCGTCGCTGATAACGCCGTCGAACAATCCCATCAGCGCCTCGCCGATGAAGAGCTCGGCATCGTTGCCGGCCTGCCGAGTGAGGCCGTCGATGAGGGCCGGGCGCATCGCCCAGCTGTCGAGATTATAGCTGACCCGCGAGGCGGCTGCGGCATGAAAGCCGGGATCGATGTAATCGGGCCCGCATTTCATCGGCTGCACCGCGACCCCGCCGCGGGCGAGGGCGCGCAGCAGGCCGAGCACCAGGGTGGTCTTGCCGGAGCCCGAGCGGGGAGCGGCGATGAGAAGGCCGGGAGGGATCATGTGCCGTTCCTGCCCCGCCCGGGAGCCGCACGCAAGAGCGTTTTGCGATTGAATGGAAGACGGGGGATCGCAGGCATCCTTGCCGGCTCTTCGTCAGTCTGGCGGAGCGGGTCCAGGAGCACGCGCCTTCCTCCAGAGGGTTCGATCCGGAAATCCTCACCGCAATTCGGGACCCCTCTTGAAACCCCTTTGTGCTTGCCCATATTGAGATTGTTCCGGAGTTGCCGGAACGGGGACGCCGTCAGGGTCCCGTCACAAAGTCGCTTCCTGCGAGGGCTTTGCAATGTCGCGCGTACCAACCTTGAACTCTCCCTTCCTGCTCGGCTTCGATGAGATCGAACGAGCCCTGGACAGGGTCGCCAAAGCCGCCAATGACGGCTATCCGCCCTATAATATCGAGCGAGTCGGATCCTGTGACCGGCCGCCGGAGAGGCTGAGAATCACACTCGCCGTCGCCGGTTTCAGCCGTGAGGAACTCGACGTCTCGATCGAGGAAAACCAGCTCGTCATCCGTGGACGGCAGGTGGACGACAAGTCCCGCGTCTTCCTGCATCGCGGTATCGCAGCCCGCCAGTTCCAGCGCACGTTCCTTCTTGCCGATGGCATGGAGGTGATGGGCGCCGATTTGAAGAACGGCCTGCTTTCCGTCGATTTGATCCGCCCGGAGCCCGAGCGCGTCGCCAAGCGCATCGACATCGCGGTGCGGGACTGACGGTCCGGTTGCCCCTTTTTTCCATTGTTTTTCAACGTTCAGGAGGTTCCCATGATCCGGAACGATAAGACTGCTGTGCCGACCCCCGAAATGCTGGCTGCCCTAGGCGCCGGGCATGTCGCCTATGTCAAGCCGATCATGTCGGAAGATGCCATGCGGCTCTATCCGCAGTTGGGCGAGATCCGCCCCGGCTTGAAGCTGTTCACCCTCAACGCCGCCGACGGTACGCCGATCATGATTGCCGATTCGGCCGAGGGGGCGGTCGCCAATGCCTGGCAGCAGGAACTGGTACCGGTTTCCCTGCACTAATATGAGCGGTCGCGATGTTTGACTCCCGCGTCATTGCGAGCGTAGCGGAGCAATCCAGGCGGCTTACGAGAAGTGCATCCGCGGGTCGCGGATCGAAGGCGGCGAAGCGCAGGCTTCGTCGCCTTTTTATTGTCGAGGCGCCCTTTGACTGCGGGATGCTTCAACCCAGCAGGCGTGGCGCGGGCATCTCGATCTGGCCGGTGGTGGCCGGCGCCGTCGCCTGAGGGCGTTTGTAGAGGAAGTACCAGGCGAGGCCGCCGACGATCAGGACGGCGATGATGAGGTAGAGCCAGGTCATGCTGCCGCTCGATTGCGGCGGGGGCGGGGGAGCGGCCTGGTGCTGCAGCTGGGGGCTGGGAGGCGGCCTGGTGTCGAGAGTCGAGCGGCTGGCCGGCGCTGCCGCTTCGGCGGATCCGAGGGTGGAGGTGCCCGCCTGCGCTCCCGGCGTGGCCGAGCCCAGCGTGGATTGGGGCGGCGTGGTGCGGAAGGCGCCGCTCACCGCCGTATCCAGCCCTTGCAGGAAGCCGCTGTCGGCGAGCCCTGCCGCAAGGCTGGCCGGGAGCGCCGCCGTAATCGCCTGTTTCTCCGCCGCGAAAAGCGAGGATATGGCATGGCCGTCCGCCCAGCTCTCCGGGGGCTGGTTGCCGAGGGCGCCGACGACTGCCGGGCCGACCAGGCCCAGCACGGAAGCGGCTGCCTGCGGCGGGGCGCCGGTGGCCTGTCCCAGGACATTGGCCAGCTGGTTGACGCCTTCGGTGCCCAGCAGGGGCGTGAGCACGTTGACGCCGCTCGCCAGAATATTGGCATCGCCGCTGATCACGCCGGCGGCCAGCGTATCGAACAAGCCTGGATCCTGGCTGGAGATCAGATCGGAAATGCCCCTGGCGCCATCCGGGGAAGAGGCCTCGCTGGCAAAGGCACCGAGCACGGAGGGAATGGCGGCGCCGACCAGTTTTTGGGCCAGCGCCGGGTCGATGCCGATGATTGCGGCGGTACGCTCGATCAGATCGGGGGTGATCAACTGGGAGACGAGGCTTGGAAGATTGATAGCCATTTTATTCCTCGTGTCAGCAATTCATGGACACCTTAGTACCCAATTGTCTCCGTTGCAAAATCCAAGGAGACGGTTGCGCCTCTTCTTGGGTCCGGCAAATGATTGTCAGGATGAGTTTTTCCGAAAATTCAAATTCCTTTACGGAATAGGAAAGATTTGAGTTTGGCGATGGGCTGCCACGCGGTGGACTCGCCTGGCCGATCGTCGGGCGGAGCGGCCGGGGCCTGCCGAGGCTCGGCACTTGTTAAATCACGGCCGACAGTCGCAATGAGGGCGGTTGACCGGTCAAGCATCAATCCCGTCGGTATAAGCGCGTCAAAACAAAGAATTAGAGAAAAACGGGCATTTCTAGCCTGAGTCGCCTTTGCGGAGCGGCCAGGTCACGCTGAAGCTGAAGGGGGCGAAGCGGGCATGGGGCAGGCCAGCGGCAGCGAGAGCCCCGGCCACCCACTGATTGCAGGTATTGAACGGTCCGTAGCGGCCTTTGGCGAGATAGAACGCCTCGAGCCCGACACCGCCCAGGCGCTGCTGGGCTCTGCCGGCGCTGTCCGGCTGCAGGCTCGCACGGATATGGGCGATCAGGGCCTGCCGGCCCTCCCTGTCGACCGCAAGGGGCAGGCAGTCGGGGTTGGCGACCGGCGGATTGACGGCGACCACCCGGAGGGCGGTGTCGTGCCGGCCGGCCAGGGCCGCCAGGGCCGTCGACACTCTGGCGTCGGCCCAGGTCGGCGTTTCCTGGAAAAAGACGAGGTCTCCCCAGCCGAAGGCAAGATAGGCGTGGGATGGCAGGTCGGGCGGGGTAACGGCCGGAAACAAGCCCGACCAATCGACCAGGCTATCCCGGCTCGGCAGCACGATGTCGGCATGGGCGAGGGAGGCGCACACATAGAGCGTCGGCTCCCCCTCGGCTTGCTGGGTCCGCCCCGCCGCAGGCAGGAGCGCGGAGCCGAGGGCTGCGAGCACGAAGACGAAAAGGGCCAGGAACGGCATGACCGCCAGCACGAACAGGAGGCGCAGGCTGCGCGAGATCCTCGTGCGTCCCACCGTTCCGGCCGCAAATCCACCGGCGGGATCAGGCATGCTGCGAAGACGCCTGCAAGGCTTCCCCCATGATGGTACAATGCGCGCGAAACGAACAAACCTATTCGATCATAAGGCCCGCATGGGGGAAAGACGAGGGGTCAACCCTCGCCGTCCCCGGGCCTGGCGGTCCGCGCGTCCCATCCCGCCATGGCGACATCGGCGACCGCCTCCAGCTCGGCGCGGCTCGCCCCGTCGCGGGCCAGGATCGACATGCCGTTCTGAATGGTTTGCACGAAGCGGGCGAGGGCGTGGAGATCGGTCGCGGCCGGGATCTCGCCATCCGCCACCGCCTGGCCGAGGCGGGTCAACAGCCGTTCGAGCGTGACGGCGCGCGCGGAGCGCACCAACTCGCCCAACTCGGCATGGCCTTCGCTGCCGACCGACGAAAGCGTGATCATGCAACCGCGGGGGATGTCCGCGACGCAGCCGGTCAGGGCGGCGGCCGAATCCATCAGGAGTGACCGGACGGCATCGCGCGCGGTCCCCGCGGCGTGAAACCTTGCCCAGACATATCCCTCATTGGTCTCGGCATAGTGGCGCAGCGCCTCGGCATAAAGGGCCTCCTTCGACTGGAAGGCGGCATAAAGGCTGGGCGCGCCGATGCCCATGGCATGCGTCAAATCGGCGATGGAGGTTGCTTCGAAACCCTTGGTCCAGAACAGGCGGGTCGCTTGCTCCAGTGCAGCGGCCCGATCGAAGGCACGCGGCCGCCCGCGCGCCGGGGGAGGCGCCGAGACGGCATCGGAGTTCGCGTCAGAATTTTGCATCGATCACTACATAAATCCATTGACCCTATTCGGCAATGGGCCTAGCATTTTTGTATCGATCACTAGATAAAGGCTGTGACCATGGAATTGTCTGGAAAGCGTGCGCTCGTGACGGGCGGGTCTCGCGGCATTGGCGCCGCAATTGCGATCGCCCTCGCCGAAAAGGGCGCGGATGTGGCGCTTACCTATGAAAAGTCGGCCGATCGCGCTGCCGAGGTCGTTCGGACGATCGAGGGCAAGGGCCGCAAGGCTGTCGCCATTCAGGCGAACAGCGCCGCTCCGGCGGCGATCAAGCGCTCTGTCGACCAAGCGGCCGAGGCGCTGGGCGGCCTCGACATTCTCGTCAACAATGCCGCGATCGCGCTTTACGCGTCGACAGCCGAGATCAGCGTGGAGGCGATCGATGCGATGCTCGGCGTCAACGTGCGCGGACCTGTGCTTGCCGCGCAGGCAGCCATTCCCCATCTTTCCGCTGGCGGACGCATCGTCACGATCGGTTCCGCGGGCGCCGAGCGCATCGTCGGACACCCCGGCACGTTCTATTATATGACCAAATCTGCCTTGCATTCGTTCACACGCGGCCTCGCCCAGGAGCTTGGGCCACGCGATGTCACCGTCAACCTGGTTCAGCCAGGGTCGACCGATACCGACATGAACCCCGCCAATGGCGAGTCCGCCGACTTCCAGCGCAGCCTGAGCGCGCTTGGGCGTTATGGCGCGCCGGAGGATGTCGCCGCCGCCGTCGCCTTTCTGGCGAGTCCCTCCGCACGGCACATCACGGGTGCCATTCTGACGGTGGACGGAGGACAGACGACCTGAGCGGGATGATCCTGCCGCGAGGGACCGGCCAAGGGCCGGTCCCTCCGACTGCGTCTCGGCGGAAATCAATCCCCCAGGACCGTTCCGTCGCTCACACCTTTTCGGTCAGGTTGCGATAGACCTTGGCCGGCCAGGTCAGGGCATCGGGAAGCGCCCGGGCGATGCTGCTGGCGAAATCGGAGGCCGAGCCGCTGTTCCACTGCCCCTGGACCACCGGCGCCAGTTCGACGCCCACGCCGATCAGATAGACGATGATCAACAAGGTTAGAATGCCACGCATGGTCAGCTCTCCGCAGGCGGCCATACACGACATGGCCTCACATTCGGCCGGAGTGTCGCCAAACTTCGTGGCGGCAGCGTGATCGCCCGCCAAATAGCGCGGGGAAGCGGTGCGCGGGGCGGAACGTGTCGTGATCGGCGCTCAGTCCCGCTCCCGGCCATTGCAATCGGCGGCTTCCTTCAGCCGCCCATAGACGCGTGCCATGGCCTGGCAGACGGCGAGCCTGGCCTTCGCGGTGGCGATGCCGCTCGTCGCGCAGCTTGGCGAGGCAAAGTCGGGACAGGAAATGCCCCGCTCCAGCCGCTCGGCCGAGAGGACGCCGCAATCCTCGAACATCAGGCAGGGCTCCTCGCCGCCGTGCTGACCGGTCAGATGCATTCCCATATCGTTCTCCCCTGGTTCTGTTTGTAGGCTAACAATCCCTCAGCAGCGTGATAGCGGCGTGACCGGATTGTTTGGAACCTTCCGTCGCAGGTCTTGCGCAAAGCCGGCCGCCGCGGAGATAATCGCGAGCCTTGTAACGTGGCGATTACACGCGATAAGCCAGTGATCTCCAGAGCAAAGCGCGTTTAAACGGAAACGCTTGTTTGCTCTCACTCTTTGGTTTGACGCGTTTTGCGATTCTTGGCGTCACCGCCAAATCGCAAAACGCTCTGACGCGCGCCTGAACGCACTTTGCCAGGCCTGCAACAACGCGACGGGGCTGCGGTATATGGCATTTCGACCCTTGGACTATGACGAGCACCCGACCGTTCTCGCGGCCGAGTATCAGCGTATCAAGGCGAGCCTATCCGACAACGAGGCGATGCTGCTGGCCTGCCTCACCAATGTGCTCAACGAACTGCCGGACTGGCTGGACGGGGATTATGCCGCCGGCAGTGCGCTCGACCATGCCAATACCGCGATCGAGGCGATGCTGCGGGGCTCCGGCCTGCTGCCGATTCCCCCGGAAGCGCGCGAACGGGCCGAGAGATTGCGCGACGACAGCTGACTGGCGCCATGGCTCTCTGAAGTCCGGCTCCGGGCGGCGGCGCTCCCGGCAGCGGCGATTTTCCCTGGCCGCGTGATGCGTCGGCATTTTCGAGGCTGGCTGTCGTATTCAGCCTGCCTGCCCTGTTGCTTCCAGGATCAATCCGGTGATCTCGTCGGGCCGGGAGATGAGGGAAAGGTGACTCGCCGGAACCTCGATGGTTGTCGCGCCCATGCGCTTGGCCATGAAACGCTGCAGGTCGGGGTTGATCGTGCGATCCTCGGTCGACACGGCATAGAAGCTGGGTTTGGCGCGCCAAGCCGCACCGGCTGCCTTGCCGGCGAGCAGTTGTTTGCGGAAAGGTTGCTGCACGGCATAGAGCAGCCGGGCCTTGTCGCGCGGCAGATCGCCGCCGAAATCGCGAAGGAAGGCCTCCTCGCCCAACCACCCTTCGTCGCCGTCGAACACGATGCCGGCCGTCGCCGGCGGTGTCGGATAGGTCTTGGCCAGAGCGGCATAGTCCTCATTGGCATCGGGCGCGCGGGCGGCGACGTAGACCAGTGCCGAGACGTTGGGATGCAAGCCCGCCTCCGTCACGATCATGCCGCCGAAAGAGTGGCCGACGAGCACCGTCGGCCCGTCCTGCCTCGCCAGCACGCGCTCGGCCGACGCCACGGCCTCGGGCAGGGACGTCAACGGATTTTGCACCGAGATTGCGTTCAGGCCCTTGGCCTGCAGGCGCGCAATGACCTCGCTCCAGCAGGAGCCATCGGCGAAGAGGCCGTGCACGAAGACGACGTTCCGCGCGCGGACGGGCTTGCCCATTCCGGCCGCGGTCGACTTTTGCGACATGATCAATGATGCCGCAACACCGGCGGCGAAGGTTTTCGAGAAGGTACGACGGTTCATCATGGTGCTTTATTCCAGGCGCTTTCCGATGCAGGACGGAACGTGATGCGTTCCGGTGGAGTCTTCGCTCCGGCAGGCCTGATCGTTACGCTCCCGCGCTGTTCTTGCCGAAACCGGCGCAAAGATGATTCCGCCGCCATCCCTTTCCTGCGCCCCGCAGGATCCGGCCTGCGCCCTGGATTTAGGCAATAAAAAAGCCCCTTCCAAATCAACGATCTGGAAGGGGCTTTCCGAAACTGGTGCCCAGAAGAGGACTCGAACCTCCACACCTTGCAGTACACGGACCTGAACCGTGCGCGTCTACCAATTCCGCCATCTGGGCGCGGGGGTCTTCTAGGGGGGCGGAGAGCCGATGTCAACGCCCATTTGCAGTTCTTGCGACAGCTTGATGAAAGCACCGTGAAACGGGCGTTCCGCCTTGCGTTTGACACCTTGCTGGGCTTGTCTGCGCGGAATTCGAACGGAGTGATTGCCTTGCCTGCAGCGATTCTCGACGAGGCCCTGCTTTATGACGGCTGGAACCGCCTGCTGATGGTCAAGGCCCGCACGCCCGGCGGCGCGGTGATTCACCGCAGCGTCGAGGACCACGGCGATGCGGTGACGGTCCTGCCCTTCGATCCGGAGCGCCGCCAGGCGCTGCTGGTGCGCCAGCTGCGCGTGGCGATTCTCAAGGGGCATGGCGTGCAGGCCTCGCTCGAAGCACCGGCCGGCGTCCTCGACGAGGACGATCCGGCCGATTGCGCCCGGCGCGAGGCGATGGAGGAGGCGGGGCTGGCATTGAAGGCCCTGGTCCCGCTCGGTGCGGCCTTCGTGATGCCGGGCATCTCGACCGAGAAGATGCACATGTTCCTGGCCGAATATTCGGCGGCAAGCCGCGTGGGGCCGGGCGGCGGCCTGGCGGAGGAGAACGAAGAGATCGAAGTGGTCGAGATCGGGCTCTCGGAATTGGCCGCCATGGCCGACCGCGGCGAGCTTTGCGACCTCAAGACCTACAGCCTGGTGCAGACGCTCCGGCTCAGGCGGCCGGAGCTGTTTTAGGGGTTGATCGCGTGGGCCCCATCCCTTCTCCCGCAAGGGGAGAAGGGCATAGGTATGCGGGCCTTATTTCCTGACGCTGCGGGCGCCCTTGGCGATGTCGCCGACCAGCGCGAGCACGGCCGGGACGGTCTTGTCGGTCGCCTTGTTGTCGGCATCGAGGCTGGTGCGCACCGCTTCCACCAGAGCCGAGCCCACCACCACGCCGTCGGCGCCCTCGGCGATGGCCCGGGCGTGCTCGGCGGTCTTGACGCCGAAGCCGACGCAGACGGGCAGGTCGGTATGCTGCTTGATGCGGCCGACGGCGCCGGCCACCACGCCGAAATCGGGCGTGGCCGAACCGGTGATGCCGGTGATCGAAACATAATAGACGAAGCCGGAGGTGTTCTGCAGCACCTTGGGCAGGCGCTTGTCGTCCGTGGTCGGCGTCGCCAGGCGGATGAAGGCGATGCCGGCCTTCAGCGCCGGCAGGCAGAGCTCATCGTCCTCTTCCGGCGGCAAATCCACCACGATCAGGCCGTCGACCCCAGCCTCCTTGGCATCGACCAGGAAGCGTTCGACGCCATAGATGTAGATCGGGTTGAAATAGCCCATCAGGATGATCGGCGTGGCGTCGTCGCCCGGGGTCTTGTCATTGCCCTTTCGGAATTCGCGGATGACGCCGAGCGTCTTGGTCAGCGTCATGCCCGCCTTGAGGGCGCGCAGGCCCGCGGCCTGGATGGCCGGGCCGTCGGCCATCGGATCGGTGAAGGGCATGCCGAATTCGATGATGTCGGCGCCCGCCGCCGGCAGGCCGGCGAGGATCTCGGCGGAGGTCTCGATATCGGGATCGCCGGCGGTGACGAAAGTCACCAGGGCGGCGCGCCTTTCGGCGGCCAAAGCGGCGAAGCGGGCGGTGAGGCGGCTGGTCATGGGGTCACAAGCTCGGAGCAGGGGGCGGCAGGATGGGATGACGCCCCGGGACCGCCGGCATCCTGCCGGCCTCTTCCGCTCCCACGGGCGCAACGTTTCCAAGAGCCGGCAGGATGCCGGCGGTCCCAGTGAAGAACATCACAGCGACGTTCCCAGAATCTCGGCAACCTGCGGCACGTCCTTGTCGCCGCGGCCGGAGAGATTGACCACCATCAGATGATCCTTGGGCCTGGCAGGCGCGAGCTCGGCCACCTTGGCGAGGGCGTGGGCCGATTCGAGGGCGGGAATGATGCCCTCCAGGCGCGACAGCAGCTGGAAGGCGTCCAGCGCCTCCTGGTCCGTCGCGGACAGATAGGTCGCCCGGCCGATTTCGTGCAGCCAGGAATGCTCCGGCCCGATGCCGGGATAGTCGAGGCCGGCGGAAATGGAATGGGCTTCCTCGATCTGGCCGTCGGCGTCCATCAGAAGATAGGTGCGGTTGCCATGCAGCACGCCGGGGCGGCCGCCGGCGATCGAGGCGGCGTGCAGGCCGGTGAGGCCGTGTCCGGCCGCTTCCACGCCGATGATCTCGACGGAGGGATCGTCGAGGAAGGGATGGAACAGGCCCATGGCGTTGGAGCCGCCGCCGATGCAGGCGATCACGCTGTCGGGCAGGCGCCCTTCGGCCTCCATCATCTGCTCGCGGGTCTCGCGGCCGATGATCGACTGGAAGTCGCGCACCATGCCCGGATAGGGATGGGGGCCGGCCACGGTGCCGATGCAGTAGAAGGTGTCGTGCACATTGGTGACCCAGTCGCGCAGCGCCTCGTTCATGGCGTCCTTGAGCGTCTTGGAGCCGGACTGCACCGGGATGACCTCGGCGCCGAGCATCTTCATGCGGAAGACGTTGGGCGCCTGGCGTTCGACGTCGACGGCGCCCATGTAAACGACGCATTTCAGGCCGAAGCGGGCGCAGAGCGTGGCCGTGGCGACGCCGTGCTGGCCGGCGCCGGTCTCGGCGATGATGCGCGGCTTGCCCATGCGGCGGGCCAGCATGATCTGGCCGAGCACATTGTTGACCTTGTGCGAGCCGGTGTGGTTCAGCTCCTCGCGCTTCAAATAGATCTTGGCGCCGCCGAAATGCTCTGTCAGCCGCTCGGCGAAATAGAGCGGCGAGGGGCGTCCGACATAGGTGGAAAGATGCCCCGCCATCTCCTTGTGGAAGGCCGGGTCCGCCTTGGCCTCCTTATAGGCCGCCTCCAGCGACAGGATCAGCGGCATCAGCGTCTCGGCGACGAAGCGCCCGCCGAACTGTCCGAAATGACCGCGCTCATCGGGTCCGTTGCGGAAGGAATTGAGCTTGGGGGTCTCGGTCATCGTTGCGGCCTGTTGTCAGCGGGATGACGTGAAGCTGGCGCGCGCCGTCTCCACGAAAGCCCTGATCTTGTCGGGGTTCTTCACGCCGGGCCGGTCTTCGACGCCCGACGAGACGTCGACCCCGTCGGGGGTGCTGATGCGGATGGCTTCGGCAACATTGGCGGGATCGAGCCCGCCCGATAGCATGAAGGGCAGGGTGCGGTCGAGATGCTTGAGCAGCGTCCAGTCGAATGTCAGGCCGTTGCCGCCGGGATGGGCGGCATCCTTCGGGGGCTTGGCGTCGAGCAGGAGCCAGTCGGCCACACCGCGATAGGCGGCCGTCCCTTCGAGATCGGTGGCGGCGGAGACGCCGATCGCCTTCAGGACCGGCAGGCCGTAGCGCGCCTTGACGGCGGCCACGCGCTCCGGACTTTCCCTGCCGTGCAACTGCAGGGCGTCGGGAGCGAGTGCGGCGACGATCGCATCGAGCCTGATATCGTCGGCATCGACGGAGAGGGCGGTCTTGCGGGCGCGGCCCGACACCTGCGCGCCCAGCTGCGCCGCCAGATCATAACCGATATGGCGGGGCGATTTCTCGAAGAACACGAAGCCGACCATGTCGGCGCCGGCAGCGAGCGCCGCTTCCAGCGTTTCGGGGGTGGAGAGGCCGCAGATCTTGATCAATGCCATAATCAGGTCGAGATAGTTGCATCCGGCGCGCAATGCCAGTGAAATTACAGGCAGCATAGAGTCGGGGAGAGCAGGGGAATGTTCCCGAAAGGGCTGTTTATTGGCGTTTTGACCGCGCTGGCCGGTCTGGCAGGCATCGCTGGGCCTGCCTCGGCGGCGCTGTGCTATGCCCGCGACTATGATACGGCCCATTTGGTCAAGCATGTCGACCAGCGCGTCACCCGCATCACCGTGCGCCTCCTGGCCGACAATGGCTCGGGCATCGGGGTCGGCCTGTGGTTCCGGGGCGACAAGCGTCAATGGTGGGCGGGCGGCGGCTGCCGGCAGCAGGGAGCTGTGTTTTCCTGCAAGCTCGACGGTGACGGCGGCGCGCTCACGGCGACGCAGAATGCCAAAGGCATCCGTCTCGACGTCCCCGCTGCCGGCCTGCAGGTTGAGCATCCCGATGCCCAGGGCAATGCCAGCTTCCAGGTGGTCGACGGGCCCGAGCATCGGGTTTTCCTGCTCTGGCCGGCGCCGGAGGCGACATGCGAGCCGCAGAATTGAGGGCTGGCCACCATCCCTCATCCCCTGCCGGGACCTTCTCCCGCAAGGGGAGAAGGAAGCAAATAGGTTGAGGCCATTGATTGCGTCGATCGCTCTTCGTCCCCCTCGGAACATGACCAACAAAATCCCTTCTCCCCTTGCGGGAGAAGGTCCCGGCAGGGGGATGAGGGGAGCAGCACTTCCCTCGTTTCTGCTGACGACCATCATCGCCATCAGCCTATTCTCTGCGCCCGCCCTTGCTGCCGACCTGCCGCCCGGCTTCGTGCGCCTGGCCGACATTGCCCCCGGCATCCGCCAGGATATGCGCTATGCCGGTTCGCATAATTTCGTCGGCCGGCCTGTCGCCGGCTATGAAAGCCCGGCCTGCTGGCTCAAGCGCGAGGTGGCGCAGGCGCTGGCCGCGACGGCCCGCGACCTCGAGAAGCGCCAGTGGCGGCTCGTCGTCTATGATTGCTACCGGCCCAAGCGCGCCGTTGCCGATTTCGTCGCCTGGGCCGGGGATGCCGCGGACCAGCGGACCAAGTCCGAGTTCTATCCCCGCACGCCGAAGTCGAGGTTGTTCGCGCTCGGCTATGTCGCGCGCACATCGATGCATTCGAAGGGCATCGCCGTCGATGTCGGAGCGGAACAGGTCGATGCGGCCGGGCGGGCCGCCCCTCTCGATTTCGGCGGTGGCTTCGATCTGTTCGACGAGACGTCCTGGACCGCGAGCAAGGCGGTCCCGGCCGAAACCGCCGCCAATCGCCGAATCCTGGCTGCTGCCTTCGCCGCCCATGGCCTCGTCAATTACGCCCGGGAATGGTGGCATTTCAGCCTGCCCGGCGCCGCTGGGGCGCCGGGTTATGACGTGGTGATCAGGGAGCCCTGAGCCCGTTATTTCTTCGGCCGCTTGGCGCCCTGGGTGTTCAGATACACCGCATAGAGAGACGTGGTGCCGCAGATATAGAGGCGGTTGCGCTTGGGGCCGCCGAACTCGACATTGGCGACGACTTCGGGGATGAGCACCTTGCCGAGCAGCGTGCCGTCGGGGGCATAGCAGATCACGCCTTCGCCCGACGAGGTCCAGACATTGCCGTGGATGTCGACGCGCAGGCCGTCGAACAGGCCGGCCGGGGAGGTGGCGAAGACCTCGCCGCCCGAGAGCGTGATGCCGTCCGCGCCGACGTCGAAGACGCGGATATGGCGCGGGCCGTCCTCGACATGGGTGGCGCCGGTGTCGACGATGTAGAGCCTGGATTCGTCGGGCGAGAAGGCTAGGCCGTTCGGCTTGACGAAGTCGGTGGCCACCGCCTGCAGCTTTCCGCCGCGCGCAGGGATGCGATACACATAGGACGCGCCGATCTCGGAGGGAGCGGCATCGCCCTCATATTCGGAATCGATGCCATAGGTCGGGTCGGTGAACCAGATGGAGCCGTCCGACTTCACCACCGCGTCATTGGGCGAGTTCAGGCGCTTGCCCTCATATTTGTCGGCGAGGATGGTGCGGCTGCCGTCATGCTCGATGCGGCTGACGCAGCGCCCGCGATGCTCGCAGGCGATCAGCCGGCCCTCGCGGTCGACGGTGTGCCCGTTCTGGTTGCGGCTGTCATGGTCATAGACCGAGACCGAACCGTCCGTCTCGTCGTAGCGCATCAGCCGGTTGTTGGGGATGTCGGACCAGATCAGATATTTGCCGGCCGGAAAATAGGCGGGCCCCTCCGCCCAGCGCGTACCCGTATAGAGCTTGTCGAGCTGGGAGTTGCCGAAGATGAGCGCCTTGAAGCGCGGATCGACGACCACGAATTCCTTGGGGAGCATGTCGGTTCCTCGTTCGTTTTGGTTGGCCGCATGGAACGACAATTGCCCGGCAAAATCAATTCATCGGACAAAAGAAAACGGCGCGGAAACCGCGCCGTTTGAGATCCCTCCAGTGTGCCGGAATTCCGGCGCGCATTGGTATCGGTTCACTGGCCCGTCTTGACCCGGGTCCAGGTGCGGGTGACCAGTGTCTGGACCTTGGCCGCGTAGGGTTGCACGGTGTAGGTCTTGGCCAGCATCTCGTCGTTGAGATAGATCTGCGGATTGTCGGTGATCGCCTTGTCGACCAGGGGCTTGGCCGCCAGCACGCCGGAGGCGAACTTGGTGGCATCGGCATTCTTGGCGGCGACGTCCGGACGGATCATGTAGTTGATGAAGGCATGGGCCGCGTCGACATGCTTGGCGTCCTTGGGAATGGCCATGGTGTCCATCGACATCAGCGTGCCTTCCTTGGGCACGACATAGTCGACCTTCACGCCGTTCTTGGCTTCCTCGGCGCGCGCCTTGGCCTGGTAGGTATCGCCGGCCCAGCCGATGGCCAGGCAGATGTCGCCGTTGGCGAGCGCGTTGATATATTCGGACGAGTGGAACTTCTTCACATAGGGCCGGACGGATTCGAGCAGCTTGCCGGCGGCCTCGATGTCCTTCTTGTCGGTCGAGCCTGGTTCCTTGCCGAGATATTTCAGGGCGGCGGTCAGGACGTCCTCGGGGCTGTCGAGGAAATAGACGCCGCAATCCTTGAACTTGGCGAGGTTCTCGGGCTTGAACACCACGTCCCAGCTGTTCAGCGGCTTGTCGCCATAGACGGCCTTGGCCTTGTCGACATTATAAGCGATGCCCGTGGTGAACCAGGTGTAGTCGACGAGGTATTCGTTGCCAGGATCGTAAACCGCAAGATTTTCCATGATCTTGGGCCACAATTCCTTGTAGTTCGGCAGTTTGGACTTGTCCAGCTTCTGGAATACGCCGGCCTTGATTTGGCGCGATGCGAAGGTCGCAGAGGGGAAGACGACGTCATAGCCGGAATTGCCGGCGAACAATTTGGTTTCCAGCACTTCATTGGAATCCATGGTGTCGTAGACCACCTTGATCCCGGTTTCCTTGGTGAAATCTTCGAGCACGGTCGGGCCAATGTAATCCGACCAGTTATAGACGTTGACGACCTTGTCCTCGGCCATGGCCTGGCCCGCGAGCAATGCCACGGCCGTGGCCGCGAGAGCCAGTTTCTTGAAGGCTGACATCGGGAACACCTCCTCTGGGTGAGCGCCGCGCATTCCCGGACGCGACGCTGTCGTGCGAAAGCTAGAACTCCTGCTGAATCTGCTCAAGCCTTCCGAAGGGTTTTTCGTGATGTTTAATGAGGCAGAAGCAGTTCGGGACAGGAGCGGATGTTCAAGGCGGTCCATGCCAAAGGCTGTAGTCTTGACCGTCTCGAGGGGTGGATCCGTCATCCCCGGCCTCGCCGGAAGCGGCAGGAAGGGACGGCGGACGGAACTTCATGGCCGCCGGTCGAATGCGGGCGAGCCGTTCTATAGATAGGTTTCGTACTCCAGGCTTGAGATCCGGCGCTCGAACTCGGCGCATTCGAGTTCCTTCATCACCGCATAGATTTCGGCGAAATGCGCGCCGAAATGCCGGCGGGCGAAGTCCGAGGCCCGGAACAGGGCGACGGCTTCCTGCATCGAACCCGACAGCCGGGGGGCGCCGAGATCATAGGCATTGCCGATGATCGGCTCGGGGGCCGGCATCTTCGTCTCCATGCCTTCGTGCATCGCCGCCAGGATGGCGGCGAGGACGAGATAGGGATTGGCGTCGGCGCCGGCGATGCGGTGCTCGATGCGGGTGGCGGCCGGGCTGCCATTGGGGATGCGCACGGCCACCGAGCGGTTGTCATAGCCCCAGGTCAGCGAGACCGGCGCATAGGAACCCGGCATCAGGCGGCGGAAGCCGTTATAGCTCGATACGAACAGCAGCGCCGTCTCGGGCATATGGGTCAGCATGCCGCCGACGGCATGGCGCAGGGTTTCGGCGCCGGTATCGGGCTTGGCGAAGACATTGGCGCCTTCGGCATCGAGAAGGCTGGCATGGATGTGCATGCCGGAGCCGGCGGTGTCGAGATAGGGCTTGGGCATGAAGCTGGCGCGCAGGCCGTGCTTGCGCGCCACGCCCTGAATCATCCGGCGCAGCAGCACGGCGTCGTCGGCCGCCGCCATGGCATCGTCGCGATGGTAGAGATTGATTTCGAACTGACCCGGAGCGGCCTCGGAAATCACCGAATCCGCCGGCAACCCCTGGATCTTGGCCGCCTCGCGCATCTCCTGGATCACCGGCGCGAAGGTGTCGAGATCGGAGATCGAATACATGTTCTGGCGGGCGGGGCCGGTGTCGCGGTGGAACACCGTCTTGGGTGTCTCGCCCGGTTCGCCGCCGCCCTGCAGCAGGTAGAATTCGAGTTCGAAAGCCACCACCGGCTTGAGGCCGCGGGCGGTGAACTTGTCGAGCTGGGCCTTGAGGATATGGCGCGGATCGAGCATCCAGGGTCGGCCATCCGGCAGATACATCGAGATCAGCGCCTGCATGGCGGGTTGGGGAGACCAAGGCACCGGCTTGAGCGTGCCGGGAACCAGGCGGCACAGGCCGTCCTTGTCGCCGGTCTCGATGTGGATGCCGGTTTCCTCGACCTCGCGTCCCCAGACATCGAGGCCGAACATCGATTGCGGCATCGCCACCCCGTCCTTGAGGACCTTGTCGATCGCCGAACCGGGCAGCCATTTGCCGCGGAGAATGCCGTTGGTATCGGGAAGCAGCACTTCGATGACGTCGACTTGCGGGGCTGGAGACAAGCCTGCCGCCTCGCCGGCGAGTTTGTTCACGCCGTGCGTTTGGAATCCCATGGTACACCGGGGTTGTGAATGCGTCGCATCTTGACGCATCCTTCATCTGGACTAATTGTGATCACAAATTTGTGCCATGTCAAATGGAGTCCGTTTTGCCCAAGCCGAGTTCGCCCAAGCCGAGTTCGCCCACGCCGAGTTCGAAGTCGAGTTCGCCGAAGCCGGGCAGCAGCGAGCCCGCCGGCAAACTGGCGCCCGTGCATGACAAGGTCTATGCGGCGATCCGCAGCGGCCTGGTCGGCGGGCAATTCGTCCCGGGCCGGGCCGTGACCCTGCGCGGCCTGGCCGAGATGCTCGGCGTCAGCCCGATGCCCGTCCGCGCCGCGGTGACGCGATTGGTCACCGAAGGCGCCCTGACCCTGACCGCGACGCGCCGGGTCAGCGTTCCCGTGATGACGCCGGCCCGCTTCGAGGAACTGGTGCGCGTGCGCATGCTGCTGGAAGGGGAAGCCGCCGAAAGGGCGCTGCCCGCCATCGACGCCGAACGCCTCGCCGCCATCAGGGCGCATGACGACGAGGTCGAGCGCTGCCTCGCCGAAGACGATGCCGAAGGCTATATGCGAGCCAACCACGCCTTCCATTTCGCCATCTATACGGCGGTGCCCTCTTCGGTGCTGCTGCCCCTGATCGAGACGCTCTGGCTGCAATTCGGCCCGTTCATGCGGCTGGTCTATGAGGACCTCGACATGAGCGGGCTCGTCGATCAGCACCATCGCGCCATCATTGCGATCGAGCGGGGCGACGCCAAGGGCCTGCGCGACGCCATCGAGGCCGATATCGGTGATGGCATGCGCATCATCGGCAAGACGGCGCTGGGCTGAGCAGGCTTGGCAAGCGGTGCGCCGTATCGCTGCTTCAGTGGCCAGGTTCGCCGCGATGCCAGTAGGCGACGGCGCTGACGGCATGTTTGGGAAGCCGCAGGACCTGGCGCCAATGGTGGCGCAGACGCCGTGCCGTCTCCGCTTCCGCGCCGAGCCAGCACTGGAAACGGCCTTCGGAGGGAAGGGGCGCCGCGATGGCCGCCTCGGCCAGGAGGTCGCTCTCGCCGGCCGGCCGCCCCCGCCTCAGCAGCCATTTGAGTTCGACGCCTGCCGGCGGCACGAGGGCCTGGATCTCGTCGGCATCCGCCACCTCGATCAGGGCCAGCCCGCGCGCTTGGGCAGGCATGGCCTCGAAGATACGGGCAATCGCGGGAATGGCCGTCTCGTCGCCGGCGATCAGGTACCAGTCGGCCTCGTCGATCTCGCCGCCGCCAGGCCCGATCATGCCGACGATGTCGCCGGGCATGGCCCGTGCGGCCCAACCCGAGGCAATGCCTGCATCGCCGTGCAGCACGAAATCGACGTCGATCTCGCCTGCTGCCGCGTCGATGCGCCGGATCGTGTAGAGGCGTTGTGTCGGCCGGCGTTCTTCCGGCGGCCAGGTGCGGCGCCCGTTCTTGGCAGGGCGAGGCCATTCCGGCTTGTCCAGCCCTGCCGGCGGAATGAGTAGGCGGATATGGATGCCATCCCGCGTGAAGCGCTGAAGATCCTCCCCGGCAAGGGTGATGCGACGGATCAGCGGCGTCACCTGAGCGACCCGCCTGACCTGCATCTCGCGAAGGCCGGGTAGAACGGTAATATCACACCCGTCGCCCGTCCACGCCAGTTCGGGCTTTTCGGCCTGTGCCGCCTTTTCGAGGCGCAGACTCAGCATGAATTTGAGAGCCGACAGGCCCTGTTCCGTCGCGGCCTCGGCGCGGATCGTCAGTTCGCCCGGACGCGCGGCGAGATAGGCGGTTCCCCGCCCGCGCGGCAGCTCGACTTGAGCAGTTTCCCCTGTGCGCCTGGTGGGAAACTCGTCCGTCTCGAAGTCGTTGCAAATTGAATTCAAGTATTCATTTCCAAGACTTGTCTCGATGCGAAGCTCGGAATTCAGGATGCTCATGGCGATATATCTCGGTGGGGAAAGCTGTCGGCAAGCCGTCACTCTCCTATCGTGACTCAGAAAATGATTCAATATCAATATTTTAGATGAATTAAAACCTGTGCAGCAACGGATGTTCGCGAGGCCTGGCGACGATTGCGGCCAAGGATCGAACGTTAGTATGCCAAATTGTGCAGTTTGAAGTTTTTCCGAATAAACTGTGTACTAAGTGTGCTTGTTTTTTTTGCATATATTGGAATTTTTATAATTATCGTACAATTTATTATTTTGTGTTGATTCATGTTGCTTGTATCGTGTTTATGCCCTCGGGGTTTACTTGGGGGTTGAAATGGAGACGAGGATCATCGTGGCGGCAGGCCTCCTTCTGGCAGGCTGTGCAATGGCGGCCCGGGCGCAGGAGGCCGAGCCGCGGCAAGACCATCCCGCCGCTCCGGCGCCAGCGGCGCAAGCCGGCACTGACGAGCCGGTGATGCTGGAGCCGGTTACCGTTGTGGCGGAGCGCGCCAAGCGCCAGCTTCTCGACGTTCCGGCCACCGTGACGGTGATTTCGGACAAGGAGCTGAAGTCGCATATGGTGCGCGACATCGATGACCTCACCCGCTACGAACCGGGCATCACCGTCGGCCGCAACAGTTCGAGCACGGATCCCTTCGGCGGCAATGGCGGCTTCACCATCCGCGGCGTGGGTGGCAACCGCATCCAGATGCGCGTCGACGGATCGCGCATCCTCGACGGCAACACCGACGGCACGCGCGACTTCGTCGACCTGCCCTTCATCAAATCGGTCGAGATCATTCGCGGGCCTGCCTCGGCGCTTTACGGCACCGACGCGGTCGGCGGCCTGGTTGCCTTCACCACCAGGGACCCTGCCGATGTCATCAAGGAGGGGCGCAGTTGGGGGCTGGAAGCGAGCACCAATTTCGACAGCTACAACAAGGCGCTGGTGAATACCGTCCTCGGCGCCTGGCGGGTCTCTCCCAATCTCGAGATCCTGCTGGGTTATTCGGTCAAGAAGGCGAGCGAGGCCAAGCTCTCACGCGCCCGGGCCGATGGCGGCCGCTATGGCTGCCCGCGCTGGGTCGAATACGGCGCCATCGATTGCGGCAGCTTCAACCCGCTGGACGAACTCGGACAGAACTTCCTCGCCAAGATCGTCTGGCGGCCCACCGAATCACTGGAGCTGAAGCTCACCGGCGAGATCTTCGATCGCAACAGGGATGCCGATATCCTGTACAATCGTGGGCCGGTCACGGTGCGCACGCCCGCCAATCCCAATCCGCCGCAGCTGCCTTTCATTCATTCCTACACGGCCGACCAGAAATTGACGCGCTACCGCATCGCACTCGACGGCCTGTGGAAGTCCGACTACGCCTTCGCAGACCAGATACGCTGGAACATCACCTGGTCGCCGCAGCGTCGCGAGGTCACCGGCCGCGAACACCGCACCCTCGCCAATGGCAATCAGCAATATCAGGACAATGTCACCGAGTTCGGGCAGCGCTTCCTGCAGGCCGGCCTGCAGATCGATTCGTCCTTCAAGCTCGGGCGCAGCGACCATAAGCTGGTCTGGGGCTTCGACGGCGAATATGGCTACACCGACTATGTCCGCAATCGCACCACGCGCGTGTTCACCCCGGGGGGCGTACCGGTCTCCAACACCACCGTCGTGCCCTATACCTGGAACTTCGCCGATTCCAACACCAAGCGGCTCGACGCCTTCGTGCAGGACGAGATCAGCCTGCTGGACGGCAAGCTTCTGCTGACCCCGGCGCTGCGCTATTCCTGGAACCAGATCACGCCCAAGCCCAAATCGGACTACCGGCCAGTGCCGGGCTATGTGCTCAGGCAGCGCGACGAGGCGGCGCTGACCAAGAAACTCGGCATCATCTACAAGCTCGACGAGACCTATTCGGTGTTCGGCCTCTATGCCGAAGGCTTCCGCATGCCCAACGCCGAGCAGCTCTATACCGGCTCCTCCTCGGGCCAGCCGGACAACAATCTCGTGCCGGCGCCGAACCTGAAGCCGGAGCGGGTCCGTTCCTTCGAGGCGGGACTGCGCGGGCGCTATGGCTGGGGTTATTTTTCTCTATCCGCCTTCCATGCCGACTACACCAACTTCATCCAGAATTTCGTGGAGATACCGGCCAGTTCGGGGAACGGGCTCGACTATACCTGGGCCAACCGCGCCAAGGTCCGGCTGAGCGGCATCGAAGGTTCCGCCGAGGTGCAATGGGCCGAACACTGGAGTTCCAGCCTCAGCCTCACCTATCAGTACGGCGACCAGAAGACGACGCGCGACGCGCCCTGGACCCCGTTCAACGGCGCCAGCCCCTTCACCGCCGTCGCCAGCCTGCGCTGGACCAGGCCGGAGCAAGGGCTGGAAGTCGAGATGATCGGTACCTTCGCTTCCAAGGTCAGCCGTGCCAGCGCTCCCGATATCTTCAAGCCCGGCGGCTATGCCGTCTTCGACCTTCTGGGCAGCTGGAAGCCGACCGAGAACGTCACGCTAAGGGCCGGCGTCTTCAACATCGCCGATACGCGCTATTTCCGCTGGCCGATGCCGACCACCTATAGCCGGACGGCGAGTTCCAACGTTGCCTTCTCCAATCCGCTCGAATTGCAGACCGCCGCCGGCCGCACGTTCAAGCTCGGCGCCAACATCACCTTCTGAGGGCATCATGAGTCAGCAAAGACTGCAGCGCGAGCGCCTGCTGCATCCGGCCGCCGATGTGCTGGAGGCGGTGGGACGCCTCGGCCGGGTGATGCTCACCACCAGCCGGGGCGGCGCCACGCATGAGCGCATGGGCACGGTGGAGCGGGTCGTACGCTCGGGCCTCGGCATCCGGCTGGTCGGGGCGGCCCATGATGCCGAGATCGACGCGGCGGCGCTCGGCGCCGTCATCCTCGATCGGACCGGCCGCATGAAGGACAAGGCGCTGCCGCGTCTGGATTTCCACGGCAGGGACGGTGCGGTGCTGTTCAGCCTGGTCGGCCTCGATGGACTCGAGCCTTTCGATGCGGGCATCGCCGACCTGCGCGGCATGCCGGCCGAGGCGGCGGTGCCTGCCGCGCCGGCGGAGCGCGGCGAAATGGCCGAGGCCGACCCCGGCGCCATCCCTTTCGAAGTCGCCCGCTGCGCCGGTGTGCCCGTCGGCATCGAGTTGCAGCGCGAGGGGCTTCGGCAGGCCTGGTCCGGCATCATCGAGGCGGTCAAGCCGGCCATGGGCTTCATCAATGTGATGCAGCCCGATTTCCACCTGCATCTGCGCGCCGGGGCCGTGGCGGCCTGGCGCATGCGGGCGGGCCGGGCCGGAGCGGGCGGGGTGGAACTGCTGGCGGAAAATGCCGGGGGCGACTGGATCGGGCTGGTGGTGCGCGGCCCGGAGGCTGCCCTGATGCGCCGGAACTGAACGAAGGTTGATTCGATGCCACCGATCCTGCACCAGATGGGGCGATTGCTGCGCCTCTGCGTCACCGGGCCAGGCGGCTGGGCCGGCCTGGCCCTCCTCCTCGTCGTGCTCGGCCTCAATCTCGGCGGCGTCTATGTCAGCCTGTTGATGATCGACTGGACTGCCCAGTTCTTTGGGGCCCTCGAAAAACGCGATGCCGGCGCGGCGGTCGGTCAGATCGGCGTATTCGGCCTGCTGATCGCAATCGGCGCGGTGATCCATCTGTCGGCCGTCTATCTGCGCAAGAGCGTGCAGATCCGTTGGCGGCGCGCGCTGACTTCGGCCGCGCTCGACCGCTGGCTCGGCAACAGGACCCATGTGCGCCTGCGCCACGCCGCCGCCGCGCCCGACAATCCCGACCAGCGTATCGCCGAGGATTGCCGGCTCTTCGTCGACAAGTTCACCGAGGAAGGGCTGGAACTGGTCTCCAATCTGGTGGGACTGGTTTCCTATGTCGCTCTGCTATGGTCCCTGTCCTCCTTCCCGCTCGCCTTCACCTTGTTCGGTGTGGCGGTGGAAATTCCGCGTTACATGGTGTGGGTGGCCCCACTCTATGTGCTGGTCGCCTGCGGGCTCACCCATTGGCTCGGCCGTCCCCTGCTGCGGCTCAACATGCAGCAGCAGAGCCGGGAGGCCGATTTTCGTTTCGCGCTCGCAAGGCTGCGCGAATCCTCCGACGCCGTGGCGCTCATGGAAGGGGAGGCGGCCGAACGGCGCCTGCTCGATGCCCGCTTTGGCGCCATCATGGGCAATTGGCGGGCCTTGATGAACCGCGATCTCATCCTCGGCTGCTTCACCCGGCCCTATCACACCACCGTGCTGCGCATTCCCTTGTTCCTGGCCCTGCCGGCCTATCTTGCCGGGCATGTCGCACTGGGCGGGCTGATGAAGCTCGCTTCCGCCTTCCAGAACGTGGTCACCACCCTGTCCTGGTTCATCTTCTCCTACCGCGACCTGGCTGAACTCGCCGCCGCCATCCGCCGTCTCGACGGCTTCCTCGATGCCCTCGGCCGGGCCGCGGAGCGCGAGGGCGTCCGGACCGGCAGGAGCGGGCTCGATCATCTTTCCATCCAAGGCCTCGCCTTGGCCACGCCCGAAGGCCGTCCCCTCAACATCCTGTCGGATATGAGATTGGAGAGGGGCGAGAATGCCTGGCTGGCCGGCGCGTCTGGCCTCGGCAAGAGCACCCTGATCAAGGCGATGGCCGGCCTGTGGCCACATGGCGAGGGACGGGTAACCCTGCCGGCCGGCAGGCGGATCGCCTTCCTGCCGCAGGCGGTCTATCTGCCTCTCGCGGATCTGCGTACCATCCTCGCCTATCCGCAAGATCCCGGGGCACTGCCGCGGCAAGCCTATGCCGAGGCGCTCGAACTTGTCGGCCTCGAGCATCGGCTGCCGGGTCTCGACGATGGCGAGCCGCCGCTCGGCCTTTCCGGCGGCGAGCAGCAGCGCCTGGCTCTGGCCCGGCTGATCCTGTCGCGGCCGGACTGGGCCGTGCTGGACGAGCCGACCAGCGCCCTCGACGCCGCCGCCGAGGCGCAATTGTTCTCGGCGCTGCGGGGCGCGCTGCCGCAGACCAGCTTCGTCGTGGTGGCGCATCGCGAGCCGGCCGGCCTGGGGCCGCTGCGGCGAATCGAGCTTGAGCCGCACAGGCTGGAGGCCGCCTCATAGAGAGGCATGATTTTTGCTTTGTTCACCCGCGACGAGAGAGGGCCGAGCGCGCTGCTAGGACGCAGCACTTTGTCCTCAAACTGTCGCAATCGCGGAGAAATATGCTCTAGCTTCCAAAGTGCATCGAATGGTGAAGCGCATGCGTTTGAACAAAATTCTCTATTTTGGCGATTTTGTACTCTGCCCTGCTGCGGCCTTCGGCCTGCTTCTCTTGACTCTTCTGCAGCATGACGCCACCGCCGCCGGCATCTGGGCGATGGCATTCGTGCTGGGCTGCATCGGCTGGACTTTCGTGGAATATGCCGTGCATCGCTGGGTTTATCACGCGGTACCCTTCTTCGACCGCATGCACGATGCCCATCATCAAGAGCCCAAGGGCATGATCGGAGCGCCGTCTTTCTTGAGCGTCGGCGTGATTTTCCTGGTGTTCTACTTGCCGCTCTATTTCGCCAGCCAGGCCTTTGCCGGCGGCTTTACCAGCGGCATCCTGCTGGGCTATGTCGCCTATATGCTGGTGCATCACGCCTCCCATCACTGGTCGCCGCAGCCGGGCAGTCTGCTCTATCGCCTGCGCTTGGCGCATATGGTGCATCATTATCGCGGCGAGGAAGGCAATTACGGCGTGGTCACCTCGTTCTGGGACCATATCTTCTCCACCTATGTCGAACCGCAGCGGCGGCGCGCATCCTGATCGGGCAGGCGGTTGGCCCGGCGATCCCGTCAAATCGCGAAACGCTTCGTATTCCGGCATTGATCAGGCCGGCGCCGGTCGCGTAGGGTCGGGATCCCATGCCCAATCTCGTACACGACATTGTCCGCTACCAGAACAAGCGCGGCGGCGCCCACCGAGCCGGTACCCTTACGACGTGGCCGCTCGAGCGTATGGAATATTATCTGAAGGATCACTTCAAAGGGCAGCCGCTACGCTCCGTCGAAACGGGTTGCGGTGCCTCCACGATATTGTTCTCCCATTACGCGCAAGAGCACACCGCCTATTGTTACGACGACAGGGCCGAGGAGAATTCGAGCGTCAATTTCGCGCTCGGATTTCCGGGACAGAAGAAGAATGTGAACTGGATCTTCGGGCCGACGCAGCGGACGATTTTCAGCAACCCGCTTCAGCATGACGTCGACATCGTCCTGATCGATGGCCCCCACGGCTATCCGTTTCCGGAATTGGAGTATTTTGCCTTCTACCAGCACCTCAAGGTCGGCGGCATCCTGATCCTCGACGACATCCACATCCCGACGATCAACAATCTCTATCGGTTCCTGATGCAGGACGACGGCTTCCACCCGCAGGGGCTCGCCGGAGCGACGGCCTATTTTCAGCGGAGCGCCAGCCCCGCCTTCAACATGGAAGGCGATGATTGGTGGCTGCAGCGCTACAATGTACAGAAGTTCCCCGCGCGCCGATTCGATCGCATCGAGGAAAATTTCAAGCTCCCTGTTAGAATCGACTTCCAGGGAAAGCTCAATGAACCGCCGCCATTCCTGGCACGCGGCTTTTCGCTTCAGAACGGGCGGCCCGTGACGGAGGGATACACCTCGCTGATCCAGTTGAAACTCGGGCTGAAGGCACCGACGAAGCTGACCTTCGATATCGAACTGAGGCCGATCGGTGTCAGCGAGCGGCGTAAGCAGTTGTCGGAGCAGCCGGGCTTCGGCGTGGTCGTCGACAACAGCGAGATCGGCTCCTACGACTTCGAGGGCGCTGGCCGGCGGAGGATACGCTTCGAGGCACAAACCCGGGGCAGCGACGTCGTCGAAGTGGAATTCCGGCATCATGGCCTCATGGCGGGCAACGCCCTGCCCGATTGGGAGAAGTCGGAATCCTTCGACAATCGTTATCCCAATTTCTGGCTCGATTCGATCGATGTCGCTTTGGATGATCGGCTTGATGTCAGGCCCAATCTCATCAGCCGTGTCGACGGCAGCGTGATATCGTTCGATTACAAGGCCGAGCGCGTGAGCTTCCTCGTCAATGACGAGGCTGATTCGGTGCAGGCCTTCCATGCCAGCGGACAATTCTACGAAGCCGAGGAACTCGAACGCATTCGAGCGCGCCTTCCTGACAATGCCGGCATCCTCGATGTCGGCGCGCATCTCGGCAACCACACGGTCTTCCTCGGCAAATTCGCCGACGCCCGCATGATCGTCCCGATCGAGCCGCAACCGGGGGCCGCGGCCTGCCTGCGCATCAATTGCGCCTTGAACCGGCTGACCAATGTCGACCTCTCCTATCTCGGCATTGCCCTGAGCGATCAGGCCGGCACCGGGCAGACCTTCACCCACAGCAAGCACAATACGGGCGGCACGGTGATCCGGCAGGCCGACGAAGGCCCGGTGCAGATCGCCAGGGGGGACGATCTCTTCGCCGGGCATGACTTCGATTTCATCAAGATCGATGTCGAGGGCATGGAGTTGAAGGTGCTGGGCGGGCTTGAAGCCACCATACAGCGTTGCCGCCCGATCCTGTTCGTCGAGGTCACCGAGGCCAACGAGGCCCAGTTTCGCCGTCTCGTCCGGGACTGGAACTATGCGGTCCTGTGGTCCGGCCAGACCTATCCCAAGCTCACCAATTTTATGCTCGAACCCGGCAAGCCGGCCAAACCGGCCAGGCGATGGTTCTGGCGGTCATAGAGAAGGCGGGCTCTTCAATTTAGGTTGCGCTGCCCCTCACCCTTCCCCTCGCCCCGCAAGAGGCGGGGCGAGGGGAAGGGTGAGGGGCAGCGCAAACGTTTTTCGGATTCCGAAGCGGGAGGAGTATGCCTCCACCTCCCTGCTATTCGCCTCAGGTCATGAAGGCGAAGCGGTTGGGATCGTCGGCCTCCTCGGCCAGCGCCTTGCGATAGTCGCGGATGACGGCATGCGTCTCTCCGTCGGCCCTGAGGCGGCCGCGGTCGATCCAGATCGTGCGTTCGCACAGCTCCGCCACCTGGTCGAGATCATGGGAGACGAACAGGATGGTGCCGCGCTGGCGGAAGGCGCGGATCAGGGTGCGGCAGCGCTCGCGGAAGGCATCGTCCCCCACGGCGAGGGCCTCGTCGACGATCAGCACGTCCCCGTCGGCATGCGCGCAGATGGCGAAGGCAAGGCGGGCGCCCATGCCGCTGGAATAGAGCTTCACCGGTTGCTCGAAGAAATCGCCGAGGCCGCAGAGTTCCTGGATGGCGGGCAGCCTCTCGGCGACCTGCGCACGCTTGAGGCCGAGAATGGCGCCCGAGAGATAGCAGTTCTCGCGGCCCGTCAGTTCGTAGTCGAAGGCGGCGCCCAGCGCCAGCACCGGGGCGATGCGCCCCTTGACGGTGAGCGTGCCGACAGTGGGGGCGGTGATGCCGCACAGGATTTGCAGAAGGGTCGATTTGCCCGAGCCGTTGCGCCCGACGATGCCGACCGCGGCGCCCTTGGGAATGGCGAAGCCGATCTCCTTGAGCGCCCAATATTCGTCGTAATAGCGCCTCTTGCCGCCAAGCAGCACCTGCTTCACCTGGTCGATCGGGCGGCGGTAGAACTGATACGCCTTGCCGAGATCGCGGCACTCGACCGCGAGGTCCTGGACGAGATCGTGGACGAGATCTTGGGCGAGCGTCTGTTCAGATGATATCGACAAGGATCGTCTTCTTTCGCATGAACAGGGTCCGGCCAGCATAGAATACCGCAAGCGAGGCGGCGAGGCAGGTCAGGTAGAGCAGGCCATCGGGCCAATTGCCGCGCAGGATGGCGGTGCGCATCATCTCGATGATGCCGGTCAGGGGATTGAGATAGAGCAGCCAGCGCCAGCCTTCCGGCACATTCGAGGCTTCGTAGAAGACGGGCGTGGCGAACATCGCCACCGGAATGATCGAGATGATGAGGTGGTTGAGATCGCTGGTCAGCGCGCCGATGGTGGAGAGGATCCAGACGATACCGAGCAAGGCGAGGCCGAGCGGCAGGAGAATGAAGGGCAGCGCCAGCCAGGACCAGTGGATCGACTGGTCGATCAGGATCTGCCCGGTCAGCAGCACGGCGAGCGCGATCAGCATGTAGACGCCGCCGCGCGCCACCGCGATCCAGGCCAGGATTTGGGGCGGGAAGATCGAACGGCGGATGATGTGCTTGTGCTCGGCCAGCAGGAGCGGGGCGCGATAGGCGATCTCGGCGAAAAAATTGAAGACGACCAGGCCGACGAAGATTGAGAAGGCATAGCCGAAGCGCCCGCCGCTGTCCTGGGCGGCGCCGACCTTGAGCGCGCCCGAGAAGACCAGCGTGTAGATCGACAGCATCACCAGGGGCGCCAGCACGGCCCAGGCCCAGCCGAACACGGAGCCGCGAAAGCGCACCTGCAATTCGCGGGTCAGGATGGCGCGAAACAGTTCGCGCTGGCGCCAGATATCGGCAAAGGGCTGCAGCAGGGGCTGGGTTTCCATGAGGGCATGCCATACCCAAAGGGCGGAGGCGGAACAAGAGGCGCCGAGGGCAGGTCTTCGGATCGGCTTGGCCTTTCCGGCGGGCGGCGCGGTTCCAGGCGGGTCCGAAGCTCCGCCCCCGTTGCCTTTCCGGCCCGAACTTGACAGAAGGGCGGCATGCCCGTCAGCGTCCGCCCCGTTTCCTCCAAGCGCGAACTCCGGCAGTTCCTCGCTTTGCCGCGACGGATCTATGCCGAGTTCAGCGATTATGTCGCGCCGCTCGATCATGATCGGGCCCAGTTGATCGACCCCGCCAGGAGCGCCTTCTGGACCCATGGCGAGGCGGCGTACTGGCTTGCCTATGACGGGGAGGGCAGGGCCGTCGGCCGCATCTCCGCGCAGATCGATCATCTCGCCACGGGCGCCCAGCATGAAGGCATCGGCTTTTTCGGCTGTCTCGACGCGGTGGATGATGAGGAGGTGGTCGTCGAACTGGTGCGGACCGCCGCCGCTCATCTCGCCGGCAAGGGCAGGACGGTGATGCGCGGCCCCTTCACGCTGTCGATCAATGCCGAATCAGGCCTGCTGATCGATGGTTTCACCGCACCCGCCATGGTGCTGATGCCCTGGCACCCGCCTTATCTGCGCGGCCATCTGGAAGCGGCGGGGCTCAAGCTGGTGAAGACGCTGCACTCCTACGGCTTCGACCGGCGCCGCAGCGATCTTGCCGAGCGGCTCGAAAAGCTCGGCATGGAGCGTCGCCGCAAGGGGTTCGACATCCGCGCCATGCGCATGGACCGGCTGGCCGAGGATGCCGAGCTCGGGCGCCTGTTGTTCAACGGCTCCTGGGCCGCCAATTGGGGGTTCGTGCCGGTCTCGCAAGCCGAAATGGCGGCGATGATCAAGGCGTTCAAACCCCTGCTCAAGGCCGATTACGGCGTCTTCGTCGAACGAAACGGCGAGTTGCTCGGCTTCGCCCTCTTCCTGCCCAACATCTTCGAGATCACCGGCGACCTCGGTGGGGCGCCGTCCCCGCTCGGCTGGCTGAAACTGGCCTGGCGCGGCCTGACGCGGCGGTTCACCGGCGGCCGCGCCGTGCTGTTCGGGGTGGCGCCGCGCCTCGTCGGCTCGGTCTCCGGCGCCAGTGTCGCGCTCATCCTGGTGGACGAATTGATGCGCCGGGCGGCCATCACCGGTGTGCAAGATTTGGAATGCGGTTGGATTCTTGACGACAACTATGCCATGACGAGCGTAGTTGAATGGCTTGGGGCCCGGTCGACACGCCGTTTCGGCGTCTTTGAAGCATCGATTCAGTCCCATTAGGCCCGTAGCGTTTTGTGGTTTGACGGCATTGCCAAGAATCGCAAGACGCGTTGAAACAAAAAGCTTGAGCAATCGAGCGGTTAGCTAGAACGCGTTTTGCTCAAGGGACGTGTCCAGGAAGAAGATGTCGACCCATACCCAAGATAACATCCTGTCCGATCCGCAGCGTGTCTATGACGAGGTCGTCAACCTGATCGTATCCGAGGGCATGGTGGATCGCGAGAAGGTCACGCCGGATGCCACCTTCGAGACGCTCGGCCTCAAATCCATCGACATCGTGATGATCCTCACGGCGGTGGAGGAGAAGTTCGACGTCTATATTCCGATGGACGGTTCGATCGCCGAAGCCAAGGATCTCAAATCCTTCATCGACGGCGTGCTGGCACGCATCGCCAGCGAGAAATCCTAGGACAAACCGCGATTTTCCCGAATCGGACTTTCTGTTTAACTCTTTGTTTTGACGCGTTTTCCTAGTCGAAAAGTCTGTCGGCTTCTCTGGAAAACGCTCTGGAACGGGCTCTGGTTTGAGTAGAACACGCGTCTACATTACCGGCATGGGAGCGGCGACGGCGGCGGGGCTGGGCGTGCCGGCGCTGTGGGAGGCCGCCCGCGAGGGCCGGAGCGCCATCGGCCCACTCGAGGTGGCACGGGAACTGCGCCACAATATCCGCATCGCCGGCCAGTTGCGCGGTTTCGACCCGGCCGCCCATATCGAGCCCGACGTGCTGGCCTTTTGCGACCGTTTCACCCAGCTCGCCATCGTCGCCGGCGACGAGGCCCTGGCCCAGGCCGGCTTTGCCCGCGGCGACCGGCAGGGCGAACGCACGGCCACCATCGTCGGCACCGGCATCGGCGGGGGTGAGACCATCGAGATCGGCATCCACAACGCCTATGTCACCGGCCAGCGCCTCGATCCCTGGAGCGTGCCGCGCCTGATGCCGAATGGTGCCGCTTCGCAGCTGAGTGCCCGCCATGGCGCGCGGGGCCCGTCCTTTGCGGTGGCCAGCGCCTGCGCCTCCGGCACGCAGGCCATCGGCCTCGGCGCCCATTTCATCCGCGCCGGCCTGGTCGACCGGGCCGTGGTCGGCGGAGCCGAGGCCTGCATCACCGCCTCGGGGATGAAGGGCTGGGAAGCCCTGCGCGTGCTCTCGCCCAATGCCTGCCGTCCCTTCTCCAAGGACCGCAACGGCATGGTACTCGGGGAAGGCGCCGCGATATTCGTGCTGGAGAGCGAGGAGAGTGCCCGGTCCAGGCGGGCGGCGCCGCTGGCCGAACTGTGCGGCTACGGCACGTCCAGCGATGCCGGCGACATTGTGCGCCCGGATGCCGGCGGCGCGGCCTCGGCCATGCGCCAGGCCCTCGAGGATGCCGGTCTGGAGCCGGAGGCGATCGGCTATGTCAACGCCCATGGCACCGGCACGCTCGCCAACGACGCCACCGAAGCCGCCGCTCTTGCCGCTGTTTTCGGCGGGCATCTGCCCGGCCTGCCCGTCTCTTCCACCAAGCCGGTGCATGGCCACGCCCTGGGCGCGGGCGGCGCCATCGAGCTGGCGATCACGGTGATGGCCCTGCGCGAAGGCGTGGTGCCACCGACCCTCAACTGGACAACGCCCGATCCCCGATGCGATCTTGATTGCGTGCCAGGGCAGAAGAGGGCGGTGACGATGCGCCATGCCATGACGAATTCCTTCGCATTTGGCGGCATCAATGCGGTGCTGATCGTCGGACAGGCATGAGCGCGCCGCCGCCTCTGCGGATCGGACCCATCGCCGCCCGGGTCGAGGCGGATGCCGTGCGGCGCTATCGCGAGGCGACTGCCTTCGACGGCATGACGGGCGAAGGAATGGCGCGTGACGGCGACGAGGTTCCCGCGACCTTCCCGGCGATCTGGCTGTGGCACCCGGCCGCCAAGGCTGCCTTCGAGGATCTTGCCGGCGAGGAGCATCTCATTCCCGTGCTGATCGCCCAGCGTTTCAGCTATCGGCGCGCTTTGCGCATCGGCGAGGAGATCCGCTTCGTGATCACCCGCCAGGCGGATGCCGCCCTGCCCGACGATGTGCAGATCGAGGCGCATATCGAAGGCTCGGATGGCGAGGTCATCGCCGATTTCGCCGCGACCTATCGGTTGTTCCAGCCGGAGCTGGCGCAATGAGTGCCGTGATGCCGCCCCTCGTCATCGGCCCGATCGGCCCGGCCACGGTCGAGGCGTTCGCCCGCGCCTCCGGTGATACCAATCCGCTGCATGTCAGCGCGGCCATTGCCCGCACCATCGGCCTCCAGGCCGCGCCCGTGCACGGCATGCTGCTGGTTGCCTATCTGCACGAGGCGGTGCGGCGCTTTCTGCCCGAGGCGACCGTCGCCGGCCTGTCGACCCGCTTCATGGCCCCGGTGCCCGTCGGGGCGAGCGTCGAGATATCAGGGCGGACGGTCAAGCGCCACGAAGACGGCGGGCCGGCCGTGCTGCGCCTCTTCGTCAAGACGGGGAACGGCGTGCTCGCCTGCATGGCGGAAGCGACCTTGTCGCGCGCGATGGAGGACGGATCGTGAGCCGCCGGACCGTGCTGATCACCGGAGCCAGCAGCGGCATCGGCAGGGCCCTCGCCCTCGAATATGCCGCGCGCGAACATTGTCTTCTTCTCGTCGGCCGGGATGAGGCGCGGCTGGCGGACATTGCCGAGCTCTGCCGGGCCCGTGGCGCCACGGTCGTCGCCGGCCGGATCGATGTCCGCGATCGCCAGGCGCTTGCCGGCTGGATCGTGGCCCGGGACGGCGAGACGCCGATCGACCTGGCCATCGCCTGCGCCGGCATCGTCTCGGGCACCAGTGCTCTTCGGCCGCTCGATCCCGGCGAGGCGATGCGCGCCGTGCTCGCCGTCGACCTGATGGGGGCCGTCAACACCATCGAGCCGGCTCTCGAGGCCATGCGTCCCCGTCGCCGCGGCCATGTCGCCCTGGTCGGCTCGCTCGCCGGCCTGCGCGGCTTTCCCTCCTCGCCGGCCTATTCCATGGCCAAGGCTGCGGTTCATGCCTATGCCGAAGGTATCCGGCCGGCGCTGAGGCGGGAAGGCATCGCGGTCAGCCTGGTCGCGCCCGGCTTCGTCACCACACCGCTCAACCGGGATCTGGTCGCACCGCAACCCCTGAAGATCAGCGCCGCGAGGGCCGCCGGCATCATCCGTCGCGGGCTCGACCGCGGCAAGCCGGTGATCGCCTTCCCCTTCATCCTCTATGCCGGGATGCGCCTGCTCACTTTGATGCCCGCCCGTTTCGGCGACTGGCTGCTCGATCGCCCCGGTGTCGATGTGCCGCTGACGCACGAAAAGGAGGTGGGCGGGCCATGACCTTGCTCACGGGCCTGGCCGCCCTGTGGTGGGCTGGCCTCATCCTCCTGCTCCTCGGCTCGGCCCTGCTGGCCTCGATCCAGCCGGCGCTTGCCGCCGGCCGTGCCGGTTCCCGGACGCAAGAGCTCTTTTCCGTGCTGGTGCCGCTCCGGCGCGCCGATGAAGCACAGAATGAGGCGAACCGCCGGCTCGGTGATCTGGATCACCCTGGCCTTGAGATCCTTTTCTCGGTGAGCCGTGAAGCAGGATGCGGGGCGGCCTCCTATCCTCCCTCTCCAGGGGAGGGTATGGAGCGGTTGCGCGCCTCGCTGCTCTTCACCACGCCCATTCCCGGCGCCAATCCGAAGATCGCCAATCTGATCGAGCCGGTCGAGGCGGCGGCCCATGACCTCCTGCTGATCAAGGATGCCGCCACCATTCTGCCGCCCGGCGCTCCGACCGCGATGATGGCGAGCCTGGTGCCGGGCGTCGGGCTGGTCTGTGCCGTGCCGGTGGCGCGGGCTCCCGGCAATTTTGCGGCCATGCTGGAGGCCAGCCTTGTCAACACCTATGGCGGGCGGCTGCTGCTGGCGCTCTCCGCGCTCGGGGGTGGGGCCGGCATCGGCGCGGCCATGCTGCTGCGGCGCGGCGATCTCGCGGCCGCCGGCGGCCTGCGGGCGATCCTCGACGCCGTTGCCGACGACCACGCCTTGGCAAAGCTCCTGAGGAACAGGGGCCTGCGCCCGGTCTTCGCCGGCGCGACCGTCGACCAGGACCTCGGCGCCCGCCGGCCCGCCGAGATCTGGCGGCGGCATCTGCGCTGGGCGATCTGCCGGCGGCTCGAAGAGCCTCTGGCCTTTGCCGCCGAGCCCCTGACCGGCCTGCCTGCCGCCTGCCTCGCGGCGCTTGCCGGTGCCGCCTTCCTCGGTCTGCCCGGTATGCCGCTCCTCCTGCTCACGCTGCTGATCTGGCCCGCGGCCGAATGCTGGCTCGCCTGGCGCAAGGGCTGGCCGCTTTCCCCGGCCATGCCGCTCGCCGTGCTCGCCAGGGAGGCGATGATGCCGGCGCTGTGGCTGAACGCCTTGCTGGCGCGGCGCCTTTCCTGGGGCACGGCCACGATCGCGCTCGCGGGGCGGGGCTGATGCTGCTCGTCATCGATGCGATCGGCCTTGTCGCCGGCCTTTTCCTTGTCGTCCTGCTCGGCCAGCATCTGCGCCTTGCCTGGCGCGCCCGCCGCTACCGGACGCCCCCGATGCGGCAGCACGCCGAGCCCGTGCCTATCCTCCTGCAGATCCCCCTCTACAACGAGGCCGGCTCCGTCGAGGGCGCGCTGGCTTCGGCCCTGGCTCTCGACTGGCCGGCCGACCGGCTGACCATCCAGCTTCTCGACGATTCCACCGACGAGACAGCTGCCCTTGCCGCCGCCGCCATCGCCCGGCTGCCGCCCGGCGGCCCGGCGGTGCAGCAGGTCAGGCGTCCGAGCCGGGACGGCTTCAAGGCCGGCGCCCTCGCCGAAGGCATGAGGCGCTGCGATGCCCCGCTGATCGCCATCCTCGATGCCGATTTCAGGGCGCCTTCCGATTGGCTGCGGCAGGCAGCCGCGGTGTTGGCCGCCGATCGGCGGGCCGCCTTCGTGCAGTTCCGCTTCGAATTCGGCAACCGCGACCAGAACTGGATGACCTCGGGCCAGCAATTCTCGGTCGACACGCATTTCCTCGCCGAGCAGGCCGGCCGGCAGGCCGGCGGCGACATGTTCCAGTTCAACGGCACCGGCGCGGTCTGGCGCCGTGCCGCCATCGAGGCGGCCGGCGGCTGGTCCGCCGATACGCTGGCCGAGGATCTCGACCTGACCTTGCGAACCTATGCCGCCGGCTGGCACGGCCAGCTCGTGCTGGAGGCGCCACTGAGTTGCGAAGCGCCGGCCGACCTTGCCAGCTGGCGCGTGCAGCAGGCGCGCTGGTCGACCGGCTTCGTCCAGGTCGCGCGCAAGGGGCTGCCGCTCGTCTGGGGCTCCAAGTGGACCCTGGGCGCCAAGTTCGGCACCAGCCTGCTGCTCGGCCTGCAGCTCGGCCTGCCCTGCCTCGTGCTGGCGGCCGGCGCCTTCGTGCTCGACGGCCTGCTGCGCGGCTTCGGCAGCGGGCATGCCCTTCTGGCGGCGGCCGCCGCCCTTTATGCCGCGACTTCCGCCATCCTCATCACCCTGCCGCCATTTCTGCGCTTGCGCCGGGGTGGTATCTTCCGCTACGGGGCAACCCTGATCGCAATTCCGGTCCTGCTCATCTTTTTGGCTTTGGCCAATTCGGTGGGTGTGATCGCCGCTCCCTTTGCGGGCCGACACGATTTCGTGCGCACGCCCAAGCGTGGTGACCGATGACAGGCTGTAAGCGAGTGTGGGGCTGAGAGACGGAGTTTGACGGGTTTGTGGGAGAGTTTCTGGGCGATCGCCGGCTGGCTGGCGGTGATATTGGCCGTGATATCGTTGTTCGGCTGGACGGTCACCTTCGGCTCGACCCTGGCGACCTTCTATCTCGTCTTCAAGCATTGGCGCCTGCGCAAGGCCGGCATGGAGGCCGAGCGCCGACTGCTGGCGCATGGCCTGCCCACCGAAGCCGAATTGCCGGATGTGGTGGTGCAGATCCCCACCTATAACGAAGGCGCCATGGTGGCCCGTGCGCTCGATGCCGCCACCGCCCTCGACTGGCCGCGCGAGCGCCTGCATATCCAGATCCTCGACGATTCCACCGACGGTTCCACCATCTTCGCCAATGAGGAGGTGGCGCGGCGCCGGGCACAGGGCTTCGACGTGGTGCTGATCCATCGCAAGGATCGCAGCGAGTACAAGGCCGGCGCGCTCGCCAATGCCATGACGCTGACGCCGCACGGCTTTTTCGCCATTCTCGACGTCGATTACGTCCCCGATCCCGACTTCCTCAAGAAGACCATGACCTGCCTGCTGGCGGATCCGCAGCTTGCCTTCATCCAGGCCCGTTTCGATTACATGAACCGGGACGCCAATCCGCTGACGCGCACCCAGGCGGTGCTGCTCGACGCGCATCTCGCCATCGAACAGGGCACGCGCTGCTGGGCCGGCCATCCCCTGCCGTTCAACGGCACCTGCGGCGTCTGGCGCCGCGAGGCCATCGAGGCGGCGGGCGGCTGGCGCGGCGGCACGCTCGCCGAGGATCTCGATTTGTCCTACCGGGCCTGGCGCATCGGCCGGCGCGGCTCCTTCCTGATGAGCGTGCCGGTGCCCGGCGAGCTCCCGGAGACGATGAAGGCCTGGATGGTTCAACAGCAGCGCTGGACCAAGGGCTTCGGCGAGGTGATGCTGCGCCTGCTCTGCCCGATCCTCGCCGACGGTTCGCTCTCGCTCGCCGATCGCCTGAAGGCGGCGATGCACCTGGGGGTGTGGTGGTCGGGCCTGGCCTGGGCCGTGGCCTTGCCGGCCGGCATCGGCGCGATCGTGCTCGGAGCGCCGCTGCGCTGGGAACTGGCCGGCATCCTCGTCGGCCAGCTCCTGATCGGCTATATCGCCCTCTTCGTGTTTCTCAGGGCCGGCAATCTGTCGCTGCGGCCCGGGCAAACCCGTCTTTCCGACTTCGTGCGCGAATTCGTGCAGGTTTCCCGCGATCTCTTCCGGATCGGTGCGGCGATAGGGCCGGCCCAGCGCGAAGTGATCTTCAGGAAGCGCAGCGAGTTCGTGCGCACCCCCAAGTCCACCCCGGCGCCGAAGGTGGTTTGAGTTCGTGCCTCAGGGCGCTCTGAGCCGCGCCCGGATCCCGAACAGGCCGGCCATGGCGAGGGCGGCGAAGCCGGCGCCGGCGAAGAAGGTGCCGCCCGGCCCGGTCATGTCCCAGAGCAGGCCCGCCAGCACGCTGGCCGCCAGCAAGGCGAGGCCGGTGACGAGATTGTAGACGCCGAAGGCCGTCCCGCGCAGCTCGGCCGGGGCCGCCGTGGCGATCAGGGCGGCGAGCAGCCCCTGGGTGAAGCCCATATGCAGGCCCCACAGCGCCACGCCGATGCCGACACCGATGATACCGGGGGCGAGGGCGAGCACGATATCGGCGACGATCAGCAGGACGAGGCCGAGGATGAGCAGGAGGACGCGGTCCATGCGGTCGGCCAGGATGCCGACGGGATAGGCCGAGAGCGAATAGGTCAGGCTCATCACCACCAGCACGACGGGGACCAGGGCGAGGGGCAGGCCGATCGACTGGGCCTTCAGGATCAGGAAGGCTTCGGAAAAACGGGCCAGGGTGAAGACCGCCGCGACCGCCACGACCCACCAATAGGTCGCGCCCAGGCGGGCGAGCTCGTCGCGGCGGAGCGGCATGCGCACGCGCCGGAGCGCCTGCGGCCGCGGCGGTTCCTCGACGAAGACCAGGATCAGGGCGACGGCGGCGAAGGCCGGGATGACGGCGATCCAGAACACGGCCTGGAAATGGTCCGCCGTCAGCCACATCAGGCCGATGGCGATGAGCGGGCCGGCGAAAGCCCCGATGGTGTCGAGGGATTGCCTGAGGCCGAAGGCCGCCCCGCGCAGATGCGGCGGCGCGAGATCGGCGACCAGCGCATCGCGCGGCGCCCCGCGGATGCCCTTGCCGAGCCTGTCGATGAAACGGGCGGCTACGAGCCAGTCGAGCGAGGCGGCGAGCGGGAATATCGGCTTGGTGCAGGCGGCGAGGCCGTAGCCGATCGCCGCCAGGAGCTTGCGCTTGCCGAGCCAGTCACTGAGCGCACCCGAAAACACCTTGGTGATCGAGGCCGTCGCCTCGGCAATGCCCTCGATGATGCCGACGGCCAAGGTGGAGGTGCCGAGCACGGCGACCATATAGACCGGCAGCAGCGCATGGATCATCTCCGAGGAGACGTCCATCAGCATGGAGACGAAGCCGAGCGCCCAGATGCCGGCGGGGAGCTTGCGACTGGTCGAGGAGGGAGAGGCCGGCTCGTCCGGGACGGCCGATCGGTTAGGCTGGTTCATCAGGGCGGCTCGGGAATGAATGGGGCCGTAAGCGCTAAGCCGCCGGCCTGAGCACGCCGGTCTGGCGGCCGGCCGCGGCGATGATGTCGAGGGCGGCCTCGATATCGGCGGCGCCGTGGGCGGCGGAGACCGAATAGCGCAGCACCACCTCGCCATTGGGCGTGGCCGGCGGGATCAGCATGTTGACGTAGAGCCCGGCGCGGAGCAGGGCGGTCCAGGTATCCAGCCCGGCCTTGATGCCCGGCATGCGCACGGCGCCGACCGGGCCGGGCGGGGCCAAAGGCGGCAGGCCGAGGCCGGTCAGGCCGCGATGCAGCGTCTCGGCATGGGCGGACACGGCGGCGCGGCGCTCGCTGTCGCCCGCGATGATCGACAGCGCCTGCCGGGCGGCGGCCACCACCGGCGGCGGCAGGGAAGCGGTATAGAGATAGCTGCGTGCGGCAAAACGCAGGGCCCGGAAGGCCGGATCGCTGGTGACGCAATAGCCGCCGACCACGCCGACGCTCTTGGAGAAGGTGCCGACGATCACGTCGACCCTGTCCTCCACGCCCTGGGCTTCGGCGACGCCGCGCCCTCTGGCGCCGTAGAGCCCGAGCGAATGGGCCTCGTCGACCAGCAGCACGGCGCCGGTTTGCGAGGTCACGGTGCTGATCGCCTCAAGGCTGGCGACATCCCCGAGCACGCTGTAGAGGCCCTCGACGATGACGAGCGTGCGGCTGGCCGCGATGCCGCTTTCCGCGATGACCCGGGCGAGATCGGCAGCGTCATTGTGCTTGAAGGTGAGGATCTTCGCGCCCGAGAGCCTGCAGGCATCGAAGATCGAGGCATGGCAGTGGGCATCGAGCACCGCGGCGTCGCCCTCGCGCACCAGCCCGCCGATCGCGCCGAGATTGGCCATGAAGCCGGTGGAGAACACCACGGCGTCGCGCCGGCCATAGAGCTCGGCGATGGCCTTTTCGAGCTCGACATGCAGGGCCTGATTGCCGCTGGCGACGCGCGAGGCGGTGGAGCCGGTGCCGAAGCTCGCCAGCGCGGCGCCGGCGGCCTCGATGCAGGCGGGATCGAAATTGAGGCCGAGATAGGAGTTGGTACCGAACATCAGGGTCTCGCGCCCCTCGATCATCGCCCGAACCGGGCTCAGCACGCGCTCGATCACCACGTTGAGCGGTGTAAGGGCGCCCCCGGTGGAGCGGTCGAAAATATCGGCGAAACCCTGCGATCGTGCCCTGATGCCCGGCGGCCCTGCCATCGTCACTCCTTGTTTCCAAGCCAATCCAACGGATTGGCTCGAGTGTCTTTATGATTCGCGGCGAATTCGCCAGATCATGAAACTCGATCGCCCGGCAAGAGTTTCCCAATCGCCGGCTCGTTCGGTCTTACCCTATTTTTTCGTATCGTCCATCCGGACCGGAACGAATCTGCTGCCTGAAGGGAGTTCGTGCCTTGAAACGCCTGATCGTCAGCCATCGCACGACCTATCGCTATGCCGAATCGGTCAGCTTTGGGCCGCACCGCATGATGCTGCGCCCGCGTGACAGCCACGAGATGCGGCTGATCTCGGCCACCCTCTCCACCTCGCTGCCGGCCGAATTCGTCTGGACCTATGACGTGTTCGGCAACGAGGTCTGTACAGGCGTGTTCACCGGGCAGGCCAGCGAATTGTCGATCGAGAGCCGGCTCGAGATCGAGCGCTTCGCCTCGGCCGTGCCGACCGCCCATTTGACCGGCGGGGAGGCACCCTTTCCCGTGACCTATTCGGCCGACGAGACCATCGATCTCGGTGCCGCCATGCTCGCCTCGGCCGACGACTATCCCGACGATCTCAGGCTCTGGATCGCCGGTGCCCCCAGGCGCCATCCGGGCGGGGCGCGGGATCTGCTCACCGGCCTGTGCCAGGAGATCCATGGCGAGTTTGCCTATGTCACGCGTTTCGAGCAGTCGACCCAGGACCCGGCCTTCACCTTCGCGAACCGCAGCGGCGCCTGCCGCGACTTCGCGGCCCTGTTCATCGCCGCAGCCCGGCTGCTCGGCTTCGGCGCGCGCTTCGTCTCCGGCTATCTGTTCGATCCGCCGCCGGAGACCGGAGCGCCCGTGCTGCAGGGAGCGGGAGCAACCCATGCCTGGGCCGACGTCTATCTGCCCGATATCGGCTGGATCGAGTTCGACCCCACCAACGGACTGGTGGCGTCCGACCGGCTGATTCGCATCGCCGCCGTGCGGGAGCCGCACCAGGCCATACCGATATCGGGTTCCTTCATCGGCACGCCCTCCGCCTTCATCGGGCTCTGGGTCGGCGTGGATGTCGAGGAGGTGGAAGGGGCTTGAATCCCTCACCCCCAACCTGAAACAGCTCGACCTTTGTCATGCCGGGGACAAGCCCGGGCATGACAAACCAACCCTCGCGCTTTCCCAGTTGAAATTGTTGCGTTCGACGGCCATTTCTTCCATCTTCGAGCGGTTTCTGTAAATTCTGACTATATTCGCTCCAGACCGGAAGCAATGCATGGAACGGCTCGAATGCGACCGCATGTTCGTGGCAGTGCTGGAGGCCGGCAGCTTCTCCCATGCGGCGGCGCGGCTCGGTACCAGCTCCGGCCAGGCCTCCAAGCTGGTGTCGCGGCTGGAAGCCGATCTGGGCGTGCAACTGCTCAAGCGCACCACGCGGGCCCTGTCGCCGACCGAGATCGGCCGTGCCTATTACGAACGCATCAAGGCCGTCCTGGAGGAATTCGATGCCCTCGACGCTTCCGTCCGCAGTGCCTCGGGCCTGGCGGCCGGGCGCATCAAGCTCTCCGTGCCCCTCAGCTTCGGCACCATGCATCTGGCGCCGGCCTTCGTCGCCTTCGCCAAGCTCTATCCCGACATTCAGCTCGATGTCGGTTTCACCGACCGCGTGGTCAGCCTGGTCGATGAAGGCTTCGACATGGCGATCCGCATCGGCAATCCCGGCGATTCCAGCCTGATTGCCCGCAAGCTCTGCGAGACCCGCATCGTGACGGCGGCGGCGCCCGCCTATCTCGCTGCCCATGGCGAGCCTCTGCATCCGCTGGAGCTGACGCGGCACGAATGCGTCATCGATACCAATTTCAGCGACCCGCTGAGCTGGCGCTTCCAGGCCGATGGCGCGCCGCTGCAGGTGGGGGTCAGGGGGCGGCTGCAATTCTCGAACGGAGAGGCCAGTTTCAAGGCGGCGGAAGCCGGGCTCGGCATTGCCTGTGGCCCGAGCTTCCTGGCCGGTGAAGCGCTGCAGGCGGGTCGCCTCAAGCCCCTGCTGCGCAGCTTCGAGCACAGGCCGCTCGGCGCCTACGCCCTCTATCCGCCCGGCCGCCATCTGGCGACCAAGATCCGCGTCCTCGTCGACTTCCTGGCAGAACGCTACCGCGGCAGGCCTCCCTGGGAGCAGGGGTGGTCCTGAAACCGATCCGCGTAAAGTTCGACGCACCATCTCCGTGATTGCGCGCTGAAGCGAAGCAATCCAGCGGCTTAAAGGTGGAGGGTCTACGGCCCATGGATTGCTTCGCTTCCGCGCGCAATGACGGTCAGCTATCATGGATCTCGATATAAATTCCGATATGGAAGGAATATTCTGTCTGGTACCGGGATAATCTCCGGGATGGAAATGGTGCAGTGTGCGGGCAGCAATCCTATCCCCCGGAGACGATCATGTTCGACACCCGCACTGCTCCCTATGCCGCCCTCCTGCTGCGCCTGGCGCTCGGTATCCTCTTCCTGGCCCATGCCGGGCTGAAGATCTTCGTGTTCACGCCGGCCGGCACCGCCCAGTTCTTCGCATCGCTCGGCTTGCCGCCAGCGCTCGCTTATGTGACCATCGCCTGGGAGGTCATCGGGGCCCTCGCGCTCATTCTCGGCGTCTGGCCGCGCCTCGCCGCCCTGGCCCTGATTCCCGTCCTGGCGGGCGCCATCGCCACCGTGCACGGCCCGGCCGGGTTCTTCTTCACCAATCCCAACGGTGGCTGGGAATATCTGGCGTTGTGGATCGTCGGCCTGCTCGCGCTTGCCTTGATCGGCGACGGCGCCCTGGCGCTGCGGCCGACCCCTTCGCGCGGCGCCGCCAGCTAACGCGGTACCCCTCGCGTCAACCCGCCCTCATCAGGAGGATGCCATGTCAGCCAGTGACGCACCCCTCAGCATCGGCGCGGTCAGCCTGACCGTGCACGACCTCGATGCCGCCAGCCGCTTCTATGAACAGGCGATCGGCCTGCAGCCCCTGTCGTCGGAGGCGGGCCTGCGCCGGCTTGGAGCCGGCGACGCGGTCCTGCTGGAACTGCGCCACGACCCACAGGCCCGGCGGCGTTCGCCCCGCGAGGCCGGCCTGTTCCATACGGCCTTCCTATTGCCCAGCCGAGCCGATCTCGGTCGCTGGCTCAAACATGTCGTCGAGACGCGGCTGCCGCTCCAGGGTGCTTCGGATCACCTGGTCAGCGAGGCGATCTATCTGTCCGATCCCGAAGGCAACGGCATCGAGGTCTATGCCGACCGCCCGCGCAGCGCCTGGACCGTCGACGGCGGCACGGTGGCCATGTCGACCGAACGCCTGGACGTGCAGGACGTGATTGCCGAAGCCGGCACGACACGCTGGCAGGGCTATCCTGCCGGCGGCATCGTCGGCCATGTGCATCTCCAGGTCGGAGCCATCGAGCCGGCGGATGCCTTTTTCGGCGGCGTACTCGGTTTCGATCTCACCGCGCGCTATCCCGGCGCCAGCTTCTTTGCGACGGGCGGTTATCACCATCATCTCGCCGCCAATATCTGGAACAGCCGCGGGGCGGGCGAGCGCGCTTTCCCCTCGACGGGCCTGGCCGAGGTGGAGATGATCGCAGCCGATGAAGAGATCCTTGCCGCCCTGCGGAACCGGGTGCAGGCTGCCGGCGTTGCCATCAGGGAAAAGGCGGGCGGTTTCGCCCTGCACGATCCCTGGGGAACCTCGTTCTCCGTCGTCACCCGCAAAGGCTGAGTCATGCTGGTCAACGGAAAATGGAGCGCCGACTGGCATCCGGTGCAGGCGACCGACAAGCAGGGCGGCTTCGTGCGCCAGGCCTCGAAATTCCGCAACTGGGTCACGCCCGACGGCGGCGCCGGGCCCACGGGCGAGGCCGGCTTCAAGGCCGAGGCGGGGCGCTATCATCTCTATGTCGCGCTGATCTGCCCCTGGGCCTCGCGCACCCTGATCGGGCGCAAGCTCAAGGGCCTCGATGACGTCATCTCCGTCAGCGTGGTCGAGCCGGCCACCACCGAGCAGGGCTGGCGCTTCGGCACCTATCCCGGCGCCACGCCCGACACGGTGAACGGCGCCACCTATATGCATGAGATCTACACCCGCGCCGATCCCACCTATACCGGCCGCGCCACCGTGCCGGTGCTGTGGGACAAGCAGCGCGGCACCATCGTCAACAACGAGTCCGCCGACATCCTGCGCATGTTCAATGACGGGTTCGGCGCGCTCGCCCGGGGCGAGATCGATCTCTATCCCGGGAATCTGCGCTGGGAGATCGACGCCCTGAACGAGGCGATCTATCCCAGCCTCAACAACGGCGTCTATCGCGCCGGCTTCGCCACCACGCAGGAAGCCTATGAAGAGGCCTTCTGGGGGATCTTCGCCATGCTGGATCGGCTGGAGCGGCGCCTCACCGCCGGCGGCCCCTTCCTGTTCGGCGCCCGCCTGACGGAGGCCGATATCCGCCTGTTCGTGACGCTGGTGCGCTTCGATGCCGCCTATCACGGCCTGTTCAAATGCAATCTCAGGCGACTGGCCGACTATCCGGCGCTCTCGGCCTATCTGCGCGCCGTGCTGGCCGTCCCCGGCATTCGCGACACCGTCAGCATCGATCACATCAAGCGCGGCTATTATTCGATCAAGGCGCTCAACCCCAATGGCATCGTGCCTGTCGGCCCCGATCTGCCGGGCCTCGCCGCCGTCGAGGCCAAGGCGGCATGAGGGACAGTCTGATCATCCTCCTGCATGGCGTGGGCAGCAATGGCGGCGACCTCATGCATCTGGGTGACATCTGGCGCGAGATGCTGCCGGGCGCCGTGCTGGCCGCGCCGGACGCGCCCTTCGCCTCCGATGCCGGCAGGGGACACCAGTGGTTCAGCGTCGCCGGCGTGACTGCGCAGAACCGCGGCGGGCGCGTTGTCGCGGCGCGCCCGGCCTTCGACGCAACCTTGCGGGATGTGATCGATGGGCACGGCTTTTCGCAAGCGCCCGGTCGCGTGGCTCTGGCGGGCTTCTCGCAGGGCGGGATCATGGCGCTCGACGCGCTTGCCTCCGGCCGCTGGCCGCTGGCGGTCGTTGCCCTTTCCGCCAGGCTGGCGACTCCGGAGCCGCTGGCGCCGGCGGCCGGAAGCGCGGTTTTGCTCGTTCATGGCGAGGACGACAGGATCATTCCTGCGCGCGAAAGCCAGGCGGCTGCCGAGCGCCTCGAGCGAGCAGGCGTCGACACGGAGCTTTTCATCGAGCCTGGCCTCGACCACACCATTTCGCCGGAAGGCGCCATGAAGGCAGCCGATTTCCTGGCCCGGCGCCTCGGCACCCAGGCGCATGCGTGAGGTTGGTGCTGCGCCACAGCCGGTTTGTCGGATGGCTGGCGCAGCCCCTCACCATGATCTCCCGTCTCGGAGCATTCCACCTTCACGCCAGCGGCAGTTCCACCACGAAGCGGCTGCCGCCGCCTTCGCGGCTTTCGCAGCGTACCGAGCCCCGGTGGCGCCCGGCGATCTGGCGCACCAGCGCCAGGCCGAGGCCCCAGCCACCGGCGGTCTCGCTGCGGCCGACGGGCCGGTAGAACGGCTCGAACAGATGCTCCCGCTCTTTCTCGGCAATGCCGGGGCCGCGGTCGCACACCTCGATGCGGGCCTGCCCCTGGTCGCTGGCGATGGTGATTTCCACCGGCGGCTTGCCGTGCTTGCCGGCATTCTCCAGGAGATTGCGCATCAGCCGCCGCAGCAGCGTGGCATCGCCGCGGATTTCCACCGGCTCTCCATCGGCGGCGGCGCCGGTGCGGGCAGCCTCTTCGGCCGCCAGGCCCAGGAGGTCGACCGGTGCTCCTTCGAGCGGCGTGGCGGCGGCATAATCGAGCCGGCTGGCGAGCAGGATTTCCTCCACCAGCTGGTCGATCTCCTGCAGGTCGCGGTTGATCTCCTCGCGCACCGCCGCGCTGGGCTTGTCCGCGCCGATTTCCACCGCCATGCGCAGCCGTGCCAGCGGCGAGCGCAATTCGTGGCTGGCATTGGCGAGCAGCGCCTTCTGGGAATTGACCAGGGCCTCGATCCGGCTGGCGGCGCCGTTGAAGCTGCGAGCCACCATGGCGACCTCGTCGGTTCCCTGTTCCGCCACGCGCCGGCTCAGGGCGCCGCTGCCCCAGCTTTCGACACCGGCGCGCAGCGTTTCGAGGCGGCGCGTCAGCCGCGCGGTCGCCGGCCAGGCCGCGATGCCGACGCCGCCGGCGACCAGGAGGGCCAGCAGCAGGACGCGCAGGCCCGGCTTCGGCGGCCGCGGCAACTGCGCGAGCACGGTGCGTCCGCCCGGCAGGTCGACACGCACGACATGGTCCAGCCAGCGCTGGGGCACGTCGTCGTCACCGGCCGGCAGGGCGATGGGAAAACCGCGCGAGGCGATCAGCACGCGTTCCTTGCTGTAGACGGAGATCGAAGCGCCCATTTCCTCGCTGAGCTTGCGGATCTCGGTGGGCAGGTCCTCCGGCGTGCGTTCCTGGAAGCGCACCAGCTCGTCGGTCAGCCGGACACGCAGGGCCCCCCAGCGTTCGCCGGCCGTATCGCCCGCCATGCGCCAGAGCGAGCCGACCAGCAGCGCCAGCACGACGAGACAGGCGAGCAAAGTGAGGTAGACCTGCCAGAACAGACGCTTGCGAAAGAATATCAGCATGGGCGCTTGCCCTCGGCCTCCTGGAGCAAAGTGCGATTTCCCCGAAGCGCACTTTCCGCATAACTCTTTGTCTGGCGCGTTTTCTTGATCGAGACGTCTGTCGCCGTTCTGGAAAACGCCTTAGTCCGCATCTTGCCGCTTGGCGAAGACATAGCCCGTACCCCGCACGGTGAGAATACGGCGCGGATGCTTGGCATCGTCCTCGATGGCGGCGCGGATGCGGGAGATATGGACGTCGATCGACCGGTCGAACACGTCGAGCTCCTCGCCCTTCACCAGATCCATCAGCCTTTCGCGGTTCAGCACCCGGCCGGCATTGTCGGCCAGCGCCAGAAGCAGATCGAACTGATGGCTGGTGAGGGGGCGTTCCTCGCCGTCGATTCGGGCGCTGCGCGAGCCGCGGTCGATGGTGAGACGTCCGAAGCGCAGGGTCTGGTTGTCGAGTTCGGCCGGCGCCGCGCGACGGCGCAGCACGGCGCGCAGACGGGCGAGCAGCTCGCGCGGGTTGAAGGGCTTGGGCAGATAGTCGTCGGCCCCGATCTCGAGCCCGACGATGCGGTCGGTATCGTCGCCCCTCGCGGTCAGCATCACAACGGGAATGTTGGAGCGCATGCGCAGGCGCCGGCAGACCTCGAAGCCGTCGAAGTCCGGCAGCATGATGTCGAGCACCACGGCATCGTAGCCATCGCGCTCGATGGCGCCGAGGCCTTCCGTGCCGGACGGCCTGTGATCGACGTCGAAACCGGCCGCCGCCAGATAATCGCCGAGCATGGCGGCGAGCCTGGTGTCGTCGTCGATGATCAGGATGCGTTCCACGGCCACTGCCTGCTCCGGTGTAGGAATAAATCGTTCGGCCGCTCCCCGGAGGGAGCGGCCGTCATCGAGCGGTCGATTTTAAAGCGTTTTGCGATTTGATGGAATTGTCCTCGATCGCAAAACGCTCCAGCCCATCCGTTGGATCGGCTTGGAAGCGAGGGGGAGCAAAGCAGCGTTTGCCGCCAAACGTGCCCCGCCGCCAGGAGGCCTCAATTGTCGTCGTTGTCGCCGTCCTGGCCGCCATCATCCGGCCGTCCGGGGCGGCCATGTCCGTCATGGTGTCCACGGTGGCCACCCATCATCGGACCGCGCTGGGCCCAGAGATCGGCACGGTCGGCCAGCTTGGCACGCTGCTCGGGCGTCAGCACGTCAGCAACCGAGAGCACGGCCTCGACGAAGCGTTTGGACTTGGCGTCAGTCCGGGCCACGAAATCGCTGCGCAATTTCTCGACCGCCGCCTTGTCGATGGTGGGCGCGCGCAGGAGATCGACAGCCTGCTTGCGGAAGGCGGCCCTGTCTTCGGGTTTCGGGGCGAGGTCGGTATAGGCGGCGGCGATGATGTCGTGCACCTTGGCCTCCTGCTCGGAGGTGGCCGCGACCGAATCCAGCGACATGCGCACGAAATTCTGGATGCGTTCGAGCCGGGGGCCGTGGTGCCAGCCACCGCCGCCCATCACCGCGGCGGCGGCCAAACCGCCGGCGCCGAGGGCGATGCCGGCCGCCATGGCGCCGCCGAGGACCAGCACGCGCGGCCAGCGGCGTGCGGGAACGGGAGCGTTCGGGCTTTCACTCATGTCAGTCTCCATCAAGGGCAGTGCCGTACGGCAAGGGCCGTGCCGGGCATTGCGGGATGACGAAGCCTAGCCGGAGGAGGTTTCGCGCCGTCCGGGCGTTTGTAAAGTTAGATGAAGCGGAGAAGGAAAATCCGCGCCCCGCAGGAAGGGGGAAGTCGTATCAGGTGATTGCTCTCAACGACGGGGGGCGTGCAGCCCCTCACCCTTACCCTCTCCCCGCAAGAACGGGGCGAGGGGGACCTCGACCTTATGTTTCAATTCCAAAGCATCCCATCTCGCTCAACCGTTGCGCGAGATAGAATGCTTGATGTGCCATCGCGACGCCTGCGCTCCCTCGCCCCGTTCTTACGCGGAGAGGTCCGCACTTGCTTTGCAAATGCGAGGGGTGAGGGGCAGCGCAAGCGCCCACTAAGACTATGCTAGAACGTCACCACCGAGCGGATCGACTTGCCTTCATGCATCAGGTCGAAGGCGGTGTTGATCTCGTCGAGCGGCATGGTGTGGGTGATCAGGCTATCGATCTCGATCTTGCCTTCCATGTACCAGTCGACGATCTTCGGCACGTCGGTGCGCCCGCGCGCGCCGCCGAAGGCGGTGCCCTTCCACACGCGTCCGGTGACGAGCTGGAACGGACGGGTGGAGATTTCCTGGCCGGAGGCCGCCACGCCGATGATGATCGATTCGCCCCAGCCGCGATGGCAGCATTCCAGGGCCTGGCGCATGGTGACCGGCAGGCCGATGCATTCGAAGGAGAAATCGGCGCCGCCGCCGGTGAGGTCGACGATGGCCTGCACCACCTTGTCATGGCCGACTTCCGCCGGATTGACGAAATGCGTCATGCCGAACTTCTTGGCCATCTCGACCTTGGCCGGATTGAGATCGACGCCGACGATCTTGTCGGCGCCGACCATGCGGGCGCCCTGGATCACATTGAGGCCGATGCCGCCGAGGCCGAACACCACGACATTGGCGCCGGGCCAGACCTTGGCCGTATTGATCACCGCGCCGATGCCGGTGGTGACGCCGCAGCCGATATAGCAGATCTTGTCGAAGGGCGCGTCCTCGCGCACCTTGGCGAGGGCGATCTCCGGCAGCACCGTGAAGTTCGAGAAGGTCGAGCAGCCCATATAGTGGAAGACCTCGCCGCCATCACAGGCGAAGCGGCTGGTGCCGTCGGGCATCACGCCCTTGCCCTGGGTGGCGCGGATGGCCGTGCACAGGTTCGAGCGCTGCGACAGGCAGGTTTTGCACTGGCGGCATTCGGGCGTGTAGAGGGGAATGACGTGGTCGCCCGGCTTCAGCGAAGTGACGCCGGCGCCGACCTCGCGCACGATGCCTGCGCCCTCATGGCCGAGAATGGCCGGGAACAGGCCTTCCGGATCGGCGCCCGACAGGGTGTAAGCATCGGTATGGCACACGCCGGTGGCCATGATCTCGACCAGCACCTCACCCGGTTTAGGGCCGCCGATCTCGATGGTCTCGACCGTCAGGGGCGCTCCCGCCTTCCATGCCACAGCCGCTCTCGTCTTCATGATTCACTCCCCAAAGCGTTTTGCGATGTGCCGGGATCGGCAAGATCCGCAAAGACGCGCCGAACCTCAGAGCCGGAGCGGAGGAGCGTTCTGCTTGAACGCGTCCTGCTCCAGGATTCGCCAAAGGGCTAGCCGGATGCAGTGCGATGCGCAAGCTCTGCGCCCATGCGGAATATCGGTCCGGGCTTAGAAGATTCTTATGCACTCTCCGCAAACAATTGAAACACCACCTTTGTCGTGCCCGGGCTTGACCCGTGCATCCAGTGCCTCGTCTTCGATGTCATGCGTAGGGACCAGATTGCCGTGTCAGGCCCGGCAATGACAAAGGTCGAGCCAGATCGATCCGTATATCCACGGACGAATCCGTAAGGAGCAGAGAGGTCGGCGGCGCCGAACTACCGTGGCGCGCGCTTGGCCAGGATGCGCTGCAACGTGCGCCGGTGCATGGCGAGGCGCCGGGCGGTCTCGGAGACGTTGCGGCCGCAAAGCTCATAGACGCGCTGGATATGCTCCCAACGCACCCTGTCGGCGGACATCGGGTTCTCGGGCAGTTCGGGTTTGTGGCTGGGATCGGCCATCAAGGCGGCATGGATGTCGTCGGCATCCGCCGGCTTAGCGATATAATCGAAGGCACCGAGCTTCACCGCGGTGACGGCGGTGGCGATGTTGCCGTAGCCCGTGAGGATGATGCCGCGCGCATCGGGCCGCTTGACCTTCAGGCGCGAAATCACGTCGAGCCCGGAACCGTCGGTGAGCTTCATGTCGATCACGGCAAAGGCGGGCGGCGAGCCTTCCACCTGCGCCAGTCCCTCGGCGACCGTGTCGGCCGTGGTGACGGTGTAGCCCCTGGCTTCCATGGCTCGGCCCAAACGCTGCAGGAACGCCTTGTCGTCGTCGACGAGAAGGAGTGAACGATCGGGAAATTCAGGGGCAACCATAATACGGACTCACCTATCCTTGGTTCGAGCAAAGGGACTTCGGTCCGGGCGAAGGGAAAGCATCTCGCCAAGTCGGCGCGAGACCCCCACTCCCTCCAGACCGTAACGTCAGCAACGGATTGGAGGCCAATCCGTTGCTGACGTTACGGTCAAGTGATCGAAGACCTATCGCCTCCTTTGGTGCGACAGTTCGCCACAGTGGCGACTATAGCGGCAAAGTGAAGAAATTTCACTGGCGGCAGCCAGCTATCGTTTATTCGGTTATTCGGCGATTGCAATCCCCGCAGGTTATTATGGGCCGTCGCGAGGGTAACGGCGCGCGCGCCCGGGCCAGCCGGAAAGAATTCGACCGCCGAAGTCCGCCGGTTTCCGTCGGGCGGGACCTGCATGTCGGCTCCATATCCTTGCCACGACCAGGCGCCATGAAGACCGGAAGTCCTCCGGCCCGCCTTGCGCCCCGACGCAAAAGTCCTGGGAGTACTTGCTGTTCCCACTTGATTGATCGTGTCCTCCGTCAGTTTTTATTAAGGCTCGATGAGCACTTCTTGGCGGCATTGTAGCGCAAAAATTCCTTAAGTCTTTGTTTTGATGCATTTTCTTGCATGAAAGGTCTTACAAATAATCTGGAGAATGCCGTCGCATCGGCCTGCCGGGGGCAATTTGTCCACGCCTGAACGCGGCCCCGCGGGATGGTTTCGATCGGCGCCGAGCTCGCATCTCGGCGTCCCACAGGCGCTCAACGCTCGAAGACGTCGCGCGGCCATTCCAGCCTGACGACAGCGCCGCTGTCCGGCCAGGAACGGTTCGCCAGGGCGATTGCAGCACCGGACCGTTCCAGCAGCGTCTTGGCAATGAAGAAGCCGAGGCCGAGGCCGCCGCCGGGCTGGCCCGGCAGGCGCGGGCGGCGCTGGGTGACATAGGGATCGCCGAGGCGCCCCATGATTTCGGAAGGAAAGCCGGGGCCGTCGTCGCCGACGATCAGGGTCACCGTCTTGGCGTCCCAGCTGGCGGTGATGCTCACCTTGGATTTGGCGAAGTCGACCGCGTTCTCGACGATGTTGCCCAGACCGTAGAGCATGCCGGGGTTGCGCGGGGCGGAGGGGGCATCATCCTCCGGGCCCAGGAACTCCGCCGAGATGGCGATGCCGAAATCGCGATGCGGCGCGGAGACTTCCTCGATCAGCAGCGGCAGGGGCAGGCGGGCGAAGGGGGCACCGCCATCGTCGCCGAGGGAGGCGAGCTTGCCCAGAATCTCGCGGCAGCGCTCGACCTGGCTGCGCAACAGGCGGATGTCGTCGACGAAATCGCCTTCCGGCGGCGCGGCGACCTCGAGTTCCTTGGCCACCAGCGCGATGGTGGCGAGCGGCGTGCCCAATTCATGCGCGGCGGCGGCGGCCATGCCGTCGAGCTGGGACAAATGCTGCTCGCGCGCCAGCACCAGTTCGGTGGCAGCCAGCGCGTTGGAAAGCAGGCGGGCTTCCTCGGCCACCCGCCAGGCATAGACGCCGATGAAGGCCAGGCCCAGCAGCACCGAGAACCACATGCCGATGACATAGAGCATCGGCATCTCGAACGCCTGGCCCTCGAACCAGGGCAGGGGCAGGTGCCAGGCCGTGAGCAGGGAGGCGCAGCCGATGGCCAGGAGGCCGAGCGCAAGCGTCATCAGCGGCGGCAGCGAGGTCGCCGAGATCATCACGGGCGCGAGGAAAAGGAAGGAGAAGGGGTTCTGCAGGCCGCCGGTGAGGAAGAGCAGCGCCGCCAGCTGCACGATATCGAAACCGAGCAGGGTGGCGGCGCGGGCCGGATCGACCCGCTCGGTTGCGGGATAGCGCAGCCGCAAGGCGACATTGACCAGGATGGAGACGCCGATCAGCGGCAGGCAGGCCTGCAGCGGCACGGGAAAGCCGAGGCCGTAGCGCACGCCGAGAACCGCGACCAACTGGCCGGCGATCGCCATCCAGCGCAGGCGGATCAGGGTTTCCAGGCGCAGCGTATCGAGGCCGAGGCCGTCATGCGGCAATACGGAGGTGGTCATCATTCTCCTGTCCCGCCACGCTCGTGATCACAGCAGCGGTGCCAGACCATAGCGTTCAAAGCGGGAGAGCCCAAAGCGGATTGTATCGGCTGCAGAGGGGGGCTTGAGCAACGCGTGGCACTCCCGACTTGACGTGGCTGGCATCCCGCTGAACGGACCCGGCGGATAGCCGGCATGCCGGGACATGACGATCTCGAACTCACGCTCCCGCGCGGGTGAGTCCCTGCGATCGCAGGCACCCTGATGGTGGCGATCCGAGGCTGGATCGCCGGCCCACGGCCTCGAAAGCATCGGCGCCTCTATACAGTCCCAGCCTGCCGCGCTAAGGAAGGCCCAATCGTCCATTCTCGAAGGTTTCTAGCAAATGGCGCCAGTCAGCGATCGCTTGGTCACGGTTTTCGGTGGATCGGGATTTGTGGGCCGCAATCTCGTGCGCTCGCTCGCCAAGCGCGGCTTCCGGGTGCGGGTGGCCGTGCGCCGCCCGGATCTCGCCCAATATCTGATGACCGCCGGCGCCGTCGGCCAGATCCGCGGCGTGCAGGCGAATCTGCGCTATCCCGCTTCGATCGCCGCCGCCGTCGAAGGCGCCGAGGCGGTGGTCAACCTGGTCGGCGTCATGCATGAGCGCGGCGCCAACGGCTTCGACGCCGTGCAGGCTTTCGGTCCCGGTGCGATCGGCCGTGCCGCCAAGGTGGCCGGCGTGAAGCGCTTCGTGCATGTCTCGGCCCTCGGCCTGCATGCGGGCTCCGAGTCGGCCTATGCCAAGAGCAAGCTCAAGGGCGAGGAGGCGGCCCGCGCCGCCTTCGGGGACCCCATCATCCTGCGCCCTTCGGTGATGTTCGGGCCGGATGACGATTTCTTCAACAAATTCGCGGGCTTGGCGCGGATGTCGCCGGTGCTGCCCTTGATCGGCGGCGGGGAAACCAAGTTCCAGCCGGTTTTCGTCGGCGACGTCGCCGAAGTGCTGGCCCGCGGCGCCGAGGGCTCCCTGACACCCGGCGCGACCTATGAACTCGGCGGCCAGGAAGTGCTGACCCTGCGCCAGATCTTCGAATTCGTGCTGAAGACCACCAATCGCAAGCGCCTGCTGGTGCCGATGCCCTTCGGTATCGCCAATGTGCAGGCGACCCTGTTCGAGCTGGCGCGGACCGTGTCGCTCGGCCTGTTCACCCCGCCTTTGACACGGGACCAGGTCACGCTGCTGCGCCACGACAACGTCGTGACGGAGGAGGCCGCCAGGGCCGGCCTGACGCTGGAAGGCCTGGGCATCCAGCCGGCGACGGTGGAAGCGATCGTGCCGAGCTATCTGTGGCGCTTCCGCAAGGCCGGCCAGTTCGAGAACAAGGTGGCCTGATAGCCGCGGCAATCGGAACGGAAAAGGGCCGGTCCTTGGACCCAATGCAGTTCACTTAAGCTTTTCGGGGTGCTCGACCTTTGTCATTGCCGGGCTTGACCCGGCAATCCAGCTCCCCGACGGTTCGTCCGTGCGGCTTCTGGGTAGCCGGGTCAAGCCCGGCTATGACAAATTCGGAGCGGTTCCTGCTTAAGTGAACCGTATTAGGTCCTGGGACCGGCCCTTCCTGTTGGAGGCCGCGATCAGCCCATGGTGTAATAGGCGGCGAGGCCGAGGACGCCGACCACGATGCGCCACCAGCCGAACAGAGCGAGGCCGCGCTTGGACACGAAATCCAGCAAGGTCTTCACCACGAACCAGCCGGAGATGAAGGCGGTGACGAAGCCGATGGCGGTCAGCCCGAGATTGTCGGTCGTCATGGTCTTGTAGGATTTGGCGAATTCATAGACGAAGGCGCCGACCATGGTCGGCATCGCCAGGAAGAAGGAGAATTCCGCCGCCGAGCGCTTGTCGAGGCCGAGCAGCATGCCGCCGACGATGGTGGAGCCCGAGCGCGAAACGCCGGGGATCATCGACAGGCATTGGAACAGGCCGATCTTCAGATAGACCGGCAGCGGCAGCACGTAGCAATTGGAGAAGCGCTTCTCGATCTTGAACTGTTCGATGGCGAGCAGGACCAGGCCGCCGGCGATCAGGGCGTAGCAGACCACCGGCACGTTGAAGAGATATTGCTTCATCTTGTGCTCGATCAGCACGCCGAGGACGACGGCGGGCAGGAAGGCGACCAGCACGCCGAGGACGAAGTGCTGGGCTTCCCGATCCTTGGGCAGCGCGGTGGCGATACGCCATAACCTCTCGGCATAGACGGCGAGCAAAGCCAGGATGGCGCCGAGCTGGATGAGGATGACGAAGGAATCGTCGCCCTCGAATTTGAGATAGCGGGCCGCAAGCAGGAGATGGCCGGTCGAGGAGACCGGGAGGAATTCGGTCAGGCCTTCGACCACGCCGAGGATGATCGCTTCCAGAATATTGGCCAGGGTCATGAGATGCCTTCGCGAGAATCGGGCGCCGATGCGGCCGCGGGTCGCCCGTGCGGGGTGATGGGAGCGGCCCGCGCCTCGCTGGTGCGGGGCGGAAGCCGGAATCGCGGTGATTCTAGGCGCGAGTTATAACTAAATAGTAACCATGACGCGGCGGTGCAGCGTCGGTCACGCTCGAGAAGCGGGCCAAATGCGGCGCATTTGCGGCCTTTGGAGCGTCTGGATCGCGGGAATCGTCGTTCCATCGCACACCAGCTCCGTGGAGCCTTTTGCTGCAAGAATTTCAAGGTACTGAAAGTAGCATGCCTCTAGGGAACAGAATGAGGAGCGTTGGGGCATGGCTGCAAGTCTTGAGTGAGATCGCAGATAATACCTTTCTTGGATATGATTTTGTTCGAGTAAATTTTATTTAGACACAAGCTTATCTTGTTGCTGCAAGTGACATGTCGGAAGAAAGATTTCCTGAATTCAGAGTCCGTTTCCGGTGTGTGGCCGATTTAGTACTTAAGTATTAGAGCTGACACCTAGTTAGGTGTATGTATCAATGGCAATCCATAAGGTATTATAGTCACCCTCTCAAGATAAAATTCTCTTTTAAATTTTTACCAACATGGTACGAAATATAGAGCTGCAATGGGGTTGTTGCAGTGTGAATGAGCACCCGGCCAATCCGGGATGTCTTCTTGCTCGTCCTCAGTTGTGACACCACAAGCTCATGCAAAAGGGGTGGTGATTGACCGAGTTGTCTTGGGGAAGCGCAGGGTCTCTATCGGAGTGGACCAAAATTCGTACTACCAGCCATTTTGGTTTGCAGAGCCCTCTCAGCGTCCCATTGCCGAATTACCAGTCAGCCGTGATTGCAGACGCCCAGGGCCTGAAGGCGCATAGCGGTTTCAAGGCGGCGCGGACCCTGTTTGCACGCCGCTATGGCGCCGTTCTCAAGGCCAATCTGCCGGTGATCCACCTGGCGACGGATGAAATCCGCCTGATCGTGGGCGCCTATGTGCTGAGCCGCCACTTTGCGGCCTCGCCCAACGATCCGGCTGCCGGCGTCACCGTGGCGGATGTCCAGACTTTCTGTACCGTCCATGCCCTGGCCGGGCACAATCGCATCGGAGCCATACTGAACCTGTTGCGCCAGGCCGGCTATCTGCGCCAGATCAAGGATCTGCGCGACAAGCGCATCAAGCGCTTGGAGGTGACGCGTGCCGGCCTCACCATCGCCAGGCAGATCATCACGCCCTATCTGCAAGCGCTCGCGCAGTTGCAGCAGGTGGAGCATGCCGTTCGCCGGGTGGAGATCGACGATGCCTTTTTCGGCGCGCTGGCGCGCTATTGCAGCAATTATTTCCTGACACATGGCACCTTGGTCGACCTGGTGCCCGAAATGCGTCTGTTCATGGCGCGGGACGCCGGCTTCGAAATCCTGCTCAAGCTGATTGCGACGGAAATGCCGGGTGAGATCCTGAAGGATCGCACCGTTCATTTCCATTATGGCGCCGTCGCCGACTGCTTCGGCGTCTCGCGCGTCCATGTCCGCCGCCTGCTCGAGGACGCGGCCGAAGAGGGCTATGTCACCCTGCACGCCCCGGGTGGGCGGGCGATCGAGATCCATGCCAGCCTGTTCGAGCTGGTCGACAACTTCATCGCGCTGCAGATGGCGCTGCTGCTGCAGGCGGTCGTCCATGCCGGCGGCAAGGGCTGAACGCGCGGGGCAAGGTGTAGGCTCGATGGCGCCGAACGCGCCTTTCTCTGGAGCTCGACACCACGCAGGCTGAAAGAAAAGGGCGGAACCCGATCCCGGGCCCGCCCTTTTCTTTTGCGATATTTCGGGGCGCTCCGGCGGCGTCCCGCATTATCCGCGCAGTGTCGCCCCGGTCTTCTTGCCGACTTCGGTGACGATCTTGGCGGCAACGGCATCGATTTCGACGTCGGTCAGCGTGCGGTCCTGCGGCTGCAGCACCACTTGGACGGCGACCGATTTCTGGTCCTCGCCGATGCCCTTGCCCTCATAGATGTCGAAGATAGACACCCCCGAGATCAGCTTCTTGTCGACGCCCTGCGCGGCCTTGATGATGTCGGCGGCCCGGACCTTGCGCGCGACCAGGAAGGCGAAGTCGCGGGTGACCGGCTGGAAGGGCGAGAGGGCCAGGACGCCGCGCGTCTTGGTCGCCTTGGGCTTGGGCACCGGGATGGCGTCGAGGATGATCTCGAAGCCGACCACCGGTCCATCGGCATCCAGCGCCTCCAGGGCGGAGGGATGCAGTTCGCCGAACCAGCCGATGACGTTCTGCGGGCCGAGCTGGATCGTGCCGGAACGGCCGGGGTGATACCAGGACGGGGCTCCCGAAACGATCTGGAAGCTCGCGACCGGCGCGCCGAGGGCCGCCAGCAGCGTGAGGGCATCCTCCTTGGCGTCGAACACGCTCACCGTGCTTGCCGGCGCCGACCAATGGCGGCCGAAGCCGCCGGGGCGCGCCTGGCCGCGGCGGATCCCGCTGGCGGCGATCTTCTGGTCCTCGGGCCGGTCGCCGCGGAAGATCTGGCCGACCTCGAACAGCGCGACGTCCCCGGTGCCGCGATCGGCATTGCGCTGGCCGGCCGCGATCAGGCCCGGCAGCAGGCTGGGGCGCATGTCGGAAAGGTCGGCGGCGATCGGATTGGCGAGCGACAGCGTCGGCTGGCCGCCGCCGAAGCGCTCGGCCTGGGTCTTGGCGATGAAGGACCAGGTCACCGCTTCCATCAGGCCGCGGGCAGCGAGGCTGCGCTTGGCCAGGCGCGTGCGCTTCTGCAGCACGGTGAGCACGGGCTGCGGCACATGGGCCTCGCGCGGCAGCGCCGTCACCGGAATGGCGTCGACGCCGACGATGCGCATCACTTCCTCGACGAGGTCGGCCTTGCCCTCGATGTCAGGGCGCCAGGTCGGCGCCGTCACCGCCAGCGCGTCGGGCTTGCGGATGACGCCGAAGCCGAGGCGCTCGAGGATGTCGGCGCTCTCGGCGAGGCTGGTCGCAAGGCCGGTCAGGCGTGCCACCTCATGGGCCGGCAGGTCCAGGACCTCCGGCGCGGCGGTGACGCCGCCCACCACGAAGGTCTCGCTCGGCTTGCCGCCGCACAATTCCGTCACCAGCTGGGTGGCGAGGTCGATGCCCGGCACCATGAAGGCGGGATCGACGCCGCGCTCGAAGCGGTAGCGGGCATCGGTGTTGATGCCAAGCGCACGGCCGGTGCGGGCGATGTTCAGCGGTTCCCACAGCGCCGATTCGATCAGCACGTCCGTGGTATCGTCATCGCAGCCCGAATGCTCGCCGCCCATGATGCCGGCGATCGATTCCAGCCCCCTGCCGTCGGCGATCACGCAGATGCTGTCATTGAGCGCATAGGTCTTGCCGTCGAGCGCCACGATGCTCTCGCCCTCGCGGGCGCGCCGGACGGTGAGGTTGCCCTCGATCTTGGCGGCGTCGAAGACATGCAGCGGCCGGCCGCGGTCGAAGGTGACATAGTTGGTGATGTCGACCAGCGCATTGATCGGGCGCAACCCGATGGCGTTGAGGCGGCGCTGCATCCAGGCGGGCGAGGAGCCATTCTTGACGCCGCTGACAAGGCGAAGCGCAAAGCCGGGGCAGAGCGAGGGCGTGTCGCCGAAATCGAGCGTCACCGTGACCGGGCAGGGACCCTCGCCGGCAATGGAGGGCACCGCAGGCGTCTTCAGCCTGCCGAGCCCGGCGGCGGCGAGATCGCGCGCAATGCCGGCGACGCCGGTGCAGTCGGGCCGGTTGGGCGTGAGGTTCACGTCGATCACGGGATCGTTGAGGCCGGCATAGTCGGCATAGGGCATGCCGACGGGCGCATCGCTGGGCAGGTCGATGATGCCGTCATGCTCGTCGGAGATCTCGAGCTCGAATTCCGAACACAGCATGCCGCGGCTCTCCACCCCGCGCACCGGCGCGATGGCGAGCGTGATGTTCTTGGCCGGAATATAGGTGCCGGGCGGCGAGAACACCGATTTCATGCCGGTGCGCGCATTGGGGGCGCCGCAGACCACCTGCACGGGCTCGCCCTTGCCGGTATCGACCATGCAGACCTTCAGCTTGTCGGCGTTGGGATGCTGCTCGGCCGAGACGACATAGGCGATCGAGAAGCCGGAGAGCTTGCTGGCAGGATCCTCCACCCCTTCGACCTCCAGGCCGATGCGGGTGAGGGTGTCGACGATCTCGTCGAGCGTGGCTGAGGTGTCGAGGTGATCCTTGAGCCAGGAAAGCGTGAACTTCATTGCGGGCAGCCTAGTCCAATCGATTTGGCCATGCCGATAGCGCGTCGGGCGGCAAGATGCAAAGAAATCCCGGCTGGGGACGACAACGGGCGACGTCGCGGGATGCCCGAGCGCGACGAGAGTGGCAGTCCTGGCGGGATTTCATCCCGTTGGTTTGGCGTTGCGCTTCAAAATTGACACCGCCCAACGATCGATAAAGTGCACTGTCACCGTAATCCCCTGTCACCATATTCCCCGGATGTGCCTGTTCGGGCGAATTAGTTGCGGGGCCTGCTTTCATCTTTACTTGCGATCGTCGCAACCGCCCCATGCTTTACTCAAATCTCTTACGGCCGGCGGCAAAAGTGGCCTATTTCGTACACTGCGTAGGAGCCTCGCGATAACGACTCACGGAGAGGAACGAGTTTAAACCCCGATATGGACGAGGCCTTTATCCCTACCGATGAGCTGGCGAATGATGGTGGCGATGTCAGAGCGGCCCTCAAACTCCAGGGTTGTGGCCACCTGCTCTAGAACGTAAGTACTGCCATGTATCATATGCGCCTGGACGAGAGCACGAATAACGGTTTCGATGTCGGTTGTCACAGGCGGAAGCTCACGCATGGTGTGCGCGATCTGCTTGATTTCTTCCGGTTCCGCGATCGAGCGCGGCAGGGACTCGTAAACGCGCCCCTGTTTAGGCCTGCTCTTTACCCGCTTTCTGGCTTCTGAAGCCTGTGCAGGCGTAACTTCGATTTCAATCGTGTCCTTGGCGGCGGTGGTTTCGCGGGTGTGTTTCATTCGGAATATGCCGTTCGTATCGACGGCCACTTTACGGCGTATCGACCGGAAAATCGAATAGCACTCTGGACAAAGAAAGAACATTTGCTAGCGTCTGCTGGTGAACACGCGCGCACTGGTCGGCGATTCTCCTGCCAGCGGAGATCTCCACGAACAACAGAGCCGGCCCCTCATCAAGCCATTCACTTACAGTGGAGGGCTTGGTCTGAATCTCGCGCCAATCGGCTTTTCCGCAAAACGCTTCGAGGCTGGTAGGACGCCCTATCGGGATGAGGACCAGTACCGGCAGATGCGCGAGGCCTACCAGGGCACACACGCTCTACGGTTCGATAGCCGTGACGAGGCGATCTACGATATTCCGATGACGGGCGACGCCACCTTCATCGGCGAACGCGTCGTCCTCGACACGGATGAGCATCTCGGTCTGCTTGGCAAGGCCGTCAGTCACGCGCTCTTTGCATGGTTGGCTCCTCGACGAACGGTATTGCGCCGCAGCCGGCCGCTGCAATGCTTGGGAAACCGCAAGGCAGCGCTTCTTTCCGCAGCCATTCTCGACAACCAGATGGAACCGACCCCGGGCCTCGACGTCCTTGTTCGCAACAGCTTTGATGTGCGCACGCTCGATGCTCCCGGCCATTTGAACATGTCATTCCTGGCGCTCGTTCTCGATGTCAGCACCTCCAATGAAATGGACATCACGGTGAAGGACCTTTTGTCTGGAGGTTTCGACCCCGTCGGCTTTTACGTATGCCACCGGGACGAGCCAGCGGATGATAATGTGTTGTCCCGCCTGGAAACGCTTGGACGCGTCGTCGGTATCGACGGCTCGAGGCTTCTGCTGGCGGATTTTTCCGGCGATGAATTCGTCGAGGCGCATAACGTAACCCTCGAACCGCGCCAGGAAAACATCGAGGCGCTTGTCCGTCACTATTATCGCAAAGGGGCCGATCGCATTCTTTCTGGGCTCCGGAAAAGAAGGCTGCCCTACGCAAGCGCCAACGGAAAACTTGCCGAAATACGCAAGGTTCTAGGAGGCGTGGCGGGCCGACTGGAAGCGATCGAGATCGCGGGGATGAGACTGACGGTCGACCGGTTGCTGGAGCACGGCGACAAGCTCTTCCCGCAGGCTGTCGAAACCCAACGGCCGGGATTTCTGTTCGGCGCGCAAGGCCGAGACTCCGGTGCTTATCCCGATCCCGGGATCAAGCGGCACGGTCCCTACAAGTATATGCAGCAAGAACGCAACGAACCCGTTATCGCGGTCATCTGCGAATCCCGATACCGCGGACGCATCGACCAGCTGGCGCAGGCTTTGCGCAACGGCATAGGTGAAGATGCATGGCGAGACGCAATGCGTGGCCGCAACAAACCACTCGACAATCCTTTCCAGGGCGGGCTTGTCGGAAAGCTTCGCCTGTCTCGGGTCCAGTTCGAGTTCGAAGAAGTCACCGACGACACCCCGGAAGCCTATCGCAGCGCGATCGACAGGATCCTGTCGCGCCTTCCCGAAACACCTGATCTGGCGCTGGTCCAAGTGCGGGCAGATTTCAAGACGCTCCGGAACGACCGTAATCCGTACTTCGCCGCCAAGGCGGCGTTCATGACGGTTGGTGTTCCAGTCCAGAGCATCCAGGCCGAAACCGCAGATATGCAGGTTTCCAATCTGGCTTACATGGCAAACAATCTGGCGCTTGCGTCCTATGCCAAGCTGGGGGGAACGCCCTTTGTCATTTCAACAAGGATGCCAGCCACCCACGAGCTCGTTGTCGGCCTGGGCTACACTGAAATCAGTGAAGGCCGTTTTGGTCCAAAATCCCGCTTCGTGGGTATAACCACGGTTTTCCAAGGCGACGGGCGCTATCTGGTATGGGGACAGACGCGCGAAGTCGAGTTCGAGAACTACGCGAGTGCTCTTCTTGCCAGCTTGAAGACGACGATCGATGCCGTTCGTAAGGAGAACAACTGGCAGCCGAGAGACAGGGTCAGGCTCGTCTTCCACGTCTACAAGCCGCTCAAACATGTAGAGATGGATGCGATCCGCACCCTCGTGCAAGATTTGCTCAAGAGCGATCATGAAGTCGAGTTCGCATTCCTGGACATTTCGCGGCATCACGAATTCGCCGTGTTCGACCCGGCGCAAAAAGGAACGACCTACTACTCAGATCGCAAACAGTTTCTGAAGGGCATCGGAGTTCCGCCTCGCGGACTTTGCCTGCAACTCGACAATCGTAATGTCATCCTTCAGATGATCGGCACGAAAGAGGTCAAGACAGACGAGCAGGGTTTGCCGCGCCCGCTGAAACTCACGCTCCATCACGAGTCCGACTTCCGCGACATGACCTATCTCGCAAGGCAGGTTTACAGCTTCTCCTATATGTCCTGGCGAAGCTATTTCCCAGCAATTGAGCCCGTGTCGATAAGCTATTCTCGGCTAATCGCTAGCGCACTTGGCAATCTTCGGTCACTGCCAAGCTGGAACAGCCGCGTTCTGACCGCAGGGTCTCTGAGGAACAGGATGTGGTTCCTATAACGGCGGCGACGATCCTCGAGGATAGAATATCCGCGCTGACCGCAACGGTAACGGACTCGTGGGCCCTTGCCTCCGATACATCGATCGGTTTCGCTCTTGCCGTCCTTGCCGGTATTGCAGGGCTCGTTCCGGTCCCCGAAATGCTCCGTGGCGACCTCGCCTACGGTGGCATCCCGGCTGTCGCGCGGGCAGGCTTTCAAGCGTCGAGTTCGGGAAGTTTTGATCCGCTCCTTTTTCTGCAAGCCGTCGACCGCATCCGTGGTCGCCCGAAAAATGGCCGCGATCAGTTGGTCGATGATGACATAGCGCTTTTGGGTATCGCCAACGGCCTGTCAAAGTGCGAGGGCGTCGATGGCGCCCATGACGAGCGGAAGCATTGGTTGCTCACGATCATCGCCGAGACCGGTCATGCTGCTACCTGGACACAGCGAGCTCGCCAGCTCGCAGGCGACCTTCTAGACGGTGCCGGGCGACTTCGGGCCGATCCCGCAAGGAACGTCAATGCGCGCACCCTTGACCTCGTGTTGCGAAACGAATGGCCTCAAGCTTATGGCCGGACCTCTCTCATTGGTCCGGACGAGCGGCGCGAAATCTTGGCCGCCCTGCTTTCGTCGGAACTACCGCCGGATGGAGAACTTGAAAGAAGTGCTGTCTGGCTTGTTGCTTTCCGTCTCCTGGTCCAGAAGATGGCGACGGACCTTGTTCCGGATTACGACACGCTCGTCGAGGCCCTCAAAGCAACCCAATCGGCGCTCCGCCGATGGGTATGGGACGAGAAACCCAACCGCCAGGATATCGGTCCCGCCCGATGGGTGATCGACGACGAGTCGCATGTGCAGTCGTTCCTTTGGGCTATCCTTGAGCCGCGGTTCGGCGATCAGTTGTACGACGAACAGTATCTTCCGGGCTTTGGCCAGAAGCAGCCACGGTTTGATTTTGGTCTCGCAAACCTCAAGACGATCGTGGAGGTGAAAATCGCACGGACGCACAGGGACTTTCCTAAAATCGAGGAGGAGGTTGCCGGTGACCTCGGACTATATTTTTCGGAACCCGAGCGCTATGACCGCATGGTCGTATACGTCTACGACGACAGCGATCGCCCACATCCGGAGCAATATGACACCTTGCGATCCGCGCTTACGCAGCGCGATCGGCGCATCGTCGATGTCATTATTGTCCAGCGACCTGGAAAAATGCCGAACCGTAATGCGCGGCAGCCGTGGATCAAATCCTTAGCCGCCAAGGGCAAGGGCAAGTAGAAGCCATCATGCTACGGCGTTTGCCGTCTGGTCAACGGTTTTAGGTCCGGCTAAGCTTTGCAGACGTAGTATCATCGGCGGGTTGAACCGATGCCACAAGTCGACTTCGATATTAGCTTGAACTTGTCTGACGATGAGGCGATCGCTCTGGCTAACGCCTCCGGCTGTGCGGTCGGAGACGTCGAGCATAGGCTAAAGCTCTATGCGCCAGCCGCACTGCACGAATACGTCGATATGTTCGCTGGCCAGGCATTGACCGGCGTCTCGGAGACTCGCGAGCGACGCCTTGTTTCCATCCTCGTCTGTGTTTCGGCACGCGGATTTCACGCCGATCGGCATCTCAATACATTGATATAAAAGGAATCAGCGGGGATCTGGGCGATGCCGTTTCACAGGAAGGTTGGGAGCTGAAACGGAAAGGGCCAGGTGACCACCAACAATTCACCCGGTCCGGTCGCTCCGGAAGAGTGACGGTTGACATGGGAGTAGATCCCAACCGGGACGCTCCGGTCGATATTCAAGCAGGCGGGGTGGGAGTGGTGAACTCCCGCTCCTTCTTCGGATCATCAAGGAGGGTGTGATGAGGGCATTGGCATACGCATTGATCCATGAAGAGAATGGAGTCTATGGCATCTCGTTCCCTGATTTTCCCGGCGCCGTATCGGGTGGAGGCTCGGCGGAAGAGGTGATTACAAAGGGGCAGCAAGCGTTGGCTCTGCATGTCGAGGGCATGGTCGAGGATGGCGAGGCGCTTCCTCTGCTCCGTGAGCTCTCCGAACTTCGGGTGGATCCCGAATTCGTGGAGTGGAGCAAGGATGCAGTGTTGGCCCTGGTTCCTGTCGACTTGCCGTCGAAGCCCGTCCGCATCAACATCTCGATCGATGAGGGATTGCTTGATCGTATCGATCGAGCGGCCAAGGCACGCGGCGAAACCCGTAGCGGGTATTTGGCAAGTGCAGCGAAGGTCAGGCTTGCTGGATAAAAAAGGGGTGATGCCCGATATCCCCTCACTGAAACACTCCGCATTACGGAGACAGGGCATTTTATTGCCTGTCATGAGACATGCGCTGCTCCGCCAATCGGAACTGCGATCCGAGCCACGGGGTGCATCGCCTCACCCCATCTGCATGGCGTAGCGTTTCGCCTCTGCGATCAGAGCGGCGACCAGGGGGGTCTGGGTTTCCCGCCTGGGCGTGATCAGGCCGACCTTGTGGTAGGCCTGCGGCTCCACGATGGGGATCGAGCGCACATTCTCGCCCGCGCCCAGCATGTCGATCAGGATGGCCGGCATCACGCTCGACCAGCGGCCCGTGCGCACATGCGAGAGCAGCACCTGCATCGAATTGGAGACCAGGGTCGGCGCCACCGGATTCTCGGCATTGCGCAGGAGATGGTCGACGATGCGCCGGTTCTGCATGTCGGGCGTGAGCAGGCAGAGCGGCACATGGCCGAGCTCCTCCCAGCTCACCGTGTTGCGGCCGGCGAATTCGCCGTTGACGTCGGTCAGCAGGCAATAGGTCTCGCGATAGAGTTCGACTGTCGAGACCTTCCCCAGGGGCTCGTTGTCGAGATAGGTGATGCCGGCATCGATGGCCAGGTCCTCCAACTCCTGCAGCACCGTGGTCGAGGGGCGCGAGAGGATGGTGAAGGTCACGTTGCGATGGCGGGCGCGAAAGGGCGTGGTGATCGAGGCGACCATGGACAGCGCCGTCGGGATCACCGAGATAGTGAGATGGCCGTTGAGGCCGCGCTTGAGCGATTCCACTTCCTGGCGCATGGCGCGGCTGTCGCTGACGATGCGCCGGGCCCATTCCAGCACCCGCTCGCCCTCCGGCGTGAAGCCCTGGAAACGCGAGCCGCGCGCCACCAGCAACACGCCGAGTTCGCCTTCGAGCTGCTTGATGCCGGCCGAAAGGGTGGGCTGGGTCACCCCGCAGATCTCTGCGGCCCGGCCGAAATGGCGCTCGCGGGAGAGGGCGATCAGGAATTCGAGCTTGTCGATCAAGCCTCAGGCCTCCTGCCATGGATTGTGAAGCCGAACGCCGGCCTGGCGGTAGTCCGCCTCATTGCGGGTGACGACCACCAGGTCATGGAGCAGAGCCGTGGCGGCGATGATGAGGTCGGGCTGCGAGAGAGTATGGCCAGTCTTGCGGCCTTCGGCCACGAGCAGGCGCCATTTGAGCATGACATCCTCGCTCACGGGCAAAGCACGCTGCTGAAAGAGGGGCCTTATCCGGTTGGCGAGCCAGTCATGGAGGTCGGCGCGCCTGGCCGGGTCGGCAATCACTTCGATGCCGTAGCGGATCTCGGCAAAAGTCACGATGCTGACATACAGGCTGTCCAGCGGCTGGGCCGAGACGAAAGCCGCCACGCGCGGCTCGGGCTTGGGGCGGCGCAGTTCGGAAAGAACATTGGTATCCAGCAGCCAGCCGCTCACAGATCGACCTCGCGCACGGGCATGGGCCGACGCTCGGGTTCGATCTCGATGTCGCGATGCGGCGAGGCCTGCAGGGCCGCGATCAGGGCGGCGCCCGTCATGCTTCCCTTGAGCGTGCGGAACTCCTCGGCGGAGATCACCACTACTTCCTCGCGGCCATGCACGGTAACATGCTGTGGCCCTTCGCTGCGGGCGCGCCGGACCAGCTCGCTGAAGCGTGCCTTGGCGTGCTGCAGCGCCCATGAAACAGGCGGGGCCGATTTAGATTTTCTAGTCATACTGACTAGTTTATCGTGCCGAACGATTTGTTGCAATGACCCGCAGGTCGAGAGCGCGGCGAGGCAGGTGCCGCCCGTTCCCGGTCTCCAGAGGGCGAGTGGCAGGCGTTCGCGCTGCAAGACTTCATCATTATCGCTGCCTGCGCACCCGCAAACACGCATCGGTTGCATCCCGTGTTGAATCGCACGGAGAGGCCGGGGCGGCGGTGGCATTGTCCTCCCATCAGATCAAGCGCAACCCGCGCAAGACAAGAATGGGAACGAGACGATGTTCAAGAAGATCCTGACCGGAGCCCTGGTTGCCGCCACGCTGGCCGGCACCGCCATTGCCACCACCGGCACCGCCGAAGCCCGCTATGGCCGGAACGGCGCCTTCGCCGCCGGCGCCGGCATCGGCCTGCTGGGCGGCCTGCTCGCCGGCTCCGCCTACAACAACAGCTACTATGGCGGCCGCTACTATTATGACGACTACCGCCCCGTCTATTACCGCCGCTGCCACATCGAGAAGCGTTGGGTCGACGGTTACTATGGCGGTTTCTGGAAGCGCGTGAGGGTTTGCTACTGAGCCCGTCTTCGGGTTATCGGACCCTGCGCCCCGACACCAGCCCGGTAGCCCGTAGGAAGCCCCGCCCCGGCGGGGCTTCCGCTTTTTTCAGGGCTCGTTGGCCGGAACCCTCTCGGCAAAGACCAATTCACAGCAATCCGCGTCGAAGGCCAGGACCTGGTCCGGTTCCGACAGCCAGGGCGTATGTTGCCGCCACCATCGGGCCGCATCCGGGGAATGGCTCTCGAGCAGGCGCAAGGCAGTCGCGGCCTGCACCGTATAGGCCCGCCAAGTCGCCGTCGGTCGCTTGAAGCCCAGACGCTGCTTCAGAGCGTCGAGACGGTTGGCCGGGTTACGAAATTCGGTTTCGACGATCATCGTCTGCGGCGACGACGGGGCCGTTTCCAGAAGCGGCAGCGTCAGGCCGATCCAGGCCTGCCTGATGGCGATGGGCGCTGGGCCCTGCGGCGTCGAATGGATCCTGATGCCGCGTGATAAGGGCGGTGGCGCCATCGTGAGTTGCTCCGTCATGACGAGAAAGGCAGGCCGGTTCGCCTCCAGATGAGCAAATAAGCGAACAAAACGGCGAAGGTCGACATTCGGTCGCGGGCGGAGCGGTTAGAATTTCCGGATACGGGAAAGAGTTTGCATCGCTCTTCGCATTGCAACATAAATTCCTGCCTTCCCTCCAGACCGCGAGTGCTCATGCGACCTTCCTTCCGCCGCCTGCTCGTCGCCAATCGTTCCGAGATCGCCATCCGCGTGTTCCGGGCCGCCACGGAACTCGGCATCTCCACCATTGCCGTCTATGCGGAGGAGGACAAACTCTCGCTGCACCGCTTCAAGGCGGACGAAGCCTATCAGATCGGCAAGGGCAAGGGGCCGGTGGAGGCCTATCTCTCCATCGACGAGGTGATCCGCATCGCCAGGGAAGCCCGGGCCGATGCCATCCATCCCGGCTATGGCCTCCTGTCCGAGAGCCCGGAATTCGCCGAGGCCTGCGCCGCCGCCGGCATCGTCTTCATCGGGCCCAGCCCCAAGACGCTGCGCACGCTCGGCAACAAGGTCGATGCGCGCAACCTCGCCATTTCGGTCGGCGTTCCCGTGATGCCGGCGACCGATCCGCTCCCCGACGACCCCGAAGCGATCAAGGCGGCGGCCCGGGCGGTCGGCTATCCCGTGATGCTCAAGGCGTCCTGGGGCGGCGGCGGGCGCGGCATGCGTCCGATCGAGAGCGAGGACAAGCTGCTCGACGCCGTCTTCACCGCCAAGCGCGAGGCCAAGGCCGCCTTCGGCAAGGACGAGGTCTATCTGGAAAAGCTGGTGCGCCGCGCCCGTCACGTCGAGGTGCAGATCCTCGGCGACGGCAACGGCACGCTGGTGCATCTGTTCGAGCGCGACTGCTCGATCCAGCGCCGCAACCAGAAGGTGATCGAGCGCGCCCCCGCGCCCTATCTCGATGAGGAAACGCGCCGGGGCCTGTGCGAGGCGGCGCTCAAGATCGGCCGCGGCACCGATTATGCCGGGGCCGGCACCGTCGAATTCCTGATGGATGCCGATACCGGCAAGTTCTATTTCATCGAGGTCAATCCGCGCGTCCAGGTCGAGCACACGGTCACCGAGGTCGTCACCGATCTCGACATCGTCAAGGCGCAGATCCTGATCGCCGAGGGCGGGCGCATCGGCGTCATCGGCGCCGATGGCGAGCTGGAGACCGGCATTCCCGCGCAGGACGACATCTTCATGCGCGGCCATGCGCTGCAGTGCCGGCTAACCACCGAGAATCCCGAAAACAACTTCATTCCCGACTATGGCCGCATCACCGCCTATCGCGGCGCCATGGGCTTCGGCATCCGCATCGATGGCGGCACCGCCTATTCCGGCGCGGTGGTGACGCGCTGGTACGATCCGCTCCTGGAAAAGGTCACGGCCTGGGCCTCGACGCCGCAGGAAGCCATCGCCCGCATGACCCGGGCCCTGCGCGAATATCGCATTCGCGGCGTCGCCACCAATCTGCCCTTCCTGGAGGCGGTGCTGGCGCATGAGAAGTTCCGCTCCAACCAGTACACCACCCGTTTCATCGACGAGACGCCGGAGCTGTTCCAGTTCGCCAAGCGCCGCGATCGCGCCACCAAGCTCCTGACCTATATCGCCGACGTCACCGTCAACGGCCATCCCGAGGCGCGCGGCCGGGCGAGGCCTCCGGCCGAGGCCCGCACGCCGCATGCGCCGGAATTCAAGGTGAGGCCCGCCTCCGGCACCAAGCAACTGCTCGACACGCTGGGACCCGAGAAGTTCGCCAGCTGGATGAAGGAGGAAAAGCGCGTCCTCGTCACCGACACCACCATGCGCGATGCCCACCAGTCGCTGCTGGCGACGCGCATGCGCACCTATGACATCGCCGGCGTGGCCTCGGCCTATGCCAGCGGCCTGCCGCAGCTGCTCTCGCTCGAATGCTGGGGCGGGGCGACCTTCGACGTCGCCATGCGCTTCCTCACCGAGGATCCCTGGGAGCGCCTGGCCCTGATCCGCGAGCGCGCGCCCAACATCCTCACCCAGATGCTGCTGCGCGGGGCCAATGGCGTCGGTTACACCAATTATCCCGACAATGTCGTGCGGCTCTTCGTCAAGCAGGCCGCCGATGCCGGCATGGACCTCTTCCGCATCTTCGATTGCCTGAACTGGGTCGAGAACATGCGGGTGTCGATCGATGCGGTGCTGGAGGCCGGCAAGCTCGCCGAGGGCGCGATCTGCTACACGGCCGATCTCTTCGATCCCTCGCGCTCGAAATACGACCTGGCCTATTATGTCCGCATGGCGCGCGAGCTCGAAAAGGCCGGCTGCCATATCCTGGCGATCAAGGACATGGCGGGGCTGCTCAAGCCCGCCCAGGCCCGCAAGCTGGTGAGCGAGCTGCGCCAGGAAGTCGGCCTGCCGATCCACCTGCACACCCACGACACTTCCGGCATTGCCGGCGCCACCGTGTTGGCGGCGATCGAGGCCGGCGTCGACGCCGTCGATGCCGCCATGGACGCGATGTCGGGCACGACGTCGCAGGCCTGCCTCGGTTCCATCGTCGAGGCGCTCCGCCATTCCGAGCGCGATCCCGGCCTCGACCCGGAAGCCATCCGCCAGATCTCCTTCTATTGGGAGGCGGTGCGCACCCAATACGCCGCCTTCGAGAGCGACCTGAAGGCTGGCGCCTCCGAGGTCTATCTGCACGAAATGCCGGGGGGCCAGTTCACCAATCTCAAGGAGCAGGCGCGCTCGCTCGGCCTGGAGACGCGCTGGCATGAGGTGGCCAAGGCCTATCGCGCCGCCAATGATCTGTTCGGCGACATCGTCAAGGTGACGCCATCCTCCAAGGTGGTCGGCGACATGGCGCTGATGATGGTGGCGCAGGCGCTGACCCCGGAGGATGTCGCCGATCCCGCCCGCGAGGTGGCCTTCCCGGCCTCCGTGGTCGAGATGATGCGCGGCGATCTCGGCCAGCCCGAGGGCGGCTGGCCGGCGGCCCTGCAGAAGAAGATCCTCAAGGATGCGGCGCCGATCACCGTGCGCCCCGGCTCGCTGCTGCCGCCGGCCGACATTCCGGCCCTGAAGGCGGAGGCGGAGAAGAAGATCGGCCGCGCCGTGGAGGGCAACGAGATCTCCTCCTACCTGATGTACCCCAAGGTCTTCACCGATTATGCCGTCACCGCCCGCAAATACGGGCCGGTTTCGGTGCTGCCGACGGCGACCTATTTCTACGGCATGGCGCCGGGCGACGAACTCACCATCGAGATCGAGCGTGGCAAGGCGCTGGTGATCCGGCTGCAGACCCTGGGCGAGACCGACGAGGAGGGGCAGGTCCGCGTCTTCTTCGAGCTCAACGGCCAGCCGCGCATCATCAAGGTGCCCAACCGCCTGGCGGCCGGCAGCGTCAAGGCGCGCCGCAAGGCCGAGGACGGCAACGAGGCCCATATCGCGGCTCCGATGCCGGGTGCCATCTCCACCGTGGCGGTCAAGCCGGGGCAGGCGGTCAAGGCCGGCGACGTGCTGCTGACCATCGAGGCGATGAAGATGGAGACGGCGCTCCACGCGCCCCAGGACGGCAGGATCGCTGAGGTGCTGGTCTCCCCGGGGGCCCAGATCGATGCCAAGGACCTGCTGATGGTGATGGGGTAGAGAAAAGAGGCGGACGGGACGTCCATAGGCGCTAAGATAAGGCCAGAGGCGCGACGCCGGCCACCCCTTCGCCCCGTTTACGGGGAGAAGGTAAGGATGAGGGGCGGCGCGACCTCACAAACTGACGCCTTGCGTAGCCCCTCACCTCCATCCTCTCCCCGTAAACGGGGCGAGGGGGCTCATATGTCGAGCTCGATCTCCAGCCGCCTCATCTCGCCCGCCCCTTATCTTGGCGCCTATGGACGGGACGGCCGCGGTCCCAGCCGCACCGCTTCCCGCGCAACGTCGGCAAGGCTCGCATCGGAACCGCCAAGGCTGTCGTCCGCCCTTGGAACCGCCATGCTCTGGGGATAGGGTTGCCGCCACCCTCTCCCATTCCGCGAATCGCCATGTCTTCCGCCGCCCCCTCCGCCGCCTTCAGCCTGCATCCCCAACTCGCCGGGGATTCTCTTCCCGTCGGCGACCTCACCCTCTGCCAGCTGCGCCTGATCAATGATGCCGGTTTTCCCTGGCTCCTGCTCATCCCCAGGCGCCCCGACATCAGCGAGATCATCGAGCTCGACGAGGGCGACAGGGCGGTGCTCATGCAGGAGATAGCCGCCGTTTCGCAGGCTTTGAAGACCCTCACGGGCTGCGACAAGCTCAATGTCGCGGCTCTTGGCAATATGGTGCCCCAGTTGCACGTCCACATCATCGCGCGCTTCAAGGGCGATCCTGCCTGGCCGAAGCCCGTCTGGGGCCAGGTGCCGGCCCGCCCCTATGCGGAGGCCGTTGCCGCCGATCTGATTAGCCAGCTTCGTAGATTGCTCTCGTTTTCATAAGATCCCGCCGGAAGATATTGCCATGACCTTGCATACCCTGTTCGATCGTTCCGCCGCCATTGCCTATTCGCTCAATCCGCTCGATCGCGCTTCCGGTCAGCGCGAGGACGAAGCCTTCATCGCGGAGAAGCTCACCCATTCCTCCTGCCGCTTCTTCGCCTTTTCGGGCGACGTGCCGCTCCTGCGCATCCGCGACGGCGTCCATGAGGCGCTGTTCGATCACGAGGAGATCGAGTCGTTCAAGGATAGTCGGCAAAATATATTCCTGGGCCTGCAGCCGGACGGCAGCGCGGTCTTCGCCCGGGCCTTCGACAAGGGGCTGGTCGACGATCTCGCCTGGCGCCCGGACGTGGAGGCGATGGACCTGCGCTCCCTCGCCATGCGGGGGCTGGTGGCGCCGGAGATTCTCGGCGAACTCTCCACCGCCAAGGAAGTGCTGGACTGGCACCACCGCCATCGTTTCTGTGCCAATTGCGGACAGGAGACCCGGATCACCGCCAGCGGCTGGCGGCGCGATTGCGCCAATTGCGGCACCCAGCATTTCCCGCGCGTCGATCCGGTGGTGATCATGCTGGCGATCGACGGCGAGCGCTGCCTGATGGGCCGCCAGACCCGCTTTCCGGAGAAGATGTATTCGGCGCTCGCCGGCTTCCTGGAGCCGGGCGAGACCATCGAGGATGCGGTGCGTCGGGAGATCCTGGAGGAATCGGGCATCGCCTGCTCGCATGTGCGCTATTTCGCCTCCCAGCCCTGGCCCTTCCCCTCCTCGCTGATGGTGGGCTGTTTCGCCCGGGCCACCGGCCGCGACATCAATGTCGACATCAAGGAGCTGGAGGATGCGCGCTGGTTCACGCGCGAGGAGGTGGTGCAGATGCTGATCGACGAGCATCCGGAAGGCTTCAACGCGCCCAAGCCGATGGCGATCGCCCATCACCTCCTGAAGGAGTTCGCGGAAAAGGGCGGCGCGGTGGTGCCGTGAGGTTGGAGTGTCGACCTCCTGGTCGACATTCTGATGGCTCTGCGTTGCATGTCGATCCGAAGATTGACACTCCCTGCTCACTCCGCCGGCGGCGCGTGGTCGTCGCGGGCCGGGTCGGCCGGAAACACGCCGAAGATACGCATCTTGGTCGAGAAGAAGCCGAGTTCCTCCAAGGCGCGCTTGAGGTTCTTATCCTCGGGATGGCCGTCGACTTCGGCATAGAACTGGGTGGCGGAAAAGTGCCCGCCCACCATGTAGCTCTCCAGCTTGGTCATGTTGATGCCGTTGGTGGCAAAGCCGCCCATCGCCTTGTAGAGCGCGGCCGGCAGGTTGCGCACCGTGAAGATCAGCGAGGTCACCGTCGGCCCCTGGCCGACCGGCACCCAGTCGGGCTCGCGCGACAGCACCACGAAGCGGGTGGTGTTGTAGGGCTCGTCTTCGACATCGGGCTTGAGGATCTGAAGACCGTAGATCTCGGCCGCCAGGGTGGAGGCGAGGGCGGCCTTGCTCGGGTCCTGCCAGTCGCGCACCAGGCGGGCGGCGCCGGCCGTGTCGCTCTCGGTCACCGGCGCGAGGCCGAGCCCGCGCATGGTGATGCGGCACTGGCCGAGGGCCTGGGGATGGCTATGCACCGTGCGGATGGTCTCCAGGCTCGCGCCGGGCACGGCCATGAGCTGGTGGTGGATCGGCAGGAAATATTCGCCGATGATATGCAGGTCCGAGGTCGGCAGGAGATGGTGGATGTCGGCGACGCGTCCCGCCACCGAATTCTCGATCGGGATCATGGCGAGGTCCGCCTCGCCGGACGAGACCGCGTTGAAGGCGTCCTCGAAGGTCGGGCAGGGCAGGGCCTGCGCGTCGGGATAGACATTGTTGCAGGCAATATGGGAATTGGCCCCGGGCTCGCCCTGGAACGAAACTTTCATCTTGGACTCGGACATGATCAGCGACTTTCGAGAATTTCGCGGGCGCGATCGAGATCTTCCTGCGTGTCCACACCTAGCGGCACGGCGGGGACGATCGCAACATCGATGCGCATGTCCGCTTCCAGGGCCCTGAGCTGTTCGAGGCGCTCGCGCTGCTCCAGCGGGGCCGGCGGCAGGGTGACGAAGCGCTCCAGCGCCGCCCGGCGATAGGCGTAGAGGCCGATATGGTGGTAGAGCTCGCCCTCGCCCCAGGGCGCGGTGGCGCGGGTGAAATAGAGCGCGCGCAGGGTGCGGGGCCCGATCGGCGTGCCCACCACCTTCACCACGCTGGAATTGGTCTTTTCCTCTTCGCGCGTGATCACGGCCGCGAGGGTGGCGATATCCACAGCCTCGTCGGCGAGCGGGCCGAACACGGCGCGGATCGTCTCCGGCTCGATGGTCGGCAGGTCGCCCTGCACATTGATGATGGTGTCGTGCCGCCCTTCGGGATCGAGCGTCAACAGCGCCTCATGGATGCGGTCCGAGCCGGTGGGGTGATCGGGCCGCGTCATCACCGCCTCGCCGCCGGCGGCGCGAACCGCATCGGCGACTTCGGCCGTGTCGGTGGCCACCACCACCCGTCCCAGGCGCGATTCGCAGGCCCGGCGCCAGACCTGCACGATCATCGCCTCGCCCGCGATGGGGGCCAGCGGTTTGCCGGGCAGGCGGGTCGAGGCCATGCGGGCGGGGATCAGGATGAGCGGATCGGACACGGATAACAGCCTCTTCCGGAGCGGGGCGGCGAAAAGTAGCAAGCGCGCGCGATTTATACGAGTTGCAAACTACCGGTCAAACCGGATAGAGGGTCCGATGCGGTTTGACGCTTGACAGAGCGGCTGCCGGAGTTTGTGTTTGGGGCAATGAGGTGCGGGGGCATCTTGTGCCTTTCGTCAGATTGATCTCGAGTCGGAGCCGGGGATGAGTTCGTCGTCATCGTTTGAACTGAACAAGATTGCCGGCGCAGTCCTGGGCACGTTGATGCTGACCTTGGGGCTCAGCATCGTTGCCGAGGAAATCTTCAAGCAGGAAAAACCGGAAAAGGCCGGCTACGAGCTGGCCGATGCCGCGCCGGCCGCCACGGCCGAGGCCCCTGCCGCCTCCCAGGATCCGCCGCTGGCCGAGCTGGTCGCCAAGGCCTCGGTGGAAAAGGGCGCCGCCATCTTCAAGAAGTGCGCGGCCTGCCACACCGACGACCAGAGCGGCAAGAACGGCGTCGGCCCCAATTTGTTCGGCGTGATCGGCGGGCCGAAGGGCCACAAGGCCGACTTCGCCTATTCCGACGCCATCAAGGCGCTGCATGACAAGGGCGAGACCTGGACGCCCGACGATTTCTACCACTTCATCAAGAGCCCGCAGGCTTTCGCCAAGGGCACCAAGATGTCCTTCGCCGGCCTGCCCAAGCCGCAGGACCGAGCCGACATCCTGGTCTACCTCAATTCCAAGAGCGAAAAGCCGATCGATCTGCCGAAGTAACGGCTGCCGTCTCAGTCTGAAATGTGAAAGCCGGGCCCAGCGCCCGGCTTTTTGCTGTGATATGATCTCGATCTCTCCGAATGAGCCGCGACCCGCCTTCTCCCGCAAGGGGAGAAGGCGGGTCGCGTCTTGCTGGGATGGGCCGAGCAGCCCCTATTTCCGCCGGATCCCCAGCGGTACGCCCACCGTGGCTGGCACCGACAGGGCGGCATGGGCCTGGGCGATCGCTGCGATCCGCTCGGCGATCTCCGGCGGGAAGGGGGAGGAGCGCCCGGCCTGCATGTCGACATGCACCAGGATCTGCTCGGCGGTGGCGAGCACCGCGCCGTCGGCCTCGTTGGTCATGGCATGGAAGACGTGCAGGCGCTTGGCGTCGTGGTCGATGAGCTGCAGCGTCAGCGCCAGGGGATCGCCGATATGGGCCTCGCGCAGGTTCCGGATACGCGTTTCCAGGGTGTAGATCGAGGAGCCCGCCGCGCGATAGGCCTCGTCGACGCCGATCATGCGGAAAAAGGCGTCCGAGGAATCCCCGAACGCCAGCAGGAAGGCGCTTTCCGTCATGTGATCGTTATAGTCGGTCCAGGCCTCGACCACCGGCGTGCGGTGCAGGGAGAGCGGCGCCGGGATCGGCTTGGCCCAATCCCAGCCCTGGAAGGGTTTGCCCTCATTGGGCGTGGTGACGCGGTTCATTTCTGCTTCTTGAGGCCGAGCTTGTCCCGCGCCTCGGCCGGGGTCAGCGCCCGGCCGCCCAGCCGCTCGATGATCTCCTTGGCGCGGGTGGTGAGCGACTGGTTGGTCGCATGCACGCCGCGGTCGAGCCAGATATTGTCTTCCAGGCCGACGCGGACATTGCCGCCCAGCAGCATGGACTGGGCCACGAAGGGCATCTGCATGCGGCCGATGGCGAAGGCGGCCCAATTGGCGCCCGGCGGCAGATGGTTGCGCATCGCGACCATGGTTTCGGTGGTCGCCTCCGCGCCCCAGGGAATGCCGAGGCAGAGCTGGAACATCGGCGGCGCGTCGATCAGGCCGCGCTTGATCAGGTCCTTGGCCTGCCAGATATGGCCGAGCTCGAAGCATTCGATCTCCGGCTTCACGCCGACGGCCTGGATGCGCTCGGCCATTTCGCGCAGCGTCTCGCCGGTGGCCATGAACAGGCCGTCGCCGAAATTCACCGAGCCGCAGTCCAGCGTGCAGATCTCGGGCCTCAGTTCCTCGACATGGGCGACGCGCTCGGCCGCGTTGGCGATGTCGGTGCCGGCACCGCCGCTGCGCGGATTGGCCGGATCGAAGAAGAAATCGCCGCCCATGCCGGCGGTGAGGTTGATCACCACGTCCACGCCCGAATCGCGGATGCGCTGGACGGCCTCGCGATAGTGCTCGAGCTTGCGGCCGGCCTTACCGGTCTCGGGATCGCGCACATGCAGATGGGCGATGGCGGCACCCGCCTTGGCGGCCTCGATGGCGGAATCGGCGATCTGCTTGGGCGTGACCGGGATGGCCGGATGCTTGCCGACGGTGTCGCCGGCTCCGGTGATCGCGCAGGATATGATGACGTCGGTATTCACGGTGCTTCCTCCCTGTGACGCCGATGTTAGGCCAGCCCCGTTCGGACACGTGACCTGTCGCGACAGCCATGATGCAGAATGCGACAGGGGCGTCGTGCCTGGGATCGCCGGCTTCCTGCCGGCTCTTCATCGCCGCAAGCGCAGCGTTTCCAAGAGCCGGCAGGATGCCGACAGTCCCAGGAGGCGCTATCCCGCCATGCGCAACCGCTCGACAAATCCCCTGGCATTGTCGAGCGCCTCCTGCCGGTCCCGCCAGAAGCGCTCGTTGAGCTCGTGGATGGCGATGGTATCGGCGGGGAAGGTGCAGTGCTCGGCCAGCGCATCCCAGGGCACACCGCCCCAGCCCAGCGGCAGATGCAGGTCGCCGAGGCCGAAGGCATTGGCCTCGGCGCTGTCATAGACCCAGGACAGGTCGGGCTGGCCGAAGGAATCGTGCAGATGCAGGTGCTTGGCGAAGGGCGCCAGCGCCTTGGCTTCCTCCAGGAAGTCATAGCCATACTGGCTGGCATGGATGAGGCCGTGGCTGAAGTCGAACGTGGCCCGGACATGCGGATGGTCGATCAGGGCGAGCTCTTCGGCCAGGCGGGCGATGCTCGGCGTCGCCGCATAGGGGCCGAAATCGAACAGGTTCTCGACGCACAGGACGACCTTGTGCGCGGCCGCGATCTCGCCCGCCCGGTGGAGATAGTCGCGCTGGCGGGCGGCGGCATTCTCGGCGTCGTGGCGCTCGTCCGCCTGCATCATGCCGGCATGGATGACGAGGTGCGGCGCGCCGATGCGGGCGGCGATTTCGATGAAGGCCACGGTGGTCTCCAGGAAGCGCGGCAGCAGGGCCGGCGGTGCCATGAAATTGATCGGCAGCGGGCCATGCACGGTGAAGCCGAAGGGACGGCCGCGGCAGATGGCCTCGAATTCGGCGACGCGCACGGCCATCGGGCGGCCGGCGAGCACGAGGTCATAGTGGTAGGCCGGCAGCTCGACGAAGGCGACACCGAGATCGGCAACCTCGTCCAGCCGGGCGGCGAGGTCGGACAGGTCCGGCTGCCCCTCGCGGGAGGTCAGGCCGAGGGCAGGCTGGATGGGCATTTCGGGCTCCCTTGAGGCTGTTGTGGGCCGTGTTTTGACGAGGTCGAGACCGGCTCGATGCCGGTATCAGATTGTTGACGATATCGCTTCTACAATCCCGCGGATTTGTTGCGTCGCAATAATCCTGCTATGACAAATCCGTGACGAGCATTCAGCGACGGACCTGCAATCTGTAGTTTGGTGGTGCTATGTTTGAAGAACTTAGGGGTATGATGGGGTTGGGCGCGCTTTCCGCGCCTGTCTACACCATCTACGAAGCGACTCACGCGGCGCTCGGCCCGACTAGAGCCTTTTCCGATGCGACTCGGGCATTTTTTGAAAATCCCGGCAATCCCTTTTCCATGACCACCTGGGGCAAGTCGGTCGCGGCCGCCTGCGAGGTCTTCGAGCGCGTCACCCGCCGTTACGGCAAGCCTGAATTCGGCATCAAGGACGTGCTGGTGGGCGGCGAACGTGTGGGCGTGCACGAGGAAATCGTCTGGCGGCGGCCCTTCTGCAATCTCCTGCATTTCTCCCGCGCCATTCGCGGCAATCGCCGTGCCGACCCGAAGCTCCTGATCGTGGCGCCGATGTCGGGCCATTATGCCACCTTGTTGCGCGGCACGGTCGAGGCGTTCCTGCCCAATCACGAGGTCTACATCACCGATTGGACCGATGCCCGCCTGGTGCCGGTGTCGGAGGGCCGCTTCGATCTCGACGATTATATCGACTACGTCATCTCGATGCTGCATGTGCTCGGCCCCGACACCCATGTGATCGGCGTCTGCCAGCCTTCGGTGCCGGTGATGGCCGCCGTTTCCCGCATGGAAGCGGAGAAGGATCCCTACGCGCCGCTGACCATGACTCTGATGGGCGGGCCGATCGATACCCGCCTCTCGCCGACAAAGGTCAACGACGTCGCGGTCGAGAAGGGCGTCGACTGGTTCCGTTCGAACGTCATCACCAAGGTGCCGTTCCCCAATCCCGGCTTCATGCGGGACGTCTATCCCGGTTTCCTGCAATTGACCGGCTTCATGACGATGAATCTCAACCGTCATTTCGACGCGCACAAGACCCTGTATTTCGATCTGGTGCGCGGCGACGGCGACAGTGCCCACAAGCATCGCGAGTTCTATGACGAATATCTCTCGGTGATGGACCTGACGGCGGAATTCTACCTGCAGACCGTCGACACCGTGTTTATCAAATATGCCCTCGCCAAGGGCGAGATGAGCCATCGCGGCAAGCCGGTCGATCCGGGCGCCATCCGCAACACCGCGCTCTTCACCATCGAGGGCGAGAACGACGACATCACCGGCCACGGCCAGACCCATGCGGCCCATGGCCTGTGCGTGAACCTGCCGGCCGACAAGCGGGCGCACTATACCCAGCAGGGCGTCGGGCATTATGGCGTCTTCAACGGTTCGCGCTTCCGTGCCGAGATCGCGCCGCGCATTTCCGACTTCATCCGCTCCAACCTGGCGCCGACCAAGCCGACGAGCCGCGACACCAGCGCCCCGATCCCGCTGGATTCCAAGCGGGGCAAAGGCCCGGCGCGGCCGGTCTCGGTCTGACCAAACTCCCTCGAAGCGCTGCTTTGTCATGTCCGGGCTCGTCCCGGGCATGCAGGCGATGGCGGAGGCGGCGGCGTGCCCGAGGCTTCGATGCCGGTGTACCGGTCCGTTCACGGCTCTCCGCCGGGGCCGCATAGGGCAGGAACGGTCGAAACGCGAGGCGGTTGATCCCATGCGCAAACTGATGGGCTTTGCACCGATTGTCCTGATCTGGCTCGCCGGCGCCGTGCCGGGCGCCATGGCACAGGACTACGTCAAAGGCGGGGGCGACATCACCATCCGCACCGAGCGCTATGCCCGCCCGCCTTATTCCAGCGCCACCAATTATATCTATGAGCAGGGCGGGGCGATCGTCTGCACCAAGCTCGCCGTCTGCAACAAATATGACGAATGCACCACGCGCTATGACAGCGGCTTCTTCAAGGATGCCCTGGATGCCGACGCCGGCGACCCCTCCGGCACCACGCCGCCGGTGGTGATCCCCAGGGCTAAGATCGCCAAGCATGTCTGCCTGACCAAATACCCGCCTCGCTCGCAACAGGGCGATTGATCCGTCGCGCCCGACCTGCGGATTGCCGCAATCTTGGGGAATGATGCTATGCTGCATCGGCAAAATCGTTCCTCCCCGATAGAGATCCTGCTTGTCCCATTCTTCCTCGCGCCTGCGGCGTGCCCATCGCCTGATTGCGGCGGCCCTGCTTTGCTTGTCCGTCGTCCCCCTTTCCGTTCGGGCCGAGACCGCTGCCTGGCCTCAGGCCGATAGCGACCTCAAGCCCGAAGCCGGCATCCGCTTCGGCGTGCTCGGCAACGGCATGCGCTTTGCGGTGATGCGCAACACCACGCCGGCGGGGCAGGCCGCCATCCGGCTGCGAATCGGGTCCGGCTCGCTGCAGGAGGCCGACGACCAGCAGGGCCTCGCCCATATGCTGGAGCACATGGCCTTCAAGGGCTCGACCCGGGTGCCGGAAGGGGAAATGGTGCGCATCCTGCAGCGCAAGGGGCTGGCCTTCGGTGCCGATACCAATGCCCATACCAGCTATGACGAGACGGTCTATGCGCTCGACCTGCCGGAGGTCGATGCCGATACCGTCTCCACCGGCCTGATGCTGATGCGCGAGACGGCGAGCGAATTGACGCTCAGCGCCTCCGCCCTCGATCGCGAGCGCGGCGTCGTTCTCTCCGAGGAGCGCCTGCGCGACACGCCCGGCTATCGCAGCGTCATGGGCCTGTTCAATGTCCTCCTCGCCGGGCAGCGCGTGCCCGAGCGCGCGCCGATCGGCAAGACCGAGATCATCCGCACCGCGCCCGTCGAACGGCTGCGCGCTTATTACCAGGCCAATTACCGCCCGGACCGCGCCACGCTGCTGGTGGTCGGCGACATCGACCCTTCGGCCCTGGAGGCGGAGATCCGCCGGCGCTTCGAGGACTGGAAGCCGGTCGGGCCGGCCGTGGCCGAGCCCGATCTCGGCCTGCCGCTCAAGCGCGGCGTCGGAGCCGATATCGTCAAGATTCCCAGCGCCAACACCAAGATCTACCTGGGCTGGATCCGCCCCTTCGACGCCACGCCGGACAGCTATGCCAAGCGGCGCCGGACCGCGATCGAATATATCGGCCTCTCGGTGCTCAAGCGCCGCATCCAGGCCCTGTCGCGCAGGGCCAATCCGCCCTTCATCGCCGCCGATGTCGGCCTGCAGGATCTCTACGAATCGGCCCGTGCCGGCCTGCTGTCCGCCGATGTCGAGGCCGGGGCCTGGGACAGGGGTCTGGCCGCGCTCGACCAGGAACAGCGCCGCCTCCTGCGTTTCGGCGCGAGCCAGGCCGAGGTCGAGCGCGAGGTGGCGGAATATCGTTCCGCCCTGCAATCCCTGGCCGACGGCGCGGCGACGCGTACCAGCCCGGATCTCGCCGCGATGCTTGCCAACAGCGTCGACGAAGCCAAGGTCTTCACCTCGCCGGCCGACGATCTCGCCTTGTTCGAGCGCATGGTTAAGGGGTTGACGGCCGCCGAGGTCGACAAGGCGTTGCAGGCCGTGTTCTCGGGCAGCGGCCCCCGCCTGGTGCTGCAGGGCGCCGAGCCGCCGGAACCGGCCGCGGTCGAGAAGGCCTATGCCCAGTCGCAGGCTGTCGCCGTGACCGCGCCGGCCGATGCCGCGGCGGTGGTGTGGCCCTACACCAAGTTCGGCACGCCGGGCGATGTCGTCGAGCGCCGCACGGTGGAGGACCTCGGCCTGACCATGGTGCGCTTTGCCAATGGGGCGCGCCTCACCGTCAAGCCCACGAAGTTCAGGGCCGACGAAATTCAGGTCCGGGTCGATATCGGCCGGGGCCGGCTCGACCTGCCGCATGACCGGCCGATCCCGACCTGGACCGCCCAGGCGGTCGAACTGTCGGGTCTGAAGGCGATCGACTATGACGACATGCAGAAGGTGCTGGCGCCCAAGATCGCCAGCATCGGCTTCGCGCTGGAGGACAATGCCTTCAAGTTCGAGGGCACGACCCGCCCGGCCGATCTCGCCATCCAGCTGCAGATCTTCGCCGCCTATGCCTCCGATCCCGCGTGGCGGCCGGAAGTCTTCGAGCGGATCCGCCAGCTCTATCTGGCCAATCTGCCGCAATATGAAGCCACGGCCGGCGTGGTGGTCAGTCGTGATTTCCAGGGGCTGATCCATTCCGGCGATCCGCGCTGGACCTTCCCCGACCGCCCGCAATTGCTGGCTGCCAAATCCGAGGATTTCCAGGCCCTGTTCTCGCCGGCCTTTGCCACGGGTGCCCTCGACGTCACCATTGTCGGCGATGTCGGCGTGGATGATGCGATCCGTGAGGTCGCCGCCACCTTCGGCGCCCTGCCGCCCCGCCCGGCGCCGCCGGCGCCGGCCGCCGACGGTGGTGGCGCCTTTCCCGCCATCACGGCCGAACCGGTGGTGCATACCCATTCCGGGCGCCCTGACAACGCTGCCGTCCTGGTGGCGATACCGGTGGGGGACATGCTGTCGGACATTCCGCGCAGCTTCACGGCCGACCTCGCCAGCTCGATCCTGGTCAATCGCCTGATCGACGAGTTCCGCATCGCCGAGGGGGCGACCTACTCTCCCCAGGGGGCGGTCGACCTGTCTTCCGCCCTGCCGGGTTTCGGCTATGTCTATGCCATGGTCGAGACCACGCCGGCCAAGGTCGCTTCCTTCTATGCGCTGGTGGACAAGATCGCCGCCGACCTGTCGGAAAAGGAGGTCTCGCCCGACGAACTCGCCCGCGCCCGCGCACCCAAGATCGAGACGCTTCGGCGCCGCCGGCAGGAAAACGACTATTGGCTCGGCAAGCTGAGCGGCAGCCAGACCGATCCGCGCCGCCTGGAGCTGATCCGGGCCGGCCAGAGCGGGTACGACAAGGTCGGCCCCGAGGACATCCGAGCCTTTGCCAAGACCTATTTCAAGCCCGGCAGCGTCTGGAAGCTGACGGTGCTGCCGTCGGGGGTTGCCGCAGCGCGCTGAGGCTCGCGGCGAGGTTCGCCGATCAGGCTCGCGCCTGCGCTTTCCGGAGCGGCACCAGGTCGGCGAAGGCCTGTTCGGCCAGCCTGGCGGTCTCGGCCTCCACCGAGCGGTAGGCGGCGAGCAGCTTCTCGCCGAAGGCGGTGAGGCGTGCGCCGCCGCCATGGCTGCCGCCGGCCGAGGTTTCGATGGCGGGCTGGCCGAACATGGTGTTGACCGCATCGAGCAGCAGCCAGGCCCGGCGATAGGACATGCCGAGCTCGCGGCCCGCCGCCGAGATCGAGCCGGCCCGTTTCACCGCCTCCAGCAGGTCCATCTTGCCAGGGCCGAGCCGGGCATTGTCGTCGAAGGCGATCTTGAGGCGGATGATGGGCGGGCCGGACATGATCGGTCTCCTAGAGCGTTTTTCGATTTGGCGGAGTGTAATTGCTCACCCCTTGCCTTTGAGGTCACGTAGCCCCTCACCCTTACCCTCTCCCCGCAAGAGGCGAGGGGGCGCGTTTCCAGCATGAGACGGCCGGTCGAAGTCACCCCGCCCCGCCTCTTGCGGGGAGAGGGTAAGGGAGATGGGCGGCTCATCCATGCGTAGTTACGACGGAGTCGCGAAATGGCAAAGGCAAGTCGAAACAAAGAGTTAGAGCAATTCAGCCTTCACACCTCAACGCGTTTTGCTCCAAGGGCAGAGGGTGTGATTGCGATTGCAGGCGAAGCGCCCTATTCAGGAGAATATAGCGTAGTCGGGCATAGGTGAAGGAGCGGGGCGTGCTTTCGCCTGAAGAATGGACGGCCCTGTGGCTCAGCCTCGAGATTGCCGGTCTCGCCACCGTGATTTCGCTGCCCTTCGCGGTCGCCGCCGCCTGGATCCTCGCCCGCCGGCGTTTTCCCGGCAAGGTCCTGTTCGATGCCCTCGTTCATCTGCCGCTGGTGTTGCCGCCGGTGGTCACCGGCTATGTCCTTCTGGTCCTGCTGGGGCGCAATGGCTTGATCGGCTCCTTCCTGGCCTCGCAACTCGGCATCGTCTTCGCCTTCCGCTGGACCGGCGCGGCCATTGCCTGCGCCGTGATGGGCTTTCCCTTGATGGTGCGCGCCATCCGGCTGGCCATCGAGGCCGTGGATCCCCGCCTCGAAGCGGCGGCCGGCACGCTCGGGGCCAATCCCTTCTTTTCCTTCCTCACGGTGACGCTGCCCCTCGCCATTCCCGGCATCATCGCCGGCATGGTCCTGGCCTTCGCCAAGGCACTGGGCGAGTTCGGCGCCACCATCACCTTCGTCTCCAACATACCCGGGCAGACGCAGACCCTGTCGGCGGCGATCTATACGGCGCTGCAGGACCCCTATGGCGAGGGCACCGTGATCCGCCTGACCCTGGTCTCGGTGGTGTTGGCCTTCGGCGCCCTGATCGTCTCCGAAGCGATGGCCCGGCGCGCCCGCTCGAAGCTCGGACAGGACGGCCAGAGCTGACGCGGGCCTGCTTTCAGCCTTCTTGCAATGGTCCGCTCTTCCATCTCGAGTGCGCTGCATTTCCAGAAGCGAGCGGGTTGCGGGCGGTCTGGGAGCAAAATCCGTTTCAATCCACCTCGATTCTGCGTTAGGCCTTGACGATGGCTTTCTCGGCACCGCTTCTTCAGGTTCGCGACCTTTCCGTGGCTTTCCGGACGGAAGGACAGCCGGAACTGGCGGTCGACAAGGTCTCCTTCAGCCTCGACAAGGGCGAGACCCTGGCGCTGGTGGGTGAATCGGGCTCGGGCAAATCGGTCACGGCCCTGTCGATCGTGCAGCTCCTCAATTACCCGGCCGCCTCCCACCCCTCGGGCGAAATATTGTTTCGCGGCCAAAACCTGGTTGGCGCACCGGAAAGAGCCCTGCAGCGGGTGCGCGGGGCCGACATCACCATGGTGTTCCAGGAGCCGATGACCTCGCTCAACCCGCTCCACACCATCGAGCGGCAGGTCGGCGAGATCCTCAGCGTGCATCGCGGCCTGTCGAAGAAGGAGGCGCGCGCGCGGTCGCTGGAACTCCTGACCCAGGTCGGCATCCGTGAGCCGGAAAAGCGCCTCGGCGCCTTTCCCCATCAGCTCTCCGGCGGCCAGCGCCAGCGCGTGATGATCGCCATGGCACTTGCCAACGACCCCGACCTCCTGATCGCGGACGAACCCACCACGGCGCTCGACGTCACCGTCCAGGCCCAGATTCTCGCCCTCCTGAAGGAGATGCAGGCGCGGACCGGCATGGCCATGCTGTTCATCACCCATGACCTGTCGATCGTGCGCAAGATCGCCGACCGGGTCTGCGTGATGCTGAAGGGGCGCATCGTCGATGCCGGCCCGACCGGGCAGGTCTTCGCCAATCCGACCAGCGACTACACCAGGCGCTTGCTGGCGGCCGAGCCGAAGGGCAAGGCGACGCCCTTCGACCCCGAGGCCCGCACCATCGTCTCCGCCGACGATCTCAAGGTCTGGTTTCCGATCAGGGCCGGGCTGCTGCGCAGCACGGTCGGCCATGTCAAGGCGGTCGACGGCGTCAGCCTCGCCGTGAAGGAGGGCCAGACCCTCGGCGTCGTCGGCGAATCGGGCTCGGGCAAGACCACGCTCGGCCTCGCCCTGTTGCGGCTGATCTCCTCGACCGGACCGATCGCCTATCTCGGCAAGCCGATCCAGGGCTTCGACCGGCGGGCGATGATCCCGCTGCGCAAGGAGATGCAGATCGTCTTCCAGGATCCCTATGGCTCGCTTTCGCCGCGCCTGTCGGTGGCCGAGATCGTCGAGGAGGGGCTCAACGTGCTTGGCGGGGGGCTCGATGCCGGCCGCCGGCGGGAAGCGGTTGCCCAGGCACTGGCCAGTGTCGGCATCGACCCCAAGGCGATGGACCGCTATCCGCATGAATTCTCGGGCGGCCAGCGCCAGCGCATCGCCATTGCGCGCGCCATGGTGCTGCAGCCGAAATTCCTGGTGCTGGACGAGCCGACCTCGGCGCTGGACATGTCGGTCCAGGCCCAGATCGTCGACCTCTTGCGCGAGCTCCAGCAGCGCCACAGGCTGGCCTATCTCTTCATCAGCCACGATCTGAAGGTGGTGCGGGCGCTGGCCAACGAGGTGATGGTGATGCAGGGCGGCAAGATCGTCGAGCATGGCCCGGCCAGCGAGATCTTCGAGCGTCCGCGCGAGGACTACACCAAGGCCCTGTTTGCCGCCGCCTTCGCCATGGCGACCGCGCCGGAGGGCGTGGTGGGGCAGTAACCGCAGACAAGGCGTTTTGCGATTGGACGGAATCACCTCGAATCGCAAAGACACGTCGAAGCAAGGAGTTAGAGAAAATAAGCGTTCACACTTGAACGCGTTTTGCTCCAGAAGAAACGAGCTTCAGGAAACGTCCGAGCGGGATGCCAATGCCTGAAGGTCTTCGTTCAGGCGGACCGGCACATCCATACGGTCATGCAGCAGGCTGAGAACGCCAATTCGACCGCCGGATAGTTTGCGAAAGAACACATAGTGGCGTTGGTAGTGGCTGAAATAGACTTCAAGCTCGAGGTCGGCCGGAACAGCAAGATTGCCTGGCAGCCTGCGCCAGGCAGCGGGTCTTTCGGAAAGCTTCTGCAAGTGCTCGTGCAGGCCGCGAATATACCGTACCGCCTGGTCTTCGCCCCACTTCTCGACCGTGTCATCCCAGATACGGTCTTGTGCGGCATCTGCCGGTGGGTAGAACAGGAAGCCTGCCATTGTCGATGACAGGCTTAACGGGTACGGGTTCGGCGTTGGTTTCGCGCAATGACATCCTCGGCCGATACCGCCACGAATTCGCTTTCGGCAGCTCTCAATCCTGGTTCGAGCTGCTTTTTCAGCCAGTCCCAGGCCTCGTCCTGGCTGTGCAGATCACGGCGGATCAGGGCCCGAATATATTCGCTGGCGTTCTCGTAAAGGCCGTTCTCGCCAACCTGCTGCTGGAGATGCGTCTGCAGCCGCCCGCCAACGCGGACGTGGATGCTGTTGTCAGCGGCCATGAGCCAATCCTTCACTCATACTGAATCATGGGATGTGTCGCCAATATTGTCAATATTGGCGACATGGAGCAGCAGGACCCGAATCCAGGTTAATGGCGGGCGCGACTACCCTCCCCTGGAGGGGGAGGGTCGGCCTGCAAGGCCGGGGTGGGGTGACTTCTTGGCAGAAAATCCACCGTTTTCTTCGTTGTGATCTGAGGATTTCACCCCACCCCGACGCTACGCGTCGACCCTCCCCCTCCAGGGGAGGGTAAAAGACAGCGCCCCGTTAACTTGAATTCGGAGCCCTGCATGGGAAGGCACAATCAATCTGCCCCGATCGTGGAGGCCATCGTTACCCCCTCAACTTCTCCCCCAACGCCTTCCAGCCGGCTGCGAAGACGTGGGTCGAGACGATCTCGACAAATTTGCCGGCGTCGTCGGGCGCTTCGTCGAAGGTCGCGCTCCATTCGGCGAAGGTGCGGTTGCCGTCGGTGATCGGCAGGAGGCGGATCACGGCCACGTAATTCTCCACCGGGAAGGCCGGCTTGACGAAATTATAGCTGAGCGTGTGCCCGGCATCGTCGAGCGCCAGCAGTTTTTCGCGCACATGGGCGCCGTCGGTGAGATGGAAGGAGCGGATGGCGCCGACGGCATCGGCGCTGCGACCGTCCTCGATTTCGCTTTTGGCGATGGCCGGATGCCAGTCCGGCAGGGCGTTGAAGTCGCGAACGAGCTTCCACACGGTCTCGATCGGCGCGTCGATCACCGCGCTCGCATAGGCCTTGGCCATGGTTTCCCCCTATTGGCTGATGCTGAGATTCTTGAACGCCTGCGTCTGGGCGACCAGCGCCTTTTCCACCGGCAGGCGCTCCATGCTGGAAGCGCCGTAGAAGCCGTGGCAGCCCGGGCAGTTGGCCAGGATGAAGCGGGCGTCCTCCGGCTCGGCGATCGGCCCGCCATGGCAGAGCACGATGATCCCGTGCGAGACTTCGCGCGCAGCGGCGGCGATGGCATTGATCTCGCCCACGCAGCTTTCGAGGGTGAGCGCGGTATCGGCGCCGATCGCCCCGCCCGTGGTCAGGCCCATATGGGCGACGATAATGTCGGCCCCGGCCTGGGCCATGGCGCGCGCATCGTCCGGATTGAAGACATAGGGCGTGGTGAGGAGGTCCTTCTCGCGCGCCAGGCGGATGAGATCGACCTCCAGGGCGTAGCCCATGCCGGTTTCCTCCAGATTGGCCCTGAACTTGCCGTCGATCAGGCCGACGGTCGGGAAATTCTGGATGCCGGCGAAGCCCATCTTCTTGAGCCCATCGAGGAAGGGGCCGAACTGGCAGAAGGGATCGGTGCCGTTGACGCCGGCGAGCACCGGCGTGTGCTTGACCACCGGCAGCACCTCGCGGGCCATGTCGACCACGATCTCATTGGCGTTGCCATAGGCGAGCAGGCCGGCGAGCGAGCCGCGGCCGGCCATGCGATAACGGCCGGAATTGTAGATCACGATGAGGTCGATGCCGCCGGCTTCCTCGCATTTGGCCGAGAGGCCGGTGCCGGCGCCGCCGCCGATGATCGGTCGTCCCTGCGCGATCATGCCGCGAAACCGTGCCAGGATACTCTCGCGCGCGCTTGCGCCCATATCAATGCTCTCCAACAATGCTCTTGAAATTCGCCAGCAGGGCCTGCGCGAAGGCAGGATCGTTCATCCCCGCGGGCACGCGGATGAGCTGGCGCCGGGGTGTCTGCTGGATTGTCGCCTCCAGCGCCGCGAACAGGGCGGCGTCGGCCTCCGGATCATGGAAGGGCATGTCGGACGCATCGAGGAGCGAAACACCGCCTTCGGGGATGAGGAAGCGCACCTCGCCCTCGCATTGGTTGAGCTTCTCGCCGATCCAGCGGCCCATCTGCGCATTCTCCGCCGCCGTGGTGCGCATCAGCGTGACCTGCGGGTTGTGGACATAGAGATTGCGGCCGCGATAGCGCTCCGGCACGCTGTCGAGCGCCCCGAAATTGACCATGTCGAGCGCGCCGCAGGAGCCGACATAGGGCACCTTGGTGCGGGCGATGGCGCCGAAGCGGTCTTCGGTCGCCGCCAGCACGCCGCCGAACAGCAGGTCGCAGACTTCGGTGGTGGTGACGTCGAGCACGCCGGCGATCAGGCCCGAATCGACCAGCTTTTCCATCGACTGGCCGCCTATGCCGGTGGCGTGGAAGACCAGGCAGTCATAGTCGGCGGAGAGATCGTCGACGAGCTGGTTCACGCAAGGCGTGGTCACCCCGAACATGGTGAGGCCGACGGCCGGCTTGTCGTCGGCCTCGGGGGCTGCCTCTGCCCGGCCCCGCGCCATGCCGGCAATCGCATTGGCGGCATTGCTCATCACCACGCGCGAGATGCGGTTGAGCCCGGCCACGTCCGTCACCGAGTGCATCATGGTGATGTCGCTGGGGCCGACATAGGCGGCGACATTGCCGGAGGCAACGGTGGAAACCATCACTTTGGGCGTGCCGACCGGCAATTCCCGCATGGCGGGCGCGACCAGGGCCGTGCCGCCCGAGCCGCCGAGGCCGATCAGGCCGGCGACGTCGTCGCGCGTTGCGATGAAGCGGGCGAAGGCGAGCGCCATGGCGCTGACGGCCGAGCCGCGATCGCCGGTGAACACCGCCTCGGCCCCGCCGGGATGGCTGGCCGCCACGGCGGCAGACCCTACCTCGACGTCACTCTCCGAGCCGCTGGTGGAAAGGTCGACCCGGGTGACGTCGAGCCCATGGGCACGGATGCGATCGGCCACGAAATCGAGCTCGGTTCCCTTGGTATCGAAAGTTCCCGCCACATAGACGCTCGACCCGGCCATCGCTCGCTCCCGATTGTCTTATCGTTGGGGCGGGACGCTAGCACGGACGCGGTGAGCGCGTTAAGAGCGGATGGGAAGAGGCCGGCGCTTCTCCCATCCGGCTGCCTCGACAGCGGGGACGCAGCTGCGGCGGATCTCGACCATCGGGCTCGCTGGTGGACGTGCCCCTTTCGCTGCCAGCCGGCCGGGCGCGTCCACTGCATGAGCGGCGCCGTGCTGGACAAAGCAAGGCCTCGGGCTCGCCTGCGTGGCTCATGCCCGGCGGCGCCCTGCGCGAAGGGGAGGCGCGTCAGGAAATCGCGGTCCGCAAGGTCCTGTTGTCCTCGCGAGCTTCCCAGGAATGGCCGGGCGGTCCGCCCGAATGAGGCGTGCCTCCGGGATGCTTCGTATCCAGATTGCCGGGTACCATCGCGGAGGCGAAGGGGTCGCCCGACCGGCCATTGCCGACCCAGTCGGTGAATTGCAGCAGCTGGGCGAGGCTGGCGGGACCCGAGTCCGCCGGCAGCCAGCGGCGCAATTCATAGGGATTGACCGTCATGTAGCGCACGGTGAAGCCTTGCACCTTGCCCGCTTCGCGCCAGTCGGCCACCAGCCGCAGCCAATCCGCATAGGGGATATGCAGGGACAATAATTCTTCGAGGAAGGGATAATGTGTTCTCGTAACTCGGGGAAGAAACAGGAAATGCATAGTATTCCCCCGTAGATTTGAGAGATGATCGGAACTTATCTGTCCGGCAGCATATCCCGTAATTTCCTACCTCTGAAAGTCGCCCAGACGGATTAGAGAATTAAACCGGTTGCTTAATACTTGTTGGTTATGTTGACGTGCTGCTTTGCGCCGCCATGATAGTCAACGGTATTAAACGGTAGAGCGGTTCGCGACTTGCGGCTGCGTTCAAGCGGTGCGATCGAGCCTGTCGCCCCGAATCACGGCATGCCTGCCCGGCCCACCGGCCGGATGGCCCAGACGGCATCGACGATGCAAACGCGATTGCCCCGCCGGCGGGGAACGCTTTTCGAGAGGCCGTTGTGAGATCCGTCGATCTCGGCAGGCCGCAAGGGCTTTAGGCGTGCCACCCGGTCATGCTATCGGGAGGCCCGCCCGCTCCCCGCCACAGGAGGCTCCCCTTGCCGATCGACCTCAACGGACTTGGAAACCTGTTCATTCTCTATGGCATCAACTGCCTGGGTGCCCTGGTGATCACGCTGATCGGCTGGTGGGCGGCCGGCATGCTGGAGCGCCTGACCGCCAGGACCCTCACGGCGACCTCGCGCATGGACCCGATCGTCACCGCCTTCCTGTCGAGCCTGGTGCGCTACGGCGTGCTGGTGCTGGTCTTCGTCCTGATCCTGCAGGTGATCGGCATCCAGGCCACCAGCCTCGTGGCCGTGCTGGGCGCCGCTTCACTGGCCATCGGCCTGGCGCTGCAGGGCACGCTTTCGAACATGGCGGCGGGCGTGATGCTGCTGCTGTTCCGGCCTTTCCAGCTCGGCGACAGTATCGAGGTGGCCGGCAAGGCCGGCACGGTCAAGAACCTCAATCTGTTCATGACCGAGCTCGCCAGCGGCGACAATGTGCAGGTGCTCATTCCGAACGGGCAGGTCTGGGGCTCGCCGATCACCAATGTCTCGGCCTATCCCACCCGCAGCGTCAATGTGAAGGTGCCCGTGCCCTATGGCGGCAATGCCGAGGCAGTTTCCGGCGCCATCCGCGATTTCCTCAGCCGCGACGGCCGGGTGCTGCCGCTGCCGGCCGCCTCGATCGTGCTGTCCGGCTTTACCGACAAGGGCGTCGACGTCGCCGTGCAGGCCTGGGCCAAGGCCGGCGACGCCGATGGCCTCAAGGCCGAGATCGTGCGGCGGGCTTCGGCGGCACTGGCAGATGCCACCGTGGCGCCGGCGTCCTGAGGAGTGCTCTCCCGTCCGTCATTTCTGTGCGGCACGCCGCTCGGCGACGCGCGAGAGCGCGGCCCAGTCGAGATGGCCTTCGCCATGGGCCAGGGCGTCCAGATGGTTGTCGCGCAGCACGCCGGCGAAGGGCAGGGGCACATTGACGGCATCCGCCGCCGCCAGGGCCAGGCGCACATCCTTCAGGCCGAGCGAGAGCTTGAAGCCGGCGGGCTCGAAGCGCTCCTCGGCGATGGCGGCGCCATAGCCCTTATAGGGCGGCGCGGCGAAGATGGTCGAGGTCAGCATCTCCAGGAAGGCGGCCTTGGCCACGCCATGGCCTGATGCCAGCGTCGCCGCCTCGGCCATGGTCTCGATGGCGCTGGCGATCATGAAATTGGCGGCGAGCTTCACGGCCGCGGCCTGTTCGGGGCGGTCGCCGAAGCGCCAGGTCTTCTGGCCTAGCACGTCGAACAGGGGCTGGACGCGGTCGAGCTGGGTGGCATCGCCCGCCGCCAGGATGTTGAGCTGGCCGGCTTCGGCCACGTTCACGCGCCCGAGCACCGGGGCGGCGACATAGAAGAGGCCGCGCGCCTTATGCTCGGCCGCGAGGTCGCGGGTGAAGGCGACCGAGACGGTCGCCATGTTCACCAGGACGGCGCCCCTGGCGAGGGCCTCCAGCACGCCCTGGGTGAGCAGGACGTCCCGGCTCGCCTCATCGTCCGCCAGCATGGCGATCAGCACTTCGGCGCCCTCCGCTGCTTCGGCCGGGGCGGCGGCCGGCTCCGCCCCCAGCGCCGCGACGCGGGCAACCGGCTCCTGCGAGCGGTTCCAGGCCCGCACGCGGTAGCCTGCCTTCACCAGATTGGCGGCCATGGGCAAGCCCATGGTGCCGAGGCCCAGAAAACCGACTTGCATGATCGAGACTCCTTATTTGGAAATGATCGTTTCCGAATTGGCCGAAGAAAACTCAGTCGAGCACCTTCAGGGCGAGATCCACGATGGCGGCCATGTCGCCGTGCCGGCGGCCGGTCTTGCCGATCACGCGCATGCCGAGCAGGACGCACAGGAGGGTGCGCGCCGCCTCGGACGGGTCGAGATACGGATTGACCGAGCCGTCAGTCTGTCCCCGCCGGATCAGCTCGATCAGCAGCGCCTCGTTGCGGCGCAGCGCCTGCGCGACCAGCTCGGCGAGATCGTCATCCAGGGTCACCAGTTCGACGGCGCTGCCGACGACCAGGCAGCCGCGGCGGCCTTCGAGGTCATGGGCGGAATCGACATAGAAATCGAGCACGGCGCGCAGCCTTTCGCGGCCGGTGGGCAGCCCTTCCATGCGGGCCCGCAGGCCGGCATTTCGCAGTGAGGTATAGCGTTCCAGGGCCGCGACGTAGAGGGTGCGCTTGTCCTTGAAGGCCTTGTAGAGGCTGCCTGCCGTCAGCTCCATCGCCTTGCCGAGATCGGCGATCGAGGCGGCATGATAGCCGCGCTCGCGAAACGCGAGAATCGCCTTGTCGAGCGCGGCGTCGAGATCGAACTCCCGGGGCCGGCCGGCCTGGCGCGGGGAATCGGTGAGGGAGATGGACATGGAAGGAGATTAGGAAATGATCGTTTCCTAATCAAGCGCCTTGGAAGGGAAGAGGTGGACAGGATGTCCGCGGTCCCAGCCGCGCCGTTCCCCGCGTGACGTCTGCCAGGTTCGCTCTGGAGACGCCGCGGCTGGGACCCCGGACTTCCAGTCCGCCCTTGGAACACCGCGTCAGCCCGTCACCGCCCCCTCGCTGGCCGGGCGGGCGAGTGCCGCGAATTTGGCGAGCACGCCGCGCGTATAGCGGGGTGCGGGCTGGCGCCAGGCGGCGCGGCGCTTCGCGAGTTCGGCGTCGTCGACCTCCAGCTGCAGGCTCTGGCGGCGGGCGTCGATGGTGATGGTGTCGCCCTCCTGGACCAAAGCGATGGTACCGCCCTCATAGGCCTCGGGTGTCACATGGCCGACCACCATGCCCCAGGTGCCGCCCGAGAAGCGCCCGTCGGTGATCAGGCCGACGCTGTCGCCCAGGCCGCGGCCGATGATGGCGGAGGTCGGCGCCAGCATTTCCGGCATGCCAGGCCCGCCCTTGGGGCCGAGATAGCGTAGCACCACGACGTCACCCGGTTTGATCGCGTCCGATAGAATCGCGTCCATGGCCGACTGTTCATCGTCGAACACCCGGGCTGGGCCGCTGATATAGGGGCTCTTCAGGCCGGTGATCTTGGCCACGGCCCCGCCCTCGGCGAGATTGCCCTTGAGGATGGCGAGATGCCCTTCGCGATAGATCGCCTTGTCGACGGGGCGGATGACGTCCTGGTCGGCGCGCGGCTCGTCCGGCACCGCTGCGAGTTCCTCGGCCAGGGTCCGCCCGGTGATGGTGAGGCAATCGCCATGCAGGAGGCCGGCATTGAGCAGGAGCTTGAGCACCTGCGGTACGCCGCCGGCCTTGTGCAGGTCGACGGCCATGTATTTGCCCGAGGGCTTGAGGTCGCAGATCACCGGCACCTTGCGGCGCATGCGCTCGAAATCGTCGAGCGTCCATTCGACCTCGGCGGCGTGGGCGATGGCGAGGTAATGCAGGACCGCATTGGTCGAGCCGCCGGTCGCCATGATCAGCGCCACGGCGTTCTCGATCGCCTTGCGGGTGACGATGTCGCGCGGCTTGATGCCTTGCCTCACCGCCTCCACCAGCACGCGGCCGGATTGCGCCGCGCTGTCGATCTTCTCCTGATCGGGATTGGCCATGTTGGCCGAGTTGAGCAGGGACATGCCGAGCGCCTCGAAGGAGGAGCTCATGGTGTTGGCGGTGTACATGCCGCCGCACGAACCGGTGGTCGGGCAGGCATTGCGCTCGATGCCGTCGAAATCCTCCTGGCTCATGGTGCCGGCCATGAAGGAGCCGACCGCCTCGAAGGCGGAGACGATGGAGAGGTCCTGGCCCTTCCAGCGGCCGGGCTTGATGGTGCCGCCATAGACATAGATCGCCGGGGCATTGGCGCGCAGGATGCCGATCATGCCGCCCGGCATGTTCTTGTCGCAGCCGCCGAGCACCAGCACGCCGTCCATCCATTGGCCCTGCACCGAGGTCTCGACGCAGTCGGCGATGACTTCGCGCGAGACCAGCGAATATTTCATGCCCTCGGTGCCCATCGACATGCCGTCCGAAATGGTCGGCGTGCCGAAGAGCTGCGGGTTGCCGCCGGCCGCCTTGATGGCGGCCGCGGCCGCATCGGCCAAGGGCTGCAGGCCGGCATTGCAGGGCGTGATGGTGGAATGGCCGTTGGCGATGCCGATCATCGGCTTGTCGAAATCGGCCTTCTCATAGCCGAGGGCATAATACATCGCCCGGTTGGGCGAGCGGGCGACGCCCTGCGTGATATGCCGGGAACGCTCGTTGATCGGCATGGGATCCTCCATTGGCGGGCGCGCCGCCTTCAAAATCCCGCCCATGCTAGAGCCGTTCCAATCGTTGGTAAAATATATGTTTCTGGCGTTATTAGGTCGAGAAAGATATTGATGATCGACAACACCTCGTCTTGGAAAAAACCCATGGATCTGCGGCAGCTGCGCTATTTCCTCACCGTGGCGGAGGAGTTGCATTTCGGCCGCGCCGCCGAGCGGCTGGCGATGACGCAGCCGCCGCTCAGCCAGGCCATCCAGGCGCTGGAGGCCGAACTCGGCGTCAAGCTGTTCGCCCGCACCAAGCGCCATGTCGCGCTCACACCGGTCGGGCGCGAATGGCTGGCGCATGCCCGCCGGGTATTCGAGGATGCCAGTGCCCTGCCGGAGATCGCCCGCCGCCTGTCGCGCGGGGAGGCCGGCCTGTTGCGTCTCGCCTTCGTCTCGACCGCCGATTACAGCCTGCTGCCGGGCCTGGTCAGTCTCTTCCGCGATCGCTTTCCGGCCGTCGAACTGGCACTCCTGGAGATGACCAGCGATCTGCAGATCGAGGCGTTGCTGGAGGAGAAAGTCGATGTCGGCATGGTGATCGCCTCCTCGCGCACCAGCCTGCCCGGAGCGCTCGACTACCGGCCTCTGCTGCGGGAGCCGCTGGTCGCGGCCGTGCCCGCTGCCTGGACCGAGCAAGGGCGCGCAGGTTTCGCAGAGCCGGACCTTCCGGTCGATGCGCTCATGGCGGCGCCTCTCATCCTGTTCCCGCGGCGCAGCGCCCCGGCTTTCCACGACATCGTCTCCGGCTATTATGCCGCCCATGGCGCGGCTTTGCCGGTCAGGCAGGAAGCGATCCAGATGCAGACGATCATCAGCCTCGTCGCGGCCGGCATGGGGCTGGCGCTGGTGCCGCGGTCGCTCCAGCGCCTGCAGCGCCAGGGCGTGCGCTATCTGGCCCTGCGGGACGCCGCGCCCGTGATCGAGACCGGGCTCGCCTGGCGTCACGGCGATCGCTCGCCCGCCCTGCGGCGGTTTCTGGACGTGGTGGAGAAGGAAGCACTCGGGAAGGAAGCCGTCTGAATGTCCGTCGCCATCCGACGCCTCGGCCCCGCCGATTCCATCGATTACCGGGCGATAAGGCTCGATGCACTCGCCACCGCGCCCGAGGCCTTCGGCAGCACCTACGCAGCCGAGAGCGCCAGGCCGCTCGCTGCCTTCGCCGAGCGGCTGTCCCAGGCCGTGGTGTTCGGGGCCTATATGGGCGATCAGATCGTCGGCATGGCCGGCTACCGGCGACAGGACGGCCTCAAGGACAGGCATAAGGGCGAGGTCTGGGGCGTCTATGTCGCGCCGCGGTGGCGCGGGCAAGGCGTCGCCGGCGCGCTGATGACGGCGGTGATCGAAGCCGCCCGCGGCGAGGTGGAACAACTCCTCCTGGCGGTCGTCGACGGCAATGACGGCGCCCTGGCGCTCTATCGCCGGCTCGGCTTCGAGGTCTATGGCGTGGAGCCGCGGGCGCTCAAGACCGGGAACCGCTATCTCGACGAGGCGCTGATGGTGCTTTTTCTCGAGCGCTGAGGGCGGATGCGGGATGCCCTGTCGCGCCGGGAATTGCCTGGCTGGAGCCCGCTGGCGGGCACCGCCTCCGGTGCGCTTATTGGATGACGGCATCGCCGCGGAACGATAAGATTTCCCTCCGAGAAAAAAGTGATCCTCGAAAAATGAAACGAATAGGCTCCGGCGAATTTCATGCCGCCTATGAACTTGGTTCGCTGCGTCTGGTGTCGCTGCGCGACGGCTATGTCGATATGCCGGTAACCCGGTTGCGGCAGGCGAATGACAAGACGTTCGGCGAGAACCTGCCCTCTCAGCTGCGGCTTGTCGATGGCGGGCTGCGGCTGTCCGTCAACGCTTTCCTGCTCGATGACGGCACGGAGGCGACATTGATCGATACGGGTGCGTCGAACGCCTGGGATCCGAGCATGGGATTCCTGCCCCAGGCCCTGCAGGAGGCGAATATTGCCGCCGAGCGGATTCGGACGGTGGCCTTCACCCACACCCATCTCGATCATATCCAGGGGCTGATCCTGCCGGATGGGCGGGATGCCTTTCCCCAACTTTCACGCCTGCTGGTTCCCGAGGAAGAGCTCGGCCGATTTCGAGCCGAAGCGAGACTTCAACGGTTTCACGGCCGGGAAGAGCCTTTCGCGGCGGGGCAGCGCATCACGCCGGCCATAGAAGCCCTGGCCGCAGCCGGCCACGAAAAGGGGCATACCTGCTTTCGCGTTACCAGCGATGGCGAAACCGTCCTGATCTGGGGCGACACCATTCATGTGCCGTCCCTGCAATTCGAGCGGCCGGAAATCACCTGGGAATTCGACGCGGATCAGGACAAGGCGCGTGAGAGCCGCATGCGAATAATGGCATTGGCGGCCGAGGAGGGCTGCTATGTCGCGGGTGCCCATCTCGACTCGCCGGGCGTCGGGCGCCTCTTCCGATCCGGAAGCGGCTTTCGGTTCGAACCGCTGTGAACGGGTGGCAACCGCATCGATGTCGGCAGCGCCTGTAGGCGGCCGCAGGAATCGGGTTGCCCGCATCGGGCCCGCGATCCAGTCTTGCATCTTCTTTCGAGGCAGGACGGTTCGGGCATGCATGCATGGAGTGAGGACGAGGACTGGGCCGAGGCGGGCCCGAGGCGGGAACAGGACGTGCGCGATGCGGTGATACGCGCGGTGGAGGAAACCCCGCCCCACCTCAAGGGACGCGACCTGCTCAAGGCCGATTGGATCGCCACGCCCCTCGGCGCCATGCTGGCCGTGGGCGATCGCCATGCCCTGCATCTCGTCGAGTTCTTCGATCGCAAGGCCCTGCCGGGCGAACTCGCCCGTCTGCGCAAGGCCGCGCGCTCGGCCATCGCCTTCGGCCGCACGGCGGCGATCGATGGCATCGAGGCCGAGCTCGCCGCTTATTTTGCCGGCCGCTCGCCGGTCTTCGCCACGCCGCTCGCCCTGCATGGCTCTGATTTCACCCGGCAGGTCTGGCAGGGGCTGCGGCAGATCCCGGCCGGCATCTGCCTGTCCTATGCCAGGCTCGCCGAGAGGCTGGAGCGTCCTTCCGCCTTCCGGGCCGTGGCCCGGGCCAATGGCGCCAACCCATTCGCCATTGTCGTGCCCTGTCACCGCCTGGTCGGCTCCGACGGGGCGCTCACCGGCTATGGCGGCGGCCTCTGGCGCAAGCGCTGGCTGATCGAGCACGAAAAGCGCTGGGCCTGATTGCGGAAGGGCTGGGGGCGCCGGTTGAGCGTCCATAGGTGTTGGGACGAAGGATTGGGCAAGATGATCGGATGCCCCTCATCCTCACCTTCTTCCCGTAAGAACGGGGCGAAGGGGCGGCTGGCATGGCGTCTTTCGCTTTCTCCACAATGCTATGGACGAGCATGTCCGCACCCGGGAATGAAACTTTGCAGGGCCGCGCTTGCTCTGTAAGAGGGGCAAACCCCTTCTTCCAGGAGATCTCCCCCATGGCCCTACTTCTGTGCATCACCCAGTGGGAAGTCGAGCCCTGGCTGGAGCGCCTGCGCCGCCTGGCGCCGGAGCGTGACATCCGGGCATGGCCCGATGTCGGCAATCCCGCCGATATCACCTATGCGGCCGTCTGGAAGCAGCCGCCCGGCCTGCTGGCGAGCCTGCCCAATCTGAAGGGCATCATTTCGCTCGGCGCCGGCGTCGACCATGTCCTGTCCGATCCGACCTTGCCCAACGTCCCGCTCGGCCGCGTGGTGGACGACAATCTCACCACCCGCATGAGCGAATGGGTGGTGATGCATGCCCTCATCCATCTGCGCAACCAGAACGACTACTATCTGCTGCAGCGCCAGAAATTGTGGCGTGAGGTGATGCCCTCGCCGGCGGCGCATGAATTGCGGGTGGGCGTGATGGGCCTGGGCGTGCTCGGCGTCGATGCCATCGGCAAGCTCAAGACCATGGGCTTCGACGTCGCCGGCTGGAGCCGGACCCCCAAGCAGATCGAGGGCGTGAAGACCTATGCCGGCGGCGAACTCGACGCCTTCCTGGGCCGCACCGACCTGCTGGTCAGCCTGCTGCCGCTGACGCCGGAGACCAGGGGCATCCTCAACCGGTCCCTGTTCGAGAAGCTCGCCCATGACGGCGTGCTCGGCGCTCCCATCCTGATGAATGCCGGCCGCGGCGGCCTGCAGGTGGAGGCTGACATCATCTCGGCGCTCGATGAAGGCGTGCTGCGGGCCGCCACGCTCGATGTGTTCGAGACCGAGCCGCTTCCGGTGGATAACCCGCTCTGGGAGCACCCGCGCGTGACGATAACGCCCCACAATTCGGCGATCTCCGATGAAGACGCGGTGGGGCGTTTCGTGCTGCGCCAGATCGAGCGCCACGAGCGCGGATTGCCCTTCGATGCGCCTGTGGACGCCGCCCGGCACTATTGATGCGGAAATGGCCGGAGACCTTTTGTAACTATTTGATTTTATTCTTAAAAATTGAATGGAGACGGCTTTCGGACAAATCGCTCCGCCTGCCTGCGGGGGGCGGCGTGAAAATAATGTAACGTTGACGCCGCCTCCATACGGTCTTACCTAATTGAGGGGTGATCGCAAGGTGTGTCGCCAGTTATGGCTTTGGGCTCCACGGAAGCCATAACTGACGGCATGCCCTGAAATCACCACCCGGATGCGGGCCCCTTGGCCTGCGTGTCTCAAGAAGCGGAGCGAAGCATGACGCTGCGTGTCTCAGGACAAAATCTCGACATTGGCGATGCCTTGCGGACCCACGTTCAGGCGCGGGTTGCCGAAAGCCTGTCGAAATATTTTGACCAATCCTACACCGGCCAGGTCACCGTGAAGAAGGAAGGCACCGGTTTCCGGACCGATTGCCGCATTCATCTTCCCACCGGGCTTACCCTGCAGACCGAATCGATGGCGCATGACCCGCATGCCAGTGTCGATTTGGCGACGGAACGCCTGACCAAGCGTCTCAAACGCTACAAGCACCGCATCAAGGACTATCATGCCGGCCCGGATACCGCGACCACGGCCGAGTCGACCGACTACATCATTACGGCGCCGAACGACGAGGATCTGTCTCCCGAAGAGTTCACACCGGTGATCGTCGCGGAGAATACCACCAAGATGAAGCGGCTGTCGGTGAGCGAGGCCGTTGTCGACCTCGATTTGACCGGCGCGGCCGCCCTGGTTTTCCGTCACGCTGGACATGGCCGCGTGAACGTGGTTTACCGCCGCCCCGATGGCCATATTGGCTGGATCGATCTGCCGCAGACAACGGCAGAGTCGACCTGACAGGCCCACCCAATCGAGCGCCCGCCTCCGAAGAACAATTCTGAAGGGGCGGGCGCCAAGCTATTGAGCCGGCCCTTTCGCATGGGCTCCCGGCTCGAACCCCCGCGAGGAATGCGATGCCTTTGAGTGATCTGCTGCCGCAGGATGCTGTGCTTCCGGCGCTGAGAGTAAACTCGAAAAAGCAGGCTCTGCAGGAAATCGCCGAACGTGCCGCTGCATTGACCGGCCTGGGCGAGCGAGAAATCTTCGATACGCTGCTTCAGAGGGAACGCCTGGGATCGACCGGCGTCGGCAACGGCATTGCCATCCCGCATGGTAAGCTGGCCAAGTTCAACCGGATCTTCGGCCTGTTCGCCCGCCTGGAGCGCCCGATCGACTTCGAGGCCCTGGACGGCCAGCCCGTCGACGTCATCTTCCTGCTGCTGGCGCCCGAAAGCGCCGGTGCCGACCATCTGCGCGCTTTGTCGCGTATTGCCCGCATGCTGCGCGATCCCCTCATCGTGCAGAAGCTGCGGGCCACCAGCGACGCAGCGGGCCTCTATTCGATCCTGTGCGAGGAGCCGGCGTCGCACGCGGCGTGATGGATCGGAGCGCAAGTGGAGGGTCGATCTCCAGATCGACCATCTTGGATAGGCTATGCGTGAAGGAGAGCGAAGAAGGTCGATCTGGAGATCGACCCTCCAATCCGCACCCGCTTTTTCAGAAATCCCCGAGCCCCAGCACATCGGCCATGGAATAATAGCCGGGCTTGCGGCCGAAGCCCCAGAGCGCGGCCTTGAGGGCGCCCCTGGCGAACATCGTGCGGCTTTCGGCCTTGTGGGAGAATTCGAGGCGTTCGTTCTCGCCGGCGAAGATCACGCTGTGCTCGCCGACCACGGTGCCGCCCCGCAGCGTCGCAAAACCGATATGGCCCTTCTGGCGGGCGCCCGGATGGCCGTCACGTACCCGGTCGGCATTGGCGTCGAGATCGATGCCGCGGCCTTCGGCTGCGGCCTGGCCCAGCATCAAGGCCGTGCCCGAGGGGGCATCGACCTTGCGGTTGTGATGCATTTCCAGGACCTCGATGTCGAAATCGGCATCCAGGCTCCTGGCGACGCGCTTGACCACAGCCGCCAGCAGATTGACGCCCAGGCTCATATTGCCGGACTGCACGATCACGGCATGCCGGGCGGCGGCCTTGAGGCGGGCAAAGTCTTCCTTGGAGAGTCCGGTGGTGCCGATCACATGCACGATGCGCATCTGAGCCGCGAGGGCAGCGAGCTCGACGGTGGCGGCGGGGGCGGTGAAGTCGATGATGCCCTCCGCCGAGGTCAGCAGGCCGAGCGGATCGTCGGTGACGATGACGCCATTGGCATCGAGCCCGGCGAGGCGTCCGGCATCCTCGCCGATGGCGGGCGATCCCGTCCGCTCGATGGCGCCCGCGAGCACGACCCCCGGGGTCTCCGCGATCATGCGGATCAGGGTCTGCCCCATGCGCCCGGAGGCGCCTGCTACGACGAGCCGCATGTCGGCCATGGTGAAACTCCTTGCTTGCCGGGCGCGCGGACGTTCCATCCATGGGCGCTGGGATAGGTGAAGAGCGCGACGTCAGCCACCCCTTCGCCCCGTTCTTACGGGGAGAAGGTAAGGATGAGGGGCGGCGCGACCGGATAGTCCGGACGCTTTGCGCAGCCCCTCACCCTTACCCTCTCCCCGCTTCGCAGGGCGAGGGAGGCCCGACCGTTGCGCTTCTTCGTCGGGTCTACCATCTCGCTCGACCGTTGTCCTAGAGCGTTTTTCAGAAAAATCGATAGATCCTTCGATGAAGAAAGCGCGCCAAAACAAGGGGTTAGAGCAGGGTGATTTTTGGTTGAATCGTTGGATTCCCAAATCGATTGAGAAGTGATTCAAGATAGCTGCGGCGGAGGAGGCCGCAGCGAATGGCAGTTCCTTATTCGATGGACCTTCGTGAGCGGGTTGTTCGAGCGGTCAAGGAAGAAGGGTTTTCGCGCAACCAGGCGGCGCTGCGTTTTGGCATAGCGGTTTCGACGGCGGTGCTTTGGCTGCAGCGGGACAAGGCAAACGGCAGTGTGGCGCCGGGGAAGATGGGGGGCCATAAGCCGCGCGCGATCAGCGGTGAGCATCATGACTGGCTGGTTGGGCGCTGCCGAGACGGAAGTGCCTTCACGATCGCCAAGTTGATCAAGGAATTGGCCGAGCGCGGGCTCAAGGTCGACCATCACAGTGTGTGGAATTTCCTGCACGAGCAGAAGCTGAGTTTTAAAAAAGGACGCTGGTCGCCAGCGAGCGCAGCCGGCCCGACGTCGCCCGGCGCCGGCAGCAATGGATCAAATACCGTCCCCTGATCACCCCCGAGCGGCTTGTGTTCATCGACGAAACTTGGACCAAGACCAACATGGCCCCGCTCCGCGGCTGGAGCAAATGCGGCGAGCGGCTCGAGGCCGTCGTTCCCCATGGCCATTGGAAGACCCAGACCTTCATTGCCGCTCTGCGCCATGATCGGGTGGAAGCACCCTGGGTCCTGGATGGTCCGATCAACGGCGAGAGTTTC
>NZ_PUEJ01000005.1 GCF_002982075.1 Labrys okinawensis | reverse complement strand
GAAACTCTCGCCGTTGATCGGACCATCCAGGACCCAGGGTGCTTCCACCCGATCATGGCGCAGAGCGGCAATGAAGGTCTGGGTCTTCCAATGGCCATGGGGAACGACGGCCTCGAGCCGCTCGCCGCATTTGCTCCAGCCGCGGAGCGGGGCCATGTTGGTCTTGGTCCAAGTTTCGTCGATGAACACAAGCCGCTCGGGGGTGATCAGGGGACGGTATTTGATCCATTGCTGCCGGCGCCGGGCGACGTCGGGCCGGCTGCGCTCGCTGGCGACCAGCGTCCTTTTTTAAAACTCAGCTTCTGCTCGTGCAGGAAATTCCACACACTGTGATGGTCGACCTTGAGCCCGCGCTCGGCCAATTCCTTGATCAACTTGGCGATCGTGAAGGCACTTCCGTCTCGGCAGCGCCCAACCAGCCAGTCATGATGCTCACCGCTGATCGCGCGCGGCTTATGGCCCCCCATCTTCCCCGGCGCCACACTGCCGTTTGCCTTGTCCCGCTGCAGCCAAAGCACCGCCGTCGAAACCGCTATGCCAAAACGCAGCGCCGCCTGGTTGCGCGAAAACCCTTCTTCCTTGACCGCTCGAACAACCCGCTCACGAAGGTCCATCGAATAAGGAACTGCCATTCGCTGCGGCCTCCTCCGCCGCAGCTATCTTGAATCACTTCTCAATCGATTTGGGAATCCAACGATTCAACCAAAAATCACCCTGCTCTAGATGGCAATAGGCAAGCGCCGAGGCGCCTGCAGCCAAGAGGTGCGGCGTGTGTCATCTTCTGAAAAGCACCTCCTCGAAAGAAAAACCCGGCGAGACGGCTCGCCGGGTTCGATCTGTAGCTGGGACGCTGGATGTGCTTTAGGCCTGCCCGATCGGCGGAATGCGCAGGACCCAGCCTGGGAGGATGTGGTCGGGATCCTTGACCGGCGGCGTGTTGGCCTTGACGATCTCCTTGTAGAGATTGCCCTTGCCCTTGCCGTAATGCTTCTCGGCAATGGCCCAGAGCGTGTCACCCTTGACGACCGTATACATGGTCGAGGGCGTGCCGGGGGTGTTGACGCCGAGCTGGCTGTCGACCTGCGCCACGCCATTGTTGTTGCCGGCGGTGAGGATGATCTTCTCGGCAATTTCCTGGGAAGGGGCGGTGCCGCCCAGGACGACCTTGTCGCCGTCCACCGATACCTGCAGGCCGTCGGCCTTGAGTCCGGCTTCCTCGATCTGCTTTTTCACCAGCGCGGCGACATCGGTCGGAGCCGGCGCCGGTGCCGCCTCGGCCTTGCTCGAACCGAACATTTTGTGGCCGGCGTCTTTGATGAAATTGAACAGTCCCATGTTCACTCCAGGCGTATCAGGCAAAATTACCTAAGGATAGGCTAGCACGGAATGGTTGTGCGGTCACATGGATTCGAGTGCGACGGGTCAGGTAAGTGCAGTGTGTGTCGAAGTGCTGGCTTGTGAAGTCAAGCTAGGCGTGAAATGCCTGTCTTCGTGGGGAAGCGATATCGTGCGGACGGATTTCGTATGTGAATACTCGCCTGGAATGAGTTGAGCGCGGTCCGTCGGAATGCTTTTGGCAGGGCAGGCACGAGACCGAACCTGTCGGAAATCAATGATGGATTGCGATGGCGCGCGCTGGAAAGCCCGAACCTCCTTTCGCCTTTGGCCAGCATGCCATGATCAAGGCGCCGGCCTCCGGCAGTTCATCGAGATTGGCGAGCAGCTCGATCTGCCATCGGTCGCGTGAGAGTACATAATGTTCGAGGCTGAAATCGCCCCTGGACGTCGCCTGGCCGGGATCGGTGTCGATCTGTTCGTGGCCGATGGCGGCGATCCCCCGTCCCTCGAACAGTTCCTCGAGCACCACCCGCGACCAGCCGGGGCAATGGGAAATACCGTCCGCCGAGCGATTATAGAAGCGCTCATTGTCGGGCCAGCGTTTCGACCACCCGGTGCGCAGGGCAACGAAGCATCCGGCGGGAATGGGCCCGTTGCGCTCCTCCCAGGCTGCGACATCTGCCGGCTCCGGTGTGGCATCGGCATTGCCGGCGACTTTCTCGCGGATATCCAGCACCACCAGGGGCAGCAGCATTTCAGTGACCGGCAGGTCGTCAACCGCACGCCCACCCTCGATGAAATGTACCGGCGGATCGACATGCGTGCCCCATTGCCCCACAAAGGCATAGCGATGCACCTGGAAGGCATCGCCCTTGGGGTAGTCGAATACGAGCTGGCGCTCCTCGTCCGGAAAGGCCGAGAAGCGGGGCTGCCCGGGGTGGAAGGCGTGGCTCAGATCGGTGAAGATCGCGCCGGCGAATGCGGCGCGATAGACCTCCCACAAGGACAGGGGCGCGGCCATGTCAGGGCTCCGCGACGAAGGAGGGTGCGGCCTCGCCGGCGAGCGTGAGCTTGCCGCCCTTGACGCCGATCACCGAGACCGACTTGTCCGGCACCGAGACGTTCGGGCGGTAGGTGATCGTGCCCGTCACGCCGTCGAGACCGGAAGTCGCCGCGAGAGCATCGCGGATCTTGGCGGACTCGGGCGCACCGGCCCGTTTGATCGCATCGGCCATCAGTTTCACCGCATCGTAGCCGAGTGCGGCAAAGGCATTTTCGGGCGCGGTGTTGTAGGCCTTCTGATATGCGTCCATGAAGGCCTTCACCTTGGCGTTGGCGCCATCGCCGATGAAAGCGTGGGTGGTGAAATAGGTGTCGTTGGCGGCCTCGCCACCGACCTGCAGCAGCAGGGGCGTGTCGTACCCGTCGCCGCCGACCACTGGCAGGGTGATACCGGCCTGACGCAATTGCTTGAGGATGAGGCCGATCTCCTCGGCATTGGCGGCCGCATAGATGAAGGCCGGCTTTTCGGACAAGGCCTTGATCTTGGCGATCTGGGCCGTGAAGGTCTTGTCGCCGATCTTGTAGCTGTCCTTGCCGACGATCTTGCCGCCGCCATGCTCATAGGCCTTGACGAAATAGTCGGAGAGCAGGGTGGTGTATTCGGTGCCGATATCCGTGAGCAGATAGCAGGTCTTGGCGTTCAGCGTCTTCAGCGCGAACTCGGCTCCCACGGCAGCCTGGACGTTGTCGCCGAAGGCGGCGAGGAAGACCTCGTTGCCGAGCTGGGCCGGCAGCTTGGGCGAGGTGGCGCCCGGAGTGACGAAGGGGATTTCCGCCTTCTGGACCTGGGGGCCGATGGCGAGCACCGAATCCGAATCCGCAAAGCCGATGATGCCGACCACTTTGTCGCTGTCGATCATCTGGCTGGCGACGGTGGAGATCACGGTAGCGTCCGATTTTGAATCATAGGTCACCAGCTCGATCGGCCGGCCCAGTACGCCGCCAGCGGCATTGATCTCCTGCGCCGCCAATTTGGCGCCGTTCAGCATCGGCCCGTCAAGCGAGGCCTGCACGCCGGTGAGATTGGCCGAATAGCCGATCTTGATCGGATCGGCGGCGAGAGCCGGGCCGGCAATCGCCAGCATGGCGGCGGCCGACAGGCCGAGGGCGAGGGTTCTGCGTCTGCTCAACGTCAACATCTGGTCACCTCTCAATTGATGGACTGCTCGCCGATGTTTTGGTCGCCCCGAAAGTCAGTTCGCGGTCGCCCATGATCCCCTTCGGCCGGAAGATCATGATCAGGATGAAGAGGATGCCGAGCACGATCTGGCTCGCCCCGAACAGAGGCGGCACGCTCACGCCGAGCAGGCTGAACCCGCGCTCGGCCGTGCGCAGCACTTCCGAAAGAAGGGAGACGCAGACGACGCCGATCAGGGCGCCGGAAAGGGAGCCCATGCCGCCCAGGACGAGCATGGCGATCAGGTTCAGCGTCATGGCGAAGTAGAAGGTGATCGGCGAGAAAGAGCCGAGATAATGGGCATAGAGCGAGCCGCCCACGCCCGCGAAGAAGGCCCCGGTCACGAAGGCGATCAGCCGTGTACGTAGCACGTCGATGCCGACGGCGCCGGCGGCGATGGTGTCGTCCCTGGCGGCCATCATCGAGCGGCCGAAAGGCGAATAGACCAGGCGGGCCAGCAGGAGCAGTGTCACCACCAGCCAAGCCATCACCCAGGGCAGGTTGGTCTGCAGCGGCACGCCGGTGAAAGTGCGCGAGCCGCGGGTGAAATCGGCCGCATTGATCAGGACGACGTTGACGATGATGAGAAAGCCCATCGTCGCCACCGAGACGAAATAGCCCGACAGGCGCATCAGGGGATAGCCGACGATCACCGCGAGCAGAGCCGTGAACAGGCCTGCCGCCAATGTGGCCGGCAGGAAGGGCAGGCTGAAGCCCGACAGCAGCGCCGGTAGATGCGGCAGCAAGGCAGCCTTCTGCTGCACCGTCAGCGACAAAATGCCCGAGGCATAGGCGCCCGCGCCGACGAAGCCGACATGGCCGAGCGAGAACACGCCGGTGAAGCCGTTGCTGAGGGATAGCGAGAGCACCAGGATCGAGTTGAGCGCGATCAGGATGAGGATGCGGGTGAAATAATCGCTCAGGACAAGGGGCGCACCGATGGCGACCACGGCAGCGAGCGCCAGGCCCAGGGCGATGGTGAGCGGAAGGCGCAGGCCGGCTTTCATAGCTTGATCTCGCGATTGGGCTGCAGCAGGCCACCGGGACGGAACAGCAGGAAGGCGATCAGCAGGCTGAAGACGATGGCGTCGCGATAGGGCGTCACGGCATCCGGCAGGAAGGCGACGATGAAGATCTCCAGCGCCCCAAGCATGTAGCCGCCGACGAGGGCGCCCGAGATCGAGCCGAAGCCGCCGATGATCGCGGCGACGAAGGCCTTCAGCAAGGGCGTGAAACCCATCTGGGGCTGGACGACGCCCGCCTGCGCCGCCCAGAGCACGCCGGCGAGCCCGGCATAGGCGGAAGCCACCACGAAGGCGATCACGATCACGCGGTTGACGTCGAGGCCGACCAGATGGGCGGCCGACATGTCCTCGGCCGCCGCGCGCATGCCGAGCCCGACGGTGGTGCGGGTGATGAACCAGCCGAGGACCAGCAGCGACAGGAAGGAGAGGCCGATGGTGAGCAGGTTGATGTTGGTGAAGGTGATGGCGCCCTCCGCCAATTGCCAGGAGCCGTTGAGCAGGTCGGGCAGGGGAAAATTACGTGGTGAAGAGGTAAAGGCCAGGATGCCGAGATTTTCCAGGATGTAGGTGACGGCCAGGCTCGTCAGCAGCCGCGTCACGTCCGGCGCGCTGCGGATGGGCCGATAGGCGATGCGTTCGATCACGAGGCCGGCCAGGGCGGCGGCGAGGATGCCGCAGAGCATGGCGAGAGCGAAAGGCATGCCGGCGGCGCCGAGGATCACGGTGGTGAAGGCGCCCACCATCATTACATCGCCATGGGCGAAATTGGTCAGCCGCAACACGCCGAAGACGATGGACAGGCCCACGGCGACCAGGGCGTAGAGACTGCCCAGGCTGACGGCGTTGATGATCTGTTGGAGGATATATTCGAAGGCGCTCATTCATCGGCCCCCAGATAGGCCTGGGCGACGCGGTCATTGGCGGTCAGCTCGGCGGAGCTGCCGGACAGCACCACCCGGCCGGTGCGCAGCACATAGGCCCGATCGGCCAGCTCGAGCGCGATGGCGATGTTTTGCTCCACCAGGAGCATGGTCATGCCCTGGCGCTTGAGCTCGGCCAGCGCGTCGAAGATGTGACGGACCAGCAGCGGAGCGACGCCGAGCGAGGGCTCGTCGAGCAGGAGGAGGCGGGGGGCGGCCATCATGGCGCGGGCAAGGGCAAGCTGCTGCTGCTCGCCGCCCGAGAGCGTGCCGGCCAATTGCGCCAAGCGCTGCTTGAGGATGGGGAACAGGGCGAACATGCGTTCCTGGTCTCGGATGATGCCGGCGCGATCCCGACGCGTGCAGGCGCCGAGGCGCAGATTGTCCGCTACCGTCAAGCTGCCGAACAGGCGCCGGCCCTCCGGACTGTGCGAGATGCCGATCCGCACGATCTCGGCCGGCCGAAGGGCCGTGATGGTGTTGCCTGCAAAGCTGATGCTTCCGGACTTCGGGCGGCTCAGACCGGAAACCGTGCGCAGCGTCGTGCTCTTGCCGGCACCGTTCGCACCGACCAGTGCGACGACTTCTCCCTGTCCGACATCGAGGGACACGCCCTTGAGCGCGCGCACCGCGCCGAAATTGACTTCGAGCCCGTCGATCCGGAGCAGGGGGGAAGAGGGGGCGTCAGGCATGGCCGAGATAGGCCTCCCGGACCCTGCTGTTGCTGCGCACTTCCGCGGGGGTGCCGGTGCAGATGACCTCGCCGGTGGCCAGGACCTGGATGCGCTCGCACAGAGTCATGATCAGGTCCATGTCGTGCTCGACCACGACGACGGCGATGCCGTAGCGATCCCGGATGGTTCGGATCAGCCCGGCCAGGATTCGAGTCTCGTGGGAATCGAGGCCGGCGGCGGGTTCGTCGAGCAGCAGCAGGCGTGGTTGCGTCGCCAAGGCGCGGGCGATTTCGAGGCGTCGCTGGTCGCCATAGGGCAGGGCGGATGCGGGCTGCCGGGCCTTCGGCTTGAGGGCCATCAGTTCGAGCAGTTCATCGGCATAGTGTTGGGCGGCAGCCAGGCGCTCCCGGTAACGCGCGCCCCGCACGATCGCCGCCAGCGGGCCGATGGGGTGACGAAGCTGCGCCGCGGCCAGCACGTTGTCCCGCACGCTCAGCGAGCCGAACAGGCGCGAGCCCTGGAAGGTCCGGGCGATGCCCCGTTCGACGATGGCAGCGGTGGACAGGCCGGCGATCGATTGCCCCAGGAACTCGATCGTGCCGGCATTGGGACGAGAGAAGCCGGTTACCAGATTGAAGAAGGTGCTTTTGCCCGATCCGTTCGGACCGATGATGCCGACGATCTCGCCCGCCCCCACGCTGATCGCGTGATTTCGCAGGGCGACCAGGCCGCGGAAGGCCTTGGTGAGATCGGCCGTGCGCAGCAGGGGAGCGGTGGATTGCGCGGACGGTTCAGCCATCGCCGCGTCCCCGCGGGCTCGCCAGTTCGCCGACCAACTCGTCGGTGCTGGCCTGCCGGCAATAGCCCTTGAAGGCACTCAGGGCCTGTTCATGGCGCTCAGGCGTGTCGGTGGTGCAGCCGTCGATGGGACAGACCATGCGAAAGCCGCGATCGGCGCCGTCGCGCACTGTGTGGTCGACGCACTGGTCGGTCAGGAAGCCCGTCACCACGATGGTATCGAGCCCGATATTGCGGATGAGATATTCGAAATTGGTGGAGTTGAAGAGACTGGAAGAAGTCTTCGGCAGCACCATCTCGTCCGGCCCTGGCGCGAGTTCGGCGATGACATGCGTTTCCGGGCTGCCGGGTGCGAAATGAAAGCCGGTTTGCTTGTAGTCGAGGCTGCGGTCGCGCCCGTTCCTGGTCAGGCTGGCGATGACGGTATAGACGATCTCGGCACCGGCGGCCCGGCTGGCGGCCAGCAGGCGCGCGATGTTGGGAATCGTGATGTCTCGTGCCGAGCGATAGAAATGGGGACGCGTCACCTCCGCCTGTGCGTTGAAGATGCCATCTTGCGTGTCGATCACCAGGATGGCGGTCCGGGCTGGATCGAGAGGGGCATTGCGGTCGGGGATCATCGGCCGCTCTCCATTGCCAAGCGCGCATGGGCCGCGCTCAGGACGGGAGCGAGCCGCTCCGCCCAGGCAGCCTGGCCGGAGGCATCGGCGATCAGGTCCTGGCGGATCTCGAATTCGACATAGGGCAGGCGCCGTTCCTCGCCATGGACGGGCACGGAATAATCCTCGGCCATGTTGACGCCATAGGGTTCGTTGCGCCCGATCACGAGATCTCGCTGGTGGGCCAGCTCATCGAGAACCAGGTCCGAGAAGTGACGATTGTGGTGATAGCAAAGGCCGATATGCCAGGGGCGCGGGGCGGGCGCGGCGCGGAGCGAGGGCGTGAAGCTGTGCATCGACACCAGGATGAGGGGCAGGCCGGCCGCCAGCCGGTGGTCGATGCGGCCTGATATCTCGGCATGATAGGGTTCGACGATCTCGCGGATGCGGGCCTGGCGGTCATCGGCCGCTGGATCCTGGTTGGCCGGCACGAGCGTTCCGTCGGAAATGGGGGTCATGAAGCTCGGCGAGTCGAGCCGCCTGTTGCACTCGGCCACCAGACGCGAATAACGCTGGAAGATCAGGGGCGCCTGCAGATGATCGGACAGGCCTTTGCTGACGCCCAGAATGCCGATGTCGACACCGATATGGCGGTCGAGCTCAGATTGTGGCAGGCCCAGCCCCGCCAAGGCGGCGGGAACCGCATTGCCGGCATGGTCGCAGATGATCAGGAACGGCGAGGAGGCCTCCCCATTGTGCAGGCCGACCGGCGGCGGATCCCCGCCAGTGAGCAAGCCGATCGAGCTTGTGCGCAGGGGCGAGGTCATCAATAGGCTCTCGCATAGAGCGCGCAGAGTTCTTCCAGGCCCTTATCCCCGGCCATCTCGATCTCACCGCGCTTGTGCGTCAGATAGGCCTTGGTCAGCACCGGGCCGAGCCAGGCCGTGGCGAGGCTGTCGACCTCCAGTGCTTCCAAGGCCTCGTCGAGGCTGCGCGGCAGGTCGTGGATACCGCGCTGAGAGCGCTCCTCGGTGCTCCAGCGTCCCGGATCGCCGCTGGAGATGAAGGGAACGGGCAGGGTGTCGCGTATGCCCGAAAGGCCGGCAAAAACCAGCATGGCGAGCTGCAGGTAAGGGCTCGCAGTGGCATCGGCACCGCGATATTCGATATTGTAGCGCTTGGCGATATCGACGCCCTCGATCTCCGGATAAGGGCAGATCCTCAAGAGCGCCTCGCGGTCCCGATCGGCGAGATTGGCGTAACAGGCCGACCAGGAATGCGGCTTCAGTCGCTCATAGGAGATCACGCTCGGCGCGGTAACGGCGCATAACGCCCGGGCATGCCTAAGAATGCCGGCGCAGAAGGAAGCAGCGATTTCGCTCAGTCCGGCCGGACCTGCGGGGGCATGACAGACTGGTTTGCCGGCAAGATCGGTCAGGCTGAAATGGATATGCACGCCATTGCCGACGATACCCGGCGTCACCACCGGCGAGAAACTGGCATGGCTGCCGTGGCGGCGGGCCAGCGAGCGGCAGATCTCGCGGAGCTTCACCGCCTGGTCGGCCGCCTTCAAACCTTCCGCCGGCTCGATGGTAATCTCATACTGCCTTGGCCCATATTCGGGCAGGAAGGTGTCGGGGACGATATCGTTGGCACGCAAGGCCGCCAGGAAGGAGCCGATGAAGCCCTCCATGCCTCTGAGACTGCTGGCCGCATAAGAGTCGCCCGGGCGTTCCTCACCGGCCTCGTACCAGAATTCGTGCTCGAAGCTGGCGACGAGGCGCAGGCCCGCCTCCTCTTCGAGTGCGGCCAGGGCTCGCTTGAGCAGGCTGCGCAGGCAGCAATCCCAGGCCTCACCCGCCATGGTCTTGATATCGCCGAGAATGATGTGCTCGGCGGGCGTGCCGTCCTCATAGGGCAGGCGGATATCCCCACCCGCTTGCGGCACCAGCATGAGGTCGCCTTCCGCACCGAAGGGCGTGGCGGGGATACGGCCGAAGCAGTTGATCATGACGTTGGTCGGGGTCCAGCCGACACCGAAGCGACGGCGGCTCTCCAGATCGGCTGCGGGAAATCCCTTGCCCCTGACCTGGCCGGCAATGTCGCTACAGCAGACCGTGATGACGCTCTCAGGCCTTGTTGCCATTGGCGTGCCGTTCCCCTGTTATTATGGGGACGAACGCTAGCATGCGAGAATTATTTCTTACAAGATGATGTTAATAGCGGAGATGCCGTAATTTTTGGCAAAAATGACGAGCGTCATGGGAGCAGCTTGTGACGGACACCTTCGATGGTTTCGAAGCGGGCTCTGGCAATCGGCCATTGCCGGGCGTCGATGGCGAGGGCGACGGCTTCCACCAGGGCGATTACACCGATCAGGCTGTCCCAGGGGGAGGGAACGTCGACACGGGCCCTCAGCACGATATCGGCAACCTGAGCGGCATCCGACATCCACTGGTCGGTAAAGAGAGCGACTACGGCTTCGCGGCTCCTGGCCACCTCGGCCGTACGCACGGTATCCGCCTGATAACGGCGGATGTCGAACAGAATGACGACGTCCTTGCGCCGAAGTTCGGCGAGTTCGTCGGCGCGTCGCATCAGGCCCGGAGAGAACAGTCGGACCCTGCCGCGAAGCTTGCGCAGATGGAATTCGAGATGACGTGCGGCCGGCTCGGTAAAGTCGCCGCCAAGCAGAAAGACCTGGCGTCGCTCATCGACGAGGATGTCGACCAGACGGGCGAGTTCCGCCTCGTTGATCATGGCGATCGAGCCTTGCACCGTCTCGGCCAGGGCGCCCCCGAATTCGGCGAGCGCCGAGGTCGAGGCATCCGCATGGGGGCGCGTCAGGGGGAATTCGGCCTGAGCCTCCATCTCCTCGCGCAGGGCACGCCGAAAATCGGCATAGCCTAGAAATCCCAGCTTGGCCACGAAGCGCAGAATGGTGGGAGCGCTCACCTTGGCCCTCTCGGCGAACAGGGCCACCGTCTCCATGCCGGTGGTCGGATAACGGGCGAGGAGGGCGCGGGCCGCCCGTTTCTCCGCATCGCTCAGGGATGGCATGGTCGCCGCGACGCGGTCGGCAAGCGTCGTACCGGTCTGGGGCAGGGCGGCTCTTGGGGGCTCCATGGCGATACCTCTTCTCGGCGTCCGTGCGGATGCCATTGTCTTTCACAATGGCTCGGTACAGGATAGGTCAATTACGGGCAAAGCCGTAATTTGAATTACAACAAGGCATTCCATCTGTGAGGACCTCATGGCCGGCCTTCCAGCCATCGACGCGCCGCGGGGCGCTTACCGGGAGCGCGCGATCGTTCCGGCCCGAACGGCGCTGCTCAATGTCGACATGCAGAACGGCGAGTTCAATGCGCAGATCCTGGCCCGGGCGCGCATGCCCGGTACGCCAGAAGCGGCGAAGCGGGCTTTCTATGAGCGCATCGATAGCGTGGTGATCCCGAACCAGGCGCGCCTGCAGGAAGCGGCCAGGGCGGCTGGCATCGAGGTGATCTTCACCGTGCTGGAAAGCCTGACTCAGGATGGGCGGGACCGTAGCCTCGACCACAAGATCTCGGGCCTGAATTTCCCGAAGGGCTGCTGGGAGGCCAAGGTGATCGAGGCCGTCGGTCCCAGAGGCGATGAGATCGTCATTCCCAAGACGGCATCCGGCATCTTCAACGCCACCAATATCGAGTATGTGCTGCGCAATCTCGGCGTGGAATTCCTGGTCATCTATGGGGTGGTGACCGACCAATGCGTCGAATCCGCCATTCGAGACGCGGCCGACCGCGGCTTCCTCGTGACGCAGATCGAGGATTGTTGTGCAGCCGAGACGCCCGAAAATCACATTGCTTCGATCGAGAGCATGAACGGCCATTATTGCCGTACACGCAGTACCGATGCCATGATCGCGGAGATCGAGAGCTTATCGAAGCAAAGCCTATCATAAAAATCCATGTATATCAATATATTCTATATATAAATTAAAGTAGTTTCCTAGCGATTTGAGTGACTCGGAAAACGGTCCGTAAGGGCCGCTTCGTCAATGGCGCGCATGGCGGTCCGGAGGGCCGGATCGCGCCCGGCCTCGCGGCGCCAGCAAGAGCAGGCAGAGGAGGAACATGCGGCACATCGGACGACCTCCGAAAATGTCGGTCCTAGTCGCTGAAATTGGCATGCCGATGAGCGGCAGTCGATGGTCGGCTGAAACTGCGTGGCGCGCCGCGGCCTTGCCAGGTACCGCACGGACGAAGCCCGTGCGTCCGAAGAGCGCTTCCAAAGCCGGCAAGATGCGTCACCGACAGCCGGCTATTTCGATTGTGAGTGTTTGCTCAAGGATGCGGCGAAGGCGGGCCGAAACCAGTCCCGGGAGTGGGGCGCTTGGCCCCATCTCTAATTCGCATAAGATATATTATGGAACATAATCCTGTCCTCCCGACCCACCCAAGGGCTTGATAAACCGGGGCTTTTCTCAAAAGCCCGGTCTCCTGCGAGTTCGGGATCATGGCGATCCGGCGCCCCGTGGCGCCTATCGGCCGACGGCGGCAGCCAGACCATCGTCGATCTGACCGGTCACGGTCTGCGGCAGCTTCAGGCGGCCGGCCAGCACGTGCAGATAGGAATTCTCGGCCGGCGATGCGGCGCCGACAGCGATGCGCGAAACCGCGTAGACTTCGGCCGCCAGTTCCGGCGTGGTCGCGCCGCGCACGATCGGCTCCATGTCGAATGGCTTGCTCAATTCCTGGAACAGGAAGTTGCGTTCCTCGTCGGAGAGATCGAGCTTGTCGGCATGGCCGAGGATCAGGCTCTGCTCCTCGGCATCGACATTGCCGTCGGCCTTGGCCGCATTGATCATGGCGCCCAGTAAGAGCTTGGCATGGCTTTCAGCTGCCGCGGGCGTTTCCACAGCCATTGCCTCCACTGCGCGGGCGTCGATGACGGGCGGCAGCGGCTGCGGGCTCGACAATTGCGGTGGCAGGAAGCCGCCAGGCGCGTTGTTCGCTGCGGTCGCGCCACTGTCGGCCGTTGCCGGCGCGCCAGCCTGTTGGGCCTGGCTGCGCTGCCAGGCATGCAGCGCCAGCGCGCCGATAGCGGCAATGCCGCCATATTTCACCGCAGCGCCAGCCAGGTCCCGGCCAGTCTCGGTAAACAGGATGCCTGCCGCGGCACCGCCGGCTGCCAATTTCTTGCCTGGCGTGTCGAGAATTTGCCCACCGGCACCCAGCACTTTTCCAAGCAGATTGTTCAGATCCATTATTCGCCTTGCTCCTCTACGATCGCCCAGCCCGAGCACGCCACGAAGTTTCGGACGCTCCACCTCGGGATTCGATCGATCAGCACGGCCGGATGTGGTGCCAAGAACCGGGCGGCTTCAAGGCCAGCAATATGAAATCTTGGTCATGAAAGCGACGATTCTTGGGTTTAAGAATATAAAAATATTATTATAAATCAACATATTGATTAATTTTTCTAACTCTATTTATTCGGGCGTGATTGTGTGGTGGACCCTGGAACTCCGTCCAGGGACAGGCTGGTGCCGGTCTTGACCCGATCCATCACGACGAAAGTCCGGAAGCGTTTGATGTTGTCGCTGGCGAAGAACAGCTTCCGCGTCAGGGCCTCGTAATCGGCCATCGACGGCACGTTCAAGATCAGCACGAAATCCGTTTCCCCGGCGACATAGTAGCATTGCTGTACGCTGGTTTCGGCTAGAAATGCCTTTTTGGCTTCATCGATCAAGGCGCTGTGTTCACGCTCCAGATCAACGTTCACGACGATGGTCAGGGGCTGTCCAATCTTTGCCGGGTCGAGCAAGGCGACATTCGCGGTAATGATGCCACTCGCCTCCAGGCGGTGGATGCGGCGTTGCACGGCCGGCGCCGATAGATGAATGGCCTCGGCAATCTTGCGCTGGGGCGTCCGGTTGTCACGTTGCAGGATGGCCAGAATGGCAACGTCGAAGCCATCCAGTTCGAGGGATGAGCCGGAAATGCGGGACATGAAGACCTGACGATACAAAATTGCGCCAACTGTCTCCAATGAGAGCGCTTTTATTATGCACTGCGCAATAGGATTGCATCGCGACAATGGAGATCAAGATGCTTCTCGCCAATTCCGGTCCTCACTACCGCTCTCCGCTGCCTGCCCAGGACGCTGCCATGTTGGGAAGCGCCGGTGCAGACGAGGTCGGGCGCTTCCTGGCCTTACGTGCCGATCACCACCCGACTCCCCTGCTCTCGCTGCCGGCCCTCGCGGCCCGGATCGGCATCCGCAATCTCTTTGTAAAAGATGAGGGACAGCGTCTAGACCTTTGTAGTTTCAAGGCTCTTGGCGGGGCCTATGCCGTGGTCCGGCTTGTGATCGAAGAGGCCAGCCGGCAGCTGGGGAGACAGGTCGATTACAGTGAAATCGGTTCTGCCGACGTCAGATCGGCTGCCGCGGGGATGATCTTCGCCTGCGCGACCGATGGCAATCATGGTCGCTCCGTGGCGCAGGGAGCGCGGTTCGTCGGAGCGAAAGCCGTAATTTTCGTACATGGCGGCGTGAGCCAGGGGCGCGTGGAGGCGATCGCCGCCTTCGGGGCCGACATCGTGCGGGTGAACGGCACTTATGACGACTCTGTGACCGAGGCTGCGCGTGTCAGCCAGACCCGCGGCTGGACCATTGTCTCGGATACGTCCTGGGAGGGATATGAGCGCATCCCGAGTCTGGTGATGCAGGGCTATACCACCATCCTGCGCGAAGCCTTGCTGCAGATGCGCGAGCCGCCAACCCATTTATTCGTCCAGGCCGGCGTCGGAGGCGTCGCCGCCGCGCTCGGCGGTCATGCCGAACTCGTCCTCGAAGCCCGGCGACCGAAGCTGGTGGTGGTCGAGCCCGCTCTCTCGGCCTGTGTCTTCGCCAGCGCAAAGGCCGGCCGCCCGGTAAAGGTCAGCCATGGAGCGCCCACGGTGATGGCGATGCTGGAATGCTACGAACCCTCGCAGGTCGCATGGCGGATCCTGGCGCGTGTGGCCGACGGCTTCATGACGATTGACGACGGGCAAGCGATCGCGGCGATGAACGACATGGCTCGCCCCCTGTCGGGTGATCCCGCCATTGTCGCCGGCGAGAGCGGCGCGGCCGGTCTTGCCGGTTTGCTCCGGGCTACTCGCGACGATGCCATGCGTCAGGCTCTCGGCCTGGACGCGGATGCCCGCGTCCTGGTGATCAACAGCGAAGGCGCCACCGACCCCGAGCGCTATCGGGATCTCGTCGGTCTCACCCCCGAGGATGTGCAGATGGCGAACGCGGAGGCCCGGGCATGAGCGAGGTGTCCATCCAAGCCGAGCGCCTGCTCGGGCGGCTGCGCAGCCCCGGGGCGATCGGCCGCGACGATGATGGCCGACTGGTCCGGCTGGCCGTGTCCGACGCCGACAGAGCGGGGCGTGACGCGCTGGTAAGATGGCTCGACGACGCGGGACTCGAGATTGCAATCGACAGGATCGGGAATATCTTCGGCATCTGGCGGCCGCAAGATGCGCAGGACGAGGCGCCGCTTCTACTCGGCTCGCACATCGACACCGTCATCGACGCGGGACTTTATGATGGCTGCTATGGCGTGCTGTCGGGCCTGGAAGTGATAGAGACGCTGAAATCCTCGGGCTGGCGCCCGAACCGCCCAATTGCCGTGGCTGCCTTTACCAATGAGGAAGGCGTGCGCTATGCGCCGGACATGATGGGCTCGCTGGTCCATGCCGGCGGATTGTCTGTCGAAGCGGCGCTGGATTCCATCGGCATCGACGGGACCAGGCTTGGGGACGAACTGGAGCGGATCGGCTATGCGGGCGAACTGGAACCCGGTTTCCTCGAGCCGCATGCCTATCTGGAGCTCCACATCGAACAGGGCCCGGTGCTGGAACGCGAAGGGTTGGCGATCGGCGCCGTTGAAACGCTGCAGGGCATCTCCTGGCAACGCATCACCATCGAGGGACTCGCCAATCATGCCGGCACCACCCCGATGTCGCTGCGCCACGATGCCGGCCATGCCGCGGCGCGGGTGATCACCTTTCTGCACGAGCGTGCCATTGCCGCCAATATGCCGGCGGTGGCGGCCGTCGGCAGTCTTCGGTTCGAACCGAATGCCATCAACGTGATTCCGGCGCGGGCGATCCTCACCGTGGACCTGCGCGATCCCGATGAGACGCGCCTGCGCGAGGCAGAAACCGCCCTCGCCTCATTCTCGATGTGCTGGCCCGGGTGGAGGGCGTCAGGGTATCCGTCGAGCGCCTCGCCCGGTTCGAGCCGGTCGTCTTCGACGGCGGACTGGTGGAGCAGATCGAAGGGGCTGCTGCCCGGCGCGGCCTGCCCTGCCGCAGGATGACTTCAGGGGCCGGCCATGATGCGCAGATGATGGCAAGGATCGCGCCTTCAGCCATGATCTTCGTACCCAGCACCGCCGGCATTAGCCACAATCCCAAGGAGTTCACGCCGGATGCCGATCTGATCGCCGGTGCGAGCGTACTCCTCGACGTGGTGCGGGATCTCACTGCTGCGCCGGGGTGATCCCAATCCGCTGTAGCTGATCAATCGCTGGAAAAATTCTATTTATCACATTGGTAAAGCTAGATTTTATCCGGCATCCTTGAGGCGTGACGTCGAAAGCTCGCCAGCAGCCTCAAGGATCGGATAAGCCACGGCCGTCAAATGGGCGACGATGCGCTTGAGGTCACGGATGACGTCCATATGCAGCGAGCTGGTCTCGATCGAAGCCAGCGTGCCGGCGCGCAGGCGGTTGAGGTGACTCTCGGCCGCCGAGCGTTCGAAATTGCGGATATGGTCCTTGGCCACCACCAATTGCCGGGCCATGACGGGATCCTGCGTCATGAACACCGTGATGGCGAGGCGCATCTGCGCCACCACTTCGCGATGCATGGCCTTGATTTCAGCCCAGCCCTCGCTCGAGAAGCTCAGATTGAGCCGCTGCTTCTTGGCCGCCAGTTCCAGCAGGGTCTTGTCTAGAATGTCGCCGACATGCTCCAGATTGGTGGTGAACAGGATGAGCTCGAACGCCTTCCGGCTCATATCCTTGTCCAGCGGCGTCCGCGTCAGCCGGGTCAGATAGAGCTTGATGTTCTCCTGTAGCCGATCGACTTGGTAATCAAGCTGGCTGATCTGCTTGCGCCTGGAATCGTCCTGTTCCTCGAAGGTTATGATCGATTCCCGCAGCATGATCTCAACCAGTTCGGCCAGCCGGATCACCTCGCGGGAGGCCGCGACCAGCGCGACCGAAGGACTGTCGAAATCCCCCTCGTCGAGCACGGGCGATGGGCGCTCGCCGATCGGCGCTTCCGGCGCCCTCACCAGCCTTTCGAGCAGGCGTGCGGTCTGGCCGATGAAGGGCAGGAAAACGATCAGAAGCAGCAGATTGAAGCCGACATGGAAGTTGGCGATCTGGCGGGCTCCCGAGGTCTCCAACTGCGCCAGCCAAGGCTGGATGAAGCCGATCAGCGGCAAGAGCACCACGGCCCCGACCAAGCGGGTGCCGAGATTGCCGAGCAAAGCACGTCGGACTTCGATCGGCGCGGCCAGGGATAAGCCCAGAGGTGCGAGCCCCGAGCCGATATTGGCGCCCAGGACCAGGGCAAATCCGAGCGGAATGCCCACGACTCCTGCCCCGGCGAGCGACATCACCAGAAGCAGGATCGCCACGCTCGAATGCACGAGCCACGCCAGCGCCGCGCCGATCAGCAGCGCGGCCCAGGGCTGGCCGTTGAGACGTTCGAAGATCAGCGTCATGATCTCGCTTTGGCGGATCGGATCGGCAATTCCCACAACCAGATGCAGCGACAGGATCATCAGGCCAAGGCCGATCATGGCCCGGCCGACATTCTGCGACACGGACGAGCGCCCGAGCATGAACGAGGCCACGCCGGCGATAATCAGGACCGGCATCAGGGCGGAAAGATCGAAGGACAGAGCCTGGACCACGATCGTGGTGCCGACATTGCTGCCGAGCAACACGGCCAGGGCCATGGCGAGCGTGAGGAACCCCCGCTCGACGAAGGACATCACCAGCAGGGTCGAGCCCGTCGAACTCTGCAGAGCCGCGGCTACCCCTGCCCCGGCCAGGCAGGCAGAAAAACGATTGGAGGTCGCTCGCGAAATCACGCCGCGCAATCGCTCGCCGAAGGCCCGCATGATGCCCGTCTTTACCAGACGGGTGGACCAGATCAGAAGGGCGACACCGGCGAGAAGATTGAGAAAAACGTGCTGACCAGCCAACCGAACAATTCCTTAGGACGAATCCTCTTCATGACAAGAAAGAGGAATCTATCACATAAGCAATTGAAACAGCATGAACATTAATGTCACATTTTGTGCTTTTCGGTCGGTTTGTTCCAGAGCGCCTGGCGCGTTGGCACCCACGTCAGCAATCGCAAGGACGCGTCGAACCAAAAAGCTGGGAGCAAAGCAGCGTTTCGGTTTAGAGGCGTTTTGCTTCCGGCCGCATCAGGTCGATACGCAAGCCGTCGTGACCCGGCTCGACGCCCGCCGGCAAGGTGCGCCTCAGGGTCTGATAATCCATGTCCGTGTGCATGTTGGTCAGGATGGCGCGGCGCGGTTTCAGTTTTTCGATCCAGGCCAGCGTTTCCGGCAGTGACCAGTGGCTGGGATGCGGCGTGGGGCGGAGAGCGTCGACGATCCAGACGTCCAGTCCCTGCAGCAAAGCCTCGCTCTCTTTCGACAATCCGTTGACATCGCTGGAATAAGCGAGGTTCCCGATGCGAAAGCCGAGGGATTGGATATCTCCGTGGTCCTGCTCGAACGGCAGGGCCGTGATCGAACCGCCGGCGCCTCCGATCGTCACGGCCTGCCCGACCGTGATCGTGTTGAGCGTGAGGATGGGCGGATAGGACGAGCCCGGCGGCGTCTCGAAGCAATAGTCGAAGCGGGACCGAAGCAAGGAGGCGGTGCGCCGGTCGGCATAGACGTCAACGAGGCTGCGCTGATAGAGCGCCAGCACGCGCAGATCGTCGATGCCGTGGGTATGGTCGGCGTGATCATGGGTATAGAGTACCCCATCGACCGCCTTGACCTCGGCATCAAGCAATTGCTGGCGCATATCGGCGCCGGTGTCGATCAGCACCGTGGTGCGGCCGCCCTCGGCCCCATCCTGTTCCAGCAGCAGAGCGCAACGCTGGCGCCGGTTGCGGGGTTCGAGGGGATCGCAGCTGCCCCAGCCGAACCCGACACGGGGAACGCCACCGGAGGAGCCGCAGCCCAATAAGGTCGCAGTCAACTTCATCGGCGTCAGGCTGCCGCCCGGATGCCGTCGGGACGAGGCATTTTGCCAAAGAGACGGAAGGCGTTCTCGCTGGTCTGCCTCGCCACCTCGCTCTCGCTGAGACCGATGGTCTCAGCCAGAACCCGCGCAGTATTGGTTACATAGGCGGGTTCGTTGCGCTTGCCGCGGAACGGCATGGGCGCGAGGTAAGGCGCATCCGTTTCCACCAGCAGACGGTCATGCGGGACGAAGCGGGCGATGTCCCGGATCTCCTCCGCCGATTTGAAAGTGAGGATGCCGGAGAAAGACACGTAGAAACCAAGCGCGAGCCCCCGGCGCGCCAGTTCGGGGCCCGACGAATAGCAATGGAGGACAGCGGTGAAGGAGCCCTTCTCCATTTCTTCCTCGAGAATGTCGCCGATGTCCTGGTCGGCCTGGCGGGCATGGATCACCAATGGCAAGCCGGTGAGCCGGGCCGCGGCTATATGCTTGCGAAAGCCGCGCGCCTGCACGTCGCGCGGCGCATAGTCGTAGTGATAGTCGAGCCCGGCCTCGCCGATCGCCACCACTTTGGGGTGAGCGGCGAGTTCCAGGATCGCGTCGAGCGGAATATCGTCCTCTTCGTGGGCGTGCAGGCAATGCGTGCCGATCGAGCCGAAGACATCCTCATAGCGCTCGATCAGCGCCTTGATCTTCTCGAATTGCCGGATGCGGGTCGAGATGGTGATCATGCGCCCGATCCCCGCCTCGCGGGCGCGCGCAACAACATCGTCGATCTCGGCCTGAAGATCGGGGAAATCGAGATGGCAATGGCTATCGATCAGCATGGCTTACCTTGCTCGTCTCAGGCCTTGCCCGCGCCATCGGGCGCTTCGACATAGCGGGGGAAGACTGCTGCCGGCGCCGGCAGCTCGACGTCGGGCGACAGGCGGCCGTCAATGCCGAGATGGTCGAAGTCGCGCGCGTCTTCCGACACACCCAACTGATCGAGCAGGCGCGCCGCGCCCGCCGGGATGACCGGCTGGGCCAGGATGGCGACCTGGCGAACCACCTCGGCGGTGACATAGAGCACGGTTTCCATGCGGGCTGGGTTGCTGGTCTTCAGCTTCCAGGGTTCCTCGGCCGCGAAATAGCGGTTCGCTTCGCCCACCACGCTCCACAGATCGGCCAGGATCGTGTGGAGGGCAAAATTGAAGATGGCGTCGCGCGCCTGCCAGACCAGATTGTCGGCCGCCTTCAGCAATTGCTCGTCGGACGGCAGGAGGTCGCCGGGGCTCGGTACCTTGCCGCCGCAATTGGCCGCGATCATCTTCAGGCAGCGATTGGCAAGATTGCCGAAATCATTGGCGAGATCGGCGTTGATGCGGTTGACGATGGCCTCATGCGAATAATTGCCGTCCTGGCCGAAGGGAACCTCGCGCAGGAAGAAATAGCGCAACTGGTCGACGCCGTAGTGCTCGGCAAGCGTGAACGGATCGATCACGTTGCCGACCGATTTCGACATCTTCTCGCCGCGGTTGAACAGGAAGCCATGGCCGAAGACGCGATGCGGCAGGGGCAGGCCGGCAGACATCAGGAAAGCAGGCCAGTAGACCGTGTGAAAGCGCACGATGTCCTTGCCGATGATGTGCACGCTGGCCGGCCAGAATTTCGAACGGTCGGTATCGGCCTCCGGAAAGCCTGTCGCCGTCAGATAATTGGTGAGGGCGTCGACCCACACATACATGACGTGCTTGGGATTGCCGGGAACCGGTACGCCCCAGTCGAAAGTGGTGCGGCTGATCGAAAGATCGCGCAGGCCCGAGCGCACGAAACTCAGGATCTCGTTGCGGCGTTCGTCCGGGCCGATGAAGCCGGGATGGCTCTCATAATGCTTCAGCAGGCGGTCCTGATAGGCGGAGAGGCGGAAGAAATAACTCTCCTCCTCCACCCATTCCACCTTGGCTCCGGTCTCGATCACCGTGCGCGAGCCATCGGAATTGAGCGCCAGGTCCTTCTCGTCGAAGAAGGCCTCGTCGCGCACCGAGTACCAGCCCGAATATTTCGACAGATAAATGTCGCCGGCCGCTTCCATCCGTCGCCAGATCTCCTGGCAGGCGCGATGATGGCGCTCTTCGCTGGTGCGGATGAAATCATCGTTCGAGGCATTCAGCACCCGGGCCATCTCACGGAAATACTCCGAGTTCTGGTCCGCCAGGGCCTGGGCCGTGGTACCCTGCTTGGCCGCCGTCTGCAGCATCTTCTGGCCATGCTCGTCGGTGCCCGTCAGGAAGAACACATCATTCCCGTCGAGCCGTTTGAAACGGGCGATGGCGTCGGTCGCGATCAGCTCATAGGCATGTCCGATATGGGGCTTGCCATTGGGATAGGAGATCGCCGTGGTGATGTAATAGGTGTCTTTCTCGGCCATCGATGACGCTTTTCCTGACAACGATGCGCGACACCGCCAGTCAGGCCGCGCATCAGGGATTTCTGATGTAGAGCATTTTCAGGGAAAGTTGGGAGACTTTTCGCCGAAAACGCCAGGAGTGTTTCGCGAGCCGACGCGATTATATCCTATCGCAACACGCTTTAGGCTGCGGAAGCTTCTGCCAGCAAGCCGAGGGTCGCGAGCACGAAAGGTTTGCGGTCGAGATTATAGGCCTCGACGTCACGCGCAGCATGACGGGCCTTCTCCCATACCTCAGCCCAGCGTGCAAGGCGGGCTACGGGTTCGCCGCGCGCAGCCAGCAGGCGCTGGTGCAGCCATTCGTCAAGGAAGTCGAGCAGGAGGGCGAAGTTCTCGTCACCCGCCTTGTTGGCGCAGCGATCGGCGAGAGCATGGGCCGCGGCCACGTCGATCCGCGGCAGTTTGGCCAGCAGCTCCGTGAGGGAACGGTGCAAGGACACCCCCTCCCCGTCCGCCAGGGTCAAGGCGCGCCTGACGCTGCCCTGTGCCAGGGCGGCGCCCGCCGCCAGCGTTTCCTCGGAAAGGTCCGGACGCGCCTGCGCGGCGGCTCTGAGCACGTCCGCTTCACCGAGAGGATCGAGCGTGAGCAGCCGGCAGCGCGAGCGAATGGTCGGCAGAAGGCGGGCGGGTTGATGCGAGATCATCAGGAAAAGCACACGCGGCGGCGGCTCCTCCAATACTTTGAGCAGCGCGTTGGCACCCTCGCGTGCCAAGTCCTCGGCAGAATCGATGATGGCGATGCGCCACCCCCCTGCCCCGGCGGTCGAGCCGAGGAAGCGCACGACATTGCGGACATCGTCGACGCGAATATTGGCGTAGAATCCCTTGGTCTTGTCGTTGGGGAGGCGACGCAGCACCGCAAGATCGACATGGGATTGCGACACGATCTGGCGCGCGGCGATGGCGTCGGCTGCGACCGCGAGGCTCGTTGCCCCATCGAGATGCTGAGGATCGGGATGGGTCAGCACGAATTTGGCCATGCGATAGGCCAGCGTCGCCTTGCCGATGCCTTCGGGGCCACCCAGCAGCCAGGCATGATGGATGCGGCCCGAACGGTAGGCGGCGAGCAAGGCTTGCTCTGCTCTGTCCTGGCCGATCAGCGTCATGGTTTCGCGCGGATGCGGGCTGTCGGCCAGCATGTCGCTTTCGAGGCGTTCGCTCATGCCGGCACCCGTGTCGCATCGAGATCGAGCCTCTTGCGCACGACACCGAGAATCGCCGAGGCAACCTCATCCTGCGAGGCGGAAGCGTCGATGACGGCGCAGCGGCGGGGTTCGAATTCGGCGATCGCCAGAAAAGCCTCGCGCAGCTTCTCGTGGAAAATCAGGCTCTCGCCTTCGAAGCGATCGATAGCCGTACCGCGGGAGCGGACCCTGGCGAGCCCGTCACGGGCCGGCATGTCGAGAATGAGTGTGAGGTCCGGCACGGTGGAGCCGACCACCACGCGTTCGATCGAGCGGATCAGGGCGGGCTCGACCTCGCCCAGCACGCCCTGATAGGCGCGGGTCGAATCCATGAAGCGATCGCACAGGACCCACGATCCCTTGGCCAAAGCCGGCCTGATCGTCGTGTTGAGATGATCGTCGCGCGCCGCATAGAACAGGATGGTTTCGGCGAAGGGGCCGAAATGCTTGGCGCCGCCGGAAAGCAGCACCTCGCGCAATTCCTCCGCATGCGGCGAGCCGCCGGGTTCGCGCGTCAGCACGGTTTGGACGCCGAGGGCGTTCAAGGATGCCGCCAGCCGGCGGATCTGGGTGGACTTGCCCACCCCCTCGCCGCCTTCGAACGTTATGAACCGGCCCTTCATCGCTTGTCGTGCCCACCCTGTATCAATCCGATGCCAAGCTCGTAGATAGCACCGAATGCGCGTTGGGGAAGACTGCCGACCGGCACATCGGCGGCGGCATACAAGGGAATTTCGAGCGAAACCTGTCCCTCGCGCAGGATCTGGAGCCGGCCGACGGCGGAATTTTTCCGTACCGGCGCTTCGAGAGGCCCATCATAGAGCAATTTGGCGCTGAGTCTTTCCGTGCCGCTGCTGTCCACCAGCATGGAAACATCACGATCCGTCACCACCGGCACGGTATTGGCCGTTCCCCCAAAGACGGAGGCTTCTCCCACGATCTCGCCCTTGGTGAAGACGAGGCGCGGGCGGAACGAATTTTCGGCCCATTCGAGGACACGCTTGGCTTCGCTCGCCCGTTCGGCATTCGATTGAAGGCCGTGCAGCACCATGATGAAATGCTGGTCGCCGTGAACCGCGGAAACGACCACGCCATAGCCCGCCGTGTCGGATGCACCCGTGACGCCGCCATCCACCCCAAGCCCCTGGGTGAGCAACGGATTGCGATTGGTCTGCCGGATCTTGTTCCAGGTGAAGTCGCGCTCCCGGTAGATGGCATAGATGTCCGGCTCGTTCCGGCGGAGCCAGCCCAGCAGCCGGGCGAGGTCCCGCGCCGTGGTCAATTGGGCCGGATCGGCGAACCCGGTGACGTTACGGAACTGCGTATGCTGCAATCCGATTTCGGCGGCCAGCGTGTTCATCCGTGGCACCAGCCCCTCGAGCTGGCCCGTGAGGCCTTCCGACAGCGCAAGGCAGGCATCATTGGCGGCCTGGACCATCACCCCGCGCAAGAGATCATCGACCCGCACCCGGCTTCTCACGGCGGCGAACATGGTGGCGCTGCCAGAGGGAGCGCCGCCCTTGCGCCAGATATCCTCCGAAATCAGGTATTCGGTATCCCGCGAAACCTGGCCCTTCCGTAGAGCTTCGGCGACGACGGCAACGGTCATGATCTTGGCCATGGCGGCAGGCTCGACCGGCTTGTCGGCATTCTTGTCCAGCAGAACCGTGCCCGAACCTGTTTCGATCACCAGGGCGATCGGTGCGGCGGTGGTGAACGGCTCCGCATGCAACGGTGGCACCAGCACGACGGCCGCCAGGAATAGCCCGATGACAAAACTCTTCATCGTCGATGTCCGTTCTGCCCGATAATACCAAATTCACGCGATCCGGTGCAATTGCACGTGGCATGCGGCATGCCGAAATCAGGTGACGCCCGCTTCAAGGGGCGTTAATTCCATTGACCATCATGCCAGCCAATCGTGAATCAAATCATCGTCCGATCGTCGTGGTAGGGGCTGGGCTCGCAGGCTTGGCCTGTGCCCTGATCCTGGCCGCAAAAGGGCACAGGATCACCCTAGTGGGCCCGCCCGGCAATGCCGGCGATACCCGCACCACGGCTTTGCTCGATGGTAGCGTCCAGGCCCTGGCAAAGGCGGGCATTCGGATTGCCGACCATCCCGAGGCCGCGCCGCTGCGGGTGATGTCCATCGTCGATGCGACCCAGAGGCTCCTGCGCGCCCGCCCCATCGCTTTCAAGGCCGAGGAGATCGGCCTGGAAGCCTTTGGCTGGAACATCCCCAATGGCGCTCTGACCCAGATCCTGCAAGCCCGCCTGCAGGATGCCGGTGTCGAACATCTGCCCGTGCGGGTGCTAGCCGCCGATCAGGGGCCAAACGGGCTCGTCCTCAAGCTCGACGGGCAGCCAGACCTTACGGCCGATCTCACAATTGCTGCCGACGGACGCGCCTCCCTCGTGCGGCAAGCCGCCGGGATCGAGACGCGAAGCCATGACTATCCGCAGGTGGCACTGGCCCTCAATCTGAAGGTCGGCCGCACGCATCGCGACATCTCCACCGAGTTCCACACCGAATCCGGCCCGTTTACCCTGGTGCCGCTGCCGGGGCAGCGGGCCAGTCTCGTCTGGGTGGTTTCTCCCCAAAAGGCCGAGGAGTTGCGTGTGTTGGACGATGCCGCCCTGGCCCGGGCCATCGAAATCCAGAGCCACGCATTGCTCGGCCATGTCGAGGTCGACGGCCGACGCTCCTTCTGGCCGATGAGTGCGGTCGTGGCGGCGACACAGGCGGCCGGTCGGGTCGCGCTGATCGGCGAGGCCGCGCATGTGCTGCCGCCGATCGGAGCGCAAGGCTTCAACCTCACGCTGCGCGACATCGCGGCACTGGCCAGAGCCTTGGAGGCAGCCGGCGATCCCGGGGATGCCAGCGTGCTCGAAGCCTATGCCAAAGCGAGGCGGCTCGATATCGGAACCCGTCACTCGGCAGTCGATCTCCTGAATCGTTCCTTGTTGTCCGGTCATTTTCCGCTGCAGGGCCTGCGAGGCCTGGGGCTCTATGCCCTCGAGCGGGTCGGTCCCCTGCGACGGGTCATGATGCGGCAGGGGCTTGCGCGCGCAGCCGAGCATTGAATTCCAGCCGCTTCTGGTATCAATGGTCGACGGTACGAACAAATCGCATGGACACCGGAAGGCATCGTGGCGGGCGGCACGGACGAAAAGGGGTGGCGGCGCCGCATGCGGCGGATCAAATATGGCTTCGAATACAGCGCATTGCGGGGCCTCGCCGGCCTGTTGCACATGTTGCCTATCGACGTCGGTTCCTGGCTCATGGGAGCGATCTGGCGGCTGATCGCGCCGCATCTACGCCGTCACGAGCGCGCTCTGCGTCATCTCGCAGCCGCCTATCCCGAAAAATCGCGCGCCGAGATCGAGGCCATCGCCCGCGCCATGTGGATGCAGCTCGGCCGGACTTTCGCAGAAGCACTGATCAGTGAACGCATCATCCGTGCCGGCCGCATCGATGACCGCACGGGACCACAGCTGGATGCGGTGAAGGCCTCGGGCAGGGGCAGCGTCTTCGTCTCGATGCATACCGGCAATTGGGAATTGGTGATTTATCCGACCCTGGCTCGCGGCATCAAGGCTGCCGGCGTCTATCAGCGCATGAAGAATCCCAAGGTCGACGACTATGTCATGCTGGCCCGACGCGACCGCTATCCGCGCGGCCTGTTCGCCAAGGGCGGCGACATTGCGCGCAAGCTTATGCGTATCGTACGCGAAGGCGGTTCGGTTGCGTTGCTGGCGGATCTACGCGACCGCCGAGGCGTCGTGGTCCCGTTTTTTGGCCGCCCTGCCCCCACAACGCCTTTTCCGGCCCTGCTGGCCCGCAGCAACGATGCCGAACTGGTCGCTGCGCGTTGCGTGCGCACAGGCGGCGTGCATTTCTATATCGAGACCGAGATCATCGCCGTGCCGCGTACAGCCGATCGTGACGCCGACATTGCCGAGGCCTCGCGCAGAATTCACGCCCTGTTCGAGCAGTGGATCCGCGAGCATCCCGAACAATGGATGTGGGCACATCGGCGCTGGGGATGACGGTGTGCAGCATCATCCGCCCTCCCCCTGCGAGAAATTAATGAAATATGGGGCGACTTTGACGATAATACTGCTATCCTGATCACAGGATAGCAGGTTCGTCCGGTTGCGGCGAGCTTCGGTATCGCTCGGTTTGCAAGCGTCACTATGCAAGCTTTCCGAGCACAGATGACGATTGAACGGCGTATGAATAAAGCGCGGGAAGCAAAGTTCTTTATCGGTCAAGTGGTGCGCCACCGCATCTATCCATTCCGGGGCGTCATCTTCGATGTCGATCCGGAATTCGCCAATACGGAAGAATGGTGGCAGTCCATCCCGGAAGATGTGCGTCCTTCGAAAGACCAGCCCTTCTATCATCTGTTTGCGGAGAATGAGGAGACTGAATATGTCGCCTATGTCTCCGAGCAAAATCTGGTGATCGATGATAGCGGCAGGCCGGTTCGGAACACGCAGATCGAGGAGCTCTTCGACCGTGATGACGATGGCGGCTACCGGCTGAAACCCGGGACGCGTCACTGATGGACCCTCGGGTCCGGCAAGCGTATCGGTGCCTTCTGCGAATTGGCGAGAGGCAGCACGTTCCAATATGAAAAGGCCGACCCGAAGGTCGGCCTTTTCATTTCATTGCGCAGGCGCTGCCGGTGCCGCGGGGGCGGCACCGCCCTGCTGTTGCTGCTGCTTGCGCTGGGCATCGATCAAGGGCTGGAAAATCGCCTGCAGTTTCTCGCCATAGGCCTTCTGCTTGGCGGCGTAGCCGGCCTGGTCGATGCCTTCGGCGTCGAGCGCCTTGCCGAGGCCATCCAGGCCGATCTCCAACGCAATGGGCTGGCCCTGGAAGGTGATCGCCTGCACCTTCAGCTTCTTGCCCTTCTTGAGGCTCGCCACATTGGCGTCGGTCAAGGGCATGTCGGCGATGCAGCTCGGTCCCGTGCAGATGCGATATTTCGCCGTGTCGATGGTCTGGTCGTCGACGAGGACGCGGGCTCCGAGCGGCAGCACCACGCCGGCCGGAATGATCACGGTGAGCTTGGGCTTGCCGCCCTTTTCCTGGCCGACCTGTGCCGTCATCATCCAGGCGGCCGTTGGCGCCAGAAGATCACGCACGGTCTGGCAGGTGTCCTTGCCGTCAGGGGTCTTTGCGCAGATCTTGGTCCATTCCGGCTGGTCGAATTTGGGCAATTCGGGCTGCTGGCCAGCTGGCTGGGGCTGTTGCTGGGCCAGCGCGGTACCGGCCGACAGGATCAAGGCTGCCGCAGCGCCAGCGATCAGAGAGTTTCGCATAATCTGGATTCCTGTTCCTGGGCGGTCTTATTGAGCAGGCGCCGGATTGGCATTGAGCTGCTGGCGCGCCTTCTCGGCGGCGTCCTGCAGCTGCTGCTGCAGCTTCTTCTGCTCGTCGACGATCGACTGGGGATCGAGCGGCTTGTTGTCGAGTGCCTTGGCGAAGCCTTCGGTGCCCAGTGGCAGCTGGACGCCCTGGTTGGGGGTCTTGAAGGCGATCGCCAGGGTCTTGGAACTGCGGAGGGCCTTGAGCTGCGCTTCGTCGATCGGCAGTTCGACCAAGCAGCCCTCGGGAGAGCAGACGGCATATTTGCCGCTGGTGAAGGCGGCATTGTCGAGATAGAGGCCGACGCCGGGCTGGATCAGGGCGCCGACCGGCAGGACGAGGCGCAGGATCTGCTTCTTGTCGGTGACGTTCTGCATGAGGATGGCCGTCATCATCGTCTGCCCGGTGTCGGACCGCAGGTCACGGCGGGTCAGGCAGATCTCCTTCTTGGCCTGATCGGTCTGGCACAGCTTCACCCAGTCCGGCTGGGAGCTGGAGATCGCGGGGGTGGTTGCGCCTTCCAGGCCCGGAACCGGTTCAGCGGCGGCCGCAGCTGCCGCGGGCGCGGCCGCTGCGGGCTTTTGCGCCGGCTTGGCTGCAGGTGCCTTCGGCTTCGTGGCGGGTGCGGCCGGCTTGGCGGGCGTTTCCTGTGCCAAAGCGGGCGTCACCGCAAGGCTGAGCGCCGCAACAGCTGCAGTCGCAAGGAGGCGGAACGACATCATGCAAAATCCTTGGATCCTAAGTCCGCCGCCGCAACGCGCCGGGCAAGCGCGGGTTGGCAGCGCACCGATGGGGCTGAATGTCTCTCATCGCCGGCGAAGGCGCCAAGATGACGATTTCGGGAAAGGTCCATAAACGAAGCGGGCACTGGTTTCCAGCCTCGAAAACGACCTATGGCGACGGTGGCGCAGCTTGTGCATGACAAATTGAAGAAAACGTGACCGGCCCCGCTATATCCGGCCTCGTCGTTGCGAAAATTGCCTGGAGCGAAACATCGCGCCCTTTCCCGGCGGCGATTCGTTTTCCCGACACCTCAACGCCGCCCTCCCTCGCCCGCCAGCGAGGCCCGGTCCTGCTCCTCCTTGGCTTGGGCGGGGTCCTCCTTGTCGGCCGAGCGCCAGACGATCAGGCAGAGGATCGCAACCGGCAAGCCGATGGTGGACGTTGCCGAGAAAAACACCGGATAGCCAAACAGATCGACCATCTTGCCCGACATGCCCGCCAGCAACTTGCCAGGCAGGGCATAAAGAGAACTCAGCAGGGCGTATTGGCTGGCGGCAAAGGCGGGCGATGTCAGCGAGGACATGTAGGCCATCAGAGCCGTTCCCGCAAAGCCACCCGCGAAGCTCTCGACGCTCACCGCCAGGGCAAGATAGGTCGAATCCGCCCCCTTGGCTGCCAAAAGGGCCATGCTCAAATGCGACGTAGCTGCGGCTATGCCGCCGAAGAGCAGTGAGGGCATCAAGCCGAAGCGCCAGATGCATAAGCCGCCGACGAACGGAGCCGTAAGGCCGATGGCGAAGCCATAGATCTTCGAAATATTCGCGATCTCGGCTTTGGAGAAGCCGAGATCGATATAGAGCGGATTGGACATCACGCCAGCCAGGAAGTCCGGCAGACGATAAAGTGCGATGAGCAGCATGATCGGCACGAGAATCCAGCCTCGACGCAGGAACAGGTCGCTCAGCGCTTCCTTATAGGCGATCAGCCAATCGGGCCACCCGGATGGGGGACGCGTTGCAGCAGCCTTGTCAGACTTGCTCGCCGCGGCGGCGGAGTGCGACGCGGCTTCCTTCTCTACGGGCGGCGGGTCAGGCGCGAACAAGGCGGCCAGGATGCCGATGAGCATCAATCCAGCCATCGTGCCGTAAGCCGCGTGCCAGTCGAAATATTCTGCTAGATAAAGGGCGCCGGCGCCTGCGCACAAGATGCCAACGCGATAGCCGAGTTGAGAAACCGCCAGCATGATGCCTTGTCGGTCTCGCGGGATGACATTGATACGCCAGCCGTCGATCACCACGTCCTGACTGGCAGCGAAGAAGGCCGTGACGGTCGTCCAAAATATCGTCATTCCCAGCGAACTTGCCGGATTGCTGCCGGCAAGGCCGAACAGGCCCAGGATGACGCCCAGCTGGGTAATCAGCAACCAACCGCGCCATCGGCCCATCATCCGTCCCAGCACCGGCGGGTCGAAGCGCTCGAGCAAGGGAGCCCAGAGGAATTTGATGCTGTAGAACAGCGTCGCATAGAACATCAGGCCGATGTCGGTGCGCGTTATCCCGACCTCGCGGAGCCTGGCCGATTGCGTCGAGAACACCAGCAGGAAGGGCAGGCCCGAACTGAAGCCGAGCAACAGCATGAAGGCGAGGCGCTTGTCGGCGGCGATGTCGCGCAGGAGCGTGAGGAATTTCTGACCGGGAATCATGTCCGCGATTATGGATCGCCCGGCGAGGCAGGCCAAATGCTTTGATGTCCAAGATCTCCCGCCTGCATGGGCATGCGGATGATATCCGCTCAAGGTGTGGATGGTGATCGCGGGCGGGACGACCCGGACCGACAAACCGGCTATGGCTTTGCCGTCATCCAGCGTTAGACTCGTCTGGATCTGATTCGTGCCCCGTGAATACGCCTGAGGCCCCATGACGTCAGACATCACGCCCAGGATTGCCCCCGCCCCCTCTACCCTCGACCAGTTGCTGCGCATCAGTGCCCAGCCCGGCGGCGATACGCTGGCCCTGGTCGATGCACCGGACCGCCCGCTCTGGGCCGACGGCGCACCCCGCCGGCTGACCTGGAACCAGGTCGATGCCGCCGTTTCCGCGGTTGCCGGCCGCTTTTTCGAGATGGGGCTGCCGAGCGAGGCTCTGGTCTGCGTGCAGGGGCTCAACGTGACGGATACGTTGATCGCGCTGCTCGGTTGCATACGGGCAGGTCTGGTGGCGGTGATCGTTCCGATCGATTTCTCGCCGGCCGAAATCGTCGGCGTCGCCGAGCGTTTGAACGCCAAGGCGATCCTGGCGGCGCGTCGGATGGGCGATGTTCAATCCCTTCGGCCGCTGCGTCATCTCGTCGATGAATCCATTGCCGATATTCGCTTCATCGGAGCCTTCGGTGCGGATCTGCCGGGAGGTACCGTTTCTTTCGAGGACTGCATCGGCTATCCGCGCACGGGCGTGATCACCCGTCTGTCGCGGCGGGAACGTCCCGAGGAAAGCCTGGCGATCATGACGATCGACCGGGGACCGGACGGCGATTTCGCCGTCGCCCGCAATCATCGCCAATGGCAGGCGGCCTCCTCCGTTCTGGTGGCCGAACTCGGCTTGTCGCGGACTTCGCGCCTGCTGTGCCCAATGGCTCCCTCGGGCCTGGCTGGGCTTGCCGGCGGCCTGGTGTCATGGCTCAGCACGGGCTGCCAGCTCATTTTGCACCAGGCTTTCGATGCGACGGTGTTCGCCGTTCAGATGACGATGCATGGCGTTACCCATGCCCTGCTGCCCGATACGGTATTGCGTGCGGGCCTCGTCGATGGCTTGTTCGACAGCCGCAAGCTCGAGAAGGTCGCCGGCCTCGCCAGGGCCCCGCATGCCGCCGTCATTCCGGGGGATGCTCCCTGCCCCACTCCTCATTTCGCCGTGCTCGGCGAGATCGGCATCGTGCCGATGCGGGCGCTGGAAGATGGCGGGTTCGGGCTCGAAGCCCTGGTTTCGTCCCAGGATGACGCTGCCCCGCCGCTTGTGGAGGCTGGGATCGAGGAAAGCGGCTATCTCGCCCTGCGCGGCCAGGAGGTGTCGGGTGTGGGTTTCGACGTCAGCGAAAGGGAGGCTTCCTATCCCCTCGCAGCGGACGGGTGGGTATCGACCTCCTATCCCGCTTCAGGATACACGGAGCGGGGCGTCAGCCTCGTCGAAGTCACGGGCGCGCGCTATGGCAAGCCCATGGAAGGGCAGGAAACGGCTCAATTCCATGAGCGCGGACAGGGCCTCGGCACCTCAAAATCCAGCCAGCCGCTCGCAGGCGCGGCCTGATGGTGGATCGAAGACGTGGAGCGGCGATCTCCGGATCGACCGCGTCGTTCGACGTTTCAAAGATGGTCGATCCCGCTCCGTCTCTCGATGGAACCCGGGAGATCGACCTCCATTTCGTGCTTAAAACATGCCGTTCACCAAACCCGGCCGCGCGCTGCGACAGGTTCGGGGCCGATGAGGGTCTCGCCGCGGCAGAGGACTACGAAATCCAGCATATTGGCGACGACACAGGCGTGATTGGGCACGATGCGTACCCGGTCGCCCACTGACAGGTTGATCGGCTGTTCGGTGACCAGCCTGCCGTGCTCTTCGGAGAGCTGGTCGATCGCGATATCCGGGCGGCCGAGGACATGCCCATGCCCCGTCAAGCCGAGCAGGTCGGAGGTCAGCACTTTCGAGCCGGCATCGATGATGGCCCTGTGCGGATCCGGCACCGACACCACCGTGGCGACCACGTTGAGGGCGCAGTCATCAAAGCCACAGACGCCGCGGGTGACGAGGGAACGGTCATTATAGACATAGGTGCCGGGCCGGTATTCGGTAACGATGGGGGCCTCATGCGCCCGCCACATGTCGGGCGATCCGCCACTCGTGATCGTTTCGACAGGAATTCCAAAAGCTTCGATCAGAGATTTCGCTCTTTGCATGAAAACCTGGACAGCTTCCGTTCCACCGACCGGCGGATAGGTCATCAGGCCGCCGAAAGTGAGCTCGGATGACGCGGCGATGCGGTTTGCCAGTTCCGCCGCCGCCTCGGGCGTGGGAACCCCGCAGCGCCGGGCTCCGGTGTCGCACTCGACCAGCACGGTCAATTTGCGCCCCGTCCCCTTCATGGCAGCCGCCAGTTCGTCGACCACGGCGGCGCTGTCGGCCACGACGCTGAGACGGATGCGTTCGGAAAGAGCCCTCAGGCGCTCGCGCTTGGCCTCCCCCACCAGATTATAGGTGATCAGCACATCCTCGAGCCCGGTGCCGTCGGTCATGGCATCCGCCTCCGACAGTTTCTGGCAGGTGATGCCGACCGCGCCCTGCTCGACCTGGAAGCGGGCCAGGCGCGGCAGTTTATGCGTCTTGATATGCGGCCGCAGCTTGAGGCCGTGTTCGTCGCAATAGGCCTGGAGCCGCACGATGTTGCGTTCGGCAATATCCAGATCGACCTGGACGAACGGGGTTTCGACGGAAGAGAGGGAGGATGTTGCCATCGTTGTGTCCGATCAGGCGGCTTTCTTCGTCTCGGCGATGCGAGCGAGATTCTTGAGAATGACGGCCGTGCCCTTGAGCCGATCGTCGGGCTTGTCGAAATCGCGCTGGAACACGATGCGCATGTCGGGGCGGACCTTGGCGAAAGAGCCCTGCTCGGCAATGTAGCGAACCAGTCCGTCCGGATTGGCGAAGGCATTGTCGCGGAAGGAGACCACCACGCCCTTCGGCCCGGCATCGACCTTCTCGACATTGGCACGCCGGCACAGGGCCTTGATCGACATCAGCTTGAGAAGCTGGTCGACTTCGGCGGGCCGCTCGCCGAAACGATCGGTCAGCTCGGCACCGAAAGCATCGATCTCGGCATCGGTATCCAGCGACGACAGGCGGCGATAGAGGCTGAGGCGAAGCGTCAGGTCCGGCACATAATCCTCGGGGATCATCACCGGCGTGCCGATGGTGATCTGCGGCGACCATTGTTCCTCGACCTCGGTTTCGACGCCGCCCTCCTTGAGAGCGGCGACCGCCTCTTCCAGCATCTGCTGGTAGAGCTCGTAGCCGACTTCTTTGATATGGCCGGACTGTTCGTCGCCGAGCAGGTTGCCGGCGCCGCGAATGTCGAGATCGTGCGAGGCGAGCTGGAAGCCCGCGCCCAGCGTGTCCAGCGACTGCAGCACCTTGAGCCGGCGCTCGGCGCCCGGCGTGATCGTGCGGTTGGCCGGCAGGGTGAACAGGGCATAGGCCCTTGTCTTCGAACGTCCGACACGCCCGCGCAGCTGGTAGAGCTGAGCGAGGCCGAACATATCGGCCCGCCAGACGATCAACGTGTTGGCGGTAGGAATGTCGAGGCCGGATTCGACGATCGTCGTCGAAAGCAGGATGTCGTATTTGCCTTCATAGAAGGCCGTCATCACGTCTTCCAGCTGGCCGGCAGCCATCTGGCCGTGGCCGATGGCGACCTTGGCCTCCGGCGCATATTCGTCGAGGAAGGCCTTGGCGTCCGCGATGTCCTCGATGCGCGGCACCACGAAGAAACTCTGGCCGCCTCGGTAGCGCTCGCGCATCAGCGCCTCGCGCAGCACCACCGGATCGAATGGCGTGACGAAGGTGCGCACCGCCAGGCGGTCGACGGGCGGCGTGGCGATGATCGACAATTCGCGCACGCCCGTGAGGGCGAGCTGCAAGGTGCGCGGGATCGGCGTCGCCGAGAGGGTGAGCACATGCACCTCGGAGCGCAGCTGCTTGAGGCGCTCCTTGTGGGCCACGCCGAAATGCTGTTCCTCGTCGATGATGAGCAGGCCGAGATCGCGGAAGGCGATGGTCTTGGCCAGCAGGGCATGGGTGCCGACCACGATATCGACATCGCCGGAGACCAGGCCTGCCTTGGTCTTGCGGGCCTCGTCCGCCGGCACGAAGCGGGAGAGCTGCGCGACCTTGACGGGAAGTCCCTTGAAGCGGTCGGCGAAGGTCTTGGCGTGCTGGCGCGCGAGCAGCGTGGTGGGCACCACGACGGCAACCTGCCTGCCCGTCATCGCGCAAGCAAAGGCGGCGCGCAGGGCCACTTCCGTCTTGCCGAAGCCGACGTCGCCGCAGACCAGGCGATCCATCGGACGGCCGGAAGCGAGATCCTCGAGCACCGAGTCGATGGCGAATTGCTGGTCCTCGGTCTCGCTATAGGGGAAGCGCGCGGCGAACTCGTCATAGATGCCTTGCGCGGGGATCAGCTTCGGCGCCTCGCGCAGTGCGCGTGCGGCGGCGATCTTGATCAGCTCACCCGCCATTTCGCGGATGCGCTTCTTCATGCGCGCCTTGCGTTCCTGCCAGCCGCGGCCGCCAAGCTTGTCGAGCTGGGCTTCGGCGTCTTCCGAGCCGTAGCGGGACAGCAGCTCCAGGTTCTCCACCGGCAGGAACAGCTTGTCGCCGCCCGCATAGTGGATTTCGAGGCAGTCATGCGGCGCGCCCACGGCGGTCACCGTCTGCAGGCCGACGAAGCGCCCGATGCCGTGCTCGACATGCACGACGATGTCGCCGGGCGAGAGCGTGCCGATCTCGGTCAGGAAATTCTGGGCACGCTTGCGCTTGGACGTGCGGCGCACCAGACGGTCGCCGAGAACGTCCTGCTCGGAGATGATGGCCAGGTCGGCAGTCTCGAAGCCTGTCTCCAGCGGCAATACGCCGAGGGCGATCTCGCTTTTCGGCAAGGCCAGGGCACGGGCGAAGTCGGGAACCGGCTTGGCTTGGGTAAGGCCGTGATCGGCAAGCACTGCGCCGAGCCTTTCGCGCGAGCCGTCGGTCCAGCCCGCCACGATGACTCGTTGGCCATTGGCCTGCAGGGCACGAATGTGGCGGACGACGGCGTCGAAGACGTTGGCGTCCTCGGCAGCGCGTTCGGCTGCGAAATTATGGCCCTGCCGGCCGCCGCAATCGACGATTTCGCGGCCGGGCGCCGGAGGCGACGCGAAAGGCGTCAGACGGGCCAGGGCCGCCTCGTCGAGCCTGCGGCGCCATTCCTCGGGCGCGATGTAGAGGCGATCCGGCGGCAGCGGCTTATAGGGCACGTTCTCGCCGGGCTTGCCCAGCACGTCGCGGCGGGCGTCGTAATAGTCCTTGATCTGCGCCAGTCTTTCGCCGGCCGCATCCTCGGCCAGTGCATCGAGCGCGACGGGGACCTCGGGCAGATAGTCGAACAGCGTGTCGAGCTTGGCGTGGAATAGCGGCAGCCAATGTTCGAGGCCGACATAGCGCCGGCCTTCGGAGATCGCCTCATAGAGCGGGTCGCCGCGTGTCTGGGCGCCGAATTCAGCAAGATAGGCCTGGCGGAAGCGCTTGATCGTCTCGGTGGTAAGCTGGACTTCGCTCATCGGCACGAGGTCGAGCATGCGCAACTGGGTCTGGGAGCGCTGTGTCTCGACGTCGAAGCTGCGAATGGATTCCAGCGTGTCGCCGAAGAAGTCGAGACGCACCGGAATGGCAAGGCCAGGCGGGTAGAGATCGAGGATGCCGCCGCGCACCGCATATTCGCCGGTCTCCCGCACCGTCGAGGAGCGCAGATAGCCATTGTGCTCCAGCCACGCCGACAGCCGGTCCATGTTGACCGCGTTGCCCGGAGCCGCCGAAAGCGACTGGGCGGCGATGAGATCGCGGGACGGCACGCGCTGCAGCACGGCATTGACGGTGGTGAGCACGATGCGGGGCCTGTCCCCGCCCCTCGTGGTCGCCAGCCGCGACAGCGCGGTCATGCGCCGGGCGACGACGGTGGCATTGGGGGAAACCCTGTCATAGGGCTGGCAGTCCCATGCCGGAAAACTGATCACGTCGATATCGGGCGCGTAGAACTGGAGGGCCGCTTCCAAGGTAGCGGAGCGTGTGCCGTCGCGCGCAACATGCAGGAGGGCGGCCGGCCGCTCGCGGGCCTGAGCAACCAGCTTGCGTGCCAGGTCGGCCAGGACGAGGCCATCCTGGCCATCGGCGCAATTGGAGAAAAAGAGTTGTCCGCCGGGGCGATTCAGAACTTCGGCGAGTCGATCGGCGGCTTTCATGCAAACATCGGCTTCATGGTGAAATGGTAATCGCGCAGCCGCCGGAACACGGGCGTATCGAATTCGGCCGGCACCGGCTCCGCACTCCTGATCCAGGCGTAGAGCTCGTGATCGGGAGCATCGATGAGGGTCTCGAAATCGGCGACCTCTTGTTCCGACAGCTCGACGATGACGGCATCGCAGAAGCTGCCCATGATGAGGTCCATCTCGCGAAAACCGCGATGCCAGGCCCGGTAGACGATCCGTCTGCGACGCGGGTCAAGTTCCTCAGAAGTGCGTATCGTTCCGGACATGTTCTCGATCCTGTTGGCACGCTGTATAGAGAGTAAGGGGCCGCGTGAAAACCATGGAAGATCGAAATATCATCCGTGCGGTCAAATCCCCGAAGATGAGAATGGAAGGCGACGGGACCCGCCATGACGATCGGATTGAAACGCGCCTATGATCCGCCCGGTTCCACCGACGGCCTGCGCGTTCTGGTCGATCTCCTGTGGCCTCGGGGCCTGTCCAGGCAAGAGGCGCATATCGACGTCTGGGCCAAGGATGTGGCGCCGAGCCCGGCGCTGCGGCAATGGTTCGGTCACGATCCGGCCAAATGGCAGGAGTTTCAGGCTCGCTACGAAAGCGAGCTCGCGCGCAACGAGGAGGCTGTCGTCGCGCTCCGGCGCCTGATCGGCGACAAGGCCGCCACCCTGATCTATGCCGCCAGGGATGTCGAACACACCCATGCGATCGTCACCAAAAGGGTCTTGGAGCACACGCCTCTTTAAGCGTTGAGGGAGCGAAGAAACAGCCCTGCGGTCGTCACAGCCATCCACTCTTTCGGGGCGCCAAAGCTTGCCTCCCGCGTGCTGTCCGGCCAAAACAACGGGCGAGGCTTTCATGCGTCCGGCGATTCTGACCCCCTTATTCGCTTCCGTCTCGTCCCTGCCAGGGATCGGGCCGAAGCTGGTGAAGCTGCTCACCCGCCTTCTCGGCGGGGCGGAGCCGATGGGCGCACGGGTGGTCGACGCCCTGTTTCACCTGCCGGCGAGCGTCCTCGACCGCCGTCGCCGTCCTAAACTGATCGATGCGCCGATCGGCGAATTGGTGATGGTCGAGATCGTCGTGGAGCGCCATCGCCCCAGCGGTGGCAAAGGCCCCTATCGCGTCTATGTCCATGACGACACGGGTGATCTCACCCTCGTCTTCTTTGCCGCGCAGACGAGCTGGATCGAACATGCCCTGCCCGTCGGCGAAAGGCGCTGGCTGAGCGGCAAGATCGAGCTGTTCGACGGCATGCGCCAGATGGTGCATCCCGACCGCATCGTCGATGAGGAAGGGCTCAAATCGCTGCCCTTGGTCGAGCCGGTCTACCCGCTGACGGAGGGGCTCTATCCGCGCCAGATCCAGAAGGCTGCCCAGGAGGCTTTGGCGCGCACCCCCGAACTTGCCGAGTGGCAGGATACGGCGTGGCTCAAGGCCCAGCGCTGGCCAGGGTTCCGCGAGGCGCTGGCCGCCCTGCATGCGCCGGAGACACCGCAGGTGATTGCGCCGGACTCGGCGCCCCGATTGAGGCTCGCTTATGACGAGCTCCTGGCTTCGCAGCTCGCCCTCGCCATGGTGCGTGCCCAAAACAAGGCCCTGCCCGGCCTCGCCGTCACCGGAACGGGTGTGATTTCGGCCCGGATCGAGGCCGCCCTGCCCTTCAAGCTCACGGCGAGCCAGGTCACGGCATTGGCCGACATCCGGGCCGACATGGCGGCCCCGACCCGGATGCTGCGGCTGCTGCAGGGCGATGTCGGTTCGGGCAAGACGGTGGTGGCCCTGCTCGCCATGGCGACCATGGTGGAAGGCGGCCGGCAGGCGGCATTGATGGCGCCGACCGAAATCCTGGCCCGCCAGCATCTGGCCACCATCCAGCCGCTTGCCGAGGCCGGCGGTTTGCGCATCGGCCTGATCACCGGGCGGGACAAGGCGCGCGAGCGAGCACGCATGCAGGCCGCATTGAAGGACGGCAGCATCGATATCGTGGTCGGCACCCATGCCCTGTTCCAGGAGGATGTCGAGTTTCGCGATCTCGGCCTTGCCATCGTCGATGAGCAGCATCGCTTCGGCGTGCATCAGCGCCTGGCCCTGAGCCGCAAGAATGCCGGCATCGACGTCCTGGTGATGACGGCCACGCCAATCCCCCGCAGCTTGGTGCTGACCTATTTCGGCGACATGGACTCCTCCCAGCTTCGCGAGAAGCCGGCGGGGCGCAAGCCGGTCGACACCCGCCTGATCTCGCTCGAAAGGCTCGACGAGGTGGTGAGCGGGCTGGGGCGCCTGTTGCAGACCGGCGCGCGGGCTTATTGGGTCTGTCCGCTCATCGCTGAATCCGAGACGTTGGATGTCGCGGCCGCCGAAGATCGCTTCGCCCACCTTGCTTCGCTCTTTGGGGACAAGGTCGGCCTGCTGCATGGCCAGATGAAAGGCGCGGCCAAGGACGAGGTGATGGCCCGCTTCGTGGCCGGCGATTTGCGCGTCCTGGTGTCGACCACCGTGATCGAGGTCGGCGTCAACGTGCCGGAGGCCACCGTGATGGTGGTGGAGCATGCCGAACGCTTCGGCCTCGCCCAGTTGCATCAGCTGCGCGGGCGCATCGGGCGCGGTTCGGACAAATCGACCTGCCTCCTGCTCTACAAGGGCCCGCTCGGCGAGATTTCCCGCAAGCGGCTCGAGATCATGCGCGAGACGGAGGACGGCTTCCGCATCGCCGAGGAGGATCTGAAACTGCGCGGCGAAGGCGACGTGCTCGGGACGCGCCAGTCCGGCATGCCGGGTTTCCGGGTGGCCGACCTCGACAGCCATCGCCATCTTCTCGCTCCCGCCAATGACGATGCCAGGCTGGTGCTGGCGCGCGATCCGGAACTCGTCTCGCCGCGCGGTGCGGCTCTGCGAACCCTGCTCTATCTGTTCGAGCGCGATGAAGCTGTGCGCCTGCTGCGATCGGGGTAGCGTAAGGGAAGCCGGTGTGTATTCTCAGGTCATGCCAGCCTCAACCGGGGAATATCGTCATGACATCCGATGCCCGTCCGGCCAACTTCGCCGAAGCCCAGGCCAGGACCCAGGCGAGCTATGACGAGATACCCTATGTTTCCCATGCCTTTCCCCAGACCCATCCGGCGAGGCTCGCCGCCATCGCCAGGCTGTTCGGCCCTCGAAATGCCCTCGCTCGACAAGATGCGCGTGCTCGAAATCGGCTGCGCCAGCGGCGGCAACCTCATTCCGCTGGCCGCCGCCTATCCCGAGGGGCGCTTTCTCGGGATCGATCTTTCCGGCATCCAGATCGCCGATGGGCGCAGGCGCATCGAGGCGATCGGCCTGACCAACATCGAATTGCGCCAGCAGGACATCACATTCTTCGCGGATCCTGGCCATCGCTTCGATTTCATCCTCTGCCATGGCGTCTATTCCTGGGTGCCCGAACCGGTGCGCCACGCCATCCTGGAAATCTGCTCGAAATTTCTCGAATTCCAGGGCATCGCCTATGTCAGCTTCAACGTATTGCCCGGCTGGCGGCCCAAGCAGATCCTGCGCGATGCCCTGATGGCGCATGTGGGCAAGGCCGCCAATCAGCGCGAGCGCATCGCCAAAGCGCGGGAGTTCATGGGCTTCCTGGCCGAGCATACACCGCCGGGACCCTATGGCGCTGCGGTCAAGGAAGGGGTTGGGCAGCTGCAGAAGGTCTCCGACGATTATCTCGCACATGAGTTCCTGGAGCTCGAAAATGCGCCCTGCTCGTTCCACGACTTCATGTATGCGGCCGGACAGCATCAGCTCGCCTATCTCGGCGAGAGTGATGTTCACATGATGGTGCCCGAGAACTTCGGCGCCGAAGCGGCGAAGGCCCTGAGGATGCTGGGCGGCAATACCCTGCTCGAGACCGAGAACTATATCGACGTGCTGACCGGACGCACCTTCCGGCAGACGCTGCTGATCCCGCCCGCCCGGGCAGCGGCGACCAAGCGCAACATCGATGCGGAGCGGATCGAGGATCTGCATCTCATCGCAGATATCACGCAGGTTCCCTCGAGCGAGCCTGACATGCCCTACTGCTTCGAAAACCGCTCGGGCCGGCAGATCCGTACGCGGGCTGAGGTCGTGCGCAAGGGCTACCAGCTGATCGCCGCGAGGCGTCCTGCGACCTCGAACTATCGGCAGCTGGTTGCCGATATCGAGGCGGCCGACCAGAAGACGCTCACGCCGCAGGAGAGAAGTGAGCTTCGCGGTGCCCTCCTCCAAGGAGTTCTTTCTGGGCTGACAATTGTTTCGACCGAGGCGGTCGCAATCGGTGCTGCCGACGCCGACCGGCCGAAGGCAACCACCCTGGCACGCATGGATGCCGCCAGCGGCCGAACACGCACGGTGAACAGGCGCCACGAGAATTTCGATCTCGGCGTGGTGGCCCAGCATGTCCTGCCGGTGATGGACGGCACGCGAACCCGGGCCGAACTGCTCGATCACCTCAAGGCAAAGGCCGCAGGGGACGCGCTCCATTTCCAGCGCAACGGGCAGCGTGTCAGCGACGAGGCCGATATCGCGGCCTGTGCCCAGGAGCACCTTGCGGCCATGCTCGACACGGCCTGGAACAACGCCCTGATCGAGGCCTGAAGCAAGGGCGCCATCGGCGAGCTCAGCTTGGCCGCAATTCCTCGGAGACCGTCAACGTCTCGGGCTGGATCAGGCCGGCCGAGATCACCAGCTTGGTGGCCTGCTCGACGCTGATCGGCAGTTCGATCACCTTTGCCTTCGGCAGCAGGAAGAAAAATCCTGTGGTCGGGTTGGGCGCGCAGGGCATGAACACCGAAACCCAGGCTTCGCCGTTGCCGCCGGGCAGCCTCGCCTCGACCACCGGGCTCGGCTCTGCCGAAATGAAGACGATCGACCAGGCCCCCTGGGGAAACTCGACCAATCCCACTTTGCGGAACGAGGTGCCGGATTGCGAGAAGATCGTCGAGAACACCTGCTTGAGAGCCTTGTAGATGCCGCGCACCACCGGCGTACGGTCGAGCAGTTTCTCACCCAGACGCACCAAAGTGCGGCCGACCAGATTGGCGGTGAAGAAACCGATCAGGGTAAGGCCGATGATCGCCACGACCAGGCCGAAGCCCGGGATCTGAAATGGAAGATAGGTCTCAGGCAGGTAGCGCGCGGGAATGAACGGTTTGACCCAGCCATCAACCCACTGAATGAAGGTCCAGATCAGGTAGATCGTGATCGCCACCGGCCCGGTGACCACAAGGCCGGTGAGAAAATAGCTGTGCAGGCCGCCAAATCTGCTGATCCGCTGAGGCGGGCCAGCAGGCATTACCGTGTGGGGAGGCGCATCTCGTACCATGTCACGCTTCTAGCACGCCCTTGTCACCGCCTGTCGATGCAAATTTGTGCAATTGGTCCAATCGGGCAATACCCGTCAGTATTCCTACTCGACGGTGACGCTCTTGGCCAGATTGCGCGGCTGGTCGACGTCGGTGCCGATGATCACAGCGGTGTGATAGGCGAGAAGCTGGATCGGAATGGAATAGACCAGCGGCGTCAGGATCGTGGGCATCGACGGCAGGATGATCGTCTTCAGCGTCGTCATCGCAGCCGCTGCCGCTCCGGCTTCATCGGTCATCAGGATGATGCGGCCTCCCCGCGCGGCGACTTCCTGCATGTTCGAAACCGTCTTTTCGAAGATCGCGTCGAAAGGCGCGATCACCACCACCGGCATGGTCTCGTCGATCAGGGCGATCGGGCCGTGCTTGAGTTCGCCTGCTGCATAACCTTCCGCGTGTATGTAGCTGATTTCCTTGAGTTTTAAGGCGCCTTCCAGCGAAAGGGGGAAGCTGGTGCCGCGGCCGAGATAGAGCACGTCCTTGGCCTTGGCGAGATCCCTGGAAAAGGTCTCGATCTCGTGTTCCAGCCGCAGTGCCTCGGACATCAGGCGCGGCGCCTCGATCAGCGCGTGCACGAGTTCGCCTTCTTCCTCGGCTGACAGGACACCACGCGCCTTGCCGGCGCCGATGGCGAGGCCCGCCAGGGCTGCAAGCTGGCAGGTGAAGGCCTTTGTGGAGGCGACGCCGATCTCGGGGCCTGCCAGGGTGCGCACCATCACCGACGCCTCGCGAGCGATGGTCGAAGTCGGCACATTGACGATGGCGAGTGTGTGCTGCCCCTGTTCCTTGCAATAGCGCAAGGCGGCGAGCGTATCGGCCGTCTCACCCGATTGAGACACGAAGATCGACAGCCCTCCCTTGTCGAGGGGCGCTTCGCGGTAGCGGAACTCGGAGGCGATATCGACTTCGACCGGAAGCCGCGCATACCGCTCGAACCAGTATTTGGCGATCATGCCGGCGAAGGAGGCCGTGCCGCAGGCCGATATGGTGATACGGCCTAGTTCTTTCCAATCGAAGGGCAGATTCTCGGGCAGTCGGATCGTCTCGCCGACCATGTCGACGAAAGAGGCCAGGGTGTGGGAAACCACTTCGGGTTGTTCATGGATCTCCTTGGCCATGAAATGCCGGTGATTACCCTTGTCGACGATGGTGGCGGACGCCTGCGATTTCTGAATCGGGCGGTGAACGCGCTTGAAGGCCGCATCGAAGATGGTCGCCGAGCCGCGCGTCAGGGCAACGCTGTCGCCATCCTCGAGATAGGCGATGGTGTTGGTGAACGGAGCCAGAGCGATGGCATCCGATCCGAGGAACATTTCGCCCTCGCCGTAACCGATCGCCAGCGGCGAACCCAGGCGCGCGCCGATGATGAGGTCATCCTGGCCGGTAAAGAGAAAGCCCAGCGAGAAGGCGCCGCGCAGGCGCCTGAGGCTGGCATGCACCGCTTCGATCGGCGGCAGGCCGCGCTCGAGCTCGCGGGTGACCAAGTGGGCCACGACCTCGGTGTCGGTCTCGCTCTGGAAGCGCGCGCCTTCGGCGCTCAATTCCTCGCGCAATTCGCGAAAATTCTCGATGATGCCGTTATGGACCACAGCGACTCGCGCGGTGGCATGCGGGTGGGCGTTTTCTTCGGTCGGCCGGCCGTGCGTCGCCCACCGCGTGTGGCCGATGCCGATCAGGCCTGCGAGCGGGGCGCGGTCGAGCTTGCTTTCGAGATTGCGCAGTTTGCCTTCGGCCCGGCGGCGCGTGATGGTGCCCTCTTCCAGCGTGGCGATGCCGGCGGAATCATAGCCGCGATACTCCAAGCGCCGCAGCGCGTCCACCAGGGGTAACGCAACCGCCTCCTTACCCAGAATACCGACAATGCCGCACATACGCCCTATCCCTCATCGATTCGAGACAAACTCTAGACGGGAGGGATTTAGGGCTTCGTGAATGAGGAAAGAAATCAAAATGCCTGACGGTTTGTGACACAGGGCCTTAGCCCGTCACGACCGCCCGGAGATGCGTTCGATTTCCTGGCGGACCAGGCGCTCGACCAGCGATGGCAGATGGGCATCGAGCCAAGTCTGCAGCATGGGTTTCAGCATGTCTTGCACGACGTCTTCGATCGTTCGTGCGTTCTTGGAAAACACCGTGTGATTGAGGGAGGCGAAGGCGGACGCCGCCTCGGAATGAGACTCCGCCGAGAGCAAACCGGTAGTGCTCCGCTCTGGACCGGCCGGCATGGGAGACGAAACCGGCTCTTCGCGAGGGGAGACCGCCGGACCAGGCAGGTCCGCCAGCGAAGAGGTCTCTGCTGTGGAGCGGCGTCCGGGCTTCGCCGGCGGATCGTCCGAGATGATACGGCGAATGGAGGTGAGAATCTCGTCCATCGAGGGCTCCTTGAGGGTACGAGGCGGATCTGCCCGCGTAGGTGACGACATCGGGCTACTCCTTCCGCATCGAGCGCGCCGTGCCCCCATGGCGCACTGGAACAAAGTGCAATGTCTTCGAATGGCGCGTTACGCCAGTTCGTTGGCCAGCCCCTCTTGGCGATTCTCGATGATTCCACCCGAGCACGAAAGGCCTCGCCGGCACTTCAAGCAAGAACGCCCTCCGATCGCAAGGATGCGGAGGGCGTTGGCGTCATCTTCCTGTGGGTAGGCGCGTCTTAGCGCCCGTCCGGAATGTCGGTGCCGATCCACTTGTCGCGGACCTGGTTGTAATGCGTGGTGGGATCGTAGCGGGCAACCTTCAGGCCGAGTGCCGTGGCGTTGAGCTTGCCGATGGTCGACAGCACGGTATAGGCAGCCACGATCTGGTCGCGCTGCGCCTGGATCAGGCTGGCACGCGCCTGCAGCAGCAATTGCTGCTGCTGCAAGACGTCGAAGGTGGTGCGCTGGCCGACCTTGGCTTCCTCGCGCACGCCGGCGAGTGCCACGCCCTGCGCATTGACGGCTGCCTGGAAAGCCTGAATTTCGCCGCGGGCGCCGTCCAGCGAGCCCCAGGCCTGGATGACGTTGGAGCGCACCAATTCGCGGTTGACGTCGACCTGGATGCGCGCCTGCCCGAGCAGTTCCTTGGCCTGGCGGATCTTGGAATAGTCGCCGCCGCCCGAATAGATCGGCACGGAGAGGAAGGCACCGATCGAGGCCGAGGTGGCCATCTTCGCGCCTGACGGTTCGTAATTATGCGAGAAAGAGCCCTGGGCGTTCAGGGTGGGATAGAGCGCCCCCTCGGCGACCTTCACCTGCATGGCGGCCTGGTCGACCGCGTGGAGCGCGGCCGTGATGCCGGGATGGTTGGCAAGTCCGGCCTGGATCGCGGCGTTCTGGTTCTTGGGCAGGAAACGCGGCAGCTTGACCGGCTGCAGCTTCTTGGGCTGCGAGCCGATGATCTGCCGATAGACGGCGACCGACGATTTGAGCTGGGCGTCGGCGGCCACCCGTTGAGACTGCGCACTCGCCAAGCTGGAATTGGCCTGCTCGACGTCGGTGCGCGTCACCTCGCCGACGTTGAAGCGATCCTTGGTCTGCTTAAGCTGCTCCTCGAGAACCTCGACGTTGTTTTTCTGCAGGTTGAGCAGCGCGGCATCGCGCAGGACGTTCATATAGGCGGTCACGGCGTTGAGCAGGACCGACTGTTCGGTGTCGCGCAGCGTCTCGCGCTGGCTGAGCACGCCCGACTCGGCGGCGCGCACGGAATTCGCAGTTTGAAAGCCGTTGAACAGATTCTGCGTCACCGTGATGTCGGCGCCGCGCGGAAATCGCGTGTCGTTGGACCGCCTCCCCTGCAGCGACTTGGTGAAATCCCGTTCGGCGCTGATGCTGGCAGAGGCGGAAATGTTGGGCCTGTAGCCGCTGAGCGCCTGCGAAACGGTTTCGTCATTGGCGCGGGTGCCGGCTCGCTGGGCATTCAGGGTTGGGTTGGCTGCGTAGGCTTGGGCAAGGGCCGACTGCAACGATTGAGCCTGCGCTCCGCCCATGAAGAAAACAAGCGAAGCACTTGCAGTCAATAAGGAAAATACGCTTACAGTTTTCATGACTCGACCCGACCCAAATTAAAAGAAGCGGACAAACCGCCATATTTTTCAAAAAAATAGCCTGTCAGGCAGCTTTCACCAACAACTGATTTCGGCTGCCGAGTGATAAATCCGAGGTTGAAGCAAAAAAGAGACAGTGAACCCCGGGTTCGGTTAATTAATGGTTAATTTTCTCCTAACATGCTGTTTTGCTGGTCAGAATGAAAAGGCGGGAGCCTTGGCGAAGGCGGCCAGGGCTGGCACGGAGGCGTCGAAGGCGATGCGACCGGTGTGATCTGGCCCGACCTTGACGAAGACGGTGGCACGTCCGGGCCGGCCGCGACCGACGACAGCGACAAGGCGGCCGCCCTCCTTGAGGGAGGCGAACAAAGCCTGGGGAATTTCTTCGACGGCACCTTCGATCAGGATCACGTCGTAGGGTCCCGAACCGGCCGCGCCCTGCTCGAGCGGGCCGTTCACCACCGTCACATTGGGGTAGGACGCCAACGCGGTCTTTGCCGAAGCCGCAAGCCCTTCATCGCTCTCCAGCGCCACCACCTTCTCAGCGAGTTCGGCCAGAATCGCGGACGAATAGCCGGTGGCCGCACCAATATCGAGCACCGTGTCGGTGGATTTGATACCAGCGGCCTGGACGAGCTTGGCCAGATACATCGGTTGAATGAGATAGCGCTGGCCCGCCTCGCCGCCTACCGCCAGATCGGCGTCGAGATAGGCCAGGGGCTGCTTGGCGGCCGGCACGAAGGTCTCGCGGGGCACGGTAAGGAAGGCATCCACGACACGCGCCTCGGTCACGTCATTGGTGCGAATCTGGCAATCCACCATGGTGCGGCGCGCTTGGACGAAGTCGGTCATCACTCGATATCTCTGTTTGTCACAGCGTTGTTTGCGGCATGGCCTCGAAAAAGGCAAGAAGGCTGGCCTTGCAGCCGGGCCGGAGGCTTCAGTTTTGCAGCCGGCAATCCGCATTCACGGAAATATCGCCTCGGCTGAGAAAACCGGTTGAACCCGTCCGGCTTGCTTGTTATAGCGCCTGCCTCCGCTTTGTCCTGCACAGCGCGACAATGGATGGCCACGTGGCGGAGTGGTTACGCAGAGGACTGCAAATCCTTGCACCCCGGTTCGATTCCGGGCGTGGCCTCCACTTTTCCTGATGCATCGACATATCGCTTCTACCCCTGCAAAGCCGCTGCCGACAGCGGCGGCACATATATGTGCGTTGTTCGATTTTGCCTTCCGCCAATTGAGAAAGTCGGGAACGGCTGGGGTGGTTGGTCATGCGAGCAATTCGGACAGGGTCCGGGTCCCTCGCCGTGAGCTGCCGAGGAAACAGGAGGCCCGGAAGGGCGGATTTGCAGGATCGCCTTCCAGACCTCCCTGCTCGAACAACCGGGCCGCTTGTGAGCGTCCGGAACCTAAGGCCCGCCCGGACGTCCGGCAATTTGGCTATCAGGCTTACCCCTCGATGACAGGCTCTATTCGCGGCGGGTCTTCACGACAGCGAGGCGGTTGCCAGCCACGCCACGCTCACTGACATCCAAATGACGCTCACGGGCGGTATGGTGTGCTCGCTTAGGGGGCGAACATGGACGATCTGGAATACCCAATTCTGGTCGAGCCACGGTCTGTTGCGGATGGGGGCGGTTTTGCGGCCATCGTCCCCGATCTTCCCGGCTGCATGAGCGGTGGCGAAACTCCCGAGGGGGCAGTCGCCAAGGCGCGGGACGCAATTCGGGCATGGATCGAGAATTCAAGGAATCTCGGGCACGCTATTCCCAGGCCGTCGCGCCACCACATGGCGATTTGGGCCGCTCTCAAGACGACCTAGCCCGAGTATGATGCCTCGGATAATTCGACCGGCCGGGCCTCGGCTGCGCCAGACCGAAAGAGCGGTGAAAAGACGTCGAGCCCCTTCCCGGCTGAAGCAATCGGGATCTCGGCCCGAGCGAACCGGCCATACAGCCCGCCGGCGCCGCAACGGCGATCCGTCGTCACCGTCATGATAGCTATCGTCTTGATGAGGGCGCTGACGCTTTCGCTATGCCGAACCGGAGGAGTGCTGAAAGACCCCTATCGTCATCGAATGACGCAATATAGCGGCACTTTCAGCGTGCTTGCGATGAAATGGAGGCAGTGGTTCCGCATCACTTGCGCATCGTCGTCGACCATCTGAGCTCGAATGGCGGCTCCCGCCGATCGGGCCACGCGTTGCTTGAAATCCTGGTCGGTTTCTTCGAGCGCCCGCGCCATTGCGCCCAGCAATGCATACAGGCTCTCGATCTCGACCTGCAGCGTCTGCGCTTTTTGCTGCAGCGTGCTGAAGTCGTCCACCATTGGATACCTCCCTTTTTTATTATCAGGAGACCATGGCCGTGACCGGTGCGTGATAGCCAGGCTCTTCTTGGTGCAGCATGATACCGCCATTCGGGCTTGGCGTCACGCCTGGTAACCCGCTATGGGTCATGGAGAAGAGAGGCTGTTTGAACGGCGTGGGGTGAGGGACTGTTAACGCAAGCCGGTCCATTGTTTTCCACCGTCGGCCTTCCAGCCGGCCGCCTTTCGATTCGAGCGGCGTGGTGAGTTTGGGGATCGCGGTGCATGACAGATGCCAATGACAGCTATTTTCCGCTCGGCCGGGATCGTGCTCCCAATGAAGTCGACCGCCAGAGGGAATGGTTGAGGCGCAACCGTGGCAAACCCGCCATGCCGACACAGAACGATCTGGACTTGCTCGAGGCGAGCGAGCTGGAAATCAAGATCTGCCCCTGTCATGCGGCTCCGGATCAACCCTATGCCCTCTATCTGGAAGTGTTTGCCTTTGAGCTCTTCCTTGGCCAGATCAAACTGGCCGATTTCCTTGGCCGCGCCTGTGCCGTCGAGGGCAATGACGATCTCGATCAGGTTCCCCGCCGGGATCGGCTGGTGGCGCTGAAGGAACTCCAGCGGACCGTCGATCACCTGGTTGCCGTCGAGGAAATGCGCGTTGTGGCTGGCAACGCCTGAAGGGCGGCGGGATCAGCGATCATCCGCAGGACGTGCCTGGCGCCGGCGCCCCCACCACACTGCGAGCTTGCGGCGGTGACGGCGAACCAGCGCGATATCGATCGATAGAATCAGCAGGCCGAGCGGAATCATCCAGAAGCCCAGAATCGGCAGGAACCCCAGAAAACCGCCGATCACCAGCAAGCCGCCCAGAATCACTCGCATGCCTCGCGAGGCCGGCAGATGAAAATGTCGCCCACCGAGTTTCACCTTCGGACGATTGATCTGTTCATTGGGTGCCAAAAAGCCCTCCAGGCGGTCAAAAGCGGACCTTTGATCCGGTTGTGTTCTCTTACCCTTAGATATTAATCCGAAAAGAAGATGCAATGAGGGCAGGATAGGCCTTGGCAAGTCAGATTCTTGGAGCTATACACCCGCTCCACCGGGGGACACCCTCTGTTCCGCGATAGCTCAGCCGGTAGAGCAAGCGACTGTTAATCGCTGGGTCGCAGGTTCGAGTCCTGCTCGCGGAGCCATTCTCCTTCCCTAAGATGCTGATAAGCCTTAGGAATTTGAATATCCCCTGCCCTGCTTCATACTTTTGTTCATAACGAGCGATGGTGCTTGTTTGCGCCATGATGGTGGCAGCCACGCCCGGAATCGAACCGGGATCTACAGCTTAGAAGGCTGGCGCTCTATCCCTTGAGCTACGTGGCCTGGGGTCACTTGCCTTCCGCGATCTCCTGACAGGCCTGCGAGAGCTGTCCGAACAACCGGCTGGGCTTTTTTTCGTCGTCCCACATGACATTCAGATACAGGAAGACCTTAGCGAGTTCGGCCCAGGTGACGGGCGCCGTGCCGTCGGTAGGAAGGCCGGCGATCGGCTGGTCGGTGGATTCGTTAACCTTGTGTTCGGTCATTGGAGCACCTCTTGTTGCCAACGCATGTTATATGATTTATATAACGTGACTAGAAATGTGCCGTCAACCATATTTTTACAAGGTTATATAAAATATGTCACTCTTGCCTAGCCAGTGCAGAGCAGCCAGAGGCCTTCTTGGATGGTCACAGGCTCAATTAAGCGCTGCATCGAAGGTGGCGCCAGCGACACTTGCTAACTTCGAGCTGGGCAAGCGCACGCCCATGCCTAACAACCTCGCCGCTATCCGGGGCGCCCTCGAAACGGCTGGTGTAATCTTCGTCGACGAAAACGGCGAAGGGCCTGGTGTGCGTTTGCGGAAGAACACTTGACAAAATTCTTGCCCGCAAGCATTTCTCGAAAAGAGGCACGCGCCCTCTGCAGCCACTGACCGGGTTCTCTGTCTGGAACCACTGGCAAGCGCGCCAACGCAACGAGACAGCCCGCACCGGGTATACGGTGCTTTGCGTTGGAGAATAACCATGTCCACCAATATCGTTCGCAAGCAGATTGAGCGCGCCCTTCGTGCGACTTTCCTTGAGATCCAGGCGGTCGACCGGGCCAAGAAGGCTGGGCGGCGCGAGCGCCTTGCCGAATTGCACGATCAGGTTCGTCAGCTCGACGAGGCGTTTGAGCGCCTAAACTTCAAATAAGAGCGCAGCGGCCAGTCTAACGGCTGGCCGCCGTCCGCAACTGAGGCCGGGCAGTCCGCCGCTCAGCTTCCTCGCGCTCCCACCTATCGAAGGCGCTTTCCTTCGGGCTATTGTCGCCAATGCCACTGCACTTGTTCAGCTCAGCGTCGAGCGCGAGACGACCCATCGGTTTGTGATTGACACAGACTGCGGCAGAACGCCGGCCAGCACCCACTTGTTGAACGTAGGAATCGACGCGCCGCAGTATGCCGCCGCCTGCCTGCGAGTCAGGAGGCGGGGTGCGAGTTTGCTTTCATCGGACATGCTCACCTCGAAAAAATGAAAGTAATAATTCTAAAAAAGAATCTACGATGCAATTATGAAATCGCAGCATCATAAAACGTGTTGATGAGCATCATGAATCGTGTTGCTCGATCACGAAATATGTTTATGCGATAATCGCATTTTCTATGCGATTATCGAGCTTGCGACTCCATTGTTTTATATATTAGTTATTCTGCTTCCAGCGGCGCGCCTTGGCGAAGTTGCGTCGCGAAGACCTTATTCAGGGTTGACGGAATATTGCCCGCAGGGAGCCGGCTAATGCCCCTCAAGCTTATCCAGCGCAAAGGCTCTGACGTTTGGTACATCCGCGGCACCGTGGGCGCCGGCAAAGAGAGCCGAGCCATCTACGAGACCACAAGACTGCGGGATAAGAAGCTGGCCAGACGGTACCTCCGCAACCGGGAGGCTGAAATAGTCAATTCCTTGCTGGAAGGACCGCGCACCTTCGCAGATGCCGCCAAGGCGTACGGCGAGCGTGGTGGCTCTCTGAGATTCGTCGACCGGATATCCAAGCACTTCGGCAAGCGGGACTTGTCATCTATCCGGCAGTTCGACCTTGAAGCCGCAGGACGATCACTCTATCCGAGCTGCAGCCCAGAGACTGTGAACAGGCAGCTTTTCACACCTTTCATCGTCGTATGGGGTTATGCCGCCGTCAATCAGTGGGTGCCTGCCCGCAAGTGGTTGCGACCACGCAAGCCCAAGGGCACCCGGGTTATCCGCGCGCAGTCCACCAGGGCGGGCAGCAAGCCAACCACCTACGACCAAGCCGCCAAGTTCGTGGAGGCAATGTCTCCGGCCGCCGGCATGCTCATGACGTTCTTGTTCTACACCGGTATGCGTCCGATCGAGGCGTTCATGCTGGAGGCATCGGACGTTAACGTGCCTGGGCGCTGGATATCGTTGTCGCACACAAAGACAGGAGAGCCGCGCGGAGTGCCGATGCATGAATTTCTGGTGCCGCTGCTGGAGGCGCTAGTGAGTCGCGGCGGTCGTGTTTTCAGGACGCAACGCGGCCTTCCATACGAGGAGAAGGACGAGGGCGGCGGCCAGATGAAGTCAGCCATCCTTGGCGCCCGTAGGCGATCCAAGGTGCCAGGCATCTCGCCATATACGGCGCGCCATACCGTCTCGACGCAGTTGGTGGTAAACGGCGTTCACCCGCATATCAAAGACCAGATCCTGGGACACGCCGTCGATGACATGAGCCGGCATTATACAAACGTGCCGCAGAAGCCGCTAATCGAGGCCATCAACACGCTGCCGGTGCCGGAGGAATGGCGTGCGCTGGAGTGGTGGGGAGACCCAATAAAGGCTACCAAGAAGCTGGCGAAGGGGACTGGGCGGCGGACAGACCTAGAGAGGTGAGCCTCATTGTCTATCCCACACTCGCATTCGCCGGCCGAGGCACCACCACAAGCTGATCGTCTGGCAACGGCCGCTGGAGCGCCTTCGCTTCAGACCAGGGCGCTCGCATCCAGACATCGCGCTCTTCGGCGGTCGTCAGGATCACGGGCATCGCCTTGTCGTGATGGGGCTTCACAACCGCGTTCGGCGCGGTCGTCAGGAAGCCGAAGACATCGGCTGTTACCTCACCCTCCTTTACCTTCCGAACCGACGTCCAGTTCGTCCAGATGCCGGCAAAGACGGCTAGGGGTTTATTGTCGTTGAGCGCGAACCACTTCAGCGCCTTGCCGCCCTTCTCGTTCTTCTCGCTGTCCGAGTATTCGGAGAAGGCAGTGAACGGCACCAGGCAACGGTTTTCCGGGCCCAGCCACCGGCGCCAGTGAGGCGAGGCAACGTTACGGATGTTGGTAACGCCAGGATCGGTCTTCTTGCCCTCCAGGAACTTCGGAGGCGTCGGCATTCCCCAGCGCGCCACTACGAGCTCGCGGACGCCATCGGCTCCGTCACGAATGATCGGCGACGGATAGTCTGGATAGACGTCGACGGCGTCCGGCCAGTTGACGGTGTCTCGAACGACCGGACCGAGCTGGCGAAGCTCTTCCTGGGTCATCTGCTGGTTGAACAGATTGCACATCGCTGGTCCCTCATTTGCGGCGAGCATGCTGCGCCAACGGACCGCGCGCAACCCCTTCCCTATACCGTGAACGAAATGAGAACAAAAGACTCGACTCGCGAAAAAAGCGAGCGTAGCGTTTCGGTCATGATGATCCCTGAATGGAGGCCGTAATGGAGGGCTTTGATTTTGGGCGGACGGATCGCCTGGACCTCTTCGATATCAATCGCACCCGTCAGGAAATTCTGCGGGACTGGATCCTTCTTGGTGACGGCGATCCGACAGTCGCCCTGCAGCTCTTAATCGAGCGAGCGATCGAGATGGATGACGAGTTGGATGCGACCCGTCTCATGTTGGACGATGCCCGCGAAAAGCTGGGGCAGCCGCCCCTTGTTCATGACCGGGAGCGGCGAGAGGCACACTTCACAGCTCGAGCGAGGCTAAGGGCGCGCCAAGCCGAGGAGAACGGCGAGCCCGATGACGATGATGGGCTCACCACAGAAGAGCTGACATTCCTGCACGATACCGGTATGGATCCTGAGGCCTATTTGGCGGAGCGGGATGCCCAGCCGACGACGCCGAAGCGCGGCCCCGAACTGCACATCGTCAGAGAATGACCCAGCCGGCCCAGGAGCCGGCGGCCGATGATCTCGAAACCAGTGTGGACGATATAATCGCAGCCTGTGAAGGTGATGCGAGAGCGGCCGTGCGCGTCCTGCTGGTGGCATTGCATCATTGCCAGACCGAGCTTGAAAAACGAGACGAAGAGATTGCGCAGCTCGCGCGGGATATCTCTCGGGGATATTCCCGCGGGCGCTGGGAGGATTTCCTGACGCGCGCCGAGGTGCCAATCCCGTACAAACCGGACGAGTGATATGGCACTCGACAAGCCACCTCAGACAGTGGACCAGGCCCTGGACTGGGGTTGGACCCACCTCGAATTCACATGCAAGCGGAAAAGCTGCCAACACATCGGTCGCGTTCCGCTGGCACCCTTCAACATCCGACGGGGATTTCGAGACATGACCCTGTGGGAGGTATTCAATCGCTGCAAGTGCAGCAGATGCAATCTCAGGCCGGTGACCGGCTCGCTTGCCAAGGCACAGAACGTCGATGGGCAAGAAAGCTGGCATTCAAAGCGAGTCGATTTCTACGAAGGCATGACCCTCCGGCCGGGACGCGAATAGCATGAGGCGAAACGAGCTAACATCGTCGGGAATAGACTACGGCTGGCCCCACCAGATTCGCATCCCTCAGGAAACCTGCGGAGGCAGAAATTATAACGTGGTCCATGGCTTTTGCCGGGACGAAGGCTTGAGCCTTTGCCCACGGGGGCACTCGGTCAGCCGGGATGCCGTGCACTACGTCGTCTTCTGCTTTGCCGAGAAAGAACACGCCGAACGTTTCAAGGATCGCTTCGGGGGCGACTGGTTCAACCGCAAGGCCTGGAACGACGAGGAGCGGGCCGCCTACATGGCACGCAAAGGTCTGCACAAGGTTCGCGGTCGATGGGTGCCGATATCGAAACCGGCCGGCGGCTGATGGTATGAGGAAGGAATGAAATCAGTTCTGCGTATCGCCTTTGCCTTCCTCCTGGTCGCCCCACAAGCCGGCGCCGCCACCTATGAGGCCGTCGACGGTAACCGCATCATCGTCCTCGACGGCGATACGGTTGCCCTGCCCTGCAAGAAGCCTGGCCGAGGCTGCGCGGAACGAGTGCGGCTGCGGGACATCGACGCGCCCGAGGTATTCCATCCCGATTGCGCGGAGGGGCTGCAGCAAGGCCTGAAGGCCAAAGAGAGGCTGGCCCAACTGATCAGGGGCAAGGTCGTCTATGTGGAGCGCGACGGGCACAAGGATATATACGGCCGCACGCTGGGCGCCCTGCGTATCGGCAGCTCGTCGGGTGTCAACGCCGGCATGCAGCTTGTCCGCGAAGACCTAGCGCGCCCCTGGAAAGCTGGGGCCGCCGCGCGCGAAGAGCGGCGGCTATGGTGGTGTGGATCGGTGCAATAGCGCAATGCGCAGAAGGAAAGCTCGGAGCATGACGGGCCGTTCCAGCGAACCAAGCACACTTCAAAACTAAACTTCGTTGAAGTACTCGTCAGATGTATATACTGGAAGTCCATAATATCCACACAGATCGTGCACGGTACAAAAAGTATCACTCTTGTGATCTGAAATAACTCCCAACCTCCGCACAGATGCGGCTGCCGTCAAAAAGATGGCTATTTGATTACCTTCGAGTATAGTTTTTCCGTTTGGTCTATTCGAGATGTCGGAACATAGATCAAATAGCGCCTCATCTGGCTCTATAACTCGTGAATTTGGGTGTATAAAGGCCGCACGTAACGGCGGATCTCTTTTAAAAATAGTTTCTTCAATATGAGATATATACAGTTGGTTAGCCGTACAAAGATCCGTACAATGATCGATGCGCTGATTACTCTGAGAGCCATAAATTATGCTGGCTGTTCTATAATCAATAATCCAACCTCGTACTTTTGGAAGCGCCATCAGGATAACGCCGCCTTGAATCGTTTTGTTACAAGAGAAAACGCTTTCTCTTGAAGGTTGGCTGACAGGCCCAAGCCGACTTCGACATCATACGAGTCAATAAACTTCGCCTCCATTGCCTTGCACGCGAGGTAAACCGGTAGCTGCCCAATTTCGCTCAATCTTTTCGCATGCGGAGCACCGCCGCCTGCGCGCGGAGAAACCAGCTTCTCTTCTTCTTTTTCTTCTTTCGGGTTTCTCGTGAAAATCCGACGCCACGTTACAAGTTGCTGCTGAACTAGATACTCGGTCTCCACAAGGCGAATCGCTGCCGCATGCTTGCTGAGTAATGTAGCGCGGGATGTTGCCTCGATTAGTGATGCTGCATCTCGACGGACACCGGCAGGAAGTGACTCAACTGTCCTTGTAAAATTTTCAATTGGCGCCAAGAATTCCGCAGCAAAGATGTTGCAGTTCCGCTCGATTTTATTGCGTGCATTAAATGGATTAGAGACTCCCTCCAGATCCATGAGAGCATGGCAATATTCGTGCGCCAACGTGAATAGTTGCGCCTTCTTTGAGGATATGCTTCTATTTACAAATATTGTAGGAAATTTTTCCTCTTTGTATGTGTAGAATCCTAAATAATCTGAGGGTGGCGCGTCGTTAATCTGTAGTACACCACCTTGAATTTCAAAAAATAACCTTAAGGCGCCCATGAATTGCTGTTCATTGCTCCCTGAGAGCTTAAGCGAGGTACTCCTTTTCGCGAACCATTCATCGAACGCGGCGCGCAATTCGGAGGCTCGTCTATTCGACGAGTTCGCCTTCCTGGCGGATACCGCGAGGTCAAGAGGTTTGTAGCCAACAACTTTAGCTAGTTGTTTGGTGAATTTTGCAATCTTTTCGGATGCGAAAAAGACTTGCAAACCCTTAGGAGACAAGGCTGCGGGTCTTGGATCTGATTTGCGAAAATCTACCGGTAATGGGCTCGTCGGGGGCAATTTATCCGAGTATAGAGCGTAAACAGGGACACCATATGTGTCTGCTAGGCGTTCCATTTGCTTTCGGGATGGCCTAATTTGACCCGACTCGAAGTTCTCAAGGCGCGGAAGTGAAATCGATGCAAAATCAGCAACATCGCTGAGCTGCAGTCCTAGCTGCTCACGAATAATTCGTAGAGAATTTTTGCTTTCCATAGCTCCCATGGGCTCCAAGTATGACGATTTACGCTGATTTCTCAAGTCTTCTTCAGCTCGGCGCAGGCCTCGGGATCGGCCTGTCTCTATTTCGCTCTCCGGTGGATCTTCGCCTCGATCGGATTAAAAGAAATATTGCAAGTGAACTTCGAATTCTTCAATTAATAGATACCGAATTTGCGAAAGTTAAATATAGGTCGATTCTGTCTTTGAAATTTAATTTGGAAGAGGTGAGCAGAGATTTGGAAAAGGCACAACTTCCGTACATGGTTGCGTCAGTAATATTTGCGTTAATTAATACCGGAGGGCTGATATACGTCAGCTTGAACTCCGGTGTGGAATCAGGAAGATGCTTCAATTACGGGGCAATATTTTCTTCCATCTTCTCGTATGTGCTTATATTCGGTATCGTTCAGATAATCGCCTACTTTAAATTACGGCCTATCAAAAAAGAGCTGAACTCAATTATGAACCAAAAAAGGACCTCGGAGCACTCTATAGACTAACATGTCTGGTTGAGGGAGCACACCCCCGTTGCGTATCTGAGGCCGAAGGCCCGGCATATGTGGAACTGCCGGGCCTTCGCTTTAAAGCACTAGTACCAAAGAGGTGATTGCCCCTGGTCTGCATGTCGACGTAGCCTTTCCAGGCTTCCCCACCAGGAGGCCGGAGGCCCGGATGACAGCCTCAGCAACCGTCCGCCCGGGCCTCCCTCTCTCAGATCGACATCAAATTCCCACGCTTGATCGACAACTCCTGAAACAAAGGGCTTCCGTCCGTCTTGGCGTCAACGGGGTGGTCCTTCGACCTCACGTCGATCGAAACACGACCGTGCAGACCATCCCGGCCGGCTGCTGCGGCGTCGGATTTGGCCTTCGACCGGGAAGCGGACGGCCTGGGAGCGGCGCTTGCCGTCGGGGCGGACTGCGTGCCGCCACTGGTGCGCCCTATCTTCCATCCTTCATGCTTACGCATGTTGGCTAGGAGCTGCCTGCGTTGCTCTGGCGAGAAGTCCGACATCTTCGTATTCGGATCGAGCCCCATGGCGCGAATGTACGCCGGCACGTCGTTCTCGAACCCTGGCGCCCAACGGTGAATAGCCTGGGCCAGCGTCAGATTGCGATAGCCCTTGGAGTCGAACAGCAACGATTCTTGCGCCCTGGTGCCAACATCCTCACTCGGAAAAATTGCGAATCTTCCATCGCTGCCTATGGCGCCATGCGAACGAGCAAACGGCCCATATTCGATATTGCCGGGGTTGCGGTTGCGCCAGGATCGAGAGCCGCCGAACCGCCTTTCGCCGTTGTCGGGCACGCCAGCGTCGTATTGTGGCGTGGTGACGCCTAGGGATTGTCGGACGGCTCGCATGCCGTTGATGGCCGCCTTGGCGGATGGGGGCGGTGTATAGCTAGCCTTCATAAAACCGCCACCACCACTGCCACCCGGACCTGACTCGGCGCTTCCACCCTGCAGCGATTGCGCGAAATCCTGCATGCCTTTCGTAACGCCGGCTGCGATGGTGGCGACGGTGTCTTGCGCGCGCGCCATGCCGGTGAAAGCTGCACGGGCGCCTGGTCTATAGGCAATTGGCGAATAGTCATCCCGGGCCGAGCTATCTGGTTGTCCGGAGCCCGATGCAGACGGCTTGGGTGTCACGCCAATGAAAGGCTTTCCATCCAGCTTATCCCATTGGGGCGCATGCTGAAGCAGCCAATCGAACACCGATCCCTTGCGCGCGCCGAGGGTGTTGCCAAAAAGGGAATAATTCTCGCCATCCGCTGCCGATCCACGGTCCTTCTTGAACTGCTCCATCTTGGGCGACAGGCCCGTCATATAGTCGATAAACGCCTTGGTCTTCTCAAACACCACTGCGATAGCAGCGGCGTCTTCCGACCAATTGTGTCCCTTCAAGGCTTCACTCACGCCGTTGAAGAATTTCGCAGCGTCACCGCTATGATTGTTCGCGAAAGCAGCCATTGCGTCCGCAACTGCCGTCAGGTTGGGCGCCAAAGCACCGCCAACGCTCAGCTTGATCTTGTCCAACGCCGCCGAGACGCGTTCAGTGCTGTCCAGAAACGCCTTGGCCTTCTCTTCGTCAGCGGTGTTCTGCTGACTGATCGAGGCGCGGGCCGCGGATCGGCGCTTTGCCAGGTCTGCGGGGCTCTCATTGCCGAGAGCCCCCATGGACTCGTCGCCGAACAGCATCCTAGCCAGGGTGCGCCTCTGCTGGGCGTCCTTCTGGTTTTGGAGATACCTCAGCGATTTTTCCAGAACTTCATCGTTCGACTTCGTGCCCGCCAGATCATTTGCGATGCTGCGACCGCCGGGGCCGAGCGCGGACAGTTCCTGAAACGTGCCCTGGTGGCGCCGCATGGCATCGGCATTCTGCGCCGAGAAAGTCACTGCCTGCTTCATGGCGTCAGAATCGATACCCAGGCCGGCCGATACGGCTTGCAGTTCTTTCAGCTTCGCGGTGGCGATGCCGGTGTCGCGCGCGAAATTCCGCATTGCGACCGTCTGAGTAGCAAACTGCCGGGTGTTGGCCGTGAGTGCCGCAATGGCGCCGGCCGCCGACAGAGCACCGATCGACAGGCCGGGCAGGCCCATGCCACCCGCGAGACCGTTGCCGGCTTCCTTGATTGCCCGGCTGGCCTGGTTGACCTGATCTCGCAGCGTTCGAAAGTTCCGCTCCACAGCACGCATGCCGTCGGAAGGGCGGAAGTCCTTTAGTTTCTTTTGGAGGTCCTGCAGCGGCTTACTGAAGCGGTCAGTTACGCTCGCCGGGAGTACAAGTTCTTCTGCCATTAATTCACCGTGACTGTCTCGTTGCCCTTAGGACCGTCGGTTACAACAGTTGGGGTTCCGGGCTGGATGTTGGTTTGCGTGGCTTCCTGTGCTGGCGTCTGGGGCGGCGGCGAGCCGTTGACGTCGGGGTTCTTCGACAGGACTTTTTGGAACAGCCACTGCGTACGGGTGCCAGACTGATCCTGCGAGAACAGCAGTTCGGCGACAGGAAGCTCGTTGGTCTTCAGCATGAGCATCGGGCTATCGATGTCGATCGAGTCATAAACGGCCGGCAACTTGCCATTGGCCAACAGCCAGCCCTGCGACACGATCTGCGCGGTTGCCTGGCGTGCTCCGCTTAGAAGCTGGTGAGTCTCAGCAAGCCGACGCGCGTCGTCGGCGTCGCCAGGGATGTCCATATGGGCCACGGAGTGCACTTTGTAGGTTCCGCCCGACATTTCGTATTTCGCCGCGCTGCCGCGGTTTTGGTCCGGCGTTGTCGTATCGCTGCCCTTCTGACTGCCGACAACGTCAGCGCTGGTGTCGATCACGTATTCGATCTGTGCAGATGCCGAGAGGATGTTCTGCCCCTCGACCAAGCCGCCCTTGCTGTCCTTTGACGCCGAGCCATGGGCAACCAAGTTGCCTTCGGCGTCATCGATCAGGCGGATTCCACGGTAGCGAGACAAACGCTCCAGCAACGTCCAGACGGACTCGCCCGGCTCGGTCTGCACGTTCTTGAATGGTTTGTCGAAACCAGGCGGAGGGTTCTGGACCTTGAATTTGACACCGAGCGGAGCCAGCACCTTGTTGGCAATCGCCTGAAAGCTATAGCCTTTGAAATTGCCATCCTTGAGTGGAACGGACGCGCGCGTGGTCGGCTGGACATTCGAAGCGACTGCAATGCGCACCGAATGATTGTTGGCGTCAAATGCGGCCTGGCGTTCATAGACTCTGCCAGACAGAAACAGCTGGCCGCCCAGGGTCACAGTCGCCTGATCGCCTGGTCTGATCTGGAGAGCTTGGCCAACCTTGCCATTGGTGCCAGGGCTTTCCGTCACTGTAAGCACGACGACTCTCGTTGCCGTGCTGTAGCTGCTCGATGCCTGCACCGATTCCCAATCGCGAAACTCTCGGCCGTTGATTGTGACGACGCAGGTTTCACTGGGCTTTGGCATGCTGCTCTCCTGCCTCCATGGCCGCTATTTCGCCACGCAGCGACTCGACAGCGTCAGTCCATGACTGCTCGTTGCCGGATTTCGGGCCGTTGGTCACAAGCACATCAAGCGCTTCCCGAAGGTTCCGCGCGACGGCACGCGAATGCGCGGCTTCGATTCGAGCTTTCGCCTCGTTGATGGAACAGCCCTCGGCGATCAGCCTTTCTGCGAGCCGAGGGCGCTCGACCTCTCTACCCGCAGCTCGAATAGCCTGCGCTCGATGCTTCTCGCTCATGGTTGGCATCAGCGTTTCCCGAAGGCTTTGGCGAGCGCCTTGTCCCAACCATTGCCGGCCGCGTCAGCGGATTCCGCTTTCACGCTATTGATTGCCCGCTCCCAACTCGCGTTGATCGACCTATCGCGCTGCAGGTTAAACTTGCGCTTGCCCGATGCGAGAGCGAGAGCTGCGTCCCAGCCGAACGACCGATCACGACGAGCAGCTTTGATGGTCGCACAGTGCTTTCGCGGCAGGGACGACATGTTGGGGGCGTCGCCCATTCCACCCGCCAGGTTGTCGGCGTAGCCGAGCCGGATGGCCTCGTCGGCCGACATAAGTCTGTCTTCGTCCATCAAAGCCTTCACGGCAGCCACAGACTGGCCGGACCGGGCCGAATAGATCTTGGCGTATGAGTCAGACATGCGCTTCAGGTCGCCGGCCGCAGTGGCGAGGTCGTCCGCGCTGCCCGTTGCCGTCGTGTACGGCATATGGATCAACATGAATGCGTTCGGCGCGATTTCGATGTAATCGGCGGCCATGGCAATGAGAGATGCCGCGCTGGCCGCAATGCCTTCGATCCTGGCCGTAATGCGTGCGCGGCTGGCCTTGAGCATCGAATAGATCGCCATCGCGTCCATAACGTCGCCGCCGGGCGAGTTGATGCGAAGAAGAAAGGCGCCGGGAGATCCCAGCGCCTTCAGGTTTGCGTCAAACTGTTTGGCGGTCATGCCGACGCCGGTCTCGGGGTCGGCTCCGATAGGGTCGAAAATACAAATCTCGTTCATGCTGCCTCCCTATATGGAACGTGCTCGACAAGCACGGGACGGTCGTTCGCGGGCTTGGGTGCGTAGGCGTCGGGCAAGACAACTGAATCGAAGCCTGTGGCACGAATTACAGCCCGCGCCTCGCGATATTCGCGACGGGTGAACCACTGCTTGGCGTAATACTCCGGCACGGGCGAGTGTTCGGGACGGTGATAGCCCCTGCCATTGCTTTCTTCCCGCACCTTGGCCTGGACGATCTCGGAGGCCGGCTCGCGCCGACCTTCGCGCACCCAGAGGTCGACGGTCTTCTCCTTGACGATCTCACGAGGCGCTGCCGGAACGGAGCGCAGCCTGCCGGAGTCGGCAATCGGTGCGGCACCGGCCGGCAGATCCGAATTGGCAGCGCGTACGACGCGATCGATATCGGCGATCTTGGCGACAGCCAAGAGCACGGCCTGGGCGGCCTTCGCGTATTCGTCGATTAGGCCAGGCAACTTGTCGGCTTCGGCCTTCGCAGCCTTATATACCTGCTTCCGCCCGTCTTCGGCTTCGGCTTCCACGGCGGCGGCGTGCCGGGTACGCAGGGCCTCGATAGCGGCGTCACCGTCGGCAATATCGTCACGGGTCGAGGTAAGATCAGAGCGATATGCAAGCCGTTCGCTCTCGCTCGCCAAGGCCATTTCAGAGCGCTTGGCCTCAAGGTCGGCCAGGCGCGTGCGGGCCGCAGCAGTCTCGACTTCGGTTTGCGTTAGAAGTTCGGCTAGCTTGGCGGAGTCGGGGGCTTTCTTCGCCCTGAAAGTCTCGGAAATCACATTCAGGATCTTCATTGTGTAAATCTCTCTGCTTCTCGATTACGAAGCTTCTTCGCCCTGTCGTCATTCACCGCTTCAGCAATGGCCAAAAGAAGCTCAGGTGATGCTGGTGACTGAACGTGGACGACGACACCAATTCCACTGATCCGGATCGTAGTATTGGCTGCTTTGCAGATATCGATGATGTGATTTGCTTCCTGAAAGCTCGCTGGAGGCGTGGCATCGAGATAGAAGCAGTCATAAGACTTAAATGTCATTCTGCGTGTTCCTCTTCATCAAGCCGGATCTCGCGCGGCGTCCGCCACCGCGGCACCTCAAGCGAGGCAGGCTCGGGGAATCCAAATAATTCGCGATAGTTGACATGGGCGACTTCAAGGAGTTCGTCCGGGTCAATCACGAGGCTCTTGCCGCCCCGGAAATAGATACGGATCGGCTCGCCGTCTGCATGGGCATGCTGAAAGCCGGTCAGGATGAAATCACAGTCTGAAATTCCGACAGGCTGCATCATTGCACGTTCTCCCGGGCCGCATTGGCGGCCTCAATGAGGGTGTGGGCCGACTTCAGCATTTTGCGACGTTCTGCCGGTTTGGCCGCGGCATAGGCGGCTACGGCGAAGGCAGACGAAATGACGACGAGCAAATCGTCGTCGTTGATGATCTCGCCGATCGTGGGGGTGTTGTTCATACGGATCTCCTGCGCCGGCGGCGGCGCTTTGTAGCTGGGGGCGCCTGCCTGATGGCCTCGGCAAGTTGCGTGAAGGTATTGGCGGTCAGAACGGCCATGCGGGTAAACCCTGGCCGTGGGTCGTCCTCTTCGGACAGGAACAGCGTCGAGATCACGTTCCCTGTACCGTCCCTGTGTCGGATGGCGGCGGCGGGGGCGACGGCATCAATGGCAAGCTCAAGGAGGTCATGAGGATCGGCCAGATAGCCGGTCAGAGCATCGCCGAAGGTGCTTCTGTCAGGGGCCTGCAGCGCCATATAGGCCCGGACAGTGTCCGGCCTCGTCGTGGCGGTCGTGCCGATCATGACGGAGGTCAACACCATGGCCACGTCAGCTAGAGGCGCGTCGCCGCCTGGGCCTTGCTTTCCCTGAATAACACCTGCTTCAACAAGCCGCTTGCGCTGATATAGCGCCGATCCTCTCAAGTTTAGTGTCGTGTCGATAATCTCGACCAGACGTCCAACGCTGGCCATTGGGCAATTTCCTCCGTTTGAAGATTAATGAGGGCAAAAGAAAACCGGTGCCCCGAAGGACACCGGCTTTTAGTAACCCTACCAAAAGGAGAGATGGCAGGACGACAAAGAACTGCTCACCTCATAATTTCAGAATAGCATAAATCACGCTGCCCGAGGTACTCTGTCCCAAAAGTATGAAACCAGAGCATCAATGGCCAATTCGGTCATATTGCTACCAAGAGCCGACGCACGTTTGTAGGTCTTGCCGTAACAACGCCCGACATCTTCGGCGGTCGCGCCATCCAATCCGGCGACCAGTGTATAGAAAGCCTCGCTGCCGATGCCATCAGCAATGGCCGCGAGACGCTTCTGGGCATCGATCATGGCAGCTACTGCTATCGGGTGTTTCGGAGCGTGGCGTGCCGTTTCCAGCACATCGGCGAGCCATCCGAGGGCGTATTCGGCTGCGACACTGCGCTTGCGAGCGCGGGATACAATAGCGTCCGGGACCAGCGGAATATTATCATTCGCAGCATTCAAGGCAGCGGCCTGGGTGATCAAGTACGGGACCGTTGGCCCGCCATGCCAGTTGGCGGCGCCAGGAGGGAGCGGAGGATCTGGCCGGAATTCGACATCGTATAGGTCTGGGTGGTCTAGCCGTGGACTGTTGTCGTTGGCCGCAGCAGGAATAGAGAAACGTGCCGTCTTCGGCATGCAAAACCCTCACAATGGATGATAGGAAAACAAACACAGGCCCTATGTGGGCTCTTGGTCTTGGTCGCTCTGGCATTCCTCTTGAGTGCGGCACGACGATATTTAATTATATTGTTCGATTGCGGCTTATTTAGGGGTATCTCCCTTTTTATTTTTCACTTCGCCGTGCTTTTCGCTGCGTCATTCAGTCGTTCAAGTTTTAATACAGAGAATTTTTTCGAAATGTTGCCAATTAGCAACGGCTTTCACCGGCAATCGAAGTTATGAATAGTCGCACACTCATTTGGACTATGGCCATGCGCAAGCTTCTCCTCGCCTCTTCTGCTCTTGTGTGCCTGTCAGGTGTGGCTATGGCCGCCGATCTCGCTCCGACTGCTGTTGAGCCGGTCGCACCGGTAGCAGCTCCGTTCAGCTGGACGGGCTTTTACGCTGGTCTGAACGCGGGTTACGGATGGACACAGTCAGATGAAGGATGGCGTCACACCAGCGGAGGCGACGCCCCTGACGCCATTGCGTTGCGCCAGTCGCTAACCAATCACTCTTATGACCTTAACGGCTTCCTTGGCGGCGCTCAGATCGGGTACAATTGGCAGCAAGGTCATTTCGTGGTCGGTGCGGAAGCCGATGCCGATTTCTACCAAAAATCGTTCTCCAAAACCCGCAGCCTCCTTCCTAATTTCCCCGGCAATTCAGTAACGCAGACTGGCAAGGTGACGGGATTTTACACCGCGCGCGTTCGTCTTGGTTATGCATTTGACAGGACACTGATTTATGCCACCGGCGGTTGGGCGGGAACGCAACTAGATTTCCGTGACTCTTCGGCTTATCCGGCCAGCTTCCAAGGGGTGTCGAAGTCCGAATTTAAATCCGGCTGGACCGTTGGCGCGGGCGTGGAGCAAGCAGTTAACGAGCACTGGTCCGTGAAGCTGGAATACCTATACGCGGATTTTGGAAGCACAAAGTCCTCGTCCTGCAATAATGCCGCTCCAGACCTCTGCTATTCACATAAGCACGACGTTAAAACCAACGTTGTGCGCCTCGGGGTTAACTACAAGTTCTGATCTCGCGTAGCTGAGTGCGCCTGCCGGTAGTGGCGCCGGCAGGCTAGCGGCGAATCTAAGCAGCCCTAGGTCGATACCGGCCCCGGGTCTCTGCCCGGTTCACGGCAAGATTGGCACCGGGCCGCCGCGCCGGATGGTATCGAGCAGGTCTTCGAAGATCGCAACGGCGTCGGGCCGGAGTTCCAGCACGCGCCGGACGGCCTGAGCGCGTTCGTGCTGGATGTAGTGGCGTGTGCATTCCTGCAGGTCGTGCTCGCCGGGAGCTGCGCGAGGCAGCACGCCCTTGGAGATCAGTCGATCGACCGTCCGAGCGGACAGGTTAAGATGGGCTGCAACTTGATCAATAGAAGCCATAGAATATCCTCTCTGTTGGCTTGTGGAGCCCGGTGGTGGGCTCCGTTGTTATGGCTGGATTGTTTTGTCGCCTGAGGCCCAGAGCGACGACGCCACGCCTCTACGAAAATCTTCCATCTAAAAATGGATCGCGGTCGGGCGTTACCTACGTGCCTATATCGCCGGGAGGACCCGTCACTTTTTTGCATTGGTCGCCATCGAGGCATGCATTTCTGCATGTCACTTCCGAATGGCGGTCTTCATCGCCTCCAGCATTGCCTTCGGTGCCCTCTGCTGCATCTCGCGCGTCATCGTCTCGCGGAAGATCTCGAAGAACGGCATGTCCTTCTTGATCTGGGCTCCTGTCTTGAGCGTGTACATGAGCTTCAACTTCTTGCGCTTACCCCGGCCGGTGACGGCATAGACGACATCGCCGCGGCGGAAGCTCCTGCGTAGGTTCTTGGGCCGTTGGCCCGACACGACGCCCGTCCTGCCACGCCGCACGTTGAGCGAGGGAATGGCGAGCCTGCCGCGGGACGACTTGGTGCCGCCGGTGGCATGCAGGAACAAATGCCCGCGGCCCTGCGACCTGGCGTCGGTGATCGCGACACGCAGGTTGTGCTTGTTGCTCTTCTCGACACCCAAGGCCCAGCCGATGAACGCCGGGTTCTTGGCCTTCACATGGGAAGGCCATTCTTGGATGATCGCAGATCGAGATGCGAATGCCGACTCGTTGAGTGCACGGCTCAGTGCATAGGGCAGTTGCTTGGCAGCGACGCCGAGCCGATCGGCCATGCGGTGGAACGAGCTGAAGTCAAATTTCAGGATCTCGTCACTCATCGGCGGCTGCTCCGGTTTCGATCTCGATGCCGGTGACCGTGGCTTCAAGCGACAGCGTGACCTTGCCGTCGGCAGCGAGCCGCATGCATACGAATTGGGGCGCGCCGCTGGAAATGTGCACGCCGACAATCTGGGCCGGGGTGCCGTCGGCGAGAGCGGCATCGATCGGGGGAAGGGAGAATGAGGTGGTCATGGTGTTGTCCTATGGTTGCGGTCGCGCCGGGATGGCGGGCCTGGGATGGTTTAGGAAGCGGCCAGGTACCGGGCTTCGCCGTCGGCCACGATGACCTCCAGCGTCCGCCCGATGAGAGCGCCCAGGTTGTCAGGCCGCTGGCCGTTGTTCGTGGCGGCGAGGATGCGATCGAGGATGTCTCGGCCGTGAAGCGCCTCGGCGGGGTCGCTGTGTTCCACGAAAAATTCGTGCGTATAGGTGGTGCCGTCCCAGTCGGTAAGATCCAGTTCGACCATGCCGTCGTCGGGCTCGTCGATACTGGCGATGGTGAGCTTCCGCCGCCCTCTCGGAAGGTCGTGTTCGGCTCGCCTTGAAGTATGACCGCCTGCCGGCTGGGCGGGCTCGCCGTCTGGTGGGAAATCGAACTTTTCGCCAGACGCCGTATAGTCCACGCGGCCACCCTTTCCGACGGTCGCCACTACCGATCGACCGATGCAGTCCTTGAAGTCGGTCGAGAAGTTGTTGTTGACCGCACGGCAGAGGGCGCCGTTGATCCGCTGGCCCTCTTCCATAAGCCCGGCGTCGTGATTGTTGATTGGCCAAAAGGTGTGCTCGAACTCCTGGCCGGTGGTGGCGGTCAGGGTCAGCTTGACTGCCCATGCGTCGAACACGCTTCCCACGTGCTCGACGGCACTCACCGTGAAGCGGTTTGTACCTTTCGGGAGATTGTGGCCGGCGTCGCCTGTTTCTCTGGCTCCGGGGTTGCTGACCTTGGTCTTGCCATTGGCTCGGCTGCGGCTGACTGCTGCGTCCTTGGCATCGACATACGCTTCCGGAAGATCCTCGTCGTACCGCTCTCGGTCCAGCCAGTTCCCCAAGCTCGTCTGAAAGCGCTTCTCGGTACCATTGCGAGCATATGCCTCGGTCCACGCCGTGGCCTGGGCAACAAGCCGCTCGTGCAGCTCGGGGGCAGGCTTCAGGTTGGTATAGGCCGCCTTTGCCTTGTGCTTGTCCCGCTTGTTGCCCCAGGCCGCCCAGAGCTGTTCGAAGCCGCTCTCTGTCTTCTTCGGGTCCCGCGCGCCCGGTGGAGGGGCGGGCAAGGGAGCGTCAGCGACCGCCGCGCCGTCCCCGGAAGCCGGGGCGTGGGTGCCTTCCCCTTCGGGGTTCCTACTTCCAGTACGCCTGCCTGTAGGCAGGCTAGGTAAGTAGGTTTGGGTATCGCTCACAATACCGCTACAGGCGCTAGAGGTATCGCCTGCAATACCGCATGAGGTATCGTGTACAATACCGCTAGTAGAGGTATCGCCCACAATACCGCTAGCTGATTTTATCGGGTAGTCAAAGTTCAGCCTGTACTCAGTCGGCCGGGTTCCCCTACCTTCGCGGAGCACCGCGAGAGCGCCTTGGGCGCAGAGGTGGCGTACTGATGCGATGATGTTTGGACGGGTCGCGCCGGTTGCCTGCTCAAGATAGCGCAATGAGACCCGAGCGTTCTTGTGCACCCTCATGTACTTCTCGATCACGACCGTGGCCACCTTCGTGTCGAGCCGGGTTGCCCATTCGCTGAGGTTCACCGCAACCATGAGCTTATGCTGGGCAAGCAGGCCGTCGTCGACATCAGGCTTCGCCATTAGCCGCCTCCAACTCCCGCTCACGGAAGTGCTCTTCCAGCTCGCGCCGGCTCTCCAGATAGCTCTCCTCGGTGAGATCCAGATTGGGTAGGAAGATGGGGCTGCCGGTCGAAGTGCGGCCGATCTGCGTCAGCGCTCCGTGATCCCTTAGACGATTGAGGAAGCGGCAGATGGTACGGCGCGGCATGCCGTAGGACTTGGCCATGGCGGTGGGCACTACAACGGCTGGTCCGCCTTGCAGCATCCAGAAGTGCACCACGTCCATAAGGATGCGAGAATACCGCGCAGATTTTGAGTAGGGCGGCACGCCCCACACCATGAAATGCTGCGCCCGATCAAGCAACGGCTCCGGCACGTTCTCCAGGCAACCGTATGGTGGGCTGAACTTGGGGGCCGCCGTCATACTGCCGGTGCCGCGATCGAAGGCAGGAGCGCTGTATTGGGGTTCAGGCTGCGCGGTCATGCTGGGCGATGGCCTTCTGCGTGAGATCAAGGATCTTGGTGGCGGCCTCTTTGGTGAAGAAAGACGTGGCCAGGTGCCTTTTGGATTGTGGCGGCCGAACGCGCAGCCCCTTGTCGGTACGAGTAACGGCCAGGCCAAATAGCCGAATACCGCAATCGAGCTGCAGATCTACGAGCCACTCAATGTCGGGCCGATACCCCGGATCGGGGCGGCGGAGATGACAGATTTCCATGGTTATTCCTATCGAACGACGACGCCGCGCTCGGCGAGAGCGGCGATGGCGAGGTCGGTGAGCTTCTGGGAAAGTGGCATGCTGATGCCATAGGCTCGCGCCAGGCGCCGAGCATGCGGCGGGTGAGTGCGCAAGCTGCCGTCTTCGGCAACGCGCAGCTGCAGTCCGTGCAGGATTAGGTCAGTGTCGAACGCGACAGAGAAGCGGGCCAAGGTGGGGCCGTCTCCATCGAGGTAGGTAATGTCGGTGACGTGCATCACCCCGTCTCCGCGGCGTTAGCATCGAGCAGGACTCCTTCGATGTCGAAGGCGAAAATGCACTTGGCCTTGAGCAACCCGCGCACGAGGTCCATGCCATAGGCGAGAAGCGGGTCGCTCCCGTGCCAAGCACTATTCCCATCTCGAATGCCGGACTTCTCCAGCTCGATTGCTTTGATCAACTTGAACGCTGTCTCGCTGATCGCGTCGTAGGCAGCAATCTGGTCTCTGCTGGGAAGGACTAGGCCCGCTTTGGACTGCCAAGCCGCAACACGACTATCTAGATGTACCGACATTTGAATCTCCATTCGTTCGCCGCCATCGTGGCGTGTTGAAGGGTGTTCTCCCCGCGTGCGGACAAGGCGGTATCGTCCGCGCCGAAGCGCGTTTTGGTGGGCTTGGTTTTCAGAAGGAACGCCCCGGCAGGTGTTCCAGGGGACTCACATGGCGATTGGCGCGGGGCGGTGGTCTAGGCTTTAGTGCTCGGTGCTGCTGATCGGCAGATCGTCGAAGTCGATGAGTTCTGCCGTCTGGAACGGAACAGTTGCGTCATCGTCCTGCTCTTCCGGGGCTTCCGGCTCCGCATGGAGGTCCATCAGTGTTGCTGACACCTCCAAGGTAGCATGGAGCTTCGCGAGGGCGTCCACCGCTTCGTTGTGAGCCTTGATGTGTACCGTCTTGTTGGTCTCGTCATCGAGGCACACCGCGGCGCGCTTTGCCATAACGGTTGGATCCGGGCTCTTGCCGATCAGCGGGTGCCGTTCGTGCCACTGAATCAACCCTGCATATGCCAGTCCGCGAGCGCGATCATAGGTTGCCTTGAAAAGAGCACCGGCGGGATCGGTAGGCTCTATGTAGTCGTGATACAGGCGCACCGCCTTGCCGGATCGCATCTCGACGTCGGTGACGATCTCGGCGAGGTCCGTAGCGCTGATCTCGTTCATGATGTCGGTGCGCATGTCGTGCAATGCGTCGTCGTCTTGCCGGTATGACGGCATCGACTGAATCATGCCGATTGCGTAGGCGAGCGCCTTCTTGGCGGTATTGGTCATGGTGACCTTCCTTCGATTGGGGTTGGGGTGAAGCCGTCGGCCCGCGTACGGGCAAAGCGATGTCGTTCCCGCAAATGCGGGTTGGGCAGAAGATTTGCTTGGTTGGTAGAGGTTAGGCGGCTTGGCGAGCGTTAATGCGCTCTTGTATCCAGTTGTAAACTTCTTGGCGCACGAATGCGAAGCGACGGTCACCCAGGGGCACAGCCTGGGGGAACCGGCCTTCGGCGCGGTATCGGTTGATCATCGTGCGGCTGAGCGATGTCGCGCGGACGGTCTCGTTCATTGAAATCAAAGGCGCGTTGTCGTTCGAGGCGGATGGCATGGCGGCGTCTCCTTGTTGGCCATGTCCCCTATATTGTCTATTGCGAGCGTAACTTCAGCGACAATAAATCGGCGTCTTTTCTGTCGTCAGTTAGACCTCCCTTGCTTCCTCTTCGGCCTCAATTACGCCCCGGTAAAATTTCACGGTTCGTTGTAGCTGGCGGACTACAATGCCAGTCTGTCGTTCTAATTCGGCATAGGCCTGCATTGGTTTCATGCCGGCGTCTGTCAGTTCGTCGTAGACCTCGCCGATGTCTCGCCACCACTTTGGCTCGGGCTTCGCAGGGCGACCTCTCTTTGGTTCGAGCAGGTCAGCTACGAAATTCAGAAAGTCAGCCGAGTGGTAGCCCTCGCGCAAAGACTTAATCGCCAGCGCTGTGACTTCGTCCTTTATGGCCTTCGCTGCCGCCTTGTCGCCGCGAGTTTCCTCTTTTGTTGCCCCCGCCAACATCTCGCGAAGCCGTACAGTCAGGACACAAAACCTAAATCCCAGCGGTGCCATCTGCCCCCCCCAGATATGCCGCCCAATCGTCCATCAGTCTCCGCCGCTTCGCCAGGGCGTCACCGCGACGGTATGCTCGTTCCACCTGATCGCCCACGGCATGGCTCAAAGCTGCCTCGGCCACTTCACGCTGATGTTGCGTCTCGTCCGCAGTCCATTCCCGGAATGTCGATCTGAAGCCGTGGATCGTAAAATCCCCTGCTCCATACGTCTTCATGCATTTGGCGAGCGCAACATCAGATACTGGTGACGCGTCGACTCGCCCCTCAAACACCAGGTTGCCACGCCGGGACTCCTGCATTTCGGTTAGGATCTCGATCGCCCTGGCCGCCAGTGGAACGCGGTGCTCTTTTCCCGTCTTCATGCGCGCGGCCGGCACCGTCCACACGGCCTTTGCCATGTCGATCTCCTGCCACTCAGCGCCCCTCACCTCCAGACTGCGAGAGCCCGTGAGAATGATGAACTCAAGGGCTCGTGCAGCGACGCCGGAAGCCCGCCGGATCTTTTTCACGAACGCTGGGGCATCCGTGTAGGGCAAAGATGCGTGATGCCCTTTTGCCAGCTTCTTCGGCGGCGGCAGGATCTGGTCAAGGTGGCCTCGCCATTCGGCCGGGTTGTCACCCTGGCGAAGCCCCCTAGCCTTTCCGTGGTCTAAGACGAGCTTGATCCGCTCTCGAACCTTGGTCGCCGTTTCTGGCTTGTCGTGCCAGAACGGCCGGAGCACTGAAAGCACGTCCTCCGTCGATACCTTATCTATTGGCACCTTCCGAATCTTGTCGGTGTAGGTCTTCGAAAATCGCTCCCAAGCGGCAACGGTTTTGTCACCGCGCCATTTCGGCTTCATCGTCTCGATATATTCCTCGGTGATCTGGCCGAAGGTCGCCACTCGCTTGGCAGCCTGCCGTTCGGCCATCTCGATTTTCGGATCTCCTCCCCTTCCAACGATCTCCCGGGCCTCTTCAGCTTTCGCACGAGCCGCGGCTAGAGAAACTGCACCGGTCCCGCTACCATACGGCCCGAGACCGATTTCGCGCCTGATGCCGAATCGTTTCCAAATGAAGACCCACGATCGTCGACCACCGGTTTGCACCCGCAGGTAGAGGCCGTCACCATCGCCATAGATTCCCGGCTCGGTTAAGGCTCGAATCCCTAGATCTTTAAGCTTATGGCGGGCCATTGGTTCATAACTTTGTGCATACCCGACAGGGTTGTCTCTATAGTCGGTACTGTCACGATAGGCGTCGATACTGACTTTTTCTATGACTAGATTGCCAATAAAGTCAACAAAATCAGTAGCTTGGCGCCTGCTCGCGGAGCCATTCTCCTTCTCACCTGACATTCGGTTCTATTGTACGCCTCGGCGAGGCGCGTCACCTATTGGCGCTTGATCCTGCTCTGCTCCCAGTCATTCGCGTTCGGCCGGATTTGCAGCACTCCATCGTCGCCCGGAGCTTCCGCACGGGGGGCTCCAACCAGCTGTCGAGGCTCGCGGCTGGCGAAAGCCTGAGAAGGCTCAGGCCGAGATCAGGGCGGCGGCAGTCGCGTCGAGGACGGTTTTGGCATCGCCGGGAGCGAGCCGGATCTGCAGGCCGCGCTGGCCGCCATTGACATAGACATAGTCTGCGCCGAGCGCGGCTTCCTCGATGGCCGTGCGCACTTTGCGCATCTGGCCGAAGGGGCTGATGCCGCCTATCTTGTATCCCGTGCTGCGCTCGGCATCGGCCGGCTTCATCATCTGCGCAGACTTGCCATTGAAGGCGGCAGCCAGCTTCTTCATGGAAACCTCGTGATCCGACGGCACGATGGCGCAGACCGGCTTGCCGTCGACCAGGGCCATCAGGGTCTTCAACACCCGGCTGGGCGGTTCGCCGAGGGCCTCGGCGGCCTGCAGGCCGATGCTGTCGGCGTCGGGATCATAGTCATAGCTGTGGACGGAAAAGGCGACGCCAGCCTTGGCGAGCATCTGGGTGGCGCGTGTCACCTTCGACATGATTGGCTTCCTTGCGACGGTCGAGCGCGGCAGTCCCGGTCCAGACGGCCAGCCTGCCGGGGCGAGAGCTATCATGGCACCCCGGCCTGGAAAACCCGTCGTCGACATGTCTCTCCCCTATGCCGATCCGGAAAGTCGGGTTAGGGTCGCATCCCCTCCAATCAGCAGACGATCACACATGGCTTTCCGTACTGGTCTCGTCGACGCCATCGGCAATACGCCCCTCATTCGGCTCAATCGCGCGTCCGAGCTGACGGGCTGCACCATTCTCGGCAAGGCCGAATTCATGAATCCGGGCCAGTCGGTGAAGGATCGGGCGGCATTGTTCATCATCAAGGATGCGGTGGCGCGGGGCGAGTTGAAGCCCGGCGGCACCATCGTCGAAGGCACCGCAGGCAATACGGGTATCGGCCTGGCGCTGGTCGCCGATGCCATGGGTTTCCGCACGGTGATCGTGATTCCCGAGACCCAGAGCCAGGAAAAGAAAGACATGCTGCGCCTGGCCGGGGCTGAACTGGTCGAAGTGCCCGCAGTGCCCTATGCCAACCCCAACAATTACGTGAAAGTTTCCGGTCGGCTGGCGGCCGAACTGGCGAAAACCGAACCGGGCGGCGCGGTTTGGGCCAATCAGTTCGACAATGTCGCCAACCGACAGGCCCATATCGAGACGACGGCGCCAGAAATCCTGGAACAGACCGGCGGCAAGCTCGACGGCTTCATCTGCTCGATCGGCTCGGGCGGCACGCTTGCCGGCGTCGGCATCGCCCTGAAGGCGGCCAATCCCGCCATCAAGATCGGCGTCGCCGATCCCATGGGGGCTGCCATGTATTCCTGGTTTACCGAGGGCGAGCTGAAGTTTTCCGGTTCGTCGATGTCGGAAGGGATCGGTCAGAACCGGGTCACCAAGAACATCGAGGGCGCCCCCGTCGACCTCGCTTTTCAGATCCCTGATGAAGAAGCGGTGCCGTTGGTCTATGATCTTCTCCAGGAAGAGGGGCTGTGCGTGGGATTGTCGACCGGCATCAACATTGCTGGCGCCATCCGCATGGCCAAGGAACTCGGGCCGGGCCACACTGTCGTGACCATTCTGTGCGACCACGGCTCGCGCTACCAGTCCAAGCTGTTCAATCCTGCTTTCATGCGTTCCAAGAACCTGCCTGTGCCGGAATGGCTCGAAAAGCGTTCCACCATCAAGGCTCCATTGGAATAGGTGACGACATGGCGACAGACCTGCTGTTCAGAGACGATCCATACAGACCTGGCGCCAGCGCAACGGTGATCGGACTGTCGCAACATGGCATCATCCTGGACCGCACCGTCTTCTACGCCATGGGCGGGGGCCAGCCGGGTGATGTCGGCACCATGACGCTGCCCGACGGGCGCACCATCGGCATTACAAACGCAATATGGAACGACGAGACCAAGACCGAAATCGCGCATGTCGTGCCGCCGGAAGGGCTGCTGCCGGCCGTCGGTGACACGGTCGAGCTGGCACTGGACTGGTCGCGGCGCTATGCTCGTATGAAGGTGCACACGGCCTTGCATCTCCTTTCGGTCGCTCTGCCCTATCCCGTCACGGGCGGATCCATCGGCGATGGCGAGGGGCGGCTCGATTTCGACATTCAGGATGCCGGCCTCGACAAGGAAGAGATCGCCCACAAGATCAATACGATGATCGGCCAGGGCGCCGAGGTCAGCGAACGCTGGATTACCGATGCGGAACTCGACGCCAATCCCGGCCTGGTAAAGACCATGTCGGTCAAGCCTCCACGCGGTTCGGGGGTGATCAGGCTGGTCGAGATCGAAGGCCTCGACCTGCAGCCCTGCGGTGGCACCCATGTCCGCAACACCGAGGAGATCGGCCGCATCGTGGTGACCCAGATCGAAAAGAAGGGCAAGCAGAACCGGCGGGTGCGGATCGCCCTGGCCTGATGGTCTGTCCGAAGCCAGCTGGCGCCATTGCTCGATCATGTGGCGCGCTCACGACGTCTCTGGCCAGAGAGGAGCGCAAAAACGTTGCCGTCTTCTTTCCAGGATAGCTCGGCGAGAAGCAGGAAGTAGTGATCAGAGTGAGCTGTTCGCGGCCAGCTGTGCTGAAAGTCGGCTCCGCTCGTGCCGAGATCATCGCTAGAGTTCTGGCTGAAAACGCTGTCTGATCGGCGTCATAGGATCAATCGTGAGGATGGGGCATCGTCGATGCCCCATCCTCATCTTGTCATGTCGTCTTACGCCGCCCAGCCCTTGGCGAGTTCCAGGGCTTGGCGCTCGAACAGGCCGCGATAGATGCCGTCGGGGTGGCGGATCAGGCTGGCGTGATCCCCCTCCTCGACGATCCTGCCCTTGTCGAAGACAAGGATGCGGTCCATCGCCTGAACCGTGGAGAGCCGGTGGGCGATGACGATGGTGGTACGGCCTGCCATCAGCCTTTCCATCGCCTCCTGGATCAGATGCTCGGATTCGGAATCGAGGCTGGAGGTCGCCTCGTCCAGGATCAGAACCGGCGCATCCGCCAGAAAGGCCCGAGCAAGCGCCACGCGCTGGCGCTCGCCGCCGGACAGCTTCACGCCGCGTTCGCCTACCATCGTGCCATAGCCCTTGGGCAAGGCCGATATGAAGGCATGCGCATTGGCGAGCCTTGCCGCGTGCTCGATTTCGGCCATGCTGGCCTGGGGCCTGGCATAGGCGATGTTTTCGGCCAGCGAACGGTGGAACAGGATGGGCTCCTGCTGCACGATGGCGATCCGGCTGCGCAGGCTGGCCTGCGTCACGTCGGCGATATCCTGCCCGTCGATGCTGATCCGGCCGGCATTCACGTCGTAGAGACGCTGGATCAGCTTCACGAAGGTGGTCTTGCCCGAGCCCGAGCGGCCTACCAGGCCGATCTTCTCCCCTGCCCCAATCTCGACGGAGAAGTCGCGGTAGAGGGCATCGGCATGGCCACCATAGTGGAAGGTGACATGCTCGAAGGCGATGCGGCCATCCGTGATCATGGCCGGCATGGCATCGTGCCTGTCCTTCACCCCCATCGGCTGGTCATGGAACGCCACCAACTCCTCCATGTCGTTCACCGAACGCTGGAGGTTATGGATATGCATGCCGATATCGCGCAGATAGCCATGCACGACCGCATAGCTGGTCAGGACCAGTGCGACGTCGCCGACGCTGGCCTGGCCACGCATCCACAACCACAGAACCACGCCCAGTACAGCGGCTCTCAGCCCCAGCAGGAACAGATTCTGCGCCGTGCCGGCATTGGTGCCGCGCATCCAGGTGCGATTGGTGCGCGAACGCCACTTGGCCAGCACCGCCGTCAGGCGGGCATCCTCGCGCGTTTCGCCGCCGAAGGCCTTGACCACCGCGTTGCAGGTGACGGCATCGGCGAGCGCGCCGCCCACGCGCGTATCCCAGCTGTTGGCGAGGCGTGCGGCGGGGGCGACATAGTTCACCGACAGCACCACCGTCATCGCCACGAAGGCGATGGAGCCGATGAAGACCACCAGGCCGAGGGTCGGCCAGACCGTGGCCAGCACCACCGTCGAGCCGAGCAGGACGAGGATGGAGGGAAGAATGGCCACCAGCAGCGTGTCGTTGAGCATGTCGAGCGCCCACATGCCGCGGGTGATGCGCCTGACTGTCGAGCCGGCGAAATTGTTGGCGTGCCAGTCGGTGGAGAAACGCTGTACCCGAGCGAAAGCTTCGCGGGCGACCGTGCTCATCATCCGCGTGGTCAGGATGGTGATGGCAAAGAAGAACAACTGCCGGCAGCCCACGGCGACCGCACCCAGGACCAGCATGGCGCCAAGAGCCCACCAAGCCTCGTTCGCACTGCCGAGGCCGGCAGTGACGGCGTCGACCATCTGGCCGGCATAAATCGGCACGACCACTTCGGCGACCGTGGCGACGCCGACGGCGATCACGATCAGGCTGACGAGATCGCCCTGGCTGCGCCAGTGATCAAAAGTGAATCCAAGCACAGCCGCCATGGGATTGCGGCCGGGCTCTTTGCGAGAAAGAGTCATGGGGGTAACCGGCGCAGCCCCGCGCCGTCTCCAAAATGCAAGGCGCGCACGAACGTGCGGCGCAAAATATGTTCAGGAAAATGACCCGGTGGGGTTTTCGGCGGAAAAGACGCGACCTAACGCGTCAGGATCTCATACGGCCGAACGTTCGACATGTGAGCGAGAATCAGAACTGTGGTCATGCAATTCTCCCTCATGCTGAGTGTGAACCGGGAAGGGCAAAATAGGTGGAGATTCGCGTCGAGGCAACCGATTTTTTCGGCCGATCCGATGTGCAGCTACCCCTCATCCCCCTACCGGGACCTTCTCCCGCAAGGGGAGAAGGCATCTCATCTGGCAGGTGGTGAACCATTTGAAAGCTGTTCCGCTGACGCGCCGTATCCCAATCCTGTTCCTTCTCCCCTTGCGGGAGAAGGTCCCGGCAGGGGGATGAGGGGCGGCAGCGCGTTGCTTGCATTACGTTGACGCAACCCGCCTTGCGCTTCTTGGGCGACGGTTGCCGATTAACGGCCACAGCAGGCGCCAGGCCAGCAGCACAAGCACGATCGCCGCATAGACCAGCGGCTCGATCAGCCAGACCTTCTTGATCATAATGAAATGCAGGGCCCCGAGTGCGATGGCGGGGTAGACGAGCTTGTGCAGTTTCGACCAGGCCTTCCCGCCGAGCTTGCGGATCGACCAGTTAGTGGACGTCAGCGCCAAGGGGACGAGCAGGACAAAGGCGGCCATGCCAATGGTGATGTAGGGCCGGCGCAGGATATCCTGAACGGCGGCATGCAGATCGAGGCCGCGGTCGAGCCAGAGCCAGACGCTCAGATGCAGCAGGACGTAGTAGAAGGCCACCAGACCGAGCGCGCGCCGGTAGCGCAGGAGGTTGATGCGCAGAAGCTGGCGCAGCGGCGTGATGCAGAGGCAGGCGATCAGGAAGCGAAGGGCCCACAGCCCCAGCCCCCATTCGAGCTGGGCCACGGGATCGGCGCCGATGCGCCCGGTGAAGGCGAGATAGAACAGCCAGACGGCCGGCAGCATGCCGACGATATAGATGAGCCATTTGAGTACGGCTTGCAGGCTGGCGCGCGTGAGCTGCATCAGTAATAGGCCTTCAAATCCATGCCGGCATACATCGAGGCCACCTGATCGCCATAACCGTTGAACATCAGGGTCGGCTGCCGGCCGGCCAGCAGACCGGCACCGATGCGCCGCTCGCTCGCCTGGCTCCAGCGCGGATGATCGACTTCAGGATTGACGTTGGAGTAGAAACCGTACTCGCTCGCATTCTCCAGGTTCCACGAGGTGGGCGGCTGCTTTTCGACCAGGCTGATGCGCACGATCGACTTGATGCCCTTGAAACCATATTTCCACGGCACGACCAGGCGCAGCGGCGCGCCGTTCTGGTTCGGCAGTGTTTCGCCATAGAGGCCTACGGCGAGTATGGTGAGCGGATTTAGGGCTTCGTCGAGGCGCAGCCCTTCGACATAGGGCCATTTCAGGGCCGGAAAGAAAGCCGATTGGCCCGGCATCTCCGAGGGGCGCACCAGCGTCTCGAAGGCGACGAACTTGGCGCTTCCCCGCGGTTCCGCCTTCTTGATCACGTCGGCCAGCGCGAAACCGAGCCAGGGAATGACCATCGACCAGGCCTCGACGCAGCGATGGCGGTAGATGCGCTCTTCGAGGCGGTAGGGCTTGACGAAATCCTCCAGCGCATAGGTCGCCGGCTTGTTGACGAGCCCATCGACCTTGACGCTCCAGGGCGTCGTGGTCAGCTTGCCGGCATAGGTGGCCGGATCGGCCTTGTCGGTGCCGAATTCATAGAAATTGTTGTAGCTGGTGATGTCTTCCAGACTGGTTTGCTTCTCGTCGGTGGAATAGACGCTCTTGGCTCCCGACAGCTTGGCCGCCTCGGCCGAGACCGGCAGAAGGGCTGCACCGGCAGCGGCTCCGATGCCGGCGAGAAAATGCCTGCGGTCGACATAGGCCTGCTTCGGCGTGACATGGGCCTCGGTGAGGTCGGGGGCATGGCGGATCAGCATGATCTTCCCTGGTCGATGGGCGTGGACTTACCCCCCTTATACGCCCGTGCCGTGGTCGATGTTTCTCACGATCGCGTAAGATCGTCGGTAAAATCGATGTGCGCGATCGTGATCGGCGCGTTACCTCAGGCAGCCGCATGCGCTTTCGGCTGAACCTCGATCGTGACATGCGAGAGCGAAGGAAACATCGCCAGCTTGCCGCGATAGAAGTCAGGTTCACGGGGATGGGCCGAGGCAATCGCCAGGATGGCCCCGAGATGACCGGGGCCGAGCCGCCACAGATGCAGGTCCGCGACCGTGTCGCCCTCCGCTTCGATCGTCCGGCGCATGGCGTCCGCCATCCGGCGGTCGGGCAGCATGTCGACCAGGATGCCGCCGGTGTCGCGGATCAGCGTATAGGACCAACTGAGGATTACGGCGGCGCCGACCAGGCCGGCGACCGGGTCCATCCAGCTCCAACCGGCCACCAAACCGAGCAGGAGACCCACGATCACCAATACGGAAACCGCTGCGTCGGCCATGACATGGGCAATCGCGGAACGCATGTTGTTGTCATGGTGCCCGCCATGGCTATGGGGTTCGGCGAAGGCCGTGGTCAGCTTTTCGTCACCGAGATCGAGCCTGACGGCGAAGGCATGGGGTTCGGGGATTTCCTCCCGTGATTCCAAATAGGCGCCGTGGTTGGCGAAGGTGAAGTGCTGTCGCGTGCCATCCTCCCGGATGGTCTCCAGGCCAATCCTATCGGCAGCCGGCATGAAGCCATGCGGAGCGTGCAGGCGGAAACGCGGCGGAACACCGTCCTCGAAGATGCGCAGTTCGAGCGCGCCGCCAGCCGTCGTAAGACGGCGATTTTCATCGTGATGGTGATGGCCGCCATGATCGTGTGCATGGCCATGCGGGTGATGATGATGGTGGTGGTGGTGGTGGCTGCCCCCGTTGAGCAGCCACACGCTGACGATATTCACGATCAGGCCCAGCACGGCGATGACGATCGCCTGGCCATAGTCGATCGGAACCGGGGCCAGCAGGCGCATCACCGCTTCATAGGCGATCAGCAGCGCGATCATCGCCAGGATGACGGCGCTCGTGTAGCCGGCGAGGTCGCCGACCTTGCCGGTGCCGAAGGTGAAGCGCCGATCGAACGCGTGCCGGCGTGCGTAGCGATAGGCCAGAGCCGTCAGGAGCAGGGCGCCGGCATGGGTCGACATATGCAGGCCATCCGCCATCAGGGCAATCGAGCCGTAGATGGCGCCGCCCACGATTTCCACGCCCATGGTCGCCACGCAGAGGATGATGACGGCCCAGGTCCGGCGTTCATTGGAATCATGGTCGGCGCCGAGAAAGACATGGCTGTGCTCGAAGGGAGCATTGGCGGTCGGCATGGTCATTTCAAGTAACTCCTGACGACATCGATCAGATGTTCGGCGGCTTCGCGACGGCCCGCTTCGTCGAGTCCGGGCGCCATGATGTGGTCACGGACATGGTCCTCGATGACTTCCGCCATCATGCCGGCCACCGAGCCCCTCACCCCGGCCAGCATGTGCATGATGGGATCGCAGCCCAGTTCATTCTCGAGCGCCCGCTCGATGGCCTCCACCTGCCCCCTGATGCGACGAACCCGCGCCAGCAGCTTGGCCTTTTCTTGGATCGTATGGCTCATGACAACCTCTATAGCATAGGGGGGTAGGGTATATCGATCAAAGGTCGACGGCAATGATTTCTTCCCGGCCGCGGGGAAGTCTCGTCCGCTCTTGAAAGCGACTCGCCAGGGAGAAGAAAGAGGCGGACGGCGCGACATGCACGCATGTCGCTGTGACGTCCGCGCACCCAGGAAGGGGTTCTACAGCTTGGCGATGTCGCCCCGCGCCCAGTTTTCCTTGGTCTTGGCCTTGAAATCGGCAAAGCGCCCCTCGGCGATGGCGGCGCGCATGCCGGCCATCAGATCCTGGTAGTAGGCCAGGTTGATCCAGGTCAGCAGCATCATGCCGAGGATCTCGTTGGCCTTGGTGAGATGATGCAGATAGGCGCGGCTGTAGTCGCGTGCGGCAGGGCAGGACGAGGCCTCGTCGAGGGGACGTGGATCCTCGGCATGGCGGGCATTCTTGAGATTGACCTTGCCGAAGCGCGAATAGGCCAGGCCATGACGTCCTGCCCGCGTCGGCATCACGCAATCGAACATGTCGATGCCGCGCGACACGCTTTCGATCAGGTCGTCCGGCGTGCCGACGCCCATCAAATAACGCGGCTTTTCACGTGGCAGATGCGGCTCGACGGTTTCGATCATGTCCAGCATCACGGCCTGCGGTTCGCCGACGGCAAGGCCTCCGATGGCATAGCCGGGGAAATTCATGCTCGAGAGAGCCTCGGCCGAGGCGATACGCAGATCGGGAATGTCGCCGCCCTGCACGATGCCGAAGATCGCCTTGCCGGGCTGGGTGCCGAAGGCGCTCTTCGAGCGCTCGGCCCAATCGAGCGACAGCCGCATGGCCCGCTCGATATCCTTGCGGGTCGAGGGCAGGCGCACGCATTCGTCGAGCTGCATGATGATGTCGGAATCGAGCAGGGTCTGGATCTCGACCGAGCGCTCCGGCGTGAGACGATGATGGGAACCGTCGATATGGCTCCTGAAGGTGACGCCGTTCTTGTCGAGTTTGCGTAGTCCCGCCAGGGACATCACCTGGAAACCGCCTGAATCCGTGAGGATGGGGCCTTGCCAACGCGAGAATTCATGCAGGCCGCCAAGGGCGGCCACCCGCTCCGCCCCGGGGCGCAGCATGAGGTGATAGGTGTTGCCGAGGATGATGTCGGCACCGAGATCCTTGACCTGGTCCACATACATCGCCTTGACCGTGCCGGCGGTACCGACCGGCATGAAAGCCGGCGTACGCACGCTGCCGCGCCCCAGATGCAGGGCGCCGGTGCGAGCCGTACCCTCGGTGGCATGGATGGCGAAGGAGACCTCGCCGGCGGTCGTCGTTTCAGGAGTTTTCAGCATGGCGCCCGCCATAGCAGACTGGCATCGCCATAGGAATAGAAGCGGTAGCCATCGGCGATGGCGTGGGCATAGGCCGCCTTCATGGTGTCGTAGCCAGCGAAGGCCGAGACCAGCATCATCAGCGTCGAGCGCGGCAGATGGAAATTGGTCATCAGGGCATCGGCCGTGCGGAATCGATAGCCCGGCGTGATGAAGATCGAGGTCTCGTCGGCGAAGGGCTCCAGCGTGCCGTCCGGCGCTGCGGCGCTTTCGAGCAGTCGCAGCGAGGTGGTGCCGACGGCGATGATGCGCCCTCCCCGCGCCCTGCCCGCATTGAGCGCCTGCGCCGTTTCGGCGGTCACGATCCCGAACTCGGCATGCATCCTGTGTTCGGAAAGATCCTCGCCCTTCACCGGCAGAAACGTACCGGCGCCGACATGCAGCGTGACGAAATGCCGGGCTATTCCCGCTGCGTCCAGCCTGGCGAACAGGTCGGGGGTGAAATGCAAGCCGGCCGTTGGGGCGGCGACGGCGCCGTCGGCCTTGGCATAGATGGTCTGGTAGTCCTCGCGGTCCCGCGCATCGTCCGCGCGCTTGGACGCGATATAGGGCGGTAGCGGGATATGGCCGACCATGGCGATCGCAATGTCGAGTGCAGCGCCTTTGAGCGAAAAGCGCAGCGTGACCTCGCCGCCTTCACCCTTCTCCTCGACATCGGCACTCAGATTTTCGCCGAACTCGATGGTGTCCCCCACGGCCAGGCGCTTGCCGGGCCGGGCGAAAGCCTTCCACTGGGCCGGGCCGAGGCGCTGGTGCAGCATCGCCTCTATGGCGGCCCCTGCCCCGCCCGGGCGGCGACGCAGGCCATCGAGCCTGGCGGGGATGACCTTGGTGTCGTTGAAGACGAGCATGTCGCCCGGACGCAGCAGCGTCGGCAGGTCGGATACGATGCGATCGGCGAGCGTGTTGCCGGCAGGATCGACTTCGAGCAGGCGCGCCCGATCGCGCGGCTCGGCGGGGCGAAGCGCGATATTTTCAGGCGGCAAATGAAAATCGAAATCGGAAACGCGCATGGTCAACGTTCGGGCAGACAATCTGGTCTTGCTTTGCCAGTGGGACGTCATTGCGAGCGAAGCGACGCAACCCGGAGGTCGTGAAGCACCGAGCCTGGATTGCTTCGCTGCACTCGCAATGACGTCGAAAACATGATGGGCACCACCGGATTTCTCCGGTGATGCCCGATCTCTTGCCTCAGAACGTGCTTAGGCGATATCGGCCTGAACGCGCATGGAGACGATCTTGTCGGGGTTCACCACCGGCTCGCCGCGCTTGATCTTGTCGACATTCTCCATGCCTTCCACGACCTTGCCCCAGACCGTGTACTGACGATCGAGGAACTTGGCGTTGTCGAACACGATGAAGAACTGCGAGTTGGCGGAGTTCGGCATCGAGGAGCGGGCCATCGAACAGATGCCGCGCACATGCGACTCGTCGTTGAACTCGGCCGGCAGGTTCGGATGCTTGGAGCCGCCGGTGCCGCGGCCATCGGGGCAGCCGGCCTGCGCCATGAAGCCATCGATCACGCGATGGAAGACGATGCCGTCATAGAACTTCTCGCGGGCGAGCAGCTTGATGCGCTCGACATGCTGAGGGGCGAGGTCCGGGCGCAGTTCGATGACGACACGGCCCTGCGTGGTTTCCATGACGATCGTGTTTTCGGGATCAGCGGCCATCGGCACGCTCCTTTCTATCGGAAAGCGGAGTGGAATGACGGCTAGATAGTCTCTGGCCGGCCTTCTTGCAATTGGCGAATTTTCATTGTCATCCCGGGCGCGCCGCGGCGCGAAGTGCCGCTGCCCAGATCCGGAACCGTAAGATGCGCATTATTTTGGAGCGCGGTCCCGCGTCTGCATTGCGCCATTTCATGCTGCAATGCGCACGGGATAACAGTTCTTACTTGGCCAACTGCATCTTGATGATCTTGTCAGGGTTGCTGACCATGCCGTTGTCGCTGGCATCACCCTTCTTGATCTTGTCGATGGCTTCCATGCCCGACACCACTTCGCCGACGATGGTGTATTGGCCATCGAGGCTGGCCTGCGGAGCATACATGATGAAGAACTGCGAGTTCGCCGAATTCGGGTCGGAAGAGCGGGCCATGCCGACCACGCCGCGCACGAACTTGGCCTTGTTGGTGAACTCCGCCTTGAGGTCAGGCAGGTCCGAGCCGCCGGTGCCGGTGCCGGTGGGATCACCGGTCTGCGCCATGAAGCCTTCGATGACGCGATGGAAGACGACGCCGTTGTAGAAGCCGCGCTTCACCAGCGCCTTGATCTGCTCGACATGCTTGGGCGCGAGATCGGGACGCAGCTTGATGGTGGCGCGCCCATACTGGGTGTCGAGATAGACCGTGTTGGCATCGGCCTGAGCAGCCTGGGCAGGGGTGACGGCGAAGAGACCGATCATCACGGCCAAAGCGGAAAGAAAACGAAGCAAGGATTGTCTCCCTCGAAGACGGAATGGATTGCGGGATTTTGCTCCAAGGCGTTTTGTGATTTGGCGGTCACGCCAGGAATCGCAAGGACGCGTCGAACCAAAGAGTTAGAGCAAACGAGCGTTTCCGTCTAAACGCGCTTTGCCCCTAGGGCTTCGATTTGGCGAACCGCGCCTTCAGGCGCCGCAGCACGCCCGCCGGCACGAATCCGGAAACGTCGCCGCCCATGGCTGCGATCTGGCGCACAAGCGTGGCGGTGATAGGGCGCACGATCGGCGACGACGGCAGGAAGACGGTCTGCACGCCGGGTGCCAGGGCGGCATTCATGCCGGCCATCTGCATTTCATAATCGAGATCGGTGCCGTCCCTGAGGCCGCGGATCAGCAAGGTTGCTCCCACACGCCGTGCCGCATCGACGGCAAGATCGGCAAAGGTAACCACGTCCAGCCGGTCGGGACCGAGCAACGGGCCGCAATCCTCGCGGATCATGTCCATACGTTCTTCGGCAGTGAACAAGGGTGCTTTGCCCGGATGAACGCCAATGGCGACCACCAGCCGATCGGCCACGGCCGCGGCATGCCGGATGACATCGACATGGCCGTTGGTCAGGGGGTCGAAGGAGCCGGCGTAGAAGGCCGTCCTGGGCGTGGTGTGGGCTGAGATCATGGCTCTCTCATTGTAAAGGCTTAAGCCGAATATCCAGGCAGCCGAAATGTTTCGTTTTGGTACACTTGCTGCCGATCACGGTGGCGAGGCCGGCTTGCCGGAACTTTGAAAATCACCGCCATGGTCGCCCGTCCAGGGAACTTTCTGGCCGACTCCGCATTGACTGAGGCACGACACAGTTCAAGCGAAATGCCCCGGAATTTGCAGTTCAACGGATAATTCTGACCCCAGAACGGTTGATGCACATGGCCCTCGCTATTCTCGTTTCCACCGCCGTTCCCGCGCAAAGCGGGCCCCGCGAGGACAGCGTGTGCGAAAGCGCACGGCGAGTCACGGTCGCATCATGGTTAATAGGTCATAAGTGATCAAACAAGGTTGAGACATACCTGAACTGATAGGATGCATGGCTATGACAACCCTTCGCCCAGCCCTGGCAATCGGTGCAAGCCTCTTCGCCCTCGCCGCCGCTTCTCTTCTCGACGTGGCCCGCATGCAGCCCCAGCAGGTTGCCGCCAGCCGCGGCGACAGGCTGAACGTTGCATCCCTCGCTGCCGATTGCAGCAAGAATTCAATCATTGCCGCCTGCGCAGGCGACGCCGCTGCCAAGCAGGCGATGCCGCCGGTGACGCTGATCCAGGTCTACCAGGAAACCGGCAAGACCACGCTGGTCAAGACCAAGCTGCCGCAGTGATCCCCATTATCCCTCGCATCGCCCGCAACCAGTGGTGATGCGAAGGCTTCCGCCCTCCAAGACCGCCGGTTCGGCTGATCGCAAAGCCCTTCCGGAACTTACAAACGGCACCCTTCGCGGGTGCCGTTTTTTTTCTGGGATTATTCCTCGCTGCCTTCCTCGTCCTCGTCACCTTCATCGCTGACGCGCTCGACGGAGACGACCTTTTCCCCTTCGGCGGTGTTGAAGACGATCACGCCCTGCGAACCGCGGCCGACGATGCGGATACCATCTACGGGACAGCGGATGAGCTGGCCGCCATCGGTCACCAGCATGATCTGATCGCTGTGCTCGACGGCATAGGAGGAAACCAGCTTGCCGTTGCGCTGGTTGACGGCCATGGCCACGATGCCTTTGCCGCCGCGGCCGGTGATGCGATACTCGTAGGACGAAGAGCGCTTGCCATAGCCATTTTCGGAAATGGTGAGGATGAACTGCTCCTCGGCCGAGAGTTGTGCATAACGCTCGGTGGAGATCTCCACCGAGGCTTCGCCCGTCTCCTCCGCCTCCTCGACGCCATTGTCGCCGTTCTCGATTTCGCCTGCCACCGCGCGCCGCATCTTGAAATAGGCAGCCCGCTCCTCGGGAGAAATCTCGCGATGGGCGATGATGTCCATGGCGATGACGGTGTCCTCGCCCTCCAGCTTGATGCCGCGCACGCCCATGGAGTCACGCCCCTTGAACACACGCACGTCAGGCACGGGAAAGCGGATGCACTGGCCCAGCGCTGTGGTGAGCAGCACGTCGTCGGCCTCGGTGCAGATCGAGACGTCCCGAATCTGTTCGCCCTCTTCCAGCTTCATCGCAATCTTGCCGGCGCGGTTGACCTGGACGAAGTCACTGAGGTCGTTGCGCCGTACCGTGCCGGACGATGTCGCGAACATGATGTGCAGCGTCGCCCACTGGTTCTCGTCCTCGGGCAGCGGCATGATCGAGGTGATACGCTCATCCGCCTCGATCGGCAGCAGGTTGATGAAGGCCTTGCCGCGGGCCTGCGGCGCCGCCAGGGGCAAACGCCAGACCTTCTCCTTATAGACGCGCCCCTTGGAGGAGAAGAACAGCACCGGCGTGTGGGTATTTGCCACGAACAGATAGGTGACGAAATCCTCTTCCTTGGTCTGCATGCCGGAGCGGCCCTTGCCGCCGCGGTGCTGCGCCCGATAGGTGGAGAGCGGCACACGCTTGACATAGCCGGCATGGGACACGGTCACCACCATGTCCTCGCGCTGGATCAGGTCCTCGTCCTCGAAATCGGCGTCTGAATCGAGAATTTCGGTCAGGCGCGGCGTGGCATGCAGCGCCTTCATTTCCTCGAGCTCCGTGCGGACGATCGCCATGATGCGGGCGCGGGAGCGGAGAATATCCAGATAATCGCGGATCTGGTCGGCCAGCGTCTGCAACTCGTCGCCGATTTCGTCGCGGCCGAGAGCCGTGAGGCGAGCCAGGCGCAGTTCCAGGATGGCGCGGGCCTGGGCATCCGAGAGGCGGTAGGTGCCGTCCTCGTTCATCGGGTGCTTGGGATCGTCGACCAAGAGGATCAGCGGCGCGATGTCGCCCGTCGGCCAGTCGCGGCCCATCAGGGCCTCGCGGGCCGTGTTCGGGTCGGGGCTGGTGCGGATGATGCGGATCACTTCGTCGATATTGGCGACGGCGGTGGCAAGGCCGCACAGGATATGGGCGCGGTCGCGCGCCTTGCTCAGCAGATATTTGGTGCGGCGGCTGATCACCTCCTCGCGGAAGTCGACGAAGGCCGAGATCATGTCCTTGAGGTTGAGCAGTTCGGGGCGGCCGCCGTTCAGCGCCACCATATTCGCGCCGAAGCTCGTCTGCAGCGAGGTGAAGCGGTAGAGCTGGTTCAGCACCACTTCGCCGACCGCATCGCGCTTGAGCTCGATGACCAGGCGCATGCCCTGGCGGTCCGACTCGTCCCGCACTTCGGCAATGCCCTCGATCCGCTTCTCGCGCACCAGTTCGGCGATGCGTTCCTGCAGCGTCGCCTTGTTGACCTGGTAGGGAATGGCAGTGACGATGATGGCGTCGCGATCCTTGCGAATTTCCTCGATCGTGGCGCTTGCACGCATGATGATCGAACCGCGCCCGGTGTTGTAGGCCGAGCGGATGCCGGAACGGCCGACGATGGTGGCTGCGGTCGGGAAATCGGGCCCCGGTATCAGTTCCATCAAATCGTCGATGGTGATGGCCGGATTGTCGATATAGGCCAGACAGCCGTCGATCACCTCGCCCAGATTGTGGGGCGGGATATTGGTGGCCATGCCCACGGCGATGCCGCCGGCGCCGTTGACGAGCAGGTTGGGAAAACGTGCCGGCAGGACCGTCGGCTCTTCCTTGGTGCCGTCATAGTTTTCCTGGAAGTCGACGGTGTCCTTGTCGATGTCGTCGATCATCGCCACGGCGGCCTTCGACATGCGCGACTCTGTATAGCGCATCGCCGCCGGAGGATCGCCGTCCACCGAGCCGAAATTGCCCTGCCCGTCTACCAGCATCAGGCGCATGGAGAAGGGCTGGGCCATGCGGACCAGGGCGTCATAGATCGATTGGTCGCCATGGGGATGATATTGACCCATGACGGCGCCGACGATGTTTGCCGACTTGACGTATTTGCGGTCGGGCGTGTGGTTGTTCTCGTACATGGAATGCACGATGCGCCGATGGACTGGCTTCAGGCCGTCACGCACGTCCGGCAGAGCGCGGCTCACGATCACGCTCATGGCGTAATCGAGATAGCTGCGCCTCATCTCGTCGGTGATGGAAGTCGAGCGGATGTCGGACGGTTCCCCGTCATCCGGTCTCTTGTCGTTTTCGTCAGTCAATGCACGGCCTCAAACCGATTCTGCGGCGTCCTCATGACCAAGTCACGTTTTGGCAAACGCTTCTTGCTCACGCTCTTCGTTCTCGACGCGTCCTAAAGCAAAGGGCCTTCAAGCATGAACGCCAATTTGCTCCAGCTCCTTGTTTCGACGCGTCCTTGCGATCTGAAGTCGTCCATTCAAATCGCAAAACGCTTTGGCGATTCTCAGTGATTCCATTAAATCGCCAAACGCTTTAGCCCATTCCGCCCCCCGGTGCCACCCTGGCGCTCCCGGTGCCAACAGCATTCTTCGATTTGTCTTTCAAAGGGTTATTCGTGACTCTTACCGAAGGCTCTGGAGCCGGAAAACATGGCATGCATGAGGCGAGCGGCGACGAAGGCGAAGGCGTCGACACTGCAAAATCCATCCAGGGGAAAATCGCAGCTTTACGACGAGGGCAACAGGATCGAGGATCCCGTCGTGCCTCGTCCTTCCAGCTCCTCATGCGCCTTGCGGGCGTCCTCGAGCCGGTAGCGCTGGTTGACCGGGATGTTCACCTTGCCGGAAGCGACAGTCTCGAACAGGTCGTCGGCTGTCGCCAGTAGATCGGCGCGTTCGGCGACATAGGTTCCCAGTGTCGGGCGGGTGGCGAAGAGCGAGCCCTTCTGGGACAGGAGCAGCATGGGAACCGGCTCGACCGGGCCGGAGGCGTTGCCAAAGGAAACCCACATGCCGAGCGGCTTCAGACAGTCGAGCGAGCCGGGGAAAGTGTCCTTGCCGACTCCGTCATAAACCACATCGCATTTGCGGCCGTCAGTAATGTCGGCCACGCGCTTCACCCAGTCCTCGCTGCGATAGAGAATGGTGTGGTCGGCGCCGTTGGCGCGCGCCAGGGCCGCCTTTTCTTCCGAGCCCACCGTGCCGATCACCATCGCGCCGAGCGCCTTGGCCCATTGGCACAGGATCAGTCCGACGCCGCCCGCGGCCGCATGCACCAGCACCGTCTGGCCGGCTGAGACCTTGAAAGTGCGCCGGACCAGATATTGCGCCGTCATGCCCTTGAGCATCATGCCGGCTGCCTGCTCATAGGAAATCGCCTCCGGCAGGGGCACGAGGCGATTGGCCGGATAGGTGCGCTCCGAGGCATAGCTGCCGATAGCGCCGGCATAGGCGACGCGGTCGCCGGGCTTGAATTCGCTCACACCCTCGCCGATTGCGACCACTTCCCCCGCGCCCTCCGCGCCGAGGATAAAAGGCAGGGACGGCGCCTTGTAGAGGCCGGACCGGTAATAGGTATCGATATAGTTCACGCCGCAGGCATGCTGGCGAAGCAGGACCTCGCCTGGGGCGGGCAGTGGCGTAGCGATCTCCTCATAGGTCAGAACCTCCGGGCCGCCGGTCCGGTGAACGCGAATGGCTGCGGGCATGGCAAATACCTGTCGTTGAAATCAAAACATGAAACGGAGGGGGGCCTTCATGCGGCATGCATCACGGCTCGGCACTGGCCGCCCGACGATGTTACCGACACTCGCGATGATGTCCAGCGCCGCCGAACGTGGCGTGAACGGGGCCGGGCCTCATCATCCGGCCATGCGATCATGAACCGGCGCCGTGCGGAAATATCCGAGGATCAGGAAATAGACACCAATGATGCAAAGCCCCCAGGTGACCCAAGGGGCCGGGTCGACATTCTCCCAGATCGCCTTGATCGCCAGCACCGACCATACCACCAGCAGGACCAGCGTCGGCATGCGCAGCTTGGCCACCCGCAGCGGATGCACGAACACGAAGGAAGCGAACGTCGTCAGGCCGAGTGCCAGCACCACCAGGAAGATGATCGTCATGGAAAGGATCGTCGGCTCGGCCGGGCTGAGCAGGAAGAAATAGAACACGATCAGGTTCCACACCGCCGGGAAGCCCTTGAACCAGGCGTCCTCCGTCTTCATCTCGTTGTCGGCGAAATACATCGCGCTGGTGAGAAGAATCACGGCCATGGCGAGGAGATTGAGCACATTGTTCGCACCGCCGAGCATGCCTGAACTGTAGAGGGCATATGCCGGAACGATGACATAGGTCAGGTAGTCGATGATCAGATCCAGAGCGACGCCGGACCAGCGGGGCGAGGCTTCGGTGATGTTGATCTTGCGGGCAATCGTGCCGTCGATGCCGTCCACGAACAGGGCAAGCGCCAGCCAGGCGAACATCGTACGCCAATCGTGCTGGACAGCCGCTATCAGGGCAAGAAACCCCCACAGCACGCCGCTGGCCGTAAACAGATGCACACCGAAAGCCAGCCGCTTCTGCTGCGGGGTTATCGGATTGCCGGAAGGTATTGGAGGTGATGAGGCCAACGCTGCTCGGATTCTCTACTGAAGGAGCGTCATCATATCGCCACACAACGTCGGCGCTAGAATATTTTCACCCTCCACCGGGAGTGCCCACAAGAACCTCCGAGCCGGCACGGCCGCCGTCACGTTCCTGCGAGGGGCCAGTCGGCGATTGACACATCCCCTCCCCGGCACCGACACTGGATGAACCACCCACATCGCCGAGCCGGAATCAGAAACGAGCGCGCGATTCATGGAATGGTCGGAACTTTCTCTGGCGTCCACCGACATGCTGGGAGCGCCGCCCTGGTTCTGGGCGATCTTCGCATCATCCATTGCCGGCATTCTCGTCTTCGATCTGGGCTATCTCAATCGCCGCATTCCGGTTCTGTCGCTTGGCCAGTCGATTGCCGTGACCATGGCCTACGCCGTCCTGGCCGCCATGTTCGGCTGCGGCGCGTGGCTGTATTTCGGGGCGGAGAAAGGATCGCTGTTCTTCACCGCCTATGCGCTCGAGCAGTCGCTCTCGATCGACAATGTCTTCGTGATGTCGGTGATCTTCGCCTTTTTCGGCGTGCCTCGCCAATATCAGCACCGGGTTCTCTTTTGGGGCATCGTCGTCGCCGTCATCCTCAGGGCCGTCTTCGTCGGTTTGGGCGCGGCGATCGTGGCGCGTTTTGCCTGGGTACTCTATCTGTTCGGTCTCTTTCTGATCGTGACCGGGTTGCGCATGCTTCGCGGCGGGGACGAACAGATGGACCTCGAGCGCAACCGGGCGGTTGCCTGGTTCATGCGCCATATGCGCATGACGACGAAGATTGCCGGTGAGAGCTTCTTCGTTCGTTTGCCCGATGGTGACGGCAACCCCGTCCTGCACGCGACGCCCCTGTTCGCCGCCTTCGCCGTGATCAATGTGGCGGACATCGTCTTCGCCGTGGACAGCGTTCCGGCGGTGCTGTCCCAGACGCAGGACCCCTTCATCGTCTACACCTCGAACATCTTCGCCATTCTCGGCCTGCGGGCGCTCTATTTCGTCATCGACGCGCTCATCGCCAAATTTCGCTATCTGAAGGTCACGCTGGCGGCGCTACTGGTTTTTATCGGCGTCGTGATTTTCTACGAACGCCTCATTGGCGAGTTCGACAATGTGCTGACCATGGCCGTCACCTTCGCGACGCTGACGACCGCCGTCATCGCCTCGATCCTGACATCCGCGAAAACCTGATCGCCTCAATAGGATCGCGCGGCGCCGCGTCCGTAGAGGTGCTCGAATTGTGCGATCAGCCAGGCAAGGCCGGCGTCAGCATCGCTGATGGCCGTCCATAGCAGGCTGACTTGCGTGGTCAGGCTTTCGAAAGGCAGGCTGGCGGTTGAAAGCTGCAAGGTTTCGGCCCAGGCATCGGCGACAAAGGACGGCACAGTGGCGAAAGCGGCCATCTGTCGGACGATCAGGGGATTGGTCGCAAAGTTACGGCTGGCGAACAGCACGTTGCGTCTACGCCCCAGCCCTTCGAGTTTTTCGTCGATGAAGCCATGCAATTCGCCGCTGAAGGAGGTCAGCAGGTGCGGATAGGCCAGATAGTCCTGCAATGTCAGACGACCGCCGGGCAAGGCGATGTGACGGGGATCAAAGACGCAGACGAAGGTCCAGTCGAACAAGGCATGGCGTCGATGCCAGGCGGATGCCTCGTCGAAGACGCCGATCGCGAGGTCGATTTCGCCCGCGTCCAGCATGGACGAAGCGCGCGTTCGATCCGTAAAGGAGGATATCAGCCTGATACCCGGCGCCCTATGCGCGAATTGCTCGACCAGCTTGGGCATCAAGGCCACTTCGAGGGCGTCGCTGAGCCCGATGCGAAAGACCCGTTCGGCCGTACCGGGATCGAAACTGGGTTTACGGTGAAGGGCCTGCTGTAAAGAGAAGAGCAAGGGATCGATCGCGCCGGCGAGTTCGACGGCGCGAGGCGTGGGCGTCATGCCCTGTCGCGTACGAACGAATAATTCATCGTTGAAAGCCGACCGCAGTCTCTTGAGCGCGCCGCTGAGCGCCGGCTGGCCGATGCACAGCCTCTCGGCGGCGCGCGTGACGTTACGCTCTTTCATGAGGGCATGGAAGGCCAGGAGAAGGTTGAGATCCAGCCTCCTTAAATCACTATCGATGATAGTCATTATAAATCCAAACGATTTGAATGATAATCAAGCAATTCCTAGGCTTGTGCCCGAAACAAGGCAAGGCGGACTGGGCCTTGCAGCACCGGAGAGCAACCATGGAACGCAGCAGGCAAAAGATCATCGTCATCGGCGGCTCGTCGGGCATCGGCCTCGCCACCGCACTTCGTCTGAGCCTTGCCGGGGCCGAGGTTGTCGCCACTGGTCGCGATCTCGCCAAGTTGCGGGCGGCGACGGCCGGCCATGCCATTGAGATTGCGGCCTTCGATGCTCGAGAGCGCAGCGCACTCGAGCAGTTTTTCGACCGGATGGGACCCATCGACCACCTGATCCTGGCTCTGAGTGGCGGCCAGGGAGCCGGTCTCCTGGCCGAGCTCGACCTTCAAAGCCTGAGAGCCGGTTTCGAGGAGAAGTTCTGGCCGCAGATCCAGGCGGCGCAGGCAGGAGCAGCCCATCTGCGGGCGGGAGGCAGCATCACCTTCATCACCGCGATCTCTGCCCGGATCGCCCGACCCGGGACCGCCGGCCTCGGCGCCATCAATGGGGCAATCGAAGCCATGATCGGGAGCCTCGCGCGTGAATTGAAGCCGAGCCGGGTAAACGCCGTTTCCCCTGGCGTGGTCGATACCCCCTGGTGGGATCGTTTTCCCGCGAGCTTCAAGGACGATCTTTTCCGCGAACAGCGGGAGATACTGCCGGTCGGCCGGGTCGGGCGCGCTGACGAGATCGCCCATGCGGTTCAGTTCCTGGTCGAGAACGGCTATGTCACCGGCACCGTGATCGCATGCGACGGTGGCCTGCACCTGGTATAGACAACTTAGTCCTTGCGCTGATGCGGCAAACTCTGTATGCACCCGGCTTCGCTTCGGCCGGAGGCTGAACGGATGGCTGCGCTCGCGCAGTGGAACCCCAGGGTTCCTGCATCCCGTGTCTTCGCCCTCTTAAGACATTCCTCGACGGCCTGCCGGGTCACGAGGGGCTTCGCGCCAGGCGAACGTGACAACCACGACGCGTTGTAACCAAAGGACAGGCCATCTCATGCCGAATTACGAGCATGTCTTCCTGGCTCGCCAAGACGTGACCTCCCAGCAGGTCGAAGCGCTGACCGCCCAGTTCAAGGGTGTCATCGAAGCGCATGGCGGCACCGTCGGCAAGACCGAATATTGGGGCGTCAAGTCCCTGCAGTATCGCATCAAGAAGAACCGCAAGGCTCACTTCACGCTGCTGAACATCACCGCGCCGCATGCGGCCGTGGCAGAAGTCGAGCGTCAGATGTCGATCTCCGAAGACATTCTGCGCTTCCTCACCCTTTCCGTCGACGAACTCGAGGAAGGTCCGTCGGCCATGCTGCGCAAGTCCGATCGCGACGAGCGTCGCGACGATGACCGTGGCTTCGGCTTCGGTGGCGGCCGCGGCGGTCCCCGTTCCGGCGGCAATGACCGCGGTCCGCGCCGTGACCGCTTCGAAGGCTCCTCGGACGAGCAGCAGGGAGAAGAGTGATCATGGCTACCGCACCTGGACGCCGTCCCTTCTTCCGCCGCCGCAAGACCTGCCCCTTCTCGGGCCCGAATGCGCCGAAGATCGACTACAAGGACGTCAAGCTCCTGCAGCGCTACATTTCCGAGCGCGGCAAGATCGTTCCTTCCCGTATCACCGCGGTTTCGGCCAAGAAACAGCGTGAGCTGGCTCAGGCCATCAAGCGCGCCCGTTTCCTGGGCCTGCTGCCCTACGTGATCGGCTGATGCTTCTGCGGCGAGGCGTTCACATGCCTCGCCGCCCCTCTCCAACACAGTCAGCCGGATAGTTCGGCCATGGCTGGGGTCTTCACGGCAAGGCCTCTAACCGCGACAGCGGGACAGCTCGACGATGCAACGCGATATTCCGATCGGCCTCGGTGCCGGCCTTGCTGCAGCCATCCTGACGCTCGCTCCCGCGAGCGGTTCTGGTTTCGGCGCCCTGCTGTCGGTCTTGTCCGCGCTGCCGATCACCCTGGCTACGTTGTGCTGGGGATACCGCGCCGGCCTCGCCGCCGCTATCGCCGCCATGGCGGTGCTGGCGCTGGTCACCTCGGGCCTTGACGCCCAATCCCCCGATGCCTCCCGGTTCCGACTTGCCCTGCAGTTCGGCGTTTCCCGCGCCTTGCCTGCCTGGGGCCTGGCTTATCTCGCGGTCGCCGGCTTCGGCGACAGGGCGGGTGATCGTGCCCCTCTCCCGCTCGGTACTCTGGCAATCGTCGCTGCCGTGCTGGGCATGGCGGGGACGTTCTTTGGTATTCTGGCACTCGGCTCGACTCCTGAACAGGCATTGGCCAATCTGCGTACCGACTTGATGCAGGCCGTTCGCATCATGATGGGCGGATCGAAGGATCAACCCATTCCCGCCAAGGACGGCGTGGATCCGGAGGCGTTGCTGCAGGTTTTCAGCGTGATCCTGCTGCCGCTCGCGGCCCTGCTCACAACAGTATCCAATCTTGGCGGCCTTTGGCTGTCGGCACGTATCGCCCTGATCTCGGGCCGGCTGCCCCGGCGCTGGCCCGACATCGCGGCTGAACTCTTCCTGCCGACCTGGTCGCTGGGCTTGGTGGCGGTCACCTGTGCGATTTCCCTGCTTTCCGGCACGGTCGGCTTTGCCGGGCAGTTGTTGCTGGCGGCATTGCTCGGCGCCTTCCTGATCCAGGGTTTTGCCGTGTTGCATTTCCTTACCCGCGGCGGCGCCCTGCGTCCCCTGATCCTGGCTCTGGCCTATCTGCTGTGCGTGGTCCTGTCCTGGCTCGCGCTGCCGCTGATGATCGTGCTCGGCCTGGTCGAAACTCTCTTCAATCTGCGCGGCCGCTTCAGCGACCGCTCCAATACCCCCAGTACCCCCCGATAGACGAACAAAGGAGACAAACATGGAAGTCATTCTGCTGGAGCGCGTTTCCAAGCTCGGCCAGATGGGCGAGACGGTGAAGGTGAAGGACGGCTATGCCCGTAACTTCCTGCTGCCCAACAACAAGGCCCTGCGCGCCACCAAGGCCAATAAGGAGCGCTTCGAGAAGGAGCGCGTGCAGCTCGAAGCCCGCAACCTCGAGCTCAAGAAAGAAGCCGAGGCCGTTGCCGCCAAGCTTGACGGCCAGACCTTCACGCTGATCCGCCAGGCCGGCGAGACCGGCCAGCTCTACGGCTCGGTCACGGCCCGCGATCTCGCCGAGACCTCGACCGCCGGCGGCTTCACCGTGGCCCGCTCGCAGTTCGTGCTGAACACCCCGATCAAGACGATCGGCCTTCATAAGGTGCTCGTCCACCTGCACCCGGAGGTGGAAGTCACCATCACCGCCAATATCGCCCGCTCGCCCGAAGAAGCCGAGCGTCAGATCCGCGGCGAGGACGTGCTGGCCCCGCAGGACGACGAAGACACCTTCGAGAACCCCGAGGACATCGAGATCCCCGGCGTTCCCGGTACCGGCGAGCAGCCCGAAGTCTGATTCTCGGCCATTCGACACGATCAAGAGCCGGGCGCTTGTCGCCCGGCTTTTATTTTGTCCGGGTTGTGAATCACTGTGAATTGCCGATCGAAGGCCAAGGGGGGCGGCCGGCGTGCTAAGCTTGCCGCCCGACGAATCACGATTCCAAGAGCCTGATGTCCACACCTGTCGAAGCCACCGTACACAAGCTCGAGACCGGGCAAGCCGTGACCTACCGGCAGGCTCCCAGCAATGTCGAGGCCGAACAGGCCCTGCTCGGCGCCATTCTGGTCAATAACGAGGCGTTCTACCGGGTTTCCGACTTCCTGCTGCCCGAGCATTTCTTCGATCCCTTCCATCGCAGGATCTTCGAAATCGCCTCGAGCCTGGTGCGTGCGGGCAAGATGGCGACGCCGATCACGCTGAAGACCTTTCTCGGGCCGGACCAGGACATTGGCGGGCTCACCACTCAGCAGTATCTCATTCGCCTTGCCACCGAGGCCACCACGGTCATCAACGCGGCCGACTATGGCCAGATCATCTACGATCTCGCGCTCCGACGCTCCCTGATCCAGGTCGGGGAGGAGCTGGTCAACGTCGCCTATGACGCTCCTGTCGACATGACACCCGGGGACCAGATCGAGGAGGCGGAGCGCCGGCTGTTCGCTCTCGCCGAGACCGGGCGCAACGAAGGCGGGTTCGCGACCTTCTCGGATGCGCTGAAGGATGCCATCGACATGGCGTCCGCCGCCTATCAGCGCGACGGGCAGTTGTCAGGCTTGTCCACTGGTCTCGACGATCTTGACCGGATGATGGGCGGGCTACAGCCCTCCGATCTCATCGTGCTCGCCGGACGTCCCGGCATGGGCAAGACGTCGCTTGCCACCAATATCGCCTACAATGTCGCCAAGAACTACAAGTTCGAGATCCAGCCCGACGGTTCGCGCAAGACCATCGATGGCGGCTCGGTCGGCTTCTTCTCCCTGGAAATGTCGGCGGAACAGCTCGCCACGCGCGTCGTGGCCGAGCAGGCCAACGTGCCTTCCTACAAGATCCGGCGCGGAGACCTTTCGGAGGATGAGTTCAGCCGTCTCGTCACCGCCAGCCAGGACATGCAGACGACGCCGCTCTATATCGACGACAGCGGTGGCATCTCCATCGCCCAGCTGGTCGCACGCTCGCGCCGCCTGAAGCGCCAGCGCGGCCTCGATCTCCTGATCGTCGACTATATTCAGCTGCTCACCGGCTCGGGCAAGAAGGGCAGTGAAAACCGCGTGCAGGAAATCACCGAGATCACAACGGGTCTCAAGGCGCTGGCCAAGGAACTGAACGTGCCGCTCATCGGCCTGTCCCAGCTTTCGCGCCAGGTGGAATCGCGTGACGACAAGCGCCCACAGCTGTCGGACTTGCGTGAATCCGGCTCGATCGAACAGGACGCCGACGTGGTGATGTTCGTGTTCCGCGAGGAATATTACGTGAAGAACAAGATGCCCAAGGAAGGCACCGAGGAGTTCTTCAAGTGGCAGGCCGAGATGGAAAGTCTGGCCGGTGTCGCCGAAGTGATCATCGGCAAGCAGCGCCACGGTCCGACCGGCACCGTCAAGGTTCAGTTCGACGCCGACGTCACCCGTTTCGGCAATCTTGCCCGTACCGATCACCTGCCGATACAGACCGGCGAATAGACCGCGGCGGGCGGAGCGCAATATTTGCCGCTCCGCCTTCCGCCGGCTTCAAGTCAGCCCTATGGTCCGCGCATGAGCGATTCCCTGCCTCCCGTTTATGCCCGTCTGACCATCGACACCGATGCGCTCGCCGACAATTGGCGGCGCTGCGGGCAGCAGCGGCCAAAGGCCGAATGCGCGGCCGTGGTCAAGGCCGATGGCTATGGCCTGGGCATCGATAATGTCGTACCCGCCCTTACCCGGGCGGGTTGCCGTACCTTCTTCGTGGCCCAGATCGACGAAGGCATTCGCGTCCGAAAACTCGCTCCGCATGCGGCGATCTATGTCCTGAGCGGCCTTGCGCCGGGCCATGGCGACAGGTTTGCGGCGAACGCTCTGAGGCCCGCTTTGGGCTCGCTCGAGGAATTGCGGGAATGGTCCGCCTTCGTTGCCGCCACCGGCTGGCAGGGAGGCGCCGCCTTGCACGTGGACACCGGCATGTCCCGGCTCGGGCTCCGCGTCGACGAAGCCCAGACCCTGGCCGCGGAGGGAGAGCTCTTCAGGCCTTCCCTGCTGATGAGCCATCTCGCCTGCGCCGACACGCCCGAACATCCGCTCAATGCGAGGCAGTTCGAGGCTTTTGCCGGCGTCAGATCGCTCTATCCGGATGTCCCCGCCTCGCTCTGCAATTCTTACGGTACCTTCCTGCCGGCTGATATAGGCTATGATCTGCTGCGGCCCGGCGTGGCGCTCTATGGCTCCAATCCCCAGCCCGGCCGGCCCAATCCGATGCGGCCGGTGATCACTCTTGCGGCCCAGGTCCTGCAGGTCCGCGAAGTGCTGCCGGGCGAATATGTCGGATATGGTGCGACCTGGACGAGCCGCCGGCCTGCGCGCATCGCCATGGTGGCGATCGGATATGCCGATGGCTATCTGCGCTCGGGGTCTTCCTCCGACGATTTCGACACGGCGGTGGCCGTCGTCGCGGGCAAGTACTGCCTCATCGCCGGGCGGATCTCGATGGACATGACGGCGATTGACGTGACGGATTTGCCGTCCGGCACGGTCAAACGGGGTGATTGGGTTGAATTGATCGGGCCGCATCTGCCCGTCGACGAGGTGGCCCGACGTGCCGGCACGATCGGTTATGAGATACTCACCAGCCTGGGTACGCGCTACGATCGGCACCTTGCGGTCTAGGCGATAGCGCGGCGCCAGCCCTCGATCACCACAGCCACTGCTTGGGAAGAATGCGATGATCGACCATTTTGGTTTTCCTGTTCGTGACTATCAACGTTCCCGCGCCTTCTACGATCTGGTTCTCGCTCCGCTCGGCTATTCGGTGCAAATGGAGGTCACGCGAGAGATGACCGGCAGCAATGCCCATTGCGGCTATGGCGAGGACGGGCGACCCCAGTTCTGGATCGGTGATGGCGAGGCCCGGGAAGGCAGCTTTCACATTGCTTTTGTCGCGAAAAGCAGGAAAGCCGTCGAGGACTTTCATGCCGCTGCATTGGCTGCCGGTGCGCGCGACAATGGCGCGCCGGGCATTCGCGCCCATTACCATCCAAACTACTATGCAGCCTTCGTGCTCGATCCGGATGGCCATAATATCGAGGCGGTTTGCCACCTGCCCGGCTAACGGAAGCCGTCCCTCCGCATTCCCGCGACGATCGACGCCTTCGCGCCTCGGTTTCACGCTGGTGGCCGGGCCACCGAACATATTTTCTACATGATTGTTCCCAAGGATCTAGACTTGCCTGGCGGTGTTGACTTTCATCGCCTTCTTTGACAATCGAGATTTTGCGATATGTTGCTCTTAATCTTTCATTTGAGAGCTTACGGAAAGTAATCTCATGCTGTCGATTTCGAGTGTAGTCGCTATTATCACAGATTTTGTGATGACGCACATCAATATATTATTGATGATGGCGACATTCGTTTCTGGCGGAGTGTTTGCTTTCCTGTTCCTATTGACGAGAACGATTTCCAGCCGAAATGTTCGGGGATTTATTCGTTTTTTTATGCCTGTTTCGGGGTGGTTCAGTCACTCGACGAAAATCGATGTTCTCTTATACTTTATCATCAAATTTTCGTTTCGATGGGTGGCGTTTTTCGCCGCGATTCTGACGACGTTCCTGGCGGAGAAAGCTGGGGCGACGCTCGGTGCTTGGCTGCAGTTCGATCAAAAAATCCAGGCTGGGCCGATTACAGTTGTAATATTATGCATCATTATGTTCATGTTTTCCGATCTTGGAGAGTTCATAAGTCATTATATCCAGCATAAGAATCGTTACCTTTGGGAATTCCATAAGGTTCACCATTCGGCAACTTTTTTGTCTCCTTTCACCGCCTTCCGCGTGCATCCGGTGGGGGTGCTTCTCGATGCTTTGTGCATCGGCGTGTGCCGCGTCGTACCGGTTACGTTGATCGTATTCTTCTATGGTTTCTCCATCGTCGAGCTACTGGCGATGCAGGCGAGCACATCGTTGATCTTCTCACTGCTGACATTGGGCACGCTCCAGCACACGCATTTCCCCATCAGCTTCGGGATCCTGGACCGCATCTTCATCAGTCCCCGCATGCATCAGGTCCACCACAGCGTGGCACGCAAGCACTGGGACAAGAACATGGGTTCGAGATTGTCGATCTGGGACTGGATCGCCGGCACGGCCTATCTGGCAACACGGGATGAGGTGCAGAAATACGGTATCGGCGGGATCGAGGACGAGCGTGGCGACTATCAGAGAATCTGGTGGTGCTTTCTTGGCCCGATCGTGAAGTGCTCAGCCGCCATCCGGCGTGCCGCCGCGCGTACCAAGCGTATGATGCTGCACCCGGAGAGAGCCGGCGGCGAGTGATGGCGGCGGCGGGAATACGTTCGAGCTTTAGCTCTTGTGCTCCAGCAGCACCTGACCGCGCTGCTGTATCAGCGTGGTCACCTTGTTTGCCAGCATGGTCAGGAAGACCGGCAATAGGACGCTCACCGTTACCGTGTCGTCACCGATATCGACGCTGCCGGAAATGGTTTGCTTGAACACGCTCAGCCGGCACTCGAACCTGTCGCCGTTCCATTTTTCTTCGAGCGAGGTGAATTGCCCGGCATAGCTGTCGCGCAATTGCGCGATGCCGTCCTCGACCCGTTTGCGGGCGGCTGCACGGCCGAGGCTGTGAGGGATGGTGACGGTCAGCGGGCGTGACATGGACTGTTCCGGGACGACGTGTTTGGAACCATATAGGTTGTGGTCCGGCTTACCTGCAAGGGGCAGTCGTTCCCGGCCTATGGGGTGAACTAGCGGGTTCGGCCTGCATTGAGTCGCCTTCAATCTTGTGGCCCATTCAAGATCCTATAGCGGCAGCCCCGGTTTGGCCTGTCCGACTTGATCAGACTCGGCCTCCCCCCGCTGGAGCAAGTAGGATTTCTCCGAATCGCACTTTGTCTCTAACTTTTTGTTTTGACGCGTTTTCTTGATCGAAAAGCCTATCACCTTTTCTGGAAAGCGCTCTAGAAGGGCGTCATGGCCAAACGAAGCCCCTCCTATGTCTGCCAGAATTGCGGTGCCGCCTATAATCGCTGGCAGGGCAAATGCGATGCGTGCGGCGAGTGGAACTCGATCGCCGAGGAAACCAGCGCCATCGCCGCCGTTCCCGCCTCGCAGCGTCCAAGGGGACGGGGGCGCGTCTTTGCACTCGAAAGCCTGACGGGATCGACCGACGAAGCGCCGCGTCTCGTCTCGGGGATCGGTGAACTCGACCGGGTCACCGGCGGAGGCTTCGTACGGGGCTCCGTCCTTCTGCTGGGCGGCGACCCCGGCATCGGCAAATCCACCCTTCTGATCCAGGCCTGCGCCGCGCTCGCCAACCGCAACGCCAGGGTCATCTATATTTCAGGCGAAGAAGCGGCGGCGCAGGTGCGCCTGCGGGCCGAGCGGCTGGGGCTGGCGAGCGCGCCGGTGGAACTGGCTTCCGAAACCTCGGTCGAGGATATCCTGGCGACCTTCGAACACGGTCCGCCGCCGCGTCTGGTGGTCATCGATTCAATCCAGACCATGTGGACAGACACGGTCGAATCGGCGCCCGGCACCGTCACGCAGGTGCGCGGCTCGGCGCAGGCCCTGATCCGTTACGCCAAACGTTCCGGCAGCACCGTCATCCTCGTCGGCCATGTCACCAAGGACGGGCAGATCGCCGGCCCGCGCGTCGTCGAGCATATGGTCGATGCCGTGCTGTCGTTCGAGGGGGATGGCGGGCGTGATTTCCGCATCCTGCGCGGCGTGAAGAACCGCTTCGGCCCGACAGACGAGATCGGCGTGTTCGAAATGACCGGGCTCGGCCTGCGCGAAGTTACCAACCCCTCCGCCCTGTTCCTGTCGGAGCGCGATCTCGGGTCGCCGGGCACGGCCGTGTTCGGTGGCATGGAGGGTACGAGGCCGCTCCTGGTCGAGATGCAGGCCCTGGTGGCGCCGACGAGCCTCGGCACGCCACGGCGGGCGGTGGTGGGGTGGGACTCCAGCCGCCTGTCCATGGTGCTTGCAGTGCTCGAGGCCCATTGCGGCGTCAAGCTGGGCGGGCATGATGTCTATCTCAACGTGGCCGGCGGCCTGCGCATCCAGGAACCGGCGGCCGATCTTGCCGTGGCGGCGGCCCTGATCTCCTCTCTCACGGGCGCGCCCCTGCCTGCGGATGCCGTGTATTTCGGCGAAATTTCGCTGTCGGGATCGGTTCGGCCGGTGGCTCATATGGGGCCGCGCCTGAAGGAAGCGGCCAAGCTCGGTTTCCATCGCGCCGTCTGTCCCGTGCCCGGCAATGAGTCGGGTTCGGATAGCGGCATGCGGGTGAACGGCGTTGCCTCACTTGCGACACTTGTTGCGGATATTGCCGCCTCTGGAGAGAGCCAAAGGCGGAAATCCACCAAAGTTTCGCCATGAAGCGGGCATTTCCGCCGATTGCGCTGCAGCAAATGGGTGACGCCGTATCGAACCCTCGTTATAGAAAGGCGCGCGGCTCTGCCTGTCGCGCCGCCTACGCGGGTTCCTCTTGATCGCGCCCGCAGCGCGATCAAGAGGAACCCGCGAGATGTCAGGTATTTGCAGTATTTCCCGGCAAGGCCACGCATCGGCCTCGCCGGGAAACACTGCTCGCAAATCAGGATAGACCGCCAATGCCCGTAACGCTGCTGGATCTGATCGTCATCGGCGTCATGCTGATTTCGGCCCTTCTCGCAATGGTGCGTGGCTTTACCCGCGAAGTTCTGGCCATCGCGGCCTGGGCTGCCGCTGCCGTGGCGACCTTGTTGCTGTTCTCCCGGGTGCTGCCGCTGGTCACGCCTTATATCAAGAACGATACGCTGGCGCGGATCACCACGGGCGCCGGCATCTTCCTGCTCGTTCTCCTGATCGCCTCCTTCATCACGATCCGCATCTCCGACATGATCCTGGACAGCCGCATCGGGGCCATCGATCGGACGTTCGGGTTTCTGTTCGGTGCGGCCCGCGGCCTGCTGCTCGCCATCGTTGCCTTCATCTTCTTCAGCTATCTGGTGCCGCCCAAGTCCGAGCCTGCCTGGGTGCAGGATGCCAAATCACGTCAGCTCCTGGTGTCCGGTCGTGACTGGATCCTCACCCTGCTGCCCAGCGATCCCGAGAACGTGATCCTCAAGCAGCTGCGGGCCAATGAGGTCATCGGACCTGGCGCGGACACCAACACCAATACGCAGGAGCCCGATCCGGATGCTGCCGGTGCGCCCACCGCGCCGCAGACCCAGCCGGCAACCCCGGCTCCGGCGGCGCCCGCGCAATGAGGCGATTGCATTGCCACAGTAAACTTCCACGCAGGCATGCTGGAAAAGTCGATCAGTGGTATTATCTCAGTGTCGAACGGAGCGGCGAAACCTGGTTTCGGGCCGCTCACCCCTTTTTGGAGAAGAAATCCAAGTGAGCGCCATGGCCCGTGACAACGACGATCTGGATCTCGACGCCGACCGCCTGCGTGAGGAATGCGGTGTGTTCGGCATCTTCGGACACAGCGAGGCCGCGGCCATCACCACTCTTGGTCTCCATGCCTTGCAGCATCGCGGGCAGGAAGCCTGCGGCATCGTCACCTTCGATGGCGCTCGCTACAATTCGGAAAGGCGGCTCGGGCTGGTCGGCGACACCTTCTCCAGGCGCGAGGTCATCGAGCGCTTGCCCGGCTCCCAGGCCATCGGCCACACCCGCTATTCGACCACGGGCGGCACTATCCTGCGCAATGTGCAGCCCCTGTTCGCGGAACTCGAGGGCGGCGGCTTCGCCGTCGCCCATAACGGCAATCTCACCAATGGACTGACGCTGCGGCGTGAATTGATCGCTCGCGGCTCGATCTTCCAGGCTACCTCGGACAGCGAGGTGATCCTGCATCTGGTCGCGCGCTCGACGCGGGAAAAGTTCATCGATCGCTTCATCGACGCCCTGTTCCAGATCGAGGGAGCCTATGCCTTTGTCGGTCTGACCAACCACATGCTGGTCGGTGCTCGCGATCCGCTCGGGATTCGCCCCCTGGTGCTGGGCGAACTCGATGGCTGCTACATCCTTGCTTCGGAGACCTGCGCCCTCGACATCATCGGGGCCCGCTTCGTACGCGACATCGAGAATGGCGAGGTCGTCGTCATCACCAAGGACGGCGTAGAATCGTTGAAGCCCTTCCCGCGGGTGCCGCCCCGCCCCTGCATCTTCGAATATATCTATTTCGCCCGCCCGGATTCGATCGTTCACGGCCGCAGTGTCTATGCCGTGCGCAAGAGCTTTGGCGCGCAGCTTGCCGCCGAAGCCGGCATCGAGGCCGACGTGGTGGTGCCGGTGCCGGATTCCGGCGTCCCCGCGGCGATCGGCTATGCCCAGGCCGCCGGCCTGCCCTATGAGCTCGGCATCATCCGCAACCATTATGTCGGACGCACCTTCATCCAGCCGACCCAGGCCATCCGCGAAATGGGCGTGCGCATGAAGCACAGCGCCAATCGTTCGGTCATCGAAGGCAAGCGGGTCGTGCTGATCGACGATTCCATCGTGCGCGGCACCACCTCGGTGAAGATCGTGCGCATGATGCGCGATGCCGGAGCCAAGGAAGTGCATTTCCGCATTTCCAGCCCGCCGATCACCCACCCCGACTATTACGGCATCGACACGCCCGACAGGGAAAACCTGCTGGCGGCGCGGATGGACCTCGAAGCGATGCGTGCCTATATGGGTGCGGACTCACTGGCCTTCCTGTCGGTCGACGGCGTCTACAAGGCATGCGGCTACGACCAGCGCGACCCCGTGCGCCCTCAATTCACCGATCATTGCTTCACCGGCGACTATCCGACCTTCCTGACCGACGTGGTCGGCGAAGGCGCCAAGCAGCAGTTCTCCCTGCTCGCCGAAGCGAGCTGACGCGTCCCCACCCCGGTCCGGGGTGGGACACAGCAGCCTTTTCTATCCTGTGAGTTTTCCGATGTCCGATCTTCTCAAAGGCCGCCTGGCGCTCGTCACCGGCGCATCGCGCGGCATCGGCCGTGCCACGGCCGTGGCCCTGGCCGAGGCGGGGGCGCATGTCATCGCCGTGGCGCGTACCGTCGGCGCGCTCGAGGATCTCGACGATGAAATCCGCGAGAAGGGCGGCGCGGCGACCCTGGTTCCTCTCGACATCAAGGACGGCGACGGCATCGATCGGCTCGGCTACACGCTGTTCGAGCGCTATGGCAAGCTCGATATCCTGATCGGTAATGCCGGTGCCCTCGGCGCGATCTCTCCCCTCGGCCACATCGAGCCCAAGGATTGGGACAATGTATTTGCGGTGAACGTCACCGCCAATTGGCGCCTGATCCGCTCCTTCGATCCCCTCCTGCGCAAATCCGATGCCGGACGCGCGATCTTCATCACCTCGGGCGCGGCCTGGAAATCGACGGCCTATTGGGGGCTCTATGCGGCCACCAAGGCGGCCCTCAACTCCATGGTGGCGACCTATGCGGCCGAGACGGTGAATTCACCCATCCGGGCCAACCTCTTCTCGCCCGGCCCCGTCCGTACCCATATGCGCGCGGCGGCAATGCCAGGTGAAGATGCCGATACCCTGCCGCATCCCTCCAGCATCGCGCCCTCGATCCTGAAGCTCGCAAGCCCGGATCTGACGGAAACCGGGCAGGTCTACGAGATGCGGCAGGCGCGCTTCCTCAGCTTCCGGGCGCCGGAATAACACCAACGATCGCGATATTTGATGCATACGTCATTGCGAGCGCAGCGAAGCAATCCAGGACCCATGGCGGCCGCGTTTTCGGACCCTGGATTGCTTCGCTGCGCTCGCAATGACGGTGCTTGATCGGTCAAGCTTCAAGATGGTCGATCCGGAGATCGACACTCCGCGTTTAATGTGACCTCTCCCGCAAGGTTGACGTCCGCCAGCGAGCGCGCCCGTCCCTGGAAACTTACTTTTTCCGGTCGAATGGATTTTTCGGCGACCGCAGGCTGAGCCGGATCGGCACGCCGGGCATGTCGAAGGTCTCGCGCAGGCCATTGACCAGATAGCGCTGGAAGCTGTCGGGCAGAGCGTCGAGCTGGTTGCCGAAGATGGCGAAGTGCGGCGGGCGGGTCTTCACCTGCGTCATGTAGCGGATCTTGATGCGGCGTCCCGACACGGCCGGCGGCGGATGATGTTCCAGCACGCCCCCGAGCCAGCGGTTGAGGCGAGCGGTCGGCACACGCCGGTTCCAGGTGGTAAAGGCGCGGAAGGCGGCTTCCATCAGGCGGTCCAGGCCCTGCTCCGACAGGCCGGACAAGGTCACCACGGGCGCACCGCGCAATTGCGGCAGCAGGCGCTCGAACATCTCGCGGGCGCTGGCCAGCGCCTTGTGGCGATCCTCGACCAGATCCCATTTGTTGAGACCGATCACGACCGCCCTGCCCTCGCGTTCCACCAGATCGGCGATCTGCAGATCCTGCTTTTCGAAGGGCGTGGCGCTGTCGAGCAGCAAGACCACGACCTCGGCGAAACGCACGGCGCGCAGGCCATCCGAAACGGAGAGCTTTTCGAGCTTGTCCTCGATGCGCGCCTTCTTGCGCATCCCGGCGGTATCGAAGAGCTTGATGCGCTTGTCGCGCCAGGTCCAGTCCACCGAAATGGTGTCGCGGGTGATGCCGGCCTCCGGCCCTGTCAGCATGCGGTCTTGGCCGATCAGGGCGTTGACCAGGGTAGACTTGCCGGCATTCGGCCGGCCGATGATGGCGATGCGCAGCGGGCGGATCACGCCCGCGCCGAGATCGATCGCCTCTTCCTCGCCTTCCTCGCCGCTGACGACCGCGTCGGTTTCCGCGACCTCTTCCTCCCGCTCGTAACCGGTGGCCGGCGCGATGGCGACGATCGCTTCGGCAAGATCCGCCATACCCTCGCCATGCTCGGCCGAGATCGGTACGGGATCGCCGAGCCCAAGTGCATAGGCTTCGTAGGCGCCCTGGAAGCCGGTGCGGCTCTCGGTCTTGTTGGCGACCGCGATGACGGGCTTGCCCGAGCGCCGTGCGACTTCCGCGAAATGTTCGTCGGCCGGCGTCACGCCGGCACGGGCATCGAACATGAACAGGATCAGGTCGCATTCGGCGATGGCCGCTTCCGTCTGGGCGCGCATGCGCCCGGCGAGCGAAGCGTCGTCGGCAACCTCGAGGCCGGCCGTGTCGATCACCTTGAAGTGGAGGCTGCCGAGCTTGGCATCACCCTCGCGCCGATCGCGCGTCACGCCCGGGCGGTCGTCGACGATGGCAAGCTTGCGGCCGACCAGACGATTGAACAAGGTCGACTTGCCGACATTGGGCCGGCCGACGATGGCGATGGAAACAGCCATGATCAGGCCTTGGCGGGCTGGTCGGAGGCGATGAGCTGCAGCATCAGTTCGGCCCGCTGACGCAGCGCCGGCGGCACATCCTTGTCGGTGATCACGGCCTGATACCATTTGGAGGCATTGGCGAGATCCTTGGCTTTCCAGGCCGAAAGGCCGAGCACTTCCCGCGCCGAATGACGCCAGGGCTCGCCCGCCGCAGTCAGCGGCTCGATCTTGCCGGCGAGATCCGCATAGGAGGCGGTGTCGACCATGAGATAGCCGCCGCGTATCTTGGCAAGGCTCTGCAGCACCGGACCGAGCGAAGAATCGGCGGCCAGAGCCTCATAGGCCTTGATGCCGTCCTCGATCTTGTCGTTGGCGGTCTCAGCCGCGAGGCGGAAACGGGCAAGGGTCTGATAGCCGGCGGTGCCGTCCTTCATCAGCGTGCTGAGCGCGGCCGCGGCTTCCTTGGTCTTGCCGCTCTGGGCCAGGGCAATCGCTTGCTGGAAACGCGCGCCGGTCGCTTCGGCCTGCTGCTTCAGGTAGTGCTGATAGGCGACATAGCCGGACACGCCGATGACCACGGCGAGAGCGCCGCCGAGAACGTAGTTGCCGTATTTCGCCCAGAGTTTCTGCGCCTTTTCGCGGCGCATGTCCTCACTGACTTCCTGGAAGATATCGGTCATAGACCCGGCTCGTATCCTCTAGAGCAAAGCGCGCTGTAGCAAGAACGCCCCTTGCCCTGTTTCTTTGGTTGGACGCGTCCTTGCGATTCCTGGCGATTCTGCCCGATCGCAAAACGCTTTGGTTCGCGCTGGCGCGAGATGTGATTTCGGCGTAGAGGAGCGGCCCCTTGCCGTCAAGCAAACAGCGCTCTTGGCCGCCCAAACCGAGATTAAATCTCGGTATTCCAGCGGTTTTCATCGCCGCAGGGCTCGCAACGCGCTGCCGGCGAGGATGGCCAGTACCAGGAGCACGGCCAATAGCCACAGCCAGTTCGCCTTGAGATAGGCCAACACCGTGGCGCGAAGGTCGGGCGAGGTGGGGGTTATCAGGCTCGTGACGGGACGCACTTCGGCCTGTCCGTTCACCGCATCCTGGTAGCGATGGCCGGCGGTGAACTGCAGGCCCGCGACGAGGGATTGCGCGATCGGCACGTGGGAGGCCACCTCGGCGGCCGGTGAGACCAGAGTCAGCTCGAAATAGCCCTCATTGCCGAGCACATAGCCGTGGATATTGCCCGTGCCTTCATCGGCTTCCCCGCCCTTTTCGGGGGTATTCGCGCCCCAGATCAGCGTATGCTGCCCTTCGTCATAACGTGGCCTGACCAGCCAGTCGCGAACCTCGAGTTGGGGCTCGCCGCGCTTTTCACGGGCGGGATTGCCTTCTTCCGTGGCCGCCTTGAGGCGTGCCAGCAGATCCTCGGCGTTCCAATTGCGGGCCTCGTCATCGTCGAAGCGCACGCCGGAGCGATAATCGATGAAGACGACCCAATTCTGTTCGCTCGTCGGCACCAGCATGCCGACGAGGTTGGGATCGCCGGGATAGCCGGAGGCGGAGGCCCAGACGCCCGCTTCCGGCTGGCGCACGAAACCGGCGCCCTGCGGAACCTTCAGGGTCGCTCGATCGCCCAGGGCCGTCACGGCGGGGCCCGGCTGCAGCACCTTCTGCATCGCCTCGACAGCCTGCTGGAGGACCTGCGCCTTACGCGCGCCCTCATCCTCCTGTGCCGATGCGGGGCCGGGCAGCAGCAGGAAAGCCACCGTAGCGATGGCAAGCAGATGCCTGGCGAACACATAGCTGGCGAACATGGGCGGTCTCCGATCGATGGTCATGCCCTATAGCGCCAAATCCTTTGCAGTCCATGTCGCCGTTGGAAATTTCATCGGTGACGCGATGTCATGTCGTTGCGATGTCACTTGGGCTGAACTAGAAGGTTGAAAAGGGAGAGCCGCATCGCGGCTTCGGAATTGGAATGACCACTAAGCCCCGCCGCTTCGACAATGCGAGAGCGGCCGTAGCGGCGATCACGCAGCTTTATGACGCGAACACCGCCCGCCTGCGGGAAGCCTTCACGGCTTTCACCCGTGGCAAGGACTTCGACCATCGCGTTCGCGCCTATTATCCTTATGTCAGCGTCAATACCGAGAGCCTGCCCACGCTCGATGCGCGCACCCCGTTCGGATTCGTGGCCGATACCGGTACCTATGCAACGACGCTGACACGGCCGGACATCTTCAGCCGCTACCTGGAGGAACAGATTGCGCTGCTGCTGCGCAATACGGGTGTCGACGTCGAGGTGGGCGAGAGCTCGACGCCGATCCCGATCCATTTCGCCCTCGGCGAGGATTATCATGCCGAAAGCGGCCTCGACTACGGGCGCCTTGCCCTGCTGCCGCAGATCTTCGATGTGCCCGATCTCACCATCATGGACGACCGCATCGCCAACGGCATCGATGTGCGCGCGGCGGACGGGGCCAAGCCTCTTGCGCTGTTCACCGCGCCGCGTATCGACCTCTCGCTGATGCGCCTGAAGCACTATACGGGCACCTCGGCGCGGCATTTCCAGAATTTCGTGATCTTCACCAACTACCAGTTCTATATCGACGAATTCGTGCGGCTGGCGCAGGCCATTCTGGCCAAGGGCGAAGGCGGTTCGCTGGGCTCCGGCTATACAGCCTTCGTCGAGCCGGGCAATGTCGTCACCGAACTGGGAGAAGAGACCCAGCAACTCGACGTGACGGGCCATCATCCTCCGCGCCTGCCCCAGATGCCGGCCTATCATCTCAAGCGTGCGGATGATTCCGGTATCACCATGATCAATATCGGCGTCGGCCCGTCCAACGCCAAGAACATCTCCGACCATGTCGCTGTGCTCAGGCCGCATGCCTGGCTGATGCTGGGCCATTGCGCGGGCCTGCGCAATTCGCAGATGCTGGGGGACTATGTGCTCGCCCACGCCTATCTGCGCCAGGACCAGGTGCTGGACGCGGATCTGCCGCGCGAAGTGCCCGTGCCGGCCCTTGCCGAAATCCAGATCGCGATCGAACGCGCCGTCGGGCGGGTCACGGGTTTGACCGGCTATGACCTCAAGCGGGTGATGCGGACCGGCACCGTCGCCACCGTCGACGACCGCAACTGGGAACTGCGTCCCTCGACGGTGCAGAATCTGCCCTTCATCCAGAGCCGCGCGATCGCCCTCGACATGGAATCGAGCACCGTCGCGGCCAATGGTTTCCGCTTCCGCGTCCCCTATGGCACGCTTCTATGCGTTTCCGACAAGCCGCTTCATGGCCAGCTGAAACTGCCGGGCATGGCGGATTCCTTCTATCGTGAACGGGTCTCCCAACATCTGGCCGTCGGACTGGAGACCATGGCGCTGCTGCGCGAGACGGACAAGCGCCAACTGCATTCGCGCAAGCTGCGGAGCTTCAACGAAGTGGCCTTCCAGTAAGGCTCGTTCGCGGCACGGGGGCCTGGTGATATTGTGATGGGCAGCGCTTCCGGAAAATGACCCTGCGCTTGCCCGGAGCTTCACCCTATTTCTTCTTCATGCCATAGGTGTGTTCGGCGGCCGGGAAGCTGCGGTCACGCACCGCATCGGCATAGCCCTGGACGGCTTCGCGGATCTGGTCGCCGAGCGAGCCGAAGCGCTTGACGAATTTCGGCACCCGGTCGGACAGGCCCAGCATGTCCTCCAGCACCAACACCTGTCCGTCGCAGGCCGGCGAGGCCCCGATGCCGATGGTCGGGATCGGGATGCTGGCCGAAATCTTGGCGGCGAGAGGCTCGGCGATCGCTTCGAGCACCACGGCGAAGGCGCCGGCTTCGGCAACCAGTTTGGCATCGCGCTCAATCGGAGCCCAATCGGTCTCCTCGCGCCCCTGGGCCTTGAAGGAACCGAGCGCCATAATCGATTGCGGCGTCAGACCGACATGGGCCATCACGGGCACGCCGCGCTCGGTGAGAAAGCGGATGGTCTCGGCCATGCGTTCGCCGCCTTCGAGCTTGATGGCACCGCAGCGGGTTTCCTTCAGAATGCGCGCCGCGTTACGGAAGGCCTGCTGCGGCGATTCCTCATAGGAGCCGAACGGCATGTCGACCACCACCAGGGCATGCGAGGAGCCACGCATCACCGCCCTGCCTTGCAGGATCATCATCTCCAGCGTCACCGGCAGGGTGGTTTCCATGCCGTGCATGACCATGCCCAGACTGTCGCCGACCAGGATGCAGTCGACGAAGGGATCGATGATGCGCGTGGTATGGGTGTGATAGGAGGTGAGGACCACGATCGGTTCTCCTCCCTTGCGCAGGCGAATCTGAGGGGCGGTGACTCGTTGGGACTGATTTTGAACGGACACGAAATTCCTCCTGGGCGCCCGGGGCCGATGCTGGTGTTACAGGTCGGCTGCGACGCTCCAATCACGGGCCGGAAGGGCATGGCGCTCCTTCCGACGACACACGCAGTCCTCTAAAACGGCCTAAGCCCGACACAGCCTGGCCCGAGGACGACACAGCAATCCTCGAAAAGCGTCATGGCGTAAAGCACCGAACCCGAATATTCCCGCACCCTGCCGCACCTTCTTGTCGCATTGCGGCATCGTAGCACTTCGAAACGGGCCTTGCTCGGCTGCGGCGAGGCGTCGTAACCATATTCGTCAACTTTTCAGGGTGGCCCGATGGACCGGGCTGCTTCTTCGTTAACAAATGGTTAAAGAATTTGTTTGCGCAGGCACTCCTCCGGACGCTATCTTTTCCGCTCTCGCGGCTGGATAGCCTTTTTTCACGTCACAGTGGGTGCCCGTGTAGCGTTTGGGTGGGAACGATATGGCTGAACCCCTGAAGAAAGACGAGGCTCTCGCGGCCGCTGTTCGCGAAGCATTTCAGCGCCATATGGAAAATGCGCGCTTGGCTGCCGAGGCTTTGAAAGAAAAGCAGGCCGCTGCCGCGGCGCAGCGTGGTGTATCCCCGCCTGCTCGAGATCCGCGCCTGATCGTGCCCAAACCGGCCAATGAGGCCGGTCCCGCCGAGGCAAAGGCGATTGCTGAGCCGGCCGAGGCCAAATTGCCGGAAGCCAAGCCGGCCGAGTCGAGCCAGAGCGACGTCAAGGCTTCTTCCCCTTCCCTCGATCGCCTGGTTGCGCTGGCGTCGCCGCCGACGGAGGCTGCACCGCGCCCCGCCGAGGTGCCGCCTGCCGAAGCCGAAGCGAAACCCGTCCAAGCACCCGAACCCTCTTCCCCGTTCGCTGCCCCACAGGCGGATCTCGCGCCGGTCGTCGAGGACAACGCTGACGACAGCGGCTTTGATTTTGGTGAAGCGCTTTTCATAGAAATCGCCCCCGAGGCGGAGAAGAAGGCACAGGCCGAGCCGCCGAAAATGCCGCGTGCGGCCTCGCTCGACACGCCGGCCCCCGAGCGGCCGGCTTCCGAGACCGATGAAATCTTCGAATTCCGCGGCCCGCCTTCCCGCGAGCGGCCGCGCATGTCGACGGTGAGCGCGACGGCCGGGCCACCGCAGGATCTGGACCAGCGAAGTGGCAGCAGCTCGGCCATGGCTCATGCCGAGGCCTCCGCGACGCCCGCAGCTCCTACGGTCCAGGACGAAAGATCGGCCCCGCCCCGCCCGGCGCCGGCGCGAAAAACCACGCGCTTCGGCGTCAATCCGGCGGCCAATGCCAATGAGACGCGGTTTTTCCGGCGAAGCTTGGCAAGGATCAAGGTTCCGCCGGCCCTCATCGCCTCCGTGCTGCTTGCCGCCGGCATTGCCGCGGTCGGCGCCTATTTCTGGGCCAATCCGGAAAAGCTGCAATCCTTGGGCAGCATGATTGCGCCGCCGGCCTCGACGTCGCCCGAAACGAAGGTTGCCGCTGCGCCCCCACCGGCTCCGCCTCCGGCTGCAGCGCCGGCACAGAGTGTCGCGCCTCCGCCGCCGGCCTCCGCAGCCGCCCCTGCCTCACCGGACGCGACGCGCAGCGTCAGCACCATTGCCATTACCGTGGACGAGGTCGATCAGGCGGTGCAAACGGCGCGTGAATTGTTGGCGGGAGGTGACGTGATCGGCGCGAGGGAAGCTCTCGAATCCTATCGCAGCGGGTCTGATCCGCGGGCCTTGTTCGCCTTGGCCGAGACCTATGACCCGGCCATCGTCAAGGATCCTTCTCAGGCGAATGCGGCCCAGGCAAAGGCGTTCTACGAGGCTGCAGCGAAGGCAGGCTCTCAGGATTCAGCCGAGCGCCTTGCCCGCCTCGCCTTGGTTCATGCCAATTGATCTGTCGTCCTCGGTGGCATAGCGGGTCTTAGAGCAAAGCGCGTTCAAGCGTGAACGCTTATTTGCTCTAGCTCATTGTTCTGACGCGTCTTTGCGATTCTTGGTGACTCCGTCTAATCGCAAAACGCTATAGCGGAAACAATTACAGCGTCGGAGCCGATTTCGAGATCGGGTCCAACGCTGTAGGGACGATTGCGGCAGGCCTCGCGCCTGTCTCTGAGTTCAAGCCCCGGTGAAGGTGTCGACCAGCAGCTTGATATCCAGCACCAGGATCACACCAGCGATCACCCAGGACAGGACCGTCAGCCAGATCGGCGTGACGAAGGCTCCCATCTTGCGCCTGTCCGAAACGAAGCGAACCAGCGGAATGATCGCGAAGGGCAACTGCATGGACAAGATCACCTGGCTGAGCACCAGCAGCTTGTTGGTGCCCTGGTCGCCGTAGAGCGCCGTGACGGCGACCACCGGCACGATGGCGATGCCGCGCGTGATCAGCCGGCGCGCCCAATCCGGGATGCGCAGGTGGAGGAAGCCCTCCATCACGATCTGCCCGGCGAGCGTGGCCGTTACCGTCGAGTTGACGCCGGAGGCCAGCAGGGCGACGGCCAGCAGCGTGGAGGCGATGCCGACACCAAGCATCGGCGACAGCAATTGATAGGCCTGCTCGATCTCCTCGACATCCGTCCGGCCATTCTGATGGAATACGGTCGCAGCCGTGATCAGGATGGCGGCGTTCACGAACAGGGCGAGCATCAGCGCGATGGTGCTGTCGGTCACGGCCCACCGAATGGCCGAGCGCTTGCCCTCATCCGTGCGCTCATAGGCGCGGGTCTGCACGATCGATGAGTGCAGGTAGAGGTTGTGCGGCATCACGGTGGCACCGATGATGCCGATGGCGATGTAGAGGGCCTCGGGGTTGGTGACGATCTTGGCCTGCGGCAGGAACCCGCCGACGATATCGTGGATCGCCGGAGCCGCGAGGACGATCTGGACGATGAAGCAGCCGAAGATCACGATCAGCAACGCGATGACGAAGGCTTCCAGCGTCCTGAAGCCGCGCTGCATCAGCATGAGCACCAGGAAGACGTCGACGGCCGTGATGATGGCGCCATAGACCAGGGGGATGCCGAACAGGAGATTGAGGGCAATGGCCGTGCCGATGACCTCGGCCAGGTCGCAAGCGATGATCGCCAGTTCGCAGGCGAACCAGAGCATCAGATTCACCGGGCGGGAATAATGGTCGCGGCAGGCCTGGGCGAGATCGCGGCCGGTGACGATGCCAAGCCGCGCCGCCAGAGCCTGCAGCACGATAGCCATCAGGTTCGACAAGAGGATCACGCTCAGCAGCGTGTAGCCGAACTTCGAGCCGCCGGCGATGTCGGTCGCCCAATTCCCCGGGTCCATATAGCCGACGGACACCATGTAGCCCGGGCCCAGAAAGGCCAGGAATCGGCGTACCCACAAACCCGTCTTCGGTACGGGAATGCTGGCATTCATCGTCCCCAGGCTTGGCCGCCTTTCTTCGTCGGAAGCCGCTCGCCAGCCCCCTTGGCCAGCTGAGGCCGCTCCTGCACCGTCCGCACCCATGCTCTTCTCCACCACGGCATTCCGCACATCTTCCTATCGGTCAATATAGCATATGCTATACTCTAAAGATTGGTCAATAGATAAACGCCGGGGCTGTATTTCATCGCCGGCATTGATAAGGCCTCGCGGATCGGGCATACCCGCAATTGCAATGCCGCAAACCGGGGTAGCGATTTCTTGCTGCCCTGGGTTGCATATCGGAATCAGCTAAGGAGAGCCGGCATGAAACGTTCCGCTGCGCTTTCGCCCCCCGAACCCGGGCTGGTCGACGCCGTCGTACATGTCGAGAGCTTCCGCCAGGCGCGCGAGGCGCGCCGCCTGGAACTGATCGAGGATTATGTCGAACTGATCGCCGACCTGATCAGCGATGGCGGTGAAGCCAGGCAGGTCGATATCGCTGCCCGTCTCGGCGTCGCTCAGCCGACCGTCGCCAAAATGTTGAAACGGCTGGCGGATGAAGGCTTCGTGGCGCAACGCCCCTATCGCGGCGTCTTTCTCACCGAAGCCGGCCAGGCGCTCGCCGAGGCGAGCCGTGAGCGCCACCATATCGTCGAGGCTTTCCTGCTGGCCCTGGGAATCGATGCCGATACCGCCCGCCGGGATGCCGAGGGCATCGAGCACCATGTCAGCAAGGCCACCCTCGATGCCTTTTCGCGTTTCGTCAAAGCCAAGACCTAGGGCCTATCGTCAGCCATGCCGCGTTTTGCCGCCAATATCTCGATGCTGTTCAGCGAACTCAACTTCTATGATCGCTTCGAAGCGGCCGCCAAGGCGGGGTTTGCCGGCGTGGAATTCCCGTTTCCCTATGATTTCGACAGGCAGGAATTGCGTCGGCGGCTGGACGCCAACGGTCTTGCGCTGGTGCTGCATAATCTGCCGCCGGGGCGCTGGGGGGACGGCGAGCGGGGGCTGGCCTGCCTGCCGGATCGCAAGGCGGAGTTTCGCGAAAGCGTCGCCCTGGCTCTGGATCACGCCACCTTGCTCGGCTGTAGTCAGGTGAACTGCCTCTCGGGAATCCCGCCCAAGGGGGCGGACCCCAAGCTCATCCGCGACACGCTCCTGGACAATTTGCGCTTTGCCGCTGACGAAGCCGGGCGCGCCGGTATCCGCCTGTTGGTCGAGGCGATCAACACGATCGACATGCCGGGCTTCTATCTCAACCGATCGCGGCAGGCGATCGAGATCATCGAGGAGGTTGGCTCGGACAACCTCTATTTCCAGTATGATATCTATCATATGCAAGTGATGGAGGGCGATCTGGCCCGCTCCATCGAAAGCCAGCTCGCCCGCATCGCGCATCTGCAGCTTGCCGACAATCCCGGACGGCATGAGCCAGGAACCGGAGAGATCAACTATCCCTTCCTGTTCGGGCATATCGACCGGATCGGCTATCGGGGATGGATCGGCGCCGAATACCGGCCGTTGCGGGGCACGGTCGAGGGACTGGGCTGGCTTCCTGATCGCAGCTGACGCCCGCCTTGCGCGAGCAAATGCGATGCAATCGGTATGCGCCCGCCGCCGCCGCCGATCGTTTCTTTCATTTTTGCTGTGTCGGCGGCACGATTTTTGCTCGTTTCGAACGCGCGGGTGGTTTATGGGACCGCCTGAAGAACCTGTCGACCGAGAACCCAGATGGATGCACCCTTGCCGCAGCCTGGACCTGACGATCGTATCATCGAGCTCGAACGTTTCTGCCGCGACAAGCTCGACAGCGCTCGCGCCAAGCTGGTTGACGAGCCTCGCTACAATCCGGTGGCCCAACTGGCCTTCGAGCTGTCGCGTGAGCTCGAAGCCGGACGCCTGACGCGGGAGGATTTCGAAGCCCTCGCCCTGCGGCTCAGCCAGGAGACCTTCTCGGCGCGCGCGAAGGCCTTGCGGGACTATGTCGGTCCGCTCGACATGCCAGGCAATCGCAAGAGCCTGCGCCGTGTTGCCGAACATTTGCTCGCAACGGGTCGTCGCAGCGTTTCCAATGCCTCTCCGCTGGCGCGCACCCAGCTCGGCATCGTCTTTACCGGGCATCCGACCTTCCTGCTTTCAAGCGCCAATCGGGCGCGCCTGGCCCGGATGGCCTGCGGTAGCGAGGCAACGCTGCCGGATGCGCTGATGGCACCGGACAATCCCATTACGCTGCAGGTCGAGCATGGCGCCGCAATGGTTGCCCTGGATGCCGCCAAGACGGCGATCGGTGAATTCGCCCGTGTCGTCGCCGAAGTCCTGCGCGAGCGGCGGTCGCCCGAATGGCGCACCGTTACCGTCGGCTATGCCGGCCTCGGCACCTGGATCGGCTATGACCTCGACGGGCGCACCGATATCCAGTGGATCGATTCCTTCCGTTTCCGCCTCGCGGAAAAGCAGCACCAGATCGACCGCTATCTCGGCGAGGTCCTTCGCATTGCCGCTCAGGTCGGGCCGGATTCGCAGACCGCGCAACGTCTCGAGGAACTGACCGCGCGCATCGAGCGCACGCGCGCCTGGAACGCCGGCATTCTCGAGGCTTTCGGCCAGTCGCCGCTCGACCGACCCGCACTCCGGCAGGCTGCCGACCTTCTCACCGCGCGCCATCCGGATGCAGCCACCAGCGTCCGGCCTTACATCGCCTTGATCGACATCGCGATCGCCGATGCCCCGCCCGAGATCGCGCTCGACCTCGTTGCCCTGCGCAGTGAAATGCTGACCCTCGGCTTCGGAGTCGGCGAAGTGCATATGCGCATCAATGCCACGCAATTGCACAATGCCATGCGCCAGCATCTCGATATCGATTCGGAGGAGAACATCACCTCCCGCTCGATGCTGGAACGTCTGGCGACGTTCATTCGCGACGCCCAGCCGGTGTCCGTCAACTTCGGTTCGCTCGACATCGAGCAGAAGACGGCGCTGCGCCAATTCGTGCTGGCGGCGCAAATCCTCAAGCATATCGACCAGGATTCGAGCATCCGTCTGCTCATTGCCGAATGCGAGGCGCCGGCGACGGTGATGGCCGCGGTCTATTTCGCGCGCCTGTTCGGTGTCGAGGACAAGCTCGACGTTTCGCCTCTGTTCGAGACGCCGACGGCGCTGGAAGGCGCCTCGCGGTTCTTCGACGTGCTATTCGGCATCGAGGAATATCGCCAGGCGGTGCGCCGGCGTGGCCGGCTGGCGATCCAGACCGGTTTTTCGGATTCGGGCCGCTTCATGGGTCAGATCACCGCGGCGCTGGCGATCGAGCGCCTGCATGGGCAATTGGCCCGTGCCTGCGAGCGCCACCGGCTGACGGATGTCGAGGTCCTGATCTTCGACACCCATGGCGAGTCGGCAGGGCGCGGCGCCCATCAGGGCAATTTCGAGGACCGGGCCTTCTATGTAATGAGCCCCTGGGCGCGCCGCGAATTCGAGAGCCGGGGCATTGCCCTCAAGCACGAGATCAGCTTCCAGGGCGGCGACGGCTTCGTCTATTTCGAGACGCCGGAACTTGCCCTCGCCACGCTGACGCGCATGCTGGAGGCCGAAGTGGCCTGGCGCGAGCAGCCGGCCAGTGACGATCCCTTCTATTCCAATACCACCTTCTCCTTCGACTTCTTCCGCAGGCTTGCCTCTTTTCATAGCAAGTTGCTCGATGATCATGCCTACCACCGGGCGCTCGGTTCTTTTGCCCAGGGCCTGCTGAACGAAACCGGCTCGCGCAAGTCGCGGCGCCAGTTCGACGTTTCGGGCGGCGAGGTGCATCAGGTCCGCCGTATCAGGGCCATTCCGCACAATGCCATCCTGCAGCAGCTCGGCCACCCTGCCACGGTGATCGCGGGCTTCGGCACGGCGCTGCGGGGCGACGAGGACCGTTTCATCGATACCTTCGCCAAATCGGACCGGCTGCGCCGCCTGACCTCGCATGTCGTGCATATGAAGCGGCGCTCCAGCATCAAGGCGCTCGCGGCGTTCTCCACCCTGTTCGACCGTTCCTTCTGGTCGACGCGTCCCTATGCCGGCGCCGAACCACATCTGGCAGAACCCTGCCTGTTCATCACGCAATTGCTGGAAGAGGATGACCGGGCCGCTTCACTCAGCGAATTGGCGGTGAAGCTGCGGCTCGATGCCATCTCGCTTCATCGCCTGCTCGACCTTGCAGGACAGGACCTGGGCAAGTCGATCTCGGAAAACCGGGAGAGGCTCGACATGCTGCAGGCGGTTCGGCTTGCCCTGCTCCAGCACATATTGCTGATGGCGGCGCGGGTGCCGAAATTCTCCACGCGCAACGACGTCTCGCGCGAAGACATCATGGAACTGATCTTCAGCCTGCGCATTCCCGAAGCGGTGGCGCTGCTGCGCGATGCCTATCCGGTGAATGGATTGACCATGGAGGGCTACAGCCTCGCCGAGCCCTTCACCTATCCCGGCGATTCACCCTCGAACTACGCTGCGCTGACACGCAATCTCATCGATCCGATCGAAAGAACCTATCGGACGATTCTCGCCATCGGCGCCGCTATCGCGCTCGAGTTTGGAGCTCACGGCTAAACCCGGGAGTGACTGCGATCCCGCGGCACCGCAATTCTCCCGCGCGCGGAGCAGGGGCCGGCAAGAGCCGGCCCCTGCTCCGGCGGCTCGGTCATCAAGCCGGCAGCTTCTCGTTCTCGTAACCGGCTTCGGCGATCGCCGCACGCAATCTCGCCTCGTCGGCGGCGCTTGCCACCTTGACGGTCTGCGTGCCGAGGTCGATTTCGACGGCTGCGCCGGGATCGATCGCCTGCAGCGCCCCCGTAATCGTCTTGGCGCAATGGCCGCAGCTCATTTCCGGTACTTTCAGCGTGATCATGTGAGGTCTCCGTTCGATGAAGACCTTGTAGGACTTCCCATCATTGTAAGGTCAAGCGTCTTTTGAGGACCACATTCGTGCGGACGGTCAGGCGTCCAGGGCGGCCGAAGAAAACCAAAGATCAGGATAGACGGCAATCGCGCTCTCATCAGGAACCCTGGCAGCCATGGGCCAAAGCGAGCGTACGGCCGAGGCTTGGCGAGAGGAACGCGGCGGACGAATCGTTGGGATTTCGCGCGACGCGCCGGTGCAGGGAATGAACCAGGACGGCATCAGGGCCCTGACGGCAAAGCCGGCGGGGCTGGCATCCACCCGCAGGGCGATGCCGATCTCCTCGCGCGGACGCCAGGGAAAGATCAGGCGACCGCCGGGCTGCAGCGCGGCCAGCCAGGCAAGCGGCGGAGCGACCACGCCGGCATTGACATAGATGAGGTCGGAGGGCGGCAGAGCGACGCGCGTGGCATCGGCGTGAATCACACTGACGCCATCGAACGGCTTGAGGTTGCGCCTTGCCTGCTCGGCGAGATCCTCCTCGATTTCGAACGCGGTTACGCGTCCGCCGGGCAATGTCAGCACCGACAATATGGCGGTGTAATATCCCAGGCCAGCCCCGATATGGCTGACCCTCTCCCCTGCCCTGGGAGCCACTGCCCCGAGCCAAGCCGCATGCAGGGCGGGTTCGCCCGTGTTGATCTGCTTGTCGGCCTTCAGCGCAACCAGGCGATTCCTGTAGAGATGAATCGGGTCGGCATCCGGGGTCTCGACGTAACCGCCATGATGCGTCGTCAGCCACGGGCCGGGCGGCAAGAAGGCTTCGCGCGGCACAAGTTCGAACGCCCTCTCGATGCGCGGGTCAGCCGATCCGCTTTCCTTCAGCATCGATCTGGCAAAATCGCGACGTGCCTGCTCCAGCGCGGCTTTCTCGCTTGCCATAAGTCCCCACCTGCTCTGATCCCGTCGCAGAATCTAACATTCTTTGTGCGGACGGGCTTGCAGATAGTGCGGGCTGGATCCGGTGTTGGGATGATCAGCCGTTTCATTGATAATGTCAGGAAAATCAGTGGTGAGCTCGGTGGGATTCGAACCCACGACCCCATGATTAAAAGTCACGTGCTCTACCGACTGAGCTACGAGCTCTCACCAGGCGGGACTTTGTCCCGCAATGGCGGTGTCTCTAAGCGTCATGAGCGGGTGGGTCAAGCTGACATTGCGGCGTGCCATGCAAAAATGGCGCGTCATCCCCTCGTCATGCTCATGAAGTGATGAATACATGCGCTTGCGACAGCTGAAAACGGTGCTAAGCACGTACGGACGATAAGCTGCCGGGGGCGGCAAAAGGAGATCAGCCAATGCAATTGGGAATCATCGGCTTGGGCCGCATGGGCGGCAACATTGCCCGCCGCCTGATGAAGAACGGCCACACCACCGTCGTTTATGACCGCGCTCCTCAGGCGGTTCAGGCACTGGTGGCCGAAGGCTCGATTGGTGCGGGAGACCTTGCCGATCTCGTCTCCAAGCTGACGCCGCCGCGCGCCGTCTGGGTAATGCTGCCGGCGGGGGCCATCACCCAGGGCACCATCGACCAGCTTTCGCGCCTCATGTCTCCCGGCGATGTGATCATCGATGGCGGCAATACCAATTGGAAGGACGACGTCCGCCGCGGCAAGGAACTGGCTGCAAAGGGGCTCGACTATGTCGATGTCGGCACCTCCGGCGGGGTCTGGGGCCTGGAGCGCGGCTATTGCATGATGATCGGCGGCAAGCCCGAGACGATCACCCGCCTCGATCCGATCTTCGCCACGCTGGCGCCGGGCATCGGCAACGTTCCTCGCACGCCGGGACGCGACAAGCACGATCCGCGTGCCGAGCAGGGTTATATCCATGCCGGCCCGTGTGGCGCCGGACATTTCGTCAAGATGATCCACAACGGCATCGAATACGGCCTGATGCAGGCCTATGCGGAAGGCTTCGACATTCTGCGCTCCGCTGCCAATGAGGGCCGGGCGGAAGGCGAGAAATTCGATTTCAACATGGCTGACATCGCCGAAGTCTGGCGCCGCGGCAGCGTCGTCACGTCCTGGCTGCTGGATCTCACGGCGACGGCCCTCGCCGCCGACGAGGAGCTGAGCGAATATTCCGGCTTCGTGGAGGATTCCGGCGAAGGGCGTTGGACCATCGAGGCCGCCATCGACCAGGCGGTGCCCGCCGAAGTGCTTACCGCCGCACTCTACACCCGTTTCCGCTCCCGTCAGGAGCATACTTATGCGGAGAAGATCCTCTCCGCCATGCGCAAGGGGTTCGGTGGCCACGTCGAGCCGAAGAATTCCGTAAAGGCCTGAGTTATGAATGCCCACCACATCAACAAGGGCGGCGCCGCCGGCCCTTGCTGCTTCGTCGTCTTCGGCGCCAATGGCGACCTGACCAAGCGCCTGCTCGTCCCCGCTCTCTATAATCTTGCGGCCACTGGCCTGCTGCCGGAGAACTTCGCCATCGTCGGCGTGGTGCGTCGGCCTATGGAGGACGACGTCTTCCGCCAATCCCTGGTGGATGGCCTCAAGCAGTTCGCCACCCGGCCCGTCGATCAGGCGGTCGCCGACAAATTGTTCGCCTGCGTCACCAGCGTGGTTGCCGAGGTCGACAATCCCGACAGCTTCCGCGACCTCGCTCGGCACCTGGAAAAGGTAGAGAGCGGACGCAACACCGGCGGCAATCGCCTCTTCTATCTGGCGACGCCGCCTTCGGGTTTTGCGCCGATCACCCGGCTCCTGCAGGAGGTCGGCCTCAGCCAGGAGGTGGAAGGTGGGCCCTGGCGGCGTGTCATCGTCGAAAAGCCCTTCGGCACCGATCTCGCCTCGGCTCAGGCTCTCAACCGCCAGCTTCTGAGTGTGCTGAGCGAAGACCAGATCTATCGGATGGATCATTATCTGGGCAAGGAGACGGTCCAGAACATCATGATCCTGCGCTTCGCCAACGGCCTGTTCGAGCCGATCTGGAACCGTGATCACATCGATCATGTCCAGATCAGCGTGGCCGAAACCGTCACGGTCGAGCGCCGCGGCGCCTTCTACGACGCGACCGGCGCCCTGCGCGACATGGTGCCAAACCATCTGTGCCAGCTGCTGTCGCTGATCGCCATGGAGCCTCCGGCCCGCTATTCGGCCAATTCGGTGCGTTCGGAAAAGGCCGAGGCCCTGGCGGCAATCACCCAATACACGCCCGAACAGGCGATCCTGAACTCGGTGCGTGCGCAATACGGTCCCGGAATCATCAGGGATACGCCGATCACCGCCTATCGCGCCTCTCAGGACGTCAACCCCAAGAGCGTCACGCCGACCTACACCGCGATCAAATTCGCCATCGACAATTGGCGCTGGGCGGGCGTGCCCTTCTATCTGCGCACCGGCAAGGCGCTGGCCAAGCGCAAGACGGAGGTGGCGATCCGTTTCAAGGACGCGCCGATCGCCATGTTCCGCGACACGGCGCTGTCCGGCATGGGCCCGAACACGCTGGTGCTCGACATCCAGCCGGAAGAAGGCATCACGCTGCATTTCAACGCCAAGGTGCCGGGCCCCAAGATCGATCTGGCCGGGGTCGGCATGGACTTCAAATACAAGGACTATTTCGAGGCGGCCGCGAGCACTGGCTATGAGACGCTGATCTATGATTGCATGATCGGCGACGCCATGCTGTTCCAGCGTGCCGATGGGGTCGAGGCTGGCTGGGCTGCTGTGCAGCCCTTCCTCGATGCCTGGGCGAATGCCGGCGATCGGGGGCTTGCCACCTATGCCGCCGGCTCCGAAGGCCCGGCGGCGGCTGAGGTCATGCTTGCCCGCGACGGGCGCAGCTGGCGACCGATCGCATGAGCAGCGAGCGCATCATCGACATCTCGGATAATGCCGACGCCCTGGCCGACCGAGCGGCCGACTGGTTCGTCGCCGAACTCAAAGGGCGGCCGGGACCCATCGCAGTGGCGCTATCCGGGGGCTCGACGCCCAAGCGGCTCTACGAACGCCTGGCCCGCGATCCCTGGCGCTCCGCCCTGCCCTTCGAACGCATTCATTGGTTCTGGGGCGATGAACGCATCGTGCCCGCCGACGATGCAAGGCGCAATACGCTGATGGCGAAGGCCGCCTTGCTCGATCATGTCCCGGCACCCGAGCGGAACATTCATGAGGTCGCCGCCGCACCGACCTCGCCCGAGGTCGCGGCGCAGGCCTATGAGCAGGCGCTCAAGGCTTATTACGGCGCCGACGCGCTCGATCCGGATCGGCCGCTCTTCGATATCATGCTGCTCGGCGTCGGATCCGACGGGCATACCGCCTCGCTCTTTCCGGGCAAGCCGGCCCTGACGGTGAGGGATCGCTGGGTTACCCATTCCGATCCCGGCCTGGATCCGTTCGTGCCGCGGGTGACCCTGACCTTCCCGGCCATCGCCTCCAGCCGGGCCGTCGCCTTTCTCGCAGCAGGGGCCGACAAGCGAGAGACGCTGTCAAAGGTCTTCGCAGGGGCCGATCTGCCGTCGGCCCATGTCGAGGCCGCCGGGCCGATCCACTGGTTCCTGGACAAGGCCGCCGCACCGGAGTGACCGGCCGGCAATTTGGCTCGTGCGTAGACGGTTTGGCTTTTGGGGACGTGATGGCAGGAAGTAGAGGCGTGGCCGCACTGGCCGCGACGTTGATGACAGTGCTCGCCGGGCAGGCCTCGGCGGAGATGTTCCCGGTCTATCGGTCCGACGACTATTGTCTCGATACGGTCGGCCGGCCGCCGAAGGCGACGTTGGACAGCCCGGAAATGGTCGCCTGTTTCAACCGGGAATCGCTGGCCTATGTCGAACTGAACGACATCTGGGCCAAGGTACCGGAAGACATCCAAGGCTCGTGCTATGGGGAGGGCCGGACCAAAGTCGAAACGGGAGCCGGCTCCTACGCCAGGCACCTGGCTTGTACCCAGCGTGAGATCGCCGCTCGGTCCCGACCCGGCACCGGCGGGCCAGTGACCGAGTGTGATCGCTTGGCTTCGCGCGGCGGAGCCGATCCGCTCTCCCTCGCTCCCGGTTTCACCATGGCGGACATCGATCACGCCAAGGCGATCCCGGCTTGTGAGCAGGCCTTGGCCGAGCGGCCGCAGGAAGGCCGGTTTGCCTATATGCTCGGGCGGTCCCTGGAGGCGGCCGGGCTGTATGAGAAGGCGCGCCAGTCCTACCTCAAGGCCGTCGACCTCGGCGAGAAACGAGCGTTCCTCAACCTGGGTAATCTCTACGAGGAAGGCCATGGCGTGGAACCGGATCTTGCGGTGGCCGTGGCATGGTACAGGAAGGGCGCCGATGCCGGCGAAAGCGGCTGCCAGAACAATCTGGCCGGCCTTTATCTGAGAGGCGACGGCGTCGAACAGAGTTTCGAGCAGGCTCTGGCTCTCTATCGCAAGGCCTTCGAGCATGGCGACGGCGAAGCGGCCTACAATTTGGGGGGCCTCTACGAACAAGGCAACGGCGTCGAAGCCGACACTGCCGCTGCCATCGACTATTATCGCAAGGCTGCGGCGGCCGGCAGCGCCAACGGGCAATATGAACTCGCTCGGCGCTATGCCAAGGGAGATGGTGTCGAGAAGAATGCGACCCTTGCCGTGGTCTGGTACACCAAGGCAGCGCGACAGGGCCTGAGCTCGGCCCAGATGGAGCTCGGTTATGCCTATGACGAGGGGGTGGGCCTGTCTCCCGAGCCGGCCGAGGCGGCCAAATGGTATGCCAGGGCCGCGGACAAGGGGTACAACGCAGCCCGGCACAATCTGGCGTTGTTCTATACCGAGGGCAAGGGCGTGCCAAAGGATCCGGCCGTGGCGGTTTCGCTGTATCGGCAGGCTGCCGAGGACGGTTACATTCCATCCCAGACCAATCTTGCCGTGCAGCTCGCCGATGGTACCGGTGCGCCCAAGGACGAAGCCGAGGCATTGAAATGGTTCAAGCTGGCGGCTGAGCAGGACGAACCGGTCGCCCAGTTCAATCTCGGTGTTTTCTATGAGGAAGGGCGCGGAACCCGCGCCAGCAAGAAGGACGCCATCGCCTGGTATCGCAAAGCTGCAGCCCAGGGGCATGAGAAAGCCAAGCTGGCTCTAGACCGGCTTACCGGCAAGAAAACCCGCAAGAAGGCATAGGAATACACCATGACCTCCTCTCCCCATCTGGTTTCCACGGCCTGGCTGGCCGCGCATCTCGGCGACGAGAATTTGGCGATCGTCGATGGCTCATGGCATTTGCCGGCGACCAATCGCAATGGCCATGCGGAATATCTGGCTGCCCATATTCCCGGTGCCGTCTTCTTCGATATCGACAAGATCGTCGATGCGAGCAGCGGGCTGCCTCACATGCTCCCAAGTCCCGAGGTTTTCTCTGCAGCCGTCGGCGCCCTCGGCATCAGCGAGAACAAGCATATCGTCGTCTATGACGGTGCGGGTTTGTTCTCGGCCCCACGGGTCTGGTGGACCTTCCGGATCTTCGGTGCATCCAAGGTCTCCATCCTCGACGGCGGCTTTCCGCTTTGGCAGGCCGAGAACCGTCCGATCGAAACTGGTGAGCCGCATCCGGTGCCGGCTCGCTTCACCGCGCGTTTCGACGGCAGCCAGGTAAAGAGTGTCGGCGAGGTCCAGGCAGCCTTGGCGGAAGGCAGTGCGGAAATCGTCGATGCTCGGCCCGCCGAGCGCTTCCGCGGCGACGCGCCGGAACCGCGTCCGGGTGTACGGCCGGGGCACATGCCGGGCGCCCGTAACCTGCCCTATGCTGCTGTTGTCGAAAACGGCCGCTTGGCCTCTCCCGAGGCGATCCACAACGCGATGAAGGCTGCCGGCATCGATACTCAGAAGCCGTTGGTGACGAGTTGTGGCTCGGGCGTGTCGGCTGCCATTCTGGCCCTGGCTTTCGATGCCGTCGGCAAACCGGTCCAAGGCATCTATGACGGGTCCTGGGCCGAATGGGGAGCTCGGCCGGATCTGCCTCTGGCAAAGGGCGATTGAAGCGCCTCATTCGACCACTTCGCTGCAGGTTTCATGGCCCGCCCGCACCGCTTGCCCGCGCACCGGCGGGAATTGCTCCATCTCCAAAAAAAGAAGCTCGCACAAAGGCATGTGCGAGCTTTTTGATTTTTCGTATGACTGGCGTTTTAGCCTATTGACCGGCCATCGAAGCGGTGACCGGCGGGGTCGGCACCAGAACCGCAGGCGCATGAGCCGGTGTCGCGGCAAAGGCCTGGGCTGTCGGCTGCACGGCCATGGCGGGCTCCACCGAAGCGTCCGGGGCCTTGGCCTTCGCCAGGTTGACCTGACCGATCGAACCGGCCGGCACCTTGCCCAGGACACCATCCGAACTGCGCGGGCGCGAGGGGGGCAGCGGCGTGAACGCCATGTTGCTGAGGCCAGCCACTTCGGTCGTTGCAACCGGCGGATCCATCGGATCGGCCTGGGCGATGACCGGCGGCACCACCACCGGCTTGATCTCGGGGGTTGCGAGCCTGGAGGGCTTGGCTTCGGTTGCCGAAGCGACCTGCGTCACCGGCTGGACCGGCAGGATCGGTGTCGCGGTGGGGCGCGTTGGCGGCGCCGCGTCGGCAACCATTGTGTTGGAGACACCGGCCGGCAGCGGTGCCGGCGTACCATCGGTCCGCAAGGTCGCCATCAGCATCTTGTTGTCGGACCCGGATTCGGGGGCACGACCCACATATTCGACCTTCACCCGCCCCACACCGGAGCCCTTGAATTGCAGCAGGTCGGCGGCCCGGCTCGACAGGTCGATCAGGCGGCCATGCACATAGGGGCCACGATCGTTCACACGAACGACGATCGAGGTGCCATTGCTCAGATTGGTGACGCGCGCATAGCTCGGCAGCGGCATGGTCTTGTGTGCGGCCGAAAGGCCCATCATGTCGAAGCGCTCGCCCACGGCCGTCTTGCGGCCGTTGAAGCCCGGACCGTACCAGGATGCCAGGCCGACGGCGGTGTATTTGGAATCATGGCTTGCCGGCACATAGCGCTTGCCGCCGATGGCATAGGGTTTGTCCGTGCCGTTCTTGCTGCGGACAGGAGGGGTGGCAACGCGCATGCCGGCAGGCGGGGGCACCACGGTCGTGCTTGTGGCGGCGGCAACCTGCGTGGTGGCAGGCTTGGGGGCGTAGGCCTGATTGGGCGCTGCGCAGCTGGCCAATGCGGCGCAGCCAACAAGGGCAATGGTCGCCTTGGCGACCGCTCCGGATACCCGGGAAGGAGATGAAGTGTCGGAAATACGCAACTCGACGCAATTTGGAACAGCCGAGAGGTTTTCCGCCATCTCAGAACCCTTCTTATGGAGCAAAGAGGCGCCGTGGTCTGCGTGCGGCCATGGCGTGTCAACACGACATGGCGGGGCGCAGTACGAACGCAACCTGCTGTTTCATTTCGAAGCACGAAGCCGTTCTGCGCTTCGTGTCCGGTTATGAAATTCCCCGAATTTCGCCATAAAGACGCCCTGACATTGCGTCCAAATTGCGGCAGGGTTTCCAAACCGTAAACAGCCGATAGCGCAAGATCTGACAAATTGAAAGCCCCCGAACGGGCCCTTGCGGCACCAGGACACTGACCCAGGCGTCGTAGCCGCTGCGGTGAAGCCAATATTTTCTGAGCAAAATCAGTAAGAAAAGGGCAGTTAACCAGTGCAGGCGAGCACTGTTCGATTGCCGGCAAAAAAGTTCACTTCACACAACTTTACAGAGCAGAACGACCCCCGCAAACACGGTGCTGCCATAGTCACCCCACCAGTTTGAGGCCGGACGGATGACGGAAAGGAATCGAGGAATGGCGCTCGACAGCAAACAGGGGCTCCCGCGTCGCTCGCACAAGGCCAGTGACTTGGCTATGTGTTTGGCATGTTGGTGATTCCTGCCCTAGTTTCGCTGGATCGCCCCTTTTTGAAGGCTCCATCGTGAAGTTTTCTCTTCGTCAGATGCGTACTTCAGCAATGGCAGTCGGTACGTTGACCGGGCTTACGGCGATCCTGGCGGGTTGCGCCGATGTTCGCCCGCTCAATCTCGCGATTGCCGTGCCGAGCGCCTACGACCAGGCTGCGAAAGCCAAGCCGTCCGAGCCGCTGCGGACGGATTGGTGGCGCAGTTTCGGCTCCCCCGAGCTGACGGCACTGGTCGCTCAGGCGCAGATGGGCAATCTCGACATCGCGACCGCCATCGCCAATATCGAACAGGCGCAGGCGGGCATTACGATCGCCAGGGCGCCGCTGTTTCCCCAGATCGACGGCGACGTCTCGGCGCAGCGAGCCCGTGCTGCCTCCGCGACGGGGCGCGTCGGGCGCGGTCGCGCCACCTATGGCTTGTCGGCGAGCGCCAGCTACGAGATCGATTTCTGGGGCAAGAACAGCCAGGCCCTGGCCAGTGCCAGGTCGAGCGAGGCGGCAAGTCGCTTCGACCGCGATACCGTGGAGCTGACGGCGATCGCCAACGTGGCGGATGCCTATTTCTCCATCCTTGCAGCGCAGGATCGATTGCGCATTGCGCGCGAGAACGTCGCCAGTGCGAGCCGGATCATGGCGCTGATCAACAACCAGCTCAAAGCCGGGACGGCGACGTCGCTGCAGGTCGCCCAGCAGCAGAGCCTGCTCGACCAGCAGCGCGCCAGCATCCCGCCCCTCGAACTATCGGTAGCGCAGAACAAGGCCGCTGTCGCCCTCCTGGTCGGCAAGCCTCCCGCCTTGGTAGACATCAAGGGCGGCGGCCTGGGACGTTTGCGCGTGCCGGTCGTCGCGGCAGGACTTCCCTCGCAATTGCTGACGCGCCGGCCCGATATCGCGGCCGCAGAAGCCAGTCTGATGGCGTCCCATCAGGATGCCTTGTCGGCGCGAGCCGCCCAATTCCCCTCGATTTCCCTGACCGGCCAAGGCGGCGTGCAGAGTGCTGCGCTCAAGAGCCTGTTCGACCCGGCCTCGGGTTTCTATTCGATCGCGGCAGGCCTGACACAACCCATTTTCGATGGCGGAACCCTGCGCGGCAATGTCGAACGGGCCAACGGCGTGCAGAGCGCCCAGGTCGCGGCCTATCGCAAGACGGTGGTGCAGGCGTTCGTCGATGTCGAGAACGCCTTGGCGGCCGTGCGCCAATACGCCCGCCAGGAGGCGTTGCAGCAGGCCGTGGTGATAAGTTCGCGCAAGGCCTACAGCATCTCCGAGCAGCAATTGCGCGAAGGCACGGTCGATCTGGTCACCGTGTTGCAGACCGAACAAACCCTCTTCAACGCCCAGGACACGCTGATACAGGTCAAGCTGCTGCGTCTGCAGGCGTTGATCAGCCTGCATCAGGCTTTGGGCGGCGGCTGGACCGCATCCGCCGCGCAAATGCCGTAAAACTAGGGCGTTCGTGGTGATGCGAAACCCTGCTCGCGCCCGTTGCCGATTCGAGTGAGTTGAAATGCCCAGATTTTCGCGCAGCCTCGCGACATTGGCCGTTCTGCTGGCTGCCGGAATTGGGGCGGCCTATGTGACGCGCGACCGCTGGCGCGCCTCGGCTCCGCCATGGCTGCAGGCCTATCTGCCGCCGGCCGAGAGCGCGGGCCAGGGTACGCCCGCGGTATCGAGGGCGGGCGGCGGGCGCCGCGGGCGCCGCGGCAGCTTCGATGGCGGCCCCCTGCCCGTGCTGATTGCCGAGGCCAAGACGGCCGACGTGCCGGTCTATCTCTACGGGGTCGGCACTGTGAAGGCCTACAATACCGTGACGATCACGCCCCAGGTCAGCGGACAGATCGTCGACATGCCTTTTCGGGAGGGGCAGGACGTCAAAAAGGGGGACGTGATCGCCCGCATCGACGATTCGACCTACAAGGCTGCGCTGGACCAGGCCATCGCCAAGAGAGCCCAGGACCAAGCCCTGCTCGATAATGCCAGGCGCGACCTCGAACGCTATGTCGGCCTGGCCGCCAGCAATTCGGTAACCCGGCAGACAGCCGATACGCAGCGCGCCACCGTGGCGCAATACGAGGCGCAGCTCAAATCCGATGACGCAGCCATTGCCAGCGCCCGGGCAACCCTGGCCTACACCACCATTACCGCGCCGATCGACGGCCGCGCCGGTATTCGCAATGTGGATGTGGGTAATGTCGTCCAGGCATCGGGCAGCACGGGCCTGGTCACGCTGACGCAGCTCAAGCCCATCGCCGTGCTGTTCTCGGTGCCGCAACAGGCCTTGGCCGAGATCGCCCCGGCCAGCGGCAAGGAGCCGCTGCAGGTCGAGGCCCTTCGCGGCGACAACAAGGTCCTGATCGACACGGGCAAGCTCGAAGTCATCAACAACGAGGTGGATGCCAGCACCGGCACGATTCAGCTCAAGGCCATTTTTCCCAACGATACGCTGGGGTTGTGGCCGGGCGCGTTCGTAAACGCCAAGCTGAAGGTGAGAACACTGGCAGGCGTCGTGGTTGCGCCGACCGCCGCAATCCAGCGTGGTCCCAACGGTACCTTCGTCTATGTGCTCGGTGATGACAGCACCGCCAAGATGCGTCCGGTCACCGTCAGCCAGCAAGGCGATGAGCAGGTTGTGGTCGATAACGGCCTGAAGAATGGCGAGAAGATCATCACCACCGGCTTCGCCAGGTTGAGCGACGGCGCCAAGGTCGAGGTTTCCAAGCCGGGAGCCGTGCCGGCCGAGGACGACGAAGGCCTGGGTACGCCCGCTGCCACGCCCGAGACCGGCGGAAAGGCCGAGGGTGGGGATGGCCAGCCGCAACGCAAAGGGCATCGTCGCCAGCAGGGCGGCGGCGCAGCGCCAGCGCCATGAACGGGGTATCGGCCCCCTTCATCCTTCGGCCGATCGCCACTTCGCTGCTCGGCATCGCCGTGCTGCTGGGGGGGCTGCTCGGTTATTTTGCCCTGCCGATCGCCCCCCTGCCCCAGGTCGATTTCCCGACCATCCAGATCACCACCCAGTTGCCGGGGGCCGAACCGGAAACCATGGCAAAACTGGTGACGGCGCCCTTGGAGCGCAATCTCGGTCAGATCCCGTCGATTGCGACCATGGTGTCGTCCTCGGCTTTCGGCATCAGCCAGATCACGCTGCAGTTCAATCTCGATCGCGACATCGACGGGGCGGCCCAGGACGTGCAGGCGGCGATCAATGCCTCGGCCTCCACCCTGCCCTCGGGACTGCCCTATCCGCCGAGCTATGCCAAGGTGAACCCGGCCGATACGCCGATCCTGACGCTGGCGCTGCGCTCGAAGACGCAGACCATCCGCAACCTGTCCGACATGGCCGATACCCTGCTGGCCCAGCGTTTCGCCGAAGTCAGCGGCGTCGGCCATGTCGACGTGCAGGGGGGCGTGCGCCCGGCCTTGCGGGTGCAGGTCAACCTGGCCCGGGCTGCTGCCTATGGCCTCGGCCTGGAGGACATCAGGCTCGCCATCACCACTTCGACCGTTGCCGGCGCCAAGGGTTCGCTCAACGGCGCGGCCCAGTCCTATACGATCGCGGCCAATGACCAGATCAGCGCGGCCGATGCCTTCGCCGACGTGGTGATCGCCTACCGCAACAGCGCTCCCGTGCGGCTCAAGGACATCGCCAATGTGGTCGAGGGCCTGGAGAACGCGCGCGTGGGCGCCTATTACAACGGCCAGCCGGCAGTGGTGATCGACATCATGCGCCAGCCGGGCGCCAATGTGATCGCCACGGTCAACAGCGTGCTGGCGGCGCTGCCCGAGCTTCGCCGCAGCCTCCCGGCCGATGTTTCGCTCGAGGTCGTCAACGATCGCACCCAGACCATCCAGGCCTCGATCGACGAAGTGGAGATGACGCTGGCCCTCAGCGTCGGCCTGGTGATCCTCGTCGTCTTCATCTTTCTCAGGACCCTGCGCGCCACCATCATCGCCGGCGTCGCGCTGCCGCTCTCGCTGATCGCTTCCTTCGGCGTCATGTGGTTCTGCGGCTTCAGTCTCGACAATCTCTCGCTGATGGCGCTCACCATCGGCGCCGGTTTCGTGGTCGACGACGCCATCGTGATGATCGAGAACATCGTGCGGCACATCGAGGAAGGGGAGAAGCCTTTCGATGCCGCGCTCAAGGGCGCCAAGGAAATCGGCTTCACCATCATTTCGCTGACCGTGTCGCTGATCGCCGTCTTCATTCCTCTGCTGTTCATGACCGGTATCGTCGGGCGCATGTTCCGCGAATTCGCCCTGACCCTGACCATTGCCGTGGTGGTCTCGGCCGTGATCTCGCTGACCCTGACGCCGATGATGTGCGCGCGCCTGCTCAAATCGGGCCATGGCGAACGCAAGGGGCTGCTGGATTGGATCGACCGCGGCTTCGACACCGTCATCCGCGGCTATCGAGCCAGCCTCGTGTGGACGTTGCGCCATGGCTTCCTGATGCTGCTTCTGACGCTCGGCACGCTGGCGACCACGATCTGGCTCTATATCGCCATGCCGAAGGGCTTCCTGCCCCAGCAGGACACCGGGCTGATCACGGCTGTGATCCAGGCTGAGCCGACCGCCTCCTTCGATGCCATGAAGAAGGCCCAGGCGATCATTGCCGACATTGCCCGCAAAGACCCCGATATCCTCTCCACTGTGGCGAGCATCGGCGTCTCCGGGAGCAATCTGACCTCCAATACCGGCTCGCTCTCCCTGGTGCTCAAGCCGCGCAGCGCGCGCAAGGCGGACGCCACGGATATCATTCAGCGCCTGCAGGCGCAGACCAACCGGCTGCCAGGCCTGCGCGTGACCTATCAGAGCGTGCAGGATATCCGCATCACCGCCCGGGCCGGCCGGGCGCCCTACCAATATACGCTGACCGGAACCGATGCGGGCGACGTCGATCGCTGGGCCGATCAGTTGGCCGCCGAGCTCGAACGCTCCGGCGTGATGCGCGACGTCACCTCGGAAGTGCAGAATGGCGGTGCCAAGCTGTTCGTGGATGTCGACCGGGACACGGCGTCCCGTCTCGGCGTCTCCATGCAAGACGTCTCCAACGCCCTGAACAACGCTTTCGGCCAGCGCCAGATCGCCACCATCTATGCGCAGGCCAACCAGTATCGCGTCATCCTGGAAGCGGGGCCGGACGACCAGGTGGGGCCGAGCGTGCTTAGCCGGATCTATGTTGCCAGTTCCGCCAGCACGTCGGGGCTTGCCACCACCACCAATCCCACCGCGGGGACGGTCGGCGCCAGCGGCACGGCAACCAACATACCGACAGCATCGGGCGCCACCGACAACCAGGTTCCCCTCAGCGCCTTCACCAGCATCCGTCATGAGACGGCACCGCTGGTGGTCGAGCACGACGATCAGTTCCCTTCGGCGACCATCAGTTTCGATGTCGCTCATGGAGCCTCGCTCAGCGACGCCGTCGCCGCGATCCGCAAGGCACAGGCCGCGATCGGCATGCCGGCGTCGATCTCCACCCGCTTCACCGGCGACGCGGCGGAGTTCTCCTCCTCGCTCGCCAACCAGCCCTGGCTGATCCTGGCGGCGGTGATCACCATCTATATCGTGCTGGGCGTCCTCTATGAGAGCGCGATCCATCCGGTGACGATCCTCTCGACACTGCCATCGGCCGGCGTCGGCGCCCTGCTCGCGCTCGAATATACCGGCCACGAGCTTTCGCTCATCGCGCTGATCGGCATCGTGCTCCTGATGGGCATCGTGAAGAAGAACGCCATCATGATGATCGACTTCGCCATCGAGGCGCAGCGCGAGCAGGGCCTGGATCCGCATGAGGCGATCGTCACCGCATCCGCCCTGCGCTTCCGCCCCATCATGATGACCACCCTGGCCGCCCTGTTCGGCGCCCTGCCCCTGGCGCTCGGCCACGGCATGGGATCGGAACTGCGCATACCGCTCGGCATCACCATCATCGGCGGTTTGCTGCTCAGCCAGCTGCTGACGCTCTACACCACGCCGGTGATCTATCTCGGCTTCGAGCGGCTGCGTGAGCGCTTTGCCCGCAAGCCGCAGGCGATGCCGCAGACATGAGCATCTCGGAGCCCTTCATCCGCAGGCCGATCGGCACCATCCTGCTGGCGATGGGGCTCCTGCTGGTGGGGCTCGCCGCCTATCGCCAATTGCCGGTCTCAAGCCTGCCTGCCATCGACCTGCCGACCATCGTGGTGACGGCGAGCCGCCCTGGCGCCGACCCGTCGACCATGGCTGCCAGTGTGGCAGCGCCGCTCGAACGCAAGCTGGGGTCGATCGCGGGGGTGACCGAGATCACCTCACGCTCGTCCCTCGGCTCCACCCTCATCATCATCCAGTTCGATATTTCGCGGAACGTCGACAGCGCGGCCCAGGATGTGCAGGCGGCCATCAATGCCGCAGCCTCCGACCTTCCGTCGGACTTGTCGACGGCACCCTCCTTCCGCAAGTTCAACCCGAATGCCCGTCCGATCCTGATCCTGGCGATGACTTCCGACACGGTCGGTGCCAGCGACATGTTCGATGCCGCCGACAGCGTGATCGTGCAGCGCATCTCCCAGGTCGAGGGGGTCGGCGAGGTCGCGGTCAGCGGGGCCGATCAGCCGGCAATCCGGGTCACACTCAACCCCGACCGCGTTTCTGCCATGGGCCTGTCGATGGAGGCGGTGCGCCAGGCGATCGTGGCGGCCAACGCCATCAGCCCCCTCGGTTCGCTGGATGGCCCCGACATCGTCATGGCGCTCGATACCGGGAGCCAGATGTCGGCCCCCGAGGATTATGCCTCCATCATCATACGGGCCGGCAACGGCACCGCCGTGCGGCTTGGCGACATCGCCACGGTGGAGCGCGGTGTACGCAACCTCAATTCCAGCGCGACCTATAACGGCAAGCCGGCGATCCTGCTCAACATCACCAAGGAAGCCAATGGCAACGTCATCGATACCGTGAACGCTATCAAGGCGTTATTGCCGGTTTTGAAGACACGAATTCCGGCCGGCATCGACATCGACATCCTGACCGATCGGACAACCACGATCCGCGCCAGCGTCGACGACATGCAATGGACGCTGATGGCTTCGGTCATCCTGGTCGTGCTTGTCGTCTTCGTCTTTCTTCGCCGCACTACGCCGGTCCTGGCGGCGGGTGTCACCGTGCCGCTTTCGCTGGCGGCCACCTTCGGCGCTATGTGGCTTGCCGATTTTTCCATCGACAATCTCTCCCTGATGGCGCTGGTCGTCTCGGTCGGTTTCGTCGTCGACGACGCCATCGTCATGGTCGAGAATGTGCATGCCAAACGAGAGGCCGGCCTGCCGCCGCTGCAAGCCGCCATCGAGGGCGCCCGGCAGATCGGCTTTACCGTGGTGTCGATCAGCCTTTCGCTCCTGGCCGTTTTCATTCCCTTGCTCTTTGCCGGAGGAATTACCGGCAAGTTCCTGTTCGAATTCGCAATGACGCTGGCTTTTGCGGTGATCGCCTCCACCGCGATCTCCCTCACCCTGACCCCGATGATCCTGGCCCATCGCGGTCATGACGGCATCGAGGCCAGGCGGGGACTGTTCGACCGTGCGATCGAGGGCGCACTGCGGCGGGTGGTGAGCCTCTACGGCGCCAGCCTGCGCGGTGTGCTCAATCACGGCTTCCTGACGCTGCTGGTGATCTTCGCCACGGTCTTCGGAACCGCATGGCTCTATTACGCCCTGCCGAAATCCCTGGTTCCTCAGGATGATGGCGGCTTCATTCAAGGTTTTTCTCAAGCATCGTCAGATGCGTCCTACGAAGCGGTGGTAGCCTGGCAGCGCGAGGTCGCGGCGATCATCCAGCGCAATCCCTACGTTACCGGCGTGGGCTCCTCCATCGGCTCGAGCCCCTTTGGCGGCACCAATTCCGGCCAGCTCAGCATTTCCTTGCTCCCTCCGGACCAGCGTCCGCCCACGGAGGATGTCATCGCGCAGTTGCGCAAGAGCGTGCGAGCGGTGGCCGGACTGAACGTCTTCATGTTCTCGCCGCAGGATGTGTCGGCGGGCGGGCGTCAGTCCCAGTCACAATATCAGTATACGCTTTGGTCCGGTGATGCCGATCTCCTGGTCGAATGGGCCCCGAAGGTGATGGAGAGGCTGAAGACCGTACCGGGTTTGACCGATGTCAATTCCGATAGGCAGCGCAACGGGTTGCAAGCCAAACTTGTCATCGACCGCGAGGCGGCGGCGCGTCTCGGTGTGGCCATCACGTCCATCGACAGCGCCCTCAACAATGCCTTTTCGCAGCGGCAGATCTCGACGATCTACACCCAGCGCAACCAGTATCGCGTGGTGCTTGCCGCTTCCCCCGAACAGAGCCGCGATCCCAGCGACATGACCGGCCTCTACGTGCCCGGCCGGTCGGGCCTGGTGCCGCTTTCGGCGGTTGCCTCGGTGGAACGCGGGTTAGCGCCGCAACAAGTCAACCACCAGGGACAATATCCAGCCATTACCCTGTCCTACAATCTCGCGCCGGGCACCAAGATCCAGGAAGCCTCGGAGGCCATCGAGGCGGCGGTCGCCGGCATGCACCTGCCCGCCGAGATCAGGGGGGAATTTGCCGGCGATGCCAAGCAGGCGGCCCAAGCCGGTTCAAGCCAGCCCTTGCTGATCCTGGCCGCCTTGCTGGCGGTCTACATCGTGCTCGGCGTGCTCTATGAGAGCCTCGCGCATCCGCTCACCATTCTCTCGACCCTGCCTTCGGCCGGATTGGGAGGGCTGCTTGCCCTGCATTTCGCCAATATGGAACTGACGATCGTCGCCTTCATCGGCATCATCCTGCTGATCGGCATCGTCAAGAAGAATGGCATCATGCTGGTGGATTTCGCCTTGGAAGCCGAACGGGACCGTAATCTCAGCGCCAGGGATGCCATCTTCGAGGCCTGCCTGGTGCGATTCCGGCCAATCCTGATGACCACCCTCGCCGCTATCCTGGGCGCCCTGCCCCTGATCCTGGCGACCGGCCCCGGCACGGAACTGCGCCGCCCGCTCGGCGTCACCATCGTCGGCGGCCTGATCGTCAGCCAGATCCTCACGCTCTATACCACGCCGGTGATCTATCTGATGCTGTCGCGCCTTCATCGCCGCTGGAGCGTCAAGCCCCAGCGGCCGGTGGAAGACACCAGACCCGCCCCCAATCCGGGTTAAACGAACAGGGGCATGAGATCCGTCAGGCTTCTACCAGTGGCATTGGGAGAAACACCCAGTCTTTCAGGAGGGTGACCGGCACGGTTCACCCAAAAAGTGCGATAGCCGAACCAGGTTGCGCCGCAAATATCCCAGCCATTCGACGAGACGAAGAGGATGCGCTCGAGTGGCAGGTTCAGGCGGTCCGGGCCCAGCTGGTAGGCAGCTCTCGCCGTCTTGTAGCTGCCGGCCGCGTCAACACTGAGGACGTCGTCGAAGAGGCCATCAAGGCCCGATGACCGTAAGGCGGCCTCGAGCATGGCCGGCGTGCCATTCGAAAGGACGCCGAGCCGCAGACCCTTGTGCCTGAGATGGGTCAGGGCCGCGGCGGCTTCGGGAAAGCTCGGTAAGGACCAATAGGCCGCCAGCAATTCGTCCCGGCTTTGCGGAGACGCGGTCAGGGCGAGCCGCTCGATCGAATAGTCCAGGGCGTCGGCCGTTACGGTCGCGAAATCGGCATAGTGACCGGCGATCGTACGCAGCCATGTGTAGTTGAGCTGCTTGTCGCGCCAGAGCGCGGAGAGCTGGGCGCCGTGACCGGGAAAAGCCTGTTCTGCTCTTTCGGTAATGAAGCCGAGATCGAGCAACGTGCCGTAAGCATCGAACAATATGGCTGAAAGTGGAATAGAGATACTCATCGAAGAAGCCTCGGAATGCGTCAAACGATGGAGGAGAGCGACGGTGGTGCCCTCCGCCTGCGTGGTTCCAGGCGCCTTTGAAAGGCAGGCGCATGGGCGAATACCCACGGCAGGTCGGATGCCTGAGGGGGGCTCGCCTTTATCCCGCCATCCCATGATACCTGCCTATGCGGAAGATGAATGGAACGACCCGCCGTCTCCTTGGAAATAGCTCGAATGCCCGTTGAAATCCGCTTGTGCGACATCCCGCTGACTGTAATCTGCCTGTGGGCATCAGGAGATCCAGGGAGAATTGGCCGACAGATTCGACATTGAGCCGATCAGTATCTTCGACGATGCGTGACGAGCGCGGCGGTTGCCTGAAGGAATGTGTATGAAGCACCTTCAAAGCCTTTCCTTCGGAAGACCAACCTGTGATGTCCGCGATCACCTCTCGCGAAGAAATTACAAAATATAACGATAAGGCGTTGGAGGAATATATGAATGCCGGGGTCTCGTTCGACAAAAGCAAGAATTCGCTGAGCCGTCATCGGAGCGTATGGGAAATGCGCTCGGAAAGCTGGATCGGCCTTGTCGACGATCTGAGCCGATTGGTGGCCCTCCCGCCTGATCATCCCGAACGCCAGTCCCGCCTGACCCATATCGGCGAGCTGATCGCCGCCCTGGCGCCGATCGAAAGCTATTGGGCCTTTCCGGGTGGAAGGGTTTTCGCCGATCTCTGCAGCTGGATCGAACGGGGTGAACTGGCGCGTGCGCATCAGACAGCGCGCCGCATCCATCGCGTGCTGGTAGCCCGGACCTATCGGCATGAGGCGAGCTCCCTCGAAGGCGATGGCGAACTACCCTCGCAGATCGAGACCGAAAGCGAACGCCAGGCCCAATTGTCGCGCCCCTATTTCGAGGTGCTCATCGTCGACGAGATGTCGGCGAGCGAGGAGGCCGCGCTGCGCCGGCGCGTTCAGCGCAAGCGCCATGCCGAGGACGAGTTCATCTTCGACATCGTCATCGTGCCCAGTTTCGAAGACGCCCTGATCGCCACCCTGGTGAACTTCAATCTGCAGGCGGTGGTGATCCGCCACGGCTTTCCCTTCCGCTCGATCTATAGCGACGACATGCTGCGCCGCTTCCTCGACGGCGTTCAGGACGGCATCGAAACCATACCCGAATTCGAGCGAGGGCCCCTGCTCGGCCGCCAGATCGCGCGCTTGCGCCCGGAGCTCGACCTCTATCTCGTCACCGACATGAAGGTGGAGGACATCGCGGCGACGGCGGGGGAAGTGTTCAAGCGCATCTTCTTCGGCGAAGAGGACCATGTCGAGCTCTACGGCGCCATCATGCAAGGCGTCGGCGAGCGTTACCATACCCCCTTCTTCGATGCCCTGCGCGATTATGCCAAGCAGCCGACGGGCGTGTTCCATGCCCTGCCCCTGGCCCGTGGCAAGGCGATCCTCAATTCGAGCTGGATCGGCGATCTCTCGCAATTCTACGGCATGAACCTGTTCATGGCCGAGACCTCGGCGACCTCCGGCGGCCTGGATTCACTGCTCGATCCGGTCGGCCCTCTCAAGATCGCCCAGGAACACGCGGCGCGTGCCTTCGGCGCCCGGCGCACTTATTTTGCCACCAACGGCACCTCGACCTGCAACAAGATCGTGGTGCAGGCCCTGGTGCGGCCCGACGACATCGTGCTGGTCGACCGCAACTGCCATAAATCGCATCATTACGGCCTGGTGCTGGCAGGCGCGCAGGTCGCCTACCTCGATTCCTATCCGCTCGATCAGTATTCGATGTATGGCGCGGTGCCGATCCGCCATATCAAGCAGCAGCTGCTGAGCTTCAAGCGGGCCGGCACGCTCGATCGCGTCCGCATGGTGCTTTTGACCAACTGCACCTTCGACGGCATCGTCTACGACGTCGAGCGCGTCATGCTGGAATGTCTGGCGATCAAGCCCGATCTGGTCTTCCTGTGGGACGAGGCCTGGTTCGCGTTCGCGCGCTGCCATCCCGTCTATCGTCCGCGCACGGCCATGGCGACGGCGGCGCGCCTTGCCGAGATGTTCAAGGATCCGGCCTACGCCAAGCATTATGAGGAGTTCTCGGCCAGCGTCGATTGGGACGACGAGGAGGCGCTGCTCGAACGGCGGTTGATCCCGGATCCCGACAAGGTGCGCATACGCGCCTATGCCACCCATTCCACGCACAAGACCCTGACGGCCCTGCGCCAGGGCTCGATGATCCATGTCTGGGATCAGGATTTCCGCGACAAGGCGGAAGAGGCTTTCCACGAAGCCTATATGACCCATACCTCGACCTCGCCCAACTACCAGATCCTGGCTTCCCTCGATGTCGGGCGGCGGCAGGTGGAATTGGAGGGCTACGAGCTCGTGCAGCGCCAGCTCGAGCTCGCCATGAACCTGCGCGACCAGGTGCAGGCCCATCCCCTGCTCAAGCGTTATTTCCGCTTCCTGGCCGTCGGCGACCTCGTGCCGCTACAGCACCGGGAATCCGGTGTCGAAAGCTATTTTAACGAGGATACGGGCTGGAACAATTTCGAGCTGGCGTGGCGCACCGACGAGTTTGCGCTCGACCCGACCAGGGCGACGCTGGCGATCGGCGCCACCGGTCTCGACGGCGACACTTTCAAGAACAAGGAGCTGATGGACAAATACGGCATCCAGATCAACAAGACCTCCCGAAACACCGTGTTGTTCATGACCAATATCGGTTCGACACGTTCGGCGGTGGCCTATCTGATCGAGGTGCTGGTCAAGATCGCCCGGGATCTCGACCGCCGCGCCGCAGACATGAGCAGCATCGAGCGGCGGATCCATGCCAAGAAGGTGCGTTCTCTGACGCTTGAACATCCGCCGCTGCCGGACTTTTCCAGCTTCCATCGGGCTTTCCGCGGCGACAATCTCGCCAGCAATACCCAGACCCGCAATGGCGATATCCGCAGCGCTTTCTTCCTGTCCTATGACGACAGCAATTGCGAGTACGTGAACATGATGGAGGCCTCGCGGGCGATCCAGGCGGGGCGCGAACTGGTCTCGGCCCTGTTCGTGATACCCTACCCGCCGGGCTTTCCCATCCTGGTGCCCGGCCAGGTCATCAGCATGGAGATCCTCCAGTTCATGTCGGCGCTGGACGTGCACGAGATCCACGGCTACCGCCCTGATCTCGGTTTCCGCATCTTCAGCGAGGAAGCCCTGGCCCGTACCGAAGAGCGGACTCTGGCCAAGACCACCGTGATCCAGGCCCAGCAGGAGGCCATGCAGAGCTGAAGCACGGTTTTCCGGCATCGGCTCGAAGCTTCCCGCTGATCGAAACTCGTCATTGCGAGCGAAGCGAAGCAATCCACGGGGGCCTCGCCGCGCCGCGCTGGATTGCTTCGCTTCGCTCGCAATGACGCTCGACTTAAAGAAAATGGACGGCGTCAGAACAGGTTGCCGTAGAGCGGCATGGCGGCGGCGCCGAGGGCCGCGACCAAATCGCTCGGTGCCTGCGCCCGTTCCAGCACGATGGGCCTGGGGCGTGCATTCATCTGATAGGCAGCAACAGTCCGGCGTGTGCGCTCGACCAGGCGTCCCAGTACGGGTTCGGGCAGCAGGCCGCTCATCAGGATGTTGGATATGTCGACGATGTTGGAGACGCTGGTCAGGGCGCGGCCGAGATCGGTGCCCGCCTGCTCGACCCAGCGGCCGAGATCTGGATCGTCACAAAAGTCCGGTGCGGTGAAATCAAGGGCCTCGACGGTAGGCTTGCCCAGGAAACGCGCCAGTCCGCGCAGCGACACCACCGTTTCCAGGCACCCCCGGGCGCCGCAATAGCAGATCTCGCCGTCGGGATAGGTGTGGATATGGCCGATCTCGCCGGCATTGCCATAGGAGCCGCGCACGGCCCGGCGATTGAAGATCAGGGCGCCTCCAAGGCCATAGCCGACAAAGGCATAGATGTAGCTCGGCAGATGGTGGCCGCCGCCGAACCAGTATTCGCCTAGACCGGCGGCCGCCCCGTTGATGGCGATGAAGACATCGTGCCCGATCCGTTCGGACAGGGCCTTTTCGAAGGGATAGTTGCGCCAGGCGGGATATTGGCTCGATTGCCCGACGGCGCCCCTGTCGTGATCGACCGGCCCCATGACCGAGACACCGACGCCCAAGAGGCGATTCGGCCGCAGCGGGTGGGCATCGAGACGGGAGAAGAGCGTGGCGAGGAGATGGGTGGACGCTTCAGGCTCCTCGATACGCAACTGCTCCTTCTCATGCGCAATGATGTTGCCGGCCACATCGACGAGCACGGCCCGGGCGAATTCATGGTCGAAATGCAGGCCGATCGTGGCGGCATAGCCCGAGATCAGGCGCAATCCACGGATAGGCTGCCCAAGGCGGGGACGCCCGGCACCATCCGCAGCCGGCGTGGCGGCCACTTCCGCCACCAGCCCCTCTTCCATCAGCGCCGCGACGATCTGGGTGATGGCAGAAGGGGTCAGGCCCGTCTCGGCGGCGAGATGCGTGCGTCCGATCCCCGGTGACTGCCGGATGCCTTCGATGACCAGGCCACGATTGAGATCGCCGACCCGCGAGGCATTGTAGCCTCGCTGCCTGCGTCGCCCGGCGGACGATGGGACCGGTCCTTCCCGGCTGGACTCATTCATGACGCGACCGATACCGGCAGGGTGTCAGCCCTGCCCCTACGAGACATTCCTGTCTACACCCTAAAACGCTTTGCGGTTCGGCGGAATTGCCAAGAATCGCAAAAAGAGGTCGATAGCGGCATCAGCGCGTCAGATAGCCGCCGTCCACGACCAGCACCTCGCCGGTGACATAGCTCGACGCCGGCGCGCACAGGAACAGCACGCAGGCGGCGACTTCCTCCGGCTGCCCGACCCTTGCCATTGGGGTCATGTCGCGCCAGATCGGGAACCACTCCGGGTTTTCGATGCCGCCGCGCGACATGTTGGTGTCGATATAGCCGGGCGCCACCGCGTTGATGCGGATGTTCTCGGCGGCGAACTCGCTGGCCAGGCTCTTCGTCATCATGTGAACCGCGGCCTTGGAGGCGTTGTAGGCGACCTGGTTCTGCGGCACGTTGGAAATGAAGCCGGAAATCGAGCCGACATTCACGATCGCGCCGCTGCCTTGCTTGCGCATCGGCACGAGGGCGGCGCGGCAGCCGCGAAAGACGGCATCGACATTGGTGTCCATCACCTGGCGCCAGCGCTCCTCGTCGAAATCGGGGGTATCGCCGTGGCTGGCGATGCCGGCATTGTTGACGAGGATGTCGAGCCGCCCCCAGCGCGCGAGGGCGGCATCGACCAGTTGCTGCGGCGCGGCCGGATCGCGAATGTCGGCCTGGACGAAGGCGACATCATAGCCGGCATCAGCCAGGCTCTTCTCGGCCTCCTCGACCTTGCTTCGTCCTGAAATCAGGAGCTTCGCGCCTGCCTCGCCCAAAGCGTGAGCGACCGCGAGCCCAATGCCGCGATTGCCGCCGGTGATGAGAGCGGTCTTGCCGTCCAGACGAAATTTCTCGAGCATCCGTATTTCCTATGTGGTGGTGGCTATTTCATCACGCCCTTGGGCGCGTGGCCGCTGTTGAGGCAGACAGCCAGGATCAAGATCGTGCCGAAGACGATCTGTTGAGCGAGGGCGTTGACGCCCACGAAGGTCATGCCCGTGCGGAAGACTGCGATCAGCATGGTGCCCGCCAGCGTACGCAGGACGCCGCCATTGCCGCCGGTCAGCGAGGTGCCGCCCAGCACGACGGCGGCAATGGCCGGGAGCAGGAATTCGTTGGCGATGGTGGGCGTACCGCTCGACAGGCGGCCCGCCAGCATGATCCCGGACAGCCCGGCAAAGGCGCCGGCCAGGGCAAAGACGGCAAGCTTGATCCGGATGACGCGAATGCCGGACACGGTCGCGGCAGGTTCGCTGCAGCCCACGGCCTTCATCATCTTGCCGAAAGGCGTCGCCTGCTCCAGCACGAAGGCCAGGACGAAGACGACCAGGCCGACCCAGATTTCATTGGGCAGGCCGAGCGTGGAGCCGATGATCCAGCCCAGGGTGTCGCTGCGGACGTCGCCGGCAATGCCGACGGCCCTCTGGCCCGAAATCCACAAAGCCGCCGTCGCCGCGATGCCGCCGGTGGCAAGGGTGGCGACGAAGCTCGGGATACGCAGCTTGCCATGCACGAAGCCTGAAAGCAGGCCGAACATCCCGCCTATGACGATGGCGGCCGGAATGGCGGCCAAGCCATATCCGGGCAGCAGAAGGGCGAGCACGATGGAGGCGACGGCCGCCACCGATTGCATCGACAGATCGACCGACCCGACATAGATCACGAGGGTCATGCCGAGGGCCATCACGAACAGCGTGGCATTGTCCGCCATCAGGCCGATCAGGGTCATGGGATCGAGAAAGCGCGCGTCGAACAGGCCCACGACGAGGATGGCGAGGATCAGCGCAATCCAGGGCAGATAGGGCGTAAGGGAACGCAGGCGCACCATGCTCACACCATGTGCCGGATGAGGTCGAGCGGTTCAGGCGGCGGGACCGCCAGCGTGTCAAAGCGCGCTGTCTGGCGCCCGTCCTTCATCACGATGATGGTGTGGGCCAGTCCGAGGGCCTCTTCCAGGGTGTCGCCGATCAGGATGACGGAACAGCCATTGGCGCAAAGCTCGCGGATCAGGCCGTAGACATCCTCCTTGGCGCCGACATCGAGGCCACGGGTGGGATGATCGAGCAGGAAGATGCGCGCCCCGGCATTGTACCATTTTGCCAGCACGACCTTTTGCTGATTGCCGCCCGACAGATTTGCGCAAAGCGTATCGGCGCCGGGGGTCTTGATCCGCATGCGGTCGATGAGGCTGTGCGTCGCGCGGCCGATCTCGCCGAATTTGAGGATGCCGAAGCGACTCATGCCGCCGAGATGAGCGAGGCTGATGTTCTCCTCGACCGTCATTTCTTCGACGATGCCTTCGAATTTGCGCTCGCGCGGGACATAACCGAGCCCGAGGGACACCGCCTGGCTGGGGGAGACGAAACGCAGATTGCGTCCACGATAATGAGCACTGCCGAGGTGGATCTTCTCCAGGCCGAACAGGCTGCGGATCAGGGCCTCGCTGCCGGCCCCCTCGGTGCCGACAAGGGCGAGGACCTCACCCACATGAAGGTCGAGATCGATGTCGGCATAAGCCCGAGCCCGCGCCAACCCCCTGGCCTTCAGGGCTATTTCCGCCCCATATGGCGCCCGTCTGTCCTCCTTGTAATAGGAGCCCGTGGCGGCGCGCCCGACCATCAGGTGATGGATGCGTTCCGGGCTTGCCTCATCCTTGCTCATCTGGCTGACGACCACGCCATCCTTGAGAACGTAGATCCGGTCGGAAATGTCGATGACCTCGTCGAGCCGGTGCGAGACGAAGATGATGCCAGCCCGCTGCTTCAGCTTGCGGATGACATCGAAGAGGATGTCGATCTCCGCCTGCTCCAGTACCGACGTCGGTTCGTCGAGCAGGATGCACAGGCTTCCCTCCACTGCCTCCTCCAGGGTCAGGACCTTGGCGAGTTCGACCATCTGGCGCTGCACGAAGCTGAGTTCGGAGGTGATGGTCAGGGGATCGATGTCCAGGCCGACTTTTGCGAGCTGATGCCTGGCGGCCGCGGCCATGCGCCGCCAATCGATGCGGCCGAGGCGGATGTACGGGGTTTCGTTTCCGAGGAAGATGTTCTCCGCCACCGACAGGTTGGTGATCAGGGATTGCTCCTGGAACACCATGCCGATGCCGCGAGCCGCCGCATCCTTGGGGCCGGTGATCGAGCCGGCCTTGCCGTGAATGCGGATCTCGCCGGCATCGGGTTGATTGATGCCGTTGAGCACCTTCATCAGCGTCGATTTGCCGGCCCCGTTCTCGCCGACCAGGCCGACGACTTCGCCGGCCGACACGGTAATCGATACATTCTTGAGGGCTTCGACCTTGCCGAAGCGCTTGGTGATGCCGAGAAGTTCGAGCATGGCGCCGACCCTCACTTCACCACGGAGAGCGCGCGCAGGGGCGTGTTCAAGAGCACCGCCCCGATGATCACCACGCCGAGCACGCCCTGCTGCACGAAAGTCGGCAGGCCGATGATGATCATGCCGTTGTTGAGCACCATCACGATCAGCACACCGACGAGCGTGTTGAACACCCCGCCCTTGCCGCCGGTCAGGGCAGTTCCGCCCACCACGACGGCACTGACGGCGGTGAAGAGCTGTCCGCTGCCGATCAGGGCGCTGCCGGCTCCCAGCCGCGCGCAGGCCAGGACGGCTCCGACCCCGAAGAAGACGCCTGCCAGGGTGAAGGCCAGGATGCGGACGCGGCCGGCGGCCACGCCGGAAGCCCTGGCGAGGTCCTCGCCGCCTCCCAGCGCCATGATGTGGCGGCCGAGGCGGGTATGATCCTGCACATACCAGGCGACGAGCAGCATGAAGGCCGCGACATAGACGGCCAGGGGAACCCCGCCCAGGCGAGAGAGCGCAAGAGCACGGATCGACGGATCGAGGATCTGCACCCTCTCGCCGCCGAGCAGGACCGTGGCAAGGCCGGTGCCGACGAAGCCCATGCCGAGGCTGACCATGAAGGACGGCACCTTCATGACCACATGGATGGTCCCGACGATGCAGCCGAAGATGGCAGCCGTCGCCAACGCCAGCGGCAGCGCCAGCAGGCCGAGATTGAATCCGCTGCCGGTGGAATTGGCCACGAAGGCACAGAGCGCGGCCGCCGTCACGGCCATCGATCCCTCGATCGATAGATCGATCGACCCCATCAGGATGATGAAAGTCACGCCCAGAGCCAGGGTCAGCGGCGCTGCCGCCGATGCGGCCACGCGGATGAGGTTGCCGAGCGAGAGGAACTGGGCATCCAGCAGCGAAATGCCGAGGCAGAGGCCGAACAGGACCATGACCGGCGCGGCACGCGCGAAGGATTGTCTGGAGATCACCATTTCGACAGTCTCGGTTCGAGAATTCCGCCTGGATCCCTGCGAGAGGGGCGATGCGCGGCCGCCGGTGAGGAAAGGTTGGGAGAGACCTTGCCCCGCGGACCGCGCATCGCCGACGGGCGCGATCTCAATAGGTGATCTGGCCCGTAACCTTGCCCCACAGATCGTTCCAGTCGACCTTGGGGGTCTCGTCGATATTGGCCTTCCAATAGGCCTCGACATCCGCCTGCGTGATCAGGACGCCGGTACCGTAGAATTCTCGGTGCTCCTTGGGTTCCTTGGAAGGAGAGAAAGCACCGGTCGCCGCGTGATAGCCGAGGGAAAGGGCGATGCCGCCGATCCAGTAGGGGTTCCAGTCGACGGTCGCGGCCATCTCCTTGTTGCGGATTGCCGTGACTGCATCCTTGGTGCCGTCGATGCCGGTCACCAGGACCTTGCCGGCCAGGCCCTCGGCGCGCAGCGCCTCGAGCGCCCCGACGGCCATGCCGTCATTGGCGGCCCAGATGCCCTTGATCTTGTCGCCGAAGCGCGTGATCCAGGCGGCCACGACATTGTTGGCCTTGGTGGAATCCCAGTCGGCATCCTGGAAATCGAGGAGTTCCACCTTGCCATTGGCCTTGATCGCATTCATCAGGCCTTGCTTGCGCTGGATGGCCGGGGCGTTGGAGGCAATGCCGCCAAGCGCCACGATGCCGCCCTCGCCGCCGAAACTGTCGAACAGGGCCTTGGCCGTCTGCTCACCAGCCGGCACGCCGTTGAACGACATGTGGGCGACGTAATTGTCGCCGAAATCCCAGGGATGCAGGTCGTCCGGTTTGTTCCACACCGTCACGACATGCGCGCCGGCCTTGGTGACGGCTTCCACGATCGGCCGGGCATCGGGGACATCGTTGGGATCGACGCCGAGCACCAGCTTGTTGCCGACCTTGGCGAGCATGGCCTTGATGTCGGCGATTCCCTTTTCACTGTTGCCCTCCGTCACCAGGGCCGCATAGGGCGCACTCACCGTATCGGCATAGGCCTTCGATCCTTTGTCCCAGGCGACGTGAAAGGCGTTCGACAGCGAACGGATCGAGCTGGCGAGCTGAAGGTCTGAAGCCGCGAAGGCGCGTCTTGCCCCGGCAGGCAGCAACAGCGACCCGGCCGCGAGGGCCGAGCCGATCAGGAAACGGCGGCGTTCGATCAGGGCCGCCTCAATGAATTCAAGGCTAGAAGCCATTGGACAATTCCTCCTCGGATCTCGTTGTTCGAGAGGCGGTTTTTTCATGCTTTTGGTTCGTCCCGCCGAGATTTAGTTAAATTGATGAATTTAAGTGAGTCAAGCGTGTTTCTGTCGGTAGAATATGGGGGCCGCTCATGGCACAAGCCAAACCGCGGCGCGCCCCACCATGCGTCACCAGCCATGGGACGATCAAAGCCCCTTCTCGATGCGGAAGGTCTTGACGAAGCCCCCTACTCTGCTAGACCGCCCCTATTCGCACGCAGCGGTGCGAAGGCGCGGAAGGGTGGCCGAGTGGTTTAAGGCAACGGTCTTGAAAACCGTCGTAGGTGCAAGTCTACCGTGGGTTCGAATCCCACCCCTTCCGCCACTTCACAACGCCTTTGAGCCTGCCGCACCAGTCGCGCTCAATACGCCGAAGTCGCGTCCGCAACACCTGCCATCATCTACTTCGGAGGTTTCCTGTGGCGACCGCTGACGGGCCGCATGCAGCAACCATGAAGATCGCCGGCGTACCTGCCGGTTATCCCTGGACAATTACTTCGGTCCAGGGGCTTGGACGCAGGCTGTTGCGCCTGTTTCCAAAGATAGAGTGCGCCGGCATCCCAACTGGATGGAAGCGGACGCCTCTGCCCAACACCCGCCTGGGACTTTCGCGCCCAGCGTCCTTTCCCTTGATCGTGGCAATCACTTGCGGCCGCCTGCCCAGGCCGCCGCCGGGCGTGCCATAGTCTGATTCTTCAGACCAGGTCATAAAATCCATCCTACTTGCTGCTTTGCAACAAATATTCAAAGATGCAAATCAACGCAGCGGGGGCAGCGAAATTCATGAATATATCGATTTATAGAACCGCGCCTGACTAGCTTAATTCGAAAAAGCTCGGCTTTTTCTGGTGCGGTTTATTTGGGATTGCCAAAATTGCTCGTCGATTGTTGCTGCGCGCTGAGCATGCTCAGGTGCGAAGCAAAGCGATCATCCCATCCGGCAAAGCAGGCCCAACGAAGAATAGCCGCTCTGTCATGAGCGAAAACGGGGATGATGATGACGGACATAAGACCACATGAACAGGCCGATCCCGGCCGTCGCGAACTGCTTGCCCTCGGGCTCGGCGCGGCGACGCTGGCAATGCTTCCGGCCTGGCCGGCCGCAGCGCAATCAACCACAACTCAAGGCCCAACCTCTGAAAGGGACCAAAGCATGGCCACCATCACCACGCGTGACGGCGTCGAGATCTTCTATAAGGACTGGGGCCCGAAGACGGCCCAACCGATCATGTTCCACCATGGCTGGCCGCTGTCCTCGGACGACTGGGACACCCAGATGCTGTTCTTCCTGCACAATGGCTATCGCGTCGTGGCGCATGATCGGCGTGGGCATGGGCGCTCGGCACAGGTGAGCGAAGGCCATGACATGGACCACTACGCGGCCGACGCCGCGGCGGTCGTCGAGCATCTCGATCTCAAGAATGCCGTGCATATCGGCCACTCGACCGGCGGCGGCGAGGCGACGCATTACGTGGCTAGGCATGGGCAGCCGCAAGGCCGCGTCGCCAAGCTGATCATCATCGGCGCGGTTCCCCCGATCATGGTGAAGACGGCGGCCAATCCCGGTGGCTTGCCGATCGAGGTATTCGACGGCCTGCGCAAGGCACTCGCCGACAACCGTTCCAAATTCTACGTCGACCTGCCTGCCGGTCCCTTCTACAGCTTCAACCGCCCCGGCGCACAGCCGATTCAGGCCGTCATCGACAATTGGTGGCGACAGGGCATGATGGGCGGTGCCAAGGCCCACTATGACGGCATCAAGGCATTCTCCGAGACCGATTTCACGGAAGACCTGAAGATCATCACCGTGCCGACCCTCGTCATGCATGGTGACGACGATCAGATCGTACCGATTGCGGACTCCGCGCTCCTTTCGGCCAAGCTTCTGAAGAACAGCACGCTGAAGGTGTATGAGAAGTTCCCGCACGGCATGTGCACGACCCATGCCGATGTGGTGAATCCGGACCTCCTCGCTTTCGTGAAGGGCTGAGTCTCCCAAAGCCGGCGCTCTGGAGCGCCGGCTTTTGACCCGCGTTCCAACGGAGACAGTTTCATGAAGATCGTCGTTATCGGCGGCAGCGGACTGATCGGGTCGCGCACCGTGGCTCTCCTGCGCGAAGCGGGTCACGAAGCGATTGCCGCCTCGCCCAGCACTGGCGTCAACACGCTCACCGGCGAGGGACTCTCTGAAGCCTTCGCCGGTGCGGAGGTGGTGGTCGATGTTGCCAATTCCCCCTCCTTCGAGCCGCAAGCGGTGCTCGCCTTCTTCGAGACCTCGGGCCGCAATCTGCTCGCCGCCGAACGCGCCGCCGGTATCCGCCATCACGTCGCTCTTTCCATCGTCGGCACAGACCGCATGCCCGACAACGGCTATTTTCTGGCCAAGATGGCGCAGGAAAGGCTCATCGAAGGCTCGGGCATCCCCTACAGCATCGTGCGCGCCACTCAGTTCATGGAATTTCTGGGTGCCATCGCCGACGGCAGCATGGCTGATGGCAGCGTGCGTCTACCTGCCGGCCTGTTCCAGCCGATCGCCGCTGACGATGTCGCCGCTATCGTGGCGGAGACAGCGACCGGAACTCCACGCGGTGGCCATTTCGACATCGCCGGTCCTGACCGGGCGCCCTTCGATCGGATCATCGCGCGCTATCTGGAGGCGACAGGCGATAGCCGTAGCGTGGTGAGCGACCCGCAAGCTCGATATTTCGGCGGCACCGTCGTGGAGACGTCGCTGGTGCCGCTCGGAGAGGCGATAATCGGCCGCATTTCACTCGACAGTTGGTTGGGCGCCCACCGCCCCGCCTGATGTTCCCAACCTCCGAGGACACGCCCATGAAGTACTGTCTTCCTCCATTGCTCCTGGCTGCCGCGCTCGCCACACCGGCGCTGGCCGACGAAGTGCCGGGAGCCAAGAACGCAAAGATCACGCTCGTCTATGAGCATGCGCTTCCGGATGTACCCGATAAGAGCATTCGCGGCGTCCTTGTCGAATATGGTCCCGGCGGTTACTCGCCGGCACATACCCACGCGAAATCGGCGATCATCTACGCGACCGTTTTGGAAGGCGCGGTGAAAAGCCAGATCAATGGGGGGCCGGTTCGCACCTTCAAGGCCGGCGAAAGCTTCACGGAGTTGCCGGGCGACCACCATGGCGTCAGTGCAAATGCCAGCGACACGCAGCCGTCGAAACTGTTGGCGGTGTTCGTCGTCAATACCGACGAGAAGGTGCTGACGATTCCGGATCAGAAATGACGCGGCTCCCCCTCGCCGCGTCCGGCGGACCACCATCCAGAAAGAAGCGGAGCCGGCCATGACCGAAATTCCCAGCCGAATGCTCGCGGGGGTGTCCGTCCCCGACACGCCGCTGGTGGACAAGGCGATCGGATATGCGCGGGAGAAATGCGAACCTTATCTGTTCAATCATGTGGTCCGCTCCTGGCTTTTCGCGGCGCGGCTCGGACAACTCGAAAGCATTGAGCACGACCCGGAAGTCATCGCCGTGGGGACGCTGCTGCACGACATCACGCTGAACGAAAGCTTTGCCGGTCCGCGCCGCTTCGAGGTGGAAGGGGCGGATCTGGCCCGGACATTCGCGAGGCAGAGCGGTGTCGATAGCCGGCGCGCACAATTGGTCTGGGACAGCGTCGCTCTCAACTCGACGCCCTCGATCGGTCTGCACAAAGAGCCGGAGGTCGCGCTTTGTACCGCCGGCATCGGCGTCGATGTCATCGGGTGGCGCTACGATGCCATTCCCGCCGCCGAGATGTCGAGGATCGTCTCGGAATTCCCGCGCCTCGGCATGAAGAAGATGATGACGAGGTGCTTTTGCTGTATCGCCGAGAAGAATCCGGAAACAACCTACGACAACTTCGCCCGTGACTTCGGCGAACGGTTCGTTCAGGGCTACAGAGCTCCCTCGGTGGTGGATTTCGTCCTGAACGCTCCATTCGACGAGTGAGGGCGCCGCGGCAGCCGGACCCGTGAGAGCGGAGCAATCAGGAAGCCGTCAGTTGATGCTCATATTTCAGCATCCAGTCTCGCATCTCCCGCAGCGTCGGCATCAAATCAATCCCGGCCTGCGACAGTTCGTACTCCACGCGTGGCGGAATCTCTGCAAAGGCATTGCGGATCACGATGCCGTTGTTGGCCAGATCGCGCAGCTGCTCGGTCAGCATGTGCTGGGTGATCCCCGGAAGGCGTCGCCGCAACTCACCGAAACGCAACGGCCCTTCGACCAGGATGCAAACGATCTCGATCTTCCACTTGCCCGTGATGGCGCGAATGGCTCGCTGGAAACGCAGAATATCGATCGCGTCCGGGCCTCTGCACCCGGCGCATTCATCTTCGTCATAGATTCGTGGCTCTATAGTTTGATTTTTCATACTAGGTCCGAAAATTCATCCTACTTGCCATTTTCATATTACAGCTCGATGTTGCAGTAAAGAAAACGATCGGAGTAGTGCCATGGGCAAGATATTGGTTACCGGCGGTTCGGGTTTTGTCGGCAGTCACCTCGTTGCGAGGCTTTTGAGCGAAGGTCATCAGGTTCGAACAACTGTGAGGAACGTCCAGCGTGAAACCGATGTCCGGACGATGGTGCGCAACGGCGGTGTCGAACCCGGTCTGGGACTTTCCTTCAGCCAGGCGGATCTGACCGACGACCGTGGCTGGGCCGCCGCCGTCGCCGGATGTGACTATGTTCTGCATGTGGCATCCCCATTTCCGCAGACTGCGCCAGAGAACGAGGACGAACTGATCGTACCCGCGCGCGATGGTACCTTGCGAGTTCTGCGCGCCGCGAGGGACGCCGGCGTCAAGCGTGTCGTGCTGACCTCCTCGTTTGCGGCGATCGGCTACGGCCACACGACCTATGACAAGGTCTTCAACGAGGAGGATTGGACGGATCCGAACGGCCCGGGCATGCAGCCCTACATCAAATCCAAGGTCCTTGCCGAGCGGGCGGCCTGGGATTTCATCGACAGGGAGGGTGGCTCCCTCGAAATGTCGGTCATCAATCCGGTCGGCGTTTTCGGGCCGGTTCTGGGGCCCGATATTTCCGCTTCCGTCGCCTTCATCAAGCAGATCCTTGAAGGGGCTGCGCCCCTGCCCGGCCTGAATTTCGGCATGGTCGACGTCCGCGATCTAGCCGATCTCCACATCCTCGCGATGATGGCGGAAGCGGCAAAAGGACAGCGTTTCATTGGGGTGAGTGGCGATGTCGTCACGCTGTTCGATATCGCCCGCATCCTCAAGGAAAACCTGGGCAATCTCGCTGCGAAGATACAGACACCACAGAAGGAACAGGCGACAGGCACGCCAATTCGCAGAAGTACCAGCGAGAAAGCCAGGCGAGTTCTGGGATGGCGTCCGCGGGCCCGTGAAGAAACCATCGTCGACACCGCCCGGAGCCTATTCCACCATGGCGTCGTAAGCCCGCGCTAAGGCTGAACGGGAGGGCGGGCTACGCTGCGCGGGCCGCAATAGGCTCGCGGGTTATCGCGAACAAAGCTGGCGGCCGACACGGAACGCGAAGGGGAACATACCCGCCGTCCTCCGATACGGCCGCCTTCAGCCACTCAATCGCCCTTACTTGAGCGAGATTGCAAGGCCGGTGACATCGGCGTTGACCTGCAAGCCAACCTGCCTGCCTTGAAGTTCGAGCTGGGCGCCCTTTCCATTGGTCATGACGATCACTTGCGCCCCTTTGCCGACGGCACCACCGCCACCCGCCGCGCCATAGACCCCTGTCGCGTCTCGGACACGCTGAATGTTGCGCACGCGGCCTTGGAAATAGGTCTTGGAAGCCCCGAAGGCGAGGCCACCCGAGACACCGCCGATGGAGATGGGATAGCGGCGGCCGTGGAAGGTCAAAGTGCCCTCGCCTCCCGAGCCGCCGACAAAGAAGGCAGCCTTGTAGACGTAGAAGCGGATCGTACCGCTGTCGGCCTGTGCGGAACTCGCGAGGCCGACTCCCGCCGTAGCGACAAGCGCAGCCACGATCGTACGAAATCTGGACGAAATATTCATGATGCAAGTCTCTCAATACCGCCGGTCGCCCGGCAAGAAGGGCATGTCAGCGTCACGTCAAAGTTACTGCTAAACAGTCTCGCCCGGCGTTGGTTCCAAGCAGGCGGGCTGCAATTGCAGCCTGCCGGCCTTTCATCCACGCCGGCAACATGACGGTGGCCGCCTGCGATCCAATGCCCACCTGCAGCGTCGGCCCATTCCCCCGGCCACCCTCTGGCCCTGAGGCCAGAGGGGTTTTGTTTGCATTGGTGCTTTGCAGATACTCCTATCGGCAAACGCGCCGCGTCACCCAGATCGGCCGGCCATGTTTGAAGGTCTTCGTCTTGACGATCTTGCATACCGGCCGGTGGTGGTGTCGATCAAAACCCGGATGTCGCCAGTCATGCCGCGGGGCAGCCGAAGCAGAAAGAGTTGTCCCGCCAAGTGCCGCAATGCAAAGAACGGCGGCGCAAATAAGTTTTTTCATTAATATTGTCCTAGAGAAGCCGCCCCCAGCTCTGGCAGCAAGCTAGCGAGACAAAGATGAACGGTTTCTGAAAAATGACGGTATGGATCGCGCCATAGCGGGCACTGCCGAAGCATGGTTAATGGGACATCGATGGCATGCCCCTGCCCACCGGCATCCTTGGCCATCGCCCATCTGCGATGGCTGTCCCGTCAATAGGATTGTCCCGCCGCACCCCTCCCCGATCTGCGAAGGTAGATGATCTGGGCCGTCAGGCCTATGATCAGCATGACAAGAAGGCTGCCCTGAGCCCCGAGGAGGAGCGGCGACTTCAAGTCGGTGACGAGGGGATGGCCGTCCGGCACGCGGCGCAGGGTCTCGGTGACGGTTGGCACCATCAGCAGAAATACGGTCAGGCTCAAGCAGACCGTCTCGATAAATCGCCCGGTACGCCCCAGCCAATGAAGACGCCCGACACCATAGCCGGCGACCAGCAATGCGATGGTTGATGCACCGATGACGTAGCTCACCGGTTGATGGGCGACTAGGAACACTGTTGCCGCACCGATCAGCATCGAAACGAAATAAACGATGCCGGCCGTCGAGCGCGGCACGATCCGTCCGTAGCGAACGAACATATACAGGGCGAGCGGAATCGCGGGCAGGCTGCCGAGCGTATGCACCCAGCCAATGGGAGAGATTCCAAACATCTCAGTCTCCTAAAGTTTAAATGATGATAGGCTTCCAACTAGTAGGTAGATATGCAGGGCGAACTCTAGAGGATCTTTTGAAAGTCCGAACCGGATCGCTGGATGGGGCGATTCCGATCGTTTCAGCGATAAAGGGCGGCTCAGTCCGTCCGCAGCGCGAGACGCCGCAGGTGGGGGCCTGTCACCACACCGAAGATCGCCGGATCGCCATAGGCGCGTGCCGAGAGCATCGCGCCGTGCACCGTCGCCATGAACGCCTCGGCCTCGTCATGAGCGGAACTCGTCAGTCGCAGTCGCCCCTGCTGCGCGCCGCGCTCCAATACGGATGCCAGCCACTGCGACAGGGAACGGAAATGCGCCCGGACCTCCACGCCTATTTCCTCGGGCAGGACCGGGAGTTGGCTAGCCAGCAGCGCGCAGAGACAGAACGGAGCGCTGGCATCTGCGATGCAGGCTTCCCAATAGCCGGTGTAGGACCGAATCTGTTCGAGCGGGTCGGACACTTGACCTTCGAGATTTGCCAGCCCTGCTTCAGCCTCTTCCCGATACCGGGCAACCAGTGTTCGGACCAGATCGACCTTGCTTGGGAAATGGTGATGGATGCTCGCCTTGCGAATCCCGACCACGGCCGCGATGTCAGCGTAGCTGAAGCCGTTATAGCCGCCGGCGATGATCAAGGATCGCGCGCAGGCCAGAATGTCATCGGCGGTGGTCGATAAATTGCCCATGACTCCACCTACCTTCTGGTAGGATGGCTGTCAAGTCCTTCGAACCGACACGCGACGAAACCTCGTCCAGCGGAATGTTAGAGACGCTTGATCTGCTCGACAAGGTCTTTGCGACGCGACGGGCTGGCGAAGCCGAGAAGAAGCGCGGAAGCGCCGGACCGGAAGGCGATAGCGAGGTCCTCGCCCTGAAGTTCGCCTGCGATCCAGAACGAGACGCAACCCCGAAAAGTGAAGGCAAGCTGGTCCGCCAGCACGCTCTGGGCGAGCGCCTTCATCTCGGTGGCCACCCCGACGTAATCCCCCAATGCAAGCGACCAGAGTTCCCGCGAGTTCTGCCGGACGGGCCCTGGCTCGGAATTGGCGACGCCGAGCGATCCCACCACCGCCTTGTGAACATCCGGCTTCTCCAGCAGAAGCGCGACGCTGATCCGTCCCATCACCAACACATGGTCGATCGCGTCTCCGTCGGCCGCCTCCTCGCAGAACTGCGCCGCCATTCGCTGGATCAGACGGGCCGAAAGGGCCTGCATGATCGCATTCTTGCTGCCGAAATGATTGAAGGGCGTTGCGAACCCTACGCCCGCCTCGGCCGCCAGCGCGCGCATCGAGAAGTCCGCCGTTTCTCCCCTCTCAAGCAGCCGCTCGGCCGCGTCGAGCACGACTTCGCGAGCAAGCTGCCGGTTCCTTTCCCTGAGGGGCTGTCGCTCCGTTTCGGCCATGACCGTTCAATTCCCTGTTTCGAACACTGCTTGAAAATTTATATCATGATATATAATTAAGATCTAGATACAAAACCGCGAGCCAGATGGCACGCTGCAAAAAGGAGGCTCCATGAGCAGCAACAAGACTTTTCTCATTACGGGCGTGAGTTCGGGGTTGGGCAAAGCCTTCGCCGAAGGCGCGCTCGCAGCCGGCCACCGCGTGATCGGCACGGTCCGCAATGCGGACGCGGCATCGACATTCTTGGCACTCGCACCCGATCGCGCGCACGCCATGCTCCTCGACGTAACGAATTTCGATTCCGTGCCGAAGGCCGTCGCCCGAGCGGAGAGCGAAATTGGTCCGATTGACGTCCTCGTCAACAACGCCGGCTACGGCCATGAGGGCATCCTGGAGGAATCGTCGCTGGACGAGATGCGCCGCCAGTTCGATGTCAATGTGTTCGGCGCGGTCGCGATGATCAAGGCGGTGCTGCCAGGCATGCGGGCGCGGCGTTCCGGCCATATCGTCAATGTCACCTCCATGGGCGGCTTCATCACTATGCCGGGCATTACCTATTATTGCGGCAGCAAGTTTTCCCTCGAAGGCATCTCCGAAGCCCTCGGCAAGGAAGTGAAACCGCTTGGCATTCATGTGACGGCGCTGGCGCCGGGCCAGTTTCGCACCGACTGGGCTGGGCGTTCGATGGTCCGCTCCGAGCGCAGCCTTGCCGACTACGATGCGATCATGGACCCGATCCGCGCTGCCCGGCGGGCCAAAAGCGGCAATCAGCCGGGTGACCCCGCCAAGGCGGCACAGGCGCTGCTCAAGCTGGTTTCGGCTGAGAACCCGCCTGTCCGGCTCTATCTCGGGGCCGATGCGCTCAAGCTCGTCCAAGATAAGATCGAAGCGATGAAGGCGGAAATGGCGGCTTGGGAAGAGGTCTCCCGTTCGACCGATTTTACCGCGTGAGCCTGACAGGAGATACTGTCGCTGCGTCGGCGGGCAGGAGACTCCCGCTCGGCGCCCCTCAGTTGCCCTGCCCATCATCGGGGGACGTTGAAACGGCCTCGATCTGCAGGCCGCCTGTCTTTGTCAGGCGAATACCGCTCCCCTCCACTCTTGATATAGGGCGCCCACCCCTCTTGCTTCAAGACGCAGGTCATCGCGTAGAAAACGGGCCCCAACCGTGATTGAGGAGGTGGCAGATGAGCTCATCCGGACATGATGTGGTTATCGCTGGATGTGGCCCGACCGGATTGATGCTGGCGGGTGAGCTGGCCCTGGCGGGCGTCGATGTCGCCATTGTCGAACGGCGCGTGAATCAGGATGTCGAGGGCTCTCGCGCAAGCGGATTGCATCCGCGATCGATCGAGGTGCTGGACCAGCGCGGCATCGCCGACCGCTTCGTTTCACAGGGCGAAAAACATCGGGTCGTGCCGTTTGCCGGAACCGTTCTGGATGCCAGCGACCGGCTGACCCGTCACAACTACACGCTCGCGCTCTGGCAGGCCAAGATCGAGCGCATTCTCGCCGACTGGATCGGTGAACTGGCGGTGCCGGTCTATCGCGGCTGTGAGGTGACGGGCTTCACGCAGGACGACACCAGCGTCACCATCGGCTTGAACGACGGCCGGACGATGCGGGCAAAATACCTTGCCGGATGCGATGGCGGTCGCAGCCTTGTCCGCAAGACGGCGGGCATAGATTTCCCCGGATGGGCCCCCGATATCAGCTACCTGATTTTCGAAGCCGACATGGCCGAGGAGCCAGCGCTGGGTATGCGCCATGGCACAAGGGGTGTCTATGCCCTCGGCAGGTTGGAAGACGGCAAGCGGATCCGCGGCGTGGTGACGGAGCCGCGCCTCGAACGGGGCAGCAAACCCACAATCGACGAACTTCGCAAGGCGCTCGTCGCGGCCTACGGATCGGATTTCGGGGTCGATGACATCACCTGGCTGTCCAGGTTCACCGACGCTGCGCGGCAGGCGTCCTCCTATCGGCAGGGACGGGTATTGCTGGCCGGCGATGCCGCCCATGTGCATTCTCCGGTTGGCGGACAGGGTCTGAATATCGGCCTGCAGGATGCGGTCAATCTCGGATGGAAACTGGCGCAGGTGATCAAGGGCATCTCGCCGCACGACCTGCTCGATACCTATCACGCCGAACGCCATCCGGTGGGAGCGGCCCTGCTGAAGCACACTTTGGCACTCACGGCGCTCAATCGCGGCGATGAACGCACGAATGCCTTGCGCGACATGATGGCGGCCGCGATGCAAATGGATGAGCCGCGCAGATGGTATTGCGCCGTGATGTCCGGCCTCGACATTCGCTACGACCTCGGCGAGGGACATCCCTTGCTTGGCCGCCGCATGCCCGATCTCGACCTTGTGGGGGCCGAAGGACCGATGCGGGTCTTCGATCTTCTGCGCGAGGCCCGGCCCGTGCTGCTCAATCTCGGCGAGACGGGCAGCCACGACATCGAGGCCTGGGCAGATCGGGTCAAGCTGGTGAAGGCGAAATTCGAGGGGATATGCGAGCTTCCGGTGGTCGGCGCGGTCCAAACTCCAACCGCCGTGTTGATCCGGCCCGATGGGCATGTGGCCTGGGCCGGGAATGGAAGCGCCGCGGGCCTCGAGACTGCCCTTGAAGCCTGGTTCGGCAAGCCCGCAACGAAATAAGACAGGAACCCCGTGGCCGCTGCCGGTGGGAATTCTCCGCATCGAAATTCGCTCGCGCTCTTCAAAGAACCGAGAAGCAAGGCGATTGCGCCCGAAGAGTGAAATTCATTCAGCATCCATTCAGATTACGTAACGGAATGTCAGTGCCGTCATATCCGACTGGAGATGTTCAATGAAAAAGATGCTTCTTGCTGCCCTTATTGCCGTCGGCGCGTTGTCGGCCAGCGTTGCGCCATCGTCTGCCCTTGCTCCGGTTCATCCGGGTACTCCCGGCGTAACGCAGGCCGAGCAGATCGGCTGGTATGGCTGGAGGAAGCACGGCTGGCGCCGGCACCATGACAATGGCTTGCATCGAGGCTGGTGGCGCGGTCGTCATGAAGGCTGGCGCAGGCATGGTGGCCGGCATCACCGCTGGTGATCGCTGCACGCTCGCAATGTCGCCGACCGAGGCAGCCGACAAAAAAGCCCGACGCTCCATGCGCCGGGCGAGTTCTATTGGGGTACTATCGTCAACCGGACTCTCCTATCGGAAAGGCCGTTGACGGGCGCGAGTGTGTCGACAGCCTGTGACTTCGGCGTGATTCCAGCGGACCCTCACCGCGTTTCTCGCTGTCCAAGCCTATCGCACCGCCCTGTAAAACGTCGTTGCACCGGTACTGGCGCTACGCTCGGTGACCCCGCTAACAGCCTGCCCCTGCAGCAGCCAGATCAGCCCCATCACATCATAGCGTGCGAGAGGCGCGGTCGGATGGAGGCCGAAGAGGTCATCGGCACTCCAGCCGAGTTCGGCCACCTGGTCACCCCAATCGGTCAGAAATTCGATCGCATCATGCTTGGCTTGTTCCCAGCGCTTGGGATCGGCAATCGGGTTGGATTTTTGAAGCTTGGCCAATTCTTCGGCAAATGGCCCCCTATAGGTCTGGGCGATGGCGGGCGCTGCGGGCATGTTCGAACTCCGTCTTGAGATAGACGGATTCACGACCCGAGCGGTGTAGATTCGGTTACCTGCCGTACCATTTGACCACGCACTCCACAGCAAGGGCCTGGAGGTGATCGCCTCCGGCCATGGAGCAGCGAGGTTCCCTTAACCTGGAGCAAAACCGGGCCAATAATGCCCGTCGGCGGTCGGGCGTTTGCCGAAGATGGCCTGGCCGACGCGAACCACGTCGGCCCCCTCCTCGATCGCGGCTTCGAAATCCCCGGACATGCCCATGGAGAGCTCGGTCAAGGCCGCACTGCGCTTCACCGCTCGATCGCGCAGCGCCCTCAGCAGCCGAAAGCAGGGGCGCACGCGGGCCATGTCGTCGCTGAACAGGGCCAATGTCATCAGCCCGCGGGGGCGCAGGCGCGCAAAGCCTTCGAGTCGAACGACGAAATCGAGCAGCGCATCGGGATGCAAGCCGAACTTGCTGTCCTCGCCCGATGTATTGACCTGGACATAGACGTCGAGGAAACGGTCCTCGATGGCCAGGCGCTTGTCCAGCATCTCGGCGACCCGCAGACTGTCGAGGGCATGAAACTCGCGGGCGAAGCGGGCGAGATATTTCACCTTGTTGGTCTGCAGATGCCCGACGATGCTCCAGGCGATCGGCAGGTCGACAAGGTCATCGCGCTTGCTCAGCGCCTCCTGGATCTTGTTTTCCCCGAAATCGTGGATACCGGCCGCGAAGGCGAGCCGCAGAACGCGGGCCGGCACGGTCTTGGTGATGGGAAGAAGGCGCACCGCGGCCGGCTGCCGGCCCGCCCGCAGGCTGGCCGTCTCGATCCTGTGCTGCACGGCGGCGAGGTTGGCGGCAAAATTCGTCTGCGGATCGGGACCGAAGCGGGCGATGTCCGTTTCGTCGAGTTCGGTCGTCCCTGCGGCGTTGACAACCGGCTCATGGCTGTCGGCGGCGTCCATGTGGTGTTCGTTCATTTCAAGCGTCCAGTCTCGGAGCGAGCCGTCACATCAGGCGGGATCGAGGGGAATGAGCGCGGCAATCCGGCGATCGCCGGGGTCGGGGCTCTCGGCGAGAGCGCGAGCCACGCCGGCCCGATCGGCGGCCGGTCGGTTCTGGCTTAGCTTGCGCTTGCCTTCCAGGCGGCTGACTGAGAGGCGCACACCGACGATACCGCGCAGTTGCGCTTGGATGAAGGCAGGCGGCGCATCGCCGACCTGCCAGGGGGTGGTCATCGTCCCCTCATGCAACTCCGTGATGCGGGTGACGGCCTCGAGCAGACGCTGGGAATCCTCGAAAAATTCGACCGGCCCGTAAGCGTGGACGGCTTCGTAGTTCCAGGTCGGTACGACCTTGTGATGTTCCTGCTTGGCGGCATACCAGCTGGGCGAGACATAGGCGTCGGCGCCCATGAAGATGGCCATGGCATCACCGATGGGTTCGGCCCGCCATTGCGGATTGGCCCGTGCGAGGTGGCCATAGAGGGTGCCGTGCTCTCCCTCGTCCGGATCGAAGAACAGAGGCAAGGGTGTGCCGATCGGGCCGGCTGCAGTCGCGGTCACCAGCGTGCACAGGCGCGTATCCCGCATCAGGCGGTGGAGGATGGCCTGATCGTCTTCACGGAAGGCGGGCGGTATGTACATCGCAAGGGCTCGCAGGAATTCAGCTTGTGAAACTCGGCTTGGTTTCGTGTCAGAATAGGAGCAAACTGGCTTAACAAGAACGTCCAGTTTGTATGATTTTTGCTAGGCCAGTTGTGATGGCGCAGAACCGGCAGGCGCGAGGTCCGGGAGCCAGGCAGATCTATGAGGCGCTGCGGGCCCAGATTCTGGCGGGAACCTATGGGGATGGTAGCGCCCTGCCGTCCTCGCGCGCCCTCGCCTCCGAACTCGGCGTGGCGCGCGCGACCGTCACATCGGCCTATGAGCAGTTGTCGGCGGAAGGTTTCATCCTCAGCCGGCGAGGCGCCAGGCCGAAAGTGGCCGCCGTTCTGGACCGCATGCCGCCGACCTCGCCAACACCGGCAGGCTTGGTTCCCCTTCCCCTGTCGGGCTATGGCGAGCGCCTGGCCCTGCAGCCGGCCTCGCTCTCGCCCGCAACCCGGCCGGCCATCGACTTTCGCTACGGCGATCTTGCCGCGTCGGATTTTCCCACGCCGATCTGGCGGCGCGCCCTGTTGGGAGCGCTCGCGCAGAGGCAGGATCGCCTTTCCTATGGCCATCCGGCAGGCTCCCACCGGCTTCGGCGAGCCCTCCAGGGTTATCTCTGGCGCGCTCGTACGCTGCGTTGCGATGCCGAGCAGATCATCGTCGTCAACGGCTCCCAGCAGGGATTGGATCTTTGCACCCGCCTGCTGCTGGACCCAGGTGATGGCGCTGTGATCGAGGACCCCTGCTATCCGATGGCGCGGGATATTTTCAGGGCGGCCGGTGCCAGGATCACACCGATTGCGGCCGATCAGGACGGGCTGGACACCTCGCGGCTCGCCCACGTCGCGGCGCGGCTGGCCTATGTTACGCCTTCGCACCAGTTTCCCCTCGGCAGTGTACTGTCGATCGCGAGGCGTCACCGCCTGCTCGCCTGGGCCCAGGAGCGCGATGCCTATCTCATCGAGGACGACTACGACAGCGAGTATCGCTACGACATCAATCCCGTGCCGCCCCTTTACGGCCTGGGCGACGGCCGGAACGTTCTCTATCTCGGCACGGTTTCGAAGACCATGTCGCCAACCCTGCGCATCGGCTATCTGGTAGTCCCTTCCAACCTGGCCCCCGTTTTCACCCGGGCCAAGCAGATCATGGACAGGCACAGCCCGGCTCTGGAGCAAGAAGCTCTCGCCACCCTCCTGGAGAACGGGGCCTATGAACGCCATATCCGGCGCATTCGCCGGCGGATGGCCGAACGCCGCAACGCCCTGCTCGATGGGCTGCGACATCGTTTTGGTGACAGGCTGGTCCTGGAAGGCGCCAAGGCGGGCCTTCACATCATCGCCTGGTTCCGTCATATTCCGGCGGCACTAGAGGGAGAACTGATCCGGAAAGCCGGTCAGGCCGGCCTCGGTCTCCACCCTCTGTCGCCGCTCTATGCCGAAAGCAGCTCGACAAAGCCGGATCGGGCCGGCCTGGTGATGGGGTATGGCAGCCTGGATGTGCGCCAGATCAAGCGGGGCGTCGAGCTGCTGGCCGATTGCGCGGATGCGGTCGCGAGTGGCGGTTAGAGCTGGCCCCACCTTGTCTGCAACGGGAACGGAGTGACGGCTCTCCCGTTGAAATATTGAAGGTGAGGATATGGTGGTGCAGGATATTGGCGACCGGCCGTTTTTCCGACGGGACCGCCAAGTGCCTGGGTGGCTCCGCCGATTTCCCGACCTTGCCATCCCCTTCACGAGCGGCTCACGCCTTGATGCTATTACGCGCTTGCAAAATGTGACGAACCGAAAAGCCAAGGAACAGGCGAGATGACACAACAGCCCCAGTCCAGAACCACATCCGGCCGCGGCCGCCTTTTCGAAAGCATCCTGGAGACGGTGGGCGACACACCCGTCATCAAGATCAACAACCTGGCCCCTGATCACGCCACGATCTATGTCAAGGCGGAGTTCTTCAATCCGGCCGCGTCGGTGAAGGACAGGCTGGCGCTCAGCATCATCGAGCATGGCGAGCGCACCGGCGCGCTGAAGCCGGGCATGACCGTGGTCGAGGCGACCAGCGGCAATACCGGCATCGGCCTTGCCATGGTTTGTGCGCAGAAAGGCTATCCGCTGGTCGTCACCATGGCGGACAGTTTCTCCATCGAGCGCCGCAAGCTCATGCGCATGCTCGGCGCCAAGGTGGTGCTGACGCCGCGCGCCCAGAAGGGCTTCGGCATGTATCGCAAGGCGGTGGAACTGGCCGAGGCCAATGGCTGGTTCCTGGCCCATCAGTTCGAGACCGAGGCCAATGCCGCCATCCATGAGGCGACGACCGCGCGCGAGATCATCAACGATTTCGCCGGCAAGCGGCTCGATGTCTTCGTCACCGGTTATGGCACAGGCGGTACCGCCGTCGGGGTCGGGCGCGTCTTGCGCCGGGAGCGGCCGGAGACGCGCATCGTCCTGTGCGAGCCCGCCAATGCCCAGCTGGTCGGCAGCGGCCAGAAGCAGGAACGGACGGCCGATGGCTCGCCCGCCGTCGGCCACCCCGCCTTCGAGCCGCATCCGATCCAGGGCTGGACGCCGGACTTCATTCCTAAGGTGCTGCAGGAAGCGATCGACAACAATCTCTATGACGAACTCGTTCCGATCGCCGGTGCCGAGGGCGTGAAATGGGCGAAGGCCCTGGCCCAGAAGGAAGGCATTTTCGTCGGCATTTCGGCCGGAGCCACCTTCGGCGTCGCCCGCCAGATTGCCGAGAAGGCGCCCGCAGGCTCCGTCATCCTCTGCATGCTGCCCGATACCGGCGAGCGCTATATGACGACGCCTCTGTTCGACGGCATCGAGGCGGAAATGGACGCCGAGGAGATCGCGCTGTCGAAGTCGACGCCGGGCTATCAGTTCCCGGCGTGAGCGTCATCCCGGACGCATTGCAGCATGAAATGGTGCGATGCAGATCCGGGACCGCAAGACGAGAAAAGCGCAATTCAACGCGATCCCGCGTCTGCGCTGCAGCATTGCATGCCGCAGCGCGCACGGGATGACCTCTTACCCCAGCACCGATTTCACGGCCTTGGCAGCCGCCGACACCACGATGTCGGCTTCCTCGCGCGTGAGACAGAGCGGCGGCGCAAAGCCCATGATGTCGCCTTGCGGCATGGCGCGGCCGATCACGCCGTTCTCCAGCATGGCCGCGACCACGCGCGGCCCGACCTTTTCGGACGCGTCGAAGAAGATGCGGTCGTCACGATCCTTGACGAGTTCGACAGCCGCCATCAATCCCTCGCCCCTGATCTCGCCGACATGGTTGTGTGCGCCGAGCGCATCCGTCAGCGCCTGCTTGAAGTAGGCGCCGACGCTGCCGGCATTGGCGACCAGATCGAGTTCGTCGACGAGTTCGAGATTGGCGACGCCTGCCGCCGCGCAGAGCGGGTGGGAAGAATAGGTCCAGCCATGGCCGATCGGGCCGAACTCGTCCGAACCCTTCTCGAGAATGCGCCAGACCTTTTCCGAGACGATCACGCCGGAAAGCGGGGCATAGGCGGAGGTCAAGCCCTTGGCGATGGTGATCAGGTCAGGCTTGATGCCGTAGTGATCCGAGCCGAACATCGAGCCGAGCCGGCCGAACCCGGTGATGACCTCGTCGGCGATCAAGAGGATGTCGTATTTGCTGAGAACGGCCTGGATCTTTTCCCAATAGGTCCGGGGTGGCGGCACGATGCCGCCGGTACCGAGTACGGGCTCGCCGATGAAGGCGGCGATCGTATCCGGCCCTTCGGCCAGGATCAGTTCCTCGAGTTTGGCCGCGCAATGATCGGCGAATTGCTCCTCGCTCTGGGAGCGGTCCTCCCGGCGGAAATAATACGGGGCTTCGGTGTGCAGGATCGGCGGCTTGGGCAGGTCGAACAGGTTGTGGAAAGCGGCAAGGCCGGTAAGGCTGCCCGACATGAGGCCCGAACCATGATAGCCGCGCCAGCGCGAGATGATCTTCTTCTTGTCAGGCCGCCCCAGCACATTGTTGATGTACCAGACCAGCTTGATGTTGGTCTCGTTGGCGTCCGAACCCGACAGGCCGAAGAAGACCCGGCTCATGCCCTTCGGCGCTCGGTCGATGATCATCTTGGCCAAGGTGATCGACGGCTGGGAGCCATGGCCGACATAGGCATGGTAGTAGGGCAGTTGCGCCGCCTGTTCGGCGATCGCCTCGGCGATCTTGGTGCGGCCGTAGCCGACATTGACGCAATAGAGGCCGGCAAAGGCATCCAGACTGCTCTTGCCGTTGCGGTCGGTGATGTAGACCCCCTCGGCGCCGGTGATGATGCGGTTCGGTGTCTCGCCGCGGGCATGCTGGGCCATATGGGTCGAGGGATGGAAGAAGTGGTCGCGATCCCAGGCGTTGAGTTCATTGTCGGAAACGGCGCGGTCGAGCATGGCAGCTCCTTTCAAGCGAGGTCGAGACAGGTATATTTGAGATCGGTGAAGGCTTCGAGGCCGTGGCGTGAACCTTCGCGCCCCATGCCGGATTGTTTGACGCCGCCGAAAGGGATGGGTGCGCCGGTCAGCTTCACGCGGTTGACGGCCACCATGCCATAGTCGAGCGCACTGCTGAGGCGCAGCGCCCGGCCGGCATTCTCGGTGACGACATAGGCGACGAGGCCATATTCCGTGGCATTGGCACGCGCCACCACTTCGTCCTCCTCATCGAAGGGCGTGATGCTGGCGACCGGCGCAAAGACCTCCTCCTGCATGATGGCGGCCTCGTCGGGGACGTCGGCGAGGACGGTCGGCGCCACGAAAAGCGATCCGGGCGCAATGTCTCCGCCCGTCAACTTGCGGGCGCCCCGCTGCAAGGCCTCGGCGATGCGCTCCCTGGTACGCGCAACGGCACGTTCATGCATCAACGGGCCGATGTCGGTTTCTTCTTCGAGACCATGTCCGACCTTGAGTTCCCGGGCACGGCGAGTGAAAGCCTCGCAGAAAGCCGGATAGAGCGAGCGCTGCACGAAGATGCGATTGGCCGCGAGACAGTCCTGGCCGGACGTAGCGAATTTCGCATCGACCGCAATTTTGACTGCGCGATCCAGATCCGAATCATCGAAGACGATGAGAGGCGCATTGCCGCCAAGTTCCATCACCAGGCGCTTGACGCTCGGCGCGCACTGGGCCGCGATGAGGCGTCCGATCTCGGTCGAGCCGGTGAAGCTGACCACCCGAACGCGGGTGTCCTCGCACAGGCGCCGGGCGATCGGAGCCGCCTCGCCCGTGACGACGTTGAAGACGCCCGCGGGCAAGCCCGCCCGTTCGGCGAGCTCGGCAAGCGCCAGTGCGGAGAGCGGCGTATAGGATGAAGGATGAAGCACGATCGTGCAGCCGGCCGCCAGGGCTGCCGCCGCCTTGCGGGTCACCATGGCCGAAGGAAAGTTCCAGGGCGTCAGCAGGGCGGCCACGCCGAGCGGCTCGCGGGAAACCTGCATATGCGCTCCGGGAAGGTGGCTGCTCACGCTCTCGGCGTTCACCCGCTTGGCTTCTTCCGCATACCATTCGACGAAGGAGGCGCCATAGTCGATCTCGCCGCGGCTTTCGGCCAGGGGCTTGCCCTGTTCGAGCGTCATCAGCAGGGCAAGATCCTCGCGCGCGGCAAGGATGAGCTGGTGCCAGGTGCGCAGGCGCGCAGACCGCTCCTGGGGTGTCAGGGCCTTCCAGGCCGGAAAGGCTCTCGCGGCGGCGTCGATCGCCCGGCCCGTTTCCTCGGCGCCCAGGCTGGCGACATGGGCGAGGACGGTACCCGAACCGGGATCCCGCAGCTCGAAGCTCGCAGCTTGCCGGCCCTGGACCCAGCGGCCGTCGACATAGGCGAGTTCCCTGAGCAGTCGTCGGTCGTTGAGCCGGCCGAGGGCGGGATGGCCGGTGTGTTTCAAGGCAGTGGCGGTCATCGAAGAAAATCCGGTGGCGTCATGTCCTGAAGGTTAGCGCGAGGCGCCGCGAGAATGTCTCGCTTCCCCCCTGCCCTCGCCGTCAAAGCCTCGGTATTTGCCGGGTCGCGCCGACAGAATATCGGCATCTGTCTGGGGCGTTTCGCTCAATCGATCTGCCAGGGGCATTGCGATAGAAGCGAAGCAATCCAGGAGCCCGAAACGCGATACCCCTTGGCCCTGGATTGCTTCGCTTCGCTCGCAATGACGCACGTCAAACGAAGGCCGCTTCACAGCACCGATTGCAGGAACTCGCGCGTTCGCGCCTGTTCCGGACTAGAGAAGATGCGCTCGGGCTCCCCCTGCTCGACGATACGACCCTTGTCGAAGAAGCAGACGCGATCGGAAACTTCGCGGGCAAAGCGCATCTCGTGGGTGACCAGCAGCATGGTGAGATCGTGCTCGCTGGCCAGCGAGCGGATCACGCCGAGGACTTCGCCGACGAGCTGGGGATCGAGCGCGGATGTCGGCTCGTCGAACAGCAGCACGCGGGGCCGCATAGCGAGGGCGCGGGCGATGGCGACGCGCTGCTGCTGGCCGCCGGAAAGCTGGCTGGGAAAATGGTCCTTCTTGTCGGCCATGCCGACCATGCCGAGCAGATCGAGGGCCCGGCATTCCGCTTCCTCCCGCTTCAGGCCGAGCACGGCAATGGGCGCCTCCACCACATTGCGCAGCACGGTCATGTGCGGGAACAGGTTGAAGCTCTGGAACACCATGCCGACCTGCGTGCGGATCTGGCGCAGATGCCGCTCGCTGGCCTTGAAGGGGCCGTGGCCGCCGGGTTCGTGATAGCCGATGCCGCCAAGCTCCAGCGTGCCGTCCTGAAAGGGCTCGAGCGTCATCAGGATGCGCAGCACCGTGGTCTTGCCCGACCCCGACGGGCCGATCAGCGAGACCTTCTCGCCCGGCGCGACGGTGAAATCGAAATCATGCAGAACCGTCAGGGTGCCGAAGCGCTTGGTCACATTGGAAAAGCGGATGATGTCGGATTGGGCGTTCGCGGTCATCGCATCGGTATCCCGGCTTTCGGCAAGGCCCTTTCCAGCCGGTGGACACCGGCGGAACAGACCAGGGTAAGGATGAGGAAGATGATGCCGACCATGCTCAGTGGCACCAGATATTCGAAGGTATTTTCACCGATCATGTTGGCGAGGCCGAGCATTTCCAGCACGGTCACTACCGAGAGCACCGGCGTTTCCTTGAGCATGGCGATCAGGTAATTGCCCATGGTGGGCAGGATGCGCGGCACCATCTGGGGGATGATGACGTTCCGGTAGAGCTGCCAGCGTGACATGTTGAGCGCGGTGGCGGCCTCCCACTGGCCGCGCGGCACTGCCTCTATACCGCCGCGATAGACCTCCGAGGTATAGGCCGAATATTGCAGGCCGAGCGCGATCGCGCCCGTCAGGAAAGCCGGCAAGGCGATGCCGTAGTCGGGCAGGACGTAATAGAGAAAGAAGAGCTGTACCAGGAGGGGCGTGTCGCGCAGGAATTCGACGACGAAGGCGGTTCCCCAGCTCACCACGGCAAAGCGGCTGCGCCGCATCAGGGCGAAGACGAGGCCGAGCACCAGCGCGATGGCAAAGCCTGCCGCCGCGGCCTGCAGCGTCACGGTGAGGCCGATGAGCAGGATCGGCAGGATCGACTGCGCGTAGGTCAGCGGTGTCGACGGGTCCCATTCGAAGCCGTACATCATGATTGCACCGCCTTCGGAAAGGCAGCGCCGCGACGCGCCAGGCGTTCCAGGAAGCGCATGGCAACCATGATCACCAGCGACATCAGGAAGTAGCCGACGAGAGTGAGGGTGTAGATCGTGGTGCTGTCCTGCGTCAGGTTGCGCAGGGTCTGCGCCCGGAAGGTCATGTCCGCGATCGAGATGAAGGACACCAGCGAGGAGAGCTTCAAGGTCTCGATGGCGAGGTTGCCGAAGGCCGGCATCATTTCGACGATGGCCTGCGGCAGCGTGATGTGCAGCAATTTGTGCACCGGGCCGAAATTCAGGGCCCGGGCCGCCTCATGCTGCTGTTGCGGCACCGATTTGAGGCCGGCCCGCACGATCTCCGAGCCATAGGCGCCGACATGCATCGAGAGCACCAGGATGCCGGTGGACACCGGCGAGAAGGAAAAGCCGACCAGAGGCAGGGCGTAATAGAACCAGAACAGCTGCACCAGGAGCGAGGTGCCGCGGAACAACTCGGTATAGCAAAGCGCGATGATGGACAGGATGCGCCCGCCCTCGACCCTGACGATCCCGGCCAGGAAGGCCAGGAAGGCGCCGATGGCCAGCGAGGCCAGGGTGATCTCGGCGGTGATCAGCGCGCCCCGGCCGAGGGCGGGCAGATAGGAGATCCAATGCATGAGGCTCCCTCGTCGGTTGCTCGAGGCTTGGCATGGTCTTACCTCCCCCTGCAGGGGGAGGATCGGCCTGAAGGCCGGTGCGGGGTGAGAAGCCGCTAGTTTTGACGATTGTGACCTCTCATTTTGTGAAAAGGTCACCCCACCCACCCCGACACTGTGTGTCGACCCAGCGCCGGCTACTTGCCTGCGCAGAGATCCGCGACCTTCTTTTCGGCCGCGGCCTTGATGCTGGCCTCGCTCAACCCGTAATTGGTGAGGATCGCCTTGTACTCGTCGCTCTTGCGGAACTCCACCAGGGCGGCGTCATAGGCATCGCGCAGGTCCTTGTCCTCCGGACGGAAGGCGAAGCCGCCATAGTTACGCACCGGTTTGCCATTGACGACCGGATCGGTGAAGGGCTTGACCTGTTCCACCTCCGTCTGGCCCTTGGCCAGGCTGGCTACCGTCAGTTCGGTGGCAGCATAGGCGTCGGCCCGGCTCTTCACCGTGGCGATGGCGTCGGCATTGGCCTGGATGAAGACGACCTGGCTGTCCTTGACCCCGACGGCGCGCAGAAAGTCGATATTGTTGGCACCCGACACCACCGCAACCTTGAGCGAGGGATCCTTGGCGATGTCGGCATAGGTCGTCAGCTTCTTGGGATTGCCGGCCTTGACCAGGAGGCCTTCGCCATAGCTGGAGTTCGGCTCGGTGAAGGAGACCTGCTTGCAGCGGTCGGGGGAGATGTTCTGCTCGGCCGCCACGAAATCATAGCGCCGCGCCTTGAGGCCCGGGATCAGGGTACCGAACGGCGCGACCGTCCAGGCGATCTCGCTGACGCCCATCTTCTTGAGGACGGCGATGGCCACCTCCGGACCAATGCCGGCGGCCGTGCCGTCTTCCTTGGTGAAACCGTAGGGAACCTCGTTGGCCGTGACGGCGCGGACGAAGCCGTTGCTCTTGACCTCCTCGAGAGTGGTGGCCTGAACGCTGGCGGCGCTCATGACGAGAACCAATCCGGCGAGGCCGGCAAGTCGGGGCAGTTTCATCATCTCATTCTCCTGTCTGGTATGATTGCCTGCCTGGTTGGGTCCGGCAGGTCGTTGTCGATTGTCAGGCATTCTCCGCGGTGGTTGCGATCACCGAGAGACAGTCACCGGCCTTGACGAGGCCGGGGAAATGGCGGGCCGCCAGCAGACCATCCAGCGCTGCCCGATGCTCGTAGGGGGCGAGGCCGGTGTGGCCGAGCGGATATATACGAGCGAAGACTTCTCCCTTGGCCACGGGCTCGCCGAGATCCTTGAGGAACTCGACCAGCCCCTCTTCCGGGCTGAAACCGAAACAATCCGAGGAAGGCATATCGAGCCAACGCGTCTCGCCGAGTTCAGGCCGTCCCGCCAGGATGCCGGCATGCCTGAGGAGATTGGCGACTCCGCGCTTGGCGATGCCGGCCGAGCGTGCCGTCGCGGTGCCGCCGCCGCCGAGCTCGGTGGTGACGAAGACCTTGCCCGCCATCTCGGCCGTGGTGTCGAACATGCCGACCGCGTCGATCTCGATCATGCGCATCGACCAGGGTGCCGAGAAGGCGGCCACAGCGGCAAAGCAGCGGTCTTCCTGCGCCTTGTCGGGCAATTCGTGCGCTGCGGCATAGGGAAGGAAATCCAGCGTCCGCCCGCCGGAATGGAAGTCGAGCACGATATCGGCCAGAGGCAATAGCGACCGCGTGACATAGTCGGCGATCTTCTCGGTGACGCTGCCGTCCGGGCGCCCGGGGAAGCTGCGATTGAGATTGCCCTTGTCGATCGGCGAGGTGCGCTTGGCGGCCCGAAAGGCGGGATAGTTCAAGGCCGGCACGATGATGACGCGCCCGCTCACCGCCTCCGCCCGCAGCGTGCGGGCGAGGTCGAACAGGGCGATCGGTCCCTCATATTCGTCGCCGTGATTGGCGCCGGTCAAAAGGGCCGTCGGCCCCTCGCCATGCTTCACCACCGTGACCGGAATCATCACCGATCCCCAGGCGGAATCGTCCCGGCTCCAGGGCAGGCGCAGATGGCCGTGCTGGATGCCATCGGCGTCGAAATCGACGCTGGCGCTGATGGGGGACGGGCGCAGGATCGGATCGGCGTTCATGGTTTCACGAAAAGCTGGCGCGGCACATTGGCGAGGCAGTCCACGCCGTTCTCGGTGATCAGGATGCTCTCGGTGATCTCCAGCCCCATGTTTTCGAGCCAGAGACCCGTCATGAAATGGAAGGTCATGCCGGGACGCAGCTCCGTGCGGTCTCCCGGCCGCAGGCTCATGGTGCGCTCGCCCCAATCGGGCGGATAGCTCAGGCCGATCGGGTAGCCGGTGCGGTTGTCCTTGACGATGCCGTATTTCTTCAGCACGGCGAAGAAGGCGTTGGCAATGTCTTCGCAGGTGTTGCCGGGCCTGGCCGCGGCGAGCCCGGCCTCCATGCCCTCCACGGTTGCCTTCTCGGCGTCGAGAAACGCCTGGGTCGGCTTGCCGAGGAAGACGGTGCGCGACAGCGGGCAGTGATAGCGTCGGTAGCAGCCGGCGATCTCGAAGAAGGTGCCCTCCCCGGCTTTCATCGGCAGGTCGTTCCAGGTCAGATGCGGCGCAGAGGCCTCCTCGCCCGACGGCAACAACGGCACGATGGCGGCATAATCGCCGCCGAAGCCGTCGACGCCCCGGATGGCGGCGTCATAGATCTCGGCGACGAGATCGCTCTTGCGCATGCCGGGCTCGACCTTGTCGAGAATGCGCCGATGCATCGCCTCTACGATGCGGCCGGCCTTGCGCATATAGTCGATCTCGGTCGGGCTCTTGATGGCCCGTTGCCAGTTGATCAATGACAGGCAGTCCTTGAAGCGGGCATTGGGCAAATGCCGGACCAGCGAGGCATAGGCCGCGGCGCTGAACCAGTAATTGTCCATTTCGACGCCGATCGTGGCCTTGGCCCAGCCGCGCTGCTCGATGATGCCCGACAGGTAGTCCATCGGATGGCGCTCGGTGGACTGCACATAGTGATCGGGATAGCCGACGATATTGTCGTGGCTGAGCCAGGTCGTGCGCTTGGCGCCGTTGGCGTCCTGTCCCCGGCCGAACCAGACCGGCTCTCCTTCGCCCGCGACGAGAACGCATTGGTGCACGTAGAAGGACCAGCCGTCATAGCCGGTAAGCCAGTGCATGTTCGAAGGGTCGGTGACGACAAGAAGATCAATGCCGGCCTGGGCCATGGCCGCGCGTGTCCTGGCCAGGCGCCCGGCATATTCCTCGCGGCTGAAATTAAGCGTGGGAGCGATCATTCCGTCACTTTCTGCAGTAATGCTCTGCGATGGGGTGGAAGGCCCCCCAACCGCAAAGACGCGTCCAAACAGGGGCTGGAGATAGAAAGCGTTTTCACCTAAACGCGCCTGGCTCCAGTCGTCTCGAAGGCTTGGCCAACGCCGGCGGCGGTGGCCCGGCGAAAAGCGAGTGTGGCGATGGCGGTGTCCTGCACCCCGGTGCCTGTCAGGTCGCAAAGGGTGATGTCGGCATCGCTTTGGCGCCCCTTCGCCTTACCGGCGATCACCTGTCCCAGTTCGGCAAACATTGCATCGGTGTCCGCGGTTCCCGCCTCGATGGCATGGGCCAGTTCGCCGAGGCGCCTTGTCTGCGCGAGACTGTCGGCGACATAGACCACCCTGCCGAAGACGGCCGGATCCACTTCGTTCTTATGTTCGGAATCCGAGCCCATTGCCGTGACGTGCTGGCCGGGTGACAGCCATTCGGCCTTGAGCACCGGGCTCTTGGCCGGTGTGGTGGTGACGATGATATCGGCCCCGGCGCAGGCCGCCTCGACGCTGGCAGCCGGCGCGACTGGGATGCCCAGGCGCTGCGACAGCTCCTCGGCCGTAGCCACAGCCTTGGCGGCATCGCGAGCCCAGAGCCGAGCCCGATCGATCGGCCGGACCAGGCGGAGCGCTTCGAGTTGCAGCCGGGCCTGCTCGCCGGCTCCGATGATGGCGGCAGTCCGGGCATCGGCCCGTGCGAGGTGGCGGGCGGCGACTGCCCCAGCAGCGGCGGTCCGGATCTGCGTGAGATAGCCATTGTCGAGCAGCAGGGCTTCGACCAGACCCGTCCGGCTGCTCAGCAGCACCATCAGGCCGTTGAGGCTGGGAAGGCCGAGCTTGGGATTGTCGAAGAAGCCGGGGCTGATCTTGATGGCGAAGCCCTCGACACCGGGAATATAGGCCGTCTTGACGTCCACCTCGCCGCGATGCTTGGGGATGTCGAGCCGCAGGATCGGCGGCATCGCCACCGCTTCGGTGGCGAGTGCCAGGAAAGCCTGCTCGACGCAATCGACGGCATCGGCATCGAGCGCCACGCAATGGCGCAATTCGGCTTCGGTCAGCACGATCATGCCGCCACTCCCTGTTCGACGATGCGGCGATGCAAGCCCAGGTCGATATTGCGGCCGGAAACCACCACCGCGGTCGGCCCCGACGGCTTGACCTTGCCGGCCAGCAGAGCGGCGACACCCACGCCTGCGGCTCCCTCGACGATTTCGCCTTCCGCCGTGAAGGCATGTCGGATGCCGGTCGCCACTTCTTCTTCGGTCAGCAGGACGACCTCGTCGAGGAAATCACGGCACAGGGCGAAACTGTAGTGATTGGCGAGCCCGATGCCTCCGCCGAGCGAATCCGCCAGTGTCGGCAACTCCTCCACCTGAACCGGCTTGCCGGCCAGCAGGCTGGCATGCATGGCGGCCCCCCGGGCCATCGAGATGCCGACGACCTTGGTCCGGGGGCGGAGCGCCTTGACGGCTGCCGCGATCCCGCCTGCCAGTCCGCCGCCCGACAGCGGTACCAGCACGAGTTCGACCTCCGGCATGTCCTCTATGATTTCGAGCCCGATCGTTCCCTGCCCGGCAATCACGGCCGGGTGGTCGAAAGGCGGGATTTCAGCCAGATTTTCCTCGGCCACCAGCCGGTCGACTTCCTCCTGCGCGTCGTCCTGAGAGTGGCCGACGATACGCACCTCGGCGCCGAGCGAGCGGACGGCCTCGACCTTGTTTTCCGGCACGAGGTGGGACATGCACACTACGGCCCGGATACCGCGAGCCTTGGCCGCATGCGCGACCGCTCGGCCGTGGTTTCCCGTCGAGGCGGTGACGACCCCCGTTGCCCCGCGTGTGGGCGCTGTCTCGAGAGAGAGCACCGCGTTGGTTGCGCCACGCAGCTTGAACGAGCCGGTGGTCTGGCGCGTTTCCAGCTTGAGGTGAACCGGCGAATTGTTATGCGAGAGCGAAGGCGCATGGCGCAGCGGCGTGCGCACCACATGCCTCGCGATCCGCGCCTGGGCGGCCTTGATCTCGTCGATGGTGACCGAAACCGGCATCGAACCCACCCCTCCTGGCTTGGGAGGGATGGTGTTACGATACAAAAATCATGTCAATTATTATATTGTAATGATACAGACGCGATCAGGCGATCAGGCGTGCGTCGAAGACAGGCGGCAGTTGTTCGAAGGTGGCCCGGACCGATGCGAGCGTCTCCGCCAGGGCGGCGTGCGACAGCCGTCCGCCGAGACAGATGCGAATCCCGCCGCCGCCCACCTCGCCGGCAACGAAGGGATCGGAGGGCGTCACAGCGATCGCGCGCTGGGCAAGAGCGCGCACCAGCCCCTCCTCCGTCCAACGCGAGGGCACTTTCAGCCAGGCGCAAAGCGAGAGGGGATGGCTGGAGGCGACGATGTCGCCGAGCACCTGGGCCACGATGGCCTGGCGGGCCCGGGCTTCCTGGCGCTGAAGGCCGATGAGGGCCTGCGCCGTGCCGTCCTCGATCCACAGCGAGGCGATTTCCGCCGGCAGATTGGTGGCGCTCCAGCTCGTGACCCGCATGATGCTGCCGACACGGATCGAATAGGCCGGCGGCACCACGAGATAGCCGACTCGCAGTCCCGTCATCACCGACTTGGTCATCGAGGTGGCGAAGAAGCCAAGCTCGGGCAACATCTGGGCGATCGAAGGCAAGGGCTCGTCGAGCAGGGGCTTGTAGACCTCGTCCTCGATCACGAAGAGGCCATAGCGGCCCGCTATGTCGGCAATCGCACGCCGGCGTTCGGCGCCGGCCACATGACTGGTCGGGTTTCCCAGCGAGGGAATGAGGACAAGTGCCTTGACGCCTCCCGCCGCGCAGGCGGCTTCGAGGGCCTCCGGCAGAATGCCTTCGGCATCCGTCGGCAAGCCGCGCAGGGTGAAGCCCAATAGCGACGCCAGGCCGATGATGCCGTGATCCGTCAGGTTTTCGGTCAGCACCAGGTCACCGGGATGGACGACCGAGGCCACGGCCAGGAAGAGGCCATGAGCCGCGCCATTGGTGATCAGGATGCGTTCGGATTCCGCTTCCACACCGAGCCCGCGCAGCCAGAGCCTGGCCGCGGCGCGATGCCGGTCGAGCCCGGCGATCGGGCGGCAGGTGCGCATGAAAGCGCTGTTGTCCCCGTCGCCCAGGCGGGCCATCACCTGCCGCGAGGCGCGCTCATGGGCTTCCGTATAGACGGCGCGGATGATGGAGAGGTCGGCCGTCTGGCCGGGAGAGCGATCCAGCATGAAGCGCTCGGCCCGCTCGGTCACCCGGTCCCGCACGAAGGTGCCCCGCCCGACTTCGCCGCGCAACACCCCGCGCCGTTCCGCTTCCTTATAGCTGATGCTGACCGTCTGCACCGAAACCTTGAGGGCGTGGGCGAGATCGCGATGGGTCGGCATGCGCGTGCCCGGCTTCAGGACCTCGGCCTCGACATCGGCAATGATCAGGTCGGTGAGCAGCTTGTGCTTGGTCACGCCCTTGCGGCGCGGTAGGACTGGCCGCCATTCTGCTGCTGCCGCCAGAGGCGCGCGCGACTCGACAAATCGCGCGGACCGGTCAGAATTGGAGAATGACATGAAATTGTCCTGATACAATATCCGAGCCTATCCGTATTATACCAATCCATTCGCCGGCGCCATGTTGAAACTCGACAAGATCGATCTGAAGATCCTCGCGGCCCTGCAGCGCGATGGTCGCATCACCAAGCTGAACCTCGCCGTCGAGGCCGGCCTGTCGGCGGCTGCGTGCTGGGAACGGCTGCGCCGTCTGGAAAAAGCCGGCGTGATCGCCCGTTACGGTGCCGTCATCGACGCGGCCCGGCTCGGGCGCTTTGCCACCGTGCTGGTCGAGATCACGCTCAAGAGCCATCGCCAGGCGGACTTCCAGCGTTTCGAAGCCGCCGTGATCAGAGAGCCGGCCGTCGTCGCCTGCGACGCTGTCGGGGGCGGCATCGATTATCTCCTGCGCGTGGTCACCACCGACATCGATTCCTATCAGCGCCTGATCGACGCCTTGCTCGAGGCCGAGATCGGCATCGACCGCTATTTCACCTATATCGTTACCAAGACCATCAAGCAGACCGGATTCCCGCTCGAAATCGTCGAGGCCTCCGTTTCCTGAATTGCTGCCGACAGGATCGCGTCCCATGACCGCCGCACCCACCTTCCTGGATTTTCCCGCACACCTTGCCGGCGACCGCGAGCCCGCGATGGTGATCTTCGGAGCCGGCCATGGCAGCACCTATCCCGGCAAGGACAGCAGTCCCTATGCCCTGGCGCCGGATGCTATTCGTGTCGCCAGCCAGGAGGATGCCGGTCTGGCCGAGCATTGGGATTTCGACCTCGGTGGTCCGCTCTTCGCTGGCAAGCCTGCTTCCTGCGTCGATATCGGCAATATCGAAACGGTCATGCATGACAATGCCGCGAACCGCGGCCGAATCGAGGCGAAGACACGCGCGATACTGGCGGCGGGCGCCGTCCCTCTCCTCATCGGCGGCGACGATTCCGTCCCCATTCCCTTCCTTGCTGGGTTCGCCGACCACGGCCCGATCTGGATCCTGCAGATCGATGCGCATATCGACTGGCGCGACGAAGTGCACGGGGAACGTTACGGCTATTCCAGCCCGATGCGCCGCGCCAGCGAGATGGCGCATGTGGCCGGCATGGTGCAGGTGGGCATGCGTGGCGTCGGCAGTGCTCGCCTGTCGGAAATCGAAGCGGCTCGAGCCTATGCCAGCCGCATGGTGACCGCCCGCGAGATTCACGTCCGGGGCATCGAGGCCGCTCTCGAGCTCGTTCCCGCGGGAGCCAAGGTCGTTATCAGCCTCGATTGCGACGGCCTCGATCCCGGCCTCATGCCGGGGGTGGCGGCCCGCACGCCTGGCGGCCTCAGCTACACCCAGGTGATCGACCTGATCGCGGGTCTCGGCCAGCGAGCCAGGATTGCGGGTTTCGATCTCGTCGAACTCTATCCGCCCGCCGACGGGAGCGGCTTGTCGGCGCTGACCGCCGCCCGGCTTCTCGTCAATGTGATCGGGACCATTGCCCGCCAGGTTTGAAAGCCGGCCCGCTCTGGTAGCATGATGGCCCGACAGGGTTTCATCTGCCGCCAAGAGGACCTCCCATGCGCCTTGCCCGTTTCGTTCTGCCTTTACTCGCGCTTTTCGTTGCCACGCCCGCCCTTGCCAAGATGGTGGTCAAGCCCGTCGACTGGACCCTGGACGGCACGACGTTCAAGAGCATGCTGATCTATGACGACGCCGCCAAAGCCAAACGGCCCGGCCTGGTCATGGTGCCCAATTGGTACGGCGTTGGCGACACCGCCGTCGAGAAGGCCAAGAAGATCGCCGGCAAGGAGTACGTCATCCTTCTCACCGACATGTATGGCGAGGGTGTCCGCCCCAAGAACGACGATGAAGCCAAGGCTGCCATCGGGCCGCTCTATGGCAATCGCGCATTGATGCGCAAGCGTATCGACAAGGCCTTCGAGCAGTTGAAGGCCAATGCCACCAACGCGCCGATCGACCAGGCCCGGCTGGCGGCGATCGGCTTCTGTTTCGGCGGCAGCGCCGTACTCGACCTGGCGCGCAGCGGTTCCGACGCCAAGGCCGTGATCTCCTTCCATGGCGGCCTCGGCACCGACGATCCGACGCTGGCCAAGTCCATCAAGGCGCGCGTGCTCGCCATCAATGGGGCTGACGACAGCGCCACCATGCCGGACGTACCCAAATTCACCGAGGAGATGCGAGGCAGTCCGGCCGACTGGCAGTTCGTCGAGATCGGCCACGCCGTGCATTGCTTCACCGAAACCGAGGCCACCGGCAAGACGGGCAATTGCCGCTACGATGCCAAGGCCGCGGCGAGGTCCTATGCGATGATGCACGCCTGGCTCGCCGAGAGTTTCGCCAAAAACTGACCCAAGCCGGCGGCAGTCAGCTTTTATACCAGCATAAGAACCGGCCTTCCCGGCATCTCTCCTCCCGAGCAAAGGAGCGATGTCCAGGGAGAAGACCATGACCAAGACTGGGAACGCCGCCGGAAAGTTCGATGCCGGCAGGGCGGCCGAATATGCGGTCCAGAGCCGGATAGCCCTGGCAGGCTACGATGCCTGCCACGAACTTGCTGCCTGCCTGCTCGCCGCCGACCTCGGCCCAGGCCGGCCGGCACGGATTCTGGTGGCGGGCGCCGGCGGCACCGCCCGCGAAATCGTCTCGGCCGCCCGCCTCGAGCGTCTCTGGCACTTCACCGCCGTGGACCCTTCGGCCCCCATGCTCGAACTCGCCATGGCCGCGGTCGGCGAAGCGGGTCTCACGGCACGAACGGCGCCCGTGCTGGGCGAGGTCGCGGCCCTGCCCGAGGAGCCGATCTATGATGCCGCGACCCTGATCGGGGTGTTGCACCATCTGCCCGGCGAGGCAGCCAAGCAAAGCGTTCTGGACGCCCTGGCCAAACGCCTCAAGCCCAAGGCGCCGCTGATCCTGGCGGGCAATCGCCATGCTTATGAAAGCAGGCCGCTCTTCCTCTCCGCCTGGGGGGAACGCTGGCGCATGCATGGCGCAACGGCTGCAGAGATCGAGGCAAAGCTGGGCAAGATCCGCCAGGGCGCCGATCCGCCCGCTTCGGACCAGGAGGTCGGTGGGTTGTTGACGCAGGCCGGTTTTGAGGAACCGACCTTGTTCTTTTCGAGCCTGTTCTGGGGCGGCTGGATCACGCACCGGCGCGGCTGAGACGGAATGGGGATCATGTCGGCTGAGCTTTCCCCCCGGCGTCGATCCGGTAGGCAGCAAGGAAGATGCGAACCGCCTCCCTGGCATGGGCCCGCAGCACTTCCGGCTTTGGTATCGCACCATTGCCCAGGAGCATAACGTCGTTGACCGGCCCCCCCATCACCAGCCAGTTGAAGAAGGCGGCGGCGGCGCGAACATCAGATGTCTGGATGAGGCCCAACTCGACATAGCGCGCGAATATCGTCGCCAGCCGGTTGATCGAGCGCATCGGGCCGCGCTCGTACAGCACCTTGCCGAGGTCGGGAAAGCGCTCGGCCTCGGCAATCGCCAAGCGCCGCAATTGCAGCAGGCGTGGCGTCATCACCAAGGCAAGCTGCAGATCAGCGAACCTGAGCAGAAACTTTTCAATCGGGAGGTCGTCGGGTGGATCCGCCACCTGTTCCTGCAATTCGTCGCCGGCCTGCCCCGTCATGCCGTTCGCTATTTCGAGGAACAGGGTCTCCTTGTTTTGGAAATGGGCATAGACGGTCTGCTTGGACACGTCGGCCGTCGCGGCGATCTCGTCCATGTTGGTGGCCAAGAAGCCATGCTTAAGGAAGAGTTCGGTTGCGGCCGCAACGATACCTTTGCGCGTACGCTCGACCCGAATTCTTGCACCGTTGCTCATGGTAGCCATGCCCCCTGCCGCTGGATAGCACCGGTTTGCGAATAGACCATATGGATTGACAAATCAAACTAGACGGTACAGTCTAATTATAGGGCAATGTTGGAGGGCTGACCATGGCGCGTTCACCTGGAAGGGTTCGCCCTTTCACCTGTCAGTGCGGACGTGTCGTACTCGAGACGGTCGATTCCCCTATCGTCACCGCCATTTGTCAATGCACGAGTTGCCGTACCGCACGGAAACGGATCGAGGCTCTGCCGGGAGCGCCTAACATGGCAGAGGACGATGGGGGCACCGCCTTCGTGCTCTACCGGAAGGACCGGATTCGTTACGTCAGGGGAGCCGAGTTGCTGCGCGAATATCGCCTGACACCTGCCGCCAAGACCAGGCGTGTTCTGGCGCAGTGTTGCAACGCTCCCATGTTTCTCGAATTCGAAAACGGGCACTGGCTCAGCCTCTACAGGCAACGCTTCGCCGCCAGCGATCGACCCGCTCCGCAAATGCGCGTGATGACAGGGGATCGGCAGGGCGGCTTTGACCGAGAAGGCGACATGCCCAGCTATGCCTCGCATTCGGGCCGTTTCATGTGGAAGCTGCTTTTGGCCTGGATCGCCATGGGCTTTCGGGCGCCGAAGATCGATTATGTGAAAGGCGGGGTTGGTCATTATGCTGGTTGAGAGGATTGCGATCCAGAACGTGATTTCGCCCGGCCATGTCGTTCGCGTCGACAGAGCGAAATATGAGGCGATGAAAGCGGCACTCCTCGCCGTTTTGCCGGATATCTCGCCTGGCCTGACCGTAGCCGAAGCCAAGCAGCATTTGCTGCCCTTGCTGTCGCAGGATCTCTTTCCCGGCGGAGCGAAAGCCGGCTGGTGGCTGAAAGCCGTTCAGCTCGATCTCGAGGCGAAGGGCACCGTGGTGCGCGCAGCGACCAAACCCCTGCGTCTCCATCGTCGGGCCTGAAGCTATTGGCGTTGGGTCTGAACGCGCGCTGTTGCCATGGCTCTTCGACCTGCCTCTGAAGCGGATATGATCTTCATTCGGTCGCATTCTTCTGTAGATTCAGTGGTCAACCTGCCGAATTGCCGGAGTCGACCATGAAGATCCCTGCTATCGCTGCCGGCGCGTTGCTGCTGTTGACCGGCACCGCCCTTGCCGACGGCTTTGCTCCCAAGGAGAACAAATTCGCCCCGCCGCCCCTGGATGCCAAAAAGGCGCCCGGGCCTCATGACTGGACGGGGTTCTATGTCGGCGGCCATGGCGGCCTGTCCCAGGGAAGGTCGAAATGGAGTACGGACGGCGCCAGCCGGTCCTCCTCGGATCTCGGCTCCACCTTCGGGGCGCATGCGGGTTATAATTACCAATTCAATCGCGGGGTCGTATTCGGAGGCGAAACCGACGTTTCTCGCTGAACGATCCTTCCGGACGCAAGCCGGGCTTGGTTGCCGCGATGACAATGCCGAGGCAGACCAGCAAGAGGCCCGCCGCGAAGTTCCAGCCCAGTCTTTCTGCGAGAAAGAACTCCCCCGCAAGGCTGGCGGTGATCGGATTGACGGCCACCGCGATCGCCACCAGAGTCGGCGTCGTATGGGTGACTGCGAAGGACCACAGGAAGAAGACCAGCGCGCTGCCGGCAATGCCGAGATAGGCGGCAGCCAGCCAGGCTTCCGGCGGAAGCCCGCGAATATTCGCTAATCCCCCGCCGATCGCCGCCCCCAAAACGAGGCAGAGGGCACCGATTCCCATCGCCACCAGGGTGAAGCGAACGGAGCCTGAACGGGCGATAAAAGGCCGGGACCAGATTGTGTAGAGTGCCATCACGAGCGCTGCTCCGAGCATCAGGAGATCACCGCGCCAGGCGCCGGCAGGCGCTTCGGAGAGACCCGAAAGCAGCGCCAGTGCCACCCCGGTCATGGTGACCAGCACGCCCAGCACCTTGCGTGAAGTCATGGCCTCTGCTCTCAGCGCCGCGGCCGCCAGCATGGTCAGGACCGGCAGGGCCGAGAGGGCAATGGCGCCGCGCGCGGCCGTGGTGAAATAAAGCGCGGCATTGAACAGGATCGGAAAGAGCCCGAAGAACAGAAAGCCCAGTCCGGCCACGCCCGGCCAGTCGCGCCGCGGCGGCCAGGCTTCGCGGCGCAGGCACGCGACCGGCAGGAGAAAAACAAAGCCGAGACCGAAACGCAGGGCGCCGAGCGTAATCGGATCGATCGTTTGGGAAAGCGAACGCGTGGCGACCACGGCGGTGCCCCCGATGCCGCTCGACAGGACGGCCGCCAGAACACCCCACATCGCCCTGCTCCCCTGTTGATCGTTGCGAGCGCAGGCTAGCGGAAGCCAGTCTCATAAGGGAATTGCATTTGATTGATGAACATCATCATGATGTGTGATGACGTTACCGATGCTCGATCCCGATCTATTGAGAGCCTTCCTGGCCGTGGCCGACCACCGCTCCTTCACGCGGGCAGCGGCCCGGCTCAATCGCACGCAATCTGCCGTGAGCATGCAGATCAGGCGCCTGGAAATGCGGGTCGCTGCCGATTTGTTCCGGCGTAACACCACCATGGTCGAACTGACCCAGGCCGGTGAAAGCCTGGTTGCCTATGCACGCCGCATCCTCGCCCTGAACGAGGAGGCGGTCGGCAAGCTTCGCGAGCATCGGATCGAGGGGCGCGTTCGCCTGGGCGTGATGGACGATTACGGGAGCCACGTTCTGCCCGCCATGCTGGCGCGCTTCCTCACGCTCTATCCCCGCATTCACATCGAGATGGAAACCGGCCTGACCAGCACTATGCTCGGCCGCCTCGGCGAAAGCTATGATCTCGTCATCGCCATGCATGCCGAGGGGCATGAACACGGCGAATTGCTGCGGCGCGAACAACCGGTCTGGGCCGCCAGCGCGTCGCACGAGGCTTGGCTGATCGATCCTCTCCCCGTGGCGCTCTACCCAATGGGCTGTCTCTTCCGCAAGTGGGCAATCGAGGCCCTCGATGCCGTCCGGCGTCCGTGGCGACTGGCTTTCGTCTCGCACAACCTGGCTACGGTGGAGGCCGTTGCGGCCCAGGGATTGGCGGTCACGGTGGTGAAAGCGAGTTTTCTGCCGCACAGTTTGCGCGGCCTGTCGCCGCGGGATGGTCTGCCCGCCCTGCCCGGTGCCGAGATCCGGTTACACGCCGGACCCAGCCCGACACGGGCGGCCGCGTTGCTCGCCGATCATCTCCGCGAGGCCCTGGCAATGGCGCCGGCAAGGAGCCATCCGCCCCGTTGAAGGTGTCACGCGACGTGGCCCGCCGCGGGCAGAGGTATTCCTATTTCCGCGAGACCAGCGCCGCCGTTACGCCGAGGCCGATGAAGGACAGGCCAGCGAACCAGCGCTGGAACCGCAGGAACCGGCGGCTCCGGCGCAGGAAATCCCCAGCCGCGCCGGCGGCCAGTGCAAACATGGCATCGCTCAGCATGCCGAGCCCCATGAAGGTGAAGCCGAGCACGAGAATCTGCCAATGCAGGGCGCCGCGGCCCGGATCGACGAATTGCGGCAGGAACGCCAGGAAGAAGATCGCGGTCTTCGGGTTGAACAGGTTGACGATGAAGCCTTCCTGAAAGAGCCGATGCAGCGGTTTGTTCGATTTGGCAGAGATCTCCGGCGGCAGGTCCGGCGCCAGCAGCGTACGGATGCCGATCCAGATCAGATAGGCCGCGCCCAGATATTTGACCACGGAAAAGGCCAGGGTGGAGGAAACGACCAAGGCTGACAGCCCGACGGCCGCGGCGACGATATGGACGATGGTGCCGAGATGGATGCCGAGGACCGAAACCAGGCCCGCGACCTTGCCTCGCTCGACCGAGCGCGCCACGATGAACAACACTGCCGGCCCAGGTGTCAGCAGCAGCGTGACCGATGCGAGAACGAACAGTCCCCAGAGTGTCGGATCAGGCATTGGTCGCTCCTTGTCAATTCTCGTGGCGAAGCAAGCCACAAGGCCGGAGCCAAAGCAATAGCCACAGCCGCAGCAGAGGAGCGGATCTGCCGGCCAGCCCCTCCTCCCTTGTCGGGAGCATGTTATGTTGGGATATTGCCGTCGACTCATCGACCTTGTCCTGCCGGCAATGCCTGACGCTGGGGCTCCCCAATGAAGCTGTCCGCCTGTACCGCTCTCCTCCTCCTGCCACTGCTGGGCACCTCCGTCCTGGCAGAGGAATTCGCACTGCCGGATTTGAGGGTGGAGCAACCCCGGCACAAGAAGCCGGCTCCTGCGGCCGGCAAGGCGCCTGCCTTGGGAAATCCCGCCTCACAATGGGCTCCGGATGCCGAGGACAAGTCATCCAAGGCTTTCACGGCTCGCCCGGACATTTGCGGTGGCTGTGAACTCAAGCTCAACGCCCGCCAGGTTACCCGGGAAGATCGGCTGCGGCGTCCATTCGAGGTGTTCGAGTGAGGGCCGTTCGCTTGTCGGTTTCCTGGAGGCGGCATGGCGCGTGAGCTCTGGCTGATCCGCCATGGCGAAAGCACTGCCAATGCGGGAGCGGCGAGCAAGGACGCCTCATCGGCGCCGCTGACCGACACGGGCTGGCAGCAGGCGCATCAGATAGCGGCCACGTTCGAACGTGCCCCGGAATTGATCGTCGTGTCGCCTTATCTGCGAGCACGCCAAACCGCAGCCCCGACGGCAGAGCGCTTTGCAGCGGTGCCGATTGAAACCTGGCCGGTGCAGGAATTCACCTATCTGTCGCCTATCCGCTGCGCCAACACCACGATGGAGCAGCGTCGCCCGCTGGTAGAGGCCTATTGGGACCTCGCCGATCCGGAGCGGATCGACGGCCCCGGCGCCGAATCATTCACCCAGATGCTGGAGCGCGTGCGCGCCGCAGCCCGCCATATCGAAGCGCTTGGTCTCGATCGCATCGTCATTTTCACGCATGGCCACATCATGCAGGCTTGGCGCATGCTGGCCGAACATCCCGAGGCGAGCGACAGGAGAGACATGAAGCGTTATTTCAGCGCCTTCCTGGGCTGTCCGATCGAGAATGGCGAATGGATGTCCGCAAATGCCTTCGCCCGTGTGGCGCGGAGCTGAAGCGCTTTGCGATTTGGCGGTCATGCCAAGAATCGCAAAGACGCGTTGAGCCGATAAGTGTGGGAACAGCAACTTTGCAAGCCCATCTGCGCCTTACAAACTTTCGCAGCAAGAATACTTTCTAGCATTGTGAACTGAAATATTTTGAATACCTACAATTCAAATGTTATCAAGTTGCAATGTAGCAGCGGTAGCTATCGAATCGACATCAAAAACAAAATATATGATGTAGGTATCCTGTGCGCAGATTGAATATAGCGAACATATGCGAGCGGATCGCCGTGCAAGCACCTTATTTTGCTTTTGGAGACCTTGAAGAAGGAGAAGATGGTACTATCCATGGCGCGTTCGCGTCAGAACAGGCGATCGGCTATGAACGCGGGCCGATTGCCTCAGCCGAAATCGGCCGGCATCTGGCCATTCTCGGATCATGTGCCGCAGCTGCCCGGTCGGGGGCTGAGCGGATCTATTATCTGGCCACCAAGGCACGCTACAGCAAGCTTTCCGATGCGCGATACCAGGGAACAGGCCGCGAGTTCCAGGCCCTTTCGGAGGTCTTGAAGCAAGATCGACGGTCGCTTGCGGCGCAGGCCGTCGTCGGAGGCGATGATGGGCCCTTCGCTCATCTTCATTGCGAATATCAGGCTCTGTCGGCTCCGGTCTTCGCCCGCTTGTTCGAGGACTTTCGAACCGAGCAGCGTTTCATTCCGGACGGATCGCCTTACCGGCATCCGATTGCCCTGACGTTTCAGGAACCCCGCGGCAGAGTGCTCACAGCGCGCAGCCAGCCTCTCCCACCAGTCCGATGCGCCGGTCACTTCCTCGACTATCCGGCTTGGCCGATTGCGATCATCGCTGAAACCATCACCCAGGTGGTGACCCGTCTTCTCCACCACATCGTGGGGCGGGAGGTCGACTATTCCGTGGTCCGGACCGATATCGCTGCTCTCAAGCTGGTCTCCGCCGCCAGCGAATTGCTCTTCGAGGTCGAAAGCCTTTCGGCATCCCGGGCTCTCTCGCATTACGCCTTTTCTGCGCGGGTGAAGCGTGAAGGGGAGGTGGTCGTCTCGTTCGAAACCGAGCTGCAGGTATAGCTCGGACCGCCGAGGCCTTCGCAGCTCGAAGAGGAAGGCGCACTCGTCATTGCAAAGTGCGCCTTGGGAAGGGCGATCAGGCCGTCGCGGTGACCTGGATCTCGACCAGGAGTTCCGGCGCGGCCAGGCGGGCCTCCACGGTGGCGCGGACAGGCAGGTTGTCCATGTCGACCCACTTGTCCCACACGGCATTCATCTGGGAGAAATGAGCGATGTCGCGCAGCCAGATGCTGGCCGTGAGCAGGTTCGACTTGGAACTGCCGGCTTCGGCCAGCAGGCCGTCGATCTGCGCCAGGATGTCGGCGGTCTGTGCCGCGGTGTCGCCGCTGGTGTCGGCGGCGGTGATGCCGGCCGTGGTGACAATGCCGTTGGCGACGACCGCCTTGCAAAAACGCGGGCCGGGATGGAGACGCTTGACCATGGGAGTGTCCTTCCTTGAAATCGGGGCTCTCCTCTACAGCATCCGATCCGATTCAGAAATCGCCTCCGGTACGGAAACTCTTCCCTGCAATATTGGCGGATGAACTGGCTGAACGCCTCGCTGCTTCCTACATCTCCTGTTAAGGCCGGCTGTTGCCAGATATCGGCCTGTTCATCTGTATGAGGCGTTCATGATGTCCCTCACCCCTTCCCTCAGCCGCGCCGCCCGTGCCCTCCTGGATTTCGATGTCGCCGATCTGGTGAAGCGGTCGGGCGTGCCCAAAGTCATCATCGCCGAGTTCGAAAAGGGCGGCCGGATGCCGCAGAGACAGGACCTGGCAGCCATGCGGCTCGCCTTCGAGGAGGCCGGCATCCAGTTCCTGGACGACGACGGCCAGGGGCCGGGCTTGCGGCTGCGCCGGGGAGAGCGCCAATCCGGTCTTCGGCCGGAAGAACTCACGGCCGAAAACGACGATTGAGCCATCGGTTGCCCGCCTGCGCTGCGGGCGGCGACGGCAAGAAGGCGCGCCTGTTCCGGAGTCACGCGCGGAACAGACAGCCATGTGCGGGCGTGACAGAAGGAGACCAAGCAAGGTCGCAGGTCCGGCAGCCGCCAGGAAATTCGCCCGCGATGACTGGGACATTTCGATTGAGACACATTGCTTTGACGTCTTCCTCCTCCGCCCCTCCCGTCCAAATCCGCCGCGCCGTCATGGCGATCATTGAAATGGATGGCGAGGATGCCCTGGCGCAATTGCGCCGGCACCTTCCCAATGCCACGATCTTTCTGCTGACGGCTCAGCCTGGCGGTTCCGACGGCAAGCTGGTTGCGGCCGAACAGGTCATGGCAGCGCTCGAAAGCTGGGCCGGCCCGGACCAGGGCCTGCACCTGACGCCGATGCTCACGCCGCGCCAGCAGGACATTCTGGACCTGATCGTCCAGGGCAAGTCGAACAAGGAGATCGCCCGGGCGCTGGCCATCTCCCCCTTTACGGTTCGCAACCACGTCTCGTTGCTGCTGCGCGTTCTCAATGTGGCCTCGAGAGAGGAAGCCGCGAGCAAGGCAGCCGACGGAGCAACATTGCGCCAGTGATCGGTATGCAGACTGCGCCTCATCAGAGGCGCGGTTGCCGAATGCGCGCAAGACATCGCCATCGGCTCAGTCTGTGGCTTACGGATGCTCGGCCGCAGCGGGCAATTGCTCAATGCCAGGCAGCATATAGCCCGAAGTCGCGTTCCCCGTGAGTTCACCACCCTGGCATTCGAGGGCGGTCTCTTCATAGCTGAAGGTCGTTTCGATCATTCCCTTCTGGCGATCGGTGACGCGGAACTGGTTGCCGACGCGAGCCCGGTAGCGCGCGGTCTGCGCGCCGACACGCACGATACCCTCGCTGTCGACCAGTTTCTGGCGCGTGCGGTTCTCGCCATCGGCAACCGCTCCCTCGGCCACCCCGGCCATGTCGGCGCGCTGCACGGCCTCCAAATGTTCGAGGCAGGCCTCGAAACTGGCGAAGTGCTGGGCAGGAAGCGGAAGCGGCGGCAGGCGCCCGCTGGCCAGCGCCGACGCCGCGGGAAATCCAGCTGCAAGACTCGCAAGCAGGACAGCGGCGAGGCGTCTGCGGCCGAAGGGAAAGGAGATCATGGGTTCATTCTCAGACGTTGCCCGCGTCCGGGCAGATATGCGGATGGATGGAGACTTTTAGCGGCCGCTATCCCGCTTGGCGATTTCCCAGGAAACAGGGAATGGCTGAAAACAGCGAGACCAGAGGAAACGGGTCGCGATCAGCTCATGCCTGGAGAACAAGAACCTCCCAAGCGAATTGGAGGTTCGGGAAATGAAGTCTACGCTTGAAAACAAGGTTGCCATCATCACTGGCGCCAGTTCGGGTATCGGCGAAGCCTCGGCGCGCCTGTTTGCCGCCGAAGGTGCTGCGGTCGTCCTGTCGGGACGCCGCCGCGATGCCCTCGGCAAGGTCGCTGCGGACATCGCCGCTGCCGGCGGCAAGGCCGTCGCGCTCGCCGGCAACATCCAGGACGAGCACCACCAGCTTGCCCTGGTAGATGCCGCTCAGCGGCATTTCGGCGGGCTCGACATCGCCTTCAACAATGCGGGCACCACCGGAGAAATGGCGCCGCTGACCGATATTTCCTCGGAAAGCTGGCGCGATACGATTGAGATCAACCTGACCAGTGCCTTCCTGGCGGCGCGGCACCAGATCCCCGCCATGCTGGCGCGTGGTGGCGGAACCCTCGTGTTCACCTCGACTTTCGTCGGCTACACCGTCGGCTTTCCCGGCATGGCCGCCTACGCCGCCAGCAAGGCCGGCCTGATCGGCCTCACCCAGGTAATCGCCAGCGAATACAGCGCCAGGGGCATTCGCGCCAACGCCCTGTTGCCGGGCGGGACCGATACACCAATGGGGCGAAGCGTCTCCAACACCCCGGAGGCACGCGCCTTCATCGAAGGGCTGCACGCCCTCAAGCGCCTGGCCAGCCCCGAGGAGATCGCCCGTTCCGCGCTCTATCTCGCTTCGGACCTGTCGAGCTTCGTGACGGGGACGGCCCTGCTGGCGGATGGCGGCGTCTCGATGACGAGGACCTAGAGCGTTTTCCAGAAAAGTTGATAGACTTTTCGATTAAGAAAACGCGTCAAAACAAGGAATTAGAGAGCAAAGTGCAATTCGGAGAAATTGCACTTTGCTCTAGCACGACGACTGCGTTTGCGAATGCAGGAAACGGAGGGTGTTCAGCCTCTGGAGTCCAATGTCTCGGCCAAATCACGACGTGGGTTCTAGGTCCCTTCGATGAAGGCGCGGCGCCGGACGATCTCCGCCGCAATGAAATTGAGGAACGCTCGTATGCGCGGGGCGTCCCGGAGATCAGGGTGGGTGAGCAGCCAGAGATCCGCCCCGAATTCCGGATTGACCGATCCAATACGCCGCAACCCCGGCCGGGTTCCGGCGATGAAACAGGGCAGGTGGCCGATACCGATGCCGGCCTCGACGGCTTCGGCCAGGCCGAGCACCGAGTTGACGCGGTAGACGATGCGCTCCGGCGCGACGTGAGCCTTGACATAGCGCACGGCCTTAAGCGTGGCGAGATTGTCACCGAGTGCCACCCAGCGCCGGCCATGCAGCGCTTCCAGATCCGGCAGGCCAGGCTCGGGAAAATCTTCCGCCCTGCCATAGAGAGCCCAGCCGATACGGGCGACGCGCCGGCCGACCAGCGTGTCCGGCGGCGCATCGGACGCACGAATGGCAATATCGGCATCGCGCTTGGAAAGATTCAGCGCGGCATTCGACAGGACCACGTCGAGCCGCATACCCGGATAGGCTTCCGCGAACCGGGCCAACAGCGGCGTCAGCAGTTCGACCAGCAGGGTGTCGTTGGTGGTTATGCGCAACTCGCCGGCAAGGTCGAGTTCGCTGCCGGCGAGCCGGCGCAGCACCGAGACGATATCCTCGTCGACACGGTCGGCGAGCCCGGCCACTTCCTCGCCCGCCGATGTCAGCGTGTAGCCCGTACGGTGCTTTTCAAACAGGGTGACCCCCAGCGTCTGCTCGATCTGGCGCAGCCGCCGGAAAGCGGTCGAGTGATCAATACCGATGCGCGCTGCCGCCGTGGGCAGGTTACGGGTATCGGCGATCGCCTTTACAAGGCGCAAATCGTCCCACGCCAAATTCGGAAAACCGTCCCCCACCTTAAATTCCCCAGCGACGCCTCCGACCCATCCAGCACCTATATTACCTTTCATATCGACAATTCAATACCGTGGATGCCAACCATCTCATTGCATCGGCGCAATGGAAATTCCCGGCATATCGGGCCTATCTCGGTGGCGAAGGAACCAGCGATCCCCACCGGAAGGAATTTCGCCATGAGCAGCAAAGGCATCCATCACGTCACGGCCATTGCGGGTCCCGCCCAGCGAAACCTCGATTTCTACACTCGGATACTTGGCCTTAGGCTGGTCAAGAAGACCGTGAATTTCGATGATCCCGGCACCTATCATCTCTATTACGGCGACGAGGCCGGCCATCCTGGCAGCATCCTCACCTTCTTTCCCTGGGAGCATGTCGCGCCGGGCCGCATCGGTCTCGGCGAGACGCAGGAAACAGTGTTCCGGGTGCCGGAGGGCTCGATCGCCTATTGGACGCAGCGCTTCGTCGAGAACGGCGTCGCCCATCAGCCGCTGACCCGGCGTTTTGGCGACCCCGTGCTGTCCTTCCAGGACCCGGACGGCATGCGCCTCGCGCTCGCCGCCGTGCCCGGTATCGAGAATGAGACCGGTTGGACCGACGCCGGCATTCCTGCCGATGCCGCTATCCGCGGTTTCCATGGCGTCAACCTGCTGCTTGCGCAGGCGGCTCCGACCGGTGCCGTCCTCACCGACATCTTCGGTTTCAGCGAAATCGGCCGCGAGGGCAGCCTGGTGCGGTATCGCGTGCCAGACGGCGGCGCCGGCAGCATCATCGACATTCGCGAGGCCAGCGGCTACCTGCCGGCTCGCCTCGGCGGCGGCTCCGTACATCACATCGCCTTTCGCGCGGCCGATGATGCCGAGGAAGCGGCAATGGTTCGTAAGCTTGCCGAAAACCATGGCATCCGCACCACGGAGCAGAAGGACCGCAACTATTTCCGCTCGGTCTATTTCCGCGAACCCGGGCATGTTCTGTTCGAGATCGCGACCGATATTCCCGGTTTTGCCGTGGACGAGCCTGCGTCCGAGCTCGGCCAAACCCTGAAACTTCCTCCCTTCCTGGAAGCCCGCCGTTCGGCTCTGGAAGCCTCCCTGCCCCGCCTCGGGCAAAGCGCGCCCTAGATGCGTCCCGTTTAAGTTCCCACCACCCTCGATCCGAGGAGACAATCATCATGACGACGACATCCAACTTATCGCATATCCACCGCTTCGTTCCCGGACAGGACAGGCAGCACCCCCCTCTCCTGCTCCTGCACGGGACGGGCGGCGACGAAAACGATCTCATCGGCCTCGGCGAACTGGTCGCTCCCGGCCGGGCCCTCATTTCTCCGCGCGGCAAGGTGCTGGAAAACGGCATGCCCCGCTTCTTCCGGCGACTGAGCGAAGGTGTGTTCGATGAAGAGGACCTGCGCCGGCGGGCCTCCGACCTGGCTGGCTTCATTGCCGAGGCAAGTGAGGCTTATGGCCTCGGGGCACCCGTCGCTTTGGGCTTTTCCAATGGCGCCAATATCGCCGCTGCGCTCCTGTTGCTGCATCCGCAGGCCCTGGCCGGCGCGGTGCTTCTCAGGCCGATGACTCCCCTGCGCTCGCCGCCACCGGCGGAACTGGGCGGCAAGCCGGTGCTGATGCTCTCCGGAGCCGCCGATCCAATCGTGCCTGCCGCCAACGCCGGCGCACTGGCCGATGTTCTCAGGGAACGCGGAGCCTCCGTGCGCCACGAGACGTTGCCGGCCGGCCATGGCTTGACGCAGGCGGATGTCCAGCAGACCAAGGCCTGGCTCGCCGGCCTGTAGTTCCCCGGCAGAAGCGTTCTTCCAGAGGCGCGGTCATCGGCGCTTCCGGAAAACCTGCCTGTCCGGCCATCAATCGTGAACCGGATAAGGCCCTTCCGAGAACACTGTGTCGTGATAGCCCTTGCTGCCGACCAGACCTGCAAGGGAGCTGCGGAAATCCTGCCCCTCGCGCAGGCAGTCGAGCATATGCCGGAAATCATAGCGCGGGCGCCAGCCGAGTTCGGCCCGTGCCCGAGCATTGACGTAAATGCGATCCAACTGCGGAAACAAGCTCCAACCCTTGGCGGCATAGAGTTCGGCGCAATCGGGAAACAGACGGTGCACGAGCGCCGGTGCGGTCGTCCGCAGCGCCGCGCAGTCGCCCGGGCCGAACGGCGTGGTTGCAGAGATGATGTAGCGGCCGAAACCGAGCGAGGGCGCCCTGTCCGCCGCCGCCAGATGGGCGTCGACCACGTCCTGGATGTCGCAGCGGCGGTTGAGCAGTTCGTTGGCCTGGGCATTGTCCGTGCCGTAGCGCTGTCTCATCTCGGGATCGTCGTCGGCTTCCGGGAAGAAGCGCGAAGTGCGCAGCACGATGACCGGCAGGCGATGGCGGCGGGCGAAAAGCTCGCACAAGGTCTCCGCCGCGATCTTGCTGGCGCCATAGATGTTCTTCGGGATCGGAGTTACGTCCTCGGTGACCCAGGCGGCCGGTTCACCCGCCGCTGGCGTCAGGGCAGAGCCGAAAGCGCTGGTCGTGCTGGTGAAGACGAAGGCTTCCACGCCGGCGGCAGCGGCCGCCTCGAGCAGCACCAGCGTCCCCTGGACATTGACGTCGAGAAAGTCCTGGTAGCCGTGGGTGGCCACATGCGGCTTGTGCAGCGTCGCCGCGTGGAGAACCGTGCGCACGCCCGGCAGGTGGCGCTCCACAAATGTGCGATCACCGATCGAGCCGACAATATCGGTGAAGGGCGAGCCCTTGAGGTCGAGGCCGATGGCAGGCCGGCCCGCCGCCCGCAAGGTGCGCATCAGACCCTCGCCCAGATGTCCGGCACTGCCCGTTACCAAAATCGTCATGGTGAACTATCCGCTATTGGCATCCGGCACCGACGACTAACGATCGCAAGCTGCGCCGGCCACGCATAAAATATGCAGGCGCCGATCAGGTGACGGTGGTGACCAGCCGCCCGGCGCTGCCGTCCGCCAGCCTCACGCGTTCCCACAGCACACGGCTCGGCTCGATCGGCAGGACGGGATCGCCATTGGCGCCCGTCTCCAGCGTCAGCGACGCCAGGTAGCCTTCATGCCAGCCCCGGGCAGCAAGCCTCTCCTCTGCCGCCAGGATTTCATCAGAGGCATAGGGGAGCAGCGACCTGCCGAGCAGTTCGGGCAGATCGACATGCCATTCCGCCTGCCGCGGCAGGGACGCCGCCAGAAGGCAATGGCTATGGTCGCAGATGAGATGGACCTTGGCGGTCGACGATGCCACCAGGCGCTTCAAGGCGGCATCTTCCGCCGGAACCGGCGTAGCGGCAAGAAGACCCAGGACCGCCACCCAACGATCCTGCCCGAGCGGCATGATGCCTCTTTCCCAACGGGAAATGCTGGCCTGGTCCACGCCGAACAGTTCGGCCAGATGGCTCTGCTTGATGCCTTTCAGCATGCGCAGCCTGCGCAAGGCACGTCCCTGCTCGATCGCATTCATCGCTGCAATCTCTCCCTCATGCCGGCAATGATGAAGCTCAATCCCCGTTCGAACGCCACCTCGGACCCATCCCGGTCGAAGGTCTCCATCGCCTCAGCCAGCAGGGGCGACACCGCGGCCGCGGAACGCGTCTCGCCGCGCTCGACTCCATCCGCTTGCGCCGATTGTTGCTCCATCACCGAACCGACTACGAAATAGCTGATGGTCATCAGCGCGTAGGTGGTGTCGGCCATGGTGAACCCCGCCTCGGTCAGGCAGCGCAATTGCGCCTCGGCATTTGCGGTTTCCGCACCGCTGGGCCTGGTGCCGGCATGGATGCGTGCGCCGTCCCGATAGGAAAGCAGGGCCCGCCTGAAACTGCGGGCATTGTTGGTGACGAAAGAACACCAATCTTCACCCGGCTTCGGCACCGCATGCGTGTGCCGTTCGGCGAGCATGGCATGGGCCAGGGCATCGAGCAGAGCCCGCTTGTTCTTGAAATGCCAATAGAGGGCTGGCTGCTGCACGCCGAGATGGTCGGCCAGCCTGCGGGTGGTCAGGCCGTCGACGCCGACCTCGTTCAAGAGATCCAGTGCGGCTCGGATGACCTTTTCGCGCTGCAGTTTCGCCATAACGTCCTTCCCCGGCATCGCCTCGAGAAGGCGCCGGCCTCCGGCCCCGGCGATGCGGCCATGCAGAACTACCTCACCGATCCCGATTCAGTAAGCCGGATCCATCGCGGCCGGCTTGACTATTTATCGGTGATAAGTTCTATGGTTCCGCTTATCAATGATAAATTATGATCGAATGGACCGGGGTGCGCCGATGACAACCAGATTTGCTCTCCCGCTCATACTCGGCGTCGTGGCCCTCGATGCCGTCGGCATTGGCCTGGTCATGCCCGTCTTACCCGAGCTCTTGCGCAATCTCGTCCATGCCGATGCGGTGGCCGGACATTACGGCGTGCTGCTGGCGACCTATGCCCTGATGCAGTTCCTGTGCGCGCCAGCCCTCGGCGCCCTGTCGGACCGGTTCGGCCGCCGTCCGGTGCTGCTGGCTTCGCTGGCCGGCGCGGCCATCGACTACGCCATCATGGCGACAGCGCCGGTTCTGTGGATCCTCTATGTCGGGCGCGCCCTCGCCGGCATCACCAGCGCGACGGCGGCCGTGGCCGGCGCGGCGATCGCCGACATCACGCCGGAAGAACAGCGTGCGCGGCGTTTCGGCCTGATGAGCGCATTCTTCGGGCTTGGCCTCGTCGGCGGACCCGCCCTCGGCGGCCTGCTCGGCGGCCTTTCCCCGCACGCCCCCTTCCTCATGGCTGCCGCCCTGAATGGCCTGAACGGCCTGCTCGCCCTGCTGTTTCTCCCGGAAACCCATCGAGGCGAGCGCCGTCCGCTCTCCCGGGCTGCCCTTAATCCCATTGCCTCTTTCCGCTGGGTGCGTGGCTTGCCGGCGGTGATGGCCTTGATGGCGGTGTTCTTCGTCATGCAGCTGGTCGGCCAGGTGCCCGGCTCGATCTGGGTCCTTTTCGGCGAAAACCGTTTCCACTGGGATACGGATGCCGTCGGACTTTCTTTGGCTGTCTTCGGCATTCTCCATGCCGTCGCGCAAGGAGTCGTGACGGGTCCCCTGGCGCGGCGGCTCGGGGAACACCGAGCCGTCATTCTCGGCATGTCTGCCGACGCGCTCGGCTATGTGCTGCTGGCCTTCGCCTCGCAAGGCTGGATGGCCTTCGTCATCATGGTTCCGCTGGCGGCTGGAGGCATCGGCGCCCCCGCTTTGCAGGCAATGCTGTCGCGGGAGGCCGGAGAAGGCAGGCAGGGCCAGTTGCAGGGGTCGCTGTCCGCCCTTACCAGCCTGACGTCTATCATCGGCCCGCTGCTCTTTACCGCGATCTATGCGGCTTCCCTAACCAGCTGGAATGGCTGGGCCTGGCTGGCGGGCGCCCTGCTCTATCTCCTATGTCCGCCACTTCTGCAGCGATCGGCGCGGACATAGAGCAGGAGCGGCGTCGCCGGGCGGCTTGCGTTTAAAGCACCCTGCCCGGCCGTTCGCCTGTCTGACGGCCCTCGGCCACCACAGCGCCTCCGTTCACCCAGACATGGGAGATGCCGGTCGGCAACTGAGTCGAGTTCTCGAAGGTCGCCCGATCGGTGATGGCGTCCTCGAACAGCACGAGGTCGGCGGCAAGGCCCGGACGCACCAAACCGCGGTCGCCGAGCTGGAAACGCTGCGCTGCGACCGAAGTCATGCGACGCACAGCATCTTCCAGGCTGAACCAGTTCTTCTCGCGCCTGAGCGGCCCGGCGATGCGCGGAAAGGTGCCGAAGGCGCGCGGATGCGGCTTGGAGCCTGGCCGAGGCAGGCCATCGGAGCCCGCCATGTAAAGCCGGTGGCAGCAGGCTGCGTGCAGATCGTCTTCGTCGAGCTGGAACAGGATGATGCCGGTCTGGCCGTCATCCTCCTCGATGAAACGCAGCATCAGGTCGAAAGGCGTGACGCCGAGCTGCCCGGCCGCCTTTTCCATGTCGAGGCCTTCCAGATGCTTGAGCTCGGCGGTGCCGACCGCCGACAGGCGGACATTGCCCCAACCGATCAGCGATACCTTGCTCTGGCCGTGGAAGGCCGGGCCGCCCTGTTCGACCCATTCGCGCAAAACCGCCAATTGCTCGGGATTGCGCAGGCGGGCCTTGAGGCCGTCGAGCCCGCCATCCATGGCGGCAGGCGGCAGCAATTGCAGGAGCCAGGTGCTGCCGGCCGGATAGGGATACATGTCGAAGCTGATGTCGATGCCTTCGCAGCGCATGCCTTCGAGCACTTCGATCGCCGCCGGGATCTGCCCCCAGTTCGGCCGCCCGGCCGATTGCAGATGCGAGAGCAGGCCGGCCGAGCCGGAATGCCTGAGAATAGCGCCGAACTCCTGGATCGCGTCCAGCAGCCCGGCCTCGTAGGAACGGACATGGGCGGCCAGCACCTTGCCGCGGCTGCGCACGGTGCTTCCAAGGGCAAAGAGCTCGTCCTCTTCGGCGAAGGCGCTCGGGGGATAGACGAGGCCGAGCGAAAGGCCCGCCGCCCCCTGGTCGAGCTGGGTGGCGAGCAGCGTGCACATCGCCTCGATCTCGGCCGCTCCGGCCGGGCGACGATCGTGCCCCATCACGGCAAGGCGCAGCGCCGCGTGGCCGACCAGCGATACCAGGTTGAGCGCGATGCCCTCCCCCGTCAGTGCCCGGCGATATCCGTCGAGGTCCTCGAAGATCTCGCTATCCAGGGTCTCGCCGAGCAGGCCGGAAAAATGCAGCCGCAGGTTTTCGCGCGACGCCGGAACCGCCGGATAGAGCGAGAAGGAACAATTGCCGACAACGATGCTGGTGACGCCCTGCAACGCCTTTTCCGGCCGGTCCCGCTCGCGCAGGAAGATAAGGTCGTCATGGCAATGGGCGTCGATGAAGCCTGGTGCGAGATAGCGCTCAGCCGCATCGACGACCGCGGTGCCGTTGTCGGCCTTGAGGTCCTGGCCGATGCGGACGATGGCACCGCCCGAAATCAGTACATCGCCGCGATACCAGGGCGCTCCCGTGCCGTCGATGATGCGTGCGCCCCGGATGAGTGTATCGGCCATGACGCCTGATCCTTTCTGGAGCAAAACGGGGTTTTCAATGAAAACGCCTCGCAGCTCTGGCCCCTTGCTTCGAGCTGTCTTTACGCCTCTTGGCGATTCAGCCAAATCGCAAAAACGTGTCAGTCCTCGATCGCCTCGGCGACCCGGATGAGGCAGGCTGTCGCATGCGACCAGTGCGCGGTCGCGATGCCGGCCTCGGCGGCGGTTGACGGGTGGTCCCACTGGACGAAATGTCCAGTCGCCCGGTTTCCACCCGCCTGCTACCCCAAGGACGTGGTCGCAACGCGATTGGTTCCATCATGGGCGCAGCAGCCGGTTTCCGCTCTTCTCTCACGCTTGTCCGCAAGGCCTGCGGAGCCTGCCGCGAGTGCGACGTTCGGCATCAGGCTCTCTGCGCGGCCATGGCCGACGACGATCTTCATCGTCTCGAAGGCATCATGAGCCCGACGGCGCTCCAGCCCAACCAGACGCTGCTGCGCCAGGGCGATCCCTGCCGCAAGGTCTATAGCCTGACATCCGGCATGCTGCGGCTCTTCACCGATCTGCCGGACGGCAGGCGCCAGATCACCGGTTTCCTGCTGCCGGGCGACTATCTCGGCCTGGTCGACGACCACGTCCATTCCCAATCGGCAGAAGCCGTCGTCGCCTCCCAACTGTGCTCCTTTCCCATCCGCCAGATCGAGCTGCTGATGGGCGAATTTCCGAGCCTGCGGGACCGGCTCCATCGCATGACCAGGGCGGCCTTGCGCCAGGCCCACGACAGTCAGCTCATGCTCGGCCGGCTGGCGCCGCTCGAAAAGCTGGCCGGCTTCCTGCTCATGCTCGATGCCCGGGCCAATCGCCAGCCCCGCGGTGGACGGGCGCTGCAGCTGGCCATGTCGCGTACCGATATCGCCGACCATCTCGGCCTGACCATCGAGACCGTCAGTCGCTGCTTCACCAGGCTGAAGATGCAGGGCCTGATCCGGCTGCCGGACGCCCATCTGGTGGAAATTCTGCACGAGGACCGGCTCGCCGACATTGCCGGCATCGGCATACAGCCTGAGCAGTTGCGGTCAACCGCCTGCTAGTGACATCGGTACCAGGCGACCGTCGGCGAGCGTGAGCACCCTGTCGCACGCTCCCGCCGGGATCTCAGCATGGGTGGCGAGGATGACGCTGCGTCCCTTGGCGGCGACTGCGAGATCGGCGAGAAAATCCGCCTCCATGGTACGATCGAGGCCGGTAGTCGGCTCATCGAAGACCAGGATTTCGGCCGGTGACAGCAGGACACGGGCGAGGCAGAGCCGCCGTGCCTGCCCCACGGACAGAGTGCGCCCGGCTTCTCCGACGAAGGCATCGAGCCCTTCGGGGAGGCTCCGTATGAAATCGGCGATCCGTGCGGCCTCCAGCGCCGACCAGAGTTCGGCGTCGCTCGCCTCCGGCCTGCCGATCAGCAAATTGTCGCGCACCGACCCCAGAAAGACGGGGGAGGATTGGCTCAGCAGGGCGATCCGCGCATGCAGATCGGCCTGGCGCACGGTGCGGATATCCGTGCCGCCCATGGCGATCGATCCGGCTTGGGGATCGTGCAGCCTGAGCAGCAAGGCGAGCAGGGTCGATTTGCCGCTGCCGCTCTCGCCAACGATCGCCACGCGTTCGCCGGCTGCGATGGTGAGGCTGAGGTCGCGCAGCACCGGCCGCGCCGGATCGAAGCCGAACGTCACCCGGTTTACGGCAAGCGTGCCGCCCGGCAGCGTAACCGGCCGTTGGGGATCGTTGATCGCCGGCGCCATCTGCGCAATCGCCCGTACCCGCTCGGCCGCCGCCAAGGCGGCACCGAATTTGGCGACGCTGCGCACCAGCATGGCCGTCGCCTCGAAACTGGCGAGCACCGCAAGCAGCAGCCCGACGAGCAGAGGACCGCCGATCTCGGCCCGCCCCAGAGCGTCGATGCCGCACCAGAGCACGCCGACAAGGGCGAGCCCGGCCAGAAGCTGGACGGCCGCTGCGGCCGCCAGGCCGGCCCGCGCCGAGCGACGCCGGGCGCGGGCGAGCCGCCTGGCGGCTGCCTCGAATTCCTGTCTCGCGGCCGCGACCGCCCCGAAAGCGACCAGATCGGCATGGCCATCGATGCGATCCAGCATGGCGATACGCAGCGCGGCGGAGGCTTCCACCAGGTCCGCACCCAGCCGGTGCGAGAACAGGATCAGCACGGCCGGAACGCCGGCAAGAGCGAGGATGATCGCCGTTGCGTAAATGGGAGCGGCGGCCGGCAGCAGAACGAAAAGCCCGGCCGTCATGGCGGTCCCGATCAGCAAGGCCGTGAGGATGGGGCCGAACGCCGTCAGGAAGACCGTGTCGAGCGTATCGACGTCGGCCGTGAGCCTGCTGACGAGATCGCCATGCCTGAGATCGCGCGAAGGCAGGGGAATGCGGGGAAACAGGCGCGCGAACAGCCAGCCCCTGAGAGCGGACAGAAGGCGCAAGGTCGCGTCGTGCCCGACCAGCCTTTCGCCATAGCGCGAAAGGATCCGCACCAGGGACAGGCCCCGGATCAGGGAGGACGGACCGAACAGATTGAAGCTCGCCGCCGCGGTGGTGAGAGCCGCCGCCGTCAGGAACCAGCCCGAGACCCAGAGCAAGGCCACGCCGGCGGCAAGGGTGAGCACGGACAAGGTCAGCGCCAATCCCATGCGGCCGACATGCTGGCGAAACAGCGGCCAGAAGGACAGCAAGGCGGTCATGCGGTCCACCTCGGCTGTTTCTGCAGCCTGCCGGCCTGGGGATGGGGCATCGGCAGCAGCTTGCCGCCGGCCAGCCGCCAGGCTTCATTCAGCCGGGCGGCCACGGCGGGCGAATGGGTCGCGACGATCATGGTGCGCCCTTTTGCGAAATCGAGCAGCGCGTCGAGCACGCGAGCCTGCGTGGCGGCATCCAGATGCGCGGTCGGCTCGTCCAGGAGAATCAGACCGGGATCGCGCAAGAACAGACGGGCCAGCGCCACGCGATGTCCCTCCCCGCCCGACAGGCCGACGCCGCCTTCCCCGACCGGGGCGTCGAGCCCCTCCGGCAGTTTCGAGGCAAAATCCCGAACGCATGCCTGCTCCGCCGCGCGCGCGATTTCCGCGGCCGAGGCGGAAGGCTTGCCCAGCCGGATATTGTCGGCGATCGAGCCATGAAAGAGGCGCGAGCGCTGGCTGATGAAGGCGACGCCCGCCCGCAGGCTGGCTTCGTCGATCGTTGCGAGGTCGAATCCGGCGATATGGATGCCGTCTCCCGGCCTGAGGCGAGCCAGTGTTTCCAGCAAGCTCGACTTGCCGATGCCGCTTTCGCCGAACAGCGCCAGATGCCGGCCGGCGCCGATCTCCAACGAGACATCGTCGAGCAGGACGCGGTCGGTCTCGGGCACCTGGATGGTCAGGTGCTCGACCCGGAGCGGCAGCCCGCCGGACGACATGGGAAGATGAACGGATCGCTCAGCGGCGGCACCGGCTTCCGGCGAACCTGCGAAGCGCGTCTCGATCTCGGCGATGGCTGCCTTGGCGGAAGCCCTGTCGTGGTAATGGGCGGCGAGCAGGCGCAGCGGCTGATAGACCTCCGGCGCCATCAGCAGGCAGAACAGACCGGCCTGCAATGTGAGGGAGGAGCCGCGCAGGTCCACAAACCCGAGATAGGTCAGGCCCACATAGAGCGCCACGCCGGCTACGCCGAGGGCCGCGAAGAACTCCAGCACGGCGGAGGACAGGAAGGCGATGCGCAGCACCCGCAGGGTCCGGCGGCGCAGATCCTCGCTCGCCCGTTCGACGTCGCGGGTCTCGAACTCGGCACGCCCGAACAGCTTCAGCGTGGTCATGCCGCGCAGGCGATCGGCGAAATGCCCGGACAGCCGCGCGAGCGCATCGGCCTGGGCCCTGGTCGCCGCCTCCGCTCCCCAGCCGACCAGCGCCATGAACAGGGGAATGAGCGGTGCCGTCAGCAGGAACAGCAGCCCGACCAGCCAGTCGACCGGCAGGACCGCGGCGGCAAAAGCCAGCGGCAGCACGGTCGCCTGTATGCTCGCGGGCAGGAAGCGGGCGAAGAAGCCGTCAAGCACCTCGACCTGGTCGACGACCGCCGCGCTCAAGGCGCCGGATGAGCGGGATGCCGACCACTCGATCGAGCTTGCCGACAATTTCGCGGCAAGCCGGTTGCGCAAATTGAATTTGATGCTCTCGGCGGCAGTGATGCCCGCCTGCTCTCCCAGAGCTGCCAGGCCCAGCCTCAAGACGATCAGCATGGCAATCCAGGTTATCGGACCGGCCAGCGCGACAACGCTCTCGCCCTCCACCACGGCCCGATGCAGCACCGAAGCCAGCAGGTAGGCCTGAGCGACCAGGAGGGCCCCGGAGGCGAGCGGCAGTATGGTCGCGATCGCCAGTCCTCGCCCTGCACTGCGCGCGAGGCTGGTGAGCGTGGAACGACCTTGCCCGCTCGCCCCTCCTGCGATCCCCGGGGTGGATGTCTCGCTCACCTGTTGCACGCGCCCCTCATTTGAACTTCCAAGCAATATTGACTTCGATAGTTTACCAATGACGCCAGTTATCTATCGCTCTTCTTGCACAAAGTGTTGCACACCTTAGATTTTGTCTTGAAAAAGCAAAACCGACCGAAGCACAATCTCCACCATCTTTAGCCGCCGTGGGCAGCTCGGGGCATTGATTTCGATCAATGCCCGACGCGGGCTGCCCGTTTAGAGAAACTTGAAACTGGCGCAATGCCAGTATTGGACCGGGTTTGGCGTCTATGATTGATTTCACCATCGTCGATCTGTCGCGACTGCAATTTGCAGCGACAGCCATGTATCACTTCATCTTCGTGCCCTTGACGCTCGGCCTTTCCTTCCTGATGGCCATCATGGAGAGCGTCTATGTGATGAGCGGCAACCCGATCTGGCGTCGCATGACGCTGTTCTGGGGCACGCTGTTCGGCATCAACTTCGCCATGGGCGTCGCCACCGGCATCGTGATGGAATTCCAGTTCGGCATGAACTGGAGCTATTACAGCCACTATGTCGGCGATGTCTTCGGTGCGCCGCTCGCGATCGAAGGCCTGATGGCGTTCTTCCTGGAGGCGACCTTCATCGGCCTGTTCTTCTTCGGCTGGGACCGTCTGTCGAAGGTGGCGCATCTGGCCGTTACCTGGCTGGTCGCACTGGGCGCGAATTTCTCGGCCCTGTGGATCCTGATCGCCAATGGCTGGATGCAGAACCCGGTCGGCTCGGTCTTCAATCCCGACACGATGCGTATGGAGATCACCGATTTCGTCGCGGTCATCTTCAATCCGGTCGCCCAGGCCAAGTTCGTGCACACGGTCAGCGCCGGCTATGTCGCCGGTTCGATGTTCGTGATGGCGATCAGCGCCTTCTTCCTGCTGCGCGGACGCCACCGCGAGCTCGCCCGCCGCTCCATGGTGGTAGCGGCGAGCTTCGGCCTCGCCTCGGCCCTGTCGGTCGTCGTCCTGGGGGACGAGAGCGGCTATGTCGCCACCGAGCACCAGAAGATGAAGATCGCCGCCATCGAGGCCATGTGGGAGACCGAACCCGCACCGGCCGGCCTCACGCTCTTCGCCCTGCCCGGCAAGGACGGCAACCGCTACGAGGTCAAGGTGCCCTGGGTACTGGGCCTGATCACCACCCGCAGCCTGAACAAGGAATTGCCGGGTATCCGGCCTCTGGTCGAGCATGCGGAACTCCGCATCCGCAACGGCATCCAGGCTTCGGCCAGCCTCGACGCCATCCGCAAGGACCCGAACGACAAGGCAGCCCGTGAGGCCTTCGCCAAGCAATGGCCGGATCTCGGCTATGCCCTGCTGCTCAAGCGCTACCGCCCCGATATCCAGAACGCCACGCCGGAGGAAATCCAGCGCGCGGCGTTGGATACCGTACCCGGCGTTGCGCCCTTGTTCTGGAGCTTCCGGGTCATGGTGGCACTGGGCTTTTATTTCATCGCCTTCTTCGGCCTCGCCTTCCTGATGAGCTGCCGGCACCGCCTCGGCGAGAACCGGGCCTTCCTGCGTGTGGCCTTGTGGAGTCTGCCCCTGCCTTGGGTGGCGATCGAAGCGGGCTGGCTGGTCGCCGAATATGGCCGGCAACCCTGGGCGATCGAGGGCGTGCTGCCGACCTTCTACGCCGCCTCCGGCCTCACCCTGACCGATCTCGTCATCAGCCTCGGTTTCTTCCTGGCGCTCTATACGAGCCTGCTCATCGTCATGGTCTTCCTGATGGTGAAGGCCATCCGCAAGGGACCGTCCGAACATAGCGTACTGGACGAAGCGCCGGCGGGCGCAGGCCCCCTGCCCGAGCCCGCCTTCGCCCGCGCGCCGCGCTGAGCCAGATCAGGATACGCAATCATGAACACGATCCCTCTCGACTATGAAACCCTGCGCCTGATCTGGTGGGCCCTGCTGGGCGTGCTCCTGATCGGCTTTGCCATCATGGATGGCTATGACCTCGGCATCGGGGCCCTGCTGCCCTTTGCCGCCCGCACCGACGAGGAACGCCGCATCCTCATCAACCTGATGGGGCCGACCTGGGAAGGCAACCAGGTCTGGCTGATCCTGGGCGGCGGCGCGATTTTCGCAGCCTGGCCGGCGCTCTATGCCACGTCCTTTTCCGGCTTCTATCTGGCAATGATCGCCATCTTGCTGGCCTTGATCCTGCGGCCCGTCGGTTTCAAGTTCCGCGGCAAACTCCAGGACCCGCGCTGGCGCACTTTGTGGGATTGCGCCCTGTTCCTCGGCGGTTTCGTGCCCGCCCTGATCTTCGGGGTCGCCGTCGGCAATGTGCTGCTGGGCGTGCCCTTCGGCCTCGACGCCACGCTACGCCCGTCCTATAGCGGCACCTTCTTCGGTCTCCTGAGGCCCTTCCCGCTGCTCGCCGGGCTGGTCAGCCTCGCCATGCTGGTCACCCATGGCGCGACCGTGATTTCGGCCCGCACGCAGGGGCCGATGACGGAGCGAGCGCGCTCTTATGGCCGTCTTGCCGCGCTGGCAACCCTGGCGCTGTTCGCCCTCGGCGGTGTGTGGATCGCTTATGGCATAGACGGCTATGTCGTCACCAGCCAGCAGGACCCGCTCGGGCCATCCAATCCGCTCGGCAAGTCGGTCGCGCTCGAAACGGGGCGCTGGCTCGCCAACTTCCATAGCCACGGCTGGATGTGGACCGCGCCGACCCTTGGCCTGCTTGGCCCGCTGGTGGCTTTTGCCGGCCTGTCGGCCCGCATGGGTAAACTCGCGATCGCCGGCAGCAGCCTCGGCATCATCGGCATCATCGCCACGGCTGGCCTGGCGCTGTTTCCCTTCCTGCTGCCGAGCTCGCTCGATCCCAAGGTCAGCCTCACCGTGTGGGACGCGTCCTCCAGTCACATGACGCTCTTCGTCATGCTGCTGGCGACGGCGGTCTTCCTGCCGCTGATCCTGGCCTACACCACTTGGGTCTTCCGCGTGATGCGCGGCCCTGTCACGGCCGACTCGATCGGCCGCAATCCCAACGCCTACTGAGGAGGTCGGTCCATGTGGTACTTTTCCTGGATGCTCGGGGTCGGCCTTGCCTGCTCCTTCGCCATTCTCAATGCCATGTGGTTCGAGTTGCGCGAGCAGAAGGTCGACGCCGCGAAGCCGGAGAACAGGCCTGATCGTCAACCGATCGGTTGACGGTCACCCATCCGATCCCGGCGGCGCCCCATCAGGCCGACGACGAGGGCCGTCAGCAGGAAGAGCAGCGAGCAGACGGCGATCACGCCGAGAAAGGCCTGCTCGAAAGCCGCGCGTGCCAGCCGCACCAGCGTGTCGGCCGAGGGCGAAGGGAGTCCTTCGGCCGCGAGCAGGGCCTCGTCCAGGCTGTCGCGCACCGCACCGGCAACCGGCAAGTCGGACGGCAGCACCAGCATTGCCGTGTAGATCGCCGACATGATGGTGCCCATCACGGCCACGCCGAGCGCGCCGCCGAGTTCGTAGGAAACCTCCTCGATCGAGGCGGCCATGCCGGCCCGCTCCTCCGGCGCATTGACCATGATCGCACTGGACGCGGCCGACATCGACGCCCCGACGCCGAACCCCATGGCGCTCAGCGCCGTCAGCCAGAGCGCCGCCGTTCCATCATGTGTCAGCAGGAAGGCGGCGAGACCGCCACCCGCCAGTGTCAGCGACATCCACAGCACGTGACGGGTCCCGAGTCGCGGCAGAGCGAGGCCCGCCAATGGCCCCGCCACGATCGATGCCAGGGGAACGGGAAGCAGCAGCAGGCCTGCCTGCAGCGGCGACAGACCCCGCACCAGTTGCAGATGCTGGCTGAACACCAGTTCCACGCCGATCAGGGCCGCCGATGATACGGTGGCGACGATGACGCCCGCGGCGAATTCGGGATTGCGGAACAGGCCGAAATCGATCAGCGGCATCTCGCTCCGGCGCTGCCGCCGCCTGAAAAGGAAGAATGCCAGAGCGGCAAGGAGCCCAGCCGCGAGGGCGGCCTCCCAGCTCGGCGAACGCTTGCCCACTTCCTTGATGGCATAGGCCGCGGCGATCAGTCCGACCATGATCTGCAGCGAGCCGACGAGGTCCCAAGGATGGGTGGCACGGCTCGGACGGTTTTCCAGCACAAGCCAAGCCGCTAGCCACGCTCCGATCACCACGGGAACGTTGATCAGGAAGACCGAACCCCACCAGAAGAATTCGAGCAGCAGGCCGCCGAGCACGGGTCCGAAAGCCGCGCCGCTCGAGGCAACGGCTGCCCAGACACCGATGGCGAAGGCCCTCTCCTTCTCGCTGGAAAAGGTGAGGCGAATGATGGCAAGGGTGGCAGGCATCATCATAGCCGCGCCGACGGCCAGCAAGCCGCGGGCGGCGATCAGCACGGCCGAACCGGGTGCGAAGGCCGCCAGCAGCGAGGCCGCCCCGAAGGCGATCAGGCCGGCCATGAACAGGCGCTTGGCGCCGATGCGATCGCACAGCGTGCCGCAGCCCGGCAGCAGGCCGGCGACGACCAGTGGATAGGCATTGAGGATCCAGAGCTTTTCGGAGGCGGTCGCCGCCAGGTCATGGGTCAGCCGCGGCAACGCCGTGTAGAGCACGGTCAGGTCGACGACGATGAGGAACAGGGCACTCGAAACGATTGCGAGAACCAGCCAGCGATTGTGATATGCCATGATCGAGTTCAGCGTTGAATGAAACTTGTCCGCGCAAAGCGGACCGCTTGCCCACCCCACCCGGTCAATATAAATACATACGTATGGAAACAAAAGAGAGAAGTGGCCTCGGCCGGCCCCGCAGCATCGATCGCAACAAGGTTCTCGATGCGGCCGAAGCCGTGGTGGCGCGCACCGGCCCCGCCGGCCTGACTATCGATGCGGTTGCCAAGGAAGCGGGCATCACCAAGGGCGGCGTGCAATATTGCTTCGGTAGCAAGGACGGCCTGCTCAAAGCCATGCTGGAGCGTTGGACTGCAGGTTTCGACGCCGAGGTCGCCCGGATCGCGGCCAAACAGCCAGGTCCTCTCGCCATGGTGCGGGCCTATGTCGAGGCCAATCGCCATACGGACGAAAAAGATGCTTCCCGTTCGGCCGCCATGCTGGCAACCCTGATCCAGAGCCCGGACCAGCTGGCCGATACCCGGGCCTGGTACCGCCGTTATCTGACGGCTATCGATCCCTCTTCTCCCGAAGGACGCAACGCGCGCCTCGCCTTTCTCGCCTCCGAGGGCCTCTTCTTCCTGCACAGCTTTCAATTCGTGCAGATGACCGAAGCCGAATGGCAGGAGATATTCGAGGACATAATGCGCCTGCTGCCGGACAGCCCTGCGTGATGCGGGCGAATAGACTGCGCGTCGGACTTCCGAAGCCATGCCGAGGCGAAGCCTGGTGATTTTCCAACCGTCGGCTTGACATATGAGGCATTTCGTTTTTCAAAGAAAAAACTTTGAAAATGGATTGCGCGTCCGTGGATGGCGGGCGCGGTCCTCAAGGATGGAGAAAGACCATGGCCTTCACGCTGCCCGCCCTGCCCTATGGCATCAATGCCCTCGCCGCACGCGGCATGAGCCAGGAAACGCTGGAGCTCCACCACGGCAAGCATCATCAGGCCTATGTCACGGCCCTGAACGGTTTCGTGGAAAAGGATCCTGCGCTCGCGGGCAAGACGCTTGAGGAGATCATCGCCCTGGTCAAGGACCGGCCGGAGGCGGCACCGGTGTTCAACAATGCCGGACAGCATTGGAACCATATTCACTTCTGGCAGGCGCTCAGCCCGAATGGCGGCGGCATTCCCGGCAAGCTGCAGGCCAGGATCGATGCCGATTTCGGCGGCACCGAGGCTTTCAAGGAAGCCTTCAAGACCGCGGCGACTACGCAGTTCGGATCGGGCTGGGCCTGGCTCGTCGCGGGCAAGGACGGCAAGCTGAAGGTCACCAAGACGCCCAACGGCTCCAATCCGCTCGCCACCGGCGAAGGCACGCCCCTGCTCGGCCTCGACGTCTGGGAGCACAGCTATTACGTCGACTTCCGCAACCGTCGCCCCGATTACGTCGCGAACTTCCTCGACAAGCTGGCCAATTACGAATTCGCCGAAGCTAATCTGGCTGCGCTTTGACCACTGGCCGGGGCATGTCGGGCAGAGCGGGAGAAGGTATCATGCGTGAGATCGACCGTTCCGCCCCCGTCACCCCGATGGCATGGACATCGCCGCAGCGGTCTCCCATCGACCGGTCGGAGTTCGCCGAGGCGATGTCGAACCTGGCGGCGACGGTGTGCGTCGTCGCCGCTCATTGGCAGGGCGAACGCCAGGGGCGTACGGCAACGGCCGTGCTATCCCTTTCGGCAGACCCGCCTTCCGTTCTGGTTTCGATCAATCGGACATGCCGCCTGGCTGAGCTCATTCTTGCCACCGGCCGCTTTTCCGTGGCGATGCTCGCCAGCAACCAGGAAACCATCGCCGATGCCTTCGCCGGCAAGTTCGGCGACATAGACCGCTTCAGCGTCGGTGACTGGCAGAACTGGAAATCCGGCGCCCCACGCCTGTCCTCGGCCGCCGCTTCCATCGAGTGCGAATTGATCGGCAGCATGTCGATCCCCACGCATCTCGTCATCGCCGGCGCGGTTGTCGAAACGAAGCTGGTGAAGGAGGCGACCCCGCTGCTCTGGCACCGGCGGCAATATCACCGGCCGACCCCGCTTTCGGGATGGCCGACACTCTCGAGCGAGGAGCCTCAGCCATGGCCGACGCAGGCGGATTGATCGCCCGCCTCGAACAGCAGATTGCCTCCGGCCGCGACAATGCCCTTGCGCGCTTCACGCTCGGCCGCGCCCGGCTGGAACAAGGCGACCCGGCCGGAGCCATCATGCACCTCACGCAAGCCATCGCCCTGAAACCGGATTATGCCGCCGCCTACAAGCAGCTCGGTGCCGCCCATGCCAAGGCAGGCAATGCGCCGGAGGCGATCACCGTCTGGGATAGGGGCTGCGCCGTTGCCCAGGACAGCGGCGAGTTGCAGGCCCTCAGGGAAATGACGTCGCTGCTTGGCAAGCTGAAGCGGCGCCATTCGGCCTGAACCCCTCGATCGCGCACCATTACTCAGCGGCATTGATCGCCTGCGTCGCCTCCCTGGGGGTTGCCCGCAGGGTTGCCGCCCAGAACACCAGGGTGGTCGCCGCAATGGCAGCGCCGAGCAGGCTGACGCCGGTCCAGCCGGCATAGGCATAGACCATCGTCGAGGACGACGAGCCGACGGCACTGCCGATCGAATAGAACACCATATAGGCGGCCGTCAGCCGGCTCTGCGCCTCCGGCCTGATGCGGTAGATCATGCCCTGATTGGTGACATGCACGGCTTGGAGGCCGAAATCGATGACGAGAACGCCGAGGACCAGCCACAGGATTGAATAGGGCAATAATCCGATCGGCAGCCAGGCAAGCAGCATCAGGCCGAGTGCGATTCCGGTTACGCGCTGCCCATGGCCCCTGTCGGTCCAGCGTCCCGCCCAGGACGCCCCGAGAGCTCCAGCAGCGCCGGCTAGGCCGAACAGGCCGATCACGCTGTGCGAGAAGGAAAAGGGCGGCGCGCTCAGGGGCATCACCAGCGGCGCCAGCAGCGTGGTGATGTCGGCAAAGATCAGCATGGCGATAATGGCGCGGATCCGCAGCACCGGCTCCTGCACGAACAGGCTGAAGAGAGAGGCGATCAGCTTGGGGTATGCCAGGCGCTGCGCTGGTCGCTGTTGCGCCGGCAGCATCTTCCACAAGGCCAGGACGATGGCGAGCGTGGCAGCTGCGGAGACGACATAGACGGTGCGCCAGCCGGAGAGATCGGTGAGCGCGCCGGCGACGGTGCGGGCCAGAAGAATGCCGAGCACGATGCCGCTGGTGACGATACCGACCACCTCGCCGCGTGCCGATGGCTGTGCCAGGCTGGCGGCATAGGCGACGAAAGCCTGGGTGACCACGGCCAGCAGGCCCATCACGACCATCGAAGCGAGCAGCATGGCAGCGCTCGAAGCAAAGGCGATCGAGACGAGAGCGAGCACTGACAGCAGCGACTGCCCGATGACCAGCTTGCGCCGGTCGACCAGATCCCCGATCGGCACCAGCAGGATGAGACCGATACCATAACCGAGCTGGGTCGCGCCGACGATGAGGCCGGCGGTGGCACGCGACAGGCCGAGATCGTCCGCCATGACGTCGAGCAACGGGTGGGCAAAATAGGCATTGGCGACGGCAAGGCCGCTCGCCACCGCAAAAAGCAGAATGAGAGAGCGGGACAGCAGCGCGGAAGGCTGCGGCGCGCCGGCCTTCAATGCGGCAGTGCAGGAGGACCCCAATTCCACGTCCGAGGGCATGGCAACTCCACCTCAAATAGGTTTAATAATGAAACCATTGCCTCATAGGCGATGAGGTTTTATGATGCAACCGAAATTGGGGAAAGCATCCGGAAACAAACGAGACGATGGTCAAGCGCAAGAGCCTTACCGGGGACTATTGTCCGAGCGCGCGATCGCTCGATGTGATCGGCGACTGGTGGTCGCTGCTGATCGTGCGCGATGCTTTCGACGGGCTGACGCGCTTCGGCGAGTTTCAGAAGAGTCTCGGCATCGCCAAGAACATCCTGTCCGAACGGCTGAAGACGCTGATCGCCCGCGGCATTCTCAAGGCCGTGCCGGCGACGGATGGCGGCGCACACCAGGAATATCACCTCACCGAGATGGGCCGGGATCTCTTCCCGGTGATGGTCGCCCTGCGGAAGTTCGGCGAGGCGCATCTGTTCGCACCCGGCGAGCCGCATTCGCGGCTGGTGGAACGCGAGACCGGACAGGCCATCCAGCTCGAGATCCGCACCAGCGACGGGCGAGCCGTCGATGCCAAGGATGCCGTCATCCTCAAGGTCGAGGAAGACGGCGCGGCGTGATGGAGAGCCGGCAGGCTTGACCTTGCCCTTGGGGCCGTCTCGATAAGAGGATGGTCAGCCAGCGAGGGGTGATTCATACCGGCGCTGGGCGTCTCGGCCAAGACCCTGCGGCTTTATGAGCCCGCACGGGAGGGTCATGGCCTGGCGGTCAGGGCATGGAAACCAACCCGCCTCCCCTGACCTGCTCCAGCCCGCGGATATGTGACTGCAGCAGGGTGGCCGCGCGGCCGGCGTCGCGCTGCCTCAGGGCATCGAGGATCTGCCGGTGGGCGTGACTCGTGCCGGGCCGCCAACCGGCCGTGCGTGTCGCGGCGAAGATGATGCGTGAGTTGGCTAGCTGCAGTCCGTCCAGCATGGCCAGCAGCCGGGGCATGCGGCAGGGCGCCACGATCTCACGGTGGAAGGCGCGGTTGGCCAACTCCCACTCCTCGATGGTCTCGGCCCGGTCGCCTGCCCGAAGAGCCTGCTCCATTCGCTCCAAGCTCACCGCATTCAGCCAGGGAATGGCCTGGCTGACGGCCAACACTTCAAGGTTCGCCCGGATCTCGACGATTTCCTGCGCCGCCTTGCGGTCGAGCGGTGCCACCCGCATGCCGCGCCGGGGCTCACTGACGGCGAGCCCCTGGGCGCGCAGCAGCTGGAAGGCCTCGCGGGCGGGCACATGGCTCGCCTCGAACTCCGCCGCGATCCTGTCCTGCCGGAGCGGGGTGCCAGGCCCCAGTTCTCCCCGCACGATGCGTTCGGCCAGGGTGCGCGCGATGCGCTCGGCGACGGTTTCAGCCATGGCAGCTCCATAGATTATCTATGATAAAAACAGATGCATCCTCTATTCGCAACCTTATGATGATTTTAGATAGATAGATTTCAAATTTTATCTATAATTTGAGGCGCCCGGTATTTGGCTGCCTCTCCTTCCCAGACTCGCGTCTCCCCCATGGGATCCGTGAGTGGTCATGCGAGGAGACGATATGCACGATCAGGTATCGAGAGTTCAGAGCCGTGAAACCACAGCGGGTATCCTCGGTTCGGGCGCTGACAGCGCTATCCCCCTGGCCTGGAACCGTGCCGATGCGCGTGCGATCTATGACCTGCCGTTCAACGACCTGCTGTTCCGTGCCCAGACCGTCCACCGCCGGCATTTCGATCCCAACCGCATCCAGCTCAGCAAGCTGCTCAGCATCAAGACCGGCGGCTGTCCGGAAGATTGCGGCTATTGCAGCCAGTCCGCCCATCACGACAGCGGGCTGAAGGCTTCCAAACTCTTGGAAGTGCAGCGGGTGATCGAGGAAGCGCGGCAGGCCAAGGCGGGCGGTGCCACGCGCTATTGCATGGGCGCGGCCTGGCGCGGCCCCAAGCAGCGCGACATGGCCATGCTTGTCGCCATGGTGGAAGGCGTGAAGGCGCTCGGCATGGAAACCTGCATGACGCTCGGCATGCTGTCGCCCCAGCAGGCCGGGACGCTCGCCGAGGCCGGCCTCGATTATTACAACCACAATATCGATACCTCCGAGCGCTTCTACCCCGAGGTGATCACCACCCGCAGCTTCGCCGAGCGGCTGGATACGCTGGCCAATGTCCGCGAAGCTGGCATCAAGGTCTGCTCGGGCGGCATTCTCGGTCTCGGCGAGGCGGTCGATGACCGCATCGACATGCTGGTAACCCTGGCCAACCTGCCCGAGGCGCCGGAGAGCGTGCCGATCAACATGCTCATCCCCGTACCCGGCACCCGGCTGGCGGATGCCCCGCCGGTCGATCCGATCGAGTTCATCCGCATCATCGCCCTCGCCCGCATCCTGATGCCGGCCTCGCATGTGCGCCTGACCGCCGGCCGCACGGCGATGAGCGACGAGATGCAGGCGCTGTGTTTCTTCGCCGGCGCCAATTCTATCTTCGTCGGCGACACGCTGCTCACCGCCGCCAACCCGGGCGACGACAAGGACACCAGCCTGATGCGTCGCCTCGGCCTGACGGCGGCGCCAATGGAGGAAGCGCCATGAGCGTGGCATTGCCGGGCGAACCGCCCCGGCTGGCGCGCTATGCGGCAAGGCTCCGCCAGTTCGAGCGCAAGGGACGGCGGCGCGTCCTGGCGCCGCAAAGCGGTGTCGATTTCACCTCCAACGATTATCTGGGCCTGGCGTCGTCATCGCGCTTGCGCGAAGCCGTCGTCTCCGCCGTCGATCGCGGCGTGCCCGCCGGTGCCGGCGGCTCGCGCCTGCTGCGCGGCAACCATCCCGAGCACGAAGCCCTGGAGGTCGAAGCCGCCGGGTTCTTCGGTTCGGAGCGCATGCTTTATTTCAATGGCGGCTACGCCGCCAATCTCGCCGCCCTCTCCACCTTGCCGCAGCGCGGCGATCTCATCGTCCACGACGCGCTCATCCATGCCAGCGCCCATGCCGGCATCGCCGCCGGCCGCGCGCGGGCGGTGGCCGTGCCGCATAATGACGTCGCCGCCGTCGAACAGGCCATCCGTGCCTGGCGGGCGGGCGGCGGCAGCGGCCATCCCTGGATCGTGGTCGAGAGCCTCTATTCCATGGATGGCGACATCGCGCCCCTGGCGGAACTGATGGCGCTGGCCGATGCCCACGATGGCTTCCTCTATGTGGACGAGGCCCACGCCACCGGTGTTCACGGGCTCGGTGGGCGCGGCTTTGCCGCCGCCCTGGAGGGGCGTGACAATGTCGTGGTGCTGCATACCTGCGGCAAGGCGCTCGGCTCCTCGGGGGCGCTCATCGGCGCCAGCGCGGTGCTTTGCGACGTCCTGGTCAATCACGCCGCGCCCTTCATCTATGCCACCGCGCCCTCGCCGTTCCAGGCCGCACTCGTGCGGGAGGCGCTCCGCGCGCTGGCGGATGAACCGGAACGGCGCGAGCGGGAACTGGCACTGATCGCCTTCGCCAACCGGCTCCTGGCCGAGCGGCTCGGCATCGCAGGCAGCGGCTCGCAGATCCTGCCCGTCGTCATCGGCGACAATGAGCGCTGCCTCGCCATCGCCGAGCGGATGCAGGCGGCCGGTTTCGACATCCGGGCCATCCGCCCGCCGACGGTGCCGGCCGGCACGGCACGCCTGCGCATTTCCATCACGGCCAATGTCGACGAGGAGGTTATCGCCCAAATGGTCGAGCACCTCGCGATGGTGATGGTGGACAATTGATGAAACGAAGCTCCCGGGAGCTGTGCCATGATCAGTAAGGCTCATCCACGCATCGTCGTCACCGGCACCGATACCGGCATCGGCAAGACGGTGTTCTCGGCCGGCCTCAGCCATGCCCTCGGCGCCAGCTACTGGAAGCCGGTGCAATCGGGCCTCGATGAGGAGACCGACAGCGAGACGGTGCAGCGCCTGGGCAAGCTTCCACAAGAGCGCATCCTGCCCGAGACCTACCGGCTCGCCACGCCGGCTTCGCCGCATCTCTCGGCTGCCATCGACGGCATGGAACTCGATCCCGATATGCTCAATCCGCCGCCGGTCGCCAGCCCCCTCGTCATAGAGGGTGCCGGTGGGTTGCTGGTCCCGCTGACACGCTGGACCGTGTTCGCCGACGTCTTCGCGCGCTGGCGCTATCCGGCGATCCTCTGCGCCCGCACGGCGCTCGGCACCATCAACCACACGCTGCTGTCGCTCGAAGCCATGCGTCGCCGGGATATTCCCCTCCTCGGCCTCGTCTTCATCGGCGACGAGCAGCCGGACAGTCAATCCATCATTGCCGACCTCGGCAATGTCCGGAGCCTGGGCCGGCTGCCGAAACTCGATCCCCTGACTGCCGACGGACTGCATGCCGGCTTCCCGAACTGGATCGACCTATCCACTATCAAGAAGGGGCTTGCCTCATGCTGAAATCCCTGCCCTCGCCGGTCTGGCATCCCTTCACCCAGCATCGGCTCGATCCGGTGACGCGCCGGATCGCCCGCACGGAAGGCGCTTTCCTCTATGAGGAGGACGGGCAGGCCGTGCTCGATGCGATCTCCTCGTGGTGGGTGATCACCCATGGCCACCGGCATCCCGGCATCATGCAGGCGATCCGGGAGGCCAGCGAACGCTTCGACCAGATCATCTTCGCCGACTACACCCATGAGCCGGCCGAAACGCTCGCCAGAGGGCTCATCGAACTCGCGCCGTCCGGCCTCGCCCATGTCTTCTATTCCGACAGCGGCTCGACCTCCGTCGAGGTCGCCTTGAAGATGGCGCTCGGCTTCTTCCACAATCGCGGCATGCCCCGTTCCCGCATCGTGGTGATGGAGCACAGCTATCACGGCGACACCATCGGCACGATGTCGGCCGGCGAACGCGGGGTCTTCAATGCGGCCTATGGCCCCTTGCTGTTCTCGGTCGACAGCCTGCCCTTTCCCGCCGCCGGGCAGGAACAAAGCACGCTCGATGCTTTCGAACGCCTCTGTCGGCAAGGCGATATCGCCGCCCTGTTGATCGAGCCTTTGGTGCTGGGCGCCGGGGGCATGCGCATCTATGCCCCCTGGGTTCTCGCCGAACTGAAACGGATCGCAGAGGGGCACGGCGTCCTCCTGATCGCCGACGAGGTGATGACAGGCTGGGGCCGCACCGGTTCGCTCTTCGCCTGCCAGCAGGCCGGCATCACGCCCGACATCCTCTGTCTGTCCAAGGGCCTCACGGGCGGTGCGGTGCCGCTTGCCGCAACCCTGTGCACGGCGGAGATCTTCGAGGCGCACCTGTCGGATGACCGCAGCCACACCTTCTTCCACTCCAGTTCCTATACCGCCAATCCCATTGCCTGCGCGGCGGCATGCGCCAATCTCGACATCTGGCGTTCCGAGCCGGTTGCCGAACGTATCGCCACCCTGGCCGCCGGACACGGCCGCCGCCTGAAGCGTTTTCGGGGCGATCCGCGTTTTGCCGACCTCCGGCAATGCGGCACCATCGCGGTCATGGAGATCAATGCCCCCTCCAGTGGCTATCTTTCCGATGCAGGGCCGCGGCTGCGCACCTTCTTCAAGGCGCGCGGCCTGCTCATCCGCCCGCTCGGCAATGTGATCTATCTGATGACGCCCTATTGCGTCACGCCGGACGATCTCGACCGCGCCTATGCGACCATCGACGAGGCGGTGGACCTGGTCGCCGGCGACGGCCGATGACCCGCTGCCGTTCGAGCCGCGTGCTCGGCTTCGGCCATCACGTCCCGGAACGCCGGGTCGGCAATGCCGAGATCGAGGCGAGCCTCGGCCTGGAGGCCGGATGGATCGAGCGGCGGACGGGTATCCGCCATCGCCATTGGGCTGGCGCCGGGGACACGCTGAGCGGCCTAGCCGCCGGGGCCGGTGCCGCAGCCCTGGCGGATGCCGGCATTGCGCCCGATGCGGTGGGGCTCGTCCTGCTCGCGACCTCGACGCCCGATCATCTGCTGCCGCCCTCGGCGCCTCTGCTGGCGCATCGGTTGGGGCTGCCGAAAACGGGCGCCATCGATCTCGCCGGCGCCTGCTCGGGCTTCCTCTATGCCCTCACTTTGGCAGACGGTTTCGTGCGAACCCAGGAGAAGGCCGTCTTGGTGGTGGCCGCCAACATCCTCAGCCGCCGCATCAATCCGCAAGAACGCGCCAGCGCCGTGGTGTTCGCCGATGCCGCGGGAGCCCTCGTGCTCGGCCCTTCGCGCGACGAAGAGACCGGCCTCCTCGGCATCGACCTTGCCTCCGACGGCAGCCAATACGACCTGATTTCCGTTCCGGCCGGCGGCAGCAATCGCCCCTTCGCCCCGGATATCGCCCCGCAGGACTTCCTGATGACCATGCGCGACGGCAAGGCGGTGTTCTCGCAGGCGATACACATGATGAGCCGCAGCGCCGAACGGGCCATGGCGCGCGCGGAGCTGACGGCCGCGGACATCGATCGTTTCGTGCCACATCAGGCCAATGCCCGCATCTTCGATGCCGTCGCGGCCGAACTCGGGCTCAATGCAGCAAAAACCGTGCGCAGCATCAAGGATTACGGCAATTCCTCGGCGGCCACGATCGCGCTGTCGCTGTCGCTCGCCCATCAGGCCGAACCGTTCAGGCCGGGCGAAAAGCTGCTGCTTTCCGCGGCCGGCGCGGGCATGACCGGGGGCGCCGTGGTGCTGGGTATGGGGCGATGACGGGTGCGAAAGCTTCAGTTTTGAGGAACAGCGAAGACCTCGATGCCGAAATCTAGGCCAAGCTCGACTAATTTAGCCAATGTCCGCAGCGGAATTTCATCGCCGAAGTAGCCATCGCCAAGAAACTCGACGATGATCCACGTCCTGCCGCCACTTTCCCTCAGGCTAAGCAGAAAGGCTTTGTGGGGAAGGAGGCGATCAACCAGTTCTTCGACACGACTGGCGAACCATTGCTTTTCGACATGATGCCGCTCGCTATAGCGCCAACTGGTGTCCGGGTAGACGCCCGGCAGTGGCGCGCCTTTTGGAGTCTTACGCGCATCTCCAACCCGACTCTGGATTTTCGGCTCAAGTCCGACCGCAGCCGTGATTTCCGCTGGATCGGTGCTTGGATGTTTGATGAAGAGTTGGAGCTCGAACCGCCGTTGCGTCTCTCCTTCAGAGTCCGCTCCGTCTTGCTTTCTCCCACCGAAGGGCACGATGTTAGACACTGTCCGCCCCTTCGAGCCTCAGCCCTTGCCGATCTGGCGCGGAACCTGCATGAAATCCTCGAGGTTGAGGCCCTTTTCCGCGAGCAGGGCTTCCAGCACTGGCTGCAGGCGTCCCAGGCTCTCCTGCACGGCATCGCGCACGGTATCGACCACCACCTGGGTGTCGCGCTCGATCTCGATATTGAGTCGGTCGCCGGCCCGCTTGTCCTCGAACACGGTCATGCGACGGGTTTCGGGGATGAGCCAGACTTCGAACCAGCCTTCCTTCTTGTCGACTTCGGACACGGTCAGGCTGGCGCCATTGATGGCGATATAGCCCTTGGCGAAGACGTAGCGCACGAAATCCGGCGGGATGGCGATGCGGATGACCTTGTTGCCTTCCGAGGTGCCCACGGATTCGATGGTGGTGGAGAAATCGACATGCCCCGAAATCGGATGGCCGCCGATTTCGGCTCCGTCCTTGGCGGCCCGCTCGACATTCACGCGATCGCCGGCGACATAGTCGGCCAAAGTAGTGATCTTCAGGCTCTGCAGCATCACATCGAAGGTTGCCGTCTGCGCCGAGAGCAATTCAGTCACCGTCAGGCAGACACCGTCCACCGAGACGCTGGCGCCAATGGCGAGCCCTTCGCTGAAGCCCTCGGGAAAGCGCAGCGTGAAAGTGCGCAAGCCGTCATGGTCCTTGACGGCGTCGATGGTGGCGACGCCCTGAATGATGCCTGTGAACAAAGAAGAGGTCCTGTCAATGAAGCCGGAGGCCAAACGATGTATGGCCGCCTGGCCGGCAATATTTCCGTCATTGCGAGCGTGGCGAAGCAATCCAGAAACCGCCTACCATAAAACTGGATTGCTTCGCTGCGCTCGCAATGACGAGCTTAAATCATAGATAGGCATGGTTGGGAAAGCCGCCAAGCGCGAGCACCTTGCCAAGATGGCTTCCGATGATCTCAGCGGATCGCCAGCTGGCTTGCCGGATCGAAGAAATGCAGGCTGTCGGCCTGGATCCCGATCTTCACGGCATCGCCGGCCTTGCGCCTCGTACTGACGGGCGCGCTGATGCGCATGCGGGTGGAAATTGCGACCGGCGCGCTTTCGTCCAGTTCGTCCAGCCCTGCGCGCCTCTGCTCTGCGTCCGTCCCGGGCTCGACGAGATCGACATGGATGAGCAGGCTCGCCCCCAGATCCTCCTGAAAAGCAATGCGGGCGGAAAGCGCCTCGCCTTCGCTGTCGGTCAGGAACAGGTTCTCCGGCCGGATGCCGACCACCACCTCGCGATCACCCTGGCTCGCAAGCCCGGGCCTCTCCTGCACGAAAGCAGCCGGCAAGGGCAAAACGAGGCCCGGCAGAGCAACTTCCATCCCCTGCCCGCCTCGGCGCAGCCGGCCAGGCAGCAGATTGATCGGCGGCGCCCCGATGAAGGTGGCGACGAACAGATTGACAGGCCGGTCGTAGAGCTCGCGGGGCGGCGCCAATTGCTGCAGCACGCCAGCATTCATCACGGCCACGCGATCGCCCATGGTCATCGCCTCGACCTGGTCATGCGTCACATAGACCGTGGTGACCCCGCTTGCCCGCTGCAGGCGGGCGATCTCGGCGCGCATCTGGCCGCGCAGGCGGGCATCGAGGTTGGACAAGGGCTCGTCCATCAGGAAGGCGGCGGGCTCGCGCACGATCGCCCGCCCCATGGCGACGCGCTGGCGCTGGCCGCCGGACAACTGCCCGGGACGGCGGGAAAGCAGCTTGTCCAGCTCAAGCATGGCGGCGGCGGCCTTCACCTTCTCCTCGATCACCTCGCGCTTCTCGCCGCGCACCTTGAGGGCGAAGCCGACATTGTCGGCGACGGAAAGATGCGGATAGAGCGCATAGCTCTGGAAGATCATCGCCACGTTGCGCTCGCGCGGCGACAGGTCGTTGGCCACCTCCGTGCCGATCGAGAGCGTGCCGCCGGTAATGGTCTCCAAACCGGCGATCATGCGCAAGGCCGTGGACTTGCCGCAGCCCGACGGGCCGACCAGCACCAGGAACTCACCGTCGGCGATGTCGAGATCCAGTTTGTTCACGGCCAGATGCCCGTCGGCATAGGCTTTGCTGACCTGGGAAAAGCTGATTGCGGCCATGGCAGAACCTTCAATGGGCCGACTTGGTCAGGCCCTGCACGAAATAGCGGTTGAGCAGGATCATCATCAAGACGATGGGAAGAGTGGAGAAATGCGCCAGCGCGCCGAGCGTGCCCCAGGAAATGTCCTTGGTGCCATAGGCCGAGAGCAGCGCCACCGAGATCGGCTTGCTGTCGGCCCGGGTCAGGAACATCGAATAGAGGAAGTCGTTCCAGGAGAACATGATGCAGAAGATGGCGCTGGCGATGATGCCGGGCACAACGGACGGCAGGGCCGTGAACAGGAAGGTGCTCCAGTCATTGCTGCCGTCCGTCAGCGCCGCTTCCTCGATCGAGACCGGCGAGGCGCGGAAATAGGAGAACATCATCCACACCACGAAGGCGCTGTTCAGGGCCGTGTTGAGCAGGATCACCGCCCACCAGGTGCCGAGCAGGCCGATATCACGCATCATCAGATAGAAGGGGATCAGGGTTGCCACCGGGGGCACGGTGCGGATGGCCAGGAAGAAATAGGCGAGCCACACAGCTTTCGGATTCTTCGAGCGGGCCAGGGCATAGCCGGCGGGAACGCCCAGCAGCAGCGAAAGCAAGGTCGAGCCGATCGAGATGATCAGGCTCGATTTCACCAGCGACCACAGGTCGAACAGCCGGAAGACGTTTTCGAAATTCGCGAAGGTCGGCTCAAAGAAGAGCTGCGGCGGCGTGGTGAAGATGTCCCTCGCCGGCTTGTAGGCGGTTGCGAACAGCCAGACGATCGGAAAGAGCGCGATGGCGAGAATGACGACCAGGGCGGCGCGCCTTGCCCATAATCCCCTATCGGCAGCGGCCTCACGCATTGCGATTCCTCGCCGGCCTGACCAGGAAGATGAACATCACCGCCATCACGCCGATGCAGGCGGTGATCAGATTGCTCACGGCCGAAGCACGGCCGATATTGAAGAATTCCAGTCCCTGCTTGACCCCATGAATCATCAGCGTGGTGGTGGCGTCGCCCGGCCCGCCGCTGGTGCTGACATAGATGATGTCGAAGACACGGAAGGCATCCATCATTCTCAGCACCAGGGCCAGGAAGGCCGCCGGGAGCAGGAGCGGCAGGATGATCAGGGCGAAGCGCTGCGCGCTGGTGGCGCCGTCGACCTGCGCCGCCTCGAGGATATCCGTCGGCAGGGACTTGAGGCCCGCCAGCAGGATCAGCGCCATCAGGGGCGTCCATTCCCAGACGTCGACGGCGATCAGGGTCGGCAAAGCGAGCAGCGGATCGGCGAGCAGGCCTCTGGGCCCGGAGATACCTGCTTCGGCCAGGAAATAACCGAGCACGCCGTAGTCGGCATTGAGCATGGCCTTGAAGATCAGCCCGACGACCAGCGGCGTCACCGTGGCCGGGATCAGCAACAGGCCGAGGACGATGCGGTTGAACAAATCGTCCCGCCAGAGCAGCAGGGCGATGCCGAGCCCGAAGACGAATTCTATCGTAACAGCACCGATGGTGAAGACGAAGGTATTGATCAACGCCTGTCGGGCGGTCTTGTCGCTCCACAGGGCGATGTAGTTGTCGAGCCCGACGAAACGCCGGCCTGCCGGGCGGACAAGGCTATATTCCTGGAAGGAATAGAAGATCCCCTGGGCCATCGGCCAGACGGCGATCGCCAGCACATAGAGTATGGCGGGAGCCGCCAGCAGGATCAGGAAAAGCTGGCGCTTGCGTGCGTAGGACAGGCGCCGGGGCCGCGCCCTCGCTGGAGAGCCGCTTCTCGCGAGACTCGTTGAACTGCTTTCCAAATCCAGGCTCTCCGGAATCGTCGGCGACAAGACAGGCGCCAGCATGATCGCGCCGCCCTCGATGGCAATGCAACCTTGCTTGAACAGGCTGTAAGGGCGTTTTTCCCGGGTGCGCGGAGGTCCCGTCCGCGCTTGAAACCCCTCCGTTTGCGGAAAGGAAGAGGCGGACGGAGCATCCGCGCACCCGGATAACCAGCGGTTCAGAACAGCTTTTCCGCCTGGGCCTGCGCCTCGTCCAGGGCCGTCTTGGGATCGGCATTGCCGACCAGCACGCCGTTGACGGCCGAGCCGATCAGATCCTGCAATTCCGGATATTGCGGAATGCGCGGCCGGAAATCGACATTGCCATGTTCGAAGGAGGTGGCCAGCACGGGCAGGAAGGGGAACTTCGCCAGGAGGTCCTTGTCGGTCATCTCGCTCTTGCGCAGATAGCTGCCGGCGCCGCGCAGATTGAATTCCTTATGCACGGCCGGGCTGGTGATCCATTTGATGAAGGCCCAGGCCGCCTCCTGCTTGCGCTTGTCGATGTCGGCATTGATGCCGAGCCCCCAGCCGCCGATGCCGTATTCCGGCTGCTTGCCGGTCCGAGCCGGCGTCAGCATGATGCCGACCTTGCCGACCACCTTGGAGATCTCGGGATTGTCGTAGCCGGCGGCGCCGATCGACCAGGTCTGCATGTTCGCAACCATGCCCTGGCGGAAACTCTCCTCGCGCGCGCCCCAGTCATAATCGGCCGCGCCGGGCGGTGCCGCCTTGTCAAACAGCTTCTTGTAATCGATGACGCTCTGCAGGTTGGCCGCCGAATTGAGCGTGGGCTTGCCGTCAGGCCCCAGGATCGAGCCGCCGAGTTGGAAATTGTACTGCATCCAGTCTTGCGCTACGGCGGGGCCCTTCTGGCCGTTGGCGACGAAGCCGAAGGTCTTCTTCGCCGGATCTGTCAGCTTGATCGCAGCGGCGATATAGTCTTCCATCGTCGCCGGCGGCTTCAGGCCGGCGGCCTCGTAGAGGTCCTTGCGATAGGCGAGCACATTGGCATAGCCGGCGAAAGGAAAGGCGATCTGTTTGCCCTTGTAACCTCCCAGGCCTTTCATCAGGCTGGGATAGATGTCGTCCACCTTGATCTCGGCAGCATCACGCTTGATCCAGTCGGTGAGGTCGACGGTGTAGCCGGCCTCGGCGAACTGCCCCGACCAGACGATGTCGGTGGTGGCGATGTCGTAGCCCTTGGTATGGCCGACATAATCGGCCGTGATCTTGGTCAGCAATTCCGGATAGCTCAGGATCTCGACATTGACCTTGGCGCCGGTGGCCTTTTCGAAATCCGGCGCCATCGCGGCCAGGATCACCGCGAACTGGTCGTTCTGCGATGCCAGGTTGAGCGTGACGCCCTCGAAACGCTCCTGGGCCTGCGCCGCTCCCGCAAACACCAGAAATCCCGCCAGCATGAGAGAGCAGCATTTTGCCGTCATGTTCATCGTGGATCCCCTTCGTTACACCCTCGCAACCGGGAGGCTATCATTGCATTTTTTACGCGCAATCAGAATGTGAGAAATTCGAGCACACTCAAACATATTTTCGCAACTTGATGAGAAGGCGGCGCCGAACATTCGCAATATCGAACAAATTATTACATAATTTTGTTTGGTTTGTTGCATCCAGCCCTTTTCTGCCCCGCGCGGACAGGGTAGATTCCAGCTGCGGCCGCGAGCAACCAAAAGGTTCCTCATGCCCCGCAGAGCAGGACCGGATGGGGAGGGTTCGATGTCGGCACCGCAAGAAGCGGACAGGAAGGACGATGCGCTCGCCCGTGCCATCGGCTGGTCGCAGCAGTGGAGCGCCGAATTCCCCTATAGGCTCGCCAATCATCTGCCGATGATCCTGGTCGCCATGCAGCGCATGGGCGCCGATGACCGGAGACTGGAAGAATTCTGCGAGATCTACCGCGTCCAGAACGGCCTCGTCCCCGTGCCCGCTCCCAAAGAGACGATCTCCCGGGAAAACTGGCGTGACGCCCTGGGTGATCGCGAACGGGAAGGTGACTATCGCAAGTTCTTCCAGGGAGAGGTCCGGCGGCTCGGTGCCACGCCGGCCGCCCGGCTCTATTTGCCGGTCCTGTTCGACGGCTTTGCCGCCAGCGCCATGCATGCCTTCATGCGCATGGCCTACGCCACCTTGACGGACAATGACGAGGAAACCGCCATCGCCCTCGCCTATTGGGCCGCGACCTATCTCGATCTCGGCACGGGCCGGGGTGAAGCCGGTACAACCGATGACCCTGTCGAAGTGCTGGCCTACATGTATAGGCCTTCCTCCTTTCGCCATATCGTCACAGAATGCGACCTGCTCTGGCACAATATGCGCGCCGTCGCCGCCAAGCCGGAATTCGCGCCCGTTCACGACATGCTGGCCATCGGCCCCGATACCATGGACCGCTTCGCCCGCCTGTCGCTGGCGCTCTTCGCCGCGACGGGCGATTTTTCCCTCCTGCATGCCCTCACCGGCACGCATTGGCTGCGCATGATGGCGCCGCGGTCGCCAGACCCGACCGTGCCGATGCGGCGCTTCTGGCAGGCCATCGCCTCGCTCATACCGAAGATCGGCTTTCCCGACTTTCCGGCGGCCGAACATGTCGAAGAATGGCGGCGGCAGAAAGTGCCGGACTGGCCGGAGATTTTCGCCGAAGCCATCAGGCACGACGACGAGCACGATCTCAGCCTCAGTTTCTCCGCCTCCGAGGAATTCAAGCTTTATCGCGATCCCCTCTACAACTACGTTGCCGCCAAACGCCTCGGACTGATGTGATGCTGCTTGCTGACGCCACCCTGCCGGACGGACGCCGGGCGGATGTTCTCATCGCCGACGGGCATATCGCTTCGATCGAGGAGCCCCGCCCCCGATCGAGCGATCCGGATCGGCGCGATCTTGCCGGAGCCCTGCTGCTTCCGGCCTTCATCGATGGCCATATCCACCTCGACAAGACCCATATGGGCGCTCCGCTGGTGCCGCATGTGCCGGGCGAAAGCGTGCGCGAGCGTATCGCCGCCGAACGTGTCGCCCGGCATGCCGTGCCTCTGCCCGTCGAGGCGCGCGCCACCAACCTTCTGCGACGCCTCGTCGCCAACGGCACCACGCGGGTACGCAGCCATGTCGACATCGACAATGACGTGAAACTCGCCAATCTGGAGGCCCTGCTCGCCGTTCGGGAACGATGGAGGCCTTGGGTCGACATCGAGATCGTCGCATTTCCCCAGAGCGGCGTCATGAGCGAGCCCGGTGCGGCCGACCTCCTCGATGCCGCCCTCGCCGCCGGTGCCGACCTGATCGGCGGGCTCGATCCCGCTGGTTTCGACCATGACGTGCCAGGCCAGCTCGACATCGTCTTCGCCCTCGCCGAAAAACACGGCAAGGGGGTCGACATCCATCTGCATGACGGCGGCGAAACCGGTGGCTCCGAGTTGCGCGACATTGCCAGCCGCACCGAGGCGCTCGGCCTGCAGGGGCGCGTCGTGGTGAGCCACGCCTTCGCGCTGGGCGATCTGTCGCCCGAGAGCTTCGCCCGAACCGCGGATGTCCTGGCGCGCGCCGGCGTGGCGATCATGACCTCGAGCCCGGCCGCCGTGCCGGTGCCGCCGGTGAAGGCGCTGCGCAGCCACGGCGTCACCCTTTTCGCCGCGTCCGACAATATCCGCGACTGCTGGTCGCCCTTCGGCAATGGCGACATGCTCGATCGGGCCGCAATCGTCGCGGCCCGGCAGGAATTCTACACCAATCAGGATTTGCGCCTGGCGCTGGACCTCGCCACCCTCGAGCCGGCCAAGGCGCTCGGCATTGCGGGTTACGGCCTGGCACCAGGCGCGCCGGCCGATCTCGTCGTGATCGACACGCCGAGCGTCGAGGAGGCCGTGATCAACCGCCCGCCCCGCAAGCTGGTGCTGCGGGGTGGCGTCGTCGTTGCCGAGAGCGGTGTCGTGGTCGAGGCACTGCCGATCTGATACGGGATCGCCTAGAGCTCGACCCGTCATACTCGGCCCGGTCCTACATCCGCAGGCGCTGCCGCCTCATTTCCTCGGTTGCGGATGGATCGTCTCGCCGCGCTTGAGCATGGCGACAAAGGTCTCGATCTTTTTCTTCCGCCCGGCCTCGGTCTTGGTGTTGTGCATGCGAAAGGCGAGTGCGAAACGGTTCTGCGCGCTGAGCGTGCCCAGCATCTGCAGCGCATCCGGCTCGGCTTCGATCGCGGCCTGGAGATCGGCGGGAATTCTGAGATCCTTGCCGCTCTCATAGGCCCGATCCCAGCGGCCGTCCGCCTTGGCGGCCTCCACCTGCTTCAGCCCATGTTCGGTCATGCGCCCCTCGGCGACCAACCGGGCGACATTGTCGACATTGATCCGGCTCCAGATGCTCCTGCGACCGCGCGGCGTATAGCGCTGCAGGAAGCTGCGCTCGTCGAGGGCCTTGCGCACCGCGTCGATCCAGCCCCAGCAGAGCACGACGTCGATCGCCTCCTTGGGCGTGATCGAGGCAAGGCCCGAGCCCACCTTGTGGATCTTGATCCAGACTTCGCTTTCGCTGTCGTGATGGTCGCGGAGCCAGGCGTAGAAGCTCTCGGCATCCGCGAATTCATGGACCTTGGCGGGATCGACGGTGACGGGCGGCATCAGGGTTCCTCACGCTGGGTCAATGCAGGAGCGGCTTGGGTTCCAGGAGCGGCCAGCGCTTGATGATGCGATATTCCGTCTTCCCCACCCTGCTGTGAACCAGGCAAAAACTTGCGATGTGAATGGGGATCGGGTCGATCCGCTGTTCCAAAACTGAACGTTCGCCATAGGACAAGGTCAGATGCGGCGTGAAGTCAGGAAAGGCGCGGATGCCGACCTTGGTCATGGCCGCGCCTAATGTTTCATGAAGTTCGACCAGACCCGGCCCTTCTCCAAGCAGGACGAGGGGATAGCGCAGGGCCCTACCCGGCTTCGGGAACGCACCAAAACTCTTGAGTGCGTTGAGGGTTATCTCGAAAGCAGGCAAATGGACGAGTTCGCCGGCCAACTCCGCGGCGTAGCTACGCGATGACTTGAGACGCTTGAAGTCGCCGATATGGTGGAGCGAGACATGAAAGCGATCCTGTCGCAACATGCTGCCGCGAAAATGGTTCGCTTCGAAAAAACTCCGCCTGAACTGTTCGATCCGGAAAGCGTCCTCCGCGCCGGGAAACACCGCGAAGAACAATCTCTCGCCCCGTACCGGCCCCCGCGGTAGCTCGCCATAGAAGTCAAACGCCAATTGCATGATGACCTCGCGTTCTCCATCGGCACTCTTAGTGCTTAGAACAAAAAGAGAACAATGGTCAACTGCATCGTGTTTGGTTGTAAAGCGGCTGATAGCCGTCATCATAATGCTGCGCGGTGTGCCGATCTCCAGATCGGCATTTCCCTTCTGGCAAGCTCGGCGTTTCCACGATGGTCGATCTGGAGATCGACCCACCTGACGAGCGCCACGCTCAGCGCGGCGGCATCTTCTCGAATTTCGGCAGGGCTGAATCGAGATGGTCCCAGGCATATCCCCCGCTGGTATAGGTCACCGCCTGCGGCTTGTAGCGGTCTGGCTCGTCGAGGCTCGCAGCGCGGACTGAAAAGAATTGCGGCATGGACGAGAAGGTCAGATAGACCGGCGATCCGCAGGTAGGGCAGAAATAGCGGGTCTTCCTGACGCCGCTGTCGGCCACCATGTCCCAGGGGCGGCCTTCCCCGGACAGGGTCACATTCTGCCGCGGAAAGGTCAGATGGGACTGGTGGCCCGTGCCGCTTTCGCGCTGGCAGTCGCGGCACTGGCATTCATTGCTGAACACCGGTTCGGCGGTGATCTCGTAGCGGATCGCGCCGCAGGCGCATCCGCCGGTATAGGCCTTGTTCATCTCGTTCCCCTCGCCTCAATCCTTGCTGCCAGCCACGACGGTGCCGAGGTTGCGCAGGACCTTCTTCCAGCCCTCGCGCATATTCCTGAAGGCAGTCTCGTTCCTGGGCATGACGAAGCCGGAATGGACGAGGCGGACCCGCGTCCCGCCCTTGGCGGCCTCCAGCGTCCAGGTCACCACCGTGTCGAGGCGCGATCCGTAGCCAGCATTGCTCTCGTCACCGCCCTGCCAGGCATAGGCGAGGCGTTCGTTCGGCTTTACGTCCAGCACCCTGCAATGGATGACGCCATCCCAGGCGCCGGCCGGCGTGGTGCGAAAGGTAAAACGCTGTCCTTCCACCGCGGCGAAATCGGCGGGCGCCATCATCCAGCGGGCGATGAGATCGCCCGAGGTCAGCGCCTTCCAGATGGTTTCGGGTGCATGCGGGAAGATCTCGTCGACCACGATCGCCTGCGTATCCGGCTTAAGGGCTTGATCATTCACGGATCGATCTCCTTCAAAAGGGTTCTGAGATTGGCGAAGCGCTGGCGCCAGAACAGGCTGTAATGGCTCATCCAGTCGGCCAGCGGTTCGAGGCCGCCGGGCTCGGCGCGGTAATAGACCTTCCGCCCTTCCGGGCGTTCAGCGACGAGCCCCGCCTGTTTCAACGCCTTGAGGTGCTGGGAAACCGCCCCCTGCGTGACGCCGCTTCCCTGCGTCAGTTCCGCGACGGTGATCTCGTCGCATCCGACGATCCGCTCGAACACGGCTCGCCTCGTCGGATCCGCCAGGGCCCGCATCACGGCATCGATCATGGTCGCTTCGCTCATGCGCAATTAATTAGCAAAGACTAATGAATTAGTCAATGCTAATGTATCAAGGATGCGCTTGTATGACTCGTCCGCACTCGGCTCTGTGCTATGACGCCATTCGATGCTCGGCGGTTTACCGATGGCAGCCGAAACCCGATCTTGCGCCCGCCCCCGCGCCTTACTTGCTTTCCGGCTTTGCTCTTCGGCCCAAATTAAGCGTTCTTTCCAGGTCCGATGGCGATGGGAATGCCCCCTCTGCTTCAACCCCACCGATCAGTTGCGGGACCTCCTGCGTGGACGCCCCCTCAAGCTTCCTTCCGAAACTCCGCCCGGGCTTTGTCGATCGCCGGGAAGTGCTCGAAGGCCCAGTCCACCATCGCCGAAAGCGGCAGGAGAAAACTGCGCCCCAATGGCGAGAGCTTGTACTCGACGCTTGGCGGGGTGGTCGGGAACACAGTCCGCTCTATCAATCCGTCGGCCTGCAGGTCGCGCAGCGTCTGGGTGAGCATGCGCTGGGAAATGTCGCCGATATCGCGTCGCAATTCCCCGAAGCGATAAGGCCGTTCCGCCAGCGCCGAGAGGATGAGCACGCTCCACTTGCTGGCGATCTGGTCGAGCACGCCGCGCACGGGGCACTGGCTCGCGTCGGGATAGGTCCGGCGCGCTTCCTGCATGTTCTCCTTGAAGCTGAGCCCTGGCCGCATGGTGGTTCTCCGAAGGTAACTATGGGACCGAAAACTGCCGTCTTGTCTCTTCAGCGATGGTTACTAACCTAAAGCTGCTCTCAAAACGAGACAAACAATCAACCTGATTATGGAGTATATGATGTCCCTTCCCACCCTCTTCGTGTCGGGCGCGGGCGGCAAGCTTGGCCGGCTCGTGATCGAGGCGCTGAAAAGCCGCGACTATGCCGGCAAGATCGTCGCCGGCACGCGCGATCCCGCAAAGCTCGCAGGGCTTTCCGGCGTGGAGGTGCGGCATGCAGATTTTACCGACAAACCCGGTCTCGTCGCATCGCTCCGGGGCGTTGACCGCTTCCTCATCATCTCCACCGACCAGATCGGCGACCGCCTCCCGGCCCATCTCACTGCCGTGCAAGCGGCTAAGGAAGCGGGCGTGAAGGAAATCTTCTACACCTCGATGCCCAATCCGGAGGCGCCCTCCGAGATCCCCTTCGCCCATGAGCACCTCGGCACAGAGGACGCCATCAAGGCCACAGGCATCCCCTACACCATCGTGCGCATGGGCTGGTACATGGAGAACCTGCTGGGCACCCTGCCGAACAATCTCGCATCCGGCCAGTGGTTCACCTCCGCGAGTGGCGGCAAGACCAACCATGCGGCCCGTCTCGATTGCGCCCATGCCGCCGCGGGTGCACTGCTCAGGGGCGCCGAGAACAAGACCTACACGGTCACCGGCCCCGAGGCGTTGAGCAATGCCGAGATTGGCGCACTCGCCAGCGAAGTCACCGGCAAGCCGCTGAGCGTGGTCGAAGTAAGCGACGAGCAGCTCGCTGGCGGCGCCAAGGCCGCCGGCGTGCCGGATTTCGTCGTCGACAACTTCCTCTTGCCGTTCGAACGGTTCGCCCGCGCCGGCAAGGCCGCCTTGCTCACCGATACCGTCGAAGCGCTCTGGGGCGGGAAGCCGGTCTCTATGAAAGAATTCCTCAGCGCCAACAAGGCCGCGCTGACGCGCGCCGCCTGATCAGCCAAGCCGGCGCCGCGGCAGCACCATCCCTCTCCATTTGCAGGTGAACTGGATACCGCCGGCAGTGCAAACTGGACACTCCCGGCAGCATAAACCGGGCACCTGCCCCCCGCTCCGAGGGCGCGACTGCACGGTTCAAGGTGCAATGTCGCGCCTCACTTGCTGAACTTTTCCCGGAAAGGGGCGCGGCAAGGAAGTCGATGCCGGTTTGTCGGAAGGCCCCGCGGGCGGCAGCGGCGGAATAGTCAGAGCCAGCGGCGAACCTCGGTCTTGTAGTGGCGGTAGTCGTCGCCGAACTTCGCTTCGAGATAGCGCTCCTCGCGGGCGATCACCTGCGTCTGGATCGCGATCAGCACCACCGGAAGCAAGGCCAAGGCGATCGGCCCGTCGAAGCCGATCGCAAGGCCAGTATAGATGACCGCCATGCCGAGATACATGGGATTGCGGGTCCACCGATAAGGACCGGTCGTTGCGATGAGGGTCGTTGGCTGCGACGGCGGAACATTGGTGCCCAGCCGCCGGAACAGCCCCGCCGCCGCAAGCATCAACGCCGCGCCTGCAACGAACAACAGCGCGCCCGCCGCGACCAGCAACCGCCAGTCGATGCCGAAAGAGCGCAGGGAGACGAACCGCTCCGCCGCCAGCCCCAACAGCAGCGCTCCCAGATAGACGAAGGGCGGAGGGAAGCGCACGCCCGCACTGTCCGGTTCGACGGCCATGCTCATCCTCCAATCCGCGCTGTCAAACCAGCATCGACTGCTGGGCAAAGATACCCGCTATCGCGCCGTGCGATGATGCCAGGGTGACCGATGGCGGCGTAAGGGGGTTGGCGAGGTCACCGGCGGCGTAGATGCCGGGTATGCTGGTTTCGCGGCGCTCGTCGACCTTGAGGATGATGCCGAGGGGCGTATCGACCGTGGCAAGGCCCAGTGATTGATGCAGGCTTGCTGACGGCTTGTTGCGCGGATGCGCGAACAGGATGTCGACCGCGACATTGGAGCCGGAATCGAGCTTGACGGTGGCGTCATGGCCCCCGTGATTGACGATCTCGATGATCCGGCCATCGACGACTGGTGTGTTGCGGCGCGCCAGGTCGGCCCGGATATCGGGCGGAATGTCATGACCATCGGCGAAGACCGTCAACCTGTCAGTCCAATCGTGGAACAGCCTGACCTGATTGTGCGACTGCCGGCCGGACCAGACGAGGCCCCAATGCTGGCCGGCGACTTCAAAGCCGTCGCAATAGGGGCACGGCACGATCGACTTGCCCCAGCCTTCGGCAAAGCCCGGAAGATCAGGCATCTGGTCGGCGACGCCATAGCTCAGGATCAGGCGGCGCGCGCTGAGGCTTTCACCATCGGCAGTGAGGACGGAGAAATCGTCGATGACGCCGGAGATGCCGTCGGCCCGGGCATTGACTAGCTTGATGGTGGGATAGCGCGCCAGCTGCTGCCGCGCCTCGGCCAGGATGTCCAGCGGCGGCTTGTGATCGTGACCGAGGAGACCATGCGAGCGGCCGGCGAAGCGGTTGCGCGGCAGGCCGGTATCCAGAACGGTGACCTTGCGGCGGGCGCGGCCGAGCTGCAGGGCGGCGGCGAGACCGGCAAAGCTGCCGCCGATGATGATGACGTCATCCATGGTGATGGGCTCCGAGTTGTAGAGAGAGGGGGTCGGGTTGGGCCTGACACGTGATATCGTAGAGCGATACGCGCTCGAGACAGGCAGCGAGCAGGGCTTCGGCATCGGCGAGAAAGTCGCCCATCACTGTGTTGACCGACCGGACGATGCCGCAGTCGATATCGCCGGCGCCCCGGATTTGGAGGACATGATTGAAACCCACCTACTGGCTTGCACATTTCAGATACTGAGTGGTATCGTAATGCAAACATTAGGATACTGTCAAGTACTGGAAATGCCGTGACCAAAAACAGCCAGGGCCGGCGCGGCCGGCCTGCCAACGAGGCGCTTGGCCAAACGATAGTCGACGCAGCGTACGAACTCTTTGTGGAACTGGGTTTTCAAGCGACGACCTTGGACAAGGTCGCCCAGCGGGCGAAGATATCCAAGCTCAGCATCTATCGGCACTTCGAGAACAAGGAGGCGCTGTTCAGCGCGGCCATGGCGGCCCGCTGCCATCAGTTCGCGCCGCAGGCTCTTTTTGAAGGCGTCGAGGGATCGGCCGAAGATCAGCTCATGGCGGCGGGATCATCCCTGCTTCGCACGCTGCTGAGCCCGGACGTCCGCAGTGTCGAAGCCATGGTCATGGCCGACAAGACGAATCAAAAATCGTTAAGCAAGCTCCATTACGAAGCCGGCCCCGCCCATGTCATCGCGCAAATCGAGGCCCTGTTGCGTCAGCTGCACGCGAAGGCGGTTCTGAACGTGCCCGATCCTCGCCGGTCCGCCCGCTTGTTTGCCGCGCTTTTCAAAGGATCCGATCTCCTGATTATCGCACGCTTCGATGAGGCGAGAGCAGAGGACGACACCGAAATTGAATCCTATTGCCGGTCGGCCGTCGCCATGTTCATCGCCGCGCACGGTGGCAACGGCCAGGCAGGCGAATAAGCATGTGATTGCTCCTGGCAGCTTGGCTGGGGATCGTCGTCAGGGCACATCATCAAGCCGCCTATCGCAGCCGTTTCCCCTCACTCCCACTCGATTGTTCTCATCAGGCATGCTGCACTAATTTGTAAGCACAAAGATTTTCTTCGCCCCGAAAACTCCCGTCGCCCGAACCGTCAGATGTACATGGCTTTTGATTTCAAAGGAGAATTTGGCAGTTTGGGGAATTTCCCGCTTCCGGCGACTATCGACATCAATCGATCGATTTTCGTCGTGCCCGCGATCAGTACCGCACCATTAATAAGGCCAAAAACTACCGTCGGAATCGCATGAGATCCCCTTAGCGAGGGATCCCTACCTCGTCGGCACCATCGACCCAGGGCCATTCCTTACCGTAGCGACATCTACGCGGCCCGAGCCGCAAGCAGGCGACGAATCTCTTCCACAGCAGCCAGATAGCCACTCTGGGTCAGGCGGTATCCGCCCTTTGCGCTTCCGTGCGCCAGCTTTTCGTTATGAAGGTCGCGTAGCCGGTTGCGAACAGTGGTCGCCCCACGGCGGCTGAGGCTACTCAAGGCATCTTTCACGCCAAGTGGATCGGGATAGTGGCTGTGCAGCAAGAGAAGCAACTCGACTCGCACGGAGACGTCCGCCAAGACGATCCGAGTTCCGCTGATCTCTTCCACAAGTGTGCCGACTGGAGCTTGGACCAAAGCGATAAGGTTGCCCGCCTCTTGTGCGGTCAGGCCTGAGGCCTGCCTCAGAAGCTCGGAGAGCACCCACGAACTGGCAGCGTGCGCGAAAGCCAGATCAATGGTGTTGGGCTCAACCGCTCCCTTGTGCGCGACGTTCCGTTTGTTGCGGAGAGTGTACATCGCGCGGCCAATCCGTGCTGCGCAGATTCTCAGGTCCTCTGGCAGTTTGGTTTGGCCTTCGACGTGCTTGCTGAAGTAGGCGTCCACCTCTGGCTTCGCGTCGTACTTGCCCGTGGCGATATGCTGAAGGCACTGGACCAGCGTCTCAACGAATTTGCCGGGTGAAGCCCGTTCAAGCGTCTGGGTCGCGGCGTCCTGTCTGATTTTGATGAAATCGGCGACAAGCTCTGTCGCAAGCGTTGTGCTCACGAGAGGCGAAATCGCCGCGGCTAGGCGCGAAGCATCCAAGGTCAGGCCTTTCCGCAGATCATCGTGTCCACTGCCTTGAGACCTTCGTGTGTGATCCTGAACTTCTTACGGGCCTGTCTGCTGGTTCCGGATTTGCGAAGCTGGATCGCCAGTGCCGGTTTTGTCGATTTCAATTCTTCAAGGGCAGCGGTAATATTACTGACGCCGTGCCCAAGATGCTTGAGTTCAGTATTGATACTTTGGGACTCGAAATCGTCGATGCCTTCGCTCTTCTTGAGCCAATAGCCTACTACAAGAGCCTTTTGCCCGTTCGTTTGGGGATCCGCCGCCGCGAAAAGTTGGGCCAGAGAATTGAAGCTGACGGTGCCGTTGGCAGGCGTAAATTGTTGCTGGACGCTGCCGTCATCAGACCCTTCGTTCTCATCCTTGTGGCCGGTCTTTCGTGAGCGCATCGGCGGCATGTCGTAGCGACCTATGACCCAAGTAATCACACGCTCCCTGGCGTCTGCCGCCAGTGGTTCGAGCGCACTCAGTAAAGTCTGCATGGCCTGCAATTCAGGATCAACAGCCGTCATGCTCTTCCCCCAAAGTTCAACTCGCCATTAAGTAGGGACCAATGAGAATTAGTTCAAAGTGCAAGGCAAGCTACAAGAGGCTTGATGTGAAGCGTTGCACAATTCTCTAGCCCTTGGCCTTCGTTTGATACACCCACAAATGCTTGCCGTTGACGTCCTGTTTGTTGCGCGAAAGCGCCTTATCTCGCACACCGGCCAAGAGGTATTTTGGGATGCTGGTGCGCGGAATCAGAATGGCCTCTTCATGGAAGCGGGCCTGAACGTCCGCGAGAGTCTTTGGCTTGTCGAAGAAGCCCTCGGCAATCCATCCACTGAAAGTCTGCTTGAGATCACCGCCACTGGCGCTCTTTCGCTTCTTTTGTTCCTTGGTCGCCGGCGTCCCGCCTGCTTCGCCCGGGTTGCCGTTGGCCAACTTCTCAATCGAATCCGTCGCGGTGGTCTTCGCCTTCTTCGTGGTCTTGCGGCCTCGGACAGGCGCGGGCGCATCCCCGGCGCGCGCGTCCAACTCCCGTTGGATAGCGCTAAGACTTGAAGCGCGCACGGAATAGCCGGCCCCTTTGGATACCACTAGATGGCGATCCTTAAGGTCTTTCAGCGTGGGCCGTAGACTGCCGCCGGGAATACCAAGCTTGTCCTCCAGATCGGCGGGTTTCGTTTCCGTCACCACCGGATTGTCCACGACAAAGCTCCAACCCTCGATTGCCACTAGATACACGAGGATTTTCCCCTTGTTGCCCAATGAGGCGAATTCGGGGGTGAAGGCTATTTCCCTCTCGTCCGGGTCATAGCGGACGTAGTTTTTGATGATCTGCTCGATCGCGTCTTCAGCCAGAGCCGACCTCTGTGCAATTAAATCCTTGAGCGCCATATCTCGCTCCTCGAAACGGATACACAGATACACGAATACACGTTTCTCTGCGCAAGTGTCTAGAGGCGAACGCGCGAAACGCCAAACATCCGCAGAAATTGCGGCCAACTGCCATCGATTAGCAGGTGGCTCGAGAGCCGGGTCATTGACGGTGAGCCGTTGCGCTAGGCGCCTGACGGTTTACGGCGCGGGTCAGGGACAAATCCGAACGGACATCCTCTTGTTCAAACGGAAAATGGCGTGCGGCGTTGGTTGGAAAACTACCGTCACGCCCAACAATTCAACCTGACGGTAGTTTTGTCCGTCGTTCTTTGCAGCCCATAAACTACCGTCAGAAACACCGTCAAGAAAATTTGCTGCCGCCAGCTAGTTTTCGCCATGCGAGAGGCGTTCCTCGAAAAATCAATAGCTTAGCAAAGCGAGGCAACCCAATTGACAATCTGCCGCAGATAGTCCCCGGGCCAGCCCGTAACCCCCTATTTTTCCGACGCTATTTCCCTCCAACACCCTCCAGGGTATCCCACGCCCCTCACTCCCACTCGATCGTCCCGGGCGGCTTGCTCGTCACGTCGTAGACCACGCGGTTGATGCCCTTCACTTCGTTGATGATGCGGGTCGCCGCCCGGCCGAGGAAGTTCATGTCGAAGGGGAAGAAATCGGCGGTCATGCCGTCGACCGAGGTCACGGCGCGCAGGCCGCAGACGCTGTCATAGGTGCGGCCGTCTCCCATCACGCCGACGGTGCGCACCGGCAGCAGCACGGCGAAGGCCTGCCAGATCTTGTCGTAGAGGCCGGCCTTGCGGATCTCGTCGAGATAGATCGCGTCGGCCGCGCGCAGCGTGTCGAGCTTTTCCCGGGTGATCTCGCCGGGAATGCGGATGGCGAGGCCCGGCCCCGGGAAGGGATGGCGCGCGACGAAGGCTTCCGTCAGGCCGAGCTCGCGCCCGAGCGCCCTGACCTCGTCCTTGAAAAGCTCGCGCAGCGGCTCCACCAGCTTCATGTTCATGCGCTCGGGCAGGCCGCCGACATTGTGGTGCGACTTGATCGTCACCGAGGGGCCGCCGGAGAAGGAGACGCTCTCGATCACGTCGGGATAGAGCGTGCCCTGGGCCAGGAACTCGGCCGGTCCTTCACCTTTTCCTGCGATCTTGCGGGCCTCCTCCTCGAAGACCTCGATGAAGAGGCGGCCGATGGTCTTGCGCTTCACTTCCGGATCGGTGACGCCGGCAAGCTCGCCGAGGAAGCGCTCGGACGCATCCACATGCACCAGGGGAATGTTGTAGTGCTCGCGGAAGAGGCCGACGACCTGCTCGGCTTCCCCGGCCCGCATCAGGCCGTGGTCGACGAAGACGCAGGTGAGCTGGTCGCCGATCGCCTCGTGGATCAGCACGGCCGCCACGGAGGAATCGACGCCGCCCGACAGGCCGCAAAGCACCCTGCCCTTGCCAACCTGCAGCCTGATCTTCTCGATCATCTCGGCCCGATAGGCCGCCATGGTCCAGTCCGACTCGATGCCGACGATCTTCTGCACGAAGTTCTTCAGGAGCTTGCCGCCATCGGGCGTATGCACCACCTCCGGGTGGAACATGGTGGTGTAGTAACGCCGCTCCTCGTTCACCGCGATGGCGAAGGGGGCGTTCTCGGAGGTGCCGACCACCTTGAAACCGGCGGGCAGTTGGGTGACGCGGTCGCCATGGCTCATCCACACCGGATAGCGCTTGCCCGGCTCCCAGAAGCCCTCGAACAGCGGGCTCGCCTCCAGGATCTCGACATCGGCGCGCCCGAATTCGGCGGCATGGCCGCCCTCGACCTGGCCGCCGAGCTGGGTCGCGAGAGTCTGCTGGCCATAGCAGATCGCCAGGATCGGCACGCCGGAATCGAACACCGCCTGCGGCGCGCGGGGGCTGCCCGCCGTCGTCACCGAGGCTGGCCCGCCGGAGAAGATCACCCCCTTCGGCTTCAGCTTCTCGAAAGCCTCGGCGGCGCTCTGGAAGGGATGGATCTCGCAGTACACCCCGACTTCTCGCACGCGGCGTGCGATCAGCTGGGTGACTTGAGAACCGAAATCGATGATGAGGATGGCGCTGTGTGTCATGGCAGGGAGGTAGTCGACCGGAGCTTTCGATGCAACCGAGGGAATGACGTTTTATTGCGAATTCGCAAAATAATAGAGCTATCAAAGGCGAGTTTTATGCAAAATCGACAGTGAACATGACTACCGTGAGGCTCAGTCCGCGCGGACCTGCCTGGCACATCCCCTTCGCTTCCAGGTTCTCGCGCACCCAGCCTGCATACGCCTCCGGCTGCATAACCTTCACTTCGATGGTCATGGCCTCGAACCCCTTGCCGGAGGTTTTCGTGGCACCTCCCATAAAACGCCCCGGTCTCGAAGTGTCCAGCCTGGCCACGTTCAGCCGGCCGGGAATGCCGTCAACCTCGATCCCGAGAGCCGGAACGCTCCATTCGTGGATGACGTCCTCGGAAGTCACCATGACATCGACGCTCTGCCCGAGCGGCACCGCCAGCGGTCCCGTGACGATGCAGGCCCCGGCCTGTTTCTCCTCATAGGGGGTCCGGTATTCATACTGCCAGGCAAACTGCCGCCCGGTCGCGGTGATCGAAAAATCGGCCGCTTCCGCCGTTTCCGAAGCATGAAGCAGTCGGAGGGCCTCCAGGAATTTCAACAACGGCAGAGCGCGGAATTCGCCTATGAGCTTCAACATGGGCGTCTCACCCGCCGCAGCCGGTTCGTCTGCCTGCGCTTGCCCCCCGTTGCCCGCCCACGCGCTCTGTGCAGCGGCAAACCAAGCAGCGAGCACAAGACCCAGTAAAAAATGGCCAGCCCTGTTTGTCATGCCCACCGCTCCGCCAGCGCACTCACGCCATCCTACGCATCGCGACCAGTCGAACAAGGACGAGACGGTGCCGTGGCGCCCATCTCCCCACCGAGAGATCACTTCCGATGCAGCAGGGCGATGAAGAAGCCATCGGTGCTGGAGCGATGGGGCGAGAGCTGCAGGCCGGTGCCGCCCGACGAACCGAAACGCGCGAAGGCCGAGAGCCCGGCGCCCTTGGCCAGTTCCGGCAAAGGCGCGGCAGTGAAATCGGCATGATCGGCCAGGAAGGCCTTCACCGAGGCATCGTTCTCCTCCGGCAGCACGGAGCAGGTGACGAAGACCAGGCGCCCACCCGGTTTCACCGCCCTGGCCCCTGCCCTCAGCACCGCGGCCTGGTCCTTCTGGCGGTCGGCCAGGCTCGAGGGGCGCATGCGCCATTTCGTATCCGGGTTGCGGCGCCAGGTACCGCTTCCCGAGCAGGGCGCATCCACCAGCACCAGATCCATGCGGCCATCGAGGTCGTCGATTGCCAGGCCTCCTCGCGGTGTGCGGACCTGGACGTTGCGAACGCCTGCCCTGGTCAGCCGATCGTGGATCGGGGCTAGGCGGCGCTTGTCGCTGTCGGTGGCGAAGATCTGGCCCTTGTTCTCCATGGCCGCCGCGAATTCCAGCGTCTTGCCGCCGCCGCCGGCGCACAGATCGAGCACCTGCTCGCCCGGCTTGGCGGCCGCGACGAGGCCGGCCAATTGCGAACCTTCGTCCTGGATCTCGAACCAGCCCTTCTGGAAGCTCTCCTCGGCCTGGATGGCCGGGCTGCGGCCGTCAGGGCCGAGCGGCACGCGTACGCCCCAGCGCGACAGCGGTGTCGCACTGGCGTGGAGCGGCTCGAGTTCGGCGAGGAGCTTGTCCCGCGAAGCCTTCAACGTGTTGACGCGCAGATCCACCGGCGCGCGCTCGGCCAAAGCCCGTCCCTCGGCAATGGCGTCCTCGCCGAAGGCCGCCTCGAAGGAAGACCACAGCCAGTTCGGAACATCCGCCTGGATATCGGGCGCCGCCTGCTCGAGCTTGCGTCCGGCCAAGGCCTTGCGCTCGCCCGCCGTCAGCGGCTCCGGTGCAAAGCGCTCGCCGGTGAACAGTGTGTCGAGCGTTTCGACCGTTTCGCCGCGCTGCAGGACCAGCATGCCGATCAGCGAGGCGCGCGGTGTCTCGCTGTCCATCAGCCAGCGTGCCGAAGCGCGGCGGCGCAGGGTGTCATAGACCAGTCCTGCCAGCGCCGCCCTATCGCCCGAACCGGCGAAGCGATGCGAGAGCCCCCAATCCTTGAGCGCATCGGCGGCGGGACGGCGGCGGGCTTCGATATCGGCCAGGACTTCGATGGCGGCGGACAGACGGGCGGAGGGGGTCAAGGATCACCTGGAGCGCGGACTCTTGCCCGCTCTTGGAAACGTGGCATTTGTAAAAAACAAGAGGCGGACGTCGCCGCCACATTGAACGTGGTTCAATGTGGCTGTTGTCCGCGCCCCCCGGGAAGGATCAATTCCGTCCCGGATAGTTCGGGCTCTCGCGGGTGATGGTCACGTCATGGACATGGCTTTCGCGCAGGCCCGCATTGGAGATGCGCACGAACTTGGCGCGTTCCTGGAAATCGGTGATCGTCTCGGCGCCGACATAGCCCATCGAGGCGCGCAGACCGCCGGCGAGCTGGTGCAGCACGGCCGAGACCGGCCCCTTATAGGCGACCTGCCCCTCGATGCCCTCCGGCACCAGCTTCATCGAATCCTTGATGTCGGCCTGGAAATAACGATCGGCCGAGCCGGCGGACATGGCGCCGATCGAGCCCATGCCGCGATAGGATTTGTAGGAACGGCCCTGGTAGAGATAGACCTCGCCGGGGGTCTCGTCAGTGCCGGCCAGCATCGAGCCAACCATGGCGACGGAGGCGCCGGCGGCGATCGCCTTGGCAAAATCGCCCGAGGTCTTGATGCCGCCATCGGCGATGACAGGCACGTCGTGCTCGCGGGCTGCGTTGGCGGAGTCGATGATGGCGGTGAGCTGCGGCACGCCGACGCCCGCAACGATGCGGGTGGTGCAGATCGAGCCCGGGCCGATGCCGACCTTGATGGAATCGGCGCCTGCCCCGATCAGGGCCCGGGTCGCCTCGCCGGTGGCCACATTGCCGGCCACCACCTGGACGGAATTGGACTGGCGCTTGATACGCGAGACCGCATCCAGCACCTTCTGCGAGTGGCCATGGGCGGTATCGACCACGATCATGTCGACCCCGGCATCGATCAGCATTTCGGAGCGGGCATGACCGCCATCGCCGACGGTGGAGGCAGCGGCGACGCGCAGGCGCCCCTGCTCGTCCTTACAGGCATTGGGATGGAGCGTGGCCTTCTCGATGTCCTTGACGGTCATCAACCCGACGCAGCGATAATCCTCATCGACCACCAGCAGCTTCTCGATGCGATATTGGTGCAGCAGGCGCTTGGCCTCTTCCTGGGCCACGCCCGTCTTCACGGTGACCAGGCGCTCCTTAGTCATCAGTTCGGCCACCGGCTGGTCGAGCTTGTCGGCAAAGCGCACGTCGCGGTTGGTGAGGATGCCGACCAGGATGCCCGGGACGCCCGGTGCCGCGCCGGTGACGACCGGAATGCCGGAGATGCGATGGCGCTTCATCAGGGCGAGCGCATCGGCCAGCGTCGCCTCCGGCGGAATGGTGATCGGGTTCACCACCATGCCGCTCTCGAAACGCTTGACCTGGCGGACCTGCTCGGCCTGCTCTTCGGGGGTAAGATTGCGATGGATCACGCCGATGCCGCCATTCTGCGCCATGGCGATCGCCATGTTCGCCTCGGTGACGGTGTCCATCGCCGAAGCCAGAAGCGGCAGGTTGACGGAGATGGAACGAGTGACGCGCGAACGGATGTCGGCCTGGGCCGGGAGCACCTCGGAGTGCCCGGGCGTCAGCAGCACATCGTCAAAGGTGAGCGCTTCAGGGAAAAGCGATGAATCAACGATGCGTGTCATTGCCAACTCTCAATCAGTAAAAGCGGAATCGATCCGGCTTCGGGGGGCTGGAATCCGTGCCGCCGGAGCTGGGTTGGCGCGATCGTTTACCATTTGAAATCGACGAGGGAAAGACAGGCAGTCGTCTTTTTACTGCCTGTCAGCCATGCATTTTTAGGTATCGTTGTGCCGGTCTTCAGAGACTGAGCCATAGAACTCGACTTTTTGTCATTGCCGGGCTTCGTCGCGGCAATTCAGAGCCGTAATCTTAGGTGGTAGCGGTATCAGTGGCCCGGGATAAAACCAGGGCATGACAAAGAGAGAGCTTTTCGCTGCTCGGTTTGCCTTTATTGGGTCAGTCTCTTCGGAACGGCTTGGAATCTCACGCTCGGTCAGAAGACCGGCACACCAAAGCACCCGTCATGCCGATTTCGTCAGCGGCAGCACATTGTGCAAAGTCTGGTCGGCACCGTCCATGAACTTGCGGATGTTGCGCGCCGCCTGACGGATGCGCTGCTCGTTCTCAACGAAGGCAATGCGCACGAAATCGTCGCCATGCTCGCCAAAGCCAATTCCCGGCGCCACCGCGACGGACGCCTTCTCGATCAGCAGCTTGGAGAATTCCACGGAGCCCAGCTCCTTGAACTTGGGCGGGATCGGCGCCCATGCGAACATCGAGGCCGGCGGGATCGGCACGTCCCACCCAGCGCGGGCAAAGCTCTCGACCAGCGCGTCGCGGCGCTTGCGATAGGTCTCGCGCATCTCGGCGATGCAGTCCTCGGGTCCGTTCAGCGCCGCGGCGGCAGCGACCTGGATCGGGGTATAGGCGCCGTAATCGAGATAGGACTTCACGCGAGCGAGCGCGGCGCAGAGCCGCTCATTGCCCACCGCAAAGCCCATGCGCCAGCCCGCCATCGAGAAGGTCTTGGACAGGGTGGTGAATTCGACGGCGACATCCATCGCCCCAGGAATCTGCAGCACGGACGGTGTCGGCTCCGAGCCGAAATAGATTTCCGAATAGGCGAGGTCCGAGAGCACGAACAAGTCGTTCGCCTTGGCGAAGGCGATCAGGTCCCGATAGAAATCGAGGCTGGCCACGCAGGCCGTCGGGTTGGCGGGATAGGAGACGATCACCGCGATAGGCTTGGGGATCGAATGCTTCACCGCCCGCTCGGCCGAGCGGAAGAAATCCTCGTTCGGCTCGGCCGGCACGGAACGGATGACGCCGCCCGCCATCAGGAAGCCGAAGGCGTGGATCGGGTAGGACGGATTGGGACACAGCACCACGTCGCCGGGCGCGGTGATGGCGGTCGCCATATTGGCGAAGCCTTCCTTGGAGCCGAGCGTGGCGACGACCTGCGTGTCTGGATTGAGTTTCACACCGAAGCGGCGGGCGTAATAATTGGCCTGAGCCTTGCGCAGGCCCGGAATGCCCTTGGACGCCGAATAGCGATTGGTGCGCGGCTTCTGGGCCGTCTCGATCAGCTTGTCGGTGATGAATTTCGGAGTGGGCAGGTCGGGATTGCCCATGCCCAGATCGATGATGTCTGCCCCCTGCCCGCGTGCTGCCGCCTTCACCCGGTTGACCTGCTCGAAGACATAGGGCGGCAAACGTCGGGTTGAGTAAAAGTCGGACATGACGGTGCTTTCGCGCGACGGCGCATTCAGGGTTGCGGGGACCGAAGCTCTAAATCATTTCGATGAATGATGGCAAAAGAAATGCCAAAAATCTGCGCCCGCCCCGAAAAATCGATCTACGGCAACGCGATACCAATCATTGCGGCGGGAAGAAGCCGACATGCTTGCGCTGGGATGGCGGCACGCGCTTCTGGGCCACCTTGCGATTGGCTTGCGCACGCGCCTTGAGTTCCTCGGGACTCGGCTGCCGCCCTGGCGTCGCCAGCAGGCTGGCCTCCAGCGCCTTGCGCTCGCTCATGGAGAGAATCTGGTCGCTGCGCGGCGGCGGCAGAGCGCCGATCCGCGGATAGACATTGGGCTGGCTCGCGCGGGATTGCGTCACGAAGGGTTGAGGTGTCGGCAAGGGACCCGATGTCAGCCCGAAGCGTTTGCTGGTCTGGCCGGAGCCTCCGGCACAGCTGGCAAGCCCGATGCCGGCCAATGCGGCGACGACGAGGAAGGAATGGATCCGCATGACGTTCTCGCAATTTCTCCCCCCTCTTATAGAGCGCCGGCCCATCGGCAAACAGGGAAAATCGATGAAATCGACGGCATGGTTCACAAAGCGATGCGAAGAAGCATTCACAGGAGGGAAAAACATGTTCTAATGAAGGGCCCTAAGAGCCAAGATCGGATGCGATGAAGAACGAAAAACACTCCAACCCGCTTCTCTCGGCTGAGTCCCTGGCATCCTTCGGCCCGGTCGATATCGAGACGCTCGCCCGCAATATGGGTCGCGCGGTGGAGGAAGGCGGCAAGGCTCTCGCGGCCTATCTGCGCCCGCGGGAGGATGGCAGAGTCAAGAGCGACATCAGCGAGGAAGTCGCCGACGCGGTCAATTCCATCGGTCACCTGGCCCAGTATTGGCTGTCCGATCCGCAGCGCGCCCTGCAGGCCCAGACCAGCCTCGCCAGCGGTTTCATGTCCCTCTGGGCCTCCTCGCTGCAGCGCATGGCCGGGGAGGACGCCAAGCCTGTGGCGGAACCCGACCCCAAGGATGCCCGCTTCCGGGATCCCGAATGGAGCCAGAACCAGTATTTCGACCTGCTCAAGCAGGCCTATCTGATCACCAGCCGCTGGGCGGAAAAGCTGGTGCACGATGCCGACGGACTCGAGCCTCGTATGCGCCACAAGGCCGATTTCTACGTGCGGCAGGTCTCGGCCGCGATTTCGCCGAGCAATTTCATCGCCACCAATCCTTCGCTCATTCGCGACACACTGGCCGAGAATGGCGAAAATCTGGTGCGCGGCCTGGAGATGCTGAAGGAGGACATCGATGCCGGCGAAGGCGAGCTGAAGATCCGCCAGTCCGACACCTCGAAATTCGAGGTGGGTGTCAATCTCGCCACCACGCCGGGCAAGGTGGTGTTCCGCAACGCCACCATGGAACTGCTGCAATATACACCGACGACGTCCAGCGTGCTGAAGCGGCCCATCCTGATCTGCCCGCCCTGGATCAATAAATTCTACGTGCTCGATCTGACGCCCGAAAAGAGCTTCATCAAATGGTGCGTCGACCAGGGCCTGACCGTCTTCGTCATCTCCTGGGTCAACCCGGACGAGAAGCAGCGCAACAAGGGCTTCTTCGAATATATGAAGGAAGGCCCGATCGCGGCGCTCGACGAAATCGGCAAGATCACCGGCGAGAAGGAAGTCTCCGCTATCGGCTATTGCGTCGGCGGCACGCTGCTCGCGGTAACGCTGGCCTGGCTGGCCGCCAAGGGCGACACGCGCATCACCTCGGCCACCCTGTTCGCCACGCAGGTCGATTTCGAGAAGGCCGGCGATCTCAAGGTCTTCGCCGACGAGGATCATATCCAGTGGATCGAGAAGATGATGGCCGAGCACGGCTATTTTCCCGGTTCCAAGATGGCCGCCGCCTTCAACATGCTGCGCAGCCAGGAATTGATCTGGCCCTATCTCGTCAACAATTACATGCGCGGCAAGCAGCCCACACCCTTCGACCTGCTCTATTGGAATGCGGATGCCACCCGCATGCCCGAAAAGAACCACTCGTTCTATCTGCGCAACTGCTATCTGGAGAACAATCTCACGCGCGGACGGATGGTGGTCGGTGACGAGACCCTCGATCTGAAGAAGGTGACGATCCCGATCTATGAACTGGCGACGCGCGAGGACCACATCGCCCCGCCCAATTCCGTCTTCACTGGAGCCCAGGCCTTTGGGGGGCCGGTGCGCTATGTCCTGTCCGGCTCCGGGCACATTGCCGGCGTGGTAAATCCACCTGCCCGCAAGAAGTATCAATATTGGCTCGGCGGTCCTCCGACGGGCCGCTATGAGGACTGGCTGGAGGCTGCCACCGAACATCCCGGCTCCTGGTGGCCGGACTGGCTGACCTGGCTCAAGAAGCAGGCGCCGGAGGAGGTCCCCGCCGACAAGCGCAAACCCGGCGGGCGCCGCAAACCCCTCGGCGACGCACCGGGCAGCTATGTGCGCGTGAAGTCTTAGGACTGAACGGCCGCACGGCCCTGCGTAGATGGGCAGGGCCGCGTCCGAGCACCTATCTTGATTTTCCGGTCAAATCGGCCGAACTTCCGCGTGGCATACCCAACGATAAAAGTCGTCATCGGGAAGCCATCACATGTGGAACCAGACTTACAACCCTCTCGACAACGAAGTACTGTCCACCATCGCAGCCGCCATCCCTGCGGTAACTTTGCTAGTTCTGATCGCGAGCGGCAAGGTCAAGGCTCATATCGCGGCGGTGATCGCGCTCATCGTCGCAAATCTCATCACGATATTCATCTTTACCATGCCCGCGGGCCTGTCGATCCGGGCGTCCCTGCTCGGCGTCGTCACCGGTTTCTTCCCGATCGGCTGGATCGTTCTCAACGTGATCTATCTTTACCGCATCACCGTCGAGAGCGGCCGCTTCGAGTTGCTGCAACGGGCGATCGGCGGCGTCACCGAAGACAGGCGCCTGCAATTGCTGCTGATCGCCTTCTCCTTCGGCGCCTTTTTTGAAGGAGCTTCCGGCTTCGGCACGCCCGTCGCCATCACCGGAGCGATCCTGATCGGCCTGGGCTTCTCGCCACTCGCGGCTTCCGGCCTCTCTCTGATCGCCAACACCGCACCGGTCGCCTATGGCGCCCTGGGCACGCCGATCCAGGGCCTTGCGTCGGTGACCGGGCTCGATCCCTATGTGCTCGGGGCCATGGTCGGCCGGCAATTGCCGCTGTTTTCGTTGATCGTCCCTTTCTGGGTGATCGGCGCCTTCGCGGGCTGGCGCGGCATGATCGGGGTGTGGCCCGCGATCCTGGTCACGGGCATCTCTTTCGCCGTGCCGCAATTCCTGATTTCCAACTATATCAATCCCTGGATCGTCGATATCGGGGCTTCGCTCGTTTCGATGGGCTCGCTGATCCTTTTCCTGAAGGTCTGGCAGCCGAGGGAGCTGTGGCTGTCGCCGGCGCTCCGCAGCAACGATCCGTCGGCGAACCTTGCAAGGGCCCGTACGGAGGCCGATCGCAAGCCCTTGACGCAGGCCCAGCTCTGGGGCGCCCTGCTTCCCTGGATCCTGGTGTGCATCTTCATGCTGGTCTGGGGCACCGGCGCCTTCAAGACCTGGGCCAACGCCATCTTCTCCTGGAATTACCAGGTGCCGGAGCTGCACAACCAGATCAACAAGGTCGCCCCCGTAGTCGCCAAGCCCACGCCCGAAAGCGCGGTGTTCGCCTTCACCTATCTCTCCTTCACCGGCACGGGCATGCTGCTGGCCGCCATCGTGTCCGGCCTGCTGATGGGGTTCTCGCCCGCCCGGCTGATCGTCGAATATGGCCGCACCATCAAGGTGTGCTCGATCTCGCTGATTACCATCTCGGCCATGCTCGCCATCGGCACGCTGACGCGCCTGTCCGGCGTTGACGCCACCCTCGGCCTCGCCTTCGCGGCCACAGGCGTGTTCTATCCCTTCTTCGGAACGCTGCTCGGCTGGCTCGGGGTGGCGCTGACAGGCTCGGACACCTCCTCCAACGTGCTGTTCGGCAATCTGCAGAAGATCACCTCGCAGCAATTGGGCCTGTCACCCGTGCTGATGGCCGCCGCCAACTCCTCCGGCGGCGTCATGGGCAAGATGATCGATGCGCAGTCGATCGTCGTGGCCTCAACTGCCACCAACTGGTACGGCCATGAAGGCACGATCCTGCGCTATGTATTCCTGCACTCGATCATCCTGGCCTGCCTGGTCGGCCTTTTCGTGACCCTGCAGGCCTATGTCTATCCCTTCACCGCCATGGTGCTCGGGTGACATTCGGTCCAGGCCGCAGCAGCAAGCGGCCTGGATCTGCCTTCAACCAAGCAGTTGCGCGAGAGCCGGATAGATCGCCGGCCCTCCCGCGATGATGGCATTGCCCTTCACCAGGCCGTCATCCACGAGGAAATCACTGGTCTGGCCGCCGGCCGCACGGATGATGGCGATGGCGCCGAGGCAATCCCAGGAATTGATGTGGGATTCGACATAGCCGAGCAGGCGCCCGCAGGCCACGTAGCACAGGCACAGCGCGCCCGAACCGTTGCGCTGGTACATGCCACCGGCCTCAAGCAGCCGCGCCAGCACCGCCAGCACCTCGCTGGGCTCGATGCGGTTGTTGTAGCCCACACTGACCACGCCATCGCTGAGCGCGTTGCCCTTGTGAGGGGCGATCGGCCTCCCGTTGAGCGTGGCCGGTGCCATCAATCCACCGGCGAAAAGCTCGTCGTCCTTGGGCGCATAGACGAGCCCGAATTGCAGCTCGCCATCATAGACGAACGCAATCGACACGCACCAGCACGACATGCCGCTCAGGAAGGGTTGGGTGCCGTCGATGGGATCGACGACCCAGATGCCGCGCTTGTCGCCGATGCCGCTCGGCCCGGTCTCCTCGCCGAAAAAACCATCGTCGGCATAGGATTCGGCGATGCGTTTCTTGATCAGCAGTTCGGTTTGCAAATCGGCTTCGCTGACGACATCCTGCAAGCCTTTGCTCTTCACCGTCAGGCTGTCCAGCTCGTTGAAATAGCCGAGCGCCAGGGCACCGGCCTCCTTGATCAGGCCGTGAGCGAAGGAATAGCGCTGATAGATCGGATCCGAACTCATTGGCAACATGCTCATGTCAAAAGGAAAAGCCGGGGCGGCCCCGGCTTTCCGCTAGTCGATGTCCTCGACCGCATCGGGCCCGCCGCCATAGACGCGCTGGGCCAGGGCGGCCTTCATGAAGTCGTCGAGGTCGCCATCCAGCACATCACCGGGCGTGCCCGACGTGTAGCCGGTGCGGGTGTCCTTCACCATCTGATAGGGCTGCAGGACATAGGAACGGATCTGATGGCCCCAGCCGATATCGGTCTTGCCGGCATGGGTCGCCATCGCCGCTTCTTCGCGCTTCTTGAGCTCCGCCTCGTAGAGGCGGGCCTTCAGCATGGCCCAGGCCGTGGCACGGTTCTTGTGCTGAGAGCGGTCCTGCTGGCACGCCACCACGATGCCCGAGGGCATATGGGTGATACGCACGGCCGAATCCGTCCGGTTGACGTGCTGGCCGCCGGCGCCGGAAGCGCGGTAGGTGTCGATGCGGCAATCGGATTCATTGATCTCGATGTTGATCGAGTCGTCGATCACCGGATAGACCCAGACGCTGGCGAAAGAGGTGTGCCGGCGGGCGTTGGAATCATAGGGCGAGATGCGCACGAGGCGGTGCACGCCCGATTCTACCTTGGCCCAGCCATAGGCCTTGTTGCCTTTGAGCAGGATGGTAGCCGACTTGATGCCGGCGGTTTCGCCGTCCGTGAAATCGATCAGCTCGACTTTGAAACGGTGCCGCTCGCCCCAGCGCGTATACATGCGCAGCAGCATATTGGCCCAGTCCTGGCTCTCGGTGCCGCCGGCGCCGGAGTTGATTTCGATATAGGTGTCGTTGTTGTCGGCCTCGCCGGAGAACAACGCCTCGAACTGTCGTTCGACGACCTCGTCCTTGAGCCGGGCCAAGGCGCCTTGCGCCTCGTCGACGATCGACTCGTCGCCATCGGCCTCGCCGAGTTCGGCGAGCTCGAGGGTTTCCTCCAGGTCCTTTTCGATACGCACGAGCGAGGACAGCCGATCGTCGAGATCGGTGCGCTCACGCATCAGCTTCTGGGCCTTCTCGGCATCGTTCCAGAAGTCGGGCTGTTCGGAGAGGTGGTTCAGTTCTTGCAGGCGGGCGTAGGAAGTATCCCAGTCAAAGATGCCTCCTCAGCAGTCCCGCAGACTGCTTGATGTCGTCCGCCAGGGACAGGATTTCAGCGCGCATGAATGAATCGCCCGTTCGAGGTTGACCAGAGCATCTTCAAGGAAACCGATAGGCTTCCCGGTCAAGAAAATGCGTCAAAACAAGAAGTTAGAGAAAAGGCGCGATTCGAAGAAACCGCACTTTGCTCTTGCCGGGCTTCATATAGGCAAGCCGGCCGGCCAGGGGAAGGACAATCAGTAGAGATCACCCGTTCCCATGGAGACGGGGCCGCCACCGCCTCCCCCTTCGGAGCCGCCGCCGGAACCGATGACGGTGTAGTTGTCGGGCGGTGCCGTGCCAGGCTTGAAGGCTTCCAGAATGGCGCCGCTGCCCTCCGAACGCATGCCGGTCTTGCGGTCGATACGGATCAGCTTGATGCCAGGCGGAACGCGGAACGGCACCGGCGCCTTATCGGCCAGGGCCGTCTTCATGAAAGTGCCGAAGATCGGCGCCGCCAGGCTGCCGCCCGTGACCTTGTTGCCGATGTGGCGCGGTGTGTCGTAGCCGACATAGAGGCCGCAGACGAGATCGGGCGAATAGCCGATGAACCAGGCGTCCTTCTCGTCGCTGGTGGTGCCGGTCTTGCCGGCGATCGGGCGGTTGAGCGAGCGCAGGGTCTGGGCCGAACCGTGCTGGATCACACCCTCGAGCATGGAGGTGACCTGATAGGCCGTCATCGGGTCGAGGACCTGCTCGCGCGGGTCGAGCAGGCGCGGTTCGTCCTGGCTGTTCCAGTCATCGGCATTGCAGCCTTGGCAGATCCGCTCGTCATGCTTGTAGATGGTCTTGCCCCAGCGGTCCTGGATGCGGTCGATCAAGGTCGGCTTGATCAGGCGTCCGCCGTTCTCCAGCATGCCGTAACCGGCGACCATGCGCATCACGGTGGTGGTGCCGGCACCGAGCGCGCCCGACAGATAGGAGGGCAGATCATCGTAAACGCCGAAACGACGGGCATATTCCGCGATCAGCGGCATGCCCACGTCCTGGGCGAGCCGCACCGTCATGACGTTACGCGAATATTCGATGCCGAAACGCAGCGTCTGCGGGCCGTAGAACTTGTTGGAGTAGTTGGCCGGCCGCCAGGTCTCGCCATTGCCCTGGTTGATCTCGATCGGCGCGTCCATGACCACGGAGGCCGGCGTATAGCCATTGTCGATGGCGGTGGCGTAGACGAAGGGCTTGAAGGAGGAGCCGGGCTGGCGCTGCGCCTGGGTCGCGCGGTTGAATTCGCTCTGGTCGAATGAGAAACCTCCCACCATGGCGAGCACGCGGCCCGTATAGGGATCCATTACCACCATGGCGCCGGAGATTTCGGGGATCTGCCGCAGGCGGTAGGTGCCATCGGTTTTGGGCTCGACATAGATGATGTCGCCGACCTTCAGGATCTGGCTGACCTTGCCGACCCGGCTGCGCGCCCATTTCACACCGTCCAGATTGATGGTGCCGGTCGGGCGTTCGGTTGAAATCGAGCCGAACCGGTCCAGCGGGGGCTGCAGTCCGATGCGGGCGGAGTTGTCGCTGGAATCGAGCACGATGGCAAGCTGCCAGGGCTTGATGTCGCTCAGGCGCTTCTCCGCGCCGAGAGTCAGGCCCCAATCCTCGCCGAGATCGACATTCTTGACCGGGCCGCGGAAACCACCGCGCTCGTCAAAACGCACGAGCCCCTGTACCATGGCATCGCGCGCCAGGCGCTGGAGCTTGGGATCGAGCGTGGTGCGCACGGACAGGCCGCCCTCATAGAGCTTGTCCTCGCCATAGCGCTCGGCGATCTCGCGCCGGACTTCCTCCGTGAAATAATTGGCCGCGTAGCTCTGGGCGCCTTCGAAGGAACGCGGCGTCACGGCCAGAGGCTCGGCCTGGGCCTTCCGCCCCTCCTCCTTGGAGATGTAGCCATTGGAGACCATCTGGTCGATCACCCAATTGCGTCGACCGACGGCCGCATCGTGATTGCGGATCGGATTGTAGTTGTTGGGGCCCTTCGGCAGGGCGGCGAGATAGGCGACCTGGGCGACGCCGAGCTCGTCGACCGACTTGCCGAAATAATTGAGGGCAGCGGCGGCCACACCGTAATTGCCCATGCCCAGATAGATCTCGTTCAGATAGAGCTCGAGGATCTTGTCCTTCGAATAGGTCTGCTCCATCCGCAGGGCCAGGATGGCTTCCTTGATCTTGCGCACGATGTTCTGGTCGGGCGCGAGGAAGAAATTCTTGGCGACCTGCTGCGTGATGGTCGATGCGCCCTGCTGGCGGCGGCCCTTATGCGTGACATTGGCGATCAGCGCGCGCAGCACGCCCTTGGGATCGATGCCGACATGATTGTAGAAATCATTGTCTTCCGCCGACATGAAGGCGTGGATCAGGAGCGGCGGCATCACTTCGATCGGCAGATAGAGGCGACGCTGGCGGGCATATTCGGCCAGAAGCGCGCCGTCGCCCGCATGCACGCGCGTCATCACCGGTGGTTCGTAGTCCTTGAGCGCTGCGGTATCGGGCAGGTCGCGCGTGTTGGCCCAGACATAGAGGGCCAGGAACGATCCCCCGACAAGGAACAACATCGATGCCGTTGTGAACAAAAATCCAAGGAACCGAACGAAAAGTCTCATCACAACGCTTTCATCGGCAATATCTTCCCCGCCCTGCCGTCGCCAGGTGTGGGCCGAAGCCGTTCGTTTTCATGCCGGCAGCCCCGGCTCGTTTCGTTGACATCTAACATGCCGGGCCGGCCGAACCCAAGGGCGGCAACTGCACCTCGACGCTTTTGCAGGGCTTTTGTGGAGAAACTGCGGCTCACCGGCAACATGCCTGTGCATGACGCCTGCAGGCGCGCCTTTCGAGAGAGCCGCGGGATGCGGGCGTTCTCCTGTCTCCGGAGCTCGTTTCGATGCCTCTTTGCGAAATCGGGCGAGGCCGGGGGCGAGAGGCCTCAGGGGGTTGCCGGCACCGAACCGCTGGCTGCCGCGGGCTGGTTGGCGCGGCGCTGCTGGAAGAAAGCGTCGATCGCCGTCACCACCGCATCGGAGGCGCGGTTGCGCCAGTCGTCCGACGTCAGCAGCTTCACGTCGTCCCGGCTCGATAGATAACCGAGTTCCAGCAGCACCGAGGGAATGTCGGGTGCGGTCAGCACCTTGAAGCCGGCCGAACGATGCGGGTTCTTGTTGAGCGTGGCAGCGGCCTGGAACTGGTCGATGAGAACCTTGGCGAAACCGTTGGAGAAGGATTTGGTTTCGCGCCGCGTGAGGTCGATCAGGATATCGGCGACATCACCGGGCTCCGAGGCCAAGTCCACGCCCGCGATCGCGTCCGCCTTGTTCTCCTGCTCGGCATAACGAGCCGATTCGGCATCCGAAGCCCGGTCCGAGAGCGTGTAGATCGTCGCTCCCCTCACGCCGAACGGATCGTGCAGCGTATCGGCATGCACCGAGATGAACAGCGAGGCGCGGTTTGCGCGCGCGAACTGCACGCGACCGGCCAAGGAGATGAAAGTATCGCCGTCACGGGTCAGCACGGCCCGGTAGCGCCCCGTCTCGTTGATCTTGTCGGCGAGCCGCTTGGCGAATTCGAGCACGATGGTCTTTTCCTGCTCGCCGGATTTGGAGGTTGCGCCCATGTCAATGCCGCCATGGCCGGGATCGACCACGACCACCGGTCGTCCGGGCTGGCTTTCCGGCAGAAGCGGCGGCGAGGACGGCGGCGGCTGCGGATGCGCGCTCATGTCCGAACTCTTCTGGCTCGCGGCGGCGCGCATGAAGGCAGCCCTGTCCGTCTTGACGAGATCGATCACCAGCCGCGCCGGTTGATCGTCCAGCGCATCCAGAAGGAAGGATTTGTCCACCGCTACCGGCTCGGTCAGGTCCAGGACGATGCGAGACTTGCCGGGCGCGATCAGGCCAAACCGATAGGCGCTCACCACGCCGCGCCCGTGCTTGCCGGTCTCCGGCGGCATGCCGAATTCTATTTGCGGCAGGTCGACCACGACGCGATAGGGATCAGGCAGCACGAAGACGCGAAAATTCAGGTCGCTCACGGAGCCGTGAAGATCAACGATCAGGCGCGTTCGCCTGTCGTCGCCCGCCAGCCTTGCGTCACTGGCCGTCAGGGTGGACGGCGCCATTGTCGCGGGGGGCTGCGTCTCCACGGGGTCGGCCGTAACCGGAGGGGCGACGGGGCCCTGGGCGGCACGGGCCATCTGCGCCTGCCCTATCCCCAACAAGACCAGCATGCCTATCGCGGCGAGCCTCATTCCGCCCATCATCTCCAAATTATTCCGTCGAACGCCCCCGTCGCACATATCCGTGCCGAAGCGTTGCAATTCCGCGCGGGGATTGCCGGCACGTCCCGACGGTTGCAAGGCAGGGGACCGGCGCGAAACCCGATCCTGCCAATATCCGCTTGGAAGTGGCGAAACAATGATGAAGGCTCCGAAGGGTGTCTCCGGCGTTAACACAGGCCAGACATTGTCCGTGTCCTTCCTGCAACAGCCAACGGAAATCCTTGCCAAATCGAACAAGAACTCGATAAAACAAATTCGCTCTCGAATGGTTCTCCGACCATGCCGAATTCGAGCATCAGAATGGTCCCTGCAGACCGGTTGCGCCGTGAAAGCGTGACGATCGTATGCGGTGCCGGCCAAGCCGAGGTTATCCGGCTGCTGATGTGTCCTTAGAGGATAAGGAGAATCACGGGTGGCGTGCGGATCGCCAGCGATCCGGATTGGCGCGAGCGCCAGTCGGACATTCCGTCCCGCCCATCGACCGAGAGCGCCGTCGCGGGATTCGTCCCGAGACCCGAACCCGGTGATGGAGCGATGCAAATAACAGCATCCCCCGGACGTCGAGAAGTGAAGCAGCGTGCACTCCCCGAGCGGTTTGCACGAACACTGCCGCTTTCGGCTTCGGGACATACCATTCGCCCCTCATCGAGCCTTGTCCCAGCCAACAGAGCAAGCGCCTGCCGCATCGGCAGGGCTGTATCGGTGTTCGTCGCCTGCAGCCCCGCGCATGACCCCGGCCGCGCTTGCCAGAGAGAAAATAATAATGGCCAACAAAATGTTGATCGATGCCGCCCACCCGGAGGAAACCCGGGTCGTGGTGGTCCGCGGCAATCGCGTCGAGGAGTTTGACTTCGAGGCAGCCAATCGCAAGCAGCTGCGCGGCAATATCTATCTCGCCAAAGTCACCCGAGTCGAACCGTCTCTTCAGGCGGCCTTCGTGGAATATGGCGGCAATCGCCACGGCTTCCTTGCCTTTTCGGAAATCCACCCTGACTACTATCAGATACCCGTCGCCGATCGCCTGGCCTTGCTGGCCGAGGAGCAGCGCTCGCATCGCGACGAGGAAGACGACGAGGAAAACGGCAACGCCAATGGCGCGAGCGAGGGTCGCCGGGGCGGCTCGCGCCGTCGTCGCGGCCGCGGGCAGAACCGCACCGAGGCTGCAGAAGCCGAAACGGCCGCTGTCGTCGCTTCGGCTCCCGAACCTGATGCAACCGATGACAGCGCCGGTGAGGAAGGCGGCTCCGGCGGCATCGTCGAGGTCGGCTCCGGTTCCGACGAGGAGCATGTCGAGGCACTCGGTGGCGGCGATGTCGCCGACGACATCCCAGAGCGCGTCGCCCGCCCGCGCAAGCAGTACAAGATCCAGGAAGTGATCAAGCGCCGCCAGGTGCTGCTGGTTCAGGTCGTCAAGGAAGAGCGCGGCAACAAGGGCGCGGCCCTGACCACCTATCTGTCGCTGGCCGGTCGTTATTCGGTGCTGATGCCCAACACCGCCCGGGGCGGCGGCATTTCCCGCAAGATCACCAATGCCGTCGACCGCAAGCGTCTCAAGGCCGTGGCCGGCGAACTTGACGTGCCGGACGGCATGGGCGTGATCCTGCGCACGGCCGGTGCTTCGCGCACCAAGGTCGAGATCAAGCGCGACTTCGAATATCTGCTGCGCCTGTGGGAGAACGTGCGCGATCTCACCCTGAAATCCGCGGCTCCGACGCTCGTCTATGAAGAAGGCTCGCTGATCAAGCGCTCGATCCGCGACCTCTACAACAAGGACATCGACGAGGTGATCGTCGCCGGCGACGAGGGTTATCGCGAGGCCAAGGACTTCATGCGCATGCTCATGCCGAGCCATGCCAAGAACGTCCAGGCCTATCGCGAGGCGGCTCCGCTGTTCCAGCGCTTCGGCGTGGAAGCCCAGCTCGACGCGATGTTCTCGCCCTCGGTCAGCCTGAAATCAGGCGGCTATATCGTCATCAATCAGACCGAGGCACTGGTTTCGATCGACGTCAACTCCGGCCGCGCCACGCGCGAGCACAACATCGAGGACACTGCCCTCAAGACCAATCTCGAGGCTGCGGAGGAAATCTCCCGTCAGTTGCGCCTGCGCGACCTTGCCGGCCTGATCGTCATCGATTTCATCGATATGGACGAGAGCCGCAACAACCGCTCGGTCGAGCGCAAGCTCAAGGATTGCCTGAAGAACGACAGGGCGCGTATTCAGGTCGGCCGCATCTCGCATTTCGGCCTGATGGAGATGTCGCGCCAGCGCATCCGCACCGGCGTGCTGGAATCCTCCACCGAGGTGTGCGCCCATTGCGGCGGCAGCGGCCATGTCCGTTCCGTCACCTCCGTGGCCCTGCATATCCTGCGCGCCCTCGAGGACCAGCTTCTCAAGAGCGCCACGCATAATCTGGTGCTGCGCACCCGGACGGCCACCGCGCTCTATGTGCTCAACCACAAGCGCGGCCATCTCTATGCGCTGGAAGCCCGGTTCGGCGTTTCCATCACCGTGAGCGCCGACGAGACCATCGTGGGTAGCCAGAACTACCTGATCGAACGCGGTGATATCGCGACACCGCAGGAACCGCGCCCGGTGGCGACCACCGTCCAGGTCGACTCCTTCCCGCCGGCCGAAGAAGTGGCCGAGGTCGAGACCGACGTCGAGGAAGAGGAAGAAAAGGAAATCGAGGGTGGCCGCAAGTCGCGCCATCAAGCCGCGGATGGCGAAGCCGAAACCGGGGAAGGCGGCCGCAAACGCCGCCGTCGCCGTCGTCGTCGCCGGGGCAATGGCCCGGGTGGCGAAGCCGATGCGCAGAACGCCGCAGCCAATGAAAACGAAGGTGACAGCGAAGGTGAAGGCGAGGATGCCGCGCCCGCCGCCGAGCAGGCTGCAGCCGAGCCGTCCACGGCCGAGGATGTGACACCGCCTGCGGTCGCCGAAACCGTCGCCGCGAGCGAGGACGAAGGCGCGGATGCCGGCAAGCGTCGCCGCCGCGGGCGTCGTGGCGGCCGCCGCGAGGCCGAAGTCGAACCGCCGGCAGTTGCGGCTTCCGCCCCCGCAACCGCCCCGCTCGAGACCGCTGCGGCGGAAGCCGCCGAAGTAGCGGCTGTCGCCGAGGCCGTCCCCGAGATAGCCGCGGAAGAAAAGCCGAAGCCCAAGCGCCGCGGACGCAAGCAGGTGGCGATCAAGACAGAAGCGGAGAGCGAGACCACGCCGGCCCCTGCCCCGGAAGCCGAACCGGTCCAAGCCGAGACGGTCCAGGCCGAGACGGTCCAGGCCGAGCAGCCTCCGGCACCGGCTCCTGCCGCCGAGTCGGAACCCGAGCCGGGTCAGGAAGCCGTGGCATCCGCCGCGGTGCGCGAAGTCGTGGTGTCCAACCCCTCGGCCTATGTCTATGTCGACGCCGTCGATCCAGCCAAGCCGAAGAAGGCCGGATGGTGGTCCAAGAAATGATGTGATCTACTTGAGCAAAGGGCGTTCGCGGTTGAGCGCTCCCTTGCTCAAGTTCTTCTTTCCAGACCAATCGCCGCCCAGGGGCGGCTCATGCGTCTTGCGTTTCGAGACGCTTCGGGATCTTGAAGACGCCGTGCTGATCGTCAGTGCGGCGTTTTCTCATGCCGGCTCATGCGCCGGGAGCCGCGCCTTTGCCCCTCGGCGTTTCTCTCCACCGCACGACGCTTTGGGCATTGGCAGTCGCCGATTTTTCGCGATAGGCTGTCATCGGGCATGCGTCGCCTGCCTCATCCATCGACCCGGGCATGCCCTGGTCCAGCGAACATTCCCATTGCGATTCCATTCGTGACCAGCAAACACCATTTCGAGAAGATCGCCTTCGTGGCCACCGCCACCGCTTCGGCGCGCAAGGCGCTCAAATCGCTCACGGCGCACTATGGCGACGTCCCGATCGAGGAAGCCGACGTGGTCGTCGCTCTCGGCGGGGACGGTCTCATGCTGCAGACGCTGCACAGGCTGATGGGCCGCAAGCTTCCCATCTATGGCATGAATCGCGGCTCGGTCGGCTTCCTGATGAACGAGTTCCGCGAAAACGACCTGCATGACCGCCTGGCCAAGGCCCGGCGTAGCGTGGTGCACCCGCTCGCGATGTGCGCAGTCGATACACGCGGCCATAAATCGAAGTCCTACGCCATCAACGAGGTTTCGCTGCTGCGCGCCCGTTTCCAGGCGGCCAAGCTCAAGATCTCGATCGACGAGCATGTCCGGCTGGAGAGCCTGATCTGCGATGGCCTGATCGTGGCGACCCCTGCCGGATCGACCGCCTATAATCTGTCGGCGAATGGTCCGATCCTGCCCCTCGAGGCGCCTTTGCTGGCACTCACCCCGATTTCGGCCTTTCGGCCGAGGCGTTGGCGCGGTGCCATCCTGCCGCAGCGCGCCCGTGTCACCGTCGACGTGCTGGAAGCGAGCAAGCGGCCGGTCAATGCGGTCGGCGACAATGTCGAGGTCAAGGATGTACAGCGCGTCGAGATAGCCATGGATTTGTCGCAAGACCTCGTCATGCTGCACGACCCTGGGCACTCGCTCGACGAGCGCATCCTGCGCGAGCAATTCGATTGGTAGCCACCATGCACGCCCACACCGTCAGGCACTTCGCCCGCCGTCTATGTCTTGCTTCCAGCCTGGCTCTATCGGCGTGTTTCCTGTCCGGCTCCGCCGGCGCGAGCGACGACCAGGTCAAGCTGACCGCGCCGATGGTGGAGAAATTCATCGCCGCACGTGGGGAGTTGGCGGTCCTCGCCGCCGATCTCACCAAGAAATATGGCGATCGTTCCGACACGCCCGGCGATGATCCCGTGGCCTCCCTGCCGGCATTCCAGGATATCGCCGAGGCCAAGACGCGCACCGATGCAATCCTGACCAAATATGATTTCAAGGATCTCGACACGCTCGATATCGTCACCAATTCGGTGATGCTGGCCTATCAGGCCGATGTCCCCGACAATAGCGGTGGCAATGCGGCCGAGAACGCTCAGAACGATCCCGAAGCAGAGAAGGCCAAGGCACGGGCCGAGATCGAGGCGGATCAGAGCCTCACTCCCGAGAAGAGAAAGGAAGCGCTGCAGCAGCTCGACGAACAGTTCGCGTCCCTGCAAGCCTTGACACCGCTTCCCGGCAATGCGGAGGTGGTGAAACCCTTCCTCGACAGGCTCAAACCCATAGCCGAAGCCAATTGATGACCGGACGACGACCGGCGGATTTGTGAATGAACCACGACAGCTATTCTGACGACTATATCGGCGGCATCCTGCGCAAGGTTCACAGCATCGCCATGGTCGGCGCTTCGGCCAATGAAGCCCGGCCGAGTTATTTCGTCCTGAAGTACCTCAAGTTGCGCGGCTATCAGATGTTCCCGATCAATCCGGGCCTTGCCGGCAAGACCATCCTGGATCTGCCGGTTTATGCCAGCCTGGCAGCCCTGCCCGGCCCGGTCGACATGGTCGACATCTTCCGCAATTCCGAGGCGGCCGGCGCTGTCGTCGACGAGATCCTGGCCCTGCCGGTGCTGCCCAAGGTGATCTGGATGCAGTTGACGGTGCGCAACGATGCCGCGGCTGCGAAAGCGGAAGCCGCTGGCATCGAGGTGGTGATGAACCGCTGCCCCAAGATCGAGTATGGCCGGCTTTCCGGCGAAATCGGCTGGGCCGGCGTCAATTCCGGTGCGATTTCCTCCAAGCGGGCGACCCGAGACAATCGTGGCTTCCAACGCCTCGGCCTGCGCCGGTAGGCTGCTGATACCATCAGTCATTGCGAGCGCAGCGAAGCGATCCAGAGGCCTCCTACAAAAACTGGATTGCTTCGCTGCGCTCGCAATGACACCAATTCACCGACGCCGCGCGATCGCGGCCAAGCATTCCACAAGACCATCCAAGGAGGATCATGATGTCGGCTGGGCAACAACCAGGGTTTTCAACGCTTGCCGTTCACGCAGGCGCGCAGCCCGACCCGACCACCGGCGCCCGCGCCACCCCGATCTATCAGACGACATCCTTCGTCTTCGACGATGTCGACCACGCCGCCTCGCTGTTCGGGCTGCAGGCTTTCGGCAATATCTATTCGCGCATCACCAATCCCACCAATGCGGTGCTGGAGGAGCGTGTCGCCGCCCTGGAAGGCGGCACCGCCGCCCTGGCGGTCGCCTCGGGACACGCCGCGCAGATGCTGGTGTTCCACACCTTGCTGCAGCCGGGCGACGAGTTCATCGCCTCCAACAAGCTCTATGGCGGCTCGATCAACCAGTTCAACCATTCCTTCCGCTCGTTCGACTGGAATGTGCGCTGGGCCGATGCCAACGATCCCGCCAGCTTCGCCGCCGCGGTGACCCCCAAGACCAAGGCGATCTTCATCGAATCCATCGCCAATCCCGGCGGCATCATCACGGATATCGCCGCCATCGCCGCCATTGCCAAGAAGGCCGGCGTGCCGCTGATCGTCGACAACACCCTCGCCTCGCCCTATCTCACCCGACCGATCGATTTCGGCGCCGACATCGTGGTCCATTCGGCCACCAAATTCCTGGGCGGGCATGGCAACTCGATCGGTGGTGTGATCGTCGACGGCGGCAAGTTCGACTGGCTTTCCTCAGGGCGCTATCCCTTCCTGTCGGCGCCGCGCCCGGAATATAACGGCATCGTCATCGGCGAGACCTTCGGCAACTTCGCTTTCGCCATCGCCGCGCGCGTGCTCGGTCTGCGCGACCTCGGCCCGGCGCTGTCGCCCTTCAACGCCTTCCTGATCCTGACCGGTATCGAGACATTGCCGCTGCGCATGCAGAAGCATTCGGACAATGCCTTGGCCGTCGCGCAATATTTGGCCGAGCATCCGGGGGTGGCCTGGGTGTCCTATCCCGGTCTCGATGCCGACCGCTACAATGCCCTCGCCCGCAAATATTGCCCCAAGGGCGCCGGGGCCGTGTTCACCTTCGGCCTGAAGGGCGGCAACGAGGCGGGCATCCAGCTGGTGTCGAACGTCAAATTGTTCTCGCATCTCGCCAATGTCGGTGACACCCGCTCGCTGATCATCCACCCGGCTTCCACCACCCACCGGCAATTGTCCGATGAGCAGAAGAAGGCAGCGGGCGCGGGCCCCGACGTGGTGCGCATCTCGGTCGGAATCGAGGACGTCAAGGACATCATCGCCGACCTCGATCAGGCCCTCGCCGCCAGCTGAGGCGCAGAACCTGCGGCCAGCCGCTGCGCGTGCACCGTCGCAGCGGTGAGCAGCAGGACGCCGCCGAGCTGATGCAGGATACCGGCCCAGAGCGGCACGACCAGCACGAGCGTGATGATGCCGATGGCGGCCTGGGCCAGCGCCACGGCCGCAACCAGCAAGGCCCGGCCACGCGCCGGGCCGTTCCCGCCCCGCATGGCCAGCCAGGCCTGCAGCAAGGCCAGCGCCACGATGAGATAGGCCACCATCCGGTGCTGGAACTGCACCGTCAGCGCATTCTCGAAATGGTTCACCCAGGTGGGGGCCATGATGTAGAGATTGTTCAGCGCCGGGATGAAATGGCCGTCCATCAGCGGCCAGGTGTTGTAGGCCATGCCGGCCCTCAGGCCCGCCACCAGCCCCCCCATGAAGATCTGCACCAGGACGAGCGGCACCAGGAGATAGGCAATCGCCCGCGCAGTTCCCGGCACGGCTCCGCTGAAGCGTTCCTCCTTGAGCGAGGATGCCACCCAGACGATCGCCGTGAGAATGAGACAGGCCAGGGTCAGGTGCATGGCCAGGCGATATTCGGAGACCTCCGTCCGATCGGCCAGGCCCGATTTCACCATCCACCAGCCCAGCAGTCCCTGGCTGCCGCCGAGCGCCAGCAGACCGACCAGCTTCACGGTGAGCCTGGGCGTCAGCCAGCCGCGCAGCCAGAAGATCAGGAAAGGCACGGCAAAGACGATGCCGATCAGGCGGCCCAGCAGGCGATGGCTCCACTCCCACCAATAGATGAACTTGAACTCCTCGAGCGACATGCCGAGGTTCAGCTTCACATATTGCGGGATCTGTTTGTATTTCTCGAACTCGGCCGCCCATTCGTCGGCGGAGAGCGGCGGAATGGTGCCCTTGATCGGCTTCCATTCGGTGATCGAGAGCCCGGATTCGGTCAGGCGCGTGGCGCCGCCCACCACCACCATGGCAATCACCAGCACGGCTACGACGACGAGCCAGGCGCGGATAGCCGCAAGATGGCCGCGGCTCATGCCGCTGGTGGCGGGATTGTCTGCAATGGCGGCCACGTGGATTGCCTTTCCTGGTCGGCCGGCTCGCATCGCGTGCTTTGCGACATCTGGAACGCGCTGCGAAACACGAAGCCGGGAGAAAGAAGCGTTTCCGTCGAAACGCTCTTTGTTCTAAAGCGTTTTGCGATTACATGGAATCACCTTGAATCGCAAAGACACGTCGAAACAAGGAGTTAGAGCAAACAAGCGTTCGTTCACGAACGCGCTTTGCTCTAGGGCGCACAGATATAGAAATCGCCTGGCTGGAGCAACGCGCGCTCGCGTCGCACTTCAAAGGCAATACGCCTCGCCGCCGCGTGCCGGCGCTGGCTACGGAGTTCGAGATCATGGCCCAGGACTACAAGGCCCCGTCCCTGCGCAAACTGGTCGGTTCGCTGGCGATGCTGGTGCTGGTCGTGGTCTATGCCCTCCTCGCCATGGCCCTGGCGGAAGGCCGCATCACCGACGCCCCCGCCTGGCTGCAACCCATTCTCTATGCCATTCTGGGCCTTGCCTGGATCTTCCCGGCCATGCTCATCATCAAATGGATGGAAAAGCCCGGGAGCAAGCCGAAGGACAGAAGCTAGCGCTCGCCATCACCCAATTGGGCGCCGATCGCCTGCGCCAGGATATCGACGACAGGGTCCAGCAAGCGAAGATGCGGCGAGCGTTGCATCTGGACATCGAGAACCAGGCGGAGATCATCGGCATCCTCGAGCGCGGCAATCCCCGGAATGGCGGCTCGTTCCAGGAACCGCCGCGGCAGCAGGCTGAGCCCGAGTCCCTCCCGCACCAGGGCCAGTTGCAGGCCTGAATCCTGAACTTCGGCGATCACCTGCAACGCCTGCCCCCGCCGGACCATTGCCGAAGCCAGGAGCCGGCGGGCATCGCATGGTTCGGGGCTGAGAATCCAGCCGGCCTCGGCGATCGAACCATCCGCTTTCCCGGCAGTTTCGGCGCTCGCGGTGATGATCGACAGATACTCCTTTCCCAGGATGCTCAAACGATCGCTGACAACCTCGGCAGAGAGCAGCACGGCGGCATCGAGATTGCCGCGGGCAAGCTGCTCGGACAGAGGTTGGCTCCAGCCCGTGATCAAGCGCAGCATTACGTTCGGAAATCGTCGGCGCAGATCGCGAATGATCGGCGCGAGGGCGCTGCCGGCAATACCATGGGCGACACCAAGCCTGAGCATGCCTTCGGGTTCGCGCTGCCTTGCCATCTGCGTGAACTCGTCATAGGCGGCCAGCACCTTTCGACACCGGGCAAGCGCCTCGATAGCCAGCGGCGCCAGGGTTGGCGGCTTTAAGCGACGGTCGAGCAATTCGAAGCCGAGGAGCTGTTCGAGCCGCTGGATCTGCCGGGTGACCGCCGGCTGCGTCAGGGGCAGGCGCTCGGCTACCCGTTGGATCGAACCTTCTTCGGCGAACAGAACGAAAGTGCGCATCTCGCTCAACATTATACATTCCTTGCATATTGATTTTGATCATTATGAATTTGAACATTATGTGCCGCATCCGCATCCTTGCCAAGGCAAATGGGCAAGGAGACAAGAATGAAAGCCATCATCATCGAAGGCGAGCCGGGCATCGGCAATCTGCGACTGGTCGAGCGGCCGATGCCGACCCCGCGACGCCAGGAAGTAATCGTGCGCATCAGGGCGACAGCTCTCAACTACCGCGATCTCGAGATCATCCGCGGCAGCTATCACACCCGCTTCCCCCTGCCGCTGATCCCGATCTCGGACGGCGTCGGCGAAGTGGTGGCGATCGGGGAGGATGTCAGCCGCGTTGCGATCGGCGACAGGGTCTGCAGCACCTTCTGGCAGCGCTGGGTCGGCGGCAGTTTCGATATGGCCGAGCCGAGCTACCAGCGCGGCGGCCCCCTCGACGGGCTGCTGACCGAATATGCCGCCCTCGACGAACAGGCTGTCGTGCCAGCACCCGCCCACCTTACCGACCTCGAAGCAGCCACCCTGCCCTGCGCCGGCGTGACGGCATGGCACAGTCTGGTCACCGAGGGCCGCGTCCATGCAGGCGACACCATCCTCGTGCTCGGTACCGGTGGTGTTTCGATCTTTGCCCTGCAATTTGCCGTCAATGCCGGCGCCCGCGTCATCGTTACATCGAGCAGCGACGAAAAGATCGAGCGCGCCAGGGCGCTCGGGGCGGCGGCCGGAGTGAACTACCGCAGGCACCCGCAATGGGCCGACGCCGTGATCGAGCTCACGCAGGGGCGAGGTGTCGACCATGTCCTGGAGGTCGGTGGTCCCGACAGTTTCGCGCAATCGCTGAAGGCCGTACGCCGCGGCGGCCAGATCAGTGTGATCGGCTATCTCGGCGGCACCGAGGGAACCATCAATCCGCTCGATATCTTCCGGCGCCAGGTGACGGTGCGGGGCATTCCAGTGGGTTCACGCGCCTCCTTCGAGGCGATGGCGCGGGCCATCGACGCCGGCCGGATCCGGCCCGTGATCGATCGCTGCTATCCCTGGATGGATATCGGCGAAGCCTTGCGCCATCTCGCCGGCGGCACGCATTTCGGCAAGATCGTGCTGCAGCATTGAGGTGCCGCGGCAGCGGGTTCAGTTTCCGTTTTCTGCAGCAGCCAGCAGCGCCGCATGCAGCCCGCGGAGGTCGCGACGGCCATCATGACGAACGCCATTGATGAACAGGGTCGGCGTCGCATTCACGCCGCTGGCGATGCCACTCTGGAAATCGAGCTCGATCCTGGCGGCGTAGCGCCCGCCCAAGGCAGCCTCGACGGCGTCCTGGCCAAGACCGAGCCGGCGTCCGTAGCTGCGCAGGGCCCTGTCATCAAGCGCATGCTGGTTGTCGTAGAGGATGCGGTGCGCCTCCCAGAATCGGCCGACTTCGGCCGCCGCCTCGGCCAGGCCGGCGGCATGCAGGGCAAAGGGATGTGGCTCGACCAAGGGGAAATGGCGGAAGACATAGCGCAGCCTGTCGCCCATCAAACGCTGCACGCCGTCGATCACGCCAACGGTCTCCCCGCAATAGGGGCATTCGAAATCGCCATATTCGACCAGGGTGACCGGGGCGTCGGCAGGCCCCTTCACATGATCCTGCGGGCCGACATCGCGTGAGAGCACAGCCATTATTGCTTCAGGTCCGGTACGATGTCGAAGATCTGGTGCGGCATCCAATGTTTCGACACGACGAGATAGACGCAGGTGAAGATCGCCACGGCGATCACCGTCGTGATGCCCGCCTTCTTCAGCAGCATCGGCCTTTGCGGCGCCCCGGCCTCGGTGCCCGGCACCACCTCGCCACCTTCGAACTGGCTCTTCACGCCAAGCGGCAGCACGGCGAACAAGGTCATCCACCAGATGACGAAGAACAGGGCGATCGAGAGCACGATGGACATGGCAATGGTCCGATATCGACGAAAAGGAGGGCACTCACGCGGGCTGCGGCGCGCTCTTCCTGGAACGTTTTGCTTTAGACGCCCGCTTCGGAGCGCGCAAGGACGCAGCCAAACCCAGACGGCCCCACTTCAGGGCTTCGTCCGGATCGTCGAGTGCAGCGTCCGGCAAGCTCCAATAAGGCAGCTGCACGTCGCGGTTCTTGCCCCGATAGCGAAAGGGGCGAGAACCCGCCTGCTCGAACAAGGGCTGGACCTCGGCATCCACCTTGATCCAGATCTCATCGAAAGCGCCGAGCGCGAAGACCACGCCGTCGGAATAAAGGCCGACCCCACCAAACATGCGGCGGATGGATAGACGCGGCATGCCAGCGAAGAGGTCGCGCAGATGCTCGTGATCCATGCGCCGACGGTCTCAGGCCGTCGCTTCCAGCGCGCCACTCGATGCCGGCGTGATCGCGACCGACTCGCCGCAGCCGCAGGCCGAGGTCTGGTTCGGGTTGTTGAAGACGAACTGCGCCGACAGCTTGTCGGTCTTGTAGTCCATCTCGGTACCGAGCAGGAACAGCACGGCCTTGGGATCGATCAGGACCTTGACGCCCTTGTCCTCGACCACTTCGTCGAGCGGGTTGGCGGCTTCAGCATATTCCATCGTGTAGGACATGCCGGCACAACCACCATTCTTGACGCCGACGCGCACACCTTCATAGGGCCGCTCAGCAGTGGCCATGATGGCCTTGATCTTCTCGGCCGCGGCATCGGTCAGCGAAACGACCTTGAACTTCGGACGGATCTTGCTCACTGGAACACTCCAACAACACCGGGTTCAAGGCCCGGCGCTCGGTTTACCCCACGAATATAAGCGCGACTCGGCTCGAATGCGAGAGGGTTGGGGGACGGGTCTTCAGACCCGCTTAGCCTCTTTAACACGCATGGCGTTTCAGGCTGGTCTGAAGACCAGCCCACCGATCACCACATGTCCAGCGCGACCCGCGCTTCGTCGGACATGCGCGACTGGTCCCACGGCGGATCGAAGACCATCTTCACCTGGACTTCGGAAACGCCGGGAACGCTTCCGACGGCATTCTCGACCCAGCCGGGCATTTCGCCCGCGACCGGGCAGCCGGGCGCCGTCAGCGTCATGTCGATGCTGACCTTGCGATCATCGCCGATCTCGACACGGTAGATCAGGCCAAGTTCGTAGATGTCGGCCGGGATTTCCGGATCGTACACCGTCTTGAGAGCAGCCACGATTGCGTCGGTCAGCCGGTCGATCTCTTCCGGCGGCAAGGCTGTCGCCCCTGCGACAGCCGGTTCATTGGGCCGGGTCTCGGCCAGATTTCCGTCGGCCATCACTGCCTCCGTCATGCGAAAAAGCTCTGCGCCTTGATCAGCGCCTCGACCAGTGCATCTACCTCGTCGAGCGTATTGTAAAGCCCGAAGGATGCGCGGCAGGTCGAAGTTACGCCATATCGCGCCAAAAGCGGCTGAGCGCAATGCGTTCCTGCGCGCACCGCGATACCATAGCGGTCCAGCACGGTCGCCACGTCATGGGCATGGGCGTTCTTCAACTCGAAGGAGACGATACCGCCCTTGCCCGGCGCCTCGCCGAAAATCCGGATCGAATTCAGCTTGGACAGTCGCTCCTGGGCATAATGGAGAAGCTTCTCCTCGTGAGCCCGGATATTGTCCCGCCCAAGCGCCATCATATAGTCCAGGGCTGCACCCAAGCCGATCGCCTGCACGATCGGGGGCGTGCCGGCCTCGAAGCGATGGGGCGGCGTGGCATAGGTGATGTTGTCCTCGGTCACCTCGCCGATCATCTCGCCACCACCGTTGAAGGGCGGCATCCGCTCCAGCCATTCCTTCTTGCCGTAGAGCACGCCGATGCCGGTCGGGCCATAGACCTTGTGGCCGGTGAAGGCATAGAAATCGACGTCGAGATCCTGCACGTCGACGTCGAGATGCACGGCGCCCTGGCTGCCGTCGGCCAATACCGGAATGCCGCGGGCATGGGCCAGGGCCACGATGTCCTTGAGCGGGGTCACCGTGCCCAGCACGTTCGACATATGGGTGATCGCCACCATCTTGGTGCGCGGCCCCAAGAGTTTTTCGAAAGCCTCGAGATCGAAGGAGCCGTCCTCGCGGATCGGCGCCCATTTCAGCACGGCGCCGGCCCGTTCGCGATGGAAGTGCCAGGGCACGATGTTGGAATGATGCTCCATGATCGAGAGCACGATCTCGTCCCCCTCGCCGATCTCGAGCAGCCGCCCCATGGAGGCGGCGACCAGATTGAGCGATTCCGTGGCCGAGCGCGAGAAGACGATCTGCTCGACCGAGGGGGCGTTGAGGAATTTGCGCACACTCTCGCGTCCAGCCTCATAGGCCTCCGTCGCCGCATTTGCCAGATAGTGCAAGCCCCTGTGAACATTCGCATATTCATGGGTGTAGGCGTGCATCATGCGATCGAGAACCGCCTGGGGCTTCTGCGCGGAGGCACCATTGTCGAGATAGACCAGAGGCTTGCCGTGAACCTGCAGCGACAGGGCCGGAAAGTCGGCACGGACCTTGGTCAGGTCATAAGGAAGTGCGGCGACGGGCTTGTTCACGGCAAGAGTTCCTCTTTGGGAGTGGCGCCCCGGCTCCATCGGTCGACGGAGCGAGGCCGCCATGTTTTCCTTCAAGAACATGGCAGAGAATGCCGACCAGAGGTCGACACTCCGGTCAGACCCGCTTGTCGAGCCAGGCCAGCGTGAGCGCATTGAGGCGATCGCGCAGGTCCTCGTTCTCCACCGTCTCGATGGCCTCGCCGACGAAGGCCTGGACGAGGATCGCCTCGGCCTCCTTCTGCGGGATGCCGCGGGCCTTGCAATAGAACAGGAGATCCTCGTCCAGGGCGCCGCAGGTTGCGCCATGGGCGCACACCACGTCGTCGGCAAAGATTTCGAGTTCCGGCTTGGCGTTTGCCTCTGCCGTTTCAGACAGCAGCAGCGACCGGCTCATCATGCGGCCGTCGGTCTTCTGCGCGCCGGGGCGAACCACGATCTTGCCCTGGAACACCGAGCGGGCCTCGTCGTCGATCACCGCGTGGAAAAGCTCGCGGCTCTCACCGCCAAGTGCCGTATGATCCACCACCAAAGTGGTATCGGCATGGCGCTTGCCGGCCAGCAGCGTGGCGCCCGACAGCACGATCTTGGCATCGTCGCCCCGATAGGTGACGAAGAGCTGGTTGCGTGCAACGGCGGCCCCCGCCTCCAGGGCGAAGCTCTGCAACACGGCTTCCTTGCCGAGCGAGGCCAGCACGGTGGAGATATGCTGCGCTTCCAGCCCCTGAACCTGGAAGCTGATGCGCTGCAGCTCGGCCCCGTCGCCAACCTTGACGGCAAGGGCCGCATTGGTCTGATGGGCGACGCCCTCCGGCCCCTCATAGCTGTCGATCAGCGTCAGCTTGGCGCCGGCGCCCAGCACCACGAGCGAGCGCGTGAAGGTCGCCTGCGGCACGGCACCGGTATGACGGGTCTCGATGGCGACCGGCAGACCGATCTCGACGCCTGCCTCGACGCTCACCACCACGCCGTCGCTCATGAAGGCGGTGTTGAGATCGAGCACCGCGTTGTCAGGCGCTCCGGCACTGAGATCGGCGATGAGCGCATCGTCGGTCGAGGCGAGCGCCTCGGCGAGGGAAGTCACCTTCAGCCCGGCCGGCAGTGCGGCAATGTTCGACAGCGTCGGAGAATAGGCACCGTCGACGACGACCAGGCGAATATGGTCGAGCCCGGCGAGAAAATCCTCCGCCCGGCCTGCCGCAGCAGGCGTGCCCTGCGGGCTGGTCGCGACGGGATTGGCGTCGCGCATCAGGTTACGCAGATCGGTATATTTCCATTCCTCGACCCGGCGATGAGGCAAGCCGCTCTCGCGGAAACGCGCAATGGCCCCGTCGCGCAGGCCACGCACAGCCGCGGCGCCGGGCAGCGCCTCGCGCAGGCCGCCGAAGGCCTCGTCCAATGCCGTCTCGGCCGAAGTTTTCACAGCAACGATATTGGCCATGGTTACGCAGCTTCCTCGTAGTCGCGATAGCCGTTGGCTTCGAGCTCGAGCGCCAGTTCCTTGCCGCCCGACTTCACGATGCGGCCCTTGGAGAGGACATGCACGCTGTCGGGGACGATGTGGTTGAGCAGGCGCTGATAGTGGGTGATGACGATGAAGGAGCGCTTGGGCGAGCGCAGCGCATTGACGCCGTCGGCCACGATGCGCAGCGCGTCGATGTCGAGGCCGGAATCGGTCTCGTCGAGCACCGCGAGGCTCGGCTGCAGCAGCGCCATCTGCAGGATCTCCATGCGCTTCTTTTCGCCGCCGGAGAAGCCGACATTGAAGGCGCGGCGGAGCATTTCCTTCGAGATCTTAAGCTCATCGGACGCACTGTTCACGCGCTTGATGAAGTCCGGCGTCGAGAGCTCGGCCTCGCCGCGCGCCTTGCGCTGGGCGTTCAAGGCGGCCTTCAGGAAGGTCATGGTTGCAACGCCGGGAATTTCGAGCGGGTACTGGAAGGCCAGGAAGACGCCGCGCGCGGCGCGCTCCTCGACCGGGATCTCGAGGATGTTCTCGCCGTCGAGCAGGATCTCGCCCTCGGTAACCTCATAGTCTTCCTTGCCGGCCAGGATATAGGACAGCGTCGACTTGCCGGAGCCGTTCGGGCCCATGATCGCCGCGACTTCGCCATCCTTCACCGTGAGGCTCAGCCCCTGGATGATCGGCTTGCCGTCGATTTCGGCATGGAGGTTCTTGATTTCGAGCATCGTAGAGTTCCTAGAAATAGTGACGCCGCAGCGTGAAAGATGTGATGCGCCGGCTCAGCCGACACTACCTTCGAGGCTGATGGAAATGAGCTTCTGCGCTTCGACCGCAAATTCCATCGGCAGGTGCTGAAGCACGTCCTTGACGAAACCGTTGACGATCAGCGCCGTGGCCTCCTCGGCCGACAGGCCGCGCTGGAGGCAGTAGAACAGCTGGTCGTCGGAGATCTTCGAGGTGGTGGCCTCATGCTCGAACACGGCGGTCGAGTTCTTCGACTCGATATAGGGCACTGTGTGCGCCCCGCAGTGCTCGCCGATCAGCAGCGAATCGCAATTGGTGAAGTTGCGGGCGCCCGTGGCCTTGCGATGGGCCGAGACGAGACCGCGATAGGTGTTGTTGGAGTGGCCGGCCGAAATGCCCTTGGAGATGATCCGGCTCTTGGTGTTCTTGCCCAGATGGATCATCTTGGTGCCGCTATCGACCTGCTGGCGGCCATTCGACACGGCGATCGAATAGAACTCGCCCTGTGAGCCCTCGCCGCGCAGGATGCAGGATGGATACTTCCAGGTGATGGCGGAGCCGGTCTCGACCTGCGTCCAGGAGATCTTAGAGCGCGCACCGCGGCAATCGCCGCGCTTGGTTACGAAATTGTAGATGCCGCCCTTGCCCTCGGAGTCGCCCGGATACCAGTTCTGCACCGTGGAATATTTGATCTCCGCGTCATCGAGCGCGATCAGCTCGACCACGGCGGCGTGCAACTGGTTTTCGTCGCGGCGCGGTGCCGTGCAGCCTTCGAGATAGGAGACATAGGCGCCCTTGTCGGCAATGATCAAAGTGCGCTCGAACTGGCCGGTCTTTTCCTCGTTGATGCGGAAATAGGTCGACAACTCCATCGGGCAGCGCACGCCCGGCGGCACATAGACGAAGGAACCGTCCGAGAACACGGCCGAGTTCAGCGTCGCGTAGAAATTGTCGGTGGTCGGCACAACGGTGCCGAGATATTTCTTCACCAGGTCCGGATGCTCGCGCAGTGCCTCGGAGATCGAGCAGAAGATCACGCCGGCCTTCTTCAATTCCTCCTTGAAGGTGGTGACGACGGACACCGAGTCGAACACCGCATCGACGGCAATGCGGTTGGCCGGCGCCACGCCTTCGAGGATCTCGACCTCGCGCAGGGGAATGCCGAGCTTCTCATAGGTCTTGAGGATGGCCGGATCGATCTCGTCGAGCGATTTCGGCGCGGCGTTCTGCTTGGGCGCCGCATAGTAGTAGAGATCCTGGAAATCGATCGGCGGATATTCGACACGGGCCCAGGTCGGCTCCTGCATGGTGATCCAGCGCCGGTAGGCGTCAAGGCGCCATTCGGTCATCCAGCCAGGCTCGCCCTTCTTGGCCGAGATGTAACGTACGATCTCTTCGGACAGGCCTTTGGGCGCAAGCTCCATCTCGATGTCCGTGACGAAGCCATATTTATACTGGTCGACGTCGATCGCCCGGACCTGTTCGACGGTTTCCTGGACTGCAGGCATGTTGGTCTCCTGGCGCTGCCCGAAAGCAGCAAATTTTACAGATCGGACAGGGATTTAAGCCGCCCGATGCCTTCTGTCATGTAAGTTCTTGCGCAGCCTTTTCCAGGCCGCGACGAAAAACTCGATCTCTTGGACTGTGGTTTCCCGTCCCAGCGACACACGCAAGGCGCAACCGGCCAGCGCCGGCGCCACGCCCATCGCCGTCAGCACATGGCTGACCTTCACCTTGCCCGACGAGCAGGCAGATCCCGAGGAGACGGAAATACCCTCAAGATCCAGCGCGATCAATGTCGTTTCCGCCGCCATCCCCGGCTCGGCGAAATTGAGCGTGTTGGGCAGGCGCCGCGCCCCTCCGCCGAACACGACCAAATCGGGCGAGGTTTCGCGCAGGGCCTGCTCCAGGCGGGAACGCAGCGCAAGGCTGGCCTCGCCATAATGGGCGAGATCGCGCGCCGCAGCGCGCGCCGCGGCGCCGAATCCGGCCAGCGCCGGCGCGTTCTCGGTCCCGGCCCGCAATCCCTTCTCCTGGCCGCCGCCGCGGATGAGGGCATTGGGCTGGTGCAAACCATCGCTGCCCAGCACCAGAGCACCGGCGCCGAGGGGGCCACCGAGCTTATGGCTCGAAATCGTTAGAAGATCGGCCCCGATCTCATTGATTGAAAATGAAATCTTTCCTGCCGCCTGCGCGGCGTCGCAATGAAACAGACCGCTAGCTTCACGCACGCGAGCGGCAATCTCGGCCACCGGTTGCACCACGCCGGTCTCGTTATTGGCCAGCATCACCGAAACGAGACCCGTCTCTCCGCGTTCGCGCCAGGCGTCAAGCCGGGCCTCGAGCGCGCGGAGGTCGAGTACTCCATTCCCGTCAACCGGAAGCAGGTCGAGTTCCGTGTTCTGCGGATGCACGCCACTCAACACGCTGGCATGCTCCACGCTGGACACAGCCATGCGCCGAAGGGGAGGCTTGCCGGGGCGTTGCCAGTCGAGATTGAGGGCCAGATTGTTGGCTTCCGTCGCGGAGGCGCAAAAAACCACATTCTTGGGCAACGCACCGACCAGATCGGCGACGTCATGACGCGCCGCCTCCACCACCTTGCGTACTGCGCGGCCATCCGCATGGACGGAAGACGGCGCACCGCAAAGATCCAACGCTGACAGCATGGCGGCGCGAGCCTCCTGCCGCAACGGCGTGGTTGCATTGTGGTCCAGATAGGTGCGCGACCTGGTCAAACCTCAAAAATCCGTTGTTTTGCCGCTCTGCCAATGCGGAAAAGCTTGCAAAACGCCCTGCTCTTCGTGTTAAGAAGCGCTACCCGAACGCGGGCTGGGTGCAATGCGTCCTCATCGGCGCATGGATCAGAGCGCATCGCATCAAAGCGATGAGCTACTTTAGAACGATTCTAAGCCATTAGAATTATTCTAAAGTCATACTCCTGCCTCCCTCAGCCGTCAAGGCCAGTCATCGGAGCCGGAGCGCGAATCCCAGGCGGGACTTCGTGGTCCGTCCCAGGGAGGGCCCGGATATCTGCGAGGTTTCGAAGTTCTCGCGAAACTCGACTGATGAGAACCGTTCGGATCAACCGAGCTCTGCTCTGGCACACGAAAAGGCAACTCAATATATGCCCGAAGTTACGTTCACCGGCCCGGCAGGCCGCATCGAAGGCCGCTTCCAGCCGTCCAAGCAGCGTGGAGCCCCCATTGCGATCGTCCTGCATCCGCATCCGCAATTTGGCGGGACGATGAACAACAAGATCGTCTACGATCTGTTCTATGCCTTCGTGCAGCGCGGTTTTTCGGCCCTGCGCTTCAACTTCCGCGGCGTTGGCCGCAGCCAGGGCTCCTTCGACCATGGCGCCGGTGAACTTTCCGATGCCGCCTCCGCGCTCGACTGGGTGCAGGCGGTGACGCCCGACGCCAAGTCCTGCTGGATCGCCGGTGTCTCGTTCGGGGCCTGGATCGGCATGCAGCTCCTGATGCGCCGCCCGGAAATCGAAGGTTTCATCTCGGTGGCCCCGCCCGCCAACCGCTTCGACTTCTCCTTCCTCGCCCCCTGCCCGTCCTCCGGCCTGATCGTGCATGGCGATGCCGATCGCGTGGCGCCGCTCAAGGATGTCGAAACGCTGGTTTCCAAGCTCAAGACCCAGAAGGGCATCGTCATCGAGCAGTCAGTCATCGCCGGTGCCAACCATTTCTTCGACAACAAGACGGACGAATTGATCGCGTCCTGTTCGTCCTATCTCGACAAGCGCCTCGGCCTGAACGATATCGACGCGGCCTAAGGGCTGACGAGATCCTGATTTGAGGCCACACAGCCAGCCCGCCTTCCACGGCGGGCTTTTTGTTGGGCGAGCTATTGTTGGAGCACGACATGTCCCTGACCATCCGCCGGGCGCAACCGGCAGACACCAAGACCATCCTGGCCTTGATCCGCAGCCTGGCACTCTACGAGAAGCTCGAGCACGAGGCTGTCGCCACCGAAGGCGACATCAGCGCCAGCCTGTTCGCCTCCAATCCACGCGTCTTCTGCGAGATCGCCGAATGGCAAGGGGAGACGGCCGGCTTTGCCCTGTGGTTCTATAGCTACTCGACCTTCCTCGGGCGCCACGGCATCTATCTGGAAGACCTGTTCGTCCGTGACGCCTATCGCGGCCACGGCATCGGCCAAGCCCTGCTCAGCCATCTCGCCCAGCGCTGCGTCTCCGAGAATCTGGGGCGCCTCGAATGGTCCGTGCTCGACTGGAACGAGCCGGCCATCGGTTTCTATGAAAGACAGGGGGCCGTGCTGCGCAAGGAATGGATCGGCTGCCGGCTGGCGGGCGAGGCGTTGGAGAGACTGGCGAAGGGAAGCTGAGGACTTCCTGGGACCGCCGGCTTCTAGAGCAAAGCGCGTTCAAGCGTGAATGCTTATTGCTCTAGAAGCCGGCGGTCCCAGGAAGAAAGTGCCGGTCAGGAAACCGGCACATCAGATTCAGTCGAAATCCGGCACCTGGCGCACGGCACCCTTGGCGGCGCTGGTGGCCATGGCGGCATAGGCCCGCAGCGCCGTGGTGACCTTGCGCTTGCGCGGCGCGGCCGGGCGCCAGGGTGCGGCGCCCTTGGCGGCACGGCGGCGCTCAAGCTCGGCTTCCGGCACGGCCAGCACGATGGAGCGGTTGGGAATGTCGATCTCGATGCGATCGCCCGGCTCGACCAGGCCGATGGTGCCGCCCTCTTCGGCTTCCGGTGAGGCATGGCCGATCGACAGGCCCGACGTGCCGCCGGAGAAGCGGCCATCGGTGATCAGGGCGCAGGCCTTGCCGAGGCCCTTCGACTTCAGATAGCTGGTCGGATACAGCATTTCCTGCATGCCCGGCCCGCCACGCGGTCCTTCATAGCGGATGACGACCACATCGCCGGCCTTGACCTTGCCGTTGAGAATGCCGTCCACGGCCGCGTCCTGGCTCTCGAACACCACGGCCGGGCCAGCGAATTTCAGGATCGATTCATCGACGCCGGCCGTCTTCACGATGCAGCCGTCGAGCGCCAGATTGCCCTTGAGCACGGCGAGGCCGCCATCCTTGGAATAGGCATGCTCGGCCGAGCGGATCACGCCTTTCTCCCGGTCGACATCGACATCGTCCCAGCGCCGGTCCTGGCTGAAGGCGACCTGGGTCGGAACCCCGCCCGGCGCGGCCTTGAAGAATTCGCGCACGCTCTCGCTCTTGGTGCGCATGACGTCCCAACGTTCCAGCGCTTCCGCCATGCTGGCCGAATGGACCGTCGGCAGGTCGCGGTTGATCAGGCCGGCGCGGTCGAGCTCGCCGAGAATGCCCATGATGCCGCCGGCGCGATGAACGTCCTCCATATGCACATGACTGACGGCCGGAGCGACCTTGCACAGCACCGGCACGCGGCGCGACAGCCGGTCGATATCGTCCATGGTGAAGGGGATCTCGCCTTCATGGGCGGCCGCCAGGATGTGCAGCACCGTGTTGGTCGAGCCGCCCATGGCAATGTCGAGCGTCATGGCATTCTCGAAAGCGCCGAAATTGGCGATCTTGCGCGGCAGCACGCTCTCGTCGTTCTGCTCGTAATAGCGCCGCGCCAGGTCGACGATGAGATGTCCGGCCTCGACGAAAAGGCGCTTGCGATCGGCGTGGGTGGCGAGTGTGGAGCCATTGCCGGGCAGCGAGAGGCCGAGGGCCTCGGTGAGGCAGTTCATCGAATTGGCGGTGAACATGCCCGAGCAGGAGCCGCAGGTCGGGCAGGCCGAGCGCTCGATCACCTTGACGTCCTCGTCGGAAACCTTGTCGTCGGCGGCGGCGACCATGGCGTCGACGAGATCGAGCGCCTTCTTCTGCCCGCCGAGGATGACCTTGCCGGCTTCCATCGGCCCGCCCGATACGAAGACGGTGGGAATGTTGAGGCGCAGCGAAGCCATCAGCATGCCGGGCGTGATCTTGTCGCAGTTGGAAATGCAGACCATGGCATCGGCGCAATGGGCATTGACCATGTATTCCACGCTGTCGGCGATCAGCTCGCGCGAAGGCAGGCTGTAGAGCATGCCGTCATGGCCCATGGCGATACCGTCATCGACGGCGATGGTGTTGAATTCCTTGGCGACGCCGCCGGCCTGCTCGATCTCGCGGGCCACCAGCTGCCCGAGATCCTTGAGATGGACATGGCCGGGCACGAACTGCGTGAACGAGTTGACGACCGCGATGATCGGCTTGCCGAAATCCCCATCCTTCATGCCGGTGGCGCGCCACAGGCCACGGGCACCGGCCATGTTGCGGCCATGGGTGGTGGTACGGGAACGATAGGCAGGCATCGGCGTCTCTGTGCGTTCGTTAAATCAGGCGGGAAAGCGATCGTATATGAGCCGCCAGGGCGGCAATGGCAAGCCGCAAATCTTGGGCAAATCTTGAGGCTGCCGGCACATTGCCTCATGGCCCGACTTGATGAGAGAAGCGCAGACCTGGTACGTCAATCTCCGGATTGACCATTTTGGAAACGCTGCGCTGGGCGATGAAGATGGTCGATCTGAAGATCGGCCCACCAGAGTCCTCTATCCCTGCCCGAAATCATAACTGGCGAACGCTTCGGCATTGCGCGGCTTGTGGAAGATCTCCGGATGGCCGAGGGCATGGCGGGCATCCTCGTAACCCGAAGCCCAATGCTCCTCCATCATCAGGCGGGAGAAATCATAGTCCTTGCTGGCCCCTTCATATTTGCGGGCCCGATAGATCAACTGCACCACATTGCAGCTCTTCCGGTCGATCGCCTTGCTGAGCAGGCCGACATCCTCCTCCAGGCCGAAATCCGCCGGCAGCTTGGCCAGGATACGCTTGAGAGCCCCGCGCAAGCGCTGATCGTCGCGGGCCCGGGTCGTGGCGGCACGGGTGCGGCTGGAATACTGGATTTCCTTCTGCCGGACCTCGACCTCGGCCATGTCCTTGGGAATGTCGCCGCGGGCATTCCACAGATCGACCTGGAAGGCGAGCGTATCGAGATCCTGCTGCTCCAGGATCCATTGCAGCGGCGTGTTCGAGACCAGGCCGCCATCCCAGTAGAACTGCCCGTCGATCTCGATCGGCGGAAAGCCCGGCGGCAAGGCGCCGCTTGCGATGATATGGTCCGGCGTGATGCGCGCCGTGCCGTTGCCATTGTCGAAATAGGCGAAGTTGCCAGTGGCGATGTTGACGGCCCCGATGGCAAAGCGGGTCTCGCCGCTGTTGAGCCGATCGAAATCGACCAGTTGCAGCAGAGTCTGCCTCAGGGGAGCGGTATCATAGAAGCTGGTGGCGCCGATCGAGCCGGCCGGCATGAAATAAGGCGGCGGAAAGCGGGGCTCGAAGAATTTCGGCGCGCCCTTCAGCAGAACCTGGCCGGCCTGGAGCTGGTTCACCAGCTTGTGCTGGCGATCCCCCTCCTGGGCGAATAGGCGAACCCACTCGAGGGCCGGTTCGAAGGGCGGGTCCGTCACCATCTCCCAGAAGCGCCGGAGCTTGGCAACGCGCTCGCCGGGTGCGTTGCCGGCGATCAGGGCAGCGTTGATGGCGCCGATCGAAATGCCGGCGATCCAGTTGGGCTGAACGCCCCGCTCCTCAAGCGCCTGATAGGCGCCGGCCTGATAGGCGCCGAGCGCGCCCCCGCCCTGCAAGAGCAGGGCGATGCGCTGAAAGCCGTTGCGCCCCTCCTCGGCATCGTCGGGCTTGCGACTATGACGGGTGCCGGCACTGGTTCGATCTGCAGCTGTCACGGCGAGCTTCCATGCTGCGGTTCCTGGCCGGCTATCAGACCACCAGCACGATCACATGACAAACCGGCTTCTTGCCCCATACCGCGTTCACGGCCGAGCGCACGGCGCGCTCCACGGCCAGTTCCACGGCGTCCGGATCGCGCCGCTTGGGCTTGGGCAGGCTGTCGATCACCAGCAGGGCGGCATCGGCGATGACGTCATCCATCAGGCGGCCATCGCCGACACGCAGCGGCAGGCCGGAGAACTTCACATCCGGCTCGTTGACGATCTCGCCTTTCTCCGACAGAGCGAGCGCGACCGAAACCGCGCCGGACCAGGATAGGCGTCGGCGCTGGGGGATGGTCTCCTCGGAAGCATTGATGAGCACGTCGCCATCCAGGCAGATACGACCGGTCGGCGCCTCGTCCACCACCCTGGTGTCGCCTTCGCGCAGCGCGATGATCTGGCCGTCGCCGGCCGCGACCACTTCCGGCACGCCGAGCGAACGAGCGAGTTCGGCATGTTCGGCCAAGTGCCAGGCCTCGCCATGCACGGGAATGGCTATCTTCGGGCGCGTCCAGTGATACATATCGGTGAGTTCGCCGCGCCGCGGATGGCCGGAGACATGCACGAGCTGGTTGCGGTCGGTGACGATCTCCGCGCCCTGCTTGACGAGCCCGTTGATGATGTTGCCGACAGCCTTCTCATTGCCCGGGATGGTGCGCGAGGAGAAGATCACCGTGTCGCCCTTGGCAAGGGTCACCTCGGGGTGCTCGCCGCGGGCGATGCGCGCCAGCGCGGCGCGCGGCTCGCCCTGGCTGCCGGTGAGCACACACACGACCTTCTCGCGCGGCAGGAAGCCGTAGCTTTCCGGGCTGAGGAAATCGGGAATGCCATCGAGCAGGCCGCATTCGCGCGCGACCTGGCAGACCCGCTCCATGGCCCGCCCGACGATCACCACGCTGCGATCATTGGCCATGGCCGCCTCGGCGATCGAGCGGATGCGCCCGACATTGGAGGCAAAGGTGGTCACCGCTACCCTGCCCTTCTTGGCGGCGATGATCTCGCCCAGGCTCTTGGCGACGTCCCGCTCGGAGGGCGAACGCCCCTCGCGAATGGCATTGGTGGAATCGCAGACCAGCGCCAGCACGCCTTCATCGCCCAGCGCCTTGAGACGTGCGGCATCGGTCAAAGGTGGGATCACCGGCGTCTCGTCGATCTTCCAGTCGCCGGTATGGATGACCATGCCGGCGGGGGTGCGGATCGCCAGCGCGTTGGATTCCGGAATGGAATGGGCGACGTTGATCAGTTCGACATCGAACGGCCCGAGATTGAGGCGCGCCTGGGACGGAATGATGCGCAGATCGAGCTTGGGCGCATCGGGCTCGTGCAGCCGCTTGGCTTCCAGCAGCGCTGCCGTGAACTTGGTGGCGTAGACCGGCACCTGCAGCTTGGGCCACAGATGGATCAAGGCGCCGAAATGGTCCTCATGCGCGTGGGTGATCACGATGCCGACGAGATTCTTGCGCTGGGCCTCGATGAAGCGGGTGTCGGGCATTACGAGGTCGACGCCGGGCAGGTTGTCATCGGCAAAGGACACGCCGCAATCGACCATCAGCCATTGGCGCTTGTTTGCCGGGCCATAGCCATAGAGAGCCATGTTCATGCCGATCTCGCCGATGCCGCCCAAGGCGCAGAAGACGAGATCGGTGGTATCGCGTGCCATGTCTGGTTCCTTACGGGCGCGGTGGCCCTATTATTCGTATCGGACTGCAGCGAAGGCAGCCAAACTCTTCAAGAATCGGATGAATTCGGGAACAAGCCCGGAAAGAAGATTTCGCCGGCTGAAACTTCGCGCCGCGCCCCGGCATCGTCGCGCAGGATCAGCACGCCTTCGGCATCGAGGGCCTCGAACACGCCGTCGATATCCCCCGAGGGCAAACGCACGACGATGCGGCGCCCGAGACCGGCGGCCCGCTGCAGCCAGGCCTCCCGGATGGCGGCAAAGCCGGCACCGCGCTGCCATTGCTCCAGGCGCCGGGCAAAGCCGTCCGTCAGCGCAGCGAAGAAGGTTTCGACATTGATGGCGGCGTCGCTCGCCGCCAGATGGGTGGCCGGATAGGGTGTGCCTTCCGGGTGGCTGGCAATGTTGACCCCGCAGCCGATCACTGCCGAAAAGACCCCGCCGGCATGGGCGCCCTCGACGAGGATACCGGCAAGCTTGGCTCCGCCGATCAGCACGTCATTGGGCCATTTCAAGGCCAGGCCCACGGCGGCCCTGGGTGCGGTGGCGATGACGGCATCGCTGAGCGCGAGGGCAGCGACGAAGCAAAGATCGGCCGCCCGCCTCGGCTCGGCGGGATCGACCAGCAGGAGCGAGGCATAAAGGTTGCCCCGAGGAGAACTCCAGGGGCGGCCGCGCCGCCCCTTGCCGGAAACCTGTTCGCCGGCCGTCACCCACAGGCGGTCCTGCCCGCGCTGCAGAGCCTCGATATTGGTCGAGCCAATCGAGTCGAAGTGAAGGTGACGGAAGCCTGCCGCCTGTGCTCCTGCGCCGAGTTTCATTGCCCCGGTTGCATCAGCCCGAGGGTAGGAGCGAGGCGGCGGCCGCCGCGGCCGGGCCGGTCACCAGCGTCGGCCAGACGATGAAGAACACCGTCACGATCGTCGCGATGGCGAGCACGCCGGCGAGCGGGGTCGGCATCGGCTCGAACGCCTCGGCCGGCTCGTCGAAGAACATCACCTTGATGATGCGCAGATAATAGAAGGCGCCCACCACGCTGGAAAGCACGCCGAGGATCGCCAGCGGCCACAGGCCCTGATGCACGGCGGCAACGAACACATACCACTTGGCCCAGAAGCCCGAGAGCGGAGGAATGCCCGCCAGCGAGAACATCAGCGCGGCGAGCGCATAGGCCATGATCGGCTGCGTGCTCGACAGGCCGGCGAGATCGCTGACATTCTCGACATAGGCGCCCTTGCGCTTCATCGAGAGGATCACCGCGAAGGTGCCGATCGTCATGGCCAGATAGAGCGCCAGATAGATCAGCACGCCCTGCACGCCCTCGGAGGTGCCTGCCGCCAGGCCGACCAGGGCAAAGCCCATATGGCCGATCGACGAATAGGCCATCAGGCGCTTGATGTTGCTCTGGCCGATGGCCGCGAAGGAGCCGAGGGCCATCGAAGCGATAGCGATGAACACCACGATCTGCTGCCACTGGGCGAGCGCCGCCGGGAAGGAGGTGATGATCACGCGGACCAGCAGCCCCATGGCGGCAATCTTCGGCGCACCGGCAAACAGGGTGGTCACCGGCGTGGGAGCACCCTCGTAGACGTCGGGCGTCCACATATGGAACGGCACGGCCGAGATCTTGAAGGCCAGGCCAGCGAGAAGGAAGACGATACCGAAGACCAGGCCGAGCCCGACATGCCCCTGCACCGCCGTGGCGATGCCGGTGAACGACACCGTGCCGGCGAAGCCATAGATCAGCGAAGCGCCATAGAGCAGCATGCCCGAGGAGAGCGCGCCGAGGACGAAATATTTCAGGCCCGCTTCGGTGGACTTCAGGTCGTCGCGATGAATGGAAGCGATGACGTAAAGGGCCAACGACTGCAGTTCGAGCCCGATATAGAGGGCGATGAGGTCGTTGGCCGACAGCATCATCATCATGCCGGTTGTCGCCAGCAGGATCATCACCGGATATTCGAACTTCTCGATGCCGCGCGAGCGCAGGAAGTCGCTCGACATCACGATCGCCGTGCCCGAGCCGATCAGGACCAGGATCTTGGTGAAGCGGGCGAAGGCATCGACGCTGAAGGAACCGTTGAAGGCCTTGCCGTCGGTGCTCATGGCCACCAGCACCACGACCACGGCAAGCAGCACCACCGAAAGGGTGGTGACCAGGCCGTAGCCACGCGGCGCCGAGAAGACACCGATCATCAGCAAAGCGATGGCGCCAAGAACCAGAACGATTTCCGGAAGCGCCGTTGCAATTTCAGAAGCAGACATGGCTCGCCTTCGGATCAGTTAAGCGCAACGCTGGCAGCTTTCGCCGCCTGGATGAGATGGGTGACGGCGGCTTCGCTCATGTTCAGGATCGGCTTGGGATAGACGCCGAAATAGATCGTGAGCAGAACCAGCGGCGCCAGGATGATGAACTCCCGGCCGGTGAGGTCGGCGATCCCGGCCAGGCTCGGCTTTTCCAGCGCGCCATAGACGACGCGGCGATAGAGCCAGAGCGCATAGGCCGCCGACAGGATCACGCCGAACGTAGCGAAGAAAGCCACCCAGGTATTGGTCGAGAAGGCGCCGACCAGCGTGAGAAACTCGCCGACGAAGCCCGACGTGCCGGGCAGGCCGACATTGGCCATGGTGAACACCATCAGGACCAGCGCATACCAGGGCATGCGGTTGACCAGGCCGCCATAGGCCGCGATCTCGCGGGTGTGCATGCGGTCATAGACCACGCCGACGCAGAGGAACAGCGCGCCGGAGACGATGCCGTGCGAGATCATCTGGAAGATCGCGCCCTGCACGCCCTGCTCGTTCATCGAGAACAGGCCCATGGTGACGAAGCCCATATGGGCTACCGACGAATAGGCGATCAGCTTCTTGATGTCCTCCTGCATCAGCGCCACCAGCGAGGTGTAGACGATGGCGATGACGGAGAGGGTGAACACCAGCGGCGCGAAATATTCGGAGGCCGCCGGGAACATCGGCAGGGAGAAACGGATGAAGCCGTAGCCGCCCATCTTCAGGAGGATGCCGGCCAGGATGACCGAGCCCGCCGTGGGTGCTTCGACGTGCGCGTCGGGCAGCCACGTGTGCACCGGCCACATCGGCATCTTCACGGCGAAGGAGGCGAAGAAGGCCAGCCACAGATAGGTCTGCATCTGCACCGGGAACGGGTGCTTGAGCAGCACGGCGATATCGGAGGAACCGGCGTTCCAATACATCGCCATGATGGCGATCAGCATCAGCACCGAGCCGAGCAGCGTGTAGAGGAAGAACTTGAAGCTGGCATAGATGCGCCGCTGTCCGCCCCAGATGCCGATGATCAGGAACATCGGGATCAGGCCGCCTTCGAAGAACAGGTAGAACAGCACGATGTCCTGCGCGCAGAACACGCCGATCATCAGCGTCTCCAGCACGAGGAAGGCGATCATGTATTCGCGCACGCGGTTCTGGATCGAGCGCCAGGAGGCGAGGATGCAGAACGGCATCAGGAAGGTCGTCAGGATGACGAAGGGCAGCGAGATGCCGTCGACGCCCATCCGATAGTTGATCGCCCCACCCGTGGTGCCGCCGAGCCAGTTGGTGTTCTCGACGAACTGGAAGCTGGTGTTGGCCGGATCGAAGGCGAACAGCGGCAATAGCGAGACGATGAAGGTCGCGATGGTGGTCCACAGCGAGATGATGCGCGAATTGCGCTTCACGCCTTCGGGATCACCCCGAAGCACCAGCATCAGCACCACACCCACCAAGGGCAGGAAGGTCGTGACGGAAAGAACCGGCCAGGACATCAGTGCGTGCCTCCGAGCATGGACCAGGTGAACAAGGCCGCGATGCCGATCAGCATGGCGAAGGCATAGTGATAGAGATAGCCGGTCTGCAGCTTGACGACGCCGCGGGTGACGTCAACGACTCGGGCGGAGACACCATCCGGGCCGAGGCCGTCGATGGTGGCGCCATCCCCCTTCTTCCACAGGAAGCGGCCGAGCCACTTGGCCGGGCGGGTGAAGGCCCAGTCATAGAGCTCGTCGAAGTACCACTTGTTGAGCAGGAAATTGTAGAGCAGCGGGTTGCGGGCGGCGATGGCCGCCGGCACCGTCGGCTTGACGATATACATGTAATAGGCCGTGAAGAAGCCGATCAGCATCATGACGAAGGGCGACAGCTTCACCCAGAGCGGGGCGTGATGCATGCCTTCAAGGATCTTGGTGCCCTCGCCCAGCGACACGGCCTCACGCCAGAAGGATTCGAGCCCGTGCTCGCTGGCGAAGGGGCCGTAGAAGACCATGCCGGCGAAGACCGCGCCGACCGACAGAACCGCGAGCGGGATCATCATCGGCATCGGCGATTCATGCGCATGGTCATAGGTATGCGCATCGGCCCGGGTCTGGCCATGGAAGGTCATGAAGATCAGGCGCCAGGAATAGAAGGACGTCATCAGCGCCGCGACGATGGTCATCCAGAAGGCATAGAGCGGAATGAGGTGGCCGCTCTCGGCGTAGCCGGCCCAGGCCGCCTCGATCACGGCATCCTTGGAGTTGAAGCCGGCGAAGCCGATCTGCGTCAAGGGCAGGCCGACGCCGGTGAGCGCCAGCGTGCCGATCACCATGGCCCAGTAGGTCAGCGGGATCTTCGACTTCAGGCCGCCCATGTGGCGCATGTCCTGCTCGTGGTGCATGGCATGGATGACCGAGCCGGCACCGAGGAACAGCAGCGCCTTGAAGAAGGCGTGCGTGAACAGGTGGAACACGCCGACATTGTAGGCGCCCACGCCCAGGGCCACGAACATGTAGCCGAGCTGCGAACAGGTCGAATAGGCGATGACGCGCTTGATGTCGTTCTGGACGAGGCCCACCGTGGCGGCGAAGAAGGCCGTGGTGGCGCCGATGAAGGTGACGAAGGCCAGGGCGTGCTCGGCATGCTGGAACAGCGGCGACAGGCGCGCCACCATCACGATGCCCGCCGTGACCATGGTGGCGGCATGGATGAGCGCGGAGACCGGCGTCGGCCCTTCCATCGCGTCCGGCAGCCAGGTGTGCAGCAGGAACTGGGCGGACTTGCCCATGGCCCCCATGAACAGCAGGAAGCAGGCAACTTCCAGGGCCGGCAGGTTATAGCCGAGGAAGTGGATGCTGGTCTCCGCCTTGCTGGCGGCTTCCTTGAAGATGCCCTCGAAGCCGACCTGGCCGAAGATGACGAACACCGCGAAGATGCCGAGCGAGAAACCGAAATCGCCGACGCGGTTGACCACGAAGGCCTTGATGGCGGCGGCGTTGGCCGTGGGGCGCTTGTACCAGAAGCCGATCAGGAGATAGGAGGCCAGACCCACGCCTTCCCAGCCGAAGAACATCTGCACCAGATTGTCGGAGGTCACCAGCATGAGCATGGCGAAGGTGAACAGCGACAGATAGGCGAAGAAGCGCGGCCGCGAGGGGTCCTCTTCCATATAGCCGATGGAATAGAGGTGAACGAGCGAGGACACGGTGGTGACAACCACCAGCATCACCGCGGTCAGCGTGTCGACGCGCAGGGCCCAATCGATCTGCAGCTTGCCGACATGGATCCAGTCGAGCACCGGCACCGTGGTGGTGGCGCCGTTGAAGCCGACATTGATGAACGCGACCCAGGACAGCAGGCAGGACACGAACAGCAGGCCGGTCGTGACATATTCGGCAAAGCGGATCTTGCCGGGCGAATGCGGGGATTCCTCGACCGCGTGGTGATCGTCGTGACCATGGGAGTCATGAGCATGGTCATCATGGCCATGCGCGGCGTGAGCACCATGGCCATGGTCGTCGTGACCATGCCCGGAGGTCTCGGCAGCATCGGCCGGCGCCAGGCGCCACGTCAGCATGTTGGCGATGCCGGCAATCAGGAAGCCGAGGAGCGGCAGGAAGACAATTGCGTTATACACGCCCTCAGCCCTTCATCACGTTGATATCTTCGACGGCGATCGAACCGCGGTTGCGGTAGAACGCCACCAGAATGGCCAGACCGATCGCGGCCTCGGCGGCGGCGACCGTCAGGATCAGGAGGGTGAAGACCTGGCCCGTAATGTCGTGCAGCGCCGCGGAGAAGGCGACCATATTGATGTTCACCGCAAGCAGGATGAGTTCCACCGACATCAGGATGACGATGACGTTCTTGCGGTTGATGAAAATCCCGAGCACGCCGATGGTGAAGAGAACGGCGGCGACAGCGAGAAAATGGGAAAGATCGACGGCCATGTGTCAGATCCCCTGCCCTGGCTGAACTTTGATGACCTCAACCGACTGCGCCTTGGTGCGCGCCGATTGCAGGGCCGGATTCTGGCGCTTGACGCCTTCCTTGTGGCGCAGCGTCAGCACGATGGCGCCGATCATGGCCACCAGCAGCACCAGGCCGGCGCCCTGGAAGAAGAAGGCATATTGCGTGTAGAGCACGCGACCGAGCGCCTCGGTGTTGGTGACGGAGGTATCGATCTGCGTCTGCGGATTGACGACGATGCCGGGGGAGATCGCCCAGCCGACCACCACCATCAGCAATTCGATCAGAACGATCAGGCCGACCAGGAAGCCGATCGGCAGATATTGCAGGAAGCCCTGGCGCAGCTCGGTAAAGTCGACGTCGAGCATCATCACCACGAAGAGGAAGAGCACGGCGACGGCACCGACATAGACCACGATCAGGATCAGCGCGAGAAACTCGGCCCCGGTAAGCATGAACAGGCCGGCCGCATTGACGAAGGCCAGGATCAGATAGAGCACCGAATGCACAGGGTTGCGCGACAGGATGACCATCAAGGCCGATGCCACGCAAACAAAGGCGAACAGGTAGAAGAAGGCTGTCGCCACATTCATGTTCAAACCCCTCTCCGGCCCGTTTCCGTGCCGTCTAGTCTCAACCGCTCCAGCCTGGCTGAAGCAAAAACAAACTCCGGCCGGGCCGGTCTCTTATGCCCTAGAGCAAAGCGCGTCAGCGATAAGGCGCGTCCTTGGCGATATTCTTGGCGATTTCCCGCTCCCAGCGGTCGCCATTGGCCAGAAGACGGTCCTTGTCATAGAACAGCTCTTCGCGCGTCTCGACGGCGAACTCGAAGTTCGGCCCCTCGACGATGGCATCCACCGGGCAGGCTTCCTGGCAGAAGCCGCAATAGATGCACTTGACCATGTCGATGTCGTAGCGCGTGGTGCGCCGCGTACCGTCATTGCCGCGCGGCCCCGCCTCGATGGTGATTGCCTGCGCCGGGCAGATCGCCTCGCACAATTTGCAGGCGATGCAGCGTTCCTCGCCATTGGGATAGCGCCGCAAAGCGTGCTCGCCCCGGAAACGCGGCGACAGCCGGCCCTTCTCGAAGGGATAGTTCAACGTCGCCTTCGGCTTGAAGAAATAGCGCATCGACAGGAAGAAGGCCGAAACGAATTCCTTCAGGAACAGGGCCTTGGCGGCCTGATCTAAGCCGACACGCGGCCGGCTGGGATTGGCTGCGGTCATGGTGCCCATCCGGTAATCTGGAGGAAGCCTGCGACGATCACGACCATGGCGATCGACAGCGGCAGGAAGACTTTCCAGCCGAGACGCATCAGCTGGTCGTAGCGGTAGCGCGGCACGAAGGCCTTCACCATCGCGAACATGAAGAACACGAACGTCACCTTGACCAGGAACCAGATGAAGCCCGGGATCCAGGTGAAGGGCGGCAGGTCGATCGGCGCGCTCCAGCCCCCCATGAACAGGATGGTGGTCAGGGCGCACATGGTCATGATCGCCACATACTCGCCCAGCATGAACAGCAGGTAGGGCGTCGAGGCATATTCGACCATGAAGCCGGCCACGAGCTCGGACTCGGCTTCGGCCAGATCGAAGGGCGGCCGGTTCGTCTCGGCCAGGGCCGAGATGAAGAAGATGATGAACATCGGGAAGAGCGGCAGCCAGTACCAGTTCAGGAAGGTCAGCCAGGGCAGACCGATCAGGCTGGCGAGGCCGCGGCTGTGCTGCGCCTCGACGATGGCCGTCAGGTTCAGCGAGCCGGCGCAGAGCAGCACGGTGATGATGACGAACCCGATGGAGACTTCATAGGACACCATCTGGGCCGCGGCGCGCAGGGCCGAGAGGAAGGGATATTTCGAGTTCGAGGCCCAGCCCGCCATGATGGTGCCGTAGACACCGAGCGAGGAGATGGCGAAGACATAGAGGATGCCGACATTGATGTCGGCGATCATCGTGCCGGCCGCGACCGGCAGCACAGCCCAACCGGCCAGCGCCAGAACGCAGGTGACGAAGGGCGCGAGCAGGAAGACGCCCTTGTTCGCGCCCGCCGGGATCACCGGCTCCTTGAGCACGAACTTGATCAGGTCGGCGAAGGACTGGAACAGCCCGAACGGCCCGACGACATTGGGACCGCGACGCAGCTGCACGGCCGCCCAGACCTTGCGGTCGGCCAGCAGGTAATAGGCGATGAAGACAAGCAGGCAGACCAGCAGAACCACGCTTTGCAGCGCCGGCAGGCCCACCTTCCACAGGAGTGTTTCCCAGATCGTCATGGCCCGTCCTTACTCCGCCGCCAGCGGCAGCGCGCCCGAGGCGAGCTGCGAACACTGCGCCATCACGGCCGAAGCGCGCGCGATGGGGTTGGTCAAATAGAAATCGCTGATCGCAGCCGCGAAAGCTGCCTTGTCGACCTCGCCGCCGACATTCGCCAGAGCCGAGATGCCGGCGGCATCGGCAGCGGCAACCTGACCGATCTGGCCGAGATGGGGAATGGCGGCAAACAGCGCCTTGCGCAGGGCAGTGAGCGAGTCATAGCCGAGCTTGGCGCCGAGGGCTTCCGACAATGCCCGCAGGATCGCCCAGTCCTCGCGCGCCTCGCCAGGCGGGAACGCCGCGCGGTTGGCGAGCTGGACCCGGCCCTCGGTGTTGACGAACAGGCCCGAGCGCTCGGGATAGGCAGCGGCCGGCAGGATGACGTCGGCGCGATGCGCGCCGCGATCGCCATGGCTGCCCTGATAGACCACGAAGGCACCCGGCTCGACGGTGATTTCGTCGGCACCCAGCAGGAAGAGCACGTCAAGCGCTCCGGCCTTGGCCATGCCGGCGGCGTCGAGCCCCTCCTCGCCCGGCACGAAGCCGACATCGAGGGCACCCACGCGCGAGGCGGCATTGTGCAGCACGCCGAAACCGTTCCAGCCGTCCTTGACCACGCCGAGCGCCTGGGCCGCCTTGGCGGCCAGCGACAGCAGCGCCGCGCCGTCCGCGCGGGCATAGACACCGCCACCCACGATGATGACCGGCTTGGAGGCCTCCTTCAGCAGCTCGGCGAAGGCGCCCTTGCCGGCAGCCAGCTCGGCCAAACTATCAGGTCCGGCGCCCAGATAATCATAGGTGTAGGTCAGATCGGCCTGCTCGCCGATCAGCCCGATCTTGACGCCACGCAGCCAGCGCTTGCGGATGCGGGCATTGAGAACCGAGGCTTCCTTGCGCGGATTGGTGCCGACCAGCAGGATCGCGTCCGCCTCCTCGAGACCGGCGATCGTCGGGTTGAACAGATAGCCGGCGCGGCCCAGGGCAGGATCGATCTTGGCGCCGTCCTGGCGGGCGTCGAGGTTCTTCGAGCCCAGCTTGCCGATGAGATCCTTGAGCGCGAACAGTTCCTCCACCGCGGCGAGGTCGCCGGCGATGGCGCCGATGCGCTCGGGCTTGGCGGCCTTCACCTTGGCGGCGACGGCGGCAAAGGCGTCCTGCCAGCTCACCGGCTTGAGGCGGCCGTCGACACGCAGATAAGGCCGGTCGAGGCGCTGGGTGCGCAGGCCATCCCAGATGAAGCGGGTCTTGTCCGAGATCCACTCCTCGTTCACCAGCTCATTGGTGCGTGGCACGATGCGCAGCACTTCCCGGCCGCGCGCATCGATGCGGATGGCGGAGCCCACCGCATCCATCACGTCGACGGATTCGGTCTTGGAGAGCTCCCAGGGGCGGGCATGGAATTCATAGGGCTTGGAGGTCAGGGCGCCGACCGGACAGAGGTCGATCACATTGCCCTGCAGCTCCGAGCTCATCGCCCGTTCGAGATAAGTGGTGATCTCCATGTCCTCGCCGCGGCCGATAGCGCCGAGCTCGGAGACGCCGGCCACCTCGGTGGTGAAGCGGACGCAGCGCGTGCAATGGATGCAGCGGTTCATCACCGTCTTGACCAGCGGGCCGATATATTTGTCTTCGACCGCGCGCTTGTTCTCGGCATAGCGGTTCTTGTCGACGCCGTAGGCCATGGCCTGGTCCTGCAGGTCGCACTCGCCGCCCTGGTCGCAGATCGGGCAATCCAGCGGATGGTTGATGAGGAGGAACTCCATCACCCCCTCGCGGGCCTTCTTGACCATCGGGCTCTTGGTGAGCACCACCGGTGGCTCGCCGTTCGGGCCCGGACGCAGGTCCCGTACCGCCATGGCACAGGACGCCGTCGGCTTGGGCGGGCCGCCCTTCACCTCGACCAGACACATGCGGCAATTGCCGGCAATTGACAGGCGCTCGTGGAAGCAGAAACGCGGGATCTCTGCACCCGCGACCTCACAGGCCTGGAGGAGCGTGTACTCCGCCGGGACCTCGATTTCCTGTCCGTCGACGATCAACTTGGCCATGGATAACCTTGACGATCAGGCCTGGATAGCGAGACGCAATCCAGACTCTTTCCAAACTCGACTTCGCAAAATTCCGCGCCGCGATCAACATCGGGAACACGAAAATTCAGCGCTGTGACAGGCCGGAAACGGGGGCGATCCCGGCCCTGATAAATTGCAGCCGACGGGAGCCGGCCTGTTATTCCGCCGCCTGCAGAACAGGGGTGGAATGGGGGTTTGCGGCATATTGATCGATGCGCGCTTCGATCTCATGACGGAAATGGGTGATCAGCCCCTGGATCGGCCAGGCGGCCGCATCGCCGAGAGCACAGATCGTATGCCCTTCGACCTGCTTGGTAACGTCGAGCAGCATGTCGATCTCGCGCTTCTGGGCGCGTCCTTCGGCCATGCGGGTGAGCACGCGCCACATCCAGCCCGTGCCCTCGCGGCACGGCGTGCACTGGCCGCAGCTCTCATGCTTGTAGAAATAGGCAAGCCGAGCGATGGTGCGCACCACGTCGGTCGACTTGTCCATCACGATGACGGCGGCGGTGCCGAGGCCCGAGCGCAGCTTCGACAGCGAGTCGAAATCCATCGGCGTGTCGATGATCTGCTCGGCCGGTACCATGCGCACCGACGAGCCGCCCGGAATCACGGCCTTCAGATTGTCCCAGCCGCCGCGGATGCCGCCGCAATGGCGCTCGATCAGCTCGCGGAAAGGAATGCCCATCGCCTCTTCGACGTTGCACGGCTTGTTCACATGGCCCGAGACGCAGAAGAGCTTGGTGCCGACATTGTTGGGATTGCCGATGCCGGCGAACCAGCCTGCGCCGCGGCGCAGGATGGTGGGGGCGACGGCGATCGACTCGACATTGTTCACCGTGGTCGGGCAGCCATAGAGGCCCATATTCGCCGGGAAGGGCGGCTTCATGCGCGGCATGCCCTTCTTGCCTTCGAGGCTTTCGAGCAGCGCGGTCTCCTCGCCGCAGATATAGGCGCCGGCGCCGTGGTGCACGTAGAGGTCGAAATCCCAGCCGTTCTTGTTGTTCTTGCCGATCAGGCCGGCCTCGTAGGCCTCGTCGACGGCGCGCTGCAGGGCCTCGCGCTCACGGATATATTCGCCGCGGATATAGATGTAGCAGGCATGCGCATTCATGGCGAAGGAGGCGATCAGGCAGCCTTCCACCAGATGATGCGGGTCATGCCGCATGATCTCGCGGTCCTTGCAGGTGCCGGGCTCGGATTCGTCGGCATTAACGACGAGATAGCTCGGCCGGCCATCGGACTTCTTCGGCATGAACGACCATTTCAGGCCGGTGGGAAAGCCAGCGCCGCCGCGTCCCCTGAGGCCCGACGCCTTCATCTCGTTGATGATCCAGTCCTGGCCCATCTCGAGGATCTGCTTGGTGCCATCCCACGAGCCACGCTTGATGGCCGCCTGCAGTCCGGGCGACTGGAGGCCGTAGAGATTGGTGAAGATGCGGTCGCGATCAGCAAGCATGGCGGATCCGGAAATCTGAGAGTGGGGAGCGCCCTGTCGCTGGCCGGAGGCTGGCGGCAGGACCTGTTGTCGGGAAGGAAGCCTCGTTTGCGGCGCCCTCCCCTTGAATTCAAGACTTGGCCGGCGCCGCCGCGGCGGCTTCGGCAGCAGCGGCCTTGGCCGCCTCGAGCTTGGCTTTCTCCTCGGCGAGGCGCTGCTTCCAGGAGCCGATCACCGAGCCGTCATAGAGCGCCGGATCGGTCAGGGTCTGCGCACCACCTTCCGGCTCGGACGAGAAGCGGCCGTTCTGCGGGCCGGGCTTCACTTCCTTGCCGGCGGCAAGATCGTCGATGATGCGTTCCATGATCTCAGGCGTGAGATCCTCGTAGAAATCGGCATTGATCTGGACCATCGGCGCATTGCAGCAAGCGCCCAGGCACTCGACCTCGAGCCAGGAGAACTTGCCGTCTTCCGTCACGTGCCGCTCGGGGCCGATGCGCTTCTTGACGACGTCGCGGATCGCCTCGGCGCCGCGCAGCTGGCAGGGCGTGGTGCCGCAGAGCTGGATGAAATACTTGCCCACCGGTTCCAGGTTGAACATGGTGTAGAAGGTCGCGATCTCCAGGACGCGGATCTTCGCCATGCCCAGGCGCGCCGCGATCACTTCGATCGCCGCCTGGGACACCCAGCCGCCGGCCTGTTCCTGCGCCTTCCACAGCAGCGGAATCACCGCCGACGCCTGGCGGCCGGGCGGATATTTGGCGATCTGCTGGTCCACCCACGCCTCGTTCTCGGGCGTGAAGGCAAAGCTTGCCGGCTGAAGTTCCTGGGGCGCGAGCCTGCGGACGGACATGCGCATACCTCTTTACTGCTAGAGCAAAGTGCGTTTTGGCAAACGCACTTTTACTCTCACTCCTGGTTTCGACGCGTCTTTGCGATTCGTGGTGCCCCCTCAAATCGCAAGACGCTTTTGCAGCCGCCTGGAAGCCGGCTGCGACCCAAAATCAACGATCGACTTCGCCGAACACGATGTCGAGAGAACCGAGAATGGCGGAGACGTCGGCCAGCATGTAGCCGCGGCACAGCCAATCCATCGACTGCAGATGCGCAAAGCCCGGCGCGCGGATCTTGCAGCGATAGGGTTTGTTGCCGCCGTCGGAGACCAGGTAGACGCCGAATTCGCCCTTGGGCGCTTCGACGGCCGCGTAAACCTCGCCGGCGGGCACGTGGTAGCCCTCGGTGTAGAGCTTGAAGTGATGGATGAGCGCTTCCATCGAGCGCTTCATCTCGCCACGCTTGGGCGGCACGACCTTGTTGTCGGTGGCCGAAACCGGTCCGGTCGTCGTGCGCAGCAGCGTGCAGCACTGCTTCATGATGCGGATCGACTGGCGCATCTCTTCCATGCGGATGCAGTAGCGATCGTAATTGTCGCCGTTCTTGCCGATCGGAATATCGAAATCGAGCTCGGCATAGCATTCATAGGGCTGCGACTTGCGCAGGTCCCAGGCGGCGCCCGAGCCGCGCACCATCACGCCCGAATAGCCCCAGGCCCAGGCGTCATCCAGCGAGACGATGCCGATATCGACATTGCGCTGCTTGAAGATGCGATTGTCGGTGAGCAGGCCCTCGAGGTCGTCGCAAACCTTGAGGAAAGGATCGCAGAAGGCCTCGATATCGTCGATCAGCTCCGGCGGAAGGTCCTGATGGACGCCGCCGGCGCGAAAATAGGCGGCGTGCATGCGGCTGCCCGAAGCACGCTCGTAGAAGATCATCAGCTTCTCGCGCTCTTCGAAGCCCCACAGCGGCGGCGTCAGCGCACCGACGTCCATGGCCTGCGTGGTGACGTTGAGCAGATGCGAGAGCAGGCGCCCGATCTCGGAATAGAGCACGCGGATGAGCTGCCCCCGCTTGGGAACCTCCATACCGAGCAGGCGCTCGATGGCCAGGCAATAGGCATGCTCCTGGTTCATCGGCGCGACGTAATCGAGCCGATCGAAATAGGGGATGGCCTGCATGAAGGTCTTGGCCTCGATCAGCTTCTCAGTGCCACGATGCAGCAAGCCGATATGGGGATCGACACGTTCGACCACTTCGCCGTCGAGCTCCATGACCAGACGCAACACGCCGTGGGCCGCCGGATGCTGCGGGCCGAAATTGATCGCAAAATTGCGCAGATGCGGTTGGTCGTTCATGTCGTTTCCAAACTTTCCGAGTTGGCCAGCTGGTTCGGAGCCATTTCGAGAGTCTTGCTAGTCCTGATCCGGCGCGCGGGAGCGCGTCAGCCCGCCTTCGCCTTCTCGTCGCCGGGCAGGACATAATCCGTGCCTTCCCATGGCGAGAGGAAATCAAAGTTGCGGAATTCCTGGTTGAGCCTGACGGGCTCATAGACCACACGCTTGGCTTCGTCGTCCCAGCGCACCTCGACGAACCCCGTCATCGGGAAGTCCTTGCGCAAGGGATGGCCGTCGAAGCCGTAGTCGGTCAGCAGCCGGCGCAGGTCCGGATGGCCGGTGAAGAGGATGCCATAGAGATCGTAGGCTTCGCGCTCGAACCAGAGCACGCCGGGGAACAACTGGACGGCGGAGGGAACCGGGGTCGCCTCGTCGGTTTCCACCTTCACGCGGATGCGGACGTTCTTGGTCGGCGACAGCAGGTGATAGACCACGTCGAAGCGCTTTTCGCGCGCCGGGTAGTCGGCCCCGCAGACATCGATGATCGAGACGAAACGCGTGCCGGCGTCATCCCTAAGGTGCTTGAGCACGGCCAGGATGTTGTCGGGATCGGTGGTGACGGTCAGTTCGCCGAACGCATGTACCACGCTGGAGACGGCCTGCGGAAAGACGGCCTGGAGGGCCTCGCCGATCGCCTGCAGAGTTTCAGAGTTTGCCATGTCAGCTCCGCTCAACGCTCGATGGTGCCGGTACGGCGGATCTTCTTCTGCAGCAGCAGCACGCCATAGAGCAGCGCTTCGGCCGTGGGCGGGCAGCCAGGCACATAGATGTCGACCGGCACGATGCGGTCGCAGCCGCGCACCACAGCATAGGAATAGTGGTAGTAGCCGCCGCCATTGGCACAGGAGCCCATGGAGATGACGTAGCGCGGCTCGGGCATCTGGTCGTAGACCTTGCGCAGGGCCGGCGCCATCTTGTTGGTCAGCGTGCCCGCCACGATCATCACATCGGACTGGCGCGGCGAAGCACGCGGGGCGAAGCCGAAGCGCTCGACGTCGTAGCGCGGCATGGAGACCTGCATCATCTCGACCGCGCAGCAGGCAAGGCCGAAGGTCATCCACATCAGCGAGCCGGTGCGGGCCCAGTTGATCAGATTGTCAGCCGAGGTGACGAGAAAGCCGCGGTCGGCCAGCTCGGCGTTGATGTCGACGAAAAACGGGTCCGTCGACCCGACCGGCTTGCCGGTGTTCGGGTCGATGATGCCCTTGGGCGCCGGCGCCACCAGCGTGCCGCCTGATGTCTCCAGGTTCAATCCCATTCGAGAGCACCCTTCTTCCACTCATAAACGAAGCCGATGGTCAGCACGGCCAGGAAAATCATCATCGAGGTGAAGCCGAACAGGCCGACTTCCTTGAACGTGATCGCCCAGGGGAACAGGAATGCCACTTCGAGATCGAAGATGATGAACAGGATCGACACCAGATAGAAGCGCACGTCGAACTTCATGCGTGCGTCGTCGAAGGCGTTGAACCCGCACTCATAGGCCGAGAGCTTTTCCGGATCCGGGCGCTGATACGCCACGAGGAACGGCGCCACCAGAAGCGCCAGGCCGATGACGGCCGAGACCCCGATGAAGATGATAAGCGGCAGATAGCCGGCGAGAAGGTTGTCCATCAGCACGAACCCAATAGCGTTTTGCGATCCGGTGGGTTCACCAGCACTCGCAAGAACGCGTCGAGACAAAGAGTTGGAACACTGCAGCGTTTCCGCTGAAACGCGCTTTGCTCCAGCTGTGATCGACCAGGAGCGCTTGGACTCGCGGCCGCCACGTTTGGACGATACGGGCATGAGTGCGCTTGAAAGCGGTGCTCACGCCGGCCATCCCTCCACAGCGCTTTGGAAAAGCACCTTCGCGCTGCGTCGTGGACGACCTGCAGCGAGCCTTAAACCACGGCTATGGGAGGCGCAAGCTTGGAAGCGTTCCAGCCAAGAGATTCCTACCGCAGTGCGGCAGAATACCGGGCGATTCTGGCATGATCTTGGCGCATAGCGGGTATGAGTTGCAAGACATGACCTGGTTACAACCAACCCCATCCGCGACTTGCCGGGCTGAAAATGCAAAAGCCAGCCCGAAGGCTGGCTTTTTGTCACAAAATGGCGAGAGTGACGGGACTTGAACCCGCGACCTTCGGCGTGACAGGCCGACGCTCTAACCAACTGAGCTACACCCCCGTCTCTCGCCAGCGGCGGCGAACCGTGCTGGCGTGGCGCGGTGATTAGAGGGCCTCCCGCACAGTGTCAAGCGTCAATTCGCAACGCACCCGAAATTCAGTTCGCAATGCGCGCCAGCCGGAAGCGCCGGATGTCCTCGGGCGTCAGAATTCGGATACTTCCGACGCCATATTGCTCGGCCAGATCGATCAGAGCGGGATTCACGCCCATTTTTTTCGAGTAGCTCCGCAGCATCTCGGTCACCTCGGGGAATCGCCGCGTGCTGCGCAGAACCGACATTGGATCGCTCCCGGAACTGTTGGGCAGATATTCGCGATGCACGCCGACTCGCGATCCCGCGGGGACGAATCGCTTATTGCCCCCCATCAGCGCATAGACGCAGGCCGACATGCATGAGCCGTTGACCGCAATTGGCTGCCCGCCCAGGGTGACGACCTGCCCGACGAAGACGCTGGTGCGCAATTTCCGCAGCACATGACCCAGATTGACGCCCTCGACCAGATGGCCGCCGGGCGAATCGATGATCAGCACGTTGCTGGCGCCGAGTTTGGAAGCCTGCTGGGCGAAGGCGAGGAAACGCTCCACCGTGCCGCTCGTCATCTCGCCCTTGGCGACCATCAGGCTGGGGCAGCGTTTGCTGCATTTGGTGCCGAAGGAGAGGCTCACCACCTTGAAATCCATGGCGGCAGCAAGAGCCGGCCGCGACGAGGCGCTCCAGCACAGCCCCACCGCAAGCGCCCCCAACCCGATGGCACGCAACAAAGACCTAACCATTATGTCTGCTTTTCCTTCGAGCGAAGCTCGCTTGGCGTTTGTTTGCTCTCACTCTTTGATACCGCGCGTCGCGGCGTTCCCGGCGCTGCGGCCAAGGCCCGGCGAATCGACCTTTATTCGATATCGGCAACCGGAGCCCGCACGACTCCCGCCGTTTCCAGCGCCCAGGCAGCCCGCAGGGCAAGATCCTCCCGCCAGGCGGGAGCGATGATCTGCACGCCGATCGGGAGTTTCTCGCCCTCGTTCCAGAGCGGTACCGTGACCACAGGCAGTCCAATAAAGGAAATCGGCTGCGTGAACAGCCCCAGATTCGCACGAAGCGGCATAGCCTGGCCACCGACCTCGATGGTGGTCGCATCGATTCTGGGGGCACGACAGGGCGTCGCCGGCGCTAGAATCAGATCGATTCGCTCGAAGATGCGATGCATCTCGGCCCGGAACCAATGGCGAAAGCGATGCGCCGCATTCACCCAGGTCGCCGGCACCATGTTGCCCGCGATCAGCCGGTCCCGCACCCCTGGCGCGAAATCCTTGGCACGCTCCCGCAGCCTGTTGCGATGCAGTGCCCCGCCCTCGGTAATGGTGATCAGGAAGGCCGCTGCCCGGGCAACCGCCGCCTGCGGGATCTCGATGGTTTCGCTGGCGTCGAGCGCCTTGGCGCAGCGCCGCACCGCGTCCAGCGCATCGCGGTTGCCCTCCGGGTGGAAATAGCCGCCCGCCACGGCAATACGCAGCCCCTCGATGCCGCGGCCGAGTTCGAACAGGGCCGGCTGCGCCGGGCGTTGAGCGCAACTCGGGTCGTCCGGATCGGGTCCTTGCATGGCATCATACGCAAAGGCGAGGTCGCGAGCCGAACGGGCCAGCGGGCCCATGTGGTCGAGGCTGGCGACGAAAGGAAAACTGCGTGCGCGGCTGAGCCGCCCGAAGGTCGGCTTCATGCCGAACAGCCCGCATAGGGAGGCCGGCACGCGGATGGCGCCATTGGTATCGCTGCCCAGGGCCAACGGCACGAAGCCCGCCGCCACGGCGCTTGCGGGGCCGCTGGAAGACCCGCCGGCCAAGTGGTCGAGGGCATGAGGATTTCGCGAGGGCACCCCATGCGTGTTCTGGCCGGTGAAATCATAGGCGTATTCGCCCATGTTGAGCGCACCCACGCAGATCGCCCCCTGCCCTTCCAGGCGTTCGATCAGCGCCGCATCCCGCGTGGCTGGCGGATTGTCGCGATTGATCCTGGAACCGGCGAGGGTGACGAGGCCGGCAATGTCGTAGAGGTTCTTCACGGCGAAGGGGACGCCGGCCAGGGCTCCGACAGGCTTGCCGGCGGCATGACGGGCATCGATGGCATCGGCTCGCGCCAGGGCACGCTCGGCGAGCACCGCCGTGAATGCCCCTACCCTGCCGTCCAGCCTTTCGATGCGCGCCAGGGTATGCTCGATCGCCGCGCGCGCCGTGAAACGCCCACTGCGGATGCCGGTGGAGATTTCCAGAATGCCCAGTTGCGGCGAGCAGCCCTGATCGAGCAGGCTGGTCATGCTTCGAAGACCGCAGCGGGCTGATCGCCGTCCTCGATCGGGAAGGACAGCACCAGTTGTGCCAGATCGGCCGTCAGCTTCAGATTGGCGGCAACGCCTTCGCGAAAATCAGGATCGATCTCGATTCCGATCATCGGTGCCATCGCATCGATGACCGCCTGCGCATCGAATTCGGGTTTGCCGCTCATCGCATCGCCCCTCGAGAATGATGTAGGCGGACTGTCCCCCCTTCGCTTCCCGAAGACAAGCCAAATGATGCGTCATCCCCGAAGTTTGCGTAGGCGCCGCCTTTCCATATGCTTGGCCAGGCGAAGAAAACGGAAATAAGCATAGTTCGTCGCCGTCGCGATGCCGTAAAGACCGCGAACGAAATGACGACGCACTATATAGGCCTTGAGGAAGTTGAGGGGGAATTCAGTCAGAATTCGCCAACTGCCGAGCGTCTTGCCCCTCTTGTCGAGATCTTCGGCCTGCTGCTCGGTATAGGCGTTCAACTTGGCGATTTCATCGCCGAGCGAGCGGATCGAATAATGATGGATGCGCCCCTTCAACCGCGCGATCCGCGGCTGACCGCTGAAATGCACGCGATCGTGCACGGTCGATTCGGCATAACGGCCACGATCGAATCGATAGAGCCGCACCGGCGCCAGCGTGTACCCCCAGGGGTGAGGCTCCCTTTCCCCCGGAAAGACCTCGGCGATGTTGATCTCATACCCGTCGGCCTTGGGCTCCCCGCCCGCGAACAGGGCACGGATCTCCGCCGAGAGCTGCGGCGACACCACTTCGTCCGCATCGATGTTGAGGATCCAGTTATGGCGGCACTGCGTCTCGGCAAAGCGCTTCTGCGGACCGTAGCCCGGCCAGGAATTGTGGATCACCCGGGCGCCGAGCTTTTCGGCGATTGTCTGCGTCCCGTCGGTCGACCCTGAATCGACCACGACCAGATCGTCCGTGAGACCGCGCACGGCCTCGATGGTCGCGCCGATGCGATCGGCCTCGTTGAAGGCGATGATGAAGACGGACAATGGCGGCGGGCCGGGCAGCCCGGACGGTGATGCGGGTGGCGACATGGCGGTGATCTAATCGAAGCCCCGAAAAATGGCCAGCCCGTCGGCCGCGGGCCGGTGATTTTGTTCCTCGCGACGCTGCGGCATCCGCCTAATGGCCAAGAGCGGCACGCCTCCTGTCGTGGTAATATTCATCGTGCCCACGTTGGGGTTGTAACGAAAGATCCAGCAAGGACGAAGATGTCATCGTCGCCGGCATGGGTTCCCGGCGCAGGCGTCATGCAAGCCTTCCGCTTTCGTCTCGGGATCGAGCCAGGTCAGGCATCGGCAGTTTTCATCGTGCACGTCGCGGATCGCCGTCTTCCGGCAGCGATGCCTCATGGCCGTCTCGAAACGAAGGACGCAGGGATCGCATCGTCAAGGGAGTCCGATGCCGGCTACGACAGGCCGCATTCGACGATAGGAGAGCAGCGATGGCCTTACAGAATGGAACGGTAGATCCGGACAAACTCAACGCCTTCATGGGCAAGATGCTCAATGATGTCGGTGCTGCGATGAACGCGTCGCTGCTGCTCATCGGCGACAAGCTCGGCCTTTACAAGGCCCTCGCCGAGGCCGGGCCGCTGACCTCGCAGGAACTTGCCGAGAAGACCGGGACCTCCGAGCGCTACATACGCGAATGGCTCGCGGCGCAGGCCGCCTCGGACTATGTGGTCTATGATCCCGGAACCGCCCGTTTTTCCATGCAGCCTGAACAGGCGGCGGTCTTCGCCGACGAGGACAGCCCGGTGTTCCTGGGAGCCGTGGGGGATCTCGTCGCGGCGACCCTGCGAGACGAGCCCGCCATTTCCGATGCGTTCCGCACAGGCCGAGGCGTCGGCTGGGACAAGCGGGACAAATGCCTGTTCTGCGGCACGGCACGCTTCTTCCGCACCGCCTATCGCCATCATCTCGTGCAGGACTGGCTGCCCGCCCTGGAGGGCGTGGTGGAAAAGCTGGAGCGAGGCGCGAGCGTGGCCGATATCGGCTGCGGGCACGGTGTCTCGACCATGATCATGGCCCGAGCCTTCCCCAATTCGCGCTTCTATGGCTTCGACTATCACCCGGGCTCGATCGACGATGCCACGGCCGCCGCCGAAACCGCGGGCATGGCCGATCGCATCACCTTCGAGGTGAGCACGGCCAAGACGGTGCCGGCGCGCGGCTACGATCTTGTCTGCTTCTTCGATTGCCTGCACGACATGGGCGATCCCGTCGGGGCCCTGCGCCATGTCAGGTCCACGATGGCACCGGAAGGAACCTGCATGCTGGTCGAACCCTTCGCCAATGACCGGCTCGAGGACAATTTCAATCCCGTCGGGCGCGTCTACTACGCCGCCTCCACCGTGATCTGCACGCCGGCTTCGCTGGATCAGGAGGTCGGCCTAGCGCTCGGTGCCCAGGCCGGCGAGGCGCGCCTGCGCAAGGTCGCGGCCGAAGCCGGCTTCACCCGCTTCCGCCGCGCCACGGAAACACCGTTCAACCTCATCCTCGAAGCCAGGCCGTGAGGCGATACAGGCGCTGCCGGCCGGAATTACACGGCGGGTCATCCCGGACGCTCCGCACCACGGACTGATGCGGCGCAGACACGGGATGACCAGGAGGTGAGTAATTATGCCGTGCCGGTCAGGCCGGCAGCATCTTTCGATACTGAATGAAGCCCGAACGGGAGGCTACCTGGTCGTAGAGGGCCTGTGCCTCGACATTGCTTTCGTGCGTCAGCCAATAGACGCGGCTGGCGCCCAGGCGCGTGGCCTCCTGATAGGACCATTCGATCAGCGCGCGGGCAACGCCTCTCCTGCGCGCCCATTCGGCGGTGAACAAATCCTGCAGGTAGCAATAGGGGCCCGGCGTCCAGGTCGAGCGATGCAGGATCAGGTGCACGATGCCGGCAAGCCGGCCATCGATGAAGGCACCATAAGCGGACATCGGTTCGGCGGGATCGTGGAAGCGAGCCCAGGTCAGCGCCGTCGTCTCCTCCGGCACCGACGCCTTGTAGAAAGTGAGATAGCCCTGCCAGAGCGGCTCCCAGGCAGGGCGTTCCTCCGCGGTGAGCGCGCGGATATCCATCAGTCGAGATTGAACTTCGACATCTGGCGATGCTCGCCATGGATGCGGCGCACCGTGCCGTTGAGCGAACGGTAGATCACCGTCTCGGTGGTGATCACCGGGCCGCGGAACTTCACGCCCTGCAGCAGTGCGCCGTCGGTCACGCCGGTCGCTGCGACGATGACGTCGCCGGAGGCGAGTTCCTCCATCTTGTATTTGCGGCTCGGGTCGGTGACACCCATCTTCAGGGCACGTTCCCGCTTGGCCTCTGTGTCGAGGATGAGGCGCCCCTGCATCTGGCCGCCGACGCAGCGCAGCGCCGCCGCCGCCAGCACGCCTTCGGGAGCGCCGCCCGTTCCCAGATAGATGTCGATGCCGGTCTCATGCGCATTGGTCGTGAAGATGACGCCGGCGACGTCGCCATCCGTGATGACGCGGATGGATGCGCCAACCTTGCGGATCGCCTCGATGATCGGAGCATGGCGCGGACGATCGAGAACCAGCGCGGTCAGTTCACGCGGTTTGACGCCCTTGGCCTTGGCAAGGGCGTGGAGATTGTCTTCTACGCTGGCATCGAGATCGACGATGCCCTCGGAATAGCCGGGCCCGATGGCGATCTTGTCCATGTAGACGTCGGGAGCATTGAGCAGCGAACCGGCGCTGGCCATCGCCATCACCGCGATCGATCCCGGCATGTCCTTGGCGCACAGCGTGGTGCCTTCGAGCGGATCGACCGCGATATCGACCTTCGGGCCCAGGCCGTTGCCGACCTTCTCGCCGATGAACAACATCGGCGCCTCGTCGCGCTCGCCCTCGCCGATCACCACGGTACCGTCGATCGGCATCTTGTTGAGTTCGCGCCGCATGGCGTCGACCGCCGCCTTGTCGGCGGCCTTCTCATCGCCCCGCCCGCGCAGCAATGCCGAGGCAACGGCGGCGCGCTCGGTTACACGGACCAGTTCAAGTGAAAGGATGCGCTCGATGACATCCGTCGGCTTGACCTGAATAATCTCCGACATGGCTTCCTCCGTTGTTGCGGCGCGTCGTCAGTTATGATTTGGCGCTCGATCAAACCATAACTGACGACACGCCCTGGGATATTGCTTATTCGCGCTCGATGCGGATCAACTGCGGCGTTTCCACGATGTAGCCATCGGAGACCATGGCATCGACGGCGCCGCGAATATCTGCCTCGGTGGTGGCGTAGGTGATGAGGATGACGGGCACGGCACCGGCGACCTTGCTCGGGTCGTCGCCGCCATAGACCTTGCCGCCCCGATGCTTTTGTACGATCGACTCCAGCGAGATCCCGCGCTCGGCCATGCGCGTGGCGATGCCCGCCGCCGCGCCCGGCCGGTCCGCCACCGAAAGACGGACATAATACCCGCCCTTGTGCGCCTGCATGGCAGCAGCCGGCAGGGGCTCGAGATCGCCGGTCTTGCGCCCGAACGGCGCTCCGGCCTGGCCTCGCGCGATATCGGCGATGTCGCCGACCACGGCCGAGGCCGTGGCCTCGCCGCCCGCTCCGGGGCCGACCAAGGTCAGTTCCGGCACGGCGTCGGCATCGATCGCCACCGCATTGGTGACGCCGTCGACCTGCGCGATCGGGGTCGATTTGGGCACCATGGTGGGATGGACACGCTGCTCGACGCCCGCTTCGGAGCGCGTGGCCACGCCCAGAAGCTTGACGCGATAGCCAAGCTCGTCGGCGGCCAGCAGGTCCTCGGTGGTGATGCGCTCGATGCCTTCCACATGAATGGCTTCGGCGTTCACCTGTGTCCCGAAAGCGAGGCTGGTGAGCAGGGCCAGCTTATGAGCGGTATCGAAGCCGCCAATGTCGAAGGTCGGGTCGGCCTCGGCATAGCCCAGGCGCTGCGCCTCCTTCAGGCAGGCGTCGAAGGACAGCCCCTCGGCCTCCATCTTGGTCAGGATGTAGTTGCAGGTGCCGTTCAGGATGCCATAGACCCGATCGATATTGTTGCCGATCAGCGCCTCGCGCAGCGTCTTGATGATCGGCACGCCGCCGGCGACGGCCGCCTCGAAATTGAGCGCGACGCCGGCCTTCTCGGCCCGCCTGGCGAGATCGACGCCGTGACGCGCCAGCAGCGCCTTGTTGGCCGTGACCACCGGCTTGCCGGCATCGAGGGCCGCCTTCACCGCTTCGTGCGCGGCTCCTTCCTCGCCCCCCATCAATTCGACGAAGACATCGATCCCGGGATCGCGGGCCAGCGCGATCGGATCGTCGAACCAACGGAAACGCTCCATCGGCAGGCCGCGGTCGCGCGTTCGCGAGCGAGCGGAAACGGCGGTGACCGTCACACCCCGACCGCAACTGGCGGCAAGGGCATTGGCACGACGATCGAGAAGGCGAATGGTAGAGGCACCGACGGTGCCAAGGCCGGCAATACCGATTTTGAGAGGGTCAGCCATCATCAGTCCGAACTTGAGATTGCGCACTTGTGCAATGGCGCGCCGCCGGGATCAAGTCATCCGGACAGGGATTTCTCGCGATGAACTTTCCAACTTTGATGGATAGCGCCTCACTCCTGCCGGAGCGCGGACATCCTGTCCGCTCCTGAAAACACCGCCTGCGCCGAAAAGAACGGACCTCCCGACATGCAGGGGACCGGCGCTCAATCGGCGGAAACAGTTTCCTTCCGGCCGCGGAAACCCGTGGCCAGCACATACATCTCACTGGAGCCCGCGCGGCTCGCCGCCGGCTTGAGATGTTTCACCACCGCGAAGTCACGCTTGAGCAAGGCAAGAACGTCGCCTTCCGTGCCCCCTTGGAAGACCTTGGCGAGGAAAGCCCCGCCCGGGGCCAGCACTTCCACGGCGAAATGGGCTGCCGCTTCCACCAGAGCGATGATACGCAGATGGTCCGTGGCGCGATGGCCCACCGTGTTGGCAGCCATGTCGGAGAGCACGAGATCGGCCGGGCCGCCGAGCATCGCCTTCAGCCGGTCGGGCGCGGCGTCGTCCATGAAATCCATCTGCTCGAAATCGACGCCGGGGATAGGATCGATGGGCAGCAGGTCGATCGCCACCACCTTGCCGCGGCCATTGACGGAATCGGTGATCTCCGCCGCCAATTGCGACCATCCGCCCGGGGCCGCACCGAGATCGAGCACGCGCTGGCCCGGCTTGAGGAGCTTGGCCTTGTCGTTGATCTCGATCAGCTTGTAGATCGCGCGCGAGCGCCGCCCTTCGCGCTTGGCGCGGGCGACATAGGGATCGTTGAGCTGGCGTTCGAGCCAGAGCTGCGAGGAATGCGTGCGCCCGCGCGCCGTCTTCAGCCGCACACCGAGTTCGCGCGCACCGCTGCCCCGGCCGGAACTGTTCTTGCCCTTGCCGGGACCTCCGCCCTTGCCTGCTCCACCACTCACGGGTTGCGCCCCGCACCGTTGTGACGCCAGACGCGATCCTCCTGCATCATCTGCACCAATAATCCTTCGCGCAGGCCCCGATCGGCCACGCGCAATCGCTCACAGGGAAAAGCCCGCCGAATGGCCTCGAAAATGGCGCATCCGGCCATCACCAGATCGGCCCGCTCCGGACCGATGCAGGCATTGGCGACGCGCTCCTCATACGTCATGTCCAAGAGACGTTCGAGCACATCATCGATCTCGCCGCGCGACATCCACAGGCCGTCCACCCGACGCCGGTCATAACGAGGCAGTTCCAGATGAATGCCGGCCATGGTGGTCACCGTGCCCGAGGTGCCCAGCAAATGCAGGCGCCTGACACGCTTGGCGATGGCTTCCCGGTGCGCGAACGAAGCCAGCATGCCAGACACGTCGTCCACCATGCGCTCGAAGCTCTCGCGCGTCACCCTGACGCCGCCATGGCGCTCGGAGAGCGTCACCACCCCGACCGGGAGCGACGTCCAGCCGCGCACTTTGGGCTGCCGGTTCCGGTCGGCCGGATCGATATCGAGCCAGACGATTTCCGAAGATCCCCCGCCGATGTCGAAAAGCACCACCCCGTCGAGATTGCGGTCGATCAGCGGGATGCAGCCGGCGGCGGCCAGGCGGGCTTCGGTCTCCCGGTCGACGATCTCCAGGTCGAGCCCGGTTTCCTTCAGCACGCGCTCGACGAAAAGCAATCCGTTGTCGGCGGCGCGGCAGGCCTCGGTGGCGATCAGCCTCGCGCGGTCGACGCGCCGGTCCCGCATCTTCTGCGCACAGACGGCAAGCGCATCGACAGCCCGCCCCATGGCATTGACATGCAGGCTGCCGCTGGCGCCCAACCCCTCGCCGAGCCGGACGATCCGCGAAAAGGCGTCGATGACGCGAAATCCCTCTCCCGTCGGGCGCGCAACCAGAAGGCGGCAATTGTTCGTGCCAAGATCAAGCGCGGCATAGGTGTGGTGACGGCGCGCCTGTTCTCCTTGCCGTAATTGCGGCACGGATAGATGTGCACCATCACTCGACCGAGGCGCTTGTGCCTCCAAACTTCGATCCACCAAAATACTACCTTGACCGTGCCCCGTCGCAATTTTCCTGCGCCACAGGCATTTCGCCACTTCGTCTGCGAGTGTAACAAGTTCCGCGCCGGTGGCGAGAAAGAATTCCATCTATGTTCGTGTTATCAAGATCATGAAGGCTCAAGCCAAGTTACGCGTGGCAGCGCTGATCGTCGCAGCGGGACGCGGATCGCGTGTCGGCGGCGCCGTTCCCAAGCAGTATCGCCTGCTGGGAGGGCGGACCGTCCTTGCCCGTACGCTCTCTCTTTTCGAACGCCATCCCGCCGTCGACAGCATCCTCACGGTGATCGGCACGGGAGACGAAGACCTGTTTGCGGCATGCTCGGCGGGAATCAGCAAGCAGGCCGGCCATGTCTTCGGGGGCAGCACCCGGCAGGCGTCCTGCCTCGCCGGACTGAAGGCTCTGATCGGCGATAGGCCCGATATCGTGCTCGTGCATGACGCAGCACGCCCCTTTGCGAGCCCCGCCCTGATCGACCGCGCGATCGAGGCGGCCCGCGCGCATGGAGCCGCCGTGCCGGGGCTGGCGGTCACCGACACCATCAAGCAGATCGACCTCGATGGCAGGGTCAAGGCAACACCGGAACGCAGCCTCCTGCGCGCCGTACAGACGCCGCAAGCCTTCGGCTTCGACCTGATCCTGTCAGCCCATCTTGCGGCGGCGGAAGCCGGCATCGAGACTTTGACCGACGATGGCGCCGTGGCCGAATGGGCCGGCCATCCTCTTCACATCTTCGAAGGCGAAGCCAGCAACATGAAACTGACGACCGAGAGCGACTTCCAGCGGGCAGAACAAGCCGCCAACGAATTGGCCGCCCTCGGCGACATCCGAACCGGAACGGGCTTCGACGTCCATGCGTTCGCCGAGGGTGACCATGTCTGGCTCAACGGGGTGAAGATCCCCCACGACCGCACGCTGAAGGGACATTCGGATGCCGATGTCGGCCTTCATGCCCTCACCGACGCCATTCTCGGCGCCATCGGCGACGGCGATATCGGTTCGCATTTTCCTCCTTCCGACCCGCAATGGAAGGGTGCCTCCTCAGATCGCTTCCTGGCCCATGCCGTCCGTCTGGTCCGGGCACGGGGAGGAGCGATCGCCCATCTCGACGTCACCCTGCTGTGCGAGGCGCCGAAGATCGGCCCGCATCGTGATGCCATGCGGGCGCGCATTGCCGAGATCGCCGGCATCGCCGTCGAACGGGTGGGCGTCAAGGCGACCACCACCGAGGGCCTGGGCTTTACCGGCCGGCGCGAGGGCATCGCCGCCATGGCCTCGGCGACGGTGCGGTTGCCCTGGGGCTAGTCGGAGCGCGGATTGTCCGCTCTCGGACGCCTTGCGTTTGACGATGAGGAGCGGACAAGATGTCCGCGCTCCGAGTGAGGATACCGGCCATGAATGACGAGATCTTCTTCGAACGGGCGAGCAAGGTTCTCGCGGCCTGCCGCGCCAAGGGCCTGATGGTCGCGACGGCCGAGTCCTGCACCGGCGGGCTGGTGGCCGGCGCCCTCACCGCCATTCCCGGCTCGTCCGACGTGGTGGACCGCGGCTTCGTCACCTACTCCAACGAGGCAAAGGCACAGATGCTCGGCGTTCCGCCGGCTCTGATCGAACGGGACGGCGCGGTGAGCGAAAGCGTCGCCTTCGCCATGGCGGAGGGGGCGGTGTTGCACTCGCGTGCGGGCCTTGCGGTGGCGATCACCGGCATCGCCGGTCCCGGCGGCGGCACGGCCGCCAAGCCTGTCGGCCTGGTGCATTTCGCGGCCTGGAGCCGGCAGGGGCCACGCCTGCATGTCGAGCGCCGCTTTGGCGACCTGTCGCGCTCGGAGATTCGCAAGCGAGCGGTCGAGCAGGCTCTCGATCTCCTGCTGAGACTTGCCGGCGAGATCAAGGTTACCGTTTGATACGAACAGACATGGATGCCGGTTTTTCCGGGATCGCAGGCTCCTTGCTTTCTAGGACGCTGCGATCGCCTTGCGGCCATAGACGACATCCGCGCGTTTTTCGAAGGCCTCGGCGAAACGACGGAAAGCGGCCTCGAACATCGCCCCCATCAGCATGCCGAGCGTACGGGAGCGGAAGCTGTAGTCGATGAAGAACTCGACGACGCAGCCGCCTGCCCCATCGTCCTTGAAGGACCAGCGGTTTTCCAGGTGGCTGAAGGGGCCATCGAGATATTCGACGAGAATCTGCAGCTTCTCCCGGTCCATGGTCACGCGGCTGCCGAAGGTCTCGCGGATCAGCTTGTAGGCCACCGTCATGTCGGCGACCATGACGAGGCGTCCGTCGTCCTGAGGCTGACGGCTGCGAACCCGCAACGCCGAGCAGAGCGGCACGAAGAGCGGGTATTTTTCGACATCGGCCACCAGGTCGAACATGTCGGCGGGCGAATGCTTGACGCGGCGCGTGGTACGGAAAGAGGGCATGATCAAACTCCGATGCCTTCATATAGGGATCGGCCGGCGGGCAAAACAGTTTAATCGGGGCATTCCGGCTGCAAAAGGGCGGAACCGCGTGGCGATTTCGTTTGACAAATTGTCGCGTGGCTTAAATGTTGACTTAGTCAACATTGAATGGCTTTCCCATGTCCGTCATTGACGATATCCGCGATTTCAACCGCTTCTATACCCGTAAATTGCGCCTGCTCGACCGGCACATGCCTGCCAGTTCCTTCCCCTTGCCGGAGGCGCGCGTGCTCTACGAACTCGCCACCGCCGGGGAACAGACCGCCGCCGATATCGGTCGGCGCCTCGATATGGACAAGGCACATCTCAGCCGGATCGTCGCGCGCCTGAAGGCCGGCCGGCTGGTGGAAAGCCGCACCGACCCCGCGCATGCCCGCCGCGACCTGCTGTCCCTGTCTGCCGCCGGCCGCCATGCCTTCGCCGAGCTCGAAGCCGGCACCAACGCGCAGCTCGACATCTTGCTTTCCCCGCTCGGCGAAGGAGATCGCAGCCAACTCGTCGGCGCCATGCAGGAAATCAAGAAGCTGCTCGACGTGACGGAGCGTGCGCCGCAGCCTGTCGTTCTCCGCAAGCCGAGGCCGGGGGATCTCGGCTGGGTCATTCATCGCCAAGCCGAACTCTACCACCAGGAATATGACTGGGACTGGACCTATGAAGGGTTGGTTGCCACCATCCTCGGGGATTTTGTCGCCAATTTCGATCCGGTGCGCGAGGACGCCTGGATCGCCGAGCTCGATGGACGCATCGTCGGTTCGATCTTCCTGATGAAGAGCGACGACGCCTCCGTCGGCAAGCTGCGCCTGCTCTATGTCGATCCCAGCGCCCGCGGGCATGGGCTGGGCAAGAGACTGGTCCGCACCTGCATCGAGCGCGCCCGAGACCTCGGCTATGCCTCCCTCACGCTGTGGACCAACGACATCCTGACCGCGGCAAGGAAGATCTATCAGGCCGAAGGCTTCGAGCTGGCGGCGGAAAACCGCCACCGCTCCTTCGGCAAGGACCTCGTCGGCCAGACCTGGACGCTGGATTTGTGACAGCCAGGATCGATCTTCTCAGCTCCATCGAGAGATGGAGCGGGATCGATGGAGAGAAATGTCAGTCGGAGACTGACACTCTATGCCGTCAGCGCCCCAGCTTCGCCGCCCGGTTGGCTTTGAGCCGGGCGAAATCATCGCCCGCATGGTGGGACGAACGGGTCAGCGGCGAGGAGGAGACCATCAGGAAGCCCTTGGTATAGGCCACCGTCTCATAGCTCTTGAACTCGTCCGGCGTGATGTAGGCGACCACCGGATGGTGCTTGCGCGAGGGCGCCAGATATTGGCCGATGGTGATGAAGTCGACATTGGCGGAGCGCAGGTCGTCCATTAGCTGCAGGACCTCGTTCCGCTTCTCGCCGAGGCCGACCATGATGCCGGACTTGGTGAAGATGGAGGGGTCGAGCTCCTTCACCCGCTGCAGCAGCCGCATCGAATGGAAGTAGCGCGCGCCGGGGCGGACGGTGAGGTAATTGGAAGCGACCGTTTCCATATTGTGATTGAACACGTCGGGCTTGGCCGCCACCACGATCTCGAGCGCGCCGTCCTTGCGCAGGAAGTCGGGCGTCAGGATCTCGATGGTGGTGCCGGGCGAATGGTGGCGGATCGCCTTGATCACCTCGGCGAAATGCTGGGCGCCGCCATCCTTGAGATCGTCGCGGTCGACCGAGGTGATCACCACATGGCTGAGGCCGAGCTTGGCCACGGCGATGCCGGTATGCTCGGGTTCCTTGGGGTCGAGCGGCCCGGGCATGCCGGTCTTGACGTTGCAGAAAGCGCAGGCCCGCGTGCAGGTGTCGCCCATGATCATGAAGGTGGCGTGCTTCTTGTCCCAGCATTCGCCGATATTGGGGCAGCCCGCCTCCTCGCAGACGGTGACGAGCTTGTTCTCCTTGACGATGGCCTGGGTGTCGCGCCAGCCCGGCGAGCCCGGCGCCTTGACGCGGATCCAGTCCGGCTTGCGTAGCATGGGCTGATCCGGCCGATGCGCCTTCTCGGGATGACGCGGCCGGTTGTCGTTGTTGAGGAGATCGAGGACGACAGCCATGACAAGCCTTTCGGTTCACTGCGGCCGATATATCAGGAAAGCCGGCCCTTCACCATTGCCGGACAAGCCCGGCAACTCCCTCGCGCATGCATGCCTGCACGATCGCAGGCATGCTGTGGAGCCAAGTGTTGCCTACATATGGATGGCGCGGCCATAGGCGTCCAGAACGCTCTCATGCATCATTTCCGACAGGGTCGGATGCGGGAACACCGCATGCATGAGCTCTTCCTCGGTGGTCTCGAGGTTCATGGCGATCACGAAGCCCTGGATCAGTTCGGTTACCTCGGCACCGACCATATGGGCGCCCAGCAGCCGGCCGGTCTTGGCGTCGAACACCGTCTTGACCAGGCCTTCGGGTTCGCCGAGAGCGATGGCCTTGCCGTTGCCGATGAAGGGGAAGCGGCCGACCTTGACGGTGAAGCCGGCTTCCTTGGCCTTCTTCTCGGTCAGGCCGACGCTGGCGATCTGCGGCGTGCAATAGGTGCAGCCGGGGATCTTGTCCTTCTCGAAGGCATGCGGGTTCTTGCCCGCGATCGCCTCGACGCAGACCACGCCCTCATGCTCGGCTTTGTGCGCCAGCATGGGCGGGCCGGCGACGTCCCCGATGGCGAAGATACCGGGCACATTGGTCTTGCCGAAGCCATCCACGACCACGCAGCCGCGATCGGTCTTCACCCCGAGCTTTTCCAGGCCGAGATTCTCGATATTGCCGACCACACCGACGGCCGAGATCATGCGGTCGGCCTCGATCACCTGGGACTTGCCGTCGCCCATCTCCACCGTCGCCTTGACCGAATTGGCCGTCTTTTCGACCTTGGTCACCTTGGCGCCCGACAGGATCTTCATGCCGGCCTTCTCGAAACGCTTGCGCGCATGGGCGGCGATTTCCTCGTCCTCGACCGGCAGGATCTGCGGCAGCACCTCGACCACCGTCACCTCGGCGCCGAGGGTGCGATAGAAGGAGGCGAACTCGATGCCGATGGCGCCCGAGCCGACCACGATCAGCGATTTGGGCATGTCCGGCGGCACCATGGCGTCGAAATAGGTCCAGATCAGCTTCTTGTCCGGCTCCAGGCCCGGCAGCACGCGCGGACGGGCACCGGTGGCGACGATGATGTTCTTGGCCTGATAGGTCCCAGGCCCCTGAGCCCCCTTCGGCGCGGGAATGGCCGGCCCCTGCACCGACTTGGTCGAGGCCTTGACTACGATCTCGCCTGGCTTGGTGATCTCGGCCTCGCCCCAGATCACGTCGACCTTGTTCTTCTTCAGGAGGAAGCCGACGCCGGTGGCGAGCTGGGCGGAGACGCCGCGCGAACGCTTGACCACCGCGCCGACGTCGGCCGTGACCGAACCGTTGAGCACCAGGCCGAAATCCTTGGCGTGCTGGGAATTGTGCAGCACCTCGGCCGAGCGCAGCAGCGCCTTGGTCGGGATGCAGCCCCAGTTGAGGCAGATACCGCCCAGATGCTCACGCTCCACCACAGCCGTCTTCAGGCCGAGCTGGGCGGAACGAATGGCGGTGACGTAACCGCCGGGGCCGGAGCCGATCACGATGACGTCGTAGGAACTCATTTGGGGTCTCCTCTTGGGCCCGGAGCCGGGATTGCTGCTCGCCTCGACACCGGGTCGGAAATCAGGTCTCAGATCGTCCGCTACAGCATTTTCCAGAAAGTCGGCGGACCTTCGATTAAGAAAACGCGTTAAAACAAAGAGTTAGGGGGAAAGTGCGATTCAGGAAAATCGCACTTCGCCCTAGCCTGCATTGGCGGCAGGCGTCGGAGTTGGGGTCGTCCCGGCCGGCGCTGCGCCCGCCGGAGAGTTCCGCGGCTGGGTCTTCCAATCGCGCGCGAAGGCGCATCTGTAATACCCCGTCGCGATATTGAGGGTCCGCGGCAGCTCCACGCAGATCACGGGCTTGCCCGTTCCCTGCTGCGGCAGCGGCTGGCCGGTCGCGGGATCGATTGCCGGCGCGGCGGCGGGCTGGCCGGGCGCCGATGGGCGTTCAAGCGTGGTCTTGCTCGAATCCAGTACGCTCCAGGCGACCGGAACCACACCGGGAACACCGTCCCGCCAAGCCCGGCCCGAACCATCCGGGTCGAGCGTGACGCGATAGCCGTCACCGATGGAAGCAATGCCGGACATGGCGATCTCGCGCGCCTGATCCATGGTCGGCTCAGGCCTGGGCGGGGCCGCAACGACGGGCTTTTCGGCCAGGCCAGGGGCGTTGCACCCTCCTAGGCCTGCCGCCAGCGCCAGGATCGCCAGACCCGGCATGCACACCCGTCCTGCGGCCCTGCCGCTCACACCAGCATCCCCATGGGCTTTTCGATATAGCCCTTGAAGGCCTGCATCAACTCGGCCCCGAGTGCGCCGTCGACGGCGCGGTGGTCGGTGGAAAGCGTCAGCGACATGATGGTCGCCACCTTGACCTCGCCGCCCTGCACCACCGGCTGCTTGATGCCGGCGCCGACCGCCAGGATGGTGGCGTGCGGCGGGTTGACGATGGCCGCGAAGGACTTCACCCCGAACATGCCGAGATTGGAGACCGAACCGGTGCCGCCCTGATATTCCTCGGGCTTGAGCTTGCGGCTCTTGGCCCGGGCTGCGAGGTCCTTCATCTCGTTGGAGATGGCGGAAAGCGTCTTGGCCTCGGCATTGCGGATGATCGGCGTGATCAGCCCGCCCGGAATGGAAACGGCGACGCCGACATCGGCGTGCTTGTGCTTGAGCATGGCGCCATCTGTCCAGGAGACATTGGCGTCCGGCACGGCCTTGAGCGCCAGCGCATAGGCCTTGATCACCATGTCGTTGACCGAGACCTTGAAGGCGGGCTTGCCTTCCTTGGTCAGCGGCGCGCCATGGTTGATCTGCTCGCGCAGGGCCAGCAGCGCGTCGATCTCGACCTCCACCGTCAGATAGAAATGCGGGATGGTCGACTTGGCCTCCGTCAGGCGGCGCGCAATGGTCTTGCGCATGCCGTCATGCGGGATCTCCTCGAAGGAACCAGGCGCGAACAGCTTCTTGGTGGTTTCGTCGGAGGCACCAGCCGGCGCGGCGGGAGCCGGCGCTGCCTGGGGAGCTGCCGCGGCCTGGGCCGGTGCCGCCGCCGGAGCGGCCTTGGCGCCGCCGCCGGCGATGGCAGCCTTGACGTCCTTCTCGATGATGCGGCCATGCGGGCCGGAGCCCTGGATGGCGCCGAGGTCGAGGCCGGCCTCCTTGGCGAGACGCTTGGCCAGAGGCGAGGCGAAGATCCTCGCACCGGCCTGGGACGGAGCAGGTGCGGGCGCGGGAACGGCCGGCGCAGAGGCGGCGGCAGGCGCAGGGGCGGCCGGAGCAGGAGCGCTCGAAGCCGCGGGAGCCGCAGCCGCCGGAGCGGCAGCGGCAGCGGCCTTGGGGGCCGGCGCGCCGCCGGCGGCGGCAACCGCCTTGGCGTCCTCGCCCTCGCCGGCGATCACGGCGATGAGTTCGTTGACCGGCACGTCGGCGGTGCCTTCCGGCACAACGATCTTGGCCAGCACGCCTTCGTCGACGGCCTCGACTTCCATCGTCGCCTTGTCGGTCTCGATCTCAGCCAGCACGTCGCCGGACTTGATGGTGTCGCCTTCCTTCTTCAGCCATTTGGCCAGATTGCCCTTCTCCATCGTGGGAGACAGAGCCGGCATCAATACATTCACGGGCATCGGCAACTCCTCAGCGATAGAGGACGGCTTTGGCCGCCCCGACGACTTCGGCCACGCTCGGCAAGGCAAGCTTTTCGAGGTTGGCGGCATAGGGCATCGGCACGTCCTTGCCCGAAACGCGCGCGACCGGCGCGTCGAGATAGTCGAAGGCCTGCTCGTTGACGCGGGCGGCGATTTCCGAACCCACGCCCGATTGCTGCCAGCCTTCCTCGACCACCACGCAGCGGCCCGTCTTCTGTACCGAGGCGATCACCGTATCGGTATCGAGCGGACGCAGCGAGCGCATGTCGATGATCTCGACGTCGATCCCCTCGCCTGCCAGCGCTTCGGCGGCCTTCAGCGCATAGGTCATGCCGATCGACCAGGCGACGAGCGTGACGTCCTTGCCGGGCTTGACCACCTTGGCCTTGCCGATCGGCAGCACGAAGTCGTCGAGCTTGGGCACGGGGTGGCTGTGGCCGTAGAGGATCTCGTTCTCGAGGAAGATCACCGGATTGGGATCGCGAATGGCAGCCTTGAGCAGGCCCTTGGCATCGGCGGCCGAATAGGGCGCCACCACCTTGAGGCCGGGGACATGCGAGTACCAGGCACCGTAATCCTGGCTGTGCTGGGCCGCCACGCGGGCTGCCGCGCCGTTGGGGCCGCGGAACACGATCGGGCAACCCATCTGGCCGCCGGACATGTAGAGCGTCTTGGCGGCGGAGTTGATGATGTGATCGATCGCCTGCATGGCGAAGTTGAAGGTCATGAACTCCACGATCGGCCGCAGGCCCGTCATGGCCGCGCCGGTGGCAATGCCAGCGAAGCCATGCTCGGTGATCGGCGTGTCGACCACGCGCCGCGCGCTGAACTCCTGCAGCAGCCCCTGCGTGATCTTGTAGGCGCCCTGATATTCGGCGACCTCTTCGCCGATCACGAAGACGTTCTCGTCGCGGCGCATTTCCTCGGCCATCGCATCGCGCAGCGCTTCGCGGACCGTCTGGGTGACGAACTCGGTGCCGGCCGGGATCTCGCCGGAGGCATCATGGGCCTCGACCGGCGCCGGGGCCGACTGCGCCACAGCGGGAGCGGCAACGGCTGGAGCGGCGGCAGGCTGCGCAGCCGCGGCGGGAGCAGCAGAGGGCTGCGGGGCCGGGGCGGAAGCGGCCGGCGCTGCGGCCTCGCCCTCCCCCTGGATGAAGGCGATCTTGGTGTTGACGGTGACATTGTCGGTGCCCTCGGGCACCAGGATCTGCGTGAGCACGCCTTCATCGACGGCTTCGACTTCCATCGTCGCCTTGTCGGTCTCGATCTCGGCGATCACGTCGCCGGACTTGATGGTATCGCCTTCTTTTTTGAGCCATTTGGAGAGTTTGCCCTGCTCCATGGTGGGGGAGAGGGCCGGCATCAGGATATCAGGCATGGGTGCCTCGAAGTCTGGAGAATGGGATGTACGCGAGCAGGCCGGGACGGCCGACGATCACTTCAGGATGTCGGTCCACAGCTCCGAAGGATCGGGCTCGGGATCGTTGGTCGCGAAATCGGCGGCATCGTTGACGATGTCGCGGATCTCGGAATCGATCTTCTTCAACTCCTCCTCGCTTACGCCATGCTCGCCGAGCAGGCGCGCGCGGCTCTGCTCGATCGGATCATGCTCGGTCCGCATCTTCTGGACTTCGTCCTTCGAACGGTACTTCGCCGGATCCGACATCGAGTGGCCGCGATAGCGGTAGGTCAGCATTTCCAGGATATAGGGCCCCTTGCCGGAGCGGGCGTGCTCGATCGCCTTCTGGCCGGCCGCATAGACGGCGCGCACATCCATGCCGTCGACCTGCTCGCCGGGAATGTTGAAGGAGAGGCCACGGCGGGAGAAATCGGTCTGGGCCGAAGCGCGGCTCACCGAAGTGCCCATGGCGTATTTGTTGTTCTCGATCACGTAGACAACCGGCAGCTTCCACAGGGCCGCCATGTTGAAGCTCTCATAGACCTGGCCCTGATTGGCGGCGCCGTCGCCGAAATAGGTCAGGCTTACCTTGCCGTCGGAGCGATAGGCATTGGCGAAAGCCAGGCCCGTCCCGAGAGACACCTGCGCGCCCACGATGCCATGGCCGCCATAGAAGGCCTTCTCCACCGAGAACATGTGCATCGAGCCGCCCTTGCCGTGCGAATAGCCGCCCCGGCGTCCGGTCAGCTCGGCCATGACGCCGCGGGGCGCCATGCCGGCCGCGATCATATGCCCGTGGTCGCGATAGCCGGTGATGACCTGGTCGCCCTCGCGCGAAGCCGTCTGCAGCCCGACCACGACGGCTTCCTGCCCGATATAGAGATGGCAGAAACCGCCGATCAGGCCCATGCCGTACATCTGCCCCGCCTTCTCCTCGAAGCGGCGGATCAACAGCATCTCGCGATAAGCGCTGAGCTCCTGTTCGCGGGAGAACGACGATGCCGTCTTGGTTGCCCCCGCTGCCTTGCCCGAGCGGGCGGCAGTCTTCGAAGCCTTGCTAGCGGTAGCAGCGGCCTTTGCGGCTGTAGCGGCCATGAACCCTCCGATTATTGGTGGCTAAGCTGAGGAAGTGCTAGCGCATCCAATATCAAAAAGCGAGAGCCACACCCAAATGCTGCACTGCAACATATTGAACATGCAATATAATTATGGATTAACTCGAATTCAGTTTATTTAGCAATAAACTCAATTCCTGTTATTATTTGACACACTTATGTCATACTTCGGCGTCGCCGGACAGCGCCGTCGAAATGGAAATCGATTTACCGGGGACGATACCGCAACAAGTGGAAAGCCGAGCCTATTTGCCCAGCAAGACTACTTCGTCATTGGGATGAACCAGCCCGAGCACGTCGCGTGCTTTCTCGTCGAGCATGTCCGGATCGATCGCCTGTGACCTGAGCAGGTTCACACGCCGGTCGAGAGCGGCATGCTCCTTCTGCAGCAGAGCCAGTTCATTGCCCAAATCCTGCTTCTGCTGGTCGAATTGGTGCTGTGCCTGGATGCCATGCTCGCCGTTGAAGGCTTGATAGGAGAAATACGCGATGGCTGCGGCCGCTCCCGCCAGAAGCGCGAGCTGGTTCAAGATGGCGCGGATGCGTGTGCGAATGACCATGAGGGCATGCTAGGCCCGGATGGTTGATATTCCGTTGACGCCGCTTGCTGCAGCGCAAAATCAGCAGCCTTTAAGCCCCTTCCGCATGCCGGGCCGGCAGGACCGCCATGCAAAAATGCGGCCCAAATAAAAAGCCGGGGAGCAGAAGCTCCCCGGCCATCGTCTTCAACGCCGATGAATCAGGCTCAGGCGAGCGCCTTCAGAGCAGCGCGGCCGCCATAGAGCGCCTGGGTGCCGAGGGCCTCTTCGATGCGCAGGAGCTGGTTGTACTTGGCCGTGCGATCCGAGCGGGCAAGCGAACCGGTCTTGATCTGCCCGCAATTGGTGGCGACGGCGAGGTCGGCGATGGTGGAATCTTCGGTCTCCCCCGAGCGGTGGGACATCACGGCGCGATAGCCGGCCTTGTGGGCCATCTCAACGGCCGCGAGCGTCTCGGTCAAGGTGCCGATCTGGTTGACCTTGACCAGGATCGCGTTGCCCAGCCCCTTCTTGATGCCCATCGACAGGCGCTCGGTGTTGGTGACGAACAGGTCGTCGCCGACGAGCTGCACCTTGCTGCCGATCTTGTCGGTGAGTTGCTTCCAGCCATCGAAATCGTCTTCCGACAGGCCGTCCTCGATCGAGACGATCGGATAGTCCGCCGTGAGCTGGGCCAGATAGTCGGCCTGCTCGGCGATCGAACGCTTCACGCCTTCGCCGCTGTAATCGTAGACGCCGCCCTTGAAGAACTCGGTGGCGGCACAGTCGAGCGCCAGCATCACGTCCTCGCCCGGCTTGTAGCCGGCCTTCTCGATGGCGCTCATCACGAAATCGAGCGCGGCCTTGGCCGACGGCAGGTTGGGAGCAAAACCGCCCTCGTCGCCGACATTGGTATTGTGGCCGGCATCCTTCAGCCCCTTCTTCAAGGTGTGGAAGATCTCGGCGCCCATGCGCAGGCCTTCGGCGAAGGTCGGCGCACCGACCGGCATCACCATGAATTCCTGGAAGTCGATGGGGTTGTCGGCATGCACGCCGCCATTGACGATGTTCATCATCGGCACCGGCAGGACGCGGGCGGCCGGACCGCCGACGTAACGCCACAGCGGCAGGCCAGCCGACTGGGCTGCCGCCTTGGCCACGGCTAGGGAGACGCCGAGAATGGCGTTGGCGCCCAGGCGCGACTTGTTCGGCGTGCCGTCGAGATCGATCATGGTCTGGTCGATCTGGATCTGGTCCTCGGCGTCCAGGCCGCCGAGCGCTTCATAGATCTCGCCATTGACGGCCTCGACCGCCTTTTCCACGCCCTTGCCGCCATAGCGCTTGCCGCCGTCGCGCAACTCGACCGCCTCATGCGCACCGGTGGAGGCGCCGGAAGGCACGGCCGCGCGCCCTGTCGAACCGTCCTCCAGCAAGACATCGACCTCGACCGTCGGATTGCCACGGCTGTCCAGAATTTCGCGGGCGATGATGTCGCTGATAGCGGTCATGGGGCTGCTCCTGTTTGCAATCACGGATCGTTGTCGCGCTCATAGCGGATGAATGGCCATGGCGAAAGAGCAAAACAACGTCACCAAACTGCCATCTCAGACGCGCGCGGCCTTGGACGGCAACAGACGGGCCTGTACTTCGTCGAGCATTTCCCGGCGCGTCGGTGTCATACCACCGGCAGCCTCGGCCACCTTATGCATGAGATCGATCAGGTCCTTGCGCTCGTCTGCCGCCAGCTGCTTGTCGAACAGCGGCGCCAATTCACGGAACAGCACCGAGAAGCTCGGGGTGTTGCGGGCGACATATTCGGCAAAGGTCCGATGTTCGACCAGCTTGTCGCCATAGCCGAACACGTTGCGGGCGGCATCCTCGATCAGCCTTTCCGCAGCCGGCAGCACGGCGTGATCGACGCTGCCCAGCTTGATCAGCAGGGCGAGAGCGCCATCGCGCGCTTCCGTCACGGAGCGTACCGCCGCTTTCGCCTCCGCGTCCCGAGCCCGCTGCATGCGCCGCTGGCGCGCCGCCGCGCTGAAATAGGAAGCGATGACTTCGTGCCCGTCAAAGCGGATCAACCAAAAGACGAACCAGCCCATGAAGGCACTCAGGATCAAAGCAATGACCGGCATGGTATTCCCCAGCGTTAGTATGGAGGTCTTGCCACGAAAAAGTCACATTGTCACGACGCCCGACATTGCCCCACGCAAAGCCTGTTCACGCAGAAACACCTGTTTGCGCTCACAGTCTGTTTTGACCGCAATCCTTGGTGATGGCGGCCAATCGCGAAATGCCCTGGGAAACAGCTTGCATGGATGCTGAAAATCGCCGATTGGCGAGCCGAGTATCCGTGCATGGGAGACAGACATGCCCAGTTTCGACCCTTCCACCCTGCAACTCGGCAGCGAAAGCAAGATCCCCTCCTCTCCCGAGGAAGCCAGGCTCGACCGCGTTCCCAATCCACAGGCGGATACCCTTTATCTCGCCCGTTTTACCTGCCCCGAATTCACCTCGCTGTGCCCCGTGACGGGCCAGCCCGATTTCGCTCATCTCGTCATCGACTATGCGCCGAAGGACTGGCTGGTGGAATCAAAGTCGCTCAAGCTCTACCTCACGAGCTTCCGCAATCACGGCGCCTTCCACGAGGACTGCACCGTGGCCGTCGGCCGCCGGCTCGTCGACCTTCTGGAACCGCGCTGGCTGCGGATCGGCGGCTACTGGTATCCGCGCGGCGGCATTCCCATCGACGTGTTCTGGCAGACAGGTAAGCCGCCGGAGGAACTCTGGCTGCCGGATCAAGGCGTTCCGAGCTATCGCGGGCGGGGCTGAGGGAGCGAGAACGCCTCTGGGCGCTGACTTGGGAGATAAGGCGCGGGAAGATGGAGGGGCGATCTCCAGATCGACCACCTTCGCCCTCTATTTCGCTCGAAGTTTACAAGACGGTCGATCTGGAGATCGACCCTCCAATGTTACGCCACGACCATAATGCCAGCGCTCATGGAGGAAAGCTCCCTTCCCGAACTCAACCCTTGACGATGGCGTCGAACTGCTTCAAGCGCGCGAGCAATGCCTCGAGCTGGTTGAGCGGCACCATGTTGGGGCCGTCGGACGGGGCGTGATCGGGATCCTGATGCGTCTCGATGAAGACGGCGGCCACGCCGACCGCCACGGCGGCGCGGGCCAGTACCGGTACGAATTCGCGCTGGCCGCCGCTCGATGTCCCCTGCCCGCCCGGCTGCTGCACCGAATGGGTGGCATCGAACACCACCGGCGCACCGATCTGCTCGGCCATGATCGGCAAGGCGCGCATATCGGTCACCAACGTATTGTAGCCGAAGGAGGCGCCGCGCTCGGTCACCAGCACATTGGGATTGCCGGCCTCCGTGATCTTGGCGACGACGTTCTTCATGTCCCAGGGGGCCAGGAACTGCCCCTTCTTCACGTTGACGACCCGCCCGGTGCGGGCAGCAGCCACCAGCAAATCGGTCTGCCGCGACAGGAAGGCGGGAATCTGCAGCACGTCGACGACCTGGGCGACCTTGGCGCATTGATCGTTTTCATGGACGTCGGTGATGACGGGCACGCCGAATTTCTCGCGGATTTCCGCGAAGATCGGCAGAGCCTTTTCGAGACCGACACCGCGAGCCCCCTTGGCCGAAGTGCGGTTGGCCTTGTCGAACGAGCTCTTGTAGATCAGGCCCAGGCCGAGCTTGTCGGTGATCGCCTTGATGCCAGTCGCCATCTCCATGGCATGATCCCGGCTCTCCATCTGGCACGGGCCCGCGATCACGGTGAGCGGCAGCGCGTTGCCGATACGGAGCTTGCCGAGGGAGACGACGGAGTTGGCGGCGGTCATGGGCGCTCCTGAAGTTGAATTGTCATGCGGGAGATAAGGCCGACAGGATGGGAAGGCAAGTTTGGCGCATATCGCGGGACCGCAACCGTCTCGCTTCCGTGCACTGACCTTACCGAGACAGGTGCGGGATTGGTGTGCCGATCTCCAGATCGGCATTCCCGGAACGATGGATTTGCCGGAAAAGGAAGATGCCGATCTAGAGATCGGCACACCAACCCGTCATCTCCGCTCAGGCCCTGAGCTCTTCGAAAATCAGGGCTGTGCCGAAATTGTCGGCGGCCGCTACGGCCAGATGCTTGCGGTGGCGGATGAAGGGGATGCCGGCCTGCTCCAGGCGGGCGGCCATGGCGTCCAGCGGCGCCGTCACCTTGAAGGCGGCGAGACGCGGGCCATCGGCGAGCGACAGCGCCGGTTCGAGGCCGAGCACGTCGCGGTAGCAATCCGGCGACATCGCCTCCACCGTCCCGCGTGGCGTGACGATCGCCATGTTGCGGGCGCTGGCGCAGACCGCCCGGGCGCCCGTGAAGGCCTCGAAGAAGGGCACTGATGCCGCCGGTTCTCCGGCCAGCATGACGACGCCGCCGAGTTTGACGGCTCCGTTCTCGTGGCGCTGGAAGTCGGGGTTCCAGAAATTCTGCGGCTCGTGCTGCTGCGTGGCGAAAAAACCCGCCGCCGGCATGGCCGCGTCGGCGGCGAAGGCCAGCGTGAAGGCGACACGGACCTCGGAGCCATCAGGCCGCTTCGCCTGGCGTTCGAAGAAGAACGGCTCGAAGCCGCCGATGCCGGCCTCGTCAAAGGCCAGCTTGTCGGCGGCGGCATCCTGCGCCTCCACCACCAGCATGGCGAAACCGTCTCCGTAACGGGCAAGATAGCCTCGGGAGAAGGTGGCAAAACGCGAGCGCTCGGCCCAAGCCGCGTCGGTGATGCCTTCCGCGCCGACCGTGATCAGTTCCAGGAAACTGCCCGGAAACTGGACCACATGGTTCTCTGTGCCCCAGGGATGACGGTTGCGGGCACCGACGGTAAATCCCATCGCCCGGTAATGCGCGGCTGCGGCCTCGAGATCGCGAACGGCAAGAACGAGGTGGTCGAGACCGCGGGACATGGCGTTGCTCCATGGGGGCGGGTCTTCAGACCCGGCTCTTCTTCGTCGGCGGGCGCGGTGTTTTCAGGCGGGTCCGAAGATCCGCCCTCCGGTCACACCAGCCGGCTCTGTTCGACGGCGGCCGCAATGAAGCTCGAGAACAAAGGATGCGGCTCGAAGGGGCGCGACTTCAATTCGGGATGGTACTGCACGCCGATGAACCAGGGGTGATCGGCATATTCGATCGTCTCCGGCAGGAGGCCGTCCGGCGAGGTGCCGCAGAACACCATGCCCTTGTCTTCCAGGCGCTCGCGATAGCTCATATTCACTTCGTAGCGATGGCGATGGCGCTCGGAGATCGAGGTCGAGTGATAGATGTCGGCAATCTTGGAACCGCTCTTCAGCGTCGCCTGATAGGCGCCAAGCCGCATGGTGCCGCCGAGATCGCCGCCCTGGGCGCGCTGCTCGAGCTCGTTGCCCTTCATCCACTCGGTCATCAGGCCGACGACCGGCTCCTTCGTCGCGCCGAATTCGGTCGAATTGGCATTCTTGATCCCGGCGAGTGAACGGGCGCCCTCGATCACCGCCATCTGCATGCCGAAGCAGATGCCGAAATAAGGCACCTTGCGCTCGCGGGCGAAGGTCACGGCCTTGATCTTGCCCTCTGCGCCGCGCTGGCCGAAGCCACCAGGCACCAGAATGCCATGGACATGCTCCAGATGCGGTGCCGGATCGTCCTGTTCGAAGATCTCGCTCTCGATCCAGTCCAGCTTGACCTTGACGCCATTGGCGATGCCGCCATGGGTCAGCGCCTCGGTCAGTGACTTATAGGCATCCTTCAGGCCGGTATATTTGCCGACGATGGCGATGGTGACCTCGCCCTCCGGATTGTGGATGGTCTGGGAGATCTTGCGCCAGCGCGACAGATCGGGCTTGGGCGCATCCTCGATGCCGAAGGCCGCCAGCACTTCGGTGTCCAGGCCCTGCTCGTGATAGGCGATCGGCACGTCGTAGATCGAGGCGACGTCGCGTGCCTCGATCACCGCGGTCTCGCGCACATTGCAGAACAGGGCGAGCTTGCGGCGTTCCTCCTTGGGAATCTCCCGGTCGGAACGGCAAAGCAGGATATCGGGCTGGATGCCGATCGAGCGCAGCTCGGCCACCGAATGCTGCGTCGGCTTGGTCTTGAGCTCGCCCGCCGAGGGAATGAAGGGCAGCAGCGTCAGATGAGTGTAGATGCAGGCGCCGCGCGGCAGGTCGGACTTGATCTGCCGGATCGCCTCGAAGAAGGGCAGGCCCTCGATGTCGCCGACGGTGCCGCCGATCTCCACCAGCACGAAATCGACGCCGTCATTGCCCTTGAGGACGAAGTCCTTGATGGCATTGGTGACATGCGGAATGACCTGGATTGTGGCGCCGAGATAGTCGCCGCGCCGCTCCTTGGTGATGATGTCGAGATAGATCCGGCCGGTGGTGATGTTGTCGTCCTTGGAGGCCGGACGCCCGGTGAAGCGCTCGTAATGGCCGAGATCGAGATCGGTCTCGGCCCCGTCGTCGGTGACGAACACCTCGCCATGCTCATACGGGCTCATCGTGCCCGGATCGACATTGAGATAGGGATCGAGTTTGCGAAGGCGGACCTTGTAGCCGCGCGCCTGCAAGAGCGCGCCCAGGGCTGCCGAGGCCAAGCCCTTGCCAAGCGATGAAACCACGCCGCCGGTGATGAAGATGTACCGCGTCATGGACCCCCACTTAGACAAAAACACAATGATTCGACGAGCGGGCAATCGCTGCCCGCAGAATTATTTTCAGTTGACGCAAAGACGCGACAGTTCTCAGCCCGACAGCTACCTGCCGGGCAACACGATTACGGCTTGGCCGGAGCCGCCGGTTCGCCACCGCCCTGCAGCTGGTCGAACACCGAACCGCCATTGGACGGAGCCGGGGCTGCCGGCGCAGGCTGGGCCGGGGTGGCCGGCTGGCTGGTCGGCGCGGCCGGGCGGACCTGATCGAGCAGCGAACCGCCCGGGCGACTCTGCTGGTTGGCGAGAATCGTCAGGAGCAGGCTGGTGATGAAGAAGGCGGCCGCAAGACCGGCCGTCGTCCGCGTCAGCAGATTCGCCTGGCCGCGTCCAGTCATGAAACCGCCCGTCCCGCCGCCGATGCCGAGCCCTCCGCCTTCGGAGCGCTGCAGCAGCACCACAACAACAAGGGCCAGGACCACCATCAGGTGGATCGAGATGAGAACGGTTTGCATGGACTGATCCGGAAAGAATTCGGGCGCGTTCCTACACGAAGCGAGGCCCGCTGACTACCCCCGTCATATGGGAAGCTGGCATGAGCAGCGCCAGCCCCCCGCTCGTGAGCTTAATTTGCCCGCCGGGTGGCGACGAAGGCCTCGTGCTCGCGCAGAAGTTCGCCCGACAGGGCCTTGGCGATCAGCGCCCTCGTCTCCGGGATACCGTAGATCGCCGCGAACGACCCGAAACGCGGACCGCGTTGCTCGCCCAGGAGAATGCGATAGAGGGTGTTGAACCACTCCAGCGAGACGCCGGGACGCTCTGCTGTGGCGCCCTTGGCCTTGAAGTCCTGATAGGGCGGCAGGGCGCGGCCGACATCGTAGACCGCCTCCTGGATCGCCGCCGCATCGGCATCGGCCGGCAGGGCGCCGAGCGCGTCGGACAATTTCTGCAGCGCCGCCCTCTCCTCCTCGGTCGGCACCGAATACTGCTTGGCCGGCTTCACGAAGTCCCGGAAATAGCGGATCGCGTACTCGACCAGCCTGTCGAGCTGCGGATGGGTCTGCGGCGATGCGTCCGGCGCGTGGCGGCGCAGGAAGCCCCACAGCACGTCTTTGTTCTCCGCATTGGCGACGGCCACCAGATTGAGCAGCAGCGCGAAATTGATCGTAGTGCGCGCGCCTTCCTGGCCAATCGTCTCCGGGGCCGGCGGATTTCCGCCATGAATATGCCAGACCGGGTTGCCGAGCCGGTTCTTTGCATCCTGCCGCCCGAATCCGCCCAGAAACTGCAGATAGTCGTCGACGGCTCGTGGAATGACGTCGAAATGCAGCTTCTTGGCCGAGCGTGGCGACTGGTACATGTACAACGCCAAGCTCTCGGGCGTGGCATAGGTCAGCCATTCGTCGATGGTCAGACCGTTGCCCTTCGACTTCGAGATCTTCTGACCGTGCTGGTCGAGGAAGAGCTCGTAGACATAATGCTCCGGGGCGGTGCCGCCGAGGATCTCGCAAATGGCGTCATAGACTGGCGCGTTGGTCTGGTGGTCCTTGCCGAACATCTCGAAGTCGACATCGAGCGCCGCCCAGCGCGCTCCGAAATCCGGCTTCCACTGCAGCTTCACATTGCCGCCGGTGACCGGCAGCGTCTTGTCGACGCCGTCCTCGTCGGTGAAGGTGATGGTCCCTTGCTTGGCATTCACATCCTTGAGCGGCACATAGAGCACCCGCCCGCTGCTCGGAGAGATCGGCAGGAACGGCGAATAGGTCGCCTGCCGCTCCTCGCCGAGGGTCGGCAGCATGACGGCCATGATCTCGTTGTACTTCTCGGCGGCCTTCAGCAGCACGGCGTCGAGCTTGCCGGATGTGTAGTATTCCGTCGCGCTGGCGAATTCGTAATCAAAGCCGAACGTATCGAGGAACCGGCGGAGCATGGCGTTGTTGTGATCGCCGAAGCTCTTGTAGTCGCCGCCGAACGGGTTGGGAACACGGGTCAGCGGCATCTGCAAATAAGGCTTGAGCGCTTCGGGATCCGGCACGTTGTCCGGGATCTTGCGCATGCCATCCATGTCGTCGGAGAAGCAGAGCAGCCGGGTCGGGATGCGATCTTCCGTCAGCAGGCGAAACGCATTGCGCACCATGGTGGTGCGCGCGACCTCGCCGAAGGTGCCGATATGCGGCAGGCCGGAGGGGCCGTAGCCGGTCTCGAACAGCACCTCTTTTTTGTCGCCGGCGCGCTTCTGCAAACGGGCGACGAGCTTCCTCGCCTCCTCGAATGGCCAGGCGGCGGAAACATTGGCGGCCGCGACGAGCTCGGCCGGATAGAGATTTGACATGTTCGATCCGATTTCTTTCTGCTGCTTGTGGATGAGAAGCTAGGCGGCGTGCGCGACGGCTTGATTTCCCTCGACCGCAAGCGGAAGGCACAGCCATATTCAGGCCGGGCCGCAGCGTCAATCTTGGCGCGAGAATCTTGGCGCGAGCAAATGATCGATCGAGGGGGCTTGATGACGCCGATTCTGGATTATCTGACCGCCGCCCTCGTCACTTTGCTGGTGGTGGTCGACCCGCCCGGCCTCGGCCCGATCTTCCTGGGCGTTACGCGCGGCATGAATAGGGAACAGCAGCATTCGGTCGGCTGGCGCGCCAGCGTGATCGGCTTCGGCGTGCTTGCTTTCTTCGCCATTGCCGGAGAGCCCTTCCTCCGGCTGCTCGGCATTACTACGCCGGCCTTCCGCATTGCCGGCGGCCTCCTGCTGTTCGCCATCGCCTATGAAATGGTGTTCGACCGTTCCAATGTCCGCAAGAACGAGACGGCGGAGACCGCCATCACCAAGGACTTCATCTCCAATGTCGCCGCCTTCCCGCTCGCGATCCCGCTGATCGCGGGTCCTGGCGCCATCACCGCGGTGATGCTGCTCTCGGCCCAGGCCCATGGCGAGCCGGCCAAATTCGCCTCCCTCTTTCTCGTCATCGCCTTCGTCACCGCCTGCTGCTATGTCTCCTTCCGCCTCGCCGGAGTGATCAACAAGCTCTTGGGGATCACGGGCAATGTCGTGCTGACGCGGCTTCTCGGCATCGTGCTCTCGGCCCTCGCCGTGCAGTTCATCGTCGACGGGGTCAGGGCCATCGTGGCGGGATAGCGGTTCCCTGGCGCATTCGCGCTCTCCTTCGCCTGGGCAGGGCGACGATCGGTCCTTTCGATCGCGCCCGACAGCAAAACGCCGGCCACGAAGGTAGCCGGCGCCTGGGTGGCATATCGATAGACCTCGTCCGCCGTCAGAACGGAATGTCGTCATCCATGTCAGCCGAAGAGAACTTGCTCGAACCGGCCGGAGCCGGACGGCGTTCCATCGGGCTCGACGAGCCGAAATCATTGCCCTGATAGTCCCGGCCGCCCTCGCCCTGCCCGCCGCCGCGCGAATCCAGGAGGGTCATCTCGCCGCGATAACGCTGCAGCACGATCTCGGTGGAATATTTCTCCACGCCCGAGGCGTCGTTGTATTTGCGGGTCTGAAGCTGGCCCTCGATATAAACCTTGGAGCCCTTCTTCAGATATTGCTCGGCGATGCGCGCCAGCCCCTCGTTGAAAATGACCACGCTGTGCCACTCGGTCTTCTCCTTGCGTTCGCCGGTGGCCTTGTCGCGCCAGCTTTCCGTGGTAGCGATGCGCAGGTTGACGACCGGCTCACCCGAATTGAGTCGCCGCACTTCCGGATCGCGGCCGAGATTACCGACCAGAATGACCTTGTTCACCGAGCCCGACATCGAGGCTTCCTTCCTTCGCTTCACAGCCTGCCGGCCGAAACGGCCCGCACGCCCCATGGCGCCCCGGGAGGCGCCTCCATCATTTCTGCTCTAGCATGCTCCCGGCGCCACGCCCGCAAGGGAATTGGCTTCGTGCACAATTAGTTTTTGTTCCATATTTGTTCGCGCAATGCAAGGCCCTGCCTTAACGGTTCGCTTACCAGACCGCACCAAAGGCGGCATCACGCCGAAGCCAGCCGTTCCGGCTCGAATCATGTGGGAATCTGCGCTATCCGGCCAAGAAAACCTTGCCTTTGGCCGCTAACTTGCCCAACAAGCAGGGCGAAAATCAGGGCCGCGCTTTCCATCATCGCTCTTTCGCCACATTGGGCGTGCAGGGGAGCCGCACACTCCATTTCTTAGTTCCATACGAGGGCAGCAACATGGCAGGACCAGGACAACAGCGCGAAGCGACCGATGGAGCCAACACGGTAGCGGCTCTGGGTTTGCGGCGCGCCGCTTTGCGGGGCATGCTCGCTTCCCCGATCATCGATGCAGATGATCAGAAGGGCCTGCGCGACGAGTTGGTCGCCGAGCTGCGCTCCATCGCCAATTCGATTTCACGCGCTCCTGCCAAGAACGCCGTCGAGCTCTGCGCCAAGCTCGACGTGCTCGGTGAAGAGTATCGTCCCGATGGCGACAGCGGCTCCATCCGCGAACTGATCGCCTCGATCCGCCGCGATGTCGTCAGCCTGACCGGCCGCCCCGCAGCTCAGGAGCGCGCCTCCTTCCAGACGATCCGCCCGCTGCATAATGCGCGCGCCGCCGAGGCGACCCAGCAGCCGGCCGCAACCGAAGCGCCGGCCGGTGAAGCCAAGGCTGACTGAGCCGTTCCTCGACGCTGGAAACATCACCCCCGCGGAGCGATCCGCGGGGGTTTTTCTTTGGCTTTCCGTCTCCCTGCGAGATGTCGAAAGCAAGCGCGTTGCGGCCAGGAGTGATTTCGCCTCGCTGATCGAGGCTCGGCGCAAACGAAAGGGGCAGGCTCGCGCCTGCCCCCGTCCATCCTATCGGCATTGGGACCGACAATCGCTCCTTACTGGGCGTTGTCGCCATCACCGTCGTCGTCGCCGCTGCCGCCTTCATCGGCCCCGCCGGACCCGGCACCGCCACCGTTGCCGGGGCTGAGCACCTGGCCATTGACGCTCACGGCCTTGGTCCCCGCGTCGAAGTCGACATCCCAAACCGCCTTGCCGTCAGCACCGGTCTTGGCCAGGCCCTTGATCAGGGCGATCCCCATCAGGGCCGATTCCTTGTTGGGAACCTGGGCGGCGTTCACCGCCGCGATGATCTGGTCGAGATTGGTGGCCGAAATCGTCACCTTGCCCTTCTGGCTCGGCATGACGCTCATCTGGCCTTCGGCGCTCACGGCACCGGCCGGAGCGGTGAAGGTGCTGGGCGCCAGGGTCACATGCGGCTGTCCGGCCATGAAGAGAGCCAGGAATTGCGGCGTCAGTTCATTGGGGATCGGCGGATCCTTGGTCGCATCGAAATTCTCGATCGCCAGCTTGGTGATGGCCTCGAGGTCGACGCCCTCGAACTTCACGTCGATATTGCCATCCCCCGGGACGAGCGGAGCCACCCAGCTGGGAATGGCCGGAGACTGCGGCAGAGCCAGGCCATCATACTTGATGTCGATGCCGTAGGAGGCATTCTTGACCGCGCCCGTCATGCCGACGCCGTAGCTGAGGCTGCCCAGCTTGACCGGGCCGATCGGCGTGTCGATGGTGACCTCATTCAGCTTGGTCGTGCCGGACAGGTTGTTCCACAGCGGCAGGGCCGCGGTCAGCTTCTGCTTGATCTCCGCCTGCTTGGCGATCAATTCCTTGGGATCCTTGGAATTGGCCGCCATGCCGATGAATTCCAGCACCGTCGTGAGCTGGAGATTGTCGATCTTGCCATCCGTGCTCAGCGACTTGGCCGCCACCTTGATGGTGAGAGGCTTGGTCTTGCCGGCGATGTTCTCGACGAAATCGGTGGCCGAACCGGTGGTGCTGATATTGACGCCCCCCGCGCTGCCGGCGGTCCCGGTCAGCTTGGAGCTGATCGCGCCCATGCTCGCAGTCACGGTGCTCTCGGCATCATCCATGTCCATCGACATCGAGGCGCAAGTCGTCTCATAGGTCGAGAAGGTCGAGATCTTGGGATCGAACACGCCCGAGGACTTGCAAGGCGCCGCAACCTTCATGGCGAAAGGCTTGCCGCCCTGGCTGCCGCTGAAATTGTAGTTGATCGGCGATTCGCTGGTCACCGCATAGGTGCCGTCCGAATTGGGCGTCGCCAGATAGGTGATGGGATCGAAGCTTGCGGTGACGCCGGCTCCCTTGAGCTGCGCCAGGGTGGCGCTCAGGTCGAGCTTCACGGCGTAGGCATTGCCCTGCGGGGTGATCGACAGGATGCCCTTCTCGAAAAGGCCGCTGCCGAATGTCTTGGCAAGGCTGTCCTGCAGTTGCTTGGCGCCATCCGCCGATACGCCCTGCGCAAAGGCGGGAGCGCTCAGCAGCGTCGCGGCCAGCAGCGTGCTCCGAAAGGCCAGCCTGGCGGCCGGACTGCGGCGTTTCATGCGAAGAAGTTGCATGGAGTTTCCTTCAGTGGGTGGGAAGCCGTTTCGCGGCGCACTCTTAACCCAAAATTATGAGGTGCGCACGCGTGGGGTCGGTGAAAGAGCGGTGGACGTTCAGAACCGGCCTTGAGCCGGTACAGCAGCACTAGGCCCCGTCAAGATCTGAAACGAGGTGCCGAAACGCACATGACACATTCAATAGTCTCCGTGACGGGAGCGTTTATCACGCTGCAGGCGAGCCATCCTCGATAGCAGCCAGCCGGGCGGCGGACAGTTCCGCGCGTCACAACTCTTGCCTCGATGTAGAACCGGCCTTTCGATACGGACCTGGTCGTCGATAAAGACTTGGCTGCTGAAGTGTCGGCATGGCGGCTGCGGCACCGTCACTACTCAAGGTAGCATGCTGGTACCGGCTTTCAATCGATACATGACACGAGCTCGAAAAAACGGCGAGAACGACGGGAGGAGCGATTGCCAGCAAGAAACGTTTACGCTTTTGCAGCATTATGCGATGAAGACAAAAGTGCCCTCGGTAATGGTTCGGTGTTAGACCTACATCGCTGCCGTCCGAAAAAATGGAAGCGACAATGACAATTCTGAAAATCCTCACCGCTGTTTTCGTCCTGGCCGGCTTGGCAGCCTGCGCTAGCGACTACGGCCAGGCCGACCGCCGTCCGGCTTACGTCGTCGGCCCGGATACGCCGTTCCCGCGGTGAGCCCCGCGCACCGTTCATAAGTCCCCTTGCCGATCATCCGAGCGGCCGAGACGGCATTTGCGTGATGCTGCACCGCAAGGCCGAGCGGCTTTCATCAGGTTTCCACCTGCCCGAACACCCTGCCGATCCGGTGGGGTTTTCTTTTGCCCTCGATGTCGGCGCGTGCCGATTCGCCGCCGCACTGCCGCCCTTCGCTATAGGACCAGGCCCCTACCCTCATGGCCTTACGATGAAGCCATGGGTGTGCCCCTGCCGATCGCATGAGGATGATCCCGCGGATAGAGGCGTCAGGCCGTGAGCACCCTGCTCAAGGCGTGACCCGAGGACGCTGGGCTAACAACCGGGCTGTACAGGAAGGGGATGGCGGAGACGCAGGGATTCGAACCCTGGATACCCTTGTGGGGTATGCTCATTTAGCAAACGAGTGCCTTCAGCCTCTCGGCCACGTCTCCAATGCCCTCCGGATAGACAATCCCGTCCCGGCAATCAAGGTAAAATCGCAACCGGCCCCAAGCTTTATGACGGGTATTGTCATCTCCTCTCTTTCGCTGGCCTGCCTCCTCTCGGATCGAGGCGGGAAATCGCTGGCTCGGCGCAGGAAAACCCGTATAGGCCCAGGGTCGGTGTCGAGAATGACAGGAACGCGGGAAGCAGGCGCGGACACGACGCGGCATTCCGTTCGCGAGAGCTTTGCTTTAGATCACGATGCGTTCTAGCGAAAATGCCCTTGCTCCGATTCCTTGTTGCGACGCGTCTTTCATTCCCAGTGATTCGTCCCATCGCACCACGCCTTCGGAAGCCGCCAGGAGAGACCGGATGAACAGCACCGCCAAATCGAACACGGCCGTCATGCCCAGCCGGGACATCGAACGCCTGCTCGATATCATGGCCGCCTTGCGAACACCCGGCACCGGCTGCCCCTGGGACCTCGAGCAGGACTTTGCCAGCATCGCCCCCTACACAATCGAGGAAGCCTATGAGGTCGCCGACGCGATCCAGCGCGGCGATATGGCCGATCTCACCGACGAACTCGGTGACCTGCTGCTGCAGGTGGTGTTTCACGCCCAGATGGCGCGCGAAGAAGGCCTGTTCGATTTCGGCAGCGTCGTGGAGGCCATCACCACCAAGCTGATCCGCCGCCACCCGCATGTCTTCGGCGAAGCCCGCAACCTGCCGCCGGCGGAGGTGAAGAAGCTCTGGGCCGAGATCAAGGCACAGGAAAAGGCCGAACGCGCGCGCCGCCATCCGCCGGCAGGCCAGGCCAGTGCCCTCGAAGGCGTTCCCGCCGCCATGCCGGCCTTGACGCGGGCGATCAAGCTGCAGGAGAAGGCGGGCAAGGTCGGATTCGACTGGAACGACATCCGCATGGTGCTCGCCAAGGTACGCGAAGAGGCGGACGAGATCGAAGCTGCCCTCGACGAGGGCGCCGGCAAGGATGCGTTGACGGCGGAAATCGGCGATCTGCTGTTCGCCGTCGCCAATGTCGCCCGCCATGCGCATGTCGACGCGGAAGGCGCGTTGCGCGGCGCCAATGCCAAATTCGAGAGGCGCTTCCACTTCATCGAAGCCCGGCTGGGCGAGAAGGGCACGACCCCGGCCCGGTCGAGCCTGGATGAGATGGACGCATTGTGGAACGAGGCCAAGCGCGCAGGCCTATAGCCCCTCTCCCGCCCCTTGCGAGGGTCCGCGCCGATGGGCGCCAACCTGGCGGGATGGCGTGGGATTGGAGTGTCGATCTCGCACTGCTTCGCTGGCCGTGCGCGGCATTCCGTGCGACAAACCCGGGGATAGCTGCATTTCCCCGTCCCGCGTGACCTGCCATGTCATCCAGCCTGCCGCCCGCCGATGCATCAGCCGCCTTCAATGTGGAGGAACGGCGCGAAGCCATCGTCAATCTGGTGCGTCAGCACGGCTTTGTCGGGGTCGAAATGCTGGCGAGCCGTTTCGGCGTCACCGTCCAGACGATCCGACGCGATCTCAATGATCTGAGCGGCGAAGGAAGGCTGGCCCGGTATCGCGGTGGCGGAGGCCTGCCGTCGAGCGTCGCCAATATCGACTACAGCGCCCGCCAGATCATGAATCAGGCCGAAAAGGAGCAGATCGCCAAGCTGGTGGCGCGTCACGTTCCCGATCACGTCTCCATCTTCATGAATATCGGCACCACCACCGAGGCGGTGGCGGCCGCGCTGATCCACCATCAGGACCTCAGGGTGATCACCAACAATCTCAACGTAGCGACGATTCTCTCGCGGCACACGGATTTCGAGATCACCATCACCGGCGGCTCGGTGCGCAACCGGGATGGCGGCGTGCTCGGCCCGGCGTGCGTGGACATGATCAGCCAGTTCCGTGTCGATATCGGCATTATCGGCATCAGCGGCATCGATACCGACGGCACGCTGCTCGATTTCGACTATGACGAGATCCGTGCCGCCCAGACCATCCTGCGCCACGCGCGCAAGACCTATCTCGTTACCGACCACACCAAGTTCCAGCGCAGGCCCCTGCTGCGCATGGCCTCGATCACCGAAGTGAGCGCCGTCTTCGTCGACAAGGCGCCTCCCCGGGCGCTCGCCGAATTGCTGGCGAGCAGCGGCACGGAGCTTCACATCGCCAGCGCCTGACCCCGCGGCGGCCATTCGTGCCAATTTCATGCGGCGCCATATTCATTTGTGACACGGTTTGTCACCAAAAAATCGACTTTAATCCTCTTTCGAATTGGAACATTGCGAACATTGCCCCTCCGCGAGGATTCAAAATTCAACACTCAAGAATTGTAATTAGAAATATCCAGAAGCATTACATCACCTACTATTTTACCTCAAATGTTCAGAATACGACTGCCACTGGTCAGATCCGCGGCCTCGATCGGGAAATAGACGGCGCGCTGGCGGTATTGTGTTATTGACGATCCAAAGCAGTTCCATTTTTGAAACAAAGCAGCGTTTTCGTTTATGCATAAACGAAAACAAAAATTTTCTATTGCGAAAATAGAAAACCTCGCCAACATGCCTTCCGAATATGACGCCCTCACCGATGAGGGGCGAATGCAGGGAGACGGAACGCAATGGTTCAAGCCATCTCGCCATGCTCGATAGAAGTCCCGACCGCCATCTCGATCCGCGGTGTCGCGCGATGAGCGATCAGGCATCCTCCAACGACATCGTCGACGTCTTCGTGATTGGTGGGGGCGTCAATGGCTGCGGCATTGCCCGCGATGCCGTCGGGCGGGGCTATTCGGTCTACCTGGCCGAGATGAACGATCTTGCTAGCGGCACATCCTCCAAAGCCACCAAGCTGATCCATGGCGGCCTGCGCTATCTCGAATATTACGAGTTCCGCCTGGTGCGCGAAGCCCTCACGGAACGCGAGATCGTCTGGCGCAACGCACCGCATCTCGTCCATCCGCTCCGTTTCGTACTGCCCTATTTCAAAGGGCTTCGTCCGGCCTGGATGCTGCGGATCGGCCTGTTTCTCTACGACTATATCGGCGGCCGCAAGAAATTGCCGCCCACCCGCACGCTCGACCTTAGGCGCGACGAGGCCGGTCGGCCGTTGAAGCCGATCTTCTCCAAGGCCTTCGAATATTCCGACTGCTGGGTGAATGACGCCCGCTTCGTCGCCCTTAACGCCCGTGACGCCGCCGACCGGGGCGCCATCGTCCGCACGCGCTGCAAGGTCGTCTCGGCACGCCGGGACAGCGGCCTGTGGCGCGTCCAGCTCCAGGACCAGATCAATGGCAGGGAGAACGAGGTCACGGCCCGTCTCGTCGTCAATGCGGCCGGCCCCTGGGTCGACGCCGTTCTGGCGGATGTGGTCGCCCACAAGGAGCCGAACCAGGTACGCCTGGTCCAGGGCAGCCACATCATCGTGCCCAAGCTCTTCGACCACGACCGCTGCTACATCTTCCAGAACCCGGATGGCCGTATCATATTCGCCATCCCCTATGAGGATGAATTCACCCTGATCGGCACCACCGACCAGGACTACAAGGACGATCCGGCCAAAGTCGCGATCACGCCCGGCGAAACGGACTATCTTTGCAAGGCGGCGAGCGAGTATTTCGCCAAGGAGATCACGCCCGCCGACATCGTCTGGACCTATTCGGGCGTACGTCCGCTCTATGACGATCATGCCACCGCCGCCCAGGCCGCCACGCGCGACTATGTGATCAAGGAAGAGCTGATCGACGGCGCGCCGCTGATCAATATTTTCGGCGGCAAGATCACCACCTACCGCCGTCTGTCGGAATCGATCCTCGAGCATATCGAGAAGACCTTGGGCGCCAGGGGCAAGCCCTGGACCGCCGACGCGCCGCTGCCGGGCGGCGACATGCCCAATGCCGATCTCGACGCCTTCATCCGCTCGCTGATGGCGCGCAAGCCCTTCCTGTCCCCTGCTCTCGCCCGGCGCCTGGCCAAGGCCTACGGCACGCGGGCCCTCCACTTCCTGGAAGGCGCCAACGCCATGGCCGATCTCGGCCGGGACTTCGGCATGGGCCTCACCGCCGCCGAGATCGACTATCTGGTCGACCAGGAATGGGCCGTGACCGCCGAGGATATTCTCTGGCGCCGCTCCAAGCTCGGCCTGCATCTGCCGCCCGAGGTGGCCGGTGAGATCTCCGCCTATCTGGCCGCCAGGCAGAAGGCGCCCGTTCCCCACTGAACTCGTTCCCAGACCCAAACGGACTGCAAGAACATATCGAGGAGGAAAGCATGACCAAATATGTCGGGTCCATCGATCAAGGCACGACCAGTACCCGCTTCATCATCTTCGACCGTCGCGGCGAGATCATCTCCGTCGACCAGAAGGAGCACGAGCAGATCTATCCCAAGCCGGGCTGGGTCGAGCATGACCCGGCGGAGATCTGGCGCAACACCCAGAGCGTGATCGCCGGCGCCTTGAAGAAGAAGGGCCTGACCACGGCCAATCTCGTCTCCGTCGGCATCACCAACCAGCGCGAGACGGCGGTGCTCTGGAACCGCAAAACCGGTGCAGCGGTGCATAATGCCGTGGTGTGGATGGACACCCGCACAGACCAGTTGGTCGCCAAATTCGCCAAGGAAGGTGGACAGGATCGGCTGCGCGCCAAGACCGGCCTGCCGCTCGCCACCTATTTCTCCGGCCTGAAGCTGCGCTGGCTGCTCGACAACGTGCCCGGCGCCCAGAAGGCGGCCGAGGCCGGCGATCTCCTGTTCGGCAATCTCGACACCTGGCTGGTGTGGAATCTCACCGGCGGCACCCAGGGCGGCCTGCACCTGACCGACGTCACCAATGCCTCCCGCACCCAGCTGATGAACCTGGAGACGCTGGATTGGGAGACGGATATTCTCAATCTGTTCGACATCCCCCGCGCCTGCCTGCCGCAGATCCGTTCCTCCAGCGAAGTCTACGGCAAGTGCACGGGCGTTCTGGCCGATGTCCCGGTCGCAGGCATTCTCGGCGATCAGCAGGCCGCCCTGTTCGGCCAGGCCTGCCTGCAGCCGGGCGAAGCGAAGAACACCTACGGCACTGGCTGCTTCATGCTGATGAACACCGGCGAAAAGCCCTTCCACTCCACCGCCGGCCTGGTCACCACGCTCGGCTACAAGCTTGGCGACAACAAGCCCGTCTACGCCCTGGAAGGCTCGATCGCCATTGCCGGCGCCCTGGTGCAATGGCTGCGCGACAATCTCAACCTGGTGAAGACGGCGCCGGAGATCGAGTCTCTCGCCAATACCGTGAAGGACAATGGCGACGTCTATTTCGTGCCGGCCTTCTCCGGCCTCTATGCGCCGCACTGGAAGGAAAGCGCCCGCGGCGTGATCGCCGGCCTCACCCGTTTCGCCAACAAGGGCCATATCGCGCGCGCCGCCCTGGAGGCGACCGCCTATCAGACCCGCGAAGTGCTCGATGCCATGACCAAGGATTCGGGCGTGCAGATCAAGGAATTGCGGACGGATGGCGGCATGGTCGTCAACGAACTCCTGATGCAGTTCCAGTCCGACATCCTCAACGTGCCCGTCGTGCGGCCCAAGGTCATCGAGACCACCGCCCTGGGCTCGGCCTATGCGGCCGGCCTGGCGACCGGGTACTGGAATTCCACCAAGGACATCTCCGACAATTGGGGCGTCGACAAGCGCTGGCACCCGATGATGAAGGAAGAGCAGCGCAGCAAGCTCTTCAGTGCCTGGAACAAGGCCGTCACCCGTTCACTCGACTGGGCAGTCTGACCACAACAATCAAGCAGGGCCGCACCCGGCGGGTGACGGCCCCACAACACAGGGAAGAAAAACATGGCAGTTGGGTTTGTCGGCGAACTCATGGGCACGGCCACGCTCATCCTGTTCGGGGACGGTGTCGTGGCCAATGTGCTGCTGGCCAAGAACAAGGGCCAGAATTCGGGCTGGATCGTCATCACGGCCGGCTGGGCCTTCGCCGTTCTCTGCGGCGTGCTCGTCGCGGTTGCGGCGGGTGCCCCGGGCCATCTCAATCCGGCGGTGACCCTCGCCTTCGCCACCGCGACCGGCGATTGGAGCAATGTCGTTCCCTTCATCGCGGCCCAGTTCATCGGCGCTTTCATCGGGGCGATCCTGGTGTGGCTCGCCCATCTGATGCATTGGGGCGAAACCGAAGACCAGGGCCTCAAGCTCGCCGTTTTCTGCACCGGCCCCGCCATCCGCAACTATGGCGCCAATCTGGTGACGGAGATCATCGGCGGCTTCGCCCTGCTCTTCGTCGTCGCCGCCATCGGCTCCAAGGCCGTGGCGACGCCGGGCTATCTTGCGCCCTTCATCGTCGGCATGGTGGTCTGGGGCATCGGCGTCTCGCTCGGCGGCCCCACCGGCTATGCCATCAATCCGGCCCGCGACCTCGGCCCGCGCATTGCGCACGCCGTGCTGCCGATCGCCGGCAAGGGCGGCTCGGACTGGGGTTATTCCTGGGTGCCCGTCGTCGGTCCGGTGATCGGCGGTATCGTCGCCCTCATGCTCGCCAAGGCGACCGGCATGATGTGACGGGAAGGTCCCGGACCGAACCGTCCCGCTCCCGAAAATGGCCGGCTCGACCGGCCATTTTTATTGCCGTCATTGCAGCGTTATGCCCGGTCATGGCAGTTTGCGAACCATCATGGGCGTCCCTCCGGTCGCCTTGCAGGCAAGGCGACCATGAAACGCGTCCTGATCACCGGCATGTCCGGAACCGGCAAGACTTCGGTGATCCGCGAATTGCTGGCGCGCGGCAACCAAGCCCACGACCTCGACACAGCGGAATGGTCGCATTGGGTCCCGGCCGCTCCGGGCGATGATCTGACGCCCGGCCAGGGCGAGGACTGGGTCTGGCAGCTCGACAAGGTCGAGGCCCTGCTGTCGCGACCAACCCCGGGACCTCTCTTCGTGAGCGGCTGTGCCGAGAACATGCCAGGCGTCCTGCACCTGTTCGACGCCGTGGTCCTGCTGTCGGCTCCCCTCCCGACCATCCTGGCGCGGCTGGCGGCCCGTACGGGCTCCGGTTACGGCCATACCGAGGAGGAACGCCGCAAGGTTGCCGAACTGATCGGCACGATTGAGCCGCTTTTGCGCCAATCAGCCGATTTCGAGATCGATACGCGCCAGCCGGTGCAAGCGACCGTCGACGCATTGTTCCGGTTTATCGAACTTCGCTGACGTCAGCGCCGCCGTCGCGATAACGCCGCCATCACGCCTTTCTCCCTAATGTGGTGAGCCGATCGCATGCGGGGAGCTGCCATGTCACGTATGGACGTTGTCAGGACCGGACGATCAAGCTGGCGGCATGGTGGAGGCCGGGCAAGTCTCGGAGCCCTCGTCTTCGGCCTTGCCTGTGCGGCAGGAGCGGCCGAAGCTGCGCCCGCCATCCGATGGGAAGTCGCCAATCGCTTCCCCCTGTTCCGCAACGAGGACCATTTCCGTGCCCTCGCCGGCATCTATGCCGGCCTCCCCCTGGCCGACCGCCAGAACCGGCCCGTGATGGCGCTGGAGGTCGAGCTGGAAAAGCGCGCCGATGCCAGGCAACTCGACAAGGTTTTCGGCGATCCGTCAACGATCTGGCGTTTCGGCTGGGCCTCGGCCCTTGTCCGCAGCACCTGCTTCAGTGCGACCAATCGCGGACACTGGGCCTGCAGGCTGACCAATGGCGAGGACTATGTCGGTGCACGCAGGGCCGACATCCTGGCGAGCCTCACGGAGCCCCTCGCGGGCCGTGACTGTCAATGGCTGGTCAATGGTACCGTGGCTGCAACGGCAGCATGCGACAAGCAGATACGCCTTGCCGACCTCCCCATCGGCACAGCCTTCACCCTGGCCGCCAGGGCCGACGGTTCGGCCGTGGCGGAAGCACCCGGCCAGACCATTCGGCCAGTCACCATTCTCGGCATGGGCGATTCCTTCGCCTCCGGGGAAGGCAATCCGGACAAGGCCGCTGTGCTCGGCACCGACGTCAACAATTTCCAGGAATCGTCCCGCCTGTCGGGTGAATCGGGATGGCGCGGCCGGCTGCGGCTTTACCCCCTCCGCTACAAGCACAATTTCGATAAGAGTTTCGGGATCGGCGCCCTATGGATCAATCAGCAATGCCATCGCTCGCTCTATTCCCACCAGCTCAAGGCCGCCCTGGCGATCGCCCTGGAAGCGCCGCATGTCCGTGTGACCTATCTCGGCTATGGCTGCACGGGGGCGGAGGTCTTCGAGGGGCTTCTCGGCTACTGGGCGGCCCGCGATGACGTTCCCAAAGACCGGCCGGGCAAGGCGGGCCAGTATGACGCTTCGCCACAAGTGATGCGCGCCTTGCGTGACCTTTGCCCCAGACCTCTGAAGGGCTTCAACCGCTTCTCGCCACCCCCACGTTTTTCCTGGCAAAGCGATCTCAAACGTTGCGCAGCCTTCAAGCAGGACCCCGACATCCTGCTGCTCAGCATCGGCGGGAACGATATCGGCTTTTCCCGGGTCATTGCCGGCGAGGCCCTGGTTGCGGGCAATCATTTCCTGTCGCTTCGGCGAGCGGCCGAAAGACTGTGGATCAAGGGAGCCGGGCCCATCACGTTTCGGGATGCCACGGCTGCGGAGAGTTCGCTGTCCGACCGGTATCACATCCTGGCCCAGGCCTTCGAACGGCTGTTGGGGCTGAATGCGTCCCAGATCATACAGACCGGCTATCCTCAAATGCTGCACACGGGCAGCGGCACTTGCCCGCATGCCTCCAGCGGCGAAGCGGGCACGGCCGGTATGGACCTTCACGAGATCTTCCGGATCAGCAAGCCGACCACGGGTGCGGACTCGGTCGCCTTCGTCGACGGCCTCAATGCCAAGATTCGCGCTCTCGGTGCCGGCATTGGCTGGCAGGTGGTGACCGGCTTCGCCGATGAGTTCAAGGGCCACGCCTTGTGCCAGCCCGGCATGGCGGACGGCAGCAACGGCCCGGACGGGCTCCGTTTTCCGGTCAGCACACCGACCGGGCAACGCTGGACCCCGTTTTCACCACCGCGCTGGCAAGCCTATCGCCCGCGTCAGCGCTGGTTTGTCACGCCGAACGATGCCTTCCTCACCGCCAACACCATGCGCACGCTGGCGGGCAGCGGCGGCGATCCACATATGAACGGCCGCGCCCAGCCGGTCCTGGCTGCCACCCTCAGCGGCTCCTTTCATCCAAACGCACTCGGTCAGGCCGCCATGGGCGACGCAGTGTTGACGGCGCTGCGCCAGAAATTGGGATTGCCCGTACCCGGTGCTCCCGTGCCATAGCGATCGTCCCTGCCGTGCCAGGACGGCCGGCCGTGTTGGTTCAGCAGCCTCGGGAGGCCTCAAGATTAACCATGCCGCCAGAATGGAGACGGCTTGCTGATCTTCCTCGAAAGTCAGGAAATCCAGCTATTTCGGCCGCCATTTCCGTCAATTCAGACAGTAAATCCTCCGAAAATACCATTCCGGCCAATCGCCATTAATATATTTGGCTGAATTTTGTCTGGCCAAGCCTTTCTTCTGTCCGATTCGGAACCAACTGTTAATTTTCAGTAAATGAGCCATTCGTCGTAGCGTAGCGTAAGGATGCTCAACCATGAAGAGACTTCCCGGGTTGATCCTGATCACCGGCCTCGCCGTCAGCACCGCTTCCTGCAGTTCCAGCCCGGCAGGGCGAGCCTTCAACGGCGCCCTGATCGGCGGCACCAGCGGCGCCATCGTCGGCAGCCTGGTCGCCCGCCAGCCGACCACCGGCGCACTGGTCGGCGGTGCCATCGGGGCGACCACAGGCGCCGTCGTCGGTCTCGTCACAACGCCCGAGCCGGCGCGAACCAGCTGGTTCTGAAGCCGGCGTTCCAAGCTCCCGGCTGGACTACAGGCCTCTGTGCGCCAGCCGGACGAAGGCATATTGGTACCAGTCCGCCCTGCATTTGACGTTCGGGCCCGCCGAGCGTCATAGTCCGGCTGTCATTGTGCGGCATGAGCGGAGCGCCCTCGATGTCGAGGCTGGTCACGGGTTTGGCGGGAACCATCATTCTGGCGATCTGGCCGGCCCTGTCCGCAGTCTCCTCGGAACTAGTACCGTGGCCGCCACATGATCCCGGCCAACCCGAAGCGAGCATAGCCATTACGAAGGAGTGGATTACTTCCCTGCGGGAGATCCACGACTTCGCCGGCCTCCAGAAGGCGGCCGGCTCCGGCGGCAGGCTTCTGGCCGTCGAAGCCGATCCGGAGACGCCGCGCGCGATCTACGGTTGGAAGGGACTGGACGGTCGCGGACAGATGAAGGTCTTCCTCTACCGCACCGGAGATTTCGGCATCGCGGCCAGCCCCGCGGACGGAGCGGGCGAAATCACCCTGAACAATGCGGGGGCCTTCGTCTGCCCGACCTGCTCGCCGCCGGTCCATGCCTGCGGCCGGCGCCCTTCCTGGGTATCGCACAGCGTGCATTGGGACGGATCCGACTGCCACTGCACCATCACCGGGCCCCAGACGATCCGCCCGGGCCCGTGTTGACGGCAGCCTCAGGCCATTGGTCGGGCGGAGTCATCGAGAATCAAAGGCTGTCGAACCATTGTGAGCGCTCAGCTCACTCAACGGCCGAGATCCCGAACCGCCGCCTTACCTGTTCCGCCCGCTCCGGCGCAACGCGAATCGAGACATGGGTGACGCCGTCCTCGTCGGTCTCGCGGGCCAGCACATCCGTATTGGCATGGAGCCAGGCAAGGCCTGCTCCGTCCGCCGGCGGGATGTCGACGGAAAGCGTCAGCCGCCCGGCGGCAACGACCGCCTCGACCCGATCGAGCAATGCCGGCACCCCTTCGCCGGTCACGGCCGAGACCACGATCGGACGATTCTCGCCATCGCGGCGTGACGCCGTCAGCAGCGCCTCCCGCGCGGGAGCCTCGAGCAAATCGACCTTGTTCCAGACCTCGATCACCGCCTGCCCGGTGCCCTCCTCGATGCCGAGGCTGTTGAGGATGGAGCGAACATCGCTGGCCTGGGCTTCGGTATCGCCATGGGAAATATCGCGCACATGCAGGATGACATTGGCCTCCAGCACTTCTTCCAGCGTGGCCCGGAAGGCGGCGACCAGCATGGTCGGCAATTCGGAGATGAAGCCCACCGTATCCGACAGGATGGCCTTGGTGCCATGCGGCAGCTTGAGCGCGCGCAACGTCGGATCGAGCGTGGCGAACAGCATGTCCTCCGCCAGCACCTCGGCTCGGGTCAGGCGGTTGAACAGGGTCGATTTGCCGGCATTGGTATAGCCGACCAGCGCCACGATCGGATAGGGCACCTTGCGCCGGCTGACGCGATGCAGAGCGCGCGTGCGCTTCACCTGTTCCAGTTCGCGCTCCAGCTTGACGATACGGTCCTGCAGGAGGCGCCGGTCCGATTCGATCTGGGTTTCGCCCGGACCGCCGAGGAAGCCTCCGCCGCCGCGCTGGCGTTCGAGATGGGTCCAGGAGCGGACGAGACGTCCCTTCTGATAGTTGAGATGGGCGAGTTCGACCTGCAGAGTGCCTTCCTTGGTGCGCGCGCGCCGGCCGAAGATTTCGAGAATCAGGCCGGTTCGGTCGATCACCTTGGCGCCCCAGGCCTTTTCGAGATTGCGCTGCTGCACAGGCGACAGGGCGCAATCCATCAGCACGAGGGTGATGTCCTCGGCCTCGACGACGGCCTTGATCTCATCGACCTTGCCCTTGCCGATATAGGTCGAAGGGCGGATTTCGCCGAGCGTGACCACGACGGCGCCCACCACATTGAGATCGATGGCGCCGGCAAGACCGACGGCTTCGTCGAGCTTGGCTTCCGGTGATCGTACGAGATCGCTCTCGCTCCGGCGAGAAAGCACCGGAGCGACGACGAAGGTTCTTGTGCCGGAAGCAACTTCCAGCTCATGCGCATCGATGCGATGCGCCGGATCCTTGAGAGTATTTGCTGTCAAACGTCAACTTTCGGGCGGGAGCGCTCCCGCCACCGCCGATACGGCAAGAATCAAAGCTTGTCCGCGCCTTCGATCTCACCGCCTTCGAAGAGCTGGACGGGATGGCCCGGCATGATCGTCGAAATCGCATGCTTATAGACCAGCTGGGAATGACCATCGCGACGCAAAAGCACGCAAAAATTGTCAAACCAGGTCACAACGCCTTGCAACTTCACACCATTCACCAGGAAGATCGTGAGCGGGATCTTGTTCTTGCGGACATTGTTGAGAAACGTGTCCTGTAGATTTTGGGTGCGCTCCGCCGCCATAATACCCCCGAAACTCCTTGACCGCGGTTGATCCGCGGACATGCACAAGCAAAATCAGCCAACGCTGACGCGCCTGCCTTTCATGCAATTATCCTACATAGTCGACGGGGATGCCGCGTCGCGCAAGCAAAAGTTTGCAATCGCAACACGTCATTCCGCGCAATCTGTCGGAATGATCGCAGATGGAGGTCAAGCCATCATCTGTCAAGCAGCAATGGTATGCCAAACGCTAAAGTGAACGCTCGGCCACCTCGTGAAAACGCGCCCGCAACCGCGCGGTGAGAGCCCCCGGCTTGCCGTCGCCGATCACCGTGTCGTCGATGCGTACCACCGGCATGATCAGCGCCGTTGCCGCCGTCACGAAGGCTTCCTTGGCTGCCTTGGCTTCCGCCAGCGTGAAGGGCCGTTCGCTGACCAGCAGATTGTCGCGCCGCGCAAGGTCCAGCAGTGTGGTACGGGTCACGCCACGCAGAATGCCACTCTCGGCGGGGCGCGTCAGCAAAGTATTTTCGCGAGTGATGATCCAGGCATTGCTGGCCGCTCCTTCGGTGACATAGCCGTCCCTGTCGACGAACCAGGCCTCCTTGGCGCCGCGCTCCTTGGCCCGCTGCCGTGCCAGCGCATTGGGCAAAAGGCCGGTGGATTTGATGTCGACCCGCTCCCAGCGATTATCCGGCAGGCTGATCACCGAAATGCCGTTGGCGGCGCCGGCCTCCGCCTTGCTGCGGTCGACGGAGCGGGCGGTCACCACCAGAGTGGGCGGCGTATCCGGCGCCGGAAACACGAAATCGCGCTTGGCGGCGCCGCGCGTGACCTGAAGATACACCAGGCCGTCGCGCACACGGTTGCGCCGGACCGTCTCGCGCAGAATCACCTTGAGCGCCCCCTCCCCGACCGGCATGCCGATGCCCAGTTCGGAGAGCGAGCGCTTGAGGCGGGCAAGATGCCGGGTTTGGTCGACGAGCCGGCCGCCGAAAACCTCGCAAACCTCGTAGACCCCGTCGGCAAACTGGAAACCACGGTCCTCGACATGCACGCAGGCGTCGCGCAGCGGCACATAGATCCCGTTCACATAGGCGATGCGGCTCATGACAGCCTCAGGAAAGCATCGACCGGACCGGGCGGCGAAGGCCGCCGCCGGGACCCGGCCAGGATTTGGCAACTCAGACGGTGTGCCGCAGATTCAGGTCAGTGACAACCCGCGATCGGCCATCACGGCAGCCAGAAAGGCGCGCCCTGGGCAAACCGCTTCCAGAGCTTGTGCAGCGAGCCGGCGGCGAATTCCTTGTCGCGAGTCTGCCAGCCGGTGATCAGGCCGGCGCCCCGATGCAGGGCGGCATCCTGCGTGTCATCGGTGAGCATGGCCAGCAGGCCGCCCGTCGTCGCCGCGTCATTGGCCAGACCGAGCCCTTCCTGGAGGTCCGCGAGCCGGGCAAGATAACGCTGCGCCTCCTCCTTGGTGTCGAAGACGCCACGGAAGAATTCGGCGCCGTAGCGCAGCTTCTTGAGCACGAGCCGCAACTCGTGCTGGGCCACCGGTTCCAGCCGCCTGAAATGCTTCCCGCCTTTCAGGGCTTTGCGATGCAGCCGCTCGAGCGCCTGGCGGGCAAACTCATCCGCCGTCTGCGCCAGGATGCCGAGCGAACCGCTGGCGATGTCGTTGCGCCAGGCGCGTCTTTCGACAGTGCGCCCGAGCGTCAGCAGGAAACGATTGTAGCGGGCACCGGCGAACAGCTCGCGCAGATGCTCATAGCCATGCAGCCGCCGCGGCTCGACATGGGCCCGCAAGGCGGCAAAGGCCCTCTCGTCTGGGCAATGTGTTTCAATGCCCGGAATGGTATCCACCACCAGCACATCCCAGTTGCGCACCGGCCCCAGTGTGGACGCCAGCCACTTGGCCTCGACCGCCAGCAATGCGAGCGTGGGTGAGCCGATCTGGCGCTGGAGGATCGAAATCGCCGTGCGCATGCGCCGCAGCGCCACCCGCATCTGGTGCACGCCTTCCGGCGTCCTGCCCTCCTCCACCACGGCCTGATTGGCCACCATGTGGCGCTGGCAGTCGCCGAGCAGCTTGGCCACGATCTCGTCGACATTGTCGGCGGCACCGATGCTGCCCTTGCTGGCCCGCACGCCCGCGGCGGGCGGATCATAGGCGAGCCTGTAGCCGCGATCGGCCTTGGCCAGCGTGCCTACGCGAAGGGGGGCGACATCGAGCAGGGCCAGGGCAACGTCGTAGAGGGCACCGGCGTCGCCGCCCTTGAGTTCGAGCTCGAGTTCGCTGATGGCCTCGCGGCGCTCGCCGGCCCGAATCTCGCCCTGGTCGAAGGCAAGCTCCAGATTGGCAGCCGGCAGGTCGAGCGCCTGGATGCGCCTGCGAAACTTGGTGACGAAAACGGGCTCGAGCACGCCTTTGCCGACGCCATCCATTCCGATTTCCAACGCCTCGGGCGGCAGCAGGGCCAGATCCGGCTCCAGGCTCGGCACCGGCACTTCCCATTCATGGCGAGCCAGGGGATTGGTGCCGTCGGCCGGACGTTTCAGAGTCTGAATGAAGCTCTTGCCGCTCTTGCGTACCCTGAGGGCGATCCTGTTGCGATAGAGCTGGCGGTCGGGCGTGTCGTAATAGGCATTCTCGAAATTACGGAAGACGCCGCGATTGCGCGCATGCTGGGCAATGACCGGCACCGACGCCAGGGAATCGAAGCTGCCGGCGGGCGCCAACAGCTTGAGCTCGATCTCCCGATTGGCAGCCGGGGCCGGCAATGTCTGTGCGGGCACTACCGGTGCGGGTCTACTGCCTGTTTCCACGTCCTTACTCCGAGAGACGCCACCTCCAGGCCGACCGGGCCACTCGATGACAGTTTCATGACGGAACGGAGCTATGGCAGATCGGATTGTCACATACTACCAACGGCCAGGGCTAAATTTAGCCTCGGCCGAGGGTGCAAACCGCCGAAAATTCGGCCCACCGGCTTCAGCCGGTCCAACCGCCGTCGATGATATGGATCTGTCCGGTCGTGTAGGTGGCACCGGCAAGATAGACGACGAGATCGGCAATCTCCTCGGGCTGACCGATTCGCCCGATCGGCTGGCGCGCGATGAAAGCGGCGCGTGCCGCCTCATAATCGCCCGTCGCCTCCAGCCTTTCGCGCAGGGAGGGACTTTCGACCGTGCCGGGCGCGATGGCGTTGCAGCGTATGCCCTTGGCGACATAGTCGGCCGCCACCGATTTGGTAATCCCGACCACGGCGGCCTTCGAGGCCTGGTAGGCGAAACGATTGGGAATTCCCTTCACCGACGAGGCCACCGACGACATGTTAATGATGCTGCCGTCGCCACGTCCCAGCATATGGGGCAGGAAGGCCCGGATCATGCGGAACATCGCGGTGACGTTGAGGTCGAAGGCGAAGTTCCAGTCCTTCTCGCTGCATTCGAGAATGGTGCCGGCATGCACCACGCCGGCGCAATTGAAGAGAATGTCCGCCCGGGGGCCATGGCGCTCGGCAAAAGCCGCGATCGCTTCCGGCGACAGCACGTCCAGCCGCTCGACGGCGATGCCTTCAATCCCGGCGAGATCCGCCAGCTTGTCCTCGGCAATGTCGGTGGCGACCACACGTGCCCCGGCACGGGCCAATGCAATCGCCGACGCGCGGCCGATTCCCTGGGCGGCTGCGGTGACGAGGGCTGTCTTGCCCTGCAGGGATTGGGACATTTCACTCTCCGTGGTCGAGTTCGGGCTAATGCCGGTTCATCGTTCAATAGACTTGGCGTATGGTTCGGTCGACTTGGCGCGTGGGCTTGACGTGCAATTTCAGGCAGGCCGATACACCGACCGATTGATACCTGCATTTGTATGATTTATTCAAATGCCAATCGTTGCAGGTTGTGAGCGGCACTCCGGTTCTCATCCCGAAAGGGCATGAACCTACCTCTGGCCCGGTTGCCCGGGCCATCCCTGTCCCATATGGTCGGCGCCGCATCGAGTTTCTGAGTCTGACAAGGCGGGATTATGTCCGAGCAGCGCATCTATCTCTATGTCGGCGGCCCCACGCGGCCCACGCCATACTATCCGACCCACAACGCCAAGGGCATATCCACTTTCTCCTTCGACCAGGCTACCGGTGCGATTGCGCCTGTCGGCCTGATCGAAGGCATCGACAATCCCACCTGGATCGGCGTCGATGCCAAGCGCAAGGTCCTGCATGTCAACAGCGAAGTGTTCGGCTGGAACGAGGGCACGGTGTCGGCCTATGCCGTCGACCCTGCAGACGGCACGCTGAGCTACATCAACAAGCAGCCGACGCTGGGCAGTATCGCAGCCTTCAACAGCCACGACCGCAACGCCAATTTCCTGCTCGTCGCCAATTACAGCCTGACCTCAGAAAGTGAATTGCCCAACAAGGCGATCGCCGTGCTGCCGATCCGAGAGGATGGCGGCCTGAAGGCGGCGGTCAGCGACGCCGCCCATGCCGGCACGGGACCCGATCCGGAGCGCCAGGAGCGCCCTCACCCCCATTGCGTTCGCGTTACGCCGGACAATCGTTACATCGTGGTTGCCGATCTCGGGCTCGACCTGCTGGTGGTCTATCGTTTCGATGCCCAGACGGGCGCGATCGCCCGCGCCGGGGCCGCTTCGGTCCCGGCCGGCGCCGGCCCGCGCCACTTCGTCTTCCATCCGCGCGGCAATCTGCTCTACGTCGCCAACGAACTCGATTCCACCGTGTCCTCCTTCGCCTTCGAGGCGGACCAGGCCAAGCTCACCTTGATCAGCACGATTTCCGCACTGCCTGAATCGGCCGGATCCGGCAGCTTCTGTTCGGAAATCGCGATTTCCGGCGATGGCGCCTATCTCTATGTCGGCAATCGCGGCCACGACAGCATCGGCATCATCGCCCTCGACAGCGAAGGCGGGATGGAGCTGGAGCACAACATGCCCTGCGGCGGGCAGTTTCCCCGCCATTTCGCCATCGACCCCTCGGGCAACTTCCTGGTGGCAGCCAGCCAGAACAGCGACAAGCTCGTCGTCTTCGCCATCAACAGGGAGAGCGGTGAGCTGACCCCGACCGGCACCGAAGTCCAGATCGGCACGCCGACCTGCGTGGCTTTCCTCCAGATCGGCGAAGCCTAAGGCATTTCTCCACAAGCCGGCATTGCGAACGCAGCGCCATTGGCGGCGGCCACCGGAGCCCTTGGAAGCAAGACGTGGGCAACAAGCTTCTCATTCTCGATGTGGGCTCCACCGCCCTCAAGGCGGTGCTGTATGACCGCACCGGTACGGCCGTGGCCTCGGCAACGCGACCCCTGACCACGCAGACCCGCTCGGACGGCTCCGTCGAGCAGGATGCGCGGGAATGGTGGGCCGCAACGCAGGCAGCGGTGAGCGAACTGCCGTTCCGGGCCGATGTCTGCGCGATCGGCCTGGCGGGCTCCATGCAGAATCTCATCGCTCATTCCTCGGCAGGCAAGCCCACCGGCCCCGCGATACTCTATTCCGATCGCCGCCTCGACCAGCAGGAAGTGGCGGCATTGGGCGACCGGCTTCCCGACGATTACGGCCGGCGCACCGGCAATCACCTCGATCCAGCCCATTCCATCCTCAAGCTGATGCGGCTCGAGCGCTTCCTTCCCGGCCTGCCGCTCGATGCCGTCGCGGGCTTTCTCTTCGGGGCCAAGGACGCGGTGATCCGGCGCCTGACCGGCTCCAGCGTGATCGACCCCACTACGGCAACGACCACCGGGCTCTACAACATCGCCAGCGGTACCTGGGACGAGACCTTGTTGGCGGCGGCCGGCGTCGGGCCTGCGCAGATGCCGAAAATCCTGGCTGCGGACGCGCTCGCCGGCCAGCTGACGGCTGAGGCCGCTGCCGTCCTCGGCCTGCCGCGCGACATCCCCGTCTACAATGGTGCGGGCGATGGCGCAGCGGCGACCTGGGGCGCCTTCGCCGATGCGCCCAACACCGCCTATGCCTATATCGGCACGACCGGCTGGGTTGCAGGCACCATGGACCTTGCCGATGCCCGCCCGCCACGCGACAGCTATACGCTGGCCGATCCCGTCGAGGGCGGTCGCGCGATCGTCATCACGCCCTTCCTGTGCGCCGGCGCGGCGCTCGACTGGCTGAGCGACCTTACGTCGTTGCCGGTGGAGGCGCTGCTTGACCATGCCGCGGCCGCTGGCGAGGCGCCCCATCCGCTGTTCCTGCCCTATCTCTTCGGCGAACGTTCTCCCTTTGAGGATCGCTTGGTTCGCGGCGCCTTCCTCGGCCTCGATCGCGGTCACGGCCCGGGCGCGTTGTGCCGCGCCGTGCTGGAGGGTATCGCCTTTGCCATCCGCCACAATCTGGAAGCCGCCGGCCTGCCATGCCAGCCGCTGACGGCGATCGGCGGGGGCGCCCGCAGCCCGTTGCAGCAACGCTTTTTGGCAGATGCACTGAACCGGCCCGTGATCGTGCCGGCCGCCAGCCAGGAGATGCCGGCGCTCGGCATTTACCGCATGCTCGCCCCCAGGCTCGGCTTCGAGCCCGTGCGAGAGCTAGCGGGCGGCGTCACGGTCGAGCCTCATCCTTCTCGCGCTGAAGCCGCGGATCGGCGCTATCACAGCTACCGCGCCGGGTCGGATTTCGCGCGCGAACTGCCGCGGACTATGCCATAGCAACGCAAACAAACTGCCCGGGAGATCGGCCCGGGGAACAAGGGTATCGGGGGATCCACGTGAAGATCGGTGTTTCAATCTTGGCCATGACCTTGGCCAGCGTCGTCGCGAACGCGGCCCATGCCGAAGATATCGCCGTACTGACGCCCTATATCAGCTCGGTCGCCACCAACGAGATCGTCGAAACCTTCAAGAAGGACGCCGCCGGCAAGGGCTGGAATGTCAATGTCGTCGATACCCGCGGCGACCTTCAGCAGCTGGCGAGCCGGGTCGAGGACGTCACCAATGCCGGCGTCAAGGCCATCGTCCTGGTCAGCGTCGACCCCAAGCAGATCGGCGATCAGGTCGCGGCCGCGGCCGCCAAGAAGATTCCCGTCTTCGCCCTCGACGGCGCCCTGGCACCCGGCGTGACGGCCAGCATCGCCACCGACAATTTCGCGCTCGGCACCATCCTGTCGGACAAGCTCTTCAAGCAGTTGGGCGGCAAAGGCAATATCGTCAAGTTCTACTATTCGGCCCATCCCGGCGTGCATCAGCGCGAACTCGCGCTCGACAAGGCGCTGGCGGCCAATCCCGGCATCAAGGTGATCGCCGAGCATTATGTGAAGGTCCCCGGCCCGATCGACGATTCCCGCCTCGCCATGGAAACCTTCATTCGCCAGCACGGCACCGAGATCGACGGCGTATGGGCCGCTTGGGACGAGCCGGCGATCGGCGCCCTCCTCGCCCAGCAGAGCGACGCGCCCGATTCCAAGATGGTGATCGCGGGTATCGACGGAAATCCGCAGGCCGTGGATCTGATCAAGCAATGCACCGACCTGATCGCCACCGTCCGCCAGGATTTTCCGGGAATTGCGCATAGCGCCGTGACGGAAATCGCCAACGTGCTGGAGGGCAAGCCCGTCAGCAAACAGGAAATCCAGGTCGAGGCCAAGGTCGTCGACCGGGCAAGCCTGGGCGTGACTTGTCCGCAATGAACCAGCCTCCCGGCCGCCCCGTGCCGCGGCTCGAGATCACCGGCCTGAACAAGCGTTTCGGCGGGGTACGCGCCCTCGATGGCGTCGATCTCAGCATCGCGCCGGGCCGGATTCATGCCTTGCTGGGCGAGAACGGCGCCGGCAAGTCGAGCCTGCTCAAATGCCTGTCGGGTGTCTATCGCCCCGATGGCGGCGCGATGCGGCTCGACGGGGTCTCGTACGCTCCCGCGGATCCCAGGGCAGCCGAGGCGGCGGGCCTGCGCTTCGTGCATCAGGAACTCAACCTCGTGCCGGGTTTCACCGCCGCCGAAAACGCCTTTGTCGGCCGGCCTTATCCGCGCCGTTTCGGCCTGATCGACCGGCAGGCCATGCATCGCCGCCTGGCGGCGATACGCGACAGGCTCGGCATCGCCCTGCCGCTGAATGTGCCGGTGCGCCATCTCTCGGTGGGCCAATGCCAACTGGTCGAGATCCTGCGAGCCTTGATGGACGAGGCCCGGATCCTGGTGCTGGATGAACCGACGGCCTCCCTGAGCGAAAGCGAGGCCGGCATCCTGCGAAAGGTGGTCGCCACTCTCGCGCAGGCGGGATGCGCCGTGATCTTTGTCTCGCACCGCATGGAGGAAGTGTTCGAACTCGCCCAGGATTACACGGTGCTGCGCAACGGCGTCACCGTCGGCCAAGGCCTGATCGGCGAAACCACGCCCGACGCCGTCGTGGCGATGATGGCGGGCGATGCCCAGCTCCGCGACGCCGTTCCGCCTCCGGCAATACAGGCCGGAAAGCTGCTCGAGCTCGACGGTTTTTCCCCCTCGCCCCGGCACGGCTCCCTGCATCTGCGCGCCCATGGCGGCGAAATCATCGGCGTCTACGGGATCGTCGGCAGCGGACGCTCCAGCCTTTTGAAAGCGCTCTGGGGCGCGATGCCCCAGGCAAGCGGCAAGCTGTCTCTGGCCGGGCGCCCGCTGCCGCCGCGCGGCATTCCCTCCCGCATTCGCTCGGGCGTTGCCTTTGCGCCGGAAGACCGCCGCGGCAGCGGCCTGGTGCTCGGCCAATCCATTCTCGACAATGCTGCCCTGCCGCGTCTTTCCGACGGTCGCGCCGTGGCCGGCCTGCCCTTCCTGTCCTGGCCCGCCCTGCGGCGCAATGCCGGGACGATGCTGGAGCGGCTCGCCGTGCGCTACAGCCGCCTCGCCGACCGTATCGCCACCCTGTCCGGCGGCAATCAGCAAAAGGTGCTGATCGGGCGCTGGTTCAGGCCGGGCCTGCGCCTCTTCCTGCTGGACGAGCCGACGCGGGGTGTCGACGTGCGGTCCAAGGCCGAGATTCACGCCCTTTGCCGCCGGCTCGCAGGCGACGGCACCCTGATCCTGTTTGCCACCAGCGACATCGAGGAATTGTTCGCCCTGGCCGGGCGCATCTTGGTGATGGTCAAGGGCGAGATCGCACTGGACGCACCGACAGCCGGCTTGACCCGCCAGCAGGTGCTCGCGGCAACCTTCGGCACGGCAAGACCGCATCGGGCCGATCATTCCCGGAGGACAGCTTGAACTTCACCGCCCGCTACGGCACGCTTTTCGGCCTTTTTGTCATCCTCGGGGTTTTCGCGGCGCTGTCGCCGGGCTCCTTCGCCCAGGCCTCCAATCTGATCAACATCACCCAGCAATCTTCGCTGCTGGCCATCGTGGCGCTCGGCGCGACCTGTGTGATGGTGCTGTCGGAATTCGACCTCTCGGTCGGCGCGGTGGTATCCTGGGCCGGCATCCTCGCCGTCAGCCTGTTCGCTCAAGGCTGGGGCATTCCGGCCACCGTTCTCGCCACGCTGCTGTCCTCGGCGATGGTCGGGTGCATCAGCGGCTATCTCGTCTCACGCCTGAGGGTGCCGAGCTTCATCGCGACCCTGGCCATCGGCACCGTGGTCGGCGGCTTCACCTTCTGGATCAGCGACGGCGCCACGCTGTTCGGCAACATCCCACCCGGCTTCCGTGATCTCGGGCGCGGCTCGCTGGCCGGGGTGCCGGTGCTGACGCTGTGGGCCGTCGCCATGACGACGCTCTGCGTCGTCCTGCTGGACTACACCGAGTCCGGCCGGCGCATGGCGGCCATCGGCGGCAATCGCGAGGCCGCCCGCCTGACCGGTGTGCCGATCGTGCGCAGCACGGTACTCGGCTTTGCGATCTGCACCCTGTTCGCCGGGCTTGTCGGCCTGCTGCTGGTGGCAAGGCTGGGCAGCGCCCACCCGACCGGCGGCAACGGCTTCCTGCTCCAGGCCTATGCCGCCGCCTTTCTCGGCATGACGGCTTTCCGCGGCGGCGACGCCAACGCGCTCGGCACCCTGCTGGGCGCGGTGATCATCGCCGTGGTGGCGAACGGCCTCACCATTCTCGGCGTGCCCAACTACATGCAGGACATCCTCACCGGACTGATCATTCTGGCTGCAGTGCTGGTGCGCAATGTCGGGCGCGGGCGGGAGTAATGACGGTGAGTGTCATCCCGGACGCGCTGCAGCACGCAGTAGTGCGGCGCAGCATTTCATGCCGCACCGTGCGCGGGATGACAGGCACGCCCTCACTCAGGCCCCTGCTCCCGCCTCGAGATATGGGCTTTCGAAACCGAGCTTGCGCAAACCGCCCTGGATCTCGGGAATGCGCATGAACAGGTTCCAGATCAGGCCCGTGCGATAGTTCTCGATCATCACGATGATGGGGCCCTGGTCGATCGACAGGAAGGTGTCGGCGAACCAGTCCCGCTCCTCGCTGAAGGCGTCGACGAAACCAAAGCGTCCCCAGACCTTGTCGCCATATTTGGCAAGGAAGTGGCGCAGGGCCGCCATCGCCTCCTTCGGCGCATAGGGAAAGCTCGACAGGGCGGCCGTCGGGCTGATCACGCCATTGTCCTCGCTCGGCTGATGGGCGGCATAGCCGTCCGGATCGTCGCTCGCCGTCAGCCCCCAGCAGTCGGGCCCATAGCCCTTATGGCCATGCGGATTGAGCACGCAATGGCGATAATTGATCATCGTGTGGGCGACGTTCTGCTGCCAATAATCGGCGTAGCGATCCTTCAGGCCCCGGGGATCGAGCCCCATGAAGGAATAGTGCGCCCAGAACAGCGGTCCGCCCCTGTCAGGGCCCAGCGGCAATTCGATTTCGTAATAGCGGCGCGGTGCGCCGAAATCCTTGCTGGCCGCGAAGCCGCGATGATAGGCGGCGGGATCGATGGGATAGCGCGGCGCCGATACCGCCATCACATAGGCGATCAGGCACTCGTTCCAGCCATGGATGTCATGGTCGAGCACGAAGCCGTTATTGGGGCTCCAATGCCAATAGAGCGCATGGCGCCCCTGCGTATACCAGTTCCACTCGATCTCGCCCCATAGCCCGGTGATACGTTGGCGCAGCCTCGTCTCGGCGGGAGTGGCGGCATCGAAATATTCCCGGGCGCAGAGCAGGCCCTGGAACAGGAAGGCGGTTTCGATGAGATCGCCGCCATCGTCCTTGCGGCTGAACGGCCAGACCTTGCCGGTCTCGCCATGCATGAAATGCGAATAGGCGCCGTGGAAACAGGTGGTCGGCTCGATGACATCGACGATCCTCGTCAACCGCTCCAACCCTTCGGCGCGGCTGATCCAGCCCCGTTCCATCGCCACGATCATGGCCATGATACCGAAACCCGTCCCGCCGATCGCCACCAGATCGTTGGGCGTATCCACGGTGCGGGTGGTGCGGTCGCGCGCCATGCCGCTCACCGGCTCCGCACCCTCCCAGAAGAAACGGAAGGTCTGGCGCTGCACGGCTTCCAGCAATTCTTCGTCAGGCAGGTCGATGAGATCGGCCGCCTTGTAGAACGGCCCGGCCTTGGTCATGCCTTTGGCCGCCTTCTCCGCCGCGATCTTCTTGTCGCCCTTCGAGGGCTTCTTCTTGCCGGCCTTGTCCTTTGCCATCGTCCCGTCTTTCACCCGTTGCAAGCCAAGAGGCTGCCTGATCGATCTCTAGACTAACGCTTCAACAGAAGCGTCTACATCACTGAAAAACAAATATTCTATATAGAACCGCCGGATCCGTCCGCGTCACCCGGTGCCGTCTGCCCTGCCGCGCGATCCGTCTGCGTCCGATCATTGAGAAGGCGAAGAGTGCGCGGAAAGAAACTAGCCTTGGAGCCGGGCCGGCCGATATGGATGATGGCGGATTGGCCGAGATCCTTTTCGAAAATGGCGAAAACCTTGTCGCGCGTGCCCTCGTCCAAGCCTTCAAGAGCCTCGTCGATAACGATCCAGGCCGGCTTCTGCAGAGCCAGGCGGGCAAAAGCCACCGTCTGTTGCTCCTCGTCGGCAAGGTCCTTGTCCCAACGCACATTGCGGTCGAGATCATCGGCGAGATGACCAAGTCCTACCGCCGACAGGGCATGCTCGAAATCGGTCTGCTCGAATTGGGCCACGGGCTGGGGATAGGACAGGACCTGCCTGAGCGTCCCCTGGGGCAGATAAGGACGACGCGGCATGAAGGTGACCTGACCGCCTTTGGGAATGCTGACCTGGCCCGAGCCGAACGGCCACAGGCCGGCCATGGTGCGAAACAACAGCGTCTTGTTCGCTCCCGCCTCGCTGACCACCAGAACCCGCTCGCCCGGCTTGATCTGGACATGATTCTCATTGAGCCGGCTGTGTCCGTTCGGCGCTTCGATCACCAGATCATCGAGGCGGATACCGTCATTTTCGGTCTCGGTGAATTTGATATGGCTGGCTGCCGTCTCTTGCGTGTCGACGTTGGTGACGGCGTAACGGAAATTTGCCACGCGCAGGAGCGTCGCGCGCCAGTCGGCGATGGTGTTGAAGTTGTCGACAAACCAGCGCAATTGCGATTGCACCTGGTTGAAGGCGCCGACGGCCACCATGAGGCCGCCGAACGTTAAGTTTCCGGCAAAATAGATTGGGGCGGCGACCAGGAACGGAGCAACCTGGGTGAACCAGCCATAGCCGGAGGTTACCCAGGCGAGCCTCGCGGTGGCTGTCACCAGCCGCCGCATTGCCTGCAAGACCGCCTTGAGGTCGAGATTGAGCTGGCGTTCCTCGTCTTTCTCGCCATTGTTCAGCGTGATGGCATCGACATGCTCGCTGACCCGCACGAGCGAGAAGCGAAACTCTGCCTCCCGCGCATAGCGATCCGCATTCAATCCGATCAGCGTACCGCCGACATGCCATGAGAGCAGAGAAGCCGTGACGGCATAAAACAAGGCGGCCCAGACCATGTAGCCGGGAATGGCAAAGCTGTAGCCTTCGATGTTGAAAACGAAACCGCTCGACAGGCTCCACAGCACCGTGATGAAACTTGCCAGATAGATCGAGGCCGACAGAAGCCCGATGCCGAGATCGGTCGACAGTTCGGTCAGGTGGCGAGCATCCTCATGCAGGCGCTGGTCCGGATTGACGCCGATCTTGCTGGAATTGGCGAGACGAAACGCACGGCGAGGCCGCATCCACTGGCCGATGAGATCTTCCACCAGACCTTGCCGCAACTTGAGCTTGACCATCCAGCTCAGCCAGGTCTGGGTGACATTGAGGATCAGCAATCCACCCGCAATGGCGATGAAGACCAGAAGCTGTTGCAGGAATTGCGCCAGGTCCTTGCGGGCCAGGGCATCGTAAAAGGGCTGGTTCCAGGCATTCAGCAGGATCTGGAAATAGCCGGTGACCGCGATCACCAGGACGACCCCGACGAGCAGCAGGAGCAATTGGTTGCGATGGGGCGAAGAGACGAAGGCGCGAGCCATCATGTTGAGCTGCAGCAGCAGCCCGCCCATCGACTGCTCAGACTGTCCAGGCTTGTCCGCCGGCTCGTTGCTCGGCGCGTCGGCAGGCTTCCCGCCGGATTGTGCAACCATGAATCACTCTCCGCCTCGACTATAGCCGCTCGTCCCGCAGAGTCATCCTCAAGGGTAAGTGAGTAGCGCGTACGACAGCGATCGCATGCATGCATTCGCGTGTTTTTGCGTCTTTTTGCACTTTCATACTTGCATCGCTCCCGCTTAGGCGACATAAGCAGGTCATTCATCGGATTTCGCGCACCATGGAAACCTCGTCCCTTCTCGATGCCGGCCTCATCCCTGCCGAACGACAGCGCCTGCTCCTGCAGCGCATCGAACAGGATGGCCGCATCGCCTCCGTCCAAGCGGCAGTGGATTTCGCGGTATCGGAGGACACTATTCGCCGCGACCTCAAGGAGCTCGCCGATGCCGGCCTGATCGAGCGCGTGCATGGCGGTGCCCTGCGCAAGTCCCGCGCTTCACATCGATTTGATCGGCGCCTGGTCAGCAACGAGGCGCAGAAGAAGCAGCTGGCGGCCTATGCTCTCCGTTTCGTCGAACCGGGCATGGTCATCCTGCTCGACCAAAGCACCAGCAACCTGATGCTGGCGCGCCAGCTTCCGGTCGAGGCTGGCCTTACTGTGATTACGCCCTCGCCCGACATCGCGGTCGCCGTGCTCGATCGCGGCATCGGCAAGCTGGTGCTGATCGGCGGGCAGGTCGATCCCCAGTCACGCAGCGCCAGCGGTGCCGGTGCCTTGGAACAGATTGCCTATCTCAAGCCGGACCTGTGCTTCCTGGGGGCCTGTGCCGTCGACCTGATCGAGGGCGTGACAGTTGTCGACCATGACAATGCTCACCTCAAGCGCGCCATGGTCGCGGCCTCCCGCTCGACACTGGCCCTGGTCACCGCCGAGAAGCTCGACACACGCTCGACCTATCAGGTCATGCCCTTCAATCGCCTCGAGCGGATGGTCACAGAGAATGCGAGCTCGAACACCATCCTACAGCGCTACAGCGAAAGTGGCGTGGAGATCCATCTTGTCTGAAACGTCCTCCTATCGGCCCGGCTGGCGGGTCTGGCATCCGACCGCCTCGACCTTCTACGTCAATGGGGCGCTCTATGGCGTTTGGGCCACCCAGATTCCTCTCGCCAAGGAGCGGCTGGGGCTCGATCCCATCGTGCTGAGCATCGTCCTGCTGATGCTCGGCGCAGGGGCGGTGCTCGCGATGGCCGGCAGCGGCTGGATCATCCAACGCATCGGCACGGCGGCGCTCATCCGATTGAGCGGCGCGATTTTCGCAGCCCTGCTGCCCACCATTCCCCTCATGCCGGATGTCTGGCTTCTCTCCGTCGTCGTCTTCCTGTTCGGCGCCAGCGGCGGCTGCATGGACGTGGCAATGAATGCCGATGCCGCCCGGATCGAGAAGCAGGTCGGGCGCCCCTATATGTCTTCCTTCCATGGCATGTGGAGTCTGGGCGGCCTGACCGGGGCCGGTATCGCCACTTTGATGCTTCGCTGGACCGATGGCGCCGTCCAGGCGCTCATCCTGACGTTGGGCCTTGTCGCGATCTTTGCCTGGGGGCAGAGAGGCCTCGCCCCCGGGAAGGTCGCGGCGACCGCCAGCGCCGGTAAATCGCCCTCCTTGCGCCCGGCCTTCCTTGCCGTGGTGGTCGGCCTGATGGCGGCGCTCGCCTTCAGCGGAGAAGGCGTCGTGCTGGATTGGGCCGCTATCTTCCTGCGCGAGCAATTGGGAGCCGGCCAGGAACTCGCCAATCTCGGCTATGCCGTCTTCGCCGGGGCGATGGCGAGCGTGCGTTTCCTGGGCGACCCCATACGCCGTCATGTCGATGGTGTCTATCTGGTCCGAGGCGGCTGCCTGCTTGCCGTGATCGGCCTCTTGTTGGGGCCGCTCTCCGGCAATGTCTATGCCGCGATCGTCGGCTATGGCCTGACCGGCATCGGCTTTGCCAATGTGGTGCCCGTCCTGTTCAGCACCGCCGGAGCCATGCCCCGCCCGGAGGTGCAGATCGCAACGGTGTCGACCATGGGCTATGCCGGCCTGCTGGTAGCCCCGCCTTTGCTGGGGGCCGTCGCCCATGTGTCGTCGCTCGCCGGCATCTTCTACGTAGCGGCGGTGTTCACCGTGATTATTGCAGTGCTGGCACCCGTCTGCGCCCCCCGCGGCAATTCGGGACGCCCGGCTATAGAAGCGGGCTGACAAGCCGGGCCAGATTTTCGGCGACCTTGCGGATCCAGGGGCGCCGGCGCCATCTGTCGAGATCCATCCGATCGCTGTTGGCGATGTAGTCATCCTGCATGCGTCGCAACTGCTGCGTGACCTCCCGGTCATAGATCACGACTGTGATCTCCGAGTTCAGCACGAAGGAGCGCATATCCATGTTGCTCGAACCGATCAGGGCGAGGTCGGTGTCCACGGAGACGTTCTTGGCGTGCAGGAATTTATCGCGGAAAAGGTGGATGCTCACCCCGGCGGCCAGCAATCCGCCATAGTAGGACTGCTGGGCGAAACGCACCAGGCGGTGGTCCGTAATCTTGGGCACCACCAGATGCACGGCGACGCCGCGCAGCACGGCAATCTGCATCGCCTTGTGAACGGCCTCGCTCGGAATGAAGTAGGGCGTGACGATCACCACGCGCTGCAGGGCGGAATGAATGGCGGTGACGATCAGGCTCTCTATACCCCCGACCCGGTAGTCCGGCCCGCTCGGCAGGACCTGCATCGCCAGCGTGCCGCAGGCAGGCGTCGGCGACATCACGCTGTCGAGCGGCAGCGCTTCTTCGGTTTCCAGGAACCAGTCGGCAATGAAGACGGCCTGCAATTCCAGCACCACCGGCCCTTCCATGCGCAACATCAGCTCCTGGTTCGAGATGTCGAGCACCGAGCGGGCCGCGATGATGTTCTGGGAGCCGGCATAGCCCACCCGCCCGTCCATCACCGCGATCTTGCGATGATTGCGCAGGTCTGCCCGGGCAGATTTGCGGCGGAAGAAGGTCACCGGGAGGATGGGACGGGCCTCCACGCCATATTCGGCAAGCGTCCTCAGCACGCTGCGCGCCCATGGCCGCGAACCGATGGCGTCGATGAGCACGCGGCATTTCACGCCGCGCATCTGGGCGCGGCCGAGGGCCTGCATCACCTTCTGCCCCACCTCGTCGTCGGAGAAGATGTAAAACAGCAGATGGACATGATGCTGCGCAGCGTCGATATCGGAAACCAGCCGATCGATCATCCGTGAATAATCGCCGAGGAAGTCCACCCTCGCCCCATCCACGACCGGCAGCCTGCCCACTCTTTCGATCAGCACCGCAGCGCGCGTGAAGCGCCGGGGCAGCCGCTCGCGCCCGACGTCGGTCAGCTCGCGTACCTTGTCGGCGGAGAGGCTCAGGATATCCGGAAGGCGCTCGAACCGCTTGCGCCGCCAGCGCGGATAGGTGGCGCGCCCGATCAGGAGGTAGAGCAGCAGGGCCGGCCAGGGCAGGAACATCACCAGCAGCAGCCAGCTTCGCGCCGCATCCGAATTACGCCGGAACGGTACCACCACGATCATGACGAGGCGAACGGCCCATTCCGAATAGAAATAGGCCCACGCCAACACGCTCAAACCTGGCAAGGTCAGATCGGAGAAGGACAAGCTGGGCCTTTCCATGAAAAAAACCCACGCAGCGAACTGCGTGGGCGTGACTTGCGTCAGATGGCGATCCTCACGGCCTTTTTCGATCTGACGAAATCGTCAAGCATCGCAAAGACGCATCCAAACGAGGAACTAGAGCAAAGTGCGCTTTGGTGAAAACGTGCCTTGCTCTAGGGGATCTCCCCCCTTACGGGCACTGCACGCGGCGATACCGCACGTTGCCGTAGTAGTCATAGTAGCGGCGGGTGCAAGCACGCGGAGTGGTTTCGGCACCGACGATGGCACCGGCAGCACCGCCGAGCACGCCGCCGACGATCGCGCCGCCAGCCGAACGCGTGGCCAGGCCACCGATCAGCGCGCCGCCGCCAGCACCGATGGCAGCGCCACCGAGCGCGCGGTCACCACGCGAATATTCCGAGCAACCCGCGAGCAAAAGCCCGGCAGCTGCTACGATCAAAAGTTTCTTCATGGGGAGATCCTCCGTGGATGCCGATCCGTATCGATCATATACAGATACAACCGAGAGCAAAGCCCGATTCTTACATCATGCACACCATGAACCGGAGATGAATGACTACGTAAGGATAGCTCGTGCTTCAGATGCCATCGCTTTCTGCCAAAGCCAAGCATTTCACTGCCGACTCAACCGAAATGACGCATGTCACCGACATACAAACTTCTGCGGCGAAGACAAGTTCCCTTCCGTGTACCGGTGCCCTTTCGAAGAGACCTGCGCCCCTTCCCCGAAACGCCCCTTCTCTCGCAACTGCGAAAAGGCCGCTTGCACCGGCGCGTCATGACGATTAAGCGGGAATGTCCGGAAATCTAGATAGTTTGGAGCGACAAGCGATGGAAGCGCTCTTCATCGGCCATGCCTATATCGACGTGACCTTCGTTGCGGATGACATGCCGCGTGGCGATGAGAAGTCGGTGGCCAAGGACTATGCCGTGGCGTTCGGCGGAAACGCCACGACGGCCGCCTTCTGCTGCGCCAAGCTGGGTGTGATCCCGGATCTCATCACAACCAATTCGAACGACTGGCTCGGCCGCATGTTCATGGACATGGCGGCGAAATACGGCATCTCCGTCCATCCCCGCAAAGTAAGGCGCTCCTCGCTCTCCTTCATCATGCCCAAGGATGGCAAGCGCGCCATCGTGCGTGCGCGCGATGACGAGTATCTGCATCCCTATCCGCATCTCAATCTCGGCAATTGCCGCGCCCTGCATCTCGACGGCCATCTGGCCGACGCCGCGCTCTATTACGCCAAGGAATTCCGCAAGCTCGGGCGCCTGGTTTCGCTCGATGGCGGCGGCCTGCGCTCCAACACCGACGAATTGCTCAACTATGTCGACGTCGCGGTGGTGGCCGAGCGCCTGTGCGAGCAGATGAATCTGAGCGAGACCGAGATGCTCGATTATCTCAAGGGCAAGGGATGCAAGATCGCCGGGGTGACTGCCGGCGAGCGCGGCATGCTGTGGTATGACGAGAGCGGCAAGGTGCAGCGCCTGCCGGCCCTCAACGTGCCCAAGGCTTCGGTGGTCGATACCAACGGCGCCGGCGACATCTTCCATGGCGCCTATATGTATTCCTATCTCAGCCGCCCCCTGTCGCGCTGGGAAGAGCATTTCCGCTTCGCGCGCGGCGCTTCCACCCACGCGATCCAGTTCCTCGGCAACGAGGCCAAGCTGCCCACCCGGGCGGATGTGGAATCCATCGAAACGCGCTTCCAGCCCGTGGCCGTTTCCTGATCTCCCTGCGAGCCGGCGGGTTCTCGTGGCCCGTGCCGGACCATCCCGACGAGCCCTTCGCCATGGTCGGCTATGTCGCCCTGCTCTACAGCATCGTGCTGACGCCCCAGCGGCGGGTCGTGATGGAGGAGTTGCGAGCGATCGCCGCCGGGTGCGGGTATGACCATCCCCGCACTCTGGCGTCGACCGGAAATCTCGTCTTCGAAGCGCCCGAACAGGATATTGCCGCCATCGAGACCCGGCTGGAGGCCGGTTTCCGGAGCCATTACGGCAAACATGTCGACATCATCGTGCGGAGCGCGGAGGGCTGGCGGAGCACGGTGGCCGGCAATCCGTTCCCGGCCGAGGCCGAACGCGACGGCAGCCTCGTCATCGCCCGCCTGATGCGTGCCCCGCTGGGCGAAGAGACGCTGGGCAAGCTGGAACGCTATCTCGATGGAGGTGAGCGTCTTGCCCTGGTCGGCGGCGATCTATGGATCGCCTTTGCCGGCGCCCCGAGTGAGAGCCGTCTTGCGGGCGCCCTCTCCACCAAGCGGCTCGGCATCGGCACAGCGCGCAACTGGAACACCATACGCGGCCTCGGCCAGATGCTGGCGTGAAGCGCCAGGTATGTCGTCCCCTGCGCTGCAGCGCGCGCGCCACGACGTGTCCCACACATCGTGGCTGAGGATCACCCTTTATCCCTGCCCGGCCTGCGCCTCGGCCACGGCCACCGCCGTCATGTTGACCACGCCGCGCACGGTCACGGCCCGGTTGAGGATGTGGGCCGGCTTGGCGGCACCGATCAGGATGGGGCCGACGGGCAAGGCATCCGCCAGCATGCGGGTGAGCTGGAAGGCGATGTTGGCCGCGTCGAGATTGGGCATCACCAGCACATTCGCCTCGCCCCTCAGTCGCGACGAGCTCAGCTTGAGGTCGCGCAGGCTTTCGGACAGCGCCGTATCCGCCTGCATCTCGCCATCGGCCTCCAGATCGGGACGCTGCTCGACCAGGAGCTCCAGGGCCCTGCGCATCTTGCGTGCCGCATCGGTGTCGTAGGAGCCGAAATCGGAATGCGACAGCAGGGCAATCTTGGGGTCGATGCCGAAACGGCGGACATGCTCGGCCGCCAGGATCGCCATCTCAGCGATCTCCTCCGCGCAAGGGTCGGGTTTGACCTGGGTATCGCAGATGAAGAAGGCGCCCTTGGCCGTCAGGACCAGGGACAGGGCCGAATAGTCACGCACGCCCGGCGCCAGGCCGATGATCTGACGCACATAGCGCAGATGGCGCATATAGGCCCCTTCCAGCCCGCAGATCATCGCATCGGCATCGCCGCGATGCAGGGCCAGGGCGGCGATCACCGACGTATTCGAGCGCACGATGGTACGCGCGGTGTCTTGCGTAACGCCTCCACGCCCGGCCAGATGATGATAGAGCGACCAGTAATCCTTGTAGCGCGGATCGTCGGCCGGATCGATCACCTCGAAATCCTGGCCCGGCCGGATCGTCAGGCCGAAACGCTGGATGCGGGTCTCGATCACCGAAGGGCGCCCGATCAGGATCGGCCGGGCAAGCCCTTCCTCCAGCACGACCTGGGCCGCGCGCAGCACGCGTTCGTCCTCGCCTTCGGCATAGACCACGCGCTTGGGGTCGGCCTTGGCGGCGGCGAAGAGCGGCTTCATCACAAAGCCGGAGCGGAAGACGAAACGCGTCAGGCTCTCGGCATAGGCTTCCAGATCGGTGATCGGGCGGGTCGCAACGCCGGTTTCCTGTGCGGCACGCGCCACGGCTGGAGCGATGCGCAGGATCAGGCGCGGATCGAAGGGCGAAGGAATGAGGGAATCGGCGCCGAAGCGGCGGCTCTCGCCGCCATAGGCACGCGCCACCACATCCGAGGGCGTCTCGCGGGCGAGAGCCGCGATCGCCTCGACGGCGGCGTGCTTCATCTCCTCATTGATGGTGGTGGCCCCGCAGTCGAGAGCACCGCGGAAGATATAGGGGAAGCACAGGACATTGTTGACCTGGTTCGGGAAATCCGAGCGCCCGGTGCAGATCATCGCGTCCGGGCGGGTTGCCTTGGCGAGTTCGGGCATGATCTCCGGGAACGGATTGGCGAGCGCCATGATCAGCGGGTTATGCGCCATGCGCGCGATCATCTCGGGCTTGAGCACGCCGCCGGCGGAGAGGCCGAGGAACACGTCGGCCCCTTCGATGATGTCGTTGAGGGTGCGCGCCTCGGTCTCCTGGGCGTAGACGTCCTTCCAGGGATCCATCAGCTCGGTGCGGCCCTTGTAGACCACGCCCTTGATATCGGAAATGAAGATGTTCTCGCGCTTGGCACCGAGCGAGACCAGGAGATTGAGACAGGCGAGCGCCGCGGCGCCGGCGCCGGAGGCCACGATCTTGACCTCGCCGATTGCCTTGCCGGCAAGTTCCAGGCCGTTGCGGACGGCGGCCCCGACGATGATGGCCGTGCCATGCTGATCGTCGTGGAAGACCGGGATCGCCATGCGCTCGCGCAGGAGGCGCTCGACCTCGAAACATTCGGGCGCCTTGATGTCCTCCAGGTTGATGCCGCCGAAGGTCGGCTCGAGCGCGGCGACCACGGTGACGATCTCCTCGATAGACCTGGAAGCGATCTCGATGTCGAAGACGTCGATGCCGGCGAACTTCTTGAACAGGACGGCCTTGCCTTCCATCACGGGCTTGGAGGCAAGCGGACCGATATCGCCCAGGCCGAGCACGGCGGTGCCGTTGGAGACGACGGCGACGAGATTGGAACGGGCCGTCAGATTGGCGGCCTCGAGCGGATCGGCGTGGATCGCCTCGCAGGCCGCCGCCACGCCCGGCGAATAGGCCAAGGCGAGGTCGCGCTGGTTACCAAGCGGCTTGGTCGCCTGGATCTCCAGTTTTCCCGGCTTGGGATAGCGATGGTAGATCAGTGCCCCGGTCCGCAAATCCTCGGACATGGTCGAGGAATTCGTGGGGGCTGCCGAGCCGGCCTGGACATCTGACATTGCGTTTCCCGTCTTGTTGTGTGGGCCGGGCCTTCAACCGGCCCTGGCCTCGTTGGTTTTAGCGCATGACGTAGGGGACGCCAGCCCGGGCCCGTTATTTTTCCTGCACGTTCAGGCGAATATGCAGTTCGCGCAGTTGCTTGGGCGTGGCCTCCGAGGGAGCGCCCATCAGGATGTCCTCGGCGCGCTGGTTCATGGGGAACAGCGAGATCTCACGCAGATTCTGCTCACCCGCCAGCAGCATGACGATGCGATCGACGCCGGCCGCCATGCCGCCATGCGGCGGAGCGCCGTACTGGAAAGCTCGGTACATGCCGCCGAAGCGCTCGATCACCGTCTCCTCGCCATAACCGGCGATCTCGAAAGCCTTCACCATCGCTTCCGGCTTGTGGTTGCGGATACCGCCGGAGGCGAGCTCGAAGCCGTTGCAGGCGATGTCGTACTGATAGGCCTTCAGCGTCAGCGGATCCTGGGTGTTGAGCGCCTCGAGCCCCCCCTGCGGCATCGAGAAGGGGTTGTGCGAGAAATCGACCTTCTTCTCGTCCTCGTTCCACTCGAACATCGGGAAGTCGACGATCCAGGCGAACTCGAAACGGCTCTCGTCCACCAGCTTGAGATCAGTGCCGACCTTGGTGCGGGCGGCGCCGGCAAACTTGTAGAACTTGCTCGGATCGCCCGCGACGAAGAAGGCGGCGTCGCCGGCCTTCAGGCCGAGCTGCAGCCGGATCGCCTCGGCCCTTTCGGGGCCGATATTGTTGGCGATCGGCCCGCGCGCGCCGATTCCCTCGGCGTTCGGGTCCGCTTGCTTGCTGGTCTCGTCGGTCGCCTTGTCGAAGAACAGGATGTAGCCGAGCCCCGGCTGACCTTCGCTCTGGGCCCAGGAGTTCATGCGGTCGGCGAAGGTGCGCTGGCCACCGCCGGGCCCCGGGATGGCCCACACCTGGTTGGCCGGGTCTTCGAGCATGCGCGCGAAGACCTTGAAGTTCGAGCCCCTGAAATGCTCGGACACCTCCTGCATGATCAACGGGTTACGCAGGTCCGGCTTGTCCGAGCCATATTTGCGCAGCGCCTCCGCATAGGGAATGCGCGGCCATCCCTTGGTGACGCTCTTACCCTTGCCGAATTCCTCGAAAATGCCGGTGATCACCGGTTCGATGGTGGCGAAGACGTCTTCCTGGGTGACGAAGCTCATTTCGAGGTCGAGCTGGTAGAATTCGCCGGGCAGGCGGTCGGCGCGCGGGTCCTCGTCGCGGAAGCAGGGCGCGATCTGGAAGTAGCGGTCGAAGCCCGCCATCATCAAAAGCTGCTTATATTGCTGCGGCGCCTGCGGCAAAGCGTAGAACTTGCCGGGATGGATGCGCGAGGGCACCAGGAAGTCGCGCGCGCCTTCCGGCGAGGAGGCCGTCAGGATCGGCGTCTGGAACTCGTTGAAGCCCGCGGCCTTCATGCGCGTGCGCATGCTGTCCACCACCTTGCCGCGCAGCATGATGTTGTTGTGGATGCGCTCGCGCCTCAGATCCAGAAAGCGATATTTGAGGCGGGTCTCTTCCGGATAATCCTGGTCGCCGAACACCGGCAGCGGCAGTTCGGAAGCCTGGCCGAGCACCTCGATTTCGGTGACATAGACCTCGACGAGGCCCGTCGGCATCTCGTGGTTCTCGGTGCCCTCCGGGCGCTTGCGCAGCTTGCCGTCCACACGCACGACCCATTCCGAACGCAGGGTCTCGGCCACCTTGAAGGCCGGCGAATCCGGGTCGACCACGCATTGGGTCAGGCCGTAATGGTCACGCAGGTCGATGAACAGCAGGCCGCCATGGTCGCGGATGCGGTGGCACCAGCCGGAAAGCCGCACGTCCTGCCCGACATGGTCGAGGCGAAGATCGGCGCAGGTGTGAGAGCGGTAACGGTGCATAAGCGTGTCTTTCCGGACAAAGCGTTTGCGAATGGACGGGACCACCGAGAATCGCAAGGACGCGTCAAATCATGGTGCCAGAGTATAAGTGCGTTTTCGCCGAAACGCGCTTTGCTCTCTGGAGTTTGAGGTCATAGACCCCAACGCCACGGTCGTCGTCAAGGTTGAGCTTGCCTTCTGCAGTGCCGGACGGGTCCGAACAGGCATTCAGGGCCTAAAACCTTGCCATGTGACGCCGCGTGCCCGATAAGCATATTCATGCCACAATCTTCCGCCCACCCCGCCGTCATCATCACCACAACCCCGGATCTGGAAGCCGCCTGCGCCCGCCTCGCCGCTCATGCCTTCGTGACCGTCGACACGGAGTTCCTGCGTGAAACCACCTTCTGGCCTAAGCTCTGCGTCGTGCAGGTCGCCAGCCCCGAGGAGGCCGTGGTCATCGACGCCCTGGCCGAGGGCCTCGATCTGACCCCCCTGTTCGAGCTTCTGCGCAATGAAAAGGTGCTGAAGGTCTTCCATGCCGCCCGGCAGGATATCGAGATCGTCTGGCATCTCGCCGGGTTCATTCCCGCGCCGCTCTTCGACACGCAGGTCGCCGCCATGGTGCTGGGCTATGGCGACTCCATCGCCTATGACCAGTTGGTCCAGCGCATCACCAACGCCCATATCGACAAGTCGTCCCGTTTCACGGACTGGTCGAAGCGCCCCCTCACCCAGGCGCAGATCAATTATGCCGTGTCGGACGTCACTCATCTGCGCGACGTCTATCTCAAGCTTGCGGCTTCGCTCGAGAAAAGAAAGAGAACCCATTGGGTAGGCGATGAAATGTCTATTTTGACATCGCCGGACACCTACCGCCAGGCCCCCGAAGATGCCTGGCGACGGGTCAGCGGGCGCGTGCGCAAGCCGCGCGATCTTGCCGTGCTGATCGAGGTGGCGGCCTGGCGCGAGCGCGAGGCCCAGTCGAAAAACGTGCCGCGTTCGCGCGTGCTCAAGGACGACGCCATAACCGAGGTGGCGTTGCAGGCCCCGGACACGCCGGAGAAGCTGGCGGGCATCCGCATGATTCCCAAGGGATGGGAGCGCTCCCGGCCGGCTCTGGATCTGATCGAGGCTGTGAAGGTGGGCCTGGCTCGCGACCCCGCCACCCTGCCGCACCAGGCGCCGCCGCGGATCGCCAGCAATGGCGCCGGGGCCACGGTGGAACTGCTCAAGGTGCTGCTGAAGATGGTGGCCGAAAGCCAGGGCGTTGCTGCCAAGGTGATCGCCACCACCGACGATCTCGACATGATCGCCGACAGCGATACCGCCGATGTCCCTGCCCTGCATGGCTGGCGCCGGGAACTGTTCGGCGAGAAGGCCCTCGCACTCAAGCACGGCAAGCTGGCACTGGCGATCGAACGCGGCAGGGTCGCGGCAATTAGCCGATAGCTGCCTGTAATTGATTTGCGCTATGAGCCGGGCGAAGGCTGGGCGAATCGCTCGGTTCGCCGGGCCCTCAGCGTGGTGCAGGCAGGAGTGTGGGCATAAATGAAGGTCGCGGTTCTCGGCAGCGGCGTGATCGGGGTGACTTCCGCTTATTATCTGGCCAAGGCAGGACATGAGGTCGTCGTCCTGGACCGCCAGTCCGGTCCGGCCCTCGAAACCAGCTTTGCCAATGCGGGCGAGGTTTCACCCGGTTATGCCTCGCCCTGGGCCGCCCCCGGCATTCCGCAAAAGGCAATCAAGTGGCTGTTGATGAAGCATGCCCCGCTGATTCTGCGCCCCCGTCCCGATCCGGCCATGGTGGCCTGGGTCCTGCGCATGCTCACCAACTGCACCTCGGCGCGCTATGCCGTCAACAAGAGCCGCATGGTGCGGCTGGCCGAGTATAGCCGCGACAAGCTGATCGAACTGAGGGCTGCCACCGGCATTCGCTATGACGAACGCATGCAGGGCACCCTGCAGCTCTTCCGGACGCAGAAGCAGCTCGACGGCATCGGCAAGGATGTCGAGGTGCTCAAGCGCGACGGCGTCCCCTTCGAGGTCCTCGACCCGGATGGCTGCATCGCCGCAGAACCGGCTCTCGCCCATGTTCGTTCCCTGATCCGCGGCGGGCTCAGGCTGCCCAATGACGAAACCGGCGACTGCTACAAATTCACCGGCGCGCTGGCGGAGCTCGCCGAAACACTCGGCGTGCGCTTTCGCTACGGCGTCGAGGTCAAGCGGCTGCTATTCGCCGGCGACAGCATCGAAGGCGTCGAGACCAGCACCGGCGTCGAAAAGGCCGACGCCTATATCGCGGCCTTCGGCAGCTACACGCCCGGTTTCGTCGCGCCGCTCGGCCTCAAAGTGCCGGTCTATCCGGTCAAGGGCTATTCCCTCACCATTCCGATCGTCGACGAGAGCCGGGCTCCGGTCTCCACCATCATGGACGAGACCTACAAGATCGCGATCACCCGGCTCGGTGATCGGATCCGCGTCGGCGGCATGGCCGAGATTTCCGGCTTCAGCAAGGACCTGCCGCCGGCCCGCCGCGATACACTGGCCCAGTCGGTCAACGACCTCTTCGGGGGTTCGGGCAATCTGGCGGCAGCAAGCTTCTGGTCGGGCCTGCGCCCGATGACGCCGGACGGCACCCCGGTGATCGGCCGCACCCGCTACAAGAACCTGCTGCTCAACACCGGCCACGGCACGCTGGGCTGGACCATGGCCTGCGGCTCAGGCCGGGTGATGGCGGATATCGTCAGCGGCAAGAAACCGGAGATCGAGGTCACGGATCTGGGATTGAGCCGCTACGGGGGGTGATCGTCTGGCTCAACCGCCATCCGGATTCTCGACGAAGCCATTCCATTGTTCGAGATAGGTCGCGACCAGGCCGGTGGCCGTCCTCTTGGCCGCCTTTGGCGTAAAGCCGCGCTTGTCGATCAGCCATTGTACCGTCTGCCGTTCGGCGGCTGGAAGCGCGGCAATCAATCTCTCGCGGTCCTGTCGGGGCCACGCCTTGTTGTCCGGCCATTGCCGGATCGTACCGATCGCTTTGCCAAGGCGCGCCGGACCACCCGCGGCAAAATCCTGCGGCTGCAAGGACATGCGCAATTCCTCGGTCGCAATCCGGGCGAGATAGGCAAAGCGGATCGAGCCCGGCGCTTCGCTGCGAGGCTGCCTGGCGGGCTCGAAGGCCCTGGCGACGGCACGCCAGGCCGGTTGGGTGAACAGGCCGTCGGCGGGTTTGCAATAGGGCGCGCCGGCATCGAGCGAGGAGCCGTGAATCGGCCCGAAAGCGTCATAGGCCAGTGCGCCGTGCCGTTTGAACAGGAAGAGATGCGGGCAGGCCAACAGACGTTCGTTTTGGTCGTTTTGCATGGTGAGACGCAGCAGCAGGAGCAATCCCGCATCCTTGCCCGGATCGGTATCTCCCTCCAGCATGCCGCCGCCCTTGCCCGCCTCCGCCACAGCGCGCAGGCGGGCCGCGTCGCCTTCGCCGGCGGTCACACCGCTGGCAGGCTCGAAGCGGGCGAGATAGGCAAGCCATGCCGCAGCGCGAGGCTCGCCTCCGAAGGCGCGCAATGTCTCGGCAGACTTTTTCGGATCGTCGGGAATGCCGGCCACCGCGGTCTCGACAGCCAATTGCGACTTCATCCGGCGCAGTTCGGCGAGGCGAAGATTCATGCGTGCCGCCAGGCAGGGTCCGGTGCCGGCCTCAGCGGCCTTGCCGCATTCATCCAATGCGACGGCCCAGGCCCGTTGCTCGGCCTGGAGGCTCTGCCTCCTTTCGGCCGGCAGGGCGGCGCGCAGCTCAGCATAGAGGTCGGCGATCCGGCTTTCGGCCGCGATCAGGTTCGGAGCGGCGCAGATGGCTTGCTGCACCGCCCCCCCGGGTCGCTTGCAATCGCGCCGGGGATTGGCGCTCCCGGCCTGTGCCGGATTCGCGGCAGGCTGGGCGGCGAGGAGAGCGAGCAGCACCGCCGCATGATTGCGCCGGATGCGCCGCGAAGGAAAGCCGTTCCTGCCTCCTCGCATGCCCCCTCGCCTATTCCGCCGCCACCGTGACGGTCTCCCGATCGACGATGCGGATCATCGCCTCGCGGCCGATCAGACGCCCGAGCGCCTTCATGCGGGCGTTGAGCCGATCGCCGACCAGGCCCTCCAGGTCACGAGGAACGTCCAGCAGCAACTTGCCGTGACTGACATAGAGCGGTGCTCGCGGCAGCACGCCCGGCATCGAGGCAGACAGGATATAGCCCACCCTCATCAGTCCTCCGAGGATGCGCGCCCGGTCGAGAATGCGCGCCGTGGCAATCTCGCGGATGCGCGGGGAGAGTTCTTCCTCGTTCAGGCCGACATGGCGGAAATAGTTCGCCACCGCCATATAGGCCCGGCCGCGATGGTCGACGCCGACAAAGGCGGCGTTGGCGATGATGTTCAGGCTCTGCTCGCCGCGATAGTCGGGGTGGGCACGCCAGCCGATATCGGCCACCAGGCAGGCGGCATGGCGTTGGCGTTTTTCGTCGGCCGTCTCGTCGATATGGGTCGATGCCATGAAGCGGTCGCCCCAGCGCACCAGCTCTTCGCCATGCTGCGGCGAGCGCGAGCGCAGGATGTTGAGCTCGCTGGCCGCCGTGATCAGTGGGTCGAGCTTGCGGCTCTCCTCATCGAGAAGCGAATAGAGCAGTCCCTCACGCACGCCCTGGGCCGAGATCACCACATCGCGCGGCTTGCCGGCCTTGATGACCTCGCTCATCACCGCCGCGCCATAGGCGAGCAGAGGCAGACGCCCGGCGGAGACGGTGTCCTTGCCGATCAGTGTGGTGTTGTCGACGCGCATGATCAGCTTGCAGAAATCGAGCATCTCGCGCGCGGGCACGCTGTAGCCATGCATGATATGCAAGGGGTAGCCGAGTTGCATCATGTGCAGCTTGGCGAGCGAGCGCCAGGTGCCCCCGACCGCATAGAAGGTACGATCCTTCAGGTGTTTGAGAGGGTCAGCCCTGGTCAGCTTGTCCTGCGCGATCTTGGCCGCCTTGCGCACCGACTGGCCGGACGTGTCCTGCAGAGCGAGCCCGCCGAGCGGCGTCGTCATGCCCGCGCCGGCGCGATGGCCATGCACCTCGATCAGTTCGAGCGAACCACCGCCCATGTCGCCGACGACACCGTCCGGCATGTGGAAGCCCGAAATCACGCCATAGGCCGAAAGGCGCGCCTCGCGCTTGCCGGACAGAACCTCGATTTCGGTCCGGCAGATCGCCTGGGCGCGGGTGATGAAATCCTCGCCATCCTCGGCGTCGCGCGCCGCGGCGGTCGCCAGGACATAGAGGTCCTTCACGCCCATGGTGTCGCACAAGGCCCGAAACCGTATGAGGGCGGCATAGGCCTTGGCCACGGCGGCGGGATCGAGTCGCTTGGTGGTCATCACGCCGCGCCCGAGGCCGCACAGCACCTTTTCGTTGAAGACCGCCGTCGGAGCGCGTGTCAGCCCTTCATAGACGACGAGGCGAACCGAGTTGGAGCCAATGTCGATGGTGGCGATCGGCGGCCCCTGGCAGATGCGTCCCTGCGCGAAACCGGGCTGCCCCGGCCTCGGTCCCGCCGGGTCGGTGGTCGGGACATGGGGAAACGTGTCAGCGTCGGCGGCTGAGGAGCGTTCGGGGAGAGTTGTGTTCAAGAGATTTGCCTCGTCCCGATAGGCTGGGATTGGTCATGAAATATTTGTGGGCGTTGAAGGGCTCTTCATCAGGCTGCGGGACTATGCGTTCGGCGGTCCCGTCGGGCAAGATGCTCCAGCTCTGTTGATTGTCGATAAGATTGGCGATCATGATCTGATCGAGCACCTGCTCGTGCACCGTCGGATTGAGGATCGGGCAGAGCGCTTCGACCCGGCGGTCGAGATTGCGCTCCATCAGATCGGCCGAAGAGATGTAGACGGCCGCCTTCTGGTGCGGCAGGCCATGGCCGTTGCCAAAGGCATAGATGCGGCCATGCTCCAGGAACCGTCCGACGATCGATTTGACGCGGATGTTCTCCGACAGGCCCGGCACACCCGGCCTCAGGCAGCAGATGCCGCGCACCACCAGATCGACCTGCACGCCCGCCTGGCTGGCCGTGTAGAGCGCATCGATGATCATGGTATCGACCAGCGAGTTGCATTTGGCCCAGATCGCCGCCGGCCTGCCGGCCTTGGCGTGCTCGATCTCCGCATTGATGTGATCGAGGATGCGCTGCTTCAGCGAGACGGGCGAGACCGCCATACGCTCCAACGCCGCCGGCTCGGCATAACCGGTGATGAAGTTGAAGATGCGCGAGACGTCGCGCGCGATCACCGGATCGGCGGTGAAGAAGGACAGGTCCGTATAGATGCGCGCTGTGATCGGGTGATAATTGCCCGTGCCGACATGGCAATAGGAGACGAGCTGCCCCATCTCGCGCCGCACCACGAGCGAGAGCTTGGCGTGGGTCTTGAGCTCGATGAAGCCGAATACCACCTGCACGCCGGCGCGTTCGAGATCGCGGGCCCAGCGTATGTTGGCTTCCTCGTCGAAGCGCGCCTTCAGTTCCACCAGCGCCGTGACCGACTTGCCGGCCTCGGCCGCCTCGGCAAGCGCCTTGACGATCGGACTGTTGGAGGAGGTGCGGTACAGCGTCTGCTTGATGGCGACCACGTTCGGATCGCGCGCCGCCTGATTGAGGAACTGCACCACCACGTCGAAGGATTCATAGGGGTGGTGCACCAGGATGTCCTTCTGCCGAATGGCGGCGAAGGCATCGGCCCCGTGATCGCGAATGCGCTCGGGCGAACGCGGCGAATAGGGCTTGAATTTGAGGTCCGGGCGATCGAGCCCGACGAGTTGCGACAATTCGTTGAGGGCGAGCATGCCCTCCACGCGAAAGACCGCGTCATCGGCGACATCGAGTTCCTCGGTGACGAACTGGCGGATGCTGTCGGGCATGCCCGCTTCGATCTCGAGGCGGATCACCACGCCGCGTCGACGCTGCTTCAACGCCGTCTCGAACAGCAGCACCAGGTCTTCCGCCTCTTCCTCGACTTCCAGATCCGAGTCACGGATGACACGGAAGGAGCCCTGCCCTTTCACGGTATAGCCGGGGAAAAGCTTGGCGATGAACAGCACCGCCAGATTTTCGAGCGTGATGTAGCGGGCCGCCCCGGTCTCGGCGAAGTCCGGCAGGCGGATGAAGCGCTCGACCTTGTGGGGCGCACGGATCAGGGCGTTCAGCATGCGCCCGTCGCTCATGCGCTTGAGCTGCAGGGCGATGGTGAAGCCGAGATTGGGAATGAACGGGAACGGATGGGCCGGATCGACGGCGAGCGGCGTCAGGATGGGAAAGATGTAGCTGAGGAAATAATCGTCCAGCCAAGCCCGCTCCGCCTTGGACAGGTCGCGCGGCTCGGTGATCACGATACCTTCCAGCAGCAGGTCGTCGCGCAATTCGTTCCAGCGTTTCTGCTGGTCGCTGGCGAGCTTGGACACAGCCTCGCCGATCTTGACGAGCTGCTCGGCCGGCGACAGACCATCGGGGCTGCGCGCCGTCACATCTTCGCGCACCTGCCCGATCAGGCCGGCAACGCGCACCATGAAGAACTCGTCGAGATTGCTGGCCGAGATCGACAGGAAGCGCAACTGCTCGAGCAGGGGGTGGCTCTTGTTGGACGCCTCCTCCAGCACGCGGCGGTTGAATTGCAGCCAGGAGATTTCACGGTTGATGAACCGGTCCGGGCTGACGCGCAACGCAATCGGATCCTGGGAGGGAAGCACGTCACGCGCCGCCTCCCGCGCCTCATCGCCTCGCATCGCGCTCTCCTCCGCCGTCTGTGCCGTGCTGGTCATGGTCGTCAATGCCGCTCGCTATGTCCCAGGCCGCCCAAGGTCCCGCCGATCGGAATCGCCGCCCGTCATGGGGAAGCCTGCTTAGGCCGCCTATATGACAATGCTGTCACATAAAATGGCCACACTGGGGAAAATTCGCAAACTCCGCACTCCCGCCTGTGGAACCGCCACGGGCTCGCCCCAACGAACTGGACCCGGCCTGACGGCTTGAGGCATCTTCCGTGCAGCCCTCGTGCCTTTCATGCCCGGCGGGCGCAATGATCCGTCCGCTCCAGGAGCAACACCGGCATGCGCATGCTCGCACATTTTCCCACGCTCATATTGCTCGGCTCGCTCTTCCAGACGGCGATTGCCACAGCCCAGACTGATCCCTCCCCAACGTTTCAAACCGACCGGTCCGCTGCATCGGGATGTGTCTCGGCGCGCGTTTCCGGCAATCCGAACGAAAATGGAGGCGCCCTCATCGGTTGCATCAACCCGGTGACGGGCGCCTTCGAAACGCCTTCCAATCTGCGCAACCAGGGCGACATCGATGAGCGTGTCCTCAGATCCTATGGTTTTCGGGGCGACGGACAGAGCCATCCCTTGTCCAGCGTCACCGCTCTGAACGGCCGGAGCACCGCTGGCTGGTCATTGGCACAGTGGCAGACGGTGCTCCCGGCGGCACGCGCCCTTTCCGACGAGATCGACGGCGCCGTCATCAACTCTCTGATCCAGATGAATCCGGGCGCGCTGAAATTCCGGCTGGGGCCATTGACTGCCCGTTTCTCCACACCGATCAGTTCCACCTGCGGCAAGAGCATCCGTTTCGAGGGAGCCGGTCCGGAACTCACCATATTCCGTTTCGGTGCCAGCAATGGCTGGGACCACTGCCTGATGGGCTCTCCGAAACCAGATAAGCTGGAACTCCAAGGCATCAGGCTCCAGTCCAGCGACATCGCTTCCACCAGCACGGTCGGGATCAACGCGAGATTCACGCCTGGCGTCAACGGAACCTATTCCAACTTCGCCCTCGACAACTTCAACACCGGCATGATCCTGGTCAACTCGGCAGGCACCATGATCGAGGGCGGCATGATCCACGCCGGCGCCTCTCGAAGAGGCCTCGCCAGTACCGGAACCGGCATCTGGTTTCGCGGGACGAACACTTTCGTCAATCACATCCAGAACACGCTGACGCAGCATTACAGGATCGGCTATCGCTTCCAGTCCACCAATCCTCCGAAGATGCTGGGGCTCGAGGACCAGAGCCTGATCAATTCGGCGGCCGGGGGTGTCGGCACCTGCATCCAGATCGATTCCGACTACAAGGGCTACTCTCCTCTGCAATATGTCGCGGACAATTTCTCTTGCGACGCCTATGAGGGCCATGTCGACGCAAGGCAGGTCTCGCATCTGTCCATCAGGGGCGGCAACTGGCTGATCCACCCTGCCACGGGTTCCTGGACGCCGGCCGGCAAGAACTTCTTCAATTTTTGCCGGGCTTCCACGGTACGTCTCGAGGGAGCCTGGATTTCCAACAATGCTCAGCCCCTCGAGGTTCGCTCTCTGATCAATGTCACCACCGATTCCTGCGGCATTCCAAACGGAACCGGCGCATCGGATGTGCAGATTAGAAACAACAAGATCGAGTACCGGGGCTTGAAGACGTCGGTGGCCATGATCGTCAAGACCGCCGGCACCAGCGGGGTGGTCGTCGCCGGAAATCTCTTCACCGAGTTCTTCAACCCCAGGCCGCCGCCGCCCAATGCATTCTCATGGGCCGCTTCGGATGCTCAATCGGCCCTCTATCAGGGCCTTGCCGGCGAACTCGTGCAGACATCGCCGCCACCGGTCGACATGACCGACCGGATCGCCCGCGATATCGGAATACTCTCCCTCGCACCCGGCGTGTGGAGCTGCCATGCCCGGCTCCAGCTCCTGCCGGCCGCAGGCGTGAAAGTCCGTGCTTTTCAAGGTGCGTTCAGCACAGAACCCGCCGAGATGCCGGCCGCCCCCGGACAAGGCATGTTCATGGAGAGCGGCGAATGGTCGGGCGCAGAGATCCGGGGTATCGGCCCGTTCGTGTTCGACCTCACCACGAAAACGCAAAGTTCTCCTCTCCATATCGTCGGAGCAGCGTCTTTCGCCGGCGGTCAGCTGCAGATGAACACTGTCGGCCAGTGTGTCCGTCTACGATAGAGCTCGCGCTATGACGGCTGATCGCGACCGGCCTCACTCATCCTCCGGCGGGGCGGCCAGCACTTCCTTCAAAAGCTCGGCGGCGAGTGCCCTGGTGATCCGGCGGCCGCGAGACAGGCCTTCGCGGTCGAGCACGGCGACCACCTGGCGTGCGGCAGCGAAAGAGCGCTCGATGCGCCGGACGAGAAAATCGACCAGGCTCGTATCGACGATCAGCTGCCGGTCGAGGAAGAGCTTCACCAGCAGCATGCGGAAGAGATCGTCGTCCGGCGTGGCGATGGTCAGGGCTGTCATCGCCCGCAGGCGGGAAATGAGGTCGGGGAGCGCAAGGCCCCAGCGCTCTGGCGGCTCGTGGGCGGTGACCAGCAGCGAGGCGCCCGCCTCGCCGGTGAGGTTGAGCAGGTGGAAAAGCGCCGTCTCGTCGATGCCGCGCCCGGCATCCTCGATCACCACCGCCTTGTGCGAGACCAGCACGGGAACGCCTTCCTCCTCGAGCGCCGCGCCGGCCAGCGTCACCGCGCCGGCGGTCTCGGACCAGATCGCCGCCAGATGGCTCTTGCCCGAACCGCTCGGCCCGATCAGCAGGGCACGGCGGGACGGCCAGTCGGGCCAGCGCTCGATGAAGCCATAGGCGGCCTCGTTGGAGGGCGAGACCAGGAAGTCCTCGCGGGCAAACGAGGCTTGCAGCGGCAGGTCGAGCGCCAATTGGCGAGGCAGCGTCACGACGATGGGTCCGATGGCAGCACCACGGCCTGATCCTGGCCGACATGCCCGGTATAATACCGGCTGGCGAGGTAGCGCGAGAGGGCAAAGCGCACCAGGACGCCGATCGCCGCCGCCACCGGCACGGCAATCAGCAGACCGACGAAGCCGAACAGGCTGCCGGCGGCCAGCAGGGCGAACATCAGCCAGACGGGATGCAGCCCGACGGAGCCGCCGACCAGCCGCGGCGAGAGCACATAGCCTTCGAGAATCTGCCCCGCCACGAAGACCAGGGCGGCATAGACCGGCAAGTGCCAGTCCGGCCAGACCTGGACCAGCGCCACGCTGACGCTGACCACGAAGCCGAGGATGGACCCGACATAAGGGATGAAGGAGGCGAGGCCCGTGCACAGGCCGATGAGAAAGCCGAAGCTGACGCCGAGAAAGGTCAGGCAGGAGCCGTAGAACAGGCCGAGCAGGAAGCAGACCGTCGCCTGCCCCCGCACGAAGCCGGCGATGGCGGCATCGATGTCACGGAAAATGCCGCGGATGGCGTCGGCATGGTCACGCGGCAACCAGCTGTCGACACGCGCCACCATATGGTCCCAGTCGAGCAGGATGTAGAACGCCACCACCGGCGTGACGATCAGGATGCTGATCACCCCGATGACCGCCTGGCTGCCCGACCAGAGGGAGGAGACGAAGGTGGCAAGGACCTGCGCGCCCTGCCCGACATAGTCGCCGAGCGATTTCTGGATGTCGCGCAGCCTTTCGCTGAGCAGGCCGCCGAGCCAGCTTTGGTTGAGCTCCTCCAGAATGCGCTGCATGGAAGCCACGATGCTCGGCAGCCTCTCGCGCAAGCCGTTGAACTGCTCACCCAGCATCGGCACCAGCAGGAGGATTGCCAGTACGATGAGAAAGATGAAGCCGAGCAGGATCAGGGAGGCTGCGGCCCAGCGCGGCAACCCCAGTTTCTCCAGCCTGTCGGCGACGGGATCGAGGAAATAGGCGATCACCAAGCCGCCGACGAAGGGCCATATCATACCCTGTAGCAGCCAGATCAGCGCGATGAGCAAGGCCAGCGCACCGAGCCAGAAGAATACCTGCCGTTGAAGGCTCATCCATTCGCTCCTGAAGCTCGATCCACACCGTCCTCCCCCGGCCCAACAAGCCTCGACCGAAACGGCTGGGATGGCGGATGGCTTTCCGATGCCGGGAGTGTCATCCGGCCATATGGTTGAGCCACTGCCGCAGATAGGCGGCAGCCGAGGCAATGGTCAAGAGCGTGACCAGGATGGATCCCACTTCGATCAGGAATGGAAAGGGCCAGCCCGTGCCCCTGGCGAACAGCACCAACGCGACGAAAGCGATCTGCACTGCGGTGTTGAGCTTGGAAAGCATCAGTGGAGCGATCTGCACCGGCTGGCTCATGACCCAGGACACCAACACGGCGCCGATGATCATGAAATCGCGGAAGACGGTGAGGATCACCAGCCAGACGGGCACCACTCCGACGATCCCCAGCGTGACGAAAATCGAGACCAGCAGGGCCTTGTCCGCCAGGGGATCGAGCACGGCCCCCAATTCACTGCGCATGTCGAAACGCTTGGCGATGAAGCCGTCGACGCCGTCGGAAATGCCGGCGACCAGGAAAGTGACGAAAGCCCAGCCCCACGCCCCCGAGGTGATGCACAGCACCGCCAGCGGTACCAGGCAAAAGCGCAGGATGGTGATCAGATTCGGTATCGTCATGATCGGATCGTAGCAAACCGCGAGAGCGCAGGCACGTCCAGGGGCTGCCATCCCCGGGCCAACCAGCATCCTTGGCACCCGTCTGGAGCGCCGTACGGTTTGACGGTGAGGTCAGGTATCAAAACGACGCGTCCAGACAATGTGCTAGAGCGTTTTGCGATTAGACGGAGTCACCTAGAATCGCAAAGACGCGTCAGAACAATGAGCTGGAGCAAATAAGCGTTCACGCTTGAACGCGCTTTGCTCTAGAGCACCACCACCTTGGTGCCGACCCCGACCCGCTGGTAGAGGTCCATCACATCCGCATTGGCCATGCGAATACAGCCGGAGGAGACCGCCCGGCCGATCGTGTTCGGCTCGTTGGTGCCGTGAATCCGATAGAGCGTGGAACCCAGATAGAGCGCCCGAGCGCCCAGCGGATTGTTGAGGCCGCCTTCCATGTGATCGGGCAGTTCGGGACGACGGGCGATCATCTCCTTGGGCGGCGTCCAGCTCGGCCATTCGGCCTTGCGGCTGATGGTTTCCGTGCCCTTCCAGGTGAAACCCTGCTTGCCGACGCCGATGCCATATCGAAGCGCCGTGCCGTCGTCCTGCACCAGATAGAGCCGCTTCTCCTTGGTCGAGATGACGATGGTACCGGGGCTGTAGCCGGAGAAGGGCACCACCGTGCGCGGGATCGGAGACTGCGCCAGCATGGCCTGCTCGTCATCCTTAACACCGGGGTCGAGATTGGGCGAGATGCTGTTGGGATCGATCGAGGCCTGGCGCTGCGGACGCTGGCCCGGCGTCACATCGCCATCTTGGTCGCCATAATAGCCATAGGGATCCTCCTGATAGTCATAGGGCTCCTCGAAATTGCGATCCGCCCGATAGGTTGGCTGAGGTTCCCGCCACTGGCGCGGACGGGAGAAGCCGTCGTCCTGATAATAGCCGTCCTCCGGAGGATAGCCCCACTCCTGGGCCTGGGCCGTCCCTGCGATCGTCAACAGGGCAAAAACGGATAAGAGTGCTTTTCTTGCAATCGTCATGTCGAGAACCACACGTCCCGGAAGAACGCCCGGGGTTGCGCCCTGCAGGGCAATGCAAGGCAAGATGGCTGCGACAATCTCGGAAACGGCGGGCGTAATTGTGGCAATGGCAGCGGCAGAAAGTCGCTATTTTTTAACCCTTTGTTCAGTGTGTATTCACATGGGATCGCTCGTCCTTGCGGAACGTGATGTTGATCACTGGCCGCGAGTTGCTTATCGAAAGCACCTTCCATGCCTTGAGGGCAGCCAGCATGAGTATTGCAACGGTTCCGATATCCGCCCTGGCCGCCTCGCCTTCCGCCGAAGCAGCGGCGCGGGAGTGGCGTGGTTTTCTCGAATTTCGTCCGTCCCAGGAGGCAGCGAAGGCCCGCCCCGCCCATCTGCTGGGTGAAGGCGGCAAGCCAGGCTGGGTTTACGATCTCCATTGGAAGAAACCGAGAACGACGGTCGATCCGATCGGCTGCTTCCTGCTGCGCGACATCGAGGTCTGGCGCCCCGGCATCCTCGTCCAGGATGGACAGGTTGTCGACGACGCCAATCTGTCCACCGATGTCGCTTTATCCATGGCCCGTGCCGATGCAGGCTTTCCATCGCGCTTCGCGGAGCGGGCTCAGGCAAGGCGTGTCGACCGCCCCGCCCTTATCGTGGCCGGGCCCGGTCACGCCATCTGGGGCCATTGGCTCGTTGAATTCCTGCCGCGTGTTGCCATCGCCAGCCGGTTGCTTCCGCCGTTGCGCGAGGAGTGGGTCATCCCGCTGCCGCATGATACGCCCGTCTGGGTCGAAGACTTGCTGCTGGCGGCCTGCAATGTCCGCCGGGACGCCATCCTGCGCTATGCACCGGGGCAGGAGCGATTGCTCTTCGAGCGCGCGGTGATACCGACCTTCTGCTTTTCCGGCGAGTATACCTTCCATCCCTATATGCGTGAGTTCTACGGGTCGCTGGCCCCGGCCTCGGGGGCGGCCCGCCGGCGTCTGTGCCTTTCACGCGGCGGTCCCGCCCTCTCGGCCAATCGCCCCTTCGCGCAGCGCGATTTCTTCGAGCAGGAAGCCAGGCGGCGTGGTTTCGAGATCATCCGCCCCGAGGAACTGAGCCTGGCCGACCAGATCGTAACGCTGTCGCAGGCTTGTGCTCTCATCGGCGAATATGGCTCGGCGCTGCATGGTTCCGTGTTTGCCGGGCCGGGAACCGTGATCGGCTGCATCGGGCATTGGAATGCCATCCAGATGCGTTTGGGCGAAGCGTTCGAGCAGCAAGGGGTCTACCTGACGCGCGGATGCCTCTGGCCGGCCGCAGGCAGGCCGATGTCCATCGACGCGAGCCTCGAGGACATTGAGAGTTTCCTCGATCGCGTGACCTCTCTGCTGGACTGAGGCAATCCGGCGCTCCAATGCCAGGCTTTGCGACCCGACAGGCTTCAATCAAACCGCAAAGTACTTGAGAGCAGCCGCGCAGCTTTATTTGCCCGTGAACCTGTTGTTCTTGGGAAAGCCCTTGGGGGGCAAACGCCCGGCATCGGCACGATTTCCGGTCCATTCGACCAGATCGGTCACGGTCCAGGTCCGGTCGGAGGAATCGCTCCAGGTCAATCCCTGCGCCTTGTCGAAAACGCGCGCATCGGAGAGGCCTCCATCCTTGTATTTCTGCAGCCTCACGCCCCTGCCCCGCGCCATCTCGGTGATCTGGTGCAGCGGGAAGATCAGCATTTTGCGGTTCTCGCCGATCACGGCGACCGTGTCGCCGATGGCGGGCACGATCAGCTTGGCTTCCGTCGGCGCATCGACATTCAGGACCGACTTGCCCTTGCGGGTATTGGCCAGGATATCGTCCTCGGGCACCAGGAAGCCGCGTCCGTCGGTCGCCGCGATCAGCAGCCGGCGTCCGCCCTGGTAGGCGAACACGTCGACGACGTCGGCGCCCTCGTCGATATCGACCATCAGGCGGATCGGCTCGCCCATGCTGCGGCCGCCCGGGAGCTTCGAGGCCTCCAGCGTGTAGACCTTGCCATTGGTGGCGAGGATGAGAAGCTTGGCCGTCGTCTCGGTCTGGAAGCCGAGCTTGAGCCGGTCGTCAGCCTTGAAGCTGAGCCCCGAAAGATCGCTGAGATGACCCTTCTGGGCGCGGATCCAGCCCTTTTCCGACACGATCACGGTGATCGGCTCGCGCTCGACCATCGCCTCGGCCACCACCGACAGATCGATGGTGCCCGCCTTGGACGCATCGATGTCGGTGCGGCGCTTGCCGAGCGGGGTGTCCGGGCCGAACTTCTTGGCGACTTCGCTGACCTGCCAGCCCACCGTCTTCCACTGCAGCGCCTCGGAGGCCAGCAGTTTCTCGATGCCGGCCTTCTCCTTGGCGAGATCGTCGTGCTCGCGCCGAAGCTCCATCTCCTCGAGCTTGCGCAGATTGCGCAGGCGCATGTTGAGGATCGCCTCAGCCTGCACATCCGACAGATCGAAGGCCTTGATCAACTCGTCCTTCGGTTCATCCTCGTAGCGGATGATGCGGATGACCTCGTCGAGATTGAGATAAGCGACGATATAGCCGGCCAGCACCTCCATGCGCTTCTCGACGGCCGCGAGGCGGTATTTTGAGCGGCGGACCAGCACGACGCGGCGATGCCCAAGCCATTGCTGCAGCGCCTCGCCGAGGGAGAGAACGCGCGGCACCTGGCCGTCGACCAGCACGTTCATGTTGAGCGGAATGCGGCTTTCGAGCTCCGAGAGCTTGAACAGCGATTCCATCAGCACGGCCTCGTCGACATTGCGTGACTTGGGCTCGATGACGATGCGCACGTCCTCGGCCGATTCGTCGCGGACGTCGCCCACCAGCGGCAGCTTGCGCTCTTCAAGAAGCTCGGCCAGCTTCTCGATCAGGCGGCCCTTCTGCACCGCCCACGGAATCTCGGTGATCACGATCACCCAGGTGCCGCGCCCGAGATCTTCCTTGTGCCAGCGCGCCCGCACCCGGAAACCGCCGCGGCCGGTGCGGTAGCTTTCCTCGATCGAGCCGGCGCTCTCCACGCAGATACCGCCGGTGGGAAAATCGGGGCCTTTGACGAATTGCAGCAGATCCGACGTCGAGGCCTTGGGGTTCTCGATCAGATGCAAGGCTGCCTGGCAGAGCTCATAGGCATTGTGCGGGGGAATCGAGGTCGCCATGCCGACTGCGATGCCCTGCACGCCATTGGCGAGCAGATTCGGGAAGGCGCCGGGCATTACCACCGGCTCCTCGTCCTCGCCATTATAGGTCGGGCGGAAATCGACAGCGTCCTCGTTGATCCCTTCCAGGATCAGCGTGGCCACCTCGGTCAGCCGCGCCTCGGTGTAGCGGTAGGCCGCGGCATTGTCGCCGTCGATATTGCCGAAATTGCCCTGCCCGTCGACCAGCGGATAGCGCTGGGCGAAATCCTGCGCCAGGCGCACCAGCGCGTCGTAGACCGCCTGGTCGCCATGCGGGTGAAACTTACCGATGACGTCGCCGACCACGCGGGCGCACTTCTTGAAGGCCTGGTCGGGATCCAGGCGCAGCAGGCGCATGGCGTGCAGGATGCGCCGATGCACCGGCTTCAAGCCATCGCGCGCATCCGGCAAGGCTCGTTGCGTGATCGTCGAGAGCGCATAGGCAAGGTAGCGCTGCTCGAGTTCCTCGCGCAGATTGACCGTCCTGACTCCATCGCCTTCCGGCGGATCGTCCATCTCATCCATGCGGTTGACTTACCGAAAGTGCCTGATTCGGAGCAAGTCGTAGACCTTATGATACAGGGCAAATCGCCCGATCACGTGCTATTGTAGCGCCATTGAGGGTTCCATCCCTGTTCTATCCGGATGGATTGCCCATATTTTCTTATTGGGTCCAGTGGCGTATTTCTCGGGTCAGGAATGCATCATGTTTCAGAGTTTGCCGCGGCGAGGTCAGGGTAACGTGGCGGAATTGCCTCCGCCTCCGCAGGACGAAGTCGTCAAGCCGCCGCGCCCAGTTCTGGGTCTAGCCCTCGGCGGCGGTGCCGCGCGGGGATTTGCCCATATCGGCGTGATCCGCGTGCTGGTCGAAGCAGGCTACGACGTCGACGTCATCGCGGGCACGTCGATCGGAGCGGTGGTCGGCGGCTGCTATATTGCCGGCAGGCTCGACGACATCGAGGAGTGGGCCCGCAGTCTCACCAAGCGCCGTGTTCTCAATTTTCTCGATCTCAATTTCGGGGGCAGCGGGCTGATGTCCGGCACCAAGCTGGCCCTCCTCCTGCAGAACGGGCTCGATGGCATGCAGATCGAGAATCTGCGCATTCCCTTCGTGGCGATCGCCACCGAAATCGGCCCGGGACATGAAATCTGGCTGACGCGCGGCAATCTGGTCACCGCCATGCGGGCTTCCTATGCCCTGCCGGGCATTTTCGAGCCCGTGCGCATCGGCGGACGCTGGCTGATGGACGGCGCACTGGTCAACCCCGTGCCCGTCTCGGCCGCGCGCGCCCTCGGCGCCCGGGCGGTGATCGCTGTCAATCTCAATGGCGAGTTGACCGGCCGCGGAGGCGTCATCCATACGTTCGGCGCCACCTCGAACGAAATGGACGATCCGCCGGTGCCCATGCGCAAGCGCAATGGCCTCGGCGCCGCCACTTCGATGGTCCGCCGCGGCTTCGGCTTCGCCCGGCCAAGCGAGGCACGCCAGCGGCGCAACTCCCCCGGCATCCATACGGTGATGATGGAAGCCTTCAACATCACCCAGGATCGCATTTCGCGCTCGCGGCTGGCCGGTGATCCCCCCGATGTCTCGATCGGGCCGCGCCTCGGACGAATCTCGCCCTTCGATTTCCATCGTGCCGCCGAGGCGATCGACATGGGCGCCGAGGCAGCCTTGAAGTCCCTCGACGACATCAAGGAAACCATGGCGGCGCTGGCCTAGCTCCGTTCACGCGGCGCAAGCCTCCCGCCTCCAACGGCGCGGAGGGCCGGCAGCCCCATCATTGGGTGGCGAACAGACCGGCGCCGCCGGGCCTCGACAGATGCAGCACCTGATAAACCGTCCCCACCTCGCCGGGCGGCTCGCGATCCCACAGGCGAAACACCGTCAGCTTCCAGTCGGTCGGATCGACCGCCAAGGCCGACAGGCAGCTACCATCCCCGGCAGCTTCAAGGGCCAGTTGCTCGCGTGCCTCGGCGATGGCACTCGCCGGATCGCTGTCGGCCGCGATCGACTGCTCCCGCAGTGTCGCGAAGCGGGCTTGGGACAGCGATGACGGGCCGGGCAGGCAGGAAATTCCAGCCCCGCGCCGCACCGACGGCCGGCCGAAAGAGGCGACGAGGCCGGCAAAGCCTCCGCCCTCCCAGAGAAACCGGCCCATGCCCTCGGGCGAAACCCAGAGATAGAAGGGGGCATAGAGGTTGACTGTGGAGCCGCGCACGCCCCTTTCCCGGATCAGATAGGCCTTGAGCCCCAGCCCCGGAAAATCGTCGAGCAAGGGACCCTTGCTGGCGACCCGGGCACGGATGATCCCCATGTCGTAATCGGCCGGCAGGGTGATGGCATAGTGCATCGCTTCCAGCGGGGCTCTCCTCATACCGGCTCGTGCCAATCGACGGCCCGGCCGTTCTGCAGGGCCTGGACGCTGACATAGACGAAGGCATCGACCTGGCCAGCTCCGTGCCAATGCAACTCCCCGGGCGCGAACCAGACCGCGTCGCCCGGATCGAGTTCGACGAGCGGGCCGTTGCGCCGCTGCGCCAGGCCGCTGCCGCTCACCGCCAGCAGCAATTGTCCGAGGGGATGGCTGTGCCAATGCGTGCGCACGCCCGGATCCAGCATGGCGCGCATCGCCGTGGGCTCGCCATCCCGCGCTCCCGCGATCAGATGTTCCACCCGGAAAGGCGCGGATGCGATACCCTCAGGTGCCATCTCTATCGCCCCGCCGGCCCGGATTACGGCCATCTCGCGGGGAAGGCCCGGCCCGGTCATGCCGGTACCTCTTCCACCACCATCTGGGTGAGGCCATTGCTGAAGGACCAGCCGTCGCGTTCGGTGGTGGTGACGACGACCATGACATCGTCGGGGCGAAGGCCCGGCGCCTGCCCGAGCAGTTCCACCACGCGCCGGTAGAATTGCTGCTTCACCGCCGTGCTACGCGGACGCCCGGCCGTGATGGCGATGAGCACGAAATCATCGGAACGCTCGCCGCTGAAATAGCCGCGGTCGTAGACCAGCGCCTCCGGATCGAGCTGTTCGATGACCTGGAAACGGTCGGCCGGGGGAACCTCGAAGGCTTCGACCAGGGCGCGATGCAGATTGTCCGACAGGGCGCGGAGATAATCGGGAGATTTTCCCTTGCGGAGCGAAATGCGGGCGAAAGGCATGAGTGATGTCCTCGACTGCAAGGCCTGCTGCCTTGACCACATCATCATGTCACCGCATATTCATCCTGAAAATCAGGAAATATTTGATATATAATCCTGAAAAACAGGACAATCCTCATGCGTCTGGTCAATTTCGATATCGACGTCCTGCGCAGCTTCGTCACCGGCATGGAACTGGGCAGCTATGCCCGCGCCGCGGACCATCTCGGCCGCTCGACCTCCGCCGTAAGCGCCCAGCTCAAGAAGCTGGAAGAACAGGCTGGAACCGCCCTGTTCCGCCGGGCCGGTCGTGGCCTGGCCCTGACCGAGGCGGGCGAAACGCTGCTGACCTATGCGCGCCGCCTGCTGGCTCTCAACGACGAGGCGGTATCCGCTCTGAGCGGGGCCAATCTTGCCGGCCATGTCCGCTTCGGCGTGCAGGAGGATCTGGGAGAAACGCTGCTGCCGCAAATCCTCGGGCGCTTCGCACGCGCCCACCCGAAGACACGCATCGAAACCCGGCTTGCCCGCAACGCCGACCTGCTGAAACGGATCGCCAGTGCCGAGCTCGACCTCGCCATCGCCTGGGGAGACCAAACAAGAGAGGCTCCGGCGGCCATGGCCGGCGAGCATCTCGCCGATATCGCCATGCGTTGGATCGGCCCCCGCGGCGGCCTGCCCGGGCAGCGCCCCGGCGATCGGCAGCCACAGCCGGATGAACCATTGCCGCTGGTGATGTTCGAAGCCCCATGCCTCTTCCGCAGCGTCGCGACCGAAACGCTGGACCGTGCCGGCATTGCCTGGCGTATCGCGGTGACGAGCACCAGCCTCGCCGGTCTATGGGCGGCCATTTCTAGTGGGCTGGGCGTGACCCTGCGCACCGAGATCGGGCTGCCGGGCCATCTTGCCGCACTCGGCGAGGAAAGCGGGCTGCCGACGCGGCTGCCGATGCTGCCGCTGCTGCTGCACCGCACGCAGGCGCAGCACAACGCCGCCACGGATCGACTGAGCGAAATCATGCGGGAGAGCCTGAGCCAGCCTTTTCTTCCGAAAAAGGTCGCGTGAGCGATGCCGGGGCAAGCCACGGTCCCGCCCGAACATAAGGCATTCTTGCCTTTGACGGCAGCTCCGCCGGATCACAAAATACTTTAAGGTCAGGCCGTAATATATTCCCGCATCGCCTTGGCCTCCGCCTCCATTTCGGCCAGGCGGAACTTCACCACGTCGCCGATCGAGACGATGCCGACCGGCAGGCCATTTTCGACCACCGGCATGTGGCGGAACTTGCCGGAAGTCATCCTTTCCATGATGTGGGGAATGGTGTCCTGCTCGTGAACGGTCTCGACCTTGGCCGTCATATGCTTGGAGACGGGATGTTCGAACCCTTCGGCCGAAGCCTTGGCCAACGCGCGAACGATATCGCGCTCCGACAGGATGCCGGCGATGCTGCCGTTCTTGTTGGTGATCAACACCGCGCCGATGCGCTTTTCGGCGAGCGTCCGCGAAGCGTCGGCAATGGTGGCGTCCGGCGACAGAGTGACGATGTCGCGGCCCTTGCCCTTCAGGATCTGTGCAACGGTCATGGGTACTCTCCTCAGACTGAACGTGCGCCTGCAGCGTCTTGATCTTGGGGGAGAATCCCGACGAGGGACGACCAGCCCCGTCCATGATGATGGCGTCTGCACGCCCATCGCGCAAGGGGCTGGTTCGAATGCAACCATTTGGTGAATCGATTTACGGATTGAGCCCTCAGGAGCCCGAGCCGGCTTTCAGAATGAACTCGACCAGGGCCTTGCGCCGGCCGGCATCCTCCATTCCGGGATAGATCATGCGGGTGCCCGGCACCACGGCCTGCGGCGCGGCGATGAAGCGGTCGAGCGTTGCGGCGTCCCAGGTCAACCCGCTCGCCCGCATGGCCGGCGAGAAGGGATAGCCTGGCAGCGTGCCGGCCTTGCGGCCTGCAAGCCCCTGCAGGATCGGCCCCGTCGCCGAGCGCGCGCCGCGCCCGATCTGGTGGCAGTGGGCGCAAGGTTCGAACACCGGGCCGAAGGTTGCGTCCGGTGGGCGGATGTCGGCAACGGCTTGCGCAGGCGGTGGAGGCGGCGCGACCTCGCCGACGGAACGCAAGGCAATGAAAGTCCCGACCGCGACACCACCGAGTGCCGCGGCCAGACCGAACCAGACGAGCCTGTTCACGAGGTGAGCGCGCGACGCATCTTTTCCAGCGCCTCCTCACGGGGCGCCTGGTAGTCGATCAGCGTCACCAGTTCGCCCTTGGCGTTCATCATGTAGACCGCCGTGGAATGATCGAAGGTGTAGCCGTCCCCCTCCCCGACCTTCTTGGCGTAGACGCGGAATTTCTTGATGATGTCGGCCACCTGCTCGGGCGTGCCGGTGGCGGCGGTGATGCGCGGATCGAAGCTTTCCAGATAGGTCTTGAGCAGTTGCGGCGTATCGCGTGCCGGGTCCACCGAGACGAACACGACGTTGAACTTGTCTCCGTCAGGCCCGAGCGCCTTGAGGCGGTCGGTCATGTCGGTCAGCGTGGTCGGGCAGGCATCCGGACAATTGGTGTAGCCGAAGAAATAGGCCGTCGGCTTGCCCAGGAAAGTGGCCTGGGTCACCGGCTTGCCATCCTGATTGGTCAGGCTGAAATCACCGCCGATAAAGCTGGACTGGGCCGTCGGCTTGCCGCCCATGCTCTGCAGGGCGAGCACGCCGGCCGCCGCCAGCACGGCGAGCAACGCAACGAGAACGACCAGTTGCAGACGATTGGATTTGAGCGCCATGGACGCCTCCCATCTCAATGGTTGCTGTGGTCAGCCTGCGCAGGCTGCTTGGCGCCGATGGCCTCGACCTTGAATTTCACCGGCACCGTCCCGGCTTTCTCGAATACGAGCGTGCCGTCGATGGACTGGTTGGGCTTGAGCTGCTGCTTGAGCCCCGTGAACATCAGATGGAAGGATGACGGGCTGAGTTCAACCTTGCCATGAGCGGGAATTTCCAGTCCACCTTCGACGGGCGCCATCTTCATGACGCCGTCCTGGTTCGACATCTGGTGGATCGAAAAACCGGAGGATACCGAGAAACTGCCGCCGATCAGCTTGTCGGGCTGATCACCCGTATTCTCGATGATGGTGTAGCCGCCTGCCACCGGAGCCCCCTGCGGCGTGGCCCGGGTCCAGGGATGAGCGATCTGGAGCGTGCCGGTCTTGTAGTCATGGGCGAGCGCGGGGATAGCGAGCGCGGAGGAAAGCGCGAGAGCGCCGAAAAATGGAACGAGTTTCATGGGGAATACCTGAACGGAATCGAGCAGCCCTGCACAGGCTGCAGAGAAGGGACGAAAGCGATGAACCGTTCAGCCTATCGGCGGTCCGCGTGGCCAGACGGGCCTGTGGTCCTGCCGGATTACCGCGAAAAAGCCCTGTGGGGGGCGGCGCCTGACGATCTGCGGGAAGCGGATGATGCTGGCGACCGCAAGGGCCTGCGGCAGCACCGGCGCCAGACGGAGTGCGCATTGGTCACAGGAGTGGCCGCCATGGACCTTGCCGCCAGCGTCTGCATCACCCAACTGGCAGACCGTCACGATCGTGCCGGCGATGACGACGGTCGCGGTGCCTCCCCGGTTCTCCTCGCTTGCCAGCGAACCACCCATGCCATTGAGCAGCAGCCCAAGGGCAAGCAAGGCGGCCAGGCATTGCCGCAGCAATGGGAGGTGGCGGGACAGAACCATGGCCGCATATGCAGCTAAGCCATCGCCGAAAGTCAAGGCGGCGCCATGGCGCATGAGCAGCCCGGGCCAAGGCGGGCCACCAGGCGTCCCCGAAAACAAAAATGCCGGTCTTCTCAGCTCCATCGCCCGATGAAGCTGAGAAGACCGGCAGTCGACAAATCTCCTGAGCTCAACGCATTCATGCCTGAACGCGCGCTTGCCTCACTCGCCTGTTTCGATGCGTCCACGCGATTCCGGAATGACCCGGCGATCGTCGGGCGCTCTAGTCGTCGCGATAGACACGCTCGCGGCGCTCATGCCGTTCCTGGGCCTCCAGGGACAAGGTCGCGATCGGCCTGGCGTCAAGACGCTTGAGCGAGATCGGTTCGCCCGTTTCTTCGCAATAACCGTAGGAGCCGTCATCGATACGGGCAAGAGCCGCATCGATCTTCGAGATCAGCTTGCGCTGGCGATCCCGGGCTCGCAGTTCGATGGCACGATCCGTTTCCGAAGAGGCACGATCGGCTAGATCGGGGTGGTTCTCGTTCTCGGCCTGCAGATTGGCGATGGTATCCTGCGCTTCGCGCAGGATGTCGAGCTTCCAGGCATTGAGCTTGCGCCGGAAATAGTCCCGCTGACGCTCGTTCATGAAAGGCTCGTCGTCAGTCGGCCGATAATTGGTATCTACACTCAATGAAGTCATGTAAGAATCCCAACACTCCGCTACTGGGCGAGAGGTCTATAGTCGCAGTGACGCGTTACGACAATGCTCTTCGTTGTCACCGATTCGTTGAAAACGATAAAGTTGTGCACATGGCTTAGCCGGCCGCGTCCTCCTTGCTCTTTAGAATGAGGCCTCCGGCGACGTCCGTCACACCCGGCCTCGGCAAGGCATCGAAGGGCATCGGCCGGGAGGCCATCATGGCCGCAAGCCCGAGGCGTGCCGTCAGGATGCCGTTCAGGACGCCTTCCCCCAGCTTGGCCGATATGCGCGAGGCCAGGCCATGGCCGAGAGCTTGGCTGATCAGGGAATCGCCGGCGGCCATCCCGCCGGTGACGGCAAGATTGCCGAGGGCATGGCGCAGGAGGCGCATCATGCCCAGCCCGCCCGGCCGCCCCCCATAGAGGGTCGCGAGCCGCCGGATCACGCGTAGCGTCTCCGCCCCCACGAAAAATATGTCGACCACGGCGCGCGGGCTGACGGCGGTGACCAGCGACACCCGCTTGGCCGCATCGGCAATGATCCGCTGGGCCTCCGCATCGAGCGGTCCCATCAGTTCGCGCTCTGTGACCCTGATCAGGTCCGCACCGTCGACGATATCGCCGGCCGCCGCCTCCACTGCCGCGCGGGCCCTGGCCATGCGCGGATTGGCGGCATAGAGCTTGACGAGATCGCGCGACAGCCCGCGTGCCGCGTCGCGGTCATCCTTGGCAATGGCCAGCAGCGCCCGGTCGTGCAGATGCTCGATGCGCGACAGCCGCATCAAGCCGGTGATCTCGCGGATGGCGATGACCGCGAAAGCCAACGCCGCCAGCCCGGCGAGGCCAGCGCCGAGCCAGCCGAGCCAGCCGGCATAGGAAAAGAGGTCGTCGATCAGCTTGGTAAGAGAAAGGCCGATAGTCAGGGACACGAGCCCGCCCACCGCCGACCAGAACAAGGTGCCCCAGCGCGAACGGTGCGGCCGTTGCGGGACGGGTTCGGCAGCCACCTCCTCGAAAATTTCCGGTTCGGGCGTCACCACGACATGGCCGCGCCGCATCGCAGCCGCAACCGGCGTGTCGGCCATCACCACATTGGGGTCGTCGAGGCGGAAGGCGCGCGGCTTGCGGGGTTCCGTCATTATTCACTCACGCCAGTTTGTCACCGATCAGGAATTCGAGTGCCCGGTCCAGGCGAATATGGGGAAAGATCTGGCCGTCTTCCAGCCTCGGCGGCCGGAAGCGGATGAAACGGTAGTCGACCCCGCCTTCCCGGAGGTTTTCGAGACCGTTGAAGCCGCCCCCCGAGAACACGGCATTGGGGTCTTCGGGCAGTTCGCCCGGGAACACGGCGATCTCGGCCTCGCCATCGAAAACCTCATCGGCAGAGCGCTCGCCGGCCATGGGCGTACCGATGATGCAGGGCAGGTTCTCTCGCCCCTGCTTGACGCTGGCCTCCCTGGTCGCGCGAATGGAGGCGAGTGCCACCACATCCACGCTGGCCCCCGAAAAGGCGGCCCGGCCGATGGCGCCATCCGCCATCTTGCGCAGGATCGCCTCGAGCCGGTCATGGCTGGTGTGATGGAGATGGTCGGCCTTGGTCGCGGCGAACAGGATTTTCTGGATGCGCGGCCGGAAGATCGCCGACCACCAGTTGTTCGCGCCCACCCGGAAGGCCGACAGCACCGACGTCAGGGCGGTCTCGAGATCATGCACGGCCTGGGGGCCGGCATTGAGGGCGGACAACGCGTCGACCAGCACGATCTGGCGGTCGAGCCGCGCGAAATGATGCGTGAAGAAGGGGCGCACGATCTTGTGCTTATAGGCCTCGAAACGTCGCTCCATCATGGCATGGAGAGAGCCGGCCTTGACCTCCCCGGCCCTGGAGAGATCAAGCGGCGCGAAGGTCAGGGCCGGCGAACCGTCGAGATCGCCCGGCAGCAGGAAGCGCCCCGGCGGCAGGGTCGAGAGCGCGAAGCGCTCGTCGCGCCCTGCTTTGAGATAAGCGGTGAACAAGGCCGCCGCCTCGCGCGCCAAAGTCTCGTTCTCCGCGGCCGCCGGATCGAGCCTGACCAGTATTTCGTGCCAGGGGCCGGCAATGGCCAGGCGCGATCCCTCGCGGCTGGCGGCAATCGTCTGCGCCGACCATTCGGCATAGCTCATATTGAGCAACGGCAGATCGAGCAGCCATTCGCCGGGATAGTCGACGATGTCGAGGGTGAGGCGCGACATGCCGGCGGCAAAGCGCCGGTTGGACTGGAAATCGATGACCAGACGCAGTTCCGAGATCTGGCGCGTCGAATCGGGCCAGCGCCGCGCCGGGCCAGCCAGATCCGCCAGATGGGCTTCGTAGTCGAAACGCGGCACGGTGTCGTCCGGCTGCGGCGACAGGGAGGAGCCGGCAATGCGTCCCTCGGCCTGCGCACGGAACACCGGCAGGCGGCCTCCCTCGACCAGGGCCTGCACCAGAGCGGTGATGAACACGGTCTTGCCGGCGCGCGAAAGGCCGGTGACGCCAAGCCGGACGGTCGGATTGAAGCTCGACGCCGCGAAGCCCGCCAGGCTCTTGGCCGCGATCAGCGCTTCGTCGAACACGGACATCCAGGAGGAGGCTTGTGGCGGCATGGTCCGCATCACTTAAGGGCAAGCGCGGCAAAATTCCAGCACTCGTCCTGAAACCCGCGACGACAACCGTCAGAGGCGAAGAGGCCGACGAGACGTCCGCGGTCCCCGTCTCGGCGCTACCCTCGTGAACCGAACAAGGTTTGCGCAGGAACCTCCGCGGCTGGGACCGCCGACGTCTCGTCCGCCTCTTCGCTTCCGTCACGACACCACATTACGCACGAAGCGCACGATGCTCTGTCCCGCATTGACGTAGCTGTAGGATTGCGAACTGTCGAAGATCAGGAAATCGCCTGTCGTGACGACCTTGCCGCCGCCGGCCGTCTCGACGATCAGCACGCCTTCGACGACGTAGAGCATTTCGCGCCAGCCTTCGGCGTCCGGTAGCGCGTCATAGCGATCGCCGGCGCCGAGGCTCCAGATCCAGAGCTCCGCAGTGTTTCGCGCCGGAGCAGCCCCCAGGAAAGCGGCGCGGCTGTCGGGATGCATCCCACGCCAGCCGAGCTGGTCGACACGCTGATTGCCGGCCTGGCCCGGATCGCGGACGATGGTTCCAAAATCCACGCCGAGGACACCGGCCAGCCGGTCGAGATTGGCCAGGGAGATATTGGCGTCCCCCGCCTCCACAGCCACGATCAGCCGCCGGCTGAGGCCGCTGGCTTCCGCGAGAGCCGCCTGGCTCAATCCTGCCGCCGCGCGCAGGCGTCTGACATTGGCCCCGACATGGACGAGCACATCCGCCATTTCATCTCGTTCCTTGACTGCGCAATATAATGCACATATGAATGAGCAATATAATGCGCAACAGGCAGGACGGCAATCGGCATGAAAATTCGCAATTTCGGCGTCGAGATTTGGATGAACGGGTATGAGAACCATTGTTCACACAATCTGGCGGAGACCTGCGTCGAGTCGCTGACAATCGCGCAATTGCTCGAGATCGCAGGCAAGCCCCGCAGCGCCCTCGAAGACCTGCTCGCGATGAAGATGACCTATGGTGCCATCGAGGGAAGCGATCGGCTGCGTGCCGCCATCGCGGCGACCTATGCCAGGCAGAAGATCGAGAACATCGTGGTGGCCCATGGCGCCATTGGGGCCAATGCCCTGGTGCATGAGACCCTGGTCGACCCGGGCGACCGCGTAATTTCGGTGCTGCCGACCTATCAGCAGCATTACTCGATCCCCGCCAGTTACGGCGCCGACGTACAGATCCTGAAACTGCGCGAGGAGAACGGCTTCCTTCCCGATCTCGAAGAATTGCGCCGCCTCGCCCTCCCCGGCACCAAGCTGATCGCCATCAACAACCCCAACAATCCCACCGGCGCTCTGATGGACGAAGCCTTTTTGAGAGAGATCGCCGCCATCGCCCGCGCCTGCGGCGCCTATGTGCTGTGCGACGAGGTCTATCGCGGCATCGACCAGGAGGGCGAGGGCTTCACCGCCTCCATGGCCGATCTCTACGAAAAGGGCATCAGCACCGCCAGCATGTCCAAGGCTTATTCGCTCGCGGGCCTGCGCCTGGGCTGGATCGCAGGGCCCATGGATCTGATCCACGCCGTTTCCGTCCATCGCGACTACAACACCATCAGCGTCGGCATGATCGACGATCATTTCGCCACCATGGCGCTGGAAAATCGCGACAAGGTCCTGGCACGCAGCCGCTCGATCGTGCGCGGCAATCTCGCCATTCTCGATGCCTGGATCAGGGACGAGCCGCGGATCAGCTATATCAAGCCTCGCTCAGGCACCACGGCCCTCCTGAAATACGACCTCCCCATCGCTTCGGAAGCCTTCTGCATCCGCCTGCTGGAGCGCACCGGCGTGCTGTTCACGCCTGGCAGCGCCATGGACATGGAGGGATATCTGCGCATCGGCTATGCCAATGCCAGCACCGTCCTGCGCGAGGGCTTGGCACGCGTGAGCCAATTCCTGAAAGAGTTCGACTAACACGCTGTCATCCAGCGCATTATCGGCATTGCCTGTTTATCGGCGTCTCAGTGTCTCGACGCGCGCTTGCGCGCTGTTTTGCCGAGCTGCCTCGGCCACCTCCCTGGAGACGATGGTCTGCCCGATCGGGGCAATGGCGATGCCGGCAAGCTTGAGATGCTGGATGCCGAAGGGAATGCCAATAATGGTGATGAAGCAGAAAAGTGCCGAGCAGACATGGCCGATTGCCAGCCAAAGGCCGGCGAAGACGAACCAGATCACATTGCCGATCAGGCCGAGGCCGCCAGTACCGATATCGTCCCTCTGGTAGAGTTCACGCCGGCTGATCGCTTCGCGCCCGAACGGAAAAAAGCAGAAATTCGAGATCGTCAGGCAAGCCCGTCCCCACGGAATTCCGACGATGGTGATGAAGGCAAGCAGGCCGAGCAGAAACCAGGCGGTGCCAAGAACGACGCCCCCGAAGACGAACCAGATCAGGTTCCCGATCAATCGCATAAGCTTCTCCTTCCAATCTCCTGCATTTGCAAGAAAATCAGGCGAGAATTTGCTCTAGAGCAAAGCGCAGCTTCTCCAGGCCGCACTTTCTCCAACTCTATGTTCCGTCAAATCGCAACCGGTCTAGCGATCCAGCATCTTCGGCGAAAGGAACAAGGCCAGCGTGGCCTGGTGCCCGGCAATCCCGGCCCAATCATCGAGCTCGAAGTCGAGAACGGCAAGCGCGGCCGTAGGAAATTTGCCGCTGAGCGGGTCGGCTGCCGTCCCCGCGCCCCGCGTGAGGAAGGCCGCGATCTGTTCCAAGCCGGGATTATGCCCGACGACCAGCAGCGTCTGCACGTCGGGCGTCACCGCCCGGATCACGCGCAATATCGTTTCCGGCGGCGCCTCGTAGATCGCCCGTTCGAAATGCAGCGTATGCGGCCCCAGGCTACCTTCGATCAAGGCTAGCGTCTCGCGTGTGCGGCGAGCAGTCGAGACGACCACATGATCGGGCAACAGGCCGCGGCGTGCGATCTCCCGTCCCATGCGTGGGGCGTCACGCTGCCCCCGCGGCGCAAGGGGGCGCTCGTGATCGGAAACGCCGGCGGGATAGTCCGACTTAGCGTGCCGCAACAACATCAGACGCTTCATCAATCAATCACTTGGAATTCTTTGCCAACGCTATGATTTCAGGCCTGTATTCGAAATGCATGGTGTCGTAGTGGTACCATTTTCCACCCCAGATGAAACCGTGCTTTTCGAAAACCTCGACAATCTCCATCGGGATGCGGTTCTTGTAGGAAACCTTGTCCGTCTCCTTCTTGGCCCCGCCCCAGCGCCAATAATCGGTGAACTTCACATTGATGTCGATCGCCGCGGCATAGGCATGCATGCTCATGCGTGACGTGCCGGCGATCACGCGGCAGTTGAAAGTACCAGCCGAAGGCTTGAGATAGACATGAAATTTGGCCGGCAGGGCTTCGAGGTCGCGCGAGACGGCTTCCAGCCGATCGGCAACGCCGTTGGCGGTGGTTACGCGCAGCGAACCGCCGCCCAAGCGGGGAAGCCATTGGATGGTCTTGAGCTTGACCTGGCCTTTCGTGCAATCCCCATACATGGCATCGAACAGCGCCTGGTTTCGCGCGCGGCCGGGATCGTCTGCCGGCGTGGCCGGCTGCTTGTAACGGGCCCCGAGCGTATAGGGCATGACGAACATGTCCCGGATATCGGCCTTCTCGATGCGCTGTTGCGGCGTCTTGTCAGCGGCGCCGTCGGAAAGCGCGATGTGCTGGCCATTCTTAAGGATGAGATCCTTGGCGTCGTAGCGCGCAATGAAGTCGGGATAGGCCGCCACGAGGACATCCAGGGTCGGGTCGGCCATCGCCGTCGACACGAGCGTTGTCGACAGCCCGAAGGCCAGCATTCCGGCACGCATGACACTTCTCATTGACCAGCCTCGGCGCGCTGGATCAGAGCGACATTGGCTTTCTCGACGGCGCTGAGTTCGACATTCCAGGTCCAGGGGCGGTACCAGGAGAATTGGGAAAAATAGGCGCGCAATTGCGTGTCCTTCATATAGCGGCCGCGGCGCGCATAGATTTCGTTGCGGGCCAGGCGCAATTGCTGTCCGGACAGGCTCGAAATATCGTTCCAGTTCAATCGCCTTGTGCCTGAATCCGGCAAAATGAATTCAACCTGGTTGTTGCGGGGCGCAGGCGTGGGTTCTACCGGCTCGACCGCCGCCTGCTGCTGTAGCTCGGGCTGCGCCTGGGGCTCCACGACCGGCTGGGGCGCTGGCTGAGCAGCAGCTTGAGGTTCGACCTCTATTGCCTTGACCGGCTGCGGCGTTTCCACTTTTCCGGCCATGGCGAAGGAGCCGATGATGGCCTCGTTCACCCAGGGGGTCTGGCCGCCCTGGGTCGACTGGTCGACATCGGCCCGGACCTGGCCGAACATCTGGCGGATGTCGAGGCCGGGCGTCTCCATATGGGCGAGCAGCGCCGTGGTGAAGGGCGAGTTGCGCCCGCTGCCGTCCTGCGCCACCGAGCCCGGCGCCGTGGAGAAGGCGATCAGCGTGCCCTTGGCCGAGGAGGCGTCGAGATCGATACGCGCCAGTCCGCGCGTGCCGGCCCCCCGGGTCAGCTGGCGCGTCAGGGGATTGTCCCGGCACGAATCCAGGATCACGATCTTCACCTTCGGCGCCGCGCTGTCGACCAGTTCCAGGAGCTTGTCCAGCGACAGGGTCTGGGTGTCCAGATCCAATTCGTCCGAGATCCTGGCCGAGACCGGCACCAGGTAGTTGCGCCCCTTCACCTGCACGCCATGGCCGGAATAGAACACCACCACGCTGTCGGCATGATCGGCGTCGCGCAGAAAGGCCCTCAGACCGTCATTCATCGCCGCCAGGTCGCCGTCCTTGACCAGCGTCACCGCATAGCCGATCCGCCCCAGCGCCGCCGCCATGTCGTCGGCATCGTTGGCCGGGTTCACCAGAGGCGTCACCGACCGATAGGCACTGTTGCCGATCACCAGCGCCGCCTTCTGGGCCGCCAGAGCATCGCCTCCCAGGAGCAGGCCGGTGAGGAGAAAAAGACCCCAAACATAACGTCGCATCATCATGGCCCGACCGGTCTTGTACAGCTTGGTAGAGTATCACCTTTTGTTAACACATCGAACGCGCGAAAAAGCACAACCGGTGCCCTACGCAATTTTTTGGAACCGATGGCTGTGGCAGGATTGTCACGCCTCCCAACCGTCTCATGATTCAAGGCAATTTCGCCGATTTCATCCTTGCAACGAAGCAGCGCTTGCGGCCATGAAGGCTGCCACCCAAGTGTTGTGTACGGGATCGGAGAGGCCGTGGATTTGCGCCAGGCAACCGCCATTGCGAAACAATTCATGCCACGGCCGCGCCAACAGGCCAGCCTCGCGGTTCTCGCGCTGCTCGCAGCGTCCGGTACAGCCCGAGCGGGCGATGATTCTCAGCCCATGCAGTTCAGCATCGTCGCTTCCGGCAAATCCTGCCCGGGATGCGTGGTGATCAATGCCTCGGGCCAGATCGTCGACGAAACATCGCGAAACTTTGCCGTCTTCCTCTCGCAGAACCGCCTGAGCGGTGTACTGCCCGGGGAACCGGCGGACGGGCAAGTGCCGCCGGGCGATGCGCCGAAGGTCATCATCGCTTTCGAGTCAGTCGGCGGCAAGGTGCAGCCCGCCCTGATCATGGGGCGGCGCATCCGCAAAGCCGGATGGACGACCGTGATCGGCCAGGCCCGACTTCAGCGCGGCCAGCCGGTCTTCGATCAGGCCGGCTGCTTTTCGGCCTGCACCATGGTGATGCTGGGCGGCACCGCGCGTTTCGTCGTGCCGGGCTCAAAAGTCGGCGTGCATCAGTTCTCGCCGCAATTTACCGATGGCGAGAGCTTCGATGCCCGCGAAATGGGCCAGATCGTGCGCGACTACGGCCGCGAGGTCGTCAGCGTCTATGATTTCGTCAAGACCATGGGGGTGAACGAGGCATTCTTCACCACCACGCTGCGCACTCCCTTCAACAGCCTCGACGTGCTGCCCGAAAGCCAATGGATCCCTGTCGGGGTCGCCACCGCCCTGCTGCCCGCCTCCGATGAGCCTGTCCTGGCATCGAGTCTACTTGGCAAGACGGGAAGCGAACAGCCGATGGCCGCCATTGCCAAGCCGAGTGTGGGGCTCAAGACGGCCCCGGGCACTCTGCCGACCAGTCATGGCCGCTGGACCCTCATCCAGACGACGGGACTGCCGGCAACCGCGGAATTCGCCAGCGAGAAGTTCCGTGTCGCCCTCGCCTGCCGCGACAGCAAGACAGCGCGCCTGGAACTTTCCTTCAAGGCCCTGGCGCCGCTCGACCTCGAGCGCATGCGGGCTGCCGCCGTCTCGGCGCGATCGCTCAGGATTGCAGGGCGTCAGATTGCGATCGACAGCGTGGAAGCGGCCGGTAACGGCGAACAAAGCGTTGCCGCCCTGCTCGCCGCCAAGGATGTCCGGGATTTGCGCAGGAGCGGCAATCTCACCGTCGCCGTGCTTGACAAGGCCGGCGAGGCGGTCGGCCGGTCGGAAGCCATCCCGACCGAAGACGCCTCCAAGACACTCGACGACGCCATGGCCGCCTGCGGCGCCTGAAGACGTGCGCCAAGCCCCGCAAAGCTAAGGTCTATGACCGCCTTGGAGTTCAATGCAGCTTGTCGGCCTCCCAGGCCGCCCGCATGGCATCGTCGACCGAGGCGAAATGCGGCGGCACGTCGTCGGTGCTATCCTCGGCGTGCGGCTTCTCCTCGCGAATGACCAGCACCGAACAGCCGGCATGGCGAACGATGGCGCTCGCATTGCAGCCGAGCAGATAGGTCGCGACGCTCGGTTGATGCGAGCCGACCACCACGAGATCGGCGCGCTGCTCCTCGGCAATTGCCAGCACTTCATGATAGATGCCGCCGATCCGCACCACGCTCTGCACCTGGCCACCCGGGAGCAGCACCGTGCGGGCGAGATCGGCAAGCGATCCCTTCGCCTTCTCGGCGACTTCGCCTTCGAAGCTCACGGGCACCGTATCCAGCATCATCAGGGGCATGATGGGCACGACATGGACCAGGGTCAGCGTCGCGCCGGCGGTATCGGCAAGTTTCACTGCGCTGTCGATGGCGAGTCTGGCCAGTTTCAGATCTGCGATATCGACAGGAACGACGATCGACTTGAACATCTTGTCTACTCCCGTTGGCCGAGCTGACGCGCAGAACAGAATAGACGTTATGGCGTCACGCCTCAGTTGAAAGAGCACGCCCCAACCATCCGTGGACGGCTGTACCTAATCGATATAGGGCCCCCTGACGAATTGCAAACGCTTAGGATGCCGAAAAGTTCAGAGCACTCCGAGTTTCTTTTGCAGGGAGGAGGACGAGGTCGTGTATTGGAAGGTCAGGCGCTTCTCGGGATAGATGTAGCGGAAGGCCTTCTGCGCCATCAGCGCGCCTTCATGAAAGCCCGAGAGGATCAGCTTGAGCTTGCCGGGATACCAGTTGATGTCGCCGATGGCGAAGATACCCGGCTGCGACGTCTCGAAGGTCTCGGTGGAGACCAGCACCAATTCGTCATTATGCAGATCGAGCCCCCAACTCGACACCGGCCCGAGCTTCATGGTCAGACCGAAGAAGGGCAGCATGTGGTCGACCGGCAAGGTGTAGACCGTGTCGGCATCCTCCTTGATCACGGCGCCCGTGAGCTGGCCGTCCGCCCCTTCCAGGCCGACCACCTGCCCAAACTTCAGGTCCATCGCCCCCTCTGCCACCAAGGCCCGCATCTTCTCCACCGAATGCGGCGCGGCCCGGAAGGCATCGCGGCGGTGCATCAGGGTTACCCGCTTGGCAATCGGCTGCAGGTTGAGCGTCCAGTCGAGAGCGGAATCGCCGCCGCCGACGATGAGGACGGAGCGGTCGCGGAAAGCCTCCATCTGCCTGACGGCATAGGAGACCGACTTGCCCTCATAAGCCTCGATGCCGTCGATCGGCGGCTTCTTAGGCTGGAAGGAGCCGCCACCGGCAGCGATCACCACGGTCTTGGTCTCGAAGACGTCGCCGGCGTCGGTGGTGACGCGGAACAGGGGATCGCCGATACGCTCGATCGTCGAGATCATGCGCGACAAATGGAAAACGGGCGAGAAAGGTTCGATCTGCTTGAGAAGATTGTCGACCAGTTCCTGCCCCGTGACGATCGGGAAGCCCGGAATGTCGTAGATCGGCTTTTCCGGATAGAGCTCGGCGCATTGTCCGCCGATCTTGTCGAGAATGTCGACCACATGCACCCTTATATCGAGCAGACCGAGTTCGAATACGGAGAACAGGCCAACGGGCCCGGCGCCGACGATGAGCACGTCGGTCTTGATAATCTCAGTCATGATCTGTCCGATGGGTGGTTCACAGAGCAGCTTCTAAAGCGTTTTGCGATTTGGCGGAATCGCCAAGAATCGCAAAGACGCGTCCAATCAAAGAGTGAGAGCAAATGCGGCGTTTCCGTCCAAACACGCTTTGCTCTAGGGCAGCAAGGCTGACCAAAGTCAACGAAGCGCATGCCCTCGTCAACTCCGCAATCATGATCAAATCAGCGCAGCTAGGGTGAGGCCACCGGAGACAGATCATGACCCGCCACGAAACCAGCCTCGCCTATGCCGCTCGCATCGAGCGGGTGATGAGCCACATCGCCGATCATCTCGATGACAGGCTCGAACTCGACGATCTCAGCGACATTGCCTGCTTCTCGCCCTACCACTTCCACCGCGTCTTCGTCGCGGTCACGGGAGAAACAGTGGCAGAGGCTGTGCGGCGGCTGCGCCTCCATCGCGCTGCCGTCGAGCTCAATCGCTCCCAGCATACCCTGGCACGCATTGCCAGCCGGGCGGGCTACGGATCGGTGGCGGCTTTCACCCGCGCTTTTGCGGCCTCCCATGGCCTGCCGCCGGCCGCCTATCGGCGCGCCGGGCGGGATCTGCGCCCGGTATCCCAGCAATCAGGATCACAAGCCATGACCCGTGCGACCGCGTTGCGCTCCGCCCTGCATTACGACGTCACCATCGAGACCGTGCCCAGACTCAGGCTGGTGACCTTGCCCCATCGCGGCGATTACCAGAAGATCGGTGCCAGTTTCGAGCGCCTGTTTGCCTGGGCAGGCGGCCACGGCCTGCTGCGCCCGGGCGTGCGGTTGATCGGCATCTATTACGACGATCCAGACAGCAAGCCCGTGGCGGACTTGCGCTCGGAGGCAGGCCTTTCGGTGCCGGAAGACAGCCCGCTCGGCCCGGACATGGTCTGGCGTGAGGTCGGTGGCGGCTCGGTGGCTCGGCTGGTGCACAAGGGTCCCTATGCCGATCTCGATGTGGCCTATGCCTTTCTCTATCATAGCTGGCTGCCGCATTCCGGGCGCCAGCCGGGCGATGCGCCCTGCTTCGAGGAATATCTCAACGATCCCCGCAGTGCGCCACCTTCCGAATGGCTGACGGCGGTGAACCTGCCGTTGAAGTAGCTTTTTCGCCAGGCCGGAGCAGCTTGCCATCGGGGGAAGCAAAGACGCGCCGACAACGCGTCAGAGCAGCTCGAAAAGACTGTAGACCGGCCCTCCCGGCTGCCTGTCGCCGATACCAATGGCAAGAACACGATTGAGCCAATCATAGTTCGCCGAGGCGGTTTCGAAGGTGCCGGTGATGCGGAAATAATAGTCCGCCGGCTCGACCCGACCGCCTTTCGCCAGCTCCGCCATCACATCGGGAGGTCCGTGCCGCAGGCCCCGATAGGACATGCCGATCAGGGCGCCATCCACGGTCTTGAGAATCAATCGCACGTCCAGTGTCGTGCTGCCGTCCGGCCGCGCGATCTGCCAATCGCTGCCGCCATCGAGCACCTCGCCGGACAACCGCTCGCCTTCGAAACGGCCGCCGGCGACGACGCCGACACGCCGATCCCCATTTGGCGTCGTCCCAAAGCCGATCGGCTTTGCCACGTCCAGGGTCATCACAAAGAGGGGTCTGGTGTGGATGCCCCTTTGTACGTCCGGCAATCCGTTGAGAGATGGAGAGGGCATTTCGAACAACTCCCTGGCAGGAAGGAACCGATCGCCCTCCTTGAGGGCATCGTCGTTCTCATTGAAAATTGGGCCGCAGCCCGGTTACCTCTCATAGTTCACGACGATCTCACCGATCCCCTCGCAAGAGCCGCGCAGGGTGTCGCCGGGCTTCACCGAACTGACCCCGGCCGGCGTGCCGGTCATCAGGAGATCGCCGGGCGCCAGCGCCACATAGCGCGACAGATAGGCAACCGCCTCCGGCACCGACCAGATCATCTGCGACAGATCGCCGGACTGCTGCACCTTGCCGTTGACCGTTACCTCGATCCTGCCCTTGTCGGGGTGACCGATGCGCGCGGCCGGCACGATGGCGCTGATCGGACAGGATTGGTCGAAGCCCTTGGCAAGCTCCCAGGGCCTGGAAAGTTTCTTCGCTTCGGCCTGGATGTCCCGGCGCGTCATGTCGAGGCCGACGGCATAGCCATAGACATGCTCGAGCGCCCGTTCGACCGGAATGTCCCGCCCGCCCCGTCCGATGGCGACCACCAGTTCGATCTCATGGTGCAGGTCCGAGGTCTGGCTCGGAAAAGCCAGCAGGCCGCCCGGATTGACGGCATCCGCCGGCTTGGCAAAGAAGAAGGGTGGCTCGCGCGTGGGATCGGCTCCCATCTCCCGGGCATGATCGGCATAGTTGCGCCCGACGCACCAGATGCGGCGCACCGGAAAGAGGCCGGTTTCCCCGGCGACGGCCACGACAGGCTGTGAGGGCGGTTCAATGACATAGTTCATCACAAGATCTTCCTGACTATCTGGAATTCATCGCACCGGCGGGCCCCAATCAGCCGAATATTTCTCTCACGCGCTTGACGATATCGGCCACGCCAAATCTGACGGGATCCGTCGTCGGCAGGGCTTCGGCCTGACCGATCTCGGCTAGGCAGGCCCTCGCTGCTGCCTCGTCCAGAGCCTGGGTGTTGACCGCGATGCCGACACATCGAATGCCGGGATTGGTGAGGCGGCCATTGGCGATGGTGGCGTCGATGACGGCGCGGATGCTCGGCAAGGCTGTCGGCACACCGCGCATGGTCCTGCGGGTCGGTTCGTGGCAGACGACGAAGGCGTCGGGCTGGGCGCCATGCAGCAGCCCGAGGGTCACGCCGGCGAAGGAGGGATGGAACAGGCTGCCCTGCCCTTCAATCACGTCCCAATGATGGGGATCTGCCTCCGGGCTGAGCCATTCGGCGGCGCCGGAAATGAAATCGGCCACCACCGCATCCACGGCGACCCCGCGGCCAGAAATCAGGATACCGGTCTGGCCGGTGGCCCGGAAATCGGCATCAAGGCCCTGGGCCCGCATTTCACGCTCCAGAGCAAGGGCGGTATATTTCTTGCCCACCGAACAATCGGTGCCGACGGTGAGCAGCCGCAGGCCGCTGCGCTTGCTGCCCTTGCCGGTGGCGAAACTCTGGGACGGGATACGCACGTCGTGGAGCTGCCGGCCATGGTGCCGGGCAGCGTCGGCAATCTGCGGGAACTCCTCCAGCCGGCGATGCAGGCCGGAGGCGACGTCGAGCCCGGCTTCCAGGGCTTCGACGATCACGCTGATCCAGTGCTCCGGCAGGACGCCGCCGGCATTGACCACGCCGATCACCAGGGTCCTGGCGCCGCGCCGGACACCCTCGGCAATATCGAGATCCTCCAGCCCCAGATCGGCCCGGCATCCCGGCAGCCGCAACTGGCCGACGCACCAGTCCCTGCGCCAGTCGACGATGCCCGCCGCGGTCTTGGCGGCGAGCTGGTCGGCCACGTCGCCGACGAACATCAGATAGGGCTTTTCGATTTGCATGGGACGGCGCCTTCCTGAAGACCTGCGCGCAGTGGTTGCCGGATCGCGCTCTCACACGCTATCCTATTGACTGCACAGAAATATTGGCAAAAGCAGCACGGGGCTTTTTGCGCATCATGCCCGAGAGACTAGTATGACCTCCAGTGATTCCCCCGCAAGAGCGCGTTTCGCAACTTGAAGCCCGAGCCGGACATAGACAACAGCGATCTGACCCAGGCGGGTCCCGCTCGGCTGGCGCCAACAGGCGCCTGGGTCGCGCGTAATTCGCGCCATCTGGAAAAGCTCTCCGCGATCATGATCAAGGCCGCCCCGGCCAATACGGTGGTGGAGTTCGACCTGTCCGGCGTTTCGCAGCTCGACACGCTCGGCGGAGTCGTCATCGAGAATATCCGGGCGGCCTTCGGCGCGCGCAACTCCACGCTCGAGATCACCAACGCCACCGAAGCTCAGGCGATCCTGCTGGCGGAGATCGCGGCCCAGAACATTACTTCGCCCCCTCAACCGCCCGAGGCACACCATCTCATCGAACTTCTGGCCGATCTCGGCCAGTCCATGCGCAGGATCGTGCATGATGCCGTGAACATGAACGTGTTCCTCGGCGAAACCATGCGCGCGATCGGGCGCCTGCTCACGGCGCGCACGCGCTTTCGCTGGGCCGCGGTGGTGAACCAGATCGAGTTGATCGGCTTGAGGGGCGTGCCGATCATCACGCTGATCTCCTTCCTCGTCGGTGCCATTCTCGCCCAGCAGATGATCCTGCAGCTGAGCTATTATGGCGCCACGCTGCTGGTGGTGTACACCCTGGCCGTGCTGATGTTCCGGGAAGTCGGCCTCCTGCTTGCCGCCATCATGGTGGCCGGCCGGTCCGGTTCGGCGATCACGGCCGAACTCGGCTCGATGAAGATGCGCGAGGAGATCGACGCCATGCACGTCATGGGCATCGATCCCATGGAGGTTCTGGTCATCCCCCGTATCCTGGCCTTGATCATCGCGCTGCCGATGCTCACCTTCCTGGCGGCGATGGCCGGCATGTTCGGCGGCGCGTTGGTGGCCTGGGGCTATGGCGGCATCACGCCCACCACCTTCCTGCAGAATCTGCGGGATTCGATGACCATGCACACATTCCTGGTCGGCCTGATCAAGGCGCCCGTCATGGCGTTGATGATTGGCATCACGGCCTGCATCGAAGGTTTCAAGGTGCAGGGATCGGCTGAATCGCTCGGGCGCCAGACCACGGCCTCGGTGGTCAAATCCATGTTCATCGTCATCGTGGTCGATGGCATCTTCGCCATCTTCTTCGCATCGATCAGTTTCTGACCATGGCGCCCCCAGACCAATCCCGCGAAGTCATCATCTCCGCCCACGACGTCAGGGTGAACTTCGGATCCCGTTTCATCCTCGACGGCCTCAGCCTGGACGTCTATCGCGGCGAGATCCTGGGTGTGGTCGGCGCTTCGGGCACCGGCAAATCGGTGCTGATGCGTACCATCATCGGCTTGGCACCACTTCACTCCGGGCAGATCGACGTCTTCGGCATGGACTATCTCAACCTGCGGCCGCGCGAACAGCAGCGCATTGCCCGGCGCTGGGGCGTGCTGTTCCAGCAAGGCGCCCTGTTCTCCTCTTTGACGGTGAAGCAGAACATCCAGGTTCCGATGCGCGAATATCTCAAGCTCTCGCCCAAACTGCTGGACGAGCTTGCCATGCTGAAGATCGCGCTGGTGGGCCTCAAGCCCGATGCCGCCGACAAGCGGCCCTCCGAACTCTCCGGCGGCATGATCAAGCGCGCGGCGCTGGCACGAGCCCTCGCCCTCGATCCGGACCTGGTTTTCCTGGACGAACCGACTTCCGGCCTCGATCCGATCGGTGCCGGTGAATTCGACGAATTGATCGCCACGCTCAGGCAGACACTCGGCCTGACCGTCTATATGGTGACGCACGACCTCGACAGCCTCCATGCGATCTGCGATCGCATCGTGGCGATCGGCGAGGGACGCGTGTTGGCTCAAGGCCCGATGGAGACCATGCTCGCTTCCGAACACCCCTGGCTGCGCGCCTATTTCCACGGCCCCCGTGCCCGTGCCGCCCTGGCGACTGCCAGCAACGGCGCCAAGAGAACGAGTTGAGCATGGAGAGCGAGCTGAGCATGGAAATCGAGCTGAACATGGATAATGCTTGACCCATGGAAACACGCGCTCACAACGCCTTGATCGGCCTGTTTACCCTTGCGGTCGTCGCCGCGGCGCTCGGCTTCGTGATCTGGTTCGCCCGCATCAGCGAGAGCCAGACCGTCCGGCGTTTCCAGGTGGATTTCGCCGGTTCCGTCACGGGCCTTACCGTCGGTTCGAGCGTCACCTTCAACGGTATCCGCGTTGGCCAGGTCGAAACGCTGGAGATCAATCCCAACAATCCCTCGGGCGTGATCGCGATCATCAGCGTGCGCGACAAGACTCCCGTTAAGGTGGATACCTCAGCGAGACTGGAATTTACCGGCATCACCGGAGGGGCGAACATCCAGCTCTATGGCGGCAAGCCGGACACGGAGGATCTCAAGCCCAAGGGTGACCAGCAATACGCCGTGATCCAGGCCCAGCGCTCGGAACTGCAGAACCTGGTCGACGGCGCGCGCGACACCATCACCCAGGCTGCCTCCACCATGAATCGCCTGGATGGCTGGATCGCCCAGAACGAGGCCAATGCCACCGCGACCATTCAGAACGTTCAGGCCTTCACCAAGGCGCTCGCCGACAATTCCGCCAATGTCTCGGACTTCCTGCACAGCACCGGCGAGGCTGCCCAAAGCATCAAGCGCGTGGCCGACAACCTCAACGGCATGACATCCGATCTGCAGGCCTTGCTCAAAGCGGTCTCACCCGAGAAGATCGATCACATCGTCAGCAATGTTTCCCAGGCCTCCGACAACCTGACATCCTTCACCAAGGCCTTCGACGCTGCCAAGGCGCAGGCTGCCGTCGACAACATCACGGCCTTTAGCAAGACGCTGGCCGACAGCCGCGAGCCGCTGCAGGCCTTTGCCACCAATGCCTCCTCGCTGACGGCCCAGCTCAATGCGATGGCGCCCAAGCTCGACGCCGGGCTCGAGAATATCAACCGCATCACCGCGGCGGTCGACGGCGCGAAGGTCAACAAGGTGGTCGACAATGTCGCAGCCTTTACCGGCGCACTCGGCCAGAGCGCCGATGAAATCACGGCCTTCGTCAAGGATGCCCGCAGGATTTCCGGTGACCTGTCGGTCATGACGCCCAAGCTCGCCACCGCCTTCGACAGTTTCAACAGGGTCGCGACCGCTCTCGATCCTGCCAAGATCGACGGCGTCGTCACCAATGTGAACAAGTTTGCCGCCACCCTCGGCGATTCCAGCGCCCAGGTCCGCCAGGTGGTCGCCGATGCCGGCGACATCTCCAGAAAGCTCAACCGCGCGGCCGACCAGCTCGACGGCATCATGAAGAACATCGCGGACATGACATCCGGCCAGGGCGGCCAGGGCATGTTCGCCGAGATTACCGAAGCGGCCAAAGCAATCCGCCAATTCGCCACCAATCTCGACGCCCGTACGGCGGCATTGGCCAAAAATCTGGACCAGTTCACCGGCGCCGGCTTGCGGGACTATCGGCAATTGGCCGTTGACGGACAGAAAACCCTGCAGAATCTGCAGCGGACTCTCAACGGGCTTCAGCGCAATCCGCAACAGCTGATCTTCGGGCCGAAATCGAATATCCCTGATTACAAGGGTAAATGATATGCGTGGTGTCGGTATGCGTTCCCTCCTCCACTCCCTGCCCGCCCATTCGGCCAAGGCCCTCACGCTCACAGCAGCTCTGCTGGCCGGCGGTTGTTCCACGCTGGCCGGCTCGCCGCCACCGACCACCTATGACCTCAGCGCTCCCCGCGACGTCGAGGCGCGCGGCAACAGCCGAGCCCAGATCATGGTCGCCGAGCCGACCGCGCTCCAGGCCATCAACAGCGAGCGCATCCTGGTGCATAGCGCCAACAGCCAGATCTCCTACCTGCCCGCTGCCCAATGGGCCGATCGCCTACCCCTTCTGGTGCAGGCGCGTCTGATCCAGACCTTCGAGAACGCCCATCGCATCGGCATGGTCGGGCGGCCCGACGACAAGTTCACGCCGGACGCCCTGCTGGTGACGGAACTGCGCGATTTCCAGATCGATGCAGGCGCTTCGCCCGTGGCGGTGGTAACGGTCGCGGCTCGCGTGGTCAGCCAGAAATCGGGACGCATCGTCGCCGCCAATCTGTTTTCCGCCCGGGTTCCCGCTCCCGGCCTGACCGGTCAGCAGGCCTCCGGCGCCCTGGATCAGGCCCTGCGCAAAGTGCTGATCGAGATCGTAGCCTGGACGACGGGCAAGGCGTCCCTGGCATCATAATTTCGATGAGGTTTTAGCTACAACAGATTGGAACAACAAAAAATTCTTATCATTCGCGTGCGATAGAGGTTGCACCGAAAGCCGCGCCTCCGGCACGTGAAAGACCGCTTCAGCTGAACAGCGCCGCCTTCTTGGCAAACGGCATGGCTTCAATTTCACCTAAGGTCAGGCGAGGTGCGAGGTCGCGTGCCTTGGCGGCGGCAGCGGGCTTGTGGGCAATGACAGCCGCAGCGTCCGTATCCACCACCGCCTCCGGCTCGAGCCTGAGGGGAGCGGTAAAGATCGACTGTTCCTCCTCCGCCGGCTCCTCATCGATGAAGGTTACCAGCCCGGAAGCAGGCGCGGGCTCGAGCGCTTCCTCTACAACGGCCACCATGTCGAGCACCTTGTCTCGCTCGCCGTTCGTCGTCGAGGGATCGGCACCGCCACCGCCTTTGCCCGAGATCGCCGTCCATTTGTCGAGTCGATGCTGAGCCGTCTCTTCCCCGGCGACCAACTCCTTGTGCCAGCGCTGGGTGGCGAGATGGTTGGGAGGCAAGATCAACTCCTGGCGCGGCACGTCCAGCGTCAGCAGCGCCTCGGTCGCCTCTTCGTCGAGCTCGAGAATGGGAAAGAGCTCTTCAGGTTCCGCCGGACCTCGCTCGATGGCAGTGGCGGCGATCTCCGGCGCAGCCTGCTCGTCGGCACCTTCGCTGCGTATAATTTCCATGCCGTCCGGGCTCTTCAGCTCCGGCGGCAGGCCCAGGGCCGCGATCTCGGTGGCCGCGCGTTCGAGGCCTTCCCAAGCCCGATCGGCGCTGTCGGTTTCAGCCTCCGCCCCCCGCTGTTCCGGTTCGACGGGCGAAGATGCGACAGGTGCAAGGGCGTCCGCCTCGACCGGCGTGGTGGATTCGAGCCCGGGCGTGTCCTGCACGGTTTCGGCGATCGCAGGACGGGGAGCATCGGCGGCCGCCTCCGGCCCAGTTTCAAAAGCAAGTTCGACCTCGTCGATCTTCGCTGCTTCGATCTGTCCGAAAACCTGAGCCTCCGCGTCGGTGCGATGGTCAGCAAGGGCGGACGAAGTCTCCACCGGCGCCGATGTGGCATTGGCTGCAATCGCTACGCTCGCCGGTACCGATTGGGCGGCAGCGATCGCTTGCGCGATATCGGCCATGCCGCGCGTGACCTCGTCGCGGGCATCCAGGGCGCCCGCGCTATGCACCAGGCGCTCCAGGCGACGGATCGCCGCCAGCACGGCTTCGGTGTCGGCGTTGCGATTTCGGCGAGCATATTCGGCCAGGAACCAGCGCCCCCGCGCCGTCTCCATCACGGCCGCTTCGATGGCGCCGTAATCCTCTTCGCTGAGCAGCGGTTCGGGCGAAAGCGATTGCATGAAATGGCCCTCGTCAACTGGCACAGGCGGGCGTAAGAGAAACAGCGAATCGTCGTAGTCCTGATTCTCACCCCATATAATCCAAAGCGCCCGCCGGGAGCCAATCCCGCGCGGTTGTTTTCCCCCGATGTCGCTGATTTCCTTCAAGGATTGGAGCGTCTCACGCAAATCTGCGATCGCAGCCAGCGTGACCTACGCCCTGTTGCTCTCCGGCCCCGGCGTCTACACGCCCTTCTTTCCCCTTTGGCTGGTCGAGCGCGGCTTCAATGCCAGCGATATGGGCCTGCTGCTTGCCATCCCCATGCTGATGCGCGTGACCTCGGCGCCCTTTGCCTGGATCGGCGACGGCCGGCTCGGCCCGCGCCGCACCTTTCTGTTCATGGTGTGCTGCGCGGCTTTCGGCTATGCCGGCCTCACTTTCGCCGAGAGCTTCGCCGCAGTCGCCGTCAATCTCGCCATCGCCTTTGCCTTCGTGGCCGCCACCACCCCCTTGCTCGATACCATCGTTTTGGGCGGTGTCAGCCTGCATGGCCACAAATATGGCCAGATCCGGCAATGGGGCTCGCTCGCCTGGCTCGTTTCCGGCCTCACCGCCGGGCTGGTGCTGAAGCATCTGCCGATCACCACGGTGCCGCCGATCCTGGCGATCCTGGCGGCGCTCACGGTTTTTGCCGGCCTGTCCTTGCCGGACGACCGCAGCCGCGGCCGGAGACTTATCATGCGTCCTGCGTCGGAAGGCACCTCACCGCCGCTCCAGTTGCTGATCGTCTTCGTCGCCGGCATCGCCTGCCTGCAGGGCGCCCACGCCTTCCTCTATAGTTTCGGCACGCTGATCTGGCAGGACCAGGGCTTTTCATCCCTGCAGATCGGCGTGCTGTGGGCCATCGGCGTGGTGCTGGAGACCAGCGTCTTTTTGTTCGGGGGCAATATTGCCGGGCGCCTCGGTCCCTACCGGCTGATCCTGTTCGGCGGAGCCGTCGGCATCACGCGCTGGGTCCTGCTTGGGCTTGCCCCCGGCAACGGCTTCGTCGTGGCGGGCCTCCAGGCGCTGCACGGCTTTTCCTTCGCCTGCGTGCATCTGGCCACCATGGGGTGGGTCGCCCGCTTCACGCGCAACCCCTCCGCACGCCAGGGGGTGGTCGCTTCGGTCATCGGCATCGGCCTCACCCTCGGCACCGTACTGTCCGGCGAACTCTACGGCCTGTTCTCGGCCCATGGCTATTTCGCCATGGCCCTGATCGCCATGATCGGCACAGGCCTGGTGGTCGCCGCCGGTGCGATCGAGCGCAGGAACGGCGCTCAGCCCCAGAGCGCGGTCTCTGGCGGGTAGACGGTGCTGCCGTCATAGCGCAGGCCGGGTTCCCGGTCGCGAGCGAGCAGCAGCGGCCCGTCGAGATCGACGACGACGGCCTGTCCGGCAAGCAGCAGCGCGGGAGCCATGGCCAGGGACGTCCCCACCATGCAGCCGATCATCAGGTCCAGCCCCAGGGATCGGGCCTGCGCGGCCAGCGCAATCGCTTCGGTGAGGCCGCCTGCCTTGTCGAGTTTGACGTTGATCGCATCATAGCGCCCTTTGAGGTCCGGCAGCGATGCCCGGTCGTGCAGGGATTCGTCGGCGCAGACGGGTACGATCCGCTCCACCTGCGCGAGGGCTCCGTCGTCGCCGGCCGGCAGCGGCTGTTCGATCAAGGTGACGCCGGCCTCGGCGCAGGCGCGCAGATTGGCTACGAGATTGTCGGCCCGCCAACCCTCATTGGCGTCGATGATCAGTTGCGACTGAGGAGCATGGCGGCGGACGGCGGCGATACGGGCGGTGTCGTCGGGCGTGCCGAGCTTGATCTTGAGCAGCGGCCGATGCGCCGCCCTGGCAGCCGCTTCAGCCATCGCTTCAGGCTCGCCCAGGGAAATCGTATAGGCCGTGGTCAGCGGGCCCGGTTCGGCGAGGCCCGCCATCTGCCAGGCCGGCCTGCCGGCAAGCTTTGCCTCCAAGTCCCACAACGCGCAGTCGATGGCGTTGCGGGCGGCACCGGCCGGAACGAGGTCCTGGAGCGCGGGGCGCGACAATCCCGCCTCGATCGCCTCGCGCCGGGCCTCGATTGCTGCAACCACGCCTTCCACCGTTTCGCCATAGCGCGCATAGGGCACGCATTCGCCGCGTCCGCGCATGCCATCGCGTGCGATTTCGACGACGACCACGACCGCCTCGGTCTTGGATCCGCGGGCGATGGTGAAGACGTTGGCGAGCGGCCAGCGCTCCACGGCAACGGAAAGATGCGCGGCCATGGCGAGGATCAGGCCTGCTTTTCGGGGGTATTGACGATCAGGCCGTCGAGATTGTCGCGAACGCGGATCTGGCAGGAGAGCCTGGAGGTCGGGCGCACGTCGAAGGCGAAGTCCAGCATGTCCTCCTCCATCGGCTCGGGCTCACCGACCAGGGGCATGAAGGCCTCGTCGACATAGACATGGCAGGTAGCACAGGCGCAGGCGCCGCCGCACTCGGCCACGATACCCGGAATGCCGTTGCGGATCGCCGCCTCCATCACCGTCGAGCCCGGCTCGGCCTCCACTTCCCGGCTTAGCCCGGTGTGATCTCGGAATATGATTTTGACCATCGTCCATCTCAGCTTTCTGACAAGCGTTCTATATAGAGCGCATTGGCAAGGTTCCAGTCCGCCCCGGCCCGGATCGCTTGCGAACCGGGCTTGCGGGGTGTCCGGCTTTTAGCCAATGCGGCCCCAATCCCGTGAAAACCTCGAATTTGCCTCATTTTCGCACGATTTCGACGTGGTAAAAAAGTCGTTAACGATGCTGCTGGAAAGCGTGCCGAAGCGGTTTCCATTCCCAGCTGTGCAGGATAGGATTTCAAGCTGGCAGCATTGTACTTCGCATAAGCGGACCGATGCGAACCTCATTTCGACCGAGATGGGGGCCGAAACAGGTGCAGCGATTTCAGCCTGGGGTCGTCCGGATCCCAGGCGGGCGGCGTTGAATTGAGTAGCGTGAGGCAGATTATGGCGAACAAGTCGAAGATGCAGGATCCGGCGGATGCCGCCCTGTCTGCGATCGAGGAAGCACTCAATCTGAGCACGGCTGCTTCACAAACGCCCGACAAGCAACCGGCGCAGCTCCCCAAGGCCGACGAGGGCTTCAATTTCGAAGTCGAACCCGAACCGCAGGAGCCGCCTGCCGCTGCGCCTCGTGCCGAAGATAAGCCTGCTGCCGACCGCCCGCTCGCCCGCGAACCCCGCTCGCCTGCCAATGACGACCGCGCCAGCGTCGGCCAGTTGCTGCAGGCTCTCCAGCGCCGGCCCTCGCGCACGCCCTATTGGACCGCCCTCGCTCTTTCCATCGTCTGGCTCGCCGGCGGCGCCCTGCTCCTGAACGTCCTCGGCAACCTCAATCTCGCCAATCTGTTCCAGGCCCCGACCTATCAGGCCAATCCGGGCCTGGCGCTCGGCATTCTCGCCATCGTATTGCCGCCCTTCTTCTTCTTCGCCGTCGCGGGGCTGATCTGGCGCGCCCAGGAGATGCGTTTCGTCACCCGGTCGATGACGCAGGTCGCCCTTCGTCTGGCTGAGCCGGAAGGCGCGGCTGCCGAGGCCGTCACCTCCGTCGGCCAGGCCATCCGTCGCGAGGTCGCGGCCATGGGTGACGGCATCGACCGTGCCCTCGCCCGTGCCAGCGAACTCGAGATCATGGTGCACAACGAGGTTTCGATGCTCGAGCGCTCCTATACGGAGAGCGAGCAGCGCATTCGCTCGCTGGTGGAGGATCTCTCGACCCAGCGCGAAGCCATCGTCGGCAATGCCGACCGCGTGCGCTCGGCCATCGTGGTCGCCCATGACGACCTGACCCTGGCGCTCGGCTCGGTGGCCGGCCGGATTTCCTCGGAAGTCTCCGAGGCCGGCCTTCAGGTGATGCGTTCCTTCGGCGAGCGCGGCAGCCAGCTCACCTCGGAACTCGCCAAGGTCGGCGACCACATGGTCGGCGCCATGGCCGATCGCGGCAATTCGCTGATCGACCGCATGACCACCACTGCTCAGGACGTCAACAAGTCGCTGTCGAGTTCGTCCGAGCAGGTCACGGAACAGCTCAACCGTCGCGTCGCCGAGATCACCGAGCACCTGACTGCCACGTCCAACCAGGTCAACGAGAACTTCGCCACCCGCGCCAACGAGATCAGCAACACGCTGTCCTCGCGCGCGCTCGAACTGAATGAAACCCTGACCGCCAGCAGCCAGCGCATCCTCGACGACATCGTCGAACGCGGTACCGCGGTGAACGACACATTGGTTCGCACCGGCTCGGGCCTGAGCAACGCCTTCGCCGAAGGCACCGACGTGGTGGTCAATTCGATCCGCGAAACCGGCGCCAAGATGGTCGAGCAGATCATCGACTCGGTCGCCGACGTCAACAGCACGCTGCGCTCGACGGGTGATACCATTCTCGGCGATCTGCAGAACCGCGGCATGGACGTTGCCGGCAAGATCGAGAGCACGGCCACTCAGATTGCCGAGATCATCACCACGCGCGGCGGCGATCTTGCCGACCGCCTGACCCAGACCGGCGAGCGCATCCACGAATCCATCGTGGTCGGCGGCGGCGACATCGATCGCCGCCTCGCAGCGACCGGCCAGGCTATCGTGGCCAATATCGAAAAGCGCAGCACCGATGCCGAGGCTGCGGTTGCAGCATCCGCGCAACGCCTCCAGGCGGTGCTGGAAGAGGAAGGCAAGCAGCTTTCCGCGCGCATCAACACGGCCGCCCGCGACGCTTCCGGCATTCTCGCCATTGGCGGCGACACGCTGACCCGCGTTATCGGAGAGCGCAGCGCCGCTGCCGTCTCGCAGATCAATTTCGGCGTGTCGCGCCTCGAGAACACCGTCGAAACCCAGACGAATGCCTTCGGCAAGGCTCTCGCCGAACGCCTGGACAGCCACGAGAAGCGCAGCCAGGAGATCGCGGACAATCTGCATGCGCGCCTCGACGAGCGCCTGTCGGGCCTGGAAGCCCGAAGCCTCGACCATGCCCAGAAGGTGCACTCGGCCCTGGACGACACGCTCAACGGCTTCGACACGCGCTTTGCCGAAAGCGCCGGCGCGATCCATGCCGGGCTGGACACCCGCATGTCCGAGTTCGAGCATCGCTTCAAGTCGCTCTCCACTCTCGCCCATGCCGATCTCGACCGGCGCCTGGGCGAGTTCGAAGTGCGCTTCGCCACGAATATCCAGAACAACCGTTCGGGCCTCGACGACACGCTCAAGGGTTTCGAACAGCGTTTCAACACCAATGCCGAACAGGCCCACAATGCGCTCAGCCAGCGCCTCGGCGAGTTCGAGCAGCGCTTCGGCACCAACGCCGAAGATATCCACGCCTCGCTCAGTCAGCGTCTCGGCGATTTCGAGAAGCGTTTCGGCTCGGGCGCAGACAGCATTCATGCTTCGCTCAGCCAGCGCCTCGGCGAGTTCGAACAGCGCTTCAGTGCCGGTGCCGAGGATATCCACAACACGCTCCACCAGCGTCTAGGCGAGTTCGAACAGCGCTTCGGGGCGGGAGCCGATAACATCCACACCGCTCTCAGCCAGCGCCTGGGCGATTTCGAGCAGCGCTTCATGTCGGAAGCGGGTGGCATCCAGAACACCCTGGCCGAGCGCATGTCCGAGTTCGAGCAGCGCTTCATGTCGGGTGCAAGCGACATTCAGACCGCCCTCGCCCAGCGCATGAGCGAGTTCGAGCAGCGCTTCGGCTCCGGCGCCCAGGGGATCGAAACGACCCTCAACCAGCATCTGGGAGAGTTCGAAAAGCGTTTCGGCTCAAGCGCACGCGAAATCCAGGCCACGCTCAGCCACGAACTGGGCGGTTTCGAACAGCGCTTCGGCGCCAGCGCCGACCAGGCGCAGGCCGCAATCGAGCAGCGCATCAGCGATTTCGAGCAGCGTTTCGGCGCCAGCGCGGATCAGGTCCAGGCCTCCGTCGACAAGCGCCTGGGCGAGTTCGAACTGCGCTTCGGCTCCAGCGCCAATGGTGCTCAATCCGCCCTCGACAAGCGCCTGGGCGAATTCGAGCAACGCTTCAGCGCCAGTGCGGAGAATGCGCATGGGCTGATCGACAATCGTCTCAACCAGTTCGAGCAGTACTTCGCCGGCAGTGCCAACGACGCCCATGCCCTGCTCGATTCCCGCCTGAACGATTTCGAACATCGCTTCCAGATGATGGCCTCGACGGCCGCATCGAATTTCGAGAACCGGATCAGCGACTTCCAGGCCAGCTTCAGCGATACGCTGCAAGCCAACCAGGCCGATCTCGCCGCCCGCCTCGGCGATTTCCAGAGCCGCTTCAACGGCGACGTGCAGAACACCCAGGCCGCGCTGGACGACAGCCTGGCCGCCTTCGAGATGCGCTTCGCCAGCAACACGGCTCTGGTGCGCTCCTCGCTCGACCAGCGCTTCGGCGCCTTCGAGACGCATTTCCTCAACAACTCCTCCGCCTTGCAGGAAGCGCTCGACGAACGCCTGGTCACGCTGCAGGCGCAGGTTGCGGCCAATACAGACGTCATCCATGGCGCGATTGCCGACAAGCTCAACGCCTTCGAGACCAAGTTCCAGTCGAGCGCGACCACCATCCACGCCACGCTGGACAACCAGCTCAAGGCCTTCGAAGACGGCATGAGCCGGCGCATCGGCGAAGTGAACCAGTCGCTGGAGCACCAGATCTCCGAGCTCGACGATATCGTCAGCAACCGCGGCCAGGCGCTCGCCACCCGTATCGGCGACGACTCCCGCGCCCTCAGCGACGACCTCGCCCAGAAGCTGCTCGGCTTCGAAAGCTCGATCCGCCTGCACGGCACCCGTCTCACAGACCAGGTCCAGGGTCACACGGCCCAGGCAGCCGAACTGCTGGGCGGCAAGCTCGAGGCTTTCGATGCCCGTTTCGGCACCCATACGGCATCGGTCGCACGTACGCTGGAAGAAAAGCTGGCGGCACTGGACGCACAGTTGTCGGATCTCGACAACCGTCTGACCATCAAGGCCAGCGACGTCGCGCAGACCATCGAGGGGCGCCTCGCCCGGATCGACCAGGGTCTGGACAGCCGTGCCCGCTCGCTCAACGAGACGCTGGCGACCCGCACGCTCGAACTCGCCAAACTGCTCGGCGAAGGCGGCAAGGAAGTCGGTGCCACGCTGGAAGCCAAGGCCCGCGAGGCCAGCGACCTGCTCGATGGCCGCGCTGCCGCCATCGGCAGCGTACTCGACAACCGCGCCTCCCAGATCAGCGAACTCCTGGATGGCCGCAGCAGCGCCATCGACGAATTGCTGGGTGGCCGTGCCACCCAGATCAGTGCGCTCATCGATGAGCGGACCCAGGCGATCGGCACCCTGCTCGACGGCCGGGCCCGCGAGATCACCTCGCTCATCGACGGCCGCAGCGCGGCGCTTACCGACACCCTGTCCCGCCGTGCCGACGACATCGTCGTGGCGCTCGGCAATAAGGGCGCCGACCTGACCGAAACGCTCAGCGCCCGTGCCGAGGACCTGACCTCCCATCTCGACAGCCGCTCCTCGCTGATGAGCAACGACCTGACGGTCAAGGCGGCGGAGATCGCAGCCCAGTTCGACAGCAAGACCACCGCGATCGCGGATGCGCTGTCCAGCAAGGTCGACGAAATCGATCGCGCCCTCAGCACGCGTGCCGACGACATTGCGCATACGCTCGACTCGCGGATCACCCGCTTCGAGCAGGATGTCCTCGGCCGCCTCGCCGACCTGTCGGATGCTCTCGACTCGCGCGGCCTGCACATCGCCGACACGCTCAGCGAGAAGGTGCAGAACGTCTCGGTCGACCTCCTGCAGAACGTGGCTTCGGTCGATGCGACGCTCAGCCGTCTGTCGGGCGATGTCAGCGCCAAGCTCGGCGAGCGTGCGGAAGAGATCAATGCCCTGCTCGACACCCGCGCCAACGCGATGGCCGGCCTACTCAGCGAACGCGGTCAGCAGTTGATCGATACGCTGAACCAGATCTCGGGCGATGTCAGCACCCAGCTGCGCGACAAGACCAGTGCGCTCGCCAGCCTGCTGGGCGCCCGCTCCGGCGAGATCGCCAGGATCCTCGACGAGCGCGGCCAGTTCCTGGTCGAGACGCTGTCCACGCGCAGCACCAGCATGACCAGCGAGCTCGGCGACATCGCCGAGACGGTCGCCAAGGCACTCGACGAGCGCGCCGGCCAGCTTGCCGAACTGATCGGCCAGAAGGGCGGCGATCTGGTCGAGGCTCTCTCGACCAAGCGCTTCGAGCTCAGCGAAGCGCTGGAAGCGTCGTCTCAGGCCCTCTCCTCGTCCATCGAGACCAAGGCCAGCCAGGCGATCGGCGATCTCGGTTCGCTGCAGGCGCGCCTGCGCGAGGAAATCACGGCGTTGCTGGATCGGGTCGCCGGCACCAACACCGCCCTGCAGGAGTCGCTCGACAGCTCGACCAAGGCTCTCGATGCTATCGAGAGCGGCTTGGCAGGCCGCCTGCGTGACTTCCAGTCGACCATGCTGAATCTTGCCGATCAGACCAGCGGCGCGACCGATCGCGTCGGTGATCAGGTCACGACGCTGCGCGATCTCGCCGCGCATGTGATCAGCGATGTCGGCACCATGGCTGAACGCCTGGAGGAACAGAGCAATCACCTCAGCAGCGCCGCGGCGGTCCTGACCGACACCCAGACCCGTGTCGATCAGGCCCTCGACGAACGCCGCGCCACCCTGGAGGCCCTGGTCTCCACCGTGGGCGGCAAGGTCGAGGCGATGGAAGCGATGATGAAATCCTTCGCCGAAGTGATCGAGGAAAAGCTCGCCAATGCCGAAAGCAAGGCGCGCCAGACCAGTGGCCTGCTCGCCGACAACGCCAACACCACGGCGCAGGCGATTGCCGACCAGTTCGAGCTCATCCGTGCCACCACCGGCAAGGAGCGCGAGCGTACCTCCACAGCCCTCAAATCGACCTATGAGCAGGCAGTGCAGGAAATCTCCGGCCTGTTCGGCGACGCCACCGAGCGTTTCGCCGAAGTGGCCCAGGAGATGCGCGGCATGACCCAGACCGTGAAGCAGGAACTGGAAGCCACCCGCTCCGAACTCAAGCGCGGCCTCCTGGAGATACCGAAGGAAACGTCGGACTCCACTGCCACGATGCGCCGGGTTGTGGCCGAGCAGATTCAGGCTCTCAACGACCTTGCCGACATCGTCAGCCGCTCCAGCCGCTCGCTCGATATCGCTGAGCCGACAGACCGGCCGATTCCCGCCCCGCTCCGGCTGCGCGAGCGCAGCGAAGCGACGGCCGAGGCTCCCGCCCGCAGGCCGGAAATGCCGCGCGCCGGTACGCTTCCGCCGGTGCCGGAGCTGAAGCCCACCGCTCCGGCCCGCGGCACCGCCGTGGCCGCGCCCCCTGCGCGGGGCGAGCGTCGCGGCACCGGCTGGCTCTCGGAAGTGCTGGCCCGCGCCTCTCGCGAGGAGCCCGAGCCGGCCCCCCAGGCCAACACGCCGGCCGTGATGGCTTCCTCCCTCGACACGCTGTCGGTCGACATCGCCAAGATGGTCGAGCATGACGCTGTCGCCGAGGTTTGGGACCGCTATCGCCGCGGCGAACGCAACGCCTTCTCGCGTCGGCTCTATACGCTGCAAGGCCAGCAGGCCTTCGAGGAAATCCGCCGGCGCTATCGCCGCGACGCGGACTTCCAGGCGACGGTGGACCGTTATGTCCAGGAGTTCGAGCAGCTCATCGCCGAAGTGGACCGCGAGGATCGCAGCGGCAACATGGCCAGGACCTACCTCACCGCCGATTCCGGCAAGGTCTATACGATCCTGGCGCATGCCGCCGGCAAGCTCACCTGAGCCGGTCGGAAAACGATTGCCCTCGACCGCCTGGTTGAGAATGGAAAAGGCCCCGAATTCGGGGCCTTTTTCGTGGTGACGGCAACGGCCGCCCTGCCGAAGCCATGCTTGCGCTGAAGCGGGACGCCGCTATTCTCGGCCAGTCTGCGGCCGATGCGCCGACGCCCGGCCTACAGTGAGACATTTGCGATGGGTGACGCCTTGTTCCACCAGTTCCATGCCCTGCTCGCGGTCTACGCGCTCTATGCCATCGCTGTCGCCAGTCCGGGGCCGAGCAACATGGCCATCATGGGCGTGGCGATGGGCCGGGGGCGCCTGCCGGCGCTGGTGCTGGCATCCGGCATCATGACGGGCTCGATGATCTGGGCCGTGCTGGCAGCAACCGGCGTATCCACCCTCCTGGCCGCCTATGCCAATGCCCTCACCGCCATCAAGATCGGCGGCGGGCTCTATCTCCTCTATCTGGCGGTCAAATCGGCCCGTTCCGCCTTCAAGGCCGGTCAGGACGAGACCAGGCAAGAACGAGGTCCGATCGACTATCGCCGGCTCTACCGGCGCGGGCTGATGCTGCATCTGACCAATCCAAAATCGATCTTGGCTTGGATCGCCATCATGTCGCTCGGCCTGAAGTCGGATGCCCCAGGATATACAGCCGCGGCGATCATCGCCGGCTGCGCGGTGATCGGGCTGGTCACCTTCGGCGGTTACGCCCTGGTCTTTTCCGCCCACCCCATGGTCCGCCTTTATCAGAAGGCACGGCGCTGGATCGAAGTTACTCTGGCGCTGTTCTTCGGCCTGGCCGGGATCCGTCTGCTGCTGTCGCGGGTGTGATCGACCGCCCAACCGCCGCTCAGATCCTCGGACAGATTTGAAATCAAGGGCCTCGATGACCGACAGTGTCCCATCTTTCAGATCAAATCTAGCCCGAATCGAGCCCGATGATCGCCTCGTGGTTCTAGCGCGAACGATACAAGTTCGAGGTCCCCATGCGGAAACCGAACTCATCGACCGCGCCGTGAACTGGGCGCGTTTTGGGAAAACCTGCCTCGGCCAGGCGCTCTATCGACATCGCTCCACATTTCGAAACGCCTCGAAGGCAGCCGTATGGAGCCATCTCGAACTGAGTTATTTTCGAGATATCATTCCTGACGACGTCATTCACGAGCTCGTGGCCAGACCGCAACCGCCGGAAACCCAGGTGCTGCGCGCGGAGATTCTTCTGACCACCCCCTCCGCCTTCGTACTGCCAAGCGACTGGCAGGGTTCAGCCAATCGGCCCGAATGGCAGGCATCGCTGGAATACATCGAGGTGGAATCCCTCTGTCTGAGCAAATATCGGCAGGTCATGCGGGAATATATCGGGCCGGCTGCCGCGCAGCTCGTCCAGGCGAACCGGATAGGGACGTTCAGGGCAATGGAGACAGCCGTTGTGCTCTACCGCGACCCGGCGCTGGCGATCGACTGGAACCAGATTCATTTATGTGAATTGGAAGCCGGAAGCTTCAACGGATTCGCTCAAGCCTTCGATGCTGTGCTTCGCGAGATTTCGCCGGATAGCGATCTCGCCGCCGTCTTCGCCGACCTCGACCGCATGCGCACGATCCCCCGCTGGACCTTCAACGATCCTGTAGTAGAGGGGGATGCCGCAGTGGGGCGGAAAGGCACGGCAACGCCATGAGTAGCGCCAGTTTTCAGGCCAAGGTGCATTTCCGGACGGGCTCTATAGCGTTTTGAAACCGTGAGCGATACTCGATCCGCCATGACCGCATGTCGTTCTAGGCGTCGACCTTTCTCCTCCAGCTGAAGGGAAACGACGTGTTGCGCCTGGGCGCCGGCTCCGGCTGGGAGATGCCCGCCTTGGCTCGACTGCAGGCATCCACTACATTGTCGACGAATTGGCGGGCGCAGGCGTCCCAGGAATATTTCAATGCTTCCGCCCGGGCGTCCCCGGGTTTGAGGTCGAGACAGGCCCGCGCCGCAACGGCAAGGTCATTGTCGAGGATGCCGGTCTTGCCGGTGCTGATCACGTCGATCGGCCCTGTCACCGGAAAGGCTGCCACCGGCAGGCCGCTGGCCATCGCTTCGAGCAGGACGATGCCGAACGTATCGGTCAGGCTCGGAAATACGAAGACATCCGCCGAGGCATAGGCCTTCGCCAGGTTCTCTCCCTCCAGCACGCCGGCAAAATGCACGGCCGGATAGCGCGAGCGCAGCATCTCCAGGGCCGGCCCGCCGCCGACCACCACTTTCGAGCCGGGCAGGTCGAGATCGAGAAAAGCCTCGATGTTCTTCTCGACGGCAACCCGGCCGACATAGAGGAAGATCGGTCCCGGCAGGTCGAAGATGCGCACCGGCCTTGGCTGGTACAACTCGGCATCGACCCCGCGAGACCAGCGCATCAGCCGCTTGAAACCCCGTCCCGCCAATTCGCGTTCGAGGGCCGGGGTCGAGACCATCGTACCCGCCCCGGCATTGTGGAAACGCCGGATCCAGCGATAGCTCCAGTCGAGGGGCACGGGGACGCGCGCGGCGAGATATTCGGGAAAGCGGGTGTGATAGCTGGTGGTGAAAGGTCGTCCCTTCTTCAGGCAGGCCCGACGGGTGAGCAGTCCGATCGGCCCTTCCGTGGCGATATGGACGTAATCCGGCTTCTCGGCCTCGATATGACGCTCAATCGCTCCGAGCGGCGGCATGGCGAGGCGGATTTCCGGATAAGAGGGCATCGGCACCGACCAGAAGCGATCCGGCGCCAGGAACCCGATTTCGACACCCTGCCGCGACGCAGCCGCCGCCGTCTGTTCCAGGGACCGGACGACGCCGTTCACCTGCGGGCGCCAGGCATCGGTGGCGATCAGGATTTTCACGCGACCGGCTCAGGCAGCACGCTGAGGGATCAGCGTCTCGCCCTGGAGTGCCGGCGGCTTGTTGGCCTGACGGACGAGTTCACTCCAGCGTACCAGCTCGAAACGACCATCGAAATGTTCGACGATCGCCGTGCAGCTTTCGACCCAGTCGCCGGAATTGATATAGGTGACCCCGTCGAGATCGCGCAGGGTCGCGTGATGGATGTGGCCGCAGATCACACCGTCGCAATTCAGCCGCTTGGCTTCCTTGGCCAGTGTCTCCTCGAAATGGCCGATGAAGCTGACCGCGTTCTTCACCTTGAGCTTGGCCCAGGCGGACAGCGACCAATAGCTGAGGCCGAGGCGCCGGCGAATGGCGTTCAGCCAAGTATTGACACCCAGGGCCGTGACATAGGCCCAGTCGCCGAGCAAGGCCAGCCACTTGGCGTGGCGCACCACCACGTCGAAGGCATCGCCATGCATCACCAGATAACGCTTGCCGTCGGCGGCGACATGCACGGTCTGCTCGATCACTTCGATGCCACCAAAATGATGCCCGGGGAAATCGCGCAGGAACTCGTCGTGATTGCCGGGAATATAGACCATGCGCGCGCCCTTGCGGGCCTTGCGCAGCAGCTTCTGCACCACGTCATTGTGGGCCTGCGGCCAGTACCAGCCGCTTTTCAACTGCCAGGCATCGACGATGTCGCCGACAAGGTAGATCGTCTCGGCGTCATAGGCCCGCAGGAAGTCCAGCAGCATGCCGGCCTGACACCCCCGCGTCCCCAGATGCACATCCGAGATAAAGAGCGCTCGATAGCGCGTGCCTTCGCTTTCGCTGTTCATGGCACCATCCTCAACCGGCCCCGGACCTGTCGTCGGATCGAGCTTCGGGCCTGAATGCCGGATCAAGGCGGGTGCCTGCCGTTGGCACGCCCTGCTCCAGGCATCGGCGGGATCGACGACCCGTCATGGTTGTCACAAACACGATTCAGTTCATGGTTTTATGACAATGCAGCCACAGCTCTGCGACAGGGGCGCACAAGACAGCCCCGGCGAGCCTTGAAGATTAAATCGGACACAACTTCGGCTTGTACCCTTGAAGCCGCCCGTCGCCGCCCCCAATTGGTCGAGGGCTGGGTTGTAACATGGGAGAGGATAATGACCTCTTGTTCTACGCGCGGCCGTTGGCATCCGCTTCATGTCGTGGCGGTGATCGCCGGCTTTCTGATCTGGTGGCCGCTTGGCCTGGCGGCGCTGGCCTATTTCATCTGGGGCGATCGCTTCCCCAGGGAAAAGGTGCGTGAAGGCTTCGAGCGGGCCAAGGCGGAGTTTGCCGGCTTCACCCGTGATCAGCACAGCCATGCCGGCCATGGCTGGTCGGCCACCGGCAATGCCGCTTTCGACGACTATCGCCGCGAGACGCTGCGCCGCCTGGAAGAGGAGCGCCGGCGCCTGGAGGAAGAAGGCCGCGCCTTCTCCGAATTCGTCGCCAATCTGCGCCGTGCGCGCGACAAGGAAGAGTTCGACCGCTTCATGGCCGAGCGCAACGCCGCTCGCAATGGCGGCGACAGCCACTCCGCCTGATAGCCGCACATCCTTCCCGAAGCGTTGATGGAGCCCGCGCAGCACGAGCTGCGCGGGCTTTCTGTTGTCGGGTGCGCGGGCATCCTGCCCGCCATTCCTCCTCAAAGGTCGCCCCTCCGGGAGCGGGCGGGATGTCCGCGCACCCGGGAAACAATCGCGCGCATTTCTCAGACAATACTTGCGATAGGTCCCCTCCATCGGGCATGATCCGCCCCGGCCGGTCGCGGGCGCTCGCCCGATGCAGACCGGCCTTCATGATCGATGATTTCAAGGACGGCCCTCAAGGGCCGCAGCTCTCGACCAAAGGACTCCACATATGAAGCTGGTACGGTATGGCAAGCCGGGCTCGGAAAAGCCCGGCCTGATCGATGCGGATGGCAAGATCAGGGACTTGTCGGCACATGTCGCCGACTGGAAGGGCGATGCCCTCTCGCCGCAGTCTTTGGCCCGGATCGCCGCCCTTGCGCCAGCCTCGCTGCCGGAAGTAACCGGCAATCCGCGCCTGGGCTCCTGCGTCGCCCAGCCCGGCAATTTCATCGCGGTGGGCCTGAACTATGCCGACCACGCTGCTGAGAGCAATCTGCCGGTGCCCAAGGAGCCGGTGCTGTTCAACAAGGCGCCGTCCTGCGTGGTCGGCCCCTATGACGACGTCGTCATTCCGCGCGGTTCGGAAAAGACGGACTGGGAAGTGGAGCTGGCCATCATCATCGGCAGCCGCGCCTCCTATGTCGAGGAGAAGGATGCCCTTTCCTATGTCGCCGGCTATGCCGTCTGCAACGACGTTTCAGAGCGCGCCTACCAAATCGAGCGCTCCGGCCAGTGGATGAAGGGCAAGGGCTGCCCGACCTTCGGCCCGCTCGGCCCCTGGCTGGTCACGCCGGACGAAGTCGGCGACGTCCAGAACCTTTCCATGTGGCTCGATGTGGACGGCGAGCGCGTGCAGACCGGCTCGACCAAGACGATGATCTTCGGTGTCGCCCACATCGTGCACTACATCTCGCAGTTCCTGATCCTGGAACCCGGCGATGTCATCACCACCGGCACGCCTCCCGGCGTCGGCATGGGCATGAAGCCGCCGCGCTATCTCAAGCCCGGCAATGTGATGACGCTCGGCATCGAAAAGCTCGGCGACCAGCGCCAGACCACGGTGGCCTGGAGCGCCTGAGCGTTCCACCCCACCTGACGGCATGACCAGCGCCCTTCCCCGCTCGACGGGAGGAAGGGCGCCAGATGCCGAACGATGGGGATGTACAACATGAAAAAGCCTTCGCGCCGGCCGAAACCCGCGCGAAGGCTTTTTGTTGAATGCAAGGCGCCTTACTTGAAGATGCCCGGCTGGTTGGGTTCGCCCGGATCATCCCAGCGATAGGTCAAGCTGGCCGAGACAATATCGACCGAAGCATCGACTTTGCCGAAATAGGGCAGTCCCACATAGTGGGGGTTGCGGGCATTGAGCTTGACGTCGCCGTTCAAAGCAAACAGGTGCGAATAAGCAAAATCCACCGAAAGCTTGTTGTTGACCTTGTAACCCAAGCCGATCGAGGCATGGATACGGTCGCTGTCCGGCAAGCGTAGATCTCGATTGAAGTCGGAAATCGGTGACCATTCATAGCCGAGGCCAGCGCGTAGGGTCAGTTCGGGACTCCAGGCATACTCGCCGCCCACAGAGACGTAGTAGCCGTCATCATATTTGAACGGCAATGTCGTCACCTGAGTCCCGGTTGCCTTCGCGATGACGGGAATTACACCAAATTCGCTCCATTTGGTCCATTCGAAACCGGCCGAAAGCGTAAGGTCGGGAGTCACTGTCTGCCGTATGCCGACGGTCAGCATATCCGGCAAAGTCAGGTCGGCCTTCACGCCTAAGCGCGCAAGGGGCGTCCGGAGGGTACCATCGAGGTCCTGCTTGACGGCAGAACGATAGCCGATGCCGATCTCGGTTCCTTCGATCGGCGTAATCGTCACACCGGCCGTGAAACCATAGCCCCAGCTATCGCCCTCGAGGGTCGCCGTCCGAGCATTGGGCAGGACGCCTACGGCTTGCGTCAGACGCGTCTTGAAATACATGGCCTGAAAGCCGAGACCGACCGACAGCCAATCCGTCACCTTGTAGGCGATGGTCGGATTGACGTCGAAGGAAATCACCTTTGAGGTACGGGCGTAGACCTGTCCCGGCGAATTGAAGGGGTTCTTGGTGACCAGGCCGAAGGGCGTGTTGGTGGCAAGGCCGATCCAGAGCCGGTCATTGACCTGGTAGGAGGTATAGCCCGCCGCCAGGATGCCGTCCTGAGCGATGTCGCCCGTGCTGGTACCCCGCCACAAAGGAGCCGGCAAACCGACGAAAGTCGGCGTGATTTCAGCCTGAGGGAAGATGCCGCTCACCGACCACTGCGACTGCCAGCCGGGAATGGCGGTCATCGTCGCCGGGTTCCAATACATGGAGCTGAGACCGCCCGAGCCGGCCGCCACGCCGGCAAAACCCTGGCCGAGGCCAATCGTGCTCTGCTCGCGCAATGCGAAGGAGCCGGCATAGGCCTGGCTCGCCGTCAGCGAAACGCCGGCCATGAGCAGGAATGCGAGTTGGGTCTTTCTTGGCATTCGTTCCCCCATATCATCACCCGCCGCTACGGCAGGTCCGGCTGAGTAACCTCAGCTGTCTATTGCTTTTGTCAGACCACAAGCAAGTAAGTGCTTCTTGTGGATGGCTCATTCGAACTCATGATTCTTCGTACCAGAATATTCAATGCTCCGTAACGGGCAGCGCCGCCGTTTCATCGTGTTTGCGTCACATCCGTGTCTCAATTCAGCAAGGTTGTTGCGTTCCTGTAACACTCGGTTTTTACGTCAACCTCCGGTGGCAAACACGCTTTACCAAGTGAAAAACCATCCGGAAGCTCTTCGGAACGAGAACATGTCGATCGGAGAAGGCACAGGGCCCGGTGAGGGATGAGCGCTACGTAAAGCCACGGCCATCATCTTGGCGGGTGACAATACATCGCAAAGCTTCGATAATTTCGCGGAACTTCTTCAGGCGGGAGCTCGGCAATGAGCATCATCCCCTTTCCTCGCGCCGGCTTGCAGAAAGGCCCTGCAGCCCTGTTGCCGCCCATTCCCATCTTCGATGCGCGCGACAGCGGCCCGGTCGCACACGCCCAGGCTCGCAGAGATACGGTGCGGGCGCTGCTGCGGTCTTGTTTGATTTCAATGCCGGCAGAAGCGTATGGCAGGGTGACCGCACTCGACGCCGCCGCTCATGCCTGGCTGCTTGCCAGTCCCTCCCCCTATGTCGGCGAGATCGAAGCGATCGCAGCGCTCCTGCCGATGCCGGGCGCCTTCCTGATCAACGCCGCCTATGAATGGGGCTGCACCACGCTGGCGGCGGCGGCGCCGGACGGACGCGGTGCCCGCCTGCTGCGGACGCTCGATTGGGATTTCGACGGCCTTGGCCGTTTCGTCGAAATCGTCCGGCAACGCGGCCCCGCCGGGGAATTCCTCAACGTGACCTGGCCGGGGGCCGTGGGCGTGCTGACGGCCTTGGCGCCCGGCCGCTTTGCGGCCTCCATCAATAAGGGCCCGGCGTCGGCCGGCACGGCGAGCGCCAGCGGCGCGATCGTGCCGGATCTGTCCGGCTTGCGGCGTGGGCTGATGCCTCCCATGCATCTGCTCCGCCGCATCTTCGAGGAGGCTCCCGATTTCGCTACAGCGCGGGATCTCATGGAACGCATACCGCTCGCAGCCGAAACGATCTTCACGCTGACGGGTCTTTCGCCGGCCGAGACCTGCGTGATCGAGCGCCGGCCGGAAGCCTTCGTTACGCAAACCGGCCCGGTGGCCGCCGCCAACGATTGGGCCAATGCGCCTGGCTGGAACAACGGCATGGCCTCCGAAAGTGACAGTCCCAGCCGCCGCCTGGCCATCGCCTCTCATGCCGGCCGGGCGATGGCACCCTTTGCCTGGGTGGAACCGCCCTTGCGCAATGCCATCACCCGGCTTGCCGTCGAAGCCAATGCCCGCCAGGGCAGCCTGCGTGTTCGCGGGTATGAAGCAGGTCCCGACCGCAGTGACGCCGTGCCCGTCACCGCCGATCTGGAATTGCAGGTCTGACGACGGCGCGTGCGGGAAACGCGCGCAGCGGCATCATGATAAAAGAAGGGGCGGACCGGCGGTCCGCCCCTCTCTCGTCTCGCCAGTCGATGGGCCTCAGGCTGCCGCGGCTACCGTTTGCGGCGCGTCGTCACCGCTCAGTGCGGCCGCGAGCTGGGCCTTGTCGAGTTCGCCCTCCCACCGGGCTACCACGATGGTGGCGACAGCATTGCCGACCAGATTGGTGAGGGCCCGGCATTCGGACATGAAGCGGTCGATGCCGAGGATGAGGGCCATGCCGGCAACCGGAACGGAGGGCACCACGGCCAGCGTCGCCGCCAGGGTGATGAATCCGGCGCCCGTGATGCCGGCCGCGCCCTTCGAGCTCAGCATGGCAACCAGGAGCAGCAGGATCTGCTCGCCCCAGCCAAGCTGAATGCCGGTGGCCTGCGCGATGAACAAAGCGGCCAGAGTCATGTAGATATTGGTACCGTCGAGGTTGAAGGAATAGCCGGTGGGGATGACGATACCCACCACCGATTTGCGGCAGCCGGCCCGCTCCATCTTGTCCATCAGGCTGGGCAGCGCGGCCTCGGAGGAGGAGGTACCGAGGACCAGCAGGAGCTCTTCCTTGATGTAGCGGATCAGAGCAAGGATCGAGAAGCCATTGTACCAGGCGACTGCCCCGAGCACGACCAGCACGAAAAGCAGAGAGGTCAGGTAGAAGGTGCCGATCAGCATCAGGAGATTGGCGATCGAACCAATGCCATAGGCACCGATGGTGAAGGCCATGGCCCCGAAGGCGCCGATGGGCGCGGCCTTCATCAGGATGGCGACCAGCCGGAACATGCCGCGCGAGATCGAGTTCAGCACGATCAGCAGCGGTTCGGCTGCACTGCCGATCTGGGCCAGCGCGATACCGAACACCACCGAGAAGAACAGCACCTGCAGCACGTCTCCGCCCGCCAGCGCGCTGATCGGATTGCTGGGGATGATGTTCATCAGGAAGCCGGTGATGGTCTGGTCATGCGCCTTGGCGGCATAATCGGCCACCGCCTTGGGATCCAGTGTAGCCGGATTGACGTTCAAGCCGGCGCCCGGCTGCACGATATTCCCGACCAGAAGCCCGATGATCAAAGCCAGGGTGGAGAAAGTCAGGAAGTAGATGAAGGCCTTGCCGACGACGCGGCCGAGCTTCTTGAGATCGCTCATGCCGGCAATGCCCGTGATCACGGTCAGCGCGATCACCGGGGTGATCACCATCTTCACCAGCTTGATGAAGGCGTCGCCCAGCGGCTTCAGGGACTTGCCGAGATCGGGATAGAAATGACCGAGCAAAATCCCCAGCGCGATCGCGACAAGGACCTGGAAGTAGAGGTTTGCATAGAAGGGGCGCTTGCGCGGAGCCTCCGCCTTGGGCATCTCGCTGAGGGAGATCATCTGTTCCTCCATGGGGCCCCGGCAAGCGGCCTGGCCCAAAGGGTTTCCTCGACGCCGCTTTCTGCCAGCGGCTGCCTTATGATCAGCAAATCCCGTGCCAACAATCAAGCTATTGATATTGCTCGATTTCGTGGCTCGTGCCCATTGGCGGCGCCAAGCCTTTTGAGCGAAGTCCCGCACATCGGCCTTGCTCCTGTGCGGATTTCCGCACATGCTTGGCCGCGAAGGATGGCGATAAAAATCGATGAGCGGGGCTGCGCAAAGACGGCGAAAGCGGCGGATCGAATGGCTGGTTTTTGCCGCGCTCAGCCTGGCGAGCCTGGCGCTCGCCGTCTGGCTTGCCGGCAATTACGGCACACGCCAGGCCGCCGAGGCCCTCCGTGCTCAGGCTGCCGGCAGTGCCACGCTGGATATCGCCGTACTGCGCAGCGAGCTGGAAAAGCAGCGCACGCTCTCGCTGGTGCTGTCACGCGATCCCGATGTGCTCGCCACCCTGAGCTCGCCGGATGCGGCTCGTATCGGAGCCATGAATGCCAAGCTCGAAAGCCTGAATGCCGGCGCGCGCTCGGCCGTGATCTACCTGATCGACCGCACGGGCCTGGCGATCGCCTCTTCCAACTGGAAGGAGGACATCAGCTTCGTCGGCACCAATTATGCCTTTCGCCCCTATTTCACCGAAGCGGTGGCCAAGGGAGACACCGAGCATTTCGCCCTTGGTACCGTCAGCCAGCGGCCGGGCCTCTACATTGCCCGTCGCATCGACGGCCCAGGCGGCATGCAGGGCGTCATCGTGGTCAAGGTGGAGTTCTTCTCTGTCGAGGAGGATTGGCATCGCTCGGGCGCCATCGTCTATGTCACCGACCCCCGCGGCATCGTGCTGCTGACCAGCCAGCCGGAATGGCGCTTCATGGCGCAGGCCCCGATCGCCGCCGAGGAAGCAGCAAGGATCCGCTCCTCTCTGCAGTTCGGCGATTCGCCGCTGACGGTCTTGCCGATCCGGCGCAGCCAGGCATCGACGCCGGGCGCAGACTTCGTCTCCCTGCGCGGCAGCGGGCTGCACCTCGCCAGCGCGAGCAAGGTGCCTACGACCAGTTGGCAGCTGCATCTGCTGGAGCCGGCCGCGCGCGCGCTTGCCGCCGGCGCCGCGACCTTGCGCTCCATCACCTTCGCGGTGGTCGGCGCCACGCTGGTCCTGCTCGGCATACTCCTGCACCGGCGCCAGCGGGCGATCGCGCGCACGGCCGAACTCACCGAAGCCCAGATCGAACTCGAGCATCGCGTCGAGGCTCGCACGCTCGACCTCAGCCAGAGCAATGCTCTCCTCTCCGCCGAGATCGACGAGCGCCGCAAGGTCGAGGCCAAGCTGCAGACCGCGCGAGACGAACTCACCCAGGCCAATCGCCTCGCGATCCTCGGCCAGATCACGGCAGGCCTCGCCCATGAGGTGAACCAGCCGGTCGCCGCCATCCGCAGTTTCGCCGACAATGCCGCGATCTTTCTCGACCGCAGCGAGCCGGTGCCAGCCCGCCAGAACCTGGCGACCATTGCCGGGCTGACCGAAAAGATCGCCGACATCATCGCGCAACTGCGAAGCTTCGCCCGCAAGGCCACCGGCGATGTCGGGCCGGTCCCCCTGCGAGACGTGCTCGACGGTGCGCTGCTGCTGGTCGGTATCCGGGCCCGGCGCCAGGGGGCGGAGATCGACGTCGATCCTGTTGCGGACGATCTGAGGGTGGCGGCCAATCGCGTGCGGCTCGAGCAGGTGCTGGTCAATCTCCTGCAGAACGCCCTCGAAGCCCTGGAAGGACGAGCCGTCCAGGCCATCCATATCGGCATTGCTGGCGAAGGCGACCTGGTCCGTCTCACCGTATCCGACAATGGCCCCGGCCTTGCGCCCGAGGTGACGGCCCATCTCTTCACGCCCTTCACCACCACCAAGCCCGGCGGGCTCGGTCTCGGGCTGGTGATTTCAAAGGACATCGTCGAGGAATTCGGCGGCCGCCTGGAGGTGGAAAGCCAGCCGGGCCAAGGCTGCCGCTTCCTGATCACCCTAAAGCGGGCGGAGAAAGAGGGATGAACGGCATGAGCAACACTTCGATATTCCACCTCGTTCGGCCGCCGTCTCCCGTCAGCCTTCTGCCGGAGATGCGCACGCCATGACTGCCGGCTCCCCCTTGCCCGTGGCCTTCGTCGACGACGATGCCGTCCTGCGCGACGCCAATGCGCAGACACTGCGGCTTGCCGGCTTCGAGCCGTTCCTGTTCGAATCCGCCGTCGAAGCCCTCAAGGCCATCGACGAACGCTTTCCGGGCGTGGTGATCACCGATCTGCGCATGCCGCGCCTCGACGGCATGGAATTGTTCCGCACCTTGCGCGCCCGCGATCCCGACCTGCCGGTGATCATGATCACCGGGCATGGTGACATTGCCACCGCCGTCGAAGCGATGCGCGAAGGGGCCTATGATTTCCTGCCCAAGCCCTTCGCCTCCGACAGGCTGATCCAGAGCGTGAAACGCGCCACCGAAAAGCGGGCTCTGGTGATGGAGAACCGGCGCCTGCGCCAGGCGGCGGCAGAGGCCAGCGCCCCCTCGCCTTTGCTCGGCGACGCTCCCGCGATGGAGCGTCTGCGCGAAACGCTGAAGGCGGTGGCCGATGCCGATGTCGACGTGATGATCGTGGGCGAAACCGGCACCGGCAAGGAATTGGTGGCCGACCAGCTCCATCATCTCGGCCGGCGGCGCAGCGGGCGTTTTGTCGCGCTCAATTGCGGCGCCCTGCCCGAAACGGTGCTGGAAAGCGAACTGTTCGGACATGAGAGCGGCGCCTTTACCGGCGCGCTGAAGAAAAGGGTCGGGCTGATCGAGCATTCCAGCGGCGGCACGCTGTTCCTGGACGAGATCGAGAGCATGCCGCTCAGCGCCCAGGCCCGCCTGCTGCGCGTGCTCGAGCAGCGCGAGATCACGCCGCTCGGCTCCAACACGGCTCGGCAGGTGGATCTGCGCGTAGTCGCCGCCGCCAAGAGCGATCTCGGCTCTCCGGCGCACAGGGCCAGCTTCCGCGAAGACCTGTTCCACCGCCTCAATGTGGTGACGCTGCGCATTCCACCCGTGCGCGAACGGCGGGAAGACGTGCCCCTGCTGTTTGCCGTCTATCTCGACCGGGCCTGCCGGCGCTTCCAGCGCGAAGTACCGATGCTGACGCCGGCCGTGCGCCACCACCTCGCCACCCATGATTGGCCGGGCAATGTGCGCGAGATCGTGCATTTCGCCGAGCGCATGGCGCTGGGGCTGGCCGAGGTCGACCTCGCCGCGGCCGGAACAAATGCCCCGGCCTCGGGCTTGGGTGAAGGCGCCTCGCTGCCCGAGCGGCTGGAGCGCTACGAGGCCGACCTCATCCGCGAGGCGCTGACCCGGCACAAGGGCGATGTACGGGCCAGCCTCGAAACCCTCGGCATCCCGCGTAAGACCTTCTACGACAAGTTGACGAAATACGGCATCAACCGCGCGAGTTTCGAGGCGGAAGAACCGTAATCTCCGGGCGCAAAGGCATCTTGCCCATACGCGCTTGCTTTGCGGGCGAAAGGCGAGCGTCCGGTGGGTCGATCTCCAGATCGACCATCTTGGAAACGCCAGACTTGCCCGCAAGAAGATGCCGATCCCCCTCCATCACTTGATGGAGCCGAGGAGATGGGCGCGCCGCTTTTCGTGCGCCTCCCGCTCGCAAAGGTAACGCCCATAGGTTTCTTACCCGTTCTTTCCTTCCAAGGTGCGCCGCGTTTCCAGAAGCGGGCAGGATGCCCGCGCACCCGAAAAGAAACGACCCTCCCCGCTGTCGCGGGAAGGGCCATCACGATATCGGGAAGTGAGTATCGCCTCAGAACTGCGCCGTCTCGGTCGAATGTTCCATCGCCGTGGTCGAGCTCTGGCCCTCGCCAAGGATGGTGGCGATGGCGTCGAAATAGGAGGTGCCGACCTCGCGCTGGTGGCGCGTCGCAGTGAAGCCGTCGGCCTCGGCGGCGAACTCGGCCTGCTGGAGCTGCGAATAGGCGGCCATGCCATCCTGCCTGTAGCGGCGGGCGAGGTCGAAGGTGGTGTAGCTGGTGTTGTGGAAGCCAGCCAGCGTGATGAACTGGTACTTGTAGCCCATCGCACCCAGCTCGCGCTGGAACGCCTTCATTGCCGCCGGATCCATATGCTTGGCCCAGTTGAACGAGGGCGAGCAGTTATAGGCCAGCATCTGGTCCGGATGGACCTTGCGCACGGCTTCGGCGAAGCGCTTGGCGTCGGCCAGGCTCGGCGTCGAGGTCTCGCACCAGATCAGATCGGCATAGGGCGCATAGGCAATGCCGCGGGCGATCGCCGCCTCGAAGCCGCCCTTGAGCACATAGAAGCCTTCCGGCGTACGCTCCCCGGTGATGAAGGGCCGGTCGGCCTCATCGACATCGGAGGTGATCAGGCGCGCTGCCTCGGCATCGGTACGGGCCATGATCAAGGTCGGCACGCCCATCACGTCGGCCGCGAGGCGTGCCGCGTTCAGCGTCTTGATGAAGGTGCGCGTCGGCACCAGCACCTTGCCGCCGAGATGGCCGCACTTCTTTTCCGAAGCCAGCTGGTCCTCGAAATGCACCGCGGCGGCGCCCGCCTCGATCATCGCCTTCATCAGTTCATAGGCGTTGAGCTGGCCGCCAAAGCCGGCTTCGGCATCGGCGATCACAGGCACGAAATAATCGAGCTGCTCACCGCCCTTGCCGTCGACGCGCTCCATGGTCTGGATCTGGTCTGCGCGCTGCAGGGCCTTGTTGATGCGGCGCACGACGGAGGGCACGCTGTCGACGGGATAGAGGCTCTGGTCGGGATACATGTTGCCCGAGCTATTGGCATCCGCCGCCACCTGCCAGCCGGACAGATAGATCGCCTCGAGCCCGGCCTTGACCTGCTGCACCGCCTGATTGCCGGTGAAGGTGCCGAGCGTCGGCACATAGTCGCGCTTGTGCAGGAGTTCCCACAGGCGCCTGGCGCCATTCTCAGCCAGCGTATGGCGGATCGGCAGCGACCCGGCGAGCCGCTCCACGTCGCGCGGCGTGTAGTTGCGGCGGACGTTGCGCCAGCGATCCGGCGCCCATTCCGGGGCGGGGAAGGTCTCGGCGGGGCGGTTCTTCTGGGTATCGAGCATCACAAACTTCCTAACGTGTCGACGTGTAAAGAGATTGACTGATTGAGTGCCGATCTTCAGATCGACAATTTCCTGCCGCGTTTCCGAAAGTGTCGATCGAAGATCGACACTCCAGATGCCTCCAAAAGGAGGGCCGCGGTTCGGGCCGGCATCAGTTGCGGCGCGTCCGGGTGAAGGTGGCGGCGATCATCGACTGGCCGTCGAACATGTGTTCGGAAGCGCCGCCGCCCACGCGGGTGAAGCGATGCCGGCCGATCTTGTGCACGATCGAGAAGTCCCGATCCGCCAGACCCTGGGCGTGGTACTCGGCGTTGATCTCGGCCATGCTGGCGCCGATGATGGTGATGAATTCGTCGTGATCGTTGCTCTGGCGCATCTGGTCCATAACACGTTCCTCCGTACCGCATTTCGTGTTAAGTCAATGATTGACACCGCGGCGCAATAAAGCAAGACGTATCGCATTTCCGGGGCGTCAACCGGAAAATCGCTGTAAAGAAAATTTTGTAATGTTGTAAATCTTGTAAAAATTTACAAGGTAACAAGACCGGGAACGAACCATGACAGGTGCCATGCAAGAGGCCGATCCGCGCATCGGCGGCAAGATTCAGAGGTTGCGCCGGCAGAGCCGGATTTCGCAGGCCCAACTTGCCAGCTCGCTCGGCATTTCCGCGAGCTATCTCAACCTGATCGAGCACAACCGCCGGCGCATGACGGTGCCGCTGCTGTTGAAGACGGCAAGCTATTTCGGTGTCGATGCCACCGAGCTCGCCGAGAACGACGATTCGCGGCTGGCCGGAGACCTCATGGAGCTGTTCGGCGACGATCTCTTCGCTGACAGCGACGTCACCAATCAGGACGTGCGCGATCTCGCCAGCTCCAACCCGCAGATCGGCCGGGCCATCGTGCATCTGTTCGACCGCTTCCGTTCGCTGCGCAACGCCAATCAAAGCGCCACCTCGGCCCAGGAGGCGGGCTACCACGTCGCCACCGATGCGGTTTCGGACTTCCTGCAGGCCAATGCCAACTACTTCCCGGCCCTGGAAGCGCAAGCCGAGCGCATTCGCGGCGAGATCGACAATCTGTCCGATTCCTTCGAGCACGGCCTCAAGCTCTACCTCTCCAACGTGTTCGGCGTGCAGTGGCGGCTCGCTCCCCTGCCCCAGGGCCTTGCCGGGCGCCTCGACCGCGACGAGGAGACCTTCGAGACCGCCGACGTGCTCTCGCCCGAGAGCGCCACCTTCACGGCCGCCCACCGCCTCGGCCTGCTCGCCGCCTCGCGCGAGATCGAGCATCTCATCACCGAAAGCGCCTTGCCCGCCGATGCCCCGGCCCTGGCTCGCCACGCCCTCGCCGCCTATTTCGCCGGCGCGGTGATCATGCCCTATCAGCCCTTCCTCACCGCCTGCCGGGAGACGCGCTACGACATCGACAGGATCGCCCGGCGCTTCAAGACCAGCTTCGAGCAGGTCTGCCACCGCATGACCACGCTGCAGCGCCCCGGGGCCAGCGGCATCCCGCTACACCTGATCCGCACCGATATCGCCGGTAACATCTCCAAGCGCTTCTCGCTTTCGGGCATCCACATCCCCCGCCATTCCGGCGCCTGCCCGCGCTGGAACGTCTATGCCGCCTTCCTGCTGCCGGGGCAGATCAACATCCAGATCAGCCAGATGCCGGAAGGCACGCGCTATTTCTGCATTGCAAAGTCGTTGACGAAAGGGGGCCATCGCCACAACGCGCCCAGGCGCCATCTTTCGATCGGCCTTGGCTGCCACATCTCGCATGCGGCCGAGATGGTCTATTCCGACGGCATGGATGTTTCCAATGCCGGCCAGGCCGTGCCCATCGGCGTGGGCTGCCGCATCTGCCCGCGTCTCGACTGCGGACAGCGTGCCCATCCCCCGGCCGAGCACAAGCTGGTGCTGAACGAGCATGAGCACGCCGAGAGCCTCTATTCGCGGATCTGAGGCCGTTCGACACATAGCGCCGTGAAGAAACGTCATGCCTCGCTGGGCCTGCCGAACCACCGCCCCAGGGCCGTGGAGGCTTCCTCTGGGTCCTGGCCGGTTTCGCTGGCCCAGGCGACGACGCCATCCGGGCGTACCAGCAAGGCACTCAGGCCGAGCCGGTCGTCGGCGTCACCGCCGACATAGCTGATGCGGTCGCTCCAGCGTGACAGAAGGGCCCGCCAGTGCGGCCGGGCGTCGAAATCGAGGAAGATGCCTTTGCCCGTCCTGAGGAGCTGGGCAAGCCTCGTGCCGCCGCCCAACTCGAAGTCGGGCGCGCTGCGGCCCGCCAGTGGATGGCTGTCGCCGAGATCGTAGCGCAGAGACACACCCCACACCCGCTCGGCAAAATAGGTCGCGCCGTCCCGCGTCTCCATGAGGTCTCGAATGATGGCTTCGAGCGCGCGCGTACTGGCGGTCGGCCGCATGATGGCAACCTGGGCGCGGGACCAGTCGAGGATCCGCGCGCCCACCGGATGCCGCTCCTCGAAATAGCTGTCGAGCAGGCCGTCCGGGGCGCTGCCTCGGATCGTGGCGGCCAGCTTCCAGCCGAGATTCATCGCATCGCCAAGCCCGAGATTGAGCCCCTGGCCGCCCAGCGGGGAATGAATATGTGCGGCATCGCCGGCAAGCAGCACGCGCCCCTTTCGATAGGCCGTCGCCTGATAGGCGCGATCCGTCCACGTCGCGGCGAGCTTGAGAGCCGTCAGAGCGACATCGATGCCGGTGACGCGGCGAAGCACCGTCTGGACATGGTCGAGCGTGACCGACTGGGTCCGATGGAAAGCACCGCCGTCGAAATCGACCATCGCGATCGTCCCGGGCGGTGAATAGGTGTACATGCCCGCCGGTGTGTAGTGGCGGCCCGGGTTGAGCCTGTCCGGATCGGCCATTTCGACGTCGACGGAATAGCCGGTGAATTCGGGATCGGTACCGGCGAACTCAAAGCCGCCGGCCTTGCGCACAATGCTGCGGCCCCCGTCGCAACCGACCAGCCAGCGCCCGCGAAACGTCGAGGCGCCGGCACGAATGCTCACGTCTTCCCCCGACTGATCGAAGCCCTCGACACCGAGGCCCCGCCTGATCTCCACGCCCATGGCATGGGCGTGCGCGGCCAGGACGGCTTCGAGATGCTCCATCGTGACCGCAAGGCCGGACCCAGCCGGATTCGGCAGGCGGTAGGGCCACTTCGAAGCATCGATATTGTCATGAAAGAACTGGATGCCGGCAAAATGTCCGCCGGGACGGCGAGGTTGCTGCATCCAATGGGCGGCGGCCTGGGCGCCGCGGCCTGGACCCTCTTTGGCGGGCTGCGAAGACGCGATCTCGTCCAGCAAGCCGCGACGGTAGAAAGCTTCGGCTGTTGGCACCGACAGGCCCCTCAAGCCGAAGGGAAGCCGCCTCAGGGGGGACTGCGAATCTTCGTTCTGCTCCAGCACCAGCACGGACAGATCCGCAAGGCGCAGTTCACAGGCCAGGAACAGGCCGACCGGCCCCGCGCCGGCAATCACGACATCATGCAGCAAGGGATAAATCCTCCATCGCGCTGGTGAAGGCCGGTCTGCACGCCAGCACCGCCTTGGCGAAAGACGCCGTAGCGGACCCCAGTCATTGCTTGAGGCATGTCATCAATATCGCTATAAAAATTACACTGAGTGCGATTTTTTATTGCACTCAGTGTAATTTTGCAAGAGGTGGCGATGGAGCCGGTTCGTATGGAAGACGTCTCACCAAAGCCGCGGGGCCTGCGGGAGCGCAAGCGGCGCGAGACGTCCGAGCGCATCGTCGAAGAAGGCCTGAAACTGTTCGTGAAGCACGGCTATGAAGGCACGACGCTCGAGGCGATTGCCCAGGCGGCGGGTATCTCGCGCCGAACCTTCTTCTACTATTTCAAATCGAAGGAGGATGTGCTGCTGGCCGCGCATGACGGCGGCTTCCGCGAGGCGCTCGGGCCGGCCATGCTCGAAGAATCCGCCGAGGAGCGCCCTCTGGTCGCCGTGCAGAACTGCCTCGTCAAACTTGCATCTCGGCGCGAGACCAAGGAGTCCATCGTTTTCGATCGCCTGATGCAATCGACCGAAGCCCTGCGCGCGCGCAAAAAAGCTGGTTTCGTCGAGACCGAGCGCATCCTACTGGAAGCGATGTGCGAGCTCTGGCCCTCCCCCGAACGGCGGGACGGGCTTCGGCTGGTGGCGATGGTAGCCATGGGTACCCTGCGCCTGGCCCTGGAGAAATGGAAGCAGAGCGAGGCGGCCCGTCCTCTCGCCCATTATGTCAAAGAGAGTTTCGCCCTGCTGGCGAAAGAGTTTTGAGCCAGCCACCATTCTTGAAATCAGACATAAGAACGCAGGCTGGACCTCAACCACACTCCCCATCATCGCTATTGCCGCCTGCACCGTCATTGCGGGCGCAGCGGAGCAATCCACAGGCACGCGCGGCGCGCTTTGGAGATTGGATTGCCTCACTGCGCTCGCAATGACGCGCGAGTCAAACATCGCGACCATTGGTATAGACTGTCGCCATGTCCGCCTCCACCCGCAAGATCATCCATATCGACATGGATGCCTTCTACGCCTCCGTCGAGCAGCGCGACGATCCCTCGTTGCGCGGACGGCCGCTGGCCGTGGGCTATTCGGAACGGCGCGGCGTGGTCGCGGCGGCGAGCTATGAGGCGCGAGCCTTCGGCGTGCGCTCCGCCATGCCTTCCTCGACCGCGCTGCGCAACTGCCCCGATCTCATCTTCGTCAGGCCGCGCTTCGAGGTCTATCGCGCCGTCTCGCGCCAGATTCACGCCGTTTTCGCCGAGTTCACGCCGCTGATCGAGCCTCTTTCGCTGGACGAGGCCTATCTCGACGTCACCGCGAATTTGCAGGGCCTGCCCAGCGCGGCGGCGACGGCACAGGCCATCCGCACCCGCATTCTCGAGGAAACCGGCCTCACCGCCTCGGCCGGCATTTCCTACAACAAGTTCCTGGCCAAGCTCGCCTCCGATCACCGCAAGCCCAACGGGCAGTTCGTCATCACCCCCGCCATGGGACCGGCTTTCGTGGAGACATTGCCGGTGGCCAAGTTCCACGGTGTCGGCCCGGTCACCGCTGAGAAGATGAACCGGCTCGGCATCGTCACCGGCGCCGACCTCAAGGCACAGCCCCTGGAGGATCTCGTCCGCCATTTCGGCAAGGCCGGGGCCTGGTATCATGCGATCGCACGGGGCGAGGACGACCGGCCGGTGGAGCCGGACCGCCCGCGCAAATCCTCCGGCTCGGAGACGACGTTCTCCGAGGATCTGACGACGCCCGAGGATATCGAAGCCGGCGTCCTCGCCATGGCCGACGAGGTCTGGGCCTGGTGCGAGAAGACCCAGGCCTTCGGCCGGACCGTGACGGTGAAGATCAAATATGCCGATTTCCAGCAGGCCACCCGCAGCCGTACCCTGACCGCACCGGTGCACACCCAGGAAAACCTGCGATCCGTCAGCCTGGACCTCATCCGCAGCGTGTTCCCGCCGGCGAAGGGCATACGCCTGCTCGGCGTCACCCTATCGGGTTTCGCTTCGGAGGAACCGTCTGACGGCGAACAGCTCGAACTCGGCCTGGAAAATTGATTTCCCCGAGAAATTTGCCGGATCGAACCGCCATTACCATTCTCCCGAGGTCGTGACGTCCTGGGACCGATCTAACCCCTATCTCGATTTACCGCTTGACTTAAAGTTCACTTGAACTTCTATCAACACTCCCTGAGTGATTCAGGGAGTGTTGATCAATGAGCGTTCATAGCGATCTCAAGGGCTTGCGGGCAGCCGTTACCGGCGGCACCTCCGGGCTTGGGCTAGCCCTCGTGCGGGCGCTGACAGAGCGAGGGGCACAGGTCGCCTTCGTTGCTCGCACCAGGGAAGCCGTCGAGCGCGTGGGCGTGGAAACCGGTGCGCTCGGCATCGTCGGGAATGTCGGATGCAAGACCGATATCCATGCCATCGCCCTGCAGGTCACCGGCAATCTCGGCGGCCTCGACCTCCTCGTCAACAATGCCTCCAGCCTCGGCTCGGTTCCCCTCGCCTTGCTGGCCGATACGCAATGCGAAGAGCTGGAAGAAGCTCTCGCCACCAATCTGGTCGGTCCTTTCCGCCTGACCAAGGCCTTGTTCGGCGCCCTCGCGGCCTCGGCGCGGCAGGGGCGTGACGCGGCCGTGGTCAACATCACCAGCGACGCGGCCGTCAACGCCTATGCAGGCTGGGGCGCCTATGGCGCCAGCAAGGCCGCGCTTCAGCATCTCACCGCCATCTGGGCCGAGGAAGCACGCGAAGAAGGCGTGCGCTTCCTTGCCATCGATCCCGGCGACATGGACACCCCCCTGCACGCTCAAGCCGTGCCGGAGGCCGACCGATCCGCGCTCAAGCGCCCGGAGGAAGCGGCAGCCGACATCCTCCGCAGCCTGGGCCTTGATCAACCGCGCCTCGCCCTGACCGCAGGGATTCGGCCATGATTGCCGCCGACAATCCCGAGCCGGGTGCCGCGCGGCTGCTCGCCGTCTCCAGCACCGGCAAGATCCGCCATTTGCCGCGCAGTGCCCTGTCCCTGCTGTTCAGCCCCGGCGACCTCCTCGTCGCTAACGATGCGGCCACCCTGCCCGCCAGCCTTGCCGGCCTCCATGCCGGCAGCGACAGGCCGATCGAGGTTCGGCTTGCCGCCTGGGTCTCTGCCGGCGATCCCAGCCGTTTCGTGGCGGTCGTCTTCGGGGCGGGCGACCACCGCCTGCGCACGGAAGATCGTCCTGCGCCACCGCAACTCCTCGCCGGCGACAAGCTCGAGCTTGGCCCGCTGACAGCCGAGATCGAGCGCCTGCACGGCTATCCACGCCTGGTCTCGCTGCGCTTTTCCGGTCCGACGGATCAAATCCTCGCCGGCCTGGCACGCCACGGGCGACCCATCCAATATGCCCATGTACCAGCCCCCCTGGCGCTTTGGGACATGTGGACGGTGATTGCGGCCGAGCCATTGGCCTTCGAGGCGCCTTCGGCCGGTTTCGCGCTCGATTGGCGCATGATCGCCGCCTGGCGACGGCGCGGCGTTGGGTTTGCCAGCCTGACGCACGCCGCCGGCATTTCCTCGACGGGCGATGCGATGATGGATCTGAGCCTCCCCTTCGACGAGCCCTATCGCATCCCGGCAGCGACGGCAGCCGCGATCGCCCGCACGAAGGCGGCCGGTGGACGGGTGATCGCCATCGGGACCAGCGTCGTGCGAGCCCTCGAACATGCCGCCTCGGCAGCCGGTGGCCTCCGGGCCGGCGACGGCGTGGCGCAGGGTAGGATCGGCCCGGCAACGAGGCTTTGTCTTGTCGATGCCATTCTCAGCGGCGTCCATCAGCCGGGCGAAAGCCATTTCGAACTGCTGCGCGCCTTTGCTGACGACCTAACGCTCGACCGCGTCTGCCTGATGCTGGAAGCCTGGAACTATCGCGCCCACGAATTCGGCGATTCCGTGCTGATCGAGCGCCGGACGGCCAAGCCGAAAGAACAGGGCACCGATCGGCAAGCCCGTATCACGCCAAGCTCTCTGTGGGCGGGCGCGGCCCCTACTCCATGAGAGCCGCTTTCATGAAGCAGACCATGGTGGCGTGGACGGGCTCGTCGCCGACCACGCGGATGGCATGCTGCCGGTCGCAGCGATAGCGCAGCGTCTCGCCGGGCTCTGCCCGTTCGCGCACGCCGGCCACGTCGACTTCGACCACGCCGGCGAGGATCGACAGGCATTCGACAGAGCCGCGCTGATGGGCATCGCTTTCAAGCACCCCGCCTGGCTCGGCTCGAAAATCATACCATTGCAGCCATTCCACCGTCTTCAGCCAGCCGACCACCGCCAGGCGGCACTTGCCGTCGTCGGAAATGATCACGGGCGTATCGACCCGCGTGGTCTTTTCGATGAAGGGCTCGTCCTCGCTCGAACCCAGCACTCGCTCGATCGAAACGTCGAGGGCCTGAGACAGGCGCCAGATCGTCGCCAGAGTGGGGTTGGTTTCGTTGCGCTCGATCTGGCTGATGATCGACTTGGCCACGCCCGACTGCTCGGCCAGCTCCGACAGCGAGAGATTATAGGCCTTGCGCAGACGCTGGACCGTCTTGCCGAGCTGCCCCGATAGCGCAACGGCGCCCGCATCGAGTTCACCCCGCTTGTCCGACCCACTCATTGCCAGCCTTTCGTTTGTTATGACGAACGATTGTTTGTTCTGGCGGACAATAGGGCCAAGCCGCTTGGGAGAAAAGCTCTTTGATGAAGCAGAGGCAGGATCAGCCCATGTCCATCCTGTCATAGGGGTATGGAGACTCCCGCTGCAGGCCCGACTGGCTTATGTTTGAGGTCCTAGCCTGCCGGGATCACGACAAAGATATGGGACCTGACTGGGATTCGCGATGGGGCATGGACATGACAGCCGGGGCGAACCTGCCTTTTGGCACCGACCTCCGACCCCGCACCTGACCACGCTGGTCAGCGGGATCTACGGCTATCGGGAGAACGGCGCTGCCATGCGGGGGCTCACCGAGGCTGCTTCGCTGGCCGTGCCGCTGATCGTCAATTTCGGCAGCCCGTTCCGCATCGGTCTCGGCAAAGCCCCAACTCTCGCGGACAGCTATGGCAGCTTTGCCGCCGGCCTGTTCGCAGGCCCCATCATCATGGATTCGGATGGTGCGGCCGCATGTATCCAGATCAACTTCACCCCGCTGGGCGGCCGTCTGTTCTTCGGGCTGCCGATGAGCGAGTTGGCCGACCGCATGGTCACGGTGGATGACCTCGCCGACCGCGGCATCAGCCAGTTCGCCCGGCGGCTTGCCGACCTCAATTCCTGGGAAGCGCGCCTCGATCTCGCCGAGCATTTCGTCGGGATGCGCCTCGGCCGCGCCTCGCCAGCCAATCCCGCCATCCACTGGGCGTTCTGCCAGCTCATGCGCAAGGGCGGAGACGTCCGTATCGGCACCCTGGCGGAAAAGCTCGACTGGAGCCGTCGGCGCCTGGTCGCAAGCTTCCGTGAGGAGATCGGGCTGGCTCCAAAATCCGTCTCCCGCATCATCCGCTTCAATGCCGCGCAGGCCCTTGCCGCCAGGGGCACGGCGGCCGGATGGGCCGATATCGCGGCTGCCTGCGGCTATGCCGATCAGGCCCACCTCACCCGCGAGTTCTCCTTGCTGGCGGGCTGTCCGCCGACGGCCTGGCGCATGGATGCGTAACATTTCTTCAAGACGGCCCGTCGCCATGCGGCCACAGTCCGCTCCGGTTCACAACGGAGACATGCCCCATGCCGCTATCGACGACCGAAGCTCCCCGCCTCTACCCCGCCCTGCGCTATGCCGACGCGCGGGCCATGATCGACTGGCTGCAGGAAGCCTTCGGCTTCACCTTGCACGCCTGCTACGGCACTGGCGATGTCGTCGATCACGCCCAGCTTGCCCTCGGCTCCTCGATGATCATGCTCGGCACGGCACGCGACGATAATTTCTGCAAGATCGTCGGTTCGCCGGGATCGGGTGGCGGCAAGTCGATCTATGTCGCCGTCGACGATGCCGACACCGCCTATGAGCGCGCCAAGGCCGCCGGGGCAAAGATCGAGGAAGAACCTGTCGACCGCCACTATGGCAGCCGGGAATTCATCTGCCGCGATCCGGAAGGCAATATCTGGGCTTTCGGCACCTATTGGCCCAAGGCGTCCGAGCCAGCCTCCCCCTGAAAAGCAGGGGATGGCAGTCACGAAGGGCGCCGAAGAACAGATAGGGGTTTTCAGCAAAACGCTGCGACAATCGTGGCTTGCAGCGTCGGCTCCCCTGTTGAAGTCGGGTCCGACACTGCAGCCGCGCACGGCCTATTCGGCCGCCAGCTTGCGGTTCTGTGCCTCCTGGATCGTGCGCCACACCACTTCAGGGGTCGCCGGCATGTCGAGCTTGGTGACCCCGACGCCGCGCCTGAGGGCATCGATCACCGCATTCATCACCGCCGGCGCGGCGCCGATGGTGCCGGCCTCACCGGCTCCCTTGATGCCGAGCGGGTTGTTCTTGCAGGGAATGTTGCGCGTCTCGAAATGGATGAAGGGCAGATCGTCGGCTCGCGGCAGGGCATAGTCGGTGAGCGATGCCGTGAGCAACTGGCCGTCTTCCGAATAGACCGTGCGCTCCAGCAAGGCCTGGCCGATGCCCTGCACCACGCCGCCATGCACCTGGCCTTCCAGCAGCAGCGGGTTCACCACCATGCCGAAATCGTCGACGATGGTGTAGCCGAGAATATCGGTGACACCGGTCTGCGGATCGATCTCCACCTCGCAGATATGCGTGCCGTTCGGATAGGTCGCCTCGCCGGGCTGATAGTCGGTCTCGGCGCTGAGCAGATCGGGCGTAGCCTTGGGCAGACGGGCGAGCGCGGCGAACTCGATGGCCTTGTCGGTGCCGACCACCCGCACGCGGCCGTCGACGATTTCGAGATCGGCGATGCCGGCCTCGAGTTCGTCGGAGGCGAGCGTCTTCAGTTTCTCCGCCAGGGTCTGGCTGGCCCGGGCCACGGACGCGCCGCCCACCGGGATCGAGCGCGAGCCGCCGGTGCCGCCGCCGGTTTTGATCCGGTCGGAATCACCCTGGATCACGTTGATGCGTTCCAGCGGCAGATCGAGATATTGCGAAACGAACTGGGCGTAGGCCGTCAGGTGCCCCTGCCCGTTGGTCTGCGTTCCGATCAGCACGGTGGCGGTACCGTCCCTTTCGAGCGTGACGCTGGCGGCTTCCTTGGGCCCGTCGGCACAGGCCTCGATATAGGTGGACATGCCGATGCCGCGGAACTTGCCCGCCTTCTTCGAGGCCTGCCAGCGGCCCTTGAAATCGCCCCAGCCGGCGACCTCCATGGCCTTGCGCATATGGCCCTCGAACTCGCCCGAATCATAGGTGCGGCCGGTCGGCGCCTTGAACGGCATCTGTTCCGGCTTGACGAAGTTGCGCGCGCGCACCTCGTCGACGGAAAGCCCGGTCTCGAAGGCAATGGCGTCCATCAGCCGCTCGATGAGATAGGCGGCCTCCGGCCGGCCAGCGCCGCGATAGGCATCGACGGGCAGCGTGTTGGTGAAGACGCCGCGCACCCTGACGTCCATGGCGTCGATCGCATAGGCACCGGTCGCCATCAGGGCGCCGAGCCAGGGAATGAAAGGTCCGAACTGCGAAAGATAGGCGCCGAGATCGCCGATGATATCGATCTTGACCGCCAGGATGCGCGACCGCCGGTCCAGCGCCGCCTCGATACGGCTGATATTGTCGCGGCCCTGGGTGTCGGCGAGGAAATGCTCCGCGCGGTCGGCAAACCACTTCACCGGCTTGCCGAGGCGGCGCGCCGCCTCCAGCGAGAGCGGATATTCGCGATACATGAAGGCCTTTGTGCCGAAACCGCCGCCGACATCGCCGGTCTTAACATGCACCCTGTCGGGCTTCACCTTGAAGACATGGTTGGCGAGCGTATCGCGGATGGAATGCACACCCTGGCTGCCCACCGTGAGGGTGAAGCGCGTACCGTCCCATTCGGCGAGGCAACCGCGGGTTTCCATGTAGTTGGCGACGAGACGATTGTTGACGACGTCCAGGGATACCACGCGGGCTGCCTTGTCGAAGGCCTTGGCCACTTTCTTGGCGTTGCCGATCTGAGCGTCGAAGGCGAGGTTCGAACCATGCTCCGGCCAGACCAGCGGCGCGTCGGGCTCGAGGGCAGCAACCGAGCCGACGATGGCGTCCAGCGATTCGTAATCGACCGGAATCGCCTCGGCGGCATCGCGGGCCTCGGTGAGCGAATCGGCGACCACGAACGCCACCGCATCGCCGACATGACGTACCACGTTTCGCGCCAGCAGCGGATAGGGCTGCGGACGCTGCGGCGAGCCGTCGGCATTCTTCATCAAGGCCAGGCAGGGCAGATCGCCGAGCCCGTCGAGATCGGCCGCCGTCAGAATCAGCCTTACGCCCGGCATCGCCGCGGCGTCGGAAAGATCGCCGATGCTGAAACGGGCATGGGCATAGGGAGAGCGCAGAACATAAGCCCTCAGCGCGCCGGAACGCTGCTCGTCATCGACATAACGGCCCGTACCGGTGATGAAGGACTGGTCCTCCTTGCGACGCACAGCTTGGCCAACGCCAAATTTGGTGGGCGGCATGAGGAACCTCCGGCGATTTAATGAATGGTGCTTTTGAATAGAGCCTTCGAATAGCACGCCGGCGCGCAATTTCAAAAAAGCCGAAGAATTTTTCCGTCACACGCTGGACACACACAAAGAGCTTTGCTACATCGCCGCCATCGAACGCGGCACCGCGTCGCGCTTCGGTGGTTTCGATGGGCGCATAGCTCAGTTGGTAGAGCAGCTGACTCTTAATCAGCGGGTCCTAGGTTCGAGCCCTAGTGCGCCCACCATCGAAACTTCTGATATCGCTGACGAAAAGCAAGGCGCCCTTCGAGGCGCCTTCTTTCGTTTGGAGTGGAAGTGCCCTCGCCCGAGCATGCGACTCCCCTCACCGCCATGCGGGACGAGCAGAGATTCGCTCGCTGCCCCTTCCTCCGGCGAGAAGTTCGACAAGCCGCGGAAGGTAGAAGAGCATGCCGGCCGACGATGACGGCATTGAGCCAAGGTCGTCCAGGGTCGCTGTGGCCGAGGCCCGCAGCGTTCAGCGATTTGACGCAATCACCACGAATCGCAAAGACGCGTCGAACCAAAGAGCTGGAGAGAGCGGGCGCTCACATTTGACGTGCTTTGCTCTGGGGCAATCCTGGGCTCCAGCTGGTCAATGCATGATGAATATTGGGCCGACCGGGAACAACCACATACCGCCTCCCGGCAAATTTCAACTGTCGAATACTCTTTATTCTAGAGAAATTTCGGTCTCGACGATTCAGTCTCCGAAGAAAATTTTCTCAGAAAATGAAACAGCAGTGACGATCCCTCTCCTAAAGAGTTAATATTTACAACTCCTCTACTCCTTATAAAAATCCTCTCTAGTGATATCCTCAGTGACACTGGACTGGGGGCATTCCAGAAAGAGAGCGAGTTACTGATCATGAACATCGCCTTCGAAAACGAAATAGAGAGAGGTTCGTATTCAAATTTCGATAAAATCGAACACATACTTGAAACAGATCAGCGAATATTCAAAGAAAATTACAATGTGCGACCTTTCAAGCTTCATCATACACTTTGCCGGAGCGGCTTATTCGAGATCCCGGAGATCGTCAAAACTGCTCGCAGCATCATCGGAAGCGGCAATGCTGCCGACTTTCTCGCTCTCGATTTGAGAAGGGAATCGATCAGCAGCAAATTCACCGAGGCCGCGCAGCATGACCGACTGACGGAGGTGATCGATCGGCTCGGCGAGAGCGGCTCCTGGATCAGGCTTTCGCGGACGCAGGATTACAATCGCGATTACGCCCGGGTTCTCGCCATGCTCATTGACGAAATCGGGACCCACGCCGATCGGCCGTTCCGCCAGGAAGTGACCTGGGCAACCCTGACCGTGATTCTGACCTCGCCGGGGATTTCCACGCCCTTCCATATCGATCACGAATCCAACTTCCTGTTCCAGATCAAGGGCGAGAAGGAAGTCTGCCTGTTCGACCCCGGGGATCGTGAAGTTCTGCCGGAAATCGAGCTCGAACGCTTCTATGCCAGCAGCTACAACACCCCCCGCTACAAGCCCGAATTGCAGGGCCACGGCCAGATCTACAGACTGACGCCCGGCGAGGCCGTCCATCATCCGCCTGTAGCGCCCCACTGGGTCAAAAACGGCGACAACATCTCCGTCAGCCTGAGCATTTCCTTCTGCATGCGCCCGTTGGAACGGCGGGCCAGGATCTATCAAGCCAACTTCATGCTGCGCCAACTCCGGCTGAAACCGAGACCGCCCGGCCTTTCGCCGGGACGCGACGCACTCAAGGCCAGATTGGTTTCCGCTCTTGAAATGGCCGATCCCAAGACCTTCCAGGATATCGTCTATTCCCCGATGAACCGTCTGAAATCTCCGATGCAATTCCTGAAGAAGGTTTCCGGCCGCCGAGTCGCCACCTGAAAAGTCGCCGTGCTTCGGCCAAGCCTGCCTGTGGCACGAGCGCAGATGGCTATCTCGTGCCGCTGCTGCCTGCACAGTTGGGCGCCGCTCGAACGACCGATGAGGCGCTAAAAAAGAAAAACCCGGCGCTGTCGGAACGCCGGGTCAAGGAGGTTGCTGTCCCGCTGAATCGCGGAACGAAGGTGATAAATTTCATATCACGTGATACATACGTGACGCGGCAATGGTGAGGCGTTGTCATCGCGATCTCCGGCATCGCTGCCAAAGAAAAAGCCCGGCGATACGCTACGTGCCGGGCCAAGATCGGATGCGACGTATCGGGCCGGTATTGGGAACGGCCGACAACATGCGATGATTAGACCAAATGGTGTGACGGGAGCGTGATAAGGCTCGCCCGCATCGCTCCTGCCGTCGGCTGTCACGGCTTGGACAGACGCTTCACATTGGAACGAACCTTGCGCCGATAGTCTCGAACGACCGCACCGGGCGTCGTGCCCATCATCAGCTTGCCGGCGGCGTTCTGCGCCGCAGCAACTTTCTCGCTGATCATCAGCTTGGCCTCGTGCTCGGCACGGCTTCCGCCCTGTGCCAGCCGAAGCGTACGTAGCCAGATGGCTTGCTGCGATTCAAAAGCAAGCATCGACATGTCGTAAAACAGCTTGAACATCGGATCTCCTATGCCCTTAGGTAACATAGCCCGATGTCGACGACGCAGCTATGTCGGCCGCGCAGGTCCGGCATTCACCCGCCGCTCACGCGGCCTGCATTCGATCTTCTCCCGAGCCCAATCAGCCCTCATCGGCTCCGGACAAGCCAGGCAGGCATTGCCCGTCCTGTGCGAAAAAGCACAACCATGGGCCGCCGCAAGGGCTAAGCCGCGCATGGATCATTTCGACGGTCCACGCAGTGCATCTCGACACATGTCCTTCCGTCCGAGCCCATTTCATGATCGCAAGAGCCACTATCCTGTTGCCAGCCGCATTGCTGTGCCTGGTAACCCTCACGCCTGCCCGGCTTGTCGCACAGGAGGCCGCCATGGCAGATGCTCCCGCAGCAACGGCCTCGGCCTGCTCCCCAGGTTTCCACTTCAATCAATGGCGCAGATGCGTGCCCAACCGTACCATCAACGACGCCACCCGTGATGCGTTCGATCCGCGGCGCATGGCATCGAGCGCGTCTATCGGCCAATCTTCGGACCATCGCAGAAACATCGACGTATGCCCGCCCTCGCAGCGTCCCAATCACGCCGGCCAATGCGTCCCCAAGAGTTGAGGGGCGGTCGACATCCCGCCTAGAAAACGCCCGGCGATCCCCGATTATCGGCCGGCCGACGCAGCATTCTGCGAGGCGCCTTTCGGTGACCTATGCATCCCCTCGCGTCAGGCAGCTCGCTTGCGCAGGCTCTTGATGCCGCGCCAGACCAGGAACAGCACCACCGGCGCCGCACACAGCATGGCGATGGCCTTGTCGACATGCCAGATATGGCTGAAGCCCTCGATCATGTAGCCGAGAATGGCGAGGGTATAATAGGAGATTGCGATGATGGAGAGCCCCTCCACCGTCTCCTGCAGGCGATACTGGCTTTCCGACGTGCGCGAGATGGTGTCGAGAATGGTCTGGTTCTGCATTTCCAGGCTGAGGCTGATATGGGCGTTCAACAGTTCAGCCGAACGCTCCAGCTTCATCGCCACTGCCTGCAGGCGTTTCTCCGTCGCCAGGCAGGTGGCCACCGCCGGGCCGGTCCGATTGGTCAGGTAGCGTTCGATGGTGGTGAACTCGCCGATCGGCCGCTCGGCAAGCTGCCGCAGGCGCGTGCCGAGCACCGCCGCATAGGCTTGGCTCGCCGCGAAGCGAAAGCTGGTTTCCTCGATGCTGCGGCCGACTTCGGCGGACAGCGCATGGATGCTCTCCAGCGCCTCCCGGTTCTCCCCGGTGGAATGGGCATGGCCGACGCGGCCCATCACCTGGCTCACCGCTCCCTCGAACTGACGGATCGTCGAGCCGAGGGCCCGGGCTACCGGCAAGCCGAGCAGGACGAAATTACTGTAGGTCTCGATCTCCAGGAGCCTGCGCACCAGCACGCCGCGGCGTACGCCATTGCATCGTCCGGCTGCAAGTTCGTAGCGGGTGAAACCGTCCAGATCACGATTGAAATCGGTGGCGACCTGAGCCATGCCGTCATAGAGCTCGGAATAGCACAGGCTGATCGGGCTGAAGCCGACCAGCGCCGCTTCCATGATGGTGGAGGTCTCGGTCAGGTCGATACGCGTGGCGCTGACGCGCTGCAGCCCGGCGAAGCATTCCAGGCCGATATCGTCTGGCCAGATCTCGCGATCGGTGAGGACGGACTGCCAGGTCAGCGTGGCAAATTCATTGTGGAGCTCGAAAGTGGCCTTGCGACCACTCCTTTCCACCGTGATTTGGCGCGTTCGTGCGTCATCGAAGGGCAAAGCGGACTGGCCGGCGAAAAGAGCGAAGCGCCGCGCCACCTCCTCCAGTGAAGGCCCCTCGTCTGCCGGCATGAAGGCGACCCGGCGGATACGGGCCGAGGTCGTGATCGGCTCGGTCGGCCTGGCATGCAATTCGGCATAAATGGCCGCTCGCTTCGGATGATCGGCAAACAGGGATTCGCTCGCCTCCGAGGCGCCGGTCGCCGTCATCGTGATTTCCCCCATTCCATTGCGACGAATTTTCAAAGCAATTTCCAGGCCAGGACCTGCCGGATAACCCGCCCACAGTGCAGGAAATACACGTCAACGTTGCAGGACGAAAGGCAGAACAGCCGCCGGCGCCCGCCTCCATTTGACGCGGCACGCCTATTCTTTGCTTCTCTTTGGGCGCGAGGATCCTTAACACCGGCCTGTCGCAACCACCCGTCGGGAGGATGAGAGCCTTCATGAGTATCGTCTTGGTGACCGGAGGAGCCGGTTATATCGGCAGCCATGTCTGCAAGGCCCTGGCCTCATCCGGACACAGGCCCGTGGCGTGCGACGATCTCTCCCGCGGCAGAGAAGACCACGTCCGCTGGGGGCCTTTCGAACAGGGCGACATTGCCGATGCCGACTGGCTTGCCAGCGTCTTCGCCCGCCACCGCCCCGACGCGATCATGCATCTGGCTGCCTACGCCGAGGTGGGTTCATCGGTCACCGATCCCTCGCCTTGCTATGCTGCCAATGTCTCCGGCACACTCGCCGTAATCGAGGCGGCGCGGCATAACGGCAATTGCCCGATCGTCTTCTCCTCGACCTGCGCCGTCTATGGCGACGCCCCGGCCCTTCCGGTTACCGAAGCGTCCCCGACGGCGCCCGTCAGCCCCTATGGCACCACCAAGCTCATCGGCGAGCAGGTGCTCCGGCACTACGACACGGCCTATGGCCTGCCGAGCGTGGTGCTGCGCTATTTCAATGCGGCCGGCGCCGACCCCGATGGCGAGATCGGCGAGCGCCACGCGACGACGAGCCTCGCCATACCCAAGGCGATCCGAGCAGCCCTCGGCCTCGGCCCGGTCTTCAAGCTGTTCGGCACCGACTATGCCACCGCCGACGGCACCGCCATGCGCGACTATGTCCATGTCGCCGACATCGCCGATGCCCATCTGCGCGCTCTCGGCCACTTGCTGGCTGGGCGCGGCAGCCTCACGCTCAACCTCGGCAGCGGTCGCAGCACCACCGTGCTGGAACTGCTCGAGGTGGTCGAGGCCGTTACCGGGCGGCCTGTGCCGGTCGAGCCTCATCCCCGCCGCAGCGGCGATGCGGCCGCCCTCTACGCCAATATCGACAGGGCAGCCGATGTGCTGGGCTGGACCCCAGGCAAAAGCGACCTCCGCAGCATCGTTGCCAGCGCTGCAGCCTGGATCGAGAAGTCGCCAGGCTGAGAAGAGAGGAACTTCAGGCCGCGGCCGCTCCCAGCAGGCGGGCATATTTGTCGGTGGCCTCGATCAGGCGATGCAGCGTGCCCGGCTCGGAGAAGGAATGGCCGGAATCCTCCACGATCTGCAGTTCCGCCTTGGGCCAGCGCTTGGCCAGTTCCCATGCCGTGACCGGCGGGCAGACCACGTCATAGCGCCCCTGCACGATGGTGCCGGGAATATCGGCGAGCTTGCCGGCGTCGCGCAGTAACTGCCCTTCCTCCATCCAGCCGCCATGCACGAAATAGTGGTTCTCGATGCGGGCGAAGGCCAGGGCGAACTGTTCCTGGGCATGTCCGGTCGCGGGTCCCTCCGGCATCAGGGTCGACGTTTCGCCCTCCCACACGCTCCAGGCTCGGGCCGCCGCCAGGCGAACGGCCGCATCGTCTCCCGTCAGGCGCCGGTGATAGGTCAGGATCGGGTCGGCCCAGGCATCCTGCGGCAAATCCTTGCGGAAGGCTTCCCATTTGTCCGGGAAGAAATAGGAGGCCCCTTCCCGATAATACCAGTCGAGTTCCATGCGGCGCAGGGTGAAAATGCCGCGCAGCATGAGCGCCTGCACCGTCTCGGGATGGGTCTGGGCATAAGCGAGCGCCAGGGTCGACCCCCAGGAGCCACCGAACAGGCTCCAGCGCTCGACCTTCAGCACCTCCTTGCGCAGGCGCTCCATGTCCGCCACGAGATGCCAGGTGGTATTGGCGTCGAGATTGGCGTGCGGACGGGAACGGCCGCATCCGCGCTGATCGAACAGCAGGACGTTCCAATGGCGCGGATCGAACAGGCGCCGATGCTTGGCCGAACAGCCAGCCCCCGGACCGCCATGCAGGAAGGCTACCGGCAGACCCTCGGGATTGCCCGCCAGTTCCCAATAGATGGAATGACCATCGCCGACCTCGAGCGTGCCTGAGCGATAAGCCTCGATTTCGGGATAAAGCCCGCGCCTCGGCGTGCCGTCGGGCTCGCTCGAGCGATCAAACGCCATGATGAAATTCCTGCGTGCTGAACTGTGTTGCCAAGGGAGCAAGGCTGGGATCGAAGACCTGCCTTGCCCATGTTTCGAAGGAAGCTCCGACAATGCAAATGGCTGGCCCCCAGCGGAAGCCAGCCAGCGAAAGTCGCCGCGGCCGACGGCAGGGCCGGCCGCATGTGCTCCTCAGTGCAAAATCTGGCTGAGGAAGAGCTTGGTGCGCTCGTGCTGGGGATTGGAGAAGAAGGTGTTGGGCTCGTTCATCTCCACGATCTGACCGGCATCCATGAAGATCACCCGGTCTGCGACCTGGCGGGCAAAGCCCATTTCATGGGTGACGCACAGCATGGTCATGCCGTCATTGGCAAGGCCCACCATGGTGTCGAGCACCTCCTTCACCATTTCCGGATCGAGGGCTGAGGTCGGTTCGTCGAACAGCATGATCTTCGGATTCATGCACAGGGCCCGGGCGATCGCCACGCGCTGCTGCTGCCCTCCCGAGAGCTGGCCCGGATATTTGTTGGCCTGCTCCGGAATCTTGACACGCTTGAGGAAGTGCATCGCCTTTTCGGTGGCATCGGCCTTCGACATCTTGCGCACCCAGATCGGGGCGAGCGTGCAGTTCTCCAGCACGGTCAGATGCGGGAACAGGTTGAAGTGCTGGAACACCATGCCGACCTCGCGCCGCACCTCGTCAATGCGCTTGAGGTCGTTGGTGAGCTCGATGCCGTCGACGACGATCGAGCCCTTCTGATGCTCCTCCAGCCGGTTGATGCAACGGATCATGGTCGATTTGCCCGAGCCCGACGGCCCGCAGATCACGATGCGCTCGCCCCGCTTCACGGTGAGGTTGATGTTCTTGAGAACGTTGAACTCCCCATACCACTTGTTCATGTCCGTGATCTGCACGGCGATCGGGTTCAGCTTCTCGTTGGTATTGTTTGCGGCGTTCGCCATTGTTTCCCTCAACGTTTGTAACCGGTATCGAGACGACGCTCCAAGCTCTGCGAGTAGCGCGACATCGAGAAACAGCAGATCCAGAAGAAGATAGCGGCGAATGCATAGCCCGTATAGTACGTCACGGGTGTCGCCCAGTTCGGATCGGGAATGGACGCCTCGATCGTCTTCAGGAAGTCGAAGATGCCCACGATGGCCACCAGGGTGGTGTCCTTGAACAGGGCGATGAAGGTGTTGACGATGCTGGGGATCACCAGGCGAAGCGCCTGCGGCAGGATGATGAAGATCAGCATGTAGGAATAGTTCAGGCCCAGAGCCTGGGCCCCTTCATATTGGCCCTTGGGGATGGCCTGCAGGCCGCCACGCACCACTTCCGCCATATAGGCAGACCAGAACAGCGCCACGCCGACGAGCACGCGCAGCAACGAATCCGGGCGCCAGCCTTCGGGCAGGAACAGCGGCAGCATGACGTTGGCCATGAACAGCACGGTGATCAGCGGCACGCCGCGCCAGAACTCGATGTACATCACCGAGATGGTGCGGGCGATCGGCATGCGTGAGCGCCGCCCGAGTGCCAGCAGCACGCCGAGCGGCAGGGACGCCACGATGCCGACCACGGCGATCACCAGCGTTACGAGAATGCCGCCCCACAGATTGGTGGGGACATGCACCAGCCCAAAGAAGCCGCCCACCAGCAGCCAGAAGGCCAGCAGCGGGAAAGCCACGAAGAAATACAGGATGCCCCAGCCCTTGGCCCCGATCTTCGGCCATAGCAGCCAGACGATGCCGATGGCGGCAAGCAGGCCGGTGAGATTGACGCGCCAGCGCTCATCGACCGGATATTGGCCATAGATGAAATATTGCAGGCGCGTCTCGACGAACGGCCAGCAGGCGCCGACATGCCGTCCGACATTGGCCTCCAGGCAGGCATTGCGGTCGGTGCCCGTCCAGACGGCATCGAAGATCATGAAGCGCAGAACGCCCGGCAGCACCCACAGCACCAGCAGCACCGCCAGGACGGTGAGGATGGAATTGGTGACGGACGAGAACAGGTTCTTTTTCAGCCAGCCGAGCACGCCGGTGGTCGCAGCCGGCGGCGGTTGCGGCTCGAAGGTCGTGGTCGAGACGAAGGCCGGGCTGCCGGCGGCGGAAGTTGCGTCGCTCATGGCCCTATCTCTCCACCAGCGCAACGCGCTTGTTGAACCAATTCATGAAGCCGGCAATCGACAGGCTGATGATCAGATAGACGGCCATGGTGATGCCGATGCATTCGATCGCCTGGTTGGTGTTGTTGAGCACCGTGCCTGAAAAGACCTGCACCAGGTCGGGATAGCCGATGGCCACCGCCAGCGACGAGTTCTTGGTGAGATTGAGGTACTGGCTGGCGAGCGGCGGCACGATGATGCGCATCGCCTGCGGAATCACCACCAGGCGCAGATTCTGCCCCGACCGCAGGCCGAGCGCCCCGGAGGCCTCCGTCTGGCCATGCGGCACGCCGCGGATACCCGAGCGCACGGTCTCCGCGATGAAGGCCGCGGTATAGATGGTCAGGCCCAGCAGCAAAGCGACGAATTCCGGCTGCAGGCGGAAGCCGCCGGTGACGTTGAAGCCCCCCACCTTGGGGTAGTCGATGGTGAAAGGCATGCCCGTGCCGAAGAAGGCCAGCAGCGGCAGGCCGATGATCAGTGCCAGATTGACCAGCAGCACCGGCGGCCGCTTGCCTGTTTCCATCTGACGGCGCTTGCCCCAGATGGCGAAGCCGATGGCGCCGAGAATGCCGACCAGCAAAGCGCCGCCGACCAGGCCCGCGCCCGCCTGAGGTTGAGCGGCCGGAAAGAAGATGCCGCGATTGTTGAGAAAGATGCTTTCGCCAAAGGTGATCGACTGCCGCACGCCCGGCAGGGGCTTGAGCACGGCGCCGTACCAGAACAGCAGTTGCAGCAGCAGCGGGATGTTGCGGACGACTTCGATATAGACCGTAGCGATCTTGGCGACGATCCAGTTGTTGGAAAGCCGGGCCACGCCGATGATGAAGCCCAGGATCGTCGCCAGTACGATGCCGAGGGCGGCCACGATCAGGGTGTTGGTGATGCCGACCAGCAAGGCGCGGCCATTGGTGGACAGCGACGTATATTCGATCGGCGTCTGGCCGATATCGAAGCTCGCCGTACGCCCCAGGAAGTCAAAGCCAAGCGAACGGCCCTGCCTGGCCAGGTTTTCGACGGCGTTCCAAGCGCCCGTCAAGATGATGAGCAAGACGATTGCCAGCAGCACGACCTGGAAGACAACAGCCCGCAACTTCGGATTGTTGAACCAGTAGGTACGCCCGCCGCCGTCTCCCCGGTCGACTGCCAACGTCATTGTCTCATTCTCCCCAACACGCGGATAGTCCTCACCCTTTTTCTATGGATTCCTCTGGAGCAATTGCGTTCACGGTCGAGCGCCCTTTGCTCCCACTCCTCATTTTCAAGCCAATCCAGCGGATTGGAGCGTCTTTGCGAATTTGGCTGCCTCCACCCAATCGCGGGACGCTTTGGAAAAGTCGCCCGGCAAATATCGCATGCGATTGCCGGGGGCGTTCATCCTCAACGGATGGGCGGCGAATATTGCAGGCCCTTGTTCGTCCATAGGGCATTGAGCCCGCGCTCGATCTTGAGCGGCGACTTCGATCCGAGATTGCGGTCGAACACCTCGCCATAATTGCCGACCTGCTTGATGACGCGATAGGCCCACTGATTGTCGAGGCCGAGTTGCTTGCCGAAATCGCCTTCGGTGCCGAGCAGGCGCTTGATGTCCGGCTTGTCGGACTTCAGCATCTCGTCGACATTGGCCTGGGTCACGCCGGATTCCTCGGCCTGGACCAGCGCATAATAGACCCATTTGACCACGTTGAACCACTGATCGTCGCCCTGGCGCACGGCGATGCCCAGCGGCTCCTTGGAGATGATCTCGGGCAGCACAACATGTTCGTCAGGGTTTTTGAGGGCCAAACGCACGCCGTAGAGCCCGGAGGCATCGGTGGTGAAGGTATCGCAACGGCCAGACTCATAGGCATTCTGCGCCTCGCCGATGGTCGCAACCGTCAGGATCTGGTAGGGCTTGCCGATGCTGCGAAAATAGTCGGACAGATTGAGTTCATGCGAGGTGCCCTGCTGAACGCAGACAGTCGCGCCATCGAGTTCTTTGGTCGATTTCACGCCTAGCGACTTCTTCACCATGAAGCCCTGGCCGTCATAGTAGTTGGTGGCGGCAAACAGAAACCCGCCGGTCTCGCGGGTCAGGGTCCAGGTGGTGTTGCGCGGCAGCACATCGATTTCGGACGATTGCAGCGCGGTGAAGCGATCCTTGGCGGACAGGGGCACGAATTTGGTCTTGTCGGCGTCGCCCAGCACGGCCGCCGCGAGGGCCCGGCAATAGTCGACGTCGAAGCCCGCCCATTTGCCCTGCTCGTTCGGGATGCTGAAACCGGCCAGGCCCTGATGAGCCCCGCAGATCAACTGGCCGCGCTGCTTGACCGTGTCGAGCGTTGCCGCATTTGCCAGGGAAACACTCAAAGCGGCGAAGACGCCAACGGTCGCCGCGCAGAGTTGTCGCCTCATTCAATGTCCCCCTTTGATCCACCCGGCTGGTCGGCGCCTCGTCGAGGTGCCTTTGCCTCTCTGCGTCCCTGCCCCGGAAGCTTCCTTCCGAGGCAGGTTTTCATCGATCTCAACGGATCGGCGGCGCGTATTGCAGGCCCTTGTTGGTCCACAGGGCGTTGAGGCCGCGCTCGATCTTCAGCTTCGACTGGGAGCCGAGATTGCGGTCGAAGATCTCGCCGTAATTGCCGACCTGCTTGATGGCGCGATAGGCCCACTGATTGTCGAGGCCGAGTTGCTTGCCGAAATCACCCTCGGTGCCGAGCAGGCGCTTGATGTCCGGCTTGTCCGACTTCAGCATCTCGTCGACATTGGCCTGGGTGACCCCGGATTCCTCGGCCTGGACCAGGGCGTAATAGACCCATTTGGCGATATTGAACCATTGGTCGTCGCCCTGGCGGACGGCAATCGCCAGTGGCTCCTTGGAGATGATCTCGGGCAGGACGACATGCTCCTCCGGCGCCTTGAGCGCGAGACGGACGCCGTAGAGCTGCGAGGCGTCCGAGGTGAAGGCATCGCAACGGCCGCCTTCATAGGCGTTTTGGGCCTCGCCGATGGTTGCAACCGTCAGGATCTGGTACTTCTTTCCGAGAGTGCGGAAATAGTCGGAGAGATTGAGTTCCTGCGTCGTGCCTTGCTGGACGCAGATGGTGGCGCCGTCCAGATCCTTGGCGGAATTCACGCCCAGCGACTTCTTCACCATGAAGGCCTGGCCGTCATAGTAATTCGTGGCAGCAAACAGGAAGCCGCCGGTCTCGCGCGTCAGGGTCCAGGTGGTGTTGCGCGGCAGCACATCGATTTCGGACGATTGCAGCGCGGTGAAGCGATCCTTGGCCGACAACGGCACATATTTGGTTTTCTCGGCATCGCCCAGCACCGCCGCTGCGAGGGCCCGGCAATAGTCGACGTCGAAACCCGCCCACTTGCCCTGCTCGTTCGGGATGCCGAAACCGGCAAGGCCGGCATTCGAGCCGCAGATCAACTGGCCGCGCTGCTTGACGGTATCGAGTGTTCCAGCACTCGCAACCGAAACACCCAGGGCAACAAAAGCCCCGGCCATCGCCATGGAAAGTTGCTTTTTCATGAATGAAACCTCTTCATAAGTGACCGGTTTGAGGCGGAACCACCAAAGCCGCGACAGGCACAGGCTCTATCGGGTCCCGCCCCCGAACAGTCCTTCCAGGACAGGTCCTGCGATCGTCAGCGGATCGGCGGGGCGTATTGCAGGCCGCCCTTGGTCCACAGATTATTGAGGCCGCGATCGATCTTGAGCACGGTCTTGGGACCGAGATTGCGGTCGAAGCTCTCGCCGTAATTGCCGACCTGCTTGACGATCCGATAGGCCCACTGATTGTCGAGGCCGAGCTGCTTGCCGAAGTCACCCTCGGTGCCGAGCAGGCGCTTGATGTCCGGCTTGTCGGACTTGACCATTTCCTCGACATTGGCCTGCGTCACGCCGGCCTCTTCGGCCGAGAGCATGGCGTAATGCACCCATTTCACCACGTTGAACCATTTGTCGTCGCCCTGGCGCACGGCCGCAGCGAGCGGCTCTTTCGAGATGATCTCGGGCAGCACGACATGCTCGTCCGGATTGGCCATCTTGACACGCACCGCGTACAGACCCGAGGCATCATCCGTATTGACGTCGCAGCGCCCGCCTTCATAGGCCCTCGCGGCTTCCTCCGGTGTGTCGAAGCTGACGATGTTGTACGGCAGGTTGTGGGAGCGCATGAAATCCGAGATGGTGAGCTGGCCGGTCGACCCCTGCTGGGCGCAGATCGAGGCTCCCGAAAGCTCCGTCGCCGATTTCACGCCGAGCGACTTCTTCACCAGAAAGCCCTGCCCGTCGTAAAAATTGACGCCGGCGAACAGCATGCCGGCGGTGTCGCGGCCAAGGGTCCAGGTGGAATTGCGGTTGAGCACGTCGATTTCACCGGACTGCAGGGCCGTGAAGCGGTCCTTGGTGGAAACCGGCACGAATTTGGCCTTGGTGGCATCGCCCAGCACCGCCGCCGCGATCGCCCGGCAATAGTCGACGTCGAGACCGGCCCATTCGCCCTTCTCATTGGGGGCGGCGAAGCCGGGAAGGCCGGTATTGACGCCGCAGATCACCTGGCCGCGCTGCTTGATGGTGTCGAGCGTATCGGCATGTGCGCCGAGCCCACTCAACGCCAGCGCCGCACCAGCTACCGCGGTAAGGAGTGTCTTTCTCATGGATGGAGGCCCCTGTTTACTTCGTTGTCAGTGTAATAAGAATGCCCTTCAGTGGCTGGCCGCGGAGTGAGAACCGGGCCGCCCCGCCGGGCATGTTTGACGTCCTCAAAGCTAAAGTGCGTTCACTCGGGACTGCGCTCCGGCTCTGGTTCTTTGTTTCGACGCGCCTTGGCGATCTTCGGCCTATCCGCCAAATCCCTCAACGCTTTAGGACAAAACGCGTTTGGACGGAACGCATTTTGAACCTTATCCTTGTTATCGACGGCAGGGCGAGGTCCGAAACCATCGCCAGACTGCTGAACGTCGTCATTTTTATGGACTGCCGTCACCTCTTCCTGCGTTCGCGAATGGATGTTTCGAGCGTCCCCGGCTCAAGGGCCGGGAGGAACGGGCTGTTCCGTCGAGGAAGTAGATTGACGAGCTCAACGGTCCGGACATGCCTCGCCGGAGCTGAGGAGCGACCTGCCGGCCGAGCGTGCTGAAGCGGTCATTGCAAGGTCCCCCGTATCGATCTGTCCCGCGGCAAAAGCGCCCAGCTTGTTCTCGCCAGTTGCGACCCGTGCCTTATTGCCGATTGCAAGCGCTTTGGCCGCTCACGTCAAGCGGAATTCGTGAAGTGGAGTGGAATATTCACAAAACTGGTCTGTGGAAGACGCCCTGGCCTTCGAGATTGACGCAGGGGCGGCCGCGGCCGAATGTAACCGTTTCAGGACTCAGTCGAATCTATCATGAAGAAGATCAGCAAGGACGAGATCGCGACGTTCGGCGAGAATACGCGTCTGGTCATCGGCGGGCGCGAGCCATCGGACTATCACGGCTTCGTCAACCCGCCTGTCTATCACGGCTCCACCGTTCTGGCTCCGACCACCAAGGACCTCATCAACCATACGCCGCGCTACAGCTATGGCCGCCGTGGCAATCCGACGAGCGATGCTCTGGAAGAGGCGCTGAAGACGCTCGACGGCAGCGCCGGCGTGGTGCTCTGTCCCTCGGGGTTATCAGCCGTGTCGACCGCCCTGCTCTCCTGCCTTTCCGCCGGCGACCATTTGCTGATGGTCGATTCCACCTATCAGCCCACCCGTCAGTTCTGTGACAGGGTCCTCAGCCGCTTCGGCATCGATACGACCTATTACGATCCGCTGATCGGTGCCGGCATCGAAACGCTGATACGCCCGAATACGAAGGCGGTCTATCTGGAAGCCCCGGGTTCGCAGAGCTTCGAGATGCAGGACGTGCCCGCGATCGCCGAGGTCGCGCACCGGCACGGCGCGGCCGTCCTGCTCGACAACACCTGGGCCACCCCCTTGTTCTTCGACGCCTTCGTGCATGGTGTCGACCTGTCGATCCAGGCCGGTACCAAATATATCGTCGGCCATTCCGATGCGATGTTCGGCGTGGTCTCGGCCTCGCGCAAGGCCTGGCCGGCCCTGAAGAGCTTCCATGGGGATGCGGGCCAATGCGTGGCGCCCGACGACATCTATCTGGCGATGCGCGGGCTGCGCACCATGGGCGTGCGCCTGCGCCAGCATCAGGAAAGCGCGCTAAGGGTGGCGAAATGGCTGTCCAAGCGCCCCGAGGTGCAGCGCGTGCTGCATCCCGCGCTGGAGGGTGATCCGGGCCATACCATCTGGAAGCGCGATTTCAAGGGCTCGTCCGGCCTGTTCTCCATCGTGCTGCAGCCGGCGCCGATGGAGGCGATCGGCGCCTTCCTGGATGATCTGAAATTCTTCGGGCTCGGCTATTCCTGGGGCGGCTATGAAAGCCTCGCCCTCCCCTTCGACTGTTCGAGCTACCGCTCGGCAACGAGCTGGGATCCCGGCGGCCCCTGCGTGCGCCTGCATATCGGCCTGGAGGACGTCGCCGACCTGATCGGCGATCTCGACGCGGGCCTGGCCCGCTTCAGGGCGGCAAGGGGGTGACTTTCGCTGCGGACGGAGGGTATTCGGAGTGTCGATCTTCAGATCGACACTCTTGGAAACGGCGTACTTGTATTAAGGAAGATGTCGATCCGAAGATCGACACTCCGATTGCGTCTTGGACCGCAAAGCTGTCAGCCACCAAGCAACGGTCGAAGCGATGCCCCTTTCCTACGTCGTTCCCTGCCCCTGCGCGGCGTCCTTCGCCTCGCGCTTTTCCTTCAATACCAGCGAGACGTTACGGATGTAGATCGCCAGCCCAGAGCCCTGGCCGATGATGTAGACCAGGTCGGCTCGCACCAGGGCATAGAGGAACAGCAGGCCGCCGCCACCGATCGACAGGATCCAGAAGCTGAAGGGAATGACGCTCTTGCCGGCCCGCTCGCTCACCCACCACTGGATCACGAAGCGGGCGGTGAACAGGGCCTGGGCGAACAGGCCGAGGATCAGCCAGAAGTCGAAATTGGTGTAGAAGACATTGTGAAGATAGCCGCCGAGGGCGTTCGACAACTCAATCAGCATCCTGCCCTCCTCCGCTGACCACCGGCACGCGCCTGCGCCGCCGGATCAGCCACCACACGCCGACGAGATCGAGAATGCCGACCCACAGCCTGTCGAAGAAACCGTAATTGGACACGCCGGTCAGCCGCGGTCGGTCGACCACGTCGACATGGCCGACCTCGAAGCCCTCGCGCTTGACCAGGGCCGGCATGAAGCGGTGCAGCGCATCGAAATAAGGCAGGGCCAGATAGACCTCGCGGCGGATAGCCTTGAGGCCGCAGCCGGTGTCGCGCGTGCCGTCCTTGAGGACATAGGCCCGTACCTTGTTGGCGGTGCGCGACTGCCAGCGCTTGAAGCCTGTATCCTTGCGGCCGAGCCGCTGCCCCGCGATCATGCCTGTCTTGGCACCGCCGGCAATCAGGGCATCGACCAGAGCGGGAATATAGGCCGGGTTGTTCTGGCCGTCGCCGTCGATGGTAACCATCAGCCGGCCCCGAGCATGACGAATGCCCGTGCGTACCGCGCAGGACTGGCCGCAGGACTGATCATGGCGCAGGCTGCGCAGGAAGGGCAGTTCGCCCTTCAGCCGAACGAGTTCGGCCGGTGTCGCATCGCTGGAGCCATCGTCGACATAGACGATCTCGAAACTGCGTCCAGCCAGGGCCGCCGCGATCTCCCGGATCAGCGGCTCGACATTGCCGGCCTCGTTGCGGACCGGAACGATGACGCTGATCTCAGGCGCATTGTCTTGTGATGACATGAAGAGTCGAACCTCAGCGGCGCGCTCGCCACGCCTCGATCAGCGTCTTTGCCGCGTCTTGCCCCCGCAACGCAAGAGCACCGTCGTGGTTTTGCCGGAAAACAAGACCGCGGCGCCCCAGAAAGTCGGCGAACCAGAAGGTGGCGAACCAGCCGAACAGGGCGCCAGCCACCACATCGGCGGGATAATGGGCCCCGAGGATCACGCGGCTCAGACAGACCAGCCCGCCAAGCGCGAACAGCCAGGGGCGCCAGCGCGGGCCGCAGAGCAGGATGACCACCGCAATCACGGTCCAGGCCGTAGTGGCATGGCCGGAAGGGAAACTCGCATTGGCGGCGCGCCAGGAAAAGGGCTCGAAACTCCAGCTCGCGCCCGCCTCGATATGCAGCGGACGGACCCGGCCGATGGCACGCTTGATGACATTCACGGCCAGCCCCGTTCCCGCGATGGCGACAAAGGCGAAGGCAAGCTGCAGCCAGAACTGGCGCAGGGCGGCATCGAGCCGCGGCGGCAACTCAAGGTCGACCACCGCCAGCAGGACGAGCGCCACGCCGAGCGGAACGAGATAAAGGCCCGAATCGCCGAGATAAGTGACGATACGCGCCAGCCGCACCACGACATGCGGCCATTCGGGCAGGATGTGCAGGGAAGCCGGATCGGCGAGCGCCATCAGGGCGATGACCAGCATGCCACCGAAAGCGACGGCGGCCGGGGTGGCCACCCGTCCGAACAGCGGCCGCGCCGGCAGGCGTGCCGGTGCCCGCAGCCGCTGGCCGAGCGCGCGCCAACTCTGCGTATGCGACCATTGACGAATGGCATTTCTCATGGGGTGGCGCCCCCGGCGAATGGGCCGTTCTTCCTGGCTCCGCCGGGCGATGGAGCAAAAACGGCATTGCCAGCGCGCGCCATGCCGATCTGAAGACCGGCACACCGAAATCGCCTGCTCACTTGCATTCCGTCTGCGGCAGGAAATCGAGCGAGACCATCGTCCCCTTCAAGCGGAAATCGCCATAATCCAGAGTCAGGTTGCCCGAAATGCCATCGGCATAGAGTTCGAAGGACATGGTATAGACAGGGGTCTCCTCGCCGACAGCCTTCTTGGTCGGGTCAAAATAGGAGATCGTCACCGGCCAGCGATCGACGCCATCGAGCTGCTTGGCCTTGGCCTCGACGCCGTCGCGCGGCTTGTCGGGACCGATCTTGGCGCCGATCACCGCCAAGGTGTTGTAGATCTTCTGGCCGCCATCCGATCCGTCATAGACCTGGCTCTCGAACACGCGCTCACCGGCCCGGGCTGCCATGACGATCGCCTTCATCTGACCGGTCGGGAAGAGAACCCGCTCCGAGAGATCGAATTTGGTGGATTTGGGCTTTTTCAGCGCGACGCCGACCACCCCGCTCTCGGCCCGGCTGGCCTGGCCATCGACGGCGCCGTCCAGCTTCTGATTGGTGAAATTCTGCGAATTGAAACGGAAATTGCGCCCCTTGTCGTCCTCGAACGTCGTGGAGCGCAGATCCGAAGTGTTGACGCCGCCGCCGCTCAAGCCGATTTCGGTGACCTGCCTGAAATTGAGGGCATAGCCGCTGCAGGCATTGCCGGAGAAATCATAAACGATGCGCCCGCGCATGCTGTCGACGCTGGACTGGTCCTTGCGGCGGTCGAGCGCGAGGTCGTAGACGGCCCGATGCGCCACGAAGGGGACGGGCGCCGCCGCGGGGATCGCAGCCGTCGCCGCCGCCTTCTGGGGCGCAACGGCGTCCTGAGCCAAAGCCGTTCCCGGCATCGCCACGAAGAGCGCGGCCGTAAGAAGCGCGGCCTTTGGATGGACCGGAAGTGTCATCCGCATGAAGCAAATTTCCGTTTCAAAAATCGGCACTAGCATAAGTGGCCTGCCCGAGTGCCACAATGCTCAAAGAGCCTGTCAATCATGACGGAATTAGGCCCTCGAACCGTGCCGTTCCACATTCATCAACAACACCGTTTACGATCCGTTCGCGGCTGCGATACGAACATGCCATAATGAGCCAAACTGCGAATCGCGCCAGCGCGACGCATTGTGCGAGATACCGACTGCATGAGTGATACCTCCGATCTGTTCGGGAGCGACAAGCCCGCCCTCTCCAAGACGAGCACCAATAAGGCCGACAATGCGAAGCGACCCTCGACCCAGTCGATTGCGGCTGCCTTGAAGGCAGGCCTTCCCTCCAAACCCGCTGCGGCGAAAGGCGGCGAGGACGGCTATGGCGCCTCCTCCATCCGCGTGCTCGAGGGCATCGAAGCCATTCGCATGCGCCCCGGCATGTATATCGGTTCGACCGGACCGGAAGGCGACGGCCTGCACCATCTCTTCGCCGAAGTGATCGACAATTCGATGGACGAGGCGGTGGCCGGCCATGCCACCTTCATCGATGTGGAACTGACGGCCGATGGCTTCGTCTCGATCACCGACAATGGGCGCGGTATTCCGGTCGAGCCCCATCCGCAGTTTCCCGGCGAATCGACCCTGCAGGTCGTGATGACCAGGCCCCATTCGGGCGGCAAGTTCAACTCCGACGCCTACCAGACCTCCGGCGGTCTCCACGGCATCGGCGTCACCGCGGTGACCGCGCTGTCTGAGCTTATGGAGGTGGAAGTGGCGCGCGGGCGCGAACTTCACCGCCAGCGTTTTGCGCGCGGCGTGCCGCTCGGTCCCGTAGAGCACATCGGTGCCGCCCCCAACCGCCGTGGCACCAAGGTGCGGTTCAAGCCCGACATCGAGATCTTCAAGCACGGCATCGCCTTCGATCCCAAGCGCCTGTTCAAGATGGCGCGTTCGAAGGCCTATCTCTTCCGCGGCGTCGAAATCCGCTGGAAATGTGCGCCGGAACTGCTGGCCGGCCACAGCGACGTGCCGGCGGAGGAGAGCTTCAAGTTTCCGCGTGGCCTGGAAGATTATCTGCGCTCGGCCAGCGAGGGCCTGGAACTCGTCACCGAGCAGATGTTCTCGGGACGCGTGCCCAAGCCGGAGGGACATGGCTCGGTGGAGTGGGCCATCGGCTGGTTTGCCGAGGATGAAGGCTATGTCTCCTCTTATTGCAACACCGTGCCGACCCGCGAAGGCGGCACCCATGAGGCGGGCCTGCGCATCGCCCTGCTGCGCGGCCTGAAGGATCATGCCGAGCGCATCGGCAACAAGCGCGCCAACCAGCTTACCACCGAAGACGTGATGGCCTGCACGGCCGCCATGCTGTCGGTGTTCATCCGCGAGCCGGAATTCTCGTCCCAGACCAAGGCCAAGCTGGTGACCACGGAAGCCAGCCGCATCGTCGAGCAGGCCCTGAAGGATGCCTTCGATCATTGGCTGGCCTCCATGCCGTCCCAGGCGGCAAAGCTGCTCGACTTCGTGGTCGAAAGAGCCGAGGAACGCCTGCGCCGCCGGGCCGAGAAGGACGTCGCCCGCAAGACGGCCACGCGCAAGTTGCGCCTGCCCGGCAAGCTCGCGGATTGCTCGAACAATGCCGCGCAAGGCTCTGAATTGTTTATTGTCGAGGGCGATTCCGCCGGCGGTTCCGCCAAGCAGGCCCGCGATCGTGCCAACCAGGCGGTGCTGCCCTTGCGCGGCAAGATCCTCAACGTCGCCAATGCCGGCAAGGACAAGCTTGCCCAGAACCAGCAATTGCAGGATCTGGGACAGGCACTCGGCTGCGGCATGGGTTCGCATTACCGCGACGACGATCTGCGCTACGAGAAGATCATCATCATGACGGACGCCGACGTCGACGGCGCCCATATCGCCTCGCTGCTGATCACCTTCTTCTGGCGCCAGATGCCGCGCTTGATCGAGCGGGGCCATCTTTATCTTGCCGCCCCCCCGCTCTACCGTCTGACCCAGGGCACCAAGTCGCTCTATGCGCGCGACGATGCCCACAAGGACGAGCTGGTGAAATCGGCCTTCAAGCCCAACCAGAAGATCGAGATCGGTCGCTTCAAGGGCTTGGGCGAGATGATGCCGGCACAGTTGAAGGAAACCACCATGGATCCCAAGAAGCGCACGCTTCTGAAGGTGGTTGTGGTGGACGAGGAGCGCGCGGAAACCTCGAGTTCGGTGGAACGGCTGATGGGCAACAAGCCCGAAGCCCGCTTCGCCTTCATCCAGGAACAGGCAGCCTTCGCCGGCGAACTGGTGGATATCTGAGACCGACAAGCCGCATCTTGGCGGGCGGGTTCCCGGACCCGCTTGGATACGCAGCGCTCTCGTCCGCTTCTTTTTGCACATAGAGCGTTTCCAAGAGCGGACGAGACGTCCTCGCATCCAGGCATTCGTCACATCGAGGCTCGGTTCTCGAAATCACCGAGGACCTCCTGGGCGCGCCCTCAGCGCAGCGGCAGGCGCTTGTAGCGACCCGGCTCTTCCGGGTCGTGATGCTGAGTATAGGGTCCTTCCTCCAGGAACAGCCTGTGGCAAAAGGCGAGCTTGTCCTTGGACAGGGTAACCCCGAGGCCGGGCCCGTCGGGTACGGCGACGAGATTGTCGATCGGCGCGAAGACGCCTTCCTCCACCACGTCGTAAGGCTGCATGCGGAAGAGCGACTGGCTGGGCTCGCGCAGATGCGAGAAGGCGGCGCTCAGATGCAGATAGACCGCGCTGCCGATGCCGGTATTGGCGCTGTAGCACCAGAAATCGATGCCCATCGCCTCGCAGGCGCCGATGAAACGCACCGTGCGGCCGATGCCGCCATGCACGTTGACGTCGGTGACGATGGCATCGGGCACGCCGAGCGCCACCGCCTTCCGGATATCGACATTGTGTCCGGAAAACGGAATGGCAGTGTGCCGGCGCAGCGCCGCCATCTCCTCGAAGGTGGCGCAGGGCTCTTCCCAGTTGCGGATGTCGAGCTCCTCGATACGGCTGGCGATGCGCTTGGCCTCCGTGATCGAATAGGCCATGTTGGAATCGATGCGGATGATCGCATCCGGCCCGAGCTGCCGGCGCATCAACCGGAGCGCCTCGATGCTCGGCTCGGGATCGCGGGTGCAGAGCTTGCCCTCGAAGATGGTGGTGCCGAACCGCTCCTTCAGGCCAACGCAGTATTCCGCCACCGCCTCGGGCGTGAGCTCCCCGCCCTTGCCGTTCCTGGCCTGGCGGAAGCCGAAATAATCGGCGAAGGCGATCTTCTTGCGCACGGCGCCTCCGAGCAGGTCGTAGAGCGGGCGCCCCGTCGCCTTGCCCTTGATGTCCCACAACGCCGTCTCGATGGCGGCGAAGGCCCGGATAGCGGCGAAGTCGACATTGGAGGTCACGCCGCGCCAGCTCGGCAGGCAGACGAGTTCGGCACCGGCGATATCGTGGGCATCGCGCCCGATCAGGAGGGGTGCCATTCGCTCGATGATGGCGCAGGCGTGCCAGGACGCCGCCTCGCCGAGCCCGGTGACGCCCTCGTCCGTCTCCACCTCGACCACGCAACGCGAGGATCCCGGCAGCCAGCCGAAGGACCACCAGTAAGGCGCCTCGATCGGCAGGTTGATCGGCGTGGCGCGGATGGTGGTGATCTTCATGGGACGGGGGATCCTGGCGGTGGCGGGAAAGAAGCTGTGGCTCGGATGGGCATGATTGGCAAGGCCGCTTACTCCAATCGGCGGCGGAACAGCCAGCTGGCGAAGCCCAGCGAACCGGCCGCGATCACGGCCATCGGCCAGGTATTGGCAAGCACCGCGTCGAAAGGCAGGTCGCGCAGGAACACGCCCTTCACGATCACCAGGAAATAGCGCAGCGGATTGATGACCGTGACAGGCTGCAGCCAGGCCGGCATATTCTCGATCGGCGTGGCGAAGCCGGACAGCAGCATGGCCGGCACCAGGAAAAGGAAGGCCCCGAGAATGGCCTGCTGCTGGGTGGTCGACAGGGCCGAAATGAACAGGCCGATACCCGCGACGGCCAAGAGATAGAAGACCGCACTGCCATAGAGCAGCAGCAGCGAGCCCCGCAGCGGCACCCCGAAGATCAGGACGGCAGCCACGATATAGACGGTGAGATGAAAGCTGCCGATCAGCATGGGCGGCAGCAGCTTGCCCAGCAGGATTTCATGCGTGCGCAAGGGCGAGACCATGAGCTGATCGAAGGTGCCGAGCTCCCGCTCGCGCGCGATGGACAGGGCCGTGACGATCAGCCCGATCAAGAGGGCGATGGCGGCCACCAGATTGGGTACCATGAACCATTGGAAGATCAGGTTCGAATTGAACCAGTTGCGCGCGACCACGTCGATGGCCCTCCCGCCTGCCGCCTTGCCGAGGGCGGTATCGGCGGCCAAGCCCGCGGCGATCTGGTTGAGATAACCCGCCACGATCTGCGAGGCATTGGACTTGCGGCCATCGAGCACGAGTCCGAGATCGGTAGGCCGGCGCCCCTCGATATCGCGCGAGAAGGCGGGGCCGATCTCGATGGCGGCGATGACCTCCTGCCTGTCGATGGCGGCGCGCAGCTCCGCCGGGTCCTGGGTGCGCCGAACGGAATGAAAGGTGGGCGAACCCTCGACGCGCCGGATCAGCTCCTGGCTCCAGGCGCCGTTGTCGCGGTTGAGCACGAGAATATCGACATTCTTCACCTCCAGCGTGGCGGCGAAGGAAAATACCAGGAGCTGGAGGATGGGCGGCACCACCAGGATGATGCGGCTCTTGGGATCTCGCAAGATGCCCAGCAACTCCTTGATGATCAGGGCCCTGAGGCGCGTCAGTCCCATCTCAGCCGATCCTCTTGCGGGTGCTTCGGGCCGCAGCCAGGAAGAAGATGAAGCCGATGAACAGCATCACGGCGATGGCCTGGAGGAACATCAGCCAGATGTCGCCGGCCAGGAACACCGATTGCAGGCTCGGGATCAGGTAGCGCACGGGCAGGATCAGGGTGAGCCACTGGATCACCTCAGGCATCGAATTGATCTCGAACAGGAAGCCGGAGAGCAGGAAGGCGGGCAGGAAGGCCGAGATCAAGGCGAGCTGCGAGGCCAGGAACTGGTTCTTGGTGGCGGCCGAGATCAGGAGCCCCTGCCCCAGCGCCGGAATCAGGAAGCTCGCCGACAAGGCGTAGAGCGCCAGCAGCGAGCCCCGAAACGGTACGCCGAACAGGAGCACCGCCACCAGCACGCACAGGGTCATCGATGCCAGGCCGAGCAGGAAATAGGGTATGAGCTTGCCGGCCAGCAATTCGGCGGCGCCGACGGGCGTCGCCATCATCGCCTCCATGGTGCCGCGTTCCCATTCGCGGGCCACCACCAGCGAGGTCAGCAGCGTGCCGATCAGCGCCATGACGATGGCGATGGAGCCGGGAACCAGGAAGTTGCGGCTGGTCAGCTCCGGGTTGAACCAGAAGCGTTGCTCCACCTCGATCGCCGGCTGGCCGAGGCCGCGCTCGCCGCCCCGGATCGCCGCCCAGCTGGCGACGACGCCGCGGGCGTAGTTCTGCACGAAATTCGCATTGTTCGGGTCCGAACCATCGACGAGGACCTGGATCGCCGGCCCGGCGGCGGAGGCGAAATCGGCGGCGAAGGTCGCGGGAATGACGACGATGCCCTTGATCCGGCCGAGGATCAGCGCCTCCTCGAATTCGCGCCGGTCATGCCCCTGCTCGACTTCGAAATAGCCCGAGGCCTGGAAGCTCGCGGCGATGTCGCGGGTCAGCGGCGACGGGTCCTCGACCACCAGTCCCACCCGGGTGCGGCTGGCGTCGAGCGAGACGCCATAGCCGAAGATGAAAAGCAGGATCAGCGGCAGCACGAAAGCGATCAGGATGGAGCTGGGATCTCGGACGATCTGATAGCTTTCCTTGCGGACCAGGGCTGAAAAGCGCCGCAGTCGAGCGGAACGGTTCGCCCCCACGGACGCGGTTTCCCCGGCGACGGAGGATATCGCTTCGTGCTCGCTCATGCCGCCTTGGCCTCCGAACCCTGCACCAGTGCGATAAAGGCATCCTCCATGGTCGGATCGGGATGGGCGGCATCGGCCACCCGCGCCTTGAGCTCGTCAGGCGAGCCGAGCGCGATGGCGCGTCCGCGATAGATCAGTGAGATGCGGTCGCAATATTCGGCCTCGTCCATGAAATGGGTGGTGACCAGCACGGTCACGCCCTTCTCGACCAGCGCGTTGATATGGGTCCAGAATTCGCGCCGCGTGATCGGATCGACTCCCGAGGTCGGCTCGTCGAGGAACAGCGCTTCGGGTTCATGCATGACGGCGCAGGCAAGCGCCAGGCGCTGCTTGAGGCCGAGCGGCAGGTCCTTGGCGGACATGGTCCTTCGCGGACCGAAATCGAAGATCTCGGTCATCAGATCGATGCGCTCACGCTTGCGCGCACCGGTCAGGCCGTAAACGCCGGCAAAGAAGGCAAGGTTCTGCGCCACGCTGAGATCGCCATAGAGCGAAAATTTCTGGGCCATGTAGCCCAGCCGGTTGCGGGCCTCGGCCGAGTCGCGCCGGAGGTCGAAGCCGGCAACCCGGCCCTCGCCGCCGGTGGGCTTGAGCAAGCCGCACAGCATCTTGAAGGTGGTGGACTTGCCGGCGCCGTTCGGCCCCAAGAGCCCGAAGATCTGCCCGCGCGGGATCTCGAAGGAAATATCCTGCGCTGCGGCGAAGTCGCCGAAATGCTTGGTCAGCCCCCGCGCCTCGATCACCGGCCGCCCCTCCTCGACGGGCAGCGCCCGTGTCGCTTCGGCCAGAAGCGAGCGGCCGCCAGGGCCACCGCCGAGCAGATCGACGAAGGCGTCCTCGAAACGCGGCTGGATCGGTTGGGGCTTGGCGCGCGCCCCCGCGGCTCGCGCGGCCTCCTCGGCCAAGCCAATTTTATCCCCCGTCACCAGCCGGATGGCCTGGCCCTGAATGACGCCATCGACGATCCCCGGCACGGCGAGCGCGCGGGCCAGGGCCGGCCGGCGTCGTCCCTCGATGTCGCCGAGACGGAACACCCGTCCATCGACCTTGCCGGTGAGTTCGGAGGGCTTGCCGGCAAACAGCAGCTTGCCCCGGTTCAGCAACAATACGCGGTCGCAGGCCTGGGCCTCGTCGAGATAGGCGGTGGACCAGACCACGCCGATGCCCTCATGGGTCAGGTCCTCCACCATCTTCCACAGATCGCGCCGCGAGATCGGATCGACGCCGACGCCCGGTTCGTCGAGCAGCAGCAGGCGCGGCTTTTTCAGGAGTGCGCAGGCCAGGCCAAGCTTCTGCTTCATGCCGCCGGACAGCCGTCCCGCCAGCCGGGTGGTGAAGGCGGCCAGATCGGTGAAGGTGAGGAGTTCGTCGAAGATGGCGGCGCGCTCAGCCTTGGGCAGCCCGCGCAGATCGGCATAAAGATCGAGGTTTTCCTGCACCGACAGATCCTCGTAGAGGCCGAAACGCTGCGGCATGTAGCCGATCGCCGTCTGGATCGAGGCCGCGTCGCGGGCGGTGTCGAAGCCGAGCACCGTCAGGCTGCCTTCATCGGGCAGCATCAGGCCCGTCATCAGGCGGATAAGCGTGGTCTTGCCGGCACCGTCAGGGCCGACCAGCCCGGTGATCTCGCCCGGCCGGATCGAGGCCTCGATGCCGTCGAGAGCCTGGATGGCCTCGCCGAAGCGTTTGCTGACACTGCTGATCTGGACGACCGCATCGGTCATGATCGGTGCCTTTCAGAGCTTGCCGCCATTCGCCGCTGGCACATCGGACAGGCGTACCGTCACCGGCATGCCCTGCAGGAGTGCGCTGTCGGGCTCGTCGACCACAATGCGAAGCCGATAGACCAGGTCGGTGCGCAGTTCCGGCGTCTCCACCGTCTTCGGCGTGAATTCGGCGACCGGCGAGATGAAGCCGACGCGCCCCTTGTAACGCTTGGCCGGATCGGTATCCGAACGCACCTCCACCGCCGTGCCGGTATGCACGCGGCCGAGGTCCGTTTCGGCGATGAAGGCACGGATCCAGACAGGCCTGGTGAGCGACAGCACGAAGGCGATGTCGTTGGGAGCCAGGATCGCTCCCCTCTCGCGAACGCGCGAGAGAATGACGCCATCGGCGGGAGCGACCAGGATGGTGTCCGCGACGGTTGTCCGGGCCGAAGCGAGGTTGGCTTCGGCTGCCTCCAGACTGGCCTTGGCCGCAGCGATATCCTCCGAGCGCGTACCCTGCTCCAGCAGGGTCAGTGCTTCCCTGGCCGCGTTCACCCGGGCCCGTGCCGCGTCGCGAGCGGCGACCGCCTGGTCGAGCCCGCCCTGGGAGACGGTGCCGCTCGGCCGCAGCTGGAAGGAACGGGTATAGCTCTGTTCGGCATTGATGAGATCGGCCTGGCGTTCGGCCAGCACAGCCCTGGCCTGCGCGATTTCGGCGGCGCGGGGCCCGGCTTCCAGCTTGGCGAGCGTCGCGCGCTGGCTGGCCGCCTGCGCCTGCGCCACCTCGACGAGGTCCTGATAGGGCCGGCTGTCCAGCCGGGCGAGCGTATCGCCGGTCTTGACGCTGTCGCCCTCGTCCACCAGCGTCTCCGCAAGCCTGCCGCTGACGCGAAAGCCGAGCTGCACCTGCCGGATGTCGACATTGCCATAGAGAACCAGCTCCTTGTCGGCGCGCTCGACCCAGCCCAGGCGTTGGGGCAGGTCGAACCACCAGGCGGCAAGCCCACCGGCGGCGATTGCCAGCACGACAAGGGGAATGATGGCCTTCTTCATGAGCGGCCTCCTTCCGCGGCCAGCGCAGCGACGAGTTCGCCGGCATGACGCCGCACGGTTTCAACCTCGTCGGCACCGATCGCATCCCAGGCGAGATGCCGCTTCACGGCCGCATGCGCGACCCGGAAGACCATCAGCCCGCCAAGAAGGGACAGGGTGCGCAGCCTGACAGGGCGGGAAGCCCCATTCTCGCCGAGCACGATGCCCACCAACGCGGTTGCCGCCTCGAGCATGGGCTTCATCACCTGTGCGAAGATACGTTCGAAGGCTTCCGTGGGTTCCATCTGCTCGCGGATGAGAAAGCGGGCCAGCGGCTCGGATATCGGGCCGATGAACAGGGTCGCCATGGTCTGCGTCAGCTCGGTCAAGAAGGCCTGGGCCTCGTAGCGGTCGATCGCCTCTCCGCCGCCCGCGGCCTCGGCGAGTCGGGCCCGGATGCGTCCGCCCAGCCCGCCGACATGGGATGAAATAAGGCCGGCGATATGATCGGCCGTGGCGACGTAGAGCCCTTCCTTGCTGCCGAAATAATAGGTGATCGCCTGCAGGTTGACGCCAGCGGCATCCGCCAGCATGCGGGTCGAGGCGCCGTCGAAACCATACCGACCGAAAACGCCGATCGATGCATCGAGCAGCTTCTCGCGGGTTGCATCGCCGCGGCCGTTCGGGGCCGGAGAGGAGGATTGTTTCTTGACCATGACGCAACCCATAGACGAAATTCGCATTTCAGTCAATCGATTGAATTATAACTCGTGGTACGAACTGCAGCCTCGGGATGACACAATGAAACCGCCGGATATCGGTGCATCGATATCCGACGTGCGAAACGATTAACCTATCCCTCGATGCATCTGCGGCGGGTGGGCCGGAGACCTACCCGCCGCAATGCCGCCTGTGGGCATGACACCGCAGCAGTCTTGCCGATCAGAACCGCCAGCTGAACTTGCCCGACACGTTCTGGTCGAAGCTGCCCCGGCGGGCGAACTGGCCGCCATAGGCCACGCTCAGCGTCGCCGACTGGCTGAGGGCGAGGTCGAGCCCCGCCTTGGCAACCAATGCATCTTCGGCGATCGGAACACCTTCGACGCCGAACGGCGTTCCACCATCGAAAGCGAACCGACCGACGGGCGTGGTATCGCCGAAGGCGTGGCGCCAGCCGAGCGTGGCGCTGAGGCGTGCCGTCAGGCTGGCGAGCTCGAAGGCGGTGGAGGCCCGCAGCCCCAGCGTGCTGAAGGTCACGTTCGTAGTGGAGGACGAGGCCGCAAGCGCGGCATTGCCGCCACGCTCATGGAAGCCATCGCTGTTGAGGTCGAGGAAGGTGAGGTTGGCGAAAGGCTCGAAACCGAAGGCGCCGAAGCGCAGATTATAGCCGGCCTCGCCGAAGACCTGGGTCGTGCCGGCCCGGTAGTCGGCGCTGACGCCCTGCCCGCCCGCCACGCGGCTGGTGGAGATGTCGTGCCAGGTGTAGAAGGCGCCGGCCCGCAAGGCGAGCTGCCCCACCATCGTGCCGGCATAAAGGCCGAGATGGTAATTGTCGCTGTCACCGCTGCCCAGGCCCCGGGTGCTGAAGCTGGTGCGGCTATAGCCCGCGAGCGCACCGAGCCGGACATCCGTCTCACCGAGCGCCACGGGCGTATCAGCGCCGACCAGGAAACCGCCGCTGTTACGCGTCATGCCGGCGGCGTTGCCGGTGCTGCCCGAGCGCCCCCAAGAACCGAAACCCTGCCCCCAGACGGAAAGCCCGTCCGCCGCCGGAAGCGCTGCCGGTGAAGCCGAGGCCACGGGCGTATTCGAGGCGCCGAGTGAGGCGAACTGCATGGGCATGGCGGAAGCCGTCCCGGCCCCCGTCGCTGGCAGGCCTGCAGCCGCCGTCGTCTCGAAAGCCGACCGCAAGCGATCGGTCGCCATGGCGCTCAACTGGCTGTCGCCTTCGATCAAGGCGGTCCGTGCGGAAACATTGACCTCTCCCGACAGCGAGGCCAGGTGGCCGGCGAGATCGGCGCCGGCATTGGCCACCAGGAAATCGTCGAAGAGGGCATTCCCCCTTCCCAGCGACTCCAGTCCCGCCGCCGCGGCCCGCTGATTGGCCGTCTGCCCGACGCTCGCAAAGCTGCGGCCGTTGCGGCCGATGGTCATCGTCACTTCGGTGGGGTCATAGCCGAAGCTCGCCCCGAGGAAGGCATAATCGGGCAGCGCGCCTTCGAAGCGCCCGCTGACGCCGCCTTCGGCGGTCAGGATGGTGTATTCCTTGCCATAGAGCGCGAGCAGCTGCTCCTTGCTCAACAGACTATTGCCGCCCTGGGCGCCGATCAGCACGGTGCCGCCGTCCAGCGTCGCCTTGCCGGTCACCGCAATCTTGTCGGCCTTGTCGCCCGCGCCGACATCCACCTGGTAATAACTGCCCTGGCTGAAACGGGCATCGCCCTTCACCGTCAGCACGCCGGCACCGGTCGGCGTGACCAGGCTGCCCGATTTGGCCTCGAGACCGCCGATGGCACCGCTGCCGCCAAGTGCCGCACCCCGATCGACCGTCACGGTCGAGGTCAGCGAGCCATCGACGACCAGGGTTCCCTGCTTCACCAGCGTGGGTCCCGCATAGGTGCCCGTGCCGGTGAGGCGCAGCCCCCCTGCCCCGAGCTTGGTGAGCCCGCCTTCGCCGGTGATCGCCTGGCCGAGCGTCACGGCATTGCCCGCGCTGGCGACGTCGAGCGAACCGCCGACGCCTTCCAGCACCAGGGCGCGATCGAGGCCATGCATATCATTGCCGATGATGCGCAACGTGCCGTCGGCCAGACGCAGCCTGGCCTGCGAAGTGCCGAGCGCCGCATCCTCCTCGACGATCAGCACGCCCTTGTCCTTGACCAGCGTCTCGCCGATGAAGGAGTGATCGTCGATGCAATATTCCTGGATCGCCTGCTGGAAGCGCGGATCCTTGCTCGCGCAATCGAGAAGGGTCTTCTTCTCCTCCTCAGTCAGGCCGGCGAGAATGGGATTGCCGTTCGCGTCGGAGATCTGGCCGAGATAGATGTCCCGACGCATATTGTTGCGGGTGAGGAAGAACTCCTTGCCGTCCTTGGCGAAAGTATTGGCTTGCTCGCCCCAGACCAGGCGCGTCTTGTCCGAACTCTTGCCGCCCGCCGTTTCGGTGTAGCTCTCGAGCGCCGGACCGATCCATTTCAGGTTGTGCGCGACCGGTTCGTGATCCGATATCGGCGCCTTGGTGCCATCGGGCTTGGTGACATAGACATCCTTGATGACACCGGAATAGGGATCATTGGGATCGTCGGCGAGCACATACCATTTGCCGAAGGGACGCGAGGCCAGGAAGTGGTCGATCTTGGTGCGGTCCCAGCTCGCCCAGGTATTGGTGTCGTCCTCCCCCGCGGAGGGCCAGGTCGAGCTGCCGTCGTTGAGGTCGTGCGGCTTGAAATGCTCCCGCACGGCTTCCGTCTGCAGCAGCATATATTGCTTCTTGAGGACGTTCATCGTCACCGGCTGGTTGTCGGCGACCGGATAGGTTTCATCCTTGAAGGTGATGCCCTTGGCCTGGGCATCGAGCGCGATGATCTCTTCCCATTGCCGCCAGCTCATCTGGCCGATATTGGTGATGCCGGGATATTTGCTCCGGTTGGCGTCGAAATAGGCCTGGATGACGCTGCGATATTTTTCCTTGCCTTTGCCGCCGGAGCGCATGTCGTCGAAATAGGCCTGCGCCTTGGCGAGCTGGTCCGCGCCCAGATATTCATCCCTCAGCTTCTTGTAGAGCGCGTTGTCGCCGTAGGAACCGACGACATAGCCTGCATAGAAATAGGACTGCTGCGCAGCGCTCATCAGCCCGCGTTCGGCGACGTCGCCTGCATTGAAATCCCCCATGAGGATGACAGGGCGCGAAGACGTCTTCGCCCACTCGTTGAGAGCCTGAGCCTCCTTGACGCGTCCCTGCGGGCCGTCGGCATAATCGAGATGGACGGTACCGACCACCGTCTGCGGCCGCCCGCCCTGCTGGTCCGCTATGGTGTAGCTGATATTGCGCCCCTGCGTGGAAATGCCGGGCAAGACATAGGTGCCAAAGCTTCCCGGCAGCCGGGATATGATGCCGACGTCCCCGATCTGGACTTTCCCATAGGTGCCCAGTCCCGCCTTTTCGAGAAAACCCGGAATATCGGAAACATACTTGCTGCCATTGACCTCCTGCATGCCCAGGACGTCGAAATTCACCTTGGTCATGAAGTCGGCCACGACTTCCGGATTCTGCTTGAACTGATTCCAGATGTTCAAAGTCATGATCCGCAATGTGCCGTCATCCTGGGCCAGGCTCGGCGTGGACGCCAAGGTGCACAGCGCCACCCCGGATAACAAATGTGCACCGATGCCGAAAAGCCCGCGCCGCCATTCGCGGCGACCATCCCCAATAGCCATTGCAATACCCCCAATTAAATCGATCACGGGGGTGGCCATGACCAGGATCCGCTGAAAGCACCCAGCCCGACCGAAGTAACATTTTGCCACCCACACTCTTCGTGGTGGCACAGCCAAATGTCACCTTTATTACAATTTGTCGGACACACAGCGCGCCTGCATCTCACAGGCGGCTATGGCTTTCGGGCAGGCGGCCTGAAGATCGCGAGAAAACGGGAAATTATCAGTAATGGGGCGCCATTCATTAGCTTTTTGACCAGGTATTGCCTATTATCGGGCATAAACGCGAAGGCACAAAAATGTTGTTTTGATTACATTTTGGTTCTGATAACCGTCGGGTGACGGCGGTTCCCAGGCCCCATGACATCGCATCGGGCGAGTGGGTGGCCAGGGCATACCCGGCGACATTTTCCCTTGAAACATTTCCGCGGGGATGGACATTGGCCACCCGGGGCGAAACGAAGCAGGCCAGATGACGCAACTCGACGAATATGGGCTCGGCGACGGCACCAAGAAATCGAATCGGCAGGCCGAATTGCTGCGGCTGCTCGAACGCAGCCACTATCTGTCGATCGAGGAAATCGCCGAACGTTTCGCCGTCACGACACAGACCGCTCGTCGGGACATCATCGCGCTGGAAGCCACGGGCCGCGTGCGCCGCCTGCACGGCGGCGCCACGATCTCTACCCCGGTCGACGCCGTTACGCGCCGCCAGCGGCGCATCGAGAACGCTTCACACAAAGCCAGGGTGGCCGCTCTCGTCGCCCAGGTCATTCCAGACGGGGCGGCAATCTTCATGGATACCGGCACGACCTGCGAAGCGATCGCCCATGCCCTGCTGCAGCGGCGGGACCTCCGGATCGTCACCTACAGCCTGCGGGTCGCCACCATTTTCAGCGAGAATTCCAATTTCGCCCTGGCTATCCCCGGCGGCTTCGTACGGCCAGTGGATGGAGGCGTGTTCCGGGAGGACACCGCCGACTATATCCGCCGCTTCAAATTCGACTATGCCATCATCTCGGTGAGCGGAATCGACCAGGCGGGAGACATCTGCGACGACGATTATGCCGAGGTTTCGGCCGTCACCGCGGCCCTGGCGCAGACCGAACGCACCATCCTCGCCGTCGACAGCACGAAATTCGGCAAGCGGGCGCTGGTCAGGCTCGGATCGCTCGAGGATGTCGACATCCTGGTCTGCGACAATATTCCAGCCCCCTTCCTCGACAGGATACGCCAAAGCGGCATCGAGACCCATGTCGCCTCTGCCGTCGCGCAGGAGGTTCCCCTCGAGTTGTAACGGCTTGAATCAAACCAGCTTGGCATCGATGGCCAGCCACACGAGATGGGCATCGTTGCGGGCGCCGAGCTTGGTCTTGATCTGATAGTGGTAGTTGCGGACCGTCTTGAGGCTGAGATGCAGGGACGCGCTGATGGCCTCGGCCGACCAGCCTGATGCGACCAGGCGCAGGATCTCGGTTTCGCGCGGGCTGAGCTCGGCGAGCGGCGATGCGGCATGGGCCAGGCGTTCGGCCGCGATCTCGCGCGCTACGTCGTTGCTCATGGCTCTCTCGCCCTTGGCGACCAGGGCAACGGAGTTGACGAGTTCGGCTGCATCGCTGCCCTTGGTGACATAGCCGGCAGCCCCCGCTTCGAACGCCTTGAGGGCGAAGGCGGCGCCGCTATGCATGGTGAAGATGAGAACCCGGGCGGCATGGTCCCATTGGCGGATATGGCGCAAGGCTTCGATGCCGCTGAGGCCCGGCAGGGAAAGATCCATCACCACCACGTCGGGCTTGGCTTGCCGGTAGGCCTCATAGGCTGAAACGGCGTCGCTGGCTTCGGCCACTACGCGATAGCCGGGCACCTTTTCGAGCAGCCGCCGATAGCCTTCCCTGACGACGGGATGGTCATCCACCAGCAGGATACTGAGATCGCTCATGCCGGGACAGGCCGAGCCACGTCGCGCATCCGGTCGGCGCGATCGGCGAGCAGCGGAATGATCGCGGCGATCCGCACGCCGTGCCGCGCCTGGCCGATGGAAAGGCTTCCGCCCAGCGCCGCCACGCGCTCCCGCATGCCGAGGATGCCATGCCCGGCCTCCATGGTCAGCCGCAGCGGATTGCCGCCGCCGTCGTCCTCGACGCTGAGTTCGACAGCCCCCTCCTCCTGCAAACCCGTTCGCTTGACGAACAGGCGGATGTCGCGCGGCTTGCCGTGGCGCGCGGCATTGGTCAGGCACTCCTGCGCAATGCGATAGATGCTCAGGGCGATGGCATGCGGAAGGCCAGTGAGGTTGCCGGCGATATCGAGGTGGAACCTGGTGCGCGTGGTGTTGCCGACATTCCAGCCGGCCACGAGCTGGGCGAGGCTGGCCTCCAGGCCCAGTTCCTCGAGTTCCTGAGAACGCAACCGTTGCAGGGTGCCGCGCAAGGTCGCATTCATCCGGCGTGTCACTTCGGCGATGGAGCGAGCGTCCTTGGCAATCTCCGGCCGGTCCGCGGCCTCCAATTCGATGGCGCCGGCAAGGGCATTGACGGCCGCCAGACACTGGCCGAATTCGTCGTGGAGATCGCGCGCCAGCGTACGCCGTTCCTCTTCCTGCACCTGGAACAGGCGGTTGGTGAGGGCGACGCGCTGGGCGGTGGTTTCGGCCAGACGGCAGGTGAGATCGTTCACCGCGCCGGAGATACGGTCGAATTCCGCCGTGCGGTAACGAGGCAGGCGGTAGCCGTAATCCCCGCGTTCGAGGCGACGTAGGCCGGCAACGATCGTACGCGCCGGCAAAAGCGACTGGCCGATGAACAGCGCGGCGAGCACGCCGATGGCGATCGCCAGCAGGCTTGCCACGCTAAGCACGATGGTGATCCGGTCCCAGGCCAGCCGCACGGCCGCGCCATGATCCGACACGGCTTCGATGGTCCCAGCCTGACGCTCGCGATCGCTGAGAGGGCGCCTGACGACCGGGTTGGGCCCGAACAGCCAGTCATAGGAGGTTTCGAACCAGGCCGGCGCGGGACGGCCGATCGTCTCGAGCTGGCTGCACAGGCGCCGGGGTTCTTCCCGGCCGGGCGCTACGGTTATGCAGACGCCCGGCGAAATCACCTTCATCGTCACGATGGTGTTCCAATCGGGCAAGGGGAGGATGAGGTCGCGCGAAAGTCCGCCGCGCCAAAGCAGTTCGCGCCAATAGAGAGCTTGCAGCGCTGTGGAGACCCGCTCGGCCGAGGCGCGGGTCTCCGCTTCGGTGGCACGGCGCGTGTCGTGCAAGACCCAGCCGATGGCGCAGGCGAGGCAGAGAATGATGGCGGCGGCGAGCCGCAAAACGAGATGACCGAAGAGGTTCATGGCTCACTCGTGCTGGATCGACCCTCGAATAGTGGGCATGGCCCGTGGTGCTGGCAAGCACAAAGGCTTCGAGGCGCCCCGCCCAAGCCAATGTCGGGCAAAATGCCCAAGTGAAATCGGGACGCCTACCCAGGATGCCAGCTTTCGTCGTTGTTAGCCTGAAGCAAGACTCGTCGATCCATTGCAACCGTAAGCAAGCTCCGTGAGAGTCAGTCCCATGAGTCCAAACGTCCCATGAGCGAGCGTCAACCGCGCCTTTCCGGTGCCGATCCCCTGCTGCCCTGGCTCGTCTTTACCGGCGTCAGCATCTTCGCCTTCCTCGTGCTTTGGTATTTTGGCTTCATTGCCAAGATGATCGACGAGGACAAGACCTATATCTCCGTTGTCATCGTCCTCCTCTACATCGCGAGCAGTCTGCATTGCCTGTGGCGCATCCTCGCCATCGGGCGCGAGGGGGAGGCTGCCCGGCGCACGGCCCAGGCGATCATCCGAGACGGCAAGTCTGCCCTGGCGGCCATGGGTTCGACAGGCATGAGTTCGACAGGCTCGGCTCCGACAGGCTTGGGTTCGACACCCGACGGAAAGCTTGGGCATGGCCTGGTCGCCGGGCACATACGCGACCTCGTCACCAAGGCCCATCTACAGGGCGCGGCCCGCCTCGACCAGACCTTGCTGTTGCGCGTTCTGGCCGACCGGCTGCGGGGCTCCAATCGCTATGGTGCCTTTGCCAGCGATACGCTGATGAAACTCGGCCTGCTCGGCACCATCGTCGGTTTCATCATGATGCTGGCGCCGATCGCCGGGCTCGACACCGACAGCAAGGAAGCCGTGCGCAGTTCGATGTCGCTGATGAGCGGAGGCATGGCGGTTGCCATGTACACCACGCTGGTGGGTCTGATCGGCTCGATCCTGATCAAGGTTCAGTATCATTTCCTCGACGGCGCCACCTCGCGCATCTTCTCCTTCGCGGTCGATCTCACCGAAGTCCATGTGATTTCGGCGCTGGAAGCGCAAAGGGCGCCGGGATGATCGATGACTTCGATCTCCATGGGCGGGAAGAAGCCTTCGACCCGTTCAGCGTGGTGCTGTTCAAGGCCCTGCAGGTCATCGCCTTCCTGTTCTTCGTGGTGTTCATCATCATTTCCCCCAAGGCCAATGAGGGCAAGATCGACAGCAAGGCCGAGTTCATCATCACCATGGATTGGCCCGACAATCATCCCGACGACATGGACATCTTCGTCCAGGATCCCCTCGGCAACATCGCCTGGTACCGCCGGCGCGAGGCGGGCTTCCTGGTGCTCGACCGTGACGATCGCGGCGGCCTCAACGATTTCGTCATGGTCAACGGCCGCAAGCAGCAGACCAAGGTGCGCGAGGAACTCGTCAGCATTCGCGGCTTCGTGGCCGGCGAATACACGGTGAATGTCTATCACTTCACCGCTCTGACCAAGCAGCCGGTGCCGGTGACGGTAACGGTGCAAAAGCTCAATCCGGTCGCCAAGATCGTCGCCAGGGAGACGGTTGATACGGCAGAGGGCGGAACAGAACTGACCGCCATACGCTTCACCATGGATGCGCAGGGCGAGGTCACCGGCACGAGCCGGGAAGCCAGGTCGATCCTGCGCGGCATGCACAATGCCTGGAACAAGAACCGATGACGGCGGCAATAACGACAGGCGGCGGCAATGCTTGAGATGAACGCGCTCTGCCTGGTGCTCGCCTATGTCTTCCTCAGCCTCCTCATGCTCACCGTGCTGATCAGGCTGGCATTGCCGCGCCTGATCAAGATCGGCGCGATCGGCGCGGCGAGCCTGTTCTATGTCGTCGTGTTCTTCTCGACGCAAGGCCTGCTGGGCTGGTCGGCTCCCGTCGGAGTGCCCGCCCGCTTTCAGGTGCTGTGGACAAGGATCGTCGAGCCCAATGTCATCCAGGGCGAGGCCGGCGCCATCCATCTCTGGCTCGAGGAACTGGATGCGGCCAACCTGCCGACCGGCGAGCCGCGAGCCTATCGCCTGCCCTATACGGCGAACCTCGCCCGGCGGGTGTCCAAGGCTCAGAAGGAGATCGAAAAGGGCAATCTGCAGGGCGGACGCGCGGAATTTTTCGGAACGGGGGCATCCCAAAGCGTCCCGGCAGGCCCGCTGCAGACCGGCGCACCGCCCGGCGGCGATCCTTCCGGAGGCGGCCTGTTCGACCCGGCTTTTCTCGGCGGGCAATCGCGCAACGTCGATCTCGTGCCATTGCCCAAACCGGCTCTGCCGCCAAAGGATATGCCCTGACCCCGCATTGCCGTCCGTCACGGCCGCGGGCCCGATCTGCTCGGCGCCGATGCATCACCCGAAATCCACGCCGGGCAAATCCGCGCAAGACCTGTCCTTACGACAAGGGGCGTGAAACGGTGCCCCGTCTCACGCCCCTTGGATATTCCCTGGCCGTCCTTGCGGCGCAGGCCTATTCGGCGCCAGCCGGAGCGTCAGGCTCGCGCTGCGGTGGCCCCTTCGGCTTGGCCTTGGGCTTCTTGGCCGAGGCCTGGCTGTTGTCCGCCACCACCGGTTCGGGCTTGGGCTTGGCCGGGCCCGCGGGATATTCGAAGCCCAGTTCCTGCTTACCCTCTTCGTTGGTGACGACGGTCACCCGCACGGCACCGCCCGACTTCAACCGGCCGAACAGCACCTCGTCGGCCAGCGGCGTCTTGATGGCCTGCTGGATCAGGCGAGCCATCGGCCGGGCGCCCATGAACTCGTCATAGCCATTGGCCACCAGCCAGGTACGAGCGTCGTTGGAGAGCTCCACCGCGACATGACGATCGGCGAGCTGCACTTCGAGCTGCGCGATGAACTTGTCGACGACCTGGCTGACGATCTCCTGCGACAGGTGGTCGAAGGGAATGGTGGCATCCAGGCGGTTGCGGAACTCCGGCGTGAACAGACGGTTGATCGCCTCGGTGTCGTCACCTTCGCGCTTGTTCTTGGTGAAGCCGAACGCCGCCTTGGCCAGATCCGCCGCACCGGCATTGGTGGTCATGATCAGGATCACATTGCGGAAATCGACGCTCTTGCCGTTATGATCGGTGAGCTTGCCGTGATCCATCACCTGCAACAGGATGTTGAACAGGTCCGGATGGGCCTTCTCGATCTCGTCCAGCAGCAGCACGCAATGCGGGTTCTGGTCGATGCCGTCCGTCAGCAAGCCGCCCTGGTCGAAGCCGACATAGCCGGGAGGCGCGCCGATCAGGCGCGACACCGTGTGCCGCTCCATATATTCCGACATGTCGAAACGCAGCAGGTTGATGCCGAGCACCGAGGCGAGCTGGCGCGCGACCTCGGTCTTGCCAACGCCCGTCGGTCCCGAGAACAGATAATTGCCGATCGGCTTCTCCGGGTCGCGCAGGCCGGCACGCGCCAGCTTGATGGCGGCCGAGAGTTGCTTGATCGCCTTGTCCTGCCCGTAGACCACCCTCTTCAGGTTCGTCTCCAGATTCCGCAGCGTCTCGGTGTCATCCTTCGACACGGTCTTGGGCGGGATGCGCGCCATGGTGGCGATGGTCGCCTCGATCTCCTTGACGCCGATCGTCTTCTTGCGCCGGCTTTCGGTCACCAGCATCTGCGAAGCGCCGGTCTCATCGATGACGTCGATCGCCTTGTCCGGCAACTTGCGGTCATTGATGTACTTGGCCGACAGTTCTACCGCCGCCTTGATGGCGTCGTTGGTGTAGCGCAGCTTGTGATATTCCTCGTAATAGGGCTTGAGGCCCTTGAGGATCTCGATGGTGTCGGGAATGGACGGCTCCGCCACGTCGATCTTCTGGAACCGGCGCACCAAGGCGCGGTCCTTCTCGAAGTATTGGCGGTATTCCTTGTAGGTGGTCGAGCCGATGCAGCGCAGCAGGCCGGCGGCCAGGGCCGGCTTGAGCAGGTTAGAGGCATCCATGGCGCCGCCCGAGGTGGCGCCGGCGCCGATCACCGTATGGATCTCGTCGATGAACAGGATCGCGCCCGGATAGGCCTCGATCTCCTTCACCACCTGCTTCAGGCGCTCCTCGAAATCACCGCGATAGCGCGTGCCGGCGAGCAGCGTGCCCATGTCGAGCGCGAACACGGTGGCACCGCGCAGCACCTCCGGCACGTCACCCTCGATGATGCGGCGGGCGAGGCCTTCGGCGATCGCCGTCTTGCCGACGCCGGGATCGCCGACGAAGAGCGGATTGTTCTTCTGCCGGCGGCAGAGCACCTGGATCGTGCGCGTGATCTCGCTGTCACGCCCGATCAGCGGGTCGATCTTGCCATCCCTCGCCTTCTTGTTGAGGTTGACGCAGTAGGCGTCGATGGCGTCCTGCTTCTTCTTGGACGCATCCTCGCCATTGGCTGTCGTCTTCGGGCTGTCGCCATCAGCCTCGTCGACGCCGCGCGGAGCCTTGGCTTCCGACAGGCCGGGACGCTTGGCAATGCCGTGCGAGATATAATTCACGGCATCATAGCGCGTCATGTCCTGCTCCTGCAGGAAATAGGCGGCATGGCTCTCGCGTTCGGCGAAGATCGCCACCAGCACATTCGCGCCGGTGACTTCCTCGCGGCCCGAGGACTGCACGTGGATGACCGCCCGCTGGATGACACGCTGGAACCCGGCGGTCGGCTTGGCGTCGTCGCGGCCATCGGAGACCAGATTCTCCAGCTCGGTATCGATATATTCGACGAGGTTGCGGCGCAGGATGTCGAGGTCGACATTGCAGGCCCGCATCACCGCTGCCGCGTCCTGATCCTCGATCAGGGAGAGCAGCAGATGCTCGAGAGTCGCATATTCGTGATGGCGCTGATTGGCGGCGGCCAGAGCGCGATGGAGGGACTGTTCGAGGTGTCTTGAAAAGGATGGCACGATCAGTTCCTCACTTTTCTTCCATGACGCATTGCAGCGGATGCTGATGCTTACGGGCAAAATCCATGACTTGAGTCACCTTGGTCTCCGCGACCTCGTAGGTGTAGACGCCACACTCTCCCACGCCATTGTGGTGAACATGCAGCATGATGTGGGTGGCGCCGTCACGATCCTTGTTAAAGAAGCGCTCCAGCACCTCGATGACGAATTCCATCGGGGTATAGTCGTCGTTCAGCAACAGGACCCGGTAGAGTTTGGGGCGTTTGGTTGCCGGCCGTGTCTTGGTGATCACGGCCGCGTTGGTGCCCCCACCACCGCCTGGAGCTCGGGGCTCGCGGGCCATGCCGATCAAGGGAAACGGCTTGTGCGCGGCGCTCAATGCAATATCCAGAATCGTTGAATCTTCCATTTCGACAACTGCAATCGCCTGCAGCCTAACACGATCTCGACGAGGAAAAAGGCTTCCACGAACCGAATTTATGATCGACCCCGACTTTCTGCTAGAGTGTCCCATCGCATTAATATGTCGGGAGGCCTGAACAGCGGGTGAAGTACGTCTTTTTCATTCATTCTCAACCAATCGGACAATCATGCGACCAAAATGCCGCGCCGGCTGGGCACTTAACCGATCCGTAACCGCGTCCGCCTAGGTTCGTTGACTGTGTCGTCCCTGCAGCGGCACGGTGAGACGGCCTCCTCCCCGCAGGGGATGGGGTGAGCCCCGGACGAAGGGCGAAAGAGACCACCGGTTTCGCAGGGACATGTAATGGACGGTGCTGTTGCGCCGGTGAGTATTGGGGACTTTGCATGCTATCGCGTTGGATCGGGGGCGGACTGGCCCGGACCACCACAATGGTTGCAGCCGGCTTGGTAGTGTTCACGACAACCCTAGCCTTTCATCCGGACGAAGCGGATGCGCGCCGCCGCGGCCACCACGCCGCCCCGGCGCAGAAAGCGATGAAGCATGCGCGCAGCAAGCGCGTCCGCGCGGAATCGGCCGCCTCGGCCATTCCCGCCGACATGCGCAACAATCCGCGCTATGCCGCCATCGTCGTCGACGTGAAGACCGGCCGCACGCTCTACGAAGCCTCCCCCGAGGCCCTGCGGCATCCCGCCTCCATCACCAAGGTGATGACGCTCTATCTGCTGTTCGAACAGCTGCAGGCCGGGCGGCTCTCGATGGCGACCGAGCTTCCCGTCTCCGCCCACGCCGCCTCGCAGTCCCCCACCAAGCTTGGCCTGCGCGCCGGCCAGACCATCCGGGTCGACGACGCCATCAAGGGCATGGTGACGCGTTCGGCCAATGACGCCGCCGTGGTGGTGGCCGAAGCCCTTGCCGGCTCGGAAAGCAATTTTGCCGCCTACATGACCCGCAAGGCCCGCGCGCTCGGCATGGCACGCACCACCTTCGTCAATGCCTCCGGCCTGCCTGACAGCCGGCAGATCACCAGCGCTCATGACCTCGCCATCCTGGGCATGGCCATCCAGAAGCGCTTCCCGCAATATTACCGCCTGTTCTCGACCCGCAGTTTCGTCTATCGCGGGCGGCCGATCCCGGGGCACAACCGCCTCCTGGGTTCGGTGGAAGGGGTCGACGGCATCAAGACCGGCTACACCAATGCCAGCGGCTTCAATCTCCTGACCTCCGTCAAGCGAAACGACAGGCAATTGGTCGCCGTGGTGATGGGTGGCCGCAGCGCCGCTTCGCGCGACATGGTGATGCGCCGCCTGATCGACGCCTATCTGCCGGTCGCCTATGCCGGCAACGCAGTCGACCGCTCCTCCACGCAGGTCGCACGGGCCGAACTCCCAAACGATGCCGAGCCCATGGCAGCGCCGCCGCGTCCGCCGGTTGTCCGGCCGGCCGTGGTCGCTGAGGCGCCGAAGGCCCGCCAGGCCGCCCCGGTGGCGGCACCGATGCCCCCCGAAATCGTCGGGGACGCGGCGCCCGCCTCCGCGCCGCAGGCCCGGCCCCAACCCGTTCCTGCCAAGCCGGTCATGGCCTTCGCGGCGCCCAGTACCCCGAGCATGCGCTGGGTGCAGGGCCTCCAGCCGGTCACGACCGCGCCGGCCACGCCGCCCGTGCGCGCTGGCCAGAGCAGCGAGTCCAGCCCCGACACCACCGCCACCGTGCAGAATGTCCGCACCGTTGCCGTCACCCGTGATTCGGTCGCCCTGGCTGCACCGCAGCGCAGCGGCTGGATCATCCAGATCGGCGCGGCCGACAGCGAGGGAGCAGCCCGGCAGCTGCTGTCCAGCGCCAAGGCAGCCGGTAACAAAGCGCTCTCCTCCGCCCGCCCGTTCACCGAGACGGTCAGCCGCAACGGTTCGACCCTTTGGAGGGCTCGCTTTGCCGGTTTCAGCGATCAGAACCAGGCCCAATCCGCCTGCAGCGCCCTCAAGGCGGCTTCCTTCGCCTGCGTTGCCGTGAAGCTCTGATTTTTCGGTAAGAGCCGGTTTTCATTTCACTCGGGCGCGGCCTTCCTCGGATGGGCCGCGCCTTTGTTTTAAGGGGCTTGCACCAGCTCGCTTTGAGATCGGTACCTCCTGGGATCGCTGGAAGAACATCTTCAACGCGCCAGCATAAAGGCGGCTTTCACCACAACGCGCGTGGCCCGGGGAAAACGACGCAAGCTTAATCGTTGCGTAACCATGTTCTGCGACGCTCAGGCATCGTCGGAACCGAGCAAGTTCGGTGGAGTTAGCGTCAATGGCCTTCAAGAAGCATGTCCCTGGCCCGGTTGACACGAGCAGCCATCTGCGTCGTGCCCCCCTTATCGGGATGGATTTTCTTCATGAGCGCCCGGTGCGCTCGACGAATTTCCTGGGCGCTCGCCCCCGGCTGCACCCCAAGGATCTGGTAAGCTTCCTGCTTCGTCATCGCGTCGGACGCCGCCGTTCCGAAGCCCCTCGCGTGCGCATCATCCTTGAAGTGTTCACGCCATCCGGCAAGCCGGCGGTCCAGATAAGCTTCAAGGATTGAACGGCCGACGAAATCGGCTGCGATCTCGCCGCGCAATGTCATCAGTTCGGTCGCCTGCATGCCCGAAAGGCGACGGCCCGAAAATCGCCCGCGAATGACCTGCCCATCCACCGGCTGCCTGTTGGCATCGAGCATGATCACCAGATCCGCGGTGCGTACCGAGCTTGGCCTCGCCGGCGAGCCTGGAATGATGCCATCCGGCAATTGCGGCAGCCAGCCCCGCATGCCAGCTGCCAGAAGCAACAAAGGCAATCCCATGCCCCAGACGCCGCGCGTCAGCAGATAGAGGCCGAAGGCAAAGGCGAGGAAGCTGCCGCCGCGCCGCAGCAGGCTGTCCAGAACCGGTGTCTTCGACAGCATGCCCGGCTTGAGAAACGGCCACAGGCAGAACAGCACCACGCATGCGAAAATAAGCTGGCCCACTTCTATCCGATCTGCGAAACAGCGATGAATCCGAGTCTTGCCAGTTGGGCATTCCCCGAGCAAAGCGCGTTTAAACGTAATCGGGGCTTTGCTCAAACTCTTTGGTTCGGCGCGTCTTTGCGATTCTCGGCGTGACAGCCAAATCGCAAAACGCTGCAGGACCCTGGCCAGGCAAATGCGACGTAATGGACCTGCGGAGTACGGGATGGCACGCCAAACCCTGGTCGTTCGAACCGTGGCGGAGTTGCGCCAAGCCGTGAAGCGCTTTCGCGAGGTGCAGGAGACCGTCGCCCTGGTACCGACCATGGGCGCTCTGCATGACGGCCACATCACTCTTGTGCGGCAAGCCCGCCAGCGGGCAAGCCGCGTGGTGACCACGATCTTCGTCAATCCCACCCAATTCGCACCGACCGAGGATCTCGCCAAATATCCCCGCACGGAGGCGGCGGATCTCGCCCGGCTGCGGGATGTCGGCTGCGACCTCCTATACGCCCCCGACGTCAGCCAGATCTATCCCCAGGGCTTCGCCACCACGGTCTCGCTTGCTGGGCCGGCGCAGGCCGGCCTGGAGGACCGTTTCCGTCCCAGCCATTTTGCCGGCGTGGCGACGGTGGTGACCAAGCTGTTCTGCCAAAGCGGCGCGGATATCGCCCTGTTCGGCGAGAAGGACTATCAGCAGCTTTGCGTCGTCACCCAGATGGCGCGCGACCTCGATTTGCCGATCACGGTGGTCGGCGTGCCGACCGTGCGGGAAGCCGACGGATTGGCGATGTCGTCACGCAACCGCTATCTCACGCCGCAGCAGCGAGCCCAGGCCCCTCTCCTGCATCGCACCCTCCGGCAGGTCGCAGACGACGTGATCAAGGGGGCCGACATCGAGACCGCCCTGGCGTCCGGGCGTGGCGCCATCGCGGCTGGAGGCTTCGAGCTCGATTATCTGGAGGCGCGGCAGGCGGTGAGCCTTGCCCCGGTGACCTCGCTGGCGGAGGGGCCGGTGCGGCTGCTGGTGGCGGCCCGGCTGGGCGCCACCCGCCTCATCGACAATATCGGCGTCGAAGCCGCTCGACGTTAACCAAATTAGCCCCGGCAAAGGTGACGAAACCGTGGCAATCATGCCACGCATCCCCTTGTTGCCCACGGTCTCCAGAAAACGGGAAATCGTGGTTAATCTACCGTTAACATGAGATTTTTCAAAGGGTTATGGCATTTCGCACCGCACGTGGATCTTGTTTTTTCTGCGGCAAGAGCGTTGTGCGGCCCCAGCCCTTGTGCGAAGTTGACTTCGGGAACGGGTAATTGGCCCTGCTCTCTGGGTAAACATCCAGTGGCGGGCAAAACGGGTCTGAAGATTGTGATGCGCTTCGGGATCAGGATCAGGTCGAATTTGAACCGAATGGCCCCTAAGGCCGCCTTGGCTGCCATGGCGCTCGCAACGGCATCACTGCCGAACTCGCAGGCCGCCGCCGCCGGTCACAGCGCCATGCCGATCTATGCGCCCGTGGGCGATGTCACCACCCCGCCCTCCGGCTATCTGCAGTTCTGCAAGGACAATCCGGCCGATTGCAAGTCGGGCTCGCAGGAAGCACGCGACATCGTGCTCTCGCGCCAGGCCTGGAAGGACCTGATCGCCTTGAACGACCAGGTCAACAAATCGGTGAAGCCGGTCACCGACCTCGACAATTACGGTAAGGTCGAGTGGTGGGCATACCCCACCAACGGTAAGGGCGACTGCGAGGACTATGTCCTGCTCAAGCGCAAATTGCTGATCGATGCCGGCTGGCCGCGCTCGGCCCTGCTGATCACCGTGGTGCGTGACAAGAAGAACGAAGGCCACGCCGTCTTGATGGTGAAGACCGATCGCGGCGAGTTCGTGCTCGACAACCAGGAGCCCAAGATCCTCTCCTGGCGGGCCACCGGCTATCGTTACGTCAAGCGCCAGTCGCAATCCGACCAGAATGCCTGGGTCTCGCTCGGCGACACGCAGACCACTGCAATCGTGTCGGCGAAGGGCAACTGAGTTTTTCCGGGTGCGCGGACGTCTCGTCCGCCTCTTCCCCACGGCGCGTGTCATGTTTCCAAGAACGGACGAGACGTCCGTGCACCCGGAAATGCGCTCCCCGCGACCTAATCCACCCTCTTCAACCCCTTGGCGAAGCGATTGGCGTTGGCGACATAATGCGCCGACGACTGCCTGAGCTTGGCGACGCTTTCCTCGTCGAGGGGACGGAGCACTCTTGCCGGCGAGCCGACGATCAACGAATGATCCGGAAACTCCTTGCCTTCGGTGATCAGCGCATTGGCGCCGACCAGGCAGCCCTTGCCGATGCGCGCGCCATTCAAGATGGTGGCCCCCATGCCGATCAGGCTGCCGGCGCCGACGGTGCAGCCATGCAGGATGGCGGAATGGCCGATCGTGCAGTCCTCCCCGACGGTGAGGGGAAAGCCCGGATCGGAATGCAGCACGGCGCCGTCCTGGATATTGGAGCGCGCGCCGATGATCATCGGTTCATTATCGCCACGCAGCACAGCGCCGAACCAGATATTGGCGTCCTCCTGCAAGATCACGCGGCCGACGACCTGCGCGTCCGGTGCCAGCCAATAGCGGCCGTCAGCCGGCACGGAGGGGGCGATATCGTCGAGCGCATAGAGGGGCATGGCAGGGCTCCGTTCCTAAGATCGCAGGTGTCTCCGCGACATGCACATGTACGCGATAACCTGCCCTTGAACACGCTGCGGCTGCAGGATGGGAAGATGCAGGCGGGATGCCTGCGCTCCCCGAAATAGCCGATCAGTCCTCGAGGTCGATGTCGAGGATCGCCATGTGGAAATCGTAGGAGGTCTCGCCGTCTTCCTTGTCCTCGGAGACCACGCCGATCGACTCCTCGCCGATATAGACTTCCGCGCTGTCGGTCTTGCGGGCACGAGGCACGACGCGAATGGTGGCATTGCCGAAGGTACGTCGAAGATAGGCTTCGACGCGCTGCATGTCTTTCTTGTCCACGGGACTTCCTCGGTTGAATGCGCCGGGCGACCCTACCGCCCCGCCATCCCCGGGCTTTGCCATGCTGGGGCTCGCTTCGCAAGAGAATGCGGGCCGGTGCCCCGTCTAAGCGGGGGAAAGCGCCATCGCGCATCGCTTGCCACCGGCATGCACGATTGTGAGAGTGGCACAGTAATTTGTTGCCAAAATCCCGTTCCGGCTGTGAACTTCACGATAGGCGAATAGGATTTCGATCACACCCATTCCGGTGCATCGAGGGCGTTCCACAAGGATCCGACGACCTGCGATGGGCATAAGGACCGACGGACATGGCTAAAAAGCATACGGCTCGATGCGCATGCGGCGCGGTGGCGTTCGAATTCGATACCGACCCGACCTTCGTCGCCGTCTGTCATTGCCTGGATTGCAAGAAGGCATCGGGCGGCGAAGCGGCAACGTGGTTCGGTGTTCCAACGAGTGACTTCACGCTCACCGGCGGCGAAGGCAAGATCAAAGCCGTCACCTATATCGCCGACTCCGGAAACAAGCTCGATCGCAATTTTTGTACCGAGTGTGGCGCCCGCCTCTTCACCAGCAACCTCGAGAGCTTCCCGGGTTTGACATTCGTGCAGCTGGGCTCGCTGGAAAAGCCGGCCGGCATCGAACCGAAGCTGGAAATGTTCGTGAAGCGGCGCCTGCCATGGGCCAAGCCCCTGGATGTTCCACAGTTCCAGGGCATGCCGTCCTGAGCGGCGAACGCTCGAGCTTGCGCAGCCATATTTGTGGCCGCCCCGCGACGGCCTTTGCAGCACTTGGATGAAGTGCGATAGTCGCGGTATGAATGGGAAGATCACCGCTTCGTGCCTTTGTGGATCAGTTCGCATCTCCTGCGGGATGCCCGCCGGCCCTGCCGCCTATTGTCATTGCGAGGATTGCAGGAAATGCACCGGGAGCGCCTTCAACGTCAGCGTTCCGTTCGAGGCCGGGACGTTTCGCGTGACGTCAGGCGAGATCGGATCCTTCGCCAAAATTGCAGACAGCGGCAACGAACTGACGCGACATTTCTGCCGGACCTGCGGCTCTCCGCTCTACACGTCGTCGCGCGGGCATCCTGACCGGGTCTATGTCAAGGCAGGTATTCTGGATGACCCATCGCTTGTGGAACCAGCCCACCAGAGCTGGTGCCAGTCGAAGGTGAGCTGGGCAACCCTGCCGCCCGATCTTCCGGGCCATGAAAGGGACGGGCGATAAAAGCGCAACCGTCGTGCACAGACGACCACCGATTGAAAGCATGTGGCTCCGAGCGCAACGGAAGGAACGGGCGAGTTGAATACGCGCCATTTAGCTGCTCATTGGCCCATGGACGTTATTGGCTTCCTGTCGCGGAACGTCCCCCGTTCCTTGGAAGGCAGGGCGGGCTGGGACGATATGTCCATGACGGCCTATCAGATCGGTTGCGACGCGTTGGTGGCGCTTGGCCAGGCCGACAAAACCGACTATGGCGCTGTTCCACGCGACAATCCCCAGTTGCCTGAGGTTCTGCCCCGTTGGGACGATCTATGCGTTGCAGTTCTTAAGCTGGCCAGCCAACAGAATTTGCTCACTTTTCGCCGTGCGGATGGAAGCATTCCCCTTCCTCCAAATCGGGGCGGATTGATCAGCTATATCGTAACTGAGGCATTGCCTCTGCCTGGGCCGAATATTGGCGCCGCCTGGGGTCTTGGTCTTGCTCATGCCGCGCCGGATGCGCAATCCGTCCTGCAATCACTCGGCTTGATTACAAACGGATATTGGAGCAAGGCTGCGGAGACCGTTCTGTGGCGCCATCTTCCCAGCGAATGGGATATCGATATCACGCACGATACTCGCTTTGCTGACGCGGTTGTGCGGGCTGTCCAGACGATGCCGGAGGACGTCCGAGCCGAAATGGACCGGATTGTAACGATCACAGAGGCGGACGTTATGGCACTAGCGGCCCACCGCACTGCATTCGAGGAGGAACTGCGCATCAAATTCGGGGCGAATGCCCGTACAAGTCCACCTGCCACCGCCGAGCAGGCGCGAAAGAGTCTGGAATTCGCGCGCCACGGTGCTCTCGATTGGCTGTTTTTCCGTCGCTGGCGTCTTGGCGATGGTTGGCTTACGCCCGCTGACGCAGGAAGGGCTCTCGGAATCTTTCACGATCCCCTGGCGATCGCAATAAGACGCGCTGTCACTATCCGGCTTTATCCAGACTTGGCCTTCTTGTCTGCGCTTCCATAGCCCAGAAGAGCGCCAACATCAGATTTACACAAGCCTAGACTTTTCCAGGCCCGTTCGCTTCTGGCCTTCGAGACAGGAACCTACAGCCCCACGTCGTGCCAAAACATGTCGTCCGGCAGCGGGCCGTGCAGGATCTGATCCATGCTGCGCGACGGCTCGGCGCAGCCCGCCTCCCCGACCACGCGGGCAGGAACGCCCGCCACCGTGGTGTTGCGCGGCACCGCCTTGAGCACCACCGAGCCCGCCGCGACGCGGGCGCATTGGCCGATCTCGATATTGCCGAGGATCTTGGCGCCAGCCCCGATCATCACGCCGCGGGCGATCTTGGGATGGCGGTCGCCCGTCTCCTTGCCGGTGCCGCCCAGCGTGACGTCCTGCAGGATGGAGACGTCGTCGCCGATTACCGCCGTCTCGCCGACCACCAGGCCGGTGGCATGGTCGAGAAAGACGCCGCGCCCGATCGGCACGTTCGGATTGATGTCGCACTGGAACACGGCCGAGGAGCGGCTCTGCAGATAGAGCGCGAAATCACGGCGCCCCGACTTCCAGAGCCAATGGGCCAGGCGATGGGTCTGCAGGGCGTGGAAGCCCTTGAAATAGAGGATCGGCTCGATATAGCGATTGGCCGCCGGGTCGCGGTCGATCACCGCCGCAATATCGGACCGGATGGCCGAGGCGATGCTCGGATCGGCCTCGAGCGCCTTGCCATAGGCCTGGGCGATCAGGGTGGCCGGCATGTCCGAATGATCCAGGCGCGAAGCGATGCGCTGCACCACGGCGCTTTCCAGCGAATTGAGCTGCAGGATATTGGCGAAGATGAAGCTGGAAAGTTGCGGCTCGGCATGGGTGACCGCCTCGGCCTCGGCCCGCACACGGCTCCAGACCGGATCGACGATTTCAAGCCCATGGGAAACCAGGCGCTTCGACTGATTCATCTGCCTATCCGCTGAATGGACGGTATCTCCTTCCCTTCTAGCGCAGTGATGGCGACAGTGCCAATGTTCATTTAGACGCCCTGCTCTGCAAGGAATGCCAAGACGCCCTGCTTGTAGACCTTGTCCCCGACGGCCGGATTGTGATCGCGGTTCGGGATGTCGAGCACAGTGGCATTGGGCATCATCGCGGCCAGTTCCTGCGCCGAGCCCGCGATCGGGTCGCGCGTGCCGACGGCGATCAAAGTGGGCTGCAGGATCCGCGCGACCTCGGCGGGATTGAGCTGGACGCGAGAGCCGCGGATGCAGGCCGCCAGGGCCCGCCGGTCCGCCCCGCTCTTGTCGGCAAAGGCGCGGAACATCCGCCCGATCGGGTCCGGCACGTCATCGAGCGAGGGCGCTTCCATCGCCGCCGCGATGGTGGGCGGCAGGGCCTCGCCCTGCACCAGCCGCACGCCAAGGCCGCCGAAGATCACCGCATCGACGCGCTGGGGATGCTCGAGCGCCAGGAAGGCCGTGATGCGGGCGCCCATGGAATAGCCCATCACCGTCGCCGAGCCGATGCGCAGATGGTCGAGCAGCGCCACGGCATCGCTCGCCATCGCTGCCGGATGGTAGGCGGCGGGATCGTAGAGCTTGGAGGAGTTGCCATGGCCGCGATTGTCGAAGGCGATTACCCGCCGGCCCTGCCTGGTGAGCAGGTCGACCCAGCCGGTGCCGACCCAGTTCACCTGATGATTCGAACCGAAGCCGTGGATGAGAAGGATGGGCTCGCCCTCTCCCTCGTCTATATAGGCGATTTCGACGCCGTCGTGATCAAAACGCTGCATCGGCGCGGTTTTCCTTTGCTCTTGCTCCCATTAGCCCCTATCGCATCCCGTGCGGCACCGCTATGGTCCGCGCGAGAGAAAATTACGGACCCCAAATCCACGTCGTGGACCCCGGGTCCCCATGGCGGACTGAAGATCAATGGCAGGCCATTCCATTCCCCATTTCCAAAATGACCTCGGCTTGAAGGTCATTCGCGTCGGCTCGAAGGAATTCATGTGCCAGGGCGCGAGCGTGCCTTTCGACCATCCCCACATCTTCATCGACCTCGGTTCGGATGACGAGGCGGTGTGCTCCTACTGCTCCACGCTCTATAAATATGATCCCAAGCTGCCCGAGGGCATGTCGGAGCCGGCCGCCTGCACGGTGAACGCCCAGGCCGCCTGAACCGGGCATGGATATCGCGATCGCCGGCGCCGGAATCGGTGGGCTGACGGCGGCCCTGGCCCTGGCGCGGCGCGGCTTTGCGGTTGAAATCTATGAGCGCGCCTCGAGGCTGGAGGAAGCCGGGGCCGGCATTCAGCTCACCCCCAATGCGCTCAACGTGCTGTTCGGCCTCGGCCTCGGCCCAGCGCTCGAAGCGCATATGGTGCGGCTGGAAGCGGTGGTGATCCGCAAGGGCGCAACCGGCGCCCTCATTCAGCAACTGCCGCTCGGAGCCTGCCAAGCGCGCTGGGGCGCTCCCTATGGTGTGATCCATCGCGCCGACCTGCAGACGGTGCTGGTTGAAGCGGTGCATCGGCGCGCCATTCCGCTCAAGCTGGGGCGGGAGATCCGCGCGGCCCGCCAGGATGGGCAGCGGGTGACCGTGTCCTTCGCGGGCAAGGATGCGGATGTTTCCGCTTCCATGCTGATCGGCGCCGACGGGGTGTGGTCGACGCTGCGAGCCCAGCTCGACCTCGAGCCGCCCCGTTTCGCCGGGCGACGGGCCTGGCGGGCAGTAATCCCGAGTGAGGAAATACCCGTCCTCTTCCAAGGCCAGAAGACCGGGCTTTGGCTCGGGGATAACGCACATTTCGTACATTATCCCGTGCGTTCGGGGCAGGCGCTCAATCTCGTGGCGGTGACGCATGCCGACGACGCCGGCCCCGGCTGGTCCACGCCGCAGCCCTTGGACGCGCTGCTGCCGCACTATGCCGGCTGGGACGGGCGCCTGCGCGCCTTGCTCGCCACGGTGCCGCAATGGCGGACCTGGCCGCTGTTCGAAGGCCGCGCCGACAGCCGGATCGCGACTGGCCGGATCGCCCTGATCGGCGACGCAGCCCATCCCATGCTGCCTTTCATCGCCCAGGGCGGCGCGGCGGCCATCGAGGATGCGGCCGAATTGGCTGCCCGGCTCGACGGCGCAGGCCACGGCGACCTTCCCGCCCGTCTACAGGAATGGTCGCGCCTGCGCCTGCCGCGTGTCGGCCGGATCCAGGCCGAGGCGCACAGCAACGGCCAACGTTATCACCGGCGCTGGCCCCTCGCCGCCGCACGCGATCTCGGCCTGTCTGCCCTCGGTGGCCGGCGCCTCCTGGAGCGCTATGACTGGCTCTATGGCTGGAAGCCCACAGAAACGGCTTGAGCTGCCATGATTCCAGCCCTAAGCAAGACCGGCGCTGCGGACGTGGCGAAATGGTAGACGCAGCAGACTTAAAATCTGCTTCGGGAAACCGGGTGCGGGTTCGAGTCCCGCCGTCCGCACCAGCATCGCGATTTTTGGCTTCAAGACCAATAAGTTACGTGTTATCAGACGGTTAGGATTGTGCCACTGTCAGACAAAGGTGGCATACAATGCACTATCGAATGGTCAAGCCGATGCAGCGGAAAGGCTCTCGTAGTCGCTATTTTGACCAGCGGATTCCCAAGGATGTGCAGTCCCAGCTAGCCGGCATGACGCTGCAAATTCCTCTCGGTGGCGCTACACAGCCAATCACCATCACGCCCGCCATGGCCAAGCGGTCTATCCGGGTATCCCTCCGCACGGATGACCCCGTAACCGCCAAGATACGACAGGCCGAAATCGTGGCCTATCTGGAAGCCATCTGGCGCAGCCTCCGAGAAGACGCTCCGGTCTCCCTCACCGCCAAGCAAGCCACCGCCCTGGCTGGGTTCCTCTATCACGCATGGGCGAACGACGAAGAGAGCGAACGCACCGTATCGGGCACCATCGGGTTTGACGGGACGTGGACCCCCGAGCCTCCCCCGCTGCCCCACGAGATGGCCGCCGCCTGGGAGAACCTCCGGGAGAAACTGAGCGCCCTGCCCGCTGATGACGCGGAGGCGCTGGAAGCCGTTCTTGGCCCCATCGTGGACCGCCAGTTGCTTGCTCATGGCATCCGCAAGGTGGACAGCCACAGCCGGCTCATCCTCCTGGGGGCCTTCCGCGATGCACTACGGGACGCCGCTGCGAGCCGCCAAAGGCAGGCAGAGGGGGACTATTCACCAGACCCCAAGGCCCAAAGGTTCCCCGCTTGGCAGCCGCCTGGGGAGCCCGCAAAGCCGGCCACCACGAACGCCAACGGCAAGTTAACACTCGGAGACATCGTAGAGGGATGGTGGGCAGAGGCCAAGGCGGTGGGGGTCACGCAATCGACCTATGAGGCTTACAGCCGCAAGATGGAACGGCTGAAGGAGTTCCTTGGGCATGACGATGCGGGCCGCATCACGGCTGACAATATCGTGGCCTTCAAGAACAAGCGGCTAGCGGACGGCATCAATGCTCGAACCGTGAAGGATAATGACCTCAGTGCCCTCCGTGCCCTCTTTGGCTGGGCGGTCACCAATCGCAAACTTCGGGTCAATCCCGCCGTGGGGATCACGCTGCGCCCCGCTAAGACGGTCCGAACGCGGGCCCGGGATTTCACGGAGGAGGAAGCCCGAGCGATCCTGAAGCACGCTGCCGATTACCGCAAAGGCCCCAGAGAAGATGCCAAGACCGCAGCAGCTAAACGCTGGGTCCCCTGGCTGTGTGCCTACACGGGGGCCCGGGTGGGTGAAATCGTGCAGCTCCGCAAGACGGACCTGAGGAAGGTAAGCGTCATGGGCGGAGAGGTGTGGGTCCTCACCATCACGCCAGAGGCCTACACCGTGAAGGACAAGGAGTTCCGTGAGGTCGTGCTTCACAGCCACTTAGTGGACCTCGGGTTCCCTGACTTTGTGGCAAGCACCAAGGCCGGACACCTATTCATCACACCGGACACCAAGGGCGAACTTCGGGGCTCATGGCGGACCATGAAGAACCGCGTTACGGAGTCGGTGCGGAAGGCCGTGACGGACCCCCGTGTTCGCCCCAACCATGCTTGGCGTCACACCTTCAAGACCATCGGGCGGCAGGCCGGCATAGAGGATAGCGTGCTGGATGCCATCTGCGGGCACGCCCCGGGGACGATAGGAGCGGACTATGGCGAGGTGACTGTGGCGGCCAAGGCGAAGGCCTTTGAGCGGTTCCCTAGGTTCAACGTTGATGGTCCAACTTGAAGCGGAGGAGAGCGCAGCGAAGGCAGTATTGCTTGGCTCCTCTATTTTAAGCTACTTGTGGACTATGACTGAGAACCTCCCATCCCCTACGGCCCAGCGAGCACTTACAACCGCCCTGGTAAGCAACACCACGGACGAGGAGCGGGCAGCGCTGTTGCAATGGGTCTCCGAACTGAAAGACATACGGGAGAGCGACCAGACGAGAGCACGGAAGGCCCTTGCTGTGTTCCGTACCATGCGTAACGCCAAGATCATTTGGCCACGAGTGGTGAAGGCCTACGCCAAACTTAAAGAGCACGGCTGGGATAACCGGACTGGGACCACTCGGGCGTTCCTTGGGGCCAGTGCCGTAGGTATCGCAGTGGTAGGGACTCAGGGTGCGGGGCTCGCAGCCCTCGGGACCGCTATAGGCCTACCCCTGATGCTGGTCTTTGGGGTCGGAGGGGTTGCCCTAGAAAACATTCAGCGCGAACTACAGAACGAGGCAGCGCGGCGTAAGCCCGCGAACGAGCGCCCAACGGACCCCACCGTTGACTAGCGGTACCCTCAAGTTCCTCATCGGTAATACGCCCGGCCTGATACACGCAGGCACACCGATCCCATGACGTTCCCACATTGCAGTCCTGGCAGGCGCATGCCAGATTCCAGCTCATTGACAGGGAGCGCCGGCCACCCCCATGAATGGGAACTACGACGATATTCTATCCCGCGTCCCCACCGCGCCGCTTTGGTATGATGAATACGGGGTCCCGCGCTATGAGCCGTTCACTCCGCGCCGTACCGGGAACATATATTGCAATGAAGCGGTACTTGTAGAGGTCGTGTGTCAGGCGTGCCTACGCACCTTTACCGTTTGCTGCTCTTTTAACAGGCCGGTGTTCCCGAGCATGGAAGACCATTCACAGGCTGACCTTATTCGCCACAACTATGAGTTTCTCTATGGCGACCCGCCGCGTCACAGCGAGGGAACCTATTTGCACGAAAACGCCAAGATCACCTGTGTTGCCGGGGACAGCATGAACACAATGGCGGTTCGCGTTCTCGAATACTGGAAGCGAGACCGATGGGAATGGGTCCGGGACCCTTCGCTTGAGATTACCATTGAGAGCGACGAGCTGGACAGGATCAAAAGGGGGCAATGGCAGGCTCCTCCCATTTCAGTGCCCAGCGATACCCCTGCGGCTTCTCATCGCAAATCCTTCCGGCCACACGCTTCGGGACGCAATATCCTTGGCACCCTAGCTCGGTGGATTTCGCGCTCCTAAGGTGCTCCCTTACCGGTACCTCTCAAGCTCGTCATCAGTTATCCGTCCCGCCTCATACATCGCGACGCAGCGGCCCCAGGAACCTATCCCGTGGTCCACACAATAGGCGCTGAGCCGGTCCGCGTGTGCACCGGGCGGCTCCTTCATGAGCCCATCCAAGACCCTTGCCGCCCCGGTAAGGACAGCGAAGAGGACCACGAGGAACCCGAGGTACCCGAGGGCCAAGCGGACCCCATCGGGCGTAATGAAGTCCCCAAAGATTTCCGCTAAGCGGCTGCGGGGGGGAGACATTGGCCGAACCCCTTCGAACATTGATATCCCTCCCCCGATCCCCGCAGGACGCAGGCCGAGGATGCCTGCTGCGTCTGGCCGCACCGAATGAAACGGCACAGCGTTTCCGCCTCGGGGGAACTCGGTGTCACCACCTGCCGTAGGCGAGGCGTTGCCTTAGACTGGGTGTTTCTCCCGATGCCACCGCGCGACCTGCTCGGAGGAGGCAGAGGGGTTGAAAGCGGTGTGGGCAGCGAGGGCATCCGTGAGAACCTGCCGGTACTGCTCGGTGGTCGCGTGGAAGCGCTGGGGTCCCGTGAGGCCGTCCTGTGGGTTCGGCCTCTCGTAGGTCCTCACTGCAATATCGAGGAAGTCAGAGACACCTCTTGCCGTAGTCGGGTTGCCGGTCTCAATGTGGAGAAGCCGCCTGCGGCAATCGTGGTGCCCAAAGGGGTGACTGCGGTCCACATGGACCCTCACGCGGTCCCCGGGAGCCGCATCCATAAAGACCCTATTGAGGGAGATGCCCTCCCCGAATATCTCAGGGTAGTGCCATTTGCCCTCAGGGTTGCTCTCGGTCTTCCCGGTGCAGTCATCATCCACGAACATCGTGCCCCCGTTGGCGAGGGCCATGCGGAGCAAAAGGACGGCCTCAGGTTCCCAGTAGCGTGTCCTGGGGCGGGCCGGGCTGTTGTCCCCCTCGCGGTCCGCTAGGTGGAGACGCTCGGGCCTTATGGGCTGCACTGACAGAGCGATGGCCGCCGATCCGTCCACCGGGTCCACGACAGGAACGGCATGGGCAAGAACGCCCTGGGGGAGATGCTGACAGAGAAACTTCGGGTCCGGCAGGCCGCCGTGAAGGCGCATTTCAAGCCATCCCACAAAGTCGTGGAAGGCGATTGCAGTCATGGGTCCGTGGGTCTTAGCCATGGGGTTCGGCTCCTTGGTTGAGTTTTGGAATGGACATAGGGGAAGCGCTCCCAGGCTCCTTCGGAGGCTGCCCGGGCTTACATGCGGAATTGGTTGGGATCGGCTGCTAGAGGTGAAGGGTGCCCATTACAGGAACCTCCGCATTTCCTCAGTGCTGGCACCACCAGTCAGCCTCAGGTATTCCATCGTGGTCTGGATGTTGCTGTGCCTGAGGTATTGCCGGGTGAGGTCCAGGGGCATGGCCCTGTCGTAGTGCAGGTACCGTGCGGCAGACCTGCGGATGGCCTTGAGGGTGCATGTGGTGGACTTGGTGAGCCCAAGGTGGTCCCGGCAGAGCTTCCACAGGCGCTGAAGGTTGTCGTAGCGCTCCGGGAAGACCTTGCTGTCACCCTTGGGGCATCCCGCAGCGAACCACCTGCGGAGCAGCAGGCCTCCCGCCTCGCCACTCAATGGGATGGTCGCCTGGGACCCCTCGGTCTTGGTGCCTGGGACGAAGAGGTCCATGCCAAAGGGTGACGGCGGGCCGACCTCAGGACCCCTGCTGAAGCTCACGCCGGACCACTTGACCCTCAGGGTCTCCTCGATGCGGAGCCCGGTGAAGTGGGTCCACTCGATGTGGTCCGCCAGTTCCGGCCTCGTGGCAGCCAGCGAGGTACCTTCGGGCACAGGCGTGCGGAGCCACGTGAGGAGGCGGGACCTGTGGTCGTCATTGAGCCACCACTTGGGGGCCTTCTTGACGCCGCTGGTAATCCCCGCCGTGTCACACCCCATGGTCTTGAGCACGATGAGGCGCTTACGGATGGTGCTGGCAGAATAGCCCTGCTCTTTCCACTTCGAGACCATAGCCTTGATGTGTTCCCGGGTGACCTCTTCGACATGGCGGACGGCAAGGTCCTCGGTCAGGTCTTGGATGACCATGCGCCCCTGGCACACCATCGTTTCGGCAGACCTCAGGTCACGCCAAGCGGTTGCCGCAGTGTCCAGAGCGGCCACCAAGGTGGTCTTGCCTGGGGCTGTCTCCCGGATGGGCCGAACCCCTGCGGTCCCCGGAAATAGGATCACGTTGTCCATCGCCCTACCCTTTCACCGTCAGTACCGCGATGACCCCGAGGCCCTGCCCCTTGTAGTCGGGCTCCTCCCCGGTCCGCTTAGTCTTCACGAGGGCGAAACGGTCAGACCTTCGGGCGGCAGGAAGCTCATTCAGCCACTTGTTCCATGCATCCGAGAGCTTCTGCTTGATGTACGCATGATGAACCTTTTCAGGGGCCACCCCTCGCACCTCAATGAAATATGCCGCAGGCACATAGAACCCCCGGGGCTTGCCGTCCTTCTCGACCTCAGCGGAAAGGGCCGTCCAGCGCTCCCGGAAAGGAAGCGACGTAGCGCGGGGCTTCATGTGGTCGGTGGGGAGGGTCTCGAAGACCTGGGCGGTGAAGTCGAACTTGGGCTTAGCGCCCGGACTGGGGGCAGACATTGGCGTGTCCTGGGTGAAAAGGAAAAACGCCTATTGTCTCCTGCAAGGATGTACCCTGCGTCCAATTCAAAGAGTGAATCGATGTGGACCCGAAGAGCCCCTATCGATTCACGTTGTTGATAGGTCCCCCAAAGTGTTCCCTCTGGGAGGATAACACGTTGACTTGCGACGGGGCGGTCCCGATAAGCGGCAGCGAGTGTCCCCGAAGATATTCATGACCCGTTAAGCAGCCAACTACTGGCAGTTGTGTAGTCCGCACAGCTTGGGTCGCCCGGAGCCCAATCCGGTTTGAATATTCAGAGGACTAACAATGGCTAAGAAGCGTGAGAACGCATTTTTCCATAAACTGAAGATCATCAACGGCGTGCTTGCCCTGCTCACTCGCTGCGTTAAGCTCGCTGTTTTGGCGCTGGATGCCTACCAGGGCACCTAGTAACCTACGATGATCTTTCGGGGACACTCACTTCCCCCCCGCCCATGCCGAACTTCCCTAGGATGTCATTGAGGACATCGCGTTGCGGCAGCGCACCATTAGGGTCCCTTTGCTTCGCCGCGTAGGCTGCCCGTACCTGCTCGTTCGCCGTGTACATCGCCTTGCGGACATTGCGGTCCTTCATGAGCAGCTTCTTGGCCTTCTCATGGTAGGGATTGATGACGGACCCCAGCATGTAGAGCTTGGTGCCCTTCACCGAGGAGGAGCCATCGGGGGCCTTAAGGTAAGCCTCGGACTGCATCACCTTGGCCACCTGGGACTTCAGCGAGGGAGCACCGGGGAGGTGACCTGATAGTTCCTGAAGGCGGTCGTAGGCGTTCCTGCCATCTTCCGTGGTGACGTCCCTGAGGTCGTACCCGGTGCCGGTCGGCGTGACGTGGGCAATGGAGCGGCCATCTGGGGTGTCCATCGCAAGGCGTTCCATTTCGAGGTCCACAACGCCGTCTGCGGTGGATGATAGACCCAGCTTGGCGTGGATAGGGTCTCCCCAGATATCGCGCCTCGGGGGCACCGTGGAAGACAGCCCCGGAATGGTGGCGATCATCTGGTCCATAATGGAAACCGCATCGCGCATCTCATCGTCCACAAAGGCCGCGTTGGCGTTCCTGAGAAGCGAGGAGGCCGGCACGAAGTTGGACGCGATGTTGCCCACCTGTCTCTCCACCTGCCGCCCCTCACCGCTCATCAGCATGTCCATGGCCTGGTGGAGGTTCCTGAGATAGGTCTGATCGGCTAGCCCTTTGGTAAGCGCCAGCATCAGGGCGGATGCCGTGCGTTCTACGGTGCTTTGGTCAACTCCCGCATGCTGGGAGGCCTCCCCGACAGCCGCCGCAATGGTGAAGGGAATGGCGAATGGGCCCAACATGTCCTTCAACGGGGTGTAGGTCACGCTGCCATCGTCATTGACCCGGCGATAGGCAAAAGGTTTCCATCCAGTGGCCATGAGGTTCCTGCGCGTCTCCGAATCTCCGGGCCCCGGGCCGGTAATCATGCCGTTGTAGGCCATGACCCCGGTGAGCAAGCTGAAGGTGAGACCTAGCGAGGCCTGCCCTCGGGCTTGGGCCTTGAAGAGCCTACGCTGCTGGGGAGTGTCGCCCTTTTGCCCATGGAAGGCATCACGGAAATCCTTGCTGAGGACATTGAGCCCAGGCGTGAGGTTTATTCCGTACCGCACGAGATTGGCTGGGGTCTTCACGAAGGGGACGAAGAGCCGAGCCGGGGGGAACTGCGCGGCAAAGGACTGGAAGGACCTAGCGCCCGCCGCAATCAAACCCGTGTCGAGGTCCTGCGAGAGCGTGGCAATCTGTGCCTCCCTCTTCGCGTCCATGTCGGTGGCCCGTCCAGCATCGTCAAAGGCAGCGGTAAGGCGGCTGTTGACGTGCTCGGAAAGCTCCTTACCGGAGAGCCCCAGGTCCACCGCTTCAAGGTGTGCCTTGGCGCCGACGATAGACCGGTAGGTGATCACCTTGGCCGCCTCATCGGCAGCGGCGAGGAAGCGGAGGGACCCACCTACGGCCATCTGTCCCATGTTCCCGAAGGAGGCCATGGTGTTGTACGTGACGTTCGCCATGCTGTCCCAGGGCTTCCACCGGTAGAGCGCCCGGTTACCCTGCGTGGGCGTCCCGTAGAGGTCGAGATTATGCATGGCGAGGCGGCTGTCCCCGAGGCGGAAGGCCTCCACTGCGGCATTCCATGCGTCCGGCAAAGAGCTTGCCATGTAGAGGTATTGCTTCACGGCCTGCTGCCGGATGGACGCCCCAGCCTCGCCCATGGTGTAGGACCCGATAACCCTTTCGGCTGGCCGCACTAGGGCGGTCACCGTGTTGGACACGATGTTGTTTACCTGGGTCTTCCAGCCCCACAGCAGGTTGCTCGCATAGTAGTAGCTGGCGAAGTCCTGAATGCGCCGGAGGAAACTTGGCTGGGTGATCTTGCGGAGATTCCGAACGTCTCCCGCGCTGTCCACCATAAGCTGGACCAACATGTCCGGGTTGACGGTCTTGAGGCTGTCTATCGTGGCTTGATCCGGGGCGAACTCAGCGCGGTTCCTGCGGACCACACGGCCACCCGCAGCACGGATAGAGTTCGCATGGCCCAAGGCCTGAAGAGCCCGGGCAAGCTGCGCCTGGACCTCCTCCGTAGCTGCCACCGCATTGCCACCCCACTGCCCTAGGCGGCCCTGCTGGATGGCTAAGGAGTTCACATAGGCGTCCTTGAACATCTTGTTGGCGATGAGGTAGCCCATTTCCATGTGGGCGAACATGTCGTGAGCAGCTTCGCCGGCCTTGGCGAGTTCGCTCATCATCGCATTGGGGTCCGTATTGAAGATGGCGGCGTACTGGCTGATGCGCTCCCGGGCCTTTGCGTCGGTGAGCACCGCGCCGCCCTTGAGGTTATCTAGGATGCCCTCCTTGTTCACCGCTTCCACCGCGTGATTGATGAAGCTCTCCACCTCTTCGGGGGTAGCCATCTTGTGGTACGGCAAGCTGTTCGGCGGAGAGGCCATTCTCTCGCCGCTCTGCACGGCTTCCAGCCAGTCCTTCCCGGCTCCGTCCGTGGCGTCCCAGTCCTCGCGAATAGCCTTCATGATGCTGCCGGTAAGCGCCGGGTCGAATCCTTCCGGGGCCTGGGTGTTGCTGGTCCCGCCCTCACCGCTGCTCACCCGGTCCCCCGAGGAGGCATCGAGGTAACTGCGGGCGGCCATCGTGCGGGCCTTGGGGATGTCCACGGAGACCTCCACTCCGCCCTCATCCGCATAGCCGTGCTCCCGGCCCCCGTTGCGAGCACCCGTGGTCCTACGCCCGGTGAGGTTGATCACCTCGGGGTGGGCCCGCTGGAACTGCTTGAGAAGCTGCGAGGCGACACCGGGACCTAGGGCACCTCGGGTCTGCCCTGTGGTGCTCCATATGTCCTCGATCCTTGCGGTGTTCCCCCGGATGGTCGCATGAACGTAGCCCACCGGCTGGCCATCCCGGATGATGGAATAGACCACATCGCCCGGTCCCTTGGCGGGAGGCAATCCGGCTGCCTCTCTGTCCGCTACGCCTAGCTCGAAGGTGCCGGATACAGGCGAGCCCGGAGCCCCCGTCAAGTCCCCAGCGTCCTGCCGCTGAAGATATTTGATGATGTCCTTATAGTAGACCCCATCATCGCTGCGGGTGACACCATCGAAAATCTCAGCTTCGAGGTTCGCGATGATTTCCTTGGTGGCTTCGGGTCCTTCACCCAGCCCCTCGGACTTAGCCCAATCGCGGAGGTCCTGGGCTGCGGCTGCGAGCTGGCCCTCGCCGTAGACTGAGGAGCTATCCTTGAGCGCTAGGTCCTTCGGGTTCTCCGGCAGGATCACGCGGCCAGACTCGATGTCCCTGGCGATCTCCGTCAGGTAGTCCTTGCGGTCCGCAGCATCGCCGACGCCATCCCAATACTTCGTGGCGGACGCTTGGTGCTCAGCGTCCTTCTTCATGATGCTGTAGGCGGCCCGGCTGTCCCTGACCTGCTCGGGGGTCATCCTGTTGAGCTGCTGCTCGGTGTACCCGAGGTCCAGCAGGTCCCGGCGATCCTCGGGCACACCTGGGGCTGGCGACCGGTCCTGGGGGAGGACCTCGCCTTCTAACCCGGTGGTGGGCGCACTAGGGCTCGAACCATCTTGGGGGCTCCCATCCCCACCGACCACCTCGCCATTCCTGACAAGGTAATGCTCATCTCGTCCCAACTGGGGGGCCGCCGCCTCAGCCTCTATGGTGCTTTGGGTCTTGAGCACCTCATCGGATGCCCTGGTGATGCCCTCCCGGTCCCCCGAGGACAATGCCTTGTAGAGCCGCATGCCGCCCATGAGGAGAGCGCCGGCAGTTGCCTCTATGCCGAGGTTCTCAAGGGCATTCTTAAGGCGGCCCTCCGCATCGGTGTCCCCGGGGTGGGCCGCAAGGAACCCGGTGATGGGATTGCGGAGCTGGGGGAACTGCTCAATGACGTTCGAGAGGCGCTCCTGGTGAGGATCGAACATGGTGGTGTTGACGATGGTGGCCTTGGTGGCTTCCACCCCGGCCTTCACCGCCTTGGACCCTTGGGCTAGGCCCTCCAATGCCTCAATCCCCCTGCCGATCCAAGGGAGGACCTTGAGGCCCTCGGTGAACTTCCCGAGACCCACCATGCCCCCCGCGAACTGCCCGAGCCCACCTACGAAACCACCAGCCGGACCCAGGGCGTCCATATGGCCCCGATACTTCTTCTCGGCCCACTGCCTGAAGTCGGACTTCTGGTCACCCGGGGTAGGCCCGGCGAAGAAGTCGTAGGTCTGAAAGCCTGCCTCCACCGCGCCACCACCAAAGGCGGACACGGTGTTGTGGATCATCGAGGGCATAGTGGCCGACTGTGCGGCGGCATCGGGACCCTCGGGGTTGGCCTGCCTCATGGCGACATAGGGGTCCGGGTCCACACCCGATGCCCGTTGTGCGTCCAGAGCTTCCGTGGGGTCCCTGGTGATATCCCGGAGTTGCTGCCCTGCGGCTATGTCCTGGGGGGTGACTGGGGGCTGGGCATCTTGGGCCTGGGCCTCCTCCGCCTGCTGCTCCTCTATGGCCTGCTGTAAGAGGGCAAGACGCAGGGCCTCCTCCTCTTGGGAGCCCAAAGGTGTCCCTGCGGGGACTTCGGGCGTACTGCCTGGGGTCAGCGGGGTGGTAGCTTGGTTCTCAGGTGTGCGCCCTGCGGGGATAGCGGTAAGGGCTGGTGCTTGGGGTTCCGCCATGTGTCTTCATTCCTGCGGACAGCCACATGCGTGCCTCCTGGGTGGGAGACCGGCATGGGGTCAGCGGTTGGTGTTGAAAGGGGACTAAGCTGGGGTGAGCTTAAGGTGGCTCACGGGGTTCTCTGGGTGCACGGCAAGTGGATAGGCGGGGGCTTCCGTGGTACCTGTGGGCATTGCTACCCGCTGGTGAGGCAGACCGATGCCACGGAGGATTGTCTATAGGGTGCTGAAGGTCGGGGACCGGTGGTGGGTACGCCGGGACGAGGAACCCGCAGCAGACTTCAGGACCAAAAATGCCGCAGTCATGGCCGCCACTAGGCTGGCCTTACAGGTTCATCAGGACGGGCATGATGCCCAACTCGTGGTCCATCATGAGGATGGGACCATTGAGGCGGAGCGGACCTATGGGCACGACCCCTTCCCGCCTCGGGGCTGAGTGTCCGAGTTGCACGCCACTGATAGGCTCTTACGCGGGCGTGTCGGCAGACTGCCGGCCTAGTAGTTACTGGGAGGCCTTATGGACGGGGACCCCGGGAGCTGTCCTCATCAGGGTGCACCGAGAGGCATAGACCCAATGCTCTGTAGGGGACGCAATGGTGATGTGTGCAGCATGAAGGAGACCCAGGGCGCCCCCTTCATTAAGCTTGGTGTTATTCCTTAGAATTTACAATGCGTTACGGCACACACCAGGCCCGCAAGGCACCTATTTTCCCCCTTAAAGGCCCTTACGATACCCGGTGAGAGGTGCCCTATTGCCTATCCCTCCTCAGCGGCTACCGGGTGTGCTGCCTCGGGGACCAGGGAGTGAAGCTCGCAGTGAAGCGGGGAATGAACCTCGGGGTGTTCCTGGGAGTAAACCTCGGGGTCTTCCTCGTAGTGTTCCGCCCTGTGTTCCTGCCAAGTTGGTCACCGAGTGGACAATGCAAAGGGTCAAAGTGTGGACACTCTGAGCACAGAGTGAACCTCCTAGTACTCTAGGTAGCCCATGAGGGTGGGACCTAGAGGAGGAGTGGTCTAGTAGCGGAGCTATGGCCCCTATAGCAACACTAGGGAGCACCATAGGGAGCCTATAGTTACACACAGGGGGACCTAATGGCTGCGCCCCTATTCATTAAGCTATGTAACTTTATCTAGCGTTTACAAGGGCTTAGCGAGGCCAACCGGTCGTTTTTCCCCCTGTTTTCCACCGGTAGCAGACCTAGGGCGGCGGTGAATATGGCCAGTGTTACGGCAGGGTGTACACTATGGAAACCCGGAGGGCGCCCTTCATAGAAGTACGAGTTATTCTGCAGCAAAATCAACACGTTACAGTTGCGCTTAAGGTCAAAATGAGCCGATTTTCCACCAATTGGGCCACCATTTGTTTCGATATGTTCAACAGAAGATAACCTGTCGTTTAGCTTTGTCTTGGGGCGATCAATTCGCGATGGCCCGCCGCAGGCACCGACAGGCTATACCCAAGGGCTCCCCCGAGGCTGCGCCCCCATTCATTAACCTGCGAGTTATTCTCTAGCGTTTACAAGGAATTAGAGCGGCCTACCGGTCGTTTTCGCCCCGGTTTTCCACCCGAGATTATCTCAATCGCCGCCAATTGCCGTGCCGAGGAAACTTGCCCGATCATCCGCGGGGCACCAAGATACCTTACACCGCTAGTCAACCTCGGGGCCCTCTCACGATGTGCGGACGGGTAATGCAGAAGGGGCCGGAGCTTCCCGGCATCTATTCCGAAATGGGCTCCACTGAGGAGGAAGTCGCCTCAGCCTGGAAGGCGCTCTACAACGGCTCTCCAACGCAATGGCTATGGATCGTAAGGCGCATCCCCAAGGCCGAACGCAACGAACACTGCCTGATGCGCTGGGGCCTTATCCCGAACTGGGTAAAAGACCCCACCACGATGCCCCTCATGTTCAACGCCCGGTCGGAAGGTATCCAGTCCAAGCCCGCCTTCAGGGGAGCCTACAAGAGCCGCCGCTGTCTGGTCCCGGTGGACATGTTCTTTGAGTGGATGAAGACCCTCGGGGAGAACGGCAAGCCGATCAAAGGCCCTAAGCAACCCTATGCCATCGCCATGGCGGATCACTCCAAGTTTGCCCTGGGTGGAATCTGGGAGAGCTGGACAGACCCGGCCACCAGCGAGATCACCCGCAGCTTCGCCATCGTGACCTGCCCTGCGAATAGCTTGGTAGGCACCATCCATGAGCGTATGCCGGTCATCATCGCCCCGGAGAACTATGAGCGCTGGATGGCTAACATTGAGCCGGACCCCTTTGACCTCATGGTCCCCTTCCCGTCCGAGAAGATGGACATGTGGCCCATCTCGGAGAAGGTCAGCAGCTCTCGGTATAATCAGCGCGATGTGGCGGACCCGATCGAGGGCGAGCCGCTACTTTGACCCCGCTCTCGGAGCTGCCTTGTGAGTGCCGTGCGGGCCCGCTGGGTGGGCGCTATCGGCTGCCCCCCGAAGCGCTTCATAAAGGCCACGGCATGGGCCTGCTCCCTGAAGCAGAATACGAGATGGTAGAGCGCCCATTCGGCAATGCAATGGTGACGCGGGCAGGCGCCCACCGACCGGCAGAACTCCTCGACCTCAGCGAAGTCCGTTAAATGACCATCTGGCGTGTGCCGGGCAACTTGGTGCGGCCAGCCGGCATCCACCATGGATGGGGATAGCTCCCCTTTTCGCCGACCGGTCAATCGTCGCTCCGCCTGTCTGTGTGGGCAAGACGATGGTAGAAGAGGTCCCGTGCATACCCCCTCGATACCCTGGCTGTTATCTCCTCGATTTCATGGCGTAACTCGGCAAGCTCCCGCTGCATGGCCTCATTGAGCACGATAAGGGCCTGCACAGCTGCCACAGGGTCGCCTCCGCAGTCTGCGATGGCCTGTGCCGCAGAGGCGTCTAGCCGGGCCCTCTCGGCACCTTCCCGAATGTCATCCGCCGTTCGCTCCCGCATCGCCAACCTCCGCCATTGCGTCATCAAACGGTAACCTGTCGATAGCCCAATGGCCAGCCATTTGTTCACTTTATGTTCTAAAGCAGAGAGCCCCGAAGTGGGCGCAGGCGCTTGACCTTTTCACGGCTCTCCACAGGCCTCTCCCCAGCTCCCGTACACAGCCGGCTTGCACTCAAAGACGAATCAGGCCCTGATACTCATTGTCTGCATCGCATGTTTTCTTTTGGTGAGAGCTGCGGGCAGAGATGGACCCCACAATCAATGTAAAGATCGGCTTAGTGGGCTTTGAGGCATCCGCCTCGGGGTGGCTGGGTGTCATCGTCGTGGCCCTGGTGGTGGCCCTGATCGTGCTGGTTTGGCGAAAGGGCAGACCCAGGATAATACCCTGGGAAGTCACGGAGCCGCTGCCGCGCAGGAGGCCGCAGAGACCTCCTAAGCGCCCTCCTCCTCCCGACGAACTGTCGAGCCCGCCCAAAGAGAAAGCCGCTCAGTGAGTCGTAGCGGGCTCTCTAGGCTCATTTCCAAAGATGAGGCAGGTTTCTGGCCATCTCAGCCAAAGGTGAAGGTGAACGGCTTCCCGCCTATCGTCCCGGTGCCGGTCCCCCGCGTCCCCGTCGAAGCAAACTCAAAGGGACCACTCTGGCCATTGCTACAATTGAACACCCCGGAGCCCTTACGTGGGGTCTCATAGACGAAGTTACCGGTGCAGGGGAGCCCCTTGTTGCTCTTGATCTGCAACGTGCCGCCGCCATCCGCATACCCCGTAGCACTGCCGGTAAAGGTCTCCCCGCCGCTAGCCATTGAGCCACGAACGGGCAGTGTCATGCTGCATCCGCCAAGAAATAAGGATGATGTAGCGACGGCAATCGCAATAACTCTCATAGCTCCCCCCAAAAAGTCCCTGTCAGAGGCGTAGTGTTTGGTAGCGCTGTGCTTTCATATCGTCAATCCGCGCAATATCGCATAGACCACCGCAAGCAACGTCGCTACCTTCATGGGGTTAGCTTAGGGGGCGTCACTATGCGGCTATTGGGTCTCGCGGTTCTCACGGTGGGGCTGTTGTGCGGTCCAAGTGCTAGGGCGGATGAGCCGGGCGTCCCCTGGTATATCGAAGTGGACACGTACAAAGGCGGCGTCTTCTCGATTAGGCAAGAGGGCAAGAAACAATGTCATGCCTCCCTGAAGAAGATGCTTCGTCGTCCCCTGACACGGCGGGAACAGAAAGAGCAGGATAACGACCGGGGCATCCGAAATAAGTTCGCGGATGCACATGGATGTATCGCCTACGATTCCCGCCCTGGTCCTGCCGGCGTCGATACCTCGGGACCATACAAGGTTTGCCACATGCCGCCCTGCTGCCTGTGGGCACCTCAGGTCTACAAGGAGTACAAGGGGTACTCGGTTAGGAAAGTGGAATGCGCCCAAGTCATCATCGATTGATGGGCCATCTCCGGGATACCAAATGGAAGGACCCGCAGCCATCACGCCACGGGTCCTTACAGTTCAATCCTGATGATGGCCGGCCTAAGCGCCCACCCCTTCAATGGCCCTGTAGACGCTCCCTCTGCCTATCCCCAAGGCCCTCGCAATCTCCGTAGGGGTCTTACCCTCGGCATGCATCTTGCGAACCTCATCCGCCTTGGCCCTCGCGGTGGGCTTCCTGCCCTTGTAGACCCCCTCAGCCTTGGCCTTGGCGATACCCTCACGCTGCCGCTCAAGCATCATCTCCCGCTCGAACTGAGCGAACCCCGCAAAGATATTCAGGATGAGCCGCCCGGTGGCACTCTTGGTATCCACAGTCTCGCCACCCAGATTAAGGACCCGTAGCGCCGCCCCCTTTTCATCGAGTTCCTTCACGATTTCCCACAGCCCCACGGTAGAGCGGGCCAAGCGGTCCACCTTGGTGACTACCAGTGTGTCGCCCTTGCGGGTGAATGTCAGTGCCTCTCGAAGCTGCGCCCTCACGTCCACTGAGGATATCTGCTCTGAATAGACCTCCTCGCATCCTGCCTCTTTGAGGTCCCGAAGCTGGGCCTGTAGGCCCGCCTCTTGTTCCGTTGTCGATGTCCTGGCGTATCCGATAAGCATGCCCGTCAAGCCCCCTTGGTGTCCAATAGGATCAAGGGATGATGAGTCGCAATGTCCAGAATGTCAAGAGGGAGTCTATTGGACGCACCTGAGGAGCAAAGCGGACACGTCCACATGGGCAGGGGCTATTGGACAGGGGAATAAAAAGGTCTATCGCTTTTGCCGCAACCAGCAGGTGCGGAAATGGATCACTTCAAGAGGCTGCGGCGTTGGACGCACGAGGAAATTGCCGAGGCCTTCGAGTATGTAAGGCACAACCTCCCCGAAAACGTCTGGCGTGAATACGCCTATCAAGAAAACAGATGGAGTCATATTAGGGGTTATGTTTGCGAGTGCATACTGCAACTGCTTAAGGAGCTTCATCCCCAGCTATCACGGGAAGACGCCTGGGGCCTGTTCGGGCATCTTCGAGGTTACTTCGATGGGACGGCCTGCAACCAGCGACCGATGGCCCCTTTCACGCCCGCAGATAAAGCCGCACATGGTGCTTAGTTAACGGTCCAGGACATCGGGTGCGGGCCTCGGGCATTCACTCTCGGCACCTTGTGAGAGGCCGCTCCTGGTGCACAATTCCGCTCGCAGGAAAAGGCCCCCACCCGGCACGGGGGGAAGCCCCTCGCCGCTGCCACGTGATGGGGTCTCATATGGGTGACCCAAATTTTAAGCCCGGGAGTTCCCCTTAGGTCGGAAACATGTAGTCCGCTGCCCGAACCTTAAGTCCCCTCTCCGCCTCCTCTGCCTCTCCCCGAGTGAGACAAGCAAGGGTCCGGTATTCGAGGTCCACTAGGTGCCCTCGGCAGTAGTCCCGCTTGCCCTTGTTGTTCCTCCTCCCGGTACCGAGAGGTTCGGGTAGTAAGGAACTCAGCCGGGCCGCTACGTGCCCACCCATCCCGAAGAGCACCTTCTGTCCATTGCTGATGTGCCTCACCTCGTAGCAGCCAGGACCATAGGGGGCCGTGAGGACGCCTCGGTGCTTGGGGTCCGGGAAGGGCCGCCACTCGGACCACTCGTTGTCCATAACGGCTACGCTCCCCCGCACATATGGGAGGCATCGGGCAGCGTCCAGGTCCCCTTAGTCCGCAGGTTGGTCGCCTTGTACTCTTTGCCTCTGTCGTCTCCCGGTGGGCAGTCCTCCGGGATAGACACGAGGCATAGCTTCACCCTGTCGCCCACGCGGGACCTCTGAAGTTCCTTCACGGTGCTGTAGGAGACCCCATAGCCTCCGTTCTCGTATGACACCGAGTTGCCACTGTCGGAGACTCCCTGAAGACGGGAGCCGAGTTCTGAGATGCGGGTCATGACGCACTCTCCCACCCTCTTGGGCAAGTGGTCGTCATCCCCGAAGGCAAGCGAGGGGGCAGCGAGGAGAGCCCCCAACGCGACTAAATAGGACACTCTGCTCACCACTCTCACGCCCTCCTCAGGCTCAGTCTTCCCTGGTCATCCACTAGGCTGCGAGATGTGAGCCCAGCGTGAAATCATGAGGGGTGGCACGGGGGGAAGAGACAGGCCGCCTCCGCGCAGTGGGGACTCATATGAGCGCCCCTCAGTGAGAGCCCCCTATTTCCTCACGGCATCCGGCCCGCACCAATAGAGCCGCTTCTCCTCATGAGCCACCGCGCCGGTCTTATAAGGAACCGCCAAGTCCTCCCTGAGCAACTGCATGCCGGCATTAGGTCCGCTCGGGCTGCCGATCCTGAGAGATGCCAGTGTGCGCCCATAGGGGTCCTTTCGGGGCTTGGGGTCCCGCTCAATATAGACCGTCTTGCCCCTGAGGAGTTGGGCCAACCGGGCCTTGGCCTTGAGACCCCACTTCAGTCCCTCCTCGCAATCCGGGTGGAAGATTTCGGGCGCATCGATGTCGAGGAGCCTGATGCGTTCCGAGCAGCCGGGCCGTGGGAAGACACAAGGGAGTGCCACTGTGTCACCATCAAGGACGATGATGCGGGAGCCGTCTATTGGTTGGTAGGTGGCGGCCATGGCAGAAGTCGCCAGGAAGACAGCCACTACTTGTGTGCATATGGAATAGCGACCAACTCGTGACATGTAGACTACCCCACGGAGACTCTCAACTGTTTATGCACGGCATTCTTCAAACATCGCACCCTGGTCTTCACCCATTTATTCGCGTGTGGACAACTTGGTCAGTTTGAGCCTTCAGCTATTTAGTGGTGATATACTCGCCTGGGTGTTTGCTTGGATGAGGGTCTCGTGAGTCTGCTGCCTATATTCAGCCGCCGTAAGAGGCAATCCACTTCAAAAGGCACTGATGTTTATCAGTACGAGGTGATTCCGCGCAAACTTCAGATTCAGGTTGTTCAATTGTTAGAAGACGGAATTGGGCAGTATGGAAACCTTTACAACGAGACGCCCTGTGACAAACTATACGATGCCATCGTAGATATTTTACGCCGCGAAATTGGCGTATATAAATTATCTCCCGGTCACAATCAAAAAGCTCACGAGTTCCTAGATTGGCTTGATAAGGTAAACAACATTGAAGAATGGCTGGATGCAATCGAAATAAGCCTAAGGGCTCTTGAGAATATAGCTAAACCTAACTGGTACGCGTATCAGAACTACATAAAAACTCGCCCCGAAGACGTCATTGAGGAACTCAACGCACGGTTGATTGAGGCCGGTCTCGGGTATCAATACGTATCTGGCCAAATAGTTCGCCTAGACTCGCTTCACACTCATAAAGAGATCGTACTACCTGCGTTTGCCCTGTTATCTGAGAAGCGCTTCGTGGCTGCCGATAAGGAATTTCACACGGCCCATCAGGCCTATCGAAATGGCGACTTTGAAACGTGCTTGGTTGAATGTGGGAAGGCACTCGAAAGCGTCCTGAAAGTGCTTGCCCACAAGCGCAAATGGCCGATTAAAGATACCGACCCCGCGAGCAAATTAATTCAAGCCGCCGTCGATGGCGGATTAATCGCTGCCTTTTCCACCACGCAGCTTAACCATCTAAAGGGCTTGATCGATAGCTCTACGCCAACTGTTCGAAACAAAATGGGCGGCCATGGCGCCGGCGTAACGCCAAGAGTTGTACCCCGCGAGCTGGCGACCCTGCAGCTAAACCAAACAGCAGCAGTAATTCTCTATTTGGTGGAATCCGATAAAGCACGTCCGTAAATTGGCCACTTGAGAAAGCTGTACAACACCACTGGCATACATTCAGAATTGACTGCCTGAAATTTCCCTTTAGAATCAATGCCATCCAGTTTCTCAGGCGCAGTCCCGCCGTCCGCACCAGCCATGAACGCGACAGGCGTTGGCTCACCAGTTATTATGGCCCCCAATAGTCAAACGCGTACGTCTTGCCTAACTGTACCTCAAACTCAATTGCCAAATCCGGGTCGCCGCAAGCAATCGAATGCTTGCCATCTCCGATCGGGCCAGGCATTCCGATCGCATAGGACCATTTCTTCCCATCGACAAAAACACTTTTACAGCCGCTCGTATCGGCGAGGACGAAGTAGGTTCCGCCGTCAACTGACGGAGTTGTGGTTCCACGGAGATCTCTCTCCTGACAGTTCGCAGGGTCGACGAACGAGGAAACCCCAAGAACAACACTGAAGGTGGTCAAGACCGTGGCTATTTTCATACCACCGATAACGACAGAAACCTCATCGACTGGCAAACGGGACAGCTGGCGGCCCTTTAGATAGCGTGCGTCCCAACAGTGCACCCGCATCGAACTCATTCCAGCACTCTATCTAGAGAAACACTATCCAAACGAGGACGCGCATTCCTTCACCAGCCAGCCCATCAGCTGCTCGCCTTTCGCGCCCAGTTCTCGCTCGCCCGGCCAGATCAGGCCGTAATGCGTGCCGTCGGCCCAGAAGCCGGCGGGCGCGATGAGGCGGGCTCGTTTGATGTCGTCGGTTGCCAGTACCAGTGGGCCGAGCGCCACGCCGAGCCCCGCCGAGGCCGCTTCCATCATCAGGAAATGGTGGTCGTAGAAGCGGATTTCCCTCGGGCGCGGCCGGAGGGGGTGGCGCGCCAGCCATGTCGACCAGGCGTCGGGGCGTGTCCGGGTGCCGAGGCCGATATAGGCCCCCTCCTCGAAATCGACCAGGCGGTCGGGCACCATCACTGGCCCGACCTTTTCGACGAACAGGCGCCTGACCTGCCAGCTTTCGGGCATGGCGAAATCGAGCCGGCGGATGGCAAGGTCGATCCGCTCGCGCGCGAAATCGACCGCACCGCCGCCGACCGAAAGATGCAGGGCGACCGCGGGATGGGCCTCCTGAAAGCCGCCCAGGCGCGGGATCAGCCAGCGCATCGCCACCGAGGGTTCGCAGGACAGCACCAGGGCATCATCCCGTGTCGCCACAGCACGCAGGCCCTGCACGGTGGTGCGCAATTCGCCGAAGCAGCGATTCACCGTCAGGAACAGGGTCTCGCCATGCGCCGTCAGCTTGAGGCCGCGCCCGCTCTTCTCGAACAGCCGGAAACCCAGATCCTGCGAGAGCTTGGCGATGCGCCGGCTGACCGCGCCATGCGTCAGCGCCAGCCTGTCGGCGGCCAGGCGCACCGAGCCCAGCCGCGCCGCAGCCTCGAAGGCGCGCAAATCGTCCAGCGAAGGAATCTCGGAGCGATCCATTGGTGATCTGATATCACCGGTTTTGGCCAGAAACTATCGCTTTTTCCGGGCTCGGTTTCCGCGATAATCGAGCCATGCAAACCATTCCCTTCGAAGACAGCGAGCTGCCGGGCAGGCAGCAGCCAGTTGTCAGCTATTCAGCGGCCTCCCGGCCGCTTGCCATCACCATGGGCGATGCCGCCGGCATCGGGCCCGAGATCATTGCCAAGGCCCTTGCCATGGGCTGCGGCCCCTGCGTCGTCTATGGCAGCGTGGGTGTGATGACCGACATCGTGGCCCGTCTTGGCCTCACACTGCAGGTTCGCGCCATTGCCGGCCCTGAAACAGCCCGGTTCAACCCTGCAGTCATCGAGGTCGTCGATGCCTGCGACCTCCGCGAGGCACCGCCGCCCGGCCGGATCGACCCAGCTTGCGGCAAGGCAGCCTATGACGCGCTACTGGCGGCCATCGGCGCGGCCAAGGCGGGTACGGTGGCAGGCATCGTCACCGCCCCGATCAACAAGGAGGCACTGGCGGCCGCCGGCCTGTCCTATCCGGGCCACACCGAGATCCTCGCCGCCCATGGCGGGGGCTCGCGGGTGGCGATGATGCTGGGCAATGACGAAATCCGGACAGTTCTCGTCACCATTCACACCGCCCTGCGGCTTGCGATCGAACAGGCCGATTTCGAGGCCCAGATGGCGGCGATCCGCTTTGCTCATGAAGGCGGGCGGGCGCTCGGCATTTCGGCGCCGCGCATCGCGGTCGCCGGCCTCAACCCGCATGCCGGCGAAGGCGGCTTGTTCGGCAGCGAGGAGATCGAGATCATCGCGCCGGCCATCGCAGCGGCACGCCGCGAGGGCATCGACGCCAGCGGCCCCTGGCCCGGCGACACCGTGTTCCTGCAGGCCCGGCGCGGACGGTTCGACGTGGTGGTCGCCCAATATCACGACCAAGGCCTCATTCCGATCAAATATCTCGGGCTGGATCGCGGCGTGAACATCACACTGGGCTTGCCTTTCATCCGCACCAGCCCCGATCATGGCACGGCGTTCGATATTGCCGGACAGGGCATCGCGGATCCTGCAAGCCTCATGACCGCCATCGCCTATGCCCGGCGCCTCGTCGCGGCCAAAGCCGATACTGAACGAGAGAGGGTTTCCTGATGGGTCTTCGCTTCATCTTCATGCTCACCCGCAACGACCGGACGGTCCAGGATGCGGATACGCATCTTCAAACGGCACTGAAACTCGGGATCCGCCATATCGGCTTCAAGGACATCGGCCTGCCAATCGAGCGGCTCAAGGATCTCGGCCGGGCGATCCGGGCGGGCGGCGCGACCTCCTATCTCGAAGTCGTCTCGCTCGATCGCGACAGCGAACTGGCCTCCGCCCGAGCCGCCGTCGAGATCGGTGTCGATATCCTACTCGGCGGCACGCATGTCGAGGAGGTGTCGGCGATCGTCAGGGGCACGCCCATCCGCTACTGCCCCTTCCCCGGCCGTATCAGCGGCCACCCCAGCGTGCTCGAAGGCAGCATCGAGGAGATCGTCGCCAGCGCCCGCGAACTCGCGGCGCATGAAGGTGTACATGGCCTGGATCTGCTTGCCTATCGCTCGAAGGAAGACGTGCCGGTGCTGATGAAGGCCGTTTGCGCCGCGGTGTCCAAGCCTGTCTACATGGCCGGATCGATCGAGACGCCCGGGCAGATCGCAGCGGTGAAGGAGGCGGGCGGCATGGGCTTCACCATCGGCACCGCCGTGCTGGACGGGCGCTATCCGGCCGCAGGCAAGGATGTGGCGGGCCAGCTCGCCGCCATCATGCGGGACGTGGCGCAGACCAACAACCACCTGTCCCCCTATCACAAGCAGAGCCTGTCCTCGGCCTTCGGCGCCGTTGCCGAAACCGCCTCGCCGCGGATTGCCGGGCGTATCAACGACATCGAGATCAAGCTCGCCAGGGTCGAGGCCGAATCCGGCTGGCATTTCAATGCCAGGCAGGACGCCTTCCTCCTGGTGCATAAGGGCCGGCTGCTCATGCGCTTCCGCGACCGCGACGAAGTCGTCGAGGAAGGCGATTTCATCATCGTGCCGCACGGGGTCGAGCATTGCCCGGAAGCACTGACCGCCGAATGCCAGATCGTGCTGATCGAGCCGCCGCGCAGCCACGCGTGAACGCCGCGCCCGTTCCCAGCCCTCAGTCTGCCTTCCCCTCCGCCGGCTGCCCCCTCGCCTCCATGATCGCGGACTGCAGGGTGAACAGGCGATACAGTGTCAGCGCCGCCTTGTAGGGATCGCCATCACAATCGCGGATGATGCCATCGAGGGCGGCCGCTTCCTCCTCCGTCGCCGGCACGACCTCGTCCGCAAAGAGCGCTTTCGGATCTATCGACATCCCTGCCTCCCATCCCTCGAATCCGAGGGGAAAGTAGCTGGGAAGCCAGGCGTTGGCCAGCAATTTGTTCTTGAATTGTTCTTATTTGAAAACTCGTCGCGCCAAATGAAAAGCCCGGCTGGTCCTAATACGGTTCACTTAAGCAGGAACCGCTCCGAATTTGTCATAGCCGGGCTTGACCCGGCTACCCAGAAGCCGCACGGATGAACCCTCGGGGAGCTGGATTGCCGGGTCAAGCCCGGCAATGACAAAGGTCGAGCACCCCGAAACGCTTAAGTGAACTGCATTGCGGCTGGTCCGGGCTTCTCACGCCATTGCCGCAAGGTTGATCAGAACTTGTAGCTGATGCCCGCCGTGACGGTCGTCTGGTTCCAGTCGGCCTTCACGCGGCCATCCGGCGTGGCATAGCTCTTCTTGTTGAAGTCGCTGTAACGCACTTCCAGCCGGCCGATCCAGTTCTGGGTGAAGGCATATTCGGCACCAAGGCCCACGGTCCAGCCAACATGGGTATTGCTTGAGCCCGCGCCGGCGGTGGAGAGCTTGGCATTGGCCAGCGCAAGACCGCCGGTGGCGTAGATCAGGATGTTGTCGAAGGCATAGCCGAGGCGAGCGCGGGCGGAGCCCTGCCACTCGGTCTTCAGCTTGAGCGTGCGCGCAATGTTGCCGTTGTAAATGGCATGGGCGCTGCCGTTCAGATTGGAGTAGTCGATGTCGCCTTCGACGCCGATGACGAAATCGTTGATCTGGTAGTTGTAACCAGCATGAGCGCCGCCGATGAAGCCGCTGAGATCGAACTTGTCGGCCGCCGGCGTAGGCGTGGTGCTTATGGGCGGAAACAGCCTGCTCTGGTCGTCATTCTCGCGGCCCCAGCCATAACCGGCATGCAAGCCGACATAGGGGCCACTCCAATTGTAAGGTGTCATCACCGGCGGAACCGGTTCGACGGCCTGCGCGGCCAGGTCGGCGGCAAAGACCGAAGTCGAGCACAGCAAGGCGGAAAGACCGGCTATGGCGAAGCAGATGGTACGCATCGAATCCCCCTCATAAACACGACGTAAGTATACTTTTAGGGAAAGTAAAAGTCGGGGACATATCGGCAACAGGCAGAATATATCGGGCTGCATGCCACCGTCGCAGGCGACTGCCTTGGCGGCCGATTTGGCCGGGGCCTTGCAAGGTCTCGCCTGCTCGTGCTCTGCATCCAGCCATGCGGGCTGTCCTCGCCGGGATGTCACTGCCATGCATGAACAGGGAGCAGGAGAAGGGATGAGCGAAAGCACTATCTCGATCACGCTTTGCGGCATCGACCTCGCGCTGATCTATCCCGACGATCTGGACGAAGAGATCTGGCCCTATTTCTGGCATGTCGCCAATGGCAGCCAGCGGGAGTCTCGGCCCGCGACCTTGCGCCTCTGCCGACGAGCCTCGGGCCGCCTCGAACTCCATCGCGACGGCACCCTGGTATGGAAAGATCTGTCCTGGCCGGAGGCGCTGCATCCCCTGCTCGATGAGATCGGCCGCGTGGTGGCGACGGCTTCCATCCGCCCGGTTCTGCGCGCCGCAGCGGTGTCCCACCAAGGCAGGGTGGTGCTGATTGCCGGTCCTCCCGGCTGCGGCAAGACCAGCCTGGCCGCCTGGCTGGTCGAAAAGGGCTTCGAGTTTCTGGCCGACGATCTCGTCTGCCTCGGGGATGCGGAGACATCCGTCAGGCCGGGCGCGCTTGCCCTTGCGCCGCATGCACCGGTGTCGGCCCGCATCCTGTCCTCGCCGACCTTCATCGATGCCTATGCCTCCCTCACCCAGGCAGGTGCCGTGATCAAGCCGGAAGCGCTGGCGGAGGGGCATGCGGCCGAACGGCCCTGCGCCCTCGTACTGGTCCCGCAGCGCCATGAGGGTGCCGAACCCGACCTGCACACGGTCTCGTCGGACAGATGCCGCTTCTTTCTCGAACTCGCCCAGCATCCGGACCAGCGGATATCGGCTGCGATCGAGGCCAAGCTGAGCGACTTCGCCCGGCAGGTCCCGGTCGTCAGAGTGCGCTTCGGCCAGCCCGGCGACTGGCTCGACAGCTTTCTGCGCCGTACGCTCGACGCCGGCCTGCCGGTGGCGAACGCGGCCCATCAGCACAAGATCGAAGTGCGTCAGAGACTCGAGGCCGCGGCGGCCGTTACGGCACGGCCGGCCGGCGACTGGGCCTTCCCAAAGCCCGCCCTCGCCGGGCCACGCAAACGCCTGAGCGTCGGCATGGCGACATTCGACGACTATGACGGGGTCTATTTCACACTCCAGGCCTTGCGCCTCTATCATCCCGAGGTTGCCGACGACATCGAATTGCTGGTGGTCGACAACAATCCGAACGGAATATGCGGCGATGCCCTTCGCCGCCTTGCCAAGGGCTCTGGCGGGTTTCGCTACATTCCGGTGGCGGAGAGCATCGGCACCGCCGTGCGTGATTTCGTGATGCAGGAAGCCGCCGGCGAGCATGTCGTGTGCCTCGATTGCCACGTTCTGCTGGTGCCGGGAGCGCTGGCGAGACTCCTCGGCTATTTCGAGCAGCATCCCGGCAGCAACGACCTGCTGCAGGGACCACTCGTCAGCGACGACCTCACGAGCCTTTCCACCCATTGGAAGGCGGAGTGGGCCGGCGGCATGTATGGCACCTGGGCACTCGACGCCGCCGGCAGGGATCCGGAGGCGCCGCCTTTCGACATCCCGATGCAGGGACTCGGCCTCTACGCCTGCCGCCGCGCGGCCTGGCCCGGCTACAATAAGCTCTTCCGCGGCTTCGGCGGCGAGGAAGGCTACATTCACGAGAAATTCCGCCAGGCCGGCGGGCGTACCCTATGCCTGCCCTTCCTGCGCTGGGTCCATCGCTTCGACCGCCCGATGGGCGCGCCCTATACGATCAGCTGGCACGACCGCATCCGCAACTACATGATCGGCTTCGACGAGCTCGGCCTGCCGATGGCCAAAATGCTGGCCCATTTCCGCGAGCATGTCGGCCCGAGCGCGGAGCCGATCATCCGGAACTGCTGGGAGGAACTGGAGCGATTGCGCATCACGCAACGGGGCTGAAGACGATCGTCGGGGGGCGCGTGCATCCTTTTGAAGGCAGATCGCCGTCAAGCAGGCAAGGATGCCTGCGATCCCCGCAAGAATTGGTGCCGCTTTGAGCGGGCTCCGATATCAGCCCTCGGTGCTCTGGGCGATCGGCGGCTGGAAGGCGAGGCCCATGTCCCAGGGGAAGTAGATCCAGGTATCCTGGCTCACCTCGGTGATGAAGGTGTCGACCAGCGGCCGGCCGAGCGGCTTGGCGTAGACGGTGGCGAAATGCGCCTTGGGCAGGCGGTCACGCACCACCTTGGCGGTCGAGCCGGTATCGACGAGATCGTCGACCACCAGAATGCCTTCCCCGCCATTGGCGGCCAGCTTCTCGTCGACGTCCTTGAGCACCTGAAGACCGCTCTGGGTCTTGTAGTCATGGTAGGAGGCGATGCAGACCGTCTCGATCAGGCGGATGCCGAGCTCGCGCGAGATGATCGCCGCGGGAACCAGGCCGCCACGCGTGATGCAGACGATGGCATTGAAGGGACCGCTGCCGGACAAGCGCCAGGCAAGCGCGCGCGCATCACGGTGGAACTGATCCCAGGATACGGGGAAGGCCTTGTCGGGCTTCGGCGAGTTCATGATCCGGTCCCCTGCAGAATTTGCCAGCTTCATCCATGGGTGGATGGAGCTGGTAAATTCTGCAAATGTTAAAAGTCCTGCAGGTGATGGCCGATCGGGTCATGATCCGATCGGCCATCACCTGCTTGCGCGGGTCGCTCTTCATAGCGGCGAAATCGAACGGATCAAGTCAAGTCTTCAACATTCCACGCCATATTACGAGTCGATCCCGGAAAAACTCGGCGATCAGCGTTTGATGGTGGCGACCATCGCCTCGATATCGGCCTTGGCGGCGGCGACCTTGGCGGCATCCTTGCCCCGGATCACCAGCTGGGTCTGGAAGCCGGCCGGCCCGAAGGACGGATACGAACCGATCGAGACCTCGGGATGAGCCTGCGCGATCGCCGCGAGCGGCTCGGCGACGGCGCCCTCGCCGATCCCGGGGCCCGGCGAAACGCTATCGGACAAGGTCACCGCGCCTGCCCGCATCTTCAAGATCGCGTTGTCGAGCATGCGCTGCATGATGTTGGGCACACCCGCCATCACGATGACGTTGTCCAGCATGAAGCCCGGCGCTGCGGAGACGGGATTGTCGACGAGTTCGGCCCCATCGGGAATGCGGGCCATGCGCAGGCGGGCCGGCGTCAGGTTGGCGGCGCCGCCATAATGCCTGGTCATCGCCTCGACGGCACGCTGGTCGATCTCGATGCCGACGCCGAAGGCCTTGGCGACGGAATCGGCCGTGATGTCGTCATGGGTCGGTCCGATGCCGCCCGTCGACAGCACATAGTCATAGCGTGTGCGCAACGCGTTGACGGCTTCGACAATACGCTCCTCCTCGTCGGGAACGACGCGAACCTCCTTCACGTCGATCCCCGCCCCGGTGAGGAATTCGGTGATGTAGCCGATATTCTTGTCCTTGGTGCGGCCCGACAGGATCTCGTCGCCGACGACGAGAATGGCTGCCGTCACGGAGACCGGAGCGGCTTGCTCGGGATTTACAGAGGGCGTTTCCATAAGGCATTTCCGGATGATGTCGCTGTCGGGTTCCGGCGGGCAGCGGCCGGCCGTCACTCGATGACAATACGCGGCGGCTGGCGTTGATCAACACCCTCCCCCGACAGACCTGCCCAAACCTGCGCCGCAATCCGGCGATAGATGCCGGCCTCGGCACTGTCCGGCAGGGTAGCGGCCACCGGCCTGCCGGCATCCGAGCGTTCGCGCACTTCCATGGACAGGGGCAGTTCACCGAGGAACGGCACGCCGAGTTTCTCCGCCTCGCGCCGCGCTCCGCCATGGCCGAAGAGATGGCTGACATGGCCGCAATTGGGGCAGGAGAAGGTGGACATGTTCTCGATGATGCCGAGGATCGGCACATTCACCTTCTGGAACATGCCGACGCCGCGGCGCGCGTCGATCAGGGCGAGATCCTGCGGCGTTGAGACGATCACCGCGCCGGCCAAAGGCGTGTTCTGCGCCATGGTGAGCTGCGCATCGCCCGTGCCCGGCGGCATGTCGACCACCATGACGTCGAGTTTGCCCCAGACGACGTCGCGCAGCAGCGTGGTGAGCGCCGACTGCACCATCGCGCCGCGCCAGATCATCGCGGTCTCCTGGTCGACCAGGAAGCCGATCGACATCGTCTTCACGCCATAGGCTTCGAGCGGGATAATCTTCTTGTTGTCATCCTGCTCGGGCCTGTCCGTCAGGCCGAGAAGTTTTGGAACGGAAGGTCCAAATATATCGGCATCGAGCAGCCCGACGCTCAGCCCCTGCGCCGCGAGGGCAATGGCGAGATTGCAGGCGGTCGTCGACTTGCCGACCCCGCCCTTGCCGGAGGCGACGGCGATGACGCGCTTCACGCTGGGCAAAGCGGGCGGCCGCTGCTGCGGTGTATTGTGGGCGGCGGCCTGCGCCCGCGGGCCAGGCGGCTCCTGGCGCGCTGCACCGGCCGGCCGCTCGGCCGTCAGCCCCACCAGGACGTTGGTGACGCCGGGAAGACCACGCACGGCGCTCTCGGCCGCGGCACGCACGGGCTCCATCGCCCGCGCCTCTGTGGGATCGATGGCGATGGCGAACATCACCTTCGAACCGTCGATGCGGATTTCGGTCAGCCGGCCGGTCGCAGGCAGCGATTGGCCGCTTGCCGGCAATTTGACGAGTTCGAGGGCGCGAATGACATCGGCTGGCGTCAGGGACAAGGAATGATCCTCACGAAGCAAGGGAAGGTGCCGGCGAGGCGGCCCCGAAAGTTTCCCTCAATATTGGGAAGTGCGGCGGGGGCATTCAAGCACAACCACCGCCAGGTCCCGCAATAATATGGCGCGCTGGCGCGATTCTCCTATCGGGCAGATTGCAGCAAGGCTCCGTTCGAGCCGGATCGCGAGAGGGCGGGCAGCGGAGCTTGCCAGGACCGCCTATAAACCAAAAGCACCTTGACCACGACACGCAGCAGCGAGACATTCGAGCCCGTCATATCCATTCAGGGTCGGGGGACGCTCGGGCAGCACCGTGCAGGCTTTGCCAGCCGGCGCATGCATTCCAGGAGTGACCGGCGATGCATGTCATCGACCTCGATGTCATCCGCAATGCTGAAATCCACGACAAGCCCTACCGCCACATCATCGGCGAGGGTTTTCTTCAAAAGGACAAGATCTCGTCGCTGCGGCAGGACTTTCCAGCCATCGACAAACCCGGCTTCCTGACCGTCGACGACATGGCGCTGCGAGGCAGCTTCCGGGACCTGGTCGAGGACCTCGAAAGCAGCGCCATGGCCAAGTCCCTGTCCGACAAGCTCGGCCTCGACCTCGACCCCTTGCCCCGGCTGACGACGATCCGCCGGCTCTCGCAGCTCAAGGACGGGCGCATTCACACCGACAGCGAAAGCAAGCTCGCCACCTTCCTCGTCTACCTGAACGACGATTGGGATGAAGACGGGGGGTGCCTGCGCGTGCTGAACGGCCCCGACGACTTCGACGACATGACGGCGGAAATCTCGCCCATCATGGGCTCCTGCTTCGGCTTTCGCCGGGCCGCCAATTCATGGCACGGCCACAAGCCCTTCGCAGGCGAGCGCCGGGTCGTCCAGATCACCTGGCTGAGGGATGCCGGCGAACTCGAGCGCAAGAAGAAGCGCAACGGCGTGGCCCAGTTCTTCAAGGGCATCTTCGGGCGCTGAGAGCGTCCCGCCCCGGGCCGCATATGCCCGGGGACATGCCAGGTGTCAGCCAGCGCTGCGGCCGATCAGGACCAGTGTGAAGAGGACCAAGGCCAAGGCCGAAGCTGCTGTCCTGACGTGGTTCCAGAACGTCCAGTCCACCAGATAGCGCAGCCAGAGCTGGCCGGCCTGCGCCGTCTCGGGCTGGAGCACGGCCAGGGCGTCGTTGAGCGGCACGTTCAGGCCCATGGTCACGCCGATGCAAGCAATGAGATAAACCAGGCTGGCGAGCAGCAGCAGCTTGCCGCTCCACTCCCCCAGCCAGAGCCACGAGCCCAGGGCGAGAGCAAGGCAAAGCACCGCCGTGCCCATGAAGGCCAGCATGAAGCCGGGATTGATCACGGTGACATTGATCGCCTGCATCGCGGCGATGCCGCTGGTCGGGGCGACCCGCCCCAGCGCCGGCATCACGAAATTGGAGAAGGCGAAGAAGATGCCTGCCACCAGACCGCTGCCGATGGCCGCCAGGAAGGTGGCGACATAGAGGCCGCGCTCAAGCATGGTTTCCTCCCCAGATGCCGGTGGCCGCGGTGCGGGCGACATAATCGGCAAAGCGGCGCGGCGAGCGGCCCAGGGCGCGCTCGACGCCGTCGGCGACCGGCTCGTTGCGGCCGTCGAGCACGGTGGCGAACAGATAGATGACGAGTTCCACCACCTCCGCCGGCACGCCCTGCTCGTTCAGGTCGGTCCGATAGGCTTCCAGCGACACGGATTTGTAGGCGATCGGGCGCCCGATCGCACTGGCGATCGCGGCCACCGCCTCGGCAAAGGTGAGAGCCTGCGACCCGGTGATATCGTAGAGCTGATGCGAATGCCGGGGATCGGCAAAGGCGGCGACGGCGATCTCGGCGATGTCATCCGCATCCACGAAGGGTTCGGGCGCCAGGGTGTCGGGCAAGACGATTTCGCCGGCCAGGATGGGATCCAGGAAGAAGCTTTCGCTGAAATTCTGGAAGAACCAGCTGCAGCGCAGGATCGTCCAGTCGAGCTCGGTGGCCTGCAGCACCTGTTCGGCTTCCTCGGCCTCCGGCTCACCACGCCCGGACAACAGCACGATCTTGGTCACGCCGGCCTGTTTCGCCTGGTGAAAGAAGGCGCCGACGGCCTCGACCGCTCCAGGCACAGACAGATCAGGCTGATAGGCGACATAGATGGCCGCGATACCCTCCAGCACCGCAGCCCAGCCTTCCGGCTTCTCCCAATCGAAGGCCGGCTCGGCGCCGCGCGAGCCGAGACGAACCTTGCGCCCTGCCCTCTCCAAGCCCTCGACAACACGACGACCCGTCTTGCCCGTAGCGCCCAAGACCAGGACCGTGCCCGTCGACCATTGATCATTTGCCATTCCGGCCTCCCGCTGATAAATATGAGAAACCCTCATATTTAAAAATGTGATAAATCCTCATATTTAGGTTGTCAAGGGATGGCTGCAAAAACATCGACGACGATGCCACTCGAAAAAGCGCGCGCCGAAGTCCTGCCCCGGCGTGCGCCCGTGCAGCAGCGCAGCCGCGAGCGTCTGGACAGGATCCTGGCGGTCGCTACGGAATTGATCGGCGCGCGCGGCAGCGATCAGCTGAAAATGGGCGAGGTCGCCGAACAGGCCGGCATTTCCATCGGCTCGCTCTACCAATATTTTCCGGACAAGAGCGCGATCATCCGCAGCCTGGCGGAGCGCTACGGCGCCGAATGCCGCAATTGCGTCGAGGCTGCGCTCACGCCCGTAAGTTCGGTCGCGGCACTGGAAGCGGCCTATGGCTTGCTGATCGATGATTATTACCAGCTCTACCGGGCCGAACCGGTGATGCGCGACGTCTGGTCAGGCACGCAGGCCGACAAGCAACTCGCGGCCCTGGAACTTGCCGAAAGCCGGATTTGCGGCGGCATGCTGGCCGACGCCATGGCGCGGGCCCATGGGGCGGCGGATGCTTCGGCCTATGCCGCTACCGCCTTCACGATCTGGCAGCTCGGCGAGGCGACCATGCGCCTGGCGGTTTCGGTGGACGAAAAGGAAGGCGCGGCCATCGTTGCCGCGTTCAGGCGCATGACCTTGCGAGAAATCCTGACACCGGGGCAGGTGTAACTTCCGGGATCGCAGGCGTCCTCGCCTGCATCCGGAAGCATTGCGGGTAGAGGAAAGCACGATGCAGGCTGGAAGCCTGCGATCCCCGGGTGATCACAAGGCAGCCATGCGATATTCAGAATTCTCTTTCCTGCCCGCATCCCCAGATGGCATAAGAATCCGACATGTCTAATCAGGTAGTTTCATGAGCTTCATCGACGCAGAACTGTCTCCCCAGCGCAAGAACGGCCAGATCAAGATCCATGGCCCGGAGGCCTTTGCCGGCATGCGCGCGGCGGGCAGGCTTGCGGCCCAGGGCCTCGATCTGATGGTGGACGCGGTCAAGCCTGGCGTCACCACCAACCAGCTCGACCGGATGCTGTTCGAATTCGCGATGGACAACAAGGCCTATCCGGCCACCCTGTTCTATCGCGGCTATCGCAAGTCGAGCTGCATTTCGCTCAACCATGTGGTCTGCCACGGCATTCCCGACGACAAGCCGCTGCAGGATGGCGTCATCCTCAACATCGACTACACCGTGGTGCTCGATGGCTGGCACGGCGATTCCAGCCGCATGTATGCAGCCGGCGACATCCCCCGCCGCGCCGAGCGGCTGATGGAAGTCACCTATGAGGCGATGATGCGCGGCATCAACGTCATCAAGCCCGGCGCGACCACCGGCGACATCGGCTATGCCATCCAGAGCTATGCCGAGGCCGAGCGCTGCTCGGTGGTGCGCGATTTCTGCGGGCACGGCCTAGGCCGCCTGTTCCACGACGAGCCTAACATTCTGCATTACGGCCGGCGCGGCGAAGGCGTGGTGCTCAAGCCCGGCATGTTCTTCACGGTGGAGCCGATGATCAATCTCGGCCGCCCGGACGTGAAGGTGCTGAATGACGGCTGGACCGCCGTCACGCGTGACCGTTCGCTCTCGGCCCAGTTCGAGCACAGCGTCGGCGTCACCGAGACGGGCGTCGAGATCTTCACCCTCTCCCCCGCCGCGTTGAACCAGCCCCCCTACGCCAAGGCTGCCTGAATGAAGAAGGGGCGCTCGCCATTGCCGGACGCCCCCCTTCCCGGCCTGGGCGAAGCGCCCCTGTTCCCGCCAGCCGCCGAAACGGCGGAGCCGCATTATCACGGCCATCGCGAGAGGCTGCGCCAGCGTTTCGCTGAGGCCGAGGGCCGCCTGCCCGACTACGAACTCCTCGAACTGATCCTGTTCCGCTCCATCCCGCGCCGGGACGTCAAGCCGCTCGCCAAGGCGCTGATCGCCCGTTTCGGCTCGCTGGCCGAGGTCCTGGGTGCTCCGATCGCCCGGCTCAGGGAGATCGACGGCGTCAGCGACGGCGTGGCCGGCGACCTCAAGATCGTCGAGGCGGCCGGCCACCGCCTCGCCAAAGGCGGCATCGCCAAGCGACCGGTGCTGTCGACCTCGGCGGCCCTCATCGACTATTGCCGCAGCACCATGGCCTTCGCCGAGCGCGAAATCTTCCGCATCCTCTTCCTCGACACCAAGAACGGCCTGATCGCCGACGAGGTTCAGCAGAGAGGCACAGTCAACCATACGCCCGTATACCCGCGCGAGGTGGTGAAGCGGGCGCTGGAACTCTCGGCCACAGCCCTGATCCTCGTGCACAACCATCCCTCCGGCGATCCCTCGCCCTCTTCGGCGGACGTATCGATGACGCGCACCATCGCCGATGTCGCCGGGCCGCTCGGCATCGTGGTGCATGACCACATCATCATCGGCCGCGACGGCCATGTCAGCCTGAAGGCGCAGCGCCTGTTTTGAACAGGCCCTTATGGATGTTTGCGATTTGACGGAGCCACCAAGAATCGCAAAGACGCATCGAAGCAAAGAGTTAGAGTAGATAAGCGTTCACATTCGAACGCGTTTTGCTCGTCCGGATCGGCCGCCGGCTCTGAGCCAAATCGGTGGTCGGCTGGGGGCATCATGCCCGGATGACGGTGACACCCAGAGCGCGGAAAGGCTCGACAGCCTGGTCGGGGGTATCGGCCTCCACCAGCATCGTGTCGACCTCTCCGGCGTCCGCGACATGAAAAGGCGAGGCAGCGCCGAGTTTCTCCCGGGAGGCCAGCACCACGGTTTCCGCAGCCTGACGGCGTAGCGCCCGCTTGATGGCCGCTTCCTCGCTGTCGCCCGTGGTCAAGCCGATCTCGGCATGGATGCCCGTCACTCCCATGAAATAGACGTCGGCCCGGATACGCGCGATCGCTTCGGCAGCGGTTGCCCCCACCGCAACCATGGAATGGCGGAACAGCCGGCCGCCGATCAGTTCCACCTCGATGCCGGCATGACCGGCGAGCTCGACCGCAACATTCGGACTATGGGTCACCACCATGGCCTTGAGACCGGGAGCGAGATGACGCGCGAGTTGCACCGCCGTGGTGCCACCGTCGAGCATCACCACCTGTCCCGGACTCACCAGGCGAGCAGCCGCCCGGCCGATGGCGACCTTGCCGGAAGCCGAAACCTCGCGGCGCTGGACGAGATCGCCCATCGCCGGCGAATGCGGCAGGGCGCCGCCATGGACGCGCTGCAGCAGCCCCTCGCCCGCCAATTCGCGCAGGTCCCGGCGGATGGTGTCCTCCGACAGGTCAAGCTCCCGGCTGATGGCCTTGGCGACGACGCGCCCATCCCGGCCGAGAACCTTGAGAATATAGGCCTTGCGCTCGCTGGTGAGCATGCTGCTGTCGCCTCACGAATTTTCTTGACTATACACGAACTTGCACGAATTTTAGGCGCCCTTCAAGATAATTCGCGAAATTTCGTGCAGAGAGGTTTCCATGAGCGTGGCGGATCGGGTTCGTGTGGAGGAGGTCCAACTCCTCTCCGATGACTGGTATGTGCTGAAGAAGACGACGTTTCTCTATCGCCGCGGCAACGGAAGCTGGCAAAGGCAGAGCCGGGAGACCTATGACCGCGGCAACGGCGCCACAATCCTGCTTTACGATCCCAGCCGGCGCACCGTGATCCTGACGCGCCAGTTCCGCTATCCGGCCTTCGTCAATGGCTGCGACGATCTGCTGATCGAAACCCCGGCCGGCCTGCTCGACAAGGCAAGCCCGGAAGAGCGCATCCGCGCCGAGACCGAAGAGGAAACCGGCTTCAGGATCCGCGAGGTGCGGCGCGTGATGGAAGCCTATATGAGCCCGGGCTCGGTGACCGAGAAGCTCTATTTCTTCGTCGCGCCTTACAGCCCCGGCGACCGGGTCGGCCCAGGCGGAGGCCACGTAGAGGAAGGCGAGGACATCGATCTGCTCGAACTCGACATCGACGAGGCGCTGATGATGATCGCGCGCGGCGAGATCCGCGACGGCAAGACCATCATGCTGCTCTACCATGCCGCCTTGCATCTCTTCGGCAAAGCGGGAGGAACGGCATGACGCCACGCCCGAATACTACTATTGCGATTTTCATTTGGGCGGATTTGGAGTGTCAGCCTCCGGCTGACATTCTGGAAAACGAAGCGTCGTCGGGCGGGCAGAATGTCAGCCGGAGGCTGACATTCCCAATAGCCTGCTTTCCAACATGAAAAGCAGCTATAGAGCCACGCGAAGGCCCCCTCCACTACCGCGCCGTCTCGATCACGATCTTGCCGAAGGCGCCGCGATCGAGATGGTCGAGCGCGGCCGGCAGTTCGTCGAAGCCGTAGCGCTTGTCGATGACGGGCCGAAGGCCGAGCGCATCGACGGCCCGCACGAGATCCTCCTGCGCCCGGCGGTGGCCGACGCCGATACCCTGGACCGTCAAGCCCTTGAGCATCAGGGGGACCACCGGCGCGGAAACCTCGACACCTTCCAGCACGCCGATAACGGAAATACGCCCGCCCATCGCCGCAGCCTGGACCGACTGCCCCAGATTGGCGCCTCCGGCGATTTCGAGGATATGATCGGCGCCACGGTCGCCGGTCAGGCGATGGGTGGCCTCCACCCAATCCTCCCGGCTGCGATTGATGCCGTGATCAGCGCCGAGTTCCCGCGCTCGCGCCAGCTTGTCAGCGCTGCCGGACGTGACGATCACTCTTGCCCCGGCCGCCTTGGCGATCTGCAGCCCGAACAGCGAGACGCCGCCCGTGCCCTGCACCAGCACGGTCTTGCCGGCCAGCGGCGTGCCGCGCTCCACCAGGGCGAACCAGGCCGTCAGCCCCGCCACCGGCAGAGTGCTCGCGGCGGCATCGTCGAGCGTGGCCGGCGCGAGGGTGAACCAGTCTTCGGGAAAAGCGACATAGTCGGCAAGTACACCGGGCCGCATGCCGCCCAGAGTGCGGTAGGGCGGCACGCGGGCCGTACCGTGGTTCAGTCCGTCGATCCAGCCGGGAACGAAGGTGGAGATCACGCGGTCACCCGGCTTGAAGCGCGTGCTGCCTTCTCCGAGCGCCTCGACGACACCCGCCATGTCCGATGCCGGGGTGAAGGGGAAGGTCAGGGGCTGGCCGAAGCCGGTCTCGATCACCAGCTTGTCGCGATAATTCAGGGAAACGGCGGTCACCTTGACCAGGATCTCGCCTGCTTGCGGCTGGGGCTTCGGCGCATAGTCGAGCACGAGCCGATCGCGCCCGATTGCGTTCATGGACCATCGTTTCATCCGCTCCGTCATTGTCGTCTCCATTCGGATCAGTGGGAGCGGCACTGTACTGTTGAATTTCTGGCACCAGTGGCGACATAAATTCCGATCTTTGGTTCCCAATCCTCTACAATATCATCCTTGCAATGGTGGATCGTCTTAACGGTGTCTCGGTTTTCGTCGAAGCGGTAGAGGCTGGCGGCTTTGCCGCCGCCGCCCAGCGGCTCAACCTGTCGCGCTCGGCGGTCGGCAAGTCGATCGCCCGGCTTGAAGAGCGCCTGGGCGCCCGGCTGTTCCATCGCACCACGCGCAGCCAGGCGCTGACCGAGGACGGCCAGGTCTTCTATGAGCGCTGCCTGCGGGCACTGGCCGAGATCCGCGAGGGCGAGGCTCTGCTCGACAGCGGCCGGCGCGATGTCAGCGGCCGGCTGCGCGTCACCATGCCCGCCCTGTTCGGGCGCGTCTGTGTCGCGCCGCTTCTACTCAGGCTTGCGGCCCAGCATCCGGCTCTCGAACTCGAGCTCAACTTCAACGACAGGCGCGTCGACCTGATCGAAGAAGGCTACGACCTCGCCATTCGCAACGGCACCCTCGAATCCGACATGAACCTGATCACGCGCCGTGTTGCCCTCCAGCGCATGACGGTGTGCGCCGCTCCTGCCTATCTGCGCGAGCATGGCGCGCCGCTCACCCTGGCCGCCCTCGCCGACCATCAGGCCATTCTCTATGGCCGCTCCGGCCACCCCCGGTCATGGCTGTTTCCGGTACAAAGCGGGCCGGCCATCGAGATCATGCCCCCGAGCCGCTTCATCTTCGATTCCCTCGATGCCGTCGCCGATGCGGCGGTGGCCGGAGCAGGCCTTGCCTGGATGCCCTGCTGGCTGGTGGCCGAGCGCGTGCGCAGAGGCGAGTTGATCCGGGTGCTGACCGAACATCCGGGCCTGGTCTTCGACGTGCATGCCCTTTGGCCGCGCGCTCCCGTGCAGCCGCTGCGCGTACGCGCCGCCATCGACCTGCTCGCCACCAACCTTTCCCGCTTGATGAGCAACGAAGTCGGCCTCTGAAGACGGGCTTGCTCCTCTATCGCTTCGCTCCCATCGACGAAGTGCCGACGTCAGAGCGCAAGCCGCCATTTCAGGCAAACCATGCCCGTGGGGAAGGCAAGTTGCCTCCCCGGCAGGCAAATCCGCAATTCTGCTCATGATCTCACCAATCCTTATGCGCAGACCGCTTGCTGCTTTGCCCGATCTCGCTCAATGTAACGCCAGATTGCACATCTGGAGGGAATGTATGGCGGCGTTCGACGAGATGACCCTGAGCGACGGCACCATTCGTTCCGCCTACGCCGATCTCGCGCAATGGCTCTCCACGGCCCCCAAGGAATTGTTGACCCACCGACGAAACGAGGCCGAGTTGCTGTTCCGGCGCATCGGCATCACCTTTGCCGTCTACGGCGACAAGGATGGCGCCGAGCGCCTGATCCCCTTCGACATCATCCCGCGCATCCTGGCGGCCCAGGAATGGAACACGCTCAAAAGCGGCCTCGAACAGCGCGTGCGGGCGCTGAACATGTATATCAAGGATGTCTATGGCAAACGCGAAGTGGTGCGCGCCGGCGTGGTGCCGGAAGATCTGATCTTCAACAATCCGGCCTTCCGCCCCGAAATGGCGGGCCAGAGCGTGCCCCATGACGTCTATGTCCATATAGCCGGCATCGACATCGTCCGGGTCGACGCCGATACCTTCTACGTGCTCGAGGACAATGCCCGCACGCCTTCCGGCGTCTCCTACATGCTGGAGAACCGCGAAGTCACCATGCGCCTTTTCCCGGAGGTGGTGGCGCGCCACCGCATCGCACCGGTCGAGAACTATACGGACGAACTGCTCGCTACCCTGCGCTCGATCGCCCCGCGCTCGGCCTCGCGCGATCCGGTCGTGGTGCTGTTGACGCCGGGCATGTACAATTCGGCCTATTACGAACACTCCTTCCTGGCGGATCGCCTCGGCATCGAGATCGTGGAGGGCCGCGATCTCTTCGTGCGGGACGAGATCGTCTATATGCGCACCACCGAAGGGCCTCGCCGCGTCGACGTGATCTATCGGCGCATCGATGACGATTTCCTCGATCCCCTCGCCTTCCGCCCGGATTCGGCCCTCGGCGTTCCTGGCCTGATGACTGCCTACCGTGCCGGCAATGTCACGCTCACCAATGCCGTCGGCACCGGCGTCGCGGACGACAAGGCCGTCTATTCCTACATGCCCGACATCGTGCGCTTCTTCCTCGGCGAGGAGCCGATCCTGCAGAACGTACCAACCCATCGCTGCCGCGAGCCCGAAGCTCTGGCCTATGTGCTCGACAATCTCGAAAGCCTGGTGGTCAAGGAGGTTTCGGGATCGGGCGGCTACGGTATGCTGATCGGGCCGCATGCCAGCAAGGCCGAAATCGCCGACTTCAGGGCCAAGCTGAAGGCGCATCCCTTCGGCTATATCGCCCAGCCGACCTTGGCGCTCTCGACCTGCCCCTGTTACGTCGAGGAAGGCATCGCCCCTCGCCATGTCGACCTCAGGCCCTTCGTCCTCACCGGTTCGGACAAGGTCCGCATCGTGCCGGGCGGCCTGACCCGCGTGGCACTGAAGCAAGGTTCGCTGGTGGTGAATTCGAGCCAGGGGGGCGGCACCAAGGATACCTGGGTTCTGGACCGATGACATCAGCCATGAACGCTCCGCAGCCGCTCTCCTGCTTCCTCTCGTCCGGACATTGACGCATGCTGTCGCGTACCGCCGATAACCTGTTCTGGCTGGCCCGCTATGTCGAACGGGCCGAATATCTCGCCCGCATCCTCGACGCCGCCTACCGTCTGTCATCCCTGCCGGCCTCCTATGGCGGCCTGACCACGGAATGGGAGAGCGCCGTGGAGACGGCGGGATGCGGTCCAGCCTTCTTTGCCGCCTATGAGGAGGCCAACGAGCGCACGGTCACCGAGTTCCTGGCCTTTTCCGCCGAGAACCCTTCCTCGATCCGCAATTGCTTCGAAATGGCGCGTACCAATGCCCGCGGCGTGCGCACCGCCCTCACGGCGGAGATGTGGTCGACCATCAATGACGCCTGGCTCCAGCTCCAGCGCTATGATCCGGCCCGGATGAGCCGCGAGGAAGTCTCCCGCTTCCTCGACTGGGTCAAGGGCGTCTCCCTGATGTTCGACGGTTCGGCCTACCGCACCATGCTGCGCAACGACGCCTATGCCTTTGCGCGGCTCGGCCTGTTCCTCGAACGCGCCGACAACACGGCCCGTATCCTCGACGTCAAATACCACGTGCTGCTGCCGCCCTCGGAAAGCGTCGGGGGCAGTCTCGACTATTTCCAGTGGACGGCCATCCTGCGCGCCGTCTCCGCGCTGACCGCCTATCACTGGGTCTACAAGGAAAGCCTCAAGCCATGGCTTGTCGCCGATCTGCTGACCTTGAACACACAGATGCCGCGTTCCCTTGCTTCATGCTATGAGAACTTGAACGGGAATCTCGATCAGCTCGCGCAGGTCTATGGCCGGCAGGGCCCGGCCCAGCGGCTGGCGCGCGTGACTCAGTCGCGCCTGCAGAATCTGAGCATCGACGAGGTCTTCCAATCCGGTCTGCATGATTTCATCACCGATTTCATCACCGACAACAACAATCTGAGCGCGGCGATCGCCGAGCAATATCTGATCTGACGAACCCATGCGCATCTGCGTCGCCCACGAAACCGTCTATCGCTACGAGCGGCCGGCCAAATCCGTGATCCAGACCCTGCGGCTGACCCCGCGCTCGCATGATGGCCAGCACGTGGTGCGCTGGCGCATCGATGTGGACCAGGACGTCAGGCTAAGCCAGTCCGAGGACGCCTTCGGCAATATCAGCCACGCCTTTACGGCCATCGGCAGCATCGAAAGTCTGCGGGTGCGCGTGGAAGGCGAGGTGGAGACCCATGACAATGCCGGCGTGCTGCACGGCGTGGTGGAGCGTTTCCCCGTCTCCCTCTATCTGCGCGATACCGGCCTCACCCAGGCCGATGCCTCGATCCAGGACTTTGCCAGCCGGAGTGCCGCTGCGGCAGGAGGCGGGCTCGCCGCCTGTCATGCCCTGATGCAGGCGATCCATGACCGTGTCGAGGTCAGCCGGGATCCGAAGCAGCCGGCAGCCGGCCTGATCGAGGCCCTTGCGACCGGCACCGGCGTCGCGCAGGACGCCAGCCATCTCTTCATCGCCTGCGCCCGCTCGCTCGGCATCCCGGCCCGCTACGTCAGCGGATTGCTCTGGCAGCCGCCGGCGCAGCAAAGCAGCGCCACCCATGCCTGGGCCGAGGCCTATGTCGAGGGTCTGGGCTGGGTCGGCTTCGATCCGGCGCTGTCGGTCTGTCCCACCATCCACCACATCCGCGTCGCCGCTGGCCTGGATTACCTGAGTGCCGCACCGGTGCGGGGCGCCCATTATGGCGGCGATGGCGAAAGCCTGGAGGTCGCCATCGATATCGGCGAAAAGGGAGAGCATCCGCAGGCGCAGCGTCAATCGCAGAGCTGACCTAGCCCTTTCAAGGTCTTTGCAAGGCGGTCTGCGCTGGGGGCGTTCCCAGCCCCGCCTGCAGGCCATGCGTCTTCCAGGGGCCGGGGACCCGCCCGCCAAAATGCCGTTTCGAGACTTGGATGTCTAACGTGGCGCTGCTCTTCAATGACGACGGCGCACAATTCCGGCTCGATAGTCTGCAAACACCTCGGGGAACGGCTCTCAAGGCCGGCTTGAATCGTGCTCATGCTTGTAGCGGCGCACCATGGCCGGCCGCAATTTCGGGGCCAGTTTGCTGACCCCAAGCAAGATCAGAATTCCGAGCACATAGCCCACCTGCAGGGCGATGGCGATGGCCACCATGTCGATCAAGGCCGCTCCCAGGCCGAAGCCTGCCATCCAGATGATGAGGGCGCTGCCGATCGATGCGATCAGGGCAATGATCGTGAAAGCCAGTACCGGAACAAAAGTCCCGCACAGAGCGCCCAGCACTATCGCAACGATGACAGGCCAGATCACGAACATATGTCTCTCCAACTATTTCGTTGGTTTGCTGCGGAACCCGGTGTTTCGTTCTACCATCTTGAGCAGGATCGATCTTGCCGATACTGCCCACCCCGAGTCTAGTAAAAAACTCCTCCAAAAGAAGGGGGGCAGGCTTTTTCACGCAAGGTTGATTTCCGACCGTGATGGTCTCGAACAGTGTATTCTTTCAACAAAAGAAGCAATGCCCTATTCGGATGAGGTAGGCATTATACTGTATCGGCTCCGCAACGGCCGGATGCCGGCAGAGCCTCGAGACCATCGACGCCCCCAGCGATGGCACCTTTCCGCGCAGGCTGCGTCAGCCCGAATGCTTCGTTTCGGGAAGGCGGGAGGGATCGATCACCTTGCCGGGATTCATGAGATCTCCCGGATCGACCATCGCCTTGATCGCCTGCATCAAGCCGAGCTTGACCGGGTCCGCCGTAGCATAGAGGGCATGGATACGCTTGGAGCCGACGCCGTGCTCGGCCGAGAACGAACCGCCGCGCTGGCGGATGCCGCCATAAAGCACCGCTTCCACACCGGCGATGTCGTCTGCCGTCAGCGCGTCTTCCGCCCGGTTGAGCATGATGTGCAGGTTGCCATCGCCCAGATGGCCGAAGACGAAGGGAGCCAGCCCAGGCGAGACGCCGGCAAGACCGGCGATGCTGGCGCGCACGTAGTCGTCTACCTGCGACAAGGGCAGCGAGACGTCGAAGCTGGGTGAGTTGGGATAGTCGACATAGATGACGGCCGATTCCTCGCGCAGCCGCCAGATCGCCTGCTCCTGCGCCAGCGAACTCGCCAGGACGGCGCTGGTCTCTGGGTAGGTTCCCAGCAGTTCCTCGTAGATCGCCGCCAATTCCTCCTGCAGCGCCGCTTCGTCGGCGCCGCCCAGCGAGAGAATGAGATAGATCCGGTGTTCCATGGAGAAATCCGGCGCCGACCAGCCGAAGTGGCGGGCGGCATAGCGGAAATAATCTGCCCACATCGCCTCGGCGGCGCGCAGTTCGCCGACCCGCGCGTCGAGGGCGCGCCGGATGGCAGCAAGCGCGGCGGGCACCGAGTCGAAACCAAACAAGGCCACGGCATGGGCCGCCGGCACGGCGTCCAGCTTGATCGCGACCCTGGTGACGATGCCGAGCGTGCCCTCTGCGCCGATCAGCAGATGCTTGAGATCATATCCCGCCGAGTTCTTCACCACCCGTGTGAGGTCGGAATAGATGGAGCCATCCGGCAGCACCGCTTCCAGGCCGAGAATGCGGTGGCGCATCACGCCATTGCGGAAGGCCATGATACCCCCGGCATTGGTGGAGATCATGCCGCCGATCGTGGCCGAACCGCGGGCCGGCAGATCGATGCCGGGCTCGAGCCGGTGGGCGAGCGCGGCCTCCTGCAGGGCCTGCAGCGTGCAGCCGGCTTCCACCACCGCCACGCGCTCATCGGCATCGAGCCGCTCGATCCGATTGAGGCGGCGGGTCGATATCACGAGCTGTCCCGCCGTCGAAATGCCGCCGCCGACAAGGCCGGTGCGCCCACCCTGCGGCACTACGGGAACACCGTATCGCACGCAAAGACGCACGATCGCGGCTACCTCCCCTGTCGTCGCTGGCGAGATCACGGCAGAAGCGCCGAGATTGTCGGGGTCCTCGCCCGGATCGAGCTCGGCGATTCCGGCGCCGGTGCGGATATTGGCGGCGCCCACCGCCGAGGCGAGATCTGACAGGAAGTCAGCCGGAAGCCCGTTTTCCTGCCCGATCATCGCCTCACCCTGTTGTCGTTTCGCCTTGAGCGCTCAGGCCGCGCGGCGCAATGCCTGCGCCATGCAGTGAATGCCGCCGCCGGTCTTGGATATCTCGCCGGTGTCGACGGCCGCAACCTCGAATCCACGCGCCTTGAGCTGCTCGATCAGGCTCTTGCTCGCGGTGGGCGCAATGATGCGGTCATCGCCCACGGACATGAAGTTGCAGCCAAGCGCCATCGTATCCTGGAACGGCACGTCGATGATCTCGTGGCCCTTGGCCTTGAGCCAGTCGACGATGCCGGGTTCGGTGCAGGCCAGGCACACTGCCGTCAGCTTCGGCGCGATCGGCACCACCATCAGGTCGATATGGACGTAATATTCGTCGATGAAGGCGAGCCGGACCTCCCAGCCTTCCTTCTCGAACCAGCCGGCGACCTGGCGGGCGCCCTCCTCCTGGGTGCGGGCGCCCCCGCAGCCGATCAGCACGCAGCCTTCCTCGATCACGTTGAAATCGCCGCCCTCGAAGGTGCCGGCCGTCACCATGTCGTAGATCGGGATACCCATCTTCTCATAGGCGCGGATGGCGGCATAGTTCTCGCCGCGGCGCCACCAATTGGCCATGGCGGTGATGATGACGCCATAGGGCGTCATCACGCTGGAATCGCGCGTATAGACCTGCATCGGCAGTTCGACTTCCGGCTCCAGCCAGTGGATATTGACGCCGAAATGCTCATAGGCCGAGGCCAGTTCCTTATGCTGGGCCTGCGCGGTCTGGATGTTGCAGGGCGCCTCGCGCAGATGTTTGCGCGACAGCGAGCTGGTGGCCATATGCCTGAGATAAGCCGGCGAGCCGAGCAGGACGTCAGTCAAGCGGTCGGTCTCGTTGCGAAAGCCCCAATGCTTGAGCGGCTTGGTGCCGCCGGCGAGATTGCGGCGACGCAGGGTGAAGGCGTCGTCGACATGGATCTGTTCGATGCGGTTCACGGTCGTTTCCCTTTCCTTAGGTGGGGATCCACCATTCGCGCCCGCGCACGGTGGTGACATATTCGGGCCAGCGGAAGCCGATCGGCGGCGGATAGTCGGCCAGCGGCGGTATCCAGCTGGAGCCGCCGACACCGCCGCCGGTGCGTTCCTCGAATTCACGGCGGGCAGCGGCGCGAGCCTCCCCGTCCTCGATCAGGCGCAGGGCCGAGAGGGCGATCGTCTTGGCGGCGGTGGTCACCATCGGATCGATGGTGGCGGGCATGCCGCCCAGCGCATTCATCACCCAGCCCGGATAGGTATAGCCTTCCGGCGCCCTGAGGGCCGGCCGGGCCACGTAGAAGCGGGCGGTCGGGGCGTGCCAGCTCATGTCGGTATAGTCGTCCGAGGTCGAGTTGAGCTGGGAGGGCGGCAGGTCCCGCCGCAGGATCGCCTCGGCTTCCTCAGGGGCGATCAGCCGTTCGCATTCGGCCAGGAAGGGCTTTTCCATCGGCTCCAGGCCGAGATTGACCTGGATCTCGCGGGCGAGCCGGCAGGCCTCCTCGTCCCAGCGCGGCGCCCCCACCGTTGACATCGCCTCCCAGACGACGTTGGCGATGGCATGGTTGGCCAGGCCCGGGCGCGACTTGCACACCCAATGACGCTCATAACGGCAACCGGTCATCCTGGCCGCCATCTCGGCATTGCGGTCGAGCATGGCGGTCGCCTGCTCGGCCATATCGAGGGTGGGCATGCGCATCATGTACTGGATCTCGGCCAGGCCCGCCGGGAGATTGTCCGCCGTCGCCTGGCCAGCCGTGAGGATCGCCTCGCTGATCGACCAGCCGCCCTGATGGGTCAGCATGGAATCGCGCAGGGCCTTGGAGGCCATGTACATCATCATCAGCGCATCGTTGGCGCCGGGCGCGCGCACCGCCGAATGCGATTGCGGGATCGGTGCGCCCGCGGCGCGGTTCCAGGCCTCCGGCTCATCACAGATGAAGCGGTAGATCATCGAATAGGCGGCGCCGCAATGGGTATCCCAGCGCACCGTGTTGCACATCGGCAGCATGTAGAAGGGATGGAAAGAGAGCATGCCGTCGAGGCCGTCATAATAGCCCTTGGCGGCATGGAGGGGCTTGGAGCCCCTCACCTTCTCGGCCGGCTCGCCGGTAAAGCGCAGCGTGCCGGCAAGGCCGTGGCGCTCCATCGCCTGCTTGGTGGCCAGCAAGCCGCCGAGGCTGGAAGTGCCGAGCGCCGAATGGGGGTCGGTATGGCCGCCGGCATGCTCGCTGAGCCCCGGCCGCGGGCGCCTGACCGTCGCCGCATCCTGGCAATTGCCGGGCACCGCGTCATATTCGGCATACATGCCGATAACAGGTCCGCCCGGCTTGCCCGTCCAGTGCGCACAGAAGGCCGTCGGCATGCCGGCCGAGCCTTCCTCGACGGTAAAGCCATGCCGGCGCAGGAGTTCGACATACCAGCGCGCCGATTCATATTCACGCCAGGCGGTCTCGCCAAAATCGAAGATCGTGCGGGTCCAGCGCGAGAGATCGCCGGCGATGGCGTCGACATGCGCAAGCGCCGTCTGCTGAGCTGAACTGGTCAATTCCGCCTCCCTGATCCATGGCGAGGATAAGCGGTGAACATCGCTATCAAAAAGTGATATGTTTTGCCCGTTTGAACAAATTCCATTCACCTGTAAGCAATTGCTCCCAAAAGTTGGGGAGAGATTTCCCGGAGCCTCTTTTGCGAATTCCCTCCACCCAAGCCCTGAGGGCCCTCGACAGCTTCGCCCGCCACGGCAGCGTCTGGCGCGCCGCCGAAGAGCTCTTCCTCACCCGCAGCGCCGTCAGCCATCAATTGCGCCTGCTCGAACGCGACCTCGGCTTCGATCTCCTGGAGCGCAACGGCAAGGGCGTGATGCTGACCGCGCGCGGCCGCCACTACGCCAACGAGGTGCGCAAGGCCCTCACCGTCATCGGGGACGCCTCGCTGCAATATGGCGACAAGGGTGTCGCCGGCACGCTGCAGGTGAGCTGTACGCCCGGATTTGCCTCGCTTTGGCTGTGCACGCACATCGCCGAGTTCCAGGAGATGTATCCGGACGTGTCGCTGCGCGTGGTGACGCCGCGGCGGCTCGACGACGTCTCCAATCCCGATGTCGACCTCTTCATAGCCTTCGGAGACGGCAACTGGCCCAATCGGGCGGTGGAGCTCCTGTGTGAGGTCCAGTTCACGCCCTTATGCAGCCCCGCTCTGCTCAACAAGGTCGGCGGTCTCAACGAGCCTTCGGATGTGTTGAGGGCACCGCTGCTGCATCTGGGCGATTTCGACGATTGGACACGCTGGCTGGCTCTCGCCAATGTCGAAAATCCCAACGCCGAATGCGGCATGATCTTTTCCGACATGAATCTCGTCTTTGCCGCCGCCACCGCCGGCCAAGGCATCGCCATGGGGGACGAGCTCACCTGCCGCACCGCCATGAAGGCCGGCCAGCTGATCCGTCCCTTCGATCTCGCCATCAAGTCGCCCCGCTCCTATTTCCTGGTGATGGAACACACCAAGACGGGCCATGCCGTCTCTCGCGCCTTCGCAGACTGGCTGAAGTCGGCCTTAGCACAGACGAGCCCGACATACCGACCCAACTATGGCTGAAGAACTGTAGCGGGCTACCCGTTGGGGTGAATCAAATTTTTCCCTGGAGGCAACAACATTCAATTGTCGTGAACGATAATCACGCTTAGGCTTTGAAAGGTTTTCCAAAGCGTTTTGCGATTTGGCGGCAGCAGGAAACGCAAGGACGCGTCGAAACACGGAATCGGAGCAAAGCGCTTTGCTCCAAGCAAAGTTGGCCCGCTTCACCCACAATGGCAAAGCGCGCCAACCTTGCAATCGTTTGAAATCATGCGGGTTATCCCTGACCGAGACTGTGGCTCCGATCAGGGATAACCCGCTTAGGGGAACATGCATGGCGCAAAACGGCGGGACAGCGCCCGGCAAGGCAGCCGGTCATTCGAGCACCGAACATGCTGCCGAGATTCGGGCCGAGGGCATCGGCAAGACATTCGGCAAGTTCGAGGCGCTCAAGGGCGTGTCCCTCACCATCGCCCGCGGCGAATTCCTCACCCTGCTCGGCCCTTCGGGCTCCGGCAAGACCACCTTCCTGATGATCCTCGCCGGCTTCGAGAAACCGACGGTCGGCCGTCTCACCCGCGACGGCACGGACATCACCACCCTATCCGCCGAAGAGCGCGCCTTCGGCATGGTGTTCCAGGGCTATGCGCTGTTCCCGCATATGACGGTGGAGCAGAACATCGCCTTCCCCCTGCATATCCGCAAGGTGCCCGGCGACGAGATCCGCCGGCGCGTCGGCGAGATGGTGGCCCGCGTCGGCCTGTCCGGCCATGGCCATAAGCTGCCCTCGAAACTCTCCGGCGGCCAGCAGCAGCGCGTGGCACTGGCGCGGGCTCTGGTGTTCGAGCCGCCCGTGCTCCTGCTCGACGAGCCCTTCTCCGCCCTCGACAAAAACATGCGCAATTCGATGCAGGACGAGGTCAAGCGCCTGCACGAGGAACTCGGCACCACCTTCATCTTCGTCACGCACGATCAGAGCGAGGCGATGGCGCTGTCGTCGCATGTGGCGATCTTCAACCAGGGCCAACTCCTGCAGGTGGGCACGCCGCAGGAGGTCTACGAAAGGCCGACCAACCGTTTCGTCTCGGAATTTCTGGGGGACATCAATCTCCTGCCGCTGCACGACGTCCAGCGGGAAGCCGGCAATGCCCGCGGCTCCTGCGACGGAGCCCTGCTCGACGTGCCGTCTCAGACCCATGTCGGCAAGACCGGCATCCTGGCCATCCGCCCCGAACACATGGACGTCTCGGCCAGGCCGCAGACGGAGTCCCTCAACTGCCTGGCCGGCACCGTGACGGCCTCCACCTATCTCGGCTCGGCCACCAAACTATCCCTGACCACCAAGAGCGGCACGCCGGTGAGCCTGACGCTGCCGACCGACCGCGCGGCGGAAGCCTTGGCAAACGGGCCGGACCTCTGGCTCACCTGGCCCAAGAGCAAGGGCTTCCTGTTGCCGGAAGATGCCTGAAACAACGGCCTCTTCCTGCAATTAAAATATCGCAAAAACAAATAATTATAACACAACTCTCACCATCCGCCTTCGCATACCCACAGGGGAACATCGGCCATGAACGAAGCCTTCCAGAAAGACTGTCTCGAAATCCTCGCCTCGAAGGTCGAAGCCGGCCAGATCAGCCGCCGGCGCTTCGCCCAGCTCGCCGCCATGGTGCTCGCCGGCGCTCCCTTCGCCCTGCGCACCGGCCCGGCACGCGCCGATGGCGGCCAGCTCGTCCTCGTCAACTGGGGCGGCGACGCCATCAAGGCCTATGACGCCGCCTATGGCCAGCCCTTCCAGCAGGAAACCGGCATCACCGTGAAGGAAGACGGCACTGGCCCGACCGAAGGCGGCATCACCGCCCAGTTCAAGAGCGGCAAGCCGACCTGGGACATCGTGGACGCCGACCCGTTCTCCGCCATTTCCCTGGGCAAGCAGGGCATGCTCGAACCCATCGACTACAAGGTGGTCGACAAGTCGAAGTTCCGGCCGGGCTTTGGCTGGGAACATGCCTCTTCGACCTATTTCTTCTCCTATGTCATTGCCTATGACGCCTCCAAATTCGGCGACAAGCCGCCGACCGGCATGGCCGATTTCTTCAATGTGGAGAAATTCCCGGGCAAGCGGTCGCTCTACAAATGGGGTGCCGGCATGTGGGAGGCCCTGCTGCTCGGCGATGGCGTGGCGCCGGAAAAACTCTATCCGCTCGATCTCAAGCGCGCTCACGACAAGCTCGCCGCCTTCAAGGACAATGTGGTGTCCTATTGGGGTGGCGGTGCCGAAAGTCAGCAGGTGCTGCTGAATGGCGATGCCTCGATGGCGCTGATCTGGTCCACTCGTGCCTCGGTGCTGGAGAAGGATTCGGGCGGGCAGATCAAGTTCATCTGGGACCAGGGCCTGATCTCGCCCGGCGCCATGGCGGTGATCAAGAACAATCCCGGCGGCAGGGACAATGCGATGAAGTTCATCGCCAGCGCACAGGATCCCAAGAAGCAGCTGGTGATGTTCGACATGCTCGGACAGGGCCCCGCCAATCCGGCGACCGACGCTCTCATCCCTGCCGACCAGAAGCGCCTCAACCCCGTCGATCCGGCCAACATGGCCAAGCAGGTGGCGCTCGACATGAACTGGTATGCCGAAAACTACGGCGCGGCGCTGGACGCCTATACCAAGATCATCTCGGCCTGACCTTCATCCGCTGCCCGGGCCCCCTAAGCCCGGGCAGTGAAGAGATGCGAGAGCCTTCATGCACAAGCCCTTGTCTTCGCTTTCATTCCTGGTTCTGGCGGGGCCATTGCTGGCATTCCTGACGCTGGTCTATCTCATTCCCTTCCTGGGGGTGGCCCAGTGGAGCATCACCCTGCCCGAACCAGGACTGACACAGTATCAAAGGCTTGCCGGCGATCCCCTGGTGCTCTCGGTCTTCCTGCGCACCTTCCGCATCTGCGCCATGGTGACGGTGCTCACCGTCATCGCCGCCTATATGATCGCCTATGTCTGGGTGCGCGGCACGCCGCTGCAGCAGCGCCTGGCGGAATTATGCATCCTCATCCCCTTCTGGATCTCCGTGCTGACCCGTGCTTTCGGCTGGCTCGCTTTGCTGTCCAACCGGGGTCTCGTCAACAGCTGGCTGCAGAGCCTTGGCTTCATTTCCCAGCCGCTGACGCTGGTGCGCAACGAGTTCGGCGTCATCGTCGGCATGACGCATTTTCTCATTCCCTTCGCCGTGTTTCCGCTGGCCTCGGCCATGCGCAGCCTGGATGAGCGCGTCTTCCTCGCGGCGCGCGGCATGGGGGCCGGCCCGCTGCGCATCTTCTGGTCGGTCTTCGTGCCGATGACCTTTTCCGGCATCATCGGGGCTACGCTCATCGTCTTCGTGTTCGCCCTCGGCTTCTTCGTCACGCCTGCCATTCTCGGCGGCGGCCGCAGCGTGATGGTGGCCGAGCTCATCTATCTGCGCATGTTCCAGAGCCCGGATTGGGGCCTGGGGGCAGCGATCAGCGTGACGCTGGTGGTGATCGTGGCAGTGCTGATGGGCCTGCTGTTCCGCTATGCCCGTCTCGGCGATACGGGAGTGTCCAAATGACCTCGCATCGCCCCGGCCTTATCGCGCTCACCGTCGCCGCCCTCGTCGCCGTCTTCCTGCTGCTGCCGCTGCTGGCCGTGGTGCCGGTCTCGTTCACCGCGGCGCGCTATCTGTCGATGCCCAACGGCAACTATGCCCTGACCCACTATCGGACCCTGTTCACCAACCCGGACTGGGCCAACTCCATCCTGCTCAGCATTCGCATCGGCGTTGTCTCGAGCGTGCTCGCCACCACGCTGGCGACCTTGTTCTGCGTTGGCATCTGGATGTTCCGCCCCCGCTTCAGCGCGGCCCTTGTCGGCTTCGTGCTGCTGCCGATGATCGTGCCGCCGGTCGTCTCGGCAATGACGCTCTACTTTCTGCTCACCAGCCTGTCCCAGGTCAGCGCCATCATCGGCTTCGATACCTGGCTCGGCGTGGTGCTCGCCCATGTGGTGATGATCGTCCCCTTCTGCGTAGTGCTGATCATGGTCTCGCTCAGCCAGGTCGACCGGCGCATCGATCTCGCCGCCCGCGGCATGGGCGCCAGCGTCTGGCAGCGCGCCACCAGGATCATCCTGCCCAACATCAAGTTCGGCCTGCTGACAGCGGCGATGCTGTCCTTCGTGCTGTCCTGGGAGGAGATCGGCGTCACCCTCTTCATCACCAGCGTGAACGCCATCACCCTGCCGCGGCTGATGTGGAGCGGCGTGCGCGACAACATCGATCCGGCGATCGCTTCGATCTCCGTCATCCTGATCGTGCTGACCACGCTGGTGCTGGTTATCCGAATGCTCTATTCGAGCCTGCGCTCGGCGCCGAAGCATTAAGCCTGTCGTCATTGCGAGCGAAGCAATCCAGTTCCGTGTATCGGGGCAAGACTGGATTGCTTCGCTTCGCTCGCAATGACAACAGCGGCCCTATAGGGACAAGCGACGGCGGCCCGCTCCCCTGCCGCCATTTGCCGCTGTCCCGATCGGGGCGGTGCCCGTAGGCGGCAAACGAATCTTGCTCTATGGGAAGATCGCTGCGGCCCGGCGATCGGGTTCGTGCTGGGGCGCCGCCGGCAGGCGGCTTGGGAGTTCAGTCGATGACCTATTGCGTCGGGATTTCGGTTCGCGAGGGCCTGGTGATGATCGCGGATACGCGCACCAACGCCGGCATCGACAACATCGCGACATTCCGCAAGCTGCATGTGTTCGAGGAGCCGGGAGAGCGCGTGCTGGCGGTGTGTACCTCGGGTAACCTCTCCGTCAGCCAGGCTGTGCTGGACCACATCCAGGAGGGCCTCGAAAATTCCGATACCGGCGCCGTCGACACGCTGATGAGCATGCCCAGCATGTTCAAGGCCGCTCAGTTGATCGGCCGGGCCATCCGCCAGGTCTACGCCACCGATGGCCGCAGTCTGGAGGAGCACAACAGCCGCTTCGACGTGGCCTTTCTGTTCGGCGGGCAGATCAAGGGCGGCAAGATGCGGCTCTTCATGATCTATTCGGCCGGCAATTTCATCGAGGTGACGGCCGATACGCCCTATCTGCAGATCGGCGAGCACAAATATGGCAAGCCCATCCTCGACCGCGCCGTGAACTATGAGACGGAAATGCCGGACGCCCTCAAGGTCGGCCTGATCTCGATGGATTCCACCATGCGTTCCAATCTCGGGGTCGGGATGCCGATCGACATCCTCACCGTTCGGCGCGACGCCCTCAAATCCGAGATCAGCCACCGCATCGAGCCGGGCGAGCCCTATTTCCACGATTTGCGCGAACGCTGGTCGGCGGCCTTGCGGGCCGCTCATATCGCCATTCCCCGGCCGCCCTATATCATCGGCAAGACGGGCGTCCTCGACACGCCCTGAACAGCCGCCCAGGCGCGCGGCGCACCACGGTCCGGCTGCGTAACACTTTGGAAATCAGTCAAGTCTGGAACGAGGTTAAACAAGAACGTGATGGTTCGTGATCGCGGAGCCTGCCGCGCGGACTGGAAAGAGGCGCGCTGATAACCTAAGGCTGCGTTCCCTTCAGCGACCACGGACGGAGCAGCATGTCGCAATCCTCGACGCAATCGACCCTTCAGGCCTATGCGCCGACCATTCTTTCCATCGTGCGCATCGTCGCCGGCCTGATCTTCCTGGCGCACGGCACCCAGAAGCTGTTCGGCTTCCCGGCACTCCCGCCCGATCGAGAGATCCCGCTCTTCGGCCTGATGTGGTTCGGTGGCATACTGGAGGCCTTTGGCGGCCTGCTGATCGTGATCGGCCTGTTTACCCGCCCCGTCGCCTTCATCCTTTCCGGACAGATGGCGGTGGCCTATTTCATGTTCCACGCGCCGAAATCCTTCTTCCCGGCCCTGAACGGCGGCGACGCCGCCATCCTCTACTGCTTCCTCTTCCTCTATTTCGTCTTCGCGGGACCAGGATCGATCAGCGTGGACGCGGCGCGCAAGAGGTAGAATTTAGCCGCATCCCCCTTTCGGTTTGCGCGTCAGCCACGGATCGACAAGGCGCGGATGAAGCGTTAGGTTGCGCTCCCTGAATCGGCTCGGGGCGCCCATGGGGTTGACATCGCCTCCCCTGGCGTGCCGAGCCGGTCCCACTCGCTATGGAGATGACCGCATCGGCCATCGTGGCTGGTCGCCCGGAGCAAAAGCGGGATTGTTGAACGCCTGTGGTTCGGGTCCCTCATTTCCAACCGCCGCGCGTACCGGGCCTTTCGCCGATCGTGCGGTGCATGGTGGGAATCATGGCCAATAACGGGCTCGTGCCGGCCGTCCAGCGATCCGGCACGCGTCCGTACTGCCTGGACTGGATGAATGAAATCGACGTTGCTTTCGATCGCCCTGATCGCCCTTGCCCTGACACCCGCCTTAGCCCGCCAGAACAGCAAGTCCAGCCGGACCGAAGCCGGCCTCGCCAAGCTGGCCCCAGCCGATCGGTTTCAGCAAGCCTGCGACATTGAGCTGATGGAAAGGCTGCGTCACGAATCCCGCCCCTACAAGCCCGACAGTGTGATCGCCTATGCGCTGGGCGATCCTCATGTGTCGGGGGACACGCTTGAGGGCGACGGCGGTGCCTTCCGCAGCGGCGGAATCTGGTACCAGTATTCCTTTACCTGCGAGGCGACACCCGACCGCATGAAGGTGATCTCGCTGGAGTACAGGGTCGGCGAAGCCGTGCCGCGCGACCAATGGGACTCGCACGGCCTCTCCATTCACTGATTTCCTTCACTCCCGCATGGGCGAGCAGGCATGGGCAAGGACGGTTCGATCGGCGTTATCCGCCGGGTCCAGCGCTTTCCGGTCAAATCCATGGGCAGCGATGTCCTGGACACGGCGGAGCTGCGCTGGAACGGCCTTGCCGGCGACCGGCAATATGCCTTCGTGAAAACGCGGGACCGCGGCCGCTTTCCCTATCTCACAGGCCGGGATCTGCCGGATCTGCTGCTCTATCGCGCCCGCTATCTCAAGCCGGAGGATCCCAGAACCTCAGCGCTCACCGTGGTCTCGCCCAAAGGCGGCGAATACGACATTGACGATCCCGCCTTATGCCGGGAATTGAGCGAGGCGGCCGGCGAGCCCGTGCATGTGATGCAGCTCGGCCGGGGCCATTTCGATAGCGCCGTCGTCTCGCTGGTGAGCACGACGACGGCTGGCCGCCTGGCGCACGCCCATGGCGGCGGGATCGATCTGCGGCGCTTCCGCATCAATCTCGTGATAGAGCCTGTGGATGCCGAGATCTGGGAGCGGGATTGGCTCGGCAAGCGGCTCGCCATCGGCAACCAGGAGGCCCTCCTGCGCGCCGACCGGCCGATCGACCGCTGCGTGATGATCACCCTCGATCCCCAGACGGCCCAGCGCACTCCCGCGATCATCAAGACGGTCGCGCGCCAGTTCGACAATCGGATCGGCATTTACGGCACCGTCGAGCAGCCTGGGCGGATCAGCTTGGACGACGGTATCTATCTCGCCGGCTGAGCGGCTCAGATGGCCTGACCGCCGGAGACCTCGATCCGCTGGGCGTTGACCCAGCGATTGGCATCCGACAACAGGCTCGCGATCATCGGCCCGATATCCTCGGCCACTCCGGCTCGCCCAAGGGCGGTCATCTGCGCAAAGAGCTTGTTGATGCTGGGATCGTCGCGCACGGCGCCACCGCCGAAATCGGTCTCGATCGCTCCCGGCGCCACGGTATTGACGGCAATCCGCCTTTCACCCAGTTCCTTGGCCAGATAGGTCGACAGGACCTCCACGGCCCCCTTCGCCGCGGCATAGGCCGCATAGCCCGGAAAGGACACGCGTGTCAGGCCGGAGGATAGATTGACGATACGGCCGCCATCCGCCAGCAGGGGGAGCAGAGCCTGGGTGAGGAAGAAGACACCTTTGAAATGGACATTGACCAGGGCATCGAACTGCGCCTCGGTGGTCTGGCCGATCAGAGCGTAATCGCCATGACCGGCATTGTTCACCAGATGATCGAACGTCTCCCGTGACCATGTGTCATGCAGCGTTGCCCGCACCCTTTCGGCGAAGGCGGCAAAGGCCCGGACGTCGCCTGTATCGAGTTGAAAGGCGACCGCCTTCCGGCCCATGGCCTCGATTTCGGCCACGACCGCCTCGGCATCCTCGCTCCGGCTGCGATAGGTGAGGATGACATCGCCGCCAAGGCGGGCAATATTGAGGGCCGTGCTGCGGCCAAGACCGCGACTGGCCCCGGTTACGAGTGAAATCCTGGTCATCGGGCAAACTCCGTTGGTGTGACACCTCGATATCGGGCGAAATAGCCTTTCGGTGTTGCCGGAATCTCGATGTTCTTTGCCTAATCCTCCAAGAGACATGCAAAACGAGCATGAAGCGAGTAGGCTGCCACCATGACCGCCCTGCTTGAAGCCATTCGCCGCCATGCCCAAGCCCACGCCGGTTCGAACGGTATCGCGGCCACGCCGATTCCGGGTCTTACCACTGTGCGGGCGACTGCCCCCAGCGGCCTCGTCCACGCCATCTCCCGCCCCCTCGCCTGCTTGGTGCTGCAGGGAAGCAAGCATGTCACCATGGGCATGCAGGCCTTCGACTTCGCGGCTGGCGATTCCCTGCTGATCACCGCGGACGTGCCGACCGTCAGCCAGATCACCCGCGCCAGCACCACGGCGCCCTATCTGTCGCTGGTGCTGGAGCTGGACGCGGCCGTGATCGCCGATCTGGCTGCACAGATGAATGCCGTTGGCGGAGCCGATCACGCCCCGGTGCGTGTCCAGCCAACCGATGCCGAGGTCGCCGACGTGGCATTGCGGCTGATGCATTTGCTCGATCGACCGGCCTCGGTGCAGGTGCTGCAGGCCCAACTCGTGCGTGAGATGCATTATTGGCTGCTGGCCGGCCGTCACGGGGCGGCAATCCGGCGGCTGGGTTGGCCCGATGGCTACGCGCAGCGCATCGCGCGAGCCGTTGCGGTATTGAGGGCCGAATTCATGCAACCCTTGCCGGTCGGGCGCTTGGCCGCGGCTGCAGGCATGAGCGTCTCTTCATTCCACCAGCATTTCCGGTCGATAACCTCCCTCTCTCCCCTGCAATTCCAAAAGCAGTTGCGCCTGATCGAGGCCAGGCGCCTGATGCAGGCCGAGGGCATGAGCGCGAGCGGGGCAGCGTTCGCGGTCGGTTATGAGAGCGTTCCCCAATTCACCCGCGAATATGGCCGATTGTTCGGCCTGCCGCCGGTTCGCGACATCAAGGCAGCGAGGGGGCGGGCTCGGGCAGCCGCCTGATCATCGAAGGGACTGTCGCTGCCGCGCGCCTCAGAAGATCGCCAGGGCGCCCTGGAAAATGAGATAGCCGAGCCCGGCCGTGATCAACAAACCCACGCTGGTGGCGATATAGCCAGCCAGGATGACGGCACCGTCGCGCTCGACCAGTCCGAGGCCAAGGATGCAGATGGGAATGCCGAGCGGGATGTTGCCGATGATCGGGATGGGCAGCAGCAGGGCCAGGCCCAGCACGAGCGCGACGATACCCACGATCCGCCGGGAACGGGCATCCGCGAACAGGTGCAGGCGCGGCTTGGCGAAACGCTCGACCCACTGGATCCAGGGTTCCGCCTTGGTGACGATGCGCTGCAGATCCTTGCGGGCGAAGCTGCGCTTGGCCAGGAATTGCGGCAGCCACAGATTATCGCGCCCCATCACCATCTGGGCCGCGATGAGGGCGACGATGATGCCGCAGATCACCGGGATGCCCGGCGGCATCGGCAGGCAGTTGGGTATGCCGAACAGCAGGAACAGGATACCGAAGGCGCGGTTGCGCATGGCGGCCGTCAGGTCGCCGAAATAAATGCGCTCCTCTCCTTCCGCCGAGGCAATCGCCGCAAGGAGTTCGGATGTTCTGGGGTTACGCGGTTCCAAAATTAAGCTGACTCGTGGGGATCCTTGCCGGGCTTATAGTGAGACTCTGCGACAATTTCGAGATGATTGTGCTGCCGAACGCCAAACAGGGCGTGGCATTTGCGGATGGGTGTTGTGCTTTTGCCGCATAGTTCCCTGTGCAGCACAACATTGCATGCTGCATCGCAAGACCCCGAAGGTCGTGCTGACTTGTCGCAGGCTCCTTCTTCAGCTTTGTTCGAAAAATCGCAAAAATCGCGAAAAACCCCGCAAAAACGACCCTCAACTTTTCAAGCTTGTCACTTGACCACCGAAAAACGGGGGTCCAGACTGGAATTATTCCGATCTGCTGCATGAGAGTCTCCCGTTCAGACCGCCAATGAATGGCGGCGAACGCAGAGGGGACGACAGATCGCGAACCGGTTGGAGGACCCCATGGCTTCCGTTTCGCTTCTCGTCAATGGACGGGAAATTACGGCTGATATTGATCCGCGTACTTTGCTTGTCGAATTTCTGCGTGAACACCTCAGGCTCACCGGCACCCATGTCGGCTGCGATACCAGCCAGTGCGGTGCCTGCGTGGTGCATATTGACGGCAAGGCCGTCAAATCCTGCACCGCCCTCGCCGTCCAGGTCAGCGGCAGCTCGGTGACCACCATCGAGGGCCTGGCCAATAACGGCCAGCTGCATCCGATGCAGGAAGCCTTCCGCGACAATCACGGCCTGCAATGCGGCTTCTGCACGCCCGGCATGATCATGACCTCGGTCGCCATGGTCGACCGGCTCGGCGGCGATCTCGACGAGGCGACCATCCGCCATGAGCTGGAAGGCAATATCTGTCGCTGCACGGGCTATCACAACATCGTCAAGGCAGTCGCGGCAGGGGCCAAGGCCATGACCGAGGGCGAAACCCTGCAGGCGGCCGAATAGCCGCTCTCTCCCGGAATGTGTCGCCCTACCCGTTCGTGGCAGCTCACGAGCACCCGCGACCGCCACTCCGGACTTCGATCTTTCCATCGACTCTCTCGGCGAAGCCTTTGTTTGCCGGGGATTATTCCAATCCCATAGCGTTTTGCGATGCGAGGAAGTCGCGTCAAATACCAAAGACGTCGAAACAGCGAATTCGAGCAGACAAGCGTTCACGCATGAACGCGCTGTGCTCCAGGGGAGAGAACGACATGAACGCCACAGGCGTTGGCGCACCGGTGCGCCGCAAGGAGGATTTCCGCTTCATCACCGGCAAGGGCAATTATACCGGCGATATCAATCGCCCGGGCCAGGCCCATGCCTATTTCCTGCGCTCGCCGCATGCCCATGCGGCGATCAAGTCGATCGACATCAGCGCGGCCCGCAAGCTGCCGGGTGTCATCGAGATCCTCACCGGCGAGGATTTGGCGCAGGACAAGATCGGTGGCCTGATCTGCGGCTGGATGATCCACTCCAAGGACGGCTCGCCGATGAAGGCCGGGGCCCATCCGGCACTGGCCCAGGGCAAGGTTCGCTATGTCGGCGACCATGTCGCCGTGGTACTCGCCGAGACCCTGGCACAGGCCAAGGACGGCGCCGAAGCCATCAATGTCACCTATGACGTGCTGGCGGCCAGCGTCGATACCGCCAAGACCCAGGCCAAGGACGCACCCCAGGTTCACGCCGAGGCCGAGAACAACACGGTGTTCCAATGGCATCTTGGCGACAAGACCGCCTCCGATGCCGCCTTCAAGGCAGCCAAGCACATCACCAGGCTCGACATCCTCAACAATCGCCTGGTGCCCAACGCCATCGAGCCGCGTGCCGCCGTCGGAGACTATGACGCCGGCAACGAGGCCTATACGCTCTACACCACCTCGCAGAACCCGCATGTCGCCCGGCTGGTGCTGTCGGCCTTCATCGGCATCGCGCCCGAGCACAAGCTGCGCGTGATCGCCCCCGATGTCGGCGGCGGGTTCGGCTCCAAGATCTTCATCTATGCCGAAGAGACGGTGTGCGTGTGGGCCGCCAAGCGCATCGGCCGCCCGGTGAAATGGACCGGGGACCGCACCGAGGCCTTCCTGGCCGATGCCCATGGCCGCGATCACGTCACCCATGCCGAACTCGCGATCGACGCCAACAACAAGATCACGGGCCTGCGCGTCCATACCATCGCCAATCTCGGCGCCTATCTTTCCACCTTCTCCTCCAGCGTGCCCACCTATCTCTACGCGCCGCTGCTGTCAGGCCAATATGACATCCCGGCCATCTATGCCGAGGTCGACGGCGTCTACACCAACACCGCTCCGGTCGACGCCTATCGCGGCGCCGGGCGGCCGGAGGCGACCTTCGTGGTCGAGCGCCTGGTCGAGGTGGCGGCACGCGAACTCGGTCTCGATCCGGCCAAGTTCCGCAAGAAGAACTTCGTGAAGTCCTTCCCGCATCAGACCCCGGTGATCATGACCTATGACGCCGGCGACTATAACGCTTCGCTCGACAAGGCGATGGAGCTGCACGACGTCAAGGGCTTCGGTGCCCGCCGTCGGGCTTCCGAGCGGGCCGGCAAGCTCAGGGGCCTGGGCTATTCGGCCTATATCGAGGCCTGCGGCATCGCGCCCTCCCAGGCGGTCGGCTCTCTCGGCGCCGGCGTCGGCCTGTGGGAATCGGCAGAAATCCGCGTCAATCCGATCGGCACCGTCGAGGTGCTGACGGGCTCGCACAGCCACGGCCAGGGCCACGAGACCACCTTCGCCCAATTGGTTTCGGACCGGCTCGGCATTCCCATCGACTCGGTCGCCGTGGTGCATGGCGATACCGACAAGGTGCAGTTCGGCATGGGCACCTATGGCTCGCGCTCCGGCGCGGTCGGCATGTCGGCCATCGTCAAGGCGGTCGACAAGATCATCGCCAAGGGCAAGAAGGTCGCCTCCTACGTGCTGGAAGCGTCCGAGGGCGACATCGAGTTCAAGGATGGACGCTTCTCGGTGGCCGGCACCGACAAGGGGCTGGCCTTCGGCGAAGTGGCGCTGCAGGCCTATATCGCGCACAAATTCTCTGGCCAGGACCTCGAGCCCGGCCTCAAGGAGGGCGCGTTCTACGATCCCACCAACTTTACCTTCCCGGCGGGCGTGCATATCTGCGAAGTCGAGATCGATCCCGATACCGGCGTCACCACCATCGCACGCTGGACGGCGGTGGACGATTTCGGCGAGCTGATCAACCCGATGATCGTCGAAGGCCAGGTGCATGGCGGCATCGCCCAGGGCGTCGGCCAGGCCCTGCTCGAGGGCGCGGTCTACGACAAGGAGGGCCAACTCCTGACGGCTTCCTTCATGGATTACTGCATGCCGCGCGCGGACGACCTGCCCTCCTTCAATGTCGGCATGACCAAGACCACCTGCCCCTCCAATCCGCTCGGCATCAAGGGCTGCGGCGAGGCAGGTGCGATTGCGGCGCCGCCGGCTGTGATGAATGCCATCACGGACGCCATCGGCATTGAGGACATTGCCATGCCGGCATCGCCCCAGGTGGTGTGGAACGCCGTGCAGCGTGCTGCCAAGGGCAGGAAAGCCGCGGAATGACGGAGGGCGGGTCTTCTCAGTTCCATCGGCATGCCGATGGAGCAGGACCCGGCTGGAACCTCCAAGCAATAAGAACTGGGCGGGTCTGAAGACCCGCTCCCCAATTCAACCGGGAGCCACCCATGTATCCCTTTACCTATCAGCGCCCAACCTCCGTCCGCGGCGCCATCGCCGCCCTCGCCAAGGCGGAGGACGCCAAACTGCTCGCCGGCGGGCACACCTTGCTGCCGACCATGAAGCAGCGCCTCGCCAGCCCCACCACCCTGATCGACCTCACCAAGATCGAGGGCCTCAGCGGCATCGAGGTGAAGGGGCGCAACCTCATCATCGGCGCCACCACCCCGCATGGCGAAGTGGCGGCGAGCGCCACGGTCGGCGAAGCCATCCCGGCGCTTGCCGCTCTCGCCGGCATGATCGGCGATCCGGCGGTACGTTCGCGCGGCACCATCGGCGGCTCGCTCGCCAACAACGATCCGGCGGCCGATTATCCGGCGGCGGCCCTCGCCCTCAACGCCACCATCATCACCAACAAGCGCAAGATTCCGGCCGACGAATTTTTCACCGGCCTGTTCGACACCGCGCTGGAGGAAGGCGAGATCATCACCAAGATCTCCTTCCCCATTCCGGCCAAGGCGGCCTATCAGAAATTCCCCAATCCTGCTTCGCGCTACGCGCTCGTCGGCGTGTTCGTGGCCAAGAAGGGGAGTTCCGTGCGCGTCGCCGTCACCGGCGCCGGCTCCGACGGCGTGTTCCGCCATACCAAGGCGGAAGAAGCCCTGTCGTCGCGCTTCCATGCCAAATCGCTCGACGGGGTGAGCCTTTCGGCAAAGGGGCTCAACGGCGATATTCATGCCAGCGCAGACTACCGCGCACACCTGATCGGCGTGCTGACCAAGCGGGCCGTCGCAGCCGCAAAGTGAGGTAACCCAGGGCGCGAGCCTTCCTGGAACCGCAGGCCTGTCAGCGACATGCGCATGTCGCGCGGTGGCTGCTCCTGGGAACGCTCCGCCCATCCCGAGAAAGAGCAGGCAGGGATGCCTGCGAGCCAAGGATGATGCCCGAAGACGAATTCTCCACCGACTTGGCCAAGACCCGTCTAACGGTGCTCGTCGCCAACATCACCACGCTCGAGGTGGATGCCATCGTCAATGCCGCCAATACCTCCCTGCTCGGCGGCGGCGGCGTTGACGGCGCCATTCACCGCGCTGCCGGGCCGGACCTGGTGGCCGAGTGTCGCACGCTCAATGGCTGCAAGGTGGGCGACGCCAAGATTACCGGGGGATACCGGCTGCCGGCCCGCCACGTCATCCACACCGTCGGCCCGGTCTTCAACGGCGGGGCCCGGGGAGAGTCCGACAAGCTTGCCTCCTGCTATCGGCGCAGCCTAGAAGTGGCCTCTGCCAACGCCATTACCTCGATCGCCTTTCCGGCCATCTCCACCGGAATCTATCGGTATCCGGCGGACGAGGCGGCCACTATCGCCGTCGCGACCGTCACCGATACTCTGCCGCTGTTGCCGAGCCCTCCTTCACTCGTCGTGTTCTGCTGTTTCGATGCGGGCACGGCGACTCATTATCGCCAAGCCTTCCTCGATGCAGGTCTTGCCCCCTTCTGACTTCCGGCGCCGGCAGGCAGAAGCAAATCTCCCCCCGCTTTGCTTTGCCCGTGCAGAGTTCTCCTGACCGAGGCGAGGGCTCGGCCAGGAGAACTCTGCGGGATCTCAAATACTTACGGCGTTTCTTGAGATCGCCAGTCCGTTGGCTATCGAGAAATTCCGCTTGGCAGGGACTCGCCCTATAGTGCCTGCAGATTTCAGGAGTTTGCCTTGCCCGCCCCCCTTCCCGCTTCCATCGACGAGACCGCCGCCCTACTCGCCAAAGCCGATTACGTGGCCGGGCGCGACCTTGCCACCGTGTTGTTCCTCGCCTTGCGCATGGGTCGCCCGCTCTTCCTGGAAGGGGAAGCCGGCGTGGGCAAGACCGAGATCGCCAAGGTGCTGTCGGCGACGCTGGGGCGCCCCCTGATTCGCCTGCAATGCTATGAGGGCCTCGACATCGCCTCGGCGGTGTATGAATGGAACACCATGGCGCAGATGATCGAGATCCGCCTGGCCGAGGCCGGCGGCGGCGTCGACCGCGCCAGTCTGAGCTCCGATCTCTTCTCCGAACGCTTCCTGATCGCCCGGCCCATCTTGGAGGCGGTACGCCCCCAGGCAGGCGGCGCACCGATCCTGCTGATCGACGAACTCGACCGTACCGACGAGGCCTTCGAGGCCTATCTCCTGGAGGTCCTTTCGGATTTTCAGGTCACCATTCCCGAATTCGGCACGGTAAAGGCGGAATCCCCGCCCATCGTGGTGATCACCTCCAACCGCACCCGCGAGATCCATGACGCCCTCAAGAGGCGCTGCCTCTATCACTGGGTCGACTATCCCAGCGCCGAGAACGAACTCGAGATCCTGCGCCGCAAGGTGCCGCATGTGCCGGCCAAGCTGTCGCGGGAGCTGGTCGGCTTCGTGCAGGCGCTGCGCCGCGAGGACCTGTTCAAGTCCCCAGGGGTCGCCGAGATGCTGGACTGGGCCACGGCCCTGACTGAGCTCGATGCCGTTGCGCTCGATCCCGCCCTCGTCTCCGATACCCTCGGCGTGCTCCTGAAATATCAGGACGACATTGCCCGCCTCTCCGGCAGCCAGGCCAAGAGGCTGATCGACAGCGTCAAGGCCGGGGCGCAGGCGCATGGTTGAAACAGGCAATTTCGGGCGCTGGATGCGACCCCTTTACCCTCCCCTCGATGGGGAGGGTCGGCCTGAAAGGCCGGGGTGGGGTGGAAACGCGCGGGCTGTGGGGATGACGACCACTTTATTCCGAAGTCACCCCACCCCGACACTTCGTGTCGACCCCAGGCCATTCAAGAGGAATGACCGACCCCATCGAGGGGAGGGTAAACGGCGCGTCTTCGTCCGAAATGGCATGTGCCAATGACAATCGACGCCAGTTCCCCCAACCTCGGCCGCCTTGCCGACAATATCGCCTATTTCGGCCGTCTACTGCGGGACACCGGCTTGCCGGTCGGCCCCTCCAGCGTGCTCGATGCCATCCGGGCGGTAGAAATGGCGGGCCTCGGCGCCAAGCAGGATTTCTACTGGACGTTGCATAGCGTCTTCGTCACGCGGCACGAGCAATCGCTGCTGTTTCGCCAGGCCTTCGAGCTGTTCTGGCGCCAGCGCGCTTTGACCGAGAAGCTCATCGCCATGATGTCCCCCCAGGCGGTGGCGATGAAGGAGCCGCCCAAGCCCAAGGCCGGCGCGCAGCGCGTCAACGACGCCTTCTACAAGGAGCCGCCGCGCGAAGTGGAGGAGAAGACGCTGGTCGAGTTCGACGCTCGCCTGACCATGTCGGAGCGCGAGATCCTCAAGGAGCGCGATTTCGCCCAGATGACCGCGGAGGAAATCACCGCGGCCAAGAAGGAAATGGCGCAATTGCGCCTGCCCTTCGACATCCAGTCGACGCGCCGCCTCAGGCCCGGCGGCAGCGAGGTCATCGACCTCAGAAGGACGCTGAGGGCCGCCATGCGCAGCGGCGGCGACCTCGTCACCATCGCCTACCGCCAGGCCGGCGAGAAGCACCCGCCTCTCGTGGCGCTTTGCGACATATCCGGCTCGATGGCGGATTATTCCCGGCTGTTCCTGCATTTCCTGCACGCGATCTCGGAAAAAGGCCGGCGCGTGCACGCCTTCGTCTTCGCCACCCGGCTGACCAACATCACGCGCTCACTGCGGACGCGAGACCCCGACGAGGCGCTCGAGCATGCTTCCCGCGCCGTCAAGGATTGGGACGGCGGCACCCGCATCGCCCATTGCCTGGAGCGTTTCAACAAGGACTGGTCGCGCCGGGTGCTCGGCCAGGGCGCCACGGTGCTGCTGATCACCGACGGACTGGAGCGCCAGGTCGATCCCGGCCTCGCTAAGGAACTCGACCGCCTGCATCGCTCCTGCCGTCGCCTGATCTGGCTCAATCCCTTGCTGCGCTTCGACGCCTTCGAAGCGCGGGCGGCGGGCATCAAAGCCATGCTGCCGCATGTTGACGAATTCAGAACCATTCACAATCTCAGGAGCATGGGCGATCTGGTCAAGGCCCTCGACCGCAGAGCCGATGCCGCTGCCGATCCCAGGAGCTGGTTAAAACGCGTTGGTTGAGAAGGACCGGCGAACGGTGCCTTGGAGTGTCAGCCTCCGAGATTCCGGACCAATGCGACTATCGTGCTAGGCCTCGTTTCAAGGAGCAATTTCGATGAGCGATACTGCCAGTAATTTCGCATCCGACACCGACATCCTTGCCAGCGCCCAGCAATGGCGGGAACATGGCAAGGGCGTCGCTATCGCCACCGTGGTGGAGACCTGGGGTTCGGCCCCGCGCCCGACGGGCTCGAACCTCGTCATCGACGAGGACGGCAATTTTCTCGGCTCGGTTTCGGGCGGATGCGTCGAAGGTGCCGTCGTCACCGAAGCACTAGAGGTCATTCGGGAGGGTAAGCCGCGCCTCATTGAATTCGGCGTCGCCGACGAGACCGCCTGGCAGGTCGGCTTGTCCTGCGGCGGCACCATCCGGGTCTATGTCGAGAAACTGGACTGAAGGCCGCCTTCCTCCCTCCCCCTTCTTGCAGGCTCCGCCATGAAACTTGCCACTCTCCAGGCCCTCAACCAGGCCAAGGCCGCCCGCAGGGCCGTCCTCCTCGTCACCGATCTCGACACCGGCGAGGAACGCCTGGTCGAGGAAAGCGGAATCCCGGCCGATCCGCTCGCCTCCATGCTGTCGCAGCAATTGCGTCAGGGGCGCTCCGCCACGGTCGAGCAGGACGGGAGGCGCCATTTCATCACCGTCCACGTCCCACCGGTACGGCTGGTGATGATCGGCGCCGTCCATATCAGCCAGGCCCTGGCCCCCCTCGCCCGCCTCGTCGGCCATGATCCCGTCATCATCGACCCGCGCACCGCCTTTGCCACGCCCGAGCGCTTTCCCGGCGTGACATTGCTCGCCGAATGGCCTGATGTCGCTTTGCCGCCGCTCGGGATCGACCGCTACACAGCCTTCGTCGCGCTGACCCACGATCCCAAGATCGATGACGGGGCCCTGCAGCATGCGCTCGAACGCAACTGCTTCTATGTGGGGGCGCTGGGTTCGCGCAGGACACATGCGCGCCGCATCGAACGATTGAGCGAGGCCGGGGTCGACGAGGCGGCGCTGGCGCGTATCCATGCGCCTATCGGCCTCGATATCGGCGCCATCAGTCCGGCCGAGATTGCCGTCTCGATCATGGCCGAGATCACGGCCGCGCTTCGGCTGGAAAGCGGCGAGAAGCAACCCAGGCCGCCGGCTCCGCCCAAGCCCTGTTACAGGTGACTATAGCTCCATGTTTTTCGGCGAGATTTCCATCGATCAGGCCCTGGGCGGCGTTGCCGTCCATTCGATCCGCAAGGGTGGGCTCGTCCTCAAGAAGGGCACGCATATCGGGCCGGCCGAAATCGAAGCGCTGCGCCGGGAGAGGGTCGAGTCCATCGTCATCGCCAGGCTCGATCCCGGCGATGTCGGAGAGGATATCGCCGCCGAGCGCATTGCCGCCCGGTTGGGGGGTGAAGGCGTACGCGTGGCCGAACCGTTCACCGGCCGGGCCAATCTGTTCGCCGAGCACGCCGGCGTGCTGGTAATCGACCGTGACGGCGTTGACCGGGTGAACGCCATCGACGAGAGCATCACCTTCGCGACCCTACCCGCCTTCGATCCAGTCAAGGCCGGCGAAATGATCGCAACCGTCAAGATCATCCCCTTTGCCGTGGAGGCGCCCACCTTCGAGCGCGCCCTCGCCGGCCTGGGCGCCCCGATCATCCGGGTCGCCCCTTTTCGTCCGCTCAAGGTCGCGGCGATCTCCACCTTGCTTCCCGGGCTCAAGGAAAGCGTGATCGCCCGCACGCTGCAGGTCCTGAAGGAGCGCCTGTCGCCGGCTGGGGCCAGGCTCATCCTGGACGAAAGAGTGCCGCATCAGGCCCGGGAGCTGGCGCTGGCGCTCGACCGGGCCAAGGCGGCGGAGGCCGATCTCACCATCATCTTCGGAGCCTCGGCCATCGCCGACCGGCGCGATGTCATCCCCGCCGCCATCGAAATTTCGGGTGGCGCGGTCGAACATTTCGGCATGCCGGTCGATCCCGGCAATCTTCTGCTGCTGGGGCGCTCCGGCGCCATGTCGGTGCTGGGGGCGCCAGGCTGCGCGCGCTCGCCCAAGGAGAACGGCTTCGACTGGATCCTGCATCGCCTGCTGGCCGGCCTGCCGGTCACGCGCGGTGATATCGTCGGCCTCGGCGTCGGCGGCCTGCTGATGGAGATCGTCAGCCGCCCCCAGCCCCGCGCCGCCGCCGGGAAGACGGGCGAGACCCCTCCTTCCGTCGCCGCCATCGTCCTGGCGGCAGGCCGATCCTCGCGGATGGGCGGGCCGAACAAGCTTCTGGAGGACTATGCCGGCAAGCCGCTCGTCCGCCACGCCGTGGAAGCGGCGCTCACCAGCAGAGCAAACTCGGTCACGGTGGTCACCGGCCATCAGCAGGCCGAGGTCCGCGATGCCCTGGCAGGGCTGGCCGTCTCCTTCGTGCACAATCCGGACTTTGCCGAGGGCCTCTCGACCTCCGTGCGCGCCGGCATTGCGGCCCTCCCCGCCGAATGCGACGCCGCCCTGATCGCGCTTGGCGACATGCCGCTGGTGGACGCCGCCCTATTGGACCGGCTGATATCGGCCTTCGAACCGGACAAGGGCGCCCTCATCGTTCTCCCGGTTACCGAAGGGCAGCGCGGCAATCCGGTGATCTGGGCGCGCCGATTCTTCGACGAATTGCAGGCCATCGAGGGCGACGCCGGTGGCCGGCAGATTCTCAAGGCGAACAGCGACGCGATTGTGGAAATTCCCGTCTCTTCGAGCGCCTCCAGCTTCGATGTCGACACGAAGGAGGCGCTCGCGCAATTGCGACAATTCCGGACGTGATATTTTGTTGCTCCGCCCGGTAGCGCAACTTTCGTGCGCAGGGGATGTGCGCAATTATTCAGCAACATTCTTTCCCCTGATGAAGGATAGTATGCCAATCGAAATTTTTGTGTGGATCGAGACGAAATCTAACAGGCGTTACACGTTTGCTCGATTGGAGCCATTCAGCCGCTAAATCGTTTTTTGGGCGTTACTGGCTGAGAATTGGCGCTTGAAGCGTCAGCCGGCGCTAAAAAATTCGCCGAGCTGCATAAATATTTCGTGATTTCCAGAAACTTCGCCTTCGGGACCGCCGCGGTGATTGTCAGTTTGCAAAGCGCTTGCTATGACAGGAAATCGTCGAATGACTGCCTGTCTCTTAGGCAAAAATCCCGCCAAAGGGGGCCAGGAGAAGCAAGGACGGCGTCGACAGAGGGGAAAGTTTGTAGACGATGGCAGAGTTTTTACAGCAGCTCATCAACGGGCTGGCGGTAGGATCGCTATATGGTCTTATCGCCGTAGGTTACACGATGGTGTTCGGCATCATCGGCATGGTCAACTTCGCCCACGGCGACCTGTTCATGCTCTCCGCGATCATCGCGTTCATCTGTTTCGTGATCCTGGTCACCTTGCTTGGACTTTCGTCGGTCATCGTGGCTTTGCTGGCGGTGATGGCAATCGGCATGGTCCTCACCAGTATCTGGAACTGGGCCATCGAGCGCATCGCCTATCGTCCCCTGCGCGGCTCGTTCCGACTTGCTCCCCTGATTTCCGCCATCGGCGTCTCCATGGCCCTGTCGAATTTCGTGCAGGTCAGCCAGGGCGCCGAATCCAAGGCAATCCCCCATGCCGTGGACGCCGCCCTCAGCGCCAAATATCAGATCTGGTCGGAGGTCGCCTCGGATGGGCGCGCCATGGACGCCTCGCTCTCGCTCAAGGCCATCCTGATCTTCGTCACCACGGCCGTGCTGCTGGCGGTCTTCTGGTACATCGTCTCCCGCACCTCGCTCGGCCGCGCCCAGCGCGCCTGCGAGCAGGATCGCAAGATGGCCGCCCTGCTGGGCGTCGACGTCGACCGCACCATTTCGATCACCTTCATCATGGGCGCGGCCCTGGCCGCCGTCGCCGGCCTGATGTTCCTGGTGCTCTACGGTTCCGTGAACTTCCGGGACGGTTTCGTGCCCGGCGTCAAGGCCTTCACCGCCGCGGTGCTCGGCGGCATCGGCTCCCTGCCTGGCGCGGTGCTCGGCGGCATGCTGATCGGTCTGATCGAGAAACTGTGGGAGGGATCCTTCGAAGGTGACGTTGCGGCCTACCGCGACGTCGCGGTGTTCTCCGTGCTCGCCATCACGCTGATCTTCATGCCGCAAGGCCTGTTGGGACGCCCCGAAGTGGAGAAGGTGTGATCATGGCCGCGACCGGCACCACCCGCATTTCACCGGCTGACCTGTTCAAGGATCTCATCTTCTGGGCCGTGGTCTCCACCTGCATGTTCCTGCCGGTGGTGGGACTGACGACCTATTCCGACCAGGCCACCAACAGCTTCCGCCTGAACTTCCTCAACCCCGACTTCGCCTTCGGCAAGCGCTTCGGCGGCCTGATCACCACCGCCGTGATCGTCGGCCTCATCCTGGCGATCCGTCTGTTCGTGCTGCTGCGCCCGCAACGCTCCGAACACAAGACGCCCTCCAAATTCGCCCAGACGATGACGCGCATCGGCATGTCGCCCTGGGTGATGTGGTTCGGTGCCGGGCTCGCCGTCGTCTTCCCGCTGGTGATGCTGTTCGCTCTCGGCGACAAGGGCTCGCTGAAATGGATCGACACCTACGGCATCCAGATCATGATCTACATCATGCTGGGCTGGGGGTTGAACATCGTGGTCGGCATGGCTGGCCTGCTCGACCTGGGCTATGTCGCCTTCTATGCGGTCGGCGCCTATTCCTATGCGCTGCTATCGGTCTATTACGGCATGACCTTCTGGGAATGCCTGCCGATCGCGGGTTTCCTCGCCGCGCTCTGGGGTATCATTCTCGGCTTTCCCGTGCTGCGCCTGCGCGGCGACTATCTCGCGCTGGTCACCCTTGCCTTCGGCGAAATCATCCGCAGCGTGCTGGTGAACTGGAAATCCTTCACGCACGGCAATGACGGCATCACCTCGATCAAGCCCCCCACCTTCTTCGGCATTCCCTTCACGGCCGGTCCGAACGGTTTCGCCAAGACCTTCGACCTCGCCTTCTCGCCGATCCATGGCAAGATCTTCTTCTACTATGTCATCCTCATTCTGGCGGTGATGACGGCTTACATCACCAGCCGCATGCGCAGGCTGCCGGTCGGCCGCGCCTGGGAAGCCCTGCGCGAGAACGAGATCGCCTGCCGCTCGCTCGGCATCAACACCACCACCACCAAGCTCGCGGCCTTCGCCAGTGGCGCCTTGTTCGGCGGCCTCGCCGGTGCCTTCTTCGCGGCCAAGCAGGGCTTCATCAATCCGGAAAGCTTCGTGTTCCAGGAATCGGTGATGGTGCTCGCGATCGTGGTGCTCGGCGGTTCTGGCAGCCTGCTCGGCGTGGTCGTGGCCGCGATCCTGCTGGTCGGCGGTTCGGAGATCCTGCGCGAGCTCACTTTCATGAAGTGGATCTTCGGGCCCGACTTCGACCCGAGTCAGTATCGCCCCATGATCTTCGGCCTCGCCATGGTCTCGATGATGTTGTGGAAGCCGCGCGGTCTCATTTCCAACCGTGCTCCCACCGTCTATCTCAAAGAACGCAAGATCGTCTCCGGCGCCCTGGTACAGGAAGGTCACGGATGAGCGCGCCCGAGAACAACGATATGATCGATCCCGCCCTCGCCTCGCACGCCCATCCCGAACAGCACTGGCACAGCGACCCGATCCTCAAGGTCGAGAAACTGACCATGCGGTTCGGCGGCCTTACCGCCGTCAACGCCGTTTCCTTCAATTGCGGCCGGGGCGACATCACGGCCCTGATCGGCCCTAATGGCGCCGGCAAGACCACGGTGTTCAACTGCATCACCGGCTTCTACAAGCCGACGGAAGGCCGGATCGGCCTGCGGCACGGCTCGGTAGCGGCTTGGGATGAATTCGACGCCCTGACCGCCACCACCCAGCAGAAGCTGAGCCATGGCCAGGATACGCTCTACCTGCTCGAGCGCATGCCCGACTTCATGGTCTCCCGTCAGGCGAAGGTCGCCAGAACCTTCCAGAACATCCGCCTCTTCGCGGGCATGACGGTGCTGGAGAACCTGCTGGTTGCCCAGCATGTCCACCTGATGCGCGCGTCGGGCTTCTCCGTTTTCGGCATTCTCGGCCTGCCCACCTATAGCCATGCCGAGAAGGCCGCGATCGAGAAGGCGAAATACTGGCTCGAAAAGACCGGCCTGATGGCACGGGCCGACGATCCCGCCGGCAGCCTTCCCTATGGCGACCAGCGCCGCCTGGAGATCGCCCGCGCCATGTGCACCGACCCGGTCCTGCTGTGCCTGGACGAGCCGGCCGCCGGCCTCAATCCGAGGGAAAGCCTCGACCTCAACAAGCTGCTGCGCACGATCCGCAGCGATCACGACACCTCTCTTCTCCTGATCGAGCACGACATGTCCGTGGTCATGGAGATTTCGGATCATGTGGTGGTGCTCAATTACGGCACCAAGATCTCGGACGGCACACCCGAGCAGGTCCGCAACGACCCTGCCGTGATCGCCGCCTATCTCGGCACCGACGAGGAAACGGAGAGTTGAGCATGTCCTCGCCCCTGCTGGCCGTACGCGGCGTCCACACCTATTACGGACAGGTCCACGCTCTCAAAGGTGTCGATGTCGACATCAACCAGGGTGAGATCGTCACCATCATCGGCGCCAACGGCGCCGGCAAGTCGACCCTGATGATGACGGTCTTCGGTTCTCCCAAATGCCGTGTCGGTTCGATCTCGTTCGACGGGCAAGACATCACCCATATGCCGATGCATGAGATCGCCCGGCTGCGCATCGCCCAGTCCCCCGAAGGACGGCGTATCTTCCAGCGCATGACGGTCTATGAAAATCTGCAGATGGGAGCCGAGATCGACGGCAATGCCCATTTCGCCGAAGACCTGGAACGCATGTACACGCTCTTCCCGCGCCTGAAGGAGCGCGCCAGCCAGCGCGGCGGCACGCTTTCGGGCGGTGAACAGCAAATGCTGGCGATCGCCCGCGCCCTGATGAGCCGGCCGCGCCTGCTGATGCTGGACGAGCCTTCGCTGGGGTTGGCGCCCCTGATCGTCAAGCAGATCTTCGACGCGGTGCGGGTGCTCAACGAGACGCAGAAACTGACGGTGTTCCTCGTCGAGCAGAACGCCTTCCATGCGTTGCGCCTGGCGCATCGAGGCTATGTCATGGTCAACGGCCAGATCACCATGTCCGGCACCGGCAGGGAACTGCTCGCCCGGCCCGAAGTGCGCGCGGCCTATCTGGAAGGGGGTCATTGAGATGGAAACCTATCTCTACGAAGACAAGCTGTTCGTCTTCGTGCTCGTCACCTTGCTGATGGGCGGCTGGGCGGCCTGGATGACCGGCAAGGCGAGTGCCTCGACCTGGAGCCGCTACCCGATCCTGTTCTTCTATCTGGTGCTCCTGACCATGGGCGTGCGCTTCCTCCACCAGGCGCCGTTCGGCGGCAACATGTTCTCGCCCTATTACTTCTTCGTCGATCTCGTCATCATTCAGCTCATCGGCCTGGTGTCCTATCGCGTCCGGCTCGCCAAGCAGATGGTCGGCAAATATGGCTGGATGTTCCAGCGATCAGGCGCGCTTGGCTGGAGCGCGCGCTCGAGCGCGGAATGATCGAACACAGGCACAAAGGAATCGGATGAGCTGTACGCGCAACTTGGGCTGACGGCCTCGTTCACGTCCTGACTATCCGCAGACCGGAGCCGCAAGCTCCACCAATCCACTGGGAGAACGACATGAAAAAAGTCTGGTTGACAGGCGCAGCGCTGGCGGCAGGCCTGCTGCTCAGCACGTCCGCCTTCGCGCAGATCAAGATCGGCATCGGCGCACCGATCACCGGTCCGAGTGCGGCCTCCGGTGCCCAGATCAAGCAGGGCGCGGAACTGGCCATCAAGAACCTCAACGCCGCCGGCGGCGTGCTCGGCCAGAAGCTGGAATCCACCGTCGGCGACGACGTGTCCGATCCCAAGCAGGGCGTGTCGGTCGCCAACAAGTTCGTCGGCGACGGCGTGACCTGGGTGGTCGGGCACTATAACTCGGGCGTGACAATCCCCGCTTCCGAGGTCTACGGCGACAACGGCATCGTCGCCATCACCCCGGCCGCCACCAACGAGAAGGTGACCGACCGCAAGCTGTGGGGCATGTTCCGCACCTGCGGCCGTGACGACCAGCAGGCCAAGGTCTGGGTCGACTATGTCAAGGCCACCTATCCGGGCAAGAAGATCGCCATCGTCCACGACAAGACCACCTATGGCCAGGGCCTGGGCGAGAACGCCAAGAAGCTGATGGCCGCCGACGGCATGAAGGAAGTCCTGTTCGAAGGTGTGAACACCGGCGAGAAGGACTATTCGGCCATCGTCACCAAGCTCAAGGCGGTTGGCGCAGACGTGCTGATCTATGGCGGCCTCTACACCGAGGCGGCTCTGATCCTCAAGCAGTTGCGCGACCAGGGCATGCAGACCGTGATGGTCTCCGGCGACGGCCTGGTCTCCTCCGAATTCGCCACCATCGGCGGCGATGCCGTGATCGGCACCCAGATGTCCTTCGCGCCCAAAGCCGAGGATGATCCGGCCAACGCCGCCATCGTCAAGCAGTTCAAGGACAGCGGCTTCACGCCGGAAGGCTATACGCTGAAGGCCTATGCGGCCGTGCAGGTGCTGGCCCAGGCCGCGGAAGAAGCCAAGTCGGCCGATCCGCAGAAGATGGCCGAGGTGATGCACTCCGGCAAGACCTTCAAGACGGTGATCGGCGACGTCTCCTATGACGACAAGGGCGACATGAAGCAGATCGACTACGTCATCTTCTCCTGGAAGAAGGGTCCCGACGGCAAGATCGACTTCTTCCAGAACAAGTGATCTGCCTTCATTCTTCGTGATATCTCAATCGCCCCGGTTCGCTGGGGCGATTTCTTTGGAGGCTCCTATTCGCGGCTCGGGTGGGAGCGCGATGGGAGACATGACGCAGGGGGAGATGGCCAGGCTGCCCTTCCCTTCGCGATTTCGCCTGAATTTCCGTGACAAGCCGCTGGAAATTTAGACAATGGCGTCATCGGGTGCAGCGGAACCGATCCAGAAAAGAACGGTCTGCGCCCAGTACAACAGGGAAGAACCCCCATGAACAAACTTTCATTGGCCGGCGCTGTACTCGCAGCGGGCCTCGCCTTGGGCGGCAGCGCGCAGGCGCAGATCAAGCTCGGCGTCGGTGGTCCGATGACCGGCCCCGCTGCTTCCTACGGCCTGCAGGCCAAGGCAGGCGCCGAGATGGCGGTGAAGGACATCAACGCCAAGGGCGGTGTACTCGGCCAGAAGATCGAGATCAGCGTCGGCGACGATCAGGCCGATCCCAAGCAGAGCGTCTCGGTCGCCAATAAATTCGTGGGCGATGGCGTGACCTGGGTCGTCGGCCATGTCACTTCCGGCGGCGCCATCGCCGCTTCGGACGTCTATGCCGACAACAACATCATCAACGTCACGCCGTCCGCCTCCAGCGAGAAGCTGACCGACCGCGGCCTGTGGAATACGTTCCGGACCTGCGGCCGCGACGATCAGCAGTCCAAGGTGTGGGCGGACTATGTGCTGGCTCATTTCAAGGACAAGAAGATCGCCATCGCGCACGACAAGCAGACCTATGGCGAAGGCCTTGCCAAGGGGGCCAAGAAATACCTCAACGATGCCGGGGTGAAGGAAGTCCTCTATGAAGGGGCCAATGCCGGCGAAAAGGACTATTCGGGTCTCGTCACCAAGCTGAAGTCGAGCGGCGCCGACGTGCTGCTGTGGGGCGGCTACTACACCGAGGGCGCGCTGATCCTCAAGCAGTTGCGCGACCAGGGCGGCAAGACCATCATGATGGGCGCCGACGGCCTGAACTCGCCCGAATTCGCCACCATCGGCGGCGATGCCGTGGTCAGCACGTTGATGACCTTCGCGCCCAAGGTCGAAGATATTCCGGCCAATGCCGACCTGGTGAAGCGCTTCCGCGAGGGGGGCACCGATCCGGCCGGCTTCACCCTGCTGGCCTATGCCGGCGTCCAGGTGCTGGCCCAGGCGGCGGAAGAAGCCAAGTCCACCGATCCGCAGAAGATCGCCGAGGTCATGCATTCGGGCAAGAAGTTCCAGACCGTAATCGGCGAGATCTCCTACGACAAGAAGGGCGATCTGGCTCAACCGGCCTACGCCATCTACACTTGGAAGAAGGCCGCGGACGGCAAGATCGCCGCGGAGCAGAACCCCTCCTGAGGCCCTTGCCTCTCTTGTGCTGAAACATCACCCGCCTCGGCTCCGCCGGGGCGGGTTTTTATTTGCGCAACATGGCCGCAATCCCGAACCGTTCTGGACGGACATCTTTTCGGGTGCGCGGACGTCTCGTCCGCTCTCGGGCGACTGGCGCCTGAAAGGAAGAAAGAAGCGGACGAGACGTCCGCGAACCCAGGTTTCAGCCGAGCTTGCTGAGGATCGGAAAGGTGTTCTGCAGCCAGATGGCAAAATCGGCCATGCCACCGGTCAGAAAGGCAATGCCGGCGACCACCAGCAACCCGCCCATCGCCTTCTCCACCGTGCCGAGGTGGGCTCGGAACGTCCGCAGGAAGCGCATGAAGGGGTTCATGGCAAAGGCAGCCACTACGAAGGGCAGTCCCAGGCCGAGCGTATAGACAGCGAGCAAGGTCACGCCCTGGCTGACGCTGCCATCCTTGCCGGCCACGGCGATCACCGTTCCGAGAACCGGTCCGATGCAGGGCGTCCAGCCAAAGGCGAAGGCCAGCCCCATCACGAAGGCTCCCCACGGGCCGGAGCCGGCGCCGGCCTGCAGGCGCGCCTGGCGATAGAGCAGGGAGATGCGCAGGATGCCCAGAAAGTGCAGGCCCATGGCGATGATGACGATGCCTGCCAGCAGATAGAAGGGATCGATCGAATTGGCCCAGGAGGCCGGAAGGATGCCCTTCTCGGCCAGGCTGCCGAGGCCATTGGCCATCGCCCGGCGCAGGACCAGCAGATAGGAAGCCCCGGCGCCGAGCGAGATGAAGATGGTGGCAAGGCCTGCCATGAAGCACAGGGCCGAGATCACCGCACGCCGGCGCACGTCCTTGTCGATGGTCTGCCCCGTCATCTCGTCCAGCGTGGAGCCGGCGAGGAAGGTCAGATAGGGCGGCACCAGCGGCAGCACGCAGGGCGAGAGGAAGGAGAACAGGCCGGCCACGAACACGGCAGGCAAGGTAATATCGGCCATGGACCCATCCAGAACAGGCATTCACGCGTCGACACCGCCTTCCGGCGGCGAAGCCCCTGCTCTAGCGCGCCCACGCCTTTTGCCCAAGCCCGTTTCGTCGAACTCCCTGTCTCGTGATCGGAAGTGATGTCGCAGGGTTGCTCCGCCACGAGGCCGATTGTCTCGCCTGCAAGGCGGTGCGAAGCTGCCGGCAAGCGGAGGCTGATTCATGCGCAATCTCATCACGGATGTCGCCGGCGTGCTGGTCGGCAATGCCGAGGATTACGGGATCGCGTCCGGCACGACGGCGGTGGTGTTCGAGGAGCCGGCGGTCGCCGCCGTCGACGTGCGCGGCGGCGCCCCGGGAACGCGGGAAACCGACCTGCTCGCCCTGGAGCGGACGGTCGAGCGGATCGACGCCATCGCCCTGTCGGGCGGTTCGGCTTTCGGCCTGGAGGCCGGCGCCGGGATCGGAGCCTGCCTGGCCGAGCGGGGCCGCGGCTTCCAGGTCGGCGCCGTCAGGGTTCCGATCGTGCCCGGTGCCATCCTGTTCGACCTCCTCAACGGCGGCAACAAGAAATGGGGGCGGTATCCGCCCTATCGTGAACTCGGCTTCGCCGCAGCCGAGGTGGCTGCCGGCACCTTCGCGCTGGGATCGGCGGGCGCCGGGCTGGGAGCCACCACGGCCGGCCTGAAGGGTGGGCTCGGATCGGCCTCCGCCCGTTGTGGGCTTCACACCGTCGGGGCGCTGGTCGCCGTCAATGCGCTCGGCAGCGTCACCATCGGCGACGGCCCCCATTTCTGGGCGGCGCCCTACGAGCAGGCAGGGGAGTTCGGCGATCTCGGTCCGCCGGCTTCATGGCCGGTCGATGCCCTGGCCCTGCGCCACAAGGCCATGCAGGCCGGTAACACCACGATCGCCGTGGTGGCGACGGATGCCGTGCTCACCAAGGCCCAGGCCAAGCATTTTGCCGTGATGGCGCAGGATGGCCTCGCCCGGGCGATCCATCCGGTCCATACCCCGCTCGACGGCGACACGGTATTTGCCGCGGCTACAGGGCATGTGGCGTTGGCCGACCCCATCGGAGATCTGATCGCCCTCGGCACGGCTGCGGCGCATGCGCTGGCGAGGGCCTGTGCCCGCGCCGTCTACGAGGCGGGCGCCCTGCCCTTCCCCGGCGCTCTTCCGAGTTGGCGGGATCGTTTCGGAGGGCGATGACGGAGTCCCCTGCAAGGAAGGTGATCGTCCTCGGTCCCGGAAGGATGCTTCCTCAACGATTGCAATGGCTGGCCGGCTCTGGCAGGTACTGCCCGTTCACTGCGACCGTCACAGCCGAGGATCCGCCATGCCCCGCCCCATCATCATCGCCCCTTCCATTCTCTCGGCCGATTTCGCCGCACTCGGCGCGGAAGTGCGGGCGATCGAGGAGGCTGGCGCGGATTGGGTACATTACGACGTGATGGACGGGCATTTCGTGCCCAACCTCACCATCGGCCCCGGCGTCGCCGCTGCCCTGCGGCCGCATGTCACCACCAAGCTCGACGCCCATCTGATGATCTCGCCAGCCGATCCCTATCTGGAGGATTTCGCCAAGGCCGGCTGCGATACAATCACCGTCCACGCCGAGGCCGGCCCGCATCTCCACCGCTCGCTGCAGCATATCAGGAAGCTCGGTAAGCGGGCCGGCGTGGCGATCAATCCGGGCACATCGCCGGAAGTGGTCGACTATGTGCTCGACCTCGCCGATCTCATCCTGGTGATGACGGTCAATCCCGGCTTTGGGGGCCAGGCCTTCATTCCCGAGACCTTGTCGAAGATCGCCGCCATCCGGGCACGGGTCGGCAAGCGCGACATCGATATCGAGGTCGATGGCGGGATCACGCCCGAGACCGCGCCGCTCGTGGTGCGGGCCGGCGCCAATGCGCTGGTCGCAGGCTCCTATGTGTTCAAGGGCGGTCCGGCCGCCTATGCCGCCAACATCGGCGCCATTCGCGAAGCCGCGACGGCGGCTCTCTGACATCTTCTCCTTCCGCAGATTTGCGTTTCACTTTCCCGGCATCCGCGCCTAAAAGGGGCGCGAAAGGACTTTCTCCCATGATCCCACGCTACAGCCGCCCGCAAATGGTCTCCATCTGGGCGGAGCAGTCCCGTTTCCGTATCTGGTTCGAGATCGAGGCCCACGCCACCGACAAGCTGGCTGAGCTTGGCGTCGTGCCCAAGGAGGCGGCTGCCAAGGTTTGGGAGAAAGCCAGGGATGCCACCTTCGACGTAGCCCGGATCGACGAGATCGAACGGGAAGTAAAGCACGACGTCATCGCCTTCCTCACCCATCTCGGCGAGATCGTCGGCCCGGAAGCGCGCTTCCTGCATCAGGGCATGACCTCTTCGGACGTGCTCGACACCTGTCTCGCCGTCCAGCTGTCGCGGGCAGCCGATCTGCTGATCGCCGATGTCGACGAGGTCCTCGCGGCGCTGCGCAAGCGCGCCATCGAGCATAAATATACGCCCACCATCGGGCGCAGCCACGGCATCCATGCCGAGCCGGTCACCTTCGGCCTCAAGCTCGCCCAGGCCTATGCCGAATTCTCGCGCAACCGCGAGCGCCTCGTCGCCGCGCGCAAGGAAATCGCCACCTGCGCAATCTCCGGCGCCGTCGGCACCTTCGCCAATATCGATCCGGCGGTGGAAGCCTATGTCGCCGAGAAGATGGGCCTTGCCGTTGAACCGGTCTCGACCCAGGTGATCCCGCGCGACCGGCATGCGATGTTCTTTGCGACGCTCGGCGTGGTCGCCTCCTCGATCGAGCGCCTCGCCACCGAGATCCGCCACCTGCAGCGCACCGAAGTGCTGGAAGCCGAGGAGTTCTTCTCCGCCGGCCAGAAGGGCTCGTCGGCCATGCCGCACAAGCGCAACCCCGTGCTGACGGAAAACCTCACCGGCCTCGCCCGCATCGTACGCTCGGCCGTGACACCGGCGCTGGAGAATGTGGCGCTCTGGCATGAGCGCGACATCTCCCACTCCTCGGTCGAACGCATGATCGGCCCGGATGCGACCGTGACCCTGGACTTCGCGCTCGCGCGCCTGGCCGGCGTGATCGACAAGCTGGTGATCTATCCCGAAAACATGCGCCGCAATCTCGACCGTCTCGGCGGCCTGCACAATTCGCAGCGTGTGCTGCTGGCCCTCACCCAGGCCGGCGCCAGCCGCGAGGATTCCTACCGTCTGGTCCAGCGCAACGCCATGAAGGTCTGGCGCGGCGAGGGCGATTTCCTCGCCTTCCTCAAGGCTGATCCGGAAGTCTCGGCCAAATTGTCGGACGCGGCCCTCGAGGCGATGTTCGACGAGGGCTATCACTTCAAGCATGTCGACACGATCTTCGGTCGCGTCTTCGGCGCCGCAACCTGAGCGGAGCCCGAGCGTTCGCTTGGACGTTATGGATGAGCGGCGCTGCGGGAGCATTTCGGCTTCCGGCCCGCCGCCTCGTTCCCGCAGGGTCGTTTTACCGAAAACCGGTGTCCGCTTTTCGGTACGATGCTCTAGAATGGAGCCATGATCTTGAGTCGAGACGGGCTCGATCTGCTTGGCTGAAGTGCCTACCAACCGAGCCGGAGAACATCGACGTGCGCATTTCCGACGCCGACATCCTGATCGTGCCGGGCCTCGGCAATTCCGGCCCGGATCATTGGCAGTCACGCTGGCAGGCCAAGCTCTCGACGGCCCGCCGGGTCCAGCAGGATGATTGGGATCATCCCGAGCGCGAAGCCTGGGTAAGCAGGCTCGTCGAGAATGTCGAGACATCGAGCCGGCCGGCCATCGTCATCGCGCATTCGATTGGCGTGATCACCACCGTATTCGCGGCCGAGCGTCTGAAAGGGCATGTCATCGGCGCAATGCTGGTGGCGCCCTCCGATTGGGACAAGCCGGATCTGCTGCCCGGCTATGATCTCGATTTCAATCCAATCCCGATGACGGCCCTGCCCTTCCCCTCGCTGCTGGTGGCGAGCCGCAACGATCCCTATTGCGACATCAATCGCGCCAGCTCCTTTGCCGAAGCCTGGAACAGCGAATTCGTCGATGCGGGCGAAGCCGGCCATATCAATGTGGAGTCCGGTCACGGCCCCTGGCCCGAAGGCCTGCTGCGCCTGGCGTCCTTCCTGTCGAAGCTCAGGCACGAGAGCCAGTAATACCAGCTCGCCAAATTACTGCCCCGTTTGTGCGATGCGCTCTGTCATGCCCGGCGGGGTCGAAGATCCTGGGAAGGGGACGGCAAGTCAGGGAGGAGGGCGAAGACGGTCGATCCGGAGATCGACCCTCCAAATCCGCGCTCCAGGCAAATCTCAATAATTCGGGCCGCTCGGCCCCGCATGGCCGCGCGCGGCCTTCAAGGCGGCCTGGGCGCCAGCCGTCAGGAAAGCCCAGTCCGAGCCGATGCCCATGATGTCGAAGCCGAGCTCGGCGTTACGGGCCGCCGCTTCGCCACTGCCGCAATAGATCGCCGTCAGCTTGTTGCGGGCCTTGGCGGCAGCGAGAACCCGGTTGATCACCTCGACCGATTCCGGCAGTTGATGATCGAGCCTGGCGCCGTTGCTCAGGCTGATCGACAGGTCGCTCGGCCCGACGAACACGCCATCGAGCCCAGGCACGTCGAGAATCTCCTCGAGCGCGTCGGCAGCCTGCCGCGTTTCGATCATCGCCAGCGCAATAAGTCGGTCGTTCGCGACGCTACGATAGGCCTCGGTCTCGGCGCCGAACAGCGAAATGGCTCGGGTTCCGCCCCAGCTCCGTCCGCCGACCGGCGGGTATTTCAGCGTGTCGACGAGCCGGCGGGCATCCTCCACCGAATTGATCATCGGCAGGATGGCGAACTCAGCGCCGACGTCGTAGAGCCGTGCTGCGTCACCGAAACCGTCCAGGCCGACCCGCACGCCCGTCGGCGTGCCGGCCAGATGCGCCGCGCTGATGGCATCGCGCGCTTCGCCGAAGGACGCCTCGCCATGCTGCAGGTCGATGATAACGGCGTCGAAGCCGGCCCGGCCGAGCGCCTCGGCGATGCGCGGATAAGCCGCCCCCATCCAGGCCGCAAAGATCTTTTCGCCTTTGGCGAGGCGGGCGCGCAGCGTGGGGGCAGTCATGGCATTTCCGATCGCATTGCTACGACGCCCCGCTGGAGGGGACGTCGCAAGAGATGGATTGAGGGCAGTCAAACGCCGTTCTGTATTTCCTGAACGGCGCGGCCGAGCAATTCGGTCATGGCCTGGCGGACCTGCGGCTCGCTCATGCTGAGATTGGCCGCGGCGAAATCACTGAGCACCTTGCGCACCACGTCATGGTCGCCGGCTTCCTCGAAGTCCGACAGGACGACTGATTTGGCATAGGCGTTGGCTTCGTCGCCCGAAAGGCCGAGCTTCTCGGCGGCCCACAGCCCAAGGAGCTTGTTCCGGCGAGCCGTCGCCTTGAAGCGCAGATCCTCGTCATGGGCGAATTTGCTTTCGAAAGCCTCTTCCCGCTTGTCGAAGGTGGTCATCCGTTAAATCCTGTTCAGCTGCCGGTTTTCCTTGAAGGACCGGCCATGCCTGTTGCATATAGGCGCACAATCCCCAAATCAAATTAATGCGCCGTAACGCCCTCTCCTCCCCAGGATGCCGGGCGTCTTGAAACTACACTCATGCCGGGCACTAGCAAATGTGCTTTGGCTTGATTCGTGAAGCTTGGTTCCGATCGGGCGCTTCGCCTGCACGAAGATTGTGCGCGGAGGCATGATCGGGTAAGTTGGCCGTGTCTCCGGTTTGCTCCCGCAAATCGAATCGCCAATTGCGCCGGCCACGGATCGCATTTCCAGGAGCCCAGGCCCTTTGACGGATTTTCTCAAACCACGGTACATCCCGATGAACCGCCGCCGCCGCATTTACGAAGGCAAGGCGAAGGTCCTCTATGAGGGTCCCGAGCCCGGCACGCTGATCCAGCACTTCAAAGACGACGCCACCGCATTCAATGCCAAGAAGCACGAGGTCATCGACGGTAAAGGCGTCCTCAACAACCGCATTTCCGAATATCTGTTCCAGAATCTCAACGATATCGGTGTGCCCACCCATTTCATCCGCCGCCTCAACATGCGTGAACAGCTGATCCGCGAGGTGGAGATCATTCCGCTCGAGATCGTGGTCCGCAACGTCGCCGCCGGTTCCATCGCCACGCGCCTGGGCATCGAGGAAGGCACCCAGCTTCCCCGCTCGATCGTCGAGTTCTATTACAAGAACGATACCCTCAACGATCCGATGGTCTCGGAAGAGCACATCACCGCTTTCGGCTGGGCCAGCCCGCCCGAGCTCGACGACATCATGGCGCTGGCCATCCGCGTCAACGACTTCCTGTCCGGCCTGTTCCTCGGCGTTGGCATTCGCCTGGTCGATTTCAAGATCGAATGCGGCCGCCTGTGGGAGAACGACATCATGCGCATCGTCCTGGCGGACGAGATCTCGCCGGACTCCTGCCGCCTGTGGGACATCAAGTCGAACGACAAGCTCGACAAGGACCGCTTCCGCCGCGACATGGGCGGATTGGTCGAGGCCTATACGGAGGTCGCCCGCCGTCTCGGCATCATGAACGAGATGGACAATGTCGTCGTCAAGGGGCCCAAGCTGGTTCAGTGATCGCCTCGAGTGCAACAATGCGTAAGGGGCTCGCGCGTCGCGGCGTTCGAGCCCTTTTTGCTGGCATGGGCCTGCTCGCCCTTGCGGGCTGCAGTCTTTTCGACCTGTGGGCCGGCGATCCGGCGGTGTCGCTGCCCGACTCCGGATCGTGGGTGGTGCTGCCGATGCGCGCCTTCGTCTCGCGTGAGAACATCCGTGTCGACGGGCTGCAGCTCTGCACCAAAATGCGCTGCGGCTATGATGCGGCGATCGAGCGTTTCACCGTGACCGGCCCGGATGCCCTGGCGATCGAGCGCTCCCTGTCCGAGCCCAGGCGGCTTGCCGCTCTGCTGGCCAAGTCCGATCCCAAGACCAAAACGCCGCCACCCAAGGTTAGCGTCGACGGTTTCGCTTCCGGCGACTGGAGGGGGGTCCAGCTGGCGATGACCGGCGGCAAGAAATCCCATCACTTCAACGCCTATGCTGTCGGCCAGCGCCAGGAGGGCGGGGCCAGCTTCATCGTCGTCATCGCCGGTGAGCCGCGCATCGCCAGAAAACTCATCGACGAAGCAACGCAATAGAACCCGGACATCGTCTCGGAAAGGGCGCGACGCTTTTCCGCAGGAGCGATGCGACGGCCACTACGGACGATAGCGGATATGGCCTATGGACGACAAAAACTCAGCAAATTCATGAGCCTCGTGCTCCGTCACGCACCCGAGACCGCCGGCTTGGCGCTCGATGCGCAGGGCTGGGTCGAGATCGACGATCTCGCCAGGGCCGCGGGCGAGCAATTGGGAGCGGGCCGGCCCGATATCGAAAGGGTCGTCAGGGAAAGCGACAAGCAACGCTTCATCATCACCGGCACGCGCATTCGCGCCAATCAGGGCCACAGCGTGGCTGTCGATCTCGGTCTTGCCGCCACTGCACCGCCAGCTGAATTGTGGCATGGCACCTCAGCGTCCAACCAAGCCGGCATCTTTTCTTCCGGCCTCGAAAAACGCTCGCGCCAGCACGTGCATCTGTCTGCCGACCGCGAAACGGCGCGAAAGGTCGCCATGCGGCGCGCCGGGCCCTGGATCATCCTGCGGATCGACGCTGAGGCAATGCAGGCGGCCGGGCCGCAATTCTACCGAAGCGACAACGGCGTCTGGTTGACCGAGGCCGTACCGCCGCATTTCCTGAGCGTATTCGAGACGTTTTCCCGCTCCAGTCGGCAAGGCAATGATTGAACCATCGCTCGGACTGCTTTAAGCGCAAGCCGAAGATTTTTTCTCGCTGGAAGGCAGGTGTCGAATGAAGGCCCGTGTGATCGTTACGCTCAAGAATGGCGTCCTCGACCCCCAGGGCAAGGCAATCGAGGGCGCTCTTGCCTCGCTCGGCATCAAGAATGTCGATGGCGTGCGCCAGGGCAAGGTGTTCGACATCGAGCTCGGCCAGGCCGATGCCGAGACCGCCCGCGAAACGCTGAAGGCCGCATGCGAAAAGCTTCTCGCCAATACGGTGATCGAAAACTACAGCATCGATATCGCCTGATGCCGGTCCGGCTGCTTGCAGCCGTCCTGTGCCTGGTTGGAGCCGGCAGCGCCTGCCTCGCGGAAGAGCTTGTCGAGACCGGCGGTTTCAGCCTGCGCTATGACGAGACCGTCTGGGTCAGGGAGGCTTCCGCGCCGCCGGCCCTGCTCGCCCTGCGCTGTGCCGCCCCGACGTGTCCGCCCCATGCGGTCGCGACCTTCCTGTCTGACGAGCGCGGCCTGCCAAGCCCGGGTTTCGGCGCCTTTGGCCCGGGCGCTGCGACCGGCGCCATGATCGACCTGCGGATCCAGAGCCTTACCCCCGGCTCGCGCATACGTCCCCGCGGGCCGGTCGAACCGATCGTGTCGGGCGGCATGACGGGCTATCGCGGCCTTTACGACATCGAAGACCGGGCCTTGGCAAAGACGGCCGCCGCCATCGCCTTGCTGCGCTTCGACAACGGCACGCTGGAAATAAGGATGAAGGCCGACCAGCTGACGCCGCCCGGCCTCAAGTTGTTCGATCGCCTTGTCGACAAGATCGAGCCGACGGACTGAGATTGGCGGCGCAATCAACGCCGCCATGGCGAGGTTATACCGTCGAGGCCTTGAGGCCGGCGACACCGGCGACGATGGCGACGGCGCTGAGGATCTTCATGGCCGTGAGCGGCTCGCGCAGGAAGATGTAACCGAAGACCACGGTTCCGAGCGTCCCGACCGCCGTCCAGATCGGATAGGCGACGCTGACCGGCAGGCTCTTGAGAGCCAGGGTCAGCAGACCTACACCGCCGATCACGGCGATGACGGTTATCGCCGTCGGCAGCGGCCGGGTGAACCCCTCCGCATATTTCATGCTCAAGGCAAAAATCACTTCGAAGACCGCCGCTGCGGCCAGATAGAGCCAAGCCATAATGGCTTTCCTTTGCAAAATCCAATTCATCTCATGGGAGTCATGAGCCTTCCCCGCCGTATTAAGTGATTGACTTCCAAACCAACAAATTCGAAGTTCTCACGCGATGGATGAATTCCTTTCATGCATGAAGATATCGCTCACGTGATGATGCGCATGGAGATGACGGTACGATCTCGGGATGAAGCCAAGCCGGATGGGGGGCGATGATGCGCCGCCTGCCGCCCCTCGCCTCCCTGCGCACCTTCGAGGCCGCAGCGCGGCAGGAGAGTTTCAAGAAGGCGGCTGCCGAACTCGGCGTCACCGCCACCGCCGTCAGCCACCAGATCCGCCAGCTCGAAGCCTATCTCGACGTTCCCCTGTTCGAACGCCAGACGCGCAAGGTCCTGCTGACCGTCGAGGGCCGCAGCCTCTACCCTGCCCTGCGCGCCGCCCTGGACAGCATGGCCGAGGCTGTGGAAACCGTCAGGAAACGCCCGCGGCGGTGCATCGCGACCCTGTCGGCGACCGTCGCCTTCACGGCAAAGCTGCTGGTGCCGCGCGTCGGCACGCTGCGCAGCCTGCATCCGGGCTGGGATCTACGCCTGCATGCCTCCGACGACACGGTGGACCTCAATGCCGGCGACGCCGATGCCGCCATCCGCTACGGGCTCGGGCATTATGCCGGCATGACCGCCCTGCCCCTGCTGACGGACAGATTCGCGCCTGTCTGCAGCCATCGCCTGGGCCTGCGTGAGCCGGCCGACCTTCTCGGCGCGACGCTGCTGCATTTCGACTGGGGTCCGATCGCCTCGCGGGTGGACGTGCCGAATTGGCGCTCCTGGGCCCGGCGCGCCGGCATCGAGCACCTCGATCCGGACAGCGGCATCAGCTTCAACGATGAAAGCAGCGCCATCCAGGCCGCCATCGCTGGCCAGGGCGTCGCCTTGCTCAGCCTGTCCCTGGTCGCCGCCGAGCTTGCCTCCGGCGCGCTGGTGCAGCCCTTCGGCCCGGTCATGGAGGGTCTGAAGTTCAGTTTCGTCTATCCCGAAGGCGCGGAAAACCGGCCGGCTGTGGCCGTGCTGAAAGACTGGGTCCTGGCCGAGTTTGCCGAACGCCAAGTGGCGCCTCCGGCGATGGGCACCGAAGCCACCGGCAGGCCGGCGCATTCACGGTAATTGCCTCGGTTTCGGAGCCTGGCGCCCACTCTTCACTTGACCCAGCCCCCCCTCTGGAACCATATGCGCACGCATGGAGGGAGGCTGGACGCCCAAGCCTCCAGCCTCCTCTGCCGCAACCGATAAGCAGGATCCGATGAAAGCAGCTGTCGTCATTTTTCCCGGCTCCAACCGTGAAGGAGACGTGGCCAAGGCCCTCAAGCAGGCCGGCGCGCATGTCGAGATGATCTGGCACGCCGACACCGACCTGCCGGCAGGAACCGATCTGGTCGTGCTGCCGGGCGGCTTTTCCTATGGCGACTATCTGCGTTGCGGCGCCATCGCCGCCCGGGCCGCCATCATGGATGCCATCCGCCGTCATGCCGAACGGGGCGGCCTCGTGCTCGGCATCTGCAACGGCTTCCAGATCATCACGGATGGCGGCCTGCTGCCCGGCGTCCTGATGCGCAATGCCGATCTCAAATTCATCTGCAAGCGGGTCCATCTCAGGGTGGAGCGCACCGATACCGCCTATACCAGCAGCTATCGCCAGGGGCAGGCCATCGACGTCTGCGTGGCCCATGGGGAGGGCAATTATTTCTGCAGCCCCGAAACCCTGACGCAACTCGAAGGCGACGGCCTGGTGGCTTTCCGTTATTGTGACGCTGCGGGGAAGGTCAGCGCCGCCACCAATCCGAACGGCTCGCTCAACAATATCGCCGGCATCTATTCGGCCAACCGACGCGTTCTGGGCATGATGCCGCATCCCGAAAACCTGATCGATCCCCTGGCCGGCGGCACGGACGGCCGTGGCCTGTTTACCAGTGTCGTCAACGCCATGGCTTCGGCCTGATCGTCGACGGCGATGCAAGATTGAAGGCCAATGACGCGCAAGGTTCATCTGATTACGACGGGCGGCACGATCGCCTCCCGGCGTGACGAAAGCACCGGCGACGTGGTTGCCGGTCTCGACGGACAGGCGCTGCGCGCCATGCTGCACGATCCTCTTCCCGGGATCGAAATCGAGGTCGAAGAGTTCTGCAACCTCAACAGCTTCGCCATCGATCTTCCCACGGCGTTTGCCTTGGCCACCCGCATCAACGAACTTCTCGCGCGGGAGGATTGCGAGGGCGTCGTCGTCACCCACGGCACCGACACCATGGAGGAGAGCGCCTATCTCGCCGACCTCCTGCTCGCTTCGGACAAGCCGGTGGTCTTCACCGGGGCCCAGCGTGCGGCCGATGAGCCGGATGCCGACGGCCCGCGCAACATTGCCGATTCCATCCGCCTCGCCGCGGCCCCCGCCGCCCGCGGGCTGGGCGCGATGATCTGTTTCGAACAGGAATTCCACGCCGCTCGCGACGTGAGCAAGACGCATACCTCGCGCACCGATACCTTCATGTCGTGGGAGCACGGCAAGCTCGGCGAAATCGACGCGGGCGCCATCTGCCTGCATCGCCGCCCGGCGCTGCGGCGCGCCTACGCCCCCAGCGCCATCGAGCCCAATGTCACGCTGATCCGCCTCGCCATGGGCATGGACGGCGGCTATCTCCATTATGCCGCCGATCACGGCAGCAAGGCCATCGTGCTCGAAGGATTCGGGCGCGGCAACACGCCGCCATCGGTGACCAAGGCCGTGGCGGAGGTCATCAAGCGCGGCATTCCGGTGATCATCTGCTCGCGCTGCCCGCGCGGGCGGGTACTGCCTGTCTATGGCAATGGCGGAGCCACCGATCTGCATCGCGCCGGGGCCATCTTCGCCGGGGACCTCAGCGGCCACAAGGCGCGGCTTCTCGCCGCCGTCCTGCTCGGCCAGGGGCTCGACCAAGACGCGTTGCGGGCGGAAATCGAATATCTGGGCGGATAGAAGCCGCACGTCGAATCGCGCAGTTCGCCATCAGTCAGCGGCAGGGAGAGCCTCGACGATGCCGTCATTCCTGGCTAGGCCGAAGCCCTGGGAAGGGATCCCGGGCTACAAGTCACACCCTCGGGCGCGAGTCATGTCATCGGTCGCCAGATCGGCGATCGGTAGAAGGCGCCACTTCGCGAGGAAACGGCACGTCCGGGGGCTCCTGCGGCACCGGAACCTCGTCGGGCGGCAGCTGCGGCAGATCGGCTGGGGTATCGGCTTGGGGATCTCGGTCGGCGAAGCCGGGTCGAACGGGTCAGGCCTTTCCGGGGACGGCCGATCCGGTTGCGGGTCTCGGGGCCCCGCAGCGTTGGCCCGGATCGAACCGTGGCCCTGGGTATGCGATGGGAATGGCGCGATCATCTTGGCCTCCCTTTTTGAGAGGTCAGCCCAGGACAATCCCGATTTGGGGATTGCGGGAGTTGGTGATCATGGCGGCCCATACGCCGCCATGATCCTCCGGAGTATCTCGGAGCTCCGGGAACGACTCAGGCTGCTGCGCTGAGAGTGACCATCGTTTCGGTGTTGATCGGCGGGTGCGGCACCAGGCTGGCCTTGCTCTCATCCGCCCATCTGGCCAACCTGACGATACGAACCTTGTCGAGCTCGGCATCATTAGCCTCCACGGGCTCCACGGTGCTGAGGCCCGCATTGGAAACGAAGAACGTATGGTCCCCGAAGATGGAGATGAGTTCCTGCACGATCGGATTGGATTCGGGAATGACCCGGCCATCCATCTGGGTCAGAGCGCGTTCGATTCGCACCGATGTCAGCTTCATGGCGTCGTCCTTTCGGGTTGAGTGGCTTGTCTGTCGACGGGGTGACGTCACGGCTGCCCTGCTCACCGTCGGCATTGATCGCCTCCCGCCCCGCAGGCGGTTCGAAACGTGGCCAACGCTCAGGCTGCCTCATTGTCAGCCCGGCGCCCACATCCCGGCGTCAGGAGCTTTGCCGAGGCGCATTCTTCTCGTGAAATCTGGCCATAGTCTGCCTCAAGCGTGACCATTGCATGAAACAGCCCCCTCAGGCGGCCGCCTCCAGGGCTTCGAGCAATTCCTCTTCGCTGATCTGCCCCTCGGTACGCGGCGCGACGACCACCTGCTTGCCCAACAGGTGCTTGATCTTGTGCGCCACCGGCAAACAGCGCCGGTCGTCACGGTGATAGACGTGATAGCCATCGCCCGGATTCACGCCGATATCGAGGGCGCAACCCCTGCTGACGAAATGCCAGACGCCATTGCCGTCCACTATTCTGACCTTGCTCATCGAATTCTCCTTTGGTTGGAAAGGACAGCCACCGGCCGGCAGCGCACGGGCAGCGGACGCAAGCGTCCGGCGCAGATCGCCATCCATGCCTTGTGATTACCAACGCCGGCGGCGGCAGATCAGGCCTGCCGTCCGGACCAGCGGGGTTCCGCCCTTGGGATTGCCGCTGTATATTCAGTGAATGGGGCCATTGTCCGGCGTCACCGCGTCGACAGCTTGGTCATTCGGGCTGCCCGCATGCTTCCACCGCGGTTCAGCCATGCCAACCGCGCGCAGGCATTTCTCTCGCGTTCTGCCGCTTCGTTAACGTAGTCGCAGAAGTTCTGCATGAATCTGCTATCGCATGTGCGTTATGGCACATCCTGCGCCGGTGATTCATATCAGGTCGTGTGCAGGCACACAGCGGGTTGCCAGCCCGCCGGGGTGGTGCGATTCTAATTTCGGTGCACTGGAGCAGGCATATGAACCATCATTCTTCCCGTCAGCGTCTCGCTTGGGGCTTGTCCGGAGCCGTTGCCCTTTCACTGCTGGTGGCGGCTTGCGGTCCGCGCTCCGGCGAAGCCAGCCGGCCGGACGTTTCCAACCAGCAGCCGGTCGTCACGGCGGACGGCACCCAGCAGTTTCCCGTGCCGCAGGCCGGCCGGGCAACCCTTGCCCACAAGCTGACCCAACTCGTCCCCGGCACCATCACGGATGCCCGCATCTCTAACGGCTGGCGCACGCCGGCCGCAGCGAAAGTCCATCCCGACCAATATGCCGCCTGCGTCAGCGCCGATTCCGGCAGCGGCCAGCAGGTTTTCCTGATCGTCACCAATGGCTCCCATACGGGCGACGTGATCTCCGGCACCAAGGCGGCCGAGCGTTGCGCCGACGGCAATCGCGTCACGCAATGGGCGACCCTGCCGGAGGCGATGGGCCAGAGCTGAACGCGCTACATTCATCCGATTGAAGAAAATGGCGGCCCATGGGCTAATACGGTTCACTTAAGCAGGAACCGCTCCGAATTTGTCATAGCCGGGCTTGACCCGGCTACCCAGAAGCCGCACGGATGAACCCTCGGGGAGCTGGATTGCCGGGTCAAGCCCGGCAATGACAAAGGTCGAGCACCCCGAAACGCTTAAGTGAACTGCATTGGCCTATGCGCCGCCATTTGCATTTGCGGCCTCGCACGTCCCGCCGGCCCTCAGAAGGCGCGATAGGTCAGGACCGTGCGCGTATTGGCGATACCGGGGATGGACTGCACCTTCTCGCCGACGAAATGACCGATATCGACATCGTCATTGACGTAGAATTTGGCGAGCACGTCGAAGTCGCCGGCGATCGAATAGATCTCCGAGGCGATTTCGGCCTCGGCCAGGGCGCTGGCGACCTCATAGGTGCGGCCGAGCTGGCATTTGATCTCCACGAAAAACGTCCGCATCGCCGATACTCCGAGACTGGAAACGAGTGTCCGCCCACAGGAAGGCCAACAAAGTTGCGGTGTCAATGCGGATCGCGGCGCCTGCATGCGATCAATGGTTTACATTCGGCTCGGATACCCCTATCGCCTGCCGTGAACACCATGCAAATTGCCTTGACAGGAGACTGACCCGGCATGTCCGTGCACTCGGAACCCGCCATCACAGCCGAACTCATCGCCCAGCACGGGCTGAAGCCGGATGAGTATCAGCGGATCCTGGATCTGATCGGACGCGAGCCGACCTTCACCGAGCTCGGCATCTTCTCGGCGATGTGGAACGAGCATTGCTCCTACAAGTCCTCGCGCCTCCATCTGAAGAAGCTGCCGGTCACCGGCAAATGCGTGATCCAGGGCCCGGGCGAGAATGCCGGCGTCATCGACATCGGCGACGGCCTTGCCGCCGTGTTCAAGATGGAGAGCCACAACCACCCGTCCTATATCGAACCCTATCAGGGCGCGACCACGGGCGTGGGCGGCATCCTGCGCGACGTCTTCACCATGGGCGCCCGCCCGATCGCCTGCATGAACGCGCTCTCCTTTGGTGCGCCCGACCATCCCAAGACCCAGCACCTCGTCTCCGGCGTGGTCGCCGGCGTCGGCGGCTACGGCAATTCCTTCGGCGTGCCCACGGTCGGCGGCCAGGTGCGCTTCCATACCCGCTATGACGGCAACATCCTGGTCAACGCCTTTGCCCTCGGCCTCGCCGAGCAGGATAAGATCTTCTACGCCAAGGCGACCGGCGTCGGAAATCCCATCGTCTATTTGGGATCCAAGACCGGCCGCGACGGCATCCATGGCGCGACCATGGCTTCGGCCGAATTCGACGACAACTCCGAGGAAAAGCGCCCAACCGTGCAGGTCGGCGATCCCTTTGCCGAAAAGCTGCTGCTGGAAGCCTGCCTGGAACTGATGGCGACCGACGCCATCATCGCCATCCAGGACATGGGCGCGGCCGGCCTCACCTGTTCCGCCGTTGAGATGGGCGCCAAGGGCGATCTCGGCATCGAGCTCCATCTCGACAAGGTGCCGGTGCGCGAGAGCGGCATGACCGCCTATGAGATGATGCTGTCGGAAAGCCAGGAGCGCATGCTCATGGTGCTCAAGCCCGGCAAGGAGGCCGAGGCCGAGGCGATCTTCCGCAAATGGGGCCTCGACTTCGCCGTGGTCGGCAAGACCACGGACGATCTTCGCTTCCGCATCTTCCACAATGGCGACCTGAAGGCGGATCTGCCGATCAAGGAACTCGGCGACGAAGCGCCTCTCTATGACCGCCCCCATGTCCCCTCGCCCAAGCTGCCCGTGCTCGAGCCCGCGTCGCTCAAGACGAACCTGTCGACGGGCGAGGTGCTGCTCAACCTGATCGGCTCGCCGGAGCTGGCTTCCAAGCGCTGGGTCTATGAGCAATATGACACGCTGATCCTCGGCAATTCGATCCAGACGCCCGGCGGCGACGCTGCAGTCGTGCGCGTGCTCGACGGCCCCAAGGGACTGGCGATGACCTCGGACGTGACGCCGCGCTATTGCGAGGCCGATCCGGTCGAGGGCGGCAAGCAGGCCGTTGCAGAGGCCTGGCGCAACATATCCGCCGTGGGCGGCCTGCCGCTCGCCGTGACCGATAATCTCAATTTCGGCAATCCCGAGCGTCCCGACATCATGGGCCAGTTCGTTGGCTGCCTCGACGGCATCGGACAGGCCTGCCGTGCCCTCGATTTCCCCATCGTCTCGGGCAATGTCTCGCTCTACAACGAAACCAATGGCCGTGGCATCCTGCCGACCCCGACAATCGGCGGGGTCGGCCTTGTCGACGACGTCGCGGTGACGGCCTCGATCGCCTTCAAGGCCGAGGGCGAGACCGTCATGCTGGTCGGCGGACCCGGCACCTGGCTCGGCCAGTCCATCTGGCTTGCCGAGATCCTCAAGCGCGAAGAAGGCGCCCCGCCGCCGGTCGACCTGGCCGTCGAAAAGCGCCATGGCGACTTCATCCGCAGCCAGATCCGTGCCGGAAACCTCAAGACCTGCCATGACATTTCGGATGGCGGCCTTGCCGTGGCCGTCGCCGAAATGGCGTTGGGGCGCGGCATCGGCGCCGACCTGTCGAAGGCGCCGCAGGGCAGCGAGCCGCATGCCTTCTGGTATGGCGAGGACCAGGCCCGCTACGTCGTCGCCGTTGCCGCCGAAAAGGCCGAGGCCTTCGCCAAGGCCGCAGCTGAGGCCGGCGTGCCCGTCACCACGCTGGGCACAACCGGCGGCGATGCCTTGATCCTGCCCGAAGGCCGGCCCATCCTGGTTTCGGCGCTGAGCGAGCGCCACGAATCGTTCCTGCCGACCTTGATGGGCTCGGCGCGCCAAGCCGCCTGAAGAGGACTCAATTCCAATGCCGATGCCGGCCGCCGACATTGAAGCGATGATCAAGGAAAGCTTTCCTGACGCGAAGATCGAAATTCGCGATCTCGCCGGGGATGGCGATCACTACGCCGCGACGGTGATCTCCGAAGCGTTCCGGGGCAAATCCCGCGTCCAGCAGCACCAGATGGTCTATGCAGCGCTCAAGGGCAAGATGGGCGGCGTGCTGCACGCACTTGCGCTTTCCACGAGTGCTCCCTGATCGATAAATTATGTTAGGCTGAGCCCTGACATTAGACGCGGACATGCTTACATGTTCGACATTATCTGTTTCAGATCGAGAATTACCTCAATCGGGATTGAGTCATGAGCGACATCGCCACCTTCATCGAAAACGAAATCAAGTCCAATGACGTCGTGCTCTTCATGAAGGGCAACAAGGCGTTCCCGATGTGCGGGTTCTCCGGACAGGTCGTGCAGATCCTCGACTATCTCGGAGTCGACTACAAGGACCACGACGTGCTGCAGAATCCGGATCTGCGTAGCGGCATCAAGGATTTTTCGAACTGGCCGACGGTGCCGCAGCTCTACGTCAAGGGCGAGTTCGTCGGCGGCTGCGACATCGCCCGCGAAATGTTCCAATCGGGCGAGCTGGTAACCTTCCTGCAGGAAAAGAACATTCCGGTAAAGGCTCCGGCCAAGGCCTGACGTCTTTGCCGGCCCGCGAATGTGACGCAGAAACAAAGCCAGGCCCGCAGCCTGGCTTTTTCGTTGGGCGGGACAAAAGCCGGAGAGGCCCATGAGCAAATTGCTGATCGTCGGCACGGTGCGCCTGCCGGCTGCCAACTTGTCCCTGGCGCGCCCGGCTATGAAACGCATGGTGGAGAGCAGCCGCGCCGAAGAGGGCTGCGAGGAATATTCCTATGCCGAGGATGTCTTCGATGCGGGTCTCATCCACGTGAAGGAGATCTGGCGCGACCACGCGGCCCTGGACCGTCATTTCGCCTCCCAGCACATCGCCGAGTGGCGGGCGAGTTGGCCTGCTCTTGGCATCGGCGAGCGAAATCTGCACTGCTACGAGATCGGGACGCCCCGCCCGACGTAAGGGCTGTGGGGGCTGATCTTCAGACCAGCCTGGAAACGCCATACCCCGCCGGCACGATAGGACTGGTCTGAAGCCCACCGAATCTAGAGAACGTGCGATTTCTCTGAATCGCACGTTCTCCAGCTCTTTGTCTTGATGCGTTTTCTTAATCGAAAAGTCTGTCAACTTTTCTGGAAGGCGATCTAACGCCCCTTCATGACGTTGACGATCACCACGCCGAGGATCGCCAGCGCGCCGCCCAGCATGCCGACAGGGGTCGGCACCTCGCCGAGCCAGAGGAAGCCGATCAGCGTGGCCGTCGGTGGCACGCCATAGAGGAAGTTGGACGCCCGTGCCGCCGAAAGGCGCTTGAGGGCGATGGCCCAGGTGACATAGCCGATCGCGGTCGGGAAGATCACCAGATAGGCGACAGCCCAGTTCACCTCGGCAGGGGCGGCGACCGCCAAGGCCCGGAGCGTGGCGGGTACCGCCGGAAGCAGCGGCAAGGCACCGATGAACAGGATCCAGGCGGTGATCGCCAGGGCCGGAAAGCGCCCGAGCAGCGGCTTCTGCAACACGCTGGCCACGGCGGCGCAGACGGCGGCACCGAAGATCATCAACGCATTGGGATCGAGCTTGAAACCCGTATCCGTCGCCACCGCGATGAGAGCGACGCCGGCGAAGGAGGTCGCCGTACCGACCCAGCCCCAGCGTCCGAAACGCTCGCCTAAGGCGAAGATCGCAATCAGGGCGGTGAGTACCGGCATGGTGTTGATGATGAAGCTGGCCGGGCCGGCCGGCACGGTCTGCTCGCCAGTATTGAGCAGCACGGCATAGACGGCAATGAACAATATGGCGGCAATGGCAAGGCGCAGGAAGTCCCGCGGCAGCGGCATGGGCGGGCGCACAGCCGCCAGATAGGCCAGGCCGATGGCGCCGGCCGCGACATAGCGCGCTGCGGCCAGTTCCATCGGCGTCAGGGCCGTCAGGCAGACGCGGATCAGCGCGAAGGACGAGGCCCAGGAGAGAATGGTCACCAGAATGGCGCCGAAGGCGACCGCGTCGAATCCGCTCTTCTTTTTGGTTGCCTCGGCTTCACAGGCCATGCTGCTCATCATCGTCTCCCGACTCTCAGTGCCCCCCGTGACCTATCCCCCTTCGGCGTGCTTGAAAAGCACCTCAATCAATGATCTTCTGTGTCTATGGTTCACAGCTCGCCCAGTCTCCCACCGCTCGATACCCTCGAAACCTTCGCGCGCGCGGCACGTCTCGGCTCCTTCTCGGCTGCGGCCGAGGAGAGCGGCGTCACCCATGGCGCCGTCTCCCGCCAGGTGTCGCGCCTGGAGCGCTGGATGGGCGTGCGCCTGTTCGAGCGCAAGGCCCGCGGCGTCAACCTGACGCCGGAGGGCATGCGTTTCTTCGCCCGGACGGAGGAAGCCCTGGCGCTGCTCGGCAACAGCGGCGAGCGCTGGTCTCCCCGCCGGGCCAAGGCCGTGGTGCGCCTGTCGGTGACGCCTTCGGTCGCCTCGCTCTGGCTGTTTCGCCGCCTTGCCCGCCTGGAAGGCAGCGACATCCATCTCGAACTGGTGCTCGAACATCGCCTTGCGGATCTCGGCGAAGGCAGCGATCTGGCAATACGCTGCGGCAAGGGGCCCTGGGCCGGCGTGCGCGGCGTCCAGCTCTGGCAGGAGAAGGCTTTCCCGATCGCCTCCCCTGCCCTTGCCGAACGCCTGCGACGCGGCAATGACGCGCAGGCTCTGCTCGAGCTGCCGATCCTGCACGATTCCAATATCGAGGGGTGGCGGCGCTGGCTGGCGCCGGAAGGCGTGGACTACGTGCCGCGCGGCCAGGATCGCCGTTTCGAGGACTATAACCTGGTCATCGATGCCTGCTGCCAGGGGCTGGGCATCGCCCTGGCGCGTCCGCCTCTGTCGGCGGCCGCCCTCGACGAGGGGCGCCTCGTACCGGTTTCAGACCGAACGATCGATTACCACGTGGCCTTTCATCTGATCCGCTCGGACGAAGCTCTGCGAGGCCCGGCCGCGGAGCTCGCGGTGCGCCTTCTGCGCGAGGCGGGTCATGACGAGGCGGCTATCTCCAGCTTTACTGCCCCCGGCCGGAAGGGCTAGCAAGCGGTAGGCTCAATTCTCCTGCTCGCCGAAATGCCGGCGCCAGATCGGCGCTATGACGGGCCGCTGTGCCACGGTTTCGGTGATACGGGTGAGCTTCGGGCATTCCTTGGCCCGCCATTCATTGCCGATCGCCCAATTGCTGATGGCGGCGATGGCGAGATCGATGGCCGAAAAGCCCGACAACAGGAAGCTGCCTTCGGCACTGGCTGCCTGCTCCACCAGTTGCCAGCGCTCACGGATGCGCTGGCGCACGCGTGAACGCATGGCTGTCTCATGCGTCTCGGGCGGAGCGAAACGCAGGGGATAATCGTAGAGTTCGATGAGGGGATAGATTTCAGCCGCCACATGGATCAGCCAGCGCAGGGCATGGCGACGGTCGGGGGCATCATGCGCCGGCATCAGGCGCGCTTCGGGGTGTTCCTCGCTCAATGCCAGCAGAATGGCGGCCGACTGTACGATCGTGGTTCCGTCGTTGAAGCGTAGTGCCGGAATCTTACCCAACGGATTGATTGCCAGATACTGAGCGTTGTGCTGCTCGTCCTTGGTCAGATCGATATCGATCAGATGAACATCCTGCCCCGCCTCGGCCAAGGCGGCCTCGACCATGAAAGAGCCGGAATCCGGTTCGCCCCAAAGCGTGTAAACCATACAGACCTCTTAGCATCGACCGGCTGCGGCCGGCCACCTCCCGACATTATGCGGCGATCGGGGAAGACCGCCCCAATCTCTTACTTGTTGGTTCTGTGCAACCCCTGCCGCTGTTCTTGCTTGTTTCACCGGCTCGTCGGTTCAGACCATAAGCGACTGAGCCGGCGTGTCGCATGATCTTTTTGCAATACGGCCATCCCGATTTGCGGACCTTCCAGCGTGCACAACCCGACCGGCAATAAAAAAGGCCGCCAAAATGGCGGCCTTTGTCGTGTATCAGGTCGTATTCGCTTAGCGCGAATAGAATTCGACGACCAGGTTCGGCTCCATCTGGACCGGATAGGGCACGTCCTGCAGCGTCGGAACGCGGACATACTTGGCGGTCAGCTTGGAATGATCGACTTCGATGTAGTCGGGAACGTCACGCTCGCCGGAAGCAACGGCCTCGAGCACCAGCACGAGCTGCTTGGAGGCTTCCTTGACCTCGACGACATCACCCGGCTTCACCTTGTAGGAGGGGATGTTGACGCGGCGGCCATTGACCTTGACGTGGCCGTGGCTGACGAACTGGCGGGCAGCGAACACGGTCGGCACGAACTTGGAGCGATACACCACCGCATCCAGGCGCTGCTCGAGCAGGCCGATGAGGTTGGCGGAGCTGTCGCCCTTCAGGCGGCGGGCTTCTTCATAGATCTTGCGGAATTGCTTTTCCGAAATCGAGCCGTAATAGCCCTTCAGCTTCTGCTTGGCGCGGAGCTGGGTGCCGAAGTCGGACATCTTGCCCTTGCGGCGCTGGCCGTGCTGGCCCGGGCCGTACTCGCGGCGGTTGACGGGGCTCTTGGGGCGACCCCAGATATTCTCGCCAAGGCGGCGATCGATCTTGTACTTAGCGTTATGGCGCTTCGACATTCGCGTCCTCTATGGTTTGCGAAGTTATGAGGAACGCGCCCTCCTCTCCCGGAACCCGGGCGACAGACAGCCGGAGACCGGCCGTCACGGGAGCGTAAAACATCACGCGGGACCCGAAGGCCCCGCGTGTGGCGTTCGCTTAGTCGAAAGATCGCTGCATGTCAATTCCAGGACGGCACCCGATCCCCTGTATCCCGGGCAACTCGACAGCTACATGGCGGGTGAGTAGCTTGGGCCAACTCGGCACTTGTGAGTCTTCTTTGATGAAAACCCTTTCTCTCTCCGCCGCATTTCTGGCGGCGTCGTTGAGCTTTGCCAGCGCGGCACCGCTCGAAACCTATACGGCCCGCCTCTCCAGCGCGGATCATTTCAATACGAACGGCGAAAGATTGACCTCCGTCGCCGCAATCATCCGGCAGGATCGCGCCAACTTCTACCTGGGCTACCATCGCGACCGGGAAGATGAATCCGACCGCTTCTTCTCCAGCAAGGAAAACCGCGCCCGGCTGGAAAGCATGCTCAATCGCGGCCGCATCAGCGCCTCCGCGGCCAACGCCGTCATCGACGGATCACCGCTGATCAATGTCGAGATCTACGAGGATTTCATCGTCGTGACGGTCGAATAGAGCAAAGCGCGGAAGAGCGCGGGGGACCCCGCCCGGTTCGGCCAGCTCTTCCTCAATCAGTTCCGCTGGCACGGCGGCTCCGTCGTGCCCGCCGACTCGGTTCGCCAGTCCATTGCGGCAGGCTATCGCGGGCAGTTCCTCGCCTATATTCCGACAAAACGCCTCGTCCTGGTGCAGGCCGTCGATCCGGCGGAAAATTCCGGCCGGCCTCCATAGGAGGGATTTCATGGTGCTGTTGCAGCCGATCGCCACGGCCGCTCCCTGAGCGATGCCCGTCGCCGCGCTTCCAACCAATCGAGACGTCTCCCTCGGCTGGCCCGCGGCATTGCTGCTCCACGTCATCGTCCTCGCCCTGCTGTTCCTGCTTCCCCGCCCCGCACCGCTGAACCAGCCTCCCGAAAACAGCATCGAAGTCGAATTCGTCGGGGACATTCCCAAACCACCCCCGCCGGCACGGCCCCCTCCTGCGCTACCGGCCAAGCCGCCCTCGGCCGATGGCATTCCGCAGGGAGGAGTGGCGGTTCCCAGGCCGAGCGAAGCCCTGCCACCGCCGTCGCCACCGGCGATGATCCAGGCCCGGAAGATCCTGTCCGATCTCGCCCTCGCGGATCCACGCAGCCGGCAGGCCAGGAAGATGCTGCCTCTCCTCGGCCGCGACGAACGCATGGAGCAATTGTGCAACATCGAGGCCATGGCCCAGTTGCGGGCCTGGAACCACGATCTCGAGCCCGACCTCACGATCGCCTATGCACGCGCGGAAACCAGGATGGGCGATGCGAGCGTAACAGCCGACGGCGCGGCATTCCGAAGCCGGAGGCAGTGGTTCGTCCTGAGATATCGCTGCAACCTCACCCTCGACCTCGCCAGGGTTTCAGCATTCGAGTTCCAGGCCGGCGCGGCCATACCCAGGAACGCATGGAGCCGTTTCAACCTGCCCGTCAGCGACGAGCCGCAGGATTGAGCCTACCACGACGGTGGGATGCTCATCGTCTTCCTGGTCGAAAAGCCTGCCAACTTTTCCGGAGAACGCTTCAATGCCAGCGCGGCGGCATGGCTTCGACGGCAATGGCCGGAAGGCCGCGGGCGGCAAGCGCCGCCCTGAGTTCGCCGGTCAGTCCGGCGCCGCCGGTGAATAGGGCCAGACCGTCCTCCACCACCGTGCGCGGCGGGATCGAGCCGGCAAGCTCGGCAGCGCGGCGAGCGATGGCCGGGGCAGGATCGAGCCAGGTGACCGGCCAGGGGGCGACCCGCTTCATTGTTTCGAGCACCAGCGGGTAATGCGTGCAGGCCAGCACCACCACATCGGTGCGTTTGCCGTCGCGATCGACGAAACAAGGCGCGATCTCGCGCGCAATCGCTTCATCCTCGACGGGCTGGCCGCGTAATACGGCTTCCGCCAGGCGGGCCAGCCCCATCGCGCCGACCAGTTCCACCTCGATCGTGGCGGCGAAGGAACGGATCAGCTCGCGCGTATAGTCGCGCTTGACGGTACCCGGCGTCGCCAGGATCGCCACCCTCCCCGTCTTCGTCAGCGCGGCAGCCGGCTTGATCGCGGGCACGGTGCCAACGAAGGGTACCGAGAAGCGTTGGCGCAGCACGGGGAGGACAACGGTTGATATCGTGTTGCAGGCGATGACCACCAAAGACGGCTGATAACGCGGGATCAACCGCTCCATCACCTCGACGACGCGTTCGACCACGACGTCCTCGGCAAGGCGGCCATAGGGAAAGACGGCATCGTCGGCGGCATAGACGAAGCGCGCACCGGAAAGCGCCTTCTGCAATTCGGAAAATACGGTGAGGCCACCAAGGCCGGAATCAAAGACAAGGACAGTTGGAGCGCGGTCAGACATGACCGCAGCTCCATAAACCGTGCCAGCCAGAAGGTCGACCCTGCAGGGCAAACTAGTTTGCCCGGGAAGGCTAGCCTTCATGGGACGCTCTTCGGAATGATCGACACCATCAGGAATCAATCGCTGCATATTGGTTGCCCGTACGCACTACCCAACCGGGCGCACGCCTATTCAAACCCAGATGAGTGAATGAAGCGTTGCGATCGTGATCTTTTTTTGATCCCAAAGCGGCACGCCCGACAATTCCTCACAAGGCGTCGGCCGGCGGCAATTCCTCGCCCCAGCTCGCAAAGGGAAAGCGCGCCAGATTCGAATTGCCGTAACGCCGGTCGCCCGTCACTTCCTCGCCGACCCATTCGGGCAGTGGAACGGCCTGGTCCTCGTGCTCCAGCTCGACCTCGGCCAGCACCAGTCCATGATTGGGACCTGTGAAGACGTCGACGGACCAGCGCACTCCAGCATGGTCGACATCGTGGCGGGTCTTGGTGACGAGAGGCTCGATCGAAAAGCGGCGGATGATCTCGGCGGCATCGACCTGCGGGATCTCGTACTCGAACTCATGGCGGCTGCGCGTGCCCGGTTCGCTCTTGAGCGTGATGAAGCCCTTGTCGCCATAGATGCGGATGCGCGCCCGCAGCAGGGGCGTGCGGCAGAAATAACCCTGGCGGATTGTGGCGGATCCCCGGACCTGCCGGCGCCAATCATCGTTGCGGACAAGGAATTTGCGCTCGATCTCGACGGCCATGAAACACCCAATCCGAAGGAAGTGGGCACAGCCTAGCGAGAGCCTGTGACAGGGATTTCGCGTTCGCGCCGGTTCAATCGCGCTTGATTCGCGTGCCCTGCCGCCCGCCGACGAGCGAGGCCACCGCACCACGCAGGGTCTGGACGTCCTGCTCGGTCATCGCGAGCCGATGCCAGATGTTGCGGAAATTGCGCACCATCACCTCGCGCTTTTCGGGCGGATAGAAGAAGGAGACAGCGTCGAGTTCCCGCTCCAGATAATCGAAGAAGGCCAGCATGTGTTCGCGCGTCGCCGGCGGGGAGCTGCGGGTGGGCGCGATCGGCGCCTTGCCGCCCGAGACCAGCTTCCACCATTCATAGCCGACCAGCAGCACCGCCTGGGCGAGATTGATCGAGGTGAAGGCCGGGCTGACCGGAAAGGAAATGATGGCATCGGCCAGGGCCACGTCGTCGTTGGAGAGCCCCATGCGCTCGGGCCCGAACAGAATGCCGCTGCGCGCGCCCTCGCCCGCCAGGACCTGCATCTTCACGGCGCCTTCATCGGCGGCGAAGACGTCCTTCATCTGCCCGCGCTCGCGCGCGGTGGTGGCGAAGACGTAATTGAGGTCGGCAATGGCCTCTTCGGTCGTCTCGAACAGTCTGGCATTGTCCAGCACGGCGGACGCACCGGAGGAAGCCTGGCGGGCACCTTTCTTCGGCCAGCCGTCGCGGGGCGAGACCAGGCGCATCTCGCTGAGGCCGAAATTCATCATGGCGCGGGCGCACATGCCGATATTCTCGGCAAGCTGGGGGCGGACCAGGATCACGGCGGGAGGCGTCACGGCAGTGCTCGCATTCGACTGAGACATCACGAAAAAGGCTCGAAAGCAGGAGAAGTTCGGGCTGAATAGACCATTCGGCGGATAATGAAAGCTCCTTTGCAACGCGCCGAACCAGGACTGTCCTTGTTCCCACGGATACACGCCGCCAATCGGCGGCCGGGCCAATGTGCCCGAACGCACCGCCGGGTCGGATCCGCTTCGCTAGGGTCCTCCCATCAAAAGGGCCATGAAGCCCGGCTTAAAGGACCACGATCATGCGCAAGATTTTTCTTACCCTCGCTTTCGCTGCCACGGCCTTCACCGCCGCGACTGCCGCGTCCTTCGCCGACGATTGCGACAATGGCTATGCGAGCGGTTATAATTATCCCACCTATTCCAATTCCTACCGCGTGACCCAAACCTATAGCAGCACCACCTATTACGATTGCCGGACAGTGAGCTACCGCGTCTGGGACGACTATGCGCAGAGCTACATCTATCGCACCCGCGAAGTGTGCAACTGACTGCGATAGACCGGCTCCATCAATCTCGGACAATCTGCCGACACTCCCGCGAGCTCCGCTCCGGGAGTGTCTTGTCGTGCCGATCCCGAGCCTCCCGCCATCCACGATGCAGCGCAAGCCCGCAGGCACAAATCAGTTGCCGAAGTCCGAAGCAGGTGGCAGGTTCGAGGCGTGAGTTCTTCGGTGCGCCCCACCCGCGGACCCCGCCGGAAAACTCTGCCAAGGTCATCGAGCGCCAAGTCATCGAGGTCATCCCGTTGCCGGAAAGACACGCCCCCTGACCACGCCGCCCTGCAAATTTACCGAGCACTCGTGCCGATCCACGCACCGGCGCGAGCGCTTTTTGTCGCCCTGATTCCGACTTGCCAAGGAAGCCAGCGTATGAACGCCAAATCCCCCACCATCATCTACACGCTGACCGATGAAGCCCCGGCATTGGCAACCGCCGCCTTCCTGCCCATCGTCCGCACATTTGCCGCCCCCGCCGGAATCGACGTCGTCACCAGCGACATTTCGGTCGCCGGCCGCATCCTTGGCGAATTTCCCGATTTTCTGACTGATGAACAGCGCGTTCCCGACAATCTGGCTGAGCTCGGCCGGCTGACGCTGCTGCCCGACACCAACATCATCAAGCTGCCCAATATCAGCGCCTCGGTGGCACAATTGACGGCGGCCATCCGGGAGCTGCAAGGCAAGGGCTACAGGATTCCCGATTATCCCGAGAACCCCAAATCGGACGAGGAAAAGGCGATCCGCGCCCGCTACGCCAAATGTATCGGCAGCGCCGTGAACCCGGTGCTGCGCGAGGGCAATTCGGATCGCCGCGCGCCGCTGGCTGTGAAGAACTACGCGCGCAAGAACCCGCACAGCATGGCCGAATGGAGCCAGGCCTCGCGCACGCATGTCTCGCACATGCATGACGGCGACTTCTACCATGGCGAGAAATCGATGACGCTCGACAGGGCCCGCGACGTGAAGATGGAGCTGGTCACCAACAGCGGCAAGACCATCGTCCTGAAACCCAAAGTCTCGCTGCTGGATGGTGAGATCATCGACTCGATGTATATGAGCAAGAAGGCGCTTCTGGAGTTCTACGAAAAGCAGATCGAAGACGCGCACAAGACCGGGGTGATGTTTTCGCTTCATGTGAAGGCGACGATGATGAAGGTGTCGCACCCCATCGTCTTCGGCCATTGCGTGAAGATCTTCTACCGCGATGCCTTCGCCAAGCATGGCAAGCTGTTCGACGAACTCGGCGTCAACGTCAACAACGGCATGGTCGACCTCTACAACAAGATCGCAACCCTGCCGCAAAGCATGCAGGACGAGATCAAGCGCGATCTGCATGCCTGCCACGAGCACCGGCCCGAACTGGCGATGGTCGACTCGGCCAAGGGCATCACCAATTTCCACTCGCCCAACGACATCATCGTGGACGCCTCCATGCCGGCCATGATCCGCAATGGCGGCAAGATGTGGGGTGCCGACGGCCGCCTGAAGGACGTCAAGGCGGTGATGCCGGAGAGTACCTTCGCCCGCATCTACCAGGAGATGATCAATTTCTGTAAATGGCACGGAGCCTTCGATCCCCGCACCATGGGCACCGTACCGAATGTCGGCCTGATGGCGCAGCAGGCCGAGGAATATGGCTCGCACGACAAGACCTTCGAGGTCCCGGAGGACGGCGTGGCCAACATCACCGACCTTGCGACCGGCGAGGTGCTGCTGAGCCAGACCGTCGAGCAGGGCGACATCTGGCGCATGTGTCAGGTCAAGGACGCGGCGATCCGCGACTGGGTCAAGCTCGCGGTGACGCGCGCCCGCAATTCCGGCATGCCCGCTCTGTTCTGGCTGGACCCCTATCGCCCGCACGAGGCGCAGCTGATCGCCAAGGTGAAGGCCTATCTCGCCGAGCACGACACCGCCGGTCTCGACATCCAGATCATGAGCCAGGTGCGCGCCATGCGCTACACGCTCGAGCGCGTGATCCGCGGCCTGGATACGATTTCCGTCACCGGCAACATTCTGCGCGACTATCTCACCGATCTGTTCCCGATCATGGAGCTCGGCACCTCCGCCAAGATGCTGTCCATCGTGCCCTTGATGGCCGGCGGCGGCATGTATGAAACCGGCGCCGGCGGCTCGGCGCCCAAGCATGTGCAGCAATTGGTGGAGGAAAACCATCTGCGCTGGGATTCTCTGGGCGAATTCCTGGCGCTGGCCGTCTCGCTGGAGGATCTCGGCATCAAGACGGGCAACGCCAAGGCCAAGCTGCTCGCCAAGACGCTGGACGCCGCAACCGGCAAGCTCCTGGACAACAAGAAATCCCCCTCGCCCCGCACCGGCGAATTGGACAATCGCGGCAGCCAGTTCTATCTGGCACTGTATTGGGCGCAGGAACTCGCCGCCCAGACCGAAGACCCGGCCCTGCAGGCGCAATTCAAGCCGCTGGCCGAAACACTGGCGCGCGACGAGGCCAAGATCCTCGCCGAACTCGCGGCCGTGCAGGGCAAGCCGGCCGATATCGGCGGCTACTATCTGCCCGATCGGCAGAAATGCGAAGCCGTGATGCGTCCGAGCGCCACGCTCAACGCGGCGCTGGCGCAGGCGGGAGCGGCATAGGGCCGGGTTTTGCCTGACAAGACAGTCGGTCTTGCATGACGCAGTGCAGGATGTGCGGAGTGTCAACCTCCGGCTGACATTCTACCGGACCGCAAGAGCTTGGCTTCCAAGATGTCAGCCGGAGGCTGACACTCCCAACCCCGGCGGGGTTTTGCCCTGGTCAAATCCGGTTGCAGGGCTATGCTCCCGCCACCGTTTCCAGCAGGACAGCCCCATGAGCGATGAACTCGTCTTCTACACCAACCCGATGTCACGCGGCCGTATTGCCCGCTGGATGCTCGAGGAAGTCGGCCAGCCCTATCGCACCGAGATCCTCGACTTCGGCACCAGCATGAAATCGGCCGACTATCTCGCTCTCAATCCGATGGGCAAGGTGCCGGCCATTGCCCATCGCGGCGTGGTCGTCACCGAAGGCGGCGCCGTCTGCGCCTATCTGGCCGATGCCTTTCCGCAGGCGGGTCTGGCGCCGCCGGCCGGGTCCCCGCAGCGAGGCCTCTATTATCGCTGGATGTTCTTTGCGGCCGGCCCGGTCGAGGCCGCGGTGACCAACAAGGCGCTCAACATCGAGATTCCCGATGAGCGCAAGCGCATGGTCGGCTATGGCTGCTATGCCGACGTGATCGACGCGCTCGACTATGCCGTCTCCCAGAACGAGTTCATCGCGGGAGACCGCTTCTCGGCTGCCGACGTCTATTTCGGCTCGCAGGTTGGCTGGGGCCTGATGTTCAAGACGATCGAGCCGCGTCCGGCCCTCGCCGCCTATTGGCAGCGAATCGCCGGCCGTCCCGCCGCCATCCGGGCCCGTGAGATCGACGACAAGCTGGTTGCCGAGGCCAAGCAGGCGCAAGCTCCGCAGTAATTGCTTGGTTTCACCCGGCAAAAACAACAGGCGCCATCGTCCGCCGAACTTCCCCCGACCGGATCGCGGTGCTATAGCCGCGCCGATATTTCCCAATAAATGAGGCTTGTACGATGGCAAAGATCAAGGTGGCCAATCCGGTCGTCGACATGGACGGCGACGAGATGACCCGGATCATCTGGCAGCAGATCAAGGACAAGCTGATCTTCCCCTATCTCGATCTCCAGCTCGATTATTACGACCTCAGCATCGAGAACCGGGACAAGACCCGCGACAAGGTCACCGTCGAGGCGGCCGAGGCCACCAAGCGCCACGGCGTGGCCGTGAAATGCGCCACCATCACGCCGGATGAAGCCCGCGTGAAGGAATTCAATCTCCAGGAGATGTGGAAGTCGCCCAACGGCACCATCCGCAACATCCTCGGCGGCGTGATCTTCCGCGAGCCCATCATCTGCCGCAACGTGCCGCGCCTGGTGCCGGGCTGGACCCAGCCGATCGTCGTCGGCCGCCATGCCTTCGGCGACCAGTATCGCGCCACCGACTTCCGTTTCCCCGGCAAGGGCACGCTGACCATCAAGTTCGTCGGCGAGGACGGCTCGGTGATCGAGAAGGAAGTGTTCAAGTCGCCGGGCGACGGCGTGGCGCTCGCCATGTACAACCTCGACGAATCGATCCGCGAATTTGCGCGCGCTTCGTTCAACTACGGCCTGCAGCGCAATTTCCCGGTCTACATGTCGACGAAGAATACCATCCTCAAGGCCTATGACGGCCGCTTCAAGGATATCTTCGCCGAAGTCTTCGCCAGTGAATTCAAGACCGAGTTCGACAAGCGCAAGCTGACCTATGAACACCGCCTGATCGACGACATGGTCGCCTCGGCGCTGAAATGGTCGGGCGGCTATGTCTGGGCCTGCAAGAACTATGACGGCGACGTGCAGTCCGATATCGTCGCCCAGGGCTTCGGCTCGCTCGGCCTGATGACCTCCGTGCTGCTCAGCCCCGACGGCAAGACGGTCGAGGCCGAGGCCGCCCACGGCACCGTGACGCGCCATTACCGCGAACACCAGAAGGGCAAGGAGACCTCGACCAACTCCATCGCCTCGATCTTCGCCTGGACCCGCGGCCTTGCCCATCGCGCCAAGCTCGATGACAATGCCGAGCTCGCCAAGTTCGCCGCCACCCTGGAGAAGGTCTGCGTCTCCACTGTCGAGACCGGCTTCATGACCAAGGATCTGGCCCTGCTGGTCGGCCCCGATCAGGGCTGGCTGTCGACCACCGGCTTCCTCGACAAGATCGACGAGAACCTCAAGAAGGCCATGGCCTGATTTCGGAGCGCGGGCTTCTCAACGACATGCTTGCTTGTCGCGAGACCCGCTCTCCCCTGCCCTTCAACGCTTCCAAGAGCGGACAGGATGTCCGCGCTCCAAAGAGAGGCTTCCATGTCCGCCATCGACGCCCGCCTTGCCGAACTCGGCATCACCCTGCCCACCCCGGCTGCCCCGGTCGCCAACTATGTCGGCACGGTGCGCACCGGCAACCACCTCGTTATCTCCGGCCAGCTCTGCTTCAACAATGAGGGCAAGCTGGCCGCCACCGGCAAGCTCGGCGCTGGCACGGTCACCGTCGAAGACGCCCGGATTGCCGCGCGCTATTGCGCCATCAACATCCTGGCGCAGATCAAAGCGGCCGTCGGCTCCCTCGACAAGGTGGTGCGCGTGGTCCGCCTCGGCGGCTTCATTGCCGCTGCGCCGGAGTTCACCACCCATCCGATGGTGATGAACGGTGCTTCCGACCTGATGGTCGAGGTCTTCGGCGACAAGGGACGCCATGCCCGCTCCACTGTGGGCGTGCCCTCGCTTCCCCTCGACGCCACCGTCGAGGTCGAGGCGCTGATCGAAGTCGCCTGAGGCCACTTACGAAAGGCGCGGCAATGGAACTCGGGCCGCGCCTCTTGCATTCGACGGGAATAGGCCCAAATTCCCCGGACAGGTATCCGTTGAGGGAATGCAGGCTTGAGCGACCAGGGCTTTACGATCAAGGCAGCTTCCTCGATCGAGGCCATCGGCCGCCAGGCCTGGGACCGCTGCGCCAATCCTCTCGCCGCCACGCCCCAGAACTGCCTTTCCGGGCACCGCCCGAGCGCCGGGGACGAAGCGGCCGCTCCCGATCCCTCCGCCGAGCACTTCAACCCCTTCATTTCCTACGATTTCCTGCACGCTCTCGAAGCGAGTGGGTGCGTCGGGGGACGCTCGGGCTGGACGCCCCTCCATCTGTTCGTCAGCCATGACGACGGCCGGGTCGCCGGCGTCATGCCCGCCTATGGCAAGAGCCACAGCCAGGGCGAATATGTCTTCGACTGGGGCTGGGCCGATGCCTATGAGCGCGCCGGCGGGCAATATTATCCCAAGCTCCAGGTCAGCATCCCCTTCACGCCGGCAACGGGCCGGCGCTTCCTGGTCGCTCCGGGCGAGGATCCCGCCCTCGTCTCATCGGCCCTGGTGAGAGGCGCCAAGGCGGCCCTCTCTTCCATCGGCGGCTCCTCCATCCATGCCACCTTCATCGGCCGTGACGACTGGCAATGGCTCGGCGCCCAGGGCTTCCTGCAGCGTACAGACCAGCAATTTCACTGGCTCAACGAGGGTTATGACGATTTCGAGGCCTTTTTGGCCTCCCTCGCCTCTCGCAAGCGCAAGACCATCAAGCGCGAGCGCCGGGATGCTTTGGCCAACGGCATCACCATCGAGAGGTTGACCGGCACGGCCATCACGAAGGAGGCCTGGGACGCCTTCTACGCCTTCTACATGGATACCGGCTCGCGCAAATGGGGCCGCCCCTATCTCAATCGTAAATTCTATGCCCTCATCGGCGAGACCATGGCCGAGCACATCCTGCTGGTAATGGCCAGGCGCGAGGGGCGCTATATCGCCGGGGCCATCAATTTCATCGGCTCCGACACGCTCTACGGCCGCAATTGGGGCTGCATCGAGGACCATCCCTTCCTGCATTTCGAAGTGTGCTATCATCAGGCCATCGAGTTCGCCATCGAACGCCGCCTCCGCCGGGTGGAGGCCGGCGCACAGGGCGAACACAAGCTGGCGCGCGGCTATCGGCCCGTGACAACCTATTCCGCCCATTATATTGCCGATCCCGGATTTCGACGGGCGGTTGACGACTATCTCGCGCATGAGCGCGCCGAGGTTGCCGCCCACCACGAAGCTCTCGACGAGGCAACGCCCTTCAGGAAAGGATAGCGGCATGACCGCTTATGATCCCGACAACATCTTCGCCAAGCTGCTGCGGGGGGAAATTCCCAACCACACGCTCTATGAGGATGACCGAACCCTCGCTTTCCTCGACATCATGCCGATCGTCGACGGCCATAGCCTGGTGATCCCCAAGAAGCCCGCCCGCAACATCTTCGACGTGGAACCGGATGAACTGGCCTACCTCGCCCAGATCGCACAGAAGGTCTCCCTGGCCGCCTGCAAGGCATTCGGCGCGGATGGCCATACGTTGCGGCTGCATTCTGAGGTTTCGGGCGGCCAGGAGGTGCCGCATGTCCATTTCCACCTCCTGCCGATGAAGACGGGTGTTCCTGTCCGCCCGCGCGCCATGGCCGACCACGCCGTCCTCGCCCAGCACGCCGCCAAGATCCGCGCTTTGCTATAGGCCCGGAGCGCGGACGTCCCTACGACGTTCAAGACAGTATCGGGCGATCCGCTCTTCCCTTCCTGCAAGTACAACCTTTCGTCCGCACTCCCCGGAAATCCCGGCTCCGACCACCCGGCGAAACTTGCCTCGGCAAAATTTCTTGGCTGCCGATTCGCCTTGGCAAGTTTTTCTTCACCATCACGCGCAATAGTGATTCTCACCGAGGTCGCGTTGAGTTGGAGTTCGTCATGTTGGTCGCAAGTGCTGTCGATATCACTGTCGGCTGGCTTTGGCATACTGCCTACCGGGCCCGCCACCACTGGAAGCTGAAGCGCGAGGGCGCCCTCGTCGCCGCCGGTTTCGTGGCTTTCGTCGGCGCCATCGACACGGCCCGCTCGATCCACGCGGCACCGGCCGCACCGGCAGAGGCCGTCGCGGTGACAGCCCCGCCCCCGGTGACGACGCCTGTCATCGCCAATCTTGCGCCGGCGCCCGCCGCACCGGCCCCTGCGCCCGCCCCCGATGCCAATTCGATGCAGGCGGCGGCCAATGCCCCCCTTGCCCCGCAATTCCCGATCATCCAGGATCAGACCGGCTCGATCGACCAGGCCGATCCGATCGAGACCATCCTGCCGATGGATCCGGAGGCCCAGCGCGACGATCCCATCGCACGCAAGATCAACGAGCGCTTCGGCGAAGCCACGGAAGCGCCCGTGGTCAAGAAGCCCAAGCCGCGCCCGGTGAAAACCGCCGAAGCCAAGCCGGCCAAGCCCCCCGTGAAGCCCGCCAAGAAGAAGCCTGAAACCGTGGCCGAGTAAGGCCGGTTCATCCCTCTGCAGAAGAAAGGCGGGCCGATGCCCGCCTTTTGCGTTTGTGTCCTTTGCGGAGCGGAGCGCAATCGCGATTGAATGCTTCCGCTCTAACGCCTTGTTCCTGCGTATCTTTGTCACTTCGGGCGCCCCGGTCGGATCGCTGAGTGCTTTTTTTCTTCGCCGCCACATGGATGACGCAAGGAAAGGAACGTCGTCCCGTTTGTTCGAGCTAGCGATCCTGCCGTCTCATCATCAAGGCTTGCGTCGGCCGCCCACCAAATCGACGAAAAAGCCCTGGAAATCGAGCAAAAACCGTGCCTTTGCCCGGCAAAACCATTGACATTTCCCTGCCTAACCCTATGTTCGCGCCGTCCGGGCCCACCCGATAGGGCCCTGTTTGTCCGTGCGGCGATGCGAGCCGCCCTCTGCCGTCCGATCGGGGCGGCCTCTGTTGGTTCGACATTTCCGCAATGAGCTTCGCTGAACTCGGTCTCTCTTCAAAGGTCCTCGCCGCCGTGGAAGCGGCCGGATACACCAATCCCACGCCCATCCAGGCCCAGGCCATTCCCCATGTGCTGCAGCGCCGCGATGTGCTCGGCATCGCCCAGACGGGCACCGGCAAGACGGCAGCCTTCACCCTGCCCATGCTGACGCTGCTGGAAAAGGGACGCGCCCGCGCCCGCATGCCACGCACGCTGATCCTGGAGCCGACCCGCGAATTGGCCGCGCAGGTCCAGGAGAATTTCGACCGCTATGGCAGCAAGAGCGGCCTGTCGGTCGCGCTTCTGATCGGCGGTGTCTCCTTTGGTGACCAGGACGCCAAGATCACGCGTGGCGTGGACGTGCTGATCGCCACCCCCGGGCGCCTGCTCGATCACGTCGAGCGCGGCAAGCTGCTGCTCACCGGCGTGGAGCTTCTCGTCATCGACGAGGCCGACCGCATGCTCGACATGGGCTTCATTCCCGACATCGAGCGCATCTGCAAGCTGGTGCCCTTCACCCGGCAGACCCTGTTCTTCACCGCGACCATGCCGGCGGAGATCAAGCGCATTACCGACCAGTTCCTGCACAATCCGGTGCAGGTGGAGGTCAGCCGGCCCGCCACTGCCGCCACCACGATCACACAGGCGCTGGTGCACACCAAGTCGCCCCCCGCCGAAAAGCGGGTCACCCTGCGCCGCTTGATCCGTTCGGCGGAGAATCTCAAGAACGCCATCGTCTTCTGCAACCGCAAGTCGGAAGTGGCCATCCTGCACCGCTCGCTGGTGCGCCACGGCTTCGGCGCCGTCGCACTGCATGGTGACATGGACCAGCGCGCCCGCATGGCCGCACTGGAGAGCTTCCGCAATGGCGAGATGCCGATCCTGGTGGCTTCGGACGTCGCGGCACGCGGCCTCGACATTCCTGACGTCAGCCATGTCTTCAATTTCGACGTGCCGGTCCACGCCGACGACTATGTCCACCGCATCGGCCGCACGGGCCGCGCTGGTCGTTCGGGTTGGGCCTTCACCCTGGTCAGTTCCGCCGACGGCAAGCATGTCTCGGCCATCGAGACCTTGACCGGCAACAAGATCCCCTTCACCGGCGATCCGCCGCCGATCGAGGGGGATGAAGAGGAAGAGATCCACGCCAAGCCGCGGCGCGGGCGTCGCGAGCGCGGCGGCAAGACCGAGGAACCGCGCCAGCAGGGCAAGGGCCGCGAGGCCAGGCCGTCGCGCGAACGCGACGAAGCTCCCAAGGCTCCGCGCCACGAGCCGCAGCAGGCCCCCGAGCAACGCCGTCCTGCATCGTCCAGGCCGCATCGGCGCGACGAGGATGACGGCCCGGTGGTGATCGGCATGGGCGATCACGTCCCGTCCTTCCTGCTCACGCCGATCCGGCGCAAGAGCAACGGCTGAGATCATAGGCTCGACCGGGACGAATGAGGCGCATCTTCCTTCTCCCCTTGCGGGAGAAGGCTACTGTGCCATACTCCGATCGCAATCGGATCAAACCTGTTCCAGTTCGACCAGCGTACCCGAGAAATCCTTGGGATGCAGGAACAGCACCGGCTTGCCGTGGGCACCGATCTTCGGCTCACCGTCGCCAAGGACGCGCGCCCCCGTTTGTTTCAGCTGGTCCCGCGTGGCGAGGATGTCATCGACCTCGTAGCAGATGTGGTGCATGCCCCCATCCGGGTTCTTCTCGAGGAAGCGCGCGATCGGCGAGGCCTCACCCAGGGGTTCCAGGAGCTCGATCTTGGTGTTCGGCAGCTCGATGAAGACGACGGTGACGCCGTGCTCCGGCAGAGCCTGGGGCTGCGAGACATGGGCGCCGAGGGTGTCACGATAGACGGCGGTGGCAGCGCCGAGGTCGCGCACGGCGATGGCGACATGGTTGAGACGGCCGATCATGCGCTTACCCGCTTCTGGCCCGGCACTGCGAGAATACCGCCCGTGAGCGCCTTGCGGACGCCGGTGCTGGAGGGAAAGGTCAAGGGCAGGTCTTTCAGGGATCGAACGGCCAGATAGGCAAAAGCCTGTGCCTCCATCATGGAAGCCGACCAGCCGAACTCGTCCGCCGTCCGCACAGGTACGCCGGTCTCGGCGCGCAGGAAGTTGAGGATTGCCGGATTGCGGGCTCCGCCGCCACAGACGATCCACAGCTTCGGCTCGGCAGGCAGCCATTGGCGTGCCGCCGCCGCGCTGCGGGCCGTGAAGGCAGCCAGGGTCGCCACCGCATCGGGCGTGGACAGACCCGCAACCGCCTCGCGCGAAAAGGCGTTGCGGTCGAGCGATTTGGGCGGCGCCTCGCCGAAATAGGAATGGGCCATCAATTGGCCGAGCACCGTCTCGTCGACCCTGCCGGCCAGGGCCTGCCGACCGTCCTGGTCCAAGGCGATGCCGGTGCGCTCCATCATCAAATCGTCGATCAGCGCATTGGCGGGGCCGGTGTCGAAGGCGATGGGATCGCGTCCCCGGGCGATATAGCTGACATTGCCGACGCCGCCGAGATTGAGCACGGCGACGGGCCCGGCGAGCTTGGCGGCCTGCACCAGGGCCTGGTGATAGACCGGCACCAGCGGAGCGCCCTGCCCGCCCTCGGCCACATCGGCAGCCCGCATGTCGTAGACGGTCTGGATACCGAGGCTGTCGGCGAGGGCCTGGCCGTCGCCGAGTTGCACGGTCAGCCGCTCCTGCGGGCGGTGCAGCACCGTCTGGCCATGAAAGCCGATGACATCGATATCGTCAGGGCTGAGGTCATGCGCCTTGAGGAAATCGGAAACGACATCGGCATGCTTGCGGGTGATCAGCCGCTCGGCCGCCACCAAAGCGCCCGGACGTTCGTTGCGACGCTTCATCGCCACCGCATCGGCCAGGGCCTGCCGCAGCAGGCTGCGCTCTTCCTCATTATAAGCGAGCTCGACTGTCGGTCCCATCTCGACGGTGCCCTCGCCGTCCGTCTCGATCAGGGCGGCATCGATACCGTCCATCGAGGTCCCGGACATTAGCCCGAGTGCCGTCATCATCGTCTTCATGCGCAAATCACCCGATTTCTCAGCACCCCTGTACCAAAGCGCCGCCAAACCTGTTAGAGGGCGCTTAAAGCGTTTTGTGATCTGGCGGACACGCCAGCAATCGCAAAGGCGCATCGAACCAAAGAGCTAGAGCAAACGGACGTTCCCGTCCAAACACGCTTTGCTCTAGACATCTATAAGCCGTTTGAAAGCGTTTGCCATGACCGCGTTAAAATCCGATTTCCTGCGCACCCTCACCGAGCGCGGCTTCATCCACCAGGTATCGGATCTGGAAGGCCTCGACGAGAAGGCCGCCAGCGGACGCCTGACCGCCTATGTCGGGGTCGATCTCACGGCAAGCTCGCTGCATATCGGCCATCTCGTGCCGATCATGATGCTGCACTGGCTGCAGAAGACCGGCCATCGCCCGATCACCCTGATGGGCGGCGGCACCACGCGGGTCGGCGATCCCTCGGGCCGCGACGAAACCCGCCGCATTCTGCCGATCGAGCAGATCGAGGCCAACAAAAACAGCATCCTCAGGGTCTATGACAAGTTCATCGACTACACCGACGAGCGCGCCATCCTCGTCGATAACGCCGAATGGCTGACCAAGCTCAATTATATCGAGATGCTGCGCGACATCGGCCGCCACTTCTCGGTCAACCGCATGATGTCCTTCGATTCGGTGAAGCTCAGGCTCGACCGTGAGCAGGAGCTCTCCTTCATCGAATTCAATTACATGATCCTGCAAGCCTATGATTTCGTGGAGCTTTCCAGGCGCTATGACTGCGTGCTGCAGATGGGCGGCTCGGATCAGTGGGGCAACATCATCAACGGCATCGATCTTGGCCGCCGCATGGGCACGCCGCAGCTCTATGCCCTCACCTGCCCGCTGCTGACCACGGCCTCGGGCGCCAAGATGGGCAAGACCGCCGCCGGCGCCGTCTGGCTCAACGACGACATGCTCTCGGCCTATGATTACTGGCAATATTGGCGCAACACGGAGGATGCCGACGTCGAGCGCTTCCTCAAGCTGTTCACCACCCTGCCGCTCGACGAGATCGCCCGCCTCGCCGCCCTCGGCGGCTCGGAGATCAACGAGGCCAAGAAGCGCCTGGCCACCGAGGCGACCGCCCTCGTCCATGGCCGCGACAAGGCCGAGGCTGCCGAAGAGACCGCGCGAAAAACTTTCGAGGAAGGCACGCTGGCCGGCGACCTGCCGAGCTTCGAACTGGCGGGCCTGAGCGAGGGCGTGGGCCTGCTCAATGCCTTCGTGCAGGCGGGCCTGGTGCCGTCGACCAGCGAGGCTCGCCGCCAGATCGCCAGCGGCGGGCTCAGGGTCAACGACGTGGCGGTCAGCGATCCCAAGGCCGTGCTGAGCAAGGGTGACGTCACCGCCGACGGCGTGATCAAGCTGTCGCTTGGCAAGAAGAAGCACGTGCTGGCAAGGCCGGTGTAACGCTTCTGGAGCGCGGACATACTGTCCGCTCTCGTCTACCAATCTGGTGGATTCCCACGATGAGCGCGGACATCGCGACATGAAGGCATGTCGCCGCGATGTCCACGCTCCAAAGAACTATTCGCCCTTCCGCTCCAGGGGTAGCGAGGCCGCATGGGCCCTCGCCTGCTTGCGGTAATAGACGACGCCGAACGGAATGGTCGCCAAGTAGGCGACGGTGAGCGAGGTCAGCGACTCCCACGGATAGAGCGCCAGCAGCATTACCACCACTACCGCGACGACGAAGATCGGCAGCACCCATTCGCGTGGAATGCGGTTGCCCAGCTTCTTGCCCGAGAAGGTCGGAATGGTGGAGATCATCAGGAAGGCGATGAGCAGCACATAGGCCAGCTCATATTTGGCGTGGCTCGGCTCATGGGTGAGGCCGAGGAAATCCAGATAGATCGGCAGCAGCACGGTGCAGGCTCCGGCTGGAGCGGGCATGCCGGTGAAGAAGTTCGCCTGGAAGGCCGGGCGGTTGGGATCGCTGCTGGTCACGTTGAAGCGCGCAAGGCGCAGCACCATGCAGATGGCGAAGACCAGCGAGCCGATCCAGCCGATCGATCGCAGATCGTGCAGCCCCCAGAAATAGAGGACGATACCGGGAACCACGCCGAAATTCACGAAATCGGCGAGAGAATCGAGCTCCGCGCCGAATTTCGAGGTGCCCTTGAGATAGCGCGCCACGCGTCCGTCGACGCCGTCCAGCAGCGCCGCGACCACGATGCAGCCGATGGCAAGGTCGAGCTTGTTCTCGATGGCCAGGCGAATGGCCGTCATGCCCGCGCAGAGCGCGAGCAGCGTGATCATGTTGGGAATGAGTACGCGCAGCGGAATGGCACGCCGCCTCGGTCCCTCGGGATCCGGACTTCCTGGCTGAAAAGGCGGGAAGAGCGGGTCCATGGTCAGCCGACGCGGTGGGTCAGGTTCGGCATGGTGGTATTCGCATCCGCCAGGATGGTCTCGCCGGCCACCATCTTCTGGCCGATGCCGACCAGGGGACGCACGCCTTCCGGCAGATAGACGTCGACGCGAGACCCAAAGCGGATCATGCCCAGGCGCTGGCCGACGGCGACATGCTCGTTCTCATTGGTCCAGCAGACGATGCGCCGCGCCACCAGGCCGGCAATCTGTACGACGCCGTAGCGGGCGGCGCCGGTGTCGATGATGAAGCCGTTGCGCTCATTGTCCTCGCTGGCCTTGTCGAGATCGGCGTTGAGGAACTTGCCCGGCTTATAGGCGATCTTGGTGATCGTCCCCGTCACCGGACTGCGGTTCACATGGCAATCGAAAACGTTCATGAAGATCGAAACGCGCAGCAGCGATTGGCTGGCCAGACCCAGTTCGGGCGGCGGCAGCACATTGGCGATCTGGCTGACCACGCCGTCGGCCGGCGAGACCACCAGGCCCTCGCGCACCGGCGTCACCCGCTGAGGGTCGCGGAAGAAATAGGCGACCCAGGCGGTGAGGATCAGAAGAGGCCAGAACAGAACCTTGATCCATCCCAGTGCGATCAGCGTGGCCACGCCCGCGATGCCCAGGAATGGGTAGCCTTCGCGGTTGATCGGCACCAGGACTTTGCGGATGGAGGCGGCAAGCGACATAGGCAGGGTTCCAGTTTAGGGCTCTGCCTATCTCATGCAGCGGATAAAGACCAGAGCATGTCGTTATCGACAAGAGTGGCTGCCTGCACCTTGTGCAAACTGAAATGGCTGATACAGTTCTGGGCAACCGAACGTCAGATGAGGTCGCTTTATGCCAGAGGACGCCCCACAAGCGGGAGCGAGCCGGACACCCGTTGTTCAACTCGACAATATTCACAAGAGTTTCGGTCTGCTGGAAGTCCTCAAAGGTGTTTCCCTTACGGCCCATGAAGGCGACGTGATCGCCCTGATCGGCGCATCAGGCTCGGGCAAGAGCACGATGCTGCGCTGTACGAATCTGCTGGAGGTTCCCAATTCCGGTCGCATCCTGATCGGAAACGAGGAGATTCGCCTCAAGCCGGATGGCCATGGCGCCATGGCGGTCGCCGATCAGAAGCAGCTCCAGCGCATCCGCAGCCGGCTGGGGATGGTGTTCCAGAGCTTCAATCTATGGGCGCATCGCACCGTGCTCGAAAACGTCATCGAAGCGCCGGTCCATGTCCTCGGCGAGAACAAGGCCGAGGCGATCGCCCATGCCGAGCAATTGCTGCACAAGGTCGGCCTCTACGCCAAGAAGGACGTCTATCCCGCCTTTCTCTCCGGCGGCCAGCAACAGCGCGCGGCGATCGCCCGCGCCCTTGCCATCCGCCCGAAGGTGATGCTGTTCGACGAGCCGACCTCGGCGCTCGACCCGGAGTTGGTCGGCGAGGTGCTCAAGGTCATCCGCGATCTCGCTGCGGAGGGGCGCACCATGCTGCTGGTGACCCATGAGATGGCCTTCGCCCGCGATGTCGCCAGCCATGTGATGTATCTCTACAACGGCAATGTCGAGGAGGAAGGCCCGCCCCAAAAGGTGTTCGGCAATCCCAACAGCGAGCGCTGCCGTCAATTCGTCACGCCGCGCCAGCACTAAAGCGACTTGCGAGGCAATCATTTCCGCTTGACGGAAAAGTTCGAGGGGCAGGAGGGCACCGGAACTCGCGCATCAAGTATGAAAACCAAGAAAACGTCGAAAAAACAGTTATCTATCAGGGGACCAAAATGAAACACTTCAGCGCCAAACTTCTCATGGCGACCGCCTTTCTTTGTGGCGCGGCCTTCGCCTCGGCCCAGGCAGACACCATCAAGGTCAGCGTCGCGGCCGAGCCCTACCCGCCCTTCGCTTCGAAGGACGCCTCCGGCCAATGGGTCGGCTTCGAGGTCGATCTGGCCAAGGCCGTCTGCAAAGCCGCCAAGCTCGATTGCGAGATCGTCGCCACCGCCTGGGACGGCATCATCCCAGCCTTGATCGCCAAGAAGATCGACGTGATCTGGGCTTCCATGACGATCACGCCGGAGCGCTCGGCCCAGATCGGCTTCACCATCCGCTATTACAACACGCCTCCCGAATTCATCGGCAACAAGGCCGACAAGTTCGAGTTCACGCCGGAGGGCATGAAGGGCAAATCGATCGGCGTGCAGACGAGCACCATTCACGCCCAATATGTCCAGAAGACCTATCCCGACGCCGACATCAAGAGCTACGGCACGCAGGACGCCGCCAATGCCGACCTCGCCGCCGGCCGTCTCGACCTGGTGATGGCCGATGCCGCCGCGCTCGACGATTTCCTGGCCGGCAAGGACGGCCAATGCTGCGAGATGAAGCAGTTCCCCAAGGATCCGGTCTTCGAAGCCGGCGTGGGGGGAGGCCTGCGCAAGGAGGACACCGATCTGAAGGCCAAGCTCGATGAGGGCATCAAGGCTGTCTATGCCAATGGCGAGTTCGACGCGATCCAGAAGAAGTACTTCAAATACAACGTCGGTACGCCGCCGAAGTGAGATAAGCCGCTCGGTTCACTCCCGGTGAACTGAACCGGGCTTTCTCCAGCCGGCCTGAGAGTTCGGGCCGGCCCCTTTCCTTCCTGTGGGGTCGGGCGTGGAAGCTTTCTGGAATCTACTGATGTCCGGATGGGGCGTATCGTTGCTCCAAGGCCTGGTCATCACCATCGAAATCTCGGTCGGGGGCTATCTCACTGGCCTTGTCATCGGCGGCCTGGTCGCCTGGGCTAAATTGCGTGGACCGCGCTGGCTGGTTGCGCTCGCCAATGGCTATTCCACCATCTGCCGCGCCGTGCCGGAGGTGCTGCTCATCCTGATCCTCTATTATGCGGGCCAGCAGGGGCTCAATGCCCTGATGGCGTGGCTCGGCTATGGCACGCTGGGAATCGGTGGTTTCTTCGCTGCCATCACCGTGCTCGGCGTGGTCAATGGCGCCTATACCTCGGAAATTTTGCGCGGGGCGGTGCTCGCCTTGCCGAAGGGGCAGATCGAGGCTGCCCGCGCTTATGGCATGCACGGATTCGGCCTGTTCCGGCGCGTCATCCTGCCTTTGATGATTCCCTTCGCCTTCGCCGGGCTGACCAATCTCTGGATGACGATGCTGAAGGATTCGGCGCTGATTTTCGTGGTCGGCTATAACGAGCTCACCTTCACGGCCGTGCAGGCCGCGGCCTCCACGCGCATGTATTTCCCCTTCCTGCTGCTCTGCGGCGCGATCTATTACGCGCTGACGCAATTCTCCAACATCTTCATCAAAATGTTCGAGCGTCACATCCGGCGCTGGACTCCCAAGCTGGGGTGACCATGTCCGCGGATCTGGCAAGCTGGTTTTTCGAGAATTTCGGCTGGATCGGCAAATACTGGCCGGCCATTCTCAGCGGCTTCTTCACCACGCTGAAACTGCTGTTCTTCTCGTTGCTCTTCGGTTTTCCCCTGGCGGTGCTGGTCGGCTTCGGCCGGGTTTCGAAAAACAGGCTGGTCTACGCCATCGCCTCCAGCTTCGTGTCGGTCATTCGCGGCACGCCGCTGCTGGTGCAGATGTTCGTCTATTACCAGGGCCTGGGTTCGCTCTTTCCCGCCATTCCCGGCATCCGGCAATCCTTCATCTGGCCAGTCCTGAAGGACGGCTACTATTATGTCATCTTCGCCCTAGTGCTGAGTGTGGGCGGCTATGTCGGTGAAGTCGTGCGCGGCGCGCTGCTCTCGGTCCCACGCGGCGAATTGGAAGCGGCGCGCGCCTATGGTTTTCGCGGGTTCGCGCTGGTGCGACGCATCTGGCTGCCCCGCGCTATGCAGGCGATGATGCCGACCTTTGCCGGTGAGACCGTGCTCTGCCTGAAATCGACTGCCCTCGCCTATCTGGTCAGCGTCCAGGATCTCCTGGGCCAGATCAACATCATCCGCTCGCGCGAGGCGATCACCTACACGCCCCTCTTGGTGGTGGCCATCGGCTATCTCATCACCACGCTGGTGATCGAAGCCGTCTACCGGCGCCTGGAAGCCGGTTTCGCCAAGACGGTGAAACCGCATTGAGGGCGTTTCGAACCAACATTCGGCTCAGGACACCAACTCCGCCCGATCGGAAAAGGCAGGCAATCGCGGAGTGTCGCCCTCATAGCTCCACCTGATGGAGCGAGGTCGACAAATGCAGCATATCCGAGGATGTCGACCGGAAGTCGACATGCCCCGTCCTTATGGGTGTCGGATTTCAGCTATGCCAGCGTAGCGACATGCAGGACAGGCCCGCGTCGATCTTGGCAATCTGCGACGTCGGCAGCCGGACGACGCTGTAGCCCTCGGCTTCGAGCAGGGCGGCCGTGCGCGGATAATCGATGCCGACGAAAACCCGGTCGTTGATCCGGAGGGCGTTGGCCCCGGCCTCCTCGCCTTCGGGCGTCAGCAGCACCCGCATGCCCTCGAACACGCCCGAGGCGGCGAGGCGCGCCGTCGACAGCATGGTGGTGTCGTCGAGCAGAGAGCAGTCGGACTTGAAATGCAGGACGCCTGGGGGCGTGGTGACGACCACGCCCTTGCGGCCGAGTTCAGCCAGCAGGCCGATCAGTTCCTCCGCCCCTTCCCGGGTGGTGCGGTCGGAAAGGCCGATCATCACGGCCTGGGGCGTGACCAGCACATCGCCGCCGTCGACGAACCCCGGCCCTTGCAGGGCCAGGACCTTCTCGAAGCGCGTGCGCAGCACAGGCGCGATCTCGGCCGTCTCGCCGAAACGGCTCTTGGCGCCGACCCGCAGCAGGATCGCACCCTCCGGGAACACCAGGGCCGGATCCTCCACGAACAGCGAATCCGGGAAATCCTCCAGGGCGGGCAGGACCTCGACGGCAACGCCGGCGGCCTGCAGGGCCTCGATATAGAGACGATGCTCGGTCGAGACGCCCGCATGGGTCGGCGCGCCGCGATCCTCGGCACGCAGGCCCTCCGTCACGCTCGCCGGCGGCAGGCGCACGATGGCATTGTCGAAAGCATAGACGGGAAAGGCGCTCATGCTGGCTCCGATCGAAAGGGTCTGACCTCCGCCGGCTTCACTCTTCCGGAGGACGATATTGAATGACCTGGGTCCACAGTCCATAGGCGGCCACGGCCGCGAACATCAGGCCCCAGAACTGGTTGCCGTTATAGAGCTCCACCCCGGCCCAGGCCGCGGGCAGCACGCAAAGCAGCACGCGAACCCAGAGCGGCCTCATCCAGTTCGGCGTATTGGACTGAGCCATCGGCTCAGGCCTCTGCCAGTGCCGCGGCGATGGCATCGAGGGCCGCCTGGGCCTTGGAGCCATCGGGGCCGCCAGCCTGCGCCATGTCGGGCCGCCCGCCGCCTCCCTTGCCGCCGAGAGCCTCGGAGCCCTTGCGCACGAGATCGACGGCGTTGAAGCTGCCGGTCAGGTCCGCCGTCACGCCGACGACGAGGCCGGCGCGGCCGTCCTCGGAGGTCGCGACAATGGCGACCACACCCGAACCGACCTGCTTCTTGCCCTCGTCTGCAAGCGCCTTCAGATCCTTCAGCTCAATGCCGGTGACGGCCTTGGCCAGCAGGCGGGTCTTGCCGACCGTGCGGATTTCGCTGTCGCCCCCGCCCCCGCCCATGGCGAGCTTCTTGCGCGCCTCGGTCAGTTCGCGTTCGAGCTTGCGATTCTCCTCGACCAGCGTGGCCAGGCGGTCGCCCGCTTCCGGCACGGGCGTGCGCAGCACGTCGGCCAATCCCTGGAGCAGGCGGCTCTCATTGACGAGGTGCCTGCGGGCCGCATCCGCCGTCATGGCCTCGATGCGGCGAACGCCGGCCGCGACGGCGCCGTTGGAGACGATGCGGATCAGGCCGATGTCACCTGTGCGGCGCACATGGGTGCCGCCGCACAGCTCGACCGACCAGGCCTTGTTCGAGCCGGGCTGGCGCTGCCCCATCGAGACGACGCGAACCTCGTCGCCATATTTCTCGCCGAACAGCGCGCGCGCGCCGGACGCGATGGCGTCATCCACGCTCATCAGATGCGTGGTCACCTCGCTATTGTCGAGCACGACGGCATTGGCGAGATCCTCGATCTCCTTGATCTCCTCGTCCGAGATCGGCTTGGGATGCGAAAAGTCGAAACGCAGGCGGTCCTGCGCCACCAGCGAGCCCTTCTGCGCGACATGATCGCCGAGCGTCAGGCGCAACGCCTCATGCAGAAGATGCGTGGCCGAGTGATTGGCCCGGATCGCGGAACGGCGGGCGTGATCGACGACGAGTTCGAGAGGCTCCTGAACCTTGAGGGTGCCCTCCTCGACTGTGACGGCATGCACGAAAAGATCGCCGAGCTTCTTCTGGGTGTCGGTCACCGCCACTTTCAGGCCGTTTGCCTGCACGATGCCCGTATCGCCCTGCTGACCGCCGGATTCACCGTAGAACGGCGTCTGGTTGAGGATCAGATAGCCCTTCTCGCCCTCGGCGAGGCGATCGACCGGCTTGCCGTCCTTGACCAGGGCCAGCGCGACGCCTTCGGCGGTCTCGGTCTCATAGCCGAGGAACTCGGTAGCACCGACCTGCTCGCGCAGGCCGAACCAGACCGTCTCGGTGGCCGCATCGCCCGATCCGGCCCAGGCAGCGCGCGCCTTGGCCTTCTGTTGCTGCATGGCGGCCTGGTAGCCTTCGAGATCGACCGAGATGTTGCGCGCCCGCAGCGCATCCTGGGTCAGGTCGAGCGGGAAGCCATAGGTGTCGTAGAGGGTGAAGGCGACGTCACCCGAGAAGACCTGCCCGTCGCCGAGCTTCAGGGTCTCCGCGTCGAGCAGGGCCAGGCCGCGCTCCAGCGTACGGCGGAAGCTGGTCTCCTCCAGGCGCAGCGTCTCGCTGATCAGCGCCTCGGCCCGCACGAGTTCGGGATAGGCGGCGCCCATTTCGCGCACCAGCGCCGGCACCAGCTTCCACATGGTGGGTTCCTTGGCGCCGAGCAGGGAAATGTGGCGCATGGCGCGGCGCATGATCCGGCGCAGCACATAGCCCCTGCCCTCGTTCGACGGCAGCACGCCATCGGCGACCAGGAAGGAGGAAGCCCTGAGATGGTCTGCGATGACGCGGTGGCTGGCGAGCGCCGGCCCCTCGGCCGGCACGCCGATGGCCTCAACCGAGGCGCGGATCAGCGCCTGGAAGAGATCGATGTCGTAATTGTTGTGCTTGTTCTGCAGCACGGTCGCGATACGCTCGAGCCCCATGCCGGTGTCGATCGAGGGCCGCGGCAGGTTGACACGCTCGCCGCCGGCCAGTTCCTCGAACTGCATGAAAACGAGATTCCAGATCTCGATGAAGCGGTCGCCATCCTCGTCAGGCGAGCCGGGCGGGCCGCCCCAGATATGCTCGCCGTGATCGTAGAAGATCTCGGAGCACGGACCGCAGGGGCCGGTGTCACCCATGCGCCAGAAATTGTCCGAGGTCGGGATGCGGATGATGCGGTCGTCCGGCAAGCCGGCGATCTTCTTCCACAGCCGATGGGCTTCATCGTCCTCGGAGAACACGGTCACCAGGAGCTTGGACGCCGGCAGGCCGAAATCCTTGGTGATCAGGTTCCAGGCGAGCTCGATGGCCCGATCCTTGAAATAATCGCCGAAGGAGAAGTTCCCGAGCATTTCGAAGAAGGTATGATGCCGTGCCGTATAGCCGACATTGTCGAGATCATTGTGCTTGCCGCCGGCGCGCACGCATTTCTGCGAGGTCGCTGCCCGCGAATAGGGACGCTTCTCGATGCCGGTAAAAACGTTCTTGAACTGCACCATGCCGGCATTGGTGAACATCAAGGTCGGATCGTTGCGCGGCACCAGCGGCGAAGACGCCACGGCTTCGTGGCCGTTCCGCGCGAAATAGTCGAGGAAGGTGGATCGGATCTCGTTGACGCCGCTCATGCCCAATTTGCCTATTTGGCCCAATGCCTGTTTCGCTGGTCCCTTCCTTTCGGCCTGGCCAGCATCCTAAGCAGAATATCTCGATACTGCCCACGAATGGGCAATATCGAGATATTCTGCAAGTGCTTGAAATCTTGCAAGTTCCTCTTGATCGAGCCTGTGGCTCGATCAAGAGGAACTTGCATGGTGGTGGGGCGTTGTAGCGAGGCTGTTCCGGCCTGTCGAGGCGCTCATCCATGAAAAACCCGCCTGTTGGGGCCAACAGGCGGGTTATTTCGTCAAGCATGGCGTTCGCTGTCTCGCGGGCCAGCTACGAGCCTCAATCGTCCTCGGCGTCGGCCGGATCGATATTGTCGAGGATGCGCTCGGCGATCAGGCCGGCATTCTGGCGAATCTGGCCCTCGATCTTGTCGGCGACATCCGGATTGTCCTTGAGGAACTGCTTGGCGTTCTCACGGCCCTGGCCGAGGCGCTGGCTCTCATAGCTGAACCAGGCGCCGGACTTCTCGACCACGCCGGCCTTGACGCCAAGGTCGATCAGTTCGCCCACCTTCGAGACGCCCTCGCCATACATGATGTCGAATTCGATCTGCTTGAAAGGCGGCGCCACCTTATTCTTGACCACCTTCACGCGGGTCTGGTTGCCGACCACCTCTTCCCTGTCCTTGATCGCGCCGATGCGGCGGATATCGAGGCGTACGGAGGCGTAGAACTTCAGGGCGTTGCCGCCCGTGGTGGTTTCCGGGCTGCCATACATCACGCCGATCTTCATGCGGATCTGGTTGATGAAGATCACCATCGAGTTGGAACGCCCGATCGAGGCCGTCAGCTTGCGCAGCGCCTGGCTCATCAGGCGGGCTTGCAGGCCGGGCTGCACATCGCCCATCTCGCCCTCGATTTCGGCCTTGGGCGTCAGCGCGGCCACGGAATCGATCACGATGACGTCGATCGCGCCCGAACGCACCAGCGTGTCGCAGATTTCGAGGGCCTGCTCGCCCGTATCGGGCTGCGAAATCAGCAATTCGTCGAGATTGACGCCGAGCTTGCGGGCATAGACCGGATCGAGCGCGTGCTCGGCATCGATGAAGGCGCAGACGCCGCCCTTCTTCTGGGCTTCGGCGACGCTGTGCAGCGCCAGCGTGGTCTTGCCCGAGGATTCCGGCCCATAGATCTCGATGACCCGGCCCTTGGGCAGGCCGCCGACACCGAGCGCGATATCGAGACCGAGAGAACCGGTGGAGATCGCCTCCACCTCCATCGTCTTGGTACCCTTGCCGAGCCGCATGATCGAGCCCTTGCCGAAAGAGCGTTCAATCTGTGATAGGGCGGCGTCGAGCGCCTTCGTCTTGTCCATGGAGCTTCCTTCGACCAAGCGCAGCTGCGTCTGACTCATATGCCCGTTTCCCTATCAAGCACGAACGGATTCGTCATCCGGACCGATCATTTTCCAACACCGGGCCTGCAATCTCATCGCAATTCAAAGCCCCGTGGCACTATGTACCCATTTTGTTCTCATTAACGCAAGTTCTATTTTTGTTCTCACGCTTCTTATTTAACGAAGGCTGACTGCCGGGGTCGAGGCCCCAGCCATCGATAAATCGTCATACCAATGAACCATTCAGCTTGCGCGCCAACGTCCTTCCCGTCCACACTCCCCCGCCGTCAGGATGGGTCGGCAACCCGCTCGGGACAGGCGGGACAGGAAACGGGACGATTGCAATGACGAATGGGCAGGAGAGCGTCGGCTTCATCGGAGTCGGCTATATGGGCCATGGCATGGCCAAGAACATCGTGGAGAAGGGCTATGCGCTGACGGTGATGGGGCATCGCAACCGCGCGCCTGTCGAGGATCTCGTAACCCGTGGAGCCAAGGAGGCCAAGACGCCGCGCGAAGTGGGCGCCGCTTCCAGCATCGTCTTCCTATGCGTCACCGGCTCGCGGCAGGTCGAGGCCCTCATACGCGGTCCCGACGGGCTGAAAGCCGGCCTGAAGCCGGGTTCCGTCGTCGTCGACTGCTCGACTTCCGATCCCAACTCCACCCTGGCGCTCGCCGCCGAACTCGCCGAGGCCGGCATCGATTACGCCGATGCCCCGCTGGGCCGCACGCCGAAGGAAGCCTGGGAAGGTACGCTCGATACCATGGTCGGCGCCAGCGACGCCCTGTTCGAACGCCTCAAGCCGGTGATCGCCACCTGGGCCGGACGCATCGTGCATATTGGCGGTACGGGCGATGGTCATCGCATGAAGCTGCTCAACAACTTCGTATCGCTCGGCTATGCCGCCCTCTATGCGGAGGCCCTGGCCTTGTCGCAAAAGGTCGGCATCACGCCCAAGCGCTTCGACAGCGTCATTCGCGGCGGCCGCATGGATTGCGGCTTCTACCAGACCTTTTCGCGCTGGGTCCTGGAGGGCGACGAGAATGCGCACAAATTCACCATCGCCAATGCCTTCAAGGATCTGCGCTATCTGGAAGCGATGGCGGACGCAGCCGGCCTGGTCAATCCGATCGGCAATGCGGTGAAGAACTCGTTCGGCGTGGCGATGGCCGCCGGCGGTGCCGAGCGCCATGTGCCGATGCTCACCGACTATATCGGCCGCCTGAACGGCACCGATCTCACCCCGGCCAACCGGAACTGACCGGAAGGCACAGGCAGCAACGCCGCGCTCAGGAGGAGCGCGGCGCGCTGTTTACACCTGTAGACCAGGTCAGAAGGTACGGCGCAGGCGCACGCCCGCACCGACGGCGTCGACCGTCTTGCTGTTCAGGCCCTCCGGGTCCTTGTTCTGGTACCAGACTTCGGCACCCGCGATGAAGCCCTTGACGACGGTGTAATTCACCTGGCCTCCAACGACATAATAGTTGAAATTGTCGGTGATTTTGGAGGCGATGCGCGGGGCGTCAAAGTGCAGATAGCCACCGAACAGAATGGCTTGCAGGCTCTTGGTCACGTTGAGACCGGCCTCGCCCTGCACGGCGAAGCCCTTGGCGCTGTCGAGATCATGGATCGTGCCGTTGGTTATGTAGGCGTCCACGCCGCCGAAGCCGAGGGTGGACGAGCCATTCGGCTGGGAACCGCCGACGCCGAGATATTTTACGGCGCCGTCCGCGTAGCTGGCTTCGGCCGCGATGTAGGCCCCCTCGAGAACCGGCAGGTTGAGGTTGCCGCCAACACCGATCGAATAGCCGTATTTCGTACTATAGCCCGCCGTAGCGCTGCGGTTCTGATGGAGGGCGCCCATCACCTGGAAACGGCCCCAGCCGTTCTTGTTGTCGTCATAGCCGACGACGCCGACGATATCAGGCATCTGGGCACCGCCGACACCACCAGCAACCGTGACGCCATTGACCACGACATTGTTCCCGTAGACCGAGGCATTGGCGCGATGGTCACGCCCGTCCTCGATCGACAGGGTGGCGTAGGCCTTGTCGAATTGCGCCGTATAGCTGATCAGGTTGCGCCGTCCCTGCTCGCCGAAATAGGGCGCGAAGAACTCGGCCTGATAATTGGGGTCGTAGAAGGCATAGGGCGACCAGGCATAACCAGCCGTCAGGCCGCCGAACTGCAGATAGGCCTGGCGTACCTGGAAGGTGTCATGCGTGGCTGCCCCCGCATTGGACTCGGCCTGGAGTTCGAAGAAGGAGCGCAGCATGCCCCAGTCGGTCTGAGTGCGCGCATCGAAGCGGATGCGGGCGTTGGTCCGAAACTGTGTCTGGCTGATGTTGCGCTTACCCGTTGCATTGCTGGGCGCCTGCGCAAACCAATAGTCGGCTCGGATCTGGCCGCTGATCTTCAGGCAGGTGTCGGTGCCCGGAATATAGAAAAAGCCCGGACCGAATGCCGTACAAACCTTCACATATTCGACAGCCTCGCCCTTGCTCATCGGCAGGTATGCAGCAGAGGCGGTCGAAACACCAAGAAATACGGCGCCAGCGCCGAGTAAAATTGCACGAATAAACATGGAAATACCTCGATCTCATAAGTCGGCCCCTTCAAAAGGGCCTCTCTCTTCGGCAAGCCGGCAAAGCAATATTGGGCATACCGAAGAGGCGCAGTCGTTGTGCACTGCGATATCGAAGCTTTCCTCCCAGGCGAGACATTACACAATGTTAAGGTGAGTCACCGTTCTGACACAAAGGGGCTTTGTCCATGACAGTTGCGAATTCGCAACAGCACGCGAAAAGTGCATGAAAAAGGCCCCTCCCTTTTCAGGAAGAGGCCTCGCCGAAAAAGCCGTCCGCGTGAACTCAGCCCAGGTTGAGTTCCTTGAAGAAATCGTTGCCCTTGTCGTCGATGACGATGAAGGCCGGGAAGTCCTCGACCTCGATGCGCCAGACTGCCTCCATGCCGAGTTCGGGATATTCCAGTACCTCGACCTTCTTGATGCAATCCTGTGCAAGGCGCGCGGCGGGGCCGCCGATCGAGCCGAGATAGAAGCCGCCATGCTTGGCGCAGGCTTCGCGGACCTGGGCCGAGCGGTTGCCCTTGGCCAGCATCACCATCGAGCCGCCGGCGGCCTGGAACTGGTCGACATAGCTGTCCATGCGCCCGGCCGTGGTGGGGCCGAAGGAGCCGGAGGCGTAGCCAGCCGGCGTCTTGGCCGGGCCGGCGTAATAGACCGGATGGTTCTTGATGTAGTCGGGCAGCCCGCCGCCCGCTTCCAGGCGTTCGCGCAGCTTGGCATGGGCGAGGTCGCGGGCCACGATGATCGGGCCGGTCAGCGAGACGCGCGTCTTCACCGGATGACGCGACAGTGTCTCCAGAATGTCGGACATCGGCTGGTTGAGATCGATCTTCACCACCGCGCCGCCGAGCTTGCTCTCGTCGATCTCGGGCAGGAAGCGCGCCGGATTGTGTTCCAGCTCCTCGAGGAAGACGCCGTCGCGGGTGATCTTGCCCATGGCCTGGCGGTCGGCGGAGCAGGAAACGCCGAGGCCGATCGGCAGGCTGGCGCCGTGGCGCGGCAGGCGGATGACACGCACATCGTGGCAGAAATACTTACCGCCGAACTGGGCGCCGACGCCGAGCGACTGGGTGAGCTTGTGCACTTCCTTCTCGAGTTCGAGGTCGCGGAAGGCATGGCCAAGTTCGGAACCTTCGGTGGGCAAGGTGTCGAGATAGCGCGCCGAAGCGAGCTTCACCGCCTTCAGCGTGAGTTCGGCGGAGGTGCCGCCGATCACCACCGCCAAGTGATAGGGCGGGCAGGCCGCCGTGCCGAGCGTGAGGATCTTCTCCTTCAGGAAGGCGATCAGGCGGTCCTTGGACAGGATGGAAGGCGTGGCCTGATAGAGGAAGGTCTTGTTGGCCGAGCCCCCGCCCTTGGCGACGAAGAGGAACTTGTAGGCCTCCTCCCCTTCCGCCGAAATATCGATCTGCGCCGGCAGATTGGTCTTGGTGTTCTTCTCCTCGAACATCGACAGCGGCGCCAGCTGCGAATAGCGCAGGTTCTTCTTCTCATAGGCATCGCGGATGCCCTGGGCGATGGCGCCTTCGTCCTCGCCCTCCGTCCAGACCTTGCGGCCCTTCTTGGCCATCACGATGGCGGTGCCGGTATCCTGGCACATGGGCAGCACGCCGCCGGCGGCGATATTGGCGTTCTTGAGCAGGTCATAGGCAACGAAGCGGTCATTGTCCGTCGCCTCGGGATCCTCGAGGATGTTGCGCAATTGCTGGAGATGGCCGGGGCGCAGGAGATGGTTGATGTCCATGAAGGCCTGCTCGGCCAGAAGCCGCAATGCCTCACCGTCGACCTGCAAGATCTCGCTGCCTCCGAGTTTCTCGACCCGCACGCCCTCGCTGGTCAGCTTGCGATAAGGCGTCTCGTCCGCTCCGAGGGGAAACAAGGGAACATGAGGATAGCGCGAATTGGAAGCGGAATCGGCGGGCATGGCAGCAAGGCTCCGACTTGATATTGAGTTCAGGGCAATTCCAAACTGCCCATGTCGTGGACCCTTTAGACCTTCTTGCGAACGCTGCCTATGATTTCCTGCTCGCCGGTATGGCGCTCGGCAATGTCCTGAACACACCATCATCCGTCGTATCGCCTCTAGTCTGTGCGCCGACTCGCTGTATTCTCATCCTCATTCGAGGTGCCGGTCCGCTCCCAAGGCGGCTCGGAGAATTGGGAAGCCGGTCTGAATCCGGCGCTGCCCCCGCAACGGTAGAGGAGAAGATCGCGGCACGTGCCACTGGGTCGGGAAGACCTGGGAAGGCGCCGCGATCGGGCCGAAAGGCCGCTCCTGAGCCCGGAAACCAGCCACGATGAAAACCGACGGACGCGGTGGGCGTTCCGGAAGGAGGTTGGATTGTGCCCGGCCACCGGCGCAGGTTCCAAGCCGCTTTCCCTCTCCCGCCGTCACGTCAATGCATTGGTTGTCACGCGGGATTTTGACATGACTGCGCATCAGGACATGCTGGGCCGCCTCCGGGCCCACCATCCGGGCACGACGCTCGAGGGCAAATTCTACACCGACCCGGAATTCTTCCGGCTGGACATGGAGAACATCTGGTATCGCGAATGGCTGTTCGCCGGCCATGACTGCGAGCTCGGCAAGTCGGGTAGCTATTTCACCCTCCAGGTCGGCGACTATCCGGTGATCGTGCTGCGTTCCGCCGACGGCGCCATCCGTGCCTTTCACAATTCCTGCCGACACCGAGGATCGCGGCTGTGCGCGGCGACAAGCGGCAGTGTCGCCAAGCTGGTCTGCCCCTATCATCAGTGGACCTATGAACTCGACGGCCGCCTGCTGTTCGCCCGCGACATGGGCCCCGGCTTCGACGCGACGCAATATGGGCTGAAGCCTGTGCATTGCGAGAGCGTGGCCGGCTCCATCTGGATCTGCCTCGCCAGGGAGGCGCCTGATTTCGAGACTTTCCGCGCCGGCGCCATGCCCTATCTGGCGCCGCATGGGCTGAAGAACGCCAAGGTCGCCTTCGAAAGCACCATCGTCGAGAAGGGCAATTGGAAGCTGGTCTGGGAGAACAACCGCGAGTGCTACCACTGCGCGGGCAACCATCCCGAGCTTTGCCGCACCTTCCCCGAAGCGCCGACGGTGACAGGGGTGCAGGGCGCCGACAAGGATCCGCTGATCGGCCAGCATTGGCGGCGCTGCGAGGAAGCCGGCCTGCCCAGCACTTTCAGCATTTCCGGCGACGGCCAGTTCCGCATGGCGCGCATGCCGCTTTTACGCAATGCCGTCAGCTACACGATGTCCGGCAAGCCGGCCGTGCAGCGTCCCCTCGGCCCGACGATCGAGGAAGGCAATATCGGCGCCCTGCTGCTCTTCCACTATCCCACCACCTGGAACCACGTGCTGGGCGACCACGCCGTGAGCTTCCGCGTGCTTCCGATCGGGCCGAAGGAAACCCAGGTCACCACCAAATGGCTGGTGCACAAGGATGCTGTCGAGGGCGTCGATTACGATCTCGATGAACTCACCCATGTCTGGCGGATGACCAACGACCAGGATCGCCAGATCGTCGAGGAAAACCAGCTCGGCGTGTCATCGCCCGTCTACACGCCCGGCCCCTACGCCCCCGAGCACGAAGGCGGCGTGATGCAGTTCGTCGAGTGGTATCGCAACGCAATGGAAGCAGCGCTCGGCGGCGACGGCGTGCGCCTGCGCAGCGTGGCCTAAGGCCCTTTCACCCTCCCCTGGAGGGGGAGGGTCGGACGAAGTCCGGGGTGGGGTGAGAAACACAGCAGCCGGTGAAAATCACCCCGCCCCGACGCTTCGCGTCGACCCTCCCCCTCCAGGGGAGGGTGTTAGCAAAACCGATATATACAAAGGTAGACACCATGCCGACGCCCTCCGCAGCCCTGGCGAAATTCAGGCATATCGACGAAACACCGCCCTGGAACGACCAGAACCAGGCGCTCGAATGCGTATCGATCGTCCATGAGGGCCGCGACGTCGCGACCTTCACCTTCCGCGCCGCCGAACAAGGCTGGTTCCGCTATGAGCCCGGCCAGTTCATCACGCTGGAGATTCCGGCCGAGAGGGGACCGGTGCTGCGCACCTATACGCTGTCCTCCAGCCCGTCGCGCCCGCTCTCGATCAGCATAACCGCCAAGGCACAGGCCTCGAGCATCGGCACACGCTGGATGCTGGACAATCTCAAGCCCGGCACACGGCTGAAAGCTTATGGGCCTCTCGGGCAGTTCAGTTTCCATCGTCACCCGGCGGAGAAATACCTCTTCATCTCGGCGGGATCGGGCATCACGCCGATGATGTCGATGACCCGTTTTGCCGAAGACCACGGCGCCGCCACCGACATTGCTTTCGTCAATTGCGCACGCCGGCCGAACGAGATCATCTTCCGGCAGGAACTCGAGCGTATGGCAGGGCGCATGCCGCGCCTCCGCCTCGCCTGGATCGTGGAAGAAACCGAGATCAATGAGGTCTGGACCGGCTTCCGGGGCAGGCTCAACGCCCCTGCCCTGCGCCTGATCGCACCGGACTTCCGGGAGCGCGAGGTGTTCTGCTGTGGCCCCGCCCCCTTCATGGCAGCGGTGAAGGAGATGCTCGAAGCCAATGGCTACGACATGCGCCGCTATCACGAGGAGAGTTTCCAGCCGGCCGAAACGCCGGTGGAGGAAACCGGCACGGGCGAGGTGCTCGCCGGCGAAGCCAGCGTGGCGTTCACCAAATCCGGCATCGAGGTGCCGGCTTCCAGCCGCGATACCATTCTCCGGCTCGCCCGTAGCGCCGGCCTCAACATTCCGACCGGCTGCACCATGGGCCTGTGCGGAACATGCAAGGTGCAATGCCTGTCCGGAGAGACGGCGATGACCCATCAGGGCGGCATTCGCGAGGAGGAAATAGCCGCCGGTCTGGTGCTGGCCTGCTGCACAAGGCCGCTCGGCCGTATCGAGATCGAGGCCTGAGATGACCGTCGCCACTGAGACTCACGCCGATATCGACGCGGCCATCGTGAATTCCATCCTGGAAGCCACACGGGATGACGGCCCTGCTTTGCCGGAAGAGCGGGCCCGTACCCTTCTGCTGGCCTGGATCCTCAGCCGCGAAGACGGCGTGGACCTCGCCAGGGAAGCGGCCGATCTGAAAGTCCTGCTGCTCGAGGCCTCGAGCGCGGACAACCTGCTGCTGCCGCATCTCAGCAGCCTGCTCGACGAGGTGCGGGACCATGCCGGCCAGCGACGCGGCCGGCGGCGTTTGCGGGCGGATGCCTGAAGAGGCGGATATCGCGACATGCAAGCATGTCGCTGACGTCCGCCTCTTCTCTACCCTTCTCACCCGCCTCCCAGCAATCCCGGACAGAAAACCGACGCTTTCGGGATAGTTCGCCTTGACCTCTCCCGCCTCATTGCTATCATATAAGGATATCTTGATATCGTAATTCCGTTATAGGAGCTCGTGATGAGCGCTCCGGTCGAAGCCCTGTTCGCCGCGCCTGCCCAAAACGATCGGGGCGCGGAGATCCTTGCCGCCCTTACTGCCGCTGCACGGGAGCGCATCCTGATCCTCGACGGCGCGATGGGCACGCAGATCCAGGGCCTCGGCTTCGAGGAGGATCATTTCCGGGGCGAGCGCTTCGTCGGCTGCGAGTGTCACCTGAAGGGCAACAACGACCTCCTCACCCTCACCCAACCGGCGGCGATCGAGGCGATCCACTACGCCTATGCCATGGCCGGGGCAGACATATTGGAGACGAACACCTTCTCCTCCACCTCGATCGCGCAGGCTGATTACGGCATGCAGGAGGCCGTCTACGACCTCAACCGCGATGGCGCGCGCCTCGCCCGCCGTGCCGCCACCAAGGCGGAGCAGCAGGACGGGCGCCGGCGTTTCGTGGCCGGCGCGCTCGGCCCGACCAATCGAACCGCCTCGATCTCGCCCGATGTCAACAACCCCGGGTATCGCGCCATTACGTTCGACGACCTGCGCATCGCCTATGCCGAGCAGATCCGCGGCCTCATCGATGGCGGCGCCGACATCATCCTGATCGAGACCATTTTCGACACGCTCAACGCCAAGGCGGCCATCTTCGCCTGCGAAGAGGTGTTCGGCGAGAAGCGGCTGCGCCTGCCGGTGATGATCTCCGGCACCATTACCGATCTTTCCGGCCGCACCCTCAGCGGCCAGACGCCGACCGCCTTCTGGCATTCGGTGCGGCACGCCCGCCCCTTCACCATCGGCCTCAACTGCGCGCTCGGCGCCAATGCCATGCGGTCGCATCTCGACGAGATCTCCACCGTCGCCGATACTTTCGTCTGCGCCTATCCCAATGCCGGCCTGCCCAACGAGTTCGGCCAATATGACGAAAGCCCCGAGGCGATGGCGGCGCAGATCGAGGGTTTTGCCCGCGACGGCCTGGTCAATATCGTCGGCGGCTGCTGCGGCTCGACGCCCGAGCACATCCGCGCCATCGCCCAAGCCGTTGCCCGCCACAAGCCGCGTGCCATCCCTGAAGCTGAGCCCAGGATGAAGCTGTCGGGCCTGGAGCCCTTCACGCTCGATGCCACCATTCCTTTCGTGAATGTGGGCGAGCGCACCAACGTCACCGGTTCGGCCAAGTTCCGCAAGCTCATCACGGCGGGGGACTATGCGACCGCCCTCGACATTGCCCGCGACCAGGTCGCCAACGGTGCCCAGGTCATCGACATCAACATGGACGAGGGCCTGATCGATTCCGAAAAGGCCATGGTCGAGTTCCTCAACCTGATCGCGGCCGAACCGGATATTGCCCGCGTGCCGGTGATGATCGACTCCTCGAAATTCTCGATCATCGAGGCCGGCCTGAAATGCGTCCAGGGTAAGCCCTTGGTCAATTCGATCTCGATGAAGGAAGGCGAGGAAGCCTTCCTTCATCACGCCCGCCTGGTGCGCGCCTATGGCGCCGCCGTGGTGGTGATGGCCTTTGATGAGCAGGGGCAGGCCGACACTCTGGAACGAAAAGTCCAAATCTGCGCCAGGGCTTACAAGCTCCTGACCGAGGAGGCGGGTTTCCCGCCAGAGGACATCGTCTTCGACCCCAACATTTTCGCCGTCGCCACCGGCATCGAGGAGCACAACGGCTACGGCCTCGCCTTCATCGAGGCGACGCGGCAGATCAGAAGCACCCTGCCCCACGTCCACATTTCGGGCGGCGTCTCCAATCTCTCCTTCTCCTTCCGCGGCAACGAGCCGGTGCGCGAAGCCATGCATGCCGTGTTCCTCTACCACGCCATCCAGGCCGGCATGGACATGGGGATCGTCAATGCCGGCCAGCTCGCCGTCTATGAATCCATCGATCCGGAGTTGCGCCAGGCCTGCGAGGACGTGGTGCTCAATCGCCGCGACGACGCGACGGAGCGGCTGCTGGCCTTGGCGGAGCGTTTCCGTGGCGCAGGGGCCAAAGAGGCCAAGGTGCAGGACCTGGCCTGGCGGAGTTGGCCGGTGGAAAAGCGCCTGGAGCATGCTCTGGTCAACGGCATCACCGACTACATCAACGAGGATACCGAGGAAGCGCGGCTGGCGGCCGAGCGCCCCCTCCATGTCATCGAGGGCCCGCTGATGGCCGGCATGAACGTGGTGGGCGACCTGTTCGGGTCCGGCAAGATGTTCCTGCCGCAGGTGGTCAAGTCGGCCCGCGTGATGAAGCAGGCCGTGGCCGTGCTGCTGCCCCATATGGAAGCGGAGAAGGCCGCCAACGGCGGACAAGCCCGCCAGAGCGCCGGCAAGGTGCTGATGGCGACCGTGAAGGGCGACGTGCACGACATCGGCAAGAACATCGTCGGCGTCGTGCTCGCCTGCAACAATTACGAGATCATCGATCTCGGCGTGATGGTCCCCTCGGCCAAGATCCTCGAAGTGGCCCGCCGGGAAAAGGTCGACATCATCGGCCTCTCTGGCCTGATCACCCCCTCGCTCGACGAGATGGTGCATGTCGCCTCCGAGATGGAGCGCGAAGGTTTCGACATTCCGCTGCTAATCGGAGGCGCCACCACCAGCCGCGTCCACACCGCCGTGAAGGTGCATCCGCGCTATGATCGCGGCCAGGCTGTCTATGTGACGGATGCGAGCCGAGCGGTGGGCGTGGTTTCCAGCCTGCTCTCCCCGACGATCAAGCCTGGCTATGTCGAGACCATCCAGGCCGAATATACCAAGGTCGCCGCGGCCCATGCCCGCAGCGAGGCCGACAAGCTGCGCCTGTCCCTCGCCAAGGCCCGGGCCAACGCCCACAAGGTGGACTGGACCGGCTTTGTCGCGCCCAGGCCGAGCTTCCTCGGAACCAGAATCTTCGAGAACTACGACCTCGCCGAGTTGGCGCGCTACATCGACTGGACGCCCTTCTTCCAGACCTGGGAGCTCAAGGGCCGCTATCCTGCCATCCTTTCCGACGAGAAGCAGGGCGCGGCCGCGCGCCAGCTCTTCGACGACGCCCAGGCGATGCTCGCCCGCATCATCGAAGAGAAGTGGTTCCGCCCCAAGGCCGTGATCGGTTTCTGGCCGGCCAGTGCCATCGGCGATGATATACATCTGTATACCGACGAGAGCCGCAGCCGGAAGCTTGCCAGCCTGCACACTCTGCGCCAACAGCTCACCAAGCGCGATGGCCGCGCCAATGTCGCCCTTTCCGACTTTGTCGCCCCTGAGATCAGCGGGCACGGCGATTATCTCGGCGGCTTCGTGGTTACCGCCGGCATGGAAGAGGACGAGATCGCCAGGCGCTTCGAGCGCGCGAATGACGACTATGGCTCGATCATGGTCAAGGCCCTCGCCGACCGGTTTGCCGAAGCCTTCGCCGAGCGCATGCATGAACGCGTGCGCAAGGAATTCTGGGGCTATGCGGCCGACGAGAACCTGACGCCCGAGGAACTGATCGGCGAGCCTTATCGCGGCATCCGCCCGGCCCCCGGCTATCCCGCCCAGCCCGACCACACCGAGAAGGGCACGCTCTTCCGCCTGCTCGACGCCGAGGCTCGCATCGGCGTGCGCCTGACCGAAAGCTATGCGATGTGGCCGGGCGCCTCGGTATCCGGGCTCTATTTCGCCCATCCCGAGGCCTATTATTTCGGGGTGTCGAAGATCGAGCAGGATCAGGTCGAGGATTATGCCGCCCGCAAGGGCATGACGGTGGAAGAGGTGGAGCGCTGGCTATCGCCCGTGCTCAACTACGTGCCGGGCGTGGCGGAGGCGGCGGAGTAAATTCCTGGGACCGCAGGCTTCCAGCCGGCGGTCCAGGATTGCCATTGATTTCGGCGCGCGCCAGGATTACCTCTTCTCCCGTGGTGATTTGGCCGGCCGGCTTGCAGCCACGTTAAACAACTCGCTAAAGGGCCGCTGGATGCACTCCATCCGTGGACCTGTCGCATTGCTTTCCGGCTGGCCCAACGTCGATCGAGTGCACAATGCCTATCAAGATTCCGGATACCCTCCCCGCCTTTTCCACCCTGGTCAGCGAAGGGGTGCGGGTGATGACGGAAACGGCCGCCATCCGGCAGGACATCCGCCCGCTGCAGATCGGCCTGCTCAACCTGATGCCCAACAAGATCCGCACCGAACTGCAGATGGCGCGCCTGGTCGGCGCCACGCCGCTGCAGGTCGAACTCTCCCTGGTGCGCGTCGGAGGCCATCGCGCCAAGAACACCCCCGAAGATCATCTGCTCGCCTTCTACGAAACCTGGGAAGAAGTCCGCGACCGCAAGTTCGACGGCTTCATCATCACCGGCGCGCCGGTGGAGACGCTGCCCTTCGAGGAAGTGACCTATTGGAAGGAACTCGAGCAGATTCTCGACTGGACCACGACCAATGTGCATTCCACGCTGAACGTGTGCTGGGGCGCGATGGCCGCCATCTGGCATTTCCACCGCATTCCCAAATATGACCTGTCCGAAAAGGCCTTCGGCGTCTACCAGCACCATAACCGCAAGCCCTCCTCCATCTATCTCAACGGCTTTTCCGACGACTTCCACATCCCTGTCTCGCGCTGGACGGAGGTGCGCAGCGAGGATGTCCGTGAGAAGGCCGAACTGGAGATCCTGATGGATTCGGACGAAACCGGCGTGTGCCTCATTCACGAACGGCAAGGCAACCGGCTCTATCTCTTCAACCACGTCGAATATGAATCGACCTCGCTGGCCGACGAATATTTCCGGGACGTCGAGGCCGGCGTGCCGATCAAACTGCCGAAGAACTACTTCCCCTATGACGACCCGTCCTTCCCGCCGCGCAATTTCTGGCGCAGCCATGCCCATCTCCTGTTCGGCAACTGGATCAACGAGATCTACCAGACGACACCCTATGATCTGAGCGAGGTCGGGAGGGGGCGCTGAGATTCTCTCGGGTGCACGGGCGCCTAGGCGCGGATTGGAGGGTCGATCTCCAGATCGACCATCTTCATTTCCCGCGCGTACGGCGCTTCCAAGATGGCCGATCTGGAGATCGGCCCACCGCGTCTCACGCGCCCCCACCCCCTCAATCCTTGGCGCGATCGATCCGCATCAGCAGTTGCTCGGTCTTGGCATCTTCGATGCGGTTGTGCAGGCGGCCAGCCTCCTGCTGGTCGCGCAGCGTCTTGGTCAGCGTCACGCAGGTCTGGATCAGCATCACCGTGCCCATGGCCAGATAGGCCTTGATCCAGATATCGACGGGGATGAACAGAATGCCGAGACCGACCATGCCGGCGGCTCCGGCAAAGGCGGCATAGGTGAAGGTGACCCAGGCATTGGAGTGCTTGATCAGGTTCGACTGTTCCATGGGATCGTCTCGATTCTTCGACAGTTGAAGGGATGGTGACTCAAGCGGCCTGTGCCGCCCGTGTTTTCAGCCGCGCCAATACGTCCTGGGCCGTCGTCCGCGTCGGAGGACCAAACCCAGCCGCTTCGAGCCTTTCGGTTGCCGCCGCCGAGCGCGCCTCGGCGTCGAGCACCTCGAGCTCGAGATCCACATCGTCCTGATGAGTCTGGCGCTCCCTGAGCCGGGCCAGCGTCTTTTCGGCATCGGCCAGGGCCGTGCCGGGCGCAGCAGCGGCGTAACCGGATTTGAGCTTGTTCACGATCTCTGCCGCTGCGGTGATACGCCGGCCCCGCTCGATTTCGAGAAAGCGGCGCTCGGCCGCCGCCAGCTTGGTGCGCAGTCGTGCCGCCTCCTCGGCGAATGTCGCCTGGGCGGCGGCAATGGCTGCCGTGTCGTTTTCCAGATTGGCGATCTCGACGGCCGCTTCACCCGCCAGGTCATCACGCCCGCCGCGCAGCGCCTCGATGGCGCGTTCGTCGAGATCCGCGATGCGCCGGCGCACATCGCCGAGCCGTCGGGCCTCGGCCCTGTCCTGGGCGATGGCTACCGCCAGGGCGCGCCGTCCCTGTTCGAGGCCGGCGCGGGCATCCCGGATCTGCTGATCCAGGATTCTCACGGCATTGCGGCCGGCGAGATTGTCTTGCGCTTCCGCTGCCGCCCCGCGGAACAAGGTCACGATGGTCTTGAACATCACGCTCTCCGTGCTATGAACAACGTTCACGATATGACGTTAACTAAAACATGAACATCGTTCAAGAGATATTTTGAACAATGTTCACGAAAGGAGTTGCCGCGGATGGCCAAGGCAAAGGCACGGCGGGAAGAGCTGCGCGAAAAGCTGATCGAGGCGGCCGAGAAAACCATCGTCGCGCAAGGCCATGCGGCCTTGAAAGCACGCGCCCTAGCCGAAGAGGTGGGCTGCGCGCTCGGCGCCATCTACACGGTCTTTCCCGATCTCGCCGCCCTCATCCTGGCTGTGAATGCCCGCAGCTTCGCTCTGCTCGGCACCATTCTGAGCCGGGAGGCCGAAGCTGCCGCCGCCGCAGGGGGCGGCCCCCGCGCCATCGCCAATCGCACCTTGATCGCCCTGGCAAATGGCTATCTCGATTTTGCAGCCAACCATGGCGGGCGTTGGCATGCTTTGTTCGACTTCCGCCTGCCGGATGGCCAGGAGCTGCCGGCGGAGCATCTGCGCCAGCAGGAGGCCTTGTTCCAACACCTGGAAACGCCGCTTGCCGCGCTCCAGCCGGCTCTGCCTCCCTCCGAAAGAGCCCTTCTCGCCCGATCCCTGTTCTCGGCCGCCCACGGCATGGTGCTGCTCGGGCTCGAGGGCAAGCTCGTGCAGCTCCCGCTTCCCTATCTGCGCGAACAGATCGCCCTGGTGGTCAGCGCCATGGGCCGAGGCCTCGAAAGTGCGTGAGAAATCACCGGTTCAACGCAGGCCCAGCCGCCTGGCAACAGGCTTGCGGCGGTCGATGACCGTGTGCCGGTAGAGGGATGGGTCCAGCCGTAGTTCCGGTGAAATCGGCCATTTCATGCCGGCTAAATCGAGCATAGTCTGGGCGTTGCTGCCCATTTTCGACATGCCCGTGCCCCCTTCGCCGAAACGCGCCACCGCATTGCAGCCGAGCCGGACGATCTGGCCGTTATTCGGGCCGTTGATGCCTCGTGTGCATGGCCATGCGCAGATCACGTCTTCGAAAGTCAGACCGCATCCCGGCGTCAATATGCTGAGGATGCTCGCCAGTGCATTGATGGCATAGCTCCGGCTGTAGACCGGCAACCCGATCATTCCGCCGCAGGTCAGTTTCATCACAAGATGACTGGAGGTTCGCCCAATCTCGACGAAATGGGTCTGCTTCATCCCGGTAAATGGCAGATTTTGCACTTTGTCGGGATCGGTAATCCGGAACAGGAGTTGCGCGGAAAGCCCGGCCGCGATCGTTTGATGGGGAACGGGCAGGCCGAGGCCAAGGCGCTCCGCCAGAGCCGACAGCCTGTGCCCGGTCGCTTCATAATGAAATGTAGCGGTAGGGCCCAGCGAAAGGCACAGATGGTCCAAGGCCAGATGCGAGAGCATCCCTGTGTTCATGTCCTCCAGGGTGACCGCAGCCGCCCGTGCCGCGCCGTTCCCGTCCTCCTCGAAATAAACCCGGGTCAGACGCTGGCGATGCCGGCACTCGATGCCGTTCCGCTCCATCGCGTCCATGCAGAGGCGATCGAAACCATGGCGAACGCAACCATTGTCCAGGAAGAGATCGCCCGACACCACGCGATTTAGAATGGCGGGACCATAGAAGGCTTCCAGGCTGGCCGCATCGAGCTTATGGATCGCCAGACCGACATCCTGCACAAGCTCGCGGTTGTCGACCAGCGAAGCCTCATGGTTCTTGCGCGAGAGATAGAGGAAGACAGCACGAGGACTGTCCTGGTCGAGACGCAGTCGTACCGCCATCCGTCGCTCGATCTCAGTGAGGATCTGCGTCGAAACCTTGCTGGCTAGGCGGCTCTTCAGGTGATCCGTCGGCCGTCCCAGGAATTTGCGAACGCGCTGCACCAGGCCGTGCCATTCGTTGTGAAGATAGACAGGCACATCCTGTAACCGAACCCCGCGGGGCCAAAGGTCGACCTTCTTGTAGTCGATGCCGAGGGCGACCGAAGCATCCGCCTCACCGAAGATGGCGCGCCTGAGGGCGGTACCCAGAATGCCGAGCCCGGTGTTGTCGAGCTCAGCATTGAGCGCATTGGCATGATTGACATGCTCGTAACTCGCTGAACCGCTTTCATTGGACTGCTCGGCGCCATCCAGCACAAACACCACATCCGAGGCATCGGCGGCGGTTTTTTGCAAGCCGCTCAGAAGGGCGCCGATCTTGGCAGCAGGACCTCCGGCAAATAGCGCTCTCGGCCTGCAGGCACCAGCCTCCCGTGCCTTGCGGTGCCCTTCGGCAAGCAACCGCACCTCTTCACAGGCTGTATCGAGCCGTGCGACGAAAACCTTGTTCTCTCCTCTCACCCGAACGTCCTTGCGGGCAAAAGCGGGCTGATAGGGACTTTCGGAGATCAAGAAGGGGTTGGCCGCCACCATGGCTTCATAGGCCTGGCGTACAGGGCCGGACGGATTGACCCACGTCGCCTTGCCCGCGAAATAGTCTCCCTCCAATAGATAGTCCAGAAACAGACCACCCGAGGGATTGGTTTGGGTCATCGCCTTTCGCAGTTCGTCCAGTGAGAGAAACGCCCTTGTCGGGGCTGCGTTGAAATAGCTGGACAAGGCCTCACAGCCGGCTTGAGGACCTTCGGGACAAGGAAGACAAGTCTCGGAATGCATGCCATTATCAGGAAAAGCTGGATATCGACTCTCGTCCGCTAACCACTCTACAACCATAGATGGAATGATTTGAAAACAATCACCGCTACGCCTCCCATCCAGCGATCTTCCAAGAAAAATGCGCCGGCTCTTCGCTTCCTCCGAATCCAAAAGGGGCTTTAGCGGGGCTGTACCGTCTGGTTGCCGAGCACCGAGGTAATGGCCCAGGAAAAGCCGGGCGGAATGGTGCTACGATGGTTTTTGCCGGGCACCACCAGAGATCGGATCGTCAGGCCCGGAAAACCGCGCGATTTGAGCTGCGTCTCGAATGTCCGGACATCGGCGACCATATCGCGGGTGTCGCCACGCCGGTCGGGATCGTAGCGGCGTATCTCGTCACCGCCGACATAGATCAGGACGTTCGCCTTCAGATCGTGGTTCGTCCTGGCGTAACCGGCTTCCATCGCCAGGATGGCGTGATCGGCGAACCAGAAGGATGGGCTACCGAGAATATAGGACTGGAAGAGGCCGGGCTGGGTCAGCAGGATGCGGGCGCCCAGAAGCCCGCCATAGGAGTGTCCCCAGAACAGGCGCCGCCTGGGCGCGGTGCGATAGGAGCTCTCGATGGCGGGAATGACGGTCTTTGCGAGATAGGCCTGAAAGGCCCCGGCCCCGCCATAGCCTGGCTTGTCGGCCACGGGCGTGTAGTCCCGAGCCCGGCTCGCCGCGAAACCCTCGCCCTTGGCATAGGAAAGGCCGACAAGGATGGGCTCGTCCGCGAGTTTGCCCTCGCGATGGAGCCTCTTCACCAGCCGGAGCGCTTCCTGGCGGCGGGGTTCCTTCGACAGGCAGGTGGCCGATGCGGCGAGGTGGCCGCCATCGGCATAATACAGCACCGCAAAGCGCTTGCCCGGATTTACCTGATAATCCGACGGCAGGGTGATCTCGACATCATAGGACCGCCCCGAAACGGGATCCGGCATCGAGCGGATCTGCGTGCCGCCGAGATCGCATCCGGATGGCCCCGCAGCCCCGGCGGGACCGCAGACGACGCCCAGCAGTACCACAATGGTTGCGACCAGTCGGATATTCACGCGAAAAATCAATAGGATAATACCTGAACCAAGCACCCCCTGTCACTGCGAGCATAGCGAAGCAATCTAGGCTTCGTAGGCGCGGTGGCCGTGGCTCCTGGATTGCTTCGCTGCGCTCGCAATGACCCCTGAGTCAAACATCGCGGCTGCTGGCATAAGCCTCAGCCGGCTTGCGATCCCGTGAGCAATTATTGTTGAACAGCCATCGCATGTTCAGTGTCCGTGCGACGACCACCCCACGATGACGGTCGGGCAATCGGATACAACCGAGCCCCCACCGCCATCCTATGGCTTCATGTTGGACTTCACCGCCTCGACCAGCTGCTTCATCGAGAAGGGCTTGGGCAGGAAGGCGAACTCCTCGCCCTCCGGCATGTTCTTGGCGAAGGCTTCCTCGGCATAGCCGGAGACGAAGATGATGCGCGTCTTCGACTGGCGCTTGCGCATTTCCTTGAGCAGCGTCGGTCCGTCCATTTCGGGCATCACCACGTCGGAGACGACGAGATCGATCTCGCCCTCCCCCTCGTCGATGATCTGCAGGGCCTCGATGCCGGAGCCGGCCTCGATCACCTCGAAGCCACGAGCCGCCAAGGTGCGGGCGGAGAGCGCGCGCAGGGCCTCCTCGTCCTCGACGAGCAGAATACGGCCGCGGCCGGTGAGATCGGGCATCTCCTTGCTCTTGGCCGGTGCCGAACCGGGCTGGCCCGGCACGGTGTCGGCCTCGGCACTGGCCGCCTTCGCCGGCTCGACCAGGCGCGGCAGGAAGATCTGGAAGATCGTGCCCTTGCCCTCGACCGAATGAACGAGGATGGAGCCGCCCGTCTGCTTGACGATGCCGTAGACGGTCGAAAGCCCGAGGCCGGTGCCCTTGCCGACATCCTTGGTGGTGAAGAAGGGTTCGAAGATCTTGTCGAGCACGGCTGGCGGAATACCGCTGCCATTGTCCTCGACCTCGACGGTGACGTAGTCGGCCGGCGGCAATTCGCTGCGGTCGAGGGCGCTGGCCTCGGAGATCGGCACGTTGCGCGTACGGATGATCACCTTGCCGCCATCGGGCATGGCGTCGCGCGCATTGACGGTGAGGTTCATCACCACCTGTTCGAACTGGTTGACGTCCACCTTCACCGGCCAGAGATCGCGGCCATGGACGACCTCCAGCGCGACCTTCTCGCCGAGCAGGCGCCGCAGCAGCATCGACAGGTCCGACATCGCATCGTTCAGGTTCAGCACCTGCGGACGCAGGGTCTGCCGGCGCGAGAAGGCGAGCAACTGGCGCACGAGATTGGCTGCGCGGTTGGCGTTGCTCTTGATCGCCATGATGTCCTGGAAGGCGGGATCGCCGGGCTTGTGGCTGCCGAGCAGGGAATCGGCCGCCAGCATGATCACCCCGAGCACATTGTTGAAGTCGTGCGCGACGCCGCCGGCGAGCTGGCCGACCGCATTCATCTTCTGGCTCTGGGTGAACTGTTCCTGCAGCGTGCGCTGCTCGGTGGTGTCGATCATGTAGACGATCGCCGCTTCCTTCTCGTTCTCGCCGCGATCGACGGGTGCGAACCAGAATCGGGCGGAGCGGCTGCCCTGTCCGGCGAGCGACGCCTCGGCCGGCTCGATGTCGCCGCGGCCGGCCATGGCGAGGCGGGTCAGCTTGCTCAGCCCTTCGCGGTCGCGTTCGACCACGGCCTCGAGCAGGGAGTGGCCCGGTGCGTCGCCGTTGAGGGACTCCTTGAACAGCCGCATGAACGCCGCGTTGGTGCGGACGATCCTGGCATTTTCGTCAATGGTCGCAATCGCCAGGGGCGAATTGTTGAAGAAGCGGGCAAAGCGCACTTCCGCCGCCCGCAGGCCTTCGGAAACGTCGCCGCCCGGCCCGCGATAGATCACCAGGGTGCGCGAGGGACCCGGCTGGCCATCGGCGGCGAAGGCGATCTTGTGGAACAGGCGCACGGGCATGATCGTGCCGTTGCGGCGCCTGAGGTCGATGTCGAAGATCTCGGTGCGCACGCTGCCCGGTTCGCTCGCCTGCGTCACCACCAGGGCACCGGCATTGCCCGGCGCGATATCGGCCAGCGTCAGGCCGCCAGTGCCGAACTGGGCGAGGTCATAGTCGAGCCAGCCGGCGAGCGTGGCGTTGAGATAGACGATCTCGCCCGAGGGATCGGCGGAGAAGAAACCGGCGGGCGCATGGTCGAGATAGTCGATGGCGTGCTGCAGTTCCTGGAACACGTTCTCCTGGCGCTCGCGCTCGCGCGTGATATCGGCGACGGTCCACACCGTCTCCCCTGCTCCCGAGGGGCGCTCGATCGGGCGCACGCGCACGCGATACCAGGAAGCGGTTCCGGCGGGCGGGGCGGAGGCGATGCGGAATTCCTCGGCGAGGCGCTGGCCGGCCCGCGCGGCCTGGGCCAGGCGGTAAGTCGCCTCCGAAACGTCAGGATCTCCGGTGAAGGCCCGCTCCACCGTGCGGATATCCTGTTCGCCCATCGCACCTGTCAGGGCCAGATAGGCTTCGTTGGCATAGATGATGCGGCCGTCCTTGTTGGTGACGAGAATGCCTTCCGGAGACTCGTCGGTGATCAGCTTGGTGAGATCGTTGCGCGCGATCGAAGACTGGCCGAAATGCGCGATACCCATCGCCCAGGCAAACATGGCGATCATGCCGACGATGGCGAAGACGGCCAGGATGCCGAAACTGGCGACCTTGCCCCAATCATAAGGCAGCAGCGACACTCCCACGGCGATGAGAATGATCACCGCGGCAAGCGCCAGCACCCAGAAGATGCCGCTGGGCCGTTCGCTGCGATCGACCGCGGCGCCGCGTGCCGCCGCCTCCTCGCCTTCAGCCATGTTCAACCCCACCGCGCATCTTCAAGGGCGATTCGCTCCGGCGAACCGCATAATGGTCAGTTTGGCTTAGCAGTTCACATTTCAAAATGTGTTAACCTCGTTGACCAAAAATATCCTGGTCCTTTGTGGCGGTTTAGCCCCTTCGAAAGGCGTCCCGGACCATGCTGCATCCCCGATGAAAGGGCTGAGAGGGAAGAAGAATCCGCCTCTTTTGCGGCATTTCTCCGGTTTTTTTGACCATATCTAAGGGACGAGCCTTGGTTTAGCGACTTTGCTGTTGATTCTTTCACGTTAACCGTCTTCTAAGAAACCAGCCCGGAAAGAGTACTGGTCGCATCAGGCTGCCATCCCCTATCGGCACCAGACCAGATCTAAGGAATTGTATCGATGGATTCGTTGAACTCTTGGCTGCCCGCGCAGTTGTTCACCTTGGCTGGCCTGCTGTTGGTGGTGGGAGTCGTCTTGATGTTCATCTGGCGCGCCATCAACCGTCCTCAGGTCGGCAGCGCCAAAGGTGGCAAGCAGTCGCGGCTCGGCGTGGTTGATTCCTATGGCGTCGGTACCCGCCAGCTCGTCCTGGTCCGGCGCGACAACGTCGAACATCTGATCATGATCGGTGGTCCTAACGACGTCGTCGTCGAATCCAGCATTTTGCGGGCCCGTCCCGCCGGCCAGGCTCCGCGCCCGGCTTCGCCCGGTGCGACACCGCCTCCGGTGCAGGAGCGTACGGCCGCCGTCTCCGCGCCGCCGCGGCAAGTCGAAGAAGATTTCGCCCGTCCTGCTCCAGTCGAGCCCCCGCCTGTAGCCAAGATCGATACGCCGGCGCCGGCCGCCACGCCGGCAACCAGGACGCCCGCTGCCGCAACCACCATAGCTCCGGCCTCGTCGACGCAGCCCGCGACGCGTCCGAGCGTCGTCCCCCCGCGCGAGCCCGGCTTTTTCCAGCGCGCTACTTCGCGTTTGCCGAATTTCGGCCGCCCCGCAGCCGCGACGACCCCTGCCCCGATCGCACCGGCCGTGCCTCCGGCCGAAGAGCCGCGCGCCACGATCGACGCCGCGCATTTCGAGGAGCTTCTAGCCGGCGACCAGCCCGCGACCACGCCGGCACCGAAGCCGACCATGTCTGCTGCGCAGACCACGGCAGCTCCCGAGCCCAAGGGCGATCTCGATTTCGACGTCGCAGAAGGGCTCGATCTCGAACCCGCCCCCGAAACGCGCGAACCGCCGGCGCCGACCACCACCCGGCTGACGCTGCCCGAGATTCGCCTGCCGGATCTGCGCTTGCCGGAATGGCGCCGCCCCGAGGCGACTCCGGCTCCTACGCCTGCCCCGCGCCAGGCGCCGGATCTTCGGGTCGAACCTCGTTTCTCCGCCGACACGCGTCCGGGCGGTGAGGCTTCGCAGGCTCCCGGGGGCCGCATCGAGCCCTCTCTGGGCACGCCAGCGCCCCGCACCCCGGCCGAGCCGACGCGTACGGAACCCTTCCGGGTCGGCGAGAGACTGACGACGCCGACACGGCCGGCCACCACACCGCCGATACCGGCATCGAGCACCACCGCCGCACCGGCAGCCACCGCGGCGCCGACGCCAGCCCCGACTTCGGCGCCGACACCGCCGCCGGCTCCCTCCACCACGCCGGCGCCGACGACCACGCCGCCACCGGCCGAGGAAGATCCCTTCGCCAGCCTCGAGGAGGAAATGGCGAGCCTGCTGGGACGCAGCCGGGACGACAGCAAGAAGTCCTGACGGGACCAGGCATTGACGGGCGGATCTTCCGCCCGTTTTCTTTTGGCCGGGCGCCTATGGCCCGTCACGCGGCGGGGCGATAGCCCGATTCATCCGACATGCGGCTTGCACATTCCGTGGCAGGGGCCGAATAAGGCGGCCCTCGCGGCATGTCCGCCAGCCCCTCCGAGAATCCTGGTTTCCCAGCCATGCGTTCCTTCCTTGCAGATCTCAGCGGCCAGTCCGCCGGCATGGGCATCCTTACCGCTGTGGTCGGCTATACGAGTTCGGTAGCAGTGGTGATCAACGGCATGAGCGCCGTCGGCGCTTCGCCGGGGCAGATCGCGTCGGGCCTTGCCGTGTTGTGCCTCACCATGGGTCTATGCGGCGCCGGACTCAGCCTCGCGACCCGCATGCCGGTCTCGACCGCCTGGTCGACACCCGGCATGGCCCTTCTGGCAAGCCTGACGGCACCGGCCGGCGGCTATTCCGCCGCTGTCGGCGCCTTCCTCGTCACCGGCGCGCTGATCATGGTCGCCGGCTTGTGGTCTCCCCTCGGCAAGCTGATCACCCGCATCCCCCGTCCCATCGCCGGCGCGATGCTGGCCGGCATCCTGTTCAAGCTTTGCCTTGCTCCGGTGACCGCCCTCGGACAGGTACCGCAATTCGCCATACCCGTGGTGCTGACCTGGCTGGTGGTTGGACGGTTCTATCGCCTGTGGGCAGCGCCCGCTGCGCTCGCCGGCGCCTTGGGCGCCATGGCGTTCGACGGCCAGGGAGGCACGCCGACCCTGGCTCTGCCGCCGCTTGAATTCGTTGCCCCAAGCTTCGATTGGCAAACGCTGATTTCGATCGGCCTGCCGCTTTTCATCGTCACCATGGCCTCCCAGAATATTCCGGGCCTGACCGTGCTGGCGACCTATGGCTATCAGGTGCCGACACGGCCGGCCTTCCTCGCGACCGGAGGCGTGTCGGCGTTCTCTTCCCTGCTGGGCGCTCCCACCGTCAACCTCGCCGCGATCACCGCCGCCCTCTGCGCCGGCCCGGACGCCCACGCCCAGCCCGAACGGCGCTATACCGCCGCGGTGGTGGCCGGGCTGTCCTACGCGGCGATCTTCTCGATGCTGTCGGCGATTGCCACCGGCCTGGTCACGGCCTCTTCGCCGATCCTGATCGAAGCGGCGGCGGGACTGGCCCTGGTAGGCCCTTTCGGGGCATCCCTGCTTGGCGCCGTGCGGGAGGAAAGCCAGCGCCTGCCGGCGCTCGCAACCTTCCTGGTGACGGCATCCGGCTTCAGTTTTCACGGTATCGGCGCCGCCTTCTGGGGCCTTTGTGCAGGCCTTGTCGTGCACATGCTTTATTCCGACGCAAACTGAGGCACGACAAAGGCAAAAAAAAGCGCTACATAGACATGCGATGTTCCACGTATCTCCACAGGGCTGAGAGATGCGGGACGCTTGGGCCCATCCCGGATGCAAGCCTCAGCGTGATGAGTTCCGGCCGGCTGACAGGGAAGCCGCCCGACGCTCCAATCGCCGAACCCAGAGCAAAGCGCGTTCATGACTGAACGCTTGTTTGCTCCGGCTCCTTGGTTAGACGCGTCTTTGCGATTCGAGGCGACTCCGTCAAATCGCAAAACGCTATTGAAGCGGTCTGTCCGCATCACACGAGCTGGCCGGCATTTTGGTGCCGCACCAGGATTGTGCTTGAGCTGCCATGATCATTGTTGAGATACCCTGGATCGACCCCCTCGAAGCTGCGGCCGCCATGGCCAGCCAGCCGCGACTGGCCCTGCTCGACAGCGCCATGCCGCATGAAACGCTGGGCCGCTGGTCCTATCTGGCTGCCTCGCCCTTCGGCCTATTCCAGGTCGTCGACGGCATCGCACGCTGGAACGATGCCGCCATCGCCGGCGCACCCATGGAGGCATTGCGCCATCTGCTGCGGCAGCATGCCCGGCCGGCAATGGCGGGAGCGCCTCCCTTCACCGGCGGTGCGATCGGCAATTTCGCCTATGAAGCGGGTCATCTGTTCGAGCGCTTCGGATCATCGGTTCCTGCCGCCGCGCCCGGCAGCCCGCAGATCGACCTGCCCTTCTACGACCGCCTCCTCGCCTTCGACACCATCGAGAAGCGTGCCTTCGTCATTGCGCCTGACCAGGCTTGCGCCGAACGGCTCGTCGAGGGGCTCGAAGCCAAGCCCCGCCAGGCGTCGGCGCCGAGCGCATTGACTTGGCGCGACAGCCGCAGCCGGAGCGAGTACGAAGCGGAGGTCGCACGCGTGGTTGCCTATATCCGCGACGGTGATATCTTCCAGGCCAATCTCTCCCATCGCTTCAGCGCCACGCCCCAGCACGGCGCAGACCCGCTGGCGACCTATCTTGCCCTGCGGCGGTCCAATCCGGCGCCGTTTGCCGCCCTGCTGGTCGATGGGGAACGTTTCATTGCCTCCACCTCTCCCGAGCGCTTTCTGCGTCTGGATGCCGGCCAGGACGGCGGCAGGGTCGAGGCCAGGCCGATCAAGGGCACCAAGCGCCGCTGCGCCCATGCCGCCATGGACATCGCCATCGCCCAGTCGCTCGCCCGCAGCGAGAAGGACCGGGCCGAGAACATCATGATCGTCGACCTCCTGCGCAATGATTTGTCGCGCGTGTGCGAGGCCGGCAGCGTCGAGGTTCCCCTGCTGTGCGGCATCGAAACCTATGCCTCGGTGCACCACCTGACCTCGGCGGTGACGGGCCGCCTGAAGGCGGGGCTCGACGTTACCGACCTGATCGCGGCCACCTTCCCGGGTGGCTCGATCACCGGAGCGCCGAAGATCCGCGCCATGGAGATCATCGGCGAACTCGAGCGCGAGCCGCGCGGCGCCTATTGCGGTGCCATCGGCTGGATCGGCTTCGACGGCGCGGCCGATCTCAACATCGCCATCCGCACCCTCAGCTATGACGGCAAGGACCTTTCGGTCCGGGCCGGAGGCGGCATCACGCTGCTCTCCGATCCGTTCGCCGAATATGACGAGACCCTGGCCAAGGCCGAGCGGCTGATCGCGGCCTTCGAGGATCCCGCCCGCGCGGAGGAAGCGGCATGATCCTGATCGTCGACAATTACGATTCCTTTGTCTTCAACGTCTCCCGCTATTTCGAGGAGGCCGGCGCGAAAACCCGTGTCGTCCGCAACGATGCCGTGAATGCCGATGATGTCCTCCATCTCGGCGCGAAGGCCCTGGTGTTCTCGCCGGGGCCGAAGGCGCCGCGCGATGCCGGGGCTTCGCTCGACCTGATCAAGCTCTTTTCCGGCAAGCTGCCCATTCTCGGCATCTGCCTCGGCCACCAATGCATCGGCGAGGTCTTCGGCGGGCGCACCGCCCATGCCCGTACGCCCATGCACGGCCGTGCCTCGCGCATCGAGCATCAGGGCGGCGGCCTGTTCGCCGGGCTCCCGCAACCCTTCGAGGCGGCGCGCTATCATTCGCTGATCGTCGAAATCGACGAGGATGGCCCGCTCGAGGTCACCGCGCGCAGCGACGAGGGCGAGATCATGGCGCTTACCCATCGCCTGCACCCCACCTTCGGCGTGCAATTCCATCCCGAGTCGATCCTGACCCCACAGGGACATCAGATCATCCGCGCGTTCCTGGATCGCGTGCAGTGAGCTTCTTTCTTCATCGTCTCCTGGCGGGTGACACCGCCGGCATCCCCCAGGTCGACTCTCCCTTGGTCAGTGCCCTCGACCGCGGTTTCCAGCTCGGCGACGGCGTTTTCGACACCATGAGCTGCTTCAAGGGACGCCCCTTCGCACAAGAGCGCCACCGTGCCCGCCTCGTGCGCCATGCCGCAGCCATCGGCATCGACGTCGATCCTGCCCGGCTCGAGGAGGCGCTTGGCGGTGTGCTGAACGATTTGGGCGAACGCCATGCCATCCTGCGCACTACGGTGACGCGGGGACAGGCTGCCCGGGGCCTGTGGCCGCCGCCAGGCAGTCAATCGCCGAGTAATCCGCCCACCATCCTGGTGACGGCCCAGCCCTGGAGCACCGGCCTCGTCGGCCAGCCCGCACACCTCGCCGAAGCCGAGTTGCCGCGCAACCAGTTCTCGCCGCTCGCCCGCCTGAAGTCCCTCAACTATCTCGAGAACATCCTGGCCGCCCGCCGGGCCGCCGAGGCCGGTGCCGACGATGCCCTGATCCGCAACCTGGAGGGCAACGCCGTCTCATCCACCATCGCCAACCTCTTCGCCATCATCGATGGCCGGTTCGTCACCCCTCCCTGCGCCGATGGCTGCCTCGACGGCGTCATGCGGGCCCTTGTGCTGGAGGAAGCGGAAGTCCTCGGCTTCGAGACCGCCGAGGCCAGCCTGACACCAGCCCTGATGGAGCGGGCCCAAGCCTTGTTCCTCACCAATTCCGTACGCCTGATCCGCCCGGTTTCGGCCCTGGGCAAGCGGAGCATGGCCCCGTCACCCCGGGCAGCCTCGTCCATCAACCGCCTCTTCAACGCCCTCCTGGCCCGCATCGAACACGACACCGGCGCGCGCCTGGAGGTAGCCCTTCCCATCCAGTGAGCGTGTTTCCATGATCTACGTCGCCCTCGGTGCCAATCTTCCGTCCTCCGAAGGAGCTCCCCGGGAAACCCTCCGCCGGGCCGTCTCTGCCCTGGCCGCCCGCGGATTGACGATTTCGGCGCGTTCACGCCTGTTCCTGACCGAGCCGGTGCCGCGCTCGGACCAGCCCTGGTATGCGAACCAGGTCATCGCCGTCGAGAGTGCCCTTACGCCGCATCAGATTCTCTCCGTCCTGCTCGACGTCGAATTGCAGTTCGGACGCGAGCGCAGCGAACGCAATGCCGCACGCACGCTGGATCTCGATCTGATCGGCTACGGCAGCGAAATCATCGACACGCCAGACCTGGTGGTGCCGCATCCCCGCATGCATGAACGGGCCTTCGTGCTCGCGCCCCTCGCCGATATCGCACCGGGCTGGCGTCATCCCGTCAATGGCGAAACCGTCAGCCTGATGCTGGCACGCAGCGACCGCGCCCATGTACGGGCCCTCAGGACGGTGCCGCTGCTGATGGGCATCGTCAACGTCACGCCCGATTCCTTCTCCGATGGCGGGCGTTATGACAACGCCGAGACGGCCATCGCCCATGCCCGCCAGCTGATGGAGGAAGGGGCCGACATTCTCGACATCGGTGGCGAGTCGACGCGTCCGGGCGCCACTCCCGTCGACATCGAAACCGAATGGCAGCGCGTCGGCCCGGTGATCGAGGCCCTCGCCGAGGAGGCCAAACGGCGCTATCGCCTGATCTCAATCGATACCCGCCACGCCGAGATCATGGCGCGCGCACTCGCGGCCGGCGCCACCATGATCAACGATGTCACCGCCCTGGATGATCCGGCCAGCCGCAGGGCCGTCGCCGATCATGATGTCCCCGTGGTGCTGATGCATATGCAGGGCGATCCGCAGAGCATGCAGGTCAACCCTGTTTATGCCGATGTGGTGAAGGATGTCTGCGCCGAGCTCAGCTTCAAATGCGAACGCGCCATCAAGGACGGCATCGCCGCCTCGCGCCTGTGGCTCGACCCCGGCATCGGCTTCGGCAAGACCATGGAACACAACCTCGCTTTGCTCGACGCCACGCCGCAATTGCGCGCGCTCGGTTTTCCCGTGCTGATCGGAGCCTCGCGCAAGATCTTCATCCGCGGCGTCGATCGCCATGGCCCGGCCTCGGAACGCGTCGCCGGATCGGTTTCCGCCGCTCTTTCCGCCGCCCAGCGCGGCGCCGACGCAGTGCGCGTTCATGACGTTGCGCAGACGCGGCAGGCCCTGGCGGTGTGGAGCGCCGTCGAGGGGCAGGCGATGAGCTGATTTGACGTTTTTTCCAGAAAAGCCGATCGACTTTTCGATTGAGAAAACCGTCAAACAAGGAGTTAGAGCAAAAGACCATTCGGAGAAAGGTCATTTTTCTCTAAGTTCAGACGACCCGGCGCAGCCGCGGCTGCCGGTCGAAAAAGCGAAAGAGAACCAGGCCTGCCAGAAAGCCGCCTATATTGGCCGGCCAGCCGGGCACCACCTGTGACGTGGTAAGGATCAGCGGGCTCACGGCGTTCCACGCCGTGATGAAGGCGAAGACAGCGAGCCAGATGCGCACATTCTGGTCCGCCAGGGCGTCGCGCAAGGTCCAGGCCGGCTTGCGAAAGGCCGCGCCGCCGGCGACCCGAAACGCCGCCATCGCCGACCCGCCCTTAAAGAGAAAATGGATCGAAGCTGCGAACAGGCCGGACAAACCACCGCCCGCCCCGACCATGGCGGCTGCGCTGCCCCAGTAGAACAACAGGCAGGTAAACGAGCCTGCAACGATGCATAGAGCGGTGAAGACCAGAAAACGCCAGGTGCCGAAGCGCCAGGCCACGGCGGCCCCCAGGATCAACAATGCCGCTCCGTTGATCATCAGAGTGCCCGGATCGGACTGGAGAAAGAAACAGGTCAGGAATCCGACAATGTCGGCAATATGCCCGCCAGGCCAGGCAATGCTCTCCGCGAATGACGGATCGTAGCGCAGCGGCGTAAAAGCGAAAACACCGACCAGCCAGGCGCTCCAGCTCACGGGCATTACCGCCCGCGCAATGTGAACAATGACGATGAGGCCGGTGAGCAGCAGGACGACCGCCGGGACGTTGAAGGCCGCTGGCGGTTCGATATTGCCGCGCGATTTCAATGACAAAGAAGTATCTCCTGAAGCAGGAAGCAAACCATGGCCAGCCACCCCGCCATTCTTAACATCGATTCGGCGCCGTTAACCTTTTGTTAACATTAATAATTCGTTTCCAGTCGGTAACCATCCTGCCCTCTGCCGTCAGCTCCCTCGCCGGTGCTATCGTCGCCTTCTCGCCGGCCTGAGACGGACGGGAGCGCGTTCGGGTCGCGCGCATGACTCGAAAAATCGCAGGACGCCCGAGACCATCCTTCGGTTTGGCTCGGAAACAGAGAGTTAGAGCAAAAAGCGATCAGCCATGAACGCGCTTTGCTCCGGGGGTGGCAGACCAATGAAGAATACGGCGACACGCGACCTCTACGGCTATTGGGATCAGTTGCGCGGCCAGAGGCCGGCCCCCGAACGCATCGACATCGATCCAGCCGCCATCCGACGCGTGCTCGGCGATACCTTCATTGTGGAGATCGATAGGAATCGCAGCTTTCCTTTCCGGCTGGCCGGAACCCGCATGTGCGCCCTGCTGGGCCAGGAACTGCGCGGAGCTTCCCTGCTGGATCGCTGGAGCGATCGAACCGGCCTAGCGGACCTGCTGACGGCGGTATCGTCGGACCTGACGGCGCGGGTGGTCGCGCTGAACGGCAGCACGCTGCAAGGTCATTGTCTCGATTTGGAACTGTTGCTTCTGCCGCTCCATCATCGCGGCAAGGCCAATTCGCGTATCCTGGGCAGCCTCACACCAGGCGAGGCCCCCTATTGGATCGGCCTGCATCCCATTTCGCGTTTCGACATCGTCTCGGTGGAGGAAATCCCGGCGACGTCGCGTATCCAGCGCCGTGCGGCTCTGCCCACCGGCACCCGCCGTTATGGCCATCTCACCCTGGTCGAGGGCGGCAAGGCCAGCGCCTGACCGGTCAATGCAGCCGATAGGCCTGATCGCGCAACGAACCCGCCCGGCTGCAGCGAAGCAAGGCGCCACCAACCCCATCATCGGACAGGCGATCGCGAATGGCGGTGAAACGATCCAGTTCGTGATGGTAATCGTCGGCGAGGGTCTGCCAGTCCTCGACTTCTTCGAGCCGGGACGCCGCGAAGCGATCCGCTGCGGCTGCCATATCGGCATACGCCAAAGCGACCGGCGAGGTGCGGAACAGGGTGATTTCGTTCAGGGAAACTTCGCCGGTATCGAGATCGCGAGCCTGGACGAGAAAGCCGTCAGACTGCGCGATGACTTCGTAGCACCAGCCCTGCCCTTCTGTACTTGCGATCAACATGGCTTCCTCCATCCACTCAACTTACGGCCATGATGCCAGAGCGGTGAAACTTCGAAGTGCCATCCTGCACACGTCATGGTTAACGCTTGATAACGAATAACGTTCAGGTAAGCGGCGATTGCGTGCCATAATGACGCATGGAGTGTGACTATAGCGTGAACACGCCTTGCAGCTGTCGCGAAGCTATTCGCGGGCCATAACGGCTTCCAGGCTCAGACGAGGCCGATGGTGCGCAACTCGCGCTGCAGCTCTATCGGCAGGTCGGCATCGGCCGAACCGGCGGTGGCAAGATCGGGCGGGGCATCGGCCGCGCTGAGGTAGCGCCAGCCCTGGAACGGGCCGCGCGGACGGGGATCGACCGCGACGACCACCGGATCGAGCACGATATCGCAGCGCGAGATGCCGTCCTCGTCACGGCGCGCCCGCAAATCCGTAATGCGCTGCCGGCAGGACACGATGCCCTTGATCACCCAATAGAGGGAGCCGCCGCCAAGGATCGCCTCGCGATTCTTCGGCATCATGCGGGTGGTATGGATCTGTTCGCCTGCCAGGCGCAAGCGCAGGGCGATCCATTCTTCCAGGTCGGCGATCGATTCGGCGCCGACACACAGCTTGATCAGGTTGAGGCTCATCACACTGAATCGATGTCGACGATCGTTTCGGTTTCCTCGAGGGCGGCCGCCTCCCACTCACGCCACATCGGCGTCGTCATCACTGCCTCCATATAGCGGCGTACCGCAGCCGGGACCTTGATGTCATAGGCGTGAAGCCGATTCACTACCGGTGCCCACATTGCATCGGCATTGTTGAAATCCGCACCGAACAGGAAATCGCCGCCGCTGCCGAAACGCGTGCGGCAATCGATGATGAGATCCACCACTCTTTCCACGCTGGCCCGCGTTTCGTCGTCGAGCGCAATCGCTTTGGGCTGGCGCTTGATGTTCATCGGGCAGTTGCGGCGCAGCGGCAGGAAACCGGCATGGATCTCCGCGCTGATGGCGCGGGCATGAGCCCGGCTCTCGCGATCCTCAGGCCAGAGATTCGGAGCGATCTCGGCCAGATATTCGAGGATGGCGATGGATTCGTGCACCATGATGTCGCCATGGATGAGAATGGGCACCTTGCCGGCTGCCGAAGTCGCCTTGATCATCGCGGAGGTCTCGGGATGACGCAGCCAGATGATCTGCTCCTCGAAACGGATGCCGGCCGACTTCGCCGCCAGCCAAGGGCGCATGGACCAGGAAGAATAGTTCTTGTTGCCGATGATCAGTTTCAAGGGGGCGTACTCCAGCACGGGCCGCACCATGCCGCCTCCAGCTTGGAGGTGCAAACGGAGATTTGCTTTCGTCAACATGCCCTATGACAACGCGGTTTAACGACCCTGGTGCCAAACATCCAGTTGCAAGCTGGCGGGAGCGCCTTCATTGTCCCACCCACGAACTGCAATGCATCTGAGAGTCGTGCCCATGAAGAAAATGCTCTTGCTTGCCGGTCTGCTCACCCTCCCCCTGGCAAGCTGCGCTGTACCTGGTGATGGTGGTTCCGATCGGCCTTATTACAGTGACCCCGGCTATTATGGCGGCGGCTATTATGGTGATGATCGACGCTATCGCCGCCATGGCCGGCCGCGCCCCGGCAGACCAGACCCCGGCCCCGGTCGCTTTTTCCCCGGCACTCCCGGCACGCCGCCTAGTGGAACACCGGGATCGGGCTTGGAGCCTGGCGCGACACCGGGATCTGGAGGAAGGGTGTTTCCACGCCCGACGACTTCTGATGTCGGTGCTTCTCCTGGCCTGTCCCGCCCGGGATGGTCGGCACCGGCACCTCGGGTCGAACCGCCATCACCGGCTGCTCCAAGCGCCCCCCGCATCGAAAGCCCTTCACCGGCTCCCGCTGCACCATCCCCCAGCAAACCCGCACCAAGTGGCGGTTGCGCACCCGGCAAATTCCTCTGCTAGACGATTGCTTCGCGGTGGCCGGTACTCTCTTCAGACATCGGCCACCAACGCGGAGAATCGATCGAGAAACGAATAGTGCGTTTGCCAAGAAGCGCCCAACACAGCTCTCCCATCCAGATCGTGAGTTCAATGGTAGACAAGGACGCACTCGAACAGACGGCCCTCCGCCTGATCGCAACCCTGCCGGTGGGCAAGACCCTGGCTCCGGCGGACATCGCGCAGGAGGTCGGCGGCAAGGCCGCCGATCAATGGGGGCCCCTGATGCAGCCACTGCGCCGTATCGTGGTGCGCCTGGCCAAGGAAGGCCGGCTGGTGATCTATCGCAAGGGCGCGCCAGCCGATCCCGACGATTTCAAGGGCGTCTACCGGCTCGGACCGGTACGGATCGACTAAGGCGAAGCATTATCGGCGCTCCCAACGGCATTGAACCTCAATTGGCGGCGATACTGCCGGTGGCGATGTTCTGGGCCAGGAAGTCTTGCCATTGCTGCTCGGAACCGGCAAAGGCGTTACGGTCGACCTGGCCCTGGACTCCCGGCACCGAACCGGTGGCCGTGTATTGCCAGAAAGCCCAGGACCGCTTGCCGTAGCGCCCGGAAGGATGGCCCTTTACCGAACGCACCCAGAAGGGATAGTTCTCCAGTTCGCCGGTCAGGATCTCGCGGTGGAAATCCACCGTGGTGTAGATGATCGGCTTCTTGCCATAGAAGCGCTCCATCTCCCGCAGGAAGACCGCCATGTCGGCATGGATCTTCTGGGCCGGCGGGCGCAGCTTGCAGGTCGGCGAGAGATGGTTCCACTCCATGTCGAGAACCGGCGGCAAAGCGTCACTCGCCGGTGGCACATGAGTCTTGAACCAGGCGACCTGGTCCTCCACCGGCCGGCAGAAATAATAGAAATGATAGGCGCCGGTGGGTATGCCCGCGGCGCGGGCTCCTTCCCAATTGGCCTTGAATTTGTCGTCGAGGCGATCACCGCCTTCGGTCGCCTTCAGATAGGCGAAGCGCACGCCTCCCCGGGCTGCGGCGTTCCAATCGATGACGCCCTGATATTTCGAGACGTCGATGCCGTGAACAGGAAATCTGCTCGCCTCGGGATAGGCCTGCTGGACGGTCGAGCAGGCGCTGAGCAACAGCACGCCCGCTGCAATCAATCCGCGTTGCATGAAGCGCGACAGCGATCGCATTGTGATACCCATTATGAATGGCCGTTACGCCCGGCACTTCAACGACTGGAAACACAGGGTAGAGAGAGAAGCTTAACCGCTTCTCACTGTCGACAAAAATCTTTGAAGACTCGGCTCGCAAACACGCTTATCAGGCGAATCATCCCCTATTACCGGTCAAATCCTATCATGAAAGTCTCGGCCCTAAGCAAACTTCTCGTGATTGAGCCACGGGCGCGATCGCGGGGGGCCTGCAAGGCATCGAATATTTGCGGAACTTCCCGGCTAGGCCCATCCCTGCGTCTTGCCGGGACGTTCTGCTTGGCCGCCCTTGCTTGCGCCCTGCCTGCTTCCAGCCTCGCAGGCTGCCCACCGGAGGCGCTGGGCGTGTCGCGCACGCTGCCCGTCGGCACCGTCGGCGGCGGCGCGGTGGGCCTCAAGACCTATCCCCAGACCTTGCGACTGGCCCCGGGAGAGGTGGTGCTGACCTTCGACGATGGGCCGATGCCGGGGCGTACGGAGAAGATCCTCGACGCTCTTTCGAACCAATGCGTCAAGGCCACCTTCTTCATGATCGGCCGCAACGCCGCTTCTACCCCGGCTCTAGCCGCTCGGGTCGCGAAAGAGGGACATACCGTCGCCTATCATTCAATGACCCATCCCGTCCTGCGGCGCCTGCCCTTCGAGCGGGCCCGCGCCGATATCGAGAACGGCTATCATGCCGTCGACAAGGCGGTATGGGGCGTCGCGCGGGAACGCCCGCACCAGCCCTTCTTCCGCTTTCCCGGCTTTGCCGACTCCCCTGCCCTCAACCAATGGCTCGCCTCGCTCGACGTCGTGGCGTTCGGCGCCGATTTGTGGGCAAGCGATTGGGAGCCGGAAACACCGCAGGAAGAACTCGAGCTGGTGCTCGGGCGGCTCGAGAAGAACAAGGGCGGCATCGTGCTCCTGCACGACATCCAACCGCGCACCGTGGCGATGCTGCCCCAGTTTCTCCAGGAACTAAAAAGGCGTGGCTTTCGAATCGTGCATATCGTGCCGGGTCCCGGCGAGCTCGAAACCAAGCCTGCGCCTGCCGGCTGGTTCTCCCAGACCGAACGCATACTTGCCAATCAGGGCAAGCCTGCCGGCCAGCCAAGGCGCGCGCCGCCGCACTAGGTCCAGGGCAAACAAAAGGGCGATCCATCGCTGGATCGCCCTTTTGGAGCTTTGCTCTAATATGGTGCGGTCAAGAGGACTCGAACCTCCACTGGTCTCCCAACTACCACCTCAAGGTAGCGCGTCTACCAATTCCGCCATGACCGCGGTTGCTGCACAAGGCCGGCTCGCAGAACGCGCTGCCGTGTGAAGCGGGGCATCGTCTAACAGATCGATCACAGGGCAGCAAGGGCAATTCACGCTTTTCCTGCACTTAGCATGCAAGGCCTTGTCGAAGCGCCGATATCCGCCGATATGAAGGGCTCTTCCCCCGATTGGAACCGATCCAGTGACCAGCCGCAACACCATGGACCACAGTTTCCTGCCTGACGGCGATTCTCCGCCGGTGGAATGGCAGGTGATTGCGGGCCTCAGTCCCTATGAGGAAACCATTGCGGCCATGGAGGCCAGGGCAACGGCGATCGCCGACGGAACGGCCGGCGAGTGCGTCTGGCTGCTCGAACATCCGCCCCTCTATACCGCTGGCACCTCGGCTCGACAGGAGGATCTGGTCGCCTCGGATCGCTTCCCGGTGCACCAGACCGGGCGCGGCGGGCAATACACCTATCACGGCCCCGGCCAGCGGGTGGCCTATGTCATGCTCGATCTCAAGCGCCGCCGCCAGGACGTAAGGCGGCTGGTGACGGCGCTGGAGGCTTGGCTGATCGATACGCTCTGGGCCTTTCACGTCCGGGGCGAGCGCCGCGAGGATCGGGTCGGTGTCTGGGTGAGGCGCCCCGAGCGCGGCGAAACTGCCGAAGACAAGATCGCCGCCATCGGCATCCGTCTCAAGCGATGGGTCTCCTTCCACGGCATCGCCATCAATGTGGAACCCGAGCTCGACCATTTCTCCGGCATCGTGCCGTGCGGGGTCCGCGACCATGGCGTGACCAGCCTGGTCGATCTCGGCTTGCCGGTGACGCTGGATGATGTCGATCTCGCCTTGCGCCAGAGCTTCGAACCTATCTTCGGGCCGACGTGCCCGCCGAGGCAAGAAATCGAATCCGAAAACGCCGGCAAGGCCCTGGCCTGAGAGGATTTTACGCCTACCAGCTGGTTTTCGCGCTGGAAGCGAGCCCGTTGCCGGGAATGATCGCCAATGCGATCAGCCAGCCGACCATCGGGCCGCTGAACAGACCGAATGTCGCCAGGGCCTGCTGCCAGGAAGCAAGAGCCCCCCGGTCGAGAAAGAAGATCGCAATCGCGACGGCGAGCAGATAGAGGCTCAGAAAGGCCGGGATCACCAGGCCGGACCAGCCGAAATCATGCAGGCGCTTGCGCGAGAGGCAGATGGCCGACCAGGCGATGGCCGCGACGAAGGCGAAGGAACCCAGGCCATAGGGGCCGCTCCAGCCCTGCATGGCATGATGACCGCCGACCGCGAGCGCGGCCAGCAGCACGACGCCGGCGGTGAAGGCAACGCGATCGATCGCACCGGACGGTGAAAGCAGCAAACGCAGGATGACGACTGACAGCATTGTCCTGACAACGCACTGAACCCAAGCTGGATATGCTTTTAACATCCGCGGGTTAACGCAGCGTTTCGAGGTTCAGATTCCGGTTCATGGTCCCTCGCCTCCTTACAGGCGGCCCGTCGCCACCCGCATCTTGTCGGCCAGGCCGCCGCCGATTCGGCGATAGAGAGCATGCGCGATCTGCTCGTCCCGCTTGCAGAGCGCCTTGAGCTTGGCCTGATCGAAGGCCAGGACGCGCACGGCATTTTCCGTGATCACGGTGGCGGTCGCCGGCACGCCCGTAGCGAAGGACACGTCTCCGACGAAAGCCCCGGCGCCGACATGGGCGACGAGCTGGTCGCGCACGCGCACTTCCGTCTGGCCTTCGCAGATGAAAGTGAGTTCATGCACCGGATCGGCCTCGGTGGTCACCACCGAGCCAGGCTCCAACGTGCGCCATTCGGCCGTTCGCAGGAGCTGGGCGATCTGAGCCTTATCGAGGTCTCCGACGATCGGCTTGATGAAAGCCTTTTCGTCGGCCGAGAGCTTCAGGCTGAACCGGTCGCGCAGGAGAATGCCGAGTTGCACCAGATTGATCAGGATGAAGGCACTGTCCCAGGCGATCGATGGCCAAACCGCGGAGCCGCTAAACAGGAAATAGAGGACCTCCAGGGCAATGCCCACCACCGCCGCCAGCCGCAGCCAGAAGATGTTGGTCAGGAGGTAGGAGACAGCGATGATGGCATAGGCGATGTGGCCGGGGAGCGCGCCCCAGCTGAAGAACTGGTCCCAGACGCTCAAACCCACTCCCCCTCGACCGCGAATGCCGGAATGTCAGAAAAGCACGATTTCTTCGAAACGAGCTTTCTTTTCAACTCTTGCTCTGACGCATTTTCCCAGTCGAAAAATCCGTCACCTGTTCTTGAAAATTCTAGGCAAAATCCATGATCACCGCATCAACCGCCAGGGTGTCGCCCGGCTTGACGCGGATCTTCTTGACGGTGGCGTCGCGCTCGGCGCGCAGGACGTTCTCCATCTTCATCGCCTCCACCACGCAAAGCGCCTCCCCGGCCTTGACCTCCTGGCCCTCGGCGACCTCGATGGCCCGGACCAGTCCAGGCATCGGACACAGCAGGGCGGTGGTGAGCGCCGAGCTGCTCTTGACCGGCATCAGGCGGGCAAGCTCGGCTTCGCGCTGAGTGTAGATGCGGATGTCGGCGGCAGTGCCGCGATGGGCGAGCACGACACCATTGGGTATGGCGCGGACCAGCATGGACACCGGCTCGCCATGGATGCGGCCCGACCACACCGGCTGGCCGGGCTTCCAATCGGAGGTCAGCGTCACCAGGCGCTCCGGCGCGCCTTCCGGCGTAAGGAAGGTCACCTGCATCTCCCCACGCGCCTCGTCCACTTCAACGGTGAAGGACGTGTCGCCCAGCATTGCGACGCGGCGACGCTCGAACTCCACGGGTCTGCCGACCATCTGGCCGCTGATGCCGCGCTTGCGCTGGTTCTGGATATGGTCGATCGCCGTCGCGACCGCCGCGAGCCGGTCCGCAACCACCCCCTGGGGCGGGCTGATTGAAAAACCGCCGGGGAATTCCTCGGCGATGAAGGCGGTCGACAGCCGGCCCTCCTTCCAGCGCTCATGCTGCATGAGGGCTGAGAGGAACGGAATATTATGGCGAATGCCTTCGATGGCAAAGCCGTCGAGCGCATCCGACATGGCGGCGATCGCGCCGGCCCGTGTCGGGGCATGGGTGCAAAGCTTGGCAATCATCGGGTCGTAGTGAAGCGAGATCTCGCCCCCCTCGAACACGCCTGTGTCGTTGCGGACCGTGATCCCCTTCTCGCGCCGCTCGGCCGGTGGACGATACTGGGTCAAGCGGCCGATCGAGGGCAGGAAATTGCGTAAGGGGTCCTCTGCATAGACGCGCGATTCCACCGCCCAGCCCGAAAGCCTGATGTCGGACTGCTTCAGCGCCAGCTTCTCGCCGGCGGCGACGCGGAACATCTGTTCGACGAGATCGATGCCCGTCACCAGTTCGGTCACGGGATGCTCGACCTGCAGGCGCGTGTTCATCTCCAGGAAGTAGAAGCTCTTGTCCTGCCCGGCGACGAATTCCACCGTTCCGGCAGAATCATAATTGACCGCCTTGGCGAGAGCGACGGCTTGCGCGCCCATCAGGGCCCGCGTCTCCGCGTCCAGTAGAGGCGATGGCGCTTCCTCGATCACCTTCTGGTTGCGGCGCTGGATCGAGCATTCGCGCTCGCCCAGATGAATGACGTTGCCATGCTTGTCGCCGAGCACCTGGATCTCGATATGGCGCGGCTCGACGATGAACTTCTCGATGAAGACACGATCGTCGCCGAAGCTCGCCTTCGCCTCCGAACGCGCCAGGCGGAAGCCTTCCTCGACCTCGGCCGAAGAATAGGCAATGCGCATGCCCTTGCCGCCGCCGCCGGCGGAGGCCTTGATCATCACCGGATAGCCGATCTCCTCGGCGATACGTATAGCGGCCGCGCTGTCCTCGATGATGCCGAGATGGCCCGGCACGGTGGAAACACCCGCTGCGGCGGCCGCCTTCTTGGATTCGATCTTGTCGCCCATCGCGGCGATGGCGCGCGGATTGGGCCCAACAAAGATGATGCCGGCCTCCTCGAGCGCCCTCGCGAAGGCCTCGCGCTCCGACAGGAAACCATAGCCCGGATGCACCGCGTCGGCGCCGGTCTTGCGGCAAGCCTCGATGATCTTCTCGATCTGGAGATAGGATTGGGCCGCGGGCGGCGGGCCGATATGAACGGCCTCGTCCGCCATCTCGACATGCAGAGCGTCGCGATCGGCGTCGGAATAGACGGCGACTGTGGCAATCCCCATCCTGCGCGCCGTCTTGATGATGCGGCAGGCGATTTCTCCGCGATTGGCGATCAGAACTTTGGAAAACATGCCTGCAATCACCCAGGATGGCTCGAATGGGCGCGCTGCCCTCGATTAGGGCGTCTCATAGATTCCGGCCGCACGCAATAAGCCGGCCGGGAGATTCAGGCGGCGTGCACCGCTGATCGCTACGGAGGAGTGGTTCCGGCCTGTTCCGCCCAAGCTCTCGCATGCGCCTTTGCCAGGGAACGCGGATCGCCGCCAGGGCTTCAGCATGGCTTCGGATCCGACGGCGGCGACATGGGCAGAGAATGCCCACCCGCAGGCGACAGGATTTGAGACGAACAGGCTGATATCGAGATTCATCTTCGGCGGCCAACACCCTGCCCAAAAAGCAAAATGCCGGCCCGAGGGCCGGCATTCGATGGTATCGCTTCAATAGGCTCGAATGGATTAGATCATCTGGCTGATCGACTGATCCCAGTTGTTGGTCGCCGCCATCTGGCGGGGATCGACCAGAGCCAGCAAGGCCCGCTCGGCGCGGCTCACCCTGCCATCATGCTGGATGCGCCGGTTCAGCCAGGCGCTGTCGCGATCGGCCAGGACCACGGGCGTGGTGAGGGAGCGGCCACCCGTATTGCTCGGCTGGTTGGTCGCCAGCAGATGAGCCTGGATGGTTTCGGCGAACAGCCCGTCCCAGGCCGGGTCCTCGCTGTTGCAGCCTTCGGCCATGTCGAACAGCATCTCGGCTTCCTGGCGCGAGATGATGCGGCGCCTGGCTCCCTTCTCGACCTGGAAGAGGCGGGCCATGTTGACGATATCCTGCGTATCGATCACGCGGGAGAAATGAATGCGGCCCTTTGCGGCCGGTCCCTCGCCCGTCATCGCGGCATGCTGGATCTGGTGCAATGCGAAGCTGGCGAGCTCGTCCGGCACGCTGTCGGCCTGTTCGACCAGGCGGATCAGCAGGCCGAGTTCGGCGGCATTGGCCACCAGTCCCTCGCCGCCATCGAGCATCGAAAGCACCCAGGCTCCCTGCTCCTTGGAGATGCTGCCCTTGGGCTCGTTACGATCCAGGACGAAAGCCGTCAGCATTTCCTCGAACAGGGCATTGAAACCCTTGTTGCGCCCAGCCAGTACGCCCTGAAGCGCAAAGAGTGCGTCGGCATCGGCGGCCTGGAGCTGCACGCCGTCCTGCCAACGCTGGCGCATTTGCTGGACTTCGGAATCCTCGATCGAACCGCGCTCCAGGGCGGGTTGAATCAGAGTTGCGATAGGTGACGTCACCATAGTGTCGTGCCTTGCCTTGGTTTGCGCCAAACTCGCGGCGCCTCATGATGCCAATTTGAGCCTGGACCACTCAAAGTGGCGTTAATGAGTCTCACCCTAAGGGCCGCACATGGCCAAAGAATGTGCGCTTCGCCACAATCCTGTGGCAATGTCGGGCCGAAATCCGATCATTCGCAACGTTGGGCTTGGCGGCCGTCACGGGCTCGACGAAAGAGCCGAATATCAAGAGGACGATCCGTTACACCCGATATCTCTCTGATATCAAACCCTTTTCAGGGTTCAGCCATGCCGCTGCCGCAAGCCTGCCCTGCGAGGTGCGGCTGGCCGGCAGGAAGCGCTATCGACGGGATTCACCATGTTTTGTTATTTTCCCCTACGGCAGGCAAAATAACCGGCCTGGCCATCTCACTATAGCGGGATGTTGTCATGCTTCTTGCGCGGAGCCTCGACATGCTTGTTGCGCAGCATGGCCAGGGCCCGTGCCACCCGCTTGCGCGTCTGCGAAGGCTGGATGACTTCGTCGATATAGCCGCGCTCGGCGGCGACGAAGGGCGAGAGGAAGCGGTCCTCATAGCCCTTGACGTGCTTGGCGATCTTCTCCGGGTCATCCATGTCCTGGCGGAAGATGATCTCGACGGCGCCCTTGGCCCCCATCACCGCGATCTGTGCCGTCGGCCAGGCATAATTGACATCTGCCCCGACATGCTTGGAGGCCATCACGTCATAGGCGCCGCCATAGGCCTTGCGGGTGATCACGGTCACCAGCGGCACGGTAGCCTGCGAATAGGCGAACAGCAGCTTGGCACCGTGCTTGATCAGCCCGCCATATTCCTGCGCCGTGCCGGGCAGGAAGCCGGGAACGTCGACCAGGGTGACGATCGGGATCTCGAAGGCATTACAGAAGCGCACGAAGCGCGCGCCCTTGCGGCTGGCATCGGAATCGAGCACGCCGGCCAGCACCATCGGCTGGTTGGCGACGATGCCGACGGTCCGTCCTGCAAGACGCGCGAAGCCCGTGATGATGTTGCGTGCGAACGTCGCCTGGATCTCGAAGAAGTCTCCCTCGTCCGCCAGCTTGGTGACGAGTTCCTTCATATCGTAGGGCTTGTTGGGGTTGTCCGGCACCAGCGTATCGAGTGAGGGCTCCAGCCGCTCGATATCGTCGAAAGACGGAATCTCCGGCGGCCCCTCGCAATTGTTGGCCGGCAGGAAATCGATCAGCCGACGCATCTGCAGCAGGGCTTCTACATCGTTCTCATAGGCGCCGTCGGCCACGGAGGAGCGCACGGCGTGGACGGAGGCTCCACCCAGTTCCTCGGCCGTCACCGTCTCGTTGGTGACCGTCTTGGTGACATCGGGGCCTGTGACGAACATGTAGCTGGTGTCCTTCACCATGAAGATGAAGTCGGTCATGGCCGGCGAGTAGACATCGCCGCCGGCGCAGGGTCCCATGATCAGCGATATCTGCGGGATCACCCCAGACGCCAGCACGTTGCGCCTGAAAACCTCGCCATAGCCGCCGAGCGCCGCCACGCCTTCCTGGATGCGGGCGCCGCCGGCATCGAACAGGCCGATGATCGGCGCCCGGTTCTTTAGCGCCATGTCCTGGATCTTGTTGATCTTGGTGGCATGGGTCTCCGACAGCGAGCCGCCGAACACCGTGAAGTCCTTGGCGAAGACGAAGACCTTGCGGCCATTCACCGTGCCCCAGCCGGTGACGACGCCGTCACCGGCGATATGGGTGCGATCCATGCCGAAATCGACGGCACGATGCTCGACGAAGGCATCGAATTCCTCGAAGGAGCCGGCATCGAGCAGCAATTCCAGGCGCTCGCGTGCGGTGAGTTTGCCCTTGGCATGCTGTGCTGCAATGCGCTTTTCGCCACCGCCCAGCAGGGCCTGGGTGCGGCGTGTATCGAGTTCGGCCAGGATATGCTTCATGAAGGGCGCTTCCCGCGGCTCTTGTTGGAACCTGCCGCGCCTTGTTCCATACAGCGATATCGCCCGGATTTCACCGTGCTCGGCCTTTCCCCTGGGAAATTCCACAGGAACCGGCGCTCGCCGGCGCAAAACGCAGCTTGAGCAGGAGGGCGGCGGCCAGAGTGACGCCGGCCAGCGCCAGCGAGAGGGCAAGCGCCCCCTCCTGACCCCACCAGCCGATCACGCGTGCATAGATGACAGGCGCCCCGGCCGAAACCATGAAGCTCGGGGCGAGAAGGCGGCCAGTGATGGCACCATAGGCGCGATGGTCGAACAGGACGAGCGGAACCGTGCCGCGCGTGATCGTCGCCAGGCCGTTGCCGGCACCATAGCCGAGGGCGAACAGCATGGCCGCCGTGAGCGAGTAGCCACCGGCAAATCCTGCGGCAAAGGAAAGCGGCAGCAGGGAGCAGGCCAGCAGATTGAGCGCGAGCGGATGCAGGCGGGTGCCGAACAGGATCTCGGCGAGTCGCGCGCCCGACTGGCCGATGCCCCGCAGCGTGGCGACCCAGACTGCCGTAGCCTGGGCAAGGCCGAGCCCGGCCAGGATGGCAATCATGTGGGAAGACATGCCGGCGTTCAGGAAATTCAGGATCGTGGTGATCAGGGCGTAGAGCACGCCGGCAAGAAGGAGGCCGGAACCGGTGCTGCCCGGCCTCGGCCCGGATCTCTCGGCACCGGGCGCCGGTTCCTCACGGCGCCGAACGGCCGGCAATGCCAAAGCGAGCGGTACCGTTGCCAGCAACAGGCCAGCATAGACCAGCACGGCCCCCCGCCAGCCGAGGCTGTCGGCCAGCGTCGTTCCCAGCGGCCAGAACGCCGTGGAGGAAAGACCGCCCGGCAATGTGATCTGAGCCATCGCGCGCCGCGCCTCGGCCCCGCCTGCCCGGGCCAATGCGGCGAAAGCGGCGTCATAGAGCGTCAGCCGCATGGCGACGCCCAGGACCAGCCAGGCGGCGAAATAGACAGGCAGGGAATGGCTGACGGCCAGCCCCACACATCCCGAGGCGGCGAGCACCGATCCGGACGCCATCATGCCGCGACCGCCATGGCGATCGATCAGCCGCCCGCACAGCGGCGAGACCAGGCCCATCACCAGCATAGCCACGGCAAAGCCACCATAGACGATGTCGCGCGACCAGCCGAGCTCGACTGCCATCCTCTCGCCGAAGCCGCCGACCAAGTAATAGGTCGCTCCCCAGGCCACGAACTGGAAAAGGCCGAGGCAAAGGACGGTACGCCGCTCGATCACCGCCCGGCCTCGCTATCGAGAGGCGGCCCGTCGTTCCCGATCCCGAGAGGACGCTGCATCAGCACGGTATCGACCCAGCGCCCGAGCTTGAAGCCGACTGATGTCAGCACGCCCACTTCGGAAAAGCCCAACCGCCGATGCAAGGCGATCGAGCCGGCATTGCCACTATTGCCGATCACCGCCAGCATCTGGCGCCAGGGGCCGGCCTCGCAGCGGGCGATCAATTCCTCCAGCAGGAGGCGACCAATGCCTCGCCCGCTCATATCCGGCGCGACATAGACGGAATCTTCGACGGTATAGCGATAGGCGGGGCGCGGCCGGTAGGCCGTGGCGTAGCTATAGCCCACCACGCGCCCCTCCGTCTCGGCCACGAGATAAGGCAGCCCTTGGGCCAGGACGCCGAGGCGGCGCGAAACCAGCTCTTCCAGGCTCGGCGGCACCTCCTCGAAGCTCGCCAGGCCTTCGAGCACGTGGTGGGCGTAGATAGGCTGCACCGCCGCGATGTCCTTCTCGCGGGCGTCCCGCACGCGTATGGCTGCCGCATTGGCGGCTGGATCCATTCGATTCGCTGTCATTGCCGTCGCCTGCTTGCCGTCCTTCATAACAGGATCGCCTCTCCCCGCCATCGGCCGTTCGGCCAGCGCTTCCAGTTTGGTGAGGCCGACATCCGCCAGCAACCTGTCGTCGAGTTCGCGCCAGGCGGCCCACTGGTGAAGGCGCGACCGGGGAGACAAGCAAGGTAGCGCCCGGTTTCCCTGCCGGTTGCCATGAATGCTGCCAGAAGCGGCAGGCGGCTTGTCATCCCGCATTCTCTCCGCCTTGTAAAAACCAGCCGGATTATCGCCCTTCCCTTGAATAAAGGAAGCTTTGGAAAATCATGCTAAGCATAAGGAAATCTTTGGCATGAGAACGACCGCGATATGAACCGCCTCAACCTCGATCATCTCAAGGCATTCGCTGATGTCGTCGAACTCGGCAGCTTCTCGGCGGCAGCCGATCGACTGAACCTGACGCAACCAGCGGTCAGCCTGCAGGTCCGCCAACTGGAGAGGCGCCTCGGCACGGCCCTGGTCGAACGCGTCGGCCGCAAGGCAAGGCCGACGGCAGCCGGAATGGAATTGCTGCGTCACGCCGCCCGCATCGACGCGGCCGTCCAGGAGGCACTCGAAGCAGTCGCCCGCCAGAGCGAAGGTGTGATGGGCACGGTGCGCATCGGTACCGGCGCGACGGCCTGCATTTTCCTGCTGCCAGCCCTGCTCCAGAGCTTGCGGCAACGCCATCCCCGGCTCGAGATCGTCATAACCACCGGCAATACCGGCGAGATCGCTCGCGCGGTCGAGGACAACCGGCTCGACCTCGCCTTGGTCACCATGCCTGTTTCGAGCCGCTCGCTCGAGATCGAGCCGGTCTTCGAGGACCCCTTCATGGTCATCGCGCCGCCGCACACCCGACTGCCGGCCCCTGCTTCTCCCGCCGCTCTCGCCGACTTGCCGCTGCTGCTGTTCGAACCCGGCGGCTCACCGACGACTGGTTTGCGCAAGCAGGCCTGTCGCCGCGTCCGGTAATGTCGCTCGGCAGCGTGGAGGCGATCAAGGAACTGGTAAGGGCGGGGCTCGGCTGTTCGATCCTGCCCGGCATCGCCGTTCGCGGCGACGCCGCTTCCGGAGCCCTCGCCGTACAGCCGCTCTCGCCGCCCCTGTCGCGCAAGCTCGCCATCATCGTCCGGCGCGACAAGCCCCTGCATCGCGGGCTCAAGGAAATCCTGCAAGCCCTGCGCCAACTGCCCGCCCCACCGCCTGCTTCCGCAGTGTCCGGGACCCTATGCGAAGATTAACAATTTGTAATCAGATACGCCAAAGCGTCTTTCCAGGTAGCGGCGATGTCCAGCCTCCCGGAATTGGCGCTTCGCGGGAGCAAGATTGCGTTCTTCGACATGACATCATCCTCCCATCGAGGCGTGCGCTCCAGTTGGCGACGGCAAATCGACGTGCAATAGTCTGATCAAGCCTTTGGCACCGACTGCCCATCCGTCGGCGTGTATCCGGAATGGAGAGCCGTTCAAAACGAAAACAATGAACGCATCCGACTAGCCGGATCTTTCGAGGGCCTGCATCCAGGGAGGATTGTATGACCAAGATTCGGACGACCGGCGAAGGACAAGCGTCCCGCCGCAAATTCCTCGGCGAGGCCGCCGCCGTCGCTGCCGTCGCCATTGCGGCCCCGTCGATCGCGCGGGCCCAGACTCCCACCAGCATGCGCTGGCAGAGCACCTGGCCGGCCAAAGACATCTTTCACGAATTCGCCCAGGACTACGCCAAGAAGGTCAATGACATGACCGGCGGCGAGCTCAAGATCGAGGTGTTGCCGGCCGGCGCCGTGGTTCCGGCCTTCGGCCTGCTTGACGCCGTGTCGAAGGGAACGCTCGACGGCGGGCATGGCGTGATGGTCTATCACTACGGCAAGCAGACCGCCCTGGCTCTATGGGGTTCAGGTCCCGCTTTCGGCATGGACGCCAACATGCTGATGGCATGGCATAAATATGGTGGCGGCAAGGAGCTGCTCGAGAAGCTCTATGCCTCGATCGGCGCCAATGTCATCTCCCTGCCCTATGGCGCCATGCCGACCCAGCCGCTCGGCTGGTTCAAGAAGCCCATCGGCAAGCCAGAGGATCTCAGCGGCTTGAAATTCCGCACCGTCGGCATCTCGATCGACGTGTTCTCCGGCATGGGGGCGGCCGTGAACGCCCTGCCCGGCGGCGAGATCGTCTCGGCGATGGACCGCGGCCTGCTCGACGCCGCCGAATTCAACAATGCCTCCTCCGATCGTGCACTCGGCTTCGCCGACGTATCGAAGGTGTGCATGCTGCAGAGTTACCATCAGAATGCCGAGCAGTTCGAAATCCTGTTCAACAAGACCAAATATGACGCCCTGCCCGACAAGCTGAAGGCCATCATCGCCAATGCCACCGAGGCAGCCTCCCAGGACATGCAGTGGAAAGCCATCGACCGCTATTCCCAGGACTATGCCGAGTTGCAGTCGAAGAATGGCGTCAAGTTCTACAAGACTCCCGAGGCTCTCCTGAAGAAGCAGCTCGAAGTCTATGACGAGGTGGTGAAGAAGAAGGCAGCGGACAATCCCCTGTTCAAGGAGATCCTGGACTCGCAGATAGCCTTCGCCAAACGCGCCGCGCGCTGGGAACAGGATACGGTGGTTAACAGGCGCATGGCCTTCGATCATTACTTCGGCGCCAATGGCGCGGCCAAGAAGATCTGAGGCTTTGACGGGTCGGCTGGCGTTACGCTCCGGAATTTGAAGCGCCGATTTTGTCATGCCCGGACCTGATCCGGGCATCCAGGGCCCACCTGCTTTCAAGCGGGCGATATGGGCTGGATTGCCGGGTTGAGCCCGGCAATGGCAAAGCTCGGGCCATTCTTGTTCCGCTGACGCCGAGCCGCCCCCGCGGGACGGCAGATATTGGCGCGGCCCTTCTTCGCCGAAGGAGCCGCCCTGCCTCCCTGGTCTTCCTACTCCGTTTCCTCTTCCCGCCGGGCAGCCGCATGACCATTCAGCGTTTACTTTACGGGATCGACGCCATCAGTACCTGGGTCGGCAAGGCAGCGGCCTGGCTGGTCATCGCCCTCATGCTGCTGGTGTGCGCCGAAGTCTTCAAGCGCTACATCCTGAACCAGCCGACAGCCTGGATCTTCGATGCCAGCAACATGCTCTACGGCTCGCTGTTCATGCTGGCCGGCGCCTACGCGCTCGCCCAGAATGCGCATGTCCGCGGCGATTTCCTCTATTCTTCGATGCGCCCGCGCACCCAGGCCAGCTTCGACCTCGTGCTTTACATCGTCTTCTTCCTGCCCGGTATCGCCGCCCTGGTCTATGCGGGGACCGACTACGCCGCCTCGTCCTGGCGCATCAACGAGCATTCCAGCATCACGGCCGACGGGCCGCCCCTCTATCATTTCAAGACGGTGATCCCGGTCGCCGGCGCCCTGGTCATGCTGCAGGGCCTGGCGGAGATCACGCGCTGCCTCCTCTGCCTCAAGACCGGGCGCTGGCCCGAAAGGCTCAAGGACGTCAATGAAATCGATGTGGTGGGCGAGCAGCTCGAGCACAGCCAATATGTCGATGCCAGCGTGCGCGAAGCGGCAATCGCCGGCGTGCAGCGCATCGATGAAGCGGCCCGCCAGCGCGGCATGGGCGGAGACCAGTCCTGATGAGCGATCCTGCACTCGGCCTTCTCATGCTCGGGCTCATCGTGGTGGTGATCATGATGGGCTTTCCGACGGCCTTCACCCTGATGGGCCTCGGCATCTTCTTCGGCTTCTATGCCTATTATGATCCGGCGCAGCACTGGATGGACAACCGCATCTTCGACCTGATGGTCCAGCGCAGCTACGGCGCCATGACCAACGATGTCCTGATCTCCATCCCGCTCTTCGTGCTGATGGGCTATGTGATGGAACGCGGCGCGCTGGTCGACAAGATGTTCTACTCCATCCAGCTCTCGTTCCGACGGCTGCCGGCAGCGCTGGCGGTGACGACGCTGATCGTCTGCACCTTCTGGGGCATCGCCAGCGGCCTGGTCGGCGCCGTCGTGGTGCTGATGGGGGTGATCGCCCTCAATCCGATGCTGCGGGCCGGCTATGACGTGAAGCTTGCCTCCGGCGTGATCACCGCCGGGGGCACGCTCGGCATCCTCATCCCGCCCTCGGTGATGATCATCGTCTATGCCGCCGTCGCGGGCCAGTCGGTGGTCAAGCTCTATGCCGCGGCGATGTTTCCCGGCTTCTTCCTGGCCTTCCTCTACCTCGTCTACATCATCGGCTGGGCCATGCTCAATCCGCGCATCGCCCCCGCCTTGCCGCCGGAACAGACCAGGGTGCCGGTCCCGGCCTGGATGCCGCGTTTCCAGGCGCTCTATTCGCCGAACATGCCGGCGGGGCTGTTGCGGGCCCTGTTCTCGCCCCGCCGCGCGCTCGAACTGGAGACCGCAAACGGCCGCCTGACCTACCGGCAGATCGCCGGGAACTTCGCCGCGACGCTGGTGCCTCTCCTCCTGGTCGCCGGCACCCTCGGTCTGTTGTGGTGGTATGTCATCATACACGGCCAGGCAGGCGTCGAGCCGGATGCCGCCGCCGGCCTGGAGCAACTCGGCTCAAGCCCGGAACAGCTCGGCTCGGCTCCGGAACAGCTTGGCTCGACACCCGAACAGCTCGGCGCTCCCGAGCAACTGGGAAGCCCGGACGCGGGAGGTGCGCCGGTGGCAGGCCCGACCGGTCCAGCCACGGCCTTCTTCGTGACCTTCGGTATCATCGCCGCCGTGGCCGCCGTGATCCTGGCCCGCTATTATCGCGCCATGGGACCGGAGCGGCTCGAAGTCATCAAGCTCCTGAGCTCTTCGGTCCTGCCGCTCGCCATCCTCACCGTCCTGGTGCTGGCAGTCATCCTGTTCGGCATCACCTCCGCCACGGAATCGGCCGCCGTGGGGGCGGCGGGAGCCTTCGCCCTGGCCCTGGCTGCCCGCACGCTCGACTGGAAGCGCACGAAGGAAGCCGTCTTTCTCACTGCCAAGACCACGGCGATGGTGTGCTGGCTCTTCATCGGCTCGGCGGTGTTCTCGGCGGTCTTCGCCATTCTCGGCGGGCAGGCGCTGATCGAGCAATGGGTGCTGTCGCTCGACCTGACACCCCTGCAATTCATGATCCTGTCGCAGGCGATCATCTTCCTGCTCGGCTGGCCGCTGGAATGGACCGAGATCATCATCATCTTCGTACCGATCTTCCTGCCGCTGCTGAAGCATTTCGAGATCGATCCCATCCTCTGGGGCGTCATCGTCTTTGTGAATCTGCAGGCGGCCTTCCTGTCGCCGCCGGTCGCGATGTCGGCCTTCTATCTCAAGGGCGTGGCGCCGCCGCATGTGACGATCAACCAGATCTTCGCCGGCATGATGCCCTACATGGCCATCGTCGTGCTGTGCATGGTGCTGATGTATCTGTGGCCCGGGCTCACCCTTTGGCTGCCGCAATATCTTTACGGCCGGTGATTTGCCACCGGCCCGCTCTGCAAAGGCTCGACTCGGGTGCCATTGCGCTGTAGTGCGACGTACATCGTCGTCCCCAACAGGAAATTGCCATGTCGAGCCTGGCCGAACTGCGCCCCGATGCCCTCGCCGCCCTCCACGGCGAACTGACGCGCGAATACGAGGCCTTGAAAGACCGCAAGCTCTCACTCGACATGACCCGCGGCAAACCGGCGCCCGAGCAGCTCGACCTCGCTGAAGGCATGCTCGCTCTGCCCGGCAACCGCGACCATCTCAGCGAAGCCGGCGAGGATACCCGCAACTATGGCGGGCTGCAGGGCCTGGCCGAGGTACGCAACCTGTTTGCCCCGGTGCTCGGCGCCCCTGCTGCCCAGGTCATCGTCGGCAACAATTCCAGCCTGGCGCTGATGCATGACGTCCATGTCTATGCGCTGCTGCGCGGCGTGCCTGGCGGGACGAAGCCCTGGAGCAAGGAAGAGGAGATCGCCATCCTCTGCCCGGTGCCGGGCTATGACCGGCATTTCGCCCTGAGCGAGTCCTTCGGCATCAAGCTCATCCCGGTGCCGCTCACCGGCGAAGGCCCCGACATGGACGAGGTCGAGCGCCTGGCTGCCGACCCGAAGGTCAAGGCGATCTGGTGCGTGCCGCAATATTCCAATCCGAGCGGCGAGACCTATTCGGATGCCGTGGTCGAACGCCTCGCACGCATGAAGACGGGCGCGCCCGATTTCCGCATCCTGTGGGACAACGCCTATGCGCTGCACCATCTCGGCGAGACCAGGCCGCATCTCGCCAATATCCTGGAGGCCTGCGCGGCGGCAGGCAATCCCGACAGGCCTGTTGTCTTCGCCTCGACCTCGAAGGTCACCATCGCCGGTGCCGGCCTGGCTTTCATCGCCGCCTCGCCCGCGAATGTGCGCTGGTATCTCGACAATGCGAGCAAGCGCACCATCGGTCCCGACAAGCTCAACCAATTGCGCCATGTCCGCTTCCTGCGCGATCTCGACGGCATCCACGCCCATATGGAAAAGCACCGCGCCCTGATCGCCCCGAAATTCGCGGCGGTGGAGGAAGCCTTCGAACGCCGCCTTGCCAGCCATAGCTTCGCGCGCTGGACCAAGCCGGCCGGCGGCTATTTCATCATCCTGGACGTGATGGCAGGCACGGGCTCGCGTGTGGTGGCCCTCGCCAAGGCAGCGGGCCTGGCCCTCACCCCGGCCGGCTCCACCCATCCCTATGGCAAGGACCCCGAGGACCGGACCCTGCGCATCGCGCCGACCTATCCGAGCCTCGCCGAGGTGAAGCTGGCCGCCGATGCCGTGGCTCTCTGCACCCTGCTGGCGGCGTGCGAAAAGCGCATGGCGGGATGAGGTTTCCTGGGACCGCCGGCATCTTGCCGGCTGTCTTTCCTCCAAAATGCGACGGTTCCAAGAGGCCGGCAGGATGCCGGCGGTCCCAGGCTTACCGTCCCAACGCCAGCAGGCGCGAGGCCGCTTCCATCTCGCGCCAGCGCCAGGCGCGGCGCTGCTGGGCCTCCTCGTCCTGGCCCCAGAGTTCGGCCTGATAGTCTTCATCGACATGAGCCGCGGCCCAGGCCGCTTCGGGCTCCAGATGGCCTTGCGCCACCGCCAGCGCCAGGATGACCGAACCGGTCAGCGTTGTGACGGCATGAAGGCTGGCCAACCCGAACTCATCATGCCGGGCTACGGCCTCGGCGATGGCGGCCAGGGCTTGCGGGGATTGCTGCTTGTACTGGATGCCGTTGACCACGGCGAGCCTGGCGCCCAGATGCTCGGCCGCCCAGGCCAGCACCGGATCCCAGGCCTCGGCCTGGCGGCGAACCAGTTCCTCGGGCTGGTCGGCCCGGTAGCAGAGGAAATCCGAACCGCCATATTTGGCGATTTCGTCGATCACGGCCTGCCGTGAGGTGCGCACGCCGTCGATGGCGGAGTTGGCGATGCGGGTGATCGGCATGGAGAAGGGATCGATATGGCTGCCTTGCCCGTTCCACTCCGCCGCGGCCGCCGCGGCCATTTCGGGCTTGGCGAAAGCCAGCAGACCCTTGGCGGGCGTACGGGCCACGCGGCCGTCGAGCGCCACGGCATGCTGCCCGTCCTGCTCGACCACGCTCGCTTGACTGTAGAAGCGCTTGGGCAGTTCGGGCTTCATGCCCTTCTGGGCGGCATGCATGGGATCGGGCGTGGCGCCATCGCGGAACCAGTCGCCATAGAAATCACGATCGCTCATTGCGGCTCGGTCACCTTGAAAGCTTCGACCAGCGGCAGCAACTGCGCGAAGTCGTCGATGATATGGTCGGCTCCCGCCTCGGTGAGTTCGGAAACCGGATGGTTGCCCCAGGAAACGCCGATGGTGCGTGCGCCGGCACGGCGCCCCATCAGGATGTCGAAGCTGGTATCGCCAATCATGATGGCATCCTCGGGACGCAGGCCTACCTCGCCGGCACCCTGCACGATCATGCCAGGATCGGGCTTGGAGGGAGCGGTATCTGCGGTCTGGATGGTGGCGAACAGCCCTTCCCAGCCGAAGCTTTCGAGGATGCGGTCTACGCCGCGCCGCGATTTACCCGTCGCCAGGCCCAGGATCACGTCGTCACGCCGGCGCAATTCGGCCACCGCTTCCGCCGCACCCGGGAACAGTGGCGGCGCGAAGGCGGGATCGTTGACGCGGGCCAGGAAGGCGTCGCGATAGAAGGCGGCAGCCTTGTCGATGTCGTCGGCGCTGGTATCGTCGCCGAACAGGCGCTGGATCGCCGGCACCAGCGAGAGCCCGACAATGCTCAGCATCTCCGCACGCGGCAGCGGCGGGCGTCCCATGCCTCTAAAGGTCTCGACCAGGCAGGCATGGATCAGATGCTGGCTGTCGAGCAGCGTGCCATCGACGTCGAACAGGACAAGTTTCACGCCTCAATCCTCCGGAGCGTCGACGATGGGATCATAGGCCGAGGCATCGAAGCCCAGTATCTCGAAGCTCTGCTTCATATGCGGCGGCAAGGGCGCGGTGACGTCGAGCGTGCCGCCGCGCGGATGCGGCAGGGTGATCCGGCGCGCATGGAGATGCAGCTTCTTGGGCAGTTCCTCGGGAATGTTCTCCATGGCTTCCCCATATTTCGGATCGCCGATGATGGGATGGCCGATATGGGCGGTGTGGGCGCGCAGCTGATGGGTGCGGCCGGTCACCGGTTTCAGCGACAGCCAGGACACCGAATTGGCGGCGCGATCGACCAGCGAATAATAGGTGATGGAATGCACGGCCTCCTCGTCGCCATGCTTCATCACCCGCACCTTCTCGCCATCCATGCCAAGTTGCTTGGAGAGGAACAGCGAGATGCGGCCCTGCTTGGGAGCGGGCACGCCCTTGACCAGGGCCCAGTAGATCTTGCGGGCCGAGCGGGTGCGGAAGATGGCGCCGAGATCGGAGGCCGCCTTTCGGGTCTTGGCCAGCACCAGCACGCCGGACGTGTCGCGATCGAGGCGGTGGACCAGGCGGGGCTTCTCGCCATCCGGCCCGGCCAGGGCCGCGAGCATGCCGTCGACATGGCGCTCCGTGCCGGAGCCGCCCTGGACCGACAGGCCGTGCGGCTTGTTGATTACCAGCACGTCCCTGTCCTCATGCAGGATCAGGGAACGGATGAAATCGGCGTCCTTCTGGCTCTGCGCCGAGCGCTTGACGCTGGTGATCGCCGGATCGGAACGCGGCAGCGGCGGCACCCTGACATTCTGATCCTTGCTGAGGCGATCATTGGTCTTGGCGCGCGCGCCGTCGACGCGAATCTGGCCGGAGCGCAGCAATTTCTGCAAATGGCCGAAAGCGAGGTCCGGAAAATGCGTCTTGAACCAACGGTCGAGACGCATGCCGTCCTCATCGGCGGTGACGATACGGGTTTCGACCAGAAAGGACATCAAGGTTCCGACACGCGATTGAGGGATTGCGTCCCTATAAAGCAGCACGGCGCCGCTGTCTGCCGGAAATCGCCGAAGGCGACTGCTTGCCGGTGAGGTATGGATCGTCCAACCTGCAGCGCCCCCAGGCGGTTCACGCAAGGCGTGGCTCCTTTCGGGGAAAGGCAACCGCAGCGATAGCGAAGGAAGATTGGTGATGTCCGCAGACCAGGAGCGGCCGATACGAGCCACAGGTGGCTGTCTGTGCGGCTCGGTGCGCTATACGATCCGCGGCGCCGTGCGCGACGTCTGGGCTTGTCACTGCACTCTGTGCCGAAGGCTGCATAGCCATTTCGGCGCCTATGCGGCCTGCGCCCCAGCCGATCTCGACATCGCCTCGACGAAAAAGCTGCGCTGGTACCGCTCTTCGCCGACGGCGAGCCGCGGTTTCTGCTCCAAATGCGGCGCCCAGATCTTTTGGGATGGCAAGGGCAGCAGTCACATATCCATTGCGGCGGGAACGCTCGACGAGCCAACCGGCCTCAGGCTGGTCAAGCATATCTGCGTCGATCAAAAGGGCGACTATTACGAGATCGCGGATGGGTTGCCGCAAGAGGGGTAGGAACCCGATCGCTACGCGCGTGCCGGCGCGCTGGTTTTGAGGAAGTCCCGCAGGACATCGCTGATGCGCCCGGCGGCGCTCTCCAGAGCGTCCGCCCCGAATCCCGAAAAACCAAGCACGAGGCCCTGGCGGGCCGGCGCACTCAGATACATGGGCGACAGGGCCCGTGCCCCGACGCCTTCAGCGAACAGCCTGCGGACCAGATCGCGATCGCCAGATGCATTCGCAAGCCTCGCTACCAGATGGAGCCCGTGCTCCGGCACGGCAAAGTCCAGCTCGCCTGCGCAATGATGGCGGAGCGCGGCGACGAAGCCGTCCCGCGCGGCCTGCACGCGCCGGCGAGCCCGGCGCAGATGGGCCGCGAAATGGCCATCGTTGAGGAAATCAGCCACGGCGCCGTGTACCAGAGTGGGCGGCTGCCTGTCGGACAAGGTCCTCAGGCGCAGCACCCTGTCGAGCAGGGCCTCCGGCAGCACCGCATAGCCGATGCGGATACCCGGAAACAGCACCTTGGAGAATGTGCCGAGATAGGCGACCCGGTCGGCCCCGTCCATGCCCTGCAGGGCCGTGAGCGGCGGACCCGAGAAGCGAAATTCGCTGTCGTAGTCGTCCTCCACGATCCAGGCATCGTTGCGCTTGGCCCAATCGATCAGAGCCAGGCGCCGACGCATGGTCATGGCGACGCCGAGCGGAAATTGATGGGAGGGCGTGACATAGACGAGGCGGGCCTCGGCCCCGCGCTTCTCGCCCCCGGCGGCGTCGATCCCCTCCCCGTCGACGGGTACGCCGATCAGCCTGGCACCCGCGGCCTCCAGCGCCGCCTTGGCCAGGGGATAGCAGGGATCCTCGATCCAGGCGGCATCGCCGGGCTTGAGAATGGTACGCACGATGAGATCGAGGCCATGCATGGTGCCGGTGGTGACGACGATCTGCTCGGCGTCGCAACGCACGCCCCGGGCCGCCCGGAGATAGGCCGTGATCGCCTCCCGCAACTTGCTCCCGCCACGCGGATCGCCATAGCGGAAATGCTCCGGCCCCGGCTGGGCGAGGTTGCGCGAGAGCAAGCCGCGAAAGACACGCATGGTCTTGTCGTCGAGGGTGGCCACGCCCAGTTCGCACGGCAGCGCCGGCGAAGCTGGCCTCTGTCCGGAGGGGCCGGCGCGCCGTTCCCAGACTGCCGGCACCTGTGCCGCCACGAAGGTGCCCGCGCCGATGCGGGCCTCTACGAAGCCGTCGGCGACAAGCATCTCGAAGGCGGCGACGGCAGCGGCCCGCGACAGGCCGAGCCGCTTGGCGAGATCGCGCGTCGTCGGCAGCTTGGCGCCCGGTTGCGCCAGGCCTGTCTCGATCAGTCTACGCATGGCGACATAGAGTTCGCGCCTGCGGGGCCCCCGGCCCGGCAACACGGGCATCAGGGTGGACCAGTCGGGCAAATTGGTTCGAATTCTTTTAGCCAAATTGGATCTTTCTCGGACCAATGTAATGACGCACCCTGCGCATGTTCATCGTTGAAAGCAAGGCACCATGAAAGAGCAGGAAGCAACGCCGGAGCGTTTCGCCGTCACCGGCCGCAACCGATTGAGGCGGCGGCACGACCGCGGCCATTATGACCATGAGGCTGTCTATGCCGTGCTCGATGCCGGTTTCATGTGCCATGTCGCCTATGTCATCGACGGCCAGCCCTATTGCACGCCCACGATCCATTGGCGTGAGGACGACTGGCTCTATTGGCACGGTTCCTCGGCCAGCCGCATGCTGCGCAACCTCAAGGGCGGCACGCCGGTCTGCCTGACGGTCTCGCATCTCGACGGTTTGGTGCTGGCGCGCAGCGGCTTCAATCATTCGGCCAATTATCGCTCGGCGATCTGTTTCGGCACCGCCCGCATCATCGACGATCCGGATGAAAAGGCGAAGGCCCTGCTCGGCGTGGTCGACCGCTTCTATCCCGGCCGTGCGGTGGAGCTGCGCCGGACGCATGCGCAGGAATCCAAGGCAACCATGGTGATCGGCATGCGCATCGAGGAGGCCTCGGCCAAGGTGCGCGCCGCCGGCGTCGGCGACGACGAGGAGGATTACGGCCACCCGGTCTGGGCCGGCGTCATTCCGGTCCAGACGGTGATCGGCACAGCAGAACCCTGCCCGCGCCTGCTGCCGGGCATGGGAAAGACGGCAGGCCTGGCGGGCTATCGCGCCGGGCGGCGTCTCGATGAAGCCTTGCTGGAGGCGCAAGAGCTCTATGAAAGCGAGACGGAGACAGCAGAGCCTGTGAGCTGAGTGCCGCTGCCAAGGCCGCAGGCTCTTGGAAATTCGCCTTGCGCCATGCTCGATCTCAGCACATCGGTGAACTGTGTGTCACTCCCCACCTTGACTGAAAAACTGTAGTGGATGCCAATGGTCGCAGCCACGATGGATACGGCGGCGATTTTCCAAAGGCGAACATTTCATGAATGAGCACCAACCTGCCATGAGTGAGAATCCATCTGAGCGCCTCGTCGACCAGCGTGTTCGAAACAGGATCATGGACTCGATGTGCTGGTTGGCGGAAGGCGCCGGGGCTGTTCGAAGAATGAGCCCGCAGGAATTCTTCGAGATGTTTTTTGATTGGGTGGATGACGATCGCCCCGAATGGCCTTGGCCGAAAGGAGCACCCGATACGATGACGCCCGCCGAGGTGGATGCCGTAAGCAAAGTGCTTGCAGTCGTCAACGCAGCGATAGCCGATATAGACGATAGCCATGACGACGTCGCCGTCATTGCTTCTGGCTGGCTTGAGCGCATCTCGCCGGTGGCTAGGACAGCTCTCGATTTGATGCTCGCTCGCGGGTGCTTTGATGAGGATTTCGAAGAGAGCGAACCGAGCAACAAAATTTTTGAATCCCTTTTACGCGCTCATTTGAATTAGCGGCTACCAATATGGCGAACGACTGTGGTCTTTCGCCCCTTATCAATCGACATGATAAGGCGCTCGCACAGCCGAGCGATGAGGACTACGTAGAAGCTGAAAGCTGGCTACCCAAATCGACCGATCCAAGAGCAGGCTGAGAGCCTGCGATCCCAGGGACGAAAAGCCGGGGATCCCAGAGGTTACCCCCCGCCCCGCTCGCGCCGGATCTTGTCCCAATACTCCAGGCGCTTGCGGATCTCGCGCTCGAAGCCGCGCTCGACCGGCGTGTAGAACTGGCGGCGTCCCAGGGCATCAGGAAAGTAGTTCTGGCCGGAGAACGCTTCGGGCTCGTCATGGTCGTAGCGATAGCCCTGGCCGTAGCTTTCGGCCTGCATCAGCTTGGTCGGCGCGTTGAGGATGATCTTGGGCGGCATCAGCGAGCCCCCCTCCTTCGCAAGGCGCATCGCCGCCTTGTAGGCATTATAGGCCGCGTTCGACTTCGGGGCCGTCGCCACATAGATCACGGCCTGCGCGATGGCGAGCTCGCCCTCGGGGCTGCCGAGGAAGTCATAGGCGTCCTTGGCGGCATTCGCCACGACCAGGGCCTGTGGATCGGCGAGCCCGATATCCTCCACCGCCATGCGCACCACCCGACGCGCGATGAACAGCGGATCCTCGCCGGCATCGAACATGCGGGCGAGATAATAGAGCGCCGCGTCGGGATCGGAGCCGCGCACCGATTTGTGCAGGGCCGAGATCAGGTTGTAGTGGCCATCCGCCGACTTGTCGTAGATCGGTGCCCGGCGTTGCAGCACCTGCTGCAGCTTGGCCGCCGTGAAGACCTCGCCGGGCTTGGCCGCGCGCCAGGCTTCCTCGGCCAGGGTCAGGCTGGCGCGGCCGTCGCCGTCGGCCATGCGCACCAGCGCCGCCCTCGCCTCCTCGTCGAGAGGCAACTTCTTGCCCTCGACGTCCTCGGCATGGGCGAGAAGACGCAGGATCGCCGCTTCGTCCAGGGCATTGAACACCATCACGCGGGCGCGTGACAGCAAGGCCGCGTTGAGCTCGAAGGAAGGGTTTTCGGTGGTGGCACCCACCAGAGTCACGGTGCCGTCTTCCATCACCGGCAGAAAGCCATCCTGCTGCGCCCGGTTGAAGCGGTGGATTTCGTCGACGAAAAGCAGCGTGCCCCGCCCCATCATGCGCCGTGCGCGTGCCGCCTCGAACACCTTCTTCAGATCGGCGACGCCGGTGAAGATCGCGGAAATCTGCTCGAAGGCAAGATCGGTCTCACCGGCCAGCAGGCGCGCCACCGTGGTCTTGCCGGTGCCAGGCGGGCCCCAGAAGATCAGGCTGCCGACCGAGCCCGAGGCGAGCAGGCGCGTCAGCGCTCCTTCGGGGCCGACGAGATGATCCTGTCCGGCCACCTCGGAGAGGTGCTTGGGGCGCATCCTGTCCGCGAGCGGCCGTGGCGCCTCCTTCTCCAATCCCGCTGCAGAAAACAGATCCGACATCATCCCCCCAGGATCGTCGAGATTTGCTGGCCATCCCTGAGGATGGTGATGCGCCACAGGCGGCGCGGCTCCTGCACCAGGGCGTCAAGCGCCTTGGTATCGTCGACCTTCTGGCCGTTGATGACCTGGATCACATCCTTTTTCTGAAAGCCGAAATTGGCAGCGGCGCTGTCGTCCTCGACATTGGTGATCACCACGCCATTGGTGTCGAGCGGCATGCCGAGAGTCTCGGCCATGGCCGGGGAGAGATTGGCGACCGTGGCGCCGCTGAGCGGCGAGCGTCCCTGCAGCACAGTCTCGTCGCGTGGCGTACTCTCGGGCGCGGGGGCAAGCTTGACGGAAACCTTGACGCGCTCGCCCTTGCGCAGGACCTCGAGTTGCGCTTCACCGCCCAGGGGCTTGGTGGCGAAGCGATAGCCGAATTCGTCGGGGTCGGAAACCGCGACGCCGTCGACAGCCAGGACGACATCACCCGTCTGCAGGCCGCCTTCGGCCGCAGGCCCATTCTTGGCGACCTCGGTCACCAGGGCACCGGCCGGCCGCTCCATCGACAGCGACTCGGCGATCTCGGATGAAACGCTCTGCAGGCTGGCGCCGATCCACGGACGCAGGACGCGATCGGAACCGGCCTGGGCCGATGCCACCACCACCTTGACCATGGCAGCGGGAATGGCGAAGCCGATGCCGATATTGCCGCCCGAGCGCGACACGATCGCCGTGTTGATGCCCACCAGCTTGCCGTTGAGATCGACCAGGGCTCCGCCGGAATTGCCCGGATTGATGGCGGCGTCGGTCTGGATGAAGGACTGGAAGTCCGACTGGCCGACCTGGCTGCGCGCCAGCGCCGATACGATGCCGGAGGTCACCGTCTGCCCGACGCCGAAGGGATCGCCGACGGCCAGCACGAGATCGCCCACCTGCACCTTGTCGGAATCGGCGAAATCGAGCGTGGCAAGCTCGCCCTTCACGCCCTTGAGGCGGAGTACGGCAAGATCGGCGCGCTGGTCCTTGAGGATGATGTCGGCATCGTATTCGCGCTTGTCGGACAGGGCGACACGGACCTGCGTGGCATTGGCGATGACGTGATAGTTGGTGACGATCATGCCGTCCTTGGCGACGATCACTCCCGAGCCGAGCGAACGCTCCACCCGTTCGCGCGGTGCCGCTCCGCCGCCGAAGAACTGGCGGAAGAAGGGATCGTTGAACATCGGATTGGTCTGCGCCTTCTCGACATGCTGGGCATAGACGTTGACCACGGCCGCAGTCACGCTCTTGACCACCGGGGCGAAGGACAGCTTCACCTGCGCCGCGCTTTCAGGAACGGCGCTTTCCTGGGCCTGCGCCGGCAGGAGGCCGGCAAGGAGCACGAAGGCGGCATAGGACAGTCGACGCATGAATGGACTCCGAATGGAACGGCGTTGTCGGCCTCGCAGACCCTTCTGGACCAGATCAGGCGCGAAGCCAATGGTGCAAATGTGGTCTTTGGAAGCCCCGACTTCCAGTCCGCTCTTGGAAATGATGCCCGCCATAACAGAGCGGACCGGACGTCCGCGCCCCAAGCAAAAAGGGCGGCGCTTGCGCACCGCCCTTTCGAATGTTCATTCGCCTTCAGACGATCAGGCCGCCTCGGCCTGCTCCTCGGCGACCGGGCCGGAGTCCTGGCCCTTGGCGGAGACGTCACGATCGACGAACTCGATCACGCCGATCGGTGCGGAATCGCCATGGCGGAAGCCGGCCTTCAGCACGCGGGTGTAGCCACCCTGGCGGTCCTTGTAGCGGGTCGCCAGCACGTCGAAGAGCTTCTTGACGATGGTCTCGTCCTGGAGCGTCGCAATGGCTTGGCGGCGGGCATGCAGGTCGCCACGCTTGCCGAGGGTGACCAGCTTCTCGACGATCGGACGCAGGTCCTTGGCCTTGGGAAGCGTGGTGACGATCTGCTCATGCTTGATGAGCGAGGCCGCCATGTTCTCGAACATCGCCTTGCGGTGTTCGGCGGTACGGTTGAATTTGCGGTGAGCCTTGCCGTGACGCATTGCCCTGTTCCTTCAAGTTTGGCAGCGCGATGCGCCAGATCAATAATGTTCTTCGAAGCGCTTGGCGAGCTCTTCGATGTTCTCCGGCGGCCAGCCCGGCACTTCCATGCCCAGATGAAGACCCATCTGAGCCAGCACTTCCTTGATTTCGTTCAACGACTTGCGGCCGAAGTTCGGCGTACGGAGCATTTCGGCTTCGGTCTTCTGGATCAGATCGCCGATATAGACGATGTTGTCGTTCTTCAGGCAGTTCGCCGAACGGACCGACAATTCCAGCTCGTCCACCTTCTTGAGCAGCGCCGGGTTGAAGGCGAGCTCCGGAATGGCCGGGGCCTCGGATTCCTTCTTCGGCTCCTCGAAGTTGACGAAGACTTCCAGCTGGTCCTGGATGATGCGGGCCGCGAAGGCCAGCGCGTCTTCCGGGGTGATCGAGCCATTGGTCTCGACCGTCAGCGTCAGCTTGTCATAGTCGAGGATCTGGCCTTCACGGGTGTTCTCCACCTTGAAAGCCACCTTCTTCACCGGTGAATAGAGGCTGTCGACCGGAATGAGACCGATCGGGGCATCCTCGGGCCGGTTGCGGTCAGCCGCCACATAGCCCTTGCCGGTGTTGACCGTGAACTCCATGCGAATCTCAGCGCCCTCGTCCAGCGTGCACAGCACGTGCTCGGGATTGAGGATCTGGATGTCGCCGGTGGTCTGGATGTCGCCAGCGAAGACCTGTCCGGGACCCTGCTTCTTCAGCACGATCCGCTTGGGGCCTTCCGCCGCCATCTTGACGGCGATTTCCTTGATGTTGAGGACGATATCGGTCACGTCCTCGCGCACGCCGGGGATCGACGAGAACTCGTGCAACACGCCATCGATATGCACCGAGGTCACGGCCGCACCCTGCAGGGACGACAACAAGACACGGCGCAGCGCATTGCCCAAAGTCACGCCAAAGCCACGCTCCAGCGGCTCGGCAACGGCAGTTGCCTGGCTCTTCGGATCTTCTCCCGGAGTCACTTCGAGCTTTTGGGGCTTGATAAGTTCCTGCCAGTTCTTCTGAATCACGACGACACCCTTCAATCGGTCTCGGTGCGGCCAACAAACCCGGCACGCTCGGATAGCGGCCGGGCCATCTCAAATCGCGGAATTAGACGCGACGACGCTTGCGCGGGCGGCAACCATTATGCGGAATTGGCGTCACGTCGCGGATCGACGTGATCGTGAAGCCCGACGCCTGCAAGGCGCGCAGAGCCGATTCACGACCGGAACCCGGACCGGAAACTTCAACTTCCAGCGTGCGCATGCCATGCTCGCTGGCCTTACGGCCGGCGTCTTCAGCAGCCATCTGCGCAGCATAGGGGGTCGACTTACGCGAGCCCTTGAAACCCATCGTGCCCGACGAAGACCAGGCAATCGTGTTGCCCTGGGCGTCGGTGATGGTGATCATGGTGTTGTTGAAGCTCGAATTGACGTGAGCAACGCCAGAAACGATGTTCTTGCGCTCGCGACGACGAACGCGACCAGTGGCTTCTTTTGCCATAGTATGGATCCTTCAAGCGCGCCCGTGGTACCAGGCGCTCGGGATAGAATGAAAACGAATTACTTCTTCTTGCCGGCGATCGGCTTCGCCTTGCCCTTGCGGGTGCGGGCATTGGTATGCGTGCGCTGGCCACGAACGGGCAAGCTGCGACGATGGCGCAGACCGCGATAGCAGCCCAGATCCATCAGACGCTTGATGTTCATCGCAACGTCGCGACGAAGATCACCTTCCACGATGTAATCGCGGTCGATGGTTTCGCGGATCTGCAGGACTTCCTGGTCCGACAGCTGGTGGACACGGCGCTCAGGCGCAATGCCGACCTTGGCAACGATCTCCTTGGCTTTGGCGGGGCCAATGCCGTGGATATATTGCAGCGCGATCTCGACACGCTTGGCAGTGGGAATGTTGACACCAGCGATGCGGGCCACGTTCCGGTCTCCAAATCTTTGATCCGGCATGAGGCCGAATATCAGTTCAATCATCGCCGGCGAACCGGCAGCGCAAAAACGAGCCGTTCGCTCTGACCGAGCGATCGACCCGCGCGTCTTTGACGTGAGAGGCGTCTTCTAGAGATTCTCTGCGAAGACGTCAACTCGTAAAGACAAACTTCATGCATATCGCCTCACGGCGTATGCCGGCGGCGAATCAGACCGAGACCGCCGCCAGTGTGGTGTCGATCTCACGAGTGACCTCGTCGATCGATTTCATCGCGTCAATCGGGCGAAGATCGCCGCTCTTGCGATAATAGTCAGACAGGGGTGCCGTCTGGGCGCGATAGGCTTCAAGACGGGTCTTGAAAGCTTCCGCATTGTCGTCCGGCCGCACCTTCTCGCCGCGGGCGACGGTGTCGGCGGCGCGCTTTTCGATGCGCGACAGCAGCACGGACTCGTCGACCACAAACTCGATCACGGCGTCGAGTCGCAAGCCCTTCTCCGACAACATGCGGTCAAGGGCCGAAGCCTGCGCCACGGTGCGCGGAAAACCGTCGAGGATGAAGCCGTTGGCCGCATCCTTTTCCTCGATGCGATCGGCGACGATGCCGACAACGATGTCGTCCGAAACCAGCCCGCCCGAATCCATCACAGCCTTGGCCTTCAGCCCGACCGGCGTGCCGGCCTGCACGGCCGCACGCAGCATGTCGCCCGTCGAGAGCTGGGGAATGCCATGCTTCTCCGACAGCCTCACGGCCTGGGTTCCCTTGCCCGCCCCCGGCGGACCCAGCAGAATGAGCTTCATCAGCGACGGCTCCCCTTCAGCTTGGTCTTGCGTACCAGCCCTTCATACTGATGAGCAAGCAGATGGCCATGAATCTGGGCCAGCGTGTCCATCGAGACGCTCACCGTGATGAGAAGCGATGTACCGCCCAATACGAAGGGAATCGAAGGCACCATATAATTCTGAATTTCCGGGACCATGCAAACCAGGGCGATGTAGACCGCACCGACCACGGTGATGCGCGTGAGCACATAGTCGATGAACTTGGCGGTGTTCTCCCCCGGGCGGATGCCCGGAATGAAGCCGCCATGCTTCTTGAGGTTGTCGGCCGTCTCGGTCGGATTGAACACGATCGCCGTGTAGAAGAAGCAGAAGAACACGATCAGCAGCGCGTAGAGCACCATGAACAGCGGCTTGCCGTGATTGAGATAGATCGCGACATTGGCAAGCCAAGAATTCGGATTGCCCTGCGCCACGAAAGCGGCCGCGGTGGTCGGCAGCAGCAGCAGCGACGAGGCGAAGATCGGCGGGATCACGCCCGAAGTGTTCAGCTTCAAGGGCAGATGCGACGACTGGCCTTCATAGAGGCGGTTGCCGACCTGGCGCTTGGGATATTGGATCAGGAGGCGGCGCTGCGCGCGCTCGAAGAACACGATGGCCAGCACCACGGCGACGGCGACCACGACCGAGACCAGCAGCGTCACCGGCGACATGCCGCCCGTACGCGCCAGATCGAGCATCTGGCCCAGATGCGCCGGGAACTCGGCGACGATACCAGCCTGGATGATCAGCGAGGTTCCGTTGCCGATGCCGCGCGAGGTGATCTGCTCGCCCAGCCAGAGCAGGAACATGGTGCCGCCGACCAGCGTGATCGTGGTCGAGATCTTGAAGAACAGCCCCGGCGCGAGCACGATCCCCTGCCCGCCCTCCAGGCCGATGGCGATGCCCCAGGCCTGCGCGGTCGCCAGCACCACCGTGAGGTAGCGCGTATACTGGTTCATGATCTTGCGGCCGGCCTCGCCCTCCTTCTTGAGGGCCTCGAGCTGCGGCACGACGGTGGTCAGCAGCTGGATGATGATCGAGGCGGAAATGTAGGGCATGATCGCGAGCGCGAAGATCGCCATGCGCGAAACGGCGCCGCCCGAGAACATGTTGAAGAGGCCGAGAATACCGCCGGCCTGGCCGTTGAAGGCCGTCTGATAGGCTTCGGGATTGATTCCGGGTAGCGGAATATAGGTACCAAGCCGGTAGATGACCAACGCGCCGAGCGTAAACCAGATACGCTTTTTGAGTTCGTCAGCCTTGGAGAACGAACTCCAGTTGATGCTCGCAGCAAGCTGCTCGGCCGCCGATGCCATGTGGTGCTCCGCCGTGTCGAAAGCGCGCCAAAAAAAGGTGCGGCCCGCCAGACGAGGCGGGCCGCTTTCATATAGGATCAGGCTTCGGCCTTTGCCACAGCCTTCAGCACCTTGACGGAACCGCCGGCCTTTTCGACCGCGGCCACGGCGCTCTTGGTCGCACCGGCGACCTCGAAGGCGAGCTTGGCCTTGATCTCGCCGCGGCCGAGCAGGCGCACGCCATCGAGGGCGCGGCGGATCACACCGGCCTCAACCAGAGCCTCGGCGGTGACCGGGGCCTTGGCGTCGAGCTTGCCGGCGTCAATGGCGACCTGGATGCGGTCGAGGTTCACCTCGGCGAAGTCCAGGGCGAAGATGTTGTTGAAGCCACGCTTCGGCAGGCGGCGATGCAACGGCATCTGACCACCTTCGAAGCCCTTGATGGCGACACCGGTACGCGAGGTCTGACCCTTGACGCCACGGCCGCCGGTCTTGCCCTTACCAGAACCGATACCGCGTCCGACGCGGATACGGGCCTTGGTAGCGCCCTGATTGTCGCGAAGATCGTTGAGTTTCATCGTCGCGTCTCCTTACTCGGCCTCGACCACGCGGACGAGGTGGCCGAGCTTGGCAATCATGCCGCGCACGGCCGGCGTATCTTCCAGCGTGCTCTTGCGGCGGATCTTGTTAAGGCCCAGGCCGACGAGGGTCGCGCGCTGGTCCGCGGTGCGGCGGATCGGGCTACCGATCTGCTCGACCGTGACGGTCTTGGTTTTAGCCATCGCTCATCCCTCTCCGATCAGTCCGTCGACTCGGCGTCGATACCCTGACGCCGGCTCTGGATCTGCGACACCTTGAGGCTGCGGCGCGCCGCGACCGAACGCGGGCTGTCCTCATGCTTCAGGGCGTCGAAAGTGGCGCGCACCAGGTTGTAGGGGTTGGAAGACCCCAGCGACTTGGCGACGACGTCATGCATGCCGAGCGATTCGAACACGGCGCGCATCGGGCCGCCGGCGATGATGCCGGTACCGGCCGGAGCGGCGCGCAGGACGACCTTGCCGGCGCCATGACGGCCATTGACGTCATGATGCAGGGTACGACCTTCGCGCAGCGACACCCGCACCAGGCCACGCTTGGCCTGATCGGTCGCCTTGCGGATGGCTTCCGGCACTTCGCGAGCCTTGCCATGGCCATAGCCGACGCGGCCCTTCTGGTCACCGACGACGACGAGCGCCGCAAAACCGAAGCGCTTGCCGCCCTTCACCACCTTGGCAACGCGGTTGATGTGGACGAGGCGGTCCACGAACTCGCTGTCGCGCTCTTCGCGCTGACGATCACGTTCACGTTCACGAGCCATAGAATCCGTTCCTTAGAAGTTGAGGCCGCTTTCGCGGGCCGCATCAGCGAGCGCCTTGACGCGCCCGTGGAAGATGTAGCCGCCGCGATCGAAAAAGACGTCCTTGACGCCCTTGGCAATCGCACGCTCGCCAAGGAGCTTGCCGATTACCTTCGCGGCCTCGATGTCGGCGCCCGTCTTCAAGCTGCCGCGCAGGTCCTTTTCGAGGGTCGATGCGGAAACCAGCGTATTGCCGTTCGCATCGTCGATGACCTGAGCGTAGATGTGCTTGGAAGAGCGGAAAACCGAGAGGCGCGGCCGTCCGTTCGCCACCGAGCGCAGCTGCCGGCGGACACGCGCCTTGCGGCGCTCAAGAGCTTGCCTTGCATTTGCCATGGATTGGCTCCGTTACTTCTTCTTGCCTTCCTTGCGGAAGATGAATTCGCCAGCATACTTGACGCCCTTGCCCTTATAGGGTTCGGGGCCGCGATATTCGCGGATCTCAGCCGCGACCTGGCCGACCTTCTGCTTGTCGATACCCGACACGACGATTTCCGTCGGCTTGGGCGTCACCACGGTGATGCCTTCCGGAATCGGATAATCGACGTCGTGCGAATAGCCGAGCGACAGCTTGACGACCTTGCCGGCAACGGCGGCCTTGTAGCCGACGCCGTTGATTTCGAGACGCTTCTCGAAGCCCTGCGTGACGCCCACCAGGATGTTGGACACCATGGTGCGAGACATGCCCCACTGGGAGCGCGCGAGCTTGGAATCGTCCTTCGGGTCGACCTTGAACGCACCGTCCTTGAACTCGACCGAGATGAGGTCGGGGATGGTGAAGAACAATTCGCCCTTGGGGCCCTTGGCCTTGACGGTCTGGCCATCCAGGCTGGCAGTGACGCCAGCAGGAACGGCAACCGGCTTCTTACCGATACGAGACATTCTAACTCTCCCCCGGCTCAGAATACGGTGCAGATCACTTCGCCGCCGACATTGGATTCACGAGCCTGATGATCGGCCATGACACCACGCGGGGTCGAAACGATGGATACGCCCAGTCCGTTGGCGACGCGCGGAATGTCCTTGACGGACACGTAGACGCGGCGGCCGGGCTTCGAGACGCGGGCGATCTCGCGGATCACCGGTGCGCCATCATAATATTTCAACTCGATCTCGAATTCGCTGCGGCCGTTGCCGAAATCGGTAACGGTGTAGTTGCGGATATAGCCTTCCGCCTGCAGCACATCGAGAACGCGAGCGCGCTGGCCGGAACCGGGCGTGGTCACGCTGGTCTTGCGGCGCATCTGCGCGTTACGGATACGGGTCAGCATATCGCCGACAGGATCATTGATCGCCATGACGATATCTCCTCACCAGCTCGATTTCACGAGGCCGGGAACCAGCCCCTTGGAACCGAGTTCGCGCAAAGCAATACGCGACATCTTCAGCTTGCGGTAAACGGCGCGCGGACGGCCGGTCACTTCGCAACGGTTGCGCACGCGCTCCTTGGCGGAGTTGCGCGGCAGTTCCGAGAGCTTCAGACGAGCGGTGAAGCGCTCTTCCATCGACAACGATTCATCGTTGGCGATGGCCTTCAAGCGGGAGCGCCGGCCAGCATACTGCTTGGCGAGCTTCTCGCGACGCTTGTTCTTCTCAATCGAACTTTTCTTAGCCATGTAGGTCTCCAACGTTCCGCGTTTGAGGGCGGATCAACCGCCTCACTGCCGGAAGGGGAAGTTCATCAACTTCAGAAGCGCACGCGCTTCTTCATCGGTCTTGGCCGTGGTGCAGACGACGATGTCCATACCCCAGACTTGATCGACCTTGTCGTAGTTGATCTCGGGGAACACGATGTGCTCCTTGAAGCCCATGGCATAATTGCCACGGCCATCGAAGCTCTTCGGGTTCAGGCCACGGAAGTCACGGACGCGCGGCAGCGCGATCGTCACCAGGCGATCGAAGAACTCATACATGCGGGTCTTGCGAAGGGTGACCTTCGCGCCGATCGGCATGTTCTCGCGCACCTTGAACTGCGAGATCGCCTTGCGAGCCCGCGTGATCACCGGCTTCTGACCCGCGATCAAAGCGAGATCGGCGGCCGCAACGGTGACCTTCTTGGTGTCGGCGGTGGCTTCGCCCACGCCCATGTTCAGCACGATCTTGGAGATCGAGGGAACTTCCATCGGGTTCTTGTAGCCGAACTGCTTGATCAGCTCGGGACGAACCACGTCATTGTAATAGGCCTTCAGACGCGGCGAATAGGCATCGCCATTCGCGGTCTCGGCGGTGGCTGGGGACTTAGCCATCGATCTGCTCTCCCGAACGCTTGGCGACGCGAACCTTCTTGCCGCCATCGAGAACCTTGAAACCGACACGGGTCGGCTTGCCATCCTTGGGATCGGCAATGGCGACGTTCGACAGGTGGATCGGCGCTTCCTTCGAGATCACGCCGCCTTCCTGGCTCGCCGTCTGGCGCTGATGGCGACGGACGATGTTCACACCGCGAATGATCGCGCGGTTTTCTTCCGGGAACACCTGGATCACTTCACCGACACGGCCCTTGGAACGGCCGGTCATGACGACGACCTTGTCGCCCTTCTTGATCTTGGCGGCCATGTTACAACACCTCCGGAGCCAGAGAGATGATCTTCATGTGGTTCTTGGCGCGCAGCTCGCGCGGAACCGGCCCGAAGATGCGGGTGCCGATCGGCTCTTTCTGATTGTTGATCAGCACGGCCGCATTGCGGTCGAAGCGGATCACGGAACCGTCGGGACGACGGATGTCCTTGGCCGTACGGACGACCACGGCCTTCATCACATCACCCTTCTTGACGCGCCCGCGCGGAATGGCTTCCTTGATCGAAACGACGATAACGTCGCCGACGGAAGCATATTTCCGCTTCGAGCCGCCCAAAACCTTGATGCACATCACGCGTCGGGCACCAGAATTGTCCGCGACGTCGAGATTCGATTGCATCTGAATCATGACGTACCCTCTTATTCTTCGCAGGCTGGTATCCGCACGCAGCGGACCCGGCCCAACCTCGGGTTTGGCAGCAGGATCGAAACCCAACCGCCGTGAAGCTCGCCACCTGCTCGGTTTTGAACCCACTTCGCCAGCCTTGCGGCAGGCAAATCACTAACAAGCACGAAAGCGCGGCCAAGGCGGTGGAGACCTCCACCCCTTTCGCCGACGCTCCAGGAAAGCCGGTCTTCTAGCGATTCCTTCGGTCGACCACAAGCACAAAGCCGGCTTCCGCCGGCTTTTATTTTTACCGTGTCGGCACGAAGGCGCTGAATCGCCCCCTGCCCTGCCAGACGATCAGGCCTTGGCTGCTTCCGCCGCCTGGTCGACGACGACCCAGCGCTTCAGCTTGGACATCGGGCGACCCTCTTCGATCCACACGACGTCACCGACCTTATGGCCGTTGCTCTCATCATGAGCATGGTAGTTCTTGGTGCGACGCACCGTCTTCTTCAGCAGCGGATGGGTGAAGCGGCGCTCCACCTTCACCACAATCGTCTTGTCGTTCTTGTCAGAGACGACGACGCCTTGCAGGACGCGCTTGGGCATGAATTATCTCCTCAAGCCTTGGCTTTGGTCGCGGCCTTCTGGCTCTGAACCGTCTTGATCTTGGCGATGGTGCGGCGAACCTTGCGCACCTCGGCCGTGTTTTCGAGCTGACCCGTGGCCTTCTGGAAGCGCATGTTGAACTGCGACTTCTTCTGCTTGGCGAGTTCATCGGCAAGCTGGTCGTCGGACAGCACCTTGATGTCTTGGATCTTCATGGTGTTTTCCTCACTCAGCGATGCGCTGGATGACGCGGGTCTTGACCGGCAGCTTGGCGGCGCCGAGCGTCAGGGCGGAGCGAGCGATTTCTTCGCTCACACCGTCCAGCTCGAACATGATGCGGCCCGGCTTGACGCGCGCGACCCAATGGTCGGGCGCGCCCTTGCCGGAGCCCATGCGCACTTCCGCGGGCTTTGCCGAAACCGGCACATCCGGGAAGATGCGGATCCACACGCGACCCTGACGCTTCATTTCGCGGGTGATCGCACGACGCGCTGCTTCGATCTGGCGGGCAGTGATACGCTCGGGCTCCAGAGCCTTGAGGCCGAACTGGCCGAAGTTCAGGAGCGCGCCCGAGGAGGCCACACCGTGAATGCGGCCCTTGAACTGCTTACGGAATTTGGTGCGCTTGGGTTGCAACATGGTTCTATTCTCTCAACTCCCGCGAGCCGCTCACGCAGCTTCGTTACGGGGGCGCGAAGACGAACGGCCGCTGTCGGCCTCCGCCAAGCGCTTGTCCTGGGCCATCGGATCGTGCTCGAGGATTTCACCCTTGAAGATCCAGACCTTGATGCCGCACGTACCGAAGGTGGTGTAAGCCGTAGCCGTGCCGTAATCGACATCGGCGCGCAGCGTGTGCAGCGGCACGCGACCTTCGCGATACCACTCCAGACGAGCGATTTCGGCGCCACCCAGACGGCCCGAGCAATTGATACGAATGCCTTCCGCACCCAGACGCATGGCCGACTGAACGGCCCGCTTCATGGCACGGCGGAATGCCACGCGGCGCTCGAGCTGCTGGGCGATCGAATCGGCAACCAGGGTCGAATCCACTTCCGGCTTGCGCACTTCGACGATGTTGATGTGCACTTCCGAAGAGGTGAGCTTCGACACGGCCTTCTTCAGCTTATCGATGTCGGCGCCCTTCTTGCCGATCACGATGCCCGGACGAGCCGAGTAGATCGTGACGCGGCACTTCTTGTGCGGACGCTCGATGACGATGCGCGACACGGCGGCCTGCTTCAGCAGCTTCATCAGCGCCTGGCGGATCGCAATGTCCTCGTGCAGCAGCTTGCCATATTCGCCCTTGTTGGCGAACCAGCGGGAATCCCAGGTCCGGTTGATGCCCAGACGCAGGCCGATCGGATTAACTTTCTGTCCCATCGCTTGCTCCTTACGCCTTGGCTTCGACCTGGCGGACGACGACCGTCAGATTGGAGAAGGGCTTCTCGATGCGCCCTGCCCGGCCGCGGGCGCGGGCATGGAAACGCTTGATGACGAAAGCCTTGCCGACATAGGCTTCGGAGACGATCAGATCGTCGACGTCGAGGCCATGATTGTTTTCGGCATTGGCAATGGCGCTCTGCAGCGTCTTCTTCACGTCGGTGGCGATGCGCTTGCGCGAGAAGGTCAGGTCGGCCAGAGCCGAGTCCACCTTCTTGCCGCGGATCAGAGACGCGACGAGATTGAGCTTCTGCGGCGAAACGCGCAGCATGCGCGCTACCGCCTTCGCTTCATTGTCAGGCAGGGCCCGTTCGGACTTCGGCTTGCCCATGACTTACTTCCTCTTCGACTTCTTGTCCGCCGCGTGACCATAGAAGGTCCGGGTCGGAGCGAACTCGCCGAGCTTCATGCCGACCATGTCTTCGGTCACCTGCACCGGGACATGCTTCTGGCCGTTGTAGACGCCAAAAGTCACGCCGATGAAGTGCGGCAGAATGGTGGAGCGACGGCTCCAGGTCTTGATGACCTCGCTGCGGCCGGAGCCGCGCGCGGCATCCGCCTTTTTCAGGAGGTACCCGTCGACAAACGGGCCTTTCCAGACTGAGCGGGACACGGGTGGTCTCCTTACTTCTTCTTAGCGTGACGGGACGAGACGATGAACTTGTTCGTCGCCTTGTTCGAACGCGTCTTCTTGCCCTTGGTCGGCTTGCCCCAAGGCGTGACAGGGTGACGGCCACCCGAGGTACGGCCTTCGCCGCCACCATGGGGATGGTCGATCGGGTTCATGGCGACACCGCGGACGGACGGCTTGATGCCGAGCCAGCGCGAACGACCCGCTTTACCGAGCGAGATGTTCATGTGGTCCGGGTTCGACACCGCGCCCACAGTGGCAAAGCAGCTCGACAGAACCAAGCGCTGCTCGCCCGAGTTCAGGCGCAGGATGACATAGGCGCCATCGCGGCCGGCGATCTGGGCGTAGCTGCCGGCGGAACGGGCGACCGATCCGCCACGGCCGAGCTTGAGCTCGACATTGTGGACGATGGTGCCCACCGGCATCGCCGACATCGGCATGGCGTTGCCCGGCTTCACGTCGGCCGAAGCGGCCGCGATCACCTTGTCGCCGACAGCCAGACGCTGCGGAGCCAGGATGTAGGCCTTGTCGCCGTCGGTATAGTCGATGAGCGCGATGAACGCCGTGCGGTTGGGATCGTACTCGATCCGCTCGACCGTACCTTCGACATCGAGCTTGCGGCGCTTGAAGTCGATGATGCGGTAGGCGCGCTTGTGCCCGCCCGACTTGCGGAACGAGGTGATGCGGCCCGTGTTGTTGCGGCCACCCGACTTGGTCAGGCCTTCGGTCAAGGTCTTGACCGGAGCGCCCTTGTACAGGGCGGAACGGTCGACCAGCACGAGCTGGCGCAGGCCCGGCGTAACCGGCTTGTATTTCCTGAGAGCCATTGGTCTCTCTCCCTTTCCGGCCCGCGCCTCAGAGGCCTGTCGTCACGTCGATCGTGTGGCCTTCGGCCAGAGTCACGATCGCACGCTTGACATCGCTCTGAGTGCCCAGAATGCCCTTGAAACGCTTGGTCTTGCCCTTGCGAACGAGCGTGTTGACGCCCGTCACCTTGACGTTGAACAGCTTTTCGACGGCGGCCTTGATCTGCGGCTTGGTCGCATCCGGAGCAACCCGGAACACCACCTGGTTATGTTCCGACTGAGCGGTCGCCTTCTCGGTGATCACCGGCGACACGATCACGTCGTAATGCCTGACATCGGTGCTCATTTGAAGCGCGCCTCCAGCGCATCGACAGCCGCCTTGGTCAGCACGAGGCTGTCACGGCGGAGAATGTCGTAGACGTTGATGCCCTGGACCGGCAGCACATCCACGTTCGGGATGTTGCGGGCGGCCAGTGCGAAGTTCTGGTCGAGTTCGGCGCCGTCGATGATCAGCACGTTGGCCAGACCCCGCTTGCCGAAGGTTTCCTTCAGCGCCTTGGTCTTGATCGCTTCAGCGACCGCCTTGTCGACGATGATCAGCTGCTGCGTCTTCGCCTTGGACGAAAGCGCATGCTTGAGGCCGAGGGCGCGGACCTTCTTGGGCAGGTCATGCGCATGGGAACGCACGACCGGGCCGAAGGCGCGGCCACCGCCACGGAACTGCGGAGCCGAGGCTGCACCGTGACGAGCACCACCGGTGCCCTTCTGCTTGTACAGCTTCTTCTTGGTCCGGTTGATTTCGGACCGGCCCAGCGTCTTGTGCGTACCGGCCTGGCGCTTGGCCAGCTGCCAGCGCACGACGCGCTGCAGGATGTCGGCGCGCGGCTCGAGACCGAAGATCTCGTCAGACAGCGTGACCGAACCGGCTTCGGAGCCTTCGAGAGTGGTAATTGCGAGTTTCATCGGCTCCTCCTCACTCGCCGGCCGCTGCAGCAGCAGCTTCGGGCAAGCGGAACGCGCCGGGCTTCGGCGCTGCTTCCGGCAGCTGCTTCTTCACGGCGTCGCGCACCAGGATCCAGCCGCCCTTGGCGCCGGGAACGGCACCCTCGACCAGGATCAGGCCGCGCTCGACGTCGGTGCGCACGACCTTGAGGTTCAAGGTGGTGATGCGCTCGTCACCCATGTGACCCGCCATCTTCTTGCCGGCGAACGTCTTGCCCGGATCCTGGCGCTGACCGGTCGAACCATGGGCACGATGCGTGATCGAGTTACCATGGCTGGCGCGGTGGCCGCCGAAGTTCCAGCGCTTCATCGAACCGGCAAACCCCTTGCCGATCGACGTGCCGGTGACATCGACGAACTGGCCGGGGACGAAGTGGTCCGCGGTGATCGTCGCGCCAACCGGAATGAGGTCGGCTTCCGGCACGCGGAATTCGACGACCTTACGCTTGGGCTCCACATTGGCTACAGCGAAGTGGCCGCGCTGCGCCTTGGTCGTGTTCTTGACCTTGGCGAGGCCGGCACCGAGCTGAAGCGCGGTATAGCCGTTCTTATCGTTGGTCCTGTGAGCGACGACCTGGCAATCGTCGAGACGGAGAACCGTGACCGGGACATGCTCGCCAGCGTCGTTATAGACGCGGCTCATGCCGATCTTCTGTGCAATGACACCAGAACGCATGGCGTTCGTTCCTAAGCCTAGAGGAGCCTGATCAGAGCTTGATCTCGACGTCCACGCCTGCGGCGAGGTCGAGCTTCATGAGCGCGTCCACGGTCTGCGGGGTGGGGTCTACGATGTCGAGCAGGCGCTTATGGGTGCGCATCTCGAATTGCTCACGCGATTTCTTGTCCACGTGCGGCGAGCGGTTCACCGTGTATTTTTCGATCCGCGTTGGCAGCGGGATCGGTCCGCGGACGGCGGCGCCAGTGCGCTTGGCCGTCGAAACGATCTCGCGGGTCGACGTGTCGAGAATACGATGGTCGAACGCCTTGAGACGGATGCGGATGTTCTGGCCGTTCATTGCCCTGACTCCGAAATGAAATGGCGCGCCGAATGACGGCGCGCCTGAAGGACGCGCTTTGGAAAGCTCTTATTCGATGATGGCGGCGACGACGCCGGCGCCGACGGTACGACCGCCTTCACGGATGGCGAAGCGCAGCTTCTCTTCCATGGCGATCGGCACGATCAGGTTCACCGTCATGGCGATGTTGTCGCC
>NZ_PUEJ01000004.1 GCF_002982075.1 Labrys okinawensis | reverse complement strand
AGCAGGATCGGCGCGCCGGACATGTTGCCGTTGAGCTTGGCGAAGGCGATCACCGAGCCGGTGAAGGTGATGGCGCCGATGGCCACACCCAGCGACATCTCGACCAGCGATTGCGGCTCGATCTCACCGCCATGGCTGATGCCGAAGGCGGCGGGGGCATAGAGCGCGCCGGCGGCCACGAACACCGCGGCCAGGCCGACGCCCGAATGGAAGGCGGCCACCAATTGGGGCATCGCCGTCATCGCCACGCGCCGGGCCACCACCGCGCCGAGCCCGCCGCCGACGGCAAGGCCTGCGACCACCAGCAGCCAGCCCGACACGCCCGAGGGCGGCGACACCGCCAGCGTGGTCAGCACCGCCAGGCCCATGCCGATCATGCCGAAGCGGTTGCCCTGGCGCGAGGAGGTCGGCGAGGACAGTCCGCGCAGCGCCAGGATGAACAGCACGCCGGCGACGAGATAGAGGAACTGGGTGAGATTCACGGACATGGAGGCTTCCTCACTGGCCGGCGCCGGCGGCCGGTTTGGCCTCGGCCTTCCTGGTCTTGTCCTTGTTGGTCTTATCCTTGGGCTTGTACATGGCCAGCATGCGCTCGGTGACCAGGAAGCCGCCGAAGATGTTGATGGAGGCCAGCACCAGGGCCAGGAAGCCGAAGCCGCGGGCCCACCACGGCCCGCTCTCGTCCCCGGCCAGGGCGACGCCGACCGACAGCAGGGCGCCGACCACGATCACCGAGGAGATGGCGTTGGTCACCGACATCAGCGGGGTGTGCAAGGCGGGGGTGACCGACCACACCACGTAATAGCCCACGAAGATGGCGAGCACGAAGATGGCGAAGCGGAAGACGAAGGGATCGATCGCCCCGCCGGTGGCGGCATGGGCGACACCCCCCAGCGTGGCGGCGAGCTGGTCGGCATAGTCCTGGGCGTTTCTGGCAGCCTCGCCGGCGGCCCGAGCCGCAGCCTGGGCCTTGTCGAGAAGCTCTTGGGGCGTTTCGGCCATGTCGGTCTTCCTCGATGGGGTGGATCTGATGGGAGCGGGTCTTCGGACCCGCCTCTGATGGGATGCACTCAATTCCAGGCGGCCCCCGCGCCATCTCTCGATGGAGCTGGAGACCCGCCCGCCAAAGATCCGTCAGGCCGGCTGCGGCTGGAAGGCGGGATGCACCACCGCCCCGTCCTTGGTGAGGAGCGTGGCCTTGACCAGTTCGTCCTCCCAATTGGGCGCCAGGACCTTCTCCTTCTTGTCGACCAGCGTCTCCACGAAGGCGAGGAGGTTGCGGGCATAGAGCGAGGAGGCGGAGGCGGCCAGGCGCCCGGGCACGTTGAGATGGCCGATGATCTTGACCCCGCCTGGCGTGACCACGACCTCGCCGGGGCGGGCGCCCTCGACATTGCCGCCGCGCTCGACCGCCAGGTCCACCAGCACCGAGCCCGGCTTGAGGCTGTCGACCATCGCGGCCGAGACCAGGCGCGGGGCGGGCCGGCCGGGGATCAAAGCGGTGGTGATGACGATGTCCTGCTTCTTGATGTGCTCGGCCACCAGGGCGGCCTGCTTGGCCTGGTATTCGGCCGACATCGGCTTGGCATAGCCGGCCGATGTCTCGGCCTCGCGGAACTCCTCGTCCTCGACGGCGACGAATTTGGCGCCGAGCGAGGCGACCTGCTCCTTGGCGGCGGGACGCACGTCGGTGGCGGTGACCACCGCGCCCAGGCGCCGTGCCGTGGCGATGGCCTGCAGGCCGGCGACGCCCGCCCCCATCACGAAGACCTTGGCGGCGGGCACGGTGCCGGCGGCGGTCATCATCATCGGAAAGGCCCGGCCGAACTCGGCGCTGGCATCGATCACCGCCCGGTAGCCGGCGAGATTGGCCTGGGAGGACAACACGTCCATCACCTGCGCCCGGGTGATGCGCGGCATCAGCTCCATGGCGAAGGCCGACACGCCCGCCTGCGCCAAAGCGGCCAGCGCCTCGTGCTGGCCATGGGGATCCATGATGCCCAGCACCAGCGCGCCGCTGCGATAGGCGCCGAGCTCATCCGCCCGCGGGCGGCGCACCTTCAGGACAACAGCCGCCCCGTCCAGCGCCTCCTGATTGGAACCGGCGACCGTGGCGCCGGCCTGGGCGTAATCCTCGTCCGTGAACCCCGACGCCAGGCCCGCGCCGCTCGCGACCCGAACCGTCGCTCCAAGCCCGATCAGCTTCCTGACCGTGTCGGGCGTCGCGCCGACACGGGGCTCGCCGGGTTCCGTTTCCGAGGGAATACCGATCTTCATGATGACATCCGTTCCGACAGGTTCGGCTTCCATGAGTCAGGCCTGGCCGACGGCGCGCAGCGGAGCCGGCGCTGCTTCTTGCGGGAAGGTGGGATAGAGCCCCTTCACGCGGGCCATCTGCTGAACCAGGGCGAGCACCGCATCGATATGCGGCGTCTGGATCTCCGCGATGCGCCCCATTTCCTGGACGGCGGTGAGCAGGGCGTCGATCTCCAGCGCCCGGCCCTTGTCGAGATCCTGCAGCATCGAGGTGCGATGGGCGCCGACGCCGGCCGCGCCGTCGATGCGCCGGTCGACGCCGACCCGGAAGCGTGCGCCGAGCTTGAGGCCGATCTGCTCGGCCTCCACCATCATGGCGCGCGCCAATGCGCGCGTGCCCGGCTCGGTCGCGATCACGTCGAGCGTGGCATGGGTGAGGGCGGAGATTGGGTTGAAGCACAGATTGCCCCAGAGCTTCAGCCAGATGTCATCGCGAATATCCTCATAGAGACGAGGCTTCAGGCCGCCGGCCGTCATCGCCTCGGCAAGCCTGGCCACGCGCAGGCTTTCCGTGCGGTTGGGCTCGCCGAGACCGAACTGGTTGCCGTAGATGTGCCTGACGACGCCGGGCTCGGTGATCTCGGTGGCCGGATAGACCGTGCAGCCGATCACCCGTTCGGGGCCGATGGCCTGCCACTGCCGATCGCCAGGATCGACACTGGCGAGACGGGTGTCGGCGAGAGCGGTCGGCAGGCCGTAGAAGTACCACCAGGGCACGCCGTTCTGGGCGGTGACGACGGCAGTGTCGCGGCCGAGCAGCGGCTTGAGCGCCTCCGCCGATTCCCAGGCCTGGTGGGCCTTGAGGGCGACGATCACATAGTCCTGCGGCCCCAGATCGGCCGGGTTCTGCGTTGCCGTGAGCGAGGCCGCCCGCTCCTGCCCGTCGATGAGCAGCTTGAGGCCGTGGGCCTGCATGGCCTTCAGATGCTCCCCGCGTGCGATGACCGAGACTTCGGCGCCCGCCTGCTGCAGCATCACCGCCATGTAGCCGCCGATCGCGCCGGCGCCATAGATGCAGATCTTCATGATGTCGCTCCCCTTCTGCCGCCTGCCTTGCGGGTCTTGCTTTCAGCTGCTCGTGGTGGTGACGGCGTGGTTGGCCATGAGTTCGAGGGCACGCACCATGGCGGAATGATCCCAGTCCTTGCCGCCATGGGAGGCGCAGGTGTTGAAGAGTTCCTGCGCCGTCGCCGTATTGGGCAAAGCGATGCCCAGGATGCGCGCCCCGTCCAGCGCCAGATTGAGGTCCTTCTGGTGCAGGGCAATGCGGAAGCCTGGATCGAAGGTGCGCTTGACCATGCGATCGCCATGCACTTCCAGGATGCGGGAGGCGGCGAAGCCGCCCATCAGGGCCTGGCGCACCTTGGCCGGGTCGGCCCCCGCCTTGGAGGCGAACAGCAGGGCCTCGCCGACTGCCTCGATATTGAGGGCGACGATGATCTGGTTGGCGACCTTGGTGGTCTGGCCGTCGCCATTGCCGCCGACGAGCGTGATGTTCTTGCCCATTGTCTCGAACAGCGGCCTGGCGCGCTCGAAGGCGGCTTCCGGGCCACCGACCATGATGGTGAGGGACGCCGCCTTGGCGCCGACCTCGCCGCCCGAGACCGGCGCGTCGAGATAGTCGCAACCGAGCTCATTGATGCGCCTGGCGAATTTCTTGGTCTCCACGGGGGAGATCGAGCTCATGTCGACGACGAGCTTGCCGGCGGAGAGGCCCTCGGCGACGCCGTCCTTGCCGAACAGCACCGTCTCCACATCCGGCGTATCGGGCACCATGGTGATGATGATGTCGGCCTTGCGGGCGACCTCGGCGGCGGTCGCCTCGGCCTTGCCGCCGGCGGCGGTGAGTTCGGCGGGAACCGGGCCGAGGGTGTTGAGGAAGAGGGTATGGCCGGCCGCGATCAGGTGCCCCGCCATCGGGGAACCCATGATGCCCAGTCCGACAAAGCCGATATTCATGGTGAAGATCCTTTGGTTGAATTGCTCCCTTCTCCCCTTGCGGGAGAAGGTCCCGGCAGGGGGATGAGGGGTCTTGCGAACTCTCTCAGAGAGGCGTCTCCGCCCCTCATCCGCCCCTTCGGGGCACCTTCTCCCGCAAGGGGAGAAGGGGAACGTCCTGATAGGTTCAGCGAATGGCACTCGCCGCCTTCAGCCAGCCCAGGCCCGCTTCGGTCTCGCCCTTGGGCTTGTATTCGCAGCCGATCCAGCCGCCATAGCCGAGCTGGTCGAGCCAGCGGTAGAGGAAGGGATAGGCGATCTCGCCGGTGCCCGGCTCGTTGCGGCCGGGATTGTCGGCCAGCTGCACATGCCAGATCTGCGGCAGGTATTTCTCGATGGTGCGGGCCAGATCCCCTTCCATGATCTGCATGTGGTAGATGTCGTATTGCAGCCCGACATTGTCCGAGCCCGTCTCGGCGATGATCTCGGCCGCCTGGCGGGTGTTGGTCAGGAAGAAGCCGGGAATGTCGCGGGTATTGATCGCCTCGATCACCAGGCGGATGCCGGCCTTCTTCAGTTCGCCGGCGGCATAGCCGATGTTCTCGACGAAGGTGGCCCTTGCCTGCCCCGCATCGACGGCGGCGGGCGCGATGCCGGCCAGGCAGTTGACCAGCTTGCAGTCGAGCGCCTGGGCATAGGCGATGGCTTGGGCGACCCCCTCGCGGAACTCGGCCTTGCGGTCGGGCAGCACGGCGATGCCGCGCTCCCCGCCCGCCCAGTCGCCGGCCGGCAGGTTGTGCAGGACCTGGGTAAGCCTGTGCTCCTTCAGGGCCGCGGCCAGCTCGGCCGCCGGGAAGGGGTAGGGGAACAGATATTCCACGCCCGCAAAGCCGTTGCGGGCGGCTGCCGCGAAGCGCTCCATGAACGGCACTTCGTTGAACAGCATGGTCAGGTTGGCGGCAAATCTGGGCATGGCGGTTCCCGGTGTCTTACCCTCCCCTCGATGGGGAGGGTCGACGCGTTAGCGTCGGGGTGGGGGTGATGGCGCGCTCGTCGAAAATGAACTTTCCTGCGCCCCTGTCGGTAAGAGCGGCGGTTCTCACCCCACCCCGGACTTCGTCCGACCCTCCCCATCGAGGGGAGGGTAAGGAGCGAGCGGTGCGTTTCTATTCGGCCGCGACGGCTTCCGACCGGATGGGCAGGTCGAGAATGTCCTCGAACTCCGTGACCGCGTCGATCTCAGGGCCCATGGCGATGTTGGTGACACGCTCGAGGATGAACTCGACGACGACGGGCACCTGATAGTCACGCATCCATTCGCGGGCCTTCGCGAAGGCCTGCCCGAACTCGTTGGGACTGCGGACCCGGATCGCCTTGCAGCCGAGCCCCTCGGCGACGGCGACGTGGTCGACGCCATAGCTTTCGAGATCGGGCGCGTTGATGTTCTCGAAGGAAAGCTGGACCTGGAAATCCATGTCGAAGCCGCGCTGTGCCTGACGGATCAGGCCGAGATAGGCGTTGTTCACCACGACATGGATATAGGGCAGCTTGAACTGGGCGCCGACCGCCAGTTCCTCGATCAGGAACTGGAAGTCGTAGTCGCCGGACAGCGCCACGATCTCCCTGTCAGGATCGGCGGCGCGTACGCCCAGGGCCGCGGGAATGGTCCAGCCGAGCGGGCCGGCCTGGCCGCAATTGATCCAGTGGCGGGGATGGTGCACACGCAGGAACTGCGCACCGGCGATCTGCGAGAGGCCGATCGTCGAGACATAGCAGACATCCCGGCCGAAGGCGGTGTTCATCTCCTCATAGACCCGCTGGGGCTTGAGCGGCACATTGTCGAAATGGCTGCGCCGATGCAGGCTGCCCTTGCGCCCGCGGCATTCGTCGGCCCATGCGGATCGGTCCTTGAGGCGGCCCTGTGCCTGCAACTCGCGGGCGACATCCAGGAAAAGGTCGAGGGCAGCACCGGCATCGGAGACGATGCCGAGATCGGGGTTGAAGACCCGGCCGATCTGGGTCGGCTCGATGTCGACATGCACGAATTTGCGGCCCTTGGTGTAGACCTCCACCGAGCCGGTGTGGCGGTTGGCCCAGCGATTGCCGATACCGAAGACGAAATCGGAGGCGAGCAGCGTGGCATTGCCGTAGCGATGGCTGGTCTGCAGGCCGACCATGCCGGCCATCAGAGGATGGTCGTCGGGAATCGCACCCCAGCCCATCAGGGTCGGAATCACCGGCACGCCGGTCAGTTCGGCGAAGGCGACGAGCTTGTCGGACGCATCGGCATTGATGATGCCGCCGCCCGCTACGATCAGCGGGCGCTCGGCTTCCTGCAGGAGCGCGATGGCCCTTTCGGCCTGGAGCCGCGTCGCAGCCGGCTTGTAGACGGGCAGGGGAGCGTAGATCTCGTCGTCGAACTCGATCTCGGCTGTCTGTACGTCGACGGGCAGGTCGATCAGCACCGGGCCGGGACGGCCCGAGCGCATCAGATGGAAGGCCTGCTGGAAAACGCGCGGCACCAGGGCCGGTTCGCGCACGGTGACGGCCCATTTTGTCACGGGCTTGGCGATGGCCTCGATGTCGACGGCCTGGAAATCCTCCTTGTAGAGCCGTGCGCGCGGCGCCTGGCCGGTGATGCACAGGATCGGAATGGAATCGGCAGCGGCCGAATAGAGGCCGGTGATCATGTCGGTGCCGGCCGGGCCGGAGGTACCGATGCACACGCCGATATTGCCGGCCTTGGCGCGGGTATAGCCCTCGGCCATATGGGAGGCGCCCTCGACATGGCGGGCGAGGTAATGGTTGATCGAACCGCGCGCCTTCATGGCCGAATAGAGAGGGTTGATCGCAGCGCCCGGCACGCCGAAGGCGCAGGTCACTCCCTCGCGTTCCAACACCCTGACGGCGGCGTCGATTGCCCGCATTCTTGCCATGGAGGTTCCGCCCTGTTTCTGATTTTTCTGGTATACAAGATGCCAGCATTTGAGGGCGTGTCAACCGCTTTATGCAACCTGGCCCTTGCGTCAGCCGCGGCCGATTGGCGCAAACGGCCCTCGAATCCGGCGGACACACGAGACGAAAAGACCTTTCTGTTGATGGCTGATGGAGGGCGCCATACTAGTCCGATGCCCGCAGCTGAAAATTGTGAGAGGTTGTCCCTCCTTCATGATCGCCATGCCTATCGAGGAGAATGACCATGCGGCTGCCCGGCTTGATACGAATCACTGTGATGGGACTAGCGGTCGTCTTCGCGGCAGGGCCGGCCTTTGCGGCCGGGGACTGTACCAATGCCGAAAATGAGGCTGCGCTCAATCAATGTGCCGGCAAATCATTGAAGGCGTCCGATGGCGAGCTGAACACGCTCTACAAGCAGATTCAGAAACGCCTGAACGACGATGCGGACAAGACGAAATTGCTGGTGGCGGCGCAAAGAGCCTGGGTCGCCTTTCGCGACGCCGAATGCAATTTCTCAAGTGCCGGCGTCACCGGTGGCACCCTCTATCCGTTGGCAGTGACGCAGTGCCGCGACGGCCTGACGAAGGATCGCATCAAGACCTTCAAGACCTATCTCAACTGCACGGAAGGCGATTTGAGCTGTTCGGTGCCGGCGGCGAATTAAGTGCGCGCCGCTTCCCTTCGCCTGCATTTCTGACAAGATCCTCGCCGATAGGCTTCCTGCTGCCGCTCTGCCGGAGCAGACTCGCATCGGCTTGTCCTCTCCCGGGGATGTATGCGGCCTGCGTTGATCGCCGAGGGCTGAAACTTTATAAAGTTCCGGGATTCGATCGAAGAATCACACAAACGTCATGATGAAAGGACAGGAGTGTTCATATCAATGACGTAGCACTGCCGCTGTGACACTGAAGCTGTCGTTCGTTCAACTGATACCGAACGCTTCACAGAGCGCAGGCAACTTATCGCAACGTATACGGATCATGACATGTCCCGACCGACCCTAGCCGTCATCCTCGCCGCAGGTGAAGGCACCCGCATGAAATCGTCACTGCCGAAGGTGCTGCATGCCATCGCCGGCCGTTCCATGCTGGCCCATGTCCTGGCGAGCGTGAAGCAGGCCGGTATCACCGATGCGGCCGTCGTCGTCGGCCCTGGCCGGGAGGATGTCGCCAAGGTCGCCCAGAAGGAACTGCCCGGCTGCGCCGTGTTCACCCAGGTCGAGCGCAAGGGCACCGGTCATGCCGTGCTGGCGGCGAAAGAGGCGCTGGCCGACGGCAAGGACATCATCGTCCTCTATGCCGATACGCCGCTCGTACGCCCGCAGTCGATCGAGACTCTGAAGGCGGCCCTGGCGGATGGCGCCAGCGTCGCCGTGCTGGGTTTTCATGCGGCCGACCCCACCGGCTATGGCCGCCTGATCGTCGAAGGCGATGCGCTCACCTCGATCGTCGAAGAAAAGGACGCCACGCCCGAGCAGAAGGCCGTCGGCTTCTGCAATGGCGGCCTGATGGCTCTCAGCGGTGAGCACGGTCTCGCCTTGCTCGAAGCGATCGGCAACGACAACGCCAAGGGCGAATATTATCTCACCGACGCGGCTGAGATCGCACATCGGCAGGGGTTCCGGGCCGTCGCCCGGCCGATTGCCGAGGAGGAGGTGCAGGGCGTGAACGATCGCCTGCAACTGGCCGCGGCGGAAGCTGTCATGCAATCGCGGCTGCGCGCGACCGCCATGCGCGAAGGCGTGACCATGACCGCGCCCGAGACCGTCTTCCTGTCCCACGATACGCGCATCGGCAACGACGTGGTGATCGAGCCCAACTGCTGGTTCGGCCCGGGCGTGACCATTGAGAGCGGTGCCGTGATCCATGCCTTCTCCCATCTGGAAGGCGCGCATGTCGGCAGCGGCGCCTCGGTCGGTCCCTTCGCCCGGCTGCGCCCGGGCGCTGATCTTGCCGAGGCGGTCAAGGTCGGCAATTTCGTCGAGGTCAAGGCGGCGAGCGTCGAGAAAGGCGCGAAGATCAGTCATCTCAGCTATATCGGCGATGCCCGGGTCGGGGCGGAGGCCAATATCGGCGCCGGCACCATCACCTGCAATTATGACGGCTATCTCAAGCATCGCACCGATATCGGCGCGGGCGTGTTCGTCGGTTCCAACTCCGCCCTGGTGGCACCGGTGACGATCGGCGACAACGCCAATATCGGCGCCGGGTCGGTGATCACCAGGGATGTGCCCGCCGATGCCCTGGCGGTGGCCCGCGGCCGGCAGGTCGGGATCGATGGCTGGGCCAAGGCCTATCGCGCCAAGAAGAAGGCGGAAAGGGAAGCCAAGGCCAAGGGTTGAAGAGCCCCGGCAGCGAGGGTCAGCACGCCCTCGCCGCCGGAAGGCAACAATCCGTGTGCATCTTTTCTGCGCAACATCAAAAAAATAGCCGGCTGTGAGCCGGCTATTTTCATGGTGAGCTTCGGAAATCGCCTGGGGGCGCCGGCGTATCGCCTGTCAGCCCTCCGCCCGGAGCAGAACCACGCCGGATCGCGGCTTGAGCTCGATCGGGCCGTTGACCGCCTGGCCGGACAGGTCGCGCCAGCTGCCCGCGGGCGGCTGGATCGTGGCCGAATCCCGGTCCGAAAAGTTCACGGCGGCATAGCCGCGCTGATAGTTGCGCCAGGCGGTCGTTCCCTGAAGTTCGGAAGGGCCCGTGGGGGGGCCGACGGGCGGATCGAGATTGGGATATTCGACCCAGCGTCCAGTGTCCTTCTGCGGCAGCACGGCGAGGTAGCTGCGATTGTTGCGGTTCACCAGGAAGCTGGCGACGATCCAGGACATTTCGGCGTTGTCGGGCGGGGCCGAGCCGTTCGTGCAAGTGTAGTTGATCGAGACATAGGCCCGGTTGTTGCGCTGCTGGATGAGTTCGCGCTTGAGACGCCAGGCATCGCCGGTGATGCGGCGCCGGCAACTGTCGCTGAAGCCGCCTTCGTCGACCCAGATATCGGCAAGGTTGATCAGGGCCTTGGTCTCGTCGGGCTGCTTGGGATCGATCTTGGCGTTCAGTGCGATCAGGCCGCCGCGTTGATGGATTTCCTTGGCGAGCCAGCCGATATAGTCGAGCTTCTGGGCTGTATGCGCCGGATCGCGTGACTGCCCGCTGAAAAGCTGCACCCATTTGCCGTCGCGCCAGACGCCGCAGCGTTTGTCGGTATTGGGCAGGGCGACATTGTCGAAGGCGATGGAATGATAGCCCTTGGCCAAGGCCGGCTCGATATAGGTCTTCAGGATATACTGGCGCACCTCGGGATTGCTGGTGTCCAGCGGCGCATAGGCGCCCCAGGAATAGGTGTAGCCGAAGGAGGGCGTCTGCTGGTCGCACTGATAGGTGATCCAGCTGGGATGATTGGCCTTGTACCATTCCGCCGTATGGGCACGGTTGAGATCGCGTTGATTGGGATAATAGTAGCTGTCGATCACCTTGTTCGAACGCAGGGGTGTCTTGGAGCCCCAGACGAAGCCGACATTCGGCAGGTTGGCGGGCGCCTGCATGCGGCCGTTGAAGATCTGGGCGCGCGGGATGCGGTCCACCGTCTCCGGATGCGGCACGCTTTGCTGTGCCAGCGCTGCGGTGGCACCCGCGAGGGAAGCGATGACGGCAAGGCCGAAACTCGAATGTCTTTGCATCATGGCTCTTCCATTGGTTTCGATGCTTTCTGCTCCATCCGCGCTGCCCCTCACCGCTATCCTCTCCCTGCAGGAGCGCGGCCAAGGGGGGATCCGCGTGGCGCCTGAAGCAGGGAACGGCTCGTCTTGCCCGACCGCCGGGCGAGATGAAAACGGGTGAGGGCGGCCCCAGCTTCGCAAACGGGCCGACATTCTTTGCCGGCCTCGTTCCGCTTACTCCCGGCCCGGCAGGAGATGGCCCAGGAGCACCAGCGCCGTTGGATCCTCGTGGCGCAGCGCGAGGGCGTCGAAGCAGGCGCCGATGGCGCTCTCGATGTCCTGGCTGGCCCGGCAGGCGCGTGCAAGCTGCACATAGTCGTCGGCCGTGGCCGCGCCCTGGGCGGAGACGGCCTGCAGCAGCGTCTTGGCCTGCGCATAGTGCCGGTTGGCGATCAGGGCACGCGCATGCAGGCTGCGGGCGGCGCCGTCCTCCGGGTAGTCGGCCAGCAGGGCGGCGGTATGCTCCTGGCTGTCCGGCTCCTTGGCGACCAGCACCTTGCGGGCTTCGGCGAGCCGGCGTGCCTTGATGCGTTCGGCAAGATCGCCTGCCGCCTGTTCGAGACCCAGCCGGCCGCCGGCCTGCAGCCAGTCATGGGCTTCCTGCCAGCGCTGGTCGCGGAAGGCCTGCCTGGCGCGATTGCCGACGTCGCGGGCGAGGGTGGCCGAGGCATCGGCGAGGGCGGTTGCATCCGTGACCAGTTTGGCGTTGCGGGCAAAGGCGCTGGCTTCGCCCGCCGATGCCAGCAGCCTCAGGAAGTCGATGCGAAGGGCGGCGTTGTCGGGGGCGAGGGCGAGCGCCATTTCAAAAGCGGCCAACCGTTCCTGCGCCGGGTTCTGCTTTCGCAGTGCCTGCTGGCGGAGCAGGGTGACGATGCGCGCCAGCACTTCGGAATCGCTGGCTTCGATCCTGTCCGGTGCCACCGCCGCGACTCGCGCCGCCGCCTGGACCTCGCCATGGCGCAGCAGGGCGCGAATGCCGGCGACGGCCTCGTTGACCGAGGAAGGCAGGAGATTGGTGAGGGCGGCGACGGTGCCCTCGATGTCGCCCAGGCTCAGCGTGCTGCGCGCCAGGGTGCGCAGGGCAATATTGTCATCAGGCGTGATCGCCAGGGCGGTCCGTGCTTCCTCGGCAGCTTCGGCGAAGCGTTCAAGCTTGAAGAGTGCCACGCTTGCGCGCGTATGCGACTCCGCTGGAGAGGCTAGGGTCATCTTGGCAACTCGGCGTTTGCCCCTGTCGGGGGAGGTGGATCTGGCATCCGGCCCGTCGCAAAATCGCGGCGAGCCGGGCCGGTGGTGTACGATCGAGGACTGAACGGTTCAGACCCGGTAATAGGAGCGGTACCATTCGACGAAAGCCCTGACGCCGACGTCGATCGTCGTCGTGGGCTTGTAGTCGATGAGCTGCTCCAGGAGATCGGCCGCCGCAAAGGTCGCGGGAACATCGCCCTTCTGCATGTCGAGGAAGTTCCGCTTCACGGGCATGCCGAGGCATTTCTCGACCGCGTCGACATAGTCGAGCAGGCCGACCGGCTGGCCACCGCCGATATTGACGACGCGATAGGGGCCGGCCGGCGACAGGGAATCGATGTCGCTGACCGGCTGGCCTTCCACGGGCGGCACTTTGGTGAGGCGCGCGATGGATTCGACCAGGTCGTCGACATAGGTGAAATCGCGCTGCATCTTGCCATGGCCGTAGACGTCGATCGGCTCGCCGGCCAGCGTCGCCTTGACGAATTTGAACAGGGCCATGTCGGGCCGGCCCCAGGGACCGTAGACCGTGAAGAAGCGGAAGGCGGTGGTCGGGATCTTCCACAGATGCGCATAGGAATGCGCCATGTCTTCAGTGGCCTTCTTGGTCGCCGCATAGAGCGTGAGCGGATGGTCGGTGCGCTCGCGCTCGTTGAAGGGCATGTCCTTGTTGGCGCCGTAGACCGAGCTCGTCGAGGCGAACAGGAAATGGCCGACGGAATGGGCCCGGGCCAGTTCCATCACGTTGAAGGTGCCGACCAGATTGGCGTCGACATAGGCGCGCGGATTTTCAAGGCTGTAGCGCACGCCCGCCTGGGCCGCCAGATGGATGATGACATCGGGCTTCTCGTCGGCGACGACCTGCTCGAGCGCGCCGAAATCCTCCAGCATGAGGATGTGTTCACGGAACGCATTGGTCTTGCCGAGCATGGCGTGCCGGGCCTGTTTCAGTGTGACGTCGTAATACGGCGTCATGCCGTCCACGCCTGCCACGAAGTGGCCGTCGGCCAACAGGCGGCGGGCAAGGTGGAAGCCGATGAAGCCAGCCGTGCCGGTAATCAGAAAGCGCATAAAGAGTCAGTCCTTTCATAGCGTTTTGCGATTTGGCGATATCGCCGAGAACCGCAAAGACGCGTCACAACAAAGAGCGGGAGCAGAGCGGCGGTTGCACCAAGACGCGCCTTGCTCCGAGGTGGATAAAACCCGACGCGGCGGGCCGTCAGGCCGCCAGGTCCGGAATGGTGGAAACATTCGGCTTGATCACGCGGTTGAGCAGATACCAGCCATACATTTGTTCGAAGCCGGGGTCGTAATGGTCGAGATCGGCGCCCTGGCGTTCCAGGGCACGCGTGCGACCGACGGCCTCGATCACGCCGCGCGGTTCGAAGACGGGAATGCCGAGTTCGCCGCCGATCTTCTTCACCCGGGCGATGAAGGCTTCGCGGCTTTGCAGCACACGCCCGTCCTGAAGCGGCAGACCGACATGGGATACGGCGGCCATCGGCTTGCCCCACAGCTGCCTGAGCTCGATCAGGCCCTGGCGCAAGGCATTCTCGTCGGCGAGTTCGCAGCGGGCGTTGCGCAGGATCCGCGCATCGGCCTCACCGAAACCCGCTTCGGCGAACTGCTCGGAGGCGATGACCTTTTGGGCGGTGTCGGCCGAAATGCTGCGTTTCTGCAGCATCTCCTTCCACCACAATTTGCCTCCTTCGCCCAAGGGGCTGAGCAAATGGCGGTGGAGATAGTTGAGCTGGAGATAGATGCCGTCACAGATCAGTTCCTTTTCGGAAGCGATCTCGACGAGCAGGAAATCGGCCTTGGCCTGTTCCTTCTGCGCGTTGGCGGAAAGCCTGGGCACACGCTCCGTCGAGAAGACGTAAGGCGCCATGCCGTCGGGGATCGTCAATTCGCCCCGCATCCAGCGCAGACGCTGCACGGCCTCGCCGACCGAGTGCAGATAGGCGCGCGAGCCGCCGTCATAATGGCTGCAGCGCCCGGTGGCGGCGATCTCCTCCATCGGCCTGTGCAGACGGCAGGACCCCAGAACGAATACCTTCATCGCGCGTCACTCCTTGCATGAATGGGATAGCGGCAGGGCTGGAAAGTCGAACAGCCCAAGCAAATGTCATCGCCAAGCTTCATCGCCACCCCTCAACGGCCCGAGATCGCGTTTCGGATCAGGCCACCGGCCACCGAGGTGAGAAAAACCAGTGCCAGGCCCACCAGCAGGGCGGAGCCGAGAGCCGTGAGCTTCTGGGGATAGGTGGGCGTGTAGTCGGCCTTGGGCTGGGCGATCGGCGAGACGTAGCGCTGCTGGCGCAGGATCGCCACGCGCGCCTGGTCTAGGGACTGGCGGGCCGAGGCCAGATTGGTGTCGGCGAAATCCTGCGCGATCTTGAGGCTCTCATAGCTCGAAAGCTGCTTGGCCACCGTTTCGCTGCCGCCACCCAGCCTCTGGCGGGTATCGTCGATCTCCTTGCGGAGAGTGGCGATGCGTGTCTCCACGCTCTTGCGCCGCGGGTTGTCGCCCTGCGTCGCCTTGAGCTGGCCGAGGTCGGTCTGGGCCGTGGCAAGCTGGGCCTCGAGCTGGCCGATCAAATTGGTCAGCACAGTGAGATCGCCCGTCGGATCGACATTGGCATTCCGGTTGCGCCAGTTCGCCACTTCGAGGCGGGCAGCGGCCGCGCGCTGTTCGCTGCGCGATACTTCCTCCTGGGCCACCTTGAGGGCATCGTTGAGGGCGCGCTGGTTCATGTTGTTGGCGAAGGTGTCGGAAAGATCGATCAGGGCGTTGGAGATCTTGACGGAATCCTCGGGGGTGAACGCCTCGACCTGCATGACGACGATCTGCTCGATCATGTTGTAGCGCACGGTGATCAGCGACTTGTAGGCCCGGTAGAGGTCGTCCGGCGTCGGATTGTCGGGCAGGCGCACCAGCAGGTCGGCCGGATGCTCGGTGAGCATCTTGGCCAGATCGATCTTCTTGGCTAGCCCGTCCATCGCTTCGCGCGACTGCAGGAAGTCGCGTACCGCGTAGCCATCGACGAAGCCGGTGACACCCATGCCGGACGAGCCGGGGGTGAGCAGGCCGCCGACGCCCGCGGGCGGCTGGACATCGCCGCCCCGGATCGCAAATCGCGATTCCGCGGTATAGAGAGGCGTGGCGACAACGAAGACATAGAACGCCGTCAGCGCCAGCGGCAGCAAAGCGAGCATCAGTCCGATCAAGGAAAAACGCCGCCGCCGCCGCCGCACCTTGTGCTGGTAGCGCAGAAAGGCCGCACTCTGTTCCGGAGCAATCTCGCCTCTAAGCGAATTGATCGTCGACAAGGGGCTCGGGTTGACCTCGTCCAGTGTCGTTGATGTCGGGACGGAGAGGGAATTTGCGGAGGACTTCGTCAAGTTGGCTCTCTATTTCGATCAGACCCTGATTGAGGATGAGGGCGGTGTCACAGAACTCATCGACTTCGGATTTGCGGACGGTCGACAAGAGAAGCATCCGACCGTCAATGCGCTGCTCGAAAAGGGCTCGCCACAACAATGTGAAGCGATCTTTCCGATAGGGGAACGTGCCGTCGACGACGTAGATGTCAAATGTCGGCAGGAGTGGCAAAATATACCCGAATTCCTGCCGCGCTGTGGCCGGCCAATGCTCTACGAACTCGTCGAGGTATTCCGGCAGAGTCAACATCGACTCGACGAGGTATATACAGAATCTATAGTCAAGATGATACAAACGGGAGATTAAGGCTACAATTTGTCTCCCGCTCAATTTACCACGGACAAAGCCCGCGCGCCCGATCGGCCAGGAACAACTGCCGCCTCGTACGACATGGCCGCTGGTTGGAGGGCGCAGGCCGGCAAGCAGGTCGATGGCAGGCTTGCGCGCGATCGGATCCGGTGAAACCACGGCATAGCGCCCGATCGGCAGCGTCATGGTGATGTCGAGCGCCACCGGATAGGGAGCTCCCCCCAGCATCGGCGTATCCACGACATGTTCGAGCGCGATCATGATCCTCACACGGGTTGGATGCGAGGCCGTGCGTGCTTTTCGGCCAGGAGGCCGATGCCGAGCACGGCGATCAGACACAAATAGAAATAGGTCGGGTTGGCGTCCGAGGAGGCGTAGCCCGGGAAGTAGGCCGCGCGCAGAAGCTGCATGCCGTGGGCGGTCGGGGACCACAGCACATAGCCGCGATATTCCTCGGGCAACTGCTCGGTCACGAAGAACACCGAAGAGAACAGCTGCAAGGCGCGTTCGAGCACCGAAGCCAGGCGCAGGAAGAACGGCCAGTGTACGGCGATGCTGCCGAAGATGAGACCGATCGCAAAACCAAACGACCACATCGCGACGACATAGCTGATCACCGTCGGCACATTGGCAGGAAGGGTGATCATGTTGACCAGCCTTCCGCAGGTCAGCAGGATCACGAAGACGACGGCGTAAATGATCAGATATTGGATCGCATAGGCGAGCGCCTGATGGATCGGCCGCACGGGCGGCAGATTTATGAAGATGCGGTTGTGCGCGATCGCCGTGCTCACCCGGAAGATCACCTGGCGGCACATGATCCATGTCGTGCTTCCGACCAGGGCAAAGGTCGGCACGTCCATGTTCATGATGAACTGCGTCTGTAGAATGAAGTAGACCAGCGAGATCAGCGTCAGCAACACGGCCGGCTGAATCAGCATCCAGAGGATGCCGAAGCGGCTCTCGGAGGCGATGAGCTGGAACTGGACGATGAGGATGGCGCGGATCACACCGATCGCACCGGCGACACGCGTGCCGCGGCCGTTCTTACCGCGGGCCGGGTCGGCAAGGAACAGCCCGTTGCTGAGGTGGGCGATCAGCTCCAGGTCCTGCCGGCTGGCACGGCTGAGATAGTCTTCCTGGACCCCGCCCTCGACCAGCCGGGCCTCCCTGGCGGCGGCATTGCGCTTGCGGGAGCGCCTGAGGTCGCGTGCTTCGGCCAGCTTGTTGGCGGCTTCGCGCAGATCCGGCGGCGCATAGCTGTCGGCGAAGACGTCGACATCGGCACGGATGTCGTTTTCGAGGATGCGGATCGTCGTCCTCAGCAGGCGATGATGATAGTCGAGATCCTCGGCATCGGTCTCGCCTTCATCGTCGTCAAAAAGCTGCTTCTGGGTCTTTTCGGCATGATTGTAGACCGCTCGCCGCGTCTTGACATTGTTTTCGGGCAGATCGCGCAGCGCGCGGCGCAGCAGGGTCAGATACCCGTCCCAATCTTGTTCGAGCACTTCAGCGGATGTCATCGGCCATGATCCTTCTGTTCGCCATGGGCCGGTGACAGCTGGGGGATAACGGGTCTGCCTGCTGTCCGCCAGTGCAATGGGCACGGGGCCTCATCCCCGCGCCGGGACGACGCAGGGAGAAGCCAAAGCCCGTGCCTGCCCCATGGAAGCGGGGCAGGCGTGGCGCCGGAGCGCCTATGGTTCGTTGGGCGTTCAAGGGCGCGAGGTCACAGCCGCCAGACCGTGACGCCCTCCGGCGCTGTGGCGCGATCGAGTACGCCCTTGACATCCATGACCACGCCCGTGCCGTTGCGCAGCCGCGACTTGATCAGCGGCCAGCCCTGGGTGGCATATTCCTTGTGGGGAACGGCCAGGATGATGGCATCCGCCGGCTCGACCTCGTCCAGCTCGGAAAGCTCGACGCCATACTCGTGCAGCGCCTCCTCGTTGGAGGCCCAGGGATCGTGCACCGCGGTCTGGATGCCGAAACGGTTGAGCTCCTTGAGGATGCCGGCCGCCTTGGAGTTGCGCAGATCCGGAACGTCTTCCTTGAAGGTCAGGCCGAGCTGCAGCACGTTCTGGACCCTCCGGCCCTCCTGCAGGAGCAGACGCACGCATTCGCGGGCGATGCGCTCGCCGACGGAGTCGTTGATGCGCCGTCCCGACAGGATGACCTGGGGATGGTAGCCCGCCTTCTCCGAACGATAGGTCAGGTAGTAGGGGTCGACGCCGATGCAATGGCCGCCGACCAGACCCGGCTTGAAGGGCAGGAAGTTCCATTTGGTCGAGGCCGCTTCGAGCACGTCGCCGGTATCGACGTCGAGGAGCTGGAAGATATGCGACAGCTCGTTCATGAAGGCGATGTTGATGTCGCGCTGGGCGTTCTCGATCACCTTGGCGGCTTCCGCCACCTTGATGGTGGGAGCGACATGCACGCCGGCGGTGATGACCGAACCATAGACCTCGGCGACGATGGCGCGGGTTTCCTCGTCCTGGCCGGACACCACCTTCTTGATCTTGGTGAAGGTGTGCTCCTTGTCGCCCGGATTGATGCGCTCGGGAGAATAGCCGACGGTGAAGTCCACGCCGCAGGTAAGGCCGGAGGCGGCTTCCAGCACGGGCACGCATTCTTCCTCGGTCGCGCCGGGATAGACGGTGGACTCGTAGACGACGATGTCGCCGCGCTTGAGGGCGCCGCCGACCGTGCGCGAGGCCGCGCGCAGGGCGCCGAGGTCGGGCTGGTTGGCGCTATCGACAGGCGTGGGCACGGTGACGATGAAGAAATCGGCCTTGTTGAGGTCGGCCGGATTCCAGGAGAAGATCGGCGGTGTCGCCTTCAGCTCTTCGCTGGAGATTTCGCGCGTCCGATCTTCGCCGGCCTGCAATTCCTTGACGCGGGTCTGATCGATGTCGAAGCCGATGGTGTCATAGCCATGCTTGGCAAAGGCTACCGCGACCGGCAGGCCGACATAACCCAGCCCGATGACTGCGATCTTGCGTTTCTGACTCAAGACATAACTCCTTGCGGTTTGTCATTGCGACGCCCTGAGGGCGGTTGCGTGGGTCGATCGCCGAAGCCGACGGATCGTCCATAGGTCGCCGTCCTCCTGTGGTCGGCGGACGGGTTTCGAAATAGGGGAAGGGAACCCTTCGCGGATGGAGGTTTCGTCATCCTCTTCTCCTCGCGCTCACAGGAAAGCCTGTGAGGCTCGGCTGGGGATGATCGGTTGGATGCGGCAAGCGGAGCCATCAGCGAATACCTCGCCAGATGCCGCCGCTGAGCCGGAGGTTTTCGGGGCCGCGCAGGATCTGCCGTTCGACTTCGTGGAAGAACGCGTCCTGATAGGCCTGGGCGAAGGCCGGGAATTCCTGGCCCTCCTGCTTGGCCGGCATGGCCTCGACGTGGAACTTCACGCGGCGGTCCTGCCAATAGGGAATGGTGATGAAGCTCGGAACGCCAAGGCGGTAGCACAGCCCGCCAGCGAACTGGGAATAGGTCACCTGCCGTCCTTCCCAGCCGACGCGCGGGGCAGCGGGGCTCATGGCGCCGTCGATGGCGATGACCACGGCATTGCCCTGGCGCAGGGAGGTCATCACCTCGCGCGTGACTTCCAGCTCCGAGTGTTCGCTGGTGGAGATCAGCGAACCGACATGCGGGAAGGAGGCGATCTTGGGGGCGGAAGCGAGCCATTTCATCGGAATGCCCGCCATGTGCAGCGCCAGCGGCCCGGCATACATCGGCCCCATATGCGGGCTGATCAGCAGGGCTCCCTTGCCCTTGTCCAAGCCCTTGCGGATGCCTGCCACGGCGGCATCGATGCCATCGAGCATGGCCGCCACTTCGCCCGCCCGCTCGGGAGCGCATTCGAGCCAATCGAGCAGCAAGAGGTCGGCCAGACAGCCCCAGCGCGCCCGGTCGTCCCAGGCCTTGCGGTCCATGGGCTCGCGGCCGGCAAGCCGGCTTGCGAGCGACCAGGCGAAGTCGAGCCTGCCCTTGGGGATGGGCGCATTGGCCAGGTTCTCGTCGAGACGAGCCAGTGCATCGGCGAAGGAACCCTGCAGATAGGCGCGTTTCCGGCCGACCAGGTCGGCATAATGCCCCTGGGCTTCATCCTTCAGGCCCGCCTGCAGCAGCGTCGAGATGGTGTAGCGCTGCAAGGCCGGCGAATGGGGGTCTTCCTGCGCCAGCTTGCGCAGCAGTGTGGCTGCTTCGTCATAGTGGCGGGCCAGCCGCAGGGCGCGCGCCAGCAGCATCTTGAGGTTGCGCAGGTCCGGTGCGAGCTCGCTGGCCTGGCGGAGGACGTCGACCGCCTCCTCGTTCTGCCGCAGCCTGAGCAGGGTCTCGCCGAGGGTGCGCAGCAGCAGCACGTCCTTTGCGGCCTTGTCACGGGCCTGGCGCAGATGCTCGAGGATCTCCGCGTCATCCCCGCCCAGCGACAGCATCGCATTGGCGACGACCAGATGAAGCCGGGGCGCCTCCCCGCCCTGGTCCAGGGCTTTGCGGCCGATGGCCAGCGCCTGCTCGTGGCGCCCCGCCAGCTGCAGGACCTGGGCGACCTCGAGGGCGAGGTCGGCCGTCAGGTCGGCCCGATCCTGCAACTGCTCGACGATGACGAGGCTGGTATCGAGATCGCCTGCTCGCGCGAGGGCGATCAGGCACAGCTGGGCGAGCCGCGCATGGTCGGGGCTGCGGTCGGCATAGCGGCGTGCGAAGTCGCGGGCGGCGTCGAAATCGGTTCCCTGGACCAGAGCCTGCAGCCTTACCGCCGCGATGGCGAGATTGTCGGGGTCGAGTTCTCCGGCCCTGTCGATATGCGCCTGGCCTGCTTCGCGCCGGCCGGAGCGCATCATCACGCTGCCGAGGGTAAGAAGGTCGTCGCTGGAAGAGGGGTTGGCCTCGACCAGGCGTTCCAGGAAGATCCGGGCCGTGTCGAGTTCGCCGGCACGCATGGCCGGCGCGACGACGAGGCGGCGAACCTGGTTGCGATTGCGCGGGACGGCGGCCACCGGCAGCGTCAGCAGGGCGAGGGCGTCCTGCGTCCGTCCGTCACCGGCCAGAGCGAGGACCTGGTCGATCGCCTGCCCGGAATCCGCGGCCTTGGTGTCCTGTTCGATCATTCGCTTCATGCGCTGTCGCCTCGCGGATTAGCGGTCGAGATAGGCATCGACGGTCAGCTCCAGCATGCGGCGCATGGAGAAGCGTTCGCGGGACCATTGGGCCACATTGGCGGCGAGTTCGGCGCGCTCCTGATGGTCGCGGCGCCAGGCCAGCACTTCGCTGGCGATGGCGTCCGGCTCCAGATTGTCGATCGAGGGCAGTACGGTGCCGCTCACTTTGGGCATCAGCGTCTCGGCGGCGCCGCCGGCTGGCGTGGTGACGACGGGGACCCCGCTGAACTGGGCTTCGATCAGCACGTTGGGCAGGCCCTCGTGGCGGGACAGCAACAGGAAGACGTCCATATGCGACAGCCAGTGGCCGACACGGGGCGAGCGGCCGGTGAACAGCACGCGATCGGCGATACCCAATTCCTCGGCATAGGCAGTCGCCTTGCCGAGCAGCGGGCCGTCGCCCACCAGGATGAAGCGGGCATCCGGCACGCGTGCAGCCAGGCTCGCCGCAGTTTCTAGCCAGAGCAGCGGGCGCTTGTTGTCGTCGAAGCGCATGACCGAACCGATGGTGAAACCGGCCTTGACGTCGAAGCTTTCGAGCTTCCGGGTCAGGGCCAGGGTCTTCTCGTCGGTTGCGGTGCTCAGGGGATCGAGCCCGTTGGGAATGATGCGCACCGAGCCGCGCGGCAGTTTGAGCCAGGCCTCGTAGCGCTCGCCGGCGGCCTGTGAGTTCGCCACGATGGCGACGCCCCGGGCCGAGAGCAGCGAGCGATAGACCGCTTCATATTCGGGCTTGTTGCGTTCGAAACGGTCTTCCGGCGGCAATGTGCGCACGCCGAGCAGGATGCGCGGCACGCCCGCCAGCAGGGCGGCCAGCCCCGTGGCGAGGACCGAGCCGTCCTGCCAGATATGCACGATGTCGGGGCTGATATATTTCAGCGCGTCGGTGAGCCTGACCACGCCCGTCCGCATCTGCGTCGGCAGGTGATCGAGGAAGCCGATCAGGTCCTTGACGCGGGAATAGCGCGGGCGTCCGCCATATTCGGCAAACAGCGAATATTCATGGATCGGCAGGCCCGCTTCCACGAATTGCGGCACGAAGAAATCGGCGCCGGCACGCGAATGCAGCGAGCTGCAGACCACATGGATGGGCCCCATGATGTCGGCGCCCGCGATGGGATTGGCCGAATGGATGGCCCGGTTCAGGCCAAGCGCCGTGTTGGTGAACTGGCGTTCGGCACCACCCGATCCCAGGCTGCCATTGATCAGCACGACCGGCCCGACGAAGCGGCGCGGTTCGAAATCCGTGGTTGCCTCGCGCTGGGCGATGGCCATCTCGAACACGCGTTCGATCACCAGATTGGGCAGATGGTCGTCACTGTCGGCGTGATCGGGCACGAGCTCGCTGAGGCTGCGCAGGTCCTGTTCGATCCGCGCCTGCGTCTGGGCGATGTGCTTGGTCTCGCCGAACTTGTCGCGTGCGAATTCGATGATTTCGCGCGCCCGCATCGGCTGTCCCAAGGAGACATAGAGGCGTCCGAGCGCGACCAGCACGGATTCGGGCGTGTTGTCCATCTCTACGAGCTGCCCGAAGGCGGCTTCGGCGCCGTCGAAATCCTTCAATTCGATCAGGCCGCGGCCATAGATCAGCAATTGCGAGGGATCTTCCGGCTCTTCGGGGAAGCGCTCGGCGTGAAGTGTCCTGCCCGCATCGACGCCATCGATGCGGATGGTCCAGCGCAGCACTCGGAAGAAGGCTTCGCGCGAGGTGGGAAAGCGCTCGTCGATACCCCGCCAGACCAGAAGGGCGCGCGGATCCTGCACGCGCTCGAGCGCCCGGGCGACCAAAGCCTGGAAGCGCTCCTCGCGCGGATGCTTGACCACGTAGGGAAGCAGCTTGTCGAGGGCCTCGGGCAGCTCGGGCAGCCGGCGCATCGCACCGGAAATGTCGCGAGCCTGATTGACCTCGGCCGTGGTCACGCGCTGCGCGCCATTGCCTGCCCGCAGACCTTCGGCCACGGCAGCCGAGACGATGTCTCGCGCCGAGATCTCGTGAGGCGTCGGCGCGGCGTCGCTCGCGCCGGCGTCATCCACCGGCTGCACGGCAGACTGAGTGCGGAAAGCCATCATGACGAGGAAACCGCCCGGGCCTTGCGGAGCCGTTCGACCAGCGCGCCCGCGGAGGACAGCCGGCGCCATTCCTCGGCCCGGCCCGCGCTCCTTCCCTGCAGCGCATTGCGCTGCGAGGTGTCGCCGGCGAGCCGGCCGAGCGTTTGGGCAAGGCCATTCTCGCCTTCATCGATCCAGACGGCTGCCTCGCCCAGAATAGCGCGCGCCACCGCGCCGTCGGATGCCACGATGATCTTGCCATGCATGAGGGCATCGACGAGTTCGAACCGGGTCCGTTCGGTCCGGGACGAACCCGCGAGGGTCGGAGTGACGAAAATGTCGATCGCCTTGTAGGCTTCGGCGATAGCGCCGACCTTGGGACGGCCGGGAAAGAGCACGCGCTCGCCATGGCCCATATGGCTCAGGCGCTCATGCAGTTTGAGGAAGCGCGAACCCACGCCGAAAATCACCAGCGCGACGTCGAGCCCGTCGGCGACGAGCCTGTCGAAGGCGTCTCCGATGCCCTCCAGGTCGAGGTCCTCATAGGGATCGCCGATATAACCGAGAACCAGCCGGTCCTTGAGAGCCGGGTCGCTGCGCCAAGCCGGGGTCTTCTCGTCTTGCTTGAAGGTCGGCGCATTCTCGCCCAGCATCAAGAGCTTTGCGGCAGGAATCCCCCGGGCCGCAAGGGTTTCGGTGGCGCCGGGCCAGCGGGCGAGCATCAGGCTCGCCTCCGCCATCAGGACGTCATCCGCCTGGCGAAAAAGCGCTTCGCGGTCGTTGACGGGCGTGGCATCGGTCGTCGATGCCACTCGCTGGCAGTCGAGGACGAGATCGGCGCCGGTCATACGGGTCGCGATCGCGGCCGGATAGGCGGCCTCCAGATCGCCGGACACCATGATGACGTCGGCTTCCAGCGTCCGGGCGATCCGTCCGAGCGCCACGCCGGCTTCCCGGGCGTAGTGATCGATGATGGCCGGTGCCGCTTCGACGGGCGCCAGGCGGTGATAGGCGATGCCGTCCACCACGTCCGGTCCGGATTTGCGGGAGGCGCCGGCGTTGCGCACGGGATAGCCGGGCTGTGTGACCACCCGCACCAAACAGCCGAGGCCGGTGAGCTCCTGGGCCAGGGCATGCGTGCGCATGCTGATGGCGGACCAGTGATAGGGCAGGGACTGCGGCACGTAGAGCAGGATGTTGAGGCGCGTGCTTCGTGCCTTGCGCGATACGGGCTTGGGCAGGCGGACGCCTTGGCCCTTGAACCGCTCCAGCGCCATCAGTTCCTCGTAGCGACGCGTTTCGGTCGGATTGAGAGCTGCGCCGGCGCGCAGGGCTTCCTGGAGAATGGCGCTGGCCTCGTCGATCGAGCCGGCGTCCATCAGCGTGAAGGCCAGGAGCTTGACCCGTCCCTCGTTGGGATCGGCCTCGGCCGCGGCCTTGGCAAGGGCGACGGCGGCAGCCGGATCGGTGGCCCGGGCCTGCTTGGCAAGATCGAGCAGCACGCGCGACAGCACGCTGCCGCGCGGACGCTGGTCGTGGATCCAGCGCTCGGCTGCCGCCAGGCCGTCCTTCTGCGCCTTGGCGAGGGCGATTTCGGACAGTTGGAGATATTCGGGGGCTGCGCCGGCCGGCACGAGATCGCCCGGCAGCGAAAGCGAATGACGATAGTCGCGATACCATTCGGCGATGCGGGCCGGCAGGCGCAAGCCGTCGCGCCAGCTCGAAAATCCGTTCATCATCACCTGGCCGAGCCGGTAGGTATGGCTCTCGCGCAGCTTGGCGATGCGCTGTTCCGCATGCTTCCAGACGCTGCGCGTGTCGAGCACGGCCAGTTCGGCGCTGCGCTTGGCTTCGCGGTAGACGTCGAGGTCCCGTTCGAGCTGCTGCAGCCGGGTGGTGAGCGTGACGGTGTCCTCGGCCAGGGAACGCTCGGCCAGTTCGGCTTCCAGTTCCCGGATGCGCCGCGTCGCGGCCGCCTCACGATCGAGCGCGGCCTGGAGCTCGGCGTCGGAGGAAGAATCCTGCGGTGTGGTAACCGCTGCAAGCTTGGCCTTGCGGCGGACGGGGGAACCGGAACCGTGCAGGGCGCCGCCCATGGCAATCGCCGCCCCTTCGAGCTGGCCGTCATCGAAGGAGGCCGCCCTGGGACTTGCATGTTCTGCCGGCGCATCGCCGTTACGATGCAGCTCCGGCGCTTCGGTCACTCTGCTCACCTTGATCTCCGGCTCCTCGGAACAAGGCGCGTTCTGGTAGAACGCGCCTTGGTTTCAACTTTTCGTTCGGATGCGTGTTGCGAAGCCGGCGTGGGCGCCGGCTCGCAGGACGCTTAGGCTCAGCTCGCCAGCTTGAGGTTCAGCAGACCTTCCAGGTTCTTGCTGGCGCTGTTGTCCGGGGCGAGTTCGCGGCTGCGGGCGACCGCGGCCGAGGCCGTGGCGAGATCGCCGGCCCGATGGCTGGCGCGCGCCAGATGCAGCCAATGGGTGGCGGAGTCCGGTTTGAGCTCGAGAACGCGCTGATAGTAGTTGGCGGAGTCGGTGAAGGCGTGCGTCTGATAGAGGTGATGTGCCACCGCCGTCAGCGCCGGCACGTTCTCCGAATCGATCTGCAGCAGGAGATAGGCGATGTCCGCGGCTTCGGCCGGACGCTTTTCGCGGCGATGGGCGCTCAGCTCCTTGGAGAGGATCGCCGAGACCTTGCGGCGCAGCAGCTGCAACTCGTCGTCGTCCTGGCCGACCTTGGCCAGCAGCGCGAGGTGAAGCGCCGCCTGGCGGGCTTCGCCACCGCGCAGGGCGAGCTTGGCGGCACGGCGGACGCGCTGGATCAGGCGGTTGACATAGTCGATTTCGGGCACAGCCAGGCCGGCCTGATACAGCGTCACCAGGCCGGTATATTCGAGTTCCGCCTGTCCGGCGGCCCGAGCGAGGCGCTTGGCGGCAACCTGATCTGTGGGATCGATATCCAGCAGGCGCGACCACAATTCGAGCGCCCGTTCCGGCGTGCCGGTCCGCTCGGCGGCGGTCGCCAGACGCTTGGTCGCCGTGGGATGGCGCGGGTCGACCTTCAGGACCTGTTCCCAGGCGGCTGTAAAGGCGGCGGGATCCTGTTCGAGATCGGTCTGCTTGGCCTGGTCCACCACGTCATTGCGCAGGGCGATGATACGCTTGCGCAGGACCGGATCGGCAGGGGCCACCGTGTTGCCGAGGCGAAGCACGCGGCGATAGCCGTCCTGGTCACCCGCCCGCTCCAGCTCGACGGCGGCCTTGGCGAGATTGCTGCCGACCCGCGCGGCGATATCGTCGAAACCCTCGATATTGCCGGCATCGGCATGGCGGATGGCAATCAGGACCTTGGCGGCGTCTTCGACCTGGTGGCTGCTCAGGAGTTTCTTGGCTGCCAGAAACGCGGTCGAGGGGTGCGCTTCGGCGGCGGCGACGGCCGATTGGGCAACCTTGTCCAGCAGGCCGGCATTGATGGCCGCTCTCAGGCGCATCTTCAGCGCATTGGCATGGCTGGGCGAAATCGCCAGCAACTTGTCGGCCTCGGCGATCACCGCGTCCCAGTTGGAGGCCTGCCAGGCATCGCGCATGGTTTCGAGATGGCTGCGCAATTCCGGCGCCGAGGGCGACATGCGCCGCTTCGGCTGAGTCCAGCTTGCAGGGCCGGGAATGACGCTATGGCCGAAGGAGGCGTTCGAAAAGGCGTCGTTCGCAATGTCCATCTTCTATCTCACTCGTCATATTTGCCTGGGCAGGCACGCGGCGATCACACATGTGATCAATTGATCTGATCACGCTGAGATGATCAGAAGTGTTGGTACAAATCAGTGTGTCTTTTTGGGCCAGGTGGCCAATACAGCATCTGAGTTTGGCAGCATAATGGCGATATTAAATATTAGTAAACGACATTACATTGCAAATATCTGACACTATAGTTACAGTAATTATAAAAAGCGCAATTTCATTGCGATTTAAATATTTACTGCCCGTCTTATGGTGTGACTGGTCCCTTGTCGCCAGCGGCAGCATGCCCCCGGCTGGAAGGGGTCAGCGGGCTCGGGCTCTCTTGTATTTCCGGGGATGCTCGGCGGGAGGATCCGCCGCCGGCGGGCTCGTCAACAAATCCACGGTTCGCTGCACCATCAGGCTGGTGGAGAAGCGTTCGGAAGCGATTTGCCGGATGCGGTCGGCAAGGCTCGGATCCGAGCGGCGCCAGTCGATGACATGGCCCACCTTGGCGCACAGGGCTTCCAGATCGACCGCCTCGACCGTGTCGGTGGCCAACCCCGTCACGCCCGGCGTGAAGGTTTCGCAGGCGCCGCCCGCCGGCGTGCTCACCACAGGAATGCCGGCAAGCTGGGCTTCGATCAGCACGTTCGGCAGGCCCTCGAAGCGCGACAGCAGCACGAAGGCATCCATCTTTGCCAACCAGTAGCCGACGCTGGCCGAACGGCCCACGAACAGGATCCGGTCGGCGATGCCGAGTTCGGCGGCGCGCTGGCGCACCCGCGGCAGCAGCGGCCCGCTGCCGACCAGGACGAAGCGGGCATTCGGCCGGGTCTCGTGATAGGCGCGCACGAAGTCGATCCAGAGCTCGGGACGCTTATCGACATCGATGCGGAAGACACCGCCAATCGTCTCGGTGGCATCCGCCGTGCGGCGCTCGAATTTCTGCCAGCGCTCCTCGTCCGTCTCGTTCGGATCGGCCGGCAGATGCTCCACCCCGTTGTGGACGATGGTGAAACGCTCCTGCTGCAAGCCGAGCCAATCGCAATAGGCTTTGGCGGCGGCATGGCTGTTGCTCATGAACTCGACCCCGGGGATCTGGGCCAGGGCGCGATACATCGGCTCATATTCGCCGCGGAACAGGTGCGGCCGCAGGACCGGGGGCAGGCCGCGCACATTGAGGACGATGCGAGGAACGCCGGCGACGAGTGCCGCCAGCGCGGCGAACAGCACGGCGCCGTCCTGCCAGATATAAGCGATATCGGTTTCATGCCGGCGAAAATGCTCGACCAGGCGCTGCGTGCCGAACGCCGCATGGGCTGGCACCAGGGGTAGCAAATGCCGCAGATCACTATCTTCGGCGACGAGGTCGGCCGGGCGGGCCGGGGTCATGTTGTCGATCTGGTAGGCTTCGACCTGCTCGCAGGCGATCATCGGCAGGAAGAAGTCGTGATTGTTCTCGCGGCTAAGCGACTTGACCACCACCTGAATGGGGCCTCGGATCTTTCGGCCCGAGATGCTTCCGCTCTCGCGCCGAGTGCGTTCCAGCCGCGCTGCCGTGCGGGCAAGCTGGCGCTCCGCCCCGCCAGTGCCGAGGCTGCCGGTGATCAGGGAGACGGAGCCGAGCTGCCCAGGCACCACCGGGCGCACGGAGCGGTCGCGGAAGATGTCGATGGCCGCTCTCAGCACCACGATGCGCGCCGGGATGCCGCATGTCCGCCAGTCCGGCACGCGCCGGTCAAGCACTTCCATGCCCTTGCGCAGTTCCTCGGCCATCGCCGAGGCGTTCTTGGGGGCTTGTCCGGTCGCCAGAAGCCGATCCAGGATCGTGAGGGCTTCGGTCAATTCCCCCCATTCGCGCAACCGCTTGGCATAGACGAGCGGAGCGGTCTTGGAGTCCGGGAAATCCGCGAGGGTCGAGACGAACAGCGCCTTGGCGCTGGCCATTTCCCGCAGCTCGACCAGAAGCTCGGCCTTGTTGAGGCGCCGGTCCACATCCGAGGGCATGCCCGGATAATGACGCTCCAGGATTTCGAGCCCCTCGGCCGTGCGCTGGTGCCGTGACAGCCAGCGCAGGCGGTATTGCAGGGCCCGGTAATTGTCGGGGAATTTCTCGTGGACGTCCGTCCAGAGTTCCAGCATGCCCTCACGGACACGGGTCATCTCGGCGACGAGCGCGTGGGAGAGATTGACGTCCAGCTCCCCCGGAAAACGGGAAAGCAGATATTTCAGGCGCGGCAGCGCGACCTGGGCGGTTTCGACATTGTCGGCACGCTTGACCAGGTCGGCGCATTCGGCGCGCACAGCTTGCGAATAGACGTCGGCAGCGGAGAACCAAGCGCGGCCGCTTTCATGGACCGCGAGTAAAGGCACGTCGGCGGTCTCCGACGATGGAAATCTGTTAGGTTTCAATAGTGCCTATCCCGTGGTTGCCCATGTATAGATTCCCTACTGAATCATCAATTCCATAAAGACCTGAGAATCTTTACAAAAGAATGACGCAAGTAAGGCGACTATTTGGTTTTCAACTGATTGTTGTCTAGGCGTCTACAGCAGGAAATGTGGATTGTTTCTGTGAACAATTCCAATCTTTCCTGTTTTTCCCTCGGGCGGCCTCTGTCCGTTCCGGACGGTTGGTGATTCCAGTGCATGGCGGTGAACCAGCATGCGCAACCGAACCGAATGTTCGCCTCGTCCGGCCCTCGCGGATATTGCATCGCAGCAATGTCTGCGCAGCCGAAGATGCGTCGGGGCTCTGGCTGTTGGGTGGGCGGCATGAGCGAAGGTAACTGCTGCGCTCATAAACACCGATAGCGCACAGGGCACTTTCGCCATCCGTCCTCCGATTCAACCAATGCCCCATACGGCACGATTCATCAGTACCTATGGCATTGCCAACCTCAGCGAGTCGGCTTTTTAAACTCATCGAAAATGGATTGCAAGCTTATAATGTTTTCCCATTGGTGAAGCCAAATTTGAATGGTTGCAAATAGGGTGATAAAACCCCATTTTGTTCATCTATATGAACGGAATGGGTATAACGGAAGAAATATGCTGTATTTACACTGACCATATTCTGACCATATTGTGTATGTTGAGTTCATGGGGCTGGCTGTTTATGAATCATTTATGACCGGGATGTGATCAGTTGCGAGGCAGGGAAGTATGAAGCGGCTCGATTGCGGGTCGCCGTTCCATGTGTTTCGGCGCTGTGTCCGGACCGGCTGCCGCAGGGTGGGCAATCCAACACCAGCCTGTCGCGGCAACGGATTCTGGCTGTCGGCCATCAACCTCATGACAACAAATCGGCTGGGGGTGGCGGGCACCTTGTGAGGTGCCGGAAGCTTGCTCGAATGTCTGGCAAAACTCGTCCTGCGGCCTTGGGCCGGGCGGGTTGCGGACGCCTGTCGTTACAAAACGTAAGGCATTTTGAATATGCCTTCTATCCAGAGTTCCTTAATCGAAAACACCATTGTTTTGATTCGGACCAAGATAAGGTAGAGCACATGTGTGGTATTGTTTGTGTTCTTGGCAACGAATCAGTGGCCATGCCGCTGGTGGATGCGTTGCGAAGACTGGAATACCGGGGATATGATTCCGCCGGTATTGCGACCCTGGAGGGCGGAGCCATCGTCCGCCGGCGCGCCGAGGGCAAGCTGGTCAATCTCGAGGCCAAGCTCGGCCAGGCGCCACTCAAGGGCACCAGCGGCATCGGGCATACACGCTGGGCGACACATGGCAGGCCGACGGAGGACAACGCCCATCCGCATGCCACCGAGCGCGTAGCCGTCGTCCATAACGGCATCATCGAGAATTTCCGCGAATTACGGGACGAATTGAGCGCAGATGGCGCTGATTTCCAGTCTGAGACGGATTCCGAAGTCATCGCGCATTTCGTCACGCGCGAGCTGGAAAGGGGCCTGTCGCCGATCGAAGCCGTGCAGGCCTGCCTCACGCGTATCCGCGGCGCCTTCTCGCTCGGCTTCCTGTTCGCGGGGGAGGACGATCTCATCATCGGCGCCCGGCTGGGGCCGCCGCTGGCAGTCGGATACGGCAACGGGGCGATGTTCCTGGGCTCGGATGCGATCGCCCTCGGTCCACTGACGAATACTTTCGCTTATCTTGAAGATGGCGATAGTGTCGTGATTACCCGCTCCACCGCAACGATCTATGACTCTGAGTTCAATCAGGTCGAACGTCCGATCCAGAAGGCGGAGATTTCGGCGGCCATCGTCGAGAAGGGCAATTATCGCCACTTCATGGCCAAGGAGATTCACGAGCAGCCCGAGGTGATTTCCCACACCCTGGCTTCCCTGGTCGACATGACCAGCGAAACCGTTCGTTTGCCGAGCCTGCCTTTCGATTGGAAGAATCTCAGTCGCCTGACCATTTCGGCCTGCGGTACGGCGTCCTTCGCCGGGCAGGTGGCGAAATACTGGTTCGAGCGCTATGCGCGCCTGCCGGTCGAGGTCGATATCGCCTCCGAATTCCGCTACCGCGAAGCGCCGCTCGAAAAGGGCGGATTGTCGCTCTTCGTCTCCCAATCGGGCGAGACCGCCGATACCATGGCGGCCCTGCGCTACTGCCAGGAAAACGGCCAGCACACGCTCGCCGTCGTCAACGTGCCGACCTCCACGATGTCGCGTGAGGCGGATGCCATGGTGCGCACGCTCGCCGGACCGGAAATCGGCGTCGCTTCCACCAAGGCCTTCACCTGCCAGCTGGCCGTGCTGGCCTGTCTGGCGATCGGTGCCGGCAAGGCCCGCGGCACACTGACACCCGAAGCGGAAAAGGAACTGGTGCGGGCCCTGATCGAGGCACCGCGCCTGATGGCGGAGGCCCTCCGCCTCGATCATGAGATCGAGGCCTGCGCGCGCGACCTTTCCAAGGCGAAGGACGTGCTCTATCTCGGCCGTGGCACGAGTTTCCCGCTCGCCCTGGAAGGCGCGCTGAAACTCAAGGAAATCAGCTACATCCACGCCGAGGGCTATGCAGCGGGTGAACTCAAGCATGGCCCGATCGCCCTCATCGACGAAAGCATGCCGGTGGTGGTGATCGCTCCCTTCGATGCGATCTTCGAAAAGACCGTCTCGAACATGCAGGAAGTCGCCGCGCGTGGCGGACGCATCATCCTGATCACGGACGAGGAAGGGGCCAAGGCCGCCGCGCTTCCCGGCGCCAAGACCATCGTGATGCCGGCAATGCCGTCGGTGGTCTCCCCGCTGGTCTATTCCGTGCCGATCCAGTTGCTGGCTTATCATACGGCCGTGCTGATCGGAGCGGATGTCGATCAGCCGCGCAACCTCGCCAAGAGCGTCACGGTCGAGTAGGCCCCTGATCGTCAAAGCGTCTTGCGATGGAAGGGGCTGCCCTGCATCGCAAGGCTGCGCGGAAACACAGAGCCGGAGCAGAGCGATTCCCCGCGATGACAGTGCTTTGTTCATGACATCGCGGCATGGGGCCGGAATTGCCCTTCAAAAGGGCGGTTCGACCGGCCCGATGCTTCTGGATCAGTAACGCGGAAACAATAACTGAGGCTCTGCAGAAAGATGCTGCAGCCATGCCTCGAAATCTCAGGGTTATCACATGAGCCGCAAATATTTCGGCACGGATGGCATCCGTGGCCTGGCCAATAGTGTCATTACGCCGGAACTGGCGATGAAGGTCGGCATGGCGGCCGGCCTCGCCTTCCAGCGCGGCGAGCACCGCCATCGCGTGGTGATCGGCAAGGATACCCGCCTGTCGGGCTATATGATCGAGAATGCCCTGGTGGCGGGCTTCACCGCCGTCGGCGTCGACGTGATGCTGCTGGGGCCGATGCCCACCCCCGCCGTGGCGATGCTCACCAATTCGCTGCGCTGCGACATCGGTGTGATGATCTCGGCCTCGCACAATCCTTACGAAGACAACGGCATCAAGCTGTTCGGCCCCGACGGCTTCAAGCTCTCCGACGAGACCGAGCGTGCCATCGAGGCCCTGATCGACACCAACCTGTCGTCGCGGCTGGCCGGCTCGCGCGATCTCGGCCGGGCCCGCCGCATCGACGACGTGCATGCCCGCTACATCGAATTCGCCAAGCGCACCCTGCCGCGCGGATTGCGCCTCGATGGCCTCAGGGTGGTGGTCGACTGCGCCAATGGCGCCGCCTACAAGGTCGCCCCCGAAGCATTGTGGGAGCTCGGTGCCGACGTGATCACCATCGGTGTCGAGCCGGACGGTTTCAACATCAACCGCGATGTCGGCTCGACCGCGCCGAGGGCACTCGCCCAGAAGGTGCGGGACCTGCGTGGCGATATCGGCATCGCCCTCGACGGCGACGCCGACCGCGTCCTCATGGTCGACGAGAAGGGCAGGGTCATCGACGGCGACCAGCTGATGGCGGTGGTCGCCTCGGACTGGAAGGAAGAGGGCAAGCTCACCCAGCCCGGCATCGTCGCCACGGTGATGTCCAATCTCGGCCTGGAGCGCTATCTCGGCGGCCTCGGCCTGCAGCTCGAGCGCACGGCGGTGGGCGACCGCTACGTGCTCGAACGCATGCGGGCGCAGGGCTACAATGTCGGCGGCGAGCAGTCGGGCCACATCATCCTGTCCGACTTCGCCACCACCGGGGACGGCCTGGTCGCCGCCCTGCAGGTGCTGGCCGTGCTCAAGAAGGCCGATCGCCCGGTCAGCGAGGTCTGCCACCGCTTCGATCCGCTGCCGCAGATCCTCAAGAATGTGCGGATTCGGCGCCGCAAGGTCCTGGACGATCCCAAGGTCGCCGCTGTGATCGAGGGCGCGCGCAAGCAGCTCGGCGATGGCGGGCGCCTCGTCATCCGTCCCTCCGGCACCGAGCCGGTGATCCGCGTCATGGCCGAAGCCGACGACCCGATGAATGTCGAGACCGCCGTGGACGAGGTGATCGACGCCATCGCCAAGGCCGCCGCGTGAGATTGCGGCGGGCGGATTCGAGGGAATCCGCCCGCCGATCGCCACTCTCAAGCTGCATGATGTCGCGATCCGATCTTGCGTAAACGCAAAGCCGGTTTGCCTGGTTGCGGATGCAGCGGCGCCAGGGCCGGTCGTGCTGCGTGCGGGTTGCGCGTGAGCGAGAGCCATTTGCACTGGCGGTCCCGGTTTCCAGGAGGTCACTTGCCCTCCGAGCCCGACATTGCTGCGGCATTTTGCGCGGGGGCTGCGACCGGCCCGAAACTCGACGCGCGCGGACGGAGATGGCTATGGTCGGCTCGATTTTGAGCGAAAGGCCTTGCTGATGAAAACCATCTCCACCTCTCGATCGCATGGCGGGACCCAGGGCGTCTATTCCCATGCCTCGTCGAGCTGCGATTGCGAGATGACCTTCGCGGTCTTCGTTCCGCCCCAGGCCGCGGAGCGTGTGTGCCCCGTGCTGTGGTATCTGTCGGGTCTGACCTGCACGCATCAGAATGTGATGGACAAGGGCGAATATCGCCGCCTCGCCGCCGAGCTCGGCCTGATCGTGGTGTGCCCCGACACCAGCCCGCGTGGGGAAGGCGTGCCGGACGAGAAGGACAATTGGCAGTTCGGCTCCGGCGCCGGCTTCTATCTCGACGCCACGCAAGAGCCCTTTGCCCGCAACTACCGCATGTATTCCTATCTCACCCAGGAATTGCCGGCTCTGATCGGCGAACGTTTTCCGGCCGACATGGCGCGTCAGTCGATCTTCGGCCATTCCATGGGGGGCCATGGCGCGCTTACCATCGCCCTGAAGAATCCGCAGCGCTACAGGAGCTGCTCGGCTTTCGCGCCGATCGTGCAACCGAGCACCGCAGGCTGGTCCAGGCCGGCATTGGAAAAATATCTCGGCGCCGACGAATCGGCTTGGCGCCCCTATGACGCCACGGCCCTGATCGCCGACGGCCACCGTTTCGACGCCTTCCTGGTCGACCAGGGCACGGCGGACAGTTTCCTGCAGGAGGGGCTGCGTCCCTGGCTGCTGGAGGAAGCCTGCCGCAAGGCCGGCATTGAGCTGACCCTCCGCATGCAGGAGGGCTACGACCACTCCTACAATTTCATTTCCACCTTCATGGACGATCACCTTGCCTGGCACGCCGAGCGGCTCGGCACGTGAGGGGCAAGGTGTAGGCCGCGCCGGCGAAGAGACGCTTGCGCCCTCCCATCCGGTAGCCGAGCGGCGTCAGCCGCCCGTCGACCTCAACGGATGGCCGGCGGCAATGGCGGGTTTTTCATCCGCTCCCATGGCGGCAGCGTAGCCTGCCGGATCGAAACGCGTGGCGATGAGCGCGGCGGCCGCCACCCAGGCCAGATGCATTACCCAGCCCTCGGCGAAGCTGCCGCTCCAGCCCTGCAGAAGGGCCACCGCCAGGGGAGCGAGGCCGGCGAGGAGGAAGCCGCCGCCCTGCATCAGGGCCGCGAGGGCGCCAGCGTCCTCGGGGCGCGGCAGATGGTCGAGCGCCGTTATCAGGCAAAGCGAAAAACAACCGCCGAGGCCCGCGCCGCCCAGCATGATCCACAGCCAAGGCTGGGTGCCTGGCAAAAAGGCAAGGCCGCCGAAACCGGCTGCCTGCATGGCGAGGGTGAGAAAGAGCCACGGGCGGCGATCACCGCTGCGCGCGGCCAGGATCGGCAGGATCAGGGCGGCCACCGCCTGCGCCGCGGCCATGATGGCTACCAGGCTGCCGCTTTGCGCCACGCCCCAGCCGCGCCCCTGCATATAGGGGGCAAGCCAGGCGACCATGGAGGAATAGCCGCCGTTCACCAGGCCGAAACAGGCCATCAATTGCCAGCTGCGCGGACGACGGAGCAGGCGCGATACCAAACCCCTGTCGGGGCGGGTGGTCCTGCCATCGGCGAGCACGCGCCAAGCCAGCAGCAAGGCTATTGCCACGGGCAGGGCAAGCCAGGCGAGGGCCGTCCGCCAGTCCTGGCCGCCATGGGCGAGGATCGGCGTCAGCTGGGCACCCGCGGCACCGCCGCCCATGATCATGGCCGAGTAGAGGCCGGTCGCGGCGGCGACCTTGTGCGGGAAACCCTGCTTGATGAGGCCTGGAAAGGCGGCCTGGATGAAGGCGACACCCGCACCGCATAGGGCCGCCGTCAGAATCAGGGAGAGCCCGTCCGGAGACCAGAGCCGGAGCAGCGATCCCAGAAGCAGAAGGATGAGCGCCCACAGCATGCCCCGTCTGGTGCCGATCCTGGCCTGCAGCCCGGGCACCAGGAAGGCGCCGAGCCCCATCAGGAGCATGGGCAGCAGCGTCAGCATCGCGATGCCGCCATAGCCGAGGCCCGTATCGGCCTGGATGCCGGGAAGCAGGGGACCGGGACCGGTCAGGAAGGGACGCAGGTTGAGCCCGATCAGCACCACCAGGGACAGCAGAACCAGGGATGAGGATGATGCAGGCAGGCGGGCCGGCGATTGCGGCGGCATCCGGGACATGATCGGCCGGTCTCGGTCCCGGTCAATGGGCACCAGCGGCTTCGAGCAGGCCGGCGATCTCGCGATAGTGGCGCTGCCGGGCATGCTGAAGCGGCGTCACGCCATCCTTGTCGGCGAGATCGACCTTGGCGCCTGCCTCGATCAGGAGCCGGACGATCGCGACATGGCGCGGCCCGCCATCGCCGAGGATGATGGCTTCCAGCAAGGCGGTCCAGCCGAGCCGGTTGACGTGATCGACGTTCACGCCGGCTTCGATCAGGGTGTGCACCGTCTCGACATGCCCCCGTTCGCTGGCGGGAATGAGGGCGGTGCCGCCATAGCGATTGGTGCTCTTGAGATCGGCGCCATGCGAAAGCGTCGATTGCAGGATTTCGAGATAGCCGCGCGCTCCGGCCAGCAGATAGGGGCTGTCCTCGATGGCATCCTTGGCGTTGACGTCGGCGCCGGCCTCGATGAGATGGCGCGCGACCGCGACATGATTGCCCTGGACGGCTGCCAGCAACGCGGTGCGGCGACTGCCGTCCCGCTCCTCCAGCGAGGCGCCGGCAGCCAGGGCGGCCTTCACGGCAGGCAGGTCGCCGCATGCGGCCTCAGCGATGAGAGGGGATGGCGCGGCGGCATTCGCCGCGGCCTTTTGCGATGCTGGGGCCATGAAAGAACCTCCCGCTGTGATGATCAGGACATTTCGTCTCGACAAAGGTCTGCGCATGGTCGGCCTCCCCCGAGGCCATGCGTAGCTTTCCGTTTGGCGATTTGGAAATTAAATGTCCCCATGGCCGGCATTCGAAACATGAATGACGGACCCGGCTCTTAAGCCGGGCTCGTTCCTGTCGAACATTCACAAAAGCGGCGGGCCAAGGTGAGGCCGGGCGGCCGCCGGCCCCGTCAGCTGCCGGGGCGGTCGGAAAGCTGCGGCACGAACATGTCGCTCCACTTGGAAGGCTTGACCTTGATGGTGCCGGCGCGGTGCATGAAGTCGGCGAACTGCATCACGCCCTGCGGCGTGGTGGAAAAGCGCGCATCCGGGTCCTCGAGCATCTGCTGGACCTCGGCTACGTCGACCTTGACCTTCGAGCTCCTGGTGAAGATCTCCGCCGCTAGCTTTTTGTCCTTGGCGATCAGCTGGTTGGCATCGTCCATCGCATCGATGAAGGCCTGGGTCATCTTGGGATTGGCGTCGACGAATTTCTTCGGCGCGAAGGTGACGTCGAGCGTGATGTTGCCGAGATAGTCGACCGAACTGAGCACGCGGTGAATGCCGGGCGCCTTGGCTTCGATATATTGGAAGGGCGGCGAGGTGAAATGGGCCCGGATCTCCGTCTTGCCGCCGATGAGGGCGGTGACCGCCTCCGGATGCGGCAGGCTGACGGTGGCCGGATCGAGCTTGGCGTAGTTCTCGGGGCCGAACTCCTTGGCGGCGATCATCTGCAGAACCACGGCCGATAGCGAGGTCTTGATGCCGGGCAGGGCGATCTTGTCCGCCGAGGTGAAATCCTCCAGCTTCTTGATCTCCGGCTTGTTGGTGTTGAGCCAGAGCGAGGTCGAGCTCATGCCGGAGACGCCGACCACCTCGACATTCGGAATGCCCTTGGCCTTCGCCCACAGGGTTACGAAGCCGGGCGCGCCGGTGCCGGCGAAGTCGAGCGTACCCGCCATCATCGCGTCATTGATGACGTTGCCGCCGTCCAGCATCAGCCAGGTGACCTTGACGTCGCCGAGGCCGGCCGCCTTGGCGCGCTTTTCGAGCAATTGCTGGTCCTGCATGACGATCAGCGGCAGATAGAGGATGCCGAAACCCTTGGAGATGCGTACTTCGTTCACTTCGGCCCGGGCGCTGCCCACCGCCAGCGCCGGCGCGAGCATCGCCACGGCCAGGGCCGTCCTGAGCCAATGTTTGAATGTCATGAAGAATCCTCCCTGTTGGATGAGCCGTTCCGGCTTTGTCGGATGGTGGTGGTTCAGTGTTGCATGCCCCAGCGCCGGATCGTCCTGCGCTCGATGGCGGCGAAGATGACGTTCTCGACGAACAGACCGATCAGGATCACGGTGAACAGGCCGGCGAAGACATTGGCCGTTTCGAGCTGGTTGCGGTTTTCGTAGATGAACCAGCCCAGCCCGCCGGAGCCGGAGGAGACGCCGAAGACCAGTTCGGCGGCGATCAGGGTGCGCCAGGCGAAGGCCCAGCCGACCTTGAGCCCGGTCAGGATGGCGGGGAAGGCAGCGGGGATCAGGATGAGACGCACCAGCCGCAGATTGCGCAGGCCATAATTGAGGCCGACCATACGCAGCGTGTTGGATACGGACCGGAACCCCGCATGGGTATTGAGGGCGATGGCCCAGAGCACGGAATGGACGAGCACGAAGATGATGCTGCCCGTACCGAGGCCGAACCAGATCAAGGCGAGCGGCAACAGGGCGATCGCCGGCAGGGGATTGAACATGGAGGTGAGGGTCTCCAGAAGGTCCGCCCCGATGCGCGAGCCGATCGCCAGCGTGGTCAGCAAGGCGGCGAGCCCGATGCCGATGGCATAGCCGATGACGAGCGTCTGCAGTGATACCAGCATGCGCTCGGGGATGATGCCATTGGCGATGTTGGCGGCGAAGGCCTGCACCGTTTCGCCGAAGGTGGGAAACAGCAGGGGATTGCCGAGCCAGCGCCCATAGGCCTCCCATACCAGTGCCAGCACGGCGAGGATCAGTCCCTTGCGCACGAAACCAAGCCGATAGAGTCGTTCGGCGATGCCGAGGGACTTCGCGACGACGGGGGCGTTGCCCGAATGGACTTCCCGGATGATCTCGGGACGGAAGGAGAGAAGATCGGTCATGTCTGGGGTCCCCGGCTCAATGCGCGGCAAAGAGCATGTCGTTGATGCGGGTTTCGAGCGCGGCCTGCGTACCGGTGCCCATCTCCTCGGGCGGCACGCTGTTGAGCTCGGCCTTGACCTCCCCGGGGTGGGGGGAGAGCAGCAGGATGCGGGTGCCGATGCGAATGGCTTCCTCGATCGAATGGGTCACGAAAAGCACGGTAAAACGCGTGTCGTCCCATAGCCGCAGCAATTCGTCCTGCATCTTGCGGCGCGTGAGGGCATCGAGGGCGGCAAAGGGTTCGTCCATCAGCAGCACGTCCGGTTCCATAGCCATGCCGCGGGCAATCGCCACGCGCTGTTTCATGCCGCCGGAAAGCATGTGCGGATAGGAGTCGATGAATTTCGTCAGGCCGACCTTGTCGATATAGGAACGGGCGCGCTCGGCCGCCTCGGAAGCCGGCACCCGCCGGCTGGACGTCAGGGCAAAGACGACATTTTCGCGCACGGTCTTCCAGGGCAGGAGCTGGTCGAATTCCTGGAACACCATCATCCTGTCCGGGCCGGGTTCGGTGACGCCGGTCCCCTTCAGGCTGATGCTGCCTTCCACGGGCGTCAGATAGCCGCCGATCGCCTTGAGGATGGTGGATTTGCCGCAGCCGGAAGGGCCCAGCAGCACGAAGCGATCGGAAGGGTAGACGTCGAAGGATACGCGCCTGGTGGCGGTAACGAGGGCGTCCGGCGTCTTGTATTGCAGCGTTACGTCCTTGACCGACAAAAGCGGGGTCATGACGCCCTGGGGCGAGGAGCTGGGCACACTTTTCTCCCTTGGATGGTTTCCTTGCGCACTCTCGGCGCTTGCGATAGGCCTAGCACTCGAAGCTGACTTGGAACTGACTCTTGAGGGCCTGACTCTCGGCGCCTCATTCTGTCGTTGCGGAGCCGCCTTGCGCGTTTTGGTCGTCGAAGACACAGCCGATATCGCCGAGGCCGTGGTGGCGCGGCTGGAGGCGATGGGACACGCCGTCGATTGGGAGGACAACGGATCCACGGCTTCCGAATTGCTCGAGGTCCAGGCCTATGACCTGGTGGTGCTGGATCTCAGTCTTCCGGGCCAGGACGGCCTCGAACTCCTGCGGAAATTGCGGGCGCGGCGCGCCGGGGTGCCGGTGCTGGTCATCACGGCCCGCTCGGCTGTCGATGCGCGGGTCGATACGCTGGATCTCGGCGCCGATGACTATCTGACCAAACCCTTCGATTTCCGTGAATTCGAGGCCCGGGCCCGCGCGCTCCTGCGCCGGAGCGCCGGCCTGTCCGACAATGTGCTGCGCGTGGGCCCGCTCGCCATCGATCGCGCCGGCCGGGTTGCCAGCATCGAGGACCGGCCGCTCAATCTCACCCGGCGCGAGCTGACAGTCCTGGAAATCCTGGCGATCCGGCCCGAGCGGATCGTACCGAAGGAGGAACTGGTCGAGCAGCTCTTCAATTTCGATCAGGATCCGAGTCCCAACGCGGTGGAGCAGTTCGTCGCCCGCCTGAGGCGCAAGCTGACGGGATCGCCCGTCGAGATCCAGACCCTGCGTGGATTGGGCTACCGGCTTGCAACGCGGTGATCTCCGCCTGTCGCTGCGCATCCGCATCATCGCCGTGCTCTCGGCGGTACTGTCGGCGGGGGCGGTCGTATTGGGCCTGGCCGCCTGGCAATATGCCTTGATCGCGGCCCAGCAGGCCTATGACCGGCTGCTCAGTGGCGCCACCATCCAGGTCGCCGAGAACGTCTATGTGCAGGGCGGCGTCGTCGCGCTCGATCCGCCGGTGGCGGCTTTCTCGACGCTCTCGGCCTATGACCTGGTCTATTACAAGGTCGTCGATCCGCGCGGCGTGATCGTGGCGGGTTACGAAGACCTGACATCGTCGGCCACGCCGGCGGCGATGCGCAGCGGCATCGTCCTGGAGGATGGGCATTACCAGAACCATCCGGTGCGGATCGCCACCATTGCGCGCCGGATCGACGACAAGGACGCCGGGCAGTGGGCCACCATCATCGTTGCCCAGACGGTGAATGCCCGCACCGCCCTGGCGCGCGACCTGACTTTCAAGGCCTTTGCCGTCATTGCCGCGATGAGCGTGCTGGCGCTGCTGGCCGTCGGGCTCGCCGTACGTTTCGGCCTGAAGCCGCTGGCCCTGATCGAGCAGGAGATCGTGGGAAGACGGCCGGACGATTTGCGCCCGATCGAGGCCGGACGCCCCGTGGAGATCCGCAATCTCGTGCAGGCGATCGATGATTTCATGCGCCGGTTGTCCGAGCGGATGGCGCTGATGCAGCGCTTCATCGCCGATGCTGCCCACCAGATTCGCACGCCGCTTGCCGCGCTCGATGCTCAGGTCGAGCTGCTTTCGGGGCCGCAGGGCACCAGGCGGCGGGCCGAACACCTGGCGCGCGTGCGCGAGCGGACCACGGAACTGGCGCGCCTGACCCAGCAGCTGCTCGACCATGCCATGGTCACGCATCGGGCGGACATGGCGCAGACCTCGTCGCTCGATCTCAACGAGGTCGCCAAGGCTACGCTGGCCAAGTCAGTGCCCCTCACTCTTGCGCGTGAGGTCGACATCGCCTTCGAGCCGGCATCGCCGGCCCCGCAAATCGAGGGCGATGCCATCAGCGTGCGCGAGGCATTGGCCAATCTGATCGACAATGCCCTCGTTCATGGCGCGAAGAGCCGCCTCGTCGTGGCGGTTGGCCAGGCCGGTGACAGGGCCTGGATCGAGGTGCGGGACGATGGCGGGGGCTTCTATCAGGTGGAGGGCGGCAAACTGGTCGCCCCTTTCCAGAAGGGCGAGCGCTCCGCCGGCTCTGGGCTCGGGCTGGCGATTGCCGACGAGGTGGCGCGTGCCCATGGCGGGGCGCTGGAATTCGCCGAGGAGGGTGGCCTCACGGTGGTGCGCCTGTGCCTCTCGGTATCGCGCGAATGAAGTGGGGGAGGCCCGGCCATTTGTCTGCAAACGGCGGCTTGTTGCGATCCGAGTCACGGCCACCGCCTTTCCTCGGACCGGCAATGCTATATCGTGACCTCGGCCGGACGATGAAGGGGAGAGTTTCGTGAGCGCCAGCGACGACACGCAAGCGGACGGCCTGTCCGCACTGGATCTGGCTTTCTTGCGGCAGTCGATCGCGCTGTCGGAGCAGTCCAGGCGGCGCGGGCGCCATCCCTTCGCCGCGCTGGTGGTCGACCGGGACGGCAACGTCGTTTCCTCCGCCTGCAACAATTCGGTGCCGCCGGAGGGCGATCCGACCCAGCATGCTGAGCTGGTGGCCGTCGCTGCGGCGGCCAAGGCCAGAACGCCCGAGGAACTCGCCGCCTCGACACTCTACACCAGCGCCGAACCCTGCTGCATGTGCGCGGGCGCCGTCTATTGGACGGGCATTGGGCGGGTGGTCTATGCCCTCTCCGAGCATCGCTTGCTCGAACTCACCCGCGCACATCCCGAAAATCCTACCTTCTCTCTGCCCTGCCGCGAGGTGTTCGCACGGGGACAGCGGCGGATCGACGTGGTCGGCCCCGCGCTGGAAGACGAGGCGGCGGTGCCTCACCAGGGCTTCTGGACGTGAGGAACGGGTGGCTTTGGGATATATATTTGGCGCGCTTTCCCCGGACGATTATCGCCGTGTCGCCGCACTCTTGCGCGCCCGTTGACTAAACGTCCGTCGTAGGAAAGACCAGCAGTCTTGCCTTGCTGCGGCATACGCGATCTTGCAAGCTTTGGAAGTCCAGCCGGCTGTGCAAGGTCTTGATTCGAAACGTGTCCGAAACCTCGGGGCGGTGGGGCCGAGTGCCGGGCCGCGGACCGCACGGCAGGATTTCTATCAAGAGTTTTAGCGAAGAGTAGTGAGATGGTTCCAGACGACAGCGACAATATTTTCGATCTGGCGCCAATGTCGCTCTGGCTGGAGGATTACACGGCCCTGCGTGAGCAGTTCGAGGCATGGCGCGCCGACGGGGTGACGGATCTGCGAGCCTTTCTTTTGGCCGACCCCGCCAGGCTCGCGCATTGTTCGAGCCTCATTCGTGTGCTCAAGGTCAACCGCAAGACCCTCTCTCTTTATGAAGCCGACAGTGTCGACCATCTCGTCGCCAATCTCGGCAAAGTGCTGCGTGACGACATGCTCGAGGCGCATATCGATGAGTTGAAGCAGCTCTGGGACGGCGCGACGGAATTCCGCAGCAACACGGTCAATTACACCTTGGGCGGCAAGCGTCTCGATATTCAGCTGCGCGGCATCATCCTGCCCGGACATGAGCAGCTCTGGGACCGTGTGCTCCTGGCCATCGAGGACGTGACTCCCCTCGAGGATGCCCGCCGTCAGACGGTGAAACAGCAGCAATATGCTTCAGCCCTCTTCGAGCACTCACCGGTTTCGCTCTGGGTCGAGGACTTCAGCCGCATCAAGCAATTGATGGACGATCTGCGGGGGCGCGGCATCGTCGATTTTCGGGTTTTCACGGATGTCCATCCCGAATTCGTGCGCCAATGCATGAGCGAGATCCGTGTTCTCGACGTCAACAAGGAGACGCTGGCTCTCTTCCTCGCCGCCGACAAGCCGACATTGCTGCAAAATCTCCCGCGAGTGTTCCAATCCGATATGGAAGGTCATTTCCGCGAACAGTTGATCGATTTGTGGAACGGTGTTTTCTTTCAGCGCCGGGAGGTGCTCAATCACGCGCTCGATGGCACCGAACGCTATCTTCTGCTGCAATTGTCCATCCTGCCGGGGTATGAGGCGGACTGGTCCCAGGTGCAGGTCGCGCTGACCGACATCACCGCACGCAAGAAGGCGGAAGCCTATCTCGAATATCTCGGCAAGCATGATGTTTTGACGAAATTGTTCAACCGCGCCTTCTATGTCGATGAGCTGAACCGGCTGGAGCGCAACCGGCATTCTCCGGTGTCGATCATCGCCATCGATCTCGATCGGCTCAAGACCGTCAACGACCAGTGGGGCCATGCGACCGGTGACGCCTTGTTGCGGCGTGTTGGCGAGATCTTGAACGAGGCCGTCAAAAAGCCGGGTCATGCGGCCCGCATCGGCGGCGACGAGTTCGCCGTCGTCCTTCCCTATGTCGACGAGCGCGGCGCGACGGCCATGATGGAAAACATCGAGCGCCTCGTCGAGATCAACAATCAATATTATTCACAGATGGCCCTGAGCGTCTCGATGGGCGCTGCCACCAGCCAGGACGGAGAAAAGCTCGAATCCGTCGCCAGGCGAGCCGATCTCCTGATGTATGAGAACAAGCACAGGCATCATTCCGATCCGAGCTAGCGCGTCGCCAGCCGCGCCGTTCAGGCCGCCGCGGCGTCCAGCAGGGAAGCGATCGCCGCGGCGTTGAAGCCGCCGATACCTTCGCGGATATCAGCGCCGATGGCCGCCGCCAGCTCCTCTTCGTTGCGCTGCCGCAGTGCCTGGATGATTTCCTGGTGGCGGTCGACCACATAGAGTTCGGCCACATGTTCCATGGCGACGCCCTGGACCGGGCCGAGCTGCAGCCAGACGCTCTCGATCATCGGCAGCACGATGCGATCGGGGCTGATGCTATAGATGCCGCGATGGAACTGCTGGTTGGCGAGCAGGGCGCCGACCTTGTCCTGTTCGGCGATGGCCTGGTCGATGGCAAGGTCCATCTCGACCAGCTGATCGATCTGGTGCTCGGTGATATGCGCCACGGCGCGTTTCGCCGCATGCTGTTCCAGCACCACTCGCAGCGAGATCAGCTCCTCGAAGAGTTCGGGCGTGACGACGGGCACCTGGATCCGCCGGTTTTCGAGCAGCTTGAGGGCACCGATCGAGGTGAGCTGCCTGAGCGCCTCGCGCACCGGCGTCGAGCTGCTTTCGAGCGCGGCGGCAAGGCCGCGTATGGTCAGCGAGGTCCCCGGCCGGAAAGCCCCCACCATGATGGCCTGCCTGAGGCGCAGGAAGACATAATCATGCGTCGTCATGCCATCGGCCCGGGCCAATGGCGGCAGTGCCAGCTTCTTCAATAATCTCGCCTCCCTCGGAACCCCACGCATTTGCTTATCGCGAAGCCGGGCTTGATTCCAGTCGGATATGATGTCACATACTCAATAATGTGATCACAAAATGGAGCGCACATGATGACGGCCGACAGCATCGATCGGGACACCCTGGCAGCTTTGCTGAAGGAAGATAGCCCGATCGAGAGCATCCAGGCCGTGGTCTGCGACCTCAACGGCATCATGCGCGGCAAGCGCGTGCCGGTCAGCCAGGCCGAGAAGGTGCTGGGCGGCGGCATCCGCATGCCCCTGTCGATCGTGGGCGTCGACGTCTGGGGCGAGGACATCATCGACAGCGAGCATGTGTTCGCCTCGGGCGACATGGACGGCATCTGCGGGGCGACCGGGCGCGGCATCCTGCCGGTGAACTGGACCTCGCGGCCGAGCGCTCTGGTGCCGCTCTGGCTTTTTCTGGAGAGCGGCGAGCCCTTCCTCGCCGATCCGCGCCAGGCGCTTGCCGCCGTGGTGCGCGAATACCAAAAGCTCGGCTTACGGCCTGTGGTGGCGACGGAGATGGAGTTCTATCTGATCGATCCGGAGCCGGACAGCGCGGTGCCGCCGATCTCGCCCTATACCGGCAAGCGGCTCGACTCGGACGCCATTCTCTCCATCGACGAACTCAACGATTTCGGTGAGTTCATCTCGGACGTCTATGCCGAATGCGAGCGCCAGAACGTGGCAGCCGATGCGGCGATCGCCGAGAACGGCATCGGCCAGTTCGAGATCAACCTCCTGCACAGCGACGATCCCCTCAAGGCTGCCGATGATGCGGTGTTCTTCAAGCGCATCGTCAAGGGTGTCGCGCGCAAGCATGGCCTCGCCGCCACCTTCATGGCCAAGCCTTACGGAACCCGTTCCGGCAATGGCATGCATGTGCATTTCAGCCTGCTCGACGCCGAGGGTCGCAACGTCTTCAACGACGGTAGCAAGGAAGGCTCGCCGATCCTGCGCCATGCCGTGGCCGGTCTGCTGCGCGGCATGGCCGAGACCACGCTTTTGTTCGCGCCGCACTTCAATTCCTATCGCCGCCTGCGGCCGGATACCCACGCCCCGACCACGATCGCCTGGGGCTATGAGAATCGTACCGCAGCCGTCCGCATTCCCGGCGGCAACCCGGCCGCGCGCCGCATCGAGCATCGGGTCGCCGGGGCGGATGCCAACCCCTATCTGGTGGTCGCGGCCATTCTGGGCGCAGCCCTGATCGGCATCCGCAAGCAATGGACGCCGCCCGAGCCCATCATGGGGCGCGCCCATCTGCCGAGCGCGTCGGCCAAGATCCCGTCCGAATGGGGACAGGCGGTCGATGCCTTCGAGGCCGGCGAGATCGCCGCCGAGATCTTCGACCCGGTGCTGCGCTCCATGCTGATCGCCTGCAAGCGCCAGGAGATCGCCGGTTTCGCCGAACAGGTCACCGATTACGAATTCGCCGCCTATCTCGAAATCGTCTGAGCTCTCTTTCACTCCATCGACACCGGCCGCTGCCCCCGATACGCGACGGCCGGTCCGTGAGGTCTGCCCGCCATGTCCACCGTCGAGTTCGCCACCATCCATGCGCCGTCGTCCAGCGCCGGCCACGCGCCGTCGTCCAGCGCCGGCCACGCGCCGTCCTACTATGCCGCGACCGCCAAGGGTGGCTTCGAACGTCCTGTCCTCAACGAGCATCTGAGCGCCGATATCTGCGTCATCGGCGCCGGCTTCACCGGCATCTCCGCCGCGCTGGAACTGGCCGAGCGCGGCTATAGCGTGGTTGTGCTTGAGGCCATGCGCATCGGCTTCGGCGCGTCCGGGCGCAATGGCGGCCAGATCGTCAACGGCTATAGCCGCGACCTCGACGTGATCGAAAAGCGCTATGGCGCGAAGGCTGCCAAGGCACTCGGCGCCATGGCCGGGGAGGGCGCCGACATCATCCGCAGCCGCATCGCCCAATATGGCATCGATTGCGACCTCGTACCCGGCGGCTTCTTCGCCGCCTTCACCGACAAGCAGCTGCGCGAACTCGACCACCAGCAGCGCATCTGGGAGCGCCACGGCCATGGCGGCCTCGAGCGGGTCGACAAGGCGGGCCTGCCTGGCATCGTCAAGTCGGATCGTTATGTCGGCGGGCTGGTCGACCGCAAGGGCGGCCATATCCATCCGCTCAGCCTGGTACTGGGCGAAGCGGCGGCCGTGGAAAAGCATGGCGGACGGATCTTCGAGCGCTCGCCGGTGCTGTCGGTCGAGCAGGGGGTCAGGCCGGTGGTACACACCCAGCACGGGGCGGTGACCTGCAACTACCTGCTGGTCTGCGGCAATGCCTATCTCGGCAATCTCCTTCCGGAGATCGGCGGCAAGATGATGCCGGTCTCCAGCCAGGTGGTCGCAACCGAGCCGCTGGACGAGGCTGTGATCCGTGACCTGCTGCCGGCCAATTACTGCGTCGAGGACATGAATTACATTCTCGACTATTACCGCCGTACGGCCGACAACCGCCTGCTCTTCGGCGGCGGCATCGTCTATGGCGGCGGCGATCCCGCCAGCATCGAAGCCAAGATCCGGCCCAGCCTGGCCAAGACCTTTCCGCAGCTCGCCAATATCCGCCTCGACTATGCCTGGAGCGGTAATTTCGCCCTGACCCTGACGCGCATTCCGCATGTCGGGCGACTGTCGCCCTCGATCTATTTCTCGCATGGGGACAGCGGCCATGGCGTCACCACCACCCATCTCCTCGGCAAGATCCTGGGCGAGGCTGTCGCCGGCCAGGCCGAACGTTTCGATGTCTGGAGCAGCCTGCCCTATTACCCCTTCCCGGGCGGCAAGACCTTTCGGGTGCCACTGACCGTGCTCGGGGCCTGGTGGTATGGCCTGCGCGACAGGTTGGGGCTTTAACGGGGGGCGGGTCTTTAGACCCGCGGCGCGAAACATGGAGTGTCAATCTTCAGATTGACATTCTTGGAAGTGGGTCTTGCCGGGAAGACGCATGTCAATCTGAAGATTGACACTCCAATCCCATGCCGGCTTGCGCGTGGGTATGCCTCCACCTGCGACATGATGGCTGTTCCGGTGGATCGGTGCGCTGGGGCAGTGTAAGTCCGACATATTCACGAGGGGCGGGAGACCGTCTCCGCAATCAGGGAGTGAGCGATGCTCGACAAGCGCAAGTTCTTCATCGACGGCAAGTGGGTCGATCCCGTCGTTCCCAACGATCTCCAGGTGCTGGATCCGGCGACCGAGCAGCCGGTCGCCGTGATCTCCATGGGCACGCCCGCCGATGTCGACAAGGCTGTCGCTGCCGCCAAGAAGGCCTTCGCCACCTATTCGCGGACCAGCGTCGAGGAGCGCCTGGCACTGCTCGAAAAGCTGCTCGAAGTTTATAAGCGCCGCTATGAGGAGATGGCGCAGACCATCACGCTCGAGCTCGGTGCGCCGATTTCGATGAGCCGGGCCCAGCAGGCCGATGTGGGCGTCGGCCATCTGCAGGGCTTCATCGATGCGCTGCGCCATCTCAAGAATCGTGAGACCCTGCCCAATGGCGACGTGGTGCTGCGCGAGCCCATCGGCGTCTGCGGCCTGATCACGCCCTGGAACTGGCCGATCAACCAGATCGCGCTCAAGGTGGTGCCCGTGCTCGCCACTGGCAGCACCTGCGTGCTCAAGCCGAGCGAGTTCACGCCCCTCAATGCGCTGCTCTATGCCGAGATGGTCGAGGAGGCCGGCTTTCCCGCCGGCGTGTTCAACCTGGTGAATGGCGACGGCCCCTCGGTCGGCGCCGCTCTTTCCAAGCACAAGGACATCGACATGATGTCGTTCACCGGCTCGACCCGGGCCGGCATCGCCGTCAGCAAGGATGCAGCCGATACCGTCAAGCGCGTCACGCTCGAACTCGGCGGCAAGTCGCCCAACATCATCTTCGAGGATGCCGACCTCGAGGATCGCGTTGCCGGCAGCGTGCTGGAATGCTTCAACAATTCCGGCCAGTCCTGCGATGCGCCGACCCGCATGCTGGTGCAGCGCTCGGTTTATGACAAGGTGGTCGAGATCGCCCAGCGCACAGGCGAGACCCAGGCCGTCGGCGATCCCAAGCAGGAAGGCGAGCATATCGGCCCGCTGGTCAGCGACATTCAGTTCGGGCGCGTGCAGGCCCTGATCGAGGCCGGCGTCGCCGAGGGCGCGCGCGTGCTGGTGGGCGGCCCCGGCAAGCCGGAGGGCTATGAGAAGGGCTATTTCGTCAAGCCGACCATCTTCGCCGATGTCGATCCCAACATGCGCATCGCCCGCGAGGAGATCTTCGGCCCCGTGCTATCGATCATTCCCTTCGACACCGAGGAGCAGGCGATCGAGCTCGCCAACGACACCAATTACGGTCTCGCCGCCTATCTGCAGACAGGCGACGACGCCAGGGCCGAGCGGGTGGCGGGACGCCTGCGTGCCGGCATGGTGCACATCAATGGCGGGCCGCACCGCTATGGCAGCCCCTTCGGCGGGTACAAGCAGTCCGGCAATGGCCGAGAAGGCGGCATTTTCGGCCTGGAGGATTTCCTCGAGGTGAAGACGGTGCACAGGCCGTAAGGAACAGTCATCCCGGACGCGCTGCAGCACGCAGTGGTGCAGCGCAGATCCGGGATCGCAGGCGGAGTGGGGCTTATTCTGAGCGCGGTCCCGCGTCTGCGGCGCAGCATTGCATGCTGCACCGCGCGCGGGATGACATTTACTTCATCGTGGGCATCACGAAATCGGCGCCGGCGCGGATGCCGGTGGGCCAGCGGCTCGTGATGGTCTTGAGCTTGGTGTAGAAGCGCACGCCCTCGGGGCCATGCATGTGGTGGTCGCCGAACAAGGAGGCCTTCCAGCCGCCGAAGGAGTGGAATGCCATCGGCACCGGGATCGGCACGTTGATGCCGACCATGCCAACCTGGATCTGATGGGCGAACTCGCGGGCGGCATCGCCGTCGCGCGTGAAGATCGCAGTGCCGTTGCCGAATTCATGCTCGTTGATCATGCGGGCAGCGGTGGCATAGTCGGGAGCGCGCGCCACCGACAGCACCGGGCCGAAGATCTCTTCCTTGTAGATCGTCATGTCGGTGGTGACGCCATCGAACAGCGTGCCGCCGAGATAATAGCCGTTCTCATAGCCCTGCATGGTGAAGCCGCGCCCGTCCACCACCAGCCTGGCGCCTTCGGCGACGCCGGTATCGATATAGCCGCGCACCTTGTCGAAATGCTGCTTGGTGACGAGCGGACCCATCTCGGCTTCCGGATCGGTGCCGGGGCCGATCTTGAGGGCCCGCACCCGGGGTTCCAGCTTGGCGAGCAGCGCCTCGGCGGTGGCTTCGCCGATCGGCACGGCCACCGAGATCGCCATGCAGCGCTCGCCGGCCGAGCCGTAGGCCGCGCCCATCAGGGCGTCGACGGCCTGGTCCATGTCGGCGTCGGGCATGATGATCATGTGGTTCTTGGCGCCGCCCAGCGCCTGGCAGCGCTTGCCGTTCTGCGAGGCGGTCTCGTAGATGTAGCGGGCGATCGGCGTGGAACCGACGAAGCTGACAGCCGAAATGTCGAGATCGGTAAGGATGGCGTCGACAGCTTCCTTGTCGCCCTGCACGACGTTGAAGACGCCGTCCGGCAGGCCGGCTTCCTTGAGCCACTGCGCGAGCAGCAGTGAAGCGGACGGATCGCGCTCCGAGGGCTTGAGGATGAAGCAGTTGCCGCAGGCCAGCGCCACCGGGAACATCCACATCGGCACCATGGCGGGAAAATTGAACGGCGTGATGCCGGCGACGACACCGAGCGGCTGGCGCAGGGAATGGCTGTCGACGCGGGTGCCGACATTCTCCGTCACCTCGCCCTTGAGGAGCTGGGGCGCGGAGGTGGCGAACTCCACCACTTCCATGCCGCGCTGGATCTCGCCCTTGGCGTCTGACAGCACCTTGCCATGCTCGGCCGTAATCACGGCGGCGAGCTCGTCGGTACGTTCTTCCAGGATGTGCAGGAACTTGTTGAGGATGCGGGCGCGGCGCAGCGGGGTGGTGGCGGCCCAGCCGGGAGCGGCGGCCTTGGCGGCAGCAGAGGCCTCGCGCACTTCGGCGATGGAGGCGAGGGCGACTTCGGCCGCGGCTTCGCCGGTGGCGGGATTGTAGACCGCCGCCTTGCGGCCGCTGCGGCCTGCGACCGGCTTGCCGCCGATGAAATGAGAGATCTCGCGCGTCATCCTCTTCCTCCTGTCCTTCGCCTTCCGGTGGGGCGGCGTTCGGCGCGATCTATGCAGTTGATCCGTTCGCACAGCAATGAGAGAGATTGCACTTCCGATGTGCGAAAATTAAAGTCGATCCGGGCGCACGGGCATCCGAAGGCGTCGCACATCCAATCTGGCGAGAGCCCCCATGAACTGGGACCACATCCGCATCTTCCTGGCGGTGGCGCGCAACGGACAGCTGCTCGGTGCGGCGCGCCAGCTCGGGCTCAATCATGCCACCGTCGGCCGCCAGCTCACGGCGCTGGAGGAAACGTTCGGGACGCGGCTGGTCGAGCGTCAGACCCAGGGCTGCACATTGACGGCTGCCGGGGAGGCCCTGCTCGTCGCGGCGGAGAAGGCCGAATCCGAATTCCTGCGCGTCGGCGCCCGGGTCTCCGGCACCACGGCGGAGATCAGCGGCACGGTGCGTGTCGGCGCGCCGGACGGCCTGGGCAACTACTTCCTCTCCCATGAACTGGGCGCCCTGGCGGCCCGTCATCCCGAACTGGTGGTGCAGCTGGTGCCGCTGCCGCGAACCTTCTCGCTCTCCCGCCGGGAGGCCGACATCGTGGTGACGCTCGACCGTCCGGTGCAGGGGCGGCTGATGGTCAAGAAGCTGACCGACTATACGCTGAGCGTCTATGCCTCCAGAAGCTATCTTGAGGCAGCCGCTCCCATCGACAGGGAGGAGGACCTTGCCGGGCATCTTTTCGTCACCCATGTCGACGACCTCGTCTACAGCCGGGCGCTCGATTATGCCGAGACGCTGGGCCGGCTGATGCGCCGGCGCTTCGAATGCGGCAGCGTGGTCGCCCAGATGGAGGCTGTCAGGGCCGGCCATGGCATCGGCATCCTGCACGACTATGCCGCCCGGCAATATCCCGAGCTCACCCGCCTGCCGGGCACGCGCTTCACCCGCAGCTATTGGCTGGTCTCCCATCCGGACACGCATAATACCCGCCGCGTCGCCGCCGTCGCCGATCACATCACCCTGCGTGTCCGGGCCGAACGGGCCCATTTCGCCCGGGATTGAAAAGATTTCCTGGGACCGCCGGCATCTTTGCGGCTCTTGATTGCCCACGCTCGCTGGATTGGAAGAGGCCGGCAGGATGCCGGCGGTCCCAGGGAAGCTTTCACACTCGTCCCGAGGCCACCGCGACCTGCGGCGTATCGTTGATCGGAAAATGCAGCGCTGCCGCCATCAGGCTGGCAAGGGCGGTCGCCCACCAGACCAGCGTGTAGGAGCCGGTGAGGTCGAAGGTCAGGCCGCCGAGCCAGGCCCCCAGGAAAGATCCGATCTGGTGGCTGAGGAAGCAGATGCCGAACAGGGTGCCGAGATGGCGCAAGCCGAAGACCTTGGCGACGAGACCGCTGGTCAGGGGAACCGTGCCGAGCCAGGTCAGGCCCATCACGGCGGCGAAGAGGGTGACAGACGCGTCCGACTTGGGTGCCATGAAGAATGCGGCGATGGCGACGCCCCGGATCAGATAGAGCCAGCCGAGCACATGCTGCTGCCGGTAGCGCCCGCCCAGCCAGCCGCAGGCCCAGCTTCCCGCCATGTTGAACAGGCCGATCAGGGCGAGGGCCTTCGCCCCGGTGCCCGAAGGCATGTGACAGAGCGAAAGATAGCCCGGCAGATGGGTGGCGATGAAGGCGAGCTGGAAGCCGCAGGTGAAGAAGCCGAGCGTGAGAAGGCAGTAGCCGCGATGACCGAGTGCCTGTTCGAGCGCCGCCCTCAGCGGCAGGGCAGCCTCCTCCGTCCCGGCTGTACCCTGTCGCGACCGCCCGTCCAGGAACAGGCCGAAAGGGGCGGCTGCGAGCATCACCAGCGCCAGCACGACGAGGGCGGTGGAGAGGCCCGAATGTTCCGAGACGATCTGGGCCAGGGGAACCATCGCGACCTGTCCGAACGAACCGCCGGCACTGGCGATGCCCATGGCCATGCTGCGCTTTTCGGGCGAGGTCCCGCGGCCGACCGCGGTCAGCACGACACCGAAGGCCGTGCAGCTGATGCCGATGCCGACCAGGATGCCGAGACCGAGGACCAGCATGAGGCCCGATGGCGCCATGGCGGCAATGCCGAGGCCCAGCGCGAACATGGCGGTGCCGAATGCCACCACGGGTGCCGAGCCATAGCGGTCGGCCGCGGCTCCCGCAAAGGGCTGCGCCACGCCCCAGACCAGGTTGTGAATGGCGATGGCAAAGGCGATCAGGGTGACGGGAAGGCCCCGGTCGAGCGAGAAGGGCTCGACGAAGAGGCCGAAGGTCTGCCGGATGCCCATGGCCGCGCTCAGGACGACGGCGGCGGACAGGATGAGCAGCGTCTGGCGACTGTCGGCCGGCCTGACGTTGATTGGATCGGACAGGGCCATTCCACCTCCTATCGCGTATTGCTCCAGGAAGAGGGCGATCGCGTTCGCGCCGGTGCCGCTTCATTCCCGCTTTTCGAGAGAACTCTATCGATGGCAGGGACGATTCACCTGAATGGCCGGTCTGTACACTCACTGTACGGTATACCTGCATGGTGAACGGTACGCTTGATTGACGAAACGGCTCTGCTTGCGCCAAGGGATAGAGGGGCGAGGCGAAAACGATCCAGGCCGGAGAAGACAGCAAGAGTGCCCGACAATTCGCATTCCCGAACCGTGATCACCGCCCGCCGCATTGAAGCCAATGTGCCGCGGTCCCTGCGGCGCTTCCTGGCGCTCGAGGATTTCGAGCCGGTCGCCCGCCGGCATCTGCCGCGCCAGATCTATGGCTATTATGCCGGTGCCGCCGAGACGAATGCCGCGCATGCCGGCAACAGCCGGGCGCTGGCCGCCCTGGGGCTGGTGCCGCGTGTCCTCGTCGATACCAGGGCTCGCTCGACACGCCATGCCCTGTTCGGCCATGCCTATTCTCTGCCGGTCGGCATAGCGCCCATGGGGCTGTCGGGCCTCGCCACCTTCGAAGGGGATCTGGCTCTTGCCAAAGCCGCGGCGGTCGAGGGCGCCCTGATGGTGGCCAGCGCCACCTCGCTGATGCCCTTGGAAAGGCTGGCGGAAGAGGGAAAGGCCTGCTGGTTCCAGACCTATCTGCCGGGCGAGCCCGAACGCATCAGGCGCATGGTGGCGCGCGTGGCGGCTGCAGGCTACGAGACGCTGGTGCTTACCGCCGACGTGCCGGTGGCCGCCAATCGCGAGAACAATGCCCGCACCGGCTTTTCGGCACCCTTGAAGCCAAGCCTGAGATTGTTCTGGGACGGCATCACCCATCCGTCCTGGTCACTGGGCACCTTCGCGCGCACTCTGGCCAGCGGCATGCCGCGTTTCGAGAACATGGATGCCTTTCGCGGACCGACCCTGCTGTCCCGCAATGCGGTGCGGGATATCGGCGCCCGTGACGGCCTTGACTGGAGCCATCTCGATCTTATTCGGCAGTTGTGGCCCGGCAGGCTGGTGGTGAAGGGCATTCTAGCCCCCGAGGATGTCACGATCGCGCGCGAGAGGGGTGTCGATGGCGTCTGGATCTCCAACCATGGCGGGCGCCAGCTCGACACGGCGATCGCCCCCATGTCGGTCCTGCGCGAGGCCGTTTCGGCGGCCGGCGGGATGGCCGTGCTGATCGATGGCGGCTTTCGTCGGGGGACGGACGTTCTCAAGGCGCTGGCGCTCGGGGCCGACTTCGTCTTCGTCGGCCGCCCGTTCCTATTCGCCGCCGCCGTCGGCGGGGAGCGCGGTATCCGCCACGCCTTTGGTCTCCTGCAGGCGGAGATCGCGCGCAACATGGCCATGCTGGGCGTGAGCCGCCTCGACGAACTGCAGCCGATGCATGTGCGGGCGGTGGGCTGATCGAGGCGTATCACCCCGAAGCCAAAACAAATTGCCAGCCTTCCTAACACCCCCTTGACCTTCCCACGGTGTCAAGCCCTACGCCCTTCTCGGAAGGCTGGGAGTCCAGCGGGAATAATCCGAGAAGCATGGGACGGGCTGATGAACGACCCTCACCACCATCACCACGATCATGCCGGGGCACATTCCGGCGTGAAGGATCCCGTCTGCGGCATGGAGGTCGATCCGGCGGCCGCCAGGCATTCGCTCCGGCATGAGGGGCGGCCCTATTATTTCTGCTCGGCCGGCTGCAAGTCGAAATTCGAGGCGGAGCCGGGACGTTATCTCGGCAAAGCCGAGCCCCTCGCCGCCGCGCCCGCCGGCACGATCTACACCTGCCCGATGCATCCCGAGATCCGGCGGGGGGGACCGGGTTTCTGCCCGATTTGCGGCATGGCGCTCGAGCCCCTGCAGATCACGGCCGAAGCGGGTCCCAATCCCGAACTCGCTGATATGACGCGCCGCTTCTGGGTCAGCCTGGCGCTGAGCCTGCCTATCCTCGTCCTGGAAATGGGAGCCCACCTGGTTCCCGCGCTGCATCATCTGGTGCCGCCGGCCCAATCGGCCTGGATCCAACTCGTCCTCGCCAGCATCGTGGTGTTGTGGGGCGGCTGGCCCTTCTTCGTCCGCGGCTGGCAGTCGGTGCTGCGCCGCAGCCTCAACATGTTCACGCTGATTGCCATGGGCACCGGTATCGCCTGGGTCTACAGCCTGGTGGCGGTGCTCGCCCCTGGCCTGTTCCCCGAGGCCTTCCGTGGCGATGACGGCAGCGTGGCCGTTTATTTCGAGGCAGCCGCGGTGATCACCGTGCTGGTGCTGCTCGGTCAGGTGCTCGAACTCAGGGCCCGCGAACATACGTCGGGAGCGATCCGCGCCTTGCTCAACCTCGCCCCGAAGACGGCGACACGGGTAAGGGAGGACGGCTCGGAGGAGGAGATTACGCTCGACAAGGTGGCGGTGGGGGACCGCCTGCGCATCCGTCCCGGCGAGAAGGTGCCGGTGGACGGCAGCGTGCTCGAGGGGCGCTCCTCGCTCGACGAGGCGTTGGTAACCGGCGAATCCATGCCGGTGAGCAAGGCCGCGGGCGACAGCGTCATCGGCGGCACGCTCAACCAGACCGGCGCCCTGGTGATCCGGGCCGACAAGGTCGAAGGTGACACCATGCTGGCCCAGATCGTGCAGATGGTGTCGCAGGCGCAGCGTTCGCGTGCCCCGATCCAGCGCCTGGCCGACCAGGTCGCCGGCTGGTTCGTGCCGCTGGTCATCCTGGTCGCGGCGGCGGCCTTCATCGCCTGGGCAGTGTTCGGGCCGGAGCCTCGCTTTGCCTATGGGCTAGTCGCGGCGGTAACCGTGCTGATCATCGCCTGTCCCTGTGCTCTCGGCCTGGCGACGCCGATGTCGATCATGGTCGGCGTCGGCAAGGGCGCCGGCCTCGGCGTGCTCGTCCGGAATGCCGAGGCACTGGAGCGGCTGGAGAAAGTCGATACCCTGGTGGTCGACAAGACCGGCACGCTTACCGAAGGACGCCCGAGTCTCATCGCCATACGGCCCGCCGAAGGTTTTGGCGAGGACGAGTTGCTTCGGCTGGCCGCCAGTGTGGAGCGCGCCTCCGAACATCCTCTGGCCCGGGCGGTGGTCGCGGCCGCAGAGGCGAAGGGGCTTGCCTTGTCTCCTGTCGCCGATTTCGACTCTCCCACCGGCAAGGGCGCGCGGGGCTCGGTCGAGGGCCGGCTCGTTCTCCTGGGCAATGCGGCCTTCATGGCGCAGGAGGGCGTTGCGGTCGCCCTGGCTGCCGAGGCCGATCAACTGCGCGAGGACGGGGCAACCGTGATCCTCGCTGCCGTCGAGGGCCGCCTGGCCGGCCTGCTCGCCATTGCCGATCCGGTCAAGCAAACCACGCCGGCTGCTCTGGCCGCCCTGCGCCAGGAGGGCATCCACGTCGTGATGGTGACCGGGGATAACAGGGTCACGGCCGAGGCCATCGCCCGCCGTCTCGGCATCGATACGGTCGAGGCCGAGGTCCTGCCCGAACGCAAGAGCGCGCTGGTCGAGGCCTTCAAGCGCGAAGGCAAGGTCGTGGCCATGGCGGGCGACGGCGTCAACGATGCGCCGGCCCTGGCCGCGGCCGATGTCGGCATCGCCATGGGCGCGGGCACCGATGTGGCGATCGAGAGCGCCGGCGTCACCCTGGTCAAGGGCGATCTCATGGGGATCGTCAGGGCAAGACGGTTGTCGCAGGCCACCATGGCCAATATCCGCCAGAATCTCTTCCTCGCCTTCGTCTACAACGCGGCTGGCGTGCCCGTCGCGGCCGGCGTGCTCTACCCCCTCTTCGGCATTCTGCTGTCGCCCATCTTCGCGGCGGCCGCCATGGCGCTCTCTTCCGTCAGCGTGATCGCCAATGCGTTGCGGCTGCGCACGCGCCAGCTCTGAGTGAGGACCATGGATATGAACAGACGCGAATTTCTGCTCTCGGGCGTTGCCGCCCTGGTGATTTCAGGGCCGGCCGCGGCACAGATGCAGGATCATTCCAAGCACGGCATGCATGACATGCCGGGCATGTCCGGCGAGGACGGCAAGACGGCGGCTCCCGAAGCGTTGCCCACGCTGCCCGAAGGGGCGCCGCTGCGCGACCTGCCCCGCCTCGCCAACCGCGCCGACGAGCCCGGGCGTTTCGAGGCCGAACTCACGGCCAAGCCTGCCATCGTGCGTTTTGCCGAGGGGATCGATACGCCCATCCTCGCCTATAATGGCGAGGCACCCGGCCCTCTGATCGAAGTGACCGAGGGCGACAAGGTCGCCATCCGTTTCGCCAATCGCCTTTTCCGCTGGGAGACCACCATCCACTGGCATGGCATGCCGGTGCCGGCGGACCAGGACGGCAATCCCATGGACCCGGTGTTGTCCGGCGGCGAACGGCTCTATGCCTTCGAGCTGCCGGAAGGCAGCGCCGGCAGCTACTGGTATCATCCCCATCCTCATGGCCGCACGGCCGAGCAGGTTTATCTCGGTCTCGCCGGCGCCTTCATCGTCAAGCCCCGGCAGGATCCGATCCCGGCCGCCTATGGCGATACGCCGCTGTTCTTCACCGATCTGCGGCTGGCGGCGGACGGCTTGATCCCGGCCAACACCATGGCGGACCTGATGAATGGGCGGGTCGGCGACCATGTCCTGGTCAACGGCCAGAAGAAGCCCACCCTGACGCTGCCAGCCGGCAGCCGGCGACGCTTTCGCCTGTTCAACGCCAGCAATGCCCGTTTCCTGCATCTGACTTTCGGTGAAGCGGCCATGACGCTGATAGGCAGCGATGGCGGCCTTCTGGAAGCACCGGTCACCGGGCGCCGGACGATCGATCTCGCTCCCGGCGAACGGGCCGAGATCGTCGTCGCCTTCGACAGGCCGGGGCGGCTGGTGCTCAGGACGGAGGACGTCGATCACGGCTGGATGGGGCCCGGACGCCCCGATATGGCTGCCGAACTGATGACCGTCGAGGTGACGGCGGACAAGGCCGAGCCGGCACCGGCTCTGCCGGCAAGGTTGCGCAGCATCGCCGATCTCGGTTCGCCCGCCGTCAGGCGGCGCTTCGAGTTCACCGAGACCATGTCGATGGGGGAGGGCGGCATGAAGATGGCCTTCCTCATCAATGGTACCTCCTTCGACATGAACCGTGTCGACGTCGTCACCAAGGCGGGGCAGACCGAATTGTGGGAGGTCGTCAATCGTGCCGACATGGATCACCCTTTCCATCTTCACGGCACGCAGTTCCAGGTGGCGGAAACCGAGCGGGACGGCCGCGTGAGCAAGGCGCCTTATCGCGCCTGGAAGGATACGGTCAATGTGGCGCGCGGCGAAACCGTGCGTTTGCTGGTGCGGCAGGACCTGCCGGGTCCGCGCATGTATCACTGCCACATCCTGGAACATGAGCAACTGGGAATGATGGGGGTCGCCGAGGTGCAGGCTTGACCAAATCTGCCACTTCTGGAGTAGAAGTCTAGAACTTCTGCATGAGCGAGAGGGGCTTGTAGACGAAAGGGTTTCAGCTAGGATGAATGACTGGCCGCAAACAAGGAACGCGAGGAACTTACTTTGCGGCCGGTACCGGAAGAAGACTGCGCATCAAGAATAGAGCGGTACCATCGTCTGCGGACATTCGTCGAAACGGATCGTCGCGGCAGGGAGGAAGCCGCCGGCTTGGCGGTGTCGGGTCCGGTTTGCCGCTGATCCGCCAACCTGTCTGGAAGACCTCATCATGCCGATCCACCGCCGTTCCCTCCTGGCTGGCCTGCTCCTCGCGGGAATACGGCCGGACAGAGTCCTGGCTCGGGCGGCCGCGGAGGCGGGCTCGATCCTGGGAGCCAGCGGCGAAAGCACCGCTCAGGCGCGCGGCCGTATCCGTCTCCTCTCGGTCGGCGATCCCGTCTATCTCAACGATCTCCTGGCGACCGGCGAGAGGGCGCGACTGTCTGCGCAGCTTGGCGACGCCACCCGCCTGCTGCTGGGCGCCCGCACGAGGGTGCGCATCGACAAGTTCCTGATAGACCGTGGCGGCCGGCTGGTGCTCGAGCGCGGCGCCATCATGTTCGACCGCCCGCATGACCGTCCCTCAGGCGAACTCAGCGTGACGACGCCCTTCGGCCTGATCGCCGCGCGCGGCACGCGCTTCTTCGCCGGGCCGAGCTGGGGCAAGTTCGGCGTCTATGTCGAGGATGGCGTCGTCGACGTCGCCACCAGAGGGGGAACGGTGCGTCTCACCCCGGGTTTCGGTACCGAGCTCACCGGCATGCAGGCCGCGCCGGCTGCACCTGCGCCCTGGAGTCCGCTGCGTATCAGCGAGGCGCGCAGCGTCGTGGTCGGGCCGCGCAACACTTTTGGCGGTGGTGACATGTCGCCGCTCGGTGGCGGCAGCACACCGCCGTCAGGCGGTGGTGGCGCGGCGCCTTTAGGCGGCGGCACCTCGCTGAATCACACATCGGGCGGCAGCCATCCGAAGCCCTAGTTCTACTGTGTCACTGGATTGGAACAGACTGGGGCAAGTGGTCGCCAATTGAGCGTTTTTACCTCGTTGAGTGCCTCGATCGCGCCTCGATGGCGCGGATGACGGCAGCCATATCGGCACCGCCCAGGCCGAGACCCTGCGTTTCGCCATAGAGGGCGTGGCAGAGATCGAGCAGGGGCGAGGCGAGCCCGGCGTGGCGGGCGGCCTCGGCGACCAGTCGGTTGTTCTTCAGGACGTCGGTGATCGAGGCCTGCACCGCGAAATCGCCCTCGACCAGTTTTTGCAGCTTGATGCGGGAGACCGGGCTCGCCATCGGGCCGGCATCGAGGATGGCCTGGAATTGCCGCATGTCGAGACCATGCCGTTCAGCGAAATGGGCGGCCTCGGCCAGTCCCGTCACCATGGTGATCAGGAACAGGTTGACGGCAAGCTTCATGGTCAAGGCGCCGGGAACCGTCCCGCAGTCGAAAGCCTGATGGCACATCGCATCGATCAGGGGACGGATCTCCGCGAGCGCGGCGGCATCACCCGCCAGCAAGCCCACGAGCTGCCCGGCTTCGGCCGGCTTGCGCGAGCCGGAAACCGCGGCCTCGACATATTGGCCGCCGGCGGCGCGGATCTCCTCGTCGAGCCGGCGCGAATCCTCCGGCGAGATCGTGCCCATCTGCACGATGATATGATCGGCGGCACGGCTTTTGAAATCCGCCGTGCCGTGGCCGAGCACCGCATCGATCGCAGCCATGTCCGCCAGCATCAGGATCACGATGCGCGCTTTGGCGAAGACCTCGTCGAGGCTGCCGGCCGCTTCGGCCCCGGCAGCCTGCAGGCCGGTGCATTTATCCGGGGAGCGGTTCCAGACCAGCAGCGGCGTTGCCGCCCGTACGAGATTGAGCGCCATGGGCTCTCCCATGACGCCGAGACCGATGAAGCCGACAGGCATGATGACGCGTTTCTTGTCCAGAGATGCTTAGGAAAGGGATCCTATGCCTCGGCCAGACGGCGATCTTGAACGATTGTGCGGGAGAGGTGGCGTTGGCCCAACCTTGCCGGCAATGATGTCGCCATGGGTTTCGCATGGATGGTTGTTTTCGGCTGCGGTGCTCGGGCCGCGGATCAGGGGTCGATAGGCTTCCAGCCATGCAGCACGCGCCGGCTCGCCACGTCCAGGGCAAAGTAGTTGCCGCCGCCGGCCGGCTGGTCGTAGCGGCGGTCGATCGGCACGGACAGAAGATGGCAGAGCAGCAGAGCGCCGACCCCGCCATGGGCGACAAGGGCGATGTCGCCTTCGCCCTCATCCCTGTCCAGGATGGCGGTGACGGCCGCGACGATGCGGGCCTGGGCGTCGGCCGCGCGCTCCCAGCCGCGAATGCTCTGCTCGGGATTGGCAAAGAAGGCGTCGGCGGTCGTCTCGAATTCCTGTGGCGGCAGGAAGCCGGTTGCCGATCGGTCGTTCTCGTGCAGGGCCGGCACGATCTGCAGCTTGAGGCCGAGAGGGGTTGCCAGGATCTCGCCGCCGTCCCGAGCCTTGCGCTCGTCGCTGGCATAGACGCTGCCGATGCCCGCCACGAAGTCCTGCCGGTTGAAGGCTTCGTGCCGAGTTCGCCCTTTGGCCGACAGGCGCCATTGCGGCACCGGGATGGCGGGATCGATCTCGACTTCCGCATGGGTGATGAAATAGGCAGTCCTGACGGTACCCAAGCGACTGTCTCCGATGAAGGCCGGACCATCTTGGCCGAAGAGGCGGGCGATGGCCAACCCGTCCGGCCGGAATGTCCCGGGTCTGGCATTACAGTCGTCGTGGCAATTGCGATGCCGTTTCCTTCGTCATTGCGAACGCAGCGGAGCAATCCTGAAGTCAGGAGCGGAATGACTGACCCGTTCGTGAGGTGCGTTTTGTCATCACCGGCGGAGTCGAAGACCCCGGGAAGGGGATCCAGGAGCTATCCCGCTACGCTCGCGAGCGGCTCAGCCGGGGATGACGCTATTCCGCCTTAATGCTCAGCTCGCCGGCAGGCGGGTGGCGCTCTGCCGCTCGATCATCCAGCCGGGATATTCGCGCGGCAGGGCGCTGACTTCGGTGAGCCGGGCGAGTTCGTCCGCGCTCAATACGACATCAGCCGCGGCGAGATTGTCGTCGAGCTGCTCGACCGTTTTGGCGCCGATGATCACCGACATCACGAAGCGCTGGTGCAGCACGAAGGCGAGGGCGATGCGGGCGACGGAAACGCCGCGGGTTTCCGCGATCCCGCGCATCACGTCGATGCAGGCGAAGGCGCGATCCTTGTCGACGGGCGGGAAATCGAAATTGGTCCGGCGCGAGCCGTCGGGACCATTGCCGTCGCGGTCGATCTTGCCCGAGAGCAGGCCGCCGGCAAGCGGGCTCCACACCATCAGCCCGAGCTTCTCGGCTTCGAGCAGCGGCACGATCTCGCGTTCGAGGTCGCGGCCCGCGATGGTGTAATAGGCCTGCAGGGTCGAGGGTCTCGTCCAGCCGTGGCGGTCGGCGAGGCCCAGGGCCTTCATGATCGTCCAGGCCGACCAATTGGAGATGCCGACATAGCGAATGTGACCCTGCCGCACGAGATCGTCGAGGGCACGCATGGTTTCCTCGATCGGCGTGAAGCGATCGAGGCCGTGGATCTGGTAGAGATCGATATAGTCGGTGCCCAGGCGCTTCAGGCTGGCCTTGACTGCATCCATGATATGGCCGCGGGAGGCGCCCCGATCGTTCGGTCCCGGCCCGACCACGCCGAGCGCCTTGGTGGCCAGCACGATGTCGGAGCGTTTGCGGCCGGAATTGACGATGGCCCGCCCCGTGATCTCTTCCGACAGCCCGCCGGAATAGACGTCGGCCGTGTCGATGAAATTGACGCCGGCGTCGAGGGCGCGGGCAACGATACCGTCGGCGACCGTCTGATCGAGCGTGCCGATCACATTCCAGAATTCGCTGCCGCCACCGAAGGTCATGGTGCCCAGGCAGAATTCCGATACGAGCAGGCCGCTGCCGCCAAGTGTCTTGTAGCGCATGAGATGATGTCCAGGAAATGAAGGTGCATCCTGCCGTCCAGGCGGCATGGAAAGGCGCGGGATCCCGTCTCGCGTCCAGGAGGAAATTAGGCCATGACGCCCGCCATCAAAAGCCGGCGGCTGCTCCACAGGCTGTATAGCTGTGCTATATAATGGTGAAGAGCGGCATCGACCAAACTTGCCGCGCCTGTCTGCCGCGATTTTCTCAACCCAAGTCGAAAATCATTGTAAGCCTTTGACATGACACTCTTAATCCGACAACGCGCCGATGGCACGCAGTGACCCCTTCGACGGCCTCACCGAATTTCTCGCCATTGTCCGCCGAGGCAGTTTCCGAGCCGCGGCAATCGAACTCGGAGTCACGGCCGGTGCCGTCAGCCAGGCGCTGCAGGGGCTGGAGCGGCGGCTCGGTCTGCCGCTTCTGCACCGGACGACGCGCAGCATCGCCTTGACCGAGGATGGCGAGCGCCTGCTCTCCCAGCTCGGGCCGGCCGCCGAGACCATCGTCGGCGTGCTCGATGAGCTCGTGCAGTCACGGCTGGAGCCGTCGGGAACGCTGCGCCTGCTGGTGCATCGCATGGCGCTCGTGCATGTGCTCGAACCCGTCCTGCCGCAATTTCACCGGCGCTGGCCGGAGATGCGCGTGGATGTGACGGTCGATTCGACCCATGCCGAACTCGTGGAGGGCGGGTTTGATGCCGGCATCCGTGTCGGCGAATTCATCGACAGGGATATGATCGCGGTGCGCGTCACCCCGATCTTCCGCTGGGTGGTGATGGCGGCGCCGGCCTATCTGGCGCGACGAGGCCGGCCGCAGGTGCTGGAGGACATCGCCGGACACGAATGCCTGCGCTATCGGCGCCCGGATGTCGGCGACATCTATCGCTGGGAGTTCGAGCGCGATGGCCAGGCGCTCAGTATCGATCCGCCCGGCGCCATCGTCGCCAATGATCCCGGCCTGCTGCGCTCTCTGGCTGTGCAGGGCATGGGCCTGCTCTATGGCTCGACCCTGCAATCGGCCAAGGAATTGGAACAAGGCCTGCTGGAGCCCGTCCTGGAAGAGTTTTCGCCGGCGGGCGACGCCCTCTTCATCTATTTCCCCAGAACCAGCCGCAGCCAACCCAAGCTGAGGGCCTTCGTGGAGGCCTGCACCGAGCATCTGCGCCAGTCCGCTGCTTTCCAGCCTTCCGCCTGAAGCATTGTCGAGGAAAGTCGATCGGTAGATGTGCGCCTCGTCGCCCCGTATGCACTACAGCATGCAGGAGGGTGACCCTGTCATTTTACGCCAAAACGTTTCATCTCGCCCAGTGTACCCTTTGCTCCAACCTTGGTTGATGCCAGAGATGATTATGTCGGACTTTTGAGTCGGGACATCGGCCCCTCTTGGAAGGCGGCCACAGTCTCAAGAACAAGCAGGCTCCGGGGCGGTCCATACCGCTGTCGTGGCACTGCGCAGGCGCCTTTCCCGAAAATGGCGTCAAGTGAGGAAACCGAACATGGGCGTGCAAGAACAACAAGCGAAGCAGGGTGGCGGCGCAGTAAGCCTTTCCGGATTCTTTGGCCTCGAGGGCAGAGTTGCCGCGGTGACAGGCGGGGGCAGTGGTATCGGCCTGGCGGCCGCGCAGGCCCTGGCAGCCGCCGGTGCGCAGGTCGTCATCCTCGACCGGGCGCCGGTGGCAGACGATGTGCTCGCCGGCGTCGCTGGGAACCGGCCTGCCGAGGCCCTCGTCATGGACGTGACCGATGAAGCCGAAGTGGCGGCGCGTTTTACGGAGATCGTCGCCCGCCACGGCCATGTCGACATTCTCGTCAACAATGCCGGTCTCGCCATCCGGGACGCTGCCGTCGATCTCAGCCTGGAGGCATGGGACAAGGTAGTGGCCGTCAATATGACCGGCGTCTTCCTGTGCGCGCGCACGGCCGCCCGCCACATGATCGCAGCCGGGCGGGGTGGCGCGATCATCAACACCGCCTCGATCATGGCCCTCTCGGGCGGCGGCATCTATCCCAATATCTCCTACCAGACCACCAAGGGCGCCATCGTCAATCTCACCCGTGCCCTGGCGGTGGAGTGGGCCCCGCATTGCATCCGGGTGAACGCCGTCGCTCCCACCTATGTCCGTACGCCCTTCATCGCGCCCCTTCTGGCCCAGCCCGAACTGATGCAGCGGATCGAGGCGATGACGCCGTTGCGCCGGATCGCCGAGCCGCATGAGGTCTCGCCGGCCATCCTCTTCCTCGCCAGTCCGGGCGCCGCCATGGTGACCGGCCATACCCTGCCGGTGGATGGCGGATATCTAGCTCAGTAAAGCCAAGGTGAAGGCGTTGCGTAATCCTCGATTTCGTGGAAGTTTGCGCGCGAGAGTGGCGCTTTATCCGCAAAATTAAGAAGAAAATATTGAGGAAATACCAATGAATAGCAGTGCTTCTGCTGAGGCCGGTATCTTGTCGCCTGGTTTGTTGGATCGTGAACGTATCGTGGCGCGGCCGGGCTTCAATCGCTGGCTCGTGCCCCCTGCGGCACTCGCCATCCATTTGTGCATCGGCATGGCCTATGGCTTCAGCGTATTCTGGCTGCCTCTCGGACAGGCGCTCGGTATCAGCAAACCGGTAGCCTGCGCGGTCGATCCCGGCTTTTGGGGCGCTCTCGCGGGCCTGGGGAGAGCCCTGTTCACCACCAGCTGCGACTGGCGTGTTTCCGACCTCACGCTGACCTATACGCTCTTCTTCGTGCTGCTCGGTTCCGCCGCCGCCATCTGGGGCGGCTGGCTGGAACGGGCCGGGCCGCGCAAGGCGGGCGTCGTGGCCGCTCTATGCTGGTGCGGCGGGCTGCTCATCTCGGCCGTCGGTGTCTATATTCACCAGCTCTGGCTGATCTGGCTGGGTTCGGGCGTGATTGGCGGCATCGGCCTCGGTCTCGGCTATATCTCCCCCGTCTCCACCTTGGTCAAATGGTTCCCGGACAGGCGCGGCATGGCCACCGGCATGGCGATCATGGGCTTCGGTGGCGGCGCGATGATCGGCTCTCCCCTGGCCGACATCCTGATGAATCATTTCAAGAGTGCCGACGGGGTGGGCGTCTGGCAGACTTTCGTGACGCTCGCGGTGATCTACTTCGTCTTCATGATGGCGGGCGCCTTCGGCTATCGCGTGCCGCCGGCGGGTTGGCGCCCGGAAGGGTGGACGCCGCCCGAGAGCACCAAGGCGATGATCACCTCGGGTCATGTGCATCTGTCCAATGCCCATAAGACCCCGCAATTCTGGCTGATCTGGGCCGCGCTCTGCCTCAACGTCTCCGCCGGCATCGGCGTGCTCGGCATGGCCTCGCCGATGCTGCAGGAGATCTTCGCCGGCTCGCTGATCGGCAAGCCCGAAATCGCCTTCGGGGCGCTCGATCCAGGGCAGGCCAAGCTGGTTGCCACCATCGCGGCGAGCTTCGTCGGCCTGCTCTCCTTGTTCAACATCTTCGGGCGCTTCTTCTGGGCCTCGCTCTCCGACAAGCTCGGCCGCAAGCTCACCTACGCCACCTTCTTCGGCCTCGGCATCGTGCTCTATGCCTCGGCGCCCTGGGCCGCCCATGCCGGGCTGCTGGCGGTGTTCGTGGCCTTTTTCTGCGTGATCGTCTCGATGTATGGCGGCGGTTTTGCCACCGTGCCGGCCTATCTCGCCGACATGTTCGGCACCCAGTTCGTCGGCGCCATCCATGGCCGGCTGCTGACGGCCTGGTCGACGGCCGGGATCGTCGGACCGGTGGTGATCAACTATATCCGTGACGCCCAGATTGCCGCGGGCGTGCCGCGCGCACAGGTCTATGACCGCACCATGTATGTGCTCGCCGGCATGCTGGCCGTCGGCTTTGTCGTCAATCTCATGATCAAGCCGGTGGCCTCCCGCTGGTTCATGAGCGATGCCGAGGTGGCGGCCCTGCAGAAGAGCGGCGGGACGCAGGAGGCGAGGTCCTCGGGAATCGGGCGGGGCGGGCTGAACGGTCCGGCCGCGCTGGCCTGGCTTGCCGTCGGCATTCCCATCCTCTGGGGCGTATGGATCACCTTCTCCAACGCTTTGAAGCTGTTCCACTAGCACGCTGAAGCTGTCATTCCCGGCCGCGCGTAGCGAGGGGAAGGAAACCAGGGGCAATCGTCGAAACCTTGGCTCCTGGATCCCCTTCCCAGGGTTTACGACCCCGCCGGGGATGACAGGGGCGCTGATACTCATTTCCTCAGGAATGCCCGGCCGCAATGCGATCGAGAGCGGCGACCTCGTCTGCCGGCAGGTCGAGCTCCGCCGCGGCGAGGTTGGCCCGCAGATGCGCGACGGAGGATGTGCCGGGGATCAGCAGAATGTTGGGCGCGCGGCGATAGAGCCAGGCGAGCGCGACCTGCATGGGCGAGGCGCCGAGGCGCTGGGCAACGTCCGACAGGGTCGAGGATTGCAGCGGCGTGAACCCGCCCAGCGGGAAATAAGGCACATAGGCAGTGCCTTCGCGGGCGAGATCATCGATCAGCGCGTCATCGGCGCGATGGGCGAGATTATAGTGGTTCTGCACACAGACGATCGGACAGATGCGGCGCCCTTCGGCAATCTGCGTTGCAGTGACGTTGCTCAGTCCGACATGCCGTATCAGGCCCTGCTGCCGAAGCTCGGCCAGCGCCGTGAGCGGCGCCTCGATCGAACCCTCGGCCGGCCCGTGAACGTCGAACATGACGCGAAGATTGACGACGTCAAGGACATCGAGCCCGAGATTGCGCAGATTGTCATGCACCGCCTGGGTGAGGGCCTCCCGCGAGAAGGCAGGCAGCCATGAAGCATCCTCGCCGCGCCGTGCGCCCACCTTGGTGACGATGACGAGATCGTCCGGATAGGGGTGCAGGGCCTCGCGGATCAGCCGGTTGGTGATGTGGGGGCCGTAGAAGTCGCTGGTGTCGATATGGTTCACGCCGGCTGCGACGGCCTCGCGCAACACGGCCAGCGCCGCGTCCGGATCCTTGGGTGGGCCGAATACGCCGGGACCGGCAAGCTGCATGGCGCCGTAGCCGAGACGCTTCACGGCACGGTCACCGAGATTGAAGCGGCTGGACTGCTCGATCGTAGTCATGGTCGGATCTCCTGTTCGTCCGCTCTAGCTAGGGCCTGTCCACTTGCCCGACAATCGTCCATAATCCGGACAGGTTGTTCGGAGATGCGAACAGTGAAAGTCGACCTCAACGATCTCCATGCCTTCATGGCCGTTGCACGAGCCGGAGGGTTTCGTGACGGCGCCCGTTTGACCGGAGCCAGTGCGTCAGGCCTGAGCGAGGCGGTGAGCCGTCTGGAGGCGCGGCTCGGCGTCCGGCTGCTGAACCGCACGACTCGCAGCGTCGCGGCCACGGAAGCAGGCGAGCGCCTGCTCGAACGGCTCGGCCCGGCCATGAACGAGGTGGAAGCCGCGCTCGACGTCGTCAACGGCTTTCGAGCCAGGCCGGCGGGGACGCTCAGGCTGAATGTGCCCGTCAGCGCGGCCCGGCTGGTACTGCCGGCGATCGTGCCCGATTTTCTCGCTGCCTTTCCCGATATCCGCCTGGAGGTGATTGCCGAGGACAGCTTCGTCGACGTGCTGGCGGCCGGCTGTGATGCCGGCATTCGCTACGATGAACGGCTGGAACAGGACATGATCGCCGTGCCCATCGGGCCGCGGACGCAACGCTTTGCCGCCGCCGCGGCGCCCGCCTATCTCGATCGGCGGGGGCGGCCCGAGCACCCGCGCGATTTGCTTCATCATGCCTGCCTGCGCGGCCGATTTTCATCCGGAGCGATGACCGCGTGGGAATTCGAGCGCGATGGCGAGATCGTGAATGTCGATACGACGGGGCCGTTGCTGGTGAGCGTCGGCGCGGCAACGGACCTCGCCGTCGACGCGGCAATCGCCGGCACCGGCATTATCTATCTGTTCGAGGACTGGCTGCGCCCCTATTTCCTGAGCGGGGCCCTCGAACCCGTGCTCGAACCCTGGTGGCAACGCTTCTCCGGTCCCTTCCTGTATTATCCCGGGCGGCGTCTGGTCCCGGCGCCGCTGCGGGCGTTCATCGATTTCGTCAAGACCTCCCGCCCCTCTCCGACGAGCACCGAGGACAGTCATCCCCGCCCCGGTAAGGGAGGGTAAGCGACGGCATCAGGCCTTTGCGGCGAAGCCGTCCAGCTTCTCAAACAAGGTTTCCAATTGCGGGATGCTCGGCTGGAAGGACTTCATGCCCAGGCTGATGAGAATGCCGTAGGAGGCGAACAGCACCAGGGTCGAATCGATGCTGCCGGCCTTGTCGTCCTTACCTGCTCTCTCGACCAGTGTGCTGAACATGGTGGCCAGCACGCCGGCTGCTTCGGGAATCTCAGTGGCCGCCACCAGAAAGGCCGGCGATACGCCGCCTTCCTCAAGGGCGATGCGGCGGGCGAGCTGAGCCAGGGCCGAGGCGAAATTCACGGTCGCATCCGCGGTTTCGTCGATTTCCATCATCAGCGTTTCCATGTCCTGGCGCATGGCGGCGACGATCAGCGCCGTCTTGGTCGGAAAATGATGCAATACGCCGCCCTTGCTCACGCCCGCCTCCGCCGCCACCAGATCGATGGTGAGATTGTGGACGCCGACCCTCTCGATCACCGCCACCGTCGCAGTCAGGATCTGTCCGATAGTTTCCATGCTGCGCCGCTGCAACTTGCGCGCGCGCAGGGTCTGGGGTGGGGGAGCAGACTGGGGCATTGTTGCTGAAATGACCTCTATTGAATAAAAACCGTCTGGACGGTTTTGTTTTTAATTGATATGGGAACGGCCGACAAGTGAAATGATCGTTCCGGACCGGACGTCCCGGCAGGGACCATGGCCTCTGGATACCGCCGAGCGGGTGAGGACGATGCCACAAGCACCAGATCTCAGGACTTCCCTTCGAAACGGCTCCGTCGAACGGCATTGGCATGAATCAGCGAGGATGACGATGATCCCAAACCTCGGCAATCCCGCGCGGCCGTGCCGCTTCGTAGGGCTGCAGCGCGCCGTCCTGCTTGCAAGCCTGATCGTGGCGATCTCGCCCGGCGCCGCCTGGAGCGGGGGCGCGCCTGCGCGTGTCGGCGTCGTGACCGCGCGGGTTGCCGACTACCGGCCGAGCGTCAGCCTGACGGGCGACGTGGAGGCCCAGGTCCAGAGCGACATATCCTTCCGCGTGAGCGGGCGCATCGTCGAAAGGCTGGTGGATATCGGCGATCACATCACGCCGGACCAGATACTGGCGCGCGTCGACGGGCAGGAGCAGCGCATCGCCCTCGACACCGCCAACGCCACCCTCGCTTCGGCACAGGCGCAGCTCCAGCAGAGTCAGGCTGCCTATCAGCGCCAGAAGACGCTGATCACCTCAAATGCTACCTCGCAAAGTTCCCTCGATGCCGCGCAGGAGAATCTCAGCGTCGCCGAGGCTTCGGTGGCGGCCGCGACGGCACAGGTCGAACAGGCCAAGGAGCAGCTCGGCTATGCGGATCTGCGCGCAGGTGTCGCCGGTACGGTGACGGCGCGCAACGTCGAGGCGGGACAGGTCGTGCAGGCTGGCCAGACAGTGGTCAGCATTGCCCAGGACGGCGCGCGCGATGCGGTCTTCGACGTCTATGAAGCGCTGATCGACAAGCCGCCGGGCTCGCCGGAGATCGCCATCGCGCTGGTGTCGGATCCCGCCGTGAAGACGACCGGCCATGTCAGGGAGATCTCGCCCATCGTCGATGCCCGCAAGGGCACGATCCGGGTGAAGATCGGGCTCAAGGAGACGCCGCCGGGTATGTCGCTGGGCACGGCCGTGCGCGGGGAGGCCAGCCTCGCCGCCCAGAAGCGTTTCGTGCTGCCATCCTCCGCGCTGTTCGAATGGCAGGGCAAGCCTGCCGTCTGGACCGTCGCGGCCGATACCCGGGCCGTTCAGCCCCGTCCGGTCACGCTCGATCGTTACACCACGCATGACGTCGTGCTCTCGGCCGGGCTCGAGGATGGCGAAACCGTCGTCGTGCGCGGCGGTCAATTGCTGCGGCCGGGCCAGATCGTCGAAACCGTCGAGGAGCAGGCGCGATGAGCTTTTCTCGTCCTACCCGCATCGCCCCGAGCAGAATTGGCCTGCTCCACCCAGGAGCGGATGAAACGGGCCAGCTCCGCAGATGTTTGAAATCCTGCAGATCTTTGCTGGCCGAGCCTGCGGTCCGATCAGCAATGATCTGCGTGGCGGCGCTGCTCGCGCTGGTGGCGGCCGGCGGCGCCTCGGCGCAGGACCGGAGTGCCCGGCCGGTGCTGACCCTGACCGTCCACAGCACAGATACTGCGAGCTTCGGCCCCTTCGTCGGTAGCGTCGACGCCCGCTATCAGACCAATCTCGGCTTCCAGGTCGGCGGGCGCATCATCGCGCGCGAAGTGAATGTCGGAGACAGGGTCAAACAGGGGGACAGGCTGGCGGCCGTCGATGCCACCCTGCTGCGCCTTGCCGTGCAGTCGGCGGAGGCGGATCTTGCCAATGCCAAGGCGCAGCTCGCCAACGCCGTGCTGACCGAAAACCGCAGCCGCGCTCTGGTGGTCACCGAGACGGCCTCGCGGGCCCAGGTCGATACGGCCGTGGCGGCGCGCGAGACGGCTGCCGCCAAGGTATCCCAGGCGGAGGCCTCGCTGCGGCAGGCCCGCAACGTGCTCGGCTATGCCGAGCTCGTGGCGCCCTATGACGGTGTGATCACCGCCGTGAATTCCGATGTCGGCAAGGTGGTGTCGGCCGGCGACATCATCGTCACTCTGGCCCGGCCCGACGTGCGCGAGGCCGTGGTCGACGTGCCGGATTATCTGGCCGACGAACTCAAGGCCTATCCTCGCTTCGACGTCATGCTGGCCGGTGAGCCCAGCATCCGCACGACGGCCACGCTGCGCCTGCTCGCGCCCGCCTCGGATGCGGTGACGCGCACGCGCCGGGCCCGCCTGGCCTTGCAGGATCCGCCCGATGGCTTCCGGCTTGGTTCGACCATTTCGGTGTCGGCCACGCGAAAGGTCGCTCCCTATATCGCCGTTCCCGTCTCGGCCTTGGCCGGGCCGAGCGACAAGCCGTCCGTCTGGGTGGTCGATGTGGCAAAGGCCGTGGTCGCGGCCCGCCCGGTGACCCTGGTCTCCACCAAGGCGGGCTATGCCGTGGTCGACGGCCTCAAGGACGGGGATATCGTCGTGGAAGCTGGGGTCGGCAGCCTGCAGCCCGGCCAGGCCGTCGATCTTCAGCGCAGCCAGACTCTCGAGGAACAGAAATGAGCGGCTTCAACCTGTCGGACTGGGCGCTCAAGCACCGCTCCTTCATCTGGTATCTGATGATCGCCTCGGTGATCGCCGGTGCGCTCTCCTATGTGCGGCTCGGCCGCGAGGAAGATCCGTCCTTCGACATCAAGACCATGGTCGTTCAGGTGAACTGGCCGGGCGCGACTCTGGACGAGACCCTCAACCAGGTCACCGATCGTGTCGATAAGGAGCTCCAGCAGATCGGGGCGCTCGACTATACGCGCAGCTATACGAGGCCCGGCACGGCCACCATCATGGTCAACCTCAAGGACACGACCAATGGCCGGGCGCTGAGCGATGCCTTCTACCAGGTGCGCAAGCATGTGAACGACATCTGGTACACGCTGCCGAGTGGCGTGCAGGGGCCCTTCTTCAATGACGAGTTCGGCGACGTCTACGGCAATGTCTATGCCTTCACCGCCGACGGCATCGATTTCCGCCAGTTGCGCGACTATGTCGAGGAAGTGCGCAACCGCGTGCTCGCGGTGCCCAATGCCGGCAAGACCCAGATCCTCGGTGCCCAGGACGAGGTGATCTATCTCGACTTCGACACGGCGCGCCTGGCCAGCCTCGGGCTCGACCGCCAGGCGGTAATCGCCTCGCTGCAGGCGCAGAACTCCGTCTCGGCCGCCGGCGTGATCCAGGCCGGGCGGGACCGCGTCAGCGTGCGCGTCGGCGGTGGCTTCAGGTCGGAACAGGACCTCAGGGCCATCAATCTGCGCGTCAATGACCGCTTTTTCCGCCTCTCCGACGTCGCCACCATCACGCGCGGCTATGTCGATCCGCCGACTTCGCTCTTCCGCTTTGACGGTAAGCCCGCCATCGGCCTGGCGGTCGCCATGGCGCCGAATGGCAACGTTCTCCAGTTCGGCGAGGATCTGAAGGAGGCCATGACCGAGGTCACCGGCACCTTGCCGATCGGCGTCGGCGTGCATCTGGTCTCCGACCAGCCGGCGGTGGTCGAGGAGGCGATCTCCGGCTTCACCCGCGCCCTGATGGAGGCGGTGATCATCGTGATGGCGGTCAGCTTCGTCAGCCTCGGCCTGCGCGCCGGGTTGGTGGTGGCGATCTCCATCCCGTTGGTGCTGGCCATCGTCTTCCTGGTGATGGAATATAGCGGCATCTCCCTGCAGCGCATTTCGCTGGGCGCCCTGATCATCGCCCTCGGCCTTCTGGTCGACGACGCCATGATCACGGTGGAGATGATGATCAGCCGGCTGGAAGCCGGCGACAGCCTGGGCAAGGCAGCGACCTTCGCCTATACCTCGACGGCCTTCCCGATGCTGACGGGCACGCTGGTGACGGTGGCCGGCTTCATCCCGATCGGCCTCAATTCGAGCTCGGCGGGCCAATATACCTTCACCCTGTTCGTGGTGATCGCGGTGGCGCTGCTGGTGTCCTGGATCGTCGCGGTGCTGTTCGCGCCCCTGCTGGGTGTGACCGTGCTGCCGAGCAGCATGAAGAAGCACGAGGAAAAGCCGAGCCGGTTCGCCGCCGCCTTCAAGAGCACCCTGCTCGCCGCCATGCGCTGGCGCTGGGTGACCATCGCCATCTGCCTCGGCCTGCTCGGCGCCTCGGTTGTGGCCATGGGCCATGTCCAGCAGCAGTTCTTCCCTTCATCCGACCGGCCCGAATTGCTGGTCGACATGACGCTGCCGCAGAACAGCGCCATCGGCGAGACCAAGGCGCAGATGGACCGTTTCGAACAGGCATTCGTGGGGGATGACGACGTGGTGCGCTGGAGCTCCTATGTCGGGGAGGGGGCCGTGCGCTTCTATCTGCCGCTCGACCAGCAGCTCTCCAATCCCTTCTTCGGCCAAGCCGTGGTGGTCACCAAGGATATCGAGGCCCGCAACCGGGTGCAGAAGAAGCTGGAGGCCCTGGCGCGCGACAAGTTCGTCGGCATCGATGTGCTCGTCCATCCGCTCGAACTCGGTCCGCCAGTCGGCCGCCCCGTGCAATATCGCGTCAGCGGCGCCGATCTCCAGAAGGTGCGCGAGCAGGCGATCAAGCTTGCCGGCATCATCGCTGCCGACCCCAATCTCGGCACGATTACCTTCGACTGGAACGAACCGGCGCGCGTGCTCAGGGTCGAAGTCGACCAGAACAAGGCGCGTCTGCTCGGTGTTACCTCGCAGGACATCGCCTCCATCCTCGACGGCACGCTGGCGGGAACCGCCTTCACCCAGGTGCGGGACAACATCTATCTGGTCAACGTGGTCGGCCGCGCCACCGCGGATCAGCGCAACTCCGTGGAGACGCTGGAGAACCTGCAGATCCCGCTTTCCGGCGGCACCGTGGTGCCGCTGCGCGCGGTGGCGAGTATCGGCTACGGCATGGAGCAGCCCATCGTCTGGCGCCGCTCCCGCCTGCCCACCATCACCGTGCGGGCCGCTCTGGTGGGCGATGTCCAGCCGGCGACGGTGGTCGACCGGCTGGCGCCGAAGGTCGCCGAGTTCAAGGCAGGCCTCCCGGACCACTACAAGCTCGAAGTGGGCGGGGCGGTGGAGGAATCCGCCAAGGGCCAGGGGCCGATCATCGCCATCGTGCCGATCATGCTCCTGACCATGGTAACCATCCTGATGGTGCAGCTCCAGAGCTTCCAGAAGCTGTTCCTGGTGATCAGCGTGGCGCCGCTCGGCCTGATTGGCGTGGTGCTCGGCCTCCTACCCTTCAACCAGCCCATGGGCTTCGTCGCCATCCTCGGCATTCTCTCGCTGATCGGCATCATCATCCGCAACTCGGTGATCCTGGTGAAGCAGATCGAAGATCACGAGGAGGCGGGCATGGATCGCTGGACGGCCGTGGTGGACGCGACCGTCCATCGCATGCGTCCGATCCTGCTGACGGCGGCAGCCGCCAGCCTGGGCATGATCCCGATCGCCCGCGAGGTATTCTGGGGCCCGATGGCCTATGCGATGATCGGCGGCATCCTGGTGGCGACCGTGCTGACGCTGCTGTTTCTGCCGGCGCTCTATGTGGCCTGGTACCGGATCAAGGAGCCGAAGACACCGGCTGCCGCCTGACGAGCGCCTCCAGATCGTCCCAGGCATAGAGGAGGTTGTGCGAGCGCCAGAGCGGGCCCGGATCCGTGTAGGATCCGGCCTGCCTGCCGCCCTGCGCCTCGTAGAAGGCAATCGCCGGTTCGTTGCCGGCGACGACCCCGATGGCCGCGCTCCGGCGTCCCTGCTCGATCAGCCGTGTCGCCATGGCTTCGAGCAGGGCCCTGCCGACACCTCGGCGCTTGTGCAGGGGGTCGACATAGAGGTGTTTAATCTCGCTGCGTCCGTCGAAAACCGCCTGCGTGGGGGCTCCGGCCGCGGCAAAGCCCACCAGCCCGGCGCCGGCCTCGGCCAGCAGCACGATCTGGTCGGCGGCAGGGGAGGAGAGCCGCTTGTGCCAGCTTGCGAAGCGATGCTCCTCGTCGAGTACGACGAAGGCCTTGGAGGGCGCGAGGGCATGATAGGCGTGGCGCCACACCGCGACGTGCAGGTCGGCTATCGCCTTGGCGTCGTCGAGACGGGCAGACCGGATGTTGACTGCACTCATTCCATCGCTCCCAAAGCTGGCGGTTATCCGTTCACCAAACACTTTTTTCGAAAAACGTTCAGGGGCATGAAACGCGGCTTGGGCGCCGACGTTCCAAGACAATATGCTGCGACGGCGACGCCGTCACTACGGCCGCCTCTCGAGATCTTAGCACGCCGTTGAGCTGGCGTTCGGGACCGCATCCATTTCCATTCAATTTCAGGCTTCGTACAGAAATCCTGAAAAAGGGGTCCTAGAGTCTCGCCTGCGTGCTGCGCGGCGTCGCCAGCAAAAGATGGGTCTCCGAGGCAGTGACGCCCTGGATCAGGCGGATGCGGCGCAGGACGGCATCGAGATCGCTGAGATTCAGCGTGGCGAATTCCACCACGATGTCCCAGCGGCCATTGGTGGTGTGCACCGCGCTGACCTCTGGAAAGCCGCCGAGGACGTCGATGACCCGGTCGGCCGCCCGTCCTTCCACTTCGATCATCACGATGCCGCGTACCGGCATGGCGATCGCGTCGGCCTTGAGGATCACCGTATAGCCGATGATGTCGCCCTCTGCTTCCATGCGCTCGATGCGGGCCCGCACGGTGGCGCGTGACAGGCCGAGTTCGCCGGCGAGGTCGGAAATGCTGCGCCTGCCATTGTGGCGCAGCAAGGTGAGGAGCTGGCGGTCGATGTCGTCCATGCACTTGCCGGAATGATCATGAATTTATGCCAGTTTGATAAGGTATATTGAGCCTTCTGCCAAATTGCATCGTTCATATCGCCAACTCCGGCAGATAGACTGCGGTCGGATTTCAAGAGGCTCGCATGACTTCGAAACATTGTATCTTGCTGGGTGCCCCGCTGCAGGAAGGCACGGGACGGCTCGGCTGTGACATGGGCCCGAGCGCCTTCCGGGCCGCGGGCCTGGCCGGCGCCCTGCAGGAACTCGGCCACAGTGTCGAGGACCGTGGCAATCTGGCGCCCGCGCCCCGGCGTCAGCTTCACCATGCCAATTCTGCCATCAAGAACCTGCCCGAGGTGGCGGCGTGGACCGAGGCTCTCTCCGACGCGGCCTATCGTCTCGGCGCCGAAGGCATGCCCATCGTCATCGGCGGCGATCACGCCATGGCGGCCGGCACTTTGGCGGGCTTCAGTCGCCGCGCGGCCGAGATGGGCCGGCCCTTCTTCGTGCTCTGGCTCGACGCCCACCCGGATTTCCACACGCTGGACAGTACGCAGAGCGGCAATCTCCATGGCTGCCCTGTCGCCTATGCCACCGGCCAGCCCGGTTTCGAGGGCTATTTTCCGCCGCTGGCCGCGCCCGTGAGGCCCGACCATATCTGCATGATGGGCATCCGCAGCGTCGATCCGGCCGAGCGGACGGCATTAGCTGCGGCAGGGGTCACCGTGCATGACATGCGCGCCATCGACGAGCACGGCGTCGGCCCGCTGCTGCAGGCTTTCCTGCGCCGCGTGGCGGAGGCGAACGGCGTGCTGCATGTCAGCCTGGACGTCGATTTTCTCGATCCCGGCATTGCGCCGGGCGTCGGCACCACTGTGCCTGGCGGCGCGACCTTCCGCGAGGCGCATTTGATCATGGAGATGCTGCATGACAGTGGCCTCGTCGCCAGCGTCGATCTGGTCGAGCTCAATCCCTTCCTCGACGAACGCGGCCGCACCGCCCTGCTCATGGTCGATCTCGTCGCCAGCCTGATGGGGAAGCGCGTGATGGACCGGCCGACGCGCGCGGGCACGGCCTAGCCGGCGGGCCGAGACGCCACGTCATTGGCTGCGCAGGCCGTCAGTCCTGGATGCGCATTGCCCTCCGGGCATAGGGTAGCACGAACATGTAGAGGCCGCTGAACAGCAGCAGGAATAGCGGCAGCAGGGGCGCGTAGACCACCAAGGCCGGCGGTTCGCCGACGGCCATGGCGACGAAATTGGCGATCACGGTCACCGTGAAGGCGATGGAGAGCCAGCGGTGGGTCTGCCGGATCAGGGCGCTGAAGTTCAAGGAAGCCTCCTTTGTCGTCGCATCGATGTCCCCGACGGGGCAGGGGATGGAGCCTATTCCGGCTCCGCCAGGACCTGCTCCAGATTGGCGAGGAATTGCTGCCAGCCGGCCTTGGCGCCGCCATAGGCCTGGCGCTGGGACGGCCGGAAACCCGCCTGCTCCATGCGCAGATGCGTGCCGGCGCCGGTGGGCGTGAGCGTGAAGGTCACCACGCTTTTCAAATCGTAGGCGGCGTCCTCATGGCTGAAGTTCCAGCTATAGGACAAGGTCCGGTGAGGCTCGACGGTGAGGACCTCGCAATCGAGCACGCCGCCCCATTCGCCGCGCAGATTGAAACGGTGACCGACAACCGGCTCGAAGTCGTTCTTCATCAACCATGCTTCGATGAGATGCGGCTGGGTGAGGGCGCGCCAGAGCTTTTCGGGTGGATGTGGAATTTCACGCTCGACGATGACGGTACGGGTTTCGCTCTCGCTGTTGGTCATTGGTCCATCCTGTTCAGCAAATCTTCGAGATCGTCGAAGCGAGCTTCCCAGAATTGCGTCATTCGGCTCGCCCAATCGATCAGAGGGCCGAGGGCGCCGAGCTGTGCGCAATAATGGGTCTGCCGGCCCTCGTGGCGGTCGCGAACCAGCCCGGCTTGTTTCAGCATCGCCAGATGCTTCGAGACGGCCGGTTGGGAGACGCCCGCATGGGTCGTGAGCGCCCCCACGGTCTGCTCTCCCTTGCGGCACAAGCGCTCGAAGATCGCCCGCCGGGTCGGATCGGCAAGCGTCCTGAACAGGAGGTCGGGTGAGTGGGGCGTCACAATCAATAGCTCCTCGATTATGGATTTAACGCATAGCCCGATAGTTATGAATTCGTCAAGTCCGCAGCAAAAGGTGCAACCGCCGTCAGTCTGCGACGCGGCTCGAACGCGACGGCCCGGGGTGTTTTCTGCAGAACCAAAACGGCTCTTCGCGAGGCAGATGCGTCAAAAAAGGTGCTGGAAGGCGGATCATTGCGAATACCGCCCGTGGCGTGTCATCCCCGCGTCGCCAGCTTCAGGAGCAGGGCCACTTCTCCCGCAGGGCCGTGGTGGCAAGGACCACGAAGGGTTCCCTGAGCCGGTCGGGATGGGCATCGAGGAAGGCGGATATGACGGTGGCGGTCTCGGCGACCGAGACGTCGACCGGCTTGCAGATACGAGTATCCGATGTCAGCAGCCGTCCCATCGAAGCGAGATCCTCGATCTCGATCGCGCAATGGAGGGATGGAAGTACGAGTTCGCTCGGCGTCGGCCCGGTATTGGCCGCCAGGCTGCGGCAGGCCGCGCGATAATAGTCGCCGCTGTTCGGCACGGTCTCGGCCGCCGCGGGTATGCAAAAGCCGGTCAAGCACAGGGCCGAAAGTAGGAATTTTCTCACCATGGGAAATCCTCCATATGCCAGCTTGTTCCGGTAAACTGGCATCTCCCGGGCTGCATGGTCAAATCCGAGCCTGGAAGGCCCGCTGCCTTGGTGGCCGTAAGCTGGTGGTCGCGCCGGCAACGGTGCCCGAACCGGTAACAAGCCCTGCCCGGTTGTCGTAGGATCAAGCAGGAGCCGAACCAGCATGCCGCGAGGAGACCTTTCATGCCGACACGCCGCGATGTCCTTGGCCTGGCGCTGCTGGGAGGCGCGAGCTTCGCCTTAGCGCAAAAGGCGACGGCAGGCCCTGCTCGCCTCGTCCTCAGCGACGCGGAATGGCGCCGGCGGCTGTCGCCGGACCGGTTCGCCATCCTTCGGGAAGCAGGCACAGAGCCCCCCTTTGCCAGCCCGTTGCTGCATGAGGGGCGATCGGGACGTTTCGCCTGCGCGGGCTGCGGCAACGCCCTGTTTTCGTCCCGGACCAAATATGACAGCGGCACCGGGTGGCCGAGCTTCTGGGCTCCGCTCGGCCGGTCGGTGCGCACCAGCCGGGACGACAGCCTCGGCATGATCAGGACCGCGGTTGCCTGTGCCCGATGCGAGGGGCATCTCGGCCATGTCTTCGACGATGGCCCGAAGCCGACAGGGCTGCGCTACTGCATCAACGGGCTGGCCTTGGCTTTCGCGCCGGGCGCGGCCTGACGGATCGCCTTTACAACCAGGCCGCAATTTGTTCGTGAATTGTTCTTGTTTCTGGTGCGGTCCTTGCTATGATCGCGCATTCCTTCCTCCTGGAGAGATTGCGCAAATGCCCCCCTTCAGCCGCGCCGGTCTGGCCCTGATCGCACTGATGGCCCTGCAGACGAGCCCAGCCCTGGCCGAGACAACGGCCTGCAAGCCGTTCAAATGGTCGCTGACCCGCGAACAGGGCTGGTTCCAGGCCTCGCCGCCGACGCTGGCTTCGGGCGGGGCGCTGGCCAAGGCCGACGGGGCCGCCGACCTGCAGCTCAGCCCGGTGACGGATCTGAAATTTCCCGTCACGACCGGCCGCAAGCCGGCGGCCGGCACCTTTGGTGCGTTGCTGACCCTGCCGCCGGTCGAGAAGGCCGGCCTCTATCAGGTCACGCTCTCGGAAGAGGGCTGGATCGATGTCGTGCAGGCCGGGGCAGCGGTGAAATATTCGGCGGCGACCGGCCAGAAGGCCTGCGCCGGCTTGCGCAAGAGCGTGCGCTTCAACCTGGCGCCGGGGCCGGTTTCGCTGCAGATCAGCGGCGTGAAAGCGCAGAGCGTCAAGCTCGCCGTGGCGCCGGCCGAGTAGCTCCCGGCACCTGCCGCTCATCCCGCATGGTTGCCCGCTGGATAGGGCAGGTCCGGTCGAACGCCGCGCGAGCCTCCACAATGGCGGTGCGGTGAGCGAAGGCCCATTGGCCGAGCGCGCTCACCGGCATGCGCAGCGAATGGCCGAGTTCGGTAAGCTCATAATCGACGCGCGGCGGAATGCTGGGCGTCACGCTGCGGCTGACGAGGCCATCGCGTTCCAGGCCGCGCAGCGTGAGCGTCAGCATGCGCTGCGAGATGCCGTCGATGCGGCGCTTGATCTCGCTGAAACGCCGAGGACCCTGGCTCAGCGCCATCACGATCAGAATGCTCCACTTGTCCCCGATGCGGGACAGGATTTCGGTGACCGGCCGGCAGCTCTCGGTGAGGCTGTCCTTGTCCTCGTCCCCGCCGGTTACACCCATGTCACCTACCGCCATGAATGTGCCTCCTTGTGCCCTCCATGCCTGTACCATATTTAGCCTCGGTTACGTTTTGTAACCAGAAGATTTCAACCTGAAGGAGCCGGGACGCTGCGTTCCGGCAAGGCGCGACAGATATGGAACTCGGCCTGTACACCTTCGCGGAAACCACCGCGGATCCCGCCACCGGCACCGTCATCGGCGCGCAGGAGCGCGTTGCCAATCTGATGGAGGAGGTCGAGCTTGCCGACCAGCTGGGCCTCGATGTCTTCGGCATCGGAGAGCATCACCGTCCCGATTTCGCTGCCTCCACCCCAGCCGTGCTGCTGGCAGCGGCGGCCATGCGCACCAAACGCATCCGCCTCACCAGCGCCGTCACCGTGCTGAGCTCGGACGACCCGGTACGCGTGTTCCAGGAATTCTCCACCGTGGACCTGTTGTCGGGCGGGCGGGCCGAGATCCTGGCCGGGCGGGGCTCGTTCATCGAGTCCTTCCCGCTGTTCGGCTACGACCTCAAGGACTATGACAGCCTGTTCGCCGAGAAGCTGGACCTGCTCTTGAAGATCCGCGAGCAGACCACGCTGAGCTGGCAGGGCCAGCATCGCGCACCGCTCGACCGCCAGAGCATCTATCCGCGTCCGGTCCAGCAGCCCCTGCCGGTCTGGGTCGGCGTGGGCGGCAATCCACAATCGGTGATCCGCGCCGGCACGCTCGGCCTGCCGATGGCGCTCGCCATCATCGGCGGGGAGCCGGCGCGCTTCAAGCCGCTGGTCGATCTTTATCGCGAGGCGGCGCGGCGGGCCGGGCATGATCGGGCCAGGCTGCCGGTCAGCATCAATTCGCATGGCTATATCGGGGAGGACGGCGACAGGGCGGCGGACGAGATCTTTCCCTATTATGCCGACGTCATGGGGCGCATCGGCCGCGAGCGCGGCTGGCCGCCGCTGAGCCGGGCGCAGTTCGAGGCCTCGCGCGCGCCGCGCGGCTCGGATTTCGTCGGCGATCCCCAACAGGTGATCGACAAGATCCTGGCCGAGCACGAATTGTTCCGGCACCAGCGCTTCCTGATCAAGTTCTCGATGGGCAGCATTCCCCACGCCAAGATGATGAAATCGATCGAGCTCTTCGGCACTGTGGTGGCCCCTGCCGTCCGCAAGGCCCTGGCTCCCGTGCCGGCATAGGACTGCTCCACAATACTTTTGATTGAAAAAATACAAAAGTATTGCTTTGCTGGGGCCTGGGCCTAAGCTGGACCTGCGCCGGAGCGAGCGCGTTCAAGTGTGAGTGCTTGTCTGCTCTGGTTCTTTGGTTCGACGCGTCTTTGCGATTGGCGGCGTTTCCCGTCGGATCGCAAACCGCTCGTGCGGGAAAGGCACAGCCATGACACGCCGCTATCTGATCGGCCTCGACTATGGCACGGAATCGGCGCGCGGCGTGCTTGTCGATGCCGACAGCGGCGAGCAGCTCGCCAGCCATGCCGTACCCTATCGACACGGCGTGATGACCCGCCTGCCGGATGGGGCAGCCTTGCCGCCGCTCTGGGCGCTCCAGAATGCGGACGACTATGTCGAGGCAGCGCGGGAAATTCTGTCCGCTCTCGGCCGCGACAGGCAGATCGAGGGCATCGGCCTCGGCTTCACCGCCAGTTCGCCGCTGCCGGCCACGGCCGACGGTGTGCCGCTCTCCCGCCTGCATCCGGGGGAACCGCATGCCTATGTCAAGCTGTGGAAGCATGGTGCCGCCCAGGCCGAGGCCGAGGCCATCAATGCCCGGGGAGGGGCCTTCCTCGATAATTTCGGCGGGAAACTCTCGGCTGAGTGGCTGCTGGCCAAGGCGGCGCAAATGGCGGAGGAAGCACCGCAGTTGTGGCGGGAAACCGAGCGCTTCATCGAGGCGGGTGACTGGCTCGTCTGGCAATTGACGGGCGGGGAGACGCGTAGCCTCGGCTTTGCCGCCTACAAGGCGCAATATGCCGAAGGGGCCGGCTATCCCGACGGCATCGTCCCGGGGCTCGCCGATCGCCTGAGCGCGCCGCGACGGGTCGGCACCTCCGCGGGTGGGCTGTCGGCGGCCTGGCGCGAGCGCACCGGCATTCGCGGCCAGGCGGCGGTCGCCGTGGCAGTGATCGATTCCCATGTCGTCTTGCCGGCTGTCGGCGGCGTCACCGATGGCTGCCTCGTCGGGGCGCTCGGCACCTCCGCCGTCTATCTCATGCTCGGCCGCGCGTTCCGGCCCTTGCCCCAGGGCATCGAGGGCGTGGCCTTCGACGGATCGGTGCGTGACCTCTGGTGCTATGAATCGGGGCAGGCCGGCTTTGGCGATACGCTCGCCTGGTTCGTCAAGACCTTTCCGCGCGCCGCTGAAGCGGCGGAGAATTTCAGGCTCTACAATGAAGAGGCGGCCGGTCTCGCGCCGGGTGCCAACCACCTCCTGGCGCTCGACTGGTGGAGCGGCAACCGCGTGCCGCTGGCCGATTCCGGCCTCAGCGGCCTGCTCGTCGGCCTGACCACGGGAACCACGGCTGCCGGCATCTATCGGGCGTTGCTGGAGTCGCTCGCCTATGGCGCGCGCAGCATTCAGGATCTCTTCATCGCCGGAGGCTTCGGCATCGATCGCCTGATCCTGTCGAGCGGCCTCGCCCGCAACAATCCCCTGCTGGTGCAGATCATGGCCGATGTCTTCGGGCGGGAGGTCGAGGTTCCCGAAATCGACAATCCCACAGCTGTCGGGGCCGCCATCCATGGCGCCGTCGCAGCCGGCGTCGTGGCCGATTATCCCGAAGGCGGCGCGAGGTTCGGCGCGCGGGCGTTCAAGACCTACCGGCCGGACGCGCGGGCCGCATCCGTCTATGCCGAACTCTATCGCAACTACGCCGCTTTGGCAGGCGATGCATCGCTGCGGGCCGCCATGCACGCGCTCAACCGGATCGGGACTGTTCGATAGCCGGTGGCGGATCGTTATGCCTGAAAACAGGCAAAATAAATTTGCATTCATTCAGCGATGATGCATTAATCCGCTGCCGATGACGGAAAAGCCGTCGTCGAGAAGAGAGCGCCAAGCTCCATTCATAAATCTGGGAGGATTTCATGTCAGCGCTCCGCCTGAGCCGCATCTTTGCATCCACCGCCTTTGCCACCACGGCCGCTCTCGGCTTTGCCGTGTTTTCGTCCCTCGCCACGGCCGACAGGGCCGAGGCGGCTGGCGAGGTGATCGTCGGCCTGGTCACCAAGACCGAGGTCAACCCCTATTTCGTCAAGCTGCGCCAGGCCGCCGAGGCCGAGGCCAAGAAAAAGGGCCTCAAGCTGATCGCCCGCTTCGGCAAGTTCGACGGCGACAATGAAGGCCAGGTCGCGGCGATCGAGGACCTGATCTCCGCCGGCGCCAAGGGCATCCTGGTGACGCCGAACAACTCCACGGGCATGCTCGGCATCATCAAGAAGGCGCGCGATGCCGGCATTCTGGTGATCGCTCTGGACACGGCGACCGATCCGGCCGATGCGGTCGACGCCACCTACGCCACCGACAATTTCGAGGCCGGCGTCAAGCAGGGCACCTATGCCAAGAAGGCGATGGGCGACAAGAAGCCGGTGCTCGCCATGCTCGACGGCACGCCGGGCGGCACCGTTGATACCTTCCGCCACAATGGCTATCTGCAGGGCTTCGGCATCAAGGAGGGCGACCCGGTCATCGCCGGCTCCGCCATCACCAATGGCGCGCAGGACAAGGGCCAGACCGGCATGGAGAATCTCCTGTCGAAGAATGGCGACATCAATGTCGTCTATACCATCAATGAGCCGGCCGCGGCCGGCGGCTATGCGGCGCTGAAATCCTTCGGCAAGGCCAAGAGCGTGATGCTGACCTCGATCGACGGCTCCTGCCAGGGCGTGAAGGACGTCAAGTCCGGCAAGGTCGCCGCCACCGTGATGCAGTTCCCCTACAAGATGGCAGTGGCCGGCGTCGATGCCGTCGCCGAATACGCCAAGACCGGCAAGAAGCCGAGCGGCTTCATCAACACCGGTTCGGAATTGATCACCGACAAGCCGATGCCCGGCCTCGACTCCAAGGACACCGCCTGGGGCCTGAAAAACTGCTGGGGCGGCGAATAGGCTGAAGATCAACGGAGTTGGGCGCGGCAAACCTTCTCCCGCAAGGGGAGAAGGCTAGTCGCGTTTCTCTCTGCAAGACCGTATCGTCGAGGATCGCATGAGCACGACCACGGTTCCCGCGCCCGAAGAGAAGCGCAGCCTCCTGGCGCGCATCTTCGCGGTGCCTTCGGCTGGACCCTTCCTGGTATTGGCGCTGTTCTGCGTCATTTTCGCCAGCATCAACGAGCGCTTCCTCGCTCTGCAGAACATCTCGCTGATCCTGCAGCAGACCGTGGTGGTCGGCACGCTGGCGATCGGCCAGACTCTGATCATCCTGACGGCAGGCATCGACCTCGCCGTCGGCGCGATCTGCGTGCTCGGCACCATCGTCGCAGGCAAAATGGCGACGCTCGGCTATGATCCCGTCCTGTCCATGGGGGCGGCGATTCTGCTCTGCACCCTGTCAGGCACCGTCGCCGGCGGTCTGATCAGCGGCCTGAAGCTGCCGCCCTTCATCGTCACGCTCGGCACGCTCGGCATCATCACGGCCGCGCTTCGCCTGATCTCGGCCGGCGGCGCCTTCCCGGTCGACGACGAATTCCTGAGTTGGACCGGCAATGGCGAACTCATCGGCGGCTTCGTGGTGACCTATGGCGTCCTCGCCATGCTGCTGCTCTATGCCCTGGTCTGGTATCTCCTGAACCAGACCAAATGGGGCCGCCACGTCTATGCCATCGGCAACAATCCCGAGGCGGCGCGGCTGGTCGGCATCCCCGTCAGGCGGCACTTGCTTTCGGTCTATGTTTTGGCCGGCCTGCTCTATGGCATCGCTGCCTGGCTGGCGCTCGGCCGTATTCCCAATGCCGATCCCAATTCGCTGCAGACGGCCAATCTCGACTCCATCACCGCCGTGGTGATCGGCGGCACCTCGCTGTTCGGTGGCCGGGGCGGTCTCGTCGGCACGCTGATCGGCGCCCTCATCGTGGGCGTGCTGCGCAACGGGCTGACGCTGGCCGGCATCGATCCGCTCTGGCAGGACCTGATCACGGGCATCCTGGTGATCGTGGCGGTGGCCTTCGACCAGCTTTCGCGTGGGAGGCGCTGATGACGGCATCCGCTTCTGCCGAGGTCGTCCTCGAGGCTCGCGATATCGTCAAGCGCTACGGTCACGTCACGGCGCTGGACGGGGTGGATTTCGAGCTGCGCAAGGGCGAGATCCTCGCCGTCGTCGGCGACAACGGCGCCGGCAAGAGCTCCCTGATCAAGGCGCTGACCGGCGCCCTCAAGCCCGACAGCGGCGAGATCCTGCTGGACGGCCAGCCGGTGCATTTCAAGGGGCCGCTCGATGCCCGCCATCGCGGCATCGAAACCGTCTACCAGGATCTGGCGGTGGCGCCGGCCCTCGACATCTCCTCGAACCTCTTCCTCGGGCGCGAATTGCGCATGCAAGGCGTGCTCGGCACCGTGTTCCGCCGCCTCGACAAGACGCGCATGCGCGAAGAAGCTCGCAAGGCGATGGCGGAACTCAAGTTCCGGCTGCCGTCGATCCACAATGCCGTGGAGGCCCTTTCGGGCGGCCAGCGCCAGGGCGTGGCAGTGGCCCGCGCAGCCCTGTTCGCCAAGAAGCTGGCGATCATGGACGAGCCGACGGCGGCCCTCGGCGTGCGCGAGACCGGCCAGGTGCTGGAACTGATCCGCGCCATCCGCGATCGCGGCCTGCCGGTCGTGCTGATCAGCCACAACATGCCCAACGTGTTCGAACTGGCCGACCGCATCCACATTATGCGCCTGGGGCGCCGGGCCGCGGTGGTGAGCCCCAAGACCCATTCGATGGCCGATGTGGTGGCCATCATGACCGGCGCGGCCAAGGTCGAAGATTTCGAGAAGCGCGGGCAGGGGTGATGCCGCCGGAGGCCTTGGGCCGAGCCGGAGCCTAGCAAGGCGCGACCCATACCAAGGTATTGTTTGCACACACCAAAGCACCGTTGACGCCGCTTTGGGGCAGTGACAGAAGGGCTCCGTATCTGCGGTGCCCGGCACCTTGGATAACACCCGAAAAATCAGCTGTGGAAGCTCATGGACAACGATCGCAGTAGCCGTCCGGCTTCGGCTTCCAGCCATCGCCGGAGGGGTGCGCCATCGATCTGGAACGCCGGCGGTCTCGCGCGCCGGGCGATGACCGGCCGGCTCTAGTCCGCGTCGGCTTGCCTCGCGGGTGTGGCCAAAGGCGGCCCGACGAGGTGAAACATGAACAACGTCATTCCGCTCCGTGACCGAGTCGCGGCCGCCACGCCGGCTGTTCGCGGCGCCGTCATCCCTGTCGTCCGGGGCAGGGGGCAGAAGGTTGCGCCTGGCGCGATCCGCGCCGCTCTCCGGCCTTCCTGCCTCCTGAATCCGGACACGGGACGTCTCGAATGCCGCTGGGACCTGTCCGGTTGCCAGGGCGGGGCGGATGCCTCCCAGCTCCTTTGTTCGAAATGCGCCGGAACGGCCGCCGACTGGCGCTGAGCGTCTCCCTGTGCGGGCGCCGCAAGAGCCTGCCTTCCTTCCAACATTCCGCCTCCACGACCTTGCCTTCCCACGAGGTTCGCCATGGTTTTCCTGCCCCATGACCGGTCCGGTCAGCGCTCCGTCGCGGCTTTCGCCCGCGGGCGCCTCCTGCCCAATCTCTATGATGTGATTGCCTGCGGGCTGGTGATCGCGCTCATCGCCCTGGTGCTGCATGGCGCCTCTGCGATGGAAACACCGCTGGACGCCCTCTCCGTTTCTCCGGTTTCGCTCGATCCGGCCCGTCTGCCGGACTATGCGCTGCGCACCACATTGCGCATGTTCGCCGCCATCATCGCCTCGCTGGTCTTCACCTTCACGGTGGCCACGCTGGCGGCCAAGAGCCGGCGGGCGGAGCTGATCATCATCCCGGCGCTTGACATCCTGCAGTCGGTTCCGGTGCTCGGCTTCCTGACCTTCACGGTCACCTTCTTCATGGGCTTGTTTCCCGGCAGCCAGCTCGGAGCGGAATGCGCCTCGATCTTCGCGATCTTCACCAGCCAGGCCTGGAACATGGCCTTCTCCTTCTACCAGTCCCTGCGCACGGTGCCCGGCGACCTGGACGAGGTGAGCCGTGGCTTCAGGCTGTCCGGCTGGCAGCGCTTCTGGCGCCTCGAGGCACCGTTCGCGGCGCCGGGGCTGATCTGGAACACCATGATGTCGATGTCCGGCGGCTGGTTCTTCGTGGTCGCCTCCGAAGCGATCACGGTGGGCGACACCACCGTGCAGCTTCCCGGTATCGGCTCCTTCCTGGCGCTCGCCATTGACCAGAAGAATTTCGTGGCGGTGGCATGGGCCGTGGCGGCCATGGCCATCCTGATCGTGCTCTACGATCAGCTCCTGTTCCGGCCGGTGGTGGCCTGGGCCGACAAGTTCCGCGTCGAACAGACGGCCAGCCAGCAAAGGCCGCGCTCCTGGGTCTATGACCTCGTCCGCCACACCCGGCTGATGAAGCGCCTGGCCGCCCCGCTGGTCCGGGGCTGGCAGCGCCTGATGCTGGTGGGTACCGGACGATCGGGATGGGCATCCTTTCGCCGCGCGCGGACGGCTTCGCCCTGGATCGACCGCCTGTGGCTCGGCCTCGTCCTGGCCGTCACAACCTGGGGAATCTTCCTGGCGATTGCCTATATGCGCCAGACCCTGTCCTGGACCGATGCCCTCGAGGCGCTGGGCGGCGGCCTGGTCACACTGCTGCGCGTCATCGTCCTCATCGCGGTGGCAAGCCTGATCTGGGTTCCCATCGGCGTGCTGATCGGCCTGCGCCCGGCTCTGGCCGAGCGGGTCCAGCCCATGGCGCAGTTCCTCGCCGCCTTCCCGGCAAACGTGCTGTTTCCCTTCGCCGTGATCGCCATCGTCGCGACCGGGGCAAGCCCGGACATCTGGCTGTCGCCGCTGATGGTGCTGGGGACGCAGTGGTACATCCTGTTCAACGTCATCGCCGGCGCGAGCGCTTTTCCGACGGACCTCAGGGAAGCGGCCTCGATCTACCAGATCCGGTCCTGGACCTGGTGGCGCTGGGTGATGCTGCCGGGAATCTTTCCCTATTACGTGACCGGCGCTCTCACGGCCTCTGGTGGCTCCTGGAACGCCAGCATCGTCGCCGAATTCGTGAATTGGGGAAACACCAGGCTCCAGGCCTACGGCCTCGGCTCCTACATCGCCAGGGCGACCGAGGCGGGAGACTTTCCGCGCGTCGTGCTCGGCATCGCCGTGATGTCGCTCTTCGTCACCACGTTCAACCGCCTGCTGTGGCGCCCGCTCTATGTGTTCGCGGAACGCCGCCTGCGCCTCGACTGAATTTCCGGAGATATCGCCATGAATGCTCCCGTCACCATGAATGCTCCCCTCGCCATCAAGAATGCCCCGCTGGTTTCGGTCCTCGGCGTGCGCCAGACCTATGACAAGGGCGGATCGAGCCCGCTTGTCGTGCTCGACAGGGTCGACCTCACGCTGCAATCCGGCGAAATCGTTGGCCTGCTCGGCCGCTCCGGCTCCGGCAAGTCCACGCTGTTGCGCGCGATCGCCGGCCTGATCCGGCCCAGCGAGGGCAGCGTTTCCTTCCGTGGCGAGCCGGTCAGTGGCACAAGCAGCGGCATTTCGCTGGTCTTCCAGAGCTTTGCCTTGTTCCCCTGGCTCACCGTGCAGCAGAATGTCGAGCTCGGCCTCGAGGCGCAGGGGGGCCTGCCGGCCGAGCGCCGCAAGCGGGCTTTGGCTGCGATCGACCTGATCGGGCTCGACGGCTATGAGAATGCCTATCCCAAGGAGCTGTCGGGCGGTATGCGCCAGCGCGTCGGCCTCGCCCGGGCGCTGGTGGTGCATCCCAGGCTGCTCTTGATGGACGAGCCCTTCTCGGCCCTCGACGTGCTCACCGCCGAGACCCTGCGCACGGATCTGCTCGATCTGTGGTGCGAGGGCCGCATGCCGATCGAGGCCATCCTGATGGTCACCCACAATATCGAGGAGGCGGTGCTGATGTGCGATCGCATCCTGATTTTCGGCTCCAATCCGGGCCGGGTGATCGGCGAGGTCCGTGTCGAGCTGCCACAGCCGCGCAACCGGCTCGATCCGGCCTTCCGGGCCCTGGTGGAAGACATCTATGCGCGCATGACCGCCCGTCCGGGTTCGGTTCCGGCGCGGGAGGGGCTTTTCCCCGGCACCGGCATCGCCATGGTGCTGCCCAAGGTTTCGTCCAACGAACTCGCCGGCCTGATCGAAGCGGTGGCGGCCGCCCCCTATCACGGCAAGGCGGACCTGCCACCCCTAGCCGCCGGCCTGCATCTGGAGATCGACGAGCTCTTCCCGGTGGCGGAGACCTTGCAGCTGCTGCGCTTTGCCGAGCTGGAGGGCGGTGATATTCGTCTTACGGCCGCCGGGAAGCGCTTTGCCGAAAGCGAGGTGGACGAGCGCAAGCGCCTGTTTGCACAGCAATTGGCGACCTATGTGCCGCTTGCGGCTCATATTCGCCGCATCCTCGACGAAAGGCCGAGCCATCGGGCACCCGCCCGCCGCTTTCGCGACGAATTGGAGGATCACATGTCGGAGGACTATGCCGCCGGTACCGTACGCGCCGTGATCAGCCTCGCCCGGTATGCCGAGTATTTCGCCTATGACGAAGCGGCGGATCTTTTCACGCTGGAGAACCCGAGCTGAACGCCTGGCGACGCGGCGCCTTTTCTTTCGCAACCAAGTGCTGCCGCCGGAGACGAGAGGCTTGCTTCGCATGGCTGGAGGCCTCAACAAGGTGGGCGCGGTGCTGCTGCGCCGACATCTGCAGTGGCATTCCCGCCATCGTGCCTGACGGATGAGGCCGTGGGTTCAGCGCCGGCGGCGGTGGTGGCGCGGGACAGCCCTTCCATCATGGGGAACGCAGCCGGTGAAACGCGAACGCCCGGGATCGACCGTCGACATGCCGCTGCTGTGGTTCGCCATGGCCGGGCTGGCCTTGCTCATTTTCGTGGCCGATACGGTCACCGACCTGGAAATCGCCGTCGCGGTGCTGCATGTGGTCGTGGTGCTGATCTCGGTCTGGACGGGACGGCCGCGGACCGTGCTGATCGTCGGATTGGCCTGCAGCCTGCTGACCGTGCTCAGCTTCTTCATGACGGTGAGAGGCGATACCGAGGCGGGTATCGCCAACAGCTCCCTCAGCCTGGTGGCCATCGGCGCGACTACCTATCTCGCCATCCGGATCGAGCTTGCCGATCTCGCCGTGCGCCGCGCAGAGGCGGACCTCGCCCGCATCTCGCGCATCACCATGCTGGGTGAACTCACGGCCTCCATTGCCCATGAGGTCAGCCAGCCCCTGGCGGCCATTGGCGCCAGCAGCAATGCTGCGCTGCGCTGGCTCTCGGCCTCGCCGCCCAACCAGGCCGAGGCCCGGCATGCCCTCAATCGGATCGTGGAAGCCGCCGAGCGGGCGGGCGAAGTGGTGGAAAGGGTGCGTCGCCTGGTGCGCCGTGCCCCTCCATCCCGCGAGCTCGTCGACATGATCGAGGTGATCGACGAGACACTGGCCTTGATGCGGGGCAAGCTGCGCGCGAACGCGATTCCGCTGCGGACAGAATTGCAGCATGGCGTGGTGCCGGTGATGGGCGACCGGGTTCAACTGCAGCAGGTCCTGCTCAACCTCATCGCCAATGCCGTCGAAGCGTCGCTGGAAGCGGAACAGGGAAATCGGGAGATTACGGTCAACGCCTCCGCCGATGACGGGGAGGTCAGCATCGGCGTTACCGATACCGGCCGTGGCTTGTCGGCGCAGGCCATGGACCATGTCTTCGATCCCTTCTTCACCACCAAGGAGGACGGTATGGGCATCGGATTGGCCATCAGCCGTTCCATCGTCGAAGCGCATGGCGGGCGCATAGAAGCCAGGGCCGCCGCGCCGCATGGAAGCACCTTTCGCTTTACTCTGCCGCTGGCGCGAGAGCGCAGACGCAAGGATTAGACCCATGCAAGGATTAGACCTGTCGGAAGAGATCGCGACTGTCTATGTGGTGGATGATGATCCCATGGTGCGGGATGGGCTGGACAGCCTGCTGAGATCGGTCGGCTACCGCGTCCGCTGCTTCGCCTCACCCCGCGAGTTCATGCAGTATCGGCACTCGGAGGGAGCGTCCTGCCTGGTGCTCGACATACGCATGCCCGGACAGAGCGGGCTCGACTTCCAGGCCGAACTGGCAAGGGCCGGGGATGCCATTCCCATCGTGTTCCTGACAGGCCACGGCGACGTGCCGATGTCGGTCCGGGCCATCAAGGCCGGTGCCATGGAATTCCTGCTCAAGCCCTTCCGTGAGCAGGATCTTCTCGACGCCGTGGCCGCTTGCCTGGACAAGAGCCGAGCACAGAGGGGCGAGACGGCCTTGATGGAGGATTTGCGCCGCCGCTATGCGACCCTGTCGCAGCGCCAGCAGGAGGTTATGGCGCTGGTGGTGCAGGGCCTGCTCAACAAGCAGACGGCCGGGGAACTGGAGTTGAGCGAGATCACCGTGAAGATCCATCGCGGCCAGGTCATGCGCAAGATGCAGGCCAACACGCTGGCCGATCTCATCCGCATGGCGGACCGCCTCGGGCTGCCCGCCAAACCGGCGGGGCGGGGATAGCGACGGCGATGTCGCCAAAGCGCTTGACGCGCCTTGCGGCGCAGCCCCATATCCGGGCCGAGATGATTGCTGAAAAACCCGCCCTCACCATTCTGCTCTGCTCCCCGCGCGGCTTCTGCGCCGGGGTGGTCAGGGCGATCGACGCCGTCGAGCAGGCCCTGAAGATCTATGGCCCGCCGGTCTATGTGCGCCATGAGATCGTGCACAACAAATATGTGGTCGAGAACCTCAAATCGAAGGGCGCGATCTTCGTCGAGGAGCTCGATGAGGTGCCTGAGACCCGTGCGCCGGTGATCTTCTCGGCGCATGGCGTCGCCAAATCGGTGCCGGCAGCGGCCGCGAGCCGCAATCTCTTCGCCATCGACGCCACCTGCCCGCTGGTGACCAAGGTGCACCGCGAGGCCGAGATCCACCACAAGCGCGGGCGCGAGATTGTGCTGGTCGGGCATCGCGGCCATCCCGAGGTCATAGGCACGATGGGGCAGCTACCGGACGGTGCCGTCAGCCTGATCGAGACGGTCGCCGATGTCGCCGCCTTCACGCCGTCCAATCCGGATGCGCTCGCCTATGTGACCCAGACCACGTTGTCGGTCGACGATACGCGCGACATCGTGGAGGCGCTGAAGGTCCGTTTCCCCTCGATCGTCGGCCCCCACAAGGAAGACATCTGCTACGCCACCACCAACCGCCAGGAGGCGGTCAAGGCCGTGGCGCCGCGGGTGGAGGCCTTCATCGTAGTGGGGGCGCCGAACTCCTCCAATTCGCAGCGCCTGCGCGAAGTGGCGGAGCGCTCGGGCTGTCTGATCTCGGAACTTGTGCAGCGCGCTTCGGATATCGATTGGAGCCGGTTCGGCTCGCTGAAATCCCTGGGTGTCGCCGCCGGCGCCTCCGCACCCGAGATCCTGGTCGAGGAAATCCTCGACGCTTTCGCGGAACGCTATACCATCACCGTCGAGACGGTCTCGACGGCCGACGAAAGCGTGTTCTTCCCGCTGCCTCGGGATCTGAGGGAGAACGACATGCGTAAAATCGCAGAAGATGTTGGCCGCTGATGGCCGTTTACGCCGCTCCGCCCGTCATTCCGCGCGCGATGCAGCATGCAATGCTGCGTCGCAGACGCGGGACCTCCCTGAAACTGCATTCCATTCGGCAAGCGATCCCGGATCTGCGGCGCAGCATTGCATGCTGCGCCGCGTCCGGGATGACCCGATGAGCTGGTACGATGGCCGTTTATACCGAAGTCAATGACGAGGATCTCGCCTGTTTCGTCGCCGAATACGACATCGGTGGGGTACTGGCCTGCAAGGGCATCGCCGAGGGCGTCGAAAACACCAATTACATCCTGCGCACCGAAAAGGGTGCCTATATCCTCACCCTCTATGAAAAGCGGGTGAGGCGCGACGATCTGCCCTTCTTCATGGCGCTGATGGAGCATCTGTCCGCGAGTGGCGTGACCTGCCCGACCCCGATCCGGCGCCGGAACGGCAAGGTGCTGGGGGAACTCGCCGGGCGGCCTGCCGCGCTGATCAGCTTCCTGGAAGGCGTCTGGATCAAGAAGCCCAATGTCGAGCATTGCGGCGCCGTCGGCCGCGCCCTCGCGGCCATGCACAACGCCACGCTGGGCTTCCCGATGGAGCGGCCCAACGCTTTGTCTCTCGCCGGCTGGGAAACGCTCTACAGCCAGGCGGATGGCCGGGCCGACAGCGTGCAGGCCGGGCTCGATGCCGCCATCGCCGAGGAACTCGCCTTTCACCGGGCGCATTGGCCGCAGGGGCTGCCGACCGGCGTCATTCATGCCGATCTCTTTCCCGACAATGTCTTCTTCCTCAAGGGGCGCCTTTCGGGCCTGATCGACTTCTATTTCGCCTGCACCGACATTCTCGCCTATGACGTCGCGATCTGCCTGAATGCCTGGTGCTTCGAACCCGACCACGCCTACAACGCCACCAAGGGCAGGGCGCTCCTGGCCGGCTATCGCGCGGTCAGGCCGCTGTCGGATGCCGAGATGGCGGCCATGCCGGTGCTGGCCCGGGGGTCGGCGCTGCGCTTCATGCTGACGCGCCTGGTCGACTGGCTCAACGTGCCGCCCGGCGCCCTGGTGAAGCCGAAGGACCCGTTGGAATATTGGAAGAAGCTGCGCTTCCACCAGCGCGTCGCCGGCCCGGCCGAATACGGGTTCGACCTATGACGGCAAAGAAGGTGACGCTCTATACCGATGGCGCCTGCTCCGGCAATCCCGGCCCCGGCGGCTGGGGTGCGATCCTGATGTTTGGCGAGCACCGCAAGACCCTGTGCGGCGGCGCGCTGGAGACCACCAACAACCGCATGGAACTGCTGGCGGCGATCGAAGGGCTGGAAGCCCTGAAGCGCGGCTGCGCCGTCGACCTGCACACAGACAGCCAATATCTCAAGAACGGCATCACCGGCTGGATCCATGGCTGGAAGCGCAATGGCTGGCGCACCGCCGACAAGAAGCCGGTGAAGAACGAGGACCTTTGGCGCCGCCTCGATACGGCGCTGGAGCGCCACGAGGTCGAGTTCCACTGGGTGAAAGGCCATGCCGGCCACCCGCTCAACGAGGAGGCCGACCGGCTCGCCCGGGAGGGCATGGCGCCCTATCTGCAGGAGAAGCGGGACAGGGCGGCGGCGTTGTCGTGATGCGAACGCTGTTGCAAATCCAGCAACGCCCCAGTCTACTTACTCAATGGGATCCAAGCCACTCTCTCCCTCATATGGGTTGATACCCGAGAAGAACCACTGAGCCAGATCATCCAAGCGCGTGCAGGCTTTCTGATAATAGTCTTGCGTGTACGTCCTTGGAAAATTCGGATGATCGACCCAGCTGCGGACGAACCACTGAGTGTACCAGAACCCTTCGGCCATCCATCGGTCAAGGACCTGCGTGCTTTCATGCTCCCTGCAGCATGCCTGCATTGCTGAAACCAGGTTTCCGAATGCTTGCCTGTCCCATTGTAAGTCGCTGCGCAGCCGCAGCACAAAAGATCCTTCGCCGGCTTGGAATTCGCGCTGCAGTGTTTGAAGATAGCCTTCCGACACGTGATCTCCCCGGATCGACCAAACTCAGCGATTACTTTAGCGTCTGACACCAACGATGTCGTCGAAATCAGGAATTTTGCAATAACGCATATCCCATTGAGATGAGCTTTGGTACGCCAGCGGGATCGCAATGGACCGTGAAAAAGTCGACACCTTGATCTTGGGTCTCACTGCATTGTCGAGCCCGACCAAGGCGTTATCGAGACCTGGCAATATGGTCTGGAGATGCTTCTCGCTCACGGCACGGACGGCCAGGATGATCTCCTGACCTTGCATTTCTACGTTACGGCGCCCACATTTTAGCAGTACCACATAGGTCGGCTGACCCAGTCCCATCTTCCGATGGAACTGGGAGAGCAGCCCTCCTAATCAGATCGCCGCAAGCAGCGTCTCGGCGCCGGAAATGTCGAGCTTGCCGCCGTCGTCGAGGTTGAGCACCTTCACCACGCCATCTTCCACCAGCATGGCATAGCGCTGCGAGCGCACGCCCAGGCCTGCGGCGACGCGGTCGAGCTCCATGCCGGTCGCCTTGGCGAAGTCACCGCTGCCATCGGCGAGGAATTCGATCTTGCCGAGGCCGCCCGTGGCCTTGGCCCAGGCCTGCATGACGAAGGCGTCGTTGACGGCGGTCACCGCCACCGTGTCGATGCCCTTGGCCTTGAAGGCATCGTAATGTTCCAGATACCCCGGCAGGTGGTTGCGGTGGCAGGTGGGCGTGAAGGCGCCTGGCACGGCGAACAGCACCACCTTCTTGCCGCCGAAGATGTCGGCCGTCGTCTTGGCCTCGGGCATGTCCTGCGTCACCAGACGGAAGGTCACATCGGGGAGTTTGTCGCCGGGCTTGATCGTCACTGCTATCTCCTTTGGTGACGCCATGGCGAAGGCTGCCCTGTCATCCCGGGCGCCTCTGCGCGGTCGGGATGGCCGGATCGCTGCCATGACGAGAGTCTACGGCAACCGATATAGGCTTTCGACGCCGGCCTCGCCAGTCGAGAGCGTGAAGCGCAGCTCGTTTCCGGCGAGGGTCGCACCCTTGGGCAGGCCTTCGAGCGGCAGCACGAAGCGCTGGGGATTGGCCTTGTCCGCCTTGTCGGCCGGTTCCGGCATCGGCAGGTACCATTTCATCGGCCCCTCCACGAACAGGGCCGAGGCGGAGGGGGCGCTGACATCGATGGTCAGGCGGGCCGGATTGGTTGCGGTATCCAGGCGGACCTGCTTGATGGCGAGGGTTTCAGTGGCGCCGATCTCACGCGATACCGGTACCTTCTTCATGGCTTGCTCGATCTCGGCGCTGCCTTCCCCTTTTTGTGTGCCCGGCGAGAGGATGACGTCGGCACTGCCCTTGGCCGGCACGCAGATCGTCTTGCAGGCGGCGTAGTCGAGGCCGAGGGCCAGCCTGACCGGCTTGGACGGATCGATCGCGCTGATCCTGAGGGGCAGCACGACTTCATCGTGATAGACGGCCGATGACGCGCCTTCCTGATCGTAGCGGCTCGGCGCCGGCCAGAGCACCGTCACCTCGCGCAGGTTCTCCGACCTGGACCAATCGAAGGTCGGGGGAATGCCGGCATCGCCCGGATTGCGCCAATAGGTCTTCCAGCCCGGCGCGAGCTGAATCGCCAGGCCGGCCAGTCCCTCGGGATGCGCCTGGCCGGGAAGCAGCTGGATGGCGGCGTGTGGATCCGACTGGCTTGGATCCGACTGGCTTGGATCCGACGAGCCGGCCTGGGCCGGCAGGGCGCAGCAGGCGAGAAACCAGGCGAGCACGAGAAGGGTTAGACGGTTGAGCATTCGGGTCGCTTGCGGGTCCAAACAGAGATTGTCGGCAGACGGATAACTGCGAATGGCCAATAGCGCCATGCACGAAGGCGTGACACTCTTGTGAAGCCTGCCACGGGCACTTCGCCAAGGTTGGCCAAATTTATGCCTTAACAAAGCCGATACGATGCGGCACCATCATGTCCATGACAGGGTATATTCCATTCGGCAGCGATTCATCCGGCGGATTTCTCGACGGCAAGATGCTCGTGGCTACGCCGTCCATGCAGGATGAGCGCTTCGCGCGCACGGTGATCTATATCTGTGCGCATTCGTCCGATGGTGCCATGGGCATCGTGGTCAACCAGCCGGCCAAGAACATCCGCTTTCCCGATCTGCTGAAGCAATTGGGCGTCATCGACGGGGTTTCGGACATGCGTCAACCGAGGGGCGCGCCGATCCGCATCGTCAATGGTGGCCCGGTCGAATCCGGCCGGGGATTCGTGCTCCATACCAATGACGTCTTCATCGACAATTCGACCATGCCGATCGAGGACAATATCTGCCTGACGGCGACGCTCGACATTCTGCGCAGCATCGCCATCGGGGAGGGGCCGGAACAGGCCTTGCTGGCGCTGGGTTATGCCGGCTGGGGCGCCGGGCAGCTGGAACGCGAGATCCAGGCCAATGGCTGGCTGCATTGCGATGCCGATCCGGGGCTGCTGTTCGACGACCAGGTCGACACCAAATATACCCGGGCCCTGCGCAAGCTCGGCATCGAGCCCGGCCTGTTCTCGCGGGATGCCGGCCACGCGTAATCCCTGGGACCGCCGGCTTTCAGCCGGCTCTTGGAACCGCTACGAATTTAGAGCAGGGTGATTTTTGGTTGAATCGTTGGATTCCCAAATCGATTGAGAAGTGATTCAAGATAGCTGCGGCGGAGGAGGCCGCAGCGAATGGCAGTTCCTTATTCGATGGACCTTCGTGAGCGGGTTGTTCGAGCGGTCAAGGAAGAAGGGTTTTCGCGCAACCAGGCGGCGTTGCGTTTTGGCATAGCGGTTTCGACGGCGGTGCTTTGGCTGCAGCGGGACAAGGCAAACGGCAGTGTGGCGCCGGGGAAGATGGGGGGCCATAAGCCGCGCGCGATCAGCGGTGAGCATCATGACTGGCTGGTTGGGCGCTGCCGAGACGGAAGTGCCTTCACGATCGCCAAGTTGATCAAGGAATTGGCCGAGCGCGGGCTCAAGGTCGACCATCACAGTGTGTGGAATTTCCTGCACGAGCAGAAGCTGAGTTTTAAAAAAGGACGCTGGTCGCCAGCGAGCGCAGCCGGCCCGACGTCGCCCGGCGCCGGCAGCAATGGATCAAATACCGTCCCCTGATCACCCCCGAGCGGCTTGTGTTCATCGACGAAACTTGGACCAAGACCAACATGGCCCCGCTCCGCGGCTGGAGCAAATGCGGTGAGCGGCTCGAGGCCGTCGTTCCCCATGGCCATTGGAAGACCCAGACCTTCATTGCCGCTCTGCGCCATGATCGGGTGGAAGCACCCTGGGTCCTGGATGGTCCGATCAACGGCGAGAGTTTCCGCACCTATGTGGAAACCCAACTGGTTCCAACCTTGAAGCCGGGCGACATCGTCGTCATGGACAATCTTGGCTCCCACAAGGGAAAGCAGGTACGCCAAGCCATCCGAGAGGCAGGAGCAAAGCTGCTATTTCTGCCCAAATACTCCCCCGATTTGAACCCAATCGAGCAGTTCTTCGCCAAACTCAAACACTGGCTGCGCCAAGCCGCCGCTCGTTCTCTCGATGAGCTCACGCACGCCATCCAGCACATCTTGCAGCAGACCAAACCCTGCGAATGCGCGAATTTCTTCGCTAACGCAGGATATGATCGAACCTAATTTCATAATGCTCTAGGATGGGAAGAGCCGGCTGAAAGCCGGCGGTCCCGGGCTACGCCCTCAGCCGCACCGGCCCGGCGATCAGCCTGCGGGCCTCCTCCGCCGTCACGGGATCGCCGAAGGCCTCGCCCTGGGCGAACTGGCAGCCGAGCTCGCCCAGCTCTTCGGCATCGCTGTCGGCCTCGGCGCCATCGGCGATGATCTCCATGCCGAGATCGCCAGCCATCGCGATGATCGAGCGCAGGATCACCGGCCGGCCGCGGTCGCCTTCCTTGACGAAGCTCGGATCGATCTTGAGCATGTCGAAGGGGAAGCGCTGGAGATAGGACAGGCTGGAATAGCCGGTGCCGAAGCCGTCCATGGCGAGGCCCACGCCGAGATCGCTGAGCTGGGCCAGGATCTGTGCGGCATATTCGGGATTTTCCATCACCAGGCTCTCGGAGACCTCGAGCTTGAGCGAGCCGCGCTCGATGCCCGCCCGGGCCATCACCGCCTTGATGTCCTGCACGAGGTCCTGCCGCAGCAATTGCCGGCTGGAGATGTTGACCATGCCGAACAAGGGCGGCTCGACCTCGACGAGGCGCTGCCAGATCGAGAGCTGGCGGGCGGTGCGGTCGAGCACGAACAGGCCGACATCGACGATCAGCCCCGTCTCCTCGGCCATGGCGTTGAACTCGCCTGGCGGCAGGCGGCCGAGCTTGGGATGCTCCCAGCGCACGATCGCCTCGAAGCCGGCAATGGTGCGATCCTGCAGGCGCACCACCGGCTGGAACAAGACCTTGAGCTCGTCGCGTTCGATCGCCCGTCTCAGATCGGCTTCCAGGGAGGAACGATCCGGCCGCTCGACCCGCATGGCCGCCCGGAAGATCTCGATGCGATCGCCGCCGATCTTCTTGGCGTTGTACATGGCGATCTCGGCGTCCTTGATCAGTTCGTCCGCCTTGACCGGAGCCTGGGGATCATACATCGCCACGCCGATCGAGGCGGTGAGGAAGATCTCGCGGTCGGCCACGGCGATGGGCGCGCGCAGCGAGCGGCGAATCGACTCGGCGAAGGCCGATATCCGCTCCGGATCGGGTTCCGACAGCAGAAGCACGCCGAACTGATCGCCGAAGATGCGGCAGACACTGTCGCGGGGCTTCATGAGGCGCGAAAGACGGCGTGACACCGTCAGCAGGATCGAATCACCGACGGAATGGCCGACGGCATCATTGACCTGCTTGTAGCGGTCGAGGTCGAGGATCAGCACGGTCGGCTTGGTGGTGCCGTCCTGCTTGGCCTGGATCAATGCCGCTTCCAGCCGGTCGGTGAAGAGCTCGCGGTTGGGCAGGCCGGTCAGATTGTCCCTGACGGCATCGTGCAGCAGGCGCTCCTCGGCCGTCTTCTGCTCGGTGACATCGGAGACGGTGCCCACGCAGCGCACCACCTCGCCGTCGGAACCGACCACCGGCCGGGCCTTGAGGTTGAGCCACATATAGTGGCCGTCGGCGGCCCGAATGCGGAAATCCAGGCTGACACGGCCGCGGCGCTGGTCGATCACCGCGTCGAGTGCGGTGCGGAAGCGGTCGCGGTCGAAGATATGCACGAGTTCGAGCCAGTCGGCGGCAGGCCCGTCGAGCGCACCCGGGGCGACGCCGAGCAACTGGTCCGCCTCCGGGCTGACATAGATGCGATCGGCCGGCACGTCCCAGTCCCAGACCACATCGCCCGAGCCGGTGAGGGCGAGGGCCTTGCGTTCGGTATCGGTCATCAGGCCGGGCGCGAAGGCGCTGCCGGCAAAGGCATGCTGCATCACCGTGAAGCCGATCAGCATCACCACCAGCACCAGGCCGCCGGTGAGGGCCGGCTGCACCAGGTCGTTGGTGAGATGGCCCATGATGGTCAATCCCGCCGCCGCCACCCAGCCGAGCAGCAGCGTCCAGGTGGGTATCAGCATCACGGCCCGGTCATAGCCGTAGAAGGCCAGCAGCAGGATGATCAGGAGACCGACGACGGCCAGGGTGGCGATGGAGATGCGGGCGACGCCGGCGGCGACGGGGGCGTTGATCACCGCCAGGCCGACGAGGGCGGCGAGGGCGGTGAGCCAGAGCGCCGAGACCACGGAGTAGCGCACATGCCAGCGGTTGAGATTGAGATAGGCGAACAGGAAAACGAGGAGCGTGGCCGAGAAGACAGCCTCGGCACCCGCGCGCCACACCCTGTCTCCATCCGGCGGAATGGCGAGGAATTTGTGCAGGAAACCGAAATCGATGGCCAGATAGGCCAGCACCGCCCAGGCCAGCGCTGCGGCCGCGGGAAACATCGCGGTGCCCTTCACCACGAAGGCGATGGTGAGGAACAGGGCGAGCAGACCGGCGATGCCGAGCACGATGCCCTTGTAGAGGGTGAGCGAGTTGACCTTGTCCTTGTAGGCGTCGGGGTCCCACAGGAAGAGCTGGGGCAGCTTGGAGGTGCGCAATTCGGCCACGAAGGTCACGCGCGAGCCCGGATCGAGCGTCACGCGGAAGACATCGGCGTCGTCATCCTCCTGCCGTTCGGGCTGGAAACCCTGGCTGGGCGTGATTTCCGCGATGCGCGAGGCGCCGAGATCCGGCCAGACCAGGCCCGAGCCGACCAGGCGGAAATGCGGCGCCACCACGATGCGGTCGATCTGCTCGTCCGTGGTGTTGGCGAGGGCGAACACGATCCAATGCGGATTGGCGCCCGGCTGTTTCGAGCGCACCTCGATACGGCGCACGATGCCGTCGGCGCCGGGAGCGGTCTGGATCTGGATGCGGTCACCCTGGCTGGAATAGCTTTCGACGGCGGGCAGCAGATCGATGGCATCGACCTCGCCGTTGACGTCCACCGGTTCCAGGGCATGCGCAACGCCGCCGACCATCGCCATGACGAGCATCATGACTACAGAGGCTGCGACGACGCGAATGAACTGCAACATACGATCTCCAGCCAGGCGCCCGGCGCCCCTCGCGCCTCACCCTGGTTCATCTCACTTCGAAGGGCCTGCCCACCTGCCACTCAATTGTGTCGAGAAGCAGTAGCCAGCAATGCGAAATTGGGCAAGCTGCGCCGATCGGATTCCTGTTGGCGGAATCAGAGGGGATGATGGAGGCCGGCCTCTTGCCTCCCATCGCTCCGGCTGCGGCGGGCAGAAATCGGTGGGAAGTTGTTGGTGATTTCGGATCCACCTCATTTTTGACGCTTGAGGCAGGCAAGGGCGAGATTGCTGCAAGGCCCGAGTCTGAGTAGGGTCTTATAAACCGTTCCTTCATCCGAGGGGGCAATAAGAACAACCAACCTTCCCCAAGGGCACGTATCAAAGGTTTCCAATGACGCGCATTCGCAAAGCTGTATTTCCCGTCGCCGGCCTCGGCACGCGTTTTCTGCCTGCCACGAAGTCGGTGCCCAAGGAGATGCTCACCGTGGTGGACAAACCCGTCATCCAGCATGTGGTGGATGAAGCCCGCGAAGCCGGCATCGAGCACTTCATTTTCGTGACCGGCCGCAACAAGGGAGTGATCGAGGATCATTTCGACATCGCCTTCGAACTCGACGCCACGCTCAAGGAGCGCGGCAAGATGGAGGCCTATGAGGAACTGCAGCGCGCCCTGCCGGCCGCCGGGCAGACCAGCTTCACGCGCCAGCAGGCCCCGCTCGGCCTCGGCCATGCCGTCTGGTGCGCGCGCGAGATCGTCGGGCGCGAGCCTTTCGCGCTGCTGCTGCCCGACATGCTGCATCACGGCAAGGGCAAGGGATGCCTGGCGGAGATGGTGGAGGCCTATGACAAGGTCGGCGGCAACCACATCGCCGTGTTCGAGGCGCCGGAGGACCAGACGCATCAATATGGCATCGTCGGCAAGGGCGAGAGCGTCGGCGGCAATGCTTTCGAGATCACCCAGATGGTGGAAAAGCCCAAGAAGGGCACCGCGCCTTCCAACCTGGCGGTCTCCGGCCGCTACATCCTGCAGCCCGAGATCTTCGATCTCCTGGAAAAGCAGGAGCGCGGCGCGGGCGGCGAGATCCAGCTTACCGATTCCATGCTCAAGCTCGCCCAGGGTCAGAAATTCTACGGTTCGATCTTCAAGGGCCGCATCTACGACACCGGCATGAAGATCGGCTTCCTCACCGCCAATATCGCCTATGCGCTCGAGCGCGAGGGCCTTGGCGACGAGCTGAGGGCCGCGCTGAAGACCCTGCTGGGCTGATGAGGTTCTGAATGAAATGGCCCGGGAAACCGGGCCATTTTTCTGGGTGCGGACTTCGTGTCGCGATGTCCGGCCTCAATCGGAAAATTCGTAGATCACGTCTGAAAAGCGGCCTGTCGGGAAGACATAGAAGAGTCGGAGCTCGGCATCGCCTTCGTTGCGCAGCGAGTGCCAGGCCTGGCCGGGAATGAAGATCGCCGCTCCCTTGCCGACGGGGCTCTCCAGGCCGTCGACCGTGAGCACGCCGTTGCCTTCCAGGATGAAATAGAGCTCCGCTTCGGCGTGGCGGTGCGGCGGGTTGGTGCCGCCGGGCGGCAGGATGGCGATCCCCGCGCTGAGGCTGTCCGTGGGCGTGATGTCCGCGCTGAACAGCGTGTGCCAGGCCACGCTCCCCTTGGCAGGATCGTCCCAGGCCTCCCGCGGCCGCTCTTCCGCCCGGGTGATGACGGTCTGCGATGCGCCGGTCATGATGCCCTCCGCGTGGTGATGGCCGTGAAGTTGCGATCCGGTCCCCGGAAGGCCTCAGCGGATCTCGTCGCTCGACAGGATGGCGTAGAGCAGATGGTCGCGCCAGGCGCCGGCGATGCACAGATAGGAGCGGGCATAGCCCTCGCGGATGAAGCCGACGCGCTCCAGGAGACGGATCGAGGGGCCGTTCTCCGGCAGGCAGGCGGCTTCCACCCGGCGCAGGCGCAGCGTGCCGAAGGCATAGGGCAGCAATGCGCGCACGGCGTCGCTCATCAGGCCCTGGCCGGCATGGGCCTGGCCCATCCAATAGCCGAGCGAGCCGGTCTGCGCCACGCCGCGGCGGATCTGGCCGAGGGTGAGGCCGCCGACCAGCGCGCCGTCATCGGAGCGGAAGATGAAGAAGGGGTAGGCGGCGTCCGCCCTCGCATCCTGACCATAGCGCTTGATCCGCGCCCGAAAGGCCGGGCGGGTCAGGTCGTTGGGCGGCCAGGTCGGCTCCCACGGGCGCAGGAATTCCCGGCTTGCGCCCCGCAAGGCGGCCCAGGCCTCGAAATCGCGCATTTCCGGGGCCCGCAACTCGACCTTCTCGCCACGGACCGGCGGTATGACGTCGGCGAAGGAGAAGGGCCGCAGGAAGGACATGCACGCCTCATGCCGCCAGATGGCTGCGGATCTTGTCGAGGCGGGGCAATGTCCTGACAGGGCCGAGCGCCGCCAGGGTCGGCGGCGAGGCCAGCACGGCCTCGCCGGCCTTGCGCACGTCGTCGGCGGTGACCGCGTCGATCTTGGCGATCAATTCCGCCGGCGGCAGGGGCCGGCCCCAGATCAGCATGTGGCGCGCCATCTGCTCGGCGCGCATGGCCGAGGATTCGAGCGCCATCAGAAGGCCCGCCTTCATCTGCGCCTTGGCACGGGCGATTTCGGCTTCGGTCGGAGCCGAGGCAGCGGCAGCCACGGTATCCAGGATCACCGGCACGAGATCTTCGAGGTCTTCGGCGCCGGCGCCGGCCGATATGCCGAAGATGCCGGTATCCGCATAACCCCACTGAAAGGCATAGACCTGATAGCACAGGCCTCTTTTCTCGCGCACCTCCTGGAACAGGCGCGAGGACATGCCGCCGCCGACCAGATTGGTGAAGATGCCGAGAGCCGGGCTCAGGTCATCCTTGTAGGAACGGCCGCCAAAGCCGATCAGCACATTGGCCTGCTCGTGATCGGTTTCCATCACGTCCTCGCCGCCGCGATAGATCGCCGAAGCGGGCTCCGGGCCGCTGCCCTCGGGCAGGTGGGCGAACAGGCGGCCCGCCTCCTCGACGACGCGATCATGATCGACGGCCCCTGCTGCGGCGACCACCATGCGGCCGGCCCGGTAATGGGTGTCGAGATAGGCCTGGATCGCCTGGCGGTCGAACGACATCACCGTCTCGGGCGTGCCGAGGATGGGGCGGCCGAGGGGCTGGTGCGGAAATGCGGCCTGGTTGAACATGTCGAAGACCAGGTCGTCCGGCGTATCCTCGACGGCGCTGATCTCCTGCAGGATGACGTTCTTCTCCCGCGCCAGCTCGTCGGAATCGAAGACGGATTGGGTGAGGATATCGGCCAGGATGTCGAAGCCGAGGCCGACATCTTCCTTCAGCACACGGGCGTAGTAGGCGGTCTGCTCGCCCGATGTCGCGGCATTGAGTTCACCGCCTGCGCTTTCGATCTCCTCGGCGATGCGCTTGGCGTCACGGGTTCGCGTGCCCTTGAATGCCATATGCTCGAGGAGATGGGCGAGGCCATGCTCCTTCTCGCCTTCCGAGCGGGCGCCGGCGCCGGCGAAGACACCGAGCGAAGCGGTCTCGAGATGGCTCATCGCGTCGGTGACGACGGTCAGGCCCGAGGGGAGGTGGGTAACTTCGACGCTCATGCGGCGGCACCCTGTGCCGCGCGGGAATGCTTGCGGACGAAGGCCTCCAGCACTCCAAGGTCATTGGGCAGGACGGTAAAGCGCTCGGGCCGCTCATAGAGATCGGCAAGAGCATCCGGCAGCTTGGGTTCGACGCCGGAGGCATCCTTCACGGCGGTTGGGAACTTGGCGGGATGGGCGGTGCCGAGCACGACCATGGGCACGCGGCGATCGGGTTCGGCTTTCCACGCCGCCATCACGCCGACGGCCGTGTGCGGATCCAGGAGATAGCCGGCATTGCGCCAGACCATCCCGATCGTCTTGCCGACCTCCTTCTCGTCGGCGCGCTCGGCGTCGAACTCCGCACAGATGGCGTCATAGGCGCCTTCGTCGATCTCGAAGGCTCCGGACTGGGCAAGGTTGCCCATCAGGCGGCGCACCTGGCCGGCATCGCGGCGATAGGCGTCGAAGAGCAGCCGTTCGAAATTGGAGGAGACCTGGATATCCATCGAGGGAGAGGAGGTCTCCGTCACGCCGCGCGCCTCGTAGACGCCGGTCGCGATGGTGCGCGCCAGGATGTCGTTGACATTGGTGGCGATCAGGAGCCGCTCGATCGGCAGGCCCATGCGCTTGGCGACGTAGCCGGCGAAAATATCGCCGAAATTGCCCGTGGGCACCGAGAAGGACACTTTGCGATGCGGTGCGCCCAGGGCCACCGCGGCGGTGAAATAATAGACGATCTGGGCCACGATGCGGGCCCAGTTGATGGAATTGACACCCGACAGGCCGATCTCGTCGCGGAATTCGAGATGGTTGAACATCGCCTTCAACTGCGCCTGGCAATCGTCGAAATTGCCCTCCAGCGCAACCGCATGGACATTGGCGGCATTGACCGTGGTCATTTGCCGGCGCTGCACCTCGGAGACGCGGCCATGCGGATAGAGGATGACGATGTCGACCTGTTCGAGGCCGCGGAAAGCCTCGATGGCGGCGCTGCCGGTGTCGCCCGAGGTGGCGCCGACGATGGTGGCGCGCTTGTTGCGGGCCTTCAGGGCATGATCCATCAGCCGGGCGAGCAACTGCATCGCCACGTCCTTGAAGGCGAGGGTGGGGCCGTGGAACAGTTCCTGCACGAAAAGATTGTCGCCGATCTGCACCAGCGGCACGACGGCCGGATGGCCGAAGCTGCCATAGGCTTCCTGGATCATCCGGCGCAGGGCCGCCGGCTCGATCTCACCGCCGACGAAGGGCGAGATCACCGCCTCGGCCACTTGCCAATAGGGCTTGCCCGCAAAGGCGGCGATCTGGGCGTGGGACAGAACCGGCCAATGCTGCGGCACATAGAGCCCGCCGTCGCGGGCAAGACCGGCGAGCAGGGCATCGCAAAAGCCGAGAACGGGGGCTTCGCCCCGCGTGGAGACATAGTGCACGGTTCTATCCTTTCGGTGCCGGAAGCGCCGCCGATGCCGGCCGCGCGCCGTCCTGGACACAAGTCTTCATCCTGTAATCCGCCCGGGGCCGGCGGGCAAGGCGCGTATCGCCGCCTGCTGGCTTGAATGCGCCGCTCCTGGCCCCGATCACCGGCCTATTTCATCGTCATTGCGGGCTCAGCGGAGCAATCCTGATTTCATCAGGGCGGAGAGACTGGATCGTTTCGCTGCGCTCGCAAGACGACATTCCAGCCCGCTAGGCCATACTTGGCGACGCGGCCTAGCTTTTTGAACTCCGCCGGTAGCGCAGGACGAAGGCGATGTAGACCCCGACGAGGCCGAGGGCGAGACCGAACCAGGTCAGCGCATATTGCAGATGGTTGTTGGGGAAGGTGAGAATGGTCTCTCCGCCCTGGGGCAGGCCGCCGGGGGCGCTGGCATCGGCATCGATGAAGAAGGGTGCGACCCGCGTCAACCCCTCGGCCTTGGCAATGCCGGCGATGTCGCGCGTGAACCAGTTGCCGGCGAGGGGATCGTCCGCCGGCGTGAAGAGATTGCGGTCCTCCGTCCAGCGGGCGAGGCCGGAGACGGTGACAGGGCCCGCGATCTGCCCGGCTTGGCGGCTGGCGGGATCCTTGGCGCTCTCGGGCACGAAGCCGCGATTGATCAGGATGGTGGAACCATCGGGACGGATGAGCGGCGTCAGCACCCAATAGCCCACACCGCGAAACCGCCCTTTGACATCGGGCAGATTGGTGAAGGAGCGGATCTCTTTGGCGTGGTCGAAGGTTCCCGAGACCTGCCAATGCCGGTATTCGAGACCGTCCCGCGTCAGGTGCGGCCAATCGGCTTCGGGGGGCGGAGCGACCGGAGCCGCGGTGGTGCGATCGGCAATCTCCTTGAGCAGGCCGAGCTTCCACTGTAGACGTTCGAGCTGCCAGATGCCGAGACCGACCAGGAAGGCGCCCATCACCAGCATCGAGATCGTCAGCGCCAGGAGCGAGCGCGGACGTGAGGAGAGTGCGGACCCCGTCATTCTTCCAGCCGGCCCTCGGCCGCCTTGTTGGTGTATTGCAGGGCGACGAGGACGCCCTTCATCCAGCGCAGCAATCCCAGACAAACAGCGAGGGAAAGCGGCAGCCAGAGAATGACGTGCACCCAGACCGGGGGTGAGAAGGTGAATTCGACATAGACGGCCGCACCCAGCAGGATGAAGCCGGCGACCAGGATCACCAGGACGGCCGGCCCATCGCCCGAATCGGCAAAGCTGTAGTCCAGGCCGCAAGCGCTGCATTTCGGCTTGAGGCTGATGAAGCCGTCGAAGAGCTTGCCCTGGCCGCAACGGGGGCATTTGCCGCGCGAGCCGGTCTGGAAGGGTGAAAGCGGCGGGTATTGGTGATCTTGCGGCATCGCGAGGCCCCAAAAGGAAACGGCCGGGTAACCCCGGCCGCCTCGTTGATCGTATGAAGGCGGCTCAGCCGTGCACGCCGCCGGGACCATAGCCCCAGATGTAGATGCAGGCGAACAGGAACAGCCAGACCACGTCGACGAAGTGCCAGTACCAGGCGGCGAATTCGAAGCCGAGGTGATGGCGCTGGGTGAACTGGCCCAGATTGGCGCGCAACAGGCAGACCGCCAGGAAGATGGTGCCGACGATCACGTGGAAGCCGTGGAAGCCCGTGGCCATGAAGAAGGTCGAACCGTAGATGTGGCCCGAGAAGGAGAACGGTGCGTGGGCATATTCATAGGCCTGGCACAGCGTGAAGATCACGCCGAGAACCACCGTCAGGATCAGGCCGTTCCTCAGGCCCTTCTGGTCGCCCTCGAGCAAGGCGTGATGGGCCCAGGTCACCGTGGTGCCGGAGGTGAGCAGGATCAGCGTGTTCAGGAGCGGCAGATGCCAGGGATCGAGAGTCTCGATGCCCTTGGGCGGCCAGACGCCGCCCGTCAGCGCGGTGCGGGCGACCTCCGCCGACTCGCCGGGGAAGAGGGCGACGTCGAAATAGGCCCAGAACCAGGCGACGAAGAACATCACCTCCGACGCGATGAACAGCATCATGCCGTAGCGGTGATGGAGCTGCACAACCGGGGTGTGGTCGCCCTCGGAGGCTTCCTTGATGACGTCCCACCACCACATCAGCATGGTGTAGAGCACGCCGATCAGGCCGACGCCGAACACCAGGGGGCCGTAGGAATATTTGTGCATCCAGGTGATCAGGCCGATGGCCAGAACGAAAGCCGCCATCGAGCCGACGAACGGCCACGGGCTCGGGTTGACGAGGTGGTAATCATGGTTCTTGGTCTGAGCCATGGCTTTCTCCAGATGCCGGTCGCCCGGGAACTTATAACTGCGGTTTGCTCGACGTGTCGGTTTTCGGTTCGGCCGCCGCGAGCGGTGTCGCGGGAGGCTTGGCCGGATAGTAGGTGTAGGAAAGCGTGATCGTGCGCACGCCGGCAAGATAGTCGACCTTGTCGATCGCGGGATCGACGAAGAAGACCACCGGCAATTCCTGGCTCTCGCCCGGTCCCAGTTTCTGGTTGGTGAAGCAGAAGCACTGGATCTTCGAGAAATACGCACCGGTTTCCTGCGGCGTCACATTGTAGGCGGCCGCGGCATAGGTGGTTTCCGAGGAGAGGTTGGTGATCTTGTAATAGACCGTCTTCACCTCGCCGGCCTTGACCGTCACCGAACGCTGTTCGGGCTCGAACTTCCAGGGCAGGGCCGGGTTGATGTTCGAATCGAAACGCACTTCGAAGCTGCGGTCGAGGATCTGGCCCGGGGCAGCCTCGGCGACGCGCGTGGTACCCGCAAAGCCGGTGACCTGGCAGAACAGCGTATAGAGCGGTACGGCGGCATAGGCCGCACCCACCATCGATGCCACGAACGCGATGCAGGACACCGCGATGACACCATTGCCGACCTTGGGGCGCGCAGGGGAGGACTTGTCGGGCATTCCGGCCATTCTAGAACCCCTTGTCGAGAACGCCGGGGCCCTTGACGAAGCTCACGGCATAGACGAGCAGCACGAAGGCGATCAGGGCGGCGGCGATCGCGATGGAGCGCCAATGCAGCTTGCGTGCCTGGTCGGGTGCCAGCCGGGCGACCCAGCTGTCGCGAGGCGGACGCTGATAGGCGAGGGGGCGGAACAGGATGATCAGCAGCAGGATGATCAGGGCCGGACCGATGAACCACAGATGATGTGCCATCATGCCAGGATCCTCATCACCAGCGCCTCGCCGAGCAGGCAGGCGAACAGCACGAACAGATAGAGGATCGAGTAGCCGAACATGCGCTTGGCCGGTCCCATGTCGCCGGGCTTGCGCCAGATGTCGACGGCGAGGCCGAGCATGCCGAGCCCGCCGAGGCCCGCGACCACGCCATAGCTCCAATGGGCATAGCCGAGCAGCCAGGGCAGCATGCCGATCGGGGCCAGCAGCACCGTGTAGATCAGGATCTGGCGCCGGGTCTCGTGGTCTCCCGCCACCACGGGCAGCATCGGTACGCCGGCCTTTTCGTAGTCGCCCGACTTGAACAGCGCCAGGGCCCAGAAATGGGGCGGGGTCCACATGAAGATCAGGGCGAAGAGGACGAGGCTTTCCACCGTCACCGTGCCGGTCACCGCGGCATAGGCGACGACCGGGGGCAGGGCGCCCGCCGCGCCGCCGATGACGATGTTCTGCACCGTCCAGCGCTTCAGCCACATGGTGTAGATCACCACGTAGAAGAAGATGGTGAAGGCGAGCAGGCCCGCGGCGAGGAAATTGGTGAAGACGCCGAGCGCCAGCACCGACAGGCCGGACAGGATGATGCCGAAGGCGAGCGCTTCGCCCGGGCTGACGCGGCCGGCCGGAACCGGGCGGTTGCGCGTGCGCGACATCACGGCGTCGATGTCGGCATCGTACCACATGTTGAGGGCGCCGGAGGCACCCGCGCCGACCGCGATGGCGATCAGGGCGGCAAGGCCGATGACAGGATGGATCTGGCCGGGAGCCACGACCATGCCGGTGAGGGCGGTGAAGACCACCAGCGACATCACACGCGGCTTGAGCAGGGCCAGGAAGTCGCCAACCGACGCGATGCTGATCACGGGGACAGCATCGTCAGCCTCGCCTTGGATGGGCATGCCGATATCGGTCAATGAACGTTCCTTCTCGTCGTACCGGCCTCGGCCGGCTGCCTTTGGGGCTGGTTGCTTGCTGGAGACTTCCTCGCGGGAAGGCTCGAGCAGGAAACCGCGGGAGTTGTGGAGGCAGGAGGGCGGCCGTCGAAGCGGCCGCCCTCCCGAAAGCTCAGGCGTTCGAGGGGCTCAGCGGATGCGGGGCAGCGTCTCGAACTGGTGGAAGGGCGGCGGTGAGGACAGCGTCCATTCCAGGGTGGTGGCGCCTTCGCCCCAGGGATTGGCGGCCGCCTGCTCCTTGCGGACGAACACCGCGTAGAAGTTGATGGCCAGGAACCAGATCACGCCGCCGAAGAAGATGAAGGCGCCGAGCGAGGAGACCAGGTTCCAGCCGGCGAAGGCCGGGTTGTAGTCGACGAGGTGGCGGGGCATGCCGGCCAGGCCCAGGAAGTGCTGCGGCATGAACAGCATGTTGGCGCCGACGAAGGCGATCCAGAAATGCACCTGGCCCATCCAGTCGGGGATGACATAGCCGAACATTTTCGGGAACCAGTAGTACCAGCCCGCGAAGATGGAGAAGACCGCGCCCAACGACAGCACGTAGTGGAAATGCGCCACCACGTAATAGGTGTTGTGCAGCGAGCGGTCGACGCCGGCATTGGCCAGCATCACGCCGGTGACGCCGCCGACGGTGAACAGGAAGATGAAGCCCGTCGCCCACACCATGGGCGCCTTGAAGTCGATGGAGCCGCCCCACATCGTGGCGATCCAGGAGAAGATCTTCACGCCGGTCGGCACCGCGATCACCATGGTGGCGAACACGAAATAGGCCTGCGTGTCGACGTCGAGGCCGACGGTGTACATGTGGTGGGCCCACACGACGAAGCCGACGACGCCGATGGCGACCATGGCATAGGCCATGCCGAGATAGCCGAAGATGGGCTTGCGCGAGAAGGTCGAGATGATGTGGCTGACGATGCCGAAGCCGGGGAGGATCATGATGTAGACTTCGGGATGACCGAAGAACCAGAACAGATGCATCCACAGGATCGGGTCGCCGCCATTGGCCGGATCGAAGAAGGCGGTGCCGAAGTTACGGTCCGTCAGCAGCATGGTGATGGCGCCAGCGAGGACGGGCAGCGACAGCAGCAGCAGGAAGGCGGTGACCAGCACGCCCCAGGCGAACAGCGGCATCTTGTGCAGCGTCATGCCGGGCGCGCGCATGTTGAAGATGGTGGTAATGAAGTTGATGGCGCCCAGAATGGAGGACGCACCGGCCAGATGCAGCGACAGGATGGCGAAATCCATCGCCGGTCCGGGCGTGCCCTTGATCGAGGACATCGGCGGATAGGCCGTCCAACCCGTACCGACGCCGAGGTCGTCGGCGCCGGGGCCGCCGGGCACGAACATCGAGATGATCAGGAGGCCGAAGGCCGGGATCAGCAGCCAGAACGAGATGTTGTTCATGCGCGGGAAGGCCATGTCCGGCGCGCCGATCATCAGCGGTACGAACCAGTTGCCGAAACCGCCGATCATCGCGGGCATGACCATGAAGAAGATCATGATCAGGCCGTGGGCGGTCACGAACGCATTGAACGTGTAGGGGTTGGTGAAGAATTGCTGGCCCGGGAACATCAGTTCCGCGCGCATCGCCACCGACAGGAGGCCGCCAATGATACCCGCGACCAGCGCGAAGATCAGGTAGAGCGTGCCGATGTCCTTATGGTTGGTCGAATAGACATAACGGCGCCAGCCGGTCGGATGATCATGCGCGTCATGGGCATGATCGTCATGCGCCGATGCGTTGTGGGCAGTGGCCATCACATTCAATCCTTTAGTCGAGCCGTCAGGCCGTTACTTTACTACGACGGAGGTCGCGGCTGCGACCTTGTCCGGGGCGGCGCCGTTCATTGCAGTCTTCTTGCTGGCCACCCACTTCTGGAACTCCTCGTCGCTCACCACGCGGAAGGCGATCGGCATGAAGGCATGGTCGCGGCCGCAAAGGCGCGAGCACTGGCCATAATACATGCCTTCGCGGGTGGCCTTGAACCAGGTCTGGTTCAGGCGGCCGGGAATGGCGTCGATCTTGATGCCGAAGGAGTTCACCGAGAAGGAGTGAATCACGTCGTTGGAGGTGACCTGCACCACCACCGTCTTGTTCACGGGCACGACCACCTCGTTGTCCACCTTGAGCAGGCGCAGCGGATCGCTCATGGGCAGGTCGCGCACCATGGTGGACGAGAAGGAGATGTCGCCATTGTCGGGATATTCGTAATCCCAGTACCACTGGCTGCCCGTCGCCTTGATAGTCAGGTCGGCCTTCGGAATCACTTCCTCCATATAGAGGAGCTTGAACGAAGGCAGGGCGATGCAGACCAGCACCAGGATCGGCAGCACCGTCCACGCCACCTCCAGGATGGTGTTGTGCGTGACCTTGGAGGGGACCGGGTTGGCCTTCTTGTTGAAGCGGATGATCACATAGAGCAGCAGGACCATCACGAAGAGGGTGATGGGGACGATGAACCACATCACATAGGTATGGAACCAGTTGATATATTCCATCACCGGCGTGGCGGGTTCCTGCAGGCCCATCTGCCAGGGCTGCGGCTCGCCGAGGCCGCCCTTGGCGGCCTCTTCGGCGCTGGCCGTGCCGATGATGAGGCCCCACAGCAGCGATGACAGTGCCACCCCGCCCATTTTCTTCCTAGCCTGGAAAGCCATCCGCCTTCTCTCCAATTCCCCGCCGACACGACGCAGCCCATACGGCACGTGATACGCCACCTGGCTCGTTACCGGTCGGGAGCGCCAATCGCGCAAAACTCTCTGGCGCGCAGATTTCACGGATTGGAACTCATGTAAAGCACACGGTCACTCAAAAACCACAATCCACAGCGCATCGCAATGGTTCGACGTCCACGGTTTGTGCGGCAATTGGGCGCGAAAGCGCCATGATGTGCCGTCAACTTGGGCCGGACGCCGTCGCGGCGCCATGCTTGACAGTCAGGGCCTGTCTGCTACCCGTCGCGACAGAAATCCAAACCGGGCCCGCGGGCCCTGATTCGGCGAGGATGTACCTTGTTGGCACACATGCTGAAACATGCGCTTGCGACCCCGCTGCGACGGGTTACCGGCCTTTCCCTTGCGGGCCTGCTGGCGGCTGCCGTGCTGGGCGGTCCTGCCGCCGCACAGCAGACCGATCAGCTCGGCGTGCTGCGCTCGACCCACGACAACTGGCAGGTGCGCTGCGATACCCCGCCGGGAGCCCAGCAGGAACAATGCGCGCTGGTGCAGGCCGTCACTGCGTCCGATCGCCCCAATGTGGCCCTGTCGGTGCTGGTGCTGCGCACGGCCGATCAGAAGAGCCGCCTGCTGCGGGTGATCGCGCCGCTCGGTGTGCTGCTGCCGTCCGGCCTCGGCCTCAAGATCGACGGCAAGGATGTCGGCCGCGCCGCCTTCGTGCGCTGCCTGCCGACGGGCTGCCTGGCCGACGTGGTGCTCGACGATTCCCAGATCGGCATGCTGCGTACCGGCAAGGAAGCCACCTTCATCATCTTCCAGACGCCGGAAGAGGGCATCGGCATTCCCCTGACCCTGAAGGGCTTTGGCGAAGGTTTCGACAAGCTGAAATGAAGTCGGAAGGCATCGGCCTTCGATTGTTGCAGCTGAGGCTGGGACCGCGGACATCCCGTCCACCTCTGCCCTTGCGGCGAGCATCCGTTTCCACTGGGGCGGTCGAGGCGTTCACGGTCCCAGCCGGCTGCTCCGCTCTACGCCATTGGCGGCGTTTACCAAGTTTCGAGAATACTGGCGCAGCCGGCACTCGATGCTACCGGGAAGGTTCCACTCTCGCCCGATCCAGAATCGGCTGCAGGCTCAGGCCGGCCGGGAGGGCGCCGTAGCAGCCGCGCATTCCGCCATCGAGGCGTCCGGCCACGAAAGCTTCCGCCATTGGCGCAGGGCCGTGGCGGAGCAGGAGCGAGGCTTCCAGCGCCAAAGCGAGATCTTCCACCAGGCGGCGGGCCAGCGCCTCCTGCATGCCGCCGGCATGCATCGCTTTCTCGATGGCGGCGACGAAGGCGTCGTAGCGCTGATCCAGCCCCTGCGCTGCCTTTAATTCACCGCGCAGCGCCGCGACGGTCGCTGGCTCCTTGCCGAGCGCGCGCAGCACGTCGAGTGCGTTGACGTTGCCGGAGCCCTCCCAGATCGCATTGACGGGAGCCTCGCGATAGAAACGGGCCAGCGGCCCCTCTTCCACGAAGCCGTTGCCGCCGAGACATTCCAGCGCCTCATAGCTGTGATTGGGGAGGCGCTTGGTCACCCAGAACTTGGCGATGGCCGCACCGAGGCGCGCGAAGGCGGTCTCCTCCGGCGTCTTGCCGTCGAAGGCGCGGGCCACGCGCATCACCAGCATGGTGGCCGCTTCCGCCTCGATGACGAGGTCGGCGAGGACCGGCTGCATCAGGGGCTGTTCGATCAGGAGCCTGCCGAAAGCGTGGCGGTGGGCGGCGTGGTGCACGGCCTGCACCGCGCATTGGCGCATCATGCCGGCGCAGACCAGGGCGGCGTCGAGCCGGGTCTGGTTGACCATGGCCATGATGGTGGCGACGCCGCGGCCCTCCTCGCCGATACGCCAGGCCAGAGCGCCGGCATATTCGATCTCGGCCGAGGCATTGGAGCGATTGCCGAGCTTGTCCTTGAGGCGCTGGATGAAGATGGGATTGCGGGTGCCGTCCGGCCGCCAGCGCGGCACGAAGAAACAGGCGAGCCCGCCGGGGGTCTGGGCCAAGGTGAGGAAGCCGTCCGACATCGGGGCCGAACAGAACCATTTGTGTCCGGTGAGTTCGTAAAGATCTTCGCCGAGCGGTCTGGCGAGGGTGGTGTTGGAGCGGACATCGGAGCCGCCCTGTTTTTCGGTCATCGCCATGCCGATGGTCGCCGCCGCCTTCTCGGCTGCCGGGCGGGCCGAGCCGTCATAGGCATCGGCCCGGATGAGCGGGCCCCATTGCCCGAAGAGGGCGGGTGCCTGGCGCAGCACGGCCAGGCTCGCGCCGGTCATGGTGATCGGACAGCACACGCCGGGCTCGATCTGGGTCAGCATATACTCCAGGACAGCATGGGCGACGAAGCCGCCGGCCCGCCCGGAAGCGGGCAGGGAATGGATGCCTGCCTCCAGGCCGCGGGCCATCAGGGCATGATAGGCGGGATGGAATTCGACATGATCGATGCGCTGGCCGAAACGGTCGAAACTGTGCAGCTCCGGCGTATGCCGGCCGGCGGCCTCGCCGAGCGCGATCGTCTCGGCGCTGCCGATCGAGGCCCCGAAGGCGCTCGCGGCGTCCCGGGCCCAGCCGGCGCCTTCGCGGGCGAGCGCTGCCTGCAGGCCTGGATCGCTGTCGAACAGGTTGTAGTCGAGCAAAGGCGGGACCTGGTTGGTCACCTGATGGGTCGGCAGGTCGGCGATCGGCTCTTGCGCAATCATGGCTGGGCTTCCTGACTGCCGGCCAAACTATCGCGTGGGAGCATCTCTGGCGAGGGGGGAGGAAGGGCAGGGGTTTTCCGCTTGATGATATCGGCCTATATCGGTGCTCTTCGCCCATGCTGGGCAATGGGGTGTACGGATCGTCGGCCTTTGAAGGCCAGGGAGGTCTGCGCTCCCCGGGAATTGGACTGAAAATGCGCCATCCTCAAGCCGATGACGACGCCACGCCCGCCGAGGCGTCGGCGCAGCCGGCACCTCTGTCGCCGACGGCAAAGTTCGTGACCGGCTCGATCATGCGCCACGTCGTGGTGATGACCACGACGGGCTCGATCGGGCTGATGTCGGTGTTCGCCGTCGACCTCATCAACCTGTGGTACATCGCCCATCTCGGCGACACCGCGGCGACGGCGGCGGTCGGCTATGGTGCGGCGGTGCTGTTTCTGGCGACCTCGATCTGCATCGGCGTGATGATCTCGGCCGGCGCTCTGTGCTCGCGTGCATTGGGGGCCCATAATCGCGCGTTGGCTCGGCGCTACGGGGCTTCCATCCTGGTGTGGATGATCCTGATCAACACCCTGGTGGCGGCTGTTGCCCTTCCGCTGATTCCCTGGCTGCTCACACAGCTGGGCGCCACCGGCCGCACGCTGGATCTGGCCACCATCTTCCTGCAGATCAGTGTGCCGAGCGGCCTCCTCATGGGCAGCGGCATGGCGCTCTCCGGCGTGCTTCGTGCTGTCGGGGACGCCAGGCGCTCGATGTATGTCACGCTGTCGGGGGCCATCGCCGCGGCGATCCTCGATCCCATCTTCATTCTTTGGCTCGGCCTCGGTGTCGAGGGGGCGGCGATCGTCATCGTGATCTCGCGGCTGGTTACCGTCTGGGTCGGCTGGTACGGCGCCTCCCGCGTGCACGATCTGGTAGGCCGGTTGTCGCTGCGCGAAGCGCTCGCCGACACCAGGCCGATCATGGCGATCGCGGGCCCGGCCATGCTCGCCAATCTCGCCACCCCCGTGGCGAATGGCTACATGACGGCCGTGCTGGCTCCGTTCGGCGATGGTGCCGTGGCGGGCAATGCCGTGATGGGACGTCTGATCGCGTTCTGTTTCGGGGGGATCTTCTCGCTCTCGGGTGTGGTGGGACCGATTCTCGGTCAGAATTACGGCGCCGGCCGGCTCGATCGGGTGCGCCGCACCCTGACCGATGCCTTCACTTTCACGACGATCTATGCGCTGATCGTGTGGGCGGTGCTGGCCGCCGCGCACCAGCTGGTGATCCGCCTGTTCAACATCGTCGATCCGCAGGCTGCCCAGCTCATCACCTTTTTCTGCCTGTTCGCGGCAGGGTCGTGGGTCTTCCACGGGCTGCTCTTCGTTGCCAATGCTTCCTTCAACAATCTCGGCTTTCCGATCGCTGCGACCCTGTCCAACTGGGGTAAGGCGACGCTCGGTACCATTCCCTTTGCCATCATTGGCGCAAAATATTGGGGAGCGGAGGGGGCGTTGGCCGGGCAGGGACTTGGCGCGGTGATCTTCGGCGTGTTTGGTGTATGGTGGGCCTATCGTTCACTGCGGTGGCTGAAGGTCCCCGGACAGGGCTGAGAGCCACAATGGCGGTGGCATGGGAAGCGGCATGAACACACTATTCGATCTATTGAACACCGCGCAGAACGGGCAGGCGATCGACAATCTGGCCCGCCATTTCGAGCTCAGCCAGAAGCAGGCCATGGCGGCAGCCGAGGCGCTGATGCCGGCTTTCTCGCTCGGCCTGAAACGGCAGGTGGAGAAAGCGAAGACTGCCGCCGAACCGCCGGATTTCTTCGGCCTGTCGGGTGTGCCGCAAGTCGATAGCTTCCAGGACGCGGCGCTGGCCTTCACCCAGCAGGCGACACAGCAGGGCCAGCGCGTGATGGCAGCCCTTTTCGGTACGCCCGAGATGACGAAGGCGCTTTCCCAGCTCGCCGCATTACAGAGCGGCGTCGCCGCCCCGGTGATCGCCGCCATGCTGCCGTCCGTGGCGTCCATCCTGGTCAGCGGCCTGGCGCGGGCAGCCGTGCCGCCGGCGCCCAGCCATCCATTGAGCGAGATGTTCGATGCCATGATGCGGGCCTTCCAGCCTCCGCCGGCCAAGCCGGCACCCTGGTTCGACAACAGCGCTCTGGCGGCGCTATGGGCGCCGTTTCTCGCGCCGATGTCGGCCCCTGCTCCCAAGAGCGACGCCGAAGCGATGATGGATCAGATGCTCGAGGCGGGCAGCCAGCTCCAGAAGGCGCAAGCCGATGCGATGCAGTCGCTGCTCGAAACCTGGTTCGGCAGGAAATAATGAAGCCGGCATGAAAAAGCCCGCTTCAGACGAAGCGGGCTGAGGTGCGGAAGTCACGCTTCCGGGGCGTTCTGCCGCAGGGGAAGCGGCCAGAAGTCGTGCCGGTCAGGCATCAGGCGTGCAGACCGACGAAATTGTCATGCTTGGCGGCCTTGGCCGAGCTGCGCCAATCCATCTGCGCCGCGACGAGCTGGGCCGACGGATCGCGCCAGAGCGGCTGCGACAGGGCGCCTTCGACATCGGTCGGCGTCAGGCCGAGATCGCGCAACATCGCCGCATCTGCAGTGGCCAACTGGTTGATTTCCCGGCGATTGTGAAGCGCGACGGCGAGACCGGCTACCTTGCCGAACACAGCGCGCACCGTCTCGACGAAGCTCGAGACGAAAGAGGAAGACTGGCTGTTGACGACAACGCTGTTCATCGGATTCTCCATCGGGCGGCCGGTGATGCTGCGCTCCCGGATGGAACGCTCCATTCATCACCAATACTGAACGGTAACACTATGAAACATCGGTATTGATCAATCCAACGAATGTTTCTAATGTTCAGCATAAGCGATTGTTATCGTACTCCTCGATGGCGGATCGAGGCACGCCCTTCATGAGGCCGAGCCGGCGGAGTAGGAAACGGCGTTCTCGCTAAAACATACTTGCTCGAGGGAGGGGCCCATGGCCGTGCTGCTGGATATCGATCAGCTCAGGACCTTCATCGCCATCGCCGAAACGGGCAGCTTCACTCGCGCCGCCGACATCGTCTTCAAGACGCAATCGGCCGTTTCCATGCAGATGAAAAGGCTGGAGGAGCGCATCGGCAAGCCGATCTTCGAGCGGGACGGGCGAGCCTCCAGGCTGACGGAAGACGGCGACAAGCTGCTCGACTATGCGAGGCGCATCGTCAAGCTCAACATGGATGCGGTCTGTGCCTTCTCCCAGAACGAGCTCACCGGGCGCGTGCGCATCGGCATTCCCGACGATTATGCAGACCGTTATCTGCCGGAGATCATGGCGCGTTTCTCGCAGGCCAATCCCCGGGTCGAGGTGACCATCGTCTGCGAGCCGACGCCGATGCTGATCGAACGCATCAACGCCAATGATCTCGACCTCGCCATCATCACCCATGTCGAGCACAAGGGAACGGCCGAATTCGTGCGACATGAACGCCTGCTTTGGGTGACTTCGAGCCGGCACCAGGTCCACACGGAAACACCGCTCCCGCTTGCGCTCGGCCGCCCGAGTTGCGGCTGGCGGCAGGCGGCGCAGGAAAAGCTGGAAACGATCAATCGCGGCTATCGCGTGCTCTATTCGAGCTGGAACTCCACCGCGGTCGGCGCCATGGTCCTCGCAGGCCTTGCGGTCTCGGTGCTGCCGGAAAGCGCGCTGAGGCCCGGCATGCGCGTCCTCGGTCCAACCGACGGCTTCCCGCCATTGCCCTCTTGCAAGATCGGCCTGGTGCGCAACTGGCGTGAGCAGACCTCGCTCACCGATGCGCTCGCAAGCCTGATCATCCAGAGCCTGGACAATCTCGCCCAGAACGAAGCGGCGGAATAGGATGACGGACTGGCTCAAGTCCCTTTCCTATTTTCGTGACAATCTCGGCGCTGACGGCAAGCCTTTCTTCATGGGCATGGCGCATGGCTCGATGACGGTGGAGCTCTACAAGCCTGTCGGCCGTGATCTTCAGATGCCGCATGCCCAGGACGAGCTTTATATCGTGATTGCCGGCAGCGGCACCTTCTCGAAGGCCGGGGAATTGCGGCCGTTCGCGCCGGGAGACGTGATCTTCGTCGAAGCCGGCCTCGAGCATCGCTTCGAGAGTTTCAGCGAGGACTTTGAGACCTGGGTGATTTTCTGGGGTCCGAAGGGCGGCGAACCCGCCTGATTTCGGTGCGTTCAAACCGCGCTCTTCAGCGGGTGCCGGCTGAACGTCAGGGACGCGTCATCAACTGGGCGGTCAGCAGACGCCGGTAAAGCAAGGCGAGCACCACGGCGAAAAAGCCGTCGAACAGCGCGAACCATAGGAAGCCGCCGCCACAGAAGAGCCAGATCAACGCCATCCACAGGCGGCCGCCGATGCCGATCAGATTGGGCGTCCGGGCGAGCAATGGTCTGAACCAGCCGGGAACATACAAGACGGTGACGAGCAGCAGCGTGGCGCCCCAGCCGCGCTCCCAACCCACCGGAACGGCTTCCGGCAGACCCGCCATCTGCGAAACCCAGCCGGGGCAGACGATGCAGGCCAGCCCGATCAGCACATGCATGGCGATGTTGAAGCCGAGCACGAGCCGGTAGCTGCGCAAGGCCCTGGCGGCTTGCGCCATGGTCCATCCGAGGGTGAGAGCCTGATCGGTCATGGCTGGGGTCTCCGGTCAGAAGGTGAGCAGATAGGCAAGCAGGTCCGATTTGGCCGACGCCGGCAGATCGGTGCCGTAGAGATGACCGTCCTTGCCATTGCCGGCCTGCGTGGTGTCGAAGCAGAAGCCGGCCGCCGGCGGTGGGCCCTTGGGGTCGCAGGGCGGCGAGACGAAGCCGCCATTGACGGCATCGATCACGTCGCTGCCGCGCAGATAGGCGGAGGGACGCTGGGCGGGTGGTGCCAGCAGATCCTTCAGCGTGGGAACGGCGCCGTTGTGCAGATAGGGCCCGCGCAGCCACAGGCCGTCGAGCGGCAGATTGGCGTAGCCATCGGTCTTTTCGAAGGACCTGAAGGCATAGGGCGTGCCGGCGAACAATTCGGTGAGCTGCCTTTGCCGGAAGGCCGGCGTGTAGCTGTCGAGGCGTGCCCTGTCGGTGCCGAGGCGCTCGATGGGATCGACCTTGCCGATCGCCTCGCCCCGGAATTGGTAGCCCGCCGCGTCCTGCTCGCCATGGCAGGAACTGCAGCTGTCCTCATAGATGGAGCGCCCCCGAGCGACGGCGCCGGCATCCGGCCGGTTGGGAGAGGCTGGTGGCTTGAGGGTGAGCAGCCAGTCGGCAACGCGCTTGATGGCGGCATGGTCGACCGTCTCGGGGGTGACGCCCGCGCCGAGCGCCGCCGAAAGATTGCGTTCGGCCAGCGAGGTGTTGTTGCCGTCCCAATGCAGATGCATGCCCTCGCGGGGTCCCTGCTCGAAGACGGCGGGAAAATCGGCGGCGCCGATCGCCTCGGCGACCGTCAGCGTCGAGGCGGGGATCTTCATCTGCACCACCTTGTAGGGATTGAAGGTATCGACCCGGCCTGGTCCCCAGTCGGGCTGGCGGGCCAGCAGCGATTCGAGCCTTGCGTGCCGCGCGATCAGGCCCTCTCGCAGCGTGGGAAGCACGAGATAGCGCCAGGCGGTCTTCTCGACGAGGCCGAAGCGATGGCCGGCGGCTTCGGCCTCGGGAAGCAGCGTGTCCGGCGCCATGCGTTCGTCGCCGGCAGTCGACAGGATGAAACGCACGAAGCGTTCGAACTGCAGATTGTTGGATGGCATCGCCGGCACGATGATGCGGGCCCCGTCCGGGCTCAGGCGGTAGGTGCCGGTGTGGCAGACGGCGCAGTTGAGCCAGACCATGTCGACGCCGCGCACCGTCCGGCGCGAGACCCCGATCGGCAGGTCTCGCTGCCGCCCCAGGCTGTCCTTTTCATAGAGAAAGCCGAAGGCGGTGTAGTCGTCGCGCCGTTCGAACGCATCCGGAAACAGCCTGGGCAGGGCCTGCCAGACCCGGTAGGGAATGCCGCTTTCCGTCTCCGAGCCGATCGAGCCATATTTGAAATGCTCGATCACCTCGCCATAGCGGGGTGCGTCGTTGCGGGTGAAGAGGATGACGGCCGTCAAGGCGAGATAGACCACCGCCACCAGCGCAGCAATGAGCACGAGCCGCACCGGCTGCCATTTCCGGCGGCGTTGCGCCAATTGGCGCTCGACTTCGGTGACGAAATAGGAGTCCGGCATCGTGCATTTCCTCGGATGTGTTCGAGCGGCGGTCTCCGATCGGCTCAAGAAACGGGGTGAGAGGTTTTGCGTTTTCTCGCGGCTCTGATGGTGCTGGCCGACGCGGAAACCGGGCTCGAATCGGATAAACCCGCGCCGGGAATGACCAGATCGGGCTTGGTCGCATAGATCGAGTAAAGGGCGGCCAGCATGGCGTCGCGGTCCTGGAAGCGCTGCTCCTCGTAGCAGCCCAGCGGATTCTTGGCCGCGTTGACCAGACATTTGTTGCAATAGGTGCAGGGATTGGCCGGGCGATCGTGCCCGGCCTGCCATTGCCGCGGCAGATCGTTGTTGGCGATCAGGGAGCGGGCGATCGCCACGCCGTCGCACTGGCCGGAGGTGAGGGCCTGCCTGACTACCGAGGCGGTCTGGAAGCCGCCGGTGACCAGCACGGGGATGTCGAGGGCCTGCCTGAACTGGCGGGCCTCCTCCAGGCTGATGCCCTCGATGCCATGGCCCTTCTTCATGCGGAACCACAGCCAGCGGAAGATCGGGCGCAGGGCCGGATAGCGGAACAGCAGGAAATTGCGCAGGCCGTAGAGGCCGGAGGCGATCATGGCGTCATAGACGACCGCGAGCGTCTCGAGCGAGAGGTCGCCCGGCGGGTTGAGCGGATGGGGGAAGAGCGAACCGGTGGAGACATGGATGGCATCGACTCCCGCCGCCTGGCAGTAGCGCGCCACTTCGATGGTCTCGCCGATGGTGTTGCCCTTCTTCTCCCAGGGAATGACGTTGTTGCGATCGACCGCCGAAAGCTTGACCTGCAGGTGGAAATCCCGGCCGACATGACTGCGGATCGAGCGGATCACCTCCAGGAGGAAGCGCGCCCGATTGGGCAGGGAGCCGCCATAATGGTCGGTGCGGTCGTTGATGCCGGAGGAAAGGAACTGGGTGAAGAGGTAGCCGTTGGCCGCGTGCAGCTCGACGCCGTCGCATCCTGCCTCGCGTGCCCGCCAGGCGGCGCGCCCGAATTTCTCGACCAGGATGCCGATCTCGCCCGGCGTCATCGCCTGGGTCGGAAAACCGTGCAGGGTCTCGCGCGCATTGGTGGGGCTGGCCACCGGACGATGCTGGTTGGTGACGCCGGGCACGTCCATCTGCCGGCCGGAATGGCTGAGCTGCATGATGAAGCGGCAATCATGAACGTGGACAGCCTCGGCAATGCGGGCCCAGAGCGGAATGAAGGCATCGCGATGGTTGGTGGCATAGTTAGCCGCGATCCGCCCCTCGATCGCCACCGGCACGAAGGAGGTGATGATGGCGCCGACGCCGCCCGCCGCGAATTTGTTCTCCCAGTTGAGACGGGTCTGGGTGGGCGAGCCGTCCTCATTGTCCCAGCGTCCTGAGATGCTGGAGCGGAAGATGCGGTTCTTCACCGTGAGGCTGCGAAAATGCAGCGGCGTGAAGATCGGATCCTCGCCGGTTGACTCAGCTGGTCTCATGGCGCCTCGTCCTCGGTACGGGCCGCCGTCCAGATCGCTGCGAGCAGCCGGAACACGAAGCCGGAGGCCGGGCAGGCGCTCCAGGAGGCGGATTGGAAGGCGGTGGCGGGATCGAGCGTGCGCCCGGCGGCATGAGCGAGCTTGAATCTCACCAGAGCGCCGGGTTCCAGCGAGCCGCCGGGGATATCGGCGATGCCCTTGGCCTGGCGCAGCACCGAGTCCGGCGCGGTCAGCGAGGCGATCGCCGCCGCCGTGCCATCGAGGGCGAAGCGGCGGCCTGGGTCATCGTGATGGGCGCGCAGCCGGTCGAGGCTGGCCACCAGATTGTGCACGGCGATGCCGACCGCATGGATGGCGACCGGATCGCGCCCGACTGCTCCGGCCAGGATGTTCCTGTCGGCATGCAGCGTGCCGAACAGCGCCTGCTGCAGCCAGTGCAGTGGATTGACGGTGCGGGCGGCGGCATCGAAGCGGACGGCCGCGTCCCACAGGCGTTGGGCCTCCGCCTCCTGCACTGTGAAGGCCGGATCGAATTGGCGGGCGATCACGGCCTGCAGCGCCGGCCCGACCCGTTCGCGCGGGCCGGTGCCCCTGACATAGGCGACCAGCGGATGCTTGCCGGACAGCTCGGGCAGGACCGCTTCGTGCAACCTCGCGGCGAGGGCGGCCTGGACCGCCCGGCGTTCTTCGTCATGGCGCGCCCGCATGGTGGGAAACGGGATGCCGTCGACGGCAAATATCCGGGTCAGCCGGCCGCCCAGCATTCGGTTGAACAAGGGTCCTGCCCTGCCATAGGCGCGGTCGAGACGGGGATCGCGGTCGATCGCGGCGATGGCTGCGGCGTCCTCGACTTCGAGGAGATCGATCAGCAAGGGGATGCGGATGCGGCGGGCCATCTCACCTGCTCGCCTTGGTCCAGGGGAAGAAGACGTTGCGCGTGGCGGCGAAGGCCGGCGCGAGCGCCGGGGTATGACGTTGCAGCACGGTGAGGAACGAGTTTTCCTGGACCCAGCGGAAACCGGCCGGCGTATAGACCTCGGGGCGGAAATCCTCGGTGAAGAAGCGGTCGCTCTTGAGGCGGCGCGAGGCCATCAGGATGAAGATGCGGAAGGCCGTGTCCGAAAAGCCGAAGCCGGGCGGCGAGCCATTGCGGGCATTGCTCTCGGCCAGCGTGCCGACCAGAAGGTCGACCTGCTCGACCGTGCCATAAACCTCGGCAAGCTCCGCGCGCCAGGCCGCATCATTGGTGAGTTCCTCGAAATTGCGCGGTACTGGGGCGCCGATCTGGCGCCGGAACTCGCAGTAACGCGGCACGCCGCGCTCGCGGTCGCGCAGAATGTCGATGGCGGCGAGGTCGACGAAGACGTTCTCCTCCGCTCTCTTGTCGAGCTTTCTCAGCGTGTTGGGAAAATTGTGCAACACCAGGGCGCCGGGATGGGACGTGCCAAGCGAATAGACGACGTTGAGAAAGCCGGCCTCTTGATAGACGGTGCGGGTCTTGCCCGCGAACACCTCGGTGAGGCCGCGCTCGAACAGGGCGCCGTCGTCTTCGTGACGGCGGAAGGAAAAATTGTCCGGCATCAGCGAATGCAGGCGGTAGCAGGCGGCGAATTCCTCCGTCATGGCATAGGGCGCCCCGTGATGATTCCTGGGGGAGCCGGGAATGCCCGAGAGGATCTCGCCGTCGCCGATCCGGCCGAAGCTGTTCTTGAAGGTCTCGCCGAGCAGCCCGAAATAGTTGCCCCGCATGGCAAAACGGCCGGATGGGGAGTTCATCAGGGCCGGGGTCCACTCCGCCGTGTGGATCTTGGCGAGCAGGGCGGCATTGACGAGGCGTGCCTTCTGGAACAGCCATTCGCCGGGCTTGTCGGGATGGTCGATGCGCAGACGGTCGACGATGGCGTTGTGCTCGCGGGCGAACAGCGTATGCAGTACGGAGAGGCCGATCCACCAATTGCCGTTGACGCCAGCCAGTTCCGATCCCGCCTGTTTGGCCTCGGTATCGACCGGCAGATGACCATGTTCGTCGAGATGGATCTTGCCGTCGGCGCGGATCGTGCCGGTGGCAGGATCGCTGCGGATGCGGGTCTGCAATGCGAGGCTGGAGCCATAGATCTGCGAGGCGTCCCACCAATGGCTTTCGGTGTTGGTGTAGGCGGCCGGCCGCCCCGCCTGATCCGCCTGCGTCACGTCGGCCGGGGTGCGCAGCACTTCCATCGTCTTCGTCGGCCAGTCGTCTCCGTCCGGAACGTCGAAGCGATGGGGATTTTCCTTCAGATTGGTGCCGTGGCTCAGCCAGTCATGCACCATGAACTGGATCCAGGCCGCCGCGAGCACATTCAGATGCGGCACGGGCACGAAGGCCTGCCGCGCCAGCAGCCTGGAACTGACCAGCCGCGGATTGGGCTCGTACAGGGTCGGCGCCACCTCGCCATAGGTCTTGTCCAGCGCGACGTTGCGGCCGAAGCGCGTCTTGGCCCGCCCCATCCAGGGCTGGGCCAGATCGTTGTAGCTGCCGTCGGCGGTGCGGAACCCGAGAATGTCGAAGCCATTGGCGGGTTCGGGGCGTGCCGGTGCGGTCTCGGTATCGAAGAGGTTGTTCTGCCTCAATATTCCCCTGCTGCCGAGCATGATGGCAACGCTCACAGGGAAGGGCCAGCGGTACCAGACGCCAAAGCGGCTCGTCACGCGCGCCAGCAGGATCAGCAAACGATCGGCAATTCCAGTCATCGCATCCCCCTTTGTCAGCAATGATGGGCAGGAGGCGCAGGTTTGTCGACTTGGAATTCCCGGCGGGTCAGGCCTGAATCACGGTATTGTCACGGTATTTAACGCAATGAATTCTTCGGGATTGAAATCATCGTGGAATATTATACCTCGACGGCGGAAGCTGCCGGGGCATATGCTGTGCTTTGTCTGATTTTTCGGGAATTTACATTGACGTAAGGGCAGGCGGTCGCGTCTTGCGCAAGTGGTCGCCGGGTTCAGGCAGCGCGCGGCCGCTGGTGCCGCAGAATGGTGCTCTCGATCGTTTCCGGGCGCGTCTGCATTTCGATCACGAGCAAAGCGGCTCCGAGCAGCAGCCCGGTGGACAGATCGGACTGGGCCGGCGCGATGGTGAGATTGCGCGTGGCCAGCGGCAGCGAGCGCTGATAGACCAGCTCTCGGATGCCCGACATCAGGTCCTCGCCGGCCAAGGCGAGGGTCCCGCCGATCACGATCACGCTGGGATTGAGCACGCTGACCACGTCGGAGGTCACTTCGCCGAGCACGCGCCCGGCTTCCCGCACCAGGCGCACGGCTTCCGGTTCGCCCGCCTGGGTCAGTGCGATGATGTCCCGGGCGGCCGAGGCCTCGATGCCATGGCCCCGCAGGTCGCGGGCGATGGCCCAGCCGGCGGCGCGTGCCTCGACGCAGCCGAGCTTGCCGCATCGGCAGAGCGGGGCGGGAGCGTGGGTGAGTTGGATATGGCCGATGTCGCCGGCCGCGCCCTGGGCGCCGCGATAGAGACGGCCATCGGTGATGATGCCGCTGCCGATACCGGTTCCCGCCTTGATATAGAGGAACTGGCCGACATTGGGCCAGAAACGCCGATACTCCGCCAAAGTCATCAGATTGACGTCGTTCTCCACCGCGACCGGCGCATCGAAATGCCGGCGCATCCAGCTCCTGATGTCGAAATCGTCCCAGCCGGTCATGACGGAGGGCCCGACGACACGGCCCCCCTCATGGTCGACCGGCGCCGGCAGGCCGAGACCGATCCCCAGCACGTCGCCGCTGTCGCGCCCGATCCCGGCGAGCAGCGCCCGGAACTGCTCGACGATCCAGCCGAGGACCGGCACCGGACCGCGGCGGATGTCGACGCTTCCCACCGCTTCCGCAAGGATTCGCGGCTCGAGATCGGTGATGGCCAGGCGTACATGGCTCTCGCCGATATCGGCGCAGAGCGTCACGCCGAAGGCCGTGTTCAGCCGGATCAGGCGCGCGGGGCGGCCACCGCTCGGCATCGCATCCGGCGCTTCCTCGATCAGCCCGGCGGCGAACAGGGCGGCCAGGCGCTCGGTCACGGTGGAGCGCGACAGGCCCGAGGCTTCGATCAGGGCGGAACGCGAGCGCGCCTTTCCTGAGGCGATCAGCCAGAGGATCGCACCGGCTCCGGCCGCCGAGCCCGTTTCCTGTCCCGACCTCGCGCTGTCCTTCACCGTGGCTCCTTCGCTGCCGGCCCTATTTCCCGCGGCCGGCAAGCTTATGACCAGAATCAGTCATAAGCCAGCGCTGGAACATTCTGTGAAAAGGAAGGCGGCTCTCCAATTTCCGTTGAATGTCTGGCTAGCGTCGCCCGGTCAGCATCAGCAGGTTGCCGGTGAGCACGACCGCGAGGCCGGTTATGGCCAGCGCGCTCCAGACATAACCCTCGAAGATCGTCGAAATGGCGAGGGCGACCACCGGGAACAGCACGGTGGAATAACCGGCCCGGCTGGCGCCGATGCGCGACAGCAAGGTGAGATAGGCGGCAAAGGCGGCGACCGAGGAGAGCAGGGCCGACCAGAGCAGCGCGCCGAGATAGGGCAGGCTGGGCTCGATGATGAAGGCCTGTCCGCGTGCGAGGCTGAAGACGAACAGGAAAAGCGTGCCGTAGACCATGCCCCAGGCGGTGGCGGAGGTCAGGGAAATGGCGCGTTTCTTGAGGCTGAGGGTCAGCATGTTGCCGAAGCAGAAGCTGAGGGTCCCGGCCACGCACAGGACGAGACCGGTGAGGGCTGCGCCCGAAAGATGATCGCCGGCCAGCTGCGGCGCGAACATCAGGCCGACTCCGGCAAAACCCATCAGGGCGGCGGCGATCGAGCGCAGGCTGGGTTTCTGCCCGAAAATCAGGGCGCTCAGCACGATGTTGAACACCGAGGCCAACGAAAAGACCACGGCGAGCAGGCCGGAGGGCGTCGACAGCCCGCCATAGTAGAAGCACAGGAAATTGGTGGAGAAGAGCAACAGGCCGAGCCCGGCGAAGCGGAGATGGTCCTTCCAGGCAAAGGACATTGGGGCGCCGGACAGCACGGCCCAGCCCAGCATCATCACCGCGGCCAGCAGGAAGCGCCACAGCAGCGACACTTCCGGCGCCACGACGCCGAGCTGCAGGTGCAGGGCGATCCAGGAGGTTCCCCAAACGAAAACGACCCCGGCATAGAGGCCGAGATCGATAGCTCCGAGCGGCGCCGCGTCGCTCGGAGCTGCCTTCAAGGTCGTGCTGGTCATGTGCTCGATTATCGGGGGATTTGGCGGATCGGTCCAATCAAGCTCACGAATGGAAATCATCGCGCCGGTTGATGGTTGCGGGTGCTACGTTCGCCCCGGTCCTCAATCATCGGCTCGGAACAAACCGCCATCCGGCGGTGGAGCCTGTACCAGATGAATTTTAGCCTCGCGCGATTGACAAAGTTCAGTAAGAATTTTTTACTTATATGAATATTTATTTCTAATCAGTGAAGTATCGAATGGGATTTTTCGTTAACTGATAGGAGAAATGTGTATGTCGAGGCGTGATACGTATCAAATCCGCATATTTCTGACTGTCGTAGCTTTCACTTTCCTGTTTTCTTTGGCGCCGCAGGCGATAGCGTTTGAAGAGAGCGCCAAATACCAGCCGATCAATGAAACCCAGGCCGAACGGACCGTGACGCTGACGGGACGCGATCTCACCTACCAGCAGGTTGTCGAGATCGCCCGCAACGGTGCCAAGGTCGAGCTCAGCCCCGAAGCACGCCGGCGTTCGGCCGATGCCTATGGTCTTCTGCTGCAGGGCGCTGCCGAGAACGTCACCATCTACTGGTTCAATCGCGGCGCCGGGGATCAGCGGGAGACGGTGATCTTCTCGGGCGATCCCACCACGCCGGAGAACTCAAGGCTCCTGAAGGACCAGCAGCTCGCGCGCTTCAAGAACGGCGTCAGGGGCGGCTATGGGCCGGAGATCCGGGAAGAGGCCTTGGTACGGGCGATCATGGCCATTCGTGCCAACACGATGTCGTACGAAGCGGCCAGTCCGCCTTTGACGCAGATCCTCATCGACATGCTGAACAAGCGCGTCACGCCCGTCGTGCAGTCGCGCGGCACCCTGGGCGAGGGCGATCTGAACACCCTCGGCAATATCGGGGCCGCGATGGTCGGGGAAGGGGACGCCTATTACCGCGGCGTCAGGATGCCCGCCTCCCAGGCTCTCGCCCAGGCCGGTATTAAGCCTCTCGAACCTTTTGCCGCAGACGAGGCGGCTTTGATCAGCACCAATGCCTATGCGCAGGCGCAGGCGGTTCTGCTGCTGGAGGACTCCCGGAGGTTGCTGGAGTGGGCCGATCTCACCTACGCGATGGACCTGCTGGGCATGAACTCCAGCGTGACGCCGATTTCCGCCCCGGTCCAGTCGATGCGTCCCTATGACTGGCTCACCTGGAATGCCGCCCGCATCATGGAGATGATCAAGGGCAGCTATCTTTTCGACGACGATGCCGCGCGCATCATTCAGGATCCGGAAAGCATGCGGGCTTCGAGCCAGCGACAAGGGTCGGCCTGGCAGGCCTGGGCGGAGCTCAGGGATTCCGTCAGTCTTTCCATCAATTCATCGGATCACAATCCGGCCACCATGCCGGGGCTCACGCCCGAAAGCTCCTGGGAGCTGAGCACGCCGCAATTCATGAAGTACCACGTCAAGGGCGGGAAGCTCAGCGGCGGCAAATCGGGTTACATCTTCTCCAACGCCAACTGGGATCCCTATCCGCTTGCCAATCAGGTCGAGGCGTTCACCATCGCCCTGACGAATATGGGTGTGGTGATCGCCCAACGGATCGAACGGTTCAAGAACCCCTTCTTCACCGTGGTCAAGCCGGCCGATGTCCTCAACGCCGAAATGCGCAAGAACGCGCCGACATTCGGCGGCTACCTGCCAACCGATCTGTGGCAGGAACTGGCCGAGATGGGCACGCCCGTCGCGCCGGCAGGCCAGGCCATCGTCGCGACGGTCGAGGACCTCCAGGCGCAGACCAGGATCAAGACCGAACGCGCCCGCAAGGCTGTCGACCTCTCCTTCGAACTGCTCGCGCATGACTTGCTGACCGCGAGCTACTGGATGGAAATCCGCAAGATCCAGAACCCATCCCGCAATTTCGGCAAAGCGCCTTCCGAAGCGCTGGCGGCGCTGCGTCAGGTGGTGCCGTGGCAGCAGCCCGTGCAGGAGCGCCCCAAACGGCCGATCGGCATGGTGGTCTACGATTTCCTGCAGGCCAGCCCGGCGTCGAAATTCTATGCCAGCGGCCCGACGCCTCCGGAGGGCCGGCCAGTGCCGAAGGCGGGGCTGCAATAGCCGACTGACGACGGGTGCTGCTCCGGCAGTACCCGTTGTATCAGATCGCAAGGAGTCTGACCTGTCATTCCCGTCCCACCGCCTTCGGCGGTGCCGGGACTGACAGCACCCCAGTTTGCATGCAGGTCCAATCACCCGACCTGCTATCATTTCGTAGCGCTATGAAGCGTAGTCCCCTGTGAAGGGCGGCATTTTGCCCGAACGGGTCCTTCCCCGGCTGGCTCAGTATGCCTTCTCGTCGAAGATCGGATCGATCTTGCCGTCCCATTCGCCGTGATAGCGGGCCAGCATCTCGTCGGCCGCGGTGAGGCCGCTCTCGACGATGTCGTCCAGACCGTCGAGGAAATGCTCCTCGTTGCGGCCTTCCCAATCCTCGATGTTGCGGATCTTGAGGCCGCGACGTGCGATGGCGAGAGCCCTGAGGGCGATGTCGCGGACGGTCTCGTTGCGGAAGGGCGTTTTCAGAGCCTGGCGGCTGACGCTGTCGCGCAAGGCCTGGCGTTCCGCCTCGGTCCAATCCTTCACCAGCTCCCAGGCCGCATCGAGCGTCTCGCTCGAATAAAGCAGGCCGACCCAGAAGGCCGAGAGCGCGGCGAGCTTCCCGGTCGGCCCGGCATCGGCGCCGCGCATTTCCAGATAGCGCTTCAGCCGCACTTCCGGGAACAGCGTGCCCAGATGGTTGGCCCAATCCGACATGGTGGCGCGCTCGCCCGGCAATTGGGGTAGGGTGCCTGCCAGGAGATCGCGGAAAGAAGCGCCGGCCACGTCGTGATAGACGTCACCGCGCTTGACGAAATAGAGCGGTACGTCAAGGGCGTAGTCGACATAGCGCTCGAAGCCCATGCCGTCGTCGAAGGCGAAGGGCAGCATGCCGGTGCGGTCGAGGTCGGTGTGGCGCCAGACTTCCGAGCGCAGCGACAGGAAGCCGTTGGGCCGGCCGTGCAGGAAGGGCGAATTGGCGAAGATGGCGGTGGCGATCGGCTGCAAGGCGAGCGAGACGCGCAGTTTCTTCACCATGTCGGCTTCGGAGGAGAAGTCGAGATTCACCTGCACCGTCGAGGTCCGGTACATCATGTCGAGACCCATCACGCCGACTTTGGGCATGTAGTTCGTCATGATCTCATAGCGGCGCTTGGGCATGCGTGGTGTCTGTTCCCTCGTCCATACCGGCGACATGCCGAGGCCCAGGAAGCGGATGCCGAGCGGGCCGCCGATTTCGCGCACCTGGGCGAGATGGGCGTGGATCTCCGAACAAGTCTGGTGGATCGAGTTCAGGGGCGCGCCGGAGAGTTCGAACTGGCCGCCGGGTTCCAGCGAGATGGCGCCGCCGCCGGTGATGTCGAGCATGCCGATAATATGCTCGCCTTCCATGATGGGTTCCCAGCCGAGCATGGCCTGCATGCCCTCGAGCAGCGCCCGGATGCCGTTGGAACCTTCATAGGGAACCGGCTGATGCGTGACGGCCCGGAAGGGGAACTTCTCGTGCTCGGTGCCGATGCGGAATTGGGACGGTGGTTTGACGCCCTTTTCGATCCAGGCGACGAGTTCGTCGCGCGAGCCAATGGGGGTTGAATCGATTACGTCGCGGGCCATGCGGGCAGAACCTTACAAAACGGCCCGGACCATAGACAGTGCCATCCGGGAAAACAATCAGGCGCCGACACAAGATCGCGTCAAAAGTGTGAGCGGGCGTCAAACAAGGTGCGTGGATCTCCAGATCGGCATTTCAGGCGCAAGACGTTTGTCGAAAGAGGGTGCCGATCTGGAGATCCGCACACCGATGCCGCACCTATGCTGCGGGTCAAATATCCGTGAAGGCGCCTCGCACCCTCAGCGCCAGTCTCCGCGGGCGGCCTGCACGAGGGCGAGTGCCGCCACGGCCGCCGTGTCGGCCCGCAGGATGCGGGGGCCGAGCGAAAGGCGGGTGTGGGAGGCTATCCGGCCGATCGCGCTGCGCTCGGTATCGTCGAAGCCGCCTTCCGGACCGATCAGCACGGCGAGGGGGCCCGTGGGGACGGCGGCGAGCGCCTCGAGCGGGCTGGCGATCGCGGCGCTCTCGTCGCAGAAGATCAGATGCACATCGGGATCCCAGTGCTCGGCAAGGCGCATCAGGTTCTGCTCCGCCCTGATCTCAGGCACGGAAATCACGCCGCATTGCTCGGCCGCCTCGATGGCGTTTGCCCGCATGCGCTCGAGATTGACCCGGGAAACCTGGGTGCGGCGGGTGATCACCGGCTCGATGGTGCCGACGCCCATCTCCACCGCCTTCTGCACCATATAGTCGAGCCTTGCATGCTTGAGAGGCGCGAACAGCCAGCGCAGCGTCGGCATCGGGGTCTGGGCCCGGGTCTGCTCCTCGACCTCCAGGCCGATGCGCTTGCCTTCATGCGTGACGGCGGCAGCGAACTCGCCATCCGTGCCGTTGAAGACCAGGATGCGGGCGCCCGACTTCAGGCGCAGGACATTGCCCAAATAGTTCTGCTGCGTCTTGTCGAGCGCAACGCTCTGTCCTTCGCCGAGCGGCGCATCGACGAAAAGCCGGACGGAAAGAAAATCATAGGCGGCCATGTACCGGGTCTTTTTTCTCGAGAGCAAAGCGCGTCCGGGCATGAACGCTCATTTGCTGCAATTCTTTGTTTCGAAGCGTCATTGCGGTTGCTGTCGTCACGTTCGAATTACAAAACACACCGCAAAAACAGGGGGCGGATACGCCATCAAGCCGCCCCGAACTTGCGAGATCAATAGTTCCTCTGTATCGAGAGTGTCACCACCAATCTTGCGGATGTCCTCATGTTGCGTCTCGTTTCGATTTCCCTCGTCGCCGGCACCTTGCTGGCCGCAGCGCCGGTCGCAGCGCAGGAGTCGGCTCCGATCGGCAATCAGTTCTGCAACAAGGACCTGCAGCCGATGATCGATCGCCGGACGAAGATCGCGACCAATTTGCAGGCGATCAACAAGCGCGGGCGGCCCAAGACCTTCGAGCAGGCCAAGAAGACATTCAACGAGTTCTGCGGTAGCCTCTCTTCCTATATCGAGAATGACAAGAAGATGTTGGACTACATGCAGTCCAACAAGGAATTCTGCTCGATCACGGACGAGAACATCAAGCAGATCACGGCCGACCTGACCCAGACCCAGAAGACCAAGGCCAAGATCTGCTCGCATCCGCCGCGCCAGCAGGTTGCACCGCAGCCGGGTCGTGGCGGCGGCGGGCCCGCCGCGCCCAAGCCGCCCGTCAATCTGCGCCTGCAGTAAGGGGAGATCGCCGGCATGGGGCTGCTATCCACCGAGGCTGGTCCGACCGGGCTGGCGAACAAGGTGGCCGACGCGCCTTCCGGCAACTGGGTCGACCGCCACGCGCCGTCCGCCTGGCGGCCTTTTCTGCGCCTTTCTCGCGCCGACCGTCCGATCGGCGGCTGGCTCCTGATGTGGCCCTGCTGGTGGTCGGCGGCCCTGGCTGCCCTCCATCATGGCGCCGTCGGCCAGACGCTCTGGCATCTGGCCCTGTTCCTCAGCGGCGCCTTCATCATGCGTGGCGCCGGCTGCACGCTCAACGATCTCGTGGACAGGGACATTGACGACAAGGTCGAGCGCACGCGCTCGCGGCCGATCCCGTCGGGACAGGTCACCGCCCTTGCCGCCACGGTCTGGCTGGCGGCCCAGGCTCTGGCTGGCCTCGTCATCCTGCTGCAGTTCAATCGTTTCGCCGTGCTGCTGGGCATTTCCTCGCTGGCGGTGGTGGCCATCTACCCCTTCATGAAGCGGGTCACTTCCTGGCCGCAAGCCGTTCTCGGCCTTGCCTTTTCCTGGGGCGCATTGATGGGCTGGGCGGGCGCTGCCGCTGGGCTGGCCCTGCCGGCCCTGCTGCTGTTTGCCGGATCGGTGCTGTGGGTGATCGCCTATGACACCATCTATGCCTGCCAGGACAAGGAAGACGATGCGATCGTCGGCGTACGCTCGACGGCGCTGCTGTTCGGCGACAAGGCGCGCGGCGCGGTCGGTGCCTTCTACGCCGGTGCTGTCCTCCTGATCGGGCTCGCCCTGGCTGCCAACGGTGCCGGCCTCCTCTCCTATCTCGGCCTTGCCGGCTTTGCTTTCCACCTCGCCCAGCAGGTCGTGCGCTTCGATCATTGCGACGGCGCCCTGTGTCTGGTCCTCTTCCGCTCCAACCGCGATGCCGGCGCCATTCTGTTTGCGGGGCTGATGGCGGATTGCCTCTGGCGCTGGCTCTGAAACTGTCGTCAGGCCATCATCGCCGGCAGGGCTGCTGCCAGGGCATCGACCGTCACGCGCGCCTTCAGCGGCAGATGCGGCGTTTCAAGCCATAACGCGTAGGCATCATAGAGATAGTCCGGCTGATCCGGCAGGAGCTTGACCAGGGCGCCGGCCTGGAGCTGTTCGCGGACCAGCCAGGAGGGGAGCCAGGCCAGCCCCATGCCGGCCGCCGCCGTGTCGGCGATGGCGGCGAGATCGTCCAGCCGTAAGCGTCCATTCGGCATGAACTCCCGCGTCTGTCCTTGCGTGGCGGGGAAAAGCCAGGGGCGAATCCGACCCGAGCGGCGATAGATGATGCAGGGGTGTCCGGCGAGGTCGTCGAGCTGTGCGGGCGTGCCGTGATCGGCCAGGTAGCTTGGGGCGGCGCACAGGATCATGCGCTGGCGCGCGATGCGCCGCGCGATGATGCCGGCCCTGTCGTCGAGGGTGCCGGTGCGGATCGCCAAGTCGCAGCCGTTCTCGGCAAGATCGATGATGGGATCGCCGAGCGAGAGATCGAATTCGAGGGCGGGATGCCGCCGCGCAAGCTCGATCAGGACCGGCATGATGCAGTGGCGCCCGAACAAAGCGGGCATGGCGATGCGCAGCCTGCCCCGCGGCTCGGATAATTGGTCCGCCGCGAGGGCGTCCGCGGCCTCGGCTTCGGCGAGCACGATACGGCATCGTTCATAATAGGCCCGACCGAATTCCGTCAGGCTCTGGCGGCGAGTGGTCCGGTTGAGCAGGCGGACGCCCAGGCGCTCTTCCAGGAACCGGACATGCTTGCCCACCATCGGCCCCGACAAATCGAGGGCGGCGGCTGCCGCCGCGAAGGAGCCGAGATCGACGGCCCTGACGAAGACGGCCATGCTCGCGAGGCGATCCATAATTCCGAACCAATGGTTTCTTCTGCACTGCCAGAACTGTCATTTATCGCGAAAAATCGCCGATGCATAACTCATTCAGTTCAATTGATTAGGAGTTATGTCGATGTCCCGCATCGTTCGTTTCCATCGCTATGGCGGCCCGGAAGTGCTGCACATCGAGGAAGCAGAGCTTCCGCTGCCGGGCCGGGGCGAGATCCGCATCAAGGTCAAGGCACTGGGGCTGAACCGTGCGGAGGCCTTGCTGCGCCAGGGCAGCTATATCGAGACGCCGAGCCTGCCCTCGGGGCTCGGCCTGGAGGCTGCGGGCGTAGTCGAAAGCATCGGCGCCGGCGTCGGCGGCTTCTCGCTTGGCGATGCCGTCAGCGTCATCCCGCCCCAATCGATGGCGCGCTGGCCCGCCTATGGCGAGTTGGCGACCTTTCCCGCCGAACTTGTCGTCAAGCACCCGCCGTCGTTCGGCTGGGCCGATGCCGCGGCGCTCTGGATGCCATATCTCACGGCCTATGGTGCGCTGATCGACATTGCCGGGATCCAGCCGGGGGATTTCGTCGCGATCACGGCTGCCTCGAGCAGCGTGGGACTGGCGGCGATCCAGATCGCCAATCATCTCGGCGCCCGGCCGATCGCGATCACCCGGCGCTCCGCCAAGCGACAGGCCCTGCTGGACCATGGCGCCGGTGATGTCATTGCTGCCGAGGAGGAGGATGTCGAAACACGCCTGAGAGCGATCGCGGGCCCGAAGGCGGTGCGCGTGGTGTTCGACGCGATCGGCGGCCCGCTCTTCGTACCGCTCACGGCCGCCATGGCCCGTGGCGGCCTACTGATCGAATATGGCGGCCTCAGCAGCGAGCCGACCCCTTTTCCGCTGTTCACCGTATTGAGCAAGAGCCTGACGCTGCGCGGCTATCTCGTTCACGAGATCACGGGCGACCCAGCCCGCCTCGACGCCGCCAAGACATTCATTCTCGACGGGGTACGAATAGGCGCGCTCCGTCCCGCGATCGCCCGGACCTTTGCCTTCGACGATATCGTCGAGGCCCACCGCTTCCTGGAGAGCAACCAGCAGTTCGGCAAGGTCGTGGTGACGGTGTAAGCAATGTGCCCCGGCTCCGGTCGGAGCGCAGTCCGAACCGGAACCGGGGATGCCGCCTGTCGGAGGCTCAGTGTTCCTGCAATTGCTCGGCGAAGCGGATCAGGTTGCCGTGGCAATCCGTGATCGAAAATTCGCGGGTTCCCCAGGGCTTGGCCTCGAGGTGCCCCTTGCGGTGCACGATGTTGAGCGCGTTGAAATGCTCGTAGAGTGCTGCGATGCCGGTGACTTCCAGCCAGCAGCTGGTGGCCTGCGGTACCCGGCGGTTGCCCGTCAGCCAGAAGCTGACGCGCACGCCGTCGCGATGCAGGAGCAGGAAGGAAATGTCGCTGTGCAACACTTCGAAGCCGAGCCTCTGGTAGAACTGCGTGGTCTCCTCGAAGCTGAGCGAGGCGAGGGTGGGGATGGCGCCGGTGAGGCGCGCAGTCACGGCCTGGTTCATGAGGTCACCACCTTCTGCAGGATGCCACGCCAGGCCGCCAGCTGATCCGCCGTCGCGCCGGTATCGGCCTGCAGCCGCGCGGCCTCGCCGCCCGAGGCGAGGTGCAGGACCAGGCTCGGCCTGTCGCCGGGCTCGATGCTGCCGCCCGACAGAGGCTTTTCGTTGAGGTGCCAGTCGAAGCCGGGATCGAGCACGTTGAGCCAGGGTCCCATCCTGACGATCCGCACCAGCGGCCCGCAATGGCTCTGCCTGACGCCGTGATTGGCGACTTCCAGCCTGACCGGAATGGCCTCGGCAGCCGCGGCTTCCAGCAGAGCCTGAAGATCGACCGGGGCGCCGGCCGGAGCGGGATCCGCCGCTGTTGCGGCAGGACGCGAGAAGGAAATGGGCTGCACATCCTCCGGCCAGGCAAGGTCGGCCAGCAGCCGCTCGAAAGCGGCATGATCGGCCTTGTCGCGCGCATAGATCTTCCAGAGCGCACCGCCCGCTGCATCGAACAACTGGATGCTGCGCAACGGCCCCTTGGGGTTGGCATCCTCAACATAGAAGGCGTGCGCGACCGATGACGGTATCAAAGTAAGGTCAAATCCCGGGCCGTTGAAACGAATCTCGCCATCGGAGCTGGTTGCGGTTGGGAAGGCTACATCCTTCTCGTGTACGGCCGACTCATTGCGGATGAGCGACATCACGGTACCCAGATGTGGCAGGGCAGCGCAGAGCGCGTCGATCCGGACAGACAGGCGCTTCACGCCATCGCCGATCCGGGTCTCCAGCAGGGCAGCTTCCGAAACCCCCAATTGCGCCGCGGCATCGCGAATGCGCAATCCGGACTGACTTTCCCGGAGAGCTTGCCACCGTTGTTTTAACTCGCTCATTTCCCTTCTTTCCTTCGGTTCTGATCCGCGCAAAATAGAAAAATTCAAAACTAGGCATCAAAAGGAATTATGCAGTTTAGAATAAAGCAAAACTGCGCAAATTATGCTAATAAAATCAAGCATTAATTCCTTGACACGTCCTGTTTGCTGCCGCAAATCGCTCAAAATTGTATGAAACGGCGTCTGCTTCTACAAGATAAATTATCTGCAGCGCAGTTTTGAATAATTATACGTTGCGGAGCCGAGATGGTCAGGTCGAATTACATGCGCAGTCGCAGCCTTGCGACGGTAGCTGCTCTTGCCTTGCTGGCGGGAAGCGTGACGCTGGCGCGCGCCCAGCAGGCGCCGGCGGGCCAGGCTGCCGCGGCCGACGAGCCGGTGGTGCTCGATACGGTGACGGTGACCGCGACCAAGACCTCGGAGAAGCTGATCGACACGCTGGGCGGCGTCAGCCAGATCACCCAGGCGGAGATCGACCGGGCCCAGCCTGCTTCGGTTTCAGACCTGCTGAAGACGGTGCCGGGCGTCGCCACCCAGGTGAGCTCGAACGATCCGATGCAGTCGATCAACATTCGCGGCCTGCAGGATTTCGGGCGCGTCAACGTCCTGGTCGACGGCGCACGGCAGGACTATCAGATCACCGGCCACAATGCGCAGGGCAGCTTCTATCTCGAGCCTGAGTTCATCAACAATATCGACATCGTGCGCGGCCCGATCTCCAATCTCTATGGTTCGGGCGCCATTGGTGGCGTGGCCTCCTTCACCACCCGCGGGATCGACTCCATCCTCACCCCCGACCAGAACTGGGGCGTGGAGCAGAAAGTCGGCGTATCCTCCAATGGCCTCGGCGCCTTCACCTCGACCTCGGCCGGCATGCGCTTCGGCACGGTCGCCGACATTTACGGCCAGTTCATCTATCGCGGTGCCGGCGATTATCGCGACGGCAACAATGATCGCGTCACCTATACCGGCAAGAACAATTTCGGCGGCCTTCTCAAGTTCAACTATCATCCGGGCGACGGCCAGACCGTCAGCCTGAGTGCGATGAGCCAGAAGTTCGATTTCGACAACAACAATACCAGCCGCGGCAATTCACGCTGGCGCAACGACGTGGTCACCTCGACCTTCACGGCCGGCTACAAATTCGAGAGCCCCGATAATCCGCTGATCAATTTCAACGCCAAGGTCTATTACTCGGAAACCGAGAATGAAAAGACGATCATCGTTCCCGGGACCTATGCCAGCCTAGGCGTGCAGCCGGGCGACAAGCTTTCCGACAAGGTCGGGACGTTCGGCTTCGACATCTACAATACGTCGCGCTTCTCGACGGGGTCCTTCGACCACGCCCTGACCTATGGCGTCGATGCCGCCTTCGACCGCGTCGAGACACGGGACGGCGCCGGTGGCTTCGTTACAGCCTTCACCCCATCGGGCACGAGACGTCTTCTCGGCGCCTATGTCCAGGACGAGGTTCGCTACGGCGATTGGCTCCGGGTGGTTGGAGGCCTGCGCTACGATCACTACCAGCTGGAAGGCGGCAAATACGAGTCCGACGGCAGTCATCTGTCGCCCAAGATCACCATCGGCGTAACGCCGATCAAGGGCATGGAACTCTACGGCACCTACGCCGAAGGCTATCGTTCGCCTTCGATCAGCGAAACGCTCATGGACGGCATCCATCCCATCCCGTCCTTCCCGATCAAGCCCAACCCGAACCTGCGGCCGGAAGTCGGCCACACCTTCGAGATCGGCGTGAACACCAAGTATGACAATGTCTTCCGGGATGGCGATACCTTCCGCGCCAAGCTGAACGGCTTCGTCAACAATGTCGACGATTATATCGACATCGTCGCCGGGGCGCCCTATGTGCCGGGCTTCCCAGGTATTCCACCTTTCCTCTGTAACGTTCCCAACCCGAATCCGCAGATCTGCTTCCCCACGCAGCAATATCAGAACATCGCCAAGGCCCGCCTGATGGGTGTCGAGCTCGAGGCGGCCTATGACTGGGGCGGCGGCTTCGTATCGGTCGCCGGATCGCATACCAACGGCAAGAATCGGGTCACCGACCAGCCACTGAACTCGGTAGCACCGAACAAGATCAGCGGCACCGTGGGCCTGCGCTTCCTGGATGACCGTCTGACCATCGGTTCGCGCGTCACCCTGGTCGGTGCGACCTCCCGCAAGGTGACCGAGCCGAGCGGTGGCTACGGCCTGGTCGACGTCTTCGCCAGCTACAGATACAGCGACAATGTCAGCGCCAGCCTGGCGGTCGATAACATCTTCGACCGCCGCTACAAGGCGTTCCTCAATTCCGACTACTCCACGGGTCTGGCGGCGAAGTTCGCGCTCACCGTCAAGCTCGCGGGCAAGTGAGGAGGCGATGATGGGAACGTCCGAACTCAATCGCCGTGGTGTCCTGGTCGGCGCACTCGCCTTGCTGGCCCTGCCGACCGTGGCGCGCGCCGAAGGCATCCAGCGTGTGGTCTGTGCCGGCGCGGATGTCACCGAGATCGTGGCAAGGCTGGCCGGCGTCTCGGTCATCCAGGGCGTCGACACCACCTCCAAGGCGCCGCCCGAGGTGACCAAACTGGCGTCCATCGGCTATCTCAGGCAGATCTCTGTGGAAGGCATCCTTTCCCTCAAGCCGGATATCCTGATCGCCAATCGCGATCTCGGACCGCCGACCGCAGTCGAGCAGTTGCGCAGTACGGGGCTGCGTATCGAGATCGTCTCCTTCCCCCTGAACGGGGAGGGCATGGCCGCCAAGATCAAGCATGTCGGCGCCCTGCTCGGGCGCGAGAAGGAGGCCGAAGCGCTGGCCGGCACGGTGAGCGCCACCATGGTCGATGTCGCCAGGCGCCTCGACGGCATCACCAGCCACCCCAGGATCGGCTTCATCCGTTCCATCGACGGGGGCACGCCGATGGCAGGCGGCAAGATGGGACTGGTCGATGCCACCTATGCCCTGGCCGGCGGCGTCAATGCCTTCGGCGACTTCCCCTTGTTCAAGCCTGTGTCGCGCGAGGTGCTCGCCGCCACGCCGCCGGATTTCATCCTGGCCGACAGCGCGGTCGTCTCCAACACCGGCGGCGCGGCGGTCTTTCTTGAGCAATTGGGGTTGAGCTCGGCCTTTGCGGGCCGGCCCGACCGGCTGGTCGAGACTGACCTTTCCACACTGTTCAGTTTCGGGCCGTCAGCGGCCACGCAGATCCAGTCGCTGGCGCGGCGCCTGCATCCGGACCGGTTCTCGGGGTAGGGCGATGAGTCTGGTGCAAGCCACACCGCGAGGCCTTTCCCAAGCTCTTTCGCCGCGCCGGCGGGAGGTCTTGGTGCAGGCCGGCCTGGCGCTGCTGCTCGCAGCCGCCCTGGCGATGGGCCTCAGCTTCGGCGGCGTGCGCATTCCGGTCTCGACCTGGTTCTCAACGGCGACCGGAAGCTGGGACCTCTATTCGGGCATCCTGGTCAATATTCGCCTGCCGCGCGTGTTCCTGGGCGCTCTTGTGGGAGCGGGTCTGGCCATGTCCGGCGCCGGCATGCAGGCCCTTTTCCGCAACCCCCTGGCGGATCCCGGCCTGACGGGGGCGGCGTCCGGCGGCATCCTCGCCGTGGTCGCCGGCATCGTCTTGCTGGAACATGTCGGCGGCACCGGCGGTCTCGGCAGCTATGCGTTGCCGGTCGCGGCAGCGGCAGCCTGCGGCCTGACCACGGTGATCACCTACCGCATTGCGCGCGACCGTGATGGCCATGTCAGCATCGCCAATCTCCTGCTGGCCGGCATCGGCATCAACGCCCTGGCCATGGCCGTGATCGGCCTGTTCATCACCATCGCCGACGACACCCAGCTCCGCTCGATCCAGTTCTGGATGATGGGGTCGCTCTCGGGCGCGAACTGGGTCGCCGTGCTGGCGGCGGGCGCGGCGCTCGGGATTGCGGCGGTGCTGATGGCCCGGCAGGCCCGCGGGCTCGACGCCTTCACGCTCGGCGAAAGCGAAGCCTTTCTTTCCGGCGTCGACACCGTCCATCTCAAGCGCATGGTGATCGCGGCGACGGCCCTGGCGATCGGCGCGGCCGTCGCCTTCACCGGCCTGATCGGCTTCGTCGGCCTGATCGCGCCCCATTGCGTGCGCCTGCTGGGCGGGCAGCGCTACCGTTTCGTGCTGCCGGCCTCGGCCCTGTTGGGCGCTGCCCTGGTGGTGCTGGCCGATACGGTGGCCCGCGTCGCGATCACGCCGGCCGAGCTGCCGATCGGCCTCGTCACCAGTCTGATCGGCGGGCCGATCTTCATCGCCATTCTGAAGAAGGCCCAGCGCGCATGAGCCTTGAGGTCGGCAATCTCCAAACCGGCAATCTTCAGGTCCGCGGCCTCACGGTCGAGCGCAACGGCCGCCCGGTGCTGCACGAGGTCTCGTTCGCGGCCCAAGCCGGCCGCGTTCTCATCGTGATGGGGCCGAACGGCGCCGGCAAGACGACCTTGCTCGCCGCCATCGGCGGCGCCATCAAGACGGCCCAAGGCGGGATCGAGTTCGGCGGGGCTCCGCTCACCGGTCTGCGCCCGGCAGCGATGGCGGCCCAGCGCGCCTATATGGCGCAGCATTTCGATTGTCCCTTTGCCTATAGCGTCGAGGATATCGTGGCCCTCGGCCGGCTCTGCCATGTCGGCACGCCGCGCGCCGCGCGGGACAAGGCGGCAATTGCGGCGGCGCTTGCCGGTGCCGATCTCGCATCCCTGGCCCGCCGTCCCGTTACCATGCTCTCGGGCGGCGAACGCCAGCGTGTGGCCTTCGCCAAGGCCGTGGCGCAGATCTTCGACCGCAGCCAGGCGGGCGAGCCGCATCTCGTCATCCTGGACGAGCCGGTGTCCAGCCTCGATCCCGAACACCAGCACCGCCTGCTCGGCCAAGCCCGGCAATTGGCGAAACAGGGCGCGACCGTGGTGGTCACCCTGCATGATCTGACGCTGGCTTCGATCTATGGCGACGATGCGCTGGTGCTCGATCGCGGCCGCATAGCGGCGCAGGGCGTCATGGCCGAAACCCTTACCCCTTCCCTCATCGAGCGTGTCTTCAAGGTGCGCGTGGGTACCGCCATCCCGGATGGCGGCCCCTGCATCGTGCACGCCGTTCCACAGGACCAAGCCGCATGATGAAATTGTCTCGCTTCGCCGCCGTTCTCGCCGTATTGGCGCCTGTTCTGGCGCCCCTGCCGGCCCTGGCCGCCGATGTGTCGATCGACCTCAACAAGCTCGAGACCCAGAACGGCAATTGCCGGCTGACCATGGTGCTGGTGAACGGGCGGACGGAAGCGGTGCAGAGCCTGCGCGCCGATCTGGTGATGTTCGGCGCGGATGGCGTGGTCGCCAAGCGCCTGGCCGTCGATCTCGCCCCGATCCCGGCCAACAAGACCATCGTCAAGGCCTTCGACGTCGCCGGGCTCGCCTGCGAGGGCATCGGCAGCATCCTGCTCAACGACGTGCCGACCTGCCAGTTCGCCAATGGCAAGGCAGGGGCTCCTTCCTGCCTCGAGGCAGTCAGCGTCAGTTCGAAGGCGGGCCCCAAATTCTTCAAGTGAGGCCGAATTCTTCCATCGAGGCCTGCTTCGCACAGGTGTCGGAACAAAAAGTGAGAGCGAGGGTGCCATGACCGAAACCGCCGCGCATTTTTCCTTCGTGAATATGCTGCTCAACGCCGATCCGGTGGTGAAGGCCGTCATGCTGATCCTCGTGATCTCTTCGGTCTTGTCCTGGGGGCTGAGCTTCGAGACGGTGAGGCGGCAGGCGAGGCTTCGTAGGTTGCTGAAAGCCGCAACCGCCAAGGGCCTCGGCGCGGCGCCGGCCGTTGAGCAGGCCTTGCAGCCGCAGGGCGAGCGGTCGGCCGGGCTTGCTGTGCCCGGCGAGACCGGCGGCGAATATCGGGTACGCATCGAGCGGGCGATGCGCGAGGCGGCCGGCGGGCTGGTCGGCGCCAGCGACGCTGGCCTGTCGATCCTCGCCACCATTGCCGCCGTGACGCCCTTCATCGGCCTGTTCGGCACGGTATGGGGCGTGATGAACTCGTTTTCCGCCATCGCCGGCGCCAACGATACCTCGCTGGCGACCGTCGCGCCGGGCATTGCCGAGGCTCTGTTCACCACGGCGCTCGGCCTGGTGGCGGCCATTCCGGCGCTGATCGCCTATAACCGCCTCTCGCAGGGCATGGCCGGGCTCGGCCGGTTGTTCGAGCAGATCCTGCGTCGCGAGGCGGAAACCATGGCGACCCGCCGCGGAGCGTCGGTCAAGGTCGCAGGTTTCAGGGAGGCGGCGGAATGAGCTTTTCCCTCGGGGAATCTGAAGGCGCCGATGGGTCCGGCTCTACGTCCTGGGCGCCCAAGGCCGTTTCCGACATCAATGTGACGCCCTTCGTCGACGTGATGCTGGTGCTGCTCATCGTCTTCATGGTGACGGCGCCCATGCTGGCGGCCGGCGTCAAGGTCGACCTACCCAAGGCGAGCGGCGTGGCAGCGATGTCGCCGGCCAAGGAGCCGCTGGTGGTGTCCATCAAGGCGGACGGCTCCCTCCATATCGGCCAGGAAGCCCGCAGCGGCGAGGCTTTCGACGCCGATATCCGCGCCCGTCTTGCCGCCGATCCCAAGGTGATGGCCCATATCCGCGCCGACGCCAGCGTGCCCTATGAAAAGGTGCTGGACCTGATGGCCGATCTCAGCCGCAACGGCGTCACCCAGCTCGCCTTCATCGGCAAGGCCGACAAGGCGGCCCCGCAGCCATGACGTCGGCCGACATCTTCAGGGACTGGCGGGCCGGCATGATCGCGGGAGCGGCGCTCCTGCATCTGACGGCGTTCGCCGGCGCCTGGGTGATGGTGCCGCATGACGGGGTCGAGACGCGCCTCGATCGTCCGATCGAGGCATCGCTGATGCCGGCGCCTTCGAATGATGCCGTAAACGAGATAAGCTCGCCACTGTCGCAAGAGGTCGTCTCGCCGTTAGCTGAGAGCGAGACGCTGACTGAGGATACCGTCACCGAGATATCGCCCGATGCGGTGGCCGCCGAGCCCGCGGCGCCTCACGAGCAAAGCGTGGAATCCCCGCCCGTACAGGTGGCCGAAGAGGCTCTCCCGACGCCTGTCGAGCCGGACAGGATGGCAGCGCTGGTGCCTGACGTCGTCACCACGACGTCGACGCAGCCCAGTGCGACCGTTGCGACTGTTCCCGACACTGTGCGGAGCGAGACGGTGACGGAGCCGAAAGAGCCGATGATCGAGAAGCCCATTCCGGAAAAGCCCAAGAAAAAGGTTGAGAGGCCTAAAGAGCGACCCTTGAAGACGAAGGCGGTCGAAACGCCGATCAAGGATAAGCCGGAGGTCAAGCGATTGGCCAAGCTCGACACGACCACGCAGACTCGTCATGCGCAGAAAGGCGGGGAGGGGGCCATGTCGGACATCGGTGTCGCCGACAGTGCCCGAACCAATGGTGCTGCGGTGAAAAAATACAATGCCATTCTTGTCGCGGCCGTGAATAGTCGCGTGAGGGCCATGGGCGGAATCGCGTGCCAAGGTGGCAGGCGTGCCAATGTTGGCTTCAATGTCTCCGCAACGGGTAGCGTTGGCAGCGTACGTCTCAGCAGCCCGTCGGGGGACTCTGCACTGGACAGAGCCGCGCTAGCGGCCGTCCGCGGAATATCGCCGCCGCCTCCACCGGGAGGCGCCGTTTCGCGCATCGTCCCCGTTCAATGTCCAAAATCCTAACAACGAAAGGAACTACCCATGTTCATCGCCATGAACCGTTTCCAGGTGAAGAAGGAATCCACTGCGGATTTCGAGACCGTCTGGCGCGATCGTGAAGTGCATATCGACAAGCTGCCCGGCTTCGTCTCGTTCCACCTGCTGCGTGGTCCGGAGCGGGAGGATCATGTCCTGTATTCCTCGCATGTGGTCTGGCGCTCCAAGGCCGATTTCGAGGCCTGGACCCAGTCGGAGGCCTTCCGCCTGTCGCATCGCAATGCCGGTAAGGGCCCGGCGCTGACGCTCGGCCATCCCGTCTTCGAAGGCTTCGAAGTCCTGCAGACATTGGATGCGCCGGCCGAAAGCAAGGCAGCCTAAAGCGTTTTGCGATTTGGTGGTCACGCCAAGAATCGCAAAGACGCCTCGAACCAAAGAATGAGAGCAAGCAAGCGTCCAAACGCGCTTTGCTCTGGTCATCACGCATTCCCCTCAGCGAGGGGAATGACGGGCGGGTTTCGGCCTCGTCCTCCCGGGAGAAGGCGACCTCCAGCTTCCGGGTGGGCGAGGGCGGGGACCCGCCCGTTTTCTATGCAAAGACAGAGATGTCTGGAACAGGCATCCCTGCGAATAGATACTACCTTCCGGGGCGGACGCGGGATTGGAGGGTCGATCTCCCGATCGACCGTCTTCGCCCTCTCTCACGCTCAGCGTTTCCAAGATGGTCGATCGGGAGATCGACCCTCCAATCTCGCACGCTCCCCTCACAACACCGTCCGCTTGAGAATCTCCGCCGTGTCGGCATTGGCGGGATAGAAACACTCCAGCGCCAGTTCCGACAAGGTGATGTCGACGGGCGTGCCGAACACGGTGGTGGTGGAGAAGAAGGACATCAGGCCCTGCGGTGTCCTGAGCTCGAAAGGCACGACGATGCCGCCGAGGTCGGCGCGGGGCTTGGGGCGCGAGGCCGGCGCCGGATAGGCGGAAAGCTCTTCCAGGAGCCGGGCCAGGACCTCGTCGCCGCTGACGGCGATCTGTTGGCGCAGGCGTTCGAGCAGGTGGTCGCGCCATTCGGGCAGATTGTCGGTATGGGGCGCAAGGCCGCCGGGATGCAGACCAAGGCGCAGGACGTTGACCGGAGGCTCCAGCAGGCTCTTGTCGGCAACCCCGACCAGCAAGGGTGCGACCGCCTTGTTGGCGGCGACCAGCGTCCAGTGGCGGTCGACGGCGAGGGCGGGATAGGGCTCGTGTCCCCCGATCACGAGGTCGATCGCCTCGCGGGCCGGGGCGAGGGCCGGATCGTCCAGCCCGCGCTCCTGATAGATGGGTGCATAGCCGGCCGCGAGCAGCAGGGCATTGCGCTCGCGCAGCGGCACTTCCAGCCTCTCGGCCAGATGCAGCACCATTTCGCGGCTCGGCTTGGAACGGCCGCTTTCCATGAAACTGAGATGGCGCTGCGAGATTTCCGCCTCCAGCGCGAAATCGAGCTGGCTCATGCGGCGATGCTGGCGCCAGGCGCGCAGGTGATCGCCGATCCCCCGGGCGGCCCTCGCCTGTGGCGAGGCGCCCGGGCGACGGACGGTCTGGGCATTGCTGCGGACGCTCATGCCGCCGCCGGAACCTGGTCGAGGAAACCGCTGACCTGATGCAGACGCCCCTGGTCGAGCCGGGCGAAATCGGTGCCCTTGATCGGCCCGTCCGCGCCGGCCGGGCCGAACTGCCAGGAGAAACGGACATGGTCGCCATGGCCGTCCGCCTCGCCGATCAGGGAGAAGCGAAAATCGGGGAAGCGCTGCTGCACGGCGGCGATCAGGCCATCGATCTCGTCATGGCCCTGGCCGCGCATCAAGGGATCGACATAGAGGGCGTCATTCGTCCAGGAGGCGTCCAGCAGGGCGCGCCGGCGGGCCGGATCGGTCTCGTTCCAGGTGGCGATATAGATGCGGGCAATGGTGGCGGGGTCGGTCATCGACAGGGTCCTCTTGGCAAACCTGATCGCTTCAGGCCCGCTCAGCATGGCCGGGGGACGGCGGCGTCTCAATTACGCGGGAGGTAATCACGGCGGCCTTCTTGGACGAATCTTTCCAAAGGCACATTATCGCCGTTGTCGATTGCCCGCATCGCCGGAAGACCTCAAATTGAGGCCAGCCTGGGTATATCGTCAGTCATGGTTCCCGCCCATCGGCAGGCCGTCATTTCGTGAGCGGAGAACAATGTGCCCCTCGACCCGCCGCCCTCCGGCCTTGCCAGCGAACGTCTCCTGCTCAGGCCCTTCGAAGCCGATGACGCCGATGAGATCTTCGCCTGCATCACGCCGAGCCTGACGCGATACATGGCCTGGGAACCGCTGCCGTCGCGCGAGGCCTTTGCCTCGGTCTGGCGCAGCTGGGGCACCCTCGCCGAGGTCGGCAGCGACTATATTTTCGTCATCCGCCGGCGGGACGGACTGTTTCTCGGCCTGGCGGGGCTGCATCGGGCCGGGAGCAGGACGCCCGAGCTCGGCATCTGGATCCGGGAAGACGAACATGGGCGAGGCTATGGCCGTGAGGCCGTCGGGGCGCTTGCCGACTGGGCGTCCGAGGATCCGGCCGTGCGCTATTTCGAATATCCGGTCGCAGAGGCGAATCTGGCGAGCCGCCGGATTGCCGAAGGCCTGGGCGGAATCCCGAAGGCGGAGCGGCGCGACAGGAAATATACCGCCGTGATTTATCACGTGCCCCGGCGAAGCAGGTAAGGCGGCTTGCCAGGCCAACTGCTCCGAACCCATGGTTCTCGCTTGCGCGCGCTGGCCTGCTCGCCTAAATCCGAGCCATGATCGAGAAGGATGAGGCAGGGCGCATGGCCCGTGGGTTGAGTGCGGGCGAGGCGTTGTCTTTGCTGATCGAGGCTGTGAGGGAAGCGGGCGAGATCGGGCTCGGCTTTGCGCGCGAAGGAGCCCGGGTCTTCGACAAGGCCGACAAGTCGCCCGTTACCGAGGCAGATCTGGCCATCGATGCCCACCTGGCCGAGCGGCTGCGCCATGTTTCCAGCGCGATCGGCTGGCTGTCCGAAGAGGCTGCCGATACGGCCGAGCGCCTGGACAAGCAGCAGGTCTGGGTGGTCGATCCCATCGACGGCACGCGGGGTTTCATCGCCGGCAATGGCGAATGGGTGATCTCGGCTGCGCTGGTCGAGGCTGGGCGCCCGCTGGCCGGCGTGCTCTTGCGTCCCAGCAATGGCGATCTCTACACCGGAGCGCGCGGCCTGGGCGCCTTCAAGAACGGCGTCGCTGTGAAGGCCAGCCAGGGACCCCTCGCTGCCACCCGCACCCTTGCCGGGCCCAAGCCGATGTTCGATCTGGCGCAACGTAGCTTGCCGAGGGTGGCACGGGCCTCGTCGATGTCCTCTTTGGCCCTGCGCATCGCCATGGTGGCGGAAGGCAGCGTCGACGGCGCTTTCGCTTCGGGGTCCTCGCACGATTGGGACATCGCGGCCGCCGACATCATTCTCGACGAAGCCGGCGGGCGCCTCACCACCGTGGCCGGCACGGAGATCGTCTATAACCGCCCCGACCCCGTGCATCGGCCGCTGGTGATGGCCGGGCGCGAACGCCAGGGCGATCTGGTTGCCCTGCTTGAGGGCATGAACTGATATTAGAGCAAAATGACTTTTCTTCCGAATTGTCTTTTTCTCTAAGTCTTTGTTTTTAATGCGCTTTCTTGATCGAAAGGCCTGTCGGCTTTTCTGGAAAACGCTATAGGAGTATGGGATGAGCGAACCTCAGAAACAATTGCTGCATCTGGTCTTCGGCGGCGAGCTGAGCTCGATCGAAGGCGTGGAATTCAAGGATCTTCAGGGTCTCGACATCGTCGGCATCTACCCCAATTATGCCAGCGCTCAGGCCGCCTGGAAGGCCAAGGCCCAGGCCAGCGTCGACAACGCCCAGATGCGCTATTTCATCGTGCATCTGCACCGTCTGCTCGATCCGACGACCGACACGACGAAACGCTCGTAATCCTGCATGATCAAGAATATCGGCCGATCCCGCTTCGTGCAGAAGGCCATCGGCGAAGGCCTCGCCGCGTGGTTGAAGCTCGTGCACGGCACCAGCCGCTTTGCCGACAGCCCGGCCGATCTCTACGCGCCCATTCGCGATCAATATCCCTATATCGTGGCGATGTGGCACGGGCAGCATTTCCTGGTGCCCTTCATGCGCCGCGAGGGGCATGAGTTCCGCATCCTGATCTCGCGCCATGGCGATGGCGAGATCAATGCGGTTGCGGTGACGCGTCTGGGGCTCGGCCTGGTGCGCGGCTCGGGCGGCAGGCCCCAGCGCCAGCACCACAAGGGGGGCCCGGCGGCCCTGCGCGAGCTGGTGGCAACGCTGAAGGGCGGCCAGTCTGTGGGGGTGACGGCGGATGTGCCGCGCACCGGCGGCGTGGCCGGGCTCGGCATCGTTACGCTGGCGCGGCTGTCGGGACGGCCGATCGTGCCGGTCGCGGTGGCGACGTCCAACATGATCCAGCTCTCCACCTGGGACAAGGCCGTGATCAACCTGCCGTTTTCGCGCGGCGCCTTCGTGGTCGGCGATCTCGTGCATGTGCCGGAGGACGCCGACAAGACGCTGATGGAGGCAAAGCGCCTGGAGGTGGAGAGTGCCCTGGATGCGGCGCATCGCACCGCCTATGCCATGGTCGGGCGGACCTTCGTGAAGGCGGGCACGTGAGCGCAGCGCTTCCCCTCAGCCTCAAGGCCTACCGGCTGGCGACGAGCTGCTTTCGCCCGTTCGCCGGCCTGCTGCTGGACAAGCGCCAGCGCCGCGGCAAGGAGGACGCTTCGCGCCGGCCCGAGCGCCTCGGCATTGCCGGCCGGCCTCGGCCCGAGGGGCGCCTGGCCTGGCTGCACGGCGCCAGTGTCGGGGAGGCCATCACGCTGCTTCCGCTGGCGACGCGCCTGGCCGGCGAAGGCTATCGCATCCTGATGACGACCGGCACCGTCACCTCGGCGGCCCTGATGGCCGAGCGCCTGCCGGCCGGAGCGATCCATCAGTTCGTGCCACTCGACATTCCCGCCTATGTCGGGCGTTTTCTCGATCACTGGCGGCCCGATCTCGTCTGTTTCCTGGAATCGGAACTCTGGCCGGTGATGATCGCTGAGATCAAGGCGGCCGGTATCCCCCTGGCCCTCGTCAATGGGCGGATGTCGCCGCGTTCCTTCGCGCGCTGGTGCCGCGTGCCGCGCACCAGCGCGGCCCTGCTGGGGCGCTTCGACCTCATCGCTGCGCAGAGCGAGGATGACGGCCGGCGCTTCGCCAGCCTCGGGGCGCCGCGCGTCGTCGTCACCGGCAATCTGAAATTCGACGCGCCGCTGCCGCCTGCCGATCCGGGCGTGCTGGAAGGCTTGCGGCAGGCGGTGGCAGGCCGCCCGCTCTGGCTTGCGGCGGTGACGCATGAGGGCGAGGAGGCGCTCGCCGGCGAGGTGCATGCCGCGCAGAAGGAACGTTTTGCCGACCTGCTGACGCTGATCGTGCCGCGCCATCCCGAGCGCGGCGAGGCGATCGCCGCTGCCTTGCGGGAAAGGGGACTGAGCGTCGCCCTTCGCTCGCGGGGCATCGCCCTGGAAGCACGGCACGACGTCTATGTTGCCGACACGGTCGGCGAAATGGGCGTGTTCTATCGCCTTGCCCGCATCGTCTTCATGGGCAAGTCGCTGCTCGGCAAGGGGGGGCAGAACCCGATCGAGCCGGTCAAGCTCGGCGCGGCCGTGCTGCATGGGCCGGAAGTCCAGAACTTCGTCGAGGCCTATGGCGCGCTCGACGGTATGGGCGGCGCCGTGGTGGTGCATGGCGCGGCCGAGTTGTCCGATGCCGTCGCGCGGCTGCTGGACGAACCCGCGGAAGTCGATCGTCTCGCCGAGGGGGGTGCCAGGGCGATCGCGACGCTGACCGGAGCGCTGGAGCGCACGCTCACTGCCCTGCTGCCGCTCGGGGCGAGGCGGCCATGAGCCTCAAGCCGCGCATCAGCTTGAAGGCGCCGGCCTTCTGGTACCGGCCGCGTGGCTGGCTGGCCCGCCTGCTCGCGCCGTTGGCCCGTCTCTATGGCGGCAAGGTCGCCGCGCGCATGCGCCAGCCGGGCAGCCGGGCCGGCGTTCCCGTGGTCTGCATCGGCAATTTCACGCTAGGCGGCGCCGGCAAGACACCGTTAGCGCTCGCGGTCGCCGATATCCTGATCGCGGCGGGCCAGCGCCCGGCCTTCCTCACCCGCGGCTATGGCGGCAGCGAAAAGGGCCCGCTGGTGGTGAAACCCGATGACGCCGCCGACAAGGTGGGCGACGAGGCCCTGCTGCTGGCCCGCAAGGCTCTGACGGTGAAGTCCGTCGACCGGCCTGCCGGGGCGGCCCTTGCAATCGAGCAGGGTGCCAGCATCATCATCATGGATGACGGCTTCCAGAATCCCTCCCTCGACAAGGATTGCTCGATCATCGCCGTCGACGGCGAGACGGGCATCGGCAACGGCCTTGCCTTTCCCGCCGGCCCGTTGCGGGCCGATATCCATGACCAGATCGGCTTTGCCTCGGCGGTGGTGGTGATCGGGCCGGGCGATGCCGGCACCGCGGTCTATGATTTCGCCCGCGGCTCGAGCATTGCCGTCTTCCGGGCCCGTATCGGCCTCGATCCGCAGGCCCCGTCGCTGCGCGGCAAGCGGGTGCTGGCCTTCGCCGGCATCGGCCGTCCAGAGAAATTCTTCAAGACCCTGGCGGATATGGGGGCCATCATCGCCGCGACGGAGGTCTTCGCCGACCACCATGCCTTCAGCGAGGAGGAGGCGGCTCGGATAGCGGCGCGGGCGCAGGCGGCCAAGCTCCTACCCGTGACCACCACCAAGGACATGACCCGCCTCACGGGAGGGCCGGCGCGCATCGGCCTTGCCTCGATCAGCCAGACGGTGCCGATCCGGCTTTCCTTCGACGACGAGGGTGCAATGCATGATTTCCTGGTGAACCGCTTCCGCCTGGCGGGATAAGAGATCCCGGGTGCGCGGGCATCTTGCCCGCTCTTGGAAATGGCCTGCCTGCGATTGAGGAAGAGCGGACGGGACGTCCGCGCACCCGGAAATCCTATCAGATTTCCCCAAGCCCCTTCAGCCGCTCCAGCACGGCTTCCCGGCTGGCATAGGCTTCCTGGCGGTCGACGTTCCAATAACGCAATTCGTCGATCGGGATATGCGTGCCCGTCACGGCGCAACGCACATAATTGCCCGGCTTGAGAATGCGGAAATCGGAATCGAGGTACTGGACCTGTGCTTCGCCGGGCAAAGTCATGCGGCTTTCGTGACGGTTCATGGAGGCGCTGGCCTATGTGTTTGCAGAATTTCTCGAAACTATAACAGAGCCGTTTCTAATCGTCGAACAGGCTCGGCTGCGGGCCTGCCTGTCCGGCTTTCGGCTTGGCTTTCGCCGGGCTTGGGGTCGGCGCCGCCGTACCCTTGCCAACCGTGAAATGGCCATCGGCGAATTGCAGGTCAAGGCTCGCGGCCGCCTGGGCTGCCGCGACATTGCGGATGGGGCGGCCTTGTTCGTCGCGCACCAGGGCAAAACCGCGCTGCAGCACGCCCTGGTAAGAATAGGCTTCCAAGAGCACGGCGAAACGATCGAGCCTTTCGCGCTGGGCCGATGTGCGCGTGGCGGCAGCCTGCAGCAGGCGGCCGGCGAGAGTTTGCAGGCGCTCGCGCCCAGCCTCGCTGCGGCGGGACAGCAGCAGTGGCGTGAGCTGCGCGGCGCGGCCGGCGAAGGCCTCGCGCTTGCGGGCAAGGGCGATGCGCGCCGAGGCTTCGAGGCGCTCGGCGACCGCATGGAAGCGGTCGCGGCTGCGATCGAGCCGGTTGGCGGGGCTTTGCGTCAGCAGCCGGCGGGTGAGGGCGTCGTAGCGCTGGTGATGGCGGCGGGTGTTGAGCGTGAGCGCATGCACCAGGCGGCCGGCGGCAAGGTCGAGTTTTTGGCGCGGCGTCGCGAGCAAGGCCTCGCCGCTGGGCAGGGCCCGGCCGAGATTGCGCAGGTCCTGGCGCCGACGCTCGATCATGCGCAGCGCATGGCCGGTGAGGCGGGCACCGAGGTCGTGCAGGTTGGCGAAGAGGTCGGCCTTGACCGGCACCGCCATTTCGGCGGCGCCGGTCGGCGTCGGGGCGCGGCGGTCGGCGACATGGTCGATCAAGGTCCAGTCGGTCTCGTGTCCCACGGCCGAGATCAGCGGGATCGAGCATGCCGCGGCGGCGCGCACCACGATTTCCTCGTTGAACGACCACAAGTCTTCGAGGCTGCCGCCGCCGCGCGCGACGATCAACACGTCCGGGCGCGGAATGGTGCCGCCCGCCGGCAGAGCGTCGAAGCCGGCGATGGCATTGGCGATCTCGGCGGCCGACGTGTCGCCCTGCACCCGTACCGGCCAGACGACGACCCGGCGCGGAAAGCGGTCCGTGATGCGATGCAGGATATCGCGGATCACGGCGCCGGTGGGCGAGGTGACCACGCCGATCACCCGCGGCAGGAAGGGCAGCGAGCGCTTGCGGCCCTCGTCGAACAGGCCCTCGGCCGCGAGTTTACGGCGGCGCTCCTCCAGCAGCGCCATCAATGCGCCTAGGCCGGCCGGCTCGAGCCGGTCGATGATGATCTGGTAGGAGGACTTGCCGGGGAAGGTGGTCAGCCGGCCATGGGCGATCACCTCCATGCCCTCCTCAGGCCGCTGGCGCAGCCGGGCGAAATTGCCCTTCCAGATCACCGCATCGATCTTGGCGCCCTCGTCCTTGAGAGCGAAATAGGCGTGTCCCGAGGCTACCGGGCCGCGATAGCCCGAGATCTCGCCCCGGACGCGCACATAGCCGAAGGCGTCCTCCACCGTGCGCTTGAGCGCGCCGGAGAGCTCGGAGACGGACCATTCAGGGGCGTTGGAGGGCTGAGAATCAGGGGATATGTCGGACATGGCGGCATTCTATAGCACCAGTGGCAATCCTCACGCCCGATCTTGCCGCTCCGCGGGAGCCGACGCCCCCAGCAGATCGAAATCACCGCCGAGAACCTTGTCGAGCCGGCCGCTGCGCCAGCCCCGGACATCGCGGACCAGGGGCGCCGGACCGTCGCGATAGCGCCGCACGATCACCGGCTCGCCGGCGTTGGCATCGAGCAGGGCGGCAGCTGTGCCATACTCCTTGCCGCTCGGCAGTTCCGAAGTTGGGCCCGGGACAATGCTGATGCGGACAACCGAGCGGACGGTGCCTTCCTTGCCCGTATCCTCCAGGACATGCAGCCCATTTTCCTGCAACAGGGTTCGGAAAGCGCCAAATCCGGTAACATGCAAGATCGGGAGCCGTTTGCCGTCAGGGGACGGGAATTCGCGCCATTGCATTCGGCGCTTGTCCGCCCAGTTGCGGTACATTGCCCATAGTCTCGTGCGCCAGGCCTCGGCATGTGGATTGTTGGCGTCATTATCGAGGGTTGGAACCGCGCGCAGCAGAACATCCACCGGGCTTCGAGCCGAAACGTCCTCGATCCCCTCGCGGAGATTGTGAAGTTGCAGGGCGAGCCGCGATGCCAGTTCCCGGGAAGAACGGCTCGTACGGTTCGCAACGGCCTTGAAGCGCTGGCTGAGGCGCTCGGCGGTTCGAGCCGCCTCCTTCACCCGATCCATGAGTTCGAGGCGGGTGAAGATCTCGAAGCGGTCGGCGCGTGACCAAATCTGAGGATCTGCCATCACCGCACGCAACTCCTCTTCGAGCATGGTCCAGGCGCTGTCCCTCAGAGTGCCCTGGATTTGCTGCCAGGCCGCGTCGAGATAGCCGCTCTCCGCGGGCGAGCCGCTCGGATAGAGCAGAATGGCGGGTAGGGAAAGCGCAGCGCTGGCCGGTGCTTCCGGAACGCCCGCTTGCGCCGGATCGGCATCGGGATCGACGAACTCGACTTCGATTGCCGTGCCGCTGGAGCGTACGAACAGAAACTGGTCGCCTTCGGGAAAACGATGTTCGACCAGCGTGGCTGCCAGCGGGGCGAGCAGGTGCTGGTCTATGGCGCGTTTGAGCGGTCTTGCGCCCATCGTCGGCGTGAAGCCGTGATCGAGCAGAAACTCGATTGCGCTGGCTTCCCACTCCACTGCCCAGTTGCGTTCCTTCAGGCCTCGCCGTTCCTGCACCAGGGCGAGTTCCTTGTGCAGGATGCTGCGCATCAGGTCGCGCGAAAGCGGCCGGAATACGATGATCTTGTCCAGGCGATTGACGAATTCGGGCCGGAAGGTCTGGCCGACGGTGGTGAGAACCTGATCCTCTCCGTAAACGCCCGACTGTGCCCTGAAACCGATACCGCTGCCGCGATGAGCGGTGGCCCCCAGATTTGAGGTGAGGATGATGAAGCAATGGCGGAAGTCGGCCTCCCTTCCGTCGGCGTCGCTGAGGCGGCCGTCGTCAAAGATCTGCAGAAACAAATCCCAGCAATTGGGATGGGCCTTTTCGAACTCGTCGAGCAGAATGACCGAGAAGGGCTGCTTGCGAACGCGGTCGATCAAGGCGTCGGAACCCGTTTCACCTCGTTGACCGAGAATCTTGCTGGTGGATTCGGCTGTCTGGAACTCGCTCATGTCCAGCCGGGTCATGCGGTCGGGGGAACCGAACAGATAGGATGCCAGCGTTTTGGCCAGTTCGGTCTTGCCGGTTCCGGTCGGGCCGGCGAAAAGAAAGACGCCGATCGGGCGGCCGGGATCCGTCAATCCGGCCTTGAGCATGGCGATGCGGTCGATGACGGCTTTCACGGCTTCGTCCTGGCCGATGACGCGACCGGCGAAAAATCGCGTGACATCCGCCAGGTCCACTTTCTGCGTGGTGTCGAGGATGACTTGCGGCAGGCCGGAGATCTGCGAGAGTGTCGTGACGACGCTTTGGGCGGTTACTTCAGGCTCGCCCGCATGCTGGCGGTGGACTGTGGCGCGCTTGATCAGTTCCAGCACAGCGCCCGGCAATTGGCCGCTTCCCAGATAATGTTGGGCAAGTTCCATGGCAGCGGACACCGCCAGTGGAGCGACCGCAATGTCGGTTGCTGCGGTGATCCGATGGCCAAATTCGACAGCCAGTTCCCTGGTCTCATTTTCGTTCATGGCATCCAATGGCACGGCCTCGATCACCGAGCGCAGGGATGGACGGGATTGGAACAGGCGCGTCGCTGCCGCCTGGCTGCATTCGCCCATCAAAATGAGATCGCCGGAAACCACGGCCGGCATGATCTGATCGAGAATGCTGGCGGTCTGGCCCTGATGGATGCCACTGCCGGCCAATTGCCAGAGGTCGCCCGCGAACCAGATGATCTTTCGGCGGGAATGCAGGGCATTGACGAGCAGACGAACACGCCCCTCGAGTTGGCCGATATACATCTGATCGGCCATCAGCTCGTTGCCGGTGGCGGCGAAGACGGTCCAGCCTTCACCGCGCAGCCGGATGCCGAGCAAACGCAGGAACGAGCTCTTCCCGATGCGCGGCTTGCCGCTTACCAGCACGGAGCGCGGCTTGGCTGACCGGACCGCCGCTTCGGCGGCCGAAAGACTGTTTCGCCAGGCCGCGGGGGAGACGAGCAGGCTATCTTCCTCCTCGTCATCCCAAAGCGTACCGACGCTCTTGAGGAATTTGCGATCTATGCGCGTTGCCTGCCAGTTTTTCAGCGCGGCGAGCAATTGTGCGGCGAAGGGATGATGGACCTTTTCCAGGAAGGCCTCGATCGGCGCAGCGTCGATCTCGGCGTCCAGGGAAAGCCCGGCGCCGAAACTCGGCGTATCGCCCAATTCGGCGCTGCGGTCGAAATAGGTCTCGAAGAAACCGGGCAGGACGGGATTCTGCTGCCACCAATAAGGCGCGGCGAGCAGGGAAAGGCCGGTTGCCGGTCGCGGTTCCAGAGATGTGAGAAAACGCAGCGCGTAGGGCAGCACATAGGGGCGGGTATGGGGCAGGTGCCGGAGCACTGCCTCGGAAAGAACGTGCCGATCCGGCCGCTCACAGAGCGCCAGGAAGGCGGCACAGGCGAATGGCCAGTTCTCGCCCAGGGCGTAATTCTGCACGCTCTCCAATGTTGCGTCGGGGCGCTGCAGCTGTGCCAGCGCATCCTGAAAGCTAGGCAGATCGACCAGCTCGCGCGGATGACTCACCTCTTCGGCAAGAGGCCCCAAACTCTGATTGATTCGCGCCATGGCGGCAGGAATGCTCTCGGAGGACGCGGGCGCTTCCTGTTCCGGCAATTGCTGAGATTGCGGAGGAGGGGCTTCGCGAACGGCAAGGGTTTGCTGGGTGTCGGTTGAGGCTTTCGTTCGCAGCCGCAGAATGGCAAATGTCGTAGCAGCACCTGCCAGGGCCCCCGCAACGGCGTTCAACAGAATGTCGGACATGAAAGACCCGCTTCTCGAAATATCGGGTCCAAGTGGGACGGCACCATGCCTCATTTGGCAAGGGGCCGCCGAAAAAATGCAGGCTGGTCCACATTGGCATATTGTCGGATTAATTTCGTCTCATCTGCCCTTCCATTCTTGCCAAGCCGCGCCGGGGCTAGGAGCATGGCCGCAGATTATAAAGTTGCAGGAGGAAACGATGAAGGCGGTGCGGCTCGATGCAGTGGGTGAGCTTTTTCTGAAGGACGTGGACAGGCCCAAGCCCGGTCCGGGCGATCTCCTGGTGCGGGTCGAGGCCTCCGGCATTTGCGGCACGGACCGCCATCTTCTCAAGGGCGAGTTTCCCTCCAAGCCGCCGGTGACCCTGGGCCACGAATTCTGCGGCATCGTCGAGGAGCTCGGCCCAGACGTGCAGGGCTTTCGTCCTGGCATGCGGGTGACGGGCGATCCCAACATCGTGTGCGGGCGCTGCGTGCACTGCCAGAACGGGCGGATCAATCTGTGCCGCAATCTCACCGCCATCGGCATCCACCGCGACGGGGGCCTGGCCGAATATGTGATCGTGCCGCAGCAGCAGGCCCATGAGCTGCCGCTGTCCCTGAAGGCCAGCCATGGTGCCTTCTGCGAGCCGATCGCCTGCTGCCTGCACGGCATCGACATCGCCGACATCCAGGCTGGTTCGTCGGTGATCGTGCTCGGCGGCGGTGTGATCGGGCTGATCACGGTGCAACTGGCCAGGCTCGCCGGCGCGGCGCGCGTGGTGCTTTCCACCCGCCAGGCCGTGAAACGCGAACTGGCGGAGCGTGTGGGGGCGACCGCCAGCATCGATCCCACCCAGGGCGACTTCATCGCCAATGTCACTGGTCCCGACGGCCTGCTGCCCGGCGGCGCCGATGTGGTGATCGAGTGCGCCGGCGTGGCTGAGACGGTGGAGCAGTCCTTCCAGCTCGCCCGGCCCGGCGGCACGGTGGTGATCCTCGGCGTCATGGCGCAGGGGGAGAAGGTGGCGGTCGAGCCCTTCGATATCCTGTTCCGCGAGTTGAAGGTGTTCGGCTCCTTCATCAATCCGTTCACGCATCGACGGGCGGCCGAGCTGGTGGCCAGCGGCGCGCTCGATCTCGACGCACTGATCTCGCGCGAGGTCAAGCTGGCGGAGGTGCCCGCCATCATCGCGAGACCCGCAGGGCCGGGGGAGGTCAAGATCCTCTACGTGCCCTGAGTCTGCCGGACGAAACGTTCCGTGAACAAAATGGCGGGCCGGGGCTGGCGACTCGGCCGGGAAAACTTATCTTGCTGGGCATGAAGGCTGGGAAGAGCGGACGGGGACGTTCGCGGCCCCAGCCGCTCCGCTTTGAAATGAAGCTTCCATGCCCCGTAAACCGCCTTTCATCGACAAGACGCAGGCCCGGCGCATCTGGCTCCGGGCTCAGCGCCTCGACAGTCTCGCCCCTTTTGGCGATGGCCCCCAGGCCACCCCTGCGGCGACAGCGCATCTTGGCTATGTGCAGATCGACACCATCAATGTGATCGAGCGCAGCCATCACCACATCTTGTGGACGCGCATCCCCGATTACCGCCGCGACCATCTCGTCCAAGCGCAGAGCGCCGACAAATCCGTATTCGAATACTGGACGCATGCGCTGTCCTATATTCCCACGCAGGACCTGCGCTACTTCCTGCCCGATATGAAGGCCTATCTCGACAAGCCCAATGGCTGGTTCGAGAGCGTGGCAAAATCGGATCTGCGCAAGGTCCTGACCCTGATCCGCAAAAGCGGGCCTCTCACCATCCGCGACATCGACGACGACGTGCTGGTGGAGAAGACCCATCCCTGGGCCAGCCGCAAGCCTTCCAAGAAGGCGCTGCAGCTCGCCTTCTATACCGGCGTTTTGACCATCAGCGCCCGGGTGGGCATGGTGAAGACCTATGAGCTGATGGAGCGCCATTTCGGCTGGGCCGAGCAGCGGGACCTCAAGCCCAAGCCGGCGACCGAGCGCCAGCGGCTCGACTACATCATCGACCGGACGCTGCGTGCGCAGGGCCTCGTCAGCCTCGATTCGATCTGCCATCTCGATGCCGGCCGCAAGGGCGCGGTGCGCGAGCGCCTCGAAAGCCGGGTGCGGCGCAAGGAGCTCGTCGCCGTCGAGGTCGAAGGCGCGGGCAAGACCGAGCATTGGGCCAGCCCCGCCACGCTCGACAGTGCCGCCGAGGCGCCGCCGGCCGAGCTCGTGCATATCCTCTCGCCCTTCGACCCCCTGGTGATCCAGCGCAAGCGGCTGAAGCTCTTCTTCGACTATGATCACCGCTTCGAAGCCTATGTACCGAAGGAAAAACGGGTTTTCGGCTATTTCGCCCTGCCGGTGCTGGTGGGCGAGGAAATCGTGGCGGCCATCGATCTCAAGACGGACCGTGCCGCCGGCAAAATGCTGATCCAGCAATGGAACTGGGTCGGCGAGGGCGATGCCGCTTCCCACAAGCCGGCGATCGAGGAAGCGCTGGGGCGGTTCGAGGCCTTCCAACTGGCGGAGTGAAGTCGGGACGATATCGGCGCCGAAAGGCAACGTCCACGATTGCTTGAAACGAGCAGGTTCTATGGCCTCTCGCCAGATCAAATCGCCGTGCCCTTTCACGGGCACGGCAGGCCGGTGCGCTATTTGGCGCCGGGGCGCAGCTTATCGTTGTCGCGGTTCCGGTCGGGGATCTTGTGGTCGGGATCGAGGGTGGCCTGCACCACCGTCTTGCCCGGCTCGACGATGACGGTGGTCGCTGGCTGCCTGATCCAGCTTTCGGCGGGCAGGCGATAGTCGCGATGGCCGCCGTCGGCGAAGTCGACCCGCAACGTCACCGGCATGACCAGCTTGTCGTGGCTGCCGATGGTGATCGCCGTGCCCTTCGGCGCCTTGGCCTTGTTGTCCTTCTCCTTGTCGTCGGTCACGGGGCCGATCTTGTCGATGGCGAGGTCGAGCGTCCAGTTGTGGTCATACCAGCCGCGCCACCACCAGGACAGGTCCTCGCCGGCGCTGCTTTCCATCGCCCGGAAGAAATCATCCGGCTTGGGATGCTTGAAGGCCCAGGCGGCGGTGAACTGGCGGAAGGCCGCATCGAAGCGTTCCGGCCCCAGGATCTGTTCACGCAGCAGGACGAGGCCGAGCGCCGATTTGAAATAGGTCACCGGATGGCGGTATTTCTCGATCACCGTGTCGGCGCGCGAGAGGATCGGGGGCGCCTCGCGGTCCTTCAAGACCTCGATGATTTCGTCGACCGGATTGCCCCCGCCCGGCGCATATTCGACATCGCGTTTCGGCGCATATTCGCCGTGGTTGAAATCGTCCGATTCATAGACGTCGATGAAGGTGTTGAAGCCCTCGTCCATCCAGGCGTCGCGGCGCTCGTCGAAGCCGACGACCATCGGAAACCAAGTATGGCCGATCTCATGGGCGGTGATCCAGAACAGGTCCTTGGTCTTGTCGCCGATGCCGTCGAAGAGCAGACCGGGATATTCCATGCCGGCAAGATCGTCGGGGCCGGCGATGTTGACCGCGACCGGCCAGGGATAGGGATACCAGCGGGCCGAAAAGCGCTCGACGGCGTCCTTGAGATATTCGGTCGAGCGGCCCCAGCGCTCGCTGCCCTGGCTCTCGGCCGGGTAGAAGGACATGGCGAGCGCCGACTTGCCGGCCGGCAGGTTGATGCGCGCCGCATCCCAGGCAAAGGCGGCGGAGGCCGCGAAAACCACGTCGCGGCTGTCCTTCATGCGGTAATGCCAGGTCAGCGTGCCGTCTTTCTTGGGGCGTGACCTGGGATCGTCGATCTCCGGGACGCTGCGGATGGTCACGGTCTTGTCGCTGGCGCGGGCCTTCTTGAGCCGGCCTTGCTGCTCCGATGTCAGCACTTCCTGCGGGTTTACGAGCTCGCCCGAGCCCGCGACCAGCATGGCGCTCGGTGCCGTCACCCAATAATCGAAATCGCCATAGTCGAGATAAAATTCCTGGGCGAGATAAGGCAGCGTGTCCCAGCCGCGGATATCGTCATAGACGGCCATGCGGGGATACCATTGGGCGATCTCGTAGACTGGGCCGGCCTTGGCCTTGCCCCAGCCCATGCGCCCGCCCCATTCGCCCGGAATGGCGAAGTGATAGCGGATATGGAGCTTGATCTGCCCGCCCTTGGCGGCCAGCGGCCTGGGCAGGGCGATGCGCATGCGGGTGTCGCTGACGGTAAAGGAAACCGGCGCAGCCTTGCCGCCGCCGATCTCGACGCTGTCCAGCACGAAGCCGTCCGTGGTGCCCTCGCGTGGCTTGCCGTTGGCGTAGCTGCTGCGGCTGTCGGCCTTGTAGATGTTCTGGTCCAGCTGCAGCCAGAGCTCGCTCAACCGGTCGGGGCTGTTGTTGGTATAGGTGATGACCTCGTCGCCGCTGATGGCGGGCTGGTCGGGCTGGAGCGTCGCATGAATCTGATAATCGGCCTTGTTCTGCCAATATTGCGGGCCGGGCAGGCCATTGGCCGAGCGATAGGCGTTGACGGCCTGCGTCAGAGGACGCGGGGCAAAGGTTTCCCGAGGCTGATACTGTCCCAGGGCCGGCGTGGTGGCCAGGCCGAGGAATACGATCGGAAAAAGACGCGCGGAACGCGGTCTATAGCGCAAGAATCTTCGGTATGCTTCTACCATATTCATGGAAATACCTGCTGTCGATGGACTGTCCCCTCCATCCCAAATCGGATATCCCCATCCTCTTCTTAGAGCATGAAGGCCGTCGTCGCCATGACTTGTATGACGGGCGCAACAGAATTGCCCGATCCGCAGAAAAACGGCCCGATCCCGGCATCTTGCTAGCCCTCGTCGGTAAGAATAGAATGAATGCGTCGGTCGGATGTTACATGTGCGACGTCCGGCGAGGGGAGCCACAGGCGTGAGCGAAGCGGGAACAAGGAAGCCGGCCCGGTCCGTTCGGCCGGTGCCACGGCTGTCCGTCGGCTTCATCCTGGCGCGGCATTTCACCCTGAACGCCTTTGCCAATTTCGTCGACGTGCTGCGCCTGGCGGCTGATGAAGGCGATCGCAGCCGGCCGATCCGCTTCGAATGGAGCGTGTTGTCCGACACCATGAGCCCGATCGCCTCCAGCAGCGGCGTGGTGGTGGCGCCCAGTGAGAGGCTGGGGGATCCCGGCAAGTTCGACTATATCGTGGTGGTGGGCGGCTTGATCGACGAGGTTCCCAAGCTCAGCCCGGCCTATTCGCGCTATCTCCAGCAGGCCGCCGCGGCGAAGGTGCCACTCGTGGGGGTGTGCACCGGTGCCTTCATCCTGCACCATGCGGGGTTGATGGAGGGCTATCGCTGCTGCGTGAGCTGGTTCCGCCACACCGATTTCCTGGAGCAGTTCGACGGTCTCCAGCCGGTCTCCGACCAGATCTTCATCGTCGATCGCGACCGCCTCACCTGTCCGGGCGGCGCCAGCGCGGCCCACCTGGCGGCCTTTCTGGTCGAGCGGCATCTCGGCAAGGCGGCCGCGACCAAGAGCCTGCACATCATGATGATCAATGGAGCGGAGGTCGGCGAGGCGCCGCAGCCGAGCCCGACGCTCGATTTCAACACCTCCGACCCCTTGGTCAGGAAGGCGCTGCTGCTGGTACAGCAAAGCCTGGATGCGCCGCTGTCCGTCGGACAGATCGCCCGGCACCTCGGGATCACCAAGCGCCGGCTCGAACGCCATTTCGAGAACGCGCTCGATACCTCGCCGCGCGCCGCCTTCATGGAGATGCGGCTGTCGCTCGCCCGCCATATGGTCGAGACCTCCAACAAGTCCTTCGCCAAGATCGCCATCGAGTGCGGCTTCTCGGATTCGGCCCATTTCAGCCGCCGCTTCCGCCAGCGCTTCGAGGCGACGCCGAGCGAGTTCCGCAAGGAGCGGCTGGAGCGGCGGGAAAGGCAGGAGGTCGCGTAGTGCTTCAGGCCGAGGCTTTCCGATCACGGATCCTCAGTCGTCTATTTCGCCCCCACTAGGAGTGGACTGTATGCCCCGAAGGGGCGGACGAGGGATCATGGTGATCGCCGTCCGCGCAGTCGAGCATCCATTGCACGCCGAAGCGGTCGGTCAGCTTGCCGTAAAAGCTTCCCCAGGGCTGAACCGCGAGCGGTGTCGTCACGGTGCCGCCATCGGCCAGGCTGGCAAAGAGCCTAGCGGTCGTGCCGCGGTCCCGCGTGACCAGCATATGGGCGGAGCCGCGCATCGGTTCCGCGTCGTGATTGTCCGAGGCAAAGAACAGGATGCCGGGGCCCTCGAAGCGGGCGTGCATCACCTTTCCCCGCATCGCCTCGTTCGCCAGGGGAATGCCGCGCTCGCCATGGCGCAGCAGAATCGAGGCCCGACCCAATCCGCATTGGGCGTGGAAGGCCAGTGCTTCTTCGCAATGGCTGGTGAAGAACAGGTAATTGGCAAGCTGCATGGTTCATCCCGCCGAAGTGTCGAAGCTACGAGATCAGCGGTTTGGCTGGTTGCCCGGCGAGGGAGCCGTCGGCCGCTGCCCCGCAGGAGGAGCAGCCTGAATGGCATCGATCAGGTCGTTATTGCTGAAACTGCGGCCGGCGATGCCCCACGCCCATTCGGGCGCGTAGACGATGTTGATCCAGATGTGTTCGCGCTTCAGCCGGCCCTCGCCTGCATGTTCCAGGATGTCCGTCGCCTTTTCGATGAAGGCTCTTTTCGCCTCGGGGGCAGTCAGGGCGATCTCGGGCAGCTTGAGTTCGATGAAGGCGGCCGGCGCGGATTGTCCCGCTGCGAGCACGTGTTCCCTCGCAAGCACGTTGATCGTGCCTACGATATTGGCCGTCATGAAGCTGTTGCCGGTGAAGCCGGAGACTTCGAGAAGGGCACTCGTCAGCCCGGCAAAGGCCTCTGCCTGGGCCTGCGGCGACAGCAGGCCGTCTGATATGGTGAGTGTGATCGGCATCGGTAGCTCCCTGTTCGAACAGTGGCTGACATCATATATATATATCGATTGCTCTCTATGAATACATACCGATCGCTCTCTATGCAAGGATAAAGAGTGATTGCTCTCAATAGGTGACATCATGCGGTACAACGCCGAGCACAAGCGGGAAACCCGGCAGCGGGTGATCGCGGCGGCAGGACAGATTTTTCGTAAGGAAGGCTATGGCGGCGCAGGCATCGACGCGCTGACCAAGGCGGCCGGCGTCACCAACGGCGCCTTCTACGGACATTTCAAATCCAAAAGCGAGGCGTTTCGTACGGCCGTGCTCACGGGACTGGAAGAACTGCGGGAAGGCATCGCCGCTTTGAAGGCGCAACAGCCGAAAGCTTGGCTGAAGAGCTTCGTCAGCTATTATCTCGGCTACAAGCGCACCTGCGGCCTGGGCGAGAGTTGTGCCCTGCCGAGCCTCTCGCCAGACGTCATGCGCGCGGATGAGGAGACGCGCGGTGCCTACACGGTCGAGCTGCGCCGACTGATTGAAGAGGTTGCCGGTGGCCTGTCCAAACGCCCGTCAGGTGCCAAAAATCCGGCGGGCGCGGAGGAACGGGCAATCTTGCTGCTGGCCATGCTCAGCGGCGGCGTCACGCTGGCGCGCGCCGTTTCCGATCCGGGCCTCTCCGAGCAGATCGCGGCCATCGTCACGGGCGCGGCGCTGGCCCTGGAGGGCCCGGACACCGCGCCCGGATCGTGAAGGCGCTGGCCCATGTGAAGGGGCGTGAGCGGGGGAGGGTGGGTCTTGAGATCCGGCAGAAGCTCTCCGGCTAGAATGGTGTTTCCAGGCGGATCCGAAGACCCGCCTCACCACTACCTACGGCACCAGGTCGGTGTCCTTGACCGATTCCATCACCACGAAGGTGGACGTGTTGGCGACATGGGGCAGGCTTGAGATGCGCTCGCCCAGCACCTGGCGATAGCGGCGGATATTGGCGGTGCGCACCTTGAGGAGATAGTCGTAGGAGCTTGCGATCATGTGGCATTCCTCGACTTCCGGGATCTTGAACACCGCTGCGTTGAAGGCCTTGAGCGCGGCTTCGCGCGTGTCCGAAAGCTTCACCTCGGTATAGGCGATATGGTCGAGCCCCATCTTGCCGGAATCGAGGATGGCGCGGAAGCCGCGGATATAGCCCTCGTCGATCAGGCGCTTCAGGCGCTGATGGCACGGTGTCTTGGAAAGCCCAATCTTTTCAGACAGTTCGGTGATGGAGATGCGGCCGTTTTCGACCAGCGCGTCGATGATCTTGCGATCATAGCTATCCAGATTTCCTGTCTCAGTCGCTTTTGCCATTCAAAAATCCTGAGTGAGGCTCAAACAAAAGTGATATCGCCTATAAATGCGCATGATCTTGGCAAAAACGCAAATGCCGGGCGTGCTATGTGATCGCTGCGACGCGAGGTATCATCGCCAATCCGGGCCAATGGCACCTGACGTTTTCAAGAGCGAGATCGCCATGACGACATCTGCCGCATTCAGCCAAGCTTCCTTGCAGAATCCCCCGACAGCCGCCACGCCCTTTGCCGATTTTGCGCCGCCGATCCGGCCGCAGACACCGCTGCGTCAGGCGATCACGGCGGCCTATCGGCGCTCCGAGGAAGAGTGCGTGGCGGCACTGCTGGAACAGGCCGACATGCCGGCGGGTGTCAGGGAAGCGATCAGCGCCACAGCGCGCAAGCTGATCGAGGCCCTGCGCGCCAAGCGCCGGGGCGGTGGGGTCGAGGCGCTGGTGCATGAGTATTCGCTCTCCAGCCAGGAAGGTGTGGCGCTGATGTGCCTGGCCGAGGCCCTGCTGCGCATCCCCGACATGGCTACGCGAGACGCGCTGATCCGCGACAAGATCGCCGATGGCGACTGGCGCTCCCATGTCGGTGGCGGCCGTTCGCTCTTCGTCAACGCCGCGACCTGGGGCCTGGTCGTCACCGGCAAATTGTCGAATACGGTGAACGACCGCGGCCTGTCGGCGGCGCTGACGCGGTTGATCGCCCGCTGCGGCGAGCCGGTGATCCGCCGCGGCGTCGACATGGCGATGCGCATGATGGGAGAGCAGTTCGTCACCGGCGAGACCATCGCCGAAGCCCTCAAGCGCGCCCGCCCGCTGGAGGAGAGGGGTTTTCGCTATTCCTACGACATGCTGGGCGAGGCAGCCACGACGGCCGCCGATGCCGAGCGTTATTACAAGGACTACGAGACCGCCATCCATGCCATCGGCCGTGCCTCGGCCGGCCGCGGCATCTATGAAGGGCCTGGCATTTCCATCAAGCTCTCGGCACTGCATCCGCGCTATGTCCGCGCCCAGGCCGAGCGCGTGATGGCGGAATTGCTGCCCAGAGTGAAGGCGCTGGCCGGGATCGCCAAGCAGTACGACATCGGCCTCAACATCGATGCCGAGGAGGCCGACAGACTGGAGCTCTCGCTCGATCTCCTGGAGAGCCTGTGCGAGGACCCCGACCTCAAGGGCTGGGACGGCATCGGCTTCGTGGTGCAGGCCTATGGCAAGCGCTGCCCCTTCGTGCTCGACTTCATCATTGATCTGGCGCGCCGCACCGGGCACCGCGTGATGGTGCGCCTGGTCAAGGGCGCCTATTGGGATGCCGAGATCAAGCGGGCGCAGGTCGACGGCCTCGCCGACTTTCCCGTCTTCACCCGCAAAGTGCACACGGACGTCTCCTACATCGCCTGCGCGCGCAAGCTGCTCGCGGCCACCGACGCCGTCTTCCCGCAATTCGCCACGCACAATGCCCAGTCGCTCGCCACCATCTATCATCTGGCGGGCCCCGATTTCAAAACCGGCCAATATGAGTTCCAGTGCCTGCACGGCATGGGCGAGCCGCTCTATGACGAGGTGGTCGGGGCGCACAAGTTGCGCCGGCCGGCCCGCATCTATGCGCCCGTCGGCACACATGAGACGCTGCTTGCCTATCTGGTGCGTCGTCTCTTGGAAAACGGCGCGAACTCCTCCTTCGTCAACCGCATCGGCGACAGCAATGTCTCGGTCGACGAACTGATCGCCGATCCCGTCGAAATGGTGCGGTCGATGGCGGTGGTCGGTGCGCGGCACGACCAGATTTCCCTGCCGGCAGACCTCTATGACGAGCGCGCCAATTCCGCCGGGCTCGATCTCTCCAACGAAACGACGCTGGCCGAGATCGGTATGATCCTCAAGGAGAGCGCCGGCCGGGCCTGGACCTCCGTGCCGCAGCTCGCCGGCGCCAAGAGCGGCGGGGAGAGCCGACCCGTGCTCAATCCGGGAAACCACGACGATGTCGTCGGGCGGGTGACCGAGGCTACCGAGGCCGATGTCACCATGGCGATGGCGAATGCGCAGAAGGCGATGCAGGGTTGGTCCCGCTGGTCGCCCGCCGAACGGGCGACCTCACTGGGGCGGGCCGCCGACATCATGCAGAGCGAGATGCCGGTGCTGCTCGGCCTGATCATGCGCGAGGCGGGCAAGTCCATGCCGAACGCCATTGCCGAGGTGCGCGAGGCCATCGATTTCCTGCGCTATTATGCCGACCAGGCCCGCCGCACGCTCGGCGTCGCCCACAGGCCGCTGGGGCCGGTCGTCTGCATCAGCCCGTGGAACTTCCCGCTGGCGATCTTCTCCGGCCAGGTTGCCGCCGCTTTGGTGGCGGGCAATGCCGTGCTGGCCAAGCCGGCGGAAGAAACGCCGCTGATCGCGGCCCAGGCCGTGCGCATTCTGCATGAGGCCGGCGTGCCCGCCGATGCCCTGCAGCTCCTGCCGGGAGACGGCCGGGTCGGCGCGGCGCTGGTCGCCGCGCCTGAGACCGCGGGTGTGATGTTCACCGGCTCGACCGAGGTGGCACGCCTGATCCAGACCCAGCTTGCCACGCGCCTTGGTTCCCATGGCAAGCCGATCCCGCTGATCGCCGAGACCGGCGGCCAGAATGCTATGATTGTCGATTCCTCGGCCTTGGCCGAACAGGTGGTGGCGGACGTGATCGCCTCCGCCTTCGACAGCGCCGGACAGCGCTGCTCGGCCCTGCGCGTGCTCTGCCTGCAGGAGGATGTCGCCGACCGCACCCTTACCATGCTCAAGGGCGCGCTGAAGGAGCTGCGCATCGGTTCGACCGACAGTTTGAAGATCGATATCGGTCCGGTCATCACCGCCGAGGCCAAGGCGACCATCGAGGCCCATGTCGAGGCGATGCGCGCCCGCGGCCGCAAGGTCGAGCAGCTGGCACTCGGCCAGGAAACCCTGCGCGGTACCTTCGTGGCGCCGACCATCATCGAGATCAACGAACTGGCCGATCTCGAGCGCGAGGTTTTCGGGCCGGTGCTGCATGTGGTGCGCTACAAGCGGGACGATCTCGAACGCCTCATCGATCAAATCAATGCCACCGGCTATGGCCTGACCTTCGGCCTGCACACCCGCCTCGACGAGACCATCGCCCATGTCACCAGCCTGGTGAGGGTCGGCAATGTCTATATCAACCGCAACACGATCGGAGCCGTCGTCGGGGTGCAGCCCTTCGGCGGACGCGGCCTGTCGGGCACCGGCCCCAAGGCGGGCGGCCCTCTCTATCTCGGGCGCCTGGTCGATATCCCGCCGATTCCCCCGCGGCACAGCACGGTCCATACCGATCCCGCCCTGACCGACTTCGCCAAATGGCTGGGGCAGCGGGGCATGAACAATCTGGCCCAGGATGCGCGGGAGATCGGTGGCGACTCGGCCCTGGGCCTGGAGATCGAGCTGACCGGGCCCGTCGGTGAGCGCAACCTTTACGCCCTGCATCCGCGCGGCAGCATCCTCTTGGTGCCGCAGACCGAGATCGGCCTGCATCGGCAGCTCACCGCTGCGCTCGCCACCGGCAACAGCGTGGTGATCGACATGGCCTGCGGGCTGCAGTCCGTGCTCAAGAATCTCCCGGCCAGCGTGGCGGCGCGGGTGAGCTGGAGCAAGGACTGGACGACGTCCGGGCCGTTCGCCGGAGCCCTGGTCGAGGGAAGTCCGGAGCAGATCCAGGAGGCGAGCAAGGCCATCGCCGCCCTGCCGGGCCCGCTCGTTCTGGTCCAGGCAGCCTCCTCTCAGGAGCTGGCGGCGAAGGCGGACGCCTACTGCCTCAACTGGCTCCTGGAAGAAGTTTCCACCTCCATCAACACCACGGCCGCCGGCGGCAATGCCAGCCTGATGACCATCGGGTGATCGATAGGAGGTGCCGGTAGAGGCGCACCGCACCTTCTCCCCGCAGGGGAGAAGGCCGGTCGCGCCTTGTCTTGCCTTGACCGAAGACCGCCGTGTTCCCTGCGAAACCTCTATCCCCAGCAGAGCTTGAAACTGCGCATCGCAGCGATTGTCTTGTCGCCGCGTGCCGATATCTTGGCGCCTGCGCCGATCCCGTGAATCGGCTGCAGTGGAGACCATGATGACGGATGGACGGCGGGCTGTAGCGATCACCGGGAGAGGGCGTACTTTCCTTGCTGCATCTTTGGCAGGTGTCTTGATGCTGGGTGCCTCGGCGGCTCCGGCTCTGGCCGCGGCGATGGGAATGGGGGACGAGCCGCCCTCCACCAGCAGCGAGGTCAAGGGCGTGGTGTTCCGCCTTCTGACGACCTTGCCGCGTGCCCCCGGGCCGGTGGAAGGAGCGGACGAGTGCAGCCATCTGACCGTCAAGCCGACCTCCGAGGCCGGCCGCCTCGTGGCTGATCGCGGCTGGGCCGTGACAGGCGAGGCCAAGCTGGGGACCGCCCTGCGCGCCGTGAGCTTCGCCGGCGGGTTCGAGCCGGGCACCAGCGGTACCTGTCTTGTCAATGACGGCAATGTCGGTGTTTTCGACGGCAGCAAGCTCGTTGCTTTGCTCTATGCCGAAAAGGGGGCCAAGGCGACGCTGGGCCGCCTCGAGGCACTCGAAGGAGGTGGTGTCCGGGTTCTCGACGGCGATTATCTCGCCACGCCGCTCGGCGACATCCGCTCGATCGACGACTACAAGTTCGAGTTCAACCCGGTAGCGGCCAATGACAGCGTCTGCGGTGGCCGCGCCAAAGTGCCGAACATCAACAACATGTCGATCGACAAGGCGCGCGCCGCGCTGCGGGCGAATGGCTGGGTGCCCGTGCCGTCGAGCGAACAGGATCGTGCGGACAGCCGTGTCGCCGATCTGGTCAAGCTCGGCGTGGTCGAGGCGGAGGCCTGCTCGGGCACCGGCCTTGGTTATTGCAGCTACAATTATCGCAGCGAGGCGGGCACCCTCTCGGTCACCACGGCCGGCGACAACGACTACCCCTCGGTGACGGACTACGCCGTGAAGTGCAACTGAGGCTTCGGCCGGCGCAAGCGGGCTTGAACTCGCGCGACCGTTGTCATTGCCGGGCTTGACCCGGCAATCCCGGTCTTTTCTCGCCATCGCGCCGGGCACTGCAATGGATGCCCGGGTCAAGCCCGGGCATGACAAAGCTCAGTGTCGCCCTTCATAGGCGGCCCCTCACACCGTCGGGTCGACCCAGCCGAAAGGCGGCTCGAAGCCGGCCATGGTCGGTGGTCCCCAGCTGCCGGGCTGATAGGGAGTGACGGGCACGACATTGCCGATGACGGGATCGAAGATACGCCAGGCGATTTCGGCGGCGTCCTGCCGGGTGAACAGGGCGTTGTCGCCTTCCATGGCGTCGCCGATCAGGCGCTCATAGGGGGCGAGGTCGCCGGTGCCGTCGTCGACGGCCACGAGCTCGACCGGCTCGCCGACCAGGTTCTCGCCGGGCGCCTTGATGCGTGAGCCGAGGCCGATGGTGATCTGCGGATTGATGCGGAACCTTAGTTCGTTGGCAGGTCCCTGCAGCCGTTCGGCGAACACGTCGTGCGGCGGCTTGCGGAACCGGACCACCACTTCGGTGCAGCGCACGGGCAGGTTCTTGCCGGCGCGGATATAGAACGGCACGTCCGCCCAGCGCCAGGAATCGACGAACATCCTGACGGCGGCGAAGGTCTCCACGGTGGAGTTCGGCGCCACGCCGGGCTCGTCATGATAGCCGACGAACTGGCCGCGTACCACGTCCTGCGGTGTCAGCGTGCGGATCGCCTTGAAGATCTTGACCTTTTCCTCGATCAGATCGTCCTCGAGCCGGCCGGCCGGCGGCTCCATGGCGAGCAGGATCAGGACGTTGACGAGATGGTTCTGGATCACGTCCCTGATCGTGCCGACCTCGTCATAGAACTTGCCGCGGCCCTGCACGCCGAAATTCTCGGCCATGGTGATCTGAATGCTCTCGATGAAATTGCGATTCCAGATCGGTTCGAGGAAGGCATTGGCGAAGCGGAAATAGAGCAGGTTCTGGATGGCTTCCTTACCGACATAATGATCGATGCGGAAGATGGCGCTCTCGTCGAAGAAGCGATGCAGCACGGCGTTGAGCTCCTTGGCGGAGGCCTCGTCATGCCCGAAAGGCTTTTCCACCATCAGCCTGGCATTGGCGGCGCAGCCCGATTGCTGCAGGCCCTGAGCCACCGTTTCGAACAGGCTCGGCGGGATGGCCAGATAATGCAGGGGGCGGTTCGCCTGGCCCAGGGCCGCCTTCAGCTTGGCGAAGGTCTCTGGGCTGCGATAATCGCCGCTGACATAACCGAGAAGATCGGAAAACCGGGCGAATACGCTCTCGTCGAAGGCATCGCCATAGGCTTTCACCGTGCTCTCGCGGGCCCGGGCGCGCAGCTTCTCCACATCCCAGGGATCGAAGGCGACGCCGATGACCGGAACGGTCAGCACGTTGCGGCGGACCATGGCGTAAAGGGCCGGAAAGATCTGCTTGAAGGCGAGATCACCCGTGGCGCCGAAGAGAACGAAAGCGTCGGAATGCGGTGCCGGCATGATGTCTTCCCGAATTGAACTGTCACCGAGCGGCGTCCAGGAGCAAAGCGCGTTTAGACGGCAACGCTCGTTTGCTCTCACTCTTTGGTTCGATGCGTCTTCGCGATTCGTGGCGATTCTGCCAAATCGCAAAACGCCTCCCCGTTGGTAAAACGGAAGGAGCCGCATGGGAAGCCGGAAAGACGTTGCGTCAGCCCGGCATTCGAAGGGACCGGCGGGACGGACCCGTGCGCGCCGACGCCGCTACAGCCGCATGCCCATATAGATGCTCGCAGGCCGCGCGATCTCGCGGAAACCCAGCTTTTCGTAGAAGCCGAGCACCTTGGTGTTGCCGGCACTGACGCCGAGGTGCAAGCCCGGCACGCCCCCGGCACGCAGGGCCGCGAGTTCGGTTTCGACTAGGCGACGGCCCCAGCCGCTGCTTTGGAACGGCGGCAGCAGATTGATGTGGAGGTGCGCCGGATAGCCGGCGAGCATGGCCGGATCCTTCGTCTCCGGCTGGCGAATCAAGGCCAGAACCCTTTCGTCACTGGCCGTGCGCGGCGCGAGGCCGGCGACGAGCCGGCGGACATCGGGCCACCATTCGCGTTCGAGCCTGGCGGCGAAGGCAGCGGTGTCGGGGGCGGCGACGACATAGCCCACGGCTCCGCCGCCGGCATCGAGCACGAAGGCGAAGTCGGGGGCGATGGCCTGATAGGGCGCCGCCCAGATGAAGCCGGGTAGGCGCGGCTCGGAATAGAGATGGCTGGCGTCGGAACCATTGTCGGCCGTGCGCAGGCAGATTTCGTAGAGGGCAGGGCGGTCGGCCTCGGTGGCGGGACGGATGACAGGATTCTCGGCCAAGGCTGCGCTCCCGTGCTGACTTCGAGGGATGGAATGGTCCAGGGTCGGATTCTCCCACCCGGCCTTACCTAGAGCAAAAAGCGTTCAGGCGTGAACGCTTTTTGCTCTATCTCTTTGTTTCAACGCGTCTTTGCGATTCGTGGTGACGCCGTCTAATCTCAAAATGCCATAGCATTGCAGTCGCATTTCGCCAAAGCAGGCGCTGGCGATGCGGAGTGTCGGCCTCCGGTCGGCATCGTTCGTGCCGCAAGGTGCAGTATTTCCCGGAGGGCCGATCTGAGATCGACCCTCCGGTCCGGTGTCGTTCCGCGGGTGAGGCCCAATGCGGACTGGTATTACAAATGCAGCTTGCCAAGGGCACGCTTCCCAATGATGGTAGCGCCGACGATGAGAGAGACGCTGCCGCTTCTGCTCTTCTCCGCGGCGGCGAGTATCCGGTGCAAACGCAACGCAGGGAGGAATTGCCGATGTTGCGGACGGGGACGTCGTATTTGAGAACCAGATTTGTATTGTGTCGGCTCCTGCCTTCCCTGGCACTCGCCGCCCTGTGGTGGGGAACTGCCCCCGAGAGCGCCGGGGCGCAGACGCTGACCGTCTGGGACGATCAGGCTCTGCCGTCCCAGGCCAAAGTGATTTCGGAGATCAATGCCAAGTTCGAGGCGGCCCATCCCGGCGTGAAGATCGCCCGGACGGCACGCACCTTCGAGGATCTGGGGCTGACGCTCAAGCTGACGCTCTCCTCCGGCGGAGGGCCGGCTGTCACCAAGGCCAATCAGGGCGCGCAACAGATGGGAGCCCTGGTCAAGGAGAAGCTGCTGCTGCCCCTCGACGCCTATATCAGCAAATATGGCTGGGACAAGAAGCAGTCCGACGGCGTGCTCGCGCGCGACCGCTGGTCCGACAAGGGCGAATTCGGCACGGGGCCGACCTATGGCATTTCGGCGCTCGGCGAACTGGTCGGCCTTTACTACAACGCCAAGGTGCTGAAGGAAGCCGGCATCGACAAGCCGCCGGCCACGCTGGATGAACTGGCCAAGGATGTGGAGACGCTGAAGGCCAAGGGCGTCACGCCCTTCACCCTCGGCACGACCAAGGGTGACATGGCCCTGCACATGTTTGCCTCCCTGTCGCAGGCCATGATCGGCGCCGCCGACCGCAAGAGCCTCGACGATCTCGTCTATGGCCGGGGCGGCAGCTGGAACACGCCCGGCAATGTCGCTGCCGCCAAGCAGGTTCAGGATTGGGCCAATGGCGGAGCCTTCAACGACGGTTTCCAGGGCATCGCGGATGACGATGCCGTGCAGCTCTTCGTGGGCGGCCAGGGTGCTTTTCTGATCAGCGGCACCTGGCGGCTCGGCGACATGCAGGCCAATCCCGACATCCACTTCATGGCGCTGCCGCCCGCGGCCAGCGTGAAGGATCCGCTCGTGGTCGGCGGGGTCGAGCTGGCCTGGACCATCACGGCGCTCGCCAAGGACAAGGCGACGCAGGACCTGGCCGCCGACTATATCAACTACCTTCTGTCCGACGATGCCGCGGCAGCCTGGGCGGCGGCGGGCTACCTGCCGGTGGCAGCCCTCGAAAAGCCCGACAAGGTGCAGATCCCCGCCTTGCTCGGCGAGACCATCAAGGTGTGGAATACGGTCAATGCCGCCAATGCCCTCGGCCACTATCCCGATTGGGCCAGCCCCACCATGCTGAAGACCCTGACCGATGGCCTGACCCGGGTGATCGCCAAGGAAGAGACGCCGGAGGCCTTCGTCGCTGCCGTCGACAAGGATTATCAGGGCTATATGGCAAGCCTGAAGAAATAGGGACGATCCCCGGATCGGTCCCCTGAGAAGCGCGACACTCCTTCTCCCGCAGGGGAGAAGGAAGCCGCGCCCTCTTTGATCAACGCCTCAGGAAGGCCAGCCGCGCCTATGCTCGACGCTTCCAAATATCGCAACCTTCTCTACATATTGCCGTCGCTTCTGATCTATGGCGCCTTCGTGCTGGTGCCGATCCTCAGTTCCATCGTGCTTGGATTCACGGCCTGGGACGGCATCAGCGCGCCGCGCTTCGTCGGGCTGGAGAACTATGCCGCGCTGTTCTCCGATCCGGTGTTCTATGTCGCGCTCAAGAACAATCTGGTTCTGCTGATCTTCTATGTGGCGCTGCCGCTGCTGCTCGGCCTGGCGATGGCGGCCATCGTCACCTCGATCCATTCGCGCGAGCAGCTTGTCCTGCGCACCCTCTATTTCATGCCCTATGTGATGCCCACCGCCGTGCTCGGCATCATCTGGCGCTGGCTCTACAATCCCGCCTTCGGGCCGTTGAACCAGGCCCTGAAGGCGATCGGCCTGAAATCGCTCGCTCTGCCCTGGCTCGGCAGCTTCACCTTCGCCCTGCCAGCGGTCGGCCTCGTCGCCACCTGGTATTATGCCGGTTTCTGCATGGCCATCTTCATGTCCGGCCTGCAGCGCATCGAGCCCTCGCTCTACGACGCCGCCAAGGTCGACGGCGCTACGCCCCTGCAGTCCTTCCGCCATATCAGCGTGCCCTCGCTGCTGCCGGAAGTGCGCATCGTGCTGCTCTTGACCATCATATTCTCGATCAAGAATTTCGACCTCGTTTTCACCATGACGCGGGGCGCCCCCGCCAACGCGACCCTGGTGCCCAATCTCTACATGTATCAGCTCGGCTTCGATCTCGGGCGCTACGGCTATGCCTCGGCGGTTGCGGTGATCGGCGCGATCCTGATTTTCATCGTGAACGGGGCGATCCACCGTTTCATGCCGGAACGGGAGAGGGAGCACTGATGGCGGCCTCCTCGCGTACCGCGTCTGCCTTGCTGCCGCTTCGGGCCCTGTTGTGGCTGTTTGCCCTGCTGACCGTCGCGCCCTTCGCGCTCCTGGTGCTGACCTCGCTCAAGAGCCAGAAGGACGTTCTGGCCGGCGCCTTCGCGCTGCCGCAGCAGCCGCATTTCGAAAATTTCGCCCGGGCCTGGGTGGACGGGCATTTCGACACTTATTTCCTCAATTCCATCCTGGTGGTGGTGCCGGTGGTCGGCATTTCCATCGTGCTCGGCATCCTTTCGGGCTTTGCCTTCGCCTTTCTCACGCTGCCGCTCAAGCGCATGCTCTTTGCGATGCTGACGCTGGGCATGATGGTGCCGACCGAGGCTTTCATCATTCCGCTGTTCCACGAGTTCCGCTGGCTCGGTCTGCTCAACACCTATTGGGCGCTTATCCTGCCGCAGATCGGCATGTCGATCCCCTTCGCCACCCTGTTCATGGCGAGTGCCATGCGGCAATTGCCGACCGAACTCGTCGATGCCGCCGTGATCGACGGCGCCACGCGGCTGCAGGTGCTGCGCCACGTCATCCTGCCCTTGATGAAGCCGGCGATGTCGACGCTCGCGCTCTTCCTGTTCATCTGGACCTGGAACGAATTCCTGATCCCGCTGATCCTGGTCAACAACGACGAAGTGCGCACGCTGCCGATCGGCATGCTGTTCTTCCAGGGACGCTATATCGTCGACATCCCGACCCTGACGGCAGGAGCGGTGATCATCGTGGCTCCGATCATCGTGGTCTATCTGATCTTCCAGCGCAATTTCATCCAGGGCCTTACGGCGGGAGCTGTGAAATGAGACGCCTCCAGGCTGTGGGCGAACGCTCCCTGCCACCAAGGATGTGTTCAATCGTTCGCGGAAGGCCTGTAGGAATTGTCCGAACAGTCACGGAGTAGGCGGAATGAAGGTCGGCATCATCGGGCTCGGCTATCGCATGGGCTATCTTGCCCGCATCTTCAGTCTGATGGTGCCGGGCTTCACCGTGGTCGGCTATGTCGATCCCGCGCCGGCAGGCCTGGGCTATATGAAGGAGCATGGCATCGCAGCGGGCCGCGCCCATGACAGCCCTGATGCCTTGCTCGCCGCCGAGACGCTCGATCTCCTGATGGTCGGCTCGCCGAATGCGATGCATCTGGACCATATTCGGGCGGGGCTCGAGCATGGCGTCAAGGTCTTCGCCGAAAAGCCGGTGGTGACCTCGCAGGAAGACACCTTCAAGCTGCTCGAACTCCTTCGCACCCACGGCACCGACAGCGTGATGGTCGGCCTGGTGCTGCGCTATGCCTCGCTCTATCGCGACCTCACGCGCATGCGCGACGAGGGCGTGCTGGGCGACATCGTCTCGATCGAGGCCTCCGAGCATCTGGCGCCCTATCACGGGGCCTTCTTCATGCGTGACTGGCGGCGCTATCAGCATTATTCCGGCGGCTTCATGCTGGAAAAATGCTGCCACGACATCGACCTCTATCAGGGTCTGGTCGGCTCGCGCCCGGTGCGGGTGGCAAGCTTCGGCGGCCGCCGCACCTTCCTGCCGGGCAATGCGCCCAGCGCCGAGGGTGTCAACGACATGGAGGTTTATCACCGCAAGCCGAGCGGTTGGCTGAGCACGGACAAGGTGTTCGATTCCGATGCAGACATCATCGATTTCCAGGTGGCGATCGTCGAATTCGAGAATGGCGTCGCCCTCAATTTCCACACCAATATCAACGTGCCCGACGAATTCCGGCGCTTCTGCGTGATCGGCTCCAAAGGCATGGCCGAAGGGGATTTCGTGCGCAATTACTTCCGGGTGCATGATGCGCGCACCTCGCAAAAGCTGATCGACAAGAGCTATGAGACGACGGAGCTCTCCGCCCATTACGGCGCCGACGAGCAGATGGCCGCCGATATCGGCAAGCACCTGATCGACGGCGCGCCGCTGCCGGTCTCGGTGGTGGACGCGCTCGCGGCTGGCCTGACCGCCATCAAGATGGACGAGGCCCGCGCCAGCCGCGCCGTGCTCGACCTCACCGACAGCTGGCGCCGCTTCGACGAGGCGCTGACGGGCGAATGATATCAGGACAGGCCTAAAGCTGATCCGTCATTGCGAGCGCAGCGAAGCAATCCAGGGCTTGAAGGCACAAAGCTCACGGCCCCTGGATTGCTTCGCTACGCTCGCAATGACGGTGCTTGATCTGTCAAGCATCAATGCTGTTGGTATGAGCCCTACAGCTCCACCACACGGTTCGGCAGTTGGTTCTGCGGCTGGCTCTCAGGCGGAAAATGCTGCGCCAGCAGGCCCCCGCATTGGCCGATGGCGGCAACCAGGCCCTCGGCGAGGCGTCCGGCGGCGGCGGCCTTGGTCAGGCCATCGATGGTATCGTCCCAGACCTGCTGCTCGACTTTGGCGTTGATGCCTTCGTCGGCGATCAGCACAGCCTGCCGCTCGGCCATGGCGATAAAGAGGAGGAGACCGGTGCGGTCGGCGGTCTGCTGCAATCCCTGGGCCAGGAACTGGCTGCGGGCCGCAAGCATCACCTTGTGGCGGCGCATGGGCGGCGGGGCAAACCAGAGCCGCACGCGCTGCGGCCAGCTCAGGGCGGTCACCACCACGAAGACGGCGATCTGGGTCAGGCTGAGGGTGAGCAGCCCCTTTCTGAGGGCGGACGCCATGTCGGCCTGGCTGAAATTGCCGCTGCTCCACGGCTCGCCGAACAGCGAGGCGTGCAGCAGATCCGGCGCCAGCAGGCCGATCAGCACCGGAGTGAGCAGCACGGCCACTGCGCCCAGGGTTACCGGGATCCAGCGATAGCTCGCTACGGCATGGCTGACGACGCAGTAGATCTCGCCGGACGTGCCCGCTTCCGCCGCGGTGATGGCCGCCGCGATGCGGCGATGATCGTCCTGCGTCAATACACGGGTCATCTCACCAGCTCCCGCTCGAACCGCCGCCGCCGAAGGAGCCGCCTCCGCCGGAAAAACCGCCGCCGGATGATCCTCCGCCCCAGCCCGAGCCGCCGCCCCAACCCGACGAGGTCGGGATGAAGACAGGGCCGGAGCCCCGCCGCCGGGCACCCGGCCCGCGGGGGCCGCCGCGCGAGGAATCGATCCAGCCCGAGGCAATCACGAAGATGAAGAACAGAATGAAGAAAATCACGAAGACGGTCTGAGGATCGAAGCCTTCGTCGCTGCGGGCGCCATCCTTGGCCCGCTGCTTCCATTCGCTCTCATTGTTGAGCAGCACATCCTCGATGGCGGCGACGCCGGCCTTGATGCCGGCTGGTATGTCGCCGGCCTTGAACTTGGGCAGGATCGCCTGCTGGATCACCACGCTGGAGAGCGCGTCGGTCAGCGTGCCTTCAAGCCCATAGCCGACCTCGATACGCACCTTGCGTTCGTTGGGGGCGACGATGAGCAGCACGCCATTGTTGAGCTTGCCCTGGCCGATGCCCCAGTGACGGCCGAGCTGATAGCCGTAATCGGCGATCTCCAGGCCTTCCAGGCTCTTGAGGGTGACGACGACGAGCTGGTCGCTCGACTTGTCCTCCAGAGCCTTCAGGGACTGGTCGAGGCTGGCGCGCTCGCCGGCTGGAATGATGCCCGCCTGATCGACCACGCGGTCCGTCAGGATGGGAAAGTTCAGGGCGAAGGCGGGAACGAGGAAGAAAAGCAGCAAGGCGAGCGCAGCGCAAAATGGTCTGCCGGTCTTCAGACCGGCATTCTCTGCGGCCCGTGCCGGTCCCGCTCCATCTCTCGATGGAGCCGAGAAGACCGGCACACCGAAGAACACCTGCTTGCTCATGCCTCGCGAAGCCTCAGTTGAAGTTGACCTTCGGGGCGGCCTGGTTCTCCGGCGCGGCGTTGAAGGTCTCCATCGGCTTGGTCCCGCTGTAGAAGATCGCCTTGTAGATGCTCTGCGGGAAGGTGCGAAGGTCGGTGTTGAAGACCCGGACCGCCTCGATATAGTCCTTGCGCGCCACGGCGATGCGGTTTTCGGTGCCTTCGAGCTGCGATTGCAGCGACAGGAAGTTCTGGTTCGATTTCAAGTCAGGATAGGCTTCCCGCAGGGCAATCAGGCGGCCGAGAGCACCGGACAGGCCCTGCTGCGCTTCCTGGAATTGCTTGAACTTCTCGGGATCGGTGATCGTACTGGCGTCGATCTTCACGCTGGTCGCCTTGGCGCGGGCCTCGACCACTTCGGTCAGCACCTTTTCTTCCTGCTTGGCATAGCCCTTCACGGTCTCGACCAGGTTCGGCACCAGATCGGCGCGGCGCTGATACTGGTTCTGGACCTCGCTCCAGGCGGCCTTGGCCTTCTCCTCGTCGGTGGGAATGGTGTTGATGCCGCCGCTGACCACCAGCCCGACCACCACTACGATAACGGCAAGGATCGCGAGAATTCGTGCCAATCCCGACATGCAAGGCCCCCTTTGTCGTGCCGGCGAACAGCCAGCCATCATGTCCTTATATCGACGCCGCCGGCGGGGGCAAAGCATCCCGCGGAACAGCCCACAGCCCCGTCGGTCGTTGTCACGGCGCGATAACGCCGATTGTCGCATGAGAGAACCGGAACGTTCGGTACGGCGACAAGGCAGGAGGAAGTCATGCGATCCTATGTCATTCTGCGTCGGCCCAAGGCGGACCAGCCCGGTCGGATGGGGCTTGAGCGGCTCCAGCCCAAGCCGCCGGAAATCACGGTCGAGACCCTGCCGGACCAAGCCCTGCGCGAGTTGGAGGCCGATCCGGACATCTCCTATGCCGAGAACATGCCGACGGCGCTGATCGAGCCTCTCGACAGCCCCGCACCGGCGGTAGCCGAGGCTGGCGCCAGCTGGGGCGTCGCGGCCGTCGGCGCCGATGCCAGTCCCTTTACCGGCGCCGGGGTCACGGTTGCCGTGCTCGACACCGGCATCGATGCCGCCCATCCGGCTTTTGCTGGCGTAACACTGGTCGAGAGGGACTTCACCGGCAGCGGCAATGGCGACGTCAAGGGCCATGGCACGCACTGCGCCGGCACCATTTTCGGCCGGGACGTCGGCGGCCAGCGTATCGGCATTGCGCGCGGTGTCGGCAAAGCCTTGATCGGCAAGGTGCTCGGCAATGACGGCAAGGGCGATTCCGGCATGATTTTCGAAGCCCTGCAATGGGCGCTGACGGAGAAGGCCGATATCGTCTCCATGTCGCTGGGCTTCGATTTCCCCGGTCTGGTGAAACGCCTGACCTCGGAGGGCTGGGATATCGAGCCGGCCACCTCGATGGCCCTGGTGGGCTATCGCAGCAATCTGCGCATGCTCGATACCATCATGGCAATGCTCAAGGCCCATGGCGCCCTCGGCACTTCGCCGCTGGTGGTGGCGGCGGCGGGCAATGAGAGCAAACGGGCGGCGGTGACGCCTTATCGCATCGCCGCTTCCCTGCCGGCGGCAGCCGACGGCGTGATCGCGGTGGCGGCGGTGGGACGGGACGCCGACACATACAGGGTGGCGTCCTTTTCCAACATGCTGGCGGCAGTGGCGGCGCCCGGCGTCGACATCACCTCGGCCTGGCCCGGTGGCGGCCTTCATACCATCAGTGGCACCAGCATGGCCTGCCCGCATGTCTCGGGCGTGGCTGCCTTGTGGTGGCAGGCGCTGGAGCACAAAGGCATCAACGGCAGCGCCGCCAGCGTCGGCGCCCGCATTCTCGCCAGCGCCCGCCGGAACGTGTTCGCCCCGGATGTTCCAGAGGTCGATATCGGTCAGGGCATGGTCACGGCCCCGGAATGAGATGTCCGAAGCAGATTGTCATCGCCGGGCTCGACCTGGATTGCCGGGGTCAAACCCGGCAATGACAAAGGTCGTGCAAACTCGAAGACGCCTCGGTGAATTCCGAGGAAGGTCCAGGCCTTACTTCTTGGCCTCCAGGGCTGCTTGGGCAGCCGCCAGCCTGGCGATCGGCACGCGGAAGGGCGAGCAGGAGACATAGTCGAGCCCGCTGCGCTCGCAGAAGGCGATCGAAGCCGGATCGCCGCCATGCTCGCCGCAAATGCCGAGCTTGAGATTGGCGCGCTGCTTGCGGCCGCGCTCGACGCCGATCTCCACCAGCGCGCCGACGCCTTCCTGGTCGATCGAGACGAAGGGATCGGTGGCGAAGATGCCCTTCTGCACATAGGTGCCGAGGAAGGAGGCCGCGTCGTCGCGCGAGATGCCGATGGTGGTCTGCGTCAAGTCGTTGGTGCCGAAGGAGAAGAATTCGGCACTCTCGGCGATCTCGCCGGCACGGATGGCGGCGCGCGGCAGCTCGATCATGGTGCCGACCTGGTAGACCAGCTTGACGCCCTTTTCCTTTTCCACTGCCTGCGCCATGGCATCGATGCGGGCCTTGACCAGGTCGAGTTCGGTCCTCGTCGCCACCAGCGGCACCATGATTTCCGGCGTCACCGGCTGGCCGGTGGAGGCGGCGGCCTCGACCGCCGCCTCGAAGATGGCGCGCGCCTGCATCTCGGCGATCTCCGGGAAGGCGATCGCCAGCCGGCAGCCGCGGAAGCCGAGCATCGGGTTGAACTCGTGCAACTCCTGGGCCCGCGACTTCAGCTTGGCGGCCGAGGCGCCCATCGCCGCCGCGACTTCGGCGATCTCTTCCTCCGAATGCGGCAGGAACTCATGCAGCGGCGGGTCAAGCAGACGGATGGTGACCGGCAGGCCCGACATGATCTCGAAGAGCTGGCGGAAATCCTCGCGCTGCATCGGCAGGAGCTTGGCGAGCGCTGCGCGCCGGCCCTTCTCGTCGTCGGCCAGGATCATTTCGCGCATGGCGACGATGCGGCCTTCGTCGAAGAACATGTGCTCGGTGCGGCACAGGCCGATACCTTCGGCCCCGAACTGGCGGGCCTGGCGGGCATCGGCCGGGGTCTCGGCATTGGTGCGCACCTTCATGCGCCTGACGCCGTCGGCCCAGGCCATCAGCTCGGCGAACTCGCCGGAAAGCTCGGGCTGCACCATGGCGATCTTGCCGGCCAGCACCTGCCCGGTCGAGCCGTCGATGGTGATGACGTCGCCTTTCTTGTAGGTCTTGCCGCCGGCCATCAGTGTGCCGCTGGCACCATCGACGCGGATGCTGCCCGCGCCGGAGACGCAGGGCTTGCCCCAGCCGCGCGCCACCACGGCGGCGTGCGAGGTCATGCCGCCCAGGCGGGTGAGGATGCCGGAAGCCGCCAGCATGCCCTTGATGTCCTCGGGGCTGGTTTCCTGGCGCACCAGGATGACGGTCTTGCCGGCCGCCTTGCCGGCTTCGGCCTCCTCGGAGGTGAAGACGATCTCGCCGGAGGCCGCACCGGGGGAAGCCGGCAGGCCGCGTGCGATCTCGATGCGCTCGGCCTTGGGATCGATGGTGGGGTGGAGGAGCTGGTCGAGCGCCGCCGGATCGACGCGGCCAACGGCCTCTTCCTCGCTGATCAGGCCTTCCTTGGCCATTTCGACCGCGATGCGCAGCGAGGCCTTGGCGGTACGCTTGCCCGAGCGCGTCTGCAGCATCCACAGCTTGTTGTCTTCGACCGTGAACTCGATGTCCTGCATGTCGCGGTAGTGCTTCTCGAGCACTTTGGTGATGCCGACGAATTCGGCGAAGGCGGCAGGCATCGCCTCCTCCATCGAGGGCTTGTTCGAGGCGCCGGCCTGGGCGGCCGCCTTGGAGATCGGCTGCGGCGTGCGGATGCCGGCCACCACGTCCTCGCCCTGGGCGTTGATCAGGAACTCCCCATAGAGCGCATGCTCGCCGGTGGAGGGATTGCGGGTGAAGGCGACGCCGGTGGCCGAGGTATCACCGCGATTGCCGAATACCATCGCCTGCACATTGACGCCCGTGCCCCATTCGGCGGGAATGTTGTGCAGCGAGCGATAGGTGATGGCGCGCGCATTCATCCACGAAGCGAATACGGCGCCGACAGCGCCCCAGAGCTGCTCCTGCGGGTCTTCGGGGAAGGGCTTGCCGAGCTCCTCGAGCACCAGGGCCTTGTATTGGCCGACCAGCGTCTTCCAGTCGCCGGCCTGGAGATCGGTGTCGAGCACATAGCCCTTGCGCTCCTTGTAGGTGTCGAGGATCTCCTCGAAATGGCCGTGGTCGACGCCGAGCACCACATCGGAGAACATGGTGATGAAACGCCGGTAGGAATCCCAGGCGAAGCGCTCGTTGTTGGAGGCTGCCGCCACCGCGGCGACCGTGGTGTCATTGAGGCCGAGATTGAGCACCGTATCCATCATGCCCGGCATCGAGGCGCGGGCGCCCGAGCGCACCGAGACCAGCAGCGGGTTCCTGGCATCGCCGAAGGCCTTGCCGGTGATGCGGCCGATCTCGGCCAGGGCCGCTTCGACCTGACCCTTCAGTTCTGGCGGATAGGTCCGCTCGTTGGCATAGTAATAGGTGCAGACTTCCGTGGTGATGGTGAAGCCGGGCGGCACCGGAAGGCCCAGATTCGACATCTCCGCCAGGTTGGCGCCCTTGCCGCCCAGCAGGTTTTTCATGCCCTGTTCGCCTTCGGCCTTGCCGTCGCCGAACCCATACACCCACTTCGTCATTGCACTTCCTCAGTGATTTCGGATTGGCCGATTACGCCGGCACGTATTTGGCGCAGAGCCTTTCCACAGCCGGCCGATAAATTCAATTCTTCAAACGTCTAAATCGATAGGTTGGCCGGATAACAAAATGTGTCAGAGTGTAATAATTGCGTCTGACCCTGCTTTTGTCTGAAGAACCGACGTGTCCAGGGCCTTATATGTCGGATTAATTGGACCGAACGCTCGATATGGCTTTGTCCAGGGATCGCTGGCCGGATCGGCGTGACGGATCGCCGACCATGCGGCCATTTTTCCGCTTGCCATAACCGGCTCGGGCCTCGAAAACGCCAAGACACGATCTGGACACCAGACAGCAATTGCAGGAGCGTGCATGTCGACTTTCAAGGCTCTCGTCGTCACCAAGCCGGATACCGGCTATGCCTGCAACTTCGCTGAGTTCGACGAGCGCGATCTCATGGATGGCGACGTCACGGTCCGGGTCACCCACTCGACCGTCAACTACAAGGACGGCCTTGCCATAACCGGCAAGGGGCCGGTGGTGCGCCGTTTTCCGATGATTCCGGGCGTCGATTTCGCCGGCGAGGTGATCGCCTCCTCCTCGAAGGACTGGGATCCGGGCGACCATGTCATCCTCAATGGCTGGGGCGTGGGCGAGACCCATCTCGGCGGCTATGCCGAGCGGGCCCGCGTCAAGGGCGAATGGCTGGTGCGGGTGCCCTATGGCATGACGCATGCGCAGGCGATGGCGATCGGCACCGCCGGCTATACCGCGATGCTGAGCCTGATGGCGCTCGAGGCCCATGCCATCACGCCCGCCCGCGGGCCGGTGCTGGTGACCGGCGCCGCCGGCGGCGTGGGTTCCACGGCCGTCGCCTTGCTGGCGCGGGCCGGCTACACGGTGATCGCCTCGACAGGGCGCCCGGAAGAAGGCGATTATCTCAAGAATCTGGGCGCCTCCGAGGTGATCGATCGGGCCGAACTCACCGGCCCCCTGCGCCCTCTCGGCAAGGAGCGCTTTGCCGGCGCCGTCGATACGGTCGGTTCGCTCACCCTCGCCAATGTATTGTCGCAGATCAAATATGGCGGCGCCGTCGCCGCTTGCGGCCTGGCAGGTGGATCGGACCTGCCGTCCAGCGTGATGCCATTCATCCTGCGGGGGGTCTCATTGCTCGGCATCGATTCGGTGCAATGCCCCCAGGTCGTCCGCCAGGAGGCCTGGCGGCGCCTTGCCAACGAGCTCGACCGCGACAAGCTCGATGCCATGACGAGCTCGATCCCCTTCGACGAGGTCCGCGAAACCGCCGCCAGCATCCTGGAGGGCAAGGTGAGGGGGCGGGTGGTGGTCGAGATCGGCTGAGGGGCGGCCAAAACCCGATACGGCAGAGCTTGCCGGCCTTGTGCCATTGCCGGGCTTGACCCGGCAATCCAGCTTCGGCCGGCGCCGGTGCCTGGGTCAAGGGCGGGGCATGTGTCGGTTTGAGCACTACTGCGTCGTAAAGCGAGGCGGCCTTTCTTTACCCTCCCCCTCCAGGGGAGGGTATTAACGGCACTCGTCAACCTGAGTTCTGAGCCCCGGGATTCGCCGGCGCCGTTCCAAAATCGCCCGCTCCATGCTATCCGGAGCCCCGGAGGGATAACCGAAGCGCTGCCTCGAAACCCGACATCCTTGTCCTCGCGAGGCGGATCGTCGGCACCATCCCGATCGCGAACGCGAGGTCTCATGATCGGGAAGACCAGATGGATCGCCGCGTCCTGCTCCTCGCACTCGCCACCTTCGTCACCGGCACCGCCGAGAACATCGTCATCGGCATCCTGCCTGACATCGCCGGCGGACTCGGCGTCTCCATCGGCCTGGCCGGCCAGCTCACGGCGATCTTTTCGATCACCTTTGCGCTGGCGGCGCCGCTCGCTCTGCTGCTGACTGCGCGCTTCGAGCGCAAGGGCGCCTTCACGGCCGCTCTTGCCGCCTTCCTCCTCTGCAACCTCCTCGCCGCCGCCAGCCCCGGCTATGGCGTTTTGTTTGCCGCCCGCATCGGCATGGCGGCGGCGAGCGCCACCATCGCATTGCTGGCGACCATGCTCGCCACCGAACTCGTCGACGAGCGCATGAAAGGCCGGGCGATCGGCATGATCTTCATGGGGGTCAGCGGCTCGCTGGTGCTCGGCGTGCCGATCGGCATGCTGGTCAGCTCGCTTGCAGGCTGGCGCAGCGTGTTCCTGGCGCTTGCCGCCCTGGCTGCCGGCGTCCTGATCGTCTGCCGCCTGAAGCTGCCCGACATCGGCGCCAGCCGGCAGGGCTCGCCTGATTACGGGACCCATCTGCGCTCCACTCCATTGGCGAGTGCCCAGCTCGTTTCCATCCTGATGATATCAGGCCACTTCGTCCTGTTCGGCTATCTTTCGCCTTATATTGCCGACGTCCTCGGCGTCACCGGCGCTGGAATCGTAGTGGGCTTCGTCGCCTTCGGCGTCGCCGGCGTCTCGGGCGGCTATCTCGGCGGCCTCGCTGCCGACAAGGTCACGCCGCGCCGGGCGATCGTGCTGGTCCCGGCAGGCTATCTCGCGGCGCTCGTGCTGATCCCGTTCGCAGCCGGCACGAGCCTGGCCTTCTTTCCGGTGATGATGGTCTGGGCCTGCCTGAGCTGGATGATCTCGCCGGTGGTGCAGAGTTTCCTGATCGCGACGGGGCCCGATACCGCGGAGGCGGGGGTGAGCCTCAATCTGTCGGCCATGCATATCGGGGTCGGCCTCGGCACGGCCCTGGGCGGCGTCGCGGTGGAGCGGGTGCCGATCGTCTATCTGCCGGGCATCGGCGCGGGCCTGGCCGCCTTGGCCCTGGCGGCAGCGGCGCTGGCCTATCGGGGAGCGGGCAGGCGGACCGGGATGGTGGTGTAGCGGGAAACGAAAACTGCGATGCCCGATTGGCGGAGCAGGTGCTCAGGCTTCGCCGGTTCCCTCCAGCAGGGGCCGCAGCTTCGTCAGCGCGTCCCAGCCATGGTCCATGAAGACGCGGACCTTGGCCGAGTGCTTGAGATCGGGATGGGTCAGGAGCCACAGGCCGGCGCCGACGCCCGGCAGCGGTTCGGACAGGCGCGGCAGCGGCAGGGTATCGCCGATATAGCAGGGCAGCAGGCCGACGCCGAAGCCGGCCCGCAGGGCCTCGGCGACGCCGAGAATGGTGTTGAGGCGCAACACGATGCGCTCGTTCGGCACTTCGCGTTCCACCCAACGCGCCGGCGGGATGTTGGAGAGCCCTTCGCCGGTGGCGATCCAGCGCTCGGCGAAGAGATCCGTGAGTTCGGCCCCTTTCAGGCGCTCCGGGCCGTAGATGGCCCAGGCAATGGTGCAGACCCGCCGCCCCACCAGCGTATCGGGGGGCGCCGATGTGGCACGGATCGCGATGTCGGCGTCCCGCTTGGACAGGTTCAGCGGCAGGTTGGAGACCACGACGTCGAGGCGAATGTCGGGAAAGCTGGTCAGGAAGCTGGTGAAGACCGGCATCGCCAGGTGGGCCATGATGCTGTCATTGGTGGTGACGCGCAGTTCCCCGGAGGGTTTGACGTCCCGTCCCGCCACACGGCGCTCGAAGCCGCTGATGTCCTCGGCCATGCGGCCGGCGAGCGCCACCATCTCTTCCCCCGCCGCAGTGAGCGCATAGCCGCTGCGCCCGCGCTCGAACAGGCGGGCGCCGAGCATTTCCTCGACGGCATTGATGCGGCGGAACACGGTAGAATGGTTGACCCCGAGCGCCGTTGCCGCGCCAGCGAGGGATTTGGTCTCCGCGACGGCGCGAACATAACGGTAATCATCCCAATTGGGAGATGGACGCTGTAGAGCGGAGTCAGAAACGGTCATGCAGGCGTCCCTGGCGGCAAGAAACGCGGATCTGATAAAGGCTCTCTAGTCCTAGAGCAAAGCGCGTTCAAGCGTGAACGCTTATTTGCTCTAACTCATTGTTCTGACGCGTCTTTGCGATTCTTGGTGGCTCCGTCTAATCGCAAAACGCTATAGCACCGACGAGCAACGGCGCAAGATCATCTTGTGGATGACAATCCGCCCTGGACCTAAACAAATGTTTTTCCGGGCTTTGCCAGTCAGGGCGCGTTGCCCCTCGGTTCTATCCTCTGGCCGCGGGCAGAGAGGATCGAGGCGAGGAGCAGCGTGATTTCAGCCCTCGATGCGCGAGAAATCGGCCACGCTGCGGGTTGCCGTCCGGATCTCCTCCAGCAGCTTCAAGCGGTTGAGGCGCAGGGCGGCATCCTCGGCATTGACGAGGATCTTGTCGAAGAAGGCGTCGACGGGCCGGCGCAGTTGCGCGAGGGCCGTCATCGCACCTTCATAATCCTCGGAGTCGATGGCGCTGGTGGCTGCCTGCCTCGCCGTCTGCAGAGCCGCCTGCAGGCCCTTCTCCTCCGGCTCGGTGAGAAGAGAGGCGTCTGCGCCGCCGGCATAGGCCCCGGCGCCGTCCTTCTTCTCCTCGATGCGCAGGATATTGGCGGCGCGCTTGGCCCCGGCCAGCAGGGCCTTGCCGTCCTCGCTGCCGAGGAAGCGGCCGAGCGCCTCGACGCGGCGGACGATGAGCAGGAGATCGTCCTGCCCGCCAAGGCCGAAGACGGCGTCGACGAGATCGTGCCGGGCGCCCTGTTCGCGCAGCTGCACCTTCAGGCGGTCGGCGAAGAAGGCGAGGAGGTCGTCGGCGATGTCGTTGCTCTTGGCAAAGGGAGCCTTGGCGATGACAGCCAGCAGCGGAAGGCGCAGCCTGTTGTCGAGTACCAGGCGGATGACGCCGAGAGCGGCCCGTCGAAGGGCATAGGGATCCTTGCTGCCGGTCGGCTTCTCGTCGATGGTCCAGAAGCCGATCAGCGTGTCGAGCTTGTCGGCGAGCGCCACGGCGACCGCGACAGGATCGGTCGGCGCGCTATCGCCGGCACCCTTGGGCCGGTAATGATCCTCCAGCGCGGCGGCGATGGCGGCGTCCTCACCCTGGGCCGTGGCGTAATAGCGGCCCATCAGCCCCTGCAATTCGGGGAATTCGCCGACCATTTCGGTGGCGAGGTCAGCCTTGGCGAGCCTGGCTGCCCGCTCGGCCTTGGCCGGGTCGGCACCCACGGCGGGGGCCAGCGCCCTGGCGAGAGAGGCGATGCGTTCGATGCGCTGGCCCTGCGTGCCGAGCTTCTCGTGGAACACCACGTTCGAAGCGACGATCTTGGCGAGACGCTGGTCGAGCGGTTTGCCTTCATCTTCGTAGCCGGGCAGGGGCTTCTGGTCGGTTTCCCAGAAGAACTTGGCATCGGACAGACGGGCGCGGATGACGCGCTCATTGCCGGCGACGATGGCCGCTCCGCCATCGCTCGCCTCGATATTGGCAATTAGGATGAAGCGGTTGGCAAGGCGCCCGGTCTTGGGATTGCGCACCACGAAGCACTTCTGGTTGGCGCGGATGGTAGCCTGGATCGCTTCGTCCGGCACCGAGAGGAAGCTCTCCTCGAAGGAGCCCATCAGCACCACCGGCCATTCCACCAGGCCGGCGGCCTCGTGCAGCACGGCATCGTCCTCGACCAATTCCAGCCCTTGGGCGAAAGCGAGGTTGCGGGCATCGGTGAGGATGATGTCGCGCCGGCGGGCCGGATCGAGCACCACCTTGGCCGCTTCCAGCTTGGCGACATAATCCTCGAAGCGCCTCACCTGGATGGTGCCGGGCGCCAGGAAGCGATGGCCCTTGGTGGTATCGCCGACGGCGACGCCCTCGATCTCGAAGCGCACCACCTCCGGGTCCTCGGTCTCGGGGCCGAAGGTGCAGAGGATCGAATGCAGCGGGCGCACCCAGCGCAGGCTTCCCGACCCCCAGCGCATGGATTTGGGCCAGGGGAAACTGCGGATGACCTCGGGCACGATCTCGGCGATGAGGTCGGGCACGGCCCGTCCGGCCTTTTCCACCACCGCGACATAGAACTCGCCCTTCTTTGGGTCGCTTTCGATACGCGCCTGATCGAGCGAGGCGAGGCCGGCCGCCTTCAGGAAGCCCTGGATCGCGCCGTCGGGGGCGCCGACACGGGGGCCCTTGCGCTCCTCGCGCGTGTCGGGCTGGCGGATCGGCAGGCCGTGCACCGTCAGGGCCAGACGGCGCGGCGTGGCATAGGCCGAGGCGCCCTCATAGACGACGCCACGCTCGACGAGCGCATCCGTCACCATTTTCTTGAGGTCGTCGGCCGCCTTGGCCTGCATGCGGGCGGGGATTTCCTCGGAGAAGAGTTCGAGCAGGAGGTCGGGCATGGGATGGTCTACTGAGCTTCACCCTCCCCTGGAGGGGGAGGGTCGACGCGTAGCGTCGGGGTGGGGTGATCTGCCGGCCTTGCCTTCACATATCTGATGTGGCGAAACCGAGTTGCTGGCGTATTCAACTCTCCGTAAAGAGCTGCATAAAGGGTGTCCAGGACACCTTCTAAATTGTCGAAGATCTCGTGATTCCAAAAACGAACGACATTGTAACCCTGGCTATTGAGCCATCGGGTCCGAATGTCGTCCCGAGCCTTGATCTCTTCGCGACCATGTTGTTCACCATCAAGCTCGATGACGAGTTTGGCTGCGGGACATAGAAAATCGACGACATAAGATCCTAACGGCGCTTGCCGGCGAAAATGGGTACCCTCAAGCGGCAAACGTTCCAAAGCTCGCCAGAGTTTTCTTTCCGCTTCCGTTGTGTCGGCGCGAAGACGCTGAGCCGTGGTGCGGCGAAAGTCCGATATCGTCTTTCTGCTCATCGAAATTGCAGCCCGGTCATTTGAAACCCGCCGTCGCGCACCCCACCCCGACGCTTCGCGTCGACCCTCCCCCTGCAGGGGAGGGTAGTCGCGCTAGGCCCCGCCGGCTTCGGTCTTGACCCACGCCTCGCCGCAGGCCTTGGCGAGTTCGCGCACGCGCAGGATGTAGCTCTGGCGCTCCGTCACCGAGATGGCGCCGCGCGCGTCGAGCAGGTTGAAACGGTGGCTCGCCTTGATGCATTGGTCATAGGCAGGTAGGGCGAGCTGATGTCGGTTGCCCTTGTCGCCGGCCGCGAGCAGGGCCTTGCACTCCTTTTCGGCATCGATGAAGTGCTGCTTGAGCATCTCGATGTCGGCATGCTCGAAATTATGGCGCGAATATTCCTGCTCGGCCTGCAGGAAGACATCGCCGTAGGTCACCTTCTCGGCGCCTTCGCGGCCGTTATAGTTGAGGTCGTAGACGTTCTCGACGCCCTGCACATACATGGCCAGGCGTTCGAGGCCATAGGTCAGTTCCCCGGAGACGGGGTTGCATTCCTGGCCGGCGACCTGCTGGAAATAGGTGAACTGCGACACTTCCATGCCGTCGCACCAGCACTCCCAGCCCAGGCCCCAGGCCCCGAGCGTGGGGCTCTCCCAATCGTCCTCGACGAAGCGCACGTCATGGACCAGGGGATCGAGCCCGATGGCGGCAAGCGAGCCGAGATAAAGGTCCTGCAGCTCCGGCGGCGAAGGCTTCAGGATGACCTGGAACTGGTAATAATGCTGCAGGCGGTTGGGGTTCTCGCCATAACGCCCGTCCTTGGGACGGCGCGAAGGCTGCACATAGGCTGCTTTCCAGGCCTTGGGACCGAGCGAACGCAAGGTGGTGGCGGGGTGGAAGGTACCGGCGCCCACTTCCATGTCATAGGGCTGCAGCACCACACAGCCGTGATCGGCCCAATAGCGCTGAAGGGTCAGGATCAGGCCCTGAAAGGAGCGTTCAGGGCGCATATGGGCAGGAATAGCGTCGGCCATGACGGTTCTCGAACTAGAGCATCTTCTCTGGAAAGCCGGCCGGCTGTTCGATTGAGAAGATGCGTCAAAACAAAAGAGACCGGAAAATTGCGGTTCAGGAAAACCGTACTTTTCTCCAGCGGAGCCGTGCCGGGGCAACTGTTTCCGCCGGTACAGACCTGTGCCCGACCCTTAGAGCAAGATCGACACTGGGGAAACCTGTTTGTGCGGCACGCGGCCTTGTGCCTGTCCGCACAGATGCCGGAAGGCTCTCATGAGACAAGGGATGCAACGGGACACATCAACCGATCCCGTACAATCAAACCTCAGGAGAGTAAGTATAATGTCCAGGCAATCCCTTCTTCGTACCGGTCTCGTCGCAGCCCTGATCATGGGCTCGCTGGCCGGCTCTATTTCCACCTCCTTTGCCGCGAGCACTGGTCCGGGCTCCGCCAGCAGTGGCGGCAATGGCGGTGGTGGCGGCGGCGGCAACCGCGGCTCCGGCCCGTCAAACCCGGGTGGCGGCGGCGGTGGTGGCGGCATGTCCGACCAGGCGCGCGTGATCATCACCAACCCGCCGCCTTGCCCCACCCATGCCTGCAATCCGCCGCCGCGCCGCCCGGTCCCCGCTCCGGTCAAGGTCCAGCTCAAATTCGTCGATCAGCAGCGCTGCACCAATGTCTGGCGCCAGGTGGTGCTGGATGACGGCAGCGTCATCGAGGATCGGACGGTACCGATGCGCAAGCATTGCCGGATCATCCGCAACGTCGATTGATCGAAGTTCTGCCAAAAAAGCAGAAGCAGGTTCGCAAGAACCTGCTTCTTTGCGTTTGATGGAACTGCGTGAGGGCCCGCGACCGGACCGGCCAGACGGGGCTCGGCCCTACTCCGGGCGATAGACGCCGCTGCGCGGATCGCGTCGCAGATTGATGGCTTCCTGCCGCACGGGCTGGGGCTTGTAGAGTTCGTTGTTCACTCGCTCCCATTCGCGCTTGACCAGACGCGCGAGAACCACGGTCCCGACAAGGCTGGCGACGGCTAGAACGACAGGATGCATGGCAGGTCCTCTTCATTCATCATTTCGTAACTATAAACCGAAACGGGCTCGAATTGCACGCCCTTCGAGTGCGGCAAGAATGCCTTCGGTTAATTGCTCGCTTTCGGCGGCCGAAAAATGGGCGCCGAGCCCGAGGCGCCGGGCAAGCAGACCACGTGGTTCGGTAACGGTCTTGAAGCGCACCTTCTCGCCATAGCGCGCGCGCATGGTGGACCTTACGTCGCCGATGGCGTCGGCAAGGCCGAGTTCGATGGCCCGCGGCGCGAGCCAGAACTCGCCCGAAAACAACTGCTCGTCCTCGCCCTTGAGCTTGCCGGCGCGGCGCTCTTTGACGAGGGCGATGAACATGTCGTGGATGTCGCGCTGCAGGGCGGCCAGCCTTTCGACATCCTCGGGGTTTTCGGGGCGGAAAGGATCCAGCATCGTCTTGGAGCGCCCGGCCGTGTGGACGCGGCGCTCGACCCCGATCTTCTCGATCAATTTGTCGAAGCCGAACGAGGCGGAGACCACGCCGATGGAACCCAGGATCGAGGCAGGATCGGCGATGATCTCGTCGGCGGCGCAGGCGATCATGTAACCGCCCGAGGCCGCGACATCCTCCACGAAGGCGAAGACCGGCAGCTTCTTCTCGGCAGAGAGGGCCCGGATACGGCGCATGATCAGATGCGATTGTGCCGGCGAGCCGCCGGGCGAATTGATGACCAGCGCCACCGCCTTGGCGCCTTTCACGGCGAAAGCGCCGTCGATGAGTTTGGCGACCTTGGTCATGCTGAGGCTGCTGCTGAAACGAGAGCCGGTGCCGATGGTGCCGGAAAGCGGAAGGACGGCGATCACGGGCGCGGGCTGGCGCCACTTCTCGGGCAGCAACTGCCGGATTCGGCCGAAACTTCGCTTCAATGGATTGTCCGATTTCGGGGTATCGGGTGTCGTCAACGCAGCTCCGCCTTTCCTTTGCATCGTGAAACGGCAATCCTCACGAGAAGGTGATGAACGCCTTTGCTTCATATAGGCACGAAATCCCGGCGGAACGATAGGTTGGCTTATTGGCTGAATGCTGGATGAACGGGTCGATCAAGCAGCATTCAGCCGATGCTGGGGATAGTGAAGGCAGGAAGGGACGAACGACAATCGCCGCTCCTCCGGAACCTTCACGGCTCCGGCAGTTAACATCATAGTAAGCTGGCCCTTCGGGGTTGGGTCGAGCTTTCACCGATTTGAATCGCAGGAGGAACGAATGTTTCGCAAACTCGCTTTGGCAGCCGCCTTGGCTTTCGGCATGGGGGGCGCTGCAATGACGGCGCAGTCGGCCCAGGCTGCAGTGGTTCATCCCGCAGCCAATGCCGGTGTGATTCAGGCCATCGAGCAGTCGGCCCCGTCACCGGATGCCGCACAGAAGGTCTACCACCGTGGCCGCCCGCATTATTACCGTCCGCACTATTACCGCCCGCATTGGCGTCCGCGTCCGGCGCGTTACTGCCGCTGGCAGCGCGTGCGCGTCCACACCTATTACGGTTGGCGCTGGGTGAACCGCCGCGTCTGCTGGCGCTGATGAAAATCGTCTCCGCAGCCTGACGATCGGCACCCCCGAACCAGATTCGGGGGTGTTCGTCATCCGGGGCTTGGCCAATCAAAATGCGTCGATGCCAAGCGCCCGCCAAGCTTCGGTCAATTGCAGGGAGATCGGCAGATTGAGGTTTTCGCCCGTCGGGGTCGGCTGGAGGAACCATCTGCGGTATGTCCTCACCAACTTGCCCTGTTCGGCCATCGCCGCGAAGGCGCGCTTGACGGCTTCGGCCATCAGGGGGTCGTCCTTGCGGAACATGATGCCATAGGCGTCATAGGTGATGAAATCACCGACCACGGCCAGCGACTTCTGGGCATGGTTGCGGGCGATGAAGCCGTAGAGCAGCACATCGTCGGTGGCGAAAGCATCGGCCTTTCCGGCCGACAGCATATCGTAGGACTGCTGATGGTCCGGTGCCGAGGCGATGATCATGCCGAGATGGTATTTGTCGTTGAGCTGCTTCAGCGCCGCCTCATTGGTGGTACCGGCCGTCACAACCAGGGTCTTGCCCTGCAGATCCTTGTAGGAGCGGATGCCCGAGCCGCGTTTGACCAGCAGCTTGGTGCCCGCGACATAGGTGACGGGCGAGAAGGCGACGCTCTTCTGTCGTTCGACATTGGCGGTGGTCGAGCCGCATTCGAGGTCGACGTCACCTGAGGTCACGGCCGCGATGCGGGTGTCTGAGGTGACGAGCTTGTAGTCGACGCGCACCGGCTTGTCGTGCAGTTCGCGGGAGATCTCCTCGACCACACCCTTGCACAGTTCTATGGCGTAGCCCTGTGGCTCCGCCTGCGTCGGGAGCTTGAAGGAGAAGGGGAAGGAGGCGTCGCGATAGCCAATCGTGACAGTACCGGCCTGGTTCGCCTTCAGCAGCACGCCGGACAGCTCCAGCGGAAAATAGTCCTGCTTCGGCGCGGCCGTCAGGTCCTGCCCGATCATGTCCTCGGCTTTGGCAGGCCCGGCTGCCGTCAGCAGGGCGACGGCAGCAAGCGCAACGAGTTTGTGCAAGAGTCTCTCCTGAAAAATCCGGGCGTAGCCATGCGAGAACTGCCGGACGATAGCGGCGGCACGAGCCGTGCCGCCGCCGATGGCTCAGGCGGGTGCCGCCACAGGCGCCGCCTCCGGCGCGTTGATGTCGTCCTTCTCGGGGCCGAGGCCGCCCTCGAACTTGGCGACTGCCGAGGCCGCCAGCGAGTTGCCGATCACATTGGTGGCGCTGCGGCCCATGTCGAGGAACTGATCGATGCCGATGATCAAGTAGAGCCCCGCATCCGGGATGTTGAACTGGTGCAAGGTGGCGAGGATCACCACCAGCGATGCCTTCGGTACGCCGGCGACCCCCTTCGACGTCAGCATCAGCGTACCGGCGATGGCAAGCTGGGTACCGAGCGAAAGCTCCATGCCATAGGCCTGGGCGACGAAGAGGGTCGCGAAGGTCGTATAGGCCATGGTGCCGTCGAGATTGAAGGAATAGCCGAGCGGCAGCACGAAACTGGCGATGCGCTTGGGGACGCCGAACCTCTCGAGCTGGTCGAGGATCTTGGGATAGGCGGCTTCCGAACTCGCGGTCGAGAAGGCGAGCAGGAAGGGCTCGCGCATGCGCCGGATCAGGTTGCCCATGCGGGCGCCGAGCAGAAAATAGCCGATGCCGATCAGGATTGCCCAAAGGATGAACAGCGTCAGATAGAAGCCGCCGAGGAACTTGACGAAGTTCAACAGTACGCCCGGGCCGGATGTAGTTATGACGGAGGCCACGGCCGCGCATACTGCCAGCGGCGCCAGCGTCATCACATAACCCGTGATGGTGAGCATCATGTGGGCGACGTCGTCGGCCAGGTGGACGAGGGGCTTGCCGCGCTCGCCCAAGGCCATGCAGGCGACGCCCGCGAACAGCGAGAACACCACGATCTGCAAGATCTCGCCTTCGGCCATCGCCTTGAAGATCGAGGTCGGGACCAGATGTTCGATGAAATTCTTGAAGCTGAAGGAGGCCGTCTGGATGTTGGCGGTATTGCCGCTCTGGTCGGCGATGACGATGCCGTGCCCCGGCTGGACGAGATTGGCCATGACCAAGCCGAGCAGCAGCGACACGATCGAAGCGGAAATGAACCAGCCCATGGTCTTGGCGCCGACCCGCCCCAGGGTAGCCGCGTCGCCCATATGGCCGATGCCGACGATCAGGGTGGAGAGCACCAGCGGGCCGATGATCATCTTGATCAGCTTCAGGAAGATCGTGCTGACGAGGGACATGTAGTCGGCGATCGTGGCCGCCGTTTTCTTGTCGGGGAAGGAATAGTAACAGGCGATGCCGAGCGCGATGCCCAGCACGAGACCGATCATCACGTAGACGAAATTCCTATTCAAGTTGACCCCCTCGTTTGACCTAACGGTTGCATCTGGCGGGAAGCAGGCAAGCGAGATTCCCCTGGCAAATCATCAGACAACAGCGTCGGAAAAACGCGGATGACAAATGTTTGCGACAGATTTGTCATGTTATTGACATAGTTGCACTCCAGCCGGCGGCCCGAGTCAAGCCTTTTCAAAGCGCTTTTGCAGATGACGACCGACACGTTTCCTGCCGAATATTGACAGGGTGTTTTGCTCGAAAAACAGGGGCGTTCATTTTGGTCAACGCGAGGCAGGACCATACCGCCCGCGCGGAAGGCGCGCGGGAGACGAGTAGAGCTGATTTGTAATATCAGGAACCCAAAAGGCCGCCCGTCATTGTGAGCGAAGCGAAGCAATCCAGAGGCCGCAAACTCTGTGCCTTCAAGCCTCTGGATTGCTTCGCTTCGCTCACAATGACAGAGCGGGTAAATCAGACTTCATACGAGTTGGCCCGAGCTGGCGGCGACGGCTCATGTCAAGTCTTTGATTTGACCCTTCCTCCGATCGCAGGCAGGCCATGCTTTGACCCGTCGGCATCTCCGAGGCTTGGTATCAGCCGATGCTTTCGCCGCCGTCGACGACCAGGGCCTGGCCGGTCATGAAGGCGGAACGGTCCGAGACCAGGAAGAGAATGGCCTCGGCGATCTCTTCCGCCGTGGCCCAGCGGCCCATCGGGATCTTTTCGCGCACATAGGCCTCGATGGCGGCGCGGCCGCCCATCTGGGCAATGAAGGGCTCGTTGAACGGCGTGTCGACCCAGCCGGGACAGAGGGCATTCACTCGAACCTTGTGCCGGGCATAGTCGAGCGCCATCTGGCGCGTCATCGCCACCACGGCATGCTTGGAGGTGGCATAGGCGATCATTTCCCGATCGTAGAACACGCCGGAATTGGAAGCGGTGTTGAGGATGACGCCACCCCCTGCCGCGATCATCGCCGGCATGGCGAGGCGCGCCGCCAGAAAATGCGCGCGCACATTGATGCGCCAGGAGGCGTCGAATCCATCCGGGCTGACCTCTGTCAGCGGACCGCCGACCTGAATGCCGGCATGGTTGTGCAGAATGTCGATGCGGCCATGGCGGTCGAGCGTGCCGCCGATGAGGCGTTCGACCGCCGTGTCATCTGCCACGTCGGTGGTGACGGCATCGGCACGGCCGCCTTGCGCGCGAATCATGCTGGCGGTCGCCTCGCCGGCATCGTTGTCCCGATCGGCGACGACCACGATGGCGCCCTCGCGCGCCATGGCAAGGGCGCCAGCCTGGCCAATGCCCGAGCCCGAGCCGGTGACGATGGCGATGCGATTTTCGAGGATCATGGTCACTCACTCAGGATTGGTGGGCGCAACGCCCGTTACCGGCGCTTGCGCAGCAGGAACTGGGCCAGCAGCACCATCAGCACCGAGGCGACCAGCACCAGCGTGGCGATGGCGTTGATCTCGGGAGTGACGCCCCGGCGGATCGAGGCGAACACATAGATCGGCAGGGTGGTTTGGGGGCCGGCCACGAAGAAGGCGACGATGAAATCGTCGAAGGAAAAGGTGAAGGCCAGCAGCAAGCCGGCGAGAATGGCCGGGAAGATCTGCGGCAGCACGATGGAACGGAAAGTGGTGAAGGGCGTGGCGTAGAGATCGCTCGAAGCCTCCACCAGGTCCCGGCTCAGGCTGCCGAGCCTGGCCCGCACGATCATGGTTACCAGTGCCATCGAGAACAGGCCGTGGGCGGCGATGATCGAGCCGTAGCCGAGGCCCAGCCTGGGCGGGGCGTCGCCGGGCCAGATTGCGGCGAGCAGCGGATTGGCGAAGGCGAAGACCTGGACCAGCGCCACCAGCGTGGCGATGCCGATGACCACGCCGGGCACCACGAGGGCGGCGCCGAAAAGGGCATCGAAGACGAGGCGGGTCCGGGGTCCCACGCGCGAAAGGCCGAGGGCGGCGGCCGTGCCGAAGATCGCGGCCAGCAGGGCGCTGCTGGAGGCGACGATCAGGCTGTTGCGCAGGGCTTCGGTGAGGAAGGGGTTGGCGAGCGCCGTGCCGTACCATTTGGTCGAGAAGCCGACGATCTCGCTGGCATTGCGGCCGGCATTGAAGGAGAACAGCACCAGCAGCCCGATGGGCAGATAGAGGAAGGCAAAGACGGCGGCGACGAAGGCTCTCATCAGATCAGGTCCACCTGCCGGGCGCCCGAGACGCGTGCGGTGATGCGGTTGGCGATCAGCAGCACCACGACCGAGGCGACGACCAGCGTCACGGCGATGGCCGAGCCGAACGGCCAGTTGCGCGATTGCAGGAAGAGATCGACCAGGGCGTTGCCGATGAAGAACACCTTGCCTCCGCCGAGCAGGGTCGGGATCAGATATTCGCCGAGCAGCAGGATCATCACCAGGCTGAAACCCGTCATCACGCCGGGCAGGGACAAAGGCAGCGTGACGCCGAAAAAGGTCGAGAAGGGGGTGGCGCCGAGGTCGGCCGAGGCTTCCAGCAGGCGCCGGTCGAGCCGTTCGAGACTGACATAGATCGGCAGGATCATCAGCGGCAGGTAGCCATAGACGATGCCGACCAGCACCGAGCCCGGCGTGTTGAGCAGCCTGATATCGGCAATGCCCACCAGGTCGAGCAACGCCGGGATACCGCGCGAGCCGAGGATGTACATCCAGGCATAGGAGCGCATCAAAAGGCTGGTCCAGAACGGGATGACGACCAGCGCCAGGAGAATCAGCCGCCAGCGGGGCGGTGCCTTGATGGCGAGGTAGTAGGCGACGGGATAGGCGACCAGCAGGCAGGCGAAGGCGCCGGCCGGCGCCAGGATCGCGGTGTTCCAGAAGGCGGTGGAGCGCGCGCCTAGATTGGCATATTGCGCGAAGGAGAGCGCGGCCTGGTAGCCGCCTTCCGGTGCCCGCTCGCCGACGCTGAAGACGAGCACGGCGATGAAGGGCAGCACCAGGAAGACCACGAGCCAAGCGCTCGCCGGGGCGAGCAGCAAGGCGGTCACGATTGTGCGGCGGGCGCGGGAGGAGGCCACTGGATCGGTTCCGAGGGAAGGATGGAGCTGCACTGGCGGAATAGGTTCTCAGCGTGAGGGATGCAGTCATTCCCGGCCGAGCCGCTCGCGAGCGAAGCGAGAGAGGGTGAGGGGAAGGGAATCCAGGGGCAAATACGGCGCCCCTGGCCCCTGGATTCCCTTCCCGCCACCTGCGGTGGCGCCGGGAATGACGGAACGACCTTACCTCCAGCCATCCTGAGGGGGTCGGTCAGGCTGATTTGAAACGGGCCATCAGTTCGGCGCGGGCCGGATCGGTCAGCGTCGCCGCGGCTCCGAATTCCAGCGGCTTCAGCAACTCGGCTGCCGGATAGAGGATGGGATTGGCGAGAAACTCCTTGGGCAGCAGGGCGTTGACGCGCGAATCCGTGCAGGGGGCGCCATTGGCGATGTGCTCCTTCACGGCATTTTCCGGCGTCATCAGATAGTTGAGCAGGGCATAGCCGGCCGGCTTGTTGGGTGCGTCCTTGGGAATGGCGTAGAAATCGGTCCAGATCTCGCCGCCTTCCTTGCCCAGGACATACTTGATGTAGGGCAGGTCGCGGTTGAGCTGCGCGCCGTCATTGGTCCAGCACATCGTCATCCAGGCATCGTTGGCGCGCATGGGCGGCTGATAGTCCGAGGACACCGCATAGAGATGTGGCTTGGCCTTGATCAGCAGTTCCTCGGCCTTGGCAAGCTCGTCCTGCTTGAGCGAATTGAAGGAATAGCCGAAATATTTCAGGGCGTTGCCGATGGTGGTGAGCTGGTAGTCATGCACCATGGTGCGGTTGGAGCCCTCGGCCATGGCGGTGTCCCAGAAATCCTTCCAGCTCGCCAGCGGCTTGGTGAGCTTCTGGGTGTTGACCGCAAAGCCGGTGGTGCCCCAATTCTTCGGCACGGCATAGACCGTGCCGTCGACGGTGCCCTCGGCCGTGAAGCGGGCATCCTCGGTGGGGGCGCTATAGGCCGGCAGCTTGGCAAGATCGATGGCGTCGATGAGCCCGAGCTTCTTATAGGTGGAAATGGTGTAGTTGGTCGGCACGAACAGGCTCCAGCCAGTCGCGCCGGCCTGCAGCTTGGCCAGCATCTCCTCGTTCGAACCGAAGACGTTGACCTCGACGGCGACGCCCGTCGCCTTGGTGAAATTCACGAAGGTCTGCGGGTCGTGATAATTGGGCCAGGTGGCGATCGACATCTTGTCGCCGAGGTCGCCGGCGGCATGAGCGGGGCCGGGCAGGACGCCGTTCTCGCGGCCGAGGACAGCCATCGCCAGGCCCAGGCCTGTCGCGCCCAGGAAATGGCGGCGGCTGATCGAGCCCCTCCGGTAGCGCAGCAGCTGGTCGACAAAGCCCTGAGCCGAGATCGGCAGGCCGTCGCGATAGGATTTCGACATGTCTCATTTCCCTCTGGTGGTGCCGCTTTGCGCGGTTTTTCGGATCGTTCAGGCGGCGAAGGCGAGTGGTGCTCCCGGTGCGAAGCCGATCGAGACGCTGTCGCCAGGTCCCTTGAGGCCCGGGCCCTGCGCCAGGTGGTCGGCGGCGACCAGGATTGTGCCGACGTCCTTGACGTCGATGGCATATTCGGCCGTCGAACCGAGAAAGATGCGGTTGTGCACGGTGCCGCGCAGGCTCGGTCCGTCGCCGGCTTCCAGGCGCATGGCTTCAGGGCGGATGCTGACGCGCGCGGCTTGGCCGGGCCGAAGCGGGGCATGGCTGCGGGCCTGGAGCGTGGTGCCGTCGGCCAGCACGATGCTGGCCGCCTTCCCGTCGACCTCGGTGACCTTGCCGTCGAGGAAATTGGACTTTCCGACGAAATCGGCGACGAAGAGGTCGGCAGGATTGTCATAGATCTGACTGGGTGCCCCGGTCTGGACGATATGGCCCTTGTTCATCACGCAGACGAGATCGCTCATCGAGAGCGCCTCTTCCTGGTCATGGGTGACGAGCACGAAGGTGATGCCGAGGGACCTCTGCAGGTTCTGCAGCTCGAGCTGCATCTCGGTGCGCAGCTTCTTGTCGAGAGCGGCGAGCGGTTCGTCGAGCAGCAGCACGGCGGGCTTGTTGACCAGCGCGCGGGCCAGCGCGACGCGCTGCTGCTGGCCGCCGGAGAGCTCGTGGATGCGCCGGCGGCCATAGCCGGAGAGGCGCACCATGGCGAGCGCCTCGTCGACGCGCCGGGCGATCTCCGAGCCTGGCAGGCGGGGCCGGGCCTGGCGCAGGCCATAGGCAATGTTGTCGCCGACGCTCAGATGCGGAAACAGGGCATATTGCTGGAAGACCATGTTGACCGGGCGGCGATAGGGCGGCGTGCCCGCCATGTCCTGGCCACGGATCATCACCTGGCCGCTGCTCGGCTGTTCGAAACCGCCGATCATGCGCAGGCAGGTGGTCTTGCCGCAGCCCGAGGGCCCGAGCAATGCGACGAAAGCGCCGCTGGGAATGGCGAGGTCGATGCCATGCACCGCAGTGACCTCGCCATAGCGCTTGGCAACGGCGCGAAACTCGATGTCGGGCGAGGTCGTATCGTTCATCCGCGCTGGTCCCCTCGGTCGATGCCGGGCCTTATCGTTCCGGCCGGTTGTTCTTGCTTTTCGGCCCTTATGCGAAAGGAAAGCTAGCAGAGCCGATTTCCTATCGTATATACCCAACAGGGGGTATATCCTGCATGTTTGTTCAGCACAGGGGGTAGAAATCGGCAGCTCCAGGCATAATTTGGCGGCATCCACGGCGCTGGCAGACGCGATAAAGGCGGCGGGGCGCGGCGGTTCGGGTGACTTCGAGCGCGCCTTGCTGGCTTGGCTCGGCCTGCATGCGCGGTTCGACCACAGTGTGGTGTTCGCCTATCGCGGCTCGGCTCGGCCGCCGATGCTGTACGAGACCTTCTCGCCCGCCGAGAGCCATGTCTTCGTGGCTCTCTACCAGGATGGCGCCTACCTGCTCGACCCCTTCCATCGCGCCGCGATCGGGGGATGCGAAGGCTTCCGGCGCATGCGTGAGCTGGCGCCCGACCGGTTCTACACCAGCGAGTATTTTCGCTCCTATTACAGTCAGACGGGCCTGGCCGAGGAGGTCGGCTTCTTCGTTCAGCTCCCCGAACAGACCTCGGTGGTATGGTCGCTGATGCGCCTGGCCGCCTCGGGGCCGTTCGGCACCGCGGAGGTGCGCGGACTGCGCGACCTGACCCCGATCGTGCTCGCGCTCTGCGCGCAGCATTGGCGCGACCTGCCGGAGTTCGGTGAGGCCGGCAGCCGGGTGACGACGTTGCCGCTGCCGGGCAGCGATCTCGACCGGGCCCGGCTCTGGGCCAGCCAGTCGCTGACGGCGCGGGAAGGTGAAATCGTCAATCTGGTGCTGCAGGGGCACTCGTCGGATTCGATCAGCCGCCTGCTGCATATCTCGACGGGCACGGTGAAGGTGCATCGCCGCAACATCCACCACAAGCTCGGCATCCATTCCCAGGCCGGCCTGTTCGCCCGCTTCCTCTCGCTCCTGAACGAAACGGGCTAGGCTCGAGGCGGGTCCTGCCAGTCGATCGTCGCTTCGCCGCGATGCAGGGCATCCGCTTCGGCTGTGAAGCCGCCGTCCTCGGTATGCAGGACCAGCGGCGGCAGCAGGAGGAAGGGCGCGCGCGATCCCTTGACGGTGCGGATGAGAAGGCGGACTGCCGGCGTGCCGGCCCGAGGCTGCACGGGCTTGACCCGGATGTCGCCGAAGCGGCGGTCGAGGCTTGCCAGCAGCCTGGGCAGGGCGTCGGGCCGGTGGATGAGGGCGAGGCTGCCCCTGGCGCGCAGGAGGGCGAGGGCGCACAGGATCCAGGCTTCCTCGTCGGCCTGGCCATGCACATGCGCGCCGGCGCGATAGGCATCGGGTGCCGGGCGAATCGTGCCGGGAAGGTGGAAGGGTGGATTCATGATGACGTGGTCTGCCGTGCCGGGAACCAGGGATTGACCCCTGGCAGGACGCCGGGTGACGTCGGCCTCGAGCGTGGTCACGCGCTCGACAAGGCCGTTGCGTGCTGCATTCTCGGCCGCTAGAGCCGCGATGGCCGGGTCGATCTCCACCAAGGCGACGCGGCACCGAGGGCAGCGGATGGCAAGGCCGAGGCCGGCGGCGCCGATTCCCGCCCCGAGGTCGTAGACCACCTCGCCGGCGGCCGGCGAGAGGCAGGCAGAAAGCAAGGCGGCGTCGGTTCCGACCCGATGGCCCCGGTCCGGTTGGACGAGCTGCAGCCGGCCGCCGAGAAAGGCCGAGAGCGTGGTCCCGGTCCCGGGCTCGGTCCTGGTCACGGCGTGCGCAGCTCCTTGCCGAGACCCGCTTCGGTCAGACGCCGGCGCGCCAGCGCGCTCTGGTCGGCGTCGACGAGGATACGGCGCGGGATCATGCCGAGCGAGCCTTCCAGCACGCTCATATGCGTGTCGAGCACGAGATGAACCACGCCCGCCTCGGTCAGCAAGGCCTCGATATAGGAGATCAGCACGGGATCATTGGTACGAACGATTTCTTCCATGCCGCAATCGTTGCGATTATCGCGACAATTGCAACGAGCTTGTTGGCGCGACAACAGCGAGCTTGTATGGGGAGCCGCGCATTTCTATGGTGCCGGCAAAACGGAGTGCATGTATTGGGCGTCGTTGTCGCATTCGAGGACAAATCCGGGTCGCAAGGCTCGCTTCAGCCGATCGTCGACCTGACCAAGGCGGATATGGCGCGAGTCAACACCACCATCCTGTCGCGGACGGGGTCGGAGGTGACGATGATCCCGGAAGTCGCCAATCATCTGATCTCCTCCGGAGGCAAGCGCCTGCGCCCGATCCTGACATTGGCGACCGCGCAGCTCGCACGCTACCGGGGCGATGGCCATGTGAAGCTCGCTGCCTCCGTGGAATTCATGCACACGGCCACGCTTTTGCACGACGACGTCGTCGACGAGAGCGACATGCGGCGCGGCAAGCCGGCCGCCCGCATGCTGTGGGGCAATGAAGCGAGCGTGCTGGTTGGCGATTTTCTGCTCGGCCAGGCTTTCAAAATGATGGTGGAAGTCGGCTCGCTCAAGGCGCTCGACATTCTCTCGACCGCCGCAACCGTCATCGCCGAGGGCGAAGTGGCCCAGCTCGCCGCAGCCAAGAATACGGCGACCACGGAGGACGAATATCTGGCGGTGATTCGCGGCAAGACGGCCGAACTCTTCGCGGCTGCCTGCGAAGTCGGCCCGGTCCTGGCTGAGCGGCCCAAGGATGAACAGGCCGCCTGCCGTTCTTTCGGCATGAATCTCGGCATTGCCTTCCAGCTCGTCGACGATGCGCTGGATTACGGCGGTTCTGACGCCAAGCTCGGCAAGAATGTCGGCGACGATTTCCGCGAGGGCAAGATCACCCTGCCGGTGGTGCTGGCCTTCCGGCGCGGCAACGAGGCCGAGCGCGACTTCTGGCGCCGCACGCTGGAGCGCGGCGAGATCGAGGAGGCCGATCTCGAGCATGCCATCGGCCTGATGCGCCGCCACAAGACGCTGGAAGACACCATCGAGCGCGCGCGTCACTATGGCGCCATGGCCAAGGACGCCCTGGCGCTGTTCGCCGACAGCCCGATGAAGTCGGCGCTGGCGGACGTGGTGGAGTTCTGTATCGGCCGCGCTCACTGAAGCGTCGGCCGGTCCTCCTCGGCCGGATGTGGAATTCTGCAGGCATATCCATGTGGGCGGCCCGAGGCCGTCCGGGGAAGCAAGCCCATGGCTGACCTTTTCGACGTTTCCGTACCGGTTTTCCTACGCTATCTCAGCAATCTCGATGCGATCCTGGACAAGACGGCCGAGCATCTGCAGCACCAGGGCACGGAGCAGGCGGAGGTTCTCAACCTCGCTTTGCAGCCGAACATGTTCCCGTTGAAGTGGCAGGTTCGGATCGCCCTGGGCTTTTCCATCCGCGCCATCAATCCGGTGCTGCAGCAGCCGATCATGCTGGATGACGGCCCGATCGATTCGATCGAAGACATCCGCCTGCTCCTGGGAAGCACCATCGCCCGGCTCAGGAGCGTTTCGCGACGCGATTTTGCCGGCGGGGAAGCCAGGCTGGTGCGGGAAAAGGCCGGCCAGGCCGTGTTCGAGGCCAGGGCCGTCGACTTCGTCACCCAATATGCCTTGCCGAACTTCTTCTTTCACCTCGGCATGGCCTATTCGATCTTGCGCCTCGCCGGCTGCCCGATCGGCAAGGGCGATTTCGACGGCTTTCATCAGTATGAAGCCGGCGTCAATCTGGTGGCGGAAGCGCAGCCGCAGTTACAGCCGCTGATGCAGCGGCTGCCCGGTTGAATCAAAGTGCGGTGATCAGCTTTCGGAGCAGGCCATTGAGGGTCTCCTGCTCCGTCCGCGTCAGCACCGACAACAGCCGCTCCTCATTGGCCACGTGGCGCGCGATGGTCTCGTCGATCACCGCCTTGCCGGCCTCGGTGAGGGCGATCAGCTTGCCGCGACGATCATTCGGATCGGGGCGCCTCTCGACCAGCCCGGCGCGTTCCAGCCTGTCGAGGCGATTGGTCATGCCGCCCGAGGAGATCATCGCCGCTTCATAGAGTCGGGTCGGCGAAAGCATATAGGGTTCGCCCGAACGCCGTAACGTGGCCAGGACGTCGAATTCGCCGGGCTGCAGGCCCGCTGCGGCGAAGAGCGGGTTCATATGGTCGCGCAGCACCCGTTCGGACGCATCGGACAGGCGGCCGAACACCGCCATCGGCAAGGAGGGGAGGTCGGGTCGTTCGCGAGCCCATTGTTCGACGGCGGTATCGGCGCGGTCCATCGGCAAGTCTCTCGATAGAAAGTATCTTGACATTAAGATACTTTCTATTTACTAACATGGTAGCGAGAGAATAGGACAACTCGCCCATTCGGTGAAGGAGGAAATGATGGCCAGGATGATTTTCTTGAACCTGCCGGTGCGCGATCTCGCCGCCGCCACCGCATTCTATGTCGCCCTGGGCGGCGAGGTGAACCCGCAATTTTCCGACGAGCAGACCACATCGATAATGCTCTCCGATGCGATCGTGGTGATGCTGCTCACCCATGAGCGCTACGGCCAGTTCACCCAGCGCCTGATCGGTGATGCGCGCCAATGGAGCCAGGCGCTGATCGCCCTCAATGTCGACACCCGCGACGCGGTGGACGCCACGCTCGCTCGCACCACGCAAGCGGGCGGCAAGGCCGATCCCAACCCGGCGCAGGATCACGGCTTCATGGTGAGCCGCAGCGTCGAGGATCCCGACGGCAATGTCTGGGAGATCGTGTGGATGGATCCCGCTGCGATGGGGGCCCAGGGCTGAGGCCAGCGCGGTGGTTTCCACATCGTCGAGCCGGGGCGAGCCCGGCTATGACAATCCGGAGCTTTTCTCCATTCGGCGAACCGTGCATTGGCAACTCAGGGCGAGTCCTGGGCTTGTCCGGCACGGCCCGCCGCAACGCGCGTTCCGGCGGCGAGGATGATCGCGGCCACCATCAGGAGCGCCGCGGTCCCGAAAGTTGCCTGCATGCCGAAGAAGACGGCTTGCGCAGCGGCCTTGGCGATATCGCCCGTTCCCGCGGCGAGGTGGAAGACGGCGCCCATGGCCGAGGCCCCGGTTATCAGGCCGAGATTGCGCGACAGGGTGATGAGGCCTGACGTCACGCCCCGCCGGTCCGCCGGAACGCTCGCCATCACGGCGGTGTTGTTGGCGGCCTGGAAGAGCTGATAGCCCGGGGTCAGCACGGCGATGCCGGCTAGATAGCCCGCGACGCCGAATGCCGGGCCTGCGGCGGACAGGACGATGGCCCCGAGCGCCATCTCGGCGAGGCCGACGAGGATCAGGCGCGGGGCGCCCAGACGATCGACGATACGGCCGGCAAAGACACCGCTCGCGATGGAAATGACGGGTCCCACCGCCATCACCACGCCGATCACCGCCTCGTCGAGCGCGAGGACGCGGGCGAGATAGAACGGCCCGACGACGAAGGTCGTCATCATCACCGTGGCGACGAGGGCGCTGGTGGCCAGATTGACACTCAGTCCCTCGCTGCGGAAGGCCGCCAACTGGATCAGAGGCGACCTGACGCGCGCCTCCACCAGCAGGAAGAGCCCGCCTCCGATGAGTGTTGCCAACACGAGGCCGGTGCCGATCCAGCCGGAAGCGCTGCGCCCAGTGGTCATCGCCAGGGCGTAGGAGGCGAGCGTTGCGGCCAGCAGCAACGTGCCGAGGCTGTCGAAGCGGCTGCGCACATGCTGGGATTTGTCGCCGTCGGCAGGAAGAAAGCGGCCGGCAAGGCAAAAGGCGAGCACGCTCAGGGGAATGTTGACCAGGAAGATGCTCCGCCAGCCGAGGGCGGAAATCAAGAAGCCGCCGAGCGATGGCCCCAAGGCGGTGCCGACCGCCGACATCGTGCCGAGCAGCCCCATGGCGCTGCCTGTCCTCTCCCTGGAAACGGCTTCGCCGACCATCGCCATGCCGAGTGCCGCCATGATGGCGGCACCGAGGCCCTGGACAGCGCGTGCGGCCACCAGCAGCGCGAATGTCGGTGCCATCGCGCAGCAGGCCGAGGCGGCCGTGAACAGGAAGAGCCCGGCCAGCAGCAGCCTGCGCCGGCCGATGATGTCTCCCAGGCGCCCGGTGCTGACGACCAAAGTGGTCATTGCCAGCAGATAGGCCAGAACGATCCACTGCACCTGTTCGAATGAAGCCGAGAAAACCGAGGCCAGGGAAGGCAGGGCGACATTGGCGATGCTGGTGCCGAGCGACGACAGCAGGATACACAGACAAAGGCCGACCAGCGCGCCATGGAACATGGGAGCGGGCCGTTCGTGCATCCTTGCATCGTCTCTCGTGGCTGATTTCGGCATGAATTGGATCTTCCGCGGTTCTGAAGGGAGGAACCGCTGGAGGATAAGCCTGCGCCCGGCATGGCGAAACACGCATCATTTGCACTTCATTCGTGCATGAGGCGGCATGCCAGGAGTGCGGGTGGGTGCTATGATCGGGCCTATGTCGCTGCCCGATTTCAATCTCCTCATCACCCTAGACGTGCTGCTGACCGAAGGCAGTGTCGCCGGGGCTGCCCGCCGCCTGCGGCTCAGCCCTTCGGCGATGAGCCGCACCCTCGCCCGTTTGCGCGAGACGACCGGCGATCCCCTGCTCGTGCGGGCCGGCCGCGGCCTCGTGCCGACGCCGCGGGCGCTGGAACTGCGCGAACGGGTCGGCCCGCTCGTCCAGGCGGTCGAAAGCGTTCTTCGTCCTGCGGAAGCGCTCGATCTGAAAAAGCTCACGAGAACCTTCACCCTTCGCAACAGGGAGGGTTTCGTCGAGAATTTCGGAGCCGATCTCATAGCTCATATCCGCGAACAGGCGCCGGGGGTCACGCTCCGCTTCGTGCCGAAAATCGACAAGGAGAGCACGCCTTTGCGCGATGGCAGCGTGGATCTGGAGACGGGCGTCATCGGTGACTCGACGGGGCCGGAAGTGCGTGCGCAGGCCCTGTTCCGCGATCGGTTCGTCGGCGTGGTCAGGATGGGACATCCCCTGAGCGGGGCACCGATCACGCCGGCCCGCTACGCGCAGGCAAGTCACGTCCTGATCTCCCGCCGGGCCCTCTATAAGGGGCCTGACGATGGCCGGCTCGAGGCACTCGGGCTCAAGCCGAACATCGAGACCATCGTCAGCGGTTTTTCCGAAGCCCTGGCCCTAGCCCGTGCGACCGACCTGGTCGCCACCGTGCCGGAGCGTTCCACCGGCCGGCTGCGTGCTGGGATGTTCTGCTTCCCACTGCCATTCGCCTTGCCGGAGATCACGATCTCGCTGCTCTGGCACCCACGCCTCGACGCCGACCCGGCCCATCGCTGGCTGAGGGACTGCGTTCGAAAGGTCTGCATCGAGCAATTGGCCGCTTAGGCCGGATCACAACGGTACTTATACCTCCGCCTCGCGCGGACCGTACTTCTTCCTGGGACCGCCAGCATGTTGCTGCCTGCTGGAGGGGCGGCCGGTACGGGCGGAAAGAGCCGGCAACATGCTGGCGGTCCCGGGAAGGGGCGTTCTCTATTCGGTGAGCCCGACCCTACGGCGCCATGGCAGGCTTCAGGCCCGATAGCAGCCTGGCGAGGCCGGGGTCGTCCACGATGATGGAGGCATCGCCCAGGCCCATCCATTGCACGCGGCGCTCGGCCTGTTCCTTCCAGACCGGCAGCATGCCGGTGACGCGCAGGGGATAGACATTGACCTTGATCCGTTCGAAGCGATCGGTCAGGCGTTTCCAGTAGACGAAGGAGCCGAGCGCCTTCTTGCGCGGCTTGCCGGTCAGCCCCGCTTCCTGCTCGGCCTCGATGCGCGCGGCGACATGATCCTTGCGCCCCTTGATCGGCCACCCCTTCGGCACCGTCCAGCGATGGGTGGTGCGGGTGGTCACCAGGCAGACCTCGATACGGCCGTCCTTTTCGCGAAGCGGCAGAGCGGCGACCTGGCGGCGCGTCGGATTGGGCAGGATGTCGATGGCGGTACTCGGCATGGTACTCTCACGCTTTTCGGTGGAGCAAAGGCTCCTACGCGACTGACTTGCCGATATCTTTGCTCAGGCGCCGCTATGTCGCCGTGACATGGCGCACGTGCTGGGGCGTCATGACGTGCCGAACAGGTATCACTCCTCCGCCGGCAGCACCTGCTTGCGCTTGCCGAGCAAAGCAAGGATCGCGGCTCCCTTCACAGCCAGGGCCAGGATCAGCGTGATCAGGATGATCAGGAAGGCGGCCGCGGCGATGGCCGGGCTGATGTTCTCGCGCAAGGAAGAAAACATCTGCCGTGCCAGCGTGGTCTGGTTGGGCCCGGCGACGAAGAGGGTGATCACCACCTCGTCGAGCGAGGTAGCGAAGGCGAAGGCCGCGCCGGTGAGGATACCGGGCAGAGCGAGCGGGAAGGTCACGGCGCGGAAGACGGTGCCGGGCGAAGCCCCGAGGCTGGCCGCCGCCCGCTCCAGGGCGGGATCGATGCTGGCGAGCGAGCCGGACACATTGACCAGCACGAAAGGCACGCACAGGACGGCATGGGCGATGATCACGCCGGCATAGGAGGAGGCGAGGCCGAGCCTTGCATAGAGGATCTGCATGCCGACGCCGAGCACCACCGCCGGCACCACCATGGGAAGCAGGAAGATCGAGCGCAGCACGCCGGAGAACGGCACGAGGTTGCGCCGGAGGCCGAGGGCGGCGAGCGTGCCGACCACGGTGGACAGCACCGTCGCGCCGGTGCCCACGATCATGGAGTTGACGATCGAGCGCTGCCACGCCTCGCTGGTGGCGAGGGTGTCGAACCAGCGGGTCGACGGCCCCGTCATCGGGTATGTCAAGAACACGCTGTCGGTGAAGGCCAGCGGCAGGATCGCCGCCAGCGGGATGACCAGGAACGCCACCACCAGTGCGCCGAAGGCAAGGCGCAGGGCGTTGAAGGAGCTCTTGCCCAATCCCGTCATGTCTGCACCATCGACGTGCGCGAGAGTCGTCCATAGACGAAATAGAGCACCGTGGTCGGCACCAGGAGGAAGACGCCCAGTGCCCCGGCCATGCCCCAATTGGCGGTGCCGGTGGCATAGAAGGCGATCACCGAGGAGATCATCTGCTCATTCGGGCCGCCGACCAAAGCCGGGGTGATGTAGTAGCCGAGCGCCACCATGAAGACGAGCAGCGAGCCCGAGAGCACGCCCGGCATGGCCAGCGGTAGCAGGACGTGGCGCATGGCCCGCAGCGGCGGGGCGCCGAGCGAGGCAGCCGCCGGCATCAGATTGCGCGGGATGGCGACGAGGCTGGCATAGATCGGCAGCACCATGAAGGGCAGCAGCACATGTGTCATGGCGATGAGGATGCCGGTGCGGTTGTAGATCAGTGGCAGCGAGGCATCGATCAGGCCGAGGGCCTTCAGCGTCTGGTTGATCAGGCCGTTCTCCTGAAGGAGAATCATCCAGGCGGCGGTGCGCACCAGCAGCGAGGTCCAGAGCGGCAGCAGCACGGCGAGCAGCAAGAGATTGCGCTTCCAGCCGGTGACGCTGGCCGCCAGCATGGCGAAGGGCAGGCCGATGGCGACGCAGAGCAGCGTGACCTGCAGGGCGATCACGAAGGTGCGCAGCATGATCATGCGGTTTACCGCCATATCGGGCGGCACATTGGCGACGCTGCCATCATCTGCGCGCTTGAGGTCGACCGCCGCCAGCAGGTTGGCGTCGGTATAGGCCGGCATCGAGCGCTTCAGCGCCAGCCAGAAGGCGGGCTGGTTCCAGCGTGGATCGATGCCCGCGAGGGGCGGCGGGCTGTTCTCCGGCGCGTTGCGCACGGCCGTCGCCGTCTTGGGCAGCAGGGTACGGAAGCCCGCCTGCTGGCTGTTGAGGGCGCGGACGGCATCGCCGAACTGCTCCTGCGGGATTGTCGTGCGCAGATCCTTGGCAAGTGCAGCCTGGACCTCGGCCGGCGGCAGGCCGTCGCCCTTCCAGCCGGCGATCGCCTCGGCAGTGAGCGGGAAGGCGTGGCGCACGGTGCCGCCCTGCACGGAGGTGACGATCATCATGCCGAGCGGCCACAGAAAGAAGATGCCGAGAAAGGCGATGAGGGGCAGCACCAGGAGAGCGGCCTTGAGCCGCGCGGCAGGCGTCATGGCAGGACCAGCGTGCAGTCGTCGGCGGCGAAGCCGACATGGGCGTCAGAGCCGATGGGGCGGCTGGCCTCGCGCCTGTCGGCCTTGGCCACCAGCCGGCGTTCGCCGCTCCTGAGATGCAGGCGGACGTGATCGCCGTGATAGACGTCGTCCTCGATACGGACCGGCAGCGTGTTGGCCAGGGCCGGCGCGTCGCTCAGATGCAGTCTTTCGGGCCGCACGGAGACCAGAACCGGCGCGTTCGGCCGGGGCGAGAGCTCGGTGCGGCAGGAGACGGTCGGCCCCAGAGCCAACTCGACGGTGGCGAGGCCGTCCGAACAGGATTTCAGGGTGCCGTCCAGCAGATTGGTCTCGCCGATGAACTCGGCAACGAAACGCGTGCGCGGGCGGTCGTACAGGCCGGATGGTGTGTCGAGTTGCTCGATCTTGCCGAGATTGAGCACGGCGACCCGGTCGGACATGGTCAGGGCCTCGCCCTGATCATGGGTGACGAAGATGACGGTGAGGCCGAGCTTGCGGTGGAGCTCGCGGATCTCGAGCTGCATATGCTCGCGCAGCTGCTTGTCGAGCGCGCTGAGCGGTTCGTCCATCAGCACCACCTTGGGCTCGTAGACGAGGGCTCGCGAGAGGGCGATGCGCTGCTGTTGGCCGCCGGAGAGCTGGGAGGGCTTGCGGTCCTTGAGATGGCCGAGGCGGACGAGATCGAGGGCCTTGGCGACCCTGGCGTCGCGCCTGGCCCGGCCGACGCCGCGCATCTTGAGCGGGAAGGCGACGTTTTCGGCAATGGTCATGTGCGGGAACAGGGCGTAGTTCTGGAAGACCACGCCCATGTTGCGCTTATAGGAAGGCAGGTTCTCCACCCGCGTGCCGTCGACGAGCAGGGCGCCGCTGGTAGGCGCCTCGAAGCCGGCCAACATCATCAGGAGGGTGGTTTTGCCGGACCCGGAGGGGCCGAGCAGGCTGACGAACTCGCCTCGTCCGACATGGAAGTCAAGATTGTCGACGACCTTCATCGTGCCGAAGGATTTGCTGACACCGTCGAAGTGAATGAACGAGTCCATCGGATCCGAAAAGCTCCTTGCGGGATGCTGGGCCCGGGGGGATGCGTGTCATCCCGCACGCATTGCGGCATGAAGTGATGCGATGCAGATGCGGGACCGCAAGCACAATAGGGCTGAATTCAACGCGATTCCGGGTCAGCGTTGCAGCATTCCATGCCGCAACGCGCCGGAATGACCAAACCTTCGTATTCTCTACTGCCCCAGCCAGGCATTGAAACGCTTGGTCAGGTCCTCGATGTTGTCGTTCCAGAATTCGGTGTCGATGGAGACCGAATCCGTCATGTTGGCCGGCGAGGTCGGCAGGTCGACGGCGAGATCGGCTGGCACTGCCGCGGCGGCTGCCTTGTTGGGCAGGCCGTAGGCGATGTCCTGAGGCAGCTTGGACTGGTTCTCCGGCAGGCTGGCGAAGGCGATGAAATCCATCGCAGCATCCTTGTTCGGGCTGCCCTTGAGGATCACCCAGCTGTCGACCGCGTAGATCGAGCCCGGCCACACGCCCTTGAAATGCGTGCCCTCGGTCTTGTTGATGCCCGTGATGCGGCCATTATAGGCCGAGGTCATCACCACCTGGCCCGACTTCAGGAGCTGGAGCGGCTGGGCGCCTGATTCCCACCAGACCATGTCGCTCTTGATCTCGCCGAGCTTCTTGAAGGCGCGGTCGACGCCCTCGGGCGTGCGCAGCACCGTATAGACGTCCTTGGGCGCCACGCCATCGGCCATCAGCGCGAATTCAAGAGCGTATTTGGGGCCGCGGCGCAGGGCGCGCTTGCCCGGAAACTTCTTGGTGTCCCAGAAATCGGCCCAGGATTTCGGCGCTTCCTTCAGCTTGTCGCCGTCATAGGCGAGCTGGGTCGACCAGACGATGGCGCCCACGCCGCAATCGCTGACGGCGCTGTCGATGAACTTGTCCTTGCCGCCGAGCTTGTTCCAGTCGAGCGTCTCGTAGATGCCGTCGGCGCAGCCGATCGCCAGTTCCTCGGCCTCGACCTGGACGGCGTCCCAATTGGGCGTGCCGGCCTTGACCTTGGCCTGCAGCACGCCGATGCCGCCGTCCCAGGCCTCGTCGAGCACCGGCTTGCCGGTCTTCTCGGAGAAGGGCTTGAAATAGATCTTGCGCTGGGCGTCCTGGTAGTTCCCGCCCCAGGATACGACGGTCAGGTCGCGCGCCGAAGCGCCCGCGCCGCCGGCAAGAGCGGTGCCCAAGGCGATGCCGGAGGCAAGAAGAAGGTGTCTGAAGCGCATTGCGGTCTTCCCCACTGGTTCGGTCTCTGGTGTGCGTCGCGTTGTCGCTTTCCGAGGAAAGGACCCGTCTCGTCTGTTGCACGCGGCTCGCCGCCGCATGGAATGCTCTCATCGGAACCCGCGAGGCCGCCGATGGCAATGGCAGCGCCCGCGTCCGGTGAAAAAATTAAACGCCGATCTCCGCAAGCAATTGCTTGGGAGCGAGGCGCAAGGCTGCCGCCCGGCGATGGCCCTCCAGCCCCTCGCTGGCGCTCTGCCGGATAGCCGGCGGGGCGACTGCGGCGACGCCGCGCTCGTCCAGCCACTGATGGGTGCAGGTCTTGAGGTAAGATCCGACCCACAGGCCTCCTGTGTAGCGCCCCGCGCCCATGGTCGGCAAGGTGTGGTTGGTGCCGCAGCACTTGTCCGAATAGACCACGCTGGCCGAGACGCCGATGAACAGCGAGCCGTAATTGCGCAGCCTGGCCGCGGTGGCATGGGCGTCGCGCGTATGGACCTGCAGGTGCTCGGCGGCGATGAAATCCGAATAGGCCAGCATGGCCGCTTCGTCCTCGCACAGCACGATCTCGCCGTAGTCGCGCCAGGCGGGGCCGGCGACATTGGCGGTGGGCAGGTTGGCAAGCTGGCGCTCGACCTCGGCCAGGGTCGCTTCGGCGAGAGCCCTGTGCGTGGTGATCAGGCCAACGCGGGTGCGCACGTCGTGCTCGGCCTGGGCCAGCAGGTCGACGGCGATGGTGACCGCGTCTCCCGTCTCGTCGGCCACCACGAAGATCTCGCTGGGGCCGGCGAGCTGGTCGATGCCGACCAGGCCGAAGACCTGGCGCTTGGCCTCGTTGACGAAGGCATTGCCGGGCCCGAAGATCTTGTCGACGGCCGGGATGCTCTCGGTACCATAGGCCATGGCCGCGATGGCCTGGGCTCCGCCGATCCGGAAGATGCGATCGGCGCCGGAGAGATGGCAGCCGGCGATCATGGCCTGGTGGGCGCCCGGCGGCAGGCAGGCGATCACCTCGTCGCAGCCGGCGACCTTGGCGGGCACGATGGTCATCACCGGCGCCGACAGCAGCGGATAGCGCCCGCCGGGCACATAGGCGCCGACACGGGCGATCGGGATGATGCGATGGCCGAGATGCAGCCCCGGCAGGGCCTCGATCTCCAAAGGCTGGAGCGTGGCGCGCTGGGCCTGCGCAAAGGCGCGCACCCGCTCGATGGCGAATTCGGTATCGGCGCGGGTCTGCGGGTCGAGCGCATCCACGGCGGCCTGGCGCTCGGCGGCGGTCACTTCGAAGCGTTCGACGTCGACCTTGTCGAACTCGCGCGAATAGTCGCGCAGCGCTGCGTCGCCACGCTTGCGCACCTCGTCGATCACCTGCTTCACGGTGGCTTCCACGGGAGCGTTGTCGGTCAGGGCGCTGCGCCCTGGTGCCTTGATAGGGATGATGCGGGCTTGGATGGCGGCGTCGAGCATTGCTGGCCTTTTCTCTAATTCTTTGTTTCGACGCATTTTCTCAATCGAGAAGTCGACCGACTTCTTGGGGAAAATGCTCTGGGAAGCGAGGTGCGCAAGACTTGCCGCCGTCGGCGCCCGGCGCAATTGCCCCCGACGGGCTTGTTCAATATATTCACCGGCCCGATGCTGGGAAGGCCGGAGGGGGACGATGAAGATCGGAGACAAGCTGCGCGAATTGCGCCACCGGCGCAAGCTCAGCGTCAGGGAGGTCGCCCTGCGCTCGGGCGTGTCGCATTCCTCGGTATCGCTGATCGAGCGGGACCTGATCAGCCCCTCGCTCGACACGCTGCGGGCCGTTCTCGATGCGCTCGGCACGACGCTGCCGGGCTTTTTCATCGACCTCAAATCCGCACTGCCGCAGAGCCCCTTTTACCGGGCGGCCGACCTGACCGAGATCGGACAGCCGGACGCGATTTCCCATCGCGTCATCGGCCTGGATTACCCCAACAAATCCATGCTGCTGCTGCATGAGACCTACGCGCCCGGTGCCGATTCAGGCGAGGCCTATGCCCATTCGGCGCAGGAAGGCGGCATGGTGCTGAGCGGGGCTATCGAGATCACCGTCGACGGCAGGGTCGAGGTACTGGGGCCGGGCGACGGCTATTATTTCGATAGCCGGCTGCCGCACCGTTTCCGCAACATCTCGGACGGGCGCAGCGAGATCGTCAGCGCGATCACACCGCCGACCTATTAGACGAGATACACCCTGGTCGATTTACCAACCATTACTTGGGCTCTCTCCGCATCCAGGGGTTGCGTTGCCGCCTGAGGGATGGGAGACGGAGGGTGCCATGGCGCCTCCACAGACATCGACCGTTCTCTCCACGCCGGCCCCGCCTGTTTCCAAGGCGCGTGCCGAGGCCCTCATCCGCGATCACTATGCCCTCGACGTCGAAGCCTTCCCCCTGATCGGCGAGCGCGACAGCAATTTCCGCCTCCTGGCACGCGACGGGGGCGAGTTTCTCCTGAAGATCGTCAACCCGGCCGAAGACGTGGCGGTGACCGATTTCCAGACGCAGGCCCTGCTGCATATCGCCCGGCATGATGCCGATCTGCCGGTGCCGCGGGTGGTCTGCACGCAGGCCGGCCAAGCCTATTTCCGGCTGGAAGAGGGAGGGCAGCCGCCGCGCCTGGTGCGCGTGCTGACCTATCTGCCGGGCACACCGCTGGCCAAGCTCGAACGCGGCCCGGCGCTTCGCCGTAATCTCGGTGCCAGCCTCGCCCGCCTCGACCTTGCCTTGGACGGCTTTGAGCATGCCGGCAGCCCGGCCGACCTGTTGTGGGACCTCACCCACGCGCCCAGTCTGCGGCCGCTGGTCGTTCATGTCGAGGACGAGGAGCGTCGTGCCCTCGTCACTGCCGTGCTGGACCGGCTCGAGGCCCGCACCCTGCCTCTCACGGCCGGGCTCCGGACGCAGGTCATCCACAACGACTTCAACCCCTCGAACATATTGGTCGGCCCGGGAAGCGATGGAGCACTGGACCAGCTCGCCGGCATCATCGATTTCGGCGACATGGTGCGGGCGCCCCTCGTCAACGAAGTCGGCGTGTCCGCCTCCTATCATGTCGGGGCAGGGGACACGTTCCTGGAGCCGGTCAAGCAATTCGTCGCCGGCTACAACAGCGTCTTGCCGCTCCAGGACAAGGAGATCGCCTGCCTGTTCGATCTCATCCAGGGGCGCATGACGCTGACGGCCATCATCACGGCCTGGCGCTGCACGCTGGAGCCGGACAATCGCGACTACATCATGCGCAATGCCGGCCGGGCTTGGGCGGGCCTGGCGGCGGCGCGCTCGCTCTCGCCTGATCAGGCGGCGGACGAATTCCACCTTTATCTGAGCAAGGATCGCCCCTCATGACGATGGTCAATGCCTTCGATCCCAGCAATACGGCCGGATTCGCCGCCGAGGAAGCGGCCCTGATCGAGCGCCGCCGGCGCGTGCTCGGTCCCGCCTATCGCCTGTTCTATGCCCATCCCGTTCATGTGGTCAGGGGCGAGGGTGTCTGGCTCTACGGGCCCGACGGCACGGCCTATCTCGACGCCTATAACAATGTCGCCAGCGTCGGCCATTGCCACCCGCATGTGGTGGCGGCGCTGGCGCGCCAGGCCGGGACGCTCAACACCCACACGCGCTACGTCACCGACGGCATTCTCGACTATGCCGAGCGGCTGGTCGCGACCATGCCGGCCGAGATCGCCAACATCATGTTCACCTGCACCGGCAGCGAGGCCAATGACCTCGCCTTGCGGGTGGCCAAGGCGGCGACAGGCGGCACGGGCGTCATCGTCACCGAGAATGCCTATCACGGCGTGACCGACGTGCTCGCCCACATGTCGCCCTCGCTCGGCGCGGGCGCCCCGATCGGCGAAACGGTGCGGGTGGTGCCCGCACCCACCTCCGCCGACACCAGCGGCGAGGGGTTCGCGCATGGGGTCAAGGCCGCCATTGCCGATATGGCGGCGCATGGCATCCGGCCCTCGGCGCTGCTGGTCGACACCATCTTTTCTAGCGACGGCGTCTTCGCAGATCCGCCGGGCTTCCTGCGCCCGGCCGTGAAAGCCATCCGGGCCGCCGGCGGCCTCTTCATCGCCGACGAGGTCCAGCCCGGCTTCGGTCGGACCGGCGCCGGCATGTGGGGCTTTGCCCGGCATGGCCTGGTTCCCGATCTCGTCACCATGGGCAAGCCGATGGGCGATGGCCATCCGATGGCGGCCATGGCGGCACGGCCCGAGCATCTGGAAGCCTTTGGCCGCGAGGTGCGCTATTTCAATACCTTCGGCGGCAATCCGGTCTCCTGCGCGGTGGGCATGGCCGTGCTCGACGTCATCGAGGACGAAAGCCTGATCGCGAGTGCCCGTGACGTCGGCGCCGCGCTGAAGAGCGGACTGGAGGATCTCGCCGCGCACGATGGCCGCATCGGCGAAGTGCGCGGGGCGGGCCTGTTCATCGGGGCCGACATCGTCGACGCCAAGGGCGCTCCCGATGCCGCGGCGGCCGCCGCCATCGTCAACGGCCTGCGCGAGCGCCAGGTGCTGATCAGCGCCACCGGCCGGGAGGGCCACAGCCTGAAGATCCGCCCGCCGATGGTGTTCTCCCATGACAACGCGGCCCTGCTGATCGAGAGATTGAAGGCGACGCTGGCGAGCCTGTAGGGATTGTATCGTCAGGAGGCACCGGCGCGACCGGAGGCGAGCTATGATCGCTACGCGGGCAGTCGCGTCTCGTTCTGCGATGAAATGCGCGCTTCTCTGTCGCCGTGGCCGGTTTCGGCGAATGGCTGCGCGGCGGCAAATATGCCGGTACGTTCAAGCTGGACGATATCATCGCGCTGGTGAGTGGGGCTAGGGGCGACGACCCCTACGGCTACCGCGCCGAATTCGCCAACCGTGTACGGGCAGCCAAGACGGCGAAAGGCCTGCCGCAGCAGCAATGATGTGATCACCGCCCATCAAGATAAAGTCCCTTCTCCCCTTGCGGGAGAAGGTAGCAGCAGCCGGATGAGGGGTGGACGCCCCATACTCGGTATGCGTGGCAAAACCCCTCATCCGCCCCTTCGGGGTACCTTCTCCCGCAAGGGGAGAAGGAGAATCGACTCTACCTTCGCCTCGCAAAAGAAAAAGCCGCCAGCCTTTCGGCGGGCGGCTTTTCGGGATGTGGTCGATGTCGCTCAGTTGAGCTTGGCGCGCACTTCGTTGAGGGCGGCCGACATCAGGTTGCTGGCGCTGGCAGCGGGCTGGTCGGCAAGGATCGTGGTGGCAGCCTTGACGGCGGCATCCGCGGCAGCGGCCTTGACCTCGGCCACAGCAGAGGTTTCGGCCTGGGCGATCTTCTGATCGGCCAAGCGGGTGCGGCGGGCGACGAAGTCCTCGATCTTGGCGATCTGCTCGGCCTTGAAGCGCTCGGCCTCGGCCTTGGCAGCCTCGATCATCGCAGCAGCCTCGGCTTCCGCTTCCTTCTGCTTCTTCTGATAGTCGGCCAGCAGCTTCTGGGCTTCCTCGCGCAGGGAGCGAGCCTGTTCGAGTTCGGCGCGCACGGCGTTGCCGCGGGCGTCGAGGCCCTTGCCGATCTGCCCGAAGGCGCCGAGCTTCCAGGCAATGGCCAGGAAGATCAGCGTGGCGATGAGGATGTAGAACTCCGGCCCGGCAGGGTTGAAGAGTTCATGGATCATGTCGGCGAAATATTCGATCACGCCCGCCTCCTTACTTGGCCATGGCGGCGTCGACGGCGGACTGCACCGTCTGCGGCTCGGGCGCCTTGCCGAGCAGCTGCTCGACGATGGCGGTGGTGGCGTCGACGGCGATGCCGTTGACGTTGCCGAGGGCAGCCTGCTTGGTCGCCAGGATCTTGGCCTCCGCTGCCGCCAGCTTGGCCGAGAGATCGGCTTCGAGCGACTTGCGGGTGGTGTCCGTTTCGGCGGTCACGGCAGCACGGGTCTCGGCCGCGATGCTCTGCGCCTTGGCGCGGGCCTTGATCAGCGCGGTCTGATAGGAGGCCACGGCCTCGTCACTGTCCGCCTTGGCCTTCTGGGCAGCCGCAAGGTCCGCGGCGATCTTAGCCGACCGCTCGGAGAGGATGCCGGCGATGCGCGGCAGCGCGATCTTCGACATCAGGATGTAGAGAAGCCCGAAAGCGATGACCAGCCACACGAGCTGTGAGGCAAAGGACGAGCTGTCGAAGGGCGGAAATGCGCCCTTGGCCCCATGTGCATCGCCGGGAACCTCGGTTCCTGCGTGACTTTCAGCCATGAAACACCTTCAACGGATGTGCACTCATGTCTTTGCAGGCCAAGCTACAAACAGATAGAGCCACAAACAGATGGAATTGCTGCCATTCCTAGAGCAAAGCGCGTTTGAACGGAAACGCCTGTTTGCTCCAGCACCTGGGTCCGATGCGTCTTTGCGGTTCTTGGCGTAGCCGCCAGATCGCAAAACGCTTTAGCCACTGAAACGATGAACGGCCTCGCGAATTCTGATCGCGAAAGCCGTCCTCGTTGGTGCGGCTGGCGCGGATCAGACTGCGAACAGGAGCAGCAGAGCGACGAGCAGCGAGAAGATGCCGAGAGCTTCGGTCAGAGCGAAGCCGAGGAGCAGCGTGCCGCGCTGGCCGTCGGCAGCCGACGGGTTGCGCAGGGCGCCCGAGAGGAACTGGCCGAACAGGTTGCCGAGGCCGATACCAGCGCCGGCCATGCCGATGCAAGCGAGACCAGCGCCGATATACTTAGCTGCGACGGGATCCATGGAGAACTCCTGTTGGTGTAGGTTTTGTTGGATTTAGACGGGATCAATGGCCGGGGTGAAGGGCGTCATTGAGGTAGATACAGGTCAGCGTGGCGAAGACATAGGCTTGCAGCACGGCAACCAGCACTTCGAGCGCCACCAGGGCGATCACGAGAAGCAGGGGCAGGGGCGACAGGATCGCCGTCGCCACGCCGGCACTGGCGAGCATGACGATGAAGCCGGCGAAGATCTTCAGGGCGATGTGGCCGGCCAGCATGTTGGCGAACAGACGGACGGAGAGGCTGATCGGGCGCGAGACGAAGGAGATGATCTCGATCGCCACCAGCAGCGGCAGCAGCACGGCCGGCACACCGGAGGGCACGAACAGCTTCAGGAAGTGGGCGCCGTTCTTGTAGAAGCCGTAGAGGATCACCGTGGTGATCACCAAGGCGGCCAGCGCGAAGGTGACGATGATGTGGCTGGTGACGGTGAAGAAGCCAGGGATCAGGCCGAGCACGTTGCAGAACAGCACGAACATGAAGAGCGAGAACACCAGCGGCATGAAGCGCATGCCCTCGTTCCCGGCCGAAGAACGCACGGTGCCGGCCACGAATTCGTAGAAGGTCTCGGCGAGGGACTGCCAGCGGCCCGGCACGGTGGCGCGGGAGGAGGTCGTCGCGATCATCACCAGCGCGATGAGGATCACCGCCAGGAACATGAAGAGAGCCGAATTGGTGAACGCGATGCTGCCGATATGGAAGAGCGGCTTGATCTCGAACTGCGTAATCGGACTATGCATCGCCAGCGAGGCCCTGTCTTCAATTGTGGCGCAAGGCGCCGGTTCATTCCTGTTTGTCGGGCGTCTTGCCCAACATATTCGAGGCGCGCAACAAGTTCCGGACACCTGCCGCGAAGCCGAGCATCAAAAAGATGATGAGCCCCCACGGCGAAGTACCGGCAAACCGATCCACGACCCATCCCAGCAAGCCACCGGCGACGATGCCGCCGACGAACTCGGACGAGAGGCGCATGGCCTTGCCGATCGCAGAAGGATCGCCCTCCTGCTTACGCGCCTTGGCCGCTTCGGCTGCTTCCCCGGACTTGATGGAGCCGAGGCGCTCGTCGAGACGGCGCAAGCGTTCGTTCAATTCACGATCGCGGGATTCGTCTTTGCCGGATTTTCCGGCCTGGTCCGCTTCGTCGCTCGCCATTGCGGCAACATGCTCCCTGGCCGGCCAAAACAGAGCCGGACGCCCCCCTTGAAAACGGCGGGACCATACCCACGCCCCCTTGCGGTGTCAAGGCGAGGCGAAATTATGCCAAGTCTTTGAGAACAAATAAAAAATGGGGAGAATAGCCATTGGCTGCCGGCTTTTCTGCCAAAGCGTTTGGCGATTTGTCGGAATCGGCAAGAATCGCAAGGACACGTCGGACCAAAGAATGAGAGCAAAGAAGCGGTTACGCCTAAACGCGCTTTGCTCCAGGACAAGCCATGGTTGCGACGTCACATTCGGCCGTGTCGGCCTATGCAAGCCCGTCTTGAAGCTCCGCGCCGCCGCCAGACGGGCGGCGGTGCGCAAACCGGCACGAGAATCAGGCGCTCATGCTGCCTCAAGGCGCGCCGGCGCGACATGGTCCACGAGGCCCCAGGCCTGGGCTTCCTCCGCGGACATGAAATTGTCGCGGTCCATGGCCGCCTCGACCTCCGCGACGGTTCGGCCGCAATGCTGGGCATACAGCCCGTTGAGGCGGGCTCTCGATTTGATGATGTTGTTGGCGTGGATGAGCATGTCGCTGGCCTGGCCCTGATAGCCGCCGGAAGGCTGGTGCACCATGATCGAGGCGTTGGGCAGGGCAAAGCGGCGGCCGGCCGTGCCGGCCATCAGGATGAAGGAGCCGAGGGAGAAGGCCGACCCCATGCACAGCGTCGAGACCGGGCTCTTGATGAACTGCATGGCGTCGTAAATGGCGAAGCCGCTGGTCACCGATCCGCCGGGGGAGTTGATGTAGAGCGAGATCTCCTTCCTGGAGTTCTCCGCCTCCAGGAACAGGAGCTGCGCGCAGACCAGGGCGGAGACGCTGTCATCGACGGGCCCGTTGATGAAGATGATGCGCTCGCGCAGGAGGCGCGAGAAGATGTCGAAGGAGCGTTCGCCGCGGGTGGACTGTTCCACCACCATGGGAATGAGGGCGTTCATTGCAGGATCCTCAGGCCGCCAGCAACAGGGGCGGCTGGTTGAGATTGGCGGCGACGGGCCGCAGGACGAAGCTGCCCTGGGTGATGCGCAGCAGCGTTGAACCTTCGCCATGCGGCGCGAGCTCGAAGGTGACGACGCTGTCGAGCACGCGCTCCTGCATCTTCTCGCTCCAGGCGTAGCGCAGCATTTGCGGGGCCTCGGCGGCGAGCAGGCGACAATCGACCAACTCGGGCTCCTTGAGATCCCGCCGCGACGAACGGGCGGCGTCGGTGCCGTTCTCGGTCGGCGTCAACCAAGCGGCGACATAGTCGGGAATGGTAAGGGCACGCCAGACCTTGGCGGGCGGGGCTTCCAGCACGCTCTCGAAGTGGAGGTCGTCGGGCGCCGTCTTGTCCTCCGGCCCCGTGGTCGCATCGTTCAGGATCGTCATTGGTCCATCTCCTTCAGCACGGCCTTGAGTCTGTCGATGCGCCCGGGCCAGAAGCTGGCATAGCGGTCGACCCATTCGGCCAGCGGCGCCAGCGCCTGGGGCGCGGCGCGGTAATGCACCAGGCGGCCTTCGCGCCGCTCGGCCACCAGGCCGGCTTCGCGCAGGATCGCGAGATGCTGCGAGATCGCCGGCTGGGAAACGTCGAAGCCGGCCTTGATCTGTGAAACGCTCATCTCCCCGCCCGCCAGCCGTTCGAACACGGCGCGGCGGGTGGGATCGGCGAGGGCTCGAAAGAGGTCTGTCTGCGTCATGCAGAACACATAAGCATTTGCTTATGGATTCGGCAAGGGAAGATTGTGGGTTCGGTGTGCCGGTCTTCCGACCGGCAGGGCAGTACGATATTTGGGTAGAAAGTTGTGCCGGTCCCGCTCCATCTCTCGATGGAACGGAGGAGGGGGACACGGGTCGCATTTCCATGCCGGCCTGAAGACCGGCGGCCAAGACTACACCGCTTCCAGGAACTTCTCGGCTTCGCTCAGATTGACCGAGACCAGCTGGCTGACGCCGCGTTCTGCCATGGTGACGCCGAACAGGCGGTTCTGGCGCGACATGGTGATCGGGTTGTGGGTGATGGTGACGAAACGCGTCTCGGTCTCGCGAATCATCGCATCGAGGAGATCGCAGAAGCGCTCGACATTGGCGTCATCAAGCGGCGCGTCGACTTCGTCGAGCACGCAGATCGGCGCCGGATTGGTGAGGAACACCGCAAAGATCAGCGCCATCGCGGTCAGGGCCTGTTCGCCGCCCGAAAGCAACGACAGCGTCTGCGGCTTCTTGCCCGGCGGCCGGGCCAGCATTTCGAGGCCGGCTTCGAGGGGGTCGTCCGACTCGGTGAGCTGCAGCTCGGCCGTGCCGCCGCCGAACAGGGTCTGGAACAGGCGCTGGAAGTGGCCGTTGACCACGTCGAAGGCAGCGAGCAGCCTTTCGCGTCCCTCGCGGTTGAGCCCGGCGATCGCCTGGCGCAGGCGCTTGATCGCCTCGACCAGATCGTCCCGCTCGCTGACGAGGCCATCGAGCTGGGTCTGCACGTCCTTCTGCTCGTCCTCGGCCCTGAGATTGACCGCGCCGAGCCGCTCGCGCTCGCGCTTGGCGTCCTCGAGCGTACGCTCGACCGCACGCCGGTCGGGGATCGGCGCGTCGGCCGCGAGATTGGCGAGTTTCAGGAGGCCCGTCGGCGCGACGTTCAGGGCCTCCTCGATCTCGGCGACGATCTGGGACCGGCGCGCGCGCAGGGCGTCGAGCTTTTCCTCCGAGCGCACCTGCTCCTCGCGAGCCTGGCTCAAGGCGACCAGCGCTTCACGGCCCTGGCGATCGGTCTGGGCCAGGCGGGTCTCGGCCTCTGCCAGGCGATCGGCGGCGATCTTGCGGGCCTCTTCCGCCATCTCGGTTTCCGCGATCAGGCCCCGTCGCCGTGCCGCGAAGACGACCGGGGCATCGTCATATTCCGCCCGCTCGATTTCCAGTTCCGTCAGGCGGCTGGTCAATGTCTCGATCTGGGCCGCGCCGTTCTCCTGGCGTTCTCTCCAGGACTGGCTTTCCTGGTCGATGGCGGCAAGGCGCCTTGCGCGCAATTCGTCCTCGCGCGCCAGCGTCTGGGCCTGGGCGCGGGTCTCCGCCACCTCGGCGCGGCCTTCCGCCACGGCCTGGCGCAATTCCTGCAGGCGGGCATTGAGGGCACTCCCGTCGGGCAGCGTCGACAGAGCCTGCCTTGTCCGCTCGCAGGCCTCGCGCGCCTCGGCGAGATCGCTACCGAGGCGGTTGCCGGCCTCTTCCAGGGCAGACAGCCGGCTGGTGAGCTGGGCTGCCTGGCGCTCGGCCGCGACGGCCCGCTCGCGCAACTGGTCGGCCTCGCGGCTAAAGCTGCGCCAGGCATCGCGCGTGGTGCGCTCACGCTCCGCGGCCTGGCGCAAGGCGGCCTGCGCCATCTCCGCCTCGCGGCGACGGGGAGCGACGGCGTCCCGGGCCGCCTGGGCCTGTTCTTCGAGCTCGGCCAAGCGGTTGCGCTCGGCCAGGCGCCGGGCGGCGGGCGAGGGGGCCTCGGCGGCGGCCACGAATCCGTCCCAGCGCCACAGATCGCCCTCGCGGCTCACCAGCCTCTGGCCGGGGGCGAGCAGGGGCTTGAGGCGGGGGCCGTCCGCCCTATCCACGATGCCGATCTGGGCCATGCGGCGCGCCAGATTCTCGGGCGCCTGGACGAAATCGGCCAGCGGTTCCACCCCGGCGGGCAGAAGCGGATCGCCGTCCGCGACGGCGGCGCCCGACCAATGAGCCGGCGCGTCGAGGTCGGTGGGCGCGTCGATATCCTCGCCGAGGGCGGCACCGAGCGCGACCTCATAGCCCTTGGCGACCTGAAGGACGTCGGCGATCGGGGGATATTTGGCGCCGGCCGGCGTCAATACCAGCTTGGCCAGGGTCCGCGCCTCGGTTTCCAGGCGATTGGCCATGCGTTCGGCCTCCTGGAGCGGGGCTCGCGTGGCGGCTTCCGCGTCGCGCGCCTCGGCGTGGGCAGCCTCGGCCTCCATGGCGGCCTGTTCGGCCAGGCTGCGCCGCTCCTGCAGCGCGGCGAGTTCACCCTGCAGCGTCTCGGCGATGGCAGCGGCGTTCGATCCGGCGCGCAGGGCTTCGCTCTCGCGCTGGATCTCGGCGAGCTGGCGTTCCAGGCGAACCACCCGCTCGGCGGCTTCGCGCTCGCTGCGCTCGGCCTGGGCGCGCGACGCCTGGAGTTCGGCCAGGGCCGCCTGGGCCTCGCCCATCGCCTTCTCCTGCTCGGCCAAGGCCGCTTCGGCTTCCCGCAGCAAGCCGGCGGCCTCGGCCGCGCGTTCCTGTGCGCCGTCCTGCTCGGCCTTCAGGGCGGCCTCCTCGCCCGTCAGGCGCTGCAGCATCGTGCCGGCATCTGATATCATTGACTTTTCGCGGGCGATGTCGGCGCCGGCCTGCCTGATACGGTGGTCAAGCTCGATGCGCCGCTCGCCGGCGCGTCTTTCCTCCTGGTCCAATTGCTCGCGTGCCAGCACCAGGCGATGCAGGGCAGTGCCAGCGGCATGCTCGGCTTCGCGCAAGGGCGGCATCTCATGGGCGGCGATGGCGGCCAGGCGTGCCGCCTCGGCCTGAGCCCGCGTGCGTTCGGCCACGGTGCGGGTGTCGAGATCGAGACGTTTTTCCGCCTCGATCACCAGCCGCCCCGCCTCCTCGAAGGCGATGTGGAAGAGCAGGGCCTCGGCCTGCCGGATCTCGTTGGAAAGGCCACGATAGCGGAAGGCCTGGCGGGACTGGCGCTTCAGGCTGTCGAGCTGGGATTCGATCTGGGTCAGCACGTCCTCGAGCCGCTCCAGATTGCTTTCGGCCGCCTTCAGCCGCAGCTCCGCCTCATGACGGCGCGTGTGCAGGCCGGAGATGCCGGCCGCTTCCTCAAGGATGCGCCGGCGCGATTGCGGCTTGGCGGCGATCAGTTCGGCGATCTGGCCCTGGCGCACCATGGCGGGCGAGCGCGCGCCGGTGGAGGCGTCGGCGAAGATGAGCTGCACGTCGCGGGCGCGCACTTCGCGGCCGTTGATGCGGTAGTTGGAGCCGCGGTCACGTTCGATGCGGCGGGAGATTTCCAGGATGTCGGCGTCGTTGAAGGCGGCCGGAGCGGTACGGTCCTTGTTCTCGACCGTCAGCATCACCTCGGCCATGTTGCGCGGCGGCCGGTTCCCCGAGCCGCCGAAGATGACATCGTCCATCTCGGCGGCGCGCAGGTTCTTGTGGCTGCTCTCGCCCATCACCCAGCGCAGGGCCTCGACCAGGTTCGACTTGCCGCAGCCGTTCGGCCCGACCACGCCGGTCAAACCGGGTTCGATCAGGAAATCCGTGGGTTCGACAAACGACTTGAAGCCGAGAAGCCTGAGCTTGGTTAGTTTCATCCATCACCCCGCAGTCCGGCGGGGCCGGAACTGCATTCAGGATTTGAGGAACGGATCGACGGTCTTGGAGAACTCGTCGATCGTGATCTCGCCGCCCTTCCTGATACCGTTGATGAAGAAGGTCGGCGTGCCGTCGATACCGAAAGCCGAAGAACCACGCTCCTTCACGGCATTTACGCCAGCATAGAGCGTCTGGTCTTTCAAGCAGGCCTGGAACTGTTCCTGTGTAAAACCGGACTGCTTGGCGATGCCGAACAGGGCCGGAAGCACCTGCTTGGCGTCGCTGACGAATGCCCAGCTCTCCTGCTGCGAGAACAGGACGTCGAGCATGGTGTAATATTTCTCCGGCGGCGCATCCTTGGCGATGCAGCGCGCCAGCATGAAGGCGGCGGTGGCACGCGGATCGAGCGGGAACTCGCGCATCGTCCACAGCACCTTGCCCGTGTCGATGTATTTTTCCTTGATCGCCGGAAACACGTCCTTGGCAAAGCGCGCGCAATGGGGGCAGGTCATCGAGGCATATTCATAGACCTTGACCGGCGCATCCGGCTTGCCGAGGGCGATGTCGGGGATGGGGCCGGGCACGGCCAGTTCGAGCAGGCTGACCTTGTCGTCGGCCGCGAGGGCGGGCAGGGCCGCAAGCGCCGGACTCGCCGCAAGGGCTGCGATCAGGGTGCGGCGGGAAAGCATCGGGCTCATCGGCGACTCATGTCCTTTGTCATTGCGCATATTGGGGCGCACTCTATGTGTGCGGTACTTGAGCCTTGCAATTATGGCAACAGGCTGACCGGCCGCCTTCACGTAGGTGTGACCGGCTTGGTGCGGCGGGGCGCGCCGCGAACCTGCCGCCCCAGCCGTTCCAGCGCTTCGCGCAAGGCGGGGTTCTCGATGCCGCTGAGATCATTGGCCAATTGGCGGGACGCCTCCGGAGGCAAGGCGGGAATCCCCGGCCTCTCCCGCGGCGCCGGATGGTCCACCGGCCCCTGCTTGAGGCGAAGTTTGCCGACACAGCGCCAGCCGAAGACCGCGTTGATGCGCTCGATGATCTGGCCGGCCGACATTTCGACCTCGAGCGCGAAGGCGCTCTCCACCCGCAGGATCAGGGTCGCGGCGGCGGGGGCAGCATCGGAGGCTTCGCCCTTGGGGCGGGGCGGCCATTGGATCTTCACGGGCAGGGAATGGGCCGACAGGCGGGCCCCGACGATGTCCGGCCAGTGCCCTATGATATCAGCCGTGGCGAAGCCGCGCGCCTTGAGGGCGTCGGCCAGGGCCGGCCCGACGAGATCGGCGAAGGGGCGGGCCGACCTTCGCTTGACGGACACCTGCTGCTGGGAAGACGGCTGCTGCGAAGGTGCCGGATATTGAGACTTGGGCTTGTTGATCATGGCCGATCTGTGGAATGAGGAGCCATGCTTAATAGTGTCGCTCCCGAGGTCAAGTCTCCAGAAGGCCCGCACGCCGAAGCCCTGCTCGTCTGGTACGACAGGCACCGCAGGCGGCTGCCCTGGCGGGCGCTGCCCGGCGAGAAGCCGGATCCCTATCGCGTCTGGCTCTCCGAGATCATGCTGCAGCAGACCACGGTGAAGACCGTCGGCCCCTATTTCCAGGCCTTTCTGGCACGCTGGCCCACGGTCGACGCCATGGCTGAAAGCGACGAGGAGGATATCCTCAAGGCCTGGGCGGGTCTCGGCTATTATTCGCGCGCCCGCAATCTCCACGCCTGCGCCCGCTTCGTCAGCGAGAGACTGGGCGGGCGCTTTCCCGATACGGTCGAGGGCCTCAGGCAGCTGCCGGGAATCGGGGCCTACACGGCAGCGGCGGTGGCCGCGATCGCCTTCGACCGGCGAGCGGCCGTGGTCGACGGCAATGTCGAGCGGGTGGTGACCCGGCTCGAAGCGCTGGAGACCCCCCTTCCGCAGGCCAAGCCCCGGATCGCCGAAATCGTCGACGGCATGACCCCGGCCGACAGGCCCGGCGATTTCGCGCAGGCGATGATGGATCTCGGGGCGACGATCTGCACCCCGAAACGCCCGGCTTGCGGCCTGTGCCCCTATCTGCCCTTCTGCCGGGCTCGCCGCGAAGGCACGCAGGAGACATTTCCGCGCAAGGCGCCCAAGGCCAAGCGCCCTTTGCGACGGGGCGCCGCCTTCTGGATCGTCAGGCCGGATGGCTGGGTGCTGGTGCGCAAACGCCCCGACAAGGGGCTGCTCGGCGGCATGACCGAGATTCCGTCCAGCGTCTGGAGCGAGGATTTCGATTCAAGCGCGGCCGTCAACCACGCGCCGCTCAAGGCGAAATGGCGCAAGCTGCCCGGCGAGGTGGGCCATGGCTTCACCCATTTCGAGCTTGCCGTCAGCGTCTATGCCGCCGATGCCCTGCTGAGCACCAAGGCTCCACCGGATTGCCGCTGGGTTCGCCTTGATGATCTCGACGGCGAGGCCCTGCCCACCGTGATGCGCAAGATCGTAGCGCTGGTGCGAGGAAATTAAGAGAGGCGCGAGCGGGCGGCCGTGCGCGCGTCTTCCTTGCCGTGGGCGCCGCTCAGTTCCGATGCCCGTTGCCGTTTGCGAGCGCAGCGATCATCAGGTCCACCGCCGAGCCGATGGGCGCGATGATGGGAATGTCGAACTGCGTGCGCAGATATTCCGCCGCCTCGCCCAGCGGCCCACCGCCGATGATCACCGCCTCCGCGCCGTCCTGGATGCAAAGCCTCACCGCGGCTGCCAGCTCGCTGCGCAGACGTTCGGCATCATCGGCAAGCTTGACCGGATCGCCCGGCGTGCAGCGTATGCCCGTATAGAGGTGCGGTAGCCCCAGGCTCGCGGCACGCGCCGCGATGGCCTCGGCGAGATCCGGCGTGACGGTGGCGACGCCGAATTTCCGTCCACCTTGCGAGGCATCGATCATGGATGCCTCGCAGATGCCCATGACCGGCACCTGCAGGCTTTCCTGCAGGTGGACGACACCCGGATCGCCATAGGCGCTGACGATAATGCCGATGCAGCCCGCGTCCTGCGCGCGGCCGATCTCGATCACCTGGCTTGCGGAGGCGGCAAGCTGGATTTCGTTGACGATCATCGAAGGGCTGCGGGTTGCGGTAGCGGCTTCCAGCCGAAGGCGCCCATCTGCCTTGCGACGGGCAATGGCCAGCATCATCCCCGTGGTCGCTTCCGAGCTGTTGGGATTGATCAATAGGACATGGGGGGACGATGCTTGGGGGGACGATGCTTGGGGGGACGATGCTTGCATTGTCAGGCCTGTTCTCTGGCAGTTTTGGTAAAATCGATGGTCGGAGGGTCGGATTCGGCCGGCTGGGTGAGGTCTTCCATGGATCGGCCATAGGTCTCGGGCCCGAGCTGGATGCAGAAGGCGAAGACCGCATACATCGAGGCGGCGAGGCCGAAAACGCCGAGCATGCCGAGACTGTCGAACAGGAAGCCGGCCAAGGTCGGCACGATGGAGCCCGCGGCCGAGCCGCTCGCCAGGATCAGCGCCACGCCGAAGCCGCGAATGCGGGTCGAATAGAGTTCCGGTGCATAGATCCAGATCGAGGTGTTGAGCAGCAGCACGAAGAACTGGAAGAGGGCGCCGAAGAACAGCACCAGATAGAGGCTGTTCCCCAGGCAGACGATGGCCAGGGCTGCCACGCAGGCACAGACGGAGCCGATGCTCAGGACCCTCTTTCGCGGGAAATAATAGCCGAACATCGAGGCGGCGATCGCCCCCAGCACGCTGCCGCTCTGGATGATCATCGAGTAGAGCAGGCTGCCGGAGAGCGTATGGCCCATCGACATGAAGATCATCGGCATGAGGGTGAGCACGGAAAGCTGCGCCCCATAGCTCATCAGGATCGCGATCGCCACGGGAATGGTGCGGCCGAGATAGGGGGCCTGGAAGAGCTCTCTCCAGCTGCTTTTCGTGGGCTGGACCGTGTCGTCCTCGGGGGTCGACAGATAGGCCCTGACCCGCAGATCCTTGGGGCGCAGCGAGCCCGAGGCCAGGATGGATAGCACCTTGTTGGCTTCGTCGATCTTGCCCTGCGAGGCCAGGAAGCGCGGTGTTTCCGGTACGTAGCGGCGGAAGAACACCACGAGGAAGGCCGGGATCGCCAGTACGCCGAAGAGCCAGCGCCAGGCATCCTCGCCCGCGAACATGGTGAAGACCAGGAGCCCGAAGGCGGGGGCGAGAAAATTCCCGAAGCCGCCGGCGCCGACATTGACGAGGCCTGCCGCCGTGCCGCGGAATTTCGGCGAGCAGAATTCGGCGAGCATGGTGACGGCCGTGGAGATCTCGCCACCGACGCCGAAGCCGACGATGGCGCGCGCCATGCAAAGCACGCCGAAGCTCGGCGCAAGCGCACAGAGCGCCGACCCGAGCGTGAACAGCAGCAGATTGATGGTCAGCATGACGCGGCGGCCGTAGCGGTCGCCGAGGATGCCGGAGAGAAGGCGGCCGGCGGCCGCGCTCGCGAAGGTGATGGTGTTCAGGAAACCGATGTCGGCGCCGGTCAGGCCCCATTGCGCCTTCAACATCGGCGCGATCAGCCCGATGGTGTTCTGCTCGAAGGCGTCGAAGAGACATCCGATCAGGATGAGCGCGAGAATCTGCTTGTGGGCCGTGGTGACGCCGATCGTCCCCAGCGCCTGTTCCATCTGCTTTTGTACCGGCGACGATGCGCCGGACGGGATCATCTGTTCCCCTGCCATGGCGATTAAATCCTCTGGATGATGTTTGTGAAATTATTTTTTCATAGTTAAGATCAAAGAAAATATTTTTGCAATTGATATTTTCGTTTCTTGCTTATGGGTGGCGATTTGCGAGCATCCCGGATGATTTGATTGTACAGACGGTCAAAATCTCTTACTGCTCGAAGCATCCTGAAAACGAGATTTCAGCTATCTAGGCCATGCAGTCCAGCGAGAGATCATTCCTGACCCGCGTGCGGGACGTCCTCGAGGAGCTTCCGCCGGCCGAACGGCGGCTCGGGGAATTCGTCTGTGATTTTCCCGGCGAATTGGCGAGCTACTCGGCATCGGAACTGGCGGCCCTGGCCCATGTCTCCAATGCCACCGTGACGCGCTTCGTGCGCCGCCTGGGCTATGAGACCTACGAGGAATCGCGCCGCCATGTCCGCCAGGAAAGGCAGACCGGGTCGCGGCTGTTTCTTTCCAGTGCGGCGGACCCTGCTGCCGGTCAGTCGCTTTCCAGCCATGTCGGCCAGGCCATCGCCAATCTGGAGCAGACCTTTCTGTCGATCCGCGAAGCCCAGATCGATGCTGTGGTGGATGCCATGCTCGGCGCGCGCAGGACCTGGGTCTTGGGCTTTCGCTCCAGCCAGCCGTTTGCCGCTTATCTGCAATGGCAGATGCTGCAGGTCATCGACAATATCGTTGCCATTCCCGGTTCGGGCCAGACGCTCGGCGAATATCTGGCGAGCATCGCCGCAGACGACATGGTGGTGGTTTTCGCCTTGCGACGCCGCATAGCCAAGCTGGACGACATCCTGGCAGCCATCGAAAGGCGGGGCGCCAAACTGCTCTACATCACCGATGAAGGCGCGCCTCTGCGCTCCTCCGCGCAATGGCATTTCCATTGCCAGACCTTGGCGCCCGGCCCCCTGTTCAACCACACGTCGGTGATGGCGCTCTGCCATCTCATCACCACCCGCGCCATCGAGAAAGCCGGTGCCGCCGGCCGAAGGCGCCTGCGCGACATTGAGACTTTTGGCGACGCACTCGAGGAACTGTAGCGGCTCCCGGACGGCCGGCTTTGCGAGCGACATCGGAACCCGTTGCCGAGAAGGCTGCGCCCTCCGGCGAATGACTCTTGCCTTTCCACCATCCTACCTCCAGCATGGGGCCTCATCGGCAGAGGGGGCTGCATGTCGTTGCTCGGCGCTTTTCTGATCGGCGTGGTCGCGGGGCTGCGCACCTTCACCGCTCCTGCCGCCGTGAGCTGGGCGGCCTATCTTGGCTGGCTGCCGCTGGACGGTACGCCGCTGGCTTTCCTCGGCCATCCCATCACACCTTATGTCTTCACCATATTGGCTTTGCTGGAATTCGTCGGCGATCAATTGCCCTCGACCCCCAGCCGCAAGGTGCCGATGCAGTTCGGCGCCCGCCTCCTGAGCGGCGCGTTCAGCGGGGCGGCGATCGGATTTGCCGGCGGATCCTGGCTGGTCGGGCTGATCGGCGGCGTGGCCGGTGCCATCGTCGGCACGCTGGGCGGCCATGAGGTGCGCCGGCGGCTGGCGCTCGCCTTCGGGCGGGATCTGCCGGCGGCCCTGATCGAGGATGCGGTGGCCGTTCTCGGGGCATTCCTCATCGTCAAGGGGCTGCTATGAGCAGCAGCTTCGACGCCATCATCATCGGCGCCGGCCAGGCCGGCCCTTCTTTGGCCGGCCGCTTCAGTGCGGCGGGGCAGCGTGTCGCGGTGATCGAGCGCAAGCATGTCGGCGGAACCTGCGTCAACACCGGCTGCATGCCGACCAAGACCCTGGTGGCCAGCGCTTATGCCGCCCATCTCGCGCGCCGGGCCGACGATTACGGCGTGGTACTGGGCAGCGGCATCGGCGTCGACATGAAGAAGGTCTGGGCCCGCAAGCAGGCGGTGACCATGAATGCGCGCACCGGGCTGGAGGATTGGCTCGGCGGCATGCCGGACTGCCGGCTGATCCGGGGCCATGCCCGCTTCGCCGGCCCCCATGAGATCGAGGTCGATGGTGAGCGCCTGAGCGCGCCGAAGATCTTCCTCAATGTTGGTGGGCGTGCCCTGGTGCCCGACATGCCTGGGCTTGCCGGCATCGACTACCTCACCAACACCTCGATCGTCGAACTCGATACGCTGCCGGAGCATCTCATCGTGGTCGGTGGCAGCTATATCGCGCTCGAATTCGCGCAGATGTATCGCCGCTTCGGCTCTGAGGTTACGGTGATCGAGCGTGGTCCGCGCCTGACCTCGCGGGAAGACCCCGATATTTCCGACGCCATTCGCGACATCCTGATCAAGGAAGGCATCGATATTCACCTCGGAGCGACAAACCTCTCCTTTGCCCGCGAGGACCGCGGCGTTGCCGTCACCGTGGCGGGGGAGGGGCAAAGCCCCGCGCGGATATCGGGCTCGCATGTGCTGATCGCCGTCGGCCGTGTGCCCAATACCGACGACCTCGGCCTGGACAGAGCAGGCGTGCACACCGATGCCCGCGGATATGTCACGGTTGACGATCAACTGCGCAGCAATGTCGAGGGCATCTGGGCGCTCGGCGATTGCAACGGCAAGGGGGCCTTCACCCACACTTCCTACAATGACTACGAGATCGTCGCCGCCAATCTGTTCGACGCCGATCCCCGCCGGGTCAGCGACCGCATCACCGCCTATGCCCTTTACATCGATCCGCCCCTCGGGCGCATCGGACAGACCGAGGAGGAGGTGCGCCGCTCCGGGCGCAAGGCCCTGATCGGCAAGCGGCCGATGACGCGGGTCGGCCGGGCGGTCGAGAAGGGCGAGACGCAAGGCTTCATGAAGGTGATCGTCGATGCCGATAGCCACGCCATTCTCGGTGCCGCCATCCTCGGTGTCGGCGGTGACGAGGTCGTGCATGGCCTGCTCGACGGCATGTATGCCAAGGCGCCCTACGCCACCATCCAGCGCGCCGTGCATATCCATCCGACGGTCTCGGAATTGGTGCCGACCATGATCGGCGAGATGCAGCCGCTGGTGTAGGCGGCGCACGGGAACCCTTCCCCGAAACCGGGGAGGGATCCTTGTGCTCGATCTGGCTTGGTGAAGATGCATGAACCTACAGCATCGAACCTGATTTCTGAATCAGGCTCGATGCTGTAATTCCTTGTTGTCGCATCTTTTTTGCCGAAAGCCGGGACCTACTTTTCGGCGCGATGCTCCGGTGTTCCGCAAGATTCACGCCTCATACCAATGACTGCGACGTTTGACTCGCGCGTCATTGCGAGCGCAGCGAAGCAATCCAGGCTTGTCGACGCGGTGGCCATGGCTCCTGGATTGCTTCGCTGCGCTCGCAATGACGCTGCTTGATCGGTCAAGCATCAGTACCTCTGGTATCAATCCCCTAGCGGCTCCATCTCCCTACCCGCCCGCCGGATCTGCACATTGTATTTGACGCGGCGCAGCGTTTCGCGGGCCGAGCTGCCGAGCTTGTAGCCGGCGGCCGTCGCCATCAGGTCGATCAGGGCGAGGAAGGCAAAGCGCAGGGCCGTGGGCTTGAGCGTGTCGGCATATTCGGGCACGGCCACCGTCAGCTTGACGTCGCAGGCGCGGGCAAGGTCGGTGTCAGGGGCGGTGACGCAGATGGCGGTGGCCCGGTATTGGCGGGCGATCTCGACGGCCTCCACCACCTCGCGCGTGCGGCCGGTCGCCGAGATCGCGATCACCACGTCTTTCGGCTTCAGGGTCGAGGCCGTCATGCGCATCACATAGGGATCGATATGGGCTGATACCGCGATGCCATAGCGAAAGAGGCGATATTGCGTCTCCTGCGCCAGGGCGGAAGCGCTGCCGCCGAGGCCGAAGACCGCGATCTGGCGGCCGCCGGCGATCAGGTCGGCCGCCTTCTGCAGTTCGGCCGGGTCGAGCTGGCGTTCGGTCGCTTCGATGGCGCGGTGGGCCTCTCCGAACACGGCGTTCCAGAATGGCAGGCCGTTATCGGCATGAGCGCCCGATTTGCCGAGATAGAGCGCGCCGACCACCAGGCTCTGGGCCAGGCGCAGCTTGAAATCCCTGACGCCTTCGCAGCCGACGGCACGGCAGAATCGCGTGACCGTCGGTTCGCTCACCCCGGCCCGCCTGGCGAGCTCCGCATTGGAGGCGGCAACAGCGGCCTCGACATCCTCGAGCACCACATCGGCGACACGGCGCTCCGCCGGCCGCAGCTCGCGATAATTGTCCTTCACCTGCGAAATAATGTCGGGGATATGGCTTACGCGCTCGGAGGCGGCATTGACCGGCTCGCTCGTCTTGCCGCGCCGGGACGCTCGCTTCCTGTCCTGGCTCATCCCGCGTTTCTCCCTGGGATTCGAAGTCGCGCGCGGCCACGGGGCAGCACGGTCCATGTAGGAAAGTAACACAACCTTCATGTTGGAATAACACAAGACAATTCCGATAGATAGAAAGTGTTTGGCCCTGCTGGCCCTGTAATGGTCCGACCACAGCTTGACACCCAGGTAGGATAGTTACACAGTGCCCGCCGCGATGAGATGGCCTTCGAGGGCCGCGGCGCATTCTCCGAGGGATGGAATGAAAACGGGGCCGGCATCACACCCCAAGCTTGCCGTGCGGGAGGCAAGCAAGGTCTATCGCACCGCTTCGGGCGATCTCGTTGCTCTGGACCGTTGCAGCATCGACATTCAGGCCAATCAGATCGTCTCCATCGTCGGGCCTTCGGGCTGCGGCAAGACCACCTTGCTGTGGTCGATGTCGGGCCTTCATCGCCTTTCCAGCGGCGAGATCCGGCTGGACGGCAAGGTCATCACCGGGCCGCATCCGGATATCGGCCTCGTCTTTCAGGAAGCCAACCTGCTGCCCTGGCGCAATCTCGACGCCAACATCGCCTTTCCCTTCGAAATCAAGAGCACCCGTCCCGACCGGGCCTGGATCGACCATCTCCTGCAGCGCGTCGGCCTCGCCGGCTTTGGCGGCAAGTTCCCGCGCGAGCTTTCCGGCGGCATGCAGCAGCGGGCCTCCATCGTGCGCGCGCTATCGCTCAAGCCCTCGGTTTTGCTGATGGACGAGCCCTTCGGCGCGCTCGACAGCTTCACGCGCGAGGAGATGAACCGGCTGGTGGAGGAGATCTGGCTCGATCGGCCGACCACCATCGTCTTCATCACCCACAGCATCGAGGAGGCCATCTTCCTGTCGGACCGGGTGATCGTGATGAGCGCTAGGCCCGGGCGGGTGGCGAAAGAATATGAGGTGCTGTTCGCGCGCCCGCGTTCCCTCGAAATCATGGCCACCAAGGAAGTCTTCGACCTGCAGAACGCCATCAAGCTCGACATCGTCGGTGGCCGCACCAGCCAGAAGCAGGCGCCTCTTCGAAGCGCCGTGGCTGGAAGCTGAGGACATCGCCGTGAGTGACACCGTTCCCCAATTCTCCAAGGCCAAGTCCTTCTCCAAGGCAAGTTCCGGCGACGGCCAGGATGTCAGCCTCACCAATCTGTCGGCCTTTTCCTCGGGACCCGGCATCAAGTCCGGCTTCGAGGTCGCCGCGATCGTCGCGGTCGCCGTGATCCTGATCGGTGGCGCCGAACTGGCGCTCCGGCTGTTCAAGGTGCCGCTCTACATCATGCCGCCGCCGAGCGCGATCGTCACGGCGCTGTTCACCGAGTTCCCGCTGATCCTGCCGCATCTCGGTTACACGCTGGTGGAACTGGGCGGCGGCTTTGCCATCGGGGCCTGCATCGGCCTGATCCTCGCTGCCTTGATCACCCAGTTCCCCTTCGCCGAGAAGATCATCGCGCCCTATATCCTGCTGCTGGTGACCACGCCGATGCTGGCCTTGGTGCCGCTGCTCATCCTTCGCTTCGGCTTCGGCTATACGCCGAGGATCATCGCAGTGGCTCTGGCCGCCGGCCCAATGGTAATGATCAACGCCGCCACCGGCTTCCGGCGGGTCGACAATGCTAAGATCGCTCTGGCTCGCTCCTATGGTGCCTCGACCCTGCAGATCTTCTGGAAGATCCGGGCGCCGATGGCCCTGCCGATGATCCTGGTCGGCCTGATGATCGGCGCCATCTTCGGCCTGCTGACGGCGGTCGGCGCCGAAATGGTCGGCGGCGGTTTCGGGCTTGGCAACCGGCTGACGACCTATTCCTCGATGATCCAGATGCCGCAATTCTTCGCGGTGGTTCTGGTGCTCTCCATCCTCGGCATCCTGATCTATGTGCTGTTCTTCCTGATCGGCAAGAAATGGGCGAGCTGGGAAGCCTGAGCAGGAAAGCCAATCATAGCAAGGCGTTAGAACGAAAAGACCACACGCCATTCAAACTGCCGGAAACAGGCAGGACCCAACCGGAGGAAGCCCGTGACGAAGAACGAGATCGTATCGATGAAGCCGGACATGACAAGACTTGGTGTGAACCGGCGCTATTTCCTGCAGGTGAGCGCCGGCGGCCTGGTGACGGCGACAGCGCTTGGCGCTTCCGGCCTGCTGACGCCGGCACGGGCTGCCGTCTATGAGAAATTCACCTGGATCTCGCCGCGCGGCACGCTGGAAGTGCTCGACGACTATCCCTATTGGGCGGCGAAGAAGGCCGGCTATTTCGGCGATCTCGCCACGGACATGCAGCCTGGGCCCTCCGACGGCACGGCGACGGTGAAATTCGTCGATGTCGGCCAGGCCGACATGGGCTTCCCGTCCCCCGGCGTGTTTTCCTTCGCCATCCAGAACGGCATGAAGCTCAAATCCGTGTTCCACATGGGGGCACGAGACACATTCAGCTTCGCCTTCCGCAAGGGCGAGGGCACCAAGGACCTCAAGACGCTCGAGGGCAAGACCATCCTGCTCGGTTCGGCTGCCTGGCAGGCGATCACCGATCCGCTGCTGGCCGCGCAGGGCGTCGACGTCAAGAAGGTGAAATATGTCGAGGCCGGCTGGCCGACCTGGGGCACGGCGCTGGCCGGCGGGCAGGGCGATGCGGCCTTGTCCTGGGAAGGGCTCCGGGCGGAATGGATCGCCAAAGGGCTCAGCTTCGACTACTGGCTCGGCGTCCAGCATTCGAAATTCCCGGCCAACACTTTCGTGGTGCGCAGCGCCGATCTCGAGGATCCCGACCGCAAGGCCTTCCTCGAGAAATATCTGCGCGGCTGGGCCATGGGCCTGGAGTTCGGCTACCAGAATCCGCGGGCGGCCGTGGAGGCGGTGTTCGAGCAATTCCCGACGCTCGCCAGCAATCTCGGCCCGGAGCTCGGCACCACCTCGATCCTGCAGCAGATCAATGTCTTCCGCGGCGACATGGACAAGCGCGGCGGCTGGGGCTGGCACGACATGGCGAGCTGGCAGGCCTTCTTCGACCAGATCCACAAGATCGGCCAGATCACCGCGCCGGTGAAGGCGGAGGACGTGCTCACCAACGACCTCATCAAGCCGGCCAATGATTTCGACAAGGCCAAGGTCAAGGCCGACGCGGACGGCGCCAAGCTTTCGGACGGCTTTGCCAAGCTCGATGTCGAGAAGATCAAGGCGAATCTGTTTAGCGGGGCCCTGTAGGGGAATGCGGTCCACCTAGGGAGGTAACGCTGCGATTTGTCATAGCCGGGCTTGACCCGGCTATCCAGGATCCACGCGAAGGGGCTGGGTTGCCGGGTCAAGCCCGGCAATGACAAAGGCAGCGCAAGCTCCAAGACGCTCAAGTGAACCGCATCGGTCCTTCAGGGGGCGCTTTGCAAAGTTTTGAAATCCGGCGCGGATCCCGGTTTGTGTCGGACCATGTGATTGGCATTGAGGGAGGGCGCATGTCCGGCAAGGTCAGGATTCTCGTGGTGGGGCTCGGCAATATGGGGGCCTCCCATGCCAGCGCCTATCATCGCAATGACGGTTTCGAGATCGTGGGCATCATGAGCCGCTCGATCAAATCGAAGCCCGTGCCGGACGAACTCGCCGGCTATCCGCTGTTCGAGGATTACGAGGCGGCCCTGAAGCAAACCGGGCCCGATGCCGTCTCGATCAATTCCTGGCCGAACACCCATGCCGAATACGCGCTGAAGGCGATCGAGGCCGGCTGCCATGTCTTCATGGAAAAGCCGATCGCCACCACGATCGAGGATGCCGAGAAGGTTGTCGCAGCCGCAGTTGCGAAAAATCGCAAGCTGGTGCTCGGCTATATCCTGCGCGTGCACCCCTCCTGGGTGAAGTTCATCGAGATGGGCCGCACCTTGGGCAAGCCCCTGGTGATGCGCCTCAACCTCAACCAGCAGAGCAGCGGCCCAGCCTGGCACTGGCACAAGAACCTGATCGATTCGCTGATCCCGATCGTCGATTGCGGCGTGCATTATGTCGATGTGATGTGCCAGCTCACCGGCGCCAGGCCGCTGCGCGTGCACGGCATCGGCGCCAAGCTCTGGCAGGAGGCGGCCCAGCAGAATTACGGCCACCTGCACGTCACCTTCGACGATGGTTCGGTCGGCTGGTACGAGGCGGGCTGGGGGCCGATGATGAGCGAGATCGCCTATTTCGTGAAGGACGTCATCGGGCCGGAAGGGGCCGTTTCCATCGTGGCAGGGCAGACAGAGAGCGCCAAGCAGGGCGACGAACTGTCCGATTCCGCGGACATCGACCGCCATACCAAAACCGATGCCATCAAGATCCATTACGCCAAGGTCGACGCCGACAAGAATTTCGCCAAGCCGGACGAGATCTTCAGCATGGAAGACGAGCCGGGGCACCAGGAATTGTGCGACCGCGAGCAGGCCTATTTCCTCAAGGCGATCCGCGAAGACCTCGATCTCTCCGAATCCATGGCGGCGGCGGTGAACAGCCTGCGCATCGTGCTGGCGGCCGAGCAGAGCATCCGGGAGCAGCGGGCGATCGAGTTGAGCTGAGCCTCTCGATGCTTTCTGACCGTCATTGCGAGCACAGCGAAGCAATCCAGCCTCTTTAATTCTCGGATCCTAGATTGCTTCGCTACGCTCGCAATGACGAAATCGAGGTCGGGCGATCAAATTGCGACTTCGATGTTTGTGCATTTTCATCACCAAGGAACATTCGTCATGGCGACATTGCTGGAAACCTATGTCGAATCCGATGCGCTCGCGGTGGCGGAACTCGTGCAGAAAGGCGAGGTCTCGCCCGCGGAGGTGACGGAAACCGCCATCGGCGTGATCGAGCAGCTCAATCCAAAGCTCAATGCCGTCATCCATCGCCTTTACGACATGGGCCGGGCGATGGCCGCCAAGGTGGACCGCAAGGCGCCTTTTGCGGGCGTTCCCTTCCTCGCCAAGGAACTCGCCAGTTCCTGGAAGGGCGCACCGCTCACCAATTCGTCGCGCTATCTGAAGGACCTGGTGGCCGACAGCGATTCGGTTTCGGTGAGCCGCATCAAGGCAGCCGGCCTGGTGCTGCTCGGCAAATCGAACGCGCCGGAGAATGGCTGGTCGATCTCGACCGAGCCCAAGCTCTACGGCGCCACCATCAATCCGTGGAAGGAAGGCATTACCGCCGGCGGTTCGAGCGGCGGCACAGCGGCGGCTGTCGCCTCGCGCATGGTCCCGATCGGCGAGGCGAGCGATGGCGCCGGCTCCATCCGCGTACCTGCCTCCTGCTGTGGCATCGTCGGCCTCAAGCCCTCGCGCGGCCGGGTCACCCTCGCTCCGGCGGGGGACTTCTGGTATGGCGGCGCTTATTTCCTCTGTCATTCGCGCAGCGTGCGCGATACCGCCGCCTATCTCGATGCCGTCGCCGGCGCCTTGCCCGGCGATCCCTATACGCCGCCGACCCCGCCGGAAGGCTGGCTGGAGCTGTCGAGACGCGCGCCTGCGCGGCTACGCATCGGCTTCACCGTGACGCCTGCCAACGGCACGCCGATCCATCCCCAGGTGAAGGCGGCGGTGCTGGCCACCGCGAAGACGCTGGAAAGCCTCGGCCATGCCGTCGAGGAGCACGACATGGCCTTCGACGCCAATGATGCTTGGAAGACCTATACGCATATGTCTCCGGTCGAGACGGCGGCGATGTTCGACGGCTTGGCCGGCGTGATCGGGCGCCCCGTCACCCGGGAGGATGTCGAGCCCGTCACCTGGGCGGTAATCGAGCGCGGCCGTTCGATCAGCGGTGTCGAGCATGCCCGCGATGTCTGGAAGTTGCGCGAACTCAGCCGCACCGTTGCCGAGGACCTTGCGCCCTACGACATCTTCATCACGCCGACCCTGACGCAGCTGCCACGCCCGATGGGCTATTACGACATGTCGATGACCGATCTCGACCAATACAACGCCAAATGGACGGATGCGGTCTTCGCCTTCCCGTTCAATCTTTCCGGCCTGCCGGCGATCTCGCTGCCGCTCGGCTCGACGCCGGACAATATTCCGATCGGCGTGCAGCTGGTCGGGCGCTATGGCGACGAAGCGAGCGTGCTGGCGGTCTCGACCCAGCTCGAGCAGGCCATGCCCTGGAAGGACAGACGCCCAGCCATCAGTGCGTGAGCACGTTTTTCTTCTCCCGCAAGGGGGAGAAGGAAGCTCACCCCGCCGCCGCGAGTTCCTTGCGCAGGATGGCGCGCAGTTCGTCGATCAGCGCCGGCTTGCCGCCATTGTCATAATGCCAATAGGTCCAGCCATTGCAGGCCGGCAGGCCCTGGGCGAGGGCGCCGATCTTGTGGATCGAGCCGACGATGTCGCCCAGCATGATCGAGCCGTCGACCCGCACGCGGGCCTGGTGGCGGCCATTGGCATCGGTGAGGATCGCGCCGGGCTGCAGCAGCTGGCGTTCGATCACGCTGGCGAAGGGGATGCGCGGCTCGGCACGCTTTTCCGCCGGCGCCAGCATGGCGGCGTCGTCGACGGGAGCGGCGAGGGCGATGCGTTCGCGGGCATGCGCGATATAGGCCTGGTCACGCTCGATGCCGACGAAGTGGCGACCGAGCTTCTTGGCGACGGCGCCGCTGGTGCCCGAGCCGAAAAAGGGATCGAGCACGACATCGCCGGGCTTGGAGGCGGCGAGCAGGATGCGCGCCAGCAAGGCTTCGGGCTTCTGGGTCGGATGGGCCTTGCGGCCTTCGTCGTCCTTGAGCCGTTCGGCGCCGGTGCAGAGCGGGATCAGCCAGTCGGAGCGCATCTGCACATCCTCGTTGCCGGCCTTCAGCGCCTCGTAATTGAAGGTGTAGCGCGAGCGCTGGTCGCGGGAGGCCCAGATCAGGGTCTCATGCGCATTGGTGAAGCGCTTGCCGCGGAAATTCGGCATCGGGTTGGATTTTCGCCAGACGATGTCGTTGAGGATCCAGAAATCGAGATCCTGCAGGCTGGCGCCGACCCGGAAGATGTTGTGATAGGAGCCGATCACCCATAGCGTGGCGTCCGGCTTCATCACCCGCTTGACGGCGGCGAGCCAGGCCCGGGTGAAATCGTCGTAGTCGCGCAGGGAAGCGAACTTGTCCCAGTCGTCATCGACGGCATCGACCATGGAATTGTCGGGCCGCTGAAGATCGCCGCCCAACTGAAGGTTATAGGGCGGATCGGCAAAGACGAGATCCACGCTGGCGGCTGGCAAGCGCTGCAACGCGGCAATACAATCGCCTTCGATGATGGTATCGAGCGGTAGAACCGCGTCCGTCACGATCGACGAACGCGATTCTACACGCTTCAACCCAGGGCTCATCCGAAGCGCTTGGGCGGCTCCGGTACGCGAGATACTCATGGGGTACTCATACGCAACGCTTACTAAGGACAGGTCGAATCCTGGGCCGGTTTGGTAAATTCCGCGTTGCCGCCGCGATAAAAATTCCGTGCCGGAACGGGACGCCTGCGGCGTGGCCGAGCTTGCTGTGTCTGTCGGCGTTCTGCTCAAATTGATGACTTGACGCGGTTCAAATTGTCCGACCATTCTAGCCGCCGACCATGGCACGGAAACGTCACTGCCATCGGTCCGGGGCCCGTCGTAACAAGGGCCCAAACGGGAGAGAAAAATGATCACGCGTCGTTCCTTGCTGCAGATCGCTGCCGGCAGTGCTGCGTTCACCGGCCTCGGGCTGGTGCCGGCCTATGCCGACCTGCCCAAGCTGAAGAAGAAGGACACCTACAAGGTCGGCTTTGCGCAAACGGAGAGCAACAATCCGTGGCGCCTGGCACAGACCGCCAGCATGAAGGAAGAGGCTCAGAAGCGGGGCTGGCAACTCGTCTATACCGACGCCGCCGGCTCGGCCGCCAAGCAGGTCGCCGATGTGCGCTCGATGATTGCCCAGAAGGTCGACGTCATCCTGCTGTCGCCTCGCGAGGAGAAGCCGCTGGTGCCGGCGGTGATGGAAGCCAAGAAAGCGGGCATCCCGCTCTTCCTGATCGATCGCGGCGTCGATGCGAATCTCGCCAAGGGCGGCAAGGACTATGTCGCCTTCATCGGCTCGGACTTCATCAAGGAAGGCGAGATGGCCGGCGAATATCTGGCCAAGGCAGTCAATGGCAAGGCCAAGATCATCGAACTGCAGGGCACGGTCGGCTCTTCTCCGGCCAATGACCGCAAGACCGGTTTCGAGAAGGCGATCAAGGCCTTTCCCGACATGAAGATCATCGCCTCCCAGTCCGGCGACTTCGCTCGCGACAAGGGACGCCAGGTCTTCGAGACGCTCTATCAGGCCCATCCCGACGCCACGGCCCTCTACTCGCACAATGACGAGATGACCATGGGAGCCATTGCCGCCATGGAGGCTGCCGGCAAGGTGCCGGGCAAGGACCTGATCCTCGCGTCGATCGACGGCACGCGTGACGCGGCCCAGGCCGTCTCGGATGGCAAGATCCTCGTCCTGGTCGAATGCAATCCGAAATTCGGCCCGGCAGCCTTCGACGCCATCGTCAAATATGCCGCCGGTGAGACCGTGGCGCCGCGCCTCGTCAATACTGACCGGCTGTTCAACAAGGACAACATCGCCGCCTATATGCCGGAATCCTATTGATCGGGCGGTCGTGGAACGCTGACTTTCGTCATAGCCGGGGCAAGCCCGGCTATGACGAAGCGAAGCATTTCGCCCCTCACTGATCCGTACTGAATCTCGATCGGCAATCCGGTTTCTCGTTGGCCACGGAGAACCTGGATGCCCGGGTCAAGCCTGGGCATGACAAAGGTCGAGTCTATGCGGCGATTTCTTACCAATGACAGAGGCGGGTTGCCGCCATTTTGAGCCAGAGACTGAATGGCAGTATCGTCCCCGCTTCTTTCCATGGATGGCATCACCAAGAGCTTTGGTGGTGTCAAAGTCCTGCATGGTGCGACCCTCGACATTGCGCCGGCCGAGGTCATGGCCTTGGTCGGCCAGAACGGGGCCGGCAAGTCTACCATGATCAAGATCCTGAATGGCGCCCATTCGCATGATGGCGGCACCATCACCTTTGGTGGCGAGCCCTGGCAGGCAGGCTCCCCGCAACAGGCCCAGCGCCAGGGGGTGAGCACCATCTTCCAGGAGCTCAACCTGATCGGCTATCGTTCGGTTGCCGAGAACATCTATCTGGGGCGCGAGCCCAAGCGCGGAGGCCTGTTCATCGACTGGAAGGCGATGAATGCCGGTGCGCGCGAGCTCCTTGCCCGTTTCGACGTCAATATCGACGTCACCCAGCCCTTGGGGGGATTCCCCACTGCCATCCAGCAGATGGTGGCGATCGCCCGTGCGGTGTCTTTCAAGGCCCGGCTGGTGATCATGGACGAGCCCACATCCTCCCTCGACGAGGCCGAGGTGGCGGTGCTGCTGCGTACCATCCGGCAGCTGAAAGGCGATGGGGTCTCGGTGCTGTTCGTCACCCACAAGCTCGATGAGCTCTATGCGGTCTGCGACCGGGTAACCATCATGCGCGACGGGCGCACTGTCGCGGTTTCGGCCATGCATGCAATGCCCAAGCTCACCCTGGTCACCACCATGCTCGGCAAGGCTCTGGCCGAGGTGATGGCGGGCCCAACCGCCGCTGAGCGCGACGAAGCGCCCTCACGTCGGGAGAAATTGCTCGATGTGCGCTCGCTTGCAGTCGGCCGGCGGGTCACCGATGCAACGCTTTCGATCGACAAGGGCGAGATCGTCGGATTGGCCGGACTGCTGGGTTCGGGCCGGACCGAGACGGCCCGTGCCATCTTTGCCGCCGACCGGCGGGCCAAGGGCGAGATTGCCTTCGGAGGCGCCAACACGGATTTCCGTTCACCCGCCGAGGCGATCAAGGCCGGCATGGGTTTCTGCTCCGAGGACCGCAAGGTCGAAGGCATCATTCCCGACATGTCGGTTGCCGACAACCTCACTCTTGCGCTGATGCCGGCTCTCTCGCGCTCCGGCCGCTTCGACCTCGCAGAGCAGAGGCGGATCGTCGAGCGCTTCATCAAGGAAATCGGCATCAAATGTTCGAGCCCTGACCAGAAGATCCGCGAATTGTCGGGTGGCAACCAGCAGAAAGTCCTGCTCGCCCGCTGGCTGTGCATGAATCCCAAGCTTCTCATTCTGGATGAGCCCACGCGCGGCATCGATGTCGGGGCCAAGGCGGAGATTCTCAACCTGATCCGGCGCTTTTCCGCCGATGGACTCGGCGTCCTGGTAATTTCTTCCGAGCTGGAGGAAATCATCGAGGCGGCGACCCGCGTTTTCGTGCTGCGCGACGGGCTGAGCGTGGCGGAACTGCGCCCCCCCGATATCAACGAGGACAGTATCATGGCCGCCATGGCCCACGGCGCGAGCCCCGCTGCTGAAGAGGTGGGAACGCCAGACCACGGAAGACCCGGCCATGCGTGATGTTCCTGCGTTCCTGCAGCGCTACGGTGTCATCATCGCGCTGCTGCTTCTGATCGGCTTCAATTTCGCCGTCACCCCCAATTTTGCCACCACCCAGACCCTGCTGCTCAACCTCACGCAGGTCTGCACCATCGTGATCGTCGGCATCGGCATGACACTGGTGATCGCAACCGGCGGCATCGACCTGTCGGTCGGCTCGCTGATGGCGATCGCCGGCGCGCTTTCGCCGATGATCTTCACCGGAAAATTCGTGGATTTTCCCAGCCTCTACGTCGCGATCGCTTTCGGAATCGTCATTCCGGTGATGATTGCGGGCCTGTTCGGTCTCTTCAACGGCTGGCTGATCACACGCTACAATATCCAGCCGATCATCGCGACGCTCATCCTGTTCATCGCCGGCAGGGGACTGGCCCAGGTCTCCACCAATGGCGACCTGCAGGTCTTCAAGGTTCCGGAATTCCAGGCGATCGCGCTCGGCAAGGTGCTGGGATTGCCGTTCCAGGTCTGGATCATGGCGGTCCTGGTGATCGCGGCTGCCTATGTGCTCAAGGGCACCGTGTTCGGCCGCCAGGTGCTGGCGGTCGGCGGCAATGAGGCGGCGGCCCGGCTCGCCGGCGTGCCGGTGGCTCGCGTCAAGGTGCTGGTCTATTTCGTCTGCGGCCTGTGCGCCGGTATCGCGGGTCTCATCGAGATCGCCATGAACTCGGCGGCCGATGCCAATCTGATCGGCATGGGCAAGGAACTCGATGCCATTGCGGCGGTGGCCGTGGGCGGCACGTTGCTGTCGGGCGGCCGGGCCACCATCGTCGGCACCCTGTTCGGCGCCCTGATCATTCAGCTGGTGCGCTATACCCTGCTTGCCAACGGCGTACCGGATGCGGCGGCCCTCATTGCCAAGGCGGTGCTGATCGTGCTCGCCGTCTGGCTCCAGCGGCAGGGGACGGCGTGATGGGCAAGGTTCGGTTTTCTCCCACCCTCGGCGTGCTGCTCGCCCTCGTATTGCTCGCGGCCTTCGGAGCCTGGCGCTATGAGGGCTTCCTCGGCACCTACAATATCCAGACCGTGCTGCGCTACAATTCGATGTTCGCGCTGGTGGCCCTCGGCATGTGCTTCGTGATCATGACCGGCGGTATCGATTTGTCGGTCGGCACTACCGCCGCGCTGGCGAGCGTGGTCTCCGCCTATCTCAGCTCCTATGGCCTCCTCGCCGGCGCGGCTGGCGGGCTTGCGGCCGGCGCGATCGTCGGCATCATCAATGCACTGATCATCACCCGCCTGAAGATCCTGCCCTTCATCGCCACGCTGGCCACCATGTTGGCGGCCCAGGGCACGGCCCTGCTACTCGCCAATAACCAATCGGTGTCCGCCTCCTACGACACCGCGTTCACCGTGCTCGGGCAAGGCGATCTCCTCAGCTTCATGAGGCCCGAATGGGTGGATGCCGAAAATGCCGGCATCGCCGCGACCATTCTCGGCTTCATCCTCAGTTTCCCGACGCCGGCCTGGATCGCCCTGGTCGCCTATATCGTCGGTGGGGTCACTCTGAACTCCACTTCCTTCGGGCGCCATGTGCTGGCGGTCGGCGGCGGCACCGAAGCCTCCCGGCTGATGGGGTTGCCGGTCAATCGCACCATCTTCGCGGTCTATGTGATCTCCGGTGTGACGGCTGGCATGGCGGGCGTGATCCTGGCCTCGCAATTCGGCGCCGGGCAGCCGATCGAGGGCATTGGCTGGGAGCTCATCGCCATCGCCTCGGTGGTGGTGGGCGGCACGCTGCTGACGGGGGGCAAGGGCTCCATCGGCGGCACGCTGGCCGGCGCCTTGCTGCTGGGCCTGATTTACACCATCCTCAATTTCGAGAACGGCATGGGCTGGATCTCGCTCTCGGCCTACTGGCAGTCGGTGGTGCGCGGCGCCTTCCTGCTGATCGTCGTCATCCTGCAGGCCAAGCTGATGCAGACCAAGCCTGCGCAGATCACAAAATAGGAAAGCACCATGCTCAAGAATATCGACCCACTGTTGAATGCCGACGTGCTCTATGCCCTCCGGGCCATGGGCCACGGCGACACGCTGGTGATCTGCGACACCAATTTCCCGGCCGATTCGGTTGCCCGCGAGACGGTGCTGGGTGATCTCCTGCGTATCGACGGCGTGACGGCTGCGCGTGCGGTCGAGGCCGTGCTGTCGGTCGTGCCGCTCGATACGTTCGTCGACGATTCCGCCCGCCGCATGGAGATCGTCGGCTCGCCCGACGAGATCCCGGCGGTGCAGCAGGAAGTGCAGGCGGCCATCGACAAGGCGGAAGGCAAGTCCTGGCCGATGACCTCGATCGAGCGCATGGAATTCTACGAACACGCCAAGAAGGCCTATTGCGTGATCGCCACCGGCGAACGCCGCTTCTATGGCTGTTTCATCTTCCGCAAGGGCGTGATCGCACCGTAGGAGGTGTTGCACCCCTCATCCCTTGAGAAGGGGCCTTTGTGGGATAGGCCGCGCGATGTTGAAGCGGCCGTAGTGGCAAAAGCGAGCCCGATGAAATCCCTTCTCCCCTTGCGGGAGAAGGTCCCGGCAGGGGGATGAGGGGGGACGCGCTGTACCTCCTCTTCAAGCCCGATAAGCTTTGAGCCTGCCGAAAGTCAGTCGGTGATGCGGGCAGGGCCCATGTGTGTCGATGGCGGCGGTATGCTCGGCCGTGCCGTAGCCCATATGGCGTTCGAAACCATAGAGCGGGTAGGTGGTCGCGAGCTTGATCATCAGGCGGTCGCGGGTGACCTTGGCGATGATCGAGGCAGCGGAGATGGCCGGCACCAGGGCATCGCCGTCGATGATCGCCCGAGCCGGCAGCTGCAGGCCGTGGGGCACGTCCTTGCCGTCGATTTCCACCGACGAGGGGCGCAGGGACAGCCCCCTGACCGCCCGCCGCATGGCGTCGAGCGTCGCGCCGCGGATGTTGAGCCGGTCGATCAGGGCCGGGCTGGAAAAGGCGACCGATACGGAAAGCGCCGACGCCATGATCTCCTGATAGAGCTCCTCCCGCCGCGCTGCCGTGATGACCTTGGAATCGGCCAGGCCGACGGGCACTCTGTCGGGATCGAGGATGACGGCGGCAGCCGAGACCGGGCCTGCCAGCGGTCCCCGGCCAGCCTCGTCGACGCCAGCGAGAAGAAGTTTTGTCATGAACTGGCGTTAGAAGATTCCCGCCGGCAGGTCCAGCGCGGAGGCTGCGCCGAAGCCGTGCCGATACAAATCGTGACTTGCTTTGTGCCTCTGCCGTGTCAAGTTGAGCCGCGATATTCACGGCATGTTGCCGACAATGGCAGATGGCGTTCAGGCAGATAGCGTTTGTTGCAGGGCAGGGTGGAATGCAAAAGAACGTGACCGATATCGATGCAGCTGCACCTTCTCAGGACCGTCAACCTCAGAGCGACGTGACGCCGGCCCCGGCGCCGGTCAAGGCCGGCCTGCCTTCCGACAATGTGTTCGATCGCCTGGTGCATGACGAGGAAGATGTCGTCGGGCTCCTGGCCTTCTCCCTTTCCATGCAGAACAAGCGCGACTGGCTGGTGGCGTTCAAGAAGGAGGTCGGGCGTGACCCGACGCCCCAGGAACTCGCCGCCTATGACATTGGCGAGCGGATCGACCGCCGCCTGGCCACCTATCGCAAGCTTGCCGAGCACGCTTTGGCCGGCAATTCCTTCTGGGCTTCGGCGACCCTGACACCGGTAAGCGAATTGCCCGGGCCGGCCGTGAGCGAGCCTTCCTCCGCTCCGGCAAAGCCGCAGCGTACGTCCTGGTTCAGCGGCAGCAAGGGGTGATTGCCGGCGGGTCTCGGAATGGCAGGGGTCAACTTGGCGACGAACGGAATATTTGCCCCGATCAGAACAGCGCCAATTGTTCGCCCACCCGCACCGGGCGGGTGAAGAGGTCGGTGCGCAGCTTCAGCCGCCTGGCGTTGATCCCGAGCCGCGCGGCGGCCAGTTCGAAGCGCCGGCCGATCATCCAGGCATAGGGCCCGGTTCCCGACATGCGCAGGCCCCAGCGTGAATCATAGTCCTTGCCGTCGCGGCTCGACCGCATCAGCGAGAAGACATGGTTCATGGCGTCGGGGCGATGCTCGTTGAGCCAATCGCGCATCAGCCCGGAAATCTCCAGGGGCAGGCGCAGCATGACGTAACCCGCCTCGCGCGCGCCCGCCGCATGGGCCGCCTCGAGGATGCGCTCGATCTCGGCGTCGTTGATCTTCGGGATGATCGGCGCCACCATCACCGTCACGGGAATGCCTGCATCGGCCAGTTGCCGCATGGCCTTCAGGCGCAGGGACGGCGTTGCCGCGCGCGGTTCGAGCGAGCGCGACAGCTTGGCATCGAGGGTGGTCACCGACAAGGCGACCTTGACGAGGCCGCGCCGGGCAAGGCGTGCGAGAATATCGATGTCGCGCGTGATCAGGCCCGATTTGGTGACGATACCGACCGGATGGCTGGTTCTGTCCAGGACCTCCAGAATGGACCGGGTGATGCCGCGCTGGCGCTCGATGGGCTGGTAGGGGTCAGTGTTGGTGCCCATTGCGATGGTTCGCGGCTGGTAATTTTTCGCCGACAATTCCTTTTCGAGCAGGGAAGCGGCATTCGGCTTGGCGAACAGCTTGGTCTCGAAGTCGAGCCCCGGTGAAAGGCCCATATGCGCGTGGGTCGGCCGGGCGAAGCAATAGACGCAGCCATGCTCGCAACCACGATAGGGGTTGATCGAGCGGTCGAAGGAGATGTCCGGCGAGTCGTTGAAGGTGATGATCTTGCGGGCCTGCTCCTCCTGGATTTCGGTGCGCAGGGTCGGCAGTTCCTCGATCGAGTTCCAGCCGTCATCCTCGATGAAGCGTGAGAGCCCCTCGAAGCGCCCGCTGGCATTGGAGCCGGCACCGCGTCCCCGCCGCCGCTCGATGTCGACCACGGTCGTGCCCACCGGCACCGCATCGGTAAGAGAGACCTTGCTTATCGGCACGCCCATGGCCGCCTCCGCGAATCACATTTCTCTGTTCTCATTAGAACAAAAAGAGAACATTTGAGCAAGCATGACGAAAATGCCAATCATTTGAGCAGGATCGCCCATTTGCACCCCTCACGGCGGGCGGTGGTGCGTGATATGCGGACGCTTGAAAAAGGTGACGTTCCAGCCGGACCAGACTTGCCATGATCAGTGTCGTCATTGCCGCGAACGGCCAGGAAATGGCGCTGGCGGAAACGCTGGCTGCCCTTGTTCCGGCGGCGGCGGATGGTTTCGTGCGCGAGGTGGTGGTGGTAGCGGAAGCCGGACCGTCGGAGGGCACGCGGCTGGTCGCCGATGCGGTCGGCTGTGTCATTGTCGAGGGCGATGCCAGAGCCGGTCTGGAGGCTGCCCGCAGCGACTGGGTGCTGGTGGTGGCGCCAGGCGTCCGCCTGGAAAGCGACTGGTTCCGCGAGGCCGGCGTCATGATGCAGCGATTGCAAAGAGCGGGCGGACGGCCGGTCGCGATGCTGTTCCGCGGCGCTGTCGACGATTATGGTTGGCGGGCAAGGCTCCGCGAGATCGTGCTCAAACTGTCCCGCGGCCGCAGACGGAGGCAGGCCATGCTGGCACCGCGCAAGGCACTGCTGGAAGGCGGGCGCTTGGGAAGCCACGCATTGCGCGCCCGCGCCTTTACGGGTGGAGTAGGGACTGCAGGGTGAGGCAGACGCTCCTGGGAATCGCCGGCTTCCAGCCGGCTCTTCCTTTCGGTACGCGCGCCGGTTCCGCGAGCCGGCTGGAAGCCGGTGATCCCGGGGAACTTATCGCCGCAGCGAAGCGCCCTCGCTGTCGAAGACATGGCAGAGGGAAGGGTCGGCGCGCAGCGGAACGGTTTCGCCATGACGGACCCGCAACTGGCCTGGCGCCGAAATGGTCAGGTTCTCTCCACCTGTGGTGGTTGCGTAGAGCACGGTTTCTCCGCCGAGATGCTCCACCAGATGGACCTTGACCTCGCCAAGCGCCTCGCCGGTCTCGCCGCCGACCAGGATATGCTCCGGGCGGACACCGAACGTGACTGGCGCCGTCGCATTAGCGCCGCCCGGCAGCGGTGCGCCGAGGCGAAGGGATTGCCCGGCGACCTCGATGGCGTCGCCGGTTCCGGCCAGGCGACCCGAGAGGAAGTTCATCTTGGGCGAGCCGATGAAACCCGCCACGAACTGGTTGGCCGGGGCATTGTAGAGATCGAGCGGCGCGCCGACCTGCATCACCACGCCGTCGCGCAGCACCACGATCTTGTCGGCCATGGTCATCGCCTCGACCTGGTCGTGGGTCACATAGATCATGGTGTTGCCGAGGTCCTGGTGGAGCTTGGCGATCTCGACACGCATCTGGACGCGCAGTTCCGCGTCGAGATTGGAGAGCGGTTCGTCAAACAGGAAGATGCGCGGTTCGCGCACGATCGCCCGGCCGATGGCGACGCGTTGGCGCTGGCCGCCGGACAGGGCCTTGGGCCGGCGCTGCAGATAATCCTCGATCTTGAGGATTCTGGCGGCGTGGCGCACCCGCTTTTCGATCTCGGCACGTTTGTAGCCGGCGGTTTCCAAGCCGAAGGCCAGGTTCTTGTATACCGTCATGTGAGGGTAGAGGGCGTAGGACTGGAACACCATGGCGATGCCCCGGCGCGAAGCGGGGACATTGTTCATGCGCTCGCCGTCGATGGTGAGGTCGCCGGCTGAAATCGGCTCGAGCCCGGCGATCATGCGCAGCAAAGTCGACTTGCCGCAGCCCGACGGGCCGACGAACACGGTGAACTCGCCCGGCTCAATGGCGAGATCCACGCCGTGAATGACGTCGAGGGAGCCGTAGCGCTTCACCACCTTGTCGAGCCTGATGCTCGCCGCCATGTCGTCCTCCTTAGGAGCCATATGCGCCTGGTTGAATGGAAGGACCCGTCATCCCTTTCCCCTCGCTGCGCTCGGCCGGGGATAACGCCTTGTTCATCATGTGCTTCCTCACGCCCGATCCGGCCGCCAGCCCCGATATTTCGGATGATCCGGGCTGATCGGCAGGCTGACGTCGCTGCCGGTCTGTGCCGAATGGTAGAAGGCGGTCGCCAGTTCCAGCGCCCGGCGGGCGTCATCGATTGTGACCGGCACTGGCCCACGGCCGTGCAGGGCTTCGTGAAAGGCATCCATCTGCCCAAGGAAGCGGCGGCCGACCGGCGGCAGGTCGGCGACGAGGTCCCTGATATCGGCGGCCACGGCCTGGTTGGCCGGCAGGATCGTCCAGGGCTCGTCGCCCGGCGAATAGGCCTCGCCGCCGCTCTCGAAGGTGACGTTCTCGAAGCAGAGGCGCAGGCGGCTGATCTCGTTCTGCGAACCAAGGGTGGCGCTGGCGGCCACCAGTGCGCCGTTGGCCATTTCCCAGGAGGCGGTGACGCAATCCTCCACCTCGATGGCGTTGACCCGCGTCGTCGCCCGCGCAAACAGCCGTCGTAACGGGCCCATCAGATAGGTCATCATGTCGTGCTGGTGGATGGCATGGGTCATCAGCACGCCGCCTAGCTCGGTCTCCCATTTGCCGCGCCAATAGACGGCATAATAGTCGGGCGTGCGCTTCCAATGGGTTTCGACGGTGCCGAGATAGGGCTTGCCGGCCAGTCCCGCCTCGATGATGCGCCTGGCCTTCTGCACTCCTTCGCCGAAACGGTACTGGAAGATCGGCATCAGCATCTGGCCGCTCTGGGCCTGCGCATTGGCCAGGAGGTCTGCCTCGTGCAGCGAGCCAACCAGCGGTTTTTCGCAGACGACATGCTTGCCCGCCGCCAGGGCCCGGCTGACCAGCTCGAAATGGGTCGCGGGCGGGGTGGCGATGTCGATCACGTCGATATCGTCGCGGGCGAGGAGATCGTCGAAATGAAGGGTGCGGCTCTCGGCCGAGAATTCGTCGGCGACCGCATCGAGGCGCTCCTGATTGCGGTCGCACACGGCGGCGAGACGCCAGCGTTCCGGGCGCGGCGCATAGGCTTCGGCGATATGGGAGCGGCCGATGTTCAGCCCGACCACGGCGACGGATTTGATCTCGTCCATCACGCTATCTCCTCGGCGCGTTGCTGGGCCTTGAGAGCGAGTTCCATCGCCTTGAAGCACCGGGCCTGCGGCATGGCCGTCTCGGTCCGCTCGAAGACATCGGCGATGAACTGCCTGCCGAAGGGAAGTTCGACCGAAGAACAATCGATATGCTGCATGCCATTGCGGTCGGTCAGGAAGAGATGGTCTCCACCTGGACGACCGGCGACATCGATATATTTCCGCAGCTCGATCGTGCCTTGCGTTCCGGTGATGAAGAGCCGCCCATCGCCCCAAACCGGAAGCCCGTCCGGCGTGAACCAGTCGACGCGGATATAGCCGGTGACGCCTTCGGGCGTGCGCAGATGGACATCGCCGACATCCTGCAGGCCCGGACTGTCGGCATTGGCGCGATTGCCGACGGAGGCGGAAAGGATGTCGGCATCCTCGGCGCCGGTGAAGAACAGGAACTGCTCGAACTGGTGGGCGCCGATATCGACGAGGATGCCGCCATAGCGCTCGCGTTCGAAGAACCAGCCCGGCCGCTGCGGCTTGCGAAGGCGATGCGGGCCGAGCCCGGCCATGGTGACGATGTCGCCGATCGCGCCGGCCGCGACGAGTTTGCCCGCCTTCACGGTGGCGGGCACCTCGAAATGCTCCGAATAGAGGATCGAGAGGATGCGCCCGGTCTCGGCTTGCACCAGGCGCACGCTCTCGAGCTGGTCGAGGCTGGTCATGCCCGGCTTGTCCAGCAGCACATCCTTGCCGTGGCGCATGGCTTTGACGGCGATGTTGGCGCGATCGCCCGGAATGGCGGCGCTGACGATGACGTCGATCGCGGGATCCTCATAGAGCCTGTCCGCTTCGGTGACGCGCAGGATTTCCGGATAGGTATCGGCAAAGGCGCCTGCGAGATCGTCCTCGGCGGCGTGAAAACCGGTGCAGACCGCGCCGGCACGCCTGAGCGCGCCGATCTGGCCGTGGATATGGTCGTGATTGATGCCGATGACGGCAAATTTCAAAGGTCTCATATCGATTGTCCGCTCGGCGTTTTACTGTCAGATTAAATCACCGGAATCGAAAAATGCTTCTGTTCCCAGTGTGTTAAGTCAACGAACGTTTGGGCCTGAACGCATTTGCTTCGGATGTCAGCGTTTCATGCCTGTGGTGGCGATGCCTTCGATCAGAAGGCGCTGGAAGAACAGGAAGACCAGGAAGATCGGGATCAGCGAGAGCACCGACATGGCGAACAGGGCACCCCAATCGGAGGTGCCGCCGGCATCGACCAGGGATCTCAAGCCGAGCTGGACGGTGTAGGTGTGGATGTCGCCCAGATAGATCAGCGGGCCGAAGAAGTCCTCCCAGGTCCAGATGAAGGAGAAGATCGCGGCGGTGGCGAGCACGGGGACGGAAAGCGGCAGCACGATCTTCCAATAGATGCGCCAGGCGCTGCAGCCGTCCATCATCGCCGCCTCGTCGAGCTCACGCGGCAGGCTGCGGAAGAACTGCACCATCAGGAAGATGAAGAAGGCGTCCACCGCGAGGAATTTGGGTACGACCAGCGGCAACCAGGTGTTGACCCAGCCGATGTTGAGGAACAGCACATATTGGGGAATGAGGGTGACGTGATAGGGTAGCATCAGCGTGCCCAGCATCAGCGCGAACCAGAAGTTCCTGCCGAAGAACTGCAGCCGCGCGAAGGCGTAGGCCGTCAGCGAGGCCGCCATGACGTTGCCGATCGTCGCCAGTACCGAAATGGCGAGCGAGTTGAGGAAGAAGGTGCCGAAGCTCACCTGCAGGCCGAACCAGCCGGTTTCATAGGCGCGGATCGAGACCTGGGAGGGGATCAGCGAGGTCTGGCCGCCGAAGATGTCGTCGGCCGGCCGGACCGAGCCCGCCAGCATCCAGAGCAGCGGATAGAGCATCGCGAAGGAAGCGGCGATCAGGCCGGCATGGGTCAGGGCGGAACGCAGGACCGAGCGCTCCGGCGCGTGCACGGCGGCGGCATCAGTCGTCATAATGCACCCAATAGCGCGCGGTGAGGAAGGAGAAGGCGGTGAAGAAAGCGATGATCAGCACCAGGATCCAGGCCAGCGCCGAGGCATAGCCCATGCGGAAGAAGCCGAAGGCCTCCTGGTAGAGATAGAGCGTATAGAACAGGGTCGAGTTGATCGGACCCCCATTGCCTTCGGAGATGATGAAGGCGGGCGTGAAGGCCTTGAAGGCCTCGATGGTCTGGATGACGAAATTGAAGAACACCACCGGAGTGAGCAGCGGCAGGGTGATCTTGCAGAACTGCCGGGCCTTGGAGGCGCCGTCGAGGCTCGCGGCCTCGTACATGTCCTGCGGAATCTGGCGCAGCCCCGCCAGAAAGATGATCATGGGCGAGCCGAACTGCCATACCGAGAGCGCCACCAGCGTGTAGAGCGAATAGCGCGGATTGGAGATCCAGCTCGGCCCGTCGATGCCAACCAGCGCAAGCAGCGAATTGACGAGGCCGTCGGCCGCGAAGAGCTGGCGCCAGAGCACGGCGATCGCCACGGAAGCCCCGAGCAGCGAGGGCAGATAGAAGATGGCGCGATAGAGCGGAAGGCCCCTTATGCCGCGATTGAAAGCCATGGCCAAGGCGAGGGCGAAGATCAGCTTGAGCGGTACCGACAGCAGCACATAGGTGAAGGTCACCTTCATCGCCGCGGCGAATTTCGGATCGGCCGTGGCGATGCGCACATAATTGGCGGTGCCGACGAATTGCGGGCTCTGCAGGAGATCGTAATCGGTAAAGGACAGATAGAGCGAGGCCAGGGCCGGCCCCAGGGTCAGGCCGAGAAAGCCGATCAGCCAGGGCGCCAGGAACAGATAGCCGGCGAGATTCCGGCGCAAAGCCTGACGCAGGCGGCTTTCGGTGATTTCGCGGGGTTGGGCCAGAGTCGTCGAGGCCATGACGGTCATCCCCGTTTCAGGATCGACTCGGCTTCCGTCACGAACTGTTCGCCCCCTTGTTCCGGCGTCGACCCGAAGGCAACCTCCTGGCTGATGCGCTGCAGTACGAAGGAGATCTCGCCGGCTCCCTTGGGCGGAGACGGCGGCAGCGGCCCGACATAGGGATCGAGCTTGCCGACATAATCGACCATCTGCTTGCTGACGTCGTCGAGCGAGGCGGCCGCGAGATCGCGCATGGCGGGCGAGGCGGGCACGCCGCGTTCCACGCCGAGGATCTTGACGCCGGCCGGATCATGCACGGTGAAGTTGGCAAGCTTGACGGCAAGCTCCGGCGCCTTGGCGTCGGATGAGACCGACCACATCTGCGAGGGTTTGAGATAGTGGCCGGGTTTGCCGCCGGTCATAACGGGATAGGCCGTGATCGACAGCTTGGCCTTGCTGAGCTGCTGTGCGCCGATGAACTGGTTGGAATGCAGGAAGCTGGCAGCGGCATAGCCGAGTGCCAGCGGCGAGGTCTCCAGCGTCAGCTTGTCGAGGGCCTGGATGTCGGCGGTGACACAACCGCCGGAATCGCGCATGACGCCCCAAAGCTTGAACCAGTCGGCGGCGTCCTTGGCATCGAAGGCGAGCGCACCCTTGTCGTCGTAAAGGGCCTTGCCGCGCTGCCGCAGCCAGAGCTCGAACGCGGGCTCCAGGCCGCTGGCGTCGACGGACGCATAGAATTTCTTGCGCTTGTTGGCTTTGCCGAAGGCCTCGCATTTGCTCGCGAATTCCTCCCAGCTCGTCCCGAATTTCGGTGGCTCCACCCCGGTCTCCTGCCAGGCGGCCGCGTCATAGGCCATGGCGGAGGAATTGACCCCGAGATTGATGCCGTAGAGCTTGCCGTCGACGCTGCAGGATCCCAGATTGGTCTTGCCGAAATCGGCGATGTCGAGAAGGTTACCCAGATATTGGTCGAGCGGCACGATGGCGCCGCGGCGGGCATATTCGAACATGTAGCGGTAGTCCATCTGCACCAGGTCGGGCGCATTGCGCCCCGCGACACGGGTGGCCAGACGCGGCCAGTAGTCGCTCCAGCCGGTGAATTCGGTCTTGGTGTCGATACCGGCATTGGCAGCCCGGAAGGCGTCCACCGCCTTGTTGGTGCGGTCGGCCCGTTCCTGCGAGCCCCACCAGAACACCCTGAGCTGCTTGTCCTGCGCCCGGGCCGGGCTTCCCAGCATGACGGAAGCGGCAAACCCGCAACCGGCTCCCAGCATGGCACGACGACTGACGAGATGGGCACTCATGGCTTCCCCCTTTTCCGGTCCGCATGGTTGCTCGAAGGCCGGTTTTTTCTGCGTTCTTGTCTTTGTACTCGTGCGTTTCGATATCGATATGACGTAACGTGATATTGCGTGTCGCCACGACAGGCGAGGTCAGAGCTTGTAGGCGCGCTTGGCGAGATTGTAGGCGAGGTCGACGGCGGTCTCGGCCGCCTCCTCCTCGTCGAGGCGGTGGTCGGCCACCAGGCGGGCAAGGCAGGCGCAGTCGACGCGGCGGGCCATATCGTGCCGCGCCGGGATCGAGAGATAGGCCCTGGTATCGTCGTTGAAGCCGACCGTGTTGTAGAAACCGGCCGTCTCCGTCGCGAGTTCGCGGAAGCGTCGCATGCCTTCCGGACTGTCGAGGAACCACCAGGGCGGCCCCAGCCTGAGCACCGGATAATGCCCGGCGAGGGGCGCTAGTTCGCGGCTGAAGGCCGTCTCGTCTAAGGTGAACAGCACGATGGTGAGATCCGGTTCGTTGCCGACGGCGTCGAGTAGGGGCTTCAGTGCCTCGACATAGCTGGTTTGCCTCGGAATATCGGCGCCGACATCCGGCCCGAAACGGGTGAACAGCGCCGGGTTGTGGTTGCGGTAGGAGCCCGGGTGGATCTGCATGGTGAGCCCGTCCTCCAGGCTCATCCGCGCCATCTCGGTCAGCATTTGGGCTCGAAACAGCTCGGCATCCTCCGGCGCGGCGGGGCCGGCCAGCAGGCGGGTGAACAGGGCCTGCGCCTCCGCGCGGTCGAGATCGGCCGTGCGGGCAGTGGGGTGGCCATGATCCGTCGAGGTCGCCCCCAGCGACTTGAAAAAGGCGCGGCGTTCGCGATGGGCCGTCAGATAGCCGTCCCAGGTGGCTGGCTGCCCGGTGAGATCGAGGAGGCGGCGGACCTCCGTACGAAAATCGGCCCTGTCGGCATCGACGACCGCATCGGGACGATAGGCCGGCAGGACGCGGCCCTTCCACCCCGACGCACGGATGGCTTGATGGGCGTCCAAGGCGTCGGTGGCGCTGTCCGTGGTGGAGATCGCCTCGATGTTGAAGCGGTCATAAAGCGCGCGGGGGCGGAATTCGGGGCGCTCGAGCGCGGCGGCGATCTCGTCATAGAGACGGTCGGCATTGTCCGGTGCAAGACGCTCGGTGATACCGAAGCCGCTTTCCAGTGAATGCTCGAACCACAAACGGCTCGGCGTGCCCCGGAACAGATACCAATGCTGCGCGAACAAACGCCAGATCTTGCGGCCGTCGGTTTCGACAGCCGTCCCGTCCCGGCTGGAAATGCCAAGCGCCTCCAGCCGCACGCCCTGCGAATAGAGCATGCGGGTGATGTAGTGGTCCGGCTTGACGAACAGCGTAGCGGGGTCGGGGAAGGGCGCATCCTCGGCGTACCAGCGTGGATCGGTATGGCCGTGCGGGGAGAGGATCGGCAGGCCGGCCACCTGCCCGTAGAGACGCCGGGCGATGGTCCTGGCGTCCGGTTCGATCGGCAACAGCCTGTCTGGATGAAGTGCCATGCGGGCTCGGCCCTGTTCTGGTTGGCGTCTCCTCTTGACGCTGGCTTTAACACTAAGATACTAGTGTGTCAAAATCTGATCATCGCGATGCCGCGAGAGGTCGCATCAGGCCGGGGCCATGGAGAGCCAGGACACGAGCCATTCGCTGGAGATCCTGACGGCGCGAGGCAAGGCGGCGCAGTCCGGCGTTCGCCCGAGGCGGCCGCGCGTCACCACCGCGACCCTGATCTATGATGATTTGCGTGAGGCGATCCTCGGCATGCGCCTGGTGCCCGGCACGCCTTTGCAGGAAAAGGCGCTGACCCAGCGTTTCGGCGTAAGCAAGACGCCGGTGCGCGAGGCCCTGATCCGCCTGGCCGAGGACGGCCTGGTCGACATCTTCCCGCAATCGGGAACCTTCGTCTCGCGTGTGCCTGTGGCTGCCATTCCCGAGGCGGTGGTGATCCGTCAGTCCCTGGAGGATACCGCGGTGCGGCGCCTGATCGAGATCGCCACGGAGGCCGACATCGCCACGATCGACGCCATCCTGGCGCGCCAGCGCTTGCTTGCCGATCTCGGCGACAAGGATGCCTTCCACGAGGCCGACGAAGGCTTCCACCAGGCCATCGCCCAGATTGCCGGCTATCCCAGCATTCCGCGCCTGCTGCGCCAGATCAAGGTCCAGATGGATCGGGCACGGCGACTGACCCTGCCGGTGGCGGGCCGCATGCATCAGGTCATCGCCGAGCACAGCTTCATCCGCGATGCCATCGCCCGCCGCGATGTCGCGGTGGCCAGCAAGGCCATGAAGGCGCATCTGAGCGCCGTGGTTCCCGACATCGACCGGCTGCGGGTGCAATATCCCGATTATTTCGTCTGAGCACCCTGGAGGAAGATCCCGTTCCCGGGCGCCATCGACAGCAAGAACCGCATGAGGAAACGCTATGACGATGCAAGCGACGAGACATGAGGAGGGGCCAGAACGGCATCGGGTGGCCCTGGTCGGCACCGGCCATCGCGGTGCGGGCATGTGGGGCAAGGAACTGCTGCAAGGCTGGCGGGACCGGACCGAATTCGTGGCGATCTGCGACGTCAACGAGATGCGGGCCACGGCCGCGCGCACCGCGATCGGTACCAATGCGCCCGTCTACACCGATGTCGACGAGATGCTGGCGAGCGTAAAGCCTGAGATCGTCATCGTTTGCAGCCGCGACGACACCCACGACGAGATCATCGTCAAGGCGCTGGAGGCGGGCTGCAGGGTGATCACCGAAAAGCCGATGACCACCACGCCGGAAAAATGCCGCCGCATCCTCGAAGCCGAGGCGCGCACCGGCCGGCCCGTCGACGTGACCTTCAACTATCGCTTTGCGCCCACGGCCGCCCGCATCAAGCAGCTGCTGCGCGAGGAAGCGGTGGGCACCGTGACCTCTGTCGACTTCCATTGGTATCTCGATACCCAGCATGGCGCCGACTATTTCCGCCGCTGGCACGCCAAGGAGGCCCATTCGGGCAGCCTGTTCGTGCACAAGGCCACCCATCATTTCGATCTGCTCAACTGGTATCTGGAATCGGTGCCGCGCGAGGTCTCGGCCTTCGGTACCCAGCGCAATTACGGTCGCAACGGGCCGTTCCGCGGCGAGCGCTGCCAGACCTGCAGCCATGCCCGGGATTGCGATTTCTATTTCGACATGAGCAAGGATCCCTGGCTGACCATGCTCTATGAGGACCCGTCAGCCGAGGACGGCTATGTCCGCGACGCCTGCGTCTATCGCGAGGACATCGACATCGCCGACACCATGACCGCGATGCTGCGCTTCGAGAACGAGGTGATCGTTTCCTATTCCCTCAACACCTTCATGCCGATCGAGGGCTACCATCTGGCGTTCAACGGCACCAAGGGACGCATCGAGGTTCGCCAATATGAGCGTCAGGCCTTCGAGACGCCTGACCATGACGAGATCCTGCTGATGCGCAATTTCGGTGGTGTCGAGCGCATTCGCGTGCCGCATGCCGGGGGCGGGCATTTCGGCGGCGACGACCGCCTGCGCGACATGCTGCTGCGCCCCGGCATGACCGATCCGCTCGGCCAGCGTGCCGGCGCGCTGGCCGGCGCGATGTCGATGCTGTGCGGGGCGGCGGCCGTTGCCAGCATGAAGTCGGGCCGTCCGGTCAGGCTGGCCGAACTCGGGGGCCTGCCGGCCTGAAGGAGACGCGTCTTCGTCTTCTGCCCCCCGTCTGCATCCGGCGTGAAACCGATTGGGTTTACGCAGGGCGACCTTAACGATAAGGGAGCGGAATATCCCCCTCAGATATTGCCGGAGGTGTCGCAGGAACGGATCTGGCCGCTCTTCAGGCCGGTGACGAACCAGCGCTGGCGTTGGGCTGCCGTGCCATGGGTGAAGCTGTCGGGCACGACATAGCCCTGCATCTTCTTCTGCAGCATGTCGTCGCCGATGGCCTGCGCCGTCTGCAGCGCGCCCTCGATGTCACCCTGCTCGATGAACTTGAAATCCTGCTGCGTGCGATTGGCCCAGACGCCGGCCAGGCAATCGGCCTGCAGTTCCTGACGCACCGAGGCGCCGCCGGCGCCCGCGCCGCCCTCGCGCAGAAGGCCGAGCTCGTCCTGCACATGATGACCGACCTCATGCGCGATCACATAGGCCTGTGCGAAGGCGCAGGCGCCCTGGCCGGCCGGACAGGCATTGAAGCGGTTGCGCATCTCGTCGAAGAAGGCGGTGTCGAGATAGACCTTCTTGTCGTTCGGACAGTAGAAGGGTCCCATGGCCGACTGGGCCGTGCCGCAGGCCGAGCGCGTCACCCCGCTGAACAGCACCAGCTCGGTCGGCTGGTAGCTTTTGCCCCGAACCTGCTCCTGGAACAGTTTGGTCCAGGTATCCTCGGTCGAGCCCAGGATCTTGCGCACGAAGGTTCCCGAAGCGTCGGTGGCGCCGCCCGTCTGGCTGGAGGGGCGCGGCTGCTGTTGTTCCTGGACCTGCGGCTCGCCGCCGCTCAGGCCCTGCAGGGCGTTGAAGGCGGCTTCGGGGCCGACGAGGAAATAGAGCGCGGCCACGATGACCAGGCCGCCCAGGCCGATGCCGCCGCCCCGTCCCCCCGGAAAACCGCCGCCACCGCCGCCGAAACCGCCGCCTTCGCCGCGACGATCGTCGACATTGTCGGAGGCGCGCATATCGTCGAGTTTCATCGCCCTGTCTCCTGCTCCCCGGATGCCAGCCTTTCACCGATGTCCGGCCGGCATGGTGATTTGTACTGTGCAAGCCATACCCAATAAATATGTCTTCGCAAAGTCCGTTACAGGGGTTCTAGCCGGTGCTTACGTAGGGAAATACAGTTTTCCCGAAATGCGGTCCGACGGCGCTCGCTTCATCTTCGAAGGTGAGAGGCTGCATCGGCGCGCGGATTCAGGACATGTCTTGCTCGATTGCCGTGCGGATGGCGCGGAAATCGCGCCAGGCCAGGCGTTTCTGCACCGGCTGGCGCAGGAGATAGGCCGGGTGCAGCGTGGCGATCGCCCGGATGCGCTGGCCGGCAAGATCATAGTCCAGCCAACGCCCGCGCAGTTTCAGGATACCGTCGGTGACGCCGAGCAAGGCCTGCGCGCTGCGGGCGCCGAGGCAGACCAGGACCTTTGGGGCCACCAGCTCGATCTGGCGTTCGATGAAGGGACGGCAGATTGTGGTCTCCTGCGGGGTCGGATCGCGATTGCCGGGCGGACGCCAGGGCACCACATTGGCGATATAGGCCTTGGTGCGGTCGAGCCCGATGGCCGTGAGCATGCGGTCGAGCAATTGTCCCGAGCGGCCGACGAAAGGCCTGCCTTGAATGTCCTCGTCGCGCCCGGGGGCTTCGCCCACGAACATCACCTTGGCATCGGGCGCGCCGTCGGCAAAGACCAGGCGATTGGCCGTGGCCTTGAGGGCACAGCCGTCGAAGCGCTCGAGCAGGTCCCGCAATTCGTCCAGCGTGCGGGCACTGCGCGCCTGTTCGCGGGCCGCCAGTTCCACCGCGTCCGGCGAGGTGGTCAGCATGGTCGGCGCCGGGGAGGCCATGCGGGGCTGTGCGGCGGCAGCGGGAGCCCTGCGCGCCGCATCGGCTTCCGGCACGGAACGCATGGGAGGGGAGGCGAGGGGGGCCTGTGCGCTCTCGGCAAAACGGTCGAGCGGCTCGTCTGCGATCGCCACGTCCACGCCCATATCGGCATACCACTGCAGCAGCGCGACGATCTGTTCGGGAGGCATGGACGCGGACATCATGGCGAAAGGATAGAGCAAAGCTTCCACGGTTGGAACAGGCTGGCGGCCTCTGTTAACTCCCCATCAAGGTTAATGCATCATCAATGAGCTCATCGGCCAGGCCGACAATCTCGATACTGCCCACGAACGGTCAGTATCGAGATTGTCGGCAGAGGTTTGAAATCTTGCAGGTTCTCCATGATCACGCCACGGGCGCGATCATGGAGAACCTGCATAGGCCGTGTTGGTTGAACCTGTGAGCCTCGTCCATGCTGCTGCGCCGGCCCGTCATCATCGCCCTTTTGCTCTGCGCTGGCGCCACCAGCACGATGATGTATCGGCGCTCGACCGCCGTGCAGGCGAGCCCCGCCGTTGCCGCCAGCATGCATGGTGCCTTGCAGGGCGGCGTAGGTGTGCTGGGTGCGCGGCGCGTCTCGGTGATGCGGGCCGGTCTGTTCGCGATGCCGCAGCTCAGCCTGGCCGATATCGGTTCGGCGCCGCGGGCGGCCTTCGGCGACGGCTTCACGCTGCGCGCCATGCCAGCCAGCCTGACCCTGACGCCGAGCCAAAACGATTTCATGCCGCTTCCCGACGATGTCGGCCCGCCCAGCGCGCCGATCCGGGATGCCACCAAGAAGGGCATGACGAGCTGGCCCGAGGTCATCCGGACCGCCAAGGGGGACAGGCGGCCGGACCGGGGTGCCGGAGAGAACGTCGCCTATATGGTGCCCGGCGACCCGCATGTGCTGATGCCCAAAGTCGGCGCCAGGCCGATAGCGCGCCTGTCGCGCAAGCTCCAGCCGCCCGAAACCGCCGAGGGGCTGCAGCAATTCCAGCCGTCCCGGCTCAGCGCCATCGTCGTCACCAAGCTCGCCGAGAGGCTCTCGGTCGCCGACGCCGAACTCGGCGGACATGACGGCGCCGTCCCTCTCGATCATTCGCTGGCCCCGACCGGCGGCATGTCGCCGGCGGCGAGCCGCCCCGACCTTGCCAGCCTGACCAGCAGCACCACCCGTGCCGACGAGGCGCTGCCGGTCGAGCTCGCCATGGCCGAGCCGGGCGCTCTCCAGCCGGTGGTGGCGCTGGCGAACGTACAGCCGGTGATGACGCCGGACGACGCCCAGACCCTGCCTGAAATCGGCAGCGACGAGGGGTTGACCGATGCGCAGAAGAAATCGCGCATCGCCGGCCTGCCCGGGCTGGACGACGGCAAGGCCCGCCCGCTCGACCTGCCGCCGGCGGCATTCACCAAGGCACAGACGTGCCTGGCAACGGCGATCTATTTCGAGGCCCGCGGCGAGAGCCGGGAAGGGCAGGTGGCCGTCGCCCAGGTCATCATCAACCGCCTGCGTTCACCCTTCTATCCCAAGAATGTCTGCGACGTGGTCTATCAGGGCGCCAGCAACAAGCGCTATGGCGGCTGCCAGTTCTCCTTCGCCTGCGATCTCGTCGCCGACAAGGTCACCGAGAAGGAACCCTGGGAACAGGCTCTGGTCATCGCCGAGCGGGTGATGAACGCCAAGGACTGGATCCCCGAAGTCGGCAACGCCACGCATTATCACGCCAATTATGTCCGCCCGCGCTGGGTGCGCGACATGCGGGAGAAGGACAAGATCGGCAAGCATATCTTCTACCGCGTCAAATGGTGGGCCTAACAGCGGGAGTTCAAGAATACGAAAGCGATCGGGCTTATCGGCTTCTCGTCCCGGCAGGAGCCGATGCCGAATCCGCGATTCACTGACGAAGGCGCAAGACCGCCTGCCGAACTGCCTTAGCGCCCTCGTAAGCGTGAGAAGAACGCATCGATCTCCTGTGCCGCGCGGTCCGGGTCCTCGCGATGCGGAAAATGGCCCACGCCGGGAAACGGAGCGAGATCGAGATCGAGAAAAGTATCCTTCAGTCGATCAGTCCAGGCATAGGGAAATAATGGGTCATGCTCTGCCCAGCGCACGCATGTCGGTATCGATATAGGGGGAAGCGGCGGCGCCTCACCCTTCATCATGGCAATGCGGCCGGCATGGGAAGCACTATAGTGGGCGAAGCCGCCTTTGAGGTTGCCGGGCTTTAGGAAATTGTCGACGTAGACATCCAGCACGTCGTCATGCGCGTCTTTGCGATTCGCCCAGTGGCGCAGGAAATGGCCGATATAGGCTCGACAGCTCTCGCGCGTTGCTCCGATGAGTTCCGGCGCCATTTCCATCTGGTTGAAAGATTGATACCAAATTTCATTTAGCCGATCGGGGGCGGCCATGCGCGGCCCGATGCCGGGGTAGACGAAGTCGAAGAAAAAGAGGCCTGCGAGCCGCGCCGGCGCAAGGCGGGCAAGCGACTGCATGACAGCGCCGCCGACATCGTGCCCAATGACGCCAATCCGATCTATGCCGAGCAGGTCGATCAAGGCCAGCATGTCACCGGCGTGTCCGTCGGGACCGAATGGACCGCTGGGTTTGCCGCTATCGCCGAAACCACGCAGGTCGGGTGCGACAAGTGTGTAGCGGTCGGCGAGTCTGTGCATCACAGGCTCCCAGGCCAACCAGAATTCCGGCCATCCATGCAGCAATAGGAGCGCCGGCCCTTTGCCGGTGCGCACGACATGGAAGTGGGTTCCGCTCGCTTCGAGGGTCAGGTGCTCCATGGTTTGCCTTCCAATTCTCTCGATGGAACAGTTGCCATCCCCGACATATATGATGGGTGCCCGTGGTGGGGGACGCCCTTGAGCCGGTCCGGAACCGAGAATAGCTGTAACTCGACGCGTGTATGACAGAAGCCTGCCCGGCCGATTTCGGCTATCGGATGCCTACCATCGCGCCGGTATCTTTCGGGCGTTGAGGGGCGCTTCAAGCAAACCGACTTCGTCATCGGAAAGGACAAGTTGAAGAGCGCCCAGCGCATCGGAAAGGTGATGAGGCTTTGACAGGCCTAGGATCGGCGCGGTTATGCCTTGTCTGGAAAGAACCCATGCCAGAGCGATCCGCGCAGGCGGAAGGCCGCGGGTGTCTGCTACCTTCTCCACCGCGGCGATGGTCTCGCTGACCTCCTTGCGTCCGTCGTACCATTGCGTGACTTGCTCGTCGGTTCCGGCCCGTAATGTCTCTGCCCGACGTGATCCCGCCAGAAGGCCGCGACCAAGCGGCGACCATGGCGTCAAGCCAATTCCCTCCTCCTGGCAGAGCGGGATCAGCTCCTGCTTATCCTCGCGGGTCATCAGATTGTATTGGCTCTGCATGGTTATGAAGGAGGCCAGCCGGTTGTACCGCTGAAACGCCAGGAACTTCATGAATTGCCAGGCATGCATCGACGACGCGCCGAGATAGCGGATCTTGCCGACGCGCACCGCCGTATCCAGCGCTTCCGCCGTTTCTTCGATCGGGGTATGCGGATCGAAGCGGTGAATGACGAAGATATCGATGAAATCCGTGTTCAAACGCTGGAGAGAGGCGTCGATGCTGGCCAGAATATGTTTGCGAGACAGGCCGCGATCATTTGCGCCACCTCCCGTGGGAAAATAGGCTTTCGTTGCGATCACCGCATCGTCACGGCGGCCGAAATCCTTGATGGCTCGGCCGAGAATACGCTCGCTTTCCCCGGCCGAGTAGATATTGGCAGTGTCGAAGAGATTGATTCCGGCTTCCAGCGCATCCCGTATGAAAGGGCGCGCTTCGTCTTCCCGCAAAACCCACGGTCTCCACGTTGGATCGCCATAGGTCATGCAGCCGAGACATAAGCGGGAGACTTTGAGGCCACTGCGGCCAAGTCGAATGTACTCCATGCGTTTTCCTTTTGGCGTCCGTCAGCTACACGAAGGATTGGAAGCGGCGCGGAGCCAGATCACGCGGGCACCGGGCATCACAGTTCAGGCGAAACAGCTTGCAGCGTGAGGCTGGCAACCCGGATCATGGCTGCGTCTGCAAAACGGAGCCTGATCGAAGCGGCGTCAGCGCATACCGGCAATCGTGTAGCCGCCGTCGACCAACAGCGATTGCCCTGTCACGAAGCGCGCCTCGTCGGTGCAAAGCCACATCGCTACATCGCCAATGTCAGCCGGCCGGCCAAGACGCTTGGCGGGCGTGAAATCGATCCAGGGCTTGGCGGTTTCATCATTCACGAAACGGCGCAGCATCGGAGTATCGATGATCCCCGGATTCACATTGTTGATTCGAATGTTCCGCTCCGCCACCTCGAGGGCAACTGCCCGGATCATCGCGTCGAGTGCGCCCTTGCTGGCCGAGTAGACCGAGGAGCCGGCGAGCGCGCCTTTGGCCAGCCAAGACGAGGTGTTGACGATCGCGCCGCCCGTGCCGTGCTGCAACATGGCGGCGACCTGGTGCTTTACCGCCAGCCAGACGCCCTTCAGATTGGTGGCGATCACCTGGTCGAAATCCTCTTCCGACAGGTCGGTGATCGGCGCGAAGACGCCTTCTATCCCGGCATTGTTGAAGGCGCAGTCGAGGCGTCCAAAATGTCGAACCGTATTTGCGATCAATGCCTCGATATCGCCGCTTCGTGAAACATCGGTGGGTATAGCCAGAGCTTTTACGCCTTCCGCCTCCAGTGCGCCGGCAGTTTCCTCGATTTCCCTCACGCGGCGGCCCGCCACCACGACATTGGCGCCCTCGCGAGCAAAGGCCAGCGCGGCGGCTCGGCCGATACCGCTTCCGGCGCCGGTAACAATGGCTACGCGTCCTTGAAGACGGCGGGTTTCAGGAGAGGGCTCTTGAGTAATTTCCGGCATTTTGAGGTCTCATGGAAGAAGGATGCCCAGTTCGCGGCTACATCACGAACGCGATATGGAAATCCTACCCGACCTCATTGTTCGAAATTATCCATCTTGTTTTGCACGAGTTGATGGGCATGATTCATCAATCATGCGAGCAGGGGAAATTGGCGAGTTAACGGCCTTTGTGGCCATCGCGGAGGAAGGCGGTTTCCGCCGGGCTGCCGTGCGACTGAACTTGACGCCGTCGACGCTCTCCCACTCTCTACGCTCGCTGGAACAAAGGCTTGGCGTGCGGCTGATCAACCGAACCACCCGGACGGTATCTCTGACTGCTGCCGGACACGCGCTGCTGCGACAGGTCGCACCAGCCTTCGCCAGTATCGAAACGGCGATCGAGACGCTCAATGCGTTTCGTGACCATCCAGCAGGAACGGTTCGTATCAGCGTGCCGCGGGCTGTTGCAGTTCGGGTGCTCGCTCCGAAATTCCGTGCGTTCAGCGATCTTTATCCTGACGTCGTGTTGGAGATCGAGGCTGAGAACGGCTTTGTCGACATTATTCGCCAAGGATATGACGCCGGTATCAGGCTCGGGGAAAGCCTTGAGCGCGATATGATCGCGGTGCGTGTTACTTCCGATCTGCGCACGGCGGTCGTAGCCTCGCCCGATTATTTTGATCGTTTTCCGCCGCCGGAGACCCCGCGGGACCTGCATCGGCATCGGTGCATCGGATATCGCCAGACTACTCAAGGGGGGCTTTATCGCTGGGAATTCGATCAGGACGGGCGGGCGTTCAATGTGGCGGTGGATGGGCCGCTCATTCTTGGCGATCCCGACCTGATGATATCCGCGGCGCTGGATGGCGTCGGAGTTGCCTATTGCATTGAACAGCACATACAGGAGCATTTGGATTCAGGTCGTCTTCTACGGGTATTGGAGGCTTGGTGTCTGCCCTATCCGGGATTCTTCCTCTACTATCCCGGACGTCGCCAGATGCCGGCTGCGCTGCGCGTGCTCGTTGATTTTCTGCGGGTTTCGTCTGGTTGATGGCTGGGAGGAAACGACAGGCTTGCGTTCAGCACCTGTAACCGGCGGGATATCCAGGATCCGGATTCGCGCATATGGCTGACACAATAGTTGCGATTGTGGACAGGGTGATTTTGTTTCGCCGATGCGGGTGTCGTGCAGCTTCAATTGCCGGGCCGATCGCCCGTACTTGTCGCCTGCCGTATTTTGCGATTTGTTCGGCCAGTTTCGCAAAGACGTTGAACCAAGAATCGCGCGACGCCTGCGCTGCAATGACCAGTCATGGGTGAGCATGTCCGAAGAAAGTGCCTTCCTCTTCATCGGCCTCCTGGTGCTCGCCTTTCCGGTGCTGGCGATCGTCGCCTTCGTAATGACGCTCGGCCTCAGGCGCAGGGTGCAGGACCTGGAGGAAAGGGTTCGCCATCTGGCGGGCCTACGCCCGGTGCCGGTCGATGCCGCGAGGGCCGCTACGCCGGCAGCGCCGGCGGAGGAGAGAAAGGCCGCCGAGCCCGTGCGGGAAGCGGTTGCGCCGGTTCCCGCTGCCGTGCCAGCCGAGACGCTGCCGGCCATCGAGCCGCCACCGCCGCAGGCCCGGCCGGAGCCGGTGGCGGCCGCTTCCGCGCAGGCCGCGCGCCGCTCGGCGCCCCCTAAGCCGAAGGTCAGCCTGGAGGAGAAGCTCGGAACGCGCTGGGCTGTCTGGGTGGGCGGGCTGGCGCTGGCGCTCGGCGGTGCCTTCCTGGTGCGGTATGCCGTCGAGGAGGAGCTTCTCGGCCCCGGCGCGCGCATCCTGGCGGGTCTCGTTTTCTCCCTGGCCCTGATTGGGGGTGGCGAATATCTGAGGCGCCGTCCCGTGGCGCCCGCCGCAGGGCAGGCCGTCTATATTCCCGGCGTGGTCACGGCCGCGGGCACGGTCGCCCTGTTTGCGACCGTCTATGCCGCCTATGCGCTCTATGAATTCCTCAGCCCGGCCCAGGCCTTCGTGCTGCTCGGCCTGGTCGGCATCGCCACCATGTATGCGGCGGCGCTGCATGGTCCCTGGCTCGCCGGGCTGGGCCTTGTCGGCGCCTATGGCGCTCCCTTGCTGGTCTCCTCGAACCAGCCCAACCCCTGGGCTCTCGCCCTTTATGTCGTGGTGGTGACCGCAGCCGCCTTCATGTTGGCCCGCATTCGGCTCTGGCGCTGGCTCGCCATCGCCGCCGGTCTCGCCGCCTTCTGCTATGGCTTCGTCCTGGGCAGCATCATGGGCGAGGACACCGGCGCCATGGTGTTCTACATCCTCGCTTTGTCGGCCCTGATCGGCGCGGTGCTGATCTACGAGCCTCATCACGGCAAGGCCTATCAGAGCTTCGATCCCGTCGGCCTGGGCGCGGTCGCCGGCCTCGCGATCCTGGCCGTCTCCTTCGCCGGCGCCGACGTGTTCGGGCATGCCTCGCTTGCCACCTTGCTGATCGTGATGGCACTGGCGCTGGCGGCGGCGCTCGCCTTCGACGCGCTTGCCCCGGCAGCCGTGATTGCCGGCCTCGCTGGGCTCACCTGCCTGTGGATCTGGCCGATCGACGGGCAGCTCGCAGCCGAGCCGCTGGTGGTGGTGCCGGGCCACCTCTATCTGCCTTTCCTGATGCCGGATGCCCTCCAGGCCTATATCGAGATCGCGATCGTTCCGGCTGCCGTGCTGCTGCTGGCCACCACGATCAGCCTGATGCGCCATCCCAGGCCGCAACGGCCGGCCCTGGCCCTGGCGCTGGCGGGGACGGCGCCCCCGATCTTCGCGCTGGCCATCGCCTATCTGCGCATCGAGAGCCTGCGCGCCAGCCTGCCCTTCGGGGCCGTGGCGGCCGGTCTTGCGGTGCTCTTTGCCGCGACGACCGAGCGTTTCCTGCGGCTGGAGACGCAGACGGAGCAGGACGGAACACCTGGAGCCGGCTCCTCCCTCCATGCCGTGGCCAGCGCCTCGGCGGTGGCGCTGACGCTCACCTTCCTGATCGCCGATTCCCCGCTCACACTGGCCTTCGGCCTGTCGGCGCTCGGTGCGGCCTGGGTCTCCACCCTGCGGCCGCTGCCTGCCCTGCGCTGGTGTGCCGCCGGCTTCGTCCTGCTGGTGCTGGCGCGCATGGGCGGAGCCTGGACCCTGGCCGACGCCGGCCTCGAGCGCTTCCCGGATTGGCAGGATATCCTGCTGCGCTATGCCATACCGGCGGCGGCGTTCTATTATGGCGGCATCCTCCTGCGCCGGCGCAAGGCCGACATGCCAGCCGCCATCCTCGATTTCGGTGCCATCCTGCTCGCCTGCGTGGCGGTGGTCTTCGCCATCCGCCTCGGCCTGCGCGGAGCGGAGGAAGCCGCTCATCCCGGCATGTCCCTCGCCGAGGCCGGACTCTATACCGCGCTCGCCTTTGCGGCCTCTATGGCGCTGGTCTATCGCTCCGGGGCGACCACCAGCCCGGTCTACCGGGCAGCGGCACCGATCAGCGTCATCATCGCGCTTTCCCTGACGGTCTCGGGGCCAATGATCACCGCCAATCCCGTGGTCAGCGGCGAGATGATCGGCGGCGGCGCCCTCTTCAACACCTTGCTGCCCGGCTATGCCCTGCCAGCGCTGCTGGCAGGAGCGGCGGCGCTGTTCTGGCACTGGTATGGCCGCGGCGCCGGCAAGGATGAACCGAAGAACCCGGGGATGGAGAACGCACCCTTCGCGCTGCTATGCGGGATCTGTGCCTTCGTGCTCGGCTTCACCTATGTCACGCTGGAGGTGCGCAAGATCTTTGCCGACGGCGTGCCTGATTTCGTCTCGGTCTCCTCCGCCGAGAACTGGGGCTATACCATCGCCTGGCTGCTCTATGGCCTGGTGCTGCTCGGCCTCGGCATCGGCGCGAAGGTGCGGGCCATCCGCTTGGGCTCGGCCATCGTGATCATGCTGGCGGTCGCCAAAGCCTTCCTGTTCGACATGTCGGAGCTGGAAGGCATCTGGCGCGCCTTGTCCTTCATGGGGCTCGGTGTTGCCTTGATCGGCATCGGCCTCGTCTATCAGCGCCTGTTGTTCGGACCCAAACCCGGGTCGGAGCAGGAATTGAAGCCGTAGCCGCGAATGAATGAAATCGCGCCCTGTCCCGACGGTGTCCTGCAGCGTCTCAGGCCGGAAATCGTCCTGCTCAACCTCGCCGTGAACAGGTTTGCCCTACAGTACCAAAACCACGGCAGTCTGGTTGACGATATCTGGCTCGATCGAACGCAGGGTAATCCGCCGCCCGAGGAGGTCGCTCGGCTCGAGGCCGCCCATGAGGCAAGGCGCGCGGCCTGGGCCGCCGATCCTGCCTTTGTTTCGGCCGTCGGGCGGCTGCAGGGCGCGGGCGTGGATTGGGCGTTCGCCTATGAAAGCGATGTCAGCGGCGAGTTCTCCGTGCTGCGCCTGCGCACCCCCGACCATGATCTCGGCGCTCTGGAAGCACTGGCCGCCGAGGATGCCGGCTATGTCACGCCCGAGGCCCGAGCCTCGGCCGCCGAACGTTTCCGCATCTTCATGCTGCGCAACTATCACCCCGACTGGCGGCGCAACCGCGAGCTCTATGCCGCTGTGGGTGGTTCGCCCTACGCGGATCCGGCAAGCTGGCGAGCCGACAGCTGATTGCTCGCGGCACGAACTGCCGCGTGAAACGGCGTCATCGGCCCGTCATGGACCTGCGCCATGGTCGCGGCCATCGAGCTGTCCGTTCCCCGACAGCGATGCGATGTTTGACCTTCCCTTGGCCTGGCTCCATGCCGGGCTTCTTTTTTGCCGTATCGCCGGGCGGCGCTTTCGTGACGGCACGCCCTATAATTGCAAGGCGAAAGGCACCCCCTCGAAGCAGTCCTCGCCGCGTCCGATCGCGTCGATGGCGGCGAGCATGCGGCCGTTTCTGCCCAGGCGCATGTCGGCCAGAGCCACGATGCGGCGGTTGGGGGTGGCGGTCGGTGACAGCCTGCGAATGGTCTGGGCGAGTTCGTGTTCATCCAATGTGGGGTTGAGAGCGCAAGCCACCGTGAAGGCCGCGGCGGTCGAGCGGCTGACACCGGCATAGCAATGTACCACCAGCGGCGTCGCCTGGTCCCAGGCTCTGGCGAAGGCGAGAAGCTGGGAGAGGTGATCCTCGCCCGGCAGGATCTGGCCTTCTTCCGCCAGTTCGACGATGTCGTTCATGCTCAGGAACAGGTGACGGTTTTCCTCCACCGTGACCGGCCTGATCACCTTGGTGCCGGCATTGATCAGGGTCAGGATCTGGCGGGCCCCGGTGGCGGCGACAGTGGCTTCGAGGCGGGAGAGCGAACAGACATTGATTTGCATGGCGATTACCGGAAGATCTGGGAAAAACGATCGAGGAAGGCCTGCTGCGCTTCCGCCGCCGGCAAAGGCACCAGCCTGGCCTGGTCCATCGGCCGGGGCAGAGGGCGGGGATCGCCGAAGATCCGGCAGGATTCCTCGATGCCGAAGCCGGCAAGCTGGGTTGCCTCGAGAAAGGCGGCTACTGTATCGGCCTTCTTGGTCAGCGCCTTGATCGCCGGAGGGGGAACGGCCGGCAGGCCGAAGCGCAGATGGATGGCACCGAGCAGGCGGGCCTCCACATGTCTGTAGCTCTCGCCGATCACCGCCTTGAACGGCGAGATCATGTCGCCGATCACATATTCGGGCGCATCGTGCAGCAGCACCATCAATCGCACGGTGTCGGGCTGGGCAGGCTCCATCGCATCGAGCACGTCGAGCACGAGCACGCTGTGCTGCGCCACCGAGAAGATGGCGTCGCCGCTGGTCTGGCCGTTCCAGCGCGCCACCCGGGCCAGGCCATGGGCGATATCCTCGATCTCGATGTCGAGCGGGGAGGGGTCGAGCAAATCGAGCCGTCGCCCCGACAGCATGCGCTGCCAGGCCCGGTGGGGAGTGGCTTTGCCTGCGCGTGCCATTGTCAGCCCGGATGTCCCGCCTTGCCGAGCTCGGCGCATTCGGCATAGCGGAAGCAGTCGACGAGATGGTCGTTGACCATGCCGACCGCCTGCATGAAGGCGTAGACGATGGTGGGACCCACGAATTTGAAGCCGCGCGCCTTGAGATCCTTGGAAATCTTCTGAGACAGCGGCGTCTCAGCTTGGACGTCGGCCGTGGTGCGCAAGGTGTTCTGCAGGGGGCGGCCGTCGAGGAAGTCCCACAGATAGTGCGAGAAGCCCTGCTTTTCCTCGATTTCCAGCCAGAGCCGGGCCGCGATGATGGTACCCTCCACCTTGGCGCGATTGCGCACGATGCCGGGATCGGCCATCAGGGCCGCCACCTTTTCGGGCCCGTACTGTACGATCCTGGCGGGCTCGAAGCCATCGAACACCTCGCGGAAGCGCTCGCGCTTGCGCAAAATGGTGATCCAGGACAGGCCGGCCTGGAAGCCGTCGAGGATGAGCTTTTCGAACAGCGCCCGGCTGTCATATTCCGGCACCCCCCATTCTTCGTCGTGATAGGCGACATAGAAGGGATCGAGCCCCGGCCAGGGACAGCGTTGCTTGCCGTCGGCGTGCAGAATGACTGTGCGTTCCATGCCGCCTTCTTGCCATGGCGAAAGCCGACTCGGGAAGAGGGAAGAACATTTCGTGATCGTAGAGGCGGCGGCCTGCGCCCTTCCTTGCCAGGGCGGCAAAGCCACCTATATTAATTCGATCGTCATCGAATTTTGTCGTGCCCTTTTCATGATCCCGATTTCAGTCCTCGACCTTTCGCCCATCGCCGTCGGCAGCAATGCCGGGCAGGCCCTCCATAATTCGCTGGACCTTGCCCGGCATGTCGAGCGGCTCGGCTATAACAGGCTGTGGCTGGCCGAGCACCACAACATGCCGGGGATCGCCAGCGCCGCCACCGCGGTGGCGCTCGCCCATGTCGCCTCCGGCACCTCCACCATCCGCCTGGGGGCCGGCGGCATCATGCTGCCCAACCATGCGCCCTTGATGGTGGCCGAGGCCTTCGGCACGCTGGCGGCCCTGCATCCCGGGCGCATCGATCTCGGGGTGGGCAGGGCGCCCGGCACCGACCAGATCACCGCCCAGGCATTGCGCCGCAATCTCAACGCCGAGATCGATGCCTTTCCGCGCGACGTCATCGAATTGATGAACTATTTCAAGCCGGCCAGCCCTGACCAGCGTGTGCAGGCCGTGCCGGGGGCAGGGCTGGAGGTGCCGGTGTGGATCCTCGGTTCCAGTCTGTTCGGGGCACAGCTGGCCGCCATGCTGGGCCTGCCTTTTGCGTTCGCTTCGCATTTCGCGGCGGCCGATCTCGAAGGAGCGATCGCCATCTATCGCGGCCGCTTCGAGCCCTCCGAATATCTCGACAAGCCCTATGTCATGCTGGGCATGAACGTGGTCGCCGCCGACACCGACGAGGAGGCCCACTTCCTCCAGAGCTCGCGGCTTCAGGCCTTCGTCAGCCTGCGTACGGGGCGGCCGGGCCTGATCCAGCCGCCGGTCGAGAATTACGAGGAGACTCTCGATGCCGTCGGTCGCGCGACGCTGCAGCACATGAACCATGTCTCGGTGGTCGGCTCCCCGGCGACCGTCAAGGCGGGCATCGAGGCATTCGTCGCCCGCACCGGTGCCGACGAGATCATCGCCACCAACATGATCTTCGACCATGAGAAGACCAAGCGCTCCTACGAAATCCTCGCTGAGCAGCTGATTGCCGCGCCGGCTCAGGTCAGCGTGTCGTAGAGGCCGAGCGCCCAGGCGATTTCACCGAGCAGCGCCAGGATGGCGAAGGCGAGCTGAAAACGCTGGTTGGATATCAGGATCGCGGCGGCACAGCCGGTAGTGTAGAGGGCGAAGCGTACCCAGTATTCAGGGCCGAGCGCTGCGGTATAATCTCTTCCCTTGATGAAAGTGTCGATGATGTCGAGGAAGAAGGTGCCGATCAGGATACCGAAAAACCATTTCCGGCGAGACATGAAATAGTCCTCGAAGCCCTTGTATTCGTACATGGTGTCCGGAAAGAGCATCGTACACATGAAGAAGAATACGCTCGCATAGAAGGCGACGAAGCCATAAAGCGGGAAGCTCCACTGCACGTTGACCAGGTGGAATTCCCACCACCAGAACGAGATGATCTGAATCAGCATGAAGAAGGTCCACACCAGGTGGACGCCGTAGATCTTGTGCTGGCGCGGATGCTGGACGAAGCGGGCAAGGCCGGTGAGCAGGCGGCCCATGCTGAGGCCGACGATGATGCTGATCACCGTGCGGACATGGCTGAGGACGGTGGGATCGAAGGCGTGGGACTGGTTCACGGAGCATCCTCGCGCTTGAGAGGCGGCGGCATGCCATTGCAGCCACGATGCCGGCATACTCGCGAAGAGTCCCGCGCGCGGGCGGGTATGAAACTACTTCCCCAGGATTGCCCGGAATCACCACGGGAGCAAGACAGACAGGACAGGGTGTTGGGGAAGACCGCTTTACGGCGGGCGGATACGGTGCCGCGCGGCACCCTTTCTGGTCAACTGCGTGAGAGCCGGCCGAGTTTTCTCTGGGACGGGTATCCGCGAGCGAGCTCTGCTGGCACGTCGCCGGAGCGCCCCTGCACTCAAGGCGGGAATGTACTCTCGCACGCGACGAGGAGGGAGCCTCAGGCCGTCGCCTTGTGCGCCTCGCTCGGCCCGGCCCACCATGATGGCTTGTCGACCGCCAGGGCAAGGCCCTCGGCCGTCAGGCTTTCGCCGGCGGCCAGCCCTTCTTCCACCCGGTCGAGCCGAAGCAGGGCCAACCCCCTCATGCCGGCCGTGGAACCGAGCGTGCCCGCCGGCCGGTCGCCGATGCGGATCTCGGTGCCGGCAGCCGGCAGGGCGGTCGTGGCGGCGACCGGCACGATGCGGCTGCGCGCCGTGCCGCGATGCTGCATGCGGCTGACGACTTCCTGGCCGACGAAGCAGCCCTTCTTGAAGTCGACGCCGGCGAGCATGTCCATCAGCACCTCGTGCGGGAAGGCGTCGCCGAAGCGAAAATCCTTGCCGCCTTCGGGAACGCCGAGCTCGATGCGGCGAGCGTGATAGGCCGCGGCCCTGTCGTCTGACATGGCGGCGGCCGGCGCGAGAATGCGAAGCCCGAGCTCGGAGCGCCGGGGATCCGGGAAGGCGAGAGCACCCTCGATGTCGACGCTTTCAGGGGGCAGGGCAGCGTAGACGGCCCAGGCCGGCGACAGCGTCTCGACCGTCACCTTGGCACGCAGCCGATAGAAATTGAGCCGTTTGGCGAAGTCCGCCGCCAGCGCGGCATCCGTATCGAGATAGAGCCCGTCCTCGCCGATCGTCGCCAGGAAATCGAACAGGATCTTGCCCTGCGGTGTCAGCAACGCCCCCCATCGTCCTTGGCCGGGTTCGAGATGGGCGATGTCGCAGGTGACGAGATTGGCGAACCAGGATCGCGCATCCTCTCCGCTGAGGCGGAGCACGGCGCGGTCGGGCAGGTGGATCATGGCAGGGCAGTCCCGTTTTCAGCATCCCCTATATGGCAATCCTCGTGCGCGGCGTGAAGAGGCGGCGGATTGTCGACACGGTTCGGAGGACAGGATAAGACGGCATCGCCTTCCCGTTCGCTGAGAGGGGCGGCATCATCCATATGCGCCAGCATGAGGATTGGGCGAGACGGCGAGGGCGACGAGACCCCTCAACGCTTGCGCCCCCTCGTCCCGCTCCTGCGGGGGGAAGGGGCGTCCGGCGTCCCGGCCTTCCTCCGAGGCTACAGCTGTCATCGAGGAGAGCGCCATGCCCCAGACCTTCGACCGCATCTTCCGCAATGGCGAGATCGTCAACCAGGACGGCCGGCACCGCGGCGATATCGGGGTCAAGGATGGACGCATCGCGATGCTCGGGGACTTGTCGCAAGCCAGCGCAGGCGAGATGATCGATTGTACCGGCCTCACCATCCTGCCGGGTGTGATCGACAGCCAGGTGCATTTCCGCGAACCGGGGCCGACGCATAAGGAAGACCTCGAATCGGGCTCGCGGGCGGCGGTGATGGGCGGCGTCACCACCGTGTTCGAGATGCCCAACACCGATCCGCTCACCATTACGCCCGAAGCCCTGGCCGACAAGGTGCGCCGTGGCACGCATCGTATGCATTGCGACTTCGCCTTCTGGGTTGGCGGCACTCGCGAGAATGCTCCCCATGTGGCGGAGCTCGAGCGCCTGCCGGGCGCAGCCGGCATCAAGGTGTTCATGGGCTCTTCCACCGGCTCGCTGCTGGTCGAGGACGACGAGGGCGTGCGCGAGATCCTTAAGCGCACGCGGCGGCGCGCCGCCTTCCATTCGGAGGATGAATATCGTCTGCGTGAGCGGCGCGACCTGCGCGTGAAGGGGGATGCATCTTCCCATCCGGTCTGGCGTGATGTCGAGGCAGCCCTCAATTGCACGCGGCGCCTCGTCGCCATCGCCGAAGAGACGGGCGCGCCCATCCATGTCCTGCATATCTCGACAGCGGACGAGATTCCCTTCCTCGGCGCGCATAAGCGGCTGGTGACCTGCGAGGCGACGCCCCACCATCTCACCCTGGCCGGGCCCGAGGCCTATGAGAAGCTGGGCACGCTGGTGCAGATGAACCCACCGGTGCGCGACGCCGGCCATCGCGAGGGTATCTGGCAGGGCATCCGCCAGGGCATCGTCGACGTGCTCGGCTCGGACCATGCGCCCCATACGCTGGAGGAAAAGGCCAAGCCCTATCCCGATTCGCCCTCCGGCATGACCGGTGTGCAGACCCTGGTGCCGGTGATGCTCGACCATGTGAACCAGGGCCGGCTGTCGCTGGAACGTTTCGTCGACCTGACCAGCCACGGCCCCTGCCGGATCTTCGGCATGGCCGGCAAGGGCCGTATCGCGGTGGGTTACGATGCCGACCTCACCATCGTCGATCTCAAGCGCAAGGAAACCATCCGCAATGGTTGGATCGCCTCCAAATGCGGCTGGACGCCCTATGACGGCGTCGAGGTCACCGGCTGGCCGGTCGGCACCATCGTACGCGGAGCGCGGGTAATGTGGGAAGGCACGCTAGACGAACATTCGCGTGGCGAAGCCGCACGCTTCTGGACGGCCTGACACGACAGAACTGAAGCGCGGACATCACCGTCTGCTGGCGTGCGCCGTGCCGAAGATCCAGGCCAGGGCAATGCCGGCGACGAAGCCGATGCCGTGCGCGGTGAAACTGATCTGAGGCAGCGAAAGGTCGATCGCCGCCTGGATCAGCAGCACGATGACGATCAGGCTGAGATTGTGCCGGTCGGCGATATGGCGTGTCGCCAGGAAGTCGGACAGGCGCCGCAGGGCGATGGCCCCGATGAGGGCGAAGATGGCGCCGGAAGCCCCGACCAGGACATCGGGCTGGGTCAGGCCCGCCTCGGTGAGGGCGAGCACCCCGGCCATGGAGACCAGGCCGCCGATCAGATAGACGAGGCCCATGCGCAGGCTTCCGACCGTAGCCTCGACCATGCGCCCGAGCAGGAGGAGCCCGATCATGTTGCTGATCAGATGTTCGGGGCCGGCATGCAGGAACATGGCGCTGAGCAGACGCCACCATTCATGATCCCGAACCACCGCATCGGGCCATAACCCCCCGAGCCGGAACAGGTTTTCGGCATCGGTGGTGTCGCCATTCCACAGTTCCACGCCGAAGACGGCGCAATTGGCCAGGATCAGCAGATAGGTCACCGGAGCGGCGCGCCAGCCGGTACGTCGAAGGGGCGCGTTGCGACGGACATGCGCCTCCAAATCGTCGAGGAAGGCCGTTGCCTGCGACGAGAGTTGGCCCTCCGCCAGGCTCGCCGGCTTGTCCAGGCGAGCGACGATCGCCTCGTGCTGGGCGGGTGTCAGGGCGGCGGAGGCGAAGCCTCGCAGCAGCGGTTCGGCGAGTTCGCCGCGTGCCGCCGCCTGGAGGGCGGTCGCCTGCCAGAAGGCCTTCACGGAGACCGGCATGGCATGGAAAGAGGCCAGCATCGAATCCGTGGCCTGGACGCGTCCGCAGAAGGCGAGGAGCATCAGGGTCGACAATTGTCCAGTACCCAGCAGGCCGCGATAGCGCGCAGCCGTCGCCACCATGGCCTCCAGCTGCCCGGTCTCCCCAAGGGCTCGAATCGGAAAGGCGACCGCATCTGCACCTGCCGGCACGGGGTTGCGGGCGAGATAGTCGACGATGCCCTGCCAGTCCTGGCGCTGCCGCAGCAATTGCAGGTCGAGGATCACTTCCTGATCCGGCTTGCCGGTCTGGCGCAGCGCTTCGAGGGCGTCGATCCGTTCCTCGCGCGTCGATTCGGAAAGAGCCTTGAACAGCTTGGCCGTGAAGCGGCTTTGGGAGGTGGGCTGGACGAGGCTGGCCAGGCGGGCGAGCAGGGCGGCGCGTTCGTTGCGGCCGGCCAGCAATTCGCGATTGGCCCGGTTCAGCAGCGGCCCCGGCGCGATGATTGCCAGCAAGGCGAGGGCCGCCAGGAAACCGTAATAGGCAGGCAGAAACCGGTAGCCGGCGACGGCGATGGCGATCACGATTGCGTGCCCCGCCAGATAGATCGCGATGCCTGGAAAGCGGTAGGCTCGGGTTACGAACACCTGGGCAATGGCCACGGCTGACAGGGAACCGGCGGAGAGCGCGAGGAAGGTCTGCAAATCCATGCGCCGCTTTTGCCGGAAGCGGGGCTGAGCCGCAACCTGGGGCGCGCCGTCAGTTATGTTTTTGACCTCACCGCCTCCGGTCGAGGGCGCTTTGGGTTGAAGCCGTAACCGACGACGCGCCCCGGCGCTCTCCCCGCCTTATGCACGGTTGGGTCATACGGTCTGCATGGCTTTTTCTTTCAATGCGGCGACGTTAGGGGCTATAGAGGGGGAAATCGTGGATTGACAGGTTGATAATGGCCGACAAGCCGTCCGACATCGCAACGCTCAGTTTCGAGAAGGCACTTGCCGAACTCGAGCAAATCGTGCGCAGCCTCGAGGGAGGTAATGTGCCGCTGGAGGAATCGATCACGCTGTTCGGGCGTGGCGAACTGCTCAAGGCCCATTGCGACAAGCTTCTGAAGGTCGCGGAGGCCAAGGTCGACAAGATCCGGCTCGATGCCGAGGGCAAGCCCGCCGGGCTCGAGCCACTGCCTGAAGCCTGATATTCGACGGTCTCCAAGGCGCCCAGCACTCCACCAGAAGGCCGTCATCGCAAAGACGCGTCGAAACAAAGAGTTAGAGCAAAATGATGTTTCCCCTTATGCGCGCTTTGCTCTAGTCTCCCCGGGTGAACACTTTGGCAAACACTTCAGCAACCCCGCTGCTCGACACCATCCATCTGCCGGCCGATCTGCGCCGCCTGCCCGAGGACAAGCTCCAGCAGGTGGCGGACGAGCTGCGCAGGGAGACCATCGATGCCGTTTCGGTGACGGGCGGCCATCTCGGCGCCGGTCTCGGCGTGGTGGAGCTGACGGTCGCCATTCACGCGGTGTTCGACACGCCGCGCGACCGCCTGATCTGGGATGTCGGCCACCAGGCCTATCCGCACAAGATTCTCACCGGGCGGCGCGATCGCATCCGCACGCTGCGCCAGGTGAACGGGCTCAGCGGCTTTACCAAGCGCAGCGAGAGCGAATACGACCCCTTCGGCGCCGCGCATTCCTCGACCTCGATCTCGGCTGGCCTCGGCATGGCGGCGGCGCGTGATCTCGACGGCCGCGACAACAATGTCATCTGCGTGATCGGCGACGGCTCGATGTCGGCCGGCATGGCCTATGAGGCGATGAACAATGCCGGGGCTCTGGGTTCGCGCCTGATCGTCATCCTCAACGACAACGACATGTCGATCGCCCCGCCCGTGGGGGCGATGTCGGCCTATCTGGCCCGGCTGGTTTCGGGCGGCACCTACAAGAATTTGCGCGATTTCGGCAAGATGCTGGCCAAGAAGCTGCCGCGCTTCTTCTACGACAAGGCCAGGCGCACCGAGGAATATGCCCGTGGCTTCTGGACCGGCGGCACGCTCTTCGAGGAGCTCGGCTTCTATTATATCGGCCCGATCGACGGGCATAATCTCGACCATCTCCTGCCGGTGCTCAAGAATGTCAGGGACCAGGCCGACGGTCCCGTGCTGATCCATGTCGTCACCCAGAAGGGCAAGGGCTACGAGCCGGCCGAGAACGCGCCCGACAAATATCACGGCGTGGTGAAGTTCGACGTCATCACCGGCGCGCAGGTGAAGGCCAAGGCCAATGCGCCCTCCTATACCCGCATCTTCGCCGAAAGCCTGATCAAGGAAGCCCGCAAGGACGACAAGGTGGTGGCGATCACGGCGGCCATGCCGTCCGGCACCGGGCTGGATCTGTTCGAGCAGGCCTTCCCGCAGCGGCTTTACGATGTCGGCATCGCCGAGCAGCATGCTGTCACCTTCGCGGCAGGCCTGGCCAGCGAAGGCTACAAGCCGTTCTGCGCGATCTATTCCACCTTCCTGCAGCGCGGCTATGACCAGGTCGTCCACGACGTGGCGATCCAGAACCTGCCCGTGCGCTTCCCGATCGATCGTGCCGGCCTGGTCGGGGCCGATGGTGCCACCCATGCCGGTTCCTTCGACGTCGCCTTTCTCGGCTGCCTGCCCAACATGGTGGTGATGGCGGCCGCCGACGAGGCGGAACTTGTTCATATGGTCGCAACCGCGGCCGCCTATGAGGGCGGCCCTATCGCCTTCCGCTACCCGCGCGGCGAAGGCGTCGGTGTCGAGATGCCCGAAGTCGGCGTGCCCTTGCCGATCGGCAAGGGCCGTGTCCTGCGCGAAGGCAGCAACATCGCGCTACTCTCCTTCGGCACGCGCCTGGCCGAGTGCCTGAAGGCCGCTGAGGACCTGGCGGCGCTCGGCCTTTCCGCCACCGTGGCCGATGCGCGCTTTGCCAAGCCGCTCGACGAGGAGCTGGTGCTGAAGCTCGCCCGCGAGCACGAGGTGCTGCTGACCATCGAGGAAGGTTCCGTGGGGGGCTTCGGCAGCTTCGTGGCCCAGTGCCTGGCCGAAGCCGGCGCCTTCGACAGCGGCCTGAAATTCCGCTCCCTGGTCCTGCCCGATGTCTTCCTCGACCAGGACAAGCCGGAGGCGATGTATGCGCAGGCCGGGCTCGATGCTGCCGGTATCGTCACCAAGGTGCTGTCGGTGCTCGGGCGCGATGTCGTAACCGGCGCCAAGCGGGCCTGATGCGCAAGCGCGCGGACGTGCTGCTGGTCAAGCACGGTCACTTCGACAGCCGCGCCAAGGCGCAGGCCGCTATCGCCGCCGGCCTCGTGACTGCCAATGGCAAGCCGGTGCGCAAGGCGTCGGAAAGCCTGGAAGCAGAGGCGGTGATCGAGGCGCAGGCGGCCTTTCCTTTCGTGTCGCGCGGCGGGCTCAAGCTCGAACATGCGCTCGATACATTTCCAGTGCCGGTGGAGGGGCGCGTGGCGCTCGACATCGGCGCCTCAACCGGCGGCTTCAGCGACGTGCTGCTGCGGCGGGGCGCGGCACGGGTCTATGCCGTCGATGTCGGTCATGATCAGCTGCATGCCAGCCTGCGCGGGAATGACAGGCTGATCTCTCTGGAAGGGCAGGATGCGCGCAAGCTCGATCGCGACCTCGTGCCCGACCCCGTCGACCTCGTTGTCGCCGATGTCAGCTTCATCTCGCTGGCGCTGGTGCTGCCGGCTGCACTCGCACTGGCCGCGCCGGGCGCGGATCTCGCGGTTCTGGTCAAGCCGCAGTTCGAGGCGGGTCGCGAACGGGTCGGCAAAGGCGGAGTTGTCAAGGACGAGGCCGTGCATGCCGAGGTCTGCGAGCGCATCGCTGGCCTCGTCTCGTCGCTTGGCTGGAAGGTGCGCGGGATCGTGCCGTCTCCCATCGAGGGCGGGGATGGCAACAAGGAGTTTCTGCTGTCTGCCCAAAGGGTTAGTTTAGCCGAGCTCACAGATTGAATCAGGGGACTTGCGTGTCTGGTTTGAGATTTTGATTCATCTCTTTCAGGCATCGCTTGATGAAGTTGAGATCGTGAATCAGCACGTTGAGACATCGCTGGAACTCAAGATCGAAAGGCTGGGGCATCGCGGCGATGGCGTCGCACCGGGCCCGGTCTTCGTGCCCTATGCCTTGCCGGGCGAGACGATCTTGGCGGAGGTGGCCGGGGAGCGGGGGCGGCTGATCGCCCTGCAGGAACCGAGCCCGGATCGCGTCGAACCTTTCTGCCCCCATTTCACGCATTGCGGCGGCTGCGCCATCCAGCATTGGTCGTTTGAGGCATATCAGGCCTGGAAGCGGGGCCTGGTGGTCGAGGCGCTGAGGCAGGCCGGCATCGAGGCGCCGGTCGAGCCGCTCGTCGATGCCCATGGCCGCGGCCGGCGCCGGGCAACCCTGCATGCCCGCAAGGGCAAGCTCGGCTTCGCCGAGGCACGTTCGCATGCGATCGTCGAACTCGACTCCTGTCCGATCCTGGTGCCGGAACTGAACCGCAGCCTCGAGGCAGCGCGTGCGCTGGAGAAGCACTTGCGCGGTCTCGGCAAGCCGCTCGATCTGGTGCTGACCGCCACGATCACCGGCCTCGACTGCGACATCCGCGGCGCCGGACGCATCGACGACAAGATGCGGCTGAGGCTCGGCGACCTCGCCCAGCAGTTCGACCTGGCCCGGCTTTCCAACCATGGCGACGTGGTGATCGAACGCCGGGCGCCGGTGGTGCGGTTCGGAACGGTGGAGGTTTCACCGCCGCCCGGCGCCTTCCTGCAGGCGACGGCCGAGGCGGATATCGCTCTCACGAGCCTGGTGCGCGAGGGCCTGTCAGGCGCCAAGCGCATCGCCGATCTCTTTTCCGGCTGCGGCACCTTTGCCCTGGCGCTGGCGGATGCCATGCATGTGCAGGCCTTCGATTCAGACAAGCCGGCGATCTCGGCGCTCGACCGCGCCGCCCGCCGGGCCCCGGGGCTGAAGCCTGTCAGCGCCACAGCACGCGATCTCTTTCACCGCCCCTTGCTGGCCGACGAACTCAAGCCTTTCGACGCCGTGGTCTTCGATCCGCCGCGCGCCGGCGCGGAAGCGCAGGCCAGGCGCCTTGCCGCCGCCAGACTGCGCCGTATCGTCGGGGTCTCCTGCAATCCGACGACCTTTGCCCGCGATGCCGCGCTTTTGATTGCCGGCGGCTACCGGCTTGCCAAGGTGACGCCGGTCGACCAGTTTCGCCACTCGGGCCATGTCGAACTGGTCGGCGTGTTCGAGCGAAGATAGCGTTTTGCAATTGGACGGAATCGCCAGGAACCGCAAAATGCTCCTGGTATCGGCGCGTTGATCCAGAGAACCACCTCACCCAGACTGCATTCTGCTCTAGGAAATGCCATGACTTCAGTGCCGCCTCTTCCCACCGCTCTCATCGTCATGGGTGTTTCCGGCGCCGGAAAGAGCAGCATCGGCGAGCGGCTCGGGCTCAGGCTCGGCTGGGCGTTCCGTGACGGCGACTCCTTCCATCCGCCGGCCAATGTCGCCAAGATGCATGCGGGCATTCCGCTGACGGACGAGGACCGGTGGCCCTGGCTCGCGGCCATCGCCGCCTGGATCGACGAGTTGAGAGGGGCGGGGCAACACGGCGTCGTCGCCTGCTCGGCGCTCAAGCGCGGCTATCGGGACGCCCTGCGCGACGGGCATGCGGATGTCCGCTTCGTCTTTCTCGAAGGCAGTGCCGATGTGATCGCGGCCCGGTTGGCCAAGCGCAAGGACCATTTCATGCCGCCGAGCCTGCTCGCCAGCCAGTTCGCCACGCTCGAGCCGCCGGGGCCGGACGAAGCGCCGATTACCGTTTCAATCGATGCGGAGCCCGATGCGATCGTCGCCGACGCGCTCCACCAGCTTGCCCGCTAAAGCGTTTTGCGATCTCTTGGGATCGCCAAGAATCGCAAAGACGCGTTGAAACAACGAGTTAGAGCAAAGCAGCGGTTATACATAAACGCGCTTTGCTCTCACACAAAGCGCGTTCAAGTGTGACCGTGCCTTGCTCTGCCTCTTCATGTTGGCGCGTCTTTGCATTTCAAGCCGCGTCTACCGACCGTAATACGCCGTAGCCAGGATCGCCTTCATGTCCGCTCCGCTTTCTCCCGACCTCCTTGCCCGCTTCGCCGCCCTTGTCGGCGAGCGCTATGCCATTACCGATGCGGATGCCCAGCAGCCCTTCCTGAAGGAATGGCGCGACCGCTATCATGGCAAGACGCCGCTGGTGCTGCTGCCCGGCACGGTGGAGGAGGTGGCGGCGATCCTCGAGCTCGCCAACGAAACGGGCACGCCGATCGTGCCGCAGGGCGGCAATACCGGCCTGGTCGGCGGCCAGGTTCCGCATGCGGAAGGCAATGAGCTGCTGGTGTCGCTCAAGCGCCTCGACAAGGTCCGCGCCGTCGATCCCGACAGCAACACCATCGACGTCGAGGCGGGCGTGACCCTGCAGCGCGTGCAGGAGGCGGCCGAGGCGGCCGGGCGCTTCTTCCCGCTCACCTTGCCGTCGGAGGGAAGCTGTACCATCGGCGGCAATATCGGCACCAATGCCGGCGGCACCGGCGTGATTGCCTATGGCAATACGCGCGACCTGGTGATGGGCCTGGAGGTCGTGCTGCCGGGCGGACGGATCTGGCATGGCATGCGCCATCTGCGCAAGGACAACACCGGCTACGACCTGAAGAACCTCTTCATCGGGGCGGAGGGCACGCTCGGCATCGTCACCGCGGCGGTGCTGAAGCTGTTTCCCAAGCCGCGCTCCGTCGGTACGGCCTTCATAGGCGTCGACAGTCCGGCGGCGGCGCTAGCGCTCCTCAACGTCGCCCGCGAGAACGGCGGCGGTACCGTGACGGCCTTCGAGCTGATGCCGCGCATTGGCATCGATTTCGTCATCCGCCATGTTGCCGACGCCCGCGACCCCATCGAAGGCAGCTATCCCTGGTATGTGCTGCTGGAAGTGTCGAACTCCGCCGAGGGCGGCGTGAACGAGGCGTTAGAAGCCATGCTGATGACGGCCTATGAGCAGGGCTATGCCCGCGATGCCGTGATCGCCGCCTCGCTCGAACAGGCCGCCGATTTCTGGCGCCTGCGCGAATTGCTGTCGGAGAGCCAACGTTTCGAAGGCGGTTCGATCAAGCACGACGTCTCGGTGCCGATCCGGCTCGTACCGGCTTTCCTCGACAAGGCCATCGCCGCCGTGGAGGCCTTCATTCCCGGTGCGCGTCCCTTGCCCTTCGGCCATCTCGGCGACGGCAATATCCACTTCAATGTTTCCCAGCCCGTGGGCGGCGACAAGCAGGCCTTCCTGGACAAGTGGGAAAAGACCAACGAGATCGTCCACGCCATCGTCGCCGAGTTCCACGGTTCCATCTCGGCCGAGCACGGCATCGGCCAGGCCAAACGCAAGCTGCTGCCGGGGGTCAAGGATCCGGTGGAGCTGGAAATGATGCGTGCGATCAAGGCGACGTTCGATCCCAAGGGCATCATGAATCCCGGCAAGGTGCTCTGACCTGTTTGGGCGATCCACCCGATCACACGGGGGCAGGCGGGCGCCTTGCTCTCTAACTCTTTGTTCTGACGCGTTTTCTTTTTGGAAAGGTCTACCCCTTTTTCCGGAAGACGCTTTATTGTGGCGCGCATATGGTTGGCGGGCGTTCCTTTGGCGTGATCGCCACCGGCGCCGCGACCATCGGGACGGCAGTCACGCGGACACAGGGGCGTTGGCGCCGCAGGCGCGGGAGTCCGCAAAGGAATGTGATCAGGGAGAGGACGATGCTGCAAGCTTGCCTGAACGGCAGCAGGAGCCGCGATTTCCACCCGGCGCTGCCTTGTTCACCGGCCGAACTAGCGCGCGATGCCAAGGCGGCCGTCGAGGCCGGAGCCGAGGAACTGCATGTCCATCCTCGTGGACAAACCGGCGAGCAGAGCCTGGAGCCGGCCGATGTTGCCGCGGCGCTGCAAGCGATCCGCGCAAGCGTGCCGGGCGTGCCGATCGGCATTTCAACCCTGTGGACCATTCCGCCGGTCGGGCGGGCGCGGCAGGCACCGATGCGCGAATGGCGGATCCTGCCGGACTATGTTTCGGTCAATCTCAGCGAAGAGGATGCGCCGGAGATCATGGCGCTGATGATCCAGTGCCGCATCGGCATCGAAGCGGGGCTGGCTACGGTCGCCGACGCCTTGCGCCTGGTGGCGCTGCCTTCCGCCGAACGATGCCTGCGCGTGCTCGTCGAGATCGAGGAACAGGAAACAACGGCCGGTCTGCATGTCGCCCACGAGATCCTCGCTGTCTTGCGCCATGCCGGTCTCCGCCTGCCGGTCCAGTTGCATGGCAGCGATCTGACCCAATGGCCGATGCATGACGAAGCCGTGCGCCTGGGTCTCGACCGCCGCATCGGCCTGGAGGATGGCGCCGATTTGCCGGACGGGACCAGGGCTGCCGACAATGCCGAATTGCTGCGCACCGCGGTGGCGCGTGCCGCGCGGGGGAGCGGCTGATCGGGGCTGTTCGCGCCGGCGCCGGGCGATGCGCCGTGAATCTTGCACAGGGGTGAGACGCGAGCGTCATAGAAACGCTTCATTGATTGGGCCGCTTCGGCGACCGAAAGGGATATGAACAGGATGTTTTGGAAGAGTCTCAGATGCGTGGCGCTCATTTTGGCGCTTCACGGCCCTGCGCGCGCGTCGGATGCGACGCCCATTCTCGTCGTCGATGTCGCAGACCAGCAGGTGCTCTATGCCGAGGAGGCAGGTCGTCCCTGGTTTCCGGCGTCGACGACCAAGTTGATGACGGCCTTCGTCACCTTCGAGGCCATTCGCGCCGGGCGTGTTTCACTGGATACGCCGGTGGTCCTTTCCGAGCATGCGGCGAAGCAGAAGTTCCTCGACTCGGGCCTGCATGCCGGCAGCACCATGACGCTTGAGGACGCTCTCTTCGCCGTCATTTCGGGCTCCACCAACGATGTCGCCATGGCCGTAGCCGAGACGGTTGCAGGTTCGGAAGAGGCGTTCGTCAAGGCGATGAACGATGCCGCCAGGCGGTTGGGAATGACGGGCAGCCGGTTCGTCAACCCGAACGGCTTGTTCGATCGCCGGCAGAAGTCGACGGCGCGCGACATGGCGCTGCTCGGCATCGCCATTACCAGGCAGTTTCCTGAATATCGCCGCTTTTTCGAAACGTCGGCTGTCGTCATCGACGGAAAGACCGTGGAATCCCACAACGCCTTGCTGACCCGTTTCGACGGCGTTCGAGGCTTGAAGACGGGCTATCTCTGCGCGTCGGGCAACAATGTGGTCGCCCTTGCCGAGAGAGGCGGTAGGCAGGTCATGGTGGTCGTGATGGGCGCGACGACCGAGCGCGAACGCAACGAACGGGCGGCGATGTATTTTACCCAGGCGTTTGCCGGCGAGCTTTCACCCGGTGACAAAACGCTCTCCGCCCTTGCCAACGACACCAAGCGCAGCCCTCCCGACATGCGGGCCAAGCAATGCGGCGAGCAAACGCGGGACTATGAGCGCATGCGCGATGCGGCGTATCCGATGGGCCTGCCTGGGCAGACAAGCTATCTCTCGCAGGCTGGGGCTGCCAAGAAGGTACACCAAATCACGACCTGGCTGACTCCCAGGCCTCCCAAGCCCGAAAAAACCTCGGCCACCGCCAAGCCGAAGCGTGGATGACCCGGCGAGGTTCAGTCCTCATCGTAGACAGCTGGACGGGTCACGCAGCCGCGCTGGCGGTGCACACCGCTGCCGCTTGCGTCCGGAGCCTCGATGCTGGCGCCGACACTGCGTGAGCAATAGGTCGATCCTCGCTCATCGGCGCTATAGGTTGCGCTGCCGACGCTGACACCGGCACTGCACCCGGCCAGGGTCGCTGCGGCTGCAAGCGCGAGAGTGGCGGATAGGAACTTCATCATCGTCTTTCCTTCGGGATCGAATCTCGTCGAACAGGAAGCCGTCCTGTCTCACAAGATTTCGCTAAGAATTTGAACACCCGCCATTTCCGCCTCCGGCATCGCAAGGGGGAGGGCCGCCAATGGAGTTCACTTGAGTAGGAAACGCTCCATTTTTTCATAGCCGCGCTCGACCCGGCTATCCAGAATCCGCGCGAAGGGGCTGGTATTGCAGTCGTAATTCCGCTGCTCGCTCGTAATGACAGAAAGGCACCTGGAAACCAGAGTTCCGGCAGTAGTGCTGGATTGTCAGAGGCCGCGGCCCAGATCCGGTGCATCCGGCGCCAGTTCGAGCCTATCGGCGGCCGGCGGCCGCAGCAGGGCGGCTGCTTCGCCGGGCTTTGTCAGCGGGTCGAGCCAGAGGGCCACGGCGTCGGCTTCGATCAGCACCGGGCTGCGGTCGCCGAGTGCCGCCAGAGTACCGCTGGCATCGGTGGTGAGAAGGCCGACCGTATCGATCTCGCTGCCGTCATAGCCCGACCAGGTCTCCCAGATTGCCGCCAGGGCCATGAGACCGCCGCCGGGCCGACGCAGCAGATAAGGCCGCTTCGTGCGTCCCTGCTTCTGCCATTGGTAGAAGCCGTCCGCCGGTACCAGGCAGCGTCGCCGCGCAAAGGCGTTGCGGAAGGAGGGCTTCTCCTGCACCGTCTCGGAGCGGATGTTGATCAACAGCGGATAGCCGGCCGTATCCTTGATGAAGGCCGGAATGAAGCCCCACCGCATCAAGGTGAAATGCCGCGCCGAGAAGTCGGCATGCACCACGGCGATGGGCTGGCTCGGCGCGATATTGGCGCGCGGCGGGAAATCCGGCTCCTCGACATAGCCGAACCAGTCCCGCACCTCTCGTGGCGTATGGGTGAGCGCAAAACGGCCGGTCATGACCTTGAAAGGGGTTGCGAGGCAGGATGTCGCCGCCAATAGTGTCACCATGACGGAAGCAGCGCGATCCTATCCCCCCCGACCGATTCTCGCAGCCAGCATCGCTCTCTTCCGCCACGGCAAGGTATTGCTGGGCGAGCGGGCGCGAGCGCCGGGTCAGGGCCTGTTCTCGCTGCCGGGAGGTGTGGTGGAACTGGGTGAAACCCTGGAAGCAGCGGTAAGGCGGGAAGTCCGTGAGGAGACGGGGCTGGAGATTGAGATTACCGGTTTCGTGCGCCATCACGAGGTGATCGCCCGTGATGGAGTGGGGGCCGTGCAGCGCCATTTCGTGGTGGCGGTCTTCGTGGGACGTTCGGCGCAGGGCGAACCGCGGCTCAGCGAGGAAACCTTGAGCTTTCGCTGGGCCGATCCCTCGACCCTCGACGACCTGCCACTGACTGACGGGCTGGCCGACATCGTTGCCGCCGCCAGGAGGATGCTGTGAGCGGCCGCCGGATCCTGCCTGCCGCCTTGCTGGCGTTTGCAACGGCTATGGCTGCGGCCTTCGCGCAGACGCCGCCCCCCAGGCCCACGCAGCCGCCGCCGGCGCCGGCGGCGCCCCAGATCGCGCCCTATGAACCGCAATTGCTGCGGCTCGCCGAACTGATGGGCGCCTTGCACTATCTGCGCGGCCTGTGCGGCTTTGCGGATGCACCGGCCTGGCGTGACAAGATGAATGCGCTGGCCGAGGCGCAGGGATTCGACGAGGCCGCCAAGGCTCGCTTCGCCGGTGCCTTCAACCGGGGCTATCGCAGTTTCAGCGAGAGCTACCGCAGCTGCAACGAGGCCGCAGGCACGGTGATCCGCCTCTATCTCGACGAGAGCGCTACCATCATCAAGGCACTGGAAGCGCGTTACGGCCGTTAACGATTAATTTGGAAGTGTCTATTCCTGGGACACCAGCGTGCTATGGTCCGGTGCGCCCGCAGCCATCGCCGCGGCAGGATTTTGTCATGTATGATCGCGTTACCCATCTGAAACAGCAATTCGCCGCAGACGATGCCCGGCGGGCAGCGCTCGACTATCTGCTGCAGGCCTGGGAGGAAGCCATTCTCGATGGCATCGACGGCGATTGCGTGGCCAATGCGGCTCTCTTTGCCGCCTTCAAGGAGTTGGTCGCGACCTATGGCGAGGAGCCCGTCGCCCGCTTTGCCGAGCGCCTGCCGGAGCGGGTGCGCAATGGCGAGTTCACGGTGAAGGGAACCCATCAATAGAATGTGATGGGCGGCTTGGCGCGTCGACCGCGGCCCGACACGCCGCCTCCCGCCTGCCTTCTTTCGGGAAGGGCAACTGTAGTGCTAGGCTGGTGCCAAGCGAATGCCGTGATTCGCCTGATCCCGGATTGATGCCGCCCATGCGCCTGATGACCCTTGCCGTTCTCGCTGCCACCCTGCTCGGCGCCTTGCCGTCGCAAGCGGCCAACGACACGAACAAGAATGCGCCCGGCTCGTCACCGCCCGTCAGCACCCAGACGCCCACCGTGACGGTCACCACGCCCGCAAACGACGACAGCGCGGGCGCTCAGGCCACGCCCCAGGTCTTTTATGGCGACGCCGACTTGCCGGCGCCGGTGAGGGAACTGAGGCAGAAACTGCTAGCGGCGATCAAGACGGGCGAACTGGAATCACTGCGCCCGATCTTTGCCGCCAATGGCGGCAATCCCGATCTGCCCGGCGGCGAGAGCGACGATCCTATTGCGACGCTGAAGCTGCTGGCCGGCGATCCGAAGGGCCGGGAGATTCTCGCCATCATGGAGGACGTGCTCGAGGCGGGCTATGTCCATGTGGATGCCGGCACGCCGCAGGAGGCCTATGTCTGGCCCTATTTCGCGCGTTATCCCCTGAACAAGCTGACCGGCCCGCAGATGGTCGAGCTGTTCCGCCTGATTACCGCCGGCGATTTCCAGGACATGCAGGACAAGGGCGTCTATTCCTTCTATCGCCTCGGCATCAGCCCGCAGGGCAAGTGGCAGTTCTTCGAGGATGGCGATTGATATCCGCCGGAATCCTATTCCCGAGCCTGAATGGGATTGAAAGCCCCTTCGGCTTCGCGATTGCGAGAGACCCTGCCTCGTCGAGGCAGGGTTAGTCTTTGTTGTGAACGCGCCTCTCCAGCTCGCGCGTGCGCTTGGCGATATCATCCAGCTCGAAGCTTTGTGAGATCATAAAGGCGCCGGATCCGGTGTCGGGATCGCTCGCAAGGCGCCGGGTTTCGATGCTGTGATGGATAAGCCAGGCTTTTTGTTCTGCTTGCAGCTTTGCCCGCCTGGAGCCCTTTTCCCTATGCAGCAAGGCCTGGTAGGCGATATCAAGCCTGGCGTTCCACTTGGCAATCTCTGCCTTTCCGCATTCGAGCATTTTGGTCGAAACGCCGTCGGCGCGATCGACGCAAGTCGCCATCTCGGCGTCCGATTGCGCATTTGCGGATTGGGCGACAAGCAGCAGCAGGCCGGCAAGGGCATGTTTCGAGATCATGGTTGGCGCCTCCTGCTTTGCACGGTCATTTCACCGAGACGACGAAGCGGCCTTGGTGAATCGCGAGCTTGCCTTCCAGAGAGATCATATCGGCGGAGAACTCACCTTCGATCCTGCCCGCGTCCATCTTCGTGATGGTCAGTATGGCCGCTGCATTCGGACTCTCGTCGATCTTGTAATGGCTGTCATTCGCGCTGAGTTCGATGCAAGGTTCGTTCTTCTGACAGTTCCGGGTGAGCTTCTGGGCGCCGGTGGTTTTTGCGTCGAATTGCAGGCGCAGTGACGTTGCGTCGATCGTGCTGTCAGGCTTGACGACGGGTGCGGTGTTGACAAGAACGGTGTTGCCCAGCTTCAGGACCACGAGCGAGAGGCCATCCGCCGACCAGGCCCTATCCCCGATCAAGGCCGAAACCTGGTCTCCGCTTGCCGGCCGGGGCTGTGGCTCGCCTTGTTGAGCGCCGCCGGGCATCTGCAGGGTAAAATTAAAGACCTTCCACGCGCCTGCTGCGTTCTTGATCAATTGCACCTTGGCAGGCAAAGACACGTCCCCGTCCAGCATCAGCGTACCGGACACGCTGCCTTGGCCGTTTTCGACCGCCCGCTCGGGCCATGACGCGCTTTTGAACCGCGTCAGGCCGGCCCGATTTACGAGCGCGGTGAAACTGCTTTCGCTCATTGCCTGTTGGAACGCCGGTGAGGCACTGCGATAGGCGACCTCCGGCCCTGTGGAAGCGATGGTCGCAAAAAAAGCGCTGGCTGTATCGGCTACGCCTTTCGTGAAATAGTAAACGCTCGCGCCGACGGCCGCTCCGATCACGACCAAGGCTGCTGCAGCGAGCAAAATCTTACGCATTATCGGCATGCTCGGATCTCCATGATCCCAGGATGACTCAATATGGCCTCTCGTTCTTGACGGTTAGGCTGAAGCGTTTTGCAATTTGGCGGAATCGCCAAGAACCGCAAAGCCGCGTCTAATCAAATAGTTAGAGCAATGCAGCGTTTCCGTTTAAATGCGCTTTGCTCTAGGCAGCATGAGGTGGTCGGGACCAGCTGGTGCCATCGGTCTGGTACATTGGCTGACGACGGGCACTCCTTTCTGTCGAGGATAAGATACGTCTCAAAATGCAGTATCGCGCGGTGCCAGCCAAATCCCCCGGCAGGCCATGCGCGGCAATTCGAACATATCTTCAAATCCTAATTCGATATCTTCGTTCGCCGCTGATACGCGTGGAACAGCTTATCGCCTCCATCGCCACGCGATGAGTTCCGATCACAGAGGCCTGCTGTCAGGCCTGCATCAAGGTGGCGACATGCACGGCGCTGGAGCGGGCGAGGGCGGTGAGGTCGTAGCCGCCTTCGAGCACGGAGACGATACGTCCGCCCGCCGTCCTGGCCGCAAGGTCGATCAACACTGAGGTTGCCCAGGCATAATCCTCCTCGACGAAATTGAGGCCGCCGAGCGGATCGCGCTTATGGGCGTCGAAGCCGGCCGAGATCAGGATCAGATCGGGCGCGAAGTCCTGCAGGCGCGGCAGGATCACTTTCTGCATGGCCTCGCGGAACTCGCTGCCGCCCTCGCCGGGCCTGAGCGGGGCATTGACGATGGTGCCGGCCTCGCCGGTCTCACTGGCGGCACCGGTGCCGGGATAGAGCGGCATCTGGTGGGTGGAGGCATAGAGCACGCTGGGATCTTTCCAGAAGATCGCCTGGGTGCCGTTGCCGTGATGCACGTCGAAATCCACGATCGCCACGCGTTCGGCGCCATGAGCCTTCTGGGCATGGCGGGCCGCGATGGCGACGTTGTTGAAGAGGCAAAATCCCATTGCCCGTTGCGGCTCGGCATGGTGCCCGGGCGGGCGGGAGGCACTGAAGGCGTTCTTGGCCTTGCCGGTCATGACATGGTCCACGGCCAGCGTGGCGCCGCCGGCGCCACGCAAAGCCGCCTCGAGACTGCCCGATGACATCGTGGTATCGCCGTCGAGCTGTGCCAATCCCTCGTCATCATGCGGGCTCAGGCGCTGCAAGGTCTCGATATAGGTGCGCGGGTGGCAGGCCTCGATCATCTCGATCGAGGCCTCCGGCGCCTGGATACGCTCCAGCGCGTCGAACAAGGAAGTGGCGAGCACCGCTTCCACCGCCAGGATACGGTCGACTCGCTCGGGATGTCCCCGCGGTGTCTCGTGCCGGGCATAGGACGGATGCGTCACCAACAGCGTCGTCATGCCGGATTCTCCTTATGACGGACAACGCCGGACCCGATTCCGACCTCGGACCGGTGCTGCCAGTCTTTGCAGTTGCATCATGCGTACCGAAGACCGACGTCCATTCTTCGGTCCTCGAGCATCTTGCGATTGGGCGCAATCCCCCCGAAGCGCAAGATGCTTCAGTGCATGGACTCGCCGATCACCACGCCGGGAGGCGGCACCGAATCGTCAGGCACGAAAAAGTCAGGCGCCAGGGTTTCGCCTGGGACCGCGCGATAGGCTTCGAAATCGGTGACGCCCTCGCCATGAAGGAAGGTGTCGTCGATCAGGAAGTTGCCGGAGAAACTGACCGGCTTGTTGAAGATGCGATAGGCGGCATCTGCCAGGATGTCCGGCTTGCGCGAACGACGCATCAGGGCCTCGCCGCCGAGAATGTTCTTGATCGCAGCGGTGGCGATGGTGGTCCGGGGCCACAAGGCGTTCACGCCGATGCGCCCGCGCGTCTCGCCGGCGAGGCCGAGGACCACCAGGCTCATGCCGAACTTCGCCATGGAGTAGGCCGTGTGGGGAGCGAACCACTTCTCCTTCATGTCGAGCGGCGGCGACAGCATCAGGATATGCGGCTGCGGCGCCTTTTCGAGATAGGGCAGCGCCGTCTTCGAGACCAGGAAGGTGCCGCGCGCATTGATCTGATGCATCAGATCGAAGCGCTTCATCTCGGTGTCCGCCGTCTTGGTCATCTGGATGGCCGAGGCATTGTTGACCACGATGTCGACGCCGCCGAACTGCGCCGCGGTCTTGGCGAAAGCCTCCTTGACGCTGTCCTCGTCGCGTACGTCGACCACCAGCGGCAGCGCCTTGCCACCCGCCTTCTCGATCGCATCGGCAGCCGTGTAGATGGTGCCCTCCAGCTTTGGATGGGGGGTCTCCGTCTTGGCCGCAATGGCGATGTTGGCGCCATCCCTGGCTGCTCTCAGCGCGATGGCGAGCCCGATGCCACGCGAGGCGCCAGTGATGAACAGGGTTTTGTTGGCAAGCGACATTCAGGGGATCCTGTCAGAGAACGGTTTCGAGTCCGGCGGCAACGTAGCCGCTAACCGCACTTTCCGCGAGCCCTTCGGCCTGCGGCGAAATCTGCGTGGCGTAGAAATGCGCCGTGTCGATGCGCAGCCGGTTGGCGGGCTCGTGCGGATCGATGGCTGCGGCCGCCAGCGCTTCCTTCGCCACCACGGCGCCGCCCGCGGCGATGGCGAAGACGCGCAGATAGGGCGTGGCGCCGGTCAGGACGTCCTCGGGCCGCTCGCGAGGCGCCAGCATATAGGCCGTGGCCCGTTCCAGGGCATTGACGGAGCGCCCCAAAGAAGGCGCGAGCGAGGCGAAGCGTTCGCTGGCCGCGACGGTTGCGACGGTTGCTCGCAACTCGGCGATGAAGTCGCCGATAACATCGCCCCCTTCGAGCGGCAGCTTGCGTGTGACGAGGTCGATCGCCTGAATGCCGTTGGTGCCTTCATAGATCGCGGCGATGCGGGCATCGCGGAAATGCTGGGCGGCGCCGGTCTCCTCGATATAGCCCATACCGCCATGGACCTGGACGCCGAGCGAGGCGACTTCGTTGCCGATATCGGTGGAGAAGGCCTTGGCCACCGGGGTGAGCAAAGCCGCGCGGTTGGCAGCTTGTCTGCGCCTGTCGACATCGGTTTCGTGATGGGAACGGTCGATCGCCGCGGCGAGAAGATAGGAAATGCCGCGGGCCGCCACGATTTTCGCCCGCATTTCCAGCAGCATGCGCCGGATGTCGGGGTGTTCGATGATCGGGCTCATGCCGCCATTCTGCCAGAGCGGACTCCTGCCCTGGCGGCGCTCGCGCGCATAGGCAAGGGCCTGCTGGTAGGCCCGGTCGGCGATGGCAACGCCCTGCAGGCCGACGGCAAGGCGGGCATTGTTCATCATGGTGAACATGCAGGCCAGGCCCTTGTGCTCCTCGCCGACGAGGTAGCCGACGGCACCACCTTCGTCCCCGAACACCATGACGCAAGTGGGTGAGCCGTGGATGCCGAGCTTGTGCTCGATGCCGGAGCAGAACGCATCGTTGCGCCGGCCCGGATTACCCTCGGCATCGGGCAGATATTTCGGCACCAGGAACAGCGAAATGCCGCGCGTGCCTGCTGGCGCATCGGGGAGGCGGGCAAGCACCAGATGTACGATGTTGGGCGTCAGGTCATGATCGCCATAGGTGATGAAGATCTTTTGCCCGAAGATGCGGTAGCTGCCGTCGTCGCGCCGTTCGGCCCTGCTGCGCAAGGCGGCGAGGTCGGAGCCGGCCTGTGGCTCCGTCAGGTTCATCGTGCCGGTCCACTCGCCGCTGACCAGTTTGGCAAGATAGGTTTCGCGCAATTCCGGCGTGGCATGGGCGGCGAGCGCCTCGACGGCGCCCATGGTGAGCACGGGGCCGATGCCGAAGGCCATGGAGGCCGAGTTCCACATTTCAAGGCAGGCTGCGTTGAGCAGCAGGGGCAGGCCTTGCCCGCCGAAGTCGACAGGTCCCGCCAGGCCGTTCCAGCCGCCGCCGCTCCAATCGGCATAGACCTCCCGCCAGCCCGGAGCGGTCACCACGCCCTGCTGTTCGAGCCGGGCGCCGATCCGGTCGCCCTCGCGATTGAGCGGGGCAATGCGGTCGGTCGCGAAATGGCCGGCTTCCTCCAGGATGGTGTCGACAAGATCCGGCGTTGCGTCAGGGAACAGTCCTTCGCTCTGTAACGCGTCCATATCGGCGACGTGACGAAGCGAGAAGGCAATGTCGGAGACAGGCGCTTGATAGGTCATTGTTGGTTCTTGAACTCCATTGCGCGCCTTCGACCTTGACGGAATGCGCCGCTGCGGGCAATGGCGCATCACGCATCGATCAACAAAAGAGCGGATGGCGCACCCGGATGACACATCGAAACACTTTGCATCTCGGATCCGATCCATCCTCCCTGGCGACGGCGGGACGCATCCTCGCGGAGGGCGGACTGGTCTCCTTTCCCACCGAGACGGTCTATGGCCTGGGTGCCGATGCCACCAATGGGCGGGCGGTTGCCGGCATCTACGAGGCCAAGGGGCGGCCACGCTTCAATCCCTTGATTGCGCATCTGGCTTCTTTCGAACTGGCCCGCGGCCAGGGTGTCTTTTCGCCGGCGGCAGAACGCCTCGCCAGGGCCTTCTGGCCGGGGCCGCTGACTTTGGTGGTGCCGAAGGCGCCGACCTGCACGGTCAGCGAGATCGCCACCGCCGGGCTCGACAGCGTGGCCCTGCGCGTGCCCGATCACCCTGTCGCCCATGCCGTTCTCGAGGCGGTCGGCCGGCCGGTCGCCGCACCCTCGGCCAATCGCTCCGGCCATGTCAGCGCCACGACGGCGGCCCATGTCGCCGCCGATCTCGACGGCCGCATCGATGCCATCGTGGATGGAGGCGCCACCCAGGTCGGCGTCGAATCGACCATCCTCTCCTGCCTCGGCGATCGCGTGGCGATGCTCCGGCCCGGCGGGCTGTCGCGGGACATGATCGAGGATGTGCTCGGCCTTGCCCTCGCCGAGGGACCGGAGGGCGCAGGTGACGAGCCGGTTGCCCCCGGCATGCTGGCCTCCCACTATGCGCCTCGAGCCCATGTCAGGCTCGACGCCGAGGAGGCCGGCCCCGACGAGGCTTGGCTCGGCTTTGGGCCGGGTGGCGGGGGCGGGCAGCCGCACGTCGCCGCCAATCTCAGCCCCAATGGCGACCTCACCGAAGCCGCCGCCAATCTTTTCGGCATGCTGCGTCTGCTCGACCGGGCCGACATCCATGCGATCGCCGTCGCTCCCATCCCCGGCGAGGGCTTGGGCGAGGCCATACGCGACAGGCTTGCCCGCGCTGCCGCCGAGCGATAGGGCAGGCGGCTCACTCTGAACAGACCGGCGGCGACGCCGGCCGAAGCATCGCGCCGATGATTCCTTGCCAAGGTTTTCGCCCGTTCTGGCCCTTGCGGTTCTGCTTCCCGAAGGTCGCGTCGTAAATCGCAGTCCCCGGAGAAAATTTCTGTTGATCGGATAAGCGCGCGACCCGGCTGGCGGGGTTGGGGACGGCCGGGGAATACCGCGCGTCCTTGATCCTGCTTCGACCTTCGGGTCTGCGGCCCCGGTGCGATCCATCCAGCTCAATTTTTGTAGTCATTCCAAAATGATGAGTGCCGTGAAGCAGTCTCGGGCGCCCGGAAGCAAGCGGGACTGACGGATAGTTTGCCGAGCTTGGAACTTCAGACGAGAGGCGGCGTTGTCCTGGCGCCTATCCGACGGGGGCCGAGGCCCCGTGGAATAACTGAGAATAAACCGCAGGTTGAACCATCCGGGAAAGTGTGTTTCCGTCAGGTGACGCTGGGTAGCGCTTGGGGGGAAGGCGAGTAGCGGGACAATACCCGACCATCGGGAACGATTGTTCGAGCGAGGGAGACGCGATGTCGCACCATGTTCTTGTGGCCTGCATGCCGAAGTCGGCTTCGACATTCATAACCAGCGCCATAGCAAACGCGGTGAAACTTAATTCAGTCAATTTGATTCCAAGCTATGGACGCCGCGAGCAGGAACTGTGCGAGATCCGCCTGGCGCAAAACGCCGGGCTTGATTACATCGCTCAGCACCATATCAAGCACAGTACCTGGACCGAGGAACTGTGCCGTGACTATGACGTCTCCATCATCGTCCTGATCCGCAGTCTCTTCGATGTCGTGGTCAGCATCCGGGACCACGTGCATCGCGAGAGCCCGGTCAATCCCTTCTTCTATCTCGACAAGCAGCATTTGAACCGCGACGAGGCCGAGCTCGAACATATGATCGCCATGCTGGCGATCCCCTGGTACATCAATTTCTATATGGGCTGGCGCAGTTCGAAGGCAGCCCGGATCTTCATGTATGAGGATTTCGTCGTCGATCAGAACAAGGCGATAAGCGAGATGTTGGCATTTGCCGGCATTCCCGCGAATGCTGCGCAAATAGCCGCTGGTCTGGAGGCCGCAAGGTCCCAAGGCAGCCGCATCAATGTCGGCAAGGCTGGCCGCGGCATGAATCTCAAGCCGGAGACGGTCAGGATGATCATGGACATGCTGGCCGCTTATCCCGAGATTCAGGATGACCGGTACGTGCAGATGATGAAGGCGCAGGCAGCGCGTATCCTGGCCGCGGGAACCGAAGAGGTCGTTGCAGCACCGCCGCCTCTTTCGACCAGCAAACCATTGGCCCGCCCATCTCTCGCGATGCGGACAAGACGTTATTTCAGGCGCAAGGCGAGGCTGCTTGGCAAGAGGCGCAACCCTCTGATTGCCATGGGGCTGCTGGCCTTTGCTGGCCTCTACTACGCTTTCCTGTACAATCTCATCCCGAATTCGCTGAGCGGCGGACGCACCGATGATCTCATCGTGCCGGCCATCCTGGTTTTCGCCGCCGCCAGATTGTTGACCTCGACCAAGATCAAGCCGGTACCGGTACCGTTTAAGAAGGTCGACGCGGCGACCTCGGCTTCGGCACACTGACCCAGCCCGGCAAAGGCCTCGCCGGAGGCATCCTCAAGAGCAAGCGCGATTTCTCAAAATCGCACTTGCTCTCCAACCGTTTGTTTCGGCGCGTTCTTCGTCGAAAGTTTGTCAACTTTTCTGAAAAACGCTCTCGATGCCTCCAGTCGATGCCTGGTCAGGCCTGGAGAACACTTTCCGTACTGACATAAGCCAGATTATGCGCCTCCGCCACCGGGCGGCAGGTGATCTTGCCATCCACCACATTGAGGCCGTTGCGCAGATGAGGATCGTCGCGCAGGGCCTGCTTCCAGCCCTTGTCGGCCAGCGCCACCGCGAAGGGGAGGGTGACATTGTTGAGCGCGAACGTCGAGGTGCGCGCCACCGCGCCCGGCATGTTGGCGACGCAGTAATGCACCACGCCATCCACCACATAGGTCGGGTTTGAGTGGGTGGTCGCCTTCGAGGTCTCGATGCAGCCGCCCTGGTCGATGGCCACGTCGACGATCACGGCGCCCGGCTTCATGCTGCGCACCATGTCGCGGCTGACCAGCTTGGGAGCTGCGGCGCCGGGGACCAGCACGGTGCCGATCAGGAGATCGGCGCGCTTCACCAGTTCCTCGATGGCCGAGCGGGTCGAGAACACGGTGGAGATCGACGTGCCGAACTGGGCAGCCAGCCGCTTGAGAGCTTCGGCCGAGCGGTCGACCACGGTGACCTTCGCACCCATACCCACGGCGATGGTCGCCGCATGCGTGCCCGAGACGCCGCCGCCGAGAATGACGACCTCTGCCGCGGGAACGCCGGGAACGCCGCCGAGCAGGATGCCGCGGCCGCCCTGGGCCTTTTCCAGGCTGTGGGCGCCGACCTGCGGTGCCAGGCGTCCGGCGACTTCCGACATCGGCGTCAGCAGGGGCAGGGCGCCGGTGGCGGAGGTCACGGTCTCATAGGCGATGCAGACGGCACCGGAGGCGACGAGGTCATGCGTCTGGTCCGCATCGGGCGCCAGATGCAGATAGGTGAACAGGATCTGGCCCTGGCGTAGCTTCTTGCGTTCGACCGCCAGCGGTTCCTTGACTTTCACGATCATGTCCGCCTTGGCGAACAGGATGTCGGGGTTGTCGACGATCTCGGCACCGGCGCCGGCATAATCGGCATCCGACAATCCGGCGCCGACCCCAGCATTGGTCTCGACCCAGACCTTGTGGCCGTGATGCACCAATTCCGCAACGGAAGAGGGGATCAGGCCGACGCGAAATTCATTGTCCTTGATTTCCTTGGGAACGCCGATCAGCATTGTTTTTGCCTTGTCTGGTGATGAGGCCGGCCCTTGTCGTCGGGCTTTAGGCTAGAAAGGCATGTTGGCGCGGAAATCGCGCAATTTCTCGCGGAAAACTCTGGTGTTTGGGGCGTTCTGTCGCATAGTATGCGATAGAATGATGCCTTGATCGCTATTTATGCCAAAATCCTCGATATCGCTCGATAGTCGCGACCGCGCCATTCTCCGGCTGCTGCAGGCCGATGGCCGCCTGACCAATGTCGACCTCGCCGAAAAGGTCAATCTCTCGCCCTCCGCCTGCTTGAGAAGGGTCAAGCTTCTGGAAGAACGTGGACTGATCTCGCGCTACGTCATGCTGCTGGATGAAAAGGAAGCCGGGTTGCCGGGCGTGGCCTTCGTGCTCGTCACGCTGGACCAGCAGGGACGCGGTGCGCTCGATGCCTTCGAGGCGGCGATCCAGCGTCATCCCGAGGTGACGGAATGCTGCCTCCTGGCCGGCGCAGCCGACTATATGGTCCGTGTGGCCTATGCTGATGCTGCCGATTTCGAGCGCATCCACACCGAAATCCTCACCCAGCTTCCCGGCGTGGTGCGCGTGCAGTCGACGCTTGCGCTACGAAGCGTCAAGAAGACGACCGCGCTGCCGGTGTGAGAAGAAGCGGGTCTCACTCGCATATCCCGATCGCTCCCTCGGGGGTTGTCTTCTCACGTCGTTTGCGAGAGATCGAGCGGCAGACCGCGCAGATGCCGGCCGATCGCCGCGGCCACGGCGTTGCCGATCGCCGGAGCGACCGGCGGCAGACCTGGCTCGCCGATGCCGGTGGGCGCTTGCGTCGACTTGACGATATGCACCTCCACACGCGGCATTTCGCGCATGCGTGTGGGTTCGTAATCGTCGAAATTGCTTTGCTCGACCATGCCGTCCTTCAAGGTGATGCGGTTGCGCAAGACCATGGACAGCGCGAAGCCGATGGCGCCCTCGATCTGAGCGGTGAGTACGTCAGGATTGACGGCGATACCGACATCAATGGCCGCCACCATGCGCTCGACCTTCACCGCCTGGTCCTCGACTGTGACTTCGGCCACCATCGCCACGCGGGTGCCGAAGGATTTGTGAAAGGCGATGCCGCGCCCCTTGCCCTTCGGCATAGCCTTGCCCCAGTCGGCTTGCTCGGCAGCCAGCTTCACCACGGCGACATTGCGCGCGTCGTCCTTGAGCAGATCGAGACGGAACGCGACGGGATCGATGCCGGCGATCGTTGACAACTCGTCGATCACCGTCTCCATGACGAAGGCGGTGTGCGTATGGCCGATGGAGCGCCACCAAAGCACGGGTGCGGGCGAATCCACGTTGTGCTGCACGACGTGGAAGTCCGGAATGGCGTAGGGCGTATCGGCCACGCCCTCGACGCTGGTGATATCGAGCCCTTCCTTGTTCACGCTGGTCGCCTCGAAGGGGGTGCCGGTGAAAATGGGTTTGCTGGCAAGGTGGTGCTCCCAGCCCCAGATCGCACCGCCTGCGGTCAGGCCGACACGGATCCTGTGCAGCACCATCGGCCGATAGAAGCCGCCCTTGATATCGTCTTCGCGTGTCCAGATCAGATGCACGGGAGCCCGGCCATTGATGGCCTTGGCTGCATGGGCGAGCTCACGCGTCCAATCGGCCGCGGGGTTGCCGCGTCGTCGAGATCCACCAGCCGCTCGACCTAGTGCGGGAGGGAATCGACTGCATCGTGAGGGCCGGGGCCTTGACGGACACATCGCTCGTCCGCCGCAAGCTCGCTGAGCTGAGGCGGGGTACCTTCGCCAGTCCCGACTATCTCGCGCGGTTCGGCACCCCTCGCACACCCGAGGATCTGGCAAACGGCCACCGGCGGGTTGGGCTCTTGGCGCCCGATCAGCCTGCCAGTGCGGCCTTCACCTTCACCGTCTCGGGCAAGGTTCGGGAAGTGAACCTGCCGATCGACATTACGGTGGCGGGCCCGGAGACCAATTTCGCCATGGGGTGCGCGGGCCTGGGTATCGTCCAGATCCCATTTTATCGCGTGCGTTCCGAACTCGCGAACGGGACGCTGGTGGAAATCCTCAGCGAATTTCCGCCGCTGCCGATTCCCGTGCATGTGCTCTATCCGCAGGCGCGTCCGCTGTCACCACGCCTGCGGGTTTTCATCGAATGGCTGGAGGAGCAATATCGGACGCGCGATCGAGCCGCGATGCAAAGCGGCTCGCCGCCGGATCACACCGTCTCCGTGCCCTTGATCTCGATGCCGAAGCCGCTGAGGCCGATATAGGTGCGCGGCTTGGTCGAGAGCAGTTTGATCGAAGAGACGTCGAGGTCGCGCAGGATCTGGGCACCGAGCCCGACTTCGCGCCACTGTTCGTTGCGTACGGCCTCCGAACCGTGGTCCGAGCCGTGCGTCACCATGGGGACGCCCGCGGTGCCGTCGCGCAGATAGACGATCACGCCCCGGCCTGCTTCCTTGAACTTGGCGAGGGAGGTGCCGAGCGTCTTGGCGCCGCCGAACACATCCGTCACCACATCGGCGCGATGCAGGCGGGTCGGCACGTTCTCGCCGTCGCCGATCTTGCCATAGACGAAGGCGAGTTGCTGCACTTCGTCATAGGGCGTGGTGTAGGCATAGGCGGTGAGCGGCCCGATCTCGCTCTCCACGGTGAAGGTCGCCACGCGCTCGACCAGCTTTTCGCGGGCCTGGCGGAAGGCGATGAGATCGGCGATCGAAACCACATGCAGGCCGTGGGTCTCAGCGAAGGCCATGACTTCGGGGCCGCGCTTGACGGTGCCGTCATCATTGGCGAGTTCGCAGATCGCCGCGACCTGGGGCAGGCCGGCGAGCTTGCACAGGTCCGTCGCCGCCTCGGTATGGCCGGAGCGCATCAGCACGCCGCCTTCCTTGGAGATGAGCGGGAAGATGTGGCCGGGGCGCACGAAGTCCGTGGCGCCCATATTGGGATTGGCGAGCGCCCGCACCGTGTTGGCGCGCTGCTCGGCCGAGATGCCGGTGGTCAGGCCATGCTTGACGTCGACGGTGACGGTGAAGGCCGTGCCGAGCGGAGCGTCGTTCTGCGACACCATGGGATCGAGTCGCAGGCGCTTAGCCTCCTCCAGCGTCAGGGGCGCACAGACGATGCCGCAGCAATGGCGAATGATGAAGGCCATCTTCTCGGTGGTGAGGTGGCTCGCGGCGATGATGAGGTCGCCTTCGTTCTCGCGGTCGTCGTCGTCGACCACCACCACGATCTCGCCGCGGGCAAAGGCCTCGATGGCGGCCTGAATCTTCTGATGGGACACGACAGTCTCCTTGAGATGGTCTCGAACCGGGGCGAGGCCCAGAAAATCATTGGGAGTGACGCTGCCGCCGGTTGCTTCGGCAATGCGTCCGGCGGTTTCGCGGGAAATCCACGCCGTCTCGTCGTTGCACAGGGCGGTGATGCTCGCAGGCGACAGCCCAACCGTCTTGGCGAAGGCGCTGCGGGGGGTGGCGGTCTGCTTGAGCCAGGCGTCGAGTTTCATGCCGCCAACTTAGGCATGAAGGTTTTTAATTTCAACTGAAATGTTGTGCGATTTTCAGTATTACTGAAATATCAAAATCAAATGCCGATCAGAGCACGCAAGGTCGGCATGGCGAGGTCGAGAGCCAGGCCGACGGCGATGCCGGCGACGAAAACCCCGATATAGGTCCAAAGCGTGCTGTCACGATGCCATGCGACCGGCTTGTCGTGGCGGAGCTTCAGCATCATCGAAAGCGGCAGGGGTTCGCGCGCGATGGGAGCGAGAGCCGCATGCAGAGCCTCGCTCTGGCGCTGCCAGGTCGCGGCACGCTCGCTGCCCTGGGGATCGGTCTCCAGCGCCTCGCGCGTTTCCCGCTCCACCCGCGCGGAGAGCCGGCCATCGACCAGGGCATTGAAGATCCGATCCGGAATACGGGTGGGTTCGGTCATTTCACGATCCGCAGCACGGCGTGGCGCTGTCCGTCCACCTGGCGCGAAAAGGCCTCGCGAGCTCGGGTGAGACGGGCGATGAAGGCCTCTTCGCGTACAGCGAGCACGGCCGCGGCGGTTTCGTAGTCCAGCCCTTCGATAATGATCAGGGCCAGGACTTCGCGATCGCCCAGGGGCAGGCGCTCGAAGGCGCGCAGGATGTCGGGATGGCCGGAACAGCCGGCCTTGATCGGCGGCCTTTGTGTCTTGAGCTGATTTTCACGGTCGTCGAGGTCGCGGCGGCGGGCGATCAGGGCCGTAAGCAGGCGGGTATAGTCGAGACGCTTGCCTTCATGCGCCGACAGGATCTCGAGGACCAGCGCATCCGCCCCGTCGGAATCCTGGCTGAGCGCCCGGGCGAAGCGCCTCAGGCGCTGGACGACGGCTTCTATCTGCTGGCCCATCGGTCGATCCTCCGGCCGCCTCCGGCTGGCCGCTTCTTCCTGCGGATTGAGCCGGAAAGTCGCGCTGGGCGCACCTTTCGGCACACCTTGCACCATCATACTGCGCGGCTTTTTTACGGCCAAGCATTTTGGCGATGGCAGGGCCTATGCGGAGGGTAAATTTATCACGCCGGCAAGCAGGATGAGGCCGAGCGCGAAGACCATGAACGCAAGGCCCATTTCAAGCGTGCGCACCGTGATGGCGGCGGCAAAGCTTTGCGGGGCGGCAAGGCGGACGGCGAGGCTCTTGGCCAGCACCGCGACGGTGGCAATGACGGCGATGGTGAGGGCGGTGCCGAGGCCCATGGCGAAGGTCGCGATGATGCCGGAGCCGTAGATTCCCTGCCGCCAGGCGAACACCAGCACGATGATGGCGCCCGTGCAGGGCCTGAGGCCGGCGGCAAGGATAGCCCGCATATTGTTGCGCTTGGCAGTCTCGCTGTCGGTCGGCAAGGCGAGATGGCCGCAATTGGCGTCATGGACATGGATGCTGGCGCCGGGCAGGCCGAAGCGGGCGGCGATCAGCCCCCAGAGGGCGCGGCCCTTGCGCCAGAACAGCCAGGCGCCCACGGCCATCACCATGAAATTGGAGAGGCGCTCCAGCATCAGGGTGGAGGCATCCATGGTCTGGGCGGTGACGTTGAGAATGGCGGCCAGCACCGACACCATGGCAATGGCGGACAGCGCCTGCACCAGTGCAAAGGCGCCGGAGAGCGCGATGCCGCGTTTCACCGCCTCGTCATTGGCGAACAGATAGGAGGAAATCACCGCCTTGCCGTGGCCGGGACCGGCGGCATGGAAGACGCCATAGCCGAAACTGAGGGCGATCAGCCCGAGGCTGGCGGTGCCGTTCTGCTTGGATTCCTTCAGGGCGTCGACGAGCAGCTGATAATAGCGGGCGGTTTCGCTGAGGATCCAGGCGAGGAAGGGACTGGCGGGGCCGGTGATCGATTGCTCCGGCCGGCTGATGCCGAAGGGCGTGCTCTTCTGCGCGAGGGCCTCGCCGGCGGCGAGCAGCAGCAGAACCAGCACGGCCGGCGCCGCATGCGCGATCCGCCTGGAAATGCGGCCTGTACCCGTTGTCACGGGCAGTTCACCTGGATGTTGTTGGCGAATTTGGCGCCGAAATCCTTGTTCTGGTCCAGCGCGCTGAAATAGGCCTCGTCAAGCTGCAGGGCGGCGGCCTTTTGCTCCTCGCTCAGCGGCTTGGGCCTGATGACGTTGAGTGCGCAACCCTGCGGGGAGCCGTCGAGCTTGGCGGGGGTCTCGTCATCAAGGGTGAAAGCGACGTAATAGGTCGGGTCGTAGATCTGGATCGCCAGGGCCTTCTGCCCCTGCGTCTGCGGGGAGGACAGCGGCAGGAAGAAATGCAGGGTCAGGACGCCGTTGGTGAAATCGAGATAGGGGTCGACCGGATCCTTGAACAAAAGCTCCTTGCCGCCGAGCTTGGCGAAGGTGAAATAGCCGAAATCCTTGAGGTTCTCGACATTGGTCTGCGCCAGCGGGGCAAGGGCCTGGCGGCTGTAGCTGCCATCCGCACTCTGCTGAAGTCCCTGCGTGGCATAGGAGGAGAAGGCCTCGTCGAAGGTCCAGTGCTGCTTGACGCCGGTTACGCGCCCCTTGTCGTCGTAAACGATCTCGCTGGCCGAATTGACGAAGACATGCGGATGGGCCGCAGCGGGTCCGATGAGGCAGCCGAGCAGCACGGCGGCGAGAAGAAGCGAGCGCATGAACGATCCGGATTGCAGCGGGCGGGAACAAGAGCGATTCACCACCCGGAGGGTTGTAACCCGCCGAGTGGGGCGGAAGGATGGCGCTCTCCGGAGCAAAGCGCGTTCACGCGTGGACGCTCTTTACTCCGGCTTTTTGGTCCGACGCGGCTTTGCGATTGGCGGGTGATTCCCTCCAATCGCAAAACGCCATCGCCTCTGGCCCTGAAGCGCATGCGTTTCATAACAGCTTCCAGCTTCGGAACCTTTAATGCGACGCCCAGCAGGCCGGCTGCATATCTCAGAAGCCCTCCAGCACGATCTTGCCTTTGGCGCGCCCGCTTTCGATCAAGGCATGGGCCTGTTTCAAATTCTCGGCATTGATCGGGCGGAGCACCTGGCTGAGCGTCGTGCGGATATTGCCTGCATCGATCAGTTCCCCGACCTCGTCGAGCAGTTTGCCCTGCTCGCCCATGTCGGGCGTCTCGAAGATGGCTCGGGTGAACATCAGCTCCCAATGGATCGAGACCGCCTTACGCTTGAAGCCCATGATGCTCAGTGCCTCGGGGTCGTCGATTAGCCCGAACCGGCCCTGCGGCGCGATCAACTCGACGATCTCGTCGAGGTGGCGCTGGGTCTCGGTGGTGGAAAAGACGAAGGCAGGCGCACCGATGCCAAGGGCGGCGACCTGTTCGGCGATCGGCTTGCCATGGTCGACGACATGATGCGCGCCCAGCTCACGCACCCAGTCCTGCGTCTCCGGGCGCGACGCAGTGGCGATGACCGTCACGTCGGTCAGCGCGCGGACGAGCTGGATGGCGATCGAGCCAACCCCGCCGGCGCCGCCGACGATCAAGATGGCATTGGCCGCTCCGGGCACGGCACGACGGATGTCGAGCCGGTCGAACAGCATCTCCCAGGCCGTGATGGCCGTCAGCGGCAGGGCGGCGGCCTCGGCATTCGACAGGCTTTTCGGTTTATGGCCCACGATGCGCTCATCGACCAGATGGAACTGGCTGTTGGCGCCGGGCCGGGTGATCGAGCCGGCATAGAACACCTCGTCGCCGGGCTTGAAGGTGGTTACCGCTTCGCCGATCTCGGCCACCCGGCCGACCGCGTCCCAGCCCAGGATCTTCCACTCGCCCGCCTCCGGCGAAGCCCTGCGGCGCACCTTGGTGTCGACCGGGTTGACGGAGATCGCCGCGACCTCGACCAGAATGTCGCGGCCGGTTGCCTTGGGACGGGGCAGCTCGATATCCTCCAGCGCCTTCGCGCTATCGATGGCGCCGGCCGTCCTGTATCCGATCGCTTTCATGGTTCGCTCCTCAGCGCTGATTGCTGTGGGCGGAACCTGTGCTTATGATCGGATATCGTCAATAGGCACAAAGAAAGCCTATAGTGTCAAAAAGGATACTGTCATGGCCAAAGCACGCCATTCCCGGTTCGATTGCGCGCCGGGCTGTTCGGTCGAGGCTGCCATCGGCCTGATCGACGGCAAGTGGAAGTCGATCATCCTGTTCCATCTGCTTTCGGGCACGCTGCGCTTCAGCGAGATCCGCCGCCATATCGCCAATGTCACGCCGCGCATGCTGACCAATCAACTCAGGGAATTGGAGGAGGATGCGCTGATCGAGCGCAAGGTCTATGCGCAGGTGCCGCCCAAGGTGGAATACAGCCTCTCGCCGCTCGGCCGCAGCATGGAGCCGGTCCTGCTGGCGCTGAAGGCCTGGGGCGATGCCCATATCGGGCTGTACGGCAAGCCGCATGCCGCCGAAAGGGCGGACGCGGCCTGACCATGGCGGAAAAAGCCGGCGTCGTCAGCCCTGGAGCAAAGTGCGATTCTCCGAATCGCACTTGCTTTCTAATTCCTTGTTTTGACGCGTTTTCTTAATCGAAAAGTCTATCAACTTTTCTGGAAAACGCCCTGGAGCAGGGCGACGTCGATGACGCGGAAACGCCCGCCATCGTCCTGGCGGAACAGGCCGAGACGGTCGATGTGCAGGCGGGGGCCGACCTCGAGCTCCCGCGCTCGCCGGTCCAGGCGCTCGCCGATGGCTGCGGCGTTCTCGATGGCGCCCGACAGCGTCATGTGGAAGCGGAATTCCTCGCGCACATAGGGATAACCGTGGGCATGGAGATAGGTGCGCTGGCGTTCGCTCAGGCGCTCGGGATTGCGGCGGGCGATCTCGGCGGGCGTGAGCGGCGCGCGCAGCCTGTCGAAATGCTGGACGATAATGCGCTCCAGAACGCGCACTTCGATGGGATCATAGGGCAGGATCAAGGCCAGAAACGATTTTTCGGGGGTCGATGAGCTGATCGGTCGGATTGTCCAGGCATGATCTCCATGCGTGGTGTATTTGCGTGCGAAGGTTCGAAATGCCTCGATAAGGCCGCCTTCATCGGCATCGTCAGCCAGGCGGAAGGGCGCTTTCAAGGTGGCATGAAAGCCATAGAGCCGAGGGTCGGCGGTCATCGCGTGCCAGTCCGCCGCCGCAATGCCGGGCGGATGCCATTGCGGCACGTCCTGGCCGGTGAAGGCGTCGTAACCCAGGACTTCGCTGCCGAAGCGCCAGAGCGCCGAATCGGCAGAAGGCACATAATAGATCGCGTAACGTGTGGCCATTCTCAAGCGTCCATGACAATTCTAAAGCCCCAGGGCGCCGCCGTCGGCGCGCGGGTCGTGCACGGCCTCGATGCGCCCGTCCCTGCTATGGCGGACGAGTGCTCCGGCATGGCCGAAGCTATCCGCATAGGCCGCGCCGATGTCGATGGCATGACCGGCGCGGTCGAGCGCATTGAGAAGGCTCTCGTCGAAACGATCTTCCAATTGCAATGCGGATTTTCCGGTTCCCCCGTCGCGAGCGAGCGTGAAACGCGGGGCGTCGACGGCGGCCGCGAGGCTTTCGCCCAGGCGATAGCGCGAGAATATCTGTGCCAGGATCTGCGGCTGGGCATCGCCGCCCATGGTACCGAACGGCATTGTCCGCCCATCGGAAAACAGCGCCATGGCCGGCGCAAGGGTGTGGAAGGGCAGGCGCCCGGGCGCCAAAGCGCGGGGCGAGCGCGCGTCCAGCGAAAAGGCCACGCCGCGGTTCTGCATCAGCAAGCCGGTCTTCGGCAGGACCAGGCCCGAGCCGTAATCCCCATAGAGCGACTGGATATAACTGACGGCGAGGCCTTCCCTGTCGATCGCGCCCATCCAGACGGTGTCCCCCTTGGCACCCGGCAGCGGGAAGGCGGCGGCACGCGTCATCGAGATCGCCGCGGCTTCGTGGCCGAGGAAGCCGGGGGAGAGAAAGCCGGCGGGATCGGCGCTCATCACGGCCGGGTCGGCGATCTCGCGATCAGTGATGGCCGATGCCCGTTTGGCAGCCTCGACCAGGCCATGGAGGTGGTCGAAGCTACTCGCCCGCTCGAGGCCGAGGCGCTCGGCGAGGCCAAGGATGATCAGGGTGGAAAGACCTTGCGTCGGGGGCGGCAGGCTGTGGAGCGTGACACCCTGCAGGGCAAGGCTCAACGGTTCGCGCAGCCTTGCTTCATAGCGCCGGAGGTCTTCCCGGCTGACGAGGGCACCGGCGCGGTCGAGATCGGCCGCGATTTCACGGGCCGCGTCGCCACGATAGAAATCGTCGAGCCCGGCATGAGCGAGTTGTTCCAACAGTCCCGCAAGGGCCGGCTGGACGAAGCGGTCTCCAGCCTTGGGGGCCTCGCCGGACGGCATGAAGTGGGCGGCGAATCCCGGGACGGTCTTGAGTTCGTCGATTTCGGCCGGCTCGACGCGAGCCTGCGAAGCCGACACGGGAATGCCTTCTCGGGCATGGCGGATGGCGTCTTCCAGCAGCAGGGCCAGGGGCAGCCGGCCGCCGAAGGCTCTGGCCATGTCGGCGGCGATCTGCCAGCCGGCGATCGCGCCGGGAACGGTCAGGCTGGAAAGGACGCCGCGAGACGGCACTTCGTCATGGCCGAGATCGCGCAAGGCCGAGAGGGTGGCCCGGCTGCCGGCGGGGCCGCAGGCCTGGATCGCCCGGACGCGGCGGCTTTTGTCGGCCACCAGCCAGAAGCCGTCGCCGCCGATCCCGTTCATATGCGGGTAGGTGACGGCGATGGTGGCTGCCATGGCGATCATCGCCTCGATGGCGTTGCCGCCCTGGATCAGGATGCGCTGGCCGGCTTCGTTGGCCGGATGATGGGGCGTGGCGACGGCGGCATGACCGAAAACGGGGGTTTCCATGGGCAGGGGCTTTCCAGGCGAAGACTTACATGGACGATTTGTCATCTCACACACCCTGCGATCTGCCGGAATCGCAAAGGCGCACGGAAACAAAGCGTTAGCGCAAGAGTGCCAATTCGCTCCAGCGCGCTTCTTTCCAGAAGGGGCGTAGCAAAGCGCGACGCGATGGTATAGAGGCATGGGACGACGTTCACGGAAGCCGCCAGGGAGCCGCCTTTGCCCAGCTCTGACAAGTCCATCAATTGGCCCAGCCTGATCACCGTTTGCTCGGCCGCCATTCTGATCGGCACCGAGTTGCTCGGTGCGGCCTGGGCTTCCGGTTGGGCGCTGGCTGGCTTTTTTCAGCTTGGGCCCACGGTTGAAGTCGTTCTGCAATGCGTGTTCGGCCTCGTGGCCTTCTATGCCATTTTCGTCTTCCTGCGGCAGGCCAGCCGGGTTGAGCCGATTTTCAAGCGTGAAGGCGCCAGATCCTAAGGCGAAAACTCTCGAGGCGCCGTCCGGCGGGATGCCCGCGGCCGCCGAGCCCAGTTTCGCCTCACGCTCGCTCCATGGTCTGTTTCGCCTGCTCAGGGTGAAGGATTGGGCTAGGCCGCCGGTTCTGCAGGCGTTGATCCGCCTGAGCCGCAGTACCGGCCCTGCATTGCCCTCCGCCCGCTTGCGCAATCTGTGTGAGATCCGGCAGGACATTGCGCACGGTGACCGCGTGTTTCATCTCGGAGCCCGCGATGGCGGGAAGGCGCCCTTTCACCTGCTCTATCTGCATGGCGGCGCCTATTCGTTTGCGATCAGCTTCCTGCATTGGCGCTTTCTCGAAAATCTGATTCGGCGCACCGGCTGCAGCGTCACGGTGCCTTTCTATCCGCTGGCTCCCGAAAACGGTCATCGGAAAGTGCTGGCGAGCGTGCTGGCGCATTACACCGATCTGTGCGCCCGGGTTGCGCCGGAGCGTGTGGTGGTGATGGGCGATTCGGCCGGAGGCGGGCTGGCGCTCGCGCTGGCCCAGGCCCTGGTCGCGGCCGGCCAGCCTCAGCCTGGTCAGCTCGTTCTGCTTTCGCCCTGGCTCGACCTCACCATGGACGACCCGGCGACACTGGCGCACAGGCCGCATGATCCCGTGATCACGCCCGAGGCGGCCCGCGCGGCCGCACGCCTCTATGCCGGCGACCTGCCCTTAAACGATCCCGCGGTCAGTCCGCTCTATGGCGAGATGCGGGGGCTGGCGCCGATCGCCATCATGACCAGCACCGCCGATCTCCTCAATCCCGAGGCCCACAGGCTGGAGCAGCGCTTGAAGGCGGCCGGGCAGCCCGTCGAACTCCTCGAGCAGGCCGGCATGGTGCATGCCTGGATGCTGTTGCCGCTGCCGGAGGCCGAACGCGCGCGAAGGCAGATCGGCGAGTTGTTGAATGCGCGCTTCAGGCCGGAATCGGCAACTGCGTGAGCGGCAGCAAACGGGAATCAGCCAGGGCGGCGGTGCGGTGCCCGAGCCCGGCGAGATAGTCCCCGTCGTCGGCAAAGGCGAGGAAGCTCTGTACCGTGGCCTGCCGGACCAGCATGACCTGGTCCCAGCGTTCCGTTTCGGGCCCGATCAGGAAAGCCCCGCCAGTGCCGAGGAACAGCAGTTCCCCGCCGCTTCGCGCCAGAAAGGGCAGCGTGTGGAAGATATAGCGTCGAAAGGCTTCCTCGCCGCTGATTTCCGCGGCAGGGGCGAGACCCGGCGATGCCGAATAGTCGGCGACCTCACGAAAACGCAGCAGGTTGAGCATGGTGACGGGTCCGGAAAGGCCGCGCATTACGAAGGCCCGTCCAGCCTCCTGCGAGGGAGAGAGAAAAGGCGGCATGATTTTCCTCGGCATTCGGGAAGGTCCAGCCCTGGATAGGCCGGGTGAAACTGCCGGGTTTATATCCGGGAGAAATTTTTGAAGTCAATATACCCGGGTAATATTGCGGAGTGTGCGGATCTGGTTTAAGGCTGTCCGCCGAAATTCAATGCCATTCCGGCTGGGACGAAGGAGGCCGCCCATGAAACGTGAAGAGCGCAAGGCGGTCGTCGACGCCTACAAGAAGCGCAAGATCGCAGCCGGCATCTACGCTGTCCGCTGCGCCGAGACAGGAGACTGCTGGGTCGGCCGGGCGCCGGACCTCTCCAAGATCCGCAACAGGCTCTGGTTCACCCTGGGCCAGGGCGTCAGCCTGAATCAGGCCTTGCAGACTGCTTGGAAGAAACATGGAGAGCACGCCTTCAGGCTCGAGATCGTGGAGGAACTCGAGGATGAGGAGGTCGCCTTCGTGCGCGAACGGGTCCTGAAGGAGCGGCTCGATCACTGGGTCGCGGCCCTGGCGGCAAAGCCGATTTGATATCGCCCTCCGGAAGAAAGACGCGCTTTCCCAGCGTCTTCACCCTGACATAGCGTCGCAATGCCAAAGCGTTTCTGCGACGCTGAAGGCGCCTCAATCCGGCTGGTCGATCTCGAGCGATGTGATGCTTCTCATTTGCGGCTGGACCAGCGCATGATGTGCATCGTGGTTACCGGGGGCTCTTCGCATGTCCGATCTTCCAAGCGACGATCAGCTTCGCAGCACGCTGGCGCGAACGCTCGGGCTCGTCTTCGAGGATTGGAGCATGCCCGATCCGACACGAATGGAGTTGGATGTCGAGCAGGCGATTCGACTGGCGGTGCGGCGAGCCTGGCCGGACTTGACCGTCACCACGGTGGTGGCCGGCCTACGGCACGAGGGCGAGGTCGACACCATCGAACTCCTGGTGGCCGATACCCGCAGCGGCGCAAGGAGACGATATCTGGTGTTCCCCTGACATAAGCGCGTTCACCGACTGCGCCGACGAAGCCGGGATCATTGTGGCAGGGCCAGCTTCACCTCATTGCGAATGCCTGCCCTGATCTCGACGTCCTGGACGGTGCTGACATCGCCCTTCCAGGCACTGATCTTGTATTTGCCGGCAGGCAGGACGTAGTGCGCCGGCAGGGTGTAGAGCCGGGTGATTTCCTTCGCCTCTCCATAAATATCGGTTTCGGGGCTGGTGATGCGCACCGAATCCGCGCCCGGTGCGTCGAGGGCGGCAAGGCCCGCATCGAGGGGGAAGGAAGCCGTCACCGTTTCGCCGGCCTTGATCTCCAGCGGGAAGACCCGGTCCACACCGTCGATATGGACATGAACGCGGTACGTGCCGGCTGCAATATCGAAGACCGGCTCGCCGTCATAGGCATCGGCCAGGAATGATTCGCCGTCGACCGCTGTGGCGCCGGCGAGGATCTCCACATGGGGGTCCTTCGCAAGGGAGCCTCCGGAAACGAACACAACCTTGCCTTTGAGCTTGCCCACCCCGGCGATGATCTCGACGGGAACCGTTTCGGCCGGTGCGACCTCGACGTCGCGGGACTGGATGGACGTGCCGAGTTTGAGCGTGACGCTGTATTCGCCCGCCGGCAGGATGACCGCCGTCTCGGCATCATAGCTGGTGAACAGGTCGTCGGTGCCGCCCTTGGCCTTGACGGTCCAGGTCGCGTTTTCCAGGGCGGTTTCCGTCGCCGTCCGCTTGGCACGCAGGCCGAGGCGGCCGGCGTTCAGCGCCATGTCGACGCGGTTCATCTCGCCGGGTTTGATGGTGACGGGTGCCCGCACGCTGGCCTGTCCGGCCGTGAGCGTCAGGATGTAGTCGCCCGGAGCAACCTGTTCATGGATGTTGGCGTTGTAGCTGGTCATCACCGTTTCAGGGGGGACGCCTTCCGGCGCCAGCCGGGTGAGTTCCCATTGCAGATTGTCGGTGAGCGGATCGTCACCGGCGGCCAGCCGGGCATAGCCGGTGAGGTTCCACGCCGGTCTGGGCTCCGCCTTGGGTTCGATCTTGGGTTCGATCTTGGGTTCAGGGGGTGGTGCCGGCGGAGGTGGATTGCCCTGAGCGGCATGGACGGCCTGCTGGATCGCCTTGGTGAGTTCGCCGGCATCCTCGGCCTGCAGGGCGATGCCGCCTGTCGCCGCTGCCATGCAGCGCAGTTCGCGATTGGCCTCCGGATCCTTGATGTCGAAGCCGACGGTGTCGACGACGAGGTCGATATCGGCCTTCTTCAGCTTGGCAGCGACCTCGCAGGGGTCGGCGTTGCATGTCTCGACGCCGTCCGAAACCAGGATGATGGTCGCCCGACCTTCATGCCCCTTCATCGCCTCGGCGGCGGCTCGCACGGCGTCCGTCATCGGTGTGCGGCCCTTGGGGGTCAAGCCGCCGACCATGGTCATGAATGTCTGCCCGTCGACAGGCCCGACCGGCTTGAGCATCTCGATGTCGGCACAGTCGCCTTTTCGACGGTGGCCATAGACGATCAAGCCGAGATGGTCCTCCGAGGGCCAGCCTTTCAAGATGGTGCCGACGGTTTGGCGGGCCGCTTCGATCTTGGTGATCGCGCCAACCTTGCCCCACATCGAGCCCGAGGCGTCGAGCACCAGCATGACGCGAGCTCCTTCCTCGGCCCGCGCGCTCGCGGCAAACGCCAACGAGGCGCCGGCCAGGCCGAGGAGGCCCAGAAGGGTGAAGCAAAAGCCTTTCTGCATGGAAAACTCCAATGGAGTCGTCGTCGGACGCCTGTTGCGCCATGCTCGCCCTTTGCAGGTTCGAATACAAGCAAAGGTTGTGGCGCCCGATATGGCCGCGCACCGCGTCTCCGCCCCCGGTTACCACTCTGTGCGCTTTCGCATAGGCGGATAGAGGGCGATGGTGTTCTCTCGATAGCAGCGGCGCCCCCTCCCATATGCCGCCGATGCCCTTCTTCCCCCTGATTGGACAGGCGGCATGAGGATACCGCCCCACAGCGATGTGCGAAAACGCACAGCGCGAAGGGGCCGTTTCCAATTAACCATTGCTGCATCAGCGGGGCCGAAATTCAGCACGAGCCCACGCAAAATCGTCGGGGACTATCGATGTTGACCTCAAACGAACGCCTGGCCTGGAACGACGATGTCGACATGTCGGCGCCAGATATCACCGAGCTGCATCGCGCCTATATGCTGTCGATCCGACAGCACCAGCGTCTGCTGGGAGAGCTTTGCGCGACCTTGTCCAGCCTCGGTGTTGCCATCAACAATTCTCCTCTCGACTCCCAGATGCGGGATGCCCTTTCCGCCGGAGTCGGCCGTCATGTCGACCTGGCCCGCGGAATTATCGCCGGAATCGACAGCGCCCTGAGCTTCTCGGCGCCGACGCGTCCCTCGACTGCTCATTGACGAATAGTCGCTGCTGCGGCGGCCGGCTGTGCCGTAAGGCACAGTGGTGCAGCGACCGGGAAACCGGGTTGCCGTGGACGTAACTCTACTCTCCATAGCAGTAACTTGAGCGGGCAGGCCTTGCAGGAGGTTTGTCCGCTCCTTTCAGCTTGGGCATCCTGTAGAGAAAAAGCCTCACACCCGTCTCGCCAGGAGAGAGGTGTAGTTTTTTAAAGAATGTAGCCTGCAATTCTTATGCCTGTCCCGACTTCCTCTCAGGAAACGAGGGCGATGTGCCTGGCCATGGAGAGGTGCGTCGATGTCCCGGTGCTCATGGCCTTAATTCTTTGTTTCGACGTGCCTTTGCAAGTCCCGGCGATTGTGCCGGATCGCAAAACCCTCCGGATTTGAGGTTCGCGGGGGCGGCGACGCTGCAGCGTATGATATCGGCAACACTTCTTGTTTTTTAATCACGCCGCATTGACACCCACTGGTTGTTTCATTTTTGTACTGTGCATGTGTTGAGGTTTCCGGCTCTCGTCTGCCTGTACCGCCGGGCTTAACCGAACAGTAACCATAATGATGGCGGTACTAGCTACGCGCTGACGTATTCGGGGGTACTATGAAACTGGTCCATTATGCCGTGCTCGCGGCCATGTCGCTGAGTCTGGGCGCTTGCCAATATACCAAGACGGCCGATCCCGTGCTCTCGGAGCGGGACGCGCAGTTCATGGCGATGATTCCGACCGGCGACGTGGACAAGATGTATGCCCGCTACATGGTCGACAATCCCACCGGAGAGCCGCCGGGTGTGATCGTGGTCGAGACCAAGCAGCATCTGCTCTATTACACGCTGCCCGACGGCAAGGCGATGCGCTATGGCGTGGCTCTCGGCAGCGAAGCCTTCGGCTGGACGGGCGAGGCGGTCATCGATCACAAGGCGGAATGGCCGACCTGGAATCCGCCGGCCGAGATGATTGCGCGCTGGCCGCATGTCAAGCGCACCGAAGGGGGCTGGACCAACCCGCTGGGGGCGCGCGCGCTCTATCTCTTCCAGGGCGGCAAGGACACGCTTTATCGCATCCATGGCACCAACGAGCCCGAGAAGATCGGCCGCAGCGTATCGTCCGGCTGCATCCGTATGCGCAACATCGATGTGATCGATCTCTATAACCGCGTTCCCGCCGGCACCAAGGTGATCGTGCGCTGACGATGGATTTCGGCGCTGTGCTGAGCAGGGCGCGAAATCCAAGGTGATCTCGACAAGAGCCCCGGATCTCCACCGGGGCTTTTTGTTGTCCAGGTCGCCCCGCCATTCGCTGTCATGGCCGTCTGCTGGCGCTGTCCTCCATGGGCGCCTGCCGCGGCGGGTTCGGCGGAGAAGGCGATCATTGGGGGCGGTCAGGAAATGACGGAGGGGCCCAGCCGGATCCGTCCAGTGAAACAGCCGATCTTCGCTGCACGGCGGCGAGAGACGCAGGAGCAAAACGCGCTCGAGTGCGATCGCCTAGTTGCTCTAGCGCTTGTTTCGACGCGTCTTTGCGATTCGAGGTGATGCCGTCTAATCGCCAGACGCTCCAGGCGCCCTTCGGCATGAACAAAGATGTGGCCGGGATCCAAGTCTGGGCAGCGGAGGCAATGTGCACAGTGTGCCGGGAGTTCGATCAGCTCGGCGTATCGAGTGCAAACGGCCGAAGGCGATTTCAACCGGCAGCTTCGGCGCTTTCTCGTCCTGCCAGGGCGGCTGATATCAGTCGGCCATCGCCCAACCGTACTTACGCACAAAAGCACCGCATCCGGAAAAGCCGGTTGCCAGCCGTGACAGGTCTAGTGCCGTAAAGGAAAGTATACCAGGTCTTACGACTGGGCCATTTGCTGGAGGCGGGTATAAGCTGCCTCCGCGCTCATCTGGCGCTGATCCTTTTCTTTGCGCGCTGCCCCGACGGCTGCAGCCAGAGCCGGCATGGCAATCTTGCCATAACGATCCTCGAGCTTTTCCCGCTTGTCCTGAGCGGGCTGCTGGAGACGCGATCCCTCGATGTCCATAATCTGGTCCTCAACCAAGATACACGACAGCTACGTGTGCAGATTTAGGCAGGTACGACAATAACTTGGCTTATAATTGACAGCGAAGGCGCGGGAATTATGACGGAACGGCGACATGATTGGCCCAATTGCGACATCGATGCTATTTTGCTGCAACATGTTGCAAGAACGTCACAAGTAAATGAGCCGCCACGTCATAAAGAAAAGCCGCGCTTTGCGGCGCGGCTGCGATGCATTGATAAGTTCAATATTACCGGTATGCCGCATTCAAGCCGTCGTGGCCGCGTCGCATATCGACAAATGCAGAATGTTTTCGCTCAAGCGGCGAGATCGTCGTCTTCCTCGCGCAGGCAGGCCGGCATTTCATATTTGGGTTTTTCAGGCTTGGCCACCACTCGCGCCACCTGCGCCGCAGCGGCGGCGACAGCCGAAATGCCGATGGCACGATAGAGATGCTGCAACTGTTCGCGCGGGGACCCCTGCTGGGGTGCGGGCCCTTCGCTCGGTCGGGCAGAGGAAAGAGGGGAGGTCGTCATGATTAACTCCATACGCAACGACACGCTCTACTTGCATTCACCCTGAAGGTGCTTTGAAGCGAGGTGAGGGCCGGACTGTGAATATTTGGCGGCGAAGCTATCATGGTTAACGTGAAAGCCCCGTGATACTTCGCACGGCATGGTGAACAGTATAAGCTCAGCCACCTGAATGTTCGATTAACCGGGTTGGCGGCGCCGGCGATTTATGCCCTCGGCAGGGCCCAGGGCTGCACGCTGACGATGGACCAGGGCGTACCGCTCTTGCGGCAGGATTTGCCTTGGTACCATTGCGCCGGGTTCGATCCCCTGACCGTCCCGCCGCTTTGGCCCGACTGTGCCGCTACGAAGCTGCGGCAGGTGAGCTTGTTCTCGACATAGGGCTCGGCCACGGGCGTCACCGAGCCATGGGCGTTGGTCGCCATGTTGGACCATTGAATCGAAGCGCCTGGATTCTGGGGATCCATGGCGGCCTGCAGAGCGGCCTTGGCCTGCTGCCAGTCGGCATCGGTCATGCTGGCGTTGAAGCGAAGATCCTGGGCGGGGATCGAGCCCGTCGTCGTCTGGTCCTCGGCGGAACCGAAGATCGGGCCGAGCGGCGTCGAAATGGCGCAGCCTGTCAAAATGACACCGGCGAACAGCGCTGACAGTGGGCCGCGGACGCGGTACGCGTTATAAGCGCCCTTGAAGGCGAACAGGCTGAACACAGTGGAGCCACCCCAATGACCATGACGTTAGGTAATCCTGGCACGGGCGAGTTAACGCCGGGTGACTCCGCCGGCTTCCTGGATGCGTCCGAGCCATTTTTGTTGTTCGCGCAGTGGCTCGCGGAGGCGGAGAAATCCGAGCCCAACGATCCCAACGCCATGGCGCTCGCCACGGTGGATACCGAGGGCCTGCCGGATGTACGCATGGTGCTGCTCAAGGGCCTCGACGACAAGGGCTTCGTCTTCTACACCAATACGCAGAGTGCCAAGGGCCAGGAATTGGCCGGCACGCCCAAGGCCGCCCTGCTGTTTCATTGGAAGAGCCTGCGCCGGCAGGTGAGGGTGCGCGGGCCGGTGGAGCGCGTTACGGATGCGGAGGCCGACGCCTATTTCGCCACGCGCCCGCGCGGAAGCCGGATCGGTGCCTGGGCCTCGCAGCAGTCGCGGCCGCTTGAGGGGCGTTTCGCCCTCGAAAAGGCGGTGGCGACCTATACGGCCAAATTCGCCATCGGCGAAATTCCGCGCCCGCCCCACTGGACGGGCTTCCGTATCCTGCCGGTGCAGATCGAATTCTGGCACGACAGGCCGTTCCGGTTGCATGACCGCCTGGTATTCCGGCGCGGGCAGGCGCACGGTGGCTGGCAGCGAGAGCAGCTCTATCCCTGAGATCATCCGGCCCCAGCGATCCGAATGATGGCCTGACCTTCGCTCGCCTGTCGCGGCGATCCGTCGCCCTATTTCATTTGGGCGTCGTGATATCTATGTCTTGTGGCACGGCTCCCTGGAGCCGCCTCTTTTTCGATCGGTTATTCTCATGGCAAGCAGTTCCGCCCAGCATCCGCAGCGCGCGATGATCCTCACCGGCGCCTCCCGAGGGATCGGACACGCGACCGTCAAGCGCTTTTCAGCGGCGGGCTGGCGGGTCATCACCTGCTCCCGCCATGCTTTTCCCGAGGAGTGTCCTTGGGAGGCAGGGCCGGAGGATCATATTCAGGTCGATCTCTCGGACCCGGGCAATACAGAAGAAGCGATCGAGGAGATCAAGCGCCGTCTCGACGGCAGCGGCCTGCATGCGCTGGTCAACAATGCGGCGATCTCGCCCAAGGGCAAGAACGGGTCGCGCCTGAGCAGCATCGACACCGGGCTTTCCGATTGGCAATGGGTGTTCCAGGTTAATTTCTTCGCGCCCATCATGCTCGCGCGCGGGCTGATCGAGGAACTCGAACAGGTCAAGGGATCGGTGGTGAACGTCACCTCGATCGCCGGCGCGCGTGTCCATCCCTTCGCCGGTGCGGCCTATGCGACGTCAAAGGCGGCCCTGGCGGCGCTGACCCGCGAAATGGCCTCGGACTTTGCGCCGCGAGGTATCAGGGTCAATGCGATCGCGCCCGGTGAGATCGATACGTCGATCCTGTCGCCCGGCACCGAGAAGATCGTGGCTCAGATCCCGATGCGCCGCCTCGGCACGCCGGACGAGGTGGCCAAGACCATCTATTTTCTGTGCACGGATCAGAGTTCCTATGTGAACGGGGCCGAGATCGCCATCAATGGCGGCCAGCACGTCTGACGGCAATCTTCCGGGAACACAAGGCGGCGGAATATACGTCCGGCATGACGGTGCGGGTCTATTCCTCAACAAATAGGTCTATCGCCCCTTCCCCCCTGCGCAGCCTTCCGTTATTCATGCCGTTCCTTTCGAATAGGCAGTTGCGGAATGACAGCAAGTGGATTGATGGCCGGCAAGCGCGGCCTCATCATGGGTGTGGCGAATAATAGATCGATCGCCTGGGGTATCGCCAAGGCGTGCAGGCAGCATGGCGCCGAGCTCGCCTTCACCTATCAGGGGGATGCCCTCAAGAAGCGCGTCGAGCCCTTGGCTGCCGAACTCGATGCCTTGGTCGTCGGCCATTGCGACGTCACCGACGGCGCTAGCATCGATGCCGTGTTCGCCGAGGTCGCCGCCAAATGGGGCAAGCTCGACTTCATCGTCCACGCCATCGCCTTTTCGGACAAGGATCAGCTCGACGGCCGTTATATCGAGACGACCGAGGAGAACTTCACCAAGACGATGCTGATCTCCTGTTATTCGCTCACCTCGGTCGCCCAGCGCGCCGAGAAGCTGATGACGGATGGCGGCTCGATCCTGACGCTGACCTATTACGGCGCCGAGAAGTGGATGCCGCACTACAACGTTATGGGCGTGGCCAAGGCCGCGCTCGAGGCGAGCGTGCGCTACCTCGCCGCCGACCTCGGCGAGAAGGCGATTCGGGTCAATGCCATCTCTGCCGGTCCGATCAAGACTCTGGCCGCCTCCGGCATCGGTGACTTCCGCTACATCCTGAAGTGGAACGAATACAACGCGCCGCTGCGCCGCACCGTCACCATCGAGGAGGTGGGCGAAGCGGGGGCCTATCTGCTTTCCGACATGTCGCGCGGCGTGACCGGCGAAGTGCACCATGTCGATGCCGGTTACCATGTGGTCGGCATGAAAAATCCGACCTCCCCGGACATCACGCTCGCCGGCAAGGACTGAGCGGGGGAGGGCAGGCTTTGGAGCACCGGTCCAGCAGTTCGTGAGTGGCCGGCAGCACGAAAACGAGACGGGCGTCCGCCGGCTGGCGTCATGCCCGTTTAGGGAGGCAGGACGGCCTCCCGTCTGGTTCATGCGTCCAAAGCAGGAGTAAGCCCGTGGCGCCCACACTTTACTTCATGCGCCACGGCGAGACCGACTGGAACGCCGAAGCGCGCCTGCAAGGCCAGCAGGACATTCCCCTCAACGAAGCCGGACGCAGGCAAGCCGCCGAGGCTGGCCACAGGCTCGCCGAGATCCTGCCTGAGCCGGATGGCCTGCCTTGGCTGGTCAGCCCGCTGGGACGCACGCGCGAGACGGCGGAACTGGCGCGCAAGGCGATCGGCTTGCCGCCGCAGCGCTACACCACCGACGATCGCCTCAAGGAGCTGACCTTCGGCGATTGGGAAGGCCGCACCTGGGCTGAATTGCGTTCGGTGGACCGCAACATGGTGAAGGCGCGCACGGCCGACAAATGGGCTTATGTGCCGCCGCGCGGTGAGAGCTACGCCATGCTGCACGACCGCATCGCGCTCTGGCTCAAGACGGTGACGCAGGATCAGGTGGTCGTCAGCCATGGCGGCGTCGCCCGTGTGCTGATGGTGCTGCTGGCCGGAAAAGCCAGCGGCCAGGCCGCCGAGGAACCGATCTGGCAGGGCAAGCTCCTGGTCTTCCGCAACAAAACGGCCGAATGGGTCTAGAATATCTTCGCGGCTGACCAGAACCGCCGAGGCGGGTAGCGGCTTCGGCGGTTCTGGCCATCAGGTCCGGATCAGGTGACCGGGCCACCCTTGCGCTTGCAGCTTTCGCGGAACTTCTTGCGGGGCGTGCCCTTCAGTCCCTGCTTGTCGGCGGCGTCGGAGCAGGCCTTGGAAATGGCCGCCTTCTTGGTGGCATCGACCGCCGGCTTCTTGGCCTTCGGAGTCGTCGGCGTGGCACTTGGCGCCATCTGTTCGGTCGGCGCGGCCGTCGCCGGCGGCGCGGTTTCAGGCGTGGTCTGTGCGGAGGCAGCGCCAACACCCAAGGAAAATGCCAATGCAATTGCCGGAAGCAGGCCAAAATTGCGGACGTTCATGGTATTTCCTCCAGTATATTCGACATCGATGATGATTTCGATAGCCAGCCCGCCTCAGGCATGGAACCATGACATGGCCGAATTTTGACCTTCGTTTGAGAATTCGGCGGCGGCATCTGATCAAATCCTGTTTTGATCCCATCTGACGCCTTGCTTATTCTGATCGGCGGAAGCGGCAATGACGGCGCTCGCAAGATTGTCTTCGACCTCGGTGAGGCACGGCCGAAATTGAGTTTTGGCGCGAATGCTGTAGAAGGCGGCCATCACCCGTTCCCTGCGAGTTGCCATGTCGTTCAACAGCTTCGGCCATCTCTTCCGCGTTACCACCTATGGCGAGAGTCATGGCGTGGCGCTGGGCTGCGTGATCGATGGCTGTCCGCCGCGCCTTCCGATCAGCGAAGCGATGATTCAGGGTTTCCTCGATCGCCGCAAACCGGGCCAGAGCCGGTTCACCACGCAGCGTCGCGAACCCGATACCGTGCGCATTCTCTCGGGCGTGATGGCGGACGAAGCGAGCGGGCAGTTGCTGACCACAGGGACGCCGATCCATTTGATGATCGAAAATGTCGATCAGCGTTCGAAGGATTACGGGGAGATCAAGGACAAGTATCGCCCCGGCCATGCCGATTATGCCTATGACATCAAATACGGCATTCGCGATTATCGCGGCGGCGGGCGTTCCTCGGCCCGCGAGACGGCGGCCCGGGTAGCGGCCGGCGCGGTGGCCCGGCAGGTCCTGCCCGGCGTGACCGTCCGGGGAGCGCTCGTGCAGATGGGCCCGCACAAGATCGATCGCAGCCGTTGGGACTGGGAGGCGGTCGACGCCAATCCGTTCTTCTGCCCGGATCCGGTCGCGGCAGCCTTCTTCGAGGAATATCTCGATGGCGTGCGCAAGGCGGGCTCTTCGATCGGCGCGGTGATCGAGGTGGTGGCCGAAGGGGTGCAGCCCGGTCTCGGTGCTCCGATCTACGGCAAGCTCGATTCGGATCTCGCCGCGGCGATGATGAGCATCAATGCCGTCAAAGGCGTGGAGATCGGGGATGGCTTCGCCGCCGCCGAACTCGGAGGCGAGGCGAATGCCGACGAAATGCGCATGGGCAATGACGGACGGCCTCTGTTCCTCTCCAACCATGCCGGCGGCATTCTTGGCGGCATCTCCACCGGGCAGCCCGTGGTGGTGCGCTTTGCGGTGAAGCCGACCTCCTCCATCCTGCAGGAGCGCCGCACGGTCGACCGCTATGGCCGGGACACCGATATCGTCACCAAGGGGCGCCATGACCCCTGTGTCGGCATCCGCGCCGTGCCGGTGGGAGAGGCGATGATGGCCTGCGTGCTGGCAGATCATCTCCTGCGTCACCGCGGGCAGGTCGGCACGCCTGCGGCCTGGCCATTCGAAGCATGATTGGGGGGCGGGTCTTCACCCGCCATCTCGGTTCCGTTCCGGGCGGGGCCGAAGATCCGCCCCGTTTTACCGCCCGATGTCGTAGCCCTTCTCACGCAGCTTCACGAGAGCGGCCTCGAGTTCGGGATCAATCTTGCTGGGCATGATGATCCGGGGCTGCACGATGAGGTCGCCCGGCCCGTCCTTGGCCTGCACGCCCTTGCCCTTGAGGCGGAAGGAGCGCAGCCCCGTGGTGCCGGCGGGCAAGGTGAGATCGACGGAGCCGTCCAGCGTCGGCACGCGCACCTTGGCGCCGAGGGCGGCTTCGTAGAGGGTCACGTTGACGTCGACGCGGACGTTCTTGCCTTCGGCGCGGAACGTGTCGTGCGGCGCCACGGCCACCGTGATCAGCGCGTCGCCGGGCTCGCCGCCGAACGGGCTGGGCTCGCCCTGGCCCCTGAGGCGAATGGTCTTGCCGGGAGCGATGCCGGCCGGAATGGAGGCGTCCACCACGCGGCCCGGCCCGAGCTCGACGCGTGTCTTGCCGCCCAACGCCCAGACGGTGAAGGGAATCTGTCCGGTGACCTGGATATCATCACCGCGGGGCGCACCACCGGCGCGCGCGCCGCCGCGCTGGGCTCTGCCACCGAACATCTCGCTGAGGATGTCGTCGAAGCCGCTCGCGAAACCGCCGCCACCGCTGCCGCTCCGGGCATTGCCGAAATTGAACTCGAAGCCGCCGGTGTCGCGCCCGAAGCCGCCGGGACCACCCGCGGCCTCGAAGCCCTGGAAACGCGGCTTGCCCTCGGCGTCGATCTCGCCTCGGTCGAACTGGGCCCGCTTCTTCTCGTCACCGACGATTTCATAGGCGCTGTTGACCTCGGCGAACTTCGCCGCGGCCTTGGCATCCTTGTTCTGATCGGGGTGGTACTGCTTGGCGAGCTTGCGAAAGGCCTTCTTGATCTCAGCCAAGCTTGCCGTCTTGGAAACGCCAAGGACGCTATAGGGGTCACGCATGTTCAAAATCTCTCCCGCCGGCCCCCTGATGGGCAGCCCGCACCGTGGCACAAGGCCCACGTGCGCCAAACACATGGGATTTAGCACGAGATTCCGCAATATGCTTGCGCCGCGAAATCTCGGGAAGACGGCGACTTCCACCCATGTGGGAGGTCTGGCGCTGGTTTGACGCCTGGTCGATGATCTCTGTTCCAACCTCCTGTTTCCGCGCGAATTCGGTATGCCGCGCCGGCTAAATTCCTTATGGAGGGCGGGAAAGGGCTGTAGACTGGGATTCGCCATGCCGATACGCGCCATACTCTTCGACAAGGACGGGACCCTGGTCGATTTTCATCTCACCTGGAGCGCCGCCGCCTACGCTGCCATGCAGCGCCTGAGCGGTGGAGATCCCGAGAAGATGGCGCGGCTGATCGAGATCAACGACTACGACCTGGAAAGCCATCGCATCCTGCCGCACTCGGTGCTGGTGGCCGAATCTTCGGCCGATTACGGGGTCGCCTGGGCCGAAGTGCTTGGGGAGGTCGCCGATACGGCCTTTTTCGAGCAGATGGATCGCATCTTCATCGAAGAGGGCCTGAAACACGTCACGCCCATCGGGGACCCGCCCTGGCTGCTCTCCACCTTGAAGGCGCGCGGCTATCTGCTGGGCATCTGCACCAACGATTCCGAGGCAGGCGCGCGTGCCCATTGCGAAAAGCTCGGCCTGATACCCTGGCTCGACGCCGTGCTCGGCTATGATTCAGGCCATGGCCGCAAGCCGGAGCCTGGCCCTGTGCTCGGCTTTGCCAGGGCGTTCGGAGTTGCGCCGCAGGAGATCGCCTTGGTCGGCGATTCCACCCATGACCTTCACGCCGTCAGGGCGGCCGGGGGCACCGCCATCGCCGTGCTCAGCGGTTTCGCCCGGCGGGAAGAACTCGCGCCGCATGCCGATCATGTCATCGAGAGCGTGATGGACCTGCCCGCTCTGCTGCTGTCTCTTGCGGGCGCGCCCTGATGCTGCGACGCCCGGTGCCTCCGCCGATCGGCTGGGCCCGTGCCGCGCAGACCTTGGCGGTCTTTGCCTTCGAGGTCGTCGTGATCTCGTTGCTGTTGCTGCGTTTTCATCTCGCCCCGCTCCAGGCCGGCTTTGCCGCGCTGTGTGCGGGGCTGCTGGCAGCCTGCGCCGCCTTGCTCTGCGCGGTGATCGCCTTTCAGGTGATCTGGCGCAAGGGCGAGCGGGGCTTCGGCCGGGCCTTCAGCGCATTCCTGCTCGCCATCCTGGTGCTGGCCCCCGCCGCAATCGCCGCCAGCCTCGCCCTCAGCGTGCCTGCGATTGTCGATGTCAGCACCGATCCCGACGATCCTCCGCCCCTGGCTCATGCCGCCCGCACCCGCGGGCCGGACGCCAATTCGACGGCCTATACCGCGGGGCTCGCCGCCTATCAGCGGCAAGCCCTGCCGCAGATCCAGTCGATTCTGCTCGACGTGCCGCCGGACGACGTCCGCAAGATCGCGCTTCGCCTGATGCGGGAAAGGCGCTGGCAGGTGGTCGGCGATCTGCGTTTCGGCGAGATGGCGGCGCGCATTCGTCTGCCGGACAGCATCCGGGGGGATGGCGATCCCGTGGACTCGGACACGGCGGGCGGCGGGCCCGCCGGTTCTGCCGCCGCGCAAAGGCGCTTCAGCGATCGCATCGAAGCCGTCGCCTCATCCGCCGTTCTGGGCACCGTCGACGATATCGCGCTGCGCATCCGGGGCGAGGGCGGCAAGACGCGGATCGACATGCGATCGGCTGCTCGCTACGGCTCCTATGATTTCGGGGCCAACGCCAAGCATGTGCAGAGCTTCATGGCCGAATTGCGCGATCGGGCCCTGACGCCCGATCAGGCGAGCCAGTAGCGGCCTGCCAGGGAAGGGGCGCCCTCGGTGAGCACCTTGCCGCGCTGGACGAGGTCTTCGAGATGGGCGAAGAGGTTGAGGGCCGCCGCTCCCTGCAACCCGGCCGGCAGTCCTGCATAGACTTTGGCGGTCAAGGGCGTGATCGGCGCGGGGCCTTCGCCCAGGGCCTGAAGGATCGAGGCCTCGCGCATGCGGCGATGCTGGATCATGGCGCGCAGGAAGCGCTGCGGTTGCTCGACCGGACCGCCATGGCCCGGGAAATAGCGCGTCTCCGGCCTGCCGAGGAGTTTCTCCAGCGAGGCCATATAGTCTCCCATCGAGCCGTCGGGCGGTGCGACGATACTGGTGGACCACGCCATGACATGGTCACCCGAGAGCAACACCTTGTCCGCCTCGAGCGAAAAGGCGAGATGGTTGGCGCAGTGGCCGGGCGTCTCCAGCGCCGTCAACGGCCAGTCCGGGGGACCGAAGCGATCGCCCTCGTCCAGGACCACGTCGGGTTGGAAGGCGAGGTCGCCGGAAGCGTCGAGCAGATTGGTCTCGCCCTCATGCAAGGGGCGGGCACTGCGATGCGGGCCGGCGCCATAGGTGGGCGCGCCGGTCGCCGATGCCAACGCCGATGCAGCAGGCGAATGGTCGCGGTGGGTATGGGTGACGGCGATCGCCACGACTTCCTCGCCCCGCACGGCCGCCAGCAGGGCGGCGACGTGGGCGGGATCGTCCGGACCGGGGTCGATGATGGCGACCTTGCCGCGCCCGACGATGTAGGAACAGGTGCCGGTAAAGGTGAAGGCACCGCCATTGGGAGCCAGGATGCGGCGGACACCCGGCGACAATTCCTCGAGGACGCCTGGGGAGGGCGCCTCGCGGTTATATGGTATGTCTTCGCCCATACGGATTTCCAAAATCGGTAAAATTTGTCTGCTGCGGCAAGGGTGGATTGGTCCTGCGGCCCATATCGCCTCTTGCGTACAAGCGCCCTTTGGATGAAACTCTTTTCGTACTGGTGTGGAATGGATCTGGTCATCCGGCCAGATCGGGACTGGGAGCGTAAGATGGCGCAGAGCGGCACCGTCAAGTTCTTCAACACCCAAAAAGGCTATGGCTTCATAACGCCTGACGATGGTGGACGCGACATCTTTGTTCACATCACCGCAGTCGAAAGTTCCGGTCTGGGTACATTGTCGGAAGGCCAGAAGATCTCCTTCGATGTCGAGCCTGACAAGAAAGGCAAGGGACCGAAGGCCGTCAATTTGGTGAAGGCCTGACCGGTATTACCGCATTTGCAGCTGAAATGCGGTAATGGAAGGACGAGCGCTCGCAGTCGCTCATGATTCCAGCACCTGGGTTTCGGCACCATCATGCAATTGCGCTCCTCGCCTCCTTCGCCCTTTGGTCGGAAGGTCAAGATCGCCGCCCATTATCTCGGCTTGTTCGATCGCATCACCGTGGTTCCTGCGGATACCAATGATCCGCAGGACAGCCTGCGCGGGCAGAATCCGCTCGGCAAGATCCCGGTGCTGATCCTGGATGACGGGGCCGTCCTCTACGACAGCCGGGTCATTCTCGATTATCTCGACCACCTCGCCGGTGGCGGCCGGATCGTGCCGCAGGGCCCGGCGCGTTTCGAGGTGCTCACCCGCCAAGCCCTCGCGGACGGCGTCATGGATGCCTCGCTGCTCCAGGTCTATGAGGCGAGGATGCGCCCCGAAGATCAACGCAGTGCCAAATGGCTCGACATCCAGGCTGGCAAGGTCGCGCGCGGCCTGGCTACGTTCGAGGCGCGGGCAGGGGCCTTCGACCCGGCGCTGGACGCGGGAAGCATCGCGCTGGCCTGCGCACTCGGCTATCTCGATTTGCGCTTTGCGGGAACCTGGCGGCAGCATCTTCCCAAGCTGCAGACCTGGCTTGCCGCCTTCGAGGCGGAGATCCCGGCTTTCGGCCTGACGCGTCCCCAATGAAGCAATGAGCCTGAACAGCGGGCCCCTATCGTTTCCGCCCGGCCGGCGCGAGCGATCTGCCCTTGCCGGCGCGGCATCTGCGGGCGGAGAGGGCGCCGATGATCGTCATCGATCCCGGTCCAGCCAATCGGTGGGCACAAGCGGCCTATGCCAAAGCGGGCTTTCAGACGCGGAATGAGGTGGCGATGGTGTTCATCTGAGAGCTCGATAGGGAACTAAAGCGTTTTTCAGAAAAATCGCACTTTGATCTAGCGCTGCGGCGTCTCTTCACGCTGGCGCGCCTCCCAGGCCGTGCGCAAGGCCGCGCTCTCGCCCTCGAAACGCTCCTGCATGACCTCGCAATGGCGGATGCGGTCGGCCCTGAAGCTGCGGAAATCCCGGCGCAGTTCGCACCAGGCCACGACATGCATCACTTCGACATAGTAGACCATGGCGATCGGTCGGACGACCCGCCTGCTTTCCCGTTCCTCTACATCGACATAGTGCAGCAGCAATTTGCGCTCGTCGCGAATGGCCAGGCGAATGGCGGCAAGATCGATGCTGATCGGCTCGGGATGGATCCATTGCGGCACGAAGAGCCGGGTCTTGTCGATGGGTTCGCGATTGGGGATCGGCAAAACGGTGGCGATCTTGGCGCGGATCGAATCCGCGGCCAGCTTGAGCGCCCGATCGTCGGTGCGCTCCAGCAGGCCGAGAGCGACCACGAGGGCTTCGACTTCCTCGATGGACAGCATCAGCGGCGGCAGGTCGTAGCCGGAGCGCATGACATAGCCGATGCCGGCTTCGCCGTAGATGGGCACCGACAGGGCCTGAAGCGAAGCGATGTCGCGGTAGATGGTACGTTTGGCGACTTCGAGCTGCGCGGCGATCGCCTCGGCCGTCACTGGCTTCTTGGCGACGCGCAGGAGCTGGATGATCTCGAACAGGCGGGTGGTGCGGCGCATGGGAGGCAAGCCGTTGAGCGCGGTCTGCGTAGGGAACGCTGACTGCTGACAGATTCTTGGCAGCAGAGTTCTGCTTCAATCCGGCATCTGTCAATCGGCATCCAGCCATATCGGAGATCGCAATGTCCATTGAAGGGAGCATGCCGGCGGCATACGCGCCGCGCCATATCGGCGTGGCGCTGGTGACGGCCTCCGCCATCTTGTGGAGTTCGGCCGGCTATTTCACGCGGGCGGTGCCTCTCGACATTGCCGCCCTGCTGTTCTGGCGCGGCCTGTTTGGCGCGCTCGCCAGCCTTGCCTTCATCCTGGCGCTGGAAGGCCGCAACACCTGGCGCAGCTTCAGGGCGATGGGATGGATCGGCTTGGGCTTCTGCCTGCTGTCCAGCCTGGGCATGGCCTGCTTCGTGGCGTCGCTACGGCTCACCAGCGTGGCCCATGTCTCGATCATCTACGCGACGGTGCCCTTCGTGGGCGCCGGCCTGGCCTGGCTGGTGATGCGAGAACGGGCTTCCGTAGCGGTGCTGGTCGCCAGCTTTTTCGCCGTCGCGGGCGTAGCGCTGACCGTGGCCGGCGGCAGCGCGCAGGGGAGCCTGATCGGCGATGTCCTTGCATTGGCGATGACGATACTGGTTGCCGCTTTCGTGGTGATGCGACGGCGCTTTCCCGATGTGCCGCTGGTACCGGCCGCCTGCCTGTCGGCTCTGGTGCCGGCGCTGATCAGCGCTCCCCTGATGTCGAGCTGGCCGACGGACGGTCGTGAGGTCGCCATGCTGGTTGCCTTCGGCGTAAGCAATATGGGATTGGCACTGGTCTGCTTCACCATTGGCGCGAAGTTCATTCCGGCGGCACAGACGGCGCTGATAGGTGCCTTGGAGACCCCGCTTGCGCCCCTATGGGTCTGGCTTGCCTTCGGAGAGGCGCCGGGAATGGCGGCCCTGGCTGGTGGCGGCATGGTTCTCCTGGCCGTGATCGGCAGTATGGTCTGGGAAGGCCGGGCATCAACGGCCAAGGGCTGCTGACGATCATCGAACGAAAAAGGCCCGGCAGTGATGCCGGGCCTTTTCGGAGCGCTGTCTTCCGAACGGATCAGAAGTGATAGTTCACGCCCACCTTGATGTCGCTGCCGCTATAGCCGGCATTGACCACACCGCTGCGGATGTCGAAGTCATCCTTGCCATAGCTGGTGTAGTTGTATTCCGCCCGGACCGAAACTTCCGGGGTCACGCGATATTCGGCACCGAAGCCGGCGGTCCAGCCGACCTGCCACTGCGAATCCTTGGCGCCGAAGCGGTTGATTTCGACGTCGCCGAAGGCCAGACCGGCCTTGATGTAGGGCAGGAAGTCGCCCATGGCGTAACCCAAGCGGGGTGTGATCGAGCCGTTGAAGCCGTAGGTGCCCTTGTGGCCGTCATATTTGTCGGTGATGTCGGCATAGTTCAACGAGCCTTCAATGCCGACCACGATCGGATCGTACTGCATGTTGTAGCCGGCCTGCACGCCGCCGGTGAAGCCGCTGGCCTCGTTCAAGCGGACGCCGCGATTAGCATCGAAGTCACCGGAAAAGCCGTAGCCGAGATTGATACCGGCATAGAAGCCCGTCCAGGTCACATTGGAAGCCGGTGCCTGGTAGGCCGGAGCGGGTTCCTGATATTGCGGAATGTCGGCCGCAAAGGCGGACCCGGTGATCAGCGTCGCTGCTGTGGCGAGAAGAAGCTTTTTCATCGTGAACTCCTGGAACTCATACACGCGATGACGCCGGTATCCCCAACCCATCGAACAATCATGCGACCGTGTTACGTGAAGACTCTTAAGAGAAAGTTGCCTGATGGGTTTATTAAGTAGATTTAACAAGGCAATATTATGGCAATGATTTCAGTTATATTTGAAATGGTTTGTTAACTATAATTTATGTTCTGTGAATTCTCTTAGGGTAAATTGAGTTTATTATAGTTAACGGGAGATTAATATTGCGAATTATTGGGTTGTTCGGCGATTTGTCATTCCCACCCGGCGGCATAGGGCGCCGGCGCGTTGGCAAAATCGGAATGAACCGTGCCCAAATCATAGTTGAACGCCGTCGCCCGGGCGGACCAGCGATTGTGCTGAACGCCACCGCAGGCCAGATCATCGCCTCGGCCCGAGGTCAGACCGGGCAGAAGGCAAAGGCTTGTCGGGCGCGCATTATGCGCGAGCGAGCGATTCTTGCCGCTTTCTCCCGAGGGATTGACCGGAATGGAACCGACGATGTCGATGTCATCACCAGTCGACGGGCGTGCCGGCTTGGCGGCCGCCTGCGGAACGACGCCTGCCAGTACCGGTGCCTTGGTCACGGCAATGAAGCGGCCGGTCCACACCAGCGAGAGGGCGGAGGGTGCCCCGGGCACGGCTTCGCCGGCCTGCGCCGTTCCGATGAGGGGCTGCCAGGCCAGTATCGCGCAAGTGAGGAAAGTGACCTTCAGCATCGTGTCCCAGTGTTGCCTGTTCCGGTGCCAAAGCGCCTTGCGAGTTGAGGGAAGCACCACAATCGCAAAGACGCGTCGAACCAAAGAGCCGGAGCAAAAAAGCGTTCCGCCGTGAGCGCGCTTTACTCCAGTGCTGGCATGGGCCAGTTCGTCACTTGAACACTGCCCGGTGGTCGATCGACGTTAACGCTGGGCAGCAATCTGCCCGCATCGTAAACGCAGTATGAAGACAAGCCTGCGGAAGGAATGGAGAAAATGGTGGAAAAGGCCAAAGAGCTTTGTTCGGGGGCGCAGCGCGCTTTGGTGACCGGCGCTGCCAAGCGTATCGGCCGCAGCATCGCCCTCGGCCTGGCGCAGGCCGGATATGACGTCGCGCTTCATTGCAATCGCTCGCGCGCCGAAGCGGAGGATGTGGCGGCGCATATTGCGGCCATGGGACGCAGGGCCTGCATCGTGGTGGGGGATCTGTCGGCGGGAGACAAGGTGAGTGCGATCGTCGAGGAGGCGCATGCCGGCATTGGCGTTCTCGACCTGCTGGTGAATTCAGCCTCGATGTTCGAGGCCGACGGCGTGGGCACCCTCCGTGCGCAGGTCTGGAACCGGCAATTCGCCGTCAACGCCCAGGCGCCGATCTTTCTCGCCCAGGCTTTTGCGGCCCAGGTCGACCCGCGCGCCTGCGACCCCTCCATCGTCAATCTGATCGACCAGCGCGTGCTGCATCCCCGGCCGGACTATGTTTCCTATTATCTCAGCAAATCCGTGCTGCATGTCGCCACGCAGACCCTGGCGCAGGCGCTGGCCCCACGGATCCGTGTCAACGGCATCGGGCCGGGCCCGACCCTGCAGGCGGCTTCGCAGACCCCCGAGGAATTCGCTGCCGAGGCGGCCGGCACGCCGCTCGGCCATGGCAGCGCCGTCGAGGACATCGTGGAGGCCGTGCTCTATCTCGCCCGCGCCCGCAGCGTCAGCGGTCAGATGATCGCCGTCGACGGCGGCCAGCATCTGGCCTGGGCCGAGTAGTCCAGCCGCGATAGCCGGGGCACGCCGGCGATGGCGGGCAATTTCACCGGCATTTTGCATGCCCTCTCGTCAGCGTGCCTCCTGCGTCCTATTTATCAGCCATGACCGACTCGCCCGATCTTGCCGAAACCGAGGAAGCCTCCTCCTCCGTCGACTTCGCCTTCGACGAGAAAGCCGTGCCGTCTTCGCTGCGCGCGGGAACGGCGGTCATTCACGCTTTCTGGAAGACGCTGCCAAACGCACCGGGTGTCTATCGCATGATCGATGCGGAAGGCACCGTGCTCTATGTCGGCAAGGCGCATTCGCTCAAGAAACGGGTGGCGAGCTACGCCCGCGGCATTGCGCCGACTGCGCGCATCGCCCGCATGATCGCCGAGACGGCGGCGATGGAATTCGTCACGACACAGACGGAAACCGAAGCCCTGCTGCTCGAGATCAATCTGATCAAGAGCCTGAAGCCGCGCTTCAACGTGCTGCTGCGCGACGACAAATCCTTTCCCTACATCCTGCTGACGGGCGATCATCCGGCGCCGCAGCTGACCAAGCATCGCGGGGCGCGCACGCGCAAGGGCGATTATTTCGGTCCCTTCGCCAGCGTCCTGGCCGTCAACCGCACCATGAACGCCTTGGAGCGCGCCTTCCTCATCCGTTCCTGCACGGATTCGGTGTTCTCGACCCGCACGCGCCCCTGCCTGCTGCACCAGATCAAGCGCTGCTCGGCCCCTTGCACCGGCGAGGTCTCGATCGAGGATTATGCCGGCCTGGTGAGCGAAGCGCGCGCCTTCCTGACCGGCAAGTCCAAGGCCATCAAGGAGGCGATGGCGCACGAGATGGAGAAGGCGGCCGAAACTCTGGAGTTCGAGCGCGCAGCCCGCTATCGCGACAGGCTCGCGGCGCTTTCGGCCATCCAGTCGACCCAGGGGATCAATCCACGCTCGATCGAGGAAGCGGATGTCTTCGCCGTGCACGAGCAGGCCGGCCAGTTTTGCATCGAGGTGTTCTTCTTCCGCACCGGTCAGAACTGGGGCAATCGCGCCTATTTCCCCAAGGCCGATCGCACGCTCAGCGAGGCCGAAGTGCTCGATGCCTTTCTCGGCCAGTTCTACGACGACAAGCCGGCGCCCAAGCTCGTGCTGCTTTCGCACGAGATCGAGGGTGGGGAGATCCTGCGTGAGGCATTGACGCTGCGGGCCGGCCATCGCATCGAGATCGCGACACCGAAGCGGGGAGAGAAGCGCGACCTCGTCGAGCATGCCCTCACCAATGCCCGCGAGGCACTCGGACGCCGCCTGGCCGAATCCTCCTCGCAGCTCAAGCTGCTGGAAGGCGTAGCCGAAGCCTTCGGCCTCGAAGAGGCGCCGCGCCGCATCGAGGTCTATGACAACTCTCACATCATGGGCACCAACGCCGTCGGCGGCATGATCGTGGCGGGGCGCGAAGGCTTCGCCAAGACGCATTATCGCAAGTTCAATATCAAATCGACGGAGATCACGCCGGGCGACGACTACGGCATGATGCGCGAGGTGCTGCAGCGGCGCTTTTCCCGCCTCATCAAGGAGACACCCAAGGACGAGGCGGCCGAACCGGGCGAGGGGGCGGACGATGTCGCGATGCCCTCTTGGCCCGATCTCGTCCTGATCGACGGCGGTGCCGGCCAGATGCAGGTGGCCCGCGAGGTCTTCGCCGATCTCGGCGTCGAGGACGTCGCATTGGTCGGTGTCGCCAAGGGTGTCGATCGCGATGCCGGGCGCGAGACCTTCATCGTCGAGGGCAAGCCCCCTTTCAAGCTCGCTCCGCGCGATCCCGTGCTCTATTTCGTGCAGCGCCTGCGTGACGAAGCCCACCGCTTCGCCATCGGTGCTCATCGCCAGAAACGCTCCAAATCCCTGAAGGAGGGGGGGCTCCAGGAAATCGGCGGCATCGGTCCGCAGCGCAAACGTGCGCTGCTGCGGCATTTCGGCACTCTCAAGGCGATCGAGCGCGCTTCGATGGCCGATCTCGAAGGCTGTCCGGGCATCGATCAGGCGACCGCCCGCAAGGTCTACGACTTCTTCCACGACAAGGCATCCTAAACCCGGTTGACGGCGCGACCGCGCCATGTTCCTTCAAGCCATGACATCACCAGCGCCCACCAAGCGGACATCCCCGCTCTCCCTGCCGAACATCCTCACCTATGGCCGGATCGCGGCGGTGCCGGTGGTCGTGGCCTGCCTGTTCTGGCCGGAGGTGATCTGGGTGCGCTGGGTCGCCTTCGGGGCGTTCGCCCTGGCGGCGGTGACGGATTATTTCGATGGCTATCTGGCCAGGGCCTGGGGGCAGCAATCCTCGCTCGGGCGCATGCTCGATCCGATCGCCGACAAGCTGCTGGTGTCGTCCTGCCTGCTCATGCTGACGGCGACGGGAACCATCACCATCGGCAATCTGTCCGTGTGGGCGGCCATCGTCATCCTATGCCGCGAGATCCTGGTTTCCGGTCTCAGGGAGTTCCTGGCCGAATTGCGGGTTTCAGTGCCGGTGACTCGGCTTGCCAAATGGAAGACAACCGTCCAGCTCCTGGCGATCGGTTTTCTGCTGGCAGGGCCAGCGGGCGACGCCGTCCTGCCGGGCTGTACCATCATCGGCCTGGTGCTGCTGTGGGTTTCGGCTGTGGTGACGCTCTACACGGGGTATGATTATTTCCGCAGCGGCGTGCAGCATCTGCTGGAGGACGCGTGATGAAGCTGATCTACTTCGCCTGGCTGCGCGAGCGCATCGGCGTGCCGGAGGAGGAAGTCGACCTGCCGGCCGAGGTCAGGACGGTCGAGGATCTGATGCAGTGGCTGTCCGAGCGTAGCGAGGCCCATGCCCATGCCTTCGAGAACCGCAAGATCATCAGGGCGGCGATCGATCGGCGCCATGTCAAGCCGGCTGCGCCGGTTGCCGGAGCCGGCGAAATCGCCTTCTTCCCGCCCATGACGGGCGGCTGAGCCGGCGGGGAGCAGAAACGGTGAGCGTTCGTCTGCAACGCGAGGATTTCGACGTTTCGGCCGAGGTTGCTGCCTTGACAGCCGGTCGCACGGATATCGGTGCGGTGGTCAATTTCATCGGCATCTGTCGGGCAGGGCCGGAAGACGACCGTATCAGTGCGATGACGCTGGACCATTATCCGGAGATGGCCCAGGCCGAGCTCGAGCGGATCGAGGCGGAAGCGAGCGAGCGCTGGCCCCTGCAAGGCGTCACCGTCATCCACCGGCATGGCCGGCTGGTGCCGGGCGACAACATCGTGCTGGTGGTGACGGCCTCGATGCATCGCCAGGCTGCCTTCGAGGCCGCTTCCTTCCTGATGGATTATCTCAAGACGCGGGCGCCATTCTGGAAGAAGGAGGAGCGCGCCTCCGGTACCGGCTGGGTCGCCGCCAAGGACGAGGACGATGCCGCCGCCGCGCGCTGGACGACGAAGAAGCCTTGATGCGGTTCCCCTGATGCGTTCCCTTGACGACAGACTTGGCCTCTTCCGGCGTGCCATTGCGGCCTATGCGATGGACAAGGAGGGATTTTGATGCCGAACGGATTGAGAAAACTGGCAGGCGTCGTAGTGGCAGCAACCTTGCTGTGCGGCGTCGCAGGAGCGGCTTCGGCCGATTCGGAGTTGCGGGGCGCGCTGTCCCACGTTCCTGCGAAGTTCGCAATGGATCGCAACGGCATTGCCGCCATCTTTGTTAATCTGTCGGAACTGCGTGCGCTCTATGCGGGGAATTTCGCCTCGATGGGACGCCGCATGAGTCTTGGTGGCAACGACACGACGAAAGCGTTCTTTTCTAGCGCCGAGTCTTCCTGGCAAGGGGATACTGGCTTGAAGCGCGACGAGATTTCCAGCTTCACCGAATATGGTACACCGCCACGGGCCGTCGTCCTCTGGCGCTTCACTCGTCCGGACATGGTCGATCCTTTCGTCACGGGGCTCGCCAAGCGCGGTTTCAGCCAGATCGATGGCACATGGCGCAATGGCGACCCGCTGAAGGTGGATTTCACCAAGCGCAATCCTAACAATCCTTTCCTTGGCCCGCTGGGGCGTGCTTCGATGATCGCGCCTCTCAAGGATGGTATCGCCCAGTCCCCCGATCCCGGGGCCGCTACCGAGGCCGGCGCCGTTTCGGCCAAGACCAGTCTCGCCGGTTTGGCACCGTTCGAGGCGGGCCTCGATGGCATCGAGAAGGTGGCTGCCCAGGGTTCGATCCTGCAGGCAATCGTTCTCACCCCGGCGATCTGGATGCAGGGGGACGATGTGACGGATCTGATGGCAACCTCTCCCACCGTCGACAAGAAAGCGCTGGCGGACAAGATGGCCGAGCGGGCGAAGAAACCGATCACGCCTGTGTCCATGGGGGCCATCATCGCCGATGTCGAGACGAAGGAGCCGGCAGGCAGTGGCGTGGTGATCGCGCTGCCCTATGGCGATTGCGACACCGCCAAAGAGGGGGCGAGGATCTTCGCCGACAAGTGGAAGAATGCCGTCGGTCGGGATGGCCAGACCGGCGCGCAGCGGACCGGCAGGGAACCCTCGGTGACGGTGCATCAGGGAAAGGAAGCCTGCGTGGCCCTGCTGTCGCTGGTGGGAACGCCTGACGCCGAACGGGGCAACTCCGTCCTGCGTTATATCACCGGCGCAATCTGGCAGCGCGATTTCAAGGCACTTCAAGGCGGATAGACTCGTATGAAATCAATGCAGCGGACTTTCCACAGAGACAGGGAAGCGCTGCAAAGGCGAAATACACAGATTTTACTTTGTCTAAGTCTCCTTGAAGCGGGGCTCGGTTCAGGGATTAATTGAAAAGAAACCAGAATCTGCACAAATTGTCGCAGGCGGTCATCTTCCATCAACCAGCCGCCACTGAAAGTGGAAGTCGACAATGGAACAGATTCTTATCAACCTGGTGGCAGGCGCGCTTGGCGGCGCCGGCTCCGGCAAGGCTCTGCCGCAATTCGACATGGGTAATATCGGAAACATCATCGCCGGTCTGGTGGGCGGCGGTGTGCTCGGCCAGATCATCACTGCTGTCTGGCCGTCCGTCGCCGCCTCCATGCAGTCGGGCAGCTTCGACGTCGGCTCGATCGTCACCAATGTGATCAGCGGCGGTGCCGGCGGCGCCATCCTTCAGATCATCGCCGGCATGATCAAGAATTCGATGAGCAAGTAGTCGCTGCGACGGGTCGCTACGGCAACTGCGTCATCGTGAGCATAGCGAAGCAGTCCACTCTCCCAAGGCGGGAGCCTGGACTGCTTTGTTTCATTCGTGGTGACCGATGCGTTCTCAGCGCGCCAGCGCCGAGGCGACATGGGTGGCATCGGCATTCAGGGCGCTGCCGAGCAGCCAGACACCGATGATCAGGGCGAGACCGGCAAGCAGCCCGGTGACGACGTCGATCGTCACACCGGCTATGTCGCCTTCTTCAAATCCGTCCTTTGCTGCAAACAATCCCGCCAAACGCATCGTACTAACTCCAACTCACCTTTCACTGTATCGCGGCGCGGTTAACGCCTCGTCTCTACTTGTAAGACCTATTGCGACTTTTCGGTGTTTATGTAGTGTCGAAAAGCACGCCGTGGGCATGTTATTCGGCATTGCTGATATGGGCGTGGAACATGGCGGTCGCCGGCTTTACGAAAAGCCTTAACCGTTTGTTATTGCTTAATTTTCCGTAACGGGTGGTGCGTGCCTGGCGGCCTGCCGTTCAGCCGCGCAGGAAGAGGCGATAGGCGTCGTTGGCGCTTTCGTCCTCATAGGGGTAGCCGAGCTCTCCCAGACGTTCGAAAAGCCGCGGGCGATCGGCTTCGGGAACCTGGATTCCGACCAGCACACGGCCATAATCCGCACCATGATTGCGGTAGTGGAACAGGGTGATGTTCCAGTCGAAGCCGACGCCGTCGAGGAATCGGAGCAGCGCGCCGGGGCGTTCGGGGAATTCGAAGCGCAGCACCAATTCGTCCGTCAGGCCCGGTGCCCGCCCGCCGACCATGTAGCGTACATGCAGCTTGGCGGTCTCGTCGGCGCTGATATCGACGACGCCATAGCCGAGCCGTTCGAGCTGGCCGACGATCTCGCTCTTCTGGCGCTTGGCATCGGCGAGCTTCAGGCCGACGAAGACATGAGCCTGGCTGCCGCCGGCGTAGCGATAGTTGAACTCGGTGACGATGCGGTTGCCCAGAACCTGGATGAAGCGGCGATAGCTGCCTGTCTCCTCGGGTATGGTGACGGCGAGCAGGATCTCGCGCGCCTCGCCCACCTCGGCGCGCTCGGCGACATGGCGCAGACGGTCGAAATTGAGGTTGGCACCGCTGTTGACGGCGACCAGCGCGCCGGTTCTCTCGGGATTGGCCTGCGCATAAGCCTTCAAGCCTGCCAGCGACAGGGCGCCGGCCGGTTCGGACAGCACGCGCATATCCTCGAAGATGTCCTTGATCGCAGCGCACATGGCGTCGGTATCGGCGACCAGGACGTCGTCCAGCAGTTCGCGGCAGATCCGGAAGGTTTCCTCGCCCGCCTGGCGGACTGCGACACCGTCGGCGAACAGGCCGACGCGGTCGAGCACCACCCGCTCGCCGGCCGCAATGGCCGCCTTCATCGAGGCGGCATCCACCGGCTCGACGCCGATCACCTTGGTTTCCGGGCGCAGGAACTTGACATAGGAGGCGATGCCCGCCGCCAGGCCGCCGCCGCCGATGGGCACGAAGACTGCTTCGATCGGGCCGGGATGCTGGTGCAGGATCTCCACGCCCACTGTGCCCTGGCCGGCGATGACGTCGCCATCGTCATAGGGATGGACGAAGGTCAGGCCCTGCTCCTGTTCGAGTTCGCGGGCATGGGCATAGGCTTCGTCGAAGACGTCGCCCTTGAGCACGACCTTGCCGCCCCAATAGCGCACGGCATCGACCTTGATGCGCGGCGTGGTGATCGGCATGACGATGGTGGCGGCGATGCCGAGCTTCGTTGCCGAGAGGGCGACGCCTTGGGCATGGTTCCCGGCCGAGGCACAGATCACGCCGGCCGCCTTGGCTTCGGGCGACAGCCGGGCGATGCGGTTATAGGCGCCACGGATCTTGAAGGAGAAGATCGGCTGGAGATCCTCGCGCTTGAGCAGCACCTCCGCGTTCAGGCGCTGGCTGAGCCGCACCATCGCATCCAGGGGCGTTCGCTGGGCTACGTCATAGACGCGGGCATCGAGGATTCTGCGGACATATTCGATCACAACGCACCTGACTGTCGAAAAAAATGGGAGCGGTCTGGGCTCCCCTGTAGAAAAGCCTGTCAGCTTTCATCTTTGGGACGTTCCTGTGGCGCTGTCACGTTTGATTTGCGCCCATTGGCGGAGATAATGTCGCGCCTTGATCCCAATGCTGTTCAGCGATGCTCCTTCGGATTTACACGACCTTTGTCATGGCCGGGTCTGGCCCGGCGCTCCAGCTCCGAGCCCGGCACGGCGGGGGGCTTCTGGATAGCCGGATCGAGCCCGGCTATGACAAACCGGCGTGTTCCTTCATAAGTGAACTACGTTGGCCCTTACCCCTAGAGACCCCATTATGGCCTGCCTGATCCGCCTGTTCCTCCTTGCCACGTTCGTTCTGGCAGGCGCACTGCCCGCCGGCGCGGCCCAGAAGGCGGCGCTGGTGATCGGCAACAGTGCCTATCGGTCGGTGACGCCTCTGGTGAATCCGGCCAACGATGCCAACGACATGGCGGCGGCGCTGGGGCGGATCGGCTATGCGGTGACGCTGGTCAAGGACGGCGACCTGGCGGCGATGAATGACGGTCTGAGGGCCTTTCTGCGCGACGCCGATCATGCCGACAGCGTGGTGGTGTTCTATTCCGGCCATGGCGTGCAGGTGAAGGGGCGCAACTACCTGGTGCCGGTCTCGGCCAGGATCTCGGACGAATTGGATCTGGACACCCAGACCCTGTCGCTGGACAAGCTCCTGGAACTGGTCGACAGCGCGGCGCCGAAGGTGAAGATCGTGATCCTGGATTCGTGCCGGGACAATCCCCTGACGCGCCAGCTGACCCGGGGGGCCGGCACGCGCGGACTGGCGCGTATCGATCTCGACGCCTCCTCGGCCAAGGGCACGCTGATCGCCTTCTCCACGGCGCCGGGCTCGGTGGCGCAGGACGGCAGCGGGCGCAACTCGCCCTTCACCACGGCGCTGCTCGCCCATATGGAGACGCCCGGCCTCGACATCCGCCAGATGTTCGGCCAGGTCCGAGCCGATGTCGACCAGTCGACCCAGGGCGGCCAGACCCCCTGGGTGAACGAAGCCATCATCGGCTCCTTCGCCATGGCCGGAAAAGTGGAAACGCCGCAGCCGGTCAAGGCGGTCGATACCACCGCCCCGGCATCGGTCGATCAGCCGGCGCAAGGCTCGGTCGAGATTGCTCCGGCGGCGACGGCAGGTGGCGACAGCCAACCGAACTCCACGCTGCAGCAGAATGCGGCCCTCGACTTTGCGGCCCCGGACAGGACCGTTCCCGCCTCCGTTTCGCCGAGCTTTCCTTGCAACGGCCGGCTGAACCCGACCGAAAACGCGATTTGCCAGGATGGCGGTCTCGCCGCCCTCGACCAGACCTTGTCATCCGCCTACGGCCTGATCAACGCGGCGCTGCCGAAGGATCTGCAGGCCAAGCTGAAGGCGAACCAGACGGCCTGGCGCGCCCAGCGCGACGAATGCGGCGCCGACGCAGCCTGTATCGGCGTGAGCTACCGGCAGCGGCTCGCCTTCCTGAAGAGCCTGGTCGACAAGGCGGCCGGCACGCCCTCGGCGTCGCCGAGTTTTCCCTGCGGCGGACGCCTCAATCCGAGCGAGCGCGCCATTTGCCAGAGCGACACGCTGGCGCGGCTCGATCTCGCCCTGGACAATGCCTTCAAGGCGCGCTTCCGGCTCCTGCCCAAGGCCGAGCAGGCCAGCCTGTCGGCCGACCAGACGGCGTGGCGCGCCAACCGCGATCGCTGCGGCGCCCAGGCCAGCTGCATCGAGGCGGCCTATCGGCAAAGGTTGAGCTACCTCCAGTCCCTGCAATAGGCAGCCCCAAGGGCATCGGGGAGACGCGTCTGCGTTACGTCGCAGGCTTCAGGCGGTCCCGCCGCAGCCAGCGCATGGTCATCAGGATGGCGACCGCCGTCAGCCCGCTCACCAGGCCGGCCCAGATGCCGGCGCCGCCCCAGCCGAAATGGAAGCCGAGCAGGATGCCGAGCGGCAGCCCCGCCACCCAATAGCCGATGGCGGCGAACAGCATCGGGATCACGGTATCATGCAGGCCGCGCAGCATGCCGGCGGCCACGACCTGGGCACCGTCGGTGATCTGGAACAGGCCGGCGAAGATCAGGAACAGGCTGGCCCGGGCCACCACATCGGCATTGACGGGATCGGCAAGATCGATGAACCGGCCGATCAGCAGGTGCGGCGCGATCAGCATGAAGGCGGCCGCCGCGCACATGAAGCCGACGCCGAGGACATAGGCTGTCCAACCGGACCGGCTGATGGCATGCTTGTCGCCCGCTCCATAGGCGAGGCCGACCCTCACGGTCGCCGCTTGGCCGAGGCCGAGCGGCACCATGAAGCTGATCGAGGCGATCTGGATGGCGATGCCGTGCGCCGCCAGGTCGGTCTCGCCGATGCGCCCCATCAGGAAGGCCGCCGCATTGAAGACGGTGACCTCGAAGGCGAGCGTGACGGCGATGGGCACACCCAGCCGGAAGATCTGCCACAGCCGCTGCCAATCGGGCCGCCACAGATCCTGGAACAATCGATAGCGCCGGAACGGCCGGCTGAAGGCCAGGAAGGCGGCCAGCAGCAGGAAGAAGATCCAGGTCGCGATCGTGGTGGCGATGCCCGGACCCGACACGCCGAGGGCGGGCAGGCCGAGATGGCCGAAAGCGAGGCCCCAGGCCAGCACTGCATTGATGATGATTCCGGCAAGCGCGCTCCACAGGGCGGCGCGTGGCTGCCCCATGGCGGCGGCGGCCGAGCGCAGGGCGATATAGCCGATGAAGGCCGGCAGCGACCAGGCGAGGCCGCTGAGATATTCGGTGGCCTGCGCGGCGATCGCGGGATTCTGGCCGAGATGCAGCATGATCCATTCGCCGTTCATCAGGCAGGCGAGACCGGGGATCGACACGATCAGCGACGTCCACAAACCCTGCTGCACGGTCCGGCGGATGTCGCGGCCGCTGTCGTCGCCCGCGCCCAGGGCGCTGGCCACCATCGGCGCCACCGCCGTCACAACCCCCAATCCGATGATGGCGAAGAAGAAGAACAGGTTGTTGGCCAGGGTCACGGCGGCAATCGCCTGCGACCCCAGTTCACCCACGAGGATGAGATTGGTGGTGGTCAGCGCCAGTTCGACAAGATTGGTCAGAATGAGAGGCCAGGCCAGGATGAGGGTTTCGAGTGCCTCCCGGCTCCAGCTCTGGTGACCACCGAGGCTCGCCTGTGAGCCCGTCGGCGGAAATACCGTAGCCATTGGTCGTTTCCATTCATTATTCAAATTGGAACGGGGGCCGCGCGCTCATCGGTGCGCAGCCCCGTTCGGCCTCAAAAGTCGGATGGAAAGGCGGGCGGCCGCCTTTCTACTTGAAGGCTTCCTTCGCCGCTTCCACGGGCTGCGGCTTGGGGCGCTCGATATTGGGCAGGAAGATCGTCAGCAGCCCGATCATCGGCAGGAAGGAGCAAACCTTGTAGACGAATTCGATGCTGGTCTTATCGGCGAGAACGCCGAGTGCGGCCGCACCCACCCCGCCCATGCCGAAGGCGAGGCCGAAGAACAGCCCGGCGATCATGCCGGTCTTGCCCGGCACCAGCTCCTGCGCGAACACCACGATGGCGGAGAAGGCGGAGGAGAGGATGAAGCCGATGATCACCGCCAGGACCGGGGTCCAGGTCAGATTGGCATAAGGAAGGGCCAGGCTGAAGGGCAGCACGCCCAGGATCGAGACCCAGATCACATATTTGCGCCCGATGCGGTCGCCGATCGGCCCGCCGAGCAGTGTGCCGGCGGCCGCCGCGAACAGGAAGATGAAGAGCTGCATCTGCACGGCTTCGGGCGGCAGGCCGAAGCGGTCTTCGAGATAGAGGGTGTAATAGCTCGACAGCGAGGCCATGTAGAAGAATTTGGAGAAGACCAACGCCAGCAGGACTGCCAGCGAGGCGATGACGCGCCCGCGCGACAGCGAGGCCACGGCCGACATGGTTCTGGCCTTGGTGCCTGCCGTATGACGCCGATAGGCGGCATACCAGTTGCCGACATTCCACAGAATGAACATCGCCACCAGGGCGATCACCGAGAAGATGGCGATCGAATGCTGGCCATATGGCAGCACGATGAAGGCAGCTAGCAAGGGCCCGATCGAGGTGCCGAGATTGCCGCCGACCTGGAAGACCGACTGGGCGAGCCCCGTCTTGCCGCCGGAAGCCATGCGCGCCACCCGCGAGGATTCGGGATGGAAGACCGAGGAGCCGGTGCCGACCAGCATGGCGGCGATCAGGACCGTCATATAGTTCTGGGCATAGGCCAGCAGCACCAGGCCGACCAGGCTGAGGCCCATGCCGACGGTGAGGGAATAGGGCAGGGGGCGGCGGTCGGTATAGAGGCCGACGAAAGGCTGCAGCAGCGATGCGGTGAGCTGGAAAGCCAGCGTGATCAGGCCAATCTGGGTATAGCTGAGGGCGTAGTTGTCACGCAGCATCGGATAGATCGAGGGGATCAACGACTGGATGGTGTCGTTGAGGCAATGCGAGACGCTGATCGCCATCAGAATCGAATAGGCCGTGCGCTCGGGGCTGAAAGCACCTGAGGGGGGCAGGGTGGCTGCTTTGGCGTCCATACGTCAGTGCTAGACCCGCGGTGGCACGCGGGGTGCAAACGCGGACTATCCCTTTGTTGCGGCACGAAAAACCGGCGTCTTGGCACTCGCCAAGGCCGATCGGCCTGGTTCCGCTGGGCTATGCGGGTGATGGGAAGAGGTGCGGGAGCCGCCCGCTAAACCGTTTTAGCCGATTGTCGGCAGCCGTGAAATATCGAGACGCATCGTCAATTATAAAACTTCGTGATGATATTCATCACGCCAATGCAATGAAAGTGGTCACAGGCGCGGGAAACGGGGTTCAAGACGGAAGCCCGGACCGTGAAAACAAAATCGCGATCCGGGCTGGCCAGGATCGCGATCGGACCATCGGGTGGGCCATGCGAGCCCGAGGCGGAGGGAGATCAGATCGCCTCGTTCTCGGCGCTGGCGACGCGGTCGATATGGCCGCGATAGATGCCCAGATCCAGCATGTCGCGGTAGCTCAGTTCGCGGCGCACGGTCGCGATGCGACGGCGATTGCGATAGGCGACGAGGCGGGTGGTGATGGCGTTGATGAGGGCGACGGTCGTCACGGGAGTGGTTCCAAAAAAGAGTAGTTCACTTGCTGGCGCGTATATAGGCGAATCGTGGTGAAATTTGTGCAGAATCGCACGTGCAAAGCGGTATGCCCGGCATGCCATTTTCGCATGGTTTAGAGGGGGTTACCGCAATGCGGTAGCATGGCTCCGGGGCTGGCCGAAGCTACCCTTTCGATGCCTAAATCAAGGGCACTCTCCCGCCGTGGCGCCCCTGGTAGGTTTCTGTTCAGCGCTATGCTTTATTCCTCGAGAAGGATGGCGGGCCGCAGGCGATGCGCGCCCGGCCCCGGGGCGTCTTGGGATTGGGCGTGTTCGCCGGGAACCACAAGGCAATCACGGGGGCGCATCGAACAAGAGGTAAGGGGAAAACGGCGTTTCCGTCGAAGCGCGGTTTGCTCTGGAGGATTGCATGCACAGAAGTTGGCTTGCGGCCTTGGCCGTTTCGGTCCTGGTTCCCTTTGCGTCGGTCAGGGCCGAGGAAGCAATGACGGGGACTTTCACGGCGCGGGAGGCCTGCGCGGCCCTGCAGTCCATTCGCAAGCAGACCAACCCCGGCAACGTCAAGCTCACCCCTGCGCAGAGCTACAGGCTGCTCGCCGGCAACAAGCCCGATCCGACCTTCTATCGCGTCGAGGTGGAGGATGCTCAGCCCGCGCAGCGCTGGGTTCCGGTTTCCTGTGGCGAGGTCAAGGCGGGCGACGGCACGGCCGTCGCGCCGGGAGCGGGCAAGCCCGGCCCGGCCAGATCCGATGCGGCGATCTCGGCGGGCGGGGCTTCCTATGTCTTCGCCATCAGCTGGCAGGCGGCGTTCTGCGAGGGGCTGCCCGACAAGACCGAGTGCCGCACGCAAACCGCCGATCGCTATGATGCCAGCCATTTCACGCTGCACGGGCTCTGGCCGCAGCCGCGCGGCAATGCCTATTGCGGCGTGGCGCGACGCGATGTCGAGGCGGACAAGGCCCATCGCTGGGAGGACCTGCCCGAGCCCCAGCTCGAGCCGGCGACGCGTGCGGCCCTGGAGAAGGCGATGCCCGGCACCGCCTCCTTCCTCGATCGCCATGAATGGATCGAGCACGGCACCTGCTTCTTCGAAAAATCGGCCGATGCCTATTTCCGCCGTTCGGTGGCCTTGATCGGCGAGATCAACGCCTCGCCCGTCCAGAAGCTGTTCGCCGAGAATGTCGGCAAGCAAGTCGACACCGGCCAGATCCGCAGCGCCTTCGACCAGGGCTTCGGCGCGGGGGCCGGCGAGCGCGTGCGCTTTGCCTGCCAGCGTGACGGCAACCGCAGCATCATCGTGGAGATGACCATCGGCCTGCGCGGCGAGGTCAAGGATGGCGCCAGGCTGGCCGATCTGATCGCCGCTGCCGTGCCGACGGATCAGGGTTGCAAATCGGGCGTCGTCGACCCCGTCGGATTGCAGTGAGGGGCGGCCTTGGAAACCGAGCTGTATCTACCGGTCAAGGCCTTCCTGGAGTCGCTTGATTTTGTGGTGAAAGGCGAGATCGGCGGCTGCGATGTCCTGGCCCTGCGCGAAGGCGAACCGCCGGTGGCGGTGATCTGCGAGCTCAAGCAGAGCTTCAACCTGGAACTGGTGCTGCAGGGCGTCGACAGGGCGGGCGCCTGCGACGAGGTCTGGCTCGCGGCCCGTCTCTCTGTACGCGGCAAGGGGCGGGAGAGCGATGCGCGTTTCCGCAATCTCTGCCGCCGCCTCGGCTTCGGATTGCTGGGCGTGTCCGACAGCGGCGAGGTGCAGATCATCGTCACGCCCGAGGCGCCGTTTCCGCGCCGCGATCCCAAGCGCCGTTCCCGCCTTTTGAAAGAGCACCGCAAGCGCCAAGGCGATCCCGTCGTCGGCGGTTCGAGCCGTTTGCCGCAGATGACGGCCTACCGCCAGCAGGCGCTGGCCTGTGCCGCCGCGCTGGTAGTGGCGCCGCAGCGCCGGCGTGATCTCGCCAAGGCGGTACCCGACGCCCCGAAGATCCTGCAGGGGAATGTCTATGGCTGGTTCGAGCGGGTCGAAAAAGGCATCTACGGCCTGACGTCCGCGGGCCGGGAAGCCCTGGAGCGCTGGCCGCAGGGCTGCCCCTGACGACATGCGAGGGGCAACGGCCCCTCACACGAAAGGCGTGAAGATGTCCGGGCGCGGCGGCAGCAGGCGGCGGAAATAGGCCCGGCCTTGGTCGGAAACGGCGTTGGCGCCCGTGAAGAAGCTGTCGGGCATGTGACGGGTGCGCCCGGCGACCTGATCGAGGGATACGATGCGCGGCGACGTGCGCTTGCCATCATAATGCAACACCACCGAGCCCGAGCCGGTAAAGGCGCTCTGGGCCGCGAAGGCGCCGGCCTCGAAGGCCTCCTTGGCATCGGTCTCGTCGATGATGCCGAGATAGCCGCGCGGCAGATAGCCCAGCGTGTCGACACGGGCGCGTGCCTTCGGAAAGCGTTGCTTCAAGGCCTTCTGGATCTCGATGCCGAGATCGCCGCCGGTAAGCTGCACATTGCCATGGGCGTCACGCTCGACCGCGCCGGCGGCCAGCACCTCGGCAAGAGGACGGCCGGCTTCGTCCTGCACGCCTTCCGACATCGAAACGATGCAGCGGCCGACGCGGGTATAGACGGTGTCGACATCGTTGAGGAACTGCTCGACCGAGAAGGGCCTCTCGGGCGTGTAGATCAGATGGGGCGCATCCTCCGGCGCCTGCTGCCAGCCGGCCGCCGCGGCGCTGAGGAAGCCCGCATGCCGGCCCATGACGATGGCGACATAGATGCCCGGCATCGCTCGGAAATCGAGGTCCATGCTGACGAAGGCGTTGGCGACGAAGGCGGCCGCCGAGATGAAGCCCGGCACGTGGTCGTTCTCCATCAAATCGTTGTCGATCGTCTTGGGAGCATGCACGAAGCTGCAGGAGCCGGTCGATTGCTGGCGCAGCAGGTCGAGCGTGCCGGCCGTGTCGTTGCCGCCGATATAGATGAAGCCGCGGGCGTCGAGCTTTTCCAGCGCCTGCAGGATGGTCTGGCAATAGGCGGGATCCGGTTTGTCCCGCGTCGAGCCGAGGCCGGAATTGGGCGTGCGGGCCAGGCGCTCGAGATCGCTTTCCGAAAGCGCGGTGAGATCGACGAGATCGCCGCGCGTCAGGCCCCGTACGCCATGACGGGCGCCGAGGATGCGCAGCGAGGGATCATGCCTGCGGGCGGCGACGATGGCGCCGCAAAGGGTCTGATTGATCACGGCGGTGGGGCCGCCTCCTTGAGCGATGACGATCGACGGCATGGAGCCTCCCTGGCAATCCGGTTTCCAGTTGCTTAGCCCCGAAACCGGCGAGCGGCAATGATGCGCCGTTCACGCTATCGACAGACACCTGTCGCCGCTGGCTTGTTCCATTGTCATAATTGCTTCATTGTTCCGTCACGGAAGCGCTAACCATCCGGCCGTAAACAACGCCTTCCTTTCAAGAAGCGGCGCACCGTGAGGGAGTATTATTCATGAAGTTGAGCGTTCTGGCTTCGGCCGCGGTTCTTCTGGCCAGTGTATCCAGCGGGGCCCTCGCGGCCACCGACATTCAATGGTGGCATGCGATGACGGGGGCCAACAATGACCGCATCGTCAAGCTGGCCAACGATTTCAATGCCAGCCAGAGTGACTATCGCGTCGTTCCCGTCTACAAGGGTTCCTATCCCGATACGATGAATGCCGGCATTGCCGCTTTCCGGGCCGGCAACGCGCCCGATATCCTGCAGGTCTTCGAGGTCGGCACGGCCACCATGATGGCGGCCAAGGGCGCGATCAAGCCGGTCTACCAGCTGATGAAGGACGCCGGCGAGCCCTTCGACGAGAAGTCCTACCTGCCCGCCGTCACCGGCTATTATTCCAATGCCAAGGGCGAGATGCTGTCCTTCCCCTTCAATTCCTCGACCATGGTGATGTGGGTCAACGAGGATGCCTTGAAGAAGGCCAATCTGGCCGCGGCGCCCAAGACCTGGCCCGAGGCCTTCGAGGCGGCCAAGAAGCTGAAGGCGGCGGGTTATGCCACCTGCGGCATCTCCACGGCCTGGACGACCTGGGCCAATATCGAGGAACTCTCGGCCTGGCACAATGTGCCGCTGTCGACCAAGGCCAACGGATTGGAGGGCTTCGATACGGAACTGAAGTTCAATAACCCGGTGGTGGTGAAGCATCTGGAGAACCTGGTCGAGGCCCAGAAGGACAAGACCTTCGACTATTCCGGCCGGACCAACCAGGGCGAGGGCCGCTTCACCTCGGGCGAGTGCCCCCTGTTCCTGACCTCCTCGGCCTTCCTGGGCAATGTCAAGGCCAACGCCAAGTTCAAATATTCGGTGGCGCCGATGCCCTATTACCCCGACGTGCAGGGGGCGCCGCAGAACTCGATCATCGGGGGCGCCTCGCTCTGGGTGATGGGGGGCAAGTCGGACGAATCCTATAAGGGCGTCGCCAAATTCCTGACCTATCTGTCGAAGCCCGACGTGCAGGCCTGGTGGGCCCAGGAGACCGGTTATCTGCCGATCACCCCGGCGGCCTATGAGCTCTCCAAGAAACAGGGTTTCTATGCCAAGGATCCCAACAGCGAAGTCGCCGTGCTCGAACTGACCAACAAGCCGCCGACGGAGAATTCGCGCGGGCTGCGCCTCGGCAATCTCGCACAGATCCGCGATGTCTGGGCCGAGGAGATCGAACAGGCCCTGGCCGGCAAGAAAACCGCACAGGCTGCCATGGACGACGCCGTCCGCCGCGGCGATGCGATCCTGAAGACCTTCGCCCGTACGGCCGGGCGGTAAAAGGCGGTCCGGCGAAGCTGGGTCTAATGGGGTGTGGCGGGCGGTGCGTCGACCGCCACTGGGTTGCATAACCGTCGTGCCGGGCCTCACAGCGGCCGCGTTGCTCGCCGCACCCTATCCGTCATGTCTTCGAAATGAACGGTGACAACGTCGTATCGAAGGTGCCTCGGCCTTCCCCACTTCGTGGAGAAGGCAGCTGCGCCCTTCCAGCTTGAACGAACTGCATAGCCCGGAAGCATCCATGGAAAAACGCTCCGTCTTCTCCGGCAAGACCCTGCCTTGGCTGTTGCTGGCGCCGCAATTGGCGATCACGCTGGTGTTCTTCTACTGGCCGGTGCTGCAGGCGATCCGGCAATCCTTCTTCATCGAGGACAGTTTCGGCACCACCTCCGAATTCGTCGGGTTCGAGAACTATCAGCTCCTGTTCCAGCAACCCGAATATTACAAGGCAGTCGGCGTTACCCTGGTGTTCGCGGGCCTGGTCTCGGTGCTTTCGCTCGGCCTTGCCCTGATCCTGGCCGTGCAGGCGGACAAGAAGATCAAGGGCGCCTCCTTCTATCGCACCATGCTGGTATGGCCCTATGCCGTGGCGCCGGCGGTGGCGGGCGTGCTCTGGCTCTTCATGTTCCAGCCCTCGCTCGGCCTGGTGGCGCGCGGCCTCAAGCAACTCGGCCTGCCCTGGGATCCCTTGCTCAACGGCAATCATGCCATGATCCTGGTGGTGCTGGCGGCAACCTGGAAGCAGATCTCCTACAACTTCCTGTTCTTCCTGGCGGGGCTGCAATCGATCCCCAAATCGCTCATCGAGGCGGCGGCCATCGACGGCGCCCGGCCGGCGCGGCGCTTCTGGACGATCATCCTGCCGATGCTGTCGCCTACGACCTTCTTCCTGCTTGTCATCAACATCGTCTACGTCTTCTTCGACACCTTCGGCATCATCGATGCGGTGACGCATGGCGGCCCGGCCGGGGAAACCATCACCATGGTGTTCAAGGTCTACAACGATGGCCAGAGCGGCGGCGATCTCGGCGGTTCGGCGGCGCAATCGGTGATCCTGCTGATCCTGGTGATCGCCATGACCACCCTGCAGTTCCGTTTCATCGAGAAGAAGGTGACCTATTGATGGTCTGCTCCTCACCGCTGTCGAGAGGAACGGCTCATGGTTGAAAACCGCCGTTTCGGAAATCTTCTGCCCCATGCCATTCTGATCCTGGGCGTGCTCATCCTGGCCTTCCCGGTCTGGCTGGCCTTCGTGGCCTCGACCCATGACGCCACCACCATCATCAACGGCCAGATCGGCGTGCTGCCGGGGCCGGACCTGATCAAGAACTACACCCAGACCCTGTTTCACGGCACGCAGGGGGCGACGCGTGAGCCGGTGCTCACCATGCTGACCACCAGCCTGATCATGGCGGTGGCGATCGCGGTGGGCAAGATCGTGATCTCTCTGATCTCGGCCTTCGCCGTCGTCTATTTCCGCTTCCGCTTCCGCATGTTCGCCTTCTGGCTGATCTTCATCACGCTGATGCTGCCGGTGGAAGTGCGCATCTATCCCACCTACAAGATCGTTTCCGATCTTCATTTGCTCGATACCTATGCAGGCCTGACCCTGCCGCTGATCGCCTCGGCGACGGCGACCCTGCTGTTCCGCCAGTTCTTCATGACGATTCCGGACGAATTGCTGGAAGCCTCGAAGATCGATGGGGCAGGCCCGTTGAAATTCTTCAAGGATACCGCGCTGCCGCTGTCGGTCACCTCGATCGCGGCGATGTTCGTGATCCAGTTCATCTATGGCTGGAACCAGTATTTGTGGCCCCTGCTGATCACCACCCAGGATTCGATGCAGACCATCGTCATCGGCATCCGCAAGATGATCACCACACAGGATGCCTTGACCGAATGGCAGATCGCCATGGCAACCGCGATTCTGGCCATGCTGCCGCCGGTGGTGGTCGTCGTCGTGATGCAGAAGCTCTTCGTCAAGGGCCTGGTCGAGACCGAGAAGTGAGTAACCCATGGCGCAAGTGGTTCTGAACAACGTCAAGAAGATCTACGACAACGGCTTCGAAGCGGTGAAGGGGGTGAGCTTCACCGTGCCGGATGGCGGCTTTTGCGTGCTGGTCGGCCCCTCCGGCTGTGGCAAGTCGACCTTGCTGCGCATGGTGGCGGGGCTGGAACGCATCTCGTCGGGCGATGTCCATATCGGCGAGCGACGGGTCAACGAGATCGAGCCGATGGACCGCGACATCGCCATGGTGTTTCAGAATTATGCGCTCTATCCGCATATGTCGGTCTACGACAACATGGCCTATGGCCTGCGCAACCGCAAAACCGCCGAGGGCGAGATCGGCAAGCGGGTGAAGGAAGCGGCCCGCATCCTCGAGCTCTCTGACGACATGCTCAAGCGCAAGCCGCGCCAACTCTCCGGCGGCCAGCGCCAGCGCGTGGCGATGGGCCGGGCCATCGTGCGCCAGCCAGCCGCCTTCCTGTTCGACGAGCCGCTCTCCAATCTCGACGCCAAGCTGCGCGTGCAGATGCGCGGCGAGATCAAGCAGCTACAGCAGCGTCTCGGCACGACCTCGATCTATGTCACCCATGACCAGCTGGAAGCGATGACCCTGGCGGATGTGCTGGTGGTGCTGAATGGTGGCGCGATCGAGCAGATCGGCGCCCCCCTCGAGATCTATCGCAAACCCTCCTCCACCTTCGTGGCGGCTTTCATCGGTTCGCCAGCCATGAATATCCTGAAAGCGCGCGGGGAGGGCAATACGCTCGTACTCGGGCAGACACGCGTGACCTTGCCGCGGCCGGTTCCGGGCGAGGTCCTGGTCGGCCTGCGTGCCGAGGATCTGCAGCCGGTCTCCGCGCCGGCACCGGGCAGCCTGGGCGTGAAGCTGCGCTATGTCGAGGAACTGGGCGCGCATCGCCTCGTCCACGGTGACATCGACGGGCAACCCCTGGTGATCGCACTCGGTATGGAACACGCCATCGCCGACGCCATGCAGTTTGCCGTCGACCCGAACATGATTCATCTTTTTGATAGTGAAACTCGATTGAGAATCTCGGACTGATCCACGTATTGATTGAAAGACGGTCGACGTGATGTTGGCGCCGACTTCCATGTAAGCTTGCGATCATAAAGTTTTTCACATGAATAAAGTAAATCGACTTCTTATGGCCATCGCTGCCGGTGTCGCCATGTCTCCCTCGCTCGCCTATGCCGGTCCCAGACAAGTAACCGTGCCTCGCGGCAAACCCTATCCGGTCCTCGCCATCGGCGTATACGGTGCCGGGACTTGCGAAGTCTATCCCGTCAGGGATATCCGCATCGCATCCGGGCCGGCGCATGGGGCTGCGCAACTCGTGACCGTGGCGACCAAACTGGGCAAGGATACGGGCGTGTGTGCCGGTACCGCCACGAAGGCACCCGTCGTCGTCTACAGGTCCGCCGCCGGCTTCACCGGTGTCGATCATCTGACCGTGACCTGGATGGCGCCCTCGCATACCGACAATGTGCGATTTGTTCCCAACGAAATGGAGATCGAGATTACGGTCAAGTGACGGTGCCGGCATGATCATGAGGTTGACAGCTCGTCGACCGTCCTGATTGTCTGCCCGTCGAGCCGATGATGCGAACCGGCATGGAGGCGCGGGCCGTGTTCGGCCGATGCAGGAGAATCGCATGCCCAAGCTCGACCGTATTCTCGAAACCGCCATCTATGTCGACGATCTCGATCGGGCCGCGCGCTTCTACGAGACGGTGCTGCTGCTTGCTCCCCTGCTGAAGATGGAGCGGCTTTATGCCTATGATGTGGGCGGTGCCAGCGTCCTGCTCGTCTTCAAGCAGGGCGCCTCCGATCAGGACATGACATCGTCCGTCGGCACGATACCGGGCCATGACGCCTCTGGACGCATCCATGTCGCCTTTGCCATTGGTGCCGCCGAACTGGCGGAGTGGGAGGCCCGGCTGGCGGCGCACGAGGTCGCGGTGGAAGGCCGCACCCATTGGCCGGCGGGTGGAGACAGCATCTATTTCCGCGATCCCGACGGTCACATGCTGGAACTGGCCACGCCCGGGCTGTGGCGGACCTATTGACGTAACGGGCCGCGGAGTCTGCCGGGGCCGCAAGGACGGAAGTTTCCAATGTCGCTGATCTCCACCATCGCCGAACTCGAGGCGCTCTACAGTGAGCCGGTTCAGCCCGCGGCCCGCATCAAGGTGCTGGATCATGTGTCCGATCAGTATCACGCCTTCATCCAGGCCTCACCCTTCATGATCCTTGCCTCGGTGGGGCCGTCGGGCGTCGATTGCTCACCGCGCGGCGACCCGGCCGGCTTCGTGCGCGTCGCCGACGCCAAGACGCTGATCATCCCGGACAGGCGTGGCAACAACCGGCTGGACTCGCTGCGCAACATCATCGAGGACCCGCGCGTCCATCTTCTCTTCATGATCCCCGGCATCGGCGAGACGCTCCGCGTGGTCGGGCGTGCGGTCGTCTCGGCTGACCTCGACCTGTGCGCGAGCTTCACCATGCAGGGCAAGGCGCCCCGCACCGTCATCATCGTCACCGTGGAAGAGGCCTACACCCAGTGCCAGAAGGCATTGGTGCGCTCCAAGCTCTGGGATCCCTCGACCCGGATTTCGCGGGCGGAATTGCCGACGATGGGCCAGATCCTGAGTACGATCACCCGGGGCGACTTCGACGGCGAGGCCTATGACAAGGCCTATCCCGAACGCCTGCGCCAGACGATCTATTGATCCCGCCAATCCGACGGAACGGTCATATCGCCGTTAGAAGCGTGTCGTAAGCCACCGCCGTGGAGGATGTTTCGATGGTCAGAATCAGAATTGCCGCACTGCTTGCCGCTCTCGCGGTGCTGCCTGGCGCGATCGGCACGGCGATGGCGGAGGAAGCCTCGGTTGCCGAACGCGTGACCAAGCTCACGCGTGGGACGGTCTGGAAGCAGGTTGCGACCATTTCCATCGCCTTCCCGACTTTCCATCCCCAGGGCATGGTCAAGATCGGCGACGATTTCTTCGTGTCCTCGGTGAATATTCTGAAGCCGACCACCAAATATCCTTCGCCGCGCGAGGGCTATGATCGCGATACCGGCGAGGGGGAGGGGCATCTCTTCCGCATTTCCAAGGAAGGCAAGCTGCTGGCCGATCTCAAGCTGGGGGAGGGCAGCATCTACCACCCCGGCGGCATCGATTTCGACGGCAAGTTCCTCTGGGTGCCGGTGGCCGAGTATCGGCCCAACAGCCAGTCGATCATCTACAAGGTCGATCCTGCCACCATGAAGGCCCTCGAGGTCTTCCGCTTCAAGGACCATGTCGGCGGCATCGTCCATGATACCGAACGCAACGCTCTCCACGGCGTGAGTTGGGGGTCGCGGCGCTTCTACGCCTGGCCGCTCGGCGCGGATGGCAAGGTCAGCAATGCCGATGCGGCGCCGGAGACCCTGCGCGTGATAAATCCGGCCCAATATATCGACTATCAGGACTGCCATTATGCCGGCGGATCACGCATGCTCTGTTCCGGCCTGAACGCCTACAAGGTCGCGCCGGATGCGGCGCCCTTCCGCCTGGGCGGCCTCGAACTCGTCGATCTCAAGGACAACCGGCCGGTCTGGCAGGTGCCCATCGAGCTATGGGCACCCTCCGGCCTGCCGATGACCCAGAACCCGGCCTTCATCGAAACCAGGGATGGCGGGCTGCGGGCCTATTTCATGCCGGATGACGACAAGTCGACCCTGTTCGTCTACGAGGCGCAGACGCCCTGAGGTTTGCCGGCCTCAGCCCCCGGCCGCGGAGCGGATGATGCGGCAGACATTGGAGCGGAAGTCGAAACCCGGCACCTGGCCGGGATTCAGGACCATGGTATAGTCGACGCGCGTGGCATTGCCGCGCTTGCGGACGGTCATCTTGACCTGCTGGACCCGTCCGTTGCGGGCGCCGTCATTGAGCGCGGTAAGCAGGCCCAGCCGGCGATTGACCTTGATGCTGACCCAGTAGGAATTGAGCTGCGCCGCGCGCGCCAGATTGTCGATCGCGGTGCCCGGGTTCAAGCCGGGGAAACTATCCCAGGTCGAGATTGCCGGCGCGAGCCCGCCGGAGATGGTGAAGTTCGAAGAGCAGTTCTGGGCCTGGGCGGCGGTTGCGCCGAAAACAAGCAAGGCCGCGATACCGTATTTGATCATGGGATTCCGCTATATGACGAGACTATGCCGGCAAGATCCCTCCAATAGCACGGTGACGTTAGGTTATCTATGTCGTCGATTGTACCGGGACTTCGGCTGCGGGCGGGATGACTGATACCAGGTTTCGACAAGATTGACCTCTCGACCTCGACGCTACCTACCGTAGGCGGGTCGTCAGACCCGCCGGGACATGCAGCCCTTACAGGCGGGTCTGGGGACCCGCCCCCACCAAAATGCCGCTTGTGGCATCGATGCTGCATCAGTCAGCATTTTCGAGACCTGGTATGAGTTCGAGATGGCGAAGGTCTTTGCGCCTGGCTTCGGACCAGGAGCATCTCGATCTCGTTACAAACCCGCACTGCTCATGATGACATAGGCCTCGCCGCCCTTGCGGTCATGGCGAACCACAAAGGTCTGGCCCCGCATCGTGATCTGGATCGGGCCTTCGTTCGCCAGGCTGGCGGCGGGCACACCCGCGGCAGCGCCGACAACGCTGCGGAATTGTTCGGCCACGGCAGGGCCGGCGCTTCTTTCGGCCGTGACCGCGCATTCCTTCTTGCCGCGCACCTGCAGGGAATAGGAGCCGTCCGGCGCCATGCCGACCAGGCTGGCCCCGAGATCCATCTGCGGCTTGATGCCATGCTTCTTGGCCGCCGCCATGGCCTTGTCGAAGGCAGGCGCGGTGGCGAGGCAGGCGTCGCGGAACAGCATCACAGCCTTGTCGGTGACGTCGCCGCCGGCAGTGGCCGGCAATGGGGCGGACAGCCAGGCCGCAAGGCCGAACATCAGGCTCGCCGCGAAGACTGCGGCGCGGCGCGGTGTGCGAGGCTTAAAGCGGGAAGGGGTCATCAGGGGCTCCTTGCCTGGGCCTTGGGTCCGCCGTGTATAGGCGCCGCCACCAGGTTTGGAAAGCGGGCGGGAACGATCGACGGCCGCCTTTGGTGCGGGAATACCACGGGGCGATCTGAAAGGTCGTGCATTCGACGCCATGTCTTGTGCCGGGGACGGACCGGCTGCCGGCGCACCGTCTGGCGGGGCGTCCGCTCACCGGATCATGGCGCGGGCACCATGCCGGAAGGCGACATCAAATCCCAGCTGTCCTGCTCGCGCCGCAGCCAGACCTTGATCCGCGCGCCCTCGGCCGGAAGGTCTCGGACGGTGCCGCCCGGCCCGGCCCAGCCCGAAGGGCGGCCATAGGCGCGCCAGCCTCGTGCCTCGAGGCGCTGGCCGGCGAACTCGCGCGCACCCTTCTCGACGGCGCCGACCTCGATCGTCAGAGTGAAGATCTCGTCGACGAACGACCCTCTTTCGAAGAAGGAAATGTCGTCGCGCCTCTTCACCCATTCCGGGACCTTCCTGGTGGTGGCGACGGACAGTAGGCGGCCGGTGAGGATGAGATCCGCTTCGGCGGTGAGAGCGGCCGGCGACATGTCGGGAATGGCAGCGAACGCCGGAAGGCCGAGCGCGGACATCGCCCCCGTCAGCAGCAAGGTCATGGCGGTTCTGCGGTCGGTGTTCATGGTCGAGGCATTCCGAAATCCGTTATCACGACGCTATCCTACCGTGATTGCATGAATTCGTTTATGCCCGCCGTTACAGGGCCTTCGCATGCCGGCGGGACAGTATCGATGTCCCTTTGCGGCCCAGCCGGGGCGACAAAGCGCGCCGCCTATGCCACCGATAGGGGAGGCTGGAGCAAAATGCGATTTCTCTGAATCGCACTTTCTCTCTAACTCTTTATTTCGACGCGTTTTCTTAGCCGAAAAGTCTATCAACTTTTCTGGAAAACGCTCCAGGGGGAGGAATCGCCATGATCGCACGATATGCCGTCTTGCTGGCCGCGGCGGCCTGCGCCTTTCCGGCGACGCAGGCCTCGGCCGGATCGGTGCCCGATGGTTACAGGCTCGAGCAGGTGCTGATGCTCAGCCGGCACAATCTGCGTGCGCCGCTGGCCAATAGCGGCAGCGCGCTCGCCAAGGTGACCGAGAAGAAATGGCCGGAATGGGAGGTGCCGGGCGGCAATCTCACGGTCAAGGGCGGCATTCTCGAAACCTATATGGGCCGTTCCATCGGCGGCTGGTTGGCCGAGAACGGCCTGATCCCCAGGGATTCCTGCCCGGCGCCGGGCAGCGTCCATGTCTACGCCAACAGTCTCCAGCGCACGGTGGCGACGGCGCAGTTCTTCGTCGCCGGCGCCTTTGCCGGCTGCGACGTCGCCGTACATCATCAGGACAGGATGGGCACGATGGACCCGACCTTCAATCCGTCCATCCGCTCCGACAGCGACGGCTTCCGCGAACAGGCGGTCACAGCCATGGCTGCGCAGGCCAAAGCCGCGCCGCTTGCATCGGGCTACCGGCTGCTCGACGGCATTCTCGGCTTCAAGGCTTCCCAAAGCTGCAAGCAGGACAAGCTGTGCGATCTGACCAAGAGCGCGGACAGTTTCACGGCCAAGGCCGGCGAGGAACCGGGCACCAAGGGGCCGCTCAAGCTCGGCAATGCCGTGGTCGATGCCTTCACCCTGCAATATTACGAGGGATTTCCGCCCGGCGACGTCGCCTGGGGGAAGATCCGCAACGAAGGGCAGTGGCGCTCGCTCGCCGCCATCAAGAACGGCTACCAGGAAGCCCTGTTCACCACGCCAGCCGTGGCCCGCGACGTTGCCGGCCCGATGCTGGCCTATATTGCCGGCGCTCTGGTAAAGCCGGAGGCGGGCAAGGCCGTACCGGTGACGGTGCTGTTCGGTCATGACTCCAATGTCGCCTCCGTCCTCGCCGCGCTCGAGGCCGAGCCCTATGCGCTGCCGGGGCAGGATGAGAAGACGCCCATCGGCGGCGTCATCCAGTTTCAGCGCTGGCGCGACACCAAGGGCAATCGCGATTTGTTCCGGCTCGACTATGTCTACCAGACCAAGGCGCAATTGCGCCAAGGCACCAAGCTCACGCCGAAGAACCCGCCGCGCCGGGTGACGCTAAAGCTCAAGGGCTGCCCCGCCGACAAGGATGGCTTCTGTGCCTGGAGCGATTTCGCCAAGGCGTTGCCCTAGCACGGCGATGACGGGCGAGCTCTCCGATCGGCTGCGCGCCATCCTTGAGGTCTTGCCGCTGCGGTCGGGGCTGCGCGTATTGGAGAGCGGCTGCAGACCGGGCGCGCTCGACGGGCGGCATCCGGTCGTTGGAGCAAAAGTACGGCTGCGCCTCGCGGGTGTGCTGACGCCGGAGGCACGGCTTTTCATCGGTGGCGGCGATCCTTTTGCGGGAAGTCTGGCTCGATCCTTCCTACACCAGCGCCTGCAATGCGGGTGCGAGATAGGGGCGCAGCAGGCTGCGGACCTGGCCGAGGCCCCAGGCCAGATGGTCCGGCGTGAGGGCCGCGATGCCTTCGTGCAGGTCGAGATAAAGAGCCCAGTAGGTCGCCACGATCCATAGATTGGCGAGCAGGGGCTGGAACTGCTCGTCCGGCACGATCAACAGGTCCCGCTCGCGCAGGCGCTGGGCCAGCACTTCCACCGCCTCGCGCAGATGGGCGCTGAGCGCTCGCACGCGCAGCCGCAATTCGGGGGAGAGCGCCAGCAGGCCGATCATGTCGCGCAACAGGAAACGATAGTCCCAGACCAGGGCAAACCAGCGTTGCAACAGCCCCAGCGAGGCCGTCGGATCGGCGCTGTCTTCCGCCCCCTCCGCCAGCAGGTCCATGGCATCGGCTTCGAAGCGGTCGAGCACGGCCGCGACCAGCGCTTCCTTGGTGCGGAAGTGGTAATAAAGGTTGCCTTCGTTGATGCCGGCGGCAGCGGCGATCTGGGCGGTGGTGACGCGGTCCGGTCCGTTCTCGTTGAACAGGCCGAGCGCGAGCGTGACGATGCGTTGGCGCGTTGCGCCGCCCTTGTTGGTCGCTGCCTTCTTTCGTCGCATCTCGGTCGCTATCGGTGTCAGTTCCAGATTAAGGTGTTCACCTTAATGATGCCTCACTCTAAGGTCACTACCTTAAAGTGACCGCAGACGCTGGTAAATTCGAAGCGATGGAGACCGGTGTGAAGGAAACGGCTTTTCCGGTGATATCCGAGATCACGGGCGACGTCGCCGTCAGCCACCGCTCCCTGCTGTCGGTGTTTTCGGCCATGATCACCAATCCGCTCAAGGTGATCCCGCCCGAAGCTTTCCACGAACCGCTGGTCGTCACGCGCGACGGCGGCAAATTGCGGGTCTTCATCACCGATCCCGCGCTGATTCACGAAGCGCTTACCGGCAACGCTGCCGTGCTGGGCAAGGGCGAGGATACCAAGCGTGGCCTCGGCCCTGCGCTCGGCGAGGGACTGCTGACCGCAGACGGTGCCCACTGGAAATGGCAGCGCCAGTCGGTTGCGCAGGGCTTCCGGCATGAGAAGCTGCTCGCCTTCCTGCCCGCCATGATCGCCGCCGCGGAACGCACACGCGCTCGCTGGCTCGAAACGGCTCCCGGCGCGGAGCTCGATATCGGCCATGAGATGATGCACACCACCTTCGACATCATCGTCGAGACGATGATGTCGGGACAGGGGGAGATCGATGTCGAGGCGGTAGAACGGAATATCACGCGGTATCTGGAGGGGTCAGGCTGGAATTTCGCCATGGGCTTGCTGAAGGCACCGGCATGGTTGCCCTTTCCGGGCCGAGCCGGCATCACCGGCTCGGCAGGCTATCTGCGTTCGACCCTGTCGCGCGTGGTGGCCGAGCGCCGGCATGCTTCGGAGCCGCGGCAGGATTTGCTGGGCCTGCTGCTGTCGGCCGTCGACCCCGAAAGTGGGCGGCGCATGAGCGACGAACAGGTGGTCGACAACCTCCTGACCTTCGTGATGGCGGGCCACGAGACCACGGCGCTCGGCCTTGCCTGGACCTTCCATCTGCTCGCGGGTAATCCCGAGATCGAGGCCCGGGCCGTGGCGGAGATCGAGGCGGTGACGAGCGGGACCGGTACGTTGCTGCCCGACCAGGTGGCCCGGCTCGTCTATACCCGGCAGGTGTTCCAGGAAGCGATGCGGCTCTATCCGCCGGCGGCGATCATTCCGCGGGTGGCATTGGCCGACTTCCAGCTCGGCCGGCACACCATTCCTGCCGGCGCAGCGATCTATGTGCCTATCTATGCCGTGCATCGTCATGCCAGTTTGTGGGAGGAGCCGGAGCGGTTCGACCCCGATCGCTTCGATCCGGAGCGGGCGAAAGGGCGCCATCGCTATGCCTATATGCCCTTCGGCGCCGGACCGCGCACCTGCATCGGCAGTGCCTTCGCCATGCTGGAGGCGGTGGCCATTCTCGCCGTCCTGCTGAAAGGCTTCTCGCTGCGCCATATCGACCGGCGTGGCCCTCGGCCCAAGCTTCACATCACGCTGCGGCCTGACCGCAGGCTGCGCATGACGGCCGTGCAACGTCGCTCTAGCGTTTTGCGATTAGACGGAGTCACCAAGAATCGCAAAGACGCGTCAGAACAATGAGCTAGAGAAAATAAGCGTTTACGCTTGAACGCGCTTTGCTCTAGGGGGAAGCGCGAGCGTCTTGTGGATTGCGCGCGGCGATGATCCCGGTTTTCTGAAGGTCATGTCGGTGTAACCCACGGAACTAGACTGGGACTTCTCAAGAAGAAAGCCGCTCTGATCCGCTGACACGTCCGCTGCCCAGCGATAAGACGGGTACATCGTCAATCTGGATCAAGCGGCCCCATGAGTGTGCTAGACGCATTTCCCACCCGGCCTTTGCAGGCAAACCGTATCGGCATCAGCAGCCTCACGGGGTGGTTCGTCATTCTCGTCGGCTTCGCCATTGCCGGCGGCGTGGCCTGGTGGCAGGCCGCGGATTTGTGGCGCGACTACAAGATCAGCCGCAATTACGAAATCGCCGACGATGCGCGGATTTCCAATGGCGAGTGCAAGACCCGAAAGTTCATCTTCACCGATTGTTCCGCCACCATCATCGCACCCGATGGCGCCAGGACCAGAGTGGAGATGATGTTCGTGGATATGCACACCGGAGACTATGAAACCGGGGTCGTGCGCTCGCGCGAGGACGCCCGGCTGCTCACGCTGGAACTGGGCGTCGAGAAGATCAGCGATCGCATCCTCATCTTTCTCGCCTTTGTCGGCGGGTTTGCCGCCCTTGGCATCGCTGGCTTTGCCATGCTGCTCAAGGCATCGAGGCTCAAGCGGGCGGTGGCCGAACCGGTTGTCATGAGGCCTGTCGTCGCCAAGGTCCTGACGCAGGCCCGGACCTGGCTGAACCAGACGATCAAGTATGAATATTCACTCGACGGCAAGACCCGCAAGGCGACCAGCGTCCTGAAGAAGAAGGAGACGCCGTTCTTCCTCGACACCGAGGAGCGCCAGGTGCTCGCGGTCGTACCCCAAACCACCTCGACGCCGATCCTGCTCGATGCCGGGCTCGAAATGCTCGATCTTACCGACCAGGAGCGTACCGCCGTCCGGGCGGCGGTCTCGCCGGTGCAGGATGACATCCGGGTCGACCGCAGCACGCGCTGGTGAAGGACGCGCTGGCGCGTTTGGCTTCAGGCCGCCACCACCGTCAGGGCGGCGACGAGCCGGTCGAGTTCGGCCTCGGTCGTGTAGACGGCCGGGGAGACGCGGATGCACTGGCCGGCGGCCACGCCGGCGCGGCGCACGGTGAGCACCTTGAACTCGTCCCTCAGCCGCGTGACGATGGCGGCATTGTCGTCCTTGCTCACCTTGCCCTTGATCCGGAACGAAGTGATGCCGGCATGCAGGGCCGGATCGTTCGGCGTGAGGACCTCGATGGCACCGATGCCGGCGATGCGCTCCACCCAGTAATTGCGCAGATGGCTAACCCGGGCATGCTTGGCAGCAACGCCGATCGTCTGGTGCAAATCGAGCGCTGCCGGAATGGTGAGCGCGGCGGCGAAATTGAGCGTGCCGGTGTGGATGCGCGAGCGGATGTCCTCGGCGGGCCAGTCCTTGTCGCCCATATGGGTGTCGATGTCGGCGAGGCGGCCCTTGCGGATATAGAGGAAGCCGAGCCCGACCGGCGCGCCGATCCATTTGTGCAGGTTGAAGCCGGCGAAGTCGACGCCGAGATCCGTCATGTCGAGCGGCAACTGGCCCCAGCTATGGGCTGCATCGAGGATGACGTCGACGCCCTTGGCGCGTGCCATCGCCGCGATCTCGCGCACCGGCATCACCAGTCCGGTGCGGTGGGAGAGATGGGTGAGCAGCAGGAGTTTCGCCCTGGGCGTCTCCTCCAGCACCTTTCGGTAGGTCTCCAGCACGGCCTCGCGCGTGGCCGGCTCGGGGATGGCGAAGGTCTTGACCGCGACGCCGCGGCGGCTCTCGAGCATGCCCATGGCATATTGCATGGAATCGTAATCGAGGTCCGCATAGAGCACGGCATCGCCGGGCTGGAGCTTGTTGTAACCGGCGATCAGCGTCTGCAGTGCCTCGGTGGCGCCGCGGGTGATGGCGATCTCCTCGGGCGAGACGCCGAGCGCTCCGGCGACGCGGTCGCGCACCGCGGAGAAATCGGCATCGAAGGATTTGCGGGCATAGACCGTGTTCTGGCGGTTCACGCGCTGGATGTTTTCGACATAGGTCTCCAGCACGGGCCGGGCCATGATGCCCCAATAGCCGTTTTCGAGATTGGCGGTGGACCGGTCGACGTCATAGAGGTCGCGGACGCCGGACCAGAAGCCGGCGTCGGTGGCGAGCTTGCTCGGGTCAGGCGTGGGCAGGGCAATGCCCTCGGCCGCCTGCGCCGGCCGCGTCGCCGCCATCATGGTGGTCAGCAGCCCGCTGATCAGGAAATTGCGACGCTGGATCATGGTAGCCCCCGAATAATGCGAGTCGAAACTGCCGGTCTGGATAGGGCTGGGGTGTGACGGGGGAATGAAGGGAGAGCCACCTTCAGTCGCTGCGAGAACAAGGATCTTGTAGGGAAGGTATTTTTCTGTTCTCTATATGTTCAAATCTATATTCAGCGGTGGTAACGACGGAGACCTATGACCACGCTTTATGTCTCCCACCCCTCCGGCCTCGATCATCACACAGGTGGTTTAGCCGAACGTCCTGAGCGACTGCTTGCGATCGAGGAAGGTTTGGCAGGACCGGAATTTGCCAGGCTGCGGCGCGAATTGGCGCCGCGAGGTACGGTCGAGACTCTTCTGCTCGTGCATGCACCAGAATACATCGAACACGTTATGGCAGTGGCGCCACGGGAGGGCTTTTATCGCCTCACCGATACCATGGTGATGTCGCCCGGTACGCTGGAGGCGGCAATGCATGGCGTAGGTGGTGTGACCTTCTGTGTTGACGAAGTGATGAGTGGGCGGGCACGCAATGCCTTGCTCGCCACCAGGCCCAACGGACATCATGTCAAATATGACGCATCCGGCGGTGGGGGAATGTTCAACAAGGCCGCGATAGCGGCACGCCATGCCCAGGTCGCCCATGGTGCTGACAGGGTCGCTATCCTGGATTTCGATGCTCATCACGGGGATGGCGCGCAGGACATCTTCTGGGGTGATCCGGATGTGATGGCCTGTTCGACGCATGAAATGCCGCTCTATCCCGGCACCGGCAAGGCGCGCGAGCGGGGCGTCCATGGGCAGATCGTCAACGTGCCTCTGAAGGCTGGCGATGGTGGGGAGGCTTTTCTCGCAGCCTGGCGCGACATCATCCTACCACGCGTTGTGGAGTTTCGGCCCGATCTCATCGTCATAGCGGCCGGTTTCGACGCTCATAGCGAGGACAGGCTTAGCCATCTCGAACTGCAGGACGAGGACTACGCTGCGGTGACCCGCTCGATCATGGCGGTCGCCGACAAGATCTGCGGCGGCCGTATCGTCTCGGAGGTCGAGGGCGGCTACAGGTTGGAGCCGTTGGCACGATCAGTGCGCGCGCATGCGCTGGCATTGATGGGTATACATTCCGATTTGGTAAATCATTCTTGAGATTGATGAATTTCCTATTGTAGCAAAGTATCGTTATCGTCATTCCGTTACGTTTGGATTCACAGAACGGCGGGATTTATTCATGAAGATGCTTGTGACTCTCCTATTGAGCCTGTTGCTGATGGCCGCGGCGTGGGCCGGGCCGGTCCGTGACGGGAAAACCGGCCTGGGTGTGGGCGACTTATCCTGGGAGTTTACCGTCACGCGGGCGTCCAAGCCTGACGGCGCGGCTTTTGAGATCTCCCGCGCAGCCTGGGGAATCGGCAATTGCAAGGTGGCCTTCACCGCCGTTGCGAGGGGCGGCAAGGCGGCCGCCCAGCCGGGACGGGCTGGCCTGCTCCAGGCGGCACAGCAGGAACTCAACGGCAACTTTCGCATGGGAAGTGTGAGGAATATCAGCCAGCAGGGCGTAGCGGGCATCACCTTCACCGCCGACTTCGTCAGCGAGTTCCCCGGCAAGCCCCGCCATCTTTGGACCGTCTTCGAAACGGCCAAGGGCCGGACTGCCATCAGTTGCTATGCGCTCGGGTCTCGGTTCGACCGTTGGCGCCCGGATTTCGAGACAGTCACCAAGGCAGTCGTGATTCCGAAGTAGGGGGCGGGTTGGAGGGCTGAAAGCCTGAAACGGCCATGGACATTGGCGCCCACTTGAGCCATCGGAGAAGGGCGCGCCGCCTAATCGCGGCCCTGGAGCCCCAACGCCGGTTGCCCGATGACACGCTGCCTTGCTTTGCTGTTCTTCTTCGTCCTGGCCGCTATGCCGGACACAGCCCTTGCCGGCCGGCGCGTGGCGCTGCTGATCGGCAATAGCGACTATGCCAAGGTGCCGCGCCTCGCCAATCCAGGGCGCGATGTCGGGCTGCTGAAGGAGACGCTGCAGAAGGCCGGCTTCGATGCGGTCGATACCGTCGTCGATGCCGACCGCGCCGGCATGATCGCGGCATTGCGCCGCTTCCAGGCCAGCGCCTCGGGCGCCGATATCGCCGTGATCTATTTTTCGGGGCACGGCATCGAGATCGGCGGCGAGAACTACCTGGTGCCGACCGATGCGCATCTGTCCAGCGATCGCGATGTCCAGGACGAGACGCTGGCGCTTTCGCGCGTGGTCGAGGCGACGGACGGCGCCGGGCAGCTCAAGCTGGTGATCCTGGATGCCTGCCGCAACAATCCCTTCCTCGCCAGGATGGCGCGCACGCGCGGCACGCGCTCCGTCGGCAAGGGGTTGGCGCGGGTCGAGCCGGAAGGGGACAATGTGCTCGTCGCCTATGCCGCGCGCGAGGGCAGCGTGGCGCTGGACGGCAACGGCATCAACAGCCCTTATGCACAGGCCCTGGCGCGTTATCTCGCCCAACCCGGCCTCGACATCCGCCTCGCCCTCGGCAAGGTGCGCGACGACGTGCTCAACGCCACCGACCGGCAGCAGACGCCGTTCTTCAACGGTTCGCTGGGTGGCGACGTCATTACCCTGGCGCCGGCCGGCGGCGGGCCGGTAGCCATGGTCCCGCCGGCCGAACCGCCTCCGCCCGTCGAGCCGCCGCCGCGCAAGCAGACCAAGTTCACGCCGCTGGCGGTGCCGCCCTCCCTGTTTCAGAACGGCGGGGCCGGTAGCGGGGCGATGCTGCGCATGACCGATCCGCGTGTCTGGCAAGTGGTCAAGGATGTCGACATGCCGGAGGTGATCGAGGAATTCCGCGACCGTTATCGCGATTCCCGCAATGCGGGCGAAGCCGAGGAAAGGCTCAAGCAGCTCCTGGGTGTCAGCGAGCTCGACCCGCTGCCGCCGCCGGCCGGCGAGCGCATCCCGGCCCCCGAAACCGAATGCGATCGCATCGGCGCGGCCCCGCTCGACCCCGACACCGTGATGCGGCGTACCCGTGCGGCGTCGCCCAAGGAGATCGTGGCGGCTTGCGAGGCGGCGCTCAAGCAATATCCGCGCGAGCGGCGCTTCATGCACCAGCTCGGCGATGCGCTGGCCGATGCCGGACAGAAGGATAAGGCGCTGGGCATGAATCTGCGGGCCGGCATCGCCGGCAGCCAGGGCGGCTGGATCAGCGCTGCCCGCCTGTTCAAGGCGAGAGCCGGCGGGGCCAGCAATCCGGATGGCAACAGCTCCATCTCCCTCACCCTGGCCTGGCAGCAGCCGCTGGGTTCCTTCTTCTTCAAACGCGGTTTCGTCGAGCCTTTCGAGCGCATGCAGGGCAAGGCCGGTATCACGCGCGAGCTGAGCAAGGCCGCCGCGGCCGGCGACCAGGCGGCCAATGTCTGGATCGGCTATATGTATCTCTTCGGCTTCAACGTGCCGAAGGACTATGCCAAGGGCATGGCGGCGCTGGACAAGGCTCGCCTGCCGCGGCCCGAGGACACCGGCATCCATCTCGCCTTGATGCTGAAGACCGGCTACGGCGTCCGGCAGGATGCCAAGGAGGCGCTGGAGGAGCTCGGCGAGGCCCAGAAGGCCGATAACAGCTACGCCACCTATCAGCTCGCCTTGATGTATCTCGACGGTCTCGGCGTGCCGCAGAACTATGCGGCCGCCGCCCGTATGATGGCCGATGCCGCTATCGGCGGGGATCCGCGCAGCATCGAGGATATCCTTGCCAATTTCGCCAAATGGCCCAGGGAATACCGGGTCGTGCTGCAGCAGGAATTGCTCAAGCGCAACCTCATCGAGGGCAAGGCCGATGGCGAGCTCGCAGCCGGCATGGCGGAAGAGCTTCGCAAGCTCGCTCCGACGCCGACCGCACCCGTGGCGGCTACCCCGTAGTTGCCAGCTCTCCTCGACCGTCACGCGTGAAAAGCTCAGCATTTCCGAGACCTGGTATAGGTGACCGTTCGGTTTCGACCATTCCTCATGCGACACTGGCGTTCTCCCGTTTTCGCGGAACGGTTCGAGGCCGTTTGCTGAAATAGCTTGCGTCGTGACCCGGTATGAGCGTGGCGCTGACGCGCCATGCAATATGTGCAGATCTACTTGAGGTAATGAGAGTTGATGCCTTTGAAATAGGCATGACGCCCGTTTTCATGTCGCTGATGCGTCTATAGCGACATGTTATTGCGCAATATGACTGGCAGCTGATCGTGTACGCAGTTTGTAATTCGTATAAATATGAACAGGGTTGCCGATAAATACTGAATGACGGCGATATCCTATCGCGCGATAGAATATTTCGATTTGATAAAGCCGAGGATCGTCCATATGTCGCGAGGGCAGTTTTTCAGATCGTCGCGAGCCCTCCATGACCGAGACCACCAAGACCGAGGCCAGCAAGAGCGGGCTTCGCAAGGCAGCCGCCGGTGGCTGGGGAGCGCTCAAGAGCTGCGGCCGGCATCTGCTGGCGAGCGGCTCGCCCCTGACAGGCGCGCGCACCATGCTGAAGGCGAACCAGCCCGACGGCTTCGACTGTCCCGGCTGCGCCTGGGGTGACCCCGAGCATGGCTCCTCCTTCGAGTTCTGCGAGAACGGCGTCAAGGCCGTGGCCTGGGAGTCGACGGACAAGCGCACCACGCCGGTCTTCTTCCGGGAGCACACGCTCGCCGAGTTGAGCCGCTGGACCGATTACGAGCTGGAGGCCCAGGGCCGGCTGACCCACCCGATGCGCTACGACCAGGCCAGCGACCGCTATGAGGCGATCACCTGGGACGAGGCCTTTCGCGAAATCGGCGCTCATCTCAACGCGCTGGCCGATCCGAACCAGGCCGAGTTCTATACGTCGGGCCGGGCCAGTAATGAGGCCGCCTTCCTCTATCAGCTCTTCGTGCGGCTCTACGGCACCAACAATTTCCCGGACTGCTCGAACATGTGCCACGAGGCGAGCGGCGTCGCCCTGCGCCAGGCCATCGGCGTCGGCAAGGGCACGGTGCTGCTGGAGGATTTCGAGGAGGCGGACGCCATCTTCGTTGTCGGCCAGAATCCCGGCACCAACCATCCCCGCATGCTCGGTGACCTCAGGCGTGCGGCGATGCGCGGTGCCCGCGTGGTGGTGTTCAACCCGGTGCGCGAGCGGGGCCTCGAACGCTTCGCCGATCCGCAGGACAAGCTCGAAATGCTGCGCGGCGGCTCCAAGCCGGTCGCGAGCGACTATTTCCAGCCGCGCCTCGGCGGGGACATGGCCGCCTTTCGCGGCATGGCCAAGACCGTGTTCGCCCGCGACGACGCCGAGCGCGCCGCGGGCCGGCCGAGCCTGCTGGACGAAGCCTTCCTGGCCGAGCACACCCATGGCCTTGCCGCCTATCGTGCCGCTGTCGACGCGACGAGCTGGGAGGAGATCGAGGACCAGTCGGGCCTGACGCAGGTCGAGATCGAGACGGCCGCCGACATTTATCTGTCGGCCGAGAAGGTGATCTGTACCTGGGCCATGGGCGTGACGCAGCATCTCCATTCGGTGGCCACCATCCGCGAGATCGCCAACCTTCTGCTGCTGCGCGGCCATGTCGGCCGTCCCGGCGCGGGTCTGTGCCCGGTGCGCGGGCATTCCAACGTGCAGGGCGACCGCACCGTCGGCATCAACGAGAAGCCGCCGGCCGCCTTTCTCGATGCGCTGGCCCGCGAATTCGGCTTCGAGCCGCCGCGCGCCGACGGCCACAACGTGCTCGCCGCCATCGGCGCGATGCTCGACGGCAGCTCCAAGGCCTTTGTCGGGCTCGGCGGCAATTTCGCCCGTGCCACGCCGGATTCGCCCCTGGTGGAAAAGGCGCTCCGGGCCTGCGACCTCACCGTCCACATCGCTACCAAGCTCAACCACTCGCATCTGATGCCGGGGCGTGCCGCCTATCTGCTGCCCTGCCTCGGCCGCACCGAGGTCGATCGCAACAGCGCCGGCAAGATCCAGATCGTCACGGTCGAGGATTCGATGAGTATGGTGCACGGCTCGGGCGGCATCAATCCGCCGGCCTCCAGGGAATTGCGCTCGGAAGTCGCCATCGTCGCCGGCATCGCCGCCGCGACCGTCGGGTCGGACAAGGTCGACTGGGCGGCGCTTGCCGACAATCACGACCTCATACGCGACAGGATCGCCCGCACCATTCCCGGCTTCGAGGACTATAATGTGAGGGTGCGTAAGCCCCGCGGCTTCCATCTGCGCAACGCCGCGGCCGAGCGCGAATGGAACACGCCGACCGGGCGCGCCAATTTCGCCGCCGTGCCCCTGCCGGAGGCGACGGCGTTCCAGCAGGCGCGGGGGCGCAAGGGCGTGTTCGTGCTGCAGACCTTCCGCTCGCACGATCAGTACAACACCACGATCTACGGCCATGACGATCGCTACCGCGGCATCAAGGGCGAGCGCCGGGTGATCTTCATCCATCCTGACGACATTGCCGCCATCGGCGCTGCGCCCGGTGACTCCGTCGATCTCGTCGGCGAGCACGATGACGGCATCACCCGTGTCGCTGAGAATTTCCGCCTGGTTTCCTACGACATCCCGCGCGGCTGCATCGCGGGCTATTACCCCGAGGCGAACGTGCTGGTGCCCTTGTCCAGCGCCGGCGAGGAGAGCGATACGCCGACCTCCAAATCGGTGCTGGTCTCGCTGCGGCGTCGGGTGGCGGTGGCCGCATGAGCGAGGAAGAAGAGGATCTGCTGGCCACGATCGAGGCGATCCGGCGGCTCGACCCGCGCCTTTCGCCGCTCGACGGCGTCATCCTCGCTGCCGTGACCCTGGATATCGCCGACGATACCCGCAGCTTCGCCAGGCTGTTCGAGGTAGAGCATGCCCTGGTGATCCGCGCCGCGCACGAACTCACCGAGGAGGGACGCTGGCTCGACGTGGTGGAACGCCAGGCGCGCACGCAACGCACCAAGGTGGCGATCAGCCCAGCGGGCAGGGCGCGGCTCGCCGGGCTGTAAGGACGCAAGGTGACACCGCCGGCCCGCCCGCCAGACCCTATCGGCGGGCACCGGAATCATCCTATGAAAAGCCACTCATAGGAATCCCATCATGACCGATACGACAAGCCGCGTGCCCGTGGTGGGCAGGCTCGGGCGCACGGAATTCATCGTGCTGGTGGCCAGCCTGGTTGCCGTCAACGCCTTTGCGATCGACATCATGCTGCCGGGCCTGCAGCAGATCGGTGCCAGCCTCGGCGAAGCCGATCCCAACCGGCGGCAATTGGTGATCCCGGCCTATCTGCTCGGCTTCGGCCTGCTTCAACTCGTATTCGGGCCTCTGTCCGATCGTTTCGGCCGGCGCGGGCCGCTGCTGGTCGGGCTCGGCATCTATTGCGTGGCGGCCTTGTTCGCCTTCTCGACCTCGAACTTCAATGCCCTGGTTGCCCTGCGATTCATCCAGGGGAGCGGCGCGGCGGCCTCTGCCGTGATCGCCACTGCGCTGGTGCGCGACGTCTTCGCCGGCAACCAGATGGCGAAGATCATGTCACTGGTGTTCACCGTGCTGATGCTCTCGCCCATCCTCGCGCCCTCGCTCGGCCAGGGGCTGATGACGGTGATGGACTGGCGCGGCCTGTTCGGCTTCATGGCGGGGTGGGGAGCGATCGTGATCGCCTGGGTCTGGTGGCGCCTGCCGGAGACGCTGCAGCCCGAGCATAAGCGCCCGCTCAGCCTCAAGGCCGTGATCGAAGGCTTCGGCATCGTCTTCGCCAACCGGATTTCGCTCGCCTACATCATCGGCATGGCGGCCTTGTTCGGTGCGCTGATGGGCTTCCTCAATTCTTCCCAGCAGATCTATCGCGACGTCTTCGGCGTCGAGGCAATGTTCCCGCTGTTCTTCGCGGGCGGCGCGGCCTGTTCGGCGTTGGGAGGCATGGTGAATGCGCAACTGGTCAACCGCTACGGCATGCGGCTCCTGTCCTGGCTGGCGCTCGGCGTGTTCGGCGCGGCGGCCCTGACCATCCTCGTCGCAGCCTTGCTGCATGCGCTGCCGCTCTGGCTGTTCTTCGGGCTCAGCGCGGTGCAATTCCTGGTCTTCAGCATGATTCTATCGAATTTCGGCGCCCTGGCCATGGAGCCGCTCGGCGAAGTGGCGGGCACCGCCGCCTCGACCCAGGGCTTCCTCCAGATGGTGCCGGGCGCCGCGATCGGTATCCTGATCGGCCAGGTGTTCGATGGTACCGTAATCCCTCTTGCCGTCGGTTATGTCGCCATGGTTGCGCTGACGGCCGCCTGCGTGAGGCTGATGGCGGGGAAGGGACGCGTCGCGGGCTGACCTGCGACATGGGCCGCTACGTCAACGCGGCCGCCGAAAGCAGGGCGGAGGTCTCCGCAGGTGGGGATGAGCGCGGAGAGTGGCATCGCTGGTTATGATTGCCGCATTCCTCTTGCCAGAACGGGCTTCTTTTTGTCGTGATGCTCTTGAAATAACCCTACGGCAATAAAAAAGGGAGGTCCGAAAACCTCCCTTAGATTTCAGTTTTATCCGGTCATCAAGGTCGAAAATCGCGCTGGTCTCTGCCTGGGGCGGCAATGACGCTGGCGATTGACATCCCCAACTTCCATTCTTCCCTGTAATAGGGTCGTTGATGGCGAAGATTATACGCACTTTTTGCAATGTCAACCGGATCGAGGGAGTACATTCAAGTAGTATTGCAGAAAATACCGTTTCATAAGGGCGTCTCAATAATGTTTGTTCGTATGCTAACATTTGCTTCAGGTCATTTTCCCGCTGAAGGAGCGATCACTCCTGGCCTGTTCGGCGACAGAGCTTCGAGCCCACTTCGAGGCAGGACGGGTTCGCGGAAACCTAACGCTTTTCTCCGCGATTACCGTAGAGAATTCCGAGGTAACGGAAGGCCTTAGCAAGGTTGAAGCGCTGTTTGCGGTGGTCGGCCACCCTTGAGCAGAAGGAGGGGGCTGCTCCGGAATGGTAGGATCCAACCCTATCAATTCCGTGCGGGGCATCGCCACTCATGCTATTTTGGATTGCAGATCTGGTCCATTACAAGCCACCTCGGAGAGGCGCCATGGACGACAAGGCCCGCGCAGATTCAGCCCAGCCCATCTCCCCGCCGGTCCAGGAGCCTCCCCCGCCTGTCAAGCTGATCCAGATTGCGATGGGCAACTGGGTCTCGCGCATGGTCTGGGCGGCGGCCAAACTGGGGCTTGCCGATCACCTCGTCGCCGGTCCGCGCAGTGCCGAAGAGCTGGCCGAGCCCCTTGGCCTGCACGCGCCCTCGCTGCACCGCTTCATGCGCTGCCTGGCCAGCCTGGGCGTCCTCGGCGAACGCACCGGCCAGCGTTTCGCCCTGACGGAGCTGGGGGAGGCGCTCAGGACCGGTGCACCGGGTGCCGCACGGTCCACGGTGCTGACCTTCGGCAGTCCCTGGTTCGTCGGCCCCCTCGACGAGATCATCTATTCGCTGCAGACCGGCAAGACAGCCTTCGAGAAGGTGCATGGCATGCCGGTGTTCGACTATCTCGGCCAGCATCCGGAGGAAGCCTCCCTGTTCAGCGAGACCATGGTCGGCGTGAATGGCCAGGAACCGGAGGCCGTCGCCGCGGCTTACGACTTCTCGTCGTTCGGCACCATCGTCGATGTGGGCGGAGCCACCGGCAATCTGCTCGGCACGATCCTGGCCCGGCATCCGGGACCGCGCGGCGTCCTGTTCGACCGGCCCTATGTGGTGGCCGAGGCGCCGGCGCTCCTCGAGGCGCGCGGCGTGAGGGAACGCGTCACGATCGAGCCCGGCGACTTCTTCGAGACGGTTCCCGCCGGCGGCGATGCCTATGTGCTCTCCCATGTCATTCATGACTGGAGTGAGGCTCAGTGCCTCGCCATCCTCGGCCATGTCCACAAGGCGATGCAGCCCGATGGGCGGCTCCTGCTTGTCGAGATGGTGCTGCCCGCCGGTGACGCGCCCCATCCCGGCAAGCTGCTGGACATGGTGATGCTGGCGCTGCCCGGCGGCCAGGAGCGCACGGAAGAGGAATACCGCCAGCTTCTGGCCAGGGCCGGTTTCCGCCTCACTCGCGTGGTGCCGACGGAGTCCGCCGTGGGCGTGGTGGAGGCGGTGCGGGAATAGGAAAGGCGCGGCCCTGACTTTTGGGAGGCGGTCTTTCATGGTGACCGAAAGCCGGACGGCGGGCGGGAGCGCGGAGCGCCGATCTTGAGATCGGCCACGCTGCAGATGCGTTCCTGTCGCTCAAAAGAGCCGCCGAGAGCAGGGATTCCGGCTCCGTACTCGATCCTTTCCCGCCGGCGATTTGCACTTTCGATGGAACGCAGACGCCGTTCGGGGATTGTCTTGGGTGAAATGTCCTCTCACCCAAGACCCGTGGCCTCCACGGTCGGATGCAAAGGAAGACTGCCATGACCGAGATCATCACCGGCTTCTACGACAATCGATCCGATGCCCAAGCCGCATTCGAGCAATTGCTGTCGGCCGGGTTTGCCCGCGACCAGATCACGCTCAATACGAAAGACGAGAGTTCCGACTATGTGCGCGACGAAGACGCCACCTCCTACGATCACCGGCGCGACGAGGGCGGCTTCTGGGCGATGCTCAAGCATTTCTTCTTCCCCGACGAGCGGCGCTACCTTTATAGCGAGGGCCTGAGTCGCGGCGGCACGCTGCTCACAGTCGAGGCCGAAAACCACCAGATCGAAACCGCCCGGATGATCATGCAGGAATATGGCTCGATCGACCTGCCGGCGCGGGCCGAGAGCTGGCGCCAGAGCGGCTGGCCGGGCTATGCGGCTGCGGCCCCGGACGGCGCGCCGCTTTCCTCCGAACACTCCGCGGCGGCCGGAGGCGACATCCGCGAGAACATGGAGGTCATCACCTCCGATGGCGTGAATATCGGCACGGTCGACGATCTTGGCGACGACCAGATCAGGCTCGCCAAGAATACCTCGCCCGATGGCGTGCATCATTTCGTGCCGCTGGACTGGGTCGACCATGTCGATGCGCAGGTGCATCTCAAGCGCAAGGCCCCGGAGGTGCAGGCGGTCTGGTAGGATCGTTCGGCACCGGCTGCGTGACGACGGGCGCCTGAGAGGGCGCCCGTCTTTTCGATGGATTCCAAGCATTTGGTGTTCTTGCCCACGGCACATTCCGATCCAGAGAACCCCTGCAAGAGGAAGTTTTGCACGACCGATGGGGCGACGCGACTTGCGATGGATCCCAGCCACCCGAGCGGGAGCGATATGCAGGGCGGCCTGATAAGGCTGTTATCCTTTCCGATGTGATTTAATATACTGCGCAGCCATCCTCGGAGAAGCCCGAATGTACTGTGCAGAGATGAGAGCTCGCTTTCCAGATGAGAGTTTTCCCGCCGCGATGGGCTCTTATCTTTGCGGTGTTGTAGCCGCAGCGATATTTTTCAGTCCATCCTACAAGGAATACTCTACATTTTTAATGATAATTGGGTTAGTTCTTATCGTCCCTTTCGTTCTTATTTTTATTTTTGCTTTGATGCTTAGGTATTGTTTGGCGAATAGGGGTTTATTTAAGTATACAAATGCCTTGGATTTGTCTTCAGTGTTTATCTGTGCTTGGTTTATAGTGTTTCTAGGTAGAAGCGGTAGTCTGGTGCGCTCGATGAGCCTGACCGATCCATTTTCAGTGTTTTTTTATTTTCCATTAATTACATGTGGGATTTCCTGCATATTATATAAGATCATTTTAAAATTTAAATCTGCAGACTGACCTACATGCTTACACGTTCAACCGGCGGGATGGTGCAAAGTTCGCTTTGATGGAAGCGCGCTTGAGTCCCTATCGCGCGAACACGCCGTCGAAATCCTTGAAGCCCTTGATCTCGATCGGATTGCCGCTCGGGTCGCGGAAGAACATGGTGCGCTGCTCGCCGGGCTCGCCCTCGAAGCGGATCACCGGCGGGATCTCGAAGGCGATGCCGGCTTTTTCCAGACGGGCGGCCAGGGCCAGCCAGTCGTCGAGCGGCAGGATCACGCCGAGATGTGGCATCGGCACCAGGTGATCGCCGACCTTGCCGGTGCGGCTGGTGGCGAAGGGCGTGCCGAGATGCAGCGAAATCTGGTGGCCGAAAAAGTCGAAATCCACCCAGCTCTGCGTGCTGCGCCCTTCCTCGCACCCGAGCACCTCGCCATAGAAGCGGCGGGCCTCGTCGAGATCGGTGACGTGATAGGCAAGGTGGAACAGCGAACGCATGGTGGTCTCCTCGGGTCACGAGGGGAGGGTAGCTGAAAAGCCGACGGCGGTTCAACGCCGCTTGCCGCCTAGTCGGCCCTCGGCAGCGTGATGATAGGGCGCCATGTTCCCTTCGACATTGCACCGTCGTGATCCAGATGCAGAAATGCGGCGGCCCGGTCAGCCCGATCGGCCCCCGCATGCGGCAATCCAGGACAGCAGCAATGACCACCAGCCTGAACGACCTGTTCTCCGCGGAAGCCGGTTCCGCCTTCGCCCGGCAATTGGCGCTCGGCGATCTGGTGGGCGACCGCCCCTGGAGCGTCGACATCGGGCGCGGCGAGATTGCCTTCGGCAGCGATCTTTCCTTCCCGATCCAGGTTCTCGGCACCTGCTCGGAACAGGACAACAGCTGGCTGTGGGCCTGGGCCAACCAGCAGAGCGACCTGCCGGCCTCGGTCCTCGCGGCCAGCCTGCGCATCAGGGACATTGGCCGCCAGCGCGGCATCGGGGAATTCGTCGAGCCGAAATTCATGCTCGGCACCGTCACCGATCACATGCTCGCCATGCTGTGCGGCGCCCTCCTGGACAGGAGCTGCTATTACCGGGCGTCTTATCAAGGGGGCGCCGTCTTTCTCCTGCTCGACAACCTGCCCGCCTCGATCCGCGCGCCGGTGGCGCCGGAGCGGGTGAACACGGTGCTGATGCAGGTCGTCAGCAATTTCGAACTCGATCACCGCATCATGGCCGAGAACTTCCTGCGCCAGCAGGGCTTTGCGCTGAAGGCGGAGCCTGCACAGCTCTCGGCCACGCGGGAAGCCGATGGCGCGGAAGTCACACTCGCCTTCGATGCACAGCGGCGGATCGCCAAGGTCGAGGGCATCATCAAGCCCCCCGCGGCGAAGAAGCCCTGGTGGAAACCATGGTGAGGAGCGGCGCTGGCGAGAACGCATGAGCCGAAGGTCACCAATTCCCCATCCCCTCAGGCCAGCACCTTGTCGCCCGGCATGATGGCGGACATGAATTTGTAGCCGCGGTTCACGCCGTAGCGCGGATCGGCCTTGATCAGCGCCATGAACTGGCGGTGGCCGTTCTTGGCGCGGCCGACGAGGCAGCCGGCGCTGGTGCGTCCGAGGTCGCCCTGGGGCGCGTCGTAGCCCCAATGCTGGTTGATGGCGAACAGGCCGGTGTCCAGGCGGTCGCCGGTGCGCTTGAAGTCCTTGTTGAGGTCCCGGAAGACGCCGACAGGCTCGGCCTGGACGAGGGCCTCATGGGCGGACGGCGAGCCGGCATGGTGGGTGCCGACCACCCAGGCCTTGTACTGGTTGAAGGCGATCCTGGCCGCGCCTCCAGGGTTCATCGGATGGATGGTCCAGAAATCGCCCGGCTCGGTGGTGCCCTCCCAGAGCGAGTCCTTGAAATCCGGGCGTCCGTTCCTGTCGATGGCGAAGACGATCCGAAGGTCGTTGAAGACGTTGTGCCGGTCGTCATTCAGCGTGCCGTCCGCGTCCACCCCTTCGAGATAGGCGATGTTCCGGCAGTCGGGATGGCGGCAGATGAAGTATTTCTGCGCCTTCATATAGGCGATGACCTTGTCGAACCAGGTTCCGGTCGCGGCGATCTCCGGCAGGAACGCCGTCGGCTCGAGCAGCCGGCGGGCGATGGCGCCGCTGAAGCCGCCGGCGAGTGAGATGCCGTTCAGGTCGCAGAATTCGCTCAGCGCCCAGAGCGAGACCGGGCCGAATTTGCCGTCGGCGGGCGGATCAAGAAAGCCCAACTCCGAGAGCCGCCATTGGATCGCCTTGACCAGGCTGGTCTTGCCGCCCAGATCGGCCACCGGGATGGCGGCGCCGTCGAATTGCGACAGCGAGGTCGTGCCGCCGCCCGCCGCCGCGGTGCCGCTTTTGCGGAACTTGGCGGGCACGATATGGCTGTCGAGATAGTCGTTCAGCCAGGTCCGGTAGGCCCGGGTGGTGTCGCCGCCGGCGGCGTCGACATAGGCCTGCGCCTTGCTGCGCCCGATCTGGGTGACCAGGTCGCTAAAGGTGTAGGATGCCGTCTGCTTCAGGAAGGCCTGCGCCCCGCCGAGCCCTTCATGGTGGGCGATATAGATGAAGCGGGCCTTCTCGTCGTCGCCGATCTGGTCGTCGACCAGCCCTTCGGCGATCAGGGCGCCCAGGTTGAACGACCCATATTCGGCCGCCGAGACGATCGCGAGCTCCGGATCGAAGCGCAGGTCGAGCAGGGCCTGCTTGCGCGCGGCCACCACGTCGTTGGCGGCGCTGATGAAGCCCCTGGCCTTGCAGACCTGGTTCAGCAGCGTCTTCCGGTTGATCGCATGCGAGATCCAGGTGCTGTCGAGGAATTGCGTGAGCCCGGCCGCGCTGCTGGTGCCGGCCTTGGAGTTGCTGTTCCACTGGCCGCCCGGCAGTTTCGCCGCCTCGGCATCGATGAGGGCGGCGAGCGCGGCGGTGTCGATATCGGTGATGCCGTGGGCCTTCAGGAGGGACGCGCGATAGATCTCGTTCGGCCCCAGGCTGAGTTCGTCGCCGGCATCGGAACCCGGCCCTGAGACATCCTCTCCGCCGGTGTCGCCGCCGCCGGCCGGCCGGTCGCTGGTGTAGATCCAGCCTTCGGCGGCGCTGCCGTCCTCCAGCCGGATCCGCACCTTCTTCCAGGGCGGCAGCTGGGCGCGTTCCTCGATGATGCTGCCCGTCACGGACCTCGGTGTGCCCAGCGGCTCGTCATAGAGCTTGAACACTGTCGCCTGCGCGATCTTCAGCATGTCGGCGTGCAGCCAGCCGAGATAGGTCTGGACGGCCTTGTCGGTGAACGAAACCTTGGCCCAGCTCGACAACTCCCGCAGCTGCGAAACCCGATCCCCCGCCGAAAGGCTGACGAGCGCCACGGAGGAATCGTCGGGATCCGGAAAAAGCGATGCTTGCGAAATCACGATGCAATCAGCCATGGCAGCCCCTCCCCATCGGACAGCAGGTCTCAGGCGGATATTGGTGGTCGTGCGGTTTTTACTTCCCTGGCCCCGCACTGCATCGTGACGCGAAAAGAATTCAGGAGTTCACGGTCGGAAAAGCGATGCTTTCCGGAATCGATCATCACAATAGACGCGCACGGATGCGATGCAGAGCGAGGTCTTCTGCTACGAAGCCGGGTATTTCAGGCATGGATAGTTCGCCGATAAGTAACGCACCGGCGGGCGATGTTTTCAACGACTGTTTTGATGGATGCGCGCTGCTTTTCACGGGGCTGTCACGGCATCCGTCTTCACTATGGATCCGCAATCCGCAATGCCGGCGCCATGACAGGTCCGTGACTTGGATGTCCGCGCCACAGGCGGGGCGTTATGCACGGGGTATTCGGCCCGTGGTGGTGGTCATCCCGAATGCCTCGGCCGGGCCTCGTTCCAGGCGATGAAGATGTGGAGGCGGGAATGGAATATGTCTCATTGCTCTTCACCCTCCTCGGCGGTCTCGCTGGAGCGATCTGGGACAAGCCGCCTCGCTGGGTGAAATACGGCATTATTTTCATTATTCTGGCGTCATCGGGCTTCTCTGGATACAAAATCTGGAAGGACGACCAGGACAAGCAGGCAAAACAGCTCTTCGATACGGAAGTCGAGAGAAGAACCATTGCCCTGAGTATTTCGGATCTGAACGTCGTGCATCCCCAAATTCTCGGGTGGCTGCAATCGAAGGGCTACAGTGCGGGGACGGATTGCCGCACATGGGGAGATGGCGTCCTCTGTGACGTCCAGGAGGTGCAGGGGAGGGACAAATGGGACCTTCCACTGCGGCGCACCGATCTCACGGCCTTGTATCTCTACGCTTTGAAATCCAAACCCTTGCTGTCTCCGGAAGCCTTCAAATATCTGGACGGCCTATTCACGCGAGGGGTCAACGCGGTCCCCCTGCTGCAGCGAAACGATCTTTGGGACATCACGGCGATCGTCGCCGCCAATAGCCTGTATGAAAGTTGCGGCTTCGGGCCCAATGCGATGCGCGTGAGCGACAAGTTGGAATATCTATTGGATTACCAGCGGGACGCCGTCTTTCACACCATCGCGCTGGCGCAGCCCGATCCGTCCTTGTGGGCAATGGATGAGGATCCGCCGAAGATCTTCCATCGCTTGATCACGCAGTACAGGCAGACCATCGCGACGCAGGACAATCGATGCAAAAGCTGAGATGGACCGGCGGCAATGCGGGCCGGCTTCAGGCCGAGTTCCGTGCCCGGCAGTCCGGCGGCCACCGGAAACGGAAGGCTCCGTCACAGTAATACGCAATAGGTCGCCGCAATTCACGGTATCGGCGAAGCGAATTCAACGCACAGGTTGTTCGAGGATCGGGCTCGCGGAGAATTTCCATGGACAATTTCGTCGATATTCACGGCAAGCCGGTTCATCGGATCGATCTGGCTGTCGGTGAGACAAGGATCGTCGGCCTGAAAAAATTCGATCTGCAGCCCATGGTCGAAGTGGGCGTGGTTGCGAGAAATGCGGACATCGCCTTCAGCCAGCAATGCGTTCATCTGGGCGATGTGACCAAGAAGAAATATATCGACGTCTACGACATGGCGAAGGTCGCGGCGGACAATGTTCCGATCGAGGCACAGGGACGTTTCTTCTTCCAGATTTGCGGCAGGTCCGCCGGCGAGACCGAGCTGGACGCTTTCTACTGGGTTTCCAGGGCAGGGAAGATGGGCGCCACCTACGCGCCGTCCCTGCCCATCAGCGTGAAGCCGAATCCGAAGCTGCTCGTCTTGCCGGCTGCAGCCGGCCGGTCCGTCGGCAGCTTTCAGGAGATGTGGAACAACCATCCGATGAACCCGGCAAATGGGGCCGTGCATTATCCCTGCAACGACGGCGGGGCCCCGCTGCGCAACATGCAGTGTTTCGTCCGGCTCTGCGAGGCGCTGCATCTGAGCGGGGTGTCCTTCAAGGGATGCTGGGGCTCGTCCTGCCAGCTTCCCGGCGCCGATCACCGGCATCATTTTTCGAACCCCTATGATTTTCCGACCTGGTCCTGGGCCAAGGGAAAGGCCTATGTCTGGGAAGCGAAGCCCCCGTTCTCGCCCGAACCGATGCCGGGCCTTGCCGCTTTCAAATTCGTCGAAGGCCGCCAGGGCATCATCCTGTTCACCCATTATTTCAGCATCAAGGGACAAACCTCGATGTGGGGCGGCCATATCGACCTATGGAACAAGGACAGGATGGGCAATACCTATGCCGACATGGACCCGATGCAGGGTGAATCGGCCTTTCTGAGGTCGAGGAAAATCAGCTTCTGGCCGCTGGTCGCCCTTTAGGCCGCAGGCGCGTGGAGGGCAGTCTTCAGACCTTGACCGAAAATCACGGGAACCTCCGCTTTTGTCACTTTCGCGGTTCTGCTGCCCGTTCTGAGCCAGGCTCTTCAGGCTCGCCCCTCGGAGAGAGCGAAACGCATCTATAGTTTCAATTCCAGGTAAAACATGATGTAGTCACCGGCGTCTTACTGCGGGGCTGGTGATGTTGCGGAACTTCATGTTGGTATTCGGGCTGTCGGCTTTGATCGCCGGCTGCGCGCCCCTGGTCGGCGTGAACGCCAACAGCACGACGCCGCCAAGCGCGGAGACCAAGAAGAAATTCCAGGGCGGCACGACCAACATGACGTTCAGCGCCCATGGCACGCAGGTCGAGTTCCTGAGCAAGGATGGCCGGACCGCTTTATGGTATCCCGGCAACGCCGTCGTGCTGCAGGGCCGCTGGCGTCTCATCGGTGCCGATCCGACCACTGGTTTCCAGGACAACATCTGCTTCCAATACGGCGCCAATACCTACAATCCGCTCACGCTCAACTATGGCGGCAACTGGGAATGTGAGGGGATCGCTCTGTATGAGGGGCATGTCGTCGAGCGCGTGGCGGGCGATCCCTTCGGCCTGGGCAAGCGCGGTGCCGTGCCCTTCGTGCTGCCACGGCAGCGGACGACCTTCTCCGACCTGCTGAAGCGGCGTTCCTGACGCCTCGTCACGCCCGGTTGAAATCGACCCGTCGAGTTGACCCGTCATCCCCGGCACGGCCGAAGGCCGTGGGGAGGGGATGACGGGCGCAGTTGCCCGTATCGATCAGAGTGCGCTGTCGCAGGCTCAGTCGGCCTTGGCGAAGAACGCATAGGTCGCGGTGTAGGGCACGCCGACTTTCGTGCCGGTGCGCACGGGCGGTGTGGCCGGGGCGACGCCGCCATGGGTGGCGATGCGCTGCACATAGCCGACCTTGCTCAGCGCGCCGGCCGCCGGATCGGCCGTGACCTTGACGAGCAGCCAGGGGATGTCGGCGCTGGCTTTTTTTGCCGGCACCGTCACCACGGCCGTATCCTTGTCGCGCACGACCTTGCTGCCGTCGGCGGCCTCCCAGGAGGGGCCGGCATAATGATGCACGGCGCCTTGTTTCGCCGCCAGCTCCGCCACGGGGGCCTCGAGCACCCATTTGGGCGCCGCGCCGGCTTCCGCCGTGCTGGTATAGACCTGCAGGCCCCTGGCCTTGGCGGTGAAAACAAGCGTGTAGCCGGCCGGCGGCTGCAGCGCGGCCGGCACGGCCTCGGCCGCCCTTGCAGCCTGGGTTCCGCCGGCAAGCAGCATCGCCGCGGCGACGAATGCGTAGGTTTTGTGCGTGGGCATTCCGATCTCCTGGCCCGGCGCCGGGCTGGTGTCTGTCGCGGCCCGGGTAGCATGGCATGGGTATCATGGGCCCGGCAATATGCCGTGCGAGGCCGTCCACGCCGACAGCACCGGAATTGAGCGTACTGTCGTCGTAACGACCAATTTCAACATGACCAGCACGGACGATAGAGTGTATGAGGCAGAAAAATCAGTAAACCGCCATTGTAATTCCGGTCCCTTGTTTTGACTCCGCCTTGGCTTTGCCTGATGTTCGCGGAATTGGGAGGCACCGCATGCGGTGGTTGATTGCCGGCTTGCTGATTTCGTCGAGTCTGGCCGGAGGCTGCCGGGCCGGCGATCTCCATGACGGTTTCGACAGCGGCAGCGCCGATCCGACCTCGTGGAGCTTCGGCAAGTTCGTCGGGGGTTATCCGTCGAAGCAGGTGCAGCCTCTCTTCCCCGGCAGCGGCGGAACCGCGGGCGCCGTCTCGATCGTCACGACGGACGCCGACGGCGGCAATGATTGCCCGCTTGAGGAAGCGCCTGCGGGCGGCTGCCAGCGGGCCGAATTGCAGGTCGCGAAGAAGCAGGCGCTCCCTTACGGCTCCGACAGCTGGTATGCCTTCAGCCTCCGTATCCGGGGGCAGGTCGCTGTCTCAGGCAGCCACCGCACGGTCATCGGCCAATGGAAGGGGCCGGGCAATGACAGCCCGTTCGTGGCGCAGCGCTACGATGACGGCATTTTCCATATCACCGTGGAAACGGCCAATGGGCGGTGCCTCGTCGCGACGGACCGCAGCAATGTGGCCGAGGTGCTCCAGGCCCAGGAATTTCTCGCCTCCCTCGACGCCTCCGACGATCGGGTGCGCGAACAGGCCGTCGCGCTGATACGGGGCAGAATCGGGCAGCAGCGGCAGGCGGAGGTCCTGACCGGCGTGATGCCGGCCAACGCACCCTTGCCGGCGCCGTTGCCGGGCAAGGAGCTGGAGGACCGACGCAGCGGGGAGAACCGTGCCGCCGATTACCTGCAAGGGCTCGCCTTCCTGTCCGCCCCGGAGAATTATCTCGGCTGTCACCTGGTCCGCATCGAGCCGGTGTCGAACCGGGCGCTGCCGACGCCGAGGGATGCCTGGGTCGACATGGTCTATCATATCAGGGGTTCGCATTACGACTCGTTCGGCAGGCCTGTCGGCGCCCTGCTCGAAGTCTGGGCCGACGGCCGGAAGATCGTGCGGGTCAGCGGCGATTTCGGCACCCGGCCGCCCATCGATCCCAAGGCCGATCCCGGGACGCAATATGTCAAGCTCGGTCTCTATCGCCTCAGGCAGCCGGGGACGCTCAGCGTCGATCTCGACGAATTCTCCCAGGCTTCGGATCTCGCCGGGCTGCGTATCGAGCACATGCATCCGCTGGAGACGCCGTGACAGGTGAATGACCAGTGTGGCGGCAGTTTACTGGATGTGGATTTCGGCGCATAATATAGGCAAACAGTGAGCAAATTGTATTCGAAAAAATAGTTATTAAGTAAGTCGGTGTAACTCTTCTGCAGATGGAATTCCTAATATCATCATCTTTGTTCTAGAATCGATTTTTGCTAATTTGCGAAGCAAAAAATTCTCATAATCAGATATCTGGGCGATAATATATTCATCTAATTGTTTGAAAGGCAATGTGTCTGTGCAAAAAGAAAATGATTTTTGCCATCCAAAGATTTTCTTGCCTAATGTTTGAAGTACGGCGCTTTGAGCCATTTTGCGATTAAATTCTTTTTTGGAGTGAATAGTTTCGTTAATTGCATGTTTTGATGCCGACAACGTGGATGCTACACTTGTCCTTAAATTATCAAGTGAGCGGGCGCTAGGCACGCATCTATTCGGCTGAATGGTGCACCCTAGAAAATTGAAAGAGTTACTGCATTCCCCGCGAGCCGCCTTATCAGAACCGGAAACCGGCTCGTAGAGCGAGAAACCGAATTCGTCCAGGCGCCGCTTAGCATGAGAAATTGCTTTGTCCAATTCGTCAACCGACGAAGAAACCATAAGAATATCATCGATGTAACGAACAGACGTAACGGTTTCACTGTTGAGCTCGTGATCAAGCTCGAAGAGCAAGACGTTGCCTGCGAAAGCGGACAGCGAGGATCCTTGAGCTACACCAATGCCGCCAGAAGGGAATAGCTTTGCGTAAGTCTCAAGCTCATCTTTGTTCGATAGCTCTATCTTAAGGCCTTCAGCAAAGAGATCAGATAGCTGATCGTCACCAGTCTCGCGGCGAACAAATTCGACTACATTTTTAGTCGGAATTTTAGTAAAGAACGCCCTAATGTCGGATTGAAAAAAATACCTAGATCCTGCATTTATGGAAGATGTAATGCGAGTTATTGCAGGTCGAACCCCACCATAGGGGAATAGCAATCCTCCTACACCAAATTTAGATCTGTTAATCTCATTTATTTTTCCTAATTTAGGATCAACCGCAGTCTCATATCGCGTTTCGGTGTTCCGAATGTCACGCGTAAGCCGTGGTTGAAGAACTTGCAGGATCGCGCGTTGGACTACACGATTCTTTAGAGTCGCGATCGCAATAGGTCGGGGATCCTTCCCATCTGCAACGCGTTTCTTCTTGTCTTTAAGAACGCCCTTGGCCGCATCGAATTGGAAACGGTCTTCGCGAAGTTGGCATGCAAAGCGCCGTAGATGTTTTTGATGTTGATATTCAAATTCTGCCGCAAAACCCCGAATTTCCAGATTATCGGAATTAAGGGCGCTACGCTTGACATGCCGCCAAGCTGAAAAAAGATTCTGCTCGCTTCTGACTTTGTCAAAAAGTGACCCCATGGATTCTACGCTCGAGCCCTACGTTTAAACACAAACCCGACCGTTGAAGGTCACCCATCCACTGCGCACGGCTGAGCCGCGACGACAGACACCTCGGCAGCAAATGCCACCTTGGCGAGGTCCCCGTGGCGCGCGATCCGCATGGACAGGTCCAGCTTCACGTCTGACGCCATGGCAACCATGGACGCTGCGGCTAATGCGGCTAGGCACAAGCCGGAAAGCCAGCTCGGGAGAGCCGGTTTTTAGGTGCAGTTCCACGCATCTTTGCACTTTCTACCCTATCGGGTTTTTGGCAAAGTCAAGCGCTTTCCGCCCTCGGCTCCACCGCCGTTTCAGATGCTTGTCTGCTGCCGTATGGCCGTCGTATGACGGTGTGTTCACAGCTTCCAGAGCAACGGTCAGGCTCGGCCCATCCACTGCGCACGGCTGAGCCGCGACGACAGACACCTCGGCAGCAAATGCCACCTTGGCGAGGTCCCCGTGGCGCGCGATCCGCATGGACAGGTCCAGCTTCACGTCTGACACCATGGCAACCATGGACGGGCAATATTATGGGGACTGGCCTAAAACCCTTCAAGGTCCTGATACGTCTATCGACACTTTTCTTTTAGGGATTATCTTGGGCACGTGGCAGTAGTGCATTAAGTCTGTGTATTCGTACTAATTTTAAGACAGCAGGAGGGTACAGTGGCGCGTGTCGGCTATGATCCTTGGTCGGGTTTGCAGCTTGGAATTACCGGGACAGTTTACTAATTGAGGCCTACCGCATCCATCAGTCAGCCGGCTCCAAGTCGTCATAAGCGACTACAAAGCATGGATAATCTCCGTTTGAATTGGCGCTCACATTCATGTGAGGTTTTCCAGTGCTGCGCTCGTCTGCTCGCGTACATCCATAGTCAAAATGGGCACATCTATAAACGATAGTGCCTTTGCGAGCTCCTGACTCAAGGGGAGAGTCTACGCGCATCCTGTAGTGGGTTTGCTCAATCATCCAGGCATATTTCGGATTCTTCCGTTCCAGGTCAGCTTGTTTCGCGTTGCGCAGCCTTTGCCGTTTGCGTTCTTCATACTTTTGCTCGAAGTCGTCGGTCATTGCTCATTGCTCATAGCCGGTGTCTGGTTTCGACAAAATTGCTCACCTCTTCCACCCCCGCCCAGGCTTGCCACCACCCTTCTTCCGCGCCTCCGCCCCCAGCGGCACCTCGCGATCCGTGCCCGGGCCCATGCTGTCCAGCCCCGGCTTGGCCGCCCGCGTCTTCGGCAGGTTCGCCGCGTCGCCATAGGCTTTCGGGCCCTTATAGGCGCCGGCCTTCTCGCGCACGTTGACCTGGCGGGCCGAGCCGTCGTCGGCCACGGCCATTTCGGTCTCGCGCAGGCGCTTGAGTTCGTCGCGCAGCCTGGCGGCTTCCTCGAAGCGGAGGTCGGCGGCGGCGTCGCGCATGCGCTTTTCGAGGTCGGCGGTGACGGCCTCGAAATTATGGCCGACGGTGGCGACATTGTCGGCCAGGCCCTTGTCGACGGTGACGCGGTCGCGCTCATAGACCGAATTGGTGATGTCGGCGATCGAGCGCTTGACGCTCTCCGGCGTGATGCCGTTGGCCTGGTTCCAGGCCATCTGCTTCTCGCGGCGGCGGTTGGTCTCGGCGATGGCGCGCTCCAGCGAGCCGGTCATGTTGTCGGCATAGAGCAGCACGCGGCCGTCGACATTGCGGGCGGCGCGGCCGATGGTCTGCACCAGCGAGGTTTCCGACCTCAGGAAACCTTCCTTGTCGGCGTCGAGGATGGCGACCAGGGCGCATTCGGGAATGTCGAGGCCCTCGCGCAAGAGGTTGATGCCGACCAGCACGTCGAAGGCGCCGAGGCGCAGGTCGCGGATGATCTCGATGCGCTCGATGGTGTCGATGTCCGAATGCATGTAGCGCACGCGCACGCCGTGGTCGTGCATATATTCGGTGAGGTCCTCGGCCATGCGCTTGGTCAGCACGGTGACGAGGCTACGATAGCCCTTGCGCGCGACTTCCTGCACCTCGCCGAGGAGGTCGTCGACCTGGGTGCGGGCCGGGCGGATCTCGCATACTGGATCGATCAGTCCAGTGGGGCGGATGACCTGCTCGGCGAAGACGCCGCCGGTATGCTCCAGCTCCCATTTGCCGGGGGTGGCCGAGACATGCACGGTCTGCGGGCGCATGGCGTCCCATTCCTCGAAGCGCAATGGGCGGTTGTCGAGGCAGGAGGGCAGGCGGAAGCCATATTCGGCCAGGGTCGCCTTGCGCCGGAAGTCGCCTTTATACATGGCGCCGATCTGCGGCACGGTGACATGGCTCTCGTCGGTGAAGACGATGGCATTGTCGGGCAGATATTCGAACAGCGTCGGCGGCGGCTCGCCGGGCTGGCGTCCCGTCAGCCAGCGCGAATAGTTTTCGATGCCGGCGCAGGAGCCGGTGGCCTCCATCATCTCCAGGTCGAAGGTGGTGCGCTGGTCGAGGCGCTGGGCCTCCAGCAGGCGGCCGCCGGTGTAGAGCTGCTGCAGCCGGGTCTTGAGCTCGTCCTTGATGCCCTTGATCGCCTGGTTCAGCGTGGGGCGCGGCGTGACATAGTGCGAATTGGCGTAGACCTTGACGAATTGCAGGTCCTGGATCTTCTGGCCGGTGAGCGGATCGAACTCGGCGATGCTCTCGATCTCGTCGCCGAACAGGTTGATGCGCCAGGCGCGGTCCTCATAGTGGGCCGGGAACAGCTCGATGGTGTCGCCGCGCACCCGGAAGGTGCCGCGGGCGAAATCGGCATTGATGCGCTTATATTGCAGGGCGACGAGGTCGGCGATCAGCTGCTTCTGCTCGACGCGCTCGCCCACGCTCATCGAGAATGTCATGGCGGTGTAGGTTTCCACCGAGCCGATACCGTAGATGCAGGAGACCGAGGCGACGATGATGACGTCGTCGCGCTCCAGCAGCGCGCGCGTGGCCGAGTGGCGCATGCGGTCGATCTGCTCGTTGATGGAGGACTCTTTCTCGATATAGGTGTCCGTGCGCGGCACATAGGCCTCGGGCTGGTAGTAGTCGTAATAGGAGACGAAGTATTCCACCGCGTTGTTGGGGAAGAACGACTTGAACTCGCCATAGAGCTGGGCCGCCAGCGTCTTGTTCGGCGCCAGGATCAGGGCGGGGCGCTGGGTGCGGGCGATCACCTGCGCCATGGTGAAGGTCTTGCCCGAGCCGGTGACGCCGAGCAGCACCTGATCGCGCTCATGGCTCTGCAGGCCCTCGACCAGCTCGGCGATGGCGGTGGGCTGGTCGCCGGCCGGCTGGTATTCCGAGACGAGTTCCAGGCGGATGCCGCCCTCGCTCTTGTCGGGCCGCGAGGGGCGGTGCGGCGTCCACACCGGCTTGCCGACCATGCGCGGGTCGCCGCCCTCCAGCAGTTCGGAGAGCGCCTTGATGGTGCCGGCCGAACCGCCGAGCCTGTCGAGCCCGTCCGGATCGAGCTCGCCGCCCTCCTTGGCGCGCGCCTTCTTGTCGGCCGTCTTGCGCTTGACCGCGCGGCCTTCCATCTCGGCGCCCCCACCGGCGGAGGGCACGCCCAATTTGGCGGCAAGCTCGGGGTCGAGGCCGGTGACGGCGCCGGTGTCGAAGCCGGCCTGCGGGCCTTCGCCGAAGCCCGGCTTCTCGTCGTCGCGCAAGCTGCTTTTGGCCTCCTTGAGCAGGCCGGGATTGAGCAGCGCCTTCAAATGCTCGTCGAGCGAGGGCAGGGCGGGTCGCGCCGCCTTGGATTTGGGCGTGCGGAGTTTCTTCGGAGCAGGCGTCTTGCTCGGGGAGGGGGATTTGGGCGTATCGGACATGCTGAGATAATGGGGTGAGTCACGCGCCGGGGGAAGGGCTGTCGTCGGAAACTTGCTGACAACGTCCTGTCAGCAGGGTGGCTGAGTTTCCCGCGGCACGACGAGGCGGCTGCCATTGTGCTAGCGAGGGGTGTTCGTCGCCTTGGGAGTTCCGGATGATCCGTCCTGCAAGTCTTGTCATGATTGTCGCCACGGCCCTCGCTGTCCTCGCCTGGCAAGGCCCGGCCCAGGCCGCCGGCTTCGACTGCCGCAAGGCGCATACGATCGTCGAGAAGCTGATCTGCGCCCATCCGAAACTCTCCCGCCTCGATGACGAGATGAACCGGCTCTACCAGGCCATCGAGGGCGAGACGCGCGGCGTCGACGGCGAGACCGGCGCAGCCAGCGACCCCTTCGGCAAGGACCAGACCCGCTGGCGCGAGACGGTGCGCGACATCTGCATCGACGCTGCCTGCATCGAGCGCGCCTATGCGGCGCGCATCGGCCAGGTCAGAAAGGACTGGGCTTCGGCCCTGGGCGAGGGGCAGTAATACCAACGGCCGCGATGTTTGACCCGTGCGTCATTGCGAGCTCTGCCAATCCGCAGGATTGGCATGGCGAAGCAATCCAGGAGCCATGGCCACGTTTCCCGGCACTGGATTGCTTCGCTACGCTCGCAATGACGGTGCTTGATCGGGCGAGCATCTATGCCGTTGGTGCAACTGCCGCCATCGCCGGCAATAGCCGGGCTTCCCGCCACCTCAGCTGACATGGAAGTCCGTGGCGACCAGGGGCAGGCCGAGGCGGGCGGCGACGGCGCGCGAGGCCTGGTTGTCCCAGGACGTGCTGTAGAAGGGCACGGCCCCGAGCACCCGCACGGCCTGTGCCCATCCGGCGACGACCGCGGCGGCATGGCCCAGGCGGCGGTAGTCGGCATGGGTCTCGACCCCGACGCAATGCACCGCGTCGGAGATGCGCACGCTGGCGCAGAGCGCCACGGCGCGATCGCCCTCGACGACAGCCAGGAAGGGCCGCCGGTGCGGCACGTCCGGCAGCCAGTCGGGAAAGAGCGGCCGCAGCAATTCGGCGTTGCCCTCATGGATGGCGACGAGCGATCGCGGCGGCGGCAGGGCGGCATCTGCCCGGTAGACCGGTCCGGACCAGATCTGCGTCACCGGTGCCTGGTGGCCGAGCAGGTCGAGATAGGCCTGCTGCCGGGCCGGCGGTTGCTGCGGCACCTCGCCTAGCATCTCGTCGCGGCAGAGCTCGCCGAGGCGGGCGACCAGGGCATCCGGCATGTCGGCGCGGCAGCGAAACAGCGGCCCGGCCGGCGTGCGCATGAGATGGAAGCGGGGCGCCGGACGGGAATCCCACTCATTGCTATGCAGCAGGCGTCCCCGGTCGTCGGTGGCATAGAGGGTGTCGAAACGGCGGCTCAGCAAGGCCCGCAGGCTATCGGTGTCGAGAGGCATGGGCCGAACCTATCGGGGCCGCGACGGCCAGGCAATCGCCGGCGGCGAGTCCCCTGTATCCGTCGAAACTGTGGCCGCGGACCAAACGGTGCAGGAGATTGTCCCGGCTCCGGCTCGTGCTAGATATCGGAGCGTCCCTGGAATGGAATCACCGCGACATGAAGCTTCAGCTTGCCCTCGGCGCCGCTGTCCTGGCCCTGATGCTGCCGGGCAAGGCCCTGGCCGATTGCGACATCACCGACGCCCTGCTGAAGCAGGCCTATCCCGACGCGCAGCAAAGCGACAACGGCCTGCTGGTCAAGGGCGGTGCCTATGATCGCGCGATCAATCCCGACGATGTGGTCTGCAAGGCCTGGCCCTACCGCCCCGAGCTGATGCTGGCGGCGGTGCCGCTGATCGAGGCCGAGCCGCCGACCGAGGGCGAGAACAAGGGCGATGTCGAGATCATCATCGCCGATGTCGCCACCGGCAAGCCCGTCGCGCGGCGGCTGGAGAAGGGCATGGCGTTCTCGGACGCCATCCGGTTCGGCTCGATGAGCCTCGATACCGCCCGCTACGACGTCGGCGACGGGCTGCGCGCCTTCGGCCTGCGCACCTCGCAATCCGGCAGTTCGCGCCTCAATCCCTATGGCGAGCAGGCGTTGTGGATGTATGTCTTCGACAAGGGGCGCATCGAGCGCGTGCTGGACGGGCTGATCGTCGAGCGGAGCAATGGCGAGAACAACGGCGAGTGCGAGGGCGAATCCACCACGCTGACGCGCACCGTCAAGCTCGGTCCGAAGGCCGGGGCGGGCTATCGCGACCTCGCGGTGGAGCAGAGCCTCACCCGCGAAACCTGGAAGACGGTTGCCGGCGAGTGTCGCGCCGATAAGCGGCCCGGCAAGCCGGCAGGGTTCAAGCTGGTCTATGACAATGGCCATTACCGCCCGGTCGGCGGCGTCAAGCCGCGCAGCGAGGACGGCGATATCGAGAAGGATCTGTTCTCCCTCATCGAGACCGGGAAGCAGCCATGATCGCACGCAACCTGGCCGGCCTTGCCGTTGCCTGCCTCCTGCCCGCCATCGCTTTGGCGGCCGGCAAGCCCTCCTTCGACTGCCGCAAAGCCGCGAGCGAGGTGGAGAAGGCGATCTGCGCCAGTCCCGTTTTGTCGAAGGCCGACGCGGCGATCGCCGCGGCCTATGATCGCTTGCGCAAGGCCCTCGACCCCCGGGCCGCCGCGGCGCTTGCCGCCGATCAGCGCTGGTTCGTCGGTGCCCGCGACGAGGCGGGCGCCGGCAAGGAGGGGGACGGCGCCTTTCGCACCCTGAAGGAGCGCCTGGCGGAACGCTCGGGCTTTCTCGAGGGCGTCCGCGTCAAGCCCGCGGGCGGCTTTGCCGGCAATTGGCGCAACGTCGCCGGCGGACTCGAGATCGAGGCCAAGGCGGACGGCAGCCTGAGCGTTTCGGGCACTGTCGTCGAGCCGGTGATGGGACGCTGGGTTTGCGAGGTCTCCGGCAGCGGGCGGGAGGCCGGCGGCGTGCTCGAGGTCAGGCAGGAGGACGAAACGTCGACCCTCAAGCTGACCCGCGAGGGCGCCAGCCTCAAGGCCGAGACGGTGTTTCCGGCCGGTGCGACCGAGCGCAGGGTGGGCTATTGCGGCATGAACGGCTCCGCCGACGGCAGCTATTTCCAGGTCCCGCCCGGCAGCAAATGAGGGCGGGCGGCTGGCCGCAGGCGATACGATGAGGTCGAGAACGCGGCGTCATACCAACGATATTGATTGCTTGACCGATCAAGCACCGTCATTGCGAGCGCAGCGAAGCAATCCAGAGATGGAAAACGCGGTGTCCGTGGCTCATGGATTGCTTCGCTGCGCTCGCAATGACGCGCGGGTCAATCATCTTGCCCAACCCTTATCCTTGCGCCTGCGGCCGCCCGGATGCTCGCATCAAGAAGCGCTCTCGGCCACGAAGCGCCGGTAGCCGCTGGACCTCAGCTCGCAGGCGGGGCAGGTGCCGCAGCCATAACCCCAGTCGTGCCGGTGGCTGCGATCGCCATTGTAGCAGGTGTGGGTGTGTTCGCGGACGAGATCCACCAGAAGCTCGCCGCCGAGCTCCCGTGCCAGCGCCCAGGTCTGCGCCTTGTCGATCCACATCAGCGGCGTGTGGATGACGAAACGGCTCTCCATGCCGAGATTGAGCGCCAGCTGCATGGCCTTCATGGTGTCGTCGCGGCAATCGGGATAGCCGGAGAAATCGGTCTCGCACACGCCGGTGACGAGATGGCGGGCGCCGCGCCGATAGGCGAGGGTGGCGGCGAAGGTCAGGAAGAGCAGGTTGCGCCCGGGCACGAAGCTGTTGGGCAGGCCATTCTCCTGCATGGTGATCTCGACGTCGCGGGTCAGGGAGGTTTCGCTGATGCGGCCAAGTATGCCGAGGTCGACGAGATGGTCCTCCCCCAGGCGCCCCGCCCAGGCCGGAAAGGCTTCGCGCAGGGCGGCTAGAACCACCGGACGCATGGCCAGCTCCACGCCATGGCGCTGGCCATAGTCGAAGCCCACCGTCTCCACGCTGTCGAAACGCTCGAGCGCCCAGGCGAGGCAGGTGGTGGAATCCTGACCGGCCGAGAACAGGACGAGGGCTTTGTCAGACATGGTCTTCTCGCAATTGCACACAGAGTTTTCTCTTTACCCTCCCCTGGAGGGAGAGGGGCGATGCGAAGCATCGGGGTGGGGTGACTGCCATCCCGAACCGGCGCATGAGGCACCGTCATCTCATTGGCACGACGGTGCTTTTCAGCTTTCTTCGACCGCCGTGGCAAGGCGCGGGCCGAGATGGGCATGGCCGCGCCGGCGGGCGAGCGTCTCCTGGCGATGGCGCTCGCGCGAGGAGGCTTTCTGCGTCTCGGTGAGGGTGGCGGCGCAATAGGGGCAGCTCACGCCCTCCTCATAGTCCGGCGATTGCCGGTCCGTTGCCGAAAGGGGCGACAGGCAGCCGTGGCAGAGCGTGAAATCCTCGACTTTCAGGCCATGGCCGACGGCGACGCGCTTGTCGAAGACGAAGCAGGCGCCCTCCCACAGGCTCTCGGCCGGCGGGATCTCCTCCAGATAGCGCAGTACCCCGCCCTTGAGGTGATAGACCTCCTCGAAGCCCTCGCGCAGCATCAGGCTGGTCGCCTTCTCGCAGCGTATGCCCCCGGTGCAGAACATCGCCACCTTTTTGTGCCTGGCGGGATCGAGATTGTCCCTGACATAAGCGGGGAAGTCGCCGAAGCTCTCGGTCTTCGGATCGAGCGCGCCCTTGAAGCTGCCGATGCGCACCTCGAAATCGTTGCGCGTGTCGATGACCAGCACGTCCGGATCGGAAATCAGGGCGTTCCAGTCCCTGGGCTCGACATAGGTGCCGACCCGTTCCAGCGGGTCGACGCTCTTGTCGCCGATGGTGACGATCTCTTCCTTCAGCCGGACCTTCATGCGCAGGAAGGGCATCTCCTCGGCAAAGGAGGTCTTGTGCTCGATGGCATCGAGGCCGGTGATCGCGCGCAGGCGTGGATGGAAGACCGCCATCGCCTCTGGCGTGCCGGCCACCGTGCCGTTGATGCCCTCATGCGCCAGCAGGATGATGCCCTTGATGCCGAGCGAACAGGCGAGCTTGGCCAGCGGCTCGCGGAGCTCCGCGAAGCCGGGCAGCGGGGCAAAATGATAGAAGGCGGCAATTTCGATGGTCGGCATCGCCGCTCTTTAGCGCCATTGGAGGCGGTGGGCAAATTTCCCCCGGGACCCTACTGTGCCGCCTGCCTCGACGCCACGATGGTGTCGGCCTGCCGCCCGGACAGTTCGGCCAGATGGTCGAACCGAGACCGGAAGGTGCCGACGCCCGCCGTTGCCGAGCGCAGCTCGATGATCAAATCGGTGATCTCCGCCTCCGGGATCAAGGCCTGCACCACATCCCAGCCTTCCCAGCCCTCGCGGGCGTCGAAGCCGAGGATCTGGCCACGCCGGGAGGAGACGATGGCGTTGGCCTTGGCCGTGGCATCCGAGGGCACCGAGATCTCGACCGCCAGCACCGGCTCCAGCAGCACGGGACTGCATTGCGGCATGGCCTCGCTCATCCCGATGCGCGCCGCGGTCTGGAAGGCCATGTCGGAGGAATCCACCGTGTGGTAGGAGCCGTCCGTCAGCGACACGCCGACATCCACCACCGGGAAGCCGAGCGGGCCCCGCTTGAGATATTGCTTCACGCCCTCCTCGACGGAGGGAATGTAGTTGCGCGGCACCACGCCGCCGGTGATCTTGTCGATGAAGGCGAAGCCCTCGCCGCGCGGCAGGGGGGCGACGTCGATCACCACGTCGCCGAACTGGCCATGCCCGCCGGACTGCTTCTTGTGGCGCCCGCGCACGCCCGTCACCGGCTTGCGGATGGTCTCGCGATAGCCGATCTGCGGCTGGCTGGAATCGACGGCGACGCCGAATTTCGAGGCGAGCTTCTCCACCGCCACGCGCAGATGCATCTCCCCCTGGCCCCGCAGGATGGTATCGCCGAGTTCGGCATTCTGTTCCATGGCGAGCGCCCGATCCTCATCGGTCAGGCGCTGCAGGGCGGCCGAGAGCTTGACGTCGTCCTTGCGGTCGCGGGCCCGGACGGCCAGCGACATCACCGGCTGGGGCGCCTCGATCTCGGCCGGCCGGGGCACGGCCTTGCCGACGGCGAGCATGTCGCCGGTGTGGGCGGCATCGACCTTGCCGAACGCGACGGTATCGCCGGCCTGGGCCTGCGTCGTCTTCTGGGTGGTCTGGCCCAGCAGGCGGGCACAGCCGGCGATGCGGCCGGTCTCGCCGGAGGACGTCGTCACCGTCATGCCTTCCTGGAAGGCGCCGCTCAGCACGCGGGTGAGCGAAAGCTTGCCGGCATGGGCGGTATGGAAGGTCTTCATCACATAACCGACAGGCTCCGAGCCGGGCGTCACGCCCAGGCGGCTGGCGGTTTCCTTGATGCAGGGCGCCTCGTGGCGCAAAGCCTTCATCAGGCGCAGCATGCCGTTGCCGTTGGCCGCCGAGCCCATCAGCACCGGCACGGCCAGGCCGTCGCGCAGCTCATGGGCGAGGTCGTCGAACACCCGGTCGCGGGGCGGCTCGACCTCCTCGAGGAGCTGTTCCATCAGCGCGTCGTCGTGATCCGACAGGCGTTCCAGCATCGAATAGCGCGCATCCTTGCTTTCGTCGCGCTCGTCGGGCGGAATCTCGACCACCTGCGAGGCGGCATGCTCCTGGTAGATGAAGGCGCGCTCGAGCGCGAGGTCGACATAGCCGACGGCAACGCCGTTCTTCCAGATCGGGATCTGGCGCAGCAGCAGCGGCAGCCGGGAGGCCGGCTGCAGCAGCGGCAGGGCTTCGCGCACGCTCTGGTGCGCATTGTCGATCTTGTTGAGGAAGAGAAAGCGCGGAATCTTCTGGTCTTCGAGTTCACGCAGGATCAGCTGGAGGGCCGGAACCTTCTTCTCGTCGGCCTCGCAAACCACCACGGCGGCGTCGACCGCCGGCAGCACGGGGCGCATCTCGGCCAGGAATTCGATCGAGCCGGGGCAATCGATGAAAGTATAGGTCTCGCCCATGAAATCCACGGAGGCGATATTGGCCTCCACGCTCATGGCGTGGGCACGCGCCTCGGCGCTGGCGTCACCGATGGTGGAGCCGGCCGCCACGGTGCCCTGGCGCTGCAGGGCGCCCATGCGTGCGAGGATGGCTTCCAGAAGGGTCGTCTTGCCGCTTTGGAACGGGCCGACCAGGGCGATGCAGCGCGGCCCGCTGGATCGTCTGCCGTTTGGAGTGTTCTGCGTCATTGTCGCGTCCCTCCTGTTCTGGCCGCCGCTCTTTTGGGCGGCTGACAGGAACCGTCGCGCCGATTGCAGGCCGTGGCAAGGGAAAAGTGACATGCGCTGCCACGGTCGCCAAAGCCTGTGCCACCCGGCAAACCATGCTCTGCTCAGGCCACGAGACGGAAATCGGCCCGCCAGCCGAGCTCGTCCAAAGCTCTGGTGGTGGAGAGCTCGGCGCTTGCCTCCGCGACATTGTAGGCGCCTGGCCGGCCGTGATCGATCGCGAGCAGCGCTGCCTGTGCCGCGGCATCGACATGCACGGACATCGGCCGACGGGGAGCGTCGCTGCCGGTGGCGGGACCATAGAGATAGCCGTAACGCAGGATCACGCCTTCGATGGGAGCCTGGAGCACGGCGTCTTCCAGCGCGATCACCCCCTGCACGCTGACGGCACCGGGGCCCTCGGCGCCGTGGTCGAGGGGATCAGTTTCGGCGTGCGGCAGCGGCCCCGGCGCGTAGACCCAGGCAATGCTCTGGGCAATGATCCGGCGGGCTCCGGCGGCGAGAGCGGCCGCGACTAGGTTGGCGGTTCCTTCCCGCCGGATACGAGCATTGCGCGGCACGAAGTCGGGCATGCGGGCCGGATCGAGGGCAGGGGGCAGATCGGTGAGCTGGTGGATGACAATTTCAGGTCTGGCGGCCGTTACCGCAGCGATCAGCGCGTCGCGCTCGAAGACATCGACCACCACCGGCTCGACGCCCAGCTTGCGCAGGGCTTCGGCCCTGGCAGGCGTGCGCGTGGTGCCGACGACACGGTGGCCGGCGCGAAGGAGGAGGCGGGTGAGGGGGGCTCCAATGGCACCGGCTGCGCCGGCCAGGAAAATGGTTCGGGGCAAAATGGTTCGGGACATGGCTGACTTCGTCTCAGAATGATCGGCGCTGAGATAGCCTCGCCAGGGGGGCAGCGGAAAGCGCCAAGAATGGCGTGAACGACTGTACCAAAAAAATGCGCCGGATGGCGGGGGGACCATCCGGCGCGTTGAGCGACCCGTTCAATTCGCTTGCGGGGGGACTAGGCGAAGAACCCAATGGTCGCTGTTACTACTGTTGCAGTCGCGAGAAGTCCGACAAGCCAGAGCGCCAAGGTGAGTTGACGTTCCGCTTCAGCCGCCGAAACGCGCATGGCGCGGGTATCGGCCTTGAACATGCGTGCGGTTGCCTGATTGACGGCCATCGTGATCTCCTCGAAACGCTCGAAAACCTCTAACGTCCTTCCGTCTAGAACTTCGCCCGGCGGGACGAAGTGCAAAAACGCACGCGGCACTCAACTCAGATACTTCGGGCTGCGCATCACGCCACCGGAAACTCGCGTGACCGTGAAGCGCATCGGCTACGATCAAAGCATCGCCGCCGATCACGGCGGGCTTTTGCACGTTCTCAGGCGGCGGTGAGGAAGTTTCGCGGCATTGTTGTGTCGATATCGCCAAGCAATGAGCTCACGCGACCTCTCCGGCAAGTTGTGCATTGGGCGTAATCTTTGCGCTTGAATGCAGACCGGGCGGCGCCTAAGCAGAGGCGCGCCCTCCGGGGCGGGCAGGGGGCCCCCCATCCGGGCCGCCGCCATGTTCCGCTTCAACCGCATTTCCCACGGCTTACAGGAGTTTCCAGCCATGGCTTTTCTCGCCGACGCCCTCTCGCGCATCAAGCCTTCCGCGACCATCGCGGTGAGCCAGAAAGCGCGCGAACTCAAAGCGGCGGGACGCGACATCATCGGCCTTGGCGCGGGCGAGCCCGACATGGATACGCCTGACAACATCAAGAAGGCCGCGGTCGACGCCATCATGCGCGGCGAGACGAAGTATCCGCCGGTCTCCGGCATCCCGCAGCTGCGCGAAGCCATCGCCGCCAAGTTCAAGCGCGAGAACGGGCTCGACTACAAGCCCTCGCAGACCATTGTCGGCACCGGCGGCAAGCAGATCCTGTTCAATGGCCTGATGGCGACGCTCAATGCCGGCGACGAGGTCGTCATCCCCACGCCCTATTGGGTGTCCTATCCGGAGATGGTGGCGCTGTGCGGCGGCACGCCGGTCTTCGCCGAGACGACGCTGGCCACCAATTTCAAACTGTCGCCCGAGGCCTTGGAGAAGGCGATCACGCCGAAGACCAAGTGGTTCATCTTCAACTCGCCCTCCAATCCGTCCGGGGCCGCCTATAGCCACGACGAACTGAAGGCACTCACCGACGTGCTGCTGCGTCATCCCCATGTCTGGGTAATGACCGACGACATGTACGAACATCTCGTCTATGGCGATTTCGTCTATTACTCGCCGGCCCAGGTCGAGCCCAGGCTTTATGACCGCACGCTCACCATCAACGGTGTCTCCAAGGCCTATTCGATGACCGGCTGGCGCATCGGCTATGCCGCCGGCCCGGAGAAGTTGATCAAGGCGATGGACATGATCCAGGGCCAGCAGACCTCAGGCGCCTGCACCATTGCCCAGTGGGCGGCGGTGGAAGCGCTCAACGGCACACAGGACTTCATCCCCGAGCGCCGAAAGATCTTCGAGGGCCGCCGCGACCTGATCGTGGGCATGCTCAACCAGGCCAAGGGCATCCAGTGCCCGACGCCGGAAGGCGCCTTCTACGTCTATCCCTCCTGCGCGGGCACGATCGGCAAGAAGGCGCCGAGCGGCAAGGTGATCGAGACGGACGAGGATTTCGTCTCCGAACTGCTGCAGGCCGAAGGCGTGGCGGTGGTGCATGGCTCGGCCTTCGGCCTCGGCCCGAATTTCCGCATCTCCTACGCGACCTCGACCGAGGCGCTGGAGGAGGCCGGCCGTCGCATCCAGCGCTTCTGCAACACGCTGGTCTGATCGTTCGGAACAGGCAAGACTATGCGGCCCGCTCCTAAAAAGGGGCGGGCTTTTTCTATCGGCTCGGGTGTTCTTGCCGGGTCAGGCCGTTTGTGCCGATCGACCGCCCGCTTCGGCGGCCATGGCATGCAAGGCCTCGATCCAGTCGGATTGCCTTTCGAGATCCTGGAAACAACGCTTAAGCATCGAGGCACCTGCGCCGGGCGCTCCCGGCAAGATCTTGCGTTTGTCGATGCCTCGCACGGCACAGAACAAGGCCGTGGCAAAACAAAGCTCCGGCAGGTTCATGTAATAAGCGTAGTAGTCCTTCCAGGCATGGGCGATTTCAGGGGTAGGCACGCGTGTGTCCGCGCGAAACTGCATAAGATAGAAACCGAAGCCGAGAAAAACGGCGGTGAAATCGGTGCGCATTTCCTCGAAGGCTTCATCCCCCGGAGCGGGGCGCCGCGCCCCGAGATCGAGCACAGCGTGGGCGACCTCATGCGCCAGCACCGCCACGAGATCGGCCTGGTTGCTTAGTAGGGCCGTATCGTAATGGATGGTAACGCCATGCTCGCCTGCCTGATATAGGCCCGCCGCCGTCATCTGCTGCTGAACCCGGCTATCGCTGTAGCGTCCGCTCGATCCGAGCGGCGCCAAAGTCATGGGGTGGTCGGCGACACCGGCGAATCTGCGAATCCTGGCGAATGTGTCCCGAGCAAGCGCGTGTCCCGCTTGGCCAGCGGCCGGAAAGAGCCGTTCGGACAGCGGCAGGAGCTGCGCCGTGGCGAAAGCTCTGCGATGGGCGTGAGCGGTAAGCAGCCATTCCGCCTGACCGAACATCCAGGTCATCATCTCCGGATCGAGCATAGTCTTACGACGGAACGGCCACATATTTGTTCCATGAGATAGTTTGATGAAGAGATTCCGTCTTGACGCTGCAATAAAGGTGCGTCGGGTTGGTTATGCTTATAACTTTCCAAAGGTTTCCGTTAGTGTTTACTAATACCAGTAGGGCCAGAAATTGCAAGCAATCTTAACCGAATAGATCTGCCATATTGGGCAAAGCTGCAAATAAGATGCATGAGTGATCCCAAGTTTCGAAGATGCTGAGTACTCAAACAGGGCGATCGTTTCCGGTTAACGCCAAGCGCGACTACCCTCCCCTTGATGGGGAGGGTCGGCCCGAAAGGCCGGGGTGGGGTGACTTCTTGGCAAAAAATCCCCCGTTTTCTTCGTCGCCACCTGAGGATTTCACCCCACCCGACGCTAGGCGTGGGCTCTCCCGAGCGCTTTGCCGACCTTAAGGCGATGTGCGCGGCCGATGCCATGCTTTTGCGCAAGAGGCGAGAAGCGACGAAAAGCGCGCTTGTGGCGGCCTGCGTGCGAGCGCCCGCCATTAGGGGCAGGCGCCAGGCTGCAGCCGAATATCCTGCCGATGACAAAGTCCTTCAGCGCTGCCGGATTCCGGCGGCGCGCCACAGGCCGAACACCAGAACGGCCACCAGCACGATATGGAATATCTTGTCGCCAACCGTCTGCGGTCCGATGCCGATGGCGATCGTGACGGCGCCGACCAGCGTCCCCAGAAGAGCAAGACCCTGCGCAGCGAGAGCCGCGAACCGCGCCAGGGGTGGCCGGACAAGGCTGGTGGCGAGACCCAGCGCCAAGATGACGGCAATGATCGCCTCCGCAGTCGCGGCTCTCGAATGAGGCTCTCCAAACGGCAAGAGGCCGGCATGCGCCATGGAAGCACAGGCAAAGAGCGCGGTCTCAGGGGCGAGCAAGCGTGCGATCCGTGCGGTCATGATACCCGCTCCGCATTTCCGGTCGTGCCCGGGCCAGGACGATGCAGGGCGTCAGGCCGGGCTTCGGCCAGCAGTGCGGCCGCCGTCGGGCCGGGGAGGCCGCCACCGACGATGAGCACGGAAGGTCTGGTTTGCAGGGGCGTTTCCATGGCTGTCGTCTCCCTTCGCTATTATTTTGATTGACTAAAATATTTTATTAGTCAAATATTTTTATGGGGCGAACTTCCCTGCCTCCCAAGGATGCCCGCATGATGCCGCCGGATCGCAGTCCTGACTCCGCTTCCGCTGCATGGCGGCTGATATTCGATTTCCTGATGCGATCTTCGCCACAACGCCTGGAGAGCCTGCGGAGTCGCGGCCTGACCCCTAACGATTCACGGGTTCTGTTCACGCTGGATCGGGAAGAGGCGCGTCCGATCGGCGCGCTTGCGCGACAATGGGGGGCCGACCCCTCGACGGCGACGTGGCTGGTCGATCGGCTGGAGCGGGCGGGCCTTGCCGAGCGTTCCGCTGCGCCGGATGACCGCCGGGTGAAGCTGGTACGGCTCACCGGAAAGGGCGAGGTGACCCGCAAGGAGTTGATGGAAGAGCATTACCGCACGCCGCGCGAAGTCGCCGCCCTTTCCTCCGGCGATATCGAGGAACTGATCCGCATCTTCACCAAATTGAACCAAAGCGTGGAATGAGAAGGCGCCACGGCGGGCTCCGACGGCCGGTAGGTGCAAAGAAAAAGGGCAGCCCGGAGGCCGCCCCAATTCGCTCGTCTTCTCTTCATTGCCTCGCTCAACGGGCGGCGAGGCGCTCCATCTTCACCTTGGCGGTGCCCGAAGACACCATGCCGACGGCGCGGGCGGCGCCATAGGAGAGATCGAGGACACGGCCCTTGGCGAAAGGCCCCCGGTCGGTGATGCGCACCACCACCTTCTTGCCGTTGCGCAGGTTCGTCACCTGCAGCTTGGTTCCGAAGGGCAGGGAGCGATGCGCGGCAGTCAGGCCGCCCGGGTTGAAACGTTCGCCATTGGCAGTGCGGCGACCGCTAAATTCCTTGCCGTAGTAGGAGGCCACACCGACGGAGTCAGCATAGCTAGTTCCCGTCATCGTTAGTAGAGTAATTGCTGCGGCAAAAAATGTAGCGTTCGTCGTTTTAGACGTCATTCAGTCAAGCTCTCAATAGTTGGGGATGCGCCGGGTTATAAGGTCAATTGTGTTCTCAATATGATTGGTGGAAAAGCCCCGATAAACTCAGGTACTTAGCCTTGTTGCCAGCGCTCTGCGGGGCTAGTCTCAACAGGGTTTCCGGGCAAAAATTCACCCTTGATTTGAACCGCGATGGCGCGCCTCGGGAAGGACATGTTAAGAGCGCCCTCATGGCTCTGATTTGGACCCTCACGGACGGCAAGGCGGGCGATGCCCTGCAGTGCCTCGGCGTCGCCGAGGCGGTGCTGGCGCAGACCGGCGGCAGCATCGTGGAACACAAGGTGTCGCCGCGGCGTCTCTATGCCCTCGCCATGCCCTGGGGCCCGCCAGATCCGGCCGACCTGCGCAACCTGCTCCCGCCCTGGCCCGACCTGGCGATCGCCTCGGGCCGCCGCGCCGTGAGCTATCTGTCCTGGTTGAAACGACGCTCGCCTGCCACGCTTACCGTGTTTCTCAAGGATCCTCGCACCGGACCCAAGGCAGCGGATTTCATCTGGGTGCCGGCGCATGACCGCCTGCGCGGCGCCAACGTGCTGGCGACGCTGACCTCGCCGCACCGGCAGACGCCGGCCGTGCTGGCGGCGGCGCGCGCGGATGCCCGTGCCGAACTCATCGCCCTGCCGCAACCGCGTGTCGCCGTGCTGGCGGGCGGCCCCTCCAAGGATGTCGCCTTCGCCGCCGATGACGTCGACGGCTTCGTCTCGGCACTGTCGCGTCTGGCCAATAGCGGCGCCGGGCTGATGGTCACCCCGTCGCGCCGGACGCCGCCCGCAATGGCGCAGGCCATCACGCGGGCCCTGGAGGGCAAGCCGGCCTGGATCTGGAACGGCGAGGGCGCCAATCCCTATGCGCAGATGCTGGCGCTGGCGGATGCTTTCGTGGTGACCGCCGATTCAGCCAATATGCTCAGCGAGGCGGCGGCGACGGGCAAGACCATCCATGTCTACCTGCCCAAGGGCGTGCCGGCCAAGATCATGCGCCTCATCGACGGCCTGATCGCGCACGGGGCTGTGGTGAAGTTCGACGGGCATCTTGAAAACCACCCCTATGAACCCCTAGATTCAACCCCTTTGATTGCTCAAGAAATCCTCGCACGCCTTCGGGCGGCATCCTGATTGGAACCTCGGCATGGCTACCCGTCACTCCAAGCTCATCATCCTCGGCTCGGGCCCGGCGGGCTATACCGCGGCAATCTATGCAGCGCGCGCCAATTTGTCGCCCCTGCTGATCTCCGGCATCCAGCCCGGCGGGCAGCTCACCATCACCACCGATGTCGAGAACTATCCCGGCTTCTCCTCGGTGATCCAGGGCCCCTGGCTGATGGAGGAGATGCGCAAGCAGGCCGAGCATATGGGCACGGGCCTGGTGTCCGATCATATCGCCAAGGTCGATCTGTCGCAGCGCCCCTTCCGCCTGGAGGGGGATACGGGCGACATCTATCTCGCGGATGCCCTGATCATCGCCACCGGTGCCCAGGCCAAATGGTTGGAGATGCCGTCGGAAGAGAAATTCCGGGGTTTCGGCGTCTCAGCCTGCGCGACCTGCGACGGCTTCTTTTTCCGCAACCGCAACGTCACCGTGGTCGGTGGCGGCAATACGGCCGTGGAAGAGGCGCTTTACCTCGCCAATATTGCGGCCAAGGTGACGGTCGTGCATCGGCGCGATCATTTCCGGGCGGAAAAGATCCTGCAGGACCGCCTGTTCAAGCATCCCAATATCGAAGTGGTCTGGAACAGCGTGCTCGACGAGATTGGCGGCAACGAGATCCCGCTGGGTGTCACCCATGTCAATCTGCGCAATGTCGAAACCGGCGTCGTGACCAAGCATGACACCGACGGCGTCTTCATCGCCATCGGCCACAAGCCGGCCTCCGAACTCTTCGCTGGTCAGCTTACCTTCAAGAATGGCGGCTATATTCAGACCGTCGCGGGCACGACGGCGACCAGCGTACCGGGCGTCTATGCCGCCGGCGACGTCGCCGACGACGTCTATCGCCAGGCCGTCACTGCCGCCGGCATGGGCTGCATGGCGGCGCTCGAGGCGGAGAAATGGCTGGCAGCTGAGGAAGTCCACAGGGAAGCTGCGGAATAAATCGATTTCCGCCCTAAATTTGCCACCCGTTTCAAACTTCTAGGCAATCATCATATACTCTGCGCAAATCAGATCTTCGCGCGTCGCCAATACGACGTTGAACTTGGCCGACGTTGAACCGAAGCAAAGCAAGGGTCGGAGCGCAGAATCTGGAGCGGGGCTGAACTGGGTGCTTCATGGATTGGGATAAGCTCAAGGTCTTTCACGCGGCTGCGGAGGCCGGTAGCTTCACGCATGCGGGCGACGTGCTCGGATTGTCGCAGTCGGCGGTCAGCCGGCAGGTCTCCGCCCTCGAGGGGGACCTGCGCACGCCGCTGTTCCATCGTCATGCACGCGGGCTGATCCTGACCGAACAGGGTGAGATGCTGTTCCGCACCACCCAGGATGTCATGCTCAAGCTGGAAGCGGCGATGGGCGCCCTCAGCGACAGCCGGGAAAAGCCGAATGGGGAATTGCGCCTGACCACGACGGTGGGCCTCGGCACCTATTGGCTGACGCCGCGCATCGGCGAGTTTCTCGATCTTTATCCCGATATGCGACTCAAACTCCTGCTGACCGAGCAGGAGCTCGATCTGGGCATGCGCGAAGCCGATGTCGCGTTGCGCATGCGCCAGCCCGAGCAGGGGGATCTCATTCAGCGCCGGTTGTTCACCGTGCATTTCCACGCTTATGCCGCGCCCGAATATATCAAGCGTTTCGGACAGCCGCGCAGCATCGAGGAGATCGACCGCCATCGCATCATCAGCTTCGGCGGTACGGCCGGCAGCTTCCTGCAGGCGATCAATTGGCTGAACACCGTCGGGCGCGATCCCAAGGATCCTCGTGAGCCTGTGTTCGAAGTCAACAATCTCGGCGGCGTCAAGACGGCAGTGGAGAGGGGCGTCGGCCTCGCCGTGCTGCCCGATTACCTCGTCGGGCGTGAGTCGACCCTGGTCCAGGTGCTGCCGGACGCGGAAATGCCGCAGCTCGAGACCTATTTCGTTTACCCCGAGGAGATGAAGAACCTGGCCCGCATCCAGGTTCTCAGGGACTTCCTGGTCAGCAAGGCCCAGCGCTGGGCCTTCTAGAGCAAAGCGCGTTCAAGCGTGAACGCTTATTTGCTCCAGCTCATTGTTCCGACGCGTCTTTGCGATTCTGGGTGACGGCGTCCAATCGCAAAACGCTATAGGGCGCGTTGAAAAGTGGCCGTCGGTTTTCGGGAAAACGACGCGGCCACAATGCCTGGATCAGATCCGACTCCGACAACGGGTCTGACGCTGCGGGTCGGATGCGGCTCACTGAGCCCCGGGCGCTTGGCTGCCTTTGTCATTGCCGGGCATGACCCGGGATCAAGCCCCTTGCCGATTACCCCGCGGCTTCCGGAACCGGATCAGAACCGGTGCGTTTTCCTCAGTGGCGTTGCTTCCAGGCTAGGTCGAGCACATGTTTGCCTGTTTTTGCAGCAAGGACGCGTTGTGCACCGGCCTGATCAAGGATTGGGCGACGAGATGCGCGTTTCGACAGCAATTGCATCTATGCGCAGCACGCAGGGCCGGCATGTGAAAGAATGCATTGCAGCAGGGGGCTAGCAAATATACTCTCAGCCTTGTCAGACGTTCGGGCCATCATCCTCCCGGTGGCGACCTGGAGCATCTGACGTTCCCCTCTGGATGGTGACTTTTGGACTTTGTCCAAGCTACGGCCGGGTTCGTCCCGGCCGTCTTTTTTTGTCCAGATTGCAGGGTGGTAGTTTTCTACAGTCTGCTTGATCAGCACAATGCTACATGACAACTTTGTAACGACGCTGAAGTGGAAAGTTTTTCCTGTCCTCGTGCGACGCATGCGCAGCGCTGCAGAGGCTGCGATGGGGCGTTCCCGCCCTCTCGCCATGCCGCCAGAGCTCGGTATTGCCGAAGGAAAGTAGCATTGGAATACCGCCGAACGATCTCCGCCGAGCCGAATATCGGCGAGTGCAGCGGCGGCGCGATTGCATTTTAGGCAGTCGGAATTCGACCTGCCCGACGCATCCGCCGGAAAAGCCGGTCGCCTTTTTCGGCCGGGCAGAACGCATCATCGTAGGAAGCTCGGCAAAGGCGTGATTCGGCTGCGGACCCGCTCCCGAAGGCCGTGGCAATGAGGGGCCGGTTCGTTTAACCATCTGATCGCTCGAATGCAGAGGAGGCGCGGCATGGACCGATTCACTGGCGGCTGCCTATGCGGCGATATCCGGCTCGTGGCATCGGGGCGCCCATATCGGGTTGGCCTATGTCACTGCCTTGATTGCCGCAAGCATCATGGGGCGCTCTTCTATGCAGCCGCCGTGTTCCCGCAGGAGGCGGTGACGATCGACGGCGAGACACGCGACTATGCCGGACGCTTTTTCTGTCCCCGCTGCGGCTCGTCCGTTTTCGCCCGCAGTGGAGATGAAATCGAAGTGCATCTGGGCACACTCGATGCTCCCGACCAGCTGATGCCGACCTATGAAAGCTGGACCGTGCGTCGCGAATCATGGCTGCCGCCATTTCCGCTCACCAAACGATATGAGCATGACCGTGACGCCAAGGGGCGCTTCGAGGACTGAGGCCGCGCTTTCCTCGAATCGCCGCCCTTCACTCCGGAAGGCCTGCCTTGCGGCAGCCATCGAGGAAATGCCGAAGCGTGGCGGCGTCGCGGAAGGGTTCCATCTCGGCCCAGTGGCGCAGGGTGAAATCCGGATTGCCGACGAGGAACAAATCGACCTCGGCGCGGGCTTCGTCGAGCCGGCCCAGTTGAGCCAGGCTTGCTGCCAGGAAACGGCGTGAGCTGGTACGGTAGGTCTCGTCCCTGCGCAGCGTCTCGACGGCGGCCTCGTAATTGCCGGCCGCGTATTGTGCCTGGCCCAGTGTCAGATAGTACCAGCTTGCCGGAAACGGGTTCAGCCGAAACGCCTTGCGGATCTGCTCGAGCCCTTCCTCGACCCGGCCGGCCAGGACCGAGATGTCGGATAAAGTCGCCCAGATGTCGGCCTCATTCGGATCGAGTTCGATCGCCTTGGCGAATTGCGCGTCCGATTCGGCGAAGCTGCGGTCATAGGCCAGCAGATAAGCCAGGACCCAGCGGCAGCCGGCATCGCCGGGATCGAGTGCGACCGCCTTGCGCGCCAGCTCCAGGGCAGTGTTGCGGGAGGCTTCGCTCGGCCCGCCCGAATGCACCCATCCCATCCAGTGGTTCATGGCAAGCCAGCGATAAGGCTCGGCGTAGTCGGGGGCGAGCGAAACCGCGCGTGTGAGCATCAGATGGGCTTCCTGCGCCGCCTGCGGCGAATCATCCATCAGCCTGCGCGCGCGCAGGCACAGCTCGTAGGCCTCGCGATTCCGGGGCGGAGTGCGGGGCGGCGGGGTGCGCAGCCGGCCGAGCAGCGCTTCCACGATCTTGCCGGTGACCTCGTCCTGGACGGCAAAGATGTCGTCCAGGCTGCGGTCGAAGCGCTCGGCCCACAGATGGTCGCCGCTCACCGCGTCGACCAGTTGCGCATTGATGCGAACGCGTCCGGCGGCGCGCCTGGCGCTGCCCTCCAGCAGATAGCGCACGCCGAGATCCTGCGCGATGCCGCGCACGTCCATCGCCTTGCCCTTGTAGGCGAAGGCCGAGTTGCGGGCGATGACGAACAGACCCGAGATCCCCGACAGATCGGTGATCAGGTCTTCGGTCAGGCCATCGGCGAAGGATTCCTGTTCGGGGTCGTTGCTGACATTCACGAAGGGCAGCACGGCGATCGACGGCTTGCCGGGCAAAGGCAGAGGCTTTCGCTGCTCGCGACCGAGCTTTTCGACGGCGCCGGCGAAGCGATACCCGATGCGCGGGACCGTGGCGATCCACTCGCCGTCGGGGGCGGGGCCGAGGAGCTTGCGCAATTGTGCGATCTGGACGGTAAGGTTGCCTTCCTCGACGGCCATGCCGGGCCATGCCGCGTCCATCAGCGCGGCCTTGCCCAGAACCTCACCGGGCTTTTCGATCAACGCGGCAAGCAGCTTCAACCCCCGATAACCGGCGGCAACGGGCGCATCGTCCCGAAGAAGCGTTCCCGCGCCTGTATCAAGCACGAACGGGCCAAAGGCAAAGCGCGATCCCTGCATGGGCGGCACTCTATAGCTCATTTGGAAGTTTTGAGAACTATTTGGCAGAGCTTAAGTACGGCGCCGGCCGTATCTTGCACTATCCAGCCTCAATCAGGTCGAGGACCCTCTCGGACCTTGAAACCTATGGAGGTTGCCATGAACGATACACCGATCTTTGGGACGGCCGACCACAATCCGGCATGGCGGGGAAGGGGCGAAGCATCGCGCTGGCCCTGCAGCCTGACGGCGCTGCCTAAAATGATCGCGATCTGGCGCCAGCGGATCTATTTCCGCAGGCAGCTGGAGGAAATGGCGAAAGCCAATCCTCATCTGGTCGACGACATCGGCATGAAGAAATGGCAGGTCGAGGCGGAGATCGCCAAGCCTTTCTGGCAGCGATAGGGGGAGGGGTTTTGGCATTGCGGCAGGTCGTCGGGTTCGAGCTCTCGCAGCCGAATTCGAGACGAAGCGACAAGCGGCTTGACAGGCGAGCCCTTGCCCGGCCACTTCCTCGCCATGGCTGAGATCAAGACCCTTTTCGTCACCAAGCTCTATCGCGCCGAACTAGACGAGGCGCAGGCGCCGCTCGCCGAGATCGACGCGACCTGCCGCTCGCTTGCCGAGGATGACGAGGCCGGGCAGGCCTGGTGCCTCAAGCACGGTTATCCCGGCTACACCTCCTACGCGTCGCTGAACGATCTACCCTGGCGTTTCCCGGCCATCAAGAAACTGGTGAAGGTGCTCGACGGTCATGTTGCCGCCTTTGCCAGGGAGCTCGAGCTCGATCTCGGCCGCGACAAGCTCAAGCTCGACGACATCTGGGTCAATGTGCTGCCGGAAGGGGGCGTGCATACCTCGCACATCCATCCGCGCTCGGTGATATCAGGCACCTATTATGTCGCCACGCCGAAGGGCTCCAGTGCGCTCAAGCTCGAGGATCCGCGGCTCGGCCTGATGATGGCGGCGCCGCCGCGCAAGGCCAAGGCGGCCAGGGAGCAGCGGCCCTTCATCTATGAGGCGCCGCAGGCCGGCACCGTGTTGCTGTGGGAGAGCTGGCTGCGGCACGAAGTACCGGTCAACCAGGCGGACGAAGAGCGAATCAGCGTGAGCTTCAACTATCGCTGGCGCTGAGGCAGTGACGGATCAATAGGTGGCGCGGCCACCCGAAGCATCGAAGACCGCGCCGGTGGCGAAGGAGCACTCTTCGCTGGCGAGCCAGGCGATCATGGCGGTGACTTCGTCGACCCGGCCGAAGCGGCCCATCGGGATCTTGGACAGCATATAGTCGATATGGGCCTGCGCCACCTGCCTGAGGATGGGAGTGTCGATCGTGGCGGGTGCGATGACATTGGCGGTGACGCCGCTCTTCGCCAGCTCCTTGCCGAGCGCCTTGGTGAAACCGATCACCGCCGCCTTCGATGCCGAATAGGCGGAAGCCGTGGGATTGCCTTCCTTGCCGGCGATCGAGGCCAGGTTGACGATGCGGCCGTAGCCGCGCTTCTTCATCATCGCTGCGATGAAGCGGTTGGCATAGAACAGCCCGTTCACATTGATCTCGAAGATGCGCTTCCATTCGTCGATCGGATAGTCGATCACCGGCGCGTTGCGGCCGGCGACGCCGGCCGAGCAGATGAGGGCGTCGATCTGGCCGAGATGGCGCTCGGAGGTCTTTGCGGCGGCCTCGACCGCTTCCGGATTGGTGACGTCGACCACCAGGCCGAACGTACCGGAGCCGATTTGCGCCTTCGCCGCGTCGATACGCGTGGCATCGACGTCCCAGATCATGATCCGGCCACCCTCGGCGGCAATGCGCCTGGCGCTGGCGAGACCGATACCGGAGGCCCCGCCGGTGATGACGGCACTTCGGCCTTTGAAGCGATCGGCGTAGAGGGCCATGGCAGCGCTTTCTCCCGATAAACATTTTCCAGAAAAGTTGACGGCCTTTTCAATTGAGAAAATGCGTCAAGACAAAGAAGCGGAGACAAAGTGCGATTCGAAGAAATCGTATTCTGCTCCGGTGACGGCAGGAAGATATCCTATTGCACTGTCGCCGCCCTGCAAGCCGGAAATGGTCAACCGTCCCGGGCGCCGGCAGGGGGGCGACCGATAAAGTTCAGCCCTTTCGGATCAAGCCGATACACACTTTGCGCGCGGACTGTGTTCCTTGGAAACGGCTATGGCTTCTTTGCTTTACCTGTTCTCTGCTGCAGTAATGGAGGACATTTTCATCAAATTAGTAACACTGCGACACTGTTGCATGAATGCATCACTTGCTTGTGGCGTTTGTACAAAATCGATGACATCCAAAGCTTGATTGACAGAAGGTTCTCCATACGGCATAGCGCTATAAATTACATAATAATTTCGGCATTTTCTAAAAGTAACCTAGAGTAATTCAAGAAAAATAGAGAATTTGCTTTCGACTGACTTGTGCGTCGGGACGAAGTGTCGTCGCTTGAGTCGATCACCCACAACTATGGCGTGTGCGAAATAGCACATACACGCGGCTCAATGGCCTCGATATGTGCGCTTTCGCACCAACCGGTCAAATCACGGCAAAATGACAACACAACGCAAGACGCCTTCCGGCTCTCAGAAAATATCTCGTGCTGCACAAAAGCATCAGCCGACAAAAATAGCCGCAGGCGCCGCGAGTTGCCTTCTTGCGCTCGTTCCCTGGAACGGTGCGCATGCCCAGAACGCGGTGGTGAACAACCAGACCGTGGATGTTCCCGGCACGCAACCGAGTCCTTGGAATGTGGGCAATCTCTTCATTGGCATGCCCGATACCGGAACGGTCAACGTCCTCGCCGGCGGCACCGTCAACGTGAACGGTGTCTTGGCAGTGGGCCGTTCCGGGACCGGCAATCTCAACCTCAGCGGCGGCGGCCAGACCAAGGCCAGCTCGACCGTCATCGGCCAGCTCGCAAACTCGACGGGAATCGCCACCGTTACCGGAGCGGGCTCCACCCTGACGTCGACCGGCTCGCTCGTGGTCGGCGGAGCCGGCAACGGCACTCTCGATGTCGATGCCGGCGGCAAGGCCGTTGGCGGCGCCGTCATCATCGGCAATGCCGCGGGCTCGACCGGAAACGCAACCGTGTCGGGAGCCGGATCCAGCCTGACATCGAACGTCACGATGGTGATCGGCGGCGCCGGCACAGGGGCGCTGAGGATTGAGAATGGCGGCAGCGTCACCAATGCCAATTCGCCGAGCACCCCTGCCCAGACGACCATAGGCCAGCAGGCCGGCTCGAACGGTTCGGTGGTAGTGACGGGGAGCGGCTCGACATTCGACGCCGGTAGCTATCTGTTCGTCGGCTATGCCGGCCAGGGCTCCCTGCGCATCGAGGATGGCGCCAAGGCTTCGAGTTCCGACTTCGCCACGATCGCCTATGCCGGCAGCGCCAACGGTTCGTCCATGGTCGTGACCGGTGCCGGCTCGGCTTGGAGCTCTTACGGCATGAATGTCGGCGGATCGTCCTACAATGGCATCGGTATTCCGGTCGGTGGCCAAGCATCGCTCCTCATCGAAGACGGCGGCCAGGTCAACACCACGTCCGGCTCGATCGGTTACAGCGGTACGCCCTCGATCGCGACCATTACCGGCGCCGGTTCCAAATGGACCGCCACCAGCGGCCTGACGGTGGAATCGAGCACGCTGAACCTTGAAGATGGCGGCCAGGTCCAAACCGGCTACCTTTGTGTCAATTGCTCCAATGGCTACGGGCCGAGCGCGATCAACGTCACCGGCGCCGGCTCCAAGCTGGTGGCTTCGAACCAACTCTCCATCTTGTATGGCACCACCACCGTCGACGTGACGGCGGGCGGTGCGATCGAGAGCGGCATCACGCATCTGAGCTATTACGGGGGCTCCAACACCACCGCCACAGTGAGCGGAGGGGGTTCGAGCTGGACGACGACCGGCGAGCTGATCGTCGGGCGCCTGGGCACGGCGAGCCTCACGGTCGAGGATGGCGCCAAGCTCAAGACCGCATCGGCGACGATTGCGCAGATGGTCGATACCAATGCAGGCATCACGTCCAGCGGCACCGTCAAGGTCACCGGCGCGGGCTCGAGCTGGGAGAATACGGGAACGCTCGTCGTCGCCGAAAATGGCAAGGCCAGCCTGACGGTCGATAACGGCGCCAAGGTCACCAGCGGCACCACCACGATCGCCCGCTTCGACGGCTCCGACGGCACCGTAACCGTCACCGGCGCGGGGTCGTCCCTGGCGGTGACCGGCGACATGTCGGTCGGCAATAGCGGCGCCACCGGCGTCGTCAACCTCACAGAGGGCGGCACGGCCTCCGTCACGGGCACGGTCGGCGTCGGCGGGGGGTTCTCGCCCAACGGCACCGGCACCATCAATATCGGCACGGGCGGCCTCGCCGGGAACCTGACGGCCGGCCAGGTCACCAGCTATTCGCAGACCGGGGCGACGGTCAACTTCAACCACACCGACGACATCACCTTCACGCCGGCGATGACCAGCGCCTCGCCGGATTACAAGCTCGCCGTCAACCAGATGAATAGCGGCACCACCGTCCTGATGGGGCAGAGCACCTATTATGGCCTGACCACCGTCTCGGCCGGCATGCTGCAGGCGGGCGCCGCCAACGCTTTCAGCCCCAATTCCGACGTCAAAGTCACCGCCGGCACCCTCGATGCCGGCGGCTTCAACCAGACCGTGAAGTCGCTCACCAATGCCGGCACGGTCGCCACCAATCTCAAAGGCGGCCCGCCCGGCACCACGCTGACGGTAACCGGCGACTATGTCGGCGACGGCCCTGGTGTCAGCAGGCTGATAATGAACACCTATCTCGCCTCGGACAATTCCCCCACGGACAAGCTGATCGTCAACGGCGATGTCTCGGGGACGACGACGCTCACGATCCATAACGTCGGCGGCCCCGGCGCGGCGACGACCGCCGACGGTATCGAGATCATCCAGGTCGGCGGCACCTCTGAGGCAGGCGCCTTCAGCCTCGACGCCGCCGTCGCTGCGGGTGCCTATGACTATAATCTTTATCTCGGCGGTGTCGGCGATCATACCGGCAGCCAGAACTGGTATCTGCGTTCGACCGGCAAATTGTCGCCCAACAGCCAGACGGCCCTGCCTTATGCGGATGTGCTCTCGACCTTCGCGCAGGCGACGCTCGGTACCCTGCAGCAGCGCACGGGCAACCGCATCTGGCCCGAAGGTGCGCCGCGTTTCGCTGCCGACTCGCCGGCTTCCGGAACCACGTCCTATGCCAGGGGTGGGCCGGTGCTGATCGGCCAGGGCGCCTGGGGCCGGATGGGGGGGCAATATTCCTCCTTCGCCCCCAGCAAGGGCTCGGCCTACGACCAGAGCATCGGCTTCCTGCAGGCCGGCTATGAGGGCGTGGCGAAGGAAACCGCGGCGGGCGACCTCACCATCGGCGCCTATGCGACCATCGGCACCTCGACGGCCCGCATCGATGTGAGCAACGATCCCGTCACCGGCGCTATCAGGGCCAAGGGCAGGATCACCACGCAGGGCTACGGCATCGGCGCCAACCTGACCTGGCTCGGCCATGACGGCCTCTACGCCGATGCCATCGGCCAGTTCACCTGGTATGATTCCAGCCTGTCGAACAAGAACGGCCGCAACCAGGGCTGGTCGAGCGCGGCGAGCCTGGAGGTGGGCAAGCGCTACGAACTCGGCTCCGGCTGGGCAGTGGTGCCGCAGGCACAGCTTGCCTGGACCCATGTCGACTTCTCCAGCTTCACCGACAATCTGGGCAACCGCATCGCGCTCGGCCGAGGCGACAGCCTGCAGGGCCGCGCCGGCCTCAGGGTGGAGCACCTGTCGAGCTGGGCGGATGCCGATGGCCAGACGGCGCGTCTGCAATTCTACGGTATCGCCAACCTGACCTACGAGTTCCTGAAGGGCAGGAGCGTGAAGGTGTCCGGCACTTCGCTGGTGCAGAGCAACCGCCGCCTGTGGGGCGAAATCGGCGCCGGCGCCACCTATGGCTGGAACAAGAACTGGAGCGCCTATGGCGAGGCCAGCTATGCCATGGCCCTCTCCGGCAAAGGCGGCGACAACTACACCCTCAAGGGCACGGCCGGCCTGCGCTATCGCTGGTGACGGGGCGGGGCGGCACCACCCATGGTGCCGCCCCGATCGCGTCCAGGCGTGAACGCGAATTTGCTCCAACGCCTTTTCCTCCGGTGACTCTGCCTTGCCGGACAGGTGGCGATGCCTCAGCACCGTGGGAGCGAGCCGCCTTTGGCCTGTACGGCGTCACGGGCCCTTGCCCCGAATTTTGGAAGCGTCGATTTGGTTTTTTCAGCAATGAAAAAGCTCGCTGATTTTTCTTGAAGAAAGCCTGACGCGGAACGGGTCTATTGCATGTATGTGTTCGGTCGTCTCTCCCATGAAGTGATGGAAACTGCTAAATTATTGATGAATCATTATAATTTTCGAGCGGCGTTTCGGATGTTCGCGAAACGTTACTGCTCGATGATGGGCAGTAATTTCTTTCTCTCGCATTTCGCAACCGAGAAAGTGCGGCATTTGCTGTCCCTCTATCTGCTGCGAAGCCATTTTGCGTTTGGTACGTCAGCGGATGAGAAGGGGATCACACTGCCGGGCGCCCTGGCCTTTGCCGAACGCGCCGATATTGCCGGCCGCGCCAGAACCATCGCCTTCCTGCGGCTGCTTCAGCTCGGGGGATATCTGAGGAAGGTCGTCAATCATCAGGATCGCCGTAACCTCCGATACGAAGCCACCGCCAAAGCGATCGAGAAAGCCAAGGGCGTTTACCGGAACTTTTTCATTCCGATATCGCTGCTTATGGACAATCCAACCTTGCTTTCCGACCTCTACAACGATGATCGCCTGCTTCGGGATGTCATCGACTATTCCTATCGATGCATCGTCGACTTTCGCTACATCTCGATCTTCACGCCAGAAATGGAGACGATCCTCGATATGGCTGGCGGATATGAGGTGACCCTTTTCCTGATGCTCGCCGACAAAATTGAGGATCCGCGGTCGGAAGACTCTGTGAATTTCAACTATGGCTGGGTTTCGCGCGAACTCGCTATCCCCCGCATTCAGATCCATCGCATCATGCGTCAGCTGCAGGACAAGGGTCTGATCGTCCAGCACGCCGGGGCAGGACGAATTATCGAGATTCGCCCGCAATTCCGCGAGATGATCGACTTGCTCGTCGCCTTGCATTTGGCCGTCGTCTGGAACGGCATCAGCCCGGCCGTATCGGATCCGGGCGGGCGTACGAACGACAAGAAATGTTGAGCAGGTTCACTGTGACATGATGCTGGCTGATCAGATTCGCGGTTTAGTCGAGAGGGGTGAATATGAGCGCGCGCTTGATCTTGGCATAGCCGCATCGCTGAATGATCGATTGGAGCCGGACGCCCTTCAAGCCCTCTATGGAATGACAGCCAAACTGCGATCTGAATGCATCGACCTGGCAAGCAAGAAAGCGGATGTCGGTCCTGTATATCAGGCGTTGGAAGCAATGCTGCTCAAAGCAAACGAACTCACCGGCGAAGATATGTATGGACGGCGAGTCTGATGCCTGCTGGAAGCCGATATTGTCAAAAGGGTGGCTTCATTCACGGTGCCGGTCTCGCGGCCTGAACCAAGATCTTCGAGGGGATGCGCTATGGGGCAAGTTCGGCATGGGGTCGCCACGACGACACAAGCGGGCCGCCGCGTCATGCTGACGCGCGTGACGAGGCTTCGGTCTCCAAATATTCCGGCATGAGATTTGACCTTCCCTTGCGTCTTCACGTCGGGCTATGAAATTTGCACGGCTTCGCAGGAGGTTTCATGCTGTCGAAACGCGATTTCGTGACGCTCGCCATCGCGGGAGGGGCATCGGCTGCCACGGGTGTCGCGAACTATACCGGCGCCTCTCATATCCTCGTCTTCGTCATCGGCGCCGTCGCGCTTGCCGGACTAGCCTCGCTGATCGGCGAGGCCACCGACCATCTGGGGCGCTATCTCAGCCCGGCCGCAACCGGCGTCGTGCAATCGGCGGTCGGCAACCTGCCTGAATTATGCGTGTGTATCTTCGCGCTGCGCGCCGGCTTGATCGAGGTGGTGCAGGCTTCGCTGATCGGCTCGATCCTCGGCAACAGCCTTTTGGTGCTCGGCATCGCCTTCATCGCCGGAAGTGCCCGCCACAAGGTGCTGGTCTTCGATGCAGCCGGGCCGCGCATGATCGCGGCGCTGCTGCTGCTGGCGGTTTCCGCCCTGATGCTGCCGACGCTCGCTTCGGTGATGCACCTGCCGGCGGGCGCCCATGAGGACAAGCTGGCCCTGGTCTGCGCCGGCGTCCTGCTGTTGGTCTTCCTGGTTTCCGTGAGGGTCATGCTCGGTGGCAGCGAACGTACCGTGCCGGCCGAAGCACATGTTCAGCAGGAGGCTGGCTGGCCGCTCTGGCTGGCATTGACGATCCTGGCGCTCGCCGGCACCGCCGCCCTGTTCGTGTCCGACTGGTTCGTCGAGGCACTGAACCCGGCCATCGAAACGCTGGGCATTTCCCAGGCCTTCGCTGGTCTCGTCATCGTGGCGATCGTCGGCAATGCGGTGGAGAATGTCGTGGGCATCCAGTTCGCCCTGCGCAACCGGGCCGAGCTCGCCATCAGCGTGATCCTGAACTCCTCGCTCCAGGTCGCGCTCGCCCTTATTCCCGTGCTGGTCTTCGCCAGCTATGCAATGGGCGGAACACCCTTCACCCTGGTGATCCCGCCGATGCTGGCCGTGGCCCTGATGCTGTCGGCCATCATCGGCGTGGTCGTCACCGCGGATGGCCGGGCCGACATGGCGGACGGCGCCGCCCTTGTCGGCCTCTATGTCATCATCGCCGCCATTTTCTGGTGGGGCTAGAGCGTCGTGCGGGAAGGTTGCCGCGCGGGGGGCGTCGGGGCGGAACGCTCGGCCATCATCAGGAAACATCGGCGGATGTCGCCCGTTCGATCGCGCGGCGCAATGTATCCGCATAGCCGCGGCTTTCCCTGAGCCGGTCGCCGTAGGAGGCCGCCGCCGCCGTGCGGCCGGCCATGCGCGCCTCTTCGGCCAATTTCTGAGTGACGATCGCCCGCTCTTCCATGATCCGAAGCGCGACACGAAGGGCCTCGTCGACCGCATCCTCTTGCTGGTCGGCAAGAATATCGGCGGTGTAGGCGTGACCGACCTGGCACCGGAAGCGAAGCGGCCCGCGTCTGACCTGGGAAAGGACACCACCACAGGCGGGACATGACAAGGGCACCGGATCGGCAATTCCCGCCACGACATCGCTGCTTGCGCTGTTCCCCAGTGCGATCTCGACTTCTGTCCTGATCTCGGAAGGGATCTCCATACGCGGTCCGGCTTGCTCACGAGAAAGTTTGACGAGCAGAGCGGCAAGATCCGAGAGCGAGGACCTGTAGTCCACGTCGCTCGCCCTGAGGGCGCTCATCGGCATGTCGGGGGCTTCCGCGTCCGCGGGATTTTGAACCACCGTCGTTCCGCCGCAACGCTTGACGTCGGCGAGGCCGGCGGCGCCGTCATTCAACAGACCGGTCAGAACAACGGCGATCATGCGTGATCCGAAACCAACCGCGGCGGAGCGAAACAATGGATCGATCGCCGGGCGGGCCATGTTCTCGCGTGGTCCGTACCCAAGCCTTATCCGGCCATCAATGACGAGAAGATGGCGATCGGCGGGAGCGACATAGACGTGGCCTTTCCTCACCAGCTCTCCCTCGGCCGCCGTGGTGACAGAAAGGGAGGATCGTTCATTGAAAATGCTGGCGAGCTGATTGGTCCCCGATGGGCCGACGTGAATCACGATGAAAACCGCAGCGCCCAAATCCGCCGGCAAATCGTGGCAAAGCCGCTGGACTGCCGATACGGCACCAAACGAGCCTCCAATTGCAATGATGTCGCGTCGGTCCACGGCATCCTCCGTGCTCCGTAACTCCGCAGCGACATTTTTGTTCTGAGGGGATTTCCGGCGCACGTCGAGGTTTGCCGTGACACTTAACAACAGGCCTGCTTTGCAAGCCGCGCGGGAACCTGGACTTAGCACGCGAATTAAGTTGTTTATGGCGTCCGTGCCAGCGGCTGGGGACATTATGGGGCCGTTATGAGAGCAAATTCCGATCCACCGATTGTCGGTATTGGAGCATCAGCAGGCGGTGTGAAGGCGCTGCAGAGCTTTTTCGAAGCACTTCCCCCCAGCCGAATGCGGCGTTTGTTGTGATCGTTCATCTCGATCCAGAAGTTCGCAGTCAACTTGCCAGCATTCTTTCGGGGCGTACCTCCATGCCGGTGGTGCGCGTGGACGAGACGGAAAAGCTCCAAAGCAATCATGTCTATGTCATCGCACCCAATAGCAGGCTCGTGATCACCGATCATACGATATCGGCCGTCCCGTTCGATGAGCCTCGCTACAATCGCGCGCCGATCGACCTTTTCTTTCGGTCCCTGGCCGAGCACCACACGGACGGATTTGCCTATGCCGTCATTCTGACCGGCGCAGGAGCCGATGGCGCTATGGGAGTCAAATCAATCAAGGAAGCCGGTGGTATCGTCCTCGTTCAGGACCCCAATGAAGCCGAGTTTCCCTCCATGCCGCGAAGCGCGATCGCGGCGGAGGTCGCCGATTTCGTATTGCCGGTCAACGAATTGGCACGTCAGCTCGTAGAACTTCTGGGCTACGGCCCCGTGGGTTTAGGTCAGTCGACCCACGACAATGACGAGGATATGCTTCGCAGGATATTAGCCCATCTTCGCGTTCGCATTGGTCATGACTTCTCCCTCTACAAACGGGCAACCATCTTGCGCCGGATTGCCAGGCGCGTTCAGGTCACGCGGTCGGAATCGCTGTCGGCGTACTACGCCTACCTTCGTGACAACGTGGAAGAGGCGCAGTCGTTATTTACGGATTTCCTTATTTCCGTGACGACCTTTTTCCGAGACCCCGGCGCGTTCGATGTTCTCGCCCGTGAGATCATTCCGCTGCTCTTCGAAGGGAAGGAAGCAGGCGGGCGAATTCGGGTATGGGTGCCCGGATGTGCCACGGGCGAGGAAGCCTATACGATCGGTATCCTGCTTCTCGAAGAAGCTGCCCGGCGCGATATTCGACCGGAAATCCAGGTCTTTGGTTCGGACCTCGATTCAGCCGCCTTGGCGTTTGCCCGCGAAGGACGGTTCCCGGCGCATATCGAGGCGGATATTTCGGAGGACCGGCTTCGGCGGTTCTTCCAAAGAGAGGGCGAGCACTACCGCGTGCGCAGGGAGCTTCGCGACATCGTCCTGTTCGCCAGCCACAGCCTGCTGCGAGATCCGCCTTTTTCCCGTCAGGACATGATCTCATGTCGAAATCTGCTTATCTATCTCGACCGTGAATTGCAGCATCAGGTTTGCAACACCTTTCACTATGCGCTCGACCCGGGTGGATTTTTGTTTCTCGGCGCCTCTGAAAGCGCCGATCATCCCGCAGGCCTCTTCCGCCCCGTCGATCGAGAGGCGCGAATCTACCGCTCCGTCGTAAGCAATACTGAAAGACGCCCGGCGCTTCCCATGCTGCTGGGTCCCCGCCAGTTGCCAGCCGGCGGCTCGGCGGTTCCCCGAGCGCCGGCTCATGCCAGCCAGGGTGATTCAGCCCTGCACCGCCAGATGCTGGAGAAGATCGCACCGCCCAGCATGCTCGTCGATGAAAACTATCGTGCCGTCCACCTTTCGGAGAATGCCGGCCGATTCCTGCAGCTCTCCGGGGGGCCGGTCAGCACCGACGCGACGGATATGGTCCGCGAGGAACTTCGTTTCGACCTGAGAACAGCTCTTCACCGTGCCTTCGAACGGGAAGAGGCGACCTTGAGCATGCCGATTTTGGTACGCTTCAACGGCTCTAGGCACCGGGTTTATCTGCAGGTCAAGCCTATATTGCAGGACAATGATCCGGTGCGTTTTGCCCTGGTCTTGTTCATCGAGGGCGAAGCGGTCGAACATGAGACTCCCGAGGGTTTTTCCTCCGGAGACGACGATGGCGCTGCCAACCAGACCATCAAGCAATTGCAGGAAGAACTACAACTCTCGCAGAGCCGGCTGCGCGCGACGCGGGAGGAGTCCGAGGCAGCAAATGAAGAGCTGCGTGCCGCCAATGAAGAACTGCAATCGATCAACGAAGAATATCGCTCTACCTCCGAAGAGCTTGAAACCAGCAAGGAAGAACTCCAATCCATCAATGAGGAACTTCAGACCGTCAACAATGAGCTCAAGCTGAAGCTGGAGAGCGTCTCACGCGCGCACAGCGATCTGCAGAACTTGATGGCAGCGACCGACTTCGGCACGCTGTTCCTTGATCCGAGCCTGCGGATCAAGCGTTTTACCCCCCGGCTCATGGAGCTTTTCAACGTCACCACCAATGACGAAGGCCGGCCCATCACCGATTTCACCCACCAGCTCAACTACGATGCACTGGCCGATCATGCGCGCGCCGTTCTGAAAGATCTGGTGCCGGTTCAACATGAGGTCGAGAGCCGAAGCGGCGCCTGGTACATGGTCCGCATTCGCCCCTATAGAACGGTGGACGACAAGATCGACGGCGTGGTGGCAACATTCGTCGATATCTCGGAGCGGCGCCGGGCCGAGGGGGCTCTGCGCAAAAGCGAAGAGCGGCTGAGACAGGAGATGCGTCTTGTCGAGCTTTCGCGTGCGCCCATCTTCTCCTGGGACTTCGACGACGGCATCGTGCAGTGGAACCGCGGCAGCGAAGAGCTTTACGGCTACTCACGCGAGGAGGCGATCGGAAAGAGGAAAGACAAATTGCTGCAAACCGCCGTGCCTGGATCGTCTTTCGAGAATCTGCTCGCTCAGCTTGCTGAACATGGAACCTGGCGTGGGGAGCTTCTTCACCGGGCCAAGGATGGACGAGTTCTCTATGTGGAAAGCCAGATCGAGCTTGTTTCGATGGGCGAGCGTCGCCTTGTCCTGGAAAGCACGCGCGATATCACCGATCAGAAAAAGTGGGAACGTCGGCGCCAGCTTTTAGTGAGCGAACTGAGCCACAGGGTGAGCAATACCCTGACCGTCGTCCAGTCAATGGCCCGCCAGACACTTCGCACGACCCGTGGCAACGACGAATTTGTCGAATTGTTCGAAGGCCGCCTGGAGGCCCTCGCACGGGCGCATAATCTGCTCGTCGACGCCCACTGGGAGGCAACCGAGTTCGGCGATGTCGTCCGCAGCCAGCTTTCAGCCTATATGGACGATGGAGCAAAGCTGCGTCTGCAGGGGGACCCCCTGCCGTTGCCCCCCGATTTTGCCACGCCGTTCGGGCTGGTCTTTCACGAACTCGCGACGAATGCCGCCAAATATGGGGCATTCTCTACTGAAACAGGAAGCGTACTTCTGAGTTGGACTCTCGATGAAACCAAGGGCGGTCGGCATTTGAGGGTCAGATGGCAGGAAGCCGGAGGACCGCCAGTCACGCCACCGACCAGGAGAGGGTTTGGCGGGTCACTGATCGAGCGAAGCTTGCTTGGGGCGACAGTTCAACGCGAATTCCTGCCCGATGGTTTGGTTTGCACGATCGAGCTCGAAATTCCCGAGGAGCAGGAAAGTGACCGACCAGAGATCGCACGATCGGCCCTTGAAGGGAATGCGCATTCTCATAGCGGAGGATGAGTTCCTGATTACCGCGACCATTGAGGAAACACTCGAGAATGCAGGCGCGGAGGTGGTGACGGCGGCGACGCTGGATGCCGCTATCGGCGCAGCCGAGCACGAGAAGGTCTTATCAGCGGCCATATTGGACATCCGCCTGGGTCGCCAGACCACCGAGTCGGTCGTCGACGCGCTGTCCGCGCGTGCGGTGCCGGTGGTTTTTTATAGCGGCCAACCCTTGCCTATGTCGATGAAAGACAAGTATCCGACGCTGAAAATACTCATCAAGCCGGCCAGGCAATCCGAATTGGTCACGGCTATCGCCGAAGCAATAGACACCGGCTCGTCCTCATCGCATCATTAGAGCGTTTTTCAGCCAAGTTGATAGACTTTTCGATCAAGAAAGCGCGGCAAGACGAAGGGGGGAGAGAAAGTGCGGTTCGGAGAATCGCACTTTCTAGAGAACGCTGCCCAGCCCCCTAGAGCAAAGCGCGTTCAAGCGTGAACGCTCATTTGCTCTAGCTCATTGTTCTGACGCGTCTTTGCGATTCTTGGTGACTCCGTCTAATCGCAAAACGCTATAGCTGGAGCATTCGGGCTCAGGCGAACCAGGCCTTTTCGGCGACACGCTGGTCGCACATGTCGTAGCGCGGATGGGGTGCGGTCCCCATCACCTTCTTGGCATAGCCGTCGAGATAGTCGCTGACGGCAAAGCAGATCATGCCGCCATCGTCGTGGATCATCTTCTGCGCCTCGAAATACATCTCCCTGCGCTTGGCTTCGTCTTCCTCCACCCGTGCGGCGAGGACGAGCTTGTCGAAGTCCGGCCGCTTCCAATGGGTGTCGTTCCAGGCCGCGTCCGAGAGATAGGTCTGCGAGAGCTGCAGGTCGATGGCGGGGCGATCGCCCCAATAGACGGCGCAGAAGGGATCCTTGAGCCAGATGTTCGACCAGTAGCCGTCGGCCGAGACGCGGGTGACGGTGAGCTCGATGCCGGCCTGCTTCATTGATTCCTGATAGAGCAGGGCGGCGTCGGTGGCGCCGCTATAGGCGCCCTCAGAGACCTTGACCTCCAGCTTGGGGCTGCCGGCCTTCTTGTAGTGAAAGGCCGCCTTTTCCGGGTCGTAGAGGGTCTGCGCCAGGTCCTTGGCGAAATACTTGTTCATCGGGCTGATGGTGGTGTCGTTGCCGACGGTGGCATAGCCCTGATAGACGGTGTCGACGATCTTCTTGCGGTCGATGCCATATTTGAGCGCCCAGCGCAGATCGACATTCGAATAGGGATCGGTGTCGCACAGCGCCACGAAAGCATAGCGGTTGCCGGTACCCTTGGTCTGCACCACGTTCACGTCGGGCGAGGAGGTCACCAGGTCCATGGTCTTGGGGTCGAGGCGGTTGATGGCGTCGACCTGGCCGGCGATCAGCGCCTGCAGGCGTGAGGAGGAGTCGCCGATATATTGCAGCTCGACCGAGTCGAAATTGCCGCAGCCCGGCTTCCAGTAATTGCCGGTGTTCTTGGTGACCACGCGCACGCCGGGCTCGAAGGTTTCCAGCTTGTAGGCACCGGTACCGTCCGGCTTGGAAAAATCGGTGAAGCCGTTGGGCACGCCAAGGATGTGATAGTCGGTCAGGTTGTAGGGCAGGTTCAGATTGCCGCCGTTCAGGCTGATCTGAATCTGGGTCGGGGAGAGTTTCTTGATCTCGGTGATGCCCGACAAAAGATCCTTGGCCGCCGATTTGGTGTCGCCGCGATGCAGGTTGATCGAATAGATGATGTCATCGGCATCGAGCGTCTTGCCGGAATGGAAGGTGACGCCCTTGCGGATGTTGAAGATCCATTCCTTGGCGCCGGGCTTGGCTTCCCAGCTCTCCAGGAGTTCACCGACGGCATTGCCGTTATTGTCGATCTCAACCAGGCCGTTCCAGATCTGATAGCCGTAATTGAGCGGGATGGAATCGGCGAAGGAGCGCGGATCGAGGGTGTCGGAAGCCGAGCCGCCCTCCATGCCGATGCGCAGCGTGCCGCCTTTCTTGGGCGTCTCGGCGGCCCGGGCCGGCCCTCCAAAAATCCCGGTCAGGCCGTAGCCGAGGCCGAGCGCGGCAGCTCCCTTCATCAGCTCGCGGCGATCCACGATCAAACCCTGTGCTCCCGCCTTGCCGATCCTGTCTGTCATGCCTGACTGTCCCCTGTGATGTTGCGGACGGGTTGGCCACAAGCGGCGTACCCTTCTCGATCCGCATCGTGTTGCCTTGGGCGTGGGGCAAATGACCTGCAAGCGACACTCTCTACGAGGGAGGCGACGCTTTGGTGATTTCCTGAGTGCTCGACGCAACGATCTGGAAGCCGGCACGGCAGCATGGGTTTCGGTCGAGCGGAAGACGGTGTAGGCTGTTCCAGCGAGTCGCAGGCCCGGCAGAGTGTCCTGCCGCATGCTCTGGAGATCGACATCCCGGGCCGTGTCCGGTCGATGTCATCGCATTTCAAAACCTTTTCCCGATCGACCGGCCGGCTGCATTCCGCGCATGCGAGGTGCCTGCCGTGCCCACCGCACATCCCCGACATCGTCATTGTCAGCAAGAGGAGATCGAGCCTTGTCTCGGATCGATCGTTTCGTGGTTCTTACCGGTGGTCCCGGCTCCGGCAAGACCACCTTGATATCGGCCTTGGCCGGAGAGGGCCTCCGCACCATGCCCGAGGCTGGCCGCGCGATTATTCAGGATCAGGTCGCGATCGGCGGCGATGCCCTGCCATGGGCTGACCGCGCTGCCTTCGCCAATCTGATGCTGGCGGCCGACATGCGCTCCTATCGCGAGGCGCAGGCAGGCGGGGGGCTCGTGGTTTTCGATCGCGGCATCCCCGACGTGATCGGCTATCTCGAGCTCTGCGGTTTGCCAGTGCCGGAGCCGGCTCGCAAGGCTGCAACGCTTTGCCGCTACCGGCGGCAGGTCTTCATCGCTCCGCCCTGGCCGGCGATCTATGCCGGCGATGCCGAACGCAAGCAGAGCCCGGAAGAGGCACAGGCAACGCATGAGGCGATGATGCGGGTCTATGCAAGCCTCGGCTACGAGCTGGTGCCGTTGCCGCTGGTGCCGGTTGCCGAACGCACGGCCTTCGTGTTGCGGGTCCTGGGGCGGGGCAGGTGAGGCGCTGTCCAGCAGACCAGCCATGCCTCGTACGGTGTGGCGAAGCCGGGACGGAAGCTGCTATAGCCTGACCATTGCACGCCGTCCGGTCGGCGAAACATGCATATTCAGGATAATATTCCGGAACGAGGAAACTTCCCGTGTCAGCTTTGTCCCGTGAGGCCAATGGGCCAAGAGCGTTTTGCGATTTGAGGGAGCCATCGAGAATCGCAAGGACGCGTCGAAACGAAGGCCTGGAGAAGACGGACGTTCCGTCATGAACGCGCTTCGTTCCAGCGATGTCGATTCCGCCTATTCCTGGCTGCGTCTGGTTCTCACCCTGATTCTCGGAACGGTTGCCTGCGTCGGCAACTGGTCGGTCGTGGTCGTATTGCCGACCCTGCAGCTGGAGTTCGATACGCTGCGGGGCGGAGCCTCCTTGCCCTATACCTGCACCATGCTCGGCTTTGCCGTCGGCGGGGTGGTGATGGGCCGACTGGCCGACAGGCTCGGCATCGTCGTGCCGATCCTGATCGGTGCCGCTCTGCTCTGCGCCGGCTATGTGCTTGCCGCCTCCACCTCCAATATCTGGCAGTTCGCGGCCCTTTCGATTGTGATCGGCCTGGGCTCGGCCGCCGGTTTCGCCCCGTTGATCTCCGATCTCTCGCACTGGTTCCGCAAGCACCGGGCGCTGGCGGTGACCTTCGCGGCCTCGGGCAGCTATCTTGCCGGTGCCGTCTGGCCGCTGGTGATCGAGCATTTCCAGTCCGCCTATGGCTGGCGCGCCACTCATGTCGGCATCGGCCTGTTCGCGCCTGCCGCGATGCTCCCATTGGCCCTGGCCCTGACCCGGCGGCCCGCCACCACCACCTATGCCGCGGCCGAGGCCGCCACCGAGGCCGCCCGCGGCGAGCTCGGGCTGTCGGCGAATGCCCTGCAGGCGATCCTGGTGGTGGCCGGTTTTGCCTGCTGCATGGCGATGTCGATGCCGCAGGTTCACATCGTCGCCTATTGCGGGGATCTCGGCTATGGCGTGGCCATCGGCACCCAGATCATCGCCCTGATGCTGGGCCTGGGCGTGGTCAGCCGTCTTGCTTCCGGCTTTGTCGCCGACCGCATCGGCGCCGGGCCGATGCTGCTGATCGGCTCAGCCATGCAGGGTGCGGCGCTGCTGCTCTATCTCTTCTTCAACAGTCTCTCCTCGCTGTGGGTGATCTCGGGCCTGTTCGGCCTGTTCCAGGGCGGCATCGTGCCGATGTACGCCGTGATCATCCGCCAGTTCCTGCCGCCGCGCGAGGCGGGCGCGCGCATCAGCCTGGTGTTGATGGCAACCGTGCTCGGCATGGCTGGCGGCGGGCTTGCCTCCGGTTTCATCTATGACGCCACCCAGTCCTACCGGCTCGCCTTCCTGCACGGCTTCCTGTGGAACGTGGTCAATCTCGTCCTGGTGGGCTGGCTGCTGATCTGGCCGAAATGGCGCCAGCGCAGCAAGGCGGCACTGGCGCGCTGACTCCATTGCGACGGCCGGATCTCAGGCCGCCGGCTTCAGGCGCTCGATCGCGCCGTCGAGGCGGGCGGCGAGGGCGGCGCTCACCGGCGTCATCGGCAGCCGCAATTCGCCGCTGTCGATCAGGCCCGTGCGCCAGAGCCAGTACTTGATCGCGGCCGGATTGGGTTCGGCAAAGCGCAGCGGCACGAGATCGGCGAGACGGCGCCAGGCAGAATCTGCTGTCGGGCCGTCGCCGCGGGCAAAGGCGTCGCGGATGGCGATGAAGCCGGCGGTCTCGACATGGGCGGAGGCGAGGATGGCACCGTCGGCGCCGGCAGACAGGGCGGCATGGTAGAAGGCATCCTCGCCGGTCAGCACGGAAAAGCCGGGCGGCCGGCGCCGGATCAATTCGGCCGATTGGGCCGGATCGGCGCAGCAATCCTTGACCCCGACGATGTTGGGCCGTTCGGCGAGCCGGAGCATCGCGTCATTGCCCAGATTGACGCCGGTGCGATAGGGAATGTTGTAGATCAGGATCGAGTGCCGGGTGCTGTCCGCCAGTGCGTCGAAATGGGCGATCAGCCCCGCTTGGGAGGGCCTGCTGTAATAGGGGCAGGCAATGAGCTGGCCGGCGATCGGCCAGTCCACCAGGCGGTGAAGCCACTTGGCGAGCTTGCGCGTATTGCTGCCGGAAAGGCCGAGATAGAGCGGCAGTCGGTAGCCTTGCCGGGCAAGCTCGTCGGCACTGACCTCGACCAGCTGCTGCGTTTCGTTCTCGTCCAGGGTGAGGCTCTCACCCGTGGTTCCGGCGAGAACCAGACCATCCAGCCCGAGTGCGCCATAGTGGCGGATGAGACGCCGCAGCGAGGTCTCGTCGAGCTCGCCATCGCGGAACGGCGTGATCAAGGGCAGCCACAGGCCCCGCGGAGAGGCCTCGCGGGCGGAAGAGGAGGGGATTTCCATGGATCATCTCCGATTGGCCGGAGACGGCAGCAAAAAGAACCCCGTCAACCGGCGGGGTACATTTTCGATCTGACTTCGCTGTTGATGGCGCGCGCGATCACCTGCCCCCGATATGGAGGCGCTGTTTGGAAACGGCGAGAATGATGCGCAAATTGGCCATGGCTTATCGTGGGCCGGGCAGCCGTTCCGTGTCAAGCCAAAGCCATGGCACAGCGGAGAGAGGGCACCGCAGCACAAACGGATGCCGTGCGGATAAGGGATGACCTAAGAGGCCGAAATTATCTCGATCTCGATATGAACAAGGAAAATCAATAATTTGACGATAAATTATGACGTGATCGGTGACATTCATGGCCACGCTGATGCACTGCACAGGCTGCTGACGAAGCTGGATTATCGCGAGCGGGACGGGGCCTATCGGCATTCCGACCGGAGGGCGATCTTCCTGGGAGATTTCATCGATCGTGGGCCGGAGCAGGTCGAGGTCCTGCGCGTCGTCCGCGCCATGGCGGGAGCGGGCACGGCCCGGGCGATCATGGGCAATCACGAGTTCAATGCTTTAGGCTGGGGTACGCCGGATGGCAGCGGCGGTTTCCTTCGGCCTCACACGGAGGAGAACAGAAAGCAGCACGCTGCCTTTCTGGACCAGATAGGAGAGGGCTCGCCCGCCTATCGTGAGGCATTGGCCTGGTTTACCTGCCTTCCCATATGGCTCGACCTCGGGGGATTGCGGGTCGTGCATGCGTGCTGGCACGGCGCATCGCAGCATCGGCTCGCGGCAACCTGCCTCGACGCGACCGGATGCTTGCACGGGCCGGGCCTGCACAAGGCCCTTTGTGACGGTGCTCCTGAAAATCGAGCCGCCGAGATTCTGCTCAAGGGGCCCGAAATACGATTGCCTGCCGGGCATTCGTTCCGCGACAAGGACGGTCACATCAGGCATGACGCCCGCCTGCGCTGGTGGGACCGGGAAGCGACGACCTTCCGGTCCGCGACGCTGGGCCTGGGCGAAGGTGCAAGCGCGCTGCCTGACGATCCCGTGCCTACCCATTATCGCTATGATGATTCCGTCCCGGTGATGTTCGGCCATTACTGGATGTCCGGCCGGCCGCAATTGCTGTCGTCAACCGCGTCGTGCCTGGATTTCAGCGTCGCCAAGGGCGGCGTGCTGACCGCCTATCGCTGGTCCGGCGAAACGGTTCTTTCCAACGACAATCTGGTCTGGGCGCCGGCCTGAGGGACACGCGAAACGTCGCACCCCGCCGAGCGGCTTTGACATCAAACTGTCATAATGAGAAGGAAGGCGCTGAAAGCGCTGGTGAAATTCACCGAGCTTCAGCCCTCCCTCTTTCAGGGTCACCAGCCAGCACCATTGTCGCCGGTAGGCGCCCGTTGCCTCGAAGTTCACCGCCTCATGGAATTGCAACTCCCCGTCTTCCTGGCCGTACTTGCTGCGGCGGCCCTGCATGCCGGGTGGAACGCGCTGGTCAAGATCAGGCTCGATCCCTTCCTGGCCATGACGCTGATCGCGGTGTCCTGCGGTCTCATCGCCTTGCCGGCGCTGGCGATCACGGGCCTGCCCAACGAGGAGGCCTGGGTGTGGGTGGCCTTGTCGACGGTTCTGCACCTTGGCTATTACCTGTTCCTCGCCGAGGCCTATCGCCGCGCCGATATGAGCCAGGTCTATCCGATCGCGCGCGGCGCGGCGCCCCTGGTTACCACGGCGATTTCGCTCGCCTTCATCCATGACCCGATGAGCGCCGGCAATGTCGCGGGCGTCGCCCTCCTGGGGCTCGGGGTCCTGCTGATCTCGCTCAAGGGGCAACGCGGCTCGCTGGTTCCGAGCCGGACGGCCGTGATCTACGCCCTGCTTACCGCCGTCACCATTTCGCTCTACACCATCGTCGACGGCATCGGCGCCCGCGCTGCGGGGAGCCCGAATTCCTATGCGGCCGCCCTGTTCGCGCTCGACGCCTACCCGATGCTGGCGATCTGCCTGTGGCGCAAGGGCTGGGCCGGCGTGAGCCCTGCCTTGAAATTCCTGGTGCCGGGCTTTGCCGGCGGGGTGATGTCGCTTGCCGCCTATTGGATCGTCATCTGGGCGATGACGGTGGCGCCCATCGCCCTCGTTGCAGCAACGCGCGAGACCAGCGTGCTGTTCGGCGGCCTGATCGCCATGGTCTTCCTGAAGGAGCCCCTCACGCCCGTGCGCGGGCTCTCGGCCCTGCTGATCCTGGGCGGACTGGTGCTGATGCGGTTGGGGTAGGAGGCCTTCTCCCGCAAGGGGAGAAGGCCAAGATGCCTCACAGCAATCCGTTCGCCTTCAGGATGGCGTCGGCATTGTCCTTGGTGATGGTCTGTGTATCCAGCACCAGCTTTTTCTCGACCGTCCCGCCGTCCAGGACCTTCAGGGCCTGGCGCAGGCCCTCGGCGCCGGGCGTGGGGTACAGGAAGGTCGCGGCGAGCACGCCGTCATGGACGTATTTGACCCCCTCATTGGGCAGGGCGTCGACGCCGACGAACAGGATGTTCTTTTCGCGGCCGGCATCCTTGGCGGCGAGATAGGCGCCATAGGCCATGGGATCGTTGTGGCCATAGACCAGATTGATGTCCTCGAAATTGCGCAGGGCCGTCGACATCACCTCATAGGCCTTGGCTTGCTTCCAGTCGGCCGATTGCTGGTTCAGGAGATGCTTGATGCCGCTCTCCTTGTCCGCTTTCTCGTGGTAGCCGTTGGAGCGGTCGTGGCTCGCCTGGGTGCCGAGTCCGCCCCAGATCTCGACCACATTGCCCTTGGCCTTGCCGGCCCCGCCCAGCGTCTTGACCACGAAGTCGCCGACGGCACGGCCGATCACCACATTATCGCCGCCGATCCACTGGGTGTATTTCTCGGAATTGACGTTGCGGTCGAGCACGAAGACCGGGATCTTGGCGTCCATCGCCTTTTCGACCACGGCAGTGAGCCCGGCCGATTCCTTCGGGCTGATCAGAATGGCATCGACCTCCTGGGTGATGAAGCTTTCGGTGTCGGCCACCTGCTTTTCGGTCTTGTCCTCGGCGTCGGCCATCAGCAGGTTGACGTTCGGATGCTTTTCGGCCTCCGCCTTCAGATCCTTGTTGAACTGGACGCGCCAGGGTTCGAGCGTCGTCGCCTGCGAAAAGCCGATCGTATATTTCTTGTCGTCGGCGTGGGCGCGCGGCGTCCAGCCCAGGGGGATCAGCATGGCGCCGCCGCTGGCGAGCGCGGCGTGGATGAAGTTCCGGCGATTGATCATGGGGTTTCCTCCAGCTTGTTATAGGTCTTCTCATCCTGTGCCTCGGCTTGCGGGCTCGCTCGGAGCGACGCGAAGATCTGGCCAAGATTGCGTTCCTGCAGCAGCACGGTGAGGATGATGATCAGCCCCTTCATCACCAATTGGACGTTGGTGGAAATGTTGTGGAGCTGCAGGATATTGGTGAGCAGGCCGAAGATGAGGACGCCAACCAGCGTGCCCGCGAGGCTGCCGCGCCCGCCCATCAGGCTGGTGCCGCCGATCACCACGGCGGCGATTGCGTCGAGTTCGAGACCGACACCGGCATCGGGCTTGCCCTGGCGGTACTGCGCCACATAGAGCACGCCGGCGATGCAGGCGAGCATGCCGGAAAAGGCGTAGGTTGCGATCTTCACCGGCATGACGGCGATGCCGGACAGGCGCGTCGCCTCCTCATTGCCGCCGATGGCATAGACGTAGCGGCCGAAGGCGGTGAATTTCAGCACCACCATGAAGAGGGCGAGCGCGGCCAGGAAGAACAGCCCCGGTACGGGCAGCACGCCCCAGAGCACGGCGCGCAGGAGATCGATGTCCACGGTGGCGTTGGTGCCGGAATAGACGGCGACCACGGCACTGTCCTGGCCGGCGACCAGGCGGGCGAGGCCGAGCATGGTCACCATCATCGCCAGCGTGACGATGAAGGGCTGCAGCCGACCGCTGACGATGATGGCGCCGTTGAGCGCGCCGACCGCAAGCCCCACGCAGGAAACGGCAATCAGCACGCCGGGCATGCCGAACTGGCTGCCGGCCTGGGAGGCCAGCCAGAGCGTCAACAGGCCGGCGACGACGATTCCCGCGGCGAGTGGCAACCAGATGGCCGAGAGCGTCGATCGCCGGCGGCCTTGGTGAATCGCCGTCGCCGTGGCGGTGGATTTGCCCGTGCCGAGCTGTCCGGAGACGAAGGAGACGATCAAGGCGACGCCGGCCATCGCGACCAGAAAGGTGATGGGCAGGGCGATGCCCGCAGCCACCGTGAAGCCCGGCTGCGTGAGGAGCAGCGCCGCCAGCACGGTGCCGAGTGCCAGGATCGAGCCGACGGACAGGTCGATGCCGCCGATCAGGATCACCATGGTCATGCCGACGGCGACCAGGCCGGTGATCGAAACCTGGCGCAGCACGTCCGAGAGATTGCCGGAAGTAAGGAAGATGTTCCGCCCCTTGGAGGTGACCGGCGAAAAGGCGACGCCGATCGCAAAGAGGACGGCGAGGCCCCAATACAGCTTGGTCCGCGACAGAAGTCTCAGAAAGGTCATTGACGGCTCATGGGGAAGGGCGAGGAGGGCGGCGCATCGGATGGTGGGTTTTCAGACCCGCCTGGCCTCTCCGGTTGGTGTGCTGTTGCCGGGCCGGCCCGAAGTCCGGCCCTCTCAGCACGCCGCGGCGAGGCGAGGGTCATGATCGCCTCCTCGCTGGCCTCCCGGCGCTCGAGGATGCCGGCCTGGCGTCCTTCCTGCATGACCAGGATGCGATCGGAGAGCAGCAGCAATTCGGGCAGTTCGGAGCTGACGACGAGGATGGCCATGCCCTGTCCGGCGAGGCGGAAGACGAGGTCGTAGATCTCCTTCTTCGCACCGATGTCGATGCCGCGCGTCGGCTCGTCGAGCAGCAGGATGCGGGGGCCGATGGCGAGCCATTTGGCGATCACCACCTTCTGCTGATTGCCGCCGGAAAGTTCGGCTACGACCTGCTCGTCCGAGCGGCAGCGCACGGAGAGGCCGGCGATCGCCTCTCGGGCAAGCCGGGTTTCCAGCCCGTCATCGCGCAGGCCGAAGCGTCGCTGCAGCGGCTGGGAGGGCAGCGAAACATTGTCGCGGATGGCCGATTGCAGGAGGAGCCCCGTCGCCTTGCGGTCTTCCGTCACCAGAGCCAGGCCGTGCCGGATGGCCTGGCGCGGGCTGTCGATTCGGGCCTCGGCACCGTCGACGACGATCCGGCCCTCGCGGCGCCCCATGCTGGCCCCGAAAATGGTTTCCAGGATCTCGGTGCGGCCGGAACCGAGCAGGCCGGCAATGCCGAGGATCTCGCCGCGATGCAGGTTGAACGACACGCCGCGCAGCACGCGTTTCCAGCCGCCGCGCGCCTGCGGCAGGCTGAGGCCGAGACCATGCACGGTCAAGGCCTCGGCAGAACGGTCGGGCGTGTGAGGCGGCGTGGCGAGACTGAGATCGCGGCCGACCATGCTGGCGATGATGCGCTCAGGCGTCAGTTCCGCCATGGCAGCCGTCAGCACACGCCGCCCGTCGCGCATCACCGTCACCCGATCGGCGAGCAGGGAGACTTCGTCCATGCGGTGGCTGATATAGACGATGGCGACGCCCGAGGCAGCGAGCTTGCGGATGATGCCGAACAGGCGCTCGCATTCGCTCGGCGACAGGGCCGAGGTCGGCTCGTCCATGATCAGGACCCGCGCTTCCAGCGACAGGGCCTTGGCGATCTCGACCAGTTGCTGCTCGCCGACGCGCAGCGATCCCACGCGGGTTTCGGGGTCGAGGGCGACACCGAAACCCGTGAGCAGGTCGCGAGCGGCGCGGCCGAGGGCGCGCCGGTCGACGAACAGCCCGGCGATGCGGGGTTCACGGCCGAGGAAGATGTTCTCGGCGACGGTCATCTCGGGAATAAGATTGAGTTCCTGATGGATGATGGCGATACCGGCGGCCTGGGCCTCCCGCACGGAGGTGAAGCGCAGGCTGCGGCCACGACTGAACAGGCTGCCGTCGAACTCGGTCAGGATGCCGCTGACGATCTTCATCAAGGTCGATTTGCCGGCGCCGTTCTCGCCCACGAGCGCATGCACTTCTCCGGCCTCGACCGAGAAGTCGACATCGTCGAGGACGGGGACGCCTGCGAACCGTTTGGAGATGCCACGCGCTTCCAGCGCGACATCACTCGGTTCGGGCCGAGTGGCGAGCATTGTGCGTTTCCTCGACACCCTTGTTGTATCGGTGTCTTTTATTTATAGAGGACACTAACATGCGTTATCGGGGGCGGCAAGGGCACAAAGCGTTGGGAGCAGCGAGTGGTCCTTGCTGTTTGGTGGGCGGGTCCCCAGACCCGTTCCCTCGGGACTGTCGTGGTTCAGGGCTTGTCTGGGGACCAGCCCACCGCAATCCCGGGGAATGGCGATGCCGCGCCCGCGCAATGTCTCGATGAAGGCCACCAATCTGGCCCTCGATATCATGGCGAAGCTGCAGGTCGGCGCGCTGCTGCCGCCGGAGGCCGTACTGGCGCGCGAAGTCGGCGTGAGCCGTACGGCAATGCGGTCTGCCCTCGAAGGTCTGGAGCAGGCCGGGCTGGTCCGGCGCGACGGCCGGCGCACCTTGCTGCACCGGTTGCCGGCCGTGTCGGACTATTTCGGCGAGGCTGAAACCGAGAGCCGTTCGGATCTGGTGGAGCGGCGCTTCCTCGAAATGGCCGTCGGCGGCGATCTGATGCCCGGACGCAATTTTTCGGAGGCCGAACTCGCGCGGGCTTTCGGCACCAGCACGGTGAGCGTGCGCGAATTCCTGATCGGCTTTTCGCGTTATGGCCTGGTGGAGAAGGCACCGCGCGGGGGCTGGCGGCTCTGCGCCTTCGACGCCTCCTTCGCGCGCGAGCTCGCGGCGACGCGGCGTACGTTCGAGATCGAGGCGATCCGGCTCTTCACGCAGCGGAGCACCGATGATCCGGTATGGCGGGAGATCGGCCGGCTGATCGAGGCGCATGAGGCGATGAGCCGGGGAGGGGACGAGGTGATCCGCCAGTTCCCGCAACTCGACCGCCGCTTTCACCGCTTCCTGGTGGACCAGCTCAACAACCGTTTCGTGGCGAGCTTCTACGACGTCGTGTCCTTCGTCTTCCATTATCATTATCAATGGCGCAAGGACGATGAGATCGAGCGCTATCGGACCGCGCTGGCGGAGCATCTGAGAATCCTCTCCGCCTTGAAATCCGGTGTGATCGAAGAAGCCCAGATGCGGCTCGAAAAGCATCTGCAAACCTCGGTGCGCACGCTGCTGGAATCGGCGATCGGGGCGGGTCAGGAGCGGGCCGGATGAGGCGCGACTAGCCTTCTCCCCTTGCGGGAGAAGGTGGTGCGAAGCACCGGATGAGGGGAGAAACACTGCCTTGCGGCCTTTGTGCCAACACCCCCTCATCTGACCTCGTTGCGCTCGGCCACCCGAGGCACTTCAAAAGGAAGTGCCAAGTCCCCCAAGGGAAGAAGGCTGGTCACGCTCTGTTCGGAAAAGTCCAAGTCCAGTTTGAATGCGGAGGGCGGTCGCCCGCCCTCCGCTTTGCTGCCCTCAGTCGAGCAGCCGGTTGATCACGCCAGCTCCCACCGTGCGGTTGCCCTCGCGGATGGCGAAGCGCGTATTGGCTTCGAGCGCGATGGCTTGGTTGAGGGCGATGGTGAGCACGACGGTATCGCCGGGCATCACCATCTCGACGTCCGGCGGCAGTTCGATGCTGCCGGTGACATTGGCCGTCCGGAAGAAGAACTGCGGCCGGTAATGGCCGAAGAAGGGCGTATGGCGCCCGCCTTCTTCCTTGCTGAGGACGTGAACCTCGGCTTCGAAGCGGGCATGCGGCTCCACCGTTCCGGGCTTGGCCAGGACCTGGCCGCGCCGGACCTCCTTGAGCTCGACACCGCGCAGCAGACAGCCGACATTCTCTCCGGCGAGACCCTGGTCCAGGATCTTCTGGAAGGTCTCGATGGAGGTGACCACCGTCTTGCGACGGGCGCCGAAGCCAACGAGTTCGACCTCGTCGCCGAGCCTGACCGCACCGCGCGCGATCAGGCCGGTGATCACCGTGCCCCTTCCGGAGATGGTGCGCACGCTCTCGATCGGCATCAGGAAGGGCCTGTCCTCTGCGCGCTCGGGCAGCTCGATCGTGCTGTCCAGCGCCTCGAAGAGCCGGAGGATCGCCTCATCCGCCAGTTCGCCCTTGATCCCGTTCAGGGCCTGCAGGGCGGAACCGCGAATGAAGGGCACCTTGTCGCCCTCATAGTTCTGCCGGCTCAAGAGTTCGCGGATCTCGAGTTCGACCAGGTCGATCAGTTCCGGATCCTCCACCGCATCGCACTTGTTGAGGAACACCACGATGCGTGGCACGCCGATCTGCCGCGCCAGCAGGATATGCTCGCGCGTCTGCGGCATGGAACCATCCAGGGCCGAAACCACCAGGATGGCGCCATCCATCTGCGCCGCGCCGGTGATCATGTTCTTCACATAATCGGCATGGCCGGGGCAGTCGACATGGGCGTAGTGGCGGTTCTCGGTCGAGAACTCCACATGCCCGGAGGCGATGGTGAGGATCTTCGAGGCATCGCGCGTGCCCTGCGCGGCAGAGGCGCGGGCCACGTCCTGATACGAGACGAAAGCTCCCCAGCCTCGGTCCGCCGAGACCTTGGTGAGCGCCGCGGTCAGCGTCGTCTTGCCATGGTCGACGTGGCCGATGGTGCCCACATTGCAATGGGGCTTCAACCGGGTGAACTTTTCCTTGGTCATGCTACACCTGTGGTCGGTCCTTTTACCGTTGGCTCTCACTGGAGGAGAAAACGGCTCAGGGCACCACGAGAGCCAAAAAAGTGCCCGGAACCGCTTTTGCGTCCGGGCTGGCTCGATCTCAGGTGATGTCGGTCCGGCCTAGGGCAAAGCGAATGCGGCCGAGGAATCGACGTTCCTCGGGATCATCAGCGAGATCGACGATGATGTCCGCATGGGTCCGGTGCCTTGGGGCGGGGAGACGAATAGGAAGGCGCAGATAGGCGCTTGGCGGAAGAAATGCAAGGAGGATTCAAGGAGGGCCATCGATGGATGTGAACCAGTGCCGGCAGCTGCCATCGTAATGGCAGAGTCGAGCGCCCTATATTCGGCTGAGGAAAAGGGGGGTAGGCATGGCTGAACCGCAGCTTTCAGTTCGCAGCGCCAAGGCGCGGGACCTCGCCCATCGCCTGGCTTGGCGGGAAAGGCGCTCCATTGCCGCCATCGTCGAGAGAGCTCTCGAACCCTATGAAATTCGCTAAGCTGGAAGGGAGCCCGAGATCATGGCCCATGCCGTCCATCAAGGGCGACCAATGTCCCGAAATCGGGCTGACTTCCAGACGACGGGACTCGAGTTGATCTCACCCTGGGATTTTGGGCGGGCAGACGCCGAAGTCGCGACGAGGCGGGAAGCGGCTTCTGCTCGCCAGACCGGGGACATTCTGAGCGCTTGGGTCGGCTGTCGCACCCGGAAGGCGAGGGGCTTCTGTGCCCTTGACCGATTATAAAAAGCCGCCATACCTAACTTCATTGCTATCCGATGAGGGGCGTCATGCGCGTTCTTTCTGCCGTGGGATATTTTCTTGCTCTAGGGACCGTCGCGGCGAATCTCGGAGGCTGTTCCACTCCGATCCGGACACTTCCGGGCACGGTAAAAAGTCTGCCCGTCGTCGTCGTCAGCCAGGGACTTGGGGGAACTTTGCATGGGTCTGTCCGCCTGGAGCAGACCCAAGGCTCTTATCTGGTGAGCAAAGGCAAATTTTCGTGCACGGGTTCATATGCCTTGTCGGGGGTGAGGGAGAGGATATACGTGCCGATCCTCTGCAGCGATGGCCGCAAGGGTACGGCGAGCGTTCATAACGATCCAAGCCTCATGAGCGGTACCGGTTCCTTTACCATGAGCGATGGCAGCACAGGCGAGTTCGCGTTTGGCAATGACGCCAAGAAGTTTTAATCGCACGACGCGATTGGCATATGATGAGAGCCTGGCCACAAGTTGTGCCAGGCTCGAGATAGTGATGGTGTCACTATTTCATCGAGTATTGTTTTGAGATAGGAGATTCTCGAGCCTTTACTCTTTCGGCGTCAACGTCGTCGGTTCCAGCGCGCACAAGTCACGCGCGCAACCGCTGCAGCTTCGAGGGAGGCCGCGCTTACGAGACGTCGTACCTTGCCTGTACGGCCTCAAGCTTCTCGCCCGCGCCTTCTACCCGGCTTTTCGTCAGCCCAGGGCTTCTTGGGACCCTTGCGGTGCGGCTTGGGTTCGTGTGCCGCTTCCTCGCCGCCCCGGTCGCGATAGGGCTGGATGCGAATGTTTTCTTCGTCGGGCTTGCGCACGTTGACGGCAAAATGCTCGGCAGCTTCCTTGGAGATCTCGACCACGGTCTCGTTGTCGAGGATCTTGATGTTGCCGATATCGCGGCGCTTGACGCCGCCGCGGCGGCACAGCATCGGCAACAGCCATTTCGGGTCGGCATTGTTGCGGCGGCCGATGCTCAACCGATAGAGAACCATGTCGTCGGCGGCGGGCGGCACCTCGTCGCGTTCGAAGCGCCCAGCCCGCTCGAAGCGCGGTGCCCGATCCGACTTGTCGAAGCGCGAGGTGCGCTCGCCCTTCTCGAAGCGGGGAGGCCTGTCATCCCGCTCGAACCTGGCGGGACGGTCGTCCCGGTCGAAGCGGGAAGATCTGCGGCCGTCGCGGCGATCGAAAGCGTCGCGACGCCCGAAGCTGTCGCCGGGATCGCTGACCTCCTCCGGCTCGGGCAGGCGCGACCGGTAGACGCGGGCAAGCGCGGCGGCGATGTCCTCGGCGCTGCGGTTTTCGAGCAGGAGCCTGGCGATGGCCAGGTCCTCCTCGCCGGGGGCCTCCGTCAGCAGCGGGTCTTCCAGCATGCGCTGCTGGTCGAGCGCGCGGATTTCGTCGGCGGTCGGCGGTCCCATCCACTGGGCCTTCACGCCGGCCTGGCTGAGCAGGATCTCGGCCTTGCGGCGGCGCGACATCGGCACCAGCAGGGCGCTGATGCCCTTGCGGCCGGCGCGTCCGGTACGGCCCGAGCGATGCTGCAGCTTCTCGGCGTCGGTGGGCAGGTCGGCATGGATGACCAGGCCGAGATTGGGCAGGTCGATGCCGCGCGCCGCCACGTCGGTGGCGACGCAGATCTGGGCATGGCCGTCGCGCAGGGCCTGCAGCGCCTGGTTGCGCTCGTGCTGGCCGAGCTCGCCCGAGAGCAGCACGGCCGAAAAGCCGCGCTCGCGCAGGGTGGCATGCAGATGGCGCACGGATTCGCGCGTATTGCAGAACACGATCGTGGTCGGGGAGGCAACGAGGCGGAGCAGATTGACGACAGCGTGCTCGGTCTCCTTGGCGGAGACGCGGATGGCGCGGTATTCGATGTCGGCATGGCCGCGCTCGGCGGTCTTCACCTCGATGCGCAGCGCATCCTTCTGATAGGTGCGCGCGATGGCGACGATGCCCTTGGGCATGGTGGCCGAAAAGAGGAGGGTGCGGCGGTCGTCTGGGGTGGATTTGAGGATGAATTCGAGATCCTCGCGGAAGCCGAGGTCGAGCATCTCGTCGGCCTCGTCGAGCACCACGGCGCGCAGGGCCGAGAGATCGATGCCCTTGCGCTCGATGTGGTCGCGCAGGCGGCCGGGCGTGCCGACCACGATATGCGCGCCGTCCGCGAGCTGGCGGCGTTCCCGGCGGGGGTCCATGCCGCCGACGCAGGAAACCACGCGCCCACCGGCCTTCTGGTAGAGCCAGAGCAATTCACGCTCCACCTGGATGGCGAGTTCGCGGGTCGGCGCGATGATCAGCGCGAGCGGGGCATCGGCCTGTTCGAAGCGCTCGTCGTCGCCGAGCAGGTCGCGGGCGATGGCAACGCCATAGGCCACCGTCTTGCCCGAGCCGGTCTGGGCCGAAACGAGCAGGTCGCGGTCGGCGGCGTCGTCCGCCAGCACGGCGGACTGGACGGGGGTCAGTTCTTCATAATTACGATCGGTCAGAGCCTGGCGAAGGGCCGGGTTCAGGGAAGGAAGTGCCACGTGATAAACCTGTCAGATGAGGAAAACCGGTCATGTGAAATGCCGGGTCGGGGGCGGCGCGCCCACGGGAATAAAGTCCGCGCGCCAGCGTCCACTTCTGCAGGATTTCACTGATGAGGGAGCCCAATACAGCAAAGCGCCGGCAATTGCGAGGGCGATCACGCGATGCTGCTGCGCGTTTGCAACATGGCCGGGGTGTCGTCGGGATTGCTGATCGGCCACCGCAAACGGGAATGACAGCTCGTTGGCCCCAAATCCGGATTGCCAGGTGGACCAATGCTCATGCAAACATCGGAAAAGGGGCGGCGGGAGAGGCAAGGCGAATCGATGGACGAGTCTGCGACGCAGCGTGAACATTTTTCCCGCTATTATGCTCGCTATCTGGTCGCCAAACGAGGCTACAGGCTGGGAGCTCTGCCGCGATCGGAGGAATTGCTGCAGCACTGCGACTATGTGCTGACCAGCTCGGCCGGCAAGCGCATCTCGATCGTAGGCATTGTCAATCGCGACAGCGCCGAGGGCAAGACCTTCACCATGCCGGCGCAAGATCTTGCAGCGCTCGCACGGCATGTCGCCGGCTCGCTGCCGGCTGCAGCAAGGCTGGCAATCACGATCTACGAGATCGGCTCCTGCGCGATCGGAAGAGCCGACAAGTCCCGTCTGTCCCGCCACAGGAGCCATGGCAAAAACTACGCCACCAAGGCGATTGCCGTCGACGTTTCGAAACGCCGCGCCTGGCCCTTGCCCTTGTTCGGGCGCAGGTTCAGCCCGGCCGGGCAGATGGAGAAGCTCCTTCGCGCGCCGCGGTTGTCAGCCGCGGAATTGTCGGGGCCGGAACGGGCGGTCAAGTCGGGAAGACCTGTCTTCGTCTGGGTGCTTATGGCTCTGCTGGCGGCGGTTTTTATCGCTGAGCAGGTCTTCACCTTCGGGAAGACCGGAAAGCCGGCCGTGCCGACCATCGAGACCCTGCAGGTCCTGGGAGGCCTCAGCTATCCGCTCGTGGTCGGAGAGGGGCAATGGTGGCGCCTGTTCACAGCGCCGCTGCTGCATGGCGATGTCACGCATATCGGCTTTAACTGCCTGGTGCTCCTTCTCATCGGCAATCCTCTCGAAACCCTGATCGGCTGGCGCTGGACCGCGGCGACCTTCTCGGTCTCGGCGGTCGGCGGCTCCCTGATGTCGCTGGCGGCCAATCCCGTCAACATGGTGAGCGTCGGCGCATCGGGAGGCATCACCGGAATGCTTGCCACGGCGCTGGTGATCTCCTTTCGAATTCCAGCCGGCGCTGCCCGTGCCCGGCTGGTCAGCCAAGCCATCTATGGCCTGGTTCCGGCATTGCTCCCCTTCCTGAACACGGCGGTCAGCGGCGGAAACATCGATTACGGCGCTCATTTTGGCGGTGCTATCGGCGGCGTGACCGTTGGCTTCCTGTTGCTGGGCTTGTGGCCCGGTCGCCTGCCGCGACCTCGGATGGGCAATCTGGCCGCGCTTGTCGCCATTGCATTCTTCTCCATTGCTGCGGGGGCGTGTCTGCCGATCCGGGAACACTATGCCCGCCAGATGCTGCTCGCTCCGGATCTGCCGGCCGCGACGGCCTCATCGGATGCCGCCGTCGAAAGCCTGCTCCGCGCCTACCCGCGGGATCCGCGCCTGTTCTTCCTGCGGGCGCAAGCCTTGCTGCGGAGAAATGACATTCAAGGCGCCGAAAGGGATTTGCGCGCGGCATTGGCGGACCGGCAGCTCATCGCGGAAGTTGGTGGCTCTGATTTCGAAAACAGGGTCCGGGCCGTCCTTGCCGCTCTTCTGAAAAACAAGGGGGAGCCGAGCGAAGCGGCCGCCATGGCGGGGCCGGCATGTGCCGTCGAGAAGAGTGGGCCGATCGCCGACTATCTCACCAAATTCTCTCTGTGCCGGTAATCCCTCCCCAATATTTGCCGCGATAGAAAACGGCTGCAGATGTCGCAAGATAGCCGGCGACCGCGGCTCTTGGCCGAAACGCCCCGTTCTTGTGCAATGCAACAAAATTATTGACAAGTCTGTCCGAAACGGTGTTTCTGGTGACATGGCAAGACCGAGAGAATTCGATCGTGACGAGGCGCTCAAGCGCGCCACCGCCGTGTTCTGGGCCAAGGGCTTCGAGGCGGCGTCTACCGACAATCTGCTTGCGGCGATGAAGATTGGCCGCCAGAGCCTCTACGACACCTTCGGCGACAAGCGCCGCCTCTATCTGGAAGCGCTCGGGCGTTATCAGGCGGTCAATCTTGCCAATCAGCTCGCGCAACTGGACGCGGAAGCATCGCCGCTCGCCGGAATCCGCCGGATGCTGCTGGCCGTGGCGGAGGCCGACCCGTCCTTCCGGGCACTCGGCTGCATGAATGTCGGCGCGATCGTCGAGTTCGGCCGGAACGACGAAGAAATCGCCGCCATGCTCGCCGAGAGCGAGGCCGCGCTCGATGCGGCGCTGGAAGGTAGCCTGCGCAAGGCCAAGGCGGAGGGCGAGATCGGTACGGCCACGGATATCAGGGGGGCGGCCCGCTTCATTCAGGCGACGCTGCGCGGCCTCAAGGTCAGCGGCAAGGCTGGCGCGGATACGCAAAGCCTGCGCCAGACCGTGGAGTTCGCTCTCGCCGCGTTGACGAAGGATGCGCGCCGGGGCTGAGGCAGCGCTCACGGGCTGGCGAGCCTATAGGCAAGGCCGAAGGCCGCAACGGCCACCAGCAGCAGTCCTGCCCCGCGCCCGGCCCAGATGGTGAGGGCGGGGCTCGATGTCAGGGCATCACGACCGCGCGCGGCCATCAGGGTCAGCCCACCATAGACGGCAAACTGCACCAGCACCGTCATCAGGCCCATTGCCACAGCCTGGGGCCAGAGCGGCCCGAAACTTGGGCTGAGGAATTGCGGGTAGACCGCGAGCACGAACAGCCAGGCCTTGGGATTGAGCAGGCACGTGGTCAGCCCTTGGCCGAAGATGCGCGCCAGCGCGGCCGCGCGGCCGGTTTCGACCTCGCCGACGACAATGGAGCTGCGCAGCAGCCGGATGCCGATCCAGATCATATAGGCCGAGCCGGTCAGGATCATGGCGGTGGCGAGGGCGGGAACCAGCCGGCTGAGGGCAGCGACCGCGACCGTGCCGAACACAGTTGTGGCAGATGCCGCCGGCCATGATGCCCGTGGTAGCGGCAAGGCCTGCGCGCCGTCCGCCCGTCAAGGCATTGGCAAGCACGAAGAGCATATCCATGCCAGGCACGATGATGATGCCGGCAAGCAGGATGAGGAAGGTCCAGAGATTTTCGGTATAGGTCATGTCAGTTGCCAGGCGGAGGCGAACGTGTTCGGGGACACCTTCGCCGCTTTTTCAAGGAGTTGGCTGCCTCTATAGAGGGGAGCAACTGACAAGGATGTGTCAGTTGTGAAGGGGCACCATGCGTAAGGCGGCACGTCTGTTCGAGATCATCCAGATCCTCAGGCTGGCGAGGAAACCGGTTACCGCAGCCGCCATCGCGGAGACCCTGGAAGTCACCATGCGTTCGATCTATCGCGACATCGCCGCGCTGCAGGCCATGCGGGTGCCGATCGAGGGGGAACGGGGCATCGGCTATGTCCTGCGCTCGGGCTTCGACCTGCCGCCTTTGATGTTCTCGATCGAGGAGACCGAGGCGGTGATGCTGGGTCTCGCCCTGATCGAACGCGCCGGCGATCCCGAACTGACACAGGCCTCGCGGCGAGCCGGTGCGAAACTGGCGGGTGCGGTGCCCCAGCCCCTGCGCCAGCTGTTCTCCTCGCGCACGCTGCATGCCTGGGGCGATATCGCGCCGACGCCTGAGCGCATCGACCTCGGCCTGGTTCGCCGGGCGATCCGGGACGAGGAAAAGCTCGATCTCGACTATCGCGACGAACAGGGACGGCAGACGCAGCGAACGATCCGCCCGCTCGCCCTGATCTATTATTCGCAGGCCTTCGCCCTGGTGGCGTGGTGCGAACTGCGGCAGGCGATCCGCAACTTCCGCGCCGACCGCGCCTTGTCCTTGAAACCGACCGGGCACTATTTTCGTCATGAAGGAGACCGCTTGCGCGAATTATGGATCTCTGGCTGGCAGACCAACCCGGGACAGACGGGATAGGGCGCCTGGAGCGCGGGCGGGAAGTCCGCGCGCCCCGGCAAGAGGTTTCGGGTTGCCGGACTCAGCGTGCTATGGTCGGTTGGCGACCGAGAACAAATCGGGAGAATTCGCATGACTGGCCAAATCCGCGTCGGCATCGGCGGCTGGACCTTCGAGCCGTGGCGCGGCAGCTTCTATCCCGCCGACCTGACCCAGAAGCGGGAACTGGAATATGCCAGCCGCCAGGTGACCGCGATCGAGATCAACGGCACCTATTATGGTTCGCAGAAGCCGGAGAGCTTCGCCAAATGGCATGCGGAGACGCCGGATGATTTCGTCTTTGCGATGAAGGCGAACCGCTTCGCCACCAACAAGAAGGTGCTGTCGGACGCCGGAAAATCGATCGATATGTTCATCGGCAGCGGCATCGTCGAATTGAAGAAGAAGCTCGGGCCGATCAACTGGCAGTTCATGCCGACCAAGAAGTTCGATCCGGCCGATTTCGAAGGCTTCCTGAAGCTCCTGCCCAAGAGCCATGAAGGCCATGCCTTGCGCCATGTCGTCGAAGTCCGGCACGACAGCTTCAAGGTGCCCGAATTCATCGAGCTGGTGCGCGCCTACGATGTCGGCATCGTCCTGACCGACAAAGCGGGTTTCCCGCATATCCACGATGTCACGGCCCCCTTTGTCTACGCGCGTTTACAGGCGGCGAAAGAGGACGAGGAGTTCGGCTATTCCGCGGCCGCGCTGGACAAATGGGCCGAGCGGGCCAAGGCCTGGGCCAAGGGTGGCGAGCCTGCCGACCTCGACAAGACCTCCGGCAAGAAACCGCCTCAGGCTGCCGGTCGCGACGTCTTCGTCTTCATGATCAACGGCTTCAAGCCCAAGGCGCCCACCGCGGCCAAGGCCTTGATCGAGCGGCTGTAATACCAGAGCACGAAAACACTGCTCACGCAGCGTCGATGCCGCGAGCGGCATCTTTGTGGGCGGTCCCCAGACCCGCCCACCCGTATAAGCGCCGTCATCGAAAGACGGCGAAGGGATTACTGGCGCTGCCGTTGGGTCACATAGGCGCCCAGATTATGGGCCAGAACACGCGGATGACGGATCTTTTCAGCTTCGACCAACCCAACCGCCTCGATATCGCCGAGGGCGCCGTGCTGCTTGGCGGCCGTGCCCTCGCCGGCGAGGAAGCATTGCTTGCCGCTCTCGATACCGTGGTGGCCGGAGCCCCTTTCCGCCATATGGTCACGCCCGGCGGCTTCACCATGTCGGTCGCGATGACCAATTGCGGACGGGCCGGCTGGGTGACCGACAGGCGCGGCTATCGCTACACGGCGGAAGATCCCGAGACGGGTCAGCCCTGGCCTGAGATGCCCGGGGCCTTCGCCGCCCTTGCGCATGAGGCTGCGGCGGAGGCCGGCTTTGCCGGCTTCGAGCCGGATGCCTGCCTGATCAATCGCTATGAGCCCGGCGCCAAGATGTCGCTGCATCAGGACAAGGACGAGCGCGATTTCAGCAAGCCCATCGTCTCGGTCTCGCTCGGCCTGCCCGCCATTTTTCAATTCGGAGGCCTGTCACGCAGCGATAAACCGAGCAAGGTGCCGCTGCAGCATGGCGACGTGATGGTATGGGGTGGCCCCTCGCGACTGGCCTATCACGGCATCCTGCCGCTGAAGGAAGGTCAGCATCCCCGCCTGGGGCGCAATCGCATCAATCTGACGTTCCGCAAGACCTGATGGAGAAGGGCAGGCGCTATCACCTCACGCCGGCCCCGGCGAGCGGGAAATTATCCCGGCATCGGCCCATGCGGCGAAGCTTCTTGCCACCCAGTCGATGAAGACGCGAACCCGCGGCGAGAGCTGGCGGTTCTGTGGGTAGAGCAGCGAGACGGGCGTCGGCGTCGGCGGGTGGGCCGGCAGCACTTCGATCAGCCTGCCATCGGCGAAATAGGGCAGGAGATGGTAGCGCGGCACCTGGATGAGCCCCAACCCCGCCAGCGCCCCTCCGAACAGGGCTTCCGATCCGGTGACGGTCAGCGCGGTGGGCAGGCTGACGTGGCGTATGGCGCCGTCCACCTGAAATTCGAGCGGCATGACGCTTCCCGTCGCCGAGGAAACGAAGCCGACCATGCGATGGCCTTCGAGGTCGTCCGGCGTGGCCGGCACGCCGTGGCGGGCAAGATAGGCCGGGCTTGCACAAGTGGCCTCGGCAAGCATGGCGACCCGGCGGGCCACCATCGAGCTGTCCTGGAGATCGCCGGCGCGGATTACGCAATCGATGCCTTCGCGCACGAGATCGACCAGCCGGTCACCCTCGCCGATATGGAGTTGCAGGCCCGGATAGCGTCCCAGGAAATCGGCGAGCCCCGGCAGCAGGAAATGCCGGGCGAGCGTGCCATGCACGTCGATACGCAGCAATCCGCGGGGCTGGGCATCGCCGAAAGCCGCTTCTGCATCCTCGATATCGGCAAGAATGGCGAGGCAGCGATGATAATAGGCCTCGCCGTCCAGCGTCGGGCTGACGACGCGGGTGGTGCGCTGGAGCAGGCGGACGCCAAGGCGTGCCTCCAACTGACGGATCGCTTCGGTCACGGTCGAGCGCGGCAGGCCGAGATCCTGGGCTGCCTGCGTGAAACTGCGGCGCTCGACGATGCGGGTGAAAAGCCGGATGGCGTCGAAACGATCCATTGTTCGTTATCTCTGAATAGTCATGCCTAATCTTACACGATTATCCAAGACGGCAGATGGGGGATAGTGCCTTTCAGCGATCAACTTCACGTCACGGAGAACAAAATGACCTTGAATGGCAGCAAAGTCGCCCTCGTCACTGGCGCCTCGCGCGGTATCGGCGCCGCCATCGCCCGACGCCTTGCCCATGACGGCTTTTCGGTCGTCGTCAACTATGCCGGCAATACCGAGCGGGCGGAGGCATTGGCGCGCGAGATCGAGAGCGCTGGAGGCCGGGCGCTGGCGGTTCAGGCCGATGTCAGCGATCCCGCAGCCGTCGCCCATATGTTCGAGGCGGTGCAGGCGGCTTTCGGCGGGGTGGACGTCCTGGTCAACAATGCCGGCATCATCGCCCTGTCGCCCCTCGCCGAGACCGAGGATGAGGGCTTCGACCGGTTGGTGGCCGTCAATCTCAAGGGCAGCTTCAACACCATGCGCGAGGCGGCACGGCGCTTGCGTCCGGGCGGACGCATCATCAACTTCTCCTCGAGCGTCGTCGGCCTGCGCCAACCCAGCTATGGCATCTATGCCGCGACCAAGGCCGGCATCGAGGCCTTGACCAGCGTGCTGGCGAAGGAATTGCGCGGGCGTGCCATCACCGTCAACGCCATCGCGCCCGGACCGACCGCAACCGATCTCTTCCTCACCGGCAAATCCGAGGACCTGATCGAGCACTATACCCGCATGGCGCCGCTCGAGCGGCTCGGCACCCCGGAGGATATCGCTGCGGCGGTCGCCTTCCTGGCCGGCCCGGACGGCGGCTGGATCAACGGCCAGACCTTGCGGGCCAATGGCGGGCTGATCTGAGGCTAATTCCGCGAATGTGGGAGCCTTGACGGGGATGACGGGCAGGCATGGCCTCCCATGGTGTCATGCCTGCGCCGTGGCGTCCTTCATCAGCCTGTCCAGATGCTGGCGGATATGATTGGCTTCGGCCGCCGTGCTGGCGAGGGCGATAGCCTGGTCGAAGGCTCGATGGGCCTCCTTGCCTCGGCCGAGCTTCAGCAGCAACCCGCCTTTGAGGCCATGGAAGTAAAAATAGCCGGAGAGGCGGGCTTCCAGGGGTTCGATCATCGCCAGCGCGGCCTCGGGGCCCTGCGTCTTGGAAACGGCCACCGCCCGGTTGAGGGTGACCACGGGCGAGGGCTGGATTTCCTCCAGCAGCGCATAGAGGAAATCGATCTGGCGCCAATTGGTGTCTTCGGGGGTCGCTGCTCTGGCATGCACGGCGGCGAGAGCAGCCTGCAACTGATAGCTTCCGGGGCTGCCGTGGCGGGCAGCCTTGTCGATCAGGGCGAGGCCCTCGGCGATCATCTGGCTGTTCCACAAGCGCCGGTCCTGGTCCTCCAGCAGCACCAGCTGCCCCTCGGCATCGAAGCGAGCCGGCGAGCGCGCATGCTGGAGCAGCATCAGTGCGGCCAGCCCCATGATCTCCGGTTCGGTCTGGAACAGGCGCAGCAGCAGGCGGGCGAGGCGGATGGCCTCGTCGCAGAGCTGGGCCCGGCTGCCATCGTCCTCGGCGCCGGCCGAATAGCCCTCGTTGAAGATGAGATAGACCATGGCGGCCACGGCGCCGAGCCGCTCCGAACGCTCCACCGCGCCCGGTGCTTCGAAGGGCACGTCGGCATTGGCGATGCGCGCCTTGGCCCTGGTGATGCGCTGTTCCATCGCCGCTTCGCCGACCAGAAAGGCGCGGGCGATCTGCTTGACGCTGAGTCCGCAGACGATGCGCAGAGCCAGGGCGATCTGCTGGGTGCCGGGCAGGTCGGGGTGGCAGCAGATGAAGAGCAGGCGCAGGATGTCGTCGCGATAATGCTGGCTGTCGAGGCGTTCGGCGAGTTCGGCTTCCGCATCGCCGAGATCGGAAATCTGGTCCTCGTCCGGCAGGGCCTCCTGCTTCTTCTCGCGGCGCTTGGCGTCGATGCCGGAATTGCGGCCGGCGAAGATCAGCCAGGCGGCGGGATCGCGGGGCGGGCCGTTTTTCGGCCAGCTCTTCAGGGCGCGCAAACAGGCTTCCTGATAGGCTTCCTCGGCGGTGTCGAGGTCGCGAAAATAACGCAGCAGCGCTCCCATGGCCTGTGGGCGGGCAGAGGCGAGCGCGCTGTTGATCCAGGCCGCATCCGTCATGTTGCATGCGCCTTCTGTCCGAGTACCCCGGGCTGGAAGATCGAAAGCGGGCGGATCTCATAGGAGCCGATGCTGGGATTGGCCTTGGCGAGATCACGGGCGATATCGAGCGCTTCCTCGAGATTTTCGCAGTCGACCACATAGAAGCCGAGCAATTGCTCTTTGGTCTCGGCGAAGGGGCCGTCGATCACCAGGGGATCGCCGCCGGTCTTGCGCAGGGTGGTGGCAGCGGTTGTCGGCAGCAGCCGCACCACCGGGCCGAGCTTGCCGGCCGCGGCGACCTTTTCATGCACCTTCTGCAGGCGCGCCATCACGGCATCGTCCTCTTCCTTGGTCCAGGCGCCGACGACATCTTCGTAATTGTAGCAAAGGATCGTATATCGCATTGTCTGCTTCCTCTCGTGCCAAGGACGAACGAACCAACAGGTATCCGACATAGGGGCATGGGACAATTCATACTCTTCCGGCGGTTGCGGGAGGAGAAGTCGGGCAACCCGTGCGCGAACGCACCGATCGTGATGGAGCCATGGCTCAGATTGCAGTCTCGATGCCGCAGGGAGCCAGGATGATGTCGCCGGAATCAGGGCAGGATTGGAAGCATTGCGCGGCCACCTTGGCCGCTGTTTTATTCCTGGCGTTTGCGCCGGCCCTGCCCGCAAAGGCCGGGGATGCGCCTGGCACGGATCTGCGTGCGCAGGCCCTTGAACTCTATCCCGCCGACGATATCAGCAGCGCCGACAGGGACGGTGCCTATGATGTTCCAGCAGGTGCCAAATCCGAGAAGGCCTATCAGGCCCGCAAATTGCTCACGCAGGCTTCGGCGGGAGGCGACAAGACCGCCGACAGGCTGCTCGCGCAGATGCTCGAAGTCGGGGCCGGCGGGCGGCGGGACCGAGCCGCCGCGCGCATCCATTATGCCCGATCCGGCAACAGAGCAGCACTGTGGCGCCTCGGCCTCCTGCTTCTCGACGGCAAGGGCGGTCCGCGCAACCTGCCCTTGGCGCGGATGCTGTTCAAGCAATCGGACGACAAGGGGCAAATCGATGCCAGCTACGAGTATGCGCGCATGGTGGAACTCGGTCTCGGGGGTCCCAAGGACCCCGCCGAGGCGCGTGCGATCTATGAAAAGACGCTGAAGTGGTGCCATGGCGACATCGCCGACCGCTACGCCCGGCTGTTGGACGCCGGACTCGGCGGACCGCCCGACCCAAAGCGCGCCGGCGAACTGCAGCTCAAGGCCGTTTCCTGCCACAACCGGTATTTCGAAATACCTGCGATCCTGGCAAGGCCCTTGAGCCTGCACCGCGAGACCATCCGTCAGGTGCAGAGGCAGATGAAAGCGGATGGCGACTATGATGGTGCCATCACCGGCCGGGTCGATGCCGCGACCCGCCGGGCCCTGCGTAAGTTGCTGTAGCCGTTTTCACGCGGTGGCTCTCAGCTTCGAGCCATTGCCCGTGAATGCGTCGTTTTCGGTTGTCGGGACGCATTGAGCGGACCGAGAGGAAGGCTAGAGCCAGTTATCTCGAGCTCATTTGTATAAACGCAACTGCAGTGTGAGAGCCCGTCTCAAAATCCCAGGCTGAGCTGCTGGGGCTTGTCCGTCTTCTTGGCCGGCTTGTCGTCGATCAGGGGCTTGAGCATCTGGGCCAGCCGCTTGGCCAGCGCCGACGCATCGGCCTCGGCCAGGGCGGAACTGGCGATCACGTCGCGCATCAGGGCGACGCCTGCGATCAGGGCGAGGAACAAGGCGGCGCGTTCCGGCCGGTCCTTGCCGGCCAAGCCGGCGGCCAGCGGGCGTTCCAATTGCGCCGTGACGGTCTCGCGCAGGATTTCGGCGGCCCTGGGGTTGGAAGCCGAATGCAGCATCAGCCGGAACGGATCGACACCGGAGCTCTCGCCGGGAGGGTTGGCCACCATCGCCTGCGCCACGCGGTCCGCAAGAGTAGCGGCATCGCCTTCGAACAGGCTGGCATCGGCGCAGGCGATCTTGGCCGCCTCGGCGAACATCTCCTCCTTCGAACCGAAATAGCGGTTGACCAGGATGGCGGTGACGCCGGCTTCTCCCGCGATTTCGCGCAGGCCGACGCCGTCATAGCCCGCGCGCGAGAAGGCGACCAAGGCCGACTGCAGAATGGCTTCGCGCGTCGCCACGGCATTGCGAGGGCGCTTGGCCTGGGGCGCCGGGCTCGATCGGGAGGGAGAGGGGGCTTTCTTCCTGGCCATGCCGGCGCCTGCGATGAATTCGGGGCCGCAGGAGTATACGTGCGTAGAGGCGGGCGCAAGGTTTCCCCTCCCGCGATCCACCGTTCATGTCGCAGGCCCGGCGGGCAGAGCATTCCTTCCCAGCCGCTCCTCCATGTAGAGCCAGGCGGCAGTGGCGCCGGCCAACGAGACATTCACCGCCAGGCTGCCATCCGCTGCCTGCAATTGCAGGGAGTGGTGCTGCCGCAGGGCTTGGAGCAGGTTCGACGTTTCGTCGACCGCGAGGGTGGCCTCGACCAGCCCGCCATCTTCCTCGGGTTCCGAGAATGTGATCGGGCGGGCAAGGGAGGCGATGGATTTGCCATCCGCCAGAAGGACATGAGGCCGGCCGGCCAGGCCGCCGGTCGGATCGGCCACCGCAAAGCGGAGTTCCACCGGCGCCGACGTCTCGAAACTGCGGTGGATGCCGAGATAGCCCCTCGCATCCGGGTCGCCTGCGGCCAAGCCGATGGCCCGGCATTGGCGGCTCGCGTCGCAATTCACCTGCCAGTCCTTGAAGGTCTCGGCCGTGGCCGAACCCGCCAGCAGGGCAGTCGTGAGGAAGGCGATCGAAAGACGGCGCATGGGAGCGTTTCCTGTTGCGATGACACTCCCGGCATCATGCTGGCCGAGGCCTGCGTCCGGGAACGGCCATGTCCGGTCATTGCCGGCCTTTTTGGGTCTGGGCCCGGCGGCGATGTGCGGATTTGTCCGTTGGAAGCAACGACTCAAGACGGCCGAACTTCAAGCTCGGCTGCTGGGCCGGAAAATGCCCAGATGACGGATTTATGCAACTCTGCCCGAATTATGACTGGTTTGCTCAATTTTTACGCGATGAAATCCAGGTAAATGAATAAAATTTAAAAGATGAATCGATTTCTATACCTAGGTTGTGACGCGGATGCGCGCTATAGTTTTTTCCACTGCCTTGACGGAACCATATGTGCCTCGCCGCGTTCAATCGAGCGGGAGCCAGAAACGATAGGGTGGAGCCATGAAAGAAAGCCGTGCCGCCGTCTTCTCGGCCGAGGAGCTGGAATTCCTGCGCACGCAGGCCGATGACTATGGCTGGTATGTGTGGACGGAGGAGACCCGTCCGATGATCGAAAGCCTTTGTGCCCGCCGATTGATGGCGGCCAATGGCGATTTCAAGGTGGTGCCCAAGGACGGGCAACACCGCGCGAATCTTGAGGGACATGCGCCTCGGGCCGCTGATGCGATACTGCGCTATTATGAATTGATCGGCGCTGGCCGCATCGCCTTCCATATGGAGCAGCACCCGCGCCCCGCCGTCACCGCGACCCCGCTTACCGAATTGCGTGGCAGCCACGCGCTTCATGGCTGAGCGATAGGGTAGGACTATGCAGAGGCTGCGGACGTTTTGCGCCGTCCGTAGCGTCTTTTTGTGTTTTTTCGCCTTGCAGCCCCAGCCGTTCAGGCGACATTTGCGGCCAGGCGCGGCAAGGCCGTGCCGTCCGGCCCGAACACATGGGCTGAATCGCGATCGATCCGCAATCGGACTTCGCTGTGGGCTCGCACGGGGTTCTTGCCGTCGGTCTGCACCACCAATGTCTGCCCGTCAGCGATGGCCGTATGAAATACGGTCAGCCCGCCCAGATGCTCGACGATGCTGGTCGTCCCGGCAATGGCTTCGCCGGCGCTGTCGGCTCCATTCAGCAGCGTGATGTGTTCGGGCCGGATGCCGAAGGTGACCTCGGAACCGATTTTCAGGCCAGTGGCCGCGAAGCGCAGGGCGATGCGCCTGTCCCCCGGCAAGGAGAGGCTCAGGCCCCTCGGGTCGATTTCGACGATGCGGGCCGGCAGCGTATTCATGCGCGGCGAGCCGATGAAGCCGGCCACGAACAGGTTGCGGGGGTGATTATAAAGCTCGAGCGGCGCACCGATCTGCTCGATCCGACCACCATTGAGCACCACGATCTTGTCCGCCATGGTCATGGCTTCGACCTGGTCGTGGGTGACGTAGATCATTGTCGCCTGAAGCTGTTCGTGCAGGCGCATCAACTCGATGCGCATCTGTACGCGCAAGGCGGCGTCGAGATTGGAAAGCGGTTCGTCGAACAGGAAGACCTTGGGATTGCGCACGATGGCGCGGCCGATGGCGACGCGCTGGCGCTGACCGCCGGAAAGCTCCTTGGGCCGGCGCTGCAGCAGCGGGCCGAGCTGGAGGATCTCGGCGGCTGCCTGTACCTTGGCGGCGCGCTCGGCCTTCGGCACACCCTCGATCCTCAGGGCGAAGCCCATATTGTCGGCAATGGTCATGTGGGGATAGAGCGCATAGCTCTGAAAAACCATGGCGAGGCCCCGCTTGGCCGGCGCCACGTCGTTGGAAAGGCGCCCGTCGATAAGGAGGTCGCCGCCGCTGATCTTCTCCAGTCCCGCGATCATGCGCAGCAAGGTCGACTTGCCGCAGCCGGAGGGGCCGACGAAGACCACGAATTCGCGGTCCTCGACCTCGAGGTCGACGCCCTTGATGACCTCGACGGCGCCATAGGACTTGCGCAATCCCTTGAGATTGACGGTGGCCATCGTGGCGTTCTCCTTTGCGGGTTTCGTGCTGCCGGCGTGCAGCTCAGATGCCGGCGCGGCGCAGCGTTTCGCGATTGGCCCTGACGGCGGCGGCGGGGTCGGCTGCGGCGATATCGGATTCCTCCTCCAGCACCAGCCAGCCGTTGAAGTTCGGCCCGGCGGCCACGATGTCGATCACGCCTTTGAGGTTGCAGATGCCCTGGCCCAGCATGCGCCAATGGCCCCCGGCGTCGACATCCTTCAGATGCAGATAGCGGATGCGGTCCTGATAGGTGCGCAGCGTATCGAGGATATCCTGGCCGCCGCGCAGGATATGGCCGGTGTCGGGAACCCAGCCGACCAGGGCCGGATCGAGAAGGGCCATGATGCGGTCATAGTCGGCCCGTGAGCTCAAGAGCGTGTCGTGATGCGAGCTCGGATGCACCGCGACATCGACGCCGACGACGCGGCCGAGTTCGCCGGCGCCATTGTAGAAGCGCCCGGCCACGGCGAATTTGTCGTCGAGGGGACCGGGGCTCATGATGGTGGCGCTGCCCAGCGACAGGATGGCGCCGGGGAAATGCGCGGTGAAGCGCAGGGCGCGGTCGACCATGGCAAGGTCGGCCTCGAGGGCGTCCGCTTCGGTGAAGCCGGAACTGCTGCCGCAGGCGAAGGCCACCAGTGTCAGGCCATGGGTCTCCAAGGCCCTTGCAAAGTCCTGCGGGCGGTCGGCATAGGGCGGGATCATGGTGTCGGTGATCTCGATGCCGGCATAGCCTGCCGCCGCGATGGCGGCGAGCAGGTCGTCGGCGTTGCCCGTCCAGGCCTTGCCCAGCATTTCCCAGGTGAAGGTCTGGCAGCCGGCTTTCAGCTTGGCAGTCTCGTTCATGATGTCATTCCTTGACGGCGCCTTGTGTCAGGCCTTCGATGATGTGGCGCTGGAAGAACAGCACCAGGGCGATCAGCGGCACGGTCACCACCACGGAAGCGGCGGCCACGTCGCCCCAGGGCACGTAATAGAGATTGGTGAAGTTGGCGATGCCGACCGGGATCGTCTGGTGCTCGATGGTCGAGGTGAAGGCGAGGGCGAACATGAATTCGTTCCAGGCCGCAATGAAGGCGAGCAGGCCGGTGGTGACGAGACCGGGCAGGGACATCGGCAGGATGATGCGCAGGAACAGGCCGATGACACCGACGCCGTCCATGCGCGCGGCCTCGTCGATCTCGCGCGGCAGCGTGTCGAAATAGCCGAACAGCACCCAGGTCACCAGCGGCAGGCCGAGCGCCAGATAGACGATGACGAGGCCGCTATAGGTGTCGAGGAAGCCGTAATTGGAAGCGGTCAGATAGAGCGGGCCGACGATGGCGATCTGCGGAAACATCGAGACCGACAGCACCACGCCGAGTATGCCGAAGCGCCCCTTGATCTCCAGCCGCGACAGAGAGAAGGCGGCCAGCGCCCCGATGGCCAGGCAGAACAACGCAGTGAGACCGGCAACGATGACGGAGTTCAGCACATAGAGCTGGAACTTCTTGACGAAGAAGACATTGGCGTAGTGTTCGAGCGTCACGGGCGAGGGCCAGAAGCTCGGCACCGGATCGGTCAACGCCTTGTCGAGCTGCAGCGAGGTGGAGAACTGCCACAGGAACGGTCCGGCCGACCAGACGAGCAGCAGGGCCGCGCCGGTATAGACCATGATGAGGCGCAGGATCTCGCGGGCTGTCATCCCTGCCTCCTCAGCTGCGCCACGATGAAGATGCCGAAGCCGATGGCGATCAGCGTTTCGGTGATGAACATCGCGGTGGAGAGCGCCGAGCCATAGCCGAACTGCAGGGTGGAGAAGAGCACCTTGTAGCTCAGGGTGGACAAGGTTTCCGTGGAGTCGGCCGGGCCGCCGCCGGTGAGCACATAGACGAGGTCGAAGATGCGGAAGGCATCGAGGGCCCGGAACATGCCGGCAATCAGCAGGGTCGGCAGCAGCAAAGGCAGGCGCACATGCCAGAAGATACGCCAGGCCGAGGCGCCGTCCATCTTGGCCGCCTCTGTCAGCGAGCGCGGCACCGTCTGCAGCCCGGCCAGCAGCAGCAGGGCCATGAAGGGCGTGGTCTTCCAGACATCGGCGATGATGATGGTGTCCAGGGCATGGTCGACCGACCCATACCAGTTGATGTTGCCGTCGATCAGCCCGACGGATTTCAGGAGGTAGTTGATCAGCCCGTGCTGCCCGTCGAACAGCCAGCCGAACATCTTGGAGGTAACCACGGTGGGCATGGCCCAGGGCACCAGCATGGCGGCGCGTACCAGTGAGCGGCCGGCGAAGGGCTCGTAGAGCAATAGCGCCATGCCGAGCCCGAGCACGGTCTCGAGCGCCGTCGACACCGCCGTGAACAGCACCGTGTGGCCCCAGGCGTTCCAGAAGGCGTCATCGCCGAGCAGCGTGCGATAATTGGCCAGGCCGACGAAGGCATCTTCCTGGGTGACCAGGGAGGTGTTGGTCAGCGACAGCCACACGCCGTTGACGATGGGATAGACCGAGACCGAGCCGAGCGAGATCAGCAGCGGCAGGATCAAGAGCCAAGGCGCCAGATCCAGGGACCGCAGGCCAGCCCCGAGGGGAGGGTTGGCCGCGGAGACTTGCACGCTCATCGCGTCATCCCGCGACGATCGCATTGATCTTGGCGCTGGCAGCCTCGAGCTCGGCCTTGATGTTGCCGCTGACCAGCGCCTTCGAGACGCCGGACTGGATGGCGAGGGTGACCTGCGCATATTTCGGAGTGACCGGACGCGGCGTCGCGCCGGTGAATACCGATTTGAGCTGCTTCATGAAGGGCTGCTCCTTGCCGAGCTGGGCATCCTCGAACACTTCGGGACGGGTCGGCGCAATGCCGAGCTGCAGGGCGAACTGGAGCTGGGTGGCCGGCGAGGACATCCAGGTCAGGAATTCGATGGCCGCCTCCCGGTTCTTGGTGTTGGCGTTGACGCCGTACTGGTAGCCGCCCAGGCAGGCCGCGCTCTTGCCGCCGGCGAAATGGGGCAGGGGCACCACGCCGACCTTGTCGACCACCGAAGACGCCGCCTTGTCCTGCGCGATGGCATAGACATAGGACCAGTTGCGCAGGAAGGGCGCACGGCCGGCCGTGAAGGGTTGCCGCGAGGGTTCTTCGTCCCAGCTCAGCACATCGGAGGGGCTGATCTTCGTCTTGTTGATGGTGTCGTAGAGGAATTGAACCGCCGCCACCGCCTTGTCGTCGCTGAGCGCCGACGATTTGCCGTCGGGCGTAAGGATCGAGCCCCCATTGGAGGCGATGGCTTCCACGAGATCGCAGACCAGCACTTCGGCCTGCTTGCCCTGCCAGAGGTAACCGAAATCGGCTTTGCCGGACTTCTGGATCTCCTGGGCGGCAGCGGTGAGTTCGTCCCAGGTCTGCGGCGGCTTGGCGCCGATGCCCTCGAGGAGGTCCTTGCGATAAAACAGCATGCCTGAATCGACATACCAGGGCAAAGCGGTAAGCTTGTTGTTGTAGGTGCAGGCCGCCACCAGGCCGGGGAAGAACTGGCTCTGGACCGAGGCGTTGAAATATTCGTCGAGCGGCAGGGCCCAGCCGGCGCCGGCGAATTCGGCGATCCAGACGACGTCCTGGGTGAAGACGTCGGGCGTGCCGGTGCGGCGGGCGAGCTGTTGCACGAGGGCCGTGTGCACCTCGGTGGAGGAACTGGGCGGCGGCAGCTCGACATAGGTGACGTGGATCTTGCCCTGCGACTGGTTATAGGCGTCCACCACCTGCGCCATGGTCTGCTTGCCGAAGAACTTGGCGCTGGCGAAGGTGATCTCCGTGCGCTCGGCGGCGCGGGCACGCTTGGGCAGGCCGAGCGCCAGTGCGCCTGCGGCCAGGCCCGCTCCCTGCAGGAAGGTGCGCCGGCTCGGCGCTGTCGATCCGGATTGCGAAGCCCCGACAGCCGGGGTCGAGCGTGACAGAACGTCCGACATCACAAGTCCTCCCTCTGAGCGTTCTGCGACTTGGTGGCCTCACCAAGAATCGCAAAGACGCGTCGCAACTATGCGTCTGGGCAAAAGGGCGTTTGCGCTTTGCTCCAGGGGTGAATGGCCACCCTGATTTTTAGGCCATGCTTGGCCCGAGGTTGCCCACTGTCAAGGATAAATTGTCATCTTCGTTCAAAAAATTTCATTCAAACTCGAAGAGTCTCGTGTTTACTTTCTAAATTAATGCAAAAATGAGCAATCAGATTGACCGGAAAGGCGGAGGAAGCGCATGGGTAAACTCGGCGTCGGCGTGATCGGATGCGGCAATATCTCGATGACCTATCTGCGCAATGCCGCGCTGTTTCCAGGCGTCGAATTGAAGGCCTGTGCCGATATCTCAGCGGAATCCGCCAAGCTCAGGGCTGGGGAATACGGCATTCGTGCCCTCAGCGTGGAAGAATTGCTTGGCGACGACGAGGTCGACCTCGTCCTCAACCTGACCATTCCGGCTGTTCATTTTGAGGTATCGATGGCGGCTCTTGCCGCCGGCAAGCACGTCTTTACCGAAAAGCCTCTCGCCGTCACGGCGGCGGAGGGCCGGAAGTTGGTCGAAGAGGCCCGCCGGCGCAAGCTGGCGATCGGTTCCGCACCCGATACCTTCCTCGGCGCCGCGGGACGAACGGCTCGCCGCCTGATGGCAGAAGGGGCGATCGGCCGCCCGACCACCGGGACTGCCTTCATGATGACCCGCGGCATGGAGCATTGGCATCCCAATCCGCAATTCTATTACCAGCCCGGCGGCGGTCCCGTTCTCGACATGGGGCCCTATTACCTGACCATGCTGGTCAACCTGCTGGGACCGGCGCGCCAGGTTGCGGCGATGGCTACGACCGGGCAGGCGGAGCGGCTGATCACCGCCCCCGGCCCGAACCAGGGCACAAGCTTTGCCGTCGGCACACCCACCACCCTGATGGCCCTGGTCGAGTTCGCCGGCGGCGTCATCGTCAATGTCGGCATGAGCTGGGATGTCTTCCGCCACTCCAACCAGCCGATCGAACTGCATGGCAGCGAAGGTTCGCTCAGCCTGCCCGATCCAGATACGTTCGGCGGCCTCCTCCGCCTCAGCCGCAAGGGCGACCCCTGGCAGTCCATCGAGACGGCCGCCATGACTTATGGCGGTCTGAACTGGCCCTACGCCGCGCCCGATCGTGCGAATTACCGCATGCTCGGCGTGGCGGATCTCGCCCGCAGCCTCGAGGAAGGCCGCCGGCCGCGGGCTTCCGGCGAGCTCGCCCTGCATGTGCTCGAGATCATGGAGGGCATCCTGGAAGCGGCGCGTTCCGGGCGGCCGGTCTCCATCGAAGCCGAGGGCGTCCAGCCCCAGGCCCTGTCGGAAGAAGAGGCGGCAAGCCTCAGTGGGGCAGAATAAGCTCGGAGTCGCAAGGGATCAGAGCGTGCCCATGCCGCCATCGATCATGAGTTCGCTGCCGACCGTGTAGGCCGCTTCGTCGGAGGCGAGGAACACGACTGCCTTGGCGATTTCGCTCACCTCGCCGAAGCGGCCGGCGGGCACCAGCCCCTTGATGCTGTCCGCGACATTTTTCAGGTCATGCTCCGAAAAGCCGAGCTTGCCATAGAGTGGCGTGGCGATCGGGCCGGGGCTGACGGCGTTCAGGCGAATGCCCCGTCCGATCAACTCGCCCGACAGGGTACGGATCAGCGACTGCAGCGCGGCCTTCGAGGCGGCGTAGACGCTGGAATTCGGCATGCCGATATGGGCGTTGACCGAGGTGTTCAGCACGATCGAGGCCGGATTGGCCAGGATCGGCAGCAGCGCCTGGATCAGGAAATAGGGGCCCTTTACATTGATGTCGTAGATCTTGTCGAAATCGGGCTCGTTCCAGTCGGCCAGCGGCTTGAGCTGGGCAATGCCGGCATTGACGAAGAGGATGTCGAGCCCCCCGAAGGCCTCCGCGATCGCTTTGGCGAGGCGTTTCTGCCCGGCGACATCGGCGGCGTCCGACTGGATGACCAGGGCACTTTCACCCAGTTCCTTGCGGGCGGCCTCCAGCGTCTGGGGATTGGTGCCCGTCACGGCTATCAGGGCGCCTTCCGCCAGGAATTGGCGGGCGGTTTCCAGGCCTATGCCCGTGGTGCCGCCGGTAATGAGTGCGCGCTTGCCCGAGAGTCTGTTCATGATTGCGGTTCCTTGTTCGTGAGGGATGCTTTGGTGAAGCGAATATGGCGCAAGCATCCTGTCCGGAGTATCCTTCCGATGTTGGATCTATCTTCCGGGATTTCCGAACGATGAAATTGGACGGGATCGCGAGTTTCGTCGCCGTGGCAGAAGCAGGATCGATCAGCGAGGCGGCCCGCAGCCTGCGCCTGTCGAAATCGGTGGTCAGTGAACGCCTGGGGGAACTGGAACGCAGCGTCGGTACGATATTGCTACATCGTACCACACGGCGATTGTCGGTGACCGAGGACGGCGCCGCTTTTCTGGAGCGTGCCAAGCGGATCGTGCGCGAGGTGGAAGAGGCGGCGGCGGATCTGGCCGAGCGGCGCGGCACCCTGGCGGGGCCGATGCGGATTGCCGCCCCGATCACCTTCGGGCGCCTGCATCTCGGCCCGGCCCTGTTTCCGTTTCTGGCGGCTCATCCTCAGGTCGAACTGATTCTCGACCTCGATGATCGCCGGGTCGATATCGCCTCCGGGGCCTATGATGGTGTTATCCGGCATGGTGTCATCGCGGACACGCGGCTGATGGTATGGCGTCTCGCTCCGAGCCGGCGCTTCCTGGTGGCATCGGCGGATTATCTGGACCGTGAGGGGACGCCCCGTTCCATCGGCGAGCTCGATCGCCATAAAGGGCTGTTCTATTCGAACCGGGGCGCGGCCGATTGGCGTTTCCTCGGGCCCGATGGTGTGGAGATCGTGCGGGCGAAGGTGGCCCTGCGCGTCAACAATGGCGACATGATCCGCGACGCTGCGATTGCAGGTCTTGGCATCGGCCTGCTGCCGACCTTCATCGCCGGGCCGGAGATCCGCGCCGGCAGGCTGAAGCTCATCGATATCGGCATTCGGTCCGAACCGGAATTCGTCTTCCTCGCTCATCCGGAAGGGCGCCGCCCTTCGGCCAAGCTCCGGGCGCTGGCCGAACATTTGAAACGCAGCTTTGGCGATCCGCCTTATTGGGAAGAGGGGATGTCCATCGCTGCTTCCACTTGATAGAAGTGACGTATCGTCACTGTGAGATACCGAGATGAGCGACCTGCCTACACCCGAACCGATCCGCCCCCTCGGCCGCAGCGGCATATCGGTGAGTTCGGTCGCCTGGGGCATGTGGCGCTTCGGGGGAGAGGATCTCGCCTCGGCCCAGAAGTTGGTGGAGACGGCACTCGAGGTTGGCGTCACGCTGTTCGATACTGCCGACATCTACGGGCCGTCCGATCTTGGCGGCTTCGGTGTTGCCGAGAGCCAGCTCGGCCGCGTGCTCGAAGCCAGTCCCGGCCTGCGCCAGCGCATGGTGCTGGCGACCAAGGGCGGTATCGTCTTTGGTACGCCCTATAATTCCTCGGCTGCCTACCTCGCCTCGGCCATAGACGCGTCGCTGAAGCGGATGCAGGTCGATCGCATCGATCTTTGGCAGATCCACCGGCCCGATATCCTCACCCACCCCAGCGAGATCGCCAGGGCCCTGGAGGATGCACACCGGGCCGGCAAGATCGCCGCCATCGGCGTGTCGAACTATACGGCTGCCCAGACGCAGGGCCTGGCGGCCTGCCTCAGTCTGCCCATCGTCAGTCATCAGCCCGAATTCTCTGCCCTCAAGCTTGATCCGCTCCATGACGGAATTCTGGACCAGGCGATGATGAACGACATGGCGGTGCTCGCCTGGTCGCCCCTGGCCGGCGGGAGGCTGGCGCAGCCCCAGGACGAGCGGGCCCGGGCCGTCGTAGCCCTGTTCGATGCGAAGGCGGCGCAGGCCGGCGTCTCCCATACCGCCGTCGCCCTGAGCTGGCTGATGGCCCATCCGGCGCGGACCATCCCGATCGTCGGCACGCAGAATCTCGACCGTATCCGGGAGATCCCGCAGGCTTATCTGCCGCGCTGGAGCAGAGAGGAGTGGTATGCCGTGCTGGTGGCCTCGCGAGGAGAGCGCCTGCCCTGATGACGTTCAGCCTCGCTCGACTGCCAGGAGAAGGACGGCCGGTAGCCGGTTGCTCCGGCATGTTCGCGGCGGCACTGCCGGGGCGAGCGCAAATCACTGTCGAAAGAGGCATGAATTCTCGCGACGGCATTTGGCAATGGCGCAGCTTCTCCGTACCATTATCACCAGTTGAGTGCTTATGGTTTCGCTCGCGCAGGTGAGATCCGCCAGATGAAGATAGACGCCGGGCCGGGCTCCGATCGCCTCGATGCGGTGGTTCTGCCGGGCGATGTGGCACTGCTTCGCCATATCGTCGAGCAAGCCGGCATCGCCATGGCGCTGATCGGCCATGATGGTCGGTGTTGCTATGCCAATCCGGCCTTTTGTCGACTCACCGGTTATCAAGCGGCCGATTATGTCGGCATGACTCTTGCCGATCTCGCTGATCCCGAGGATAGGGCCGGTCTCAGTTGGGATGGTGGGAACGAAGATGGTGTGGCGCGCCGCTATCGCCGCCATGACGGCACCGTCTTCACCGGCTTGACCACTCTCTCCCGGCTTGACGCTGCGGACGCAGCCTCGCCCTTTGCCGCCATTGCGCAGATCGTGGCCGTAAACGCCGAAATGGGGGACGAAACCAGTCTGGCCGAAACGGAGTGGCGCTGGCGCCAGGCCCTGGAAGGCTCCAAGCAGGTCGTGTGGGACTTCGACGTGCCCAATGGCATGGTGTGGGTGTCGCCGCGCTGGCGTACCATGCTCGACTTGCCGGATGACGAGCGCGTGCATTCGATCGGCAACTGGCTGAGCAAGATGCATCCGGATGATCGTGTCCGCATGGCGGAGGCGGCGGGGCGCGTCGGGCTCGATGGCGAGCGGGACTTCGACGCGACCTATCGGCTGAGGCACAGTGACGGTCACTGGATCTGGGTGATCAGCCGGGGAAGGGCGGTCGAATACGCGCCCGATGGCACGGTCAAGCGGATGATCGGGACCATCACCGACATCACGCGGCAAAAGGAGATGGAGCAGCGCCTTTCCGCCGTGTCGGAGCGGCTGGAAGTCGCCGTCCAGGCCGGCGGCATCGGCATCTTCCACGTCGATTATCCTTCGGGGCTCCGATATTGGGACGCACGAACCTGCGAGCTTCACGGCGTCACGCCAGAGACGTTTGAGAATACGATGGAAGCGTTCTTGGGCCTGCTCTCGGCCGAAGACGCCGCCAGGGTCGACCGCATTCGCCGCAATGCGCTGCAGTCGGGCTCGCATTATCAACTCGACTATCGCATCCAGGCCCCTAAGACGGGTGGAGCACGTTACATCCGATCCACGGTCCGGCTGATCCGTGGAGAAGACGGCGGCGTGACGCATGGTATCGGTGTCTGCTGGGACGTCACGGACGACGTCGAGCGCAATCAGAAGCTGCACGATACGCTGGTCCTGCTGCAGGCCGTGATGAACGGCACGCCCGATCTGATCTACGTCAAGGATCGTGACGGGCGCTACGCCCTGGTCAACCCGTCGGTCGAGAGGCTGATGGGCCTGTCGAGCGACCAGATCCTGGGTCGGTCCGACACCGAGATCTTTCCGGCCGAGATGGCGCGCCGCCTGATCGAGAACGACCGTCATGTGATGCAGAGCGGGGAACCCTCCACCATGGAGGAAACGGCGATGCTCGACGGGGTGTTGCGCACTTATTCCTCGACCAAGGCGCCGCGGCGCGACGAGCGTGGCGAGATCACCGGACTGATCGGCATCTCCCGCGATATCACCGATGCCAAGGCGGCCGAGGCGGCTCTTCGGCATAGCGAAATGCGGTGGCAATTCGCGCTTTACGGTTCGGGTGACGGGGTGTGGGACCAGAATCTCGCGACCGGGGAAGTGTTCTACTCGCATCAGTGGAAGGCGATGCTGGGCTATGACGACGACGATGTCGGCAACAGCGCCAGCGAATGGTCGGACCGGGTGCATCCGGAGGATTTGCCGCGGTGCCGGGCGATCATCGAGGCACATCTGCGTGGCGAGACCGCGGATTTTGCCTTCGAGAACCGCCTGCGTGCCAAGGACGGCACTTGGCGTTGGATCTATGATCGCGGCAAGGTGATCGAGCGGGCGGCCGATGGGCGCGCCTTGCGTGTCATCGGCACCCATACCGACATCACGGCCCGCAAGGAGGCCGAAAGCGCCATCCTGGCCCTCAATCAGCGCCTGCAACTGGCGATCGAGGCGGCCGGCGTCGGTGTCTTCGAATATGATTTCGCCTCCCAGCGCTACACTTGGGACGATCGCCTGTACCGGCTCTACGACATGCCGCGGGACCGCTACGACGGCAGCAGGCAGGCCTGGCTCGATCGCATTCATCCGGACGACGTGGCTGCGATAACCCGCGAATATGACCGGGCGTTGCGCGAGGACACGCTGTTCGACATGGAATTCCGCTTGCGTGACCGGCGTTCCGGCAAAATCCGCCATATTCATTCGCTTGCCCGGGTGATCCGCGACGAGACGGGCGCTCCGATCCGCACGGTCGGCATGGATTGGGACGTCACCGAGCACAAGGAACTGGTGGAGGCGCTGTTCGAGGAAAAGGAGCGACTGCGCATCACCCTGCATTCGATCGGCGATGCCGTGATCTCGACCGATGCCCAGGCGCGAATCACCTTCATGAACCCCGTTGCAGAGGAGATGACGGGATGGCCGGGCCGGGATGCCGCCGGCAAGCGCCTGCCCGAGGTATTTCGCATCGTCGACGAAACCACCGGCGAGACGCTGGCCGATCCGGTGGAAACCTGCCTGGCGCGAATGCGCCCCTATTATCTCAGCGACGGTGCGGTGTTGTTGCGGCGCGACGGCGAACGGCGCAGCGTGCGCGACTCAGCAGCCCCTGTGCGCACGGCATCGGGGAAGATCATCGGGGCCGTCCTGGTGTTTCAGGACGTGACCAGAGCCCGCATCCTGCAGCAGGCCCTCGAATATTCGGCCAATCACGACAGCCTGACCGGATTGCCTAATCGTTCTGCCTTCGAGCGCGAGATCCGCCTTTCGCTCGAGCAGGTGCGCAAGGACGGCCATCGGCACGTGCTGTGCTTCATCGACCTCGACCGCTTCAAGATCGTCAACGACAGTGCCGGGCACGCCGCCGGCGATGCGCTGCTGCGGGAGGTTGCCAATCTGATGCGCCGCATCTGCCGTCCGGAGGATGTGCCCGCGCGCCTGGGGGGCGACGAATTCGCGCTCCTGTTGCGCGACTGTTCGATCGTCGACGGAGAGGCGGTTGCACAACGGTTTCTGCGCGATTTGGCTCAATTGCGATTCGGCTGGGATGGGCGATCCTACCAGATTGGGGCCAGCATGGGGCTGACCAAGATCGATGCCGAGGCGCCGCGGCAAGACGAGTTGATGAGCCAGGCCGACATCGCCTGCTATACGGCCAAGACCTCCGGTCGCAATCAGCTTGCCGTCTATGGCGACGGCCAGAGCGCGGCTCATCGCAACCACAAAGAGATGCGGGTGGCGGCGGGCATCCGCCACGCGGTCGAAACCGATCGTTTCCGCCTCTATGCCCAGCAGGTCTTCGATCTTTCCGGGCAGGAGGGCGGGCAGCGGCATTTCGAGATCCTGCTGCGCATGCTCGACGACGCCGGCAATATCGTCGAGCCGGCCGCCTTCATCCCGGCCTCCGAACATTACGACTTGATGGGCAGTATCGATCGCTGGGTTATCCATGCCACGTTCCGCCGCTATGGCGCCCGCCTGCTCGGCGCCCACGACATCTCCCTCTCCATCAATCTCTCGGCCAATTCGCTGAACGATCCCTTCCTCTGGCCGCTGCTACAGGAGGAGTTCACCCAGTCCGGCTTGTCGCCCCGGCGTATCCATTTCGAGATTACCGAGACCGCCGTGATCAACAATCTCGCCGCGGCCCAGCAATTCCTTTCCAAGGCGCGTGCCGCCGGCTGCGGCGTGATGCTCGACGATTTCGGCAAGGGACTGTCCTCGTTCACCTATCTCAGGCAGTTCTCGGTCGATGGCCTGAAGATCGACGGCGACTTCGTCCGGCAGATGGCCCAGAGCGAAGTCGACCGCGCCATCGTCGAATCGATCAACACGGTCGGTCACCGGCTGGGAGCCTTCACAGTGGCCGAGCAGGTGGAGAATGAGGAGACCTTGGCTCTGCTGCGTGCCCTTGGGGTCGACCGGGCCCAGGGTTTCGCCCTTGCCAGGCCGCATCCGTTGGATGCCCTCTTTTGACCCTGGAAATTCCCGGGCTGGGGCGAGCGGGAACGCTTCCGTCCGCCATCGGCGCCAGTAGCGGCCTTGCTGGTGAAAGTTTTTTCCTCGCATTAAAGTCGCAAAAGATGTTGCACGCGCAGGAATAATCTTTCACTGTGGGTAACAGGCTGCTATGCCTATGAACGAGGCAGCCCGAATTCGCTGGGGGCAGAGGTATCTATGATTCTCGACGACAAGCGCTGATCGTGCCGGCGTGGCCTGGTCTTGGACGCGGATAGCTGGGCGGCAATTTCTTGCGGCAAGCCCTTGGATCCGTTTCCCGCCGGGCGAGGACGCGACCGGATGACCGAAGATTCCCGTACTCTTCTCCGGCAAGAAGCCCGATGCATTACTCTCTGTTCTCCCTTTTCAAGAATGCCCTGAACGGCCACCGCGGCTGGACGCCGACCTGGCGTGACGCCGAACCGCGCCTCAATTACGAGGTGATCATCATTGGCGGCGGCGGCCATGGCCTGGCCACGGCGTACTACCTCGCCAAGAATCACGGCATCACCAATGTCGCAGTGATCGAGAAGGGCTGGATCGGCGGCGGCAATGTCGGCCGCAACACCACGATCGTGCGTTCGAACTACATGCTGCCGGGCAATATTCCCTTCTATGAGCATGCCATGAAGCTGTGGGAGGGCCTGGAGCAGGACCTCAACTACAATGCGATGATGAGCCAGCGCGGGGTGCTGAACCTCTATCATTCCGACGCCCAGCGCGATGCCTTCGCCCGGCGCGGCAACGCCATGCGCCTGCATGGCGTCGATGCCGAATTGCTCGACCGCGACGGCGTCAAGGCGATGGCGCCCTTCCTCAATTTCGACAATGCCCGTTTCCCGATCCAGGGCGGCTTGCTGCAGCGGCGCGGCGGCACGGCGCGTCATGACGCGGTGGCCTGGGGCTATGCGCGTGCCGCCAGCGATCGCGGCGTCGACATCATCCAGAATTGCGAAGTGAAGGGGTTCGTCCGCGAAGGCGGCGCGATCGTCGGTGTCGAAACCACCCGCGGCACCATCCGGGCCAAGAAGATCGGCATGGCGGTGGCCGGCAATACCTCCAAGGTCGGCACCATGGCGGGATTGCGCCTGCCGATCGAGAGCCATGTGCTGCAGGCTTTCGTTACAGAGGGGCTCAAGCCGCTGATTCCGGGCGTGATCACCTTCGGCGCCGGTCATTTCTATGTCAGCCAGTCCGACAAGGGCGGCCTGGTCTTCGGCGGCGACATCGACGGCTACAATTCCTATGCCCAACGCGGCAACATGCCGGTGGTGGAGGATGTCTGCGAAGGCGGCATGGCGGTGATGCCGATGATCGGTCGTCTCAGGCTGCTGCGCAGCTGGGGCGGCATCATGGACATGTCGATGGATGGTTCGCCCATCATCGACAAGAGCGGCATCGACGGCCTCTATCTCAATTGCGGCTGGTGCTATGGCGGCTTCAAGGCGACCCCAGCCTCGGGCTGGTGCTTCGCCCACCTCATCGCCAAGGATCAGCCCCATGAAGTGGCTGCCGCCTATCGGCTCAATCGCTTCGAGACCGGAGCGGTGATCGACGAAAAGGGCCAGGGCGCCCAACCCAATCTTCACTGAGGCACGGTTCGATGCGGATTGCCTGTCCCTATTGTGGTGCGCGCGGCGTGCACGAATTCACCTATCTGGGCGATGCCGGGCCAAGCCGGCCGGATGCCTCGGCGCCGGACGCCGGCAAGCAGTTCTACGAATATGCCTATCTGCGCGACAATCCCGAGGGAGCGCATGAGGAGTTCTGGTATCACGGCTCGGGCTGCCGTTCCTGGCTCAAGGTCCGCCGCAACACCAAGACCCATGCAATCGAAAAGGCTGAACTGGTGATGCCTCAAACGTCGGGAGCCGCATCATGAGCGAGGCCGTTTCCTTCCGCCTGCCGTCCGCAGGCCTGGTCGACCGCAGCCATAGCGTGCGGTTCCGCTTCGACGGCAACAGCTATGAGGGGCTCAGCGGCGACACGCTGGCCTCGGCTCTGCTCGCCAACGGCATTCGCCTGGTCGGGCGCTCGTTCAAGTATCACCGCCCGCGCGGCATCTTCACCGCCGGGCCGGAGGAGCCCAACGCCCTGGTCGAGCTGCGCACCGGCGCCCGCCGCGAGCCCAACACCAAGGCGACGACGGTCGAGTTGTTCGACGGCCTGGAGGCTGCGAGCCAGAACCGTTGGCCCTCGCTGAAATTCGACCTGCTGTCGGTGAACCAGTTGGCCGGCCCGATCTTTGTCGGCGGCTTCTACTACAAGACCTTCATGTGGCCGGCGGCCCTTTGGGAAAAGCTCTACGAGCCGATGATCCGCCGGGCTGCCGGCCTTGGCAGCGCCAGCCAATTGCCCGACCCGGATCATTACGAGAAAGCCGCCGCCTTCTGTGACGTGCTGGTGATCGGCGCCGGTCCCGCCGGCCTGATGGCGGCCCTGGAAGCCGGCCGTGCCGGTGCCCGTGTCATTCTGTGCGAGGACGATTTCCGCCTCGGCGGGCGCCTCTTGAGCGAACGGCACGAGGTCGGCGGCAGGTCCGCCGCGGTCTTTGCCGCCGATATCGAAGCGGAACTGGCTTCCATGCCGGAAGTGCGCATCTTCAAGCGCACCCAGGTGTTCGGCGTCTACGACACCGGCACCTATGGCGCCCTGGAACGGGTGTCGGATCATCTGCCGGTCCCGCCCGCGCATCAGCCGCGCCAGCGCCTCTGGCACATCACGGCCAAGCGCTGCGTCAATGCCATGGGGGCCATCGAGCGTCCCATCGTCTTCGGCGGCAACGACCGGCCGGGCGTGATGCTCGCCTCGGCAACGCGCAGCTATCTCAATCGCTACGGCGTTGCGCCGGGCCACCAGGCCGTGGTGTTCACCACCAGTGACGATGGCTGGCGCACGGCGGCCGATCTCGTGGCCGCCGGCGTGACCGTAGCCGCTATCGTCGATCCGCGCTCGCAGGTCGACGCGGCGGTGTCCGGCTGGGCCGGCAAGGCCGGAACACGCACTTTGCTCGGAGCAAGCGTGACCGATGCCAAGGGTGGAACCCAGGGCATCAAGTCCGTCGAGGTGATCGCCGGGCGCAAGCGCGAGAGCATTCCCGCCGATTTTCTGGCGGTCTCCGGCGGCTGGAACCCGCAGGTCGCACTCACCACCCATAAAGGCGCACGGCCGCGCTGGTCGGACGAACTGGCCGCCTTCGTGCCGGGCGATCTGCCCGACGGCATGACGGTGGTCGGCGCCGCCAACGGCGTTTTCTCGCTGGGCGCCTGCCTGCGGGCCGGTGCACAAGCGGGCCGCGCGGCGGCCGGCGATTGCGGTTTCTCCGCCGGCCAGGCCCCGATCCCGGCCTGCGACGACGAGCCTGTCGGCCTCAAGCCGCTCTGGCATGTCGCCGAGACCAAGAGCAAGGCCTTCGTCGACCAGCAGAACGACGTCACGGCCAAGGACATCGAGATCGCCCATCGCGAAGGCTTCCGTTCGGTCGAACACCTCAAGCGCTACACCACGCTGGGCATGGCGACCGATCAGGGCAAGACGTCGAACATTGCCGGGCATGCCATGATGGCGGGCCTGCTCGGCCGTTCGATGACCGAGGTCGGCACCACGGTTTCGCGGCCGCCGCATTTCCCGGTGGCAATCGGTGCTCTGGCTGGCCCCCATCGCGACAAGCATTTCAAGGCGACGCGCCTCACCGCGGGCCATGAATGGGCAATGGCGAACGGCGCCACCATGGTGGAAGCCGGCCAGTGGCTGCGCCCGCAATGGTTCTCGCGTCCCGGCGAGAAGGACTGGCTGGAAAGTGTCTGCCGCGAGGTCAAGACCACCCGTTCGATCGTCGGCGTGTGCGATGTCTCGACTCTCGGCAAGATCGACATCAAGGGGTCTGATGCCGGCGCCTTCCTCGATCGCGTCTATATCAATACCTTCTCGACGGTCGCGGTCGGCAAATGCCGCTACGGCCTGATGCTGCGCGAAGACGGTTTCGTCATGGACGACGGCACGGCGGCCCGCTTCGCGCCGGATCATTATGTGATCTCGACCACCACGGCCAATGCCGTGAAGGTGATGCAGCACCTCGAATTCTGCCGCCAGACGCTCTGGCCCGAACTCGACGTCTCGCTGTCCTCGATCACCGAGCAATGGTCGCAATATGCGGTGGCCGGGCCGAAGGCCCGGGAATTGCTGCAGAAACTCTATGGCTCGAGCGCCGATCTGTCGAACGAAGCCTTCCCCTATATGGGATGCGCCACGCTGCAGCTCGGCAATGTCGCCTCGCGCCTCTACCGGCTCTCCTTCTCGGGCGAACTCGCCTTCGAGATCGCGGTGCCCGCCCATTACGGCCTTGCTCTGCTCAAGGCGCTGATGACGCTGGCCGAGGAGATGGGCGGCTGCGCCTATGGCACCGAAGCCCTTGGCGTCATGCGCGTGGAGAAGGGCCATGTCGCCGGCAACGAGCTCAACGGCCAGACCACGGCTCGCGATCTCGGCCTCGGCAAGATGATGTCGACCAAGAAGGACTATATCGGTCGTGTCCTGGCCCAGCGTCCTGCCCTGGTGGCCCCGGATCGGCCCGGCCTCGTCGGCGTCAAGCCGGTCAACCCGGCGGATCGGCTGCGGGCCGGCTCGCATTTCCTCAGGAAGGGTGCCGCCTCCGTTGCGGCCAATGACGAGGGCTTTGCAACCTCGGTGATCTATTCGCCGATGCTCGAAAGCTGGATCGGCCTTGGCCTGCTAGCGAACGGCCCGTCCCGCCACGGCGAGGTGATCCGCGCCTATGATCCGGTGCGCAACGGCGATATCGAGGTCGAGGTCGTCTCACCCATCTTCTTTGATCCTGAAGGGAGCCGTCTCCATGTTTGACGCCATCAGTGCAGGGCGTTTGGAGTCCCGTAGCGCCTTTGCCGGCCTGCTCAAACCGGTCGGAACGGGAGCAGGCGTCACCGTGCAGGATCGCTCGGGCCTGGAAATCGTCACCCTGGCGGCCCGCAAGGGCCAGGAGGGGGCCTTGGCCGCGCGCATGCAGGCCGCCTATGGCTTGCGATTGCCCGATAGCCCCAAGCGGGTCGTGTCCGGTACGCTCGCCGCCCTGGGCACCGGGCCGTCGGCCTGGCTGGTCACGCGCGAGGCGGGCGAACCCAATCTGCTCGTCTCGGATTTGATCGAGGCCGTGGGCACGCTCGCGTCGGTAACCGACCAGACCTCCGGCTATGCTGTGCTGAAGGTCTCAGGCCCGCATGTCCGCGATATGTTCGCCAAGGGCCTGGACATCGACCTGCATCCGCGTGCGTTCGCACCAGGCGATGCCGCCGTGACTGCCTGCTCGCACATCGGCGTGACACTTTGGCAGCTCGATGAAACGCCGACCTACGAGATCGCCCTGTTCCGCAGCATGGCCGGCAGCTTTTGGCATTGGCTGAGCGACAGCGCCGCCGAATTCGGCCTGGCTGTATAAAGAAGGCTGGTCTTTGGACCAGCCCTCAACAAGGAGTTTCGAACAAGCAGCGAAAAAGGCCGGGATGAGGCATTGCGACCCCTCATCCGCCTGCCGGCACCTTCTCCCGCAAGGGGAGAAGGCAATCATGAGGGATGGCGCTACGCTCGCCGATCGGCCTTCTCCCCTTGCTATCGAAACCACACATCTCAACTGAGACAAGTAAAGCGCGTGAATCCCTCCCCGGCTTCGGGGAGGGTGGCCCGGCAAAGCCGGGGCGGGTGGGGGAGAGTGGCGCGATCTCGCCATCGTCAGGCCTGCTGGCGCCACTCTCCCCCTTCCGTCGACGCTTCGCATCACCACCTTCCCCGACGTCGGGGAAGGATTTTCGGCGCCATATAATGGCGATACTGCGATGTGTGAATCGGATAGCCCTTGCGGGAGAAGGTGCCCCGAGGGGGCGGATGAGGAGTTGCTCTGCCCCATCCGGACTTCAGACCCAACACTCTGAAAGTGGCCGGTCTGAAGACCGGCCTCCGATTATTCCTTGCTGAGGAAGCGTGTCAGGTGCTCGTTGGCGGCGTTGTCCTGCCATCCCTTCACCTTGTTCGAGACCAGCCAGAGATCGGCGTTGGAGAGCAGGGGGGCGACGGGCTGCTCGCGCGCCAGCAGCGCTTCGGCATCCTCCAGGATCTTCAGGCGCTTGGCCGGATCGGTTTCGGCATAGGATTTGGCGACCAGCGCGTCATAGTCCGGGCTGGCGAAATGGGAATAGTTGAACGCCTTGTTGGCCGTCGTCGGTAGCGCAAGGAAGTTTTCCGCGTCGGCATAGTCGGCCACCCATGCCGCGCGCGCCACTTCGAAGGTTCCGCCGTCGCGCAGGAAGGCGTAGTGGGACTTGCTGTCCGAATTGAGCAGGGAGACCTCGACGCCGAGCGCTTTCCACATGTCGGCTACGGCGGTAGCGATCCGGCGATTATTGTCGTTGGTGCCGAAACGGATGGTGAGTTTCAGCGGCTTGCCGCCCTCGCCGAATCCCGCCTGCTTGAGCAGGTCCTTGGCGGCGTCCTCGCGATCGAGCTGAGACCTGTCCGCAAAATCCGGCTTGGCGGGGGTATAGCCGGGCAGGCCGGCGGGAACGAAGCTGTAGCTGCCGACGCGGGTTCCCGAGAAAATCTTCTCGGCCAGGAAATCGCGATCGACCGCCATCGACAGAGCGCGCCGAACCCGCACATCGTCGAAAGGCGGGGTGCGGGTGTCGAAGGCGTAATATTCATTGGTCAGGTTCGGGGAGACATGGACCTGATCGCCCACCTTCTCCTTGAGGAATTTCAGCTGGTCCGCCGCGAACTCGAAGGTCATGTCGAGTTCCCCGGCCAGGAAGCGCCGCTGGGCGGAGGCCTGGTCGTCGATCGGATAGGAGATCACCTTGTCGATGCGGACATTGGCGGCATCCCAGTAATGCGGGTTCTTCACCAGCGTGACGTGATCATTGGCGAGGTTCTCGGTCAGGACGTAAGCGCCGTTGGAGATCAGATTGCCCGGCTTGGTAAAATCCGCCTTGAGCTTCTCGACCGAGGCCTGATGCACCGGCAGGGCGGCCTGATTGGCGAGAAGCTGCAGGAGATAAGGCGTTGGCCGTTCCAGCGTGATCTCCAGCGTCCTGTCGTCGAGGGCCTTGACGCCCAGCGTGTCGACGCCGGCCTTGCCGCCATTCACGGCTTCGGCATTCTTGATCGGAAAGAACAGGTTGGCGAGGCTGGCGGCTTCCTTGGGATCCTCGAGCCGTCGGAAGCTGAAGACGAAATCGGCGGCCGTGACCGGATCGCCATTGGACCATTTGGCGTTGGGGCGCAGCTTGAAGGTATAGACGAGGCCGTCGGGAGAGATCGTCCAACTCTCGGCCGCCCCCGGCGCGATCTTGCCGGCAGCATCGAAAATGGTGAGACCCTCGAACAGGTCCTTCAGGATGAACTGCTCGGCGATGATCGAGCTGTGGGTCGGATCGAGAGTCTGGGCTTCGGCACCATTGCCCTTGTGAAGCACGGTCTCGGCCAGGGCAGGGCGGGCAGCACCACTCAGAAGGCCGGCCGTGAGCGGGAGGACGAGGGCGATCAGTCTCAGTGCGGGCTTCATGTGGACTTCCCCTATGGGCGTCCCGGCTGGTGCCGAGATTCGTGATGATGCGAGTAAACTGGCTCGTCTGGCCCGCGACAACCCTGGATATTCGCTGGGGAATAGCCCGGGTCTTGCTGCTGCCTCGCCGCGTGTCAGACAGCAGACGGGCGCAACAGCAAGACGAGCCCGGCCGCAATGACGAAGGCCGCGCCGAGCAGCGTCACCACATCCGGTATATCGCCGAAGGCAAGATAGCCGACGATCGCGGCACCGACGAGTTCGGCATAGACGAGGGGTGCCAGGGTCGAGGCATCGGCGAGCCGGAAGGCGATGATGGAGAGCAGGTGACAGACCGCGGAGATCAGCCCGAGGCCGGCGAAGAGCAGGAGATGATCGGCGGCGGGCGCGGACCAGGAAAGCACGGCCTGCGGCGTGAGCAGCGCCGCACCGACGAGGCATTGGAAAGCCAGCGTCTTGACGGGGTCGCTCCGTTGTGCCGCCCGCCGGGTGGCGATCAGGTAGAAGGCGAAGCAGATGCCCGAGGCAAGGGCGAGCAGGATGCCGGGTTCGATGGCGCCGCCAGGCTGGAGGATGATGACCGAGCCGACGAAGCCCAAGGCAAGGCTGGTGCCCTTGGTCAGGGTCAGGCGTTCCTTGAGCACGACGACCGAAAGCGCGACCGCCAGGATGGGGCCGACGAAATAGGCGCAGAGGGCCGTCGCCAAGGGGATGCGGGCGATGGCCAGGAAATATAGCGTCATCGCGGCGACCAGGAAGACGGTGCGCGCGGCATGGGAGGCGAGATGCTCCGATGGGAACATCTTCCGGCCATGGAGGAGGGCCGAGAGAGGCAGGACCGCCAGGCCGGCGACCGCGTAGCGCGCCCAGCCGATAAAGAAGGGCGAATAGTCCGCGCTCAGATATTTGGCGATGCCGTCGACGGTCGGCACGCTCACCATCGCGATGATCATGGCCAGGATGCCGCGGGCAGATCCTGTGGTTTCGGCAGAGGCAGGCATGGCCATGAGGAACCTAAGACGTGTCGTCAGTTATGGTGTCGGGTTGGACGGGAGCGATTTTGGCCGAGTGTGTTCGCACTTGCCAAGCAAGTGTGCGGAAGAGCGAGGACGCAAGCCTCTCTGCTTGCTACGATACGCGACGCGCCAATCGGCCAAAAGCGCCGCGCCAATCGGCCAAAAGCGCCGCGCCGTAGGCGGTAAGGTCAAAACCATAACTGACGACACGTCCTATCGATAACCGGTCGCATCGGCCGGCTTTCCGGCTTCTTCGACCTCCGGAATGTAGCGCCAAGCGTCGGGCTGGGAGCCGTCAAGATCGGTGAAACCATAGATTCGCGCCAGCTGTCCGCTCGAAAGAGACTGACCGTTCCAGCGATTCTTTTCGGTATCGGCCGCGAGGGCTGCTACGGCGCGGCCGACGAAGCGGGGCGTTTCCGAAATGACGAAATGCGGTACCGCTGCCGTGGCATCCCGCCAATTCTCTTCCGTGACACCGAAAGCCTCCAGCATCATTTCCGAGCGCAGCCAGCCCGGGGTGAGCGCTACCGAGGTGGCACCGTGTTTGGCAAGGTCCTTGGCATGCGCCCAGGCAAGACGGATCACGGCTGACTTGACCAGATCGTAGAAGGGCGAGAGACGATAATGGTCGGCATTGTAGCCGGCCGTTCCATCCGTCATCTCCACAAGCAGCCCGCCGGGGCGTTCGATCAGCAGGGGCAGGGCATGATGCGCGGTGATCAGATGGGTGTCGATGCCCAGGCGCAGCAGGCGCAATCCCTTGTCGAGATCGTGTTCCCAGACAGCCTTGTTCCATTCGAACAATTTCTCGCCGCCCCAGATGTCGTTGACGAGAATATCCAGGCGGCCTTGTTCAGTTTGAATCCGGTTCACCAGGCCGCGCACCTCGTCAGGTAGGAGATGGTCGACACGGATGGCGATGCCCCGGCCGCCGGCCGCGTTGACCAATTCAGCCGTCTCCTCGATGGTTTCCGGCCTGTCATACTCCGAGCGTTGCCTCCGTGTGCTGCGGCCGGTGACGTAGACCGTCGCGCCTGCAGCCCCCAGTTCGATGGCAATGCCCCGGCCGGCGCCACGCGTGCCGCCGGCAACCAGTGCAATCTTTCCGTCAAGCATGGAGTACTCCTGGTTTCGCAGGCAAGCATCTTTTCCCGGAGCTCAAACCTATATATAAATGATCATTCGTTTATAATTGGATGTCAAGATGACTCGCCCCAAGACGTTGCCTGATCAGACCGTGCTGGAGGCTGCCCTGCAGCTTCTGCACACCAAAGGGCCTGAGGCTCTGACATTTGCGGGATTGGCGCAGGCTTGTGGTTTGGCGGCCGCAACCTTGGTGCAGCGCTTCGGCAGCAAGGCGCAGCTCAAGCAGGCGGCCTTGCTCCATGCCTGGGATCGTCTGGACGAAAAAACCTCGCAGCTGGCGGCCGGTATTGACCGCACGCCGGCGGGCGCGGTCGATCTGCTGGTAGCTCTTTCCAGCGACTACGGCGCCATCGAATCCTACGCCGAAGGATTGCTGATCCTGAGGGAGGATCTGCGCGATCCCCTGTTGCGGGCGCGGGGCGCGCGCTGGCGGGATACGCTCGTCGGCGTGCTCGATACCTGTCTGGCTGAGCAGGGCGGCAGGCGCCAGGGGCTTGGCCAATTGATGGCTTCGCAATGGCAGGGCTCGCTCGCCTGGTGGGGCTTTGAGCCCAATTGCCCGGTTGCGGAGCATGTCGGCCGCGAACTCAGGCAATTCGTGGCGTTCATCACGTCGAAACGGGCGGGCACCTGAACGGCGCCCGCGCCGGCTCCCCTTGGCAGGGGAGGCCTATCTGGCTTCGACCGACCGAATCTGCGCCACCAGGGAGCGTTCCGGCAGCTTCACCGGCAGGGGAGCATCATCGACGGCGTGATCGACGGCGTGGTCGTGCAGGGCCATCCGTTCGGCGACCCAGCTTTCGGCCAGGGCCAAGGCATGCGGCGTCATGCGGTAGGTGCGCACACGGCCGGCCTTCTCGGAGACGACGATACCCCCGGCTTCGAGCACGCCGAGATGCTTGAGCACCGCGGGCATGCCCATCGAGAGGGGGAGGGCGAGTTCGCTGACAGAGGCTGGTCCGCGGGCAAGACGATCGACCATGGTGCGACGGCTGGTATCGGCGAGCGCATGGAACATTCTGTCGAGTGCGAGAGGATCGAGGCGAGCTTCCACGTCAGGCTACTTTCTTGGTCGGAGGAGGAAACCGGCCAGCAATGCGCCGGCCGGAGGGGGCGTCAAGCCAGGGAAAACAGGGATGGAAAGAGGGGTCTGGCGGGTCCCTGGCCTGGAAGGGAAAGACGTCGGCTATAAACTTCGCCGGATGGCCGGACTCGGCGAGCGGCAGGATTTCACGGGGCTGGTCCGGCTCGCGATTTTGCCGGTCGTTCAGGGGGGACGATAAGGGAGAGAGCGCCATTGTCAGGCCTCAAAATGCCAATGATCTTCCAAACCGTTCTGGGCTAAAACAGCCTACCGAGTTGATATCATTCGAAATTTCAAACTTCTGTCCGACTTGCCGATCACAAAAAGAAGCCCGCTGCGCGGGCTTGGGAGGGTATCGAGAGAACCGAGCGAAGGTGCGAACAGCACAGCATGGAGGGGATCTGTTTGGAGATCGCTGCGCCGTTCGCAAGGTCAATCTAGACGGGCGGCACTAGGAGCACACTCCGTCAAATATGACATGTCGAATTTGACGGATTGGCTAGAAGGGCGCGAATAGCGCGCGAGCCCCGCAGCGGGCGAGGACAAGGCATTTTTAGGTAAATGCATAGATTGGAATAGATCTAGCAGGTTTGGCCGCCGACAGGAAGTCGATCCGGATACCTCTTTAGGAGAGGGCGTTATCCATCGTCGACAGAGGCAACGTTCGCGCGGATTCGGCTGGGCTCATTCGGCCGGCACCGCGATCTTCCTTTCGGCGAGAGCCCGACTCAAGGCTTCGAGCGCGTTGCGGACGCGATCGTGACCATCGGCAAGGCCGTACTATTGAAGAAGGCGCTGGCGATCACGGAAAGGCAGCAAAAGTGGAAATACGCGCTCCTTCATGCCGCAATGCCGTGTTTCTCGGTTGTCGCCGAATGACAAGCGGTATTTTGGTAAAGCGATTCCTCGAACCTGAAAGGCCGACTACGAAAACGGGGGAAGAAGCAATGCTTCTTCCCCCGTTCACCGATTTCTCGAAACGCCAAGCTTTCGCAAGCGAAATCTGCACTTGGTTACTATGTGAAGCAACGCCTGGCAGAAATGGCGCCCACAACCTCAGTAGCGTCTTTGTTAACGAGGTAGGATGCTACAAACAATTTCGCCGCTGTCCAGTACGAAATTGAATCGGAGCATCCGTTGCGGAAGTTATATCGATTTACTTTTCAGAGGCGATAAAAGGGCCGAAACGGACAGGCTGGGTGGCTTATGTTGTTGTCGTTCAATCCCAGGGAGGGCCATTCGGGAGAGGAGCGGCAAGGCGCTCTCGCGGCATCGATCAGCGGCGTGAGGGCTGCGCCGCCGCCATGAGCGTCAGGCCCTGCCTGCGAGAATTTCGCGCAAGGCGCCAGCGACGATATCAGCCTTGTCTTCGGTCATATTGTAGCCCGACGGCAGATTGATGCCGTGTTTGGCGATTGCCTGCCCCTTGTCATGCGGCGTCACCAGGCGTTTGGCCGACGGGCGATCGGCGAAGGCCTGCATGCTCGACAGCGGCGAGAAGAAGGGGCGCGTATCAATGTTGCGCTTGTCGAATTCGGCCATCAGGCTGAACTTGTCGAGACCGAGCGCAGGATCGAGCACCACCGTCACCATCCAGAAGGAGTTCTCGCTCCCCTCGGGCTCGGCGTTGAGGGTGACGCCGTTCAGCCCGCCGAGCCGCTGCCGGTACCAGCCGAAAATGGCGCGCTTATGGGCGATCAGCGTGTCGATGCGTTCCATCTGCGCAACGCCGAGCGCCGCCGTGACGCCGTTCATGCGATATTTGAAGGCGATCTCCTGGTTGATGAACAGGCGATGATCGCCGGGCGCGCGGCCGTGATCGCGCAGGCAGAGCACGCGCTGGTGGAGATCGTCGTCATCGGTCACCAGCATGCCGCCTTCGCCGGTGGCCACGGTCTTCGAGCCGTGGAAGCTGAAGGCTGCCGCCCGCCCGAAGCTGCCCGCCCGGCGGCCGTGATAGCGGGAGCCGAGGGCCTCGGCCGAATCTTCGATGAGATGGATGCCGTGCCTGTCGGCAATGTCCTGCAGAGCCCGCCAGTCGCACATGGAACCATAGAGATCCACGCCCAGGATTGCTTTGGTCCTGGGACCGATGGCAGCCTCCGCGGCACGGGGATCGATGCACCACGTGTCCGGCAGAATGTCGACGAGCACGGGTTCGGCGCCGACATAGGTGATCGGCGCAACCGAGGCGATCCAGGTCACGTCGGGTACGATCACCTCGTCGCCCGGGCCGATGCCGAGCGCGGCCAGGATGAGATGCAGGGCTGCCGTTGCATGTGGTACGCTGACGGCATGTTTCACGCCAACATAGTCGGCCATCATGCGCTCGAAACGCGCATTGTAGGCATAGTGGTTGGCGTACCATGCCGTACGGGCCGCCTCGGCGGCGAGCTCCGCTTCTCTGTCTGTGATGGAGGGGCCTGCGACGGGGATGCGTTCGGGAGCAATGATCACGGGGACTCGGCTCTATATGAGTGGCGGGCGATACATACCGCGGCCGACTAAGCGACGCCAGCGCGATCAGAAAGGCGGGGCCGGTGCCTGAATTGCCAGTTGCGGGCATTGCGGCAAAGGAATAGGAGATGCAGCGATTGATGTCCGGTGGAGCCCGTGAACATGTCAGAGCCCTGCGTAACTATAGGGATCCCTATCTATAATGCAGAAGACATGATTGCGGAATGTCTGGATTGTTTACTGAATCAGACATACAGGAATATTCGCGTTATTATATCAGACAATGCTTCAACGGATGGCACGCAGGCCATCGTCGAGCGATATGCAGCAACCGACGATAGAATTACATATTTGCGCCGACCGGAGAATGTCGGGCCTGTCAAGAATTTCCGCGGCCTGGTAGACGCGGCGCAGACACCATTATTTCTATGGCGTGCGCATGATGATCTGTCCTCGGCCGATTATGTCGAGCGACTGGTCGAGGCGTTTAATCGCAAGCCGGATGCCTTGCTGGCCGTTCCGACCGTGATGACCTATCGAAGCGACAGGCCTGATGCCGTCGCACGTCCCCGAGAGCTGCGGGGGTCGCAACTGCGACAGATCTCCGACCTTCTTTATAAGTCCCATGCAAGCTGGTTCTACGGCATGTGGCGGACGGAAGCCCTGCGGGAAATATTGGATTATGTAAATCGGGCCTATCCGGACCCCTGGGGATCCGATCATCTGGTGATGTATCCGGTTTTCATACGCAGAGCCGTTGCGATGGCACCTGAGGCTCAATTTTCTCAGAGGGTCATCTGGAAGGAGGCCAATCGCTCGATGAGGATCGTGCCGGCCATGCATCTTATCCGGCTGCGACGAGCCTATTGGAAGGCTTGCCTCCACAATATTGATGAAGCCGGATTTCGTGGAATAAGGAGGCTCGCCCTGAGGGGAATTACTTTTTTCTATGTCGGAAAAAGAGTTGCCCGGGTGGGGAAGATCACTCGTGTTGCCATCAGGCAGGTTGCAGCCCTGTTTAAAGGAGATCGAGTATAAAATTGCTCAAGTTTAAATATAGTTTTATAATTGTTTCTCCATCAATACGACATCATACATATTGTCTTCCGTACGAAAATGGCTTCGTAATGTTCCTACAGTCCTAAACCCTATGGATTGATAGAGGGAGCGCGCGACGAGGTTATCCGCTCTGACTTCCAGAAGTATTTTTTCCAGGTGGTGCTTTTCTTTCGCCATGGCAACGAGGCTCTCCATTGCAATGCGTCCCAGGCCTTTGCCTTGGGCGTTTTGCGCAATGACGATGCCGGCAAAGCCATGCCGGTTGCGATGGTGGATGTTGGTGATCTGCGCAAAGCCGATCGGCTCGTCCGTCTCGCTGTCCGCAATCACCATGAAACAGCCATTGGGGTCGGTTTTCCGGCGTTCCAGCCATTCGGCGACCGCGCCGTCATCCGTCGACGCCACCACATTGAGAAGCAGAGCCTGCAGCGCAGAATCTCTGCGAAGCGAAGCGAGAAATTCGAAATCACTCTCTTCCGGAGATCTCAAGCTTACATGCTTCAATGTCGCATTCCTGTCCGCTCGACTGTGTTTTCCAGGAAGAAGGTGATCGAAAGTCCCTGACGAGTATGCGGCTGTCCTATGGCACTGCCATGAGCACATGAGACGATGGAGGGGACTGCCGATTCGTCATGGCGCTTGCTTTGCGAGGAATTCACGCCAAGGCGTGGTTCGGGGTTTGAGATATTGATGGGCATCCCGCCCGGCATGGCCGATCAGATTGAGAATGGAGACATAGGGTGTAAAGGCGGTATCGCCTTGCGGCCAGGGCGTCAGGCTGTAGTCCATATACTCGACGCTCACGCCGCTCGCCTCGAACGCCTCATGGTCCATATATCGCGCGGCGCCATGCCCGGTGAGATAGCGCGTCCCGCCCAGACTGAGGACGATGTCCAGCACGCGTTTCCATGAGGAGCCCGGTATATCCAGCTCACTGCTATGCGTGATCTTGCGCGATTTCCCGATGCCGATATAGGCCGCGGACAGCTCAATGCTCTGGATCAGGGCGTCGCACAGTTTCTCTCGCTCATACGACTTGCTGAGAATGTCGATCGCATCCTGCGCGTGGGAGGCGCCGGCGAGCGATTGCTTGAGGAGCGACTGGTGGGTTGTCCGCCAATCGACCGCGGTTGCATCCAGATCCATGATGGGTTTGTAGGTGCCGCCGCCGGCAAGGGGAATGGTCATCCATTTGACCTGATCGCCCACCTTGACCTGGACGCGGTTGGTAAAGCTTCCTTTCGAGAACTGAGCATCATCCAAATAAACATAGACATCCGCCAAGGCGAGTTGCTCGAAAAAGCCCGGCCAGGGGAACAGCATAGGTTGGGTGATTACAACAGTCGTCATGCTCGATTTCGGAGTTGTGAGTCCGGTGATTTATTCCGCCAAGGCGTTAAGATAATACCCTGGTTATCATAGCGATGTGTGGGGCGAGAATATCCCACCATCGGTCCAAGGCATTCACATTGCCCAATCCGGGCGTCTAAAGCGCGGCGAGGAAGGCGGCCGGGTCTCGCAAGAGGGATGCCTTGGCTTGAAGGGCTTCGTCCGGCCAAGTCCACCAGGCACTGGCGAGCAGTTTTTCGATGGTGGCGTCATCGAAACGGTAGCGGATCAGCTTGGCAGGCACTCCGCCCATGATGGCGTAGGGAGGCACGTCCTTGGTAACCACCGCGCCGCCGGCGATCACGGCGCCATGACCGATGGTGATGCCGGTCATCAGGGTCACCCCCATGCCGATCCAGACATCGTGTCCGATCACGATCGGCTGGTTTTTGGGATAATGGCGATCGATCGCTTCGTCGACGATGCCCCAGCCCTTGAGATAGGTGGCGGGGCTGGTCGAGACGAGATCGAGGGGATGATTGCCGCCGGAAACCTTGATTTCGGTCGCGATCGAACAAAAAGCGCCGATCTCGGCGATCTTGGATTGCTTGGTGCAGAGAGGGCGGTATCCATAGCTGTACTTGCCCACGCTGATGCCGAAGCGCTGCTTGACCAGGGCCCGCATGAAATCGTCGCGCGGCCCATATCGGTGACGCGACCATTTGGCAGCCTTGCGCAAGGCAAAGCGCGGCAGGCCGATCTGCAGCAATCCCCGATGCAGGGCGGAACGAATGACGATGTCGTCGGGGGCGTAGGTCAGGGTCGTCGCTTTGGAGGAAATTGCCACGGCAGACTTTCGTTGCTTCGCTGTCTTCTCTCGGCCAGGTCAGGCCCCTTATGCAGTGATCGCGCCGGGAGCGCCGGGACTTTCGTTGCCTATACCAACTCTGTCGGTTTCCTCAACGGCTTCTTATGGGGAACGCATCGCTTGCAGGCGGGTCCGGAGACCCGCCCGCCGCAGATGGCGTCGAGGTCGATGGGTCGATCGGTCTACGAAAGTGGGATCATCAGAATTTCGGCATGGGCGGCAGCGGAGCCAGGGGTGCGCCGAACCATTTCTGGTTGATCTGGCTGAGCTGCCCGTCCGCCACGATCTCGCCGATGAAGCCGTTGCACCATTCCTGCAACGCGGTGTCGGCCTTGCGGAAGGCCATGCCGTTGGCCTGCTCCTTCATCTTGAACTTGGCCTCGATACCGAGGCTGGCATAGTCCTTGGTGAGCTGGGCAAGCACGGTGTTGGAAGCGCCGATCGACTGCACCTGCCCCGAGATCAGGGCTTGGGTGGTGGTGGCGTCGTCGTCGAAGCGCATGATCTGGGTGCCGGGAGGGGCGATCTGCGAGACGGTGATGTCCTGCGTCGAGGCGCGGGCGACTCCCACGGTGACGCCGACGAGGTTCTCGGGCTTGGTCACCTTCAGGTCCTTCGGACCCATGATGTAGGTGGTCAGCGTGCTGTAGGGGTTGGAGAACAGAACCTGCTTCATGCGCTCGGGCGTGATGCCGAAGGTGGCGATCAAAAGATCGACCTTATTGGTGAGCAGATAGGGGATGCGGTTGGGGCCGGTCACCGGCACCAGTTCCAGCGAGACGCCGAGCTTCTTGGCCATCAGGGCCGCGACATCGGCATCATACCCGGCCGGTTTCTGCTCGGCATCGGTGCCGCCGAAGGGCGGATAGTCGGTGAGGACACCGACGATCAGCTTGCCGCGCGCCTTGATTTCATCGGGCGTTGCGGCGGCCGCCGGCCCGGCTGCAAGAGGCAGGGCCAGGGTGGCCATGCCCGCGGCCAGATACAGCCCCAGCCGTCGGCGCGAAATCGGATCTGTCGAAGCCATAATCGTTTTCTCCTTGATCGAAAATCTCAGCGTCTGGCGACCGTCAGCCGCCGCTCCAGAGCGCGGCTCCAGATCGACAGGGGCCAGCACACCAGGAAATAGGCGAGCGCCACCAGGCCGAAGATGGTGAAGGGCCGAAAGGCCGCGTTGTTGATGATCTGGGCGGCGCGGGTGATCTCGACGAAGCCGATGATCGAGGCAAGCGAGGTGCCCTTGATGAGCTGCACCAGGAAGCCGATGGTCGGCGGAATGGCGATGCGCACGGCCTGGGGGATGACCACCTTGAACATGCGCGGCAGATAGGTGAGGGCGAGTGCCCGGGCCGCCTCGCTCTGGCCTGGGGGGACCACTTCGATGGCGCCGCGCCAGATCTCGCCGAGAAAGGCGCTGGCGTTCAGGGAGAGGCCGATCGCCGCTGCCGTCCAGGGATTGACGTCGATGCCGAAAATGCCCGGCACGAAAAAGGCGAGGAAAAGCTGCATCAGCAGCGGCGTGCCCTGGAACAGCTTGATATAGCCCAGCGCCAGCCAGCGTAGGGGCCGGATTTCGGCCGTGCGCGCCAGGGCGACCAGAAGGCCGCCGATGCCGCCGCCGATGAAGGCGACCAGCGAAAGCAGCAGCGTCCAGCGCAAGGCCAGCAGGATATAGAGGATGTCGGCTTCGCCGAGGGTCCGCATGCTGCCTCCTATCGCCGGCTCGGCTGGCGCAGGAAGGCGCGCTCGATGCCGGCGAACAGGCACCAGAACACGATCGAAAGCGCCAGATAGATACTGGTCGCCACGAAATAGACCTCGAAGCTGCGGAAGGTGCGCGACTGGATGTCGCCTGCCGCGGCCGTCAGCTCGCCGGCGGCGATGGCTGAGCAGACGCTGGAGTTGAGCATGAGCAGGATGAACTGGCTGGTCAGCGAGGGATAGATCGCCTGGATGGCCGGCTTGAGGATGACGAGGCGGAAGATCTGCAGCGGCTTGAGGCCGAGCGATTTGCCGGCCTCGATCTGGCCCTTGGAAATGCTCTCGATGCCGGCCCGGATGATCTCGATGCCATAGGCGCCGACATTGACCACCAGTGCCAGCAGTGCCGCACTGTTCGAGGACAGGCGCAGGCCGACCGAGGGCATGCCGAAAAAGATCATGAAGACCTGGATGAGGAAGGGAGTGTTGCGGATCAGCTCGATATAGGCGTCGACGGCGTAGCGCAGCGGGGGCGGCCCTGAGGTCTTGGCAAGCGCGCCGACCACCGCCACGACCATGCCGATCGCCATGGCCAGTCCCGACAGTACCAGCGTATGCAGGGCGCCGGCCGCGAGCTCCGGCCAATAGGCGAAGACGTCAGCGAACTCGAACTCGTAATTCATGCCGCAAGCTCTTGCGGCAGCCCGGCATCGGCGCGGAAGGAACGGCCCACGCGGCGTCTCCCTTTGACGTTCCCGTTAAGCGCCCGATCTTCGTGGGCTTCGATCGAAGGACGCAGCTTGGCACGGATAGCCGGCAGGGTGAAGCACCAGCCGGGAAGATATCCAAGGGAATTGGAATGGCCTGAAGAGCGGTCGTCAGCGGGCTTTGCCAGGCAGGCTCAAGCCGGATGAGACGGCTCCAAGCACGACCGGCTTGTCCTTGCCGCAGCGGAAGGAACGGGCTTGCTCGTCGGCGATTTTGCGTGCCAGGGCGTTGGCTGTGCCGGCATTGGCGCGGGCGTCGACATAACCGACGTGACAGGTGCCGTCCTTCCCCAGCCTGGTGACGACGAGGACGCGGCCCGAGGCCGGCGAGGGACCCTTGGCCTCTGCCTGGTGGTCCGCTTCCGTCATCACCTGCCATTGCAGGATGGTGGCGAAGGGCTGCGGTTGGCCGGCGGCAAGGCGCCATTCCACCGTGCCATGATCGGCGCTGTTGAATCCGGTGAAGGTTTCGCTGGCAGCCAGATCATGGGCGCCAGGCTTACCAAAGCTGACGAACATGCGCTGGTCGCCGGCGGAGAGCCGCATGGGCAGGCCGCGATAACCGGGGCAGCGCCAGCTGCCGTAATCCTCTTCGTCGTTCCCCGGCTGGTGGGGGCACTTGGCGGTGTCGAAATGGGTATAGGCACTGGTGAAAGGTTCGGCCGCCAGAACGCCGGAGGACAGCAGCAAGAGGACCGCCAACCCGAGCAGGAAGCTGGCAAAAAGTGTCTCGGCGATGTCGTTGCGTGTCATGGCGTTCCCTGTCCTTGCGCAGCAAACAAGCGTTCAGTCATGAACGCGCTTTGCTCTGGGGCTCTTCTAGGGGGAGGGCGGCCAAGACACTGTGCAGGATGACACGAGCCGCGCCGACCGAGACGCGACGGCGGGCCCGTGCCAGGCTGGCGTGGGCGAACGAGGCGAGCGCCGAAGGATCCTATTCCGCCGCCAGGGCGCCGCGCCGGATCTGGTCCTCTTCGATCGACTCGAACAGAGCGCGGAAATTGCCCTCGCCGAAGCCCTCATCGCCCTTGCGCTGGATGAATTCGAAGAAAATCGGGCCGATCACCGTCTTCGAGAAGATCTGCAGCAGGATCTTGGTCATGCCGCCATCGCGTACGCCTTCGCCGTCGATGAGGATGCCGTGCTTCTTCATGCGCCCGATCGGTTCGTCGTGGCCATTCACGCGGGCATGGGAACGCTCGTAATAGGTGTCGGGCGGGCCCGGCATGAATTTCAGGCCGTTGGCGGCCAGCTTGTCGACCGAGTCATAGATTCCTTCCGTCCCGACGGCGATGTGCTGGATGCCTTCGCCGTGATATTTCTTTAGGAACTCCTCGATCTGGCTGGTGTCGTCCTTGGATTCGTTGAGCGGGATGCGGATCTTGCCGCAGGGCGAGGTGATGGCGCGGCTGACGAGGCCGGTGATACGGCCGTCAATGTTGAAGAAGTGGATCTGCTTGAAGCCGAACAAGTCTCGGTAGAAGGCCCACCACGTGTCCATGTTGCCGCGATAGACATTGTGGGTCAGGTGGTCGAGGTAATAGAAGCCGACGCCCGCCGGTTTGGGATCGCGCTCGCCCAGCCAGTCGAATTCGCGGTCATAGGCCGAGCCTTTATCGCCATAGGCGTCGATGAAATAGAGCAGGGAACCGCCGATGCCGACGATGGCCGGCACGTCCAGCGTCTTGTCGTTGCCTTCATAGGGGGTGGCGCCCCGCGCCACCGCATGCTCGAAGGCATGTTTGGCGTTGACCACGCGCCAGGCCATGGCGGGCGCGCAGGGCCCGTGGGTCTCGACGAAGCGCATGGCGTGGCTGCCGGGCTCGGCATTGACGATGTAGTTGATGTCGCCTTGCCGCCAGACCGTGATGTCCTTGGTCTTGTGGGTGGCAACCGGCACATAGCCCATGCTGGTGAACAGCGCCTGGAGCTTGGCGGGTTCGGGATGGGCGAATTCGACGAATTCGAAGCCGTCGGTCCCGGCGGGATTTTCGGGTGTGATCGCCGCGGGCGGTGCATCGTGCGGGAAGGGGCCCATAATTTCCTCCTGGTTGTCAGGAGGGCGGCCGGGCGCCCTCCGCATTGAGAGGGATTCTGCCAGGATCATCGCGCAATGTGCTTGCATTCTTGATGGCTCACCGCAAATCTATGCACGAAACACGCATGACACCCTGGATTTATGCAATGATCGATCTCGATGCTTATGATCTCAGAATCTTGCGGGAGCTGCAGCGTGACGGCCGGCTGACCAATATCGAGCTGTCGGAAAAGATCGCGCTATCGGCTTCGCAATGCTCGCGCCGGCGCTCCCGCCTGGAGGCTTCAGGGGTGATCTGCGGCTATCAGGCCAGCCTCGATGCGCATAAGGTCGGGCTCGACCTCTTGGTGGTAATCTCCGTGACGCTCGCCACCCACAACCGTGACAATGCGCGTAAATTCGCCCAACTGGTCAACGACCTGCCCGAAGTGCTGGAGGCCTACGCTCTGACCGGCGAGATGGACTATCACCTCAAGGTCGCCACGCGCGGCCTCGCCGGCCTGTCGCGCTTCGTCAACGACGTACTGCTGCCCCATGATTCCGTGCAGCATGTGAAGACCTCGATCGTGCTGGACACGCTGAAGCGCTTCGAGGGTCTGCCGCTCTCGAGCGTGCATGAGGAGTGAGCCTGCTCTGGCCATTCTCAGCTATCCGATCTTTGGATCCGGACAGCTGGTGGACAAGGCATTTCATGTGTGACGCTGCCCCTTCAGTACAGGGGGGTGGCGCCCCCCTGACTCGGTTCATTATTTCGACGAATTCGCTCGGATCTTGGCTTGGCATGCGAGGGTTAGTTTGGCCATGTGCTCGCGCAAACAAGCGCCGGCCTTTCCAGGTGCGCTTTGAGGACAAAATTGCTTTCGGTTTTCCTTGCAGGCTTGAAGGTCGTTCTCCCTAACGAGCCTTCCACCACCTGCATATGCGGCAAGACCAGAGGCGATGACGCATATGGCGGCAACGGATATCCGCCAGCTCCAAGATTTGGTGGCGTGCACGGTTTCCTCCCTATTCATGGCTTCGATCAATAGCGTTTTTGCTTTCATTCCGATTTCGGTCTTCTGCCCTGTCATTGCACGGCATGGTGAACTAACGTCCACAAGCGTAACTCTACCGTGACATGGGCGGACTAAGGTTGGAGCCATGCAGTGTTGCTCCGGCGAACGCTAATTTCCAGGCGCGTTGGAAGCTATCGCGCGGGAGGGATCACCGAACCACCGATGGCTGCTCTACGGAAGCAGTGTAGCAAGGCCAACGCCGCTGAGTACCTCTGCCAATTCCATAACGTCTTCGACCGGATACATGGGAAAAGTGATCGCGCGGCGCCGATGAACCTATCGGCACCACAATACTTTTCTAGTCCTTGCGTCGGATTCGGTCGAAAGCAGGAGGCATCATGTCGTCGTCGCCTTTCCAAGCGCTCGTCTTCGATCTCGGCGGTGTCGTGGTCGAGCATGACAATGCCGTCCTGTTCGAGCGCCTGGCTTCGCGATGCCGCCCTTCCTGCTCGGCCGGGGACGTGTTGAACCTGTTCCGGCAATCGCGTTGGGGAACGGGAACGCCGATCCGCCTGTTTCACCAGCAATTGGCGGAGACCGGTGGATATGAGGCGCCGTGGGAGGTTTTCGTCGAGGATTGGAGTTGCCATCTCGCCATCAATCCCTCGATGCTCGCCGTCATGGAGCGCCTGGCGAAGCGTAACAGGGTCATCATCTTCTCCAACACCAATCAGGAACATTGGGACTTCGTGCGCGAGGCATCGGGCGGCGTGCTGGCGGGTTTCGAGCCCTTCCTCAGTCATGAGATCGGGCATGAGAAACCTTCGCTGCGTTCCTTTCAGGTGGTGGCCGAGAAGGCCGGCATCGATCCTGCCGGCTGCATCTTCTTCGACGACCTGCCCGCCAATGTGGACGCTGCAAGGCAGGCCGGTTTCCAGGCGGAAGTATTTCTGGGCGAGCCGTGGCTGCTGTCATTCCTGGAGGCCCGCGGCGTAGCCCTGGGCTAGAACCCGAAGCCGGCGGCGGATCGGACACCGTCTTCCTGCCGCAAAAAGAGCCTTCCGGCTTCGGTCAGGCCGATCATGGCGGCGCCGTCGATCCGGTTGCGGGAGACCAGGCCTCGATCATTGGCCTCCTCCCACACCGGCAGGCGCGGACAGGAGGTCCGCCAGGCGTCCATCACCTCGGCATAGGGGCGGTCGCAGCACGACAGCCAGGCCAGGAGGTCGCGCAGCAGGGGATCGAGCGTATCGGATGCCGGTGTCGCCATGATCGAAAGCCTTCTTCGTCGTCCTCGCCTCAGATTTGGGTAAGCCCGCTCAGTCCGACCGCGGCGCCTCCCGCCAGCACCAGCAAGGGATGGATGCGTGTCGTCGTGGTGAGAAAGGCGGAGACGGCGATGATGCCGGCCAGCAGCCAGGTTCCGGCTGAGGCTTCGGCGATCACCGCGGCGCTCGCCGTGACCAGCCCCACCGTCATCGGCAGCAGGCCTGCCTGCACCTTCTTCCGCCAGGGTCGGTCACGGAAGCGATCCCAGAGCCTGAGGGCAATACCGGTGATGAGCGAGGAGGGGCCGAACTTGGCGAGCGAGGTCACCAATACGCCCGGCAGTCCAGCGACATGCCAGCCGACCAGCGGCACGATCATCATGTTCGGGCCGGGAGCGGCCTGCGCCAGGGCAAACATCGCACCGAATTGCTGGGCCGACATCCAGTGATGAATGTCGACCACCTGCCGGTGCATTTCGGGCAGAATGGTATTGCCGCCGCCGAAGGCGAGCAGGGACAGCTGCGTGAAGATCAAAGCGAGGGAGAGCAGGGTCGATGCCATCATGCCTTCCTCCAGGCCAGCAGAATGCCGAGAGGCGCCAGGACGAGCATGGTGGCCGGCAGCGGCAGACGCAGTACGGCGATAGCCAGGAAACAGGCGCAGGCGATCAGGATGCCGGCGGGGTCGCGGCGCAGCGGCCGGGCGACCTTGATCGCCATCGAGATGAGCAGCCCCGCCGCGGCCGCGGCAAGCCCTCCGAAGAGATGGTGGATATGTGGATCGGCCTGGAAGCGATCATAGAGCATCCCAAGCCCGATGACGATGGCCGTCGGGGCGGCGATCAGGCCGAGAAGAGCCGCGCAGGCGCCGGCGACACCGCGGAAGCGCAGGCCGATGGCGACAGACATGTTGATGATGTTGCCGCCCGGCAGGAATTGGCACAGGCCCAGCAAGTCGGCAAATTCCTGCCCATTCAGCCAGCCGCGCTCTTCCACGACCATGCGGCGCGCCAGCGGCAGCACACCGCCGAAGCCGATGAGGCCCAGAGTGAGGAACCCACAGAAGAGGTCGGCAATGTCGGGGGATTTTCTCTCCACCGAGAGGGAAGAGCTTGCAGCGTCCATGGAGTTGGGCCTTGCTTGGAGAACTTGCGCGGACGCTAGGCTTCCCGATCCATCATGTCCAATATATGATAGCTGCAATATCCATATCCATGGGATATGACATGATCGAACTGCGCCATCTTCGCTATGCCGTCGCGGTCGCCGACGAAGGGCATGTGACACGTGCGGCCGAGCGGCTCGGCATCCAGCAGCCGCCGCTCAGCCAGCAGATCCGCGTGCTGGAGCGCGCAGTCGGCGCGCCCCTGTTCCAGCGCCTGCCCCGCGGTGTCCGATTGACCGAGCCGGGGCGGGTGCTGGTGGAGCGGGCCCGGCTCGTCCTGCAGGATGTCGATGCGGCCCTGGAAGCAGCCAGACGGGCAGCCCGCGGCGAACAGGGCAGGCTTGCGGTGGGCTATACGACCTCGGCGGCCTTCCATCCGCTGGTCTCCGCCGTGGTCCGCGGGCTGCGCGAGGCGGCGCCCGGCATCGCCCTCTCACTGGAGGAGGGCAGCACCGGAGATCTCATCGGATTGCTGCGCGCCGACCGGCTGGATGCGGCCTTCGTCCGTGCGCCGGCTGCAAGGCCTGACGGGCTCCTTGTCGAACCCCTCCATGTCGAGGAGATGCTGGTTGCCTTGCCGGACCATCATCCGCTTGCCGCTGCTTCCCTGCGCCGGCAACGCCTGCCGCTCGCCGCTCTTTCCAACGAGACCTTCGTACTCAATCGCCGCCCCTCCGGCCCCGGCCTTTATGACGACATCATCGCGGCCTGCCGCGCGGCTGGATTCAGTCCGATGGTGGGACAGGAAACGCCGAGGATGGTCTCGACACTGAGCCTGGTCTCGGCCGGCCTCGGCATTTCGATCGTGCCGGCGTCCATGGCGAAGCTGGAGACGAACGGCATCGTCTATCGGCGCCTCGACGGCACGACGCGGCTGACCGCACAGCTCTATCTCGCGCGGCGCGCGGACGAACCCAGCCCCAGCCTGTCGAGGTTCCTGGACATGGTGCGCCGGCAGGCCTGATCGTCTCGCAGGGGAGCATCGGGCCTCGGCGAGAACACATGCTCTGCTCGAGAGTAGTGCTGCCCTTCACCCTTACCCTCTCCTCGCAGGTGGCGAGGCGAGGGGACTTCGACATCGAGTTCCATTCCGAAAGCCCGTTGTCTCGCCCAACGGTCGGGCGAGATGAAAACTCCAAAAACCAATCGCAACGCTTGCGCCCCCTCGCCCCGTTCTTACGGGGAGAGGGTAAGGGTGAGGGGCTACACTACGGTTCAGGAAGCAGCGCCCATTCCCGGCGATCTTTCACAGATCATTGGCCTGGGGCAGGATCACCAGATCGCGGATGGTGACGTTGCGGGGGCGGCTGAGCATGAACATCACCGCCGCCGCCACTTCCGTCGGCTGCATGAGGTCGCCGGCCGCCAGGGCCGCGTCGAGCTTGGCCTTGGGCCAATCGCTGATCAGCGCGGTGACCACAGGGCCGGGCTGCACGGCGCCGACGCGGATGCCGTGCTTGGCGACCTGCCGCCTGACCGTGTGGACGAAGGCCTGCACCGCATGCTTGGAGGCGGTGTAGATCGGCTCCCACACCACCGGGACCATGCCGGCGACCGACGAGGTGACGATGATGTCCCCGGTCTTGCGCTCCACCATATGCGGCAGCACTTCGCGCACCGTGCGGAAGGCGGCATTGATGTTGAGATTGAGCATGCGGTCCCAGGCGTCGGGGTCACCCTCGACCACCTCGCCGCCGATATAGGAGCCGGCATTGGCATGGAAGATGTCGAGCTGGCCGGCCTTGTCGAGAATCTGAGGCATCATGCGCGACACGCTGGCCGGGTCGAGCAGGTTGGTGACCACCGGAATGGCGTTGGGGCCGAGTTCCTCGCAGATCGTCTTGAGGGCGTCCTCGGCCCGGTCGACGAAGACGACCCGGGCGCCGGCCGCCAGCAGGGCCTTGGCGCATTCGAGGCCGATGCCCGAAGCTGCGCCGGTGATGGCTGCGACCTTGCCGGAAAAATCCTGCCCCGACAAATTCTGGCTGTTGGGATCCTGTTGCATGATGGTCGTCTCCTGGAGAGATCTTCGGAAAGGCGTCTCCGCCTTTGCCGACGAACAAGGAAAATAGGAAAAGAACAGCCGGCAAACCCTTGATCGATAAGGGCTCGTCGGCTCGGGAAAAGGTCAGGCGCGGCCGTGGGAGACGCGAGACCTGCGGGCGAGGGAGTCGACGATCACGGCGATGGCGAGCACGGCGCCGGTGATCATGTAGCGCAGCGACGAGGACAGATCGAGCAGCGTCAGCCCGCTCGAAATCGCCTGGATGACGATGATGCCGAGCAGGGCCGAATAGGCGCTGCCGCGACCGCCGAACAGGCTGGTGCCGCCGATGACCGCCGAGGCGATGGCGTTGAGGTTCACCTCGCCGGTGCCGGCCTGCTGGCTGGCGGAAGCCAGGCGTGCCGCGGCCAGGATGCCGCCCGTCGCCGCCAGGCCGGCGCAGGTCACGAAGGCCGAGGCATAGATGAAGCGGACATTGATGCCGGCACGCCGCGCCGCCTCGCGATTACCGCCGACCGCGCTCATCGAGCGGCCCCACTTGGTGCGCGTCAGGGCATAGTTCATCACCACGACCAGCACGACGAACAAGGTGAACATCCACGGCACGCCGCGATCCTGGTTGAGATAGAAGACCACGAGTTCGAGCGCGATTGTGATCGCGGCGGCGCGCAGCACGATGAAGGCGAAGGGGCGGGCGGAGAGCCCAGCCTCGCGGCGGCGGGATGCGGTGCGGAAATCGGCATAGAAGATCACCGCGCCGGCAATGGCGGCCAGCACATAGGCCACCGCGTCGGGCATCGTCATGGTCTGGCCGAAATTCACCACCTCCGAGCCGTAAGGCAGGTTGATGGAACCGGTCGAGCCGAGCAGATAGAGCTGCAGGCCGAGGACCGCAAGCAGGCCCGCCAAAGTGGCGACGAAGCTCGGCATGCCGAAGCGGTTGAACAGGAAGGCATAGACGGCGCCGATCGCCATGCCGGCCAGGATGGCGGCGGGGATGGCCAGCACGACCGGCCAGTTCAGATTGACCCAGAGCACGCCGAGCAGGGCCGACGACAGGCCGCTCACCGAGCCGACGGACAGGTCGATCTCGCCCAGCATCAGGATGCAGACGATGCCGAGCGCAATCACGCCGACCGTCGAGCAGTCGAACAGCAGGTTGACCAGATTGTTGGCCGAGAGAAAGACCGGGCTCAGGCTCTGGAAGACGATGCAGATCAGGATCAGGCCCACGATCACCGGCAGGAAGCCGAGATCGCCGGAGCGTATCCGTTCCAGGAAGGCGCTGATGGCGCCGCCGATGCTGTCGTCATGCTTCACCCGCACATCGGCGCGGTCGAGCGGTGTTTTGGAAGGGCCCGATTCTGCGCGACCCTGCTCGATATTGCTGGTCATGGCTGGCTCTCCTGGCTCTGTTCGGTCTGTGCCTGACGCCGCGTCGCGCGTCGGGACACCGAATTCTCGGCGGCGCCGGTGATGGCGCTGATCAGGTCCTGATGGGAATCATGGGGATAGAACACCCCGTTGTTGCGCCCGAGCCGGAGCACCACGATACGGTCGGCCACGGCGCGTACGTCGTCCATGTTGTGGCTGATCATCACCACGCCCAGGCCGCGGTCCCGCACGCGTTCGATGAGGTCTAGCACCTCGGCGGTCTGCGCGACCCCCAGCGCCGCCGTCGGCTCGTCGAGCAGGATGATCTTGGGCTCGAGCAGCAGCGAGCGGGCGATGGCAACGGTCTGGCGCTGTCCGCCCGAAAGCGAGGCGATCGGCTCGCGCACGCTGGGAATGCGGGCCGACAATTCGTTCAACAGCTTCCAGGCCTTGATCTCCATCGAGACCTCGTCGAGCCGGTAGGGCTCGAGTTCGCGTCCCAGAAAGATATTGGCGACCGAGTCGAGGTTTTCGCACAGAGCGAGGTCCTGGAAGACGGTGGCGATGCCGAGATTGAGGGCGTCGCTCGGCGTCGAGAGCGTCACCGGCTTGCCGTGGAAGGTGATGGTGCCGGAGCTCGGCTGGTGGACGCCGGCCAGGACCTTGACCAGTGTCGACTTGCCGGCGCCGTTGTCGCCGACCAGCGCCACCACCTCGCCGGCATGCACGTCGAGCTCGATATCGGTCAGGGCCGATACGGCGCCGAAATGCTTGGAGACGTTGCGCAGGCTTAAAATGAGCTCGCCCGTTGGCGCGGTGGCCGGTGCGGAACTGGCAGAAAGGTCAGTCATGCCGGGGTCCTTTCATAGAGGGATCGGGAATGCCTGGCTGTCGGGCGGGGCAGGGCAATAGGGCCCGGCCTCGCGCTGCGTCGCGGTACGGAAGTCCGGAGGGTCGATCTCCAGATCGACCATCTTGGCGACATCGGGCGAGATGGAGGGCGAAGATGGTCGATCCCGCTCCATCCCCTGATGGAGCTGAGGGGATCGGCCCTTCAATCCCGTGTCATCCCGTTAAGTTCGCGCCTGTGTTATGATCTCCCGGCCGCGCAGGCGGCCGGGGGCGACGGCAGGCTTACTGCGTGATGCCGAGCTTCTTGCAGCCTTCGGCATAACGGCCGCCGCAGAGCTGGTCGGCCGTGGCGATCTTCTTGTCGATGATCTCCGCCTTCAGGTTCTTCGAGGTCACGATGGCCGGCACGAACAGCTTGGAGGGCGTATCGAACAAGGTGGCCTCCGCCTTGGGCGTCTTGCCGGCGAGCAGCTCGACGGCGACATCGGCGGCAGCGGCGGCGACGATCTCGCTCGGCTTGGAGATGGTGTTGTACTGGTCGCCGGCGATGATCAGCTGCAGGGCGGCCAGGGTGGCGTCATTGCCGGTGACGGGCGGCACGGGGTCCACGCCGGCGGCCTTGAAGGCCGCGATCGCACCACCGCCGGTGCCGTCATTGGCGGCGACCACGCCGACGATCTTCTTGCCGAAGCGGGAAATCTGGCCGCTGGCCCATTGCTGGGCGTTGGAGGGCAGCCAGTTCGGCGTGTCGAATTCGGCCAGGGTCTTGTAACCGCTGTCCTTGAGGCCTTCATGGATGCCGTCGCGGATCAGTCGGGCGGCCGCGTCGGTCGGCGAGCCGTTGATCTGCAGCACGCCGGTGTCCTCGGTCGGCGCCTTGGTGGCCTTGAGATGCTCGACGAGAGATTCGGCAATGGCCTTGCCGATCGCCTTGTTGTCGAAGGACACGTAGAAATCGGCCTTGGCATCGGGAATGGGGCGATCATAGGCGATGACCTTGATGCCCTGGCTCTGCGCCTGCTTGACCATGGAGGCGGCGGCGGCCGAGTCGACCGGATCGAGCACGATGACCTTGGCGCCCTGCGTGATCACCGAGTTGAACTGCTGCTGCTGCTTGGAGATCGAGGCGTCGGCGTTCTGGTAGAGCACCTTGCAGCTCTCGCACAGCTTCTTCATCTGGGCGACGAAACCGGGATGATCATGCTCCTCATAGCGGGTCGAGCCCTGGTCGGGCATGAGGAACGCCACGGTGGCGTCCTTGACGGCGGCATCCTGGGCCAGGGCCGATGCGCTGCCGAGCAGCGACAGGGCCAGGGCGGCGATACCGGCGGATTTCAAGGTGGTGAGTTTCATTGGGCTTCTCCCTGGGACTTTATGATTGTTGGACTTGAGCGATGGTGACGTTGCGCGGCCGAGAACCGGTCTTGCTTCCGCCGCGTTCCGGGGTGGAGTTTGGCGGTACAACGCATTGGCGAGCCGCGGAGTGCCAAGGCGCTGCTATTTTTTGATCGGCGTGTCAGGCCCGGCTTGCAGCAGGGTCATGGCCGAAAGCAACAAGCGGGGTGGCGGGGAGCCCCGGCGCGTTATCCGCCGAGCGCGACGCCGTTTCGGACCGGGATGACATGGATCGGCGATGATGCTCGCAGCGCCTCTCCAGGACCGCTATCGGATGCCTGGGCATGACCGTCTCCCCCAAATGCGGCCGGCTTGAGCCTGCCGCTCTTGCTGTCGAGCCAGCGGCTCTCCAGTAACGGCAAGCTAACCCATTGAGGAAACTACGTGCCACCACGTTTCACGAGTTGTGTTGATACTTTTTTGATCCCGTCGCCGCAGATTCGGCTGAGTTCTTGTCCCCGGCTCAATGACGCATGCTCCAAGAGAGGGTCTCTGTCCCTGCTCGCCGGTCCGTTCCGCGGGTCATCCCTTTGTCAGGAAATTACGACAAGAAAGCCGGGGGGCTTCACGGTTGATGCGAGCAAAAGGTTGGAGATCCGGTCATGAGATATGGTTGCGCGCGATGGAATGTACGGGGCGCTGTAGCGTTGATTGGCGCTGCCGCCCTGGGGCTTGCCGTCCCGTCGGCGGCTCTTGCCCAGGCGGATGCAGCGCCGACTGGCGCCAGGCCTTTCCTCACCCTCGACGGCAAGCCGCCGCTGGTGATCGGCCATCGCGGTGTGCCCGGGTTGGTGCCGGAAGAGACCGAGGCCTCCTATGACCTGGCCGCTGCCCTCGGAACGGATGCACTCGAAGAGGATCTGCACCTGACCAAGGATTGCGTACTGGTGGCACGTCACAATCCCTGGCTGAGCGACAATACCAACATCGCCGAAGTGGCCAGGACCAATGCCGAGGTCGCCGCCCGCAAGCGCACGGTGCCGGGCGTCATGGTCACGGTGAAGTGGGCCCGGACGCCGACCAGCGGGCCTGCCGAATATCTCACCGACCTGACCGATCCGGCCAATCCCAAATCGGTGCTGAAATCCCTGGTCGTCGACGGCGAAGATCATACCAATGACTGGTCGATCACCGATTTCACTATGGCCGAGCTGAAGAATTGGATCGCCGGCACCACCTATGACGCGGCCAATGAGCGGCCGAAAGTGTTCAACGGCAAGTTCCCGGTCCTCAGCTTCCAAGAGATCATCGATATTGCCAGGGCCAAGAGCAAGGAGACCGGCCGCCCGATCGCCGTCTATCCCGAGACCAAGAATCCGACCTGGAACAATGCGCAGGCCATTGCCAATGGCTGCGGCGCGCCGGGCAGCCGTCCGCTCGAGGATGCCCTGATCAAGATCATCAAGGACAATGGCCTGAACGCCAAGGATGCTCCCATCCTGGTGCAGAGCTTCGAGCCGAGCAGCCTGAAATATATGCGTCAACACGGTCTGGAGACCCGGCAGGTCCAACTCATCGATGCGGATGGTGTCGACCTGAAGACCGGTAAGGTGCTCTATGACGACATCACCAATTCACGCCCCTTCGACTGGACGGTCGCCGGCGATGCGCGCTGGTTCGACGCCATGCTGAGCCCGGAGGGCCTGGCGGAGATCAAGACCTACGCGGACGGCATCGGGCCCTGGAAGCCGCAGATTGTCTCGCTCAAGATCTCGCCCTGGAAGGAAAGCAACGCCGACGGCACGCCCTATAAGGGCTCGACGCCGGAAGCCTCGACCCAGGATCCGAGCAGCCTTGTCGCCGATGCGCACAAGGCGGGGCTGTTCGTGCATGTCTTCACGTTCCGCAACGAGAAGAAATATCTGGCCGCCGACTATCATGGCGATCCGAGCCTGGAATATCTGAAGTTCTTCCGCCTGGGCGTGGACGGCGTCTTCACCGATTTCACGCATACGGGCGTCGGCGCCCGCGCGGCCTATCTGCGCGAACTCGGCTGGTAGGACGCTCCAACCAGGCGGCGGCAGGAATCAATGATGATTCCGGCTACCCAGCGCGGCACCGTCAGGCGGCCAGTTTCAAGACCGTATTCCAGTTGCGGCCGGTCACCAGCGTGCCGAGATGACGCTCGATCAGCTTGGTGGTGAGCTTGGAGCGGCCGATGCCGTCCGGGTAATGGGCATAGAGGCAGCGCCCGCCGGCGGCGATGCGCTCGCGCCCCTGGATCGCCGCGCGCAGGGAAACGACGGCGGAGCCGGTAACCTCGCCCTTGCTTGGAAGAGCCAGCACATGGGCAGGGTCCGCCTCCGCCTCGTCCCGGAAGGGATTGGCTGCGATCAGGGCCCGCCATTCCGGCAGGGTGCGGATCATGAAGGCAGCCGGAACGCCGAAGGTCTCGACGACCGCCTGTTCCCAGCGCTGCTCGAGGGCTTGTGGTTCGGTGCCGGCGGCTTCGAACGTCAGATTTCCGCTCTGCAACAGGGTTGTAACCCCGGTAAAGCCGAGCCTTTCGCCGAGCGCACGCAACTCGGCCATTTTGATCGTCGAGTTTCCCCCGACATTGATGGCGCGCAGCAGGGCGATGTGCCGCATATGATGGGCTCCTCGATCAGCGAACATATGATGCCGGGGCCGTGAGCCAGCCTCGACGCCGTGGATGTGAGGCCGGCGATTCCAGCACCGGCCGGGCATGCATGGTCAAGCCAATTCGGGGGTTACGCGGCAGGTGCTATCGGTCATTCCGGAGAGGTCGCATTGATGTCATCCGCAAACTTGCGCATGAGCCGCACCAGTTCGCGAACATCATCCTGCTCCCATCCGGCAAAGATCGCACGGCCCATCTTCTCGCGGGCGGCATCGACCAGATCGGTCATGGCCTTCCCCTTGGCCGTGATGGTCGCCTCGCGCACGCGACGATCGGCGGGGCTGCCTTGACGGTCCACCAGGCCGAGGCTTTCGAGTTTTGCCACCTGCCGGCTGACCGTCGTGTAATCCCGCCCCACGCGGTCGGCCAGTTCCACCACGCCGATGGGGCCGAGGCGTTCCACCATGACCAGCAGTGGAAAAAGAGCACGATCGAGGGAGATGCCGGCTGCGCGCACCATCGCCTCGTCGCGCTGGGGGCGGTTCATCACGCTGGCGATATCGATCAGAGCGCCGTGAAGCTCGCGCAGCAAGGCACTCATATGTGTATTTTGCACATTATCTGTTGACGGCATCTTTGCTCTCCTATTATGTGCATATTACACATATGGAGGCGACCATGACAGAGCAATTCGCAGTCGATGTTCTCATTTGCGGGGCGGGGGCGGCCGGGCTGACGCTGGCTATCGATCTCGCGCGGCGCGGAGTGTCCTTCCGGCTGATCGAGAAAATGGACAAGCCGTTTCACGGCTCACGCGGCAAGGGGATCCAGCCAAGAACGCTGGAGATCTTCGAGGATCTCGGCGTTCTCGACCGCCTCGCTGCGGCGGGCGGCCCCTATCCGCCGCAGCGCAGCCATCATGATGATGGCAGTTACAGCGATTCCGGGATCATGGAGCAGCAGGCTTCATTACCGGCCGAACCTTATCGCATCCCGTTGATGCTGCCGCAGTTCTTGACCGAGAGCATTCTGCGCGATCGTCTTGCAGAATTGGGACACTGCCCCGAGTTTGGCTCTGAACTGGTTGGCTTCGACCAGGACGAGGCCGGTGTATCCCTGCGGATCGCCGGCAAAGAGGGCGAGGAGAATGTTCGCGTGCGCTGGCTTGTCGGCGCCGATGGCGGCCGCAGTTTCGTGCGCCAGGCGCTCGAGGTGGGCTTCCCGGGCAGGACGCTCGGCGTTCGCGCCATCGTCGCCGACGTTTCCCTGACCGGTCTGAGCCGCGATGTCTGGCATCGTTTTGCCGAAAAGGACATGCAGCGGCAGATCTCGCTTTGTCCGCTCGCGGGAACCGATCTGTTCCAGATACAGGGGCCGGTTCCGCTGGAAGGCGACGTCGACCTTTCCGCAGAGGGGCTGAATGCCATGGTTGCGCAGCGCACCGGCCGGGACGACATCCAGGTGATTTCAGTCTCCTGGGCTTCGGCCTACGCCATGAACGCCCGCCTCGCCGATCGATATCGCGTCAGACGCACATTCCTGGTTGGAGATGCGGGGCATACGCATCCGCCGACCGGCGGGCAAGGGCTCAATACCAGCGTGCAGGATGCCTATAATCTGGGCTGGAAGCTGGCGGCTGTTCTGGCTGGTGCCGGCGACCAACTGCTCGACACCTATGAAGAGGAGCGCCGACCCGTCGCGGCGTCCATGCTGGGGCTTTCCACCAAATTATTGGATGATCTCAAGCGCGGTGAGATACGGCGCGGACGCGAGACGCAGCAGCTGGATCTCGGTTATCCCAAGTCGTCGCTGGCGATCGAGCGGCCGCCGCGACAAGGTGGCGTGCGTGCGGGAGACCGTGCGCCGGACGCGCCGGTCCGCGGGGCGGCCGGCCGGCCCCTGCGCCTGTTCGACCTGTTCAAAGGTGCGCACTGGACTCTGTTGGCTTACGAGGCAAATCAGGCGCCATTGCCGCCCCGCCGTGGGCTGCATATCCACTCCATCGGCGAACGCGGTGACATTCTCGACCATGCTGGCCATGTCGGCGAGATCTATGGTCTCACGCCGGGCGATTGGGTGCTCGTGCGGCCCGATGGCTATGTCGGCGCCATCCTTGCTTCCGCTGAGATGGCATTGCTGCAACGCTATTTCGATGAGGTGGGCCTCGGCCAGCCGGGACCAACGCATCCATGATAGGTTGCGCCGGAATGGCGACCCCGGCTAAGCCGGCGAACGAGCCTCGTCATTGCGGTGAGACGAAAAAGAAATCCGTGGGCGGCAGCGAGCCGTAGACATAGGGTTCCTGCCGGTTGCCGGTGACGTCGAGCACGTCCTGGCGCACGAAGCGGAAGATCTTGTTGATCTCGACGCCCGGCTCGACCAGGCGCCTGGCGAGGGAGAGGGCGAAGGGGCTGTTGGCCTGATCTCCATCGGCGGCCGTGGTGCCTTCCTTGGCCGAATAGACGACCAGGGTGGCGCCGGCCGGCTCCACACGCGAAAGGCCGCGATCGATCGAACGGCTCGCGACGCTCAGCTTCATCTGCGCGACGAAGGGATTGTTGCGGCAGGCATCGAGCACCACGAGCTTGAGCTTGCGTGCGCCGTCGAGCGTGCTCATCACCCGATCGAGCGCAATGGTCTCGTCGGGAACGTCGCGATCGGATTCGAGCACGGCGTCCAGCGGGATCAGGTAGTTCCTGTTGTCCACCTCGATGCCGTGCCCGGCATAATAGATGACGGCCCAGTCCGACTGGTCGGCCTTGCGCGCAAAGGCTTTGAGAGCGGCGATCATGTCGGCGCGATCGAGATCATGCGCAACCGTGACGTCGTCCACACCCGTCTGGCGCAAAGCCTGCCCGATGAGATCGGCATCGCGCAGGGTATTCGGGAGCCGGGACACCGAACGATAGGCCGAATTGCCGATGACCAGTGCGACGCGGCGAGGCGCATCTGCGGGCGTGTCGACGACGGGGGCTGCCTTGGCGACGGGGACGGTCTCGGCAAGGGGAGCCGTCTCGACGGCGGGCGCGGGCTTTGGCGTATCCTGGGCCGTTTCGATCTCGTCAGCGGCATTGTCCGGCGGGGTGCCGGCCGCAGCGATCGGGGTCTGCGGTTCGACCGGCTCGTAGGTGATGGTGCCGTCGCTGCCCTTCTGCCAGCGATAGACGATCAGATCGGGCGTGGTACGGTCACCCTTGGCGTCGAAGGCGATGTCGCCGAGCACCGTGTGGAAGGGGGCGCTGGCGTGCATCACCGCCGCCATGCGCCGTGGTTCGGGCGTCCCGGCCTGGGCAGCAGCCTGCTGGAAAACCTGTACCGCGGCATAGGCGTAGAGGGTGTAGCCGTCCACGAGGCCCGGCGCGGTACGGAGGACGTCGGCGGCCGCGGGGTTCCGGCTGGGCGGCGGGGGAAAGGTCATCAGTGTGCCGATCACGGCATCGCCGCCGATGGCGGGAAACTCGCTGCCGATCAGGCCGTCGCCGGAAAACAGCACGGTGTTGAGGCCCCGTTCGCGCAGCTGCCTGAGAATGAGCGCCGCCTCGGTATAGAGGCCACCCCAGAGCAGAAGGTCGGCCCGCGCCTTGCCCAGCCGATCGACGATGGCGGAATAGTCCTTCTCGCCGACGTCGACGCCAGCCTCCAGCACCGGCTTGAACCCCGCCCGCGCGAAGGCATCGCGGGCACTATTTGCCAGCGCTTGGCCATAGATGGTCTTGTCGTTGAGGATGGCTACTCGCTTGCCTTTGAAGTTCTTGGCGGCATAGTCGGCCCAGACCCCGCCCTGACGGTCGTCACGGCCGGTGACGCGGAAGACGTTCCACAAGCCGCGCTCGGTCACCTTGGGGTTGGTGGCGGAAGGAGAGATCATGATCATGCCGCGCTCGGCGTAGATCTCGGAGGCCGGAATGGTGACGCCCGAATTGAAATGACCCACCACCAGCTTGACGCCCTGGGATGCAAGCTTGTTGGCGGCCGCCACGCCTTGCTTCGGGTCTGAAACGTCATCGGCGATGACGATCTCGACCTGCTGGCCTGCAATGCCGCCCCTGGCATTGATGGCCGCCACGGCCGCCTCGGCGCCCTTTCGCATCTGCTCGCCGAAGACGGCATTCGGCCCGGTCATGGGGCCGGCAACGCCGAGCTTGATCTGGGCCGCGGCCGGCGTTCCGATCGAAAGGCCGGCTGCGAGGAGCAGGCAGGTCAACCAGGCCATCCGCATAACGGGCTTCCTTACGATATCGGAAAAAGTCTCAACCGGGGGTTGCGGTCTATCATACGGCACTCCGAGCGCCTGCGACAGTCATGCCGGTAACACGCGATGGCACCGGGGCCTCTGCCTCTCCTCCATATGGCAGGCGAAAGGCGAACCCGATGCCTGCCCCATGAAGCTGAACACCTCAACGTCGCTAAGTATAACTCCAATCACGATTTGACGCTGCCAAGTATCTATGAAACCGTTCGAATTCGGGCCCGTGGTTTTTCCGGACAGAGTCGCCGGCACGTGCTGAAACTTGATTGAACAGAGCGACGATCGTCTGGGGAATCCTGCATCTCAGGCATCGTCCACCGGCATGACAGCCGACAACGGACCGGTCAACGGCCGATGAGGAAACACGACATCCGGCACGGGGTGCGCTGGGCTGTGCCCGGCCGGCGGGGGAGAGCATCGATGTCAGTCAGTACGGTAAGTGCGGGCCCTTCGGCTCCGATGAGCAGGGAAGACAAGAAGGTTATCTTCGCCTCTTCTCTGGGCACGGCTTTCGAATGGTATGATTTCTTTATTTATGGTTCATTGGCGACCTATATCGCCGCCCATTTCTTTTCTTCGCTCAGCGAGACCGCAAGTTTCCTCGCCACCCTGCTGGCCTGGGCGGCGGGCTTCATCGTCCGGCCTTTCGGGGCTCTCGTCTTCGGCCGCGTGGGCGATCTTGTCGGGCGCAAATACACCTTCCTGGTCACCATCACGCTGATGGGCGCCTCGACCTTCCTGGTCGGCCTGTTGCCCAGCTATGCCTGGTGTGAGCAAAATCTCGGCGTCGGCGCCATCGCGCCCACCATCCTGATCGGGCTGCGCATCGTGCAGGGCCTGGCTCTCGGCGGCGAATATGGCGGCGCCGCGACCTATGTGGCCGAGCATGCGCCGACCGGCAAGCGCGGCCTTTATACCGGCTGGATCCAGGCGACGGCGACCGGTGGTCTCTTGCTCTCGCTGATCATCATTCTCTTGATCCGGCAATATATGAGCGATGCCGCCTTCAGCGACTGGGGCTGGCGCATTCCGTTCTGGATCTCGATCATCCTCCTGCTGATCTCGGTCTGGATCCGCATGCAGCTCGCCGAAAGCCCGTCCTTCGTGAAGATGAAGGAGGAGGGAGCGACCTCCAAGGCGCCCTTGAGCGAGGCCTTCCTGAAATGGTCCAATCTCAAGATCGGCCTGATCGCTCTGTTCGGCATGGTCGCCGGCGAGGCCGTCGTCTGGTATTCCGGGCAGTTCTACGCCCTGCTCTATTTGACCAAGACCCTGCGCGTGGATCTCACCACCGCTTCGCTTCTGCTGGGCGTCGCCTTGGCGATCAGCCTGCCGCTCTACGTGTTCTTCGGATGGCTCTCCGACAAGATCGGCCGCAAATGGATCATGCTCTTGGGCTTCCTCCTAGCGGCGGTGTTCTACCAGCCGATCTTCAAGGCCATCACACACTATGCCAATCCGGCCCTCGAAGCGGCGCTCTCCAAATCGGCGGTTTCCGTCATCGCCGATCCGGCCGACTGCTCGGTCCAGTTCGACCCGATCGGGACGGCCAAATTCACCTCGTCCTGCGATGTGGCCAAGAATTTCCTGGCCTCGAGTTCGGTGTCCTACACCAATGAAGTCGCCGCGCCGGGAACGCCGGCATCGGTGAAGATCGGCAATACCGTGATCCCGTCCTATGTCGCGACGGGTCTCGACGCCGCAACCGCCAAGGCCAAGAAGGCGGAGTTCACCACGGCGCTCTACAAGGCCTTGAAGGATCACGAATATCCGGTGGCCGAAAAGCAGGCGCCCGTGAAGGATGCCAGCGGCGCCGTCGTCAAGAACCCTGACGGTACCGACAAGACCGCCACCACCTATGCGATGGCGCCGGCCGATCCGTCCGCGATCAACAAGCCCATGCTGGTGGTGATGCTGATCGTGCTGATCGTCCTCGTCACATTGGTCTATGGCCCGATGGCGGCTGCCCTGGTGGAGCTCTATCCCACCCGTATCCGCTATACCGGCATGTCCTTGCCCTATCACATCGGCAATGGCTGGTTCGGCGGCCTGGTGCCCTTCGTGATCTTCGCCATGGTAGCGGCCAGCGGCGATCTCTATTACGGCCTGTGGTATCCGATCGTGGTTGCGGCGGTGACCTTCGTGATCGGCATGCTGTTCGTGCCGGAAACCAAGGATCGCGATCTCGACAATATTCCGTCCTGATCCTCCGGCACACAGGCTCGGAATCGGCGCGGCACCCCGGTGCTGCGCCGTTTTCCATATGGTGAGGTATTTTGCGCCGGCCAGCGGTGTCACGCTGGAAAACGCGACCCCCGCCAGTATAGAGTTTCCGCGGAGGGGTTCGAATCGATGCCTGACAATCCGGTGCGCAAGCGTCTGCTGGAACAGCGGCAGGCTTTGCTCGATCTCGGCCTGCGCAATCGGCTGATCGACCTGCCGATGCGCACCAAGGGTGTGCGCACCATCGAGATCATCGAGGCCAAGGCGGCCGAAACCTATGATCTGCTGGCGGCTGGCAAGGCACTGACCTTCCTGCCCGGACAGGAGCCGCAGGAGACCGTACAGGAAGAGCTGGCCATCGAAGGCGCGGCCCCTTCGGCACCGGCACCGCTGGAAGCCGCACCGAGCCGCGAAGCGCCGGCCCCCAACCGGCTGCAGACCCGCCTGGCCGCCGAGGCCCTGCAGAAGCGCCTGTTCGACATCTGGTACGATGCCCGTACCATCGAGGAAGAGCAGGGCGTCAACATCCTCTATCTCGCCTTCGGCCTGCTGCGCTGGTACGAGGACGACAAATCCGACATTGCCCGCCACGCTCCGCTGGTGCTGCTGCCGGTGCGTCTCGAGCGCTCCAGCGCCGCCGAGCGCTTCAGCCTGCGCACACGGGGTGAACCGGCCTCGCCCAATCTGTCGATCCAGGCCAAGCTGCGCGGCGATTTCGGCATGGTGATCGACGATTTGCCCGACGAGGACGAGGTCGACATTCCCGCCTATGTCGCCGGGATCGCCAGGACCGTCTCGGGCAAGGCGCGCTGGGAGGTGTTGCCGGATGCGATGGTGCTCGGCTTCTTCTCCTTCGCCAAATTCCTGATGTATCGCGATCTCGATCCCGACAACTGGCCCCAAGGCAGCGCCATCCATGAACATGGGCCGGTGGCGGCTTTGCTGGGAGAAGGTTTCGAGGCCCATGAGCCGATCGTTCCCGATGGCCAGCCGATCGATCCGGTCATTCCGCCGCCGGCGCTCAACCATGTGCTGGACGCCGATTCATCACAGGCGATCGCCATCGAAGAGGTCTTGCGCGGTCGCCACCTAGTGATCAAGGGCCCGCCGGGCACCGGCAAGAGCCAGACCATTGCCAACATCATTGCTGGCGCCGCCCTGCAGGGCAGGAAGGTGCTGTTCGCAGCCGAGAAGATGGCGGCCCTCGACGTGGTGCATCGGCGGTTGCGCCAGATCGGGCTCGGGCCGATGACGCTCGAACTGCACTCGACCAAGGCCAATAAGCGCCTGCTCCTGGAGGAACTGCGCCGAACGCGTGAACTAACCCAGAAGGTGCCGGTGCAGGATGCGGGCGTCACCCAACGCCTGGCCGACGTCCAGGACGGGCTCAACCGCCACGCCACCCTGTTGCATGAGCCGATGAGGCCGAGCGGCCTCACGCCTTACCGGTTGCTCGGCCAGCTCGTCGCCTTGCGCGAGGCTGGCGGCCTGCCCGGCTTTGCCGTCGATGGCGCCAGCCGATGGGACGCCGAGCAGGCGCGCGCCAACAAGGAGCTGATGGCCGAACTCGCCGAACGCCTCGCCACGGTCGGCGATCCCGCCGCCAGCATCTGGCGCGGGGTCAGGCGCGATGCCATCGATCCCGCCGAACTCGAACGGCTCGCCGGCCTGATGCGCAGCGTCGAGGCGGATCTGGAGGCGGTGGAGGAGGCGGCAGCCGGTGTCATCAGCGATTTTACCCTGGAAGTGGTGACGATCCGCGATCTCGATGCGGTCTGGCGCACCACCTGTGCGGCGGTGTCGCTGCCCGCCCATGCCGATCGGCGTCTGCTGGCCCAGCCGGCGTGGCGCGAGGATGCCGGCGCTCTCGGCGAGCTTGTCGCTCTCGGCAAGGCCTATCGCAAGGTCGTCGACACGATGGCGCAGGTCTATCGCGCCGAGGCCTGGATGGCGGATCTGCGGCCGGTCCGCGAGGCTTTCGCTGCGCATGGCGCATCCTTCCTGCGCTTCTTCTCCGGGCGCTACTGCAGCGCCAAGGCCCAGTTCAAGGCCCTGCTTGCCACCGAGATGCCCGGCGATCTCGTGAAGCGGCTGCAGCTTCTCGACGGCATGATTTCCGCGCAGGAGATTCGCCGGCGTTTCGAGAGCCAGAAGGATCTGGGTGCACGTGCCTTCGGCGCGCTCTGGGACGGCGAGAAATCCGACTGGGCGCGCCTGCAGGCGATCACCGACTGGTGGCGCGATCATCGCCATCCCGCGCTCGCTCCTGATTTTCTGGATCGGCTGGCTGCCCGGCCAGGCGGCCGCGAGTTCGGCGCCATGGGCGCGGTGATCGTACAAAGTGTTCCGCGCCTGTTCGAGGATCTGAAGGCGCTCAGTGATTTCCTCGATTACGACCTGGAGGGAGGTCATGGCATCGCCGATTGCGCCGACCTCGAGGTAGCGGTTCTTGCGCGGCAACTGCGCCTCTGGCTGGCCAATCTCGAAAGCATCACCCGTTGGATAGCGTTCACCCATCGCTGCCGTGTGGCTGGAGAGGCGGGGCTCGGTGCACTCGTCGGCGGCTTGCTCGATGGCCGCATCCCGGGCGCCAGCCTGGTGGCGACCTTCGAGCGGGCCTATTACGAGGCCTTGCGCGAGGATCTCTTTGCCCGGCACCCCGATCTCAAGCGTTTCGATGGTGAATTGCAGAACCGTGCGGTCGAGCAATTCCGCTCCCTGGACAAGGGGCGCATCGCCCTGGCGCGCGAGAGCGTGGCGCTCAAACATCTGCGCGAACGTCCGGCCGCGGCCGGCGGCATCGGACCGCTCGGCGTGCTCAATGGCGAGTTTGCCAAGAAACGCAACCATCTGCCGATCCGGCAATTGCTCGACAGGGCCGGCCCGGCCATCCAGCAATTGAAGCCGGTGATGATGATGAGCCCGCTCTCCATCAGCCAGTTTCTCAAGCCCGGAGCGCTCAGCTTCGACCTGCTCGTCATCGACGAGGCCTCACAGATCGAACCGGTCGATGCTCTCGGTGCGGTGGCGCGCGCGTCTCAATTCGTCGTGGTGGGCGACGAGCGCCAATTGCCGCCGACGCGCTTCTTCGCCAAGCTGACCGGCGAGGTGCCGGAGGAGGAAGCCGACGAGGAGACCTTCAAGGCGAGCGATGCCGAAAGCGTCCTCGATCTCTGCCTCGCCAAGGGCATGCCCTATCGCCAGCTCAACTGGCACTATCGCTCCCGTCACCAATCGCTGATCACCGTGTCCAATCGTGAGTTTTACGACAATCGATTGCTGGTGGTGCCGAGCCCGCATGCCGGCGGCCGCCTTCCCAATGGCACGGCGGACGGTGGCGAGGCGATGGGCCTGATCTTCCGCTATCTCCCCAAGGCCGTCTACGATCGCGGCAACAGCCGTACCAATGCCGAGGAAGCCCGGGCCGTGGCGCAGGCGATCATGGCGCATGCCCGCCATCGCGCCTCGCTTTCGCTCGGGGTGGCCACCTTCTCGGTGGCGCAGCGCCAGGCCATCCTTAAGGAACTCGAATTGTTGCGGCGGGAAAGCCCCGCCACCGAGGTGTTCTTCAACCGCGAAGGAAACGAGCCCTTTTTCGTCAAGAACCTGGAGAACATCCAGGGCGACGAGCGCGACGTCATCTTCATTTCGGTGGGCTATGGCCGCAGCGCCGAGGGCTATCTGGCCATGAGCTTCGGCCCGCTCAATCTGGACGGCGGCGAGAGACGGCTCAACGTGCTGATCTCGCGCGCCAAATATCGCTGTGAGGTGTTCTCCTCCATCCGGGGGGAGGACATCGATCTTTCCCGCGCCAATGCGCGCGGCGTTGCGGCGCTCAAATTGTTTCTCGACTATGCCGAGACCGGCCGGCTCGGCACGCCCGTCCAAACCGGCAAGGCGCCCGATTCCCTGTTCGAAGAGCAGGTCGCCGGCCAGCTGCGGGCGCGCGGGCATGAGATCGCACACCAGATCGGCAGTGCCGGCTTCTTCGTCGACCTTGCTGTGGTGGACCCCGACCGCCCTCAACGCTTCCTGCTCGGCATCGAATGCGATGGTGCGCAGTATCATGCCTCGCGTTCGGCCCGCGACCGCGACAGGCTGCGCCAGCATGTGCTGGAAGGGCAGGGCTGGGTGATCCATCGCATCTGGTCGACGGACTGGTATCTGCGTCCCCGTGAGGAACTCGGCAAGGTGGAGGCCGCCATCGAACGCGCCAGGGCTGTCTGGCGCAAACGGGACGAGGAACTCGCCGTGCCGACCGAGCCGGAAGACGGGATGCAAGAAGAGCCGCGGCCGCCGCCGTTTGATGAGCCGCTGGCCGGGCCCAGGCCTGCGGAAGGGCCCGCACTATCCGCGCTGGCACGTCCCTATGTCGAGGCGCGCCTCCGCGTGGCGGGCACGGCTGAACTGCACGAGGTGCCGACGGCCCGCATGGCGGCTTATGTCCTCGATGTGGTCGAAATCGAGGGGCCGGTACATGAGCAGGAGATCGTGGCGCGCATCCGCGATTCCTTCGGCTTGGCACGGGCCGGCAACCGGGTGCGCGAAGCGGTGCAGGACGGCATCGACGTCGCCCGCGTCACCGGCAGGATCGTCGGCGGCCCGTTCTACAAGCTGCCGGAAACGCAGGTGGTCTTGCGTGATCGCTCCGCGGTGGAAAGCGCCGGCCTCCGGCGCCCCGATATGCTGCCCAATGAAGAGATAGAAGCCGCCTTCCTGGCCGTAATTGCCGCCAATTACGGGGCGCCCCGCGACGCCTTGATCGTGGCGGCCGCCCGCCTGTTCGGTTTTGCGGCCACCAGCTCCGTGCTCAAGGAGCGGCTCGACGACGTGCTGACGGTGATGCTGTTCAAGGGGCAGCTCAAGTTGCAGAACGATTTGATCATCGGTGGTTGAGCAGGCCTCTTTCGACAGGCGGGGACGGGGCCGGAAAGGGCTTTTCCAAGGCTGAAACGGAAGGGAGCCGAGTGCCCGCAAACCGATGGCTAGCCATGGCGAAGAGAGTGTCTCGTTAATCCATTTTTTTCCATATTTTCAATGTGATGTGCGAACTTTCAAACTAAGTCCATCAGAGCACACTTTAACACGATCCGGCCATCGGCCAGACACGTCCTGGAAAGGTTTGCCGGGCATGATGCGGCCTTGGTTACGAAGGGTCGTGTCATGTTCTATGCGTTGCTGTTCGCCTTGGCCTCGGCCTGCTGCCTCTATTACGTCAGCTACGACATCTGAAGGCGCTCGACGCGTCACCCTGGCGTCTTCCCCGCAGTCGCAACGAAACTTTACATGGCAGACCGAGGCCGGAAGCATCCGGGCCCGATACTGCATTCTCCATCGGGAGGATTGCCATGTCGTTTCGAGCCAATGCCGTTTCGGTCTTTCTGCAGGGAGCGTTGACGAGCGTTGCCGCCCTCCTGGCGGTGAGCGCGATGCTCGCCGTGCTCATCATCGCTCTTCACGAAGGGCTGGTGCGTCTGCTGTAGCGGTGAGGACTAGAGCAAAGCGCGTTCAAGCGTGAACGCTTATTTGCTCTAGCTCATTGTTCTGACGCGTCTTTGCGATTCTAGGTAACTCCGTCTAATCGCAAAACGCTCTAGCCCCGAAGTTCTGCGAGCTGATCCTACGAGCCCGTGTCGCGCAGATCATGCACCAGACGAGGGCGGTGAATAGCCCCGGAGGGAAGCGCAGGTGTGGGCGGACGATGGCGGGCATCGACCAGGGCCTGGAAGTGGGAGAGCAGTTTGCGGTAGAGCCCCTCGCCGGCGGCGGCATCCTCCAGGCCGAGATCGATATTGGGATTGTCGTTGACCTCGATGACCACGACCCCTGATTTGGTCTGCTTGAGATCGACCCCGTAGAGGCCGGTGCCGATCAGGCCTGCCGCCCGCACTGCCGGTTCGATCACCTCGCGGGGCACCTCCTGGACTGGCACGGCCTGGGTGCGGCCTTCGGTGTAGGCTCCGGCCTCGCCATGCTGGATGATCTGCCAATGGCCGGAGGACATGAAGTATTTGGCGGCGAAGATCACCTCGCCGGCGAGGATGCCGATCCGCCAATCGAAGGGCGTATAGACATAGTCCTGCACCAGGATGAGGCCGGATTGCTTGAACATGGCCGCGGCAATATCCTGAAATTGCTGCCAATTCTCGGCTTTCTTCACGCTGAGGCTGAAGGCGCCATCAGGCACTTTCAGCACTGCGGGATAGGTCAGCTGCGTCTCGAAGCCCGCCAGCGTGCGGCGGGTGAGGAAAAGCGTGCGAGGCGTGGCGATGCCGTTGCCGCCCAGGAGCTCGGACAGGAAGGCCTTGTTGGTGCAGCGCAGGATCGAGCCGGGATCGTCGATCACCGGCATGCCTTCGCTGGCAGCCTTGCGGGCAAACCGGAAGGTGTGGTGCGCGATCGCCGTGGTCTCGCGAATGAACAGGGCGTCGAACTGGGTGAGGCGCGGATAATCCTTCTTCTCGATCAACTCCACGGCAATATCCATGTCCTGCCCGATGCGCATCATGGCCTGGAGTGTCTTCAGCTTGGAAGGCGGCAGGGCTTCCTTAGGATCGTGCAGGATTGCCAGGTCCATGCGTGGGCCGCTGGTCGAGGGGGCATGGCGCCAGGGGCGCCGGCAGAAGCGGGCAAGCCCGTCGAGGAACAGGCCGTCGCGGGCCGGATCGACATCGCGCGGATCGAGCGGATGCAGGGCTGCGACCTTCCAGCCGCCACCGCCTTCCAGGCGCTCGAGGTCGATGGCCAGCAGGGGGCATCGAAACAGCTCGAAGCTGCGGCTTGCGAACTCGGCGAGATCCTTGTCTTCGACCTGGCCGAAAAACACCTGGATCCGCATCGCATCGACCGCCCGGGGTACGGCAGCAAGCGGGCCGAGGCAGCGCTCGAGGCCGGCGAGCTTCTGGCTCTGCACCGCCTTCACCTGGAGGTCGGTAATCGCCTCCATGCTCGGCGTCACCCGTTCGCCGCGCGCCTCGGCGAGCAGGGAGGCGTAGTAGCCGATACTGAGATAGGCATAGCTGCGGCACAGATTGACGATGCGGCGTGGCCGCTGCAGCAGGCTCGGCCCTTCTGCGATGAAGTCCTGTGCGGTGACCACTCGGACACCGGGGACGGACCAGCGAAAATCACTGGATTTTTCGACGATGATCAGTTGAGCGGGCATTGGCTGCTTTCAAGAAGGAAGGCGCGCGCGGCGTTGCGATCGCCTGATGCGTCTTTCCGCAAGTGATTTTGAAAAGCCGAAAGATGCGTTCAAGCAAGGGCTTATGGCTGCAGGCGCATCTACTGCAGCGCATTTTGCCTCAGGCAGTCGCGGTCGATCAGGCGCTGGAAGCGGATGGCCTCGGCCCCGTCCTCGTAATAGTCCGCCACACGCCGGAAGGGACGAAAGCCGAGACGGCTGAACAGGGCCTGGGCGGGCAGGTTGTCGCTGCGGGTTTCCAGGCGCAGCAGATGGGCGCCGATCCCGGCGCTGCTGGCCATGGCTTGCCGGAGGAGCGCCTGTGCGATGCCCTGTCGACGGGCGCGCGGTGCGACGGCAAGGGAATAGAGCCGCGCGACAGCCGTGCGGCGATTGGTGAGAATGACGCTGCAGCCCGTGAGGCCCTCAGCATCGTCGCTCACGATGACGAGGGCGGAAGGGCTGGTCAGCAGATGGCGCCAATCGCGGCGGCTGATGCGGTCGCCGGCGAAGGCCTCGTTTTCGAGGTCGACCAGGGCGGGAAGATCCGCCGGACTCGCCTCGCGCAGATAGGGTACGGTCATGTGCGACAGACAGATTGACATCGACAATGAGCGCGAGGGTAGGGCGTCGGCGCTGCTCCAACAAATCAGGATTGCATAAGGAAACGGCTGCGCGTCCGATTCAGGGATGACCGCCATCATGTTGGAGACAAACGTTCTTTCGCCTTTCCCTGCCTTGCCTTATGGGGTCAGGCCCCGGTCAATTCTGTTCGCTCCGGCTGAAACGAGCAGCGATGGAAAGGCAGATGGACCACGCCCGTCCTCATTTGCCGTCACGGGGCTCGGGAAACTCGATGGGCCCGCCGGCCTTTTCCCAGGACGAGAAACCGTCCTTGAGATGAGCCGCGGCAAAGCCCATGTCCTGCAACGTTGCCACGGTCAGGGCCGAGCGCCATCCGGAGGCGCAATGAAAGACGAACTTCCTGTCCTCTCCGAAGATTTCCTTGAAATAGGGGCTTTCGGGGTCGACCCAGAATTCCACCATGCCGCGGGGGGCATGGAAGCTGCCGGGAATGTAGCCCGAACGCTGCCTCTCCCGGGGATCGCGGATGTCGACGATGACCACATTGGGATCGCCGACCATGGCGATCGCGTCCCTGGTCTCGATTTCCTCGATTCGGGCGCGAGCGGCCGCGACCATCTCGGCCGATGACATTTTCAGCTTTCTCATGATGCTCCCTCCCTTGGCGCTTGCGGGGCTTTCGAGCGCGCCCATGGCCCGGTCAGGACCTTGTGCCCGGGCAGACAGGATGTTCAAGACGGTGGATTGCCGCGAGGTCGGTTGCGCGCGATCGGCGCGATCCTCAGCGCCAATTGCTCTCCCGTTCCGAACTCGGCGCGAATTCGGGCGGCACCACCACCATCGGATTCTCGCCCGGAACGTAATTGTCGACCAGAGCATAGCCCTCGGCGATGATGGCTTCGACGTTCTGGCGTGTCATCGTCACGTCGAAAGGCAGATGGGCCGCAAAGGGATCCCAGTCGGAACATACCGTACTGACCTCGCGCATGGCCTGGCGCGGCACCTGCAGGGAGAATTGCACCAGCCCTTCGAAGGCCGTGATGGAATTGATGAACAGGCCGTCCGGCATGCGGCCGAGAGCCTGGAAGCGGGCGGCGAGCGCCTCGCGTGCCGATGAGGGACGGTAGCCGCAGCAGGAAACCTCCGGCGTCATCTCCTGGCCGTTGGCCGCCACAGCGTCGCGAAAGCCTTCAATGCGGCGGTCGGTGGCATGCTCGCCGGCGATGCCGCCGAGGAACAGCAGGTCGCGCGGCGCCGTCCGGCGTTTCTGCAGCTTGGCGATCAGCTTCTCGGTGAGGGTGCGTGCGCCGCCGTAATTGTCGGTCACCACCGAAGGCGCGTCGCTGCCGGGCAGATCGAGATTGACGCAGGGAATGCCGGCGGCGCGGCAGAGCGCATTGAGAGGCTGCGTATTGCGCACGCCCGCGATGAAGAGGAACTCGACCTGTTGGGAGAGCAGGGTGGCCGTAACGCTTGCCTCGATCGCTTCGTCTCGCTGCGTGCTCACCACGATGGGGCACAGGCCGCGCTGGCGCGTATCGGTTTCGAAGGCCTCCGCCAGGCCCGCGAAGAAGCGGTTGCGGTAATGTGGGATGATCATTCCGGCAAGGCCGGAGCGCGACAGCCGCAGGCCCCGGGCCTTCATGTTGACGGCGTAACCCAGCTCCTGGGCCGCCTTCAGCACGCGCTTGGCGGTGTCCTCCTTGATACGGTAGCGAGTCCAGCTGCCATTGAGCACCAGGCTGACCGTGGAAGGGGAGGCCTTGGTCGCGGCGGCGATATCATAGATGGTGGACCTGCGTCCGCTGGGTAAGCGCGCCATCGTCCCTCTTTTGTCTTGCGGATCGAATTGCAGACTCGATCATCGCCTCCATGCTAAATCCTTTTAGCTACCTTGACAACAAATGCTGAATGGATTTAGCTCGGATGTACTGCTGGCGGAATTCGGAGCCGCGGCAGCCAGAACAATGAGGGAGGAACTGTTCCATGGCGTCGAATTCTGATTCCATTCGCGCGGCTAGGCTCGATCGCCGCAGATTTCTTGCGTCTGCCCTGGGGGCCGGCTCGCTGCTGCTGCCGGGCGTGCTCGGCTCGGCTTACGCTTCCAAGCACAAGCCCGTCATCGGCGTGGTGGTGAAGATCGGCGGCATTCCCTGGTTCAACGCCATGGAAGCCGGGATCAAGAAGAAATCGGCCGAACTCGGCGTCGAGGCTTTCATGGTGGGGCCCACCAGCGCCGATCCGGCCCTGCAGGTGCGCGCCATCGAGGATCTGATTGCCAAGGGCGTCGACGTGATCGGCGTCGTGCCGAACGACGCCGAAGTGCTCGAGCCGGTGCTGGAGCGGGCCCGCAAGGCCGGCATCAAGGTGATCACGCATGAATCGCCCAAGCAGAAGCAGGCGGATTGGGATTTCGAGCTCGCCTCGGTGAAGGGCTTCGGCGATGCCTATGGCAAGCAGCTGGTCGAAGCGCTGGGCGGAAAGGGCGAATATGCCGTGTTCGTCGGCTCGCTTACGGTGCCGCTGCACAATGCCTGGGCTGATGCGGCCATCGCCTATATCAAGCAGAACACGCCGGAGATGAAACTGGTCGGCGATCGCTACGGCGTCGCCGAGGATGTCGATGCGTCCCGTTCGACGGCTCTCGACCTCATCCGTGCCCATCCCGGCCTTAAGGGCTTCCTGGCCTTCGGCAGCCAGGGCCCGATCGGTGCCGCGCGCGCCGTGGCCGAGAAAGGCAAGAAGGGGCAGATCAAGGTGCTCGGCCCGTTCTCTCCCGGCCAGGGCCGCAAGCTCGTCAAGGACGGCACGTTGACCGGCGGCTTCATGTGGAATCCGATGCTGGCGGGAGAGGTCTTCGTCACCCTGGGCACCATGGTGGCCAAGGGGCAGGAGATCAAGGACGGCACCACGATCGAAGGGCTGGGCGTCGTTCATCCCGACGGGCACAACCTCATCGTCGACCAGCTCGTGTCCCTCAACAAGGATACCGTCGACGACCTCGCCAAAATGGGCCTGTAGGGATCGAAAGCTCGGCGTGTCGACCTTCAGGTCGACATTCTTGGAACCGAGACATCTGCCGGCAAGGAGGGTGTCGACCTGGAGGTCGACACTCCACGCTTGGGCATGCCTCCTGCTTCGCTTCATTCCTTCCCCCTGGCCGGGAGACCGTCATGGCCGCCACAGCCGCAATCAGCGATACGTCCGCGACGCCGCTGCTTTTCCTGCGCAACATCTCCAAGCGCTTCGGGGGTGTGCGCGCGCTCGAAAGCGTCTCCTTCGAGGTGCTCCCCGGAGAGGTATTGTGCCTTGCCGGCGAGAATGGCTGCGGCAAGAGCACGCTGATCAAGCTGATCAGCGGCGTCTATCGTCCCGAGCCGGGCGGCGAGATGCTGTTCGACGGACGCACCATCGACGGCCTCAGCCCGGCGCGGGCCCGTGCGCTGGGCATCCAGGTCATCTGGCAGGATCTGGCGCTTTTTCCCGAAATGGCAGTGGCCGAGAACATCGCCTTCGAACGCAATCTCGGCGGTGCGCCGCGCCTGGTCAACTATGCGGCCATGAAGGCGGATGCGCGGCGCATCCTGGAACGGCTGGGCGTCGATCTCGATCTCGATGCGCCCGTGCGCACGCTCTCGATCGCCCAACGCCAGATCGTGGCGATCGCTCGCGCCCTGGTCGCCGATGCCAGGCTGGTCTTCATGGACGAGCCGACCGCTTCGCTCAGCCAGGCTGAAACCGATGCGCTGCTGGTGATCGTGCGGCGCCTGTCGGCCGATGGCATCGCCGTGGTCTTCGTCAGCCATCGCCTCGCCGAGGTGCTCGATGTCTGCACCCGCGTCACGGTGCTGCGCGACGGCCATTATGTCGGCACCTATCCCACCGCCGGCATGACGCAGACCCGCCTCACCGAGCTGATGACCGGCAAGACCTTCGACCAGGCCGTGCAGGCGCGCGATCATGCCGCCTCGCCCGTGGTCCTGCAGGTGGAGAAGCTGACGCGCCCGGGCGACTACGAGGATATCAGCCTGACTGTCCGGCGCGGGGAGGTGCTGGGCCTGACCGGACGGTTGGGGGCAGGGCGCACCGAACTCGCCCTCTCGCTGTTCGGACTGACCCGGCCGAGCGCGGGCAGCATTCGCCTCGAGGGCAAGGCCCTGTCGCTTGCCTCCAACCGGGCCGCCATCGATGCCGGCATCGCCTATGTCTCCGAAGACCGTTTGCAGCTCGGTCTGATCCAGCCGCAATCGATCGGCGACAACACCGCCATCACCGTGCTGGACAGGCTGCTCGATCTTTTTCGGCTGATTTCGCCCGCCCGGCGCAAATCCCTGGTGGACGACTGGGTCAAGGCTCTCGCCATCAAGGTCTTCAACCCCGACAACGCGGTGTCGACCTTGTCGGGAGGCAACCAGCAGCGCGTCGTGCTGGCCAAATGGCTGGCCACCAAGCCCAAGCTCCTGATCCTGGATTCACCCACAGTCGGCGTGGATGTCGGTGCCCGCGCCGGCATTTTCGCGATCATCCACCGGCTGGCTCAGGAGGGCATGGCCATCCTGCTGATTTCCGACGAGATCACCGAAGTCTATTTCAACGCCGATCGCATCCTGCACATGCGCGATGGCCGCATCATCGACGAATACATTCCGGGCGAGGTGTCCATCGACAAGATCGAGGAGGATGTGCATGCCTGACAAGCGCAATTGGCCGATCGGCGCCACGGAACGCTGGCTCATCCTGGTGATCCTGGCTCTGGTCGCCGGCCTCGCTTTGACCACCGATACCTTCTTCACCCTGTCGAACCTGTTCGACCTCTTGAACACCTCGGCGGTGAACGTGATCTTCGCGGCCGGTCTCCTGGTGGTGCTGATTGCCGGCGGCATCGACATTTCCTTCGCCGTCGGCGCCTCGGTGGTGCAGTACCTCACCGCGCTGACGGTGATGCAGCTGGGCGGCGGCAATTGGGCGGTTGGCCTGATGGTCGCCGGCGGCTTCGGCTTCCTGCTCGGCGCCTTCAATGCCGCGCTGATCTATCATTTCCGCATCGTCTCCATCGTGGTGACGATCGCGACCTTCAACCTCTTCTTCGGCACGCTGATGTTCCTCACCGGCGGCGTCTCGCTTTACGACCTGCCGGACTGGCTGACCGACCGCATCGTGCTGGTCAGCGTCCCGACGGGCGACGGCTCGGCCGAATTGACGCTGCCCGTCGCCGTCATGGCCCTATGCGTACTCGCCACCTGGCTCTTGCTGCGCCGGACCACGCCGGGCCGCCGCCTCTACGCGATGGGCGACAATCCCGAGGCGGCGCGGCGGGTGGGCATCAATATCGGCGCCATGCATTACCTCGCCTTCGGCTGGCTCGGCCTGATGGCTGGCATTGCCGGGCTGATGCAGGCCCATTATGCCCAGGAAGTGGTGCCGAACGCGCTTTATGGCCGCGAGCTCGACGTTCTGGCCGCCGTCGTGCTCGGCGGTGCGCGGCTCGGCGGGGGCCGGGGCACGCTGCTCGGCGCCATTCTCGGCATTTTCCTGGTCGCCATCACCGAGAACGGCCTGAACCTGCTCGGCATTACCCCCTATGCCTTCAAGATGATCATCGGCGCCATCATCCTGATCGCCATCACCCTGTCGAGCGACGGTGTCGCTCGGCTAATCGGATCGATGAAAAATGGCTCGCGGCGCACGCCCAATGCCCGGAGGGCGGCCTGATGACACCGACGTCTACCTCCAGCCAGAGCGGCAAGCCCGGCCTCGCGGGCTTGCTGAGCAGTGACATTGCCGGCCTGATCGGCTTCCTCGTCCTGGTCGTTGCGGTGCTGAGTTTCAGCACCGACCGCTTCTTCACCGCTACGACCTTTGCCTCCATCGCCTTTCAGCTGCCCGAGCTCGGCCTGCTGACCCTGGCCATGCTGATGCCGATCATCTCGGGCGGCTTCAATCTGGCGGCGACGTTTACGGCCAATATAGCCGGCCTTGCCATGGCCTGGGTGCTGCAATCCTACGGCGGCGTGGATGCCGGCGTCGGTGCCTTCGTCCTCGGGGTGGCCTCGGCGTTGCTGACCGGTGCGGCGGCCGGCTGGCTGATGGGCATCATCATCGCCTATACCGGTGCCCATCCGATCCTCGTCTCGCTCTCCATGATGATCTTCCTGCGCGGGCTCGGCGAATTCCTCACCCATGGCGGCGACATATCGGGCTTTCCCGATTTCGTGCGCGAGATCGGCCATGGCACGCTGGTCGGCATTCCCGTGCCGCTCTGGATCCTCGCCGCCGCGGCTCTGCTCTGGCATGTGGTGATGACGCGGGCCCGGCTCGGCTTCGCCACGCGCATGATCGGCTCCAACATCGAGGCGACGCGCTATTCCGGCATCGATACCCGGCGGTCGGTGACGCTGATCTATACGCTGTCCGGCCTGATGTGCGGCATTGCCGGCGTGGTGATGCTGGCCCGCTTCAATTCGGTGCGTGTCGGCCATGGCGAGGCCTATCTGCTGATCACCGTGCTCGCCTGCTTCCTCGGCCGCGTCGATCCCTTCGGCGGATTCGGACGAGTGATCCCGGTGGTGATCGCCCTGGTGATCCTGCAGGTCATCGCCTCCGGCCTGAACCTGCTCGGCGCCAACCAGCATCTGGCCACGGCGATGTGGGGCGCCTTCCTGCTGGTGGTCATGATCCTGCGCTGGGTCTGGGCCAGGGATTTCCTTCAACTTCTCTTCACCCGAAAGCCAACACATTGAGGATATCGCCATGAAGGGCTTTGGCATTCATACCAGCCTTTGGTCGCATAGCTGGACCCGCGAAGCCGCGGAATTGTCGATCGCGGAGGCAGCCAAATATGGGCTGGCCTTCGTCGAGATCGCCCTGCTGGAGCCGGCCAAGGCCGACACCGGCCATACCCGGGCCCTGCTGGAAAAGCACGGCGTCGATGCGGTTTGCTCTCTCGGCCTGCCCAATGATTCCCGCCCCACCAACAATCCGGAGAAGGCGCTGGAATTCCTCACCCTCGCGCTCGACAAGACCGCCGAGATCGGTGCCAAGGCCCTGTCCGGCGTCGTCTATGGCTCGATCGGCGAGCGCACCGGCAACCCGCCGACCGAGGCCGAATATGACGCGGTCGTCAAGGTGATGGACAAAGCGGCGGCCCATGCCCGCAAGCGCGGCCTGGAACTCGGGCTCGAGGCGGTCAACCGCTACGAGAACCACATGATGAACACCACCGAGCAGGTGGTTCGCGTCATCGAGCGCATCGGTGCGCCCAACGTCTTCCTCCACCTCGATACCTATCACATGAATATCGAGGAGAAGGGGCAGGCCAACGGCATCCTCAAGGCCGGCGAGCACCTCAAATATATCCACCTCTCCGAGAGCGACCGCGGGGTGCCTGGTACCGGCACGATCGCCTGGGACGAGGTGTTCGCGGGCTTGGCCGGCATTGGCTTCAAGGGGGGCATGGCCATGGAAAGCTTCATCCATATGCCGCCGCAGCTCGCCTCCGCCCTGTCGGTCTGGCGTCCTGTCGCCAACAGCCGCGAGGAGATCCTGGCCGAGGGCCTGCCTTTCCTGCGCAACAAGGCCAGGCAATACAGCCTGATCTGAGCTGTCCGCCGGATTTGCCAACAAAAGTCCTCCGGCCTTCACGGGCCGGAGGATTTTTGTTTGTCCGGCATGAGGGGGCATGCCCTACCGGCGGAAGCCATGTGGACCGGTTGGCAGCCGGACGGAGGGGACGCAATGTCCGTGCAATATGGGCGAGCGATAGGGGAAACATCGAAGGTTTCAGGGTGATTCGCGCCCTATGCTGGAAGGTGTCATCGTGGAAGACAGGCCATGTGTCCCTATCCCATCGCCGATGCAGCTTTGCTCGGCCTTTGTAGATCGCCTCAATATCTCGCACACGACGATTGTCTGGACGGCCGCCGGCTCAACTCGCCGGCAAGGACCCGTCCCGGTCACGCCTGATCGGAGGCGGCTGCGCGATGTTGGATCCGATCAAGCCGAGTTTCGATCGCACGCCTCGCCCCAATGGTCTGGCGGCGGCCATGGCGACAGCCGGGGTGGACGCCGCCTCGCTTGCACGCCGTGCCGGAGTGAATGCGGGCGATATCGATGCCTGGGCCCGCGGGCAACGCGACCTGCGACCGGCCATGGCCACGCGGCTTTCCGCCCATCTCCATACGACGGCGGCCGATCTGCTGATCGGCCTCGGCTGTGGCGAGCCACCGCGGCAAACGGGCTTGCTGCCATGCGACGAGACCATCGCCGGAGCCGCCGGACCAGTCTGGCTGGAGCGTCTCGCCGGCCGGGACAACCTGGCCGAGACCGTATTGATGCTGTCTGCGGCCATTCTCATGGGGATCGTCGGCTGTCTGGCCGTGCTGGACTAATGGCCTCCTCAGATGTCGAAGGTGACATAGATGAGGCCCAGCAATGCCAGCATGACGAAGAGCATGGCTGCGATGGTCAAGGTCCCGCACCTTCCCGTGTGAAGGATGGCACTATAGCGGAGGGGTGTTTCCCGAGTTTTTCCGCTTTGTGAAGCGCTGCGTCGCTCCCGCGTCGCGCCGGTTTCGGCATTGGGCCAGCGGCATCGGCCTATGCCGTCATATCGTTCTGGCCGAAACCTCTCTTCATTTTTCGGCGCGTTGCTTGGGGTTGCGGTTCTCCAGGGAACTGTGGCCCGGTATGCCCGAACCTATATCTCGGCGGGATCGGCGCGGCGGCAGGGCCTCTCGCGCAAGCGATTGTGCACGGAGGTTCCATGTGGAAGTTCACTGAGCTCGCGGATTGGTGGAGCCAGCAGCAGAAGGAATCCGAAGCGATCCTGGACAAGTGGGTCGAGGATTCAAACTACAGCCAAGGCGCGATGATCGTGGGGGCCGGTACCAAGACCCTGATGACGTTCGGTGCCGGTTTCGTCGACGTCTTGCGGCTTGGGGATGGGCTCGCCAAGGGCACGGCGGCCGGCGCCGGGCAGGATGGGCTGCGGCTCCTCGCGATCCTGCCGGTAGGCAAGGCGGCCCAGATGGTCCGCTCCGTCAAGGGCGCGATCATGGCCAAGCTCATCGTCGACATCAATCCGAATGCCGGCATTTGCGCCTGGGTTGCTTCGGCCAAGGCCCTCACGCAGATCGGCGCCAAGGTCGACGGCAAGCTCTTCGTCACCGTGGACGACCTTGCCAAGGCGGCCGGCCTCGACATCGGTGCGCTCGGCGGCCTTTCCATGCAGGGGATGGAGAGGATGCTGACTCGTCTCGGTGCGCGTTGCGGCGCCATCCGTGTCGTCAAGGCGGAGCAGGACGTCGCGCGTATGGTCGGACACGATGGCAGCGTGGTGATGGTCATTGTGGAATTCGAACGCTCCGGCTCGATGAGCTACCATGCCTTTTATGCCTATCGAACGCCGATCGGGCAGTTGCGCTACATGGACAGGACGGTGCAGGCGGCCAGTACCAAGATCTACCAGAGTATCGACGAGATCGCGAAGATCTATGGCACGGAAGCGATGAGGCCCATCCAGGCCATGAAGATCGAGAACATGTTCGTGAAGACCGTGGCGCATGAGCTACCGCGCCTGGTCGTGCCGATACTCGGCGTCGTTGCCAGCGAAGACGGGCGCTGATCGCTCTGCGATTGGCCAGGCCCCGGTATGCCGAGCGGGTATTGCCTCAGGCCGCCGCGCGGAGCGGCGGAAGCTCGATCCGCACGTGAGCTCCTTTCCAGGAGCCGTTGACGATTGCGATGCTGCCGCCATGCAACTGCGCGATCTGGCGGGCGAGATTCAGCCCGAGTCCGGCGCCGCGCGAAAGCGGATGCAGGCGATAAAAGGGTTCGAACACGTTCCTATGCTCCTCGGCCGGGATGCCGGGTCCTTCGTCGCGCACCTCCAGGCCGCCGGCTGCGTCGACCGCCACCGTGATGGTGCCATGGCCGCCGCCATGCTCGATGGCATTGCGGATGATGTTGGCGAGAGCCTGCTCGATCTGCAGCACATTGGCTTCGACCTCGACCTTGCCGTGCGGCGGTTCGAAGGCGAGGTCGTAGCCGGCCTCGATCGCGAGCGGCGCAAAGTCGGCGGCGACGCGGCCGGCGAGTTCGGCAAGGTCGACCGCCTGCCGGTGGTTGGCGGGGCGATCGACCAATTGATGGTCGAGCAGTTGCTGGGCCAGATGTGAGAGGCGCTCGATGTCCTGCCTCAGCCGCAGGCTCTGGGGTTCTTCTTTCAACAATTCCGCCCGCGTGCGCAGAATGGCGATCGGTGTGCGCAGCTCATGGGCGGCATCGGTCAGGAAGCGGTTGTGACGGTCGAAGCCTTGGGCGAGGCGGGCCAATGCCTGGTTGAAGGCATGCACCAGCGGCACGATCTCCTGCGGCACGTTCTCGACCGGCAATTGTATGGCGCGCGTGCTGACATCGATGCGCGCGGCCTCGTTGGCGGTGCCGACCAGGCCGGCCAGGGAGCGGCGCACCACGGCGGGCGTCGTCACCAATGTGGTCACGCCCATGACGACGATGATCGGCACCAGGAAGATGGCAAGGCCCACGACGATGCCCGGGAGGACCCGGGCCCAATTGGCACTGCCGTCGGGATTGCGGGCCATGTCGACGGTGGCGGTCACGTTGATGATGAAGCCGTCCGCTTCGGCCCGCGAATGCAGGGTGGAGGTGACGATCTGGACCGGGCCGGCCTTGGTGTCCACTTTCTGCACATAGGCTTCTGGGCGCATTTCCCGGCCCTCTTCCTTGCCGGCGAAGCCGATATTGGCGTGATCGACCGCCCGCAGCAGGTCGCCGAGATCGCGATCATAGTCAGCCGGAACTGAGCCGATGCGCAGGCTCTGTCCCGACTGGTCGCGGATGATGTACCAGACATAGGGATATTCGGTACGGAAGTCGGCCAGTTCCTTGGTGTCGCTGACGATGAGCTTGCCGTCCTTGTCGCGGTCGATGGCACCGGTGATCGCGGCAACCGCCGCCTCGTTGTCGACCATGAGCTGGGGATTGGCGACGGAGAGCGCGGTGATGAACAGCACGATGAAGAAGACGAGCATCGCCGCCTGCAGCAGGATCAGCCTCCGCACTAGGATCCATTGCAGGGACCGCGCTCGCGCCTGCTTCATGAGACGGCCCGCAGGAGATAGCCGAGATTGCGGATGGCGCGGATCTCGATGCCGGCGGCGAGGTCGTCCAGCTTGCGGCGCAGGCGGGAAATATGCGCATCGAGCGCGTTGGAGCCGATCTCGTCGTCGAGGGCGTAGACAGCTTCCTCCAGCGCGCTGCGCATGATGGTGCGTCCCGGGCGGCGGATCAGCGTTTCCAGGACGAGGCGCTCACGCCGTGGCAGGTCGAGCGTCTGGTCGTCGATCAGCGCCTCACGATGGCGGAAGTCATAGGTGAGGCGGCCGACGACGGCCTGGTCGGCCCGCAACGTATAGGGGCGGCGGTGCAGGGCGCGCAGGCGAGCGACCAGTTCCTCGGTGGCGAAGGGCTTGCCCATATAGTCGTCGGCTCCGGCGTCGAGCCCGGAGACACGGTCCTGCAGGCCGCTCATGGCTGTGAGGGCGATGACCGGGGCCTCGATATGCAGGGCGCGCAGGCGCGGGATCAAGGTCAGGCCTTCGCCGTCGGGCAGGCGACGATCGAGCACGATGGCGTCATAGGACCCGATGCGGGCCATTGCCTCGCCATCGGCCAGGTTCGAGGCATGGTCGACCACGACGTCCTGGCGTTCCAGGGCCGTCTTGAGCACGGACGCCATTTCCGGTTCATCCTCGATCAGCAGGATGCGCATGGGACCCTTCGTCCGTCTTCAGTTCGCGCCGGTCTCGACAACGAGCCCGGATCACTCGCATTCCAGGCTTGGCTTGCGGAAATTCGTGATGAGCCAGCGCTCGCCTGCGGCGCGGGCGTAGAAGGTATAGAAGCATTCCTGTCGCTCGACATAGCCGGGCGTTTCCGTGGTTTCGACGTCGGTGCCTCGCCGGGTCCGGCGGACTTCGCTCCTGGCGCTGCCGGGCACCACATTGGTGGAAACCTTGCGCCACTGGTAGGCGCGCTGGCCAGCGCCGAGATCGAGTATGCTGGTCGGCGGCCCATAGTCCAGCATCACCGTTTCAACCGGGCCACCGACATAGTTCTTCATGACGGCGGAAGCGCAACCCGCCAATAGGAGAAGGCCTGCGGCGAGCGCGACTGCGAAAGCGCGATGAAAAGACATTGATGATTCCAGACTGTATTTAGCTCTAGAAGCTGAAGATTGCGCCGACATTACGAGGGGCCGACCGGATCCGGCCTGGCGCCGGATCCGGTCGGGGACCCCAACAGCGATCCCTAGAATCGGTAGTTGAGGCCCGCTTTCAAAGCGTGGCTGCCGATGTCTTCCTTGGCATGGCCGAAGGATGAACGCGTCTTCAGGCCGGGGGTACGGACATAATTGTATTCGAGCTTGAAGGAGACCCTGTCGGACAAGGCCTGTTCGACGCCGGCGCCCATCAGATAGCCGGTCTTCCAGCCGTCCCTGACGCGGGCGCCGCCGGTGCCCTCGAATTTGGTGAAGGCGAAGCCGGCCGTGCCGTAGAGCAAGGTGCGATCGAGGGCGATGCCGGCCCGGCCCTTCAGCGCGGCCCGCCATTTTTCCCTGATCTTGCCGCCTCGCGCCTGCCGCTCGGCGCCACCGAGATTGGACCCCTCGACTTCGGCGCCGATGACCGCCGGGCCAAGGCGCATGTCGTAACCCGTCTGGAGGCCCAATTGGAGGCTGTTGCCCTTGGCGAAGGGGTTGGCCGATTTGGCCGACGCTGCGCCGGCATGCACGCCGACATAGGAGCCGCTGAAGGACGGGGGCGGCGCGTAGCTGGGGGAAGTGTCGTAATAGTCCTCGGCCCAGGCAGGGCCGCAGCCGGTCACGGCGAGGGCCAACAGGCCTGCTGCGAGGGGGATGGGCAATTGCGTACGCACGTGTCTACTCCACTGCACGCGCCGACTGCTGCGCGGCAATTGCCACGGCGAGCCGGCGCGCGGATTGTCAGGTCCGGAGCCGTGTCTCCGCTGAGGGAGCGGCCCCTTTCGGGCTGTCTTTCGCCGGTGGTGACGGTTTGCCGAGATCACAACGCCCTGCGACGCACCGGCATCGGTAAGAATCACGGGGACGTACCGCAGCCAGGCGTTGCAGCGCTCGGCGTCAGAGGAGGAAACGACCAATGGCGGTTCGCCTCATCTCACCTGTCTCGATTCGAGCACCTGAAAGACATGGGCCATTATGCAGGCGAACATTACGTCCACATTGCACTAGTAAATCTTTTGAATTATTTTATGATTTGTAGGTGTATTCAATTATTATTCACGAATATTTCATAAAATCATTATTCCGGCTTGTGTCCGTCAGAAAATCGTTCGCCCTGTCGTACGAATTGGGAGCGGACCCGTGCGCTTGGTGCAATTCCCATCGGCTCGCTGCACGGTTCATGCGCGAGCCGTCTTTCCGTCCGCCGATGCGCGGCCGGCAGGTTGTGTCCAAGGCCGCACGCCTCAGCCAGTCCCATGTCGAGTGCGAGGACGGGCCATTGAATCAGAGGCAAGCGCCGATGTTGTCAGAGGAGGATATCGGCATCGTGTTCACCCCACCGTGCGACAAAAAAAGCATCAGGGGCTGTAGAGCGTAGGTGCCCTGGCCAGGACGGCGAATGGCGTCGCCGTCTACAGCCCCTGATGGAAGTCGGGGTCCACGAGCCCCTTGCATAGGTCAGACGCAGTGACACGGCCGTGAAACTCGCGGTTCGACGCCCCGCGCCCGTATCCGCGCGCAGTTTCCGCAGGATGGGGCTTGCCCCGGCTTTCCAGCCTGGCGCATGATCGATTCGAATAATTCTTCGGAGGAATGCGTGTTTCTAGGGCTTGATATCGGCACGTCTTCGGTCAAGGCGCTGCTCGCGGATGGCGAGCAGCGCGTCCTCGCCAGCCATGACGTCGCGCTGACGGTACAGCGGCCTCATCCCGGCTTCTCGGAACAGGCCCCGCAGGCCTGGGTGGAGGCGGTCATATCGGCCGTGGATGCCCTGAAGGCAACGCATCCCAAGGAGATCGCTGCGGTCGATGGCATCGGCTTGTCCGGCCAGATGCATGGCGCCGTGCTGCTCGGGGCCGATCATCAGCCGCTCCGGCCTGCGATCTTGTGGAATGACGGCCGTTCGCATGCCGAATGTGCGGAGCTCGAAGCCAAATGGCCCGATTTGCGTCGGGTGACCGGCAACAAGGCTATGCCGGGTTTCACGGCTCCCAAATTGCTGTGGGTGGCCCGCCACGAGCCGGCGATCTTCGCCGCGACACGTCTTGTCGTGCTGCCCAAGGCCTATGTGCGCCTGGCCCTGACCGGCGAAGCGATCGAGGAAATGTCGGATGCGGCGGGCTCGCTCTGGCTCGATGTCGGCCGGCGGGACTGGTCGGATGCGGCGCTTGCCGCTACCGGCCTGTCGCGCGAGGCCATGCCGCGCCTGGTCGAGGGCTCCGATCCCGCCGGCCGCCTGCGAGGCGACCTGGTGGCGCGCTGGGGCATGGCCAAGGCTCCCTTGTTTGCCGGCGGCGCCGGGGACAACGCCGCCGGCGCGGTGGGCCTGGGCGCGATCCGGCCCGGTTCGGCTTTTCTCTCGCTCGGCACCTCGGGCGTTTTGTGGGCGACGACCGATCGTTTCCTGCCCAATCCCGCCCGTGCGGTGCATGCCTTCTGCCACGCCGTGCCCAAGACCTGGCACCAGATGGGCGTGATTCTCTCGGCGGCCTCCAGTCTCGCCTGGATCGCCGGTGTGCTGCAGACCAAGGAGAGCGCCTTGCTGGCTCCGCTCGGCGACAAGCCGGCGGCGCCTTCGCCGGTGCAGTTCCTGCCCTACCTGTCCGGTGAGCGCACGCCGCATGACGATGCCGTCATCCGCGGCGCCTTCACCGGCCTCGCCCATGAGAATGGACGCGAGGCCATGGTGCAGGCCGTGCTGGAGGGCGTCGCCTTCGCCTTTGCCGACTGTCGCGATGCCCTGGCGGCGGCGGGTACCGAAATTGCCGGTGCCGACGTGATCGGCGGAGGCTCGCGCTCGCGCTTCTGGCTCGAGATCCTCGCCAATGTCCTGAACTTTCCGGTCTACCGCCTGGCGGATGGCGAAACCGGCGGAGCTTTCGGGGCGGCGCGGCTGGCGCGCCTGGCCGTCACCGGCGAGGACCCGCTGGCGGTCTGCACGCCGCCGCACCGTATCGAGACGATCGAGCCCGATCCGGCTCTGGCACCGGCCTATGTCGAGGCGCTGGCCCGTTGGCGCGCGCTCTATCCGGCATTGCGCTCGGCGGCCGGCTGAGGGGCCCCATTGCAAAGGCATTTTGCCGCGGGGCGAGCGCAATTTTGCCGCCTTGTGCCGTAAGCTGGTCTGGACTGGGCGCCCAATCCCGCGGCGCCGCTGGGATGGCAATTCCGTTGATACGCACTTTGCTGCTGGCCTCCATTGTGACGAGCCTTTGCCTTGCTCCTGCTGCGGCGCAGAATTCTTCGCCTTCACCGCCGCCGCCGGCCTTGCCGCCCCAGCCCTCGCCGCCCGCACAAGCCAAGGCCCTGCCGAGCGCGGCCGATGTCAGGCTCGCCGAGGCCATCGTCTTCTTCTATGTGCGCAACGATCCTGCGGCGGTGCCCGAGATATTCGCTGCCCTGAAGAATTCGGAAACGATCGCTCGCACCGGTCTGTCCCGCGCGACGCTGGCGGGTTTTTTCTCCATGCTGTTCCTGCAGAACCGCGCGCGCGTGGAAGGCTGGATCGGGGCCGGCGGCGCCTATCCGCCCGACAGCAAGTCGGTTCTCACCTTCGCGCTGTGGCAATCGGGCAATACCGACCTGATCGCTTCGCTTTTCCATGAGGAGCCCGGTTTTCTCAGGGACAAGCCCGGCAATCTCTACACGCTCGCGCCGAGCCGGCCGGTGGAGATGGATCTCAAATGGGGCGCCTTCTTCGCGACCGGCAATCCGGGGTTCCTCGCAACCTTGGTCGATGCGCTCGATCCGCGCAGGCCGTTGACCGGCAACAATCAACTCGACAAGTCGATCCGCATCAATGCGGCGCAAGGCCTCGCCAATAATCTGCGCCAGCATGAGGTGCTTGAACGCTATCTCCTTCAGAGAGCTGGCGAGGCCTCGGGACCCTACAAGCAGGTGCTCGACGCTTTGTTGGCCAGCAGAAGCGTTGCCTTCAAGCCTGGTCCTGACCGTGACGGCGATTTTTCGGGCAGCATCGCCATGCTGAAATTGCCGGACAAGCCCGCGGCGGACGGCGGGGCCTCGGAGGCGACGGCGCTGACCGGAGCGATGCCGCAGGCGCGCCGGGGCGACACGATCGGCGTGAGCGTGCTGTTTTCGGGCATGGGGCTGCAGAAGGATCTTTCCGCCGATGTCAGCTATGACATCAAGGTGACCGGTCCCGACGGTACGATCGATCCGCGTTCGACGCAGGAGGGAGTGACGGCGCTCAAGGAGAAGGTTGCAGGCCGTTTCAACCTGGTCGACAGCCGCTCGACCCTGTCTATTCATTTCGAGCCGGACGACAAGCCGGGGCCTTATCGCATCGATGTTCTGCTCAAGGATAATGTCGGCGGCCGCAAGGTCACCCTGACCCGCTCGATCGAACTGCTCGACAAGTAGGGCAGATACGCTCGAGGAACCCAGGCGGCGGTGGCACAGGCGGCGGGCCCGAAGACCCGCTGCCCGATGAATCATTTTGCCTCGAATCTCAGTTCAGGCCGAGCGTGCCGCGCAGCTTGGAGAGATCTTCCGCGAGCGTGGTGATCGGGCCTTGCAGGGCCGTGCGGTCCTCGGGCGTCAGCTTGTCATAGGTCTCATAGCCATCCTTGGTCTTGTACTTGGCCAGGATTTTCTCGACCGTCTCGAAATTCGCGTGGATCTTCTGCGACAGATCCTTGTCGGCCTTCACCGTCAGCGGATGAAGCAGCTCGACGATCTTGCGGGCGCCATCGATATTGGCCTTGAAGTCCCACAGATCGGTGTGGCTGTAGCGATCTTCCTCACCGGTGATCTTGGTGGCGCCGACTTCCTCGATCAGCGCGGCGGCGCCGCCCACCATCTTCTCCGGCGGAATGGTGAGGCCGGCAATGCGCTTCTGCAGGTCCACGACATCGGCATTCAGCTTGTCTGCGAAGGAGGCGAGCCCCTCGGTGCTCTTCTTTTCGAACAGGCCATATTCGAGGCGGTGGAAGCCGGTGAAAGCGTCATCCGCTTCCTTCTTCTCATGATCGTCGGCGCGTGAATCGATGCTGCCGTCGAGGTCGGAGAACAGTTCGGCCACCGGCTCGATCAACTCGTAATGGACGCGGGTGGGCGCGTAGAGGGCCTGGGCCTTCTTCAGATCGCCGGCCTTGACCGCGGCCGTGAACTTGGCGGTATCCTCCACCAGCTTCTTGGCGCCCTTGGAGATGAAGACCTTGTAGTCGGCCACCGGCTGGACCAGGTCCAGCGGGGAGACGGCCGGCGCGTTGGCGCTGGCGGTCGTGGCCAGGCCGACAATCGCGGCGCCCAGCAGCATGCGCCATTTGAGATATGTCATGTTTTTCTCTCTCTTCAGTTCAAGGTTGAAGGATCGGTTCAGGCTGTCTCCGCCAAGAGGGACTGGCCGAGAAAGGCGGTCTTGTCGGGGATGCCGGGCAGAATGAAGAAATAGCCGCCGCCGACCGGCTTGATGTATTCCTCCAGCGGCTCGCCGTTCAGGCGCTGCTGGACCGTGGCGAAGCCGGCTTCCAGATCGGATTGGAAGCAGATGAAGAGCAGGCCCATGTCGAGCTGGCCCGACTTGGTGATGCCGTTGGAATAGTTGAAGGGGCGGCGCAGGATCAGGTTCTTGCGCGAGTCCGGCGTGCGCGGATTGGCCAGGCGGATATGGGCGTCCAGCGGCGTGCGCTTGCCTTCTGGGTCGTCGTGGTAGCTGGGGATGTCGGCTTCGGCTTTCATGCCGAGCGGAGCGCCGTTCGGCTTATGCCGGCCCATGATGGCTTCCTGCTCGCCGAGCGGGGTGCGGTCCCAGCGCTCGACGAAATTGCGGATGATGCGCACCACGCCGTAGCTGCCGCCCGTCGCCCAGGCAGGTTCGGCGCCGCCATGCTGCACCCAGACCAGGCGGTTCATCTCGGCCTCGTCCTTGTGGTCGGGATTGGCCGTGCCGTCCTTGAAGCCGAGCAGGTTGCGCGGCGCCGACTGGTTTTCGCCGGCAGCACGGGGTGGCGGCACGAAGCCTTCCTGCTTCCAGCGCACCATCAGCAGATCCGGCGTATTCTTCACGATGTCGCGCAGGGCATGAAGATTGCTGTCGGTTGTGTTGGAGCAGATCTGGATCATCAGATCGCCGTGGCAGAGTTCGGCCGACAGCGCGTCGTTGGGAAATTGCGGCATCTTGATCAGTTGCCGCGGCTTCTTGTCGGCGAGGCCGAAGCGCTGGTCGAACAGCGAAGCGCCCACGCCCACGGTGATGGTCAGATTGTCGGGAGAGACCACCGGGCCCATCAGCCCGGAATCGGGCGGCGGGAACTTGGAATCGATTACCGGCGGCGTGCCGCCCTGGGTCAGGAAAGCGATACGATCGGTGAGGACGCGGAACAGGCGTTCGAGATCCGCGCGCGTGGTCGCCAGGATGTTGAAGGCAACCACCAGTCCCATTGGCGGGCGATCGGTGGTGACGCCGGCCTGATGGGCTCCCAGATAAGCCACGCGGTCGCTCAGATGGCCGGTGGAACCGGCTTCCGCGGCGGCCGCCTGCTTGCCCGGCAGGGTGGCCAGCAACGCGCCGCCGCCGGCGGCGCCGAGGCCCAGCAGCATGGAGCGCCGGCCGGGAGAGCGCGGGGCGTCCGTGTCGGTCTGGGGCGGGTAGGGGGGCTTGTCGGTCATTGGTCTATCCCCTTCAGTCGAGGCCTAGCGTGCCGCGCAACGTCGACAGGCTTTCCGCCAGCGTCGTCACCGGCTTTTGCAGGGCCACACGATCGTCCTGGCTCAAGGCGTCATAGGATTTGAAGCCGCCATCGGGCGTGCGATATTTGCCAAGGATGGCATTCACGGCGGCGAAATTGTCGTCGATGCTTTTCTGGCGCGCCGCATCGGCCTTGGTGGTCAGGGGGGCCAGCAGTTCGACGATCTTGCGGGCTCCGTCGATATTGGCCTGGAAATCCCACAGATCCGTGCGGCTGTAGCGGTCTTCCTCGCCGGAGATCTTGTTGGAGGCCACTTCCTCGATCAGCACGGCTGCGCCGCCCACCATCTTGGAAGGCGGTATCGCCAGGGTCGAAACCCGGTTCTGCAGCTCGGCGACATCCGCCTGCAACTTGTCGGCGAAAGGCGCGAGCCCTTCGGTGCTGCCCTGCTTGAACAGGCCGTATTCCAGGCGATGGAAGCCGGTGAAAGCCGGATCGGCCTCCCGCTTCTCGAACAGGTCGGCGCGGGCGTCGATCGACTTGTCGAGATCGGAAAACAGTTCGGCTACCGGCTCGATGCGCTCATAGGACTGGCGGGTCGGCGCATAGAGCTCGCGGGCCTTGGCGAGGTCGCCGGCCTTGATCGCGTCGGTGAATGCCTTGGTCGCCTCGACCAGATCGTCGACCTCCAGGGTGACATAGACCTTGTACTCGGCGAGCGGCCCGATCAACTGCGTCAGGCTCGGCTTGACCTCCTTGGGAGCATTGGCGAGCGCGGTTACCTTGAGCTTGCCCCTGGGATTGGTCAGCAGGCCGCAGGCGATCTCGTAGTCACCCGGCTCGAGCTTGGCGGTCAGCTTCTGCGTGAAGCCGGGCGCGATGTTTTCGCGCTCCTCCACCACCATCACGCCTTGCAGGATCTCCCATTCCATCGCCCGGTTGCTCTTGTTGGTGATGGCGAAGGTGGTGCGCCCTTCGGGTACCGTCAGCTCGTTGGGTTCGCAGGCCGTCGCCGTGACGGCGATGGCGACGGGATCGCCGCTCCTGGGCCCGTCGGTGCCGGGTGGCTTGGCGACCAGGAAATAGGTGCCGACGCCCGCCGCCACGATAAGGGCGAGCATGCCGGCCCCGACAGCCGGGTAATTGATGCGCGGGGCAGTCACGATCGTGCGGCCTTCGATTGGGACGGGGAGGGGGCGGTCGGCGCCATCAGGAAGAGCAACAGCGCCGGGATGAGATAGAGGAGATAGGCGATCACCTCGCCATGCGTCGGCGTATCGTGATAGCCGAATAGGCCGCCGAGCACGGTGCCGAGCGCGCTGTCGCCGGGCAGGATGCCTGAGATGTCGAAAGCGACGCCCTGCAGATGGTTCCACAGGCCGGCCTCGTGCAGTGAGCGGACCGCCGTCGCCACCAGACCGGCCGCCACGAAGATGATCAGGATGCTGGTCCAGCGGAAGAACAGGCGCAGATTGAGGCGGGCGCCGCCATAATAGAGCGCGACGCCGAAGATGGCTGCGCAGACGAGGCCGAGTGCGGCCCCGACCGGCGCGCCATAGCCGACATTCTGTTCGAAGGTCGCCAGCAGGAAGAAGGCGGACTCCAATCCTTCGCGCGCGACCGCGAGGAAAACCATGCCGACGAGTGCGAGGCCCTGATGATCGGCCGAGGCCAGGGCGGCATCGACGGAATGCTGCAGCTCGGTTTTGATGCTGCGTGAGGCCCGGACCATCCAGAACACCATGGCGGTCAGCAGGCAGACCGCGATCAGGCCGACAATGGCCTCGAAGAGTTCCTGGGTGCGCTGGGGAAATTCGGCGCTGGCGACATGCAGCGCGATGAAGACGGAAAGTGAGAGGCCGACGGCCAGGATGATGCCGCACCACACAGCCGGCATCCAGGCGCTTCGGCCGGTGACACGCAGATAGCTCGCAACAATGCCGACGATCAGCGCGGCCTCGATGCCCTCCCTGAGCATGATGAGAAATGGTACGAGCATTGTGTCGTTCCTGCGTGCCCCCACAGCCGATGCAAGATTAACATTCGGCAAGCTATTACACGTGTTCAATTCTGATGAACAAGGGGCTGTAACGCAGAAAACCGTTACGGATCAAAGATAAGAGTAATTCTAAATTCTAGTTCGTAGTAATTCTAAACTGTGCAATTTGCGATCTATTTTTAGAGTTATTCCAAAGCGGGCAAATAATCCTGTCTTCTCTGAGTGGTGCACCCGGCGGTGCCGGTCAGAGGCTGTGCTGCCGGGAATGTGGGGGGCGGCCGGCTACTCTTTATCGCAGGGAAGGTCCGCGGCACCGTCGGGGTAGTCTTGGCGAAGATCGAACCTGCCGAGTTAGCGCGAATCCCTTTCACCCGATTGCCCGGAAGAAGATCCGCGCCTTTGCGAGATGGCAGCCCGGAACACGGCGACGACCCGGGCCGCAAAATTGCGGGCGGCGGTTACCGCCACCCACACGGGGGTTCGTTTCAGCCAGTCGAGCAGCGTCCGGCGAACCCAGTCGATCAGCCCCATGAGCCAGGCAAACCAGCCTATGGTCATCAGCTTGGGCTTGCCGGCGGCGTAGATGCGCTCGATCAACAGGAAACTGGCGAGATAGGCGACGGCCAGGATGAGGAGACCCCGGACCAGCAGGCCTTTGCCCAGCAGCAGCAGGCCGTAGATCTTCAAGGGCTCGGCCACGGCGAGGGGCACGGCCAGCAGGATGAGGATGACGAAGCGCGGCAGGGCGGCAACGGCGCGTTCGCCGATTTCGACGAGGCGCAGCGCGGCGAAACGGCGGATCAGCGGCCCGTAGATGGGGCGGGCCAGTTCGTCGATGATCACCAGGATCGCGAGGAGGACCTGCAGCGGCAGGAGGACGAGGCGCTTGAGCGTCATGGGCGGTGAAGGATGCTCCGATGGATGCGGCCCGGGCCAGGCCGCATCCGGTGAATGTGAGCAGCTGCCGTGCCATTGGCAACGTCCATCGGCGATATTCCCGCGCTATGTTTCCATTTCCGACCGCCGATTGGGGGCTGCCCCCGCCGCCTTGGTGGCCTTTCCCCTGCTTTTGCCTTATTGCGCGGGTGTAAGGAACGAGCCCGACAGGGCAACGTCCGGTTCAGGAGAGACGATGGAAGCGCGCGAACGTATCGGCCTGGCGGCTCTTGGAACGATCGGGCTGGTGTTGTCGATAGGCGGGTTTGTGCTGCATAGCCCAGCCCGGCAATCGGCCGCAGCAGAGGCTGCGATGGCAGGTAGGGAGGCGGCCGATCCGCGGCCGATAGCTGTGGCAAGCCCGGCGGGCCAGGCTCCCGCGGCCGTCCCCCCGGCGCAACCCACCCCCTACGCCGCCTGCCTGCGCAAGGGAATCGGGGTGACGCTCGGCAAGACAGCCCTACGCGTTCCCGGCCCGCCGGCCTTGACCCTGGTGACGGGCGAAAAAGCCGATGAGGAAATCAATTTTTCAACCAAGGCTGGGTTGGAGAAAGCCTGTTCGCAGCCGGAGGTGACGGCCAAGGCACTGGTGCTCACGCTCGAAGCGATGGACAAGCCCTTCGGGGCGGCTGCGGGCTGGCGGGCCGAGTTCTGCAAGGAGGGTGGGGATCGCGCCATGCTCTTCCTGTGCAGCGGCGAGGAACGGCAAGCGGGGGCGCCGCGTTCGCTCGTCACCGTCGCGCTCTATGAACCCGTTTCCTTCCAGGGCGACAGCCTGTTTCAGGCGAAGGCGCCGGACCTCGACAATTTCAAGGCCTGGAAGGACCGGCTGACCAAGGCGGGCACACCGCCTCCCGCCCAGCCGGATGGCGACTATGACATCTATCCGGGCGGAATCTGGCTCGAACGCGATGCCAAATCCGCTGCGCCTTTCCTGGTTTCCTGTGACGTGGATGGCCTGCCTGTTACGGGCCAGCACTATTGCGTCGGCACGCTTGGCCTTCAGGAAGGCCTGCGGGCGCGGCTGGAGTTTCGGACGATGACGCCGGAGATCGGCCGCGAGGCAGCGGCAGCGGCGGCCAACTTCAAGGCCTTGCTGGCAGCCTGGCAGGCCGCGGCGTCGCAGTCCGCGCCGGTCTCTTCCCAGCCCGGAAAATAGCCAGTGCCGGAGCGTCGTCGGGTCGACGAGGCCGGACGGCTGCTCAGACGCAGGCCGTGAGGCCTCCATCGACATAGAGGATGTGGCCGTTGACGAAATTGGAGGCATTGCTGGCGAGGAAGACGGCGGCTCCGGCCAGTTCCTCGACCTTGCCCCAGCGTCCGGCCGGCGTACGGGCCTCGACCCAGGCGGAGAAGGCGGCATCCTGCATCAGCGCCGTGTTGAGCTCGGTCTCGATATAGCCCGGACCGATGCCGTTGACCTGGATGTTGTGCCGGGCCAACTCGGCACACAAGGCCTTGGTCATCATGCGCACGGCACCCTTGGCGGTGACGTAAGGCACGATATTGGCACGGCCAAGTTCGCTCATCACCGAACAGATGTTGATGATCTTGCCCGAACGTCGCGCGATCATCCCGCGCGCCGCGGCTTGCGCGACCAGGAAGACGCCTTCGACATTGGTGGATTGCACGTCGCGGAAGGCGTCGAGCGGGAAGTCGACGAAGGGGCCCCGGCGTTGGATGCCGGCATTGTTGACCAGGATGTCGAGGCGGCCATGGCGGGCCTCGATGGCCGAGATCGCCGTCTCCACGCCGGCATGATCTGTGACGTCGAAGGCAGCCGCCTCCACGGTCAAGCCCTCTTCGGTGAGCTGGCGGGCGGCGGCATCGAGCTTGGCCTGGTCGCGGCCGTTGAGCACGACGGTCGCACCGGCGCTTGCCAATCCGCGCGCGATGGCCAATCCGATTCCCTGGCTGGAACCGGTGACGAGCGCAATGCGTCCCGTCAAGTCGAAGAAATCCGTGAGCATGGCGACCTCCCGCGGTCAAGCTACAGCGCGGGCAGGGAGGCGGCCAGCGATTTTCGTCTGACCAATAAAAAGGCTCCGAGGCAGACCTCGGAGCCACTCAAGACCGGATCGAACCGGCGAAAATTACTTCTTCACCGTCTCGATCAGCTCGTCATAGGCCTTGCAGACCTCATCGGTCGGCTTGGAGCCGGCGGCCTGGGCCTTGGTGAGCAGTTCCTGCGCCTTCTGCTGCCAAGTCTGGACGTTGGCGGCTGCCTTGGACGGGTCCTTGCTAAGGGCAGCCGTCATGGCCTCCTGCAGATCCTTGCCCTTCTTCTGCAGGGCTTCGACCGTGCAGTTCGAGCTGCTACCGCCGCAGGCTGCGAGGGAGAGAGCGAGAGAGCCGAAAGCGGCGGCGAGCAAGATTTTTCTCATTGGGGGCTTCCTTTCCTCACCGTGGAAGGTCGGTTTTGGATGGCCCAAAACTTCATGGTGCAGCGGCACAGGTGAGAATGCGCCGGCGGCGAACCCCTAGCCGGCCATCACCATGCACGACGTGCGTTTGCGCACACATCGCCCGAATCGAAAGCCGCCCAGTCCCATCGCCATAAGCGAAGCGATGAGCACTTTCAACACAATGCCGCCGCATTCGGCCCTGTACTACCTGGTAACGTGAGCGTTATTCACAATGAAAACAGCAAAGTTGCTCCGAGATGACGCACATGTCTCCAGGGAGAGTGGGTCGGATATTCCTCCGCGTCCCAATAGTTTTATTGCGTTGCAACACGAGGAGCCAGCTGCAAGAGAAAGGGTTGCATACGACAAAAAAATAACAACATAGAGGCCTAAGCGGTGTCATGTCGTGCCGGGATGTCCGATCGGGGGTACGGTGTCGTAAAGCTGCCTGCAAGCTTGTCGTCTATTTCAACGGATGTGCTTGTTCGAAAGTGGTAAAACAAAGTTGGTGTGAAAAGGCACGTGAATGCTAAGGAATATTTGATAGATTTGCGGTATGAGCAGTGTTGCCGAGTTCAGTGTTAGGGTTCCCTGACGTTATATGGCCAGAGTCGACAAATATCCCGTCACGTCGCCCGTCGCAGCCAAGGAGCTTCGTCAGGTCGGCGCGCTGCCCCTGCGGTTCCAGCGCGGCAAGGTCGAGGTTTGCCTGGTGACCACGCGGGAAACGCGGCGCTGGACCATCCCCAAGGGATGGCCGATGAAGGACCGCAAGGATTGCCGGGCCGCGGCCATCGAAGCCGAGGAAGAAGCCGGGCTGCTTGGCAAGATCGGCAAGGAGCCGGTCGGCGAATATCTCTATTGGAAGCGCCGCGACCTGCATTTCGATCTCGTCCGCGTCTTCGTCTACCGTCTCGACGTCACCGGCCATCTGCCGGTCTGGCGCGAAATGAACGAACGCGAAGTGCGTTGGTTCACGCCCGAAGACGCCGCTCTCCTAGTCGAGGAGCCGGGTCTGTCCGCTTTGCTGGAGCAGGTCGCCAGCCCTGCGTGACAGCGCCTGCGCAGCTGTCATCCCATTGTCACATGCATGATCTAGCCCCCTCATTTACAGGCGGCGGCCCCAGGGGCGGGGCGTTGCCTTGCACTTGAGGCTATGCGGTGTTCGACCTTGGGCGGGAAGGCGGGGACCGCTTGGCGGAGGCGCCATGGACGGTATTCAGCAGCAACATCTGCCGGGCGTCAATTTCGTGCCGGCGGCCATAGCCGGCCTGATCTGGGCCTATCGCTTTCGTGAGGGCTACGAGCCCGAACCGGTCGATCCTCGTGACGTGCCGGCGGCGCTGGCGGCGGAGGATGGCTGGCTCTGGCTGCATTTCAGCCTGACCGATCGGCTCGCCCGGGATTGGCTGTCGTCCTTCGAGGATCTACCCCAGGAGGTGCGCGCCCTGTTCCTCGCCAAGGACGAGCCGCTTGGCCTGCACACGATCGACCATGTCATCTTCGGCGTCATTGCCGACTTCCACAGCGAACTCGGTGGAGAGAGCGACCATCTCGGCCGCTTGCGCTTCGCGCTCAACGAGAGGCTGGTGATTTCGGGGCGCCGGCACCCGCTGCGCTCGGTGGAGGAAATCCATCGTGCCGTCCAGAAGGGCCTCAACCTGCCAGCCGCCGGGCGCCTGATCGAGACGATCATCGACCGTTTCTGCGATTCCGTCGCCCGCCGCGTGGCCGGCATGACCGACGAGCTCGATACCGCCGAGGACCGCGTCGTGGAGGACATGGCCGCCACCGAGCGGGTCAGGCTGATCGAGGTCCGCCGCATGACGGTCCGGGTTCACCGCCAGCTTTCCTCGCTCTGCCATGTGTTGCGTGATTGGGAGGAACGTTCGGAGGAGGCCGACAAGCCGGCCCTGCCTATCGCGGCCGAACGCCTGGCCGACCGGCTGGAATCGCTCGACCACGACATCCTCACTTTGCAGGAGCGGGCCAAGCTCTTGCAGGATGAGGTCGGTGCCCGGCTGGCCGAAGAGACCAACCGCTCGCTGCGCGCCCTCTCGATCCTGACGGCCCTGCTGCTGCCCGGCAGCCTGGTGGCCGGCATTTTCGGCATGAACACCAAGGATCTGCCTTTTCTGGAGACCGAAGGGGGATTCTGGTTCGCGATTCTCATCGGCGCGGCGGCGACGGCGTTGTTCTACTGGATCCTCCGGCGCGTCGGGGCGGGGCTGCGCATCTGAGGGGCGGCGCAACGGTTCGAGCAAAGCTGTTGTTCTCCAACAGGGCCGAAGCGCCATGCCCTGCTCTTGCGAAACGGAGCGCAAATTCCCACAATAGGGCAACCTTTTTCGAGAACGAGTCCCCCTTGTCCAGAGTTGCGGCGATGCCCTGGCGCCTGAGCGCCAACTTCCTCCCTCTCCTCGCCGTTTTCCTGGTGACGGCCGTCAGCCTCACCACCGGCTGGTTCGATTCCTCCGTCGCCGTCTTTGCCTTCGTGGTCTCGGGCTGGCTGATCTCGCTATGCCTGCACGAGGGAGCCCATGCGCTTGCCGCCTATTGGGGCGGGGATCGCTCCGTGGTGGAGAAGGGCTATCTGAGCCTCAATCCGCTCGCCTATGCCGATCCGTTGACCAGCTTCGGCTTTCCCTTGCTCTTCCTCATCCTGGGCGGCATCGGCCTGCCGGGCGGGGCCGTCTACATCAACCGGTCCGTCCTCAAGAACCGGCACTGGGATGCCTTCGTGGCCCTGGCCGGACCGATGGCAAACCTCGTCTGCCTGGTCGTGCTGGGCCTGCCCTTCCTGCTCGGCCTGCCGGAGACGACGGGCTCGCCCCAGCTCTGGGCGGGGATGGCCTTTCTCGCCGCGCTGCAGGCTTCGGCCGTGGTGCTCAACCTGCTGCCGGTTCCCGGCTTCGACGGCTTTGCGATCATCCGGCCCTATCTGCCCTACGAGATGCAGGCCCAGGCCAACGCCATCGCGCCCCTGGCGATGATGGGCTTCCTGTTCCTCCTGTTCACCACCCCGGTGAGCAGTGCCATCTGGAACGCGGTGTACCGGCTCGCCGGCCTGTTCGGCGTCTATCCCGACTTTGTCGCGCTGGGCTATTATCTGTTCCGTTTCTGGCGATAGCGTCATTTCCGGGCGAGGCCGGCAGGCAAAACAGGGCTCCGCCCTTGCTCCGCCGTATCAGCTCGGCTACACACCGCCCCAATCCCCTTTCCACGAAAACCCAAGCAGGCAGCGATGGCCGCGTATCAATTCGTCTACCACATGCAGGGTCTGAACAAGACCTATCCGGGCGGCAAGAAGGTCCTCGACAACATTCACCTGTCCTTCTACCCGGATGCCAAGATCGGCGTGCTCGGCGTGAACGGCTCGGGTAAGTCGACCCTGTTGCGCATCATGGCCGGCATCGACAAGGATTTCACCGGCGACGGCTGGGTGGCCGAGGGCGCCCGTGTCGGCTATCTGCCGCAGGAGCCGCAGCTCGATCCGAACAAGACCGTGCGCGAGAACGTGATGGACGGCGTCGCCGCCAAGAAGGCGATCCTCGACCGCTACAACGAACTCGCCATGAACTATTCGGACGAGACGGCAGACGAGATGACCCGCCTGCAGGACGAGATCGACGCCAAGAATCTATGGGACCTCGACAGCCAGATCGACCAGGCCATGGACGCACTGCGCTGCCCGCCCGACGATGCCGACGTCACCACGCTCTCGGGCGGCGAGCGCCGCCGCGTGGCGCTGTGCCGCCTCCTGCTCGAGCAGCCTGAGCTCCTCCTGCTGGACGAGCCGACCAACCATCTCGACGCCGAGACGGTGGCCTGGCTGGAGGGCCATCTGCGCACCTATCCCGGCGCGATCCTGATCGTCACCCATGACCGCTATTTCCTCGACAACGTCACGGGCTGGATTCTCGAGCTCGATCGTGGCCGCGGCATTCCCTATGAGGGCAACTATTCCACCTGGCTGGTGCAGAAGCAGAAGCGCCTCGCCCAGGAAAAGAGCGAGGAAGTGAGCCGCCAGAAGCAGCTCGCTGCCGAGCAGGAGTGGATCGCCGCCAGCCCGAAGGCGCGCCAGGCCAAGTCCAAGGCCCGCATCAACGCCTATGAGGACCTGCTCGCCAAGGCCAATGAGAAGGGGCCCACCACAGCCCAGATCATGATCCAGACCGGACCCCGCCTCGGCGGCAAGGTCATCGAGGTCGAAGGCATTTCCAAGGCCTTCGGCGATCGCCTTCTGATCGACAATCTCTCCTTTTCGCTGCCGCCGGGCGGCATTGTCGGCGTGATCGGCCCGAACGGCGCCGGCAAGACCACTCTGTTCCGCATGCTGCTCGGCCTCGAGAAGCCGGACGCCGGCACCATCACCTTCGGCGACACGGTGCAGCCGGGCTATGTCGACCAGTCGCGCGATGCGCTCGATCCCAACAAGACCGTGTGGGAAGAGATCTCCGGCGGCAACGAGATCCTCTATCTCGGCAAGCGCGAAGTGAATTCGCGCGGCTACACCTCTGCCTTCAACTTCAAGGGCGGCGACCAGCAGAAAAAGGTCGGCGTGCTCTCGGGCGGCGAGCGCAACCGCGTGCAGCTCGCCAAGATGCTGAAGGAAGGCTCCAACGTCCTCTTCCTCGACGAGCCGACCAACGATCTCGACGTTGAAACCTTGCGGGCTCTGGAAGAGGCGCTGGAGAACTATGCGGGCTGCGCCGTGATCATCTCGCATGATCGCTTCTTCCTCGACCGCCTCGCCACCCACATCCTCGCCTTCGAGGGCGACAGCCATGTCGAATGGTTCGAAGGCAATTTCGAAGCTTACGAGGAAGACAAGAAGCGGCGCCTGGGCATCGATTCGACCATTCCCAGGCGCATCCAGTACAAGAAGTTCTCGCGCTAAAGGGCTGTGCGAAAACGAGCAGGGTTTCGATTGAGAAATTTCCTAAGAAGGAATGGGTAAGAAGCAAGGTGCGACTCGCGAAATTCGTGCCTTGCTCTCATCTTATGCTTCGTACGAGCCTCGCACGCCATGCCTGATCCGAGAGCACCGACCGCTTATTTGATTGCCTGGGTGCGGTGCATCCTCGCCATGGCGGTGGCTGCCTACACGCCTTTTGCGATGTTTTCACCGGAGGGCTTCGCGACTGTCCTCTTCTTCGTCTATTTCGTTCATATTGGGTTCGCTACCTATGAGGGCAGATTCTCCCGCCGACGAACTTGGAGCTGGATCGTTCTAGTCCCGGCCCTCTTTCTCACGCAGATAATTGTCTTTTCTGGATATTTCCTATCTTGGGGCTGGCTGGAGACAATACTGGTAGGTGATGGCACACAACTGCCGCAATGGTTGATCGGTCCCCTACAGTTTGTCACAACCCCAACGGGCCGTGATCTCCTGACTGTAGTCGTATTGCCTCTGGCCTGGTTGTTCCTGGCGCTCGACTGGCTCTTTGATTGGCTTGATTGGCGCGGGGAAAAAAGGGTGGGTCTGCGCTGGCCAGGGATCATCTTCATAGCGGTCACCCTCTTTTTGGGGTGGGGTGTCGGCCTGATGTGGCGGGATGCGGGAGCATTTAGTGGCGGCAAGCCAAGTCTGCCTTCGATCTTGCCTCAATGGTATGTAAGTCCCGCTTATGCAGTCCTGCGTTGTATTCCCGACAAACTCGGTGGTCTGATTGCGATGCTCGCCGTCATGCTTGTGCCGATACTGCTGCCCTGGTTGACATCGCCCCACTACAGACTGCCTCCGCTGAGGAGTTGGTTCCAAACGGCTTGCCTGCTGTTCGCGCTAGGGTGGATCGGCCTCGGTTGGCTCGGCCGTCAGCCGCCGGAGGGAGTGGTGATCTGGTTGAGCCAGGCGCTGACGACCTGCTATTTCGCATTCTTTATCGTTGTCCTGCCCATCTTTGCGATCTGGTCGCGCCGACGCATGAAAGCCGAAGCTGCCGGGATTGCGCGCGCATTCGATTGACGTCTTGACCATCACGCCGCCTTCCTGACCTCCCAGCGTTCCTTCTGCTTGTCCTGGCCGATCAGGGCGAGGCCATAGGCGATCGACTCGAACTGGTCCGTGGTAACAAGGCGCTCCTCGCCGAAGCGCTCGGCGAAGAGCCTGCGGATGGCGGGGACGAAGGAGGTACCGCCGGTGAGGAAGACACGTTCGATCTCCTCGGCCCTTGTGTTGGCGCGCTTCAATCCTTCGTCGAGGCTCGCCTCGATGCGGGCGACGTCTCCCGCGATCCAGCGCTCGAAATCGCGGCGCTTCAGCCCGGCCGTAATCTCGATATCGCCGCCGGCGAAGCGGAACTCGGTTTCGTCCTGGCTGGAGAGGGCGATCTTGGCCCTGGACACGGCGCTGTAGAGCGCAAATCCCATGTCGAACTCGATGATCTCGATGAATTTTTCGAGCTTCTCCGGTTCCACGGCAACCTTGGCCAGGTCCTGCAAGCCCTTGAGGTCGCCATTGGTCTTCATCAGGGCGAGCTGGTGCCAGCGCGCGAGGTTGGCGTAATAGTGATTGGGGATCGACAATTCCTTGTCGAAGGAGCGGAAACGCCCGCCCTTGCCCAGGCGCGGCGAGACGATGCGGTCGACGATCGAATAGTCGAAGGCATCGCCCGCAATGCCGATGCCGGAATGGGCGAGGGGTTCGGCCTTCAGCTGGCCGGCGACCTGCTCGAAGCGCATGATCGAAAAGTCGCTGGTGCCGCCGCCGAAATCGGCGACCAGCACGGTCGCGTCGCGCTCGAGCTGGCGCGCGTAGAAGAAGGCCGCGCCCACCGGTTCGTAGACATAGGTGGGATTGACGACGCCCAGGCGCTCAAACGCGGTCTGGTAGCGCCGCATGGCCAGATCGTCATCGGGCTGGCGGCCGGCAAAGGTCACGGGGCGGCCGATGACGAGATTGGCGGCCGACAGGTCGAGCCGCCCGTCGGCATGCTTGACCAGCGTGTTGAGGAAGGTCGCCAGCAGGTCTTCGAAACGGAAGCGCTCGCGGAAGATGCGGGTTTCCTGGAAGGTGGCGCTGGCGGCAAAGCTCTTGAAGGACTGGATGAAGCGGAAGGCCGTGGTTGCCTCCACGAATTGCTCGATGGCCCAGGGCCCGCCTTCGACGCGAATCGTGGACTTGCCTGGGCGGCGTTCGTCCCAGAAGCACAGGGCGGTGACGAAATGGTTCAGCCCCTGGCCGCCATGCTCGAAGTTCAGTGCTTCGGTGCGGCCGTCGGCATGGGCGAAGGCGACCACCGTGTTGCTGGTGCCGAAGTCGATGCCGACAGAAACAGGGGCGCTCTGTTCCGCTGCTGTAGATTGGGGCGGCATGGTGCCTCCTAGAGCGTTTTCCAGAAAAGTTGAGAGACTTTTCGATCAGGAAAACGCGTAAAAACAAAAAGTTGGAGAGCAAAGTGCGATTTCAGGGAAATCGCACTTTGCTCGAAGGCGTTTGCGATCCGTCGACGCCGACGAGAAGCGCAAGGACGCGTCGAAGCTGAGGACAGAGCAGGAGAGCGAGGGCCGGGGGAAATAGCCCAAGAGGCTCATCAAAGCTAGTGCTGATCCAAAATTTCCCGACTTTGATTTGTCAGACTTGTCAGCACGCTCCCGCCCGCTACCATGCCGCCAAACATGCGGGAGGACGCGATGGAATTTGCCGGCGAACGTATCGTGGTCACGGGAGCAACCAAGGGCATCGGGCGGGCCACCGCCAAGCTGCTGGCGGCCCGGGGTGCTGAAATCATTGCCATCGGGCGCAATCAGGCCGAACTCGAAAGCCTGTCCGCCGAGACGGGGGCGGAAATCCATGCCGTCGACCTTGCCGATCCCGAGGCCGTACGCGCCGCCGCCCGTTCGATCCAGCCCGTCGACCGGCTGGTGAACAATGCCGGCACCACCTCGCTCGAGCCATTCCTGGAAACCAGCGTCGAAGCCTTCCAGGAACTGATGTCGGTGAATGTGGTCGCAGCCATGATCTTCGGCCAGGAATGTGCGCGCAGCATGATCGCCCGGGGCAAGAAGGGAGCGATCGTCAACGTATCCAGCATTTCCTCCTCGATCGGCTTTACCGACCACGCGGCCTATTGCGCCAGCAAGGGCGCGCTCGACTCGCTGACAACCGTGATGGCAAACGAACTCGGGCGTCAGGGCATCCGCGTCAACGCGATCTGCCCGACGGTGATCCTCACGCCCATGGCGGTGAAGGCCTGGAGCGATCCCGCCAAGGCTGCTCCGATGCTGCAGCGCATTCCGCTGGGGCGCTTCTTCGAGCCGGAGGAAGTGGCCGAGACCATCGCCTTTCTCCTCAGCGACAAGGCCTCGATGGTGAACGGGGTCGCCATGCCGGTGGATGGTGGCTTCCTGATCACCTGATGCGATGCCGCAGGCGCTTTCGCGGAGCGACTATCGAAGGATATTTTCATGGCCGATTGGAATCCCTCGCTCTATCTGCGCTTCGAGGATGAGCGCACGCGACCGGCGCGCGATCTGCTCGATCGGGTCCCGCTGGCCTCGCCCGCCCTTGCCGTCGACCTTGGCTGCGGCCCGGGCAACTCCACCGAACTCCTGGCCAAACGCTGGCCCACGGCCGAGGTGACCGGGATCGATACGTCAGAGGCCATGCTGTCGGAAGCGCGCAAGCGCCTGCCTTCCGCCCGCTTCGAGCGGGGCGACGTGACGAACTGGCAGGCGGAAAAGCCACCAGAACTGATTTTCGCCAATGCCGTGATGCAATGGGTTCCCGGACATGCGGCACTGCTGCCGCGCCTGCTGGCCCAAACCGCGCCGGGCGGCGTGCTGGCCGTGCAGATGCCCGACAATCTGGCAGAGCCGTCCCATCGCCTGATGCGCGAGACGGCCGCGGACGGCACCTGGGCGGCCAGGCTCGGCGATGCCTCGCGCATCCGCGAGCGCATCCTGCCGGCTGAAGACTATTACAACCTGTTTGCCGGGCGGGCGTCCTCGATCGATATCTGGCGCACCACCTACTACCACGTGCTGGACGACGCGCCGGCCGTCGTGTCCTGGCTGCGGGCGACAGGCCTGCGCGCCTTTCTCGATCCGCTCGATCCCGAGCAGCAGCCCGCTTTTCTGGACGATTATACGGCGCGCATCGCGAAGGCCTATCCACCGCGGGCCGACGGCAAGGTGGTGCTGGCCTTCCCGCGCCTCTTCGTCGTGGTGCAGCGCTAGCAGCGGGTGTGCCGATCTCCGGATCGGCACTTTTTGAAGCGGCGCGTTTCTAAGGCCAAGATGCCGATCTGGAGATCGGCACACCGGTCGCGCTTCTATCCCGACAATGTTCCGGCCCACGGCCCCAGCAAGGAAATGACCAAGATGAAGAACGTCCTGTGTTTCGGCGATTCCAACACGTTCGGCACGCCACCTCTGGCCAGCCTGGAAGAAGCCCGGCGCTATGACGGCAAGACGCGCTGGCCCGGAGTGATGCGCAAGATCCTCGGCCATGCCTGGCATGTGATCGAGGAAGGCCTGCCGGGGCGCACCACCATCCGCGACGATCTCATCGAGGGCACTCACAAGAATGGTCGGCGCTATCTCGCCGCCTGCCTGGAAAGCCACCGCCCGCTCGATGTCATCGTACTGATGCTGGGCACCAACGACCTCAAAGCCCGTTTCAGTGCGCCGCCGGAGGATATTGCCGCCGGGGTCGACATTCTCGCCGGCATCATCGCCGCGACGCCCAATCTCGACCGGCCGCCGGCCAAGCTCCTGATCGCCTGTCCGCCGCCCATCCGTGTGGTCGGCTGCCTGGGACCGTTGTTCGCCGGCGGGGTGGAAAAATCGCAGGCCCTGCCGCCCCTCTACGAAGCGGTCGCGCGAAAGCACGGTGCCGAGTTTCTCGATACCGGCAAGCTGATCGAGGTGAGCCCGGTCGACGGCATCCATTACGAGGCCGAGGCGCATCTCATTCTGGGGCAGGTATTCGCCGAACGGGTCCAGGCCTTGGGAGGCTGAGGGCCCGTCGGCAAATTCGCACGTGACAAAACCGTTCACCGTCGCTATATGCCTGCCATGACCTTTGCATCCGCCCCCACCTTTTACTGGTATTTTGGCTTTCGCAGGCCTCTGGCGGAGGTAGGGGTGCGCTCGATCTGAAGACAGCAGCAGATCAGACCCGACAACCGCCAGCCCGACTGGCGGTTTTTTTATGCCGCCGGCCGGACCAACCATCCAAGCAAACCGAGAACCCCGGCCATGTTGAGCACCACCGACGATCTTCGTATCCGTGAAATCAAGGCATTGACCACGCCGGCTGATGTAATGGGTGAGCATCCTCGCACATTGGAAGCAACCCGCACCGTCACGCAATCGCGGCAGGCCGTGCACGATATCCTGCGCGGGAGCGATGATCGTCTCGCCGTGGTGGTCGGTCCCTGTTCGATCCACGACCCGGTTGCCGCCCTCGACTATGCCGACCGCCTGATGAAGCTGCGCCAGCGCCTGGGTTCCTCGCTGGAGATCATCATGCGGGTCTATTTCGAGAAGCCGCGCACCACGGTGGGATGGAAAGGCCTGATCAACGACCCCGATCTCGACGGTTCGTTCCAGATCGACAAGGGGCTGCGTATCGCCCGCAAGCTCCTGCTCGACGTCAACAATCTCGGTTTGCCGGCGGCCTGCGAATTCCTCGACATGACCACGCCGCAATATATCGCCGACCTCGTCGCCTGGGGCGCGATCGGCGCGCGGACCACCGAAAGCCAGATCCATCGCGAGCTGGCATCGGGCCTGAGCTGCCCCGTCGGTTTCAAGAACGGCACGGACGGCAATGTGCGCATCGCGGTCGATGCAGTGAAATCGGCGTCGCAACCCCATCACTTCATGGCGGTGACCAAGGATGGCCGCTCCGCCATTGCCTCGACCGCCGGCAACGAGGATTGCCATATCATTCTGCGCGGCGGCAAGAGCACCAATTACGATGCGGCGAGCGTCGAGGCGGCCTGCACCGAAGTCGCCAAGTCCGGCCTGCCGCCGGTGGTGATGATCGACGCCAGCCATGCCAACAGCTCCAAGAAGCCGGAGAACCAGCCGCTGGTGCTGGCCGATATCGGCACGCAGCTGGCGGCAGGCGACAACCGCATCATCGGCGTGATGATCGAGAGCAATCTCGTCGCCGGTCGCCAGGACCAGGTGCCCGGCAAGCCGCTGACCTATGGCCAGAGCATCACCGATGGCTGCATCGACTGGGACACCACCGTGGTCGCCCTCGAGCGACTGGCGCTGGCGGTGGAGCAGCGTCGCATCGCCAACCGCGAAGCGGTGAAGGTGGGAGCCTGATGGGGGGCGGGTCTTCGAACCCGCCTGAAAACGCGGCATCAGCCGGAAAGGGTAGGTGGGTCTGAAAGACCCACCCCCATGGTGGCCGATTTGACGCGGCCCGCCCCGAACCGGCATGGTCGCGCCGGAACGGAGATGAGGACGTGAGCGAAACACAGATCATCAAGAAAGTCGTCTTTGCCGTGTGGTGGCGGATCGGCATTCCCGTGGCCCTGTTCGTCTTCGCGATCGGCTGGGCGCTGAACTTTCTGTTCTACGTCGCGCCGATGCTGCAGGTCACCGGCTCGATTTCCCATTACGGCGCGATGCTGATCGCCGGGCTGCTGGGCGGCGACGTCTCGGCCTTTCTTGGTGACGGCGGCCTCATCGGCAATGTGGTGATCGGATTCTTCCGCGCCATTCTCGACAATCTTCCCATGCTGGTCGTCCTGATCGTGCTGACACGCTGGCAGATCCGGCGCCACTTGCCCCGCATCCTGCGTGACAATGGCCTGATAAGAGGCGGCGAAGAGGGAAGCGGCAGCTAGAGCATCAGCTCGAAGAATGGACTATGGTTTCCGCAAGAGTGATGCAGTGATTCCGAAACCGGCTCGGCGGGTTAGGGCGGCCGTTGAGCGGCGTCTTTCTTCGACGCTGATTTGGTGGCAATCAAGTTTCCAGCGCTGCCAGCCAAGGTGAGACCATGCCGGACCCCTCGAGCAATCCTGCTCCCGATATTGCCGTTACGCCGGTGATGAAGCGCAGCGGTCACGTGGTCATGGTTGCTGCAGCCGTGGAAAACGCCGTCGGGACGGGAAGGCTTGCCGAACTCGTGCTCACCCATGAGGGCATCCCGGGTGACCGGCATGCCGGGTTCCTCAGGCCCGCTGATGTCAGGGTGCCCTGGTTCGAGCGCCACGCCCCGATCCAGAACGAGCGCCAGCTCTCCATCGTCTCGATGGAAGACCTTGCGGTCATCGCCGGCAATCTCGGCATCGAGCGCGTGGAGCCGGAATGGCTCGGCGCCAATATCGCTGTGGAGGGCGTGCCTGATTTCTCCTTCCTCCCGCGTGGCACAAGGCTGTTCTTCCCCTCTGGCGCCGTATTGGCGGTGATGGGACAGAACGATCCCTGCCGCATCGCCGGGGCCGAAGTCGAACGGCATCTGGGCGGACAGGGAGGGCTTGCGCTGCGCTTTGCTGCGGCGGCCAAGCGCCTGCGCGGCGTGGTCGCCATTGTCGACCGCCCCGGTTCGATTCGCGGCGGCGAGGGGTTCAAGCTGCGCATTCCCGAGCAATGGATCTGGCAGGGCTGAAACGAACCCGTGCGGTTGCCCGTTTCGAGGTTCAGCCGGCAGGCGCATAGCGCAGCAGTGTCACGCCCTGGGGCAGGCTTTCACGGCCGAGCGGTTTCAGCCGGAGCGACAGGCCTTGCTGAAAATAAGGCTTGCCGCCGCCCAGTACGATGGGGTGCAGATAGAGCCGGTATTCGTCGATGAGGCCCGAGCGCGCCAGTTCGGCGGCGAGAGTGGGACCGGCGACGCCGATCTCGCCGTCGCCGTCCGCCTTGAGCGAACGCACGACTTCGATGCCGCCCGAGTTCACCAACCTCGCATTCGGCCCGACCTCGCGCAATGTCGTCGAGAAAACGACCTTGGGCGTCTCACGCCAGGCATGGGCAAAATCCATCTCGACCTCGCCGGAGTCCTGCTCGCGCTCGGGGCTGTCCCAATAGCGCATGACCTCGTACATGCGCCGCCCATAGAGCGCGACCGAAGTCCGCCGCATGAGCTGGTTGAAATGCCGGTGCAATTCGGCCTCGGGAATCGGCAAGCCAAATTCCTGCTGCGGCCCGGCAATATAGCCGTCCAGGGACATCAGCATGGCATAGACGATGCTGGCCATCGGCGCCTCCCTTGTTTCCCCTTACTGTGCCTAAACTAATTGCATATTGCAATCGGTATGGCGGGCGAACGGGGGATTTCGTCCGCTTTTCCGCATAAAAGTCGCCTGTTCACATTATGGCGTCGCTTGCAAAACAAATTCCTTGCGCATTTCGAGAAATGACATAAACATATCTTTATGTGAGAGGCGATGGCGCGGGCATGGCAAATCTGGCTCCTTTCGAAACGGTATTGGGCACGCTGAAAGCGGCGGGTGAGCCGACGCGCCTGCGTCTGCTGGCCATTCTGGCGGAAGGCGAACTCAACGTCACCGACCTCACCGAAATCCTCGGGCAGTCGCAGCCGCGCATTTCGCGCCACCTCAAGCTCCTCGTCGAGGCCGGGCTGGTGGAGCGCATCCGCGAGGGCGCCTGGGCCTTCTTCCGCTTGGCGGAAGGGACGATGAAATCAGAGATCTTCGCGCAGATCCTCGCCGGGCTCGACCGCAGCGACCGCATTCTGGCCCGCGACCGTTCTCGCCTCGTCGAGGTGAGGCGTACCCGGGCGGCGGTGGCTGCCGATTATTTCCGAGCCCATGCCGGTGATTGGGACCGTATTCGCGCCCTGCATGCGCCTGACGAAGCGGTCGAGGCGGCACTGCGCGAAGTGGTCGGCAGCCAGCCCATCCAGGCCTTCCTCGACATCGGCACCGGCACCGGGCGCATGCTCGAACTGTTCGCTCCCTTGGCGAACCGGGCTGTCGGCATCGACGCCAGCGCCGAAATGCTGGTGATCGCCAGGGCCAATCTCGAACGCAACGGCATCCGAAATGCCGTGGTGCGGCAGGGCGATCTCTTCGCGCTTTCGGTCGAGCCGGGCGCCTATGACCTCATCATCGTGCATCAGGTCCTACATTATCTCGACGATGGCGCTAGGGCCCTGCGCGAGATCGGGCGCGCCCTGCGCCCCGGCGGCCGCCTGGTCATCGTCGATTTCGCCCCGCACGAACTCGAATTCCTGCGCGAGGATTTTGCGCATCGCCGCCTGGGCTTTGCCCGCGAGACGATCGAGCACTGGCTGGAGGCGGCCCATCTGCGGCCGGATGGCTGGCGCCTGGTGGATGCCGGGGAGGGGCCTTCGAGTCTCACCGTATCGATTTGGACCGGGCGTGATCCGCGCCGGGTCTCCGACACTATCACTCTTGGTCAGGAGGTCGCGTGATGGCTGGTCACGCTTTGCCCTCGCACGGCGGCATTCGGGTTTCCTTCGAGTTCTTCCCGCCGAAGAACGCTGAGATGGAGGCGTCCCTGTGGGAGGCGATCGAGCGCCTGGCGCCGCTCGATCCGCTGTTCGCATCGGTCACCTACGGTGCCGGGGGCACTACCCGCGAGCGGACGCATGGCACGGTGGCGCGCATGGTGCAGGAGACCGATATCCGCCCGGCTGCGCATCTGACCTGCGTTGGCGCCACGCGCGAGGCCATCGACGAAGTGATCCGCGGCTATGCCGAAGCGGGGGTGCGCCACATCGTGGCGCTGCGCGGCGATCCGCCGGCCGGCGTGGGCGCTCGCTACGAACCTCATCCGGGCGGCTACGCCAGTTCGGCCGATCTGGTGGCGGGCATCAAAGCGCTGGGCGATTTCGAAGTCTCCGTCTCGGCCTATCCCGAGAAACACCCCGAAAGCCCGTCATTGGCCTTCGATATCGATATTTTGAAGGCCAAGGTCGATGCGGGGGCGACACGCGCCATCACCCAGTTCTTCTTCGACAACGAGCATTATTTGCGCTTCGTCGACCGCGTCAGGGAGGCGGGCATCGACATTCCCATCGTGCCGGGCATCGTGCCGGTGCAGAATTTCAACCAGGTGCGCAATTTCGCCGAGCGCTGCGGGACCGATGTGCCGCAACGCCTCGCCGACCGCTTCGAGGGGCTGGACAACGATGTTGCCACCCGTAAACTCGTGGCGGCGGCCGTCGCCGCCGAACAGGTCTTCGATCTCGTCGACCGCGGCGTCAGCGATTTCCACTTCTACACCATGAACAAAGCCGATCTGGTCTATGCCATCTGCCATCTGCTCGGCCTCAGGCCCAAAGTGGAGAAGGCGGCGGCATAGGGGAAGGCGACTGACATGAGGAAGAAAGTGCCCCGAATTTGTCATAGCCGGGCTTGATCCGGCTATCCGGAAGCCACCCGCTCAACGGGAGCCGGGCCGGACCGCCGGGCCAAGCCCGGCAATGACGAAGGTCGCTCAAACTCGAAGGCCCTCGACAACCGCATGCAGAGAACGCTTCGTTCTTTATTCGCCGGTCAGTCCCATCTGCTGCCAGCGCGCGACGGTCGAATCGACTGTTTCGCGGACAGGCAGGAGGTGCACGGCCGCCGATCCTACGGTACCGCCACGGGCGATGCCGGTCTCGACGAGATGCCGTCCCGCATCCGCCAGCAGGTCTACACGCAGGATCGGCGTCCCGTAGCGCACCCAGCGGCGCTCGCCGGCGACGATCAGGGGCGCGCCTTCCTGAATCAGGGCCTGGCGCGGCCAGGCCCGCCGCTCGGCCAGATGCAGGATGGTACAGCTCTCGAAGGTGACGCCGAGCAAGAGCACCCTGGCTTCGAGATCGTAGAGCCTTGCCAGCGGCGAGGCCTCGCCGAAGGGATCTTCGAGCGGGTGGTCGCGCAGGATCCTCCCGGCTTGCGCGCCCCAGGCCACCAAGGAACTGGTGGGGTGGTCGCTGCGCAGCACCCCGGGCCAGGTTCGGAACAATTCGGCGATCCTGCCCATGCCTCGCGAGGGTGTCCGCCTGAGGTCGAAAGTCGGCATCGATTGGCGCACGGCCTCATGCCATGCTTGCGGAATGGGCGGCGCGCGCCAGTGGGCGGGATCGGTCAGGTCCGGCGACATGGCCGGCATGACGAGCGTTCCTTCTGGCGTGATGACGTCGTAAAGGGCCTGGATCACCGCCGTCTCGGCGCCATTGACCCAGCCGAGCGCCTTCAGGGAACTGTGCACGAGTAAGGTCTCGCCGGGCACGATGCCCAGCATTCGCAGGTCGGCGGCAAGGCTCTCCCTTGTTCGCGGGGCTGCGGTGGTATGAACGATATTGGCCTCGGTCATTTTTCACTCCCCACGCAACTGCCGCGCCGCACCTTGCTCATCCGCGCAGCCGCGCCATCAGATGGGCATCCGCGAACGTACCGGCCCGGAATGCGTAATTGCGCAGGATTCCTTCCTTCTCGAAACCGAACCGTTCGTAAAGGCGTATGGCCTGTAGATTGTCGGCAAAGACCGTCAGTTCGAGGCGCTCGACTCTCAGCCAATTGTCGGCTGCGTCGGTGATTTCCCGCAGCAGGGCTGTGCCGATACCCCTGCCGCGATAGTCGTCGTGGACGCCCACGCCAAGACCTGCAGCATGGGCGCGCCGGCCGTTGTAGCGCTCGAGGCCGGCATTTCCCACGATGACGCCATCGAGCACGGCGACGAGATTGAACGCCTCAGGGCCGAGGCCTTCCAGCCATCGCCGAGCCAGTTCGGGTTTTTGATAAGGAAGGCGAAGTGTGCCAGCCCTGTAGCCTGGAAGATTGGCGAGCGCTGTTATCGCGTCGACATCCTCGAGACGAGTGGCACGTATCGACAGTCCCGGCAACGCGGATCGCGAGCCCGAAGGATCGGATAGGGTCGGGGGCATGGTCGCTCTCCTTTTTGCGGGGAGAGCCGGGTTTCCATGGACCCTGCTCGCCTCGCAGGGTTCATGGGTCGATCGTATCGCGCTTACGGCAATACCCTTCCCGCGCCCCTAGGCAGGTGCGTGGCAGGATGCATGCAGGTGGTGCGCTTTGCGTTCATGCTCCGACATTAGGTCATTGGTGCGGCCTCGGCAAGATGACGAGCAGGCACCCCGCAAAGCACGCTCCGCTCACCCCAGCGTGACCGTGGGATTGGTCCTGTCGGCATAGGCGATCGAGATGCGGCCGCCGCAATCGGCCGTGAGCCAGCCGGCGAGATGGTTGGCGGCCTCTTCCAGGTCACCCCAGCCATTGGCCTGCACCGTCACCAGCGCCCGCTTGGTCTGCGGCGTGATGGCCGAGCGCATGTCCTGGCGCCAGTTCCAGCGGCGGCACAGCACATGCCTGGTATCGGCGAGCACCACTTCGCCATCCTTGGGCGGATCATTGGGATCCTCGCCGGCCTCGGCACCCATGTCGAGAAAGCTATCGCCGGGGCGCGAGAAGCGGAAGGCGACGGGCGGGGCGATCTTGTCGAGGTCGTCGGCACCGATGCAAAAGCCGTGCTGCAGCGAGATGGTGTTGTAGATGTCGACGAAATTGTTGATGGCGGGCAGGCGATCGCCGGCCAGCACGCGCTTGATCAGCCGCTCGACCGAGGAACGATAGCTGGTCTTCTTGATGCCGAAGCCCTTATAGGCGCTACGCCAGGCGGCGACGCCCGGAATGGCGGAAAGCTCCATCCCCACATGGCGGCTGCGGCAGGCGGCTTCAGAGGTGAGGATGGCCGTATCGAGATGGCCGGGACGCTCTGCGGTGATGACCAGTCCTTCGGCCATAAGGACGGCAACGCGGAAATCGGGAAAGCGCTCGGTCAGTTCAGTGATGGTCAGTTGCATGGGCGGTCGCTCGTTCGTCGGAATGGCGTGGCGCGGATGCCGCAGAGCAGCGCCGCCGCGAGAGCAATCATGCTTTTGATTGATCTTGCCACAGAGCGGTGAAGGGATAATGTGAGTCCGCATGATCAGGCAAGCTTTTGTGTCGGCTGTGCTTTTCGGTTCTGCCGGGAAACTCCGCCAGGGGCGTTTTCCAGAAAGGTCGATAGGCTTTTCGATCGGGATGACGTGCCAAAATGAAGAGTTCGGAAGAAAGTGCGCATCGGAGAAATCGCACTTGGGCCAAGGGTGACGCCGCATGGAAACAGCCAACGCAGCCCGCGAGAGCTATGGGGTTGAACCCGGATTGCGGTTTGCCCTGCTGCTCGATGGGCGTGGCGGCTGCTGCCAGCTCGACATGGCGCAGACGCGGGCCTGGAAGCCGGGCGACGGGGTGCTCTGGCTCCATCTGGAACGTGACCATCCCGCCGCCGCCGACTGGGTGCATGGCAGGGGGGATTTCGATCCTCTGGTCGCGGACGCACTGCTGGAGGAAGAGACGCGGCCCCGCGTGGAACCGGTCGATGACGGCCTGCTGATCATTCTGCGCGGCGTTTGCGCGACGTCGCCGGAGGAGATCGAGGAGAAGCCCGACGATATCGACCTGGTTCCGTTGCATTTGTGGGTCGATGCCGACCGCGTGATCTCGCTGCGCGACAAGGGCCACTATGTCACTGCGCTGCGTGACATCCGCAAGGCCCTGCACAAGGGCAAGGGGCCGAGCCATGCCGGCGACCTGTTGGCCATGATCGGCGACAAGCTGGTGCGGGACCTCGAGCCTGTGCTCGATGCCATGGACGAGGAGGTCGACGAACTCGACGACATGATCTTCCACGGCGATGCCGGCGAAGTGCGTGAGCGTCTGAAGATGCTCAGGCGGCGTGCCGTGCAGCTGCGCCGCTATCTTGCGCCGCAGCGCGACGCGCTCAACCGCCTGGAGCATGACGACGCGCCGTGGCTGGACGAGCGCGACAAGCTGCGCATGCGCGAGGTGATCGACAAGCTGATGCGCTTCATCGAATATCTGGATGCGATCCGGGATCGGACGAGCATCCTGCATGACGACCTTTCCACGGTGATCAGCGAGCGTATCGCCCGCAATTCCAACCGGCTTGCGGCATTGGCCGCGCTGTTGTTGCCGCCGAGCGTGGTGGCTGGCCTGTTCGGCATGAATGTCGGCGGCATTCCCGGCGTCAACGATACCTGGGCCTTCCTGATCATCGTGGCCTTCGTCACGATCACCTCGATCGCCACGCTATGGGTTCTCAAGCGGATCAACTGGCTGTAAACCAGCCCGCATCGAGACCACTCTTCCTGGGGTTGCGGGCGACAGCCTGTCCTTGGGAGCGCGGCCGACGAAACGGTTGGGCCGTTCCATCCGCCGCATCGAAAAGAGCGCCCTTGCAGCTTGATACTTCCCTCGCCAGCCATGCCGTCGCCTCGCCCAATCACGGCGAGCGCCTCGACCCGGCGTCGCCGCCCCTGCTGATCCTGCATTATACCGGCATGCCCGATGGCGAATTGGCGCTGGCCCGGCTTTCCGATCCGGCTTCGCAGGTTTCCTGCCATTATCTCGTCGACGAGGATGGGCGGATCATCCAGATGGTGCCGGAGTCCCGCCGGGCCTGGCATGCCGGCCAGTCGAGCTGGGAAGGGATGACCGACATCAATTCCCGTTCGATCGGCATCGAGATCGTCAATCCCGGACATGAATGGGGCTATCGGGACTTTCCCGCCATACAGATGACGGCGGTCAGGGCGTTGTGCCGCGACATCGTGCGGCGCCACGGCATTCGGCCAGATCACGTGCTCGGGCATTCGGACATCGCCCCTCTGCGCAAGACCGATCCTGGCGAGCGGTTCGACTGGGCCGGCCTCGCCGAGGAAGGGGTCGGCCTGCATGTGCCGCCTGCCGCCATCCGGGGCGGGCGTTTCTTCTCCCCCGGCGAAGCCGGCCAGCCCATCGAGGCGCTGCAGGCGATGTTCTCGCTCTATGGCTACGGCATCGAGGTGACCGGGATCTACGACACGCTCACCGAGGCGGTGGTGACTGCCTTCCAGCGTCATTTCCGCCAGACCAGGGTGGACGGCGTCTGCGACGCTTCCACCATCGAAACCCTGCGCAGCCTCATCCTGGCCAAACAGGCACTGGTGTGACTTTTCGCACAGCGCTCCTATCAGACTGGCGCTAATGTCCTTGGCGAATGGTTCTCCCATTTCCTCCCAAAGACACCACTTCCGGCGCTCAACCATCGGTTGGCGCCGGTTTTTCTTTGTTGACGCCGCCGACGCTTGGCGTCACACAGGCGCGGCTAGCTGGCCGGGCGGCCGCTGTTGCCAGGCTCGACCTGGGAATGGAGGAAAGTCCGGGCTCCACGGAAATAGGGTGCCGGTTAATGGCCGGCGGGGGTGACCTTAGGGATAGCGCCACAGAAAGCAAACCGCCTCGACAGGCTCTTCGAGCTTGCCGGGGTAAGGGTGAAAGGGTGCGGTAAGAGCGCACCGCGCGGCCGGTAACGGCAGCGGCATGGCAAGCCCCACCCGGAGCAAGACCGAATAGGGACGGCCGCGGCGGTCTTCGGACGCGCCGGGGCGCATTTCCGCGCCGCCGTCCGGGTTGGTTGCGTTGAGGTCACCGGTGACGGTGGCCCCAGATGAATGGTCGCCACGTCCGCGCAAGCGGGCCATACAGAACCCGGCTTACAGGCCAGCTAGCCTTGCCTTCCCTGAAGATGATCGGAGCGTGGGCTTCCAGGCCGCTTTCGATCTCAAACGCGACGTTTTCAAGAGCGGACATCGCAACATGCAAGCCGGTCGCCGAGATGTCCGCTCTTCAATTCGTGCGATTTTGAGAACCGCTGTTGCAGGGCAGCCGTTCTTGTCTTTGTCACCGAACGCCGCCACATTGCAGCCGAGTGACTTCCACTGCGGGTATGATTCCGATTCAGGGACGTGCTGCAGTCAGTTGAAATCGCGCGGAATTCGGCAACGAGTCGCCTGCGGCGGTCCGGCGAATTTCCCGTGGACTTCGAACCGGGTGACACAATGGGTATTGTCTGGACCATCCTCATCGGCTTCATCGTCGGCCTGATCGCGCGTTTCCTCTCGCCGGGGCAGCACAATCCCAGCGGCTTCATCCTCACCACGGTGCTGGGCGTGGTCGGCGCGGCGCTGGCAACCTGGCTCGGCCAGCAGATCGGCTGGTACACGATCGGCGAAAAGGCGGGCTTCATCGGCGCCGTCGTCGGCGCTGTCATCGTGCTGCTGGTCTGGCGAGCCTTTGCCCGCAGTGCCTGAAGGCAGAATGGCAGGCACCGCCACCCCCTCTCGGCCGGCTGCTGCCCGGCCTCGTGCCGGTGCGAGGGCGCCGGGTTACCTGATGCAGATGGATCAGACGATCTGATGCCATGATGTCTTTCGATATTGTGCGCGACATGCGGCAATCGAGGCGCCTCGCCGGGCCCGAATGCGCCGGCCGTGGCAATTCAGGAGGATGGACATGGACAAGGATCGCATCGATGGGGCTGCAAAGCAGGTCAAGGGCACCATCAAGGAGGCCGTCGGCAAGGTCACGGGCGATGCCAAGACCCAGGCCGAGGGCAAGGCGGAGAAGCTGGCGGGCAAGGTCCAGAGTGCGTTCGGCGGCGCCAAGGATGCTGCCCGCGACGCTCTGAAGAAATGACGGAAACGGGGGATCGCCCGGGCGCGGTCCTCTCCAATAAAACGGTCCTTTGCGGCGTCTGGAGGGGGGCGCCGCTCCTTTCGCTCCATACAGTTCCGGACTATGGTTCCGCCTGCAGGAGAAGGCGTGCCGCGGCTCTCGCCGGCGAGTGGGAATAGGTCATGGCGAACGAGCTTCCGGATTTGAGCATCCTGCGGCGACAAGTGGATCGGCGTCAGCTCCAGCAGATCATTGCGGGCTTGGCCGAAGGCATTCTGTTGATCGACCCAGCCGAGGGGATCGTCTGGGCCAATGAAAAGGCGCTCGACCTGCACGATGCGGGAGGGCTGGCGGAGTTGGGCAGGACGCCGGACGAGTATCGGCGAAACTATCTGCTGAAATACCGCAACAAACACACGCTGGCTCCTGAACAATATCCGCTGGACCGCCTGCTTGCCGGGGAGGTGTTCGAGGATGTGGTCGTCGAGGTCGTCAAGGCGTCGCCGGGCAAAGGAAAAGAGGGATGGCGCAGCATCCACCAGCTCCGCGGGCTGGTTCTAGCCGATGCGGCCGGCGATCCCGAATCCTATGTGCTGGTCATCCAGGATCTGACCGAACGCTTCACGGCGGAGGAGCGCTTCGAGCGCACATTTGCTGCCAATCCGGCGCCGGCGATCATCTGCCGGCTGGCGGACCTGCGCTATGTGAAGGTCAATCACGGCTTCCTGGAGATGACCGGCTACAGGCGTGAGGAGGTTCTCGGCCGTTCGACCTACGAAATCGACGTGCTGGAGAATGCCGCCGTCCGGGACAGTGCGATCGCCGCCCTGCGCGAGGGGCGCACGATTCCGCAGACCGAGGCCAATTTACGCATGGCCAACGGCGATGCGAAGCTGGTTATCGTCGCAGGGCAGCCGATCGAAATCGGCGAGGAGCCCTGCATGCTGTTCACTTTCATGGACATGGAGCCGCGCAGGCGGGCCGAGCTGGCCCTGCGGCAGAGCGAGGAGCGCTTCGCCCGAGCCTTTCGCATGACACCTGTGCCGACCATCGTGATGGCCCGCAAGGATTTCCGCATACTCGACGTCAACGACGCCTTCGCCATGGTATTGGGCTATGCGCCGGAAGACGTGATCGACAAGTCCATGGCCCAGGTGCCGATCTGGTCTTCGGCTGCAGCGCGGCGCCAGCTCGAACGGGACATCGAGAGCGACGGCACCTTGCGCAACCTGGAATTCGAATTGCGCAGCCGGCATGGGGAAACCCTCGACTGCCTAGTCTCGGCCGAAACCGTCGGCATCCAGGGCCAAAATTGCGTGCTGATCGTCCTGCAGGACATTACCGAACGCAAGCGATCGGAAGTCGAGTTGATGTCCGCCATCGAAGCCGTGATGCAGGATACGTCCTGGTTCAGCCGTACGGTGATCGAGAAGCTGGCGAATTTGCGGGGGGGAGGGACCTCGAACGGGGCCTCCACGGAACTGGCCGATCTGACCCCGCGGGAACTGGAGGTGCTCGGCTTGCTCTGCCAGGGGCTGACCGACACCCAGATCGTCAAGACCCTGAATCTGACTCGCAATACGGTGCGCAATCACGTGGCGCGCATCTATGGCAAGGCCGGCGTGCACAGCCGGGCCGCCGCGGTGGTATGGGCGCGCGAGCGCGGCTTCACCGGTGCGTCACAAAAGGCATCGCCGCGCCGTTCAAGCTAACCCACCTGATGCATTCATACTAGTAGTCCTGATGTATCGGCTTCTGTTGCTGCCGGTTCTCCAGCGCTAGCCTGCGACCCACGGCATGCAGTTACCTCTCAAGCGGGAGGAGCATGCCGGCCAGTGCCGCTCATGGGAAAGCCAAGATGCATATCCGTTACGGTTTCGATATCGAGATGCAGTTCTCGCAGCCGACCACCCTGATCACCGTTCTCGATGTTCATCCATCGCGTCGCGGTGACATCGTGCGCGAGCAGGACCTCTCCGCCTTGTCGAACCATCCGACCCAGGCCTATATCGACAGCTTCGGCAATCTGTGCCGGCGCATTCATGTCGAGGACGGTTTCCTGCATCTGCGCTGCGATGGCGTGATCCGCGACAGCGGGGAGCCCGACAAGGCGCTCCAGAAGGCGAGGATTGTGCCCATCATGGCCCTGCCGAAGGAAGCGCTGACCTATCTACATGGCAGCCGCTATTGCGAAACCGATCTTCTGTCCGATTTCGCCTGGAAGCAATTCGGACAAGTTACGGATGGCTGGCAACGTGTCCAGGCCGTCACCGACTTCGTTCATTCGCATTTGAGTTTCGGGTACGAGCATGCCAGTCCGACGCGTTCGGCCCTGCAGGCCTTCGAGCAGAGGGTCGGCGTATGCCGCGACTTTGCACATCTGGCGGTTGCACTGTGCCGCTGCCTCAACATTCCGGCGCGCTACTGCAATGGCTATCTCGGCGATATCGGCGTGCCCCCCGATCCAGCCGCCATGGATTTCAATGCCTGGTTCCAGGCTTATCTCGGCGGGGCGTGGTACACCTTCGATCCGCGCCACAACCAGCGGCGGATCGGCCGAATCCTCATCGGTTGCGGCCGCGATGCTGCCGACGTCCCGATGATCAGTTCCTTCGGCAGCCACACCCTGAGCAAGTTCGAGGTTGTGACGGAACTGGTTGCGGAAGAACCGGAGGCCACGAGCGCGTAACGGCCGCACCGGGGGCTGGGCCAAAAAACGTGTGCGGCCAGAGGATTATGGCGCGGCGTTCTTGTCGAGAATCAGGATGTCTATGTTGCGGTCCGGCGCATAATTGTTGCGCTTGAGCTCGTAGCGGGTGCTGCTGACCTTCTTGGCGCCTTCCGCACAGAAGGAGACCAGATTGTCGGGAAAGGCCTTGTCGATCACCAGGCCGAACCGGCCGGCAGGGGCGGACCAACGGCCCCCGCCGACGAAAGCGTAGCCGAAATAGGTCTGCCGGGGCTTGGGCGTCTTGGCGGTTTCACCCGGCTGCGGCTTGGCCGCCGTGAGGCGCTTGGTCAGGGCATCGGCCGCGCGCAGGAAGCCCTCATTGACGCAATATTTCTTCTGATATTGCGCCAGGGACTCGCCCGTCAGATTGGTACGGTCGAAATAGAGGCCGGCGGCCGAGCCGACGCTCGGCGTGTAGCTGTATTGCAGCAGGATCTCCTTGCCGGCCGCCAAAACCTGCTGGCGGACGATCCTGGACCGCAGGGTCCAGAGCGGGACCCAGTTTTCGCCGGCCTGTTGGATGTAGCCCGGCGCGCTCAGCTTGGCGCGGTCCTGGTCGCTCAGGCGTTTGAGAGCTTCGGCGGTCGCGGCGCTGGCCGGCATCAACGGTATGTTCAGGCCCTTGAGCAGATCGGTGATTTCGCTCTCCTGGGCGCCGTCCGGCGCGAAGAAGGCATGCTGTTCCACGCTCGCCTCGACCGGTTTGCCGGCGGCCCTGGCCTGGACATCGAGGAAGTTCGGCGAGGCCGGATTGGGAATGGCCACATCGAGATCCGCTTCGCCGGTCACCTCGGGCAGGGGGAAGGCGATGGTGAGCGTCAGGTCCTGGCTGGCCTTGTTGAGGACGCGATAGGCGGCCCGGACCTGTCTGGCCGAAAGGAAGATGTCTTCCGCCTTCAATTCAAGCTGGTCGGTCGGCTCGATGATCAGCCCGCCGGCATCGAGATTGGCGAGACTTTCCTCGGCCGAGGCATCTGTCAGGGCCATGGCGAGGGTCAAGGCTGCAGCGCAACAGAGCGCTCTGGCGGGTCGGGGCATCGGCTACGAATCTCCACACCGTCGAAACGGTACGGCGGCGATAGTGCCTAGCTTTGTGGCAGTGCGAAAGAGGCAGGGAGCGATGGCAGGATCTCGACATCCCGGCGGTGGTGGTGACGTTACGGAATTTTCGAGGGATGGACCAAGGCCTACGAACCCTTCATTAACCTTTCATGGGCGTTAATGGGATTGGAGAAATCTGCCCGATTTGCGGGCCGGTTCCGCCTGCAATTCCTGCCTTTGAGAGTTCGATGTCCGCTTCCTCCGCAACCGCCAACGATGCCGCCCGGCATGTGCCGGTGATGCTCGCCGAGGTGCTGAAGGCGCTCGAGCCCAAGGCAGACGAGCGCTTCATCGACGGTACGTTCGGGGCGGGGGGCTATACCCGCGCTATTCTGGCGGCCGCACCCGGTGTGCAGGTGCTCGCCGTCGACCGCGACCGCAACGCCATCACCGACGGCATGGCCCTGGTATCGCAGATGCAGGGACGTCTCACCCTGGTCGAGGACCGCTTCTCCCATCTCGACAAGCTCGCCCCCATGCTGGGCGAAGGCGGTGTCGACGGCGTGGTGCTGGATATCGGGGTGTCCTCGATGCAGCTCGACGAGGCCGAGCGCGGCTTTTCCTTTCGCAGGGACGGGCCGCTCGACATGCGCATGTCGCGGGAGGGGGCGCATGCCGGGCCGAGTGCGGCCGATCTCGTGGCGGAACTGCCGGAAGAGGCGCTGGCCCGCATCTTCCAGGTGCTTGGCGAGGAGCGCCGCGCCCACGCGCTGGCCCGCGCCATCGTCACCGACCGGCAGAAGGAGCCTTTCCTCACCACCATGCAGCTGGCCGATCTGTGCGGCCGGGTGATCCGTTCCAGGCCCGGTGACATCCATCCGGCGACGCGCGCTTTCCAGGCCCTGCGTATCGCGGTCAATGGCGAGCTCGACGAACTCGGCCAGGCCCTGCTGGCTGCCGAGCGGGCGCTCAAGCCCGGCGGGCGCCTGGTGGTGGTGACCTTCCATTCGCTCGAGGATCGCATCGTCAAGACCTTCTTCGCCGACCGCACCCGCAGCCAGGCCGGCGGTTCGCGCCATCTGCCGGCGGCAGCGGTTCCGCCCCCGACCTTCGTGCAAACCCATCGTGGAGCGCTGGCGGCGAGCGAGGCGGAAGCCGAGCTCAATCCCCGCGCCCGTTCCGCCAAGCTGCGCTTCGCCATTCGCAGCGAGGCTCCTGCTCGTGACACCGGCACCAGTTTCCTCGGATTGCCTGAGGTGAATCTTCAATCCGGGAGAGGCCGTTGACCCGCATTCTCAATCTCATATTGGTCGGCCTGCTGGTGGCGTCCGCGATCGGGGTCTATTCGATCAAATATGAATCGACCTTGCAGGCCGAGAAGGTGGCCAAGCTCCGCCGCGCCATCGAGACCGAGCGCCGGGCCATCGAATCGCTCAAGGCCGAATGGGCTTATATGAGCCAGCCCGACCGTATCGGCGCCTTGGCCAAGCGCCATCTCGACCTCGTGCCGATGAAGGTCGTGCAATCCGTCGATGCCGCCGATCTGCCCGAGAAGGCACGCGAAGGCGATCTGATTGCTGAAAAACTCGAAGGACTCGGCTTGGCCGGAGCGCCGCAAGTGACAGGATCGACCCCATGAGTGAGGGGACCATGAGCGACGGGACCACCGTGGACAACAAGGTCAGCACGCCGGCGCCTGCGAACCCGGATACCGCCGGCCCCGCCAAGGCGCCGCGTCGGCGCTTGTCCAAGCTCGAGAAAAGCGCCGGGCGCATCGTGCTGATCGTGGTGGGGTTCGTCTGCATCTACATGGCGATCATGGCGCGGCTCACCCAGTTCGGTACCGCTCCCGACCAGCAATATGATGCGCGCCGCTCGGCGGCCGATCAATTGGCCGCGGCTCGCCCCGATATCCTCGACCGCAACGGGCGTATCCTGGCAACCGACGTGCAGGTGCCCTCGCTCTATGCCGAGCCGAAGAAGATCATCGATGTCGACGAGGCGACCGAGCTGCTCACCGCCCAGATGCCCGAACTCGATGCGCGCGATCTCAGGGCCAAGCTCGCCTCCGGCAAGGGCTTCATCTGGCTCAAGCGCGAGATCACACCCGAGCAGCGCAACCGCATCTATGCGCTCGGCCTGCCCGGCATCGGCTTCATCAACGAGAACAAGCGCATCTATCCCAACGGGCCGACGGTGAGCCATGTTCTGGGCGCGGTGAACATCGACAATCAGGGCATTGCAGGCCTCGAGAAATATATCGACAACAAGCGCGGCCTCTCCGAACTGCAGGCGCTCGGCTATGCCTCGACCTCCGACGCGATGAAGCCGGTGCAGACCTCGATCGATCTCAGGGCCCAGGCCGTGGTGCGCGACGAGCTCATCGCCGGCATGGAGCATTTCAAGGCCAAGGCCGCGGGCGGCGTCATCATGGACGTGACCACAGGCGAGATGATCTCGCTGGTGTCGTTGCCCGATTTCGATCCCAACAACCCGGCCGATGCCCTCGATCCCAACCGGATCAACCGCATCAATGTCGGCACCTATGAAATGGGCTCGACGTTCAAGGCGCTGACCCTGGCCATGGCGATTGAATCGGGCCGCTTCACCACCAATTCCATGCTGGATGCCCGGGCCGGCAGCGTCACCATCGGACGCTGGACCATCCGTGACTATCACCCTCAGCGCCGCATGCTGAGCCTGCCGGAAGTGTTCACCTATTCGTCCAATATCGGCGTCATCCGCATGGCTCTGGGCCTGGGCGTGCCCGCCCATCAAGCCTTCCTGCGCCAGATGGGACAGCTCGACCGCCTGGTGACGGAACTGCCCGAAAACGCCGCGCCGATTCTGCCGCGGCGTTGGGGTATGCTCAACTCCGCCACCATCGCTTTCGGCCAGGGCATCACCGTTGCGCCCTTGCAGGCGATCATGGCGGTCGGCGCGATGATGAATGGCGGCCACCTGATGAAGCCGACCTTCATCAAGCGCAACGAGGACGAGGCTCTGGCCTTGTCCAAGCCGGTGCTCAAGCCTCATACCTCCGACGTGATGCGCTACATCATGCGCCTCAACGCTACCAATGGTTCGGCCAAGAAGGTCGACATTTTCGGCTATCAGGTCGGCGGCAAGACCGGCACGGCCGAGAAGCTGATCGGCGGGCGCTACAACAAGAACCTGAATTTCACCACCTTCATGGCGGTATTCCCCTTCGACAAGCCGAAATATCTGATCACCGTTCTCTACGACGAGCCCAAGGGCCTGCCCGAGACCTATGGCTACTCGACGGCCGCCTGGAATGCCGGCGTCACCACCGGCAAGATCCTGGAGCGTGTCGGCCCGCTGCTCGGCGTCAAACCCCGCTTCATGGAGGTTCCCAATCCGGTACCGCCGCTCTACGCGCCCAAGGACCAGTTGAACCAGAGCATGGCCTGGCTGGCTGCGCGCTGAGGTCATAGGCGCCGCCCGCATGGTGCATGGATCGGCCATCGAAATTCCATTGCCGCTCCTTGCGGCCTTCCTATACAAGCCGCCGTCCCCACCCACCTTGAGAAACGATCGCCAGGAATTTGGACGTCATGACAAAGCGCCTTGCCGACCTCGTTTCCGAAGGGTCTCTCTCACCTGACGTACTCGCGCGGGAAATAAGCGGCGTCACCGCCGATTCCCGCGTGGTGAAGCCCGGCTTCGTCTTCGTCGCCATTCCAGGTACCAAGAGCGACGGTGCCGCCTATGTACCGCAGGCCATCGCCGCAGGCGCAGCGGCGATCGTCTCCGAGGCCCCGCTCGACGTGCCCGCGCCTGTCGTGCTGATCCGGGTCGCCAATGCGCGCAAGGCGCTGAGCGAGATCGCGGCGGCGTTCTATGACCGCCAGCCCGCGACCATCATCGCCGTCACCGGCACCAGCGGCAAGACGTCGGTCGCCGCCTTCGTGCGACAGATCTGGGCAAGACTCGGCCATCAATCGGCCTCCATCGGCACCGTCGGCGTCGTGGCCCCCTGGGGCGAGACCTACGGGTCCCTCACCACGCCGGACCCGGTCGAGCTGCACCGCCTGATCGACGAACTTGCGGGCAGGGGCATCACCCATCTCGCCATGGAGGCCTCCTCGCACGGCCTCGACCAGTTCCGGCTCGACGGGGTGCGCCTGGCCGCCGGCGGCTTCACCAATCTGTCGCGCGATCATCTCGATTATCATGCGAGCTTCGAGGCCTATCTCGAGGCCAAGCTGCGCCTGTTCCGCGATCTCCTGCCCGGTGGCGCCGGGGCCGTCGTGGCGGCCGACCACGCCGAGGCCGGCGCGGTGCTGGCTGCGGCCCGCCAGAAGGGCCTGCGCATCCTCAGCGTCGGCGAGGCGGGCGAGGGTATGCGCCTGAAATCGGTCCATATCGACGGCTTCATCCAGCACCTGGAACTCGACTATCAGAGCCGGACCTACCGGGTCAGGCTGCCGCTCGCCGGGCGCTTCCAGGTGGAGAACGCCATGGTCGCCGCAGGCCTATGCCTGAGCACCGGCGGCGAGCCGGACGCCGTCTTCGCTGCCCTCGAGAGCCTCCAGGGCGCCAAGGGGCGTCTCGACCTCGTCGGCACCGTCGAGGGAGCCCCGGTGCTCGTCGACTATGCCCATAAGCCCGATGCGCTCGAAAAGGCGCTGGAGGCTCTGCGTCCCTTTGCGCAAGGCAAGCTGGTGGTGATTTTCGGCTGCGGCGGCGATCGTGATGCCGGCAAGCGTCCGATCATGGGCGAGATCGCCACCAGGCTGGCCGACAAGGTCATCGTCACCGACGACAATCCCCGCAGCGAGGATCCCGCCGCGATTCGCGCCGCCATCATGGCGGCGGCGCCCGGCGCGATCGAGATCGGCGACCGGCGCCTCGCGATCGAGACGGCCGTCGCGGAGCTGGAGCAAGGGGACGTGCTGCTGATCGCCGGCAAGGGACATGAGCCGGGCCAGATCGTCGGCAAGACGGTACTGCCTTTCTCCGATCACGATGTCGCCCGCGAGGCGATCGCAGCGAGGGCCGGGTGATGGGGGCTCATCACCGGTCTCAGCAAGATGCGTCTTCGATCGGCCGGACTTCTCGCAGGCTGGCATCACACTTTATTTCGACGCATTTTTTCAAGAAAAATGCTCTGAGGTTGAAAGGATTTCCATGTTCTATTTGCTGAGCCGCTTCAGCGAACATTTCGAGCTCCTCAACCTGTTCCGCTACATTACTTTCCGGACCGGCGGGGCGATCTTCACGGCGCTGTTGTTCGTGTTCTTCTTCGGGCCGTGGACGATCTCCTGGCTCAGGGTGAAGCAGGGCAAGGGCCAGCCGATCCGTGACGACGGCCCGCAATCGCATCTGTCCAAGCGCGGCACGCCGACCATGGGCGGGCTGATGATCCTGTCGGGTTTGGGCGTATCGACGCTGCTGTGGGGGAATCTGGCCAACGTCTATGTCTGGGCCGTGCTGCTGGTGACGCTCGGCTTCGGCGCCATCGGCTTCTATGACGATTATCTCAAGGTCACCAAGCAGAGCCACAAGGGCTTTTCGGGCCGGGCGCGCCTGTCGCTGGAATTCCTGATCGCCGGCGTCGCGGTGATCCTGATGGCCCAGGCCGGCGGGGCGCGCTTTCTCGGCTTCCTGTGGGGCAGCGGACCGCCGATCGCACAGGCGACGTCACTCGCCTTTCCCTTTTTCAAGGAACTCCTGATCAACCTCTCCTATTTCTTCGTGATCTTCGGTGCCTTCATCATCGTGGGCTTCGGCAATGCCGTGAACCTGACGGACGGGTTGGACGGGCTTGCCATCGTGCCGGTGATGGTGGCCGCCGGTACCTTCGGCGTCATCGCCTATCTCGTCGGCAACGCCAATTTCGCCAATTACCTGCAGCTCCATTTCGTGCCCGGCACTGGTGAACTCGCGGTGATCTGCGGCGCGATGATCGGGGCGGGGCTCGGTTTCCTCTGGTTCAACGCGCCGCCGGCCCAGATCTTCATGGGCGACACCGGTTCGCTCGCCCTCGGCGGCATGCTCGGCTCGATCGCGGTGGCCACCAAGCATGAGATCGTGCTGCTCGTCGTCGGCGGCCTGTTCGTGGCCGAGACCCTGTCGGTGATCATCCAGGTGCTGTCGTTCCGCTATACCGGCAAGCGGGTGTTCAAGATGGCGCCGATCCATCACCATTTCGAGCAACTGGGCTGGAAGGAGCCGCAGGTGGTGATCCGCTTCTGGATCATCGCGGTGGTGCTGGCCCTGCTCGGCCTTGCCACGCTCAAGCTCAGATAAGGACGCAAGATCGTCATGATCCCGATCACTTCCTTCGGCGGCCGCGCTGTCGCCGTGTTCGGCCTGGGCGGTTCGGGCCTGGTGACGGCTGAGGCGCTTGCGGCCGGCGGCGCCAAGCCCATCGTCTGGGACGATGGCGAGGCCGGCCGCAAGGCGGCTGCCGACAAGGGACTGGACGTCCGCGACCTCAATGAGATCGACTGGTCCGATGTCGCGGCGCTGGTCCTGTCGCCCGGCGTGCCGCTGACCCACCCTAAGCCGCATTGGTCGGTCAAGCTCGCCTCTGCGCATGGCGTGGAGGTGATCGGCGATATCGAACTCTTCGTGCGCGAGCGCCGCCTGAGGGCGCCGGGCTCGCCTTTCATCGCCATCACCGGCACGAACGGCAAATCGACGACCACGGCGCTGATTGCCCATCTCTTCGCGGCGGCCGGGCGCGACGTGCAGCTCGGCGGCAATATCGGCACGGCGATCCTGTCGCTGGACCCGCCATCGCCCGACAGGGTGCATGTGGTCGAATGCTCCTCCTACCAGATCGATCTGGCCCCGAGCATCGATCCCTCGGTCGCCATCCTGCTCAACGTCACCGAGGATCATCTCGACCGCCACGGCACGCTGGAACACTATGCCGCCGTGAAGGCGCGCCTGGTGGAGGGCGCAGATACGCCGGTCGTCGGCGTCGACGATGCCTGGTGTGCCGCCATCGCCGATGCGATCGAAGCCAAGGGCGGCAGGCCGGTCCGCATCTCGGTGGAGAGCCAGTTGAGCGAGGGCGTCTACGCCGTTGGCGACCGGTTGTTTTCGGCTGAAGCGGGCAGGGCGGTCGAGGTCGCCAGCCTGGCCGGCATCGGCTCCCTGCGGGGCGCACACAATGCCCAGAATGCCTGCGCCGCGCTGGCGGCGGCCCGCGCGGGCGGGCTGACACTCTATCAGATCCAGGCCGGCATGCGCAGCTTCCCCGGCCTTGCCCATCGCATGGAGCAGGTCGGGCGGCTCGGCCCCGTGCTGTTCGTCAACGATTCCAAGGCCACCAATGCCGATGCCGCGGCCAAGGCCCTGTCGTCCTTCCCGACCCTGTACTGGATCGCCGGCGGCAAGCCCAAGACCGGCGGCATCGAGTCCCTGGCCGAATATTTCCCCAAGATCCGCAAGGCCTATCTGATCGGCGAGGCGAGCGAGGAATTCGCCGCGACGCTGGAGGGGCGCGTACCCTATGTGCGGGCGGAGACGATCGAAAAGGCGGTGCCGCTGGCCGCTGCCGACGCGGCGGCGTCCGGCCTCGAGGAGGCCGTGGTGCTGCTCTCGCCGGCCTGCGCCTCCTTCGACCAGTTCCGCAATTTCGAGGAACGGGGCAAGGCCTTCTCCAGGGCGGTACTGGCCCTGCCGGGTATCGGCAAGGCCTGACTGCCTTTCGGTTGGCCGAAGCGGGCCAGCAGGGAGTCGATGGCGCTGCGTAGCATGGCTCTATGCGGGAACCGGGCAGGATCTGCATGCCAGACTGCACCGGCTCCGCGCCGCATCAGCCCCTTGTCGACGCTGTCGCGAAGGCGGCGAGTTCTCGCCCGAACCGTTCCGGCTCCTCGTAGAAGGGGCTGTGGCCGCTATCGGTATAGACCGACAGGCGGCTATCGGCATGCAGGGCCTTGATGCGTTCGGACATGGTGAGGCGCACCAGCCGATCGTGAATGCCATGCGTCAGCAGGATCGGGCCGGAATAGGCCTGGAACACGGGCTCGAGATCGGGCGTGGATGTCTTGACGAAGCCCTCGTTCACAGCGCGTTCGGTCATGCCGTTGACCACCAGCATGCGCTGCAGTTCGACATCGGTGAGTGGTTTGTGAAAACAGGCCGCCAGAAAATCGGCTGTCGCAGCGGTTCGTTCGCCGAGATCGTGTGAAATAGCCGTCTTGGCGAAGGTCCCCGCCAGCGGGGTCAGAAGATCGGGCGACAGCTTGGTGACCGCATCGACGAGGTTGATCCCCGCGATCCGTGAGCCTCCATATTTGCGCAGATAGGTGCCGGCGACATGGCCTCCAAGCGACCAGCCCACCAGAATAGGATGGCGCAGCTTCGCAGCCGTGATCACCGCAGCAACGTCGTCCGCCCAGCGATCGGGGTCGGAATAGGCGTCGGGCGAGGCGGGCTTGTCGGAATCGCCGTGGCCGCGCAGGTCGAACCGCACCAGCCGGAAGCCGGCGAGGGCCGGGTCGGCAAACTGCTTGTCCCAGCTCAGGCGGCTCTGGCGCAGGCCGTGGATGAACAGGATTTCGGGTGCCGCCGGATCGCCCTGTACCTCGCCGGCCAGCTGCGTGCCGTCGGCCGAACGGGTGAAGAAGCTTTCACGTCCAGAGCCTGGTTTGCCTCCCTTCCCAACATCCGAGCGCTTCTTGCCGGTCGCACCGGCTGCTGAACCTGCAAGTCCGGACTCGACGGCGAAGGCGGTGAGGGCGGCGGCGGCACCCAGGAAAAGGCGTCTTGAAGGATCCATTGTGTTCTCCGATGTTGTTTATCGTTCACTATTCAACTTGCTTGACGACACCTGTCAAGATGTTGTTTAGTGTTCGATATGGAACATGGTTCGAAATCGCGTGGCGGGCGGCCCTGGAGCTTCGATCGCGAGCAGGCGGTCGAGACGGCCATGCGGCTGTTCTGGCGCCACGGTTATGAGGGTGTCTCGGTCGGGGATCTCACCAAGGCGATCGGGATCGCGCCCCCCAGCCTTTACGCCGCCTTCGGCAGCAAGGCCGGGCTCTATGAGGAAGCGCTTGCCCGCTACGAGGGGAGCGTCGGCCTGCTCGATTTCGCCGCTGTCGCGCAGGCGCGCGATCTGCCACAGGCGGTGCGCCTGCTGCTGGAAGCAGCGGTCGGGGCCGTCACACATCCTGATCGCGAGCGTGGCTGCATGATCTCGAGCGGGATGGTTGCCTGCCATCCTGACCATGCAGCGCTCGCCCGCGGCCTGGCGGCGCGGCGCGAGGGCATTCGCAGGGACATCGTGCAGGCTCTCCGCCCCTTTGCCGACGCCGAGGCGCTCCCGGGGTTGGCCCGCCACCTGGCGGCCGTGATGCAGGGGATCTCGATCCAGGCGCGGGACGGCTGCAGCCGGGCCGAGTTGCAGGAGATCGTCGAAGATGTCATGGCGGGGCTCGGCCGCAGGCCGGCTGGAACCCAGGCGCCGCAATAGCCTGAAGCGGGGACGGCATAGGTCGATGGCGGTGCCGGGCGAGCCGTTCGACGGCATTTCAGGCCCGATTGCCGGCAAAAACGCGGCAAGGCCTCTGCATTTAACCCTTCCTAAACCCTGTCGGGAGCACTGCTAGGGCGATCCTCCCTCAGCTGACGGACTCCCTGTTCATGGCCTCGCGTACCGAACGTTCAGCCTTCAATGCCTGGTGGTGGACCGTCGATCGGCTGATGCTGATGACGATCCTGGCCCTGATGCTGACCGGTATCGTGCTCCTGCTGGCGGCGAGCCCCGCCGTCGCCGAGCGCATCGGCATTTCCGACATGTTCCACTTCGTCAACCGCCAGGCGATGATGATCCCGGTGGCGCTGATGGTGATGATCGGCGTGTCCTTCCTGTCGCCGCAGTCGATCCGCCGGCTGGCCCTGGTGATGTTCCTGTTCGCCACCGCCCTGGTGGTGGCGACGCTGCTGTTCGGCGCCGAGGTGAAGGGCTCCAGGCGCTGGATTGCGGGTATTCAGCCTTCCGAATTCCTCAAGCCTGCCTTCGTGGTGTTGGCGGCCTGGCTGTTCTCCGAAAACGTCAAGCGGCCGGACGTACCGGCCAACATTCTCGCCATGCTGCTGCTGGCCTGCTCGGCGGGGCTGCTCATCCTGCAGCCCGATTTCGGACAGACCATGCTGATCTCCATCGTCTGGGGCGCGCTGTTCTTCATGGCCGGGCTGCACTGGTTCTGGATGCTGGGGCTCGGCGGCGTCGGCATCGTGGGCATCGTGGCGGCCTATCAGTTCATCCCGCACGTCACCTCGCGCATCGACCGCTTCCTCAAGCCCGAGGGTACCGATACCTTTCAGGTCGATGTGGCGCGCGATGCCTTCCTGTCGGGCGGCTGGCTCGGCAAGGGGCCGGGCGAGGGCACCTACAAGCTGATCCTGCCGGACTCCCATACCGACTTCATCATGGCGGTAACCGGCGAGGAGTTCGGCCTTCTTTTCGTCATGGTGATCGTGGCGATGTTCGCCCTCATCGTGCTGCGCGGCTTCTGGCACGCTTACAAGGTCGAAGATCCCTTCTGCCGCTTCGCCACCGCCGGTCTCACCCTTCTGTTCGGAATGCAGTCCTCGATCAATTTGATGGTCAATCTCCACATGATGCCCGCCAAGGGCATGACGCTGCCCTTCATCTCCTATGGCGGCTCCTCGCTGATTTCGGTCGCCTATGGCATGGGCATGGTGCTGGCGCTCACCCGCCGCCGCCCGCGCACCGACATGCTCGAAAGCGCCTTCAGCTTCCGTGACCGCAGGGCCCAGGCGGCCGCCGGCATCGGGTTGTCGTCGTGAGCGGCAAGGTCGTCCTGCTCTGCGCCGGCGGTACCGGCGGTCACCTGTTTCCGGCCGAAGCGCTGGCGGGCGCCCTCGTGCCGCTCGGTTTCCGCCCGCATCTTGCCACCGACGAACGGGTGGAGCGCTACACCGGCACCTTTGCCTGGGAGGACATCCATGTCATCCCGTCCGAGACCGTACGTTCGCGCTCGCCGCTCGCCATGGCCAATACCCTCTGGCGCCTCGGCTCCGGCACGCTGGCGGCCTGGCGCATGCTCGGCCGTATCAGGCCTGCCGTCGTCTGCGGCTTCGGCGGCTATCCGACCCTGCCGCCGCTGACAGCCGCGGCCTGGCGCAAGATCCCAACCATGATCCATGAGGCCAATGCGGTGATGGGCCGGGCCAACCGCATGCTGGCGCCCAAGGTCACCCGCATTGCCACCGGCTTTGCCGATGTGGCGATGATGGACAATGTGCCGAAATCGAAGCTCGTCCACACCGGCAACCCTGTCAGGCCGGCGGTGATGGAGGCGGCCAGGATCCCTTATCCTGACCTGGACGGGCCCATCAATCTGCTGGTCTTCGGCGGCAGCCAGGGCGCGGCGGTGATGTCGGCCATCGTGCCTTCGGCGATCGCACGGCTTGACGAGCAATTGCGCCGCCGGCTCAGTATCGTCCAGCAGGCGCGCCAGGAGGATCTTGCTGCCGTGCGGGAGACCTATGCCGGCCTCGGCGTCGCTGCGGACGTGCAGGACTTCTTTCGCGACCTGCCCGCCCGCATCGCAGGGGCGCATCTTGTGATCAGCCGCTCCGGTGCCTCCACCGTGGCCGAGCTTTCGGTCATCGGCCGCCCGTCGATCCTCGTGCCTCTGCCTGGGGCCCTCGACCAGGACCAGGCCGCCAATGCCCGTACGCTCGCCAATGTCGACGGAGCACGGCTGGTGATGCAGCCGGACTTCACCGCAGAGACCCTCGCGGCCGATCTCACGGCACTGCTCGCCGATCCGGTGGGATTGCAGGCCATGGCCGCCAATGCCCGGAATGCCGGTATTCCCGACGCCGCCGATCGCCTCGCCGACTGGGTGGTGAAATTGGCGGCGATGTGACGGCAGGCCTTGGAGCGCGGACATCCTGTCCGCTCTTCGCAGTCTCGCAGGCGCGCCGTCTCCAACAGGAGGACTGGAAGTCCGCGCTCCAAATTTGCCTCCCGGCCCTGTCGCCCCTATACGAACCGAAATTCCACCTTTTCGAGAGACCTCATGAAGCTGCCCCGTGAAATTGGCCCCATCCACTTTGTCGGCATCGGCGGCATCGGCATGTCCGGCATTGCCGAAGTGCTGGTCAATCTGGGCTACACGGTGCAGGGTTCGGACGCTGCCGACAATTACAACGTCAAGCGCTTGAAGGATAAGGGCGTGAAGACCTTCATCGGCCATGCCGCCGAGAATATCGGCGATGCCGAGGTGGTGGTCGTCTCCACTGCGATCAAGCGCGACAATCCGGAACTCGCCGCCGCGCGCGAGAAGCGCCTGCCGGTGGTGCGGCGCGCGGAAATGCTGGCCGAGCTGATGCGGTTGAAGACCTGCGTCTCCATTGCCGGCACGCATGGCAAGACCACCACGACGTCACTGGTGGCCACGCTGCTCGACGCCGGCGGTTTCGATCCCACTGTGATCAATGGCGGCATCATCAATGCCTATGGCACCAATGCGCGCCTGGGTTCGAGCGACTGGATGGTGGTGGAGGCCGACGAAAGCGACGGCACCTTCCTCAAGCTGCCGACCGATGTCGCCATCGTCACCAATATCGATCCCGAGCATCTCGATCACTTCAAGACCTTCGACGCCATCAAGGATGCCTTCCGGGCTTTCGTCGAGAACATCCCCTTCTACGGCTTCGCCGTGATGTGCCTGGATCATCCCGTGGTGCAGGAACTCGTCGGCACCATCGAGGATCGCCGAGTCGTCACCTATGGCGAGAACCCGCAGTCCGACGTGCGCCTGATGGACCTCGACCTATCGGGTGGGCGTTCGCGTTTTCGCGTCGTCATTCGCGACCGCAAGACCGGCGCGGTGGTCGAGCTTCCCGATCTCGGCCTGCCCATGCCGGGTGGCCACAACGCCCTCAACGCGACCGCCGCCATCGCGGTTGCCCATAATCTCGGCATGGACGCGGCGGCGATCCGCAAGGGCCTGGAAGGCTTCGGCGGCGTGAAGCGGCGTTTCACGCGTACCGGGGAATGGAACGGCGTTACCGTGTTCGACGATTACGGCCACCATCCCGTGGAGATCTCCGCCGTGCTCAAGGCGGCCCGGGCCTCGACCACCGGCCAGGTGATCGCGGTGGTGCAGCCGCATCGCTATAGCCGCCTGGCGAGCCTGTTCAACGAGTTCTCGGCCTGCTTCAACGATGCCGACATGGTCGTGGTCGCCGATGTTTATGCGGCCGGCGAGGCGCCGATCCCGGGAGCCGACAAGGAAGGCCTCGTCGCCGGCATCCGGGCGCGCGGCCACCGTCATGTCGTCGCCCTCGATGGCCCCGGTTCACTCGCAGGCCTGGTCGCCTCGGCAGCCAAGCCCGGTGACTATGTGATCTGCCTCGGCGCCGGCAATATCACGCAATGGGCCTATGCCTTGCCGGGTGAACTGGCGGCGCTGGACGGCAAATCGGTCTGAATGTCGAAGAGCCCCGGACGAGATGACGGTCGGAGGGGCATATTGAGCCTGGCCGAGACGATCCATTCGCGTCTGGCGGCCGCCGCCGATCCCAAGCGGGCTCCGGCCATGCAGGCCTATATGAAATCGGCGATGCCCTATCTGGGCGTCTCCGCCGTGCCGCTCAGGCAGATCTGCAAGGCGATCTTCGCCGATCTGCGCTTCGAAAGCGCCGGGCATTGGCAGGCGGAGGTCCTCGCCATCTGGCGTGGTGCCCGTTTCCGCGAGGAGCGCTATGCCGCCATCGAACTGACCGGCCTGCACGCCGCCGGAACTTTCCAGCGCATCGATGCCCTGCCGCTGTATGAGGAGATGATCGTCAGCGGCGCCTGGTGGGACTATGTCGATGCCATCGCCGCCCATCGCCTGCTGACGATCCTGCGCAATGACGGCGCGGCGATGCGGCAGGCCATGCTCGCCTGGTCCGTCGACGCCAATATGTGGAAGCGCCGGAGCGCGATCCTCTGCCAGCTCGGCGCCAAGGCTGAGACCGATCTCGAGCTCCTCTACGCCTGTATCGCGCCGTCGATTGGCTCCAGGGAGTTCTTCCTGCGCAAGGCGATCGGCTGGGCTCTCAGGCACCATGCACGCATCGATCCCGAGGAGGTCGCTCGTTACGTCGTCGAACACCCCGAACTCAGCAATCTGAGCCGCCGAGAGGCCTTGAAGCACATCGGAAAGTGACAGAAGGCGAAGTTTCGGTGTGCCGATCTCCAGATCGGCATGGTCCGAAATGCTGCGTTTGCCCAAAAAAATGCCGATCTGGAGATCGGCACACCGAGTTTCCTGCCAATCTTCACCAGATAGCCTATCCGCGTGGCCGTCTTTCCGAGGCCGGCTCTCAGTTCTGCTCCGAGTGTGCCAGATAACCAGCGGCGGCGAGGATCGCTACCAAGTCGCCATCGGTTTGCCGGTGAAGTTCGAGCAAGTCCCGATAGGGATCGCCTTTCAGGCCGAGTGCCGCGGCGAAGGCGGGTTCGGTCTTCAGGCCTGCCTGGCGATGCTGCACGACGCTGCTGCGCAAAGCCTCTCCTCCCAGGGCGAGCAAGCGACGCTCCACCAGGAAATGGCGCCAGCCCGCCTGTTCGGCCACGGGCTGGATGGAGGCGAAGATCTCGAAGCACCAGCCCTGCGCCGTGAAAGTGGCGATCACCGGCCGCCCGCCGCCGGTCCATTGATGGATGGAGAAGGCCGGAGCTCCCACAAGGGCTTGCCAGATCGTTCGGGTGAAGGCGAGGGCGTCGGGGGCGTGACAGAGGATGTCGATATCGCTGGCGGGCAGATCGACGCCGAGAGGGGGCGTGCCGGCGACATGCGGATCATAGGCGCGCAAAAGGTCGAGCAATCCGGTCGCCTGCAGAGCCTGCGTGTAGCCCGGTCTTGCCGTCATGGCTGCAGGTCCACCAGGCGCAATTCGGGCCAGATCGCCTTCGCGCGTGCCGCCTTGGCGGCCAGGCCCTTGTCGCCGCGGCGTCCCGGATTGGGGCGGATGATCATGCCGAAGAGGTCGTCGAGGCCGAAGGGTGCGGCGATGTCGATGGTGTCGTCGTCCTCCAGCCGGATGCCGACCGCATGCACGATGGCGGCATAGTGCCCGAAAGCCTCGTCAGCCGAACGGAGCTGCGGATAGGGCTGGCCGAAGCGCTGCTCGAACCACAGATGGACCCGGGCCTGATTGCGGATCTCGACCGGCCATCGGCCGTCGAAGTGGGGGGCGGCGTGCCTGATCACGGCATCCTCCGCCTCCCAGCTCACGTCGGCGGCGTCGAAATAGATGAGATCGTAATCCTTGACGCCGGTGCCGGCGGGGAGCCCGCTCAGACTGTTCCACACGGTCTGATAGACGCAGCCGGCAGCCAGCCGCCATTGCGGCAGGCGCAAGGAGCGGGCGACGGCGAGGAAGGCCATGAGGTTCTCGTCCGCACGGACGATGATGCGCAGGCGCTCTTCCGGGGAGATGGATCGATCCGGCAATGCTCGCTCTAACTCTTTGGTTCAACGCGTCTTTGCACTTCCCGACAACTCCGCAAATCGTAGAACGCCCTGGCGGAATCGCTGGGCTTCTTCGCGAATGTAGGCAATAAGGCCGGCATTCCAAATCCCGGATCGCCGCAATGCAGGGTCCTCTTGATCGACCTATGGGTCGATCAAGAGGACCCTGCAGGATTTTAAACACTTGCGGAATATCTCAATGCTGCCCATTCGTGTGCAACATCGAGATATTCCGCATTGGATCTTTATCGGACACCATGACCTTTCCCGACCTCATTCCCTCGCTGCGCCCGTCGATGCCGGGATTGCGCGGTACGCTGGAAGCCAATGCACCGATGGCGCCGCTCTCGTGGTTTCGTACCGGCGGCCCGGCGCAGCTGCTGTTCACGCCGGTGGACGAGGAGGATCTGGCGCTGTTCATGGCCGGACTGCCGGCGCGGATATCCTGGATGGTGGTGGGGCTCGGCTCCAATCTTCTGGTGCGTGACGGCGGCGTCGAGGGCGTGGTCATCCGTCTCGGCCGGGGCTTTGGCGGCATTGCCCTCGATGGCCTGACCATTACGGCCGGCGCAGGAGCGCCGGATGTCAAGGTGGCTCGCGCGGCGGCGGAAGCAGGCATCCGGGGCCTGTCCTTCCTGCGCGGCATTCCCGGCGCGATCGGCGGGGCACTGCGCATGAATGGCGGCGCCTATGGCGGCGAGACCAAGGATGTCTTCGTCTCGGCGCGCGCCATCCGCCGGGATGGCTCCATCGCCGTCTACGATGCTGCCGCCATGGGCTTCAGCTATCGGCGCTGCAGCGTACCGGCCGATGTCGTATTCACCCAGGCGACGTTCCGCGGTGAGCCGGGCGATCGCGAGGCGATCATGGCGGAGATGCAGAAGATCACCGAGGCCCGCTCCTCGTCCCAGCCGGTCAATACCCGCACCGGCGGCTCGACCTTCAAGAACCCGCCCGGCCATTCCGCCTGGAAGCTGGTCGACGAAGCCGGTTGCCGCGGCTTGACCGTCGGCGGCGCCCAGGTCTCGCCGATGCATACCAATTTCCTGGTCAATCTCGGCACGGCCTCTTCCGCCGACATCGAGGCGCTGGGCGAGACCGTTCGCGAGCGCGTGCTGAAACATTCGGGCATCGAACTCGAATGGGAAATCAAGCGCGTGGGGCTGGCGGCTTGACCTTGCGGCATGCCAGGCCGGATGGGGTGTCGATTTATCAGCCATGCCAGGGCCTAAAGCGGCAAAGCTGAAGCGCCGCTAACCGATTGTTTACTGATTTGTCCGAAAGCTAACCTTAATGGGGCATGAAGCATTTCCCGCTTGAGGGGGGTGGTCAGCTCCTGAGATCGCCCTTCAAAAGACCGTCCTAACGGGTGGTTCCTCAAGAGCGTTGGCTTCGAGCATATGCTGCGTTTGTTCAATCTGTCCTCCCTGCGCCAAGCCGGATTCACGACCAGGACGTTCGTGGATCAGCGCTCGTCGCGGCTGCAGCGTCTGCTGGCAAAGCCCCCGCGCGGACTGGGGCTCATGCTGTCGGCCGGATTTCTGGTGGGAACCATCGTCTATGGCGCCCAGACCGGACCGGTCTGGCCGCAGATGAAGGTTCAATATGGCGCGCCGCTCGACATGGCGGCCAACCTGTTCGGTTTCCGGGTCGAGACCGTCGCCGTCACCGGCCAGCGCGAACTGACCGATCAGAAGATCTTCGCCGCAGCCGGGGTCACCAATACCTCCTCCCTGTTGTTTCTCGATGCCGAGGCGGCCCGGGAGGGGCTCGAGAAGCTGCCGCTGGTGAAATCGGCCCAGGTTCGCAAGCTGTTTCCTTCGACGCTCTCGGTCACCATCGAGGAGCGTGCCCCCTATGCCCTGTGGCAGCGCGACGGCTCGGTCAAGGTGATTGCCGAAGACGGCGTGGTCCTGGAGGACCATGTCGAGGCTCGCTTTGCCGATCTGCCGCTGGTGGTGGGCGAGGGAGCCGACAAGCGGGCCAGCGAAATCGTCGCGGCGGTCGCCGCCACGCCCGAACTGAGCGGCCGGGTCAAGGGGGCCACGCTCGTCTCCCAGCGCCGCTGGAATCTCACGCTCGATAATGGCGTGGTCGTTCGCCTTCCCGAGGATAACCCGGATCAGGCCCTGAAGAGTCTGGCTGGCCTCGAGCGGAAGGCCAAGGTTTTGGAAAAGGATATTCTGGCAGTCGACATGCGTATGCCCGATCGCGCTACCTTTCGTTTGAGTGAGCAGGCCGCGGCTGCCCGGGCCGACGCGCTGTCCAAGAAGAAGGCAAAGGGGGGCAAAGCATGAGCCCCTTCGAGAATGGCCTGACCCCTAAGCTCAAGCCGCTGGCGCCGCGCCGCACCACGGTGATGTCGGTGCTCGACGTCGGCACCAACAAGATCGTCTGCCTCATCGCGCGGCTGCGTCCGCTCGAAGGAGCCGACCTCCTGCCGGGCCGCAGCCACCAGGCCCAGATCCTGGGCATCGGCCATCAACGCTCGCGCGGGCTGAAGTCCGGCGCCGTCGTCGATATGGAGGCCGCCGAGCAGGCGATCCGCCATGCGGTCGATGCCGCTGAGCGCATGGCCGGGGTGCGGGTGGATTCTGTGATCGTCAACATTTCCTGCGGGCGGTTGGCGAGCGAGCACTATTCGGCCACGGTAGAGGTCGGCGGCCATCAGGTCTGCGATCTCGACATTCACCGCGTTCTGGATGCCGGCGCCAGCCATTCCGTACGGGACGGGCGCGCCGTGCTGCACTCGCTGCCGATCGGCCATATGCTCGACGGCGTCGGCGGGATCTCCGATCCCAGGGGCATGCTGGGACGTCAACTCGGCGTCGACATGCATGTGGTGACGGCCGAATCCACGCCGGCCAAGAATTTGATGCTCGCCATCGAGCGCTGCCATCTTCACGTCGAGGCGATGGTCGCGACGCCCTACGCCGCTGGCCTGTCGGCTCTCGTCGACGACGAGACGGAGATGGGGGTAACCCTGATCGACATGGGCGCCGGCACTACCTCGGTCGCCGTCTTCGCCAACCGCGCCTTCGTGCACGCCGACAGCCTGCCGGTGGGCGGGGCGCATGTCACGACCGACGTGGCGCGGGGCCTGTCGACCAAGCTGTCGGAGGCCGAGCGCCTCAAGGTTCTCTACGGCGCTACCATCGCCAGCCCCTCGGACGACCGCGAGACCATCGCCGTCCCCCCCGTCGGGGATGACCAGGGCGACGGCATTCATCACGTGCCGCGTTCGCGCCTGGTCCGCATCATCCGGCCGCGCATCGAGGAGATCCTCGAAATGGTGCGCGACCGCCTGCGGGGTTCGGGCGCCTGGGCCGAGGCGGGCCGCCGCGTCGTGCTGACCGGCGGCGCCTGCCAACTGACGGGCACGGTGGAGCTGGCCCGCAAGATCTTGGATCGGCAGGTCCGCATCGGGCGTCCGCTCGGTATTGCCGGCATGCCCGAAGCGGCCAAGGGACCGCCTTTCGCCACGGCAGCCGGCCTCCTGGTCTATCCGCAGATTGCGGGCGTGGAGCACTTCGAGCCGCAGGTCCGGACGCGGGCGCAAGCCACCGGAACAGACGGTTATTTCGGTCGGGTCGGACGTTGGTTGAAACACAGTTTCTAAACTTCGATTTGCAAAAGGGAAATCGAGTTTCGAATCGCAAAGGTAACGTTGAGACGCGAAGAATGGCCGGTTTTTCAAGGCCATTTTGACTAATTTTTCCGGTCAAATTTAGCCGGATTACACAAATGCCTGCTTCGCAAATCAGTAACTTTCTGATTCAAAGGGCAGGAAGGGGTCGTAAGGCCTTGATGAAGGTCAATTTAAGGGGCGCGGCGACGCGTCTTGCAAAAGAGGCGAACCATGACGATCAACCTCAAAATGCCGGATATCCGGGAGTTGAAGCCGCGTATCACCGTGTTCGGCGTTGGTGGGGCTGGCGGTAACGCCGTCAACAACATGATCGAAGCCGGATTGGAGGGCGTCGACTTCGTCGTCGCCAATACGGACGCGCAGGCCCTGACCCTTTCGAAGGCCGATCGCATCGTGCAGATGGGCATCCAGGTTACCGAGGGACTTGGCGCCGGTTCGCAGCCTGAGGTCGGCCGTGCCGCCGCCGAGGAAGTGATCGACGAGATCCGGGATCACCTCAACGGCGTCCACATGGTGTTCGTCACGGCCGGCATGGGTGGCGGTACGGGTACCGGCGCTGCCCCGGTGATCGCCCGCGTCGCCCGCGAGGTCGGCATCCTCACCGTCGGCGTCGTCACCAAGCCTTTCCATTTCGAAGGCCTGCGCCGCATGCGCCTGGCCGAGTCCGGCATTGCCGAGCTGCAGAAGAGCGTCGACACGCTGATCGTCATCCCGAACCAGAATCTGTTCCGGGTCGCCAACGACAAGACCACCTTCGCCGACGCCTTCGCCATGGCCGACCAGGTGCTCTATTCCGGTGTCGCCTCGATCACCGACCTCATGGTCAAGCCCGGCCTGATCAATCTCGACTTCGCCGACGTGCGCGCCGTGATGCGCGAGATGGGCAAGGCGATGATGGGCACAGGCGAGGCGTCGGGTGAACGTCGCGCCATCCTGGCCGCCGAAGCGGCGATCGCCAACCCGCTGCTCGACGACGTCTCGATGAAGGGCGCCCGCGGCCTCCTGATCTCGATCACCGGCGGCCCCGACATGATGCTCTACGAGCTCGACGAGGCGGCGACCCGTATTCGTGAAGAGGTTGATCCGGAAGCCAACATCATTCTGGGCGCGACCCAGGATCCGTCGCTGGAAGGCACGATGCGCGTGTCGGTGGTCGCCACCGGCATTGACTCGGCCATCCTGCCTCAGGCTTCGCCCTCCAAGGATGACATTCGCCTGGCGGAAATGACCCAGCGCGTGCGTGACCAGGCTGCGGCACAGGCGGCTCAGGCCGCCCGTGTCGCCGCACCGCGCAATGTCGCGCCGGCCGCCCCGGTGGCGGTCGAGCCCGCCCCGATCCAGCAGGAAATCGCCCAGCCCGTGCCTGCAGCTCCCGTGGAGCCGGTGGCTGCCGCCAACGACGTGACGCTGCGCCCGCTGGCCCCCAAGCCGACCCTGTTCCGCGAGCCGGTGGTCGAAGAAGCGCCGCGCGCGCCCGAGCATCATCCCGAGCCCGAGCATTTCGTGCCGCCGGCACCGGAAAGGGCCGTCGTTCGCCCGCCGCGCATGCCGCGCATCGAGGACCTGCCGATGCCGGCTCAGGCCCAGATCGCCGCTCAGCGTGGCCCGGATGCGCCCCAGGCCGGCGATAAGAAGCGTATGACGCTGCTCCAGCGCCTGGCTGCGGTCGGCCTTGGCCGGCCCGAGGCCGAAGAGGCCGAGCACGAGCCGGCGCCGGTCGCCCGCCAGCCGGAGCCGCGTCCGGCTCCGCAGCGTCCGCCGGAAGCCCAGCGTCGTCCGCCGGCCCCGCGTCCGGCCCCGCAGCCGTCCCGTTCGATCGAGGACGACCAGCTCGAAATTCCGGCCTTCCTGCGCCGTCACTCGAATTGAGGCCGATTTCGGCCTTGTGACGAAATCGTAACCATAGCACGGATCAATGACGGCCCGGGTAGTGCACCCGGGCCGTAATTTTTTGAAATGATTAAGGATTTTAAAACTAGGCTCACTGGCCGGAACTTGGCGAGCTTGTGTTACAGACCGTAAGAAAGCGTGATTTGGCTAAACCTTTGGTTTTTGCTTTACGTATTTTCGAAGAAAGGTCCGAGTCCCTGTCCTCGTGACAGAGAATGATAGGACCAAAGGGTCAAACAGAAAGCAGGCCGGTCTAGTTTCGGTTGGGTACCGCCACCCTGGCGGACGGCTTGTGGAATACGCACATGAAATCTGGTTTCCAGACGACTTTGAATGACCGGGTATCCCTCGAAGGGATCGGTGTCCATTCTGGCAAGCCTGTCTCCATCACCTTGCATCCGAGCGAGGCCGACAGCGGCATCATCTTCCTGCGCACGCATCTCGAGAACGGGCGCGAGCGGGAGATCCTTGCTCATTATCACAATGTCATCGATACGCGCCTGTGCACGGTCGTCGGCGATGCCACGCGCGCCTCGGTTGCTACCATCGAGCATCTGATGGCTGCCTTGCGCGGTCTTGGCATCGACAATGTGACGGTCGAGGTCGACGGGCCGGAAATCCCGGTCATGGATGGGTCGTCCGCTCCCTATATTGCGGCGATCGACCAGGTCGGTATCGCCACGCTGCGGGCACGCCGCCGGCAGATCAAGGTGCTCAAGCCGGTCCGCGTCGAGATGGGCCGGGCGTGGGCCGAGCTGACGCCCTGGGACAAGGCCGGCAACACCGGTTTCCGCATGGATGTCGAGATCGATTTCGACTCGCCCCTGATCGGCCGGCAGCGCCGCGTGCTCGACCTGACGCCCGACAACTTCCGTCGTGAATTGTCGCGCGCCCGTACCTTCGGTTTCGTCAAGGATGTCGAACAGCTGTGGGAACGGGGACTGGCACTCGGCTCGTCCCTGGAGAACTCGGTTGCCCTGAGCGAGGACCGCATCCTCAATCCGGAAGGCCTCCGCTACGCCGACGAATTCGTGCGTCACAAGATGCTCGATGCGGTGGGTGACCTGGCTCTCGCCGGTGCGCCGCTGATCGGTCAGTTCCGCTCTTATTGCGGCGGACATCGCGTCAATTACATGACGCTTCAGGCCCTGTTCGCCGATGACAGCGCCTGGACCATGGTCGATGCACCGGTACGTCGCGAGAGCGGCCATGCCGAGCTCTCCAGCGGCTTGGCCGCAGCGGCCTTCGCGCCTGATACCAATTGAGTGCGAAGGCTTTTGCCTCGCTTGACAGCGCCGCCGCAAAGCATTGTACAATTTTGTAGAGGCGGTGGCGCTTGGCCGGACAATCGGCTACAAGGGCCCCTGCATTGCTGCCGGCGTAACACCTATCCATCCGGACGGGCGGGTGTCGGTCGTGAATGTCGAACCACGAAGTCTTAACGTTGTGGTGCGAAGCTGATGGATGGTTTCATCCGCCGGAAGCGCGCGACAATGCCGGTACTAGTCGAAGTAGAGGTCTGAGTGATGCCGCTGCGTTCCCTCTCGTCTTCCCGCGCCGTCGCGACGCGGCTCGCGGTCCGTGCCGTCGCCATTGCGCTGATGGCCTCGCCGCTGGCCGCCTGCGGTTTCTGGGATGACGATCCGGGCTATCAGACCCAAGCGACCGATCCGCCGGATCTTCTCTACAATCAGGGTCTCGTCGCCATGAAGGGCGGCGACTATTCCAAGGCGTCCAAGCGTTTCGAAGCGCTCGACAAGCAATATCCGCAGACGGAGTGGCAGAAGAAAGCCATCCTGATGATGGCCTATTCCAATTACACCTCCGGCAATTACGACGATGCCATCACCTCGTCGCGCCGCTACGTGACCTTGTGGCCGACCGACAAGGACGCAGCCTATATGACTTATATCTGGGCCAACTCCCAGTATAAGCAGATTCCTGACATCACCCGCGACCAGGATCGCGCCAGCCAGGCGCTTGCCGGCTTCGAGAAAGTCGTCACCGACTATCCCAAGTCGGAATATGTCAGCGATTCCAAGTTCAAGATCCAGGTTGTGCGCGACCAGCTCGCCGGCAAGGAAATGGAAATCGGCCGCTTCTATCAGAAGCAGCAGAATTATGCCGCGGCGGTCAATCGCTATAAGGCCGTGGTGAAGGACTATGCCCAGACCCGCCAGATCGAAGAGGCGCTGAGCCGTTTGACGGAATGCTACATGGCGCTCGGCCTTTCCAGCGAGGCGCAGACGGCTGCCGCCATTCTCGGCCACAACTACCCCAACAGCCAATGGTACAAGGATGCCTATACGTTGGTGAAGTCGCATGGCCTGGAGCCGCGCGAGGATACCGATTCCTGGCTGAGCCGGACGTTCCGCAACGCGATTACGCTCTGAGGCGCGGCGCAGACCATCGAATTTCCAGGGGGCCGGTCGCAAGATCGGCCCTTTGTTTGTGCGTAGCCCGATGTTTTGTCATGCAGCGCAGGCGCAAGCCCGGTATAGAACTGTCATGCTCGTTCAACTGGCCATCCGCGATATCGTCCTGATCGACCGGCTCGACCTCGAATTCGTCGCCGGCCTGTCCGTTCTGACCGGCGAGACCGGCGCCGGTAAGTCGATCCTGCTCGACGCCTTCGCCTTGGCGTTGGGCGGACGCGGCGATGGTTCCCTGGTACGTCATGGCGCGAGCCAGGGACAGGTCAGTGCCGTCTTCGACGTCCCGGCCGATCATGCCGCCCGTGCCGTGCTGAAGGCGAACGACATATCCGATGATGGCGACCTGATCCTGCGGCGTGTGCAGATGGCGGACGGCCGAACCCGAGCCTTCATCAACGACCAGCCGGTGAGCGTGCAGGTGCTGCGCGCCACGGGATCTGCCCTGGTCGAGATCCATGGCCAGCATGACGATCGTGCCCTGACCGATCCGGCTTCCCACCGCGCGCTTCTCGATGCCTTCGGAGGGCTTGAGGATCTGGCAGCCGATGTGGCCGGCAAGCACGCGGCCTGGCGCAAGGCGACGCAGTCTCTTGCACAGCACCGAGCGCGGCTGGAAAAGGCGCGGGCCGAGGGCGACTGGCTGCGCCATTCCGTCGACGAACTCGGCAAGCTCGATGTCCAGCCCGGCGAGGAAGAAGCCCTGGCCGAGCGGCGCACCCATATGATGCAGGCCGAGAAGATCGCCGTCGATCTCAAGGAGGCTTATGAGGGGGTCGGCGGCAACGGCTCTCCCACGCCATCTCTGGCGGCCATCATTCGGCGTCTCGAGCGGCGGGGAGCCCAGGCGCCTCGGCTGGTCGAGCCGGCCATCGCCGCGCTGGACCAGGCACTCAACGCCCTGGAAGAAGCCCGTATCGCGCTGCAGACGGCCTTGGACGAGGCCGATTTCGATCCGGCCGAACTGGAGCGCCTGGAAGAGCGCCTGTTCGCCTTGCGTGCGGCAAGCCGCAAATACGATGTCTCCGTGGAGGACCTGCCGGCACTGGCCGAGCGCTACACGGCGGATCTGGCGGCCCTGGACGAAGGGGAGGGGCAGCTCCAGGCCCTGGAACAGGCCGATCGCGCCTCCCGTCTCGCCTATGAGGCGCGGGCTGCGGTGCTGTCCGACAAACGCCGGGCCACCGCCGGCCAGCTCGATGCCGCGGTGAACGGCGAATTGCCGCCCTTGAAGCTCGACAGGGCGAAGTTCACCACCTCGGTGGAGAGCGACAAGACCCTGGCCTCTCCCGATGGTTTCGACAGGGTGGAGTTCTGGGTCCAGACCAATCCCGGCACCCGCCCGGGGCCGATGATGAAAGTGGCGTCGGGCGGCGAACTCTCGCGTTTCATGCTGGCGCTGAAAGTGGCGTTGGCCGATCGCGGTTCGGCGCCGACCCTGGTCTTCGACGAGATCGATTCCGGCGTGGGCGGCGCCGTCGCCGATGCCATCGGCCAGCGCCTGGCGCGGCTGGCGGGCAGGGTCCAGGTGATCAACGTCACCCATGCGCCGCAGGTCGCGGCGCGCGCTTCCACTCATTTCCTCATCGCCAAGCAGGCGGAAGGCAAGGACAGGGTCGCCACCCGGGTCTCCCCCCTGGACACCGACAAACGGCGTGAGGAAATCGCCCGCATGCTCGCCGGTGCCCATGTGACCGATGAGGCGAGAGCGGCGGCGGACAGGCTGCTGGGGGGCGGGGCTTCAGACCCGGCCAGCGCCGGGAGGGCAGAGATTGGAACAAGGAACCGGCGCTGACAACTCGTCTTCCGACGCTAAGAACCACCGCGGCTGGCACCAGCCGCACGGTTTGCCACATTTCGATACGCCTGAAATCGTTCAATTCGTCACGTTTCGTCTAGCGGATAGCCTCCCCGCCTGGGTTGAAGATCGCCGCGAAACATCAGTGGAGATGCGACGGCGTGTGGAAAGGAAGCTCGACGAGGGGATGGGGGCTTGTTGGTTGGCGAATGTAGACATTGCTTTGCTGGTCGAGAGTGCGTTGCTTGCTTTCCACATGCAGCGCTACCGGCTGTGGTCTTGGTGCATCATGCCCAACCACGTGCACTGCCTTTTCGACTTGAAGGATGGCTGGCGCCTGGCGGATGTGGTCAAGTCGTTGAAATCTTACACCGCCGCACATGCCAATCGAATTCTGGGGCGGCAGGCCGTTTTCTGGCAGGCCGATTATTTCGACCGTTACATGCGTAGCGAAGATCAAATGGCTCGAACGATTGACTATATCGAGCGCAATCCGGTTAAGGCAGGCCTTTGCACTTATAGCACTGAATGGCGATGGTCGAGCGCGCGCCGAAAATTGGGGGGCGGATCTTCAGACCCGGCATCTGACTTCATTGCTGAGCAATAGTGGCGGGTCTGAAGACCCGCCCCCCAACCCGTGCCGTCCCCTCTGCCCCGATTGGAATGGTTGTGTTAAGCCACAGCAAAGCAATGCATCGGTTGGCCTGTCATGAACACTCCCAAGCCCATTTCCGACCTCTCGCTCGAGGAGGCTCGCGCCGACTACGAGGAACTTGCGGCGCGGTTGATCGACGCCGATAAAGCCTATTATCAGGAGGACGCGCCGGTTCTCAGCGATGCGGACTACGATGTTCTGCGGCGGCGCTATACGGCAATCGAGGAGCGCTTTCCCGAGCTCAAATCGGCCGAGAGCCTCTCGGATAAGGTCGGCGCGGCGCCATCCGAGAAATTCGCCAAGGTGCGCCACCGCGTGCCGATGCTCTCCTTGTCCAACAGCTTTGCCGACGAGGATGTCGAGGAATTCGTGGCCCGTATCCGGCGCTTCCTCGGCCTTGGCGAGAGCGACGATCTGGTGATCACGGCCGAACCCAAGATCGATGGTCTGTCCTGCTCGCTGCGTTACGAAAAGGGCAAGCTGGTGGTGGCAGCCACGCGAGGCGATGGCGCCGAGGGCGAGGACGTCACCGCCAATGTCCGCACCATCGGCGACATTCCCAACGTGCTCAAGGGCAATGTCCCCGAGATTTTCGAGGTGCGCGGCGAGGTCTATATGAGCCATGCCGATTTCAATGCCATGAATGAAAGGCAGGCCGCGGCGGGCAAGCCTCTGTTTGCCAATCCGCGCAATGCCGCGGCCGGCTCTCTGCGCCAGCTCGACGCCTCCATCACCGCCAGCCGCCCCCTGCGCTTCTTCGCCTATGCCTGGGGCGAGGCGAGTGCCCTGCCGGCCGCCACGCAATTCGAGGTGGTGCGGGCTTTCGCCGAGTGGGGCTTTGCGGTCAATCCCCTGATGGTGCGTTGCCATGGCGCCGCCGACCTGCTCGCCCATTACCGTCAGATCGAGGCTCAGCGCGCCACGCTCGGCTACGACATCGACGGCGTGGTCTACAAGGTCGACCGGCTCGATTTGCAGCAGCGCCTCGGCTTCGTCTCGCGCTCGCCGCGCTGGGCGACGGCGCATAAATTCCCGGCCGAGAAGGCGACCACGCTGCTGCACGGCATCGAAATCCAAGTCGGGCGCACTGGTGCCCTCACGCCGGTCGCCAAGCTGCAGCCGGTCACCGTGGGCGGCGTCGTCGTCTCCAATGCCACTTTGCACAATGAGGACGAGATTGCCCGCAAGGATGTGCGCATCGGCGACACGGTGATCGTGCAGCGGGCGGGCGACGTCATCCCGCAGATCCTCGGGGCGGTGCTGGAGAAGCGGCCGGCGGATGCCGTTCCCTATGTCTTCCCCGAAACCTGTCCCTGTTCGCTGAAGACGCCGGTCGTGCGCGAGGAAACCGTGACAGGGGGGGAGGGCGCAGTGCGGCGCTGTTCTGGGGAATTTGCCTGTCCCTTCCAGAAGATCGAGCATCTCAGGCATTTCGTCTCCCGCCGCGCCTTCGACATCGAAGGGCTGGGCGAAAAACAGATCGCCTTCTTCTTCGAGAACGAGGATCTGCCGATCCGCGAGCCCGGCGACATCTTCACCCTCGCGGCCCGCGATGGGCAGAACTTCAAGAAATTGAAGGACCGCGAAGGTTTTGGCGCGACCTCGACGAAGAACCTGTTCGCCGCCATCGATGCCCGCCGCGAGATCGCGCTGGAACGTTTTCTCTATGCCCTCGGCATCCGCCATGTCGGTGAGACCACCGCGCGCCAGCTTGCCCGCGCTTATGGCTCCTGGCCGGCTTTCGAGCAGGCGGCGCTGCGCATCGCCGCCAAGGACGAAGAGGCCGGGGCGGACATGGATGCGATCGACCAGATCGGCGAAACCGTGGTCGAGGCGGTGGACGCCTATTTCGCGGAAGAGCACAACCTCGCCATCCTCGAGCGGCTCACAGCGGAAATCCGCATCCTCGATGCGGAACAGCCGCGCTCCGAGAGCCCGGTTGCCGGCAAGACGGTGGTGTTCACCGGGGCGCTGGAGCGCATGAGCCGCGACGAGGCCAAGGCCATGGCCGACCGGCTGGGCGCCAAGGTCTCGGGTTCCGTCTCCAAGAAGACCGATCTGGTGGTCGCCGGCCCCGGCGCCGGCTCGAAACTGGCGGATGCGCAAAAGCACGGCGTCAAAGTCATCAATGAGGATGAATGGTTCGAGCTGGTGAATGGAGCAGGGAATACGAATGATCAGGATGCGTGAACTGGGTCTAGGGCTTCTGCTTGCATCGGGGCTGTCGATGCCGGCCGTTGCGGCCGAGATCTCGCCCGAAACAACGGTAAAGCAGATCTACTCGGGAAAGACGCCTGAAACGAAAGGCATCGACATCATCGGCAATGCCAAACTGCGGGCCAAATATCTCAGCAAGGACTTGGCTGCCGCGGTGAAGAAGGACATCGATGAATCCGCCAAATCGGGCGAAGTGGGAGCACTTGATTTCGATCCGGTGAGCGATTCCCAGGACCCGATGATCAAGGATTTGAAGATCGAGCCAGCGTCGGTACAGGGTGACCGCGCCCAGGTCAGTGTGAGCTTCGATCGTGGTGACCCCAAGCGCGACGAGCTTGTCTACGACCTGGTGAAGGAAAACGAGCAATGGCGCGTTTCCAACATCTCGAAGAAGGGCAATGCCCAGGAGGCCTGGTCCCTGCGTCAGATGCTGTCCTTGAAATAGCGGCGGCCGCTGCGGGGATGCAACTTTCATCCAAGCAATTTGCCGACAAAGGCACTATCTTGACGCCATGCCGTCGCACTCCACTGCCTTCACGACACTCGAGGATGCCGCCGAGCGGGGCGATGCCGTCCGGTTCTGGCGCGAGCAGCGCTATGACGGATTGGAATGCCTGAGCGCGATCTTTCGCCGGCACCGCTATGTGCCGCATACCCATGAGACCTATGCCATCGCCGCCGTGCTCGACGGCTGCGAGGCCTTCTCGCATCGTGGTGTCAGGCATTACGCCTCGCCGGGAAGTTTCGCGATGGTCTGCCCGGACGAGCTGCATGATGGAGAGCCGGCAGGCGAGGGTTTCGTCTACCGCGTGCTCTATCCCACCGTCGATCTGATGCGTTCGGTCGCCGAGGATACGTTCGGCCGGCCGGCCGCCGGCACGCTCTGGTTCGACCGTTCGGTCATCGAGGATCCTGCCCTGGCGGCCGATTTGGTGAAACTGCAGATCGCGCTCGGCGACCCCGCCGTGACCCTGCTCGAACGCGATGCCAGGCTCAGCCGTTTCTTTTCGATCTTGCTCGGGCGCTGGGGCGGCCATGGCGAGCCGATCAGGCTCGGCGACGAGAGCGGGCCGCTCGCCAAGGCCCGGGCCTATCTGGACCAGCATTTCGAGCGCGATGTCGGCCTCGACGAGCTTGCCGTGGTAGCAGGGCTCAACCGCAGCCACCTCGTGCGTTCCTTCCGCAAGGCCATGGGTACCACGCCGCATGCCTATCTCATCGACCGGCGCTACCGCGCGGCGCGGCGCCTGCTGGCGGCCGGCGAAGGGCCGGCGGAAGTGGCGGCAGCCTGCGGCTTCTGCGACCAGAGCCACCTCAATCGGGTGTTCAAGGCCCGCATGGGCGTGACGCCGGGCGCCTTCCGGGGTGATGGAGTGTCGGCCTCCGGCCGACAAATGTCAGCCATGGGCTGACCCTCCCGACGCAACTTTTATCCAAGACCGGCGGTCGTGCAGCGCCTATTGAGACGGCTCCATCAGGAGCTCTCGCTTGTCTGCCCGTTCCGAAATCCGTTCCGCGTTGATCGACATTGCCCCGCCAGCCCTGGCGGCGGTGCCGATCGGTTTCCTGTTCGGCGCCATCGCCGTCTCCAAGGGGTTGTCGCCTTTCGAGACGGCCCTGATGTCGATCACCGTGTTCGCCGGCAGCGCGCAATTCGCCGCCCTCGAGCAATGGGTGCAGCCGGTCTCGATCCTGGCCCTGGCTTTCGGCACCTTGCTGATCAATTGCCGCCATATCCTGATGGGGGCCTCGCTCACCCCCAAGACGCGGCTCTTCTCGCCCGCCCAGCGCTTTCTCGGCTTCTTCATGATGGCCGACGAGAATTGGGCGATGTCGGAGCGCCGGGCCGGCCAGGCCGAGCTGACGCCGACCTATTATTTCGCCATGTCGGTGTTCTTCTATCTCAACTGGGTGCTGTGGAGCACGGCGGGCGGCTTCGTTGGCCAGCTCCTGGGCGATCCCGCGCGCTATGGCGCCGATTTCGCTTTCACCGCCCTGTTCATCGGCCTGATCGCGGGTTTCTGGGAAGGCCGCAGCTCGGCGGCGGCGATCGTCACCAGCGCCGTGGTGGCGGCCCTGGTCTATCTCAAGATCGGGGCGCCCTGGCATGTGCCCGCCGGGGCGCTGGCCGGCATTTTCGCCGCTTTCCTCACCGGCCATCCCGGCCGCAGCAAGCTCGATGTCAAGGAGGCCGTCGATGTCGTTTGATCCCCACACGGTAGCAGCGATCCTGACCATGGCCCTGGTGACCTATGCCACCCGCGTGGCCGGCATCTTCCTCGACGGCCGCCTCGCCCTGACCGGCCGGACCAAGGCCGCCTTCGACGCCATTCCGGCGGCTGTTCTGGTCTCGGTGATCGCACCGGTCGCGCTCGCGACCGGACCGGCCGAAACCATCGCCGCCGGCGTCACCGTGGTTTCGGCCACGCGCATGCCGCTGCTGGTGACCATCGTGGTTGGCGTGGTGAGCGTGGTGCTGCTGAGAATGATGATGGGGTGACGGCGGGTAGTGTGGGAAAAGCTGGGATGGGTTATCTCGACCCCTCATCTCCCTGCCGGGACCTCTAGTCAACTCAAGAGAGTTGACGATACCCGCAAGGGGAGAAGGGAATCTTTCTTGTGGGCATAGCGCTGGCTAATCTCCTTCTCCCCTTGCGGGAGAAGGTGCCCCGAAGGGGCGGATGAGGGGTTGCACCGCCCCATCGCTGCCTTTTTCTCGGGCTGTTCGAAAGATCTTGAAAACGCCAGCCTCAGACCAACCTCCAATCACCCGATCGCCTGCGTCACCTGCTCCAGCCATACCCGTTCCGGTTCGTCCAACAGCGGGCCCAGCGTCTCGCGCACCTGGGCGTGGTAGGCGTTGAGCCAGTCGATCTCGCGGGTGGTGAGCAGCGACAGTTCGATCGGCCTCACATCGATAGGTGCCAGCGTCAGCGTCTCGAAGCCGTACATCTCGCGTTCGGCACCCTCGATCGTGATGGGTTCGACCAGGATGAGGTTCTCGATGCGGATGCCGAAGGCGCCGGTGCGGTAATAGCCGGGCTCGTTGGAGAGAAGCATGCCCGGCTCCAGCGGCGTGGTGCCGAGCTTGGAGATGCGCTGCGGGCCCTCATGGACGGAGAGATAGGAGCCGACGCCATGGCCGGTGCCGTGGTCGAAATCGGTGCCGATCTCCCACAACGCGGCGCGGGCGAAGCTGTCGAGCTGGGCACCGGAAACACCCTTGGGAAAGCGCGCCAGGGCGATGGCGATATGGCCCTTGAGCACGCGGGTATAGCGGTCCTTCATCTCGGGAGAGACCTCGCCCACCGCGATGGTGCGGGTGATGTCGGTCGTGCCGTCGACATATTGCGCGCCGGAGTCGATCAGGAAGAAGCCCGGCGTCACCGGCCGGTTGCTGGCATGGCTGACACGGTAATGCGGCAAGGCGGCGTTCGGCCCGGCCGAGGAGATCGAGGGGAAGGAGAGATCCTTGAGCACGCCCGTGCCCTCGCGGAAGCGCTCCAGGGCCTCGGCTACCGAGATCTCGGTTTCCTTGCCGTCCGGTACGGTGCGCTCGAACCAGGCGAGGAAGTTCACGAAGGCAACGCCGTCGCGAATATGGGCAGCCCTGGCGCCAGCGCGCTCGGCCTCGTTCTTGACGGCACGCAGCAGGGCGACGGGATCGCCCCCCTTCTGCACCCTACCGCCGGCCTTCTCGACCAGGGTGGCGAAATGCTCGACCACCATGGCGGGATCGAGCCGTACCGTCTTGCCCTTCACGCTTCCGGCCAGCACGGCCTCGATCTGGCTCGGTTCGGCAATCGCCATGTGCTGGGCCAGGTCGTCGCGGACGGCATTGGAGAATTTGCGCCCATCGGCGAACAGCGTCGGCTGTCCCTCGGCCGGCACCAGCGCATAGGAGAGCGGCAGGGGCGTGTGGGAGACGTCGCCGCCGCGGATATTGAACAGCCAGGCCGAGGCATGGGCGTCGTTGGTGAAGACGGCGTCGATCTTCTGCTCACGCAGCTTGGCCTGCAGCCGTTCGACCTTGGAGGACACGCTCTCGCCGGCGAGCGCGACGTCGTGCAGGACGATCTGGGCAAGCGGCGGGGCGGGGCGGTCGGTCCAGATAGCGTCGACCGGGTTTTCCCTGACAGCAACGAGACTTGCGCCTGCCTTCTCGCAGGCGGCGCGAAGTCGCTCGACCTCGTTCATCGATTGAAGACGCGGGTCGTAGCCGAGCTTCATGCCGGGCTTGAGCACGGTGCCGAGCCATTTCTCCGGCGGCTCCTCGATGAGATGGCGCGGCGTATAGGTCGCGGTGTCCACCTGCTCGCGCACCTGCACGGTATAACGGCCGTCGACGAAGATGGAGGCCTGGTCCCTGAGGACGACGGCGATGCCCGCCGATCCGGCAAAGCCGGTGAGCCAGGAAAGGCGTTCCTCCGAGGGGGGGCAATATTCGTTCTGGTGCTCGTCCGAGCGGGGGACCACGAAGCCGTCGAGCCCCAGGTCGGCGAGCTTGCTGCGCAACGCCGCCGCGCGGGCCGGGCCGAGGCTGGGCTGGGAAATTTCGTCGAAGGACTGAAAAGCCATTTGATCACCCTTGAAATATAGTTGCCTTCTCCCCTTGGGGGTGTCGTCAACTCTCTTGAGTTGACTAGAGGTCCCGGCAGGGGGGATGAGGGGAGAAACGTGCCTCTTGCAGGTTTAGCGCCAGCACCCCTCATCCGGCTGCCGCCACCTTCTCCCGCAAGGGGAGAAGGGAATGATTTTGCTCGTTTACAGTTTCCGCGGCTTGCCGCCGCCATAGGACAGCACCAGCGTCGTCCACTCGTCGATCTTGATCTGACGGATGAGATGGAGGCCCTGGGCGCGATAGGCCGCCAGCGCCGCATTGGCATGGGCGTGTAGCAGGCCGGAAAGGATCACCGTGGCGCCGGGCGCCAGCAGGCGGCTCATCGGCGCCGCGAGGCGAACCAGGGGGGCCATCAGGATATTGGCGAAGACGAGGTCGAACGGCTTGTTGGTCTGCATGGCGCGTGCGGTGGTGCCGCGTGCCACGAAGCTCTCGACATAGGCCCCGGCCTTGTTGAAGCGGATGTTGTTGCGCGCGGTGGCGATGGCGATCGGATCGATGTCGGAGGCCAGCACGCGCAGGCGCAGGGCGCGCGCGGCCGCAATGGCGAGCACGCCGGTGCCGGTGCCGATGTCGAGCGGACGGTTGGGGCGCCTGCGCTTGAGGAGATCGTCCAAAGCGAGGAGGCAGCCCCGCGTGGTGCCGTGATGGCCGGTGCCGAAGGCGAGCGCCGCCTCGATCTCGATGCCGATGGTATTGGCCGGGACATGCTGGCGATCATGGCTGCCATGGACGGTGAAGCGGCCCGCCCGCACCGGCGCCAGGCCCTCCAGCGAGGCAGCTACCCAGTCCTTGTCGCCGAAGCTGTCGAAGACCACCTCGATATCGGGGCCGGCCGCCAGAGCGATCAGGTCCCGGACGGAAGCCTCGTCCGGTTCGGTACGGAAATAGACCTCGACCAGCCAAGGCGGCTTCGCCGTGCCGTCTTCCTTCTCGAAGGCGGCGATCGCCGTTTCCGTGGGATCGAAGCTCTCGCCGAGCAAATCGGCGATGCGACGCGCGCGCATCTCGTCGGTGACGATACGCGCGACATGGGTGGGATTGTTGGGATGAAGACCTTCGAGCATGTCGCTTGGCTATCGCGCCAGCCGCCGGAGGGCAACGGAAATCGCGATAATCGCGACGTTGTTTGCTGGATCGCCGGCTGCCAGTCTGTTCTTCCCGAGACGTTGAGCGCCATAGCGAGCGAAGGTGGTCGATCTGAAGATCGACCCTCCAACTCCTGCGAGCTCTACCCGCCGAAACGCTGGAAGCGTTCGCGCAGGGCCTGCAACTGTTCCACGCCGGCATTGGCGAAGGCGACGCGCATATGCCCTTCGAGGCCCGGGCCGAAATAGGGGCCGGGCAGGCAGAGCACGCCGGCCTTCTCCACCAGGTCCTTGACGACGCTCGCGGCGGTATGGCCGTGGAAGGGATGATGCAGGAAGGCGAAATAGGCGCCCATCGCGTCGATCCGCCAGCCATTGATCCCTTCGAAGGCTGCACGGAAGCTGGCGGCGCGCCTGTCGATCTCCAGGCGGTTGGCTTCGCGCCACGCGGTCAGCCCCTCGATGGCCCAGGCGACGGGAGCCTGGGCGGCGCGGGGGGCGCAGATCTGCAGCGTGTCGAGAACCTTGCCGACCTCGGCTGCCACGGCGGGAGCGGCAATCAGCGCACCCAGGCGATGGCCCGGGATGCAGTAGCTCTTCGAGAAGGAATAGAGATAGATCAAGGTGTTGGCGAACTCGCCTGAAGCGATGAGTCCGTGCGGCCGGCCGGCGACGAAGTCGCGATAGGTCTCATCGAGGATGAGGAACAGGCCGCGTTCCCGGCAAAGTCGGGCGAAGGCTTCGATGGTCTCGGGCGGGTAGACGGCGCCCGTCGGGTTGTTGGGCGTGACGAGCAGGATCGCCCGCGTGGTGGGATCGATCAGTTCGGCGGCGCTCTCGACATCCGGCACGAAGCCGTTCTCGGGCGGGCAGGAGAGCGCCCGCGCCTCGATACCGAGCATATCGAGCGTCATCTTGTGATTGAAGTACCAGGGGCTCGGCAGCAGGATGGAGTCGCCGGCCTTGGCCACGGCCAGGGCTGCGACGAAAAAGGCCTGGTTGCAGCCGGTGGTGATCGAGACGGTCTGCCAGTCGACTTCTCCGCCATAGAGGCTGGAAACATGCGCGGCATAGGCTTGGCGCAGCACCGTGTCACCCTCGATCGGGCCATAGCTGGCGCTCGCCGCCGCGCCGGCATTGCGGCTGAGCCGCTCCAGCAGCTCCGCATGCGGCGGATAGCCCGGGACCGCCTGGGAAAGATCGATCAGCGGGCCGGCCGCGCCGTCATAGGCGCGTGCCCAGCCCTGCGCCTCCGGAATCGGCGGGGTGGCGGTATCGAGGAGATTGGGATTGATGGCGGGCAGGGTGCTCATGCGGTCCTAAATGCCTGTGGCATCCTGCTCTGACAAGGGGATTTCCGGCCGTCGCGGCGATGACATTGTCGCAGGAATCTCCTACCCCTTTGACATGTCCCTGCCGTCAAGCCTCAGGATCGATGCCGCCCGCGCGGCCGTGTCGCTCAGCCCCACCGATGCCGTCTTCGTGCAGCATCCTTATCCTGCCTATCGGGCCATCCGCGAAGCCTGCCCGCTGTTCTTCTGGGAGGAGTATGGCTGCTGGTGCGCGGCTTCGCATCAGACCGTGTTCGACCTCTTCCGCGACAGGCGCTTCGGGCGCGAGGTGCTGCATGTGGCCAGCCGCGCCGAACTCGGCTGGCCGGAGCCGCAGGCCCATCTGGCGCCCTTCGATGCGGTCGATGCCCATTCCATGCTGGAGCGCGAGCCGCCGGTTCATACGAGGCTGCGCACCCTGGTCAATCGCGCCTTCGTCACCCGGCAGGTCGAGCGTCTGAGGCCGCGGATCGCGGCGCTCGCCAACGAACTGATCGACGGTTTCGAGGGGCAGGGCGGGGTCGATCTGATCGAGGCTTTCGCCACGCCCATCCCGGTGATCCTGATCGCCGAACTCCTGGGCGTGCCGGTCGAGATGGCCCCGCAACTGCTCGACTGGTCGCATCGCATGGTGGCGATGTATCAGTTCAGCCGAAGCCGCAGCATCGAGGACCAAGCCGTTGCGGCTGCTCAGGATTTCTCCCACTTCCTGCGAGGTTATGTCGAGCGGCGTCGGGCCGAGCCGCGCGACGACCTCATCAGCCATCTCATCGCCGTCGAAGCCGAAGGCGACCGGCTCAGCGAGGAGGAACTGATCTCCACCTGCATCCTCCTGCTCAATGCCGGTCACGAGGCGACGGTGCACGCCATCGGCAATGGCGTGAAGTCGGTGCTGCAGGCAGGCCTCGGCCGTGACGAAGTGGTGGCGGGGGGCGAGGCGCTGGTTGAGGAAATGCTGCGCTTCGACCCGCCGCTCCACATGTTCAAGCGCTATGCGCTGGAAGACGTCACGCTGGGGCCGGCGACCTTCCGCAAGGGCGACCAGATCGGCCTGCTGCTCGGCGCCGCCAACCACGATCCGCATCGTTTCGAGGAGCCGGAGCGTTTCCTGATGACGCGGCAACGCCCGCCCCATGTCAGTTTCGGCGGCGGCATCCATTTCTGTGTCGGCGCCCCCCTCGCGCGGCTGGAACTGGAAGTCGCCGTGCCGATCCTGTTCGAACGGATGCCTAGCCTGCGGTTGGAAGGAACGCCGGTTTATGCCGATACCTACCATTTCCACGGGCTGAAGACGCTGGATTTGCGTTGGTAATTCCAGGCGCACGGGCATCTTGCTCGTATCTTCCTTTCCTGATGCGCGGCGTTCCTGGCAGGTCGGAACGGGCAAGATGCCCGTGCATCCGGGGGCAAGCCCTGCACGAGTGGCGTCCCTGCCTTGTCTTTGCTGTGGTTCTCTTTCAAATCCGCCCATGTTATGGATATTGAAAATGTATAACATTCATTTTGTGTTATATTGTCGTCGGCGCAGCGGAAGAAATTAACATGGCAACTCCCTCCGGCCCTCAAGCGGCGGCAGCCAAGCCCTTCTATGCCTCCTTCGGTTTCCAGGTGCTCGCCGCCATGGTGGTGGGTCTGATGCTCGGCCTTTATGCCCGCTCGCTCGGGCCGGACGCGGCAGGCAACCCCAATTGGCTGGTGCAGACGCTGACGACGATCGCCTCGATCTTCGTCCAACTGCTTTACGCCTTGGTGCCGCCTTTGGTCTTTACCGCCATCGTCGCCTCGATCGGCAATCTGCGCAAATTGTCGAATGCGGCCGCTCTGGTCTGGCAGACGCTGCAGTGGTTCGCGATCACCGCCTTGATTGCCGTGCTGATCGGCATCGCCCTCGGGCTGGTCATCCAGCCGGGCCTGCATTCGACCGTGCTGGCCGAGACCGCCAAGGCGCCGGCCACCACCGGCTCCTGGCTCGATTTCCTCAAGGGCCTGGTACCCGCCAATGTCTTCGGCATCCAGGCCTCGACCAAGCTTACCGATGGTGCCGCCTCGACCTCGCTGCAATTCAACGTGCTGCAGATCCTGGTGATCGCCATTGCGGTCGGCGTGGCTGCGTTGAGTGTCGGCGAGCGGGCCAACCCCTTCCTCACCTTCAACGAGTCGCTGCTATCAATCGTGCGCAAGATCCTGTGGTGGGTCATCCGGCTGACCCCGATCGGCACGATCGGCCTGCTCGGCAAGGCCGTGGCGCAATATGGCTGGCAGACGCTGGGGCAGCTTTCCTGGTATGCCCTCGCCATTTATATCGGCCTCGCCATCGTTCTGCTCGTCGTATACCCGCTGCTCCTGGTCCTGCATGGACTGAGCCCCGCCCGCTTTTTTGCTGGCGCCTGGCCGGCGATCCAGCTCGCCTTCGTCTCACGCTCCTCGGTCGGCACCATGCCGGTGACCGAGGCGGTGACGGAGCGCAGCCTCGGCGTGCCTCGGGAATATGCGGCTTTCGCCGTGCCCCTGGGATCGACCACCAAGATGGATGGCTGCGCGGCGATCTATCCGGCCATTTCGGCGATCTTCGTGGCCCAGTTCTACCAGATACCGCTCGGCATCGAGCATTACGCCCTGATCGTGTTCGTCTCGGTGATCGGCTCGGCTGCCACCGCCGGCCTCACCGGTGCCACCGTGATGCTGACCCTGACACTGTCGACCCTAGGCCTGCCGCTCTCCGGCGTCGGCCTGCTGCTCGCCATTGATCCGATCCTCGACATGGGCCGCACGGCGGTCAACGTCGCCGGCCAGGCGCTGGTGCCGCTGCTGGTCTCCAAGCGCCAGGGCATCCTGGACGAAGCCCGCTACAACCAGGCCGGCGGCATCGACAATCTCGACGCCGGCGTCCCCGCCAAGGGGTAAACTCCGGTCATCTTCAGCCACGACTTACATTGTAAGTCGTGGCGAGTGCGTGATGCAGCATGCAATGCTGCCTCGCAGACACGGGACCGCAGGATGGAAAAGGCGTAGCAACTGGCACGCGGTCCTGCATCTGCATCGCATCACTTCGTGCTGCAATGCGTGCGGGATGACCTCGACCTCAAGCCGCCTCGACGAAGCTGTCGACCACGCGCTTGCGGCCGGCCTTGTCGAAATCGACGGTGAGCTTGTTGCCGTCGACTTCGGCCACTTCGCCATAGCCGAACTTCAGGTGGAAGACCCGAGCGCCGACCTTGTAGGCCGAGGCCGTGCCGGTGGAGCGGGCCACCAGTTCGCCTTCGATGGTCAGGGGCTCGCGGCGGAGCGGGGCCTGGGTGGTTCTGAATCCCGAGGCCATGTTGCTCTGGGCGCGCTGCCAGCCTGGCGTCGAATAGTTCGAGCCGGCGAAGGGCTGGGCCTTGTCGAAGCGGCTCATGCCGAGCGAGCCGCCGGAGCCATAGGAATTGGAAGCCTCCACCACGTCGACATGGGCGGCCGGAAGTTCGTCGACGAAACGCGACGGCATGGTCGACTGCCACAGGCCGTGGATGCGGCGGTTGGAGGCGAACCACACCTTGGCGCGGCGACGGGCGCGGGTCAGGCCGACATAAGCGAGGCGCCGTTCCTCCTCCAGGCCGGCACGGCCATTCTCGTCGAGCGAGCGCTGGTGCGGGAACAGGCCTTCCTCCCAGCCGGGCAGGAACACGGTTTCGTATTCAAGGCCCTTGGCGCCGTGGAGCGTCAGGATCGAGACCTTGTCCTCGCTGGCGCCTTCCTCGCTGGCATCCATCACCAGCGAGATGTGCTCGAGGAAGCCGGCCATGTTCTCGAAGCCTTCCATCGAGCGCACGAGTTCCTTGAGGTTTTCCAGCCGGCCCGCGGCCTCGGCTGTGCGATCCTTCTGCCACATGTCGGTGTAGCCGGATTCCTCCAGGATCAGTTCCGCCAGCTCCTGGTGCCCGAGCACCTCGCTCTGGGCGGCCCAGCGCGAGAAGGAGGCCATCAGCGCGCCGAGCGTCTGGCGCGGCTTGGGCTTGAGCTCTTCGGTCTCCACCAGCACCCGCGCGGCCTGCATCATCGGCACGCCGTTGTGGCGGGCATAGTCGTGCAGGATCTGTACGGTGGCATCGCCGAGGCCGCGCTTGGGCACGTTGACGATGCGCTCGAAGGCAAGATCGTCCGCCGGCTGCATGGTGGCGCGGAAATAAGCGAGGGCGTCGCGGATCTCGGCGCGCTCATAGAAGCGTGGACCGCCGATGACGCGATAGGGCAGGCCGAGCGTGACGAAGCGATCCTCGAATTCGCGCATCTGGAAGGAGGCGCGCACCAGGATGGCGATGTCGTTGAGGGCGTGGCCCTTGTGCTGCAGCGCTTCGATCTCGTCGCCGATGGCGCGGGCTTCCTCGCCGGAATCCCAGGCGCCGGCCACGGTGACCCGCTCGCCTTCCTCGTCGTCGGTGAACAGGGTCTTGCCGAGCCGCCCCTCGTTGTTGGCGATAAGGTGGCCGGCTGCGCCGAGAATATGTCCGGTGGAACGATAATTGCGCTCGAGCCGGATCACGGTCGCGCCCGGAAAATCCTTCTCGAAGCGCAGGATGTTGTCGACCTCCGCGCCGCGCCAGCCATAGATCGACTGGTCGTCGTCGCCGACGCAGCACAAATTCGGCTTTTCGCCGGCCGGTGTCTGGGCCAGCAGACGCAGCCACAGATATTGGGCGACATTGGTATCTTGATACTCGTCCACCAGCATGAAGCGGAAGCGGCGATGATATTCGGCCAGGACGCCCGGATTCTCGCGGAACAGGCGAATGGTTTCGAGCAGGAGATCGCCGAAATCGGCGGCGTTCAGGGTCTTGAGGCGGGCCTGGTAGGCGGCATAGAGCTCGCCGCCCTTGCCATTGGCGAAGGACATGGCCTCGCCGGAAGGCACCTGCGCCGGTGTCAGGCCGCGGTTCTTCCAGCCGTCGATGGCATTGGCGAGCTGGCGCGCGGGCCAGCGCTTTTCATCGATTCCCGCCGCCTCGATCACCTGCTTCATCAGGCGGATCTGGTCGTCGGTGTCGAGAATGGTGAAATTGGATTTGAGGTCGACCAGTTCGGCATGGCGGCGCAGGATCTTCACGCCGATGGCATGGAAGGTGCCGAGCCAGGGCATGCCTTCCACGCTCTGCCCGATCAGCACGCCGATGCGCTCGCGCATCTCCCGCGCCGCCTTGTTGGTGAAGGTGACGGCGAGGATCTGGTGGGGGGCGGCGCGGCCGGTGGCGAGAATATGGGCGATGCGGGTGGTCAGCACACGCGTCTTGCCGGTTCCGGCGCCCGCCAGTACGAGCACGGGGCCGTCCAGCGTTTCCACTGCAGCGCGTTGTTCCGGATTCAGGCCGGTGAGATAGGCGGCAGGCCTTGCTGCCGCCATGGCGCGCGCGGCAATGCCGCCGGCGGCCGGCTGATGGGCCAGGGAAGGGGGGCGTGGATCGGACAAGTCGGGCTTTCGCGTGATTCTGGATTGCCGGATAATGGCTTAGATGGGGAGCCGCGTCGAGATTGCGAGCGGTCCGCGGCGCTTTGCGTCAACAGGCGAGGCCATCCGGTCGCGGCCCTCATTGCCCCGGAGCACGCTGGGCGATGGTGGTGATGATCACGCCGGCGGTGATCACCACGGCACCGAGCCAGGTCAGCCAATCGTAATGTTCTCCCAGGAGGAAGGTTCCGACACCGAGGCCCAGGGCGGCGGCGACATAGCCGATCTGGGAGAGATAGACCGGCCCGCCCGCCATCTGCAGCCGGAAGAAGAAGGCAAGCATGGCGGCACTCACCGCGACCTGAGCCAGGCTGACCAGCGGGGCGTTGGCAAGCGTGCCGAGGCCAAGCTCTCCGCTGGTGGCGAGCAAGGCGGCCGACATCACCAAAGCGGCGGCGAGGTTGCTGCCCGCTGCGAGGGCCAGGGGCCGGGCACCCCGCGGCCAATCCAGAGTGCGGTAGACATTGCCGCTGGCGAGCGTCAGCGGGATGAGGAAACCTATGCCGATCCAGAGGACATTGACTTCGCCCACCCGGCCCTTGCCCAGCACGATCAGCATGGCGCCGATGAAGCCGATCAGGATGCCGCAGACGCCGAGCAGATTGGGGCGCCGTGCATTCAGGGCCGTCGCCAGGATCGTGGTGATGATCGGCGACAGCGTGTACATGATCGACGTGTAGCCCGAGCCCAGATGCGGAATGATCAGATAGACCAGGAAATTGGGCAGGGCGTAGGAAATGATGCCGCCTATCGCGTAGAAGCGCAGAAAGGGCGGCGTCAGGGGCAGGGCCTCGCGGCGCAGTGCCAGCACGGCGCCGATGACCAGGGCGCTGCCCGCTGAAATCAGCAGCGTCCATACGGCCGGCGGTATTCCTGCTGCGCCGGATAATTTTCCGAGCGGAAAATAGAGGCCGAGAAAGGTGCCGGTCGCGAGGAGGAGAAAGACAGGTGCCGAGGTGTTGGAAGCGGACATGACGGGGCTTGTGCGGGCTTGATGGGAACGGAACGCATGCCGCTTGCGCCGGGACGCAGGCCGTGCAGCAATGGCAAATCCTATAGCCCGCCAGGCCGATTCCCATGTTCGATGTTCCCCTGCTCGCCGCAACCTTTTTTGCCGGCTTCCTCTACACGATTTCGCCCGGGCCGGCCTTCCTCGCTTTGTTTGCGCTCGGCGCCGCCAAGGGCCGGACGCCCGGCGCCTGGTTCATGACCGGGCATCTCGTCGGCGACATCCTGTGGTCGGTGGCGGCTCTGGCGGCGATCGTCGGCGTGAGCCAGATCGGCCCGACCCTGTTCGACATCCTCGGCATCTGCTGCGGGCTCTATCTGATCTATATGGGCGCAAGGGCCGTGATGACCCGCCGGGACGGCAAGGCGGCCGTGATCGGGGCCGACCGGCCTCTGGTCAACGGCGTGATCTTCGGCATCACCAATCCGAAATCCTATCCGGTGGCGCTCGCCACCTTCGGGGCGCTGGTGGCGCCCTATGGCGATCACATCACCTGGGCCGCGACGCCAGGCCTGATCGCTGCCGCCTTTCTCGGCTTCGTGGCGGCGGACTTCATCCTCTATGTCGCCATCGGCCTCGGGCCGGTCCGGGCCTTCTTTGCGCGTTATGGCCTGTGGGTGACCAGGATCGTCGGCGTCGTCTTCATCGGCTTCGGCCTGAAATCGCTGCTCGACGGCGCGCGGGGCCTGGCGAGTTCCGCACGTGGGTAAGAAGACCCTGAGGAGCAGGTAAATCGCTATGGGGTTGTCATCCCCGGCGAGCCACGCAGGGGCGAGGGAAGGGGATCCAGGGACAAATCCTCGAGCTATATCCCCTGGATCCCCTTCCCCTCGCTCTTCCTCGCCATGCTCGTAAGCCGCTCGGCCGGGGATGACAGCGCCACTCGTTTATCGAAGTCCCAATCGCGGCAGCAGCATCACCCCAGGCGCTGGCGGGCCTTGGCGCTGGCGCCGCCGATCAGGCGGTCGGCGACGATGCCGATGAAGGCGATGGCGAGGCCCGCGACGATGCCGCGACCGGCATCCGCCTTGGCGAGGGCGATGAAGACCTCCTGGCCGAGATCGCGGGTGCCGATCATCGCGCAGATGATGATCATGCTGAGCGAGAGCAGGATGGTCTGGTTGATGCCGAGCATGATCTCCGGCAGCGCCATCGGCAATTGCACCAGGCGGAAGGTCTGCCAGCGCGTGCAGCCGGCCGTCTTGGCTGCCTCGATCAGGGTGGGCGGTACCTGGCGCAGGCCGTGATTGGTATAGCGGATGGCCGGCACGATGGCGAAGGAGACCGTTGCGATCAGGGCGGTGACATCGCCGACCCGGAACAGCATGACGATCGGGATGATGAAGCAGAAGGACGGCAGGGTCTGCAGGGTGTCGACGACAGGTTCGATGATGCGATACACCCGATCGCTGCGCGAGGCCCAGACGCCGATCGGCATGCCGATCAGCATGGCGAGGATGGCCGAGACCCCGCAGAGATAGACGGTCGACATCGTCTTCTGCCACAGGCCGGACGAGGCGCAGAACAATATGAGCACCCCGATGAGGAGGGCGAGGCGCCAGCCTGCCAGGCGGTATCCGCCGAGCACCAGCAGCACCAGCGCGGCGAGCCAGGGAATGGCTTCGCAGAAGGCCCTGACAGGGTTGAGCACATAGACCAGCAGCCCGACGCGCAGGGTCTCGATCACGTCGAAGAAATGCACGGTGATCCAGTCGACGCCGGCCTTCCACCAGGGCGCGGTCGACAAGGTCCAGCTCGCCGGAATCTTGGCGAGAGCGGGCAGGACGAGGCTCGCCAGCGTGGTTGCCGCCAGCAACGCCAGGGCAAGGATGAGATGGGAATGGCGGGCGACGAACCCGCTGCCCTCATGATGCACGGGCCGTCCGCCACGATGGGCGAAGGCCTGCGAAAGGCGGTCGAGAGCGATGGCCAGCACCACGATGGCGAAGCCCGCCTCCATGCCCTGGCCGATCTTGAGGGCACGCAGGGCCAGCAGCACGTCATAGCCGAGCCCGCCCGCGCCGATCATCGAGGAGATGATCACCATGTTGAGCGCCAGCATGATCACCTGGTTCACGCCGACCATCAGCAGGGGACGCGCCGTGGGGATCAACACGCGCCAGAGCTTCTGGCGCGGCGTACAGCCTGCCATTACGGCAAAATCGGCGATTTCGGGCGGGATCCGCGACAGGGCCACCATGGTGGCCCGCACCATCGGCGGCGTAGCGAAGATCGAGGTGGCGATCATCGCCGAGACCGGGCTGTTGCCGAACAGGATCAGCATGGGGATGAGATAGGCGAAGGTCGGGATCGTCTGCATCAGATCGAGCGCCGGCGTAACAGCCAGTTTCTCCAGCTTCGGAAAACGCCAGGCAGCGATGCCCAGAAGCAGGCCCGTCAGCACGCAGAGCGGCACGGAAATCAGGATCAAGGCGAGGGTGAGCATGGCTCCCTGCCATTGCCCGAACAGGGCGATATAGCCAAAGCAGGCGGCCATCAGCGCCGCGAGCCGAAATCCTCCCGCTGCATGGCCGGCAAGGATCGCGGCCGAAATCACACCGAGCCAGGACAGTGTCGGTAGCGGTATCCCCCACAGTTTCAAAGGCTTGGCCAGCAATCCGAAAGCGATCTGGAGAGGAAGGTCGAGGATGGAGGCGATTGCCCGCGTCAGCCAACTCAGATTGCCTTTCATCCAGGCCATGAGGGCCGACATCCAGCTCGCGAAGGGCACGATCCAGTCGTCCGGCCAGGCGGCGAGCCAGCCGGTACCCGACCTCGTGAGATACAGCGTGATGGCGAACAGGAAGCCGAGACCCCAGATCGCGGCCCAGGCCGTTACCCAGCCGCCGGGCGATGCCTGCGGCTGAGCGAGGGAAAGGGGGGCTGGCTTGCTCAAGCGGCGTTCCTGCGCTGGTCGTTACCGGTCAGGATGTCGAGCACGGCATCGGGCATGACCTCGCCGAGCAGGACGCCCGCGGGATCGCGGACTGCGAAGGGAGCAGCGGCAGCGATGACGTCGGCGGCGAAAGAGGAAACCTTGTCCGTCGGGGCGAGATGACCGGCATAGGCGGAGCCCTGCCGGGGCGGCCGCATGAGGCCACGCGCCGAGACCACTTTCGCCCGTTGGACGTCGCGGGTGAACTCGGCCACATAATCGGTTGCCGGCCGGGTGACGAGTTCCTCCGGGGTGCCGGTCTGGATGATGGCGCCATCCTTCATGATGGCGACGCGATCGGCGAGGCGGATCGCCTCGTCGAAGTCGTGCGTGATGAAGACGATGGTCTTGTGCAGCACCTTCTGCAGCCGGACGAGTTCGTCCTGCATCTCCCGGCGGATCAGCGGGTCGAGCGCGGAAAAGGGTTCATCGAGGAACCAGAGTTCGGGCTTGGTGGCGAGGCTGCGGGCGATGCCGACACGCTGCTGCTGGCCGCCCGAGAGCTCGCGCGGATAGAAGCCTTCGCGGCCGCGCAGGCCGACGAGGTCCACCATGTCCTGGGCCCGTTTCAGCCGCTCGGCCTTGGCAATGCCCTGGACCGCAAGGGGGAAGGCGACGTTCTCGATCACGCTCAGATGCGGCAGCAGCGCGAAGTTCTGGAACACCATCCCCATCTTGTGGCGGCGAAGCTCGATCATCTCCGCTTCGCTGGCCTTGAGCAGGTCCCTGCCATCGAACTCGACCGTGCCGGCGGTCGGCTCGATCAACCGGGCCAGGCAGCGCAGCAATGTGGATTTGCCCGAGCCGGACAATCCCATGATGATGAAGATCTCCCCCTCATGCACGGTCAGGCTGGCCTCGCGCACGGCGGCGACCAGGCTCGCCTTGGCGAGGTCCTCATCCGTCGGTCGGTGGCCGTGCCGTGCCAACTCACGGGCGGCATTGGGGCCGAAGACCTTCCAGACGTCACGGCAGGCGAGCTTCACGGCTCGCGTGGCGGCGTCCGAGCCCGGCGAAGGGGTCGCGCCTTGCATCGATACCTCTTGAATGCATCGGGTGGCCGACGGGCGGATCTTCGGATCCGCCCGCAAAGACGGCGGCAGCGGCGCGGCATGGCACGGCAGGTCCGTCACCGCCCGCCCACGGGATTCACTGCGCCCAGGCCTTCCAGGTCGCCTCGTGATCGGTGACCCACTTGGCGGCGACCTCGTCAAGGCTCTTGCCTTCGAGATCCACCTGGCCGCTCAGCTTGTTGAGCTCGTCGGTTTCGATCGCGTAGGCCTTGGCGACCTTGTAGGCCACGGGCCATTTGTCCTTCATGCCGGCCCAGGCATATTTCCAGATCTCGCCATGCGGCTTGCCGCAATCATATTTGGCATCCGGATTGCTGCCCCATTTCGGGTCCGAGTAGCAGGCAGGTTCGTATTCGGGAAATTTCACCCATTCGCCCTGGTATTTCGCCGTGGCCCAATGCGGCGAATAGATCCACAGCATGATCGGCGCCTTGCGCTGATAGGCGGAATCGAGTTCGGCGAACATGGCGCCATCGGTGCCGGCATGAATGACGGTGAAGGGCAGCTTCAGGGCCGCGACACGCTCGTCATCGAAGCCTTCCCAGGTCACAGGGCCGCCGAGATAGCGGCCCTTCGGAGCCGTGTCGGGCGTGGAGAAGGCTTCGGCGCATTTGGGGTCCAGCAGGGCCTTCCAGTCGGGCAGGCCGGGGCATTTCTCCTTCATGTAGAGCGGGTACCACCACTCCTCCTTGGCCTTGGGGCCGAGCTTGCCCAGCCGCTCGGTCTGCTTGGTGGCATCCGAGGCCTTCATGGCCTCGCCGGCCGTAGTGTCCCAGAATTCGACGCCGAGCGTCAGGTCTCCATTGGTGAGGCCGGTGGTCAGGCTGGAGAGATAGTCGGCAGTCGGATATTCGACGGTGTATCCGAGCTTCTCGAGGATGCCGCCCAGGATCTTGGCGTTGAGATTGACGCTGGTCCAGTCGAACAGGGCGATCTTGATGGGATCCGAGGATTCCGGTGGAGCCGCCGAAGCCGGTGCGGTTCCCACGAGCAAAGCAAACGCCGCGGCCGCAAGGCCGCCGCGTTGAAATACTTTCAGGCAGTCCATGATTGGCACCCTTCCGTCTCTCTGAATGGCCGGCCGGCGCTTATGCCTTTTATGGGGGCGAGGCTTGTCGCCCAAGGTCTGTCGCCAATGCCGATCCCGGAAGTGTCGCCCAGACAAAGCCCTTAGGCAAGTTATTTTCGTGCCAAGAATATTGGTTATGTTTCAAGGCGTTGGTGGTGATTATTTGGGCGTTTTGCTGGAAAAGGCGGCGCGGCGGCATACCATTTCCTCCCGGCAGCAGCCGATCCTGCACCTCGATTTCACGCGGGCATCAATGCGCCTGCATCGCGGCTGCAAACAGCCATGTAAGGATCGGCCATGGCAATGCTCAGGCTCTTCCTTCGCGAATTCTGGCTCTTCGGCCTCAAGCAGGCCTGGGCCTGCCTATTCGGCGGATCCTTTCTCGCCCTGATCCTGGCGACCCGCCTGTATTATCCCGAGGGCGCCTGGCTCAGCCGCTACGATTTCCTCTGCTTTGCGGCGTTGGGCATCCAAGGCCTGTTGCTCGCGCTCAAGCTCGAGACCTGGGAAGAGGCCGCCGTGATCGCGGTCTTTCATGTCGTCGGCACCATCATGGAGATCTACAAGACGCAGGCCGGTTCCTGGGCCTATCCCGAGCCGAGCCTGCTCAGGATCGGTGAGGTACCGCTGTTCTCAGGCTTCATGTATTCAGCCGTCGGCAGCTACATCGCCCGCGCGGCCCGCCTGTTCGATTTCCGCTACAATTCCTACCCGCGCATGCGCTGGACCATCCTATTGGCCGCGCTGATCTATGTGAATTTCTTTACCCACCATTTCCTGCCGGACATCCGCCTCGGCCTGTTTGCCGCCATCGCCGTCCTGTTCCGGCGCACGCAGATCTATTTCACGGTGGACCGCGAGCCGCGTTCCATGCCGCTGCTGCTCGGTTTCCTCCTCGTGGCTTTCTTTATCTGGATCGCCGAGAACATCGGCAGCTTCGGCCAGGTCTGGATCTACCCCAATCAGCGCCACGGCTTTGCCCTGGTGTCCGCCGGCAAGCTCGGGGCCTGGTATTTGCTGATGATCGTCAGCTTCGTGCTGGTGTCGCTGGTGCATCGGCCGGTGCTGCTGGTGCGCAGTCCTGGCCGCCCGGCGCCTATTGCCGGCTGACCGGGGCAGGGGTGCGGATCGCCCGGCCGACGATTTCCGGCGTGGGCAGATAGCCGTGCGAGGAACGCATCTCGGCGAGATTGTCGATGATATCGCACGGGAAGGGGGCCACCCGCCGGGTCGCCATGTCGACGTTGAGGGAGATCAGTTCGCAGGTCGCCGACACCCAGCCCTCGGTGGCGTGGCAGAGTTCTTCATAGATGTGCAGGCGCTTTTCGTCATAGCCGACCAGCTGCAGGCGTACCCGCACGGGGTCGTCGAGATGAAGTTCACGCTTGTAGATGACGTGCACTTCGCCGGTAAAGAACGACATGCCGCGCTCGCGAATGTAGTCCTCTCCCAGGCCGACGAGCGACAAGGCTTCGCCGAGGGCATTGTCGAACAGCACGTGATAATAGGCCATGTTCAGATGGCCGTTATAGTCGATCCAATGCGGTTCGATGCGCATCGGCGAGGACACGAAGGGCGCGAAGAACAATGCCGGCAATTTGCTGGTGTCAAACATCTCCACTCCCACGCCACTAGAGCAAAGCGCGTCATGACGAAAACGCGCCTTGGCTTCTAACTCCTTGTTTCGAAAGCGCTTTGCGATCCTTCAGGCTTCCTTCTAGCCGCAAACGCTTTAGATCTTGTTTCCTCTCACCCACTTCAAACTGAATATCCGAACCTGTTGGGCAGGCTCGGATATTCAGCTTCGTTTCAGGTCGGTCCGCGCCGAATACGGGGCGCGATCGATCACGATCGCGATACCCTCTGGCGCAGGCCTTCCCAGTCAGTGTATGCCAAATGGCTCATACCTCAAGAAAAAGTAGCATATTATGGTCAATTCCGGCGCAAATTCCCGGCGCTACCAGCCCGAAGACCTCGCTGCCGTCTGCGATGCCCTCGCCAGCCAATTCGGTCCGCGCTTTTCGGCGGGCCAGGCCCTGCGCGACCAGCATGCGAGCACGCTGACCTGGCTGCCTGCCCAGGCGCCGGATGCCGTGGTCTTTCCGGAGAATGAAGGCGAAGTGGCCGATATCGTGCGGCTGTGTGCCCGTCATGGCGTGCCCATCATTCCCTATGGCACCGGCACGGGCTTGGAGGGACATGTCAATGCGCCGGAAGGCGGCATCTCCGTCGACACCAGCCGCATGAACGCCATCGTCGCCGTGCATGCCGAGGACCTCGATGCCGTGGTGCAGCCGGGGGTGACGCGCAAGCAGCTCAACGACTATCTGCGCGACCAGGGGCTGTTCTTTCCCATCGATCCCGGCGCCGACGCTTCGCTGGGCGGCATGGCGGCGACGCGCGCTTCGGGCACCAACGCCGTGCGCTACGGCACCATGAAAGACAATGTTCTTTCGCTGCGCGCGGTGCTGGCCAATGGCGAGATCATCTCGACCGCAAGCCGCGCCAAGAAGAGCTCGGCCGGCTATGACCTCACGCGCCTGCTCGTCGGTTCGGAGGGAACGCTCGGCGTCATCACCGAAGTGACCCTGCGCCTGCACGGCATACCCGAGGCCATCAGCGCGGGCGTCTGCCCCTTCGGCAGCGAGAAGGCCGCCTGCGATGCGGTGATCGCCACCATCCAGTCCGGCCTTGCCGTGGCGCGCATCGAACTGCTCGATACTTTGATGGTGAAGGCGGCCAATGCCTATTCCGGCCTCGGCCTGCCCGAGACGCCGATGCTGTTCCTGGAGTTCCACGGCAGCGACGCCGGCGTGGCCGAGCAGGCCGAGCGCTTCGGGGAAATTGCGGCCGAGTTCGGAGGCGGACCCTTCACCTGGGCCACCAAGCCGGAGGAACGAACCAAGCTCTGGGCCGCGCGTCACAATGCCTATTGGGCGGTCAAGTCCATGTGGCAAGGCGCCGAGATCGTCGCCACCGATGTCTGCGTGCCGCTGTCGCGGTTGGCCGAATGCGTGGCGCAAACCCGCCTGGACATCGATGCCACCGGCCTGATCGCCCCGATCGTCGGCCATGTCGGCGATGGCAATTTCCACGTGCAGCCGATGATCGACATGAGCGATCCCAGTGAGATCGCCGCCTGCGAGGGCTTCCTTGAACGGCTGGTGGAGCGGGCGCTTGCCATGGAAGGCACCTGTACCGGCGAACATGGCGTGGGGCAGGGCAAGCGCAAATATCTCAAAGCCGAACATGGTGCTCCAGCTCTGGCGGCGATGCAGGCGATCAAGCGGGCCTTGGACCCGGCCGGCATCATGAATCCAGGCAAGATCTTTCCGGATTGAGCGCATGACGAAGCCGGATGCCCCTTCGAGCCGTGGGCTCCGGTCGCCGCTGCAAAAAGCAACAGGCGGATGCTTCTTCTGGAAACATCCGCCTGTCGTTTTCATTCATCTTGGGCACCCGCTTGGGGGCCTGTCGAGCCTTGCCTGCGATCAGGCCAAGCTCTGTTGCTCGAAGACGGTTCCGGCCCGGGTCCCTCCCTGAGCAAAGTGCGTTCATGGTTGAACGCTTTCCTGCTCTGGCTCCTGTTTCAGCGCGTCTTTGCGATTCTTGGCAATCCCGTCCAATCGCAAAGCGCTTTAGCCGTGAAACCCATCCTCTCCTATGGCGTCACCACCACCGGCTGACCAGCGGCCTTTCCTTCAGTAGCGTCCTTGGGTTTGACACGGACGATGATCGGCATCGTCAAACCGGAAGGGACGGGCCGGCCGTCGAGATAGCCTGCCTGCTGTGTTTGCTTGTCCACCGAAAGAAATACCAGCATGTTCGCGGCTGCTACACGGCTCGTCGGTTCGCTACGGGCCAACGGAGACTGCCCCGTACTCGTCCCAACCGTATAGAAGCCTGCGCCGAAGACACCTAACGCCAATACGACTCCGACGGAGCTGATCAAGCGTAACATTGTGTACCCACCTCACTGAAAGCGAGAGATACCGTTCCTCTATTGACGCGACGCTGTTGTGACGAACGGCCAGGAATTCGACCGCCCTCTTTTTGCCTGCTGCTCATTCTTTTGTATGGGGAGCATCCAGGCACAGCACAACCGGCTCATGCTTTCGCATTTATCCCGGCGGAGGATGTCATATCACACATTTCGTACGGGTCTTAATGAAATCTAAAGAAATGGTGAAAATGTGAACACGCCGAGTCGTTCGTAAGACAATTGCCCGCGAATCCGCTCATATTCAGATTTTGTAGGCATGAATCCTGCCTCGGCGACCGCCCGTTTGCTGCCTCGCGCGGTGACCTGGGACCATAGTTTCTCCCCGTTCCCGGTTTCGTCTCGCCTTGGTTTTCGCGTATGGTCGGAGATTGGTGGGGGAGGGGCCTCGAAACCGGAATTACCTGACCGACGGCTAGGACGAGATGGGTTTCCGGCTCGGGAGCAAGGCGTGTTCTGAGAGAACACATTTGCTCGAACACTTGTTTGGAAGCATTTTTGCGATGCTCGACGATAGGGCCGATCGCAAAAAGCGTAGGAAAGGACGTGCGGCGTGCGCGAGGCGCTCACCGTTATTGGTTTTTTGTTGATCGTGGCGTTCGCGGCCGTGTTCACCGCGCCCCTCTACGTCGACTGGAATGCCTGGCGCGAGGACATCGGAAATCGCCTTACGCAGCATTTCGGCACGCCCGTGATCATTCGGGGTCCGATCGAGGCGCGCCTCCTGCCCCAGCCCTGGCTGTCTCTCTCGGATGTCAGCATCGGCGACCCCTATGGCACCACCAAGCTGAACGTTGCCCGCATCGACGGTGATGTCAGCCTGGGTGGCCTGCTGCGGGGCGATGTCGATCTTTCCAATGTCGTGGTGCGCAATCCCGCCTTGTCCGTGACGGCCGACGATGAGGGAACCATTGCGCCTCTCTCGAAATATCCGGTGTCGCTCGGGGCGGCGGTCGAGAGCTTCGAGGTCAGCGGCGGCTCGCTTCACTATGTCAACAAGGTCGACGGTCAGGACATCAGCCTCACAGGCATCAATCTGGTCGGTGAATCCGGCTCGGTGCTCGGTCCCTACAAGGCCGAGGGCGGGATCAAGATCGCCGGCGTGCCCCATACGGTGAAAATCGCCACGGGTGTTGCCGAAAAGGGCAGCCTCAATCTGCGTATCACGGCCGTGCCGGCGGACAAGCCGGTAACGCTTGATCTCGATGGTCAGGTCAAGCTTCAGGGCGGCAAGCCGACCTTTGTCGGCATGGCAACGCTGTTGCGTCCGACTTTCTCGGCGCGGGCGGGAGGAGAGGGGGCCGCCGATGATCCGGCGAGCGGCGAGCAACTGGCCTGGAGCTTGTCGGGGCCGGTAACGGCAACGCCGGCCGGCGTGGTCTCCGACAAGGTGGCGATCCAGCTTGGGCCGGACGAGCGCGCCCTCAAGCTTGCCGGCAGCGTCAACCTGGCTTTCGGCGCCACCCCGGTCCTGGAAGCGAATTTGACCGGCAAGCAGCTCGAACTCGATCGTTTCGTCGGTATCGGCCCCGACAAACGCCAGCCGCCGGCCGCCGTGCTGGCCAGGCTCGCCAAGGCGATGCCGGCGCTTGCCGGAGCTGCCACCAACGCGCAGATCGATCTTGCCGCCGATGGCCTCATGCTGGGCGGCGAGTTGACCCAGAAGGCCCGGGCCAGCATCCGGGTGACCGAGGGGAAGTTGCAGGTCGATCGGCTCGAGGCGGACCTGCCGGGCAGCAGCCATCTCTTGCTGGCTGGTGACGTCAATGACGAAGATGGCGGCTTCAGGGGCAATCTCGACCTCAAATCGGATCGGGCCACCGGCCTGATCGGCTGGCTGCAGGGTCAGCCCGTGCTGGGGCGGCCGGATGCCGCGCGCAAACTATCCCTGAAGGCGGCCCTCGACGCCGACGCCGACAAGGTGGATTTTTCGCAGCTGACGCTTGCCATCGACGATGCCGCGGTCAAGGGCAGGCTGGCCTGGAACCGTCTGGCGCATGGCCGTTCCGCCGGCCGGGTGGAAGCCAATCTCGCCGCCCAACGCATCGATCTCGACGTGCTGCCCTCTGTGGCCGCTCTTCTACCCGGTAGCAGCGACCTGTTCAGCGAAGCCGATATCCGCCTGAAGGCCGAGGCTTTGGCTCTCTCCGGAATCGAGGCCAAATCGGTCAGCGGACATATCAAGGCCGGCGGCAAGCTGATCGCATTGGAAGACGTGGTCGTCAGCGATCTCGGCGGCGCCAATCTCACCGCCAATGGCCGCATCGACAATATCGGCGCCGAGCCGCAGGGCGAGATCCGCATCGTCCTGAACGGCAAGGACCTGTCGGGCCTGGCGACCACGCTCAAGCGCAGCACGCTGCCGGCTTTCTGGGTCAATGCCTTCGCGGCCCGCGCGGCCGCGCTTTCACCGGCCAATGCCAGCCTTTCCATCGCCTTCGGGGCGGCCCGGCGTTATTCGGTCGACGGCAAATTCGGCGGCAGCGTCCTGCAACTCGATACGCAATTCGCGGGCAAGGGGGCGGGAGAGAGTGCCGATATCCGGGTGAAGGCGGACAGTCTCGACGTTGCCACGCTGATGCGCCAGGCCGGGCTCGACTATACGGTGGGTTCCGTGCCGGGGCGCGCCTCGCTGGAGATGGCCCTTTCGGGGCCGCTCAATGGCGCGATGCGCTGGAACGCCAGTTTCGAAGGAGCTGGGCTACAGCTGTCCGGCACCGGCAAGATGACCGGCTCTTTCGAGGCACCGGCCTTTGACGGACGCCTGACCGCCAGCACCGACGATGCGCTGGTGCCGGCCCAGCTGGTGAACCTGCCGCTTCCGGGTGTGGTCCCCTCCCAGAGCGCCACGCTCGACACCGGCTTTCGGGCCAGGGCAGGGCGCTACGTCTTCGACGATCTGACGGGAACGGTGCTCGGCATGCCGGTCAGCGGCGCTCTCACCCTCAATGCCGGCATGCCGGCACGCCTCGACGGGCGGCTGAATTTTCTCAAGGCAGACGGGCAATTGCTCGGTTCGCTGTTCTCGGGAGCGGATCTGAGCGCCGGGAACGCCAATGGCAATGCTTTTTCCGACGAGGCCTTTGGCGCGGGAACCTTCGATGCCCTGGCCGGCCGGCTCTCGGTTTCGGCCAAGACGCTGCGTCTGTCGCGGCGCCTGCCCGACCTCGATGATGCGCGCGCGGTGGTGAATTTCGGCAATGGCAAGGTTGCCGTAGACGATTTTGCAGCAAAACTCGCCGGCGGCGACGTCACCGGCGCCCTCCAGCTTTCCCACGCAGCCCTCGATACCGCCGCGAGCGGGCGTTTCTCGCTGCGCAAGGTCGCGCTGCAGGGGCGGCAGCTCTCTGGTGAGCTGGCCATGGGCGTCGAATTTCAAGGCAATGGCCGTTCGCCCGACGCCGTGATGTCCTCACTGACCGGTGGGGGAACTGTCGAGATCGCCCAGGCATCGCTGGCTGGACTCTCCGAAAATGCTTTCGGTCAAACGGTGGCGGCGGTGGATGGCGGGCTCTCCGGCGATGCCGGCCACGTTCGGGAGACCTTCGAACGCAGTCTGGACGAAGCCCCGCTGAAGACAGGAACGATCACCGGCAATCTCACGCTCGCAGGGGGCGTCCTCCGTCTCTCTTCGACGAGGGCGACTTCGGCCCAGGGCAGCGTCAGCCTGTCCGGCCTGCTGGATCTCTCGGATCTGACGATGAAGGCCGATATCGCCCTTTCACCCGCCAATCCCGCCGATGGCTTCGGCGGCCCGGCTCCAACCATCCCGGTGCAATTGCGCGGCACCCTCGATGCGTTGCGAAAGCAGGTAGACGTTTCGAGCCTCGTCGCCTGGCTCAGCATTCGCGGCGTCGAGCAGCAGGCCCGCAAACTCGAAGCATTGGAGGCGCAGCGGCGGATCGAGGAGAAGGCGCAGGAGGACGCGCGACGCGCGGAAGCCCTGAAGATGCAGAAGGCAATCGAGGAGGCCCGCCGAAAGACCCTGCCGCCCCTGCAATTGGGGCCGGTCACGCCGGCACCTGGCGGGGCGGGGATGCCGCTCGCGCCGTCGTCCGGCCTTCCCGGCGTGCCGCCGGTGAAACTGCCTTCGCTGGAAAACCTGCCGGCCTCGCCGCTGACGCCCGGGCATACCACCGTGGTACCGGCCCCGCTTCTGCCAAATGCCGGGCCGGCTCTGCCGCAGCCACCCGTCGTGTCACCGCCCGTGAGTCCCTGAGACGAGGCTGAAGGCCCGTCTTCCCAGCAGGCCGGGTTGCGACGGACGCTCCAACATCAGTAGAGGTACGATAACACCGATAGTTGCCGAGTATGAATAAGACGGCTGATCCGGCCACGATGACGGCCGAGCCCCGAAAAGGCCCTCGTTCTCTTGTTTGAAAGGAAAGACGCCCCTGCCGTAAGGACCGCCCCTTACACCGAGATGATAAGCATCGGGCAGGGGTTAAGCCGATCCCGGCGAATATCCATGCTTCCCGCGCAATCGAGCGGAAACGATCGCAGGGCGTATTAAATCAAGTCGCTCCTCATCCTCGGCGAACATTTTCCAGGACGAAGAGCCGAATTGCGGAAGACAGATTTCCCTGGGCGCGCGTGGCATCGATTTCGGCAACGACGTCCGAAAGCGTGAGATCGCGCTTGGCGGCCAGTTCCTTCAACGTTTCCCAAAAGGCATCCTCAAGGGACACGCTCGTCTTGTGGCCGGCAATGACGATCGAACGTTTAACGACTTTGCTTTTCATGACAGCCCATCACTCTACATTATTGGGCTCCAGGCGGTGTCTGTCGAGGTGCCTTTCGGCCTCCTGCTTGTCCGCCTGCAGCCTTTTTCTATCGATGCGCGAGAGGCCATGGATCGAGCGTTTCCGAGCAGCTTCCTGCTCGGCTTCGGCCTTGGCCCGAGCCTTGCGTACTCTCCTCAAATTCACGATCTCAGCCATCAGCTTACCGGAAAGGAACATTCTCTCAAGTGAACAACTTCAATATCGACTTGAAGCTCGATTGAGGCGCATCTTGTAAGACATATACGTTGATTAGAAAACAACGTCCCGTCATTCTTTATCGGGCGCTATCATCCGTGCAAGGCTCATCGCACTTTCAAAAGCTCTTTCGTCCATTATTTTTGCGGCTAATATTTCCTGAAGTAGAGTGGTACCGTTACGGTGCGCCGCTTTGGCAATATAAGCTGCCTTGTCGTAACCGATGACAGGCGTTAGCGCGGTCACCAGCATCAGGGAACGCGCCACGAGATCGCTGATTCGGGAGGTGTCGGCTTCGATCCCGCTGACGCAGTGATCGGTAAAGCTGTTGGCCGCGTCGGCAAGCAACCGGATCGATTGCAGCACGGCGTCGGCAATCACCGGCTTGAATACGTTCAGTTCCAGATGTCCCTGGCTGCCCGCAAAGGTGACGGTGCTCTGATTGCCGAACACCCGGGTGCAGACCATGGTCATCGCCTCGCATTGTGTGGGGTTGACCTTGCCCGGCATGATGGAGGAGCCCGGCTCGTTTTCGGGCAGAATCAATTCGCCGAGGCCGGCCCTGGGGCCCGAGCCGAGCAGGCGGATGTCGCTGGCGATCTTGAATAGGCTGACCGCAACGGTATTCAGGGCGCCATGGGCCGAGACCAGGGCGTCATGCGTGGCGAGGGCCTCGAACTTGTTGGGAGCGGTAACGAAGGGCAGGCCCGTTAGGGCGGCAAGCTCTTCCGCGATCCGTTCGGCGAAGCCCTCGCGGGTGTTGAGGCCGGTACCGACTGCGGTACCTCCCTGTGCCAGGGGCATCAACTCCGCCAGGCCTGCCTCGACCCGCCGGATGCCGTGCTGCAATTGCGTGGCATAGCCCGAGAATTCCTGGCCGAGCGAGAGCGGGGTCGCGTCCTGCAGATGGGTCCGCCCGATCTTGATGATGTCCTTGAAGGCCTCGGCCTTCTGCTCAAGGGCGGAGGCAAGATGACGCAGTGCCGGCAGCAGGCGGTCATGGATCTCGCGGGCGGCGGCCACATGCATGGCGGTGGGAAAGGTGTCGTTGGAAGACTGGCCGCGATTGACGTGGTCATTCGGATGCACGGGCTTCTTGGAGCCCATGGTGCCGCCGAGCATTTCGATGGCGCGGTTCGAGATCACCTCATTGGCGTTCATGTTGGTCTGCGTGCCGGAGCCCGTCTGCCAGACGATCAGGGGAAATTCATCGTCCAGCTTGCCGTCGGCCACCTCGCGGGCGGCCCGCTCGATGGCCTCGGCCAGAGCGGAATCAAGCACACCGAGGTCGCGGTTGGCGCGAGCCGCCGCCAGTTTGATCAGCCCGAGGGCATGGATCAGGGGGCGCGGCATCTTTTCGGCACCGATGCGGAAATTCTCGAGCGAACGCTGGGTCTGGGCGCCCCAGTAATGCGCGGCGGGAACGTCGATCGGCCCGAAGGAGTCGCTCTCCTGGCGGGTGGGGGCAGCTTCGGTCATGATGGTCTCCTGCGACTGGCCTCATGCGATCAGGCCCTCGATTCGGGGCGCGCATGGCGGTGCGTACTCGGCATTTCGATTGGCCGTCCATGGCCGCAGTGACGCGCTGGACATGGACGGCAACGGCAGGGCGAGATGCCCTTCTCCTTCAAATAAGGCATGCCAAGCCTGAGGAAAGCTCCGTCAAACCGCAATCGCCTCTTTTTTCTGCCGAACAGGCAGCCTATATTCACTTTGCCGGCTCGCGCCGGCTATGGCGATAAATGGTCATCGTAATAAACCTATCGGACCCGGGGGCAGTACCCGGCGCCTCCACCAGAGCCCGTCAGGGCGGGCTGCGGCGGGGGCGAAACAGGATCGACGAGGGTGTAAAGGGTGTGCTTTCGCTCGGCATGGTTCCGCCGATATCGGGCCGTTTCAATAGTTGCCAACGACAACTATGCTCCGGTTGCGGTTGCCGCGTAAGCGGTAACTAGACCGAAATCAAGTCCTGACGGGTAGCACCGGCAGGCGGGGTCCGGAGGCACCTGGCAACAGAAGCCTCCACTTCATTCCGGTCTGCCTGCAGGCCATCCGAAGATGCGGTCTGCGGGGTGTGCATGTGCCAGCGGGCTGACGTAATAGAGCTGGCCTGGTAAGAAATTGCGCGATGAGTATTGACCATATCCGTTATGATCTTCTCACTCAGGATGCGCTGCGCGGCATGGTTCGCCGCGTATTGGCCGATGCTGCGCGCGTCGGACTGCCGGGCGACCATCATTTCTTCATCTCCTTCAAGACCCAGTTCCCCGGTGTCAGCATTCCGGCCCGCCTGGCGGAAAAGTTTCCGGAGGAGATCACCATTGTTCTCCAGCACCAGTTCTGGGACTTGACCGTCAGTGACTACGGCTTCGAGGTGGGGCTGTCTTTCGGCAACGCTCCCGAGCGGCTGGTCGTGCCTTTCGCCGCCATGACGGCCTTCTTCGATCCGTCGGTGGATTTCGGCGTTAAGTTCGAGGTCGACGAGGGCGAGGCGGAAGAGGAAGTTGCACCCGCATCGGCACCGGCTGCGATCCGCGCGGTTCCGCGTGGTGACGAGGGCGAGGCGAGCAAGGGTGCGCCGGCCAAGGAGACGGGAACCAAAGAAGCTGCGGCCAAGCCTTCCCGCAAGAAGGCCAGCCCTCCCGCGGAGGAGCCGGCGACGGCAGACGCGGGCGGCGAGGACGAACGCCCCGCCGAAAGCGAGAAGATCATCAGCCTCGATCATTTCCGCAAGAAAAAGTAGGCGGCGCGGCGAGGGCGGCTGCACTTTGGCTCCGCATCGCCCCAGGCTTGCTGTCGGCTGGGACTGCGGCCCAGCCCACTTTCGTGTTGCCCCAAGTTCTGTATTGAAAGCGGGCGAGGCGCGGCGGCTCAATGGCCTTGGCGCCCAGCCGGCCTTCGAATGAGAAAAGGGTCCTTCCGAGCGGAGGACCCTTTTACTTTCGCCGAGGTGAATCGGCTCAGTTCAGCGCCAGTGCCACGAAGCGCAGTTCGCCCTGGGCATTCGACAGCAGCAGCAGAGCCTGCTTGGTGCCGGATTTCTTCAACTCCTCGATGCGCTTGCTCACATCCTCGGGGTTGGAGACGGCCTGCTGACCGACCTGCAGGATGACGTCGCCGACCCTGACCTGCTTGTCCTCGGCCGAAGAGCCATTCTCCACTTTGGTCACCACCACGCCCTTGGCGTCGTTGGCAAGCTTGTATTTGTCGCGCAGCTCCTTGGTGATGCCGGACATTTCGAGGCCGAGGGCCTTGGTGATCTTCGGCTTTTCGGGCGTTTCGGTGCCGCGGGTGGACGCCTTGATGGCCGTATCGCTCTCGTCGAGGCGGGCGACGGTCACGGTCTTGGTCAGGGTCTGGCCCTTGCGCAGGATCACCACCTCGACCTTCTTGTCCACCGGCGTGTCGGCGACGAGACGGGGCAGGTCCCGCATTTCCTTGATGTCGTGGCCGTCGAATTTCAGGATCACGTCACCTGGCTCGATACCGGCCGGCTTGGCCGGTCCCTTGTCGTCGACGCCGGCGATCAACGCACCCTGGGCCTTCTGCATGCCGAGACTTTCGGCAATGTCGTCGCTCACGGCCTGGATGCGCACGCCCAGCCAGCCGCGCCGCGTCTCGCCATAGAGCCGAAGCTGCTCGATCACCGGCTGCACCGTCGCCGACGGCATGGAGAAGCCGAGGCCGATCGAGCCGCCCGTCGGCGAAATGATGGCGGTGTTGATGCCGATGACCCCGCCATCCATGTCGAAGAGCGGCCCGCCGGAGTTACCCTTGTTGATGGCAGCGTCCGTCTGCAGGTAATTGTCGTAAGGGCCTGAATTGATATCGCGGTTGCGGGCCGAGATGATGCCCAGCGTCACCGTGCTCGACAGGCCGAAGGGATTGCCGATCGCCATGGCCCAGTCGCCGACGCGGACCTTGTCGCTATCGGCGAACTTTACCGCCTTCAGCGGCTTGGGCGGGTCGACCTTGAGCACGGCCACATCGACCTTCTTGTCGCGTCCGAGCAGCTTGGCTTTGAGCTTGGAGCCGTCGTTGAAATTGACCTCGATGTCGTCGGCATCGTCGATGACGTGGTTGTTGGTGACGATGATACCGCTGGGGTCGATGACGAAGCCCGAGCCGAGCGCCTCGGTCTTTCTCGGACGCTGAGGGCCCCTGCCGTCCTTGTTGTTGAAGAACTGGTTGAAGAACTCCTCGAAAGGCGATCCCGGCGGCAGCTTCGGCATCGGTGCCCGCGGCTCGTCCTCGCCTTCCTCGTCATTGTTGCCGGAGGCCACCGTCTGCGACGTCGAGATGTTGACCACGGCATCGATCAACTCGGCCGAGAGGTCGGCAACGGAGGGCGGTCCTGCCGCGGCCATGGCCGGCGGCGCCACCAAGGTAGCCGGGCTGGCGGCAATGAGTGCGGCGATGGCAACGGCGCCGCTGCGGCGCATCAGGGTGTTGAGTTGAATCGGCATCAAGTCCTCGGATGGTCACCCGCATCGGTGTTGATGTGGGGCGCGGTCGGGTTGAATTTCAAGCGCGGAATGCGGCGTGAGCGTGACGTACTCGCAAGTTCGCACAACGTTGGGGCTTGTCAGTTTCGTCTGCAACAGGATGGGCCGTGCTTTGGGCGCCATGGTGTCCCGCTACCAAGCCGGCACGTTCACATGCCTCTGACGGCCCAGATGATGATGATACCTATGATGGCGGAAATGAAACCGGCGAGGCGGAGCTGCGCGTTGGGAGAGTTGGCGACCGAGACCATCATGCGCCGTACCGGATCGGGAAAGGCCAGGAAGAACAACCCTTCGATCGCAAAGGCCAGTCCGAGCGCCGTGATGAAATCACCGAAAGAGAAACTATCCATCCGCCCCACACATTATGTGAACCGCCCCCGAACCCTCCGACGGTTTGCGATCCTGGGCAAAGCCGGCCGGTGAAGGCTCGCGGCGGTCCTATGAAAACGCCGGCCGCAACGAAGCGGCCGGCGCAATGGAGCTTTATATGGAGCCGGCGTCAAGCCTATTGCGCCGGAGGCGCCTGAGGAGCCGGGGCCGGAGACGCCGGTGTTCCCGTAGGGGCCGCCGGCGAACGCAGATAACGGAAGTAATCCCAGTCCGGGCTGATGAAGACCTGTGTGTTGTCAGGCTTCATCGCGTCGACATAGTTCCGCATCGACAGGTAGAACTGGAAGAATTCCGGATCCTTGTTGTAGGCGTCGGCCAGGATCTTGATACGGGCCGAGTCGGCCTGGCCGGTCGTCTCCGCCGCCTTGCCGCGCGCCTCGCCGAGGATCTTGGCGACCTGACGGTCGGCGTCGGAGCGGATGACCTGCGCCTGCTGCGTGCCCTGCGAGCGAATCTGCTGCGCCTCCGTCTGGCGCTGCGACTGCATGCGCTTGTAGACGGCTTCGGAGTTGGCCTGCGGCAGGTCGGCGCCGCGGATGCGCACGTCGACCACCTCGATGCCGAGGCCGGCAGCTTCACGATTCACTTCGGCACGGATCTTCTCCATCAGCGCGGTACGCTGGTCACGCACGACGGCGGCGAAGGTCGACTGGCCGAGAACCCGGCGGACCGCCGAGGACAGGATCGAGGAAAGCTGCAGCTCCGCCCCCTTCTCCGAACGCGAAGTCTGGAAGAAGCGCAGAGGGTCCGAGACGCGATAGCGGGCGAAGGCATCGACCTTCAGGCGCTTCTGATCGCTGGCGATGACTTCCTGCGGCAGGCTGTCGAGGTCGAGTACCTGCTTGTTGATGTACTCGACGTTCTCGATGAAGGGCCACTTCCAGTAAAGACCGGGCTGGGTCTTGGCCGGCTGCGGCTCGCCGAAGCGCAGGGGCAGGGCGTAGTCGCGCGGCGTCACCGTATAGGCCGACAGATAGACCAGGACCAGGACGACGCCGGTCGCGATCAGGGCAATGGTTCCAAGCGGAGATCTCATTGCGGCGCTCCCTGCTGGGGTTGTGCCGTGCCGGTCGGCCGATTGAGCAGGCGGTCGAGCGGCAGATAGGGCACCACACCCTGGCCTTGCGTCTTGCTGTCCAAGATCACCTTGTTCGTATCGGTGAGGATGGAGGTCATGGCTTCCAGATACATGCGTTCGCGGGTGACCACAGGAGCCTTCTGATAGGCACTGTAGACTTCGTTGAAGCGTGATGCCTCACCGGTGGCTTCGGCGACAGTGCGCGCACGATAGGCTTCGGCAGCCTGGGTGATACGGGCGGCTTCACCGCCTGCTTCCGGGATCACCTTGTTGGCATAGACCTGCGCCTGGTTGATGGTGTTTTCCTGGTCGGCGCGTGCGGCCTGGACGTCACGGAAGGCATCGATCACCTGGGGCGGCGGATCGACATTCTGCAACTGCACCAGGCGAACCAGTACGCCGGCCCTGTAGCTGTCGAGGGCCCGCTGCATCTCGCTCTGCACCTGCTGCTCGATCGCCTGGCGATCGCCGGTCAGGATCGGCGTGATGTTGCGCTGGCCGATGGCTTCGCGCATGGCGCTCTCCGCCACGGCGCGGATCGTGCCGCGGGGGTTGGACAGGTTGAAGGCGTAATCCTGCGGGGCAGCCGGGTTGATCTGCCACTGCACGGTGAAGCCGATATTGACGAGGTTCTCGTCGCCGGTCAGCATTTCATTGGCGCTGTCGCTGTCGCCGCGCGTGCCGATATTGATCGTCTCGACATTGGTCACGGTGGGCTTTTCGACCGTGCCGATCGGATAGGGCACGTTGTAGCGCAGGCCCGGCGGGCTCAACGAAACATATTTGCCGAAGACGAGATTGAGGCCGACCTCGTTGGGCTGCACGCGATAGAAACCGGTGAGGAGCCAAAGGCCGATCAGCGCCACCGCGCCGATGGCGATGTTGCGCGGCGTGAAGCCACCGCCGCCCTGGAGATTTTTGAGGCCGTCCTTGCTGCGGCGAAGCCAGTCTTCGAGATCGGGGGGCTGCGAACCGCCGGATGGACCACCACCCCAGGGGCCGCCGCCCCCCGGACGCCCGCCCCCGCTGTTGCCGCCACCGCTACCCCAGGGGCCACCACCGCCGCTCTGGTTACTCCAAGGCATGTCTTGGTCCTTTGATTGTTCGTCTGCCCAAAGCAGGACGAAAGCCCATTCCAGAGAACGGAATAAGCTGGAGAGAAGCTGCATATAGGAATGCAACCCCCCCGATCAATCCGAAACCATGTTTGAAAACAAGCCTCTAAATCACCGGAGCGGTGTTCCAACGAAGCCGTTTTCACATGGCCAGGCTGCGGAAGCTCATATGCAGCCCCTTGAAATTCCTATGTAAACCCGGTGCCGGGCTGGGGCGGGCGAAGATTGCGGCGGCACGTGTTAAATTTCGTTCATCAGCGCGTCAGAAGCAATCGCAAGTGCCTGAGCAGGCTCGACGAAGCGCCAGCCCGGCATCTGGTGACGGAACCAGGTGAATTGCCGCTTGGCGTAATGGCGCGTGTCGGCCTTGGCACCGGCAATGGCTTCATCGAGGCTGATCTCGCCGGCAAGATAGCGGCAGAGCCCCGGCACGCCATGGGCGCGCATCACGGGCAGGGCCGGATCGAGCCCGCGCTGGGCGAGCGCGCGAACCTCTTCCATCGCACCATGCCCGACCATCAGGTCGAAGCGGCGATCGATCCTGGCGTAGAGTTCGGTACGCTCCGGGCTGAGAAAGAGGCGCAGGCATTTGCCGGCATCGAACAGGGGCGGCGTGTGCGGCTCGCTCTGCCATTCTGACAGTGAGCGGCCGGTTGCCTCGAAAATTTCGAGGGCGCGGATCAGGCGCTGGCGATCGCTGGGCCGCAGGCGATTCGCCATGGCCGGATCCTTCTGGTTCAGCCAGGCATGCAGGGCCTCGGTTTCCATGCCTTCGGCCTTGCCGCGTACGGCGTCGCGGATGTGGTCGGGAACGGCCGGCATCTCGGCCAGCCCCCGCTCCAGCGCCTTGAAATAGAGACCGGTGCCGCCGATCACGATGGGCAGGCGCTCCTGCCTCCGGACGCCGTCCAGCGCGGCGGCTGCGTCCTCGCGCCAGCGCCCCACCGAATAGTTGATGGCGCCATCGACATGGCCATAGAGCAAATGGGGCGCACGCGCCGTCTCACCGGCGTCGGGGCGGGCGCTGAGTATATGAAGGTCGCGATAGACCTGCATGGAATCGGCATTGATGACGCTGCCGGCGAAGCGCTCGGCGAGCGCCAGGGCCAGAGCCGACTTGCCGCTCGCCGTCGGACCTGCGAGAAGCACGGCGTCATATCGAATGGTCGTCACTCCGGATATCCGTCCTCATGTCCCTCGTTGCCACGCTGATCTCCCATCCGGACCACCCCGCCGTCGACGGCGACGCCCTGTCGCGCGCGGCCGAGGCGCTGGCCTCGCCCGGTACCCCTACGGTGCTGGCCGCCGACGTGGCCGTCGACATCGCCTGCGCCGCCGACGCGCCGATCGTCGAGATCGAGGCTCGCCTGCGCGAGGCCCTGGCGGGGATCGTCGTCGATCTGGTGGTGCAGGAAGCGGCGGGACGACGCAAGCATCTTTTCCTCGCCGACATGGACTCCACCATGATCGGCCAGGAATGCATCGACGAACTGGCCGATTTCGTCGGCGCCAAGGCGATGGTGGCCGAAATTACCGAGCGTGCCATGCGCGGCGAGATCGCCTTCGAACCCGCTCTGCGCGAGCGCGTGGCCCTGCTGAAGGGACTGCCGGAGAGCATCGCCGACGAGGTCATCCGGGAACGCCTGACACTTACCTCCGGCGGACCCGAACTGGTGCGCACCATCAGGGCGAACGGGGCCTATACGGCGCTGGTTTCCGGTGGCTTCACCTTGTTTACCGCCAAGATCGGCGCGATGGTCGGCTTTGACGAGCATCATTCCAATCTCCTGGTGGTCAAGGATGGCTATCTCACCGGCGAGGTCGCCGAGCCGATTCTCGGCAAGGAGGCCAAGCGAGCCAATCTCGAACGTCTGAGGCAGGCGAGGGGGCTGGCGGCTTCCGACACCATGGCGGTGGGCGATGGCGCCAATGATCTGGCCATGCTGGGCGAAGCGGGCCTCGGCGTCGCCTACCGCGCCAAGCCGGCTGTCGCCGCCGCGGCGCGGATGCGCGTGGAGCACGGCGATCTGACCGCGCTGCTCTATGCGCAGGGATATCGCAGCCAGGATTTCGTGCGTTAGATATCCGGCGCCAGGACGAGGCCATACCTCGAGGGGAAGCAGGACCGCCATGATGAGCAAGGACGCCAACCAGGGCTTGTTGGAAGTGCTGAAGGCTCGCTTCGAAGCCAATATGAAGCGCCACAAGGGCCTCGAATGGGCCAAGGTGCAGGCGCGCCTGGAAGCAAACCCGGAAAAATTGCGTGCCCTCGGCGAAATGGAACGGACGGGCGGCGAACCGGACGTGATCGGCCAGGATGCAGCGACGAGTGAAATTATCTTCTGCGACTGCTCGGCGGAAACGCCCAAGGGCCGCCGGAGCCTCTGCTATGACCGGCAGGCCCTCGATGAGCGCAAGGAGCACAAGCCGGAGGGCAGCGCGGTCGATGCGGCCGCCGCCATCGGCATCGAGCTTTTGACGGAAGAACAATATCGCGCGCTGCAGGAACTCGGCGAATTCGACCTGAAAACCTCGAGCTGGGTGAAGACACCGGCCGAAATCAGAAAAAGGGGTGGTGCCCTGTTTTGTGATCGCCGCTACGACCATGTCTTTACCTATCACAACGGCGCATCCTCCTATTATGCCGTTCGGGGATTTCGAGGACGTTTGAAGGTGTGATCCGGTGAGTGGCCGAATACCGAGGCCGGAGCACCATCTCCGTCATGGTTTGGCAGGAAATCCGCGTTAGGCTTTCAAAGACTGGTGCACAATCTTTTTTTGGGAGTCGCGGAATCGCATGCCGCGGCTAAGATCAGGCCATGCTCGACCGCACCCATAAGCCGCATCCCGAACAGGGCTATCTCGACCTCCTCGACCGCGTCTGGCGCGAGGGCACGCCGCGGGTCGACCGCACCGGCGTCGGCACGCGCGCGCTGTTCGGGCAGAGCCTGCGTATCGATCTTTCCGACGGCACGCTGCCGCTGCTCACCACCAAGCGGGTGTCCTGGAAGACGATCGTGCGCGAGCTGCTGTGGTTCCTGGAAGGCGGCACCAATATCAGGCCGCTGCTCCAGAACAAGGTGACGATCTGGACTGATTGGCCGCTCGCCAAATATCGCAAGGTAACCGGCGAGCAGATCAGCCAGGAGGATTTCGAGGCTCGGATCGTGGCCGACGAGGCCTTCGCCGAGCAGTGGGGCGATCTCGGACCTGTCTATGGGGCGCAATGGCGCCATTGGCCGCTTTTCGTGCCAACGGATGCCGAGGGCGAGGAGAAGCTCTATCGCCGGGACCCCCAGGGAATCGACCAGATCGCTCGGCTGGTGCATGACATCAGGCACAACCCGACCTCGCGGCGCCTGATCTTCACCGGCTGGAACGTGGCCGAACTCGACGGCATGGCGCTGCCTCCCTGCCATACCACCTATCAATATTTCGTCGCCGAGGGCCGGCTGTCCGGCCTGTTGCACCAGCGTTCCTGCGATGTAGGCCTGGGTGTGCCCTATAATCTGGTGACGGCCTCGCTGCTGATCCGCATGCTGGCCCAGCAATGCGACCTCGAGCCCGGCGAGTTCGTCTGGTTCGGCGGCGACGTCCACGTCTACCAGAACCATGGCGATCTCGTCGCCGAGCAGTTGAGCCGCACGCCGCTGCCCTGGCCCAAGCTGCGCTTTGCCCGCAAGCCTGCCTCGATTCTCGACTACAAGTTCGAGGATTTCATCGTGGAAGGCTACCAGGCCCATCCGGCGATCTCCGCACCGATCGCAGTTTAGCCCGTGAGGTCGGCGTTCCCAGGAGTAGTTATGCCTGTTCCCGTCATCATGGTTGCCGCGATGGCCCGCAACCGCGTCATCGGTGTCGACAATGGGCTGCCGTGGCATATGCGCTCGGATCTCAAGCAATTCAGGGCCGCCACCATGGGCAAGCCCCTGATCATGGGGCGCAAGACCTACCAGTCGATCGGGCGTCCCTTGCCGGGGCGGCGCACCATCGTGGTGACACGCGACCCCGCATTTCACGCCGAGGGCGTGGAGGTGGCCACCAGCCTGGAGGCCGCTCTCGAGCGCGGGCAGGCCGTCGCCACCGAGATGAAGGCCGACGAGGTCGTCATTGCGGGCGGGGCCGCCATCTATGCCCAGGCCCTGCCGCGGGCGAGCCGCCTGCTGCTCACGGAACTCGAGCTGGAAGCCGAGGGCGACGCCGTCTTCCCCGCTTTGCCGGCCGGAGAATGGCGTGAGGTGTCGCGCACCCCCCACCCCCGGGGGGAGGGGGACGACGCCAGTTTCGAGGTGGTGGCCTGGGAACGGGTGTGAGATTTCGGTGTACCGATCTTCAGACTGGCCGCGGATTTCATCATTTTCCGCAAATCAGCGCTTGACCGCCTGTTTTTCAACCCTTACAACCCGGTAACTTTCGAAAAATGGGAGCGCGATCTTGCGCAACATCCTTATCGTAGGTTTGGCGTTGTCGGTGGAGCGGGGTTAGCCCGAATCTCCTACGATGACGCACATGGGCCCCTCGAGGGCCTTTTTTATTGCCCGAAACACAAGCGAACGATATTCGAAGCTCGAAAAAGCCAAGGAAAAAGGCGATGTCGACGAAGCAAATGACCGGCGCGGAAATGGTGGTGCAAGCCATGATCGACCAGGGTGTGGACACCCTGTTCGGCTATCCCGGCGGTGCGGTCCTGCCGATTTATGACGCAATCTTCCAGCAGGAGCAGCTTCGTCACATCCTCGTCCGGCACGAGCAGGCCGCCGTCCATGCCGCCGAAGGCTATGCGCGTTCCACCGGCAAGGTGGGCTGCGTGCTGGTGACATCCGGTCCCGGCGCCACCAATGCCGTGACCGGCCTGACCGACGCTTTGATGGACTCGATCCCGCTGGTGTGCATCACCGGCCAGGTGCCGACCCATCTGATCGGCTCGGATGCCTTCCAGGAGGCTGATACGATCGGCATCACGCGTCATTGCACCAAGCATAATTACCTGGTGAAGCGCATCGAGGACTTGCCGCGTATCCTGCACGAGGCCTTCCTGATCGCCGCATCCGGCCGTCCCGGCCCGGTGCTGATCGACATCCCCAAGGACGTGCAGTTCAAGGTGGGCGAGTATTTCAAGCCGACCGACAACATCCACAAGACCTATCGCCCGCGCCTGGAGGGCGACCAGGACAAGATCAAGGCAGCGGTGGCCCTGATCGCCGGCGCCAAGAAGCCGGTGTTCTACACCGGTGGCGGCGTGGTCAATGCCGGCCCGCGGGCTACGGCGCTGCTGCGCGAGTTCGCCAAGCTCACCGGCTATCCCGTGACCTCGACCCTGATGGGCCTGGGCGCCTTCCCGGCGGCGGATCCGCAATGGCTCGGCATGCTGGGCATGCACGGCACCTACGAGGCCAACCTGGCGATGCATGATTGCGACGTGCTGATCAATATCGGTGCCCGCTTCGACGACCGCATCACTGGGCGTATCGATGCGTTCTCGCCGCATAGCCGCAAGATCCACGTGGATATCGATCCCTCCTCGATCAACAAGAACGTCAAGGTCGATATCGGCATCGTCGGCGACAGCGCCCATGTGCTGGAGCAGATGCTGGCGGCCTGGCGCGAGGCCAAGCCGGAAATCGACAAGGCGGCCCTCAAGAGCTGGTGGGACGAGATCGCCGGATGGCGAGCCCGCAAGTCGCTCGCCTATCGGGCCTCCGACGAGACGATCAAGCCTCAATATGCGATCGAGCGCCTCTACCAGCTCACCAAGGACCGCGACGTCTATGTCACCACCGAGGTGGGGCAGCACCAGATGTGGGCGGCCCAGCATTTCCACTTCCAGGATCCCAACCGCTGGATGACCTCGGGGGGCCTGGGCACCATGGGCTATGGCTTTCCGGCGGCGATCGGCGTGCAACTGGCGCATCCCGACGCACTGGTGATCGACATTGCCGGCGAAGCCTCGATCCAGATGATGCTGCAGGAGATGTCGACGGCGGTGCAGTATCGCCTGCCGGTGAAGATCTTCATCCTCAACAACGAATATATGGGCATGGTGCGCCAGTGGCAGGAACTCCTGCATGGCGGACGCTATTCGGAAAGCTATTCAGCGGCCTTGCCCGATTTCGTCAAGCTGGCGGAAGCCTATGGTGCTGTCGGCATCCGGTGCAGCAAGCCGGGTGATCTCGATGCGGCGATCAAGGAAATGATCGATACGCCGCATCCGGTCATTTTCGACTGCCATGTCGACAAGTCCGAGAACTGCTTCCCGATGATCCCCTCGGGCAAGGCGCATAACGAGATGATCCTGGGCGACGCGGCCGTCGACATCGGCAGCGTGATCGACGCCAAGGGCAAGCAACTGGTGTGAAGTCCCCGGGCGCGCGGGCGTCTCGCCCGCTCTCCCTTTCTTGCTCACCGCTTCGACGATGCGGACATCGCGACATGCAAGCATGTCGCTGAGATGTCCGAGCTCCAGGAATATCAAATGACCGGATCCGCCTATTTCATGGCCTCGACGGCCGAGACGATCGTGACCCACACCCTCGTGGTGGAGGTCGACAACGAGCCGGGCGTGCTTGCCCGCGTCGTCGGCCTGTTCTCGGGCCGCGGCTACAACATCGAAAGCCTGACCGTGTCCGAGACCCAGCATGCCGAGCATGTCTCGCGTATCACCGTGGTCACCACCGGCACCGCCAGCGTGATCGAGCAGATCAAGGCGCAGCTCGACCGCCTCGTTCCCGTCCACAAGGTCGTCGACCTCACCTTGACCGGCAAGGCGCTGGAACGGGAACTCATGCTGATCAAGGTGCGCGGCAGGGGCGAGGCACGCAGCGAGGCGCTGCGCATCGCGGATGCCTTCCGGGCGCGGGTGATAGACGCCACCGTCGAGAGCTTCGTGTTCGAATTGACCGGCAAGGGTGAGAAGCTCGACCAGTTCATCGAACTGATGCGCCCGATCGGTCTGGTCGAGGTCTCACGTACCGGCATTGCCGCGATCGCCCGCGGTCCTGAGGCGCTCTAGCCCCTTCTTTCCATGCGCCAACGGCTCGATGGGCGCAAGAAATGAAGCCCGTCGCGCTTTTTCTCATCACAAACATTGCTTCAAACCCGATGTCGGGCTATTCGCCCGCATCATTTCCCCATCATGAACTGTCTGAAGGACAAGGGACCATGCGCGTTTACTATGATCGCGACGCCGATCTGAACCTGATCAAGACCAAGAAGGTGGTGATCGTCGGCTACGGCTCGCAGGGCCGTGCCCATGCGATGAACCTCAAGGATTCGGGCGTCAAGGAGATCGCGATCGCGCTGCGCCCTGGCTCGACCACCGCCAAGAAGGTGGAAGCCGATGGCCTCAAGGTCATGACCGTGCCGGACGCCGCCAAGTGGGGCGACCTCCTGATGATGGCGACCCCCGACGAACTGCAGGCCGACATCTATCGCGACGAGATCGCTCCCCACATCAAGGACGGCGCCGCGATCGCCTTCGCCCACGGCCTCAACGTGCATTTCGGCCTGATCGAGCCGAAAAAAACCGTCGACGTCATTATGATCGCCCCCAAGGGCCCGGGTCACACCGTGCGCGGCGAATATGAGAAGGGCGGCGGCGTGCCCTGCCTGATCGCCATCCATCACGATGCCTCCGGCAACGCGCACGACATCGCGCTCTCCTATGCCTGCGGCGTCGGCGGCGGCCGCTCGGGCGTGATCGAGACCAACTTCAAGGAAGAATGCGAGACCGACCTGTTCGGCGAGCAGGCCGTGCTCTGCGGCGGACTGGTCGAGCTGATCCGCGCCGGCTTCGAGACGCTGGTGGAAGCCGGCTACGCTCCCGAAATGGCCTATTTCGAGTGCCTGCATGAAGTGAAGCTGATCGTCGACCTCATTTATGAGGGCGGTATCGCCAACATGAACTACTCGATTTCCAACACGGCCGAGTGGGGCGAGTATGTCACCGGCCCGCGTATCATCACCGACGAGACCAAGGCGGAGATGAAGCGCGTCCTCAAGGACATCCAGACCGGCAAGTTCACCTCCGAGTGGATGCAGGAATACCGTTCCGGCGCTTCGCGCTTCAAGGGTATCCGCCGCATGAACGACGCCCACCAGATCGAGGTGGTCGGCGAGAAGCTGCGCGGCATGATGCCCTGGATCAGCAAGGGCAAGCTGGTCGACAAGGCCCGCAACTAAGAAAAACGGTCATCCCGCACGCACTGCAACGCGAAGCGTTGCGGTGCAGATGCGGGACCGCAAGCCGCGTGAGGCGCCTTTCTCCTCGCGCGGTCCCGGATCTGCGGCGCGGCACTGCGTGCCGTGCCTTGTCCGGGATGATGGGCATACTGGACAGCCCCGTCATCACACTGTCAAATGTCATACCAAACCGCTTAAACGGAGATATTTGGTATGACAGTCGAATCATCCGCCGGAATGCCCGTTTCCGATCGCAAGCGACGGCACGCCATTGTCGCGGCGACCATCGGCAACGGCCTGGAATGGTTCGACTTCACCGTCTACGGTTTCTTCGCAGCCCTGATCTCGCGGCAGTTCTTTCCCAAGGAAGACCCGCTGACAGCCATCCTTCTGACCGTCACGGTCTATGGCGTGGGTTTCTGCATGCGCCCGGTGGGCGCCATCGTCCTTGGGGTCTACGCCGACCGCCATGGCCGCAAGGCGGCGCTCACGATAACCATCCTGACAATGGCGCTCGGCACAGCCTTGCTCGGCTTCGCGCCGACCTATGCCCAGGCCGGCGTGTTCGGAGCGGTGGTGCTGATGCTTGCCCGCTTGATCCAGGGTTTTTCGGCGGGCGGGGAAGTGGGTAGCGCCACCTCCTATCTGGTCGAATATGCCAGGCCCGCCGAGCGGGGCCTGGCGGCGAGCTGGCAGCAGACCAGCCAGGCGCTCGCGGTGGTCCTGGGCGGTTTGTGCGGCGTCGCCATCACCCAGTTCCTGCCGCAGGAAGCGGTGGAAAGCTGGGGCTGGCGGGTGCCGTTCTGGTTCGGCCTGCTTATCGGGCCGGTGGGGCTCTATATCCGAGCCCGCCTCGACGAGACGCCGGTCTTCTCGGCGGAGACCACCCGAAAGAGTGCGAGCCCTTTGTTCGAGACGCTGAGCGCCCATGGCCGCGGCGTCGCCTCCGGTTTCGGCGTCACCATCCTGTGGACGGTCTGCACCTATGTGCTGCTGTTCTACATGCCGCTCTATGTCGAGAAGTTCCTGAAAATTCCGGCCAAGGATGCCTTCATTTCCACCACGCTGGGCGGCATCGTGCTGATGCTGGGCTGTCCTGTCGCCGGCAGGCTGTCGGACCGGATCGGCCGCAAGACCCTCCTGCTCACGGCCGCCATTGCCATCGGCATTGTGGTGATACCGCTGTTTGCCTGGCTCAACGCCAATCCGACGTTGCCGGTGCTCATCGCGGTGCAGGTCGTGCTCGGCCTCCTGCTTGCCGCCTTCACCGGCCCTGCGCCGGCGCTGCTGGCCGAGCAGTTCCCGGCCGCCTTGCGTTCGACCGGCCTGTCGCTTGCCTATAATTTCGCCGTGGCACTGTTCGGCGGCTTTGCCGCCTTGATCGTGACGCTGCTGATCGAGAGGACCGGGCTTACCATCGCGCCTTCCTTCTATGTGGCCGCGGCGGCGCTCGTCAGCGTTCTGACCCTGTCTGCCATGCGCGACCGCACGGGGCAGGCGATCGATTGATGGGCCCAGTGCCGGAGTTTTTGGTCGCTCCGGCAGCAATTTCGAACGAGAACACAGCGCCTTGGGTGGGCCGATCTTCGGATAGGGCGATGTGCCTTTCCGAGAGGCAAAGTGCCGACCGGAAGATCGGCAGGCCTGACAGCCTCGGCGAGTGGAGCTCGCCGTCATTTCGAGGCTTTAGCAGCACTCGTGCCCAGTGAGTGATAAGATATTGATTCTTATGGGTTAATTTGAAATTCCTGTTGCCATTTCCTTAAGGTTGCGGTGCAATCGTGTTGTCTCCAATCACCATGGAGGTGACAGAAATGGTGTCTGTTGCGTTTCGGCGTCAGTTGGAAGGGTACGGCCTCACCACGGCCAATATTCTCTATCGTCTGCCGGATCATCCGGCGTTGCTGCAGGCCTATGTCTGGCAGGACTATGATCTGGCTCCTGCCTTTCCGGAATTGCACAGGTTCCTGGCATTCTGGCACGACAAGATCGAAGGCGCTCTGCATTCGGTGACCGTGTCACATAGCGGCCTGATCAAGCCTGCAGAATTGCGTGCGATCGGGCAGGAGTTCCGCATCCATTGAGACGCTGGCGCTGCTTGCAAATCACGGTATAACGCCTCGCAATCGTGCGGAGGCCCCGTGGACAAATATATCAATGCCGCCAAGCGGCTGATTTCGCATCTGGCCGATCAGCTGCAGGCCGACCTTGCTGTCGAATTGTGGAACGGCGAGGTCGTGCCGCTCGGCCCGAACGCCCGCACGGATCTGCGCCTGAAGATCGCCGATGCCGATGCGATCACCCGGCTGGTGCGGCGGCCACATGCGCTGTTCGACCAGCTCATCCAGCTCCTCGCGGATGGCAGCCTCACCATCGAGGGGGGTACGCTGCTCGACGTGGCAGAGCGACGCGGCAGCATGAACACGAAGGGCCTGTTCAAGCGCCTGAGCAAGCTGCAGCTCGCCCGCGGCCTTTGGCCCTTCGTCACCCGCTCGTTGCCCAAACAGGGCGCTGGCGAGAAGCACGACTTTGCGGGCAAGATCGAGGACAAGGTCGAAAAGGGACGCGACGACAAGCCGCTCGTCCAGTTCCACTACGACCTGTCGAACGATTTCTACGGCCTCTTCCTTGGGCCGACCATGGCCTATACCTGTGCCTATTGGCCGAAGCCGGAAACCACGCTCGACGAAGCGCAGACGGCGAAGTTCGACATGATCTGCCGCAAGCTGCGGCTGCAGCCGGGCGACCGCTTCCTCGACATCGGCTCGGGTTGGGCCGGGCTGATCTGCCATGCCGCCCAGCATTATGGCGTTACCGCCCATGGCGTCACCCTGGCGCAGGAGCAGTTCGATTTCGCCCAGGAACGCATTGCCCGCCTCGGCCTCCAGGATCGCGTCACCGTCGAGCTCAAGGATTACCGCGACCTGACCGGCAGCTATGACAAGGTCGCCTCCATCGGCATGTTCGAACATGTCGGGCTCGACAATCACGAGGCCTATTTCAAGAAGATCCACAGCCTGCTGCGGCCGCGGGGGCTCTACCTGCACCACGCCATCGCCAGGCCGGCCAAGCGCGACATGAAGAAGTTCCGCAAGAAGCGGCCGGAATTCGCTGCTCTCACCCGCTACATCTTCCCCGGCGGCGAACTCGACACCATCGGCATGTCGGCCAACGGCCTGGAGGGCAATGGCTTCGAAGTGCATGACATCGAGGCCTGGCGCGAACATTATGCGCGCACAACCAAGGCCTGGGCCGAAAATCTCTATGCAAGGCGCGACCAGGCAGCGGCTGAAGTCGGCGAGGCCAAGACCAGGATCTGGCTGCTTTATCTTGCCGGCTGCTCGCTGGCCTTCGAGCGATCTGCTGTCGGCATCTTTCAGACGCTTGCCTCGCGCAAGGCCAAGGGACCTTCCGGCCTGCCGCCGACGCGCGAGGATCTCTACCGCTGAGGGATCGTCCACAATAGACGAAGCGGATTGACTCGACCTTTGTCATTGCCGGGCTTGGTCCGGCAAATCCAGCCTTCCTTGCGGGCATTGAAGTCGGGACCGCTGGATGCCCGGGTCAGGCCCGGACATGACAAAGACGGCGCTTCATTTGCTTGTCGATACCTGGCGGGCCGGTCAGGTCGGAGAAACCAGCCCGGCGAGCTCTTCCGGTTTTCGCCACGAAAACGGGCCGGTCTTCAGGCCGGCCAGCGTCTTGACCATCTCCGTGCGCAGCCAGGGCAGCCGGCCCATCGGGCCGAAGGCAAGGTTCCGCACCGGTCCGGTCAGCCGCGAATGCGACTGGAAGAACTGGGTCAGCACAGTGCTCGCCATCTGATAGAAGCGGATGTGACCGCGGCGCTGCGCCGCGAAAGCGGGCAGGGCGGTGCTGACATCCGCATGCAGGGCGAGCGCATCCGCCAGGGCGGCGGCGTCGAGCAAGGCCATGTTGGCGCCCTGGCCGAGTTGCGGGCTGGTCTGGTGCCAGGCATCGCCGATCAGGACGAGGCGTCCTTTTATCGGATCGGCAACGGTCAACTGAGCGTAACGGGCCGGCGTCAATTGCTCATGCCGAGTGAATTGCCGCGTCAGTGCCGCCGTCTCCGGCCAGATTGCCGCGACCTCGGCCCGCCAGGCCGCAAGGTCGGCCTCGGTCCAGCGATCGAGATCCTCGACCGGCATGCTCCAGAAGAAGGCATCGAGCGGCGTGGGGTCATGAGGCAGGTGTCCCACCGGCAGCACGCCGATCATGAAACGCGCCGTTCGGTAACGCTGCTGCAGGGCATCGCGGCCAAAGCCCGTATCCGCGGCCACGCCCCAGACCGCGCCATGCCGATAAGGCCGCCGCTGCAAGGCGCCGAGCCTGTCGCGGAGACTCGAGCGCGCACCGCCGGCATCGACCACCAGATCGAAGGGACCATGGTGCCGTCCGGCTGAGTCCCCCAGCACGGGCCGGTTCTCGATGTTCTCGATGCCGGTGATATCGGCGGCCTGCTCCAGGGCGATGCCGCGCGTTTCGGCTGCCGTCATCAGCAGGTGGAACAGGCTCGCCCTGTGAATGCCGACACCGTGCAGCCCGGGCAGAAGCTCGTCATAACGCCGATCGAAGATCAGCGGGCCCGTCGGACCACAACGCCCGTACAGGCGCTCGATCCGGCTGCCCAGGGTGGCGGCGCCCTCGCGCAGGCCGAGGCGGTCGAGCACCGCCAGGCCCGTCGGCTGCAGCAAAAGCCCAGCGCCCACCGGTTTGGCCTGCTCGAAGCGCTCGAACACCACCACGCGATGGCCTGCATCGGCAAGGCAGGAGGCGACCGCCAGGCCGGCGACCCCCGCGCCGACGATGGCAATGGAAAGCTTGACCATGCCGGTGACGCTACCGTGACCCGCAGGGTCTCGCCACTCGGGTCTCGTACTGGTCCACAGCGCATGTCCGTTTGAAGAAACGATCCCCGCAAAAGAATAGCGGTTGTCAATTGTCGGAACAAACATAAGATGGTGTCAGCGCAGCGGATTCAACCGTCTGCGCCAGGCTCACAAAGAGCCGCATCGGTACTGCACACCGAAAGCAACATGCCGGAGTGCTTTGCGATTTGGCGGTATCGCCGGGAATCGCAAGGACGCGCCGAAACAAAGGGTGAGAGCAAACGGGCGTTCAGAACGCGTTTTGCTCGAGGGAGGAAATGGATGCCTAAGGACAGGACGCCGCATACGCGGCGCGATTTTATTCGTTCTGCCTCGTTTTCCGCCGGCGCTGCCGCAGCCCTGTTGGGGGGATTCGGCCTCGATCCGGCTTTCGCCGCCGAAGCCGCGAAAGTGGCCGGTCGCTCCGAAAAGCCGCTCAAGGCGGCCTTCTCCAATGCCGGACTGCAGGCGACCTGGTGTGCCCAGGGCAAGGAAGCGGCCGAATATTGGGGCAAGCTCTTCAATGTCGAGGTGACCTGGTTCGACGGCCAGCTCGATGCGGTCAAGCAACGGGCCGCCATCGACAACATGGCCTCCCAGAAATGGGATTTCGTCGCCATCCAGGCTTTCGGCATCGGCACCTTGACCCAGCCGGTGCAGAAGATGATCGATGCCGGCATTCCCGTGATCGACATGGATACGTTGATCGCGCCGCTCGACAAGATCAACGTGCACAGCTTCCTGGCGCCCAACAACGAGTTCATGGGCGCGTCGGTCACGCAGGCCCTGTGCAATGCCATCGGCGGCAAGGGCAAGATCATCATGACGCAGGGCGCCCTCGGCCACACCGGCGCGCAGGGCCGGGCCAAGGGCTTCGAGAGCGTGGTGAAGCAGTTCCCCAATATCGAGGTGCTGGACACGCAGCCGGCCGATTGGGACGTCACCAAGGCGGCCCGCCTGTGGGAGACCTACCTGACCAAATATCCGCAGATCGACGCGGCCTTCTTCCACAATGACGACATGGCGCTTGCCGCCTACAACATCATGAAGGCCCGCAACCGTACCGACATCAAGATCGGCGGCGTCGACGCGATGCCGCCCGCCATTTCGGCGGTCGCGGACGGCCGCATGTTCGCCACGGTGCGCAATCCGTCCTGCCGCATCCATGGCGGGGCGATCGTGGCCGGCGTCGCGGCCGTGGTCGGCGGCGAAAAGAGCGGCGAAGGCGGCATTCCCAAGCATGTCGTCACCGACGGGCCCGTGGTCACCAAGGATAATGCCGCCGGCATGCTCTGGATGGAAAAGCACTATCTGATCTGAGATCGGTGTGCCGGTCTCTCCAAGCGATCGGCCTGCCGATGGAGGAAGACCGGCAGCTCATCAAGAAATCGTGCCGGTGTGAAGACTGCCCTTTTCAAGGTGTTGAAGTTTGAAGGTCCTGATAGGACGGTGCCACCCCTCATCCGCTTGCCGGCACCTTCTCCCGCAAGAGGAGAAGGAGTCTGCTTTTGCTGGGCGCAGGGCTCGCCTATCGCCTTCTCCCCTTGCGGGACCTGGCACTTCCTCTGGAAGTGCCTTGGGTGGCGCGAAGCGCCGGATAAGGGGGCACGCCGCCCTATCGCAGCTTCCCCCGGTTGGTCCCAGATTCCTTGAAGGGGGTGCCCGAACACCGGCACCCTATTTCGCGTTCCGAGAGGCATGATGGCGGTAGACGACAAGCAATCGACGGCCGATGCGCCTCCGCGCCTGAGGATGACCGACATCTCCAAATCCTTCGGCGGCGTGGCTGCTCTCAAGGGGGTGGATTTCACCTTGCGGGCCGGCGAGATTCACGGCCTGGTCGGCGAGAACGGAGCGGGCAAGTCGACGATGATGAAGATCATCGCCGGCGTGCATACCGAATATCAGGGCAGCCTGGAGATCGATGGCAGGCTGGTGCATTTCCGCTCCGCCCATGATTCCCTCGCCGCCGGCATCTCGATGGTGCATCAGGAACTCAGCATCGTTCCCGATCTCACCGTCGCCGAGAATGTCTATCTCGGCAAGCAGCCGCTCAATGCCCTCGGCCTTGTCGACTGGCCGGCCATGGTGAAGGGCGCGCGCGAGCAATTGCGCAATCTCGGCATCGACGTCGATCCGCGCATGCGCATCGGGGCCTTGCCGATCGGCCTGCAGCAATTGATCGAACTCGCCCGCGTGCTCTTCTCCGGTGCGCGTATCATCATCCTGGACGAGCCGACATCGGCGCTGTCGCCTCCGGAGGTGCAGCGCCTGTTCGAGGTGTTGCGCAAGGTGCGGGCCGATGGCCGCAGCATCGTCTTCATCTCGCATTTCCTCGACGACATCCTCAGCATTTCCGACGCGGTGACGATCTTCCGCAATGGCCGCCATGTGATCTCCCATTCGACCGAGGGCATCGACAAGAACTGGCTGATCGAACACATGATCGGCCGTGGCCATGAGGGACTGGAGGAGAGTTATTCAGGTTCGATCACCTTGCCGGCCAGGCCCGAAGGCACCCCCGTGCTGGCGACGCAGGGCCTCAGCTATGGGCGCGCCTTTGCCGACGTAACGCTGGACGTACGGGCCGGCGAGGTGCTCGGCGTCTACGGCTTCATGGGCTGCGGCCAGCTCGAATTCGCCCGCGCGCTCTTCGGCAAGCTCAGGCCGGCGCAGGGACATATCGAGCTGGAGGGCAGGGCAAGGAGCCTGCGCAATACGGCACAGGCGCGCGAGGCGGGCATCGCCTTCGTGCCGGAGAGCCGGCGCTCGATGCTGTTCCACCATCAGCCGCTCTATCGCAACATTTCGATCAGCATTCTCGAGAGGATTTCGCGCCTGTGGCTGAAGCCGGGCGTGGAGCGCAAGACCGCGCAGCGGCATATCGAGGCCCTGCATATCCGCCCGCCCCAGGTGAATGCCTTGCTCGGCTCGCTCTCGGGCGGCAATCAGCAGAAGGTCGCACTGGCCAAATGGCTGACCCACATGCCCAAGGTGCTGATCCTGTCGGAGCCGACGCGCGGCATGGATGTCGGCGCCAAGGACGATGTGGTGAAGATCGTGCGCGACCTGCGCGACAAGGGGCTCGCGGTGATCGTGGTTTCGGCGGAGCCCGAGACCGTGCTCTCACTGGCCGACCGAGTCGTGGTGATGAAGAAGGGACGGATCGTGCGGGAGTTCGCCGGCGAGACGATCTCGAAGGACAAATTGCTGGAAGCGGCCTGAGGCGGCAAACCCGCCGGTCTTCAGCCTGGGAGTTTTGAGGAATGAGCACACCGGTTCAAGATGGCAGCCAGGCGCAGTTAGCGCGCCAAGGCCTGGGCGCGATCTTGCGCAACCAGATGCGCAACATCGCGCCTTTCGCCACCTTGCTGGCATTGGTGATCTTCTTCGCGGTGGCGAGCCCGTCCTTCCTTTCGCTCGACAACCTCGCCAATATCCTGGTGCAGATCTCGGTGACGGGCATCATCGCGGTTGGACTGACTTTCGTGATTCTGTGTGGCGAAATCGACCTGTCGGTCGCCTCGGTTGCCAACGTGACCGGCGTGGCGGTGGCGTTCTTCACGGCGCAGGAATCCTATGTGAACATCGCCAATGCCAATTTCATCATGCCCGGCGGCGTGGCGATCGTCTTGGCCTTGGTGGCGTGTGCGGCGCTCGGACTGGTCAACGCCTTCGGCCTGACGCGGATCGGCATTCCCTCCTTCATCATGACGCTGGCGATGATGCAGATCGCCGACGGCATCTGCGCGCTGCTGCTGCGCGGCCAGATCGCCTATGCGGTGCCAGATCTGGTGTCGACACTGGGCTCGGGCACTGTCGGCGGCATGCCCTGGATCGTGATCGTGCTGGCGGTCTTCCTCGGCGTCGGCCACATCGTGCTGACCTATACGCGCTTCGGCCGCTACATCTACATGGTAGGCGGCAACCGCGAAGCCGCGGAATTTTCTGGCATCAACGTCAAGATGATCCTGGCCAGCGTGATGGTGATCGCGGCCTTATGCTCAGGCGTGGCCGGCATGGTGGGCGTCGCCCATTTCGGCAGCGCGCAGCAGAATGAGTTCACCGGCTATCTGCTCGACGCCATTGCCGCGGTCGTCGTCGGCGGCACCAGCCTGTTCGGCGGGCGCGGCGGCATCGGCAATACCATCGTGGGCCTGTGCGTGCTCGGCGTGCTCAACAACGGCCTCGATCACGTCGAGATCGACAGTTTCCTCAAGATCCTGATTCGTGGTGTCATTCTGTTGATCGCACTGATCATCAATGTCTATGCCCAGCGCCTGCGCGATGAGAGTGCTGCAGCGGGATAGAGGATTTCCGAATAGCACAGTAATTCCGCTATGGCCCGCCATCGGCGGACAATAGCCTATTATATTGTCTCTAGGGCAGATCTGTGGGCAATGCGGATATTCGGGGTTCAAGATCGGGAGAAATAGGATATAGGTAGCGAGGGGGCGCTTCAGACACTGTCCCCTGACCGGAGCGTCCCTGAATGATGCGGACGCTGTTCGCATCGTGCGCTGCTCCTCATGCGGCACGGATACGCTCCTCAATCCATCCAACCGAAAAAGCACTGGAGGTACCATGCAGAAGATGTTCTATCCGCTGGTATTCGCCTGCCTCATCGTGACGGGGTGTGTCTCTAACCAACAAGATCCGATGGCGGATCCGCAGGCGACTGGCATGACAGCGCCGCCAACGCCCGGCATGGCGACGCCACAGGCGGCCGGCATGGCGAATCCGGCCTCGACCTATTGTGCGCAGCAGGGCGGCAGGTCCATTCCCGTGCAGACCGCGAGAGGCCAGCGGGCCGATTGCCAGCTGCCGGATGGCCGGCGCGTGGACGAATGGAAGCTCTATCGCAGCGCCAACCGGCAGTCGCAGGCGACGCTGCCCCAATAGGGGCTATTTCCTGACTTCAGCAAGAAAGAAGCCGGCCTCATCAGGCCGGCTTCCTTTTTGAGGCAAACAAATTGCCGATCAGCGCTTGAGGATACGGTTCACGCCGGAAGTCACGGCCTTGAGTGCCGATTTGGTGGTGTCCTTGTCGATGCCGACACCGAACAAGGTGGAGCCGTCGGCAATGCGCAATTCGACATAGGACACGGCCGCCGCATTGGCACCCGAGCCCATGGCATGCTCGCGATAATTGGCGACATCGAAGTCGAGGCCGCTCTCGGCCCGCATCGCCGCTACGAAGGCATCGATCGGGCCGTTGCCGACACCGGTAATGGTCTTTTCGACGCCCTCGTCGCGAATGCGGGCGGTGATGGTCCGCTCCTCTCCTTCACCGTCGCTGACGATTTGGTGGGAGGTGAAGGTGTAACGGCCATTGTCCAGATATTCGCGGGTGAAGGCATCCCACAGACGGTCGGCGCTTAGCTCGACGCCTTCGCCATCGGCGATCCCCTGCACAGCCTTGGAGAACTCGACCTGCAGAAGGCGCGGCAATTCGATGCCGTGCTCCTTTTCCAGGATATAGGCGATGCCACCCTTGCCGGATTGCGAGTTGATACGGATCACCGCTTCATAGGAACGGCCGAGATCCTTCGGATCGATCGGCAGATAAGGCACTTCCCACACCGGCGAGGTCGCCGTTTCGATCGCCTTGAAGCCCTTGTTGATCGCATCCTGGTGCGAGCCGGAGAAGGCGGTGAACACCAATTCGCCGGCATAGGGATGGCGCGGATGGATCGGCAGCTGGTTGCAATACTCGGCCACGCGCACCAGGCCATTGACGTCCGAGATGTCGACCTGGGGGTCGACGCCCGACATCATCAGGTTGCCCGCCAGGATGACGAGATCGACATTGCCGGTACGCTCGCCATTGCCGAACAGCGTGCCCTCGACACGGTCGGCGCCGGCCATCAGGCCGAGTTCGGCTGCCGCGACGCCGGTGCCGCGGTCATTGTGCGGGTGCAGGGAAATGATGACGCTGTCGCGATTCTTGATATTGCGCGACATCCACTCGATCTGGTCGGCATAGATGTTGGGCGTCGACATCTCGACGGTGAGCGGCAGGTTGAGGATCAGCTTGTTGTCGGGGGTCGGCTGGTAGACGTCCATCACCGCCTCGCAGATCTCCTTGGAGAAATCGAGTTCGGTGCCCATGAAACTCTCGGGCGAATATTGGTGGCGAATATTCGCCTCCATGCCCAGCTCCTTGGTGAGCTGCATGATCAGCTTCGCGCCGTTGACGGCGATATCGCGGATGCCGGCGCGATCCTGACGGAAGACGATGCGGCGCTGCAGCTCGGAGGTCGAGTTGTAGAGATGCACGATGGCGCATTTCACGCCCTTCAGGCTCTCGAAGGTGCGGCGGATCAATTCCTCGCGGGCCTGGGTCAGCACCTGGATGGCGACGCCATCGGGAATGCGCCCCGACTCGATCAGGAAGCGGACGAAATCGAAATCGGTCTGCGAGGCGGAGGGGAAACCGACCTCGATCTCCTTGAAGCCCATGCCGACGAGCGTATCCCACATGCGCAATTTGCGCTCGTGGCCCATCGGTTCGATCAGCGCCTGGTTGCCGTCGCGCAGGTCCACCGCGCACCAGGTCGGTGCCGTGCTGATGGTGCGCGAGGGCCATTGGCGATCCGGCAGGTCGATCGGCGGCCAGGGTTTGTATTTGGCGGCGATATCAACCTTAGGAGCGGAGAACTGAGAAACCTTGCCTGCATATGTCATTGTGAAACTCTTTAGCCAAAGGAAAGGGGCGGCGAGGCTAGTCGACCGCGGTCAAGTCCCCTGAGCGCCCAGGCTGAAGCCCGGCCGGCCCTCAGGGGCGGCTAAGGAGGAGGCCGGAAAGGAGGGCGAGCGCGAGGGCCGGCGCCGGATGCGCAAGCGTCTCGAATTTGGCGGGCGATATCGCCACGGCTCGATCCCTTTCCTGTGATGGCCCGGAGCCACCAAGTGCAAGGGCTTGTACAGTGCCGCGATGGAGGGGGCAAGGGGAAATGCCGGGTACAGCCGCATATGGGGCTTTCGTGTCGTCCCGAACGCGACGCAGCATGGAATGCTGCGCCGCAGACACGGGACCGCAAGACGATATCGAAGACGCCTTTGCGGTGGAGAGAGGAACGCGGGGACTTGAGAACGATACGGTTGCCTGCGATCACAGGACATTCCTCAATGGACGTGTCCGATGCGCTTCCTGATCTGTTTCGCTCTTCTGGCGGTTTCGTCTTCGTCGGCCTTTGCCGCTTCCTGCTCCGAGCGCATTGCCTTCGTACAACGCGTGATCGACGACGACGTCAAGACCGGTTTTGCCGACAAGAAGGTTCACGATGCGATGAGCAAGGATCTGGCCGATGCGGGCCAGGCCTGCCGGGCCGGCGATGACGCTAAGGCACAGGCGTTGATTTCCTCGACGCAGCGCCGCCACGGCTATCCGGTTCGCTGAGACCGGTTCCAGGTATCGAGCCGATGCGCGAGATAGGCGCATTGGAAGGCCGGCATGCGATCGGCACGGATGTCGGCGTGCGATGCCACGACATGCATGCGTTCGAGTTCCGGCCTCTCGTCTTCGGCCAGGAAACGCTCGATCCCACCCTTGAGCTCGGCCGACGGCAGGGGCGATCGCACCGATTTCATCAAGGCAATGCGCGGGCCGTGGAAAACCGCGGTCCAGCCCGAAGCGATTTCGACGTCGGCGATCGAGACGCCGGTCTCCTCTTCGAGCTCGCGGGTCACGCTGCCGGCGAGATTGACGATGTCGCCATCGATGTCGGAAGGGTCCGGCGTGCCGGCGGCGAAATAGATCGCGCCGGCATTGGAGGTATGCTCGGCCATCTCGCCGAGCAGGAAGGCGCCGTCCGCAGCCTCGAGCGCGGCCATGGCGAAACAATTCCAGCGGGGCTCACCCGGCGCTCCGAAATCCCGCCAAGCTAGAAAGCTGGCGTAATCCGTCATCAGATAGGCGCCATGAAACCGGCGCTCCACGATCTGCCAGCGGTGCAGCAGCAGGATCTTGCCGTTGAAGCTCGCCGGCTTGGCCTCAATCACCTTTTGCCAATGCGCTCTTATCGCGTCGGCATTCTCTTCGGCAAACCGCCAGGGCTGATGCTCGAGGCGGCAGTCGATGGCATCGAGCTCGACGATCTCCGGCTCAGACATGCAGGCTTCCTTCGCTGACGATCACGGCAGAGCCGCCGATCGAGGCGCTGGCCAGACGCGTGCCCTTGATGGTCATGCTCAGGTCGATCAGGGAAGGGCGGCCCATTTCGAAGCCCTGCTCGATGCGGAAATGGCGTATGCCATCAGCGAGGTCGTCGAAACGGGCGATCACGCCGGAGAGCCCGGCCACGGCCGAGCCGGTGGCGGGATCCTCGGGGATGCCGTCGCCGGGCGAGAACATGCGCGCATGGAAGCTCGATCCGGGCTCAGCGGTCTGGCGGGTATAGGCATAGGCCGCGCCGAGGCCCTCCTGGCCGAAAGCCTTGGGCCACAGGCTGGTGTTGATGCGGATGTTTCCGATCGCTTCCAACGATCGCACGGGCACGAATGTGTAGGGAAAGCCTGTGCCGAACACGGTGGGGTGGTGGTTCTCGAAACCGATCTGATGTTCACTCAGGCCGAGTGCTTCGGCGATCAGGTTCGTGGCCGCTGGTCCGCCGCGCTCGGTTGGCAGAGCCGGGATGTCGAACCGGGCATAGGCGCTGCCGTCCTTGAGCGAGACCGCGCAGGGCACGATGCCGATCTGCTCCTCCAGCCCGAAGAGATAGTCACCCGGCTTGCTGTCATGGTCGAGCAGCGCCAGGAGCACGGCCGTGCCGACGGTGGGATGGCCGGCAAAGGGCATTTCGAGGCCCGGCGTGAAGATACGGATGCGGGCCCGGTGGCGGCCGTCGTCCGGCGGCAGGACGAAGACGGTCTCCGACAGGTTGAATTCGCGCGCGATCTTCTGCATGGCCGGGGCGTCGAGCCCCTCGCAATCGAGCACCACCGCCAGAGGGTTGCCGGCCAGCGTGCGGTCGGCGAAGACATCGAGCGTATAGAAACGACGGGGCATCGGAAGGCTCCTCGCAAGGCAAAGGGACAAAGGACCGTGTCTGCAGGGCAGGGTTCTGCGAGCGGACGATCCGGGAAAAACTATACCGCGACGACCTCGAAGCGGCGGCTCGGCGTCACGAATTCATCCTGGGCCGCCACGGTGAGGATTTCCCGTGAGCCGGCCTCGGCGGTGCGCTTGAGCAGGCCGTAGATCGAGGCGCTGGCCAAATCCAAAGCCTCCGCCGCCGAGCCCGAGCGCTTCCAATGTAGATTGAAGAGAGCGGCGATCGCATCGCCCGCTCCGTTGATGTCGAGCCCGAGGCGAGGCGTGCGCACCCGGAAAAAGCCGCTGCCGTCCGAAGCCAGGAGGTCGATGGCGTCATCCGGCGTATCGTCGGTGTCGAGGGAGGTCACCAGCACCACTTTGGGGCCGGCGGCATGCAGGGCCGTCACGGCCGCCTTGGCATCGGCGAGCCTGCGGACCTCCCGACCGGCCAGATATTCGAGCTCGAACCGATTGGGGGTGATGACGTCGGCGGCCGGAACGGCCTGGTCGCGCATGAATTCGGGAATGCCCGGCCTTACGAAGACACCGCGGCCGATATCGCCGATCACCGGATCGCAGCAATAGGTCGCCGCCGGATTGGCGCTACGCACCTTGTCGACAGCGGCAAGAATGGCATTGCCGATGTCGGAAGAGCCCATATAGCCGGAGATCACGCCGTCGCAGCGGGGCAGAACGCCGCGCTCGGCCAAGCCCTCGACCAGTTCGTCAACCATGGTGCCGTCATAGACGCGGCCTTTCCAGGCGCCATAGCCGGTGTGATTGGAAAACTGCACGGTATGGATGGCCCAGACCTCGCAGCCGAGGCGCTGCATCGGGAAAACCGCCGAAGCATTGCCGACATGGCCATAGGCGACCCAGGACTGAATGGACAGGATGTTCATGGCGACTCGGGCAATCACACTGAGGGAGCAGCACAACAAACGAAATTCGAGCCGGGCGCAACGGTCCGTCGATATCGTCAGTCATGATCATTTTTGATTGTTTCGATCAAGCGCAGCTATGCAAAGCCGAGGGATCCCGCCTTTCCGCCATGACAGGGAAGGGGGCTTCCCCGGGAGCCGCGGCATTCCCATATCGGTGATCAATATTGTTCCTTCTTATCTTGGGCCGATACCATGTTGCTCGACGATACACCGTCCATGATTTTGGATGAAGATACGCATCCCCAACAGACCTCATCCCTTTCCACCCCCGCAGACGGGTTGTTGCTTGACGCCTATTCGAACACCGTCATCGATGTCGCCGAGCGCGTGGGTCCCGCCGTCGTGAAGCTCGACATCCGCAAGGGTGGCAAGCCCGCGGGTTCGGGCTCCGGCGTCATCCTCTCGCCGGACGGCCTTGTACTCACCAACAGCCATGTGGCGCAGGGCACCGCCCGGGTTTCGGTGCAGACGCAGGATGGCCGCCGCTTCGATGCGCGCCTGATCGGCGATGATCCCGATACCGATTTGGCGCTCGTTCACATCGAGCAGCCGGTCAGCCTGCCCTCGGCGCGGCTCGGCAATTCCAGCCTGCTGAAGCGCGGGCAGGTGGCGATCGCCATCGGCAATCCTCTCGGCTTCGAGGCCACGGTGACGACAGGTGTGATCTCCGCACTCGGGCGCTCGCTGCGCGCCAAGAGCGGGCGGCTGATCGACGATGTGATCCAGACCGATGCGGCGCTCAACCCGGGCAATTCAGGCGGCCCCCTGGTCTCCACGCTCGGCGAGGTCGTCGGCATCAACACGGCAGTGATCATGGGAGCGCAGGGGATCTGCTTTGCGGTTGCGTCCAACACGGCAAGTTTCGTGATGGGCCAGCTCATTCGGCACGGCCGCGTGCGGCGTGCTTCCATCGGCATTGCGGCCCAGCAGGCAGTGATTGCCCGCCGCGTGCAGATGGCAGCCGGCATCGATCAGGGCGTAGGCGTGATGATTGCCACGGCCGAGGCCGGTGGCCCGGCAGACAGTGCCGGACTGCTGATGGGCGACATCATCATCGCTCTCGACGGACGCCGTGTCGTCGCGGTGGACGATCTCATCCGGCTGCTCGACGAGGATCGCATCGGCAGGCCGACGCGCTTCGACGTGCTGCGCAATGGCAAGCCCCGCTCCCTCGACGTGACGCCGCGGGAGCGGCGGGGTTCGTGAGGGCGGAGCCGTCTGCGCTGATCCGGATCAGCGTCCGGAGACCTGCCTGACGACCTTGCGCACGCCCCGCAATGTCGGCGTGACCACCTGCATGACGGCAGCCTTGGCTCGGTCGGCGCTCGGATTTGGGCCCGGGCGCTGCGGCTGCATGCCGATGGCGCGCAGATAGCGATTGGCGGCGCGGACACGCCCGCGCCCGCGGCTGGCATCGGTCTCGAAGGAGAAGGCGTAGGAGATGCTGCGCACCTGGCCGGTCCGCACCCAATGGGGCGCATCCTGCGGCTGATGGAAGCCGCGGCCCGGCTCCAGGTCGAAGACATGCTCCTGCCGGGGATCGCAGCCTTCGAGGTCGAGCTGGCCGATATTCACCGTGCCTCTGACATAGAAGCGCTCGAGATCACTCTCCTCCACCACGTCGGGCGGGAAGACGTGGTAGTATTTCGGACCCTCGATCTGGAAGAAATGCGTGATTTCCGGGTCGAAGTGGAACGGGGTGGTGGATGCGGCCGAGGAAATGAAGATGGCGGATTCGAGCCGCGCGATCTTTTCCTCGCCCGGGCCTCCCCGCAGCGCGGTGAACTTGCGAAAGAGGGTGTCGAGCAGGTCCCGGAAGCCTGAATCGTGGTTCTCCAGGCGCTTCAGCAGGACACGGGCAGGGGTATCGCCCAGCCGCGCCAGAACCTCGTGCGGCCTGGCCCTGTTCTGCTCGACGTCGTAGAATTTCGTGCCCGGCGTCGGTGCCGATCCTGCGATGAAATAATCCTGAGGGCTGTCGGCGTAACGCTCGGCCAGCGCCGCCAGCGCCTCGGGCTGGAACATCGGTAGGCGATGGAGAGCATGTTCGAAGGCGAAGGGCACGCGATCATAGGCGGCGCGATAGTCATCTGCATCGATGGTGACGAGTTCGTCGACGGAAAAGCTCATGGCCAGGACCGTTCATGAAAAGAAGACATGCTCTAATTTTGAAAGTATCTTGCTTGCTGCAGCAGGCGGTTACAAGCTGGGAAAAATGTGAAGTGCCGCAGCCTTAGTGGATAGGTGAGGATATACTGAAGGTACTCCCAATTGTATGGATAACCCTATCCGAACGTAAGATAACCCTTATTTGGTCGGTTGGCGGGCTCACTTGCAGGCGTGCTGCCTACTACTTTTGACGATGGAGGCAGGAATGATCTCACAAAGGTGAGGCTTGCCGCTCGCAAGGTGGTGGATGTGCCTCCCGGGCGCTGCGAAATCGTCGCTTGGCACATGCCGATTCTTCCCAGTCGAGCCAGGGGATCGACCTGAAGGAATCCGCGGGATCCGGACGTCTGCTCAGGCCTGCCGCCGCAGATAAAAGCCTTCGAAATAGGTCAGCGTTCGCTCGGGATGGAACGGTATTTCGGCCAGGAGTTCGGGCACCAGCCAACGATCCTGTAGGTGATAGCCGCGCGCCTCGAAATAGGCCAGGAACTTGGCGCGGTTGAACAGCCGGCACGGGATGACGGACGATACGTGGTTCTGGGCTGTCCAGGCGTCGGGGGCGTCGGAGATGGGGATCTTGTTGATCAGGATATGATCGGGCAAGGCCGGGACCGTGTCGAGAATACCCGGGCCGTGCTCGCCGAAGGGATCCGGCAGATATTGGATCATGCCGAGCATGAGCATGATGTCGGGAGCCGGCGCCTCCGCCAGCTCGGACCCGAAGCTGATCATGGAGGATCCCAGCGTTGCATGGCGCTGCCGCCCACGCTCGACCATGTCGGGCATGTCGACGACATGCCAGCGCAGCGGTGGCTTCAGGAGGCCATAGCGCTCGCACAGTTCATAGAAGATGCCTCCGGCGCCGCCGAAATCGACGACAGTGCCGCCCGGCTGGAGAAGTTTCGACAACCACAGCATGACGGCATACTGCGAGGTTTGGAACAGGTCGGGAGCTTCGACGTCAGCGTCGCGAACCAGCAGCTCGGCGAGCGTATCGTCATGCCAGCCGACCTTTCCGATACTCGCCGAAAAGCGCTCGGCTTCGGCGTAGCTGCCAAAAAGCCCGTAGAACAGATCCATCCTTCCGGCCCAGACATGGCGGATATAGAGGCTCTTCACGAAAGGGAGTTTCCCCAGCCAAGCGCCAATGGCGCTGTGCATCATCAGGGCCTTGAAGAGCTGTTTCATGGAAGTCCTGGGGAAGTCGTGGGCGGTGTGGAGGATTAAGCGGGCGAAGCGGAGTAGCGGGGGCGGCGTCTTCAGGAACGAAGCTCACCTTCATACTGTAGTGACGTCCGATTGGCTTCATTTCAACGCGGACATGAAGATTAATTGCGCGCAATGAACGTGGTTCGCTGCCGGTCACGGGCAGCCCGATGTCGCCCAGGGCCCAGCGGAACGTGGTGCGGTAGCCGGATCATCCGCGCGCAAAGAGAAACGCGCCGGCGTGGCCAGCGCGTCAATTCTTCCTGGCCCTCGCCATGGCCAGATGGTTGGGAGATCGGAGAATCGATCAGAATTTGTAGGAAATACCCGCGCGGATGGTGTGGGTCTTCAAGTCGATCCGATCGTTGTAGTTTCCGGCTGCCGTTGTCGAGTAGTTGAAGTAATCCTTCTTGCCGTAATCGGCATAACGATATTCGACGCGCGCGATCAGGTTGTCGGTAACCGCGTATTCAAGGCCGGCACCAATGGTCCAGCCCACATGAGTGCTGGAATAATGAAGCGGGCCGTCGATATTCCAGATGGGCGCGAAATCATATTTCCCAAAGGCAACGCCGCCCGTGATGTAGGGCAGGAAGCGATCGATGGCATAGCCGACCCGCAGACGGACCGAGCCATCCCATTTCAGCTCCGCTCGCTGCTTATAGGTCGTGATCGGGTCTGGGTCTCCGTGAGAGAAGTTGAGGTTGCCTCGGGCCCTCGCGCTTCCCTTCAAGGAATCATAATTGATGTCGCCTTCGAGACCGAGCACCAAATTGTTCTGGAACTGATAATTGTAGCCCGCATAGACGCCGGCGGTGAACCCATTGGCGGTCAACTTGCCCCTGTAGTCCCATTCGCCGCTGGCAATCCAATAGTCCGAATAGTCCGACTTACCCCAAGTATAGCCGGCCTGAACGCCGCCGTAGAAGCCGGTCCAGGAATAGGGGGCGGCGACCGGAGCGATTGGCTCGACGGGCTGCGGAGCGAGATCGGCGGCGTAGGCGGCCGTTGAGGAAAGCAGGATTGCCAGAGCTGCGGCGGAAATTTTCATGGCTACATGTCCTAACAACATTTTTCATATAGTGACGTTTCTCGGACGTTGAGTCTGTAACAAGAAAGCCACATCTGGTTCATTTTTATAGATGCCTTGGAGATGGCGGTATATAATTGCCATTCCGCTGCTGTTGCAATTGAAAATTTGGAGAGCATGTCCTAGCTTTAGGTTAAATGAAGCTCATTATTTGGAAATATTAACCTTCTCCTGGTTCCAAATGACCTACAAAGATGTAGGTCTTGCTGTGGATGGGAGAGGGTTTTTGAGTCCAGGCGGACAATGAATTTACTCCTAAAGTATTATATCCATGTCTTTTTGTACGTCCTTTCTGAATGACGAAAGGCCCGCGAGCTTTGCGCTCGCAGGCCTTTGAAGAACGGATGGTCTGTTGGCCCGTATCGGTCGGGTGAACCTCAGGTCTGGACGAGCCAGGCATGGTCGGGGTCGTTGTGGAATTTCCACACGCGTTTGGGCCCAGCCATGACGTTGAGATAATAGAGGTCATAGCCATGCGCGGCGCCGACCGGATGATAACCCTTGGGCACGAGGACGACGTCGCGATCGGAGAAAGCGATCACCTCGTCGAGCGATCGATCATCCGTATAGACGCGCTGGACGCCGTAGCCCTGGGCGGGCTTGAAACGGTGATAATAGGTTTCCTCCAGCAGGCTCTCGGCAGGCAGGTTGTCCTGGTCGTGCTTGTGGGGCGGATAGCTCGACCAATTGCCGGACGGGGTGATCACCTCCACCACCAGCAGGCTCTCGGCCGGTTCCCATTCGGGCAGAATGTTGCGGACATAACGCGTGTTCGAGCCCTTGCCGCGGGTTTCCTGGCCGACCTTGTCCGGACCGATCACGCGGGCAGGCAGGGCGCCGGTGCCCGGCGCCGCGCACACGGCCAGTTCGACCGGCGTTTCGGCCCTGACTTCGTAGCTCGAGCTGGCGGGAACATAGACCGACCAGGGCGCGCCTTCGAAAGGATCGTTGCGTTCGCCCAATAGGCCGAAATCCTGGCTGCCGGCCTTGACCGAGGCCTTGCCGGCCACCAGCACGAGGCAGACTTCGCTGGCGCCGGTCGCCGCGTTCAGGCTTTCACCGGCCGCCAGATCATGCACTTCGAAACCGACATAGGTCCAGCCGGCCGATTGCGGCGTCACCTGATGAATAAGGGAGCCGGACTTGCCGGGCTTAAGCAGAAGTTTCGACATGAGGGCTCCTCTTGTTCCCAGTTGCGGATGTCGCCGCAAGCCGGCATGGCAATTTCGAGAATGCCGATCTGGCGATCGACACTCCGAATGCGCGTTATAGCGTTTTGCGATTTGACGGAGTCACCTAGAGCGTTTTCCAGAAAAGTTGATAGACTTTTCGATTAAGAAAACACGTCAAACAAGGAATTAGAGAGCAAAGTCCGATTCGGAGAAATCGCACTTTGCTCTAGAATCGCAAAGACGCGTCAGAACAACGAGTTAGAGCAAATAAGCGTTCATACTTGAACGCGCTTTGCTCTAGGTAGTCAGGCTGCTTTCAATCCCGTTTCGCTCAGCACCTTGCGCAGATGGGCGTAGCCGGCCTTGGCATAGGTCAGCGGATTGGCCTTCTCCGGGTCCTGTTCGGCCTCGACGATGACCCACCCGGAATAGCCCTGCAGTTCGCGGAACACGCTGGCGAAGTCGATCATGCCGTCCCCGGGAACCGTATAGACCCCGGCCAGCACGCTATCGAGGAAGCTCCAATCTTCGGCATCGGCGCGGGCCCTGACATCGGCCCGCACGTCCTTGGTGTGGACATGGCTGATGCGGCTGCGATAGCGGCGGGCAAGATCGGCCGGATCCGAACCACCCCAGGTGGCATGGCCGGTGTCGAGCAGGAGATGTACGGCAGGGCCGGTCGCCGCCATGAAGGCATCGATGTCGGCCTGCGACTGGACGATGGTGCCCATGTGATGGTGATAGTCGAGTTGCAGCCCCTCGGCCTTGATCATTTCGGCATAGGCGGTGATGCGGCGGCCATACTCGGCCCAATCAGCCGAGGCCATGAGGGGACGCTGCGACAGCGGTTTGGCCTTGTTGCCATGGATGGCGTTGGAGGTCTCGGCCACGATGAAGACACTGGTGCCCATCGCTTTGAGCAACTCGATATGAGCGCGGGCCGCCGCGAACTCGGCATGTTCGTCCCGGGTCAGCAATTCGATCGAGTGCCAGCCCCCGACGCAGGCGAGGCCGAAGGGGGCAAGCGCAGCCTTGAGCGTATTCGCCTCGCGGGGGAACTTGTTGCCGAGTTCCATGCCCTCGAAGCCGACTTCCTTGGCCTCGGCCAGACAGGTTTCCAGCGGTGTATCGCCACCGATCTCCGGCATGTCGTCATTCGACCAGCCGATGGGGTTGGCGCCGATGCGGATAGGCATGGAAAAACTCCAGAAATATGGGGTCCGGGGGGCGGGTCTTCAGACCCGGTATTTTGGCTGAACGGGAGTGTGGCAACAGAAGGCGGGTTCGAAGACCCGCCCCTCCGATCGAGGCTCAGTCGCCCACGCGCTGCAGCGTCTTCTTCTGCACATAGGCGGCATGAGCAGCCTCGACCTCGCGGCGCTGGGAAACCTCGGGGACCGCGACGTCCCACCAGGCCCCGCCTGCATCGGTGGATTCGAGGGGATCGGTGTCGATCACCACCACGGAGGTCCGGCTATGGCCGCGTGCGGCGGTGACGGCAGCCTCCAACTCGGCCAGGCTCTTCACCTTGACGGCGTGCGCACCAAGGCTGGCGGCATGCGCCGCGAAATCGATGTCAGGCAGCACGTCGTGGCGCGTGTCCCGCAGGAGGTTGTTGAAGCTCTCCCCGCCCGTCGCGCGCTGCAGGCGGTTGATGCAGCCATAACCCCTGTTGTCGAGCACCACGATGGTCAGCTTGGCGCCGGCCATGATCGAGGTGGCGATCTCCGAATTGGCCATCAGGTAGGAGCCGTCGCCGACCATCACGATCACCTCGCGGTCGGGCTCGGCCATCTTCACGCCCAGCCCGCCGGCGATCTCGTAGCCCATGCAGGAATAGCCATATTCCATATGATAGCCACCCGGCGCGCCCGCCTGCCAGAGCTTGTGGAGCTCGCCCGGCAGGCCGCCGGCCGCGCAGACCACGATATCGCTGGGCTTGCCGGCACGCTGCACGGCGCCGATCACCTGGGCGTCGGAGGGCAGCTCGGCATTGCTGGCGTCTGTGTAGCGGGCGGCCGTCTTCAGCCAGTCTTGGCGGCCGGACACCGCCTTTTGCGTCCATTCCGCCGGAGCTTTCCAGTCGCCGAGCGCGCTCGACAGCAATTCGAGGCCGACCCTGGCGTCGCAGACCAGCGGCAGGGCGCGGTGCTTGGCCGCGTCGAAGGGTTGCGTGTTGAGGCCGACGATACGGTGTGTATCGGCCTTGAACAGGGCCCAGGAACCGGTGGTGAAATCCTGGAGGCGCGTGCCTACGGCCAGCACGAGGTCCGCCTCTTCCGCCATGTTATTGGCGGCAGCGGTACCGGTGACACCGATGGCGCCCATGCCGAGAGGATTGTCTACCGCGATGGCGCTCTTGCCGGCCTGGGTCTCGCCGACCGGAATGCCGTGCTTGCCGGCGAAGGCGGCGAGGGCATCTTCGGCCTGTGAATAGAGCGTGCCGCCGCCGGTGACGATGACGGGCTTGCGGGCGGCCTTGAGGGCGGCGACGGCGGCGGCGAGTTCGTCCTCGTCGGGCCGGGGCCGCCGGCTGGTCCAGACCCGCTCCTCGAAGAAGGAGGCGGGGTAGTCATAGGCCTCGGCCTGCACGTCCTGGCACAGCGCAAGCGTTACCGGTCCGCAATCGGCCGGGTCGGTCAGCACGGTCATCGCCCGCGCCAGGGCCGGGATGATCTGCTCGGGACGGGTGATGCGGTCGAAATAGCGCGAGACGGGCCGGAAGGCGTCGTTGGGGGTCGCGGTACCGTCACCGAAATCCTCCAACTGCTGCAGGACGGGATCAGGCCGGCGATTGGCGAAGACGTCGCCCGGCAGCAACAGGAGCGGCAGGCGATTGACATGAGCGACGGCGGCGGCCGTGACCAGATTGGTGGCACCGGGCCCGATGGAGGTGGTGCAGGCCATCATGCGGCGGCGGCGCATGGCCTTGGCATAGGCGGTGGCGGCATGGGCCATCGACTGTTCGTTATGGGCGCGGTAGGTCGGCAGTGTCTCACGTGCCTGGTAGAGGGCTTCGCCCATGCCGGCGACATTGCCATGGCCGAAAATGGCGAAGACACCGGCGAAAATCGGCACCGTCTCGCCATCGACGATCGTCTTCTGGGCGGTAAGGAAGCGGACCAGGGCCTGGGCCATTGTGAGACGGATGGTAGCCACGAAATCTCTCCCTGAGCGTATTGGACTCAACTGTCAAAATGGTTGAGCTGCCTGCTCCGAATGTCTTCTATCGAGAAGCGGAGGCCCTTTTGGGTCCTCGCCTGGAATGCCGGACCATAGCCTGCGCGAAGCTGCTTCGCGAGACCTATTGGGCCGCCGCGGCCTGTCCCGAGGCGCTCTGCCAAGCCTGAACCAGCCGGGCAAAGCGCGTTGCCATGGCATCGACGGCATCGTCGTCGCTCAGAGCTCCGCGCAACCAGGCCCGGGCCGGTTCGTTGAAGATGGTGCGTCCGACGGCGAAGCCCTTCACCATCGGCTCACTTGCCGCCACTGCGAAGGCGGCTTCGAGATCTTCCTCCGGCGCCTCGAGGCCGAGCAGCACGATGCCACGGCAGAGCGGATCGTTGCGCTCGATCACCTCGGCGACGGCGCGCCAGGCCGCTGCGGTCTTCAACGGCTCCAGCTTCCACCAGTCGGGCTTGATGCCGAGATCGTAGAGGCGCTGCACCACGCTCGACACCGTGTCGTCTTCGAGCGGGCCATGCTTGCCGGCGATGATCTCGATTAGCAATTCGCGCCCGACCGTGCGTGCGGCCGCGTGCAGGCGCAGCAACTGGCGCTCCTGCTGCTCCCTGAGGGCAGGAGGGTCGCTCGGGTGATAGAAGCACAGGCATTTGATCGTGTGTCCGACCGGCCATTCGATCAGACTGGTGCCGACATCGGGACCGCCCTCGAATTCGAGGGGGCGGGAACCGGGAAGCTCGACCGGCCGGCCGATCCAGAAGGGATGATCGGCCGCACGGAACAGGGCTTCGCGGCCATAGATGCCGTCGATCAGCATGCCGAAGCCAGGGCGCCCGGCTGCGATCCTGGCGGCCGCCTTGACCGCCAGGGCCTTGAAGGCGGAGATGCGCTCCCGGGGCACGCCGATTTCATCCGCCATCGCTTCCATCTGGGCGCGGTGGTCGACGGCGAGCGCCATCAGCCCCTCGGCGGCGGGGCGGCGGGTGGTCGCCCAATGGATGTGGTTGATGGCCACGTCCTTGCGCAGGGCGCGTTCCTTGCTGCCATGTTCGAGGAAATAGCTCAATTCGGTAAAGGTCGGGATTTCCGGCGAGCAGAGCAGGCGGGAGACCGCGAAAGCGCCGCTGGCGTTGGCGTAAGCGCAGGCCGTCTCGAGCGGCTCATTGCGCAGCCAGCCACGCAGAAAACCCGACAGGAAGGCGTCGCCCGCGCCGAGGACGTTATAGACCTCGACCGGGAAGCCCGGCCCGCGAATGCCGTCGTCGAGGCTGGCCGGAATGGCATCGGGAAAGACGACGCAGCCCATGGGGCCGCGCTTGCAGACGATGGTGGCGTCGGAGACGGCCCGGATGCGCCGCAGCGTCTGGAGCGTATCTTCAGAACCCCCGGCGATGGCGAGTTCCTCCTCCGTGCCGACGATCAGGTCGCAATCGGGCAGGATGGTCTGCAGATGCGCGGTAACGTGGTCGGCCTTGATGTAGCGCTCCTCGCCCGCCCCGTGCCCGGCGAGGCCCCAGAGATTGGGCCGGTAGTCGACGTCGAAAACCACCTTGCGGCCGTGTTTCTTGGCCAGGCGGATCGCCTTGCGTTGGGCCGCATCGGTGTTGGGCTTGGAAAAATGCGTACCGGTGACGACGATGGCAGCCGCCGAGGCGATCAGGGCCTCGTCTATGTCGCCTTCGTCGAGGGCCATGTCGGCGCAATTGTCGCGATAGAAGATGAGCGGGAATTGCTTCTCGTCGCGCACTCCGAGAATGACCAGGGCGGTGAGGCGGGCGGGATCGGTGTGGATGCCGTCGGTGGCGACACCCTCGCGCTGCATCTGTTCGCGGATGAATCGGCCCATGGCTTCGTCGCCGACCCGGGTGATCAGGCCCGATTTCAGGCCGAGGCGGGCAGTGCCGATCGCGATATTGGCGGGGCAGCCACCCACGGCCTTGGTGAAGGAGGACATGTCCTCCAGCCTGCCGCCGACCTGCTGGCCATAAAGATCCACCGAAGCGCGGCCGATCGTGATGACATCGAGTGCGGGCGTGCTCATCCTTGACCTCCAGACAGGCGTACCGGCCTTTTCCTCGATCCTGGCCGCACTGCTGCAGCTTCGTTGGACAGGAATGGCCGGCGCATAACGCTTCCTCTTGGCGACGCCATGCGGAGCCGCCGCCTTGTTTTTGTCGCCGTTTTCCGCGGGCCTCGCGGCGGCTGCCGCGCCCTTCGGCCAGCACTCCAAAAATGAAACATATATTCTATTGTGTTGTCAATATAGAATAAAAATGCCATATTTTGGAACGAAGCAAGCGTTGCCGCCGCTTCTGCGCCAAGATTGCGATTCTACGGCGTGGCGCGATTGCCGCTCAATGTCTTACAGCAAAGAGGCCCGGGCTCGGGTCAAATCGAAGAAAGATTGGGGAGAGAAATGGTTCGTCTCGCAGTTCTCGGCGCCGGCCGCATCGGCAAGATCCATGGCCGCAACGCGGCGTCGCATCCGCAAGCCAGGCTGATCTCGGTTTCCGATCCGCACCAACCCTCCGCCGAGGCGCTTGCAGCCGAGACCGGTGCGCGCGTCAGCACCATCGATGAGGCCATCGCAGCCTCCGACGTCGACGCCGTGCTGATCTGCACCCCGACGACCACTCATGCCGACCTGATCGAACGGGCGGTGCAGGCGGGCAAGGCGGTGTTCTGTGAGAAACCGGTCGATCTATCATCCGACAGGATCCGCCGCTGCCTCGCCGAGGTCGGCAAGGCCGGCAAGCCGCTGATGATCGGTTTCAATCGCCGCTTCGATCCCAATTTCGCCACGCTCAAGCAGCGCATTCTGGACGGATCGGTGGGAGAGGTGGAACTGGTCACCATCATTTCGCGTGACCCCGCGCCGCCGCCTGTTTCCTATATCGAGAGCTCGGGTGGTCTCTTCCGCGACATGATGATCCATGATCTCGATCTGGCCCGTTTCCTGCTGGCCGAAGAGCCGGTCGAGGTGCATGCCGTCGCCTCCGCACTCGTCGATCCGGCGATCGGCAAGGCCGGAGACGTCGATACCGCCGCAGTCCTGCTGAAGACGGCGTCCGGCAAGATCGCCCAAATTTCCAACTCGCGCCGTGCCACCTATGGCTACGACCAGCGCATCGAGGTGCACGGCTCCAAAGGGCTGATTCGTGCCCACAATGTGCCGAAGACCACGGTGGAGGTGGCGACGGGTGCCGGTTTCCTGGCAGATCCCGTGCAGGACTTCTTCCTGGAGCGCTATGCCGAGGCCTATCGCCTGGAGATGACCGCCTTTCTCGACGCCATTCTGGCAGGCAAGGCGCCCAATCCCTCGGGCGAGGACGGCCTGAAGGCGCAGATCCTGGCGGATGCCGCGACGGAGGCGGCCCAGACAGGCAACACCATCAAGCTGTAGGATAGACGCGGGAGATACGGAATGTCGATCTGCAGATCGACATCTTCCTATCGCCAAACACGACGTTTCCAAGAGTGTCGGTCTGCGATCGACACTCTCCGGTTTGGCCGCAGCCCGTACTCCCCGGGGTCTGTGCCTCAGTCGCGTCCCTTGTGTTCGGCCGTACCGACGGCAAGTGTCATGGCCAGGGCGAATGTCGCCGCCAGCGAACGGAAGGCACCATGATCGGCCTCTTCCACGTCCAGGCGAATGCGGGCGAGGCGGGCGAGAGGGCTCGCCGGGCTGTCGGTAATGGCCAGGATGGCATTGCCGCGCTGATGCGCGATCGTCGCCAGTTCGATGGTGTCGGGCGAGTAGGGGGTGTAGGAGATCGCCAGCACCACATCCCTGGGCCCCGCCAGCGAAATCTGTTCCTTGCCGAGTTGACCGACATGATCGACCAGCGCACAGCGCTGGCCGAGATTGCCGAAGGCGTAGGCGAGGTAGGCGGCGACCGAGAAAAGCCGTCGGGCCGCGACCAGATGGATGATGTCGGCACCAGCGAGCAATTCGATCGCCTCGTCGATCTTTCCGGGATCGGCGGATGCGCGCAGCCGCTCGATCGAAAGCGTGGCTGCGTCGGCAAAGCCGTTGAGCAACGGCGCCGACAGCGAGCCCTCGTTCGGCTCCGTCCGCAGCAGCGCCACTCTCTGGCGGTAGTCGGGAAAGCGTTGCTTCAGGCGGGCGAGAAAGACCTGCTGCAGGTCGGAAAAGCCGGAATAACCGAGGGTCTTGGCAAAGCGAACCAGGGTGGAGGCCTGCACGCCGGCATTTTCGGCCACCGCGGCAGCGGTGCCGAGCGCAATCTCGTCGGGATGGTCGTTGGCGAAATGAGCCACCTGCCGCAGGCGTTTGGGCAATTGGTCCATCCGATCGGCGAGGCGCGCGGAAAAATCGGCAAAATCGCGCGTCTCATCCTCAGCCATGATCATGTCCCGTTCCAGAAGCGGGGCAGTGTGATCGCTGCCCTCCCTATCATTGACACCACCGCCGGTCCTGTCACGCGGCCGCGATGCCGGATCGTGCCGCAAAGGCTCGCCCCGCGGAAGGTTAGTGCAACTGGAAAGGCAGCGAAACCCGTTTGGCAATCGGGGATGTGGATCGGCTCAGCACCGGCGCGTGAGCGGATCAACACCGTCGGTTGTCGGCTTCTCCTCGTCCCGGTCGCGGGTAGCCTCGGAGGAGGGCGGCGGCAGGCGCCGGGCCGGGTCGTCGATGATGCGGGCAATCAAAGCCGCGATGATGCCAGTAAACAGCATGGCAGTTGTCCCCTTGGCTGCGACGGCGAACCGCGGAGCCAGCATGGATACCTTTCTTTCTCCGGGAGGCCGCACGGGCGCTCACGGATGAGTCGAATCGATCTACGCCGATTTTGATGCGCTGCAGCATACAGCAAATCTGTGCTGCGTCGCACAATGAAATGGAATGACGGCCATACCATGGCGGCATGGCGAACGAAAATGAAGGGAGAGCGATGATGAACACATCGGCCAAATCGGACGGCGGGGGGCTCGGAGTCGGCCTGATCGGCACGGGCTACATGGGCAAATGTCATGCATTGGCGTGGAATGCGGTCGCCTCGACGTTCGGGGATGTTGCCCGGCCCCGTTTGCTCGCGCTGGCCGAGGCTTCCGCCGAGCTGGCCCGCACCAAGGCGACGGAACTCGGCTTTGCGACATCGACCGGCGACTGGCGCGAGCTCCTGGCTGACCCTGAGATCGACGTGATCTCGATTACCACGCCCAACCGCTTCCACGCCGAAATCGCGATCGCGGCGCTGGAAGCAGGCAAGCATGTCTGGTGCGAAAAGCCGATGGCGACCGCATTTGCCGATGCGCAAGCGATGCATGCCGCCTGGCGCCGCAGCGGCAAGGTGGCCGTGCTCGGCTATAACTACATCCAGAACCCTGCCATGCGCCTGATCCGCAAGCTGATCGGCGAAGGCGCGATCGGCATCGTCAATCATGTCCGCTTGGAGATGGACGAAGATTTCATGGCGGACCGTGAGACGCCCTTTGCCATACGCAATGAAGCGAGCGCGGGCTATGGTGCTCTCGACGACTTTGCTGTGCATCCTCTCAGCCTGCTGCGTTTCGTTCTCGGCGGGGTTGCCGAAGTGTTCGGGGAGATGGCGAGGCCTTATGCGGACCGCCCCCACCCCGATGGCGGCAGGCGTGCGATCGAGAATTACGACATCGCCACGGCGCTGTTGCGCCTGGAGAGCGGCGCTTCAGGGGTGCTTACCGTCAATCGCGCCGCCTGGGGACGGAAGGGGCGCATCCAGTTGCAGATCTTCGGCGACGGCGGTGCCATCGTATTCGACCAGGAGCGCTTCAACGAGGTGCAGCTCTTCCGCCGCGAAGGCGCCGAGGAAACCCAGGGATTCCGGACCATTCTCAGCGCGCCCGTACACAAGCCCTATGATCGCTTCATTCCGGCGCCTGGCCACGGGCTTGGCTTCAACGACCTGAAGGTAATCGAATGCCGCGAACTGATCGCCCGCATCCAGGGTGAGAAGGCTTCAGTGTTCGATTTCGACGACGGCCTTGCCATCGAACGCACCGTCCACGCCATTGCGGACAGTTTCACAAAAGGCCGTTGGGTGACTGTGAAGGCTTGACCGCCTCGCATTGATGCAAAGAAAACGGCCGCGGAGAAGGTCCGCGGCCGCATGAACATGAAGAAGAGAATTAGCCCTTCAGCTTCTTGTTGCATTCGCTGTAATAGCCGCCGCCCTTCTGAATCCATTTCAGGCCGCCATTGCCGTTGTTGGCCTTGTTGGCATTGTACTGGTCGAGGCAGGTGTGCATGCGCTGCTTGCCGGCCGACTCCTTGGCATATTTGGGATCGACGGCCGACGGGAACACGGCGCTGCCCGAAGGAGCGGCGGTCGGAGCCGGCTTGGCGGCCGTCGTCGCGGCCGGAGCCGCAGGTGCTGCCGGCGCCGTGGCAGCCGGCGTCGCTTCCGTGCCGCATTGTGCCTTGCGGAAATCGTTCCAGGTGGCGCCGTTGAGCGTATTCGCGGTCTTGGCCGCCTGATATTTGTCGCTGCACTCCTTCATGGTGAGCGCTTGCGCCGGCGCAGCCAGCGCGACCGCACTGGCGATCAGTAGTCCGGTACCAATGATGGCGGAACGAAGCATCATTCTAACTCCCTCATTTTCGGCGGATATCGCCCGCCGCCGACTCTGGATATTCCTCAGCCGGAATGCCTATTTGTGTGATCATGAATACGGCGAAGGTACGGCACACCCCGGTGATAGACCGAGTCTGCCAAAGAAAAAAGAGGAACTTTCATCAGCTCGGATCAGTTTCCATTCTGGCAAAAGCTTGCCGGCGCTTCCCGCCGGCAAGCTTTTTTGTCCGAATTTCAGTCAAGGTTTTACCGTCCCTAACGTCATCGAGCCAATCGAGCCGTGCCTTCACATCGGAATCATGGCGACGAGGCGACGACTCTGCGCCTGCGAAAGATCGCAACCGGGGAGCCCAGATGAATGGATTGGCGCAGATATTCATAGCCGCATTTGAGCGCGACCCGCTGGGAGTGGATGTTGTCGGGGCTCGTCATGCAGTTGGTGTACGGCAGATCGATATGACTGTCGAACCAGCTCAGAACCGCCTTGGCCGCCTCGGTGGCATAGCCCTTGCCGTGGGCCGCCCCGATCAGGGAGTAGCCGAGTTCGGGCGTACCTGAAAATTCCGGCTCCATGTCGCGCTCGAAATTATGAATGCCGACCTCACCAAGGAAGCGGCCATCGGTCTTGTCGGACACGATCCAGAAGCCGAACCCCATCCAGAGCCAATGGCCGGCATAGCGCAGCATGCGAGTCCACACTTCTTCCCGCGGATAAGGGGATTTGCGTACATAACGAAGCACCGCGGGCTCTGCCCACATGGCCGTGAGGCTCTCCAGATCGCCGGGTTTGTGCGCACGCAAAATCAAGCGTGATGTCTCGATGGTGGGAGCGACGGTGAATGCCGACAGAAGGGGCATAGGCGAACTTTCCTCGATCTCATCCGTGCGATCGGTCGTATTGATAGGTGCAAAATGCGTCTTGGTTCCCTTCGACAACTCGGAGGGGGGATGGTTAGTCAGATAGGCGATAGTCCTAGCTCCTGGGTTGGGCGGTCGCGAAAGGTCCGCCTGGTAGCCACGCGCTTGCATCGCTACCGGGCGGTCTGGTCCAATCTTGCATCGCAACAGCCGATGAATCTCTGTCGGTGACGATGGTGCCTGTCAGCCTCATTGCCAATTTGCGCATTCGCCGTCAGGCGTACCGGGCCTGTGAATAGCGCCAGCAGGCCCATCGGATGTCGACCCGAAAGAATCGAGCCGAAATCGGTTTCAGCCATGATGACATTCCGAATCCGCCCCCTCACGATTGACCGGATCCGGAGGTCGGGTGCCCAATTCGAGCCACCCGCTTGCCTGATATCAGAAGGCGCGGCTGCGTTTGTGCGGACCGGGCTTTTCATCGTGCCTCGATGAGCGTGAGCGACCAAGTCCACTGGTAATTTATTACGGCAGTACGAGGCGAGCGCTCTTGTCCATAGGTGCAACATGCGCGCTTCCTCGATCTTCCCGAATGTTGGCTCGACAACACCAGCACGAGCGTGACGCGGGTGTTATATCGATAGGGAAGCTTACGTTTGGTCAGGCTTGCCAAGCCGTTTCAATGCCGCTTCGCGCCGTCTCGGCCACGCTGGAGGGTGGATTGTCACATTGTTTTGTCTGACAAACTGCCCTTAATATCGCCGTGAGGAAACATCCCGAAAAAGAGCAGCTGGCGGCACGCTCCGGCGGCGAAGGCAGGGCGATCATGCAAGAGCCTATGAAAACCGGACGACCGGTCATCTGTGTCGGCGCCACCACGGTGGACCAGGTGCTGGAAATCGACGAAATGCCACGGCAGGCGGTCAAGGTTACGGCACGCCATCATTTCAAGCGTGGGGGTGGGCCGGCGGCGACGGCTGCCGTTGCCTGTGCGCGTCTGCTGCAGCCGGCCGAATTGTGGAGCCGTCTGGGCAATGATGCCGAAGCGGCTTTTCTGTGCGAGCGCCTGCGCCGTCACGGAGTCGGGATCGAAGGCGTCAAATGCAGCGGGGAGATGAACACGATCACCGCCGTGGTGATCGTCGACCGCCAGGGCGAACGGTTCATCGTCGGGCATGACCATACCGACCTGCCAGCCTCGGCGGCCCACCTGCCGCTGCAGGACATCGCCAGGGCCGGCGCGGTGCTTGCCGACATCAATTGGCACGAGGCTTCTCTTGCGGCGCTGGATGCGGCGGCTGCGGCGGGAGTCCCTTCGGTGCTCGATGCGGAGGTCACCGATCCGGTTCTCCTGTTGGAATTGGCGCGACGGGCGAGCCTGCCGGTGTTCTCCGAGGAGGGGTTTGCGCTCGCCAGTGACGGGGGGCAACCGGATGCGAAGGGCTGCGACGCGCTGTCCCGGCGCCTCGGCGGTACATTCGGCGTCACATTGGGCGCCCGCGGATCGCTATGGTGGGTTGACGACGTTCTGACCCTGGTTCCCGCCCTGCCGGTCAACGTGCTCGACACCACCGGGGCAGGAGATGTGTTTCACGGCGCGCTGGCCGCCGGACTGGCAGAGGGGCGGCCTGTGATCGATGCCGCCCGCTTTGCCAGTGCGGCCGCAAGCCTCAAATGCGAACTCGGCAATGGCTGGGATGGCATGCCCGAAAGGCAAGCCGTCGTGGAAGCGGCAGCCCGGCTGGATCCGCTCGCGGTCTCTTGAAGCAAAGCGCGGGAGCACCAGCGGAGCTTGGAATCAAAACGGTGCCGTCAGGCACGGACACCGGTCTGGCGCGGCATTGCAGCCTGACAAGCCGCGTTTGGCCGAGTGTCCGCGAAAGCACCCGTACAGCGTCTTGCCTACGCGATAAGGGCGCTTGCCTGGGGCACCGTTTCCGAATGTGAGCCAATTACGCAAGACACCGGTGGCTCGGCCGGGTAGGAGGAGGGGGGCGGCTATACGCTACCGCCCCCAGGAACTCGTTTGATAGGCTCAATAATTGTCCCAGCGGCGCTCACGGTAGTAGGGGCGATCCCAGCCGCCATAGCGGGGACGGTAGCCATCGCGCCAGCCCCAGCGGGGATGAGGAGGACCCCAGCCGCGGCCATACCCATACCCGCCGCCATAGCCATAGTAGGGACGGCGGATCGGGACGCAGCGGCCCCAGCGATTGGGTTGCCAGCCGGGGCCGCAGCCCCAACGGACATCCTGAACCAGCGGCGAGGCGCCCGGTGCCACGGGAGCGACGTTCATGGCCGACGACGTGCCGACACTGGCCACAAGGCCCGTCAGCGCGAAGGAGGCCGCAATCATGGTCTTGCCGAGAATATTCATCGGTTACCTCATTGAGGGGTCTCGAGCTCATGGGAACTCGAGGAGCAATGAGGACACGATGCCATCAGCTGCCTGAACGAGGCGCGAACGCTCTGGTCATCTGGCGTTCAGAAACATGGGTGAAGGGGGCGAGGGGCCGTGCCGGAGGGGCCTGAACGTTTTTCAGAAAAGATGACAGGCGATGAGCCGGGCGCCTATTTCTCGACGCGATCCCAGCCATTGGGACCAAGCCGCTCCTGCGGCAGGAAGCGCCCCTTATAGGCCATCTTGCGCGATCCCTCGACCCAGTAGCCCAGATAGAGATAGGGCAGCCCCATCGCCTGCGTACGGGCAATATGGTCCAGGATCATGAAAGTGCCGACGCTGCGTCCCGCCATGGCGGGCTCATAGAACGAGTAGACCATGGACAGGCCGTCGGCCAGCACGTCGGTGAGCGAAACTCCGATCAGCGGACCCTCACCTTGCCGGTTCAACGGCAAGCCGGCGCCGGATAGGCGGTACTCGACCAATTGCGTGTTCACATGGGTGTCCTCGACCATCATCGCATAGTCGAGCACCGTCATGTCGGCCATGCCGCCATCGGCATGGCGCTGGTCGAGATAGGCCCGAAAGGTGGAATATTGTTCCGAGGTCGGCGCGGCGCCGCGCATTTGCGAAACCACGTCGCGATTGTCGGCCAGCACGCGGCGGAAGGACTTCGTCCTGATGAAATCGGCAACCGGCACGCGCACCGAAACGCAAGCCTTGCAATTCTCGCAGGCCGGGCGGTAGGCGATGGTTTGCGAACGGCGGAAACCACCATGGCTGAGCACGTCGTTGAGGCGCGCAGCCCGTTCACCGATCAGGTGGGTGAACACTTTGCGTTCCTGCTTGCCCTTCAGATAGGGACAGGGCGACGGCGCGGTCAGATAGAATTGCGGTGAGTCGCGTATTTCAATGCTCAACGCCATTCTCCATGCATGAAGGCGAAAGCTACCACCGGGCGCCGCGTCCCGCCAGAGTCCCGCTGCCGGGCGACATCAAATTATCGCGCCCGGCGCCGTTTTTGAAGCCACTCCTCAGACCTGCCGGGGGGTGGCATCGGCGAAGCCGAACAGTCCGCCCGGGCGGAAAATCAGCATGAGGACGAGAAAGGTCATTACGGCCACGTCGCGATGTTCGATCGGAAAATAGGCCTGCCATATGACCTCGAACAGGCCGAGCACCAGTCCGCCGAGCAAGGCCCCTTCGATCGAACCGATGCCGCCGATGACGGCTGCGACCAAGCCTTTGAGGCCGATCATGGCTCCGCCATAGGCGTCACCCCCACCATAATAGACCGTCATGATGAAGCCGGCGAAACCGGCCAGCGCGGAGGCGAGGCCGAAGGTCAGGGCCAGCATGCCGCGGCTCGATATTCCGACGAGATTGGCCATCAGGGCATCATCCGATATCGCGCGCCAGCGCCGGCCAAACTCGCTCCGGCGCATCAGCAGGACGACGGCGAGGGCGACGAGGGCGGCCCCCGCACCGATCGACATCTGCATGACGGTGATGTGCACGACGAAATTGCCCGATCGCACCACGGGCAGATAGGGGCTGGTGATCGGCGGCGCCCAGCGATCGTTGGGCCCTTGGGCGACGCGCATCGCTTCGCGCATGACCGAAGCCACGGCTACCGTGGCGATCAGGATGGTCTGGCCGCGGCGGAAGGCAAGGGGAGCAAAGACCAGCTTCTCGACCATGTGACCGGCCACGACCACCAGGCCCACGGCGGCGGTGAAGACGACGACGAGATCCACGGCCGGGGACCGGGAGCCGAGCGCCAGCATCACCAGCATGATGGAAACGCTCATCACCCCGCCGAGCGTGGCAAAGTCCCCGAAGGCCAGGTTGATGCGCTGGACCAGGCCGAAGACGAGGGCATAGGCCACCGCGATCAGCATGGTCATCGCCGTGGTCGGCACACCATTGCCCAGGCTCTGCACCAGGAAGGCGACGCCGCCGGGGACCTCGGGGACGTCGGCCACGGTTTCGCCCGGGCCCGGATCGGCAAGGACGGCTTCGGGGCGCTCGAGCCAATAGCGCTTGAGAAGATGGAGTTTCCAGGGAGCAAGGGCTCCACCGTCGGCGGTCAGGGCGCTCAGCTCGGCGAACCGGTTATCGGGGGAGCTCGGTTCGAAGGCGCAGAATACGCTGTGGTTGCTGCTGCGCCCCTGGTACAGCGCCCGGTAGTCGATGCGCATCTTGAACGGTGCGGAGGCTGGAGCAATGGCGGTAACGGTAAGTCTCTCCGCATCGAGCGTCACGGCGGGCAATGTCTGCCGGCAGATGCGGATTTCCTGCGGGTCGAGGCTGTCGCGACAGGAAGCCAGGCACAAGGTGACGAGAACCAAGGCGATGACACGATGGATCAAGGGTGCCGCCTGAATCTTCGCGCCAGACCGGTTGACCCGAATTTTGATATCGGCGCTGTCTGCAGGTCAGAGTACAGGCTCGCCGCGATTCGGACAGCAACCTCGCCGGTCAGAACAAGGACTTGCTCAACCGCGTGCTTTTCCTGAGGCGCCGGCGAGGATATCCTCGACTCCCTTTCCTGGTTCGAGACTCGTGATGCGTGACGGCAAGCCCAGTGTGACCATCGTTTATTGTCGGCAATGCCAATGGCTGCTCCGGGCCGCCTGGATGGCCCAGGAACTGCTCTCGACCTTTTCAGAGGATTTGGGCGAGGTCACGCTGGTGCCGGCCACCGGCGGCGCCTTCCGCATCGAATATGAAGGCCAGGAGATCTGGGAGCGCAAGCGCGACGGCGGCTTTCCCGATGTGAAGGCCCTCAAGCAGCTGGTGCGCGACCGGCTCGATCCCGATCGCGACCTCGGCCATATCGACCGGTAGGGATGGACGGCGCGGCCCGCTATTTGCCGCGCAGGTATTCGGCAACCCTCGGCGCGAAATAGGTCAGGATGCCGTCGGCCCCGGCGCGCTTGAAGGCGGTGAGGCTTTCGATCATGGCCTTCTCGCCGTCGATCCAGCCATTCTGGGCGGCGGCCATGATCATCGCATATTCGCCGGAGACCTGATAGGCGAAGGTCGGGCGACCGAAGCTCTGCTTGAGGCGGGCGACGATGTCGAGATAGGGCAGGCCGGGCTTGACCATGATCATGTCGGCACCTTCGGCGATGTCGAGCTCGGCCTCACGCAGGGCTTCATCCGAATTGGCATAGTCCATCTGATAGGTGCGCTTGTCCCCCTTGAGTGCGCCGGAGGAGCCCACCGCCTCGCGGAACGGGCCGTAGAAGGCCGAGGCATATTTGGCCGAATAGGCCATGATCTGCACGTCCAGGAAACCGGCGGCATCGAGCGCGGCGCGGATGGCGCCGACGCGGCCGTCCATCATGTCGGAGGGTGCGATGATGTCCGAACCGGATTCAGCCTGGACCAGGGCCTGTCGCACCAGCAGCGCCACGGTTTCGTCATTGAGAATGCGTCCGCCTTCCAACAGCCCGTCATGACCGTGCGAGGTGTAGGGGTCGAGCGCGACGTCGGTCAGCAGGCCGATTTCCGGCACCTTGGCTTTGATGGCGCGGCAGGCCCGGCAGGTCAGATTCTGCGCGTTCAGAGCCTCGCTCCCAGTGGGATCGCGCAGGGAAGGGTCGGTGTAGGGAAAGATCGCCACCACCGGAATGTCGAGGGCGGCGGCGCGCTGTGCCTCCTCGACGGCGATGTCGACGCTGACGCGGTCGACGCCCGGCATCGCCGCAACGGGGCTTCTCAGATTCTCGCCCTCCTGCACGAAGATCGGCCAGATCAGGTCGTTGGTGGTGAGCACATTCTCCTTCACCAGCCGGCGGGCCCACTCGCTCTTGCGGTTGCGGCGCGGGCGCTCGATGAGGTCGAGGCGGTCCGAGGCAGAGGCGAGGGCGGGCTTGAGCGGGGTTACGGAGGAAGGCATGGCAGTCTCTTCGAAATGAACTTTGGAAAGGTTCTATCACATCCGGCGGAGTGCAGGCATGCCGTCATGTCACACCCCGGTAGCGGCAAATGCAGGGGCCGGATTGCCAGACCTGGAACGTACCGGAGAGACGGCGGGATATAGTTCGTCCCGTTCATTGGCCGAATTTCATTCACCGCCATGCGGCGGGGTGATTTGCCCTTGGCTCCTGGCGCGGTTAGAAGGATCGGCAGCAACGAGGCACGAGATGAGCGATATCGAGTTTGACCGCGACGGCCCGCCCTACGGCGCCTATCTGTTGTGGTTCATGCGTGCCGTAGCCGTGCTGTGGATGGCCAAGGGCATCATCCATTGGTGCCTGATCCTGGGGATCGGGCAGGCCGATCCGGACCGTTTCCTCGATATGCCCGTCCTCACCCAGAGTGCCGTGATCGTGTTCGCTGTGTTCGATCTGGTCGCGGCCGTCGGCCTGTGGATGGCGGCGACCTGGGGCGGGGTGATCTGGCTGATCGCGTCCGGCAGCTATTTTGTCATCTCGCTGTTCCGTCCGGAGATCTTCGGACGCCAATATGCAATGATGACGACGATCGGCGTCCTGATCGTGCTCTATGTCGGTCTTGCTTTTTTGGCTTCCCGCGAGCGGCGCCATCCGTGAGAGGCGATCAGCGGGCTGTTGCAACTATGTCACGCGCGTCGGGCTTCGCGCTCACATCGCGGTGATCGTGACGCCACTTGCCACATTTGTCCCGGTTTTGCCGCTTTCTGGCGATAGGGATCCACGCAAGTTTCGTATAGCGGGATAGTGAAGGGCCGATGACGGGTTCCAATTTTTGGTCTCGGTTCGTTTACCTATCCCGTGTATAGGGCTCGGTTAATTCATGACCGCAGGGAATTACCGGTACGGTAGGTGCGTGTCGCAAGCGGGCTTTGCTGCAGGATTGGAACAAGATGTCTGACTATTCTCGTCGTGGTTTTCTCTCCACTTTGGCCTTGGGGGCCGCCGCCACCGCGCTGGCGCGGCCGGCATTGGCACAGGACTACGGCCTGGGTCAGATGGAGATGAAGGAACGCTACGATTCAGTAGCCAGCCCCATCGGGCAGGCCAGCAGTTCCTCGCCCACTTTCTCGGCCTATACCTTGCAGGCCACGCAGAACGCCCTGCAGAAATATAGCGAAATCGCCGCCCAGGGCGGCTGGCCGGAGGTGACCGGCAAGGGCCGCCTGCAGCTCGGTTCGCGCAGCCCCGACGTCGTCTCGCTGCGGCAGCGCCTGATCGCCTCCGGCGATCTGGCGCCCTCCCTGGGCGGCTCGCCCGTCTTCGATTCCTATCTCGACGGCGCCGTGAAGCGCTTCCAGTCGCGTCATGGCATCCTGGCGAGCGGTGTCGTCGGCGACACCTCGCGTGCCGCTCTCGCCATCCCGATCGACGTGCGCATCAAGCAGCTGCAGATGAACATCGTGCGCCTGCGCTCGATGGGCAATCTGGGCAACCGCTACATCATGATGAACATTCCGGCGACCGAGCTGGAAGCGGTGAACAACGGCGTGGTCGAGCAGCGCCACTCCACCGTGATCGGCAAGCCGGACCGGCCCTCGCCGATCCTGTCGACCGTGGTGCAGAACGTCAATTTCAATCCTTACTGGACGGTGCCGCTCTCCATCATCAAGAAGGACCTGATCCCTCTGATGCAGAAGGAGCCGAGCTATCTGGCCGACCATCACATCCGCATCTTCACGCCGCAGGGCCAGGAGATCACGCCCGAGCAGATCAACTGGAACACCGACGAAGCGACCAAAATGCGCTTCCGGCAGGATCCGGGCTTCGGCAATTCGCTCGGTCAGGTGCGCATCAACATCGCCAACCAGTATGGCGTCTACATGCACGACACGCCTTACAAGTCTGTGTTCGGCTCGGACTACCGCTTCGATTCCTCCGGCTGCGCCCGTGTGCAGGATGTACGCGAGTTGGTCGCCTGGATCCTGCAGGGAACGGAATATACCCGCGACCGTATCGACGAGGTGATCCGCTCTGGCGCCCAGACGACGGTGAACCCGGTCGCCAAGGTGCCGGTGTTCTGGGCCTATGTCACAGCCTGGGCGACGCCGGAAGGCCTGGTCGAATTCCGCGACGATGTCTACAACAAGGACGGTTTCGCCTCGCTCTCGGTGGTCACCAAGGAAGAGCAGGGCTGAGGCAGGGCAGCGCGCCCTCGTTCAACCTGAAGAAGATCGGCAGCGCCGCAGCCTCGTCTGCGGCGCTGTTGCGTTTCGGGGCTGCTTCCCAGTCATGGCGCAACTTTGGTCGCTTGCAGACATGACTTTGCGGTGCAACTCCGTTATGTCGTCTGCCTCTTCTCCAACGAGGCCCTGCCACGATGAATGACGCTCGCTCCGCCGCCCTGTCGAACAGCTTCTTCGCCGCCGATCTGCATTCCGCCGATCCGGAGCTGGCGCGCACCATCGATCTCGAATTGGGCCGCCTGCGCGACCATATCGAGCTGATCGCCTCCGAGAACATCGTCTCCAAGGCGGTCCTGGAGGCCCAGGGTTCGATCATGACCAACAAATATGCGGAAGGCTATCCGGGCCGCCGCTATTATGGCGGCTGCGAATTCGTCGACATGGCCGAGAACCTGGCGATCGAACGCGTCAAGAAGCTGTTCGGCTGCTCCTATGCCAATGTCCAGCCCAATTCCGGCAGCCAGGCCAATCAGGGCGTGTTCCTGGCGCTGATGAAGCCGGGCGACACCTTCATGGGCCTGAACCTCAATGCCGGCGGCCATCTCACCCATGGCTCGGCTGTCAATATGTCCGGCCGCTGGTTCAACGTGGTTCCTTATAATGTGCGTCCCGACGACCAGCGCGTCGACATGGACGAGGTCGAGCGTCTCGCCCATGAGCACAAGCCCAAGCTGATCATCGCCGGCGGTTCGGGCTATGCCCGCCACTGGGATTTCGCTCGCTTCCGTGAGATCGCCGATGCGGTCGGCGCCTACTTCTTCGTGGACATGGCCCATTTCGCCGGCTTGGTTGCCGGCGGGGCCCATCCTTCCCCGTTCCCGCACGCGCATGTGGCGACCTCGACCACACACAAGACCCTGCGTGGGCCGCGTGGCGGCATCATCCTCACCAATGACGAGGAGATCGCCAAGAAGGTGAATTCGGCCGTGTTCCCGGGCCTGCAGGGCGGGCCTCTGATGCATGTCATCGCCGCCAAGGCCGTGGCCTTCGGCGAGGCGCTGCGGCCCGAGTTCAAGGCCTATGCAAGCCAAGTCGTGGAAAATGCCGCCGCCCTGGCGGCCAATCTCAAGGGCAATGGCTTCGACATCGTCACCGACGGCACCGACAACCACCTGATGCTGGTGGACCTGCGTCCCAAGAACCTGACCGGCAATTTCGCCGAGAAGGCGTTGGAGCGCGCCCATATCACCTGCAACAAGAACGGCATTCCCTATGACCCGCAGAAGCCGATGGTGACCTCGGGCATCCGCCTCGGCACCCCCGCCGCCACTTCGCGCGGCTTCGGCGTCAAGGAGTTCCAGGAAGTCGGCGATCTCATCACCGAGGCGCTGGAAGGCCTGGCCAAGAACGGTGCTGACAACAATGGCGCGGTCGAGGAGGCGGTACGCGCCAAGGTCAACAAGTTGACGGGCCGTTTCCCCATCTATTGAGTCCCTGGGAGAGCGGACGTCCTCGTCTGCTCTCCTTACCTCCGAGCAAGCGGTTTCCAGGAGCGGACGAGGACGTCCGCGCTCCCAGGAATAGTCCATGAAATGCCCTTATTGCGGCGCGCCCGACACGCAGGTGAAGGACAGCCGTCCCACCGATGACGGAACCTCGATCCGCCGCCGCCGCGTCTGTTCCGATTGTGGCGGACGCTTCACCACTTTCGAGCGCGTGCAGTTGCGCGAACTGACGGTGGTGAAGCGTTCCGGCCGCAAGGTCGCCTTCGATCGCGACAAGCTCTCGCGCTCGATCAGTACGGCGCTACGCAAGCGGCCCGTCGACGAGGAGCGGGTCGAACGGCTGGTCAACGGCCTGGTTCGGCAGATCGAGAGCCTGGGAGAGAGCGAGATCACCTCCGAGCAGATCGGCCGCATCGTCATGAAGGGGCTCAAGGCCCTCGACGACGTCGCCTATGTGCGCTTTGCCTCGGTCTACCGCAATTTCAGCGAAGCCAAGGATTTCACGGCCGTTCTGGATGAATTGAGCATCGAGGACGAGACGCGGGCGGACGAGGAGTAGGCTATTCCGGCCCGCATGGGCGTGACATGACTGTGCCGCGCTTGCATGACACATGCGGCAAGCCTATTTGCTGCTTCGAGCTTCCAATGCCGGTTTGATTTCCTCCTGTGACTTTCGCGATGCCTGTCTCCGCCATCGACGCCCTGCGGCGCGACGAACGCTTCATGCGGGCGGCGTTGGCGCTGGGGCGGCGGGGGCTTGGCAATACCTGGCCCAATCCGGCGGTCGGCTGCGTAATCGTCCGGCGGGTCGGCGATGCCGACGTCATCGTCGGCCGGGGCTGGACACAGCCGGGCGGGCGTCCTCATGCGGAGACCCAGGCACTGGCCGGGGCGGGATCGCTGGCCAAGGGCGCCACGGCCTATGTCACCCTCGAGCCCTGCTCGCATTATGGACGCACCGGCCCCTGCGCCGATGCCTTGGCCCGGGGAGGCATAGCGCGCGTGGTCGGCGCCCTGCGCGATCCCGATCCTCGCGTGGGCGGACGCGGCTTCGACATGCTCCGGCGCTATGGCCTCGAGGTCCGCGAGGGCGTACTGGCCGACGAGGCCTTCCAGGCCCATGTCGGGCATATCACCCGCGTGACCTTCGGGCGCCCGGGCGTGACGGTGAAGATCGCGGTCTCCGCGGATGGCAAGCTGGCCGGTCCCGGCGGACGGCCGGTGCGCATCACCGGCGAGGAGGCGAGCGCCCATGTGCACCTGATGCGGGCCCAGAGCGACGCGATCGCGGTCGGGATCGGCACCGTGCTGAATGACGACCCGTTGCTCACCGTACGATTGCCCGGCATGGCTGCGCAGTCTCCGCTGCGGATCGTCTTCGATTCAAGGCTCAGGCTCCCGCTCTCCTCGCGGCTGGTCGAGACGGCGCGCGAGGTGCCGGTATGGGTCATGGCCCGCGCCGATGCGCCGGTCGATCCGGAACAGAGGCTGGTCGATGCGGGCGTTGAAGTGATGCGGATCGGTTGCTCCGCCTTGTCTCCCGGCGAGGGAGCGTCCCTCGATCTCGGCGAGGCCTTGCGTCTGCTGGGCACGCGGGGCGTTACGCGCCTCCTGGTCGAGGCCGGCCCCCGGCTTGCGGCCGGGCTGGTCGAGGCCGATCTCGTCGAGGAGTTCGTGCAGTTCACCTCGCCCGAACCGATCGGGGAGGGGGTGACGGCCCTGACGCCGTTGCTTCAGGCGAAAATCGACACCCAATTGCCCAATCTGGCTGCGCGCATGATCGGACATGATACCATGACCATTCAGCGCAGGAATTGAAGGGCCTATCATGTTTACCGGCATCATCACCGACATTGGCGAGATCGTCGCGCTGGAGGACCACGGCTCCGCCAAGCGCATCACCATCGCCTGTTCCTACCCCGCCGACACCATGACGGTGGGCGCTTCCATGGCGGTGGCCGGCATCTGCTTCACCCTCACCAGCCTCGCCCTGCGGCCGGGTGGCGACGCTCTCTTCACCGTCGATGCCTCTTCCGAGACGATCGGGCGCACGACGCTCGGCTCCTGGGACGTGGGGCACAAGCTCAATCTCGAGCGGGCGCTGCGGATCGGGGACGAACTCGGCGGACATATCGTCTCCGGACATGTCGACGGGGTGGCGACCGTGCTGGACCGCAAGGACCAGGACGGCACATCGCAATTTACCTTCCGCGCACCCGCAGACCTGTCGCGCTTCATCGCCCAGAAGGGATCCCTGGCGCTCGACGGCACTTCACTGACCGTCAACAAGGTGGAGGGCCAGGATTTCAGCGTGATGATGATCCCCCATACCCTGTGCGTCACCACCTGGGGCCAGACGGCCGTGGGGGCCAGGATCAACATCGAGATCGATACCATGGCGCGCTATGCCGCACGTTTGGCGGAGGTCGGCGCCGAGCGCTGGAGCGACCGTCCCTGAAGCCGGGCCGCGTCTGTTCTGCCATGCTTTATGGTCGCATCGCGCCTGCTCAAAACGGCTTCCCCTTTCCGGCCCAATGCTCTAGGAACGCCCTCAATCCACCAGCATTCAGGCGGCCCGTGCAGAGGCTGCCTTTTCCTCCGAAACGAGAAGTCCCATGGCCGGTCCCAGGCGTGTATCCAGTTCCTCTACCCCTACCTTCGAAAGCACCGAGTCAGGTTTCGGCGGGCCTCTGCCGCCGCATATCCTGATCGTTGAAGCCCGTTATTACGAGGAGATCGCCGATGGTCTGCTTACCGGCGCGACCGGCGCCATCAAGGCAGCCGGCGGCAGCTTCGACGTGCTTACCGTGCCGGGCGCCCTCGAGATCCCCTCGGCCATCGTGATGGCTCTCGATGCCGCCACGCAGCGCGGCCGGTCCTATGACGGTGCCGTGGCCCTCGGCTGCGTGGTGCGTGGCGAGACCACCCACTATGACATCGTGGCTGGCGAAAGTTCGCGCGCTTTGATGGACATCTCGGTGCAGAGGGCTCTGCCGCTCGGCAACGGCATCCTCACCGTCGAGAATGACGAGCAGGCCCGGGTTCGCGCCAGCATTTCGGAAATGAATAAGGGCGGCGGCGCGGCCGATGCCGCCCTGCACATGATTGCCCTCAAACGCCGCCTGCATGGGGTCGAGGCATGAGCCGCGCCCAGAAGCGTTCCGCTGCGCGCCTTGCCAGTGTGCAGGCGCTCTATCAGATGGACATCCGCGGCACCAATGTCGTCGAGGTGCTGGCGGAATTCGAGAACCATTGGATCGGCCAGGAAATCGACGGCGTGGAATATTCGCCGGCCGAGGAGAGCTTCTTCCGCGACATCGTCGGCGGGGTCGTGCGCGAACAGCGCAGCATCGACCCCAAGGTCGACCAGGCGCTCGCCGACGGCTGGCCGCTCAAGCGGGTGGATGCCATCCTGCGCGCCATCCTGCGGGCCGGCGTCTATGAATTGCTGCATCGCAAGGACATCCCGCCGAAGGTGACGATTTCCGAATATGTCAGTGTTGCGCATGCTTTCCTCGACCGCGAGGAATCCGGCATGGTCAATGCTGTGCTCGACAAGATCGCCAAGGCCGAACGCAGCGATCACCTTCAGGCCTCCTGATTTCCGGTGCACGCATGGCGCGGCTCACCGAAGACCAGCTGATCAGCCGTTTCTTCGCCCCGCTCGCGACCCATCCTGGTGCGCGCGGGCTGACGGATGACGCGGCGACCCTGAGTGTGCCGCCTGGAGAGCATCTGGTGGTGACCACCGATGCGCTGGTCGCCGACATTCATTTCCTCGCCGACGACGATCCCGATCTCATCGCGCGCAAGGCCTTGCGCGTGAACCTGTCGGACCTTGCCGCCAAGGGTGCGCGTCCGCATGCCTATACGCTCTGCCTGGCCCTGCCGCCCGGCTGGCGCGAGGACTGGCTGCAGCGTTTCGCCGAGGGCCTGGCAGTCGACGGCAAGGAATTCGCTTTCGCCCTTCTCGGCGGCGATACCGTCAAGACCACGGGGCCGCTGACGATCGCCGTCAATGCCTTCGGCCTGGTGCCCTCCGATCGCATTCCGCGCCGGGACGGCGCGCAGCCGGGCGACATTCTTTATGTCAGCGGCTCCATCGGTGACGGGGCGCTAGGCCTTTTGGCGCGTCGTGGGGCGGACGGCCTGGCCGGGCTTGCGGAGGTGGAACGCGATTACCTGGCCAGGCGCTATCTCCTGCCGCAGCCGCGCATCAAGCTGGCGCCGGGGGTGCTGGCCCACGCCTCGGCCTCTATGGATATCTCGGATGGCCTCGTCGGCGATCTCGCCAAGCTGCTGCGGGCGTCCGGCGCGTCGGCCGATCTCGAACGCGATGACGTGCCGCTTTCATCGGCCGCACGGGCGGCCTGCAGGCTCGACGCGACATTGCTGGAAACCGCCCTCACGGGAGGGGACGATTATGAGATCCTTTGTGCGGTACCACCCAGCCGGCGCGTGGCCTTCGAGGCGGCGGCACAGCACGGAGGCGTGCAAGTCAGCCCGATCGGTACGGTAACCTCAGGGAACCACGCGCCTCGATGGCTCGATGGCGAGGGCAACGAAGTCCCATTCGCCCGAGGCAGCTTCAGCCATTTCTGAGCAAGACGGAAAAGACGCAGCAAACCTTCTCCCTCAAGGGGAGAAGGAAAACCTGCTTTGTCTTGTTGGCTTTCTCACTTCCCCGCCAGGCCCTTGGCCAGGTCTTCTGGCAGAGTCAGGCGATAGGCCAGCACCAGCGTATCGTTGGTGAGGCCGGCGTCGTAGCTCTGGCCCTTCATCACGCCCTTCCTGGTAAGGAAGTCGTTGTCGTTGCCGACGAACAGGAAGGCATCGTTCGGCGCGGCCGGATCGAGGGCGGGGACCAATGTCATGGCTTCCCATTTTTCCGACAGGGTGAGGTCGTTGGCCTTGGCATTGTCGATGTTGAGGCCGAACTTGCCGAGCTGGGTGCCGTTCAACAGGTTGACCAGCACCTGCGAGCGGGCCGGGGTGATGGCCGGATCGAGGACGTTGCGGTCGTCCTTGGCGGGTGCGATCGGCTTGGTGCCGGTTTCATAATCCGTGCCCGCCAGATTGGTGGCACCGCTGGTGTCGACCACCAGGACGGCCTTGAACATTTCCGGATTCTTGCACTCGCAGCCATGGCCGGCGCCGTCGCGGGCGAGCAGAAGGAAGCGATGGTCGTCGAGCGCCACCATCTCGCTCTGGGCGGCCGTGCTGTCGATCTTGCCGTCGCCCTTCTTGGAATAGACCGGCAGTTCGATCGCATAGACCGCCTTGGGGGTCTTGGGCAGCGGGTCCGAGGCGACGTCATAGACATAAATGCGGGTGGTGGCGCGGTTCGCCTGGTTCTTGCCGGCGGAGCTGTCCTGCAGCGTGCCGCTCTGCAGCACGGCGTAGAGGGTCTTGCCATCGGGCGTCAGCGAGATCGCCTCCAGACCCTGATTGTTGCGCCGGCCAGTATCGGGCGCTTCCATCGAGGTGAAGTTGATCTTGCCCTTCTTGGTGGGAACGAGTGCCGGGCTGGGCCGGATGAGGCCCTTCAGCTTGCCGTCGGGCCCGAACAGGTAGACGGCGGCGGCATATTCGTCGCCGACATAGAAGCTGCCGTCGGCGCGATAGGCGATCGACTCGGCGTCGAAGGAGAGGGAGCCGGCGCCAAGCGCGCCGGCCGGCGGCACGGGCAGGGTGTAGCCGTCCATCCCGGCGGTGTTGTCACCGGGATCGGCGCCCGTCGTCGGCTTGCCGTCGAGGCCGGTGAGGAAAACGCCCTTGCCGTCGAGCGGTTTCAATTCGATCTGCGATTGCGAGGTCACGGCGGCAGGCAGGGCGGGGCCGGAATAGGGTGTGAAGGCGAAGTCGAAGGCGAGGACGCGGCCCTGATAGTCGAAGAACAGGCCCTTGTCGGGATTATTGTAGCCGCGGTCGGGCAAAGAGCGGAGCTGGCCCTTATAGCCGTTGGCCGTCTTGCTCCAGCTCTTGGGATCGATCGCCATGGAGGAGAAGGAGCCGAGTGTGTCGCCCCTCTCGTCCTTGAGGTCGGCGCTCAGCCGGCCGACGCCGACCAGACCGTGATTGACTAAGCTGCCGCCGGCGAAATCGATCTTCTCCTCGCCCGGGGCGGAAGAAACGAAAGGCTCCTTGATGGCCAGGGGCTCGGCACTTGCCAGCGTCGGCAGAACCGAAAGGGTGGTAAGAAGGACGGTACGAAGAAGGCGCATGGAAATCTCGCTCGGTGGCCAGAACAGAGGCGCGCCTCAGCGAAAACGCGTCTTTGCTCCCGGTCTTTGTTGTTTCGATGAGTCTTCGCGATTTCTGGCGGCACGGCCGGATCGCAAGACGCGTCAGCGCCAACTTCCTTGGCAAGAGCCGATGACAGAGGCGTGACAGTTTTCCGACGAGTGACGCACCAAGAGGATCTTCGAAAGAACTTGCCGTGAACGCACTGCGTCGGTTGCGCTGCCCGTATGATTTTGGCAGCATCGCGGCAATCCGGACAATCAGACGGCTCCGGTGGGAGGATTCGCCGCACCTGCAATATCCTGACCTTCGATACGAAGGGCAGGGGTCGTTCGTTCGTGCGATTTGTTCAGTGGCTTGTGCGAGTAAAGAACAAGGAACATTTAGTCCATGCTTTCTCTGTGGGTCATTATTGCGTGCGGGGCGCTTTCCCTCGTTTACGGAATCTGGGCATTCCAGTCGGTGATGGCGCAGCCCGCCGGCAACGCCCGGATGCAGGAAATCGCCGGTTTCGTGCGCGAAGGCGCGCAGGCTTATCTCAGGCGCCAATACATCACCATTGCCGGCGTCGGCATCATCATCTTCGCCCTGGTCGCCTATTTCCTTTCGATCCCGAGCGCCATCGGCTTCCTGATCGGGGCCGTGCTCTCGGGTCTCGCCGGCTTCATCGGCATGAACATGTCGGTCAGGGCCAATGTCCGCACGGCGCAGGCCGCGATGAACTCGCTGGGGCAGGGCCTCGAAGTCGCCTTCAAGGCCGGTGCGGTCACCGGCCTGCTGGTGGCGGGCCTGGCTCTTCTCGGGGTGGCCGTCTACTACTATGTGCTGACCGGCCCGATGCAGCTTTCCTTCGCCGATCCCAAGCAGGCGCGTGAGATCATCGATTCGCTGGTGGCTCTGGGCTTCGGCGCCTCGCTGATCTCGATCTTCGCGCGTCTGGGCGGCGGCATCTTCACCAAGGGCGCCGATGTCGGCGGCGACCTCGTCGGCAAGGTCGAGGCCGGCATTCCCGAGGATGATCCGCGCAACCCCGCCACCATCGCCGACAATGTCGGCGACAATGTCGGCGATTGCGCCGGCATGGCAGCCGACCTGTTCGAAACCTATGCAGTCACCGTGGTCGCCACCATGGTGCTGGCGGCGATCCTGTTCGCCGGCACGCCAGTGCTCTCCAATGTGCTGCTCTATCCGCTCGGCATCGGGGCGGCCTGCATCGTCACCTCGATCGTCGGCACCTTTTTCGTCAAGCTGGGCGCCAATCAGTCGATCATGGGCGCGCTCTACAAGGGCTTCATCGCTTCGGCGGTCCTGTCGGTAGCGGGCCTGGCCGTCGCCACGCATTTCCTCATCGGCTGGAACTCGATCGGCACTATCGGCGGCCATGACGTCACCGGTACCGCCCTGTTCGCCTGCGGCATCGTCGGTCTGGTGGTGACGGGCCTGATCGTTTGGATCACCGAATATTATACCGGCATCGGCTATCGGCCGGTGCGCCAGATCTCGCAGGCCTCGGTCACGGGACATGGCACCAACGTCATCCAGGGCCTCGCCGTCTCGCTCGAGGCGACGGCGCTGCCGACCATTGTGATCGTGGCGGGTATCATCGCCACCTATACGCTGGCCGGCCTGTTCGGCACGGCGATCGCCGTGACGACCATGCTGGGCCTTGCCGGCATGGTGGTGGCACTCGACGCCTTCGGCCCGGTCACCGACAACGCCGGCGGCATTGCCGAAATGGCCGGCCTGCCCAAGGAGGTCCGCAAGTCGACGGACGCGCTCGACGCCGTCGGCAATACCACCAAGGCCGTCACCAAGGGCTACGCCATCGGCTCGGCCGGCCTCGGCGCTCTGGTGCTGTTCGCCGCCTATACCTCGGACCTGGCCTATTTCTCTTCGAATTCGGCCCAGTATCCCTATTTCGCCGGGGTGCAGCCGAACTTCTCGCTGGCCAATCCCTTCGTGGTGGTCGGCCTGCTGCTTGGCGGCCTCATCCCCTATCTCTTCGGCGGCATCGCGATGACCGCGGTGGGCAAGGCGGCATCGGCCATCGTCGAGGAGGTCCGGCGCCAGTTCCGCGAGAAGCCCGGCATCATGCAGGGCACCGACAAGCCGGACTACGGCAAGGCGGTGGACCTTCTGACCCGCGCCGCCATCAAGGAGATGCTGGTCCCCTCGCTGCTGCCGGTCCTGTCGCCGATCGTGATCTATTTCCTGGTGCTGTGGATCACCGGCTCGAAGTCGGACGCTTTCGCCGCCGTCGGCGCCATGCTGCTCGGCGTGATCGTCACCGGCCTGTTCGTCGCCATCTCGATGACGGCGGGCGGCGGTGCCTGGGACAACGCCAAGAAATCCTTCGAGGACGGCTTCATCGACGCCAACGGCACCAAGCATCTCAAGGGCTCGGAGGCTCACAAGGCCTCGGTGACCGGCGACACGGTTGGCGATCCCTACAAGGACACGGCCGGTCCGGCCGTCAATCCGGCGATCAAGATCACCAACATCGTGGCGCTGCTCCTGCTGGCCATCCTGGCCCATCACTGAGCTTTCGCGATAGTCTATGGTGGGTGAGGGAGGGCATTGCCCTCCCTCATTCGTTTTGAGGCGGCCGGAAGGGCCGCAATGGTCCTGGCCGATGATCGAGACACGTCTTCTGCACCAGTTCGTGGTCCTCGCCGAGGAACTGCATTTCCATCGCGCCGCCGAGCGGCTGCATATGGCCCAGCCGCCCCTGAGCCAGGCCGTGCGCAAGCTCGAGGAGAAGGTCGGCGCGCGCCTGTTCACGCGCAGCAATCGGCATGTCGCCCTGACGGAGGCGGGCGTTGCCTTTCTCGATACGGCGAAGGCCTGCCTGGCAAGCCTGGAGCAGGGGGCCTTGCGGGCTCGCCGGATCGAGGCGGGCCTGGCAGGCCGGCTTGCCATCACCTTTGTCGGCACGGCCCGTCGTGATCTGGTGCCGTTGGCGCTGCGGACATTCCGCTCCCGTTTTCCGGAGGTGGAGCTCGTGCTGCGCGAGGCGACCACGGCCAAGCAGATCGAGGCTCTGCGAGGCAAGCAGGCCGATATCGGCTTCATGCGCTGGCCGGGCATTCCGGCAGCCGATATCCGTTTCGAGCGCATCGAGCGTGAGCCGGTCCTGGCCGCCTTGCCCGACGATCATCCCCTCGCCACCGGTGCAGCGATCAGGCTGGAGCAGCTGGCCGGTGAGGATTTCATCATGACCCCTCGGGACGAGGGGGTGAGCTTCCACGACCAGCTGATCGCCCTGTGCCGGCATGCCGGGTTCGAGCCGCGCGTCACCCAGCAAGCCTGTGAGATGCAAACCGTCGTCGGCCTGGTGGCAGGCGGCATCGGCGTGGCGCTGGTGCCGGCCTCGGCCGGCCAGGAAAACCGCAAGGGCGCAGTCTTTTGCCCGATCATCACCACGGCGCCGGATGAACTGAGCCATATGGACATGGTGCTGGGCTGGCGGGCCGATATGTCCTCTTCGATCCGCGACAGTTTCATCGATGTCGTCAGGCAGGTGGCAAAAGCCGATACACGATAGATATCAATCGATCTCCTATAATATATTTTACATTGGTGCCTGGGTGGCCAAAATCGCTGCGAGCTGAGCTGGAGCGGTTGTCATGAGCCTTCGCCCGATGGATCGACGTGATCTCCTGAAGTTTGCGGCAGCTGCCGCGACCATGACTTCTGGCTTCCAGGCCGGCTCCAGTCATGCCCGAAGGAGCAGGAATTCGATGATCTATCAATTGCGCATCTATGAGATATTCGAGCACAACAAGGCGGCTTTCCACGCCCGTTTTCGCGACCATGCCGTTCGCATCATGAAGACCTACGGTTTCGACTTCGTCTCGCTGTGGGAGACGGCCACGCCGGAGAGGACGGAATTCGTCTACCTGCTACGCTGGCCGGATGCAGAGACCATGAAGGCGGCCTGGGACCGCTTCATGGCCGACGAGGAATGGCAGCGCATCAAGAACGAGACCGTGGCCCGCGACGGCAAGATGGTCGGCGCGATCGAAGATCGCACCATGCAGGCGGTCGACTATGCGCCCGTGATCTGAGAGGCGGAAATCGCCCCGCAACCCTGGAGTGCCGATCTTCAGATCGGCATTCTTGGAAACGATGCATTTTGCAGAACACGGCGTATCGGGTGCATGCCTCTGCAATGTTAGCGCCTATGGGCGAGCCGGATTGGCCGCCGACGAACAGGTCCAGCAAACCGCGGTACGGCGCCGGCCGATCGAGCTCACCGGCATTCCCATGCCGGTTGACAGGAGAGGGAGAACAAGCAAGCTGGCCGAGGGGCAAGCCTCAATGATCCGACATGCTCCTCGATATGCGAGGGCTGCCGGGCTGGCCGCGATCCGTGACGATCCACATGTGACATAGGGGAGCAGAGGGACATATGGCCCGCAAGCGCGACGTTCCTGGCATCAGGCCATATGGTAGCCCGGCCGGTGGTTGGGGGGCTCTCAAGGCGACGGCGGCGGCCGTGCGCACGCAGATGGAAGTGCTCGAGGCACCGCTGACCTTGCTGCGGATGAACAAGCCGGATGGTTTCGACTGCCCTGGCTGTGCCTGGCCGGACAAGGAGCACAGCTCGACGTTCCAGTTTTGCGAGAACGGTGCCAAGGCCGTGACCTGGGAGGCGACGAGCAGGCGCGTCACGCCGGAATTCTTCGCCGAACACACCGTCACCGAGCTCCTGGGCTGGAGTGACTATCACCTCGAGAACGAGGGCCGTCTCACCCATCCGATGGCCTATGATTCGCAGACGGACACCTATCAGCCGATCGAGTGGGATGATGCTTTCGCCCGCATCGCCGCCGCCTTGCATAGCCTGCCCGATCCGAGCATGGCCGAATTCTATACCTCCGGCCGCGCCTCCAATGAGGCGGCTTTCCTGTTCCAGCTCTTCGCGCGCGAATTCGGCAGCAACAATTTTCCCGATTGTTCGAACATGTGCCACGAGGCCACCAGCGTCGGCCTGCCGCAATCGATCGGCATCGGCAAGGGCACCGTCTCGCTGGAGGATTTCGACCATTGCGAGCTGATCCTCTCGCTGGGGCACAATCCGGGCACCAACCATCCGCGCATGATGGGCACGCTGCATGAATGTTCGCGGCGCGGCGTGCCGATCATCGTGTTCAACCCCCTGAAGGAGCGGGCGCTCGAACGTTTCGCCGATCCGCAGAATCCCATCGAGATGGGGACCTTCGGTTCCACGCGGATCGCCTCGTCCTACTATCAGGTCAAGGTCGGCGCGGACGCCGCCGCCCTCAAGGGCGTGATGAAGGCTTTGGTCGAGATGGACGAGGCGTCGGGCAACAAGATACTCGACCACGATTTCATCACCACCCACACCCACGGCTTTGCCGAGTTCGCAGCCGATCTCGGCGCCACCTCCTGGCAGGCCATCGAGGCCATCAGCGGCTTCAGCAAGGCCCAGCTCGGCGAAGTCGCGGAAGCCTATGCCCGTTCCAATGCCACCATCGTCGCCTACGGCATGGGCATCACGCAGCACAACCGGGGAACCGCCAATGTGCAGCAGATTGCCAATCTCCTGTTGCTGAAGGGCAATTTCGGCAAGCCGGGTGCGGGCATCTGCCCCTTGCGCGGCCATTCCAACGTACAGGGCAACCGGACGGTCGGCATTACCGAAAAACCCAACGCTGTCCTGTTCGAGGGGATCGAGCGCACCTTCGGCTTCAAGCCGCCGAGCCATCACGGCCATGACGCGGTGGCCACCATGGAAGCGATCGACGCGGGCAGCTCGAAGGTCTTGATCTGCCTGGGGGGTAATTTCGCCGTCGCCATGCCCGACCCCGAACGCTGCCAAGCCGCCATGCGCAAGCTCGACCTTGCGGTGCATCTCGACACCAAGCTGAACCGCTCGCAACTGCTCATCGGCAAGCAGTCGATCATCCTGCCGGTGCTGGGGCGGACCGAGCGCGACATGCAGGCGAGCGGGCCCCAGGCGGTGACGGTGGAGGACTCCATGTCCATGGTGCACGCCTCGCGCGGCAAGCTGCCGCCGGCCTCCGAGCACCTGCGCTCCGAGACGGCCATCGTCGCCGGCATGGCGATGGCGACGCTGCCGAACAGCAAGGTGTATTGGGCGGAAATGGTCGCCGATTACGATCTCATCCGCGATGCGATCGAGAGCGTCCTGCCGGACTTCAAGGATTACAACCGGCGGATTCGCATCCCCGGCGGCTTCCGCCTGCCGCTGCCGCCGACGGAGCGCATCTGGCCGACTCCCTCGGGCAAGGCCGAGTTCCTGCCCTTCAAGGGACTTGAGGAGGACGCGATGATGGCCGATGCCAGCCTGCTCAAGCTGGCGACCATCCGCAGCCATGACCAGTACAACACCACGATCTACGGGTTGAACGACCGCTATCGCGGCGTGTTCGGCCGCCGCGACGTGTTGTTCGTGAACGAGGCGGATCTATCCCGTCTGGGACTGGAGCATGGCGATCTCGTCGAGATCGAGACGGCGCTGCCGTCGGGCGAACCCCGGCGCCTCAGCCTCACCGCCATCGCCTATGACATCGCCCGTGGCTCGGTCGCGGCCTATTATCCCGAAGCCAATGGGCTGGTGCCCCTCGACCACAAGGATGAGGAAAGCGGCACGCCTTCCTACAAATCCGTGCCGGTGCGCATCCGCAAAGCAGGGTGACCGGAAGGCGCGGCGATCGGAGATTCAACCTGCCTTGGCAGCTCCGACACACAGGCCGTCGACGAAAACGTCGACGAGCCTTTGTACGGCTTCCAGCCAGCCGGGATGGTCGCGCATGTAGCACATGCCTACCAGGGCCCGCAGCAGGTCCTCCGGCGTGATATCAGCCCGCATCTGTCCGGCGGCAACGGCCCGGGCCAGCAGGATGCCCAGTGCCGTGGTCAGACGGTCGAAGGAATAGGCATAGAGTTCGGACGGAGCATAGGCGGCGAGCGCTAATGCCGTCAGCATGCCTTTCTTGGTCGCGACCAATTGCACATTGGCATGCAGCCAGCGACGGACGGCATCGACCGGCTCCATGCCGTCCTTCAGTTGCTCCGCCAATTCGCTGAGATGATCCACTTCCTGCCGATAGACCGCCTCGAACAGTGATTCGCGGGTGGGAAAGTGGCGGTAGAGCGTGCCGATGCCGACTTCCGCCTGCCTTGCGACGGCCTCCAGGCTCGCCTCGGAGCCACCCCTGCTGAAGACGGTCTTGGCGGCCGCCAGCAGCCGTTCCCGATTGCGGATCGCATCGGCGCGCGGCTTGCGGCTTGTTTTCCCGTTTCGCTCCACCATCTGAATTCAGTCAGCCTGCCCCTTGCAAAACGGAGGGACCCTCCGTATAAATACTGCATGAGCATCAAAACAGACAGATGCTTTTCAATCAAATCGAAGCCCGGCCTTGCCGGGCGATGCGTTTGCAGCGGGGCGCCGAGATTATGTCCGGCGACCCGAAGCCGGGAGCTCGGTCCCTCCGGGTCGTGCTCCCAGGAGACTCTGAAGACACGGGCGCTTTTCGTTCCGAGAGAATCGGCCACACCCCAAAAAGCGCTTCGCTCTCCGCAGCCTCGACAGTTCAAAAAATCAGTCGATTGGAGCAGTGCATGACTTTCTCCATCAGCCTCACCGTCAACGGCGAGCAACGCCATGTTGAACTCGACGATCCCAGGGTGACGCTTCTCGATCTCCTGCGGGAGCGCCTCGACCTCACCGGCACCAAGAAGGGATGCGACCGCGGTCAATGCGGCGCCTGCACCATTCTGGTCGACGGCCGCCGCATCAATTCCTGCCTGGCGCTTGCCGTCAGCCATGATGGCGCGTCGATCGAAACCATCGAGGGCATCGCCCAGGGCGAGAATCTCCACCCCATGCAGGCGGCCTTCATCGCCCATGACGGTTTCCAGTGCGGCTTCTGTACGCCCGGCCAGATCATGAGCGCCATCGGCCTTCTCCGTGAAGGCCAGGCGGGCGACGATCCCGAGCGTATTCGCGAGGGGATGAGCGGCAATCTGTGCCGCTGCTCCGCCTATGCCGGCATCACCGAGGCCGTGCTGGAGGCTCATCATGTCCTCGCCGAGGGCGACCGGAGGAAATCGGCATGAAGAGCTTCGATTATGTGAGGCCCGCCACCATCGCCGAAGCCGTCGCGGCGGCGTCCCAGCCCGGCTCTGCCTTTCTCGCGGCCGGCACCAACCTCCTCGATCTGATGAAGACCGGCGTGAGCCGTCCCGACCGGCTCGTGGATGTCACCCGTCTGCCGGATCTCGGTGCGGTCGAATGGCAGCCCGATGGCAGCGTCAGGATCGGTGCGCTAGTGCGCAATGCGGATCTCGCCCATGATCCGGTTTTCTCGAAAGCCTATCCCGCGATTGCCGAGGCGCTGCTGTCGGGTGCGTCCGGCCAGCTGCGCAATGCGGCGACCGTTGGTGGCAATCTGATGCAGCGTACACGCTGTGCCTATTTCTTCGACGTCACCGGCGCTTGCAACAAGCGTGCCCCGGGCTCGGGCTGCGATGCCCGGGGCGGCGAGAACCGCCTGCATGCCATATTGGGCTGGAGCGAGGCCTGCATCGCAACCCATCCCTCGGATTTCTGCGTGCCGCTGGCGGCTTTCGGCGCCATGGTGGAAATCGAGGGCAGGGCAGGGCGTCGTGAAATCCCGTTCGGCGATCTGCATCGTCTTCCGGGCGATGCGCCGGAGCACGATACGGCTCTGGAACCGGGCGAACTGATCGTGGCCGTGAGATTGCCCGCCGATGCCGCCGGCTTTGCGGCGAATGCCCGGTATCTCAAGGTTCGCGAGCGGACATCCTATGCCTTTGCCGTGGTCTCGGCGACCGCTGCCCTGCGCCTCAGGGATGGGGTGATCGAGGAGGCGCGGCTGGCGCTTGGCGGCGTCGCGGCCAAGCCCTGGCGGCCGCTCGAAGCGGAAGCGACCCTGACCGGCGCCGTGCCGGACGAAGCCGTCTTCCGGCGCGCGGCGCAGGCCGCTCTCGCCGGGGCGAAGCCCTCGGGCGACAATGAATTCAAGATTGAACTGGCGCGCCGCACGCTCGCGCGCGCCCTGGCCGAAGCGGCCGCCGGCACGCCGGATCGTATCCCCGCTTTGCCGGGTTCTCCTTTCTCAACCCTGCCCGGAGCACGCCGAGATGCCTGAACTCGTCACGCCCGACCTCAAGCCGAACCGGTCTCCCGCTCATGTCCGGCACGGCTCCAATATCGGCCAGCCTTTGACGCGCCGCGACGGCGTGCTCAAGGTTACCGGCGCCGCACGCTACGCGGCCGACAATCATCCTGCTGGCATGCTCTACGCCGTGATCGCCGCGGCGCAGATTGCCCGTGGCCGGGTTGCCGCCCTCGACGTCGAGGCGGCCAAGGCCCATCCGGGCGTGGTGGAGGTGATGACACCGGATCACAAGCCGGCGCTGGCGCAGGATCCGGATGCCAAGGACCATCCCTTCATGTTCCGGCTCGATGTCCTGCAGAACGACCGCGTGCGCTATGCGGGGCAGCCCATCGCCGTGGTGATCGCGCAGTCACTGGAAGCCGCGACGGAGGGCGCCGCCCTGCTGGCCCCACGCTACGAGATGGAAACAACCAGGGTCGGCCTCGATGGCGACAGCTTCGTGCCGGCGGCTGTGGGCGTCGGCAACCCCTCGCAAGCCGTGCATGGCGACATCGAGGCCGGTTTCGCCGAGGCGGACAAGCGGATTGAAGCCGTCTACGAGACGCCTACCCAATATCACAACCCGATCGAGCCGCATGCCATCGTCGCAAGCTGGCAGGGCGACAGCCTTTCGATCGATACGCCCAGCCAGGGCATGGCGATGGCGCAGGGCCGCATTGCCGCCCTCTTCGGCATCGCACCGGACAAGATCCATATCCGCAGCCCGTTTCTCGGCGGCGGCTTCGGCTGCAAGGGGCTGGTTTCGGGGCCCCAGATCCTGGGCATCATGGCGGCCCGCCTCGTCGGCCGGCCGGTGAAGCTCGTGCTTCGGCGCGATCAGATGTACGGGCCGGTGGGCCATCGCGCGCCTACCCGGCAAACTTTGCAGCTCGGCGTTGCCGCAGACGGGGCGCTGAGGGCGCTCGTCCATCACGCCAGAACGGCTTCCTCGACCTTCGACGACTTCTTCGAGCCTGCCGCCAGCGCTTCGCATGCGCTCTATGCCAGCCCTGCCATCGCCACCACCTATGACGCCGTGCGCACCGATACGGGAACCCCGCTGTTCATGCGGGCGCCCGGCGAGGCCTCCGGTTCCATCGCGCTGGAAAGCGCTATGGACGAAGCGGCCTGGGCAAGTGGCATCGATCCGCTCGAGTTCCGGCTCAGGAACTATGCCGAAATCGAACCGACCACCGGCAAGCCCTTCTCTTCGAAAGCCCTGCGCGAATGCTATGCGGAAGGTGCCAAGCGTTTCGGCTGGGCCGGCCGGCCGCTCGCCCCCCGCCAGATGCGCGACGAAGCCGGCTTTCTCGTCGGCTGGGGCATGGGCACGGCCATCTTCCCGGCTCTGATGTTCCAGGCCGAGGCGCGGGCCGTGATCCGGCGCGACGGTTCCGGCCTGATGGAAACCGGCGCCCATGACATGGGACAGGGGGCCTGGACAGCCTTGGCCCAGATCGCTGCCGACGGCCTGGGGCTCGACATCGACCGCGTGGAATTCCGGGCAGGTACCTCCGACCTGCCGGATGCCGGCATCGCCGGTGGTTCGGCGCATACGGCAACGGCCGGTGCGGCGATCCATGAAGCCGGTGCGGCGGTGATCGCCAAGCTGGCGGACCTGGCTGTGGGCGACGAGCGCTCGCCGCTGTTCGGCGCCGGCAATGCCGGCGTGATCGCCCGCGACGGCCGTCTCCACCGACGCGACGATGAAAGCCGCAGCGAGAGCTATGCCGATATTCTCGGCCGCGCAGGCCTGGCGGAAATCGAGGCCCGGGGGCGCGGCAGCGCCGACCCCGCGTCGCAGGCGAGCTATGCCATGCATGCCCATGGCGCGGTGTTCGCCGAGGTCAAGGTCGATCCCGATCTCGGGCAGGTGCGTGTCAGCCGGCTCGTCGGCGCCTTTGCGGCCGGGCGGATCATCAACCCCCATCTGGTTCGCAGCCAGTATCTCGGTGGCATGATCTGGGGCGTGTCCTTCGCCTTGCACGAGCATGCGGTGATCGATCACCGTTCCGGCCGGATCATGAATGCGGATCTCGCCGAATACCATGTGCCCGTCAATGCCGACGTACCGTCACTGGAGGCCATCCTGGTCGAGGAGCACGATCCGCATGTGAACGCGCTCGGCATCAAGGGCGTCGGCGAGATCGGCATCACCGGCACGGCTGGTGCCGTGGCCAACGCCGTCTGGCACGCGACCGGCAAGCGCGTGAGGCATTTCCCGATTGCCATCGAGGAATTGCTGTGAGGTAGCGGTCATCCCGGACGCGCAGCAACACGAAGTGGTGCGGCGCAGATCCGGGATCGCCCACCGGATGGATCTCATTTTCATCGCGGTCCCGCGTCGGCGGCGCACCACTTCGTGCTGCACCGCGCGCGGGATGACGGCCTAGACCCGGTCGCAGAGCATCTCCCGTGCGGCGTTATGGCCAGGCGCCCCGGTGACGCCGCCGCCGGGATGCGTGCCGGAGCCGCAGATATAGAGCCCCTTTACCGGTGTGCGGTAATCGCCATAGCCGAGCATGGGCCGGGCCGAGAAGAGCTGGTCGAGCGACAGCGCGCCGTGGAAGATGTCGCCGCCGACCAGGCCGAACACCCGTTCGAGATCGAGGGGCGTCAGCACCTGGCGTCCGAGCACGCTCTGCCTGAAGCCGGGGGCGTAGCGCTCGACCGTGTCGATCATCAGGTCGGCGACTTCCTCGCGATGGGCGTCCCAACTCGCGCCATTCGGCAGTTGCGGCGCCACATATTGACAGAACAGGCTGGCGACGTGTTGGCCCTTGGGTGCGAGCGTGTCGTCGAGCGTGGAGGGGATCAGCATCTCCACGATCGGCTGCCGGCTCCAGCCGTGACGACGGGCCTCCAGGAAGGCCTCTTCCATATAGTCGAGGCTCGGCCCGATGATGATGCCGGCGGTGTGGTGGATGCCCTGTTCTTTGCCGGGCAGGGCGGTAAAGCTGGGCAATTCGGAGAGTGCCACATTCATGCGCAGCACGCCCGAGCCGCATTTGAAACGGCGGATGCGCTGCAGGAAATCGGCCGGCACGGCATCTTCCGGCACGATCCTGTCGAAGAGCAGGCGCGGGCCGATATTGGCGGCGACGGCCTTGGCGCGGATGACGCGGCCATCCTCCAGTTCCACGCCGGCCGTGACGCCCTTCTCCACGATGAGGCGACGGACGGGGGCCTGCGTCTCGATCTCGGCGCCGGCCTCGCGGGCGGCATTGGCCATGGCCTGCGTGATCGCACCCATGCCGCCGATGGCATGGCCCCAGGCGCCCTTCTTGCCGTTTACCTCGCCGAAGACGTGGTGCAGCAGCACATAGGCCGAGCCCGGCGTCGAGGGGGCGGCATAGGAGCCGACGATGGAGTCGAAGCCGAACAGGACCTTCGCCTCCAGACTTTCGAACCAACCGTCGAGATAGTCGCTCGCCGATTTGGTGAAGAGGTCGAGCAGCACGCGGCGATGATGCATGTCGAGCTTGGATAGCCGATGCCCCAGCTTGCCGGCGCGCAGCAATTCCGGCAGCGAGCCGAACCAGCCTTCGTCGGAGACGTTGGGCGGGGTCTCCAGGATGAGATCGCGCAGCACGTCGGCGATGGTGTCGATCTCGTCGCAATAGGCCGGAAAGCGAGCAGCATCCTTCTGGCTGAACTTGGCGATCTCATCCTGTGTGCGGCCCTCGCCGGAAAGGATGTAGCGCCCGTCGGGGAAGGGGAAGAAATTGGAGGCCTGGCGTTCGACCACCCTGAGGCCGTGACGCTCCAGCTCCATATCCCTGATGACCTTGGGATTGAGCAGGCTCACCGTGTAGGAGGCTACGGAATTGCGGAAGCCAGGATGGAACTCTTCAGTCACCGCGGCGCCGCCGACGACGGAGCGGCGCTCGAGCACCTTCACCCGCCGGCCAGCCCGGGCGAGATAATAGGCGCAGGTCAGGCCGTTATGGCCACCGCCGATAATGACCGCGTCATAGGGAGTGGTCGCGGTATGAACCGCCGGTGAAGATGCGCTGGCCAATTCGCCGAAGCCTTTTCGTTATGGCGGTGCGCCTGGAACCACGAACGTCTGGTCCGCTTCCCGGAACGCTCCGCCGGCTGCCTAGGCAGAGCGGGCGGGACGTCCGCGGTCCCAGCCGCGGCAGTTTCCCGTCGAACGATCCATTAGCCGCGGGCAGCTTCCAGGATGTGCTTGCACTCGCCGAGTTCCAGTAGAACCGTCTGCAGCCGCCTGCGCCGCTCCTCGCTCAGCGACAAGCCGCTGCCGCTTTCGGTCTGCGCGACCGGATGCGGCGCCGGGCGCGGCTCGCTGCGCATGGGCGGGCCTGCCAGGGATGACAGCGGCAGCGAAGCCTGCGCCGGCGGCGGCTCATAGGTTTCGGGCTCTTCGTCGAAGACCGGCTCGATCCGATCATCGCCCTCGTCGTAGTCGCTCGCGCGACCACCCGGCGCAGGGGCCTCTGCCTCGGGCCACTCGGCCCGCTCACGGCGGCGCTCTTCCTCGTCGGCCCGTGGGATCACCGCGACAGGCGGCACATAGTCCTCGTTCTGAGCCCGGCCGATCTCGATGACATGCCGATTGCCACGCTCCTTGAGGATGCGCTGCACACCCTTGATGGTGTAGCCCTCGCCATAGAGATAGTAGCGAATGCCCTTGAGCAGGTCGATGTCGTCAGGGCGATAATAGCGGCGCCCGCCACCGCGCTTCAGCGGCTTGATTTGGCTGAAGCGTGTTTCCCAGAAGCGCAGGACATGCTGGGGCAGGTCGAGATCCTCGGCGACCTCGCTGATCGTGCGAAACGCGTCAGGTGCTTTTTCCATGCTGCCGGACTCCCGAGCGGAAAGCGGCGAATCGTGCCTTTCCCCTATCACTCGTCCGATTCTGTAATGAAAGACAAGCGTTTATCACTTGTTTCCAACCCAAAACATCATCGGATGGTAGCTTGAAACCGTTGGAGGGAAAGGAAATGGCCATTCCCGGCGGGTGGGGGCGGCCGCAACGACGGATGGTTTGGGAGATGCTCGTCATGCGCACGGATGGCGCGAATTCACCGGAATTGCCCTCTCTCGCGCAAACTTGGACTGATCAATCAATTATGAATTTGCCAGCAAGGCCGAAGTCCGACTAGTCGTCGGTGACGCCATCGACATTCTCGCCGTTGATCTGGGCCTTGAGAATGTTGGAAGGCTTGAAGACCATGACGCGGCGAGGGGAGATCGGCACTTCCTTGCCGGTCTTGGGATTGCGGCCGATACGCTCGCCCTTGGAGCGCACCACGAAGGAGCCAAAGGACGACAGCTTCACCGTCTCGCCCCGCTCGAGGCAACTGGAGATTTCATGCAGGACCATCTCGACCAGTTCCGAGGACTCGGTCCGCGACAGGCCCACTTTTTGGTAAACCGCTTCGCAAAGATCTGCTCTTGTGACGGTATTTCCCGCCATCGCTTTCATGCCCCACGTTGGACAGGCTCCATGAAGAGGCCACCTGTCTGTTATCCGTTCGATGCAGCCCGGAACCGCGGGAAGCCTGTCCCGCCACGAATCCGCCCCGCAAATCATCCCAGCAGGGCCGGCACTGAAGTCCCGACTCTATGTCACTGAAAACGCGAAGCTATTGACGAAATCGGTCAAGGTCAACCACCAATCGAAACCGGTGTTCGCTTCCGCCTCGGTCAGGCAACCGTCAAATTCGTCAGACTACCAGCGGATCAGGGACGCGCCCCAGGTGAAGCCACCGCCCATGGCCTCCAGCAGGACGAGGTCTCCCCGCTTGATGCGTCCGTCCTTGACGGCGGTGTCGAGCGCCAGGGGAATCGAGGCCGAGGAGGTGTTGGCATGCTCGGAAACAGTGAGCACCACCTTCTCCGGCGGCAGGCCGAGCTTTTCGGCGGTGGCGTGGATGATGCGGGCATTGGCCTGGTGCGGCACGAACCAATCCACTGCGTCATAGGGCAAACCGAGATCATCCATGGTGTCGATGATGATCTGCGGCACCATGCCGACCGCCAGCTTGAAGACTTCCTTGCCGTCCATGCGCAGCTTGCCGACAGTGCCCGTGGTGGAGGCACCGCCATCCACATACAGCTTCGACTTATGGCGCCCGTCCGAGCGCAGCTTGGTGGCCAGGACGCCCTGATCGTGGATGGAACCGTCGTTCATCGTGGCTTCGACCACCACCGCGCCGGCACCGTCGCCGAACAGCACGCAGGTGGTACGATCCGACCAGTCCAGAATGCGCGAATAGGTCTCGGCGCCGATGACGAGCGCATGCTTGGCCGAGCCCGAGCGCAGGAAATTATCGGCAATGGAAAGGCCATAGACGAAACCGGTACACACGGCCTGGACGTCAAAGGCGGCGCCGCCGGTCATGCCGATATTGGCCTGCACGGTGGTGGCCGTTGCTGGGAAGGTGTTGTCGGGCGTCGAGGTCGCCAGCACAATCAGATCGATGTCGGAACCTTTCAGACCGGCATCCGCCAAAGCGCGTTCGGCCGCTTTGGTGGCGAGATCCGAGGTGAATTCGCCCTCCGCCGCCTGGTGGCGGGCACGGATGCCGGTACGCTGCACGATCCACTCGTCAGAGGTGTCGACGAGCTTGGACAGATCGTCATTGGTGACGCGCTTTTCCGGCAGATAGGAGCCGATGCCCCTGATGACAGAACGAATTGTCGCCATTATGCAGCGTCCGGATTGCTGGCGGCGGCCATCACGGCGCGGTGGTCGAAGCTCAGGCTTTCGGTGATTTTCGTCATGAGTTCTTGTTTAACCATATCATAGGCCAAATCGATGGCGGCAGCGTAGCCTTCGGCATTGGCGCCCCCATGGCTCTTGATCACGATGCCGTTGAGGCCGAGGAAGACGCCGCCATTGACCCGGTTGGGATCGAGCTTTTCGCGCAAAGCCTGGAAGGCGCCGCGGGCGAAGAGGTAACCGATGCGCGCCATCAGGGTGCGCGACATGGCCGAACGCAAATAGGAAGCAATCTGCTTGGCCGTGCCTTCGGCGGTCTTGAGCGCGATATTTCCGGCAAAACCCTCCGTCACCACCACGTCGACGGTGCCCTTGCCGAGATCGTCGCCCTCGACGAATCCATGGTAGGTCAGGTCGGGCAGGCTGGTCTCGCGCAGGATACGGCCGGCCTCGCGCACCATTTCGAGACCCTTGACCTCCTCGACGCCGACATTGAGCAGGCCGACGGTGGGCCTTTCCACCCCCAGCACGATGCGGGCCATGGCCGCGCCCATGACCGCCATGTCGATCAGGGCATTGGAATCGGCACCGATTGAGGCACCGACATCGAGCACGATCGATTCGCCTCGCAGGGTCGGCCACAGGGCGGCGATGGCAGGGCGGTCGATCTCGGCGAGCGTGCGCAGGCAAAAGCGCGCCATCGCCATCAGCGCGCCTGTGTTGCCGGCCGAAACAGTGGCATCCGCCTCGCCCTTGTTGATGGCGTCGATGGCCAGCCACATCGAGGATTTCTTGCGACCATAGCGCAGGGCATGGCTCGGCTTGTCGTCCATGCGGATGGCGACATCGGTGTGATGGACGCTGGAAACGGCCTGAAGGCGCGGGCGGGTGGCGAGCAGCGGGGCGATGACCGCCTCATCGCCATAGAAGGAAAAGCTCAGATCGGGATGGCGGGTGAGGGCCAACTCGGCGGCCGGAATCACGACCGTGGGGCCGTGGTCGCCCCCCATCGCGTCGAGAGCGATACGAATTTTCGAAGCCCGATTGTCGGAAGCCATGAAGTGTTCGGTTGCCCTGTTGCGTCTGGCCGCTGCGTACGGCGGGGGAGGCGCTGCGTTTTGCAGCAAAAGACCATGCACCACAAGAGTGTAGCGAAGGTTGATGGCCGGAATTTAGGCACGGCCAGGATGTAGAAGCCGTCGATTGGCCGATTCTCACGTCAAAATCATGGTGAGGAAAGGCGCGATTGCAAGAAAATGCATAGCTGCCTCGCGACACCTTGGCGGATGCTTTCTCGGGCACATCAGGGCTTCAGCCAAAAGCTTCCGCGGGCGGCGGCCTTTCGGACGGCCGCCAGCGTGGCCGCAGGAGCCTGCCCTTCCGTTGCGATGGCATGATGTTCGAGTGGCCCCAAATCGGAGAATTGCTGGTGCAGCGCCGTGATCGGCCCGGGATCGCTGAGAGTGTCGCCGCCGCGCAGGCGGCAGCGTTCGATCGCCGCCGCCAGAGGAGGGCGCAGCACCACATAATGGACGGGCATGGCGAGCGTCTTGAATGGCGAGAGGAACCAGGGACCGACAATGCCGTCCAGGATCACGAAATAGCCGCCACGGGCATAGGCCCGAGCGGCACCGACGAGGACATCGATCACGACCGCATTCTGATGATGGGCTTCAGGCAGATAGGGCGCGATCGCGCCATTCTTGATGAAATGCCAGAAATCGTCGGCGTGCAGATGCACGGCCGGCGCACCGGGCTCGGGGGCGAGGGCCTGTGCCGTCGTCGTCTTTCCCGAACCCGGAGGGCCGGTGAGAATGAGGATATGGCCTGCAAGGTCGGGCATTAGGGCCTGTCGGGATGCGAAAGGGAGGCGCGCTTATTCAAAGCTTGGCGGAATGCGCGCCAGTTGGGCGTAAGATAGGGGGGTGACCATATCAACATGCCGAAGGTGAGGGCAGCGATCATCAGTCCTTTGACGAGGATTGCCAGTACCAGGCCGATGAGGCCCGTCCACAATTGAGCTCGCCTTCGTCCTAGGCGAGCTTCGAGGTAATCATGGAACAGATGGCCTCCGTCGAGTGGATAGGCGGGCAGGAGATTGAGAAAGGCCAAGGCGAGATTGAACCAGCCAAGCCATCTCAAGACGACCAGAGGTGCCGGGTCAGGGCGCATCGACAACAAGAATTGGCGGCTCTCGGCGGACAGTTCGCGTATGAACAAGAACGATTCGCTGTCGGGCGGAGGGGGAGAAGCCAAGAATGTCTTCACCAATTCGCAGCTGGAAAGACATAGGATGAAAATCAGGAGGTTAACTGCCGGTCCGGCGAGAATAACCAGACGATATTCGCGCCGGGTCGGTGCGCCTTCGTCGAACTCAACTTCCCCGCCGCCGGCATGCAGGCGGATCAGTGTTGGTCTCAAGCCGAAGCGCTGCCCCATTCGAGCATGGCCCAATTCGTGGGCGAGGATGGAGAGCATGATACCGAGGGCAATGAAGACGCTCTCGATCAAGCCGGATAGGGTTGCCTTTCTGAGAAAGGGCGAGATCAGTGCCAGTATCGGAAGAATTAGCCAAGCCTGAACCCAGATCGGAGGTAGGCCGGGCAGGTGAATCTCATCGCCGCCACCATAGATCTTGTGCCTCAACCGCATCCGCCCATCCGCCATCGGAGGCGTAAGATGCGATGGGCCTGTCGTACTGGCAAGAGGAACGGTTGCCTTCGCCTTGCCCTTGATCAAAGATGCCGAAGTAAAGATTGCGCGCAGAGCGTCAGCATTCCACCGCATTCACGGCGAGGCCGCCTTGCGAGGTTTCCTTGTATTTGGACTGCATGTCCGCGCCGGTGACGCGCATCGTGGTGATCACCTGGTCGAGGCTGACCTTGTGGGTGCCGTCCCCCCGCAGGGCGAGAGAGGCGGCGGCGATCGCCTTGTTGGCGCCGAAGGCGTTGCGCTCGATGCAGGGGATCTGCACCAGGCCGCCGATCGGGTCGCAGGTCATGCCGAGGTGATGCTCCATGCCGATCTCGGCCGCGTTCTCGACCTGGCCAATGCTGCCGCCGAGCGCCGCTGCGAGCCCGCCCGCCGCCATCGAGGCGGCAACGCCGACCTCGCCCTGGCAGCCGACCTCCGCGCCCGAGATCGAGGCGTTCATCTTGAACAGCATGCCGATTGCCGCAGCCGTGAGCAGGAACTCGTCGGCGCCGGCTTCCGAATAGTCGCAAAAATCATGGTAGTATCTTAGTACCGCCGGCACGATGCCCGCCGCACCGTTCGTGGGAGCCGTCACCACGCGGCCGCCGGCGGCGTTCTCCTCGTTCACGGCGATGGCGAAGAGGGAGACCCAGTCCATCACCTCATGCGGGGCGCGGACATTGCGGCCGATATCGCTGAGCAGGCGGTCATGCAGGGCCTTGGCCCGGCGCTTCACCCGCAGACCGCCCGGCAATTCGCCCTCCTGGCTGATGCCGCGGTCGATGGCGGCATTCATCACCGAGCGGATGCCGGCGAGCCGCTCGCGGACGGCGGCTTCGGGCTGGCTCGCGGTCTCATTGGCGAGCACGATGCCGCCGATGCTCAGACTGTGCTCGCTCCCCAGGCGCAGCAGGTCGGCGCTGCTGCGGAACGGGTAGGGGACGTTCGCCGTCGCTCGGGCCGCGGCGTTTTCCCCCTCCGCCAGCACGAAGCCGCCGCCGACGGAATAGTAGAATTCCGTGGCGAGGGCGGTGCCATCCTCGTGCCAGGCCGTGAAGGAGAGGGTATTGGGATGGCCTTTGGGCTGCGTTTTGCGATCGAAGACGATGTCGCGGTTGCGCTCGAAGCTCATGGCGCGGCGTCCGCCCAGCGCGAGCATCCCCTTGCTGGTGGCGTCTTCGACGATTGCGGCGACGGTTTCGGGATCGACGGTCTCGGGTTCCTCGCCCGCGAGACCCAGGATCACGGCGATATCGCTGGCATGCCCGTGGCCGGTCCAGGCCAGCGAACCGTAAAGCACGGTTTCGACCCGGTGGGTGTGGATGAAACGGCCTTGCTTGCGGAGCGACTGCACGAAACGATTGGCGGCACGCATGGGGCCGACAGTGTGCGAAGACGAGGGGCCGATGCCGATTTTGAAGATGTCGAAGACACTGATCATCGGCTCTGAGTTCCCATCAAAGTGTCGCAGCTGGACCCTCACAATCGAAACACGCCACCACTCAGTGGAGCGTAACGGATGTTACACCAACTTTCATTGCACAGGAAACTTGCGCGATGGGGCCCGAATTGCTACCCCAAAACCGACGCCGGTTTAGCTCAGCTGGTAGAGCAACCGCCTTGTAAGCGGTAGGTCGCGAGTTCAAGTCCCGCAACCGGCACCAAACGCCTTCAAACTTGAATGTTTGTTGACCACCTGGGCGGGGCGATGGCCGTTCCCGGGATCCGGACATCAACCCGCATAGGCGAAATAGACCTTTCCCCGTGCCGGATCGACGATCGTGACGCGCCCGCCGCGGGCATAGGCATAGAATGAGCCTCCCGCCTGAATGGCTTGGTCGGCTTCTGTAGCGCGTTTTTTCTCGATGGATATGAAAAAGCCGTATCGTCCCAGATATTCCGCGATGCTGGGAGAATGAAGGGACCCCGGGGCGGCTCCCTTCATTTGAAGGGTGTCGTCATGGGGATACCAGCGCTCGTCGCCGGTATCGCCGACGGGTGTCCGGTGCCACTGGGCGGTGCCGCCCGGAAGCCTGCCGCCGAGCCGGCTGCCTTGGTCTCTTGCCCATTTCGCACTTTGTCCGGTCAGACGGTAGACGACGAAGCCGGTTTCATTGTCGCCGGGCATGAAACCCAGGCCCCACGACTCCTCGAGCCGATATTCCACCGCGGCGACCTGGAGTGGCTGAGGTACGCGATCGAGCAGCATCTGGCGGTCGCAGGCCTCGATGGCGAGGATGGGTAGACCAATTAGAACAACGGCCGATATCGCGACCGTAACGCGCCTGGCCGTCCGCCCCCGCGGAGGCTTTCGCCAGGCACGACAGGCGACATACATCAGAAAGCAAGCAAGGCTTGTCGGCAGCAGGCCGACGAGAGCGATGACCGTGACGAGGGCGATAAGCGCGAGCAGTGCCGGAAGTCTCCTATCGACCGTTACCAAGATCTCGGACGCGTTGAGGCCGTGTCAGTCGGGAGATATCGCGACGATGAGCAAGCTTGTAGTACCAGGAGTGTCGAAGCTCTGCGGGAGTCATGGAAAATCAAAGCAAGCGCCTGCCGTCGGCCGCTGTTCGGGCCCCGAACGGCCAGCTGACTGGTTCTCGACCGAGTGAATTTGGCCGGTTTGGGCGAACTTTGGACTGCCTCTTATTTTGACTAGGCAGCAGCCACTATTCGCCAAGGCCTGGGCTTACGCTTACCCCTTCGCAGACTGACCCTGGCGGCTGCGATAAGATGAGCGGGAGAAAAACTCCTTTATGGACGTGAGAATATTTAAGCTCTTCATAATTCGGATGGCGGAGTTGAAGACCTATCATTCCGCCTGATAGAACAATATGCTATAACAAAGATTTCGTCCTTCTTCAGCCATCACGATCCGACATCAGGTCCGTAAAATTTTGGGCTAAACCTTTTTGTGTCGGGTTGCGGAAACAACAGAGATATGCCGAGCCTTTCCTTTGGCGGCTGATGGAACCTATCTTGGGGAGAATTTGAATGTTATCCCGCTGATTGCTCTCGTTCACGACGTTACTGAGCGCCCCCCCC
>NZ_PUEJ01000003.1 GCF_002982075.1 Labrys okinawensis | reverse complement strand
GAAACTCTCGCCGTTGATCGGACCATCCAGGACCCAGGGTGCTTCCACCCGATCATGGCGCAGAGCGGCAATGAAGGTCTGGGTCTTCCAATGGCCATGGGGAACGACGGCCTCGAGCCGCTCGCCGCATTTGCTCCAGCCGCGGAGCGGGGCCATGTTGGTCTTGGTCCAAGTTTCGTCGATGAACACAAGCCGCTCGGGGGTGATCAGGGGACGGTATTTGATCCATTGCTGCCGGCGCCGGGCGACGTCGGGCCGGCTGCGCTCGCTGGCGACCAGCGTCCTTTTTTAAAACTCAGCTTCTGCTCGTGCAGGAAATTCCACACACTGTGATGGTCGACCTTGAGCCCGCGCTCGGCCAATTCCTTGATCAACTTGGCGATCGTGAAGGCACTTCCGTCTCGGCAGCGCCCAACCAGCCAGTCATGATGCTCACCGCTGATCGCGCGCGGCTTATGGCCCCCCATCTTCCCCGGCGCCACACTGCCGTTTGCCTTGTCCCGCTGCAGCCAAAGCACCGCCGTCGAAACCGCTATGCCAAAACGCAGCACCGCCTGGTTGCGCGAAAACCCTTCTTCCTTGACCGCTCGAACAACCCGCTCACGAAGGTCCATCGAATAAGGAACTGCCATTCGCTGCGGCCTCCTCCGCCGCAGCTATCTTGAATCACTTCTCAATCGATTTGGGAATCCAACGATTCAACCAAAAATCACCCTGCTCTAGAAACTGTTGCGCTCGTTATAGGTGCGCAGGAAGGACTGGATGCGCTTGTCGGCCGGATCGTGGAAGATCGCCGCCGGCGTATCGACGGCGACCAGTTCACCCGCTTCCATGAAGGCCACCTGATCGCCGACATGGGCGGCAAAACCCATTTCGTGGGTGACAACCACCATGGTCATCCCCTCGGCGGCAAGCTGCTTCATCACGTTCAGCACCTCCCCGACCAGCTCGGGATCGAGCGCCGAGGTCGGCTCGTCGAACAGCATCAGCTTGGGTTCCATGGCGATGGCGCGGGCGATGGCGACGCGCTGCTGCTGCCCGCCGGAAAGCCGGCCGGGATGGCTCGTCATCTTGTCCGCCAGCCCGACCTTGCGCAGCGCCTCCGCCGCGCGCGCGCCGGCCTCGGCTTTGGAGAAGCCGCGCACCTGGACGAGCCCTTCGGCGACGTTCTGCAGCGCGGTCATATGCGGCCACAAATTGAACTGCTGGAACACCATGCCGATGCGCCGGCGCATGTCGCGCAGCTTGCCCGAGCCCATACGTTTGCCGCCCGGACTCTCATAGCCGATCAGCCGGCCGTCGATGCGGATCTCGCCGGCATCATACTCCTCGAGGAAGTTGATGCAGCGCAGCAGGGTCGACTTGCCCGATCCGGACGGGCCGATCAGGCAGGTGACCTTGCCGGGAGGGACCGAGACCGAGACCTGCTTCAGCGCCTGGAACGGCCCGTAGAACTTGTCGACCTTGCGGATCTCGACGGAGGAGGCCTGCTCCATGTCAGTTTCTTTCGATCATGGTCAGCGTCTTTCGATCATGTAGTGGGTCACGCGGCTCTCCAGCCAGCGGCCAAGCCGGGAGACGAACTCCACCAGACCCCAGAAGAAGAGGGCCAACGCTAGGGTGGCCTCGAAATAACGGAAGGTCTCGGTGATCATCCGGTCCACCTGATAGCGCAGCTCGGGCACCGTGATGGTCGAGAGCACCACCGTCTCCTTGGTCAGGATGATGGCGAAATTCACGAGCGCCGGCAGGGATGACACCAAGGCGAGCGGCAGCAGGATGCGCCTGATGATGGCGAACTCGCTCATGCCGATGGTACGCGCCGCCTCGATCTGCCCCAGTGGTACCGCGTTGAAGCCCGAGCGGAAGATCTCGGCGAAATAGGGACTGCCATAGATCGACAGGCCGATCAGCCCGGCCGACAGGGCTTCCAACCTCAAGCCGAAGGCGGGACCGCCATAATAGAGCACATAGAGCTGAACCAGGAACGGGGTGCCGCGAATGGCCTCGACATAGACGACGAGCAGCCAGCGCAACGGTGCCGGCCCATAACGCTGCGCCAGCGCGATGACGAGGCCCAGGACGACGGAACAGGCGGTGCCGACCAGCCAGCACAGCACCGTCATGCCGAAACCGCGCAGCAGCGCCGGCCCGTAATGAGCGATCAGCTCCATCAAGCCGCCATCCTTCGTTCCAGGTATCGGCCGAGCGCGGCCAGACACAGATTGATCACGAGATAGAGGCATCCCGCCGCGACATAGGCTTCGAGCGGGCGATAGCTTGCGCCGGCTTCCGCCTGGCTGGCACGCGTAATCTCCCAGATGCCGACGAGGGAGACCAGCGAGGAGGCCTTGACCAGCAGGATGAGTTCATTGACCAAGGCCGGCAGCGACAGGCGCACCGCCTGGGGCAGAATGATCCGTGTCCAGATCGTCCGCGGCAGCATGCCGATAGCCGTTGCCGCCTCTCCCTGCCCGACTGGCAACGCATTGATGGCGCCGCGCCAGATCTCGGCGACATAGGCACTGGAGCACAAGCCGACCGCCAGCACCGCCGCCACGATCGGCGGCACGTTGATGCCGATCACCGGCAGGAGATAGAACACCAACAGCAGCTGCACCATCAGAGGCACGCCGCGAAAGAAGCTGATCCACACCGCAGCGACCGTTTTCAGGGCGCGCGAAGGCGACAACGCACCGGCGCAGATCAGGGCGCCGACGGCGAGCCCGATCACAATCCCCAGTCCGGAGACGATCAGCGTATAGGGCGCTCCCAGCGCAAGCGCGTGGAAGCTCTTGATGAAGGCATTCAGCGAGAACATGCACACCAGGGCGGCGGTCGAAGTGCGGCGCCAGTGGGGCGCCGCACCTTCCAGGTTATTTACCTAAGTCGCTTGGTCCAATCACCTGGCCCAAATCACCTGGCCCAAATCACTTGGCCCAAATCACTTGGCTCAGTCACTTGGCCTCACTCATTTGGCCGGCACGTCGAGCGGCAGTTCGGTATATTTGCCGAGCCACTTCTCCTGGATCGCCTTGATGCGCCCATCCTTGGTCATCTTGGCGATGGCGTCCTTGATGGCGCCGGCAAAGCTCGCGCTGTCGTCACCCTTTCGGAGCACCCAGGCAAAATAAGTCGGCCTGCCGAAAGTCGAAACTTCAGGCAAGGCAAACACGTCGCCACGCTGCTTGACGAGATAGGCAAGATTGGGTGCCGAGCCCGCCACGGCATCGAGGCGGCCGGCGGCAAGATCGGCATAGGCCTCGTCGGTGGTGCCATACTCCTTGATGGTGACATTGCCGACCTTGGCGCCGAATTCCTGCAGCTGCTTGAACTGCGCCGTGCCCTGCTGCACGCCGACTGTCTTGCCGGCGATATCCTCCGGCTTGTTGATATCCTTGTTGGCGGCGGCCTTGACGATGCCGACGGTCGCGTCGGCGATCGGCGGGGTGAAGGTATAGCGCTCGAGCCGTTCCGGCGTGATCGTCACCGGCGCGATGACGATGTCGAATTTCGACACTTCGAGGCCTGGAAGCTGGGAGGTCCAGGGCAAGTCCTGATAGACGGGTTCGACGCCGATCTCCTTGGCGACATTGTCGAACAGGTCCTTGGTCATGCCTTGATAGGCGCCGTCGACGACCATGTCGAACGGCGCATAGTGCATATCCGTCGCAGTCACGATCTTACCGGCGCTCTTGACGTTGGCCAGCTGATCGGCCGACGCCGTACCCGTGAGCCCGCCGAAAGCAAGCCCCAGCAGCGCGCCGCGCAATAGGGTTCCAATTTTCATTATGTTCTCCACCTGGATGGCCGTCGGATTGAACCTGCTTTTTTTCACACCGTCGAGAGAGGTTTTCGTGTTCCACCCACCTTCTGCGGTATCAGCCTGCCGCCCGGCAGGAGCGGGGCGCTCCGGCTTTGGAAGCCGGTTGGCCTGTATTTCGTCCCCATCCAGCGATGCCGGGCGCTATAGCGTTTTGCGATTAGACGGAGTCACCTAGAATCGCAAAGACGCTTCAGAACAATGAGTTAGAGCAAATAAGCGTTCACGCTTGAACGCGCTTTGCTCTAGCGATGGCTTGGGCAGCGGGATTACGCCTTCTTCTCCCAGCGCCCCTCCTCGCTCTGCTGCCAGTAGGTTGCGGCAAAGCCCAGTTCCTTGGCCTGCTTCCATTGATCCCGTGCACCCTGCACGGCCTCGGCGTCGTTGCCGTCGAACATCAGCACGATGCGCTCATAGCTCGGCGCATCCGGCGGCAGGGGAGCACCATCGACGAGGAAACGGATAGCGGCCCCGTTGGGGTTGCCCTCATGCGTCACCAGCACGATCGGCTGCGCGGGGCCATCATCGCTCTCCAGGCCATGCGGCAGGAAGGCTTCATCATTATAGGTCCAGAGCATGTCGTCCAGCGAGCGCAGGCGCTCCTGTGGCCCCTGCACCGCGCAGCGCCAACCGCGCTGCAGGGATTTTTCCAGAAGGCCCGGCAATACCCGTTCGAGCGGGGCCCGCTGGAGATGATAGAAAAGCAATTCCGTCATCGCCTCGCCTTTCTCAATAGCGGCTTTCCGATGATCGCGTCCGCACCATGGCAGATGCGCTTCGGACACAATGCCACCATTCCTTCAATGCCGGCACGCGATCGATCAATTCGCTTCCAGCCGCCACGCTGTCGGCAACGGCCAGGACGGGTGCGAGGTAGCACCAAGCCAGGTTGGGAGAAAGCCCGACGCCCCCTTCGCCCACCAATTCCTGGAGGGCGCGCAATGCCGTCTCGGCTTCCGTCAGCGTCTCCTGGGCCGGCATCGTGCCATCGCGCCCCCATTGCGGCACGTAGATACCCCAGACGAGCGGCCGATAGGCGTAATTGTCGACCACGCGCATGATCTGGCGCATGCGCATCGCGGTGCGGGCATCGGCGGGTATCAGCGAAGGCTCGGGGAGCAGCGCCTCGAGATAATGGGCAATGGCATCGGTCTCATAGACCACCATTCCATCGATCTCGATGCATGGAATACGCCGGAACGGATGGCGCCGCTCATAGTCATCCGGCAGACCTCCATCGTCGAAAATGTCAGCCATGACAAAGTCATGACCGACATTCTTGAACTCGAGAATCAGCCGGATGATCCGTGTGTAGACGCTGTCAGGCGTACCGAACAGCGTGATTCTCACCCTTCGTAATGCTCCGCCACCAGCCGGTCGAGCAGGCGCACTCCCCAGCCCGAGCCCCAGCTGCGGTTGACGTCGCTGGCGGGCGAACCCATGGCGGTGCCGGCGATGTCCAGATGCGCCCAGGGCGTCTCGTTGACGAAGCGCTGCAGGAACTGGGCCGCGGTGATCGAGCCGCCATTGCGGCCGCCCGTGTTCTTCATGTCGGCGAATTTGGAATCGATCAGCTTGTCGTATTCCGAGCCGAGCGGCATGCGCCAGACCCGCTCGCCCGTCGCCTGCCCCGCCATGAACAGGCGTCCCGCCAGTTCGTCATTGTTGGAGAAGAGACCGGCATATTCCTGGCCAAGCGCGACCATGATGGCACCGGTGAGCGTGGCGAGATCGATCATGAATTGCGGCTTGTACTTGTCCTGGATGTACCAGAGCACATCCGCCAGCACGAGCCGGCCCTCGGCGTCGGTGTTGATGATCTCGATGGTCTGGCCCGACATCGAGGTGACGATGTCGCCCGGACGCTGGGCCTTGCCGTCAGGCATGTTCTCGACCACGCCGATGGCTCCGATCACATTGGCCTTGGCCTTGCGGGCGGCAAGCGCATGCATGAGCCCGACCACGCAGGCCGCGCCGCCCATGTCTCCCTTCATGTCCTCCATGCCCGAGGCCGGCTTGATGGAAATGCCGCCGGTGTCGAAGGTCACCCCTTTGCCGATGAAGGCGACAGGCTTGGCCTCGCGATTCTTGGCGCCGTTCCAGCGCATCACCACCAGGCGGCTATCATGCTCGGAGCCCTGGCCGACGCCGAGTAACGCGCCCATGCCGAGCTTCTTCATGGCCTTGACGTCGAGAATCTCGATTTCGACGCCGAGTTCCTCCAATTCGGCCGCCCGCTTGGCAAAGGCTTCGGGATAGAGCACGTTCGGCGGCTCGTTGACGAGATCGCGGGCAAGCCTGACTCCGCCGGCGATTGCCTCGCGGGACTTGGCGGCCTTCTTGGCCGCTCCTTCCGCCGCGCTGGCGATCGTCAATTCAAGGACCTTATGCGCCGCATCGTCCTGCTTGCGAGTCTTGTAACGCTCGAACTTGTAAGCTCTCAGCCGGGCGCCGAGGGCGAAGTCCGCCACCTGTTCGGCGGTCACCGCAATACCCGGGAGGTCCAGCACCACGGTCGCCGACCTCGCCGAGGCCGGCAGCTTCCCGATCGCGCTGCCTCCGGCCTTGACCCAATCGGTGCGGGCGCTTTCTTCGGACTTGCCGAGCGAAATCACGATGACCCGATCCACTCCCAAGCCCAAAGGCGCAAGAATGTCGAGGGAGCTCAGCGCCTTCCCCTTGAAATTATCGGCGGAAGCCGCACGTTTGACCAGACTGCCGATACCCGGTAGAGCAGCTTCCGTTTCAGGCGATACCGCCAAATCGATATTTGTGAATATGACGGCAATGCCGTCGCCAATTTTCTCGACTTTTGAAAAAGACAGTTTCAATTCGGAAACCATAATTGATGCCCATTCTAGGAAGTTGCCGCGCGGTTGACGGCTTGTTGGGACTTTTGCATGTCAATCCGTAACCATGTCTACAACAATCCGCTCCCGGCCCCGGTCCTGCCATACAAACGTCTCGCCTGCCGCCTAGCAGGAGGCTACAAGCAACGGGTAGGAGACCCGAAAAGGCAATGAACCTCGTCAGCCGATATATTGCCAGACAGTTTGGCTTTGCCTTTCTGGTCTGCCTCGTCGTGCTGACGCTTCTGGCCTGGATGGTCGGCGCCCTGCGCGAATTCAACGTCATGACGGCACAGGGCCAGTCCGTGCTGGTTTTCCTCGCCATCAGCTCGCTCGCCTTGCCGGCACTGGTGGTGGTTGTCGCGCCACTGGCGGTCTTCCTGGCAGCGGTGTGGCTGCTGCAGCGTCTCAATGCCGGCTCGGAACTCGTCGTCCTCAATGCGGCGGGCTATTCACCTTCCCGGCTGATCCCGCCCTTTGCCGGCATTACCGGCCTCGTTGCAGCGGGGATTGCCGCCGTCACCCTCTATATACAGCCAGCCAGCCAGCATGAGCTAACCGCCTGGCGCGTGGCCGCGGCGGCCGACGTGGTGCAGCACTTCCTCAAGGAAGGCCAGTTCACCGCCCTGCGCGGCTTCACCTTCCATATCCGCGAGCGCCAGCCCGACGGTACGCTCCTCGGCATTTTCGTGCAGGATGCCCGCGACAAGGGCAAGACCAAGACCTATATCGCCGGAACAGGCAAGATCGTCGACACGCCGACCGGGCTCGTGCTGGTCCTCAACAACGGCTCGCTGCAGCAGCAGGAAGGCGGCGCTTCCTCCGATGCCTCGATCGTCACCTTCGAGCAATACCAGTTCGACCTCTCGCAGCTTGCCCGCGATGACAACGATGCCATCAACTACAAACCGCGGGACCGCTACACCAGTGAACTGTGGAACACCCGGCCATCCGAGATGAAGGGACCGGCTGAGCGCGGCCGCATTCGCGGCGAACTGGTGGACCGGTTTACCGCCCCGCTCTATCCGATTGCCTTCATGCTGGTCGCCCTTGCCTTTCTCGGCCAGGCGCGCACCACGCGCCAGGGCCGGGCCAGCGCGATCGGCTTTGCCATTCTGAGCGTGCTGGTGGTGCGCATTCTCGGCTTCATCGCCACGCAGAGCCTGAGCGTGCATTCGGCCGGCGGCGTCTATATTGCATTCGGCGTGCCGATCCTGACCTCGTTGATCTGCCTTGCCGTCATCGCCGGCCATCTGCGACTGTCGCTGCCGCGCGCATTGACGAATTGGTACAATGATCTGACTTCACGCCTCGCCAACAGGACGGCGAGCGCATGATTCTGACATCCACTCTCGGCCGGTATCTGAGTAAGCGCTTCCTCATCGCCATTTTCGGCGTGCTTGCCTTTCTGTTCGTCATGATCTTCCTGCTGGATTTCGCGGAGACCAGCCGGCGCGCCAGCGACTTGCCGCGCGTATCCGTGGGCTCGATCGCGGCTTTGTCCCTGCTGCGAACGCCTTCCATCATCGAGCAGACCCTGCCCTTCGTCTTCCTGTTCGGAGCCATCATCTGCTTCGTTAATCTCAGCCTGCGGCTCGAGTTGGTGGTGATGCGTGCAGCCGGCCTGTCGGTCTGGCAATTCCTGGCGCCGCCGGTCGTCTGCGCCGTCGTCCTCGGCATCCTGGCCGCAATCGCCTTCAACCCGCTGTCGGCGGCGCTAAAGACGCGAAGCGACCTGCTCGATACCCGCGTTTTCGGCGCCCGCCAGATCCGCGACGACGACAAGAGCCGCTGGATCCGCGACGGCCAGGCCGTCATTCATACGTCGGCCGAAAATAGCGACGACGGCGCGCTGACGGGCGTTACCATCTATGCGCTGGATGCCGACGGTCGCTTTGTCAGGCGACTGGAAGCCGATACCGCAAAACTTGACAAGGGCGCCTGGCATCTATCCAACGTCCAGGAATTCATCCCCAACCAGCCGGTCAAAACGTCGGAAAGTGTTGAATTCCCTAGCAATTTAACCAAGTCGCAGGTCGATCAGAAATTTGCGGTGTCCGCCGACAGCGTGTCTTTCTGGAGACTCCCGTCATCAATCGCACAACAGGGCGCCGCGGGACTTGATGCAAATGATTACCGGCTGCAATATCAGACGCTTCTAGCTCGTCCCCTGCTGCTCGTGGCGATGGTGCTGATCGCCGCGACGGTTTCGCTACGGTTTGCACGCCTTGGCGGTATTGGTGTGATGATCTTGAGTGGAATCGGGGCGGGTTTCTTGCTGTATGTCGTAACCAAAATGGCCAAGGATCTGGGCATTGCGGGGCTGGTTGCGCCAGCCGTCGCCGCTTGGACTCCGGCTGCCATTGCGGCCCTGATCGGATTTACCGTGTTGCTTAACCAGGAGGATGGCTGATGCGCGTATCAGCTCGCCACTTCCTTACGACCATGCTGTGCACCACCGTTGCGGTTGCAGCGCTGTCGTTTGCGTTGTTGCCGTCAAAAGTTCACGCCCAGGAAAACCTGCTCGGGCCCTTGGGTGCGCGTTCCGATGGTGCCGGAGGTCAGGGCAGCTCCAACATGGTCCTCAAGGCCAGGGAGATGCAGTACGACCAGGACAACGAGGTCGTAACCGCCATCGGCACGGTGCAGATCTATTACAATGGCCGCGCCCTGCAGGCAGACCGTGTGGTCTATGACCGCAAGGCCAAGCGCGTGCGGGCGAACGGCAATGTCGTCATCACCGAAGCCGACGGCACCAAGACCTACGCCGACAATTTCGATCTCACCGACGATTTCAGAGACGGCTTCGTCAATTCGCTGAAGATGGTGACGGCGGACGAGCTCTATGTTGCCTCCAACCGTGCCGAGCGCACCGGCGGCAATGTCACCGTGTTCCAGAACGGCGTCTATTCGGCCTGTTCCCCCTGTGCCGACAATCCTCAGAAGCCGCCTCTGTGGCAGATCAAGGCCGTCAAGGTCATCCACAACCAGCAGGAGAAGATGATCTATTTCGAAGATGCTCGCTTCGAGTTCTTCGGCTTCCCGATCGCCTACCTGCCTTATATGTCGACCCCCGACCCGTCCGTCACCCGCAAGAGCGGCTTCATCACGCCGCGTTATTTCCACTCCTCGCGGATCGGCTACGGCCTCGAACTGCCCTATTTCATCGACCTCGCTCCCAATTACGATCTGACCATCACGCCCGGCTATGCTACCAGCCAGGGCCCGACCGGCCAGATCGAATGGCGTCATCGGACGCTGAACGGCGCCTATTCGGTGATGGCATCGGGTGCCTTCATCAGCGATCCGGACAAGTTCGCCAACGAGGATATCGGCCGGCCGAACTGGCGCGGTTCGATTTCGTCCAAGGGCGAATTCTGGCTGAACGACAAATGGCGCTTCGGCTGGGATGGCTCGCTGCTGAGCGACAAATATTACTGGCGCGACTACCGGCTCGACAATCTCAGGGGCAAGACGGAGGCCACCTCCACCGTCTACCTGACGGGTGTCGGCACCAAATCCTGGTTCGATCTGCGCGCTTATTATTTCCAGGGCCTGACCACCGCCGACGTGCAGAAGCAATTGCCCGTGGTCGCGCCGGTGGTCGACTATGACTACATCGTCGACCGCCCGGTGTTCGGCGGCGAACTCGGCTGGAACGTCAACCTGACCAGCCTTACGCGCCAGCAGGCCGCCTTCGACAATATCCTGGGCGTTCCAGACGATAGATGCATCAATAGCTTCAACCCGAAGACCCGGGTCAACTGCCTGCAGCGCGGCATCGACGGTACCTATACGCGCGCTTCGATCAACGCCTATTGGAAGAAGACGTTCACCGACACCTACGGGCAGCAGTGGACGCCCTTCGCCTATGTCCGCGGCGATCTCGGCTTTACCCAGCTCGACGGCAACCCTGCCGACCAGTTCGTCAGCAACAAGAAGAACGATACGGCCGCGCGCCTGGTGCCGGCCATCGGCCTCGACTATCGCTACCCCTTTATCTCGCAGTCCGATTGGGGCACGCAGATCATCGAGCCGATCGCCCAGGTCATCCTGCGTCCCAAGGCGATGCAGAGCGGCGTCTTCCCCAATGAAGATGCTCAGAGCCTGATCTTCGACGACACCAACCTGTTCGACTGGGACAAATATTCCGGCTATGACCGGGTCGAGGACGGTTCTCGCGTCAATGCCGGCCTGCAATATTCGCTGACGACCAATGGCGGTGGCTACTACAATGCCATGTTCGGCCAGTCCTACTCCTTCGGCGGCACCAATTCCTTCACCAGGGGCGACATGGCCAATACCGGCCTGCAGTCGGGCCTGGATCGCAATATCTCCGACTATGTCGCGCGCGTTTATCTGCAGCCGGTGAACAATTTCGCGATCCTGTCGGGTGCCCGCTTCGATCAGAAGAATTGGGACATGCGGCAGTTCGAGGTCGGTGCCCTCGGCACGATCGGGCGCCTGAAGGCCGACATCATCTACGCACGCTACGATGCCCAGCCGCTGCTCGGGCTCGATGATCGTGAAGGCATCAATGGTAAGGCCGCCTTCAAGCTGAGCGAGAACTGGATCGCCAGCGCAGGCGCTCTCTACGATATGAGGACCAAGAAGTTCTCGTCGAGCTATGCCGGGCTGACCTATGTCGACGCCTGCATCGCGCTCGGCATGAGCGTCTCGCGCTCCTATGACACCACGTCGTTGAAATACGATACCACGGTGCAGTTCCAGCTGCAGCTGCGCGGCCTGGGCGTCAGCGGCAGCCCGAAGGAATTCACCGACAAGATCTGGAACAACGACTTCGACAATCTCAACGTCACCAAGCCGAGCAGCTATACCGACCGCTACGGCAATCTGAAGACCTTCTGAAACGAGGCGAACGGGCCTGCCCTGTCCCATGACAGGCCCGTTCGTGCAAGCGAGCCCATCTGACCTGATCATGCCGACCGAACACCCCTCCCTGCCGATTGCCTTGACCATGGGGGAACCGGCGGGCATCGGCCCGGAGCTGATCGTGATGGCAGCCTCGGCCCGCCACGAGGCCGCGCCCTTCTTCGTCTATGGCGACGCCGGCCTGCTGTCGGCACGCGCTCGGCGCATCGGCCTGGATTTGACCATCGTCGAGACTGACGAAGCCGGCACGCTGGCAGCCTTCACGCGCGGCCTTCCTGTCGTTCCTCTGGCCAATGCCGCCCCGGATCGGCCGGGCAGGCCCGATGTCGCCGGCGCCGCCGCGGTCATCGAGTCGATCGAACGCGCCGTGCTGTCCGTACGGCGTGGACATGCCCGTGCCGTGGTAACACCCCCGATCATGAAGGAAGTGCTCTATCGCGCCGGCTTCCGCCATCCCGGCCACACCGAGTTCCTCGGCGAACTTGCCTGCCGTCATTGGCAGGACGACGCCGCGCAGGGTCTTGCCACCGGCGGGCAAGATCGGGAGACGCCGTTCAGGCCCGTGATGATGATCTGGTCCGAAACGGTCGCGGTGGTCCCGGTCACCATTCACATCCCCTTGTCCAGGGTACCCGCCGCCCTTACCGAGGACCTGATCTACGAGACCGGCCTGATCACGGCGCGGGACCTCAAGGCCCGTTTCAACATCGCTGCGCCGCGGCTCGCGGTTGCGGGCCTCAACCCCCATGCCGGCGAAAACGGCGCGTTGGGCAGCGAGGACAGCGCCGTCGTCGCACCCGCCATCGCCAGGCTCAGGGCGCAGGGCATCGATGCCCGGGGTCCCCTGCCCGCCGATACGATGTTTCATGCCCGGGCGCGCCAGACCTATGACGCGGCCCTGTGCATGTATCACGACCAGGCCCTGGCACCGGCCAAGGCCCTGGCCTTCGACGAGGCCGTCAACGTGACCCTGGGCCTGCCTTTCGTGCGCACATCGCCCGATCACGGCACGGCCTTCGACCTGGCAGGCACGGGCAAAGCCAATCCATCCAGTTTTCTCGCCAGCCTGTCGCTGGCCGACAGAATGTCCCGCTAGGGCAAAGCGCGCTTCCATCGACGACACTTTGCTCTAACTCCTTGTTTTGATGTGCCTTTGTTATACTGGGCAACGGCGTCAAATCGCGAACGCTTCAAGGCCTGTCATGGCGCAGATCGACACTCTTCCCCCGCTGCGCGAGGTCATCCGCCAGCATGAGCTGATGGCCAAGAAATCCCTTGGCCAGAATTTCCTGCTCGATCTCAATCTCACCGCCAAGATCGCGCGGGCCGGGGGCTCGCTGGAAGGCATAAATGTGGTGGAGGTCGGTCCCGGCCCGGGCGGCCTCACACGGGCACTCCTGGCTTGCGGCGCCCGGCATGTCGTCGCCGTGGAGCGCGACGAGCGCTGTCTGGCGGCCCTTGCCGAAATCGCGGCTCATTATCCCGGCCGCCTGACGGTGCATGCCGGCGACGCCCTCGAAGCCGATTGGCCAGCCTTGATCGCCGGACTGGAAGGGCCCGTCCGCATCACCGCCAACCTGCCTTACAATGTGGCGACCCCTCTGTTGATCGGCTGGCTGAAGACCGAGCCCTGGCCACCCTGGTTCCAGTCGATGACGCTGATGTTTCAGAAGGAGGTTGCCGAGCGCATCGTGGCCACTGAAGCGGAGGAGGCCTATGGCCGTCTCGGCGTCCTGGCCGGATGGCGGACGGAAGCCGAGATCGTCTTCGACGTGCCGCCAAGCGCCTTCGTGCCGCCTCCCAAGGTTACCTCCTCGGTGGTGCATCTGCGCCCGCGGCCGGCGCCCCTGCCCTGTACCCCGGCCGCTCTGGAACGGATCACGCAGGCGGCCTTCGGCCAGAGGCGCAAGATGCTGCGCCAGAGCCTCAAGGGGCTTGGCGGCGACCTGACGGCCGCGCTCGCCGATGCGGGCCTACGCCCGGAGATGCGCGCCGAGGAGGTCCCGGTCGCCGCTTTCGTCGCGCTGGCGAACGCCCTGAAATAGAACCTGCGTCAGCGCCCGCGCGTCAGCGCATCGAGATCGGCTTTCAAGGTATCGACCAATTGGCCGACCTGAGACTTGTCCTGCCGCTTCATGCGTTCGACGTCGAGGATTTCCTTGAGCTTGGCATAGGTAGTCTGCAGGTCGGTGTTGACCAGCACATAGTCATATTTCGTCCAGTGGCTGATCTCGACGCGCGCATTCTGCAGGCGCTGCAGGATGATCTCCGCGCTATCCTCGGCCCGCCTCTCGAGCCGCGCCTTGAGCTCGGCCACAGACGGCGGCAGGACGAAGACGGAGACGATGTCCGGCCTCATCTTGTTGTAGATCTGCATGGTGCCCTGCCAGTCGATATCGAACAGGACATCGCGGCCGGCAGCCAGAGCCTCTTCCACCGGCCCCGCCGGCGTGCCGTAGTAATTGCCATGCACCTTGGCCGATTCCAGCAATTCGCCCCTTTCGCGCATGGTCTCGAAGGTGCCGGCGTCGATGAAACGGTAATGGACCCCGTCGATCTCGCTGCCCCGGCGCGGACGGGTGGTGACCGAGATCGACAGATGCATCGATTTGTCCTCGGCCAGAAGAAGGCGCGTCAGCGTGGTCTTGCCGGCACCGGAGGGCGAGGAAACGATCAGCAGGAGGCCCCGGCGCTGGGGAACGGACGCAGTGCTACTCATTCGATATTCTGAACCTGTTCGCGGAATTGCTCGACCACTGCTTTGAGAGAAAGGCCGGTCGCGGTCAAGCTGACATCATTCGCCTTGGAGCAAAGGGTGTTGACTTCCCGGTTGAATTCTTGGGCGAGGAAATCGAGCCGCCGTCCCACCGGGCCGCCCTTGGCCAGGAGATCGCGGGCCGCGGCAATATGCGCGTGCAGCCGGTCGAGCTCCTCGCGTATGTCGGCCTTGGCTGCCATCAGGATCGCCTCCTGGTGCAGCCTGTCGGGATCGAGCGACGACGAGGCGTCGAGCAGGGCGGCAATCTGGGCGGCAAGGCGATCGCGCACGGCGGCGGGCTGACGTGCCGGATTGGCGTCCGCCTCGCGGGTGAGGGTCTCGATTTCGTCGATGCGGCCGAGCAGGACGCGGGCGAGCGCCTGCCCTTCCCGCCGCCTCATCTCGGCGCATTGGGCAAGGGCCTTGGCGAAGCCTTCCAGCAGAATCTCCTGCAGCGCCGCACGCCCCGCCTCGTCTTCCTCCTGTTCTTCGACCTCCAGCACGCCCTTGATGGCAAAGAGGCCATCGAGGCGCGGAGCCGCAGCATCCACCTTCTGCGAGGCCTCGGCCATCGCCGAGACGATGGCATCGAGCACCGCCTGGTTGATGCGGACCACCGGCGCCACGGCCTCGCGTTTCAGCGACAGGCCGATCTGGCACGAACCACGCGCAAAGGCCGCACCCAAAGCGGCGCGTGCCGACGCCTCAAGCGCGTCGAAGCCCGGGGGCAACCTGAAGCGGACATCGAGGCTCTTGCCATTGACGGTCTTGATTTCCCAGGCCCAGCGGTTCGCGCCGGTCTGTCCTTCCACCCGGGCAAAGCCGGTCATGCTGACAACGGACATCTTCCAATGTTCCATACGGTGATTTCAGCACCCGACCGGATGGTTTTCACCGGCAATCGGAACTGAGCGCTCGCTCCCGATGCGCCACCACGCTTCGAATAGAGCCAGATGGAGGATAGAGCCCCGAGGCCCTGCGCTCAAGCGGCTCGCTCGCAGCCCGTCTACTGCACGGACTGCGGCGAGTTCAGATCGAAGGTCTTGTCCAGCAGCGGATCATGGTCGGTATTGGCGACAGGATCGTCAAAGCCCCCCTTCTTGGGCTTTGCAGCCTGGGCCGGGTCATTGGGGGCGGCGAGCGTCTCCGCAGGCGGAGGCGCAGAAGGGTTCGGCGTTGCCGAAGCGGCCGGCGGGGCAGGCAGCGGGATATCGGCTGCCGGCGGCGCCGATGGCGCGGCCGCAGGCGGTGGCGCCTCCGCCTCGGTCTGCTGCTTGCAGGCCTTGCTGCCCTTCTTACAAGGCTTGGCCGGCGGCTTGGCTGCAGGAGCCTCGGCCGGGGCTGGTGCCGGCGCCGGGGCTGCGTCGTCCGGTACTGGAGCCGGAGCAGGCTGGGACGGCGCGGCTGCGGCATTGCCGCCCTGCTGCTGGAACTGCCGCCATTTGGCGACATTCTTGTTGTGCTCGTCCAGGGTCGAGGCGAAGGCGTGCCCGCCCGTACCGTCGGCGACGAAATAGAGGTCCTTGGTCGCCAATGGAGTGGCCACGGCCTGCATCGCGGCCTTGCCGGGATTGGCAATGGGGGATGGCGGCAGGCCGGTGATGGTGTAGGTGTTGAAGCGCGTCGGCTGCGAGAGATCGGCGCTGGTCAAAGCCCTGTCGAGCTTTCCCTTGCCTCCGACCATGCCATAGATCACGGTGGGATCGGATTGCAGGCGCATGTTTTTCTGCAGCCTGTTGATGAAGACGCTGGCGACATGGGGACGCTCATCCGCCTGGCCCGTCTCCTTCTCCACGATCGAGGCGAGCGTCACCATTTCCGCCGGGCTCTTCAGCGGAAGATTAGGGGCGCGCTGCTTCCAGATCTGATCGACCAGGGCCTTCTGCTCTTCCTGCATCTTGCGGACCATGGCCGAACGGGTGGTGCCGCGCTCATATTTGTAGGTGTCGGGCAACAGCGCCCCTTCGGGGGGCACCGGCGGAGCATCGCCCGTAAGCAGATCGTCCTGGTTCAGCCGGTCGATGATCATCTGGCTGGTGAGGCCCTCGGGTATGGTGATCGAATGCTGGATTACCTTACCGTCCACCAGGATGTTCATGACGTCATACATCGAGGCGCCGGGCTTGAAGGCATATTCGCCCGCCTTGAGATTGCTATGTCCAAGCATCAACGCGCCGGTGGTGAAGATGGTGGCACTGTCGATGACGCCCTGCCGCTCGAGGGAATCGGCGATCTCGTCGCGGCCACTGCCCTTGGGCACATAAACCGTCTTGGCTTCCGTCAGGGGCCCGGGCGAAGTGAACTGGCGCAGACCGAAATAACCGCCGATGGCGATCAGCATCAGCAGGACGAAGACGGCGTTGCCCGCCACCACGAAGGGATTGCGCACCGCGCTCGAACGTGTCGGCGGCTTGGCGACGGCATCGGGCTGGATCATGTTGCGGGATCCGCGCGAGCCGGCAGCACCTTTCCCGAAGGAGCGCGAGCGTTCGTTCGCTAGTCCCGAATCGTCCCGATCATCGACCATAAAAACCTCGTACGCCTACATATTTGCCCGGTTTGACGCCGCGGCCGCAGAGCCTGGCAACCGGCGCGCCCTGTTGTGCCATGCCCGTGGCGCCGTGTGTTTCGACAGAATCGCCAAAACTCGCAAAGACGCGTCGAAACAAAGAGTTAGAGCAAAAGACTGTTTTTGCCAGAACGCGCTTTGCCGCACAAATACCAGTATGTTTCGGCGAAAATGCATCAAAATACGAACAATAAGGCGGCCCCCGATCGCTTTGAACCGGAGGCCGTATCACGTCTGCTCCAGCGGGCATGCCCTGCGAATATGGCAGAATGCCGGCCGGTTGCCCAATACCTGCGGCACTCTTGGCGACGATCAGTCGGCCTTGCGCAGGATCAGGGAAGCATTGGTGCCGCCGAACCCGAAGGAATTGGAGAGCACGACATTCACCTCGCGCTTGCGCGCCTGCAACGGCACCAGATCGATCGGGGTCTCCACCTCGGGATTCTCCAGATTGATGGTGGGCGGCACGATCTGGTCGCGAAGAGCCAGGATCGAGAAGATCGCTTCGATCGCGCCGGCGGCACCGAGCAGGTGACCGGTCGCCGATTTGGTCGACGACATCGAGGCCGTGGCGGATGCATTGCCGAGCAGGCGCTGAACGGCGCCGAGCTCAATCGTATCGGCCATGGTCGAGGTACCGTGGGCGTTGATGTAGTCGATCTCGCCGACGGAGATGCCTGCCCGCTTGACCGCCATCTGCATGCTGCGGAAGGCGCCGTCACCGTCCTCGGATGGCGCAGTGATGTGATAGGCATCGCCCGAAAGCCCATAGCCGATGACCTCGGCATAGATCTTGGCACCACGCGCCTTGGCGTGCTCATACTCTTCCAGCACCACGCAACCGGCGCCCTCGCCCATGACGAAACCGTCGCGGTCGCGGTCATAGGGGCGCGAGGCGCGCGCAGGTTCGTCGTTGAAGGCGGTCGACAGCGCGCGGCAAGCGGCAAAGCCCGCCAGGGCGAGGCGGCAGACCGGGGATTCGGTACCGCCGGCCACCATCACCTCGGCATCGCCGAGCGCGATCAGGCGAGCGGCATCGCCGATGGCGTGGGCACCGGTCGAGCAGGCCGTGACCACCGCATGGTTCGGCCCCTTCAGGCCATGGCGAATGGAAACCTGGCCACCCGCCAGGTTGATCAGGCGGCCGGGAATGAAGAAGGGTGAGATCCGGCCGGGGCCACGATCGCGAAGCGTGATCGCGGCGTCCTCGATGCCCTGCAGACCGCCGATGCCCGAACCGATCAGGACGCCGGTTTCTTCCTGATCCTTCTGCGAGACCGGATGCCAGTCGGCGTCATCGAGGGCCTGGGTGGCCGCAGCCATGGCGAAGACGATGAAGTCGTCGACCTTGCGCTGCTCCTTGGGCTCCATCCACTGATCGGGATTGTAGGTGCCGTTGCTGCCATCGCCGTGTGGAATGAGACCGGCAATCCGGGCCTTGAGATCCTGCGTCTCGAAACGGTCGATCTTGACGATGCCGCTCTTGCCCGCAAGGAGATTGGACCACGATGTTTCGACGTCGCCACCCATCGGGTTGACCATGCCGAGACCAGTTACGACAACGCGCCTCATAGAACCTCCAAAGGCCGGGGAATCGCCCTCCCCGGCTACTCAAACCCGTTTGATCGCAAAAATTGCCTGGCGCAAGGCGCGCACGGAATACGAACGGCCTACGGGCCATCCCGTCCAATGCTTCGAACGCATTGCCCTTACGCTGAACTGGCAGCCGCTATGCCTGCTGTCACTCCAGGGTGCCCGGCAATGATGCAATCTCGTCCCCCGGCCGGTCGATGGATGGATATCGGGGAGCGTTCGCTCCCCGATCGTCTCAGGCCGTAGCCTTGGTCAGGAACTTGACGGCATCGCCGACGGTCAGAATCGTCTCTGCGGCATCATCGGGGATTTCGCAGTTGAACTCTTCTTCGAAAGCCATGACCAGCTCAACCGTGTCGAGCGAGTCAGCGCCCAGATCGTCGATGAAGCTCGCATTCTCGGTGACCTTGTCCGGATCGACGCCGAGGTGTTCAACCACGATCTTCTTCACGCGGTCTGCGATATCGCTCATTTTTCGTTCCTTTGATAAACCAAGACTGCCTGCCGGCATTTACTTCCGCCGCCGTTAGACGGTCGGTGTTTTGATAGTTCCTTGAGCCGGGGCCAATCCTTCGACCGGCCTCCAGTTATCCCGGACAATCACATTCATAGGGGCCAACGCAATGTCCCTCGGCGGTGATTAACACACTTCAAATGCCATTGCCAGCGGGCATCCCACCAGTGAAAATCACTGTGGAATCTGCTTCTAACTCGTTCAAATCATTGCCATTCCGCCGTTAATGTTCAGAGTTTGCCCGGTGGTATAGGCAGCCTCGGCGGAGGCAAGGTAAACGGCTGCTGCCGCAATCTCGTCGACATGACCGAGCCGATGCACCGGGATCGCGGCAAGGATCGGTTCCATTTGCTTCTCGTTGAGGGCATCCGTCATCGCCGTATCGATGAAGCCCGGCGCGATGCAATTGACGGTGATTCCCCGGCTCGCCACCTCGTGCGCCAGCGACTTGGACATGCCGACCAGGCCGGCCTTGGAGGCGGCATAGTTGGTCTGGCCGGGATTGCCGATGACACCGGACAGGGAAGCGATGTTGATGATGCGGCCAGTCCGGCGCTTCAGCATGCCCTTCACCGCGGCGCGGGACAGATGGAAGGCAGCCGAGAGGTTGACGGCGATGACGCTGTCCCAGTCCTCGTCCTTCATGCGCAGCATCAGGTTGTCACGGGTGAAGCCGGCATTGTTGACCAGGATGTCAAGCTGGCCGAGGGCCGCCTCGACATTCGGGACCAGCGCGCCGAGCTGCTCCTTGTCGGTCAGGTCGCAGGCGAAGACATGGGCGCGGTCACCGAGCTTGGCCGCCAGTTCCTCCAGCACCGCCTTGCGCGTGCCGGAAAGCGCCACCGTGGCCCCCTGGCGATGCAGGGCTGCGGCAATGGCCGCTCCGATTCCGCCCGTGGCGCCGGTCACCAGGGCTATCTTGCCGGTAAGGTCGAACATCGTCATCCCCAATCGAGTGCTGCCGGCCGCTGCGGGCGCACCCTTTATTGTTTATCTTCACCCGAAATGACCACCCGCCCCAAGGCTGACGGCCGTGGGCCCTTTCATCGCAAAGTCGGTGCGAATGCCGCCACATCGTCCGGTGTGCCGATGCTCACCGCTTCCACGCCGGAGGCGATGCGCCGGACCAACCCGCTCAGAACCTTTCCGGAGCCGACTTCCACCAGCTTGGTGACGCCTGCCCCGGCAAGATATTCGACGCTTTCCCGCCAGCGAACGGTTCCCGTCACCTGCTCGACCAGACGGCGGCGGATTTCGGAAGAATCCGAGATCGGCTGGGCGAGGACATTGGCAATCAGGGGCACGGCGGGGGCCGCAATGGCGACCTTTTCGAGTGCCTCGGCCATGGCATCGGCAGCCGGCTGCATCAGGGCGCAATGGAAGGGAGCCGAAACCGGCAGGAGGATGGCGCGCTTGGCGCCCTTGCCCTTGGCGATCTCCACCGCGCGTTCGACCGCAGCCTTGGCGCCGGAAATGACGACCTGGCCGGGCGCATTGTCGTTGGCGGCCTGGCAGACCTCGCCCTGCGCCGCCTCGGCGGCAACGGCAGCCGCCTGCTCATAGTCGAGACCGAGGAGCGCGGCCATCGCACCAGTGCCCACCGGCGTGGCGGCCTGCATCGCCCGTCCGCGAATGCGCAGCAGGCGAGCCGTATCGGCGATCGTCAGCGCCCCGGAGGCGGCCAGGGCCGAATATTCGCCGAGCGAATGGCCGGCGACGAAGCTGGCATGTTTCTTGAGGTCGAGGCCTGCCTCGTCCTGCAGCACGCGGAAGGCTGCCAGCGAGACGGCCATCAGGGCCGGCTGGGCGTTCTCGGTGAGCGTGAGGTCGTTCTCCGGACCGTCCCAGATCACGGCCGTCAGCTTCTGGCCAAGCGCAGCGTCGATCTCGTCGAAGACGGCGCGGGCCACGGGAAAGGCATCGGCAAGCGCCTTGCCCATACCCACGCTTTGGCTTCCCTGGCCGGGAAACGTGAAGGCGATACTCATGCAAGAACCCCGTTTGAGACGGCGCGTTGAGACAATAGGCTGCCGCCTAAGTCAAGTCCGAAGGGCAAGAATAACCCTTCATCTTGCACAATCTTGGCAAAACTCGGTCTTTGCGGACCTCCCGGCAGAGCTCGCCGGCAATTCCGTCGGTCGAGTCGCATCGGCGTCAGCTGACCTCGCGTTTCGAATTGGTCAAATATCATCCCGGAATTCCGGTATATTGACCCCCGGCGCCTCTCAATTCTTAAGCGATGCCAGCTTCTTCTCGACCTTCGCAAGAAAATGGCGGCGCTGCTTTTCGGTGGTTTCGTCGAGGCGGTGCAATGCCAGCCACATCGTGCGGCAGCGTGGCGCGCACAGGCTCTTCAGGCCACGCAGGAGGATGTTGCGTCCGGGTGCCTTCATGAACAAGGTCCACCACCACCAGGGCGATCCCAATGTGGAGATGACGCCGAGCAGGCGGATCTGCGTCAGCACCGGACCGATTGCCTTGCCGTTCTCCGGCATGGTGAAGGTGGCATGCGGTACCCAGACCCGCTCGAGCCAGCCCTTGAGCATGGCGGGCGGCCCGTACCACCAGGTCGGATGGATGAAGATGAGGCCTTCGCACCAGCGAAGCTCGGCCAGATGCTCCGCCACGGGTGCCTCGTTGCTGCCAGGCTCGTGGTAGCCACGCCTCTCCTCCGCGCTCATCACCGGATTGAAACCTTGCGCATAAAGATCGAGCAGGCGGACCTCATGCCCTGCTTTATCGAGGGCGCGCAAAGCGGTATCCCGGATCGAAGCGCCGAAGCTCTCCGAACATGGATGGCAATAGACGACCAGGAGTTTCATCGCGGGCGCTCTGGAACAAAGTGCGTTTTGGCTAAAAAGCACTTTTATTGTAGTTTTTGACTCGACTTAACTTTGATATGTAAAGTTTTTCATTCAAATCCCAAAATGTTTTGGCTGGAAATCGAGGCCCGGAACTCTGCATAGGTGATTGGGATAGAATACTATACAGCACTGTCAAGAGCACAACTCAAGCGGAAATCAACTCGAAACGATCGACATCGACCATCCCCATGTCGGTGATCTTGAGATGGGGAATCACCGGCAAGGGCAGGAAGGCGACCTGCAGGAAAGGTTCGGCCAGGGTGACGCCAAGCGATTTGGCGGCCGCGCGCAACGGAATCAGGCGATCACGCACGTCCTCGAAAGTCAGCAGGCTCATCAATCCCGCCACCGGCAACGCCAGTTCGGCCAGAATGGCGCCCTCGCGTGCCACCACGAAACCACCGCCGATCTCGCCGAGCCGGTTGACCGCCAGGGCCATGTCGGCATCGTCGGCACCGACGACGCAGATATTGTGCGAATCGTGGCCGACCGAGGAAGCGATCGCCCCCCGCTTCAACCCGAACCCCTTGACGAAGCCGCGCCCGATATTGCCGTTGACGCCGTGCCGCTCGACCACCGCGACCTTCACCACGTCCTGGTCGAGGTCGATATTTCGGCGGCCATTCTCATAGGGAAGGCTCAACCGCAGATGCTCGGTGATGATCTTGCCGGGCACCACGCCCATGATGGGTCCGGTCGGCCCGCCTGCCGTCACCCGGAAATCGGCGGCCGAAACGCGAGGAGCCTTCATCGAGCCGAGCCCCACCGGCGCAATGCGGGTCCGCCCCTCGAACAAGCCGTCCTCCACCACCCGGCCGGCACTGATCACCTGGCGCACGGCGCAATGATCGAGATCTTCGATGAGCACGATATCGGCCCGCTTGCCGGGCGCGATCACGCCGCGATCCCTGAGGCCGAAAGCCATGGCCGCCGACAGCGTCGCAGTGCGATACGCTGCCAGCGGCTCGGCGCCGAGGGCGATGGCGGTGCGGATCATGAAATCGAGATGGCCCTCCTCGGCAATGTCGAGGGGATTGCGATCGTCCGTACAGAAGGCGAGATAGGGCGAGTTCCTCACCGTGATCAGTTCGGCAAGGGCATGCAGATCCTTGGAGACCGAGCCCTCGCGGATCAGCAGCGTCATGCCCTTGGCGAGTTTCTCCCGGCCTTCCCTGGCCGTCGTCGTTTCGTGGTCGGTACGGATGCGGGCCGTGAGATAGGCATTCAGATCCGTACCGACGAGAAGCGGGGCATGGCCGTCGATATGGCCGTCCTGGAACGGCAGGAGCTTGGCAAGGCAGGCGGGATCGGCATTGATCACGCCCGGGAAATTCATGAACTCGGCGAGGCCGATCACGCGGGGGTGGTTCTTGAAGGGCTCGAGATCCGGCGCCTCGAGCCGCGCACCGGCAGTCTCCAGATGGGTCGAGGGCACGCAGCTCGAGAGCTGGACGCGCAGATCAAGCGCCGTCTCGCCGGCCGCCTCCAGAAAATAGCGGATGCCATCGGCGCCCACGACATTGGATATTTCATGCGGGTCGCAGATGGCCGTGGTCACGCCATGCCGGAGCACGCAGCGATCGAATTCAGGAGGCGTGACCAGCGAGGATTCGACATGCAGATGCGTGTCGATGAAGCCGGGCACGGCCACGAGCCCGCGCCCCTCGATCTCCCGCCGGCCGCGATAACTGGCATAGGTTCCGACGATGCGATCGCCGCCGATGGCGATATCGGTCTCGGTGAGATCGCCGCTGACGAGGTCGAGCAGGCGCACATTCTTGATCACCAGATCCGCCGGTTCGGTGCCCCGCCCCTGGGCGATCAATCGGGCGAGTTCACTGGCGTCCATCCGGGCAATTCCTTCCAATGTCGTGGGAGCGCAGACGTCCTCGTCCACTCTTCCTCCCTCACAGTCGCGACGTTCTCAGATGCGGACGAGGACGTCCGCGCTCCCAGGGAAGACGCCACGGCGAGGGGCTCGATGACTCTTACCCCGAGTTTCAAGCCTTGTCAGGCGACCACCCGTCCATCTGCAACCGTGACGACCTGATCGGCCCTGCCCTCGACATCCTCGGGCGTATGGGTCGTCATCAGCACGGTGAGGTTCTTCTCCCGACGAAGCCTGTCGACGAGATCGATCATGTCGGCGCGCATGCTGGGGTCGAGGCCGGTCAGCGGCTCGTCGAGCAGCAGCAGCGGGCGCGTGGTCAGCATGGCACGCGCCAGGGCGACCCGCTGTCGCTGGCCGCCGGAGAGCTCGGACGGCAGGCGTAATTCCATGCCCGCCAGACCGACATGGTCGAGCATCGCCGAGATCGCCTGACGATCGGCCGCCGAAAGCCGCAGGGAGGGCGACAGGGCGAGACCTGCATTCTGGAGGGCCGTGAGATTGGGTAGGAGATTATGGTCCTGGAAGACGATGGCCACCGGCCTGTCGGCCGGCTTCAGCGGCAGGAGATCGACACCCCCGAAGCTGAGCCTGCCGCTTGCCGGTTTTTCGAAACCGGCAATGGCGTGCAGCAAGGTGGACTTGCCCCCGCCGGAGGGGCCGACCATGGCTGCCAGCGCACCGCGGGGAACGGTGAGGTCGTAACGCCCCGTCCAATCGTCGATGGTGACGGTGAGATCATCCACGATGAGCATGCCGGCCTCCTAACCGCCCAGCCAGCAGGAACAGGACCAGCACCAGCCCGGCGAGCAGCGCGGCGATGCCGTCCGCCTCGGCGACACGATAGGAGCCGAGCTTGGCATAGAGCAAGGCCGGCAGTGTCACCAGGCTCTGCGAGCCGAACAGGGCCACCACGCCGAGATCGCCGAGCGAAAGCGCCATGGCGAGGGCGAAACCCGCCGTCGCCGAGGGGGCCAGCAAGGGCCATTCGACCAGACGCAGCCGCGCCCAGCCAGTCAGGCCGAGATTGTCGGCAAGCCGGCCATAGCGTTCCTGCGCCAGCGCCATGGGCGGATCGACGAGCCGGTGCACGAAAGGCAGCGCCATCATCGCGTTGACCAGGATGAGGGCGGGCATGGCGACGAAATCGGTTATCCCCAAGGCCCGGGCGATCACGTAAAGACCGGCGGCGAAGGCGAGTGGCGGAGCGGCCAGCGTGAGCAGGGGCGCTGCAGCCATCAGCCGGGCTAGCCGCGGCCAGCCCTGCCCTGCCAACGACAGGCGCGAGCGCGACAGCAGGAGGGCAGCCGCCAGCGACAGCAAGGCGGCCGCCAATGCCACCACCAGGCTGGTCGCAAGAGCCCTGGGCACCTGCGGGTCGACCCCGGCCAGCAACGAGCGGCCGGCATGGATGACGGCCAGCAAGGGAGGCAGCAGCAGAAGCAGGGCCAGGCCGATGACCAGTGCATCGGCCACCCGCAGCCAGCCAGCCTCCCCATCGGGCCGTTCCAGTCTGCGTCCGACGCTCGCCGCTTCCGGCTGCCGCACCAGCAGCGGCGCGGCAAGCGTCACCAGCAGCGCCATCGCGGCGATCTGCAGCAAGGCCAGCACCGCGGCCCTGGCAAAGTCGGCATCCGAATGGATGGCCTGGTAGATCGCCACCTCGAACGTGGCACTGCCGGGGCCGCCTCCGAGCGTGAGGGGAATGGCGAAGGACGTGGCGCAGGCGATGAAGATCAGGAGCGCCAGCGCCGGCAGGTCCCGCTTCAGCACCGGCCAGTCGATGCGGCGAAAGATGGCGGCAGGCGGCAGGCCGAGCGAGGCCGCCAGCCGCCAATGCTCTCCCGGCACGGCTTCCAGCGCCGCGAGGAATACCCGGCTCGCAAAGGCGCCATTGAAGAAGACGTGCACCAGCAGGATGCCGGCGAGCCCGTAGAGCGAGATGGCCGGCAGGCCGATGGCGCCCAGCACGGCATTGGCAATGCCGGCCCGGCCATAGATGCCGGCAAAGGCGAACACGGCGACGATCGAGGGCAGCGCGGCCGCGACCCCGAACAGGGCCAGCAGCAGCCGGCGCCCCGGAAATTGCCGACGCGCCAGCGCCAGGGCGACCAGCGCCCCGAACGAAAGCGAGAGCAAGGTGGAGAGCAGCGCCTGATAGACGGTGAAACCGGCGATCGCGACGAGATAGCCGACATTGCCCTGCCAGGCATCGCCGCCAGCCGAGAGGAACAGACTGGCGAGCGCGGCAAGCACGAGCGCGGCAAGGCCGCCGAGGAGAATCAGGCCGGGCATCGAGGACGAGGCAGCAAACGCCTTTTCACATCCATCCTCACTTCGCCAAGGCGGCCAGCCACTCGTCGATCCAGGCCTTGCGGTTCTCGGCGAGCTTGGCCGGATCGGCCATCAGGGCCTTGGCTGGAACGGCAACGCCCTTGAAGCTTTCCGGCAGGCCGGCGGCCGGCGTCCTCGCCGGATACATCCAGTTGGTCTCGGGCAGGACGGCCTGGGCCTCGTCGGACAGCAGGAAGGCGAGGAACTGGCGTCCGAGTTCCTGCTGCTTGGAACTCGCGATCAACCCGGCGACCTCGACCTGGGTCTGGTGCCCCTCGGGGAACATCGCGGCCTTGTAGTTGGTCTTCTTCTCGGCGCCGATGTGATAGGCGGGCGAGGTCGAATAGGAGAGCACCATGTCGGCCTCCCCCTTCAGGAAGAGGCCATAGGCTTCCGACCAGCCCGAGGTGACCGTGACGATGCGGGGCTTCAGCGATTTCCAGGCATCGGGGGCCTTGTCGCCGTAGACGGCCTTGATCCAGGCGAGCAGGCCGAGGCCGGGCGTCGAGGTGCGCGGATCCTCGATCACCAGCTTGGGGCCGTTCTTGTCGTCGACAAGGTCCTTCAGGCTGGCCGGCGGGGTCTTGAGCTTGTCGCTGTCATAGACGAAGGCGAAATAGCCCCAGTCATAGGGAATGAAGGTCTTGTTGGTCCAAGGCTCGGGCAAGGAGAGCTTCTCGGCTGCCACGCCATGCGGCGCGAACAGCCCGGACTTTTCCGCCTCACCCATCAGGTTGTCATCGAGCCCGACGACGACGTCGGCCTTGGTCGAGGCCCCTTCGAGTTTCAGCTTGGCGAAGAGAGCGCCGCCGTCATCGGCGGTGACATAGGTCAGCCTGCAGCTGCACTTGGCCTCGAAGGCAGTCTGCAGCGGCTTTCCGGGACCATATTCGCCGGAGAAGCTCTCATAGGTGTAGACGGTAAGCACCGGCTTGTCCTGCGCCGAGGCCGTGGTGGCGACGGTGGCCAGTGCGAGAGCGGCGAGCAGTTTCCTCAGCATAGCGTCCTCCATGTCGAAAACGGTTCGATACGGACGACGGCGGCGAAGAACATCGAGGTGAAGCCGGACGCTTCGAAGCTCATCCCTCCGCCGGCACGACCCGGATCAGGTTCGATGGGTTAGAGGCAGCTTGCGGCCACCGTCTTCTCAGCCCTTGCGGGCACCCCATGAGACGATTCCCGTGTTAGCGCTTTCCCGGAGCAAGGGAAAGTCCGTTTTGCGGAGGCCGGCCGTTCCCAGACAAGGCACGCTGGAGATGCGCCGATGCGACCGAGCCGCCCGCTCAGGCTCGAACCGTGGCGATGTCCCGCCCGGCTGCCCATTCCTGCAGGTCGGAGCGCTTGAGCGCATGCGCCATCATGTCCGGGAACTGATCGGGCGTGCATGCGAAGACCGGGCAGCCGAGCGCCGCGAATTTCTGGGCATGATTGGCATCGAAGCCCGGACGTCCATCGTCGGACAAGGCGAGCAGAACGACGAGATTGACGCCGCTGGCCACCAGCGCCGCCGCCCGCCCGAGCATCTCTGCGGCATTGCCCCCTTCATAGAGATCGGTAATCAGGACGAGATGGGTCTTGGCCGGCTGGGAGACGAGGCCCTGGCAATAGGCCAGCGCCGCGTTGATGTCCGTACCCCCGCCGAGTTGCACGCCGAACAGCACCTCGACGGGGTCGGCGAGGTCCTCCGACAGATCGATGATCTGGGTATCGAAACAGACGAGCTTGGTCTCGATCACCGGCAGCGAAGCCATCACCGCCGCGAAGATCGAGGAGTAGACGACGGACGTCGCCATCGAGCCCGACTGGTCCACGCAAAGGATGACCTGATCGAGTTCGGCCTTCGTCCTTGTCTGCCGGGCATGGCCCACCAGCCGTTCGGGCACCACGGTCCTGTACTGTTCCTGCCAATGACGCAGATTGGCCGTGATGGTGCGCGGCCAGTCGATATCGTTGTAGCGCGGCCGGCTCGTCCGCTTGCCGCGCCTGACGGCGCCGCGGATGGTCTCGGCCGTGGCATGGGCGAGGCGCTTCATCAACTCATCGACCACCTTCTTCACCACCATGCGGGCAGTGTCCCTGGTCTTGTCCGGCATGGCCGAGCGCAAGCTGATGAGATCGGCGACCAGATGGACATCCGCCTCGAGCGTGGCGAGAAATTCCGGCTCCAGCATCATCGCCTTGAGATTGAGGCGCTCGAAGGCATCGCGCTGGATCACCTGCACCACGGAGGTGGGAAAGAACTCGCGGATATCGCCGAGCCAGCGCGCCACCCGCGGGGCCGAACCGCCCAGTCCCCCGCGCCGGCCGGGCGCGCCCTTGCCGCCCTCCTCACGGCCATAGAGGGCCGAAAGCGCGCGATCCATGCGGACATCGTCGGGCGACAGATCGGCATCGTCGTCCCCGCCCAAAGCCAGGCGCCAGCGCCGGCGCCGTTCACCAGGGGAACCTACGGCACCGGCCGCTTCTCCCTCGATGTCGTCGTCCCTCTCATCGGACATGGGTGTCGAGTCCCAGAATTGAGGTGAGCAGCGGCAGGGCGGCAGCAAAGCCCGGGGCGGAAAGATCGTCCCCCGACCGTTTCGGCGCTATATGCCGTCCCGAAGTTGCCCTCGCCACCTCCGCCATCAAGCGCCGGCGCTCGCTGACGCCGAACCCCGAAAAGGCCCGGCGCAGCATCGGCAGCACCTCGGTGAAATCCGTCGATTCTTGCTGAGTGAGCCAATCGTCCACCAGCGCGAACAAGGCCGGATCCTGCAGGATGACCTCGGCGCTGTTGCCGAGAAAGCCCTCCAGCCATTGCCCCGCCGCCTTGGGCGCGTTGCCCGGCGACAACGCTCGCGCGAAGCCGGTCGCGGCCTCGTCTTCTCCCAGAGCGGAGCGATCATAAAGCCGCCTCAGGCCGAGCCCGGCGATGAGCGGCGTGACGGACGCATCGTCACCGAGATCACGCAGGCGCTGCAGCCATTCCCGGCTGAGATGGGTATCGTCCAGAAGATTGAGGGCATCGTCGAACTCCACCATCGCCTTGCGCATGGCCGCCGCCGCGTCGTCATCGAGATTGGCGGCTGCCAGGCCCAGGCCGGCATTGACCTCGACGGCCATCGCCTTCGCAAGCGAAGCAAGCGCCTCGGTCGGCATCTTGCGGGCCGTACCGTAGCGCAGCACGGAGACCAGGGGTGGCACAGCCTGCATCAGGCTGACCACATCGGCCGCGTCCACCGCCGCCGCCTGCAACAAGCCGATGCACTGCTCGGCCGCCTGAGGCAGATCCGACATCAGGCAGAGCCGCACCAGATCGGCCAGCACCCTGACATCCTTCGTAGCCGAGGCTCGCGCTACGGCCGCCCCGCTGGTCGCCTGCTCGATGGTCACGCCGTGGATCAACGCCTCGGCAAGCTTCACCGACAGTTCAGGGGTCCAGGCCAGCACCCAGATTTCGCGGAAGGTGCCGCGCCCGCCGCCACTGCCGCTCAGCCGTCCCCAGCCGACGCCGATAAGATCGAGGCGATGCAGCAGGGTCGACTTGGCGAGACCGGCTTCGCTGCGCAGATCGAGTGACACCTCCTGCGCCACCGCCTCGGGTTTCAGTCGAAGCCGTTTCTGCCAGAGAGCGAGATCTGCGGCGAGCGGCATTTGCGGCACGTCCTCGTCGAGTTCACCGACGGCCTCGCCGATGATCAGGCGCCTTTCGACGACACGGAAGGGTGTTTCGTCGCCGTGGCAAAGCGCCGCCAGCGTGGCGTCGCGCATTTCCGCAAGGCCGGGCGCGGCGAGATCGCGCATCGCCGCAAGCCCCGTGGCAAGGCGCGACGCCTCGATCACCGAGGCGGTTGAAGCGCTATGTCCCTCCTCGCGCAACAGTGTGGCCACGCGTGTCTGCCAGGTGGAGGCGAACACATCCGGCTGCATGCTGTCTGCCCGGTCCTCATAAAGCCGCCACAGATGGGCATACCATCCCGGCGAAGACACGCCGGCGCCATAACCCGAGGCAGCGGCAAGACGGGTCTCCGTCCAGGGGATCCAGGTGACCTCGACCTTCGCTTTCGGCAGATCCTTCAGCAGAGCCTTGTCGTCGGCGATCGCGACCTTACGGGCCAAGGCCGGCACATGCCAGGCGCCACAGACCACCGCGACGGGGCCTGTGGTCTCCTTGAGAGCGTCACGGATACGAAGGCGCATGTGAGCTTCGCGCCGGGCTTCGCGCAAAGCCGCCGGCGAGCGCGCCGGATCCTCGGGAAAGCTGGCGCGCAGCTCCGTCATGGCATCCGCGATGACGGCGAAGACCTCACTGGCCGCCCCACGGCTTTCGACCAGCGCATTCCAGAAGGCCTCGCCATCGGCATGGCCCGAAATCTCTGCCAGGCGGTCGAGCGGGTCGCCCTGAAACAGGCTTTCCTCGATTGCTGCCGCTCCCTCATCGGCTGCTTCTTCCGGCGGCTCCGGCTGCATGCGCGCGGCCAGGGAAGCGCCGATCGGCAGGTCGATGAAATGCACCGGGCGATCATGCCGCGCAGCCCAGCGCATGGTCTGCCATTCCGGCGAGAAGGAGGCGAAGGGAAAGAAGCTCGACTGGGCCGGATCCTCGGCCGCATAGGCAAGCAGGGCCACGGGTGGTTTCATGCCGGCGAGGCCGGCGTAGACAATGAGACCATCTGCCTCCGGCGGCCCTTCGATCAGCACGATGGCAGGCTGCAAGGCGTCGAGCGCCATGAGCAGGCTGGCGGCCGAACCCGGGCCGTGATGGCGAATACCGAAGAGATGGACGCGCTCGTCCATGGCCGGGCCTCCGCAGCGTTTTTCAGAAGAATCGATGGACTTTCCGATCGAGAAAACGCGTCAAAACAATAAGTTAGAGCACGTCGCGGATGGCGACGTAGAGATCCGACCAGCCTTCCCGCGTGCGCACGACATTTTCGAGATATTCCTGCAGCGCGACGGTATCCTGCACCGGGTCCTTCACCACGGCGCCGACGATGTTGGCGGCCATGGCGTTGGCGTCGATGGTTCCATTGCCGAAATGACCGGCTTCGGCCCAGGCGCTGACTCCCACCGAAATCGCTTCCGCCGTCGACAGAGAGCCGGTCACCGTCTTCAGTTTCATCTTGCCGTTCAGAGTCTGGCCGTCGCGCAATTCGCGGAAGAGCGTGACGATACGAGCGATTTCCTTGTCGGCCGGCGCAATCGGCGGCAGTGCGAGGCTGGTTCCGATGTCGCGCACGCGCTTGACCACGATTCCGGCTTCCTCGTCGAGCGAAGCCGGCAAAGGCAGCACCACCACGTTGAAGCGCCGCTTGAGGGCGGATGACAATTCGTTGACGCCCTTGTCGCGATTATTGGCGGTCGCGATGACGTTGAAGCCGCGCTGCGCATCGACGGCCGTGTCGAGTTCCGGGATCGGCAGGGTCTTCTCGGACAGCACGGTGATCAACGTGTCCTGGACATCGGAACCCATGCGGGTGAGTTCCTCGAGCCGCACGATGGTACCCTCCTCCATGGCGCGCATCAGCGGAGTCGGCACCAGTGCGTCCCGGGATGGCCCTTTGGCCAGGAGCTGGGCATAATTCCAGCCATAGCGGATCTGGTTCTCGTCCGTGCCGGCAGTGCACTGGATCAGGCGTTTCGACGAGCCGGAGATCGCTGCGGCAAGATGTTCGGATACCCAGGATTTGGCTGTACCGGGCACACCGAGCAGCAGCAGAGCCCGGTCGGTAGCCAATGTGGCAACGGCTGTTTCGATCAGCCGGCGATTGCCGACATATTTGGGCTGGATCGGCGTGCCGTCCGCGGCGCTCCCGCCGAGCAGATAGGTCACGACGGCTTGCGGGGACATCTTCCAATTGGCCGGCCTGGCGCGATCGTCCCCCTTGGCAAGAGCGGCCAGTTCCTCGGCGAAGATCTCCTCGGCCGAGCGGCGCAACATATCGGACATCGGCGAATTCTCCCTGCAATCAAGCGGAATCGATCAAATCGAGAAGGTTCAAGCCCTGGTTGGCGCGGCTGGTCAGCGCCGGGCCGAACGAGCGCAACGCGGCCCGCAGATCGCCTCGTTCGGAGGCGGGAGCAAGGGCGGCCATTGCCGAAAGGATCGCGGCGGTCGGAGCAGCGGGACTGTCGTCCGTCCCGGCGGGAAGCGCCCGCCAGGCCTTCGACATCATGATCGATTTGAACGTTGCGGGGCTGAGAGGGGCGCGCAACACCGTATAAAGTTTCGTCCACTGCGCGGCCGCCGGCAATTCGCTCCACAAGGCCGGCCGGATCAGGGCGGCCTGCAAGGCCGGCACCGCCCCCTCACCGAGATCGGCATCCTCCACCTGGTCGAGGATCGGCCACAGATCGCTGCGCCCTTCGCTCAGGCCGGCGAGCAGGGGCCAGCGGCTCTCCCGCACCGCCTGCGCGGCGAGGACGAGACCGAGGACGGCATCGTTCGCCCCCTTGGTAACCTCCTCGACGGACATGCCGAGCCCTTCCGCCAACTGGCCGAGGCCAATACCGGCAAAGGTTTGAAACGCCCATTGCAACTGCTGATATGGGCGGATCGTCGCTGGATAATCGAGCGACAAGGCGCGGCCCCGGCGCAGAAGGCCCGTCTTCTGGACCTTGATGCGGCTAATGCAGTCCTGCAGTTTCCTGGCGGATGCGGCTGAACCCGGCAGCCGGCCAAGCAGAACTTCCGCCGCCTCCCGCACGCTGGGAGCCCTGTCGGTGGCAAGCGATTCCAGAAATGGCGCATCCTCCGCCGACAGGCCGACCGCCAGGGCTTTCACCAGGCTGGCACGCACGGGGGCGCGTTCGGAGGCAAAGGCGGCCATGACCAGGTCCCGGGCCTTTCCGGCGTCGATGCGCCGTTGCTCGCGGATGAAGCCTGCCTTCTGGCTCGGCCAACCCTGCTGCCAATTCGAGACATCGATTTTTTCAACGAAAGAATAGGGATTGTCCTCGTTCCCCTCCTCGGAAGCCGCATTCCTGGCGACCCAGGCCAGGGCACTGGTACCGAGGCTATCGGCATGGAGGCGCACAAAAGCGTCGAGACGCGGCAGATCGAAGGGGTGAATCTTCATCTTGCGACGGTCGAGCGCATCGGCGACGGCATAAGCGAGGGTGTCGTCGACGCTGCCATTCTTGCCCGACAGGAGCGAGACCATGAGCGAGCGGGCAGCCGGCGGCGGCAGTGCTCTGCCATCCTCGAACGCCGGCGCTCTGATTTCCACCCGCCGTGCCCAACGCCTGAGAAAGCGCCGATGCTGCCCCAGCAGGGCGAGCGCTTGCAGTTCGGCCTTCTCGGCCCCGGCGGCGAGAAGGCCGTCAAAAGCCTTGGCAATCGGCACGGGCTGCCGCCCGGTGCCGAGCAGGAAACTGCGCATCAAGGCTTCGACAGAGGCGGCGTCGAGCATCATCCTATCCTGCGATCCAGCGCCCGAGCGGCGTCTCGGCGAGTTTCAACTCGAGGCGGTGGCCATCCCAGATACCGAAGACGGCGCTGCAGGCGATTCCGGCCAGGGCCTCGAGAGCGTCGTCACCCGGGCCGGCTCGAAGCGGAAATGCCATATCGCCTTGCAGGGTGGCGAGTACGGCACCTCCCGGCATCCGCACGACGACGGCTTCACGCGCCGCGATCGGCCAATCGCCGAGCCAGGGTTTGCGGGCCAAATGCGCCTCATAATCCTCCATCGCGGCCGGCAGATCGTCGGCCGGCGGTTGCCAGGCCTCGATCCTCTCCGTGCGACCCGCCTGCTCGGCGATGATGGCCCGCAGCGGCACGGGCGAAGGATAGAACAGCATCTCCGCCTCGAGACACTCTCCCGGCGCATAGACCGTACCGGTATTGCCGACAGAAACAGGGATGAAATCGACCATCAGGGCAAAGCGCGGTCCTTCCCCGCCATCGACACGGCCAAACCAGGTTTCGAGCCGCCGGAGCTTGTCGGGCTGAACTTCATTGACGGTCGCCAACACCATCCAGCGGCCGCGCTGCCGAAGCGCGTCGGGATCGGCGAACAGGGCCTCCTTGGTCATGGTCCAGCCAACCGCGAGGCGAACATCGGCTGCAAGCGCCGGCGGCAGGCCGGCCTGGCGACGATAGGCCTCGGCGATTAGGAAGAGTTCCCCGAGCCGCTGTACCAGAAAGTCGCCGCGTTCCTCATCCGGCATGGCGAAAAGAGCCGCCGGCAACTGCTCGACCCGGGCGGCAAGGCCATGAGCCTTGGCGTCGATGAGGCGCCGCGCCAGCAAGCGGCATTGATCGACGGCCATGCCCTGAAAGGCGGCAAGGCCGCGCTCGACCTGATCCTGGAGCCAGCGATCGAGGTCGTCGAGCCCGGCGAGGACCGAGGCTTCGCGCTCCTGGCGCAGGCGCTCGCGTTGAGCCGCGGCCCGGGCCAGCGCCTTGGGGTCCGGCACCTCCTCTTCGACCGGCGCTGCGTGGAGCGAGGCTCTTGGCTTGTCTTCTGCCGGCAGGGCTGCCGGTCGGGCACCACTGGACGGGCGGCGGCGGGACAACCATTCGGCCACCCAGCCGGGGCGTTCGGCCGTGCCGAAGGACTTGCCGTCTGCCCGCATCCACATCAAGGCGAGTGTGTGCTTGCAGGGAAATTTACGGCTGGGACAGCTGCATTTGTAGGCGAGATCGACTTCCGAGACGACGACACGATAGGGCAGCGACCCCGAACCCTGGCATTCTCCCCAGATCAAGGCCTGCCCGTCCTGGGCAATGGTGGGCCAGAGCGAGGGCTTCAGCAATTTGCGGGCAGCATCGATCGAGCCTTGATCGGGTGCAAGCTCCTCAACCTTTGCCAGTGTGAGAGTCATGCAGCTTCCGCTTCAGCACCGCGATCAACGCTCTCGAATCGAGGAAAGCTTACGCAGAGGAATCCGGCAGGCAAGGGGAATTCAGGTCACCGGTGCCATCAGGCGATACCGAGCCGGGCTGCCGCGAAGGGCCGGAGGCGCGGATCCTCATAATCGGCAATCGCCAGTTCCACCCCGGCGGCCAGCAACGCCTCTTCGCTCATGCTGGTGGCAAGACCGATCACCGCAAGGCCCGCTGCCCTGCCGGCGGTGATGCCCGAGCGCGAATCCTCGAAGGCCAGGCTGGAAGCGGCCCGTCCCTGCAGGCGTTCCAGGCCGACGAGGTAGGGATCGGGATGGGGCTTGGGATTGGCAACTTCGGCGCCGATCACCACGGTCGGGAAACGTTCCACCAGGCCCAGATTGACCAGCTGATGCTCCGCATTGTCCCGCGGCGCATTGGTGACGACGCCGACCGGCACCCCGTTCTTTTCCAGCCAGTCGAGAAAATCCGTCAGTCCCTTCGCCGGCTTCAGCCCGACGAAGAGGCTGCGGAACATCGCCTCCTTTTCATCGACGAGCTTGAGGGCGACATCCTCGTCGAGATCCTTCAGGAAGTTCCTGGCGAGCAGGCTGTTTGGCTGGCCCATGATCTCGGAGACATAAGTGTCGAGGGAAAGCTCGATCCCGTGCGGCGCCACCATCTCGCGCCAGGCCTCGTAATGCAGATGATCGGCATCGACCAAAGTGCCGTCGAGATCGAAGAGAGCAACGGATTTCACGGAACAAAACCTTTTCAGATAGGCAGGAGCTGGGGCTCGTCGCGGAACTGCACGGCATGGAGGGCGGCATAGCGCCCTGCCCTGGCGAGCAGTTCCTCATGGCTGCCCTCTTCGACCAGCCGGCCGGCATCGATCACGCAGATCTTGTCGGCTTCCTGGATGGTCTGCAGCCGGTGGGCGATCACCACGACGGTGCGCCCGGCGCACAGATCGTCGAGAGCATTCTGGACGGCCTGCTCGGATTGCGAGTCGAGCGCGGCGGTGGCCTCGTCCAGGAGGATGATCGAGGCATCGCGCAGGATGGCGCGTGCGATCGCGATGCGGGCACGCTGGCCGCCGGAAAGCTGCAGGCCGCGCTCGCCGACTTCGGTGTCGTATTCCCGGTCGAAATCCACGATGAAGTCATGGGCATGGGCGGCTTTGGCCGCCGCCTCGATCGCCTCCTGCGAGGCGCCCGGCCGCCCGAAGGCGATATTCTCCCGGATGGTGCCGGCAAACAGGAATACGTCCTGGCCGACATAGGCCATGGCGCTGCGCAGGCTGGCCACGGATACCGACGCGATATCCTGCTCGTCGATGCGGATCGTGCCCGCTCCCGGTTCATAGAAACGCAGGATCAGGTTGAGAACGGTCGACTTGCCCCCGCCGGAGGGACCGACCAGAGCGGTCGTCTTGCCGGCTTCGGCGACCAGGGACAGATCGTTGAGCACAGGCTCGTCCTGCTTGTAGCCGAAGCTCACGTGATCGAAGACGATATGGCCACCCTTGTTGACGAAAGAGGGCTTCTTGCTCTCGCCCGCCCCCTCCCGCGCCGGCTGATCGATGATGTCGTAAAACATGCTCACGCCGGCGACGGCGGCATTCAGGTCGACATTGACGCGGGCAAGCGCCTTGGACGGCGCATAGGCCGTGAGGAAGGCGAACAGGAACGAGATCAGCTCGTCGACGGTGAGCTGGCCGGCGGTGATACGCCAGCCGCCATAGACGATGACCGCCGCAACGGCAAAGCCGGCCATGGTCTCCATGATCGGGCCCGAGCGATTGCCGAGACCCGCCATCTTGTTGGCCGCAGCCTGGGCTTCGGCCACCCCGGCTGCCATGCGGGCCCGCATGGCCTGCTCCATGCCGAAGGACTTGACCACCCGGATCCCCTGCGAGGTTTCCTGGATGATGCCGGTGATCTGCGCGGTGCTCTGATATTGCCGCTTCACCACACGCCGGATTCGCTTGGTGATATAGCGGATGCCGAGCACGGCGGGCGGCATCACCACGAGGGCGGACAGGGCCAGCAACGGATCGCGCATGATCATCACGGCGATCAGCGCTCCGACCTGGAGCACGTTGGAAATCGAGGTGACCAGAAGATTGGAGGCGATACGCGAGGAATTGGCCACGAAAGTATTCGAGGCCACCATTTCGGTGGAATGCCGCGCGGTAAAGTAGGCCATATCCTGCTTGACGACATGATCGAACAGCCGCTGCTGCACGCTGGCGATGATGGAGTTGCCGATGCGGGCGAGCACTGTGTCCTTGGTATAGGCAGCCGCGCCACGGACCAGGAAGACCACGACGACCATCAGGGCAAAGCCTGCGATCTGCCCCATGCTCTGCTTGTCCCACATGGCGCGGATGACGGGGCCGATCAACCAGGCCACCAGCCCTCCCATCGATGCTTCGATAGCTCCGGCAGCGATCGCCACGCCATAGGCGCGGGTATGCTTGCTTCCTTCGTCGGAGAACAGGCGCCGCAGCAACGGCATGGCGCGGACAGCGTTCTGAGCCTCAGTGGAAATGGCGGCAACTCCTGGGGCGGAGTTTCCGGCGAACCCCTTTCATGGGCATTGCCGGAAGCTCTGCAAATGTTTGGTATCCTACGGATTTCGATGCGTCTTTGCGCTTTCCGGAAGGCCGTCAAATCGCAAGACGCACTGGCAATTGCCGCGCTTCTATCATCGGCGCGGAATTAAGGCCAGATGGGGGCATTGGTATGCCTTCGGGCTGGTCGGATGGTCAGGCAGCCGGAAAATGCGCGAGCAGGGCCTCCGCCTCCGCCATGCCGCCGGGATCGTTGACATTGGCAAAGGGGTCGAAGGGCTCGGCCGGCCAAACCACCTCGGCGAAATCGTGCCGGCGAAGGAAGGTTTCGACCCGGCGCTGATCCTCCTCGACCAGGGCCTTACGCAGGGCGGTGCGCAGATGAACCGGCCAGAGCGCCGCGGTCGGATGGCGCCGGCCGGCGGAAACGGCCACGGCGCCCCTCCCCGCCTGCGTGCCGGCCCGCAGTCTGGTGACGAGGTCTGCCGGCAGGAAGGGCGCGTCGCAAGGCACCACGGCCACCTCGTCGAAACCCGCCTGCGCGGCATGATCGAGACCGGCGAGCACACCGGCCAGCGGCCCCGGGAAATCCGGCACGCCATCCGGCAGGATGGAAAGGCCCAGCGCTTTGAAGCGCCGGGCGTCGCCATTGGCATTGAGAAACAGAGCCGCCACTTGCGGGCGCAGGCGCGCGGCGATGCGCTCGAGGATCGTCCGCCCGTCCAGAAAGGACAGCCCCTTGTCGCCACCTCCCATGCGGCGCGACAGGCCGCCGGCGAGAATCACACCCATGACGGCGCTCTCTGTCTTCTGCATGTCCTGGTTCAACGACGCTGCCTCGCCTTGCCACGATCGATGACGGTCGAGGATCACCGGACCGCCGCCCCGGGGATGTTCCACGCCGACACCGTTTGGAGCAAGCTCCCAAGCGACGTATCCTGATTTCTGCGGAGGTGAAGGGGGAGAATGCGTCGCGACGACGCAGAATGGTTGTATGCCAGCCTCCGGCTCGCTAGAGCGGAGATATGTCCGCTCATCCGACCTCGCCCTCGGCGACCGATCCGGCCCTGCGCATCGATCTGCGCGGCCTCAAATGCCCGCTGCCCGTGCTGCGGGCGCAGAAGGAGCTGGCGCGCCTGGCGCCCGGCGAACGCCTCGTCCTCGAATGCACCGATCCGATGGCTGCGATCGACTTGCCCAATCTGGCGCGTGAAACCGGCGACATCTATGAAGGGCGCAGTGAGGAGCAGGGCTTCACGGCGCACCATATTCGCAAGGGGCCGGCGCCATGATGCGGCTGATGGGGCTGTCGGGCTGGAGCGGCGCCGGCAAGACGACCCTGATTGCCGCCCTGATTCCGGCCCTGCTCCAGCGCGGGCTGACGGTGTCGACCATCAAGCACGCCCACCACGCCTTCGATGTCGACAAGCCGGGCAAGGATTCCTACATTCATCGTGAATCGGGCGCCCAGGAAGTGCTGGTCGCCTCCGCCCATCGTTTCGCCCTGATGCATGAACTACGCGGTGCTCCCGAGCCTCCCCTCGCCGAGCTCCTCCGGCGATTGTCGCCGGTCGACCTCGTGATCGTCGAAGGCTTCAAGAGCGATCCGCATCCCAAGATCGAGGTGCATCGCACGGCGACCGACAAGGATTACATCTATCCCGGCGATCCCTATATTCGCGCTATCGCCACGGACGCACCCGGCCCCTTCCCGATGCCGCGCTTCGAGCTCGACGATATCGAGGGAATTGCGGAATGGGTGATCCGCGAGGCCGTACCCATCGAACGGGGAGACGTCTCAGCTCTCTGACCGATCAAATCACATCCATCCCTTCAGCCAGCCAAGGCCGATCACAGGCGGGAGTTTTCCATGTCGCAGCGCCCTCTCCTTCTCGTCACCGGCGGAAGCCGCGGCATCGGTGCCGCCATTTCGCTCAAGGCTGCCCAAGCCGGCTACGACCTCGTCATCAACTATCGCAGCGACCATGCCGCGGCCGAAGCCGTGGCGCAGGCCGCCCGCCTTGCCGGGGCACGCGTGCTGGCCCGTGCCGGGGACATGGCCAGGGAAGACGACATCGCGGCCCTGTTCGCGGCGGTCGACGATTTCGGCAGGCTGACCCATCTGGTCAACAATGCCGGCATCACCGGCAAATCCGGGCGGCTCGCCGATACCGACCCGGCCATCATCCGCGAGACGATCGACGTCAACGTCACCGGCGCCATCCTGGTGGCGCGTGAGGCGGCCAGGCGGCTTTCGACCCGGCTGGGCGGCCTGGGCGGGGCCATCGTCAACATGTCGTCCGCCGCGGCCACCTTGGGCTCGCCGGGCGAATATGTCTGGTACGCCGCATCCAAGGCGGCGATCGACGGGCTGACCTATGGTCTTGCCCGGGAGCTCGCCACCGAGGGCGTTCGCGTCAACGCCATCCAGCCCGGCATGGTCGACACTGAGATCCATGCCCGCAGCACGGGCGACGCCGGGCGTGTGGAACGCATCAGGCCGAGCATTCCGATGCAGCGCATCGGCACCGCCGAAGAGATCGCCGATGCGACGCTCTATCTGTTGTCGGACGCTGCGAGCTATGTCACCGCCTCGATCCTGCGCGTTGCAGGCGGCCGCTGACGCCTTTTCGGAAGGTCGATCGACTTGTCGATCAGCGTTGCAAGAGACCAGATCTCTCAGTTCGAAGAGCTGAGAAGCGCTTGCCCCTATATGATGGAGGGCCGAAAGGCTGGGAAAATGGGAGGCCCGGCTTAGGGCTGGGGGGCTGTCTGATTAAAGACCCGGGCCTCCAGCTTCCATTTCCAAAGAAGCGCCGCGATCATAGGATCTTGCCCACTCCCCAACAATCATACCTTTGTATGCTGCTCGCCGCAGTGTCGCGCGCCGGCGGGGACGGAAACACTCCAACCGCATGATTGGAAAAGCGGAAATTCCGCCTCAATATTCGCGTTCGTAGTAGATGCCGCCCTTTGAGCCTTCGGTACCGGCCTGGCCGCGCAGCTTGAGGTTCCTGGTGACATCGAGATTGATGGTAGCGTCGGTCTGGCCGCCCACGCCCGAGGTCACGCCCAGATAGATCTTGTCGCCGATATAGGTGCCGGCCTGCACGGCCGCATTGCCGCTCGAATCGGTGACCACGCCGAGATTGTCGAGGCCGGTCGACTTGCGGATGCTGTCGAGCAGGCCGGGACCGGAGGGGCCGCCGGCGAGCTGGGCCACGGCGGTGGCGAGCTGGGCAAGCTGCAGGGGCGAGAGGTCCTGGATGCTGCGGCCGAACAGGAAGCGGGCCATCACCTCGTCCTGCGGCAGCTGGGGCACCGAGGAGAGCACGATCTGCGGATCGGAGGCGCGCCCCGTCACCCGCACCGTCACCGTGATCGCGCTGCTGCGGGTGGAGGCGACGAAATCGATATTGGGATCGAGATCGCCGACCAGGGTCACCTTACCACTATCGAACACGATGTGCTGGCCGATGACGTCGAGCGAACCGCGGCGCATCTCCAGAAAACCCACCGGCGATATGGCAGCGACCGAACCCTTCAGCGCCATCTGCCCGCCGAGTTCGGCATCGATGCCGCGGCCGCGCACGAAGATGCGGGCGGGCGCATCGATGGTCAGGTCGAGCACCACATTGGGACCGGAAGCGGCCTTGCCCTTCCTGGGCTTGCCGGCTGCCGCGGTTTCCTTCGCCTTCGCCAGGGTCTGGGTCACCTCACGCGGCGGCTTGAGATGCCTGACGCCGAGCATGGCCGCATTGGCGGCAAAGCGCTCGGGAATGGTGATCTCGGCACGCTGAATGTCGATGCGGCCACCGATGACCGGTCTCGCCATCAAGGGGCCTCGCACCGTGATGTCGCTGGAGACGATCGCCGTCGCCAGATTGCCGTCGGTGAGCTTGGCGTTGCGGGCCGTGATCTTCAGGTCGGCGGCGAAATCGGGCTTCAAGCCGACCGAACCGCTGACGCCGATCGTGCCGCCCCCCTGGGTCGTCGCGGTGAACTGGGCGATGGTCGCCCGGTCGCGGTCGAAGCGGATGGTGCTGCCGATCCCCGTCAGCTTCATGCCGGTCTCGGGATCGGTCACCGTGCCGCCGGCGATCACCGCCTGGCCGGACACGGCCGGAGCCGAGATCGATCCGCCCGCCTTGGCATTGAGGGTGAGCGTACCGGTGGCGCGCCCGCCGCGGTCGCGCAGGGCACCATTGGCCAGAGCGAGCGGCGCCGAGGCCTGCACGTCGACGGAAAGGCCCGATCCCTGCAAGGGCACATGGCCGCGCGCGGTGACCGACAGCCCCCCCGCTCCCGTCAGGCTGGCATTGCCGATGGTGACGGCCTTGCCTGCGTACCGGCCATTGGCGGCGAGCTGCAGGGCCGGGATGCCGAATCCCTTGGCGGCGGCGACGCTGAGGCCGCTGCCCTTCACGTCGAACTCCGCCGCCGGATCGGCAGGCTTGCCGGAAAGCTTCACATTGGCCGACAGCGTGCCCGTGGCGCCGAGACCGGGCGAAGCGATATTGGCGAGCGACAGCGGCAATTGGCCGACGACGATATTCATCGCCAGGGTCTCGCCGACCTTGCCGTCGACGGACACGACACCGCCTTGCCCGATCCTGAGCACGGCCTTGGGTATGGTGACCCCGCTCTTGCGGCTAGCGATGGTGACGGGCGACTGCAAGGAAGCGGAGATGCCCTGCTGCGAGACGTCGAGCTTGTCGAGCCGGGCATCGAGCCCGTCGCCGGCCGGCTTCACCGCGCCCGCAAGCGCGAGCTTGCCCTTCGGCATGGTGCCTTGCAGCTGGAACGCGGTGGCGTTCTCGCCTTCCGACTTGGCGGTAGCCTGCAACTGGCTGAGGATGAAGGAACCGGCCTGGACATTGGCCGCGTTGAGCGTGCCCTCGAGTGCAGGTACGCCGGTGAGATCCCGACCGGTCAGATCGATCGTGGCGGAGCCGATGCTGTTGGCTTCGACCTTGAGCGCCTTCGCTTGCGCCTTGATCGCGGCATTCTGCTTGGTGCCGTCGACCGAGAGGCCGATATCGGCGGTGAGCGAACCCGATGCCTTGACGAGCAGGAGCGGCGCGATCGCCGCCATGTCCGGGATCGCGGCATTGAGCCGGCCGCTCGCGCGCCCGCTCGGGGCCACGGCCAGATCGCCCGCGAGCTGGGCTGCGCCGGCGCCGACATTCAGGCCGTTGATCTGGTGCGTTCCGTCCGGCAGCGTGGCGATCGTCGCCCGCGCCTTCACGGGCATACGGTCGAGCTGGCCGGCGAGCGAGAAAACGCCATTGACGGCCGGTCCGGCGACGCTGCCGGTGAAATTGGCCTTGCCGTCGGTGAACGGCTTGCCCTGAAGCATGAGCCTGGGCGCCGTGAGGTCGGCGACGACGTCCGGCTTCTCGGCACTTCCCTTCAGGCTCGCAGTCACCTCCACCGCACCGGAAGCACGGTCCGTCACCAGCTTGATGTCGGAGAGGCTGGCCGCCGCCTTGAAATCCATCGCCTTCGCGCCATAGAGGCCATCGGCCGAGGCGTTGAACTGCGGGTTGCCGAGGGTGACCTGGTCGAAGTGCAGGCCTGCGGTATCGCGCCGGACGCCGCCCCTCAGATCGGTCGCTCCCTTAAGCACGGCATCGAGGCGCGGATCGCCAAGCACGATGTCGCTGGCCTTGCCCTCGAAGGTAAGCGCGAGACCGCCACCGGCCAGAGCGACGTCCCCCTTGGCGGTGAGGTCGGCCTTGCCGCGCAATTCGCGCCCTGCCAGGCCGGAGAATACCGAGATGTCGGGCGTGGCCAGCGAGTAGATGCCGCTCATCTTGCTGCCGACGACGCCCGTGAAGCCGGCCTGGAAAGCATTCGCCGCCAGGCGCACGCCGTCGACCACCACCGGCTGCCCCGCCTGCCACCTGCCGGCCGCGGTGAGGCCGAGACTGCTGCCGAGCGCCTTGGCAAGGCCTGCATCGGACGAACTGAGCTTGTCGCCTCGCCCGTCCACCTTGAAGGTGAGGCTGCGTTTTTGCGGATCGGCCAGGTTCTGGGCGTCACCGCCGGCCTTGATGGTGGCGCTCTCGGCGGCTACCGTCCCGGCGGCCAGCTTCTGCAGATCGAAATTCGCGGTCCAGCCGCCATCGCCGAATTGGGCCGCCAGGGTCATCCCCTTGATGCGGGCATTGCCGCCCGGCAGCAGGATGTCGTGGCCATCCTCGGCGCCGAATTTGCCGTCCAGCTTGAGCCTGGTTGGAAAGGCGTCGGGGGAAAGCGCACCCGACAAGGCGAGGTCGAGCACGCCGGATTTGACGGTGGCATGCTTGAGCTCATAGCCACCGCCCGCGGCCTGGCCGCCTTCGATCGAAAGGGCAGACTGGCCGCGGACGAAATCGGCATAGGCCGGATCGACGAGCCGTTCCAGATTGCCCCCGAGATCGGCCTTGAAGGTGACCCCGTTCGCGCCCTGGGCAAGCGTTGCCTTGCCGCCGAACAGCTTGTTGCCGTCGGCCGAGAGGGCGATGTCGGCGGCGAAGTTGTCGAGCGGCCCGGAACCCACGATCGTGAAACCGAGCGGCGGCTGGCCGGGCACCTTCAGCATGCTGCTCAGGAAGCCGCCATGTGGTTCCTGCAGCGAAAGATTGAGGCCCAATTGCTTGGTGGCATTGTCGAAATCGGCGGTGAACGTCAGATCGCCGCCGGCCGGCTGCGTGCGCTTGATCAGCAATTCCGAATGCAGCTTGCCATCAGCCAGCAGAGCATTGCCGCCGACATCGAATACCGTATCCTCGCCGGCCAGGGCAGCCGAGAGCTTGACGACGGGCACGGCAAGCTTGCCGAGCTTCACCGAGACCGGCAGTTCGGGCAGGGAGAAGCCGCCCTCGCTCGCCGCCGGCTGCACGCCCTGGGGCGGATTGGGCTTGCGGGTGATCTCGATCGATCCGGCTTCCAGGAGGTCGACATCGAGCTTCTTGCTCATCAGAGCGAGCCGGCTCCAGACCAGATGCGCGTCCTTGATGGTCAGCCACACGCCTTGACGGTCGGCGATGGTGATGGACGAGATCCTCACATCCGATGACAGGGCGCCATCGATCTGCCCGAGAGAGATCTTCTGGTCGGGCGTCGAGATGGTGTCCTCGACATAGGTGATGAACCAGGACTTGTCGCTGGCATCATCGGCCCGTGCCGGCGCCAGCGCCCTCAGGCCGAGCGGCACGGCCACGATCGCGACAGCCGTGAAGAGAATGATCCGGCGCCGCATCAGAAGCTCTCCCCCAGTCCGATATAAAGGGCGAAAGGCGGCGTGTTCTTCTTCTTGACCTTGCCATCCTCGATGACGAAGCCCTTCACGGGCGTGAGACCCCTGGCAATATCGACGCGGATCGCCCCGAGGCTGGTATAATAGCGCAGGCCGATGCCGGCGCCGATTTTAATGTCCTCGTCGAAGGATGGATAGGCGCTGGAGAAGGCGCTGCCGGCATCGACGAAGGGAACGATGCCGATGCTGTCGGTCACCTTGATGCGCATTTCGAGCGAGCCCTCCAACAGGGAGCGGCCGCCCACGACGAACCCATTGTCGAGCTTGGGGCCGAGGCTGCGGAAATCATAGCCGCGTACCGAGCCGCCGCCGCCCGCATAGAACATGCGATCGCCGGGCAATTCGTCGGCGGGCGCCCCGACGACAGAGCCGACCGCAACCCGGCCGGCCAGCACATAGCGCCCCATTGCATCGAAGGAGAAATAGGCTGAGCCGTCGATACGGGTCACCGCACCGAAATTGCCGAACTTGGCTTCATAGAACGGTTCGAGCGCGCCCTTCAGGCGATAGCCGCGCGTCGGCTCGAGCTTGTCGTCGGTGGTGTCGTAGGCAAGTTCGCCGGGAAGACTGAACAGCAGGAGATTGCGCTTGCCGTAGAAGTCCTCGACCTGGTCATACTCCCCGTTCACCGCGATCTTGCCGGTCAACTGCTCGGAAAACTCATGGGCGAGCCCGACCCGCGCACGGAAGGTGTTCTGCGAATAGGGATCATAGACCTCGCGCTTGGCCAGCAACTGCGCCGTGAGATCCGTGAAGGGGTCGAAGATCCCCGGCTTCACGAAGGTCACGCCGCCGGAATAGGTGAATTTGGTCGGATCGGTCGAATCGATTCCCGCCACGGTGGCATCGAAGCGCAGGCGCTCGGCCTCCCCGAACAAATTGCGGTGCTCCCAATAGCCGTTGAGGCCGATGCCGTCGGTCGTGGAATATTCCGCACCGGCCCCGAAGACGTGCAGCGGGCGTTCCGAGACGGTGACCATCAGCGGCATCGTGCTGTCGGCCGCGATGGCATCGCCCTCCACGATGCTGGTGGTGGAGAACACCTGCAGGCGTTGCAGCCGGCGCTTGGCCAGTTCGATCTCGGCCGGATCGTATTGATCGCCGGGCCGAAGCCCGGTCTGGCGCGCGACGAAGGCCGGATTCATATCCTTGGTGCCATCGACGGTCATGCGTCCATAATGGGCCAGACGGCCCGGCTCGACCGCCAGCGTGACATCGAGCTTGTGGTTGACGTGGTCGGCGGTGATCACGCGCGGCAGGGCCTTGGCCTTGGGGTAGCCCTGACGCCGCCAGGCATCGATCATCGCCTGCTCCGCCGACAGGACGATGTCCGAATTGGCCTGATGGCCGGGCTCGAGGCCGAGACGCTCGGGCGTCTTGGTCTTGGGAATGTCGTCGATCGGGCTGTGCGGCGCCCTGTTCTCCATCCTGATCCGGCCGAAGGTGAAGACGGGACCGGGGTTGACGTTGATCACCACCGGGACCGGATGCGGCAAGGTGGCGTCGACGGGAATGTCCTCGAGCCTGCGCCCGTTGACCAGGATCGAGATCGAGGCGCCGTAGCGTGCATTCGCATAGAGCGTGCCGAGAATGCGATCATATTCGGTACGCGCCTTGGAGAGGAAGGCGGGCGTGCTCGGCGGCGGCGTCTCGTCCTTGCCGCTATAGAGGGAAGATGCTCCCTCGACCGCGGACTTGATATCCTTGTCCCCGCCCGCGATCACCACCTCGATCTTGTAGGTCTGGGCGTCAGGCGAAACCGGCTTCTCGTCCGATCCGAAGAAATTGTAGCCGAAGAGCTTGAATGCCTCGGCGGGCTGGGGCTTCGCCCCGGCAATGAGCGCCGCGACGGCCACCGACAGGGCCAGCCCCTTGGCCAGACGCTGGCGCGCCGGCATCAGGCTTTCGAGCCTGCTGAGCCCCCTCATCGCTTGTCGATCGCCCCACGCCATAGACCAGCGCCCCCACCAAACCCCGATACGAGGGCGCCGCCCCGGAGGTGAACCTTACGCCAAATGACCTCTTCCGATCAACCCACCACCGTATATCATCATGAATAAACAGTTAACCGCACAATCAATCATATCGCGCAACTAAACTTATCCGTTAGGTCACGCTACAAAGTTTGAACATTCCTCATATACTTGGGCAGTGAATTTTCACTGCGCGGCGCATATTTGCATTCAAAGGTAATTGGGAGATATTTTTCTACAGAACTTCCAGCAAAAACTTCGAAGGCATGCTGACAATCGGCAAGATAATAACTTTACGTCATACCAATCGTATACAAATGGTAAAAACTATCGCTGTAAGGCACGCCTCTCTCCAATTCGGCGCTTCGCTCCAAAACGCGGGCGGGAATTGGCCGGGATGCAAGCCCCTTCCCCCAAGATCGGACAAGGAAAGGGGTCAGCTCCCTTTGGGATAGTCGTAGGCCAGCAAGCGCATATTTGCGTATCCCTGGTCGCCAATACGCGTCCACAACAGGGTCTGCTGGCGGAAGCCGAAATAGGAGGCCGCGAGGCGGCGCGTGAACTCGTCGCCATTTTCGATGATCTCGTTCAGCACCTGGCCACTGGCCGTGCCGAAGGCCTGAAACACCTCGTCGGGGAATTGCTTGAGAACGACGCCCTGCTGCGTCACCGCCTGGGCGATTGCCGCCGGCGCGCGCGCGCCATATTCGGCCAGAGAGCGCGCATTTTCCTCGGCGCAGGCGACCTCGATCGCCACTTTGTGCGTTGCCGGCAATTCGTCGAATTTGGCGCGGTTGACCTGGAGCTGCAGCGCCGCACAGGGCTCCTGGAACCCGGGCCAATAGCAGAACCTGGCGGCATTCTGGAAACCGAAGCTGAGATCGTTGACCGGCCCCATGAACTCGGCCGCATCCAGTTCCTCGGCCTGGAGTTTGGGCAGGATCTGGGAACCGGGCATCAGCATCTGCTGAACGCCGAGCTTGGCGAGAGCCTGGCCGGCCAGGCCGCCGATGCGGAAGCGCAAGCCCCTGAGATCGGAGACCGCGTTGATCTCCCGCCGGAACCAGCCGCCGAGGCGCGCACCGGTGTTGCCGGCCGCAAAGGCCTTGATGCCGAACTGCCCGCCCAACTCGTCCCATAGCGCCCGGCCCCCGCCGGCATAGAGCCAGGCATCGAATTCCTGGGCGATCAGGCCGAAGGGAATGGCGGAAAAGAAGGCGAAGGCGGGTGACTTGGAAAGATAATAGGCCGACATGTCATGCGACATCTCCGCCTCGCCCGACATCACCGCCGCCATGTTCTGGTCCCCCGGCACCAGTTCGCCGGCCGCATAGAGCTTGATGGTGAGCTGGCCTTGAGTGAGTACGCCGATCCGGTCGGCAAGGCGTTGCGCCCCGGTGCCCGCTCCCGGCAGGCCCTTCGGCCATGCCGTCACCATCCGCCATTCGATCAGGTTCTGCGACAGAGCGGGAGCGGCAAGCATGGTGGCGCCGGCGGCGGCAGCTCCAGCGAGAAAACGGCGTCGGGTCGACATGAAGAGCTTCCTGTAACGCAAGACGAAGGGCGATACGCCCCGAGCACCCAGCCCGGGCGAGTAAGCAGCGTACAAGATGAACCGGGGCTGAACTGGGGCGATACCGAGCCCTACCGTTTTGTCGATCTCGCCATGATATCCGATGTCTCATTTCCGCAGCGCAACACCGCGCGTTGCGCTACGCTCGGCACGACAATTCACCCCGCCAACGCGTCACGATAATCGGCGGCCGGCGAGGCATCGTCCTGGGTACGCTGGAGCTTCTCGCGCGCTTCGTCGGCCTCGCGCTGGCGGTTCCACATGCCGGCATAGACCCCGCCCTGAGCCAGCAATTCCTCATGATTGCCGCGCTCGACGATCACGCCCTTGTCGAGCACGATGATCTCGTCGGCGTTCACCACCGTCGAGAGACGATGGGCGATCACCAGCGTGGTGCGGTTCTCCGAAATGCGCTCGAGCGCGGCCTGGATCTCCATTTCGGTGTAGCTGTCGAGGGCCGAGGTCGCCTCGTCCAGCACCAGCACCGGCGGTCCCTTCAGGATGGTGCGCGCGATGGCGACGCGCTGCTTCTCGCCGCCCGACAATTTCAGACCGCGTTCACCGACTTCCGTTTCATAGCCCTTGGGCATGCGCCGGATGAAAGTATCGATCTGGGCAAGCCGCGCTGCCTCCTCCACTTCGGCATCGGTCGCGTCCCAGCGGCCATAGCGGATGTTATAGCGGATGGTGTCGTTGAACAGCACGGTATCCTGCGGCACCATGCCAATGGCGGCGCGCAGCGATTTCTGGGTGACCTCGCGCACGTCCTGGCCATCGATCAGCACGCGCCCGCCATTGACGTCGTAGAAGCGGAACAGCAGGCGCGAGATGGTCGATTTGCCGGCGCCGGAGGGCCCGACGATCGCTACCGTGCGGCCCGCCGGCACGTCGAAGGAAAGTCCCTGCAGAATCGGCCGGTCCGGGTCGTAACTGAACACCACATTCTCGAAGGTCACGCGGCCCTCGCGCACCTCGAGCGGCTGGGCGCCCGCCCGGTCCTTCACCTCGGCATCCTTGTCGAGCAGTTCGAACATGGTCTCGATATCGGTGATGCCCTGCTTGATCTCGCGATAGGCAAAGCCGAGGAAGTTCAAGGGCGTGGCGAGCTGCAGCCACATCACGTTGAGCAAGGCGATATCGCCGACGGTGTTGACGCCGTGATAGACGCCCAGGCCCGCCAGCAGCAGTGAAGCCAGCATGCCTGCCATGAAGATGACGCCCTGGCCGATATTGAGCCAGGTCAGGGTGATATAGGTCCGGATCGCCGACTGCTCGTAGGACGCCATCGCCCTGTCGTAGCGGGCGAGTTCGCGCTCCTCATTGGAGAAATATTTGACTGTCTCGTAGTTGAGCAGGCTGTCGATCGCCTTCTGGTTGGCGTCGGTGTCGGAATCGTTCATCTCGCGGCGGATCGAGATGCGCCACTCGGTCGCCTTGATGGTGAACCAGACATAGACAGCCGTGGTGACCAGCACGATCAGCGCGTAGCGCCAGTCGAACTGCAGCACCAGCATGACCAGGTAGAGGGCCAGCTCCACGATGGTCGGCAGAATGTTGATGGTGGCGAAACGGACGATGTTCTCGATGCCGGTGCGCCCGCGGTCGATCACGCGCGAAAGGCCGCCCGTCTTACGCTCGAGATGATAGCGCAGGCTGAGATTGTGAATGTGCTCGAAGGTCTCGATCGCCAGCCGCCGCACCGCATACATGAACACGGCGGCGAACAGCCCATCCTTCCACTGCGAGATCGCGGTCATCAGGATCCGCGCGACGCCATAGGCCACCAGCATGGTGAGCGGCACGGCAGCCAGCATCACCGCCAGCGTATGGCCGGTGAGCTCACGGCCGCCGCCGATGGCTGCCAGCCCGTCGGTCGCCCATTTCAGCGTATAGGGCACGACCAGGGTGATGAGCTTGGTGAGCAGCAAGAGCACGAAGGCCCAGATCACACGCATGCGCAGGTCCGCGCGGTCCTGTGGCCACATATAGGGCCACAAATGCTCCATGGTCTGGAGAAAGGCCCCCTGGTCGGCGCTGACGCGCTTGGGAGCGGCGGAAGGGTCGGCGGAAGGCATGAACGGACTTTCGGCCGGCGAGCGGAGAACGCCGGCATCAAGAGTTTTCCAAAGCGTTTTGCGATTTGACGAAATCGCCTCGAATCGCAAAGACGCGTCGAAACAAAAGTCAGAGCAAAAAGCGCCCGGGCATGAACGCGCTTTGCTCTCGATGACGTTGCGTAGTTAAGTTCGGATTGCCGTGACCGCAAGCGCCCTGCACCGAAATCTCGCCTTGCCCGGCCCCGAACCAGATCCGCGGCCGGCTCGGCTCAAGGTGCTTTCTTTTCCGGCATGACGAAGATCTGCCCCGGATAGATCAGATTGGGATTGCGGATCTGATCGGTGTTGGCGTCGTAGATCCAGGTATAGCGGATGCCCTGGCCATAGACCTTGCGTGAAATCCGCCAGAGATTGTCGCCCTGCACGATGGTCGTGGTGCGGATCTCTGGGATTACCGCCACCGAGGGCGGCGGTGACGGCTGGGCCGGCTTGGCCTCGCTGGTCTGCACCGGTGCTGTCGCAGGCGTCCCGGGATTGGAGGCCGCTGGCGTCGTGGCGGACCTGGGTGCCGTTGCGTTACCGGACGCCGGCGGCGCGATTTCCGCCTGTGCCGGCGTCGACGCGGTTTCCGTGGTTGCCGTTGCCGGCGAGCCGGGAGCGGTTGCCGGAGAGGTTCCCTGGGCCGGTGCCGATGCCGCAGCGGGCTGCGGCTTGCCGCCGGGGGTCGGTTCGCCAGAGGCCGGTTTATCCGGCGTCGGGGTGGCGGCTCCGGACGCCGCGGCAGAGGGCGTGGTCGCCCCCTGGGGCGGCGTCGCAGCCGGTTGGCCGCCAGGGCTGCCCGCCGGACGCGACGGGGTCGCGATCGCCGCCACCACGGCGGGAGCCGAGGCTGCGGGCGCCTTGTCGATCATGGCGAACGGCACTTCGGCCCGTGTCAGCACCTGCCCGTTTCCAGCGGCGACATCGTCGACGCGGACCCGATAATTGCCCGGCTGCATGCCCTTTTCGATGGTCATGCCGAAGGTACCGTCTTTGGCAGCCGTCACACCGGTCACCAGCGTGTCGTTGAGATAGATGCGCAGGGCAGCGCCCGGCTCGGCCCGGCCCGTTACGAAGAAGCGGCCCATCTCATCCGCCTCGACGGTCCGGATCGAGACATTGGCCCGCGAGGACGCCTTGTCCGCCTCGGCAGATGCCGTCTCTCCGGCCGGGGATGGAGTTGCCGGCGTCTCGGGCGCCTTGCTTGGCGGCTGCGCCGCATCGGTCAGCACCTTGGAAGGCTGGTCGGGCGTGTTGAGCACGACCACCACCTCTTCGCCCGGCTTTTCGGGAACGCGAACGGAGAGGGTCTGCTCGGACAAGGTTATCTTCCCGTCCGGCGAGGTGGTGCGCAGGGTCAGTTCACAGGGGCCCTTGGGCAGGGCCGGCGGCGTGATCGCCCAGGTTCCATTGATATCGGCGACGACGCGGGCATAGGGATTGCCGTTGCGCAGCAATTCCACCGTGGCGCCGGAGGCGGCCCGCCCGGCAATCACCGCACCGCCGGCCGGTTCGATGCGGGCAATGTCGAAGGTCGGAGCAATCTGGCCCTTGGCCGCATCCGGCGCCGGCGCCTCGGGCTTGGGCGGCTGGGGTTTGGCGGCTTCGGTCTTGGCTACCTCGGATTGGGCCACATTGGCCTTGCCGGAATCAGGCTTCCCTGGATCGGGCTTGGCCATCTGGGCTCCGGCCTCCGCACTCTTCGCCGGTTCGGTCTTGGCCGCCCCGGGATTGCCCCCGGCCGTCTTGGAAGCCTGCGAAGCGCTCGATCCCGGCTTGTCGGCCGCCTGATCGCCGGTCGGTGCCGGTTTTTGTGCCGTGTCGGCAGGAGGATTGGTGGTGACCGCCGGCTTGCTGTCGCCGCCCGTTGGCGACGGCGACCGGGCAGGCTCGCGCACCAGCACGCTGTATAGCGTACCGACGCTGACAACGCTCGCAGCACCCACTATTCCAGCCAGACTCTTCCAGCCTACAGCCATCTTCTACTCCCGATGCAAGAACGCGCATCGTTCCATCTAATTCTACTTACCGGCTCTGCCCGCAAGACGAAAGGCCGCGCCGCCAAGATGTCGGACAAACAAAGTATCGCGCCGGTTTACTTCACCTGCAACCGTATCACCTCCGCCAGGCACCGGTCTCACCGGACTGCAGCGCCATTGCCGCAGAATTGTGATGAAAACCAAGAATGCACGATATTCTTCATCGAACCAGGCAGAGATGGAAGGCTTCATAAAACGAGCGGCGCTGTTCGTATCTGCTCTTTGCCTTGTCATCCTTTATGCGACCCTACCATTGCAAGCCGGCCAAACGGAGGCGCGAACGCACGTCAAATCCAAGGCCATGCGCATTCTCATCGTGCGCAACGCCTCGGCGGCCTGCCTGATCCTGACCTGACGATGAGCCTCGCTGGCAAGACCTTCTGTTCACCACGATCCGGACAAGCCTTGCTTTTTAACATCGGCCCGATCTCCGCCGGCCCTGTGACGCCCGAGACGACAAGGATCTCGTCCGATCGATTCCAGGGCCTTGCCCCCCTGCTTCGCCAAGTTTGCTTCAGATGGGCATGTCTTCGAAGCCGCCTCTGAGTACCATCGCGGGCACGCACGGCAAAGCAACTTGACCCCGCCCCTGCCGCAGTGCGAAACCGGGGGCATGACAAAGCTTCGTTCGATTTGCGTCTATTGCGGCTCCAGCAATGGCACCCGTCCCGAATATGTCGCCGGCGCCGAGCGCCTCGGCCGGGACATGGCGGCCGGCGGCATCCGCCTCGTCTATGGCGGCGGCAATGTCGGCTTGATGGGCACGGTCGCTCGTGCCGTCATCGAGAATGGCGGCCAGGTCACCGGCATCATTCCCACCTTCCTGCAGCGGCGCGAGCGCATGCTCACCGAGGTCGAGGAACTCATCGTCACCAAGGACATGCATGAGCGCAAGCGCCTGATGTTCGAGCGGGCCGACGCCTTCGTCGCTCTTCCCGGCGGCGTCGGCACCCTGGAGGAACTGGTCGAGCAGCTCACCTGGGCCCAGCTCGGCCAGCACAAGAAGCCGATCGTGCTGGTCAATATCGACGGCTTCTGGACGCGGTTCCTCGACATTCTCGACCACATGCGCGAGGAAGGCTTCATCCGGCCCGAGACCGCCGTCGACGTGCTGGTGGCCAACACGCCCGAAGAGGTCGTGCCGATGATCACGGCCGCGATCGAGAAGATTTCTCGAGCAGAAATGGCGATGAACGTCGCTCCAGAGACGCTCTGACGCCGCCTTGAGCGTTTTCCAGAAAAGTTGATAGACTTTTCGATTAAGAAAACGTGTCAAAACAAGGAATTAGAGAGCAAAGTGGGTTTCGGAGAAATCGCACTTTGCTCTAGCGGGGGCGCGATCGAATAGGACCGCCCCCTCAAGTGTTCATGCCTCGCGTTTTTCCAAGCCGGGGGCATGAGCGAGACAATGAAGCGGTCTTTCCAGGTGACTGTCGCGGTGCTGCTTTGCAGCGCCGGGCTCTCCTCTGCCGCCTCGGCAGGCGATCTCTACGATCTCGATCCCGACCATACCCAGACGGTCTTCCATATCGACCATCTCGGCTATTCCACCGTCACGGGCAGTTTCCGCCAGTTGAAGGGCGTGCTCACGCTCGATGAGGCGCATCCCGAGCAGAGCCTGGTCGAGGCGACGATCGAAGCCTCGAGCGTCGATACCGGAATACCTTCACGCGACGAAGATCTGAGGTCGAGCGAGTTCTTCGACATCGCTCGTCATCAGACACTCACCTTCCGGACCACGAAGGTGAAGCGCCGAGGCCCGCGCAGCGCCGATCTCAGCGGAGAGCTGACGCTGCTCGGGATCTCCAAGCCAGTGACGCTGCGAACCACCTTCAATCGCATCGCGCCAGATCCGTTGCGCAACAACCGCGTGGTCGCCGGCTTCACGGCAACCACGACCATCCGGCGCTCGGATTTCGGCATGAAGGCCTTCATACCGCTGATCGGTGACGTGGTGCGCATCGATATCAACGCCGAGGCGATCCGGCGCTGAACGAGGGAGTGTCGACTTCCAGGTCGGCACTCACTCTTCACACCTCCGCGCCGGCCTTGAGCAGCTTGTAGGTCATCGAATCCACCAGCGCCTGGAACGAGGCGTCGATGATGTTGTCGGAGACGCCGACCGTGGCCCAGCGGTCGCCGCCGGCGTCCTGGAATTCGATGAGCACCCGGGTCACCGCATCGGTGCCGCCCTGGAAGACACGCACCTTGTAGTCGATCAGCTTCAGGTCCTCGATGACCGACTGGTATTTGCCCAGATCCTTGCGCAGCGCCGTATCCAGGGCATTCACCGGGCCATGCCCCTCGGCCGCCGAGATCAGCTCCTCGGCCCCGACCTTGACCTTGACGATCGCCTCGGAGAACACGCCGAGTTCGCCGCGCTCGTTCCAGCGCCGCTCGACATTGACGCTGAAGCGCTCGACGAAGAAGAACTCGGGCACGCTGCCGAGGATGCGCTTGGCCAGGAGGAAGAAGGAAGCGTCCGCCCCCTCATAGGCATAGCCCTGCGCTTCCTTGTCCTTCAGCGCGCCGAGGAGACGCGACAGACGGGGATCGTCCTTGTCGATGGCCAGGCCCAGGCGTTCCAGTTCAGCCAGGATATTCGACTTGCCGGCCTGGTCCGAGACCAGCAATTTGCGCCGGTTGCCCACGCTCTCGGGGGGCACATGCTCATAGGTCGACGGATCCTTCATCACCGCCGAGGCATGGATGCCGGCCTTGGTGGCGAAGGCCGAGGAGCCGACATAGGGCGCATGATGGTCGGGCATGCGGTTGAGCAGCTCGTCGAGCTTGCGCGAGATGCGCGTGAGATTCTCCAGCCTGGCTGCATCCACCCCGATCTCGAAGCGCTCGGCATAAGCAGGCTTGAGCAGGAGCGTCGGGATCAGCGAGGTGAGATTGGCATTGCCGCAGCGCTCGCCGAGCCCGTTCAGCGTGCCCTGGATCTGGCGCACGCCCGCCCTGACAGCCGCCAGCGAATTGGCAACGGCCTGCTCGGTGTCATTGTGGGCATGGATGCCGAGATGGCTGCCCGGGATCGTCTCGACCACTTCGCCAACGATGCGCTCCACCTCATGCGGCAGGGTGCCGCCATTGGTATCGCACAGCACCACCCAGCGCGCGCCGGCCTCGTAAGCCGTGCGGGCGCAGGCGAGCGCATAATCGGGATTGGCCTTGTAGCCGTCGAAGAAATGCTCGCAGTCGACAAGCACTTCGCGGCCGCGCTCCTTGGCGGTGGCGACGCTGTCGCGGATCGAATCGAGGTTCTCTTCCAGGCTGATGCCCAGCGCCATGCGGACCTGGTGATCCCAGCTCTTGGCCACGAAGCAGATCGCATCCGCCTGCGCATCGAGGAGGCCGGCAACACCGGGGTCATTGGCAGCCGAGCGCCCCGCCCGCTTGGTCATGCCGAAGGCGGTGAACTTCGCCTTGAGGCCGTTCGGCTGGCTGAAGAACTGCGTGTCGAGCGGATTGGCACCGGGATAGCCGCCCTCGACATAGTCGACACCGAGATCGTCGAGCAGGCGGGCGATCGCCTGCTTGTCGGCGAGGGAAAAGTCGACGCCCGTGGTCTGGGCCCCGTCACGCAAGGTGGTATCGAAGAGATAGAGCCGATCGCGCGTCATTGCCGGGTCGCATCGGGCGGAGCCGCGAGCGCTTTCTTCATGGTGGTGTTGCCGAGCCATTCGTCGCCGCGCGACACGGTGTTGCGCTGCTGGGGCACGAAACCCTGCCTTTGGAAAAAGTCACGGGCGGTGTCGCTGGCATCCACGGTCAGCTGGGTGGCGCCGCGGGCCTTGGCGAGTTGCTCGATGGCGCCATAGAGCGTCGAGGCCACGCCCTGCCCGGCAACCGCAGGATGGACGTAGAGCAGATCGACCAAGTCCTTGCCTTTCAGCGCGATGAAGCCGACCGGCGAGCCGCCGACCGTCGCCACGATGGTCAGGCAGCCGGCCAGCCGCTTGGTCCAGGCTTCTTCGTCCTCGGCGGCTTCGGCCCAGGCCTCCTGCTGGCTTTCGGAATAGTCCTCGCCCGTCAATTCGTGAATGCTGGCGCGGAAGATCTCGGCCAGAATCGGCGCATCGGCGGGCAGGAAGGGGCGCAGCCCCGGTTTGGGCATCGCGGGATTCGACGTCGACTTGGCCATCAGAGCTTGACCTCCCAGCTGGTGGTGCCGTCCTTGTTGTCCTTGACGGCGATGTTCAGCCGGGCGAGCTCGTCGCGGATGCGATCCGACTCCGGCCAGTTCTTCTCGGCACGCGCCACCTTGCGGGCTGATAGCAGCGCCTCGACCTCAAGCCTCAGGCCTTCGCTGACATGGGTGTCCCCCTTCAGGGCGGCTGCATCGTTGCTGAAGCCCAGAAAGGCGAGCGTCGCCGCCCGGTTGGCCGGATCGGCGATCTGGTGCAGGCGCGCCAGCATGGCCGGCGTGTTGAGATCGTCCGACAGCGCTTCGATCACGCCGGCATCGACGCTTCCGCCCGCCGGCGCGTCCTCATACCAGCGCAGCAGGGTCTGCTGGGCCTCGTTCAAGGCCTGCAGGGTCCAATCGATCGGCTGGCGGTAGTGCGTACGCAGCATGGCGAGCCGCAGCACGTCGCCATGCCAGGCGCGCCCACCGAAGCGGTCGGTGCCGAGCAATTCGCGAATGGTGATGAAGTTGCCGAGGCTCTTCGACATCTTCTCGCTCTCGACCTGCAGGAAGCCATTATGCATCCAGATATTGGCCATCACCGGCGTGCCGAAGGCGCAGCAGCTCTGGGCGATCTCGTTCTCGTGGTGCGGGAAGACGAGATCGATGCCGCCGCCATGGATGTCGAAGACGTTGCGGGCCGGGTCGTCGCAGCCGATGCCGCCGCCATAGGGGGTGAGCAGCGTGGCCATCGACATGGCCGAGCACTCGATATGCCAGCCCGGGCGGCCGGGCGTGGCGATTCCCGAGGGGCTCGGCCAGCCGGGCTGATTGCCATGCGAGGGCTTCCACAGCACGAAATCCATGGCGTCGCGTTTATACGGCGCGACGTCGACCCGGGCACCGGCCAGCATCTCGTCGAGCGAGCGGCGGGCAAGCGCGCCATAGCGCGGTACTGTCGCGAGCTTCTCCATGGCATGCACGGAGAACAGCACATGTTCTTCGGCGACATAGGCGACACCGCGCGCCACCAGGCGCTCGATGATGGCCTTCATCTCCTCGATATGATCGGTCGCGCGCGGCTCGACCATCTGCGGCGGCTGTCCCGGCTGGTTGACCTGATCGGGCATCAGCACGCCGAGCTCCCGGATGTCGCGATGGAACTGGGCGAGCGTGCCGTTAGTCAGTTCACGGATGGTGATGCCGCGCTCGGCCGCGCGCTCGTTGATCTTGTCGTCGACGTCGGTGATGTTGCGCGCATAGCTGACGTGTTCCGCGCCATAGACGTGACGCAGCAGGCGGAACAGTAGGTCGAAGACGATGATCGGCCGGGCATTGCCGATATGGGCAAAGTCGTAGACGGTCGGGCCGCAGACATACATACGCACCCGATCGGGATCGATCGGCGTGAAATCGACCTTGGCGCGCGTACGGGTATCGTAGAGCCTGATAACCATGAGTTCCCCACCTCGGCTGGCCGGGGGCGTCCTGCGCTCAAGATTTTGGGCGAATGACGGCGCCAGCCAGCGTGTCTGCTAGCTGCAAATAATCCGCGAAAGGATGGCCGTCTTTGTCATGGCGGGAGCAATGTGCCATGCGGCCAGCGTTGTCAAGCCGCGCGAGAAAAGGACGACACACCGCTTCCAGCGGCTCGATCGAATGATGGAGCAAGATCCCGCCCCCTCCTCCGGTGCCGGAGTGATGCACCCAGGCAACAGAGTTTCGCCAAAAATTAAACACGCAGATTTACGTATGTTTAAAAACGCACAGCGATGATAGGCAGGCTCCGCTATCCGAACGGGGCAGTCCCCGTTCACATGTGTGATTTCGATGAACCTGCGTACCCTCTCCTTCATCGCGGCTTGCCTGGCCTTCGCCAGCCCCGCCTCCGCCCAGAACGTGGCCTCCTTCGTCGTCAATGCCGACGATGGCTATGGCGTCGATACCTGCCTGGAAAGCGGCGCTCCCTGCGGCCAGCCGATCGCCAGCGAATGGTGTGTCGCCAACGGCTATGCCAAGGCCGTCGCCTTCCGCCGCCAGACCGAAACCGACATCACGGGCGCCATCAACGCGCCGACGCAGGTCGCCGCTGCCGCTCAGCCGCACGCCGTGGTGATCACCTGCGAGAAGTGATCACCCGCGAGGCGTGGACACTTGCGGGAATGAGGATGCGGGCGACGGTACTGCCGGGTCCCGCCCTCAGTCCGTGACGAAATCCGCACATTTCTGGGGCGGCTCGCCGGCCCAGGGCATCACCGGCACCGAGGAGGTCGAGTTCTTCGGAGACCCCTCGATCAGCTTGTCGGTGTAGACCAGATAGACCAGCACATTGCGCTTGGCGTCGCAGCCGCGCACCACCTGCATCTTCTTGAAGAACAGCGAGCGGGACTGGCGATAGACCAGGGCGCCCTGCTCGAATTTTTCCTTGAACTTGATCGGCCCGACCTGGCGGCAGGCAAGGGAGACGTCGGACACCTCCTCCGCCACCCCGAACATGCCCTTCAGACCGCCCTTCTCCGGCACGGTGAAGTGGCAGGCGACCCCTTCGACATCGGGATCGTCGATGCCGTAGACGGCAAGCTTGTCGTCCGGAGTCAGGAACTTCCATACCGTCGATTTGCGGAAGATCAGGTCGGGCTCCTGGGCCTTGGACGTCACCGGCGCCATGAAGGCAAGGCCAAGGGCGGCAAGGCCGAGGCAGAATTGACGCAGCATACAGGCTCTCCTCATAGGCACTCCATATGGGATGGAAGCCGACGATGCGCCAGAGGCGCCAGGACCATGGCGCCAAGCCCGGTATGGGCCGCTTGGGACATCGCGTGCCCCAATCTTCATCAGAGGCCTCAGATGCAGGCCTGGAGCAGCCTCTCCAGTTCGGCTGCGTCCCTGCGATAACGAGCCATGGCGCGTTGCAGCGTGGCCTGCATGGTTGCCTTGGTCGCCATCAGGCCGCTCGATATCTCCAGCCGACGGTTGAAGGCACCCTCGAGCTCGCGATTGTAGCTGGCCATCGCCTTGGCGATCTGCGCCGCTGCGCCGACCCTCTTGGCAACGGGACTGCCACCCGCCGTGCCCGCATCGAGCGTATCGGCGCTACGCTGGATCAGCCCGGCGGCCAATTCCACGCCTGCTTCGGCCGCACGGGAATTGGCGGCGCTACGCCCCTGCGCACCCGTGATGTTGTCGATGCTCGACCAGGAGCCCAGGGCAATATCCGCCTGCCCTTTGGCCATGGCCTGACCGGCCGTGCCAGGCTTGGCATGGGTCAGCGCCCGCTGGGCCATGGTTCGCGCGAAATCCTTGCCCGAGACCGATCCGTCCAGCACGCCCGACGTACCGATGAAGGTGTCGCTGACGGTCTGGGTGCCATCCGCGAGGGCCCGCGCCGCGTCGCCTGTCTTGAGCCCCGCGACCTGCATGATCGCCGCCCCCAGATCCAGCGAAGCCAAGGCGGTCTTGTGGATCAGGTCCACGACCAGCCAGATCCGGCCTTCATCGTCCAAGCGATCCAGCTCGATGGTCATCTCGCGATATTCCCGCTCGGCAGCGGCGATGAGATTGCGGAGGTTGGCCAGCTTGGCACGATTGTCGCTGCATTGCGCGGGTGGCTGCACCCGATTGCTGACGATCGTCGGCCTTGCGATGGTGCCGGGCTGGGGATTGGTGGCAGTGTTGGGCAGAAGACCTGTCATTTTCACCTCCAAAACAGGCAAATTAGCCCGTCAGCGCTCGACTGGTCGAGACACCTTGGTGAACTAGGCCTTCGGAGCTCCTTCAAGCGCCAAGTCGCGCCAGCGCCCGCTCGCGGCCGATCAACGGCAGCAGCGCCTTGAGTTCGGGACCGTGGTCGAGGCCGGTCAGCGCCTGGCGCAGCGGCATGAACAGGGCCTTGCCCTTGGCGCCGGTGGCGTCCTTCACGGCCTGTGTCCAGGCGCCCCAGGTGTTCTCGTCCCAGGGCTCGGCCGGAAGCAGAGAGGCGGCACGGTGGAGGAATTCCCGATCCTGTTCGCCCTTGGCGACCGGTCCCCTCACCACATCCCACCAGGTCTTCGCATCCGCGAGCCTGACGAGATTGCTGCGCACGGCGAGCCAGAACGCCTCGCCGCCCCCGACGCCGAGGGCCGAGAGCCGCTGCGAGACATCCGCATAGGCCGTCTCATGCAGCAGCTTGGCGTTGAGGGTCTCGATCTCGGCCGGATCGAACCGCGCCGGCGCCCGCGAGATTCGGGAGAGGTCGACCAGCGCAGCCAGGTCCTGCAAAGTCGCGATCGGCCTGACAGCCTCAGCCGTACCGGTCAGCACGGCAAGGCTCGCCACCGCCATCGGCTCGAAGCCGGCCTCGCGCAGCGAGCCGATCGACAGCGCGCCGCTGCGCTTGGACAGTCCCTCGCCGCTGACCGTGGTGAGCAGGTTGTGGTGAGCGAAAGCCGGCACGCTGCCGCCCAGCGCCTCGAAGATCTCGATCTGCACGGCGGTGTTGGTGACGTGATCCTCGCCGCGGATGATGTGGGTGACACCGAGGTCGATGTCGTCGACCACGGAGGGCAGTGTATAGAGATAGCCGCCGTCGGCGCGGATCAGTACCGGATCGGAGAGCGAGGCGGTGTCGACATGTGCGGGCCCCCGCACGCCGTCCTGCCATTCGACGATGCGGTGGTTGAGCAGGAAGCGCCAATGCGGCCGGCGGCCCTCGGCCTCCATCGCCGCCTTCTGCTCCGCCGTCAGGCGCAGGGCCGCCCGGTCATAGACCGGCGGCAGGCCGCGTGCCTTCTGCAAGGTGCGCCGGCGCTCCAGCTCCTCCTCGGTCTCGTAGCAGGGATAGAGCCGGCCGGCCTCGCGCAGGCGGGCGGCCGCGGCATCATAGAGCGCCATGCGTTCCGACTGGCGGGCCTGCACGTCCGGCACCATGCCGAGCCAGGCGAGATCCACCGCGATGGCGTCGGCATATTCCTGGCGCGAGCGGGCGGTGTCGGTGTCGTCATAGCGCAGGATGAAGCGCCCGCCCGCGCGTTTGGTCACACACCAGTTCAGCAAAGCGGTGCGGATATTGCCGATATGGATATAGCCGGTGGGAGATGGCGCAAAGCGAACGACGGGCGGCATGACGGGCTTTCGAAATTGGAAATATGGCCTGTCCTATACCGCGCGCCCTTCCTTTTGAAGGAGAGATTATGAACAGGCTCGTGCCATTTTTGCTGGCCACAAAATCGCCATCGTGTTTATAAGGGACACGATAATCAATCGCAGCCGGCTCATAGACTCCTTTTCCGGCTGATCATCGCCACTCAGTGAATGCCTTCACAATGGGCATCACGAAACTGACGATGCCCTCGGCATCCAAAACATGACGTTAGGGAATTCGTTGATTATTCATGCCAGCATTCATTGTTTGTTGTCACCTCGAAGGCATTGTGCGGCCAAGTTCGCGGCCGCTCCTGCCGCGACCGGAAATGGGAATAGAGTGATGTTGCGTACCTCCCTGAAGACTGCCGTTGCGGCAGGAGTTCTAGCCGTTCTGGCGACGCCGGCACTGGCCCAGTCCTCTTCCTACACACCGACCGGATTCTGGGACAACTACATCGCCGGCGGCTGGTCTCTGGAACTCGGCGCGACCGCCGCCATGGGCCCCAAATATGAGGGCGCCAAGGATTTCAGCTTCCTGCCCTCGCCGATCATCTCACTGTCCCGCCAGGGCAAGGGACCGGCCTTCACCTCGCGCAACGACAATCCGGGCGTGGGCCTGCTCGACAACGGCTTCCTGCGAATCGGCCCGGTCGGCAAAATCTTGTTCGAGCGTGACGGCTCCACCGACGACGATCTCAAGGGCCTCAAGCCGGTGCGCTGGGGTGGCGAACTCGGCATCTTCGCCGATATCTATCCGACGGAATGGCTGCGCTTGCGCGCCGAATTGCGGCACGGCATCCGTTCGCATCATGGTCTCGTCGCCGATCTCGCCGCGGACGCGTTTTATGACATAGCCCCGGATTGGCGGCTTTCCGGCGGTCCCCGCCTCTCCTTGGCCTCGCACAGCTATTTCGACGCCTATTACGGCGTGAACCTGCAGGAATCGCTCGCTTCGGGCCTCAGCCCCTATTCGCCAGGAGGTGGGTTGAAGTCGGTCGGCGTCGGCGGCGCGGTGACCTGGAAAACCACGGACAAGATCACCACCAGCGCCTTTGCCGAATATAGCCGCCTTACCGGCCCCGCCGCGAGTTCGAGCCTGGTGAAGGAACGCGGCTCCAAGGATCAGCTGCTGATCGGCATCTCGGCGAGCTACCGCTTCGACTTCAATCTCTGAGGCTGGCCAGTCATCCCGCATGCGGCGCAACAGGCAATGCTGCTCCGCAGAAGCGGGAGCGCCTGAGGAGAAAAGCGCCCGCGCGGGATGACCGGTGCGCCCTCGCGACAATCGGCCATGTTGATTGCAGGATCGCCCCCGTGCACCCAGTACGGGTCCAGTTCCTGCGAGGCACCGTGAGCCAGTCCGCCGCCCTCCCCCACCTCTATTCGCCGTTCACGATCCGCAATCTGCGCATCAAGAACCGCATCATGTCGACCGGGCACGACACCACCCTGCCCACCGCCTTCGTGCCGAATGACGCGCTGATCGCCTATCAGCAGGCGCGCGCGCAGGGCGGCGTCGGGCTGATCGTGCTGCAGGTCGCCGGCGTGCACGAGACGGCGCGCTACACCTCCCATCTCCTGATGGCGACCAGCGACGACTGCATCCCCGGCTACCGGCGCCTTGCCGAAGTCTGCCATGCCGAGGGGGCCGCGGTGTTCGGGCAGCTCTTCCATCCCGGCCGCGAGATCATGGAGACGGCCGAAGGCACCGCCCCCGTCGCCTACGCGCCCTCCGCCGTGCCTAACCAGCGCTTCCACGTCATGCCGCGGGCCATGAGCGCGGCGATGATCGGCGAGATCGTCGAGGGCTATGGCGAGGCCGCACGCCGGCTCGAAGCGGCCGGGCTCGACGGTGTGGAGATCGTCGGCAGCCACGGCTACCTGCCCTCGCAATTCGTCAATCCCCGCGTCAATCTACGCGAGGATGCCTATGGCGGTTCGCTCGAAAACCGGCTGCGCTTCATCCGCGAGAGCCTTGCCGCCATCCGCGCCAGGACCGGGCCGGATTTCGTGGTCGGCCTGCGCTTTTCCTCCGAGGACAGCGACCTCAACGGCCTCACCGCCGAGGAAGTGGCAGAGGTGCTCACCACGCTCGACGGCAGCTTCGACTACTTCAACCTGACGGTCGGCTCCTCCGCCAGCTTCGGCGGCGCCGTGCACATCGCGCCGGCCATGGCCTTTTCCAGCGCCTATGGCGCACCATCGGCGGCGGCCGTGAAGCGCAGGGTGAAAACCCCGGTCTTCTATGCAGGGCGCGTCAACCAGCCCCAGGATGCCGAACAGCTGATCGCCAAGGGTGAGGCCGACATGGTCGGCATGACGCGCGCGCTGATCTGCGACCCCGACATGCCTGCCAAGGCCGAACAGGGCCGCTTCGACGACATCCGCGCCTGCATAGCCTGCAACCAGGCCTGCATCGGCCATTTCCAGCTCGGCGTGCCCATATCCTGCATCCAGCATCCCGAGACCGGGCGCGAGCTGCGCTACGGCAAGGTGTTGCCGGCGGCTACGGTAAAGAAGGTCTTGGTGGCGGGCGGTGGCCCGGCCGGCATGAAGGCCGCCAGTATCGCCGCCTCGCGCGGCCATGACGTCACGCTCTATGAGGCGTCGGGCCGGCTCGGCGGCCAGGCTCTGCTGGCGCAATTGCTGCCGCGGCGCATGGAGTTCGGCGGCATCGTCACCAATCTTACCCGCGAGGCCGAACTCGCCGGCGTCACCGTGGTGAAGAACAGCAGGGTCGACCGTGCCCTGGTCGAGCGCGAGCGTCCCGACGCGGTCATCATCGCCACCGGCGCCACGCCGCGCCATCCCGAATTGCCCGGCGCCGAGACCGCGCATGTCGTCGATGCCTGGCAGGTGCTGCGCGAGGAGGCCAATATCGGCAGCTCCGTGCTGGTGGCGGACTGGCGCTGCGATTGGATCGGCATGGGCGTCGCCGAGAAGCTGGCGCGGGCCGGCTGCAAGGTCCGCCTCGCCGTCAACGGCTACATGCCGGGCCAACGCATCCAGGCCTATGTGCGCGACCACTGGGCCGGTGTGCTGCACGATCTCGGCATCGAGGTCATACCCTATGCCGATCTCTACGGCGTCGACGGTCAGACCGTCTATCTCGCCCATGTCACCGGCCGCGAGCCGATCATCGTCGACGGCATCGACACGCTGGTGACGTCGCTCGGCCATGAGGCCGTCAATGCCCTGGAAGCCGAGCTGGAGGGCCTGCCCGCCGAGATCCATGTCATCGGCGACTGCCTGACGCCCCGCACGGCCGAGGAAGCCGTGCTGGAGGGACTGAAGGCGGGCTGGGCGATCTGAAGATATCTCCCGCAGCCATGATCAGGCGCCGCCGGGCCGATCACCCCGGCTGAGCGGCAGAAGGCTTCGGGGGAGTCACGACAGGCGGGGGACCCGCGTCTGGCGCAGCCGGCTTCGCGGGGAATGGAACGGCCCCGTCCGACGCCTGGGCCTTGGCCAATTCATCGGCATATTGTTGCAGCGCTTCGCCGGCGACCTTCATGCCCCATTGCCGCCCTGCGGCGCTGGATGCGGCGATGAGGATCGCTTGCTTGGAAACCAGGTTCTTTCCGGTCGGGCTTTCATAAAAGGCGATCAAATTCTTCAGATCTTCCTCGGAAAATTGCTGGGCATAGATCTGCGCGATTTCATCGGCGAACTGGTCGAGTTCGGTATTCGCCTTTTCCAGGAACCGCGCCATGAACAGGTCGCGGAATTTCTCGGTCGTGCCAGGTTGCCGATCCAGCATCGGCTTCATGTTCGCCATCATCAGGGGCAGGGCCTGCCGCATAGTATCGGTGGCGTGCATGGCCTGCACGACCTGGCGCGCGAGCGCCAATCGCCCCTGGTCGTCGGCCATCGCCCCGGTCGTCAGCAAGCCGACCAGGGCGGCAGCAGCAAACAGCATTCGTCCAAGCATGACTGATCCATCCCTCAGAGTGCCCTCAGACAGGATAGGCCAGTTGCGCGGGCAGACAAGATGCCGCGCCCTCACTCAAATGGATGCGTTGCCCGCCTTCCCGCCATTGGACGAAAGGCCTCCGATCGGCCTCAGAGCGAGCGCATCAGCCCGCCATCGACCCGGATGTTCTGGCCGGTGATGTAGCCGGCGCCCTCCGAGGCGAGAAAGGCGATCGTGGCCGCGATCTCCTCGCTGGTGCCGTAGCGGCCCATCGGTACGCTGTCGCGGCGTTCCTCGGTGGCCGGCAGGCTGTCGATCCAGCCCGGCAGCACGTTGTTCATGCGCACATTGTCGGCGGCATGCTGATCGGCGAAGAGCTTGGCATAGGCGGCAAGCCCGGCGCGGAACACGGCGGAGGTCGGGAACATCGCCGTCGGCTCGAAGGCCCAAGCCGTCGAGATGTTGATGATGGCACCGCTCTTCTGGCGAACCATCGCGGGGGCCACCAGGCGGGTCGCCCTGACAACGTTCATCAGATAGACGTCGAGCCCCGTGTGCCATTGCTCATCGGTGATCTCCAGAAGCGGCGCGCGCGGGCCATGACCGGCACTGTTGACCAGTACGTCGACACGCCCCCAACGCCCGAGCGTCAGATCGGTGAGGCGCTGCAGGTCCTCGTTGGACTGGTTGGAGCCGGTGACACCGAGACCGCCCAATTCCTGGGCGATGGCCTCGCCCTTGCCGGAGGAGGAAAGAATGGCGACCTTATAGCCATCCTTGGCCAGGCGCCTTGCGGCCGCCGCTCCCATGCCGCTGCCGCCGGCGGTAATGATCGCTACTTTTTCTGCTGCCATTGAATTCGTCCTTCCATATTCCGAAGCGGTGCAAGACCGCGACAAAGGGCCTGTCTTCCTGATATACTGACAAATCAGCTTCATTCGAGCCAGAATAGTTGTTCTGGCCCTGTAGAAAAACTACTGCATGCCGGACGCCTTGCCTCGCCTCCCCCCACTTAAGGCCCTGCGCGCCTTCGAAGCTGCTGCGCGCCATCTGAACTTCCGCCTCGCCGCCGAGGAACTGAACGTGACCCAGGGCGCCGTCGCTCAGCATATCCGAGCGCTGGAGGCCGATCTCGGGGTGAAGCTGTTCGAACGCCTGCCTCGTGGGCTTGCCCTCACCCACGCCGGGCAGGGGTATCTGCCCAATATCCGCCGGGCTTTCGAACTCGTCGCCGAAGCGACGCTGGGACTGCGCCCCGAGCCTGCCAGGCTGACGATCAGCGTCACGCCGAGCTTCGCGACCAAATGGCTGATCCCCAGGCTGCCGCAATTCGTAGCCCAGCACCCGCTCGTCGAGTTGCGCATTCTGGCCAATGAGAGCCTGTCGAATTTCCAAAGCGACGGCGTCGACATCGCGGTGCGGCAGGGGCGGCTGCCCTTCGGGCCGGGGCTGGTGGTCGACCGCCTGTTTGCGCAGCAGGTGATCGCCGTCTGCGCCCCTGCCTTGCTGCCGGCCGGGACGAATGGCATCGAACCGGCCGAGATCCCGAGCCATACCCTCCTGCACGATACCCATAATCTGTGGCCCGAGTTTCTCGAACAGGCGCTGGGGCTGAAGCCGCTCATCCAACCGCGGCGGATGCGCTTCAATCAGACGGGACTGGCGATCGAGGCGGCCGCTGCCGGCCAGGGCATCGCGCTCGCCAGCCGCTTCCTCGTCGCCGGCGATCTCGCCAGCGGCAGGCTGATCCAGCCGGTGGCTGCCGAAATGTCCGGTAGCCATGATTTCTACGTCGTGCTGCCGCGCCGGCAGCGCCATCCCGAACCGACGGACGCAGTCCGGCGCTGGCTCATCGCGACGGCTGAGGCGGAAGCACGGGCGGACGCCCCTAAAGCGTTTTGCGATTAGACGGAACTACCAGGAATCGCAAAGACGCTTCGAACCAAAGAGCTGGAGCAAAACAGCGTTTCCGTCTAAACGCGCTTTGCTCTAGCGCTCAGAAATCCACCGCATCCGCGCTCGCGGTGGAGGAGACCCGATAGAGCGCGGCATCGGGCACGAAGGCGGGCTTGTTGCCGTCCCGGAACCGGTTGGTGATCGGATAACGGCGGTCGCGGCCGAAATTCTTTTCGGTCACCTTCACACCGGGAGCGGCCTGGCGGCGCTTGTACTCAGCAAGGTAGAGCAGACGCTCGACCTTGCGCACGGTTTCCTCGTCATGGCCCCGCGCCACGATCTCGGCGACCCGCATTTCACTTTCGACGAGGCAGCGCAGGATATCATCGAGCACGTCATAGGGCGGCAGCGAATCCTGGTCCTTCTGGTTCTCGCGCAGTTCGGCGGACGGCGCCTTGGTCAGGATGTTCTGCGGGATCACCACCCCGGCCGGCCCCTTGGCATCCACCGGTTTCCAGCGGTTGCGCAGTTCGCACAGGCGATAGACCTCGGTCTTGTAAAGGTCCTTGATCGGGTTGAAACCGCCATTCATGTCGCCATAGAGCGTACAATAGCCGACCGACATCTCCGACTTGTTGCCGGTGGTCACCACCATGGCGCCGAACTTGTTGGAGATCGACATCAGGATGGTGCCGCGGGTGCGGCTCTGCATGTTCTCCTCGGCAATGCCGCGGGGTTGGCCCTTGAACAGCGGCTCGAGCACGCTCTCCAATCCGTTCACCGGGGCCTCGATCGGCACGACGTCATAACGCACGCCGAGCGCCGTGGCGCATTCGAAGGCGTCCTTCAGGGATTCCTTGGAGGTGAAACGATAGGGCAACATCACGCAATGCACCCGCTCGGGTCCGAGCGCGTCCACAGCCATGGCCGCCACCAGGGCGGAATCGACACCGCCCGACAAACCCAGCACCACGCCGGGAAAACCATTCTTGTCGACATAATCGCGCAGCCCCAGGACGCAGGCCTGGTAATCGGCTTGCTCGCCCTCCTCCACCGGTTCGACCGTGCCTGGCTCACACGTCCAGCCCTGCGCCCCGCGCCGCCAGGTGGTGGTGACGACGGCTTCCCGGAAGGCCGGCAATTGCACTGCCAGGCGATGATCGGCGTTGAGGGCGAAGGAGGCGCCGTCGAAGATCACCTCGTCCTGGCCGCCGACCTCGTTGGCATAAAGCAGAGGCAGGCCCGATTCGGCGACGCGCGCCACCGCGACGTTGAGACGGATATCCGATTTGTCGCGGTGATAGGGCGAGCCATTGGGCACCAGCAGGATTTCGGCACCGGTCTCGGCCAGGCATTCCACCACGTCATGCCCCCAGATGTCCTCGCAGATCGGCACGCCCAGGCGCACGCCGCGAAAAGCGATCGGGCCCGGCAAGGGCCCCGGCTGGAACACGCGCTTCTCGTCGAACACGCCGTAATTGGGAAGGTCGTTCTTGAAGCGGACGGCAGCGATGACGCCCTTGTCCACCAGCGCCACCGCGTTGTGCAGCTTGTCCTTCTCACGCCAGGGCAGACCGATCAGGGCAGCCGGCCCGCCATCGGCCGTATCGCGGGCGAAGTCTTCCAGGGCGGCGCGGCAGGCATCCTGATAGGCAGGCTTCAGCACCAGGTCCTCGGGCAGATAGCCGGAAAGGAACAGTTCGGTGAACAGCACGAGGTCGGCACCCTGATCGCGCGCGTTCGCCCTGGCAGCGCGGGCCTTGGCAAGATTGCCGGCGATGTCGCCGAGCGTCGGTTTGAGCTGGGCGACGGCAATGCGCAGAATATCGGTGCTCATGTCACTTCAACGGCGAATGGAAAACGATCCGCCATCCTTACACCAGCCTTTCGGCCAGCGCGAGAATCCAGGTCAGCCCCGCCAGGGTCAGCGCCGTGAACACGGCCGCCGAACCGAGATCCTTGACGATACGGATATGGGGGTGGCGGTCGGGCGTGACATGGTCGGACAGTGCCTCGATGGCGGTGTTGAGCAACTCCACCATCAGCACGAGCAGGATGACGCCGATCAGGGCAAGGCGCTTCCACCAGCTTTCGGTGACGAAGAAGCTCGCCGGCACCGCGACGGCAAGGACGACGACCTCCTGGCGCACCGCCAATTCATAGCGGACGGCATGGGCAAGACCCGCCGCCGAATTGAAGAATGCCTTGACGATTCGCTCCATGACCACTCCCGAGAACGGCAGCGTTTTAAGGCCACGCAGCGGCAATCGCCAAGGAGAATCGGCCATTGCACTCAAGACTCTATCCAGCAAAATGCCGGCCCGAAGGCCGGCATACTGCCATCGATATGGCCTCTCTCAGCGCTTCTTCTTGTAGTAGACGTCGAGGCAGACGGCGAAGAGCAGCACCAGGCCCTTGATCCATTTCTGGTCGTCGATGCCGAGGCCGAGGATCGACATGCCGACATTCATCACGCCCATCAGCAAGGCGCCGATCACCGCGCCGGTGATCTTGCCGACGCCACCCGAGGCCGAGGCACCGCCGATGAAGCAGGCCGCGATGACGTCGAGCTCATAACCGTCGCCGGCCTTCGGGGTCGCCATGCCGCCGAAGCGGGAGGTGACGATGAGCCCTGCCAGCGCCGCCAATGCACCCATATTGACGAAGGTCAGCAGGATAAGCCGATCGGTGTTGATGCCCGAGAGCTTGGCGGCCTTTTCGTTGCCGCCGAGGGCATAGATGCGTCGGCCGATCACGGTGCGGGTGGTCACGAAGACATAGAGCAGCGTCAGCGCCAGGAGGATGATCAACACCATCGGCAGGCCGCGATACATGGCGAGGAGGTAGCCGACATAGACGGTCACGACCGCCATGAGGATATTGCGACCGATGAAGATCGCCAGCGGTTCTTCCTCCACCCCGTGCTTGAGCCGAGTCATCCGGCCCTTGATGTTCACCAGGATGAACAGCGCCGCGGCGATCAGGCCGAGGGCAAAAGTGGTGGTGAAGAAACCCGGCGCCGCGAACGGGTCCGGAATCCAGCCGGCGCTGAGCTGGTTGAACTGGGCCGGCAGCGGACCGACATTGGTATTGCCGAGCAGGCGATAGGTCAGCCCGCGAAACACCAGCATGCCCGCCAGGGTGACGATGAAGGAGGGAATGCGCAGATAGGCGATGAAATAGCCCTGGATGCCGCCGATCAGCGCCCCGACCACCAGGGTGGCGACCGCCGCCGGTGCCCAATGCCAGCCGAGCTTCACCATCAGCGTCGCGGCGACGGCGCCGGTGAAGGCGCAGACCGAGCCGACCGACAAGTCGATATGGCCTGCCACGATCACCAGCAGCATGCCGAGTGCCATGACGATGACATAGCCGTTCTGGTTGGGAATGTTGTTGATGTTGGACGGTGCCAGCATCCGCCCTTCCGTCATGTATTGGAAGAAGCCGACGATGACGATCAGAGAGATCAGCAGGCCATAGTCGCGGATGTTGCCGCTGATATATTCGAGGATCGATTTCTTGGGCGAAGCAGTCTGGGCTTCCATGGTGTTTGTCGTCATCGTCAATGTCCTTCCGCACGCATGATGGCGCGCATGATCTTTTCTTGGGTGGCCTCGGCCCCGGGGAATTCGCCTACGAAGCGGCCCGCATTCATCACATAGATGCGATCGCACATGCCGAGCAGTTCCGGCATCTCGGAGGAAATCATCAGCACGGCTTTGCCTTCATTCACCATCTCGTTGATGATGCTGTAGATTTCATATTTCGCACCGACATCGATGCCGCGCGTCGGCTCGTCGAGCATCAGCAATTCAGGATTGGAAAACAGCCATTTGGAGAGCACCACCTTCTGCTGATTGCCACCCGACAGGTTCACCGTCTTCTGGAAGACGTTGGGAGAGCGGATGTTCAGCTTGCGCCTGTAGTCGTTGGCCACCCGCAATTCCTTGATGTCGTCGATGACGGAATTCTTCGACACACCTTCCAGGTTGCTGAGCGTGATGTTCTTGATGATGTCCTCTTCCAGGACGAGGCCGAGCTGCTTGCGATCCTCCGTGACATAGGCCAGGCCATTGTCCAGCGCCTTTTGGATGGTCGAAAGATCGACCGGCTTGCCGTGCATCAGGGCCTGGCCGCTGATGCGCTGGCCGTAGGAGTGGCCGAAGATGCTCATGGCAAGCTCCGTCCGCCCTGCGCCCATCAGGCCGGAAATGCCGACGACCTCGCCCTTGCGCACCGTGAAGTTCACGCCCTTGACCACCTGCCGGTCGGAATGCTCGTGATGGTGCACCACCCAGTCCTTGATCTCCAGGACCGGCTCGCCGATCTTAGGCTGGCGGCTGGGATAGCGGTCGGCCATTTCGCGCCCGACCATGCCCTTGATGATGCGGTCCTCGCTGATCGCCTCGTTGCGGCAGTCGAGGGTCTCGATCGAGGCACCGTCGCGGATCACGGTGATCTCGTCGCAGACCTTGGAAATCTCGTTGAGCTTGTGCGAGATCAGGATCGAGGAAATGCCCTGCCGCTTGAACTCCAACAGGAGATCGAGCAGCGCATCGCTGTCGCTTTCGTTGAGGCTGGCCGTCGGCTCGTCCAGAATCAGCAGCTTGACGTCCTTCGACAAGGCCTTGGCGATCTCGACGAGCTGCTGCTTGCCGACGCCGATATTGGTGATGAGCGTGTCCGGTGATTCCTTCAGCCCAACCTTGTCCAGCACCTTGCGGGTCTTGCCATAGGTCAGGGGCCAATCGATCAGGCCGCCGGTGGCCTGCTCATTGCCGAGGAAGATGTTCTCGGCGATGGAAAGCAGCGGCACCAGGGCAAGCTCCTGATGGATGATGATGATGCCGAGCTCTTCGGAATGGCGGATATCCTTGAAACGGCACTCCTGGCCGCGGAAATGGATCTCTCCTTCGTAGGAGCCGTAGGGATAGACCCCACTCAGCACCTTCATCAGGGTTGATTTGCCGGCGCCATTTTCGCCGACCACGCCATGAATTTCGCCCTCGTTGACCGTGAGGTTGACGTTGCTGAGCGCCTTGACCCCCGGAAAGGTCTTGGTGATGCCCCGCATTTCCAGGATGGCTGTCATAGTGGATGACCTGTGAAAAGGGCGGCCGGCACCGTGGTGCCAGCCGCCCGATACCCTAACATGGTTTAAGGACGACCACTTACTTCAGCTGGTCTTCCTTGTAGTACCCGCCATCGACGAGCACCTGCTTCCAATTGTCCTTGGTGACCAAAACGGGCTTGAGCAGATAGGTCGGCACGACCTTCTTGCCGTTGTCGTAGCTCTTGGTGTCGTTGATCTCGGGCTTGCCGCCGGAGAGCACGGCATCGACCATGTCGACCGACACCTTGGCGAGCTGGCGCGTGTCCTTGTAGATCGTCGAGTACTGGTCGCCGGCGATGATCGCCTTGACCGAGGCGACTTCCGCGTCCTGACCCGAGATGAAGGGCATGGGCTTGTCGCCCGAGCCATAGCCGGCCGCCTTCAGAGAGGCGATGATGCCGCGCGACAGGCCGTCATAGGGAGACAGGACCGCATCGACCTTCTTGTCGGTGTAGAAGGCGGAGAGAAGGTTGTCCATGCGCGACTGGGCGAGCGAACCGTCCCAGCGCAGCGTGCCGACCTTGTCCATGCCTGCCTGCTTGGACTGCACCACCAGCTTGCCGCTGTCGATATAGGGCTGCAGGACCGACATGGCGCCGTTGTAGAAGAAGAAGGCGTTGTTGTCGTCCGGCGAGCCGCCGAACAGCTCGATGTTGAAGGGCCCCTTGCCGTCCTTGAGGCCGAGAGCCGTCTCCAGCGACTGCGCCTGCAGCACGCCGACCTGGAAATTGTCGAAGGTGGCGTAATAGTCGACATTCTCCGAATTGCGGATCAGACGGTCATAGGCGATGACCTTCACGCCCTTGGCGGCAGCTTCCTTGAGCACGTCGGCGAGCGTGGTGCCGTCGATCGAGGCGATCACCAGCACCTTGTCGCCCTTGGTCAGCATGTTCTCGATCTGGGCGAGCTGGTTGGGAATGTCGTCGTCGGCATATTGCAGATCGGTGGCATAGCCCTTGGCCTGCAGCTGCTTGACGACATTGTTGCCGTCGTCGATCCAGCGCTCCGAAGTCTTGGTCGGCATGGCGATGCCGACAGGCCCCTTATCCTGAGCAAGGGCCGGCGACGCGACGGTCATCGCGCCGAAGGCGGCAGCCAAAAGCAAGGATTTGAACAATTTCACGTCTCTCTCCCAAGTTGACGTTTTCCCGGTCCGGGACGGACCGGTTCTAGAAAATAGCCCCTCAGCCGATATCGGGAATCGAAGTGGTCCCAATGGGATCTCTTCTCATCTCCAAGGCATGGCGGAATGCGTCCATAACTATGCCGCCTGGAGATGCCTCTTCCAGTCAGGCTCAGAATTCATAAGAGCTTTCCAATGCTTGTCAATTGGTATTACAATTAGCAAACAGATGATGCGCCACCGTCCTTCAGGAGCCACGGTGGCGCCTCTCGTCATCGCAGGTCAATCCGTCAGGGCGAACGGCCGGCGTTGCGGTCGCCGGTTACCGTTCGATGTCCCGAGCCCCTATTTCAACTGATCTTCCTTATAGTAGCCGCTGTCGACCAGCACCTGTTTCCAGTTGTCCTTGGTGACCAAAACGGGCTTGAGCAGATAGGTCGGCACGACCTTCTTGCCGTTGTCGTAGCTCTTGGTGTCGTTGATCTCGGGCTTGCCGCCGGAGAGCACGGCATCGACCATGCCGACCGACACCTTTGCCAATTCACGGGTGTCCTTGAAAACGGTGGAATACTGGTCGCCGGCGATGATCGCCTTGACCGAGGCCACTTCCGCGTCCTGACCCGAGATGAAGGGGATCGGCTTGTCGCCCGAGCCGTAGCCGGCCGCCTTCAGGGAGGCGATGATGCCGTGGGCGAGGGTGTCGTTCGGGGAGAGAACGGCGTCGATTTTCTTGTCGGTGTAGAAGGCGGAGAGAAGGTTGTCCATGCGCGACTGGGCGAGCGAACCGTCCCAGTTCAGCGTGCCGACCTTGTCCATGCCCATCTGCTTGGACTGCACCACCAGCTTGCCGCTGTCGATATAGGGCTGCAGGACCGACATGGCGCCGTTGTAGAAGAAGAAGGCGTTGTTATCGTCCGGCGAGCCGCCGAACAGCTCGATGTTGAAGGGCCCCTTGCCGTCCTTGAGGCCGAGAGCCGTCTCCAGCGACTGCGCCTGCAGCACGCCGACCTGGAAATTGTCGAAGGTGGCGTAATAGTCGACATTCTCCGAATTGCGGATCAGACGGTCATAGGCGATGACCTTCACGCCCTTGGCAGCCGCCGCCTTGAGAGCGTCTGCCAGGGTGGTGCCGTCGATCGCCGCGATCACCAGCACCTTGTCGCCCTTGGTCAGCATGTTCTCGATCTGGGCGAGCTGGCCGGGAATATCGCCATTGGCATATTGCAGATCGGCCCCGTACCCCTTGGCTTCGAGCTGCTTGACGACGTTCTTGCCGTCGTCGATCCAGCGCTCGACCGTCTTGTCCGGCATGGCGATGCCGACGGTCCCCTTGTCCTGCGCCAAGGCCGGCGCCGCGAGAACGCCGGCAGCCAGGGCGCTCGCCAGACATAGTTTTTGAAACAAACCCATAATGCCTCCCGATTTCATGAGTTACGTACCTCAATTTTTCGTCATTGCAGTCGTCGATTGTCTCATTGCAATGGTTTGCCGAATGATAAATTAGTACCTCTGCGAGTCAACGATCGATGATGGACGGACCTCATGGATCGCTATGACCGGCATAAAATTGCCGTCGGCTCCTTTCACCCCCAGTCGAGCACGATCTTGCCGCACTCGCCCCGCGCCATCGTCTCGAAGCCCTGGAGATAGTCGGCGACGGGCAGGCGATGGGTGATTACAGGGCGGATGTTGAGCCCGCTCTGCAGCATGGCCAGCATCTTGTGCCAGGTCTCGAACATCTCGCGGCCATAGATGCCTTTGATCGTCAGCATCTTGAAGACGATCTTGTTCCAGTCCACGGCGAAGGGCGTGGCAGGAATGCCCAGCATGGCGATCTTGGAGCCCATCAGCATGACGTCGAGCATCTGCTGGAAGGCCACCGGCGCGCCGCTCATCTCCAGGCCGACATCGAAGCCTTCCTTCATCTTCAGGCGGCTCATCACATCGCGCAGATCTTCCTTGGCGACATTGACCGGCACGATATCAGCCACCTTGGCGGCAAGGTCCAGGCGAACGGGGTTGATGTCGGTGATCACCACATGGCGCGCGCCGGCATGGCGGGCCACGGCCCCCGCCATGATGCCGATCGGGCCGGCGCCGGTGATCAGCACGTCCTCGCCGACGAGATCGAAGGACAGCGCCGTGTGCACGGCATTGCCGAGCGGATCGAGGATGGCGCCCAGTTCGTCGTCGACCTCCTCGGGCAGCGGCACGATGTTGAAGGCCGGTACCTTCACATATTCGGCGAAGGCGCCGGGCATGTTGACGCCGATGCCGCGCGTGTCGGGATCGAGATGGAAGCGCCCTGCCCGCGTCGCCCGGCTCTTCATGCCGATGACGTGACCTTCACCGGACACGCGCTCGCCGATCTTGAGGCTATGCACGGCCGAGCCGATCTCGACGATCTCGCCGGCATATTCATGGCCGACGATCATCGGCACGGGCACCGTCTTCTGTGCCCAGGCATCCCATTTGTAGATGTGGATGTCGGTACCGCAAATCCCGGTTTTCCGCACCTTCACCAGGACGTCATTGGGCCCGAGTTCGGGCATCGGCTCATTGTCCGAGAACCAAAGGCCGGGTTCGGGCTTGGACTTGACGAGGGCTTTCATGGGAGGCCTTCAGGCTTGCCAGGGGTTGAAGACAGGAACGCCGAGCGGGCTAAAATCGGTGACGTTTCGGGTAACCATCGTAAGGCCGTGCTCCAAGGCCGTGGCCGCGATCATTGCATCACGTTCCGGACGTCGGTCCGGGACATGCAGGCGTGCACATATCTGCGCGGTCCGAAATCCGAACTGCAAAATCCGACCGTCATAGCTGGGCTCGACCTTGCCAACCAACCAGTTGCGGAGGATTCCGCCTTGCGCCGGATCACGGCGTTCGATCGACAACACGCCAATTTCGAGTTCCATCATCGTAATCGCGGAGATGAATTGTCTCGATTTGGCGGTGGCGCGAGCCCATTCAACAAGTTTCGGCGCGGCAAGATGGGGACGACGCAACTCACACAGGACATGGGTATCCAGCAGGAACATCAATCGAATACCGTCTCCCTGCGCACGATCTCACGCAATCGCGGGGGCTCGAAATCGAAATCCGCTTCCGGCTCGTCCTGGCGGAGTAGATCGACGATGCTCGGCTCTTGCCCAACAAGACGCTGATATTCCTCATGTTTCAACAACACGAAGGCGGGCTTGCCGCGATCGGTGATCAGGAGCGGTCCCTCCTCAGCAGCCCGCTTGGCTTTGCCGATGTCGTGATTGAACTCGCGGCTGCTCATATGTTTCATCGAATACCTCCGCAAGAAATGTAGTTACAATACTACATCTTGCAAAACCAATCACGCGAAAAGATCAGATCACGCCCAGAGCTTTCCCGGCATCGGCAAAGGCGTCGATGGCAAAATCGATATCGGCCTGCGTGAGCCCGGCCGACATCTGGGTGCGGATGCGCGCCCTGCCCTTCGGCACCACCGGGAAGAAGAAGCCGGCGACATAAACGCCGCGTTCGTCGAGGGCCCGGGCCATCTCCTGCGCGCGGCGGGCATCATGCAGCATCACCGGGATGATCGGCGTCTCGCCCTGCAGGAGCTCGAAGCCGGCCTTCTCCAGCCCGGCGCGGAAACGCCTGGTGTTGGCGAACAGTTTTTCGCGCAGGCCATCGCCCGCCTGAGCCAGTTCGATCGCCCTCATCGAGCCGGCCGCGACCGGCGGGGCCAAAGAATTGGAGAAAAGATAGGGACGTGCACGCTGACGCAGGAGATCGATGATCGGCTGGCTGGCGGCGACATAGCCACCCATGGCGCCACCTAAGGCCTTGCCCAGCGTGCCGGTGAGGATATCGACCTTGTCCTCCACCCCGGCGCGAGCGGGCGTGCCGCGCCCCTCCGGCCCGATGAAGCCGGTGGCGTGGCAATCATCCACCATCACATTGGCGCCGTAGCGCCCGGCAAGGTCCGTGAGCGTCTTCAGGTCGGCGAGATAGCCGTCCATGGAAAACACGCCGTCGGTGGCGATGACGATGTGGCGGGCATTGTCGGCCTTGGCCGCCTGCAACTGCACTTCGAGATCGTTCATGTCGCCATTGGCGAAGCGATAGCGCTTGGCCTTGCACAGGCGCACGCCGTCGATGATCGAGGCATGGTTCAGGCTGTCGGAGACGATGGCATCCTCGGCGCCGAGCAGCGGCTCGAACACCCCGCCATTGGCGTCGAAGCAGGCGGCGAAGAGAATCGCATCGTCCTTGTTGAGATAACGGGCGATGGTGCGCTCGAGTTCGCGATGCAGGGTCTGCGTGCCGCAGATGAAGCGCACCGAGGCCATGCCGAAGCCGTGGCCGTCCATCGCCTGCTTGGCGGTGGCGATGATCTCGGGATTGTCGGCAAGGCCGAGATAGTTGTTGGCGCACAGATTGAGCATCGGCCGCCGTCCGGCCTCGGCGGCCACTTCGATGCGGGCGCGCTGCGGGCCGGCAATCTCGCGTTCGCTCTTCCACAAGCCGTCCCTGGCGATTTCCGTCAGGGTGGATTTGACATGATCGATGAGCGACATCGGGCGGCTCCCTTGTACCTGTTTGGGCTCACAGGCCTAAGCCAAAACCGACCGCGCTTCAAATGATGAGATCATGCCAAAAGCGGATGGCGTCCCGCTTCGGTCGGCCGCGAAGCGAGGCGCCACGATGACGGGCGACGTCCCTGGACTTGTCGCCGACATTCGGGGCAAAAATGCTTCAGAACACGTTCGGCACATACATTTCCGAGGGTACGGGATGGCGCACATAATCCTCGTGGCGCTCCCGCTCGGGCAGGACGACCGGCGGATGCTCGACCTGGCCATAGGGAATCTGGCTGAGCAGATGGCTGATGCAGTTGAGGCGCGCGCGCTTCTTGTCCACGGCCTCGACCACCCACCAGGGTGCCTCGGGAATATGGGTGCGTTCCAGCATCACTTCCTTGGCCCTGGTATAGTCTTCCCAGCGCCGACGCGATTCCACGTCCATCGGGCTCAGCTTCCACTGCTTGAGCGGATCCTGGATACGCATGTTGAAGCGGAATTCCTGCTCCTCGTCGGTGATCGAGAACCAGTATTTCAACAGAATGATGCCCGAGCGCACCAGCATGCGCTCGAATTCGGGCACGGAGCGGAAGAACTCCTCATATTCGGCATCGGTGCAAAAGCCCATGACATGCTCGACGCCTGCCCGGTTGTACCAGCTGCGGTCGAACAGCACCATCTCGCCGCCGGCCGGCAGATGGGCGACATAACGCTGGAAATACCACTGCGTGCGCTCGCGCTCGTTGGGCGCCGGCAAGGCGGCCACGCGACAGATGCGCGGATTGAGGCGCTGGGTGATGCGCTTGATCACGCCGCCCTTGCCCGCGGAATCGCGCCCTTCGAACAGCACCACCACCCGCAGCTTGTGGTGCTGGATCCAGTCCTGCAGCTCGACCAGTTCGTGCTGCAGGCGGAAGAGCTCGCGGAAATAGATCTTGCGATCGAGCGTATCGCGCTCCTCCAGCTCGGGTGCATCCCCCAGAATGCGGTCGAGGCGTGCCTCTTCCAGCTCCAATTCGAGTTCTTCATCATATCCATCGGCGATTTCTTGCCGGATACGGTCGAGATTGGGTCTGCTATCCGCTGGCGTCGTCATGCGAATACTCCTTGCGAGAAGGCCGTTCCGATCGGCCAGGCATGTCTCGGGCGCCATAGGCCCATGCTTTCGTGAAGCCCGTAGTGCAGGAATATTTCAGTTATGTGACACGTCCGGCAAGCTCCTCGCCGGGCGGTCAGCCCGTCTTCAGCCACTCCACGGCGCGATGGGCGATGGCCATCACCGGGGCATTGGTATTGGCGCTGACGATCTCGGGCATCACCGAGCAGTCGAATACGCGCAAGCCCTCGACGCCGCGCACACGCAGCTGGGAATCGAGGACCGCCATCGGATCATCGTCCCGTCCCATGCGCGCCGTGCCGACGGGGTGGTAGTTGGTCTTGACCATACGCTTGCAATGGGCGTGCAAATCGGCGTCGGAAACCTTGTCGGCACCCGGCAGCATCTCATGGGAGATCTTCTCCTTGATCGGCGAAGTGTCAAGGAAGGAACGGGCAAAACGCAGGCCCGCGATCATCAGCCTGATATCCTCGGGATGTTTGAGGAAACCGCCGTCGACAACCGGCGGCTCGAGTGGATCCGCCGAATGCAGCCTCACCGTCCCTCGCGATTTCGGCCTGAGCAGGCAGGTGGTGAAGGTCACACCGTCGCAGGCGGTGACATCGGTGATGTCGCGGTCGAGATAGACAGTCGGCACGCAATAGATCTTCAGCGATGCATCGGCCTGCGGGTCGTCGGGATTGGTAAAGACGCAGGCCTCCACGCCCGTGGTGGTTACCGGCCCCCGCTTGCGCAGGAGATAGTCGAGGCCGTTGCGGATCATGTTCCAGCCCTTGTCCTGGCCGAAATAGCCGTAGCGACCGTTGGAGGCGGCGATCACCGGCACCTCGCAATGATCCTGCAGGTTCTCTCCCACCCCCGGCAGGTCAACCCGGGGCTTGATGCCGTGGCGCAGGAGATGGTCGGCCGGGCCGATGCCTGACAGCATCAGGAGCTTGGGCGTGACATAGGTGCCGGCGGCGAGGATCACCGTGGCGGCGGACGCTCTCTGGGTCCGGCCTCCCTCGACATAGTCCACACCCGTGCAGCGGTTCCCCTCGATGACGAGGCGCGTCACGATCGCTTCGGTGGTGATGGTCAGACGTTCGTCGCCGCGCACCAGCGGCAGGAAGGCATCCACGGCCGAGCAGCGGCGCTTCGTCACCCGATCCATGGTGCCCTGCATGAGGCCCACGCCGCGCTGGCGTCCGGAATTGAAGTCGGGGTTGAGCGGCTCGCCCAGAGACGGAAGCGCTTCCAGGAAGGCCCTGGTCATCTCGCAGGTATAGAGCGGCCTGGTGACCTTGAGCGGACCGGCGGTGCCATGCACCGGCGTATCGAGATCGGCATTGCCTTCCATCGCGATGAAATGCGGAAGGATATCGGCATAGCGCCAGCCTTCCGCTCCGTAATTGTCGGCCCAATTGTCATAATCGGCCGGCTGACCGCGCATATAGACCATGGCATTGACCGAGGAACCGCCGCCAAGCACCCGCCCCTGCGGCACGATGGTCGCGCGCCCGTCGAGTTGGGGCTGGCGCTCCATCCTATGCATGGTGAGATAGGTGTCCTTGGCCAGATATTTCATGTAGCCGGCCGGCATATGCATGATCGGATTCATGCGGGCGGGGCCGGCTTCCAGCATCAACACGTGCTGGCCGAGATCGCGCACGAGCCGCATGGCTGTCACGCAGCCGGACGAGCCGCCGCCGACGATGATGGTGTCGTAAGTCATTGCGATCAGAACCCGCCCCAATTGTCAGACGAGTTCGTTGTGTTTCACAACTTTGGCAGGAGTGCAAACGGATTAGGCCTCGGACGCCGGCAGCCCCGCCCCTAGGGTGATCATCACGATCTCGGGCGGCACGCCGAAGCGCACCGGCAGGCCCGTCATGCCAAGGCCACCCGAGACGACGAGGTGGCGATCCCCCTCGACGATATGGCCATAGGCAAAGCGGTTGCCATAGCGCGAGGGAACATGAATCACTCCGATGCCGGGCAGGACCACCTGCCCGCCATGCGTATGACCGCAGACCGTCAGGCCGATGTGATCGGGCACGTCGACGAAGATGTCCGGCTCATGCGCCAGCAGGATCGCCGGGGCGGCGTCGCCTACCTTGGCGAGCGTGCCCGGCAGGTCGTCGAGGCCGTAATTGCCGTCGCCGAGGCCGAGCAGCCAGAAGGGCCGCCCGTCCTTCTTGAGCCGCAGCACCGCATTCTCCATCACATGGATGCCGTTGGCTCTGAAGGCACGGCGGACATTGTCGCCGTCATGCCAGCCGATATCGTGATTGCCGAGCACGGCATGCACGCCGAGCGGCGCGCGCAGGATGGAAAGCGCCCTGGCGCATTCCGACATCGGCACGAAGGAGCCGACACCGAAGCGCCCCATGCCCGCCTCGTAGTCGCCTGCCAGCAGCACGATGTCGGGCTTGAGTGCATTGGTGGTGAGGGCGATCTGCTCGATATGGGCGGGTGTCATCCAGGGATTGATGGCATGGATGTCGGCGAGCACAGCGATGCGCAGCGTCGGGCCGCTTCTCCATTGGGGCGGTGCGACTTGGTACTGCGTCACCAGCAACCGTCGTGGTTCGACCCCGAAGGCATAGCCGCCGAACAGAAGGGGTGTGGCAAGGCCGGCCTTGAGGAGGAAATTGCGTCTGGAGAGCATGCGGAACCGTGGATATTTCAACGAACGAAACAATCTTCGCGCATCTTTGTGGCGCCGCAGCAGCAACGATATGCATGAGCGATGGAAAGAAAGCGCAATCGCCATGCGCAAGCCGAGCACGAGGTGCTCGGCCTAACTCACCGGTGAGCCGCCGCCATCCAGCGTGATCATCACGATCTCCGGCGGTACGCCGAAACGTACCGGCACCCCGGTCATGCCGAGGCCACCCGAGACGACAAGGTGGCGGTTGTCTTCGACGATGTGGCCATAGGCGAAACGCCTGCCATAGCGGGAGGGCACGCCTCTCGGGCCATAGAACGGGAAACTGACCTGCCCGCCATGCGTGTGTCCGCAGACCGTCAGGGCAATGCGGCGTTCGCGATCCAGATGCGCCAGCTCGGCAAAGATGTCCGGTTCATGGGCGAGCAGGATCGCGGGCGAGTCATCGCTCATTTGGGCTAGCGTGCCCGGCAGGTCGTCGAGCCTCCTATGATGGATCCCTCCCCACTGATCTCCCAAGCCGAGCAGCCAGAGGCCTCTCCCTGTCTTCTCCAGCCGGACCGCCACATTCTCCATGACGGGAATGCCATGCGCGGCGAAGGCGCGCCGGACACTGTCGCCACCCTTGCCACGCCGTCCCAGATCGTGATTGCCGAGCACGGCATGCACGCCCAGGGGAGCGCGAAGCAGCGAGAGCGCCTTGGCGCAATCCTCCATCGAGACATAGGAGCCGACGCCATAGAGCGGCATGCTGGCTTCGTAATCGCCAGCCAGCAGCACGATGTCGGGCTCGAGGGCGTTGGTGGCGTGCGTGATCCGCTCGATATGGGCGGGGCTCATCCAGGGATTGATGGCGTGGATGTCGGCGAGCACGGCGATCCTGAGCACCAGTCCCGCAGGCCAATTCTCCGGCGAGATTCGGTAGCGTGTCGCCACGAGACGCTGCGGCTCGACGCCGAAGGCGTAGCCGCTGGACAGGAAGGGCGTGGCGAGACCGGCCTTGAGCAGGAAATGGCGTCGGGAAAGCATTGGGATCCACGGATTGCATTGGTTGCTTGGGCAACCTTGCCGCGTGGATGTGATGCGCAAATCGTCGAAAGATGCAGGATCGGAGGAAAGTCAGCGCAATCCCGTCGACAAAGGGCAGAAAAGCCGAGAGGCGGGCCAACGGACCCGCCTCTCGATAGATCGGTCTTCCGGTCGGAATGGAAAGGCGACGCGCGCCCTCACTCCGCCGCGATGATGCTCGGCTTGATCTGGCCCGAGCGTTCCTTCTTGACCAGATCCGCCACCATGAAGGCGACCTCGATGGCCTGCTCGGCATTGAGGCGCGGATCGCAATGGGTGTGGTAGCGGTCCGCGAGATCGGCCTCGCTCACGGCACGAGCTCCGCCGGTGCATTCGGTGACGTTCTTGCCGGTCATCTCCAGATGCAGGCCGCCGGCATAGGTGCCTTCGGCCTGGTGCACGGCGAAGAAGCTCTTGATCTCGCCGGTGATCTGGTCGAACGGCCGGGTCTTGTAGCCGTTCATCGCCTTCACGGTGTTGCCGTGCATGGGATCGCACGACCACACCACCGAACGGCCCTCGCGCTTCACGGCGCGGATGAGCTCGGGCAGATGCTGCTCGACCTTGTCATGGCCGAAGCGCGCGATCAGGGTCAGGCGGCCCGGCTCGTTTTCGGGGTTGAGGATGTCGATCAGCTTGATCAGCTCGTCGGGCTTGAGCGACGGGCCGCATTTCAGGCCGATCGGATTCTTGACGCCACGGAAGAACTCGACATGGGCATGATCGAGCTGGCGCGTGCGGTCGCCGATCCAGATGAAGTGGCCCGAGGTCGCATAGGGATCGCCCGAAGTGGAATCGATGCGCGTCATCGCCTGCTCATAGCCGAGCAGCAGCGCCTCGTGGCTGGTATAGAAATCGGTGATGCGCATCTCCGGATGCAATTCCGGGTCGATGCCGCAGGCGCGCATGAAGTCGAGCGTCTCGGTGATGCGTTCGGCCAGGGCCTGGTATTTCGAGCTCTGCGGCGAGTCCTTGACGAAGCCGAGCATCCACTGGTGTACATGGGCGAGATTGGCATAGCCGCCGGTGGCGAAGGCGCGCAGCAGGTTGAGCGTCGCCGCCGACTGGCGATAGGCCTCGAGCTGGCGGCGCGGATCGGGAATGCGCGCCTCGGCCGTGAATTCGGTGCCGTTGACGATGTCGCCACGATAGACCGGCAGCTCGATCTCGCCGACCTTTTCGGTGGGCGCCGAGCGCGGCTTGGCGAACTGGCCGGCGATGCGGCCGACTTTCACCACCGGCGAGGAGCCGGCGAAGGTGAGCACCACCGCCATCTGCAGGAAGACGCGGAAGAAGTCGCGGATGTTGTCGGCGCCGTGCTCGGCGAAGCTCTCGGCGCAGTCGCCGCCCTGGAGCAGGAAGGCCTCGCCGGCCGCCACCTTGGCGAGCTGGCGCTTGAGCTTGCGTGCTTCACCTGCAAAAACCAGCGGAGGGAAAGTCGCGAGCGTCGCCTCGACGTCGTTGAGGGCCTTTTCGTCAGGATAGACGGGCGACTGCTGGATGGGTCTGGAACGCCAGCTCTGCGGTGTCCAACGCTCGGACATGAGTATATTTCCTGTTCTCAGGGCGAGCCGGCAATAGCCGCCCAGCACGACGACGATACTTTCACGGGGCCGGCGTTTTCCGGCGAAGGCCGGTTCTATACGCGTCCGGCAGACGGAAAACCAGCGTAAAACCGTGGCTTTTCGCCCCATTCACGAAATTTTCGGGCATGTTCAGGCCGTTTTAGCCAAATCAAGAGGCGCGTGCGATTCCAAGCCGCTCGAGATCGGCTTTTCCCGCGACCGCTGGCATCCATGCTCTCAATTCTCCCGTCCCGCCAGGACCTTGAGGGCCTTCAAGGTCTCCCGATTGAGGGTGCCGTTGGTCTTGCCGCTGTAGAGGCCGCGATCGACCAGTATCGACTGTACTTCCACACGGGTGTCCAGACTCCAGGCGCCCCAGTGGTCGGTGAGCTGGTTGAAGCTGTATTCGTTGCCGGCTGCCAGCGCGCGCATCAGCCACAGCGCTGCCGCCTTCCCGTCGGCCGCGATGCCCGTGCCATTGGCATAGGCGAAAGCCAGGCCGGCCATGCCGTCGGTATTGCCGCGATCGGCGGCAAGGCGATAATAGGTGACCGACTTGGCTTCATCCTTGGGCACGCCGTCGCCGCTGAGATAGGCATAGGCGATCTTCACCAGGGCATCGTCGTCGCCCTGGTCGGCTGCGGCCTGGAACAGCGCCACTGCCTTGGCGCCATCCTTCGGCACGCCCTGTCCGCTCTGATAGGCCAAAGCGAGGTTGCGGGCGCCCGCCGGATCGCCCTTGTCGGCCGCCTCTTGGAATTGCCGGGCCGCTTCCGCGAAATCCTGGGCAACGCCCTCGCCATCCCGATAGAGAAAGCCGAGATTGACGTTGGCGGCGGCCAGTCCCGCCTCCGCCGCCTTCTTGTAGAGCGCCAGGGCTTGCGCCGGATCGGCTTTCACGCCGCGCCCGACCTGATATTGATAGGCCAGGGAGTTGAGGCAGTCTGCGTCGCCCTTGTCGGCGCAGAGCTTGAACAGGCGGTTCGCCTCGGCGTCATTGCTCGGGACGCCGACACCGTCGCGTTCGCGCACCCCGGCCGAGAAGGCTGCGATCAGGCTGCCGAGATCGGCCGCCTTGCGATAGGCCTCGAGGGCAGCCGCATCATTGCCGAGCTTTTCCTGGGCACGTCCGAGCTGGAACTGGAAGCGCGCAACGGCAGGGTAGCGGCTGACGGCCTCCCGGCAGCGCGTCAGAGCCAGCGCGCCGTCGAGCGCCTCCATGGCGACGCCATCCACGACCTTCTGGCTGTCCTCGGGGCTGGCCGCCAGGCGATCGCAATCGGTGACGGCTTCCTCCGCCTGGGGCTGGGCTGGCACAGCGCGCAAGGGAGGAACATGCCGCCCGTGGGGCGGGGTGAGATTGAGTGCAGAGGCCGCGTTCGCAAGCACGATCATGCCAGCGGCCAGCGTGCCGAAAATCACCACAGGAGCCCGCATCATGCCCTCCCCGAACCGCCTGCCCGCCGCCCTCTCATGCGCAGCGGCCGGACATCCAAGCGGGGGAATCGCCGCTATCGCACGGCGTGCACTCTGCAGCCGGGCTGGTAAAGGCCGGCTTAGCGGACAGGCGTACGCATCGTCACCAATTCCTCGGCCGCACTTGGATGCAGCGGCATGGTGGCATCGAAATCCGCCTTTGTCGCGCCCATCCTGACGCTGATCGCCAGCAATTGCGCCATTTCGGCCGCCCCTTCGCCGACGATATGCACGCCGAGAATCTTGTCGGTCACCTTGTCGACCACCAGCTTCATGAAGACACGATCGCCGCTGCCCGACAGGGTGGCCTTCATGGCTCGGAACGAGGTCTGGAAGATGCTGACACCCCCGCCGCATTCGGCGCGCGCTTCTTCCTCGCTCAAGCCGACGGTGCCGATCTCCGGGGTGGAGAACACGGCCGTCGGCACGAGGCGATGGTCGGCCAGCCAAGGCTTGTTGCCGAAGACGGTATCGGCAAAGGCATGGCCTTCGCGGATGGCGACGGGGGTGAGATTGATGCGATTGGTGACATCGCCGACCGCCCAGATCCCGGGTGCGGTGGTGCGCGACTGGTCGTCGACCGCGATGGCGCCGGCGGTGTTGATCTCCACGCCGACCGTTTCGAGACCGAGGCCCGCCGTATTGGGCTTGCGCCCGGTCGCCACCATGATCTCGCCGACATGGCGCGTCTGGCCGTTGGTGAGGGTCACCCGCCGCCCGCCCGCCTGGTCCGCCTCGATGCGCTTGAGATCCGTGCGGATCAGGATCTCGATGCCCGCCGCGCCCATCGCCTCCGTCAGCACCCGGCGCACATCGTCGTCGAAACCGCGCAGGATCGCCTCGCCGCGATAGACCAGGGTCACCTTCACGCCCAGCCGCTGCAGGAGGCAGGCGAATTCGACGGCGATATAGCCGCCGCCGACGATGATCATCGTTTCCGGCAGGCCGGGCAGGTCGAAGACCTCGTTGGAGGTGATGGCGAGTTCGACGCCCGGTACGTTCGGCTTGACCGGCGCCCCGCCGGTTGCGATCAGGATCCGGCCGGCGGTGAAGCTGCGTCCGCCGTCCAGCTGCACGGTATGCGGAGCAGTGATCACGGCGCGACTCGGGAAGGTCGCCACCGATGATTTTTCCAGATTGGCCGAATAGGCCCGTTCAAGCCGGGTAATCTCGGCTTCCTTGGCGGCCACGAGCTTGGGCCAGGAAAATTCGGCCTCGGGCACGGTCCAGCCGAAGCCGGCCGCCTCGCGGAATTCGTCGGCGAAACGGCTGGCCAGCACATAGAGCTTCTTGGGCACGCAGCCACGAATGACGCAGGTACCGCCGACCCGGAACTCCTCGGCGATGGCCACCCGCGCCCCATGCGAGGCTGCGATGCGGGCGGCGCGCACCCCGCCGGATCCCGCGCCGATCACGAACAGATCATAGTCGAATTGCGACATGGTTGAGCCTGACTGCCATTGCCCGGCCTGCGCAAGCGATCATCCGGGAGGATTGCGAAAGCGTGTTGCGATGAGATGGAAACGCTCCGCAATCGCAACGATACGTCGAAACGAAGAACCAGAGCAAAGAAGCGCTTACGCGTGCATGCGCCTTGCTTTGCGACGCCTGAACGTAAGAAGCGGGACTGATGTGATCAATCCCGCTTCCGAACAAGGCTGATATTCGATTTTATTGGGCCGGCGCGGCGGGCTTGTCTGCCGCGGCCGGTGCGTCTCCGGACGTTTCGGTCGGCGAAGGACCGAGCTTGCCGCCCTTCTTCTCCACCTCTTCGCGCACCCGCTTCATCACGCCGTCCTGCAGCTCGCGCGTCCAGCCCTGCACCACCGGCATCGAATCACGCAGGATGATCTGCTGCTGGGTGGCAAGCTTCTTGCCGACCGGGCTTTCGTAGAAAGCGATCAGCTGCTTGAGCTCGTCCTCGCTGAAACGCGTGGTGTAGAATTTGGCGAGGCTGTTATCGAGCTCGATCCGCTTCTTCATGAATTCGGGCACCAGCGAGATGGCCGCCTCGTTGATCATCTGGCTGAGTTCGGGACGCTGGCCGGTATAGATGGCGGTCGCCTGCTGCAGATATTGCGGAATGATGTCGTCGAAGCCGACGGTCAGGCCGGAAGCCTTCAGGAACTGCACGGCCGTCGCCAGCTGCTCCGGCGTCGGCTGGGCGGCATTGCCCGTCGGCACCTCGGCCGTTGGCGCCGGCGTGGCATTCTGCGCCGAAGCCGGCAGCGCTGCGGCGCTTGCAAGCAGTCCGGCGACCATGGCGGCGGCCAAGACGCGAACCTGCCCACAAACATGGCGTTGACGAAGCATCATGGAACTCCCATCACAAATCAGGCTGGCCCGATGAAGCGGACGCCCGAAGAGCCGGCGACATAGGCGCCCTTGGCTAATCCGAGAAACAATCCGTGTTCGACGACACCGGGAATGGTGGACAGGCCCGCCGCCAGGGCAGCGGGATCGGGGATCTGTTGAAAGTGGCAATCTAGGATGTGGTGCCCGCCATCCGTGACGAAAACAAGGCCGTCGGACTGTTGGCGCAGGCGCAATTCACCGGAAAGTCCGAGTTTTGCGGCAATACGCTCGATAGCAGCCCGGGTCGCACCAAAGCCGAAGGGAATGACCTCCACCGGCAGCGGGAAGCGCCCGAGCACCGGCACCACCTTGGATTCGTCGGCGATCACCAGCATCGAGGCAGCCGCCGAGGCGACGATCTTCTCGCGCAGCAGCGCACCGCCGCCGCCCTTGATCAATCCGAGAGCCGGACCGATCTCGTCGGCTCCGTCGACCGCCAGGTCGAGTTCGGGCGTCTCGTCCAGCGTGGTCAGAGGAATACCGAGATCCCTGGCCTGGTCGTGGGTGAATTCGGAGGCCGGCACGCAGACGACTTCGAGCCCGCCCCGCACCTTCTCGCCCAATAGGTCGACGAAGTGCTTGGCCGTCGAGCCATGGCCCAGGCCCAGCCGCATGCCGCTTTCGACATGGGCGAGCGCGGCTCGGGCTGCTTCGCGCTTCATGTCGTCAGGGGTCATGGCAACCTTGGCGGTTCGGGTTATCGAGCGTGTCATCCGTTATGGCTCGGCGTTTGACAAGATCAAACCATAGCGGGCGACCCATCCCAGGATCAGGCGGCGGTTATAACGGCTTTGCTGCCGATTGCATCAGTTAAGTTTGAGAAGCAAGGGGCTAGACACAAGGAAAATCGGCCCCGCCCCTCCGGCAGGCAAGTCCGTCATGCGCCGGATACCCGCTTTGGCCTATCTTCCGGGGGGCGTACAGATGACCTGGTCCTTCCAGACATAGCACACGCTCATCGTCCCGGTGCGCTGTTCCACCCGGAACACCGAACTCTCGCGCTCATGGCTGGAGGCGATCAGCGTGTAGTCGCCGGGCTCCTGCTTGCCGGCCCCTTCGCCGGCCGGAAAACAGAGGGTGACGCCGGTATTGTCCTCCTTGACGCCATATTGGCAGGCCCCGACCTCGCCGGTGAGCCGGTCGACACGGTAGATGCGGTTGAGGTCCTTCTGCGGCGCCGCGACGAAGACATAGTCGGCTCCGAGCGCAGGGCCGGCGGTAAGAAGGAGGGCTGCAAGGCCTAGCGAACGCTTCATGATGACTGGCTCGTCGTTTCCTCGGCGGAGCGCATGTCCCGAATGCCTGGGGCGTCGTGTCACACGCCCTAGTCAGGCGCGATCCAACCCGGTTACATTCACACGGACGATACGGTCCTAACTCGAATCGTGAATTCTCGACTCTTCGCTTGCCACCCAGACATGGCATTTTCCAGACCAAGCCGGAAAGAACAGCATGATGCAGCCGCGGACAGCGATCTTCGACCTTGACGGAACGCTGGTGGACAGCGCCCGCGACTTGATGGGAACGCTGAACTTCATCCTGGCTCGCGAAGGGCTGCCCGCCTTGCCGGTCGAGAGAGCGCAGAGTCTGCTGGGTGCCGGCGCCCGCGCGCTGCTGGAACGCGGATTTGCCGAATGCGGCCAGACGGTCGAGCCGGCCCGCATGGACGTGCTCTATCGCGATTTTCTCGACTATTACGGCGAGCATCTGGCCGATGAGACGGTTGCCTTCGACGGTGTCGAAGAAGCCTTGCAGACGCTGAAGTCGCGAGGCTGGCTGCTCGGCATATGCACCAACAAGGTGACCGAACATTCCGTGCGCCTGATCGAAGCCCTGAAACTGACCCCCTATTTCAGCGCCATTTGCGGGCGCGACGCCTTCGCCTGGTTCAAGCCTGATCCGCGCCACCTCACCCTCTCGATCGAGGCCGCCGGTGGCGATCCTACCCACGCCGTCATGGTGGGCGACAGCAAGACCGACATCGACACCGCCCTGCGCGCCGGGCTGCCGTCGGTCTGCGTGGATTTCGGCTACACCGACATTCCCGCCACTCAGTTGGGGGCAACCCACGTCATTTCGCATTTCGATCAACTGATTTCTGCAATCGACGCGATTACCGGCTTGACAGCGCAGCCGGCTTTATCCAAATAGGCGCTTCCCTTCGGGGGCGCGTAGCTCAGCGGGAGAGCACTCCCTTCACACGGGAGGGGTCACAGGTTCAATCCCTGTCGCGCCCACCATTCAGACTCCGCAAAACCAATACGTGACAACCGTATTCAAGGCCCAGTTTTGAGGCGCGGAGCGGTGGTTCAATTTGCGCATCCGCCGCGATATACATCGCCATCCCATAAGGAACTTTCTCCCTGCCCATGCGTTTGATCGAGCGTTTTCGATCAAATGCGTGTTTTCGTTTCATTTCGACAGGAGAGGCTCATGAGATTTCTTATTGCCGCCGCTTTCGCCCTAGGCGCCACCTTTGCCCTCGCCGGTCCATCCTCGGCCATGCCGGTGTCCCAGCCGGACAATCCCTCGCTCGTACAAACAGTCAGGGACCGGACCTGCAACGCGCCGTCGAACAGCGCCCGCTGCAAATGGTATGGCGTGCCCGGCGTGCATCGCGGGCCGCGGTGGCTGCGTCAACACGGTGGCGAAGGCTATCGGCATCGCCACCATCACCGCCGGCACTACCGCCATCATCGGCGCACCTGATCTTTCCCGGGAAAGACAGCGAAGCCGTTGACCGGTGCAAGGAGCGATTTGTCCGAATCGCACCTTGCACCGGAGTCTTGTTCTGACGGGTTCTTGACCCGAAAAGCTCCCCATTCGTAACAAGTCACGTTCTGGTCGTCCCGCATCTGCGGACGAGCTACGGCCGGCTTATGATCCCGGATCTGCTTCGCAGCATTGCAGGCCGCAATGCGTCCGGCACGACCTCGTGAACAACTGCGTCCGTATTTCTCTTCCGGCCTCTCCGCTCTGTTCTCAATTGGTGGCGGGCTTCAGCCGCGCCTTGGGCTCCGCCATGGCAAGGCCAGCCCCGGCCAGCATCACAGCCATGCCGAGCAGGTCGAGGAGGCGGACCTGTTCGCCGAAGCAGATCATGCCGAGCAGCACGGCAATGATGGGGGATACGAAGGCATAGGTTCCCGCACGCGTGGCGCCGATCTCCCTGAGGAGCGTCATGTAGATGGTGTAGCCGATCAGCGAGCCGAACAGCACGAGAAACAGCCATCCCGCCCAGGCCGCCGCGCCCCATTGCCCAGCCAACGCCCGAATTGCTCCGGGCTCGCCGGCGAGCGACGCGGCGAGCAACAGCAGGCCGCCGAAGAGGGTGGTACTCCCGGCCACGACGGTCGAGGAGTAGAGCCGCAGCAAGGGACGCGCGACCACCGAGCCCCAGCCATAGGCCACTGCGGCCCACGACACCGCTGCCGCTCCCGCCAGGCGCCATGCCGCGCCCTCGCCCGCCGCTGCAGACCAATTTCGAACCGCAGTCGGCCCGAACAGGATGGTCAGCCCCGCCATGCCGAGAAGGAGGGCACCGAAACGCCGCCTGTCGAAATTCTCTTCCCGCAGCCAGAGCGCGAAAGCCATCAGGGCTATCGGCGTCAGCGACATTTCGAGCACGGCGGCCGTACCCGAATCGACATGCGCCACCCCCCAGAACAGCGCCGCATAGCACAGCGTTATCATCAGCAGGCTGGTGGCCGCGAGACGCGGCAGATCCCGCCACGCCAGCCGCGGCAGCCCCTCGCGCCAAGCGGCGAATCCGAGCAGCAACAAGCCGGCCGCGGTAAAGCGCGTGCCGGCAAACAGCAGGGGCGGCACCGCCTCCACGCCGGCCTTGATGCCGATCCAGGTGGTTCCCCAGATCGCGCAGAGAGCCAGGAACAGCAAGGTGGTACGGCTGGGCATAACGGGACCTCGGCAGATCTTGTGTAACGGTTATATATCATTATAATCGTTACAATGCACGCTTGAATTCCGAGAGTCAGCGCTGGAAAGTGCTGCGATGAACCAGGTCAAGACCATTGCCACCATCCGCCTCGTCGGCGGACATCCGGCCCTGGATTTCGTCAACACGGTCGACGCCTGGCGCGATCGCTGGGGGCCGGACCTGCTCGTCTCCTATGGCGATCTCATCACCTGGGCCCGGCGTGGCGATCTGATCGATTCGGCCCTTTCGGACCGCCTGCGGCAACGGGCCGACAGCGAGCCGGCCGAGGCGGACGCGGCCTTGCTGCGAGCCAGATCCCTGCGCACGACCTTGAGAAATCTCTTTCTCGCTGAAACCATGGGCGAAACGGGCAGCGAAGAAGATGCTGCTCGTCTTGACGGCGTGCTGCAGAGCGCCAACCATCAGCGCGAACTGCGCCTGGCTGCCGGCATTTTCGAATGGGGCTGGCGCGACGATGGCACCCTCGACGCCATCCTCCATCGCATTGCCTTCGCCGCGGCCGACCTGCTCACCGGCCGCAGCGGGCGCCGGGGCGTGCGGGAATGCCATGGCATCAATTGCGGCTGGCTGTTTCTCGACACCTCGCGGGGCGGACGCCGCCAATGGTGTTCGGAAGAGGCCTGCGGCACCCATATGCGCGTGCGGCGCTTCCGCGAGAGAGGCGGCCCCGGCGCCTGACCGCCGACGCTTTCCAAAATTACCGCCAACGGGCTGGCCTCACCGCGCCTCCATAGGTTAAGGGACATGGCAAGCCATCACCCTTGCGGCTGCCTCATCGCCGGGCAGCGCAGGAACCGATGCAAAGAACAAGCATGAAGCATGACGCGTTTTCTCATCCGCGTCCTGCCGCGAGGGAGCCCGAAGACGCAATGCCTGACCGTGTCGATGCCCGCCGCCAGACTCTCGACGCCATTTTCACGGGGGCGGTCGCTGCGTCCCATCCGGCAACCTTCCTGCCGCAGCATCTGCCGCCTCCCCCTGCCTCGGGACGGCTGATCCTGCTTGCCGCCGGCAAGGCGGCCGGCAGCATGGCCGAGATCGCGGAAGCCCACTATACTGCCCTCGGCGTCCCGGCCGATCGCATCGACGGCGTGGCGGTGGCCCGCCATGGTTATGGGCGCCCGCTCAAGACCCTGCCGATGATCGAGGCCGGGCACCCTGTGCCGGACCAGGGCAGCATCGATGGCGCCGAGCGCGCGCTCGCGCTTGCAGCAGCGGCCGGCGAGGACGATCTGGTGCTGGTCCTGCTCTCCGGCGGCGCTTCCGCCAATTGGGTGGCGCCCGCCGGCGCGCTGACCCTGGACGACAAGCGCGCCATCACCCGTCACCTGCTGCGCTCGGGCGCCGCCATCGGCGAGATCAATGTCCTGCGCAAGCGCCTGTCACGTATCAAGGGTGGCCGCCTCGCCCAGGCCGCCTATCCCGCGCGCCTGCTCACCCTCGCCGTCTCGGACGTTCCCGGCGACGATCCCGCCGTGATCGGCTCCGGCCCCACCGTACCCGATCCCGTCAGCAATGCGCAGGCTCTCGCCATTGCCGAACGCTTCAATACGCCTCTCGGCGCGGCCAAGGCCCTCTTCGAGGACGCCGGCAACGAGACGCCCAAGCCGGGCGATCCGGTCTTTGCCAAGAGCGAGTTCCGCATCGTCGTCACCCCCTCCGACATGATCGCGGCCGCGACCCGCCTCGCCGAGCAGCATGGTTATGAACCGGTCGTGCTCGGCGCCAATGTCGAGGGCGAAGCCCGGCAGGTCGCCGCAGACCAGGCGCGGCAGGCCCGCGCGCTGAAGGCCGCCGGCCGCCGCGCCGCCCTGATCTCCGGCGGAGAACTGACGGTGACCATCACCGGCAAGGGACGCGGCGGGCCCAACCAGGAATTCAGCCTGGCCCTGGCCCTCGCCCTCGAGGGCGAGAGCGGCATCAGCGCGCTCGCCGCGGATACGGACGGCACGGATGGGGGCGGCGGCCTCGCCACCGACCCAGCCGGTGCGATCATTGACGAGACCACGCTCGCAAGGGCCCGTGCGGCCGGCATCGACCCGGCCGCCTATCTCGCCGACAACGACTCGACCGGCTTCTTCGAAGCCATCGGCGATCTCGTCGCGCCCGGCCCGACCTTCACCAATGTCAACGACCTCCGGGTCATCCTGGTGGACTGAAGCACGTACGGACAGGAAGATGCGGACATCGCGACATGCAGGCATGTTGCTGATGTCCGCATTTTTGAAACACCTGCCGGCCGCCAACAAGGCTGGTGCGACTCGTAATTTGACCCGAAACTCCTGCTTTGGTGTCGCCGCAAGCGATTCCAGCATTGTTTCAAGGTCATATTTTCGATGTTTGCGCGCTTATTCCGATTTCTCGAAAGCCGCATAGATATATTCGCCGCTTTCGACGAGCACGACACGCCGCCCACCGGGGTATGGCGTTTCATGTGGCACCACCTCAAGCCCGTGAAAGGCTGGCTGCTGGCCATCATGGGGATCGAGCTGGCCTTCAGCGGCGTGGAGGCCGGCATCTATCTGATGGTCGGCTGGTTCGTGGACCTGCTGAACAAGGGCTCGCCGCAGACCCTCTTGCGCGACCACGGCCTGCTTCTCGCCGGCGCCCTGTTCGTGGTGCTGTTGCTCAGGCCGGTCCTGTTCTTCGTGACCCAGGCCGTCACCAATCTGATCGTGGTGCCGCCGCTCACCAACCAGATCCGCTGGCGCAACCACATCTATACGCTCGGCCATTCGCTTACTTATTTCCAGAACGACTTTGCCGGGCGCCTGTCGGCGCGCGTGATCCAGGCCGGGCAATCGATTCGCTCGGCGATCATCGCGGTGATCGGCGACCTCTGGTATGCGCTGGTCTTTGCCGGGGTCACCATTGGCTTCTTCGGCTCGGTCGATGCCTGGCTGGTGCTGCCTGTCGTGGCCTGGCTGGCCGCCTATGCCGCACTGCTCTCCTTTTTTGTACCGCGAGCGTTGAAGCGCTCGGAAGCCAATTCCCTCGGTCGCTCCACCACCACCGGGCGCATCGTCGATTCCTACACCAACATCCTCACCGTGAAGCTGTTCGCCCGTTCCGATCTCGAACGCTCGGCGGTCAGGGAAGCGCTCAAGCGCTGGAACGAGAGCTTTCTCGATCTGATGCGCCTGATCCTCGGCGCCAGTTTCGCCCTGCAGGTGCTCAACAGCCTGCTGCTGGCGGTGATCGCCGGCATGATCCTCCTGCTCTGGAGCCAGGGCAACATGACGGCCGGCGCCGGTGCGGCGGCCCTCACTCTGGTGCTGCGGCTGATCCAGCTCTCGGGCTGGCTGATGTATCTGATCCGCGACGTCTTCGAGAATATCGGCGCCGTGCAGGAGAGCATGCTGACGATCGCCAAGCCGCATGACCTCGTCGACGCTCCCGACGCCGCCACGCTCTCGGTGCCACGCGGCGAAATCGTCTTCGAGCATGTCCGCTTCGGCTATGGCGGCACGCAGCCGGTGTTTTCGGATCTTTCGCTCACCATCCGCCCCGGCGAGAAGGTGGGTATCGTCGGCCCGTCCGGCGCGGGCAAGTCGACGCTGGTCAACCTGCTGCTGCGTCTCTACGCCATCCAGTCCGGCCGGATCCTGATCGACGGGCAGGACATTGCCGGCGTCAGCCAGGACAGTTTGCGCCGGCATATCGGCGTGGTGACGCAGGACAATTCCCTGCTGCACCGCTCCATCCAGGACAATATCGCCTATGGCCGCACGGAAGCGGACAAGGATGCCATCGAGGATGCGGCGAGGCAGGCCGCCGCGCATGATTTCATCGTGACGCTGGGTGACCAGGAAGGACGCGCCGGCTACGAGTCGCGCGTGGGCGAGCGCGGCGTCAAGCTCTCCGGCGGACAGCGCCAGCGCATCACCATCGCGCGCGTGCTGCTCAAGAACGCCCCGATCCTGGTACTCGACGAAGCGACCTCCGCCCTGGATTCGGAGGTGGAGGCGGCAATCCAGGGCCAGCTTCGCCGCCTGATGCACGACAAGACGGTGCTCGCCATTGCCCATCGTCTTTCGACGATCGCGGAACTCGATCGCCTCATCGTGCTCGATGGCGGCCGTATCGTCGAGCAGGGACGGCATGAGGAACTGATCGCGCGCGACGGCCTCTATGCCAGGCTGTGGCGCCGCCAGTCCGGCGGCTTCCTGGCTTTGGAGGACAGTTCGGCTGCTTGAGACGCACCGAGATAAATGCGTCGTCATCCCCGGTGAAGTGGCAAGCCCCGAGAAGGGATCCAGGGGCCCAAGGCCGTTCGTTTCAAATGCCGGTGATTCGCGCACGCCACCGCAGCTCGAGATCGGCCGCCTTGGCGCTCGCAGGAAGGTGGACCAGGATGCCGCCCTCCTCCGACGTTGCGACCGTCTCGCCGTCGAGGCTCGCCTGGGGCGTCATGCCGGCATGGAGATGCGGGAAGCGCAGGAAGCAGGCCCGTTCGAGTGGCGGCAGGCGCAGCGATATCGCACCATCCGTCATCGAAAGCCGGGAGATCCGGCCGGCCACATCGGTTTCCAGCAAAACGCGCTCGCCCTGGATCAGGCGCAAACGGCCCTGTGAAAGGGCGAGGCGAACCTGCCCCAGCGGGCTTGCGAAGGGTCCCAGTTCGCCCTCCCCGCCCGGATTGCCGATTTCCCAGCCATGCCAGGGCGTAACATCTGTCACCGCGGCGATGCCGAGCTTGGCCATCAATGCGCCCCAGCTGTAGAAGCGCTCGGTGTCGGGCTGGTCGAGCGGCTCTCCCGTCTCGGCATTGTAGTTTTCCGGGCAGATGCGGCGGCTTTCCCAGGCGGAGCGGAACAGCGCGAAGCTGCGCTGGGCCAAGGCCGAAGCCCTCTCGTCCAGCCCGTGGCGGCGCAGCCCCTGATAGACGAGATAGTTGAAGGGCGGCCAGATCCGGCCGCGCCAATAGGAATTGTCCTTGAAGGCGGGATCGGCACGGCTGACGCCGGGAATGACCGGATCGCCGCCGAAGCCGGAGGGATCGTCAAGGTGCCCGCAGAGCCGTTCGATCTGCCCGGGCGTCGCAGCACCCGCGAGCAGCGGATAGAAACTGGTCGGCGCCAGGCTCCTGACGAAGCCGCCGCCACGCCGGCGATTGGCGAAGATGCCGCGCTCGCCATCCCATAAAGTCTCTTGAATAAGAGCTTTCGTGGCTTCGGCGCGGGCAGCATGAGCCGTCGCCTCCTCCTCGCGCCCCAGTTCTGCTGCCATCAAAGCGAGCATCTCGGCATCGAGCGCCAGCAGGCTGTTGAGGCCGACATCCCAGATATCGAGCGTGCGCGTGGCCTTGTCGTAGCGCGCCTCGTCGTGAACCGGCGAATTGTCCATCGCCGATTCATTGCGTGCCCCGAAATGAGTGCCCTTGTAGAGCCCGTCGCCCACATCCGAGGTGCCGAAGGAGGCGAGCCCCGTCCCGCCCGGATCGCGCTCCCGCCACCACCAGGCGTGGTTGCGCGCCAGCACGGCATAGGCATTTTCGAGCAGGTCGCGGGCGCGATGGCGCAGATAGAGCTGCCAGACCACGAAACCGCCGATGGGGCTCTGGCTGCGGTCGACCCAGGCGTCGCTGGCGGTGAGCAGGCAGGGCAGATTGCCCTGCGGCGTCGCGCCGGAAAATACGGCGGCGAGATTGTCGCGGGCGAGACCGGCGTCGAATTCGCCGGCCATCAGGGCGGCATAGAACTGGTCGTTCAGCCAGACACCGTAGCCACCGAATTTCCCCAGGTCCCAGTTGCGGCTGATGGCAGTATAGGAGCGCTGGTTGATGCCGTCCCATACCGTGTTCCAGGCGACGACGTCGCGCAGTGCCGCCAGGGCGACGGCGGGCTCGCCGTCCGGTCGAGGCGGCACCACGTCGGGCCGCGCCAGCAGGGCTCGCGCCTGGGCGACGGCGAGATCCTGCCTGTCGGCAATGGCGAGCGCGAAGCGATTGTCGCGCATCATTTCCAGGTTGAAGCGCAGCACGAGGACCGGCGCTGCCTCGGCCCGGGACCCGGTGTGGAAATAGCCGTGGGTTTCATAATCCTGCACCGCCTCGGCGAGCGAGACATGTCCGGTCACCTGCACGGGTGGTTCCTCGCTGACAAGGGCAGCGAAGCGATGCCCGACACGGACGATCAGAGCTCCGTCGGCCTCCTCGAAACGAACCTGCTCGCCACCGTCGGCCGAAAGGCAGAGATTGATCCAGAAGCGCACCCCCCATTCGCCGGCCTCGGCCATCCGCCAGCTGCCGGTGATGCTGAAGGGATCGGCCTTGCCATAACGCCAGTCGAGGGTCGTTCCGGCGTGGGAGAGTTGAAGCTCCACCAGGGAGCCGTCGAGCGCGTGCCGCCCCAGCATGACGGCGTCGCCCGGCTCGAACAGGCAGGCCTTGCCGGTGCTGGCCGCGAAGGCGAGCGGGGTAAGCCTGAGGCCGAGCGGCAGGAACACCATTTCCGCCGGCCGCGACGACCAGCTGTTCCAGGCACGTTCGAGCGGAATATTGACGCTGACCGGCATCGTCAGGCCTGCAGCAGGACGGTATTGGCCGGTGACCACGCCAGCGTGATGGCCTGTCCGGGCGAGACCGGCGAGATCTCCCGGTTCTGGGACAGCACCTTGATGTCGCCGCCGCCGGGCCCTTCGGCAATGAAGGTCGAGACCGCGCCGGCATAGATGATCTCGCGTATCCTCGTGGCGAAGACGTTATCGCTGCCGGGGTTTTCTCCCGGCGCCAGAAGCCGCATCTTTTCGGGCCGCACCGCTGCCGTGACCTTGCTGCCGGGGCTGGGAAGCCCGTCGCCCGTGTGAATGACGCCGCTTCCGATCGCGATGCCGTCCCCTGTCACGCTGCCTTCGAAGAAATTGGCGTCTCCCAGGAAGGAGGCGGCAAAACGCGTGCGCGGTCGCTCATAGATGTCGAGCGGCGCGCCCTCCTGCACGATGCGGCCACCGTCGAGGATGGCGACGGTATCGGAGAGGGTCAGCGCCTCCTCCTGGTCATGGGTGACGAAAATGGTGGTGAGGCCGCTCTCGCGCTGGATGCGGCGCAATTCGATCTGCATGTCCTGGCGCAGGCGGCGGTCGAGCGCTGACAGGGGCTCGTCCAGCAGAAGTACCCGCGGCTTGGTGACGATGGCGCGGGCGAGCGCCACGCGCTGCTGCTGGCCGCCCGAAAGCTGCTTGGGTTTGCGCTGCTCGAAGCCGGTGAGATGGACCATCTCCAGCACCCGGCCCACCTCCTTGCGCGCGGCCTCGCCCCGGATGCCCTGGCGGTTGAGCCCGAAGATGACATTGTCGAAAACGCTCATATGTGGAAACAGCGCATAGGACTGGAACACCATGCCGACCTTGCGCTGCCACAGGGCAACCTCGGTGACATCCTCGCCGCCGAACAGGATCCTGCCCTCGTCCGGATCGACGAAGCCGCCGATGATGCGCAGCAGCGTGGTCTTGCCGGAACCGGAAGGGCCGAGCAGGCTGGTGAACTCGCCCGCCTTGAAGGCGGTGCTCACCTTCTCGAGCACGCGCAAGGATCCGTAGCCCTTGCTGATCGAAGCGACTTCAACGCCGATCACGACTGCCTCCCAGATTGGACAATTGGGCGAAGATCAGCACGAGAACGGCCGAGACGCCGAGGAAGATGGCGGAGATCGCATTGATCTCCGGCGTGAAGCCCTTGCGGATCGAGGCATAGATCTCGACCGGCAGAGTGGAGACGCCCGGCGTCGCCAGGAAGTAGGAGACCACGAACTGGTCGAGCGAAACCGCGAAGGCGAACAGCAGGGCCGCGATGATGCTCGGTGCCAGCAAAGGCAGCGTCACCGCAAAGAAGGCATGGATCGGCGTCGAGCCCAGGCTCATCGCCGCCTCCTCGAGATCGGCCCGCAATGTCTGGATGCCGGTGCCGACGATCAGGACGACATAGGGGATGGCCAGGGCGACATGACCGATCAGCATGGCATGCAGGCCGCGCCCAATGCCCGTCCAGAAGAAGAACACCAGCATGGCCGTGCCGGTGATCAGCCAGGGAATGGCGATCGGAGGCAGCAGCAGCACCTTGAGCAGCGACTGTCCCCGGAAGGTGCGGCGATTGAGGGCGAGCGAGGCCAGCGTGCCTACTGATGTGGCGATGATCGAGGTCGCCAGGGCGATCATCAGGCTGTTGTATGTGGCCGAGAGGAGCGGTCCATTCTCGGCGAGCACGCCGAACCAGTGGAAGGTCGGCTCGATCGGCAGGGTGTAGAGAGGCGAGGCGTTGAAAGCCATCGCCACCATCACCGCGATGGGCAGATAGAGGAAGACCAGGGTGGCGGCCAGGAAAGTGCGCCCGAGTGCGATCATGGCTCCCTCCTACGGCGTCGCGGCGCGGCCGGAGAGCACGCGCGAGGAGACGGCGAAGATCGCGAGCACCACCGCCAGCATGGTGAAGGACAGGGCCGCGCCCAGCGGCCAGTTGAAGGCCGCGGTGAACTGGTCCTCGATCACGGTACCCATGGTGACGCCGATGCGCCCCCCCAGGATGCGGGGCTCCATGAAGCTGCCGATCACCGGCACGAAGATCAGGATCGCCCCGGAAATCAGGCCGGGCATGCAGAGCGGCAGCAGGATCTTCCAGAATACCACCGGGGTGCGGGCGCCGAGACTGCGGGCGGCCTCGATGGTCGAATCCTCGATCGCCGTGGCTGAGAGATAGCAGGTCAGGATCATATAGGGCAGATAGGCATGGACCAGGCCGATGATGATGGCCGGAAAGCTGTAGAGCAGCGACACCGAGGGCGCCGCCGGCACGAGCCAGTGCAGGGCATAATCGAGTATGCCCCCTTCCCTCAGCACCATGGTCCAGGAGAACACGCGCACCAGCCCGTTGGTCCAGAACGGCAGGATGATGAGGAGGAACAGGATGTGTCGCGAACGCCCGGCGGTCGCCCTTGCCAGGGCGATCGCGGCGGGGAGGCCGATCAGCGCGCACAGCCCCGTGGTCCACAGCCCGATCTGGATCGAGGTCCAGGCGACGTTGAACAGATAGGGCCGCTTGATGAAGGCGAGATAGTTGTCGACGGTGTAGACCAGCGCCCGCCCCGGGACCGGCGAGCTCTTCAGGAAGCTGAAGAACAGCATGGCGCAGAGCGGCAGGAAGACGGCCAGCAGCAGCCAGCCATAGGCCGGCGTCAACAAGGCCGCCGTGGTCCAGCCCTGCCCCAGGCGCCTGCGGGGGCCTGCCTTGCCGCCATCGGCTTTCGACACGATCTCCACTCATCCCTCCCTTGTCGCCAGCATCGCTCTGCCTGAAAGCGGCGATGCACCAAGCGCCATGGATCCTTCCCGCGATTGCAGGGCAGTAGCGACCGGCCCTTGTCCAAGGCGACAAGGGCCTGCCGATCTGATTCACACCAGGCTGCCAAGCCCTTGATGCGAGAGTCCTTTCCGAGGCCGCCGGTGGCAGCGAGGCCCGCCGCGGCCCTGCCGAACCGATTCATCAGGACTGGCTACACCCTTGAATCAGCTATACTTTCTTGAAGCCTTGCTACTTGGCGTAGAAGGCCTTCACTTCTTCCCACAGATCGTTGAAGGACTGGCGGCGATCATCCGGCAAGGCGGCCATGAAGGTCAGCTTCGGCAGGTAGTCGGCCTTGTGAATCTGCCGGTTGAGATCATCGGCCGGCAGCTTGTTCATCGCTCCCTCATTGGCGGAGGCCGGGGCGCCTGCCTCCTTGGCCCAGGTGAGGTAGAAGGTAGGATCGATCATGTAGTTGAGAAATTTGAGCGCATCCTCCTTCTTGGTGCTGGAGGTCGGCACTGCCAGGCTATCGAGCCAGCCGATGGCGCCTTCCTTGGGCACGATGAATTCCACCGGCAGCTTGTGCTGGCGGATGGAGCGCACCGCCGCGCCCGACCAGTAGACGGAGATGTCGAAGGACTTGGCGGCAAACGCCTTGTTCCACTCGTCCTCGCTCGACCACATCAGCTTGACGTTCGGCTTCATCGCCTTCAGCACCTCGGTGATCTTGGCGAGGTCTTTGGGATCGTTGGCATCCTGCCCGGTCAGCAAAGCGCCGATGCCGACAGAGGTCACGGCGTCGTCGAACAAAGCGAGCTTGCCGGCATATTTGGGGTCGGAGAAGATCGTCCAACTGTCGGCGCTGATGCCCTGCCGCACGGCGAGGGAATTCATGCCCCAGAGCCAGGCGAGACCATAGGTCTTGCCGTCGGCCTTGAGGTTGGCGTGGTCCTTCAGGGCCGGAGCCAGATCCTTAGCATTGGCGATGGTGGCAAGGTCGACCGGGTCGATCAGGCCCTCGGCCTGGGCCTGCTGGGTGCGGGCGCTGTTGATCAGCACCACGTCATAGGCACCCGGATTGGTGCGCAGCTTGGTCAGCATCTCCGGTTCGGAGTTGAAATAGTCGTGCTTGACCGTGATGCCGGTCTGCTCGGCGAAGGCCTTGAGCGCGAAGGCCTCGTCGGTGCCGTAGCCCTTCCAGTTGAGCACGGTGATTTCCTTGGCCTGGGCAGAGCCCGGGCGTGCCCACAGGCCGGCGACGGCCGCGGCTCCCAAGGCGGTGAAATGGCGGCGGGTGATCCGATATGTCATCTTTCCAATTCCCTTCGTCGATGGCGACATTCTGCTCTCGATTTTCTTATCATTGGCTGGGCGTTCGTGCCTGCGGGGCATCCGCCCTATCCTTTTGTTGTCCTCTCGGCCTCCTGTTCGGCAAGGAAGGCGGCCAGTTCGTCCGTGCGGGGCGCGGTCGCCGGCCCCTTGCGGGTGACGGCAAGGGCAGCGGCGGCATTGGCGCGCCTTGCGGCCTCGGCAGCGGGACAGCCAGACGCGAGCGCGGCCAGGAACACGCCCGTATGGGCATCTCCCGCTCCGGTCGCGTCGACCATCTGCACGACCGGCGCGGGAACCTGCAGGCCGGGCTCCCCAATGTCGCAGCCGAGCAGGAAGCACCCGGCCGGGCCATCCCTCAGGATCACCAATGCGCCCGGCGACAGGCGATCGCGAACCCGCTTGGCCGCTTCCGCCCTGTCATCGCTTCCGGTGAGCAGGCCAGCCTCGCGTCGGTTCAGGGTGAAGATATCGGCCCTCGCCAATACCGCGGCCATGATCTCGGCGGGAATGTCGGCGACCAGGGGGCCGGGATCGATCATCACGGTGACGCTCGCCGGCAGGTCGCCGATCCAATCGGCGATCGCCGGACCAAGCTCCGGGTAGCAAAGGTCGTAGCCCGAAGCGAACAGCGCATCGGCCGGCCCCAGTTGCAAAGTGGGAAGCGGTTTTTGCCCCGGCCGCGCTTCGACGCCCGGGCTGGTGACGAAGGTGCGCTCGCCGTCGGGCTCCACCATCACGATGCAAAAGCCGCTGTCGCCATCCCGGCTCGCCGGCATCAGGGCCTCGATGCCTTCGGCTGCCAGTTCGCGACGGATGCGCTCGCCATAGGGACCATTGCCATGCTGCCCGGCAAAGGCGGCCTTGAGGCCGTTGCGAGCAGCCGCCGCGAGAATGTTGAAGCCCCCTCCCGCGCTGATCGTCGCCTCGGAGCCCAGTACGTCGCCGCCCCGCTGCGGCAGGCAGGGCACGTCGAGGCGGATATCGGCCAGGACACTGCCGACGGAGAGGAGCCGGGTGGGAGGCGGCCTCTTGCTCATGCCGAGGAAGTTCCCTTCGCGACGGGAGGCAGGATCGACGCCCTGCCGCGCAGAGCGAGGAGACGGTCCGCCAGGCCGATAAGATCGAGGTCCGGATTGGCGGATTCGAGGGCTGCGGTCACCGGCGCGGGAAATGCTTCGACGCCGTGGCAGGCGCCGGCCACAGCACCGGCGATGGCGGCGACGGTATCGCAGTCGCCGCCCAGGCTCGCCGACAGGCGGCAGATGCGCCAGGGGTCGTCGGGCGCCAGCGAGATGATGGCCATTGCGGCGGGCACGGCTTCCTGCGTGGCGACGCCGGTTCCGACGATGTCGTAGATGAGATCGAGGGCCTCGGCCTCGCTTTTGCCCCGCACCAGCTCGATCGCCCAGCCGATCCGCGCGGCGATGTCGCCGCCGGCGAAATAGAAGCCGCGTTTCGCACCCTGCCGCGCGCCCTCGACGGCAGCCTGCAAGGCTTCATCGATAGTGGCTCCGTCCACGGCAGCACTGACGGCCGCGGCGACGGCCGACGCGCCGGCGAGGCCTATGGTGGTGTTGTGAGTGACATGGCCGGACTGGAAGACGGCGTCGACCAGCGCCTCGACGGGACGTGCGGGAAAGACGATGCCGACCGGGGCAACGCGCATGGCCGCGCCGTTGGTGGCGCCGGTGCGCCCGGTTTCGTCCGTCGGCATGCCTTCGGCGATCAGCGTCAGCGCCTTGCGGGTGGAAGGGCCCAGGAGATCGGCCGAGCCGGCCGCGATCATGCGGGTTTCCCAGGCCAGGAGTTCGTCGGCGAAACGCCTGGGATCGACATAGCCCTTGCCCTCGACCAGAAGCTTGCCGAGGATGACGGCTTGGTCGGTATCATCCGTCACACGCCCGGCCGGCATGCCGCGGCTGATCGGATTGTCGTCGGGTGCCGGTTCGAAGCGCTCGAGAATACCATAGCGTGCCGAGACCAGAGCCCGCGGCATATATTGCGTGGGCATGCCCAAGGCATCGCCGATCGCCAGGCCGACCAGCGCCCCCCGAGCACGGCTTTGAGCGGAAATAGCCATGGCTGCCCCTTCGAGAAAGCGCCGAAATTCGTTTGTGTACAAACGATCTTCCCGTGCAATTCGCCCCCTGTCAAGAGGCATCCGGGCGGGTAGTCGGATACTGCTTTCTCCACACCGATTCCGGAACGACGTCAAAGGAAAAGCCGGGATTTCTCCCGGCTTCACATGCGCTGCTGGCCCAGGCGACAATCCGATTCGGAAAAGGCGCCTACAGCCTTGGTCTTCCGTCAGAAATCGAACTTGTCGATATTCTCCTTGGTGAACACGAAGGGCGAACCGAGGAGCACTTCGGAGCCGTTGATCACGTTGAGCTCGCCGAGCTTGCCGGCCTTGACCTTGGTGTCGCCGGGCTTGAGCGAACCATCGGCCGTAGCGCGCAGGACCTGCATGGCGGCATAACCGAGATCGACCGGGTTCCACAGTACCACCGATTTCACGCAATCCTTGGCGACATAGGGTTTCATCGCATTGGGTGTGGCCAGCCCGATCACGGCCACCTTGCCGCATTGGCCGGCCTGGGTCACCGCCTCGGCCGATGCCGGCGTGGCGACGCTGGTCATGCCGAAGATGCCTTTGAGGTCGGAGCCGTATTTGTTGATCAGCGTGGTCGCCTGCGAGAAGGAGAGCGCATTGTCCTCCTGCGCCTCCACCGTCTCCAGGAGCTTCAGCTTGGGATGGCACTTGGCGGCGTAGGCACCCATCTCGGCGATCCAGCGCGCCTGGTTGGGCGTGGTGAAGGTCGAGGTGACGATGGCAACGCCCGCATCCTCGCCGCTCTCCTTGACCATGTTGTCGACCATGGCCTTGGCGATGCCGTTGAACTCGGCCTGGTTGACGAACCACTGGCGTGAATCCGGCGTGGAATTGGCGTCATAGCCGACGACGTTGATGCCCTTGGACAGCGCCTTCTTCAAAACTGGCGCGATCGCGACGGGATCATTGGCGGCATAGAGAATGCCGTCGACGCCGGAGGTGATGTAATTGTCGATGAAGGTGATCTGTTCGTCGATATTGGCCTTGGTCGGCCCGTCGGTCTTGGCATCGACATTCCCGAGCTCCTTGGCCGCGTCGGCAATGCCCTTGGAGGTGGCGTTGAAATAGCCGATGCCGATAAGCTTGGGCACGTCGACCACCTTGATCGGCTTGCCCTTGCGGTCGGGCGCGCCGGTGACGGCACCGCCGTCATAGGGCTTGCTCGTCGCGCTGGCCGGCGTGGCATCGCAGGCGAGCGGATTGGTGGGCAGGTCGTCGCCGCCGGTCCAGGCCGAGGCGGCATGCGCCAGGCCCACGAGGGACACGCTCAGGGCGAGAGCCAGGGATATACGGATCATGGTCTTCCTCCACAGTTCGCCGGTCTTGCACCGGCTGCCATTGCCGTCCTCGCCGCCGGAGAAATCGATTCCGGAACGAGGGCCAGATCGTTGAAATTGAACGCCTTACGCCAGAACATCCTCTTCGGGCGGGAGCGCAGGCCCCGCCCGGAAGGCCTTTTATCAAGCCGGCCGCCTGCGGCCGGCCATGCGGCTCAGCAGGGGAACCAGATTGCTGAGCAGCACGGTGAGGATCAGGGCCGTACCGATCAGGATGATGGTGCTGTCGCCCTTGTAGCCCTGCAGCAGCAGACCGTTCTTCAGCGCCTGCATCAGGGCGAGGCCGAGCACCGTGCCGATGATGGTGCCGCGCCCGCCGAAGATGCTGGTGCCGCCGAGCACCACCGCCGTGATGGCATCGAGCTCCCAGCCCGACCCCATGTCCGAGCGTGTGGTCGTCACTCTCGACACGAAGATCACGCCGGCCATCGCAGCGCACAGGCCCGAGGCGCCGTAGATCAGGATCTTGGTGCGATCGACCGCAAGACCGGAGAAGCGCGCGGCGATCTCGTTGGAGCCGATGGCATAGGTGGCACGCCCGAACACGGTCAGGCCGAGCACGCAGGCCGCCACGATCGCCGCCAGCACGAGCAGCCAGACCTGCACCGGTACGTCGAGCACCTGCCCCTGCCCCAGCACCAGGAACCAGTCGGGATAGCCCCGCACGGACCGGGCCTGGCTGATGCCCTCCGCCAGGCCGCGATAGAGGGCGAGCGTGGCCAGGGTGGCGATCAGGGGCGGCACCCGGAACATGGTGATGATCAGGCCGTTGACCACCCCGCACAAGGTGCCGAGCGCCAGTGCCAGCGCGATGGCGACCGGCAGCGGCAGGCCGAGATTCTGCCAGAGCACGCCGAGCATGATGGCAACTACGCCGACGATCGAGCCGACGGAAAGATCAATGCCCCCGGTGACGATGACGAAGGTCATCGCCAGAGCGATCAAGCCGATCTCCGTCATCAGCCGGGCCTGGTTGAGGAGGTTGTCGACGGTGAGAAACCTGTCGGAGGATTGTGCCAGGAAGACGAGCACGACCACCAGCAGCAAGGCCAGGATGGTCTCGTGGCGAAGCAGAAGGGAGCGCCAGTTCATCGTGCCCTCCCCTCAAATCATGCGATGGCGGCGGACCATGTCCGCCAGCACGGTGATGAGAATGAGCACACCGACGATCGCCTGTTTCCAGAACACCAGCACATTGGAATAGGGCATGAAGGTCAGGGCCGAGGTGATGGTGGCGAACAGCATGGCCGCCAGGGTGGAGCCGATCACCGTGCCGGTACCGCCGAGGATGGAGACACCGCCGATCACGGCAGCGGTAATGACGGTGAGCTCGAGGCCAGGAGGCACGGTCGACTGGATCACCTGCAGCTGCGTGGCAAAGAGCAGCGCCGCCAGACCTGCGAAGAAGCCGTGAATGGCGAAGACGGCAACGGTCACGGGCTTGGCCGGAATGCCAGCCGCACGGGCGGCCTCGGGATTGCCGCCGACGGCGTAGATCGAACGCCCGAAGGCCGAATACCGCATCCAGAAGGCGACGGCGGCCGTCAGCACCACCATGATGACGATGGGCGAGCGCACGCCGAACCAGCTCATCTGCGCGATCAGGAAGTCAGGCGGCAGATTGTTGATCCAGTTGCCGCTGGTCGCCAGGATCAGCCCGCCCTTGAGGATCGAGAGCATGCCGAGCGTGACCACGATGGAGGGGATGCTGGCATAGGCGACCAGCACGCCGACGAAGGCGTTGATGGCGATGCCCACCAGCACCGGCACGAGCCAGGCGATCCAGACCGGATAGCCCTTGGTCGCCAGCGTGCCGGCAATGGTGGCGAGAACGCCGATCAGCGATCCCACCGAGACGTCGATATGGCCGGAGATGATCACCATGGCCATGCCCATGGCGGCCACTGCGATATAGGCATTGCCCGCGAAGATGGCGTTCAGGTTGCTGGAGCCGAGAAAGCGCGGATTGTAGAGGCCGATGGCGGCAATCAGCACGACGAGCGCCCCGAGCACCACCATTTCCTGGCCGAGCCCGCCGAACAGGCGCGCCAAGGGACCGCGCGAGGGCACGAGGACGGAAGAGGATGCAGTCTCGCCCATCAGGCCGCTCCCTGCAGGGGTTGGGCGTTGGTCATGGCGGCGCCGACGGCATCCGGCGTCGCCTGGGCGCGGTCGAATTCGGCGACGAGGCGCCCGCCATTGATGACGAGGACGCGATCGCTCATGCCGAGCACCTCCGGCAGTTCGCTCGATATCATCAGGATGGCGACGCCCTGCTGCACCAGCCGCCCCATCAGCGCGTAGATCTCGGCCTTGGCACCGACATCGATGCCACGCGTCGGCTCATCCATGATCAGGATGCGCGGATTGGCCTCCAGCCACTTGGCCAGCACGACCTTCTGCTGGTTGCCGCCGGAGAGTTCGCCGACGACCTGCTCCGGGCCGCGGGTCCGGATGCCCAGCCGCTTGATCGCCTCGACCGAACGGCGGATCTCATCGCCGAAGCGGATGGCGAAGCCGTTCGACATCTTGTCGAGCACCGCCATCGAGACGTTTTCGCGGATGGTCATCGGCCGCACGAGCCCCTGGGAGCCACGATCCTCCGGCACATAGGCGATGCCGAGGTCGCGCGCCGCGCGCGGGCCGTCGATGGTCACCCTGCGGCCGTTGACCAGGATCTCGCCCGTGCTGGCCGGCGTGATGCCGAAGACGGTCAGCGCGAGCTCCGTACGCCCCGAACCGATCAGGCCGGCAAGGCCGAGGATCTCGCCCGCCCTCAGGCTCAGCGAAATGTTCTGCACCTTGCGCCCGAAGCTGACATCGCGCAGTTCGAGCGCGACTTCGCCGAGCGGCGCTTCCACCTTGGGAAAGAGCTGCTCGATCGAACGGCCGACCATCATCGAGACGAGCGAGGCCTCGGTCACCTCCGAAATGTCGCGCGTGCCGATATAGATGCCGTCGCGCAGCACCGTGACCCGATCCGCCAGTTCGAAAATCTCAGGCATGCGGTGGGAGACATAGATGATGGCGACGCCGCGTTCGCGCAGTTTCTTGACCACGCTCATCAGCCGGCGCACATCGGCCTCCACCAGCGCGGCTGTCGGCTCGTCCATGATCAGCAGGCGTGCATCCTGCGACAGTGCCTTGGCGATCTCGACCCGCTGGCGATTGGCGACGGAGAGCGTGCCGACCTTGGCGTCCACGTCGAGATCGTGGCTGTCCAGGGAATCCAGGAGCTGGCGTGCCTTGAGGCGCATGGCGCTCCAATCGAGCCCGCCCCACTTTTGGCGGGGTGCATTGCCCAGGAAGATGTTTTCCGCCACGGTCAGTTCGGGAAACAGCAGGAGTTCCTGATAGACGGTGGCGATGCCGTGCCGGCGCGCGTGCCGTGGCGAGGTGAAGCGGACGCTCTCGCCGCCGACCGTCAGCGTACCCGTATCGGGCTGATGCACGCCGGCGATCACCTTGATCAGGGTCGACTTGCCGGCACCGTTCTCACCGAGCAGCGCATGGACCTCACCGGGGCGCACGTCGAAATTGACGTCGCGCAGCACCTTCACGCCGGAAAAGGATTTGGAGATGTCGTGGAGGCTGACGACGGCCGTCATGACGTCCTCCGAGCGACGGCCGCCATGGAACGATCCAGGCCTGACCGAAAGGCTTGCCCGGTGGCGAACGCCATCCGGCCGACCCGCGTCTCCCCCATGTCCGCGCTTCTCCTCACGCTTTTTTGTAAGACATATTGCCCAACTAGATCAAAAATCGTCTTTCAGCAAGCGTGATAAAGCACACGGTGAGATAATTAGCTCACCTATGATCTAAAATAATCATTGCCACGAGAACTCCACTTACCGCGAAATTTGCATTTTTGTTATATTTTTCAACCCGAAAAAAAGAGTGGTACGCCAGCTGGGAGGCATAGCGACGTCGGCGCATGCAATAGACTGAGCGCCATACCGATTGAACTCGCTCATGACAGGCGACGGCAACACAATCAAACCGTATCGGGCGCGAGGGAGACGACCCGGATGCTGATGCCGGCATTCTCAAGCATCTTGGCGTCCCGATCCGACAAGCCGTCATCCGTGATGAGGACGCCCACCCTGGACAGTGGCAGGGCGACACTGCGCGCACGGATAGCGAATTTCCGGCTGTCCGCGAGCACGACGACCTGATCGGCATTGGCGCTCAGATCGATGATGGTGCGCACCAGCAGCGGATGGGACTCCAGCAATCCGTCGCGGCTGATGCCCTGCGCCCCCAGGAAGAATTTGGAGGCGTAGAAGGGAGGCGCGGGCGCGGTCGGGTGGATAATGCCCGGCTCACGATGCAATTCGCCTCCCGCAACCGTCAGGCTGCAACTGCCCCGGTCGCTGAGAAAGGCCACCAAGGGCATGGAGTTGGTATAGAGGCGGACATTGCGATGGGCGAGCCTGGTGCCGAGATAGAAGCAGGTCGAACCACCATGGATGATGATGGAATCACCGTCGCGCACCAGCGTTGCCGCATCTTCCGCGATCGCCTGCTTGGCTTCCACCGCCAGATCGCGGTTTTCGTCATAGGGCCGGGCCGCGTGGCGGCCGGGCGACGCCGAGCCATCGAGCACCGCGATGCCGCCATAGACCTTCTGCGCCTTGCCGGTCTGGTCGAGTTTGTCGATATCCCGCCGGATGGTGGCGGCGGAGACTCCCAATTGCCCTTGCAGGTCCCGCACCGTGAGGAAGGGACGCTTGCCCAGGATCTCGATGATCCGGTTCTGGCGGTTCAGTTCGCTCACAGTTCGCTCCCGTCGGATATTTTCTGAGCAAACTAGATCATGGTTGGCGCCACTTCAATCGACCTTGCTCATTCCTCATGGCGCCAGTTCGGCGTGGACGAGATAGCGCAGCGGCCCCCTGGTAACGGCGTCGAACGGCCAGCAGGTGGCCAGCACGAGATGGCGGCCAGGCGCGGCGGGGTCGATGCCGGAGCTGTCCCAGGGACGTATATCCTGCCCGGTGACGCGATAGCGCATGGCGACGCCGTCGCGGCGGATGACCTTGATCTCGTCCCCGACCCTTACCTCGCCGAGGAAGGCGAAATGCGTGTCGCGATGGGCGGCATAGACGGCCGTGCCCTCCTCTCCGGCCGCAGGCGTGCCGGCGACGTGCGCCGGCCCGAATGCCAGCGCCTGTCCGCTCGCTCCTTCCAGCGCCACGGCGCTCTTGCCGAGACGCGGGACCTCGATACGGGCGGCCGGATAGGTATCCAGCCAGGACCAGGGCTTGACGATGGCGCCGCTGGCGACCGACTGATCGAAGGCCCGATTGAGCAGGATCTGCGCGAGGAAGGCCTTGGCGTGGATCCAAACTCCCTGCCCGCCCAGGACCAGGCCGGCGCAGAGCAGTCCACCCATGACCAGCAACCGGATCCTGGCAAACCAGGAAGCTCCCGCCGCTGCGGGCGGGAGCCTTGGGAATGGGAGCACGATCATGCGAGTGCCCTGCGCCGACGGGTGAGGAAGCCGAAGGCGAGGCCACCGGCAAGCAGCAGGCCGCCGATGATCAGGCGCAGCTCGGCATCCGTCGCAGTCTGCGGCAGGCTGATGGCGCGCGAGGCGTCGATCGTCTGCACCTTCCTGCCATCGAGATCCAGCAGGGCCTGGCGCTGCTCGCGGTCGGCGGCAGCCTCCCCCTTGATGCCGAAGACCTTGTCGAAATCCCAGCCGGCCGGCAGGTTCAGCGGCACGTCGGAACGGGACAGGTGCACGCCGCGTGGGCGGATCGGGGTCTTGTCCACGGCCACCAGGCTGGTAAGCCGGGTGACGAGATGGTGATCGAGGGCAAGCGCCAGGATGCGCTTGTCGGCCTCCTCCCGGCCGATCTGCCGCAGTGTCTGCGCCACCTCGGCATCATCGATCTTGCGGCGCGCCCACAGCTTGGAAATGCCGGCTCCTTCCGCGGCGCCAGCAACCGGCAGCGCGATGGACCAGCCCTTGCTGTCGATGAGGCCGCGCACCTCGACGCTGCCCGTGAGGTGCTTGACCTTGGCCGCCAGCACCAGGGTCTCGCCATGGTAGAGATCGGGCAGGATGCGCGGCGTCACATCGGCCGCGCCTCCGGAAAAAGCGATGTCGATATTGGTCATCGCCGGGCTTTCCAGCTTGTCGACCAGTTGCTTCATACGTTCCTGCACCTGATCGACCGAGCCGATCTGCATGAAGGCACCGCCGCCGAGTTCGGCCGCGCGGGTCATCAGATATGAGTTCGGTGCCGAGCCGATGCCGACCATGAAGACGCGCGAACGGCCGCGGTGCGAGGCTATGGTGTCGAACAGGTCCTGCTCATTGTCGATGCCGCCGTCCGTGATGAACACCACCTGCCGCAGGAAACCTTTTTCGCCCTCGTGGCTATCCTTGAGGGCCTCCAGCATGGGGGCCACCATCATGGTGCCGCCATCGGCCTGGAGGCGCGAGACATAGTCCTGGGCCCGCGCAACGTTCTCGGGCGTGGCCGGCAGCGTGCCGCCGAACAGGTTGGTGAAGGTATCGTCGAAGCGGATGACATTGAAGCGGTCCGATGGCGTCAGCCGCCCCAACGCATAGGCGAGGCTCGCCCGGGCCTGCTCGATCGAGGTGCCTCCCATCGAGCCGGAATTGTCGATCACGAAGGTGACGTCGCGCGGGCGCTGGTCGGCTTGGGCGGATCTGGCGGTGGGCGGCGTGACATAGGCGATCAGATAGTCGTCACTGCCGACCTTCTCGCGAAACAGGCCGACGGAGGGCGTCTGGCTGGGCTGGGCCTGCCAGGTCAATTCGAAATCGCGATCCGAAGGCACCGGCCCCGAAGCCAGTTCGATATGACGGGCCCGGGGCCCCTTCTCGGTGATCTTGATGGGATGAAAGGTGCTCTTCACCTCGCCCAGCGCAAAGCCGGCATCGAGATCGATGCGGATCTGCACGGGATTGACCGGCGCATTCTCGCGCGGATCGAGCACCGGCGCCTGCGGCACCTGACCCGATGCCGGAGCCGGCGTGACAGCGCCCCAGCCCGACTTGTCCTGGAAGGTCACGGTCTCGGCCGAGCCGGCGCCGACCGTGCTCGGCGAGAAGCGCGGCGCCACCACCAGCGGTACGCGGAGGGAGAAAGTGTTGTCGGCCTGGCGCACGGGCTCCTGATATTCGATCTGGATCACCACCGTGTCGCCGGGGCCGATATTGGCGATCGAATTCATGAACATGTTCGGCCGCTGCTGTTCGACCAGCGCGGCCTTCTTGCCCTCGGCCTTGGCACGCTCATAGACCAGCTTGGCCTGCTGCTTTTCCTTGATGTCGGCGACGACCACGCGCTGGCCGACCACCATCTTCATGGTGTCGACGGCGGCACCGTCGGGCAGCGGGAAGACATAGATGCCCTCAACCCAGCTTTTGCCCGGATTGTGGAACATCTGCGTCACGGTGGCGCGAATGGTCGGACCGCTCACGCCGAGTTGGACGTCGGTGGCCGTCCGGACGGCCTCGACATAACTACCTGGATCCTCGGTGCGCAGCAGCAAGGAACCCGCCTTGACGTCGTCGACGGTGACGCGGGGCGAGGCATAGGCGCCGACAACGAAGAGCAGGAAGGTCGCAAGGATCAGCACCACCATGAGAAAACGCTCGGCCAGCGCCCCCATAGCGCGGCGGCCGATACCGGAATGAGGGTGCCGTCGTCTGCCGGTTTGGCGGCCGGCAACCGCTTGGTTCATGTGCATGTCGTCCTCGATTGAACGCTGTCTGGCCTCAGTCGGCCTGGTCCCGTTCTGCTCTCGCGAGGACTGTGCGTACGAGCTTCATTAACCGCGTTTGTTAGGCATATTCCGTCACAAAGCGCCTTGCCGGCGGTGGCCTCCTGCGGCAATGTCCGGTTTTGTACGTGATTGTGCGCGACGGCCGGTCATCAGGCCTGGTCAGCGTGATCGCTTCAGCAGGACCAGCCCCGTGTCATCCGACAGCGAGTTTTCCAGCGAACAAGCCCACCAGATTACGCTCGCGGTGCGCGAGGCTCTGGCACGCCGGCGCATCTCGCGCCAGACCCTCGCCGAAAAGGCCAAGATCAGCCTATCGACCCTGGAAAAGGCCCTGTCCGGCCGTCGCCCCTTCACCCTCGCCACCGTCATCCGCCTGGAGGAAGCCCTCGGCACCGACTTGCGCCATGCAGACCATGCCTCCGCCCCGATAGCTGCTCCGGGGGGCGGCACGGCGCCGGACCATCTGGGCTCCTACACCAAGGCGGCAGTGTCCTGGCTCACCGGCAATTACCTTACTTTGCGCCCCTCCTTCGGCGAGGCCGGCGCGGTGTTTGCCTATCGCACCGAAATATCCTGGAGCGACAGCGCCTCCCGCCTGATCTTCCGTGAGGCCGAGCGCCTCGACACCGGCTTCAACCAGCAGGGCGAGGTCTCGGTGCCGAACCAGTCAGGCCATGTCTATCTGGTGACCTCCATCAGCGGCCAGTACCGGGTGGCGGTGGTCGGCCGTCCGACGCATACGGGCGCGATGTACGGTATCCTGACCTCGCTGCGCGCCGGCCGCGGTACGCAGCTCACGCCGGTCTCGGCAGCCATCGCCCTGGTGCCTATCCGCCCCGACGGCGAGGCCCAGCTGTCCTTCGGCCGGATTGGCCCGTCGCACCGCCACCATGATGCCTATCGCGAGCATCTCGATCGCGTGACGGCCGAGGAATTCGCCCTGTTCAAGGCGGGACCGTAAAGCGGGCTATTTGATCGCTTCTCGCGGGACCGCCAGCATCTTGCTGGCCCTTGGAAACGCGGCGCTTGTTAAAACAAGAAGCCAGAAGATGCTGGCGGTCCCAGGAATGGCCTCACCCCTCCCTTTCCGCGAAAGCCAAGCCTTCGTCGGCCCAGCCGGTGAGGCCGCCGATCATGATCTTCACCGGCCGGCCGAGCCGGGCGAGCTTGAGGGCTGCCTGGTCGGCGCCATTGCAATGGGGGCCGGCGCAATAGGCCACGAACAAGGTGTCATCGGGCCATTGCGCCATGCGCGCCGCATCGATCTCGCGGTGCGGCAGATGAAGCGCGCCGGGAATGTGGCGGCGGCGGAAGGTCTCCGGCGAACCGACGACATGCAGGAGAACGAAATCCCGTTCGCCGGAGGCAAGCGCCTGAGCGACGTCCGAACAATCGGTTTCGACCGAGAGGCGGCGCTCGAAATGGGCAATGGCATGATGGGGCGGTGCTGCGGGGATGGCGCTGACGAGGCTCATGATCGTCTCCTGTGGTGTCGATGCCATCCTCATAGCCCATGCGCCTCATCCGGGCCGCTGGCGCGATTGCCAGACAGCGTCAAGATCTGGCCAGAATTGATCTCATGCACGACGTGGCACGTCCTCGATATCCGCAGCAATCAATCCCAACAGACCGGGAAAGCGTGCCTCGACGTCCTGCCGGCGCAGGCTGGCGGCCCGGCTGTTGCCGCGATCAAAATGCCAGATCAGGCCCGCCTCGCGCAGCACCCGGAAATGATGGGTCAGCGTCGCCTTGCTGACCTCGAAGCCGAAGGAGGCGCAATGTCGCGCCGTGCCGTCCGGCGCCTGGGCCAGTTCGGCAATCACGCGCCTGCGCAGCGGATCGGCAAGCGCCGCAAGCAGCTTGCCGAGTTGCATTTCTTCCGGCTCCGGATGGCCCTCGCGATCGGCCATGAAAACCCCCCAAGGTAAGCCTTGAATCATACCTAGATAAGCTGCTAGGTAAGGCGAATACCTTACCAAGGAGATCCTCATGATCAAGACCCTGGCGGGCAAGGCAGCCATCGTGACCGGAGGAAGCCGCGGGATCGGCGCAGCCATCGCCCTGCGGCTGGCGGAATCGGGCGCCGACGTTGCGATCACCTATGCGAGCCGCGGTGACAGCGCCGAAGCTGTTGCCGAGCAGATCCGGGGCACGGGCCAGCGTGCCCTGGCGATCAAGGCCGACAGCGCCGATGCCGATGCCGTCCGCGGCGCCGTCGACCGGGCGGCCGCGACGTTCGGCCGCCTCGACATCCTCGTCAACAATGCCGGCATCTTCACCGGCGGCACCATTGAACAGGTCTCCCTCGCAGATTTCGACCACATCATAGCCGCCAATCTGCGCGGTGCCTTCGTCGCCTCCCAGGCCGCCGCGGCCCATATGGGAGAAGGCGGGCGCATCATCTCCATCGGCTCCAATCTGGTCGGCCGGGTCGGGCGCGCCGGCATCGGTCTCTATGTCATGAGCAAGTCAGCCCTGGCCGGCCTCAGCCAGTCCATGGCCCGGGATCTCGGTCCACGCGGCATCACGGTCAACATCGTCCATCCCGGCCCGACCGATACCGACATGAACCCCGCCACCACCGAACGCGCCGATCAGGCTCGGGCGGCGATGGCGATCCCCAGATATGGCGAGCCCAGCCAGATCGCAGGCCTGGTCGCCTGGCTGGCAAGCCCGGAGGCGCAATATGCAACGGGAGGCGCCTATACCATCGATGGCGGTACCAATGCTTGAGAGATCTTGTGCCAATACGCACTGCATGTCGCGGCCAAGTGTTGTTGAGAGAACACAGGCCTTGATTTTCACGTAAAGACTGCCTGCTGACGGTCTTTCACCAGTTGAAGAATCTGAAGATCGGGGCTCTGTTCATTCAAGTGGGATCGAAGAATTTCGATCAAACCATTCGGGGCTTCATCATGCGTCGTCTTTTGACAGGCCTGGTCTTGGCATCGAGCTTGGGCATCGCCTCAAGCTCGGCCAACGCAGCCAGCATCTTCGAGAAATTGTTCGGCGGCCCGCGCCAGCCCGCCAATGCCGGCGCTGTCGCCGCCGTCTCACCGATCCCGCGCGAGGTGGTGAGCTATAGCGGCCGTGAGAAGCCCGGCACCATCGTGGTCAATTCGCCCGAACGGCGGCTCTATCTCGTACTCGATGACGGCACGGCCCTGCGCTATGGCGTTGGCGTCGGCCGCAAGGGCTTCGAATGGGGCGGCGTGCACCGTATCTCCCGCAAGGCCGAATGGCCGGGCTGGACCCCGCCGCCGCAGATGCGCAAGCGCCGGCCGGACCTGCCCGCCTACATGGCCGGCGGCATCCAGAACCCGCTGGGTGCCCGGGCGATGTATCTGGGATCCTCGCTCTACCGCATCCATGGCTCGAACGAGCCGCAGACCATCGGGCAGGCCGTATCGTCGGGCTGCATCCGCATGACCAATGACGACGTCACCGATCTCTATGAGCGGGTGAAGGTCGGCACCAGGGTGGTGATCATCCGGGGTTGAGTTGCGCGTCTTCTCCTGCGCGATGCGGCATGGAATGCCGCGTCGCGATCGGACCAGACCACGGTCGGGTCCGGAGACCGCGTTCCGAGCAGAGCGGTCTCGGATCCGAACTGCTGAGCCGTCCAGCCCTCGCCCGAGTCGGGAAACACTCAGCTTCCTCTCAGCGTTGCCCCGGCCTTTCGCGCGACAGGCCCTTCTCCTTGAGGTCGGAAAGATAGGAGGCCCAGCGGCTCTCCTTCTCCCGGCCGAGTTCCGCCAGATAGGTCCAGGTATAGAGCCCGGTATTGTGCATGTCGTCGAAGGAAATGCGCACGGCATAATTGCCGACCGGATCAAGGCTCAGAATAGCCACATTGATCTTGCCGCCCACCGTCTTGCGCTCGGCGGCACTATGGCCCTGCACCTCGGCGCTCGGCGACATCACGCGCAACATCTCGGCGCTGAACGCATGGGACTGGCCGTCGTCGAAACTCACGGTCAGGGTCTTCTTGTCCTTGGACAGGCGCAATTCGGTCGGCCAGGCCTTCGCGACGTCTCCGCTCACGGCATCTTCCCTTTTTTGTTCTGATCGCCACATAAGGAGAAGGCGGATGCAGCGCAAGCCGCAAAGGCCAATCGGTGTCGTTGAAGCGTTCGGCACGGACTCTGCGACATAATGGCAGTTTGCCTCGACTATCATTGGTGTTTGGGCTGTCGTCGGCTTAGAAGAATACCAAAGGGGACGTGGTCCCAAGGCGCCTTTCGATCCGGCGGTTCGCCGCCCTCGCAGGGATGCATCGAAACAATGAGTTGGGGCCGCGCGATAGTTGCTCAAAAGCGCTTTCCCCCGGGAGTGTGGACGTGCTGGATGATCATGCAATGGCGGACATGCCGCCGATGATCGACCCTTTCGGGCGCGCTATCAATTATCTGCGCGTTTCCGTGACGGATCGCTGTGACTTTCGCTGCGTCTATTGCATGTCCGAGGACATGACCTTCCTGCCCAAGAAGGACCTGCTCACCCTCGAGGAACTCGACAGGCTGTGCAGCGCCTTCATCGCCAAGGGTGTCCGCAAGCTGCGCTTCACCGGCGGCGAGCCGTTGGTCCGGCGCGATATCATGACGCTGTTCCGCTCGATCTCGCGCCATCTCGACAGCGGGCGGCTCGATGAGCTCACCGTGACCACCAATGGCTCGCAGCTCGCCCGCTACGCCGCCGAACTCAGGGATTGCGGCGTCAAGCGCATCAATGTCTCGCTCGACACGCTGGATCCGGCGGCCTTCAAGGCGATCACCCGTTGGGGCGATTTCGCCAAGGTCATGGACGGCATCGACAAGGCCCAGGCCGCGGGCCTAGCGGTAAAGATCAATGCGGTGGCGATCAAGGGCATGACCGAAAACGAAGCGGTCGGGCTAATCGAATGGGCCCATGGCCGCGGCATGGACCTCACCTTCATCGAAGTGATGCCGATGGGCGACGTGACCGGGCACCGGGTCGACCAATATCTGCCGCTCTCGGTGCTGCGCGCCCAGCTTCTCGACACCTACACGCTGGACGACATTCCCTATAATACCGGTGGGCCGGCCCGGTATGTGCGCGTCCGCGAGACCGGCGGCCGCCTCGGCTTCATCACGCCGATGACCCATAATTTCTGCGAGAGCTGCAACCGCGTGCGGGTCACCTGCACCGGTACGCTCTATATGTGCCTCGGCCAGGAAGACGCCGCCGACCTGCGCGCGCCCCTGCGTGCCTCCGAGGGGAACGACCTTCTCAATGCCGCCATCGATCGCGCCATCACCCGCAAGCCCAAGGGACATGACTTCGTCATCGACCGGCGCACCAAGCAACCCGCGGTCAGCCGGCATATGAGCGTGACCGGCGGCTGAGCCTTGGCACCGCGAGCATCCTGCTGGCTCCTGGAAAACGTCACCTCAGCGAGAAGGAAGAGCCGGCAGGATGCTGGCGGTCCTATAGCGTTTTGCGATTAGACGGAGTCACCAAGAATCGCAAAGACGCGTCAGAACAATGAGCTAGAGCAAATAAGCGTTCACGCTTGAACGCGCTTTGCTCTAGGAGAACAGCGCTTCCTGAGCGTTTTGCAATTTGGCGAGACCGTCAGGAATCACGATGACGGCCGAACCAAAGAAAGACCGCGAACGAGCGTTTCGTCTAAACGCGTTTTGCTCAGGGGTTGAAGACTCGGCCAGTTTGCCTTCCACTTGCCTCCCATAATGTCCAAGACCTTTGATGTGATCGTCGCCGGTGTCGGCGGCATGGGATCGGCCGCCTGCTATCAGCTCGCCAAGCGGGGCGTGCGCGTGCTCGGCCTGGAGAAATTCGAAATCGGCCATGCGATGGGTTCCTCGCATGGGCTGACGCGCATCCTGCGCCTGGCCTATTTCGAGGGCGAGGCCTATGTGCCCCTGGTACAGCGAGCTCGGGAGCTGTGGATCGAGACCGGCAAGCTCACCGGCGAGCCTTTGTTCTTCGAGGTCGGCGCCCTCGACATCGCCCATGAGGGCAGCGGCATCGTGGAGAAGGCACTTGAGGCCAGCCAGGCCCATGGCCTGGAGCACGAACTGCTCGATCGCGATGCCATCGAGGCACGCTACCCCTTCACGCTCGACCGCAATCATATCGGCCTCTACCAGCCCCAGTCGGGCTTCGTGGCTTCCGAGCGGGCCATCCTCGCCCATACGGCGCTCGCTTTGCATCACGGCGCCGAGATTCACGGCTGCGAAGCCATGCTGGGCTGGGAGCCGACAGCGGGCGGCGGGGTGCGCGTGACGACCGACCAGGGCAGCTACGAAGCCGGCAGGCTCGTCTTGTCGCCCGGCGCCTGGATCGGGGACCTCGTGCCCGCACTCAAGCCGTCGACCGAGGTGGTGCTGCAGACGCTCGGCTGGTTCGCCCCCGCCCGGCCCTCCCTCTTCGACCTATCCCATTTCCCGGTTTTCACGCTCGAAGCCGACGAGGGCCATTTCTACGGCTTTCCGCTCTGGCAGCATCCGGGCTTCAAGCTCGGCTCACCGCATTATGGCGGCGAGCCCTATGATCCCGACACGCCCAGCCGTGTCCCCTCGCCCCGGCATCGCGAGCAATTGCGGGCCTGCCTCGCCAAGCACATTCCTGGCGCCAATGGCGACCTGCTCGGCCTCAAGGCCTGCATGTACACGATGACGCCCGACGAGCATTTCATCATCGATACCCTGCCCGGCCACGAGCAGGTCATCGTCGCCTCGCCCTGCTCCGGTCACGGCTACAAATTCGCCAGCGCCATCGGCGAGGCCTTGGCCGAACTCGCCACCATGGGCAGCAGCCGCTTCGACCTCAGCATGTTCGGCCTCAAGCGTTTTTCTTGAGTTCCTCTCGGTTTGTCTTTGCCAAATCATTGGGCAAAGTATAGGTAAGTATTATTCTCTTACCTTCCCGATTGGCCGCTGCCTGCCGGCGGTGATCTTTTGATTGCGCCTCCATGCCGCCCGCACAGTCGCCTTGGTCCGGAATCGTCGCGATGGTTCTCGCGACAGGATTGTTCGTCGTCAGCGACAGCCTGATGAAGCTCACGGCGCAAGGTTTGCAGCCCTTCCAGGTCCTGTTCATGCGGGGCTTCTTCGGGCTGGTGTCCTGCAGCTTCCTGCTGGTCGCGACCGGGCAGATGCGCCAGCTCGGCGGCGCCCTGCATTGGCGTGCCATCCTGCGCGCCCTGCTCGAGGCGGCAGCCACTTTCTTCTACATGGCCGCTCTGTCCGCCATGCCGATCGCCGATGCGATCGCCATCGGCCAGACCGCGCCTCTGCTGGTCATCGTCGCCATGGCCGTGATCTTCCGTGAACGGATCGGAGCGGTCCGCCTCGCTCTGGTCTGCACCGGCTTCCTCGGAGCCCTCCTGGTGGCACAGCCCGGCGGTGCGGGCCTGTCGCCTGCGGCGCTCTACGCCTTTGTGACCGCCATGATGGTGGCAACGCGGGACCTGCTTACCCGGGGCACGCCGGCCACCATTCCCACCTTCGTCGTCCTGACCACCACCACCGTGCTGCTGACGCTCGCCACCGGCTGCGCCACCCTGATCCATGAGCGCTGGATGCCGCCCTCACTCGACCAGTGGCTGACCATGGCGGCATCCGGCTTCATCGTCACGCTCGGCCAGATGGCGATCTTCCTGAGCTACCGCAAGGCGCCGGCCGGGGTCGTGGCGCCCTATTACTACAGCTTCACCGTCTGGGCGGTGATCGGCGGCTTCCTGGTCTGGGGCGAGGTGCCGAACGGGCTCGCCATCACCGGCATGGTGATGATCGTGGCAAGCGGGCTTGCCCTGCTCTTCGTCAGAACGAGGCGCAGGCAGGAAGCCATCGCCTGATGACCACGGTTGCATTCACCGAGGCCGATCTCGGTCGCCAGCGGGCCAATCAGCGCGGCATCGTGCTGATGATCGCTGCCATGGCCTGCTTCGTGGTGAACGATTCCGTCGCCAAGCTCGCCACCGCCCGCATGCCCGTCAGCGAGGTCATCGCCATTCGCGGTGTCTTCGCGACGGCCTTCGTGCTCGCCCTCATCCTGGCCAGCGGCCTTCAACGCCATTTCCGCCTGATCTGGCAGTGGCGGGTCGCGGCTCGCGGCGGCATGGAGAGCGTGGTCGCCTTCGCCTCCATCCTCGGCCTCAGCCATGTTTCGCTCGGCATCGCCACCGCCATCGGCCAGATCGCGCCGATCCTGCTGCTGGCCTTTTCCGCCCTGCTGCTCAAGGAGAAGGTCGATGCCAGGCGATGGCTAGCCGTGTTCGTCTGTTTCGCCGGCGTGATCCTGGTGGCTCGCCCGAGCACTGAAGGCCTCAACCTCTATGTCCTGGCCACCCTGGCCTGTGCCGTGCTGGCGGCGCTGCGCGATCTCGTCACCCACCGCATCGGCGCCAGCGTGCCGACCCTGCTGGTGACGCTCGGCACCACGACCATCGTCTCCCTGGCCGGCTTTGCCGGCTCGGCCGTATCCGAATGGCAGCCTCTCCACCTTGCCGACCTCTCGCTCCTGATGCTGGGCGGCCTGAGCCTGGTCGGCGGACATGCCCTGGTGATCGCCGCCTATCGCGGCACCGATGTCTCGGTCGTCAGTCCGTTCCGCTATTCGGCCATCGCGCTTTCGGTCTTGGCCGGGCTTGCGGTCTTCGGCGATTTACCCGATGTGTGGGCGGGCGCCGGCATGATATTGATCATCCTCAGCGGCCTCTATGCTGCCGGACGCGAAATGCGGCGCCGGCGAGCCATCGAGGCCGCGCTGGAAAAAGGCGTCTGAACAGGGAGTACGGCATGAGCGAGTTGGTGGTGGAGAATGCGGGTCCGGTACGCACCCTGACATTGAACCGGCCCACAAAGCTCAATGCCTTCACGGCGAGCCTCCATGCCGAACTCCGCGTGGCCCTGGCAGCGGCAATTGCCGACGACGGCGTCAAGGTGATCGTACTCACCGGCGAGGGGCGTGCCTTCTCCTCAGGCCAGGACCTCACCGAGGACCTGCCTCGCGACAGCCAGGGCGGCATCGATCTCGGCCCTGCCCTGGAACGGGACTACAATCCCCTGATCAAGCAGATCGTCAACTCGCCCAAGCCGACCATCGCGGCGCTCAACGGGCCGGCCGTCGGCGCGTCCATGAACATCGCGCTCGCCTGCGACATCGTGCTGGCGGCGCGATCGGCGACCCTGCAGGAAGCCTTCGCCAAGATCGCTCTGATCCCCGATGCCGGGGGAACCTGGCTGCTGCCGCGCCTGATCGGTCCCAAGCGGGCGCTCGCCCTGATGCTGACGGCCGAGGCGGTGCCGGCGGAGGAAGCCCTGCGCATGGGCCTCGTCTACAAGCTCTATGAGGATGCCAGCTTCCGCGACGACGTCGCCGCCTTTGCAGCCAGGCTCGCCCAGGGCCCCGGCCTCGCCTTCCGCATGATCCGGGAGGCGGTCCTGGCCAGCGCCGACAATGATCTCGATGCCCAGCTGGCCCTGGAAGCGGCGCTGCAGCGCAAGGCCGGCGCCTCGCATGATTTTGCCGAAGGCGTGGCCGCCTTCCTGGCCAAGCGGGCGCCCCAGTTTCAAGGGCGCTGACGCACTTCGCTCTAGAATTGCGCTTTCTTAACGTGAAATCGCCGGCATTCCAGCCGAGAATGCAACCAGGCTGAAGTTGAGGATCTGATTTGTTTCGTTCACGCTGGACCCTGCTGGTGCTGGTCGCCATACTCGGGATTGCCGCAATCTATGTCAGCAGCAACCCCGAAATGGCGAGCCGCTATGCCCAAGCACAACGCGACGCGGCGCTGAGCGCCGACACCAAGCAGACCGTGATGCTGCTCATTGCCCTGGCCGTCGGCGGCTATCTCGCCTGGTTCTTCCTCATTCGCAAGGACTGAACACTTCGGCGCTCAAGACAGATATCAGTGCCAGAAAAACGAAACCCCGCCATTGCTGACGGGGTTGCCTTGCGACAAAGGCCAGGATCAAACCCTAAGGCGAAACGCCGGCCCTTTCATTTCAATCGGCCTGCCCCCCAGTACATCCGTGGTGGGGCTACCTTTCGATCGGGCACCCGACGCGTCCGCCGGATCACCCTTGGAAGGCTATATAGGAAGCCTTTGTGACGAGAACAAGACGGGCCCAGGCGAAATGCTCAACCCGCCGACGGATTCTGGACGTCAGCCCTCGACAGCCTTTCCCGCCTTGCTCCGGCAAGCAGAAGAACCAAGCTCGCCATGCCAGCGGCATAGGCCACCAGCGGCCAGGCGGTGTCCCCCGGCAGAACCAGGACGGCCAAGGTGCCGGCCACGCTCACCATCAGGCTCTGCACGCAGAAATAGAGCGCCACCGCGGCGCCGGCGATGTCATCGAAACCCTGGAGCGCACCATTGGCAGCGACACCGCCCGCGAGGACGATGCCGATTGCGATCACCCACATCGGCGCGAGAAAGCTCCACCAGGATGCCGCTCCCGCCGTCTCGCCCAAGGCAAGCAGTCCGGCCCCCGCCAGGATCGTCGCCATGGCCCGCCTGAGGCAGCCCAGGCGTCCCCAGCGCTCGATACGGCCAGGCACGAAACGGGTCGCGACCATCATGGCGACGGCCGCCGTGGCGAAGGCAAGGCTGAAGGCCAGGGGCGAATAGCCGGCCCTGTCGATCAGCACCCGCGGCGCGGTGGAGAAGAAGACGAAGAAGCTCCCCATCGCTGTGCCGAAGCCCGCCGTATAGGTCCAGAAGGCATAGCTGGCGAGAACCGTGATGGCCGGACGCCGAGCGACCTCGACTGCTTCTCGCCGGGTCTCGGGCCATCGCCACGCCGCTTGGGTGAACGCGGCGGCCATCAACAGGCCCAGCGTGAGGAAGATTGCCCGCCAGCCGAACCGATCGGCGATGAGTGCCCCGGCAATCGGCCCCAAGGCCGGCACGAAAGCCAGCATGGCGCTGAACAGGCTGTAGATGACGGCGCCTTCGGGACGTTCTGCATAGACGTCCCGGACTGTGGCGAAGGTCGCCACCAGGCAAGCGGAGGCGCCGGCCGCCTGCAGGAAGCGCAGGGCCACGAAGACAGCGGCGTTTGAACTCGCCGCAAGTCCCAGAGACGCAAGCAGGAACAGGGCGGCACCGCCGATCAGCACCGGCCGGCGGCCGATGCGGTCGGACAGCGGCCCGAAGACGATCTGCCCGGCCCCCAGCATCACCATATAGAGGCTGAGGGTCAGTTGGATCACCGCTACGCTGGTTTCCAGCGTAGCCGGCATGATGGGTACGATGGGCAGATAGATATCCATGGCCAGGGAGGCAAGGATATCGAAGGGGGCCATCAGCAACAGGGCCGACGGCAAGGCATGGCCCCAGACGGGGTTTTTGGCAGGCATGACGAAACATCCGCTCAAATGAAAACATTCGGCGGCGGTCTGCCTCTTCAGTGCGAAACCGGATGGGATCGGACAGAACGCCGCAACAACATCGACATGTCGTTGCGGCCTAGCGGTCCGAGGATTTGAGGCCTCTCATGTCCGGCTCCTGTGAAACGGATGAAACGAGGCGTTTAGCAAAATGCCGACGGGTGAACAATCCTCGGCGGCGAAGCCTCCTGTCAGGCCTCGCCTCTCCCCGTCAAGATCGCGAGCCATCCAGATTGGAGATGAGGCGGAGATAACCGCCGCGATAGTCCCCGAAATCGGTCAATTGCGCATCCACCGACTGGTCCGCGGTCTGGCACCGTCCCACCCAGCTGCGCACACCGGCGACATCCTCGGAGGTCGTCTCCAATTCGGCACCGACATGGCGCCGGAGGAAGGCAGTCAGGGCCGCAACGGCTTCATCGAGGCCAGACGCCGTCGCCAGCATCAGGCTTTCATAGAGCTTGCCCTCTTCTTCGTCGGTCTCGGCATTGTAGTCCGGCTCGCCATCGAAACCCGGCGGCGAGCCCATGTCCTCGAGGGTCTTCATGATTGCGGCTTTCCCATCATCGCCCGCTCAATTACGCGGCTTTTCAAGCCGGGCGACGAGGCTGCACGTATCCCAGCGCCGGCCGCCCATGGCCTGGACCTCGGCATAGAACTGGTCGACCAATGCCGTCACCGGCAGCTGCGCGCCATTCGCACGGGCGGTTTCGAGGCAGATCCCCAGATCCTTGCGCATCCAGTCGACGGCGAAACCGAAATCGAACTTGCCTTCCTGCATCGGCTTCCAGCGATTTTCCATCTGCCAGGATTGCGCGGCCCCCTTCGAGATCACGCCGATGACCTTTTCGAGGTCGAGCCCGGCCTTGTTGGCAAAATGGATACCTTCCGACAGGCCCTGCACGAGCCCGGCGATGCAGATCTGATTGACCATCTTGGTCAACTGCCCGGCGCCGGCCGGCCCCATCAGCTGACAAGCCTTGGCATAGTGGGCGATCACCGGTTCGACCCGGGCATAGACATCGGCGTCGCCGCCGCACATCACGCCGAGCGCACCGTTCTCGGCGCCGGCCTGCCCGCCCGAAACCGGCGCATCGACGAAGCCGAGGCCGAGCGTACCGGCCGCTTCATGCAGTTCGCGCGCGACCTCGGCCGAGGCCGTGGTGTGATCGACAAAAACAGCCCCCTTCTTCATACCCGAAAAGGCGCCCTGCGGCCCTGTCGTCACCGAGCGCAAATCATCGTCATTGCCCACGCAGGCAAAGACGATGTCGGCATCCCTGGCGGCTTCCGCCGGGGTCGGGGCAGAGGCGTTGCCGTATTTTTCCACCCAGGCCTGTGCCTTGGCGGGGGTGCGGTTGTAGACGGTGACCTGATGGCCGCCGCGCACGGCCAGATGGCCCGCCATCGGAAAACCCATCACGCCAAGGCCGAGAAACGCCACTTTCATTGCGAGAACTCCTTTATCCCGAGGGCTTCTGGCAGCCGCCGGGCTCAATAGATCGAGAAGGGGAAATATTTATCGTTGATTGTCTTGTAGGTACCATCGGCGACGATATCGGCAATCGCCTTATTGAATTTTTCGGCAAGATCCCCATCGCTCTTGCGCAAGGCGATCCCCTCGCCTTCGCCGAAAAACCTGGCATATTTCACCAGGTCGACATCGGCCTTCAGCTCACAGCAGACGCTTTCGGGCTTGCCCAGCCAGCCGGCCAGTACAAGCTTGTCGGCAAGCACGGCATCGAGGCGGCCCGTCACGAGATCGGCATTGGCCTCGTCCTGGCTGCCATAAAGCTTGATCTGGGCGCCTCCCCCCTGGATCTCCGCCTGCAGGAAGGCGGCCTGCACGGTGTTGGCGACGGCGCCGACAACCCTGTCCTTCAGTCCTGCCGCGTCCCAGGTAGCGACCTTGCTGTCCTTGCGGGCCACGAAACTCGTGGGCCGATCATAATAGCGGTTGGTGAAGGCAACCTGCCGCCGCCGCTCCGGCGTGATCGACATGGATGACACGATGGCATCGACCTTGCCCGCGTTCAGGGACGGAATCAGGGCGTCCCAGTCGAGGACTTCGAAACTGCAGGTCGCACCCATTTTCTGGCAGAGCGCCTTGGCGATATCGACATCGAAGCCGATGGGCTGATCCTTGGCATCGAGCTGGTTGAAGGGCGGGTAGCCGCCTTCCGTGGCGATGCGGATCGATTTCCACTCTCTTGCCGAGACCGTGCCGCCGGCCAAGGCAGCGAAAGCAGCAGCCAGGATGAGAACGCCGATCCGACTCATGCCGTCTCCTCGATGATTTCACATAGTGGACGGCGATTTGGCGCAATCACCAGCCAAGAGTTCAGCCCCCAAATGCGGCATTCATGCGCGATTGCGCCGGCCGGTCCGCCGACGGGCCGCCATCATGGCGTCGAAAGCATCGCGTGCGGCCTGCAGAGCCGGCGTTTGCGCGAAACGATCCGGCAACCTCGCCATCAGCGCCAGGCGATCCTCCTCGCTCATCTCCACCCAGCGCCGGATTTCCAGGCTGGAGCGCCCGCAGCCGATGCAGAAGCCGCTCGCCGCATCGATGCGGCAAATGGCGACGCAGGGTGTGGAGGTGATCTGCATGGCATTCACAATCCGGCTAGAGAGGTATCAATAATTTAGACATGCCAGCCCAGAGGCGCCAGGGCGCCTGCCAGGATTGCCATTTCGGCGAGCATCACGGCAGCACCGCAGACATCGCCGGTCTGCCCGCCAATCTGCCGTTCAGCCAGCCGCGTGACAGCATAGGCCGCCGCAAGCCCCGCCAGGGGTGCGACAACCGACATGAAATGGCCGGTTCCGGCCCAGGCCAGCAAAGCCGTTGCGACCATGGCGGGGACGGCGCCGGAGCGCCAGGCATGGCCGGTCAACCGGCCTGCCGAAGCGCCGGCACCATCCGGGCGCGCCGGTCCCAGCAACATCAGTGGCAGTAATCCCAGAATGCGGGAGGTGCCGACGGCAGCAGCCAGGACCAGGCCCGTGCGCCAGACATTGCCCGTCGCCGTCAGCAGCCCGGCGAGCAGCGACACCCGGGCGGCGAGAGCCAGCACCAGGGCGGTCGCGCCATACGAGCCGATGCGCGAATCACGCATGATCTCGAGCTTTCGTTCGAGTGTGCCGCCTCCCCCGAAGCCATCGGCGACATCGGCAAGCCCGTCCTCATGCATGGCACCGGTCATCACCGCCAGGGCGGCGACGGCGAAGATGACGGCAACTGTCGCAGGCAAGCCGGCGAGATGGGCGATGACCAGCACGATAGCGGCCGCCAGGCCGAGCACGGCCCCGGCCAGCGGCGTCGCCGGCGCCAGCCGCTCCATATCGGGCCGGCCATGCGGATCGATCTCGATGGACAGGACAGGCACTGGAAGGCGCGACCAGAAGCGCAGAGCTTGAGGAACGCCGGCGAGAAATGATGAATGCATCATGGCAGGCCCTGCATGCCATGCGAGGAACCTTCAAGGCAACGGCGCGATGTCCTGCACCCGACTGCTTCTCGTGTCGATGCCGGGGCAGCAACCGTCGTCACGCGGCCTTTCCGCTTCGTGGCCATCGGTCTATAAGCGCGGCCAATCATTTCTCCTGCATTGGAAACATCCCGATGGCTTTTGCCGGCACCGCCCTGCCCTTCGACGACATCCGCGAGCTTGCCCGAGGCATGCCGGCCCTCGACGCCAGCGCAGTGGCGGGCGTGAAGCAGCGCGACGGCCAGCTGACCAAGCCGCCGGGCAGTCTCGGCCGGCTGGAAACCATCGTCGAGTGGCTCGCCGGCGTTCAGGCCACGCCGTCTCCCACCGTCTCGCGCCCCTTGGTGGCGATCTTCGCCGGCAATCACGGCGTGGTCGCCCGCGGTGTTTCGCCCTACCCGCAGGAAGTCACGCGCCAGATGCTGGAGAATTTCGCAGCCGGGGGCGCCGCGATCAACCAGATCTGCTCGACCTTCGACATCGGCCTCAAGGTGTTCGACTTGGCGCTGGACATCCCGACCGGCGACATCACCTGCGAGGCGGCGCTCGACGAAAAGGCCTGCGCGGCCACCATGGCTTTCGGCATGGAGGCCGTATCCGGCGGCATCGACCTGCTGGCCCTGGGAGAGATGGGCATCGGCAACACCACCATCGCTGCCGCCATCTACCATGCGCTCTATGGCGGGGAAGCGGCCCATTGGGTCGGCCGCGGCACGGGCGTCGACGATGCCGGTCTCGCCCGCAAGATTGCAGCCGTCTCGGCCGCGGTCGAATTTCATCGCAGCCATCTCAAGGATCCGCTCGAAGTGCTGCGGCGCCTGGGTGGCCGTGAAATCGCGGCGATGGCCGGCGCCATTCTGGCGGCGCGCAGCCAGCGCGTGCCCGTGGTACTGGACGGTTATGTCGTCTGCGCCGCCGCAGCGATCCTTCACGCAATGGACCCCGCCCTGCTGGACCATTGCATCGCGGGGCATGTTTCTGCCGAGGGCGCCCATGGCGATGTCCTGGCTCGGCTCAGCAAGAAACCGCTGCTTGATCTCGACATGCGGCTCGGCGAAGCCTCCGGTGCGGCCCTGGCGGTATCCCTCATCAAGGCGGCTCTTGCCTGCCATACCGGCATGGCGACCTTCGCGCAGGCGGGCGTCACCGACAAGGCGTGAGCTTATCCCGATGATACAGACGGGGCGGCGCGGCGGCTGGATGTAACAAACCGTTATATCTCGTGTTCGAGCCGGAAAAGCTTTGCCGCGAAGTGGTCACGATCGGGCGCTAGGCCTGAGTCGCTGCTAGAGTCGGGTATGTTTCGGCGAAAATACCTGCTTTGCTCCAACTTTGTTTCGATGCGTCTTGCGATCTCCCGTGAACGATCCGATCGCAAGACGCTTTAGGAGCCTATTCATGTTCAGGACGATCAGCGCTGCCATTGCCGTACTTGCCTTTACGGCGCCCGGCTTTGCCGGCGAGAAAACGGATCCCCGCTGCAGCCAATATGGCGAAGGCTTCGTCTATTCGGCCGATACCGGCATGTGCATCAGGGTCGGCGGCGAGTTCCGCGCCGATTACGGTTTCAGGAAGCAGAGCGGCCTCGGCCAGCAGAGCGGTTTCGGCTCCACCGTCAAGGGCCATGTCGATGCGCGCGGCGACAGCGATCTCGGCCCCTTCCGCATCGTGGTCGAGCCGACCGCCCGCAAATTCTGAACCAGGCAGATTCCATCCGCTCGAGCCATTCGGTTCGACCGGGAGGAATCCATAGGATCTCAAATGCTTGCGGCGTTTCGAGCCGCTCGCCTTGTGCGTTTTCGCACAGACAGTTTCGGCATTTCGTGAACTGGCCACTCCTGGTTCATTCCGGCTGGTTTTGCCCGCTTTCTTTGAGTTGAAGTTCTGGGACTTTTCGGTTCATACCGGTGGGTGACTCGACGCGCATCTCCTGGTTGAAGCCTCGCAGATCTGCGGGGCTTGTTATCGAAATAGAACAGACTTCCGCATGAGGCAGATCTCTTTCCGCTCACTCCGTTTCGCAGCGCCCCGGCGGCAGGAGGTCCTGCCATGCGCGTGACGGTGATCGGCTGTGGCGATGCCTTCGGATCGGGAGGACGGTTCAACACCGCCAGCCTGGTCGAGATCGAGGATCCGCAGGAGGGCCGCACCGTCTGCCTGCTGGATTGCGGCGCGACCACGATGACGGCGCTCAGCGCCATGGGCATCGATCCCGACCAGATCGACCTGATCATGCTGACCCATCTGCATGGCGACCATTTCGGCGGCATTCCCTTCCTGCTGCTCGATGCTCAGTGGGTCCGCAAGCGTACCCGTTCACTGCGCATCATCGGCCCTCCGGGCACGATCGAACGCCTGTCCACCACCATCGAGGCGCTGTTTGCCGGCGCTACCATGGAAACGCCCTGGAGCTTTGCCTGGAGCGTGGAGGAAATGGCGCCCGGCACGCAGCGCGACGCCCAGGGATTCACCATCCGCACCGTCGAGGTGGTGCATCCGTGCGGTGCGCCGGCCACGGCCATCCGGCTGGAAGGCGGCGGCAAGGTCTTCGTCCATTCCGGCGACACCGAATGGACCGAAGTCCTGCCTGAGATCGCCGATGGCGCGGACCTGCTCTTTCTCGAATGCTTCGCCATCGAGGAGACCCCGCCGCATCTCGACTATAATCGCCTGCTCTCCCGCCGCGGCGATTTCAACGCCAAGCGCGTGGTGCTCACCCATATGGGCCCGACCATGCTGGCCTATCGCGACAAGGTCGACCGCTCTCTGTTCGACCTTGCCGAGGACGGCATGGTGATTGAGGTCTAAGAGCTCTTCCTGGGAGCGCGGACATCTTGTCCGCCCTGCTCCGGCAATGCCTCTCCAAGAACGGACAGGATGTCCGCATTCCACTCTTGTCACATCGGCGGCGCGGCGCCGTTCTGGCCGGTGGCCACGCTGTTGGTGCGCCAGTCCTTGCCGTCGGGCTGCGCCACGACGAAAACCGCGATTCCCGGCTTGATGATCGTCCGCTCGGCCGCATTGAACTGCACCACGGGAACCTCGCGGGGAATCACGATCTTGCGGCTGCCGCCGGGAAAGCTGAGCGTGACCTCTCTTCCCGCCGCCGTGGAGACGACTTCGCCCCCCACCGTGCCGTTGGTCATGCGCGCACCGGGCTGGGAATCCCAGTCCCGCTCGCCCTCGCCGCTCTTCACGCCCGGCGGAAAGACATGGACCTCCAGCGATTTTCCGGAGCCGTCCGCCTGGGGGATCTGCGCCGTGCCGATGAAGCTGCCGGCATGAATGGCTTCCACGCCGATAGGCGCCACCAGCCGGGCCTTCCAGTCAGGCGTGAGATGGATCGAGACGCTCTGGCCGTCCTTGGTCTTGAGGCTGAGCCCCTTGCTGTCGAGCGTTTCGACCGTGCCACGAAAGATCTTGCGCGGGGCCTCCTGCGCCTGAGCCGGAACAAGGAAAGCGAGCGCCAGCAGACCGGCAAGCCGATAGGGTTTCGTCATGATGCAAACTCCGCGCCCCCGCGACGCAACGGCGTGCCCAGTGGCGCAGCATAGCGGCGCGGCGGGACGAGGCGATTCACTTTGACGGGAGCAGCGCGCGATCCGGACTGATCAGGCGGCCTTGGCCTCCATGGCGCGACGGACATGCGCAGCCGCCTCGAACAGCACTTCGAGCCCGGCGCCCGGCTTGACCGCCTCGGTGGCGAGGTGGCGCCGGTAGAGCCGCGCGCCCGGCCGTCCGGGGAACAGGCCGATCATGTGGCGGGTGATGGAGCTCAGCCGAACACCCTGTGCCAGTTGCGCCTCGACATAGGGGGCCATCGCCTCGATGGCCTCGAAACCGTCGGCGACAGGCGCGGCCACGCCGAACAGGGTGGGATCGACTGCAAGCAGGATTTCGGGATTCTGATAGGCCTCCCGCCCCACCATGACGCCATCGAGGCGAGCCCGATGCGTGCTCCACTCCTCGACGGCCTTGATGCCGCCATTGATCGAGATGGAGAGATCGCGATTGGCTTCCTTCAGCCGGTAGACGCGGCCATAATCCAGCGGCGGCACGTCGCGGTTTTCCTTGGGGCTCAGCCCCTTCAGCCAGGCCTTGCGCGCATGCACGATCAGGGCGTCGACGCCGGCGGCCCGCACGGCCGCGGTGATGCGGTCGAGCGCGGCCTCGGGATCCTGCTCGTCGATGCCGATGCGGCATTTGACGGTGACGGGCAGGTCGACGGCGGCCTTCATGGCGGCGACGCACTCGCCCACCAGCTCCGGCTCCGCCATCAGGCAGGCGCCGAACCGCCCCTCCTGCACGCGGTCGGACGGGCAGCCGACATTGAGATTGATCTCGTCATAGCCGAAATCGGCGCAGATGCGGGCCGAGACGGCCAGATCCTTCGGATTGGAACCGCCGAGCTGCACGGCGATGGGATGCTCCTCGCCGGAAAAGCCGAGCAGACGCTGCCGGTCGCCGTGAATAACGGCGCCGGTGGTCACCATCTCGGTATAAAGCAAGGCCTTCGCCGAAAGGATGCGATGGAAGAACCGGCAATGGCGATCCGTCCAGTCCATCATCGGGGCGATGGAAAAGTCTCTGTCCAACATGCTGCTTTCGTTGCTCTTTTACGCTCGCGGCGCCCGTCAGGAGGGCGTCGGCTGCGAAGCGCTTGAGGCTCTTACAGCATTTTCCTGTCTTTTCAAAGAGTTGATCGGCAGAGGCTTCCTCACGCCGCCTTCGCCGGGCCGGCGGGGAAGACGCCGGACATCACCGAAAAGCCCTTGATGCGCTTGACCCTGTCGGACCAGCGGCGGATCGCCGGATAGTCCTGGCGGGGAATGCCGCCCTCTTCCGACAGCATCACATAGGGAAAGCAGGCGATGTCGGCGATGGTCGGCCTGGGGGCGTTGCAGAGCCAGTCCCGCCCTTCCTGTTCGCCGAACCACAGATGCTCGTCGAGGATGCGGAACAGGCGGTGGGCGCCCGATCGCGCCGCCTCCACGTCCAGCTCGTAGAACAGGCCGTCATGCAGCCGCGCCGCCGAGGCCGTGGCCGTGATGCCGTCGGCGAAGGCCAGCCACTGGCTGATCTCGCCGAGCAGGGCCGGATTGCCCTGCGGATACCAGCTGCCCCCGGCATCATATTTGGCGGCGAGATAGACCAGGATGGCCTGCGCGTCGCGCAGCACCAGCCCGTCATCCTCGATCACCGGCAACTGGCCGAGCGGGTTGATCCTGAGGAACCAGTCCGACTTGTGCTCGCGGCCGGGATAGAAATCGACCGGCACGGTTTCATAGGCAATGCCGAGGATGCCCATCAGCAGGCGCAGCTTGTAGCAATTGCCCGAGAGTTCGTAGTCGTAGAGCTTGATCACGGTCATATCCCAGAATTGCAGTCTTGCAGGAAGAGTGGTGTTTCGTCATTGCGAGCGTAGCGAAGCAATCCAGGCTTAGCCGCACTCGTGAGACTGGATTGCTTCGCTACGCTCGCAATGACGGCTACAAAAATTATCGTTGCGCTAGAGATCGAGAATGAGGCGGGCGGATTTGGCACGCGAGACGCAGGTCATGATCTTGGTGCCGGATTTCTTCTCGGCCTGCGTGAGATAGACGTCCTGGTGATCGGGCTCGCCCTCGATCACCGAGCACAGGCAGGTGCCGCAGGCCCCCTGTTCGCAGGAGGAGGGCATGTCGATGCCGGCCTCGCGCATGACTTCGAGGATGGTGCGGCCCGCCGGCACCGTCAGCGTCATGTTCGAGCGCGCGAGGGCGATCTCGAAGCTGGAGGAGTCGTCGATCTCCCTGGTGTTCTTGAAATACTCGAAATGCACCGCCTCCTCCGGCCAGCCGAGCTCGGCGGCGATGGCGCGCGCCGCCTCCAGCATCGGTCCCGGGCCGCAGAGGTAAAGATGCGTGTCGCCGTCATAGGCCGCGAGAATTTCGCGCAGCCTGGCCGCCGTCGCCTCAGGGCCGAGGCCGAGATGCGGCACCAGCGTCGCCTTCAGCAGCTCCAGCCGTTCGCGGAAGGCAAGCTGTCCCTCGTTCTGCGCGAAGTAATGGAATTCGTGCGCCAGCCCCTGGTGATGCAGCGCCTGGGCCATGGCCAGCATCGGGGTCACGCCGATGCCGCCGGCGATGAAGATGGTCCTCAAGGCATCGCGGCGCAGGGGGAAATTGTTGCGCGGATCGGAGATCGCCAGCACGTCCCCTTCGCGCACGCTGTCGTACAGGCAGGTCGAGCCCCCCTTGGAATCGCGCTCCCGCTTGACCCCAATGACATAGCGGTCTGTCTCGCCTGGGCCGTTGGTGATGGAATATTGGCGGATGAGGCCGTTGGGCAGATGCACGTCGATATGGGCACCGGGCTGGAATGTCGGCAGCAGGCCTTTCACCGGGCGCAGTTCGAAGCCGGCAATGCCCTCGGCCGCCTGCCATTTGCGTGCCACCTCGACGCGAATGGTGGCCTTGCGGCCATGGGCGGTGAGTTCGGGCATCTCGGCGAGCTCGGGCGAGACACGCTCGATCACCGCCTCGAGGGGCGCCGGCGCCGGCCGGGCAGCCGCCTCGCGCTCCAGCCTGTCACGCAGTTTCGACAGGAGCTCATTGTGATGACGCAGCGCCGCCAGCCGGGCGGGTCCCTCCGGAACGGCGTCGAGCACGCCGCGGATGACGGAGCGGTTGGAATCGACCGGCTGCACGAAAAAGACTGCCAGGGTCGAGTGCTCGCCCTCCTTCGAGCGCAGCGCCATGCTCAGCCCATCGGCAGCCTCGACCACCGTCTCGGCCGACGCCCCCGCCAGGGCGCCGCTTGGCTGGAAGCGATGGGTCTTCAGCCCCTCCGCCACCAATTCGGGCGGCGCATTCACCGGGATGCCGCGCAGGGCCAGGAGATTGCCTTCCGAGAGGCCGGCGATCTCCGGCACCTCGCCGAGCGGCTCCTCGGCCGACCAGATCAGGCCGTAGCGCTCCACCGAGGCGAAGGTGCGGTTGGTGATGGTGCGCGCCGGGGCATCGGCTGGATGGGCCGGGATATAGGTGCAGCCCGCCGTGCGGTTGGAATAGCGCCAGCCATGGTATTGGCATTTGAGCTCGCGCCCGTCATTGATGCCGATCGACAGGCGCACGCCACGATGCAGGCAGCGGTTCTCCCAGATGTTGACGTAGCCGTCATCGGCACGCCAGACGGCGAATTCGCGGCCGAGCAGCTGGCCATGGAAGACATGGCGGAATGGCAGGTCATGAGACGCGGCAATGGGATGCCAGCGGGTCTTGGCGGTCTCGAGCATGGTGGTCTCCGGAATTCGGCGTATCAGGTCGCGGCGGGAATGACGCCATAGGTCACGCCCTTCTGGCTGAGCCAGCGGCGATAGGCGATCGCCGACTTGTCGGCGCGGATCGGCGTCTCGGCCCTGGGATCGAGCGGCAGGCGCTTGGGGAACTGGTTTTCCAGGATCGGCTTGTCCTGCCCGAAGATGGTCTGCTGGAAGCGCTTGATCACCTTGTCCTCGTTCTCGTCGTCGAGGATGCACAGCATCATGTGGGCGCGGACATGCTCCTGGTCGACCGGCTGCAGGAAGACGGCGATGACGTCGCGCCGGCTCTCGTCGATCGGGCTCGATTTGTAGAGCACCGAGCAGAAGGGGTGGGGCACGCGGTAGACATAGTCGACATCGGCCCCGCCGGTCGAGACGGTGGAAGCCATCGGCTGAAAGAAGCGGCAGCGCGTCGCCAGGATCTCGTCGCGCTCGACCGAGATCTCGACGTCGTATTCCTTCACCTCCGTGTGCGGCTCGGCGCCGAGAATGTCGGTATGGACATAGGGAAAATGGCCCATGTCGAGGAAGTTCTCGATGGCACGCGGAGCGGAAACATGCACGCCCACGGTCGCGGCATTGAGGCGGCGGCGGTCGGGTTCGGCGAATTCCGGGATGGGGAAGAGCTCCGCCGGCGGCTCGCCGAGCGATGTCCAGACATAGCCATAGGCTATTTTGACGGGGAGGGTATTCCCCAGGCCTGCGATATCGACGCTGTCGCCGTGACGAAGGCCGGGCCGGGCCAGCCAGACCGCGGCATCGCCCTGCTCGTCGACGGCATAGCCGAGCCTCTCCTCCAGCAGCACGGTTTCCGCGACCCTGCCGGCGGGGGTTTCGGCCACCGCCGCGAGCGGGTGCCACAGATTGAGGGTCACAGGATCCTTGCATCGTGTCTGCGTCATTGCTCTTCCTCTTGGATCTTGGGGCGCCAGGCCTCAAAGCCGCGCCGGAATGGCGCCGTAGGAGACCGCATGGTCCCTGAGCCAGCGCCGATAATGGACGGAGACGGCATCGGCCCGGATCGGCGTCTCGGCGCGCGGATCGAGCGGCAGGCGCTTGGGCACCTGGTTTTCCAGGATCGGCTTGTCCTGGGCGAAGATCAACTGCATGAAGCCGCGGATGGCGGCCTCGCCGGTACCGTCCTTCACATAGCAAAGCAGGGGATGGGCCACGCAATTCTCCTCGTCCACCGGCTGTACGAACAGCACGATCACGTCGGAACGCTCCTTGTGCACGGAATTGCTCTTGTAGAGCGCCACCGTATAGGGCCGGATCACCTTATAGACATAGTCGACCAGGAAGCCGCCCTGCGCGGAAGGCGAGGCAAAAGGCTGGAAGAACCGGCACTCGGTCGCCAGGATCTCATCGGCTTCGGTCACCCGCACATGATAGGGCGCCACTTCCGTATGAGGCTCTTCTCCCAGCGTACCCGAATGCACGAAGGGCAGATGGCCCATGTCGAGAAAGTTCTCGACGGCCCGCAGCCCGGAGGCATGGACGGCGATCGAGCCGCCGGTCACCAGGTAGCGGTCCTCCTCCCCGGCCTCCGGCACGCTCGGAATATCGCGCTCCGCCACTCCCAGGCACGCCCACAGAAAGCCGTAGCGGCAGGTCGAAGCGAGCGGGCCGCCATCATCCTCGCGGACAACCCGCCAATCGGCACCGTCATCGCAGCGGATATCCAGCGCGACACCGAGCAGGCGGGTTCGGAAGGGCTTGCCGGGTATCAGGTTCGTCAGATCGGCAATCACGTGCCAGTCGTTCAGAAGGACTTGGTCACTACAAAGGGTTGCTTGGCTCATCGCACCCTCCCCTCGGCTAGCTCTTCCCCATGAACCTAGCTCCGTTACGGGCATTGGAACCACAGGATTGGATATCAATCAATTAAAAATTGCACGACAAAGAAGGATTCTTGATTGACACGGATGGAAGATTGAATACCGATATGCTGCAGGCAGTTCGGACATGCCGTGCTGCCGGCGCGGGAGGTATTGGGCATGAGCAGCCGCTCGCAGGCGATCGCCGACATCCTGACCCGGGCCATCATCGAGCACCGGCTGGTGCCCGGCTGCAAGCTCGGCGAACGGGAGCTCGCCGAGATCTTCGACGTCAGCCGCATCGTGGTGCGCCAGGCCCTGATCCGGCTCGCCGATGACGGCCTCGCCCAGATCGAGCGCAATCGCGGCGCTTTCGTCGCCCGCCCCGGCATGCAGGAAGCGCTGGAAATCTACGACGCGCTGACTCTGGTCGAACAGGGCGTGGCGGCCCAGCTCAGCGACCGGCTGGGCCCCGCCGGCTGGGCCGAATTGCGCCAGCACGTCGAACGCCAGCGCCAGGCCATCGCCGCCGGCAACGACGCCCTGGCCGATGTCCTCGGCCAGGAATTCCACACGATCTTCGTCCGCCTCAGCCGCAACAAGGTGATGCAGGATATCCACGCCCAGCTCGTCCGACGCACCACGCTGCTGCGCTCGCTGGTCACGGCCGATTTCGACTATTGCAACCTGATCGACGACCATTCGCGGGTGATCGACTTGCTCGAGAAGGGGCGGCTCAAACAGGCGATGGAACTGATCGATACCCATCACCGCAGCGTGGTGCGCGGCTATATCATGGATCGGCAGGTCTTTCCGGAGCTGTCGCCCCGCGAAGCCCTGGAGCCCTATCTGGAGCCGAAAGCCGGCGAAGTTTCGCAAACCCGGCGCCAGCCCGCCCGGAAAAGCAATGGTGAGGCGGCAAAGCATCGCCACAGCCACACTTCGAAATAGACACTTCCATACAGACTCGGCGACAAGCCGGGCATTCACCGAGCCAACAGAGGACTGCCATCATGATCGACCTGACGAGGCGAAAATTCCTGCAATATTCCGGCATGGCCGGCGCTGCTCTGGGAACCGCCAGCTTTGCGAGCCGCGCCTATGCCGACGAGCCGCTCAAGATCGGTGTCGTCTACGTCTCGCCCGTGGCCGATATCGGCTGGACCAAGCAGCACAGCCTCGGCGTCGAAGCGATCAAGAAGGAATTCGGCGACAAGGTCGCCATCACCGTCATCGACAACATCTTCATGCCGCAGGATGCCGAACGCGTCTTCCGCGAATTGGCCTCCTCGGGCAACAAGCTGATCTTCGGCACCAGCTTCTCGCATGGCACGCCGCTGCAGAAGGTGGCGCCGCGCTTCCCCAAGCTCGCCTTCGAGCACTGCTCGGGCATCGTGCACCTGGCCAATCTCGGCACCTTCGAAGCCAAATATTACGAGGGTACCTTCGTGGCCGGCGCCGCGGCCGGCCATATGACGAAATCCGGTAAGATCGGCTTCATCGGCGGCTTCCCGATCCCCGACATCGTTGGCCCGGCCAATGCGCTGCTGCTCGGCGCCCAGAGCGTGAAGCCCGAAATCACCTGCAACGCCATCTTCCTCAATTCCTGGTTCGATCCCGGCAAGGAGAAGGAGGCCGCCAAGACCCTGCTGTCGCAGGGCTGCGACGTGATCTGCTCGATGACCGATACCGCAACCGGCGTGCAGGTCGCCGGCGAAGGCGGGGCCTGGTCGATCGGCTATGCCAGCGACATGGCGAAGTTCGGGGCCGGCAAACAGCTTACTGCCTTCACCCTCGACTGGTCGAGCGACTATGTGCGCGCGGCCAAAGGGGTAGCCGAAGGCAATTGGAAGCCCGAAGCGCGCTGGGACGGGCTCGCCGGCGGCGTGGTCAAGATGGCGCCCTATAACGAGGCCATCCCTGGCGATGTCGTCGCCAAGCTCAAGCAGCTGGAGGCCGACATCGGCTCGGGCAAGGTCCACCCCTATGCGGGCGAGCTCAAGGACCAGGGCGGTGCCGTCAAGGTCGCGGCCGGCGCGGTGGCCACGGACGCCGACATTCGCGGTATGAACTGGTTCGTCAAGGGCATGATCGGCAAGCTCGGATAAGGGGTAGACCAGGCTCTGACCAAACGGAGAAAGGCGCACCAAGCCTCCCCCACGAAGCTGGGGGAGATGGCCCGACGAAGTCGGGTCGGAGGGGGTGCGGCGAGCCGGGTCGCAATCCATCAAAAGCTTGCGCAACCGTAGCGCCGTCTTGTGATGCACTCTGCGCTGCCCGCCACACCCCATCCGCCCAAACTCTGTTTGGGCACCTTCCCCAACTTCGTGGGGAAGGCTTGTCGCGCCTCATTGGGTAGCGTGCGCGCTCGAGGCTCACCTTCCCCCACCCCGTATTCAAGGACCGGCCATGACCCCGCGCCTCGAACTGCGCAACATCACCAAGAGCTATCCCGGCGTGATTGCCAATGACGGCATCTCGCTCTCGATAATGCCCGGGGAAATCCACGCGGTGCTGGGTGAGAACGGCGCCGGCAAGTCGACGCTGATGAAGATCATCTATGGCGCGGCCCAGGCCGATTCCGGCGAGATCCTTTGCGACGGCAGGCTGATCGAGGCGCATGACCCGGCAAGCTCGCGCGCCCTCGGCATCGAGATGGTCTACCAGCATTTCGCCTTGTTTGAGTCGGTCACCGTCGTCGAGAACATCGCCCTCAGCGCTCCCGGTCCCTTCCGACTGGAAGAACTCGCTAGGCGGATCACGGCGCTGTCGGAGCGCTACGGCATGCCGATCGATCCCTGGCGCCGGGTGCACGACCTCTCGGTCGGCGAACGCCAGCGCGTCGAAATCGTGCGCTGCCTCCTGCGCACGCCCAAGCTCCTGATCCTGGACGAGCCGACCTCGGTTCTCACGCCGCAGGCGGTGGCGAAACTGTTCGAGACGCTGCGCCAGCTCGCCGCCGAAGGCTGCAGCATCCTCTATATCAGCCACAAGCTCGACGAGGTGCAGACGCTGTGCGACTCCGCCACCGTGCTGCGCAACGGCCGGGTGACCGGCACCGCCAAGCCCAAGCAGAGCACCTCGGTGGAGCTGGCCCGGCTGATGGTCGGATCGACCCTGCCCGAGATGAAGGTCACGCCCTCGACGCGCAGCGCCGAGCCGATCCTTCAGGTACGCGGCCTGTCGGTGCCGTCAGACAAGGGGAGCGTTGCCCTCCACGACGTCGGTTTCGCCGTGCATGGCGGCGAGATCGTCGGCCTCGCGGGCGTCTCGGGCAATGGCCAGGCCGAGCTGATCGCCGCCCTCAGCGGCGAGCGCCCAGTCGCGGAGCATGAGGCCATCCGTTTCGGTGGGCAGGCCGTCGGCCGGCTCGATGCCGCCGCCAGGCGCCGGCGCGGCTTTGCTTTCGTGCCCGAGGAAAGGCTCGGCCGCGGTGCCGTGCCGCCGCATACGCTGTGGGAGAACGCCGTGCTCACGGCCCATGGCAAGGACCTGGTGCGCCATGGCCTGGTCGACCGCAAGCGGGCGATGGGCTTTGCCGGCAGCGTCATCGAGACATTCAAGGTCAAGGCAAACGGTCCGCGCGCGAGCGCGCGCAGCCTGTCTGGCGGCAATCTGCAGAAATTCATCGTGGGGCGGGAAATCGCGCTGGCGCCGACCCTGTTCCTGGTCTCCCAGCCGACCTGGGGAGTCGATGTCGGCGCGGCCGCCTTCATCCACCAGACGCTGATCGATCTCAGCCGGGCGGGCGCTGCCGTGCTGGTGATTTCCGAGGAACTCGACGAGCTCTTCGAGATCTGCGACCGGCTGCTGGTGATCTGCCAGGGGCGGGTCTCGCCGCCCCTCGTCCGGACGGAAACCAATCGCGAAGAGGTCGGCCTGCTCATGACGAGGATCGGTGGCGAGGGCCAGAATGGTGGGAGCGGTTCCGTTGCGCTTTAAGATCGAACAAAGACCCGAACCGTCCGCCGCCATACGCCTCGCCGCGCCCCTGGTCGCGGCCCTGCTCACCTTGCTTGTCGGCTCCATTCTGTTCCTAGCGCTGGGCCAGGATCCGCTTCAGACCCTGCAGGCCTTCTTCATCGCGCCGCTGAACTCGATGAACGGCGTCTCGGAATGGCTCCTGAAGGCCTCGCCCCTGATCCTGATCGCCTGTGGGCTCGCCATCGGCTTTCGAGCCAATGTCTGGAACATCGGCGCGGAGGGCCAATTGATCATCGGGGCGATCGCCGCCTGCGGCGTCGGCCTGTTCTATCCTGATCCGGAAAGCAGGCTGCTGCTGCCATTGATGATCCTGGCCGGCGCGCTGGCCGGGATGGCCTGGGCCGCGATTCCCGCCTTCCTCAGGGCGCAGATGAACACCAACGAGATCCTGGTCACCTTGATGCTGACCTATATTGCCGGCCTGCTGCTGTCCTGGCTGGTGCATGGCCCCTGGCGCGACCCGGCCGGCTTCAACTATCCGCAGACGGCGCTGCTGCCCCCCGCCGCGATGTTTCCCGTCTTCGACGATGCCTATCGCCTCAACACCTCTGTGATCCTCACCGTGATCGGGGTGATCGCGATGTGGCTGTTCACCGACCGCAGCTTCCTCGGCTACAAGATGTCGGTGAGCGGCGCCGCTCCCCTCGCCGCCCGCTATGCAGGCTTCCGCGAATCCGCGGCGGTGTGGATCGGCCTTCTCGCCGGCGGCGCGGCCGCAGGCATTTCAGGCATGGCCGAACTGTCCGGGCCGCTCGGGCAATTGTCCCCGCAGGTCTCGCCCGGCTACGGCTTTGCGGCGATCATCGTCGCCTTCATCGGCCGGCTCAACGCTTTCGGCATCGTACTCGGCGGCCTGTTGATGTCACTTCTCTTCCTCGGCGGCGAAAGCGTGCAGCTCACCATCGGCCTGTCCTCCTCCCTCACCCGCATCTTCCAGGGCATCCTGCTGTTCTTCCTACTCGCTGCGGATTTCTTCATCTTCTACCGGTTCAGCCCCGTGCGGGAGCATGCCTGATGGACCTCACCATCGCGATCTTCACCGGCACCATCATCGCCGCCACGCCGCTGATCTATGCCGCGCTCGGCGAATTGGTGGTTGAGAAATCCGGCGTCCTCAACCTGGGCATCGAGGGCATGATGCTGATGGGCGCCGCCTTCGCCTTCTGGGCTGTGATGGCAGGCCTGCCCATGCCCGTCGCCATCCTGATCGGCGCGCTGGCCGGGGCCGCAGCCTCGCTGCTGTTCGGCGTGCTCGCCCTCACCTTCCTCACCAACCAATATGCCGCCGGCCTGGCGCTCGCCATTTTCGGTTCCGGCGTCTCCGCCTTTGTCGGGCGCAATTTCGGCAGCGCCCCGATCGAGGCCCTGAAGCCGCTCGACATCCCGGTGCTCTCCCAGCTTCCGGTGATCGGCCCGATGTTCTTCCGCTTCGACGCGCTGGTCTATCTCGCGCTTATACTGTTCGCGGCGATCAGCTGGTTCCTCTATCGCACCAAGGCCGGCCTCATCCTGCGCACCATGGGCGAGTCGCCGGAGACCTCGCATGCGATCGGCTATCCGGTGGTGCGCATCCGCTACATGGCCGTGCTGTTCGGCGGCTTGATGGCGGGCCTTGCTGGTGCCTATCTCTCGGTCGCCTACACGCCGCTCTGGGTCGAGAACATGACGGCCGGCAAGGGCTGGATTTCGCTGGCCCTGGTGGTCTTCGCCACCTGGCGGCCTTTGCGCGTTCTGCTCGGCGCCTGGCTGTTCGGCGGCATGACCATCCTGCAATTGCAGGGCCAGGCGCTCGGCCTTGCCGTGCCCTCCGAGTTGCTGTCGGCCCTGCCCTATCTCGCCACCATCGTGGTGCTGGTGCTGATCTCGCGCAACCGCCAGATGCTGGCCCTGCACTTCCCGGCCTCGCTGGCCAAACCGTTCAGGCCGGCGGGATGAGGGCCGAGGCCGCGGATTCGAGTCAATGATCGCCGTCTCATACCCTCCCCCTCCAGGGGAGGGTATTCGCGCCTACGTGTTGTCCCGAATGCGCGGCCCTGGGTGAGAGGCAAGGCGGATTGACTCATTGGCCGAATCCGTCAAACCGCCCATGATGACAATTGCCCTTCCTTCCTGAACGACTTTTAACGGAACCGCCCCGATGTCGCTCGACCTCATCGTCACCAACGCCACCCTGCCCGACGGACGTACCGGCCAGGACATCGCTGTAACGGGCGGACGCATCACCGCGATCGAGCCGGGCATCGCGGCCGAGGCGGCCCAACGCATCGATGCCGGCGGACATCTGGTGGCGCCCCCCTTCGTCGACTGCCACTTCCACATGGACGCCACTTTGTCGCTGGGCCTTCCCCGGCTCAACCAGTCGGGCACGCTCCTGGAAGGCATTGCGCTGTGGGGCGAGCTCAAGCCCATGCTGACCCATGAGGCGGTGATCGAACGGGCGCTGCGCTATTGCGATCTCGCCGTCAGCCAGGGACTGCTGGCCGTGCGCAGCCATGTCGACATCTGCGACGACCGTCTGCTCGCGGTCGAGGCGCTGCTCGAGGTCAAGGCCAGGGTGAAACCCTATCTCGACCTGCAGCTCGTCGCCTTCCCGCAGGACGGCTATTACCGCTCGCCCACGGCCGCCCGGAATCTCGAGCGGGCGCTCGACATGGGCGTCGACGTGGTGGGCGGCATTCCCCATTTCGAGCGCACCATGGAGGACGGTACCGCCTCGGTGAAGGCCCTGTGCGCCATCGCCGCCAAGCGCGGCCTGATGATCGACCTGCATTGCGACGAGAGCGACGATCCGCATTCGCGCCATATCGAGACGCTGGCGGCGGAGTCCCATCGCCTCGGGCTGGGCCGGCGGGCCGCCGGCTCGCATCTCACCTCCATGCATTCGATGGATTCCTATTACGTCTCCAAGCTGCTGCCTCTGATCCTGGAGGCAGGGATCTTCGCGATCGCCAATCCGCTGATCAACATCACCTTGCAGGGCCGCCACGACGGCTATCCCAAGCGCCGCGGCCTGATGCGCATTCCCGAGATGCGGGCGCTCGGCATCCCCGTGGCGCTCGGCCAGGATTGTGTGATGGATCCCTGGTACGGGCTCGGCGGCGCCGACATGCTGGATGTCGCGCACATGGCGGTGCATGCCGTGCCGATGACCAGCCGCGAGGCGATACGCTGGGCCTTCGAGGCGGTGACCTCGGTACCGGCTGCCGTCATGGGTCTGGAGGACTATGGCCTCGCCAAAGGCTGCCATGCCGATTTCGTCATCCTGCAGGCGGCCGATACGATCGAGGCCGTGCGCATGCGCCCCACCCGCCTGTCCGTCATTCGCCGGGGCAAGGTGATTGCGCAGACACCGGCCCGGCGCAGCACGCTCGACCTGCCCGGTCGACCCGCCAGCCTTGATCCGGCGAGCTATGCGCCCAAGGCGGCGGAGTGAGAGTGGTATGCCGGTCTTCAGACCGGCATAGTGACCCAGCCTGTGACGATTTGAAGATCGGCACACTGGATTTGACCATCTGGACAGGCGTCGCGCCACAGGGCACATTGCTCCGGCAAGAGCCGTCAAGTGCTTGGCAAACCAGACGTTCCATCCCGTATTTCGAACCGTTTTAAACTTTATCCGACAAAAGAGGGGAATGACATGTCGCGTAGAGATCGCAGCCTGCTTCAAGGGGAAACAGGCCTGTCGCGCCGCCATTTCATCGGGCTGGGCGCTGCCGGCCTGGTCGCGGCCGGGCTACCACTGCCGGCTTTCGCCGCCTCCGACAAGAAGCTCAAGGTTGCCGCGATCTTCGCTACCCCGATCGAGGAGCCCTGGGACAAGCAGATCCATGTCGCCCTCACCAAGGCGGCGAAGGAACTCGGCATCGACTACAAGTTCTCCGAGAAGGTCCAGGCTGCCGATTTCGGTCGCGTCATGCGCGAATATGCCCAGGGCGGCTATGAGCTGGTGATGGGCGATGCCTTCGCCGCCGAGCGCGAATCCCGCCGCACCGCCAAGCAGTTCCCCAAGACCGCCTTCCTGTTCGGCTCCGGGGCCGGGCCGGCCGAGCCCAATTTCGGCGTGTTCGACAACTGGATCCACGAACCGGCCTATCTGTCGGGGCTGATCGCCGGCAAGATGACCAAGTCCAACACCGTCGGCGCCGTGGCCGCCATGGGCATTCCCGAGGTCAACCGCCTAGTGAACGCCTTCTTCGCCGGCGCCAAGGAGGCCAATCCGCAGGTGAAGAAGAAGGTCACCTTCATCGGTTCCTTCTTCGATCCGCCCAAGGCCAAGGAAGCCGCCATCGCCCAGATCGACGGCGGCGTCGACGTCATCTACGCCGAGCGCTTCGGCGTGATCGACGCGGCCAGGGAAAAGAAGATCTATGCGATCTCCAACATGTCCGATCAATCCGACCAGGGGCCTGACACTGTGATCACGGGCCCGGTCTGGGACATGTACCCGACCGTGCAGCAGGCCATCAAGATGGTACGCGCCGGCGTGTTCACCGCCCAGGACTATGGCGATTTCTCGCGCATGGCCAAGGGCGGCTCCTCGCTCGCGCCCTATCACAAGTTCGACAAGCTGCTGCCGGCCGAGGTGAAGGACCTGGTGGAGAAGAAGAAGGCGGAGATCCTCGCCGGCACCTTCCGCGTCGACGTCGACGAGAATACCCCCGTTTCGGATTGAGCATAATTTACCCTCCCCTGGAGGGGGAGGGTCGACGCGCAGCGTCGGGGTGGGGTGGCCAGCGCCCCTCAACGACGGTGTCGACATTGATGGTTTGGAAGAAAATCATTGCCGGCCATCATCCCACCCCGGACTTCGTCCGACCCTCCCCTTCCAGGGGAGGGTAGAACGCCAGGTGCGCCTTTCGCCCATGCCCCTTTCCACTCCCCTCGTCGAGATGCGCGGCATCTCCAAGCGCTTCGGCGCCGTGCAGGCCAATGCGGACGTCGATCTCCTGGTGCGCCCGGGCGAGATCGTCGGCCTGCTCGGCGAGAACGGGGCCGGCAAGACCACGCTGATGAACATCCTGTTCGGCGCCTATGCGGCCGACGAGGGCGAGATCCTGATTGAGGGACAGATACGGCGCATCCACAATTCCGCCGATGCGCTTGCAGCCGGCATCGGCATGGTGCACCAGCACTTCCACCTCGCGCCGCGCCTCAGCGTGCTCGAAAACCTGCTGGTCGGCCTGCCGGGGCGCGGCGGTCGGCTTGACCGGGCCGGCGCCCTCGCCCGCCTCGGCGAGATCGCCGCCAAGTTCAATCTTCGCCTCGATCCGGACAGGCCGGTTTCCTCGCTTGCCGTCGGCGAGCAGCAACGCCTGGAAGTGATCAAGGCCCTGTTCCGCGGCGCAAGGCTCCTCATCCTCGACGAACCCACGGCCGTCCTCGCGCCCGAAGAGGCGGAAGGACTGTTCAAGGCGCTGCGCGCCATGACGGCCGAGGGCCTCGGCATCATCTTCATCTCGCACAAGCTCACGGAGGTGCGCGCCATCACCGATCGCTGCGTGGTGCTGCGCCATGGCCGCGTCGTCGGCTCCATCGCCGAGCCCGCCAGGACCTCCTCGGCCGAGATGGCGCGGCTGATGTGCGGCCAGGAGATCGTGCCGCCGCAACGCCCCGCCTCCGAGCCCGGCGCCGTGGTCCTGTCGCTCGATGACGTCTCGACCGATCGCCATGGCGGCATGCGGCTCGCCGGCGTTTCCCTTTCCGTGCGCGAGGGAGAGATCCTCGGCATTGCCGGGGTGACCGGCAATGGCCAGAGGGCGCTGGCGGACGTGGTCGCGGGCATGCTTTCCCCCTCGGCAGGCTCATTGAAGATCGCCGGCGCCGAGGTCGTGCCCTATGGCCCGCGCCGCGTGCAGGAGATGGGGCTCGGCCGCATCCCCGAGGATCGCATGACCCAGGGTATGGTCACCGCCATGCCGCTCGCGGACTCGATGGTGTTGCCGCGCATCGGCACCGCCGCTTTCAGTGCGCGCGGCCTGCTCAAGCCCGGCGCCATCCAGGCCTTCGCCGAGGAGCAGATCCGGGCCTTCGACATACGCTGCGCCGGGCCCATGGCGAGAGCCGGTTCCCTTTCCGGCGGCAACATGCAGAAGGCCCTCCTGGCGCGCGAACTCGCCTTCGATCCCAAGGTGCTGATCGTGGCCCAGCCCACCCGCGGCCTCGATGTCGGCGCCGCCCGCTTCGTGCATGAGCGCTTCCTCGACCTGCGCGCCCGCCGCCGCGGCCTGATCGTGATCAGCGAGGATCTGGAAGAATTGCTCACCCTCTCCGACCGCATCGCCGTGCTCTATGAGGGCCGGGTCGCCGGCATCCTGCCGGCCGGCGAAGCCACGATCGAGAAACTCGGCCTCTTGATGACGGGAGCCCACTGATGCTCAGGCTGGAACCCCGCCAATCCACACCGGTCTGGCTGAATGTCGCCTTGCCCGTGCTGGCGGTCGTGGTCGCGCTCGTCCTGTGCAGCGGCCTGATCGTACTCGCCGGCGCCAACGTGTTCGAGGCCTATGGGCTGATGCTGAAGGGCGCCTTCGGCGATTTCTACGCTCTCACCGAGACGCTGGTGAAAGCGGCGCCGATGATCTTCACCGGCCTCGCCGTTGCCGTCGCCTTCCGGGCCAAGTTCTGGAACATCGGCGCCGAGGGCCAGTTGATGGCCGGCGCGGTGGCAAGCTGTTTCGTCGGCGCCTTTCCGATGCCCGGGCCGCTCGCCTACGTCGCCATGGCGTTGGCAGGGGCGCTGGCCGGCGGCATCGCCGCACTGATCCCGGCCCTCCTCAGGGTGAAGCTCAGGGTCGACGATGTCGTCTCCTCGCTTCTCCTCAATTCGGTGATCCTGCTCGGCGTGCTCGCCCTCATCGAGGGTCCCTGGAAGGATTCGCTCTCGGGCTATCCGATCTCGCCACCGATCGAGGACAGCGCCAATTTCCCCGTTTTCTTCGAGGGCACGCGCCTGCATCTGGGCGTCCTGGCCGCTTTGCTGGCCGCCCCCGCTGTCTGGTTCCTGATCACGCGCACCACGCTGGGTTTCGCCATCCGCGTTACCGGCGAGAATGCCGAGGCGGCCGCCTATGGCGGCATCAAGGTCAACGCCATCCTGGTCACCACCGCTCTGCTTTCCGGCGGGCTGGCGGGCCTGGCCGGCGTCGGGGAGGTCGGCGGCGTGCATTTCCAGGTGATGGGGGATCTGTCGCCGGGCTATGGCTATAGTGGCATCGTGATCGCCATGCTGGCCCGCCTCAATCCGCTCGGCGTGGTGCCGGCCGCCCTGTTCTTCGCGGCGGCCATGACCGGCGCGGAAGCGATGTCGCGCGCCACCGGCGTGCCGGTCTTTCTGGCCGACGTCATCCAGGGCACCTCGCTGCTCACCATGCTGGTCGCGCTCCTGTTCACCTCCTATCGCCTGCGCTGTCAGAGGGTCACGGCATGAACCTGGTCCTCGAACAGATCTTCCAGGTCGGTTTCTTCGCCGCGACCCTGCGCATCGCCACCCCGCTGATCTTCGCCACGCTGGGCGAGCTGATCTCCGAACGATCAGGCGTGCTCAATCTCGGCATCGAGGGCATCATGCTGCTCTCGGCCATGACCGGTTTCACCGCCGCCTATTTCACCGGCAGCCCCTGGCTCGGTGTCCTCGCCGCCATCGCGACCGGCGCCCTGCTCGGGGCGCTGCATGCCGTGCTGACGGTGGCGCTCGGCCTCAGCCAGCATGTCTCCGGCATCGGCATCACTTTGTTCGCCTCAGGCCTTGCCTATTTCTTCTATCGCCTGGTGTTCGGCCAGCAGGCCTCGCCGCCGACCATCGCCGCCTTCCAGCCGGTGCCGATCCCCGGCCTTGCCGAGATACCGGTCCTGGGGCCGATCCTGTTCAACCAATATGCCCTGGTCTATCTCGCGCTGATCGGCGTTGCCCTGAGCGCTTTCCTGATCTATCGCACGCCCTGGGGCCTCGGCCTGCGCATGGTCGGCGAAAATCCGCGCGCCGCCGATTCCGCGGGCATCAGCGTCACCGCCCGCCGCTTCGAGGCCGTCATCCTGGGCGGTGCCCTGATGGGTCTCGGGGGTGCCTTCCTCACCATGGCCCAGTTCAACGCCTTCACCTTCGGCGTGATCTCGGGACGCGGCTGGATCTGCATCGCTTTGGTGGTGTTCGGGCGCTGGGATCCCCTGCGCGCCACCGGCGCCGCCCTGCTCTTTGCCTGCGTCGACGCGCTGCAGCTGCGCCTGCAGGCGGTGGGCCTGGGACACATCCCCTATCAGATCTTCCTGATGCTTCCCTTCCTGCTCACCATCGTCGCCATGGCGATGATGTCGCGCAACGCGGTGGCACCGGCAGCCCTGCTCAAGCCCTTCCGCAAGGAGGAGCGCTGAGCGCGAAAACGCGGCCGCCCTCGATTTGCTGCCGGCCGCAACAAAATTGCGGCCAGTGCTACCTTACGCCTTGCCTCGGCCTGCACCTTGCCGCTAGAAGGAGGCCATTCAGAAGGACCCGGTGAAATTCCGGGTGGCTCTTCCGGCCGCCGATCCGCCGGATAACGCAAATGTCGTGACAGCATCATCCAACCCGCTGCATCGGGTATGGCCGCATGTCCCTTGCGAATTTTCTCATGAACAAATTGTCTGCCTATTCCCGGGAATGGTTTTCCAATCCGCGTGGTGACGTGCTTTCCGGCATCGTCGTCGCCCTTGCCCTGATCCCCGAGGCCATCGGCTTTTCGGTGATCGCGGGCGTCGACCCCAAGGTCGGCCTCTACGCTTCCGTGGTGATCGCCTGCGTGATTGCCTTCACCGGCGGGCGCCCCGCCATGATCTCGGCGGCCACCGCCTCCACGGCCGTGCTGATGACCGGCCTCGTGCGCGACCACGGCGTGCAATATCTCTTCGCGGCCACCATCCTGATGGGCGTCTTCCAGATCATCGCCGGCTTTCTCAAGCTCGGCCGGCTGATGCGCTTCGTCTCGCAGTCGGTGATGACGGGCTTTGTCAACGCCCTGGCGATCCTGATCTTCCTGGCCCAGCTGCCCGAGCTCGTGCATGTGCCGGTGGCGACCTATGGCCTGATCGCCTTCGGCCTCGCCATCATCTATCTGTTTCCCTATGTGACCAAGGCCGTTCCGGCGCCCCTGGTTGCAATCGCCGTGCTTACCGCCATCGTCTGGGGGTTCGGGCTGGACGTGCGCACCGTGGCCCATCTGGGCGAGCTTCCCTCCGCCTTGCCGAGCTTCGGCCTGCCTGAGGTGCCGCTGACGCTGGAGACGTTGCAGATCCTGACGCCGGTGGCGCTCACTTTGGCCGCCGTGGGCCTGCTCGAATCCTTGCTCACCGCGCAGATCGTCGACGACATGACGGATACGCCGAGCAACAAGAACCGCGAATGCGCCGGCCAGGGCATCGCCAACATGGCCTCGGCCCTGTTCGGCGGCATGGGCGGCTGCGCCATGATCGGCCAGTCGGTGATCAACGTCTCCTCCGGCGCCCGCGGCCGCCTATCCTCGCTGGTGGCCGGGGGCTTCCTCCTGATTCTGCTGGTGGCGCTGCAGGACCTGCTCGCCATCGTGCCGGTCGCCGCCCTGACGGCGGTGATGATCATGGTCTCGATCAATACCTTCTCTTGGCGCTCGCTCCTGCAATTGCGCAGTAACCCCGTGCCCTCCTCCGTGGTGATGCTGGCAACCGTCGGCACCGTGGTGGCGACGGCCGACCTCGCCAAGGGCGTGCTGGTGGGCGTACTGCTGTCGGGCGTATTCTTCGCCGGCAAGGTCTCACGCCTCAGCCGTGTGCGCTCGAGCCTCTCGGCCGACGGCAGGGAACGCGTCTATCGGGTGGAAGGGCAGATCTTCTTTGCCTCGGCGGGCACCTTCAGCGATGCCGTCGACGTACAGGAACCCGTCAAGCGCATCGTCATCGACGTCGGCGCGGCGCATTTCTGGGATATCTCGGCGGTTGGCGCACTCGACCGCATCGTCCTCAAGGCGCGTCGCCATGGGCGCGAGGTCGAGGTCGTCGGCCTCAACGAGGCCAGCGCCACCCTGGTGGAGCGCTTCGCCGTGCACGACAAGGAAGGCCAGGCCCGCTCTTTGCCGTCGCATTGAGGCACGCTTCGCCCGACTTTTGAAATCGGGGACTCGGCCGCCTCGCCATTGCAGAGTCCCTTTACCATGCCGGGCGCTTTCCCGGCCGAATGGCGCATGATCGAAGAGTCCGCTTGAAATGTTCTCGTTTTGTTCTAGTCTGAGCGAAACGGACTTTAGCCATGACGATACGCGTTGCCCCTCCTCCTGTCCCCAAACATTTCCCAGAAAAGCCGATAGGCTTTGCGATTGAGACATCGCGTCAAAACGTGGGGCCGGAGAAAAATTGCGATCCAGCGGAATCGCGATTTTCTCCCATCGGCCAACGGGCCGAGAAGCTGGCGGAATTGCGCGCTCTGCTGCCCCGGCTCGATCATGTGCATGCCGATGCCGGCGTGCTGCCTTTCGGCATCGGGGGGATCGACACCCGCCTGCCGGGCGGCGGCCTCGCCTTGGACGGCCTGCATGAAATCGCGCCGCAAACCATTTTCGACAATGGCTGCGCGCTGGGTTTCCTCGCCTCCCGCCTGTCCCTGCGCCAGGCCAAGGGTATGGTCTGGCTGGTGACCTCGCCGCGCGGCATGGCCGGCCTCGGCCGGCTCTACGGCCATGGCCTCAACGCCCTCGGCCTCGATCCGGCCAGGCTCATCGTGGTCACGGCCGGCGACGAGACCGAGGCTGCCTGGGCCATGGAGGAGATCCTGCGCTCCGGCGCCGCCGCGGCGGTGGCAGCCGTGACGGGCGGTGGCATGGATGCCGCCACCAGCCGCCGCCTCCAGCTCGCGGCAGCCTCCGCCCCCTGCCCCCTCTTCCTTCTGCGCCCGCCTCTGGCCACGCCTTCCCTGGCTGCGATGTCCCGCTGGCGCGTCGGAGCGGCCGCAGGTCCGCGCGATCGTTTCGGCCTTCTCACCGCCTGGCGCTGGCACGTTCGGCTCGAACGCAGCCGCAACGGGCAAAGCGGATCCTGGCTCATGGAGTATGACCATGCCTCGCATCGTCTCGATCTATCTGCCACGCTGGCCGATCCAGCGCTTTCTCGTCGCCCAGAGCAACGCGCCAAGGTCGCCTGATACGATCGACGGCCATTACCCCTTCGTCCTGACGGTCGATGCCGCCGGCGGCCCGCGCATTTCAGCCGCCAGCAAGCCGGCCGAGACGGAAGGCCTCGCCGTGGGCGGGCTGGTCGCCGATGCGAGAGCCAAGGTGCCGGGCCTGCAGACCCGGCCGGCCATGCCGGAGGCCGATGCGAGGGCCCTGCACCGGCTCGGCCTGTGGGCGATGCGCTATACGCCTTCCGTGGCCCTCTACCGCGAGGCCGACGGAGCCGACGGCCTGTTCCTCGACGTCACCGGCGCCAGCCATCTGGCCGGCGGCGAACAGGCCCTGCTCGCCGACATCGTCAAGCGCCTGCGCCATCTTCGCCTCGGCGCGCGTGTGGCGCTGGCCGACACGCCGGGCGCGGCCTGGGCCCTCTCACGCTTCCATGCCCGGAATGGCTGCACCCTCGCCGAGGGCGGCGATCCCGGCCCGGCACTTGCCGATCTGCCCCTGGCCGCCCTGCGCCTTGGCGACGACCTCGTCCAGACCTTGCGCCGCCTCGGCTTCATCCGCATCGGGGATCTCATCGGCAAGCCGCGCGCTCCCTTCGCCGCGCGTTTCGATGCGATCCTGCTCAAGCGCCTCGACCAGGCCATGGGGCGGCGCGAGGAAGCCCTCGCCCTGATCGAGCCGCCGCCGCTCTATCATCGCAGCCGCCAGCTCCTCGAGCCGGTGGTGAGCCAGGCGGCCGTGGTGCATGTCGCCACCCGCCTGATGCAGGATCTGGTTCCCGCCCTCGTCGCCGGCGGCGTGGCCGCACGGGCCTTGCAGCTGCGCCTGTTCCGGGTCGATGGCGAGGTGCGCACCATCCATATCGGCCTTGCCGCCGCCACCCGCGATCCGGCCCATATCGCCAGGCTGGTCGAGCTCGATCTGGAACGGCTGGGCGAGGCCATCGATGCCGGTTTCGGTTTCGAGACCATCAGCCTGACCGCGACCGTCACCGAGAAATTCGGCCAGCGCCAGAACCGCCTGTCTCTCAAGGAAGGGCGCCGGGATGCGCCGCCGGCCGATGCCGCCGAACGCCGGGCGGAGTTGATCGACGCCCTCCGCCAGCGCCTCGGCCCCGGCAGCGTACGCCAGCTCCATCCCGTCGCCCGGCACGATCCGGCCTTTGCAGAAGAGGCACGCGATGCCGCCGAACCCGAGCCGGCCTGGCCGACAGCCGATGGCTCGCGTCAACGTCCGCCCTTGTTCCTGGACCAGCCCGAGCCCTTGCAAATCCTCGCCACGCGTCCGGACGGCCTGCCCGATCATGTCCGCTGGCGCGGCTCTTCCCACCACATCACCGCATTGCAGGGACCGGAGCGCATCGCCGGCCCCTGGTGGGAGACGGCGGCCCCGACCTTGCCCGACAAACCGGGCAAGGAGGAATATGGCTGGGGCAAGCTGGGCGAGGAAGCGCCTTCCCTCCCCGACGGCGAGAGTCCCAGGAGTCAGAAACGCAACCGTTTCGAGGACACCGAAGCCACGCGTGAGCGCAGCGTCCTGCTGCCTGCGCCGACCTACCAGGACTATTACGTCGCAGAGACACAGACCGGCCAGCGCTTCTGGCTCTGCCATGACGGCCGGCAGAGCTGGTCCCTCCGAGGGCTGCTGGCATGAGATATGAGGCAGCCGATAATGACCGTCATTGCGAGCCTTGCCAATCGAACGATTGGCGGGGCGAAGCAATCCAGGAGCCGCAAACACCGCGCTTTATAGCGCCTGGATTGCCGCGTCACTTCGTTCCTCGCAATGACGATTGCTGTGCGATTGCGTCGAAGCTCGGCCAGGACGCGAGCCCCGCCTATGCCGAGCTCGCCGTCACCACCAATTTTTCCTTCCTGCGCGGCGCCTCCTTCCCGCAGGACATGGTGAGGCAGGCCCAGAGGCTCGGCCTGGCCGGCATCGGCATAGCCGACCGCAACTCCTTCGCCGGCGTGGTCCGGGCCCTGCGCGAGGCCAAGCAACATCCATCCCTGCGCTATCTGCCCGGCGTGCGCCTCGTCACCATGGATGGCTTCGAGGCCATCGCCTATCCCACCGACCGCGCGGCCTATGGCCGGCTCTGCCGTCTGCTCAGCGACAACAACAAGCGCATGGTGCGCGCGAAAGGCGAATGCCAGTTCGGCTTCGAAGCCATTCTCGCCGCCTGCGAGGGGCAGAGACTGATCGTGCTGCCGCCCGATACGCTCGATCCGCTCTTCGTCGAACGGGCAACCAGGCTGGCCGAGGCCGCGCCGGGCTCCGTCTATCTCGCCGGCTCCCACCGCCTCAGGGGAGACGAACCCCGCCGCCTCGGCCTGATCGCCGAACTGGGCGAGAGGATCGGCGCGCCGATGGTCGCCATCAACGACGTGCTCTACCACGTGCCGGCCCAAAGGCCGCTTGCCGACATCCTCACCTGCATCCGCGAGAAATGCACCTTGGCCGAAGCCGGGTTGCGGCTCGAAATCAACGAGGAACGCCATATCAAGTCGCCCGCCGAAATGGCCGCTCTCTTCGCCGACCACCCCGACGCGCTGGCGCGCACGCTCGAAATCGTTGAGGCCTGCACGTTCGATCTGCGGCAGCTGCGCTACGAATATCCCGACGAGCCCATTCCGCCGGGCAAGACCGCTCAGCAGCACCTGGAAGACCTGGCCTGGGCCGGCGCAAGGAAGCGCTTTGCCCGCGGGGTCCCGGAGAAGGTCGTCAATGCCGTTCGCGCAGAGCTAGCCCTGATCGCCAAGTTGGAATTCGCGCCCTATTTTCTCACCGTGCACGATGTCGTCGATCATGCTCGCAACACCCTCAAAATTCTCTGCCAGGGCCGCGGTTCGGCGGCGAACAGCGCCGTGTGCTATTGCCTGGGGATCACCGAGGTCAGTCCGACCGAAACGGAGTTACTGTTCTCGCGTTTCATTTCGGAGAACCGTGGCGAACCGCCGGATATCGACGTCGATTTCGAACATGAGCGCCGTGAAGAAGTCATTCAGCGCATTTACGACCATTATGGCCGCCATCGCGCCGCGATCTGCTCGACCGTGATCCATTACCGCTCCCGGCGGGCGGTGGGCGAAGTCGGCAAGGTGCTGGGCCTGACGCCGGACGTGACGGCGGCCCTGTCGAAGACGGTCTGGGGCATGGGCATGCAGACCTGGACACCGAGCCGGGTGCGCCAGGCGGGCCTCGATCCCGACAATCCGGTGATCCGCCAGGCGCTCCATTTCACTGCTGCCCTCACCGGCTTTCCCCGCCATCTGTCGCAGCATGTCGGCGGCTTCGTGCTCACGCGCGAGAGGCTCGACGACACCGTGCCCGTCTGCCATGCCACCATGGCGGACCGCACCTTCGTCGAATGGGACAAGGACGACATCGATGAAGTTGGCATGATGAAGGTCGACGTGCTGGCACTCGGCATGCTGAGCTGCATCCGGCGCGGGCTCGACCTGCTCGAACGCCATTACGATCGCAATCTCGGCGCGATCGCGGCCCTGCCCCGCAACGACGAGGCCACCTATGACATGCTCTGCAAGGCCGATTCCGTCGGCGTCTTCCAGGTCGAGAGCCGGGCGCAAATGTCGATGCTGCCGCGGCTGAGGCCCCGGAAATTCTACGACCTTGTCGTCGAGGTGGCGATCGTCCGCCCCGGCCCGATCCAGGGCGGCATGGTGCACCCCTATCTGCGTCGACGTGATGGCCTCGAAAAAAACGACCTGCCCATGCGGCGCGGCGGCGACAGGAACGAACTCGCGGAAGTCCTGGGCCGGACGCTCGGCGTTCCCCTCTTTCAGGAACAGGCCATGGAGATCGCCATCAAGGCTGCCGGCTTCACGCCGGACGAGGCCGATGGTTTGAGGCGGGCCATGGCGACCTTCCGGCACACCGGCACGATCGGCAACTACAAGACGATGTTCATCGACGGCATGGTGCGCCGCGGCTATGAACAGGCCTTCGCCGAACGCTGTTTCAGCCAGATCGAGGGCTTCGGCGAATATGGCTTTCCCGAAAGCCATGCCGCCAGCTTTGCCGTGCTGGTCTATGTCTCCGCCTATATCAAATGCCACTACCCCGACGTCTTCTGCGCCGCCATCCTCAACAGCCAGCCCATGGGCTTCTACCAGCCGGCACAGCTGGTGCAGGACGCCAAGAAGCATGGCGTCGAGATCCGGCCCGTCGACGTCAATTACAGCGAATGGGACTGCACGCTGGAGCCGGCCAGCGACCCCACCAAACATCGCTTTGCCGTGCGTTTGGGCATGCGGCTGGTCTCCGGGCTGAACAGGGACGAGATCCTTGCGATGACCGGCCGGCGCGGCAATGGCTTTTCCAGCCTGGAGCGCTTCGGCACGGCGAGCGGCCTGCCGCTGGCGGCGATGCAGAAGCTGGCCGAGGCCGATGCCTTCCGTTCTCTCGGCCTGGACAGGCGCGAGGCGCTCTGGGCCGTGCGCCGCTTCGAGACCATCGGCATCGGCGCCACCAGGACGAGCCGGGATATGCCGTTGCTGGCCGACGATTTCGACGATGCCCTGTTTCCCGAACCTGCCGTCGCCCTGCCCGTAATGTCGCAGAGCGAGCATGTGCTGGAGGACTATCAGTCGACGGGTCTGTCGCTCAAGGCCCATCCCTGCTCCTTCCTGCGCCCGCAATTGCAGCAGCTCGGTGCCATCACCAACGAGGCGCATCGCGACAAAACCCTCACCCAGGACAGCCTCGTCACCGTCGCCGGCCTGGTGGTGACTCGCCAGCGCCCCGGCACCGCCAGCGGCGTCGTCTTCATGACCATCGAGGACGAGACCGGCATCGCCAACATCATCGTGTGGTCGCGGACCTTCGAGAGGAACCGCCGCGCGGTGATGAATGCCCGTTTCGTCGCCATACGCGGCCGGCTGCAGCGCGCCAGCGACGTGGTGCATGTCATCGCCGAGGAGGTGCTCGACCTGTCCGCCGAACTCGCCCGCCTGCGCGACATGCCGGACGGCCAGCCAGCTCCGCCGCCGGCTCAGCTCGAACTGAGCCTGTTCAAGAGCCGGGATTTCCATTGAGGAAGTGGGCATGCCTGCCATCAGGGAGCAGATCCAGCTCGGGCTCGATTTCGGCCGGGAGGAACCCATCGCCGTGCTGCGCCAGCGCCTGCTCGCCGCCTATGGCCCTCAGCGCGATACTCGGCGACACACGCCGCCAGAGCAATTCGTCAAGGCGCTGATCAGCTCGGAAACCTATGATTCCGCTTCCGAGAAAGCCTTCCAGGCCCTGTGCGAGCATTTCCGTCCTCTCGACAGGCTGGGGCAGAGCGACCCCCGCGAGGTGCTTCAGCAGCTTGCCACGGTCACCCATCCCGAGAAGAAAGCCAGCCAGCTGGTGGCTTCGGTCGATCGCATCGTCGAGCAGCGGGGGCGGTTCGATCTCGATCACCTCGCTGCGCTCTCGGTCGAAGCCGCGATGGAGCTGCTCCAGCGTTACGATGGCATCGGCCCCAAATGCGCGGCAGCAGTGCTCAATTTCTCGACGCTCCGGCGGCGTGTCTTCGTGGTGGACAGGCACATCAGGCGTTTCGCCGAACGCTTCGGTCTGCTGCCCGACAATGCCAGCTTCACCATGGCCCATCGAATCATGCTGCGCCTGATGCCGGCAAGCTGGGATGCCGACGATCTCTATGAGCTGCACTGGCTGATCAAACGCTTCGGCCAGGAGGTCTGCACCAGCCAGAGGCCGCTCTGTCCGCGGTGCGGGTTGGCGGATCTGTGCCGGCATGGAACCGCCTTGGCATCGAAGATCCCGAGGCCATAGGGCATCATAACCCCTCATCCGCCTGCCGGCACCTTCTCCCGCAAGGGGAGAAGGGGTCTATTTTGTAAAGCGAAACGCAAGCCGAACACCTTCTCCCCTTGCGGGTATCGTCCACTCCACTTGGAGTGGACTGGGTGCCCCGAAGGGGCGGATGAGGGGTCGCGCCACGCTATCCAGACTACAGACCTCAACGCTTTGAAGCGAGATCTCAGCCCTGCCCCTGCGTCCGCTCCAGCAGGGACAGCCAATTCTCATGGCCGATCTTGTGCAGCAGGGCCTCAGAATATCCCGCGCCGCGCATCTTCTCGATCAGGCGCGGCAGGCCGGCAACGCTGCCGATGGCGGCGGGGATCACCGCGCCGTCGAAGTCCGACCCGAAGGCAACGCCGTCCTCGCCCAGGCGTTCGACCAGGTAGTCGAGATGGCGCACCATGATTTCGAGATCGGTATCCGCACGCATGGCGCCGTCCGGCCGCAGGAAGCAGGTTGCGAAATTGAGGCCGACGACGCCGCTGCTCTCCCTGATGGCATCGAGCTGCCTGTCAGTGAGATTGCGCGTGGACTGGCACAAAGCATGGACGTTGGAATGGGTGGCGACGAGCGGCGCCGTGCTCAACCCGGCAACGTCCCAAAAACCCTTCTCATTGAGATGCGAGAGGTCGATCATGATGCCGCGCTGGTTGCACTGCTTCACCAATTCGCGGCCGATCTCGGTCAGGCCGGGACCGGTATCCGGCGAGGCCGGAAAGCGGAAGGGTACGCCATGGGCGAAGATATTGGGGCGGCTCCACACCGGCCCGATCGAGCGCAGGCCGGCGGCGAAGAGCACGTCGAGGCTGGTGAAATCGGCATCGATCGCCTCCGCCCCCTCGATATGCAGGACGGCCGCGATCTTGCCGGCCGCCATCGCGGCACGGATCTCGGCGGCGCTGCGGCAGATGGCGACATCGTCGGGAAAGGCCCGCTCCAGTCGCAACATGATCGACAGCATGCCGACGGTCGAGGCCTGCGCCTTCTCCCAAGGCAGCAAGGGCGGCAGCGGCAGATCATAGCTCGCGCCCTTCATCTCCTCGTCCATATTGGTCGTCGAGGCCTGGGGCGGCGGGAACATAGCGAAGAAACCGCCGGCAAAACCGCCGGCACGCGCCCGGGGCAGATCGATATGACCCGAACCATCCCCCTCGCCAAAGGCAATCTCGGCCTGTTTCGCCTTGCCGGAGGCCAGATGAAGCAGCGTGTCATTATGGCCATCGAAGACAGGAACGATGGCTGACGGTTCGGCGGTCGAAGTCACGGGGGATGTCCTTCCAGGCAAGCGGCGACCGGAAACCTTCGACCGAGTCGCCGCGCCGGGTCAGACTGTCACTTCGGCTGACGCCTATCAAGACATAGCGCTTCGTGATTGGAACACATGCAATTGTTCACAGGTCCCCTGATCATCGCGATACGCTGTGCTGTTGCGTCCGAGATGATCAGGGGAAGCAATGACCTTCCTTCTAAGGAAGCGCCGAGAAATAACCAAAGCGCCGCCCTTGTCATGCCCGGGCTTGACCCGGGCATCCAGCGGTCGCCATCTTCACTGTTTGGAAAGGCGCTGGATTGCCGGGTCGAGCCCGGCAATGACAAAGGTCGAGCCAACACAATTCACTTATGCCTCGACGCTTCCTAAGGATAGAGCTTACGCGCCATCTCCGGCATGCGCAGATAAAGCGGCTGTGCAGGCGCGTTCGCATTGGCGGGAGCCGCTTCATTCATGCTCTGCTTGCCGATGCCATCGATCTCGGCCGATGGGCGGATCGGCGGCAGGGGAACATTCCGGTTCTCCGCCTGACCGATCATGCCATGAAATCCGGCAATCTCGTCAGGGTCCAGCAATAGCTTGCCGGCACCGACCTGCCCCATAGCAGTGCCACTGTTCGGCGGCGGTTTCTTCAAGCCCATGACGGCAAACATGGTGGCGATATAGGAATTGCTATTGGTAGGGGGCTGAAAGGCCGGAATCGACAAGCGGCAATTGATAAGGAATTCTTTTCGCATCGATCGCCTTGGAAGCAGCCGTCATGGCGCGCATGGCACTCTCCACGGCAGCTTGCGGGCCGACATAGACCGTGGTGGCTTCCTTTGAGTCTTTCAAGGCGTTGGGAGACTTGCGATCTTTTTCCTTTAAATGCAGCAGCCTATCGGCATCCCAGATATCGCTTTGGATGACATCGCCAAATTTCTCGGATCCGATAGGCTTCTTATTAAGCTTCGAATCCGCTGCCAGCCCCTCGTACCACCGTCGGAGTTTTCCCTTATCGTCATAAATCTCTATGACACCATGTACGCCGACACCAAGCGGCCTTTCATTATAAGCAATACGCCAATCCGGCATTTTCGTCTCCTTATGAATTCCCGCATCTCAACCTTTAAAGACCTCAATTTAAAATACTCTCCATTTCTATTTTAAATTCTCAGCATCCTTTCACTTAGATTCAAGCATACCTTCGCCTTAATTATAAAATTCATATACATTATACTCATTATTCAGTATTAATTATTATTTAAAATACCTATCTCGATATTCGTACACTATCCTGCATATACCAAGGCAGTGGCTTACATTCCACTTTTCTATCCTTCCCTAAACCCGATCGGATCTTAATTTCCTTATTTGGCGCAAGATTTTCTATACGAACTCGCTTAGAAAGTACCTTTCCATTTTCAAGATAGAATACACAATCCGTAAAGAGAAAATCTATGTTTTTTGTACCGTAATTTCTCACTAAAACATAAGATCCTTCAACTGGATCATAAATTCTATCTCCTAATTCGTTAGAAATACGAACACTACAGCTCAATGTCGCAAAAGATATAGCAAGGGAGAACAGAAATTTCCCAACTGATTTCATATTCGCGCACTCCATAGCAACAAGTTATCCGAGTATCGCGACCTTGTCAAATTTTGTTCTCTATTTGTTCTAATATGGAATGGCGGGCCGACGGCCCGCCCTCCTCTCTAGCCTCGCAGCGATTTCAAATGCGCTACCAGTCCCTTGGTCGAGGCATCGAGGCCGTCGACGGTCGCGCCCTTGACCACCGGAAGGAGGCGCGAGGCGAGTTCCTTGCCGAGTTCCACGCCCCACTGGTCGAAGGAGTTGATGCCCCAGATCACGCCCTGCGTGAACACCTTGTGCTCGTAGAGCGCCACGAGGCGGCCGAGCATGCGCGGGGTGAGCTTGCGATAGGCGATGGTGGTGGTGGGGCGGCTGCCGGGGAATTCCTTGTGCGGGGCGAGAAGCGCGATCTTCTTGTCGTCAAGCCCCTGGGCCTTCAGTACTGCCATCGCTTCCTCCTGCGAACGGCCATGCATGAGCGCTTCGGTCTGCGCCAGGCAGTTCGCCATCAGGATGGCGTGATGGTCGCCCATGCCGGCTTCATGCGGCTCGGCCGCGATGAGGAAGTCGGCCGGGATCACATTGGTGCCCTGATGGATGAGCTGATAGAAGGCGTGCTGGCCGTTCGTCCCGGGCTCCCCCCAGACCAGGGGACCGGTCTCCGAGGTCACCGGCGAGCCGTCGAGATGCACGCGCTTGCCGTTGGACTCCATGTCGAGCTGCTGCAGATAGGCCGGGAAGCGCCCGAGGCGCTGGTCGTAGGGCAACACGGCATGGGCGGCATAGCCCATGAAATTGCGGTGCCAGATGCCGACCAGACCCATCAGCACCGGGATGTTCTTCTCCAGCGGCGTGGTGGCGAAATGGTGGTCGACCTCATGGCCCCCGGCCAGGAACTCCGAGAAGTTCTCCGGCCCGACGGCGATCATCAGGCCGAGGCCGATGGCCGACCACATCGAATAGCGCCCGCCGACCCAGTCCCAGAAGCGGAACATCCGGTCCTTGTTGATGCCGAAGGCCTCGACCGCGACGATATTGGTGGAGATCGCCGCGAAATGGTCGCCCACCGCCGTCTCGCCCAGCGATTTGGCGATCCATTGCCGCGCCGACTGGGCGTTCGTCATGGTCTCGATCGTGGTGAAGGTCTTCGACGAAACCAGGAACAGGGTGCGCGAGGGGTCGAGGCGCGACAGGGTATCCGCCATGTCCGCGCCGTCGACATTGGAGACGAAATGGGCGCGCGGGCCGTCGGCATAGGGCGAGAGGGCGCGGGCGCCCATCGCGGGGCCGAGATCGGAGCCGCCAATGCCGATATTGACCACGTCGGTGAATTTGTCGCCGGTGGCGCCACGCAGCTCGCCCGAGCGAATCTTCTCGGCGAAAGCGTAGCAGCGCGCCAGTTCCTCATGCACGTCGGGCACGACATTCTTGCCGTCGACCCGGATGTCGGCATCGGCAGGCGCGCGCAGGGCCGTATGCAGCACCGCCCGCCCCTCGGTGGTGTTGATCTTGTCGCCCTTCAACATCTCGTCCCGGCGGGTCTCGATGCAATGCGCCCGCGCCAATTGGAGCAGCAGGGACAGCGTCTCGTCGGCGATGCGATTCTTGGAAAAATCCACCAGCACGTCGTCGAGCGTGAAGGAGAACTTGGCGAATCGGTCGGGATCCGCGGCGAAAAGGTCGCGCGTCGTCGTCGAGGCCAGTTTCTGTTTGTGGGCTTCGAGATCCTGCCAAACCTTTGCGGCCTGTGAATGCTCCATATCCGTTTCCCTTCCTCATTGTCCGAAGGCGTGCCAAACTGCGGGCTGTGTTTGTCGCCCGGAGCGGGGGCATAAATCAATATTGGAACTGAAGGCATATGACGATTTCGGAAAGCATCAAGGCTCTGGCAACCGAGGCGACCGAATGGCGCCGCGACATTCATCGCCACCCGGAGTTGCTCTATGACGTCGAGCGCACGGCCGGGCTGGTGGCCGGTCTTCTGCGTGATTTCGGCTGCGACCAGGTTGTCGAGGGCATCGGCCGTACCGGCGTGGTCGGCGTGATCAAGGGCCGCCCCGGTTCGCGCACGGTCGGCATGCGGGCCGACATGGATGCCTTGCCGATCCTGGAGGAAAGCGGCGTGCAATATGCCTCCACCGTGCCGGGTAAGATGCATGCCTGCGGCCATGACGGCCATACCGCCATGCTGCTCGGCGCCGCCAAGAACCTGGCCAGCACGCGCGATTTCAGCGGAAACGCCGTGGTGATCTTCCAGCCCGCCGAAGAAGGCGGCGGCGGCGGCAAGGCCATGGTGGAGGACGGACTGATGGAGCGCTTCGCCATCGAGGAAGTCTACGGCATGCACAATCTGCCAGGCCTGGCGCCCGGGCATTTTGCCATGTGCCGCGGCCCGATCATGGCCTCCAGCGACACGTTCGACATCGACATCACCGGCCGGGGCGCCCATGCCGCCCGCCCGCAGGAGAGCATCGATCCGGTGCTGGTCGCCGCTCAGATCGTCACGGCCCTGCAGAGCATCGTCGCGCGCAATGCCGATCCGCTCGAGAGCGCGGTGGTCTCTGTAACGACGATCCAGACGGGCGGGCCCTACAACGTCATTCCCTCCACCGCCCATTTGCACGGCACCTGCCGCGCCCTCACAGCCGACATGCGCGCTCTGCTGGAAAGGCGCGTGGCCGAGGTCGCCTCGCTGACCGCGCAGGCCTTCGGCGCCAAGGCCAAGATCACCTACCGCCACCAATATCCTGTGACGCGCAACCACGACACCCAGACCGATTATTGCGGCGAGATTGCCCGCATGGTGGCGGGTTCGGCCGCCGTCGACACCGCCGCTCCGCCGATGATGGGGGCGGAGGATTTTTCCTACATGCTGGAGGCGCGCCCTGGCGCCTTCATCTTCATCGGCAATGGCGACAGCGCCGGGCTGCATAATGCCGCCTATGATTTCAACGATGCCATCATTCCCGCCGGAATCAGCTATTGGACGCAGCTGGCGCAAACACGGCTCGCCGGCTGAGATCGCTCTTTCCCGGCCCCCCTACCTCGAGGAACGTCCTGCATGTCCGATCGCGTCTCCCGGCCGACTCTGGCCGCGCCCGACGACGACCCCCATCTCTGGCTGGAGGATATCGAAGGCGGAGACGCCCTCGCCTGGGTCAACGAGCGTTCACAGCGAACGCTGGCCCGCTTCGGCACTGCCGGTTTCGAGCGCGACCGCGACGCCCTGGCTGCGATCCTCGATCGCCCCGACCGCATTCCCGGCATCAGCCGGCGCGGCGAGTTCGTCTATAATTTCTGGACGGATGCCGCCAATCCGCGTGGCCTGTGGCGCCGCACCACCCTCGCCTCATACCGGCAGACGGAACCGGCGTGGGACATCCTGCTCGACCTCGACGCCCTCGCCGCGACGGAAGGCGAAGACTGGGTCTGGGCCGGGGCGTCGCTCGAACCGCACCAGCGCCGGCGCACCATCCTCAGCCTGTCGCGCGGCGGCGCCGATGCGGCCGTGCATCGGGAATTCGACCTTGCGACGCGCAGTTTCGTCACCGACGGCTTCACATTGCCGGAAGCCAAGGGCGGCATCGCCTGGCTCGATGCCGATACGCTGCTGCTGTCCAGCGCGCTTGGCGAAGGCATGGCGACGACCTCCGGCTATGCCCGCACCGTGCGCCTGTGGCGGCGCGGCGAAGACCCCCTGAAGACAGCGATCGTCTTCGAGGTCCAGCCCCAATCCATGTCCGTCTGGGCCGGTATCGACCGCACCGGCGGCAGCGAACGCATCTGGTTCCTCGAAAAGCCCGTCTTTTTCGAAACACGCGGCTGGCTCGGCGACAGGAACGGTCCGGGCGAGGCGATCGCTCTGCCCGCCGATTCGCAGTGGGACGTGTTCGGCGACTGGCTGGCGGTGAAGCTGCGCACAGCCTGGACCCCGGCCGACATCCGCTTTGCCGGTGACGCCCTTCTCGGCATTTCCCTCTCCGCCTTCCGGGCGGGCGACCGCGCTTTCCAGGTGCTGTTCGAACCTGAGGAGCGCCGTACCCTGGACGGGTTTTTCTGGAACCGGGGGCAGCTCATGCTGTCGATTCTCGATAATCTCCAGCCTCGTTTCGAGGTCGTCACGCCCAGCCTGGAAGGATGGCGAAAGCACACCATCGACGTACTGCCCTCCACGGGCGTCGTTCATGCCTGGTCGCTCGATGCCGAGGAGGCCGATACCAATGGCGAAGTGATGGTATCGCTGCAGGACCCGATTACGCCGCCGCAAATGCTGCTGCTCGATATGAGCAGGCCGGAGGCGGTACAAAGTCCCCTCCTCCTCAAGCGCAGCCCCGACGCGTTCGACAGCAGGGGGCTGAAGGTCGTCAAGCACGAGGCCGTCTCGGCCGACGGCGAGAAGATCCCCTATACGCTGGTCGGACCTGCCGGCGAGACCGGCGAAGCGCCGGTTCACCTCACGGCCTATGGCGGCTTTGGCGTTTCCGTGCTGCCCAGCTACAGCGCCTCGATCGGCAAGCTCTGGCTCGAACGGGGCGGCACCTCGGTCACCGCCAATATTCGAGGCGGCGGCGAGTTCGGCGCCCGCTGGCACGAGGCCGGCCGGCGCGAGGGCAAGCATCTCGCCCATGAGGATTTCGCGGCGGTGGCCGGCGACCTGGTCAGCCGCGGCATCACCCAGCCAGGGCGCATCGCGGCGGAAGGCGGCTCCAATGGCGGGCTTCTCATCGCCAACATGCTCACCCGCCATCCCGAAAAGTTCGGCGCCCTGTTCTGCACCATCCCTTTGATCGACATGCGACGCTACACCAAGCTCCTGGCAGGTGCGAGCTGGATCGACGAATATGGCGATCCGGACAAGCCCGAGGACTGGGCCTTCCTGCAGAAGATCTCGGCCTATCACGTCGCCGATGCCGGTTCCTATCCGCCCATCCTGCTGGCGACCACCCGCCGCGACGACAGGGTCCATCCTGCCCATGCCCGCAAGATGGCGGCCAAGCTGGAAGCGCTCGGCCATCGCGTGCATTTCTACGAGCCCGAGGCCGGTGGCCACGGCTATGGCAAGGACAGCCGCGAACGCGCGTCCTTCATCGCCCTCGGCTATGCCTTCCTGCGCCAGGCGATCGGCTGGGAGAGCCAGGCATGAGCCGCCCAGCCTTGCCTGATTATGCCGATGTCGCCGCCGCCGCCGAGCGCATTCGCGGCCAGGCGCACCGCACGCCGGTGATGACCTCGCGGAGCTTCGACGAGGAACTCGGCGCGCAGGTCTTCTTCAAATGCGAGAACCTGCAACGCATGGGCGCCTTCAAGTTTCGGGGTGCCTTCAATGCCCTGTCGCGCTTCGACGACGAGCAGAAACGCCGGGGCGTGGTGACCTTTTCCTCCGGCAACCATGCCCAGGCGATCGCCCTTGCAGCCCGCATCCTCGGCATTCCCGCCACCATCATCATGCCTCATGACGCGCCGAAGGCGAAAGCCGAGGCCACCAGGGGCTATGGCGGCAGGATCATCTTCTATGATCGCTATACCGAAGATCGAGAAGTGATCGGGAGAAACCTGTCGCATGAGCAGGGCCTCACGCTGATCCCGCCCTACGACCACCCGGACGTGCTCTGCGGTCAGGGCACTGCAGCCAAGGAACTCTTCGAGGAAGTCGGCGAACTCGATGCCTTCTTCGTCTGTCTCGGCGGTGGCGGGTTGCTCGCCGGATCGGCGCTGGCAACGCGTGCCCTCTCGCCCAACTGCCGGCTCTACGGTGTCGAGCCGGAGGCCGGCAATGACGGCCAGCAATCCTTCCGCGCCGGCCGGATCGTCCGGATCGATACGCCCCGCACCATCGCCGACGGCGCCCAGACCCAATATCTGGGATCCCATACCTTCCCGATCATCAAGCGCGACGTCGACGACATCCTCACCGTCTCGGACGCGGAACTCGTCGAGTGCATGCGCTTTGCCGCCACCCGCATGAAGCTCGTCATCGAGCCGACGGGCTGCCTCGGCTTCGCTGCCGCCCGTGCCATGAAGGCGGAGCTTGCCGGCAAGCGTGTCGGCGTGCTGATCAGCGGCGGCAATGTCGATCTGGAGCGCTTCTGCGAATTGCTGGCGGAATAGGCGCGCTCTTGGCTCACGCCAGCCGGGTCATGCCGTTCTGCTGGCGGATGATGTTGATCAGGGTGCGCAAGGCCGGGTGATTGTGGCGCCTGCTCGAATAATACATGTGAAAGGGATCACCGTCCGAAGCCTGGTCGGCAAGGACGATCTCCAGGCTGCCTTCCTCCAGTTCTTCGGCGATCCGCGCTTCCAGGACATAGGCCAGGCCGAGCCCAGCCTTGGCGGCCGTGATCGTGGTAGCCGTATCGTTGAGGGTGATGAGGCCGGGCACGCGCAGCCGGCGCGCTTCCCCGCCGCTGCCGAGATCCCAGCGATAGGCGGTGTTGTCGCCCAGGAGCAATTGCAGGCAGACATGGCCGGCGAGATCATCGGGGATCTGCGGCCTGGCATGCTCCCTGAAATAGGCGGGAGAACCGACCACCACCCAGCGCTGCGCCCCGGTGAGCGGCACGGCGATCATGTCCTCCGGCACATGGTGGCCATAGCGCATGCCGGCATCATAGCCCTCGGCGACGATATCGATGGGCCGGTCATCCACCGCGACGGTCAGGCGCACATCGGGGCATTGGCGGGTGAATTCCGGCAGGGCCGGCGAGATCAGGAGATGGGCGGCATCCCGGAAGACGTTGAGGCGCAACTCGCCGAAGCGAACATTTCCCGGCGCCTCCAGCACCTCCAGGGCCGAGCCGATCGCATCGAAGCCTTCTTCGAGGCGCTGGGCGAATTTGAGGCCGAGATCGGTCGGCGAGACCGCCCGGCTCGTGCGGTTCAGCAGCTTGGCCCCGAGCCTGGCTTCGAGACGCCGCATGGCATGGCTGGCCGCAGACGGCGTCAGGCCGAGTTCGATGGCGGCCGTGGTGAAGCTGCGTCGGCGGACGATCGTCAGGAAGACGTTGAAATCGCCGAGGTCCGTCCGCTCGAAAGTCGCCATAAATGAATTTTCTTCATTGCTTCGATGATCGCTGTTCACACTAAACTATGAGCGGCCGGCACGCTCAAGCCCTATCCTCCTCGCGGATCTGAAACCGCCGGCTCAGCCTGACTCTGGGAGGCCGCGAAACGCAGGGATGAAACGATGAAAGAACGGCTGTTCGGCAAGACGGCGCGCAACGTGTCGGAGATTGGCTTCGGCGCCTGGGCAATTGGCGGCTCCTGGGGTGATGTGCCCGATGGCGATGCCCGCGCCGCCCTCCATGCCGCGCTCGATGCCGGCACCACCTTCCTCGATACCGCCGATGTCTATGGCGATGGCCGCTCCGAACGTTTCATCGCCGAGGTCCTGAACGAGCGCTCTGGCCCCCGCCCCTTCGTGGCGACCAAGGCCGGGCGGCGCCTTTCGCCCCACACAGCCGACGGCTACAACCGCCAGAACCTCACCGCCTTCATCGAGCGCTCGCTGACGAACCTCGCCACCGACTGCCTCGACCTCGTCCAGCTCCATTGCCCGCCGACAGAGGTCTATTACCGGCCGGAGGTGTTCGGCGTCTTGGATGACCTGGTGGCCGCCGGCAAGATCCGCAATTACGGTGTCTCCGTCGAGAAGGTGGAAGAGGCGCTGAAAGCAATCGAATATCCCGGCGTCGTCTCCGTCCAGATCATCTACAACATCTTCCGGCAGCGCCCGGCCGAGCTCTTCTTCCGCGAGGCGAAGAGGCGCAATGTCGCGGTGATCGCCCGTGTGCCGCTCGCCTCGGGCATGCTGACGGGCAAGATGAGCGCGGCCAGCCAGTTCGCGGCGAACGATCATCGCGCCTACAACCGCAATGGCGAGGCCTTCGACAAGGGCGAGACCTTCTCGGGCGTACCCTATGACGTCGCCTTGGCGGCCGTGGAGGAGATCCGGCCGCTGGTGCCCGATGGCATGACCATGTCGCAATTCGCACTGGCCTGGATCCTGGCCGATGATGCCGTCACCACCGTCATCCCCGGCGCCAAGAACGCAGCCCAGGCCACTGCAAATGCCGCGGCCAGCGACGTGCCGGCTCTCCCGCAGGCAACGCTCGAAACACTGAAGAATCTTTACCAGCGTGAGATCGCCGGGTTCGTCCACCATTTGTGGTGAAGACGACCCGGTCGGGCGCCGTTCGACGGTGCCCGGCCGCTGCCTTCGCGACGCGCCAAGCCATCGAGATCGCTTGACAAGGGCTGAGGCAAATGCGGGACTGTACCCACAGGTTCTGCCTTCCGGTGCGGGGCAGCCGGCGGGGCATTTTCCATGCGTTTCCAGTCGCCTCTGGTGGCGGTTGCAGGGCTTCTGGCGGCCTCAGCCGCCATCGCCCAATCTCTCAAACCCGATGAGATCCTGAGTTCGGTCACGGTGCAGCCGATCAGCGAACCCAATCCGGTTCTCGGCGCCGATGGGCGCGTGCATCTCGCCTATGAGCTGCTGGTCAACAATCCCGGCAATGTGTTCGTGCGGCTCGACAAGGTCGAGGCGATCGACGATGCCGGCAAGATCCTGTTCGCCCTTGAGGGCGGAGAGCTGGCCAAGATGATGCATCTCTACAGCGGCAGGGATCGCCAGCTGCCGCCGGGTGATACCGCCATCGTCTTCATGGATGTCGGCTTTGCCGAGAACGACAAGCTGCCGCTGAGCGTCTCCGCGCACATCCACGCCTTCCGCGAGAACGCAGGCGCGGACGGCAAGCCCACGCCGCTGCCGGCGAATGCGCCCGTCACCGCAAGCTACAGCTTCACCGGTGGCGCGACGGCGATCGGCAAGCCGGCCGCGGTGATCGAGCCACCGCTGAGGGGCACAGGCTGGGTTGCCGCCGATGGCTGCTGCGATACGGTCACTGCTCATCGCAGCGCCGTCATGGCCGTGAACGGGCGCCTGCGCGTGCCGGAACGCTTCGCCATCGACTGGATCAGGCTCGACGCCAACAGCCGCCTGTTCACCGGCAATGCCGAGGATCTGGCCAGCTATTCCTTCTACGGCGCTGAAGTCCACGCAGCGGCCGACGGCGTGGTGGTCAATCTTTACGACCAGGCCGACGAGCAGATCCCGAGCCAGCCGGCCCGCGGCATCGTACCCGCCAATATCGGCGGCAACATGCTGGTCACAGACATCGGCAACGGCGCCTACGCTTTCTACGCCCACCTGCAGCGCGGCAGCCTCAGGGTCAAGCTGGGTGATCATGTCAAAGCCGGCCAGGTCATCGGCCTTGTCGGCAATACCGGCAATTCCACCGCGCCCCATCTGCACTTTCAATTGATGGACGGCCCCTCACCGCTCAATGCCAACAGCCTGCCCTTCGTGCTCACGCGCTTCTCCGGGCAGGGGGTGCTGGCGCCAGGGAACGAGGAGGAGCTCGAGCAAGGCGCGGTCGCCAGGATCGAACCACGCTGGCGTGGAGACCACGTCAATCAGCTCCCGCTGAACGACCAAGTCGTCGATTTTCAATAGACACGTCCTCCCGGGGAGCGCTCATGTTCATTCTGCTGCACCAGCTGTCGCTGCCCGTCATGTTCGCAACGGTGCTGGTGATCTGCCTGGCGATCACCTGGATCGTCATCGGCCTCGTCCGCCTCGCCATTGCCAGAGGCGGTTACGCCTCGGACGAGCCACTTCCAATCCGTGAGTCGATCGTCGGTGTCTGCGCCACCATCTTCGGCCTGATGGTGGCCTTCTCAGCCGCGGGCCTGTGGGCTGATTCCCTCACTGCCCGCAGCGCCGTCCAGCAGGAAGCCGACGCGGTCGAAAACGTCCTGGTGCTTTCCTCCGGACTTCCGGCCGATCTCCAGACCAGCGTGCGCGACAGCCTCAAGGCGTATGTGGCGCAGGTCGTCTCCGGCGATTGGCCGGCCATGGCCAATGGCGAGCGCATCGAAAGCCCGGTCTTCGATCGCTCCGGCGATATCCTCATCAACACGATCGGCCTGGTCTCACGCCAGACCGGAGCGAATGCCCAGCCTGCCGCCTATCAGCCCCTGGTCAATCAACTGCTGGCCGTGCGCCATGCGCGGCTGCTCCGGCTGTCGGCTTCCAACACCGGCATGAGCTGGGCCCAATGGATCGCGATCTGGATCATTTCGACGACGACCGTCGTGGCCATCGCCATCTGCAACAACTATGTCCCTCGCATGCAAATCCTCGCCACGCATATCTTCGTGGTGGTGGTGACATCGGCCTATTTCGTTATTCTCGCGCATGACCGGCCGTTCATGGGGCAGATCTCGGTGCAGCCCACCGCCTTCCTGGCGGTCAGCGCCAATTGACCGTGCGCCATTCAGGCCCGCTTCAGCGGGCCAATGCCGCGAAATCGCCCCTGAAGCGTGCGGCACAGCGGCCGCCATAATCGATCTCCGCCAGCACGGGGATGCGGGCCTTGCCCCTGCGCGCGAAGGCCTCCAGCACATGCTCCCACTTTTCGGGTTCCGCCAGCATGGAGCGGGCCGAGAAATCGCCCTCTACCGGGGCCAGATAATCCATGTGCACGGAGCCGACGACGAGGCTGCAGTCGAGCCCGGCGCTCTTGAGCTTGAGAAAAGCGAGCGACCAGGCGGCGAGCGTGGCCAGCGTGGCGAGACTGCCACCGAACGCCGTGCGGTGATGATTGATATTGGCGGAAAGCGGCGCGCCGAGGCGTACGGACTCCGGCCCGATCTCCAGGACCCGGACCTGCATGGCCTGCGTCAGCGGAATATTGTCATGGAGGTCGGCTTCAAGCTCGGCGGGCAGCAAGGCAGCCTCCTCCATCAGGTTTCATAACAAGGCGCGGACAAGCGGTTCATAGTGCAATTGCCCAAAGCCGCATATTGGGAGACTGGCCTTCGGGCCAGCCCGGAAACGCTGCGCTTCAGGCTGGCCCAAAGATCGCTCCTCCACCTGGTCCACCATGGGGACGGGTCAACCTCTTCGTCGACTGGATGAGCTCGCTCGCGGCCGGATTCAGCCCGCGAGCCGCCGGTCGTGCTCGATCACGGCATTGAGCAGCACCTGCGCACCGGCCGCGCATTCGTCGAAGGAGGTCGATTCGGCCTCGTTGTGGCTGAGGCCGCCCTCGCAGGGCACGAAGATCATGGTGGTCGGCGCGACACGGGCGATATAGGCCGCGTCGTGCCCTGCGCCCGACACCATGCGCCTGAAGGCGAAGCCCGCCTTGTCGGCGCCGTGCTCGACGCATTCGATCAGTTCGGGGGCGAATTTCACCGCCGGCGAGTTCCAGATGCGCTTTTCCTCATAGGCAAGCTTCATCGGCGTCAGAGCGGCCTCCAGGGCGGCCCGGAATTCCTGCTCCATCACTTCCAGCACCTCCTCGTCGGGATGGCGCAGGTCGACGGTGAAGAAGACCTCGCCCGGCACCACATTGCGACTGTTGGGCTTGTTCTCGATCAGGCCGACGGTGGCGACGCCGGGCTGGTGCTTCTGACCGATGGCGTCGACCGCCTCGATGATACGGGCGGCACCCAGCAGGGCGTTCTTGCGCAGATACATCGGCGTGGCGCCAGTATGGGCATCCTGCCCGGTCACCGTGACCTCGTACCAGCGCATGCCCTGCACGCCGGTGACCACGCCGATCATCTTCTGCTCGTCCTCGAGGATCGGGCCCTGCTCGATATGGAGCTCGAACATCGCCTGGAACTTGTGGGCGCCGGCCTTCTCGGTGCCGCGATAGCCGATGCGCTCCAGCTCGTCCTTGAAACTGATGCCGTCGCGGTCGAGGCGCTCATAGGCATAATCGGGCGTGAACACGCCGGCAAATACACCTGAGGCCAGCATGGCCGGCGCAAAGCGCGAGCCTTCCTCATTGGTCCAGTTGACGATCTCGATCGGGGCATTGGTCTCATAGCCCTGCTCGTGCAGGGTGCGCATCGCCTCCAGCGCGCCGAGCACGCCGAGCACGCCATCGAACTTGCCGCCGGTCGGCTGGGTGTCGAGATGGGAACCCATGGCGATCGGGGGCAGCTCGTTGTTCCTGCCGGGGCGCACCGCGAACATGTTGCCGACTTCGTCCACGCTCACCGTGCAGCCGAGCGCCTCGCATTGCGCCTTGAACCAGTCGCGGACCTTCCTGTCCTCGTCCGACAGGGTCAGGCGCTTGATGCCGCCCTTGGCCGTGCCGCCGAACTTGGCGGTTTCCATCAGGCTGTCCCACAGGCGCTGCGGATTGATATTGAGATTGGTGAGCATGGTGGGGCCTTTCTGAAGTTACGAAAGATCGTGAAGCGCCTTGCCGTTGGGCTGCGACAGGCGGAAATCCGAGAAGGAAACGGCAAGGCCGGCCCTTTCAGGCGTGCAGCACATCGGGCCGACCTGATAGGAAGCAGCCTTCTGAAACGGCGCCAGCCTGACCAGCGGCCAGATTATTCCGTCCGTCGAATATTGCAGCCTCAATACCCCGTCTGCGACGGTGAGGCGCAGGCGGAAATCGCCGGCATCGCCCGGGAAAGGCCCGGTGGCCCAATCCGATTGCCCCGTCGTCAGCACGCTGCCGAGCATGGGCGCGTCATCGTTATATTCGATACCGGCTTTCAGCCAGGTCTCGTCATCGAGCCGGACCATCAGGCCGGCCTGGTCGTAGAGCGTCTCGAAGCGGGCTCGAACGCGCAGTTCCGCGGTGAAATCGCCACCACTCTCCAGGTGGAAGAAATGGCCGCTGTGGCGGGTGAAGCCGTAATGCGTCTTCCGCCAGAAATCGGTCGCCTCGCCGGTGACGACGTCGAGGCGGTCGCCGGCCAGCGACCAGGACGGCGGCTCGTTGAGCCAGCTTCCGTGCTGGAGGGAAGTGGGATGCGTCAAATTCAAGCTCGATCTCCGGCAACGCAGAACGAAAGCCTTCTCCACCAAGTGGGGAAGATGTCAGTGCGGAGCACTGACAGATGGGGTGTGGCGGGCAGTGCACGGAACCTAACGTGGTTGCATCACGGTCGCGCCATTCTTCAATGAGAGGTCTCGCATTCCCCGCCCCACCCGGCCCGGCTCGCCGGGCCAGGCACACACAACTTGTGTGCGCGATCTCCCCGCTTCGCGGAGAGGGTTTTATGCACCCATCGCGCTCCTTACGGCGTGACTTCGATACGCGAGACCGGCCGAGGCTTGCTGAGCTCCTTCCAGGTGGCGTTCGCCACGGCAGCCGCCGGGAACGGATCGCGCTGGATGAAGGCCCCATCTCCCTTCTGGAGCTGGATCTGCTTGTCCTTCCAGGCGATGCGCCCGCGCGACAGGGTAACGATCGGCAGGCCCGTGCACTCATAGCCTTCGAAGACATTGTATTCGACGCGGCTGAGCTGGGTCTTGGCCTGGATCGTCTTGGTGGCGGCCGGATCCCAGATGGTGAGGTCGGCATCCGAGCCCACGGCAATCGCCCCCTTGCGGGGATAGATGTTGAGGATGCGGGCGATGTTGGTGGAGGTGACCGCCACGAACTCTTCCTTGGTCAGGCGCCCGGTCTTGACGCCCGCGGTCCACAGCACCGGCATGCGGTCCTCGAGCCCGCCCGTGCCGTTGGGAATCTTGCGGAAATCGCCGAGACCCATGCGTTTCTGTTCGGCAGTGAAGGCGCAGTGATCGGTCGCCACCACCTGGAGCGAGCCCGAAGCGAGGCCGGCCCACAGCGAATCCTGGTGGGACTTGTTGCGGAAGGGCGGCGACATCACCCGGCGGGCGGCGTAGTCCCAATCCTTGTTCTGATACTCGCTGTCGTCGAGCACCAGATGCTGGATCAGCGGCTCGCCATAGACGCGCTTGCCGGCGGCGCGGGCCCGCGCGATCGCCTCGTGACTGTCGCGGCAGGAGGTATGCACGACATAGAGCTGGCTGCCCGCCATGTCGGCGATCATGATGGCGCGGTTGGTCGCCTCACCTTCCACTTCCGGCGGGCGCGAATAGGCGTGGCCTTCGGGCCCGGTGATGCCCTGGTCGATGTAGTGCTGCTGCAGGCGGAAGACGATGTCGCCATTCTCGGCATGCACCAGCGGCAGGGCGCCGAGGCCGGCGCAGCGGCTGAAGGAGTGGAACAATTCGTCGTCATTCACCATCAGCGCGCCCTTATAGGCAAGGAAATGCTTGAAGGTGTTGATGCCGTAGGTCTTCACCACGGTGTCCATCTCGTCGAAGACCTGTTTGTCCCACCAGGTGATCGCCATGTGGAAGGAATGGTCGGCGACCGCCTTTTCGCTCTTGTGGCGCCATTCCTGATAGGCCGCCAGCAGCGACTGGCCGGGCGCGGGCAAGCAGAAATCCACCACCATGGTGGTGCCGCCGGACAGAGCGGCGCGGGTGCCGGATTCGAAATCGTCAGCCGAGACGGTGCCCATGAAGGGCATTTCGAGATGGGTATGCGGATCGATGCCGCCCGGCAAAACGAAGCAGCCATCGGCGTCGATGATTTCGGTCCCCGCCGGCGCCGACAGCTTCGGACCGATCGCCAAAATGGTTTCGCCGTCGATCAGCACATCGGCTTGCCTGGAATGATCGTGGTTTACCACGACACCGCCACGGATCAGGATCGGCATAATAGTCCTCCAATAACGAGTTCGCCGCGCCTGTTACCTCGGCGCTGGTTTTACCCTCCCCTGGAGGGGGAGGGTCGACGCTTAGCGTCGGGGTGGGGTGAAAAGGCGCAGGCCTTTCGATAAGCCGGGTCATGCGAGAACTTGATTGGTTCGGCGGCGGTTCCCACCCCACCCCGGCCTTGCAGGCCGACCCTCCCCCTCCAGGGGAGGGTCATTCGTCTCACAGCTTCTTCATTGCGTCGGTGACCGCCGAGCTCCAGCCGCCCACGGGCGCCTTGGTGATGGCCGGGCTGTCGCCACCGGCGCCGAGCAGCGTCTTGACGGTGCCCTCCGCAGCGGCCGGATCGAGTGTGCCGTCGGAGCCTTCGGTCAGCTTGTTGACCTCGGCTATCATGTGGGTCTGGTGCACCTCGGTCTGCGCACCGGAGGCATCGTTATCGAGCACGATTTTCACGGCTTCGTCCGGATGGGCTCGGGCATACTCCCAGCCCTTCATCGAGGCCTTGACGAACTTGGCCATGGTCTCCACGAATTTCGGATCCTTGAGGCGATCCTCCATGACATAAAGCCCGTCCTCCAGCACCGCCACGCCCTGGTCGGTGTAGTTGAAGACGGTCAGGTCCTCGGCCTTCACGCCGGCCTCGATCACCTGCCAATATTCGTTGTAGGTCATGGTGGAGATGCAGTCGGCCTGCTTCTGCAGGAGCGGATCGACATTGAAGCCCTGCTTGATCACCTTCACGCCCTCGGCCGAGCCGTCGAGCTTGAGGCCGAGCTTGCCCATGAAGGCGTTGAAGGGATATTCATTGCCGTAGAACCATACGCCCAGCGTCTTGCCCTTGAAATCGGCCGGCGTCTTGACGCCGGATTCCTTGCGGCAGGTGAGCTGTAGGCCGGAGCGCTTGAAGGGCTGGGCGATATTGACCAGCGGCACGCCCTTCTCGCGGGCAGCGAGGGCCGCGGGCATCCAGTCGACGATCACGTCGGCCTGTTTGTTGGCGATCACGGTTTCCGGCGCGATATCGGGGCCGCCGGGCGCCACGGTGACATCGAGACCGGCTTCCTTGTAGAAGCCCTTGTCCTTGGCCACGAGATAACCGGCGAACTGCCCCTGGACCACCCATTTGAGCTGCAGCGTGACCTTGTCGGCTGCCTGCGCCGCGCTGATCGCTCCAAGCCCGAGCGCGAAAGCGACGCCGGCCAGTAGTGCCTTCTTCATTCCGTCCACTCCTCTGTTAACCTCGTCCTGCGTCACGCGCGCCGGTAAGAGGGATGCCAAAACGTCACCGCCCGCTCGACGAGGGCAATGAGGCCGTAAAATAGTGAGCCCGCCACCATGGCCACCGCGATCTCCGCCCAGACGATGTCGGTCTGCGACAGCGCCGCCTGGGTGTTGATGCGAAAGCCCATGCCGATGGTGGGCCCGTCGAAATATTCGGCGACGATGGCGCCGATCATCGCCAGGGTCGAATTGATCTTCAAGCCGTTGAAGATGAAGGGCATCGCGGCGGGAAGACGGAGATTCACCAATGTCGGCCAGTAACTGGCGCCGTAGGAGCGCATCAGGTCGCGCTCCAGCGCGCCGCTGGCTGCCAGGCCCGCCACCGTGTTGACCAACATCGGAAAGAAGGTCATCGCCACCACGACGGCCGTCTTGGAGGGCCAGTCATAGGTGAACCACCAGATCATGATCGGCGCGATGCCGACGATGGGCAGGGCCGAGACGACATTGCCGAGCGGCAACAGGCCACGGCGCAGGAAGGGGATGCGGTCGGCCACCAACGCCACCAGGAACCCCGAGCCGCAGCCGATCAGCCAGCCGAGCAGGACTTCGTGCAGGAAGGTCCAGACGAAATCGGTGGCGAGCGTATTGACCTGCGCCACCACGGCCTGGCCGATGGCGGACGGCGGCAGCAGGATGATGGGCGAGATGCCGAAACCGACGACCAGCCACTCCCAAAGAAGGAGTAGTGTGGCGCCGAACAGGATCATCGGCGCCAGGTTCCGCCAGCGCGAGGTGCGGCGTCCATCACCGGCATTGGCGATCATGTCCACCAGCATCCAGGCGGCAAGCCACAACCCAATCGCCTTCAACCAGAGGCCCCAGTTGGCCACCCCTGCGACGCCCGGTGAGTGGACAATTATCGTCAGGGTAACGACGGCGGCAAAAGAAAGCGGAAGTAAACTAAAAAGCCATCCACCATAGCGATTCCCATGAAGGCTGGCCCCCAAATAGAGAACCGCAACGATATAGACTGAGCTGACCATCTGAATCGAAATGGCATCGGTGCCATCGCCCAAAGGGAAAAGGGCACTTACAGCAATAAGCGCTGCTGCAATAAGCCATCCGCGCGATTGGAAGGCCGTCATGCCTGCTCTCCTTTGACGCCCATTCTCGCCAACGTACGCCGTTCGATCAGGCCGATCAGTCCGATCAGGGCCGCCGAGAGCAGCGCGGCGGTGAACAGGGAAGCCCACAGCACCAGGCGCAGATTGTTGTACTGGTAGCCCGCCAACAGGCGCGAGCCGAGCCCACCCTGGGCGCCCGTCGGCATCTCGGCAACGATGGCGCCGATGATGCAGCCGGCGATGGCGATCTTCAGGCTGGCGAACAGATAGGGTGTCGCCGCCGGCCAGCGCAGCTTCCAGAAGGTCTGCCATTTCGAAGCATCATAGGTGCGCATCAGGTCGAGCTGCATCAGATCCGGCGAGGTCAGCCCCTTCACCATGCCGACCGTCACCGGGAAGAAGCACAGATAGGTGGCGATCAGGGCCTTCGGCACCAGGATCGGCGCGCCGAGCCGGCCGGTGATCGCGGTCAGCAGCGGCACCAGCGCCAGGATCGGGATGGTCTGGGAGACGATCACCCACGGCATCAGGCTCTGCCGCATCGAGCGGTAATGCACGATCAGCACCGCCAGCACGATGCCGAGCACGGCGCCGAGCACGAAGCCCGACAAGGCCGAGGAAAGCGTGATCAGGCCATGATAGACCAGGCTGCGCCGGCCCAGAGGCGGCTCGAAGAACAGGCCCTGCACCATCGCCATGATGATCTGGTGCGGCGCGGCGAGGTTGCCATCCGGCAGGTTGATGGCGGCAACGAACTGCTCCAGGAGCGGGCGGGCGGCGGCATCGGGCATGACGCGCTGCAGAGCCGCCCCGTTCATCGGGAGGCAGGCAAGATACCAGAGAGCGAAGATCGCCAGCACGACCACCGTCACCGGCCCGGCCTTGCCGGTCATCAGGCGGCTCCACAGTGAGGGGGCGGTACGGGCAACGAGCACCTCAGTCGTCATAGGAGTGCCCTGCCCTGAGGCCGTCGCGCACGCGGTGGGCCACTTCGAGGAATTCGGGCGTCTCGCGGATGTCCAGCGTGCGGTCGCGCGGGAAATCGCAGTCGATGATGTCGATGATGCGGCCGGGCCTGGGCGACATCACCACGATCTTGGTGGACAGGTACACCGCCTCGGGAATGGAATGGGTGACGAACACCACCGTCTTCCTGGTGGTGCGCCACAGATGCAGGAGCTGGTCGTTGAGCTTGTCGCGGACGATCTCGTCGAGCGCTCCGAACGGCTCGTCCATCAGCATCAGCTTGGGATCGAAGGAGAGCGCCCTCGCGATCGAGGCGCGCTGCTGCATGCCGCCGGACAATTGCCAGGGAAACTTCTTCTCGAAGCCTTTGAGATTGACCAGTTCGAGATTGCGGGCCGCCCTCTCCCTGCGTTCGGCGGCAGGAAATCCCATCACTTCCAACGGCAGCATGACGTTGCGCTCGATGGTGCGCCAGGGGTAGAGCGCCGGCGCCTGGAAGACATAGCCGTAATGCCGCCCGAGCCGCGCCTGTTCCGGCGTCAGCCCGTTCACCTTGATCGAGCCGGAAGTCTGGCGTTCGAGATCGGCGATGACGCGCAGCAAAGTGGTCTTGCCGCAGCCGGAGGGGCCGATGAAGGAAACGAAATCGCCTTCATTGACGGTGAGATTGACCTTGGAGAGCGCATAGACCGGCCCGTCGCCGGTATCGAAGGTCAAGGAAAGATCCTCGACCGCAATCACGGGTTCGCCGGCGGCCGTTCGTTCCCTCGCGGCACCAAGCTTCCGATCCACGCCCTCAACCTGCATGCCGGCCCTACCTCTGGTTCGTCCCCGGCGGATACGGTGAACCGTTCCGCCCTGCTCGCTCCCGTTCACAGCAATGATCGTGCCACCGCGATGGGAGTCTCTATTTTATCACGTTACCGGTTCGCTGCCCCGGTTGGAATATTTCAAACCGCGGCAAGGAACGCCGGCGAACAAAAAAAGCGAAGCAGTCCCCGCTCTCAACCGCTCTCCGGCCCAGCCGGGATTGCCCTCGCGGCTGGCAGCAATATTGACCTTATGGACAAAAAATAGGCAACCCCATTTGGAAGAGATTTAAGGCGCGGCTCCCAGCCCTTGCCCAACCATTTCCGTTGCGGCAGATTCGAACCGACAATCCTGGTGGGCCCGTCCACGCAATGCGCATCTTGGCAACCCTGCTCCTTCTCTTGGGAGCGCTCTATAGCAATGGGCAGAGCTTCGCCCAGGAAAGACCGATGGACCTGCAAGCCTTCCTGAAGGATTTCCCCCCCGGCGCCGATGTGCGTCCCTTGTCCGGCGAGCTTCCGGCCAAGCTGAAGGAGCATGCCCACCCCACATTGATCGAGTTCTGGCAGACGGTCGGTATCGGTTCCTTCGGCGACGGCTTCATCACGTTTTTCGATCCGCGCGATCAAGAAGCGATGCTGGCACGCTGGCTCCTGCTCAAACAACCCGACCCGACGCGAATTCCGATTGCCCGCACCGCTTTCGGCGATCTGATCTATTTCCGCGACCTTCGGCAGAAGGCTGTCGAGAAGGGGCTGCCAGCCGATTGGAAATATGCCAGCGACGTCGTCTTTCTGAGCATCCATCATCGCAACAGCGCCGCCATCACCTGGTCGATGGACGGCTTCTTCGCCGGCGACCTCAAGAACTTCCTGCAGGAAGAGCCTCGGACCTATTACAGCCTCTACACCTCCATGAGTGAGCGGCGACTCGGCCCGGGAGAATGTTTCTATTTCGTGCCGGCTCTCGTCCTCGGCGGCCAGGCGACCCGGCAATCCATCGGCCACGGCGATTGCAGCGTCCATCAGGACATCCTGCTGCAGTTGGCGCCCTCTCCGCCATCACCCGGGAAATGAGGGCGATTACGCGCCGCCACTATCGGCCGCCGAAGCCGGACATGCCGCGCGACGTCTCCCTCGATCCTCATTATCTTGACAATCAAGTATTTTGACTGTCAAGATAATGAGGATCGAGGGAGAGATGGCGGATGAGCGCGGTCGAAGTCACCACCGGCCTGGTTTGCGGCCTGGCATTTGCGAGCTTCGGCGGTGGCTGGTACGAAATCAGTGTCGTCGATCCGGCTTGGCCCAAGCGGCCGGACATCATTCAGCCTCGCGCCGGCGGAATTTCGCGCCGGCGCTTCTGGATCCCTGCCCATGTCACCTTCGAGCTCATGCTGCTCGCGGCACTCGTCGCGAGCTGGTCCGTCGCCGATGTGCGGACGGCTCTGATCATCGCCGTCGTCAGCCATGGCGCCATGCGCCTGTGGTCGGCTTTCGACTTCATTCCCAAAGCGCTCGTCTTCGAAAAAAGCGAAACGACTGCGATCACCGTGGAACAGGCGACGCGCTGGACGCATCGCAGCTTCTGGCGCCTGCCGCTCGACCTCGTCACCTGCGGAGCCGCCATGGCCGCCTTCGGCCTGGCTTGTGCCCATGCTTGAAGCGGCCGCTTCCCTATGAGTCCGCGATAGGCAGCAGAGGAGGCAGGACAATGGCTACGAGGCAGGACGACCGGAACGCTCAGCCTTCGCATCGGGCTCTGGTCGAGGAGGTCGGCAGGGCGACGCGCACCATGGGCGCCCAGAGCGTGATCACCAGCAAGACCGTCGCCGACCGTTTCGGTCTCAACCAGACCGACCTCGAAGTCCTCGATCTGATCGTCATGCGCGAGACCGCTTCCGCCGGAGAGCTCGCCAAGGCGACGGGGCTTACCTCTGGCTCCGTCACCGCCCTGATCGATCGTCTGACCGCCGCCGGCTATGTCGAGCGCTTCGACGATCCCAAGGACCGCAGACGCGTCCTGGTCCGTGCCCGGCAAGATGCGATCGAACCGATCAAAGCGGCCTATCTCGGCCTGCAGGAGAGGATGTTCGGGCTTTGGTCGACTTTCGAGGCGCGCGAGCTCGAGATCATTGCCGATTTTCTGAAGCGCAGCACCGAACTGGCCGTCGAATACCGCCGATCCCTGCTCGACGCCCCATCACCGCCGAAACGCCATACGGGCCGGGGCAGCGACCGCTCCTGACCAGGCCGCCGGGACAGCCGGTCCCGCCGGCAGGACGAAATATCGCTCGCAATGTCGGCACCAGGCATGGCCCGCCGTCCTTGGACAAGCGAACGATGCGGCGACGAGCGGGGGCCGCATTCCAATGCAGATCAGCAGGAGGAGACGATCATGCGCAAGATCATCGGCGGTGTATTCCAATCTCTCGATGGGGTGATGCAGGCCCCTGGCGGCCCACCGGAAGACCCGACGGGCGGCTTCGAGTTCGGCGGCTGGACGGTCACCTTCTGGGACGACAAGATGGGCGCCGCGATGGGTGGCTTGTTCGGCGGTCCCTTCGACCTGCTGCTCGGGCGCAAGACCTATGAGATCTTCGCGGCCCACTGGCCTTTCGTCGGGCCGGAAGACCCGATCGGACCGGCCTTCACCAACGCCAACAAATATGTGGTCACGCATGGCAGCGAGCCTTTCGAATGGCACAATAGCCATCGCCTCGGCAGTATCGACGCCGTCAAAACAGTGAAGCAAGGCGACGGGCCCGACATCCTGATCCAGGGCAGCACGACGCTCTACCCGCAGTTGCTGGCCGCCGGCCTGATCGACCGGCTTTTCGTGATGACATTCCCGGTCGTGCTCGGCAAGGGCAAGCGCCTGTTCGGCAGCGGCACCCCTTCCGGTGCGCTGAAACTGACCAGCCACGACGTTTCGAGCACCGGGGTGGTGATTGCCACCTATGAGCCGGCCGGCCCGGTGCCGATCGGCACCTTCGAGCTGGCCGAGCCGAGCCCGGCGGAACTCAAACGTCGCGAGCGCATGAAGCGCGAAGGCTAGGTGTTTCGGCTACCCGGGCGGGTGCAGCTGGAAATCACAACGATCTTTCAAAGTATTAGGCAGATTGGAGGCGTTCGTGGAACTTTCCGCGAGCGCCGTTCTGCCGTCATTTGTCATAACAATACCGATGCCGGCCATGATTTTGTCGCCGATGCATTTCGCCGCAACATTCGCATGACCGTCCACGGGTTTGCCGTGCTAAGGTCGCATTTGGATGGGAAGCAGCCGCCCCCGCCGCCTGTCGACGCGGCGATGAACGATTGTTGCGGTGCTGCCCGCGAGAACAGGGCCGGGCCATGAGCCCAGAGACCGGCAAATATGAGGAGGCGTGATATGAAACTTCATGTTGTGGAAGGCGGAGCCAAGGACGAGATCGAGCCGATCCAGTTCAACAATCTCGGCGCGCTCCACGCCAATCTCGATGAACCCTCTCTGATCGAGGTCGCGATTCGCCGCGGCGAAGGCCTGCTCAGCCCCGGCGGCGCCCTGGTCGTCGACACCGGCAGCCACACCGGCCGTTCCCCGAAGGACAAGTACATCGTCCGCGAGCGCGAGACCGAGGACAGCATCTGGTGGGCCAACAACAACGCGATCTCACGCGGCGCCTTCGATACCCTGCTGGCCGACATGCTCTGGCACGCGACGGAAAAGCAGCTCTTCGTGCAGGACCTGCATGCCGGCGCCGACGAGGATAACGGCATCAAGGTCAAGGTCTATACCGAGCTCGCCTGGCACAGCCTGTTCATCCGCAACCTCCTGATCCGTCCCTCCGCCGATGAACTGGCCGGCTTCTATCCCGACCTCACCATCATCGACATGCCCAGCTTCAAGGCCGACCCGGCCAAATACGGCCTGCGCTCGGAGACGGTGATCGCCTGTGATTTCACCCGCGGCGTCGTCCTGATCGGCGGCACGTCCTATGCCGGCGAAATGAAGAAGTCGGTGTTTTCCTATCTCAACTACATCCTGCCCGCACGCGGCGTGATGCCGATGCATTGCTCGGCCAATGTCGGCCCCAGCAGCGTTTCGGCCCTGTTCTTCGGGCTCTCGGGCACCGGCAAGACCACGCTTTCGGCCTCGCCCGACCGTTCGCTCATCGGTGACGACGAGCATGGCTGGGGCCCGAACGGCATCTTCAATTTCGAGGGCGGCTGCTACGCCAAGACCATCAATCTCGACAAGCAGGCCGAGCCGCAGATCTTTGCCGCCTCCCAGCGCTTCGGGGCGGTCCTCGAAAATGTCTCGATCAATCCGATCACGCGCAAGCTCGATTTCACCGACGGCCGCAAGACCGAGAACACCCGCGCCGCCTATCCGCTGCATTTCATCGAGAATGCCTCGCCGACCAGCGCGGCAGGCCATCCCGGAACGGTGGTGATGCTGACGGCGGACGCCTTCGGCGTGATGCCGCCCATCGCCCGTCTCACGCCTGAGCAGGCCATCTACCACTTCCTCTCGGGCTTCACGGCCAAACTCGCCGGCACGGAACGCGGCGTGACCGAGCCGCAGCCGACCTTTTCGACCTGCTTCGGCGCCCCCTTCATGCCGCGCCATCCGGTCGAATATGCCCGGCTCCTGAAGGAATTGATCGACAAGCACCAGGTCTCCTGCTGGCTCGTCAACACCGGCTGGACGGGCGGTGCCTACGGCACCGGGCGCCGCATGCCGATCAAATGGACCCGCACCCTCCTCAATGCCGCCCTCGACGGCAGCCTCGACAGGGCCAAGTTCCGCACCGACCGGCATTTCGGCTTCCAGGTGCCGACGTCCGTGGAAGGCGTGCCGAGCCATGTGCTCGATCCCTTCAAATCCTGGGCCGACAAGGCCGCCTATGAGAACCAGGCCCGCAGGCTGGTGGGCATGTTCACCGAGAACTTCAAACAGTTCGAGGTGGCGGCCGACGAAACGACCATGAGCGCCGCGCTCGGCAGCTAAACCGTCGCGCCGAAAAGACCCGATTATCGGCGGAAAACAATGCGGCTATGACCTACCAAGCGGCGGCTCCACCGAGCCGCCGCTTTCACGGTCTAGAGCGTTTTCCAGAAAAGTTGATAGACTTTTCGATTAAGAAAACGCGTCAAAACAAGGAATTAGAGAGCAAAGGGAGAAATCGCACTTTGCTCTAGCGCGGCCTCGCCACGATCTTTTCCGCGCCCAGTGCGATGGCGAGAACATCCTCGTCCGCATAGCGCCGCCCGACGATCTGCAGCCCGACCGGCAGAGCCCCGGCCGGATGGATCGGGAGAGAGAGAGCCGGGCATTGCGGCAGGAGGTTGAAGGGGCATGTCATGTCCAGTCCCTTCAGGCGACCGTCCGGCAGGCTCTCGGCAAAGTCGTCGTCGGTCAGCCCTGCCGGGGGCGCCGTGATGGCGCAAGTCGGGCACAGCAGGGCGTCATAGCTCTCGAACAGCTTGGCCATGTCGCGCCACATCCGGGTGCGCAGCAATTCGATGCGCTTGTAATAGGTGGCATCCATGATGAGGCCCTTTTCCATCATCGCCACCACCGATGGGTCCATGCGCTCACGCCCTGCGGCGAGCCGGTCTCCGAAATAGGCCGACATGAACACGCACCAGATGTCGAACCATTGATCGACGACAGCCCGGCTCCAGCCGATCGGGATCTCGTCGACCACGGCGCCCGCCCCGCGAAGATCTTCCACCGCGCCGCGAATGGCTCTCTCCACCGCCGGTTCGACGGCATAGAAGCCGAGGTCGAGCGAGAAAGCGAAACGCCGGCCGATGAGGCCCGCCTTGCGCGCCCTCATGAAGTCGAAGGGGAGCGGCAGGGACAGGATATCCTCGTCGCTCGACCCGACCGTCGCCGCCATGAAGGCAATGGCGTCTTCGACGCTGCGGGCGAGCGGCCCGAAATGGGAGATATTGTCGAAAACACTGGGCAGAATCGTCATCGGGATGCGCCCAAGGCTCGGCTTGAAGCCCACCACGCCGCAGAAGGCGGCGGGGATACGCACGGAGCCTCCCATATCGGTGCCCTCCGCCATGGGTACCACGCCCATGGCCACGGCCACGGCCGATCCGCCGGAGGACCCGCCGCTCGTACGTTCGGGGTCCCAGGGGTTGCGTGTCACCCCCCAGCGCGGGCTCTGCGTGAAGCTGGAAAATGCGAATTCCGGCGTGGTGGTCTTGCCGATCAAAATGCCTCCGGCCCCCTCCAGCCGCCGGATGCACAGAGCGCTTTCGGCGGGAACCGGATCTCCGCTCGTCCAGGAATCCAATGTGGTGAGGTCGCCGGCTGTCGGCGTCATGTCCTTGGCGGCGAAAGGCACGCCGTGCAGGGCTCCCAGACATTGTCCGGCCCTGGCGGCTTCATCCGCCCGCTTGGCCGCGGCCAGCGCGCGATCGCGCCGCAGCACTGTGAAGGCATTCAATTCGGGCTGGCATGCCTCGGCCCGGCGCAGGGCTTCCGCCACCACGTCTACGGCCCGGAACCGCTGGCGGAGAATGCCGTCGGCAATCGCGCAGGCGGGCAGGTCGAGCGGATGCGTTGGGGATGATCGCATGCCGGCTATATTCATCGTCGTCTCCATTCCGGCTTGTTGCCGGCCCGGTGCGGGCGCATAGGGTTGGCAACCGAACCATCTGCCTGTCCGAGAAGGTCGGAGCGAGCGCCATGCCACCACCATTCCAGGGCTGGAACCACCTCCTCGCCCAGGCCGTCGATGCCATAGGCTCGCCGGGCTTTCCCGCGGCACTGCAGGGGGTCCTGCGCCTGATCGCCCCTTTCGAGATGATGAACGGCTTTCGCTACACGCCGGATGGGCGCGCGCATGATCTCCACAACCCGTCCGACCTCGTGGATCGCGGCATCATCGTCGAGCAATATCTGGCGGGCGCCTATGTGCTCGACCCTTTCTATGATGCCGTCCGGGGGAACGGCGCCGCGTCCCTGATCGTCATGCAGGATTTGGCACCCGACCATTTCAGGCTGTCCGAATATTACAGGGTGCATTACGCTGCGACCACGATCCGCGATGAGATCGGCTTCGTGCTCGATCTCGGCGACGGGCACGTCGGCGTGCTCTCGATCAGCCGTCTCGGCGCCAGCCCGCCATGCCGCCGCCGCCAGATCGAGCAGTTCGGCGATGTCGCCCAGCTCGTCTGCCGGCTGGCGGAGAGGCACTGGCGAACGGCCCGGCCGCCCTCTCCCTCCGGCGAGGCGCTCCCATCGGCCGCCATCGCCCATCCCCTGCTGACGCCTCGCGAGCGGGAAATCGTGGCACTGATCCTGAAGGGGCATTCGAGCCTCTCGATCGGCGCCGTGCTCTCGCTGTCCCCAGAAACGATCAAGGTGCATCGCCGCCACATCTACGCAAAGCTGAAGATATCAAGCCAGGGGCAGCTGTTCCGCCTGTTCCTGGCCGGGCAATCCACCGCAGCCTGACCAGCGCCTGCTCAGGCCGCCTCCTCCACGAAATCCATCTCGGGCTGCGCCTGGCTGAATAGGCGGGTCAGATAAGCCAGATAGGCCGCTCCCAGCGCCAGCCAGATCAGGCCGAGCCATTTGGCGTGGGCATCGAGATTGAAGAGGAGATAGAGGTCGCAGGCCGCCGCGACGGCCGGCAGGACCACCCCCATCAGCGCACCCAGCGGCCTGACGCCTTCGTGGCCGCGCAGATAGAGGGCGATCACCGAGAGATTGACCGCCGTGAAGGCCAGGAAGGCTCCGAAATTGATGAAGGAGGTGGAGGTGGTGACATCCATCCAGATGGCGGCCAGCCCAACCAGGCCGACGATAAGCAGGTTGACAAGCGGCGTCTGCCATTTCGGATGCAGGCGGGCGAACAGGCTGCCGGGCAGCACGTTGTCGCGCCCATGGCATAGAGCAGCCGACCGACACTGGCCTGCGCGGCCAGGCCCGAGCTGAATTGCGCCAGCACCAGCGTCGCGAGGAAGATCACGACGAAGAAATCGCCGCCGATCTTCTGGGCGATCTCATTGCCGGCAGCATCGACGGAGGCGAACTCGAAGCCGGGATGGGCGAGCTGGATCACATAGCCCGCTGCCACGAAGATGGCGCCGCCTGCCATGGCGACGATCAGGATGGCCTTGGGAATCGTGCGCCCGGCCTCCCTGGTCTCCTCCGTCAGCGTGGAAACGGCATCGAAACCGAGGAAGGAATAGGCGGCGATGGCAGCCCCCGCGACCGAGGCGGAAAAGGGCACATTGGCCTGGAAGAAAGGCGCCGCTGCCGCCAGGCCGCCGGCCCCGTCCGCGGCGGCGACATAGCGGGCCGCCAGCAGCACGAAGGCGACGACGACGGCGAGCTGCACCAGCATCAGCACGAAATTCACCCGGCTCGCGAAGGCGATGCCGAGGATGTTGATCACGGTCGTGGTGAGGATGAAGGCGACGATCCAGACCCAGGTAGGCACGGCGGGAAAGGCGGAGGACAGATAGGCCGCGCCGATCAGCCAGATCACCATGGGCAGGAAGAAATAATCGAGCAGTACGGCCCAGCCGACCAGGAAGCCGACGCCGGAACTCAACGATCGGCGCGCATAGGTGTAGGCGGAGCCGGCCACGGGATAGACCCGAGACATCACGCCATAGCTGAGGGCAGTGAGCAGGATGGCGCCGGAGGCCAGCAGATAGGACATCGCCGTGGTGCCCTGGCTCGCCGTCGCCAGCGGCCCGAACGTGCCGAAGACGATCATCGGCGTCATATAGGCCAGGCCGAATAACACCACCGACCACAGGCCCAAGGCCCTATCCAACTTCACATCTTGCATTGCCGCTCTCCCCTGGTGACGGTCCACCGGCCTGCCGGCGGCCGTTCTCTCTTTGTCACAGGGGAGCTTGTGCCGATGCTGACGATCGAACAATAACCCCAAGGAGTTATGACGGAACCGGCGGCCCGGCGGTCATTTCGCGCGAGAACGGCGGAATGCGCCCGGGCTCATGCCGGCCCATTTGTGGAAGGCGCGGTGGAAGGCGCTGGGCTCGGTATAGCCGAGATCGGCGGCGACCTGACCGACCGGCTTGTCCGTCCGGAGCAGCCAGTCCAGGGCCAGCTTGCGGCGGATCTCCTCCTTGATTTCGGAGAAACTCTCGCCGTCGCCGGCCAAATGACGCCGCAATGTCGGCTCGGACAGGTTCAGCTTCACGGCCATCTCGGCAAAGGAAGGCCACTCGGAAGGCGGGAGCTCTCGCAGCAGGCGCCGCGTGGCAGCGGCGGCGCCGCGATCATAGCGATAGCGCCCCAATATGTTGGCCGGCGCCCCGGTGATGAAGCCCTGCAATGTTTTCTCGGTCTGGCGCACCTTCAACGACAGCAGTTCGCGGTCGAAGACCAGCACGGTCTGCGGCCGGTCGAAGCGGATGGCGGTGCCGAAGAAATCGCGATGGTCTTCCCGGCCTTTCGGAAGGGGGCCTCGAAAATGCAGTTCGCGGATCTCGAGCCGGCGTTTGACCAGCCAGCAGACGATACCATGCAGCAGCAGGAAATAGGTGCGGTAGGCAAAGGCCGGCCGGGGCGGTGAACTCTCTCGCAGGATCACGCTGGCCGAGGTGTCCTCGATCACCAGCTCACCCTTGGGCTCCCCCAGCACCAGATTGAGAAAGCGCAGGCTGCGCCGGACCGCGTGTTCCAGCGTCTGGCTGGAGATCACCGCATGACAGAGCATGGCGAAACTGCCCGGCGCCATCGGCCGGGCGCCGAAGCCGAAATATTCGCAGCTCATGATCTGGGCGATGCGCAGCCATAGGCGGCCATATTGCTCGGCTGAAAGGCGAAACCCCGGCAGATCGAGATCGCTCTCGCTGAAGCCCCCGGCATCCAGCGCCGGGCCGAGGTCGAAGCCCCCTCGCCGCAGAGGATCCAGAGTATCCTGGATGAAGCCGACACCGATCATGCAGTTCGCCCCGAACGCAGCCGAAAATGCCGGGGAAATATCATCCTCGGCGCCATCGCAGGTGGCGAGAAGGAGATGCAGGGGCCACAGTTCGAGTTCGTCGGCCCCCGCATCTCCCTCCCCTCGCCGTGCTCGGCCGGGGATGACGGCCCCTTGAGCCACGAATTGTGCCGGCGAGCTAATCCCTCCTCCACGCTCATGACCTCCGATATGGCAAAACCGATCACGCTTTTAAACATGAAGGGTCATCGAAAGCCACCACCGACGTGCGTAGTATCGTTGCCAACGACAACGGCAATCAACGTGCCGAATGGGGAGAGTTCCGCGCCGTGCAGATCCAAGATCGCGTCTTCCTTGTGACTGGTGGAGCGTCCGGGCTCGGCCATGCGGCGGCAGCCGAGTTGGTGAGCCGCGGCGGGCGGGTCCTGCTCTGCGATCTCAATGCCGAAGCCGGCGAGAAAGCCGCTGCGGCACTCGGCAGCGCTGCGCGTTTCCAGCGCACCGACGTGGCCGGCCCCGAGGATGGACAGGCCGCTGTCGGCGCCGCCCTCGAAGCCTTCGGCAGGCTCGACGCTCTCGTCAACTGCGCCGGCGTCGCCCCCAGTGAACGTATCGTCGGGCGTGATGGTCCCCATGATCTCGAGCGCTTCGCCCGTACCATCCAGATCAATCTCGTCGGCACCTTCAACATGACGCGTCTCGCCGCCCGGGCGATCGCGGCCAACGCGCCGGGCGAGGACGGCGAGCGTGGCGTCATCGTCAATACCGCCTCGATCGCAGCCTATGACGGCCAGATTGGCCAGGCCGCCTATGCCGCCTCCAAGGGCGGCGTCGCCAGCCTCACTTTGCCTGCAGCGCGCGAACTCGCCCGCTTCGGCATCCGTGTCGTCGCGGTGGCGCCCGGCGTGTTCGAGACCCCGATGATGCAGGCCATGCCGGAGGAAGTCAGGACGTCGCTGGGTGCGACCGTTCCCTTCCCTCCCCGCCTCGGCCATCCCGAGGAGTTTGCCGCCCTGGTTTGCCATATCATCGAAAACCGCATGCTCAACGGCGAGATCATCCGGCTCGACGGCGCCTTGCGCATGGCACCGCGCTGATCGGCCACACACAACGCCGAAATCGGCGTAAAATCTTCTTTTACAGAAAGGGACCTGGAGATGAATGACCCGGTCGTGATCGTCGGTTCCGCGCGTACGCCGCTCGGCGGTTTTCAGGGAGCCTTTTCCAGCCTGCCAGCGGCTCGCCTCGGCGCGGCCGCCATCTCGGCTGCGGTGTCCCGGGCCGGGCTGCCTGCCGAAACGGTCGAGGAAATCGTGTTCGGCTGCGTGCTCGCCGCCGGCCAGGGCCAAGCACCGGCCCGCCAGGCCGCCCTCGGTGCGGGCCTGCCGATTTCGACGCCCGCCACCACCGTCAACAAGATGTGCGGTTCGGGCATGCAGGCCGCCATGCTAGGCCATGACCTGATCGCCGCCGGCACCGCCGGCGTGGTGGTGGCCGGCGGCATGGAGAGCATGACCAACGCGCCCTATCTGCTCGACCGCGCACGCAGTGGCTACCGCATGGGGCATGGCAGCGTGAAGGACCATATGTTCCTGGACGGGCTCGAGGATGCCTATGAGAAGGGCCGCCTGATGGGCACCTTCGCCGAGGATTGTGCCGAAGCCTATCAGTTCACCCGCGAGGCGCAGGATGAATTTGCACTGCAATCGTTGAGCCGGGCCCAGGCCGCCATTCGCGACGGACGTTTCGACAGCGAGATCGTGCCCGTGACCGTCGGCACGGGCAAGACCGAGCAGGTCGTCGGCGTCGACGAGCAGCCGGGCAAGGCCCGTCCCGACAAGATCCCGACGCTGAAGCCGGCCTTCCGCGAAGGCGGCACGGTGACGGCGGCCAATTCCAGCTCCATCTCCGATGGCGCCGCCGCCCTGGTGCTGATGCGCCGCTCGCAGGCGGAAAAGCGCGGCCTGACGCCGCTTGCTGCCATCGTCGGCCATGCCAGCCACGCCCAGGAGCCGAACCGCTTCGCCACCGCCCCGATCGGCGCCATACGCAAATTGTTCGAGCGCACGGGATGGACGGCCGAGGAAGTCGACCTTTTCGAAATCAACGAGGCTTTCGCCGTGGTGACCATGGCGGCCATGCGGGATCTCGACCTGCCTTCGGACAAGGTCAACGTGCATGGCGGTGCCTGCGCCCTCGGCCATCCGATCGGCGCTTCCGGTGCGCGCGTGCTGGTGACGCTGCTGGCCGCCCTCGAAAGCCATGGGCTGAAGCGCGGCGTCGCCAGCCTGTGCATCGGCGGCGGCGAGGCGACGGCCATGGCGGTGGAGCGGCTGGTCTGAACGAGGAAGGACGGCTGAACGATCAACGAAAATAACGGCACTTTCATTGTGCTCGGCAAGCGAGGAAACCTTCATGCCCGATTTTCGGCAGGCTCGTGACTTTCTGCTCAAGCATCGCACCGACTACGAGACGGCCCGCGCCGGCTTCCGCTGGCCCGACGGGGCCGGCTTCAACTGGGCGCTGGACTGGTTCGACGCCGAGCTCGCCACCGCTCCCGACAGCCGGGACCGCACGGCCCTTTGGATCGTCGACACAGCCACCGGAACCGAGACCCGTCTCAGCTTCGCCGAGCTCAGCCGGCGCTCCAACCAGGTGGCGAACTTCATGCGCGCCCAGGGCCTGAAACGCGGCGATCACGTCCTGGTGCTGCTCGGCAACGTGCCCGCGATCTGGGAGACGACGCTGGCGGCGATCAAGCTCGGCCTGATCCTCATTCCGGCCACGACGCTGCTCACCCCGGACGAGCTCGCCGATCGTTTCGACCGCGGCAAGGCCCGCGCCATCGTCGCCGAACGCGACCAGCTCGCCAAATGCGAGAGCGTGGCGCCCCCGGAGGTGAAACGCATCGTCGTCGGCCCAGGGGGTGAGGCCGGCTGGATCGCCTATGCCGAGGCTTTCGACCAGCCTGCCATCTTCACGCCGGATAGCCCGACCCATTCGCACGATCCGCTGCTGCTCTATTTCACCTCCGGCACCACCGCCAAGCCCAAGCTGGTGCGCCATTCCCAGCGCAGCTATCCGATCGGCGCGCTCTCGACCATGTACTGGCTCGGCCTGCAGCCCGGCGACATCCACCTCAACGTGTCGTCGCCCGGCTGGGCCAAACACGCCTGGAGCTCGTTCTTCGCGCCCTGGAACGCCGGCGCCACGGTGCTGGTGATCAACCAGCCGCAGTTCAGCGCCAAGGTGCTGCTGCGCGAACTCGAACGCTGCGAGGTCACCACGCTCTGCTCGCCACCGACCGTCTGGCGGCTGCTGATCCAGGAGGATCTCGCCGCCTACAAGGTTTCGCTGCGCGAAGTGTGTGGCGCCGGCGAGCCGCTCAATCCGGAAGTGATCGAGCGGGTGCGGGACGCCTGGGGGCTGACCATCCGCGACGGCTATGGCCAGACCGAAACCACGGCCCAGATCGCCAATTCGCCGGGACAGCCGATCAAGGTCGGCGCCATGGGCCGTCCCCTCCCCGGCTACGACATCCGCGTGCTCGATGCCGATGGCAAGCCTGCCACGGAAGGCGAGGTCTGCCTGCCGCTCGGCGGCAATAGACCGGCCGGTCTGATGCAAGGCTATCAGGGGACCGACGGCAAGCTGCGGGGCTTGGAAGAGGAGGTGTACCGCACCGGTGACGTCGCCTTTGTCGACGAAGAAGGATACCTCACCTTCGTCGGCCGCGCCGACGACGTCTTCAAATCCTCCGATTACCGCATCAGCCCCTTCGAGCTCGAAAGCGTATTGATCGAACACGAGTCGGTGGCCGAGGCCGCCATTGTGCCGGTGGCCGATGCCATCCGCCTGTCGATCCCCAAGGCCTATGTGCTGCTGGTCGGCGCAGCCAAACCGTCACGGGAGACGGCCCTGTCGATCTTTCGCTATACCAATGAGCGTCTCGCCCCTTTCAAACGCATCCGCCGCATCGAGTTCGTCACCGAGCTGCCCAAGACCATCTCCGGCAAGATCCGGCGGGTGCAGCTGCGCCGGCTGGAAGTGGAAGGCGATACGCAAAGTGCGTTCCGGGGTATCGAGTTCGCAGAGACCGACTTCCCGGAGATGGCATCGGAGAGGAAGCGGGCATAGGGTTGCGGCGACGGCGTTTCGGGTGCGCGGACGTCCCGTCCGCTCTTCCCTTCTGTAAGCGCGACGTTTCCAAGAGCGGACGAGACGTCCGCGCACCCGGGAAATATTCAAACCACGACAAAGGATACAGCCATGCGACAGATCGGACATTTCATCGCCGGCAAGCGTGTCGAGGGCACCAGCGGCCGTTTTGCCGACGTGTTCAATCCCACCACCGGCGATGTGCAGGCCAAGGTGGCACTCGCCAGCGCGGCGGAAATTCGGGCGGCTGTCGAGAACGCCCGCGAGGCGCAGCTGGTCTGGGCGGGGTGGAACCCGCAGCGCCGCGCCCGCGTGCTGATGCGCTTCCTCGAATTGATGCGTGACGAGCATGACAGTCTGGCCGAGCTCCTGGCGAGCGAGCACGGCAAGACGGTGCCGGATGCCAAGGGCGACATCCAGCGCGGCCTCGAAGTGGTGGAATTCGCCGTCGGCGTGCCGCATCTGCTCAAGGGCGAATATACCGAGAGCGCCGGCACCGGCATCGACGTCTATTCCCTGCGCCAGCCGCTCGGTGTCGTCGCCGGCATCACGCCCTTCAATTTCCCGGCGATGATCCCCCTGTGGAAATGCGCACCGGCGCTCGCCTGCGGCAACGCCTTCATCCTCAAGCCATCCGAACGCGATCCTTCCGTGCCCATCCGCATCGCCGAGCTCTTCGTCGAGGCCGGCCTGCCGGCAGGCGTTTTCAATGTCGTCAATGGCGACAAGGAAGCGGTCGACGCGATTCTCGACGACGAGGACATCCGCGCCGTGGGCTTCGTCGGCTCCACCCCGATCGCCGAATACATCTATGTCCGCGCCGCCCAGACCGGCAAGCGGGCTCAGTGTTTCGGCGGCGCCAAGAACCACGCCATCGTCATGCCCGATGCCGACATGGACCAGGTCGTCGATGCCCTGATCGGCGCCGGCTACGGTTCGGCGGGCGAGCGTTGCATGGCGATCTCCGTCGCCGTTCCCGTCACCAAGGCCACGGGCGATGCGCTGATGGAAAGGCTGATCCCGCGGGTGGAATCGCTGAAGATCGGCCCCTCCAACGATGGCTCCGCCGATTACGGGCCGCTGGTCACCCGCGAGGCGGTGGAGCGCGTCAAGCGCTATGTCGAGATCGGTGTCAACGAAGGCGCCAAGCTGGCCGTCGACGGCCGCAATTTCCGCCTGCAAGGCTATGAGAATGGCTTCTTCATGGGCGGCTGCCTGTTCGACGAGGTCAAGCCCGATATGACGATTTACAAGGAGGAGATCTTCGGGCCGGTGCTCTCCGTCGTGCGGGCAGACACCTACGAGGAAGCACTTGCTTTGCCGACAAAGCATTCCTACGGCAATGGCGTCGCCATTTTCACGCGCGACGGCGATGCCGCCCGCGACTTTGCCGCCAGGGTCAATGTCGGCATGGTCGGCATCAACGTGCCGATCCCGGTGCCGATCGCCTATCACACCTTCGGCGGCTGGAAGCGCTCGGGCTTCGGCGACCTCAACCAGCATGGGCCGGATTCGATCCGCTTCTATACCAAGACCAAGACGGTGACCTCGCGCTGGCCGAGCGGCATCAAGAGCGGCGCCGACTTCTCGATCCCGACGATGCGGTGAGGCAATCTCTACCCTCCCCTCGATGTCCGCACGTCCTGCGGACGTGCGAGGGGTCGGCTGAAAGGCCGGGGTGGGGTGGGAACCACACCGGTCAAGACCATCACCCCACCCCGACGCTGCGCGTCGACCCCTCGCACATCCGCAGGACGTGCGGACATCGAGGGGAGGGTAAAGATAGGCGACCACCATGGACTTCGAACTCAGCGACGAACAAACAGCCATCCGGGAAATGGCCGCCGGCTTTGCGGCGGAGGCGATCGCCCCGCATGCCCTCGAATGGGACCAGAACAGGCATTTCCCCGTCGACACGCTCAAGGCGGCGGCAGACCTCGGCATGGCCGCGATCTATGTGCGTGAGGACGTGGGTGGCTCCGGCCTCACCCGGCTCGACGCGGCCCTGATCTTTGAAGCCTTGTCGTCGGGGTGTCCGGCCATCGCCTCCTTCCTGTCGATCCACAATATGTGCGCCTGGATCGTCGACGCCTATGGCTCACCCGAACAGCGCAGCCAATGGTTGCCGGCCATGACGAAAATGGAGACGATCGCCAGCTACTGCCTCACCGAGCCCGGCGTCGGCTCCGATGCCGGATCCCTCGCCACCCGGGCCGTGCGCGACGGCGATCACTACATCCTCAATGGCCAGAAACAGTTCATTTCCGGTGCCGGTGCCAGCGATCTCTACATCGTGATGGCCCGCACCGGAGGGGAAGGCCCCAAGGGCATCTCCACCTTCATCGTGCACAAGGATACGCCCGGCCTTTCCTTCGGTGCGAGCGAGAAGAAGATGGGCTGGCATGCCCAGCCGACCCGCGCGGTGATGTTCGAGAATGTCCGGGTCCCGGCGGCCAACCGCATCGCCGAAGAAGGCCAGGGCTTTCGCATCGCCATGGCGGCGCTCGATGGCGGCCGCCTCAACATCGCCGCCTGCTCGCTCGGCGGCGCCCAGGCCGCCCTCGACAAGGCAATCGCCTATATGGGTGAGCGAAAAGCCTTCGGACGTAAGATCTCGGATTTCCAGGCCCTGCAGTTTCGCCTTGCCGACATGGCGACGGATCTGGAGGTGGCGCGCACCTTCCTCTGGCGGGCCGCGAGCGCCCTCGATGCCAAGAGCCCCGAGGCGACGCGCTTTTGCGCCATGGCCAAACGCTTCGTCACCGATGCCGGTTTCGAGGTTGCCAATCAGGCACTGCAGCTTCACGGTGGCTATGGCTACTTGAGCGAATACGGCGTCGAGAAGATCGTCAGGGATCTCAGGGTGCATCAAATTCTGGAGGGAACCAACGAAATCATGCGTGTGATCATTGCCCGTGCCCTGCTGGGGAGCCGCTGATGACAGCAGTGGAAACGCTTCCTGAAATCATCGTCGAACGTAAGGGCTCGCTCGGCCGCATCCGGCTCAATCGCCCCAAGGCGATGAACAGCCTCACCCGCGCCATGGTGCATCTGATCGCGCCGGCCCTGGACGCCTTCGAGAAGGATGCAGCCATCGCCGCCGTGCTGCTGACGGGGGAAGGCGAGCGCGGCCTGTGCGCCGGCGGCGACATCCGCGCCCTCTATGAGGGCGAGCGAACGCCCAACGGCACGGGAGCGAAATTCTGGCGCGACGAATATCGCGTCAATGCCCGCATCGCCCGCTTTTCCAAGCCCTATCTGGCCGTGATGGACGGCATCACAATGGGCGGCGGCATCGGCCTGTCGGCGCATGGCGCCCACCGCATCGTCACCGAGCGCAGCCGCATCGCCATGCCGGAAGTCGGCATCGGCTTCGTGCCGGATGTCGGCGGCACCTGGCTGCTCGCCCATGCGCCGGGCGAGATCGGCACCTACCTCGCCCTCACCGGCGAGACCATCGGCGCGGCAGATGCGATCTATGCCGGCCTGGCCGACCTCCAGATCCCGCTGGGCAACATCCCCGCCCTGATCGAGGCGTTGGCGCAGCTGACGCCGGGAACCGGCAATGAGGCCATCCGCGCCTTGCTCGGCAAGCACGCCATACGCCCCGAACCCGCTCGCCTTGCCGAGCATCGCGCCCTGATCGACCAATGCTTTGCCGGCTCCTCCGTCGAAACCATCCTGCAGGCCCTTGACGCGGATGGCTCGTCCTTCGCGATGAAGGCGCGCGACATCATTGCTTCGAAATCACCGACCAGCCTCAAGCTCACCTTCCGCCTGGTCCGTCTCGCCCGCGAGGCGAGCGGGCTGGAAGAATGCCTGGAGCGCGAATTCGCCGCCGCGGTTGCCGTGGCGCAGGGCCATGACTTCTACGAGGGCGTGCGGGCGGCGATCATCGACAAGGATCGCAACCCGCGCTGGTCACCGCCGAGCCTCGCCGAAGTGGATGACCGCGACATCGAGGCCTGGATCCAGCCGGTCACAGATCGGGTGTTTCCCTGAGCGCATGCTGATGCGCACCGCACCCATCCCGATCGCATTCTCGCAAAGGAGTCCCCAATGGCCAGCAGCAAGATAGGTTTCATTGGTCTCGGCAATATGGGTGGGCCGATGGCCGCCAATCTGGTCAAGGCCGGGCACGAGGTGCGCGGCTTCGATCTGTCCCAGGCCTCGCTCGACAGTGCACGCGCCGATGGCGTGACCATTGCCTCCTCCGCCGCCGAGGCGGTCAAGGAGGCCGACGCCGTGGTCACCATGCTGCCGGCCGGCGCTCATGTGCTGAAGGTGTGGTCTGAGCTGGCCAGCCTCGTACCGGATGGCACGCTGCTGATCGACAGCTCCACCATCGATGTCGACAGCGCCCGCAAGGCCCATGACATCGCCGCCGCGCGAAAGCTCGCCGCCGTTGACGCTCCCGTCTCCGGCGGCGTGGGCGGCGCCAAGGCCGGCACGCTGACCTTCATGGTCGGCGGCACCGGCGAGGCCTTTGCCCGAGCCGAGCCCCTGCTCAATGTGATGGGCAAGCGCGTGGTGCATTGCGGCACCGCCGGCGCCGGTCAGGCCGCCAAGATCTGCAACAACATGATCCTCGGCATTTCGATGGTCGGCGTTTGCGAGGCCTTCGCGCTCGGCGAAAAGCTCGGCCTGTCGCAGCAGGCGCTCTACGACGTGGCCTCGACCTCCTCCGGCCAATGCTGGTCCCTCACCAGCTATTGCCCGGTGCCGGGGCCGGTGCCGACTTCACCCGCCAACAACGACTACAAGCCGGGATTTGCCGCCGCGCTGATGCTCAAGGATCTCAAGCTCGCCCAGGCGGCAGCCAATGCAGTGGGCGCCAACACACCGCTTGGCGCCGAAGCGGCCCAGCTCTATTCCCTGTTCGACGGCCTCGGCCATGGCATCGAGGATTTCTCCGCCATCATCCGGCTGCTGCGCGGCAAGCATTGAGGACCAGACATGACCTATGAGACCATCATCACCGAACAGCGCGGTCGCGTGTTGCTGATCACGCTCAACCGGCCCGAGGCCCTCAACGCGCTCAACCGCAAGCTGGCCGGCGAACTCCTGGCAGCCACCCAGGCGGCGGATGCCGATCCCTCCATCGGCTGCCTGGTGATCACCGGCTCCGCCAAGGCCTTTGCCGCCGGCGCTGACATCAAGGAGATGCAGGCCCAGAGCTTCGTCGACATGCACAGCAGCGACTGGTTCTCGGAATGGAACCATTTCGCGGCTTCCCGCAAGCCGAAGATCGCTGCCGTAGCCGGCTATGCTTTGGGTGGCGGCTGCGAGCTCGCCCTAATGTGTGACTTCATCCTGGCCGCCGATACCGCCAAATTCGGCCAGCCCGAGATCAAGCTCGGCGTCATCCCCGGCATGGGCGGCAGCCAGAGGCTGGTTCGCTCGATCGGCAAGTCCAAGGCGATGGAACTGTGCCTGACCGGCCGCATGATGGACGCCGCCGAGGCCGAGCGCTGCGGCCTCGCCTCGCGCGTCGTTCCGGCCGCCGATCTTGTCGAGGACGCGGTGAAGACGGCGCAGACCATCGCGAGCATGTCGCTGACGGCGAGCATGGTGATGAAGGAGGCGATCAACCAGGCCTATGAGCTGCCGCTCGCCAGCGGCCTCACCTTCGAGCGCCGCGTCTTCCAGGCCCTGTTCTCGACCGAAGACCAGAAGGAAGGCATGGCCGCCTTCGTGGAAAAGCGCCCCGCACAGTTCAACCGGGGGTAGCTTCTCCGGGTGCGCGGGCATCCTGCCCGCTCTTCACCTCCGCAAACAGTGCGTTCGGGGTTTAGGAAGATGCGGGCAGGATGCCCCCGCGCACCCGGGAATATGACTCCCCTCAGTTCGTCGAGGGGAAGTTGAGGTTCACGCCCGAGCGGATACCGGTCGGCCAGCGGGCGGTCACGGTCTTCAGGCGAGTGTAGAAACGTACGCCCTCCATGCCGTAAATCGAGTGGTCGCCGAACAGCGAGCGCTTCCAGCCGCCGAAGGAGTGGTAGGCCACCGGCACCGGCAGCGGCACGTTGACGCCGACCATGCCGACCTCGATGCCGTCGGCAAAGGCGCGCGCCGCATCGCCGTCACGCGTGAAAATGGCGGTGCCGTTGCCATATTCATGGTCGTTGATCATCTTGGTGGCATGGGCGTAGTCGCGTGCGCGCACCATCGAGAGCACCGGCCCGAAGATCTCCTCTTTGTAGATCGACATCTCTTCGGTGACGTGATCGAACAAAGTGGCGCCGACGAAATAGCCGTTCTCATAGCCCTGCAGCTTGAGGCCGCGGCCGTCGACCACCAGCTTGGCGCCTTCCTTCACGCCGGCATCGATATAGCCGAGCACCTTCTCCTGGTGCTGCTTGGTGACCAGCGGTCCCATCTCGGCCTGCGGATCGGCGGCGGGGCCGACCTTGAGCTTGTTGATGCGCGGCAGCAGGTGCTCGACCAGGATATCGGCGGTCTTGTCGCCGATCGGCACGGCCACCGAGATGGCCATGCAGCGCTCGCCGGCCGAGCCGTAGGCGGCGGAGACCAGCGCGTCGGCGGCCTGGTCCATGTCGGCATCCGGCATCACCACCATGTGGTTCTTGGCGCCGCCGAGAGCCTGGCAGCGCTTGCCGTTGGCAGCGGCCGTCGCATAGATGTACTGGGCGATCGGGGTCGAGCCGACGAAGCTGATGGCCTTGACGTCGGGATGATGCAGCAGCGCGTCGACGGCTTCCTTGTCGCCATTGACGACGTTGAGCACGCCTTCCGGCAGGCCGGTGTCAAGGAGAAGCTGCGCCACCACCAGCGCGGCGGAGGGATCGCGTTCGGACGGCTTGAGAACGAAGGTGTTGCCGGCCGCGATCGCCACCGGATACATCCATAGCGGTACCATGGCGGGGAAGTTGAAGGGCGTGATGCCGGCAACGACACCGAGCGGCTGGCGGTCATTGTGGGTGTCGATGGCCGGGCCGACATTGCGGCTGAACTCGCCGGCCAGGAGATGCGGGATGCCGCAGGCGAATTCGACGACCTCGATGCCGCGCTGCACCTCGCCGAGCGCATCGGAATGGGTCTTGCCGTGCTCGGCCGAGATCGCCTGGGCGATCCTGTCGGCATTGGCTTCAAGCAGTTCCTTGAACTTGAACATGTAGCGGGCGCGCTTGAGCGGCGCCGTGGTCGACCAGGCAGGGAAGGCCTTCTTGGCGGCCTGCACGGCGGCAACGACATCCGCGGTCGAGGACAGGCCGAGTTCGCCGCTCTGCTCGCCGGTGGCGGGATTGAACACGGGCGCGAAGCGTCCGCTGGTGGTGGCGGTCTGCTTGCCGCCGATCAGGTTGTCGATACGGGCCATGGGTTTCCTCTGAAGGAGTCTGTCTTGCTGCGCGCCTTGGGAAGCGAAACATCTTACCCTCCCCTGGAGGGGGAGGGTCGGACGAAGTCCGGGGTGGGGTGATCTTGCGATCGAGAATTGACGCATCGCGTCGGAGCAGGGAAGGCCACCCCACCCCGACGCTACGCGTCGACCCTCCCCCTCCAGGGGAGGGTCAAGATCATCAATCCAGCGCCTTCAAGACGTCGCCGAGCGTCGTGATCAGTTCGTCGATCTGCGCCTTGGAAATGATCAGCGGCGGCGACAGGGCGATGATGTCGCCGGTGGTGCGGATCAGCAGGCCCTTCTCATAGGCCTTCAGGAAGGCGGAGAAGGCGCGTTTGGTGGGCTGGCCGGCGATCGGCTCGAGTTCGATGGCGCCGATCAGGCCGAGATTGCGGATGTCGATGACGTGCGGCAGGCCCTTGAGCGAATGCACCGCGTCCTCCCAGTAGGAGGCGAGATCGGCAGCGCGGGTCAGCAGGCCTTCCTCGGCATAGGTGTCGAGCGTGCCGAGCGCGGCGGCGCAGGCTACCGGATTGGCCGAATAGGTGTAGCCGTGGAAGAGCTCGATCAGGTGCTCCGGCCCGGTCATGAAGGCATCGTAGATCTCCTTCTTGGCGAAGACCGCACCCATCGGAATCACGCCGGAGGTGATGCCCTTGGCCACCGTCATCATGTCGGGGGTCACGCCGAAATAGTCGGCGGCGAAGGGCGCGCCGAGACGGCCAAAACCGGTGATGACCTCGTCGAAGATCAGGAGGATGCCGTGCTTGTCGCAGATGGCGCGGATGCGCTCGAGATAGCCCTTGGGCGGCAGCAGCACGCCGGTGGAGCCGGCGATCGGCTCGATGATCACGGCCGCGATGGTGGAAGGATCATGCAGGGCGATCACCCGTTCCAGATCCTCGGCATATTCGGCGCCATGCTCGGGCAGGCCGCGGGAGAAGGCATTGCGCGTGAGGTCATGGGTGTGGCGGATGTGGTCGACGCCGGTGAGCAGCGTGCCGAACATCTTGCGGTTGGAAACGATGCCGCCCACCGAAATGCCGCCGAAGCCCACGCCGTGATAGCCGCGCTCGCGGCCGATCAGGCGGAAGCGCTGCCCTTCGCCGCGGGCGCGGTGATAGGCGAGCGCGATCTTGAGCGCGCTGTCGACGGCTTCCGAACCGGAATTGGCGAAGAAGACGTGATCGATGCCCTGGGGCGTGAGCTGGACCAGGCGGGAGGCGAGTTCGAAGGCGGCGGGGTGGCCCATCTGGAAGGCCGGCGCGTAATCGAGTTCAGCCACCTGCTTCTGGACCGCCTCGGTGATCTTGGGCCGGCCATGGCCGGCATTGCAGCACCACAGACCCGCCGTACCGTCCAGCACCTGACGGCCATCGGCCGTGGTGTAGTGCATGTCCTTGGCCGCGACGAACATGCGCGGGTTGGACTTGAACTGTCTGTTAGCCGTAAACGGCATCCAGAACGCTTCGAGGTTGTTGGTCACGCGGATCGGGGCGTTCATCGAGATCTCTCCGGAAGCTGCCGGGGTCCCGAAGGCTGGCGGGAGGCCCGGCTCATTATGCTGGCAATAGCTTTGCCTTGAATTTGGAAATTATGCCAACTCTTTGTTGCAGCAGCATCATTCCTATTTCGAGCGCCGTTTCTACCGCAGTTTCTGTTCCGGAACGAACGATCAACAACAAGCGTTAGGTTCGTGAATTCCGGCACATTGAATGCAAAGTGGAATTGCCCGCGGCGTTCATGATATTTAACATTCTAAACAGGGCTGGATGAAGGACGCCATCATGCAGAACGTCGATTTGGGTTCGCTGCTGCGGCGCGTGCGCGAGGCGCGCGGATTGTCGCAGCGCCAGCTCGCCAAGCGCGCCGGCATCTCCAACGCCACCATCTCGCTGATGGAATCGAATGCGGTGAACCCCTCCGTCGGCGCGCTCAAGCGAGTGCTCGACGCCTTGCCGATCGGCCTGGCGGAATTCTTCGCCCTCGACGCCAATCCCGGCCGCAAGGTGTTCTATCGCTCCGGCGAGCTGATGGAGATCGGCCGCGGGCGCGTCTCCTATCGCCAGGTCGGCTCGGACCTGCGCGGGCGCGCCCTGCAGATGATCTCCGAACGCTACCAGCCCGGCGCCGATTCCGGCAAAGTGCTGCTGCATCACCAGGGCGAGGAATGCGGCATCATCATTCGCGGCCAGCTCGAAGTTACCGTGGGTGAAGACATGGCCGTGCTCGGCCCCGGCGACGCCTATTATTTCGACAGCCGGGAGCCTCATCGTTTTCGCAATGTCGGCGACACGCCCTGTGAGCTGATATCGGCTTGCACACCGCCAAGCTTCTGAGCCATGAAGGATTGGGAACAACGAAGCAGGAAGCGCTCATGCCAGAGGGAGGAGAGGCCGGCCGGCAACGCAACAAGACCAAGCTCGGCCTGGCCAATATCGACAAGATCCTCGACAGCGCCCTTTCGGCCTTCTCGAAACACGGCCTGCGCGGCACCCGTATCGACCAGGTCGCCGAAGCCGCCGGCATGTCGAAGACCAATCTCCTCTATTATTTCCGCACCAAGGACGCCCTCTACGAGGCGGTGCTCACCCGCACGCTGGAAGTCTGGGTCACGCCGCTGAAGGAACTCGACGCCACGCGCGGCCCGGTCGCGGCGCTGACATCCTATATCGAGCACAAGCTCAAATGCTCGCGGCTCTATCCGGAATCCTCCCGTCTCTTCGCCATGGAGATCATGCAGGGCGCGCCGCATCTCAAGAAAGTGCTGGCGACGGATCTTACCGACACCGTCCGGCAGAAATCGGTCATCATCCAGCGCTGGATCGCCGAGGGGAAGCTGCGGCCGATCGAACCCTATCACCTGCTCTTCATGATCTGGGCGACCACCCAGCATTATGCCGATTTCGCCACGCAGATCAGCGTTCTCACCGGCAAGGACCTCAACGACGAGGCCTTCTACGAGGAAACGCTGAAGACGCTGACCGAAACGATCCTGCGCGGCGTGCTGGCAGAGCGCTGAGGGCGGCTCCTGCCGACATCGAACGGGCCGGCATTCCTGCGATGTCCCAAGCCAATGCCCGCCTTTCGTGCCAGAGCAATTTTCAGAAAGCCGCGCTGGCTTTTCCGGCAATAAAACACGCCAGAACAAAGCGTTAGAGACAAAACACAACCCAGAGAAATTGCGTGTCGTCCTGGCAGGCGTGCTATCATCACCCCATATGGATGGAGGGGTCATCCCCTAGAGCAAAGCACGTTCAGGCGCGTTTGCTCCAGCCCCTCGTTCCGACGCGTCTTTGCGATTCTTGGTGATTCCAAGAAGTCGCAAAACGCTTTTGGGAGGACATGATGGGACACGCCATACTGAGTGCTCAGACGATCGAGCAATGCATCATCCCGCAGGATTGGGATCGCTATACCAGGGAAGACCACGAGACCTGGTCGATTCTCTTCAAGCGCCAGCTCGCGGCCCTGAAGGGCCATGTCGCGCAGGAATATCTGGATGGCCTGACGACACTGGGTATCGATGAGACAGGCATACCCAATTTCGAGCGCATGAACGAAAGGCTGCGAAGGGCCACCGGCTGGGAGGTGGTAGCCGTGCCCGGCCTCATCGCCTCCCGCCCCTTCTTCGAGATGCTGGCAAGCCGGCGCTTTCCGGCCGGCACCTTCATCCGCACGCGCGCGCAGCTCGATTATCTGGAAGAGCCCGACATCTTTCACGACGTCTTCGGTCATGTGCCGCTGCTCACCAATCCGGCCTATGCCGATTACATGAACGAATATGGCCGCATCGGCCTTGAGGCGATCGACAACAGGGGCGTGAAATTCCTCGCCCGCCTCAACTGGTACACCATCGAGTTCGGCCTGATCCGCAAGCCCGAGGGCATCCGCATCTATGGGGCGGGCATCGTCTCCTCCTTCGGCGAGGCGAAATATGCCGTCGGCGATGCCTCGGCCCATCATTTGCGCTTCGATTTCGACAGGGTTGCCAGGACCGGCTATTACATCGACGATTTCCAGGCGAGCTATTTCGTGATCGATCGTTTCGAAGAGCTCTTCGACCTGCTCAAGGGGATCGACGCACCGGCCCTGTTCGCCCAATTGCGGGAGAAGCCGACGCTGTCCCCCTTCGAGATCCGGCCCGAGGACGACGTGCTGCGCCGGGGCAGCGGCGACTATTGGCGCGATTTTCCCAAGACCAAGGAGAAGCTGAAATAGAGCGGTCCTCCGGTCAATGCGCCGCCAGGAAAGCTTTCATATAAAAGCCCGCCTCCTCGGCGCCATAAGCCTGCCCCGGAGCGACCGGGCAGGCCCGGCGCGCGAGGCAGCCGCCTTGCCGGCAGGCCGCGCCCTCGGCGGAGCGCACATGAGCGGCGCAGCGTTCGACATCGTAACCCGCCGTCGTGAAGGCGCCGACCGGGCAGGTGTCCAGGCAGGGCTTGGCCGCACAGCTCTCGCAGGGATGGGCCTGGATTTCCTTTGGGGGCAGGTCCAGCCTCTGCCTAAAACAGAGGGCACCGCGATAGCTGTGCCACAGCCCATGCACCGGGTGGACATACATGCCGAGCGGCGAGGCAAAAACGTTGTCGCCGCGCTGCGCCCAGCGCTGGAATGGCCAATAGGACGGGCCGCCGAAGGGATAGAGGGCCGCGGCGCCGAACTCCTTTGCCATCGCGCCGATCACCCGCTCGGACCAGCGATCCAATGGATGGAGCGCGCCATCCACAGCCTCGGGCGAAGCCGCAAAGCTGGGCCAATGCCGCCCGCCGGCCCAGCCGAGCAGTACCAGCGTTCCGACGGGCTCGGTGTCGCGCGACGGTACACCGTCCTCGGGTCTCGGATGAAAGGCCCCCCTCACAGAGAGGCCGGCGGCTTCGGCATAGCGGGAAAGATCGGCTAGCTTCACGCGGATTGCCCGGATTGACGGGCATCTCGCCCACATGACCTTGCGGGATAAATACAGGATTGGTGTGCCGATCTCCAGATCGGCATCCTCGGCAGGCAAACACTCGTTTTCCAGCATGCCGATCTGGAGATCGGCACGCCGTGCCTCATATCGCTACAGGCGTGCTTCCCCCGCCTTACTCCGCCGGTTCGGTCGCCTTGGCATGCACGGCCGGATTGTTGGGATGCTCCTTCCAGGTGCGATGCCCGCCCACCGGCCTGCCGGTGCGCTTGTCGACCCCGGTGGTCACCGGTTCGAGCGTGATGCAATCCTCGATCGGGCAGACCACGGCGCACAGATTGCAGCCGACGCACTCTTCCTCGATCACCTCGAACTTGCGCACGCCGTCGACCATGTTGGTGATGGCCTGGTGGGACGTATCCTCGCAGGCGATGTGGCAGCGGCCGCATTTGATGCAGGCATCCTGGTCGATATGGGCCTTGACCACATAGTCGAGGTTGAGGTGCTGCCAGTCGGTGACACGCGGAATGGCCTTGCCGACGAACTGGTCGACAGAGGTATAACCCTTCTCGTTCATCCAGTCGGACAGGCCGGAGATCATCTCCTGCACCACCTTGAAGCCATAGACCATGGCGGCGGTGCAAACCTGCACCGTGCCACAGCCCAGCGCCATATATTCCACGGCGTCACGCCAGGTCTCGATGCCGCCGATGCCGGAGATCGGCAGACCCCGCGTCGCCTCCGCCCGGGCGATCTCCGAGACCATGCTGAGCGCGATCGGCTTCACCGCCGGGCCGCAATAGCCGCCATGGGTGCCGAAACCATCGGTATTCGGCCAGGGGCGCATATTGTCGATGTCGACCGAGACGATGGAGTTGATGGTGTTGATCAGCGATACAGCGTCAGCCCCGCCGCGCTTGGCCGCCTCGGCGGGCTTGCGCACGTCGGTGATATTGGGCGTCAGCTTCACGATCACCGGCATGCGGGTATATTGCTTGCACCAGCGCGCGACCATCTCGACATATTCGGGCACCTGCCCGACGGCCGAGCCCATGCCGCGCTCCGACATGCCGTGCGGACAGCCGAAATTCAGCTCGATGCCGTCGGCCTCGGTGTCCTCGACGAAGGGCAGGATCGACTTCCACGCATTCTCTTCGCAAGGCACCATCAGGGAGACGATCAGCGCCCGGTCCTTCCAGTCGCGCTTGACCTGCTTGATCTCGCGCAGATTGACCTCGAGCGGCCGGTCGGTGATGAGCTCGATATTGTTGAAGCCCATCACGCGGCGGTCCTGGCTGTGCCAGGCGCCGTAGCGCGGGCCATTGACGTTGACCACCGGCGGGCCCTGCTCGCCGAGCGTCTTCCAGACCACGCCGCCCCAGCCCGCCTGGAAGGCGCGGACGACGTTGTATTCCTTGTCGGTCGGCGGCGCAGAGGCCAGCCAGAACGGGTTGGGAGACTTGATGCCCAGGAAGTTGGTGCTGAGATCGGCCATGTCGTTCCTCCTCACGCCGCTTTCGCTCGGGACTTCAGAGCTAGATCGATCGAGAGAGCGGCCTGCTTGCCGTCCTCCACCGCTGCCACCGTCAGATCCTTGCCGCCAGCGACACAATCGCCGCCGGCCCAGATGCCGGGGACCGAGGTTCGCCGCTGGGCATCGACGGCAATCCGCCCTTTTTCCAGCGCAAGCGGCACGCCGTTCACCTCTCCTGGCAGGAAGGACTGGCCGATCGCCGTGAAAAGCTGGTCGCATTCGAGCCTGACGGTTTCGCCTGTGCCCGCGAGCCGCCCATCCTGTTCCACTGTATATTCGAGCTCGACGGCCACCAGCTTGCCATCCTCGGCGTGCAGCCGCACGGGCTTGAGCCAGTGGCGGATGAGCACGCCATCGGTCTGGGCGACCTCCTGCTCGTAATCGGAGGCATTCATCTGCGGCTGCCCGCGGCGATAGGCGATGGTCACGCTTTCCGCGCCCAGGCGCTTGGTCTGCGAGGCGATATCGATGGCGGTCATACCGCCGCCGATCACCACGATGCGGCGGCCGACCGGCAAATCGGCGAGATTGGTGGCCTGGCGGAGGTCCGCGATGTAATCGACGGCGTCGATCACGCCCTCGATGCCCTCTTCCAGGCCGAGATCGTTGGTATCGCCCAGCCCCATGCCGAGGAAGACGGCGTCGAATTGCCTGGCAAGATCCGAGAGTTCGATGTCGCGCCCGAGCCGCTTGCCATAGTCGATGGTGATGCCGCCGATGGCGGTGATGTAGTCGACCTCGGCCTGGGCAAAATCGCCGGTGCTCTTATAGGCGGCGATGCCATATTCGTTGAGGCCGCCCGCCTTCTCGCGTGCCTCGAAGACCACCACTTCATGACCAAGCGTTGCGAGCTTGTGGGCGCATGAGAGACCGGCCGGGCCGGCGCCGACTACGGCGACACGCTTGCCGGTGGGGGCGCCGCGTTTGAACAATTGCCGGCCCTTGGCGAAGAGTTCGTCGGTTGCATAGCGCTGCAGATTGCCGATCTCGACCGCCCTGCCCTCGGAGGTCTCCTTGACGCAGGCTTCCTCGCACAATGTCTCGGTGGGGCAGACACGGGCGCACATGCCGCCCATGATGTTGGATTCCAGGATGGTCCGGGCCGCGCCAACCGTATTGCCCGTCATGATCTCGCGGATGAACAGCGGGATGTCGATCGAAGTCGGGCAGGCCTTTACGCAGGGAGCATCATAGCAGAACAGGCAGCGCTCGGCGGCAACCCGTGCTTCATGCCTGTCGAAGGCGGGATGAAGATCTGAGAAATTGCTGGCAAGCGTGGCGGAATCGAGACGGCCCCGCGCAATGTCGGATCGTGCAGTCATCTGAACCTCTGGTATTTGGCTCTTTATTTTTTACCAGTTGATCAAAAGAAGGAGTCACTGTCAATCACAGTTTTGAACGGCTCCAGAGTAAGAATCCGCTTGTCTCACCAGCTTGGCAAGTTTTTTGGGGGGCTGGTGTTCAAAGCGGCGTGGAACCGCCGCCCGAGACAAGAAGGCAGGCGGGCCTGCAGACCCGCCCCCGATCACGCCGCGATCTGCTTTGCCAGCATCGCGGCGAGCTTTTGCATGATCTCGTCCGGTCCATGGCCGATCAGCATGTAGGAGCGTTCGGCATCCGACCAGAACACCACGTTGAAGCCCTTGCGCTGCTCGAGCGTCGGCGGCGTCACCGTGCCGGGATTGTTGGCATAGATGCAGAAGGCAAGCGGCCCGGTCAGCTCATCCAAATAGGCAATCTCGACGAGCGGCGCATTGTCGTAGTGGAAGAGTTCGACGCGCTTGAGCTCCTGGGCGGGCAGGCTGATCTTGTCGGGCGTCAGCGGGAAGCCGAGCCGGCGGGTCGCGGCGGCAAGGTCGCGCTGTGCGGTGGAGACGTCGTTCGGCATCCAGTCGAGTGTCTGCGACGTGGTCAGCCCCCAATATTCCGCCACGGTGGAACGCCAGGCATCCGGCCCGTCATGATCACCGTGCTGTCCCGAGGGAAATGGCCAGAGGCCGGGCGGCAGATAATGGCCGATGCCAGCGCCGAGAACAAACAAGGCGAGCGCCGCCGCCACCGCAGCCGGCGGTACGCGCCAGCCGGAACGTTTCTGGTTGTCGTTGGCCGTCGAGGCCGGAATTGCCGTCTGGCTTGCCGCAAGAATAGCCTTGAGCCGCGCCTGCGGCGCATGCGCCGCCAGGGCGTCATAGCTTTGTCTGAACGGCAGGGAGCCGCCCGCGAGGGCATCCAGCCTCGCCTTCAATTCCGGTTCCCGGGCCAGACGGGTTTTCAGGCTCGCACGTTCCTCGGGCGACAACGCATCATCGAGGAAGGCCACGAGGATGGCGTCATCGGGTCCCATCTCTTCCACACTCATGATGCCTCCCCCGAAGCGCCTTCCGGCGTATCCCTGTTCAGATGCGCGAGCCTGAGGCGGGCCGAGGCAAGACGGCTCATGACGGTGCCGATCGGCACGGCCAGCATCTCGGCCGCCTCGGCATAACTGAGCCCCTCTCCATAGACCAGAAAGACGGTTTCGCGCAGCGCTGCAGGCAAAGCCTGCACTTGTCTCAACACCTGAGCAGCCAGAATATTCGTTTGAAACTGCCGTTCGCCGTCGAAAGACAGGGCCGCCTCCGCCTCGTCGAGTTCGACGGGATTGCGAACCTTGTTCGCCCGGACCTCGTTGAGCCAGATCGAGCGCTCGATGGCGAACAGCCAACGGTCGAGCCGCGTTCCCGGTATGAACTGATGCGAGCGCTCGAGTGCCCTCAAGCAGGTTGCCTGGACCAGTTCCTCCGCCGACTGTCCGCTGCCCGACAGCACCAGCCCGAACCGCCACAGCGCCACGAGATGCGCGGCTAGGCCGGTTCGAACATCCTGATCACCTGACTGGGGCATGAATCGCCTATGCCGACATGGCGCGGCATTATTGTGGCGCGGCTGACGCGAAACGCAATCGTGAGAAGCGGATCACGAAGAGGGGATAAAGAAGGATGCGAATACCGTCGCAGCGAAGGTCTGGTCTTGCCGCCGGCAAAACGGCCTATTCGGCGGCGTCCAGCAGGATTTCGTCGGTATTGGCCGCCTCGACCATATCGCGCAGGGCACAATCCTCGGTGCAGTCATGGCAGCGCGCTGCCGCGCGCGCATCGGCAAGGATCTGACGCACAGTGATCAGGCAGCGGCCGCATTCGGGTCCGCAGCCCAGACAGCGATAAGCCTCCGCAGCCGAACGCGGACAGCCCGGCTGCTCGGTCGCGAGCGTGCTGGTGAAATCCTCATCGGTCAAAACACGGCAGGAACAGACGATCATTCGCAGCGATCTTGGGTTCGAGCAAAGGCAGTGACGGAAGTGATGTGGACGGACGCGCCCGGCTTGTCAATGGCCCGACACAACAATAGAATCGTTATAAATCAGTAGTTTAGAACAAGAATAAACTGGGAGCGCCTGAGGCGATCGTGGATGGGCCTGTACCGCCCCCTGCCCGGCAAAATACCCCCGGACAAATTTGCCGCCATCGGGGCTTGCCTAAATTTAGAATTCTTCTAATGTGACTTCAGTCCACCAAGTACGGAGAAACGCTCATGAAGGGCGACAAGAAGGTCATCGACTATCTCAACAAGGCGTTGCGGAGCGAACTGACCGCAATCAATCAATATTGGCTGCATTACCGGATCTTCGACAATTGGGGCCTGCTGGGCCTTGCCAAGAAGTGGCGCGCCGAATCGATCGAGGAGATGCAGCATGCCGACAAGCTGACCTCCCGCATCCTCTTCCTGGAAGGTTTCCCGAACATGCAGACGCTCGATCCGCTGCGGATCGGTCAAACGGTGAAGGAAGTTCTCGAGTGCGATCTCGCCGCCGAGCGCGAGGCCCGGGCCCTCTATCAGGAAGCCGCGGAATATTGCCGCACCGTCAAGGATTTCGTCTCCGAGAACCTGTTCAAGGAACTGATGACCGACGAGGAAGGCCATATCGACTTCCTGGAGACGCAGCTCGACCTGGTCGAGCGCCTCGGCATCCAGAACTACTCGCAGAGCCATCTCGGTGGCTTCTCCGAGGAATAATCGCATTCCCTGCGCATATCCGAAAATGGCGGCCGATGGCCGCCATTTTTCTTTGGCCGGCACTATGGCACCCTGCCTCTTGCACAGCGCCTGTACGGGCTATAGGCACGGCTGCGACAACACCGTCCGGCAGATATCGCACTCCCAGCCGTCGCCGTCCATGAACTCTATTACGGCGCTTATAGGAGCCAGCGTGTTGCCCGTAATCTGGCCATCCTCGATGCCCTGCAATTCGCCGTTCTGGAATTCGATCGGGTAGAAGAGTGGGAAACCTGAATCAGGGCACTTCCGGCGTCCTGTCGATCTCGACGATCTCTGCCTCCTGCGGCCCGACGCGGACGACATCCCCGACATCCTTGCCGAACAGCGCCCGTGCCAGGGGCGAGACGTGGCTGATACGCCCAAGGGCAGCGTCGGCCTCGTCTTCGCCGACAATGCGCCAGATCCTTTCACGCCCGTCGGGATAATGCAGCGTGATGGCCATGCCGAAGCGAATGCCGTCATCGGCGGCGGAAGGTGTCACCAGTTCCGCCGAGGCGCGCCGAGCGGCCCAGTAGCGAATGTCGCGCGAGGCATTGCCCATGGCGATGCGATCCCCGGCCGCTTCGGCCGTGGCGAAAAGCGAACGCGCCTGTTTGAGCTCGGCCTCGATCATGGCAAGGCCTCGCGCCGTCACGAGATTGCGCTCGATCGAAATCGGCCGCTCGGGAAGGACCTGAGCGTCCTCCCCTTCCTGGCCATCCTGGGTAAAAGCCCGGCTCACGTTGCGACAGTCAGGCAGCCAGAATCATGCGGCTTGGGCCGTGCCCTCGACGCGCTTGGCAATGAGCGTGCGCAGCTTGCCGAGATCCTTGGCGAAGCCGCGAATACCTTCGGCGAGCTTCTCGGTCGCCATCGCATCCTCGTTCATCGCCCAGCGGAAGGCACGCTCGTCGATCTTGCCGGTGGTCGGCGCCGAGGCGTGGTTGTCGGGCGACAGCTTGCGCTCCAGCGTGCCCTGGTCCGCATCGAGCGCCTGCAGCAGGTTCGGTGCGATGGTGAGGCGGTCGCAACCGGCCAGCGCCTCGATCTCGCCGGTGGAGCGGAACGAGGCGCCCATCACCACCGTCTTGATGCCGCGCGCTTTGTAATCGGCGTAGATGCCGCGGACCGAGATCACGCCCGGATCTTCTTCCGGCGTGAAGGTGCGGCCCTCATTCTTCACATGCCAGTCGAGGATGCGGCCGACGAAGGGCGAGATCAGGAACACGCCGGCATCGCCGCAGGCCACGGCCTGGGCCTTGGAGAACAGCAGGGTCAGGTTGCAGTCGATGCCTTCCTTCTGCAGCACTTCGGCCGCGCGGATACCTTCCCAGGTGGAGGCGATCTTGATCAGGATGCGATCGCGCTCGATACCGCGGGACTTGTAGTCGGCGATGATGGCATGCGCCTTGGCGATGGTCGCCTGCGTATCGAAGGATAGATCGGCGTCGACTTCGGTGGAGACGCGGCCGGGAACGAGCTTGGTCAGCTCCGCGCCAAAGGAAACGGCAAGACGGTCGGCGATGGCTGCGACGGTGCCTTCCTTGCTGCCGCCCTGCTTGCTGCCCCAGCTCACGGCTTCCGCGATCAAATGGTCATAGGCCGGCATCTCGGCGGCCTTGAGCAGCAGGCTCGGATTGGTGGTGCAATCGACCGGCTTGAGCGCCTTGATCGAGTCGATATCGCCGGTATCGGCGACGACGACCGTCATGGCGCGCAATTGTTCGAGTTTCGAAGCCATATCTCACGTCCTTGTTCACAGAGCTTGATAGCGTCCCGTCACGGACCATAGACCCCAGCCCCGGCGACGTCATCAGTTATCGTGCTTGTTTTTCTGCTCGGCCACCGGGTGGCGGAAGCATGTCGCGCCGTGGAGTTTCGCTACCTCGAACGGGCCTCGGGCGGTTCTCCAGGCTGCTTTGAGGGATATGGTTCCGTTACCCTGGGGATGCAAGGCGGAGACAGCCCGCAGATCATTTGCGGCAGCAGATGATGAAGCGCTGGTAGAGATAGGTGCGCAGCCGGTTTCGGACATCCGCCTGGCGCCTCTGGGCCGCGGCGATCGGCCGATGCGACGAGATCACCACATCCTTGAAGCCGGCCTCTTGCAGGAGCGGGAGGAGATCGGTGCTTCGCAAGCCCCCGCCGAAAGGCAACCGCTCCATGATGCGGGCATGGCGTTCGCCCATCGCGCCGTCGTAATAGGGATCGGCGCCGGCGAGGCGGTCGATCAGGGCAATGAGCCCGGATGCCATCCGGCCGATCCGGGTGGGTTTCGCCCAGTCTCCGTCAAAGAACAGCAATCTGCCGCCCGGCTTCAGCACGCGATGCCAATCGGCAAAGGCCTTGTGCGGCTCGGTCAGCGTCCAGACCAGATGCCGGCAGACGATGGCATCATAGGCGTTCTCCGGCTCCATGGTGTTCTCGGCGTCGGCCAGACGAAAGCGCAGGCGCTGTCGCCCGGCATGCTTGCGCCGGGCTACCGCCAGCATCGCCTCGGAGAAATCCAGGGCCGTCACGTCGTGGCCGAGCGCCAGCAGCAGCTTGGTGATCTCGCCCGTGCCGCAGGCAAGATCGAGAATCCGGCGCGGTTCCATGCCGAGATGATCGCGGATCGCCGCGGCCCAGGCCTCGAATTCCGGTCCCTCGGGAATATGGTGCCCGAAGGCGCGGTCGAAGGTTTCCGACCGCTTCGACCAATAATCGCGGATCTCTTCCTTGAGGTCGTAATTCGCAGCGTCGGTGCTCGTCACCTGAAGGCTCTCCCCGTCTGTTGGCGGATGCGTGTCACGACGCCGCCGCGATCCAGCCCGGTCGCGGTGCCGGCAGGTCCGGATGCCGATAGCGGATAAAGCAGCCGCCGGTGCCATCGCGGACGACTTCGGCGGTAACCCCGAAGACCGACTGGATGCGCGCCGCCGTCAGCACCTCCGCCGGAGGACCTATCGCCTCGATCCGTCCGGCCTGCATCAGTGCGACCCGGTCGCAGAACATCGCCGCATGATTGAGGTCATGCAGGGCCGCCACGACGGTAAGGTTCTGGCGATGCACCAGATGCAGCAGACCGATCTGATGGCCGATATCGAGATGGTTGGTAGGCTCGTCGAGAAGCAGGATCTCCGGCTGCTGCGCCAGGGCACGGGCGATGTGGAGGCGCTGGCGCTCACCGCCGGAGAGCGTGTGCCACAAGCGGCCGGCGAGACCGGTCATGGCCACCTCCTCCAGCGCCTGGTCGACGATGATGTCGTCCTTGCCGGACCAGGGCGAAAAGGCGCCCAGATGCGGCGTCCGCCCGAGTTCGACGGCCTGGCGGGCGGTGATGCGCTCGGCCGTCTCCGCCTGCTGCTCGACCAGGGCGATGCGGCGCGCGACCTCGCGACGGGCGAGGCCGTGGAGCGGCTGGCCCGAGAGCAATACCTCGCCACTCTGGGGACGGCGGATACCTGCCAGCAGGGACATCAGGCTGGTCTTGCCCGAGCCGTTGGGACCGATGATACCCAGCAACTCGCCGGGACGAACCCCCAGCGACACCCCGTGCAGGATCGAGGCCCCGCCCGCCGACCAGGACAGCTTATGCGCCGACAGGCTCATGTCGTCGCCTTTCTTTGGCTGAGAATGAGAGCGAAGGCCGGCGCGCCGACCAGGGCCGTGATCACGCCGATCGGCAGGACCTGGCCGGGGATGATGGTCCGGGACAAAATGTCGGCGATGATCATGAACACGGCGCCGATCAAGGCGCTGGCCGGCAGCAGGCGTCCATGGCGCACGCCCACCACCATCCGGGCCGCATGCGGAATCACCAGGCCGACAAAGCCGATGGATCCGACGATGCTCACCATCACCGCCGTCATCATCGCCGCGACGCCGACGAGCACGACATAGGCCCGCCGGACGGAAATGCCGAGGGAGGCCGCCGATTCGGTGCCGAAGGTGAAGGCATCGAGCGCGCGAGCGTGCCACAGGCACACCAGCAGCCCCACGGCCGTGACCGGCAGGGCCAGCCAGACATCCGGCCAGCGCACGCCCGAGAGATTGCCCAGCAGCCAGAACATGATGCCGCGCGCCTGTTCGGCATTGGCAGCCTTGGTGACGATAAAGGAGGTCAGGGCATTAAAGAGCTGGGATCCGGCGACACCAGCCAGGATCACCGCGCCCGTGCCGCGGCCCGAGCGCATCGCCAGCAAGGCGACGAAGCTGAAGGCCGTCAGCGCGCCGAGAAAGGCGCCGGCCGGCAGGCTCAGAATGCCGGCACCGAGGCCGAGGATGACAACCCCGACCGCTCCCGTCGACGCCCCGGCCGAGATGCCGAGCACATAGGGGTCCGCCAGCACGTTGCGCAGCAGCGACTGCAGCACGGCACCCGAAAGCGCCAGGGCAGCGCCACAGCAGGCAGCCACCACGGCACGGCTCAGCCTGTAGTTCCACACGATGCCTTCATCGATGCGATCGAGAGCATAACCGGCGCTCCACAGGCGGTTGGCGGCCGTCTTGGCCACGACATCCATCGGAATGGCCGTCTCCCCGATGGCGGCGCCCAGCCAGAGCGCCAGGACGAGCACGGCAAGCGCCATTAATCCGATCGCCAGCATTCGTGTGACAGCGTGATTCATCTCAGCGCTTCAGACCGAAACGCTGGATCGCATCTGCGAGCATCTCGATGCCATCGACGATGCGGATGCTCGGCTGCATGGCCTGGACATCCATCTCCACGACATGTCCCTGCCTGACCGCCGGCATCAGGCTCGCCACCGGATCCGTCTTGAGAAAATTCAGCTTCACGGCGATATCGTCCGCGGGATAGCGGCGACGGTCCATCCGGCCGGCGACGATGATGGTGGGATCGGCCTTGGCAATGGTCTCCCAGCCGACGCTCGGCCATTCCTCCTCGCTCTCCACCACGTTCCGGACACCGAGCACGGACATGATGTAGCCCGGCACGCTGTTCTTGCCGGCCATATAGGGATCGACATCGACCTTGGCGCTCGAGAACCAGAAGGCTGCGGAGACCTTGCCGTCGCCGGCAGCGATCTTGCGGCGGGCGGCTTCCTCGCGCGCCCTCAGGTCCGCGACGACTTTCGCCCCACGCTCCTGCACGTCGAAGATCTCAGCGAGTTCGGTGATCTCCTGATAGACCAGATCCATGGTGAAGAGGGTACCGCGCGTGCCGTCGCCACCGCCGGAATTGTCCTTGCCGACGCAATCGGCGGGCGAAACATAGGTGGGAATGCCCAGTTCCTCGAACTGTTGCGGTTTGCCGACGACGCCGCTGGGTCCGACATGCCATTGGAACTGGGCCGTGACGAGGTCCGGCTTCTTGGCGATCACGCTCTCGAAGCTCGGATCATTGTCGGCCAGGCGCGGAACCCTGGCATTGGCTTCCTCATAGCCGGGCAGCACCGGGCCGAACCAGACCGCCGTCCCGACGACCTTGTCGGCAAGGCCGAGCACATAGAGCACCTCCGTGCTGCTCTGGCCAACGGATACGGCGCGGCGGGGCGCCTGGTCGAAGGTGACGGTGCGGCCGCAATTGGTGAGCTTGAGGGGATATTTCGTCGCTTGAGCGGCCGCCGGGTCGTTGCCCAGCATCAGGCCGAGGCCGGTGGCAAGCAGAGCGGCGAAGCTGGACCAGCAGGCCTTGCTCCAGGCCTTGCTCGTTGAAAAGGTCATGACGTTCTCTCGGTTCGCGATTGGGGGAGCAGCCGCCTCCGGCAGAGGCCGAAGACAGCGAATGGTCCTCAGGCCCTGGTGTGGCGGAGGGCGCGGTCGTGCGAAGCGGAGGGAACAGGCGGGCGAGGGCCCGACACGACGGGAAGATACGTCACATTGTCTCCTGTTCCGGGCATCCCCGCCCGTGACATGGGATTGATCGAGATGACGGCAGGTTTCCTGGCTCGCGGATACAGGCCTTGCCTCTGCCTTCCCATGGTGACCCACAGTGGCATGGCGCTCTTCGCGCCACGAGGATGCTCGGCACTCCGCCTACAGTTGCGGGGGCAGCCACGGCATGGGCTTGGAGAAAGCCGGACCGTGTTCCCTATTACTCCCGTCGGACTCGCATCCGACGGGAACCGTCGACGCCACAGTTACCGGGGGGTTGCCGGCGCGGTCAAGCGAATATGCAGCGGGCAACAGCCTCTGCCGGCCCCTGCCCTTCCGAATTCAGCCCGCGTCTTCCGTCGCCGGTATCCGGCAGGCCAGGAAACCCTCCTCGATTACCTCCCTCGGCAGATTGCGTCCGATGAAGACCAGACGGCTCCTGCGCTCCTCCCCGGGCTTCCAGGGGCGCTGATGATCGCCTTCGAGCAGCATATGCACGCCCTGGACGACGAAGCGCTGGGGATCGCCGTCGAAGGCGACGATGCCCTTCGTGCGCAGCATGTCGGTGCCGAATTGCTGCACGATCGTGTTGAGCCAGGGCATGAATTTGCCTGGGTCGAGCGGCTCTCGCGACACGAGGGCAAAGCTGCCGACATGGTCGTCATGCTCGTGCTCATGGAAGCCCTCGAGGAAATCGGGCTCGGCTTCGAGGATACGGTCGAGGTCGAAGGCGCCGCGGCCGAGCACCTTGTCGAGGGCAATATCGCAGCGGCGGGTTTCATGGAGGCTGGCGGTGGGATTGATGCGTCGGATCCGCTTCACCACCCGTTCGAGCTCCTCCTGTGAAACCAGATCGATCTTGTTGAGCAGGATCGTATCGGCAAAGGCGAGCTGCTCCTGGGCCTCATGCGCCTTCTCGATCTCACCGAGCAGATGGCGGGCGTCCACCACCGTGACGATCGAATCGAGCCGGGTCTTGGCGCGCACGTCGTCGTCGACGAAAAAGGTCTGGGCAACCGGCGCGGGGTTGGCCAGCCCCGTCGTCTCGATCAGGATGGCATCGAAGCGGTCGCGCCGGCGCATCAGGCCCTCGATGATGCGAATGAGATCGCCGCGCACCGTGCAGCAGATGCAGCCATTGTTCATCTCGAAGATTTCCTCGTCCGTATCGACGACGAGGTCATTGTCGATGCCGACTTCGCCAAACTCGTTGACGATGACGGCATATTTACTGCCTTGGCTTTCGGTGAGGATGCGGTTGAGAAGCGTAGTCTTGCCTGCCCCGAGATAGCCGGTGAGGACGGTGACGGGGGTTTGCGGCGTGGGCTGCATGATGTCGGAATTCCTTGATCCATTGCGAAAACGGGCATGTCGATGCCATGGCGGTCGACTGAGTTTCCATCTATATGAAATGTTATAACATAACTTATGAGATCGCAAGCAAGCCCTTCAGTTCCGTCGCAGGAGCCGCCGGCATCCTCGCTCAGAAGCGGAGTTCGCTCAGACGAACGAGATTATTCCACCGGAATTGCCTGGCGGCGGAGGAATCCAATGCCAGAGATTTTCGAATCACGAGCCTGGTCGGGTAAGCCTCACCGAACGCCATAGAATGGAATCAGGCATCGAAGGCGCATCCTGCAGGCATGACCCTCTCATCTCCCCGAGATCCTCTCGCCGTCCTCAACAGCGTATTCGGCTACGCGGCTTTTCGTGGCCAGCAGGAGGCGGTGGTGCGCCATGTCACCGGGGGCGGCGATGCGGTGGTGCTGTTCCCGACGGGAGCGGGCAAATCGCTGTGCTACCAGATCCCGGCCCTGTGCCGGCGCGGCGTCGGCATCGTGGTCTCGCCGCTGATCGCTCTGATGCGCGACCAGGTCGAAGCCCTCAAGCAGGCCGGCGTGCGCGCCGCGGCGCTCAATTCGTCGCTGTCGCGCGAGGAGGCCTACAAGGTCCGCCGCTCGCTGATGGACGGCCAGCTCGACCTGCTCTACGTCGCCCCCGAACGCGTGGCGACGCAAGGCTTCCAATCGCTGATCGCCGATGCCGACATCGCGCTCTTCGCCATCGACGAGGCCCATTGCGTCAGCCAGTGGGGCCACGACTTCCGGCCCGAATATCGCGAGCTCGGCGGCCTCGCCGCGTCCTTTCCCGGCGTGCCGCGCATCGCCCTCACCGCCACGGCCGATCCGGTCACCCGCGCCGACATCATCGAGCGACTCGGTCTGAATGAGGCCGAAGTCTTCGCCACCAGCTTCGACCGGCCCAATATCAGCTATGCCATCGTCGAGCGAGACAATGCCCGCCGGCAATTGCTGGCCTTCCTTGCCGGCCACAAGGGCGATAGCGGCATCGTCTATTGCCTGTCACGCGCCAAGGTCGAGGAAACGGCGCAGTGGCTGAACGAGCAGGGCATCCGTGCCTTGCCCTATCATGCCGGCCTGGAAGCCGGTGTTCGCAGCGCCAACCAGGACGCCTTCCTGGAGGAAGAAGGCCTCTGCCTGGTCGCCACCGTCGCCTTCGGCATGGGCATCGACAAGCCGGACGTGCGCTATGTCGCCCATCTCGACATTCCGGCCTCGGTGGAAGCCTATTACCAGGAGACGGGCCGGGCCGGACGCGACGGCCTGCCCTCGGATGCCTGGATGAGCTACGGCATGGCCGACGTGGTCCAGCGCCGCCGCATGATCCAGGAAGGCAACGCACCGGAGACGGTGAAGCGGGTCGAACTCGGCAAGCTCAACGCCCTGCTCGGCATCTGCGAAACTGTCGAATGCCGACGTAAGGCTATCCTGGCCCATTTCGGCGAGGCCCATCCCGGCCGCTGCGGCAATTGCGATACTTGCCTTTCGCCGGTCGAGAGCTGGGACGGCACCGATGCCGCCGTCAAGGCGATGGCCGCGATCTACCGCACCGGCCAGATGTTCGGCGCCGCCCACATCATCGATGTGCTCACCGGCAGAGTCACCGAGAAGGTCCAGCGTTTCGGCCACGACAACCAGCCCGTCTTTGGGGCCGGCAAGGATATCGAGGCCCGCACCTGGCAATCGGTGCTGCGCCAGCTCACGGCAGCCGGCCTGGTCAATGTCGACCATGAAGCCCATGGCGCCCTGATCCTGGCCGAGGAAGCGCGGGCCGTGTTCAAGGGCGAGCGGCAGATCATCTTCCGCCGCGACCGGCCGCGCAAGAGCACCGAGGCCAAACGCGCCCGGCGCAGCGAGATCGAGATGTCGGAACGCGACGGCGCCCTGTTCGCCGCCCTTCGGGCCGAGCGCAGCCGGCTCGCCCGCGAACAGAGCGTGCCGCCCTACATGATCTTCGCCGACACCACGCTCCGCGCCATGGCGAGCGAACGGCCGGGCAGCCTGTCCGAATTTCTGGCCCTGCCCGGTGTCGGCCAGGCCAAGCTCGAACGCTATGGCAGCCTGTTTCTGAACGTCATCCGGCGCGAAGGATAATCTGCCCGCGCGGCCAAGCCGGCGATCGCCCTCCGGTTGTGCCACGGCGCACATGCCGATATCGGCAAACAATCCTCTCCTTGACGCGGTTTACCATATATTTTAAGTTAGTGAACGAACGCTAACTTAAAATGCGATTCTCCCGCGCCGCCACGCGCCCATCCAGGAACCCAAGCCGATGCTCGCATCGCTGATGTCCGCCCGCCGCTTCTGGCCCCTGTTCTGGAGCCAGTTCTTCAGCGCCTTCAATGACAATTTCATCAAGCAGGCCCTCATCGTCCTGGCTGTTTACGGCATAGCCCAGACGGCCCCGATGGAAGGCAGCAACAGCCTGGTCTCGCTGGCGAGCGCCCTGCTGGTGGCGCCAGGGCTGCTCCTGTCCGGTCTGGCGGGCCAAATGGCCGATCGCTACGACAAGGCCGTGGTGGCGCAGCGCATCAAGCTGGTCGAGATCGTTATCATTGCCATCGCTGCCGTCGGCTTCGCAATGCATTCGGTTCCCGTATTGCTCTTTAGCATGTTGGCGATGGGCGTCCTGGGTACCCTGTTCACACCGGTCAAATACGGCATCCTGCCCGACCATCTCGCCCCAGAGGAATTGCCTGCCGGCAACGGCCTGATCGAGGCCGGCACCTTCCTTTCGATCCTGATCGGCACGCTCGGCGCCAATATCGTGGCGCCCGATCTGCCCAGCCCCCTGGTGGCCGGCGTCATGGTCGTGATCGCCGTGGCCTGCTGGTGGTTCGCCCGCGCTATTCCACCGACCGGCCAAGCGGCGCCAGACCTCAAGGTGGACTGGAACATCGTACGCTCCAGCTATCAGCTGGTTCGTCTGGTCGCAGACGACCGCAAGCTCCTGATCGGCTCCCTCGCCGTCGCCTGGTTCTGGCTGATCGGCATTGTCATCCTGTCTTTGACGACCTCGCTCGCCCACGATGTCATCGGCGGCGACAATACGGTGAACTCGCTGTTCTTCACCGCTTTCTCGATTGGCATTGCTCTCGGCTCGATCCTGGCAGCCCGTCTCGCCGCCGGCCGCATCATCCTGCTGCTCTCGCCGATCGGCTGCATCCTGATGGGCGTGTTCTGCCTCGTCGTGGCCTTGATCGCCTTCGCAACCACGCGCTCCGAGGTACCCTTGAGCATCGTGAGCTACCTTGCCAGCGCCAACGGCATCCAGACCACGATCGTGCTGATCCTGACGGCCGTTGCCGCAGGTCTGTTCATCGTTCCCGCCTATGCCGCCGTGCAGCACTGGGCTCCCAAGGATGAACGTGCTCGCGTCATCGCCGGTGGCAACGTCATCACCGCCATTTTCATGGTGGCGGGTGCTGGCGGCCTGTCCCTATTGCAAGCCCAATTCGGACTGACCACCCCGACGGCCTTCCTGGGCATCGCCATCCTCAACATCATCGCCGGCATCGTCCTGCTCTATGTGCTGCCGATGAGCCGGTTCCGCGACTTCATCCTGCTGCTCTACCGGCTGCTCTATCGGCTCGAGGTCAAGGGCATCGAGAACCTGGAGACGCCGACCCCCCATCGCATCATCGCGATCAACCATGTCAGCTTCCTCGATGCCGGCCTCGTCCTGGCCCTGCTCGACAAGGATCCCGTATTCGCCATCGACCACACCATCGCCAAGGCCTGGTGGGTCAAGCCCTTCCTGAAGATCTGCCGGGCCTATCCGCTCGACCCGACCAAGCCGATGGCGACGCGCGGGCTGATCAATGCGGTGAAGGCCGGCGAGACCCTGGTGATCTTCCCCGAGGGACGCCTTACCGTCACCGGCGCACTGATGAAGGTCTATGACGGCGCCGGCCTGATCGCCGACAAGTCGCATGCCGACATCGTGCCCATGCGCATCGACGGCCTGGAGCGTACGCCCTTCACCAGGCTCGACGCCAACAAGGTGTCGCGCCGCTGGTTCCCCAAGGTGACGGTGACCTTCACCGAGCCCACGCGCCTCACCATCGACGAGGAGCTGCGCGGCAAGAAGCGCCGCCAGGCCGCCGGCGCTGCCCTCTACGACGTGATGTCGGACCTCATCTACAAAACGAGTTCCGTCGACACCGATCTCTTCAGGGCCCTTGTGGCGGCTGCCGACAAATATGGCCGCAAGCGGGTGGTGCTGGAGGATCCGGTCAGCGGCACCCTCACCTATAAGCGCCTCTTGATCGGCATCAACGTGCTCGGGCGTAAATTCGTAGACTTTACCGCGCCGGGGGAGCATGTCGGCGTGCTCCTGCCCAACGCCAATGCCGTCGCCGTCACCTTCTTCGCCCTGCAGTCGACAGGCCGGATCCCGGCCATGCTGAACTTCTCGGCCGGCCAGGCCAACCTGATCTCGGCCTGCAAGACCGCGCAGGTGAAGACGGTGCTGTCGTCCCGCGCCTTCGTGGAGAAAGGCCGGCTCGGCGATGTCGTGGCCGCGATGGAGGCGCATGTCCGCTTCGTCTGGCTGGAGGACGTGCGCGCCGGGGTCGGAACCGCCGACAAGCTGAGGGGTCTCCTCGGCGCCGGGCGCGCTCATGCAAAGCCCGGCCCGGGCGCCCCTGCCGCCGTCCTGTTCACCTCGGGCTCGGAGGGCGCACCGAAGGGTGTGGTGCTGTCGCACAGCAACATCCTGTCCAACATCGCTCAGGTCGGTGCCCGCATCGACTTCGGCCCCGGCGACATCGTCTTCAACGCGCTGCCGGTCTTCCATTCCTTCGGCCTGACCGGAGGCATGATCCTGCCGCTGGTCAACGGCGTCAGGCTCTACCTCTACCCGACCCCGCTGCACTACCGCATCATCCCCGAGCTGATCTACGGCACCAACGCCACCGCGTTGTTCGGCACGGATACCTTCCTCGCCGGCTATGCCAAAATGGCAAACCCCTACGACTTCCGCTCGCTGCGCTATGTCGTGGCCGGTGCCGAACCTGTGAAGGCAGAGACGCGGCGGGCCTATAACGAGAAGTTCGGCCTGCGTATCCTGGAGGGCTATGGCGTCACCGAGACCTCGCCGATACTGGCCCTGAACACGCCGATGTTCAATAAGAACGGCACCGTCGGCCGGGCTCTGCCGGACATGGAGACGCGGCTGGAGGAAGTTCCCGGCATCGAGGAAGGCGGGCGCCTGCATGTGCGCGGGCCCAATGTGATGCTCGGCTATCTCAAGGCCGATCGTCCCGGCGAAATCGCCGCGCCAGAAGGAGGCTGGTACGACACCGGCGACATCGTCACCATCGATCCGCAGGGCTTCATCGCCATCAAGGGCCGGGCCAAGCGCTTCGCCAAGATCGGCGGCGAGATGGTTTCGCTCGCCGCGGTCGAGGCGATGCTTGCCGACCTCTGGCCGGAGAGCCCGGTCGCCGTGCTGGCCACGCCCGATCCGCGCAAGGGCGAGCGCCTGGTGCTGGTCACGCCGCACAAGCAGGCCAACCGCGCCGACGTGATCGCGCATCTGCGCTACAAGCATGCCGCCGAGTTGATGATCCCCTCGGAGATCATGATCATCGACGCCATGCCGGTGATGGGCACCGGCAAGACCGATTATGTCGGCCTTAATAAGATGCTGAAGGAGCGCCAGGCCAATGCCGGCGCCGGTGAGGCCAAGGTCACCCCGCCGGCCCCGCTGCCGGACTTGCCCGATCCGCCCAAGCCCTCCGCGCCGCCTCCTGCGCAGGGCAATGGCATCGAGCCGGAGGCCCACCGCCCGCCGCCGGCCCCGCTTGCCGCACCGGGCCGTTCCGCCGGCGCTTCCCACGCCCTCGCCGACAAGGCCGCCGAACCGGAAGCGCCGCCTCCGGCCAAGGCCATCCAAGACGAAGCGGGCGGGAACCATGCGTGACGGATCGAAGACCCGCGCGAAGATCGTGACCGAGGCCCTGCGCCTGTTTGCCCAAAAGGGCGTGGCGGGGACCTCGATCCGCGACATCGCGGGTGCCGTGGGCGTGGCGGAGGCTGCCCTCTACCGCCACTTCCCATCCAAGGATGCCCTGTCGCGCTCCCTCTTCCTCGATGGCTATGCCAGGCTTGCCGGTGACATCCTCGCGGCGGATCAGGCCCACGCCGAATTCGATACCAAGATCGGGCGCATCGTCGAGGTATTCTGCACCTTGTTCGACGAGGATCGCGCCCTCTTCGCCTTCCTGTTGCTTTCCCAGCACACTCATCTGGCGGAAGTGCCCAACGAAGCAGGAAAGAATGTGGTGGAGGCGGTGCGCTCGATTTTCGCCGACGCCATGCGCCGGGGCGACATCCCCGAACGTGATGCCGACCTGCTGACGGCGATGTCGCTGGGCATCGTCGCCCAGCCCGCCATCTTCACCCTGTATGGCAGGCTGCAAGGCCCGCTGCGCCACCGCGCGCCGGACCTGGCCAAGGCCATTCTTGCGGTCGTCGGCTAAGGCAGTCTCGAGAAAAGCCGATCGATCCTGCGATTGGGAGAAGAGGCCGGCACGACATTGATCCGACATCATGGAGGATCATATCGCGCCATGGGAAAATGCCCGGGTTGCGGCGCGGGCCGGACATCCGCCATGATGGCAGGCACAGACGATTCAGATTGTCCCTGCCGGAATGAAGCCCCTATGACCGAAGCTGCCCTGGAACCCGTTCGCCTCGCCGACTACCGGGTCCCCGCCTTCCTGATCGACACGGTGCATCTGGACATCCGGCTCGAGCGGACACAGACCCGCATCGTTTCCGCCCTGACGCTACGGCGTAACCCGCAGAGCACGGAAACGGAAGCCTTGAAGCTCGACGGCGACAGCCTCGTCTTCGAGGAGGCCTGGCTCGACGGCGTGTCGCTGCCATCGGAAGCCTATTCGGTTTCGCCCAATGGTTTCAGTCTTCACCAGCCGCCCGCCGAGCCTTTCACGCTGGCGATCGAGACGCGCCTCGATCCGTCCGCCAATACCCAGTTGATGGGGCTCTACCGCTCCAATTCGGCCTATTGCACCCAATGCGAGGCCGAAGGCTTCCGGCGCATCACTTATTTCCTCGACAGGCCGGACGTGCTGGCGGTCTACACCACGAGGATCGAAGCCTCGTTCCAGGAGGCACCGGTCCTGCTCGCCAACGGCAACCGGATCGAGCATGGCACGCTGGAGGGCGGGCGCCATTACGCCGTCTGGCACGACCCCTTCCCGAAACCTTCCTATCTCTTCGCCATGGTCGCCGGCGATCTCGCCATGATGGCGGACAGCTTCACCACGCGTTCCGGGCGACAGGTGCGGCTGGAGATCTATGTCGAGCATGGCAAGGAAGATCGCTGCGCCTATGCCATGGATTCCCTCAAGCGTTCCATGCGCTGGGACGAGGAAGCCTTTGGCCGCGAATATGATCTCGATATCTTCATGATCGTCGCCGTGTCCGACTTCAACATGGGCGCCATGGAGAACAAGGGCCTCAATATCTTCAACGACAAATACGTGCTGGCCCTGCCCCAGACGGCCACGGACAGCGACTTCGCGGCCGTTGAAGCCATTATCGCGCATGAATATTTCCACAACTGGACCGGCAACCGCATCACCTGCCGCGACTGGTTCCAGCTCTGCCTCAAGGAGGGCCTGACGGTCTTCCGTGACCAGGAATTCTCTTCCGACCAGCGCTCGCGCCCCGTCAAGCGCATCAATGACGTCAAGCTCCTGCGCAGCCAGCAATTCTCCGAGGACGGCGGCCCCCTCGCCCATCCGGTCCGCCCCGAAATCTACAACGAGATCAACAACTTCTATACCGCCACGGTCTATGAGAAGGGCGCCGAGGTCGTGCGCATGCTCAAGACCCTGATCGGCGATGAGGCCTTCGCCGCCGGCATGGACCTCTATTTCCAGCGCCATGACGGGCAAGCGGTCACCATCGAGGATTTCCTGACCTGCTTCGCCGAGGCAAGCCGCCGTGACCTCGGCCAGTTCATGCTCTGGTACAAGCAGTCGGGCACGCCGGAGATCCGCGCCGAAGGACGGTGGGACGAACAGGCCGGTACCTACCACCTCAGCCTGAAGCAGATTCTGCCGCCGACACCGGGGCAGCCCAACAAGCAGCCCATGCTGTTTCCGATCCGCCTCGGCCTTGTCGGCGAGGAGGGCGATCTTCCCGTCACGCTCGACGGCAAGCCCTTCGACGGTCTGGTGGCCCTGGCCGAATCCGAGCGCAATTACGTGTTCGGCAATGTACGCCAAGCCCCCGTTCCCTCGCTGTTGCGCGGCTTCTCGGCTCCGGTCAAGCTCACGATTGCGCTCGACGAGGAGGCCCTGCTCACTTTGCTCAAGGCCGACAGCGACCCTTTCAATCGCTGGCAGGCCTCCCAGAGCTACGCACTCAAGCTGCTGCTGCGGCTGGTCAAAAACCCGGCCACGCCGGTCGACCCGCGCTTCATCGCGGCCGTCCGCGGCCTCCTTGCCGCGGGAGCCGCCGATCCGGCCTTCACCGCACTCTCCCTCGCTTTGCCCAGCGAGACCGACATCGCCCGCGAGATCGGCAGTGATGTCGATCCCCGGGCCGTCTATCAGGCTCGCTCGATCCTGCGGCAGACGCTGGCCCGCAAACTGCAGGCCGAATTGCTGCACACGATCGAAATCATGACGGTGCCGGGCCCCTATTCGCCCCAGGCGGCCGATGCGGGACGACGCTCCCTGCGTAACGGAGCACTCGATCTGGTCTGCGCCGGCGGCACATCGCAGGCGCTCGACGCAGCCACAGCGCAATTCGACAACGCCGACAACATGACCGACGAAATGGCGGCGCTGGCCACGCTGGCCCTTTCCGCCACGCCGGCCGGCGAGCGGGCCCTGCGCAATTTCCGCCAACGCTACGACGACGATCCGCTGGTCATCGACAAATGGATGGGCGTGCAAGCAATGCTGCCGCTCGAAGCCACACTGGACCGCGTCAAGGAACTCATGCACGATCCTGCCTTCTCCCTGCAAAATCCCAATCGCGTCAGGGCCTTGATCGGCACGTTCTGTTCCGCCAATCAGACGCAGTTCAATCGCCCCGACGGCGAAGGCTATCGCTTCGTTGCCGACATCATCCTGGCCATCGACCCGAAGAACCCGCAATTGGCAGCCCGGCTCCTCGTCGCGTTCAAGACCTGGCGCTCCCTCGAGCAGGGCAGGCGCACCCTGGCGGCCGCGACCCTGCGCGATATCGCAAGGCGCCCGGGATTGTCGCGCGACGTTGCCGACATCGCGCAAAGATCACTTGCATGAAGCAATCATTGCAACTATGCGATCGGCTCGGCTCCTGCGGACCGTTGCAATCGAGAGTACTGGTGCCTCTAGGGAAGCATTCATAGGCTGCATCCGACGAAAAGCAGCCGCATCCCACCATATCTTGTGGCGGTGAGTTTTCATCCCCATAGATGTAGCCGAACGATCAAGATTTTGTCTTGAATCGGGCGCGAATTCTTCGCTTTTCAGCCGCAAACGGCCACAAATAATTAAAAAAGTGTTCACGGCGACTCTAGACAAATCACGTGAAGGTTGATTCTTATAGCCTTATCGATTCGGGGGCGGTGATGACCATCTGCCCTATCGCAAATTCTCAGATAAGGCTGGAAGGGCTAAGCAATGGCGCGTGCAAACGCGACACATGCGTCTTTGCGCGCGCCGGGGATCCGGGGCCTTGCGAAGACACTGGTCTGTCCAACCTATCGGCGATTGATCGGACTTGAACCGATCCTGCGCAAGGCCGTGCCCTTGCTGATCATCGCCTTTCTCACCGTCATTGCCCTCGCCGCCTTCATCCAGGCCCGGGACAGCCGCCGGCAAGCCATGCAGGATGCCGGGCGCAACCTCGATCTCATCGTCTCGGCCGCCGCGGCGCAGCTGAGCGCAATCGTCGCCCAGAGCGGCCGGGTGCCGACCCGTGCCGCGATCACCGCTCCCGAGCACACCCTTCTTGCGGTGATCACGCCGCAGGGGCGCCTGGTCAACGACAATGGCGATGTCGCCGGCCTGATCGGTGCAATCGGCGATCGCGTCAGCGGCCGGTCGACCGTCACGGTCGGCGGCACCGCCATGCTTGCCTCGATCGGCACCAGCGAAAGCCTGCGCATCGTCGCGGCCAGGCCGATCGACGATATCCTGGAGGGCTGGTACGCCCTGAGCGGTCGTCTTCTCGTCTTCACCACCACGACCGGCGGCGTGCTGCTGATCCTGGGCTTCGCCTATTACTGGCAGGCCTCGCGGGCGCGCCGGGCCGACGACATCTACAACAATGTGCGCAACCGCCTGGAAACCGCGCTCAGCCGCGGGCGTTCGGGCCTGTGGGACTGGGATCTCGAAGCCGGGCGCGTGTTCTGGTCGGATTCGATGTTCCATCTGCTCGGCTATGAGCCGCAGGACGATCTTCTCGTCCACAGCGACATCGATCGGCTCATTCATATCGACGATGGCGGCTTGCGCTCCCTCTCCGCCGAGTTGCTGGCCAAGGACCCACCGCTCGCCATCGACAGGCGCTTCCGCATGCGCTGCGCCAATGGGGAATGGATCTTCGTGCGCGTGCGCGGCGAGCTGGTCTACGGCCCGCAGGGCAATAAGCGGCTGATCGGCATCGTCGTCGACGAGACCGAGGAGCGCCGCTTCGCAGAGCACACCAAGCGGGCGGATCTGCGCCTGCGGGACGCCATCGAGACCATCTCGGAAGCTTTCGTCCTGTGGGACGCCGGCAACCGCCTGGTGATCTGCAATTCCAAATTCCAGGCCCTGCATAATCTGCCGGATGGCCTGGTCCGTCCCGGCACCCATTACAGCGCCATCGTCGAGGCCGGCTCCCAACCGGTGGTGCGCACCAACATGTCCCCCAACGCCCCGATCGAGCGGGGAGCGCGCACCTTCGAAGCCCAGCTCCAGGATGGCCGCTGGCTCACCATCAACGAACGGCGCACCAAGGACGGTGGTTATGTCTCCGTCGGCACCGACATCACCTCGCTGAAGGAACAGCAGACCCGGCTGATGGACAGCGAGCGCAGCCTGATCGGCATGATTGCCGACCTCAAGCGTTCCCGGCAGGTCCTCGAACGCCAGACCCAGGAATTGGCCGAGCTCGCGGAAAAATATGCCGAGGAGAAGATCAAGGCCGAGTCCGCCAACCGGGCCAAGTCGGAATTCCTCGCCAATATGAGCCATGAGCTGCGCACGCCGCTCAATGCCATCATCGGCTTTTCCGAATTGATGGAAAACGGCACCTTCGGCGCGCTCGGCCAGCCGCGCTATGTCGGCTATTGCAAGGACATCAACGACAGCGGGCGCTATCTCCTGAACTTCGTGGATGACATCCTCGAAATGTCGAAGATCGAGGCGGGCGAGGTCACGCTGCAACGCGAACTGGTGGCGGCCGACAGGCTGCTCGGCGACCTTCTGCGATCTATCCGCCCGGAGGCGGAAGCCAAGAAGCTCAGCCTCCACCCCTCTTGGAGCAATGGCGTCAACCTGCAGGCCGATCGCCGCGCCCTGCGCCTGATCATGAACAACCTTCTGTCCAATGCCATCAAGTTCACGCCGGAGGGGGGCAGGATCGGCGTGCGCATCCGTCAGCACGGCGAGCGGATCGCCCTCTATGTCGAGGATTCAGGCATCGGCATACCGGCGGAGGCGATCGGCAAACTGGGCCGGCCTTTCGAGCAGGTCCAGACCCAGTTCACCAAGACGCATAAGGGATCGGGCCTCGGCCTTTCCATCGCAAAATCGCTGGCGGAGCTGCATGGCGGCTCAATCCGTATTCGCTCCTCCCTGGGCGTCGGCACCGTCGTCATGGTGGTGCTGCCGGTCGAAGCGACGCGTCCAGCGGTCGAACCGGCCACGCCTGTCCTGATGCGGTCCGTACCGAGACGGGCTGCATCGGCAGCCTTGCTGCACTGACGTCGCTGCACAACCGCCTCGGCCAGCTTCTGCCCGGTCAGGCTTGGCCGCTGCTTCCCTCACCGGCTCCGCGCGCGCCATCCATCTGCTGCTGCAGCGCTGCCAGCCGGGCCTCCTGGGCCGCGATGCGGTCGGCCAGGAGGTCCTCGTTGGCGGCTCCCGAAGATGCCGCCGCCTGCTCCATCAACTGGCGGATGTTCTCGCGGATGATCGCGATCTCGGCATCATAGGACTGTGTCGTGCGAGGCGTGCTCATTCTTCCGGCTCCGTCGTGAACAACAGGGGATAGCCCTGGCTGCGCGCCATCTCCGTCGCTCGGGTAGCCTTCGTCTCGGCAATGTCGCGCGCGAACACGGCCACCACGCAGACGCCTCTTTGATGGGCGGTAAGCATAACGCGGTAAGCCTGTGACTCGTTCATGCGAAATTCGGCCTTGAGCACGACCACGACGAATTCCCGGGGCGTATAGTCGTCATTGACCAGAATGACCTTGTGCAGCCGCGGCCGCTGGGTCTTCCGGTCGGTCCTCGTCCGAGGGCGAAGGTCGGTGTCACTCATTGGCAGAAATCTCCCAATGACGGCTCCCAGGCGGGAGCGATGATCGACGATATTCTTCCACGTCCTGGCGGTAAAATCGAGCCCGCTCGGAGGAGGGCGGGGATGAAGGGGCGGCGCCCCCGGGCAGCAAGCCTACGTCCCGCCGACGATCTGTCTGAAGACATTCCGCACCTGCGTCTGCGTCACGCCGATGACGGCGTTGAGTTCGTCGAAATCGCTGCAGTCGGCCACGCGGCTGAGCAGGATCTTGCCGCTCTCGGAGGTCTTGTCCGGATCGAGAGTGCCGCCGACGCAAAAACGGATCACCTGGGAGAGAGCGGTATAGAGCCGCCAAGCTTCGAGGAGACGCCGATGCGCCGTCTTGGTGAGCACGCCGGCTTCCAAAGCCTTGTCGAGGGCCCTGCCGGTATTGACATCGAGCATGCCCGGATGCTCGGCCGCATGCAGGAGCTGCAGGGTCTGAGCGATGAATTCGATATCCACCAAGCCGCCCGGCGCATTCTTCAGGTCCCAGGGCCCGCGCCCGCCCTTCTCGCTTTCGAGCAAGCCCCGCATCTCCGCGACGTCCGTGAGAATCTTGCGGGGCTCACGCTCGACGGCGAGGATCCCGGCGATCGTTTCCTCGATCAGCCGCCCGAATTCGGCATCCCCCGCCACGATGCGCGCCCGCGTCATCGCCATATGCTCCCAGGTCCAGGCTTCCTTGAGCTGGTATTCCCTGAACCCGTCGATATGGATGGCGACCGGCCCTTTCTGCCCGGAGGGGCGCAGCCGCATGTCGACGGAGAAGGCCGTCCCTTCTCCCGTCGGAGCCGAGAGCGCGGCGATCAGCCTCTGGGTCAGCCTGGCGAACCAAACGGAAGGCGCGATCGCGCGCGGCCCGTCCGTTTCAATGGCATCGGAATCGTGGTCATAGAGCACGATCAGATCGAGATCGGAGGATGATGTCAGCTCCCGCCCGCCGAACTTGCCCATGGCGAGGACGCCGACGCGGGCGCCAGGCGGGCTGCCATGGGCCTGCTTCAGCTCGGCGATGACGAGCTCGAGCAAGGCCCTGACCACCGCCTGTGCCAGGGCGGTGATCTGCTCGCCGACCAGCAGGGGATCGAGCTCCCCGGACAGCAGGCGCGCGCCGAGCACGAAAATGCGCTCGCGTACGAAGATCCGCACCAGGTCGAGCTTGTCCTCGTAGCTCTCGCCCGTCGCCAGCGCGCTGGCGAGGCGAGAATCGATCCAGGCCTGAGCGTCATCTCCCTCGGCGCCATGATCGAGCAGGCCGTCCAGCGCGTGGGGACGCCGCACCAGCACCTCGGCGAGGCGCGGCGCTACGCCGAGCACGCGCGCAAGCACGGAAAACAGCTTGGCGTTGTTGCGCAGGATCGAAAAGAGCTGGTAGCCCGACGGCATGCGGGCGAGCAGCCCGTCGAACACGAACAGAGCCTTGTCGGGCCGGCCCTCCTTGGCCAGCGCCTGCAGCAAGGCGGGCGTGAGCTCGGTGAGATCCTCGCGCGCCTTGGCCGAGCGCATGGCAGGGTAGCGCCCATGATGCCAGCCACGGATCATCTCCGCCACCTGCGACGGCGAGGCATAGCCCAGGCGCTCCAGGGTCTTCAGCGTCTCCGGATCATTCTCCTTGCCGGTGAAAACTAGGCTGCCGACATCGCTGGCGAGCGGCGCCGAGGCCTCGAACAGGCGGGCATAATGCCGCTGGACAGTCTCCAGGCGGGCGATCAGCGCCTTTGAAAGGGCTTCGACATCGGCATAACCGGCAAAGCGGGCAAACTCCACGAGCGCCTGTTTCTCCGCCGGCAGGCTATGGGTCTGCTCGTCAGCCATCATTTGTAGGCGATGCTCGAGCCCGCGCAGAAAGTCATAGGCCTCCGTCAGTTCGTCGCGTGCCTCGGGCGTGATCCAGCGAGCTTCCTGCAGGGCGGCGAGCATGGCGACGGTGCCGCGTCCGCGCAGATCGGGATTGCGGCCGCCGGCGATGAGTTGCTGGGTCTGCACGAAGAACTCGATCTCCCGGATGCCGCCGCGACCGAGCTTGAGATTATGTCCGGCAACGGCGATGGCCTCATGGCCCTTATGGGCGTGGATCTGCCGCTTCATGGCATGCACATCGGCAATGGCGGCATAATCGAGATGACGCCGCCAGATGAAGGGCACCAGCCCGGCGAGGAAGCGCTCGCCCAGCGCGATGTCACCGGCGCAGGGCCGCGCCTTAATCATCGCCGCCCGCTCCCAGTTCTGCCCGACGCTTTCATAATAGCCATAGGCGGCGGGAAGCGAGATCGCGATCGCGGTGGCCCCAGGATCGGGTCGCAGACGCAGGTCCACCCGGAAGACATAGCCATCGGCCGTGCGCTCGGACAACAGCTTGACCAGCCCCTGCGTCAGACGCACGAAAAAGGGCGCCGGCTCCAGCCCCTCGCGCAGGGGCGCCGTTTCGGGATCGTAGAGAACGATCAGGTCGATATCGGATGAATAATTGAGCTCGAACGCCCCCTGCTTGCCCATCGCCAATGCCACGAGGCCGCAATCCCGGTCGGGATTTTCAGGATCGGGCGGCAGGAAGCGGCCTGCGGCAGTTGCCTCGCGCAGCAGGAAACGCAAAGCCAGCGTCGCACTTTCATCCGCCACGCGAGTCAGGGCGGCCGTGACCTCGGCAAGGCGCCAGACGCAGCCGAGATCGGCGATGCCGATCAGCAAGGCCGCTTCCTGCTTGAGCAGCCGCAGCGCCCGCATGGCCTCGGCCATATCGGCTGCAGCGCTGCACTGCGCCCTGGCACGGGCGATCGCCTCTTCGAGCACGGCTGCGGGGGTGCCTGCCAGAATGCGTTCCAGGCGGGCGGGATCGGCCAGGGCCAGGCCCCACAGGAAGGGCGAGGCGGTGGCGAGCCCGGCCAGCACGGCATGGCCCGCCCCCCCTTCCATCGCCGTGGCCACGGCCGGTTGGGCCCCCGGATCCAGCGCCTGCGCCAGATCGGCGAAGCGGGCTTTGACGCGACGTTTGTCTTCAATGGGAATCATCGACGTCGCCTCGCCCTGCTTTCACGCTCTTGGTGTCGTTCCTTCGCGATAGCATTGGCCCAAACGATCCGCATGCGCAAATGGCCGGCTTCGGACGCCGGCATCACGATCTTGCATGCCTCGAAACGGGTGTTCGGTTCAGGAGCGAACACGCAGACCGGGGCGACGCAGGGCGAGCTTGGATGGGGTCGGCTCCTCGGTAGGCCTGTCGGGCAGTTCCAGCACCACGCGCAAACCCGGCTGGTTGTCCTCCAGACGGATAGTGCCGCCATGCAGCTTCACCATGGCGGAGACGAGCGCCAGGCCAAGGCCGGACCCGGGGCGCGTGCGGCTCGATTCCAGCCGCACGAAGCGCTCCAGCACCCTCTGCCGGTCGGCCTGGGGAATACCGGCGCCATGGTCGGCCACACTGAGAATGACGCGTCCTTCGCGCTTCTCGGCCGCGATCGTCACGTCGCCGGCCGGCCCGCCTTCCTCCTTGGGGCTGTATTTGAGGGCATTGTCGATGAGATTGGCCAGCGCCTGGCTGACCAGTTCCCGATTGCCGCGCAACAGCAAGGGCGACTTCGCCGCCACCACGATCCTGGCACCGCTCTCCTCGGCAACGGGTTCGTAGAGCTCCGCCACCGCATGCACGGCCTCGGCGACGTCGAACTCGCTGAGCGCCCCGTCGATACGGCCGCCCTCTGCCCGCGCGATCATCAAGAGGGCGTTGAAGGTGCCGATGAGCCCCTCCGACTCCTCGATGGTACGGTCGAGCGCGGCGCGATAGGCATCCTCGTCCTTCGCCGTTCGCAACGCTTCCTCGGCGTGATTGCGCAGGCGTGTCAACGGCGTCTTGAGATCATGGGCGATGTTGTCGGAAACTTCCTTGAGGCCCGCCATCAGTTCCTGGATGCGATCCAGCATGGCATTGGTCGTCGAGGCCAGCCGGTCGAATTCATCGTCCGTCCCGGCGACCTTGAGGCGGCGGCCGAGGTCGCCATCCATGATGGAGCGGCTGGTCGCGTTGATATCATCGAGGCGATGCAGCACCCGCCGCGCCACGAACCAGCCGCCGGCCACGCCCAGCAGCATGATCAGGCCGACTGACCACAGCGCCGCGTTGAACATGATCGCACGCACGCGGCTCTGCTCGTCGAGATCCAGGCCGACCAGCAGCTTGTAGCCGTCCTGCAAGGCAAAAACGCGCACCAGCGCCGTACGCGGGCCTGCCTTGCCGCCGTCGTCGCGACGGTAGGGAATATTGCTGAGACCCGGCTTGTCGAGCACGCCATCGGGCAGTTCGCTGACATTGCCGACGAGCGCTTCCCCCTGCGGCGTGGTGAGCAGATAGAGCAGCGAGCCAGGCCGGCGGGTACGGGCCTCGATGGTGGAGGCCAGCAGCATCACGCCGCCCTGGGCATATTCGTCACTGAGGCTGTTGATCTCGGCATTGATGGAATTGCTGATCTGCGAGCCGAGCAGACGCTGCGCATTCCAGAAGAAATAGCCCAGCAGCGAGGCCGCGAACAGCGTGAAGACCAGCAGATAGGCGGCCATCAGCTTGAAGGCCGTGGTTCGGATCAATTTCCGCAGTCCGGTCACGGCCAATCTTTCCGAAACGATGTCATCCCGCGCGCGCTACGGCATGCAATGCCGCTCCGCAGACGCGGGATCGCGCTGATATTGCGTATCACAGTCTTGCCGTCCCGGATCACAATCTTGCGGCCCCGGATCCGCGCCGCATCGCTTGTGATGCCGCTTGTCCGGGATGACCACTTATTTCGCACTGTCGCGGATCATATACCCCGCCCCGCGAATGGTGTGCAGCAACGGCTTGTCGAAGCCCTTGTCGAGCTTGGAGCGCAGGCGCGACACATGAACGTCGATGACATTGGTGCCGGGGTCGAAATGGTAGTCCCAGACATGTTCGAGCAGCATGGTGCGCGTCACCACCTGGCCGGCATTCTTCATCAGATATTCGAGCAGCCGGAATTCGCGGGGCTGGAGGTCGATCTCCTCCCCTGCCCGCTTGACCACATGGGACAGGCGGTCGAGTTCGAGATCGCCGACCCGATAGACCGTCTCCTCGCCTTTGCCAGGCCGCCGGCGCGACAGCACCTCGACGCGAGCCAGGAGTTCGGAGAAGGCATAGGGCTTGGGCAGATAGTCGTCGCCTCCGGCGCGCAGGCCCTTGACCCTGTCATCGACCTCGCCCAGCGCGGACAGGATCAGGGCCGGTGTCTGCGTGCCTTCGAGGCGCAGGCGGGAGATCATCGAAAGGCCATCGAGCTTGGGCAGCATGCGATCAACGATCAGCACGTCATAGGGGCCATCCTTGGCCATGGCATAGCCGCTCAAGCCATCGGCGGCATGATCCGCGACATGTCCCGCTTCCGAGAAGGCCTTGACCAGGTAGGCAGCTGCGTCGCGGTCGTCCTCGACGATCAGAATACGCATTTTGGTTTCAGACTCATTCACGTTTTGAGTTGAAGGCGTCTGAGACGAGCTTTGCCACATTTCAAGGTCACCTCATAGGGCGCAATGATCCGCGCCCGCAGCATTCACGCTGATGTTTTCAAGAATGCACCCCCAATCCCGATCCCCTCCGGCCGAAGTGAACAGGATCGGAAGTGGCCAGGATCGAGCCAAAAGGCCGATGCGACCGCCCGTGACGGGCAGCCGCACCGGTGCTTCACCTCGGATCAGGCCTTGCCGATCGGCAGGGCGACAAAGTGCAGGCCGTCATTGTTCTTCACGCGCAGCAGCACGGTACGCTTGGAGTCGGCTCTGGCACTGGAGAGAATCTCCCGGACCTCGCGCACATTGCTGACCGGCTTGCCGGCAATGTCGAGGATGACGTCGCCCGGACGCAGCGATTCGGCCGCAGGGCTACCCGGATCGACATCGGTCACGACCACACCGGCCTTGCCGGCGCCAGCAACGGCGGCGGCCGGCGCGAGCTCAACGCCCAGATTCGCAAGCGAGCTCTTGCCGCCCGTGTCGTCATCGCCCTGTGAACGCGCATCGGCAAGTTGCTTGTCGCCCGGCAGCTTGCTGGTCTCCACCTTGATGCTCTGCTCCTTGCCGTCCCGCCAGACGGTCAGGTCGGCGGTCTCGCCTGGCTTCACATCGGCGATGGCACGGGCAAGCTCACGGGAGTCGCTGACTTCCTTGCCGTTGACGGCCGTGATGGCATCACCCGACTGCAGGCCGGCCTTGGCGGCAGGACCGTTCCTGGTGACGTCGGCGATCAGGGCGCCCGAAGCCTTCTTCAGGCCGATCGAGTCGGCGATATCCTGGGTGACCGGCTGGATCTGCACGCCGATATAGCCACGCGTCACCTGGCCATCCGCCTTGAGCTGCGAGACCACCCGCGAGACGGTCTCGGCCGGAATGGCAAAGCCGATGCCGATCGAACCGCCGGAGGGCGAGTAGATCGCCGTGTTCACGCCAATCACGCGGCCGGAGAGATCGAAGGTCGGGCCGCCCGAATTGCCGCGATTGACGGGAGCGTCGATCTGCAGGAAGTCGTTATAGGTCGAGTTGTTGAGATCGCGGCCACGCGCCGAGACGATGCCAGCGGTCACGGTGCCGCCCAGGCCGTAGGGATTGCCGACCGCCAGGACCCAATCACCCACGCGCGGCTCGTTCTGCATTTCGAGTTCGACAAAGGGGAATTTGCCGGCATCGTCCTGGACCTTGAGCAGGGCCAGATCCGTCTTCGGGTCGACGCCGATCACCTTCGCCGTATAGGTCTTGCCGCCATCGGTGACGACATCGACTTCCTTGGCGTGGTCAACGACGTGATTGTTGGTCACGACATACCCGTCAGCCGAGATGAAGAAGCCCGAGCCCAGCGCCATGCCGAACTGCTTGCGAGGCCGGCCGGGCTGCATGTTGCCGCCGCCAGGGCCATTGAAGAAGAACTCGAACGGATTGGCCGGCATCCCGTCATTGTCGTCGTCCGAAACGCTGGCATTGGTTTCGGTCTTGACCTTGATGGAAACGACGGCAGGCCGCACCTTCTGCACGATATCAGCAAAGCCCGGTTGGGCGACCTGGCTCTGCGTCTGCGCGAAAGCCGGCGTGACGGATGGCATGACCACGAAGTTGCCGGCAACCGCGCCGGCGACGCCGAGGCCGAACACGGCGGCCAGCAGGCGCGTGCGGCGCCGGGCGAGAATGCCGGCCTTCGGCTTGATGTCATGATCGGATGAATTCATCGTGATAGGCTCCATAATGACTCGGCCTTACCTTGAGAAAGGCCGGTCGCCTTTGCTTCAGCGCCCCCATTCAGCGCCGTTGCCGGTGACAATGCCCTGACCAACATTACGGCTCTTTTTCCGCCGGATTACTCTTTAGTAAGACGCACTTTTCCCGCATGGGAGCATGTTTCGATGCTCGTTCCACGCCATGGCGATACCTTGGCAAGCGGCTGTCGTCGCTGAATCCGAAACGCCTCAGCCGTCCCGCCCCAGAATATCGTCGATCCTGGCCTGCTCATCCGAACTGAGCGGTGCGGGAGCGGCAGCCTGCCGACGCCGCGTCGACAGGAAGATGGCGATACCGCCCAGCAGCAACAATGCCGGTGGCCCCGACCACAGAGCGAGCGTTCGCCATTCCAGAGGTGGCTTCAAGAGGATGAAATCGCCATAGCGGGCAACCAGGAAGTCCTTGACCTCAGCGTCACTGTCGCCGGCCTTCAGGCGCTCGCGCACGAGGATGCGCAGATCCTTGGCGAGCGAGGCGTTCGAATCGTCGATCGATTCATTCTGGCAGACCATGCAGCGCAACTGTGCCGACAGCGCGCGGGCACGCGCCTCGAGGGCCGGGTCGGGCAGAACCTCGTCCGGCTGCACGGCCAGGGCCGGCAGCACCATGAGGCCGAAAAGACAGGCGAGGAGGAAGCGTTTCACCATGGCCTACTCGGCCGGCTGCATGGTCTGGCCAAGCCGGCGCGCCGGCTTGGGTGCTCCGACGCGCAAGCGGCGGTCCGACAGCGATAGCAGGCCGCCGAACGCCATGATCAGGCAACCGAGCCAGATCAAGGTGATCAGAGGCTTGTCGTAGAGCCGCGCCGCAATGGCGCCGTCAGGCAGATTGTCGCCGAGACCGATATAGATCTGGTCGAAACCATGGGTGCTGATACCCGTTTCCGTCACCGGCATCTGGCGCGCCGGGTAGAAGCGCTTGGAGGACGAAATCCGGCCGATCTCGACACCGTCGCGACGGATCACGAATTTCGCCTCTGTGGCCGTGTAGTTCGAGCCGCGCTTGGGCACCGCGCCGACATAGGTGGCCTGGAAGCGCCCGAAGGTGGCGGTGTCGCCCGGCTTCATCGCGACGATGGTTTCCGACTGCCAGGCCGAGGCGGCGACGATGCCCATCAACGTCACGCCGACGCCGAAATGGGCGAAGGCCGTGCCAAAGGCCGAACGCGGCAGGCCCTTCGCCCGGCGCAGGCTGGATCCCAGCGGCTCGCGGAACAGCTTGATGCGCCCGGCGATCTCGACCACCGCCCCCGCCATGATGAAGAAGGCGAGGCCCGCACCGATCGGCGCCAGCACCGGCCCGCCCTGCTTGAGCCACAACGTCACCAGCGCGGCTAGGATGGCGAGGCCGATCGCAGCGCCCAGGCGCTGCATGGCGCCCGCCAGGTCACCGCGCTTCCAGGCCAGGAACGGCCCGAACGGCATCACCACCAGCACCGCCAGCATCAGCGGCCCGAAGGTGAGATCGAAGAAGGGCGGACCGACCGACACCTTGCCGCCCGTCAGTGCCTCCAGGGCCAGCGGGTAGAGCGTGCCGATGAACACGGCAAAGCAGCTCACCGTCAGCAGGAGATTGTTGAGGATCAGCGCGCCCTCGCGCGAGATCGGCGCGAAGATGCCGCCCTGCTTCAAGGCGGAAGCCCGCCAGGCGAACAGGCTGAGACCGCCGCCGATGAACAGCACCAGGATCGCCAGCATGAACACGCCGCGCCGGGGATCGGTGGCGAAAGCATGCACGGAGGTGAGCACGCCCGAACGCACCAGGAAGGTCCCGAGCAGGGAGAGCGAGAAGGTGAGGATGGCCAGCAGGATCGTCCACACCTTAAGGGCGTTGCGCTTTTCCATCACCAGGGCTGAGTGGAGAAGGGCCGTGCCGGCGAGCCAGGGCATCAGCGAGGCGTTCTCGACCGGATCCCAGAACCACCAGCCGCCCCAGCCCAGCTCGTAATAGGCCCAGTAGGAACCCATGGCGATGCCCAGCGTCAGGAAGATCCAGGCCAGCAGGATCCAGGGCCGTACCCAGCGTGCCCACGCGGCATCGATGCGCCCCTCGATCAGCGCCGCGGCGGCGAAGGCAAAGGCGATGGAGAAGCCGACATAGCCGAGATAAAGCAGCGGCGGATGGATGGCGAGGCCGATATCCTGCAGGATCGGGTTGAGATCCTGCCCCTGCATCGGCGCCGGCGCCAAGCGGTTGAAGGGATTGGAGGTCAGCAGGATGAAGAGCAGGAAGGCCGTGCTGATCCAGGCCTGCACCGCCAGCACGGTGGCCTTCATGGTCGGCGGCAGGTTTCGACCGAAAGCCGCCACCAATGCGCCGAAAAAGGCGAGGATGAGGACCCAGAGCAGCATTGAGCCCTCATGGTTTCCCCACACGCCGGTGATCTTGTAGAGCAGCGGCTTGGCCGAATGGGAATTCTCGAACACGTTGGCGAGCGAGAAATCCGAGCTGATATAGGCATGGGTCAACACGCCGAACGCCACGGCGACGAAGAGAAGCTGGAACAGGGCCGAACTGGTGCCGATGCGCATCAGGCCGAGATCGCCCGCGCGGGCGCCCCACAGCGGAATCACCGACTGAATCACGGCGAGCGTCAGCGCGAGGACGAGTGCGTAATGGCCGGCTTCGACGATCATGGCTTCTTCCCGTAGGCGCCGCCCTCTTCCCAATGGCCTTGCGCCTTCAGCGCGTCCGCCACTTCCTTGGGCATGTATTTCTCGTCATGCTTGGCCAGCAGCGTATCGGCCTGGAAGACGCCTGCGCTGTCGACCACGCCCTCGGCCACCACGCCCTGCCCCTCGCGGAAGAGATCGGGCACGATACCCGAATAGACGACCTTGATCGACTTGTTGGTGTCGGTCACCGTAAAGGAGATCTCGGACGCGCTGCCACGCTGCAGGGAGCCCTGCTCCACCAGCCCGCCCAGCCGCCAGCGCTGGCCCGGCGTGGTCTGCTTGCCGACGATGTCGCTCGGGCCGGCGAAATAAGACATGGTGCCGCCCAGGCTGAACAGCACCAGGCCCACCGCAACCGCGAGGACCATACCGGCCGCGCCGATCATCGCCAGACGTCTGCCCTTGCGCGTCATAAACCCAGTGCCTTCGAAAGCTCGTCCATCTGCCTGATGGCGTCGGGCGAATTGGCCAGGGCCTTGCGGGCATCGGCAAGGGCAGTACGGGCATTGTCCGCCTGTCCGAGCACGCTATAGGCCTTGATCAGCTTCATCCATTCCTCGGGGCTGCCCCCTTGTGATTTTAACCGCTCGGACAGCCCGGACACCATGCCCTGGATCATTTTGCCGCGCTCCTCCGGCGTCATCGCCTGGGCGGCCTTGACATCATCCTGCGAAGGGCCGCGCGCAGCCATATCGGGGGCTGCCTGCGGCTGCCCGCCGACCCTGGCGATTTCCTGCCTCAGAAAGTCCGCGGCATTCGGATTATCGGGGATCAGGGCCTGCCAGGCCTCGACCGCGCCCTTCTTGTCGCCGTCCTGCTCCTTGGCGAGGCCGAGGAAATAGGCCGAGCGGAATTCCTTGGGATCGAGCTTGAGGGCCCGCTGGAAGGCGGCCTTGGCGTCCGCCGTCACCATGCGGTCGGCGGCGGCGACGATGGCGACGCCGAAATTGGCTTCGCGCTCGGCAGTCGATCCCAGCAGCCGCAGCGCATTGGCATAGGCCTGCTTGGCATCCTCGAAACGCTGCTGGCGCAGATAGATCTGGGCCATCAAGTCCCAGCCGCGGCCATCTTCCGGATTCTCCGCCAGCTTGGCTTCCACCCGAGCCACCAATTCATCGAGGGAGGCGTTCTCGATATTGCCGTCCAGGCGGGCCGCCAGAGGCTGGTCGGGGCTCGAGGGCGAGCCGAGATAGGCATAGAGCCCGAGGCTGAGCAGGGGAACTGCGACCAGGACGATAGCCGCGGCAAGCCTGCGCCGCCCGATGGAGGCCTGCCCGGCCGGTTGCCGGCCCTTCTCCGCCTTCTCTCCCTCATCGGCCTCGATGAGGCGGCGGGAGACCTCGATGCGGGCGGCCTGTGCCTCGCTCCTGGCGATCAGCCCGCGCTCCAGATCGCGATCGATCTCGGCCAGTTGGTCCTTGTAGATGGCGACATCGGATGCCTGCGGCGTCGCGGCGCTGCCGCGCTGCGCCAGCGGCCACAGCAATGCCAGTGCTGCGAGGCCGGTCATGGCGGCCAGGGCTATCCAAAGGAGCATTCGAGGTCTCTTGCGCTGGCCATAAGGCCTAATTTGGGCGTTTCAGGCGCGCAGCGACGCATTGTCACCGATTTGTCGCGGACAGCGCCCCTGTCCGCCCAAATCCCGCCGGAGCACGGTGGGTTCATGACCGAACACCTCTTTGCTCCGGTTTGTCGTCTCGACGTGTCACCGCGATTTCTGGCCGTCGCACCCCGCCGCAAAACGCCTCAGCTGTTGACCCAAACGCCATCGGGCTGCCGGCACGCCGTCGAACGGGCGACGGCCGGCACGCCGTCCTTGTAGACGGTCTGGGAATATTGCCGGCACGGGGCCGCGCCCTGGTTCTGCAGCGGGCCGGCGACGACGCTGCCGTGAGTGGTGGCGTTGCTGTCGCTCTTCCAATCGACGCTGACCTTGGCCTTGCCGTCCAGGGCCGTGCGGCGAGCCTGCTCGGCCCGGGCACGATCGGCCGGATCGAGGCCGTCGAGGATCGGCGAATTGCTGGTGGCCGGCGTGGGCGGCGCGGCAGCAACAGTCGGCTGGGTGGTCGAGCCGGTAAGTCCGCATCCTGCCAGCGGCAACGCCACCACAGCCAGGCCGAACAGCTTGACGATCGATTTTGTCATAGGACCCCTGACCCAAAGCAAGAAGCATTCATGAACGAACGCCTGTTTGCTCCAACTCCCTGTTTCAGGCCGATCCAACCGATTGGCCTGAGCGTCTTTGCGATTCTAGATGCTCCCGTCAAATCGCAAAACGCTTTGAGCGGGTGCCGCGGGCAGCCTTACACGCAAAAATGCCGCGCGCCAACCGTCTCACGGTGTCGCAAGGCACTGCTGTTCCACGCGTTACGAGAAAGTGATCCCGCCTCGATGCCCGGCTTTGAATCGCCGGGCGTCTATACCGTCGCCCCTTCTCCGCTCCGCGAGGGGGGCCGGGCACGCGAGGAAGGCGTGGCCCCCTGCAGAGCGGGAATATCGAGAATGGCCCGCAGACCGCCGATCGGCGCCTCGTCGAGACTGAAGCGACCGCCATAGAGCGAGACGAGATCCTGTACGATGGCAAGGCCGAGGCCGGTGCCGGGCTTGGTTTCGTCGAGCCGCTTGCCACGCTGCACCGCCTCGGCACGCTTCTCGGGTGACAGGCCCGGGCCGTCATCGTCGATGATGATGCGGGCGAACAGGACGCCGTCGAGATGAAACACTTCGGCCTTGATCATCACCTCGCCGATCGCCCATTTGCAGGCATTGTCGATGAGATTACCCGTCATCTCCTCGATATCCTGCTTTTCACCGCGAAAGCGTAGCGCGGGATCGAGCTGCACCTTGATCTTCAGGCGCTTGGCGGCATGGATCTTCTCCATGGCCCGCACCAGTCCTTCGATCACCGGCACGATCTCGGTCACCGTTCCGACCACGCTGACGGCGGCGGCGATGCGCGCACGCTGGAGGTGATGATCGATCTGCTTGCGCATCACGGCGACCTGCCGGCTCACCTGTTCGGCCAAGGGGTTCGCCGGCGCCGTGCCCGCCTCGTTGGCGATGACCGACAGCGGCGTCTTCAGGGCATGGGCGAGGTTGCCGACATGGGTGCGGGCGCGCTCGACCACCTCCCTGTTGGCATCGACCAGCGCATCCAGCTCGCGCGCGAGAGGCACGATCTCGTCCGGCAGGTCGGGCGGCAGCTTGGCTGCCTCGCCGGTACGCATGCGGGCCAGCGCGCCGCTGATGCGCGAAAGCGGCCTGAGGCCGAAGCGCACCTGCAGCAGGATGGCGGCGAGCAGCCCGACGCCAAGAGCGGTAAAGGTCCACAGCAGCGAATATTGAAAGTCGGAAATAGCACTGTCGATCTCGTCGGCGGGGCCCGCCAGGGTCACCCTGTAGCGCCCGTCCTCCCCGAGATCGATCAGGCGCTCGACCGCACGCAGCCGGCGATCGTCCGGGCCCTTGATATAGCCCTCGCGTACGCCGCTGGGCTCGCCGGGCGTGCTCTGGTCTTCGAGGCTCGGCAGGGTGGCCTCGAACAGGGATTTGGACCCGTTGGACGCCGGCTTGTCGAGGCGACTGATCTGCCAGTACCAGCCTGACAGCGGCAGCTCGAACCGCGGCTCGCCCATGGCGCCGGGCGCCGTGCGATCCCCCACATCCGCGCCGGCGATATCGGCCACCAGGGTCTTGAGATAGACGTGGAGGCGTTCGTCGAAGGAGCGTTCGGTCGCATGCTGGTAGACGGACGAAAGCACCACGCCCGCCACCACCAGCACCACCACCACCCAGGCCGCGGCGGCGACGAAGAGGCGGAAGGCCAGCGAACGCGTGGTCATACGCGCATGGAGTCCGGCGGCGTGAGGATATAGCCCATGCCGCGCACGGTCTGGATCACGTCCACACCCAATTTCTTGCGCAGGCGACCGACGAACACCTCGATCGTGTTTGAATCACGATCGAAATCCTGGTCGTAGAGATGTTCGACCAGTTCGGTGCGCGACACGACGCGTCCGGTATAGTGCATCAGATAGGCCAGCAGCCGATATTCATGCGAGGTGAGCTTGATCGGATTGCCATCGACCACCACGCGGCCGGCACGGGCGTCGAGGCGAACGGGGCCGCAGACGAGTTCGTTGGTGGCATGGCCGGTGGTGCGACGGATCAGAGCGCGCAGGCGGGCCAGCACTTCCTCCATGTGGAAGGGCTTGGCCACGTAGTCGTCCGCGCCCGAATCGAAGCCCATCACCTTGTCGGACCAGCGGTCCCGGGCGGTGAGGATCAGCACCGGCATCACCTTGCCGGAACGGCGCCAGCGATCGAGAACGGTGATACCGTCAAGCTTGGGCAGGCCCACATCGAGCACCACGGCATCATAGGGCTCGGTATCGCCGAGAAAGTGGCCTTCCTCACCGTCGAAAGCCCGGTCAACGGCGTAGCCGGCCTCCTCAAGCGCCTTGACGAGTTGGCGGTTGAGATCCTGATCGTCCTCGACCACGAGAAGTCGCATCGGTATTCCTTTACTTCACACCAACGACTTCGCCGGTCTTGGCGTTGATCGTCGCTCTTATCACCCGCCCATCGGTCCCCAGAAATGTGACGACATAGCGGTAATTGCCCGGATCTCCACACAAATTCCCGTCAATCATCTCTCCCTTTACAGCACGTCGCGCCGCTCCCAATGCTGAAATAAGAGGCACTATGGTACCAGCCTTCACAAGCGGGCGCGCCTCGCTGAGGCTGACGCAGGCAGCCATAGCCGGCTGCACTGCGCCAAACCACCCAAGTCCCAGAGCAACGGCCATGGCCAAGGAGGATATCCGCCCCATTCTCATCCTTTTGCTATAGCGTTCTGCGATAGCTCGCCTCCTGCAAAAATCCAAAAACGCGCCGAAACAAGGTGTTGGAACAAGGCAGCATTTCCGCCCGACGCGCCTTGCTCTAGATTTCGCCGCAATTCCCCTCGATTCGGCCCATCATCATTCTGCAGAGCCACTGAACACGGCATGAACGTAATGCTCAATCCCGCCTTTCGCCAGAAGAAGCGCCACATCAATGTGGCAGACCGCGGCTGGCTCGCGCATGCGTCCGACCGGTCGCTCATGCTGACACCGACGTCGCGCCGGGCCTTGCGCTCGTTCGTCGCCGGCCTTTTCGCACTGGCCATGGCTCTCTTATCCGCGCAACCGGCCCGTGCCATCGTCGGCGGCGCGCCGGCAGCCGCCGATATGGCCCGCCATGTCGTGATGATCGTCTCCGATCGCGGCAGTTTCTGCTCGGCCAGCGTCATCGCCTCCGACCTTCTGCTGACGGCGGGCCATTGCGTACGCAAGGGAGCCAATTACCGCCTGCTGACGTATCAGGCCGGCAAGCCGGTGCTGTCGCAGCTCGGCAGCGTGGCGATCCACCCTCAATTCGATGCCAAGGCCTATGACAGGCGGCATTTCACCATCGACCTTGCTCTGGTGAAGCTCGATGCGCCGCTGGCCGGCTACGCTCCCCTTCCCCTTGTCGCCGAAGCAGGGATTGCGGGAGGAGTTTACCGCGTCGCCGGTTTCGGCCTGACCGCCCAGAACGCCGGCAAGAGCGGCGGCGTCCTCCGCGAGATCGCGCTGGAGGGAGCCCCACCCATCTCGAAGGTGCAATTGCGCCTGCGCGAGAGCAGCGGCGTCGGCGGCGCCTGCCAGGGCGATTCGGGTGGTCCGGTGCTGCGCGAGGGCATGCTTGTGGGTGTGCTGGCCTCGGCCGTAGGAGCCAATAGCGGGCGAGGCTGCGGCGGCATGACGGGCGTCGCCCTGCTCGGCACCGCCCTGCCCTGGATTCGCAGCAATGCGGCACGGATGGGCGCGTCCTTGCCGTGACCTGGAAAACTCGAAACCCGGCAAATTCCTGCAATGAAGCCCGAGAATCGGCGAGGGCGTGCAACAATTTGGTTTTGGTTGGAAATGCTCTACAGCTTAGCCATGATGAAAATCCGCCTCGCCGTTGCTGTCATGTCCTTCGTGGCCCTCACCATGCCAGCCTTGGCGATCAAGGGCGGCCGCGATGTCACCGATCCCACCGGCGTCCGCAGCCATGTCGTGCAGATCACGGGGCCGAGCGGTACCAAATGCAGCGGCACGGTAATTTCCCGCAAGCTGGTGCTCACGGCCGCCCACTGCTTCCTGAGCGGCCATGGCGACTATCGCATCCGAGCCCTCGACACCCAGTTCCGCTTCCGCTTTGCCGAGGCAACGCAGGTGGCGATCCATCCCCAATTCGATGTGACGGCGCTCGGCACCTCGGCGGCGATCAACGACATCGCCCTGATCCGGGTGGAGCACGAATTTCCGGATTGGCTGGTGCCGGTGCCGCTGGCCTCGCGCATCGCCGATGACGGCAGCTTCGTCGACGTGCAGGTTGCTGGTTTCGGCATGAGCCGCGATCGCGTCGTCAGCAGCGCCGGCAAGCTGCGCGAACGGCGCTTCGACATGCTGGACCAGATCGACAGCAAATCCCACCAGCTCTTTCTGATCGACCACAAGGCGACCCGCCGCACCATCAACAACAATGGCATCTGCCGGGGGGATTCGGGCGGACCGGTGTTCCAGCGCCAGGGCGGAAACTATGTGCTGGTCGGGGTGATCTCGGCCGTGATGGGCGGCAAGGGGCGCGATTGCGGCACGATCACCGCCGTCACAGCAGTCTCGGCCTATCGCTCCTTCATCGAGACCATGGCCGACAGGGCCGGCTCGCCCGTGCGCTTTCAGTAGAATCAGGCGGCTCTCGGCATCCAAAGAGAAAACGCGCCGCGATGCTTGGAGCGTTTTCCGGAAAAGTTGATACCTCTTCGATCAAGAAAACGCCTTCGGAGAAATTGCACTCTCCCGAGCAAAGCCCGTTTAGACCGAAAGGCCTGTTTGCTCCAACTTTTTGGTTCGACGCGTCTTTGCGCTTCCTGGCAATTCTGCCAAATCGCAAAACGCTTTAGAAGAACGAGGCGAGAAACAAGGCCGAGGAGGCGATCACGACGAAGGAGAGAGTCGAGATCGCAAAACTGAGATGCCGGCCAGCCGCCGAGGGATTCACCCGGCCGAAGCCAGCCAGCCGCTCGGGACGATCGAGAACCAGTTGCGCGCGTGTCATCAATCTTCCCCCGAATCTGATGTTCAACACGTTCTATTTCGAACAGAGGCACGCATCCATTCTGTGCGAAAACGCACAGGCGCCTTCTCGCCGCAAAACATGTTTACCAAAGAGTAAACTTAGTATTTGTGCAGCCTCAAACCGGCATGGACAGGGCAACATGCAAGATCATGCCCGCCAGGATCATGAGCACGGCAGCAGAGCCGATGTCGACAAGCGTTTCCATCCCACAACTCCTTTCGAGTGACGTGAAGATAATCGCGCTGTGTTGCTGGAATGCTGCCCGAGTAGGGCAATTCCCGGAATGTCTTCACAGCGATGTTCGGCAATGGGTCAGCCTGCCGCGCCGCAAGTGATCGGCGCTGGCTCACCCCACTTTCAGGCTCGGCAGCGCGACGTCGGCGACTATACCGGCTTCAGCGTCTGCGGGCCGCCTTGGGGACGCGCGCGGGCCAGCGCACCACATGCTCTTCCCACTCGCCCTCGCCCACCTGTTTGTCGTCAGCCTTGACCTTGCCGCGAACCGAGACCTTGGCCTGGTGCACGGTATCGGGGTCGCCCGAAACCAAAGGATGCCACCAATAGAGATCCTCGCCGTCAGCGACCAAGCGATAGGCACAGGTCGGCGGCAGCCAATCGATGGTGCGCACCAGTTCGGGCGTCAGCGTGACGCAATCGGGAACATGACGCTTGCGATGCTCGTAGTCGGAGCATTGGCAGCTGTGGCATTCGAGCATGAAACAGGCGACATCGGTAAAATAGGTATCGCCGGTTTCCTCTTCCTCCAACTTGACCAGACAGCAGCGCCCGCACCCGTCGCAAAGGCTCTCCCACTCCTCCGGCGAGAGTGCCTCCAGCGGCTTGGTTTTCCAGAAGGGCTTCGAGGGCTGTTCCATCGCCGTTGCAATAGCGGAACAGCCGGCCCGAGTCACCCTTCGTGAAGGCCTGCGCCGCCGGAGCCAGGCCCTTCAGCCGCCCATCTTGCGCATGCCTTCCTGGATTTCCTCGACGGTGAGATCGCGCTGATGGGTTGCGATCGACCAATGATGCCCGAAGGGATCCTTGATCACGCCGTAGCGGTCGCCCCAGAACATGTCCTGCACCGGCATCGCCACCTCGGCTCCCGCGTCGACCGCGCGGGCGACGAACGCATCGACATCGGCGACGAAGAGATGGATGGTCACGGGGGTGCCGTTGAGCATCTTGGGCGATAGCAGGCCCCATTGCTTGTTCGCGTCGACCAGCATGACCGAACTGCCGCAGACCTTGATCGAGGCATGCATCAGCTTGCCGTCGGGTCCGGGCAGGCGGATCATCTCTTCGGCGCCAAAAGCCTTCTTGTAGAATTCGATGGCGGCGGCGGCGCCGTCGCAGATCAGGTGCGGCGACAGGACGTTCATGCCGTGTGGGACGATTTCAGCCATGGTCTCTTCCTCCTCATGGGGCACGTTTCGTGGACCTGCCCCAAGGACGATGCAGCACGACCGGATCCGACAGGGACGAGAAATTAATTCCGGAAGCAATGTTGTTTGCCATGCGGATGGAAAATCATGAGGGGGAAATTGCAGGTCTTTCAGGATCGGCAACCGGGGGTTAGACTGACCGTACTGACGTCTTTCGCGTATCGGTTGGTTTCATCGTGCCTGAACGCAAGCCAGAGCCGTCCTTTCGAAAGCGCCTGAGCCGCGCCGCCCTTCGGCTGGACTCGTGGCTCGACAACGCCGTCTACGCGTCGTGGCAGAAGGTACGGGCCGGAATCGAGCGCGGCTCCGACATCTCGAACAGATTTCAGGTCTCGGGCTGGCGCCGGCTGCTGGTAGAAGTCGGCTGCGAGGGACTGACGCTGGGCACGGCCGGTATGATCTTCGGCCTGATGCTGATGCAGCCCGCGATCCGCCAGATCGGCGACGACTGGCTGCGCCGCGCCGACATCGCCGTCACCTTCGAAGATCGCTATGGCAATTTCGTCGGCCAACGCGGCATCCGCAGCAATGACAGCGTGGCGCTGGCCGACATGCCCGATTACGTCATCAAGGCCGTGCTCGCCACCGAGGACCGGCGCTTTTACGATCATTTCGGCATCGATGTCATCGGCACCCTGCGCGCCCTCACCGTCAACAGCCAGGCGAGCGGCGTGGTACAGGGGGGCTCCTCGATCACCCAGCAGCTTGCCAAGAATCTCTTCCTCTCCAACCAGCGCACGCTCGAACGCAAGATCCGCGAAGCCTATCTGGCGCTCTGGCTCGAGGGGCATTTGAGCAAGGACGAGATTCTCAAGCTCTATCTCGACCGCGCCTATATGGGCGGGGGCGCGTTCGGCATCGAGGCGGCCGCGCAATATTATTTCGGCAAATCGGTGCGCGACGTTTCCCTTGCGGAAGCCGCCATGCTGGCCGGCCTGTTCAAGGCGCCGACCAAATACGCGCCAACCAACAACCTCGCGGCAGCGCGCGGGCGCGCCAATCAGGTTCTCAGCAATCTGGTCGACGCCGGCTTCATGACCGAGGGCCAGGTTTCCGGTGCCCGCCGCAACCCGGCCACGCCGGTCGACCGGGCCCGCGAGAAGGCGCCCGACTACTATCTCGATTGGGCCTATGGCGAGATCGCCGATCTCGCCGATGACGGCGTCCTGGGCAACGAATCCGTGTTCGTGGTGCGCACGGCGCTGGATCCCGTCATCCAGGCGAGCGCGGAAATCGTCCTGGAATCGAATCTGCGCCAATACGGCAAAGACTATAACGTGCATCAGGGCGCCATCGTGATCATGGAGCCGGACGGAGCGGTGCGCGCCATGGTAGGCGGGCGCGACTACAGCCAGAGCCAGTTCAACCGGGCCACGGACGCCCTGCGCCAACCCGGCTCCTCCTTCAAGCCCTTCGTCTATGCCACCGCCCTGATGAACGGCTTCACGCCCAAATCCATCGTGGTGGATTCGCCGGTCTGCATCCGAAACTGGTGCCCCCAGAATTTCGGTCACAAATTCTCCGGCCCGATCACATTGACACAGGCCATCACCCGCTCGGTCAACGTCATCCCGGTCAAGATTTCCCTGGCCCTCAGCAAGAGCGCCGCCGATGGCCGGCGCATGATCATCGAGACGGCCAAAACCATGGGCATCGAGACGGATCTCAAGGAGTCCTGGGCCTTGCCGATCGGAGTGGAGGCCGTCAATCTCCTGGAGATGACCGGCGCCTATGGCGTCTTCTCGTCCGGCGGGCACAAGGCGCCTCCTCATGCGGCGCTGGAGATCCGCAATGCCAAGGGCGACCTTCTCCGGAAATTCGATCCCGCCCGCGAGGATCCGGTCGTCATCGACCCCAAGGTCATCGCCGACATGAACGGCATGCTCAACAGCGTCGTCGAAAACGGCACGGCCAAGCGGGCCCAATTGCCCGGCATCAAGGTGGCCGGCAAGACGGGCACCACCAATTCCTATCGCGACGCCTGGTTCATGGGCTTCACCGGCAACTTTGTCGGCGGTGTCTGGTACGGCAATGACAATTTCCAGCCCACCGAGGAGATGACCGGCGGTTCGCTTCCGGCCATGACCTGGCAGCAGGTGATGGCCGTCGCTCATCAGGGCGTGGAGATCCGGCCGATCCCCGGGGTTGCCCCCTTCCCGCCGGGACAGCAACAGCCCGGCAAGGCGGAACCGCCGGAGCCCGGTGTCGCGGACCCGGCCCAGCCGGCTCCTGCGGCGCCGCCTGTCCTCACCCGCAACGCCACGCAGATCCTGCGGGATGTCGCCACCTTGATCGAGCAGGCCGATCGCCCCCCTGCCAAGCAGGCGGCCCAGATGCGCCACCTCGCGCCGGTGTCGGCGATCGAATGAAAGGCTTCTCCTCGATCGTGGGGCTGGTCTATGCCCTAGGCCTCGGGGGCGCGCTGGGGCTCGGTGTCACCTGGTGGGCGACAGGGTCCGATTTTCAGCTGGGCGCCCTGCGCTTCGGGCCCTGGACGGCTTGGCCCCTTGCAGATCCTCTCGGAGCCGATCGCTACAGCCTCGCCCGGATCGCCCGTAGCGGCGACCTGCCTCTCGGCCCCGGCGAGGGCCTTGCCTTCACCGCCCGGAAAGATTCGACCGGCCGAGCCCTCGATGGCGCCTGCCGCTATCGCCTTTCGGCCATGCTGCCCCAAGCGCGCTGGTGGACTCTTACCCTCTATGATCGAGCCGACCGGCTGGTAAGCAATCCCAGCAACCGGGCCGGCTTCACCAGTTCCTCCGTTCTGAGGGGCTGGGAAGGCCGGGTAAGCGTCACCGTGGCGCCCGACAGTCAGCCCGGCAATTGGCTGCCGAGTACCCCTGGACCGATGAGCCTGGTCCTGCGCCTTTATGACAGCCCTGTCTCGACGGGCCTCGCCACGGAATTCGGCGCCGGCCGGACCATCGCCGTCCCCGCGGTCGAACGGCTGGACTGCACGGCTGGAGGCGCACCGTGATCCGCTGGCTGTTATGGACGCTTGCGGGTCTGCTCGTCGGCCTTGTGGTGCATCTGACCACGATCGTCGCCCTGCCCCGCCTCAGCGGGCAGACCGGCTTCCAGCGTGCGAGCGCCATCGCCCCGCTCGGGCGTTTCGTCATTCTGACCGCCGACAAGACCCCTCTGCCCTTGCCCGACCCGGCCATCGTCACGGCCTTCTGCCGTTACGACCTGGCCGGTGGGCCGGTCCATGTGCATGTGCCGCTGAATGCCGGCTTTCTCTCAGTGTCCTTCTATACGCCGGCAGGCCTCAATTTCTACACGTTGACCGATCGGGCGGGCGCGAGCGGCGCTCTGGACATGACCTTGTTCACACTGGCGCAACTTGCCGAGATCAGGGCCAAGCAAGGTCCGGACCTGCCGGTCGCCCTGCGTCTCCAGGCCCCCGAGCCGACGGGCCTGATCGTGGTGCGCGCGCTCGTGCCTGAGCCGACGCAGCAAGCCGATGTGGAACGAGGGCTGGAACCAGCGAGCTGCCGCTGAGGCTGTCGGCCAGCACCCGCAGGATGGCGGCGTTGCCGGACAGGTCACAGCGCGAGCGCGCCCCCGGTCACCCCAATCCCGAAGCGCTCGCCGGTCGCGCCCGGACACCCTATCGCCAGCCATTGACGAAACGGTTCATGCAATCCCGGGGATCGAATTGTTTATGCTGCTGAAGGCTCGCCGCCAAGCAAAGCGCCATGGAGGTGTCGTCGGTCCAGGCTCCGGCCGGAAGGGCTAATGGCCGGCCGCCGACGATATCGGGCAGGGGCTCTGGCTGTCGCGGCCTGAAAATTCGAGCGTGATGCTCAACGCATCACCGATGGCAAGTCCGAGGAGAACGCCCTCGGCTCAGCCGATTTCGTCGCTGAAACTCACGCCTTGCGATGGCGCTTGCCACCACCGGCGCCACGACGCGGCTGGGGCGACTGACGATCATCTTCCACGTGGCGCTCGATGCGCACGCCGGTGAAGAACAGGATTTCTGCACTATGCTCCCGGGCCTCCTGTTCACTCGGAGGGCGCGGGGCTTTGGGCTCTTTGGGAAAATGCAGGACGATGCTCATGGCGGGACCTATCAGCAGATTGCACCAGAAATCGGAACTCCGTTCGTTTTGCGGTCATTAGCAGGTAAGGAAAGTTAACAGTCTGTGTACATACGCACTAAACGCCGGCCGCCGTCGCTGCGGCGTGACTTCGGTGTGCGATTTTGCACATCCGGCCGCGATAATACGGCCAATTGGCCCTTTTGGGGCAAAACGCGCCCAACAAAATAGGCGTAGGTCTTTCGGGTATGGTCGCCCGGCAAGGTACCATCGCCCGTCCGGGCCAGACTATGCACCCAAAGGCCCCCGTTGCGGAATCACGTTTTGATACATTGCCGAATGGCAATTCGAACAATGCCCGGTTCAGCTTTCCTCGGCGAGGTCTAGAAAATGCCGGCCCTGACGGTCTTCCGCCTCGATAACCCAAAGGTCGGGATCGAAGCGGAATTCGCGCTGCAGCCGCGTCTCCGCATCCAGCGGCGTGGCGCCCGGCGGGGTGATCCGGACAAAACGGCGCACACCGTCATCCTCGGTGATGAGCGATTGCGGCGCCGGGCCGTATAGCGCGGCGGTGCCGTCGAGATGGTCGATCTTGACGAAAATGGCCCCGGCCTCCTCCGAGCCGCGCTGGCGCAGCGCGGCGAAGGCGCCTTCCGCCATGGCACGGCGGAGATAGGCCGCCACGAACAGGCTGGATTTGAGCCGGGCGCTCATTCCACCTTGGTACCGGAACGGGCTAATTCCTGCAGCAGCCTCGTCGAGATCTGACCGGTTACCGGCAATCCGCGATCCTTCTCGAAGCGAGAGATGGCGTTTCGCGTGTCGCTCGCCATGAAGCCGTCGACCTTCAAGGGACCATAGCCCTGTTTGGCCAGGGCTTTTTCGACCCCGAGCACGCGCTTGTCGGGCTGTGGGCCGGCCGGGGCCGGCTGCTCGCCATTGATCAGCGCGGCGATCTGGTCGACGGGGGGAGCCGGAGGCGCTTCGGCAGCATTGGGATCGGTGGTGAGCAGCGGACTGGAACTGGCGATGATCTTGGTGAGCAGCGCCGCGCTGGGCTGGCCGTCGACCGGCATGCCATTATGCTGCTGGAAGGAGCGGATCGCCGCGGTGGTCTTGGGCCCGAGGACACCGTCGGCCAGGCCGTCATAAAGCCCGCGCTCGGCCAAGGCGAGCTGAACGTCGCGCAGCACGGCAACCGCATCCTGGGACGGGCTATCGCCGGCCCCGCGCACGTCCGCCCCAGGCGCCGCCGAAACGGCAGGAGCCGAGGAAGCCGAACCGCGCTGGGCGATGAAGGGGGAGGTATGCGTGCCGTTCTGCAGAACCAGGGCATTGACCAGGATCGCAAGGCTCAGGCCGCCCATGACCGCCAGTCCCGCGACTTCGGCAGGCCGCTGCAGGATCACCCTGACGATACCGACATAACGCGAGGGGGCCTCTTCGACCTTATCCGACAGCAGAAAATCGCGATCGGAACGGGCTAACGCTTCACGCACGCTTCTTCCCCAATTCTTCTTCGATGAAATGATCTTGGACCGCCGGCCGTACCGGCAGCGTTTCAATGGTGGCACCGCTGGCAAAGGCCCGGCGCGAGGCTTCGCTCTCGCAATCGGAGGGCAGCTGCACCGTCACGGTGGTGCCGTGACCGATCAGACTGTCGACCTCCATGCGCCCGCCATGGAGCTGGGCAAGGCCCTTGACGACGGAGAGGCCGAGGCCCGTCCCCTCATAAGTTCGTTCGTAATCCTTGGACGGCTTGCCGGCCGTGGACTGGAAGAAAGCTTCGCCGAGGCGCGGCACGTCTTCGCGCGCCACGCCCACGCCGTCATCGGCGACGAAGAGGGCGACGCCATATTTCTCCTGGCGCGCGCCGATGGTGACATGGCCGCCGCGCTTGGTGAATTTGAGCGCGTTGGACATCAGGTTGAGATAGATCTGGCGGCAGGCGCGCTTGTCCGCGATGATCGGTGGCATGTCGGGTGCGATGGCGGTCTCCAGGGAGATGCCGAGCTCCTGCGCCTTAAGCAGCAGAATATTGCGGCAATTCTCGATGAGATCGCGGAGCTGGAAGGATTCGGGCACCAGCTCGAAGCTGCCGCTCTCGATCTTCGACATGTCGAGGATGCCGTTGACCATCGACAGGAGATGATGGCCGCTGTCATGGATCAGGCCGGCATATTCATGCCGCCGCTCCGCCGACAGCTTCATCATTTCCTCGTTCAGCATCAGCTCCGAAAAACCGATGATGGCATTGAGGGGCGTGCGCAACTCATGGCTCATCGTGGCCAGGAAGCGGCTCTTGGCGGCATTGGCCTTCTCGGCCTCGATCTTGGCGTCGATGAGCTGGTGCTCATAGGCCTTGCGATCGGTGATGTCCTGCATGACGGCGACAGTCTGGCGATCCTCGTCCTCGCCCAGCGGCCGGCAGCGCATTTCCACCCACAGGAAGACGGGAGCCCCCTCCCCCTTGCGGCGCAGCCGGAATTCCACCGTCGAGGCAAGGCCATCCATCTCGGCGCTGGAGAGGGCGGAGAGATAAGCAGGCCGGTCGGCGATATGCACATAATCGAACAGGCCCTGGCCGAGCAGCTCGGAGGGTTCGGCGCCGAACAGGGCCTGGGAGGCGGGCGAAGCGTAGACGACCTGGCCGCGCTTGCCGTGCCGGGTCACGAGGTCGCTGATGTTCTCCGCCAGCAGGGTATAACGAGCTTCGCCAGACTTGACGAGCTGACGGTCGTAGCGCCGCAGCCGCAATTCCATCAGCACGATGCCGCCGACCGCCGCGAGGGCGAGCACCACGCCCAGTCCGTCCAGGAAGCGCGCGCCAAGGCTGGGGGGCGGCGCCATTTTCGTTCCGGCCAGGGCGATCGCCATGGCGGTAACACCGGCCAGCACGATGGCGCGGATCACGATGTTGCGTGCGCCCGTCAGCAGGGCGAGGGCAGGCGCGACGGCGAGAAGCGCATAGGCGCTGGCGCTGTGTCCTCCGCTGTGGCGGGCGACAATGCCGGCGAAACCGCATACGGCAAGGACAGTCAGCAGAGCCGCAACGTCGAGACGACCGGTGACGGACAGGCGCCAGACGATGGCGAGCAGGGCGGCGACCAGAACCATGACACCGCCGACACCGAGGCTCGGTCCTCCTGAGAAAGCCAGGAAAGGCGGCACCAGCGTCAGGCCGAACAGCGCCGCGCCGAGCAGCATGGCGACGAAGGCACCATGGCGGGCCGCTGTCAAGGGATCGTGTTTCGCCGACCCGTGGACCAAGCGGTCGACGGATGCCTTGGCGGATATGAACCAATCAAACTGACGCAACGCCCCGGCACGGCCCTGCGGCCGCGCTCCCTACATGACCCGTCGACCATGGCAGGGCGTCCTTTAAACGAACCCTAAGAGAATGGGCTTGGCAGGCCGTTCCTGCGCCCGGAAAGGCCTCTTGGCGGGGCAAGTGCCAAACATGGTGAACAATTCCTCACCAAGACCCGCTCAGGCGTTAACCATCCCTTCACTTTGCCGCCTGCTGTGCGGTCCGTCACGCTCCTGTCGCTGGTGCCCATGCTAGAATTAGCCATCGATCGGGAGCCGATGACGTGTTCTTCATCCTGCGCATGATGTTCTGGCTTGCCGTGGTCGCCCTGCTGCTGCCGGCGCCGCCGGCCCAGCACGACAAACAGGCCTCGGCAGGTCTGTCGGCGGGCGCCTTGGCCGACAGGGCCGTCGGCGCCGCCTTGTCCTATTGTGCCGCAAGTCCCCAGCAATGCGCGGCCGGCCTGGCCGGCGCAAGGCAGCTCACCGGCCTGCTGGCCGGCCCGAATGACGGCGCCGCCGCTCCAGCACCTGCGACCCAGCGTTTCACCGCGCTGCCGCCGCCACGCCCGGTCATTCCCTGAGAAGGCTTTGTCTTCGCCGGCATCTCCCCTATATGAGAGGGATGAGCACGCAAGACATCGCCGCCATCATCGAGAATTTCGAGATCCTGGACGATTGGGAAGACCGCTATCGGTACCTGATCGAGCTCGGCAAGACGCTCGAGCCGCTGCCCGACGAGGCGCGGACGACGGCCAACAAGGTGCAGGGCTGCGTCAGCCAAGTCTGGCTCGTGACCCATTGGAAAGAAGGGCACGCCAGTTTTCAGTGCGACAGCGACGCATTCATCGTGCGCGGCCTCCTGGCGATCCTGGTCGCCGTCTATTCCGGCCATACCGCCTCGGAGATTCTGGCCATCGACGCGCTCGATGTCTTCCGCAACCTGCAGCTCGAGGAACATCTCACGCCGCAGCGTTCCAACGGGCTGAAATCTTTCGTCGAGCGCATTCGCAGCGATGCCCGCCAGGTCCTGGTCACCACCTGACGTTCCTGCCGCGAACATCCTGCTCCAAGCTTAACCGGCGACACATCCTGGATACTTCAAACAACAAGAGCCGGATGCGCGGCATCCGGCTCTTGTTGTCGTTCCGGCATCGCCGTGGCGAAATTACCGACCCTTGCGGCGGCGCTGCTGGCCGAGGCCCATCTGCTTGGCCAGGTTGGAACGGGCCTGAGCATAGTTGGGGGCGACCATCGGATAATCGGCCGGCAGAGCCCACTTCTCGCGGTATTCCTCCGGCGAGATATTGTATTGCGTGCGCAGATGACGCTTCAGGGACTTGAACTTCTTACCGTCCTCGAGGCAGATGATGTAGTCAGCCGTCACCGACTTCTTGATCGGAACCGCCGGCTTGGGAGCTTCGGCCGGCACTTCCTGTACGCCGCTGGTGATGCGCTGAAGAGCACCATGGACCTCATTGATCAAGCCGGGCAGGTCCGACGCAGCAACCGAATTGTTGCTGACATAGGCCGAGACGATGTCCGCCGCAAGCTCGATGAAGTTGGTGTTGTTGGATCCGTCGCTCATGGTAAATCGACTTTCTTTTTTTGGTCTGATTTAACTAAATGTTCACCACCGGCTACACTGCCGCGCCATTCATTAACAGCAGTGCAGGCCATACATCCGCTTCGCAACATTGGAATCGCGAATTTCGAATTGCGCACTGATGTAAACTCTCAAATCTTATCAATCAAGATCTTTTGCAAGACAAGCATGAATTTTGCACTATGCCGCATTTGATTATTGCCGTGAAAACATGCAACCGCCTACGTAAGACGCGCCCCTATCACAAATGGGTACTGCAACACCCGATCGGACTATCTGATCTGCACTGACGAGCGGATAGGTCACCTCAGGCATGACCACAGACTGCAATTGTAGAAAGGCACGCATGATCAGGCCATTACGCAGCATTGCTGCGGCGGCCACCGATCCGGCGCCCCTGAGAAAGGTCTAGAAGTGGGCCGACTTCCCTTGCGACAATTGGCACCCCCGACAAACAGCAAATGCAAATTTGCAAGCTCGCCGCGGAATTCAACACGACACTGAATTGCGAACTGTCGCCCCACCCCCTATTTACGACGAACTGAATAGTCTTCAAACGCTCGGCTCGTCGAATCAGTCGCAAAGTATGTCTATCGTTTCGATAGCATCCCTTTGCGGCAAAATATTGGGAGACAATTGTGCCAAACAAGAAAGTTAACAAAACAGAGGCGGAATGGCGGACGCTTCTCTCTCCAGAACAATACCACATTACCCGCGAACGCGGCACGGAACGCGCTTTTACCGGACCGTTCTGGAACTCCAAAGAAAAGGGCACCTATTCCTGCGTCTGTTGCGGTGAGGAATTGTTCCGGTCCGACACGAAGTTCGATTCGGGTTGTGGTTGGCCAAGCTATTTCGAGCCCGTGCGCGCGGATGCCGTAGTCGAGTTGGAGGACCGGTCCTACGGCATGCGCCGTATCGAGATCCGCTGTGCCGCCTGCGATGCCCATCTCGGCCATGTCTTCCCGGACGGCCCGCCTCCCACGGGCCTGCGCTATTGCATCAATGGCCATGCCATGAAGTTCACACCCGACCAGAAGGCATGACACGGTGACTACACCTTCGATTCTGCCGCCTATCGCCGAAAAGCGGCCAGTCAAACGCGTCGTCCATGGTATTTCGTTACAGGATGACTATGCCTGGCTGCGGGCAGACAATTGGCAGGAGGTGCTGCGCGACGGCTCGGCGTTGCCTGCCGACATCAGGGCCCATCTCGAGCAGGAAAATCGCTACGCCGACGCCCAGCTCGCTGGTGGCGAGCAATTGCGGGCGGTGCTGTTCGAAGAGCTCAAAGGGAGAATCAAGGCTGACGATTCCTCGGTGCCTTCACCGGACGGGCCGTTCGAGTACTATTCGCGTTTCCGACAGGGCGGGCAGCACCGTCTGTTCTGCCGGCGCCCGCGAGACGGCGGCGAGGAAGCGCTGCTTCTGGACGGCGACGCCCTGGCAAAGGGCAAGAGCTTCTTCGCCTTTGGCGGCTTTGCCCCCTCGCCCGACCATCGACTGATCGCCTGGAGCTGCGACGAGAACGGCTCGGAGTTCCATACGACACGCCTGCTCGATACCTCGAAAGGCGTAATGCTGGACGATACCATTTCCGATACGGAAGGTGGGGCCGTCTGGCTCTCGGACGGTTCGGGTTTCTACTATGTAAGGCTGGACGAGAACCATCGCGCCTCCAGTGTATGGCTGCATCTTCTGGGAACTCCGGCCAGTGCCGACCGCCTGATCTATGAAGAGGCCGACGCCGGCATGTTCGTCGGCCTGTCGCAGACCCAGTCGCGCCGCCTGGCGATCATCGACATCCATGACCATGAAACCTCGGAAGTGCGGGTGATCTATCTCGACGATGCCGACAGCCACGTGCATCTGGTCGCCACGCGCCAGGAAGGCGTGCAATATGAGATCGAGCATCGCCCGCTACCGGACGGGAGGGATCAGCTGCTGATCCTGACCAATTTCGACGACGCCGAGGATTTTCGCATCATGACCGCGCCTCTGGCGACGCCGGTGCAGACGACTGCGGCTCAGATGTCCTGGCGCGATCTCATTCCGCACAAGCCGGGCCGCTATATCCTCGACATCGTGCTGCTGGCCGACTGGCTGGTCCGGCTGGAGCGCGAGGACGGCCTGCCGCGCATCGTGATCCGATCCTTGTCGAGCGGCGAGGAACACGCCATCGACTTTGCCGAGGAAGCCTATTCGCTCTCGCTCGACGGCGGCATGGAATTCCAAACCGACCGGATCCGCTTCGTCTATTCTTCGATGACCACGCCGGCCGAAACCTATGACTATGACATGCGCTCCCGCGAGAGGGTCCTGCGCAAGCGCCAGGAGGTGCCGTCCGGGCACGACCCGGCGCTCTATGTCACCCGCCGGGTCTTCGCTCCGACGGCCGATGGTGAAAGCGTGCCGATCAGCCTGCTCTACCGCAAGGAAACGGCCCTGGACGGTTCGGCTCCCCTGCTGCTCTACGGCTATGGTGCCTATGGCCTGTCGATGCCGGCCCAATTTTCCACCAATGCGCTGTCGTTGGTGGATCGCGGCTTCGTCTATGCCATCGCTCATATCCGCGGCGGCACCGAGAAGGGCTGGCGCTGGTATCGCGAAGGCAAGCTTGCCAAGAAGCCCAACACCTTCCAGGACTTCATCGCGGCCGGCAGCTACCTGGCCGAGCGTGGCTTCACCGCCCGCAAAAGGATCGTCGCCCATGGCGGCTCGGCCGGCGGCATGCTGATGGGCGCCGTCGCCAATCTCGCCCCCGACCTGTTCGGCGCCATCGTCGCGGAGGTTCCCTTCGTCGACGTGCTCACTACCATGCTCGATGACAGCCTGCCCCTCACCCCGCCGGAATGGCCCGAATGGGGCAATCCGATCGAAGACGAGGCCGCCTTCCGGACCATTCTTTCCTACAGTCCGGTCGACAACGTGGCCACCCGCCCCTATCCGCCGATTCTGGCCCTCGCCGGCCTGACCGATCCGCGCGTGACCTATTGGGAACCGGCCAAGTGGGTGGCGCGGCTACGCGAGATGAACCCGCAGGGCAACCCGGTGATCTTCAAGGTCAATATGGATTCGGGCCATGGTGGGGCTTCCGGGCGCTTCGAACGGCTGAAGGAAGTGGCCCTGGTCCAGGCCTTCGCCCTCCAGAAGATGGGAGCGGCGTGATCTGGCGCCGGGCCCGGCAAGCACGATTTTGCCGGGCCCGGGCGGCTCGATCCGGCTTGCATAAAATCATGCCAGGCATTCACCCAAACCTGTTCCCTTCCAGCGCCTTCGCGCTTAAGTTTGCGCGCCGACGGTGCATCGGCCTTGCAGCCTGCTCCGGCGGGCATCGAGGCCGCTAGCCGCCACCCCGTCATTCGGCTCCCGCCCGGATGGCTGCAAGATCTGCGATCTCGCGGCAACCGTTCGGGAACACTGGACGGGCGGGCTGCGTTTCGTAGCCATGCCCATCGCCACCATGTCACTTCATGAGGAACGCCATGTCCTTCACGCTTCCCGACCTGACCTACTCCTATGACGCCCTCGCGCCCTACATGTCCCGCGAGACGCTGGAGTTCCATCACGACAAGCATCATCTTGCCTATGTGAACAACGGCAACAACCTGCTCAAGGGCACGGAGTGGGAAGGCAAGAGCCTCGAGGACATCGTCAAGGGCTCCTTCGGAAAGAATGCCGGCCTGTTCAACAATGCCGGCCAGCACTACAACCATCTGCACTTCTGGAAGTGGCTGAAGCCGAATGGCGGCGGTGCGATTCCCGGCAATATCGAGAAAGCCATCGTCGATGGCCTCGGCTCGGTCGAGAAGGCCAAGGAAGACTTCATCCAGGCCGGCGTCACCCAGTTCGGCTCCGGCTGGGCCTGGCTCGCCGTCAAGGACGGCAAGGTCATCGTCACCAAGACCCCGAACGGCGAGAGCCCGCTGGTGCACGGCGCCACGCCGATCCTGGGCGTCGACGTCTGGGAGCACTCCTATTATATCGACTACCGCAACCGCCGCCCCGACTACCTCAAGGCTTTCGTCGACAATCTCGTGAACTGGGAATATGTCGCCGAGCTCTACGAAGCGGCCGTGAAGTAAGCCATCCCGGAGCGTCATTCCGCCATCCGGATCGAATGGCGCTCTCCTCGAAAACATCGCCTGGGCATCCGGCGATCCCTCGGGCTGCAAGGCCGTTTTCGATCATTCGGCGAGAAGTTGGAAGGGCGGAGCTTTCTCCGCCCTTTGCATTTTAGGAGATTTCTCCGGCCTTTGGTTCGTCCGACGACAGGCCTTGTCCGATTTTTGGCACAAATCTCGAAGGACGAATCTTGGAAAGGCTATTCAAGCCGCTGATATGGTTGTGCTTTTCGAGAAATCGGTAGCCAGGCACCTGCAAGCGCCACGCATGGCTCGCCTAGCAGCCATGCAAACTCAGCAATTGTTTATTGTGCGGCGCACACTAAACTAATCCTCATCAAACGGCGCGGAACATTTCCCCGTTTGATAGCCCTCCTTGGGCGTTTCCTCCCTAGACTTGGGCCGCAGCGCAAGCTGCGGCCTCTTTCTTTTCCAGGGTCCGCCGCACTCTGACGCAATCGCCGAGAATCGCAAGGCCCATGGAAACGGCGGCATCGGGACAAGCCAGCGCTCCATATGAGCGCATCCAGCCCGAACGGCAGCTTCTCCACCGCAAATCCACGCCTCCGTCACCCGCCAGCAACCTTTTGAGGGCGATAGTGCCTGTTCCCGCCAGCCAAAGCCGCGTATAGGGCGGAGCTGACATCACGATAGGCCCTATCCTTGCTGAAGAACATTCTTTCCATCGGCGCCTGGACTATGGTGTCGCGCGTGACCGGCTTTGTCCGGGACGCCCTGATGGCCGCCCTGATGGGAAGCGGCCCGGCGGCCGAGGCCTTCATCGTCGCCTTCCGCCTGCCGAACAATTTCCGCGCCATCTTCGGCGAAGGGGCTTTCAACGCCTCCTTCGTGCCGGCCTATACCAAGGTCCATCAGCAGGAAGGAGACGAAGCCGCGCGGCTGTTCCAGGGGCGGATCGTATCGATATTGCTGATCTCGCAGGTCATCCTGCTGGGATTGGTGCTGATCTTCACGCCTCAATTCGTCGGCTTGAATGCGCCGGGCTTCGAGGGCGAGCGCTTCGATCTCGCCGTCACGCTCACCCGCATCACCTTTCCCTATCTCATCCTGATCACCCTTGCCACGCTCTATGGCGGCGTGCTCAACGCCGTCGGGCGCTTCACGGCGGCGGCGGCCGCGCCGATCCTGCTCAACGTGGCGATGATCGCCACCTTGCTGGCGCATCATTGGTTTCCGACCACCGCCCACGCGGCAGCCTGGGGCCTCACCATCTCCGGTGTCCTGCAGCTCGGCTTCATGCTGTGGGCGGCGCACCGGGCCCGCGTGCTCGCCAAGCCCGAGCCGATCAAGCTGGATACGCCGGTGAGAGCCTTCTTCAGGGCGCTGGGACCCGCCACCATCGGCTCGATGGGCACCCAGATCGCCATCTTTGCCGACACCATCATCGCCTCGCTGCTATCGGCCGGCGCGGTGGCAGCCCTCTATTACGCCGACCGCATCAATCAATTGCCGCTCGGCATCATCGGCATCGCCGCCGGCACGGTGATTCTGCCGCAGATGAGCCGCCTGCTGGCGGCCGGTCAGGTCGAGGAAGCGCATGCCGCGCAGCGCCGCACTATCTTCCTGACCTGGTTGCTGGCCGCGCCTTTCCTTGCCGGTTTTCTCGCCGTTCCCGACCTCATCATGCGCGCGCTGTTCATGCGCGGCGCCTTCACGGCGGCTGACGCGGAGGCCGCTTCCAGCGCCCTTCTCGCCTATGGCGCTGGCTTGCCGGCCGTGGTGCTGATCCGCTCGGCCGTCGCCAGCTTCTATGCCCGCGGCGATACCGCGACGCCCCTTTGGGCCTCCCTCACCGGCATCGCCGTCAATATCGTGCTGAAGATCGTCCTGATGGGTCCGCTGCAGCAGGCGGGCCTCGCCCTGGCGACCTCCCTCGGCGCCTGGGTCAATCTCGGCCTACTGACGATCCTGGCGAGCCGCCGCGGCTTCATGCATCTCGACCGGCGCCTCTATGCCATGCTGGCTTGTGTCGCCCTAGCGACCATGACTGCCGGCCTGGCCATGTATGCCGCCGCGACCGCCCTCGCGCCGCTCTTGGCCGGGCTCGCCCATATCGGCGACATCATAGGCCTGGTTTTCGTCGGCCTCGTCGGCGCCGCGTTTTACGGCGCCACCGTCTACTGTGCGTTCGGCACAGCCGGCATGGATCTCAAAAGCGCGTTACGACGCTGATGCCGATGCCATCGAAGCGGTCCATGCGCATCAGGGCTTCCGGCGCTTCCTCGAGGCCGATGCGGCTGCCGATCAGCTTCTGAGGCATCAACTTGCCGGCGGCGATCATGTCGAACATCGCCTGGTAGCGGAAAGCCTGCATGCCGTGGCTGCCGAGGATCTCGAGCTCATAGGCGATCACCCGATCCATCGGTATCGGCGGCCGGGCGTGGTCGCCCAGCATCAGGCCAACCTGGACGTGGCGGCCGCGCCGGCGCAGATTGCCGATGGAGTTGGCGCTGGTGACGGGGTGGCCCAGCGCATCCAGCGACACTTGGGCGCCGCCGCCGGTGAGATCGCGGACAGCGGCCACGACATCCTCGGTCCGCGCCGCATTGATGGTCGCCACCGCACCGAGCTGGCGGGCGAAATCCAGTTTTTCATCGGTCAGGTCGATGGCCACGACATTGGCACCAACGGCACTGGCGATCATGATCGCCGACAGACCGACGCCGCCGCAGCCATGCACGGCAACCCAGTCCCCCGCCCGGACCCGCCCCTGGTCGACCACGGCCCTGAAGGAGGTGGCAAAGCGGCAGCCAAGGCTCGCCGCCGTCGCCGAGTCGAGCGTTTCGGGCAATTCGACCAGATTGGCGTCGGCGAAATCGAGCGCCACGAACTCGGCAAAGGAGCCCCAGGCCGTGAAGCCCGGCTGGAACTGCTGCTCGCAGACCTGCTGGTTGCCGCCCGCACATTCCCGGCAATGACCGCAGCCGGCGACGAAAGGCACGGTGACGCGCTGACCCGCACGCCAGCGCCGGACCTGGCTGCCGACCGCCACGATGGTGCCCGCCAATTCATGCCCGGGCACATGGGGCAGCACGATGTCTGGGTCGTGCCCCATCCAGCCATGCCAGTCGCTGCGGCACAGGCCCGTGGCCTCGACCTTGACGACCACCCCCTCCGGCGAGGGCGTCGGGTCGGGAACGCCCTGAAGTGTCGGCGGCTGCCCGAACTGTTCGAAGACCACGGCTTTCATGATGGATCCGTATCGCGCCCTTGAAGAGAGGGCCGGTGCCGGCACCGACCCCGCTCAGGGCTCTTCTTATTTGGCAAGCGCATCGAGAATACGCACCCAGGAGCGGATGCCCCTGTGGAAGCTGCGAACATCATATTTCTCGTTGGGCGAATGGATCTGATCGTCTTCCAGGGCAAAGCCGATCAGCAGCGAATCGATGCCGAGAATGCGCTGCATGTCGCCCACCACCGGAATCGAGCCGCCCGATCCGATCACCGGCGCGGTGCGTCCCCATTCCTCGGCCAGGGCCGCGCGCGCCTTGGCGAGAGGCTCGCTGTCGGCCGGCACGGCGATGGCCGGGCCGAGGCCGTGGGAGAGGAACTCCGCCCGGCAGTCCGCCGGCAGGCGATCGGTCACGAATTTACGGAAGGCAGCCTGCACCTTTTCGGGCTCCTGGCCCGCCACGAGGCGGAAGGACACCTTGGCGGAGGCCTGCGCGGCGATCACCGTCTTGGCACCCTCGCCCTCATAGCCGCCGCTGATACCGTTGACGTCGCAGGTCGGGCGCACGGTGATCTGCTCGAGCACCGTGCGATCCTTCTCGCCGGCCGGCACTTTCAGGCCGACTTCGGCAAGATAGGCTTCGCCGTCGAAATCGAGCGCGGCCCACTCGGCCTTCACCGCATCGGGCAATTCCTTCACGCCGTCGTAGAAGCCCGGCAGGGTGACGCGGCCATCGTCGTCATGCAGGGCGGCCAGGATCTTCGACAGGACCCGAATCGGGTTCTGGGCAGCGCCGCCATACATGCCCGAATGCAGGTCGCGACTGGCGGCCTTGATGGTGACTTCCTCATAGACCATGCCCCGCAGCATGGTGGTGATCGCCGGCGTTTCGCGATCCCACATATCGGTATCGCAGACCAGGCAGAAATCGGCCTTCAGCTCGTCCTTGTTCTCCTTGAGGAAGGGAATGAGGCTGCGCGAGGACGATTCTTCCTCGCCCTCCAGGAACACGGTCACGTCGATCGGCAGTTCTCCCTGCGTCTCGATCAGGGCACGGCAGGCCTCGATGAAGGTCATCACCTGGCCCTTGTCGTCGGAAGCGCCCCTGGCCACGATGATGTCGCCGTGGGGACCGGGCTTGCGCACCGGCTCGAACGGCTTGGTGTGCCACAGATTGAGCGGATCCGGCGGCTGCACGTCATAATGACCGTAGAACAGGACATGCGGGACGCCCGGCTTGCCGGTGCGGCGATGCCCCACCACCATGGGATGGCCGATGGTCTTGCGCGGGGAGGCGTCGAAGCCAATGTCTCTCAAGGCCGCGGCAGCCCATTCGGCGGCCTTCTGGCAATCGCCGACATAGGCGCTGTCGGCGGAGATCGAAGGAATGCGGAGAAATTCGAACAGCCGGTCGAGGCTGGCATCGAGTGCCTTATCGGCAGCATCGAGCGCTTTATTGATGTCAGACATGGTCCCTAACGATGCGGGTGAGAAAGCGCCAAGCTAACCCGCCTTGCCCGCTCTGGGTAGGGCCGACTTGCCTCCCGATGGTATTTTCGCTGCCCGTCATTCCACCCTCCCCTCAGCGGGAAGGGCGAAAACAAGGTTGGTCAGCTCGCGAGGCTCCGCATCCGGGCGGTGAGTCGCGTGCGCTGGATCATCGACCCCACCCGTCGATAGATCTGCCGCGGCGAGACCGGTTCGGTGAGCACGGCATCGAACCCAGCCTGGGTCGCGGTGAGAAGCGCGGCGCGGTTCGGCTGGTTTGCGATCAGCAGAATCGGGACTTCGCGCAGCTCGCCCCCCTCGTCCTGGCTCAATGCTCCCAACAACGCAAAAGCATCGGCAAGCACCGGCAACGCGATCACCACGCCCAATGGCGGGTCCCGGCGCGCCATCTCCAAAGCATCCACGATGCCCGAAGCAAGTCTGACTTTCGTCATGCCGAAATCCAGGAGGTTCTCGCGCCAAAACTCGGCAACTTCCCGGTTTGGATTGACTAGCAAAACATCGGCAGATTGTATTACTTTTCTATTCGCCCGATCATTCAGTATAGCTGTGCCATCCATCGCCCAAGCGCCTCCAGCAATCGCGCTCAAAAAGCTCATACGCCAAGGGTACCCAAACGTATATGCTGATCCCAATACCTCACCAGGAGGCCTAAGAACGCAATACGGGAAATTTGACGTAGGCGGGCCGAATAACGGCAAACTGGTAGTAATTATATACTGACTCTTCAGCTATGGGTTGTAAAACGACAACCCTAGCGCCGCGAACGCCCCCCGAGGACTCCTCTCAAAATCGCTTGGGTAATCTCGCGGCCCGCCGTCGTCGCGATCGTGCGGGTTACCGAGCGGATCACGGCTTGCGACGTCGTCATGCGGCCGGAGGAGCGCCCCCCGCTGCTGCCCGAACCGAATACGCTTCCCAGCACGCTGCCAAGGAAACCGCCGCCCTCCTCCGCCTGCTCGGCCGGTGCGGCCTCGCCGCTGACCCGGCGCTGAAGCATTTCGAAGGCCGATTCGCGATCGACCACGGTTTCATATTTGCCGCGCAGTGGGGACGCCTGCTGGATCGCCTGGCGTTCGGCGGGCGTGATGGCACCCACCCGCGCTGCCGGCGGCAGGATGAGGGCACGCTGCACGATGGACGGCACGCCATTGCCTTCGAGGAAGGAGACCAGGGCCTCCCCCTTGCCGAGTTCCGAGATGACCTTGGCCGTGTCGAGCTCAGGATTGGGGCGGAAGGTCTCGGCAGCCGCCTTGACCGCCTTCTGGTCGCGGGGGGTAAAGGCGCGCAGCGCATGCTGCACGCGATTCCCGAGCTGGCCGAGCACGGTGTCGGGCACATCGAGCGGGTTCTGGGTGACAAAATAGACGCCGATCCCCTTGGAGCGGATCAGGCGCACCACCTGCTCGATCTTCTGCAGCAATGCGGGCGGGGCATCGTCGAAGAGAAGATGCGCCTCGTCGAAGAAGAACACCAGCTTGGGCTTGTCGAGGTCACCGACCTCGGGCAATTGCTCGAAGAGTTCGGACAGCAGCCAAAGCAGGAAAGTGGCGTAGAGCTGGGGCGCCATCATCAGCTTGTCGGCCGCCAGGATATTGATGGTACCGCGCCCCTTGGCATCGAGCAGGCCGATATCGGCGAGCGACAGGGCAGGCTCGCCGAAAAATTTATCGCCACCCTGCTGTTCCAGCGCCAGCAGCTGGCGCTGGATCGCCCCCACCGTCGCCTTGGAGACATTGCCATAGCTCTTGATCAGTTCGGCGGCCTTGTCGGCCATGTCGGACAGCAGGGCCTGCAGGTCCTTGAGATCGAGCAGCAGCAGGCCCTGATCGTCGGCAAGCTTGAAGGCGGCGTTGAGCACGCCCTCCTGGACGTCGTTGAGCTGCAGCATCCGGGCCAGCAGGAGCGGTCCGACATCGGAGACGGTCGCGCGGATCGGTGTCCCCTGCTCGCCGAAGACGTCCCAGAACTGCACCGGAAACTGGTCGGGCTGATAGGTGATGCCGACCTCGGTGGCGCGCTTGACGATGAAGTCCTTGGCTTCGCCACGCTGGGAAACGCCGGACAGATCGCCCTTGATGTCCGCCGCGAAGACCGGCACGCCGCGGGCGGAGAATCCCTCGGCCAGCACCTGCAGCGTCACCGTCTTGCCGGTTCCCGTCGCCCCGGTGATCAGCCCGTGCCGATTGCCGAAGGCCAGCGCGAGATATTGGGGCTCTGCGCTCTTGGCGACGAAAATCCGGCTCTGATCGGTCATCTCTTCCTGTCCTGAACGGTCAAATCGCGAGGCGAACCATACCCGCCCACGCAACATATCGCTACGGGCAACGGCTTGATGAAGCGTTACAAGTATTTAAAGCCACGGCCTTGATCTCCATGGCAAAATGGGAAACAGAGAAGAGCGGTTTGCCTATCGTGAATCTTTGGTAGCATCCACGTCACGTCAGGGAGAAGAAAAATGGAAGAGCTGGTCGCCCAATTGGGCGCTAAAATTGGCGTGAGCCCCGACGTTGCGACTCAGGCCATCGGTGCCGTGCTTGCCTTCCTGGAGCGGGAAGGCCCTGCCGACGCGGTATCGAAGCTCGTCGATTCGATCAGTGGCGCGCGTGAAGTCACCAATGAGGCCATGAATGCCCAGAGCGGCGGCTTCATGGGCATGCTGGCCGGCATGGTCGGCCATGTCGGCGGCGGCATTGCCGGCCTTGGGGGCCAGTTGATGGCTCTCGGCCTCGACCTCAACCAGATCCAGGCGATCGGCAAGGAACTCTTCGCCTATGCCGAGAAGGAAGCCGGGCCGGAAGTGGTCGGCAAGATCGTCGCCGAGATTCCCGAACTCGGCCAGTTCGTCTGAACCATGGCGGAGGCGGGTGCGGATGAGGCCCGTTGGCGCGATGCCGTCGCCGGCGTACTCAAGGGAGCCTCCTTCGAGGACAGGCTGACCAGCCTGTTGCCGGACGGTGCGCGCCTGCAGCCCATCTATGCCCGCAAGGCCGGCGCCCTGCCCATTCCCGGGCGCCCGCCGGCCTCGCCCTGGACCATCATCCAGCGCGCCGATCATCCCGATGTCGCGCCGGCGAACGGCCAGCTTCTGGAAGATCTCGAAGGCGGCGCCGGCGGCGTCGCGCTGGTGACCACGCAAAGCCCGTTCGCGCGCGGCTTCGGCGTTGCGATTTCCACGCCCGGCAACCTGGACGGCCTTTTGGCCGGCGTCTTGCGCAATGCAATCGAGATCCGGCTCGAGGCAGGGCCGCAAACTCTCGAAGTGGCACGCTGGCTCAGCGAGATCGACGGCGGCACTCTTCATTATGGCTACGACCCGATCGGCCTGCTCGCCACCACCGGCAACCTGCCGACGGGCTGGCCCTCCACCGCCTCGGTCCTGGCCAATCACCGCCAGGGCGGCACCGTTCTGACGGCGGACGGGCGCCCCCTTCACGAAGCGGGCGCCACGCCGGGGCTGGAGCTTGCCGGCATGCTCAGTGCGGCCCTGTCCTATCTGCGCGTCCTGGAGGCGACCGGCTTGCGCCTCGAGGAGGCGCGCCATTGCGTCGGATTTGCGATCGCCGCCGACCAGGACGTGTTCACCACCATCGCCAAGCTCCGGGCCCTGCGCCTGCTTTGGCTCGAGATCGAGGACGCCTGCGACCTCGCCGCCAGTCCGATCCATATCCACGCGGAAACCGCCTGGCGCATGCTGAGCCGGCGCGACCCGGCCACCAACATGCTGCGTAACGGGCTGGCCGCCGCCGCCGCCGGGCTGGGCGGCGCCGACAGCATCGCCATTCTCCCTCATACGGCCGCCAATGGGCTCGCCGACGCCCATGCCCGGCGCGTCGCCCGCAATTGCCAGCACGTCCTGATCAGCGAAGCCAATCTGCACCGCATCGCAGACCCGGCAGCCGGCTCCGGCGGGCTGGAGGCGATGACCGATGCCCTTCGTGAGGCGGGCTGGGCCCAGTTCCAAGCCATCGAGCGCCAGGGTGGCATCATCAATGTGATCCAGTCAGGCTGGCTGCAGGAAGAGATCGAGCGGCTGCGCCAGCCTGTCGGCACCATCATCGGCGCCAATAAATACGCCCTGGCCAAAGAACCGGCCGTTTCAGTGCTGCGGCCGGCCCCCGCCGACACCGCGTCGCCTGCCGCCCTGGCCCTGAGCCGCAGGCGCGATGCAGTCCCGTTCGAGAGTGCGCCCGAAAGCGCGCCAGGAGGCGCCGCATGAGCCGCATCCCCGATTTCTCGAACCTTCCCCTGCGCCGGCTTTCGCCAGGCCCGCTCCTGACCGGCGAGGTCTGGCAAACGCCTGAAGGTATCGACATCAAGGCCGTGCATGGGGAGAGCGACCTGATCGGCCTGCAGGCCGTCGATTCCTGGCCGGGCCTGCCGCCCTTCCTGCGCGGCCCCTACCCGACCATGTATGTCCAGCAGCCCTGGACCATCCGCCAATATGCCGGCTTCTCCACCGCCGAGGAATCCAACGCCTTCTATCGCCGCAACCTCGCGGCCGGCCAGAAGGGGCTGTCGATCGCCTTCGACCTCGCCACTCATCGCGGCTATGATTCCGACCATCCCCGTGTGACCGGCGATGTCGGCATGGCCGGCGTCGCCATCGATTCCATCATCGACATGCGCACCCTGTTCCAGGGCATTCCGCTCGATGAGATGTCGGTATCGATGACCATGAACGGCGCCGTGCTGCCGATCCTGGCGCTCTATATCGTCGCGGCCGAAGAGCAAGGCGTCTCGCCCGACAAGCTGGCAGGGACCATTCAGAACGACATTCTGAAGGAGTTCATGGTCCGCAACACCTATATCTACCCGCCGGGCCCCTCCATGCGCATCGTCGGCGACATCATCGCCTATACCGCGCAGAAAATGCCGAAATTCAACGCGATCTCGATTTCCGGCTACCACATGCAGGAAGCCGGCGCGACGCAGGACCTGGAGCTCGGCTACACCCTGGCCGACGGGGTCGAATACATCAAGGCCGGGCTGAAGGCCGGGCTCGACATCGACCATTTCGCTCCGCGCCTGTCCTTCTTCTTCGCCATCGGCATGAATTTCTACATGGAGGTGGCCAAGCTGCGCGCCGCCCGCTTGCTGTGGACGCGCCTGGTAGAGCAGTTCCATCCGAAATCGGCCAAATCCCTGGTCTTGCGCACGCATTGCCAGACTTCCGGCTGGTCGCTGACCGCGCAGGATGTCTACAACAACGTCACCCGCACCTTGATCGAGGCGATGGCGGCCACGCAAGGCGGCACCCAATCCCTGCATACCAACGCCCTCGACGAGGCCCTGGCGCTGCCGACGGATTTTTCGGCCCGCATCGCGCGAAACACCCAGCTCGTGCTGCAGCAGGAGAGCGGCACCACGAGGCTGATCGATCCGTGGGGCGGGGCCCACGCCATCGAAAGCCTCACCGCCGACCTCGCAGCCAAGGCCTGGCAGCATATCGAGGAAGTCGAGGCGATGGGCGGCATGGCCAAGGCAATTGAAGCCGGCCTGCCCAAGTTGCGCATCGAGGAAGCTGCCAGCCGGACCCAGGCCCGCATCGATGCCGGCGAACAGGCGGTGATCGGCGTCAATATCTACAAGCCCCCTTCGGAGCCGCCGCTCGACCTGCTCAAGGTCGACAATTCGGCCGTGCGTGCGGCCCAGATCGCCAAGCTCGGGCAGTTGAAGGCCGAGCGCGATCCGGCTGCCCTGGAGCAGGCCCTGGATGCCTTGAGCAAGGGCGCGGAAGGCGATGCCAATCTCCTGGCCCTCGCCGTCGATGCCGCCCGGGCCAAGGCGACCGTCGGCGAGATCTCCTCGGCGCTCGAAAAGGTGTTCAGCCGCCACAAGGCGGAGATCCGCGCCACCTCTGGTATCTACAAGGCTGCGATGAGCGGGGACGGCATCGAGAAGGTGCAGCGCCAGACTGCCCTCTTCCGCGAGGAGGAAGGGCGTCCACCCAAGATCCTCGTCGCCAAGATGGGGCAGGACGGGCATGACCGGGGCCAGAAGGTCATCGCCTCCGCCTTCGGCGATCTCGGTTTCGAGGTCGAGATCGGCCCCCTCTTCGCCACGCCTGCCGAAGTCGCCAGGCAGGCGGCCGACAGCGATGTCCATATCGTCGGCGTTTCGTCCCTCACCGCCGGCCATCTCACTTTGGTCCCCGCCTTGCGCAAGGCCCTGGTAGCCGAGGGGCGGCCCGATATCATGATCGTGGTGGGCGGCGTGGTACCCGAACAGGATTTCGAGGCGCTTTATGCGGCTGGTGCCCAGGCAATCTTCCCGCCCGGCACGGTGATCACAGAGGCGGCCAGTGGCCTGCTCGACGAATTGCTGAACCAATTGCGTCACCGCCATCACAACCGGCGTTGATGCGATGGCGGCGGATCCTCTCGGCGAGGCCATCCGGCACCCCCCCAGCCTCGCCACATCCGCTCGTGATCGCCTGACAATCGCGCGGATTCTGCGCGTCAATCACGCCGGCGAATATGGCGCCATCCGGATCTATGGCGCCCAGATTGCTGTCTCAAAACTGGTGTGGCCCGACATGGTACCGCATCTGTCCGGCATGCTCGCCGACGAAATCCGACATTGCGCCCTGTTCCGGGCAGCGATGCCGACCCGACAATCGCGCCCCTGCCGCATCATGCAGCTATGGAGCCTGGGCGGTTTCGTCCTCGGCTTCCTCACCGCCTTGGCTGGCCGGCAGGCAATCTGGGTCTGCACGGCGGCCGTGGAGGCGGCGGTGCATCGCCATCTCGGCGACCAGCTTCACTTCCTGGCGGGCCGCGACGAGGGCGCAAGAACCATCATTCTCGATATCAACGAGGAGGAGGTCGCCCATTTAACCACCGCGCAAAGCCAGTTGACCGAGCCGGGACTGCCGAAACGCGTTCTCCATGGTGTGATCACCGCGCTGACCGACATGATGATCTTCCTGTCGACATGGGGCGATTCCGTTCGTATGGCGCGCGCACTGGCCGAGCAGGCCCAGGATACAGGCCGGAAATAGCTCGTCACGACTTCGCGGAAATCGCGCTCAATTCTTCCAGATCGAGGTCGCGTTCCAGCTCGTGCAGCGTCTCATTGTCGATCTTCCCGGCCCGGTGAAGCCTGATCAGCTCGTCGCGCCCGGTGGCGATCGCGGCCAGGACGACGTCGAAATGCGCATGAAGGCCCGGCTGATATTCTTCGGTGCGCTCGGCATAGTCGATGATCATCGTGGCCCTGCGCTGGTAGCGCTCCAGCAGCCGGGGATGAATGAGATTGCCCTCGCTGTCGTAGGCCAGCTTTTGGATGGTCACCAATTGCTTCTGCGCCATGGCGGCTTCGGCCTGGGCCATGGTGAGGCGCGCCCTTTCCGATTCCGGCTCGACCGGCTTTACCCAGCCGATCATCTGCCCCAGGGTGGTGCCCTGGACGAGCACCGTTCCCAGAATCACGGCGAACGAGGTCACCAGGATGAAGTCGCGGCCGGGGAATCCTTCCGGCACGCTCAGTGCCAGGGCCAGGGTGACGACACCGCGTACGCCGGCCCAGCTCAGGATGGTGGCGTTTGCAAGGCCGAGCGGGGTGTAGCGCTTGAACCCCACAGCCACGCAGAGCCGGATCACCAGATCGGAGCCGAACACCCAGGCAAAGCGTGCGAGGGTGAGCGCCAGCAGGATCACGAGAATGGGGACGAGCATGGTGTCGGCCACGACGCCGAAGCCGCCACCACGTTCCACCACGCCCCGCAGGGTGAAGCCGATCAGGATGAAGACCGCCGCCTCCATCAGAAAGATCATCACGGTCCAGAACGCCGTACCGCGCATGCGTATCGAGGCCGAAAACACGGTGTGCTGATACCAGCCGGCAATCAGGCCCGTGGTGACCGTGGCGATCACGCCGGAGACATGGATCATCTCGCCGAGCAGGTAGGATGACCAGGACAACAGGCATGTGGCGGCGATGATCAGATATTCGTCGCCGAGGCGGCGTGCGAGCAGGACCCATGTACCGCCGGCGGCGACACCGACGAGGACGCCGCCCAATGCCAGCAGAAAGAACTCGCCGACGGCATCCACCGCGCTGAAAGTACCGGTGATCCCCGCCGCGATGGCAAAGCGAAACAGCACAAGCCCGCTCGCATCGTTGAGCAGGCTTTCGCCCTCGAGTAGAATCTGCAGGCGCCGAGGCAGTTTCACCCGCTGCAGCACGGCACGGGCGGAGACGGCATCGGGCGGCGAGACGATCGCGCCGAGCGCCGCACAAGCGGCCCAGGGCAACGATGGAAAGAGCAGATGGGTGACCACGGCCACGACGACGCAGGTGAAGACCACCGCCCCGACCGCCAGCGAGGCAATGCCGATCATGTGACGTCGCAATCGCCCGAGCGCGATGAACCAGGCCCCATCCATCAGGAGCGGCGGCAGGAAGATCACGAGCACCAGGTTGGGATCGAGCGCGATGGCGGGCAGGCCCGGCAGAAAGGCAAGCGACGCTCCGCCGACTAGCAGGGCCACGGATGGCGGCAGGTCGAGCTTGCCCGCGGCGTAATGCAGGACGATGATCGCGAGAAACATCGCGATCACCAGTTCGAACAGCTGAATTGGGTCCATCCGCCTCTGCCCCGATTTGGCTTTTGCAGACCCTATAACGTCACGTCGGAAATGAAAGCTGGCGTTCGAGCACCGATCCAGCGGGTGGTGGGCTACACACATCTTCCTCCACGTCGAAAGGCGCCCTCCTCCGCTCAGCGCGGAGCGGTGACGATCACGTTCCAGGAGCCCGGCATGAGCCTGGCCTGCAGGCGGTCTCCCTCCAGGCTCACTTTTTCGATCGGCGCCGGGGCGACGGTATCCTGAGCGTCCTTGGTATTGACCGCCTTCATGTTGGGATGATGGATCTGCAACGCCTCCACCACCTGTCGGTTGCCGCCGAAGCCGCGCAGCAGGACTTCGAGGTCCATCGGTTCGCCGAGATGTCGGTTCAGGGCGAAGATGGTGACCTGGCCGGTCGTCTCGTCCTCGGTGACGCAGGCATGGAGGTAGGGAATTTCCGGCGCCGTCTTGCCGGCATAGGAGGGTGAAGAGATCAGCGAACGCAGCACGCGGCCATGGGCATGGCGTGCCGTGAGAGCGAAGGGATGGAAGATGGTCTGGCGCCAGGCCGCCCCGCCCGGCTCCGTCATGATCGGCCCGATGATGTTGACCAGCTGGGCGATGCAGGCGCATTTCACGCGGTCGGCATTGTTGAGCAGCGTGATCAGCGCACCACCCACCAGGAGCGCATCCTCGGTATTGTAGACTTCCTCGATCAGCGGCGGGTGCTCGGGCCAGCCCGGCTTGCGCAGATGCTCATGCGTGCGGGCCTTGTACCAGACGTTCCACTCGTCGAGAGATAGCATGATCCGCTTGGGCGAGCGGCGCGTGGCGGCCACGGCGTCGGCGATGGCCACCACCTCCCGGATGAAGGCTTCCAGGAGCTCGATATTGCCGAGGAACTCCTCGGTGCTGTCATGCGGGTTCTGGAAATAGGTGTGCAGGGAGATGAAGTCGACATAGTCGAAGCAATGGTCGAGAACCTCGTACTCCCAGCGGGCATAGGTAGCCATGTCGCGGTTGGACGAGCCGCAGGCCGCCAGCTCGATCGAGGGATCGACCCAGCGCATCACCTTGGCCGTCTCATGGGCGATGCGGCCATATTCGCCCGCCGTCTTGGCACCAATCTGCCAGGGACCGTCCATCTCGTTGCCCAGGCACCAGAACTTGATGTCGTGCGGCTTTTCATAGCCGTGGCTCTTGCGCAGCTCCGAGAGCTCCGTGCCGCCGGGATGGTTGCAATATTCGATGAAGCGGCGTGCCTCGTCATGGTCGCGGGTGCCGAGATTGACGCCAAACATCGGCTCCACCCCGACCTTCCGGGACCAGTCGATGAATTCATTGGTGCCGAAGGCGTTGGTTTCCGTCGAGAACCAGGCAAGGTCGAGCCGGCGCGGCCGCTTCTCCACCGGGCCGACGCCGTCTTCCCAATTGTAGCCGGACAGGAAATTGCCGCCGGGATAGCGCACGATGGTGGTGCCGAGTTCGCGGGTCAGCTCGGCGACATCCTGGCGGAACCCCTGCTCATCCGCAGTGGGATGGCCGGGCTCGAAGATACCGGTGTAGACGCACCGTCCCATATGCTCGACGAAGGTACCGAAGATGCGGCGGTCGAGCTCGGAGATGATGAAATCGTGATCGACGATCAGGCGGGCGGACGGCATGGCAAAAACTGACCTTTGAACCTGGAAGAGATTTGGCGGGAAAGGGACCCACGGCGGGAGGAGAGCCGTGGGTCCTATGGCGTTTTGCGATGAGGCGGGGTCACCACGAACCGCAAAGACGCGTCGACTCAAAGAGTTGGAGCGAATGAGCGTTCACACTTGAGCGCGCTTTGCTCTGGGCGTGACGAAACGCGGCCTTACTTCGCGTTCGCCAGCAGTTCGTTGATGCGGGACTGGGCATCGGCGAGCGCGGCGTCGATCTCCTTGTCTCCGGTCACGCCGGCGGTGACCTCGTCATTCTCGATCTCCTGGATCGCGAACTGGCGCTTCACCGCCGCCGGGCGGGCAGCGCCATTTGTGGTCAGCGGCGCGAGATCGGCCCGATGCGGCAGGGCCTTGAATTCGGCGCTATCGGCCACGGATTTGCGGATGGGCAGATGCCCGGTGCGCGACCACTGGAAATCATTGTCCCACAGGAATTTCAGGAATGCGTAGGCCGATTTGCGCTGCGCATCGGAAAGATCGGCCTTGAGGATTACCCAGCTATGCCCATCGGCCCAGACGCGCGGACTGCCGGGATAGAGCTGCGGGAAAGGCACTACCGCATAGCCGTTGGACAAGGGTGCGCCGCTCTTCTTGGATTCCTGGTCGTAGGTATCGACCAGCCAGGTGCCGCAGATGAACACGCCTGCATCCCCGGCCGCGAAGCTGGCAACCGAGGCGGCATAGTCCTGCCCCCTGGTCGTGTCGCCATTCTGGTAGAGCGTCTTCAGCAACGTCGCGGCATTCTTGGCCTCGGGCGTGGTGAAATTGACCTTGGTCGGATCGGCGAAGAACTCCGAGTTCTGCTGGTAGAGCAGCGTGTCGAAGGTACGGGTGAAGAAGGCCCGCTCATTGGCGATGGTCCAGACGAAATAGGGCTTGCCCGTCTTTTCCTTGAACTGCTTGGCCTGGGCCAGCAGTTCCTCGCTGTTCTTGGGCAGGATCGGCTTGCCGGCGGCATCGACCAGCCCGGCCTGTTTGAACAGGTTCAGATTGATGTGCCAAAGCCAGGTATGGGTGTCGAACGGCAGGGCAAAGGTCTTGCCGTCCTTGGTGACGCCGGCCTTGGCGGCATCGGTGAAGTCGGCGGTATCGACACCCGCCGCCTTCAGGCCCTCGTCGAGGGGTTCGAGCAGGCCGCGCGAGGAATAGTCGCTGATGACGGCCTCGTGCATCACCGAGATGGTCGGCGGCTCGCCCGAGCGGATGCGCGCGGTGAGCTGGTCATAGCCCGGCCATTCGACGATATCGACATTGACGCGGGTATCCTTGCTCTCGGCATTGAACTTGTTGATCAGCGCCGTGATGATGCCGCACTCGCCATTGGCCTTGGCGACATCCGTCACCTTGCCGTAGTCGGCCTCACAGGCGCCGAAGAAGCGCGACACCGAGATTTCGGTCTTGTCCTGGGCGAGGCCGGCCTGCGACGACAGTAGAAGCACGGCCCCGGCATAGAGCAATCGTTTCAAACCGATCATGCATTTCCTCCGTTTCGGCCGATTTTGTTCAAGGTCGAGCGCGCGGCCGGGACGCGGAACCAGGAGATCTCGTTGCCTTCAGCGGATCGCGGCGCCGGCCACGGCGCGAACGATGTATTTCTGGAAAAACAGGTAGACGATGAAGACCGGCAGCCCGGCGAAAACGGCCTGCGCCATCAGGAAGCCGAGCCCCTCCGACTGGGCGAAATTGGTCTGCGTCGAGGCCATCCCGACGGTGAGGGTGAACATGTCGGGCTTGGTCGCCGAGATCAGCGGCCACAGATAGTCGTTCCACGCCGAAAGGAAGGTGAAGATTCCGAGCGTGGCCTGGGCCGGGATGGTCAGCGGCAGCACCACCTTCCAGAAGATCTTGAAGCGGGAGGCATTGTCGAGCATCGCCGCCTCGTCGATGTCGCGCGGGATGGCCTTGAAATATTGCGTCATCAGGAAGACGCCGAAGGCATGGGAGAGCCCTGGCAGGATCAGCGCCGGATAGCCATTGTGCATCTTCCAGTCGGTGAACATCTGATGGCGGGCGATGATCACCGCCTGCTCGGGAATGGCCAGGCCGAGCAGCACCAGCACGAACAGGATGTCCCGCCCCGGAAACTCGGTGCGGGCAAAGCCGTAGCCGGCCAGGGACGACAGCACCAGCGTGCCGATGGTCATGCCGCCGGCCACGATCATGCTGTTGACGAGCCAGCGGAACACGCCGGACGAGGCGATGATGTCGGTGTAGTTCTTGAATGTATAGGGCGGATGCAGGACCGTCGCGGTCGAGAACATCAGCTCCGAATTGGGCTTGAACGAGAGCACGATCACCCAGGCGACGGGGATCAGCCAGGCGACGGCGAGGACCAGCACGCCAGCCAGGATCACCCGGTCTCCGGCGGTGCGGCCGACGAATTGCTGTGCGCTCGCCATGGCTAGCCCTCCGTCCGCCGGCGGGCGGCGACATATTGCAGGATCGCGGCAATCGCCATCAACAGGAAGAGCACCTCCGAGGCCGCGGCGGCATAGCCGACATTCCAGCGCTGGAAGCCTTCCTCATAGATGAACTGCACGATGGGGCGCGAGGCGTTGTTTGGGCCTCCCCGCGTGAGAAGCTGGGCCTGGCCGAACAGCTGGAACTGCGCCACGATCTCATAGATCGCCACGACGACGACGCTGCGCCGGATCGAGGGCAGCGTGATCGACCAGAAGGATCGCCAGCGCCCGGCATTGTCCAGGGCGGCCGCCTCATAAAGCTCGCCCGGTATCTGCTGCAGGGCGGCGAGGAACAGCATCATCGGCAGGCCAATCACCCACCACAGCGTGCACAGCGCAATGGCCGGCAAAGCAAGTTCCTGGCTGGTCAGGAACTGGATCGGCGGCAGGCCGAAGATCGCGAGTATGCCGGCGATCAGGCCCCGATCGGGCAGATACATCATCTTCCAGATGATGGTGACGATGGTCACCGACAGGACCGAGGTGCCGAAGAAGATCGCCCGCAGCGCGGCGCTGCCCTTGCTCTCCCGGTTGAGCGCGAGAGCGAGGCCAAGGCCGATGCCGACGAAAACCGGCACCGTCATCAGCACGAAGACAAAAGTGTTGCTCACCGTGCCCAGGAAGACCTTGTCGGCGAACAGGCGCCGGAAATTCGCCAGGCCGGCAAAGGAAGCCGTCTGGTCGAACATGTCGTATTCCTGCAGGCTGATCCAGATGCCACGAAACAGCGGGTAGACCAAGAGGACGCCGTAGATGGCAAGGAAAGGCAGGACGAACAGGAGATTGCGCCAGCTCGGCCCGATCGAGGCGCCGGCATAGCGGGGTACGGGCGACGCAGCCGCTGCGGCGGGAAGGCTTTGCGTGGACATGGGCCCTCCTCACGCGGCATGGAAGGCAAGGCCGCCATCATCGAACAGATGCGCGGCCTGCGAATCCACCGAAAAGCGGGCCTCGCCCCCGGCGACGGCGGTCGAGGCGCCCTTGTCTTCGGCAACCAGCGAGGTGCCATCCGGCAGGCGCACATAAAGATGGGTGCGATCGCCGAGGCGCTCGACCACCTCGATCCGGCCGGCCAAGGCACCTGCCGGATCGGCCCGCACGGCTTCCGCCCTCACCCCCAGGCGCAGATTGGTGCCTCGCGGCAGGGTGGCGGCGGGCACGCGGGTGGTGATGGCGGTGCCATCCGCCAGAGTGGCGACTGCCAGACCGCCCTGCTCGGCGATCGTCACGGGCAGGAAGTTCATGGCGGGAGAACCGACGAAACGCGCCACGAATTCCGTGGCCGGCCGTGAATAGACTTCCATCGGCGTGCCCACCTGCTCGATCTTGCGGGCGTTCATCACCACGATGCGCTCGGCCAGCGTCATCGCCTCGACCTGATCATGGGTGACGAAGATGGTGGTGGCCTGGACCTGCTGGTGCAGGCGGGCCAGCTCGACACGGGTGCGTACGCGCAGCGCCGCATCGAGATTGGAAAGCGGCTCGTCGAACAGATAGGCCTTGGGGCTTTTCACCAGGGCGCGGCCGATGGCGACGCGCTGGCGCTGGCCGCCGGAGAGCTGGCCGGGCTTGCGGGCGAGGAGCGGCTCGATCTCCAGGATGCGCGCCGCTTCCTTCACCCGGCGGTCGATCTCCTGGCCGGGCATGGCGATGTTGCGCAGGCCGAACGCCATGTTCTCGTAGATCGTCATATGCGGATAGAGCGCGTAGTGCTGGAACACCATGGCGACGCCGCGCGCGCCCGGCGGCAGCCGGTCGACCCGCTGGCCGCCGATCGAGATCGAGCCGCCATCAACACGCTCCAACCCCGCAATCATGCGCAGCAAAGTGGACTTTCCGCAGCCCGACGGCCCGAGGAAGGCAATGAACTCGCCCGAGCGGATCTTCAAAGAGAGGTCTGCGATGACGTTCACGGCGCCAAAGGTCTTGGACACCCTGTCGATGTCGATGGCACTCAAGGCCTCTTCCTCCTACCATCTTTTCTTATTATCATCTGATGATAAGATAGAGGCAATCGCGATCCGGTGTCAATCGCCGCCGACGTGAAGAACGGCAATTTGTAGGAGGATTTCCCATTGGCAGGAGGGTTGCTGGGCGCTTTGTTCCTTCCCGATAGCAGTGTTAAGAGGTGGGAACCCTCTCAGATCGCGGCGGCACCAGCCGGCGCGAAGAGCACGGTGCCGCCCGCATCCAGCAACGGGCTGGTTTGGAGATGAGTATGTTCGAGCGGGATACCGCCATCAGCACGATGAGCGCGCAGGTCGCGCGCATCATCGGCACCCGCATCACTTCGGGAGAATTTCGCCCCGGCGACACCCTGCCGATCGAGAACGAACTCTGCCAGGCCTATGGCGTCAGCCGCTCGACGGTGCGCGAGGCCGTGAAGAACCTGGCGGCCAAGGGACTGGTCGAGGTTTCCCCCAAGACCGGCACACGCGTGCTGCCCTTCGCCGACTGGAACCTGCTCGACCAGGATGTGCTCTCCTGGCGCCTGAACGCCCAGTTCGACGAGCGCATCATCGAGGATCTCTACGAAATGCGGAACTGCTTCGAGCCGCGCGCCTGCTTCCTGGCGGCGCGGGACGGCTCGGCGGATGACCTCGAACGCATCCGCATGCGCTTCTCCGACCTCGTCTCCATGCTCGGGCAGCCGGCTCTGGCGGCGGGCGCCGAGACGGAATTCCACCTCGCCATCATGACGGCCACCCATAACGGCCTGTTCGTCACCATCGGGCGGGCGGTCAAGACGGCCCTGAAGGTTTCCTTCGGCCTGACGCAGCGCAGCGCCAACGGCCAGGCGATGGACCTGCAGCCCTATCAGGCCGTGGTCTCGGCCATCCTCGCCCGCAAGGCTGACGAGGCCTCCCGGGCCATGAGCCAGTTGCTGGAAATTTCGCGGGCCCGCATGCTGGAGGCCCTGCGCAATGCCCCGCGTGCCGTCGAGAAGACGGCCGGCGAATAGGAGCCGCTCCGGCCGGGTCGGCATGCGCGGGACAATGCTGCAAACCTGTGCTTATCTTCCCTCCGTGGCTGGACAGCGAGGTGAGGTCCGATGATCCGCAGCGAGGAACTATTCGTCCGGTCCGGTGATGCCGAATGGCAGTCGACGCCGGACGGCAACCGGCGACGCGTCCTTGTCTACACCGACGAACTGATGCTGGTCGAATTCGCTTTCGAGAAGGATGGCGTGGGCTGGCTGCATTCCCATCCCCACATACAGTCCAGCTACGTCGCCGAGGGGCGGTTCGAGGTCACCATCGCGGGCAGAACCGAAACGCTCGCCGCCGGCGACAGCTTCATCGTGCCATCCGGCCTCGAACATGGCGTCAAGGCTCTGGAGAAAGGCCGGCTGGTCGATTGCTTCACCCCGCACCGCGCCGATTTCCTGGCATGATTGGGTTGCGCCGTTTCCCCCGGCCTGCTCCGAAGGGTTACTGATCGGCGTTCTCGATCGCGCGCGCAACCACGGCGCGCACTTCCTCACGGCTCATGAAGATATCGTGGTTGATGAAACCGGAGCCGAAATCGGAGGCGTCGACGACCTTCACGCCAGTCTTCTGCAGTTCCTCGCTGTCGCCAGAGCCGACGCGCGGCACGCCGCCGGCGAGCTTGGTTGAGATCTCCAGAGCGCGATCGTTCTTGGAGACGATCACCGTCATTTTCGACGACAGCGACGACAGCCGCTTCATCTGGCGACGGAAGAGGTCGAGGTCGACATCGGGATTGGCCAGCACGATGGCACCGAAATGGTTCGGGAGCGAGGCTCCCATGCGATCCGACATCGAACGCAGAGCTTCCATCATCACCATGCTGCCCATGGAATGGGCGATCAGGTTGATGCGCCCGACCTTGGGATCGTTGGCGAGCGCCGTGAGCGTGTCTTCGAGGGCATCGCGCGACCACATCGCGCTGTCCTTGTCGGTGACGTAATCCAAGAGCGCCGCACGCGAGGGCCAGGAGAACAGCACGGGCACGCCCGAAAACTTGATGCCGTCGACCAGCTTGGCATAGCTCGTCGCCGCGCTGTCGAAGGTCTCGTTATAGCCGTGGACATAGACGATGACGTCGCGCCCCTCGGCCTGCGCCGCCAGGGACGTGGCGGGCTCGTCCCCCGGCAAGGCACTCACCCCCGCCACCGACCAGCCAGGCGTACTGACGGGGTTGACCGAGGCCAGCAGTGACTTGGACGGCGGATACATCACGAGGCGCGCCGCCGTCGGGTCGGAAGCGCGCTTGGCACCGAACCAGGGCTCCTTGTTGCCGGTGGCGTTGCGGGTGGTCATCACCAGCATGGTCATGCCGCCGCGCCAGATGCCGAGCGGAGCCGTGTTGGCCGCCTGATCGTTCGAAGCCGTGTTGGTCAGCACGGGCTTGAGAGATGAGGTTGCATCGCCGGAATCGTCATCGAAGCCGACGCAACCCGTCAGGACCAATGCCGAAGCGATCAAAGCGAAGAGCGAGGCGACCCGCATCGAAACCCAATCCTGTTGCTGAGCTGCCTTCAATGCAGCAGAAGGGGTGAATAGTCAGTGAACGGGCGAAAATGAGGCAGAGGCAAGCGAAAGTAATGATTTGGCCGGAATTCTGCATTTTTCTGGACAACACCGACAAAAATGTCACGGATTCCGGGGTGCCTTCGAGTTGTCCGGAGATTTACCATAGGGAAGTATGAGAGGCAGAATGCATCGATCGGCCGCATGCCTGGGCAGGGCAACCGGCGTCCGTCCGAGGCGAGACATCCCGTGTCGGCAACCCCAGCCGGTTCGGCTTCGGCCTAAAGCGTTTTGCGATTTGGCGTAATCGCCAAGAATCGCAAAGACGCGTCAATCAAAACGTTCGAGCAAACAAGTGTTTCCGTTCAAACGCGCTTTTCTTCTGCCTGAAGCGGGAGATCGTGCTCTACGCCCTGCTCGGCCTCTTGCTTGCGGGATTATCGGAGGCAATCTGGCGGCAGGGCGCCGACTGAGGCTTCCCCCGAAAAGCCGACGCCCCGGAACCTGGATCGGTCCGGGGCGCGGAGCAGAGCTTGCAGCCCTTCAATGCGGGAAGGCGATGGGTTCGGGCCTCAGCCGAGACCGCCTACGCAGACATATTTGGCGTCGATATAATCCTCGATGCCGTATTTGGAGCCTTCCTTGCCCATGCCGGATTCCTTGACACCGCCGAAGGGCGCGACCTCGGTGGTGATCAGGCCTTCATTGATGCCGACCATGCCGTATTTCAGCGCCTCGGCGACCCGGAAGGCCCGGCCGAGATCCTTGGTGTAGAAGTATGAAGCCAATCCGAACTCGGTATCGTTGGCCATCTGGATGGCCTGCTCCTCGGTCTCGAACTTGAACACCGGGGCGAGCGGCCCGAAGGTCTCGTCGCGTGCCACCAGCATGTCCGGGGTCACGCCGGTCACCACCGTCGGCTCGAAGAAGGTATGGCCGAGCGCATGGCGCTTGCCGCCCGCCACCACCTTGCCGCCCTTGGCAAGGGCATCGTTGATGTGCTCCTCGACCTTTGCAACCGCCTTCTCGTCGATCAGCGGGCCCTGCTGCACGCCGGCCTCGAGGCCATTGCCGACCTTGAGCGCGTTGGAGGCAGCGATCAGCTTCTCGACGAATTTGTCGTGAATGCCGGCCTGCACCAGGAAACGGTTGGTGCACACGCAGGTCTGGCCGGAATTGCGGTATTTGGCGATCATCGCACCCTCGATCGCCCTGTCGACGTCGGCATCGTCGAACACGATGAAGGGGGCGTTGCCGCCGAGCTCCATCGAAACCTTCTTGAGCGTCTTGGCCGACTGCTCGACCAGCAGCTTGCCGATCGGCGTGGAACCGGTGAAGGTGATCTTGCGCACCAGTGGGTTCGAGGTGAGCTCGCCGCCGATGGCGCTGGCCGAGCCGGTGAGGACGTTGACGACACCGGCCGGAATGCCGGCCATCTCGGCCAGAGCGCCCCAGGCCAGACCCGAATAGGGTGTCTGCATGGCAGGCTTGATCACGATGGTGCAGCCGGCGGCCAGGGCCGGGCCGAGCTTGCGGGCGATCATCGAGGAGGGGAAGTTCCAGGGCGTGATGGCGCCGACGACACCCACCGGCTCCTTGGTGACCAGGATGCGGCGGCCCGGCCAGGGGGAAGGGATCACGTCGCCATAGACACGCTGGGCTTCCTCGGCGAACCAGCGCACATAGGCGGCCGAGAACACCACCTCGCCGCGCGCCTCGGTGAGCGACTTGCCCTGCTCGACGGTGAGCAGCACGCCGAGCGCCTCGGCATTGGCCTCGATGAGATCGGCGAGCTTGTGCAGGATCTTGGCCCGCTCCTTGGCGGTCTTGGCACGCCAGGCCGGAAAAGCGGCATCGGCGGCGGCAATAGCGCGCGCCGTTTCGTCCTTCCCGCAATCGGGCACGCTGCCGATGAGCTCGCCGGTGGCGGGATTGGTGACCGGGACGGTCTTGCCGCTGTCGGCGGCGATCCATTGACCGTTGACGTAGGCGGCCTCACGCTTGAATTCGAGCTGCTGAGCCAATTTTTCCAACATGCGCCTTCCTCCGTTGTGTCTCTCGCTGGCGCTTAGATAGGCGTTCAGCGCGCGCGGATCAATGTCGAAATGTGATCACATATTCGGGTGTTGCCTCGGCTCGCGAAGCCTGCGATGGAGGCCCGCCTGCACATAGGGAAAGTCCGCTCGCATGTCCAATCCCATCCTGGCCGAACTCATCCGCGGCGGTATCGTCGAAAGCCGCCATAGCGGTGCCATTGCCGTGAGCGACCCCGAAGGTCGGATTGTGCTTTCGCTGGGCGACGTCACCAGGCCCGTCTTTCCCCGCTCGGCCGTGAAGGCATTCCAGGCCCTGCCCTTGCTGGAATCCGGGGCAGCCGACAAGCTCGATCTCACCGACGCGGAAATCGCCCTCGCCGTCTCCTCCCATGGCGGCGAGCCGCGCCATGTCGAGACGGCAGCCGCCATGCTGGCCAAGGCCGGCCGCGATGCCGGCACGCTCGAATGCGGCGTCCATGCCCCGAGCTTCCGTCCGGCGGCCTGGGCCCTGCTCCGCGCCGGCGAGGAGCCCTGCGCCCTGCACAACAACTGCTCCGGCAAGCATGCCGGCTTCGTCTGCCTGGCCTGCGCCACCGACCGCGACCCGCACCGCTACATCGAGGCCACACATCCGGTGATGCGCGAGGTGATGGGGGCTGTGAACGAGATGAGCGGGGCCGCCCTCACCGGCGATGGCGTCGGCATCGACGGCTGCTCCATCCCCACCCAGGCCGCACCGCTTGCGGGCGTGGCACGGGGCTTTGCCCGCTTCGGCACCGGTGCCTATCTCGGCCCCGAACGGGCGAAGGCGGCCGCCCGCATCCGTCGCGCCGCGGCAGCCGAGCCTTTCCTGGTCGCCGGTACCAAGCGCTTCTGCACCGACATCATGACGATCTTCGGCGAGCGCGTCTTCGTGAAGACCGGCGCCGAGGGTGTGTTCTGTGCGGCCTTCCCCGAACTCGGCTACGGCATCGCCCTCAAATGCGACGATGGCGGCACAAGGGCGGCCGAGCTGATGATGGCCGGCGTGATCGCCAAGCTGCTGCCGCTGTCGGAGGACGAGACCGAAGCGTTGAAGCGCTTCCTCGAGCCGGTGCAGAAGAACTGGAACGGCATCGAGGTGGGCAGGCTGAGGCTGGCCGGAGTGCTGGCCTGAGATAACGACAACCTGCTCGAACCAAGGCGTTTTCAGGCTGTCCGCAAAGCGCTGCCGGCATCGCGTCGCTCTTGCTGGCTGCCGATGCCTTGTCGTCACGCTCCGTTGCAGATCGGGCAGCCATGCGCATGCCTGATCAGGCCGTGTGCCCGGCAGCGCTCGAATTGGGGCGCTGACCACAGCCCTTCCCGGTTCGTCGCTCCGGCGCGAATATCCGCCGGCGCGAACGCCGCCAGCAGCACCTGGAATTTATCCAGGCATGGCGTGAGCCATTCTTCCTTCGGCTCGTAGCCGAGCCCGCGCCAGCCGTCTTTCGCTTTCGCAGTAGCAATCGCGCGCAGGAGGAAGGAGCGGTCTTCGACGAAATTTTCGATTTCCCAGGGCATCTCCGAGACATCGAAGCCCACGGTTCCGAGGCCATAGACGCCCTGGTCCCTTGCGGCGATCCAGGATGCAAGCTGGCAGTGCCGACGGGTCGCAGCCAATGACGAGGCAGCCAACGCCAATACGCCGATGAACACCGACGTCAGCGAATTGTTCATCTGCAGAAATGGCAGATCAGGCCGCGCCTCATAGGTGATCGAATTCGCCATCGGGTAAGGTCCGACTTGCTCCTGCGGCGCAGAAAGTACCAGACAGATCAACCATGGCGCAGCTCCGTTCCGGGTGCGCGGCCATGATGCCCGCGCATCCGAACGAAAAGCGCATTATCCCGCTCACACCTGCCCGAAGCGATACTGCGTTTCTTCGTTGTAGATCTCGCCCGGCCGGATGATCGAGGACGGGAAATGCGCCTTGTTCACGGCGTCCGGCAGGTTCTGGGTCTCCAGGCAGAAGCCGGCGAAGCCACCATATTTGGCGCCGCCGAGACCGGGCACCGGCACGTCGAGTTTGGCGGCGTCGTAAAGCTGCACGCCGGGCTGCGTCGTCCAGGTTTCCAGGCTGACGCCGCTCTTGGGCGACCAGGCATGCGCCGCCCGTGTCAGCGTGCCGGCGCTGCGTAGCACGAAATTGATGTCATATTTGAATGGCCCCTCCGGCGTGTCGAAACGCAGCGGACGCGGCGTGCGAAAATCATAGGGCGTGCCGGCAACCGAGAGGATCTCGCCGGTGGGGATGAGATCGCCATCCGTCGGCGTGTAAAAATCGGCCGCGATCTCGATGCGATGGTCGAGCACGTCGGCCGAACCATCGAGATTGAAATAGGAATGCTGGGCGAGATTGATCGGCGTCGCCTTGTCGGTGGTGGCGGTGAAGATCACCTGCAGCGTCGCCGGCTCCAGCAGGCGGTAGGTGCAGGTCGTCACCACGCGGCCCGGAAAGCCCATGTCGCCATCCTCGGAGACCAGTACCAAAGTGGCCGAGCGCTGGTCCGATTGCACCAGGGACCAGACACGCTTGCCGAAGCCGGTGGCGCCACCATGCAGCGTGTGCGGCCCGCCATGGCTCTTGGAGAGATCGTAGGTCACACCATCGAGAGCAAAGCGCCCGAAGCCGATGCGATTGGCGACCCGGCCGGGATTGGCGCCGAAATGCGGGGAATATTTGGGATAGTCCTCGAAAGTCTCGAAGCCGAGCACCACGCGCTGCGGCCCGTTCTTCGAGGGCACCAGGAGATCGCGTATCACGCCGCCATAGGTGATGATCCGGGCTTCGGCACCGGCATCGGAGCGCAGGGTGACCTCGAGCACATCGGCGCCGTTGAAGGTTCCGAACAGGACAGGCTTGGACATGGGATTTCCTTGGTGGGAAGAATGCGTGCGGAGCAGCAAAGTGTCATTGCGAGCCGAGCGAAGCAATCCAGTCTTTCACACACACGGCGCCAGCTGGATTGCTTCGCTCCGCTCGCAATGACAATGCAAAACAATATTCATGCGACATAGCATCATACAGTCCACCAATAGCGGACCACATGGAAGAAGATCGGCGCAGCGAACACGACGGAATCGAGCCTGTCGAGCATGCCGCCATGTCCTTCGATCAGATGGCCCCAATCCTTGACGCCGCGATCGCGCTTGATCGCCGACATCACCAGCCCGCCGAAGAACCCCATCAGGGTGATCACCAGGGCCACCAGTCCGGCCTGCCAGAAGGAGAAGGGCGTGATCCACCACAGGCCGGCTCCGAGCAGCGTGGCGCTTGCCACCCCTCCGATCAGGCCTTCCCAGGTCTTGGACGGCGACAGTTTCGGCGCGACTTTGTGCCGGCCGAACAGCTTGCCCCAGACATATTGCAGCACGTCGCTCATCTGCACGACGATGACCAGGAAGGCGATAAGCAGGAGCTTGCGGCCCTCAAAACCCGGGATGTCCAGCGTCAGCAGCGCCGGGACGTGGGACAGGCAGAAGATCGCGATCATCACGCCCCACTGCATCTCGGCGATGCGGGTCATGAATTTGGCCGTATCGCCCCTGAGCGCGATCAGGATCGGCAGGAGCAGGAAGACATAGACGGGAATGAAGATCGAATAGAGCCCGTACCACTCGATCCAGATCAGGTAATACTGCACCGGCAGCACCACGAAGAACATGGCGAACAGAGTGCGGTGGTCGGCCCGGCGCGTGGGCGTCAGCGTCAGGAATTCGCGCAGGGCGGCAAAGGAGGCGAAGGCGAACAGCGCTATTACCCCGGCCTTGCCGATGAGGAATGCGCCGCCCATCAGCGCCACCATCACCCACCAGGCCCGGATGCGCGCATTGAGATTGTCGATGGCGGCATTGCCTTGCGGCCCGGCCCGGCGGTCGAGCTGCCAGCCGACCAGCGAGGCGACGACCAGGAAGGCGACGATGCCCGTAAACAAGGCCAGGGTATGGTTCTCGAACATCGACCCTCAGTCCCCCTCATGCGGCCTGAGGGCCAGCAGGGCATTGCGGCTGCGATCGAGGAAGGCCTGCTTCTCCTCCCCGGGACCCAGGCGCAGCGGCGCCCCGAAGGTGACGGTGCACAGGAACGGCACCGGCAGGAACTCGCCCTTGGGCATCACCCGGTTGAGGTTCTCGATCCAGACCGGCACCATTTCGATCTCCGGCTGGCGCTTGGCGAGCCAGAACAGGCCGGATTTGAAGGGCAGCAGCGGCTCCTCGCTCATATTGCGTGTCCCCTCAGGGAACAGGATCAGCGAGGACCCCGCTTCCAGCGCCGAGGCCATCTGGCCGATCGGGTCGACGCTGCGGGTGGCGCTTTCACGATCGATCAGTACGGCATCGAAGACATTATGGGCGAGGAAGCGCCGCGTCGCGCCGGCGCTCCAATAATCGCGTGCCGCCACCGGGCGTGCCGCCGCACGCAAGGCCGATGGAAAGACCGTCCAGACCAGGATGAAATCGCCATGGCTGGCATGGTTGGCAAAATAGATGCGCGGCTTGCGCACCGGCAGGCAGCCCTGCCAGTTGCCGCGTACACCGGTGACGAGCCGGGCAAAACCGATGGTGGCGATCCCCACCAGCCGGCCGAGCAGGGAACGGCCATCCTGCACCACGATGTCGCTCACAGCACGGCTCCGAGCAGTGGCAGGGCCAGCAAACACAGGACCTGCAGAGCCAGGAAAATGGCCTGGCGGCGGACCAGGATCATGGCGCCACGGGCCCGCTCTGACATCGGACGCGAAGGACGGTCCTGCGCGAACAGGCCGAGACGCTTCATCGCTCCGTCGAAATTGGTGGTGCTGAAGGCATTGCCCGCCAAATGGCCGAATATCTCGGCGTCGAAACCCGCGCGCAGGGCGAAATAGCTCTGCACCAGGCCGAAAAGCAGAACAAGCAGAACGGGGACGCTCACCCACAGGGGCGCCGAGGCATAGGCAGCGGCCAGGATACCTCCGGCGCCGAGCAAGGTGAGTCCTCGCGAAATCCAGTCGAGCGCCCTGCCCTGCCGCAGATAGGAAGCGGCGATGGCGGCAATCACCGCCGGATTCTCCTGTGCCTCAGCCATCGACGCCGACCATCCTTCCAGCCGCCGCAATGGCGGCGCGCGCATCCGATCCCAGCACGATTCGAGGCCTGATGGCACGTATGATCGCAATGGCCTCGTCCACCGTCCCAGCCTCGCCACTGGCGAGCAGCCAGGTCGCAACGGCGGCGGCGCTGCGCGAATAGCCGAGCGCACAGCACACCAAGACCCTGCCCTGCCCGCGCGCCGCTTCAATTGCCTTCGCCGCGGCCACGAGGCTGGCCGCCTCCGGCGCGATCAGGTCGAGCATCGGCACCGCCTGAGTCGGCAAGCCCCGCAGGGCCGGGAGTTCGGCGGCAAGATCGATGACGGCGCCATAGTCTGCCGGCGTCCGATCGAAACGCGAGGGGATACGGCCGAGATAGACCCCCGGCCTGACCGCGCCGGCGGAAGGCGCCCGGCGCGTCCACCAGCGCGAATTGAGAAAGGCGCCAAGGTGGTAGGGCGCGAAAAGGAACCGGGCTGATAGCGGCATCGAACCGTCGGCACGCTTCTGGAAGCCGGCGGCCCCCCGCCAGAGATAATTGGCCGCGACGAGGGCGAGCGATACCGCGGGATAGCACAGCCACAACCCCCAGCCGCCGACCCAGAGGCCGACAAATACGCAGCTGAGCGCGCCAAGGCCATAGAAGGCTGCGAGTTTGTGACGTTTGGCCTTGTTTCCCGGGTGCGCGGACGTCTCGTCCGCTCTGGGAAACGCCGCGTTTGCAGGCTCGGAAGAGCGGACGAGACGTCCGCGCACCCGGAATTCTTCATCCGGCCACAGCCACAGGCAGAACAGGCCGAGCAAGGCGCCGGTCGGTATGTCGAAGAAATGATGCTGGTAGGTGGTGAGGACGGAGAGGCCGATCAGAGCGAACCATGGATGAAGCAGCCAGCGGGCCCATGACGGCAGATGGCTGATGTAATGCACCCACAGGATCACCAGCAGCGCGATATGCAGAGAAGGCGCCTGGTTGTAGGGCTTGTCGAAACTGAGCAGGGCATCGAACATGAAGCCGGGCAGACCGCCGCCGATCTCCGGCTTGGCAAAGCTGAAGCGCAGCGGAAAGGCGAGGAAACAGGCAACGGCGATGACCTGCGCGGTCAGCAGCCGGCGGCCCAGCGTATCCAGCTCCGCGCGGCTGGTGCAGACGAACAGCGAGGCGGCATAGAACAGGTTGACCGACCAATAGGGAATGATCGTCCAGGGCAGGAACGGAATGCCGCGTTCCCAGCCGAACACGATCGACGGCACGAAGGGGCGCTGCTCGGCCAGATAATTGGCGAGGCCATAGCTCGAATAGAAGAAGATGCCGAGCCCCGCGAGCCAGACAAGCGCCCTGCCCCAGGGACGCCTTTCCCGGCGGCCGCCATCGACAGGCCTGGCCGGTACCGCCATGGTCATGGCGCAGCCTTGCGGCGGGCGAGCGACACCGAGAAGATGCCCCATTCGTCGATACGCTGTTCGAGCTTCTCGAAACCGGCGGCCTCGACGAGCTGGTCCATCTCCGCCTGCGTCCGCCGGCGCATCACCCAGGCCTGCCCCTGGCGGTGGCTGGTGAGGGCCCGCGCGATGAATTCGAGCTGCGGATGCCAGGGCTGGCCGGTATAGATCAGATAGCCCCCGGCCGGGATAGCGGCCGCGAGGCCTCCAAGCGACCATTTGATCAGGTTGTTGTCGGCGAAGAGCTCATAAAGGCCGGAGACGAGCCCCAGCGTGGGCTTGGGCTCGATGCCGGCAAGGCTCGCGGCATCGAAAGCGTCGCCCTTGACGAAGCGCGCTATGTCGGACAGGCCCTTCTCGGCGATCAGCCGCCCGCCCGCCTCGACATTGATGTCGCTGTAGTCGCGCAGCAGGATCGAGTCGGGCCGCGACACGCCTTCCGCCTCCAAGGCCTCGAGCACATAGCGGCCGTGGCCGGCGGCGATGTCGACGATGGAGACCGGCTGCCCCTCTTCCCGCAGCCGGGCGATGGCGACACGCAACAATTCCTCGACATGGAGTTTGCGCTGGCGGATGCCGCGCCAGCCGATCGCTTCGAGATAGTTCCTGTCGGCCAGCCGTCCGAGAGCCGAACGTCCCGACGGCGTGTTGCGGTAGACGTAATCGAGGGTGGAGCCGGAATCGAAGCCGGTCTCATGGCCGAGCCTGATGCCGTCGGAGATCAGCCCGGTCGCCTTCAGCCCCAGCCGCGTACCGGCCCAGTAGAGCCCTTTCGGCGAGGCGAGCGGCAAGGGCGAGGCAAGCCTGTCGGCCTCGTCGCGGGTGAAGCCCAGCCGGTCGGCCTCGGTAAGAATGGTGCGCTCCAGAGGCGCGGCGAAGCGCTCGCCGAGGAAACGCCGGACATGGCCGATCGCCAGCGCCCTGTCCTTCTCGCCGAGCGTGTCATGGTAGAAGCCGGGCAGCACATGCCGTTCCTTGATCGCCGATCCCAGATTTTCGTAGAAACGGTGCTGGGGTGCGTGATGCACCACCCAGTCGGAGCCCGAGACGAGCAATTGCGTCGGCACCGTGATGGCCCGGGCATCCTCGACCACCCGTCGCGCCGCCTCATAGAGCCCGAGGAGGATGCGCACCGAGATCGCCCGGGTGATCTTGGCATCGGCATCGAAGGAGGCCTGGCGCTCGACATCATGGGTGAGGAACTTGGCCTTCACATAGGATTGGACGAAGAAGTTCCCCTTATAAGCCTGCCAGAGCTTCAGGCCCGGCCGGGCAAAGGGCACGTAGAGCTTCACCTTGAAGGCGGGCGAAGCCACTACGAGGGCGCGGATCTTCGGGGCATAGTCATGCACCCAGGCCGAGGCGACCACGGCACCGACACTCTGGGCAAGCACGGCGATATCGGCGGGCGCAAAACCATGCACGGCGCCGATATGGTCGATGAAGCTCTGCACGTCGCGCACCAGGGCGCCGAAGCTCGGGGCATCGCCGCGTTCCCCGGGCGAGTCGCCGTGGCCCCGGGCATCCCAGGCGAAGAACTCATAATCGGGCATGGCGAGTTCGTCGGGCAGATGCGCCATGCGTCCCGAATGCTCATGGCCGCGATGGAACAGCACGACCGCCCCCTTTGCGGGCGCATTAAGCGCCGGCCAGTGGCGGTAGAACAACTCGATACCGTCATGGCTGCGGAAAAAACCGGTCTCAGAGGGACGCATCATGGCTCCTGCCATTGTTGGGCTTGCTCGGCGCGCGCTTCACGAAGGCCCTTATGCACACGATTGACGATGGTCAGTGTGAGAAAAAGCACGGCAAGCGGCATCAGCCAGGCGAACCAGCCCGGCAAAGGCAGGCCGAGGCCGATCCACAGTCCAAGCGCGCCGAACACGAAAGCGCGGTCGCTCTTGCCGAGCGGGCCGTCATAGCGCCGGGATGCTCCCACCAGCGGCCCCATTACACCCGCGAACTCGCTGATCACCGCAAGCACGATCACTGCGCCGGTCCAGAACGGACCGAAGACCGGCAGGGTGGCAAAAGGCAGGATCAGCGCGGCATCGGAGACGACATCGGCAATCTCGTTGAGATAGGCCCCGAGCAGGCTTTTCTGGCCGAATTCGCGCGCGAGCATGCCATCGATGGCGTTGAGAGCCATGCGGATGGCGAGCCAGACCGGCAAAAGCAGGAAAAGGATGCGCAGGTCCGAGAGCCAGGCGACGCCGAGGCCGACCACGAGAGAGCCCGCTGCCGCCGCTAGCGTGACCTGGTTCGCGGTCGTGCCCCGCTCGGCCATGCGTGTGACGCGCGGCCGCAAAAGAGCCTGAAAACGGGGCTTGAGAGCATACAGACTCACGGGACTGTCCAGATTCGCGATGCAGCCGGCGATCATGGCTCAGCCGGCGGGCCTCATGCAACCCGACGGACCCGCCGGCGCGTACTGGTGCATGGCATGCATGGCGGTTTCAAGAGCGGACGAGACGTCCGCCTCTCCTATCCGGCAGGCGCGGCGCAACCATCGGAAACGCCGATGATGCTATCGGTTTCTTCCGTTTTCCAGGCCGCCGCCGATCTGAGATGCCCATGCGCAGTTCCATCGGGATCGAAAGGAAACGCTTCATCATGAGTCTTGCAGATTCGAGAGTTCTCATCGCCGGCGGCAGTTCCGGCATGGGTCTTGCGCTGGCGCGGCGCTGCCTCGATGCCGGCGCGCGTGTCATCATCGTCGGCCGGAGCGAGGAGAGATTGGCGGATGCCCGCTCGAGCCTGGGAGGGCCCGGCACGCTCGATACCGTCTGCGCCGACATCACCCGGGAGCATCAGGTCGCGGCACTGTTCGAGCGCACCGGCCGGCTCGATCACATCGTCAGCACCGCTGCCGATATCGAGGGCGCCTATGCGCTTTTGCCTTCGCTCGACCTGAAGGCTGTCCAGCGGGTCGTGGAGAGCAAGGTCTACGGCCCTCTCCTCCTGGCCAAGCATGGCGCGGGGAAACTGAGGCCCGCCGGTTCCCTGACTTTCGTCTCCGGTATCGCGGCCTATCGCCCCCTGGCACGGGGCGCGGCGGTCGCCGCCGTCAATGCCGCGCTGGAAGGGCTGGTCAAGGCGCTCGCCGTGGAACTCGCGCCGCTGAGGGTCAATGCCGTTTCGCCGGGCTGGGTGGATACCCCGATCTGGACCTTCGTCGCCGGCGACAGGAAGGACGAGACCCTGGCAGCCATGGCGGCAAAACTGCCGGTCGGCAGGGTCGGCCGCCCCGACGATATCGCCGATGCCCTGGCCTTCGTGATGGGAAACGGCTTCACGACGGGAGCGGTTCTGCATGTCGAGGGCGGGCATCGCCTGGTCTGAGCCCATCGAGCCCGGTGCTCGCCGAGGCGAGCAGCAGCTTCAGGGCCGGCGGCTGCACCCGCCGCCGGCGCCAGATCATCACCAGGTCTGCGGCCAGAGCGGCAGTTTGGGCCGGGCCCGGCCAGGGAAGTTCGGTCACTTCGCCCCGCGCGAGTGCGTCGGCAACCGCCAGGCGCGGCACCAGGCCGAGGCCCGTTCCCGCAGCCACCAGCCGGACTATCGCACCGATGCTGCCGGCTTCGGCTGCCAGGTTCGGCGCAGCAAGCCCCGCGCGGGCAAAGGCCGCATCGAACAAATGGCGGTAGACGCAGCCCGCTTCAGTCACCACGAACCGCTTCGCGGCAAGAATGGCCAGTCCTTCGCCAGGTGGCAGCGGCGGCTCGCCGGCCGGCGCTATCAGGACCAGCGGTTCCCTGGAAATGCTGCGCGTGGCGAAACGTTCGTCGAAGTCCCCTCTGTCGAAGCAGAAGACGACATCCACCTCGCCATCCTCCAGCTTGCGCAGGAGGTCACCCGTGCCCGCGACCGACAAGCGAAGCGCGATTTCCGGATGGGCCTGGCCGAAGCGCGAGAGCCAGGCCGGCAGACGGACCGCCGCGATCGTCTCCAAAGCGCCGATCGAAACCGCTCCCCGCTCCTGCCCGGCGGTCATGGCCACGGCGCCGCGCGCCTCATCCGTCAGCGTCAAGATCTCTTCGGCATAGGGCTGCAGCGCCGCTCCGGCAGCCGTCAGCTGCAAGCCGGACCGCGAACGCGCGAACAAGGGCGTTCCGAGTTCGGCCTCCAGCGCCTGGATCTGGTCACTCACGCTCGATTGAGCCAGATGCACCGCCTCGGCTGCCCGGGTGACATTGCGATGGCGGGCAACGGCGAGAAAGGTCTTGAGCAATCTGGGATGCATGGTTCTTCAGACCTCGGTCTCGAATAGGTCAGTAGGGTCCCGAGCATGTTTCAATAGGGCAAGAGACGCACGCCCGTTACGAGGCACAAGATAATACCGGAAATCGGGGCATATGCCGCGATGATAGCAACAGGCCCTCGGGCTCCAGTCGTTGCCCAGGCCTCCCTTCCAGCGGCCCAACCCCTCGTATGACTACTCCCTCCGCCCCGCCTGCCGCATCGCCTCGAACACCGCCTTGGCCTCCTCGGTTTCCAGCATGGCATGGACATCGAGGTCGAGGCGGCGGCGCCAGTTGGGATATTCGCGATCGGTCCCCGGCAGGTTGACCGGCTCTGCCTCCCCGGCGAGATCCTCGACCTGCGCGGCGACGAGGCCGGAGGAAGCGGAGGCCAGGAAGCCGTGAATGGCGCCGACGAGGGCCGGCGTCAACGCAGTCTCCTCGCTGCCGATGGCCTGGAGCAGCGCCTGCCTGTCCTCGGCGCGTGCCGCTTCCGCATCCGCGGCGACCGGCCGGCCGAGCGAGCGCTCCAGCGCGATATCGGCGCCGTTCCACCAGCCGCGCAGCGTCGGCAGATCATGCGTGGCGACGCAGGCCAGCGACCCTGCCGGATAGAGTTCCGGGCGGCGGAAGACCGCACCGTCGCGCTCGAAGAACAGCACGCGATAGGAATAGAGCGCGGCTTCGGACAGCCGCTCGCGCAGGCCCTCCGGCACGGTGCCCAGATCCTCCCCCACCACCATGCAGCGATTGCGCACGCTCTCCTCGGCCAGCACCTCCAACATTCCTTCGAGCGGATAGCTCAGATACGCACCCTCGCTCGCCGGCGCGCCGTAGGGCACCACGAAGAGGCGGGTCAGTGCCATGACATGGTCGATGCGCAGCGCCCCCGCGTGGCGCATATTGGCGGCGAGCAGCTCGCGGTAATGGGCATAACCGCTCTGGCGGAGGGCGACAGGATCGAGGGGAGGTATGTGCCAGACCTGGCCACTGGCGGAGAAGGGATCGGGCGGCGCACCGGCCGAGACCCCTTTCAGGAAGGCATCGGGCGCCGTCCAGACCTCGGCGCCATCCGGCGCCGCTCCTACGGCGAGATCGCGGCAAAAGCCGATGGCAAGACCGCTGCGGCTGGCGGCCGCAAGCTGTTCCTCCGCCAGGAATTGCAGATAGCAGGCAAAATCGGCGGCATGCTGCAGGTCCGCGGGCAAGGCCGCCGTCGACATCGCCGGGATCGCGGTCGATCCGGCCTGCTCTTCGAGCGCCTGGAACAGGCAGAAGCGGGCCAAAGCCTCGCCGCCTGACGTTTGGAAGGCGCGAAAGGCCGCCAGGCGCGCGGGCCGTTCAGGCAGGATGGCAAAGGCTTGAGCCAGCGCCGCACGTTTGTGGCGCCAGACTTCGGGCCAGTCGATGAGGCGCCCGGCTGGCGGCGGCGCCGACAGCTGGGCCTCGAGTTCAGGCACGGCATCGAGGGCGATCAGGGCCGGATCGAGGAAGCGCCGGTCGGAAGGCTGGTAGGGACTGGCCCGCTGCCGGTCGGAGGGGAACATGGCGTGGAAGGGATTGAGGGCGATCAGGCTGGCGCCCTTGCCGGCCGCGTCCCTGGCAAAAGCCTCCAGCGTGCGGAAGTCTCCGACACCCTGGTCCGCCTCCCGCCGCAGTGTATAGAGCTGGGCGGAGAGGCCGAAACGCTTGCCGCCATCGGCAAGCGCTGCCGGCAGGAAGGCCTTGGATCTTTGGCGTTCGACCACTGCACCGAGTGAGCGCAGATGCTCGAGGCTCTCGCGCGCCTGGGCGAGCGAATGATGCGGCAGGCCCATGGCGGTGAGCAGAGCACGCTTGGTCTCCTCCGACACCAGGGTGTGCCGCCCCGAAACCTCCCACCATTCCGGTGCGATGCCGGCAGCCTTGGCCAACAGCTCGAGCATTTCGGGCGGCGCATCGCCGTCGCGCCTCGGTGCACGCCCCGGCTCGGCGATGAATACGCCGACGGAACGCGGCGCAAGCTCCATGATGTCGAAGGCGCCGTAGAGGGTCGGCGGCGCGAAGGCCTGGTATTCGTCGCTGACATGAGCAAGCCGCCAGACCAGCCCGGGTGCGAGATCCGGCAGCCGGGCATGCAGCGGCTCGGCGCCGGCATGGAACCAGATCAGCGCTTTCGAGCCATCCTGTCCGGTAAGCGCCATGCCGAGGCTGCGCAGGGCCGGATTGCCCCATTCATTGTCCTGCAAAGGCTGGCCGCTCGGGCCGAGCCAGATCACGTCGGGCACCCCATCGGCCCCGTGGCCGGAATGGGGCTTGCCGGTCAGGAACCGATCCGCCGTCACCAATGGCAGCGACTTGCGCAGGCGCGTCAGGCTCGCCACGAACTGAATCAGGGAGCGGTCGGCATTGGCCCAGTCGATCCAGGTAATCGCATTGTCCTGCGCATAGGCGTTGTTGTTGCCGCGCTGGCTGCGGCCGAGTTCGTCGCCCATGGCGATCATCGGCGTGCCCCGCGACAACAGAAGGCTGGCCAGCAAGGCCCGGACATGGCTGCGCCTGAGCGACACGATCTCGGGGGCCGTGCTGGGCCCCTCCGCGCCGTCGTTCCAGCTCACCTCGCCCGAATGCCCGTCGCGGTTGCCCTCGCCATTGGCTTCGTTGTGCTTGCCGGCGAAGCTCACCGTATCGGCTAGCGTGAAACCGTCATGGGCCGCGACGAAATTGATGCTGTCGATCGGGCGGCGACTGGCGGGATCGAACAGGTCCGAGGAACCGGCCAGGCGCGTCGCCAGAGCGCCGATGCCGCCATCGCCGCGCCAGAACCGCCTGACATCGTCGCGGTAGCGATCGTTCCATTCCGCCCACCCTTGCGGAAAATGACCGAGCTGATAGCCCCCCAGACCGATATCCCAGGGTTCGGCGATCATCAGCCGGCCGCTCAGGACAGGGTCGGCGGCAATGGCGGCGAACAGGGGTGCCTGCCGATCGAAACCACCGGGCCGGCGGCCCAGCACCGGAGCGAGATCGAAGCGGAAGCCGTCGAAGCCGCCGATCTCCGCCCAATGCCGGAGAGCCGCGAGGGTGAGGCCGAGACCGGGCTCACGATCGAGAGCCAGCGTGTTTCCGCAGCCAGTGTCATTGGCATAAAAGCGAGGATTGTCGGCAAGCCGGTAGTAGGAACGATTGTCGAACCCACGCAGCGAATGGGTGCCGCCGCGCTCGTCGCTTTCGGAGGTGTGGTTGTAGACGACGTCGAGCAGCACCTCGAAACCGGCCTCGTGCAGCCGGTCCACCGTCTGCGCAATCTCGGCCATGCCGCCGGGGGCAAGGCGCGGATCGGGCGCCAGGAAGCAGGCGGGATTGTAGCCCCAATAGTTCCTCAGACCGAGCGGCTCGAGATGCCGTTCGTCGATCGCGGCGGCGAGCGGCATCAATTCGAGCGTGGTGATGCCGAGTTCGGTGAAATGAGCGATCGCCGCCGGATGGGCCAGGGCGGCGACGGTCCCGCGCAGATCGGGCGGGATGTCGGGATGGGTCTGGCTGAAGCCCTTCACATGGACTTCATAGATGATGCGGGTTTGCGGCTTCACGCCGGCAGGACGGGTCTTGTCCGGCGCCGGCCGCTCCAGCACGGCCTTCGGCATGATCGCGGCGGTATCCGTGCCGTCCAGAACAAGGTCGTCCACGCCCTGGGCGCCTTTCACCGGCAGGGCCGACGTCATGCCCTCCGGCAGGACGAGGCGGGTGGCATGGGGATCGATCAGGAGACGCGCCGGATTGAAGCGCAGCCCCTCCTCCGGGCGCCAGGGACCATGGGCGCGCAACCCGTAAAGCTGCCCCTCGGCAAGGCCGCCGATGCGACCATGATGCACGGCGCCGCTGCGGCCCGGGAGCAGGATCCTTTGGCTCTCGGTGCCATCGGCATCGAACAGGCAAAGCTCGATGTGCTCGGCCTCGGCAGCGTGGACGGCGAAATTGACCTCTTCCCCAATCCAGCTTGCTCCGAGCGGAGCTGCCGCACCGGGATTCGCCATGCTTGAACGTGCCATACGGTCCTTGCCTCGACTGTCGAATGCCTGTCGTACTTTCCTGGCATCTTGGACGATCAAAACGCAAAGGCTAGATGACAGGATCCGGCGAAAATTTCTGCCACATATGGATTGAGCGTGAATTGTAGCCGGCCAATGTCCTTGCTGGGCGTTTTGCTGTAGGAACGTCCGGGGCGAGGAGAGCGCTCCGGAGCAATGCCCGTTGAGACAGAAGCGTTGCTCGCATTTTTGATTGGATGCGTCTTTGCGATTCCCGGCGTAGCCGCCAAATCGCAGAACGCTTTAGGGAAATCCATGGTTCGCCACACCGCCCACCCCGCCGGGACCGAAGCCGTCCAGTTCACCTATGCGGATCCGACCTTTTCCAAACCGAAACGAGCCCTGATCCGCGCCATCGAGAAGGTGACCGGGCAGCCCCGGCTGAAGCGGCTCTATCTCGAGAACCACCGCAATCCGGTGGCCGGCGAGAGTTTTTTCGCCGCCGCCGTGCGCCAGCTGCGGCTCGATGTGCAGTTCGACAGGGCCCAGCTCGACAAGATTCCGAAGACCGGGCCCTGCGTCATCGTCGCCAATCATCCCTATGGCGTGCTCGACGGCATCACCATCGCCTGGCTGATCGGCCTGGTCCGCCAGGATTTCGTCATCCTCACCAACGCCGTGCTGCTGCACGCGCCGGAGGCGCAGGGCTATCTGCTGCCGGTCGATTTCGCGGAGACCGCAGAGGCAATGCAGACCAATCTGCGCACCCGCGCCGAAGCGCGCCGGCTGCTCGACCGCGGCGGCTGCGTGATCGTGTTTCCCGCCGGCGGCGTCTCGACCTCGCCCGACAAGCTCGGACGACGCCCCGCCATGGACGCCCCCTGGCAGCCCTTCACGGTGCAGTTGATCCAGCGCTCCAAGGCCACGGTGGTGCCGATCTTCTTCGGCGGCCAGAACAGCCGCCTGTTCCAGATCGCCAGCCATCTCAACCAGACCCTGCGCTTGTCCCTGATCTTCAAGGAGGTGCGCGATCGCATCGGCACGAACCTGCCGATCGCGATCGGCGATCCCATCGATGGCGCCGCTTTTGCGGCCGCCACCGACCGCAAGGCGGTCGCGCTGGAGCTGATGCGGCGCACCTATGCCCTGGCGGGCCAGCTGACGGACGACCGCACCGCCAAGCGCATCGCCGCCGGCCATCTCGAACCGGTGGTGCTGAACCAGCCGAAGCTCTGCGCCCCGCGGGTGTAGGATTTCCTTCTCCCGCAAGGGGAGAAGGGCGGCCGCCCTTTACGTCACCACACTCGGTTCGGCCATGCCGGTCTTCTCGGCGATGCCGCTGAGCTGGCGGGCGACGGCGATCACATCGGCGAGGGCGGCCTGCGTCTCGATGCCGTGATGGGCAGGATCGGCTTCGTAGCGCTCGAGATAGACGCGCAAGGTCGCCCCTTCCGTCCCCGTCCCGGACAGGCGGTAGACGATGCGCGAGCCGTTTTCGAACAGGACGCGTAGACCCTGGTTCTTCGAATCCGATCCATCGACGGGATCGTGATAGGCGAAATCATCGGCCGACTTGACCTTGAGCGCGCCGAAGCTCTTGCCGGGCAGGCTGGTGATCTGCGAGCGGACCGCCTCCATCACCGCATTGGCGGCCTCCGTGGGCACGGCCTCGTAATCGTGGCGCGAATAATAGTTCCGGCCATATTTGGCCCAATGCTCTCGCACGATGTCGAGCGTAGGCTGGCGGCGCTTGGCCAGCAAAGTGAGCCAGAGCAATACCGCCCACAGCCCGTCCTTCTCGCGGACGTGGTTCGAGCCGGTGCCGGCGCTTTCCTCGCCGCAGATGGTGACGCGATCGGCATCGAGCAGATTGCCGAAGAATTTCCAGCCGGTCGGCGTCTCGTAGATGCCGACGCCCATCGCCTTGGCGACCTGGTCGGCCGCAAGGCTGGTTGGCATCGAACGGGCGATGCCGGAAATGCCCTTGGCATAGCCCGGCGCCAGATGGGCATGGGCAGCCAGAATGGCCAGGCTGTCCGACGGCGTGACAAAGATGCCGCGGCCGATGATGAGATTGCGGTCGCCGTCGCCATCCGACGCCGCCCCGAAATCGGGTGCGTTCGGGCCCATCATGAGATCGTAGAGATCCTTGGCGTTGACGGGATTGGGGTCCGGGTGATGGCCGCCGAAATCGGGCAGCGGGGTCGAGTTGACCACCGTGCCGGCAGCCGCACCCAGCTGATCCTCGAGGATGCGGCGGGCATAGGGGCCGGTGATGGCCGACATCGCGTCGAAGCGCATGGTGAAGCCGGACTTGAACAGGTCCCGGATGGCATCGAAGTCGAAGAGCTTGCCCATCAGTTCGGCATAGTCGGCAACCGGATCGACCACCTCGACCACGGTGTCGCCAATCTTCGTCTCGCCGAGCTGATCGATATCGATGTCGGGTACGTCGGCGATCTTGAACTCGCTGATCGACTTGGTGCGGGCAAAGATGGCATCGGTGATCTTCTCGGGCGCCGGACCGCCATTGCCGATATTGTACTTGATGCCGAAATCCCCCTCCGGCCCGCCGGGATTATGGGAAGCAGACAGCACGATGCCGCCAAAGGCCCCATATTTGCGGATGACGGCCGAGACGGCAGGCGTCGACATCAGGCCTCCCTGCCCCACCTTGATGCGTCCGAAGCCGGCGGCAGCCGCCATTTTGAGGATCTTCTGAACGACCTCGCGGTTGTAGAAGCGCCCATCGCCGCCCACCACCAATGTTTTGCCGGCAAATCCCTCCAGCGTGTCGAAAATCGACTGGACGAAATTCTCGACATAATGCGGCTGCTGGAACACCGGCACCTTCTTGCGCAAGCCGGACGTGCCGGGCTTCTGGCCATCGAAGGGTTGGGTCGGGACGGTACGGATCATAGCGAGGTTCCGGTTTTGGTTTATCGGAAGTTCTATCGGTCAAAAGCGAGAGGAGCGCATCCCCACGCCCTCGAAAAGCTGCCGACAAGCCCCCTTCATGCCAACAACTCGCGATAGAGCTTGGCATAGCTGGCGGCCCTGAGGTCCCAGGATTGGTCCAGCCCCATGCCGCGGCGCTGCATCGCCTGCCAGACGGGCTTGTCGTTGTAGAGCGCGATGGCTCTCGAAATCGCATCACGCAGCATGTCCGGCGTGATCGGCTGGAACTGCACGCCGGTCGCGGCCTTGAGGGTCAACGCCGCATCGTTGGCATCGACGATGGTGTCGGAGAGTCCCCCGACGCGCGCCACCACGGGAATGCAGCCATAGCGCAGGCCGTAAAGCTGGGTGAGGCCACAAGGCTCGAAGCGCGACGGCACCAGCGTCATGTCCGAGCCACCGAACATCAGATGCGAGAGCGCCTCGTCGAAACCGAACACCGCTCCGACGCGTCCGCGATGCTGGAGACTGGCCTGCCTGAAGATGCCCTCCAACTCCCGATCGCCGGAGCCGAGCAAGGCGAGCCGCGCCCCCGAAGAGACCAGATGCGGCAACGCTTCGGCGAGAATGTCGATGCCTTTCTGCCAGGTCATGCGACTGACCAGGCAAAACAGCGGCGAGTTGTCGTGGTCGAGGCCGAAACGCTCTTCCAGAGCCTTGCGATTGCCCGCGCGCCTGGCCAGTGACTTGGCGTCGTAATTGACGACCAGGTTCGGATCGGTCTGGGGATTCCACACGCGCTCGTCGATACCGTTGACGATGCCGGAGAGCACGTCGGCGCGGCCGGCCAGCAGCCCTTCCAGCCCCATGCCGGCCTCCGCCGTCTTGATTTCGGCGGCATAGCGCGGCGAGACGGTGGTGATGCGGTCGGCAAAATGCAGTCCGGCCTTCAGGAAACCGATCATGCCGTAATACTCGACCCCGTCCAGGGCAAAGGCCCGCTGAGGCAGGCCGAGACTGCCGAGGATGGAGCGGGGATATTGGCCCTGGAAGGCCAGATTATGCACCGTGATTACCGATTTCGGCCTGACAGCCTCGGCATAATTGAGATAGGCAAGCGTCATCGCTGCCTGCCAGTCATGCACATGGACGATGTCGGGCCTGTAAGCCTTGACCAGGCCGTGGCAGATCTCCGCAGCCGCGCTCGACAGGGCGCAATAGCGCTGGGGATTGTCGAGCCAGTCGCGCCCGTCGGCGTCGACATAAGGATTTCCCGGCCGGTCGAACAGATGCGGCGCATCCACGGCCAAGAGGTCGAGCTCGCCGATCGAGGCGCGCTTGATGGCGGTGCGGCCGCCGAAAAATCCCGGCAGCTTGGCCACCGTCTGCCAGGAATCGCTTGCCGCCATCACGGCGGGATAGCCGGGAATGACTGTCGTCACCGCCACGTCATGGCCTTTCAAGGCGGCAGGCAGCGCGCCGACGACGTCGGCGAGCCCCCCCGTCTTGATCAGCGGATGGATTTCGGACGCAACCGCGAGAACTTTGATCATCGAAAGCGCAAACTTCTTGTTGACGCATTTTCCTAGCCGAAAAGCTTGTGACTTTTCCAGAAAATGCTGCGGATCGCGTCGTCAGAGCTTCAGCTTGTCGATCATGGGCTGCGTGATCAGGCAGATACCCTTGTCCGTCCGTCGGAAGCGTTTGGCATCCAGTTCGGGATCTTCGCCGACGACGAGGCCCTCTGGGATGATCACGCCGCGATCGATCACCACATTCTTGAGTTGCGCCGAACGCCCAACCTCGACATAGGGCAGGATCACGGCGTTTTCCACGCTGGAATAGGAGTTGATGCGCACACCGGTATAGAGCAGCGAGTGCTTGGCCGTTGCCCCCGAGACGACGCAACCGCCCGATACCAGCGAGGAGATAGCCGTACCGCGCCTTCCCTCGGCGTCATGCACGAATTTAGCCGGCGGCGTAATTTCGGCGAAGGTCCAGATCGGCCATTCCTGGTCGTAGAGATCGAGCGCGGGCACCACGTCGGTCAGATCGATATTGGCTTCCCAATAGGCGTCCACCGTGCCGACGTCACGCCAATAGGACTCCTTCTCATGCTCGGAACGCACGCAGCTCGCCGGGAAGCGGTGCGCCACCGCTTTGCCATGCTTGACGATATGGGGAATGATGTCCTTGCCGAAGTCGCGGCTCGAATTGGGATCGTTGGCATCCCGGTTGAGTTCCTCGGTGAGGAACTTCATCGAGAAGACGTAGATGCCCATCGATGCCAGAGCCATTTCCGGATTGCCGGGGATGCCGGGCGGATCCTTGGGCTTTTCCACGAAGGCGACGATGCGGTCCTGCTCATCGACATGCATGACGCCAAAGCCGGTGGCCTCCATGCGCGGCACTTCGAGACAGCCGATGGTGACATCGGCATTCTGCTCGACATGCTGCTTGAGCATCAGCTCGTAGTCCATCTTGTAGATATGGTCGCCCGCCAGGATGACCATGTATTCCACGCCGGTGCCGTCGATGATGTCGAGGTTCTGGTAGACCGCGTCCGCCGTGCCTCGATACCACATGTCCTCGGAAATACGCTGGCTGGCCGGCAGGATGTCGAAGCTCTCGTTGCGCTCCGGCCGCAGAAAGTTCCATCCGCGGTTGAGATGGCGGATCAGCGAATGCGCCTTGTACTGGGTAGCCACACCGATGCGACGAATGCCCGAGTTGATCGCATTCGAAAGGGCGAAATCGATGATACGGCTCTTACCTCCGAAATAGACCGCGGGCTTGGCGCGCCGGTCGGTCAGTTCCATCAGGCGGCTGCCGCGGCCTCCGGCCAGCACATAAGCCATCGCCGAACGTGCCAGCGGCCCACCCTTCGAATGCCTCGGTTCCGTCATACAGTTCCTCCCACTGATAATCCGGGATGACGCTGCTGCCTTCTTTTTCAGCCTCGGCTCCCATGGCAGGGCCGCGACTCTCCAAAGACATGCAACGCCTACTCCCCAGCCTAGTTCCCCGCCCATTCCAGCATGATGGCCGTCAGGGGCGGCAGATTGATACGCGCGGACGCCGGTTTGCCCTTCCAATCGCCCGCATAGGCATAGACTCCGCCGGCATTGCCTCGATTCAGCCCGAAATAACGCTCGGAATCGGTGTTGAGAATTTCCCACCACTGCCCCGCCAGCGGCAGGGGCAGCAGATAGCCGTCGCGCGCGACGGGGGTGAGATTGGCCACCACCACGATCGGCATGGCATCGGTGGCATAGCGCGCCCAGGCGAACACCGAATTGGCATTGTCGTCGACGACCATCCACTCGAAGCCGTCACCCTCGCAATCGCGCTGATGCAGCGCCGCACGGCCGCGATAGAGATGATTGAGGTCGCGGACGAGATCGCTCAGCCCCTTGTGCGGGCCATATTGCATCAGGTCCCAGTCCAGGCCGACATTCTCGTTCCATTCGCGGCGTTGGCCGAAATCCTGGCCCATGAACAGCAGTTTCTTGCCCGGATAGGCCCACATCAGCGCGTAATAAGCCCGCAAGGTCGCGAACTTGTCCCCTTCCAGGCCCGACATCTTGTTGACGATGGAATTCTTGCCGTGAACCACCTCGTCATGGGAAAGCGGCAGCACGAAATTCTCGGCAAAGGCGTAGATGAGGCCGAAGGTCAGGTCGTCATGGTGATATTGGCGATAGACCGGCTCGCGCTGCATGTAGCTCAGCGTGTCGTGCATGAAGCCCATGTTCCACTTGAAACCGAAACCGAGCCCACCGTCATGCACAGGCTTGGACACGCCCGGCCAGGCGGTGGATTCCTCGGCGATGGTCATCACGCCGGGATGGGCGGCATAGACTTCCTTGTTCATGCGCTGCAGGAAGGCGATGGCGTCGAGATTCTCCCGTCCGCCATGGATATTGGGCAGCCACTCCCCGTCTCGGCGCGAATAGTCGAGATAGAGCATGGAAGCGACGGCATCCACGCGCAGCCCGTCGATATGGTAGCGCTCCAGCCAGAACAGGGCATTCGCAATCAGGAAATTGGCAACCTCGCGCCGGCCGAAATCGTAGATCGCGGTGTTCCAGTCGGGATGGAAGCCGCGCCGCGGGTCGGGGTGCTCATAGAGCGCGCTGCCATCGAACCAGGCAAGGCCATGCGAGTCGGTCGGAAAATGCGCGGGCACCCAGTCGAGGATCACGCCGATCCCGGCGGCATGGGCGCGGTCGACGAAACGGGCAAATCCCTCGGGCGAGCCAAAGCGGCTTGTCGGTGCGAACATGCCGGTCGGCTGATAGCCCCAGGATGCATCGAGGGGATGCTCCGTCACCGGCAGCAACTCGATATGGGTGTAGCCCATATGCTGCACATAGGCGATCAGCTCGTCGGCAAGCTGTTCATAGCTGAGAAAGCGCTGATGCTCGCCGCGCTTCCAGGAGCCGAGATGCACCTCATAGATCGACATCGGCGCCCGCCGCGCATCGCGATGCGCCCGCTCCTCGAGCCATTGCTGATCCGTCCAGGCGAAGGCTTCGGATGAGGCGACCCGGGAGGCCGTGCCCGGACGCAATTCGCTGGCGAAGGCGAACGGATCGCTCTTCAGCGGCAGCAGGGCGCCGTTCGGCCCGATGATCTCGTATTTATAATAGGCGCCGACCTTGACGCCCGGCAGGAAGATTTCCCACACGCCGGTATCGACGCGCTTGCGCATCGGATGGCGACGGCCGTCCCAGTCGTTGAAATCGCCGACGATCGATACCCGCCTGGCATGCGGAGCCCACACGGCGAAATGCACGCCCTCCATGTCGCCGTGCCACAAGGGGCGGGCCCCGAGCTTGTCCCAGAGCCTGAGATGGGTGCCTTCCGTCAGCAGATAATCGTCGACCTGCCCCAGCAGCGGCCCGAAACGATAGGGGTCCTCGACCTCCCACTGCCCGCCCGCATTGACGGCACGCAGACGGTAGATCCCGACGCTGTCGGGCACCAGGCCTTCGAAGACGCCATCGTCATGCCGCCGCTCCAGGGCGACCGGCCCGGCCAGATTGGGCGCGAGCACCGACAGCGTCTCGGCATTGGGGATGAAAGCGCGGACGACAAGACCCGCCGGCGTCTCATGCGGGCCGAGCACGGCAAAAGGATCGGCATGACGTCCCGCCGCAAGCGCCGCGACTTCCACATCGGACAAACGCCAATCCGCCGTCTTGCCGCGGCTGGCCGGCCGCTTGGCCAGGGGTGCCGGCTTTTCGGCCCTGGCGACGGGAGCGTTCGTCTTCGTTGTCTTTGCCAAGCGCTACGCCCCTTTTCGAACCGGATCGAAACGCCTGGTCTTTACGCGATCAGGCGTCTTCCTGTGATCCTCTCGAACACAAGCTAGGGCTTTTGCTACACCGGTCAACGATTAAACGCAGCCTGCCCAAATGGGTTATGCCGCGAGCGCCGCAGGGTGAAAAATTTGGAGGTTTCGGCCTTTGACGGCAATGGGACAGACGATCCCACCGAAAAAAACCGAGACGTTTCATGGCCCGGGCCGGCCTGATGCCGCCGCTCCACGGGCCATGGGTCGAGACACGGGCTTACCAAAAACGACATCCCGCGAAACCAGGCTTCATGCCTCGCGGGATGCAAGTCCTGCTGGTCTTGCGACGATAGCGCCGCCTATTCCGTCGCCGTCGTCTGCACGCCCCAGATCTCGTCGGCATATTCGCGAATGGTGCGGTCGGAGGAGAACCAGCCCATGCGCGCGACGTTGAGGATCGACTTTTCCCGCCAGGCGGGCTTGGTAGCCCAGAGCGTATCGACATTGCGCTGCATGGCGGCGTAGGCGTCGAAATCGTCGGTGACGAAGAACCAGTCGCTGGAGCGCAGCGACTGCACCGTGCCGCGATGCCGTTCGCGGTCGGTCGGCGAGAACACGCCGCCTTCCACCGCATCGAGCACCTCGGCCAGGGCCGGCGAAGCCGCGATGGCGTCAGCCGGATTGCGGCCCTGGCGCTTGCGCTCCTCGACCTCATGCGCCTTCAGGCCGAAGATGAAGATGTTGTCGTTGCCGACATGCTCCTTCATCTCGACATTGGCGCCGTCCAGCGTGCCGATGGTGAGGGCGCCGTTGAGCCCGAACTTCATGTTGCCCGTGCCGGAGGCTTCCAGCCCTGCGGTCGAGATCTGCTCGGAAAGATCGGCCGCAGGGATGATGACTTCGGCAAGGCTGACATTGTAGTTCGGCATGAACACGACCTTCAGCAGGTTGCGCACGGCCGGATCCGAATTCACCACCTTGGCGACGTCGTTGATCAGCTTGATCACATATTTGGCAGCCGTGTAGCTCGCCGCCGCTTTGCCGGCAAAGATCTTCACGCGCGGAGCCCAGTCGCGCTCTGGATGGGCGCGAATGGCATTGTAGAGCGCGATGGTCTCGAGAATGTTGAGCAGCTGGCGCTTATATTCGTGGATGCGCTTGATCTGGACGTCGAACATCGCGGAGGGGTCGACGCGCAGGCCCACGGTCTGCTGCAGCACCTTGGCCAGGCGCGCCTTGTTGGCATGCTTGACGGCCGCGAAGGCCTCCTGGAAGGCGCTATCCCGGGCGTAGGGCTCCAGCGCCACCAGCTTTTCGGCATCGTCGAGATAGGCATCGCCGATGGTTTCGCGCAGCAGCGTGGTCAGCCCCGGATTGGCGGTCATCAGCCAGCGCCGTGGCGTGATGCCGTTGGTCTTGTTGGTGATGCGGCCGGGGAACAGCGTGTTGAGGTCACGGAACACCGTTTCCTTCATCAGTTCCGAATGCAGGGCGGACACGCCATTGACCTTGTGCGAGCCGACGAAAGCGAGATTGCCCATGCGCACGCGCCGGCCGTGGCTCTCGTCGATGATCGAGACGGTGGCGATCATGGCATCGGAGGCGCCGCTCTCGCGCGCCTCGGTCAGCACGCGGGCATTGATGGCGTAGATGATCTGCATGTGCCGCGGCAGCAGCCGCTCGATCAGCGGCACCGGCCAGGTTTCCAGCGCTTCCGGCAACAGAGTGTGGTTGGTGTAGGAGATCGTCTCGCGGGTGATGGCGAAGGCATCGGCCCAGTTCAGCCCGTGAATGTCGATCAGAATGCGCATCAGCTCGGCCACCGCGATGGCCGGATGCGTATCGTTGAGCTGGATCGCCGCCTTGGACGGCAGGGTCTTGATGTCGCGGTGCTGCTGCAGGTGGCGGCGCACGATGTCCTGCAGCGAGGAGGACGTGAAGAAATATTCCTGGCGCAGCCGAAGTTCCTGGCCGGCCGGGGTTGAATCGGCCGGATAGAGCACGCGCGAAATGGATTCGACCTTGGTCCGGTCGTTCAGGGCGCCGATATGGTCGCCGGCATTGAAGGCGTCGAGCGAAATCGGGTCGAGCGAACGGGCGGACCACAGGCGCAGCGTATTGACGCGGTTGCCGCGCCAGCCGACGGCCGGCGTGTCATGGGCAACGGCGAGCACGGTCTCCGCCGGCTTCCAGCTGTGCACGGCCGAACCGTCCCAGCCATCCGTCGCTTCGACGGCGCCGCCGAAGCCGACCTCATAGGCGACTTCCCGGCGCGGGAACTCCCAGGGATTGCCGTTCTGCAGCCAGTTCTCGGGCGATTCCGTCTGCCAGCCATCGACGATGTTCTGGCGGAACAGGCCGTTCTCGTAGCGGATGCCATAGCCATAGGCGGCGATGCCGACGGTGGCCATGCTCTCCATGAAGCAGGCGGCAAGGCGCCCGAGACCGCCATTGCCGAGCGCGGCATCGGGTTCCATCTCGGCGATCATGTCGAGATCGACGCCGACGGAAGCCAGCGCCTCGCGGGCCGTGGCGACGAGGCCGAGATTGTTGAGGCCGTCCTTGAGCAGGCGGCCGATCAGGAATTCGAGCGAAAGATAATAGACGCGCTTGCCGCCCATGCGGTAGACGCCGCGCGTGGTTGCCATCCAGCGGTCGACAATGTGGTCGCGCAGTGCCAAGCTCACGGCCCGCAGCCAGTCATGGTCGCGCGCCACGATCGGGTCCTTGCCGACGGCATAGGTCAGCTTGGCGAGGATCAGGTCACGGAAGGCGCGTGCCTCGCCGGTCGCTTCCGGCAGCTTGGCCGCGTCATCACCGACAGCCATCGCCGCCTCGGCCGAATAGAGCTTGTCGTGCAACGTTGAAGTCATGTGTCGCTTCTCGATCATTGATCCCAGGACGGTGCTCCTTAACCCAAGTGCCGCCTGGTTACGAGTGCCCTTTTTGCATAAGATGTAGGCAAAAACACTGATATCTTGTGATTTAAGTCGGAACTGCCGCCATGATCATCTCATATGTTCGTCCTGCATAGCTCCGGCGGCTTGTGCGTGGTGCGCACAAAAGTCCCGATGCTGTTGCCGATGGTCGTGGAGAGCGTGTGCTCCCGATGGAATCCTGGCTGAATTCCTCGGGGGATGGTGATATGCCACCGCGATGGGGCCGCGCGATTTCATGGGGATGGTCAGGAATCGCAAAACCGCGCCGAAACAAGGAGTTAGGGCAGTGAGCGCTCAGGCGCCCGGCCCTGGGAGACAGGCATGACGGCTATATATTTTCTCGCGGTCGACGGCGGCGGCACCAATACGCGAGCGCGCCTCTACGACGCGAACGACAGGCTGATCGGCGAAGGCCTGTCGGGCTCCTCCAACCTGACCCTCGGCACCGAGATTGCCGGCCCTGCCATCGCGGCAGCCGGCGACGCCGCGATGGCCGCTGCCGGATTGGCGCCCGGCGCCAAGGTCCAAATCCGGGCCGGCCTCGGGCTTTCGGGCGGCAATATTCCGGCCCTTGCCGACGGTATCGCCGCCTTTCCCTTCGGGTATGGAGCCTTGACCGTCACCTCGGATGCCGTCACCGCCTGCCTCGGCGCCCATGCCGGCCAGGATGGCGGCATCTTCATCCTCGGCACGGGCTCGCAGGGTCTGGCCCTGGTGGACGGCAAGGAGACCTCGGTCGGCGGCTGGGGGTTCGCCCTGGGCGACGACGCCTCCGGCGCCGTGCTCGGACGGGCCGCACTCAGGGCGGCCATGCTCAGTGTCGACCAGCTCGGCCCGGTGAGCGACCTGACCCGCCGCCTGCTGGCGCATTTTCACGATGATCCGAACGAAGCCGTGATCTGGGCCAGGACCGCCACGCCGCGGGATTACGGCCGCTTCGCGCCTCTGGTGTTCGAGGCCGCGGGCGGCGACGTGGTGGCGGATCACCTGATCGCCGGGGCCACGGGCTCCATCGTCGCCATGATCGATCGCCTGACAGACCTCGGCGCCCCCAGGATCGCCCTGATGGGCGGGCTCGCCGAACCCTATCGGCCCTATCTGCCGGTACGTTACGACGAGATCCTGGTTCCACCCAAAGGCGATGCCCTCGCGGGTGCCTTGGCGCTGGCGAAGAGGGGCCACTGATGATGTCGCTCGATGCTCTTGTCGCTCCCCGCCTGTTCAATGGCGAGACTTTTGTCGAGGGCCACGCCGTGTTGGTGGAGGCCGATATCATCGTCGGCCTGGTGCCACGGGCCGACATTCCCTCCCATGCCGCCGTGACTACCCTGCCCTCCGGCGTGCTGGCCCCCGGCTTCGTCGACGCCCAGGTCAATGGCGGCGGCGGCTTTCTGTTCAACCAGTCGCCCGACGTGGCGACACTCGAGGGCATGGTCGCGGCGCATCGGCGGCATGGCAGCACCGCCCTGCTGCCGACCTATATCACCGATACGGCCGAGGGCATGAAGAGAGCTATCGCGGCCGCCCGCCAGGCGATTGCCGACGGGGTACCGGGCATGGCCGGCATTCATCTCGAAGGCCCTTTCCTCTCGGTACCGCGCAAGGGCGCCCACGACCCCGCCCTGATCCGGCCCCTGACGGACGCGGATGTCGAACTCATCCTCGGCAGCGGCATCGAAACCGTCCTGCTCACGGTGGCGCCGGAAAATGCGCCGCTTCACCTGATCCGGCGCCTGGTAGACGGGGGTGTGATCGTCAGCCTCGGCCATACCGACACCAGCTATGAAGCGGTGATGGCGGCGGCGGATGCCGGCGCCACCGGCATCACCCATCTCTTCAACGCGATGTCGCCCCTGCAGGGCCGCCATCCCGGCGTCACCGGCGCCGCCCTCGACCATGGCGGCCTGTGGGCCGGCATCATCGCCGATGGCCTCCATGTCCATCCAGGCTCGCTCTCGCTGGCCCTGCGGGCAAAGAAGGCGCCGGGGCGGCTGTTCCTCGTCACCGATGCCATGCCGACCGCCGGCGATGCCAACGATGTCTTCCATCTCAACGGGCGCAAGGTCACAAGGCGCAACGGCGCCCTGACACTGGAAGACGGCACGCTCGCCGGCTCCGACCTGACCATGGATGCGGCGCTGCGCTACAGCATCGGCCATCTCGGCGTCGGTCTCGGCGAAGCCCTGCGTATGGCCAGCCTCTATCCCGCCCAGTTCCTGCGCCTCGACAACCGTCGCGGGCGGCTGGCGCCGCGCTATCGCGCCGATCTGGTGCATCTCGACGAAAACCTGACCGCACGCGGCGTGTGGGTGGGCGGTCGCAAGCTGGCCGGGTGAAGCGACCGTCAAGCAGTACGGTGGGGCGCGAACAGGATGACGGCCATGCCCGCAAGGCACAGAACCGCCCCGATCAGGTCCCAGCGATCGGGCCTGATCCCTTCGACGGCCCACAGCCACAGGAGCGAGGCGCCGATATAGATGCCGCCATAGGCGGCATAGGCCCGACCCGCCGCCTCCGTCTCGATCTGCGTCAGCAAAAAGGCAAAGGCGATGAGCGCGGCTGTGCCCGGCACCAGCCACCAGGCCGGCTTGCCCAGGCGAAGCCAACTCCAGAAAGCATAGCAGCCGCCGATCTCGCCGACGGCCGCCAACGCATAGAACAGAATCGATTTCATGCCGGCCGTGAACTCCGCTTCCGCCTCAGCTTAACGGGCTGTGGCAGACGGCGGAAGGCGGCGGAGACGAGACAGCGGCAGGAGGTCGCTGCGCCCCTGCCCGCCCTGCTCAGAATTTGTAGCTGATGCCGACCAGTGCGACCGTCTCGTGGAAGCCGGCCTTGAAGCGGGTATCGGGCGCCACGCGGAAGCGCGACTTGCCGAAATCGGTATAGCGCACCTCGACGCGGCCGATCCAATTGTCGGTGAAGGCATATTCGACCCCGCCGCCGACAGTCCACCCCACCTTGGTCTTGGTGGAAGAACCCACGACATCGCCGTCGAAGAGGTTCCAGCGCTCGCGAATATCGCCGAAGGCAACACCGCTGGTGGCATAAACCAGAATCCGATCGAAGGCATAACCAAGACGTGCGCGGACCGAGCCCTGCCAGCGATTGGTCATATGCAGCCGACTGTTGCCGTTCTGGGCATCGATGACCGTATGGCTGCCCTTGATGCTGCTGAGGTCGATGTCGCCTTCCAAACCGACGACGATATTGTTGGAGAACTGTTCGTTGTAGCCGGCATGCAGACCACCAAGCACGCCATCGACGTTGAAGCTGTCGGCCGGCACGGGCGCCGACCTGCTCAAATCATCCTTTTCCCGCCCCCAGCCATAGCCGATATGGGCGCCGACATAGAAGCCGGTCCAGCTGAAGGGCGTCACCGGTACGATAGGCTCCACGGGAGCGGGTGCAAGGTCTGCCGAGAGTGCCGGCATCGGCGCAAGAAAGAGTGCCGCCAGAACGATTCTTCTCATGATCCCCACCTCATCACGACGTTGATCGGCAAGAAATCACTGTCACAATTCCTCTATATTGTCCAGATTTTCGAATTATATAGACCGAAAAACGAACTATAAATTTATCACAATATATACTTTAGACTGAAAATACAGAAATGAATTCTTTATTTTCTAACCAAACGAGATCTATTCAAGACATTAGGGAAGCAGAGCCATATCTCCTTGGTAACCCCTCCCATGCAGAAGGCGGCCAAAAACCTTGCGTCCCGGCGAAACCGCCGGAACGCAAGGCGCCAACAACAGGCAACTGGAGCAATTCGTGTTCAAGTACTCACGGCAGGTGATCGTCCTGCCGATCGAGGGCTCGGCTCATCCCTTGCTGGATGCCGCCCAGAGATTGACGTTGCCGTCCTCGGCAGAGCGGTCGATCTCGGCCAGTTCCTCGGGCGAAAAATCGAGATTCTTCAAGGCACCGACACAGTCCTCGATCTGGCCCGGCCGGCTGGCACCGATCAGCGCCGAGGTCATGCGGCTATCCCTGAGCACCCAGGCGATCGCCATCTGCGCCAGGGACTGGCCGCGGCGGCGGGCGATCGCATCGAGCGCGTGCAGTCTTGCCAGATTCGCCTCGGAGAGCTGGTCGGGCGAGAGCGACTTGCCGGCTGCGGCGCGGCTGTCCGCCGGGATGCCGCCGGCGCCGAGATATTTGTTGGTGAGCAGACCCTGCGCCAGCGGCGTGAAGGCGATGCAGCCCGCACCATCGGCCTCGAGTTGGTCGAGCAGGCTGTCCTTCTCGATCCAGCGGTTGAGCATGGAATAGCTCGGCTGGTGGATGAGCAATGGCGTACCCAGGCGGCGCAGGATCGCTGCCGCCTCCTTGGTGCGCTCGGTGCCGTAGGAGGAAATGCCGGCATAATGGGCCTTGCCCTGGCGCACCGCGTCATGCAGCGCCGTCATGGTCTCTTCCAGCGGCGTGTTGGGATCGAAACGGTGTGAATAGAAGATATCGACCGTCTCGATGCCCATGCGCTTGAGGCTGGCGTCCAGGCTGGAGAGCAGATATTTGCGGCTGCCCCATTCGCCATAGGGTCCAGGCCACATACGATAGCCGGCCTTGGTCGAGATCACCAATTCGTCGCGATGACGGGCGAAATCCGTCTTCAGGATGCGCCCGAAGGTCTCTTCGGCCGAGCCGGGCGGCGGCCCGTAATTATTGGCGAGATCGAAATGGGTGATGCCGAGGTCGAAGGCCTTGCGGCAGAGCGCCCTGGCATTCTCGAAGGGAATGTCGCCACCGAAATTATGCCACAGGCCGAGCGAAAGGGCTGGAAGCTGAAGGCCCGAACGGCCGGAACGGCGATATTGCATGGCGTCGTAGCGCGCATCATCCGCGACATAGGTCATTGGTGGCTCCAAAGGTGAGGGAATGCGAATCCGCAACAATTCATCAGACAAACTGACCGGCCCCGGTCGATTGTTCAACCACCCCTGCGCCGCCCTTGCAACCCGCCGCACATGAAAAGGCCGGCGTCGCCGCCGGCCTTTCCGATTTCAATTATGGGTGTGTCAGGAGGTGGTGACGGCGTCCTCGTAGTCGGCCGACGACGTCTCGTCCTGCGTCGTGGAGCCCAGCACCATGGTCAGCACCACGGACACCACGAAGTTCAGCACCACGGCGATCAGGCCGATATAGAAGGAGGTGCCGAACAGGGCATAGGTCGGCGCCACTGCACCCGAGGCCATGGCCATATAGGAGCCTGCCAGCATTCCCACGGCCCACCCGATCAGGAGGGCCCAGCCATTGAACCAGCGCGTGTAGAGCCCGGCGACCAGCGCGGGGAAGATCTGGATCATCCACACGCCGCCAAGGAGCTGCAGGTCGATGGCGAACTTGGTCGGCAACCAGAAGATCACCGCCAGCGCGCCGACCTTGACGATCAGGCTCATCAGCTTGGCAAGATAGGATTCCTTCTGCGCCGAAAGATCCGGCTCGATGAAGGGCTTCCAGATATTGCGCGTGAAAGTGTTCGCCGCGCCGATCGACATCACGGCGGCCGGTACCAGCGCACCGATGGCGATCGCCGCAAAGCAGAAGCCCGCGAACCAGTCGGGGAACATCTTGTTGATCAGGAGCGGGATCGCCATCGAGGCATCGCCATTGGGCGTCTCGATGCCGGCAGCAACCGCCATCACGCCCAGCAAGGCGATGAGGCCGAGGATCAGCGAATAGGCCGGAAGCGCTACCGCATTGCGGCGGATGGCATTGGGGCCGGTGGCCGAGAGCGTGCCGGTAAGCGCATGCGGATACATGAACAGCGCCATGGCCGAGCCGATGGAGAGCGTGATGAACGGCCAGATCTGGGCCGAAGTCAGCGTCAGGCCGACATTGGCAGGCTTGCCGGCCGCGGCGAGCGCCGCTGCCTTGGCATCATAGACGACCTTTGCCTTCTCGAAGATCGAACCGAAACCGCCGAGCTGATAGGGAATGATGACCACGGCGGCGATCACGAAGACATAGATCATAATATCCTTGACGAAGGCGATCATGGCCGGGGCGCGCAGGCCGCTCTTATAGGTGTAGAGCGCCAGGATGATGAAGGCGATCGTCAGGGGAAGATGCGAAGCGAAGCCCGTCGCCGAGAAGCCGAGGGCCTGGATCACCTTTTCCATGCCGACGAGCTGCAGGGCGATATAGGGCATGGTGGCGAGGATGCCGGTGAAGGCCACCGCCAGTTCCAGCCAGCGATTGCCGTAACGCCCGGCGATGAAATCGGCCCCGGTGAGATAGCCATGCTTGTGGGTGGCGTTCCACAGCCGCGGCATGATCAGGAAGATCAGGGGATAGATCAGGATGGTATAGGGCACGGCGAAGAAGCCATAGGCGCCCACCGCATACATCAGGCCGGGCACGGCAATCACGGTATAGGCGGTGTAGAGGTCCCCGCCCAGCAGGAACCAGGTGATCCAGGCGCCGAAGCGCCGGCCGCCGAGACCCCATTCATGCAACTGGTCGAGATCCCCCGCCTTCCAGCGCGACGCCACGAAGCCCACCACGGTGACGAGAAGGAAGAAGAAGACGAAGACCATCGCCGCCGTCCAATTGAGATTGTCCAGCATCAGCGTTCAACCTTCCAGGCGAGATAGACGAACAGCGACGAAATCGGCACCAGCACGAGCAGATAGAAATAGAAGAAGGGCAGACCGAACAGCACGGGATCGATGCTGTTATAAAGCGGTGTCAGCAATGCCAGTACGCAAGGTACCAGCAGAAGCAGGTATTTCATGGCATTTCCCCCGGACACTCTGAGAACGTGGCGGCAGCCGAATCCTCGCCCGCCGCAAACTCTTTGGGCAGATTCTTATTCCCTTGGAGAAAGATTGAGTCCAGCGGCAATGCGGGTCGCTCAACGGGAAAGGGTGTGATTTGGATAGCCAGGCTCGGCCCGGCTATCCAAAAGCCCCGCTCGACACCATCAGAGGTTGGATCGCCGGGCCAAGCCCAACGACGAAGCTCTCGCCTGCCCGGCCGCGCCGTCAGATCTTGGCAGCCTTCACGAAAGCCGGTTCGAAGGTCTTCTCGTAGGGAACGTTCGCGTTGGCGAGTTCCGGGTCGAGCGCCTTGAGCGCGTTCATCATCGACTCGTAGCCGTCCTTGGTGACCATGCCGTCCGGCGAATACATCTGCCGCGAATTCTGGAACGCCTGCATGTAGAGCTCGCGATTGCCGAGCAGATATTCCTTCGGCACGAGATCGGCGACATCCTCGGGCTTGGCCGCGCCGATCCATTTCAGGGCCTTCATCATGGCATTGACGACGCGCTGCGTGGTGACCGGATTGTCCTTCGCGAAGGACTGCTTGAGATAGACCGTCGCGGCCGGATTGGTGCCGCCGAACAGGGCCTTGGTGCCCTCTTCCGTGCGCGTATCGAGCAGGATGGCGATGTCGTCGTCATGCTGCAGCTGGCTGATCACCGGATCGAGATGCGAGAGGCCGTCGATGCCGCCGTTCTTGATGGCCGCGACGGCGCTGGCGCCGCCTCCGATGCCGATCTGCGCCACGTCGGCCGAGGTCAGCCCGTTCTTCTGCAGGGCATATTGCAGGAGCAGAGCCGTGGAAGACCCCGGGGCGGTGACGCCCACTTTGCGGCCCTTGAGATCGGCAATGGTCTTGATCTCGCCGGCAAGGCTCTTGCGCACCGCGATGACGATGCCCGGAAAGCGGCCGAGGTCGCAGACGGCGATGATGTCCTGCCCCTTGTTCTGCATGCGGATGGTATGCTCATAGGCACCAGTCACCACGTCCACCGAGCCGCCGACCAGAGCCTGCAGCGATTTGGAGCCGCCGGCGAAATCGTTGATGGTGACGTTGAGCCCCTCCTCCTTGAAGAAGCCCTTCTGTTCGGCCACGGTCAGCGGCAAATAATAGAGCAGCGGCTTGCCGCCGACGCCGATGGCGAGATCCGTTTTCTCGGGCTTGGCGTCTTCGGCGAAGGCCGGCAGCGTCCCGCCGAGCGAGGCGCCGAAGGCCATGCCGGTAGCACCGATCAGGAAAGTCCTGCGTTTCATCATTCTTCCTCCCAATAAGTCGCCAATATTGCTTACCCACGCCAGACCAGCAGGCGGCGCTCCACGGCCGTCATCAGCCAGTCGACGATGAGAACGAAGGCCATCAGCACGAACATGCCGGCGAAGACGCCGGTGACGTCGAATACGCCCTCGGCCTGCTGGATGAGATAGCCCAGACCCGCAGAGGAGCCGAGATATTCGCCGACCACCGCGCCGACCACGGCAAAGCCGACCGAAGTGTGCAGGCTGGAAAACACCCAGGACATCGCCGACGGCAGATAGACATGGCGCAGGAGCTGGCGCTCGTTCATGCCGAGCATGCGCGCATTGGAGAGCACGGCCGGGCTCACTTCCTTGACGCCCTGATAGACGTTGAAGAAGACGATGAAGAACACCAGCGTGAAGCCGAGAGCCACCTTCGACCAGATGCCGAGGCCGAACCACAGCGCGAAGATGGGCGCCAGCACCACACGGGGCAGCGCATTGGCGGCCTTGACATAAGGGTCGAAAATCGCGGCGACCACGGGCTGGCGGGCGAACCAGAAACCGAGAATGACGCCGCCCAGTGCGCCGGACAGGAAGGCAAGCGCCGATTCAGCCAGGGTGATCCACAGATGGTACCAGATGGAGCCGTCGGTGAACCACTCCACGATCCGCCTCCACACGCTGAGTGGCTCGCCAAAGAAGAACGCCACCGTCTTGGGGGAGCCGAACAGCGTGGTCGTCGAGGCCAGATGCCACAGGGCGATGCCGATGACCGCGACGAGCACCTGCAGGATGAGCAAGACGATCTTGTTGTTCATTAGGTTCCCCATGACGGCCGTCTTCAGATGATTGCTTGGCTGCGCTCGCGATGACGACGAATGATCGCTCGAATTCATGTAAAAACCGCCGAACTAGCTGTAGGCCTTCATCACCTCGTCGCGCAGCGCGTCCCAGATGTCGCGATGCAGGCGGATGAAAGCAGGATCGTGGCGGATTTCGGCAATGGCGCGGGGCCGGGGCAGAGGCACGCTGAACTCCCCGATGATACCGGCTTTCGGGCCGGCCGACATGATGACGATGCGATCGGCCAAGGCTATCGCTTCATCGAGGTCGTGGGTGACGAACATCACCGCCTTGCGATCCTCCGACCAGAGCTTCAGGAGCAGGTCCCCCATGACCAACCGGGTCTGGGCGTCGAGCGGCCCGAAGGGCTCGTCCATCAGCAACAGCTTGGGATTGCGGATGAGCACCTGCGCCAAGCCCACGCGCTTGCGCTGCCCGCCGGACAGCATGCGGGGATAGCGGTCGCCGAAACGGGCAAGACCGACCCGCTCCAGCCAGGTCTGCGCCGCCTGCCTGGCTTTTTCGGCAGGCGTCCCCGCGACCTCCAGGCCGATGGCGACATTCTGCAGGACGGTCTTCCAGGGCATCAGCGATTCCTGCTGGAAGAGGTAGCCGGCCTGCCCGTTCAGGCCCTTGAGCGGCTTGCCGAACACCTCGACCGAGCCGGCCACCGGGGCGAGCAGCCCCGCCGTGGCATTGAGCAATGTGGACTTGCCGCAGCCCGTCGGCCCGACAATCGCGACGAATTCGTGGTCCCCGACCGTGAGGTCGACGTTGGCGACGGCATCAAAACGGGAATCCCTGGTTGCGAATGAAATCGAAACGCCCTTCAGCGCAACGGCTTGCGCTGCGCTCATGCGGCCTCGGCCCTTCTCATCTGCGGTCCTCCCGGATTGGTCCTACGAGTCGGCTTTGCGCGCAGTCTATACCGCGATGACAAAGGGCGGCCAGCCCTGGGATTGGGCTCATTGCGGCAAAGTGCCAGCTGCTCTCAGGAGGGCGAGAAGCGTGCGACCAACTGGTGGCGGTCTCCCGGATAGGTGAAGCGCACTGCCGTGACGAACTGATCGCCGCGCCAGGTGCGCCGCTCCACCACCAGGCAGGCGCTGCCAGGCTCGAGCTTCAGCAAGGCCGCCTCCTCCCCCCGTGCCGCCGCTGCCTTGATGTGGTGTTCGGCCACCGTCCAGGGCACGTGGCCCAGGAGCCATACACCCGGGGGTTCCCGCGTGAAATCGGCTTTCCCGGCCTGCGGTACCGCCTCCAGATCGATCAGGCGCTCCTCCAGGCAGAACGGGCCATCGCCGGCGAAATGGCGGCAGGTCAGCGCCAGCAATGGCCCGGAACCTTCCAGCGCGAATGTCAGGCGCTCGGCGGCCGTCGGACGGCGCTGGCGACGATGCATCAATTCGAAGCGATAAGGCAGGCCAAGCGCGGTCACCTCCGCCTCGATGCCGTGAATGGCCAGCACGGCGGCCTCGCTGCGCGGCTGCGATACGAAACTGCCAGCCTTGCGCCGGCGCTCGATCAGGCCGGCGGCGGCAAGCTGGGTCAGCACCTTGTTCACGGTCATGCGCGAGCAGCCATAGATCTCCGTCAGCTCGGTTTCGAACGGGATGCGGTAGCCGGGCGGCCATTCGCCCGAAACGATGCGGCGCTCGATATCGCCGAGGATGCGCTGATGGAGCGTCTGCGCCTTGGCATCCAGCTCGGGGGGGGCGACGCCGTTCATCAACGGCTCCCGCTGCGAGGTTGGCCGGTCCTGACGGATACCGCAATCCCGGAGGCCTTTGCCTGCTTGATCATCGTCGCTTTTCCCCCCGCGCCAAACGGTACTAAACTCCCATCATTCCACTTGCGCGTCAATTAATATGTCTATACATGTTTCCGCATAACAGCAGGGTGGAGGACTCGATGTCGACAAACAGCCAAAGGCTCCGTTTGTGGCGCAATGCGCGCCTGGCCACCCTGGTCGGGGATGACCTCGGTATCGTGGAGCAGGGAGCCGTGCTTTCCGAGGGCGAGCGTATTGCTTTCGCCGGCCCCGAGAGCGACCTGCCGGCCGGCATGCGCGACAGGGCCGAGACCGTCGACCTTGAAGGCCGCTGGATCACCCCTGGCCTGATCGACTGTCATACCCATTTGGTCTTCGGCGGCGACCGGGCGCATGAATTCGAGCTGCGTCTCAAGGGGGCCAGCTATGAGGAGATCGCTCGGGCGGGCGGCGGCATCGTTTCCTCGGTCAACGCCACGCGCGCTGCCAGCGAGGACGAGCTGCTCGCCAGTGCCCTGCCCCGTCTCGACCATCTGATTGCCGAAGGCGTCACCACGGTCGAGGTGAAATCGGGCTACGGCCTGGAAACCCGCACCGAACTCGCCATGCTGCGCGCCGCCCGCCGCCTCGGCGAGGCGCGCAGGGTCAATGTCTCGACCACCTTTCTCGGCGCCCATGCCCTGCCCGTCGAGGCCAAGGGCGACAAGGACGCCTATATCGACCTCGTCTGCCGGGAGATGCTGCCCGTCGTGGCCGCCGAAGGCCTCGCCGACGCCGTGGACGGCTTTTGCGAGGGCATCGCCTTCCTGCCCGAGCATATCAGCAAGGTCTTCGAGGCGGCGAAGAAGGCCGGCCTGCCGGTCAAGCTGCATGCCGACCAGCTTTCCAATCTGCACGGCGCCAAGCTTGCGGCCGATTACGGCGCGCTGTCGGCCGATCATCTCGAATATACCGATGATGAAGGCGCCGCCGCCATGCAGGCGGCCGGTACGGTCGCCGTGATCCTGCCCGGCGCCTACTACTTCATTCGCGAGACCAAGCAGCCGCCCATCGCCGCATTCCGGTCCCACAAGGTGCCGATGGCCGTGGCCACCGACTGCAATCCCGGCACCTCGCCGCTGACCTCGCTGCTGATGACCATGAACATGGCGGCGACCCTGTTTCGCATGACCGTCGACGAATGCATCGCCGGCGTTACCCGCAATGCCGCCAAGGCGCTCGGCAAGGCCCAGGACATCGGAACGCTCGAAGCCGGCAAGCGATGCGATCTTGCCATCTGGGATATCGAGCGCCCGGCCGAACTCGTCTACCGCCTAGGTTTCAATCCGCTACATCAACGCATCTGGAGAGGCCAGTGACCAATCCCGTTTTGCTGCGTCCCGGCAGCGTCTCGCTCGCACAATGGCGCGCCATCTATGACGGCGCGCCCGTCAGCTTGGACGAAGGCTGCCGCCCGCTGGTCGAGGCGAGCGCCCGGGCCGTCGCCGACATCATCGCCAAGGGCGAGCCGGTCTATGGCATCAATACCGGCTTCGGCAAGCTGGCGAGCGTGCGCATCGAGAATGCCGATCTCGCCATCCTCCAGCGTAACATCGTGCTCTCGCATGCCGCCGGCGTCGGCGATCCCCTGCCGGTCGAGGTCGTCCGGCTGATCATGGCCCTCAAGCTCGGCAGCCTGGCCCAGGGCTCCTCCGGCGTGCAATGGTCGACCATCACCACGCTGCGCGACTGCCTCGCCCGCGATCTTATCCCAGTCGTCCCCGGCCAGGGCTCCGTGGGCGCCTCGGGCGACCTGGCGCCACTCTCGCACATGACCGCTGCGCTGACCGGCGTCGGCGCCTTCTTCGTCAAGGGCGAGAAGGTGGAGGCCACGGAGGCGCTCAAGCATGTCGGGCTGTCACCGCTCGTGCTCGGTCCGAAGGAAGGCCTCGCGCTGCTCAATGGCACGCAGGTTTCCACCGGCCTGGCGCTGGCCGGCCTGTTCCAGGCCGAACGCGTGTTCCAGGGCGCGCTGGTGACCGGGGCGCTCTCGACCGATGCGGCCCGCGGCTCGGACGGTCCCTTCGATCCGCGCATCCACAAGGTCCGCGGCCATCGCGGCCAGGCCGAGGTCGCCGACACGTTGCGCGCCCTGATGGCGGGCAGCGCCATCCGCGCCTCGCACCTTACCGGGGACGAGCGCGTGCAGGATCCCTATTGCCTGCGCTGCCAGCCCCAGGTGATGGGCGCCTGCCTCGACCTCTTGCGCCAAGCCGCCGCGACGCTGACGATCGAAGCCAATGGCGTCACCGACAACCCGCTGGTCTTCACCGATACGGGCGAGGTGATCTCCGGCGGCAATTTCCACGCCGAACCCGTCGCCTTCGCCGCCGACATGATCGCCATGGCGCTGTGCGAGATCGGCTCCATCAGTGAACGGCGCATCGCCATGCTGGTCGATCCGGCGCTTTCCGGCATGCCCGCCTTCCTCACGCCCAAGCCCGGCCTCAACTCCGGCTTCATGATCCCGCAGGTCACCGCCGCCGCTCTGGTATCGGAGAACAAGCAGCGGGCCTTCCCGGCCAGCGTCGATTCGATTCCGACCTCCGCCAATCAGGAGGACCATGTCTCCATGGCCGCCCACGGCGCCCGCCGTCTCCTGGAGATGAGCCGCAACACCGCCAATGTCATCGGCATCGAATATCTCGCCGCCGTGCAGGGCTGCGACTTCCACGCGCCGCTGAAATCGAGCGAAGCGCTCGAGCAGGCCCGGGCGGCGTTGCGCGCCGAGGTGCCGCATCTTTCCGACGACCGGCACTTCGCGCCCGACATTGCCACCGCCACCGCGCTGATCTGGAGCGGTGCGGCACAGAGGGCGGCCGGCCTCAAGACGCTGGCAAGCGTGGTGGAGGGCACGGCATGAGCCGGCCCGATTGGCTTGAGATCCGGCAGGGGCAGGCACCGCTGCTCGTCTCGCTGCCGCATACGGGCACTGAGATCCCGGCCGCGATCGAAGCGCGGCTGGTCTCGCCCTGGCTCGCCCGCAAGGACACCGACTGGTGGATCGAGACGCTCTATGATTTTGCGGCCGGGCTCGACGCCACCATCGTGCGCACGCCGATGTCGCGCACAGTCGTCGATGTCAACCGCGACCCGTCCGGGGTTTCGCTCTATCCCGGCCAGGCCACCACGGAGCTGTGCCCGACCACCAGCTTCGACGGCGAGCCGCTCTACAAGGACGGCGAGGCCCCCGGCGCGGCCGAGGTCGCCGAACGGCGCGCCCTCTGGTTCGATCCCTATCACCAGGCCCTGGCCGACGAAGTCGCCAGGCTTAGGGGACGCCATCGCAACATCGTCGTCTATGACTGCCATTCGATCCGCTCGGTGATTCCGCGCTTGTTCGAGGGCACGCTGCCGCAGTTCAACATCGGCACCAATGGCGGCGTGACCTGTCATCCCGCCCTGGCCGAGACGATCGAGGCGCTCTGCCGCTCCAGCGGGCGCGAGACCGTGATGAACGGACGCTTCAAGGGCGGCTTCATCACACGCAGCCTGGGCCAGCCCGACAAGGGTGTGCATGCCGTGCAGATGGAACTGGCCTGCCGCTCCTATATCGACGAGCCGCTCGGCCCGGTCGGGGAAGCCAACTGGCCCGTCGCCTTCAATGCCGCCTATGCCCAGCCCCTGCGCGAAACGCTCGGCAGCATCCTCAATGCCTGCCTGGTGTTCGCCAGGGCATTGAAATAGGGCGTTTTCGAAGCTTGGGGAAGCCGCTGGCACGCGCTGTGCCGCCCCTCACCTCGCCGAAACAGCATGATTTCGAAACCGCGCTCCTAGGGACCCGCCATGAAGCTGATCCGTTTCGCCGATCTCGCTCGCAAGCCCTGGAAGAACGGCGGCGGCACCACCACCGAGATCGCGGCCTCGCCGGAGGGCGCCGGCTTCGAGGATTTCGACTGGCGCCTGTCGGTGGCGGAGGTGGCGAGCGACGGCCCCTTCTCGCTGTTCCCACAGATCGACCGCACTTTGACCCTGATCGAGGGCCAGGGCCTCGACATGTCGATCGAAGGGCGTGAGGCGGTGAGGCTGACCCCGGCCTCCGCTCCCCTGGCCTTCCCCGGCGACGTACCCGTCACGGCCAGCCTGGTCGACGGCCCCATCCGCGACTTCAACGTGATGACCCGGCGCGGGCGGTTCAGCCATCGGGTGACCCGGCATGATCTGGCATCCGGACTGCTGACGCTGCCGCAGGACGGCCTTCAGCTGGTGGCAGCGCTCGGCGCCGGCCCGGTGCGGATCGGCGCGGCGAGCCTCGACCTCGGCTTTGCCGACGTCGTCGCCTTCGAGGCGGGCGATACGGGCAGCATCGAAGGAGCGCTGCCCGTCTTGTTGATCGGCTTGTCCCAGCTCGCCAAATGACTTGCTGGTTTGTGCGATACGCTCTGTCATCCCTGGCCCGGTCGAAGAACTCCGGGAAGGGGATGAGGGTCAGGGATTTCGCAACTTGGTATTACTGCCCGCTACGGCCGGCTGATGCCGGCGCGAAACTCACTGCACCGCGTGCTTGACGGCGCGGCCGGTGGCCTTCACGTCCCGGCCGACGCCGGTCACCGTGTTGGCGCAGGCGGTCAGGGTGAGGGCGGACACCACGAGAGCAACGATCGCGAAGGAAATTTTTGACATTCGTACATTCCCCGAATTGGCTGTGCCGACAATGGCAACAAGACAGGAATCGTTATGCCATATTCGCCGGCTTTGCACAGCCGGACTTTTCCTTCCCAAAGGGAATATCCGTCCTCTACTTGCCTATCCTGACGCTCCCATGAGACAGGCGGCGCCCCCCCTGAATGGCTGCGATCCCTAGAGCAAAGCGCGTTCAAGCGTTAACGCTTATTTGCTCTAACGCATTGTCCTGACGCATCTTTTCGATTCCTGGTGACCCCGTCCAATCGCAAAACGCTATAGCGGGCCTGGCCGGCCCCCTATCCCAAGCCCGCCGATGCCGTTATGCTCCGCCCCCTCGAAGCGGCCCGACATTCGTCGCGGGCATGCAACCCCCTCAAAGGCACCTTGTTCCTCGACATTGCCATCATCGTCTTCCTGACGCTTCTCAACGGCGTCCTCGCCATGTCGGAACTCGCGATTGTCTCCTCCCGCCCAGCCAGGCTGCGTGCGCTCGCCGATCGCAAGAAGCGAGGCGCGGCGACGGCGCTGGAGCTTCTGGAAAACCCCGGACGCTTCCTCTCCACCGTCCAGATCGGCATCACGCTGGTGGGCGTGCTCTCCGGCGCCTTCTCGGGCGCGACGCTCGGCACGCGCCTTGCCGGCTGGCTGCAGGCCCAGGGCTTGTCCGTCAATGCCGCCGACACGCTCGGCGTCGGCATCGTGGTGGTGGCGATCACCTATCTGTCGCTGATCATCGGCGAACTCGTGCCCAAGCAGATCGCTTTGCGCGATCCCGAGCGCATGGCGGCCCGGGTGGCGCCGGCCATGCGGCTCCTGTCGAAATGCGCGGCGCCGCTGGTCTTCCTGCTCGACATCTCCGGACGCGCCGTGCTGAGGCTGCTCGGCCAGGGCGGCAAGAGCGAGGAAAAGGTGACGGAAGAGGAAGTGCGCACCATCCTCAAGGAAGCCGAGAGCGCCGGCGTGCTGGAGACGGCAGAGCGCGACATGATCTCCGGCGTCATGCGCCTGGGGGATCGCAGCGCCCGCTCGCTGATGACGCCGCGACGCGACGTGGAGGTGATCGACCTTTCCGATTCCGCCAAGACGATCATGGCGCAATTGCGCGCCACCAGCCGCTCGCGCCTGCCCGTGCAGGACGGCGAGGACGACAACATCGTCGGCGTCGTCATGGTCAAGGACCTGTTCCAGAGCCAGCTCGACGGCCGGGCCCTCAATGTGCGCGACCATATTCAGGCTGCGCCCATCGTGATGGACACCAACGAGGCGCTGAGCGTGCTGCAATCCCTGCGCTCCGCCAGGGCGCATATGGCGCTGGTTTTCGACGAATACGGCCATTTCGAGGGCGTGATCACCGCCAATGACGTGCTGGAGGCGATCACCGGCGCCTTCCAGGACGACGACGAGGACGAGCCGGCCATCACCATGCGCTCGGACGGCTCCTATCTGGTGTCAGGCTGGATGCAGGCCGACGAACTGGCCGAAACCCTGTCGATGCCGATCGAGCGCGGCGACTACGAGACGGCGGCGGGTTTCATCCTGGCCGAACTCAACCGCTTGCCGCAGACCGGCGAGAGCTTCGTGCGAGACGGCTGGCGCTTCGAGGTGGTCGACCTCGACGGCAGGCGCATCGACAAGATCCTGGTATCGAAGGACGCGTAGCACCGTAATCCTTCTCCCCTTGCGGGAGAAGGTGGCGCGCAGCGCCGGATGAGGGGAGAAACGCAACCTGGCAAAGGGAGTGCTAACACCCCTCATCCGCCCCTTCAGGGCACCTTCTCCCGCAAGGGGAGAAGGGTACTCGCCCCCCTTCCCGCCAGCCCTTCACCGTGCCTCGGCGGCGGCAAGCGGAGCGGCGTTGGCCCATTGCGTCACCGCCATGCCGCCGAGGATGAGCAGGACGCCGGCGAGGCGGGCCGGATTGACCGGCCTTGCCGCAAAACCCATCAGGCCGAAATGATCGATCGCCAACGAGGCGATCATCTGACCGGCGATCACCGCCACCATGAAATTGGCGGCACCGAGCCGGGGGGCCAGCAGAAGCGCGGCGGTGATGTAGATCACGCCGGCCAGACCGCCCGTCCAGATCCACCACGGCCCCTTCGATGCGGCGTCGATGCTGGGGGCCGATACGCGGAAGGCCGCCATCACCGGCAGGATCACCGCGATGCTCACCGCCAGTGAAACCAGGGTGGCCCAGAGCGGATGGCCGAGCAGGCGGCCGAGCGTGGCATTGGCGCCCGCCTGGAACGGCACGACCGCGCCTGCGATCAGGGCCGGCAGCAGCAAAAGAATGGAAGCGGGGTTGGTCATCGGCGCTCTCCTTCAGTCGCGGAAGAGCTATGCCATTCCGTAATCAGATGGAAATTCCGATTTCCTATTCCTAATATGCATCACATGAATAACCTTGCCGGTATCGACCTCAACCTGCTCACCGTGCTCGAGGCCCTGCTGGCGGAGCGCCACGTCTCGCGCGCGGCCTTGCGCCTGAACAGGAGCCAGCCGGCCGTCAGCCATGCCCTGGCGCGGCTGCGCCTGCTGTTCGACGATCCCCTGCTGGTGCGCCAGGGCGGCGGCCTCGGCCCGACGGCACGGGCGCTCGAGATCCAGCCTCATCTCGGCGAGGCGCTCGACCGCATGCGGCATCTGCTCGCCCCGGCCGGCTTCGATCCCTCGAGCGAGCGTCGCACCTTCCGCCTGGCGATGTCGGACTATGGCGCCGCCGTGCTGCTGCCGAAGCTCGTGCCGCTCCTGCGCACCGAGGCGCCCCACAGCGACCTGCTCGTCACCCAGGCGAGCCGGGAGGCGATGGAGGCCCAGATCCTCGATGGCGAAATCGACCTGGCCCTGGCCGTGTTTCCCGATCTCGGCAAGCAGCTGGCCCGCAGCCTCCTGTTCGAGGACCGCTATGTCTGCCTCGCCGACGCGGCAGGCCAGCCGCCTTCCGGCGGGCTCGACCTTGCTGCCTATCTCGCCCGCCCGCATGCCCTGGTGGCGCTGCGTGCCGATGTCGAGAACGAGATCGACCGCGCTCTCGTCGCGCTCGGCCACAGGCGGCGGATCTGCCTGACCCTGCCGCATTGGGGCGTGGCGCCGCGCCTGATCAGCGGCACGAACATCATTCTCACCGTGGCGCGCGGCATCCTGCCGCCCTCGATCGAGGCTGACGGCCTTCGCCTGTTCGAACCGCCCTTCGCCCTGCCTCCCGTGCCCTTCACCCAGATCTGGCACCCGCGCCGCCAGGGCGATCCGGCCCATCAGTGGCTGCGCGAACGCATCGGAGGATTTTTCCGGGCGGGGTGACATTGGTGTGCCGATCTCCGGATCCGCATTTCAGAGCGTTTCTGCGTCTTCCTCTGGGAAGCGACACCGCCGCGACCAGAGCAAAGCGCGTTTAGACGGAAGCACTTGTTTGCTCTGACTCTTTGGTTCCACGCGTCTTTGCGATTCTTGGCGACTCCGCCAAATCGCAAAACGCTTTAGAAAAATGCTGATCTGGAGATCGGCACACCGCGTTCGATCGCCCGTTCCAACCAGGCTGGCACATGGGAATGCGCCCTGCCGGCCGCTTGCCTCCCTTTCCCCTCAATCCCCGAGATCGATCGGCTTCAGTGTGGGATAGAGATCGCCGGGGCCTGGATTTTCAGCCGGAGAGCGGCCGCCGAGATGGGTCATCACGCCCCACACCGCATTGAGCGCCGTCTGCACCGCGCCTTCGACCCAGGCCGGCGTCCAGCTCACGCCATCGCCGGCCATGAAGATGCCGCGCTGGCTCTCAGGCAGGTCTGCCTGCATGAAATGGCCGTACATGCGGTGATTGTAGCGATAATGCCCCGGCAGCGCGCCCTTGAAGGCGCCGAGGAAGTTCTCGTCCGCTTCCCAGCTCACGCAGATCGGCGAGCCGATGATGTGGCTGGCGATATCGAGCCCGGGATAGATCTTGCCGAGGGCGGAGAGGGCGAGCTCCACCCGCCGCTCGGCCGGCAGCGGCAGCACCTTCAGCGCATCCGTCATCCAGGAATAGGACAGGCAGATCACGCCCGGCCTGTCGTCGCCATTGTCGAACAGATAGGTGCCGCGGGTGATGCGGTCGGTCAGCGTCATCGACATCAAATCGCGGCCGGTGGCCGGGTCCTTGTCCTTCCAGAAGGGGCGGTCGACCATGATGAAGGTCTTGGCCGCCTGCATGTAGCGGGTGCGGTCGAGCGCCATCCATAATTTCTGATCGAACAGGCTCTCCTCGGCGGCGATCGAGGTGGTGAGCAGATGGCTCTGGCAGGTGACGACCACCGCCTCGTAATCGTCGCGATTGCCCCATTGATCCGTCACGGCAAAGCCGCCCTTGCCGTTATGGGCGATCGCCTGCGCCCGCCCCCTGGTGGCGCCGGCGTTGAGCCCGGCCAGCGTGGTGCCGGCCGGCCAATGCGCCAGCTTTTCCGGCGCCTTGGACCAGATGCCCTGCGCCACCTGCTCGACCCCGCCGACGACATAGCGCTGCTCGTCGTCGAAGGCGCCGAGATTGACGCGCAGGATCTCCAGCATCGAATTGGGGAAATCCGAATCCCAGCCGCCGGTGCCGAAGCCGACCTGCCCGAACACCTCGCGATGGCGGAAGGAGAGCTTGCGGAAGGCCTGCGACGACACCACGAAATCATAGAAGGTGCGCTCGTCCCAATCGCGCACGATCGGATCCCACAGCTCCTTGATGCGCCTGGCATCGCGCGCCTGCATCGCCGCTTGCAGCGCGGAGAACTGGGCCCCCTCCTCCAGGGCCTGGTGATAGGCGTCGGCGACCTCGCGGTAGAGCGGGGGCAGGTCGTCCAGCGTGCGGGCATAGAGGGTCTCGCCCTCCAGATCGATCACGGTGGAGCCGGCCGCCGGCGTGAGCGGATTGGGAAAGGGCCGCGTCTCCAGGCCGAGCTTGTCGACATAATGATAGAAGCCGCGCGAAGAGACCGGGAAACGCATGCCGCCGAGCTCGGCGATGATGCCGTCCGCGCCCTCGAAACGCTGCGAGCGCAGCCGCCCGCCGAGCCGAGCCGATTCATAGAGCACCGGCCGCAAGCCCAGGCGCATCAGCTCATAGCCCGCCACCAGCCCGGCCGCTCCCGCCCCGATGATGGCGACGCGCTTGCCATGCTTGTCGGCCGGCACGGCGCCGAGCCCGGCCGGATGGGCCAGCCACGCGTCATAGGCAAACGGAAAATCCGGCCCGAAGGCGCTGATGGCATCGGAGGGGTCGTTCGGCATGGTTGTTTCCCTGCTGGCATGATGGGCGCCGGAAAGGCGCGCGCCATCATGCGCGAGGCAGGGGAATAGGGGAAGTAGGGTGATTTGGGGAGGGGTGGTGTGCCCAGCGCTCCAAGTTCAAGGCCGCGTGGTTAGAACGCGCTCCAGCACTGTCATCTTGATTTTTGCGCCTCACCCGTGAAGCGTGATCCAATAACCTCTTGCCTTCAACTAAGGAAGGCACCTTGGAATTTCCCAAGCAAATGATCTCTTTGCACATCGAAGAAAAATTCTACGACAGATTTTTGATTATTACGAAAAACGCAATTCAAAAAATCACATACCGACTCCCTTAATTTATTAACATCAGAATAAGATACAGAAACCTCCAAAAATTCCACCTCAAATAAATCCAATATATAGATAATATCTTTTATTTTAAAAAAAATTTGCTCAGAATCATCTGAATAAATGGAGTCAACGCATTCGAATTCAATTATTTCTTTGATAAAATCATTCTTCTCGTAATTCTTAATCAAAATTGAATATATTACGTCTGACTCATCTAGGAATTCCAGATTATATACTATCTCATTTTTCATCTTTAAATTCCCTTGAAGTTACAAGAACTCCATGAACTCTCCAGTATTCTCGTTGTAGCGAAGACATCTTCCGCCGGGATCGAATACGCCTACAACATTTACACACCTCGGGTTTACGTATGATTTCCATGTCGATTGAGGATTTCCAACAATAGATGTAACAAGAGCGAGACCTTTTACGTTAGCACAAGTCGGCTTATTGCGATCTGGATCGAGAGGACCCCACTTCGGCTCATTTCGAGAATTGTGCTTTTGATAGGCGCGCCCTGCCTTTGTAAACATATTTCGATCTGGAAGCTGAGATGCAGCTATTATTGTTGCCGCATTTGCTGGAAAGCGGCCCGCAAGCCCTAGCAATTACGGTGACAGTGCATTCTATTCTGACCCGCCCACCCGACTGACGCCAACTACCCTTCCTTGGGCTTAGGCCCGCGTTTCCCCAATCTCACCTCGCGGCCCGTCAATACCCTGATGCGATCGATGAAGGCATCGTCGCCAAGCGGGCGCCCAACACTCTGCGCCCGGCGGACACGGTTGAACATCGCCTCATCCACATTATCGAGCAGATCGGAGAAATCGGCGACACGCTGGCGAACCGGCGCAAGGCTGGTGATACCGTCTTCCTGTCCCAGAAGATGGGCCCGCGTGCTGGCCCAGCGCCAATCCCGAGCTCGTTCCAAAGGCCGACCCGAACCGGATTGAGACAGACATAGCGCACCGCGTGCAGGAGATGCGCCTCATCCATGGCAACCGCGCCATAGCGCCCCTGCCAAAAATGCCCCGTCCGCTTCTCACGCGCATGGACATGGCCGGCATAGCACCGATGGGTTGGCGAAGGCCCGCCGCAGGCCATCCGGATCAGGCGGCACGAGAATGAGATGCACGTGGTTGGGCATCAGGCACCAGGCCCACACCTCGACGCCTGCAACTTGGCAATGGATGTAGCTGCCACGTCCGCGATTGGCTGCTCGCCTATAACTACGCCAAGCAACTCAGGGCGCTACACTTCAGGACACCGATCGAGGCACTCAAACACATTAGCGCCAAAAACCCGAACTGTTCGTTCGTTCACCAACCCATGACATGCTGGGACTAAACACCTAAAGCCCCTTTACCGCCCAATTGGTGGATTTTCAGGATGTTGAATTCTTTCCCACTGAGTGCCATCAAAGCGTAGAATATCCTTCTGCCCCATCACCCACAAAGCACCATCCACAGCATCAATTTGACTTACATCTTCGATGCCAGGCGTTAAACTCGAATGAACACGCTGGAAATGTTTACCATCGTACATAAACAAATCGCGAGGTTGAGAGATACTGCTTAAGTATATTATTCTATCAAATATAGCTATGGAAGAGAATGCATGTATACCGGCGTTCGATATAATACGAAATCCTTCATCGGCATTTCCCACCATAAGTAAACCGCCGCGTCCACAGACCCATACCTTACTATGGCTTTCAGCGACAATTCCTGTCAGTGATTCTGAGAAATCACCTGCGATCTTCCGCATTACCGAGCCGTTCCAATGGAAAAAGGCCCCTTTTGCTCCGCAAAGATAAATATCATCCTCCGACAGTCCATAGACACGGGTAAGCATGGTATTTCGGGCTCGGAGTTCTCCCTTCCGTCTGAACTCCGTGGCTTCAGATGTATTTTCCTCAAATAACTTGAACAACTTGTCCCAGCCTCCAGCGGGATCGAGGGCCTCTTCCGCCCAATCTGACGAAGCATAGGGATCAAAAATCGACGTATCTAGCGGACTCCATAACCCGTCAGCTTCCCTTCTGAAATTCTGCCCGCCATCCCCGACGACATAGAGTCGATCTCCGATCTGCCGCATATTGAGCGATCGCCCCATGCGGTATTTTCTTTTGAAGTCAGACACCTGTTCGGGGGTTACAGTGTACTCGCGAGCATATTCATCGTCGACATTTCGGACTTCACCCGAACCGGAGAGAATATACATGACTCGGAATTCAACCGATGGAGCTTTGAACAAGGCGAGGCTCTCAGTCGAGAAATCATAATTTCTAAACGACCAATCTCCGTTGTTATATTGACAAAGCCGCGTAAAAGCCGAACCAACTTCATTCCCATCCGGCACAGCTGCGATATAAAGAATATCCTTAGATACAGCGCGCATTCGCGAGAAAGTCAGCGGGGGTGAGGAAGCTGTTGCGATCATGTAGATACCCTCGCATCAATGTCTGGATTACGGTGACAGTGCATTCTATTCTGACCCGCCCACCCGACCGGTGCCAACTACCCTTCCTTGGGTTTAGGCCCGCGTTTCCCCGATCTCACCTCGCGGCCCGTCAATACCCTGATGCGGTCGATGAAGGCATCGTCGCCAAGCGGGCGCCCAACACTCTGCGCCCGGCGGACACGGTTGAACATCGCCTCATCCACATTATCGAGCAGATCGGAGAAATCGGCGACACGCTGGCGAACCGGCGCAAGGCTGGTGATACCGTCTTCCTGTCCCAGAAGATGGGCCCGCGTGCTGGCCCAGCGCCAATCCCGAGCTCGTTCCAAAGGCCGACCCGAACCGGATTGAGACAGACATAGCGCACCGCGTGCAGGAGATGCTCCTCATCCATGGCAACCGCGCCATAGCGCCCCTGCCAAAAATGCCCCGTCCGCTTCTCACGCGCATGGACATGGCCGGCATAGCGCCGATGGGTTGGCGAAGGCCCGCCGCAGGCCATCCGGATCAGGCGGCACGAGAATGAGATGCACGTGGTTGGGCATCAAACACCAAACTCACACCTCGACGCCGGCAGCCTGGCAATGGACCGTATGGCAGTCGCGGTAGAAGACATAATCCTCGACACCAAAGAAAGTGCGCCACCATCCATTGCCCCACTGGGTGACATGATAAGGCAGACCGGGAACCACGATACGTAAAAGCTGAGCCATCAAGGTAGGATGGAGCCGAACTTGGTGCAGGCAATAGAGTGAACTGTGTAACAGCTAAGATTGCTGATCCCATCTTCCTAACCGGGAGATGAACTCGCGCCAATCCAGGGGCAGTCGTCGACGAAAACCCTCACGATGTAGAGCACGCAGTGAACCAGATGCTGTAAAAAGTTCCGTCCACCCCAAGCCTGTAATTTAGTCCTGATGTCCTTCAGAAGCCACCAGCCTGTCACTGGCGCGTCAATGGACCAACAGGGCGAATAACTTCAAGACGTCCAAACGGGAAGGCTGGGGGATCTGGGGGAGTCAAGCGAGTAAGATTAAACCGAGACAGCCCGCAGATCATTGCAAGATGTTCGACGATCTTGGTCCGATGTAAGTGCTCTACGTCTTGAGATCCACCTAATTGAAGGACCGGAGCGTAACCATAAATCTCGCCAGGCTCTAACTTACCCAGAGTCGCGAGCGCTTCATCAAAATCATCTCTATCCGAATTTATAAAAGATGTCATCGGGGTTTGCACAAGTATATTATCATCCAACCTCTCTCCTGTACTTAAATCCAAATAATATTCATCTGGAGGAGAATAAATTGTGGAAGTAAGAAAATCTATTCCTATAATCCGCCTTGTCTTATCCCATACCTCCAGAGAGCCGAACGCGGAATAACCAACTGTGGTCATATCTTCTGCATTATACTCTGGATCTCCCTCAAAGAGCGTTCTTAGTATAGGCTGTAAGAGCGCTGGGTCGCAGAACCAAAAGAAGCCATTCAAATAGGATCCTCTACCGTGATCGCGCCAAAATTTAAGAATTGTTTCCGGAACTTTATCAACAAACTTAGAAATTTCTTTATCAGAGACTTTTGTAGCCTGCTCGGGGCTCCCGAAATTATCTAATAGGTAGGAGAGCATATCTGATTTCGACATCTAAATCTCCAATTTTTCTTTATGTATAGTTCGAGTTCAGGGCAGGATTACCATCGCACGTCGACAAACGCACGTCCATCTTACAACGATTTTCTCTCATCTCCGCTGCGTAAGCCTTTAGCTCCTGCTGACGACTGGACGAAAATGGCATCCAACTATCACTTTGGTTCCAGGCGGACCCAATAGATGAGTTGATATTGGTATTTCCCATATCTGCAATGTCGGTGGGATCACCACCAGCTACCATATCCAAACGGTGAAGTGCGGCCAAACTATTAATGTGCTCAATCCATTTCGTAGCGCCATATTGTTGCGTGTAACGAGCCTGATTTGCTCTGATATAGGCCAACTTGGCCGCCGCTTGATACGACTTCGCGCTCGCCCGCAATGCTTTTTTGTCAGCGGCACTCAGCTGATCGAACCGGTCGATATCATTATAAGCGTCAGCGGCAGTCTTCCCATTGAGAGCATCTTGCTGCAATTTTAATTGGTGATTGTATTCTTCCCAGTCATAATGCTTCCGATCGAAGCATATTCTCTTAGTATAGCATTTCCTGCTAGTTCTGACGTTTGGCGTTGGAAAAGGAGGGCGCGGATCCGGTTGGGGTCTGGGATCCGGATCCGGTTCGGGGGGGTTGTCGTGTTCCGGCACTACGGTTCCCGAGGGGCGAAGGGGCCGTAGGTAATCCGGTAACATGTTCTCGACGTCTTCCGGATTTAGAGGTTGAAAAGGAGCAATATCAACAGGCCCCGGACCAATCCGGCGTCCCATGTTACCAAGGCTCTCACCAAGAGGCGCAACCCGACCGAGTGTTCCCATACCGCCTCCACCGCCCGGCAGCACCATCGTTCCGCTTTGGCCGAACAGGAAGGGAGTCACCGCCTGTGCATATTGCTGACCTGGTCGAACGGGGTCTGGCAGCGCATCACTGTAGACACCCGGCGTGTCGGTTGGCGTTGGCGGCAGTACCGAAGCGCTGGCCGGTCGGTACGCATTGGGATCGTCGACATAGCTGAGCTTACCGATGGTATTGCGCTTGTTCATCCACCATTCGTCAGTATGGCGGACCACGCCATGCCCTTCGAAACGAACAGTTTCTGACCAGGTCTTGGGTTCACAAATACTATTGTGTGTTCGGGAGAGAATGCCTCCGTCGGTGCCCTTTTCGTCCCCGTAACACTTGGTGATGAGCGATTTGGCGGTGTGGGAACGCATGCTGGTTTGGAAGACGCTGGTGGTGGTGTTGGCGTCGTCGGACTGATACGCGTAGATGTTGTAGGGAACCGGAACTGAGGCGCTTCCGACCGGCGTCAAACAGACATCCGGATAGATCGAGATGAGGAGCCCCTCGCCCGTAACCCGACTGCCTTCTAGAGGAATGTCTGCTGTCTTGAGGTGCAGGGCTTCCAGACCCTGGATGGCCTTCTGAGGCTTCTCCGAAGATGGATCAATGCTCATGTTGAGGCCTCTTCCAAGCCGGCCTCGCCAATCGACGGCAAATCAGGCAGCACCGGGTGACCAAGGCGCACCAGTTTGATGTCGATCCTCAAGAATTGGGGACAGGTGACAATCCAACCCCGCCAAGTGAGGTCGACTTGCCAGGGAGGCTCCCCACGCATGTCGATATAGACGCCATCGAGATTAAGCCGTGCGACAACCTCTCGTTCATCGCGCCATAGGAAGCGTGCCACCGGAACGACATCTGGCAAGACGAATGTGAGTGAAGGCTGATCCGCCGTGAGTCTATGCAATTGCACTCGTTCCGCGCCGTTGAGATATCCATCCCAGATCAGGTTCGGATGGGCACATTGATAGAAATGATAGTCAAAGTCCTCAGGCAAGCGGGGGTGTCTCTCTCGCTTCCAGATCTCGTCGTAAGTCCCCACATAACGCTGGCGCCAGGCCCACCAGGGTGGCACAGGAGCAGTGCCCTGAGGTTCGGGCGCTTTGAAAGGAGATTCGACAGGGGCACTCTCGCTGTCAATCGCGGGAGCAGGAAAACTCTCACCATGGGTGCGCAGATCCGGATGCAGCAGGCCACACCCACGTGGATTGCGTAAATCCACCTCATGCCGCCGTGCCCCGATCACTTCGCCGCCAGCGGCCAATGCATAATCAAGCGGGACCTGCGCGAGAGAAGCTGTCGTCGTCAATTGCCAGTGATGGCCTGATGCGGCGTGAGGATCGGCACCGCGAGAAATCCCCTGCCAATCCCGCTTTGTCGCAATCCATTCGCGTTCTCCATGGCAGTGCAGCAAATAACTCTTGTTGGCTATTGTCACGCCAAATTGCCAAGCCGTATCATATTGCTCGGGGGCATAGGCATGCCCGAGAACTGTGATATCGGTCGCCGGTTTGAACGGAACGAGGTCGGAGACTTTCACAAGTTGGGACGTCTGGGCCGGCCCCTCATATTCATCCGCCAGTACGATGGCTTGTTTGTCGGCAATGTGCAGCGAGCCGTCGCTATCGAGCTTAAATGAGCCACGGATAGCGATTACTGCCATGGGATCGCCATCTCGGTGGATTTGCTCAAAAGCGATTGCCGCAAAGGGGCTATTATTTTCTCCGAGCATGAGGTTCACCGATTATGGTCGATCGGATGGCCTATCACCTGCACGTGCCCGCTCGCTTCAAAATGAAACTGCGTGCCCAGAATAACGACATGACCATTCTTGTTCATTACAAGCTTTGACGCCCCGCACTGGATGATGAACTGCTCACCCACCTCGATAGTCTTGGTGTGTCCGACCTTCTCCATGGCGACCTTACCAACCGTTGTAACTTTGGCCATTCCCACCTGCTCGGTAGCCACCGCCCCAACGTTGGTGTTTTTGATCGCTCCGACGAGCTGGCTGTAAACTCCGCCGGGGACGAGCGAGCCGAGCGTGCCGAGCAGGGACGCGCCCGCGCCCGACATGGGTGCGCCTCCGAGCGAAGCAAAAGTAGCGGGAGCCAGCGAACCCAGCGAGCCTAGGGCCCGGTCGAAACCGCCGGAGGCGACCCCCAATATGGAACCGGCAAGGGACGTTGCATGGCTGGCCGGTGTCCCGAATGTCCCAGCGAGACTGGCCTGACCGGATGCGGTATCCGATGATGACGCGCCACCATCGGCTTGGCCGGCGATCGCCATGGCCTGCTGCAGCATGCCGGCGCTTTGGCCCATCAGGCCGGCGAGCGGCGCCAGGAGGGCAGCCGCCCCGGCGCCCGTGGTCGCCCCCACCACCTGGTTCAGCCCGCCGCCGACCTGATGGTTCATGTTGGCGCCCACGGTGAGCTGGTGCTGCTGGCCGTAGCTGTGCAGCGCACTGGCATCCACCGTGTGGATCTGGTTGTTGAGCACTTTGCTCGTCATGTCCTTCTGGGCGTGCAGGTGGAAATTCTCCTGGCCCGGCGCGTCCTCGAAGGAGAATTCGTTGAACTTGGTCGGGTCCTTCGACTTGTAGGTATTGGAGCGGAAGATGCTCTTGGTCTTGTGCTCGGGCAGCTGGTAGGGCACGTTTTGCGCGGCATTCGGCACCAGCGCGGTGATGATCGGCCTGTCGGGGTCGCCGCCGAGATAGGAAACGATCGCTTCCATACCCACGCGCGGGATGATCTGGCCGCCCCAATTGCCGCCGCCCCAGTTCTGCGCCACCCGGATCCAGCAGGTGTCGGTGCCGTCCTTCTTGGCGCGGCGGTCCCAGGGGAACCACACCTTCACCCGCCCATATTTGTCGGGGTGGATCTCCTCGCCCGGCGGGCCGGCGATGATGGCGATGTCGGTGCCGTCGATGCGCGGGCGCGGCGTCGAGCGATGGGGCGTGGCCGGCACCCGGCTCGGCAGGGCCATGAAGCGGTTGGAATAGTCCGGATCCCCTTCATTGGTCTCATAGGAGCGGTCGCGCGCCACATGCACGATCTGGAAGGTGACATGCTCCTCGTAGCTATTGCCGGGATTGGCGACGTCATAGGGCTTGAAGCGCCGGCCGGGCGAGAGCGTGCGGATGGTGGACGCGCCTTCGATGCGTTCGTAATCGGCCTCGGCCGCCTGCATCCTCAGCTTGGACTGGCGCTCGACCCGGTCATTGGCGATGCCTTCGGAGGCGCTGTCCGAGCCATAGCCGCCGACCATGGGATATTCATAGAGCTCATAAGCCTCGTTGCCCGGCAGCGAGACCAGGCTCGGCGTCTCGCCCGAGGGCACGGAGCCGGGGGTAAGGAAGTTCCAGTCTCCCGCCGAGCGCTTGCCGGGCACATAGGTGAAGCTGCGCTCGAACTTGGTGAGATGGTTGCGGTCGGTCGAGCCCATGGCGAGGCGCACGTCGGTTTCCGGCCCGCTGGTATAGCCCGAGACATGCGAGGCGATATGCATGACATGTTTGGCGGCGACCGAGCCGGCCGAACCGCCCTCATGCTCGAACCAGAAGAACAGCCCGTCCTCCTCCAGCCGGCGCAGGAGATAGGCAAGGTCCGTCTCGTTATACTGCACCGAATAATGCTGGGGCTTGGGCTCGGGGATGACGCCCGAGGTCACCGGCGCGATCAGCTTGTGCTCGGACAGGAGCGTGCGGGCGACGTCGAGCGAGCTCTTGTCCTGCCAGATCCGGCAATCCGAGCGCTGGCTCATCAGCCAGTGCTGGGGCCGGATCTCGAGGCTGTAGGCTCTGAGGCCCCGCGTCACCGGCGGCCCCTCGACCAGGCGCACCACCAGCCCGTTCCAGGTGCGCCGCTCGCCCTGGCCGAGCTCGAGGGAGACGTCGACCAGCTTGCCGACAATCTCGTTCGGCTTGATGTCCGTCTTCTTGGACCGCACCGCGACATGAAGCGTGAACAGGTCGTTCACCGCCTCGCGCATCTCCGCACGTTCGGGCAGCAGCACGTCGGCGCCCAAAGGCGTCTCGATGCGCAGGATGCGTTCGGCCTGGATATAGGATGCTGAGCTGGCGTCGCCGTCCATCGAATGCAATTCCTGATCTGATGCTTGGATACAAACCTCACGCTCGGCGGGGAGGATCGCCCTCCCGGCCGTCGAAGCACTCGCTTAAGATCCTGCCCCGTATTCGGGTGCAAAGCGCCGCATGAAATCGTCAGCGAGCGTCTTGACGTTGAACTGCCGCAATATCTCCAGGCGTCTCGTCTTGGAGTTGTAATAGGCGGCGGCGATGAGATTTTCGTCTCCATACTGGATGAAAGGCACCGCAGCATTAGTCTGCAGAATTACACCGGGCGCCGGGTCTTCTCCCAAATAATCAATAAATCCGAGAGGAATCTTCTTCGCAGTACTGCTGAAAAGGTTGGCGTTGAAGGCGTTGTATTTCCCGACATAATCGAGCGACAGGGTCAACTCGCCCGTCGCACGGGTGGTGATCTGCTGGCCTGGCATAATCCATTCTTCGGCCAGTTCCCTGAACCCCGGCAGACCCGGCAATTTGCGTCCCTTGAAATAGACGTCTTCGACCCGGGCCAGGGTGATCACGCGCCGTAGGCCATGCACATGCTTCACGCCGGCAACCTTGAGCCCCTTCACTTTCTGGCTAGGGGCGACCATGTCGAACAGCGGGCTACTGGTGAATTTTTCTTCGACGATGAGATGCTGGGGTGTGAGAGAGACCTTTCGAACGCCATCCTGGAATCCCATCGTGCTACCCCTTCGCTGATTGAAGCCTGTGTCGGTGGCGCCTCGGCCGAGAAATTCGAGGCATGAAAGAACGAACTGGACGCCAGCCGCGAGCGGCCGGCGTCCAGCATGGAGAAACGCTTAGGCGGCCTTCGTGGTGGCCAGATCGTAGGTGGCGATCGTCGGCGAGCCCGAGGTGTTGTCCTCGTTGTAGGGGGTGTACTTCACCTGCATCTTGGTGAAGTTCAGCCGGATCGTCTCGACCGGGCGGTCGCCGTTGGAATCGACCGAATAATTGGCGATCAGCGTGTTGGTCAGCGTGTATTCGATATAGGTGTTGCCGGGGCTGCCGGTGGACACCAGATGGATCACCGCCGTCTTGCCGGTGCGGCCCGAGCAGGCTTCCTGGAACAGCCGGGTGGAGGAGGAATCGCTGACCTTGGTCAGGATCACTTCCGAAATCGTCGGCTCGGAGGCTTCACGGTTGGCGGCGGAACCCGCCGAGGTATTCATGTTGCGCGAAACGTTCCAGTGAATGGCTTCGATATCCATCCACTTCTTGTGCTGTTCCTGGGTGGCGTCGCCCTGGATACCATCGAGCTGCAGATAAATCGGCATACTACTTCTCTCCTGTTCGAAGTTGAATCGGCTTAAGACAGGTCAAGGCGCTCGCGCCTTTCTGGGTCGTACCGCATCCGAATGAGCCTTCTTGCCATTCGAGGCTGCTTTATCCGCCGGCCGTCTCTCCGGCCCGGCGAATTCCTTGGCGGCCACCGCCGGCCCAGCGGCAATGCTGAAACGGTGGCCGTCAAATCCGATCTCGATCCGCGCCGCCTTGCGCCCGGCGGCGACCTGATCGAGGAAAAAGGTGGACAGGTCCGGCAGGAGTTCGCGCGCAATCATCGCCTCGATGGCGCGCGCGCCCATCTCGCTGGTGCCGGCACGGGCGACCAGGGCCTCGCGCGCCTGGGCCAGCAGGGCCACCTCGCTGCCATAGCTCGCCGCGACGCGGTCCCGGATCCGCCCGATCTGGATGTCGACGATGCCCGACAGCGCCTCCCTGCCGAGCGGCATGAAGGGCAGGATGGTGGTGCGGCCGAGGAAAGCGGGCTTGAACTGCTTCTGCAGTTCGCCGAGCAGCATCCCCTCCAGCGCCTCGCCTTCGGGCATGGTGTCGGGATCGGCCGCCAGCGTGGCCAGCAACTCCGAGCCGGTATTGGCGGTCATCACGATGGTGGTGTTCTTGAAATCGATGTCGCGGCCTTCGCCGTCGCGCAGCGTGCCCTTGTCGAAGACCTGGTAGAAGATCTCCTGGACGCCGGGATGGGCCTTGTCGATCTCGTCGAGCAGCAGCACGCCATAGGGCCGGCGCCGCACGGCTTCGGTCAGGACGCCGCCTTCGCCATAGCCGACATAGCCGGGCGGCGAGCCCAGGAGCATGGAGATCTTATGCTCCTCCTTGAATTCCGACATGTTGATGGTGGTCAGGTATTGGCTGCCGCCATAGAGCAGGTCGGCGAGCGCCAGCGCCGTCTCGGTCTTGCCGGTGCCGGACATGCCGACGAACAGGAACACGGCCGGCGGCCGGCGCGGATCGTTGAGCCCTGCCCGGGCCGTGCGCATCGCCGAGGCGACGCGGCCGATGGCGCCGTCCTGGCCGATGACGCGCTCCTTGAGGCGAGCCTCCAGCGTCTTGACCGCCTCGATCTGGTCGGTCAGCAGTTTGCCCACCGGAATACCGGTCCAGCGCGCCACCAGGGCAGCGATCACTTCGCGGTCGACGGCACGCGGCAGCAGGGGCGCCTCGCCGACCAGTTCGGCGAGACTGCCTTCGGCCGCCGACAACGCAGCGCGGACGCTTTCGCGGGTACCGGGCTGTTCGGGGAAAGGCGCGACCTTGCCATCTTCGCCGCCCGGCGCCGACGGCTCGCCCGCTTCATTTTCACCCGACAGGATCGCCTCCAGCCGATCGGCTTCCTCCACCAGGCGCGCCTCGGCCTCGAAACGCGCCTCGAGCCCCTCGATTTCGCCGGCGATCGCCGCGAGCCGCTCGTCGATGCGCCTGCGCCGTTCCAGGCCCTCCGCGCTCTCCGGCTCCTTGGCGAGCCAGGCGGCCTCGACCTCCAGCAAATCGCGCTCGCCCCGCAAGGACCGGATCGCCTCCGGAACGGCCTGCCGCCCCAGGGAAACCGCCGCCGCAGCTGTGTCGATCAGGCTGATCGCCTTGTCGGGCAACTGGCGGGCCGGAATGTAACGTGCGGACAATTGTACCGCCGCGGCCAGCGCCTCGTCGCGGATGCGAACCTTATGATGCGACCGGAAGGCACCGGCGACGCCGCGCAGCATCCGAATCGCGGTTTCTTCGTCGGGCTCGTCGACCTTCACCGTCTGGAAACGACGGGTCAGCGCCGCATCGCGTTCGATGAAACGCTTATATTCGCCCCAGGTCGTGGCGGCGATGGTGCGCAGCTCGCCACGCGCTAGCGAGGGTTTGAGAATATTGGCGGCATCGCCCTGCCCGGCCTGGCCGCCGGCCCCGATCAGGCTGTGCGCCTCGTCGATGAACAGGATGATCGGCACCGGCGAGGCCTTGACCGCATCCACCACGCCGTGGAGCCGGCGCTCGAATTCCCCTTTCACGCCCGCTCCGGCCTGCAGGAGGCTGAGATCGAGCGACAGCAGGCGGACGTCCTTCAGCAGAGCCGGCACGTTGCCGGCTGCGATCTCCAGGGCCAGCGCCTCGGCGATCGCCGTCTTGCCGACCCCGGCCTCGCCAACCAGGATCGGGTTGTTTTGCCGGCGGCGCATCAAGACGTCGATAACCTGGCGCAATTCGCGGTCGCGCCCGATCACCGGATCGATTCGCCCGGAACGGGCATCCGCCGTCATGTCCTGGGTGTAAAGCCGCAGGAAATCGCTCTCGCCGGCGGCAACCCCGGCCGGCGGCGTTCCGGCGGGAGCCGGATCCGCCTCCCCCGTCTTGAGATCGGCAAGCGCCGCTTCGACGGCCTTGAGGTCGATGTCGCGCAGGCTCGGCGCCGTGGCCCGCGCCACGATGCGGAGATTCTGCTCGGTGGCCAGCGCCACCAGGAGATCACCGAATTCCACGCGGCTGCGCCCGAACTGCAGCGAGGCCACCAGCCACGCCTCGCGAGCCAGCGCCAGCACATTCTGCGACAAGGTCAGCTGCGCCTGGCTGTCCCGCGACAGATCGGCAATGGCCATGTCGAGTTCGCGCCTGAGCGCTTCGACGCCGATCCCTGCCTGTTCGAATCGCGCCACCAGGCCGGGGGCCTGGACGAGGCCGCTCAGCCAATGCACCACCTCCACGGTGGGGTTTGCGTTGCGCGCGGCAATGGATGCAGCTGTCTCAAGAGCGACACGCAGCTCCGGTCCCAACATCCTGACAAGTTGGTTGAGATCGATATTCGGCATCCACGAATTCCACGTAGGTTTTTCTGCTCACACGCCAATGCGCCGTAACGTCAAGTGAGTTAAGCAGGATTCCTATTTTTCGTCTATAGAGCTATTATTACAAAAGCCAAGATACTGGTACACCACTGCGAGTCTAGCCTGAAATTGGAGGTACAATAGTACATGACATTTTGATGACAATTGCACGACGTGATTCATATGATTCTTCATCGATTGGAAAACTGTAGAGTAATACCGTATTCCGTCATTAATTCATCATACCGGCTGTGGCATTGACATTACTGTACCTTTGGAAACAGAATGCTTGAGCCTTTGGAAGCAGACTGCCATCGGGATGTGTCAGGAGTTTAAAGCTTGGGGCCGCTGTGCTGATGGATTTAAGGGAGATCATCTCTCCAATTGGGCAGGATAACCCATGCGGGGAGAATATTCGGGTAACTCCCAAATATCAGGAAAAGTATTATCGGATTAAGGATGCTCGCAATGCTGCTCGAAGCGTCGAGCGCGGCGCGTCTCCGAATGACAATATTCGGCTTACACCGGCCTGGCATGAGGTCAACGAACTAGGTCTGCAGATCTTGTCGTCCAACAGCAAGGATATCGAAATCCTTGCTTGGCTTGCCGAGGCGCAGCTCAGGCTGCGTGGATTCGAGGGCCTGCAGGACAGCTTCACCGCCATGATGTCGCTTTTGGACAATTATTGGGAAGAGCTGCACTCCATTGGCGACGACGATATCGAGGAACGGCTGGCTCCCCTCGCCGGCCTCAATGGCGTCAATGGCGAAGGCTCGCTGATCCAGGCGATTCGCCTGACCTCGCTGGTGCCCAATGGCGGCTTCGCCCAGCACTCGCTGTGGGACTATCAGCTCGCCCAGCGGGCCGGAGAGACCGAGCGACGTGACCTCCTGCACGAAGCGGCGGCGGAGGCGGGAATGGCCGCCATGGCGGCCCATCTGGCTGTCGTCAACGACTGCATCGCCTCCTTCACCAAACTGGCGGCGGTCCTGACCGAACGCTGCGGGGACCGGGCACCGCCAAGCTCCAACACCCGCAACGTGCTGCAGGAGGTCGCCGCTGCCATCCGCGACCTCACCGGTCTCGGCGCGGAAGAAGATGTTACGGCGCCGGGCACTGGGGCCGAAGTCCAGGCGCCCAACGCCGATAGCGCCGCTCCGGCACCGTCAGCGCCGCGCCCCCTCACTCCCGGCAGCATCGGTTCACGTGAGGAAGCTTTCGAAATTCTGCTCGCCGTCGCCCGTCATTTCCGACGGACGGAACCGCATTCGCCGATTTCCTTAGCCATCGAAACTCTGGTGCGCAGAGGGCGCATGGACTTTTCCGAACTGCTGGCCGAGCTCCTGCCCGAGGCGCAGACGCGCAACGCCGTCCTGACCGCGGCCGGGATCCAGGCCAAGACCGAAAAACGGGACAATTGAGAGGCTCCCCGGTGCCGGGGCGTGGATTGAAGCCTTCCCCGCCCCGGGGCGCCTCCCGTTCCGAACGACGCAAGAAACCGATCAGCGTGCCAATTTTATCAACGTGCCCCCGGCACAGACAGGAAGACCAAGATGGAAAGCGTTCACGCCAAGCTCGAAAGGGTGCGCAAGCCCCGAGTCCACATCAAGTACGAAGTCGAAACCGAAGGGGCGATGGTCGTCAAGGAGCTGCCCTTCGTCGTCGGCGTGCTCGGCGATTTCTCCGGCAACCCCACCCAGCCGCTCAAGCCTTTCGGCGAGCGCAAATTCGTGCAGATCGATCGCGACAATTTCGACGACGTCATGCGCCGCATGACGCCCGGCCTCAACATCGCGGTCGAGAACACCCTCGCCGATGACGGGACCGACCTCGCCGTCAATCTCAAATTCGAGAGCATGGAAGATTTCGAGCCGGGCGCGATCGTCAACCAGGTGCCGGCGCTCAAGGCCCTGCTCGACGCCCGCAACCAGCTGCGCGACCTGATGAGCAAGGCCGATCGTTCCGAGGACCTGGAGCGGCTGCTCGAAAACATTCTGCAGAACCAGTCCGACATCAAGCAACTGGTCGGCGAACTCGGCGGCAACAAGAAGGACGGCTCGGCGAACTGACGCCGCAGCGATACGAGGATCGAGCCATGAATGCGAAGACCCAAGCCCAGCGCGACGTCGTCGTCGAAACGACTGCGGAAGAGAGCCTGCTCTCCAAGGTGGTGTCGGCCACGCGCCAGACCGAGCCGGACCGCGCCCAGGACCTGCTGCGCACGCTGACCGACCAGGCCCTCAAGGGCACGGTGGTCTACGACCGCAACCTGACGGTGACGCTCAACAACGCCATCGCCGCCATCGACAAGACGATCTCGCGCCAGCTCGCGGCGATCATGCAGTCGCCCGAATTCACCAAACTCGAGGGCGCCTGGCGCGGCCTGAACTATCTGGTGAAGAACTCGGAGACCAGCGTCAATCTGAAGATCCGGGTGCTCAACGCCTCCAAGCGCGATCTCGCCAGGGACCTGTCCAAGGCCGTCGAGTTCGACCAGTCGCGCCTGTTCAAGTCGATCTATGAGGACGAATTCGGCACGCCCGGCGGCGAGCCGATGGGCGCGATCATCGGCGATTACGAGTTCGACAACTCCTTCGACGACGTCCAGTTGCTCCAGGGCCTGTCCTCGATCGCGGCGGCGGCCTTCGCGCCCTTCATCTCGGCCGCGAGCCCGCGCATGTTCGGCTTCGAGGATTATCGCGAACTGGCGCGCCCGCGCGATCTGGAAAAGATCTTCGAGACGGTGGAATATGCCAAATGGCGTTCGCTGCGCGAAAGCGACGATTCGCGCTTCGTCACCCTGGCTCTGCCGCGCGTGCTCGCCCGCATGCCCTATGGGCCCAAGACGCATCCCATCGACGAATTCGGCTATGATGAGACCGGCGATTCCAAGACCGGCGAACTCCCGCACAACAACTATTGCTGGATGAACGCAGCCTATGTGATGGGCACGCGCCTGACCGAGGCCTTCGCCAAATATGGCTGGTGCACCGCCATCCGCGGCGCCGAGAATGGCGGGAAGGTGGAGAACCTGCCGATGCACATCTTCTCCAGCGACGACGGCGACCTCGATCTCAAATGCCCGACCGAGGTCGGCATCACCGACCGGCGCGACGCCGAACTCGGCAAGCTCGGCTTCCTGCCGCTGTGCCATTACAAGAACACCGATTATGCCGTGTTCTTCGGTGCCCAGACCGCCCACAAGCCCAAGCTCTACGACCGGCCCGAGGCGAATGCCAACGCCGCAGTCTCGGCCCGCCTGCCCTACATGATGGCGACCTCGCGCTTCGCCCACTATCTCAAGGTCATGGGCCGCGACAAGATCGGCTCCTTCATGGAAGCCAAGGATTGCGAAGCCTGGCTCAATCGCTGGATCTCCAACTACGTCAACGCCAATGACGAAGCCGGCGAGGAAACCCGGGCGCGCTATCCGCTGCGCGATGCCAAGGTGACGGTACAGGAAGTTCCGGGCAAGCCGGGCTCCTACAATGCCGTGGCCTGGATGCGCCCCTGGCTGCAGATGGAGGAATTGACGACCTCGCTGCGCATGGTTGCTCGCATTCCCGCCAAGAACTGATCTGGCGAAATAGTCAGTGAGCCGTGCCGCCGGCCCGCCCGGCGGCACTGTCGGCTTCCTTTGGAAGCCATATCCGACGATAGGTTTCGAGAACTTGCTGCGAGGCAGAGCAGATCGGCTCATCGCCCTGATCGACGAGGCGCTGAATCGCCAGGTCAACGCGATCCTGCACCATCCCGAATTCCAGGCGATGGAAGCACGCTGGCGCGGGCTGGCGATGCTGGTGCGCGTCGCCTCGCGCTCGAGCGAGGTGAAGGTCAAGCTGCTCGGACTGAGCTGGAAGGAGCTGGCCCGCGGCATGGAACGCGCAGCGGACTTCGACCAGAGCCACCTGTTCGAGCTGGTCTATAACCGCGAATTCGGCATGCCGGGGGGCGAGCCCTATGGCCTGCTCATCGGCGACTATCACATTTCGCCCACCGATCCCCAGGAGGGCGGCGATGTGGTCGGCACGCTGACACAATTGGCCATGGTGGCGGCGGCGGCATTCTGCCCCTTCGTGGCCGGCGCCTCCCCGCGCGCGATCGGGCTCGACAGTTTTTCCGAACTCAACCGGGTGCAGGATCTCAACTGGCTCGATACCAGCCCTGATCGCATGCGGTGGAACCGCCTGCGAACCCATGAGGACACGCGCTTCCTCGGCCTGGTCGCGCCGCGCGTCCTGATGCGTCAGCCCTACGAGCCCTATTCGCGGCGGCGCGACGATGGCTTCCCCTTCCGCGAAACCATATCGGCAGATGGCGCCAGCCTGCTGTGGGGCAACGGCGCCTTCGCCTTTGGAACCATCGTGATCCGCAATTTCATCCAGTCCGGCTGGTTCGCCGACATACGCGGCGTCACCCAGGACGCCATCGATGGCGGCATGCTGAGCGCGTCCGAACTCGCTGCCTATGATTTTGCGACCGAAAGCCAGGGCCTGTCTGCCCAGGCGCCGGTCGAAGTGCGCCTGACCAGCCGACAGGAACAGCAATTCTGCGATCACGGGCTGGTGCCGATCGGCACCACCTACATGTCGGCTTCGGCCATCTTCAACGCCAACCAGTCGCTCCACGCGCCACAGCATTATGCCAATGAGAATGCACGCCAGAACGCGCGCCTTGCCGCCATGCTGCAATATGTGCTCTGCGCCTCGCGCTTTTCACACTATCTGAAGGTGATCATGCGCGACCAGGTCGGCCGGCTGGCCGATGCCACCGCGCTGCAGCGCAAGCTCGAGGAGTGGCTGTCGGGTTACACGCTCGGCAATGACGATGCCGACCTGCCCCTTCGCACGCGCTATCCGCTGCGCTCGGCGGGCATCGCGGTCGAGGAGCTTGCCGGCAAGCCCGGCACCTTCATCTGCACCGTGCGGCTGCAACCGCATTTCCAGCTCGACGACGTATCGACCAGCTTCCACCTCATTGCCGAAATGGCGCCGCCGACGAGCAGCGTCGACACGGCCGCCCTGCCCAGAAGGATGACCGCATGACGCTCGCCGCCAGCATCGCCAGCTCCCTGTCTGAAGGCTCCTTGAGCCAGGCTCTCGACCAGGCCAAGGCGCATGTGCGGACCCACCCCTCTGAGAGGGACGCCCGCCACCTTTATATCGACCTGCTCGTCCTCGCCGGCGACTATGAACGCGCCGATGCGCAATGCAGCCTCGCCGCGACCCTAGCGCCGCAGGACACCATGGGCTTCGCCCTGCTGCGCAACCAGCTGCGGGCCATGGCCGCCCGCAAGGCCTGGTTCGAGGCCGGCGCCGTGCCGGAATTTCCCCAGGGGCCGAGCGCGCTCGACAAGGCAGCCATCGAACTCGCCATCATCCATCGCGAGGGCGGCGCGGCAAGGCCCGCGCTGGAAGCCCTCGACCGGCTTCGCGGCGAACGGCCGATGCTGTGGAACGGCAGGCCGGTCGGCGACTTCCGGGATCTCGACGACCGGGTGCCGCATGCGCTCGAGGTCATCATGACGGGCGGCGCTTATCTGTGGATCGACTTCGCCAAGATCGCCTCGGTGGCGGTCGAGCCGATCGCCCGGCCGCGTGATCTCGCCTTCCGGCGTGCTGAGCTGTCGCTGATCGACGGCGCCTCCGCGCCGGTGCTGCTGCCGGCGATCTATCAGGGCAGCACGGCCGAGGAAAAACTATTGCTGGGGCGCGAAACCGAATGGATCGCCGAACCCTCGGGCATCACCACCGGCCGCGGTCAGCGCTGCTTCCTGGCCGGCGACGACCTAGTCTCCTTCCACGACATGCAGACGCTGGGCATGCCGGAAACCGCACGGCGCAAGCAGGCTGCCCATGGTTGACCCGCTCGAACGGTTCCGGGCCCGCGAGCAGGTCCTGTCGCGCTCGATCCTTGATCGACTGCTCGACGCGACACCCGATCTCGCCCAGGATCCCGCACTCAGTCTTGCGGACCAGGCACGCGAGATGCGCGAGGCCATCCGCCGTGACCTCGAGGCGCTGCTCAATACCAGGCGCTGTCCGACCAGTCCGCCGGACAGGCTGGCGGAGCTCGGGGATGCGCTGGTCAGCTACGGCGTGGATGGCATCGTCTCGGCCAATCTGGTCACGGACGAAGCCAAACTGCAGCTGGCACGCGTGATCGAGCGGCGCATCGCCCTGTTCGAGACGAGGCTGTCGAACATCCGCGTGACCATCCTCAAGAACCGCACCCAGGGCGAAAGGACGTTGCGCATGCGTATCGAGGCGACCTTCCGCCTCTATGACGGCATGCCGCCGATCAATTTCGAATCGACCATCGACCCCTCCAGCCAGCGCTTCCAGGTGGAGGCTGCGCATGGCTGAGGGCTTCCTGCGGCGCTACAATGAGGAATTGTCGGCCCTCCGCCGGCGGGCATCGCGCTTTGCCGATGTCTTCCCCAAGATCGCGGGACGCCTGCGCCTGACCGGGGAGGTCGCCGACGATCCCCATGTCGAGCGTCTCATCCAAAGCTTCGCCTATTCGGCGGCCAGGGTGCGCCAGAAGCTCGACGACGAATTTCCCGAGCTCACCGACGGCCTGCTCGAAACGCTCTATCCGCATTATCTCGCCCCCCTGCCCTCCATGAGCATCGTGCGTTTCGCGCCAGGCGAAACGCTGGCTGCCACGCAGGTACTGCCGCGCCACACCGAGGTGCAGGCCGAGCCGGTCGGAGGCGAGACCTGCCGCTTCCTGACCACGCAGGACGTCGAAATCGCACCGGTGGAGATCGGTGCGGTCACGCTGTCGGGACAGCCGATCCAGGCGCCGCTTTCCCGCCATGCCGGTGCGGCCGGCTGCCTGCGGCTGTCGATCCGCTCCCTGGCGGGACGCCGTCCGTTGTCGGAACTCGGGGTCAAGCGCCTGCGCTTCTACATCGCCTCGCCCTGGCGGCAGGCGAGCGCCTTGTACGAACTGCTCGTCAACCACACGCAAGGCATCGCGCTGGCGCGCCATGCAGGCGACGACAAGGCCATCTTCCTGCCGGCCGATCACCTCAAGCCCGTCGGCTTTTCCGCCGACGAGACCATGCTGCCCTATCCCAGCACGAGCTTTACCGGATACCGCCTGCTGACGGAATTCTTCGCCCTGCCCCAAAAGTTCCTGTTCTTCGAGATCGACGGGCTGCAGCGCTGGCATGGCGACGGGCTGGAGATCTTCGTCTATCTCGGCGAGACGGACAGCAAGCTCGAGCGCTCGATCACCGCCCGGGACCTGGTGCTGCATGCCACCCCGGTGGTCAATCTGTTCCGCCAGACCTGCGAGCCGCTCGCACTCGACGGCACGCGCACCGAATATCGGCTGCTGTCGGATTCGCGGCGGCAGCGGACGCGCGAGATCTATTCCGTCGAGAAGGTGACGCTGACGGGACCGAAAGGCGAGCAGCAATCCTGCCAACCCTTCTTCGGCCGCACCCAGCGGTCAGGCGCGGCAGCCGCCTATTGGCAGTGCTATCGGCGCTTCGACCCCGACGACGGTACCTGCGATCTCGACATCGCCTTCGTCGATCACAACCGCCGCGTGACCGGCAATATCGACGCCGTGGCGAGCGTCGATGCCTGGTGCCTCAATCGCGCCCTTCCAGAGCGCCTGCCCTTCGGGGGCGGCCACCCTTACCTCAAGCTCGCGCTCGGCAACGAGGCTGTCGGGCGGATCGAGGCGCTGATCGCACCGACGCCTGCCGTGCGCATGAATGACGAGGATGGCCGCCACTGGCGGCTGATGTCGCATCTCCTGCTCAACCATGTCTCGCTGTTCGACAATGGCGGGGCGGCGCTCAAGGACATCCTGTCGCTCTATGCCTTCCGCGACCTGCCGGAGACCCGCCAGCTCGTCGACGCCATCATCCGGGTGGAGGCGCGGGCCGCCACCGCCCGCATCCGGGGCGGCATGGTGCCCGGCACCGAGATCACCGTGGAGTTCGATCCGGCCGCGATCGATCGCCCTTCCGCCTTTCTGTTCGGCAGCGTGCTCGACCGCTTCTGCGGTCTCTACACCTCGGTCAACAGCTTCACGCGGCTGACGGCCTCCATCAAGGGCCAATCCAAGCCGGTCGCCACCTGGCCCGCCCGTGCGGCCGAACGGCCGCTGCTCTAGGAGGTCCTTGCACGCCATGCTTCCCGACCCCAGCACAGACACCCTTGCCGATCTGCTCGAACGCGACCCCGGGCGCTTTGAACCGACCACGGCCTTCCGCGTCGCCCAGGCCAGCGAGGAGCAGCTTGCGATCGCCGCGCACATCGGGGTCTCGCCGGCCGCCCTGCCGGTATCGGGCTTTCGACGGAAGGAAGGCCAGGCCACCTTGCGCAGCGCCCTGGCAGGGCTCGCCGGACCGTTGGGTTCGCTGCCGCCTTCCTATAACGAACTGGTCATGCGCGAGGAACGCCACAAATCCTCCTCACTCGCGGCCTTCCTGCAATTGTTCAGCGCCCGCATGGACGAACTGTTCGTCGATGCCTGCGAGAAATACCGGCTCGCCCGTCTGCTGCGCTGGGGCACCCGCGAAGGGCGCAATGGCTTCATCAAGACATTGCTGTCCCTCACCGGCTTCGGCACCGCCAGGCTACGCGAACGCAGCGGCACCGAAGACGATGTGCTGCTGCGCTTCAGCGGCTTCTTCGCGGCCCGGACCCGCAATGTCAGCAATCTCAGGGCCATGCTGCGCGAAGTGAGCGGCCTGCCGGTCGAAATCGAGCTCTTCCAGGGGCGCTGGCTGAGCGTGCCCGAACACGAGCAGAGCCGGATGAGGCGTGAGCCCACGGTGCGCCTCGGTTTCGATGCCATGGCGGGCTCGGCCATCCGGGATCTCTCCAGCACCTTCCGCGTGGTGATCGGTCCGCTCGACTATCGGGACTATCTGTCCCTGGCGCCGGGGAGCCGCGACATTCAGGAGCTCTTCGCGCTCACGCGCCTGTTCGTCGGCTGCGGACTCGATTTCGACATCCAGGTCGTCCTCAGGAAAGAACACGTTCCTTTCTGCCAGCTCGGCCAGGCAGGTGATCCACCACGCCTGGGCTGGAACAGCTGGGCGCGCATCGCCCCGGCGGCGCGGGACAGTGACGATGCCGTCATCACCGAGCGCCAGGCGGTGCTTCAACCGGTCTCGTGAGGAGAGGGCCATGCGGTTGGAACTCAGGCAGGTCGAGGGAAACGGAGCCGGGACAGGGGCGCAACCCTGGGTGCTGGAACGCGGGCGCCGAACGCTCGGACGATCGATCGATTGTGACTGGCAAGTGCCGGACGCGGGCCGCACCGTCTCCAAGCTCCATTGCACCATTCTGCGCGATCGCGACGGCTATCTGCTGCGCGACGAAAGCGCCAACGGCACCCGTGTCGACGGTGTCCTGGTCCTGGAGGGCGAGACTGCCCGCCTGCGGCACCAGTCACGCCTGGAACTGGGGGGCCATGCCTTTGCGGTGTCGGTCATCGGCGAAGCCGACCGCGACATTGTCGACCCCGAGGCGGGCCTTGCCGTCAGCCCGGAGAATCTGACGATCACCGCCATCCTCGCCGATATCGCACCGGGTGGGCAGATCGCGACCGGGGTAATGGGCGGTCGCCTCTCGGATGACTGGCCGCTGCCGCAGCCGAATGCTCCCGTAGCGAAGGGTCGCAAGCGCGAGGCCCCTCCTTCCTCGCGCCATGTCGAGATCGGCTGGGACGGCCCGCCGGATCCCAAGGCGATCAAGCCGGTTCTGCCGGACGACTGGAACGAGGATTTCGACTACGGCAACCGCCTCGAACATGGTCGGGCTACCTTCGTGTCCGTGCCCATGGCCCGTGGGCGCAGCAAGGACAATGCCGAAACCTCGCCGGCAAATGACGATGCGATTGAGGCGGCTGCTCCCACGGAACGGGACGAAGATCCAGCCGATTTCCTGCCCGCCATGGCGGCGCCCTTTTCCTGGCCGCCGCGCTGCGACAGCCTGCTGGCCCAATGCGAGGAAGCACTCGAAAGGGCCTTCGTCCCGTTCGAGATCGACCCCCCCGCCTTGACACCGGCACCCGATGTCTTCGGCCTCGATCGAGAGGAAGCCCTGCTGAGGCGGCTCGAAACCCTGCTGGCACGCCAGCAGGCGCTTGCAGACGCGCTCGGCACCCTGGTTCGCGAAGTCGGGCCCCAGTTGGAGCCACGCATCATCGAGGCGAGCATCGATGCCAGCGCGATCAGCCTGCCCTGGCGCCGCAACGGGGCCTACTGGCAGGCCTATCGCCGGCAATTCGAGGCCGAGGGCCGGGATCTTTCCGTCCGCGACCTGTTTCGCAGGGCAATGCTGCGCTCGCTCGAGCCGGCTAGGAACGAACCAGTCGGCGGCGAGCCGGCCCCGACTGCGCACAGCACGACAAGCAAGGACGACGAAGTCGCATGAGAAACGAGAACAGGGTCGCATGGAGCGAGGGAATGTTCCTTCGCGTGCAGCATTTCCAGCAGGCCGACCGCTGGACGGAGCGGCTCGTTCGAGCGACCACGCGTGAGCTTGCCGCCTATCCCTGGGGTATCGCCGAGATCGGGATCGACCGCGGCGCCCTGGCGATCGGGCAGTTCGCCCTGGCGAATCTGCGCGGCACCCTGCCCGACGGCACGCCCTTCGAAGCCCCCTTCGACACCGACCTGCCGGCGCCGCTCGAGCTCGACGAGGCCACCAAGAACGCCATCATCTATCTGGCGCTGCCGGCCCGCCGGCCCGGACGCGCCGACATCGCCGTCAATGGCGGGGCGTCCTCGCCCGGCGTGCGCTTCGTCGCCTCGCATTACGAGGCGCCGGATGCCAATGTCGAGACCGACTTCATGGCCCCCATCGATGTCGGCCGGCTGAGCCTGCGTTATCTCAAGAGCGGCGACGACCTCGCCGGCTATGAGCTGATCGGTCTGGCCCGGGTGATCGAAGTGCGCTCGGACAAGGCCGTGCTGCTCGATCCGGACTACATCGCCCCGTGCCTGAACTGCGCTGCCGAAGCGCGGCTCAGCGAACTCATGGCCGAACTTCTCGGCATCGTGCGCCACCGCGCGGCGGCGATCGCCGAGCGCATCGGCGATCCCACCATCCGCGGCACCGCCGAGGTCGGCGACTACTTCCTGCTGCATATCCTCAACCGGGCCGATCCGCTGCTCAGCCACATCGCCGCCAATGCGACGCGGATCCATCCGATGACCTTCTACGAGCATTGCATCCAGCTCGCCGGGGAACTCGCCACCTTCACCATGGATTCCAAGCGCGCCAGCGAATTCCCGCCCTATCGGCACGACGACCTCAAGGCGACCTTCGCCGCCGTGTTCGACGATCTCAGGACCTCGCTCTCGGCCGTGCTCGAACAGGCGGCCGTCGCCATCGAGCTTGCCGAGCGCCGGCATGGCGTGCGCGTGGGCACCATCAACGACCGCACCCTGCTCAAGGATGCCGGCTTCGTGCTGGCCGTCAGGGCCGAGATGCCGGCCGAGGAGGTGCGCCGCCGCCTGCCGGCCCAGATCAAGGTGGGCCCGGTGGAGCGCATCGCCGAACTGGTCAACGTCGCCCTGCCCGGCATTCCCGTCCGGCCCCTGCCCGTGCTGCCGCGCCAGCTGCCCTATCGCACGGGCACGATCTATTTCGAGCTCGATACCAAGAACCCGCTGTGGAAACAGCTCGATACGTCGGGCGCCATCGCCCTCCATCTCGCCGGCGACTTTCCGGGCCTGGAGATGGAACTCTGGGCACTGAGGGAGTGAAGGAGGCCAGCCGATGAACAAGGCAACCACAGCGCCTTGGCAGTCCCTGCCGACGGTGGTCGAACTCACCGAGGACGGCGCCAGGAAGCAGCAGGTCGCCCGCAAGATGGCGGAGATGCTGGACGATGCGCCGCAGGACGCCGCAGGCCCGGCCGAGCCGTTGCGCTCCGGCGGCTGGTCGGCGGACACGCTGGTGCGGAATTTCCGCTTCGGCGGCGAGGAAGTCCCCACCATCGTGGCCTCCGCCGCTCCCCTGCTCAATCTCGCCCATGCCCTGCGCCACACCGCGGACCAGCCCGACATCGAGCAACTGCGCCGCACCACCACCGAGGCGATCAACCGCTATGAGCGCGACCTCGCTGGCGCCCGGATAAGCCCGGAGCGGGCTCGTGCCGCGCATTACGTCGTCTGCGCCACCGTCGACGATGTGGTGCTGAGCAAACCCTGGGGCGTACGCGCCGGCTGGGCCCGCTCGGGCCTGGTCTCGACGTATCACATGGACGTCACCGGTGGCGACAAGTTCTTCGAACTGCTCGACTATTTTCACCAGAGCCCGGGCGCCAACAAGGATCTGCTGCTGTTGATCTATCTGTGCCTGTCGCTTGCCTTCGAAGGACGCACCCGCGTCTCCCCCCGCGGGGCGCTCGAACTCAGCCGTATCCGCGACAGCCTCTACAAGACGCTGCTCGGCCAATATGGCGCCTTCGAACGGGAATTGTCGCCGCACTGGCGTGGCGTTATCGCCAGGCACAAGCCCCTGCGTACCGCTGCGGCGCTCTGGACGCTGCTCAGCATCCTCGCTCTGCTGTTCGGGCTCGGCTATCTCTTCTTCTCGCTCTCGCTCGACCGGGCCTCTGACGGCACATTCGCACGCCTCGCCAACCTGCCGCCCAACGAGGCGCCCAGCGTCTTCATCCCGCCGCCTCCCAAGGCGAAGGATCCGCCCCCGGTCCAGGTTCAGGCCAAGGCGGAGCTCCCCCCGGAACCTGTGGGTGAAAAACGTATCCGGCAATTCATGAACTTCCTGCAGCCGGAGGTAGACCAGAAGCTCGTGAGCTTGTGGAACGACAATGGCCAGGTGCTAGTCCGCATCAAAAATGCAGGCTTGTTCGATACGGGCAAGGCCGACATCAATCCTGGTTTTCAGGACCTGATCGACAAGATCGGTTTCGCACTACAAATCGCGCAATTCGAGGCAAAAGTGATCGGCTATACCGACAATACGCCGTTCAAATTCAATGGCAACCGGCGCATCCAGAACAACCAACAATTGTCGGAGGCACGGGCTCGGGCCGTGGGTGACACCCTGAAGACCTATGTCCGCGGCGGCGGCCTTACCACCGAAGGCCGAGGCGAGGCTGACCCGGTCGCCTCCAACGACACGAAGGAAGGGCAAGCACAGAACCGCCGCACGGAGATCCTGGTGATCGGCAAGCCCGAGGACGGCTACACCGGCTCGCCCCTCGTCCTGAGCCTGCCGCCGGTCAATCGCAACGTCGCACGGCCGGGAGGCGCCACGCCATGAACCCGCTCAGCTATTATTATACGATCCGCTCCTATGTCGAAGCTTATGGCACGCTGCTCGGCCAACGCTTCCTGCCCATCGTCTGGATCGCGGCGCTCTGCCTCATCATCTGGTTCTACGGCCACCTCATCGGCTATGGCGAATTCTATCCGCTTGCCAGCGCGACCAATCGGCTGATCGCCATCTGCATCGTGCTGGTTGCCGGTCTCGCCTATATAGGCATCAACATCTACAAGGCCCGCAAGCGCGACAAGGCGCTGGTCGCCGATCTTGAAAAAAACGCGGAGGCGGAAGCCGCCGCCAGCCAGCAGGCCGAAGTCAGCGAAATCCGCGATCGCCTGAAGCAGGCCCTGGCGCTGCTGCGCCGCGTCACCAAGAAACGCTTCGGCTATGTCTATGAACTGCCCTGGTATGTGATCTTCGGGGCGCCCGGCTCGGGCAAGACCACGGCCCTCACCCATTCGGGGCTGAAATTTCCGCTCGGTGATGCGCTCGGCGCCAATTCCGTGCAGGGCATCGGCGGCACGCGCAGCTGCAACTGGTGGTTCACCGACGAAGCCATCCTGATCGATACGGCGGGCCGCTACACCACACAGGATGATCTCAACGGCAGCTCCAAGGCCGGCTGGGAGGGATTCCTGACCCTCCTGAAGAAGCACCGCCGCTCGCAGCCGGTGAATGGCGCCCTGGTCACCCTGTCGATCGCCGACATCCTGACCCGCGAGCCGGCGGCGCGCTTGGAAGAGGTGCGCGCCATCCGCCAGCGCCTATCGGAACTCGACGAATATCTGCAGGCTCGCGTCCCCGTTTATCTCGTGCTGACGAAATCGGACCTGCTCACCGGCTTCGTTGAGTTCTTCGACGGCTTCAATGCCAGCGATCGCGAACAGGTCTGGGGCACCACCTTCGGTCTCGACGAGAGCTACAAGGCCGAGAATCTGCCCGAGCGTTTCCTGGAGGAATTCAGCCTGCTCCAGCAGCGTGTCGACGCCATGCTGATCGAGCGCCTGCAGCAGGAACCCGACAGCGAGATACGCGGCCGCATCTTCCGTTTCCCCGCCGAACTCGCCGCCCTCAAGGAGCGCCTGCACGAGGTTCTGGTGGAACTTTGCGCCGGGTCGAAGCTGGTGGAGTCCCCGCTGCTGCGCGGCATCTATTTCGCTTCCGGCACACAGGCGGAGATACCCGGGGCCGCTAGCGCAACACGCATGCGCCGCAGCTACTTCCTGCCGCGCCTATTCAAGGAAGTCATTTTCGGAGAAGCCGCGCTCGTCGCGCGCGACAAGCGGCTGACCCGCCGCCAGCTGATGCTGCGCCGTATCGCCTATGGCGCCTCGGCCGTGGTCCTCGGCGTGGTCTTCTCGAGCTGGATCGCCACCTATTTCCAGAACTCCCGCGCCCTGGCGCAGGCCGACGAGCGCATCAGTTCCTATGAGAAACTGGTGCAGGGCATTCCGGTGCGGGATGTCACCGACACCGATTTCCTGCGCATCCTGCCGGCGCTGAACAATATCAGAGGCGTGACCGATGGCTTTTCGGGGGCCGATACGTGGCAGATCGGCTTTGGGCTGGACCAGAGGGACAAGATCGCCGGCCGCCAGCGCGAAGCCTATCAGCGTGCCCTCAATTCGCTGCTGCTGCCGCGCCTGATGGTGCAGTTGCAGAAGCAATTGGGCGACACCTCCAATGTCCGTCAGACCTTCGATGCCCTCAAACTCTATGGCATGCTCGGCGGATTGGGCCAGGTCGACGCTCAATTCGCCTCGCAGGAAGCCGAGCAGATCTTCGATGCCCTTTATCCCGGCGAGGGACGGGCGGTCGCCCGCCGCGAGCTTCTCCAGCATGTCGAACAGCTTGTGGCGAGGCGGTTGCCGCCGATCGATATCGACCAGACCCTGGTCGCCAAGGCGCGGCAGGCGATCAGCGGGCAGAGCCTGGCGGCACGCGCCTATGACATCCTGGAGGAGAACCGGGAGGTCCGCGCCCTGGCGCCCTGGGTTCCCGCCGATGCGCTCGGCCCGCTCGGCGAACGGGTGTTCCAGCGTAAATCCAAGGCTGCTCTGCGCGAAGGCATTCCCGGCCTGTTCACCGGCGAAGGCTATCGCTCCGTCATCCTGCCGGAGGTCGCCGAAGCCGCCCGCCAGGCGCTGGACGAACACTGGGTCCGTGGCGAGCCGCCGAGCGGCGGCATGACGGTGGAGAGCCTGTCCCTGGCTGCGCTGCAGCTCTATTTCGATCAGTACGAGAAACGCTGGGCGAACCTGCTGGCCGATCTGGGCATAAAGCCGTTCCAGTCGCTGGCCGATGCCGCCGATACGCTTCGCGTCCTCTCCAGCGAGCCGGGCCCGATCGAATCCCTGGCGCGTTCCATCGCCAAGGCTGCCGATCTCAGGCCCCAGGCGAACGCCTCCGTCGCGATGGCCCCGCAAGGCGGGGAGAGCGTTGCGTTGAACGACAGCACGATCAGCGTCCCCGATCCCTATGGCCGCCTGCGCGAAGCGCTGGAGACACCCAAGCAGAGCGAGACCACCAGTTCAGAAAAGCCGCGCTCGCAGATCCAGGCCCTGAAGCCGCTCCTCGGAGCCATGTATACCCAGCTCTCGCGCGCCGCCGGGTCGACACAGCCGGCGAACAAGATCTTCAACACCGACAGCCAGCTCGCCGCCGCCGTCCAGTCCCTGGCGGAAGAGAGCCGACGCCTGCCGCCTCCGATCGACGATCTGGTAGCGGGACTTGTCGGGGATGTCGGCGCACTGGCGTCCAAGACCGCCCGTAACGAGGCGGCCGACAAATGGGCCGGCGACGGCGCCAGGCTCTGCTCCACCATCATGACTGGGCGCTATCCCTTCGAACGGTCTGCCAGGGAGGACATGGCGCTGACGGATTTCGCCCGGCTTTTCGGTCCGAAGGGGCTTTTCCCAAGCTTCTTTCAAAACGAGCTGCAGGCTTTCGTCGATACTTCCGCCACGCCCTGGCGCTGGAAAGGCGCGCCTGGCACCGAGGGTATAGCAAGCGACGCGCTGGCTCAGTTCGAGAACGCCGATAAGATCCGCAAGGCTTTCTTCCCGAACGATAGCGAGATGCCTTCGATTCGTATCACCATCACCGGCGTGTCCCTGAATGACGCCGCTGATATGGCAGTGCTCTCAACCGCTGGGGAGATACTTAGCCTCGTCAAGAATAGCCCCCAAGCGAAGATATTCGAGTGGCCCTCGAAAGGCGCCACGGCCGACTCCTGGGTCGTCGTGCGCCCCACTGAATTCAATCAAAAGATACAGGCATCCGGAGAATGGGCGACCTTCCGGCTGCTCGACAAGGCCGTGATCACTGCTGAAGGTACCGATCTGTTCAAAGCCCGCTTCAGCCAGGACGGCAGGAGCGCCGAGTTCAGGGTGCAGTTCGGCGGCACGCTCAATCCCTATCGCCTGAAGGCGATCGCGGATTTCAAATGCCCCTCACAGTTCTGAGGGGGAATGATGGCTCCGCGCGGCGCATCCCATCCGGCTCCTTCCGAGAATGACGGCATCGGCTTTTTCGGCAAGGTGCCGAGCCATGGCGATTTCGTCTCGACCGGCCTCGGCCGCCAGGCCGAGACCGAGCTCGTCAACTGGCTGCAATCGGGCCTGCAGGAAAGCGAGCAGACGCTCGGCACGCAATGGGAAAACCTGTTCCACGCCTCCCCGCCCTGGCGTTTCGTGATCGAGCGATCCCTGTGGGGGCATGCCACCATGGTCGGCATCCTGCTGCCGAGCCGGGACAGGGTCGGCCGCAGCTTCCCCCTGGTGATCGCGGCACGGCTCGGCAATTATGAAGGTCCGGCGCGCCTTTTCTGCTTCGACGAGAGCTGGTTCACCGCCGCAGAAGCGATTGCCGAGACCTCCACGCTGCGCGATTTCGACATCACGGCCTTTCTCGGCGGTCTGAAGCGCCTGCGCCTGCCCCAGGCCCGGCCGGTGCCGCCACCACCGCCCGGCGCCGCCGATGGCCGCGTCTCGCTATGGTGGACCGTCGAGAGCGGCACGGGGCGGGCCAGCGGCTTCAAGACTCAAGGGGCCCCGCGTGCCGGCGATTTCGTGCGCCTGCTGAAAGGCGGCAACCCCACCGTCAAGCAGCCCTCCCGGCCACCTACATCGCCCCCTCCGGTCGAGAAAACCGAGATGGCTCCCCCGCGGGTGGAGGCACCTCCGCTGCCGGCATTGGCGATGGAGCGCGGCTATGCCACCCACGCCGGCACCCGCCTGTCGATCAATGCCGACGCTTTGCTGGTCTCCGACAATCCGCGCCTTTTCGCGGTCGCCGATGGGGTCGGCGACGGCAACGGCGCCGCGGAAGCGGCAAAGATCGTCACCAACACGCTGGCCCATGTCTCTCCGGCCGATATGCTCGAGACCCTGGTACAGGATGTCAAAGGCAAGCTCGGGCGGGCGCATAGCTTGGTGCAATCAATTCGCTTCCCCGGCGCGGTGGAGCCCCCGAGCGCCAGCGTCGTCAGCCTCGCCGTCGAGAACGGAGATTTCGCCGTGGTCTGGGCGGGCAATGCCCGCTGCTACCTGATGCGCGACGGCATGATGCGCTGCCTGACGCGTGACCATGTCGAGATCGGCTTGCGTTTCGCGCTCGCGCGCAGCATCGGTGCGCCCCGCCAGCTAGTGCCCGAAATCGTCTATGACAGGGCACAGCGCGGTGATCGCTTTCTCCTCTGCAGCGCCGCGCTCGCGCGTGTCCTCGACGAGCGCACCATCGCCGCCACCATCGCCGAGCAGCCGGTGAAGGAGGCTGCCGCTGCCCTGGTCCAGGACGCTCTCATCGCCAATGTGCGTGAGAATGTCAGCGCCATCGTCGTCGCAGTCCAAGCCGCATGAGCGGGGAACCGCTACCGGAAGACCTGGAGGCGGTCGCCACTCGCTTCGCCGCCTTGTGGCAGGCCCTCAGCCGAAGCGGCGCAGGACCACGTCCGCCCGCCGAGACCCGGCTGCTGGCCGATCGCGTGCGCGATGCGCTCGACCGGCGCATAGACCGGCTGGATGCGGCGGACCCGGGTTTCATCGCCAACAGCTTCGCCCAGGAAGCAAGGGCCCATGAGGGCGCACTCACCGAGATCCATCGGCTCCGCCATCGCGATCTCGGCACCCTCCACGCTCTCAAGACACTTCGACCCGACCAGGCCGACAATGTCGTCGCCCGCGATCTCCTGCTGCGCGAGGCCGGTTTCGGCGCCAGGCTGCGCCACCGCCACGTCGCCGCCGCCACCGCCGCCCTGCGGCTTGCCGACGGACGGCCCGCTTTGCTGATGGACTGGCTGCCCTTCAGCCTCTCGGAGCGCATGCAGAAAGCTCCATCCTGCTACGACGAGATCCTCGCGACCGCCGCCGCCCTGCTGTCGGGGCTGGAGGCGGTGCATGAAGCAGGACTGGTGCATGCCGATCTCGCGCCGGACAACCTGCTCTATGACGGCGAGGATCTCGCCACGCTGCGCATCGCCGATTTCGGCATCGCCCTGGAAGCCGGGCAGCGCCATGGTGATGTCGATCTGGCGAAGGCCGGCCGCGAGGGCTTCAGCGCCCCCGAACAGCAGGCCGGCGAGCCGCTCGACGGCCGGGCGGACCTCTATGCCTGCGGACGGATCCTGTCCATGCTGCTGGAAGGAGCTGCGGTTCCCACCGATGCACGAGATTTCCTGCAGGAATTCTCAGCACGACTGGTCCATCCCGACCCGGACGGGCGGCCGGCATCGGCAAGCATTGCCCTGGCGATGCTGCGAAGCGGCCGGATGGTTCCCTGAAGCCTTGCCTCGTCAGTGGGACGGCAGGTTCAGCGACACGCCCGGCGCCGGGGGCGGGCTGGAGGGGATGCCTCCCGTCGGCTGCGGCGCCGCCGCCGTCGGTACGCTCTTCTGGAACACGGTGAAGAGCTTGGCGAAATCGACCATGCCGGCATTGCTGGCGAAGAGCATGTCGCCGCTCTCCATCTGGACCTGCTGCATCATCAGAAGGCTGGAGGCATCCCTCATATTGATGCGGAAGATCACGGCGCGAGGCGGTGGCGGCGAGGCCATGGCTTCCGGGCAATTGGTGCGCGGCGGCATGGTGCCGTTGCCATAGGGCGAGGGCCGCACCAGCACGCAATCCTTGGTCGTCCAGTAATAGGCGCGCTTGCGGAACAGGTAGACGTAGCGGGAATCGGCCCGGTCATCGAGCAGGCCGCCGCTACGCGCGATGGCCTGCGCCAAGGTGAGCTGGCCGGGTTCGAAATTGAACTCACCGGCGCTCTTGAACGCCCCCATCGCGGTGAAGCTCGGCGTGTTGCCCCCCAGGATGACCTGGTCGCCCGGCTGCAGATAGATGTTCTGCTTGGGGTCGGCCATCACCTGGTCGAGGCTCTGGTCGGCGCGCTGATTGCCGCGAATGACGGTCACCGTCGTCGCATTGGCAGGGCCGGTGGCGCCACCGGCTCTCGCCACCACATCGAGGATGCGCTCCTTGCCCGAAGCCATCGCCATGCGGCCGGCCGCACGCACGGCGCCGGAAACGGCAACCGCGCTGTTGGGCCGGTCGACGATGGTCACCACGGCCTGGGGATTTACGGAAGAGCCCTTGAGGCTGCCGACGATGCGTTTCTGCACCGCTTCCGGCGAGGAACCCGCTACGCGCTGCTTGCCGACGAAAGGAATGTCGATCGAGCCATTGTCATCGACTGTGAAGCGCCCGAGATCCAGCGTCTTGCTGTTGGTCGGCGAGAACAGGCCATCCTCACCGGTATCCAGCACGGTGATCTGCAGGACGTCGCCGCGGCTGATCTGGGTGCCGGTATATCCGGCCGAACGCAATTTCGCGAGACCCGGCGTGCCGGCGAAGGACGAAACGCTTGCGCCCGGCCCCTGAGCCATCTGCGCGGCGTAGGTGATGTCGACGACCGGAACACGCTCATTCGTATAGGGCTGGCGCGCATTCAGGAAACTCCCGGCACTGGGGCCGTCGGATGGACTGGAGCAGCTACCCAGCACGACAAGCAGGCCTACGCCCAGCAGCTTCCGCATTCCCAATCCTCATAACGAATCGTTAATCGCACAGATATCCAAATGCCACATTAAAGACAATATCTCTACGTCGGTGACGGAATAACGCCAAAGCTTAAACAAGCGGCAATCTATTCCGCGACGAGCCATTGTCATAAAGTTGTTGCACTGTACTCAGTTACCCATGTAACAGCTGTAAAGCGCTGAGGCACCCGCCCCGCCATACTTCACGGAACAACGGCTATGCACTTGCCAGAGACGGTATCATCATGACTTTCGGCGGGAAAGACACCGAGATGCTGCTTCGCGTACCAGTACGGCAGCATGGGCATGCCGGCTGCACGTGCGGCCAGCACCGCCAGGAGCGACGTCTGCGGCTTGCCGATCTAGGGGTTGGGGCTCGGGAAAATCGACTGGTCGGAGTGGCAGGATTTGAACCTGCGACCCCTACGTCCCGAACGTAGTGCTCTACCAGGCTGAGCCACACTCCGTATCCAGTCGTGGGCGGCTCTATAGCGGGATCGTCGGCGAGCCGCAAGCAGGATATGCGCTTTTTTGGTGATGAATTTCGCTGCGCTTTTTTGTAGCCCTATCTTGCAGCCTCTGAGCGAACCGTTTATTGAGCCGCACCGATTGGGGCGTAGCCAAGTGGTAAGGCAGCGGATTTTGATTCCGCCATTCGGAGGTTCGAACCCTCCCGCCCCAGCCAGGTTTTCCCTGCCCGGCCGGATTTCCACGCCTCCCTCAGAGCCAACACGCCCAGTCGGAAATTTGCGTTTCCGTGTTAGGCACGACGCCTTGCGCCCGCCCTTTTGTTTGCGCAGCATGGCGCAGCAAATCAATGCGATGGAGGCAAATGTGCGCATGACGATGGCAGCATTCCTGGCAGGCGCCCTTTGTCTCGGCAGCCTCCCGATTCCGCCGGCGCTGGCGACAGAAAAGCCTCCCGCCGACAAGGCGGCGCTGGCCGGCAAGCCCCCAGCGCCCGCCAAGCCGCATGCGCCCGTCAGCCAGGCGGTCGACTATGGCGACATGCGCTGCGGCTTCGCCGTACGCCGCCGCGATATCCTCGACAGCCAGATCATCGCCTGGGCGGGCGGCTATATCGAAGGCTATGCCAAGGCCAATCCCGGGCATTTCGGCAGCGGACGCTCCCTTGCCGATCTCACCGACCCGGTCGCCCTGCGCACCCATCTGCGCGGCTATTGCCTGAAGCACCGTGACAAGTCCCTCGAAACCGCCGTGCTCGCCATGGTGCCACGCCCGCATGGCGGCGACAAACCCGCTGCGCCGGCGCAGCACCCCGCCCCCCAATAGGCGGCTCAGCGCCGGATGAAACGCTCGACATAGTCAGGGCCCAGGCCGTTGGCGGCGTAATGGGCCCGGCACATGTCGATCTTGGAGAAGACGTCCTCGAACCCCGTCACCTTGCCCCAGGGATCGACATAGATCATGGCGCCGGTGATGTGGAACAGGGTGATCATCTCCTCGCAATCCTCCGGCACCACGAGGGTATGGGTCTCGCCGGGCGGCTCGAACACATAGGAGCCGGTCTCGGCCACCCAGTCATGCTCGAGATAGTGCCAGCGCCCCTTGAGGACATGGCCATGCACCGGCGCCGGATGGCGGTGGCGCGAGAGCACGCCGGATTTGCGCACGCGCAGCAGGTTGACCCAATAGCCCTGCCCGGCATGCAGGCAGAGGGGGCGGAACCAGACATTCTCCATCTGCGGCACCCACACACGCTCGTCATCGGGCAGCACATGCGGCACCACGATCTCGGGGGCCGCTTCCGCGGGCATCGGCAGTTGATAGGGCATCCGGCTCTGGTCGAGCTTGCGGTCGGGCGCAGTCATGGCTTCATCCAATCAGATAGCCGCCGTCGACGGGCAGGATCGTGCCCGTGACGAAAGCGGCGGCGGGGGAACATAGGAACAGCACGGGCCCGACCAGATCCGCCGGCACGCCCCAGCGCCCGAGCGGCGTGCGCGCCAGGATGGGGCCGCTGCGGGCAGGGTCCTCGACCAGCGCCTTGGTGAGCGGCGTCTCGATCCAGCCTGGAGCAATCGCATTGACGCGAATGCGCTCGCCGGCCCAGGCGATGGCCAGCGATTTGGTAAGCTGGGCGATACCCCCCTTGCTGGCGCTGTAGGCCGGCACCAGGCCGCCGCCGAAGAAGGACAGCATGGAGGCGAGATTGACCACGGCACCGGCACCGGAGGCCGCCAGAGCGCTGCGGCAGGCGGCACACAGGCGCATGGTGCCGTTGAGATTGATGTCGACGACCTCCTCGAACGTCTCGGGCTCATGCTCGGCGCCCCGCCGGATGATGCCGGCGGCGTTCACGAGCACGTCGAGCCGCTCGTAGCGCCCGGCCAGCGCGGCGACGGCAGCGCCGTCCCTCACGTCGAGTTCCACCGTCTCGATGCCGGGAGGAGCCGTCGCGCCCGGCAAGCCAGCCGCCACGACGCTGGCGCCGGCTTCGGCAAAACCCGCCGCGATGGCGGCTCCGATCCCACTGGTGCCGCCACTGACCAGCACCTGCCTGTCCTTGAAATCGAATTGCATGATCCATTCACCGCGGTGCTCCGGCTGAGGCGGACACCTTGCAATGATCTGACAATACCCCCTGCCCGGCGTCAATCCGGGTGCGACGATGAGAAACGGCCAAGAACGACACGATTTCTTCAATGCATCAGCAGGCAGGACCGCCGCATGTTACTTGACACCTTTGCTCAACTTGAATTTACTCAACGGCAATAAATAAAGGGCGGCGTGATGACCGTGGCCTCGCCCAGCGCGCTTTGTGCTTTGATGGAATGATTTCCAATCGCAAAGACGTGTCGGACCAGTAAGTGAGAGCAAACACGCGCTCATGCCTGAACGCATTTTGCTCCAGGCGGTAAGGGGGAGGGAAGCCATGGCGCCCGCGTCAATGGCGGAACGCGGATTGACCTCCGCGCGCATCCGTCACTACCACCACCGGATCGTGCTGCAGCGCCTGCGACGCCTGCGCGAGGCCTCCAAGGCCGATCTCGCCCGTGCCGCCAACCTTACCAACACGGCGATCGGCGAAATCGTCTCGGACCTGCAGGCCTTCGGACTGATTTCCGTGGTCGGCAAGCGCTATCACGGCCAGCGCGGCCAGCCGGCGACGCTGCTGCGCCTGGAGCCGACCGGGGCCTATGGCATCGGCGTGCGCATCGACCGCAACCGCATCGAGACCGCCCTTGTCGATCTCGGCGGCCATCTCATCGACAAGCGCTCGCACGACTATCCCCTGCCCGCTCCACAGGAGGCCCTGGCGGTGGTGGCTGCCGACGTCGCCGATCTCAAGGCCATCGCCGACGGCTTGTCTCCCGGGCGCGTGCTCGGCATCGGCCTGGCCCAGCCCTATAATCTCGGTGCCTGGCTCGACCGGCTCAATTTGGAGATCGACACGCTGTCGCTGTGGGAGGGCTACGATTTTGCCGCGGCCCTGCAGAGCCTGACCGGCCTCGACGTCCATGCCGAGAATGACGGCACCGCCGCCGCCATAGCCGAGCTCTTCTACGGCTTTGGCCGGGAATCGGATGATTTCGTCTACTTCTTCATCGGACCGGCCATTGGCGGCGGCGTGGTGCTGGGCGGCGACTATCGCCGCGGCTCCCAGGGCAATGCCGGCGATGTCGCCATGCTGCCCGTGCCGCCCTCGCGCCTGCCTTCGGTGCCTCCGCCCAAAGGCCCCTATGACATCCTGCTGGCACGGGCCTCCATCGCGGCCCTGATGCGCCATCTCGGCTGGCACGGCCACAAAATCGTCGGCCCCCACGATCTGCCGGCAGCCATCGCCGCCAATCCGGCGGCGCTGGAAGAATGGGTCGCCGATTGTGTCGATGCCCTGGTCGGACCGGTCCTGTCGGCACAGGCCCTGCTCGACGTTCCCAATGTGGTCATTGACGGAGACCTCGGGCCCCCAATCATGCGGGAAATCGTTGCCCGCCTCGAAACGGCGCTTGCCGCCGCCATTCCCGAAGCGCGCAGCGCGCCGGTGCTGCGGCTGGGGACATTCGGCTCGATCGCCCACGCCCTGGGTGCGGCCAGCCTGCCGCTGTTCATCGACTTCGCGCCGCGGGCCACCCTGTCGGCCAGCGCACGGCCGATCGCCTCCTTGGGAGAGACCCGCTTAGCCTGATCCTGACCAGGATTTAGCGCCTCTCTTCTTCCTTGAGCCAGTCGAGCCGCACGAGACCACTGCCTTCCTTGGCAAAAAGCGGTGCGAGATAGTCCCCCACGGCCCGCAATTCCTGGTCCAGCTTCCAGGGTGGGTTCACGATGATCATGCCGCAGCCATTGAGGCGGTCGATGCGCTGCACGGCGTAGCGGCTGAGCTCGAAGCGCAGGATGCGGCTGGCGGGCAGTGCGGCCACCTTGCGTGCGAAACTCTCGACCTCGCGCATGCCCTTGATCGGATACCAGATGGCATAGATACCGGTAGCCCAGCGCCGCAGGGCCTGTGCCAACCCGTCCGCGATGGCCCGGAACTCGTTGTCCTCCTCGAAAGGCGGATCGATGAAGACCAGGCCGCGCCGCTCGGGCGGCGGCAGCAAGCCCGGCAGCAGGGCCCAGGCATCGCCCTCCATCACCTTGACCCGCTTGCCACGGGCGAAATTGCCCTTGAGCCGGCCGGCATCCTCGGGGTGCTTTTCGCAAAAAACCAGGCGATCCTGATCCCGCGTCAGATCCGCCGCGAGCCAGGGCGAGCCCGGATAGAGCGGCGGGGACTGGGCCATCAGCCCCTGGCACAGGCCGTGCCAGGGCGCGATCAGCCCGGCGACCCGCGCCGATGGCGGATTTGCCGCCACCAGGCCGATGCCGTCCCGCCATTCGCCGGTGCGGCGGGCCTCGTCGGCTTCGAGACTGTAGAGCCCGGTACCGGCATGGGTGTCGATCACGCGGAAGGGCGTCTCCTTCGCCTTGAGAAGGGTCAGGATACGCGCCAGCACGATATGTTTGAGGACGTCGGCAAAATTGCCGGCGTGGAAGGCATGGCGATAGTTCATGATGCGTGATGCGGAACCTTCGATTTCGCTTTCCTGCCGATATAGCCTTCCCAGATCGCCACGACGAGCATGATGACGGTGGTGATGCCGCTGATCATGAGGAGATCGGTCATGAAGGCGAAAGGCACGGCAATGACCAGTGCCAGCAGGCCGACGACATGGGTGATCGGCACGCCGCCATAGATCAGGCGCTTATAGAGCGCATTGCCGACGAGATAGATCGCCGGCCCGCCGAAGATCACCGCCATGCCGCTGAAATCGACGTGATGGGCGGGATGCGCGATGGACAGATCGTTGCCGACGGCGGTGACGATCACGCCCGCGATCAGCGCCACGTGCAGATAATGGGTATAGGCGGCGATCTGCCCGGGATTTTCGGATTCGACGATCGCTTCCGTGGCATCCTTGGTGCTGATGTCGAAATAGATCCACCACATGGCGATCGAACCGAGGAAGGCGACGAAGAAGGCGATCAGGCCGGGCGCATCCCAGGCCGTCGATTTGGCTAGAGTGGCGCCGGTGACCAGGACGGATTCGCCCAGCGCGACGATGACGAACAGCGCACAGCGCTCGACGATATGGCCGCCTTCCACCGTCCATTCCTTGCCGGGATCGGAGCGGCCGAGCCCGGGCAGCCAGAAGCCGAACCAGGGGGCGAAATATTCGCAGGCCACCGCGATGATCCACAGCACGATGCGGGCCTCGCCCTCGGCAAGGCCGCCGGCGATCCAGATGCAGGCCGCGATCAGGTTCCAGCCGATCATGCGCTGGAAATTGCGGGAGATCGGCGTGCCGGTCCCCAGGCTGAACACGGCGAAGGCCGTGCGCCCGACCTGGATGGCCGCAAAGCAGATCGCGAAGATCAGCCCGCGTTCCCCGAAGGCTTCCGGCAAGGCTGCGGCCATCACGAGGCCCAACGCCATCAGCACGAACAGGCAGATGCGAACCGGTGTCTTCTCGGGATCGAACCAGTTGGTGAACCAGCAGGTATATTGCCACGCCAGCCAGACGGCGAACCACAAGACCAGGGTTTGCAGCGCCCCGCCCCAGGAAAGGTGCTCCAGAAGCGAATGGGAAAGCTGCGTCACCGTAAAGACATAGACGAGATCAAAGAAGAGTTCCGCATAGGAAACGCGGGCCTCATGACCATCGCGCTCACGTAGAAAACTGGTGGTGCCGCCCTGATGTGCTGCCATTGTACCTTTTACCTCCGCCCAGCCCATATCGCCGGGAACCCGCCGGAGTGGCAAGAGGGGAAATGGCAGCCCGGCAGCCTGGCAAGGAGAAGTCCACGGATCAGTCCTGATCGCCTAGCCAGGCCCATATGACAGCCTCCGCCGGACGGCGGGGATGATCAGGCCAGCTAAGGGATCGGCAGGACGTCGCGATCGATCCTCAAAGCGCGCATCCGGCTGGGCGGTTCGGCGGGATGAGCCGCTTTCGGCATGAACGGGCCATCGAAGCCTACTCGCGGGCGAAAAAAGCGAGCCTTCGCATCTCATCCGGGAAATTGGATCAAAGCCGGATCACATAGCTCTTGCGCGTGGTTTCCACCACTTCCCAGCTGCCGGCAAAGCCCGGCTCGAGGATCATGGTGTCCCCGGGCCGCAATTCCACCGGCACCCCGCCATCCGGCGTCACGATGGAGCGCCCTTCGAGCAGCGTGCAGCTCTCCCATTCCTCATAGACGACGCGCCAGCGCCCCGGCGTCGCCTCCCAGATGCCGCAAAAGGTCTTGCCGTCGGCGCTCTCATAGCTGTTCCAGGTGCGGAAGGCCGGATTGCCGGCTTCCAGCCGTTCGGGCTTGGGGGCGCCTGCCTCGGCCTCCCCTTCCCCTGTGCCTGCGAATTTGAGCCATAGAGCCATGTCGGTTCACCAAGACCAATGTCAGTTGAGCGCTGGTATCAGAATGTTTCGCGTCCGGCAGCCCTGGACCTGCAGTTGCGCCGGGCAAGGCCGGAAATTGCGCAAATCCTTGCTCAGGCAGATGCGCAGTTCGGTGAGCACGCTGCCGTGCTCGCCGCGGCCGCAGACGACCGTCATCATGTCGGGCCGCAGGCCGGGATTGGCCTGCGAGAAAGCCCGCTCGATCTCGAGCGGCGCGGCGCGGCTGTCCTGCGCCGGGCTGCGATAGGCGTCGGGAATGACCATCCGGCGATAGAGCGTCGCCATCGCCTCGAAATAGCGGGCGGGCGACAGGCCCGAGCAGGTGCCGTGCTTGCGCCATTCGTAACGGGCCAAGCCCTCCGAAGGCATCACGCCCCCGGTGGCGGCAAGATCGCGCCGCTGCACGAAGGCACCGGGATTGCATTCGGTGGGATAGTCGCGCTCGCCCTGAGGCCAGAGGCCATGCACGAGAAAGCCGAGGCGCGAACCGATCCCGCACTGGCTGGGCTGCTTGGCCGTGCCGCCGGTGGCGCAGAAGCCCGGCGACCAGGTCAGGGCAAGCAGATAGAGGTCGAAATCGCCCGGCGCCCCGCCGCGGATTTCACGCGCGGCAAGGCTGCTGCTCGCCGCCATCATCAAAATGGCCGCGAGCAGGCAACGGATCACGGACGCGCCATCTTGCAGGCGGGCGCGTAGGCCAGATTATGGTCGGTGCCGTCGACGCACCATTCCACGCCCCAGCTCGCGCCGATCCAGCCGGTGTCCTCGGCGATCGAATAGGAGACGCGGCGATAATGGCCGTCATTGGTCAACACCCGCGCCACGCAGAAGCGACGCGGAATATAGCTCGGCCCCCAGGGCGAGAAGGCGACCTGGCGGTGACGGTCGATCTGCTGGATCGCCAGGTTGGAGTGCCAGTACTTGGCCTCCTTGCGGGAAAAGCGCGCGGCGATCTCATCGGAGACAGCCTTGTCGGCGCAATGGGGCAGAATGCCGTCATAATTGGGTCCGGACAGCCAGAAATTCTTCTCCAGCGCCGAGGCGGCAAGAGCCGGCGCGCAGGACGCTGCCAGCAGGACGGCGGCAAGACCGGCAATACGCATGATGAGAATCCTTAAATCAGCAACCTAGCGAATCTGTCCGCGTGAAGGCCGCCCGTCAAGCGCCAAGCCGCGGGACCGAGTCGCAATCGGTCGGGTATGACGCGGCCCCATCTCCCCTCGCCGCCACCGTCACATTTCTGTCAGGAAACCCGGCTGTTTTGCAGCAGCCGTGAACCGGCTTAAACATGGGTTCATGAAACGGGGCGTTGATTCGGCCATGCAGAAATTCACCACCGCCCGCGAAGCTGTGCTGGCACTCCGCCCGGATGAGCCGGTCTATGGCTTCCGCCCGCAGGTCCTGGCGGCCGATGCGCGCGAATTCATGGCGCAATTCCCCGGCAAGACCGCCTATGCCGTCAAGACCAATGGCGAGCCGATGATCCTCAAGGTGCTGGCCGAGGCCGGCATCACTTCCTTCGACGTGGCCAGCCCCGCCGAATTCGAGGCGGCCCGGGCTGCCTCTCCCGAGTGCGAACTTCTTTATATGCATCCGGTCAAGGCGCAATCCCACATCCGGCTGGCGCTGGAAACCTACGGCATCCGCGAGCTTTCGCTCGACCATGAGGATGAAGTCGCCAAGATCCTGCGCATCGTGCGCGCCCTCGACATTCCGCCCGAGGAGATCACGCTGTTCCTGCGCCTGGCCACCAAGGGGGCGGCGGCCTACGAGCTCTCCAAGAAGTTCGGCGCCACGCCGACCCACGCCGTCGAACTGCTCGATCGCATGGCCGGCATCGGCTTCAAGACCGGCATCGCCTTCCATGTCGGCTCGCAGGTCGAGGATCCGGAGACCTATGAACGGGCGCTGGCCTCCGTCGCCTGGGTGCGTTCGCGCATCAAGGAAGATATCGTCAGCCTCGACATCGGCGGCGGCTTTCCCGCGCAATATGGCGTGGATCCCAAGAAGAAGGGCTCCAACCAGGGCACGCCGACGACCGAGGCGCTGATGCGCCAGATCCGCGCCGACATCGCCGACTGGAAGCTGGACGATCTGCCCCTGGTGGCCGAGCCCGGCCGCGTGATCGTGGCGCGCTGCCTGTCTGTGATGGTGCGCGTGCTGCTCAAGAAGGGCCAGCGCCTCTACATCAATGACGGTGTCTGGGCCTCGCTCTCCGATTCATGGACGGGCAAGCTGCTGCTGCCGACCCGCTTCATCCCCGACCCTGCCCGCAAGCGCCGCAACGGCTCGCCGGACAAGCTCCTGCCGTTCCGCATCTGCGGCGCGACCTGCGATTCCGTCGACATCCTGACGCGGCCCTTCTATCTGCCCGAGACGATCGACACCGGGGATTGGATCGAGATCGGCCATATCGGTGCCTATTCGCTCGGCCTGCGCACTCATTTCAACGGCTTCTTTCCCGACAGGTTCGTCGAACTCGAGACCCCGTTCGAGGAAGAGCCGGGCGTGAGCATTCCCATCGCGGCGGAGTAGCCTCGTTTCCCTGCCTCGATCTTCTCGTTGGACGCGACGTCTTCCGCTCCGAAATCGTTTGCTTACCCTCTGGCGCTCTCTTAGCGTGATGCCGCAATAGAACAGATCATCTGTTCTTATAGCCTGGGGGCACACTTGATTCGCTTGCTTGGTTTTCTTTCTGTATGTCTTGCTTTGGCTTCGTGTGCAGGCCCTTCGGAGCGCTTGTCACCTGCTTCCGACATGCGCCTGGCTGCACGAGGTTGGTTCGAGCCGCAATCCTATGCGGGACTTGGGGCGTCGAAAGTCCGCATTAGCAAGATGCTCATCTGTAAAAATACTTCTTGCGGCGGACCAGGTTTCGTTGCGGCTGGGACGGCGCCCATGTCGGGCAAAAGCGCACAGGGTGTTCAGACGGCCTTGTCCGATCCCCACCTGACCAGTGCCGCACTTCGGCAGAAATTTCAGACTCTGGCCGAGCATTCCCCTGAACTTGCCGGAATGAGCGGCCGACTTATCGACGTACGCAAGCAGGCAAATTCGATCGTCGTTACACTGAGATTCACCAAGGTGATGCCGGAAATCGGCTCTGTCACTGGTTTGGCGCAGGCGGTCTGCACGCCCACTCAAATGAATTTGGTGATTGCCGCGGGACCCACCCTCGCCAGCGCAAAGCAAAGGCTCGGGTTGGTCCGAAACTAAAAAATCATCGCCCGCGCCAAGCTGCGGTCGATCGGGATGGCCGCGCCGGCGACATGGGAAGTCAGATCGCCAGCCAGGCGCGACAGGCCGACCGTCCTACCGTCGAGGTTCGACGAGACGCCTTGCTTAGTGATGCCCATGCAGGCATTTGTCGTGGTCGGCCAGGATCTCGATGACGCGGCATTCGTCGACCCGACCGTGCCGGCAGCCTTCGGCCATGCGCTGCAGTTCCGCCTTCAAGGCTTGCAGGCTGGCAATGCGCTGCTCCACCTCGGCGAGACGGGCCCGGGCTATGGCATCGGCCACCGCGCAGGACTGGCCGGGATTGTCCTGCAGATCGAGCAGGGTACGGATCGCCTCGACCTCGAAGCCGAGTTCGCGCGCATGGCGGATGAAAGCGAGCCTGCGCACATCGGCCGCCTCGTAGAGACGCCGATTGCCGTCCGTGCGCGGCGGCGCCGGCAGCAGGCCGACCTGCTCGTAGTAACGGATGGTCGGCACCTTGACGCCGCTGCGCTTGGCGGCTTCGCCGATCGCCACGCCTGAAAGCTTCATTTTTCCGCTTGCTCCTCTAGCCACTAGAGGATGTAGTTGCCTTCGCAGAAGATGCAACCCATTCGAAATGCGAGACTCGAAATGGCTATCGCTGCGACCCAGACCCGTTACCGCGTGGAGGGCATGGACTGCGCCTCCTGCGCCAGCAAGATCGACAAGGCCGTGCGCGGCGTCACCGGCGTGGAGGATATCTCGGTCTCGGTGACCGCGGGTACGATGACGGTCAAGCATGGCGACGGCCAGGATCTCGGCGTCGTCGAGGACAGGGTTCGCCGCCTCGGCTACAAGGTTTCGCCCTTGACCGCTGCGACGCCGCCGGCCGGTGCCGCCGAGCCCGCGCACGATCACGAGCACGACCACGATCATGGCGCCTGCGGCGGCCATGACCATGGCCACGCCGGGCATGGGCACGAGCATGGCAACCATGATCATGGCACCCAGGGCGAGGCTCCGGCCCTTGCGGGCCTGCACGGCCATGATCATGGTCCCTCCTCCGGACCCTGGTGGCGCTCGGGCAAGGGCGTCCTGACCATCGCCGCCGGCATCGCGCTGGTGGCCGCCTATGGCATCGGCCACCTCTTGCCTGCGATCGCGGTCTGGGCGTTCGACATCGCCATGCTGGTCGGCCTCATTCCGATCGCGCGGCGCGCTCTGGTGGCAGCCCGATACGGCATGCCCTTCACCATCGAAATGCTGATGACCATCGCCGCCGTCGGCGCGGTGATCATCGGGGCCGCCGAGGAAGGCGCCGCCGTGGTCTTCCTTTTCCTGGTCGGCGAATTGCTGGAGGGCGTCGCCGCCGGCAAGGCGCGCGCCAGCATCCAGTCCCTCGCCAGCCTGGTGCCCAAGACCGCTCTTCTCGAAGAAGAGGGACGCACCAAGGAAGTGCCGGCCGATAGTCTCGCCGTCGGCGCCGTGATCCTGGTGCGGCCGGGCGACCGCATTCCCGCCGATGGCGTCATCGTCTCGGGCGAGAGCGCCATAGACGAGGCGCCTGTGACCGGCGAGAGCACGCCCAAGCGCAAGGAAACCGACGACAATGTCTTCGCCGGCACCGTCAATGGTGATGGCGCGCTGCGCATCCGGGTGACGGCCGCCGCCGCCGACAACACCATCGCGCGGGTGATCAAGCTGGTCGAGGAAGCCCAGGAGAGCAAGGCGCCGACCGAGCGCTTCATCGACCGTTTCTCGCGCTATTATACGCCGGGCGTCGTGCTCGTGGCCGCCCTGGTGGCGGTGCTGCCACCGTTCGTCGGCGGCGCTTCCTGGAACGAGTGGATCTACAAGGGCCTGGCGATCCTCTTGATCGGCTGCCCCTGCGCCCTGGTCATTTCGACGCCGGCCGCCATCGCCGCCTCTCTTTCGGCCGGCGCGCGCCGCGGCCTGCTGATGAAGGGCGGCGCCGTGCTTGAAACCGTGGGCAAGATCACCGCCGCCGCCTTCGACAAGACCGGCACCCTCACCGAGGGCAAGCCCAAGGTGACCGATATCGTGCCGCTCGGGCGCGACGAAACCGAGGTGCTGCGGCTGGCCGCGGCCCTGGAGGCCGGCTCCAGCCATCCGCTGGCCACCGCCATCCTCGGCAAGGCGGCCGAACGCAATATCCCCGCTCCCGTCGCCACGGATTCCAAGGCGCTTGGCGGCAAGGGCGTGACCGGCAGCGTCGACGGTATTGCCCTGTTCCTCGGCTCGCCCAAGGCGGCAGCAAGTCAGGCAGCGCTTCCGGCCGAGATCACGGCCCGTATCGAAGCCCTCAACCAGGAAGGCAAGACCGTCTCGGTGCTGCTGGCGGGCGGCATCCCGGCCGGGTTGATCGCCATGCGCGACGAGCCGCGAGAGGACGCCATCGCCGGGCTGTCGGCCCTGCGTGCGGCCGGCGTGCGCACCCTGATGCTCACGGGCGACAATGCCCGCACCGCCCAGGCGATCGGGCACAAGCTCGGGTTGGAGGTGCATGCCGAATTGCTGCCGCAGGACAAGCAGCGCATCGTCAACGAACTCAAGGCCCAGGGGCTGACGGTGGCCAAGGTCGGCGACGGCATCAATGACGCCCCGGCCCTGGCGGCCGCCGATATCGGCATCGCCATGGGCGGCGGCACCGACGTCGCCCTGGAAACGGCCGACGCCGCCGTGCTGCATGGGCGCGTCAGCGACGTGGCCGGCATGGTCGCGCTGTCGCGCCGCACCATGACGAACATTCACCAGAACATCGCGATGGCACTCGGATTGAAGGCGGTATTCCTGGTCACCACGATTGCCGGCATCACCGGCCTGTGGCCGGCCATCCTCGCCGATACCGGTGCGACCGTGCTGGTCACCATGAACGCCCTCCGCCTGCTGCGGGCGAAGATCGGCTGAGACAGACCGCAGTCTTTTCGGGTCGCGCGTCACCCTCATCCGGTTGCCGCCACCTTCTCCCGCAAGGGGAGAAGGGATTTGATCGGCAGGGGCCGATCTCAATCGCAATGTGCTGAGCACCGCTGCGCTCGCCAAACAAAACCCCTTCTCCCCTTGCGGGAGAAGGTCCCGGCAGGGGGATGAGGGGTCTTGCACCTCGCCAGACACAGTCTCCACAAGACTTGACCTCTCTCGCCGACGATCGTATATAGCTGTTAGGTTAATTAATTACATGGCTATATACGATGCCCGACCATCTCAGCGATACCTTCTCGGCCCTGGCGGACCCCACCCGCAGGGCCATCCTGGCCCGGCTCGCCCAGGGCGAAGCGACCGTCATGCAATTGTCGGAGCCTTTCACGCTGACCCAGCCCGCCATCTCCAAACATCTCAAGGTCCTGGAAAAGGCCGGCCTGATCACGCGCAGCCGCTCGGCGCAATGGCGTCCCTGCCGGCTGGATCCGGGCCCGCTGCGGGAAGCCTTCGACTGGGTCCAGCATTACCGCCGCTTCTGGGACGACAGTTTCGACCGTCTCGACGACTATCTCGCCGAGCTCCAGGCCCGAGGAAACGACAAGGACGACAAGCATGACTAGCACGACCAACGCCGCCCCGGCGGCCGGCGAGCACGAGCTCGTCATCACCCGCCTGTTCAAGGCGCCGCGCGAACTGGTGTTCAGAGCCTGGACCGAACCGCAGCACCTCAGCCGGTGGCCCGGTCCCAAGGGCTTCACCGCGACCTCGGACGCCTTCGATTGCAGTCCAGGCGGCTTCTACCGCACCTGCCTACATGCGCCCGACGGCACCGACCATTGGGTCCGCGGCACCTATCTGACGGTCGAGCCGCCCGCTCGCCTCGTCTTCACCCATGCCTGGGAGGACGACAGAGGCAATCCCGGCCCCGAAACCATCGTGACCGTCACCTTCGAGGACAAGGACGGCCAGACCTTGATGCGCTTCCACCAAGCTGTCTTCACCACCCTCGCTTCACGGGACGGCCATGGCGAAGGCTGGAATCAGAGCTTTGACCGGCTCGAAACCTATCTCACGGAAATCGCGCCCTGACATTCACTCACAACGAGGCTCGCCATGCGCAGGCTCAAACTGGAAATGCAGATATCCGCCGACGGCTTCAGCTCCAGCCATGACGGCAACAATGACTGGATGGTGTGGAACTGGGGGCCTGACTGGGGCTGGGACATCGAGCTCAGGCGCTATCACGAAGAGCTGACCTCTTCCTCCGATTGCATCCTGCTCAGCCGCATGATGGCCGAGGAAGGCTTTCACCAGCATTGGCAAACGGTTGCGGAGGATTCCGCCAGCCCCCAGTCAAGTTTCGCCAGGGCGATCGGCGACATGCGCAAGATCGTCTTCAGCCGCACCCTCAAGCAATCGCGTTGGCCCAATACCGAGATTGCCGGATCGGCCCTCGCCGAGGAGGTCGACCGCCTCAAGCGCGAACCCGGAAAGGACATCATCGTCTATGGCGGCCCCATCCTGGTCTCGTCCCTGGTGGAGGCCGGACTGATCGACGAGTTCCATTTCATCGTCAATCCGGCCCTGCTCGGCAGCGGCAAGGCCATGCTCGGCGAACTTCACAGAACCACACGGCTCAGGCTGGTCGACGCCCGCCCCTTCTCCTGCGGTGTCGCCGTGCTGCATTACGCCAGAGCCTAGAGCAAGGCGCGTTCAAGCGTGAACGCCTATTTGCTCTATCTCTTTGTTTCGACGCGTCTTTGCGCTTCTGGGTAACTCCGTCCAATCGCAAAACGCTATAGAACTCAGCATCGATCCAGGATCCGGAAAACACGCAGGCTCGCGCCTTCCACGCTGCCACGAATGATCAGGCATGTCCGTCGCTGCCAGGCGCGACGGATCACGGCAGCATCGCCAGGCCGGGCCTGAAGCCTGGGTAACGGCCCGCGATAGAGCGGATGCGGCGTATCCAAGGCGTCGACCGGCCTGATCGCCATCTCGCCCCAGGGACAGGGGGCACGAAAGCACATGATCTGGAGCGGAGCCAGGCGCAGCGTCTGCGGTCCGGCCTGCGCGGCGGCGGCGCCCGACGCAGAAGCACCAGCGAACATCAGGGCTGCGATCATGGCCAAAGCCCTGGATCCAGATGCCCTCATCGCTCGCCTCCCTTTTGGACGTTGCCTCTTCATCCATTCCAGCATGGGCTGGCGCCCCCGGCTGTTGCCATGGCAACAGCCCGTTCCCTTAGAGCCGCGGCGCCGAAACGCAAAAGGCAGGCCATCGGGCCTGCCTCTCCATGTCCTTAGGCCCCGACGAAGGTCAGGCCGCAGCCGAGTGGCTCTCCGGGCGCACCGCCCGGTTGAAGTCCTCGATCAGCGTGCGGGTGATGGTCCCCGGCGTATAGCGATGCTCGAGGATCTCGGAGACAGGCGTGATCTCGGCCGCCGTGCCGGTGAGGAAGCATTCGCTGAAGCTGCCGAGTTCGTCCGGCATGATACGCCGTTCGATCACATCCAGTCCGCGGGCCTTGGCCAGGTCGATCGCCGTGCGGCGGGTGATGCCGTCGAGGAAGCAATCCGCGATCGGCGTGTGGATCTTGCCGTCCTGGATGAAGAAGACATTGGCGCCGGTGCATTCGGCCACACGACCCTGCCAGTCATACATCAGCGCATCGGCATAGCCGCGACGCTCGGCGCGATGCTTGGAGATGGTGCAGATCATATAGAGCCCGGCCGCCTTCGACAGGGAGGGCGCGGTCTTCGGATCGGGCCGGCGATATTCGGCCACGTCGAGGCGGATGCCTTTCATCTTGGTCGCCATGTCGAACATGCTCGGCCATTCCCAGACGGCGATGGCGGTGTGGATGGTGGCATGCTGGGCGGCCACGGCCATCATCTCCGAGCCACGCCAGGCAACCGGCCTGACATAGGCATCCTTCAGGCCGTTCTTGTCGAGCACGGCCTGCTTGGCAGCATCGAGTTCCTCGACCGAATAGGGAATGGCGAAGTCGAGAATCTCGGCCGAACGGCGGAAACGCGCGGAATGCTCGGAGGACTTGAAGATCTTGCCGCCATAGGAGCGCTCGCCCTCGAAGACGGCACCGCCATAATGCAGCCCGTGCGACAGGACATGAAGCTTGGCATCGCCCCAGGCCAACATCTGGCCGTCCAGCCAGATAAAGCCATCGCGTTGATCGAAGGGCAACATCGACATGACAAATCCTCCAGCGCTTCGCGCTTCCTGGAGCAAAGCGCGTTTTGGCGAAAACGCTTGTTTGCTCTTACTCTTCGGTTCGACGCGTCTTGGCGATTTGAAACGCTTCCGTCCAATCGCAAAACGCTTTGGAGCAAAGCGCGTTCATGCCTGAGCGCTCCTGCCCCAACTCCTGGTTCGAGGCCCTGCGCCTGCCGGTGCCCCAGCAGATCGCAAAACACCCTGGTAACCGCAATGTTATAGCCATTGGCAGGCAGTTGCGGAAACTGTTCCGTTCGCCACGGGCGTCTTTTTCCGCTCGGGACGTGGCTGGATAATGGCAACCGTCGCTTTTGCGTCGGGGGGCAAATCCCCTTATGTTTCGTACCGGAAACGGCACCGTGCCTCGCACGTTGAGATTTCCACCCGTGGCAGAGCAAGCTCGTTTAGACGCAAACGCTGTTTTGCTCTAACTGTCTGGTTCGGCGCGTCTTTGGATTCTCGGCGATTCCGCCAAGTCCCGAAACGCTGTGGCGGAACATCCTTTCGCGGTGAGCCCGGTTTGCGTAACGATCTGACGAAAATATGTCAATATGACTGACGTAAATTTCTCGTTCTCCCCTGTCTCGCCTCCCCGATCGGAAACCGACCGGGGTGAGCCTCCGCTTTATGAGCTGATCGAACTCTTCTTCTTCGCCTATCGCGATTTCGTCGCCGATCCCGACCATGCCCTCGAGGCCTATGGCTTCGGGCGGGCCCATCACCGCGTGCTGCATTTCGTGGACCGCAATCCGGATCTTACTGTCGCCGAATTGCTGGATATTCTGAAAATCACCAAGCAATCGCTGGCCCGGGTGTTGAAGGATCTGGTCGACCAGGGCTTTATTCTGCAGCGCGAAGGCCGGGAAGATCGGCGCCAGCGCTTGCTGACCACCACGGTGAAAGGCAAGCAACTGGCCGTCGAACTGGCAACGACCCAATCCCAGCGCATCGCGCGGGCACTCGCAGAAGCCGGCCTGACCGGTCCCGAGCTGGCACAACGCTTCCTGTTCGCCATGGTCGATCCGGACGGCCGGGCAGAAGTCGCCCGGCTGATCCGAGGCAATGTCACCGGAAGCGACAAGATCCGGGGTGAAAAACGATGAACAAGGTTGCCGTCCTGCCTGACGACGCCCCCCATATCCTGCTGGTCGACGACGACAACCGCATCCGCACGCTGCTCTCGCGCTATCTCGGCGAGCATGGCTATCGCGTGACCACGGCCGAGCACGCCGCCAGCGCCCGCCAGCGCATCGAGGCATTCACTTTCGACCTGATGATCGTCGACGTGATGATGCCGGGCGAGAACGGCTTCGACCTGACCCGCTGGATCCGCACCGGTTCCAGCGTGCCGATCCTGATGCTGACGGCACGCGGTGATCCGGATGATCGCATCAGGGGCCTGGAGATCGGCGCCGACGATTATCTGCCCAAGCCGTTCGAGCCGCGCGAATTGCTGCTGCGCCTCAACAACATCCTGAAACGGACGGTTGCGCCGACACCGACCGAGCCGGTGCGCGACATCGTCACCTTTGGCGACTTCACCTTCCATGTCTCACGCGGTGAACTCCAGCAAGGCGGCGAGACGGTCCGCATCACCGAACGCGAGCGCGACATGCTGCGCCTGCTGGTCGAGATCCCGCGCGAGACGGTGGACAGGCTGGCGCTCGCCGGCCCCGCCGCCGACATCGCCAATGAGCGCACCGTCGACGTGCAGGTGAACCGCCTGCGCCGCAAGATCGAGAAGGATCCGGGCAATCCGGTCTATCTGCAGACGGTGCGCGGCACGGGATATCGCCTGATGGTCGACATGTGATGGAGCCCCGTCCACCGGCCCTCCAATCTGCCGGGGCGATGCTCCGAAAAGGCTTGGCGCGGACTTCCGAGGCCGCCCGTATCGTCTTGCCCCGGATGCGCGAACTGGCTGCCGGCCCCGGGCGCGTGCTATCGGCGCTCGGCGATCGCATGCCCAAGGGCCTCTACGCCCGCTCGCTGCTGATCATCATCACGCCGATGGTGCTGCTGCAGGCCATCGTCACCTACATGTTCATGGAGAAGTACTGGCAGGGCGTGACGGCGCGGCTGTCGGCCGCCACCACCAAGGACATCGCGGCGATCGTCGAGCTCTACCAGCAAATGCCCCATGACAAGGGCACGACAGACCTGCTCCAGCTGGTAGCCCAGAAGCAGCTTGCGCTCGGCATCGAGTTTCGCCCCCTCGAGGACCTGCCGCCGCGCGGAGCCCGCCCCTTCTTCGACATTCTGGACCAGGCCCTGTCGGACGAGATCCGCATGCGCATCGGCCTGCCTTTCTGGATCGATACAGTCGGCCGCTCGGATTTCGTCGAGATCCGCGTCAAGCTCGACGATGCCGTCCTGCGCGTCTTCGCCCGCCGCAGCCAGACCTTCGCCTCCAACTCCTATATCTACCTGCTCTGGATGCTCGGCTCCTCGCTGATCCTCATCACGGTGGCGATCCTGTTCCTGCGCAACCAGATCCGGCCGATCCAGCAGCTCGCCAATGCCGCGCAGGATTTCGGCAAGGGGCGCGACGTCCAGAACTTCCGCCCGCGCGGCGCGCGCGAGGTGCGCCAGGCCGCCAGCGCCTTCATCGAGATGCGCCGGCGCGTCGAGCGCGCCTTCGAGCAGCGCACCGCCATGCTCAACGGCGTCTCGCACGACATGCGCACCATCCTGACACGCTTCAAGCTGTCCTTGGCCCTGCTCGACGAAAACAGTCCCGAATATGAGGATCTGCAAAAGGACGTCGACGAGATGAGCCGCATGCTGGAGGCTTATCTCGCCTTCGCGCGCGGCGATGCCGCCGAACAGGCCGAGCCTACCGACATCGCCGCGCTGCTGGAAGAGTTGCGTGCCAATGCCATACGCCAGGGCCAGGATGCGCGGGTCAGCTTCCAGGGGGATCCGATCGTGGTGGTACGTCCGGACGCCTTCCGGCGCTGCCTGACGAACCTGGTGTCCAATGCCCAGCGTTTCGCCAGGACCATCCTCATCACCGGCGTGCGCGAGCAACGCTACCTCATCGTCACTGTCGACGATGACGGGCCCGGCGTACCCGAAGAAAGCCGCGAGGACGTGTTCAAGCCTTTCTTCCGGCTGGATGAGGCCCGCAACCAGGATCATGGCGGCACCGGCCTCGGCCTTGCCATCGCCCGCGACATCGCCCGCTTCCACGGCGGCGACATCACCCTCGCCACCAGCCCGCTGGGTGGACTGCGGGCGAATGTACGCATCCCGGTCTGATGCCGGCCGGTGATCGGGCGGGCTCGGCGCCGCCTATGCGCCCCTGCCGTCCTCGCCACCGGCGGCGGAGCCGCGAGCCAGCTTCAGCGCCGCCTCGATGCCGTTCTCCAGTATCGCATTGGACTGTAGGGGATCGGGGACGACGCGTGCGAGCTGCAGCGTTCCCGCCAGCAGGGCCATGATGGCGATGGCGGTGCTGCGGCGCGTTTCGGCATTGCCTCCGGGCAGATTATCCGCGATCACGCCGATGCTGCCGAAGAGTTCCTCGGTGAAGGCGGCCCGCGTCGTCTCCGATTGGCGCGCGATCTCACCGGAAAGCGCGGCGATGGCGCAGCCTTTTTCGGGCGTGTCCCGGTGGATGGGGCGCAGATAATAGCGGATCAGCCCTTCGATCGGATCGTCGGCGCGCTCGGCGGAGCGGCGCAGCTTGCCGCGTCGCTGCGCCAACGTATGGGCTACGGCTTCGCGGACCAGGGCATCCTTCGAAGTGAAATGGCTGTAGAAGCCGCCATGGGTCAGGCCCGCATCGGCCATCAACGGCGCAATGCCGGTGCCGTCGATGCCATCGCGCAGCAGGCGCAACGCGGCCGTTTCGAGAATGTGCCGGTGCGTCGCATCCTTATGGCCCTTGTCATAGCGCATGGCGCACCTCGTCTCCCGTCAGGAAGGTACCGTCAGAAAATCCGCGGCCAGAAAGTCCACGGCTCGGCTGATCACGCCGGCATCGCCAAGGATACGGCCATGGCCAAGTCCGTCCAGCTCGATCAATCGTGATCCTCGCCAATATCTGGCGATTTCCCGCGCTTCGCCAATGGCGACGACGCGGTCGTCCCTGGAATGGAAGAGAAGAGCCGGTTGCGTCAACCGTTCGGCGAAGCTGGGCAGATCCATGATCGGCAGTTCAGTACCCAGGCGGATGAGCTCGTCGGCCAGGTGGGCGAGATCCCTGGCGTCGACGCCCCCCGACGCCATCGCCGCCGCCCGCATCTGGCGGCCATAATTGGCGGGCGAGGCGATGAGGACGACGCGCCCCGCATCCAGCCCTCCGGCCAGTGCGACGGTCAGAACCGGCCCGCCGACGGAATGGCCGATCACGCCATGCAGGCGCCCGCAGGTCTGCCCGACGGCGGTCACGGCCTTGGCCATCTGCGGGATAGTCGCCGAGACGCCCTCGGAAGCGCCATGGGCCGGCAGATCGACGGCGATCACGCCGAGGCCGCGTGCCAGCAGGGGCTCCACGAAAGCAAGCATGTCGACATGGGTAGCCTCCCAGCCATGCACCAGGAGCACGGGCTCGCCATGGCCCCAGCGCCAGCCGGCGATCAAGCCGCCATCATGCGCGACGGAAAAGGGGGTCGCGCCTTCGGGAATCGGCACGGCGCGCGGGGGAAGCCGCCGGGGCGTGATCATCCGCAACGCCAGTTTGCGCGGGTCGACGCACTCCGAAACGTCCATGGCCGCTCTCCTCTTTAAATTATGGTTATAATATTATATGTCATCCCTCATGCAATAGCGCTCTGCAGTGTCATTGAGGATCGAGCCATGTCCACCAGCGACCCCGTCGTCATCGTCTCCGCCACACGCACCCCGCTGGGACGGTTCCAGGGCGACCTTTCGAGCCTGCCCTCCCCTGCGCTCGGCGCCCATGTCGTGAAGGAGGCCCTGGCACGCGCGAAGCTCGCTGCCGATCGGGTGGACGAAATCCTGCTGGGCTGCGTGCTCCCTGCCGGCCTTGGCCAGGCGCCGGCCCGTCAGGCCGCCCGCCATGCCGGGCTGCCCGACGCCACGGGGGCCACGACCGTCAACAAGGTCTGTGGTTCGGGCATGAAGGCAACCATGCTCGGCCACGATCTCCTTCGCGCCGGCTCCGCCGACATCGTGGTGACGGGCGGCATGGAATCGATGTCGAACGCGCCCTATCTGCTGGCCAAGGCCCGCAGCGGCTACCGCATGGGTCATGATCGCCTTCTCGACCACATGATGCTCGACGGCCTCGAGGACGCCTATGAAGGGGGCCGCCCGATGGGTGATTTCGGCGAAGCGACGGCTGAGGCCTATCAATTCAGCCGCGACGACCAGGATGCCTATGCCGTCGAGACCCTGAACCGCGCCCGCAAGGCGGTCGAAACCGGTGCCTTCGCCGCCGAGATCGCACCGGTGGAAGTGCCGGGGAAGGGTGGCTCCAGGCTGGTTGCCAACGACGAGAACCCGCTCAAGGTCTCGCCCGACAAGATCCCGCAGCTCAGGCCCGCCTTCCGCAAGGACGGAACCATCACCGCCGCCAGTTCCTCCGCCAATGCCGACGGTGCCGCCGCCCTCGTCCTGACCCGCCGCTCCATCGCCGAGCGCGACGGCCTGCCCGTGCTGGCCGAGATCAAGGGACACGCAACGCATAGCCAGGATCCGGCCTGGTTCACCACCGCGCCGATCCCGGCCATGCGAAAGCTGCTCGAACGCACGGGCTGGCGCGTGGGAGAGGTCGACCTGTTCGAAATCAACGAGGCCTTCGCCGCGGTGGCGATGGCCGCCCGCCACGACCTCGGCATCCCTGCCGACCGCCTCAACATCCATGGCGGGGCTTGCGCACTCGGCCATCCGATCGGCGCGACCGGCGCGCGCATCATCGTCACCCTGCTGCACGCCCTGGCCCGCCACGATCTCAGGCGCGGCATCGCCTCGCTGTGCATCGGCGGCGGAGAAGCGACGGCGATCGCAATCGAGAGGATTGCGTAGGGACAAGCATAGTGGAATCCCATCCTTACGCGGAGAGGTCGCGCCGCCTCTGCTCTCAGAACAACCCTTTTCAAGGCGTTGATGTGTGAAATCCGGATCGAGCGGTTCCCCCCTCATCCGCCTGCCGGCACCTTCTCCCACAAGGGGAGAAGGGAATCATTTTCGCGAGGCTCAGTGCTGGTCGATCGCCTTCTCCCCTTGCGGGAGAAGGTGCCATAGCGTGGTCCTTTCAAGACCACGCGTTCAAGTAAAGAACTTTGGGGGCGGATGAGGGGTCGCGTTGCCCCATCCCAGTCTTTTTCGGGTTCGTTCCAAACATCTTGAAAGGAGCGCCTCAGAACAGACGCGAGCCGTTCGGGACTTGGCGTTCCGGTGTCGCCAGCACGACGGCGCCGTCGGGGCCGGGAAAGCCCAGCGTCAACACCTGCGACATGAATTTGCCGATCTGGCGCGGCGGGAAATTCACCACCGCCATTACCTGGCGCCCGACCAGCTCATCAGCCCTGTAGAGGGCGGTGAGCTGGGCGGAGGAGGCCTTGATGCCGATCTCGCCGCCGAAATCGATGCGCATGCGATAGGCCGGCTTGCGGGCTCCTTCCAGGGGCACCGCCTCCAGCACCGTGCCGATGCGAATATCGACCTTGAGGAAATCATCGAAGCCGATCTCGGCCGACGGTTGCCCGCTACTGCTACTCACACCGCCTCCGCATCGTCGCGATCATCCCTGCCCCGCCGGCGCGACTCGGCGAAATCGTGAAAACGCTCCCGCAGCCTTTCGCGCATGCGGGCGCGGCGCTCATAAGACCGTTCGGCGATACGGCGGAATGGCGCGAAGATCTGGCAAAGGTCGTCGGCCCGCTCCATCCAGCGCTCGCCCGAGCGAAGCTGCCGGTCCACTTCCTTCATCGTGGTGGCAAGACCTTCGTCCTCGTCCTTCAGCCAGACCTTGATGATGCGAGCCCAGGCCAGCGCCAAGCCCTGCGCACGCACGGCTCCCATCGGGCCATCGGCGTCGATATCGGCCGCCGTCAGCATCCATTGCATCGAATTGGTGACCACGCGGTTCCAGGCGGCCATGGCGAGCGGATCGAGCGCAAAGGCCCTGGAAATGTTGGCGATCGCGGTCTTGTGCGGCGAGAGAACATCGATGCGGCGCATCAGAATGTCGAACAGCCGCTCGCGGGCCGGCTCTCCGGCCATGCCCTCGTCGATGCCGTCGAGCACCTTCTGGTCGACCTGACGGGAATAGGCGGCGAGGATGGCCCCCTTGGAAGGGTAGAGGCCACGCAATTGCGACAGGGACAGTCCCGCCTTGCCGGCGATGTCGGCCAGGCCGATCTCGCCCCAGGGATTGTCGGCGCACAGCGCCAGCAAGGCTTCTATCGCGGCCTGACGCGGATCGACGGCATTATCGGCTTTCGGCTTGGCAACCATGGCTCGAACCTCGTTTTTCGATGTGCCTCGTCCGGTAAAGATAGGCTGATTGCGGTCCGGATCAATGCGGCGCGTTGGCAGGCATGGCCTCCGCGGCCCTCAGGAAGCGAGTTCGCCCGCGCGCCGGCGCGCCGCCTCCACCGCCCGCTCCATCAAGGGCGTCAAACCGTTTTCGGCCATCAGCACCTCCAGCGCCGCCGCTGTGGTGCCGCCAGGGCTGGTGACGTTCTGGCGCAGCGTGGCCGCCGGCAGGTCGGACCGGTGCAGCAACTCGCCGGACCCGGCCACGGTGGCACGTGCGAGACGCATGGCGAGATCGGCAGGAAGTCCCGCCGCGGCTCCGGCCTCGGCCATGGCTTCGACGAGATGGAAGACATAGGCCGGCCCCGAGCCGGAAACCGCCGTCACCGCATCGATGAGGCTTTCATCCGCAACCCACTCCACGGCGCCGGTCGCCCGCAAAAGGGCATCGGCCGCCCGTTCCTGATCGGCTGTCACGAAGGCATTCGGCACCGCTGCGGTGATGCCGCGGCCAACGGCGGCCGGTGTATTCGGCATGGCGCGCACGATGGCGGTGTCGGCCGGCAGCAATGCCGCGATGCTGGCGATGGTCTTGCCGGCCATGATGGAGACGGCCAGCGTATCCGATCCGAACAGAGGCGCGACGGAGCTCATTGCGACATCCATCATCTGCGGCTTGATCGCCAGGAGAACCACCGCCGGCGTGCCGAAGGAGGCCAGCATCGGATTGACCGCGATCCCTTTCACGGAGAGGTCGCCGGCGATTTCCGGCGGCAAATAGGGATCGATCACCCCGACCCCGGCAGGATCGAGGCCGAGCTTCAGCCATCCTTCCAGCATCGCCCCGCCCATCTTGCCGGCGCCCAGCAGCAACAGCTTGCCGCCAATGTCCAATGTATCAGCCATGGGAAGAACTCCTGCGGGTGGAAAGCCGGCTTTGGCAGCCGCCGGCTCGGAGCGGCCTCGGGTCGCCGGAAAAGGGTCGTCACTGCGAGCGCGGCGAAGCAACCCAGGAACACTAGAGTATGAGGACCGGATTGCTTCTCTGCGTCCGCGATGACCGCGGAAAGCCGCCAGATACTAGGCTTCGCCCACGGTCTCGAAAAGCACGGCTTCGAGCGCTTCCTTGGGGGTCTTGCCGGCCCAGATCACGAATTGGAAGGCCTGGAAATAGCGCTCGCAGGTTTCCACCGCGATCTCGATCAGGGCCTCGCACTGGCGCGGCGTGGCTTCGGCGCCGCCGGCCAGGAACAGGGCATGGCGATACATGATGACCTGGTCGGCATTCCAGACATCGAAATGGCCGACCCAGAGCTGTTCGTTCACGAGCGCAATCGTCTGCAGGAGATCGGCGTGGCGGCGCTTGGGAATCTTGGCATCGAAGGAGCAGGCCAGATGCAGCGACTCGATATCGTCCATCCAGGTGAAGGACACCGCATAGTCGCAGCCATGCCCCTTCACCACGATGGAGATCTCGTCTTCGCCGAGCCTGTCGAAGGCCCAGTCGTGAAGACTCGCCAGATGTTCGACGAGATCAACCGGATGACCGGCCCGCTCGCTCTGGAGCTCGATTACCGACATTGCAACTCCCGGCGCCTCCGGGGAGGCGCATTGGCGCTGCGAATACCGATCGATACGCAGCCTGTGTGGGGAGAGTTCCGGCATTCGGGCTGAATCGGCAAGGATTCGTTCCCGCCGTCCACAAGGAGGCCTCTCATTCCGTGCCGGTCTTATTGTCGCACGGCGGGCGCCCCCGCGCTCAACGCGCAGCGAGCCTGGCTTCGAGTTCGGCGATACGGACCGCCAGGCGTTCGTTTTCGTCGCGCGCCTTGATCGCCATCTCGCGCACCGCGTCGAACTCGTCGCGGCGGACATAATCGAGATCGCGCATGATGCGCTCTGCCTGGCTGCGCACGACATTGTCGACTTCCCGGCGCACGCCCTGGGCGACGCCGGCGGCGTCGGTCATCAATTTGGCGAACTCGTCGTAGATACGGCCGGATTGCTGTGGCATCACGAAACTCCTTTGCGGCGTCGATAGCACGGGCCAGACCTCGATAAAAGCTTGGCCCCGCTAGGGCGTGTCGTCAGTTATGGTTTGGAGCGAGATGAGGTCAAAAATGGCGAGATGGAGGAGCGAGCGCTGCCAAGACTTGTGTCTTGGCGAGCGAAGCGACGTTGCAGACGGCCAAAATCGCTCCCCGTCTAGCCCGAAACCATAACTGACGACACGCCCTAGAAGCTTCTGCCTTGACGCTGTCATCTCCAGTCACCAAAAGGCCCTCATGCCTGAGCAATATTTCATCGTTCCCGCCTTCGATCCGGTGCTGATCCATCTCGGCCCGCTCGCCATCCGCTGGTATGCGCTGGCCTATATTTTCGGCCTGCTCGGCGGCTGGTGGTATGGGCGCCGCCTGATCGGCAACGCCCGGCTCTGGCCGGTGCAACCGGGCACCAAGCTGCAATTCGATGACCTGCTGATCTGGGTCACGCTCGGCGTGGTGATCGGCGGGCGGCTCGGCATGCTGCTTTACGAGCCGGATTATTATCTCGCCAACCCGATCGAGATCCTCAAGGTCTGGGAAGGCGGCATGGCCTTCCATGGCGGCTTCCTGGGAGCGGCGCTCGCCGTGATCCTGTTCGCCTGGCTCAACAAGATCCCGGTCTTGTCCTATCTCGACATTGCCGCCTGCGTCGCACCGATCGGCCTCTTCCTCGGTCGCATCGCCAATTTCATCAATGATGAATTATGGGGGCGTCCGGCCTGGGGCTCGTCCTGGGGCATGATTTCGCCATCGAGTCCGTTCTCGGTGTTTCCGCAGGGGCCGACGCCGCGCTATCCGAGCCAGTTGATCGAGGCCGCCTTGGAGGGCCTCGCCCTGTTCGTGCTGTTTGCCATCATGACGCGCTTGGGTGCCTTGAAACGGCCCGGCTTGATCGCCGGCCTGTTCGGCATCGGCTATGCCGCCGCCCGCTCGTTCAGCGAACTCTATCGCGAGCCCGATGGCTGGTGGATCCAGGACGTGCTGACCGTCGGCCAGGCCTATTCCCTGCCGATGGTCGCGGCTGGCCTTGGCCTGGTGATCTATGCCCTGGTGCACCGCCCCGAGGCACCCAAGGCCTCCGACGCATCGAAATCGGCATGAGCGAGACCCCGCTCGCCCGCGAGATCAAGGAGCTGATCCGCCAGGAAGGGCCGATCGACGTGGCGCGCTACATGGCGCTCGCACTCGGCCATCCGCGTCACGGCTATTACATCACGCGCGATCCGCTCGGCGCGGGCGGGGACTTCACCACCGCACCCGAAATCAGCCAGATGTTCGGCGAGATCATCGGCCTGTGGGCGGCCCATCGCTGGATGATTCTCGGCTCGCCCTCCCGCATCAACCTGGTCGAACTGGGCCCCGGACGCGGCACGCTGATGGCGGACGCCCTGCGGGCCATCGGCAAGGTCGTGCCGGCTTTCGCCGATGCCATCGCGCTCCATCTGGTCGAGACGAGCCCCGTCTTGCGCAAGGCTCAGGCCGCTGCCCTGGCCGACAGCCTCGGGGGGCGGCACCCGACCTGGCATGACGACATCGCCGGCCTGCCCGACGGACCGTCGATCGTCATCGCCAACGAGTTCTTCGACGCCCTGCCCGTGCACCAGCTGGTGCATCGGGGCGGGCGCTGGCATGAGCGGCTTGTCGGCCTGGTCGATGACGAGCTTGCCTTCGGTCTTGCACCGGAACCCGTAGCGGCCAGCCAGGCGCCGTCCCTTTCCGGTGGCGCGCTCGACGGCACCATCGTGGAATATCCGGAAGCCGGTTCACGGGTGATGGCCAGCCTTTCCGAGCGGCTGGCCCGGTTCGGCGGCGCCGCCCTGATCATCGACTACGGGCATATCGAATTCGGCGTGGGCGATACGCTGCAGGCCATGGCGGGGCATGCCTTCGTCGATCCGCTGGCCCGGCCCGGCGAGGCAGATCTGACCACCCATGTCTGCTTCGAGACGCTGGCCCGCATCGCCGCCGACCGACATTTGTCGATCGACATCCTCACCACGCAGGCCCAGTTTCTCAACGAACTCGGCATCCGTCCCATGGCCGCCAATCTCAGCCGCCATGCCACGCCGGAGCAAGCGGAGGCGATAGCGAGGGCGCTGGAACGCCTGACTGACGACGCGCCGCGCGCCATGGGCTCGCTATTCAAGGTGCTGGCCGTTTCAGCGCCGGGAACCGAGCGCAACTGAGAGAGGCCAGGCCATGGTCATGCCTGGCTGCTCCGAGGCGGCTCTTGCGATCCTTCGCCCTCCCGCAAGGCCTCACACCTTGCAGCGGCAGCTCTTGCGGTGCTTCTTCGCCTTGTAGTGATGGCGATGCGCCTTGTGGCGGGGACGGTAGACCCGTTCGGGCTGAATGATCACCGGGGCCGCGACGGGTCGGATATGCAGGCTGCCGATGCCGGCCGACGCGTTGAGGCCGGTCTGCCCCTGCACCGAGATCGGCTGCAGCGTCACGCCGCCATTGCCGCCGCCGAGCAGGACATTGGCTCCGACGCCGAGGGCAGCGCTGGCTTCGGCCGACACGCCGGCATAATTGCCGCCCAGCGGCGCATGGCGATTGGACGGCTCGAACACGGCCCAGACCATTCGCCCGGCGAAGGTAAAGCCGACATCCACGCCGACTTTGGTGATGGTGCCGTCATAGAGTTCGCTGTAGCCGTTGAAGTCCGAAAACCGGCAGGCGACCGGCTTGCGTGATCCCAGCACCACGCCGATACCACCGCCAATGTCGCAGGTGAGCGTTCCCGTCCTGACGGCGGCCTCGGCCGAGCCGGCCGCCGCAGGCGCCAGCAAGGCCGCCAAAGCAAATGCGGACAAGGTTTTCGCGATGTTCATGGGGCACCTATTTCAAAAAATCGTTCCTGGCCACGGCCGGATACCGGAGCACTTTGAACCAACGACCTGAAAACGCAACGGTTCCCGCCGCGAAATCGACGGTATCACAATCCTGACTTGCGCCGGTCCCGGCGGACGCCCGTTTGACATCTCTCCCCTTCGTCCCGATCCTGCCGCCATGACCGATTCGTCCGCCATCGCTCTCCAGCATGCCGCCCTCGACCTGCCCGGCATCCGCCACGGCTTCTTCACGCGCCAGGGAGGGGTGTCAAACGGCATCTATGCCTCGCTCAACGGCGGTTCAGGCTCCGACGACAACCAGGAGCATGTCCGCGAGAACCGGGGGCGTATGGCCGACAGCCTCGGCGTGCCGCGCGATCGTTTCATCACCTGCTACCAGGTGCATTCGCCCAACGTCGTCACCGTCACGGCGCCCTGGTCGCGCGAGCACGCTCCCAAGGTGGACGCCATGGTGACGCGCGAGCGCAATCTCGCCCTCGCTGTCGCCACGGCCGATTGCGGCCCCGTGCTGTTCGCCGACGCCAGGGCCGGCGTGATCGGCGCGGCCCATGCCGGCTGGAAGGGCGCCTTCACCGGCGTGCTCGAAACCACGCTCGACGCCATGGTGGGCCTCGGCGCCACGCGCGGCGACATCGTCGCTGTGCTCGGTCCCATGATCTCGCGGTCGGCCTATGAGGTCGGGCCGGAGTTCAAGGCTCGCTTCCTGGAAGCCGACGCGGCCAACGAGCGTTTCTTCGGTCCGAGCCCCAATGCCGGGCACGCCATGTTCGACCTGCCGGCCTATATCGGCATGCGCCTCACCGCCGCCGGCATCGGCCGCTTCGAGGACATGGCGCTGTGCACCTATCAGGACGAGGAGCGCTTCTTCTCCTATCGCCGGGTGACCCATCGCAAGGAACCCGATTATGGCCGCCTGCTGCATGCGATCGCGCTGGTGGGTCGCTAGAGCAAAGCGCGTTCAGGCGTGAACGCTTGTTTGCTCTAACTCTTTGGTTCGACGCGTCTTTGCGATTCCTGGTGAAACGACCAAACCGCAAAACGCTTTGGCAACAAGCTTCGAGGCAGGATCTGCCATGCTGCATTTCTCGACGGATGAATTCGCTGCGCGCCTGAAGCGCCTGCAGGCGGCTATGGCCGCGCAAAAATTCGATGCCATGCTGCTCTTCGCCCAGGAGAGCATGTATTGGCTGACCGGCTACGACACATTCGGCTTCTGCTTCTTCCAGTCCCTGCTGGTGCGGGCCGACGGCACGATGGCGCTGCTCACCCGCACGGCGGATCTGCGCCAGGCCCAGCACACCTCCATCCTCACCGATATCCGCATCTGGACCGATCGCAAGGATGCGACGCCGGCCCAGCAGCTGCTCGACATGGCCCGCGATCTCGGCGTGAGCAGCGGGCGCATCGGCGTGGAATTCGATTCCTACGGCCTCACCCATGCCAATGGCCGCAAGCTGGAGGCCGCCTTTGCCGGCGACTTCGAACTGGTCGATGCCTCCGATGTCGTCCCCCATCTCAGGGCCGTCAAATCGGCCGCCGAAATCGCCTATGTGCGCGAAGCGGCCCGCCTCTCGGACGCCGCCGACGCGGCGGGCATCGCCGCCGTGTTTTCGGGCGCCGACGAGGGCGACATCCTCGCGGCCCAGCACAATGCCATCTTCTCGGCTGGCGGCGACTATCCGGCCAATGAATTCATCATCGGCTCGGGACGCGACGCCCTGCTCTGCCGCTACAAGAGCGGCCGCCGCAAGCTCGCCGAGCGCGACCAGATCACGCTGGAATTCGCCGGCGTCTACAGGCACTACCACGCGGCGCTGATGCGCACGATCACCGTGGGGGACGTCTCGCCGCGTCACAGCGAACTCTACACCGCCGCGCATGAGGCCCTGCTCGCCTGCGAGGCCGAGATCCGGCCGGGACGCACCGCCGGCGACGTCTTCGCCGCCCATGCCCGGGTGATGGATTCGCATGGGCTGGAGGAGCACCGGCTTGCCGCCTGCGGCTATTCTCTCGGCGCCAAGTTCACCCCATCCTGGATGGACAAGCCGATGTTCTATGAGGGCAATGACTGGGTGCTGGAGCCGGGCATGGTGATGTTCGCCCATATGATCCTGATGGATTCCGACAGCGGCACCGCCATGTGCCTCGGGCGTACCAGCCTGACCACCGAGAATGGCAGCGAGGTGCTGAACGGGGCCGATGCCGGACTGCAGATGCGCTGATCCGGATGGCATCCGGGCACCGGAACAGCGGAAAATCATCCCAATCTGCACGCATTCCAGCCATGCAAGTGTGAACTCCTTGTGACGCCCCCATTGTATGCGGGGCGGTCAATTGCTAAGAGCCGGGTGCATTTTTCTCAAAGTGGGAGCCGGCTTCATGGCGGCAGGTGACAGGGGCCACGGTTCGGGCGAGATCAAGCTCGTCGCCGGCAATTCGAATCGTGCACTGGCCGAATCGATTGCGACCTATCTGAAGACCCCTCTGACCAAGTGCTCGGTGCGGCGGTTCGCCGACATGGAGATCTTCGTCGAGATTCAGGAAAATGTCCGCGGTGCGGACGTCTTCGTCATCCAGTCGACCTCCTTCCCCACCAACGACCATCTGATGGAGCTGCTGATCATCACCGATGCCCTGCGCCGCTCCTCGGCCCGGCGCATCACGGCGGTGATCCCCTATTTCGGCTATGCCCGGCAGGATCGCCGCGCTTCCGGCCGCACGCCGATCTCGGCCAAGCTGGTCGCCAACCTGATCACCCATGCCGGCGCCGACCGGGTGCTGACCCTCGACCTGCATGCCGGGCAGATCCAGGGCTTCTTCGACATTCCCACCGACAATCTTTTTGCCGCACCGGTGATGGAGCGAGACATCAAGGCCCGCATGGAGCTGGACAAGCTCATGGTGGTCTCGCCCGACGTCGGCGGCGTGGTGCGCGCCCGCGCTCTCGCCAAGCGCATCGATGCCCCTCTCGCCATCGTCGACAAGCGCCGCGAGCGCGCCGGCGAGAGCGAGGTCATGAACGTGATCGGCGACGTCAAGGGCCGCACCTGCATCCTGATCGACGACATCATCGATTCCGGCGGCACGCTGGTGAACGCCGCCGAGGCCTTGCTGGAGCGCGGCGCCAAGGACGTGCTGGCCTATATCACCCATGGCGTGCTTTCGGGCGGCGCAGTCGCCCGTATCGCCTCCTCCAAGCTGCGCGAATTGGTGATCACCGACTCGATCATGCCGACCGAGGCGGTACGCGTGGCCCAGAACATCCGCGTCATCTCGATCGCGCCGCTCATCGGCGAAGCCATCGGCCGCACCGCGCATGAAGAGAGCGTTTCCAGCCTGTTCAACTGATCGGGCGCGGCTCTGAATCCGGCCTAACGGCGGCGACGCATTCGGGGTGCACGGGCATCTTGCTCATAGCCCGACTTAGCGAGTAGAGGCGCCCGAAACGCGGTGTGCCGATCTCCAGATCGGAATTTTCCCACCCTGCAAGCACGGCGTTTCCAGGATGGTCGATCTGGAGATCGACCCACCAGACACGCGCCAAACTCCACTAAGTTGGCGCCTATGGGCATCTTATCCGCAACACCCGGAAGAAGCGCTGAGCATGCTCCCATTTGCGCAGCGCTCGGCAATGCCCGGCTCCTGTCGCGCTCCTCGCGGCCAGGTTGTGCACGGCTTATCCCCATATTTCAGCCAGAGCTGAATTCCATCAGTCTCCGCAATGCGAGGGACACAAAGCGCGGTCGGTTATGACGAATATTGCGTCGTGTCCCGGCTATTCGCAATTTTCAGACGATCACTATACCGCTCGCCATACTATCCCCCTGCACGCGGGCCGAGCAGCTCTACCCTTCCTCTCCCCGTCGAAAATCGCGGGTTGCCGTAGCGAATGCGAGGGCCTTTACTGCCGGCCTTCAACCAATAGCCGGAACAACTGGCTTCAGAGGGGACATCAGAATGACAGCCTTGAAAACGCGTTTGTTCGGCGCATTGCTCGCCGTGGGCTTGCTCAGCGGCACGGCCTTGTCGGCCTCGGCCGAAACCGTGCTGAACAAGGGTCTGGGCGGCGAACCTCAATCGCTCGATCCCATCCACACCACCACCAATATCGAGCAGTTCATCATCGACGACCTTTACGAGGGGCTCACCTCCTATGACGGCAGCGGCAAGGTGGTTCCCGGCGTTGCCGAAAGCTGGACGGTCTCGCCGGACGGGCTCGTCTACACCTTCAAATTGAGATCCAACGCCAAGTGGTCGAACGGCGATCCGGTCACGGCGGACGATTTCGTCTATAGCTTCCGGCGCAATCTCGATCCCAAGGAAGCCGGCGAATATGCCAGCCTCGCCTATCCGATCAAGAACGCCCAGGCGGTGAACACCGGCAAGGCGGCGCCCGATACACTCGGCGTCAAGGCCATCGATGCCGGCACGCTGGAAATCACCCTGGAAAGCCCCATCCCGTTCTTTCCCGAACTCCTGACGCATCAAAGCGTCGTGCCGGTGAACAAGGCCAATGTCGAGAAATATGGCCGCGATTTCGCCAAGGCGGGCAAGCTGGTGTCGAACGGCGCCTATATGGTCACCGAGCAGGTGCCCGGCGATCACCTCACCTTCGTCAAGAACCCCAACTACTGGGGCGCGGCCAATGTGAAGATCGATCGCGTCGTCGCCTATCCGAGCGAGGACCAAGCCGCCATCCAGCGCCGCTTCCTGGCCGGGGAACTCGACCTCGCCTATCAATTCCAGGCCGATCAGCGCAAGTTCCTGCAGGAAAAGGTCGGCGACGAGGTTCACGTCTCGCCATCGACGTCGAGCGAATATTACGCCTTCGACACCCGCAAGCCGCCCTTTGACGACATCCGGGTTCGACGAGCCTTCGCCATGGCGATCGACCGTGACTTCCTGGCCAATGAGGTGCTGAACGGTGTCTATCAGCCGCTCTACAGCTGGATCCCGGAGGGTATCGCCAACTACACGCCGGCCAAGGCCGATTTCGCCGACACGCCTCAGCTCGACCGCGAGGACAAGGCCAAGGAGCTCCTGAAGGAAGCTGGCTACGGGCCGGGCGGCAAGCCGCTCAAGATCGAGATCCGCTACAACACCAACGAGAATTGGAAGAAGGTCGCCACGGCGATCGCCGACATGTGGAAGGGCCTCGGCGCCGAGGTCACCATGCTCAATTCCGATCTCAAATCCCACTACGCCTATCTGCAGCAAGGCAACAGCTTCGACGTCACCCGGGCCGGCTGGGTCGCGGACTATGCCGATCCGGAGAACTTCCTGACCCTGGGCGTCTCCACCAACAAGGTCTTCAACTACGGTCACTACAACAATCCCGAATTCGATGCCCTGATGGCCAAGTCCTTCACCGAACGGGATGTGGCCAAGCGCATGCAGATCCTGCACGACGCGGAAGCCATGCTGCTGCGCGACGCCTCCGTCACGCCTCTGCTGGTCTATAACGATCCCTGGCTGGTCTCCAAAAAGATCAAGGGCTGGCACGACAACCTCGCCAACCACCACGGCACGCGTTTCCTCACCAAGGAATGAAATGCCGCATGTGAGACGGCAGGAGGCCCGCCCTCCTGCCTCTCATCCACGGCTGGAGAAGCGTGCTCGCCTCGCTGATGCCGGGCCTGAACGCTTCGCGGACAGCCAATCCGAGGCAATGTCATGCTTTCATTCGTGCTGAAGCGTCTGGCGAGCGCGATCCCGACCCTTTTCGTGATCGTCACGCTCTCCTTTTTCCTGATGCGCCAGGTGCCGGGGGGGCCTTTCAATCTCGCCCGCCCCCTGCCGCCGCAGACCATGGAAAACCTCAACCGGGTCTATCATCTCGATGACCCGGTATGGCAACAATATCTAAGCTACATCTGGAACGTATTGCACGGCGATTTTGGCCCCAGCTATGTCTATCGCGACTATACGGTCTCTGAAATCATACTCCAAAAACTGCCATATTCCTTGCAGCTCGGCAGTATGGCGCTGCTCCTGGCGGTCGTCGGCGGGATTCTGATCGGAACCATTGCTGCGCTGCGCCAGAATTCGATTGTGGATGTTGCCGTAACCGCGATCGGCAATATCGGCATCACCATTCCCAATTTCGTCATCGGCCCGGTCCTTGCCCTCGTCTTCGGACAAATCCTGCATTGGCTGCCGACCGGAAGCTGGGGCGACGGTTCGTTCAGTTATTTGCTGCTGCCGATGATCACGCTGGCGCTGCCGGAGCTGGCGACCTTTGCCCGCCTGATGCGCGGCTCCATGCTGGAAGCCCTGCATGCCGACCATATCCGCACAGCCAAGGCTTATGGCCTGCCCGCCAAGCTGACCATCATTGCCCATGCGATGCGCGCCGGCATCCTGCCGATCGTCACCTATCTTGCTCCCGCCGCCGCCTCGCTGCTGACGGGTTCGGTGGTGGTCGAGAAGGTCTTCGGCATTCCCGGTGTCGGCAAGGATTTCGTCGAGGGCGCCCTCAACCGCGACTACACGCTGGTGATGGGGACCGTGGTGCTGGTTTCGGTCTTCATCATCGTCTTCAACCTGATCGTCGACCTCATCTATGCCTGGCTCGATCCGAGGGTGCGCCATGACTGAGACAATCCTGGCTCCTGATACGCTCCCCCGCAGCCGCAGCCTTTTCGAACTTGCCTGGCTGCGCCTTCGCCGCAACAAGGCCGCCATGGTCAGCCTGTTCGTGTTTACGGCCATCGTGCTCTTTTCCGTGCTGGGCCCGTTCTTCTCGCCCCATGGCTACGACCAGGTCTATGGATCCTACGTCAAGGTTCCCCCCAGCCTCTCGCCCTATCCCAAGCACGCCACGCTCGAGGAGGCCATGAAGCGGGCGGCTTCCCAGGCCCGTCTGCAGGTGCAGTCCTTCGAAACTTCGGGCACCCAGTTCACGGCGACATTGACGTCGAGCCGGGCAATCGATCCGCGCGCCACCCGCTATGTCGACCGCATCGACGAGTTCCGGAACACCAAGGTCAGCGAAACCCGCGACGATGGCCGCACGGTCGTCATGCAGGGCGACATCAATGGCCAGTATTTCCTGCTGGGCACGGATGGCAATGGCCGCGATCTCATGACCCGTATCATGATCGGCGGCCAGGTCTCGCTGCTCGTCGGTCTGCTCGCCAGCCTGGTCAGTCTCGTCATCGGCGTCACCTATGGCGCCGTGTCGGGCTATATCGGCGGGCGCACCGACAATCTGATGATGCGCTTCGTCGAGATTCTCTATTCGCTCCCGTTCATGTTCTTCGTCATCCTGCTGGTGGCCTCCTTCGGGCGCGACTTCTGGCTGATCTTCGTCGCCATCGGCGCCATCGAATGGCTGGACATGGCCCGTATCGTGCGGGGCCAGACCCTGTCGCTGAAGCGGCGCGACTTCATCTCGGCGGCCCATGCCCTGGGGCTCAGCGAAGGGGCGGTGATCCGCCGCCACATCATTCCCAACACGCTGAGCCCGGTGCTGGTGTTCCTGACGGTGCGCATCCCCCGCATCATCCTGCTCGAGAGCTTCCTCTCCTTCCTGGGCCTCGGCGTGCAGGCGCCGCTCACCAGCTGGGGCGCGCTGATCAAGGAAGGCGCCGATTCCATGGAGGCGGCCCCCTACCTCCTGATCTGCCCGGCCATTTTCCTGGTCACCACCCTGTTCTGCCTCAATTTCATCGGCGACGGCCTGCGCGACGCCTTCGACCCTAAGGATCGCTAGAGCGTTTTTCTTTCAGACGGAGGCACTTTGAACCGCAAAATGCTGCCGATATCAACACGTTAAAAAAACGCGGGGGCGGTTCGGCCTAGCCGCATTTTGCTCAAGGGAAGCCCGATGCAACAGACACTCTCGGACCAGGGCACGATCGACACCCTCCTCGACGTCAGCGGCCTGGAGGTCGACTTCAGTACCCCCGATGGGACGGTCAAGGCCGTCAAGGGCATCGACCTCACGGTGAAGCGCGGCGAGACCGTCGCCATCGTGGGCGAATCGGGGTCCGGCAAGAGCCAGACCATGATGGCCCTGATGGGCCTGCTGGCCGGCAACGGCCAGGTGCGGGGATCGGCCAAATATCGCGGCAGGCAGTTGATCGGCCTGCCGGCGAAGGAGCTCAACAAGATACGCGGCGACAAGATCACCATGATCTTCCAGGAGCCGATGACCTCGCTAGACCCGCTCTACAGGGTCGGGCGCCAGGTGGCAGAGCCGATCGTCCATCACCGCGGCGGCAGCTACAAGGAAGCCCGCAAGAAGGTGGTGGAGCTGTTCAAGCTCGTGGGCATTCCCCATCCCGAGCGGCGGGTCGATGCCTATCCCCATGAGATGTCGGGTGGCCAGCGCCAGCGCGTGATGATCGCCATGGCGCTCGCCAACGATCCCGACCTGCTGATCGCGGACGAACCGACCACCGCGCTCGACGTCACCGTGCAGGCGCAGATCCTGTCCCTGCTCGCCGAGCTCCGGCAGCGCCTGGGCATGTCAATCGTCTTCATCAGCCACGACCTCAACATCGTCCGGCGGTTTGCCGATCGTGTCTATGTCATGCGCCGCGGCGAGGTGGTGGAGACCGGCACCACGCAGGAGGTTTTCGACAATCCCCGGCACGACTACACCAGGATGCTGCTGGCGGCCGAGCCGTCGGGCCATAAGGACCCGCCCCGCCCCGATGCCCCGGTGCTGCTGGAGGGTCGCAACATCCGGGTCACCTATCATCTCAGCGGCAGCCTGTTCGGCGGCCACAAGGCCATGGATCTGAAGGCGGTGGATGATGTTTCCCTGCGCCTGCAGCAGGGGCAGACCATCGGTATCGTGGGGGAATCGGGGTCGGGCAAGTCGACCCTGGGGCGTGCCCTGCTGCGGATGAATTCCGCCCAAGGCAACGTCCGTTTCGATGGCCGGGACATCTCGCGAGCGAGCGTGCTCGAGATGCGCCCGCTGCGGCGAGCCCTGCAACTGGTGTTCCAGGACCCCTATGGCTCGCTTTCCCCCCGCATGTCCGTGGGATCCATCATCACCGAAGGCTTGAGGGTGCATGAGCCCGGCCTGTCGGCTGCCGAGCGGGACAGGCGGGCCGTCCAGGCCCTGACCGAGGTCGGGCTCGATCCTATGGCGCGAAACCGCTATCCGCACGAATTCTCGGGCGGCCAGCGCCAGCGCATCGCCATCGCACGCGCCATGATCCTCAAGCCCAAGGTGGTGGTGCTGGACGAGCCGACCTCGGCGCTCGATCGCTCGGTGCAGAAGCAGATCGTCGAACTGCTGCGCGAGCTGCAGGCGACGCATGGCCTGTCCTACCTCTTCATCAGCCACGACCTTTCGGTTGTAAGGGCCTTGTCCGACTATGTCGTCGTGATGAAGGAGGGCCGCATCGTGGAGGAAGGCGCCACCGCCCAGATCTTCGATGCGCCGCGCGAGGCCTATACCCAGACCCTGATGGCGGCGGCACTCGGCCAGGAGCGTGTGGGGGCAACGGGTGCGGCCTGACGGATCCGTCGCCTCCACGTCGCTTTAGCCCACTCCTGTCATCCCCCCGTCATCCCAAGGTCTTATCCGCGACTCCCAACTCGCAACCTGGATTCGACAAAGGAGCGGCTGGGGATGACGGATGTGAACAGCATCGGGGCGCAAGCTCGAGCCAAGGGTCAGCGCCAGCCAAGGAACGGCCATGTCAAGCAGGCCGTCGAACACCATCGGCTGCTGTCGCTGCGTGGCTTGCAGGACCGGCTCTTCACCCTGGCTTTCAGCGGCCTCGTCTATGCCCAGATCTGGGAAGATCCCGAGATCGACATGGAGGCGCTGGCTCTCAAGCCCGACGACCGGCTGGTCGCCATCGCCTCGGGCGGCTGCAATGTGATGAGCTATCTCAAGGCCGGTCCGGCCGCGATCACCGCCGTCGATCTCAACCGCCACCACATCGCACTCAACCGCCTCAAGATCGCGGCTGCCCGGCACCTGCCCGATCATGCCGCCTTCTACGATTTCTTTGCGCGAGCCGGGCAGCGCCGCAACATTTCGATCTACGAGACGGCGCTGCGCACCCATCTCGATGCCGAGACACGCGCCTATTGGGACGGCCGTGACCTGCTCGGGCGCCGCCGCATCGGCTATTTCGGCAAGAACCTCTATCGCTACGGCCTGCTCGGCCGTTTCATCGGCTTGGGACATCTGATCGGGCGGCTGCACCGCATCGATCCGGCCGACCTGCTCGCCGCCCGCGACCTCGCCGAGCAGCGCCGCGTCTTCGACGAGCGCATCGCTCCCCTGTTCGATCGCCCTCATATCAAATGGCTTACCCGTCGCAGGGCCTCGCTCTACGGCCTCGGCATCCCGCCGGAGCAGTATGACGCCCTGGCCGGCGCCGCGGGCGACGGCGAAGGTATCGCCGACGTGCTGCGCGAAAGGCTGGAGCGCCTGGCCTGCGACTTCGACCTCAAGGACAATTACTTCGCCTGGCAGGCCTTCGGCCGCGGCTACAAGCCCGATGGCGACGGGCCGGTGCCGCCCTATCTCCAGCAGGCCGCCTATGAGGCCGTGCGCGGGCGCGCCGACCGCATCGAGGTCCGCCACGTCAATTTGATCGACCATCTCAAGGCCCAGCCGGCGGCCAGTCTCGACGCCTATGTGCTGCTCGACGCCCAGGACTGGATGACCGATGTCATCCTCACCAAGCTGTGGAGCGAAATCACCCGGACGGCCCGTCCCGGCGCCCGCGTGATCTTCCGCACCGCGGCCGAGGAAAGCCTGCTGCCGGGCCGCATTCCCGCCGACCTGCTGGCGCGGTGGTCCTATGACCGCGAGCGGTGCCGGGCCTGGACCGCGCGCGACCGCTCCGCCATCTATGGCGGCTTCCATCTCTATGAGCTGCGAGCCCTCCATTGAGCATCGAGATGCAGACGGGCGATGCCGCGGCGGCGATGAACCGGATCTATCGCCACCAGCGCTACATCTACGATCTCACGCGCAAATATTACCTGCTCGGCCGGGACCAGCTGATCGCCTCGCTCAAGCCGGCCGCCGGCGATGCCATTCTCGAAATCGGCTGCGGCACCGGCCGCAACCTCATCGCCGTGGCCAGGCGCTACCCCGCCACGCCGCTCTCCGGCTTCGACATTTCGACCGCTATGCTCGAAACGGCGCGGCATGCGCTGGACCGCAATGGGCTGCCCCGTGTCACCGTGGCCCAGGCCGATGCCACCCGCTTTTCGCCCGAGCAATTCGGGCGCAAAGGCTTCGAGCGCATCTATATCTCCTATACGCTCTCGATGATCCCCGACTGGCAGGCGGTGCTGGAGCGGGCCGCCGCAGCCCTGGAACCGGGCGGCCGGCTTCTGATCGTGGATTTCGGCCAGCAGGAGGGCCTGCCGCGCTGGTTCAAGCGAGCGCTCTTTGCCTGGCTGGCGCGCTTCCACGTCCATCCGATCGCCGCATTGCCGGCAGCTCTGGCGAATCTCGCAAGCCGCGGGGACCTGCAGCTCCGGACCAGGGACCTCTACCGCGGCTACGCGTTCTATGCGGAGCTGGAGCGGCCTCACAGTTCGGCCCGGCTTTCGCCATTGCCCAGAAGTAATTGAAACACCGGCTTTGTCATGCCCGGGCTTAACCCGGGCATCCAGCCGCCTCTTCCTCGCCGTCTGGACGGAGGAACTGGATTGCCGGGTCAAGCCCGGCAATGACAAAGGCCGAGCCATTTCGACCCGTTCGTTTATGTGAGCTCTACCCGCGCCTTTCCCAAAAGACGGTGCCTTCGAAGCGGAAAGCCTGCTCGCCATGCTGGTTGAGCGCCGAGCTCAGCATGGAGACGATGCCCCATTCGGGCCGGGAGGCACTCTCCTTCTTGCCGGTAACTTCCACGCTGTAGCGCAGCGTATCGCCGGCGCGCACCGGCCTGGCCCAGACCATGTTGCGAAAGCCGGGTGACGGGCCGAGTTTGACCACCGGCTTGCCGAGCTGGCGCGCCCTGGCGATTTCGACCTCCTGATGTGCCACCAGGAGCTTCATCCAGACAGCGGCAACCTGCCAGCCCGACGCCACCAGGCCGCCGAAATGGCTGGCCGCGGCCGCGGCCTCGTCGACATGAAAGGGCTGGGGATCGTAGAGGGCCGCAAAGCGCTTGATGTTCTCGGCCGAAAAGGTGAAGGCGCCGATCTCGTCGGTATCGCCGACGGCAAGATCCTCGAAATATTTCATGCCGCCTGCCTCCGGCCGAACATGATGGAGCCGGTTTGGGTAGTCACCACCGTCTTGTCGTCTGCGATCAATTCGAACAGGAACTTCACCAGGCCCATTTCCGGGCGGCTCTTGGAGACACGGGCTTCCAGGGTCGTGCGGCGAACGCTCAGCGTGACATCCGGCCGAAGCGGCGCCAGCCACTTGACCTCGTCAATGCCCGGCGCGCCCATCGAGGTGGAGGTGAGCATGAAGCCATCGCAGTTGAGCCGCATCAAAATGCAGCAGGCATGCCAGCCGGAAGCGGCCAGCCCGCCCAGCATGGTGCTTTTTGCCGCCTCCTCGTCGAGATGAAACGGCTGGGGGTCATATTCCCTGGCGAAGGCGAGGATGGCCTCGCGCGTCAGCTTGTACGACCCGTAGGTCGCGATCTCGCCGACGGGGAAATCTTCAAAATGGAGCAATGTATCAGCCATGCCCTCAGGATGGACCGATTAGGCCCTCAACGGCAAGAGCCTCATACTTGTCGAGGAAGGCTTCGATCCGCAGATTGCGGAAGTCCGGAAGGGCCATGCGCAGTGCCTCGTGCGGCCAGTCCCACCAGGCCAGGGCCTGCAGGCGGTCGGCAATCGCGCCCTCGAAACGGCGGCGGATCGGCCGCGCCGGATTGCCGGCGACGACGGCATAGGCCTCGACGTCGCGGGTGACCACCGCGCCCGCCCCTACCACGGCGCCGTTGCCGATGCGGCGCCCCGCCAGCACGATCGCCCCGTGGCCGATCCAGACATCATGGCCGATATCGACGCCGTGCTGCCGTCGCCAGGCGAAAAAATCCGCTTCGTCCTCCTCGCCTTCGAAATAGGCCGAGGCGCGATAGCTGAAATGGCTCTGGCTTGCTCGGGCCATCGGGTGATTGCCCGGATTGATGCGCGTATGGGCCGCGATGGAGACGAAACGGCCGATATGGCTGTAGGCGATGTCCGCATCGTTGACGACATAGGAATAGTCGCCGAGCTCGACTTCGGTCAGGCTGGTCCGCGGACCCACCTCGGTGTAGCGCCCGAGCCGGCTCGCTGAAATCGAAGCGGTCGGGTCGACGAAAGGCGTGGGGCTGAGTTTTGGCAAGGCAATTCACCGGTGCTGGAAAGCCCCCTGCTTCCCATTCTCCTGCGACAGCGCCATGACAAGAAACGATCTGCGCCCCCGGCCTGTCGCAATTGCCCGCGACATCCGCGGGGGATCGTCACCGAAACATCATTGAACTGCCATCCCTCTGTAATGGCCCGGCGTTACCGACTCCGGAAACCTGCACGAGAAGGGATCTGTTCATGCTGGCGATCAAAGGAGTTTCCAGGCGCTTCGGCGGCAAGACGGCTGTCGCCGATGTGAATCTGGAAATTGCGCCCGGCGCCTTCATCGGTGTGATCGGGCGTTCGGGGGCCGGCAAGTCGACATTGCTGCGCATGTTGAACCGCCTCGTCGACCCGAGCGAAGGCACGATCTCCTTCGACGGCGTCGATGTCACGGCCCTGCGCGGGCAGGCCTTGCGGGACTGGCGCGCGCGTTGCGCCATGATCTTCCAGCAGTTCAACCTGATCGGGCGCCTCGACGTGCTCACCAATGTGCTGATGGGCCGCCTCAACAAGGTCTCGACGGCCAGCGCCGTGCTGCAGCTCTGGGGCCTTGAAGACAAGGCCATGGCGCTCGCCGCGCTGGAGCAGTTCGACATCGCCAATCTCGCCGGCCAGCGTGCCGACAGCCTGTCCGGCGGCCAGCAGCAGCGCGTGGCGATCGCCCGTGCCCTGGTGCAGGAACCCTCGATCATCCTGGCGGACGAGCCGATCGCCTCGCTCGACCCGCGCAATACCAAGGTCGTGATGGATGCGCTCTTACGCATCAACAAGCATTTCGGCATCACCGTCATCTGCAACCTCCATTCGCTCGATCTCGCCCGCGGCTATTGCGACCGCCTGATCGGCATGTCCGCCGGCCGGGTGGTGTTCGACGGGGCCCCCGCGGCGCTGACGGCCGATGCCGCGCGTGATCTTTACGGCCTCGAGGCCGGCGAGGTGATGGACGCCGATGCCGACGTGAAATGGGCAGGTCAGGCTCGCCCTGCCAGCGCCGCCGCCTGACAGGCCGGCTTCGCTCTCTTTCAGAGCCGCAAGAACAAATCGTTTCCGACAGGAGAGACCTATGCTTTCGCGCCGCACGCTGCTCGGCCTTGCCGCAGCAGCCATGAGCTTTGCCGCCAGCGCCGCCCATGCCGAGGACTGGAAGGCCCAGTATCCGGAACTGACGCTCGCCGTCATCCCGGCCGAAAACGCCTCCACCACCAATGACCGCTACCAGCCGCTGGCCGACTACATCGCCAAGCAGGTCGGCGTGCCGGTCAAACTCAACATCGCCAACGACTATGCGGCGGTGATCGAGGCCCAGCGCGCCGGCTTTGCCCAGATCGCCTGGTATGGCCCGGCTTCCTATGCCCGCGCCATCATCACCGGCGTCGCCACCGAGCCGGTCGCCGTTCCCCGCCACAACAACGGCCTCACCGGCTACTACTCCGTGATCTATGTGAAAGCCGACAGCCCCTACAAGACCATCGAGGATCTCAAGGGCAAGAAGCTGGCCTTGGTCGATCCCAACTCGACCTCCGGCAACAATGCGCCGCGCTTCGGCCTGCACAGCCAGGGCATCGACGTCGACAAGTTCTTCTCCTCCGTCGTCTTCGCCGGCAGCCATGACAATGCGGTGCTCGCCCTCGCCCAGGGTACCGCCGACGCCGCGGCCAACAGCTGGAACTCGGAAGACGATTCCAATCTCACCCGCATGCTCAGCCGCGGCATCCTCAAGAAGGATGACGGCACCCCGATGACCAAGGCCGACTTCCGCATCATCTACAAGACCCCCTTCCTGCCCGAGGGGCCCTATACGGTGCTTGCCTCCCTGCCCGACGAGCTGAAGAAGAAGATCGCCACCGCGCTGATCGACTACGCCAAGAACGACAAGGCCAATTTCGACAAGCTTTCTGACGGCAAGGATCTCGAACTCACCGCGATCAGCGCCAAGGAATACCAGCCGATCGTCGACATGGTGAAATTCAACGACACGCTCCGCAAGACCCAGTAAGGCCAGTCACGACCACAAGAGAGGGCGCGCACTGCAAGGTGCGCGCCCTTTGCACAGGCGGGTTTCACCGAGGGCCGCCGGCTCGTCCAGGCAGGAGGATATAACATTGCCGGCTATCAATAGTCTGCCGGAGGCGCAGGCCAGGGCCTTGCTGCAGGCCTATCAGGCAACTGTTGCCGTCAGGAAGCGACGGATCTGGCTCGCCGTGGCAGCCGGCATCGCCCTCTACGCTCTGTCGGCGCATGTGGCGTCGATCCGTCCGGGCTTCCTGTGGACGCATATCGGCAACTTCACCTCCTTCTTCAGCCGTATCGCCCCGCCCCTCAGTCTCGGCAACTTCGCCGGCGACGTCAGGGAGTGGTATTGGGGCTTCGGCAAGTGGCTGGTGCTGCTCGGTGATACGCTGCTCGTCGCCTATCTCGGCACGCTGCTCGGCGTGCTCGGCGCCTTCGTCCTGTGCTTCATGGCCGCCGCGAACCTGACGCGTAGCCGGCTTCTGCGCGCCGTGGTCCGCCGCTGGCTCGAGTTCTGCCGCACGGTACCCACCATCGTCTTTGCCATGATCTTCCTGATCGCCTTCAAGTCCGGACCGATGGCCGGCGCGCTGGCGCTCGCCATCCACACCATGGGCGCGCTCGGCAAGCTGTTTGCCGAAGTCGTCGAGAATGTCGACATGAAGCCGGTCGAGGGTACTGTCGCCACCGGAGGCTCCTGGTTGGAGAGCATACGCTTTGCCGTGATGCCGCAAACCCTGCCGAACTTTGCCTCCTATTCCCTGCTCCGCTTCGAGATCAATGTCAGGGAGGCCGGGGTGATGGGTTTCATCGGCGTGGGCGGCATCGGCCAGGAACTCCTGGTGGCCATCCGCACCTTCGCCTATGCCGACGTCAGTGCCATCTTGCTGATGATCATCGTCACCGTCTTCATCATCGACCTCGCCACCGAAAAGCTGCGCCACCGCCTGATCGGTCAGGAGGCGACACCATGAACAACCGCGTCAACGGCCCGGCGCCGCATTCGGCAAGCCCGCTGCCCCCTCTCGGTTCCGAAAGGCTCGCCTCCGTCGCGGCCCGCCATCGCGCCCATTTCGAAACTTCCTGGCGGACGCGTTTCCTGGCGGGCGGCGTGATCGCCATCCTGCTCGCCCTTGCCGTCGTCGCCATGATCCGGCTCGAGGTCACGCCGGATCGGTTCCTCAGCGGTCTTTCCCGTCTCGGCACCTTCGTGGTGCAGATGTTCCCGCCCAACGACGAGGGCAAGTTCTGGTTCTTCGTCAAGGCTCTCGCCGAAACGCTTGCCATCGCCTTTGCCGGCACGCTCACCGCGGCCGTGCTGGCCGCACCCGTGGCCTTTCTGGCAGCCCGCAATGTCATTCCCAATGTGTTCGTCCGGTTCGCGGTGCGCCGCGGCCTCGACGTGATCCGCTCCGTCGATGCGCTGATCTGGGCGCTCGTCTGGGTGGGTGTCGTCGGTCTCGGTCCCTTTGCCGGCGTTCTCGCCATCATCTGCGTGGACTTCGGCGCCTTGGGCAAGCTGTTCTCCGAGGCGATCGAGACCACCGACAACAGGGCGAGCGAGGGCGTGCTCTCCACGGGCGGCAACCGCATCCACCGCATCCGCTTCGCCCTGATCCCGCAGGTCCTCCCAGTGATGGCAAGCCAGGTGCTTTATTTCTTCGAATCCAATGTGCGCTCGGCGACCATCATCGGCATCGTCGGGGCCGGCGGCGTCGGGCAGTATCTCGCCGAATTGCTGCGGGTGCTCGATCTGCCGCCCCTCGGCGTGCTGATCTTCATGATCCTGGTCACCGTTGCCGTCATCGACGTGATCTCGTCGCGCCTGCGGCTCGCGATCATCGGCCAGCCGCAAAGACCCTGACGATTGTCGATGGCGCGTCCGGGATTACCGTAGAGGCTTCATAGGGTTGCCCCGGCGATTCCTGCCTTTCGCCTTTCGAAAGGGAGCCAGACGGTTTAAGAACTGGGCCGGATTTTGAAACCTTACAGGATTTCCGGGACTGACCGAAACGGATCTCCCGGCCCAAACGATCACATGAACAAGCATTCCAGTCTCAGGAGCGCGTCCGATCTGGAGGCTGCCGGCCTCGTCTCGCCGCTCGAACGCCTCGACATCGAGGACGTCGCTCGGCGCTTTTCCGTTGCCATCACGCCGGCAATGTCCGAGCTGATTCAGGGCTCGCCACAGGAAGATCCGATCGCCGCCCAGTTCGTGCCGACCGGCCGTGAACTGGTCTGGAGTGCCGACGAGCTCTCGGACCCGATCGGGGACGACGCCTTCTCGCCGGTCAAGGGGCTCGTTCATCGCTATCCCGACCGCGTCCTGCTCAAGCCGCTGCATGTCTGCCCCGTCTATTGCCGTTTCTGCTTCCGACGCGAGATGGTGGGGCCGGAAGGCGAAATGCTCGCCAGCAGCGAGCTCGATGCAGCCGTGGCCTATATCGCCGACAATCCGGCCATCTTCGAAGTCATCGTCACCGGCGGCGATCCTTTCGCGCTATCGCCGCGGCGCATCGGCCGGATCGTGAAGGCGCTGTCGGCCATCGACCATATCGGCGTGATCCGGTTCCATACGCGCGTGCCGGTGGTGGCGCCCGAACGCATCACGGCCGAGCTCATCGAAAGTCTCGACAGCCCAAAGGGCGTGTTCGTCGCCCTGCACGCCAATCATGTTCGCGAACTTACGCCTGCCGCGGGAGAGGCCTGCACGCGGCTGGTGAAGGCGGGGATCGCCATGATCAGCCAAACCGTGCTGCTCAAGGGCGTGAACGCCAGCGCCGAGGAGTTATCGGCTCTCTTCCGCGCTCTGCTCGGCCTGCGCATCAAGCCCTACTATCTGCACCATGGCGACCTCGCCAAGGGCACGGGCCATTTCCGCACCACCATCGCCGAGGGCCAGGCGGTGATGCGGCAATTGCGCGGAAGCCTCACCGGCCTCGGCCAGCCCACCTATGTGCTCGACATTCCCGGCGGACACGGCAAGGTGCCGATCGGGCCGCGTTATCTCGACGATGGCGAGAACGGCTATATCGTAACGGATCCGCGCGGCAACAGGCACGACTATCGCGGGTAAGACCTCCTGGAACGTCGATCTTCAGATCGACAATTCCGCTTGCCGGCAAGTGCGGTGTTCCACGTTTGCCGATCTGAAGATCGACGTTCCATTTCGTCAGCTCTGGAGCACGATCTCGGTCCGGTCAGCGGCAAACAGGCCGAAGGTCGCCTGGATCGGTATGCCATCGAGATCGACATTGACGCTTTCGACCGTCAGCAAAGGGCGGCCAACCGCAATATCGAGCCTGGCGGCCTCCTCGGGAGAGGCAAAGCGGGCGCCGACCCGGGTTGCCTGCCGTTTGTAGTCGTCGACGCCGCATGCCGCCAGGGCCGGCGTCACCGCCCCCAGGCGCCGATAGGCCTCGGCGAAGCCGGCAAAGCGTGGCAGCGGGAAATATGAACTGCCGAAGGCGATGGGCACGTCATCAGCCGAACGCAGGGTCAGCAGTCTCAGCACCGGGCTGCCCGGCGCGATGTCCAGCAACCCGGCAAGGCGCGGATCGGCCTCGATTTCGACGGCCTCCAGCACGATGCCCCCGGCCTCGCGCCCTTCCTGCGCCATGTTCTGGCTGAAACGCGTGCGCTCGCCGATCGGATAGGCGAGGCGGGAAAGCTCGACGAAGGTCCCCCTGCCCTGCGCGGTGCGCACCAGGCCCTTGCCGGCCAGTTCGCCGAGCGCCCGGCGCACTGTATGCCGGTTGACGCCGAAACGGGCGGCCAGCGCGGCCTCCGTCGGCAATTGCGTGCCGGGGGCCAACATGCCGCCGACGATCTCTGCCTCGAGGAGATCCGCGATCTTGCGCCAGGCGGCGATGCCGTCTCCGCGAAAAACGGCGCCATCCATGGCGCCGCCGTCACCTCTGGAAACGGCGGCTTCCGCTGCGGCGGGATCGCCCGCAGAGCCTGGCGGCGAAAAATTTCGAGGTGGCACTGGTTTTGTCATGGAAGCGTTGCAAGGTTTCTCATATAGTTGTCTATATCACTAGACAACATGCTTCGCCAGCCTGTTGTGACCCAGAGCCGAGCAATGGTTTCGATATGAATGAATCCTCTCCAGATCGTCATCGCCAGATGGCGGCCGAACCGGCTGCCGGACTGAAGGCACGCCAGGCCGTCATGCATCTGTGCGCCCACGCCACCGGTGCCGAACTCGACCAGGCCCTCTCGGCACTGGCCCCCCTGCCGGCTCATGCAGCACTGCGACCGGCCGTAACGGGCCTGGTCATGCTGCAAGGCCGGGTCGGCGGCGACGGCGCCGCCTTCAACCTGGGCGAGGCGAGCACCTCGCGCGCCACCGTCCGGATCGAGAACGGGCCTGTCGGCTTTGCCTATCATCTCGGCCGTAACAGCGCCAAGGCCAGCGCCGCCGCCCTGCTCGACGCCCTCTGGCAGGACGAAACCCGCCGCGAGGCGGTCGAGCGGGCCCTGCGACCGGTGGCTACCCGGCTGAATGCCGAAGCGGATGTTTCAGCCCGGCAGACGGCGGCAACCCGGGTCAATTTCTTCACCATGGTGCGGGGAGAGGACTGATGATGCGCCTTGCACAGGATCTCGCGCCCGGCTTTGCGGATGCGGCCCTCGAATCCCAGGCGATCTTCCGGGCCTGCATGAATGCGCTGGCCCGGCCGGCCCGTCCCCAGCCCCTTGAAACGGGCCTGATGCCGCCGCCGCCGCTGACGCCGGAACTAGCCGGCCTCGCCCTTGCCTTGGCCGATCACGAGGCTCCGCTCTGGCTCGATGCCGGGCTGCGGACACCGGCGGTGCGGGCCTATCTCACTTTCCATACCGGAGCCCGCCTGACGGAGGATCCGCAAGAGGCGGCCTTTGCCCTCATCGCGGACGCGGCCGCCTGTCCCGACCTTGCCCATTTCGCCCAGGGCAGTGACGAATATCCCGACCGCTCGACCACGCTGCTGATCGCCTTGGAGCGGCTCGAACCCGGCCATGATCTCGCCTTTGCCGGGCCGGGCATCAAGGCCGATGCAGGCCTGACGGATCTAGGTCTGGCGCTCGCGCCGCTTCCCGCCGATTTCCGCCGGCAGCTTGCCGCCAACCATGCCGCCTTTCCACGCGGCGTCGATATCGTCTTCACGGCGCCGGGCAGGATCGCCGGCCTGCCGCGCTCGTCCCAAATACGTGGAGAAGCCTGATGTATGTCGCCGTCAAGGGTGGCGAGGAAGCCATCGACAATGCCCATCGCCTGCTCGCCCATGTCCGGCGCGGCGACAAGGCGGTGCCCGACCTCTCGACCGACCAGGTCCGCGAACAGCTCACGCTCGGTGTCGACCGGGTGATGGCCGAGGGCTCGCTCTACGACCGCGACCTGGCCGCCCTCGCCATCAAGCAGGCCCGGGGGGACCTGGTCGAAGCGATCTTCCTGGTGCGCGCCTATCGCACCACCTTGCCGCGTTTCGGTGTCAGCGTGCCCGTCGACACCGACGACATGGCCATCCGCCGGCGCATATCGGCGACTTTCAAGGATCTGCCGGGAGGCCAGGTACTCGGCCCGACCTTCGACTATACGCACCGCCTGCTCGACTTCATGCTGGCCGCCGGCGCCGAGGTCGACCCGCCCGAGGAAAGGCCCGCCGCGGAGGAGAAGACGCCGCGCGTCAGCGACCTCCTCGGCGGCGAGGACCTGATCGAGCGCAATGCTACCCCCGACCCCGAGCGGCCGGTCGGCGACCTCACCCGCGAACCCCTGGCCTTCCCGGCCGACCGCGACCTCAGGCTGCAGGCGCTCGCCCGCGGGGATGAAGGTTTCCTCCTGGCGCTCGCCTATTCCAGCCAGCGCGGCTTTGGCCGCACCCATCCCTTCGTCGGCGAAATCCGGCTCGGGGAAGTGGAGGTTGAATTCGTACCCGAGGAACTCGGCTTTGCCGTGCCGATGGGGTCGATCACCGTCACCGAATGCCAGATGGTCAACCAGTTCGCCGGCTCCGCCGAGGCTCCGCCGCAATTCACCCGCGGTTATGGCCTCGTCTTCGGCCAGGCCGAACGCAAGGCGATGTCGATGGCGATGGTCGACCGCTCGCTGCGGGCGCGCGAGTTCGGCGAGGAGAGGACCGCCCCCGCCCAGGACGAGGAATTCGTGATGTCCCATTGCGACAACGTGCAGGCGACCGGCTTCGTCGAGCATCTGAAACTGCCCCATTACGTCGACTTCCAGGCCGAGCTCGACCTTGTCAGACGCCTCAGGGCCGAGCATGCCGAGCGCCGCGAGGCGGCGCTGGCCGAAACCCGGCAGGAGGATGCAGCGTGAGCACCCCATCAGATCATCCCGCCCGCGATACCAATCCCGACGGCTACAATTTCGCCTATCTCGACGAACAGACCAAGCGCATGATCCGTCGGGCGATCCTCAAGGCCATCGCCATTCCCGGCTATCAGGTGCCCTTCGCCTCGCGCGAGATGCCGATGCCCTATGGCTGGGGCACCGGAGGCGTTCAGGTGACGGCTGCGGTAATCGGCCCCGACGACGTGCTGAAGGTGATCGACCAGGGCGCCGACGACACCACCAATGCCGTCTCGATCCGCCGCTTCTTCGCCAAGACGGCCGGCGTCGCCACCACCACCGCCACCCAGGATGCCACCATCATCCAGACCCGCCACCGCGTGCCGGAAGCCCCCCTCAAGCCCGACCAGATCCTGGTCTATCAGGTCCCGATCCCCGAGCCGCTGCGCTTCCTCGAGCCACGCGAAACCGAGACCCGCAAGCTGCATGCCCTCGCCGATTACGGCCTGATGCATGTGAAGCTCTACGAGGACATCGCCCGCCACGGCCATATCGCCACCACCTATGCCTATCCGGTGGAGGTGGCCGGGCGCTATGTCATGGATCCCTCGCCGACGCCGAAATTCGACAATCCCAAGATCGACGATTGCGAGGCGCTGCAGCTCTTCGGCGCCGGGCGCGAGAAGCGCATCTATGCGGTGCCGCCGCATACGCGGGTGAAGAGCCTCGACTTCGAGGACCATCCCTTCAGCGTACAGCGCTTCAAGCAGCCCTGCGCCCTGTGCGCTGCACAGGGCGTCTATCTCGACGAGGTCGTGCTCGACGATCGCGGCGGCCGCATGTTCGTGTGTTCGGATACCGACCATTGCGAGACGAGGCGAGCCGCCGGGCACAAGGGCGAGATGCTGGGCGCATCGCCCCTGGGAGCGCAGACATCCTCGTCGAGCCCATCGTTTCCAAGAGCGGACGAGGACGTCCCCGCTCCCGGGGAGACCGGGCCATGAGCGTCGCCCCTCCTCTGTCCGTACGCGTCGGCGGCAAGGCGGACCTGCCGGCCGTGCTCGCCCTCTACGGACAGCCCGATTTCAACGGCGACAACGTCCTGACGATCGAGGAAGCCGGGGCCAAGCTCGAGCGCCTCGGCCTCTATCCCGACTACGGGCTCTATGTCGCCGAGCAGGACGATATGGTCGTCGGCACCTTCTGTCTGATGGCCGTCGACAACCTTGCGCGGCGCGGCACTCCCTTTGCCGTCGTCGAGAATGTCGTGGTTGCTTCCGATCGACAAGGCGAAGGCATCGGCCGGCTCATGCTGCAGGCCGCTTTCCGCTTGGCGCAGGAGAAGGGCTGCTACAAGGCCATTCTCGCCTCCAGCCTGCACAACAGCCGCGCCCATGCCTTCTACGATTCGCTCGGCTTCGAGCGCCACGGCGTGTCCTTCCGCCTGTCCTTGCCGGAGAAAGCCGCATGACCCACAACGATTCCCCCCTGCTCCAGGCACGCGGGCTCACCAAGCATTACGGCATGCGCCTGGGCTGCGCCGACGTCTCCTTCGACCTCTATGAGGGCGAGGTCCTTGCCGTGGTCGGCGAATCCGGCTCGGGCAAATCGACCCTGCTCGGCCTCCTGTCCAGCGAAGTCGAGCCCACCGCCGGGTCGGTGCATTATCGCATGCGCGATGGCGCCGTCCGCGACCTCTTTGCGCTGAGCGAGGCCGAGCGGCGTTTTCTCCTGCGCACCGACTGGGGTTTCGTGCGCCAGGATGCACGCGACGGGCTGCGCATGGGCGTCTCGGCTGGCGCCAATGTCGGCGAGCGCCTGATGGCGGTGGGCGCGCGGCACTATGGACGCATTCGCGAATCGGCGCTGGATTGGCTCGGCCGGGTGGAGATCGAGGCCGATCGCATCGACGACACCCCTGCCAGCTTTTCCGGCGGCATGCGCCAGCGCTTGCAGATCGCCCGCAACCTGGTGACCCGCCCCCGCCTCGTCTTCATGGACGAGCCCACTTCCGGCCTCGACGTCTCGGTGCAGGCCCGCCTGCTCGACCTCCTGCGCGGCCTCGTCGCCGATCTCGGCATTGCGGTCGTCATCGTCACGCATGACCTCGCTGTCGCACGGCTGTTATCGCATCGCATCATGGTGATGCGGCAGGGCCGGGTGATCGAGACGGGCCTGACCGACCAGGTTCTCGACGATCCGCACGAGGCCTACACCCAACTTCTGGTTTCTTCGGTGCTGGCAGCATGACCTCCCCCATCCTCACCCTCGAAGGCGTTTCCAAAAGCTTCACCCTGCATCTCCAGGGTGGCCAGAGCATCGGCGTGATGCAGGATGTGCACTTCGCCGTTGCCCCGGGCGAATGCGTCGTGCTCGGCGGGCCGTCCGGCGCAGGCAAATCCTCGATCCTCAAGATGATCTATGGCAATTATCGCTGCGATACCGGCGCGATCCTGCTGCGGGAAGGCGACGAGGTCGTCGATATCGCCACCGCCGAACCCCGCCGCCTGCTTGCACTGCGCCGCCGCACCATGGGTTATGTCAGCCAGTTCCTGCGCGTGATCCCACGCGTTCCCGCCCTCGCCATCGTGGCGGAAGCGGCACGCGAGACCGGGCTGGCCGAGGACGCAGCCACCAGGCGCGCCCAGGAACTGCTCCACCGGCTCAACGTGCCGGAACGGCTGTGGGGCCTGCCGCCTGCAACCTTCTCGGGCGGCGAGCAGCAGCGCGTCAATATCGCACGGGGCCTCGCCGCCGACCGGCCGCTCCTGCTCCTCGACGAGCCGACCGCCTCGCTCGACGCCGCCAATCGGGCGGTCGTCGTCGACCTCGTCACCGCCAAGAAACAAAATGGCGTCGCAATTGTCGGCATCTTCCATGATGAGGATGTGCGTAGCCAAGTCGCCGACCGAGTCGTCGACGTCACCCGGTTTTCCGTAGCCTCTCTTGCCGCCTGAACGGACGTTTCAACCATGCCTGATCTTGAGCAATTTGTTCTCTCGAATGCCCGCCTCGTCCTGGCCGACCGCGTGATCGACAAGGGCTGGATCGCCGTCGACAAGGGCCGTATCGCCGAGATCGGCGAGGGAGAAGCACCGGAAAAGGGTCTCGACATGGCGGGAGACCATATCCTGCCCGGCCTGGTGGAACTTCATACCGACCACCTGGAAGCCCATTACTCGCCGCGCCCCTCGGTGCGCTGGCATGCCCTCAGCGCGGTGATGGCCTATGACGCGCAAATCGCGGCGGCGGGTATCACGACCGTGTTCGACTCCATCCGCCTCGGATCCGAAACGGAAGAAGGCACCATTTCCAAGGAGGGCACGGCTCTGGCGGGCGCCCTCGAAGAGGCACGCCAGCATGGCCATCTGCGCGTCGAGCACCGCACCCATATACGCTGCGAACTCGCCACGCCCGACGTTCTCACGGCCTTCCAGGCCTTCCGGGAACTCTATCCCGTGCACCTGGCTTCGCTGATGGATCATACCCCCGGCCAGCGCCAGTTCCGCGATCTCGACACCTGGATGAACTTCTATTTCCCGCGCCGCGTGCGCGGGGAAACCGATGTCGAAAGCTACATCAAGGCCAAGCTCGACAGGCATGCTCGCTTCGCGGTTCACAGCCGCACGAACCTGGTGGCGCTGGCGCGCGAACACGGCATCGTGCTCGCCAGCCATGACGATGCCACCGCCGGCCATGTGGAGGAAGCGGTGGCGGACGGCGTCGCCATCGCCGAATTCCCCACCACGCTCGAAGCCGCCCTCGCCTCGCACGCGGCCGGCATCAGCGTGATGATGGGCGCGCCTAACGTCGTGCGCGGCGGCTCCCACTCCGGCAACATCGCGGCGGCCGACCTCGCCGGCGAGGGCGTGCTCGACATTCTTTCCTCCGATTACGTGCCTGCCAGCCTGCTGCTCGCTGCTTTCCAACTGCCCGAGCGGGTGCCATCGATCGATCTGCCGGCGGCCGTGCGCATGGTGAGCGACACCCCGGCCCGCGCCACGGGCCTCAACGATCGCGGCCGCCTGGAAACGGGGCGGCGGGCCGATCTGGTGCGCGTGACCCAGGTCACCTCGGGGTCCGGCGCCACGCCGATCATCCGCCGTGTCTGGAGCGAGGGCAGGATCGCGGCATGACCGACGAGCCCGCCCTGATCCAGCCCAAACCGCGCCTCGGCAAGCTGATCGCCATCGTCGGGCCGAGCGGAGCGGGCAAGGACACCCTGATCGACGCAGCCCGTCTCCATTTCAGCGGCCATCCCGGCCTGATCTTCCCGCGCCGCATCATCACGCGGGAAGTCAATTCGGCGGAAGACCACGAGACGCTCAGCGAGCAGCGTTTTGCCGAACTGGAAGCCGAGGGAGGGTTCTCACTCTCCTGGCGCGCGCATGGCCTGAGCTATGCCCTGCCCCTCGAGGTACGGCGCGCAACCGAGGAAGGACGCCACGCCGTGTGCAACCTCTCCCGCTCCAGCCTGCCGGAAGCGCGCCAGCGCTTCGCCGGCCTCAGCGTGGTGCTGGTCACCGCGCCGGCCGAGATCATCGCTCAGCGCCTGGCCGCCCGCGGCCGGGAGAGCGAAGAGATGATCCGCGCCCGCCTGGCCCGCAAGATCGATCGCGAGGACACCCTCGCCCCCGACCTCATCATCAGCAATGACGGCCCGGTGGAAGCGGCAACAAACAGGCTGATCGCCCATCTGCAGGCCGAACTCTCCGGACTGGCGCAGGCGGCGGAATAGATCGATCGTCGGATCGTTCGATCAGGCACGCGGACCGGCTACCGAGCCCCGCAAATCGAGCTCACAGGGCACCTCGACCGTTCGGGGCGGCCCGCCGGGTTCGGCAAGGCGCTGCATGAGCTGGGCCCAGGCCACCTCGGCGATCGCCTGCACCGGCTGTATCACTGCGGCGATCGGCGGGTGCGTCACCTGCATCCACTCGATGTCGTCGAACCCGACAATCGACAGGTCGCGAGGCATGACGAGGCCCCGCCTCTCGACCTCCCGCAACGCCGCGAGCGTGGCTGGGCTGTAAAGCGTGAAGATGGCCGTCGGCAGCCCACCCCGATCGAAGCGCGAAGCCATCGCTTCCAGGGCCGAGGGGACATCGGGGCCGCACAGCAGGACTTCGATATCGTCGGCGATGCCGGCCTGCTGCGCCGCGGCCACCGCGCCGTTGACGCGATCGCGCATATTGGTGAGGTCCAGCGAAGAAGGGCCGAGCATGATACGCCGGTGCCCGCGGGCCACGAGCTCTCGGATGACGGCTGCGCTGGCCTCGACATTGTTGACGCTGACGCGATCGAAGCCGGTCTCGTCGGGAACACGGTCGAGCAGGACCGTGGCAACCTTCTGATCGAGCAAGGAAGCTTCGGCAGCCGGACGCCCATCCGTTGGCACGACGATCATGCCGGCGACCCGCCAGTCGAGCAGTGCCTCGGTCTGGGCGGCCTCCCGCTCGGTCTTCTCGGCGCTCGAAACGGTCACCAGACGATAGCCGCTGCCCTCCGCCAGGCGCTCGAAATGGGCCACCATCGAGCCAAAGAACGGATTGCGGAAGTCCGGAACGATCAGGCCGACGATCGAGCGGCGCGAGCGGCGCAGATTGGCCGCCAGCGGGTCGACCCGAAAACCGAGCTCCCGCACCGCGGCATGGATGCGCGCCACGCTCTCGGCCTTCACTGCGCCGAGGCCGCGCAGCACTTTGGAAACGGTGGCGGGCGAAACATTGGCGAGCCGGGCAACGTCATGAATGGTGGCCCGCTCGCCCGGCGTCTTGCGTGGCGGCTCGTTGGATTGCATGGCCCCCGCCCCTGTCACGAACGAACACTCACGCCATCATAGCACAGATAAATCGATTTTCTTCTGTCAATCGGCAACATTCAATCAAGAACCGCCAATTGGCATGTCACAATACTAAATTATGCCGGATCACAGACAAACAAAGATCTTTTCAAGATCTTCGGATTGAGCGCGATTTATTTGCACTCAAGTCGCAAAGCGGAAATGCAGAACATCGCCGTCGGCGACCACATAATCCTTGCCTTCCAGGCGGAACTTGCCGGCTTCCTTGGCACCCGCTTCGCCGTTGAGAGCGACATAGTCGGCATAGGCGATGGTTTCGGAACGGATGAAACCTTTCTCGAAATCGGAATGGATCACGCCGGCGGCCTGCGGGGCGCGCATGCCCTTGGTGATGGTCCAGGCCCGGGCCTCCTTGGGGCCCACCGTGAAATAGGTGACGAGGTCGAGCAGCTCATAGCCGGTGCGGATGACCCGGTTGAGGCCGGGCTCGCTCAGGCCGATGGCGTCGAGATAGTCCTTCTGCTCCTCGGGCGGGAGGATGGCGATCTCGCTCTCGATCTTGGCGGAGACCACCACGGCCTTGGCGCCCTCCTCGGCAGCGCGGGCCCTCACCTTGTCGGACAGGCCATTGCCCTTGTCGGCCGAGGCCTCTTCGACATTGCAGACATAGAGCACCGGCTTGGCGGTGAGGAGCTGCAGCATGTCGAAAGCGCGCCGCTCCTCCGGCTTGACCTCGACCAGACGGGCAGGCTTGCCTTCGCGCAGCAGCACCAGGGCCCGATTGATCAGGTCGAGGCTTTCCTTGGCTTCCTTGTCGCCCCCGCGCGCTTTCTTCTCCAGCGCCACCACGCGGCGCTCCAGACTGTCGAGATCGGCGATCATCAGCTCGGTCTCGATGGTCTCGATGTCGGCCACCGGGTCGATCTTGCCTTCGACATGGGTGACGTCGCCATCCTCGAAGCAGCGCACCACATGGGCAATCGCGTCGCATTCACGGATATTGCCGAGAAACTGGTTGCCGAGACCCTCGCCCTTGGAGGCGCCCCGCACCAGGCCGGCGATGTCCACGAAGGTCAGGCGGGTGGGAATGATCGTGCCGGATTTTGCGATGGCGGCGAGCTTCTCCAGGCGTTCGTCGGGCACCGCCACGTCGCCGACATTGGGCTCGATGGTGCAGAAGGGATAGTTGGCCGCCTGCGCTGCCGCGGTCTGCGTCAGCGCATTGAACAGGGTCGACTTGCCGACATTGGGCAGGCCGACGATTCCGCATTTGAAACCCATGGTGATCGCTCGTTCATCTTGTAGCCGGCGCGCTCGTGCCGCCGACGAAATCCGTTAGGGTGCTGGGTAGATAGGAAGCAGCGCAACGTCAATGGTCAGCACAGTTGGTGTGCCGATCTCCAGATCGGCATCCCTCGCGCTGATCATGCCGATCTGGAGATCGGCACACCCAATAGCTCCTGCCGCTCACGCTCCCGCCAGCTTGGCCGCACCGTGGCCCCTCGCCTCCATGAACAAATGGACCTTGTTCTGGAAGCTCGCATCCTCGCCACCCGCCAGAAGCGGGGCCGCATCGGCGCAGGCCGTGCACAGATCTTCGACCCAGGGCCATTCCGCCTTGGCAAAGTCGCTGAGCACGAAGTGATGCACCAGCGCCTTGTCACCGGGATGACCGATACCGAGGCGGGCGCGGCGATAGTCGTTGCCGCAATGGGCGGTGATCGATCTCAGGCCGTTATGGCCGGCATTGCCGCCGCCGACCTTCACCCTGAGTTTGGCAGGTGCCAGGTCCAGCTCGTCGTGGAAGACAGTGAGGTCCGCAAGGCCGATCTTGAAGAAGCGCATGGCCTCGCCGACCGACTGCCCGCTTTCGTTCATGTAGGTCTGGGGCTTGAGCAGCATGACCCGCTCGCCACCGACGCTGCCCTCGCTGATCTGGCCCTGAAAGCGCGACCGCCAGGGCGCGAAGCGATGGCGCCGCGCGATCTCATCGATGGCGAGAAAGCCGATATTGTGCCGGTTGGCGGCATATTTGGCGCCCGGGTTACCGAGCCCGACGAACAGACGCATGATCGTCTCTGGAGCAAAGCGCCTTTAAGCGAAAACGCTGTTTTGCTCCAGCTCCTCGTTCGAACGCGTCTTTGCGATTCTTGGTGACTCCATCAAATCGCCAAACGCTATGAAAGCACGAATGGCCGGGACAAGCCCGGCCATCGCAGCAATGGAATATGCAGCCGGATTACTTCTTGGCAGCGTCGGCGGGCTCGGCAGCCGCCTCGGCGGCGGGAGCAGCCTCTTCGCCGACCGGCGGCACGATCGAGACCAGCGTCGCATCGTCCTGCCCGGCGTAGGAAACGCCTTCCGGCAGCTTGATCTGCGAGACATGGACCGAATCATTGATATCGAGAGCGGCCACGTCGACATCGATCGAATCGGGGATCTTGTCGGCGGGAGCCAGAACCGAGAGGGAGTGCGTCACGATGTTGACGGCACCGCCGCGCTTCACGCCCACGGAAGTCGAAGCGTTGACGGCATGCACGGGAATATCGACGCGCAGACGCGAGCCGACATCGACGCGCAGGAAGTCGACATGCTCGACGGTGTCCTTGACCGGGTCGAGAGCATAGTCGCGCGGAATGGCGCGGGTCTTGCTGCCATCAACCTCGATCTCGAACACGGTGGTGAGGAAGTGGCCGGCATAGACCAGCTTGTTGGCTTCCTTGGCATCGAGCGCGATGGAAACGGGGGGCTTGCCGGCACCGTAGATCACGGCCGGCACTTTGCCTTCACGACGAACGGCACGCGCGGCCCCCTTGCCCACTTGCGTGCGAGCCGTGGCGGAAATCTGCTTCACGGACATTGTATATTCCCAGGGTTGTTCAAAGAAAAAGGCCGCAGGCGCGGCCGGTTCGTTCGTTCCGCATTGCCTCCAGGGGTGTCTGGTCGCGGAACGGGGTTCTCTTAGACGCATCGTGGCCGAAAAGCAAGCAACACGGGGGTTTGTCTTCGGACCAGCCCGCAAACGCCACGCCCGCCGGATGGACAGGCGGCCCCGGAGAGCCGCCCCAAGCCTCAATGGCCTTCGAAGGACACCAGCGTGTGCACAGGTACGCCGAGCGCCCGGATCTTGTCGGCCCCCTTCAACTCGGGCAGGTCGATGATGAAGACCGCCGCCAGGACGTCGGCGCCGATCTCGCGCAACAACCTGACCGCGGCTTCCGCGGTACCGCCTGTGGCAATGAGGTCGTCGACCAGGATGACCCGCTCGCCCGGCTTCACCGCATCCTTGTGGACCTCCATCTCGTCGAGGCCATACTCCAGCGAATAGGCGATGCGCACGGTCTCATGCGGCAGCTTGCCCTTCTTGCGCACCGGCACGAAGCCGGAGGAAAGCTGATGGGCAAGCGCGCCTCCCAAAATGAAGCCACGCGCCTCGATCCCGGCAACCTTGTCGATCTTGGCCCCCGCCCAAGGCTGCACCAGTTCGTCCACGGCCCGCCGGAAAGCCCAGGCATCGCCCAACAAGGTGGTGATGTCGCGAAACGCCACCCCCGGCTTGGGGTAGTCGGGAATGGTACGGATCGCATCCTTGAGGATGCGGGCGGTCGAGCCGGAAAGTTCTGTCGTGGCGGTCATGATCTGCCCTGCGCGGATTTGATGCCGAAAAAGACCATGCCCGGCGCCAAGAGTCGAGGCCAGGACCAGGAAACGAGGCCGGGCAGCGAGGCTAAGACCACCTTACACCAACGGTATTGCAGCTTGACCGACCAGGCCCGTCACTGCTTCGCTACGCTCGCAATGACGCGAGAGTCAAACATCGCGACCGCCGGTATTACATGAAAGGCGGCGTGCAAAAGCCGGAGATCGATGATCCCCGGCTTTGCTCAATCAGCGATCGGACGAAGCCTCAATGGGCGTCGGCCCAGATCTTCTTCTTGGTGTAGTAGAGCAGGCTGGCCAGCACGATCAGGAAGATGATGACCACGAAGCCGGTCTGCTTGCGCTTCTCCAGCGAAGGATCGGCCGCCCAGGCCAGGAAGGCGGCGACGTCGCGCGTGTACTGGTCGACCGTCTGCGGCGTACCATCGGTATATTCCACCTGGCCATCGGCCAGGGGTTTGGCCATGCCGATCGAGCCACCGAAGATCTTGTTGTAATGCCCGTTCGGCGGAATGGTGACGCCCTCGGGGGGCTTCTCGTCATCCTTCAGATAACCATCGGTGATCAGGGCGTGGATGTAATCCGGCCCCTGCTCCTGGTACTGGGTGAAGATGTCGAAGATGAAGCCGGGGAAGCCGGACTTCACGCCGCGCGCCTTGGCGAGCAGCGACATGTCCGGCGGCACCGCGCCATTGTTGGCGACGGCGGCGGCCTGATCGTTGGGATAGACCAGCGGGAAGTAATCCGCCGGACGTCCCTTGCGCTCCAGCACCTCGCCCTTGTCGTTGGGCACGTCCATGACGGTGTATTCGGCCGCCAGGGCCTTCACCTGTCCCTCGGTGAAGCCCGGGCCACCGGGATCGGACAGGGTGCGGAAGGCAACGCGGTGCAGGCTATGGCAGGCCGAGCAGACCTCGCGATAGACCTTGAAGCCGCGCTGCAGCTGGCCCTGGTCATACCGGCCGAACGGGCCGGCGAAGCTCCACTGCTGGCGGGTCGGCTGCTCGCCCCCCTCCGCCCAGGCGGGCTGGGAGAGACCGGCAGCCCCGAACAGGGTGGCGAGGGCGACCGCCAGGCCGGCCATGCGTGAAGGTTTGAACATCTCAATCATCTCGTTCGCCCCTCAACCCTTGCTTTGCGATTCGGCGGTGTTTGCGGCCGGCAGGGGGATGCCGCCCGATTTCGCCAGAATGGCATCGGCGATCGAAGCGGGAACCGGCTTGGTCTGCTCAAACAACCCCAGCAACGGCAAGGCGATGAGGAAGTAGGCGAAATACAGCGCGGTCAGGATCTGGCCGATCACCACCTTCGAGCCTTCCGGCGGCTGCGAGCCGATCCAGCCGAGACCGATGCAGATCGCCACGAAGACGAAGAACACCCAGCGGAACACCGGGCGATAGACCGCCGAGCGCACCTTCGACGTGTCGAGCCAAGGCAGCAGCGCCAGCATGACGATCGCAGCGAACATCATGATGACGCCCAGCAGCTTGTCCGGAATGGAACGCAGGATCGCGTAGAAGGGCAGGAAGTACCATTCGGGCACGATATGCGCGGGCGTCTTGCCGGGATCGAAGGTGATGTAGTTCTCCGGATCACCCAGATAATCCGGCATGTAGAACACGAAATACATGAAGAAGATCAGGAAGCAGGCGATGCCGAAGGCGTCCTTCAGCGTCGCATGCGGCGTGAAGGGCACCGAATCCTTCGGGGTCTTGATGTCGACGCCGGCCGGATTGTTCTGGCCGACCACATGCAGCGCCCAGATGTGAAGCACGACGACGCCCGCGATCATGAAGGGCAGCAGGTAGTGCAGCGAGAAGAAGCGGTTCAGGGTCGGGTTGCCCACCGCATAGCCGCCCCACAGCCAGGTCACGATCGACTTGCCGAACACGGGGATGGCGGAGAACAGGTTGGTGATGACGGTAGCGCCCCAGCCCGACATCTGGCCCCAGGGCAGCACATAGCCCATGAAACCGGTCGCCATCATCAGCAAGAAGATGACGACGCCGAGCAGCCACAGCACTTCGCGGGGGCCCTTATAGGAGCCGTAATACATGCCGCGTGCGATGTGGAGATAAACGGCGATGAAGAACATCGAGGCGCCATTGGCGTGCAGCTTCTGAATCAGCCAGCCCCAGTTCACGTCGCGACGGATCAGATCCACCGAGGTGAAGGCCAGGCTCGAATCGGAGACGTAGTGCATCGCCAGCACCACACCCGTGAGGATCTGCGCACCCAGCATGAAGGACAGGATGGCGCCGAAGGTCCACATATAGTTGAGGTTGCGCGGCGTGGGATAGGCGATGAACGAGGAGTGGACGAGCCCGCCGATCGGCAGGCGGCTCTCGAACCACCGTCCAAGGCTGGATTTCGGAGTCCAGGTCGAGGTTCCGCTCATGAATTGTGACCTTAAGCTTGTGCGTTCGATTCGGCGCCGATCATGATCTTGGTCGGGCTCTCGAAATTATAGGGCGGAACTTCCAGGTTGAGCGGAGCCGGACCCTGACGGATGCGTCCCGAGGTGTCGTAGACCGAACCATGGCAGGGGCAGAACCAGCCGTGATAGGAGCCCTCGTTGACCAGCGGGATGCAGCCCAGATGCGTGCAGATGCCCACCACGACCAGCCATTGCGCCTGGTCCTTCTTGACCCGGTCCGCATCGGCCTGGGGATCCTTCAGGTCGGTCAGCTTGACGTCCTCGGCCGCCGCGATTTCGGCCTTGGTGCGGTGACGAATGAAGATCGGCTTGCCGCGCCAGAAGATCTTCACAGACTGCCCCTCGGGAATCGGCGTCAGGTCGACCTCGACCGGCACGCCCGCCGCGATGGTCGCCTTGTCCGGATTCATCTGGCTGATGAAAGGCCAAGCTGCGCCAGCGACACCCACAGCACCGACCGCGCCGGTGGCAATGTAAATGAAATCGCGACGAGTGGGCTCTGCGGCGTGTTCGTTCGTGACTGCCACGGATCGATCCTTCTCATACGTCGCATCCCGGCCGCCGCCGGGATGATGGAGGAACCGGACGTATCAGCCCCGCACCATCCATACTCTGCCAAATCTCGGCCACCCCAGCCGCGCCAAACCGGATCGCGGCGAAACTGGGGCAAACCTTATCAAGGGGCTCATGCCACTCTGTTGCGAAGTTGTCTAGATCGTGCAGCCCGCAAATGGCGCTATGTCGCATGACATCAACGCCATAAATGCAGATTCTCTATCCCCGATGCCGGCAGCGTACCCTATGAAGAACGCTTCCGTTCCTGCTCTGCCGATCGCCCATGCCGCTCACCCTCGCCTTGTTTCAGCCCGACATCCCCCAGAACGCCGGCACGATGCTGCGCCTATGCGCCTGCCTCGGCGTGAAGGCCGCCATCATCGAGCCGGCCGCCTTTCCCGTGTCGGACCGGGCGTTCCGCCGCGCGGGCATGGATTATCTCGACCATCTCACCATCGACCGCCATGTTTCCTTCCCGGCTTTCGAGGCATGGCGGGCCGCGAGCGGACAACGCCTGGTGCTGCTGACGACCAAGGGCGCGGTGTCCCTGAGCGGCCATGCCTTTCAGCCCGACGACATCCTCATGGTCGGCAGGGAATCAGCGGGCGTACCCGATGCGGTTCATGCCGCGGCCGATGCGCGGGTGTTCGTGCCGATGCGTCCGGGGCTGCGCTCGCTGAACGTGGCCGTTGCCGCCGCCATGGTGCTGGGCGAGGCCCTGCGCCAGACGGATGGCTTCCCGTCCACGGCAGATTCTCCTTGATCGAACACCGGCTTCCTGCGGGCTTTCATTGATCCTGCGCAATTGCCTGCCGGTGGAAACGGACTATAGAGGCAGCATGACAAAGCCCGGTTCCGCCCCCCTTTCCCCCGAGATCGCCCCCCGTCAGGCCGAGGCCCGTGCCTGGTTCGAGCTCCTGCGCGATCAGATCTGCGCCGCCTTCGAGACACTCGAGGACACGCTGCCCCAGGCTCAGGCCCAGCCCGATCTTCCGGCCGGTACTGCCGCGGGACGCTTCAAGCGAACCCCCTGGCAACGCACCGACCACACCGGCCGCCCCGGCGGCGGCGGCGTGATGGCGATGATGCATGGCAGGGTTTTCGAGAAGGTGGGCGTGCATTGTTCGACCGTCCACGGCGAGTTCTCGCCCGAATTTCGCACCGACATTCCGGGCGCCGCCGAAGATCCGCGCTTCTGGGCCTCCGGCATCTCCCTGATCGCCCACCCCTGGAACCCTCACGTGCCCACCGTGCACATGAATACCCGTTTCGTGGTGACCACCAAGGCCTGGTTCGGCGGCGGCGCCGACCTGACGCCGATGCTCGACAGGCGCCGCACGCAGGAAGACCCGGACAGCCGCGATTTTCATGAGGCCATGCGCCGGGCCTGCGAGGCACACGCGGTCGCCGACTATGATCGCTACAAGAAATGGTGTGACGACTATTTCTTTCTCAAGCATCGCAACGAACCGCGCGGCATCGGCGGCATTTTCTATGATGGGCTGGCCAGCGGCGACTGGCAGGCCGATTTCTCCTTCACCCAGACAGTCGGCAGCGCCTTCGCCGCCATCTATCCCGAGATCGTGACGCGCAATTTCGAAAAGCCCTGGACGGAAGCCGAGCGCGAAGAGCAGTTGGTGCGCCGCGGACGTTACGTCGAATTCAACCTGCTCCATGACCGTGGCACGCTGTTCGGCCTCAAGACCGGCGGCAATGTCGCTTCGATCCTGTCCTCGATGCCCCCCACTGTGAAATGGCCCTGACCTGCCAGGGCCTGCCCTCTTCCTATCATCGGGCTGCAGGGGGATAGGCCCGCAGCCTGTCCTTCAGCAAAAGCGTTTTGCGATTTGACGGAATCACTTCGAATCGCACTTCGTCTCCAGGCGCGATGCGGCCCGTTGCTGCCATCGACAAGATCGGGCCACAATGTCTCTGACAGATGCGTGTCGCCCCTCGGAGACCCTGCCGCATGCCCCGCCCGACGACCGCTCTGGTGGCTCTTGCCACCGCTGTCTTCTCGACGATATCGGCTGGAGGCGGCGGCGCCTTGGCCCAGCCGTCGGGGGCACCCGTCGCCAGCGCCTGCACGCTGCTGGCCGACGTCGCGACCGGCAAGCTGCTCAGGCAGGAAGGGAGCTGCGACAAGCCGATCACGCCGGCTTCGACCTTCAAGATCGCCATCAGCCTGATGGGTTACGATTCGGGCCTGCTGAAGAACGAACATGTGCCTGCCCTACCTTTTCGCGAAGGCTATGCCGACTGGCTGCCGGAATGGCGCACCACCACCGATCCGGCGAGCTGGATAAAGAATTCGGTGGTCTGGTATTCGCAGCAGATCACCCGCAGCCTCGGCAAGCTGCGTTTCAAGCGCTACGTCGCTGAATTCGATTACGGCAATCGGGACGTCTCGGGCGATCCGGGCAAGCAGAACGGCCTCACCCAGGCCTGGCTGAGCTCGTCCCTCAAGATCACGCCGCTCCAGCAACTCGACTTCCTGGAGCGGATGGTGCGTCACCAATTGCCGGTTTCGAATCACGCCTACGACATGACCGCCCGCATCCTGGTGCTGGCGCCCCTGCCCAATGGCTGGGAAATTCACGGCAAGACCGGCTCGGGCGCGCCCCGGCGTTCCGACGGCAAGCTCGACTTGGATCATGCCTATGGCTGGTTCGTGGGCTGGGCCAACAGGGACGGCCGCAATATTGCTTTCGTCCGCCAGGTGCAGATGGACGGCAGGAGCAATCCGAGGGCCGGACTGCAGGCACGCGACGCCTTCCTGGCGGAGCTGCCCGACTTGCTGGACAGGCTGTAATCCAGTCCATGCCGGCCGGGCTGATCCTCGTCACAGCAATTCCTCCCCGTCGAGATAGGTACGCAGGAAGGCAGGTACTCGGACCTGTCCCTGTGGCGTCTGGTGATTCTCGATCAAGGGCACCAGGATGCGTGGCGTCGCGATGGCGGTGTTGTTCAGCGTGTGGCAGAATCGAACCTGCCCTAGCCGATCCCGCCAGCGGATGTTGGCTCGCCTAGCCTGCCATTCATGCAGGCTGGAGCAGCTATGGGTTTCCCTGTAGCGCCCGAGGCTCGGCACCCAGGTCTCGATATCATTCATCCGCACCTTGCCGGGGCCCATGTCCCCCGTAGAGCATTCGACGACCTGATAGGGCAGGCCCAGCGCCTGCAGGATGGTCTCGGCATTGGCGAGCAGCCGGGCATGCCAATAGGCGGATTCCTCGGGATCGTCGCGGCAGATCACATATTGCTCCACCTTATAAAACTGGTGGACCCTGAGCAGACCGCGCACGTCGCGTCCGCCGCTGCCGGCTTCGCGACGGAAGCAGGGAGAAAGGCCCGCATAGAGCAAGGGAAGATCGCGCTCCTCGATGATCTCGCCGCCATGCAGGCCAGTCAGCGCGATCTCGGCCGTACCTGCGAGATATAGGCCGTCGCGCGGAAGCTCAAAGGTATCTTCCCTGGCGAAAGGAAAATGGCCGGTATTGACGAAGGCTTCTCCGCGAACCAGGGCCGGAACGGAGATAGGCTGGAATCCCTCGCGGGCGAGGCGGCGGGACGTGTCGAACAGCAGCGCTTGCTCCAGCAAAGCCAGGCGCCCCTTCAACACGTAACTGCGAGCCCCAGCAATTCGAGCAATCCGAGCTTGATTGATCCAGCCATGCCTCTCGGCGATGGCGACGTGATCGAGCGGCGCGAAGGCGAAGTCGGGCCGATCACCGACGGTACGCACCACCCGATTGCTTTTCTCGTCCGGCCCGACCGGCGCCCCTCGCCATGGCAGGTTAGGAACCGCCATCAGGAGATCACGCAGAACCTGTTCCGTCTCGCCGGCATGTGCCTGAAGGGCGGAAAGCTCGCCCGCGATCGCCCTGGAACGTTCGGCACCAGCCATGCGCAAAGACGCAGAGCCGCCGGAGAACTGGGCCGTGATCCGATTTCGCTCCGCCCTTAGGGCCTCGAGCCGTGTCTTGTCGCGACGCAAGGCGGCATCAAGGGCAAGGATCCGATCCAGATCCACCCTCATGCCCTTGACCCGGGCCGCTTCGGCGACGGCAGCGGCGTTGTTACGAATGAAAGCGATGTCCAGCAATGTTGCCTCCTGATGCTGGCGACGCGCAGCGGCAGGAGCAAACGAAAAGGCCCTGCCGGATGGCGGGGCCCTGGTTGAAACGCGATGGCGGAGAGAGTTCAGCGCATGCGACTGCAACGCGGCCCCGGGGGGTCGGACGAGATCAGCCGCGAGTGCGATCGAATGAATCTGAACATGATGTCACCCTGCCAGCGATGTCGACGAAGGTCAATTGGCCCAACCTGCGAAAACCGCCCGTCTCAGTCGGCCGTCGGCAAATGGCGCATGGTGACGAAGATCTGTCCGTCCGGCAGTTCTTCCCAGTATTCGATCTCTGTCATATAGGCCGCCTTGGGATAGCGGGTAAACAGATCGCGCGCCTTGGCACGTGCTTCCTCACGCGGCAAAGTAAAGCTCTCGCGCCGGAACCCCAGCGACGTCTGCGACCGTCGGTCTGCATGGCGCTTGGCCAGCGTTCTTGGCCGGATCTCGTCGCTACGCATTCTCGTATCCTCGGCCCATTCCGTTGAGGCAGGCCCGGTCGGAAACCTGCATCTGCAATTTAGGGCCTCCCGGCTCAAGAGTCGAATCGCAAGGGTAAGACTCAAGCTCCCCTCATCCCCCTGCCGGGACCTTCTCCTGCAAAGGGAGAAGGTCCCGGCAGGGGGATGAGGGGTCAAGGGGACCTGTTTGCGGAAACACATTCCGCTTCAGAAAGCTACCGGCCCTCGCGAGCCCAGAGCAGGGTGACGCCGCCAAGCAGCAAGGCAAGGCCCAGCAGGCCCGCGAAGAGCGGGATGGTGTCGATGCCCTGCACGACCGACGCTTCGCTGCGCTTGAGGCCGATCCAGCCGCTGCCGCCATAGGCGGAGCCGGCGCCGACCGCGCGAACCGCCGGTATCGACAGGCCGGACGCAGTGGCGAGGCGCTCCACGCTGCCGCCGGTCTCGCCGGCGATGCCCTTCAGCCGATCCGGCGTGGAGAGCAGGTCCTGGAATTCCCGCGGGTTGGCGGGGCCGACATTGGTGATCGCCTGCAAGGCGCCATCCTCTGCCCGCCACAGCCCCATCACGTCGGTGGAATAGACCGCGCTCCACAGGCCGGGCTTCTCCGGCTTGAGGGCGAGCCGGACCTTTTCGCCATTCGGGCCGGTCAGTTCGACGGGCGCCGCCGTCTCCGCCATGGTCTGGCGCTCCACCGTGATGTCGCGGCCGACGGCCCGTGCGCGCAGAGCCTCCTCATCGAGATCGGGCTCCTTCAAAAGCCAATGCGACAGGCGCCGCAGCAGGTCGACATGGGGCCCGCCGCCCTCATAGCCGCGCGCCCACAGCCAGGCGTGGTCGGACAGCAGCAGGGCCACCCGCCCCTTGCCCTGATGGGCCAGCACGAGAAGCGGATCGCCGCGGGCGCCGGTCATCACGGCGCTGCCTTCGCGCAGCTTGGTCTCCACCGTGGTGAACCACTGGCCCCAGGCCGGTGGATTGACGTTGCCGCCCGGCAGGTCGCGCGTCACCGGATGGCGTTTGCCGAGCGGGCTGATCTCAGGCCGATAGGGCTGATAGAGCACGTTGCCCGAAGGCGAGGCCGGTAGGATCTCGGCAAGGCCTGTGCCCCACAGGCTGTTCTCGGAGGCGTAATCGGCGCCCGATGCGAGCAGGATGGCGCCGCCATTGCGCACGAACTCCGTCATATTGTCGAAATAGGCGGCCGGCAGCAGGCCTTCCTGCGCATAGCGGTCGAAGATGATCAGGTCGAAGCGGTTGATCTCCTCGTCGAACAAACGATGGGTCGGAAACTGGATCAGGGAGAGTTCGTTGATCGGGGTGCCGTCGCCCTTCTGCGGCGGCCGGAGAATGGTGAAATGCACGAGCTCGACATTGGCGTCGGCCTTGAGCAGGTTGCGCCAGGTGCGCTCGCCCGCATTGGGTTCGCCCGAGACCAGCAGGACACGCATCTTCTCGCGAATGCCCTCGATCTGCAGCACGGCCCTGTTGTTCACCGACGAGAGTTCACCCGGCACGGTCTCGGCTTCGAGTTCGACCACATTCACGCCGGCATGTTCGATCGGCACCTGCAGCGAGGACAATTCGCCGACCGGCACGGTGGTCCGTGCAATCTCTTCGCCATCGCGGCGCAGGATCACGCCCGCCGTCGAGGGCATGTTCGGACCGCGATCGACGACGCGGAAGCGGATGGTGGTGGCCTGCTTCACCAGCCCGAAGCGCGGCGCCTCGACCAGGCTGATCTGGCGGTCGCGTTCGTCCTCCCGGCCGGTGATCAAGGCATGGAGCGGCGCCTTGAAACCGAGCGCGGCCGCGCGTGCCGGCACATCATGGACCACGCCGTCCGTCAGCAGGATGGCGCCACCGACGCGATCCGGCGGCACGTCGGACAAGGCCGTCGCCAAGGGGGCAAAGAGCTGGGTGCCGTCGGCACCGGATTTGACGCCGCCGCCCGCTTCGACCACGCGCAACTCGGTATTGCCCAGCGCCTTGATCTGCCGGCTCAGTTCGTCGCGCGCCGCGTCCGTCTGCCGCGTCCTCTCGTCCAGCGACTGGGAGGCGGAACGGTCGACCACCAGGGCCACCACATTGGGCAGCACCGCGCGCTGCTCACGCGTCAGGATGGGGCCTGTGAGAGAGAGGACGAACAGGCCCAACACCAGCGTGCGAAGCCAGGCCCCGCGCAGGCGCGCCAGCAGGCACAGCGCCGCGACAGCAGCCGCCAGCACGGCCACCCCGATGACGACCGGCCATGACAGCAGCGGCAGGAACTGCAGGGAGAAATCGCTCATCAGCGTCCGAGCCTCTCCAGGAGATCCTGCACATGCACCTGATCAGCTTTGTAGTTACCGGTCAGGGCATACATCACCATGTTGACGCCGGCGCGATAGGCCAGCTCACGCTGGCGCTCCAGCCCCGTGGAAACCGGAAAGAGCGGATTCATCTGGGCATCGACGGCCCAGGCCGCGGCCAGATCGTTGGAGGTGATGATCAAGGGCGATACGCCGTCTCCCCCCAGGACGGGCTTGTCGCTGTCCTCGGATGTCGGCGCGGTGGCCTGCACCCAGGTCTCGCCATTGTCATAGCGCCCGACGAACTTGTCGAGCAGGTAGAAGGTTTTGGTCAGCACGTGCTTGGCTGGAATCTGTTCGAGCTCGGGGATGTCGAGCCCGGAGAGCAGGCGCTTGAGCGTTTCGCCGGCCGGCGTGGCAGCCCCGCCGGCATCCTGCTGTAGGGCATCGCGCGTATCGAAAATGATGGTGCCGCCCGACTTCATGAACGCGTCGATGCGCGCCATCACCGCCGGGGGCGGGGGTTCCTTGCCGGGCACGATCGGCCAGTAGATCAGCGGATAGAAGGCGAGTTCGTCCTTGGCGGGATCGATGCCATCGGGCGGTCCCGGCTCCAGCGCCGTGCGTTCGGCGATATAGGCGGTCAGGCCCTTGAGGCCGGCGAGGCTGGTGTCGTCGGTTTCCTTGTCGCCGGTGACGATATAGGCAAGGCGCGTCTTCAATGCAGCATCGAAGGGACGGTTCTGCGCCTGCGCATTGGGCGGTGCCAACAGGGAGAGGGAAAGCGCCAGCACGACGAGGGCCGCCGACCCCACGCCGGGGCGGGCAAGGCGCGTCCAGCCGCCCGCCATGAAGAAGACGATCAGCGCGTCGGCCAGCAACAAAGCCAGGGCAACCAGCAGCAGGGCAGGCCCGAGGGCAATCGGCTTGGCAACCGTATAATCGGCCAGGGACGCATTCACGGCGGTATAGTCCAGGGGTTTCAACACGGCATTGGCGGGCAATGCGTTGACGGCCACCAGGCCGTCGGGCGGCCCGTAGAAGCCGGGCGGATGATCGGGGCGGCCGATGCCGGGCTGGTCCGCCCGCACGGGCTGGGCGGTCGCCGGCGGAACCTGGAAGGCTCCGAGACCGTCGAGCGTCCGGCTCGGCGCCGCATAGACCGGGGCCGCGGCGCCCGCCTGCGCTGCGACAGCACCCGTGACCGGCGCAGATTTGGCAAGCCCCACCACCTTGCGCAGCATCTCCACGAAGCTTCCCGACAAGACGAGATTGGACCAGGTCGTGTCGGCCGTCACATGAAAGAGCACGATGACGCCATTGCCCCGTTTCTCGGCCGTGACCAGCGGCGTGCCGTCCGCCAGGGCGGCCCAGGTCCGGCCAGGCAGATCGATATCGGGCTCGGCGAGCAATTGGCGCTTGACGCTGACGTCGTCCGGCAAGGCAAGGCCCGCGAAGGGACCGTTGGCATCGAAGCTGCCCAGCTTTTGCGGCTTCTCCCAGGAGAGCGTCCCGCCCAGGGTACGCCCGCCCTGGCGCAGCTTCACCGGCAGCAGCGTATTCTCGGCGGCCGCGAGACGCGATCCGGCGAAGCGCACCAGAACGCCGCCATTCTCGATCCAGGTGGAGAGCTTGACCTCGGCATCGCCGAGATTGCCGACATCGGCCAGCATCAGAACCGGCAGCTTGTCGTCGAGAAAGCGGCCGATCGCCTCGGCCGGAGACGTCCCCTCGGCGGTCCTCACATCGGCATAGGGTTCGAGCGCCCGGGTGAGATAATAGTTCGCCGACAGCAAGGGCTGGCTGACATCCTTGTCCTGCCCCGAGACGATGCCGACCGTACGGCGTCGCCAGGTGCGGTCGAGCAACTGCACCGCACCGGCCGAGGCGTCGCCGACGATTTCCAGCCGCGCCACATCGTTGCGGATGTCGACGGGCAGGTCGAGTTGCGCGGTCGTCTCGCCGGCGCCTGCCGGGAAACTGAAATCGGCCTGGCCGACCGGCAGGTTCTTGAGGTCGACAGCCCTGACCGTGCCGGACAAGGCCCGGTCGAGCTTGCCCATGCGCAGGACGCGCACCGAGATGCCGCTCGGCGCATTGGCCGCACCGGCAAGGGCGAGGGAACTGCGGGCATCGTCGCGGTAGACCGTCACGCGTCCCTGCTTGCCGGCTTCCGACAGAGCGGAGAGAAAGCCATTGTCGCCATCGCCGGCCAGGCCGTCCGAGAACCACACGATCTCGGCTTCCGGCGCCGCGCGCAGGAAGGAGGCGATGGCGGGCGCATAGGCGCCGCGATTGGCCTGCCAGGGCTGCGGAGCGAGCGCCGCAAGGCGCGGACCGAGGCTTGCGGCGGGGCTGAGCGACAGATCGGTGAGCGGCTCGGCCAGGGCGGCCAGGGCGACCGGGCGGCGATCCTGCTCGGCTGCGGCAAGCGCGGCCTGGATCACATCCCGCCGCTTGGTCCAGGTCGCGGCGGAGCCCCAGCCATTGTCGACGAGGAACAAGAGCGGCGTCACACGCGTCGCTCCGGACTGATTGAAAGGCCGAAGCGTCGGCACGGCCAGCATGGCGATCACCAGGGCCGCCAGGATGAGACGCAGAGCCGTCAGCCACCAGGGCGAGCGCGCCGCCACCCGCCCGCGCGGCAACAAGCCGTAGAGCAGGCGCAAGGGTGGAAAGTCGACGCGCTGCGGCCGTGGCGGCACCAGACGCAGCAGGAGCCAGATCGCCGGCAGCAAGGCCAGGGCCGCCAGCATCCAGGGCGAGGCGAGAGCCAGCGAACCTAGCATCGATCAAGCCTCGGAGGATTGAGCCTCTCAGTCGCCGCCCTCATATCCCCTCCCCCTGCTGCAGCAGCGGATGCAGGGCCAGCACGGCCTGCGAGGCCGGCTTGTCAGTGCGGTGCAGCGTCATGCTCCAGCCATAACGGTGCGTGATCGCCCGCAAGGCGTCGCGATGGGCGGCAAGCCGGGCCTCATAGGCCTGGCGAATGTCCTGAGCCCGCGGAGCCTGGAATTTCGCACCCGTCTCGGGATCGATCAGTTCGGTGCGGCCGGCAAACGGGAAGGTCTCCTCGATCGGATCAGCGACGACCAGGAGATGGCCGCGCGCACCGCGGGCCGCCAGGGCGGCAATGGTGCCGCCCGTTACTTCAGGCTCGTCGAGAAAATCGCCGATCAGGATGGCCTCGCTGCGGGGCCCGAGCGCGATCCGCTCGGGCAGGCCGCCGCGCTCCGCCGCGGCGGGCGGGGCCGCCGCCATCAAGGCGAGAGCGAATTTTTCGATGATCGCCCGCTGCGAGGTCGGCCGCGCCAGGCCGATCAGCCCGACGCGTTCACCGCCCTGCACGAGGAGATCGGCAAAAGCCAGGCACAGCACCAGCGCCCGTTCGAGCTTGGAGGTCTGCGCCAGATTGGACGCCAGATTCATCGAGACCGAACGGTCGACCCACAGCCACAGGGTCTGGGCCGCGTCCCATTCGTGCTCGCGCACATAGAGTTCGTCGCCGCGCGCCGAGCGGCGCCAGTCGACATTGGCGGCCGCCTCTCCGGGCGCGAAATGGCGGAACTGCCAGAAATTCTCGCCCTGCCCGGCCCGGCGCCGGCCATGCAGGCCATGCAGCGCCGTCGCCGCCACGCGGCGCGCCTCCAGGGCAAGCCTGGGCATGGCTTCGGCCAGATCGAGCGCCGCCTGCTGCAGGCCGGCGGACCTGACCGCCTTGTGCTCGTCGATCAGCCGCGTGGAAACCGCCATCCGCTCAGCCCAATTTGCGCGCGAGGCGTCCGATCACGCCCTCGACGCTCTCGCCATCGGCTCGGGCAGCAAAGCTGAGGGCCATGCGGTGCTTGAGCACGGGTTCGGCGAGCGCGATGACATCGTCGATCGAAGGAGAGAACCGGCCCTGCACCAGGGCACGTGCGCGCACCGCCAGCATCAGGGCCTGGCTGGCGCGCGGGCCCGGACCCCAGGCGATCTTCCCGGCAAGGTCGGGTGTCTCGCCGGGACGGGCCGAGCGCACCAGCGTAAGGATGGCTTCGACCACGGATTCGCCGACCGGCAGCCGCCGGACCAGGCGTTGCGCGCCCAGAAGGTCCTCCACGCTCATGGCAGGCCGCGCCGGGGCTTCCTCGGCGCCAGTGGTGAACAGCAGAATGCGCTTCTCGTCCTCTCGGTCCGGATAGGGAACGTCGATCTGCATCAGGAACCGGTCGAGCTGGGCTTCCGGCAGGGGATAGGTGCCTTCCTGCTCGAGGGGATTCTGCGTCGCCAGGACATGGAAGGGTTTGGGCAGGTCATGGCGCTCGCCCGCCACGGTGATGTGATATTCCTGCATCGCCTGCAGCAGGGCCGACTGCGTGCGCGGCGAGGCGCGGTTGATTTCGTCCGCCATCAGCAACTGGGCGAAAACCGGCCCGCGCACGAAACGGAAGCTGCGCTTGCCATTTTCGCTGGCGTCGAGCACCTCGGTGCCGAGTATGTCCGAGGGCATCAGGTCCGGCGTGAACTGCACGCGCTTGGCATCGAGCCCCAACACCACGCCGAGCGTCTCGACCAGCTTGGTCTTGGCAAGCCCGGGCACGCCGACGAGCAGGCCGTGCCCGCCCGACAGCAAAGTGATCAGGGCGCCATCGACCACGGCCTCCTGGCCGAAGATGACGCCATGCACGGCTTCGCGGGCCCGCTTGATCAGATCCGCCGTGGTTTCGGCCGAGCGGATGATGGCTTCGTCGAGATTGGTGGCGGTATCGGCCGTCATCATGCCTCGCAGGAAACGCGCCGGACAGGGGCGCTGGATAATGGGAAAGCTTGCGCGATTCCCTTGTATCGCAGGATACTAGAGAGCAACTAAGGCAGGAGCGAGAGCTTCTCTGTCGTTTTCACGTCCGTTTTATCACCGAGTGTTCTCGAATATGGTCCAGACCGATCTGGCCGGATTGACCAAGGCCGTCAAGGAAACCGGCAAGCATGCCGGGGCCCGCCCGGTGCACCTGTGGAACCCCCCGTTCTGCGGCGATATCGACATGCGCATCGCGGCCGATGGCAGCTGGCACTACATGAAGAGTCCCATCGGGCGGATCGAGCTCGTCAAGCTGTTTGCCTCGATCCTGCGCCGCGATGAAGATCGCTATGTGCTGGTGACGCCAGTGGAGCGCGTCGGCATCGCGGTGGACGACGTGCCTTTCGTTGCCGTGGAAATGCGCGTGGAAACGGGCGCTGGCGGGCAAATCCTGTCCTTCCGAACCAATGTCGACGACTGGACCGAGGCCGGCCCCGATCATCCCATGCGGTTCGAGATCGGCGCGTCCGAGGGGCTGAAGCCCTATGTGCATGTGCGGGCCGGCCTGTGGGCGCGGGTCAACCGTGCCTTGTATTACGATCTTGCCGATCTCGGCGAAGTCCGGGAGATCGACGGCGTCGCCATGTTCGGCGTCGCCTCGGGCGGCAGTTTCTTTGCCATGGCCCCTGCCGACGAAATCGGTGCCGCCCCCCCGGACACCGCCCCCTGACATGCTGACCGCCCTGCCCCCTTCGACCCATCACCCCGAGCTCGAGGCCTTTCTCGAACGAGCCCGGCACCGGCTTGCCGCCGAGCCGCCGGCGGGGTTGCATCTCGACAGCGTGCCCGATCATGGCGACCACCGCTTCTCTCCCGGCCTGCTTGCCGAATTGCCCGCCGCGCCCGCCAAGCCGGCAGCCGTGCTGATCGCCCTCATCGACCGGCCCGGCGGGCCAACGGTGCTGCTTACCCATCGCTCGAGCGCACTGCGCAACCATTCGGGCCAGATCGCGTTTCCGGGCGGGCGCATCGATCCCGGTGATGGAAGCGCGCTGGCAGCCGCCATGCGCGAGGCCGAGGAGGAGGTCGGCCTGTCGGCCAGCCTGGTCAAGCCGGTCGGCTATCTCGATCTCTATCTCACGGGTTCCGGCTACCGCATCGCACCGGTGGTAGCCCTGGCCGACCCGGGCATGGTGCTGCACCTCAATCCCGCCGAAGTCGACAGCGTGTTCGAATGCCCGCTGGCCTTCCTGATGGATCCGGCCAATCACCTTTCCGAAAGCCGGGAATGGCGCGGCGCCATGCGCCAATATTATGCAATTCCCTGGCAGGGGCACTATATCTGGGGGGCGACGGCGGGGATCATCCATACCCTTTATGAGCGGATCTATGGCTGAGGCTGGTTCTCCCCGGCCAAATCGTTCCCGTCAAACCCGAAACCATAGCTGACGATACGCCCTCATGTTCCGGCCTTTCCTGTTCGAGGCAGTGCTGTTCATCCTGCCCTTCCTGGTCTATGGGGCCTGGGTGCTGCTGCGCGGCAAGCGGCCCGGGCTCCCCGAGCGGACGGGAATGCCGCTGCTGCGGCTGATTGCGCTGGGCGTGATATGCATGGCGGTCGGTCTGGCGCTCTTCGCCCACTATGGCGGAGCTCCTGCCGGAAGCGGCTATACCCCTGCGCATATGGAAAATGGCAAGCTGATCCAGCCCGAGACGCGATAGAGCGAAGTGCATTCTCCGAATCGGATTTTTTCACTAACTTGTTGTTTTGACGCATTTTCTCAGCTGGGAAGCCCGGCGACTTTCCTGGAAGATGCTTTTGGATGCCTGATCGGATGGATGAGCGTTTCCCCTGGCTCGACAAGCCGCCCTTGTCGACGCTGCTCGCGGCCCTGAATCATGACGGGGAAGAGGCGCGGGTGGTGGGAGGCGCCGTGCGCAACGCCCTGCTCGGCGAGCCCGTCGCCGACTGGGACATCGCTACCACGGCCCTGCCCGTGGAGACCCAGGCCCGCGCCCGAGCGCAGGGCTGGAAGGTGGTGCCCACCGGCATCGAGCACGGCACCGTGACCGTGGTCATCGATGGCCATCCTCTCGAAGTGACGACGTTGCGCGAGGACATCGAGACCGATGGCCGCCGCGCCGTGGTGCATTTCGGCCGCGATTTCCGGGCTGATGCCTTCCGGCGCGACTTTACCATCAACGCCCTCTCGCTCTCTCCGGACGGCCGGCTGCACGATTATGCCAGCGGCCTCGCCGACATCGCCGAGCGGCGGGTACGTTTCCTCGGCGATGCCGATCGGCGCATCGCCGAGGATTATCTGCGCATTCTGCGCCTTTTTCGCTTTCATGCCCGTTTCGGGAAGGGACAGCTGGACAAAGCGAGTTTCGAGGCGGCGATACGCGGGCGCGGCGGCCTGCGCCGGCTCTCGGCCGAACGCATCAGGGCCGAGCTTCTCAAACTGCTCACGGCGCCACGGGCGGCAGAGGTCCTCGCCGAGATCGACGCTGCCGGCTTTCTCGGCATTCTGTTGGGAGGCATTGCCCGTGTCGAAGCTTTTCAACGCCTCACGGACCTGGAAACCCGGAGCGGGGCGGAACCCGATGCGATCCGGCGGCTGGCAGCTCTCGGCCTGTTCACGCGCCATGATGCCGAAAGGCTGGCGGGGCGGCTGCGTCTTTCCAACGCCGAGGCCAAGCGCCTGACAACGATTGCCCTGGTGCTGGAGCGCGTCAGGCACGCCCCCCCGCTTCCCAAGGCCAGGGAATGGCTCTATCGCCTCGGTTCCGAGCTTTATCGCGACGCTATGCTGGTCACGGCCGCACATCACGCCGAAGCTGATTTTGCCGAGGCCTTGGCTTTACCTGAGCATTGGAGCGTTCCCGCCCCTCCCTTCAGCGGCAGGGATCTCGCACAGCTCGGCATCAAGCCCGGCCCGCGCATCGGCCGCATTCTCGCCCGCGCCGAACAAGCCTGGATCGATGGCGGCTTCAGTCGTGACAGCTCGCAACGCCAGGCGATCCTGGAGGAAGCTGTACGCACGACCGCATGACAAGTGCGATGTCTTGAAAAGTCGCGGCCTTGATCAGCCGCCGCGCGCAGCGCCGGAGACCCCTTCGAAGGCTCCCTCGACCAGTTCCTTCACCAGGAGGCGAAGCGGGTCGACCGGACCGGGCAGCACCACGCGTCCCGGCGCGATGCGCTTGAAGCCGACCCGGCTGTAATAGGGCTCGTCGCCCACCAGGATGACGAGCCGATGGCCGATCTTGGCGGCCTCGGTCAGGCTGGCCTGCATCAGCGTCAGCCCGATGCCGCGCGACCGGAAGGCCGGCTCCACAGTCAGGGGTCCGAGCAGCAGGGCCGAGGCCTCCCCGACATGGATCGGCGTCAGCCGGATCGAACCCACGATCATCGAACCGATGCGCGCCACATAGGACAGCTTGGGATGGGGCGGCACTCCCTCGCGCAGGCGAAAGGCCGTGCGGGCGAAGCGGCCGGGACCGAAGGCCCGTTCATGCAGCTTGTCGATGACGGCGCCGTCGTCAGGCGTCTCGGGGGTGAGGTCGATGGCGATTTCAGGCATTGCGATGGTTCCGGCAGGCAGGGGGCGCCCGCCGGTTCGACCGTTCAGGCGCGCAAAAGGGAGTGGGGCGAAACCACGGTTCGTCGTCGCAGCTGAAGGCTCTTCGTCATCATGGCCGGCGCGTACAGCAAAAGCGGGCGCCTTACAACCGGATTTATCGATCGGATGCCATTTTGGGGCACGAATTGTGCCATTCCGAGAACCGGCACGCTGGGAATGCCGCCGGCATGGGGCAGCCTGTCACCACAAGCCGTCCGGCTGGCGCCGTCCCGCCACTTCGTCGAGCCGGCGGCGTGTCGCCTTGGTGGTCTCCTCCGGCAAGGCATCGAGGGAGAAGAAACCGGCCTCGGCGATCTCACGATCCGGCAGGCGGGGCTGCGTCTGGGTGTAGTGCCGGACCACGAAGAAGGCGACGTGGTCACGTCCGCTGACCTCCCGGTTCCAATAGAGCCCCTGCAGCTCAGGAGGTCCTTCAAGACGGATGTGCCCCTCCTCCTCGAGCTCGCGGGCCAGGGCCTCCAGCGCGGTTTCCCCCGTCTCGATGCCTCCGCCCGGTAGATACCAGCCCGGCACATAAGTATGCCTCACCAGAAAGACTTGGTCCTGCCCGTCGAGCACGGCAGCGCGCACGCCCAAAGTCATGCCGCGCTGCATTCGGGAATAGATCATGAAAAGCGGAGTCACCAGACGCCCGACCTTCTGTCGCAATGTAATCGAGGAAGAAATCATCCGCCGTGCTCAGTGATTGGAAATGAAGCGGCAAGGCCTTTTTCAAAACGGCGGGGTCAAAACACTTCTCATCTCCCGCCATCCCGCCCGCGCATGGCTGTCCAGCGCGGCAAGCAGCCTTTACCGGCTGGTAAAATACCTGTTTTTACGCTATTGGAGCGCCACCCTAATAGAGGAGACCCAGGGGCCTTCGCCCCGGTAGAGTTCGATGTTGACCTATTTCCGGCTGCTTGCCAGCGCCGTTCGTATCCATGCCAAGACCCAGGCTACCCGCGACACTGTCGCATTGTTGACCTTCAGCAAAGCTTAACGATCGTCCCGCCACTTGCCGGCGGTCGATGATCTCAACCCAGATGACGCCTGCCGTTCGCAAAAAACGCGCAGGCGTTTTGCGTTGACAGAGGCAGGTCATATGGCCACGCTAGCGTCATCGATTGTCGCTTCTTGATACCTCGCCTTCCGATTGCCTCCTCATGTTCAAGCTCGCGCATATTTCAGACCCCCATATCGGGCCGTTGCCGCGAGCCAGGGCCAAGGAACTGGCGGGAAAGCGGGTTCTGGGCTGGATCAACTGGAACCGAGGGCGCCGCGATGTCCACCGCATGGACGTATTGCAGCAGCTCCTCGCGGATTTGCATGCGCAGTCACCCGACCACATCGCCCTGACCGGCGATGTAGTCAACCTCGCCTTGCCCGGCGAATATCCGGCGGCCCGTGCCTTTCTCGAAACCGTCGGTGCCCCCGACTTCGTCTCGCTGGTACCCGGCAATCACGACGCCTACACCAAGGGCGGCGCCCTCCATTTGCTCTCGGCCTTCGATCCCTGGATGCGCGGTGACAATACCGGCGCCCATCCGCTCGAGGAGGACGAACGCTTTCCCTATGTGCGCATCCGCGGAAAAGTGGCTCTCGTCGGCCTGTCCAGCGCCATTCCGACCGCGCCGTTCATGGCGACCGGCAAGCTCGGCCCGCGCCAGATCTCCAAGCTCGGCCCCATCCTCGAGCATCTGGAACATGAGGGCTATTGCCGCGTGGTCATGCTGCATCATCCCGTGCGGCGTCAGGATGCCGGGCCGACCGCGATGCTGATCGATTGCGACCGGCTGAACGCCGTGCTGCGCCGCACCGGGGCGGAACTCGTCCTGCACGGGCATATCCATACCGGGCTGGTGCATCGCATCAAGGGCCCCAAGGGGCCGATACCGGTGGTGTGCACGCCCTCGGCCTCGGCCGCGCCGGAGCGTGCCCGCTGGCCGGCCTCCTACAATCTCTTCTCGATCACCGGCAAGCAGAAGAATTGGAAGATCGGCCTGACAGTCCGGGGCTTCGTAGCCGCCGGCCATCCGCCGGAGCAGTTGCGCTCGCAGGAACTGGCCTGACGGCAGCAGGCTCGCTCGAAAGAGAGCCCCCTTTGATCCTCAGCCCGATCGGCCGTTAAGCTGGAACCCGCCTATGGCGATCACAGCAAGCCGCGCTTGGCCAGGTTGCGCAGGAGATGGCTGGCACCGAAAGTCCAGGGCGGCGCATCGGAACTGCGTACCATGCGATTGGTGAGCGAGCCGAGTTCCGGGGCCGCGATGGTGACGACGTCGCCGATCTTGTGGGTGAAGCCCTTGCCCTTCTCGTCACGGTCGTCGATCGGGGCGAACATGGTGCCCAGGAAAAGCACCGCACCATCGGGATATTGATGATTGACGCCGATCATCTGGGAGACGAGATCGCCGGGATCGCGGCTGATCTTGGAGATCGAGCTCATGCCCGTCAGCCGGTAGCCTTCGGGGCCGCGCACTTCCAGCGTCACGTCGGCGCGCCTGACATGGTCGAGCGAGAAGGTGGAATCGAACAGGCGCACGAAGGGACCGACCGCTGCCGAGGCATTGTTGTCCTTCGCCTTGGAGAGCAACAGGGCCGACCGTCCCTCGAAATCGCGCAGATTGACATCGTTGCCCAGCGTCGCACCGACGATCTTGCCGGCCGAGGATACCACCAGCACCACTTCGGGTTCGGGATTGTTCCAGGTGGAATTGGGATGAAGGCCGGCATCGGCGCCCGTGCCCACGGCCGCCATGGGCTGGGCCTTGCTGAAGATCTCGGCATCCGGCCCGATGCCCACCTCCAGATATTGCGACCAGGCGCCTTGGGCGATCAGTACTTCTTTCAGCCGTGCTGCTTCGGCCGAGCCGGGGCGCAAACGCGCGAGGTCGTCACCGACCAGCTTGACGATCTCCGCTCGAAGGGAAGCGGCCGCGGCCGAGTTTCCCCGTGCTTTTTCCTCGATCACCCGTTCGAGCATCGAAACCACGAAGGTGACGCCGGCCGCCTTGATGGCCTGGAGATCGATGGGCGCCAACAGCCAGGGCTTGCGCAAGTCGCGGCCGGTGGGGGGCGTATTGGCAAGGATTTCGGCCAGGGAGCCGATTTCGGTCGAGGGTGCCGCCTTGGCAGCCTGGGCCGGATTTCGCGCCTCGCAAAGATCCCTGACCGTCGGAAAGCTGGAGGTGATATCGTGCAGGCCATCCTCCTTGGCAACCACGACGGCTGGTCCCTCGGCATCCGGCAGCCAGACACGCCCGATCAATGTCCCGGCGACACCGTCCACCGGGAGAGTATTTTCGGGGGTGAGCGTGAATGGCATTGCGGACCTCGCGGCTGGGAAAGAGCTCTAGTACCCTGCCCTTAGCGTCAACCGTGCCAATGGGCAAGACTTGCATAAGCGGTATACAAAGATATGCGCCCTACGAATGTGGATTAGCCTCACAAGTATAGGCCCATACGCAAAATTGACTAGCCGCATATTCCCAATATTTTGGGAATTAATTCAATATATCGAGAGTTAAATACAAACTGTTTCAAAAAATGAGACGCCAATATTTCCGTATTGGATTTTGTTCCAAAAGTTTAACACAAAAAAACTAGCGTTTACGTCCACACTCGGCCATTTCTTGCCTGCGGCTAGTCGGACAAACGCAACTCGGTACGGAGCATTTTAGGTATTAAAGTACGTGCTAACGAAGTTCCGAGATCGCAAAAAAGGTTCGAAAATCTTCCGGCGTGTCCAAGCTCGAATCATAGACAGGATTGCGCGTGGGAAAAGCTGCGATTTGGTCGGGATAATCCGCAATCAGACTTTCACTCGATAGATCAATGCTCTCCACGTCAAAATCCGTCGGTACGATCACAGGGTAACCCCGTCGCTCGCCACGTAACGGAACCAGCGCCTTGCGCTGGTCGCCGGCGCGGTACTGCTCGATCAAGCCTGCTATTTCACGCTCCGTCAGGCGCGGCTGGTCGCCAACACATAATATGATACCGTCGCAATTTCTCGTGCCCGCCAACAGGCGGGCCCGCTCGAAGGCACGCCGGATCGCCGTCGCCGCACCTTCGGAAGGCGGCGAATCCACGAATTCGACTGGCGTGCGGATCAGCGCCTCCTCGATGCGTTCCTGCTGATAGCCGGTCACCACAACGACATCGGCGATAACACCGCGGATGGTCTCGACGACATGGCGGATCATCGGGCGGGCAGAAATATCGAGCAACAGCTTGTTGCAGCCCATACGCCGCCCTTCGCCGCCAGCGAGGACGACCGCGATATAGTTCGCCAAAGGCAGATCATCGTCCGCGAGCATGATGACACTTTGCTCTTTGGATAAGGTAAAGCGGCATACACGCTTTTGCCGCACTTGGCCATCGCGGAAGCAATCTGCAGCGCTGAAATCGATCCGATCGTGCGGTTAACGCTTCTTTTTGAAAATACCCCTTAAGCTGCGGCCATGTTGCGTCGCGTTGCGTGTTCTCTCGTGCTGGGTACGGTTCTGGGTAGCCTGGCTGGTTGCGGATCGTTCTTCAATCTCGAAGAGCGAGAGCCCTGGCGTGCACAGGTCGAGGCCCAATGTCTTGCTTCCGGCGAGGTCCGGGAAACAGCCGGCATTCGCATTGCGCAGGCCATCGAGGGCCCCGGTGTCTGCGGCGTCGACCATCCCTTCCGCGTCACCGCCCTGAACACCACCGGGGCACCTGCCGCGCCGGTCTACGCTGCCTTGCAGCCCCGCGCGCCGGCAACCGTGGCGCCCCAGCCCAATGATGCGCCCCAGCCGCAATATGCCCCGCAGCCTTCGGACGCTCCGGATGGACTGCTGCCGCCCGCATCGGTCGGCGACCAGACGGGTGCGATCGGGGACGGCGACGCATCGGCTCCGATGTCCTACCGGGCCACCCCATCGCCCGGTCCGGTTCGCATCGCCGACGGCGGCCCCTTCTCGGTCTCGATGGACCGCAGCCTGGTGCTGTCCTGTTCGATGATCCCCGCCATGACGCGCTGGCTGGTCCAGGACGTGCAGCCGGCGGCGATGGCCAATTTCGGCTCCCCGATCGTGGAGATGACGACGTTCGGCAGCTATTCCTGCCGGCGCCGCAACAATGGCCATTTCGGCCGCATGTCCGAGCATGCTTTCGCCAATGCCGTCGACGTCAAGGGCTTCAAGCTGGCCGACGGCCGCGAGACACGCATCCTGACCGGCTGGCGCGGCTCGGCCCAGGAGCGCGGCTTCTGGCGCGACATCGCCTTTGGTGCCTGCGCCAAATTCACCACCGTGCTCGGCCCCGGCGCACCTTTGCACGACAACCATCTGCATCTCGATCTCGCCCGCCACGGCGTGCGCAGCAAGAGCGTCTGCCGTCCCCGCGCTCCCGCCGGTTGGGTTGCCGCCGCGCAGCGCGGTGCAGGCGGCGCACCACCGCCTTCCGAGGATTATACGGGCTCGATCCAGGACGTGCCGGCCGGCGGCTACGACGAATGACGGCGCTTTAAGCCAGAAGCGCCGCCTCTTCCTCTCCGATCACGCCGAGCCGAGCCGCCGCCAGCAGCAGATGGCGGCGCATGGCGCTACGCGCATTCGCAGCCGAACCGGTCTCGATGGCGCGGTAGATGTCGCCATGTTCCCCGATGACGCTGTCGACGTGAGCCGGGCCTTTCTGCAGGGTATTGTTGCGGGCGATGGTCACGCTCTGGTGCAGCAGCAGGGACAGATAGCGTTGGAAATCGGCAACCTTGCCATTGCCGCTCGCCACCGCGACAGCACGATGAAATTCGATATCGGCGCCAGCGCCGAGATCCTGGCCGAGCTTGGTGCGATCCATTTCCTGCAGCCAATGCCGGAGCAAGACGAGATCGGCCTCCGAGCGGCGAACGGCGGCAAGCCCGGCGCCCTCCACTTCCAGACACAGGCGCAACTCGAAGATCTCGCGCAAGGCAACGCCGCTGCCGACTTCGGCGTCGCGGATGCGGAAGGAGCGCTGCAGGGGGGCATCACTGACGAAGACCCCGGCTCCCTGGCGGCTGACCACGATGCCATCGGCCTTGAGACGAGACACCGCCTCCCGGATCACCGTGCGGCTCACGCCGAAGCTGGCCGCCAGTTCAGGCTCGGTCGGCAGGCGGGCGCCGGCTTCGAAGCGTCCCTTCTCGATGTCCTCCTGCAGCGCCGCGACCACCCGATCAGCCAGCTGCAGGGGCCTGCCGATGCGTCTATTCCCGTCGCCGGCGGCCCCCTCGGATTCCGGGGCCGGGTGCATTCGCTCTTTGAGGGCCAAATGCGCCTCCTCGTGGGTGATCGAGCGGACTATCGCCCGGATTGGTAACGTTACGCGGATCGATAACGCGCCTCAAAACATCATAACGTCAAATTCATCATATGACCATGTCACTATGTGATATTGACATATTTCTATCATTGTGGAAGCCTCCGGCCAACTACGCAAGTCAGGACACATGAGCCGATCACGACTGGCCGCGCGGCTCCGCCGCCTGGCCTCAGCGGAACGATCGCCGGCGCAGGAGGACATGACGATGGCACCCAATGATCGGGGCGCGAACGAGACCGTCTTCACCCTGGAGGCAACGCAGCTCAAATTCGGCAATGGCGCCGTCGAAGAACTAGACTGGGAACTCAAGCGCCTCGGGCTTCGCAAGATTTTGCTGGTCGCCGACCCGCGGTTGCGCCGGCTGGGAATGACCGAACGCGTCACCGATATCATCGCGCGCGCCGGTGTCGAGATCAGTGTCTTCGAGAACATCCTGGTCGAGCCGACCATCGAGTCGCTTGGGGAAGCCGCCGCCTTCGCCGCATCCCGGGACGTCGACGGCTTCGTCGCCCTGGGTGGCGGCTCCACAATCGACACCGCCAAGGTCGCCAATCTCATCCGCAGCCATGGCGGCGCCATCATCGACTACGTCAACGCACCCGTCGGCGGCGGTCGCAAGCCACCTTCTCCGCTGCGCCCCCTGATCGCCATCCCGACCACCTCCGGCTCGGGCTCCGAGGCGACCACGGTGGCGGTGCTCGACATTCCCGAACTCAAGATGAAGACCGGCATCTCGCATCGCTATATGCGGCCGACGCTGGCCATCGTCGATCCCGAACTGGCGCGCACCACGCCGGGAGCGGTCACGGCCTCCTGCGGCCTCGACGTCGTCTGTCACGCGGTGGAATCCTTCATCTCCCGCCCCTTCGACGCCAGGCCTCGCCCGGCGACGCCCGACGACCGGCCGCCCTATCAGGGCAGCAATCCGGTGGCCGACATCTGGTCCCTCAAGGCGATCGAATTCGGCGGGCGCTTCCTCGAGCGCGCCGTCCGCGACGGCAACGACCTGGAGGCGCGCGGCACCATGATGCTCGGTGCCACCATGGCGGGCATCGGCTTCGGCACGGCCGGCGTACACATCCCGCACGCCTGCGCCTATCCCCTCGCCGGCCTCAAGCACAGCTACAGCGCACCGGGCTACGAGACGAGCCATAATTTCGTGCCGCACGGCTTCTCGGTGATCGTGACCTCACCGGCGGTGTTCCGCTTCACCTATGATGCGGCCCCCGACAAGCATATCCAGGCTGCCGAGCTCCTCAATGCCGGGCCGATCGCCAATCCCGGCCGGGACACGCTGCCGGATACCTTGATCCGGCTGATGAAGGCGGTGGGAGCGCCGTCGGGCATCGCCGAGCTCGGCTATGGCGAGGAAGACATTCCCGCTTTGGTGCAGGGCGCGCTCAAGCAGCAGCGCCTCCTGGTTGGCGCCCCCAAGGCCATCGATGCCGCCGGAATCGAGGCCGTGATGCGCCAATCCCTGCGCAACTGGTAGGCGGGCCGGACGGAAGAACGAACAGGAGGAAACGATGGGTGAGATCGAACTGCACATGTTCCAGTGCGGCACACTGAAGTGCAAGCTGCACAACATCAAGATGAACCAGGGCGCCAATACCGACTACGAGATCCCCGTCCCCTGGTACCTGCTCAAGCATCCCAAGGGGCTGGTGGTGATCGATGGCGGCAATGCCGTCGAGTGCGCCAGCGATCCGCGCGGCTATTGGGGCGGCATCTCCAAGACCTATTGGCCGGTGATGCAGGAAAGCGATGGCTGCGTGCAGAAGCTCGGCGCCATGGGCATCCGGCCCGAAGACGTCACCCATGTCGTGCAATCGCATCTGCATCTCGACCACACAGGCGCGATCGGCCGTTTCCCCAATGCCGTGCATGTCGTCCAGCGCCGTGAATATGAATATGCCTATGCGCCGGACTGGTTCGCCGCCGGCGGCTATATCCGCAACGATTTCGATCGGCCGGGCCTGAAATGGCAGTTCCTGGAGGCCGAGGCCACCGATGGCTACGATCTGTTCGGCGACGGCACGCTCAAGATGATCTTTACCCCCGGCCATGCCCCGGGCCACCAATCCTTCCTGGTCACCTTGCCCAAGAGCGGCGCCATCCTGCTGGCGGTCGATGCCGCCTATACGCTCGACCATTGGAACGAGAAGGCCCTGCCCGGCTTCCTCGCCTCGACGGTCGATACGGTACGCTCCGTGCAGAAGCTGCGCGCCCTGGCGGCGAAGACGGACGCCAAGGTGGTCACCGGCCATGACCCGGATGCCTGGCCGGGCTTCAAGCAGTCGCCCGGCTTCTACGACTGACGCCGAGTGGCGGGCGGGCGATCCAGGGCGAGAGCCGAGCTCGAAAGCAGGGAGCGGCAAGATTGCATATGGCGCCATTGACGAGCGCGATGATAATGCCGGTCTTGCCGAATAGGCGCATCGGGAATTGCTGCCATGAAAGCCGGTGATCGTCCTCCCAGGCCGCCCGCCATTCCGGAACCGGCTTTTGTCGATCTGCTCGCGGCCTACCGGGACCCGCGGCGGCATTATCACGGTCTCGGCCACATCGAGGCCATGCTGGCGGGCCTTCAGGATTGCCGTCCGCTTCTCCATGACGCCGAGGCTGTCGAACTCGCGATCTGGTTCCACGACGCGGTCTATGATGCGGCGTCGCCGGACAATGAGGAGCGCAGCGCCGACCTCGCCCGGGAGGTTCTCGCAGGGCAACTGGAACAGGAAAGGCTGGAGCAGGTCGCGGCACTGATCCTGGCGACCCGGAGGCATGAGCTTGCAGGCCTGGCCGGCCGGCCACAATCGGATATGGCCTATTTCCTCGATCTCGACCTGCAGATCCTCGGCGCGGAGGCTGCACGCTTCGATGCCTATGAGGCGGCGGTGCGACGCGAATATGCCCATGTGCCGGAGGCAGCCTGGCGCACCGGGCGGGCTGCCGTGCTGCAACGTTTCAGGGCTCGGCGGCGGCTTTATTTCAGCGATCTCTTCGCCGAAAAGCTGGAGGAAGGAGCGCGCGCTAATCTCGCGCGCTCCCTCGCAAAGTTGACGGAAGACGAGCCTCCTCAGGCCAGCGTATAGCTGGTCTTCACCGTGGTGTAGAACTCGGCGGCGTAGCGGCCCTGCTCGCGCGGGCCGTAGCTCGAGCCCTTCCGCCCGCCGAACGGCACGTGATAGTCGACGCCCGCCGTCGGCAGGTTGACCATCACCATGCCGGCCTGGACATTGCGCTTGAAATGCGTGGCGTATTTCAGGCTGGTGGTGGCGATGCCGGCGGAGAGGCCGAATTCGGTGTCGTTGGCGGCGGCCAGCGCCTCGTCATAATCCTTGACGCGCACCACGGCGGCGACCGGCCCGAAGATCTCCTCGCGGGCGATGCGCATGTCGTTGCTGGCACCGGTGAACAGAGCCGGCGTCAGATAGAAACCGGGCGCCTCGCGCTTCACCAGATCACCGCCGAAGGCGAGCGTGGCGCCCTCTTCCTTGCCGATCTTGATGTAGTTCAGATCCTGGTCGAGCTGGCTCTGGTCGACCACCGGACCGATATGGGTGCCGGCCTTCATGGCATCGTCGACGGTGACGCCCTTGAGGCGTTCGACCAGCGCGGCAACGAAGGCATCGTGGATGCCGTCGGTGACGATCAGGCGCGAAGAGGCCGTGCAGCGCTGGCCAGTGGAGAAGAAGGCACCGTTCACGGCGGCTTCCACCGCCACCTTGACGTCGGCATCGTCGAGCACGACGAAGGGGTTCTTGCCGCCCATTTCGAGCTGCACCTTCTTCATCGGCGAAGAGGCGACGCAGGTCGCCGCGATCTTGCGGCCGGTGCCGACGGAGCCGGTGAAGGAAATCGCGTCGACGTCGGGCGAGGACAGCAGCGCCTCGCCGACCACCGAGCCGCGGCCCATCACCAGGTTGAACACGCCGGCCGGCAGGCCGGAGCGCGCGATGATCTCACCCAGGGCATGCGCGGTGGCCGGCACGAGGTCGGCCGGCTTCAGCACCACGGTGTTGCCGTAGCAGAGCGCCGGCGCGATCTTCCAGGCCGGAATGGCCGCGGGGAAGTTCCAGGGCGTGATCAGGCCGACCACGCCGACGCCTTCGCGCGTGACCTCGACACCGACACCGGGACGCACCGAGCCAATGATCTCACCGGCCAGGCGCAAGGCTTCACCGGCGAAGAATCCGAAGATCTGGCCGGCACGCGCCACCTCGCCGATACCTTCGGGCAGGGTCTTGCCTTCCTCGCGCGACAGGATGGCGCCGAGTTCGTCCTTACGCGCCAGAATCTCGTCGCTGATGCGCTTGAGCACGTCGTGGCGCTCCTGCAGCGTCGAGCGGCTCCAGCCCGGGAACGCGGCCTTGGCGGCGGCAATGGCCTTTTCGGCCTCGGCCTTGGTCGCCCGGGGGAAGTGCCCGACGATCTCGGCCGTGTTGGAGGGATTCACGTCCGGTGCGAGATCGGACGAGGCGACCCATTCGCCGGCGATGAAGTTACGGGCATGCAGTGTCATCGAAAAGATCCTAGAGATAACGAAACTGGGCGGACATTAGTCTAACAAATGCCCGACGCAAACCGGCAGCTTGACGCGGCCGGCAATTTTCTGGCCGTACCCGTCAGGCCACCGCAACCGCCGTCACGCGCTGGCGCGCGATCAGCAGCGCGATCAGCGCAGCCACGATACCGGTGAGCCCCGAGAACAGGAAGGCCTCGACATAGCTTCCCTGCAGCACCCGCATATAGCCGGCCAGGGCCGCGGCGCTGGCCGCGCCGATCTGGTGGCCCGCCGCGATCCAGCCGAACACCACGGGAGCATCGCGATCGCCGAAAGCCTCGTTGGTCAGACGAACGGTCGGCGGCACGGTGGCGATCCAGTCGAGCCCGTAGAACACGCCGAAAATGGTGAGCGTATAGATGTTGAAGCCACTGAAGGGCAGGTAGATCAGGGCGATGCCGCGCAGGCCGTAATAGATGAAGAGCAACTTGCGCGGATCATAGCGATCGGTCAGCCAGCCCGAGAAGGTGGTGCCGAACAGATCGAAAATCCCCATCATCGCCATCAGGCCGGCCGCCTGCACCTCGGGGATGCCCATGTCGCCGCAGAAGGAGATCAGATGCATGCCAACCAGGCCGTTGGTGGTGAAGCCGCAAATGAAGAAGGTGGCGAACAGATACCAGAAGGTGCGCGTACGGGCCGCCCGCACCAGCGCACCGAGGGAGGCATCGATCAGGCCCGTCTGCGCTTGTACCGGTTCGACCGGCGCAGAGGGGTCGGCGCCATAGGGGCGCTGGCCGATGTCGCTGGGTTGGTTGGGCACCAGGAAGAAGGCCAGCGGAACCAGTACGGCACAGGCGATCGCCACCGCCGCCACCACCCATTGCCAGCCGCCGATCTCGGAAAGCTTGGCGAGACCGGGCTGGAAGATCAGCGTGCCCGTCGCGGCGCTCGCCGCCATCAGCCCCATGATCAGGCCGCGATTGGTCTTGAACCAGCGATTGGCAACGGTGGCGCCCAGCACCATGGCGACGCAGCCCGAGCCGAGCCCGGACAGCACGCCCCAGGTGGCGATCAACTGCCAGGATTGGGTCATGAACAGGCTGAGCCCGATGGAGCCCGCCATCAGCGTCAGCGCGATCACCAGCACCCGGCGGATGCCGAACTTGTTCATCAGGGCCGCGGCGAAGGGGCCGACCAGGCCGTAGAGCAGGATGCCGATCGATCCGGAGAGCGAGATCGTATCGATGCCCCAGCCGAAGGCCTTGTGCAGGGGCTGAAGCAGCAACCCGGGCGCGGCGCGCACGCCGGCCGCCACCAGCAGGGAAAGAAAGATGACGGCAACGACGACGAATGCATAATTCTGGCCAAAGGGCCGGCGGCTGACGCGCTGCATCGGGAGACCTGTAGGTGTCGAGATTGACTTGATACGTACCGGTCTGTAACATCGTTCTCGAATATTGGAAAGAGGCAAATGGCCGGACCGGAAAATGTCAGTCCCTCACCGCAGCCGAGGGCGGCGGACCGCATCCTCAAGACTGCGCGCGAACTCTTCTACAAAGAAGGGATCCGAGCCGTCGGCGTTGACACCATCGCGTCGGAAGCGGGGGTGACCAAGCCCACGCTCTACCGCTGCTTCAACTCGAAGGACGAATTGGCGGCTGCTTATGTCCGGGTCTATGACTCCGAATTCTGGGCTCGCTTCGAGGGCGCGGGCGTCGGCTTCGAGGACGATCCACGGACCCATCTGCGCAACTACCTGACGGGTCTCGGCGAAAGGGCCACCCAGGCCGGCTACCGCGGCTGCGGGCTGAGCAATGCCGCCGTGGAATATCCGGAGGAGGACAACCCCGCCCGCATGGTCGCCGAGGGCGGCAAGGTGCTGCTGCGCGAGCGCCTGAAAGGCATGGCGGAGCGCATGGGCGCCAGGGATTCGGGCCTGCTCGCCGACGGGCTGCTGCTGCTGATCGAAGGTGCTTTCGTCAGCGGTCAGATCTTCCACGAGGGCGGGCCGGCCGGTTCGGTCGCCGTGATCGCCGACATGCTGATCGAAGCGAGCCTTAAGAATTGAGCCTTAAGAATTGAGCCGTAGCCAAGCCCAGCGGGCTTAACACGCTATCACCCGGGAAACCCGGAACAGACCGGCAATCGGCTCCTGACCAGGCAGAGACGCCTATAGCGTTTTGCGATTAGACGGAGTCACCTAGAATCGCAAAGACGCGTCAGAACAATGAGTTAGAGCAGATTAGCGTTCACGCTTGAACGCGCTTTGCTCTAGGCCAACTTGCCAAATCCCTGCGGCATCGGTCTGAACCAAAAGATTGGTCCAGCTTAGGTATGTCTTCGGACTCTTTCCTTCGACGAAGGCGGATTAATGCAGCGTATGAGTATAAACGAATTTCGGCATACTCCATCCAAAGCGAAGAGCCAGGATACGAAGGGCCAAGCCCGCGATCATTGCGAGCGCGATTGAAATATCGTGGGCCAGTCCAACCCATTGACCGCCCACATAGAGGACACCTGTGAGAATTGCGACCGTTGCATAAAGCTCGGCGCGAAAGAGAAGCGGAATATCCGCACAGAGAATGTCCCGCAAAACACCTCCTGCGCACCCTGTGATCATGCCTGATGCGATCACGATCACGACGGGCAGCCCCAGCGCAATGGCAACGTTGCAACCGATCACGGTGAAGACAACCAGCCCAACGGCATCGAGAAACAGAAAGATCTTACGCAGATGATATACGTGCCTGGCGACGGCAATCGTCGCCAAGGCAGCCCCTGCCGTGATGAGCAGATAGGATGGATGCTCAACCCAGGAGAGTGGATGGTGTCCGAGAAGTACGTCCCGGACGGCCCCTCCTCCAAGAGCTGTGACCGGGCCGAGCATGGCCACGCCCATCCAGTCCATGGACCGCCTTCCTGCTGCCAACGCCGCCGTAACGGCTTCTGCAACAATGCCAATCATGTAGAGCGCATGCAGTATCTGCTCAGAAGTTCCGATTATCGAATCCATCAAAGCACCTTGTGCTGTCTCCCGGACTTGCCAACTCGATATTCAAGGACCGCGCCGGCCGGTCGCAGTCTCGGCGCGAGGCCTGGCGGTTCTTGAGTATCCGTTCTGGCCGGACATCGCTACGCCAAGCTCTTCAGAAGCTGGAATATGACGGATTAACTACAGCTGTAACGTCTGGCGCCTGCACCGTTGCAGGTATAGTTATCCTTGCTTGCCAGGAAATCTACGGGCTTTGCTTCAGGGCTTCGGTGCCGCCGACTTTTCCGCCTGCAGCTCAGCCTTCGCCTTGGTATGGCCCTGGTCTGCAGCCTTGCCAAACCAGAACAAAGCCTGCTGCTTGTCGCGGGCTACACCCAGCCCCCGCGCATACAGGGTGCCGAGCGCGTATTGCGCGCTGGCACGCCCCTGATCGGCAGCCTTGCGATAGAGGTCAGCAGCCATGGCGTAATCCTGCGGCACGCCCCAGCCATTGGCATAGAGGGTGCCGAGACCGTCCGACCCAGCGGCGTCACCCTGTATGGCTGCCTTACCGAACCAGAAGGCAGCCTGGTAATAGTCCTGTGGAACGCCCTGGCCGTAGACATAGAGGGCGGCGAGATTAACCTGTGCGGTGACATGGCCCTGGGCCGCTGCCTTGCGGTAGAGCGCTGCGGCCTGCGCTGGGTCCCGTACCACGCCCTGGCCGTAGACATAGAACGCCCCGAGGTCGTTCTGTGCATCGACGTCACCCTGGTCGGCAGCCTTGCGATAGAGCGCCGCGGCCTGGGCATAGTCCTGCCCCACCCCCTGCCCGGTGGCATAGAGGCGACCGAGATTGAATTGCGCCTGGGCATTGCCCCGGTCAGCGGCTTTGCGAAAAAGAGCCGCGGCCTGGGCATAGTCCCGCGCCACCCCCCATCCATTGACATAGAGGACACCCTGGGCGTTCAGGGCGAGGGGATCGCCTTGCTCGGCCGCCTTGCGAAACCAGAGGGCCGCGTCATCTTGGCTTCGTGCGACGCCCTTGCCTTGCAGATAAGCCGTGCCGAGATTGAACTGCCCCTTGGCATTGCCCTGTTCGGCAGCTTTGCGGTAGAGCGCGGCCGCCTGTTCCAGGTCCAGGGTGACGCCCCAGCCATTGGCGTAAAGGATGCCCAGTCTGTTCTGTGCTTCGGCATCGCCCTGCTCGGCCGCCTTGCGATAGAGGCCGCCGGCCAGGACATAGTCGCGCGGCACCCCGCGACCGTTCTCATAGAGATCGCCGAGATAATATTGCGCCCTGGCCAAGCCCTGAGCGGCGGCTTTGCGATAGAGATCCCTGGCTCGGGCATAGTCTTGCTTCACCCCCCAGCCATTGGCATGAAGCACGCCCAGGTCCACCAAGGCGTTGAGATCGTTCTGGTCCGCAGCCTTGCTCAGCCAGAAGGCTGCCTGGCCATAGTCTCGTGGCATCCCCCCATCACTGCAGTAGAGAATACCGAGATTATACTGCGCCTTGGCAAGGCCTCGATCAGCGGCCTTGCGAAAGAGTTCGGCAGCCTTGGCATAATCCCTCGCCACTCCATACCCCAAGGCATGGAGAGAACCCAGTTCGTTGAGTGCCCCCACATCTCCTTGATCCGCTGCCTTGCGAAACCAGAACGCGGCCTGTCCGTAATCCTGGGCGAGACCCAACCCTTTTTCATAAAGGGAGCCTAGATTATATTGCGCTCCGGCGTGCCCCTTTTCGGCGATCTTGCTGAGAAGGTCGGCCGCCCGGCGATAGTCCTGCTTGACGCCCCGGCCCTCGACATAGAGCGCGGCGAGACTATTCTGGCCATCGGCATCGCCCTGGGCCGCCGCCTTACCGAGCCACGCTGCCGCCTGCTCGTAGTCCCGGGCCACGCCCTGGCCATTGTGATAGAGCAGGCCGAGATTGGTTTGAGCACCGGCATGGCCCTGATCCGCAGCCTTGCGATACCACAAGGCCGCCTGATCGAAGGCCTGAGGCACGCCCAGGCCCTTGGCATAGCTGAGGCCAAGATTGAACTGCGCCTCGACATGCCCCTGCTCGGCGGCCTTGCCGAAGAAGGCGGTAGCTTGCCCAAATTCCTGCCGCACGCCCCGGCCCTCGGCATAAAGGAAACCTAGACTGTTCTGCGCAGCGGCTAGGCCCTGGTCTGCCGCCCTGCGGAACCAATCGGCCGCCTGGCTGTCGCTGCGTGTTACGCCATTGCCTTGAAAATACATTTGGCCGAGACTGTATTGTGCCTCGGCGTTGCCCCGGTTGGCGGCACGGCGGAACCAGAAGGCGGCTTGGCCATAGTCCTGTGCCAAATCCTGCCGCCCCTCGGCATAGAGGGTGCCGAGCGCAAACTGCGCCTTGACATGATCCCGTGCCGCGGCACTGCGGAAAAGGGCAGCCGCCTGGGCACTATTGCGTGCCACGCCCTGGCCGCGCTCGTAGAGAGTGCCGAGATTGAATTGAGCGTCGGCATCCCCCCGCGCCAGCGCCTTGCGAAACAGTTTCAGGGCCTGGCCGAAATCCTGTGGTACCCCCCAGCCTTTGACATAGAGAAAGCCGAGGTCATTTTGCGCCCCGGCGTGTCCCTGGTCGGCAGCCTTGCGATACCAGGAGGCGGCCTGGCCATAATCCTGGGGCACGCCGTCCCCCTTGCGATAGAGGGAGGCAAGAGCGTATTGCGCATCGGCATTGCCTTGATCGGCGGCCCTGCGCATCCAGGCTGCGGCCTGGACGTTGTCTCGCGCAACGCCCTGGCCTTCATGAAGCATCATGGCGATCTTGAACTGGGCACCCGCATCGCCTTTTTCGGCTTGCACCTTGTAGAGCCCGAAGGCTTCCACATACTTGCCCTGGGCATAGATGTCGTCGGCAATACCGGCCTGAGCCGGGCCGAGCAGCGTCCAGAAAAGCAACCCTGCGATCAGAACGCGGATCCTGCGCACAGCCAATCCCCCGAGCACAATCCGAACCTTCGCTGCCATCTTGATAGTTGACGCGAAATCCCGCCGCTGTACCCCGAAGTACACTTGTCCGGGTGTGACACACCCCAAGTTCACACCGCCCCGAAGCGGCGGCGATAGTCGCCCGGGGTCAATCCCATGGTGCGCACGAAGATCTTGCGGAAGGAGACCGGATCGCCGTAGCCGACATTCCAGGCGATACGGTCGAAGGAAAGCCGGGTCGTCTCCAGCATGTCGCGAGCCTTGGCAACACGCAATTGCTGGCAATATTCAACCGGCCTGAGCCCGGTCGCCTTGCCGAAGCGGCGCAGGAAGGTGCGTCGTTCCAGCCCTGCCTTGGCCGCCATGGCGTTGACGTCGACCTCGCCGGCATAGGCCTGCTGGAGCCAGTGCTGAACCGAAAGGATGGCCTCGTCGCCATGGTTGAGCCGAGGCGAAAACACGCTGTAATGGCGCTGCTCGCGCCCCAGCGGGTCGACCAGCATGGCGCGTCCCGTCTCCACCATCACGCTGGTTCCGAGCAGTTTCTCCACCAGCTTCAGGCCGAGATCGGTCCAGGACATCAATCCCGCGGCGGTGATGATGTCGCCGTCGTCGATCACGATCTTGGCCGAATCCACCCGGACCTTGTCGAAACGCTCGGCGAGATCATCGGCATAACTCCAATGGGTGGTCGCCTGACGCCCGTCCAGCAGCCCGGTCTCGGCGAGCAGGAACGCCCCGATGCAGACGGAGGCCAGCACGCTGCCGCCTGCGTGACAGCGGCGCAAAAAGGCTGCCAGGCTGGCGGTCCAGGCCTCGCTCGGCGGCTTTGCCAGGCTCGGCGGCACGATGATCATGCTCGGGATCGCACTGTCCGCACCGTCACGATTGTGAATCCGGCCATTGGCATCGCACTCCCAGCGGCTTACCCGCAGCAGCGGGCCGGCGGCCTCCCGGCGCTCCCGGGCGATCCTGTCGGCGATGAAAAACAGATCGGCGAGGCCATAGAGCGCGGCCAATTGAACATCGGGATAGGCCAGCAGGCCGATCTCGGAAGGAGCCGGCGTCATTTGTCACTTTCGCCCTGATTTTTGTCACATGTGCCAATCGGCATTCTGCCCTGGCCGTCCTATTCCAGCAATCACAACGTCTTTTGAAACTGGAGCAACACCCCATGTCCAAACGCGCCTTGATCCTCGTGGATATTCAGAACGACTATTTCCCGGGCGGCAAATGGACCCTGACCGGCATCGAGGCGGCAGCCGCCAATGCCGCGCGCCTCCTGGGGGCAGCCCGGGCCAAGAATGAACTCGTGGTGCATGTCCGCCATGAAGCGGTCAGGCCGGACGCCCCTTTCTTCGTCGCCGGCACCCCGGGGGCGGAGATCAACCAGGCCGTGGCCAACCGCGCCGGCGAACCGGTCGTCGTCAAGAATTTTCCCAACTCCTTCAGACAGACCGAACTCAAGAAGCTGCTCGACGATGCCGGTGTCACCGACGTGCTGGTAGCCGGCGCGATGAGCCATATGTGCATCGAGGCGACGACGCGGGCGGCAGCCGATTTCGGCTATGCGGTCACGGTCGCTCATGATGCGGCGGCCACGCGGGATCTGGAATTCGGTGGCGTCACCGTGCCGGCGGCGCAGGTCCACGCCGCCGCAATGGCCTCGCTCGCCTTCGGCTACGCCAAGCTTGCTTCGACGGAGGAAGTGCTGGCAGGTTGAGGGTCACAACCTTTCCAATAGGGGCGCGACCAGCCTTCCCCGCGAAGCCGGGAAGGGCTGGCCGCGCCTCACCTTGCCAGGTTTACGTCTACGGTCCCTCACATACCCCAGCGCAGGGCCGGCGTGTGGACCGGCGCGTCCCACAGCGCCTTGGCCTGCTCGTCCAGCACGGACAGCGTCAGCGAACAGCCGGCCATGTCGAGCGAGGTCACATAGGAACCCGTCAGCGAGCGGGCGACCTTGATGCCCTTGCCGTCGAGCCATTTGCGTGCCCGATCCTGCATCAGATAGAGCTCCATCAGGGGCGTGCCGCCAAAGCCGTTGACGAAGAGCAGCACCTCGGTGGCCGAAGTCAGCGAGAGGTCGCCGACGATGGCGCCCAGCATCTCCTCGGCGATGGCATCGGCGGAAGCCAGCTTGACCCGCCGCCGGCCGGGCTCGCCATGGATGCCGACACCCATCTCCATCTCGTCCTCGCCGAGGCTGAAGGTCGGCTTGCCGGCCGCCGGCACGGTGCAGGAGGTGAGCGCCACGCCCATCGAGCGCGTATGGCTGTTGACGCGCGCACCCAGCGCCTTGAGGCTGGCGAGATCGTCACCGCGCTCCGCAGCGGCGCCGACGATCTTCTCGACGATCAGCGTGCCGGCGACGCCGCGCCGGCCGGTGGTCCAGGTCGAGTTCTCCACGGCGACGTCGTCATCGAGGATCAAGCTTTCGACCGGGCCGGACGCCATCTCCGCCGCCATGGCGAAGTTCATCACGTCACCCTCGTAGTTCTTGACGATATAGAGCGTGCCCGCTCCGCCATCGACGGCCTCGGCCGCCGCCATCATCTGGTCGGGCGTGGGCGAGGTGAAGACCTGCCCGGGGCAGGCGGCGTCGAGCATGCCGAAGCCGACGAAGCCGGCATGCAGCGGCTCATGGCCGGACCCGCCGCCCGAAATCAGGGCCACCTTGCCGGGCTTGACCTGGCGGCGGCGCACGAATTTGCGCTCCTCGCCCAAGGTGACGATGTCGGCGTGGGCCGCCGCGAACCCATCCAGGCTCTGCGCCAGCACGTCGTCGACTGCATTGATGAGCTTTTTCATTCCATGGGCCTCCCTTCGTTCATTCGTTGATCGGGCCGCTGCAGGAACCGATATCCGGATTCAACCTAGAAGCGCATTTGCGCGGTAACTCTTTGTTTCGATGCATCTTTGCGGTTCAAGGCGATCCCGTGAAATCGCAAAATGCCTCGAGCAAAATGCTATGGCTGATCCAGCGCCGGCTCCTCCTCCCCCCTGCTCTTGCGATCGAGTGTACGCGTGTACTGGACCAGGCTCGCGACGAAATCGAGAATAGCCTTGTCCATCGCCTGGTTGCGCCTGGCATCGCCGAGATCCGGCAGGGTCAGCGTCAGGCTGCGCCCCTGTGCCGGCTTACCCTGGGCCTGCGTCCGGCCCGGATGGGCGGCCTGATAGGCCTCGAGGAACTCCGCCCTCTCCGCCGGCGCGAGGTGGCAGACCTCGAAAATGACGTCGAGATGCTGGGCCGGGATCGGAATGGGGTAGCCGGGATTGGTGATCTGCGAAATGAAGGATCTGTTGGTGCCGAGAGCGGCCGCCAGTTTCAGCCTCGTGCCGGAAGGGCGATTGTCCAGCGCGCGCCGTAGCAGCGCCTTGTAGGCCGCTATCGAACGCGTGCTGGCATCGCGGGCATCAGACATGTTTGAGATCCGCGATTGCGGCCTTGACGGCCCCCACCAAAGCGGGCGGCACGGACAGGCAGGTCAGGCCGACACCGATGAGCTTCGGCACCAGGCGCAGTTCGCCCGCGGCATCGCCGCAGATCGAAACCGGGACTTTGCGTGCCTTGCCGGCCCCGACCGTGCGGGCCATCAATTCGAGCACCGCCGGATCGCCGGCATCGTTGAGGCCGGCGACGTCCGCGATGTCACGGGCGGCGGCCATGGTGTATTGCGTCAGATCGTTGGAGCCGATCGAATAGAAATCGGCGGGAAAGCGCAGGGCGCCGAGCGCGGCGGCGGGAACTTCGACCATGATGCCGAGCGGCGGCCGGCGGCAGGGCGTGCCTTCGGCAATGAGGGTGGCCACCACCTCGTCGAGCAGGGCGGACGCTTCGGCCAATTCTCCCGGCACCGTTACCATCGGCAGCATGATGCGGATCTCATGATGTAGGCTGGCCCGCGCCAGGGCCCTGAGCTGGACGCGGAAGGTTTCCGGCCGCGCGAGGGACAGCCGCAATCCGCGCAGGCCCAGGAAGGGGTTGGATTCGCCGTCGCTGGTGACCCCGGGGATCGGCTTGTCGCCGCCGGCATCGAGCGTGCGGATGGTTACCGGACGCCCGTCAGCCCAGGCGGCGATGGCGACATAGGCGGCATATTGCGCCTCCTCGTCCGGCAGGGGGCGCCCCGGCTCGAACAGGAACTCGCTGCGCACCAGGCCGATGCCGTCGCAGATCTCCGGCGAAATGCCTTTGAGGTCATCCGGCGAAGCGACGTTGATCATGATGTCGACCCGGGTGCCGTTGGGCAGGAACGCCGGTTCGGTCTTCATCGTTTCCGCCCGGGCATCGGCCTCGTGCCGGCGCGCGAGGGCCGGGCCGAAATCGGCGAGCGAGGCGCTGTCGGGATCGAAGGTCACCGTTCCCGCCGCCCCATCGACGATGGCCTGGCTCGCCTCCCCGAGCACACCCAGCCCGGTCACCATCGGCACACGGCGGCTGCGGGCGAGCATGGCGACATGGGAGGATGGCGAGCCTGCTCCCAGGGCGATCGCGCCGCCCCGGCTCCAGTCGACCGACAGGAACAGGGATGGTGGCAGATCCTCGCCCACCAGCACGGAACCGGGGGGCACCTTCTCGCTTTCCGCCACACCGGTGAGATGGGCGAGCACGCGGTCGCGGATATCGGCAAGGTCGGTGCCGCGGGCGCGGAAATAGGCATCCTCGCTGCGTTCGTAATCGGCGATCTCCGCATCGAGGGCCGAACGCCAGGCGTGGACAGGCGGCACGCCGACGGCGATCGCGTCGAAGGCGCCCTCCGACAGGGCTTCATCCTCGAGCATGGCGATCTGGAAGCCGATGATGTCGGCCCCCTCTTCATCGACCGTCTCGACCAGCGACACCAGATCGACCAGCGCCGCATCGATGGCGTTGCGCAGGATGGTCTCGCCGTCTTCCTGGGCTGCCGAAGCCTTCTCGGCCCGGAGCTTCGGCTTGCCGATCATGAAGACAGGGCCGGAAGCCAGCCCCGGCGAGGCAGGACGTCCCGTCATCCGCCGCTCAGTCATGACAGCCCCCAGCCTTTGAAGAGAATCGCGATCTCGCTAAACCGCAATTCGTCTTCAACTCTTTGTTTCGACGCATTTTCTTGATCGAAAAGCCTAGCAACTTTTCTGGAAAATGCTCCGGCATCGTCACTCTTCCCCGAACTTTTCCTCGATTAGTCCCAGAATGGCCGACAGCGCCGCCTCTGCGTCGGGTCCGTTCGCGGCGAAATGCAGCACGGTGCCCTTGGGCGCCTTCACCCGCATCACCTTGACCGGGCTCTTGGCGTCGACCCAGGGTCCCGCCGCATCGGTGGCCAGTTCGATGCTCGACTGGAAGCTCTTGGCGAGCTGGGTCAGCTTCACGCTCGGCCTGGCATGCAGCCCGATTGCGTTGGTCAGCTCGGCCTTGCCCGTCAATGCTCCGTTCATGTCCGGCATATCAATCCTATCCGTAGAGATCTTCGGCAGCGGAGCGAACCGCGGCCAGTGAGGAATTGCCGGAGGCCTCGGTCGCGGCGATGACCGCTCCCTCCACCACCGGCGCATTGCAGATGACCACGAGGTCGCGCTTGTGTTCGTCGAGCATCTCGACGGCCATCTCGGCATTGGTTTCGGCACCGCCGAGGTCGACGAGGACGGCAACGCCTTCCTCAGACCAGACACTGTCGATGGCGGCGATGATCTTGGCGACGTCGGTGCCGAGCCCGCCGCCGGGGTCGCCGCCCGTCCAGGCGACGCGGACGCTATCGCCCACCATCTGCCTGACCATGTCGGCGGCGCCTTCGGCGACCTTGGGCGAATGCGATACGATCACCAGGCTCACGGTCATGGCATCAGCCCCTGCTTGTTGAGTTCGTCCGCCACCGTGGCGATGATTAGCGAGGAGGATCGGGCGCCCGGGTCCATATGGCCGACGGAGCGTTCGCCGAGGAAAGATGCACGCCCGCGGATCGCCTGCATCGGCACCGTCTTGTCGGCGGCGGCAATCGCCTCCGCCTTGATCGCGGCGGCATCGGCGCCGGCAGCAAGAGCGGCCTGGACCGGGACGAGGACATCGAGCAGCGTCTTCTGCCCGGCTTCCGAGCGGCCACGCGCCTTCACGGCCTCGACGGCCTTGCCGAAGGCTGCGACCACCGCGGCCCTGTCGGGCTCGGCCCCCACTGTCTTGCCCAGCTCCATGAAGAAGGTACCGAAGAGCGGGCCGGACGCGCCGCCGACCTTCATCACCATCGCCATCCCGGCGGCCTTGAGCAGATCCGGCCAGGATTTTTCGGCAAGGCCGGGCAGCTCGGCTGTGACGGCTTCGAAGCCTCGCTTGAGATTCAGGCCATGATCGCCGTCGCCGATCGCCTGATCGAGCGCGGTGAGTTCTTCGGAATGCTGGAATATGGTTGCCGCAACCGCGCGAATGAGCTGCTCTCTTGCTTGGCTGTCCATTGCCACGCCTCCGCCCCGCACTCTTGTGACGGCCGGCAACTGCCGGCTCGCAGTTTGCTTATTTGTTTAGTTGACCACTTAATCCTAAACATTGCAAGCAAAACTATCGCCCGCAGCGGTGGACCCAGGAACTCTTGCGACCCACCTGTACTGAACATTCCCGCGATGGCCAGCGCGGTACACCTTCGACCATGCCCGGGCGAGCGCATCCCCGCCTTGCGTCATATTCCTGTATCCCCGCCCGCATATGCAGGTGCCTATCTTAACGTCAGTAATGATGCCATATCGCCATTGACGAAGCTTGCCCGGACGGCCAAGACTAGAACCAAGCAAGATTAGAAGCGCTAGGGCGTGTCGCCAGTTATGGTTTGGCGTTTGATGAGGTCAAAAATGGCTGGATGGGAGGAGCCAGCGCTGCCAAGACTTTCGTCTTGGCAAGCGAAGCGACGCTGCAGACGACCATTTTTCACCTCACCGCGAAGCGGCGGGCGCTTTGGCCGATGAGTTCCCGTCAAACCCGAACCCATAACTGGCGACACGCCCCAGGGAAACGCTCCGCTTGATGGCAACAGATACAGTCCTGAAAGCCGAAGGCCTGACCAAGGATTTCAGGGGATTCCGGGCAGTCGACGGCGTCGATCTCTCGGTCCTGCGCGGAACGGTCCATGCTCTGATCGGTCCGAACGGCGCGGGCAAGACGACCTGTTTCAATCTCTTGACCAAGTTCCTCTCTCCGTCCGCCGGACGCATCACCTATAAGGGGCAGGACATTACCGGCATGAAGCCGGCCGCCGTGGCCCGGCTTGGCCTTGTCAGGTCCTTCCAGATTTCGGCCGTGTTCGGCGAAATGAGCGTGAACGACAATATCCGCATCGCCCTGCAGCGCCGACGCGGGCATTCCTACGATTTCTGGCGCTCGCAACGGATCCTCGCCGAGCTGAACCAGGAAGCCGCCGAACTCGCCGACAGCGTCGGCCTGTCATCCTTCCTCCCAACGCCGGCCAAGGAACTCTCCTATGGCCGCAAGCGTGCCCTGGAACTCGCGACGACGCTGGCGCTCGATCCGGAAATGCTGCTGCTCGACGAGCCGATGGCCGGCATGGGCCACGAGGATGTCGAGCGCACCACCGAGCTGATCCGCAAGATCGCGGCAAGCCGCACCATTTTGATGGTCGAACACAATCTTTCGGTGGTCGCCACCCTCTCCAACACCATCACCGTGCTGGCGCGCGGCAAGGTGCTGGCGCAGGGCGACTACAAAACCGTCTCCGGCGACCCGCGCGTGGTCGAGGCCTATATCGGGAGCGGCCATGCCTGATTCCTCGAACAAGCCCGATCCCCTGCTTCGAGTGCGCGGCCTGGAGGCCTGGTATGGCGAGTCCCATGTGCTGCACGGCATCGATTTCGACGTCAACGCCGGCGAGGTGGTGACGCTGCTCGGCCGCAACGGCGCGGGCAAGACCACCACGATGAAATCGATCATCGGCGTGATGGCCAAACGCAAGGGTTCGATCCGGTTCGGCGGCCAGGAAACCATCGGCCTCGGCTCCCGCCACATCGCGCGGCTCGGCATCGGCTATTGCCCGGAAGAGCGCGGCATCTTCTCCAGCCTGTCGGTGAAGGAGAATCTCGAACTGCCGCCGGTGGTCAAGCCCGGGGGCCTCAGCGTGGCCGAGATCTTCAGCCTGTTCCCCAACCTCGAGCAGCGCCTCACCAGCCAGGGCACCAAGCTCTCGGGCGGCGAGCAGCAAATGCTGGCCATCGGCCGCATCCTGCGCACCGGCGCCAACCTGCTGCTGCTCGACGAACCCACCGAAGGGCTCGCGCCGGTGATCGTTGAGCAGATCGGGCACACCATCGCCAGCCTCAAGCAGCGCGGCTTCACCATCATCCTGGTCGAACAGAATTTCCGCTTCGCCTCGACAGTGGCGGACCGCCACTATGTCGTCGAGCAGGGCAAGGTGATCGACATGATCCCCAATGCAGAGCTGGAAGCCAACAGCGACAAGTTGCACGCCTATCTGGGCGTGTGACGCCAATCAAAAAGCTGAACGGGAGACGCTTATGATTTCAAAACGGACCTTGCTCGCAGCAGCAGCCCTCGCCGCGGTCTTCGCGGGCTCGGCGCTGGGGCCGGCCAGCGCCGAGGACATCGCGGTCAAGCTCGGCATCCTCAACGACCGTTCGGGCGTCTATGCCGACCTCTCCGGCGAGGGTTCGGTGATCGCCGCCAAGATGGCGGTCGAAGACTTCAAGGCCGCCGAGAAAGGCCTGAAAGTCGAGATCGTCTCGGCCGACCACCAGAACAAGCCCGATATCGGGGCCGGCATCGCCCGGCAATGGTACGATCAGGACGGCGTCGATGCCATCTTCGACGTGCCGACTTCCTCGGTGGCGCTCGCCGTCAGCCAGGTCACCAAGGAAAAGAACAAGATCTTCATCGATTCCGGCGCCGGGTCCACCGAGATCGCCGGCAAGCAATGCACGCCCAACACGCTGATGTGGACCTATGACACCTATGCCCTGGCCAAGGGCACGGGCGGCGCCATGGTCAAGCAGGGCGGCGACAGCTGGTTCTTCATCACCGCCGACTACGCCTTCGGCAAGTCGCTGGAAGAGAATGCGACCGCCATCGTCACGGCTGCTGGCGGCAAGGTGCTCGGCTCGATCAAGGCCCCCTTCCCGACTTCCGACTTCTCCTCCTTCCTGCTGCAGGCCCAGTCCTCCGGCGCCAAGGTGATCGGCCTTGCCAATGCCGGCGGCGACACCGTCAACGCCATCAAGCAGGCCGCCGAATTCGGCATCACCCAGGGCGGCCAGAGCTTGGCGGGCCTGCTGATCTTCATCTCCGACGTGCATGCGCTCGGCCTGCAGGCGGCCCAGGGCCTGGTTCTGACGGAAGCCTTCTACTGGGATCTCAACGACGGCACCCGTGCCTGGTCCAAGCGCTTCGCCGAACAGAGCGGCGGCAAGATGCCGACCATGGTGCATGCCGGCGTCTATGCCGGCGTCCTGCATTATCTCAAGGCCATCGAGGCGGCCAAGAGCAAGGACGCTGCGGCAGTGATGGCCAAGATGAAGGCGACGCCGACCGACGATCCCCTGTTCGGCAAGGGCGAGGTCCGCAAGGACGGCCGCGTGACCCACGACATGTATCTGTTCCAGGTCAAGAAGCCCGACGAATCCAAGGGACCGTGGGACTACTACAAGCTGCTCGCCACCATCCCCGCCGCCGAGGCCTTCCAGCCCATGGACAAGGCCGGCTGCCCGCTGGTGAAGTGAGTTCCGGGTGTGGGGTGGAGGGACTGAGAGGTTCTGCGGCCCAACAATGAATGGCACTCCACGCACCCTCGCGCTGAAGGACCCATAAGGTGACGACGATTTTCGGCATTCCCCTGCAAGGTATCATGGCCCAGCTCGCGCTGGGCCTGATCAACGGGTCCTTCTATGCTTTGCTCAGCCTGGGCCTTGCCATCATCTTCGGCCTGCTCAACGTCATCAATTTCGCCCATGGCGCCCTCTACATGATGGGGGCCTTCGCGGCGTGGATGCTGCTCAATTATGCCGGCATCGGCTTCTGGCCTGCGCTCGTCCTCGCGCCGCTCGGGGTCGGCTTGGTCGGCATCGCCATCGAGCGGGTCTTCATTTCCAGAATATACAAACTCGATCACCTCTATGGCCTGCTGCTCACTTTCGGCCTGGCGCTGATCATCCAGGGTGTCTTCCGCAATTATTATGGCGTCTCGGGCGTGCCCTACAGCACGCCTCCCTCGCTCACGGGAGCCGTCAATCTCGGCTTCATGTTCCTGCCCAAGAGCCGTGTCTTCGTCATCGCCTTCTCGCTCGCCATCTGCCTCGCCACCTGGCTGGTGATCGAGAAGACGAAAATCGGCGCCTATCTGCGTGCGGCCACCGAGAATCCCACTCTGGTCGAAGCCTTCGGCATCAACGTGCCGCGCCTGCGGACGCTCACCTACGGCTTCGGCGTCGCCCTCGCCGGACTTGCCGGCGTGTTGGCTGCGACCACCACCAATGTCAGCCCCAATATGGGCGCCGACCGCATCATCGTGGTGTTCGCCGTGGTGGTGATCGGCGGCATGGGGTCCATCATGGGCTCGATCATTACCGGTTTCCTGCTCGGCCTGATCGAAGGCGTCGTCAATAATTTCTACCAGCAGGCCTCCTCGGTGGTGGTCTTCGTGGTGATGGTGCTTGTACTGCTGGTACGCCCTGCCGGCCTGTTCGGAAGGTCTTCGTGATGGCCGGCTCCCTCTCCCTCCCCAGCCTCGTCAGGGACGAGCGCTTCGTCGCTCTGGCCATGGTGGCACTGATCGCCGTGGCGCCGTTCGTGGCCTATCCTTTCTTCGTCATGCAGGTGCTGTGCTTCGGCCTGTTCGCCTGCGCCTTCAATCTGCTGCTCGGCTATGGCGGCCTGCTCTCCTTCGGTCATGCCGCCTTTTTCGGGCTGGCGAGCTATGTCTGTGCCCATGCCGCCAAGGTCTGGGGACTGACACCCGAGCTCGCCATCCTCTCGGGCGCCGTGGTGGCGGCTCTGCTCGGCCTGGTGGTCGGGGCGCTCGCCATCCGCCGCCAGGGCATCTATTTCGCCATGATCACGCTCGGCCTGGCGCAGATGGTGCAATTCTATGCCACCCAGGCCGACTTCACCGGTGGCGAGGATGGCATTCAGGGCGTGCCGCGGGGCAGGCTTTTCGGTGCGATCGACCTTTCCGACGACCGCGTCCTCTATATCGTGGTCGCCGTGATCGTGCTCGCGGGGTTGTTCGCCATCCACCGCATCGTGCACTCGCCCTTTGGCCAGGTGATGAAGGCAATCCGCGACAACGAACCCCGCTCCCTTTCGCTGGGCTATGACGCAGAACGCTTCAAGCTCCTGATGTTCGTGCTTTCGGCAACGCTGGCCGGCGTCGCCGGCGCCACCAAGGCGCTGGTGGTGCGCATCGCCTCGCTCACGGACGTCCATTGGACCATGTCCGGCCTGGTGGTGCTGATGGCGCTGGTTGGCGGCACCGGCACTCTGTTCGGCCCCATGCTCGGCGCCCTCGTCGTGGTGACGATGGAACATTATCTCGCCCCGCTGGGCTCCTGGGTGACGGTGGCCCAGGGCGCCGTCTTCGTCATCTGCGTGCTCGCCTTCCGCGATGGCATCGCCGGCACGCTGAGCAAGCTGCTGCGCAAGAGCGGCTAGGCGCTATCGCGGCCCTCCTTCGTCGGGAGGGCGATGCTCGAGCCGTTCCGTTGCGAAGGCAACCAGACCGGCAATGCCGAGTACGGCGCCGGTCGCGGCCGTGAGCATCCAGCCACCGGCATGGTATGTCAGCGTACCCATCAGCGACCCCAAGGCTCCGCCGATGAACACCGTCGTCATGTAGAGGGCATTGATGCGCGCCCGAACAGCTGGAGCCGTCGAGAAGATGGTGCGCTGGCTGACGATCTGGTTGGTCTGCACCGCCGCGTCGATGACCAGCGTCGCGACGATCAGCACCAGAAGCGACAGGATGTGTTCGCCAAGGGCCGTTGCGAGAAAGGCCAGCGCCAGGGCCGCCATCGCGCCATAGGTCGCCATGCGGCCATGCCCATGATCGGCAAGGCGTCCCGCCAGCGGCGCGGCCAGGGCCCCACCCGCCCCGGCAAGGGCGAAGAGCCCGATCGCATAGTCGGACATGCCGAACCGTTCCGTCAGCATCAGCGGCGCTGCGGTCCAGAACAGGTTGAAGGCGCAGAACAGCAGCATCTGATAGAGGGCGCGGCGGCGCAGGATAGGCGTGTTCCGCACCAGGCCGGGCAGAGAGGCCAGCACGGCCCCGTAATGGCTGGTGCCGGACGGCTGATACCGCGGCATCATGCGCCACAGGACAGCGCCGATCCCGATCATCAGCATGGCGGATGCGAGGAAGACCGCCCGCCAATCCAGATAGGCCGCCACGAAAAGCGCAGCCGGCCTTGCCAGCATGATGCCGGTGATCAGACCGGCCATCACCAGGCCGACCGCGCGGCCACGGCGCTCGGGCGGAACGAAATGCGTGATGAACGGCACCAGGATCTGGGCGCCGGCCGAGAATATGCCGATGGCGAGCGATGCGAACAGGAAGGCCACGGCGCCTTGCGCACCCGCCGCGAGGAGCAGGCTGGCAGCCGCGCAAACGAGCGTCGCCAGGGCCAGGACCTTGTTTTCGACGAGATCGGCCAGAGGCACCAGCAGGATGAGCCCGAGGCCGTAACCGATCTGGGTGAGGCTGACGATGGCGCCGGCGAGATCCGGGCCTATGCCGATCGCCGGCGCGATCTTGGCCACCAAAGGCTGGGCATAATAGAGATTGCCGACGATGGCCCCGGTTGCGATCGCCAGGGTCAGGACCAGGGCGGGAGCAGCCTGCCGGACAGCGGCGGCGGCGACGGTATTTTCCATTTGATGCTTATGATTCACGGCAGGCGCCCGATGGCATGTATTTGCCAATTAACGAAACGATACGTATCGTTACCATTGAATAAAACGATACGTTTCGTTATGTCAAGATGGGGAGGCACCACATGGAGACGAAAGCCACGCAGCCAAGGCGCCGCTCGATCGGCGCCCGCCGCAATCCGCAGACCGAGACCGCCATCATCGAGGCCGCACGACAGCTTCTGGCGGATCGAGGCTATGCCGGATTTTCCATCGAGGAGGCAGCCCGTCGAGCCGGTGCCGGCAAGGCCACCGTCTATCGCTGGTGGCCGACCAAGGCCGATCTGTTCATGGCGGCGTATGGCGCCGAAAAGGCCCGGGCGATAAGCCTGCCGGATACAGGCAGCCTGATCGAGGATCTGGTGCAGCACACCGCCGACCTCTGGCGTTTCTGGCGGACACCGCCAGGCGGCGCCTTCAGGGCGCTGCTCGCCGAGGCCCAAGCGAGCGAGGCGGCGGGCTCGCGTCTGCGCAACGAGTTTCTGCCCGTGCTGTTCCGGCCAACGCGCCATCTCTTCGAGCGGGCTGCGGCGCGCGGCGAATTTCCTGCCCAACTGATCGACGAACGCATCGCATTATGGGCGGGGTTCAACTGGTACCACCTGCTGACCTGGCAGATCGAGGCCGACGAGGCACTCCTGCGCCGGATCGAGACGCTCGTCGTCTCCGCCGAGGTCAGGGCCGGATAGCGGGTCTCATGCCAATGACAGTGATGTTCGATCCGTCATTCCGGCCGAGCGCCGCGAGGGGAAGGGGATGACTGGCGTGCTGGTCCCGGTCGGCAAAGTTCATTGTCATTGGTGTAGGGCGATTCACGTATCGGGAATGCGCTTCGATTTGTTATAGCCGGGCTTGACCGGTTATCCAGAAGCCACAAGGCGCTGAATTGCCGGGTCGAGCCCGGCAATGACCAAGGTTGTGCAATTCGAAAACGGTTAAGCGAACGGCATCCTACAGCTTCACCCAGACGCCGCCCTTCTTGGAGGATTTCACCGCCGCCTCGATGAACGCCATGCCGGCGATGCCGTCGTCGATGCCGGGGAAGAGTACGGCCGGATCGAGCGCCTCGCCGCTGCGGGCGGCCCGGATGGCACGGGCGATCTCGGCATAGATATTGGCGAAGCCCTCCAGATAGCCTTCGGGATGGCCGGGCGGCACGCGCGTCACCCGCGCGGCGTCCTCGCCGGCTGCAGCCGAGCCGCGGGTAATGATGCGGGTCGGCTCGCCATGCGGGGTGAAATAGAGATAGTTCGGGTTGTCCTGACGCCAATGGAAGCCGGCCTTCTCGCCATAGACGCGCAGCATCAGGCCGTTTTCGTTGCCGGGCGCCACCTGGCTCGCCCACAACGCACCGCGGGCGCCATTGGCATAGCGCAGCAGGATCTGCACGTTGTCGTCGAGCGCCCGCCCGGGCACGAAGGTGGTCAGTTCGGCCAGCAATTCCGAAACCTCCAGCCCGCCCACGAACTGGGCCAGGTTGAAGGCGTGGGTGCCGATATCGCCGATGGCGCCGCCGGCGCCGGAACGCTTGGGATCGGTGCGCCAGTCAGCCTGTTTCTGGCCGCTCTGCTCGATGGGAGTGGTGAGCCAGTCCTGCGGATATTCGACCTGGATCAGGCGGATGGCACCCAATTGCCCCGACTTCACCATCTCGCGTGCGGCGCGGATGAGGGGATAGCCGGTGTAGTTGTGCGTCACCGCGAAGATCACGCCCTTGTCGGCGGCAAGCTTCTTCAGGCGCAAGGCATCCTTCAGCGTCGTCGTCACCGGCTTGTCGCAGATGACATGGATGCCGGCCTTGATGAAGGCTTCGGCGGCGGGCGCATGCATGTGGTTCGGCGTGACGATGGAGACAGCCTCGATGCCGTCCTTGCGGCGCTTTTCCTTGCGCGCCATCGTCTCGAAATCGGGATAGATCCGGCCTGGATCGAGGCCAAGTGCCTCGCCCGAACGCTGGGCCTTCTCGGGCGTGGACGACAGGGCGCCCGCCACCAGCACATAATCATCGTCCATGCGCGCGGCGAGGCGATGCACCGCACCGATGAAGGCGCCCTCACCGCCGCCGACCATGCCATAGCGCACGCGCCCGCCTGCCTTGCTGTCCGAACGGCCCTCGATCGCCATCTGCTGTCTCCCTGAAATAACCGCCCGCCTACCGGCCAAGGCCGAGCATGCGCCGCACCGCCTTGCGATCGGTGCCGCCGCCGGCGAAATCGTCGAAAGCCTTCTCCGTCACCCGGATGATATGGGCAGCGATGAAGGGCGCTCCTTCCGCCGCGCCGTCTTCGGGGTGCTTGAGGCAGCATTCCCATTCGAGCACGGCCCAGGAGGCATAGTCATATTGCGCGAGCTTGGAGAAGACGCCGGTGAAGTCGACCTGGCCGTCGCCCAGCGAGCGGAAGCGCCCTGCCCTGTCGGTCCAGGAGGCATAGCCCGAATAGACGCCCTGGCGCCCCGTCGGGTTGAACTCGGCATCCTTGGCGTGAAAGGCCTTGATACGCTCATGATAGATGTCGATGAAGGCGAGATAATCGAGCTGCTGCAGCACGAAATGCGACGGATCGTAATTGATGTTGGCGCGCTTGTGCCCCTTCAGCCGGTCGACGAAGCGCTCGAAGGTGGCGCCGTCGAACAGGTCCTCGCCGGGATGCAGCTCGTAGCAGACATCGACGCCCACGGCGTCATAGGCATCGAGGATGGGTTTCCAGCGCTTGGCCAACTCACCGAACGCCTCGTCGATGAGGCCCGCCGGCCGCTGCGGCCAGGGATAGGCGAAGGGCCAGGCCAGGGCGCCGGAGAAAGTAACGCTGGCATCGAGGCCCAAGTGGCGCGAGGCGGTTGCGGCAGCTTTCAGCTGCTCCACGGCCCAAGCCTGGCGCTCCCTCGGCTTGCCGCGCACTTCCGGCGGTGCGAAACCATCGAAGGCTTCGTTATAGGCCGGATGCACGGCGACGAGCTGGCCCTGCAGATGGGTCGACAATTCGGTGATGGCGAGGCCATGCCTGGCCACGATACCGGCGACCTCGTCGCAATAGGACTTCGACTCAGCCGCCTTCTTCAGATCGAACAGACGACCGTCCCAGCTCGGGATCTGCACACCCTTATAGCCGAGCGAAGCGGCCCATTTGCAGATGGAATCGAGCGAATTGAAGGGCGCGGCGTCGCCCGCGAACTGGGCGAGAAAGATCGCCGGTCCCTTGATCGTGGCCGCCATGCTGCGTCTCCTAAGGTGATGCCTTCGGGCCGCAGGTCCAGAGCCGCTGGCATGCTGGCTCGCCCCTTCGGCCTGGGACCATTTGTCTGACCCGTCCCTCGGCTTGCCTCACCATGGCAAATCCTTCCGGACTGCGCAACGGCGATTTGATGTACGTACACCAGAGAAAGGCGAGACTATCTGCGCCCTCCCTTCAGACGCCCCGGCAGGCAGGGTCGAGCTCATAAGGCAAAGGCCGGACATAAAGCCCGGCCTTGCACAAACACAGCAATGTGGTGAAATCGACGTCCGCTCAGGCTTCCGACATGCCGGGACCGAGGACCACCACCCGGCCGCCGAGAGGCGCGCGCTTGTAAAGGTCGATCGCGTCCTGGACGATCATGCGGATGCAGCCCGAGGAAGCATTGTGCCCGATGCTGTAGGGCTCGTTGGTGCCATGGATACGATAGAGCGTATCCTTGTTGTTCTGCCACAGATACATGGCACGTCCGGTGATCGGGTTGCGCGGTCCGCCGCGTACACCGACACCGCTCTGCAGCTGGGTGAGGCTCGGCCTGAGATCGGGACGGCGGGCGATCATTTCCTTGGGCGGATACCAATCGGGCCATTCGCGCTTGTAGCGGATTTCCGCCGTGCCCGACCAGCCGAAGCCCTGCTTGCCGACGCCGACGCCGTAGCGCATCGCCCGTCCGCCGCCCATGACGTAGTAGAGATAATGCGCCCTGGGATCGACGATGATGGTGCCCGCCGGCTCGCTGGTCGGATAATCGACCTCGGCGCGCAAGAATTGCGGGCCGATACGCTTGGTATCAACGGCCGGCACGACGAATTTACCGTCGGTCATCTGACCGTAGATCGCCTTGTAGTCATAAGTACCCTCGGGGGTGAGGGGCTGTTCGGGCTGCGTGATTTCATCGGTCGGCCGGCCATCTACCGGCACCGCCGGCAGCGTTGCCGGGTCGGCCGAAGCGACGACCACCGGCTTGATTGCGGCTGAATCGGTCACGCAACTGGCCAGGCTGAAGCCCAGTCCAGCTAGCGAAGCGCCCACAAGAAAGGCGCGGCGGGAGAGAGACGACATTACACATCCTACTGGGATCGGGAGAACCGCCGCATACAATAAGCAAGACTTGAGTGTTCGGCTGTGCCTTTGCTGCAACGTTCCGGATTTCTTTATATCGCGTTCTCGTGAACGGCCGTCCGTTCACATTGGCTTCATCTACCCCCCGCAGGTTGAATGCGATGTGCCTTTGAGCGCATGGCGTTGCCAATGAAGGCTTGACCCGTCCCGCGCCCGCCTGCACAAGGCGCGCATGGCTCCTCCCCTGCTCTTCCTGCGCGACGTCCATCTCACCTTCGGCGGCACCCCGACCCTGGAGGGAGCCGATCTGTCGATCGCCCCGGGCGAGAGGCTCTGCCTCGTCGGCCGCAACGGTTCCGGCAAGTCGACTTTGCTCAAGATCGCCGCAGGCCTCATCGAGGCCGATCGCGGCGAGCGCTTCGTGCATCCCGGCGCCACGGTGCGCTATCTGCCGCAGGAGCCGGATTTCAGCGGCTTTGCCACCACGCTCGCCTATGTCGAGGCCGGCCTCGGACCGGGCGACGATAATTATCGCGCCCTCTATCTGCTCAACGAACTCGGCCTGACCGGTGAGGAGAGCCCCGAGAACCTCTCCGGTGGCGAGGCCCGCCGCGCGGCGCTTGCCCGCGTGCTCGCCCCCGAGCCGGACATCCTGCTGCTCGACGAGCCGACCAACCATCTCGATCTGCCGGCCATCGAGTGGCTGGAAAAGGAAATCGGCTCGTTGCGCTCGGCCCTGGTGCTGATCAGCCATGACCGGCGCTTCCTCGAGAACCTGTCACGCGCGACCGTCTGGCTCGACCGCGGCCAGACCCGGCGCACGGATCGCGGCTTCGCCTTTTTCGAGGAATGGCGCGACCAGGTGCTGGAAGAAGAGGAGCGCGACCGTCAGAAACTCGACCGCAAGATCGTCGCCGAGGAGCATTGGGTGCGCTATGGCGTGACCGCCCGGCGCAAGCGCAATGTCCGCCGCATGGCCAATCTCGCCGCCCTCAGACAGGAGCGCCGCGATGCCCGTCGCGTCACCGGAGCGGTGAAGCTGACGATGACGGAGGGCGAGGAAAGCGGCAAGCTCGTCGTCGAGGCGATCGGCGTGAACAAGGACTGGGGCGGCCCGCCGATCGTCAGGGATTTCTCCATCCGCATCGCCCGTGGGGACAGGATCGGCATCGTCGGCCCCAACGGCGCCGGCAAGACTACCCTGCTCAACCTGCTGACCGGTGCCATCCCGCCGGACAGTGGCGTGGTGAAGCTGGGCGCAAGCCTGCAGATGGTGACTCTGGACCAGCGCCGCGAGAGCCTGGACCCACAGACCACCCTCAGCGACACGCTCACCGGCGGGGGCTCCGACTATGTCGAAGTCGCCGGCGAGCGCAAGCATGTAATCGGCTATATGCGCGACTTCCTGTTCCCGCCGGAGCAGGCGCGCACGCCGGTTTCCGTGCTGTCGGGCGGCGAGCGCGGCCGGCTGATGCTGGCGCGCGCCCTGGCCAAGCCCTCCAATTTCCTGGTGCTGGACGAACCGACCAACGACCTCGACCTGGAGACTCTCGATCTCTTGCAGGAGATGATCGGAGACTATCAAGGCACGGTCATCGTCATTAGCCATGACCGTGATTTCCTCGACCGGGTCTCGACCTCGATCCTGATGAGCGAAGGTGACGGGCGCTGGACGGAATATGCCGGCGGCTATAGCGACATGGTTGCCCAGCGCGGTGCGGGCGTCGCCCGCAAGGCGGCGGAGAAGGCCGAGACGCCCAGGCCGGCTGCGGCGGACCGTGCGGCGCCCAGTTCGGCACCGGAGCGAACCGGCAAGCGCAAGCTTTCCTTCAAGGAAAAGCACGCTCTCGAGACCTTGCCCGGCAAGATCGACCAGCTTGCCGCCAAGGCCGCGGACCTGCAGGAGCGGCTTGACGACCCCGATCTTTTCGCCAGGGATTCGAAAAAGTTCGCCGAGCTCAGCCAGCAGCTCGCCAAACTCGATGCCGAGAAGGCGCAGGCTGAGGAGGAATGGCTGACCCTGGAAATGCTGCGCGAGGAAATCGAGGGATGACCGGCTTTCGCCGAATGATCGCCCCGATGAGAATTATTCCATAGTAAAATCAAAAGCTTGCAATTCCCCTGGAAAGGCAACAAGGGTGTATTCCCCGGAGCATGGCGCGTTTGGATGGAAACGCTGTTTTGCTCTCGCTCGTCGGTTCAACGCGTCTTTGCGACCCTTGGCGATTTCGCCAGCCGCAAGGCGCTTCAGCTTCCCGGAACAACCATGTCTGCCTTCCGACGTTACGCGCTGATCCTGGCCTTGCTCGGAGCGCCCCAGGGAGCGCTTTTGGCCGCTTCTCCCGCTTGGGCCCGATCCAAGCCGGCTCCCGCCCCGCCGCCGATCACCGATGCCAGGAGCTGGCATGCCGCCCTGCTCAGGCAGGTGGCGGCCAGCACCCGGTTTCCGAACCTGCCTCAGCCCCCCTTGAAGGAGGGAGAGGTGCCTCCGCCCCTGCCATCCGGACAGGTCACGATCCAGTTTGTCCTCGACCGCAACGGGCAGGTGCATTCGGCCACGGTGATCCAGGGGTCCGGCCGGAGCGAATTCGACCAGGCCGCGCTGGAAGCGCCCAAGCGGGCCACGCCCCTCCCCAAACCGCCGGCCAATGTGACGGGAGAGAGCTTCTCGCTCCGGCTCCCGATAGTCTTCAGGGGCGGGTCCCAGCCTCAGAATACGCCCAAGGGCACGCCGCCTCGCGCAAATTGAGCGCGACAGGCCCGGCATCGTGCTTCATTCTGGCGGCTGCTGAATCGACGGCAGGCCGCCCCGCGCGGAGATGATGCGACGGAATCGAGCATGGTAGGAACCCTGACACCCTCGGGATCCGGAGATATCGGCCGGCGGCCGACGAAAGCCGAGCTGGAGCGTGCCCTGGCGGATGTCGCGATCGTGCCCATCACCCACATGGCTGCGGCGATCGACGATGTGCTCGCCCGGTTTCGGCAGACGCATTGCAATGGCGGCGCCCTGTTTGCGGCTTTCGAGATCGGCGCCGAACCGGCTCTGGATTGGTACGTCGCACGCGGCCAGCTGCATCTCGACGGCATTCTAGCGCGTCTCCTGGTCCACCCGGCCATCCGGGCCGGCCTGCCGGATCTGAGGATCGATACTGCCGTACCGCTTCCCGACATCGGCTTGGAACCTCGTGACGCCCTGGAGATCGACGGCTTGCTCGCCAGGGCGCTCTACCATGGCGGCGCCTATTGGCACGCCACCGGCTCGGGCATGCCGGAAAAGACCTTGGCCCTGCGCTTCTGCGATGCCCTGTTCGAGCTGCGCTTCGACGAGATCGCGGTCTATACCAGCGGCAAGGCCTGGACCGACTGGTTCTACGACATTGCCTGGGATGAGACTTTCGTCGTGCTTGACAAGCGCTGTCGGCGGCTTTTTCTGCTGGCCGTGACCGATACCGATTGAAATCACGCCGGCGCCCTCTTTCCCCGCTAGCGGGATGGTCAACCCTCATACCCTTGTCGCAGGGCCTGCCATGATCATCACACATCGCTTGTGCCCGACGACCAAGGACAGGCTGTTGCCCCATACGCTGCAACCCGGTGAGCCCCTCGCGGGGGACGTCCTGTGGATCGACCTGCTCAACCCGACGCGCGAGGAGGACCAGCAGGTCGAGACGCTGCTCGGCATCGCCATACCCACCCACGAGGACATGGACGATATCGAACCTTCCGAACTGATCTGGTCGGAGAACGGCACGCGCTACATGACCACCCGTCTCCTGGTGAACGTCAACACCAGCGAGCCGGACATTTCGGCGGTGACTTTCATCCTCACGGCCAACGTATTGGTGACTGTGCGCTACAGCGAGCCGAAATCCTTCACCACCTATACCGGCCACGCGGTCAAGGCCGGCGGCTGCGGCGGCAGCCCCGAGGCGATCATGGCCGGGCTGATCGATGCCATCATCGACCGTGCGGCTGAGGTGCTGCAGGAAACCGGCGAGCGGCTCGATGCGCTCTCGCGCGGCGTATTCAAGGATGCCGTCAAGCAAAGCAATCGCAACGCCACCCTGCAGCGCACCTTGCAGGCGCTCGGCCGGCATGGCGACCTCGTCTCGAAATCGCGTGAAAGCCTGGTCTCGATCGAGCGGGTGCTGCTGTGGTTCTCGGCGGGCCTCAAGGCCGCCAAGGTGCCCTCGGAACTGCGCGAGGAGGTCAAGATGACGCTGCGCGACCTGCAGTCACTCGAGGAGCACGCGACCTTTCAGTCGGGCAAGATCCAGTTCCTGCTCGACGCCACGCTCGGCCTGGTCAATCTGGAACAGAACAACATCATCAAGCTCTTTTCGGTGATGGCCGTGATCTTCATGCCGCCGACGCTGGTAGCCTCGATCTACGGCATGAATTTCGAGTACATGCCGGAGCTCAAATGGGCGCATGGCTATCCGATGGCCCTGATCCTGATGGTGGTGGTCGCCATCGCTCCCTATGTGCTGTTCCGCTGGAAGAACTGGCTGTAGGACAAGCCGCCGGCAAATTCGCTATTTGTTTGCGGCGGGCTTCGCCAGGGCCGCCCGGCCCCGCGGGGTCAGGCAATAGCCGATGGCGCGGTAGCCCGCCTTGATCACCGCGATCGAATCCATCTGGCTGGGCAATTCCGATCGTGTTTTCCGCGAACCATCCGGCAGCTGGAAGACGGCCTCGCACCAGCCGAACTTCCGGCACATATGTCCGGCCTGCCCGCTGATGGAGGGCCTCAGTTCCCCTGCTTCAAGGGCCGTCAGATAAGCTCTTTCGCGAGGGGTTGGATCGCGGTCCGGCAAGGGCATGAAGTTCATGACAGTCCCTATCGTCGCTTTCGATGATGCCGGCGCCTGCCGAATCGTGAGGAGTTGGTAATGACCGACGCCCCGAACGGGGCGCCGACGAAATGTCCAAAGCGGCTGGAGGACATTGGATGTTTCCGCTCTATTCCGCCGCCGCGGCCGTGCCCCTGCCGCCATGGCCGCCATCCAGGGCGGCCGGCGCACCGGCTGCCGGTGTTTCGTCCTTCGGCCCCACCAGAGGGCCGAAGAGGAAGGAAATGCCGCGGGTGAGATCGTCCATGACCGCATAGAAGGACGGTACGAAGATCAGCGACAGCAGGGTCGAGACGATCAGGCCGCCGATCACGGCGATCGCCATCGGCGCCCGGAACTCGCCGCCGTCGCCATGCCCCAGGGCCGTCGGCACCATGCCGGCCACCATGGCGATGGTGGTCATCACGATCGGCCGCGCGCGCTTGCGCCCGGCATCGATGATGGCGTCGTGGCGGTGCATGCCGTGCTTGACCCGCTCCACCGCGAAGTCGACCAGCATGATGGCGTTCTTGGTGACGATACCCATCAGCATCAGGATGCCGATCACCACCGGCATCGAGATCGAGTTGTGAGTGGCGAGCAGCGCCAGGACCACCCCGAGCAGCGACAGCGGCAGCGAGAGCAGGATGGTGATGGCGTGGAAGGGGCTGCCGAGCAGCAGCACAAGCACGCCCGCAACCATCAGCAGGCCCGTCCCCATCGCCATGGCAAAGCCCGAGAACACCTCGGCCATCACTTCGGCGTCACCGGTCGGCGCGAAAACCACGCCCTTGGGCAGGTTCTTGGCCTCCGGCAGGGCCATCGCCAATTCCAGCGCCTCACCGATCTCGAGCCCCTTGCGCAGGTCGGCGCCGATCTTGATCTGCCGCTCGCGGTCGTTGCGCTCGATCGAGGTCGGCCCCTGGCCGAACTCGACATCCGCCACCGCCGACAGCGGTACGCTGCCGCCGGAGGCGGTGGTCAGGCTCAGCGCCTCGATCAGGCCGAGATTGCCGCGGGACTCCTCCGTCAGCTGCACACGGATCGGCACCAGCCGGTCCCCGGCATTGAACTTGGCCAAATTGGCGTCGATATCGCCGATGGTCGCCACGCGCACCGCTTCCGAGATCTGTTCAGTGGTGATGCCGTAGCGGGCGGCATCGTCGGTTCGCGGCAGGATGCGCACTTCCGGCCGTTCGAGACCGGTATTGGCGGCGACATTGTTGAAGCCGGGCACATGGCGCATGGCGCCTTCCAGGCGCGACGACGCCAAGGCGAGGGCCTTGGGATCATTGCTCTTTAGCGCCAGGTTGACGTCGCGCTCGCCATTGTCGTTGACGCGCCAGGCCCGCATGTCGGGAATGGCGGTGAGGATGCGCGCAATGTCGTCCTGGATGGCGAGTTGATGGCGCGCACGCGTCTCCCGCTTGGTGAGCTTGACATAGATCGCGGCGCGCCGCGGGTCGAGCTGCCCGGTCGGCGAGGTGCCGCCGATGACGAAGACCTGCTCGACTTCCGGGATCTTGCGGATGGCGGCGACCACCTCGTCGGTCTTGGCCTGGGTATTCTCGAGCTTGCCGCCCGGCGGAAGCTCGGCGGAGATGACGACGCGGGCGTTGTCCTCGGGCGGAATGAAACCCTGAGGCAGTAGGCCCATCAGGCCGAACGTCACCACCAGGAGCCCGAAGCCGGCGACGATGGTCAGGTAGGGCGAGAACCAGCGCGCCAGCGTCATTTCCAGAAAGCGGGTATAGGCCCGCATGATCCGGCCATCCCGTGCTTCCACATGGGCGTGCGGCCTGAGGAAATAGGCCGTCATCATCGGCGTGATCAGGCGTGCCACCAGCAGCGAGAAGAACACCGCCACCGCCACCGTCAGGCCGAACTGCTTGAAATATTGGCCGACGATGCCGCCCATGAAGCTCACGGGCGCGAAAATGGCGATGATCGTCATGGTGATCGCCATCACGGCGAGGCCGATCTCGTCCGCCGCTTCGATGGAGGCGCGGTAGGGCGACTTGCCCATCTTCATGTGCCGGACGATGTTCTCGATCTCGACGATGGCGTCGTCGACCAGAATGCCCGTGACCAGGGTGATGGCGAGCAGGCTGACGAGGTTGAGCGAGAAGCCCATCATGCTCATCGCCCAGAAGGCCGGGATGGCCGAGAGCGGGAGGGCGATGGCTGCGATCAGCGTGGCCCGCCAGTCGCGCAGGAAGATCAGCACGACGATGACGGCGAGAATGGCGCCTTCGACCAGGGTCTGCATCGCCGCTTCGAAATTGCCATAGGTCGAGGCGACACCGTCATCCACCACCGCATAGCTGACTTCCGGATTGGCGTCGTGCAGGGCCTTGATCTTGGCGGCGACGGCCGCCGCGACCGTGGTGTCGCTGGCGCCCTTGGAGCGGAAGACCGAGAAGGCGACGATCGGCGTCGAGCCGTTGATGCGCGCGAACGAGGTCTGGTCGGCATAGGCATCGGTGATGTCGGCAATCTCGTTGAGCCGTACCTGCCGGCCGCCGGGCAGCGTGATCTTGGTCTCCTTGAGCTCGTCGATCGTATGGGCACCGGCCAGGGTCCGGATGGCCTGCTCGCGATTGCCGACCTCGCCCTTGCCGCCCGACAGATCGACCGTTGTCGCCTTCAGCACGCGATTGACGTCGGCGGCGGTGATGCCGAGCGAGAGCAGCCGATCCGGATCGACGGCGACGCGGATTTCACGCGTCACGCCGCCGATACGGTCGACGCGGCCCACCCCGCGCAGGCTCTGCAGATCCCGCTTCACCACATTGTCGACATGCCAGGACAGCTGCTCCAGCGTCATGCCGGGCGCCGTGGCGGAATAGGTCATGATCGACTGCGACTCGATTTCGAGGCGCGCGACCACCGGCTCCTCGATGTCGCGGGGCAGTTCGGTGCGGATCTTGGTCACCGCATCCTTGACGTCGTCGAGGGCACGGTCTGTGTTGGTGCCCAGCCAGAACTCGATGGCGACCGTCGAGGTGGAGTCGGTGATGGTCGACTGCACATGCTTGACGCCGGCGACACTGGTGACGGCATCCTCGATCTTGCGCGTCACCTGCGTTTCCAGCTCGGAAGGCGCGGCGCCGACCTGGGTCACCGTCACGGTGATCACGGGAATGTCGATATTGGGGAATTTCGTGATCGGCAAGTTCTGGAACGAGACCCAGCCAAGCGCCATCAGCACCACGAACAGGACGATCGAAGGCACCGGATTGCGGATGGACCAGGCGGAGACGTTGAAAGACATCGGCGCCTCACTTGGACTCGGTGCCGGGCTGGGCGGTGCCCACCGCGACGGCGCTGACCTTGTCGCCGTCACGCACGAAGGTGCCGGCGGTGGCGATCACCGTGTCGCCGGCCTTGACGCCCTCGACTACCTCGGCCTGCTTTTCGGTACGCAGGCCAAGCTTGACCGGGGTGGTCGCGACGACACCGTCATGCACGATCTGCACCGTCGCGCCATCCTCGGTATAGAGCACCGCCGATTGCGGCACGAGCACGCCGGTATGGCTGGCAACCGCTACGCTGGCGCGGCCAAAGGCACCGATCGTCAGCCCCGGGGCCTGGTCGATGGCGATGCGCACACGGCCCAGGCGCGTGACCGAATTGACCTCGGGCGAAACCAGGCGCACGCGGGCCGTGAAAGGCTCCTTGCGACCCGCGGTGGTGACCTCGGCCGTCATGCCGGGCCGCATCCGCGCCAAAGTCGCCTCCGGTACATCCGCTTCGAGCTCGATGTCGCCGTCGCGAATGATACGGAACAAGGGGTCGCCGGAAGCCGAGGCGATCGCGCCGATGCGGGCGGCCCGCCGGCTGATCACGCCCGCCGCCGGCGCGCGCACCTTGGTATGCTCGAGCCGCACCATCAATTCGGAACGCTGGGCATCCGCGAGCTTCTTGTCGGCCTTGGCCACGGTCAAAGCGTGTTCGGCCGATGCCGCCCGCGCATCCGCCATCTTGGCGGCGGCTTCGCGCTGGTCGAGCTGTTCGGCCGTGGTGTTGCCGGTCCGGACCAGGGCCTTGGAACGCGCATAGGCACTGGCGGTCTGGTCCTGATTGGCCTTGGCCTCGGCGATGGCGCTCTCGGCCTGCGCGATCGCAGCCTCCGCCCTGGCGGTCTGCGCCTCGTTCTGGGCGAGCGAAGTATCGATGGTGGTGGTCGAGAGCTCGGCCAGCACCTGGCCCTCACTCACGCGGTCTCCTTCCTCCACCATGATCTTGTCGACGGCATAGCCCTCGATCTGGGGAGAGACCATGATTTCCTCGCGGGCCACCAGATTGCCGGTCACCACGGCATGCTCGGTGATGGCGCCGGTCACGGCCGAGGTTACGGTGACGGCCGGCGGCTTGGTGACCACCACGGGCGGCGGCGGCGGGTTGAGACGGGCCATCAGCGGCTCGCGATAGGCATAGAGAACCGCTGCCGCGATGATGACGACGAGCATCAGGATGGTAAGCTTGGTATACCAAGGCGTGCGGCGATATTCCCCCGCCTCCGCATGGGACCGGCCGGACAGGCGCATCGCCGCCAGGCTCGCCTCGTCGGCATAGCCTTCCTCCCGCCGCTGCCGCTCGCCATCGCGCACGGGCCGGTTCTGCTTTTCAACCGCGGACATGAGGGTTTCCTTCCGAAACGGGCGGTGCGCCCGAAGAATCTGAAATCGCAGACAAAGGACGGTCGAGCTCGATCTTTCCCGACAGCAAGGCGTCCATGACGTTCACCAAAAGCCGGAATCCTTCCTCGACGTCGAAATCGGGTTCGAGGGCGCGGCGGGTGAACAGCCCGTCTCCCATCGCCGAAAGCACGGTGATCACGGCGGCGCTGTCCACCGATGTAGGGATCTGGCCGGAGGTCTTGGCCGCATTCAGGATCGCGACCATGAAGTCGTTCACCTCCCTGTCGACCGCCGCACACATCTCCGCGACCTGCGGGTTGCGACTGGCTTCCGCCCAGATCTCCATGAACTGAACGCAGCGCTCGCGCGGCGTTTCGAGGAAATGCTTGCGCCCCAGCGCGATGAAGGACCCCATGACATCGCTGGAACGCGCCACATTCATGAAATCGGCACTGAAACGTTCGCGATCGCGCTCAATCAGGCCCGACACCAAAGCCTCCTTGGAGGAAAAGTAGCGGTAGAGATTGCCGGCGCTCATGCCGGCTTCCCTGGCAACGTCCTGCATGGTGGTGCGGTGAAATCCGGTGCGCTGGATGCACACCTCGAAGGCATCGAGAATGTGATTTCGACGCGCGTCGATTCCCTTTGCACCCGCGGGCAGCGGCGGTGCCACCCCTGCTTCGATCGCCACTATCGCAACCTCTAATGAGAATGAACGTTCATTCTCATTATCAGAGATTGTGCAGGAAGCCAAGCCACACCCTTACGACCGGGCGGGATCATGCTTCTCAAGCAGCGGCGGAAATAAGGCGAAAGGCGTACATCCGCGCGAGAACGCCCGCCAGATTCACCGAAACCAGCGCAAAAAGCCCCTCGGCAATGCGAGAGGCGCTTGATATCGCAGTTAACAGGGAGTTGTGGCCCCGGCACTCCACTCAGCCAGGCCGAGTACCCGGCCGGAGGATAGAGACGGGCTCGAACTCGCGATCAGGCTTCGAAGTCGAGCACCAGCAGGCCATCGACACCGCCTTGCGTCGCGGCGACGAGCGCCTTGGCCACCTCGGCGTGATGCGGGTGGGGCAGATAGGCGTCGCGGGCCGAAGCATCGACGAAGTCCACGGTGAAGGCGTGGCCATAGCCACGCGCCAGGCCTTCGGGGCTGTTGTCGGCACCGACCGCTATCTGCAGGATGCCCGGAATTTCGGTTTTCATACCGCGGATGGCGGCCTGCAAGGCCTCGGTCTCGGCCTGCGGCAGATCCGTCCGCAGCCGGGCCAGAACGATATGGCGGATCATGGTGCTCTCCTACTCAGTTCAAAATGACTTTCCACGAATCGTCATTTTCTCTAACTCTTTGTTTTAACGCGATTTCTTGAACGAGAAGCCTATCTCTGGAAAACACGCTGGGGTCCGAAATTGACGGCGGGGAGCGGCTGCTTGCCGGCAATGAGATCGGCCCCCTTCTCACCGATCATGATGGTCGGCGCGTTGGTGTTGGAGGAATTGACGATCGGCATGATGGAGGAATCGCAGACGCGTAATCCTTCCAGCCCCCTCACCTTGAGTTCGGGCGTCACCACGGCCATATCGTCGATCCCCATCTTGCAGGTGCCGGCGGGATGATGGTCCGTTTTGCAGGTCCGGCAGGCATAGTCGCTCAGATCCGCCTCGCTGACCTTGTCGGGGCCCGGCATGCGTTCGGCCAGGATGAAGGGGGCGAGTGCCTTCTGCCGCAGGATCTCGCGCGCCATGCGCAGCCCCTCCAGTGACATCGCCTTGTCGTAGGGATCGGACCAGTAATTGGGATCGATGAGCGGATGATCGGCCGGGTCGGCGGATCTGAGCCGCACGGTGCCGCGCGAGCGCGGCTGCAGGAAGGCCGAATTCAGCGTCACGCCGGCATTGCGCAGCCGGGCGACGCCCGCCTCGATGCCCGAACCCGAACCGAGATGAAACTGGATGTCGGGCGAACGGGCACCCTTGTCGGCATAGGCAAAGCCGCCGGTCTCGAACAAAGTGGAGGCCACCGGCCCTTTCTTGAACAAGAGATATTGCAGCCCGGCCCAGGCGGTGCGGTGCGGCTTGGCGACATTGTCATAGGTGTGGTCGCCGGTGCATTCGGCGATGACATAGAGGTCGAGATGGTCCTGCAAATTCTCGCCGACGCCCGGCAGATCGTGCACCACCTCGATGCCGACCTCGCCCAGATGCGCGGCCGGACCAATGCCGGAGAGCATCAGCAGGCGCGGCGAGCCGATGGCGCCGGAGGACACGATGACCTCGCGCTCGCAGCGCAGCTCGCTCCTGCCGCCCTGCCCGGCGATCTCGACACCGACGGCCCGCCCCTTCTCGACCAGGATGCGGGTCACCATCACGTCGGTACGGATGCTCAGATTCGGCCGCTTGCCCTTGAGCGGCTTAAGATAGGCTGCCGCGGCGGAGGAACGCCTGGCATCGCGCACCGTCACCTGGTAGTGCCCCACGCCTTCCTGGCTGGCGCCGTTGAAATCGGCATTGTAGGGCAGGCCATATTCCTGGCCGGCCCGGATGAAGGCCTCGTTGATCGGCAGCGGATTGATGGGAATGGAGACGCCGAGCGGCCCGCCGGCCGCATGGTAGCTGTCGATGAAGCGCTGATTGTCCTCGGCCCGCTTGAAATAGGGCAGGACCTCGGCATAGCTCCAACCGGCGCAGCGATGCTCATAGGCCCACAGATCGTAGTCGCTCGGATTGCCGCGGGTATAGATCTGCGCATTGATGGACGAGCCGCCGCCCAAGACCTTGGCCTGGGTGTACCAGAGCACCCGCCCATCCAGATGCTTCTGGGGCACTGTGGACCAGCCCCAGCTGGCGATGCCCTTGGTCATCTTGGCAAAGCCGGCCGGCATGTGGAAGAAGGGGTGGCTGTCTCGCCCGCCCGCCTCGATCAAGAGGACCTTGACGCCCGGATCCTCGCTCAGCCTTGCCGCCAGGGCACAGCCGGCGGGACCGGCGCCGACGATGATGTAGTCGGTCATGGCGCGCGCTCTCCGGGTGCGCGGGCATCTTGCCCGCTCTTGGAAACGGTGCGCTTGTGGATTGGAAGGGCGGACAAGATGTCCGCGCACCCGGGCGTCATCACAGCCTCGATATCGAGAGCGCGCCGTCGCAGGCGATGGCGCTGCCGGTGGCGAAACCGAAGGAGCTGCCGGCGAGCGCCAGCGCCATCTGGGCGACGTCAGCGCCCTCCCCCCAGCGCCGGGCCGGCACCACGCCCTGGTCGATCACGGCTTGGTACTTGTCGGCGACCACGGCCGTCATGTCGGTGCGGATCACGCCTGGGCGGATCTCGAACACGGGGATGCTGTCCGGCGCCAGGCGGACGGCGAGATTCTTCACCCACATCGAAAGCGCCGCCTTGGAGACGCAATAGTCGGCCCGCTCGGGCGAGGCCATTTCGGCGCTGACCGAGGTGATGAACAGGATGGAGCGGTTGCGCACGGGCTTTTGCGGCGGCGGCAGCTTCAGCATGGTGCGGGCAACCACCTGGCTGAGAAACATCGCCCCGCGCATGTTGACGTTCATCACCCGGTCGAAATTGCCGGGTTCGAGGTCGAGCAGGTCGCCTCGGACCGGCGAGCCGATGCCGGCATTGGAGACGAAGCAGTCGAGCCGGCCATAGCTCGACAGCACCTCGTCGACCAGGCCCTGATGGCTGGCGAGGTCCGCGACATCGTTCTGGAAGAACAGCGCCGCGCCGCCTGCCTGGCCGATCGCCAACTCGGCATCGTCGATGTCGTCATTGTCGACGATATCGGTGAAGGCGATGTCATAGCCGCCTTCGGCGAAGGCCACCGCGATGGCAAGGCCGATGCCGCGACGGGCACCGGTGACGAGAACAACGGGACGGCTCATCGGTTCAGCTCCGTTTCACGAATATGCATGTTCACGAATATGTTTGGCGGTCCGCAGGGATAGGGCAGCCACCGTCAGCGACGGATTGACGGCGGCCGAGGTTACCAGGGTCGAGGCATCGGCGACGAACAAATTGGGGTGGTCGAAGGCCCGGCCGAAGGGGTCGAGCGGCGCCTCCCGGGGATCGACGCCGATACGGATGGTGCCGCATTGATGCGAAGGGGTCTTGCGATCGAACAGGTGGGTAAGCACGATCGGAAAGCCGGCCTGCTTCAGCGCCTGGCGCATCACCCCCTTCAGCCCCTCATGCGCGGTCATGTTGGAGCGGCGCCATTCCAGCACGATTTTCTCACCGTCCAGCCGGACACGGCTCGAGGGATCCGGCAGGTCCTCGCTCATGATCAGGAAGTCGATGGTCTTGCGGGCAACCGCGTTCAGCATGAATTCGGGCACCTTGCGCAGGTCCGATTTCAGGATTGTCCCGGAGACGCGGCCGAGCAATTGGACATTGCCGAGCGGCGGACCGCCCTTGCCGTCCCCGAGATAGAAATCATTGAGCCCGAAGGTCTTCTGGTAGATCGAATCGTTGGTGAAGCGCGGATCGACGCCGATCATCGCCGACAGGTTGTGGTTCATGAAATGCCGGCCCACCATGCCGGAGCGGTTGGCGAGCCCCTCGGGCGACGATGCCAGCAGGATCGCCGCCGAGCGCACCGCCCCGGCGGCCAGCACGACGAGGCGCGGTGTGACGCGCTTGAGTTCACCCGCCTCCCGATATTCCACCGCCTCGATGCGCCTTCCGTCGGAGGCCGGGATCAGGCGGCGCACCTCGCAATGGTTCTTCAGCCGGACATTGGCATGTTCGAGCGCCGGCAGCAGGGCGCAGGTTTCCGCATCCATCTTGCCGGTGCGCGCATCGGGAAAGGCGTCCCAGGGTGTGCGGCCATGGGAGAGCCAGGTGTCGATATCGACGCCGAGCGGTAGGGAGAACGGCTTCAGCCCGATGCGGGAAAGGCGTTCACGCACTTCGGCGATCGCCCTCTCGTCCGGCACAGGCGGAAAGGCGAAGTCGCCGCTGCGAGGCGGCTCGGTGGGGTCCTCGCCGGCCTTGCCGCGCACCTTGAAGAGCCGCTCGGCCTCATCGTAGTAAGGCGCGAGTTCACCATAGCGGAACGGCCAGGCAGGAGCATCGCCGTCGGCATGGGCGATGCCGTCGAAATCCTCGGCGCGGTAGCGCAGCAGCACCGCGCCGTAGAATTTCGAGTTGCCGCCATTGCAGTAGTAATTGCCCGGATTGAACGGCCGGCCGTCGCTGTCGTACCAGCTCTCCTCGGGGCGGAAGAAACCCCGCTGGAAGATGGCGCGGGCATCCCGGTTCTCGGGCCTGTCCGGCAATTGGCCACCCTTGTCGAGAATGAGGATCTCCGCCCCGCTCGGCGCCAGGGCATGAGCGATCGTCGCTCCGCCCATGCCGGCGCCAATGATGACGATATCAGGCGAAGGCATGCAGATTCCAATCGGCGCTCGCAGGTGATGAAGAACGCGACGCCGGCCGCGTCCTTCGCCCGGTTGTTGCGGGGAGAAGTCCGCGCTTGCTTCGCAAGGGCGAGGGATGAGGGGCCTTATAGCGCGTGCAGAATAGAGGATTGCGCAGCCCCTCACCTCTATCCTCTCCCCGTAAACGGGGCGAGGAGGCGCAAACGTCCAGCCATATTCTTTGGCCTGCCATCTCGCTCAACCCTTCAGCTACCTCGTATCCGCATGGAAGTGGTGTAACGAGTGAATTACAGCCTCTTCCCGCTCGCCGGATCGAACACCACGGCCTTGTCGAGATTGAAGGCGAAGGGCAGTTCCTGTCCCGGCGCCACCGCGGCGTCGGAGCGCATGCGCGCCGTCACCTCCTTGCCGCCGAGATGGGTGACGACGAAGGTGTCGGCCCCCGCAGGTTCCACCACGTCGACCACCGCGCTCACCGTCTCGATCGCCCTGGAATTGCGATCGGCGCTGTCATGGTCGGTGATCGCTTCGGGCCGGATGCCGAAGATCAGCTCGCGGCCATCCTCCAGTGGCTCGCCGGCGATCTCTTCGGGCACCGGCAGGCTGACGCCGCCTCCACTCTTGTTGAGGATCTTCAGCACCGTCCGGCCGTTTTCCCGCGCCGCCTTGGCCTGGATCAGGTTCATGGCGGGCGACCCCATGAAATCGGCGACGAAGAGGTTGTTGGGCTTGTTGTAGATCTCCGCGGGGGTACCCACCTGCTGCAACTCGCCATCCTTGAGCACGGCGATCTTGGTGGCCAGCGTCATCGCCTCGATCTGGTCATGGGTCACGTAGACGATGGTCTTGCCGGTGGTGGCATGCAGGCGCTTGATCTCGACGCGCATGTCGACACGCAGCTTGGCATCGAGGTTGGAGAGCGGCTCGTCGAACAGGAAGAGCTTGGGATCGCGCACCAGGGCCCGGCCCATGGCGACACGTTGGCGCTGGCCGCCCGACAGCTGCGAGGGCCTCCGGTCAAGCAGATGGCCGATCTGCAGCGTCTTGGCGACCTGCGCCACGGCGCTGTCGCGCTCAGGCTTGGGAACGCCGCGCATCTCCATGCCGAAGGCGATGTTCTGCCCCACCGTCATGTTGGGATAGAGCGCATAGCTCTGGAACACCATGGCGATGTCGCGCTTGGAGGGATGCAGGTCGTTGATCTTGTTCGAGTCGACCCGGATCTCGCCTTCGGTGATGTTCTCCAGCCCCGCGATGGTGTTGAGCAGGGTCGACTTGCCGCAGCCGGAGGGGCCGACCAGCACGAGAAAGCCGCCCTTGTCGAGGTCGAGATTGATTCCCTTGAGGATTTCGACGGCGCCGTAGCGCTTCTTGAGATTGTTGATTTCCAGGAACGCCATTGGGTCAGCCTTTCACAGCGCCCGCCATCAGGCCACGCACGAAATAGCGGCCGGCGACGATATAGACGAAGAGGGTGGGAAGGGCGGCGATCATCGCGGCCGCCATGTTGACGTTGTATTCGACCGCGCCGGTGGTGGTGTTGACCACGTTGTTGAGCGCCGCCGTCATCGGCATCACGTCGCCGGTGCCGGCGAAGGCGGAGGCGAACAGGAAGTCGTTCCAGATGTTGGTGAACTGGTAGATCACCGTGACCACGAAGATCGGGATCGAATTAGGCAGGAGAATGCGCCGGAAGATCTGGAAGAAAGAGGCGCCGTCGACCATCGCCGCCCGCACGAGCTCGTTGGGGAACGCCTCGTAGTAATTGCGGAAGAACAAGGTGGTGAAGCCGAGGCCATAGACCACATGCACGAAGACGAGGTTGAAGGTGGAGGAGCCGAAGCCGAGCGAGGTGCCGATGGCCGACTGCAGGAAGGAGCCGACACCGCCGAACTTGCCGAGCACAGTCGCCATCGGCAGCAGCACCGACTGGAACGGGATGAAGCAGGCGAACAGCATCATGGCGAAGACCAGCTTGTGGCCGGGAAACCGCCATTTCGTCAGCACGTAACCGTTGAGCGCGCCGAGTATGGTGGAGATCGCCACGGCGGGAACCACCATCTTGATCGAGTTCCAGAAATAGCCCTTGATCCCCGCGCAGGTGAGGCCGACGCAGGTCTCGTTCCAGGCCTTCAACCAGGGCTGCACCGTCGGTGACGTCGGCAGAGCGAGCATATTGCCGCCCTGGATCTCGTCCATGGTCTTGAACGAGGTGGTCAGCATCACGAACAGGGGCACGAGATAGACGAAGGCGAAGATCAGCAGGAGGCCGTAGATCACGACGCGGCTGACCCAATTGGAGCCGACCGGCCCCGAAACGTCCCGGGTGGCGGCGCTCATCACTTCTTCTCCCGCAACTCGGAATAGAGATAGGGCACGATGATGGCGCTGATCGTCATCAGCATGATCACGGCGCTGGCCGAGCCGATCGCCATCTGATTGCGCTTGAAGGTGTACTCATACATGAAGTTGGACGGCAGCCAGGCCGAGCCCCCCGGCCCGCCCGAGGTCAGGGCGACCACAAGGTCATACGACTTGATCGCCATATGGGCGAGCACGATGAAGGCGGACAGGAAGACCGGGCGCAGGATCGGGATGACGATGCGCCAATAGACCTGGAAGGTCGAGGCGCCATCGATCTGGGCGGCCTTGAGCATCTCGCCGTCGACGCCGCGCAAGCCGGCCAGGAACATCGCCATCACGAAGCCGGAAGCCTGCCAGACGCCGGCGATCACCACCGTGTAGATCACCCGGTCCTTGTTCTTGATCCAGTCGAAATGGAAGCTGGTCCAGCCCAGATTGTGCAGGGTCGCCTCCAGGCCGAGGCCGGGGTCGAGAAACCATTTCCAGGCGACCCCGGTGACGATGAAGGACAACGCCATCGGATAGAGATAGATCGGGCGCAATATGCCCTCGCCCCTGATCCGCTGGTCGAGCAGGATGGCGATGAACAGGCCGAGCACCATGCAGATGCCGACATAGAGCACGCCGAAGACCGCCATGTTGGTGATCGAATAATACCAGCTGGACGGCGGATCGCTTTCGAAGGTCCAGCCCCACAGGCGCTGATAAGCGAGGCCTCCCGTCAGCTCATAGCTCGGGAAGGTCTTGGAATTGGTGAAGGACAGATAGATCGTCCACAGGATGAACCCGTAGACGAACACCAGGATCGCGGCGAAGCTCGGGGCCAGCACGATCTTGGGCAAGGCGTCCTGAAGTTTCTCGCGCAAGCCCGGGCGAGGCGGCGCGCTCGTCGTAGCCAATGTCATGAAGGTTCCCCGCTTTTTGTTCTTTGAGCCCAACCCGCAAAAGGCGCGCTGTCATCCCGGCGCCACCGCAGGTGGCGCCGGGATGACGATCTCGAATTCCGTGGCTCTCGATGTCACAAGAGCTCTCGGCCACGCTTACTTGGCTTCGTCGATGGCCTTGACGAGCTGGGCGACGGCCTCGTCCGAGGTCTTGATCTGGCCGTTGAAGAACTTGTCCACGACGTCCTTGTAGGCAGTGGCGATGGCGGGCGGGGCGCCATAACCCTGGGCGAGCGAACCGAACAGGGTGCCGCCGTCATTGGCCTTCTTCAGATCGGCGATGCCCTTCTTGCCGCAGGCGTCGAAGTCGGTATCCGGCACGTCGGTACGAGCCGGAACCGAGCCCTTGACCACGTTGAAGGAGGACTGGAAAGACTTGGACAGCGTCGCCTTGGCGAGCGCGACCTGGGCTTCCTTGCGATCGTCCGGAACAGCGAACATGCCGAACATGTCGGAGTTGTAGACGACGCTCCCGTCGGTGCCGGGGAAGCGCATGCAGATATAGTCGGTGCCCGGGGTCTTGCTGGCAGCCTTGAACTCGCCCTTGGCCCAGTCACCCATCACCTGCACCAGGGCATCGCCCTTGATCACCATGGCGGTGGTCAGGTTCCAGTCACGGCCCGAGAAGTTCGGATCGACATAGGCCTTGAGCTTGGCCAGGTTGTCGAAGGCCTTTTTCATGGTGTCCGACTTCAGCGAGGCTTCGTCGAGGTCGTTCATCGCCTTCTTGTAGAACTCGGGGCCGCCAGTGGAGAGCACGACCGAGTCGAACATGGTGGCTTCCTGCCAATCCTGGCCGCCGAGGGCGAGCGGCGTCACGCCGGCCGCCTTGGCCTTGTCGAGCAGCGCGATGAAATCGTCGAAGGTCTTCGGCTCGGTGCCGCCGATCTTGTCCATCACCGCCTTGTTGATCCACAGCCAGTTGACCGAATGGACATTGACGGGAACCGCGACCCACTTGCCGTCGGAAACGGCGAACTTCTGCAGCGGCGCCGGCACGACCTTGTCCCAGCCTTCGGACTTGGCAAGCTCGGTCAGGTCGCCCATCTTGCCGGCGGCGGCATAGTCGAGCACGGTATAGCCGAGCATCTGCGATGCGGTCGGGTTGTTGCCGTTGGCGACCATGGCCTTCAGCGCGGTCATGGCAGCGTCACCGCCGCCGCCTGCCACCGGCACGTCCTTCCAGGCATAACCTTCGGCGGCGAGATCCTTCTTGAGCACGCTGAGGGCCGCGGCCTCGCCACCGGAGGTCCACCAGTGCAGCATCTGCACTTCCTTGGTCTGCGCCTGCGCCGCGCCGGCAAGGCCCAGGCTCGCAAGTCCAAGGCTTGCAGCGGCAAGCGCCACGCCTGCGATCAGTTTGGTACGAACGGTCATCTAATCCTCCCATGACCATGATTGCCGGATACGTTCCGGCGACGTCTCAATCGCCTACCGTGGCAGCCACCAGGCCGTACGCGGTCCGCAATGAAGATGCATCGTCTTTTCCTCGGTGTAGTCAGCCGCGGCATTGCGGCCGAGTTCTCGTCCGATCCCCGATTGCCTGAAGCCGCCGAAGGGCAGCTCGGCAGCGCCGTCCATGAAGGTGTTGGTCCATACCGTGCCGGCCTTGAGTCGCCTGGAGACCCCGACCGCCGTGTCGAAATCCCGACTCCATACGCTGGCCGACAGACCGTAATCCACGCCATTGGCGATGGAAATGGCCTCCTCGGCACGGGCGAAGCGCATCACCGTCGCCACGGGCCCGAACACTTCGTCGCGGGCGATCGCCATGGAGGCGCGCGCGCCGGCGACGACCGTGGCCGCCATGAACTGGCCGGCATCACTCTCGAGCCGGCTGCCTCCCAGCGCGATCTCGGCCCCCTCCGCCCTGGCGGCGGCGACATGCCCCTCGACCTGGGCGAGATGCTGCGGGGAGATCAGCGCGCCGACGAGCGTGGCCGGATCCAGCGGGTCGCCGACCACGACCTCGCGCGAGCGCTTGACGAATTCGGCCTCGAACTCGGCCGCGACGTCGTGGTGCACCAAGAGGCGGCTGCCGGCATTGCAGCATTCGCCGGCATTGAAATAGGAGCCGAACACGGCGGCATCGAGCGCCGCGTCGAGATCGGCATCGGGAAAGATCAATTGCGGATTCTTGCCGCCGAGCTCCATCGAGAGCTTCTTCAGCGTGCCGGAGGCCGCCGCCATCGCCGCCTTGCCCACCCGGGTGGAGCCGGTGAAGGAGACCATGTCGACACGGTGATCCGTGGTCATAGGCCCGCCGATCTCGGGGCCGTAGCCGGAGAGAATGTTGACCACACCTTCGGGCAGGCCGGCCTCGGCCAGCAGATGGCCGAGCAGCAGGGTCGAGCCCGAGGTCATCTCGCTCGGCTTGACCACCGCCGTGCAGCCGGCCGCAAGGGCGAAAGGCAGCTTCTGGCTGACGATCAGGAACGGGAAGTTCCAGGGCGTGATGATGGAGACCACGCCGATGGGTTCGCGCATCACCAGGCCGAGCTTGTTGGCACCGATGGTGTTGTAGCTCTCGCCATGCAGGTCGCGGGCTAGGCCTGCCGCATAACGCCAGATGTCGACGGCGCCGGCCATCTCGCCGCGGGCCTGGCTGATCGGCTTGCCGGCTTCCAGGCTGTCGAGCGTGGCGAAGATCTCGAGCCTTTCCTCGATCAGGTCGGCCACCTTATGGATGAGGCGCGAGCGCTCGGCGCCGGTCATCGAAGGCCACGGCCCCTCGTCGAAGGCCTTGCGCGCGGCAGCCAGGGCACGATCGAGATCGGCGGCGCCCGCCTGCGGATAGAGGCCCACCCGTTCGCCATGGCCGGGGCTGAGACGTTCGATGGTTTTCCCCTCGGCGGCAGGCCCGAAGGTCCCGGCGATGAAAAGCTGATGCTCGCGGGGAATGCCGGCGAGCGCTGCGGCGAAACGGGCCTTGTCGAGGCGGACGGCGATCGTCACGGTCATTGTCCCTTGAACTGGGGCGGGCGCTTCTCGACGAAGCTGGCGACGCCCTCCTTGAGATCGTCGGTGTAGGAAACCAGCGATCCGGCGAGTATCTCGATGGCGGCGGCGGCATCCTCGCCCTCCGCCGCATTGATCATCTGCTTGGCCACGGCGTTGGCGACGGGCGCGCGCGCCGAGATCTTGCGCGCGAGTTCGCGGGCCTGCTCGAGCCCGTGCCCCCTGGGTGCGATCTCGTCGATCAGGCCGAGTTGCAGGGCCCGCTCGGCCGTGACGATCTCGCCGGTCAGGGCAAGGCGGCGCACCGCGGCCGCGCCGAAGCGGGTGACGAGGCGCTGCGTACCGGACCAGCCCGGCACCATGCCGATACCGGTCTCCGGCAGGCCGAACTTGGCCTGTTCCTCTGCAATGCGGATATCGGCCGTTGCCGCCAGTTCGAGGCCGCCGCCCAGCGCATGCCCGTTGATCGCGGCAATCAGCGGCGCGCGCAGCCGTGTCAGGGCGTCGAAGACACGATGGCCGTCGCGCACCCAGCGCTGGCCCATGTCGAGGGGCGAAACCTTGCCCCAGGCGGCAATGTCGCCGCCTGCGCAGAAGCCCTTGCCCTCACCGGTGAGGATCGCGGCCCGGATGGAGCCGTGCCGATCGATACGCTCGGCCGCTGCCGCAAGGCCGGCAATCATCGCCTCGTCGAGGGCGTTGAGCTTTTCGGGCCGCGCCAAAGTGATGATGGCGATGCTGTCTTCGATGTCGAGGCGGATGGGGTCAGACATATCGAATCCTCGACGGTGTCGCGCTCACACCCCCCATCCCCCTGCCGGGACCTTCTCCCGCAAGGGGAGAAGGAGGTTTATTTGGATGGCGAAAAGCAGGTTGAAAGCCGACCAAACGCGACCACCCTACCCAATCCAATGACTTCTCCCCTTGCGGGAGAAGGTCCCGGCAGGGGGATGAAGGGTGAAAACGCCGACCCATCACAGCTGTCCTCCCCCCAGATCCAATCCGATCGGCTCCGGCCGGAACAGCGCAGCATCCATCACCTTGAGGCCGTCGGCGACACCGAGCGGAAACTCGGCCTGGGCCAACACGTCGCGCTGGAGGTCGACGCCGGGCGCGATTTCCGTGACCACGATCCCCTTATCGGTCAGCTTGAGCACGCAGCGCTCGGAGACATAAGTGATGTCCTGTCCCTGCGCGACCGCACGGCGGCCGGAGAAGGAGACGTGCTCCACGGCCTCGACCAGCTTCCTGACCTTGCCTTCCCTGGAAATCACCAGCGCGCCGTTTTCGACGGCAAGGCCGGCCGCGGCAGTGAAGAAGCCGGAGAAGATGATGCGCCGGGCCCGCGCGGTGATGTCGACGAAACCGCCCGCCCCCGCCGTCACATGCGGGCGCACGCCGAGCTTGGAGACGTTGACGCTGCCCTCGCGGTCGATCTGCAGGAAGGAGAGCAGCGAGGCATCGAAGCCGGCGCCCTGGAAATAGGTGAACTGATAGGGCGACGGCATGATCGCCTCGGCATTGGAGGCGCAGCCGAACTGGAAATCGAGCAGCGGCACGCCGCCGACGGCGCCCTGCTCGATCACCCAGGTCACCTCGCCATGCCGCCCCTCCTCGATGAGGATGCGCGGCACATTGGCCGAAATGCCGAAGCCGATATTGACGGCATCGCCATGGCGCAATTCCTGCGCCACCCGGCGGGCAATCACCTTGGAAACGCCGAATTCGGGGATTTCGAAGCTCGACAGGGGGCGGAAGATCTCGCCCGAGATTGCCGGCTCGTAGGGCGTCTGCGTCGTCTGCATCTGGTCCGGCGCGACGACGATGGTATCGACCAGGACGCCCGGCACCAGCACATTCTGGGGCTTGAGCGTGCCGCTTTCGGCAAGGCGCTTCACCTGGGCGATGACGATGCCGCCATTGTTGCGTACGGCCAGCGCCTGGTCGAGCGGGCCGAGATAGCCGCCTTCATGCTCATAGGAGAGATTGCCGCGCTCATCGGCCGTGGTGGCGCGGATGATGGCGACCTCGGGCACGATGGTCTTGAAATAGAGCCAGTCCTCGCCGTCGAACTCGACCTTGCGCACGATCGGCGTCTCGGCCGCCCGCTCGTTCATGGCGCAACCTTCGCGAGCCGGATCGACGAAGGTGTCCAAGCCGATCTTGGTGAGCACGCCCGGCCGCTTGGCAGCCGCCTCGCGATGCATGTCGAACAGAATGCCGGAGGGGATGTTGTAGGCGGGGATCTCGTTGCCGGTGATCATCTTCCAGATCGCCGGCGGCTCGGCCGAAGAGGGGCCGGACGGATAGGAGCCGCCGAGGATGCGGGCGAGCAGGCCTGATTTGGCGATATGATCGACGCCCTTGATGCCCCACATGTCGCCGGCCGCGATGGGGTGCAACGTGGTGAGGTTGCGCGGGTGCCCTGTTGCATCGAAGCGGCGGCCGATGGCGGCGAGCATCGTGTCCGGGCAGCCCAGGCCGGAGGAGGAAGACACGGTCACCACGGCACCGTCGGGAATGAGCGCGGCAGCCTGGTCGGCGGAAAGGACTTTCGGGAAGGCCATCGGATCAGAGCCCCGGCTCGACGGCGACTTCGCGGCCGGTTTGGGCCGATTTCAGCACGGCCAGGGCCAGTGCCATCGAGCGGATGCCGTCTTCGCCGGTGGCCGACGGCGTTCCCTTGCCGCGCACGGCGTTCTGGAAATTGGCGACGCTGCGGACATAGAGGTTTTCGGGTTCCAACGGCAGCTTGTGTTCGCCGGACGCATTGCGCAGCACGACCTCGCCGACGGGTTTTTGCGTCATGCAATTGGTGCCGATCAGCGAGCCCTCGCTGCCATGCACTTCAAAGCCCGTATTGGCGTAGGCGGTGGTGAAGGCGTCATGGAACTGAGCCAGCAGCCCGCTTTCGAAGCGCACCACGCCCATGACGCCGTCCTCGATGCCGGCGCCGCCCATGCCGCCCTGCTGGGTAAAGGCCGTCGCGGCCACCGGTTCCTCGCCGAGCACGAAACGCAGCGTGTCGGCGTCGTGCACGGTGATGTCCATCACCACGCCGGAGCCGGCCTTGGCATCCCTAATGCGCCAGCCCTGCAGATGGGGCGGCAGATAGACCGCATGGAAGACCCGGGCGAACAGCGGCCTGCCGATCTTGCCGGAGGCGACGGCCTCGCGCATGGCGCGGAAGGCGGCGGCATTGCGCAGATGGTGGTTGGTGCCCATGACGACGCCGGCTTCCCTGCAGGCGGCGACCATGCGGTGCGCATCGGACAGCTTGAGCGCCAGCGGCTTCTCGCACAGCACGTGGATACCGGCCTTGGCAGCGGCCAGGGTCTGCGCCTTGTGCTTTTCGTTGGTGGTGGCGATGTAGACGGCATCGATATCCTTGGCGAGCAGGGTCGCCAGGCTTCGGGTCGAGTGGGGGATGCCGTTTGCCTTGGCATAGGCCTTGCCGCGCTCGGCATCGGAGGACATCACGCTGACGATCTCGCCGCCCGTCTCGCGGATGGCCCCGATCATCCATTCCTTGGCGATCGTCGTGGCGCCGACGATTCCCCAGCGCAAGCCTCTTCTCGTTACGCCTTGGGCCATTATGCCGTCTCCTTGAGGATGGTACGTCCATGAGCGCCGCAGGATTCACGGACCACAAGGCGGGTCGTGCCGATGAAGGACATCGCCTCGGGATCGGCTCCGTCGATCAGGCCCAGCAGGCTGCGGGCCGCACGCGTGCCCATGATCCTGGTATCGGCATTGACGGTGGTGAGGGGCGGCGCATTGTGTTCGGCCTCGACGATGTCGTCGAAGCCGATCACGGCGAAGTCGATGCCGACACGAATGCCGCGCAAGCCGAGGGCTCGGGTCGCTCCCATCGCCACGATGTCGTTGTAGCAAAAGGCGGCGGTCGGCTTGTGGATGCTGGCCAAGGCCGCGGTGATCGCCTCGGCGCCGCCGGCACGCGTCGGCATCGCTTCGAAGATCAGTTCGTCGCGCAGCGGCAGGCCGGCTGCGATCATCGCGTCGCGATAGCCGGAAATGCGTTCATTCTGGGTGGTCATGGTGCCGAAGCCACCGAGAAAGGCGATCGAGCGATGGCCGAGATTGATCAGGTGGCTCACGGCCTCGCACGCGCCGGTGCGGTTGTCGGGGCCGATATAGGGCAGGCTGCTGCCCTCGACGCGGCGCATGGTCAGCACCATCGGCAGGGAGCGCGGCAGGGTCTCGGCCAGCGACCAGACATCTGTACCGCGAGCCGGGCTCATGATGATGCCGGCAACCCCATGCTCGCGCAGGGATTGCAGCACGCGGGTCTGGCGCTCGACGTCTTCGTTGGTGTTGGCCAGGATGGGCACGAAGCCCATATTGTGCAGCCCGTCCTCGATGCCGACGGCAAGCTCGGTGAAGAAGGGGTTCATCAGGTCGGAGATCACCATGCCCACGAAGCTCGAACGGGCGGTGCGCAGGCTTGCGGCCGAGCGATTATAGACATAGCCGAGTTGGTCGATGGCCCTGATGACGCGATCGCGCGTGGCCGACTTGACGAGCGGGGATTCCTTGAGCACCAGCGACACGGTCGATTTCGACACGCCAGCGGCCCTGGCAATATCGATGATCGTCGTGGCCCGGCTTACGCCGCGCTTGCCTCCGCCCATCCTCGCGCTCCCTCGGCCGGCCTCTAACCGGGCCGGTGAGCAATATTTTTGGAACGTTCCTACAGCTCTGTCAATACCGCTTTCGATTGGAGGGGAACCTATTGATGCAAAAGCATAAATCTTATCCAAAGTGAAATATTCTTGACTTTGGAACGTTCTAATTGACATGTTTGTCCCCAAGGTCGCGACGCCTTGGCCAATTTTCACCGACATCCTGGGACGATGTGTTGGATCCTGCTTTCGAGCAGATTCTGCGCGACAATCCCGCGACCGGTAAAATCGCCGGGACGTCGAAGAAGCCGGATGAGAGAGGAACGAGGAGAGCCCGATGAGCGCACTGATATTGCCCACTGTCGATGGCGGGCTGGAGGCCTACCATTATGGCCCCTCCTCTCCCTATCCCCTCGTCCATGCCGGCAATTTCCCGCGCACCCTCTACGCTGCCGCCCATGTCGTCGCCGATCCTCGCCGGCTCGATGATCCCTGGCGCAAACCGGCGATCGACTGGGATGCGACCTTGCGTTTCCGCCATCACCTGTGGGGGCTCGGCTTCAAGATCGCCGAGGCCATGGATACGTCCCAGCGCGGTCTCGGCCTGGACTGGCCCGCCGCCGCCGAGCTGATCGAGCGTTCGCTGGCCGAGGCTCGGGGCGTTCCTGGGGCGGATCTGGCCTGCGGCGCCGGCACCGACCAGCTCGCCCCCGAGGGCGCCGAGACGCTCGACGACGTCATCTGCGCCTATGAGGAGCAGATCGCCCATGTCGAGAAGCATGGCGGCCGCATCATCCTGATGGCAAGCCGGGCGCTCTGCCGTGTCGCCAAGGGCCCCGACGACTATCTCGCCGTCTATGGCCGCCTGATCGGCCAGGTCAGCGACAAGGTCATCCTGCATTGGCTCGGCGAAGCCTTCGATCCGGCGCTCGCAGGCTATTGGGGCTCGCAGGCCTTCGAGCCCGCAATGCAGACGGTGCTCGAACTGATCCGCAGCCATGCCGGCAAGATCGACGGCATCAAGATCTCCCTGCTCGACGCCCAAAAGGAAATCACCCTGCGCCGGCTGCTGCCCGAGGGCGTGGTGATGTATACCGGCGACGATTTCAACTATGCCGAACTGATCCAGGGCGACCTGCAGGGCTTTTCGCATGGATTGCTCGGCATCTTCGATCCGATCGCACCGGCCGCCGCCGCGGCGATGGACCGGCTCGCCGCCGGCAACGAGGAAGGCTATCGCGTCATCCTCGATCCGACCGTGAGCCTGGCGCGCCGCCTCTTCGAGGCGCCGACTCAGTTCTACAAATCCGGCGTGGTGTTCATGGCCTGGCTGAACGGCTTCCAGTCGCATTTCCGCATGGTGGGCGGCGCCGAATCGGCGCGCGGCATCGCGCATTACGCCGACATCTTCCGGCTGGCGGACAAGGCCCAGCTCCTCATCGATCCCGAAAAGGCGGCCCATCGCATGAAGCTGCTCTGCGCCCTGAACGGTATTGGATAACTCCCCAAGCACCCGCGACGGACCATGACGTCGCCGCGCCCCGTGCTATGCAGAGGGAGCGGTCGATCGGAGATGTCATCCCCATGGTCATGGATATCGTGGCGCGAGCCCGAAACCTGTTGCTGTCGCCGGGAGCGGAATGGCGAAATATCGCCGGCGAGGCGACCAGCGTCGAGCGCATCTATCGGGATTATGTCCTCTATCTCGCTGCCATCGGGCCGATCGCAGGCTTCATCGGCACCTCGCTGATCGGCATCGCAGGCGCCCGCATCGGCCTGGCCAGCGGCCTGTTGCTGGCCGTCCTGCGCTATGGGATCACCCTTGCCATGCTCCATGTCATGGCGATCGTGATCGACCGGCTGGCGCCCCATTTCGGCGGCAGGTCCGACTTCCTCAGCGCCTTCAAGCTTGCCGCCTACAGCATGACGGCGGCCTGGCTCGCCAACATCTTCACGATCATTCCGGCATTGGCCCTGCTCGCCATCGTCGGTCTCTACAGCGTCTATCTCCTGTTCATCGGCGCTCCCGTGCTGATGCGGCTCCCCGCCATGAAGGCGCCGATCTACACGATCGCGGTGGTGCTGATCGGCCTGCTCCTCAATTATCTGGTGGGCTCGATGCTGGCGGCGTTGCTCGTGCAGCCTGGTTTCCCGGGATGAGGGATTTGTCTCGACAGAAACCGACTGGCGGGGTAGAAGAGGCTTAATTTAGAATTATTCTAATCTGAGTTCGCCATGAAACGCTTTTCCGACCTGAACGAGGCCGAGATCCTGGCGCTCGCCATCTCCAACGAGGAGGAGGATGCGCGCATCTACCTACAATTCGCCAATCGCCTGCGCGCCGATTTTCCCGGCTCGGCCAAGATCTTCGAGGCGATGGCGCAGGAAGAGCATGGCCATCGCCACCGCCTGCTGGAGACCTATACGGCCAAGTTCGGCGATACCCTGCCCTACATCACCCGCCAGGACGTCAGCGGCTTCCTCAAGCGCAACCCGATCTGGCTGCTCGACAATCTGCGTATCGAGACCGTGCGCGAGCAGGCCGAGACCATGGAGCTGGAAGCCGCCCGATTCTACGCCAAGGCGGCGGAACGGGCTCATGACGTCGAAATCCGTACCCTGCTGGCCGATCTCGCCGAAGAGGAAAAGCGCCATGAAAGCCTGGCCGAGACACTGGAGTCCAAGCTTCCCGCCGACCAGAAGCGTAGCGAGGACGAGACCTCCCGGCGCCTGTTCGTGCTGCAGATCGTGCAGCCTGCCCTGGCCGGCCTGATCGACGGTTCGGTCTCCACCCTCGCTCCGATCTTCGCCGCAGCCTTCGCCACCCTGAACTCCTGGGACGCCTTCCTGGTGGGCCTTGCCGCCTCGATCGGCGCCGGCATCAGCATGGGCCTGACCGAAGCGTTGTCGGACGATGGCGAGATCACCGGGCGCGGCCATCCCTGGGTACGTGGTGCGGCCTGCGGCGTGATGACCACGGTGGGCGGCCTCGGCCACACCCTGCCCTACCTCATCCCCGATTTCTGGGTGGCGACCGGCGTCGCCGGCTGCGTGGTCGTGCTGGAGCTCATCGCCATCGCCTGGATCCGTACCCGCTTCATGGCCACGCCCTTCACCTCCGCGATCGTGCAGGTCGTCCTCGGAGGCATCCTGGTGCTGCTCACCGGTATCCTGATCGGCAGCCAGTAGGGGCGGCCGGACGGCCACATAGGGCAATGCGGCAACATAGCCGTTGCCGTTCGCCTGGCATCACGGGATAAGGAAGCTTTCCATCCCGTGATCGGACAAATGCAATGCCTGATATCGACGTCTATCGCCGCGAACTCGCGGCCGCCTTCCGCCTCGCCGCGAAGTTCGACTTCAATGAGGGCATCTGCAACCACTTCTCTGTGCAGGTCCCCGGCGCCGAAGAGCGCTATCTCTTCAATCCCTATGGGGTCCACTGGTCGGAGATGCGGCCGGCCGATCTACTTCTCGTCGATGGACGGGGGCAGATTCTGGAGGGCGAAGGCGAGCTGGAGGCGACGGCGCGCAACATCCACATTGCCGGCCACCGTGCCAATCCGCGCCATCTCTGCCTGCTGCACACCCACATGCCCTGGGCCACCAGCCTCACCATGATCGAAGGGGGCCGGCTCGAAATGGCGCATCAGACGGCCGCCCGCTTCTACGGCCGCACCGCCTACAACGACGAATTCGGCGGCTTCGCCTCGGGCGAGAAGGAAGGCGAGCGCATCGCCAGCTCGGCCAAGTCGGATCAGAAGGCCGATATCGTCTTCCTGGCCCATCATGGCGTCATCGTCGGCGGCCCGTCCGTCGCCACCGCCTTCGACGACCTCTATTATCTCGACCGCGCCTGCCGCCAGCAGGTGCTGGCCATGTCGACCGGCCGGCCGCTCAAGCTCATTCCCCAGCAGGTGATCGAGAGCACCGCCCGTGAATGGATGACCGTGCTCGACCACCAGGCCAAGCTGCATTTCGAGGCGCTGATGCGGATTGAGGGCCTGTGACGACACTGCGCTGGGTCCGGATCCGCCAGAACGCCAGGGCGGAATTGTGGAAGCTCGACAAGCCGCTTCCGGGCGGCGGCGTGGCGACCTTCTATCGCGGCCGCCTCTTCGAACAGAAGGGCGGCGAGCGGGTGAAGCAGGACGAGGAAGCCAAGTTCACCGAGGCCGAACCAGCTCTGGCCTGGTTCGAGCGCCAGCTGGACTCCTAAGGGACCGTTCAAGAAGACGCGCGCTGTCATTGAGCGAGCTATGCGCAGGGCGCGGGCGCCTATTGTCTAGGCAGTGACGGACGCAGCCCATTCTTTTCGCATGTGCAGCATAGGCTGTTCCAGCATTTTCCACGAAATCGCTTCGAGCAGAGCCTAAAGAAAAAGCCGCCGGGAACTATCCCGGCGGCTTTGCTTTCCGTAGCGGACGCTAAGCTTGATTAGCGAGCGGCGCCGCGAGCGATTTCCTCGATACGGCCGCGGAAGATGCCGAGATCAGCCAGCTCACGGTCATCGAGAGCCGAGAGAGCCTGGAGAGTACGGCGATAATTGCGGTAGGCCGTGAAACGAGAAGCGATCGAAGAAACGAAACCGAAGAGAACCATGACACTTACTTTCCGAAGAGATTGATTTGTTGCAGTGCATATACTCCTCTTTTGCACCGCATGGTAAAAAATCGCACAGACCGGCGCGTATGCCCGCTATGCGGCAGTTGCATGGATTTTGTGCATAGCGCTTAGCAATAGGGCAACATTCCGCCTCAATCGAATGCCCGACGCGATGCGAGGCGGATTCCGCCTCCGAATTGCCGCAGGGGTAACCAAGCTGCTAGGATGGTCACCGAAATAAAGCCGGCAACACAAGCCAGCCACAATTGCGCCTTTCCATCGATAAAATCCGGTAAGGCTGGGATCGCCGTCAATCAGGGAGCTTGCCCGTGGCCAAGGAGACATCCGACATCCTCGCCATCGACATTGGAGGCACCGGCCTCAAGGCGGCGATCATCGATCCAAGCGGGCAGATGCAGGGAGAAAGGGTGCGCGTCGCCACGCCCCATCCCTGCCCGCCCGATCTACTGGTCGAGACGCTGGCGGAGCTGGTCGCGGCCCTACCGGCCTATGGCCGCATCTCGGTGGGCTTTCCGGGCCTGGTGCGGCATGGCCGCATCCTCACCGCACCGCACCTCTCGCCCGATGGCTGGGCCGGCTTCCCGCTCGGCCAGAAGCTTGCGGCCCGTCTCGGCAACAAGCCGATACGACTGATCAACGACGCGGAAGTCCAGGGCCTCGGGCTGATCAAGGGCAAGGGCATCGAGCTTGCCCTGACCCTGGGCACCGGCGCGGGCACGGCCGTGTTCCGCGACGGCGAGTTGATGCCGCATATGGAGCTGGCTCACCACCCCATCACCCGCTCCAAGACCTATGACGACTATATCGGCGAGGCGGCCCGCGAGAAGATCGGCAACAAGCGCTGGAACAAGCGGCTGAAGCACGTCATCGACGTGCTCTTCGTGCTGTTCCACTATGACCATCTCTATCTCGGCGGCGGCAACACCAAGCATGTGAAGCTCGCTCTGCCGGCCAATGTCACGCTCGGCTCCAACGATGCCGGCCTCGATGGCGGCGCGGCCCTCTGGCGCCTGAAGAATTTCCACGAATCCGAGGAAGCACCCGAGATTTCTCCCAGGGTCGAGGCGCCCGCCAAGGCAAAGACGAAGGCCAAGACCGGGATGACCGCCAGGACCGGGACGGCCGCCAAGGCCTCGACGCCCGCCCGAGCCGGGGCGTCCGGCAGGGCCAAGCCAGCCGGTAAGACCGCCCTGGCCCGCAAGAAGGCCAAGGCATGAGCGAAACCGCCCCACCGCCCGGAGCCCCGGGTGTCGAACCGCGCTGGACCTCGGCCGCCAAGAGCGGCATCGGCACGGCCGGTTCCGCATCGAGCCGCGTCTGGTTCGCCCTCAGCCACGGCATCCTCAACGAGATCTACTATCCACGCATCGACCTTGCCTGCATCCGGGATTGCGGCCTCCTGGTCACGGCAGCCGATTATTTTTCAGAAGAAAAGCGCGACGCCGACGGCGATATCCGCATGGAGAGCGACGGCATCCCGATCTTCGAACTCGTCAACACGGCGAAGGACGGGCGCTACCGCATCACCAAGACCGTCCTGGCCGATCCCTTTCGCGACAGCCTGTTGCAGGACATCCGCTTCGATGCCCTGAAGGGCGAGGCCGAGGATTACGGCCTGCACGTGCTGCTGTCGCCCCATCTGGTCAACCAGGGCAGCCGCAACACCGCCTGGGTCGACGACTACAAGGGCCACGGCCTGCTGATGGCCAGCGGCAGCTATGGCTATTCGCTCGCTCTCGCCGCCTCGGTTCCCTGGCAGGCGCGCTCGGCCGGCTATGTCGGCTTTTCCGACGGCTGGCAGACGCTCAAACGGGGCGAAGGCGTGAATTCCGCCTGGCTCCGCGCCGAGGACGGCAATGTCGCGCTGAGCGGCACGCTCGACCTTCGCGGCAGCCAGGGCCGCGTGCTGCTCACCCTGGGCCTCGGCCTCAGGCCGGAGGAGGCCGCCCTCAACGCCATCTCCAGCCTGCAGCAGGGGCTCGAGCCCGCCCGCCGGCGCGTGCGCGCCATCTGGCAGGGCTGGCAGGCGGGCCTCGAGGATCTCGACCATGTCAGCCCCGCCCGAGGCACTACCTACCGAACCAGCACGGCCGTGCTCGCCGCCCATCGCACCGGCGCCTTCACGGGCGGCGCTATCGCCAGCCTGTCGACGCCTTGGGGCTACAACAAGGGCGACAACGACCTCGGCGGCTACCACCTGGTCTGGCCGCGCGACCTGGTCGAGACGGCAGGAGGGTTCCTGGCGGCCGGCAGCCCCGCCGACGCCCGCGGCATTCTCGATTATCTCGCCGCCATCCAGGAAGGCGATGGCCACTGGGCCCAGAACAACTGGATCGACGGCCATCCCTATTGGGACGGCATCCAGATGGACGAGACCGCCTTTCCCATCCTGCTCTTCGACATGCTGGTGCGCGCCGGCAGCCTCGATGCCGCCGAGGCCAGGCGCTTCCTGCCGATGGTGGAGCGCGCAGCGAGCTTCGTGCTCCGCAACGGCCCCGTCACCGACGAGGACCGCTGGGAAGAAGATGCCGGCTATTCGCCCTTCACGCTTGCCGTGGAGATCACCGCCCTGCTCGCCGCCGCCGACGCCATGGACGCGGCGGACCGCCCTGACGCCGCCACGCTGCTGCGCGAGACAGCCGACGCATGGCATGCCGAAATCGACGACTGGACCTTCGCCAGCGACACCGAGCTTGCCAGGGCGCTCGACATTCCCGGCTATTATGTCCGCATCGGTCCGGGCGACGGCGAGGACGGGCCTGGCCTCGGCGGCAACGTCGCCATCAAGAACCGCTCCGCCCAGGAGGCCGTGCTCAGCGCCAAGATGCTGCTCAGTCCCGATGCCCTCGCTTTGGTGCGCTTCGGCCTCAGGGCCGCCGACGACCCGCGCATGGTGGCGACCGTGAAGGCGATTGATCATCTGTTGAAACGCGACCTGCCCAACGGCCCCTGCTGGTATCGCTACAACAATGACGGCTATGGCGAGCATGAGGACGGCTCTGCCTTCGACGGCACCGGCATCGGCCGGCTCTGGCCGCTTCTGACCGGCGAGAGGGCGCATTACGAACTCGCCGCCGGCCGGCCCGAGGAAGCCCGGCGCCTGCTGGCCGCGCTGGAGGCGTCGGCAGGCCCCGGCGGCCAATTGCCCGAGCAGATCTGGGACAGCACCGACAGGCCGGAACACGAACTCTTCCTGGGCAAGCCGACCGGCAGCGCCATGCCGCTGGTCTGGGCCCATGGCGAGCATATCAAGCTGCTGCGCTCGCTGCGGGACGGCGCCGTGTTCGACACTCCGCCCCAGACGGTCGAGCGCTATCTCACACGCAAAACCATCAGCAACCGCCGCTTCTGGCGGCTTAACCATCGGCGCCGAGCCATCGCCCCCGGCCAGATCCTGCGCATCGAGCTTGCCGACCTCTCGGCGATTCGCTGGAGCTTCGACGGATGGGCGAGCCATGACGAAGGCAGAACCCATGACGCGGGCCTCTCCCTCCATGTCCTCGACCTGCCGACCTCGCCCCTGCCGGAGGGTAGCGAGATCCGCTTCCGCCTCGCCCCGATCGGCGGCCCCTGGCTGGAGGCGGACTATCTCGTGACGGTCAAGGCCTGACCGGCCGCGCTGCGGCTTTGCAGCGCAACAAGCGAAAAAATATGTCAGCATTATTGACATATTTTTTCGCAGGGAGGATGCTGCACGCAACATGAGCATCGCGCCCAGAAAAGGGGCAAATCCCGCCAGGAAACGATGCCGTGATCGTATGACGGCATGCGCCTTGCCGCCGTTTGTCAGGAGAACTGGACCTTGGACTGGGAAGCGATCTTCGCCACGCGGGCGGGACGGATGCGTGCCTCTGAAATCCGCGAACTTTTGAAACTGCTAGAGCAGCCGGATATCATTTCCTTTGCCGGCGGCATTCCCGACCCCGCCTTGTTTCCGAACGAGGCCTTCCGAGCCGCCTATGCCAGCGTGCTCGGCGATGCCAGCGCCGGCGCAGCGCTGCAATATTCCACCAGCGAAGGCTTTCCGCCGCTGCGCGACTGGGTGGTCAGGCAGATGCAGCGTATTGGTGTCGCCTGCGGCCCGGAGAACATCCTGATCACCTCCGGTTCGCAGCAGGCGCTCGATTATCTCGGCAAATTGCTGCTTTCGCCCGGCGACACCGCCCTCGTCACCTGGCCGACCTATCTCGGCGCATTGCAGGCCTTCAATGCCTATGAGCCGCGCTATGACAGGCTGGCACCGGTGGAAGGCAACATGACGCCTTCCGCCTATGCCGACGCTGCCGCGAAGGCAGGCGGCCGGGTGAAGTTCGCATATCTGACCCCGGATTTCGCCAATCCCACCGGTGAGACGCTGGATCGGGCCGGGAGAGAACGCGTGCTCGATCTCGCCCGCGAGCTCGACATCGTGGTGATCGAGGATACGGCTTACCAGTCGCTGCGCTATGACGGCGCCGACGTGCCGCCGATCCTGGCGCTCGACATTGCCCGCGAGGGCCATATCGACTTGACCCGCACCATCTCCTGCGGCAGCTTCTCCAAGACGCTGGCACCGGGCCTGCGCATGGGTTGGATCTGCGCCGCCGCCGGCGTGATCCGCAAGCTGGTGCTGATGAAGCAGGCCTCGGACCTGCACAGCCCCACCATCAACCAGATGGTGATGCACCATGTGGCCGAGCACGCCTTCCCCGCCCAGGTCGAGAAGATCCGTGGTGCCTATCGCCATCGGCGCGACCGCATGCTGGCCGCCCTCGAACGCCACATGCCCGAGGGTGTGCCCTGGTCGCGCCCCGAGGGCGGCATGTTCGTCTGGGTGACGCTGCCGGACGGCATGGACGGTGCCCGCCTTCTCGCCCGCGCCATCGAGGCCGCCCGCATCGCCTTCGTGCCGGGCCGGGCCTTCCATGCCGATGGTTCGGGCGCCAACACGCTCAGGCTCAGCTTTTCGCTGGCCAATGATGCCGCGATCGACCAAGGCATCGAGCGCCTCGGCCGCGTCATCCGCGAAGCTGGTACGGCCTGATCGCAACGGCCCTGTTTCCTCTGTTATCAGCTCCGGAATGTGCTTAAATCCGGAGCAGCTACAGTCCGCGGAACGGGAACATGACGGCAGAACCGACGAGACCGGCATTTTCCAATCGCCTGCTGGATTGGACCGGCCTCGGCCTGCTCTACGCCCTGCTCCTGGCCGTCCCGTTTTTCGGCGCACGCTGGCTCGGCGAGATGCTGCCCGCGGTCTTCCACCCGATCGGCCGCATCGTCGCCAATGCGGTGGTGATGCCGTTCTTCTATCTGTGCCTGCATTTGCTGCTCCGGCGCTTCGGCGCGCGTGTGCAGAACTTCATCATGCTGGTGGTGCTGATCTACGGCATCGCCACCACCATCGAGATCCAGCGCGCTTTGCGGACCGGCGACAACAATGCCTGGTTCAGCGCCTTCGTCGCTGCGGTCTACACGCTCGGCTTCGCCGCGCTCACCATCAACAGCCTGATCGCCTGGCGGCGCGAAAAGCGTGCCGAGCGCCTGGCGGCGGAGCGCGAAGAGGCAGAACGGCAGGCCGAAGCCTTCACCAAGGCCCGGCAGATCGGGCCGTGAGGCGACTGGGCGCAATCAAGCCCGAACCTCTGCACAATTACCCTGGCGCGCACCACGGCGAACTCCTGCAGCGGTGCGGCAAATGGCAGACGTGGCGGCAAACGGCCGATAGCGGATGACGACTCATTCCTCGTCCGCAAAGGACTTTCGAAGATCGCGCAGAATGGCAAGCATCTGCTCGCGACTCGGCGCCGCTTTGCTCTCCACCAGGAGTTCGACGCCGTCGACAATGCGGTAACGGTAGAGCGTGGCCGGCATTCCGAATCTTTCACGCCAAGCCTCGCCCCATTGCGCCTGTTCCTGGCGGTATTCCCAGACATGCAAGGCAGCCTCAGCCTTTGCATCCTCTGGCCCCAATTCGTCCAGATATTCGCGTATGGTCTCAAGGTCGTTGCCGGCCTGCTGAATGGCCCGGATGAGCCGCAGGCGAACCAGATGCCCCTCGCCGAAATGGGCGCCGCGGCCCCGGCCCGCCGGCGCCGGCAGGAGGCCCCCAAAAGCAAAAAGCGGCCCCGAAGGACCGCTTTTTTGTTTTTTCCCCGAAGGGACCACTGGAGCGGGCGAAGGGATTCGAACCCTCGACCCCAACCTTGGCAAGGTTGTGCTCTACCCCTGAGCTACACCCGCTTCCGTGGGCCGCAGATGCTCGTTGCATCGGCGTGGGCGCTCTATGCCAAAGCCCGTGACGGATTGCAACAGGCAAGTTTCAGTTTTTTTGCATTGCGTGATCAATCCACAGGCTGCGCTGGTATCGCCGGGGGTGACGCGAGCCCCGTTTCGTGCCAAAAGCGCGCCAATTCCCGATGATCGGCCCTCCTTCCGGGCTTCAAATTTTTGCTTAGGTCCGCCTTGAACGATCTGTCACACACTTCGGCCCTCACACCCCTCGCCCGTGAAGTCGAGCGGCGGCGTACCTTCGCCATCATTTCCCATCCGGACGCCGGCAAGACCACGCTGACGGAAAAGCTGCTGCTGTTCGGCGGCGCGATTCAGCTCGCCGGCCAGGTCAAGGCCAAGGCCGAAAAGCGCAATACCCGCTCGGACTGGATGTCGATCGAGCGCGAGCGCGGCATTTCCGTAGTCACCTCGGTGATGACCTTCGAATATGAGGGCCTGGTCTTCAACCTGCTCGATACGCCGGGCCACGAGGACTTCTCGGAAGACACCTATCGCACGCTCACGGCCGTCGATTCGGCGGTGATGGTGATCGATGCGGCCAAGGGTATCGAGGCGCGCACGCGCAAATTGTTCGAGGTCTGCCGCCTGCGCGACATTCCCATTGTCACCTTCATCAACAAGATGGACCGTGAGGGGCGCGACCCCTTCGAACTGCTCGACGAGATCGAGAAGACGCTGGCGCTCTCCACCGTGCCGATGACCTGGCCGCTCGGCCGCGGCCGGGACTTTGCCGGCACCTATGATCTGACGGCCAGCCATGTGCGCCTGCTCGACAAGGATACGGCGCCGATCCCGGTCGAGGCCGGCGATGCGGCCGCGCTGGCCCGCGCCGTGCCCTCCATCGACGCCGAGGCGGCCTCGGAGGAGATCGCGCTGGTGCAGGAAGCCTGCGGCGAGTTCGATCTCGCCGCCTTCCGCGAGGGCCATATGACGCCGGTGTTCTTCGGCTCGGCCATCAAGAATTTCGGCGTGGGCGACCTGCTCAAGGGCCTGGGCGACTACGCGCCCCAGCCGCGCGACCAGGCAGCCGCCACCCGCATGGTCGAGGCGACGGAGGACAACCTCTCCGCCTTCGTCTTCAAGATCCAGGCCAATATGGATCCCAATCACCGCGACCGCATCGCCTTCGTACGCCTGTGCTCGGGCAAGCTGACGCGCGGCATGAAGGTGAAGCAGGTGCGCACCGGCAAGTCGATGAGCCTCAACGCGCCGCAATTCTTCTTCGCCCAGGATCGCGCTTTGGCCGAGGAAGCCTATGCGGGCGACGTCGTCGGCATTCCCAATCATGGGGCGCTGCGCATCGGCGACACGCTCACCGAGCGCGAGGAGATCGCTTTCCTCGGCGTGCCCAGCTTCGCCCCGGAAATCCTGCGCCGGGTGCGCCTGCCCGACGCCATGAAGGCCAAGAAGCTCAAGGATGCCTTGCAGGACCTCGCCGAGGAAGGCGTGGTGCAGGTCTTCCGCCCGCGTGACGGCTCGCCGGCGCTGGTCGGCGTGGTCGGCGCCCTGCAGCTCGACGTGCTGCAGGGCCGACTTGCCGCCGAATATGGGCTGGAGATCCGCTTCGAGCCGTCCGAGTTCGCGCTGGCGCGCTGGATCTCGGCACCGACGAAGGCCGAACTCGACAGCTTCGTCACCTCCCATAATTTCTCGATCGCCGACGATCTCGACGGCGATCCGGTATTCATGGCCAAATCCGCCTTCGACCTGCGCTACCAGGGCGAGCGCTCGCCTTCCATCGTGTTCGCCGACATCAAGGACGTGAAGAAGGCGAAGTGATTTCTGGAGCGCGGACTGGGTGTCCATAGGCGCTAACATAAGGTTGGAGGCGCGGGTTCTTTACCCTCCCCTCTATGGGGAGGGTCGGCCTGAAAGGCCGGGGTGGGGTGAAAATACGCAGGTCTCCACAGCGGAAGCGGTAGATTCTTGCAAAGAAGTCACCCCACCCCGACGCTACGCGTCGACCCTCCCCATCGAGGGGAGGGTATGGTCATGCCTTGTCCGACTTAAGTTAGCGCTCATGAACTAGGTGTCTGCGCTCCCAGGAAGATCACGCCGGCACCTCTTCCAGCGCCGGATAGTCCGTATAGCCTTCGGCGCCCTTGGCGTAGAAGGTCGCGGCGTTCCACGGGGCCAGCGGAGCGCCGAGGGACAGGCGCCTGGGCAGGTCCGGATTGGAGATGAAGAGCTTGCCGAAGGCCGCCGCGTCGGCCGCGCCGCTCTCGACCAAGGCTTCGGCGCTTTCCGCCGTCAGCTTCTCATTGGCGATGAAGACACCCTTGAAATTGCCGCGGATCACCGGCGCGACGCTGGAGCCGTCGGTATATTCGCGAGCACAGATGAAGGCGATCCCGCGGGCATCCAATTGCCGGGCGACATAGCCGAACAGGGCTGGCGCATCGGAATCGCCCATCGAATGCGAATCGCCCCGCGGAGCGAGATGCATGCCGACGCGATCGGCACCCCAGACCGAAATCACCGCATCGGTGACCTCGAGCATCAGCCGGGCCCGGTTCTCGATCGAGCCGCCATAGGCGTCGGTGCGCTTGTTGGTGGAATCCTGCAGGAACTGATCGAGCAGATAGCCGTTGGCGCCATGGATTTCGACGCCGTCGAAGCCGGCCTCCTTGGCATTGGCCGCACCCTGGCGATAGGCTTCGACGATCGCCGGGATTTCGTCGAGTTCGAGCGCTCGCGGGGTGACATAGGGCTTTTCGGGCCTGATCAGGCTGACATGACCCGCCGGAGCGATGGCGCTCGGCGCGACCGGCAGGGCCCCGTCGAGATAAATCGGATCGGAAATGCGGCCGACATGCCAGAGCTGCAGGGCAATGCGCCCGCCGGCCTCATGTACGGCCTTGGTGATGACCTTCCAGCCCTCGACCTGCTCCCGCGACCAGATGCCGGGGGTGTCGGGATAGCCCACGCCCATCGGCGTGACGGCGGTGGCTTCGGTCAGGATCAGGCCGGCCGAGGCGCGCTGGACATAGTAATCGCGCATCAGCGTGTTGGGTACGCGGCCCTCGCTGGCCCGGGTGCGGGTCAGCGGGGCCATGATGACGCGGTTAGGCAGGTCGAGCGCGCCGATACGAATAGGATCAAGTAAGGAGGGCATTGGAAGAACCTTGTTCCAAATGGCTTTTCTGAGCGATCGATTGACACTCCTGCACCTGGCTTACACAGACTTAACTGGTGGTTGGCTCGCCGAGGCGTTAAAGTTTCAAAGTTCGATGTTCGTCGAATATAGGTAGAAGAGCGCATGAAGCAACACCCTCACCCTGATGTGAACGACATCAATCTGATCGGCGTTCTGGCCGCTCTGGGGGATCCGGTGCGGCTGCACATCGTCACCACGCTGATCGAGGAAGGCGAAAAGGGATCGACGGAATTCGATTGCCAGGTCGCCAACTCGACCCTGAGCCATCACATCAAGCAATTGCGCGAGGCCGGCATCGTCAACCATCGCAAGGAAGGCACGCGCTGCTTCGTTGCCCTGCGTCCGGATGTCGAGGAGAAATTCCCGGGATTGCTGCAGTCCGTGCTGAAGTTTGCCGGCTAATTCTCATGGGGACACAGGCTTCCAGCCTGCTCCTGGCGACGCCCTGGCGAAGAAGAGGCAGGCTGGAAGCCTGCGATCCCAAGAGTTACTCCGCGCAGAAGCGCGCCCGATAGGCGGCAGGACTGACGCCCACCCGACGCCGGAAATGATGACGCATCGTCTCCAGCGAGTTGAAACCGCAGCTTGCGGCAATGTCCCCGAGCGAAGCGCCGAGATTGCGTTCGAGCTGTTCGCGGGCCAGTCGCACGCGCTCGGCCACCAGCCATTCGCCAGGCGGCAGCCCCGTCGTTTCCTCGAAGCGGCGCTGGAAGGTACGCTGGCTCATGCCGGAACGCGCAGCGATCGTCTCGATGCGATGCGGCGCAGCCAAATTCTGGCGCAGCCAGTCGATCACCGGGGCAAGCCGCGCGGATTCGCGCTCACGCGGCACCGGCCGCTCGATGAACTGGGCCTGGCCGCCGTCGCGATGCGGAGGCACCACCAGCCGGCGTGCCACCATATTGGCGGCATCCGGGCCGAAGTCCCGCCGGATCACATGCAGGCACAGATCCAGCGCCGCTGCGCTGCCGGCCGCGGTCAGCACGTCGCCGAGGTCGACATAGAGCCGGTCGGGGTGGAGTGCGATGCTGGGATGACGGGCAGAGATCGTGGCGGCATAGCGCCAGTGCGTGGTCGCCTCCCGGCCGTCGAGCAGGCCACAGGCCGCCAGCACGGCGATCCCGGAACAGAACGACATCAGATGAGCGCCGCGCCGGCGTGCCGCCTGAAGCCTGGCGGTGAGATTCGCCGGCACCGGGCTGTCGATGCCGCGCCAGCCCGGCACGACGACAAGATCCGCCTCGTCCAGCAAGTCCAGCCCGGCGTGGGGTTCGACCGTGAGGCCGCCTGCCGCCCGCAGGGGGCCGGACTCGACGCCGCAGGTGGCATAGCGATACCAGGAGGGACCCATCTCCGGGCGCGGCAGGCCGAAGACCTCGTAGGCAACCCCGAATTCGAAGGTGCACAGGCCGTCATAGACGAGGACGGCCACGAGGGGGCCGGAGAGGGAGGAAGGGTCTGGCATGATCTTGACGGAGTGTGGCAGCCTGGCCAGGCGGATGCAAGGGAATACGGGTCTTCAACCGCCTTGGAGGGTCGATCTCCGGATCGACCTCTTGGAAACGCCGAGGCTGCGGGCAAAGAGGTCGATCTGGAGATCGACCCTCCAGCTCCCCCTAATCCTGCCTCACCTCGTTGCGGCGCATGCGCTGCTCCAGCCGGCGCACCAGGAGGGTCAGGCCGATGGTCATCACCAGATAAAAGAAAGCGACTACCGTATAGGTTTCGAAAAAGCGGAAGGTCGAGGCCGTGTAGGTCTTGCCGTTCTGGGTGATGTCGGCGATGCCGAGCACGGAGACGAGCGAGGAATCCTTGAGCATGGAGACGAGGTCGTTGCCGAGCGGCGGCGTCATCGTCTTGAAGGCCTGCGGCAGCACGACCAGCCGCATGGTCTTGAAGCGCGTCAGGCCGAGTGCCTGGGCCGCCTCGAACTGCCCGGCCGGGATCGATTGGATGCCGCCGCGCACGATCTCGGCGATGAAGGCCGAATAGGCTAGCGTCAGCGCGAAGATCGCCCGCCATTCGAAGCTGAAATCACGGATGGTGACCTGCGGCATGAAGCCGGCGGCGATGGCCGGGCCGAACAGGTTGACATAACCCTCGATCAAGGCCGGTCCGACTGCAAAAGCGATATAATAGAGCAGCACGATCATGGGCACGCCGCGCATGATCTCGACATAGGCCTTGAGCCCCTCCCCCAGCCAGCGCGACTGCGACACCAGCCCAAGCGCCAGGATGGTGCCGAGCACCAGCGAAGCAGCGAAGGCGATCACCGTCACCCGGATGGTGACGAAGAGGCCCTGCCCGACCACGCCGAAGATGATGCGATATTGCTCGCTGGCGAGACCGCCAATCAGGACGGCGGCACCCAGGATGATGAGGATCACCAGCCACCAGGGGACTTTCGACAGAAAGGAGGGCGGCGGCGGTGGCGCGTGAGACGTCGTCATATGAAGGCGGGGAGATCCTGGAGTAAGGCAGGCGGCTCAAGCACCGGCGCCGATGGACATTTTCGTCATTGCGGCAGACCGATCCGGGCTCAGTTCGCGGTCTTGTAGTCGAAGAACCACTTCTTATCGAGGGCCTTCAGCGTCCCGTCCGCCTTCATCGCGGCCAGGGCGGCGTTGACCGGGCCGATGAGATCGGAGCCTTGCTTGAGGATGAAGCCGAACTCGTCATGGCCAAGGCCACTGCCGACGATCTTGAAGCTATCCGGCGAGGCGGCGATGTTGCCCTCGGCGCCGGCCTTGTCCATCAGCACCGTGTCGACGTCGCCCGATTTGAGCGCCTGCACCGAGGCCCCGAACGTCTCGAACAGCTTGAGGCGCGGGCTCTTGTCGTTGCCGCCGAGCAGATCGGTGACCGAGACGAAGAAATTGGTGGTGCCGGACTGCGCGCCGACGAGCAGCTTGTCATCGGCCGCGAAGCTCTTGGCATCGGAAAAGCGCTTCTCGTCGGCCCTCACCAGCATGAATTGCTCGGACACCATATAGGGATCGGTGAAGGCGACCTGCTTCTTGCGCTCGTCGGTGATGGAGATGCCGTCCATGCCGATGTCGAACTGGCCGTTCTGCACCGCCTGGATCATGGCATCCCAGGACGAGGTTTTCCACTCGATCTTGGCATTGAGCCGCTTGCCGATCTCGTTGATCGCATCATATTCCCAGCCGATGCCCTGCCCGGTCTTGGGATCGGTGAAGTTCAGCGGGAAGTAAGCGTTCTCGGTCACGGCGACGATGGTGCGGCCCTTGAGGTCGGGCAGCGTCTGGGCCTCGGCCCGCCCCTGGGCCAATCCAAGGGGAACGGCCATGGCAGCAAGGGCGCCAAGGGCGAGAAAGGTGCGGCGAAGCATCGGGAAACTCCGGTGTGGCAAGCTCGAGGCGCAACCTTGCCACGCGGGTTTCATGCCGAACAGGGTATTTTCGCGGTCCCCACATGGAAAAGGCCGGAGCGCGGACATCCTCTCAGCCCTTGCGGCGGCTCGTAGGGGAAGGAAGAAGCGGGCTAGAAGCCCGCGGCTTTTATTCCGCGATCTTGCTGGCGAGCAGCGCCACCGTCTTGCGATAGAGTTCGCTGCCGTTCCAGGCCTTGAGGGCATCGAAATTCGGCTCGCCGGGATTCCAGCCGGCACCGCGCTGCCAGCGGCCCGACAGGAACTTGGCCACCGAGCCGATCACGTCGGCCTGGCTCTTGACCAGATCCTTGTGGCCATCACCGTCGAAATCCACCGCATGCTTGAGATAGGAGGTCGGCATGAACTGGACCTGGCCGATCTCCCCGGCCCAGGCGCCGCGCATCTCGTGCAGCGGCACATCGCCCTTGTCGACGATGGTGAGGGCGGCAAACAATTCGGGACGGAACTTGTCGCCGCGCCGGCAGTCGAAGGAGAGGGTCGCCAGCGAGCGGATGCTCTCGAACTTGCCGACATTGGCCCCGAAATCGGTCTCGAGCGCCCAAAGGGAAGCGATGATCGGGGCCTGCACGCCATATTCGGCCTCGGCCTTGTCGAACACGGCCTGATATTTCTTGATCACCTGCTTGCCACGCTTGATGCGATAGGCATTGACCATGCGGCCGGAGAATTCCTCGAAGGTCTGCGAGAAGGTCTTCCGCTGGGCGCGGTCGAGCCCGATCACCTTCGGATCGTAGGAGACGCCTTCCAGGGCCGCCAGACCCTCAGCGCCGATGCCCCGGGCCGCGGCGTCCTTCTTGAAATTCTCCAGCCAGGCCGGAAAGCCGGCGGGATCGGTCGGCGTGGTGCAGGCCTGGGCCTGGGTCTGGGGCTGGGCCTGACCTTGCGGCTGGGGCTGTGCGGCAGGCTGGGCTCCCGATTGCGGCTGGGCTTGGGGCTGCGGCTGGGCTTGGGGGTCGGGTTGGCCCTGGGATTGCGGCTGGGCCTGAGGCGGCGAAGGTTGCGGCTCCGTCTGGGCCAGGGCCGGCGAGGCCATCAGCAACAGGGCAGCAAGCAAGGGGGCAGTGCGCATGAAACCATCTCGGAGGGAAGAAGAGCCACAAAAGCCAAACAAGAATGCGCAAAATGTGGCGGTTGCCGGGAAAGAGCAAGGCCTGCCCGAGATGCGCTTGGAAGGCGGGTTTCTCATGACTGCAATCACGGCGTGACGCAAGAGGAAAGCGGCAACCGAGGGAGCGTTGCATTGTTGCGGCTGCGAATCTGTGGCACGGGATGCGCTTTCGGGCTTATGGTCCCGTCGCGAGGAAGCATGGCCTATCGTCCCGTTCTGTGTGCAGGCGGCTGCGTGATCGACCGTGTCGGCGAAACCGCCGATGCGAAGGAGCGCCTCTACACCTCGAACATCGGCACGATGCGTACCAGCCTCGGCGGCGTCGCCCGCAACGTGGCGGAGAATCTGGCGCGTCTGGGGGTCGATGTCGGTCTCGTCTCGCTGGTCGGCGATGACCTGGAAGGCCGCCGCATTGTCGAAGAAAGCCGCCGGGCCGGTATCGACATGAGCGCCGTCACGCCGGCTGCCGGGGCCACCACCGCCTCCTACACCGCCATCTTCAGCGGCGAGGGCGAACTGGTGATCGGCCTCGCCGACATGGCGATCTTCGACCGGATCGCCCCCGAAACCATTGCCGCCCGCATGGCGGCCTTCCCTTCGGAAGGCTACCTGTTCGCCGACGCCAACCTGCCGCCGGCAGCATTGCAGGCCGTGGCCGAAGCGAAAGGACCCCGCGCCCTCGCCTGCGTGCCCGTCTCGGTGCAGAAACTGGCCAGGCTCGTGCCCATCCTGGCTGCGATCGATATCCTCTTCCTCAATCTCTACGAGGCACGCGCGCTGCTCGGCTGCGAGGATGAAGCAGAGAATCTGGCGGCAAGGCTCGCAACGGGCCCGGTGCCGCTTGGGCTGCTTACGCTCGGCCCGCGGGGTGCGCTCGCCTGGCAGAAGGGGAAAGTCACCCCCATCGCCGCGCTGGCCTCCCGCCCGACCAATGTCAATGGGGCCGGCGACGCGCTGGCCGGCGCCACGCTGGCACGCCTTGCCGCCGGCGACGAATTCCTCACGGCGGCCCGCCGCGCCATGGCAGCGGCCGCCCTCACGGTCGAATCGCCCCAGACCGTGCGTTCCGACCTCACCATGCGGGCCGTGCTGGCCCGCTATGCCCTTTCCCATCCAACCGAAACGATAGCATCATGACGTCCATTGCCCATTCCGCCGCCGTCTCAGCCGCCCTAAGGGACGGCAAGCCGGTCGTCGCCCTGGAATCCACCATCATTACCCATGGCATGCCCTGGCCCCAGAATGTCGAGACCGCCCGCAAGGTCGAAGCGGCCGTCAGGGCGGGCGGCGCCGAGCCGGCGACCATCGCCGTGCTCGACGGCGTCATCCATGCCGGGCTGGAGGACAGCCAGCTCGAGGCCATGGGCAAGGCCACAGGGTTCCTGAAGCTCAGCCGTGCCGATCTCGGTTATGCCGTCGCCACCCGCAAGAACGGCTCCACCACGGTGGCCGCCACCATGATCGCCGCTGATCGGGCAGGTATCCGTGTCTTCGCCACCGGCGGCATCGGCGGCGTGCATCGCGGCGTGGAGAAGACCTACGACATCTCGGCCGACCTGCAGGAACTGGCGCGCACGCCGGTCTGCGTCGTCTGCGCCGGCGCCAAGGCCATTCTCGACCTGCCCAAGACGCTGGAGACGCTGGAGACGCTCGGCGTGCCGGTGGTCGGCTACGGCTCCGACGAGTTCCCGGCCTTCTGGAGCCGCAGGAGCGGCCTGGCGGCGCCGATGCGCCTCGACGACCCCGCCGACATCGCGGCCCTGATCCGTGCCCGCGCCGAATTGCGGCTCGACGGCGGCGTGCTGGTCGGCAATCCGATCCCGCTGGCCGACGAGATCGCCGCCAACGAGATCAATCCCGCCATCGAAGCGGCGGTCGACGAAGCCGATGCCATGGGCATTTCCGGCAAGGCGCTGACACCATTCCTGCTCTCGCGCATGCTCGACCTTACCCAGGGGCGCAGCCTGATCGCCAATATCGCTCTGGTGGAGAACAATGCACGCCTGGCGGCGAAGATCGCCGCCGCGCTGTAATATCGGCACGGTCATTGGCGGGAGCGCGGAATGCTCCCGTCATTCTACGCCTTCAGCGGCGCGCCGATCGACCAGGTGTGACCGAAGGGATCCTTGAGCTGCCCGTAGCGGCTGCCCCAGAACATGTCCTGGATCGGCATGGCGACGGTGGCGCCATGATCGAGCGCGCGCTGCCACCATCGGTCGGCATCATCGACCTCGATATGGATGGTCACGCCATGGGGCGGCGTGGCGGCCATGCCGAATTCCGGAAACAGGTCCCACATCATCACGTCACAGCCATTGATGCGGATATGGGCATGCATCAGCCGCTTGCCGTCCTCATGGTCGGCGCGGCTGACCTCCTCGGCACCGAAGGCATTCCTGTAGAAGTCGATGGCCGCCTTGGCCCCATCGATGGTCAGGCACGGCACGATGCCGTTCAGCTTGGTCATGGCTTGCTCCCCGTAGACGCTCCTCTCCCTCGCTAGAGCGTTTTCCAGAAAAGTCGATAGACTTTTCGATTAAAAAAACGCGTCAAAACAAGGAATTAGAGAGCAAAGTCCGATTCGGAGAAATCGCACTTTGCTCTAGACGGCCAAGCCGTCGAGCGCTTGGGGAGCGTGGTCAGCGTGGCCGGGCTTCCTGGCTTCCTTGCGCCAGCGGTTCCTTCATTGCCGGATCGTTCGCTGCCTGGCGCTCCGGTCCGGGCACAACGCCGACGGCCCTGCGGGTCGCCGCCTCGCGGGCGATCTCGGCAGCAACCTGCGCCATTTCACGCCGCAACAGGCTATTGTCGGCTTCGATGCGGAGCCAGGATTCGTGGGCTTCCTCGCGAAGAGCGGCAAGCTCGGCTTGCAGGCGGGCCCGCTCGATCTTCAAAGCGCCGATTTCTTCCTCGGCAGCGCTCGGCTCCGCGCTGCGGCGCAGGCGGTTGAGTTCGGCGATCAGTTCGGCCTCCCGTCCGGCGGCCAGTGCCAACCGGGCATCGCGCTCGGCCAGCAGGGCATCCTTGCGGCGCAGATCCGCCTCCCAAGCAGAAAGCCTGTCCTGATTGTCCAATTTCTCCAGTTCGGCCAATTGCCTCTTGTCGGTCATCGCCTGCAATTCGCGCTGCAGCGAGGCCGTGCGCGCCTCGAGCGCGGCGATCGCGGTGTCGCGCCGCATCAGCTCGATCGACTGGGTGGCCAGCCGATCATCCTTGCCGGAGGCCAGTGCCAGCGCTTCCTGCAATTCGTGCTGGTGCAGCACCGCGCCATCCTCCGCCGCACCGAGCTTGGTGCGAAGGGCAACCAGTTCGAGGCGCAGGCCGTCATTGCTTTCCCGCGCGCTGGCAAGCTCACGGTCGCGATCGATGGCTTCGTCGTCGCGCAGCGCAATGGTCACCCGCGCCGCCGCCAGTTCCGCCTTGAGCGCCGCAACCTCCTGCTGGGCGGCCAGCACGTCGCGCTGGGCGTTGGCTGCACCGTCTTCCATCCGGCCGAGCCTGGCAGCATCGACCCCAAGCAGGGCTTCGAGCCTGCGCAGCCTCTCGCTCTGCCGGCCAAAATCGGCCATCAACTGATGTCGCCGGGCCCGCTCATGCTCGGCTTTCTGTTCGAGGCGGCGGTGCCGCAGGGCCGCTTCCGCCCGGACATGATCCTGGGCAGCCCGCACCTGTGCCATCGACAGGGGCAGCGCCGTTTCCATTTCACGGCGGATCAGGCGACGCGCACGTCCCCAGATCGCAGGCACCATGGCCAGTGCGGCCAGGGCAGCGAGCGCTGCTCCGAGGAAAAAGGCAATCGCATAATCGAGCACGGCAGGGTCTCAGTACGGCGATATCTTCGCCGTACTATACGTCAATTCGACGACAATGCAGGATGAAAACGCACAGCGTGCTTAAAATCGCACTTTGATGTCCCGCCGGAATCCCTTGCGTACGGGTTATCCAGATGATCTGACAGCAGTGCTGGTAACTGCATTTTCTTGCCGAGATGAGAGCCAGCAACTGCCCCTTGCTGCCGCACAGTTGCGTGCGATCAGAAGGGATTCCACGTAGCCGACGGCGTGAATTTGAGATAACCTAGATTGATGCCGAGACGGGCGCCGACGCCGGATTTGATGGGCACGACCATCATATTGCCGTCGCCGAGCGCCGTCATGCCGAAACCGCCGATGATATAGGCCGAGCCGGCGATCCCCGGAAAACGGCTGTAGATCTCGTCGACCCGATCCATATTATAGACCAGCATCATGGTGCGGGCGCCGTCGCCGCCGAAATCCCAGCCCACGGAGGGGCCCTGCCAATAGACCTTGCGGTCGCCGACATTGCGCGTGAACATCGTGCCCTCGCCATAGCGAAGCCCACCGATGAAGGCGCCCGACCCTTCCTGGCCCAGGATGTAGCCGTTGGGTTCACCCCAGCGTGCCACGGCCTTCTGAATGGTGAGCGCCAGATCCCTCGACACGGTGCCGAAGAAACGGTGGCCGGAATTGACGAGTTCGTTGGAGGAGATGCGCTCCGGCCGCTCCGACTGCGCCAGCGCCAGGGAGGGAGAAACGAAGCCGGTTGCGGACAGAGCCATGCCGGCCATCATGGTAAGAGCCTTGCGGCGGGGAAGAATGTCGTTCATCGCGAGCCTCGTTGGCTGAGGGCCTGACGACAGGCCCAGGCCTCTGTGAGCCCTATTTTGTGGCCCAACAGCGTTAAGAAATTGCTTCCAAGAGCAAACGCGTTCGAACGATGTCGTTGCCGCGCCTCCCCCTGCTCACTTCGGCGGGTCTGGGCGCCCCGGTGGAATCACCGTGAATCACAAGACGCCGACGCGATGCGAGGTGGCGATAGCAGCAACCAAAACGCCCGGAAGCATGGCCGCATTCATGCAGGATTGAGGCAAGGGAGCGGGCGCAGCGAGGCGGCGGCCCGGCAGCGGCCCGACCACCCGGCAATAGCTATTTTTGAGGAGCGTCCTGGCCCCAGGCCACGAAAGCGACATTGCGGAAGCCGGCATCGGCCTTGCCATAGCGAAAATCTTCGCCATCGGGCATCAGCACCTGTCCTCCCGCGGCGGAGAGCACGGCATGGCCGGCTGCGACGTCCCACTCCATGGTCGGTCCGAAGCGCGGATAGACATCGGCGACACCTTCCGCCACCCGGCAGAATTTCAGGGAGGACCCCGCCTCGCGCCGGTCCGCAATGGCATATTCGGCCAGAAATGCCTCGCTCTTGGCGTCGGGATGTGAACGGCTGCACAGCGCCGTCAGGCCCTCGGCGGGATAGGCTCGCGTGGAAATCCTCTCTTCGATGCCGTCCCGCACGCGCCAGGCCGTGTCACCGCCGGCATAGAGCGCATTCACGGCCGGCGCAAAGACGCACCCTGCCACCGGCTTGCCGTCTTCGATCAGCGCGATGTTGACGGTGAACTCGCCGTTGCGGTTGAGAAATTCCTTGGTGCCGTCCAGCGGGTCGACCAGGATGAAACGCCTGCCGACATCCGGAATCACCCCCTTGGCGGCGCACTCTTCGGCCACCACAGGCACATCCGGCATCACATGCGCCAGCCGCCGCAGAATGATCGCCTCCGCCACTTCGTCCGCTTCCGTCACCGGCGAGCGGTCGTCCTTGATGCGGGCGTCGCATCCCTTGGCGTAGACTTGCATGATCGCGGCACCCGCCTCGCGGGCGATCTCGGCAAAGGCCTGCGCAATGGCGTCCGGGCTGGAAAGGGGCGAGGGCGAAGTCTGAGCGGTCTGGGTCAAAAGGGCCTCCGATAGCAGCGGCCTGTTTAGTCCTGATTGGCATCCTACCGCAAGAATATTGGGTCTTGCGGCGCTGTGCGCATCCCCTTCGCAATCGCGGCCCAGGGTTGCAAAGAGGGCGTAACAGGACAAGCCGGTCCCTCGCGCCTTCACATCCCGCGCCGCAGAGTCTATCTGAAAAACAGGTTTTGAGATCTGATTCTCTCCTGATTTGCCTTTCTCTCCTGATTTATTCTGGGTGCTGCGATGACCGCTGGTTTTCAACTCGATGCGCTTGATCTGGCCGCCCTGCTCTGCTCTCGCGTCTGCCATGACGTGATCAATCCGGTCGGCGCCATCGTCAACGGGCTCGAAGTCCTCGAGGACGAGGACGATGCCTCGATGAAGGCTTTCGCCCTCGACCTGATCAAGAAGAGCTCCCGGAATGCCTCGGCCCGCCTGCAATTTGCGCGGATTGCCTTCGGGGCGGCCGGCTCGGCCGGGGCCTCGATCGACCTCGGCGATGCCGAGAACGTGGCGCGCGGCTTCATCCAGGACGAGAAGGTGACGCTCAGCTGGTCTGCGCCGCGCCAATTCATGCCCAAGAACAAGGTCAAGCTGCTGCTGAACCTGCTCGTGGTCGCCACCACCACTATTCCGCGCGGCGGTTCGATCAATGCCAAGGTGACCGGAGATCCGGAGATGCCCACCTTCGAGGTCATCTCGCTCGGTGGCAATTCGCGCATTCCGCCCGGCCTGATCAGCCTGCTGGCGGGCGAACCCGAAAACGGCACGCTCGATAGCCACCTGATCCAGCCCTACTACACCGGGCTGATTGCCCGAGCTGCCGGCATGTCCGTGACGGTCGAGACGATCGATGGCGGCGTGCGCATCGCCGCCGCGCCAGTGTGAGCACGTCTCCATGCCCCGCAAACTGATCTCGACCGGCTCCCCGCTCGAACGCAGCGCCGGCTATTCCCGCGCCGTCGTGCAGGGTGACTGGTGCTTCGTATCGGGCACCACCGGCTATGACTATGCCAGCATGACGCTGCCGGAGGATGTCGGCGCCCAGACCGAGAACACGCTGGCGACCATCGAAAAGGCCTTGGCCGAGGGCGGTTTTGCCATGAACCAGGTCGTGCGTGCGACCTATTATGTGACCAGCACCGACCATGTGGAGACCGTGATGGCGGTCACCGGCCGGGTCTTCGGCGCTATCAGGCCCGCGGCCACCATGCTGATCTGCGATCTCATCAAGCCCGAAATGAAGGTCGAGATCGAGGTCACGGCGTTTCGCGGCTGAGGGATTTTGCTTTAAGTCTTTGTTCAAGGCCGATCGCAGGGAGGGAGCCTGAATGCGCAGCGTGCTGTTCCGCCTGTGTCTGGCTGCTTCCCTGCTGACTGTCGGCCTGGAAGGGCGGCCGGTGCGGGCGCAGGATAATCAGGCCAGGGCGTCGGAGCCTCCGGCCCCTTCAAAGCCGATTGCCCCCGACCAGCGCGTGCTTTCCTTCACCGCCGGCCATCCCGATTGCACAGAAATCACCGACGAATGCATCATCTGCGCCGTAGTGAACGGCAAGCCGATGTGTTCGACCCCGGGCATCGCCTGCCTGCGCAAGGATCTGCGCTGCACCAGCACCAAGCCGCCGACGCCCAAGCAGTGAGCGGCGGCCCCTTACCGTATCGGCTGCCCAAGCCTGAGTGGAACAGGATTTGCCTGCCCGGAATCAGTCTCACTGGGCAGCGATGCTGCGCTCGCTGGCCTTTTCGCGATCGTCGAGCGTCTCGACCATCTTCAGATCGTCCAGGGCATCGGCGAGCGCGCTCCTGGCGTCTTCCAGCTTGATCTTCAGATCGTCGGCCGAGCCACGCAGGTTGTCACGGCGCGCCGTGGCCGCACGCGCGTAGGTCGGATAGGCAAAATGGCTCGGATCGGTGATGCCGGCCTTGGCTTCCTCGGCCTTGATTTCACGATCGAGCTCGCCTGCCATGCGCTCGAACTCTGCCACCATTGTTTCGATCTGGATGACCTGGCGGCGTCTCTCGTCTGCCTGGAAGCGCTTGAGACGAATAAGGGTGTCGCGCGACTTCATTACTCACTACTCCATCAGCCGCATCGGCCCGCCGCCCCTACCGTGGAGGACAGGCCGCACAATCGGATCGCCAGGCCATCGGCCCGGCGAAGACCCACACCATCCGGCATGGACGTGAATTCTTCCTTACTCGCCGCAAAAAAGCCGCGAACCAAGGCGGGACAGTCGACGATCAAGAAAAGCGCCTGCCAAGATTTATCAAGTCGGCGCATCATTTCTGCATGCTCCTGCCGCTTTTCTTAAGATTTCTCCCGGGAGCATCAGGCTGCAGTAAGAGTACCGACTCCAGCTGAAGCTATGCTTCACGCCGGATGGAAAGAGCCGGATTAATACTGCGTTCACATGTTTCTAACAGCTTGAAGAAGCAAGCGGATTCGACGAGGCAGCATCGCTGTGAACCGGCCTGCCTCTTTCGACACCGGCGAGGCAAGCCCTCACGTCCACCATCGAGCACGGCCGCTCGAAGAAGCTGTTGATTCGCCCTAAATCACTAAGAAGCTCCCCCGACGGTAACCATTAATTTACCTGCCTCGTTAATGATCCCTAACAACGGTCAACGAACTCACCGCCACGTTTGTCCAAATTCTGCGGCGAATGGGTGAGTCGGTTGAATCGCTTAGGCAAGTTTCTTCATGTGAATGTTGACGCTTGTCGCTCACCGAATCTGTCTTTCAGGCAATGTGTTACAGGGAGTTTTGGACCTTGTTTTCAAGTTTCGCTTGCATGAGAGAATCACAATTTGTTAACCATGCCTGCGTAGCGTCGCGGTTGATCATCGACGAGGTGACTTCACCGTGCCGTCTGCGCATTCGCGACGGCGGTCGACCCTCCGAGGCCGCAGTGGGGGATTGAGATGCGCGTACTTCTTGTCGAAGACGATAGCGCCACGGCGCAAAGCATTGAGCTGATGCTCAAGTCAGAGAGTTTCAACGTCTATACGACGGATCTGGGCGAGGAAGGTGTCGATCTCGGCAAGCTGTATGATTACGACATCATCCTGCTCGACCTGAACCTCCCCGACATGTCGGGGTATGAAGTCCTGCGCTCCCTCAGGGTAGCCAAGGTCAAGACGCCGATCCTGATCCTGTCCGGCCTCGCCGGCATCGAGGACAAGGTGAAGGGGCTCGGCTTCGGCGCCGACGACTACCTGACCAAGCCTTTCCACAAGGACGAATTGGTCGCGCGCATCCACGCCATCGTCCGCCGTTCAAAAGGCCACGCCCAATCGGTGATCGCCACCGGCGACCTCGTGGTCAATCTCGACACCAAGACGGTCGAGGTCCATGGCTCGCGCGTGCATCTGACCGGCAAGGAATATCAGATGCTCGAGCTGCTCTCGCTGCGCAAGGGCACCACGCTCACCAAGGAAATGTTCCTCAACCATCTCTATGGCGGCATGGACGAGCCGGAACTGAAGATCATCGACGTTTTCATCTGCAAGCTGCGCAAGAAGCTCGCCAACGCCACCAACGGCACCAATTACATCGAGACGGTCTGGGGTCGCGGCTATGTGCTGCGCGAGCCCAACGAGATCGAGGAGCGTATCGCGGTCTGAGGCCGCACCTCCCCCAAGAACGCGACGAGATGGCCGGGCTCAGTCCCGGCCTTTCTTTTGGCGGGGCGCGCCGCCACATGGGAATGGCTTGACATCAAGGCGATGAACGAATGGCTATGGTATCCATTCCCGCCTTCGCTGAACCCGCCTGCCTCGGAAGCTTGCATGACAGTCTCCTCTATCTCTCCCCTCGGCATTCTCGTCCCGCTCGCCCAGGAGGCCGAAGCGCTTTTCGCCCTGATGAAGCAGGACGGTGCCACGCACACGCAGCGCATCGGCGGCCGGGACTATCATAGCGGCCACCTCTTCGGGCGCTCCTGCGTGCTGACGCTGTCTCGGGTCGGCAAGGTCGCCGCCGCCACCGCCGCCGCCGGCCTCATCCATGCCTACAAGGTCGGCGCCATCCTCAATGTCGGCGTGGCCGGCGGTGCGGCGGCAACGGTAAAGGTCGGCGATATCGTGGTGGCCGATGCGATGCTCCAGCACGATCTCGACGCGCGCCCGATCTTCCCGCGCTATGAGGTGCCCCTCACGGGCATGTCCCGCTTTGCCGCCGATGCGGCCATCGGCAACAGCCTGTCGCAGGCGATCGAAGCCTTCCTGGCCGAGGATCTGCTGCAGCTTTCCGCCGAGATTCGCGAACGGTTCGCCCTCGCCGCTCCCCGCCTCCATCGTGGGCTGATCATCAGCGGCGACCAGTTCGTCAACGGTCACGCTGCGGTCGCGGCCCTGCGCGACGACATCCCGGACGCCCTTGCGATCGAGATGGAAAGCGGAGCGGTGGCCCAGATCTGCCACGACTACGGCATTCCCTGCGGCGTACTGCGCACCATCTCCGACAGCGCGGACGACAATGCCCATGTCGATTTCCCGGCCTTCCTCGCCACGGTCGCCAGTTTCTACTCCCACCACATCCTGCGACGCTTCCTGCAGCGCACCGACTGGTGAGGGGAGCCTGTGCATAGCGGGTCCCCGACGGACTGGCCGAAGCCGAACGGCATGCTATAAGGACGCCGTACATTCAGCGGAGCGTGACGATGGTTGGCAGTCAGTATGGCGTCTGGGCGGCTCGTAGCGCCCTGTTGGCAGGTGTGGTCACCCCGGCGCTCCTCCTGGGCGGCTGCTCCAGCAGCGTCATCACCGGCGTCTATGGCACGCCAACGGAAACGGCCGCGCCGCAACAGACGCAGACCGCTTCCCAAGGGCCGCTGCGGGTGGATTTCGATCCCGATACCGAGTGCCCGCAGATCAACATTCCCACCGGCGCCGCAGCCTATGGCCCTCCCAGCGCGCAGTTCTCGATCACCAATTTTGCCCGCGAATGCGATCTTGCCAGCGGTAACACCGTCACCATCAAGATCGGCGTCGAGGGACATGTGTCCGTGGCGGGCGGCGGTGGCGGCGGCTATTCGGCACCGGTGCGCATCACCATCCGCGACCGCGACGAGAAGCCCGTCTATACCAGGGTGATCCGCGCCACCGCGTCGGCGACGCCCGGCGGCGGCCCCGGCAGTTTCCGGGTGGTCGATACCTCGGCACCGATCACCATCGGCCTCGAACAGCCGCTCAGTTCCTATGACATCGTGGTGGGTTTCGATGGCAAGGGCGGCACTGTCACCAAGAAAAAGCGCCGGGGCTGAGCGGGTCTTAAATTCCTCTGACCTTTTCTGTTCGCGCCCCATTCTGTTGGGTTGACGACAGTAGAGGCGAGGGATAGCTTCCCGGCATTCGGCCGATCCCCGCGGAAGAGTTCGGTCTGATTCCCTTGAGGAATCACGGACCGGCGCCGAAGGAGCAACCGCCCCGGAAACTCTCAGGCAACCGGACCGCGGGGGAACGAAACTCTGGAAAGCGGCACGAATGCGCGAGCATTCGGGCTCACCGAAGGGCGCAAGCTACCCCCGGTTCTTGTCACCTGAAATTTGGGTGCGGGGTCGCGAAATCTCTCAGGTAACCGCGACAGAGGGGGCACAACCGGACATCCGTCCGGCGTGCAACCTTTTGCCGGAGTGCCCATGGCCGAGCCAGCTGCGAGCCCAGATCAGCAAACGCTCCTGAAGACCCCCCTTCATGCCGAGCATGTCGCCCTCGGCGCGCGCATGGTACCGTTTGCCGGCTATGACATGCCGGTCCAGTATCCCACCGGGATCATCGCCGAGCACAATCATACGCGCAATGCGGCCGGCCTGTTCGACGTATCGCACATGGGGCAGGCCTATCTCATCGCCGACAGCCATGAAGCCGTTGCCGCGGCCCTGGAAACCCTGGTGCCGGCCGATATCCTCAATCTCGCCCCGGGTCGCCAGCGCTACACCCAGTTCCTGAACGATGAAGGCGGCACGCTCGACGACTTGATGGTGACGCGCTCGACCGACCCCGCCGAAGACGGCAAGCTCGGCCTGGTGGTCAATGCCGGCTGCAAGGAGGCCGACTTTGCCCTGTTGCGCGACAAGATCGGCGACAGCGCCCAGTTGGTCATTGCTGCCGACTACGCCCTGCTCGCATTGCAGGGTCCGCTCGCAGCTGCCGTGCTGGCCGATCATAGCCCCGACGCAGCCGCCATGCCCTTCATGGCCTCCCGCCGCTCGACCTTCGACGGCATCGCGGTCGGTCTCTCCCGCTCGGGCTATACCGGCGAGGACGGCTATGAGATCTCGGTTCACAACGACAAGGCCGTCACCCTCTGGCGCACGCTGCTGGCCGACGAGCGGGTCAAGCCGATCGGCCTCGGCGCCCGCGATTCGCTGCGCCTGGAAGCCGGTTTGTGTCTCTATGGCCATGAGCTCAACCCGACCATCTCACCGGTCGAGGCCGGCCTGCTGTGGTCGATCCAGAAACGCCGCCGCGAACAGGGCGGCTTTCCCGGTGCCTCCCGCATTCAGCGCGAAATCGCTTCGGGGCCCGCGCGGGTTCGCGTCGGCCTCAAACCGGAGGGTCGCGCGCCCGTGCGCGAGGGCGCGGCGCTGAAGAATGCAGCTGGCGAAACCGTCGGCATCGTCACCTCCGGCGGCTTCGGCCCCAGCGTGGGCGGTCCCATCGCCATTGGCTATGTGCCCCCTGCCCTGTCGGCTGAAGGCACCAGCCTCACCGTCGAATTGCGCGGCAAAGACGTGCCGATACAGGTCGCGCCACTGCCATTCGCGCCACACCGCTTCCATAGGTCGTAGAGGAGAGCCAAATTTCACCCTCCCCTGGAGGGGGAGGGTCGGACGAAGTGCGGGGTGGGGTGACGGTACTTGCCTTCCGCACCATTCCTTACCCCGTTTTCACCGATCGATAGTTCATCACCCCACCCCGACGCTGGCGCGTCGACCCTCCCCCTGCAGAGGAGGGTGTGTAAACCACCAGAGGAAAACCATGGCCACGATCAAATTCACCAGCGACCATGAATATGTATCCGTCGAGGGCGATGTCGCCACGATCGGCATCACCGACTACGCCCAGTCGCAGCTCGGCGACGTGGTGTTCGTCGAACTCCCGGCTGCCGGCAAGGTGCTCAAGCAGGGCGACGAAGCCGCGGTGGTGGAATCGGTGAAGGCCGCCAGCGAGGTCTATGCGCCGGTTTCCGGCGAGGTGCTGGAAGTGAACGAGGCCCTGCCCGATGCACCGTCCACCGTGAACGAGGATCCGCTCGGCAAGGGCTGGTTCATCAAGATCAAGCTCTCCAACCCGGCCGAACTCGACGCCCTCATGGACGATGCAGCCTACAAGGCCCATATCGGAGCCTGATCCATGCGCTATCTACCCCTGACCGCCGAGGATCGCAACGCCATGCTGGCGAAGATCGGCGTCAACGGCATCGACGATCTCTTCGCCAGCGTCCCCGCCGACAAGCTCCTGAAGGCGCCGCCGGTCCTGCCGAACGCCAAGAGCGAAATGGCGGTCGAGAAGATCATGACAGCCTTCGCCTCGCGCAATGTCACCGCGTCCTCGGTGCCCTTCTTCGTCGGCGCCGGCGCCTACAAGCATCATGTGCCGGCGACCGTCGACCATCTGATCCAGCGCTCGGAGTTCCTCACCTCCTATACGCCCTATCAGCCCGAGATCGCGCAGGGCACGCTGCAATATCTCTACGAGTTCCAGACCCAGGTCGCGCTGCTGACCGGCATGGAAGTCGCCAATGCCTCGATGTATGACGGCTCGACCGGCACGGCCGAAGCCGTGCTGATGGCCCATCGAGTCACCCGCCGCTCCAAGGCGATCCTCTCCGGCGGCCTGCATCCGCATTATACCGACGTGGTGCACACCATCTCGAAGATGGCCGGCCATACCGAGGTGGCCATGCCCGCCGATGTGGACGGCAGCGAGGACCTGATTGCTAAGATCGACGGCGAGACCTCCTGCGTGGTGGTGCAGAACCCTGATGTCTTCGGCAATCTGCGCGATCTCACTCCGATCGCGCAGGCCTGCCACAAGGCCGGCGCCTTGCTGGTCGCCGTGTTCACCGAGGCCGTTTCGCTCGGCCTCATTAAATCGCCAGGCGAAATGGGCGCCGACATCGTGGTCGGCGAGGGCCAGTCCATCGGCAATGCCCTCAACTATGGCGGGCCCTATGTCGGCCTGTTCGCCACGCGGCAGAAATATGTGCGCCAGATGCCCGGCCGCCTCTGTGGGCAGACCGTGGATGCCGAGGGCCGGCGCGGTTTCGTGCTGACGCTCTCCACCCGCGAGCAGCATATCCGCCGCGACAAGGCGACCTCGAACATCTGCACCAATTCCGGCCTGTGCGTGCTCGCCTTCACCATCCACATGGCGCTGCTGGGCGAGAAGGGCCTGCGCAAGCTCGCCCTCGTCAACCACGCCAATGCGGTGAAGCTGGCCGAGATGCTGGCCAAGGTGAAGGGCATCGAGCTCATCCAGAAGAACTTCTTCAACGAATTCACCATCCGGGTACCTGGCAGTGCCGCCTCTCTGCTGGAGAAGCTGGCAGCGCGAGGCATTCTGGGGGGCGTGCCCTATTCGCGCCTGTCGCCCAACGCCGAGCTGAAGGATCTCCTGATCATCGCTTCTACCGAAGTGAACACCGACGAGGACCGCACCGCCCTCGTCAGCGCCCTGAAGGAGCTGGTCTGATGTTGAACCGTCAGGGACGTCCCTCCTCCCCCGGCGAAGGCGCCGAGGCTGTCCACCCCACCTTCACGGGCAATCGCGCCCTCGTCATCGAGGAAGCTTTGCTGTTCGAGATCGGCCGCACGGATGTGACCGGCGTCGACGTCGAGGAGGTGGAGGATTTCGAGCCGAGGCTCGGGGCCTTCGAGCGCAAGGATCCGATCGGCCTGCCCGGCTTTGCCGAGCCGGAAGCGATGCGTCATTTCGTGCGCCTGAGCCAGAAGAATTTCGGCATCGACACCGGGCTCTTCCCGCTCGGCTCCTGCACCATGAAGCACAATCCACGCCTCAACGAGAAGGTGGCGCGGCTGCCGGGCTTTGCCGACATCCATCCGCTGCAGCCGATTTCGACCGTGCCCGGCGCGCTGGCAGTGATCGATCATCTCGCCCATTACCTCAAGACCCTTACCGGCATGCCGGCGGTGGCGATGAGCCCGAAGGCCGGCGCGCATGGCGAGCTTTGCGGCATGATGGCGATCAAGGCCGCCATCGCAGCCAGGGGTGAAGGCGAGACGCGCAAGGTCGTGCTGGTGCCGGACTCGGCCCATGGTACCAATCCGGCCACCGCCGCCCTGATCGGCTTCACGGTCGAATCGATCCCCGTGCGCGAGGATGGCACCGTCGATCCCGCCGAGATCAAGCAGGCCCTGGGTCCGCATGTCGCCGCGATCATGCTGACCAACCCCAACACCTGCGGCTTGTTCGAGCGTGACGTCAGCGCCATCGCCGATGTGGTGCACGAGGCGGGCGCCTATTTCTACTGTGACGGCGCCAATTTCAACGCCATCGTCGGCAAGGTCCGCCCCGGCGACCTCGGCATCGATGCCATGCACATCAACCTGCACAAGACCTTCTCGACGCCCCATGGCGGCGGCGGGCCGGGCGCGGGGCCGGTGGTGCTCTCCGACAAGCTCGCCCCCTTCGCGCCCTTCCCCTATGTCGTCAATGCCCGCGTGCTGGTCGAACGGGCCGAAGAGGTGATGAACGGCGAGACGCCTTTCGGCCGCCTCACCGCCTTCCACGGCCAGATGGGCATGTTCACGCGGGCGCTGACCTACATGCTCTCGCATGGCGCCGACGGCATGCGGCAGGCCTCCGAAGACGCGGTGCTCTCCGCCAACTATATCCGCGCCAGCCTGGCCGACTTGATGTCGGCCCCCTTCGGCGACCAGCCCTGCATGCACGAGGCCCTGTTCGACGACACCTGGCTTAGGGATACCGGCGTGAGCACGCTCGATTTCGCCAAGGCGATGATCGACGAGGGCTATCATCCGATGACGGTGTATTTCCCCCTCGTGGTGCACGGCGCCATGCTGATCGAACCGACGGAGAGCGAATCCAAGGCCTCGCTCGACCTCTTCATCGCCACGCTGCGCGACCTCGCCTTGGCCGCCAGGCGCGGCGAGACCGAGCGCTTCTCCGGCGCGCCCTACCATGCCCCGCGCCGGCGCCTGGACGAGACCCGTGCCGCCCGCCAACCCGTGCTGCGCTGGACGCAGCCGGAGCCGATCAAGGACGCGGCGGAATAGGAAACGATCATTCCCGCCGGCGCGGGCCCTGCGGGATTTTCACAGCACCGGGCCAGGCATGGGCTTCTTCCAGCTCTTCATCGACCGCCATCTCGACATCGAGACGATCAAAAGTGCCATCCGGCATTATTTCGGGTCGGAGCGGGCGATCGCCTATTTCGCCTCCAAGGAGGAGATGTATGAAAGCTGGGGCGCCGGTGGCGACAGGCCGCTCGATGTCCGTGTCGTCATCGCGCCCTTGAGCAAGACCTATCCTCTCCTGCTCGACGTCTGGCAGCCCGGCCCGGACTCGCTCGAAGAAGAGCGGCGCTTCGCAATCTATTTTTCGAAGACAGCCAACTGCCGCTCTATCATCACCGACGAGGAACTGAATCCCTATAGCTGGTATTGCGTGGATCCATCAGGGCAGATCGAGACGGTCTACCTTACTGATGCCGATATGGGCGTGAAGGAGTAACAGCAATTAAGCGAGGATGAAGCTATCGTTTTGGCAGGAACGGATGCGGATACATGAAATAAACATGCAAATCCTCTCTTACCAGCATAACAGCCCATAGAATTGCTATCATACAAAGCCCTGTCATAACGATTGCGAACGAACCAGTAAACGCCAAAACAATCGCAACCATCAATGCAACAGGAAGCAATAACAACATATTATACTCTTCCTTTAAGTTCAAATCTATGCCTTTTCTAAATATATCATTTAAAATAAAACGCGCCCTAATTACACTCACGGTCAAAAGTAAAATATTTGCAACAAGCCCCCACGAGAAATAATCAAAAAAATTGTAATTTCTATAATATATAGATATAATTAATATGCCGATATTTATACTTACCGCATCCAAGATAAAGTCCCGAACTGCGGGCGAGATAACGACCCCGAGAAATCTAACCTTTAAAGCTTGCTGCTCCCCACTCACTGGCATCAACGCAGCAAATTCGCGATCGGCTGACTTATCCTGGTTGAATTTCGAAACCATTTCATCTTGTTCTCGGGTCGACGAGTTAAATACAGCAAAAAAGAACCACATAAAATTCAGAGATGGATTTATCTTTTCAGCAAGAAAATAGTCGAGACCGATCATTATGCCTGCGACTATGCCAACACTGACGAAGCGGCGGCGGAGTCCGGCCACTGCCTGTCGCCATCCAAAGCCAATGTTGAGATCTCTCCACAAGAGACAGCGCAGTGCTTCCGCGGACGATATCAGCTTTTCTTCCGGAGTTCCGGGCTCAAAGACAAAAGCTGAACCACCCGGCACCGCCTGCTTGCGTTCGGCAGGCTGGATTTGCGCCAGCAGCGCCTTGCCAATGGCCCTGATAAAAGTCTCAACATTGCGTTCAATCGCCTGTGTGGGAACTATCCTTGTCAACGTCGCTATGGGCCAATAGAGCCAGGCGACGACAGCGATCAGGCACAATGTCAGTATCAGTACAGCCCATTCGAAGAAATCGGGAACCCCTGCCTGTCGCCCTACTTCTTCGAGCCCAAACAGGGCTGCAGCAAAGCCGACGACAACACCTGCTGTCACCCTTAGCTGCCTCTTCTTGTCGGAGCCTATTCGCAAGGCGACCAAGCCGCCCGTGACAAAGCAAGCCTGAATGACGCAAGAAACCAGTCCTTCGGTCAAAGAGAGTCGGCACAATCCGATGATCAAGGACGGCAGAGCGATCTGGGCGGCCGCGGAAAGAAGAAGTCCCTCGATGGCGTAGCGGTCAAGGTGAGGAACGAGCAGGCTCTTTGCCACCTGTAAGCGGCGGCGGGCCACTTCCAAGGCATAGTACCAACACGCTGCAGAACAGATGAGATAGATGGGTAACACGCGCGTGTAAACGTGACCTTCGAGGCGCAGCAAAGGCGATATGATGAAAAGCGTCACACACCAGAACAGATAAGCAAGTGCGGCTGTGGGGTCGCAACCCAGCGTCAATTTCAGCCAGATCTGCTCCCGTTTCATTGCGCAATCTCCACGAAGAGATCCTCGATGCCGAGCGTCCTGATTCCTGCCCGACGAGCGAAATCGGGCCAGTCTTCGGCGGGCGAGCGCCGAAGCACCAGCGAGAGGGCGCCATCAGCCAGAATTCGACGGTGAAGCTCTCCCACGATGGCGCCTTCCGGCAACGCATGGGGCGGCACAATCACATGCGCCACGCATTCCTTGAGATCGTCCACTGGAGCATCCAGGATGAGATGCCCCTGATGCAGAAATAGGATACGCGAGGCCACGCGTTCAAGATCGGACACGATATGCGTCGAGAACAACACTGTGGTTCCGCCTTCGCCGGCCCGGATCACGATGTCGCGTAAGAGCTCCCGGCGGACCGCAGGATCGAGCGCAGCGGCGGGCTCGTCCAGGACCAGGAGCTCGGGACGAATGGCCAGTGCGCGCACCAGTTCGACCTGTTGGCGCTCTCCCGGCGAAAGCGCGGAGAGTTTGCGGTCGATCGGGATCCGGGCACGCTTGAGCGCCTCATTCACATACTCTCGATCCAAACTCGGATAGAGCCGGGCGATGAAGTGCATCATCTGCTTCACCGACATCCATTCGAGAGCGGTCGGGGTCTGCGACACATAGGCTAGACGCTCCTTGACGCCGTCGCTCATCGTCAGGGCCGCTTCGTCAAAGACCCAGGCCGTGCCGGCCTCGACTTCGATCAAGCCCAGCAATGCCCGGATCAGCGTCGATTTGCCGGCGCCGTTTCGACCGACGAGCCCGACGATCTCGCCGGGCTCTATGCGCACGCTGACATTGGTGAGGGCCTGATGCGTACCGTAGACCTTGCTGAGCCCAGCCGCGCGTATCGGCGTTGCTGCCGGAATCGATTGAGTCGACGCAAAATTCGTCATTCCTTCCCCTCCAGCAAGGCCGCCAGTCGCCGCAAGATGACGTCGCCGGGCAGTTCCAATTCACGCGCCTGACGCGCCATTTCCAGGAGATGAGGTTCAATCAGTGCGAGGCGCTGGTCGAGTGAGGCAGCGCGCCGGGACGATGTCGCGACGATCATGCCTCGCCCCTGCAGGCGCTCGAGGTGCCCTTCGGTTTCCAGCAGGGAATAGGCCCGCGACACCGTCATCGGATTGATCGCATGGAAGCCGGCGACCTCTCGTACGGAGGGCAAAGACACGCCCTTTTCCAACTGGCCGCTCACGATCATGCGGCGCAATTGGCCGGCGATCTGCCGATAGATCGGTTCAGCCGCACCGGGCAAGATGGCGAATTCCGAAGCGTCCATGTGTATCAATATAGCAATACACTCGCGGCTTGCAATCGCCAAGATGGAAATCGCGACGCCTCATCCCCTCCGATGCTCGCTCACCGTCACCCGCCCCGGCGCGAAATGGGTTTCCAGCACAGGCACGGCCCGGCGGGGATCGCAGCGCCCGCACATGAAGATGTCGAGGGCGGCATAGCCGGTCTCGGGCCAGGTGTGGATGCTGATGTGGGATTCGGCGAGCAGGGCGACGCCGGTGATGCCGCCGGTGTCGCCGAAGCCATGCAGCGTGACGGCAAGCACCGTGGCGCCGCAGGCGTCCGCCGCCTTGCGCAAGGCGCGTTCGATTCCCTCGGCATCGCGCAAGCCGCGACAATCCCAGAAATCCGCCAGAAGATGCAGGCCGGGCGCGAAAGCCGGGACTGCGACGGTGGGGGTGGTTGGACCCGGATCGCGCTTGGCGTCGTCCATCACGGCCGCCCCGGCTGTTGCGCGGCGTGCTGCTGCACGGCGCGCTCCTGCGCGAACAGCACCTGTTTCCAATTGGTGTCCTTGGTCTGCATGCGCCAGATGAAGGCATCGAGGATGTAATGGGTAGCCTGGGGCATGGCGAGCAATGGCGCCAGCCAGATCAGGGTATCGGACCCCTCCAACGACGGCAGCGCCTCGAAGAGGCCGAACAGGCCGCCATGTTCACGCCAGACGAAGCCGTCCCATAGCCCCTCCTCCAGGAAGGCGAGGCCGACGAGGATGGCCATATAAACGGGCACCGCCCGCCAGGTGAAGAGGCGGGCGATCCACGGCGCCAGGAAGGAACTGCGTGCGCCCTGCAACCGCGCCTGGTTGCGGCCATAGCCCCAGATCAAGGCGATGTAGGGAATGCCGTGGGCGATGATATTGGTCCCGGTGAAGACGAGATCGTTGTCGAACAGCACGATGCCGATGAACCAGGACGTTGCCGTCCCGACGAGCAGGAGATTGCGTGGCAGGTTGAAGCCGGCGCCTCGCCTGATCAAGATCATTTCCTTGGCGGCATAAGCAACGAGAATGGCGCCATAGACGATGCCGGCGACGGTTGCGAGCAACGGCAGGTCGAGGCGGATGAAATCACCGTCCACGAACCACGAGAATTGCCGCCTGTGGCAATGCCAGTAGACCAGCGGATAGAGGGTGGCGCCATAGATTGCCGCCTTGTCGATGCGGCGAAACAAGACCGGCAAGCCCCGTTCACGGCGCGCATAGATCATCATGAACCCATATTGCTGCCGCACGAAATGAAACACGGCCGCATAGGCGAGCACGCGCCAGAACACCAGGCTGCCGCACCAGTAGAGCAGGCAGCCCCCAAGCCAGGCCAACACCGGCGTCAGCCCGTAGAGCAAGGGCCGCGCCGTCAGCTCGGCCCGGTCGAGATAGGTACGGAACAGGGTGGAATAGACATGGGCGACATCGACGCCCACCACCAGCACCAGCCAGAGCCAGGGCGAGGCCTCGCCGATGGCGGCATTGCCGAACAAGGGCCAGGCCAGGGCAGCCAGCGTCACCAGCACCGCGGGCGCCAGGATGAAGCTGAGGTCGAAACGGGCCGAAAAGATCCAGGGCTGCACTTTCAGGAGGGTTTGCGCCATCACAGCACCGTCACGTAACGATGGCCAGTATAGGCCATGGCGTTCTCGGCCGCACGCACCCCATGCGTATAGGCCTCCTCGAAGATGGAGATGCCGCTCATATCGGAATGAGCGGTAAAGAGCGGCGGCTTCTGGTTCAGCCCGGCACGCCGCTGCGGGCCCCAGATGAAGCCGGGCACCGGTCTGACCATGGCATGGCCCCAGATCCAGACGTCGGCCCTCTCGACATGGCCCTCGAGTTCGGGATGCACGGCGAGAAGTTCCTTGAGGAAGATCGCCTGCCACTCGTTCAGGGGGCGGGCCAATGCCTCGCGGCGTGCTTCCGCCGGCGGCAGATGGCTGAGCGGCCAGTAGTAGGTCAGCACCGTCTTGGTCGGGCGCATCTGGGGGATCTGGTGCGTTGCCACGACATAACCGAGCAAGGGGCTGTCGAAGACGACATTGTCCCAGGCGAGACTGGCGCCCACACCACCGGGCAGGCGGCCGAGCGTGATATTGGCAACGGCCCATGGCGCATAGGAGAAACCGGCAGCGCGGCCGGGATCGCGCATGAGCCGCGCCGAGACGAAATGCGGCGTCGCCAGGATGGCGGCTCTGGCCTCGATGCGGAAAGCCTTGTCGGCGGCCGCATCCCAGACGTCGACGGTAACGCCAGCGTTACCGGCCACGCCATTGCCCTTCTCTTCGACGGCATAAGCAAGCGATTGCGTGCGGATGCGCGAGCCGAGCGCTTCGGCAAGACGGCGCGCCAGATAGCCATTGCCCTCCGGCCAGGTGACCAGGCCCTGATCGTCCGCGTCGGCGCCCCGGCCGTTGCGGGCAGCGAAATAATGGATGCCGGCCCACGCCGAAACATCCTGGGCGCGCGCGCCATAATCGTCGCGGCAGCAATAGTCGACATACCAGGCCAGCGACGGCGAGCGATAGCCCTCCTTCTCCATCCAGGCCGTCATGGTGATGCCGTCGAGCGCCATCAAATCGGCGTCCTGCGAGCTCAGGTCGAGCGGAATGGCGAAGGCGCGCCGGCCGTCACGGCCGATACGCTGACGAAACGTCTTCATCGCCGCAAAGAAACGCTTGCCATCGGCCTCCTCGTCCGCCTCGAGGCCGATGGCGGGCATCAGGCCCTCCTGCCAGCGTCCATAGCGATAGAGCCGCTCCGAGGGATCCGCACAGAGAGCATAGTCGTCATAGATGGCCGTGCCCTTGGCGTCGTAGCCGGTGATGATGCCGAAATCCTGGAACAGCGCCCTGACCGCCCTGGCCTCCTCCGTGAGTAGCGGCACGTAATGGGCGCCCCACGGGAAGGCGCAGACCTCGTTGCGGCCGCTGGCGGCATTGCCGCCGGGAGAGGCCTCGAGATCGAGCAGCAGGAAATCGTCGTAGCCGGCCTTGGCGAGGCGGTAGCCGGCGCCGAGGCCCGCAATCCCTCCGCCCACGATGACGACGCCGGTCTTGCGGATCTCGCCGGCAACCGGGAAGGACCCGTTCCGCAGCCTGTGGCCGATACGGGACGACGCGCCCACCAGGTCCCCCGGCAGGGAACCGCCTCCGCCGCCGCCGGGCAGCGCCTTGCCCGCCAGCAATTCTCCGCCGACCAGCCCGGCGCCGGCCAGGCCGAGCGAGGCGGCCCCCAGGGCGAGGAACTGCTTGCGGCTGATCCGGGTCATGGCGAAGGTCGCCCTGAAAACGTCATTGCGAGTGCAGCGAAGCAATCCAATCCCTCGGGCGGGTCAAAGCTGGATTGCTTCGCTACGCTCGCAATGACGGCCGGCAAAATCGAAGCCGAATGTCTAATAAATGAGGTAATTGCCCCACTCCTCGTCGAAATAGCGCACCAACGGCTGATCGTCGAGGCGCTGGATGGCAGTGGCGACATGGGCCATGTCGGGCGGGAACTGGAACATCGCCTTCATGGTGGTCACATCGAGGAAACGCAGCCCCCCGGGCAGGCGGTCCGGCGGGCGATAGGGCGAGAAGGAGCCGATGATGAAGCCCCACTCCCCGAAGGACGGCACGAAGAGGTGGTAGGCCGCGGTCTGAAAGCCCGCCGCCGCCAGCGTGTTGTTGACGCACCAGAAGGACTTGCGCGCGACCAAAGGCGAGGTGCTCTGGATCACCACCAGCCCGTCCTGGTTCACCGCCGATTTCAGGAGGCGGTAGAAGGTGAGCGAATAGAGCTTGCCGATCGAGAAATTGGAGGGGTCGGGCAGGTCGATGATCACCGCATCGAAATGCGCATCGGCCGGCTTCTGCTCCCGCAGCCAGAGGAAGGCATCGGCATTGATCAGCGTCAGCTTGGGCGAAGCCAGCGAGCCGCCATTGAGACCGGTCATCATCTCGTTGTGCGAGAACAGGCGCGTCACGGCCGGATCGAGATCCACCATGGTGACCGCCTCGACCGCCGGATATTTCAGCACCTCCCGCAGCGCCAGCCCGTCGCCGCCGCCGATGATCAGCACCCTGCGCGGCGCTTTCAGGGCGCTCATCACGGGATGCACCAGCGCCTCGTGGTAGCGATATTCGTCGAGCGAGGAGAATTGCAGGTTCGAATTGAGGAAGAGGCGGACATCGCGCTGCTGGCGCGTGACCACGATGCGCTGATAGGGTGTCGACTCTGCGTAAATTACCGTGCCCGGATAGGCGCTCGCCTCTGCCATCGACTGGATGCGCTCGGACCAGATGAAGCCAGCGCCGAGCAGGGCCAGGACCGCGAAGGCCGCGGCCTTGTGCGCGCCGCGCCGGAGGATGGGCGCCTCGATGGCATAGAGTACCCAGATAGCCACCAGCGTATTGAGGATACCGAACAGGAAGGCCGAGCGGATCAGGCCGAGATAGGGCACCAGCACCAGCGGAAACAGCAGGGAGGCGAAGAGCGCGCCGATATAGTCGAAGGTGAAGACCTTGGAGACCAGATCCTTGAAGGCGAGCCGCCCTTCCAGGATGCGCAGCAGCAGCGGAATCTCGATGCCGACCAGAATGCCGATCACGCCGACCAGCGAGTAAAGCCAGAGCCGGAAGGAGGCGACGTGGTCGAACAGGACGAAGAGGGCCGCCGCCGAACTGCCGCCGACCGCTCCGACCAGCAGCTCGATGCGGACGAAATGGCCGAGGAGATCACGCGCGAGATAGCGCGAAAGCCATGAGCCCACGCCCATGGCGAAGAGATAGGTGCCGATGATGGTGGAGAACTGCGTGACGGAATCGCCAAGCAGATAGCTCGCCAGCGTACCGGCGATCAGTTCGTAGATCAGCCCGCAGGTTGCGATCACGAAGGCCGAGAAGAGCAGCAGGATTTCCACGAACGCGCCTTCGGATTACTGTTGTGGCGGGATTACCACCCAAACCTCACGTCATTGCGAGCGCAGCGAAGCAATCCAAGGCCCTGGAATGGGACCGGCTGGATTGCTTCGCTACGCTCGCAATGACTGAAAGGCCAAGCATGACAGTCCCGCCTGACATGCCGTCAGCCATGGATCGCCGAGGCGATGATGATGGCGATGCCGAGAGCCACCGAGCCCAGGAAGACAGCCAGGGCCATGTTTCGCTTTTCGCACAGTTCCTTCCACACCTGCACCTTCGGGGTAAGCAGGTCGAGAAGCACGAAAGCAACGACGAAGACCAGGATGCCGATGCCCGAATAGACCAGCGACGCAACGACGAATTTCAGTTCGATCAGGCCGGAGACGTCCATGAATGACCCCTATTTATGATATGAATAGCCGCCGCCAGAGCTTCTGCCCCCGCCGCCGAACCAGCCGGAGGAGCCGCCGTCGCTACTTCTGAGGCCGCGGCTGGTGGTCTGCTTGCCGTGCCACATATTGGCCAGCGAATAGCCGCCGAAATTGCCGAGCGCCATGCCGAACACGACGGCCCCGGCGAAGATCATCTGAATCCTGCTCACGTGTCCTCGCTGCCGAAACTGCTGAAGTCGTCGCTCGACCAGGAACTGTCGCTGTCGTCGTCATCGCTCGACGACCACCAATCATCGGTCCCGGAATCGGAGTTGCTGGTGCCGGCGGCGGCGGCGACGAAACCGCCCGCCGCCAGGTTGCCGGACAGCGATGGTGCTTCCTCGTCGATGCCGCCCTGCTCCCAGCGCGACCGCTCGAAGCGCCGGTCGCGAAAGAAGCCGAAGCCGGCGCCGAGGGCCAGCAGGCCGACGGCGCCGAGATAGTTCGACCAGATCGGCACATCGTGCCGTACCGTGACCGTGAACGTTTCCGAAGGCAGGGGATTGGCGGGCGCGGGAGCAACGGCGGGTTGCGAGGCGGGTGCACTCCCGGCCTGGCCATTGTTGCGCAGCCAGGTCTGCAGATAATCCTCCCGCGCCACCATCGGCACGGTCTCCGGCACCTTGGTGAACAGGCCGGCATTGGTGTCGATCAGCAATTTGTAGGTGCCGGCCGGCACCGGTGACAGCAATTCGCTGGTGCGCTCGGTGACCCGCCCGCTGCTGTAATTCTCCAGCCCCTGGGAGGCGTGATAGCTGCGGTTGGTCTCGACATTGACCAGGGCGACGTCGAGCTCCAGCCAATCATCCTTGAGCTCGGCGCTGGTCTCGAACTCGATATTGCCGCGGCCCTCCAGGCGGAACGGTTCGGAGGCGAAGGTCTTGCCCTTGTCGGCGGATGTCAGGGTGAAGGTCTGCGAGACGACCTGGCGTCCGGGCGAGAGGGCGAGCGAGCCGAACTGCAGCAGCGTCGCCACGCCAAGGGCGGCGAGCGGCACCCTCAGCCAGCGCTTGTGCGGATTGGGCTGGTTGACGCCGGGCCCATAGCGCTCGTCCGCCAGCGGCAGCTTGAAGGCCTCGGCCACCTGGCTGGGTTCGAGATAGATGCCTTCGGAGACGATGATTTCCTCATCGTTGCTCTCGACCATCAGCCGATGGGGCGAGGCGATATAGTCCGTCGTCTCGGTGACGTCCGCCGTGGAAGCGCGCCAATAGAATTCGCCCGCGACATATTTGGTAAGCGCCTGTCCCTTGCTGAAAAAGGCATAGCGCCGCCCCTCGACCGTGATGTCGACGGCGCTGCCGGCCGCCGGGACATCGCGGGTGAGCATCTTCACCAAGGTCCAATGGCCGGCTTCCCGGACCAGGAAGCGATAGCCCCGATAGGGATTGAAGAGGAGATATTCGATCCACTCGTAATATCCTGTCCGGTCGCTCCGGCGCATATAGCCGACGACCTCCCATTCGACGTCCTGCAGCCGCCCACGGGCGCCGATCGGAATTTCCGAGGGCTCCAACGCAGCCTGCGCCTTCTGGATGATGCGCAAATTCTCGTCGGCGACGTCGATCAGCGAGGAGCATTGGCTGCAGGTGGCGCTGATCGACTGGCCGACGGCGCGCAGCGTCACCGACCCGCCGCAATTGGGACAGGCAAAGGTTCGCGGCCGTCCGGGCGGCCGTGGCGCAGGTGCGGCCGGTGACGGGGATGGCGGCGGCGCAAGGGGCTCATCCATCACCAGCCCTCCAGTGGCCTGAGATTGGAGAAGCGCAAGGCGTCCCATTCCAGATAACGGCCGAAATAGACATTGGCCTCCACACCATCATGTTCGAGCGTGGCGAATTCGCCATCGGTACCGATACAATCGATCGACACGGTGCGCCGGCCTTTGGGGGCCGCGAAGGGCAATTCACCTTCCGACCCCAGGCAGGTCGCCAGCTTGATATCGACGGCCTTGAGCTGAACGCCCTTCACCGTCACCGAGAAGCCCGGCCTTACGTCGGTGGCACCGTCCTCGCTCTCCTTCAGCAGCGGCCGGCAGCGATCCAGTGCTTCGCGCACATTGTTCCAGGACTTCTCCTCCGCCTTGAAGCTCACCGAGAAGAACCCCTGCGCCTCGCCGATCCAGCCTTCGCGGCCATCATCCATCAGCATGCGCCATTCGTTCCACAGCCCGTCGCTCCAGCCGATCTTCAGGCGACCGATAATGGTGAAGGACTGGCCGTCGAACATACCGCCGGTGCCGAGCTGAAGAGGGCTCATGTCGTCGGGCAGAGCCGCCATCACGCCGAGCGACGCCACGTCGACATCGGTGCGCACCACCATGGACTGGCAATAGGCACAGACGGCATAGACCGACTGCGCCGACCGGAACACGACATCCGCTCCGCAGGAAGGGCAGGCGAATTTACGCATTGGGCCTCGTATGGATCACGGGATTGGCCGGCCTCCTGCGCCGAGGCACGGCTCCGAGACAAGGGTTCTGTCGTCCCAGGCGGGGCCGGGGGCCGAGGAAAGCGATCCAGTGGCTATGAAACACATCCATGGGCCCTGGATCCCTTCCCTCGCCGTCTCTCGCTACGCTCGCGAGAAACTCGGCCGGGGAGGACGACTGCTTTGAAGTCGGGTCTATTTGATCCGTGACAGCAATTCGGCCTTCTTGGCGTCGAATTCCTGCTGTGTCAGGATGCCCTTGGCCAACAGCCCGCCGAGCTTTTCGAGGAGCTGGATCGGATCCTCCGCCGGCTGCGCGGGCGCGGCCGGTACCGAGGGGGCTTGGGTCGGCGCCGCATTGGCAAAGCCCTGCGCCATGGCCTGGCCGATCGCCATGCCGGCGCCGAGCCCTGCCCCCGCCCCGGCCAGGCCGCCCGGGTTCTCGGCGGCAAGAGGAATGGATTCGGCCGTCTGGAACTGGGCGTAGCGATTGAGATCGCCCAACATGTTCATGGAACTGGCCTTGTCGAGAATGCGCTGGAGTTCCTCGGGCAGCGACAGGCTCTGGACGTAGAAGCTCTTGACGTCGATGCCATAGTCCCGGAGCGCGGGACGAATGGCTTCCGCCAGCTTCTGCGAAAAAGCTTCCTGGTTGGCGGCCATGTCGATGAAGGCGACATTGCTCTGGCCGAGGGTCGAGGCGATGGCGGTGAGCACGGCACCGCGCAACTGCCCCTCGATCATCTCGGTGGTGCACCGCTCCGCCGTGCCGACCAGGCGCGACCAGAACGCGCCGACATCGCCGACGGCGTAGGAATAATTGCCGAAGGCGCGAATGCGGATCGGGCCATATTCCTTGTCGCGGATGGTGAGGGGCTGGGTTGTGCCCCATTTGCGGTCGATCTGGTCCTTGGTGTCGAAGAAATAGACGTCCGACTTGAAGGGCGATTCGAAGAACTTGTCCCAGTTCTTCAGATAGGTCAGCACCGGCAGGGTCTGGGTGGTGAGCGTATAGGTCCCGGGGCCGAAAATGTCGGCAATCTTGCCCTCGTTGAAGAAGGCCGCCTTCTGCGTCTCCCGCACCACGAGTTGGGCGCCGTTCTGGATTTCCATGCCCGACATCGGGAAACGGTAGGCCAAAAGGCCCGGCTCCTCGGCCGTCCACTGGATGACATCGATAAATTGCTTGGAGATGAAGTCCAGAATGCCCATGCCCGTATGCTCCACACCGACGGATCCGCAAGCCATAGATAGCCTACTCTACCTAGCATCGGTGGCAATGAGAAAGAGTAACCCAAGGGACAGTCGTAGTCCGTATCACTATAGAAATGCACAGGACCAGCTCCCCGCAGACGGATGCCGCAGGCCTCCTGTCTTTTTTGTGGGAGAATATGACAATCCGTGACGGATCAAGGGCATCGCCGGAATCGATATCGTCTTTTCGTGTCCCCCAGCCGGCCGGCGACAGGAGGTGAGACCGTGATCCTGAACCTCGCTGCATCGGAATGGAACGTGCGGCTCCGCCAACCGTGACATTAACGCACCAATTGGTTACTTAATTCGGGAAACCGTCGCAGCATTGTTTGCACCCATTCCAAAAACGTGAAAAAAGCACGATTACTCAACGTGGAGACTTCTCGATGACCGACAGTGCCGATCTCGGCCCCCGCGAGGCGATGGAATATGATGTCGTCGTGGTCGGCGCCGGACCTGCCGGTCTGGCGGCAGCGATCCATCTCAAGCAGCTCAATCCCGAAACCAGCGTGGTGGTGGTGGAGAAGGGCTCGGAGGTCGGCGCCCATATCCTCTCGGGAGCGGTCATCGATCCGGTGGGCCTCGACAAGCTGCTGCCCGAATGGCGCGAGGCCGATGACCGCCCGCTGGTGACGGAGGTCACCGAGGACCAGTTCTTCTATCTCGGCCCGTCCGGCGCCTTGCGCCTGCCCAATTTCGGCATGCCCAAGCTGATGTCGAACCACGGCAATTTCGTCGGCTCGCTCGGCAATGTCTGCCGCTGGCTGGCGGTCCAGGCCGAAGCGCTCGGCGTCGAGATCTATCCCGGCTTTGCCGCCGCCGAAGTGCTCTATGACGATAAGGGCGCGGTGATGGGCATCGCCACCGGCGACATGGGCATCGGCCGCGACGGCCAGCCCAAATCCGGCTTCACCCGCGGCATGGAACTGCACGGCAAATACACCCTGTTCGCCGAGGGCGCCCGCGGCAGCCTGACCAAGACGCTGATCGCCAAATACAATCTCGCCGACGGCCGCGAGCCCCAGAAATACGGCATCGGCATCAAGGAACTCTGGCAGATCGATCCGGCCCGGCATGTGCCTGGCCGGGTGCAGCATTCCTTCGGCTGGCCGCTGGATTCGAAGACGGGGGGCGGCTCCTTCCTCTATCACCTCGAAAACAACCAGGTGGTGGTGGGCTTCGTCATCCACCTCAACTACACCAATCCCTATCTCTCGCCCTTCGACGAGTTCCAACGCTTCAAGCACCATCCGCTGATCGCACCGACCTTCGAGGGCGGCAAGCGCATCGCCTATGGCGCGCGCGCCATCACCGAGGGCGGCTACCAGTCGGTACCCAAGCTCTCCTTCCCGGGCGGCGCCCTGATCGGCTGTGCCGCCGGCTTCGTCAACGTGCCGCGTATCAAGGGCAGCCACAACGCCGTGCTCTCGGGCATGCTGGCGGCCGAACACCTCTCCAAGGCGCTGGCCGAGGGGCGTTCGCATGACGAGCCCGCCTCCTACGAGGCGGCCTGGCGCTCCAGCGAGATCGGCCGCGACCTCTACAAGGTGCGCAACGTCAAGCCGCTATGGTCCAAGCTCGGCACCATCGCCGGCGTTGTGCTCGGCGGCATCGACATGCATCTCAACGAGAAGCTCGGCTTCTCCCTGTTCGGCACGCTCAAGCATGGCAAGCCCGATTACGCCACGCTGAAGCCGATCGCCGAAAGCAAGCCGATCGACTATCCCAAGCCGGACGGCAAGCTGTCCTTCGACAAGCTATCCTCCGTTTTCCTCTCTTCGACCAACCACGAGGAAGACCAGCCGATCCATCTCACATTGAAGGATCCCAAGGTCCCGATCGAAAAGAATCTGCCCCTTTATGGCGAGCCGGCCCGGCTCTATTGCCCGGCGGGCGTCTATGAGGTGGTCTATGGCGACGAGGCGGCCAAGAAGGATCCGCGCTTCGTGATCAACGCGCAGAACTGCGTGCACTGCAAGACCTGCGACATCAAGGATCCGGCCCAGAACATCAACTGGGTGACCCCGGAGGGCGGCGGCGGCCCGAACTATCCGAACATGTAAACGCGCCTCGCCGGATGAAAGCGTTCATGTACGCCGGCCTCGGGGCCGTTCTCCTGGGCATCGGCCTCTATCTGCAGTTCGGCATGGCCGGGGTTTCCCCGGCCGACCGGTCGCATTGCGAGCAGGCTGTCGAGAAGGTCTATGGCGGCAGCGAGGAAACCAAATCAACGCTCCTGCCCAAATGCGGCGAGCCGGGCATGGTCGCCATGATGGATGCCAGGACCAGCGGCGCCGGCGCCGAGCAGGCGGCGCAGTCGATTGCGGCCGCCAATCGCACCGGTCTCGTCGGCATCCTGCTCAATTGCGCCCTGATCGGCGCCGGCATTGGTGCCCTAGGTGCGGCTGCCGCCACCTTCCGGCAGTCGAAAAAGCGGGCCGTATAGGCGCCAAGCGGGAGCGACTCTCAAGACCCGCCCGCCGACCACTGCCTCAGGCATAGATCGCCTTCATGCCTCCCTTCCCCAGCAGGTCGCGCGTGCGGGTGGTATCTTCGGTGACCAGCGTATCGATCGACGACAGCGCAGCGAAATGGTGCGCCGCCGCGGTGCCGAATTTATCCGGGGTCGCCACGGCGACGACCTCGGCGGCCGCCCGGATCATCGCAGCCTTGATCGCAGCCTCGTCATAGCCGGCGGTGGTCAACCCGAACTCCTCGTGGATGCCGTGCACCCCGATGAAGCACAGATCGGCATTGACGGCCTGAAGCTGGTCGAGCACGCGCGCGCCCAGCACCATCTGGCTGCGCTTGTCGAAGACGCCGCCGAGCAGGATCACCTCCAGATGCGGATGCTCGGTCGTGGCCGTCGCCACCAGCGGACTGTTGGTGACGATGGTTGCCCTGAGATCACGCGGCAGCTGCCTGGCCACTTCGAGATTGGTGGTGCCCCCGTCGATGACGACCACCTGATCCGGCAGCACGAGCCGGGCCGCGACCCGGGCGAGGCGCGTCTTCAAGCCGGCTGCGATCTTGTAGCGCCCCTGGAAAGGCAATTCTCCCGGCGAGACCGGCAGGGCGGCGCCATGGACACGCTTGATCAGGCCCTCGGCCGCCATGTCCCGGAAATCGCGCCGGATGGTGTCCTCGGAAACCTCGAAATGGGCCGAGACCTCCTGGGTCGACAGCCTGCCCCTGGCCTTCAGCGTCGACAGGATGAAGGCGCGCCGCTCATCGGGCGTGGATTCAATCGACAAGGCGAGTCCTCGATTGCACGTTTATGACGATATCGATAGAAACATGCATTCCCTATCACAACATCTGTCGACGGATCCAGCATGAAAGAGCTCCTCCTGAAGGGGAATGTCATTCTCGAAGACGCCATTCGCGAAGACGCCGTGATCCGCTGCGTCGACGGCCGGATCGCCGCGATCGAACCCTATGCTTCCGCGCATGAAGGCGAAGACCTGCTCGATTTCAGCGGCTGCTATTTGTCGCCGGGCTTCGTCGACATTCACGTGCATGGCGGCGCCGGCGCCGACTATATGGACGGCACCGTCGATGCCATACGGCGGACCAATGTCGCCCATGCCAGGCACGGCACGACCTCAATCTTTCCGACCACCACGACGGGGTCCTTCGCCCAGCTCGACGCGATGGTGAAAGCGTGCGAAAACGTGCAGGCTTCCTGGACGCCCGCGGACGGCGCCCGCATCGCCGGCCTTCATTTCTACGGTCCCTATTTCGCGGAGGACAAGGTCGGCATCCACGCGCCGGAAGGCCGGCGCGACCCGGTGCGGGAGGAATACGAATATTTCCTCGGCCGGAAGATCATCAGGATCGCGACCTGCGCCTCCGAACTGCCCGGCGCCCTCGCTTTCTTCGACCATGCCCGCCAACAGGGCTGCTTCATCACCTGCGGCCATTCCAATGCCTGCTGGAGCGAGCTGGAGGCGGCCTTCGCGCACGGCATGCGCCATGTCGACCATTTCTGGTGTGCCATGAGTTCGGTCGCCTCCCTGCGCAGGCGCTTCGGCACGCCCATGCAGGCCGGCATGGAGCAATATGTCCTCGCCAACACCTCGATGAGCACCGAGGTGATCGCCGACGGCATCCACCTCTCCGACGACCTGCTGCGCTTCGCCTTCCGCCTGATCGGGCCCCGGCGCTGCTGCCTCGTCACCGATGCCAACCGCGCCATGGACATGCCGCCGGGCCAATATCGCTTCGGTTCCCGCGAGGACGGCAGCTGGGTCTGGAGCGACGGCCATTCCGTTCGGGGCGAGGACGGCAGCCTGGCGAGCTCGATGCATGGCATGGACCGGATGGTAAGGACGATGGCGCGCGCCATCGGCGGGGACTTGCCCGCCGTCATCCGCATGGCCTCGCTCACGCCGGCCGAGCTCACCGGCATTGCCGGCGAAGTCGGCAGCCTGGCGCCGGGCAAGCGCGCCGACATCGTGGTTCTCGACAGGGAGTTCGAGGTGGAACGTGTCTTCATCGGCGGCGAGGCTCTGCCTGCCGCCGCTGCTCACGCCTGCAACTGAGGCGAGTCCCGGTTTGCCTTGGCCCGAACGCTTTTTCCTCTACGGCGGGTTGGCGCGTCCCCGCACCGCCGTGAGAGACATTCGGCACCGCCTCATCGCGCCAGTCGCTCTCCCCGCTCATGGCGCATCAGCCCCGCCGCCCCTCCGATCGCAAGCACGATCAGCACCAGGGTGAAGCCGACGACGGCGGGCCATCCCCCGGCACTCCAGAACCAGCCGCCGGTCGAACCGACGATGCTGGCACCGAGGTAATAGGCCAGCATGTATAGCGAAGCTGCATGGCCCTTGCTGGTGCCGCCCAGCCGTCCGACCCAGCCGCTCGCCACGGCGTGGCAGGCGAACTGACCGGATGTCAGCACCGCAATGCCGGCGATGATGCCGACAAGGCTGGGCAGGAATGTCAGCCCGATGCCGGCCGCCATGGTCAGGAGGCCTGCGATCAGCACCGGTGCCCGCCCCACCCGGTCGGCCGCCATGCCGCCGAGCGAGGAAGAGAGGGTGCCGAACAGATAGACGGTGAAGATCAGGCTCGTCTGCGTCGGGCCGAGGTCGAAGGGCGGCGCCATCAGCCGGAACCCGGCGTAATTATAGACGGTCACGAAGCTGCCGAAGCCGCAAAAGGCGATGGCGAACAGCAGGGGCTTCGCCGGCACGCCTCCAGGCTTTTCGCGGCCGAAATGAGAAAGCCAGGCCCGGAGATGATAGCGCAGATCGAACCCCTTTCGCGGGGTGAAATGCTGCGACGGCGGCAGCAGCAGGACGAAACCGAGCGCCAGGACGAGGCCGGCGAGACCGACTATCCCCACTGCGAAGCGCCAGGTCAGGAACTCGGCCAGAATGCCGGTCAGCACACGGCCCGACATGCCGCCGAGCGCGGTGCCGGCAATGTAAAGCCCCATCGCAAAGCCGAGGCCGGCAGGCTCGATCTCCTCGGCCAGATAGGCGATGGCAATGGCCGGTACGCCGCCGATCGCCACGCCTTCCGCCGCGCGCAGGGCGAGAATGGCGTGCCAGCCCGGCGTGACCGCGACGGCAAGATTGAGCAGGCTGGCAAGGCCGATGGACGCGAACATCAAGGCGCGCCGCCCGAATCGCTCCGAAACCGCGGCGGCGGCGAAGATCGCGAAGGCCAGGGCACCGGTGGTCAGCGAGAGCGCCAGCGAACTCTGGGCCGCGCCGACATGGAATTCCTCGGCCAGCAGCGGCAGCAAGGGCTGAACGCAGTAGATGAGCGAAAAAGTGCCGAACCCGGCGAGGAAGAGAGCGAGGCTGATCTTGCGGTAGGCGGCCGAACCGCGTGCGACATGAGGCACGGGCGGCGCACAGGCGGCGGGAGCGGACATGACCAAGGGGTCGTACCGCAGGGGCAGCTTGTCAAGCACGGATCCCCGGGCCATTCCGGGGGAACGGCCGATACCCGCCAGCAATGGCGCCGTCTGGAGTTACAGCCGCCAACCTCGGCTGGAGATGGGCGCATCGGCCGGCGAAATCGGCGGATTAGCGAGGCGAGTGGGTTGTTCCCTCGCCTCAAAGCAGCCATGGTAGCGGCGAATAATTCGCGACTGCGTCGCCTGTGTCGAGGCGGCCGGCTGATTCGGAGTTTTCTTTCCAGTGCCCCTGTCTTCCCGCATGTCCTTTTCCGCCGCTTTGCTGGCGATCGCCTTCTCGACGACCCTGATGGCGCCGGCACTGGCGGCCAAGACGGTCGAGCGTCCGTTCCGGCCGACCTCCGCCTCCGGCAGCCTGTTGGCGGGACGGCTGGCCGCCAATGTGCGCGATGACGACAACGCGGCCTCCTTCTATGCCAAGGCGCTGAGCAGCGGCCTGTTCAAGGACGAACAGGCCCGCCAGGAGCTGACCAACCGCACCTTCATCGCATTGCTGACCTCGGGCGAGATGGACAAGGCCGTCACTTTCGCCCGGCGCGTGGTGGCGATCGACAAGAAGAACCCCATCGCCCATCTCGTGCTCGGCATCCGGGCGCTGAAGGGACGGGACTACACCAAGGCCCGCGACGAACTCGCCTTCACCCTCGACAAGCCGATCCTGCAGCTGGCGACGCCGCTGATCTCCACCTGGACCTATGCGGGCGCCGGCCAGACCAAGAAGGGCGTGGTGGCCAGCGACGACATTTCGTCCAATGACGGCTTTTCCACCTTCAAGAATTTCTCCACCGGCATGATGCTCGACATGGCCGGCATGCGCGATGAGGCGATCGCCCGGCTCAAGGATGCCCATGAGCGCGACGCCAATGCCGTCTCCATCGTCGATGCCTATGCGCGCGCGCTGGTGCGCGCCGGCAAGAAGGACGAGGCGCTGAAGGTGCTGGATGCCTATTCGGCCAAGGTGCCCCGCCAGCCGATCGTCACGGCGCTGATCGCCGACATCAAGGCCGGCAAGCGCATCGGGCCGGCCGTGACATCAGCCCAGCAGGGTGCAGCCGACATCCTGGTTTCGGTCGCCGCCGGTATCGCCAAGCAGGGTGGCGCCGACTATGCCGTGGTGTTCTATCGTCTGGCGCTCTATCTGGAGCCCAACAACGCCACCGCGCTGATCGGCCTCGCCGAGCTCTACAGCGATCTCAAGCAGCCCCAGACCGCGGAGACCCTGTTCAAGAGCGTGCCCGCTTCCTCGCCGCTCAAGCGCAATGCCGAAATCGAGCTCGCCACCACGCTGGACGAACTCGACAAGACGGATGAGGGCGTGGCGCATCTGAAGAAGATCATCGCGGCCAATCCGCAGGATCTCGATGCCATCATCTCGCTCGGCGGCATCTTCAATCAGCGCAAACGCTGGGACGAAGCGGCGGTGGCCTTCTCCCAGGCCGTCGACGTGATCGGCAAACCCACCCGCAATGACTGGCCCACCTTCTATTATCGCGGCATCGCCTATGAGCGCACCAAGCAGTGGCCCAAGGCCGAGGCCGACTTCAAGAAGGCGCTCGAGCTCTTCCCCGACCAGCCTTCGGTGCTGAACTATCTCGGCTACTCCTGGATCGATCAGGGCCTCCATCTCCAGGAAGGCATGGAGATGATCAAGAAGGCCGTCGATCAGCGCCCCGATGACGGCTACATTGTCGACAGTCTCGGCTGGGCCAACTACAAGCTCGGCCAATATGACGAGGCCGTCGAACAGCTCGAGCGCGCAGTCTCCCTCAAACCGAGCGACCCCACCATCAACGACCATCTGGGCGATGCTTATTGGAAGATCGGGCGCAAGCTGGAGGCGACCTTCCAGTGGCGCCACGCTCTCGATGCCAAGCCCGAGCCGGACGAAAAAGCCAAGATCGAGCAGAAGCTGAAGGACGGCATGCGGGACACGGCCTCGGCCGATGCCGGCAAGGCCGGCGACGCCACCAAGTCTCCGGATGCGCCCAAACCCGCCGATGCGCCCAAGCCCGCCGATGCTCCCAAGCCGGCGGACGCGGCAAAGCCGGCCGACGCGCCGAAGACACCGGATGCCGTCCAGCCCTCGCAGCCCGAAAAGCCTGCGGATGCGCCCAAGCCGGCGGATGAGACGAAACCTGCTGAGGCTCCCAAGCCCGCAGACGAGACAAAGCCAGCTGACGCTCCCAAGCCAATGGATGCGCCCAAGCCGGCCGATACACCGAAGCCGGCCGAGCCCATAAAGCCTGCAGCTCCGTCCAACAACAATGGCGGCTGACCTCCCGGCGGCCGGCGAAACGGGAGTTTCGCCGGGCCGGCTGAACGAGAAAGCCCGTGCCAAGGTCAATCTGACCCTGGCCGTGCTGGGCCGGCGTGCGGACGGCCTTCATGTGCTCGACAGCCTGGTCGCCTTTGCCGGCATCGCCGACGAACTCAGTCTCGAACCGGGGGCCGATCTTTCCCTGGAGGTCTCCGGTCCCCGGGCGGATGAGACCGGCGCTCTTGCCGACAATCTCGTGCTTAAGGCGGCCAAGGCTCTGGGCGAGCGGCATCCAGGTCTCGTTCTCGGCCATTTCCGGCTCGACAAGCGCTTGCCGGCGGCAGCCGGCATCGGGGGCGGCTCCTCGGATGCCGCGGCTGCCCTGCGCCTGCTCGCCCGCGCCAACGGCCTGCCGCTGACCGATGAGCGCATCCTGGTTGCCGCCCGCGCCACGGGCTCGGACGTTCCGGTCTGCCTGGAAGGCGTGAGCCGCTGGATGCGCGGTGCGGGAGAGAGCCTGTCGGCTCCGGTCCCTCTGCCGCCCCTGCCCGCCATCCTCGTCAATCCAGGCGTTGCCACGCCGACGGCGGACGTCTTCCGGGCTCTCGCCCTTCCCGTCGGGCCGGTCGCTTCTTCCGAGCTTTCCCTGGCGGCGGCCATCGAGGGCGAGCGGAGCCCGGTCAGGCTGATCGACAATCTTCGTCGCGGCGGCAACGATCTCGAGCCGCCCGCCCTTGCCCTGCGCCCGGCGATCGCCGAAGCACTCGGCGCCTTGCGCGACCAGCCCGCCTGCCGCCTCGCCCGCATGTCGGGCTCGGGCGCCACCGTGTTCGGCCTGTTCGAGACGGTCGAAGCCGCGGTCGAGGCGAGGCTGGCGATCGCGGAGCATCGGCCGGGTTGGTGGGTGGTCGACACCGTCATCTGCTGAGCAAGAAACGCCTGCGCTCCGGGGGAATACGCTTCGACATTGCATCCTGCTCCCCGATGGGGCAAAGGTCCGGCCAACGGAATTTCTGCAGGCGGTGACGATGAACATTCTTCTGATCGGATCGGGCGGGCGCGAACATGCCCTGGCCTGGGCGATATCGGCGAGCCCGCTCTGCGAGAGGCTTTATGCCGCGCCCGGCAATCCCGGCATGGAAGAATGCGCCATCTGCGCCGCCGTGGACGCGACAGATCATCCGGCGGTAATCGCCTTCTGCCGCGAGAACGAGATCGACTTCGTGGTGGTGGGTCCCGAGGCACCGCTGGTCGCCGGCCTGGTCGACGATCTCGCCGCCGCCGGGATCAAGGCCTTCGGTCCTTCCAGGGCCGCCGCCCAGCTCGAGGGCTCAAAGGGCTACACCAAGGACCTCTGCCAGGAATTCTCCATCCCGACCGCAGCCTATCGGCGCTTCACCGACGCTGCCGCCGCGCGCGCCTATGTCCGCGAACAGGGTGCGCCGATCGTGATCAAGGCCGACGGCCTGGCCGCCGGCAAGGGCGTGGTGGTGGCGATGACGCTGGAGGATGCCCTTGCCGCCGTCGACGCCATCTTCGCCGGCAGCGTCGGCGAGGCCGGCCACGAGGTGGTGGTCGAGCAGTTCCTGGAAGGCGAGGAGGCGAGCTTCTTCGCCCTGTGCGACGGCACTACCGCCATTCCGCTGATTTCCGCGCAGGACCACAAGCGCGCCTTCGACGGTGACAAGGGTCCGAATACCGGCGGCATGGGCGCCTATTCGCCCGCCCCGATCATGACGCCCGAGATGGAAGAGCGCGTGATGGAGACCATCATCCGCCCCACCGTGCGGGCCATGGCCGCCCGCGGCACCCCCTTCAAGGGCGTGCTTTTCGCCGGCCTGATGATCACCAGGGACGGCCCTCAGCTGATCGAATACAATGTCCGCTTCGGCGATCCGGAAACGCAGGTCCTGATGCCGCGGTTGCGCTCGGACCTCCTGCCGGCCCTGATCGCCTCGGCGGACGGCGTGCTCTCCACCATCTCGCTGCGCTGGAAGAGCGATGCGGCGCTCTGCGTGGTGATGGCCACCAAGGGCTATCCCGGCAGTTTCCCCCGCGGTTCGGAAATCCGGGATCTCGCCAAGGCCGCCTCGCTCGACGACGTGCTGGTCTTCCATGCCGGAACCAAGCGCTCGGGTGATCACATCCTGGCCAATGGCGGGCGCGTGCTCGGCATCACCGCCAGCGGCAAGAGCGTGGCGGAGGCACAGAAGCGGGCCTATGAAGCCGTCGACCTCATCGACTGGCCCGAAGGCTTCAGCCGCCGCGACATCGGCTGGCGTGCCATCGGCAAGGCCTGACATGACGCCCAGGGTCAAGAGCCCCGTCAAGACCGTGGCATTGGCACTCGGCGGCGGCGGCGCACGGGGCCTCGCCCATATCGCGATGCTGGAAGTCTTCGACGAGCTCGGCATCCGCCCGGTCGCTATGGCCGGCACCTCGATGGGGGCGATCTATGCCGCCGCCTATGCCGCCGGCCTGTCGGCCGCCGAGCTCCATGCCTACACGCTTGCCACCCTCGCCGATCGCCGCGGCACGCGCAGCAAGCTGATGGCGGCCCGCACCGGGCGGCTGGCCGACCTGTTCTCCGGCCTCGGCAATCCGGTGATGATCGATGCCGAAGCCTTCTGCGAAGCCTTCCTGCCAGAGGTCGTGCCCAAGACTTTCTCCGAACTCGCCATTCCGCTCACCGTCGTGGCCACCGACTATTACGGCCGCCGCGAACGGGCCTTCACCTCCGGCCCGCTGCGCCAGGCCGTCGCCGCCTCCATGGCGATACCCGGTGCGATCCGGCCGGTACGCATCGACGGCCAGGTGCTGATCGACGGCGCTACCGTCAATCCCCTGCCGCTCGACCATCTCGCCGGCAAGGCCGATATCCTGGTCGGGGTCGATGTCTCCGGTGCTGCCACGCTTGCCACGGAGACCGACATGCCCGGCACCTTCGAGGCGATGTTCGGCGCGCTGCAGATCATGCAGGCCGCCATCGTCGACGCCAAGGCCGCCCATTATCGACCCGACATCCTGATCCGCCCCAATGTCGGCAGCATCCGCGCCCTCGATTTCGCCCGCTCCAGCGTGGTCTTCCGCCTGGCGAGGCCGGCGAAGGAGGAATTGAAACGGCGGCTCGGCGATTTGCTGGAGCGGGGATAAGCCAGGTTCCTTCTCCCCTTGCGGGTGTCGCCAACTCCGAAGGAGTTGGCTAAAGGTCCCGGCAGGGGGATGAGGGGTGCAGCGATTTCCCAACCAGGTTGCGTATCTCCCCTCATCCGTCCCTTCGGGGCACCTTCTCCCGCAAGGGGAGAAGGCGGTGGCGCTCTTTCCTGCCCCTTTCGACGCTGCCACCCCCTTGTCTCTTCCCAGCCCGTCTTTCAGGGCTTATGTGAGGGGCTGCGTCCCGCCACGCATCGTTCCTTCGACCAGAAAGGCCCCGCCTTGGTTTCCTCGCCCCGTCTCATCCATGGCTTTCGCGAGATTGCCAGCGCCTATGACCTGATTTTCTGCGACATCTGGGGCGTCATCCATAATGGCCACCGGGTGTTCGACGGGGTTGCCGACGCCCTCATCGCCTATCGCCGGCAGGGCGGCACGGTGGTGCTGGTCTCCAACGCACCGCGGCCCGCCCAGTCGGTGATGCCGCAGCTCGACCGGCTCGGCCTGCCGCGCGAATGCTGGGACGCCATCGTCACCTCGGGCGACGTGACGCGGGCGCAGATCGCCGCCGTGGCGGCAAAAAAGGTCTTCCATCTCGGCCCCGATCGCGACCGGCCGCTTTATGACGGCCTCGGCATCCGCTTCGCCGACACGCCCGAGGAGGCCGAGGTGGTCGTTTGCACCGGCCTGTTCGACGACACCACGGAGACGCCGGAGACCTACAGGGACATGCTGGCCGGCTTCAAGGCGCGCGACGTGCCGATGATCTGCGCCAATCCCGACCTCATCGTCGATCGTGGCGGCACCATCATCTATTGCGCCGGAGCACTGGCAGAAGCCTATCGCGCCATCGGCGGCGACGTGGCCATCTGCGGCAAGCCCTACAAGCCGATCTACGACGCCGCCTTCGAGACTGCCGCCTCGCTCCGCGGCAAGCCGACCTCCTCCGCGCAAACCCTGGCGATCGGCGATTCGGTGCGGACAGATCTCGCGGGCGCCACCGCCATCGGCTGCGGGGCGCTGTTCATCTCCGGCGGCATCCATGCGCTCGAGGCCGGCCATGAAGGCGATGGCGTCGACCCCGAGGCGCTCTCTGCCTTCCTTGCCGACAAGGGCGTCATTCCCGACGCGGTCATGCCGCGGCTGATCTGGTAGACATCATGGCCTTCGAGCAGTTTCTCGATCCCGTCACCCTGCCCGCGCATCTTGCCGGCGCCGCCATCGCGATCGGCAATTTCGACGGTGTGCATCGCGGCCACCTGGCCGTGATCGATGCGGCCGAGGCGCTTGCCAGGGGCTCGCAGCCGGGACCGCATCATCGCTCGCGCCCGGCCGTCGCCCTCAGCTTCGAGCCGCATCCGCGCAGCCTGTTCCGGCCGGACGAGCCCCTGTTCCGGCTGACGCCGCCCGCCTTGAAGGCCCGCCTCCTGGAGAAGGCCGGCCTCGACGCGCTGATCACCCTCACCTTCGACAGGGCGCTTGCCGGCATGACGGCCGAGGAATTCCTGGAGGAGCTGATGGTGCGGCGGCTCGGCGCCCATGCCGTCGCCGTCGGCTATGACTTTCATTTCGGCAAGGACCGCCGCGGCACCCCCGAATTCCTGGTGCAGCACGGGCGTGCCCTCGGCCTCGACATCGCCATCGTGGCGCCGACGCGCGAGAGCGGCGAGGCCGTGTCCTCCTCGGCCATTCGCCGCGCCCTGGCGGCTGGCGACATCACGCGCGCCAATCGCCTGCTCGGCCATGAATGGTCCGTGCTGGGCACCGTCGTCCACGGCGAGAAGCGTGGCCGCGAACTCGGCTTTCCCACCGCGAACATGGCACTCGATCCGCAATGTGGCCTGGCCTTGGGCATTTACGCCGTGCGTGCCGAGATCGACGGCATCGTGCATGCCGGCGTCGCCAGTTTCGGCCGCCGCCCGACCTTCGACAACGGCCCGCCCTTGCTGGAGACCTTCGTGTTCGATTATTCCGGCGATCTCTACGGTAAGGAGATCGAGATCGCTTTCGTCGGCTATATCCGCGGCGAGTTGAAGTTCGACTCGATCAAGGCGCTGATCGAGCGCATGAACGAGGACAGCCGCATTGCCCGGCAGATGACAGCACGAGACGGATCGTGAAGCTCGGCTTCATCGGGACGGGAGCGCTGACGTCGGCTATCGTGACCGGCCTCAAATCCGTTGCCGACAACGACGTGGCGGTCGTGCTGTCGCCGCGCAACGAGGCTGTCGCCGCCGACCTGGCCTCGCGCTTTGCCGATGTACGGGTCGCGGCCGACAATCAGGCCGTTCTCGACGCCTGCGACACGATCATGCTCGCCGTCCGGCCGCAGATCGCCCATGACGTGCTGGCAGGCCTGCAGTTTCGCCCCGCCCATCGCATCATCAGTCTGATCGCCACTCTGTCTCTCGAGGAGATCGCCGCCCTGGTCTCCCCGGCCGAGCGCGTCACCAAGGCGCTGCCGATGGTCGCCCAAAGGCAGGGGCCGACGATCATCTATCCGCCCGATCCCGACGTCGTGGCCTTCTTCGCCCGGTTCGGCAAGGCCTTCGCGGTGAAGGATGTTACCGAATTCGATGCGCTGAGCGTCGCCACCGCGACATTCGCCACCTATTTCAAATATCTCGACACCCTTCACGGCTGGCTGCAGGGCCATGGCGTTTCTGACCCGACAGCGCGTAGCTATGTCAGCGCCCTGTTCAAGGCCCTGGCCCAGGCGCCGGAGGCAGCGCCCGACACCGATTTCATGCATCTGGCACAGGAATATGCGACACGTGGCGGCATCAACGAACAGGTCCTGCGCGAGCTGACCGATCGCAAGCTCTTCGAGGCTTTCGCCGAGAGCCTCGACGGCGTGCACCGACGCATCAGTGGAATCTGAACCTTTCGGCCAGGACGGACGCCAGGCCTTCGTGGCTGATGCCATGATCCACCGCTCAGGAATCGCGGGTACGGCCCGCTAAAACGGCCGGTGACCGCGCGACGATGACGATCCCCGCCAGGGAAACTACCAGCCCCGCCGCCATGGCCCATGACAGCGGCTCGCCGAACATCAACCAGGCCCAGATCATCGTCACCGGGGGACTGAGATACAGCACCGAGGTGACGCGGGTGGGCGAGGATTTGCGCAAGGCGATGTAATAGAGGCTCCAGGCGCCGAAGGTGGCCACGAAGACCAGCCAGAGGACGCCGCCGATGAAGCCCCAGTCCAGGACGGGCAGGACGCTGCCCTCATGCCAGGCGAACATGGCGAAGATCGCCGAAGCGGACAGGCACTGGACGCACAGGCTCCGATGCACGGGCATGGCGCCGGCCGGGCTGCGCTTCTGCAGCAAGGTCGCCAGGGCCAGCGACAGTGTGCCGAGCACGGGCAGACCATAGGCCCAGAGCGGGACATGGCCCATGTCGATGGACCAGCCCGAGGCGATCAGGACACCGGCCAGGCCAAGGAACGAGCCCAGCCATTGGCGCGCGCTCAAGGCCTGCCCCAGCACCGGCCAGGACAGGATGGCCACCGCAAGGGGCAGCATGTCGGCAATCAGGGCAACGAGGCCGGTCGGCACGCCGAAGACAATCGCCAGGGCGAAACCGGCGAGATAGCCGGACATGGCCAGCGCGCCGAACCAAATCTGCGGCAGGATGTCCTTCCAGCGCAGCGGAGGCCCCATGGTCAGTGCGAAGGGGAGCAGGACCAGGCCGGAGACCAAGCTGCGCCACAGCAGGATCAGGAAGATCGGGGCATGATCGATCGCAAACCGGATGCCGACGAAGCCGGCGCTCCATGAGATCACCAACGCTGCTTCGAGCACGAGCAGCACGACAATCGCCACGCTTCTGTTCTCCCGGGGAGGAGATGGGCTGATGGCCTCGCTCATGGGCATCCGGGTTCAGAACCGTTCGATAACCGAGGCGGCAATCCTGCGTGCGGTCTTCAGGCGCCCGTCATGCCCGTCCAGCCCGGCGCGCGACATGGCGCCTTCGAGCAGGAAGGAAAGATGTTCGGCGGTTTCGTCGATCTCTGTGCCCGCGTCCGGCCGCATCTCGCCGAGATAGGCCCTGAACAGGCGCTCGACCTCCTCCTTCTGCGAGGCGACCGAGGCGCGGCCCGGATCCCCGACCGGCAGTTCCGCGGCAGCGTTGAGCAAGCCACAGCCTCGAAAGCCCCATTCATAAGCCGCGCCCGCATAGTCCAGATAGGAATCGAAGATCGCCAGCACCCGTTCCTGCGGCGTAGCTGCACTCTTGAGCCGTTCCCGATAGATCTCCTGCCATTCGGTGCGCCTCTCCTGGATGTAGGCATTCACCAGATCGGCCTTGGACGAGAAATTATTGTAGAGGCTCATCTTGGCGACCCCGGCCCGTGCCGTGATGGCATCGATCCCGGTGGCGCCGACCCCCTCGCTGTAGAACAGCTCGGCTGCGGCCTTCAGCAGGCGTTCCCTGGCTGGCATGCGGTCGGTCATGTTCCTGGCCCCTTGATTAGGTAGACCGATCTACCTAATTTCATTATGTGTCAAGTCCCTCTCAGCGCGAGGGAGCGGCTGGGTGCGCGCCTATCTCTCCGATTTGCAGACGGCCTCGATGTGGTGACCGTCCGGGTCGATCACGAAAGCGGCAAAATAGGTGGGGCCGTAGTGGGCGCGAAGGCCGGGCCCGCCATTGTCGACACCGCCATGCGCCAACGCCGCCTGGTGAAACTGCGAAACCGCCTGCCGGCTGGGTGCGGCAAAGGCGAGGTGGAAACCGGCGCCGGGAGATCGCGCTCGCTCGTCCCGCAGCTTGAGCGTGAATTTGTCGCCGCCGCCGGGCAGCCCGTAGCCCACCGCCTGGTCCGGTTCATTCGGCCGCAGGTCCTCCCACACGCGCACATAGCCGAGGGCTCCCAGGACAGCGTCGTAGAAAGCCGCGGAGCGTTCGATGTCCGCGACGCCGAAGGAGACGTGATGCAACATGGCAGCTCCCGTGGAATCGAGCGTGGAGGTTCGCCGGTGACGATCAGACGGCGTCCGCCTGCGCTACCGGCTGGCCGCTCGCCTCGACCCTCTCCTCGGCGGGCCCGGTCCGCCGCGCCAGATTGAGCGCGGTGTTGATCAGCCCGATATGACTGAAGGCCTGCGGGAAATTGCCGAGCATGCGCTCCGCGATCGGATCATATTCCTCCGACAGCAGCCCCACATCGTTGCAAAGCCCCACCAACCGCTCATAGAGACGCCGCGCATCGTCCTCGCGGCCCTGCAGCACATAGACATCCGCCAGCCAGAAAGTGCAGACCAGGAAGGCCCCCTCCCCCGGCGGCAGGCCGTCATCGACATGGTCGGTGTTGTAGCGCAGCAGAAAGCCGTCGCGCATCAGCATGGTCTCGATGGCCTTGACCGTGCCGATCACCCGCGGATCGTCCGCCGGCAGGAAGCCCACCAGCGGAATCTGCAGCAGGCTTGCGTCGATCGTCTTCGAGCCATAGGCCTGCACGAAGCTGCCGAGATCGGTGTCGAAGGCCTTCCGACAGACATCTTCGTGAATCTCGTCGGCCACACGCTGGCAGCGCTCGGCAAAAGCGGGCCTGTCGCCGGACTTGATGGCCATGTTGGCGGCACGGTGGAAGGCGACCCAGGCCATCACCTTGGAATGGGTGAAATGCTGCGCTCCGCCGCGGACCTCCCAGATCCCCTCATCGGGGCGACGCCAGGCGCTTTCGAGGTAGTTCATGATGACTTCGCTGAGCGCCCGCGTGCGGGGGTGGCGCTGCAGGCCGCCGGCGGCGGCCTGCATCATGGCATCGGCAACCTCGCCATAGACGTCGAGTTGGAACTGCTCGGCGGCGGCATTGCCGATCCGCACCGGCCGCGACCCCTCATAGCCGCCGAGCCAATGAGGCTCCCATTCCAGCAGGTTCCGTTCGCCCGACAGGCCATACATGATCTGCATCTGCTCCGGGGCCCCGGCGATGGCCCGCATCAGCCATTCGCGCCAGGCGGAGGCTTCCTCGTAATAGCCGAGCTTCATGAAGGCCTGCAGCGTCATGGTGGCATCGCGCAGCCAGCAATAGCGGTAATCCCAGTTGCGCGGACCACCGATCTGTTCGGGCAGCGAGGTTGTGGCAGCCGCCACGATGCCGCCCGTCGGCATATAGGTGAGCGCCTTCAGGGTGATCAGGGAGCGTTTGACGACATCGGTCCAGGCTCCGACCGATGGGCAGCGCGCGGCAAAATCGCGCCAAAAGCTTTCCGTATTCGCCAGCGCGGCCTGGACATCGGGCTGGGTCGGCCGGGGCGTCGTGGAGGGGCTGTAGGTCAGCACGAACGGCACCTGCTCGCCGGCGCTGACCCGGAAGGAACCGGCGGTGTGCAGGTCTTCCCCCTCCAGGGGCACGGGGGTCGAGAGAATCAGCCGATCGGGTCCGGCCACGGCCGTGATGGTGCCGTCATCGGCGCGGGTGACCCAGGGCACGGTGCGTCCATAGTCGAAACGCACGACGAAATCGGTGCTGAAATCGACACTGCCCTCCTGCCCCACCACCAGCCGGATGAGATCGTTGGTGCCATCGCGCAGCGGCATGAAGTCGATCACCGTGGCGACGCCTTCCTTCGTTTCGAACGTCGTTTCCAGGACGAGTGTATCGGGCCGATAGCGGCGGCTGACGCGGGCCTTCCTGTCGGTGGCGGCAATGCGCCAGCGCCCGTTCTCCGGCGTGCCGAGCAGGGCTGCAAAACTGGCGGGCGAATCGAAACGAGGAAAGCAGAGCCAATCGATGGAGCCGTCGCGGGAAACGAGGGCTGCCGTTTCGCAATCGCCGATCAGGGCATAGTCTTCGATCCGAGACGTCAAGGGCATCACTCCTTTCGACAACCAGGATGGGCCTGGCTATTCTCTTGGCCAGATCTCTTGGCCAAATCTCTTGGCCTGAATGCGGCGATTTAGCGCCGAAAGCTCACTTTCCCCCCGATTTACTCCATTCGGGTTCCGCACCCCATCCGCAGCGCCCCAGCTTGGCCATAACCCCGGCACGACGAAAGTCGTTCCGGGCGCTGCGGCTGGACGGCCCGTGAGGCTCTCAACCATCACCGTTCCGGTCCATCACCGCAAGGCCTGCCGGCCTGAGGGACTCGGCAGAATTTCGGGCAGCGAGCACGGGAATCCCCGAAGGAAAAGGCAATAAAACATAGCCTGAAGACAGGGCAGCAGGACACACTTATCGGTTGAGGTAAAATAATACTATTGCTTAAATATATTCTAATCCTAAAGAGTTAAATAATGTGTATTGAAGCTACCGAAGTTACAATATATAAATAAATTATGTATTCAAATTTATATTTCTATCATAAAGCTTAAAATAAAAAATCGTCACTTCTGAAGTAAAAAGGACATATGCTGCTCGAGGGATACATATGGACGATCCACGATACGTTGGAAATATAGCTTTGATCAGCGGCAATGTATTGATAAGGGATTGTCTTAATTCTATCCTTTCTCTTAATTTTCCTGATTATAGAATACAGCTATTTTCCGCCGCGGATGAATGGGGTCTTTCTTCTCAACCCGTGCGGGTCCGATTGGTGATCCTGCATGATCGCGGGTATATAGATGCCACAAAAACGTTGGCGACCGCCCGCGCTCACAAACCTCGCGTCCCCGTTCTCATCCTGGCAAATGCCAGCGACGCAGCGAGTATCGTGCAGGCTATCGATCTGGGGGCAAGAGGCTATGTGCCCAGCACCCTGCCCGTCGGCGATCTGATCCTCGCGGTGCACCGCGTCATGGCAGGAGGAACTTTCGTCCCGCCTGAAACGGTGTTCGGCACACAGGCATGGAAGCCGCTGACGCAACGGCAATTGTCCGTCGTCACCGGCATCCGGCAGGGCAAGACCAATGCGCAAATAGGAAAGGAGCTCGGCATCAGCGAAAGCACCGTCAAGGTGCATGTCCGCAGAATCATGAAGCAGATGCAGGTCATCAACCGAACGGCCATCGCACACCGATCGAAGGACATTCTCTCCACCGACGAGGACTAGAGCAAAGCGCGTTCAAGCGTGAACGCTTATTTGCTCTAACTCATTGTTCTGACGCGTCTTTGCGATTCTTGCTGACTCCGTCTAATCGCAAAACGCTATAGGACGTTCATGCAGGCACGCAGACCCTGGCGAGCCGGATCTTCGATTGCTATGGTCGGCGCCGGAGTTGGGCACCGCGGCGTGTCGGCATCGGAGGTTGCACATTGTCGGCGCTCGCCGGTCTTTTTCCCGCTTGGATGGTGCTGCTGCGGCGTTACTGGCCGCATCTGATGGCACTTTGGCTGATCGGCATGCTGGCCGAGGACGTGCTGACCGAAATCGCCGTGCGTATCGGCTTTCTCAACCGATTGGCCGGTCTTTCGACGCTCACATTGGTGGTCCTGGTCAAGCTGGTGGTGATCGTCGCCCTGTTCGAGATCGTCCGGCCGGGACTGCCTTTCCTGCAGGCGGCGGCAAACGCAGCCGAATCGCCGGAGGACTCGTCGCGGCAGGGCGGGCCTGCCGGCTTCACCATGGCCCTGTCCCTGACCCTGGTACCGTTCTTCGCCTTCTATGCAGCCTGGGGATTTCTCAGCGATACATTGCGTGAATATTCCAAGCTTGCGCTCGATCTGACGCCCTTTGGCGAGAATGCCCGCATTCTCGACGTCACCGGCGGTGCGTTGCTGCTATTGCTGGTGGCCATTGCCTGGCTGGTGCGGCTCGGCGCCAAATCCATGCACAAGCGTTCCAGGCATGTATTCTGGCCCTTCCTGATCGTGGTGTGCGAAGCCAACTGGGCCTTCATCGCGCTCTATGTGCTGCAGAGCTGGCATAGCGAGATCATGGCCTGCATTGCCCGCCTGCCGGAGGCCCTGAACTCTGCGCTGTTGCCGGCGGCGCGCGCGGCAGGCATTGCCCCGCCTGTCGAGGCTGCGCCCGCGTCCTGGTGGGACATGCTGTCGGCTCTCTTCCTCTATGCCCTCTACCCCGCCGTCTGGCTGACCCTGGCGGCACTCGTCTATGGTTATGACATCGGGCGGACGGGCACGCCCGCCCAGGGCCGCTGGAGCCGGGCGATCGCACACTGGGACAGGCTGCCCAGGTTCCTGCGCGATTTTCTCACCCATTTCATAGCCGGTACGACCAAGCGCTACCGCGCGCTGGCAGAGGGCGTCGGGCTGACCTTCGGCACGGGTCTTGCCATCGTCATTGCCGTCATCGTTGCCTTCCGTCTCCTGGACTGGGGCTCGGCCTGGGCATGGTATGGCGCCGCGCGCCTGATCGGACCTCATGAGATCGGCTTGTGGCAGATCATCGCCCACGGCCTCTCCATCCTGCTGGGCAGCCCGAGCGCACCCGGCAATGGCGCGCTGATCATGCCCTTGAAGATCACCCTCCTTGCCGCGGGACTGGAAACGGGCTTTGCCCAGGGCCGGCAGTGGTGCAGTGCGCGCCAGCCGCTCAGCGCGGTTCCAGCGGGAAGTTGAGGGCGTCCGGCAGGGCCGACCGGAAGGAGAGCCGCACGGAAAGGTCCGAGCTGGCCTCGGCCGGAAGCAGGAACTTCTCCTCGACCAGCGTCGGCTGACCGTCGAGGCCGAGGGACCGGGCCGCCTCGAAGCACCCCGCCACAGGCCTTGCCGTCGGCTCCAGCGCGCGGCTGATGTCGCGGGACAACACGAAGGACAACGGGCTCCAGCGCTGCCCCCGGCCATCCAGCAAGGTCAGGCTGCAGCCCATCCAGATGGCCTGCCGCTGCGCCTCATCGGCTATCTTGCCCTCCGGCACCGCCTTGAGGCGGACGATGAGGAGCTTCCGATCCTTCGACAAGGGCAGGCGCGCGCCCTCGCCGCCATCGATGAACCGGGCCGAAACGAGCGACCAGTCGGCGCGCGCATAGGGAGCGGCTCCGCCGGGCTCGACGGCGGTGATGCGCATTTCGTGCGAGGCGACATAGTCCATGATGTCGACACGCGCGCCGAACGCGAAGACGGCGAGCAACAGCACGGGTATCGCGATCAGGCTGCGCCAATACCAGCGCGAGGCGGGCTGGCTTTCCGGGAAGGCCGGCTCAGAGGGGGTCACGGCCGATCTCCAGGACGGTGCGGCGAATGGCGGAACCCTCGTTCAGGGACATGGCGAGCTGGGATGTGAGTCGCGGGAAGGCCTCGCGGGAAACCACCAATTCCGCGCCTGGGAGTTCGTCCGCCGGCAGTTCGAAGACGAAGAGGCCGCGCTGCTGCAGGCCCGGCTGCAATTCCTTGCCGGACAGCAGTTGAGACAGGCCGTCCACGCGAGGGCTCTGCATATAGATGCGGCCGCTGGCGCCACGCAGGGCGACGCCAGCGAGCAAGAGCGTGCGATGGGTGGCGGACGCATCGGCCGTGATCACGGCCCAGATGCCGCCGGTGCCGCGTTCGACCTTCTTGCCGTAGCGCTGGAAGACCAGCAGTTCCGAGAGGATGAGCTTGTCGACCTTGAGGCTGAACTCGGCGGTTTCGGCAGGTGCCTCCTGCCTGCCCGCGATCTCGATCGGCCCGGTGAGGACCGCATAGCCGGGCGTCGTCCAGTGCAGCAACGCCAATATGGCGACGCCGGCCAACACGATCGCTACGGTGGCGGCGGCCTGTTTCATCCCGGGCTCCCGGCGGCATCGAGAGGCACGCTCACGCGGGCGACATCATGCGGATTGAACCAGCCCGGAGCGCCATAGAGACTGTCTTTCGGCTTGAAGGTCGCACCGGCCACGGTGAGCTCCAGCGCCTTGGGCAAGGCAGCTTCGGCAGGCAGGGTCCACACGGCCTGCAGGCGCTCCGGCAGGCGGGGCTGCAGCGCCATCAGCCGCTCCTTGTCCCGGACGAGGTAGAAATCGGGGCCCTCGGCGCCGGCGATATTGGTGAGCTTCAGGATGCCGGTGACGGCATTGGAGGTGCGTTCGGTCCGGTTGGCAAGCAGGAGCTCGAGCACCACGGCGCGGCGGCCGGCCTTGACCGGGCGGCCGTCCGGCAGTGCCGTGGCCAGGGCGGCCGAGTTCGGCGTGACGAGCCAGCGCCCCGCCTCGATCGTCTGCCCGGCCGTGATATTCGGAACCGGCGCGGGATTGCGCAGCTGATAGAGCGAAACGCCCAGCGAAATCGCGGCAGCTGCGAAGCCACCGATGCCGGTCAGCAGCTTGGCCTTGAGGCTCTGGCGGGAAAATCCCGCGCGCAGCTTCGACAATGTCTCGTTTGCGTCGGCCATGCCCTGACTTAGCCCCTGCAGGCGGCCCGGGCAAGATGTCGCGGAAGGGGGCACGGCCCCCGTACACTCTACGTGATGCACGCGCCATGATCGTCACATTCACCGGGTTCTGCCGTTACGGCATTCGTTGCATGATGCCCGATGTCGCGAGTCGCGGGAGGGGCCATGGCCGATGCGGATGCCATTGTCGTCGGGGCGGGCCTGGCCGGGCTGGTCGCGGCCACCGAGCTCACAGCCGCGGGAAAACGGGTCATCCTGCTCGACCAGGAGCCGCGCCAGAATCTCGGCGGCCAGGCCTTCTGGTCGCTCGGCGGGCTCTTCCTGGTCGACACCCCCGAGCAGCGCCGGCTCGGCATCAAGGACAGTTTCGCCCTCGCCCTGCAGGATTGGATCGGCACGGCCGGCTTCGACCGCGAGGAGGATTACTGGCCCCGGCGCTGGGCGGAGGCTTATCTCGCTTTCGCCGCCGGCGAGAAACGCGCTTGGCTGCGCGCCATGGGACATCGGATCTTCCCCGTCGTCGGCTGGGCCGAGCGGGGTGGCGGCAGCGCCGGCGGCCCGGGCAATTCGGTACCGCGCTTCCACCTCACCTGGGGCACGGGTCCGGGCGTGGTCGAGCCGTTCGAACGGCGCGCCTTGGCGGCCGAGGCCGAAGGCAGGCTCGTATTGCGGTTTCGCCACCGCGTCGACGGCCTGATCCGGGCAGGCGGGGCGGTAACCGGCGTGGAAGGCAGCCTGCTCGCACCCAGCGATGCGCCGCGCGGGGCCGCCACCTCGCGCCAGGCGGTGGGTCACTTCGCCCTGACGGCGCCGGTGACGATCATCGCCAGCGGCGGCATCGGCGGCGACCTCGACCTGGTGCGCCGCCATTGGCCGCAGCGGCTCGGCCGGCCGCCGAAGGCGATGGTCACCGGTGTGCCGGCCTATGTCGACGGGCGCATGCTCGGCATTGCCGCAGAGGCCGGCGCACGGCTGATCAATCGTGACCGCATGTGGCACTATGTCGAGGGCCTCAGAAACTGGGATCCGATCTGGCCCGGCCACGGCATCCGCATCCTGCCCGGTCCCTCTTCGCTCTGGCTCGACGCTCGCGGCAACCGCCTGCCCGGCCCGCTCTATCCGGGCTTCGATACGCTGGGGACACTGGCCCATCTGCGTGCCACCGGCTTCGACCACAGCTGGTTCATCCTGACCCAGAGCATCATCCGCAAGGAATTCGCGCTCTCGGGATCGGAGCAGAATCCCGACCTGACCGGCCGCGACTGGAAATTGACGCTGCGCCGCGCCATCGGCCGGCGAGCGACCGGGCCGGTGGAAGCCTTCAAGCAGCACGGCGCCGATTTCGTGGTGGAGGAGGACCTGGAACGTCTCGTCGCCGGCATGAACGCCCTGACGCAGGAGCCCCTGCTCGACGCCGCCGCGATACGGCAGCTGATCGAGGCGCGCGACCGCGACCTCGCCAACGGCTTCGGCAAGGACGGCCAGATCATGGCCATCCGCAATGCCCGGCGCTATCTCGGCGACCGGCTGGTCCGCACGGCGCGGCCGCACGCCCTGCTGGATCGGGCCCACGGCCCGCTGATCGCGGTCAAGCTCAACATTCTCACGCGCAAGACGCTGGGCGGCCTGGAGACCGATCTCGACGGCCGGGTCTTCGGGCCGGACCTTGCTCCCCTGCCCGGCCTCTATGCCGCGGGCGAGGCCGCCGGTTTCGGCGGCGGCGGCATGCATGGCTATCGGGCGCTGGAGGGTTCCTTTCTCGGCGGCTGCCTGTTCAGCGGACGGCAGGCCGGCCGTGCGGCAGCGGCAGCGCTGTAGCCTCGGATCCGGACTCGGGTGCCGTCGGCCCCGGCTTTGCACGGCGACGATATCGACAAGCGTTCCGGGCAGCGGCAGAATAAGGACATGAGCGTCCGCCTGCCCCAGAATTTCTCCCCTGCCACCGCCCGTACGGCCCTTGATGTCCTCGGCGCCGAGATCCGCGTGGAAAAGGCCGCCTCGCTGGAACGGGCGGGTGAGGCCGCCGGCCAGGCCATGGCCGCCCTGCATGCGGCCGCGCCCGAGAATCCCGACCGCCCCCGCCTGCTCGCCGACGCCGTCGACGCCGTCTACGGCTATTTCATCCAGCGCGAACTGATGGGCATGGCTTCCCATGGCGGTGTCATCCGCGAGCTCAAGATTCCACCCGAGGTCCTGGTAAGACTCGGCGTCAGGCGCTGATACGGTCCGTCCGAAACCGGGCGCCTCACAGGTCTCCGATGCTGCCATCCGCCATGCGCCGCGCATAGACGGCGAGGACCAGGCGTTCGGAATGGATGAGATAGTCGCCGAGCATGGCCGCCGCTCTGTCGAACTGGCCGGCTTCGGCCAGTTCGAGAATGGCAAGGTTCCTGTCGACGAAGGGTGCATGCAGGAATTCGGCATCCTGCAGCATGCCGAAGGCGAGCCGCAGCTCCGCCAGGACCTGGGCGAACAGCAGATTCAGCCTCTCGCTGTCGGCAAGTTCCACCACGGCCATATGAAAGGCCATGTTGGCGGTACCCACCCCGGGCCAATCCTCCGCCGCCCGGTAGCGCAGGGCTTCCTCGAACGCCTCACGCATGCGTTTCTTGGCAGGATGGCGCGGATAGGCCTGGGCGAGGGCCTGGCATTCGATCAGGCGCCGGACCCGGTAAATATCGATGATCGAGGCGATGCTCGGCACCGCCACGAACACGCCGCGATTGGGAACATGCCTGAGCAGGCCATCCTTGGTGAGCACCCGGAAGACTTCGCGCAGCGTGTTGCGGGAAATGGCGAGATCATCGCTGAGCGCCTGCTCCGACAGGCGCTGCCCCGGGGCGAATTCGCCTTGCGTGATCTTGCGCCGCAATTGCTCGGCGACACGTTCGCCGAGCGTCAGGGCAGATGCGGCGGGAGGGGGATCACCCGGTTGCGTCATGGGGCGGTGCCTCGTGCCATTGTGTGAGCTTCACTCAACGCTGCCCTTCCGTCTGTCCACGACAGCACACCGGATTGTAGGGCAATCCTCGGGATTCACAACGACGCCCCCTGCGATCTCGGCAGGGAGAAATGGCGAGCCGCCTCGATAGAGCCACAGCGTGCAGCCCGGCACACGATGACCCGTCGCCGAAGCAGGTTGGAAACCCAACGGTCCGCCCGATATGCAGGCTGAAGCCCGGACTGGGGCCGGTTCTCTCGGGTCTCTTTTCCCGATCGTCCAGGAGGTATCAATTTATTGTTGAACAATATTTTATTTCAGTTCAATCAAAATCCTTGATCGAGGCATCAATTTGGATGATATTGCCGGCAGATCGGAAAATATCACCCTACAAAAGCCGATCGATTTCCAAACCATTCAATGTCCCCGGGGAGCGACCATCGTGCCTAGTGACATCAGCCTATGGCCCCTGATCGGCGTGGCCATCATCGTCGCGGGCTTCGTCCTGCGCTTCAATCCCATGCTCGTCGTGATCGTCGCCGCCATCGGCACGGCTCTCGCCGCGAGCTTCCCGCCGCAGCAGGTTCTCACCGCTATCGGCACCGGCTTCCTGAAAACACGCAATCTTGCGGTGATCCTGCTGCTGCCGCTCGCCGTGGTCGGCCTGCTCGAGCGCCATGGCCTGCGCCAGCATGCGCAGGCCTGGATCAGCAGGATACGCTCGGCGACTTCGGGCCGCCTGCTCATCGTCTATCTGGCCGTCCGGCAATTGACCGCAGCGGTGGGCCTGACCAGCCTCGGGGGGCATCCCCAGATGGTGCGCCCGCTGATCGCGCCCATGGCGGAAGGGGCGGCCGAGGTCCGCCATGGCGCGCTCACCGAGCGGGTCCGCCACAAGCTCAGGGCCTTTGCGGCCGCCACCGACAATGTCGGCCTGTTCTTCGGCGAGGACATCTTTGTCGCCTTCGGCGCCATCGTGCTGATGACGACCTTCCTGCGGGAGGCCGGCATCGAGGTCGAGCCGCTCCATGTCGCCTTGTGGGGCATCCCCACCGCCACAGCGGCCTTCGTCATCCATGCCTTCCGGCTGTCTCGCCTGGACGCGGCCATTGCCCGCGAGCTTGCCGAAGCGCCGCCCGAGACCGGTCTGCGGCCTCAGACAACGCCGGAGAGCTGACATGATCCTCACGCTCTCCCACCTTTTTTACCTCGTCGGCGCGATCCTGGCCATCACGGCGGCGATGACCCTTGCCGACCGCGACCATCCCAAACGCTTCAGCAGCGCCCTGTTCTGGGCCCTCTACGCCCTGGCCTTCCTGGTCGGCGATTTCCTGCCGCCGGCCGTGGTCGGCGCGGGTGTCGTCGCGCTGGCGCTGATCGCCGGCTTCGGCGGGGTCGGCGCCGGCCGCCATGACATTCCCAGCGTCGCCGAAGCGGTGGCCAGTGCAAAGCGCCTCGGCAACAAGCTCTTCGTGCCGGCGCTCGCCATTCCGCTGCTGACCATGGTGATCACGCTTTCGGGCCACTATGTCATCATCGGCGGCAGGCCGCTGTTCGATCCCAAGAATACCACCCTGCTCGCCCTCGGCATCGCCTGCATCGTCGCGCTGGGCCTCGCCTGCTGGCTGACCCGCGAAACGCCGGTGCAGGGCATGCGCGAATCCCGCCGTCTCACCGATGCGCTCGGCTGGGCCCTGGTGCTGCCGCAGATGCTGGGCATGCTCGGCCTGGTCTTTTCCGATGCCGGGGTGGGCAAGGCGGTCGCCCACCTCACCACCAGCTATGTCAACATAGACCTGCGCCTAGTGGCGGTCGCCCTCTATGTCGTCGGCATGGCGCTGTTCACCGTGATCATGGGCAATGGCTTTGCCGCCTTTCCGGTGATGACGGGCGGGGTCGCCGTGCCAGTCCTGATCGGTGTCTATCACGGCAATCCGGCGGTGATCGCGGCCGTCGGCATGCTGTCGGGCTATTGCGGTACGCTGATGACCCCCATGGCCGCCAATTTCAACATCGTGCCGGCAGCCCTGCTGGAGATCGACAAGAATGCGGTGATCCGCGCCCAGATACCGACGGCGCTAGCCCTGCTCGCCGCCAATGTCGTACTGCTCTATGTCCTGATGCCGCTCTAGGCCATCATTCGCGGAAAGCAGCCATGAGTCCCAAAACGCCGCCAAATGTGTTGATCACCGGCTTCGAGGCGTTCGAAAACGATGAGACCAACGCCTCCTGGGAAGTCGCCCGGGCGCTGGACGGGTCGATATGCGAGGCGGCTCTCGTCCGCGCGGTGCAATTGCCGTGCGTGTTCGGGGACGCCATCGAGCGGTTGGACGAGGCCCTGAGGCAATGGCGGCCCCGCCTCGTCGTCAGCCTGGGACAAGCGAGCGGGCGTGCCGAGATCACGCCCGAGCGCGTGGCGATCAATCTCGACGATGCGCGCATTGCCGACAATGCCGGCCAACAGCCGATCGATATCCCCGTGATACCGGGTGCTCCGGCGGCCTATTTTTCCTCCCTGCCGGTCAAGGCGATCGTGCGCGACCTCAGGGCGGCGGGACTGCCCGCCTCGCTCTCCAACACTGCCGGCACCTTCGTGTGCAACCATGTCTTCTTCGCCCTGATGCACCGGCTGGCGACGCTACGCCCGCTTGCCGGCACCAGGGGCGGGTTCGTGCATGTGCCCTGCCTGCCCGAACACGCCGCGCGCCGGCCCGGACTGCCGAGCCTGGCGCTGCAGACACAGGTCGAGGCGATCCGCCACCTCACGCGCACCGCACTTAGCGTTCAGGAGGACGCGCGTGAGAGTGGCGGGCAGATCCATTGAGCCGCCGGGCAGCGGAGCGGCGTGAAATTATCGGGAGCGTCGAGCCATGAACATCGATCTCAACAGCGATCTCGGCGAGAGCCTCGGCGCCTGGCGCATGGGCGACGACGAGGCGATGCTCGCCATCGTCTCCAGCGCCAATGTGGCCTGCGGCTTTCACGCCGGCGATCCGACCGGCATCCTCGCCACGCTGCGGGCCGCCACGGCCAAGGGCGTCACCGTCGGCGCGCATATCGCCTATCCCGATCTCGGCGGTTTCGGACGGCGCAATATGGACGTCGCCAGCGAGGATCTCATCGCCGATACCATCTACCAGATCGGCGCGCTCAAGGGCCTGGCCACCGCCGCCGGCACCCGCGTATCCTACGTCAAGCCGCATGGCGCCCTCTACAACACCATCGCCAAGGACCGGCGGCAGGCCGAGGCCATCATCGAGGGGATCCGGCAGATCGATTCCGGGCTCACGCTGGTGGCCCTTGCCGGGTCGCCCCTGCTCGGCTGGGCCCGTGCCGCCGGCCTCACCGCGGTCGCCGAGGCCTTCGCGGACAGAGGCTATATGCCCGATGGCTCGCTGGTGTCGCGCCGCGAGCCCGGCGCCGTGCTCCACGACCCGCAAGAGGTGGCGGCCCGCATGCTGCGCCTCGTCACCGAAGGCACGGTTCCCGCCATCGACGGCAGCGCGGTCCGCGTCGAAGCGGATTCGATCTGCGTCCATGGAGACAGCCCCGGCGCCGTCGCCATGGCCCGCGAGATCCGCGTCTTGCTGGAACGATCGGGGGTCGCCATCCGCTCCTTCATGGCCTCGGCTGGGGAGAAGCGTTGATGCGCTTCCTGCCGGTCAATCTCGATGCCATCATGGTGGAGTTGCCAGACCTGCCGCAGACCCTGGCCCTGCAGGCCTCGCTGCGAGCCGAGCCCATCGCCGGCATCGAGGACATCGTGCCGGCAGCCCGAACCCTGCTGGTGCGCTTTCGTCCGGCAGCCATCGCACAGCGGGACCTGATCGCCGCCATCGGCCGGCGCCGGCTCGATGCCAAGGTCGAGCAAAGCGGCACGCTGATCGAGATCCCGGTCCGCTATGACGGGGAGGACCTCGCCGAAGTCGCCGATCTCCTCGATATTCCGGTCGCGGAGGTGATCCGGCGCCATACGGGCGGTGACTATACCGTGGCCTTTACCGGTTTCGCACCCGGCTTTGCCTATCTCAGCGGTGGCCATCCGAGCTTCGATCTGCCCCGGCGCGCCACGCCGCGCCCGCGCCTGCCGGCCGGCTCCGTGGGCCTTGCCGGACGTTTCAGCGCCGTCTACCCGCAGGCGAGCCCCGGCGGCTGGCAGATCATCGGCGTGACGGACCTGCCGATGTGGGACCTTGCGCGCGAACGCCCTGCCTTGCTGCAACCCGGCGACCGCGTGCGTTTCGTCGAGGTCGGCAAAGGCAAGAGCCCACACCCCCGCCCCCTCTCCTCGGTGGGGAGAGGACCCGGCGGTGAGGGAAGCAATCCCGCCGCCCCCCTCTTCGAGATCGTCAAGCCAAGTCCTCAGATGCTGTTCCAGGATCTCGGTCGTCCCGGCCAGGCGCGGCAGGGCGTCAGCGTTTCCGGCGCGATGGACCGCGCCGCTTTGCGCAGCGCCAACCGGCTGGTCGGCAATCCCGTCCCCTCGCCCTGTATCGAGATCGCCTATGGCGGCTGCGAACTCCTCTGCCTCGGCGAGACGGTGGTCGCCGTCACCGGTGCCGACGGACCGCTCACCCTGACGACCGCTGGTGGTTCCGTCCATCCCGTGCCCCGTCACGCCGCCATCGCGCTCACTGCCGGCGACAGGTTGCATTTCGGGGAGCCGGTGGCCGGCATGCGCTCCTACCTTGCCGTGCGCGGCGGGTTTGCCGTCGCCCCCGTGCTGGGCAGCGCCGCCACCGATACGCTCGCCCAGATCGGGCCGCCGGCCCTTGCGGTCGGCGATCGCCTGTCCGCGCTCGCGCCGCCGCCCGGCGCCGTGACGGCGCTGCCGGACATGCCGCCCGCGCTGCCCAGGCTCGATGAACCCGTCGTGCTCGACGTCGTCATGGGTCCGCGCAGCGACTGGCTCTCCAAACAGGCGCTCGAGGACTTCGCGAACCAGTCCTGGTCGGTGACGCCCCAGTCCAACCGCATCGGCATCCGCCTCGCCGGCGAACGAGCGCTGAAGCGCGCGCCGGCCAAAGAAGGCAAGGAACTGCCGAGCGAAGGCACGATCCAGGGTTCCATCCAGGTACCGCCATCGGGCCAGCCGGTGCTCTTCCTCGCCGATCATCCGTTGACCGGCGGCTATCCCGTCATCGCCGCGGTCGCCCCCTACCATCTCGACCGCGCCGGCCAGATTCCGATCGGCGCGCAGATCCGTTTCCGGCCGATCACCCCATTTTCCGAAGCGTCTTGCGACCCGGCGGAAGCGCCGGGAGCCGCAAAGGCGCCTCGAACCAAAAAACCAGAATAGACCAGCCTTTCCGCTTCAACGCGCTTTGCTCAGGGGAACAGTGATGCCCATCAAGAAGGTCCTGATCGCCAACCGGGGCGAGATTGCCGTGCGGGTGATCCGGGCCTGCGCCGATTACGGCGTCGCCTCCGTCGCCGTCTACGCCGATGCCGATATCGACGCCCTGCCTGCCCGCATGGCGGACGAGGCCTATGGCCTGGGTGGCGACAAGCCGGCCGAAACCTATCTCGACATCGACAAGCTCATCGCCATCGCCCGCCGCAGCGGCGCCGATGCCGTGCATCCAGGCTATGGCTTCCTCTCCGAACGCGCCGCTTTCGCCCAGGCCGTCATCGATGCCGGCCTGACCTGGATCGGCCCGCCCCCATCGGCCATCGAGCAGTTGGGCGACAAGGTGCAGGCCCGCAAGCTCGCCCTGGCGGTGGGCGCCCCCCTGGTCGCCGGCACCGCCGATCCCGTGAGCGGTGCCGGCGAAGTCCTCGCCTTTGCCGAACAGCACGGTCTGCCGATTGCCATCAAGGCCGCCTTCGGCGGCGGCGGGCGCGGGCTGAAGGTTGCCTGGCGCATGGACGAGGTCGCCGAACTCTATGACTCCGCCGTGCGCGAGGCCGTCACCGCCTTCGGGCGCGGCGAGTGTTTCGTCGAGCAATATCTCGACCGCCCCCGCCATATCGAGGCGCAGGTGATCGCCGACAGCCATGGCACCGTCGTGGTGCTCGGCACCCGCGACTGCTCGCTGCAGCGCCGCAACCAGAAGCTGGTGGAAGAAGCGCCGGCCCCCTTCCTGAGCGACGAACAGCGTGCCCGCATTCACCAGGCCGCGCGCGATATCTGCGCCAGGGCCGGCTATGTGAGCGCCGGCACGGTGGAGTTCCTGTTGAGCGCCTCGGGCGCGATCTCCTTCCTGGAAGTCAATGCCCGCCTGCAGGTGGAGCATCCGGTGACGGAGGAGACGGCAGGCATCGACCTGGTGGTCGAGCAGCTGCGCGTCGCCGATGGCCATCGCCTCCGCTTCACCGAGACACCGGCGCCGCGGGGCCACGCCCTGGAATTCCGCATCAATGCCGAGGATGTCGGGCGCGGCTTCCTGCCGACACCCGGCCTCGTCACCGCCTTCGAGCCGCCCTCCGGTCCCGGCATCCGCCTGGACACCGGCGTCGCCGCAGGCTCGACCGTTCCCGGCAGCTTCGATTCCCTGATGGCCAAGCTCATCGTCACCGGCGCGACGCGGAGTGAGGCCATTGCGCGCGCCCGGCGTGCCCTCGCCGAATTCCGCATCGAGGGGGTCGCCTCGGTCCTGCCCTTCCATCGCACGGTGATCGGCCATACCGACTTTACGGGCGAAGGTGATTTCAAGGTCCACACCCGCTGGATCGAGACCGACTTTGCCGCCACCCTCGCCGCCGCCACGCGGCCGGAACCGCTGCCGACGGCCACGCTCCTCCGCACCGCCGTGGAGATCGACGGCCGGCGCGTCACTCTCGGCCTGCCTCCCGCCTTGCTGGGCGGTCTTCAGGCCGCGCCATCCACGGCGCCGGCTGCGGCGGCACCCGGCGAGACATCGCCCGATGCGGTGGTGGCACCGATGGCCGGCACGCTGCGCTCCTGGCAGGTGGAGGACGGCGCCGAGGTCGCGGAGGGCGATGTCGTCGCCGTGATGGAAGCGATGAAGATGGAAATGCAGGTCAAGGCCCACCGCCCGGGCCGGCTGGCGCAGGAGATCGAAGCCGGCGTCACCGTGACGGCCGGCATGGTCATGGCGCGCATTGAATAGGAGCGACGACACGCCGTACCCGCAAGAGTGAGCGCGACGAGCCTTCCAACCCGAACTGCCGATGGAAACTGGAATTGTTGTGGCGTTCTGCTAGACGCTTGCCATCACCCCCACCAATGAGCCGGCCGTGATCCCCTGGAAGCATCTCGACACCGCGACGATCCCCAATAGCGGCGGCGAGCTGCGCCTCAAGCAGCGCGGCAGTGAATTCTCGATCATGCTCGGCAGCAACGAATTGATGAACAGCCGGCTGAGCGGCTCGGAGGAAGCGCTGGCGACGATGGCCGCCGAACGCCTGGCGGCGCGCAGGCACCCGCACGTGCTGATCGGCGGGCTCGGCATGGGTTTCACCTTGCGCGCCGCGCTGGCGAGCTTTCCCGGGGACGCCGAGATCGTGGTCGCCGAACTGGTGCCCGCCGTCGTCGCCTGGGCTCGGGGACCGATGGCCGAGATCTTCGCGGGCAGCCTCGAGGATCGGCGCGTCAGCATCGAACTCGGCGACGTCGGTGGCGTCATCGGCGCCGGGCGCCGGTTCGATGCGATCCTGCTCGACGTCGACAACGGTCCGGAAGGGCTGACCCATGCCGCCAATGATCGCCTCTACAGCCTGGAAGGCCTCGCGGCGGCACTGGGAGCGCTGACGCCAGGCGGCCTGCTGGCCGTGTGGTCGCAGGGTCCTTCCGCGGCCTTCGCCCGGCGCCTGCGCCAGGCAGGCTTTGCGGTGGACGAAGTCCGCGTGCGTGCCAATAAGGGGCGAAGCGGCGCGCGGCATGTGATCTGGTTCGCAAAACGCGGCTGAGGGCGAACGGTCCGACACTCAAAACCTGCCCGCGCCCTCTCATTGTCCCTGCCCGTATGACCTTGCAGCGTGGCGCCTGGCTGCATACCTCTAGAAAAACATCCTTGCCCGGCTTGCAGGTATTGCGCATCCTGCCTTGCTGCGGGCGCGCTCCATCAAGATGAAAGCCATGACACTTCGTTCCATCATGCGCTCGGTCGTGGCCGTGCGTGCCAAGATTCCACAGGACGCCTTCACCGCGGCCGCGCTCGGAACCGAGCGGGAGGGCAGCGGTGTGGTCATCCGTGACGACGGGCTGGTGCTCACTATCGGCTATCTCGTCACCGAAGCCGACGAGATCTGGCTGACCACCCAGGATGGGCGTGTGGTCCCTGCCCATGTCCAGGCCTATGACCAGGCGACGGGCTTCGGCCTCGTACAGGCGCTCGGCCGTCTCGACCTGCCGGCCCTGGGGCTCGGCAGTTCCGGCAAGGCGGCGGTCGGCGACGAGGCCGTGTTCGTCGATGGCGCGGGGCGCCATGTCGACGCCCGCATCGTCGCCAAGCAGGAATTCGCAGGTTATTGGGAATATCTGCTCGATGAGGCGATCTTCACCGCGCCCGCCCACCCCGGCTGGGGTGGGGCGGCCCTGGTCGGCGCAGACGGCAGGCTTCTCGGCATCGGATCCCTGCTCCTGCAGATGGAACGCGGCGGCGAGGATTTCGACATCAACATGGTGGTGCCGATCGACCTCCTGCCGCCCATTCTCGACGATCTCCTGACGCGGGGCCAGGTCGACCAGCCGCCGCGCCCCTGGCTCGGCGCCTTCTCGGCGGAAAGCAATGGCAAGGTCGTGGTCGCCAGCGTCGCTAAGGGATCGCCCGCCGCGAAGGCCGGCCTCAAGGCCGGCGACATCATCTCCGACATCCGCAACGAGGAGGTCCGGGGCCTCGCCGATTTCTATCGCAAGGTGTGGAGCGGCGGCCCGGCCGGCGTGGAAGTACCGATGCGGGTCCTGCGCGACGGCCGCGAGAGCTGGCTGCGCGTCAAATCGGCCGACCGCAACGCCTTTCTGCGCAAGCCGCCTTTGCAGTGACGAGACAAAAGGTCGTCCTGGATCTGCATCGTCATTGCGAGCGCAGCGAAGCAATCCAGTGCTGGAAAATGTGGCGGCCGTGGCTCCTGGATTGCTTCGCTGCGCTCGCAATGACGCGCGGGTCAAACATCGCCGCCGTTGGAATTATGCTTCATCCTGCTCGCGGCCCCGGATCTGCGCCGCATCACTACGTGCTGCAGCGCGTCCGGGATGACCATCAGCCCGCGGCCTCCAGCTTGTCCTGGGTCCTGGTCTCGAAATCGCTGGCATCGTGGCGCTCGCGCAGCTGGCTCGACGGCTCGCCCGAGGTGCGGTTGACCATGCGCCCGCGCTGCACGGCCGGGCGCTGGAAGATCGTCTCGGCCCAGCGCTGCACGTTCTTGTAGTCCTCGACCTGGAGGAACTCGGCCGCGCCATACTGCCAACCCCGGGCCAAACCGCCATACCAGGGCCATACCGCCATGTCGGCGATGCTATAGTCGCTGCCGGCCAGATATTCGACCTCGCCCAGGCGCCGGTCGAGCACGTCGAGCTGACGCTTCACCTCCATGGCGAAACGGTCGATCGCATATTCGATCTTGGTCGGCGCATAGGCATAGAAATGCCCGAAGCCACCGCCGAGATAGGGAGCGCTGCCCATCTGCCAGAACAGCCAGGACATGCATTCGGCACGGGTGGCGGCATCCTTGGGCAGGAACTCCCCGAACTTTTCGGCGAGATAGAACAGGATCGAGCCGGACTCGAACACGCGGATGGGCTGGGACCCACTGCGATCGAGCAGGGCCGGGATCTTGGAGTTCGGATTGACGGCGACGAAGCCGGAGCCGAACTGGTCGCCCTTGCCAATCTCGATCAGCCAGGCATCATATTCGGCGCCCTTGTGGCCGAGAGCCAGCAATTCCTCCAGCATGATGGTGACCTTGACGCCGTTCGGCGTGCCCAGCGAATAGAGCTGGAGGGGATGACGGCCGACCGGCAGTTCCTTGTCATGGGTGGGCCCCGCGATCGGCCTGTTGATATTGGCGAACGCGCCGCCATTGGCCTTGTTCCAGGTCCAGATCTTCGGGGGCGTATAGTCGGACGAACCGGTCATTCTCGAACTCCAGGTCAGAGCCTACGGTAAAGGGGCCAGCATGCGAAGGGGCTGCCTTCCTGGCAGATAGGGAGAGGCTGAAGCTCATGCTAGGGGAAGGTGGGCGGCTCTGTCCGAGAAAATCCCGGCCTCTCCTTCCCTCCCCGCTTTATCCCGCGCGCAGAGCCTGCTATTCACGCCCGCATGACATATATGCTGCGCATAGCCCGAATTATCGTCCCGGCTTCCGCGTGCGGGCTCGGCTGAGCTCCGCGGAAGGTCCGGGTTTGCGCCGCTTTTCCCTTTCCTCCGTATCGACGGATCCCTGTCCATGACCGATGTTGCGTCCCCCTCCAGCGAAGCCGCCGAGGGCTTGAAGGCAAGCTCCGAAAGTTTCGATTATTCCAAGACCCTGTTCCTGCCGCAGACGGCCTTCCCCATGCGCGGCGGCCTGCCGCAGAAGGAGCCCGAGATCCTGGGGCGCTGGCAGGCCCGGAATCTGCGCCAGCGCCTGCGCGACACCTCTGCCGGCCGGCCGAAATTCGTGCTGCATGACGGCCCGCCCTATGCCAATGGCAACATCCATATCGGCCATGCGCTCAACAAGATCCTGAAGGACCTGGTGACGCGCTCGCAGCAGATGCTCGGCTTCGATTCCAATTATGTGCCGGGCTGGGACTGCCATGGCCTGCCGATCGAGTGGAAGATCGAGGAGCAGTATCGCGCCAAGGGCAAGAACAAGGACGAGGTGCCGCTGGTCGAGTTCCGCCGCGAATGCCGGGCTTTTGCCGAGCATTGGGTCGGCGTGCAGCGCGAGGAGTTCAAGCGCCTGGGCGTCGAGGGCGACTGGGAACATCCCTATCTCACCATGGCCTACGCCGCCGAGGCGCAGATCGCCCGCGAGATCATGAAGTTCGCCATGAGCGACCAGCTCTATCGCGGCTCCAAGCCCGTGATGTGGTCGGTGGTGGAAAAGACCTCGCTCGCCGAGGCCGAGATCGAGTATGAGGACCATACCTCCGACATGATCTGGGCGAAGTTTCCGGTGCGCTCGGGCGCCACGCGTGATGAGCTGGCCAGGGCCGCCTTCGTGATCTGGACCACCACGCCCTGGACCATCCCCGGCAACCGCGCCGTCGCCTTTTCGAGCCGCGTCGCCTATGGGCTCTATCGCGTCACATCGGCACCCGAGAACAACTGGGCCAAGGTGGGCGACAGCTTCATCCTAGCCGACAAGCTCGCCGAGGAGGTGTTCAAGACCGCCAAGGTGGAAGCCTATGAGCGCCTCGGCGGCGTCGAGGCCGGCGAGCTCGCGCGCCTCACCGCCGCGCATCCGCTGGCGGGCTTCGACCCCTTCTATGGCTTCGACGTGCCCCTGCTCGAGGGCGAGCATGTCACCGACGAGGCCGGCACCGGCTTCGTGCACACCGCGCCCAGCCATGGCCGCGAGGACTTCGACGTCTGGACGGCGCATCAGCGCGAGCTCAACGCCCGCGGCATCAACACGCATATCCCCTACCCCGTGGATGGCGACAGCTTCTACACGGCGGACGCACCGGGCTTTGCTGGCAAGCGCGTGATCACCGAGAAGGGCGACAAGGGCGATGCCAATGACGCCGTGATCAAGGCGCTGGTAGCCCAGGGCAATCTGGTGGCGCGCGGGCGCATCAAGCACCAATATCCCCATTCCTGGCGCTCGAAGAAGCCGGTGATCTTCCGCAACACGCCGCAATGGTTCATCGCGATGGACAAGCCCATCGACAAGGTTCTTCCCGGTACCGTGCCGGCAGCCACGCCGACCCGCACGGAAAGCGGCGCCCTGCGCAACGATGTCGGGCCGGCGCTCGGCGACGGCTCGTCGCTGCGCGAGCTCGCCCTCGCCGCCATCCGGCAGACACAATGGGTGCCGGCTGCCGGCGAGAACCGCATCACCGGCATGATCGCCAATCGCCCGGACTGGGTGGTGTCGCGCCAGCGCGCCTGGGGCGTGCCGATCGCCGTGTTCATGCGCGACAAGCCGGGTGGCGGCGTCGAGATCCTCAAGGACGAGGCCGTCAACCAGGCCATCGCCACCGCCTTCGAAACCGAGGGCGCCGATGCCTGGTATCAGGAAGGCGCCGCCGAGCGTTTTCTCGGCGCGCGCGCCGGTGAAGGATGGGTCAAGGTCGACGACATCCTGGATGTCTGGTTCGATTCCGGCTCCACCCACGCCTTCACGCTGGAGGATCCGCGGCATTTCCCCGGCCTTGCCGGCATCAAGCGCAAGGTCGATGGCGGCGACGACACGGTGATGTATCTGGAAGGGTCCGACCAGCATCGCGGCTGGTTCCATTCCTCCCTCCTGGAAAGCTGCGGCACGCGCGGCCGGGCGCCCTACGACATCGTGGTCACCCACGGTTTCACGCTCGACGAGCAGGGCCGCAAGATGTCGAAGTCCATCGGCAACACCGTCGCCCCGCAGGACGTGATCAAGCGTTCGGGCGCCGACATCCTGCGCCTGTGGGTCGCCACCACCGACTACGCCGACGACCAGCGCATCGGGCCCGAGATCCTGAAGACGGTGGAGGACACCTACCGCAAGCTGCGCAACACCATCCGCTGGATGCTGGGCACGCTCGCCCATTTCGAGGCCGGCGACGACGTTGCCGCCGGGCAGATGCCGGAACTCGAACGGCTGATGCTGCATCGGCTGGCCGAGCTCGACGGCGAGGTGCGCGCCGCCTATGAGAACTACGACTACAAGCGCGTGGTCGCCCTGCTGGCGACCTTCATGACGGCAGACCTTTCGGCCTTCTATTTCGACGTGCGCAAGGACGCGCTCTATTGCGACCCGAAATCGTCGCTGCGTCGCCGGGCGGCGTTGAGCGTGGTCGACAAGCTCTTCACCTGCGTCACCACCTGGCTGGCGCCGGTGCTGTGTTTCACCATGGAAGAAGCCTGGACCTCACGCTTCGGCGAGGAGAACTCGGTGCATCTGCAGCCCTTCGCGGCCGCCGATCCGGCCTGGCTCGACCCCGCGCTCGCCGAGAAATGGGAGCTCGTGCGCGAGGTGCGGCGCGTCGTCACCGGCGCGCTGGAGCATGAGCGCGCCGCCAAGCGCATCGGCTCCTCGCTGGAAGCCGCGCCGACCGTCCATGTCGCCGACGAAGCGAGGCTGGCGGTCCTGCGCAGCGTCGATTTCGAGGATGTCTGCATCGTCTCGGGGCTGACGCTCGTGGCCGGCGAAGGCCCGGCCGAGGCCTATCGCCTCGATGGCGTCTCCGGCGTCGCGGTGGTTCCTGGCCGGGCCAGCGGCGTCAAATGTGCGCGCTCCTGGCGCTATTTCGACCCCGAAACCGCCGACCCCGCCTTCCCGGACATCACCCCGCGCGATGCGGCGGCGATGCGCGAATGGCAGGCGACGGGGGCCTGAGCGATGAAGTCGGTGTTTTCCGGGCGTTACACCTTCATCGGGGTGATGGTGGCGGTTCTCGCCATCATCATCGACCAGGGCTTCAAGTATTGGGCGCTCCACATATTCCAGATCGGCGAGCGGGTGATGTACCAGGAGGCCGTCGACTGGACGCCGTTCCTGAAATTCACCCTGGTTTGGAACCGAGGGGTATCGTTCGGGCTGTTCCAGCAGGAGAGCCAGATCGGCCTGATCTTGCTGGTTGCCTTTCGCCTCATCGCAACCGTCCTGCTGCTCGCCTGGCTGGCCCGTATCCACACCCGATCATCGGCGGTCGGCATCGGGCTGATCATTGGCGGCGCCATCGGCAATGCTGCCGATGGATTGCTGGCGATAGAAGGGCCGCTGGCCCCCGATTGGCTGCAGCGCGAAGGCGTCGCCGACTTCTTCCTGCTCCATGCCGGCGATTTTTCCTGGTATGTCTTCAATCTGGCCGATGTCGCCATCGTTGCGGGCGTGGCCCTGCTGTTGTATGACATGGTGGTGAACAAAGAGCCACAGACGCACGGGTCTTCCTGACTTTTCAGGTACTGGTTGCCCGAAGGAGCGGTGGTTTCTTGGTTTTGACGCATTTTTCGGGCAGTAGAGCGAGGATCTCTCCCGGAATTTGCACCGAAATCTAGCAGTGATTGGGATACAGGATGCGGACAAAGATTTGGCTTGGCCTGGCTGCGGCGACGGCACTGGTTGCCCTGGCGCCGGCGGGTGCGGCGAATGCGCAGTCCCTCGGTCAGAACTTCTTCCAGAAGATGCTGGGCACCGGTGACGACGCCCCGGCGATCAACTACTCCGACCGTGCACCGCTGGCCAAGCCAGGCAAGCTCGACCTGCCGCCACCCGGCACGGCTGCGACGTCGGACAATGATCCGAACTGGCCGGTTGATCCCGACTACAAGAAGCGCAAGGCCGCCGGCGTCATACCGCGCAGCAAGGCCGAGCATGGCGATGGCCGGCTCTCCCCCGAAGAGATGGCGGCAGGCCGCGTACCGGGCGCCGGTGTTCCCACCGAACCCGAGCCCTTCGATGCCGCCAAGGCCAGTTCCCGGGCTTTGAAGCCAAGCGAATTGCAGAAGCGCCTCAACCTCGGTGAGGACAACACGCCGCTCGCCGCCGGTGTCGAACCGCCGCGCCGCTCGCTGACCGAGCCGCCGCCCGGTTACCGCAAGCCGCTCGCCTCGGCGCCTCTCGCCGGCAACGAGCCCCTGCCTTCCGAAGGCAACAAGAGCGAATCCTGGTTCGATCGCGTCTTCAAGACCCCGCGGGTCAAGTAAGAAGCTCAGGAAAACACAAAGCCAAGGGGTGGTCTTCAGACCAGTCCCTTTCAAGGTGTTGAGGCCTGAAGTCCGGATAGGCGGTGCGCCCCCTCATCCCCCTGCCGGGACCTTCTCCCGCAAGGGGAGAAGGGATTATTTTTGAAGGCACGACGCTTTCCAATCGCCTTCTCCCCTTGTGGGAGAAGGTGCCCCGAAGGGCGGATGAGGGGTTACACCGCACTATCCCAGCCTTTTTCCGGTTCGTTCGAAAGACCTTGAAAGGAGTGGCTCTGAAGACCGGCTCTTTCGTTTGTGCCTCTCCTCCGAAGCCTACCGCCGCCCGAACAGGGCCTCGATATCGCTGAGCTTCAGCGTCACATAGGTCGGCCGGCCGTGATTGCATTGGCCCGAATTGGGTGTGACTTCCATCTCGCGCAGAAGCGCATCCATCTCTGCCGGTAACAGGCGCCGCCCGGCCCGGACGGAGCCGTGACACGCCATAGTCGCGGCGACATGGTCGAGCCGCCGCTCCAGCACGATCTCCGAACCCCATTCGGCAAAGCCGTCGGCGAGGTCTCGGATCAGCGCGGCCGGGTTGGTGCTGCCGAGCGCCGCGGGGGTGGCGCGCACCAGCAGGGCACCCGGCCCGAACGGCTCCACGACAAGCCCGAGGGCGGCCAGGTCCTCACTCGCCGCGGTCAGGCGTTCGACATCCGCCGGATCGAGATCGACGACTTCCGGGATCAGCAGCAATTGCGACTTGGCGCCAGCGGCGGCGCGTTCGCGCTTCAGCCGTTCATAGACCAGGCGCTCATGGGCGGCATGCTGGTCGACGATGACGACGCCCTCCCGCGTCTGCGCCACGATATAGGTCTCGTGCAGTTGCGCGCGGGCCGCACCGAGCGGCCGGTCGAGGCTGTCGGGAGCGGGAGGCACTGCCGTGGCCCGCACATCGGCGGACGGCATCACCAGTTCGTCGAAGCCAGCTTGCGCCGGCGCTGCGAAACCACTTCCGGCATCCCCCATGCCGGCGCCGCCCATCCCGGACGGACGAGGCGCAGCGGGTGAAGCCCGCCAGTCCCAATCGAGGTCGGCCGGGCGGTTGAGGCTGCGGGCGAGCAGGCCGAGCGCGACATCGGCATTGCCGCTGGAGCTGCGGCCGGATTCGCGTTCCAGCGCGGAACGGATGGCCGAGACGATCAGCCCCCGGACCAGGCCGCCGTCGCGGAAGCGGACCTCGGCCTTGGCCGGGTGCACGTTCACATCGACATTCTGCGGGGTGATGTCGAGGAAGAGGGCCAGAACCGGAAAACGGTCCTTGGGCAGATGATCGGCATAGGCACCGCGCACGGCGCCCAGCAACAGCTTGTCGCGCACCGGCCGCCCGTTGACGAACAGATATTGATGCTGCCCGGTGCCGCGATTGAAGGTCGGCAGGCCGATATGGCCATGCAGCCGGACATCGCCGCGCGTCACGTCGATGGCTATCGCGTTGTCGATGAAGTCGGCCCCCAGCAAGGTGCCGAGGCGCGTCTCCTCGTCGCCGGCCGGCCAGGTCGAGGGAGAATGGTCTTCGCCGGCCAAAGTGAAGGCAATGGCGGGATTGGCCATTGCGAGGCGTTTGACGACATCGCCGATCGCCGCCGCCTCGGTCCGCTGAGTCTTGAGAAATTTCAGGCGGGCCGGGGTGGCATAGAACAGGTCGCGTACCTCGATGCGGGTACCCTCCCCGATCGCCGCCGGGCGGATCGCCTGGTGTTCGCCGGCCTCGATGGTGATCACGGCCCCCGTCGCCGCGCCCCGCTCCCGCGTGGTGATGCTCAGGCGCGACACCGACGCAATGGAAGGCAAGGCTTCGCCGCGAAAGCCCAGCGTGTTGATGGCGAGCAGATCTTCGGTCGGCAGTTTGGAAGTCGCGTGGCGCTGCACCGCCAACGCCAAGTCCTCTGGCGACATGCCCGAACCATCGTCGACGATGCGGATCAGGCGCTGTCCGCCCCCCTCGGTGACGATCTCGATGCGGCGGGCACCCGCGTCGATGGCGTTCTCCACCAGTTCCTTCACGGCACTCGCCGGCCGCTCCACCACCTCGCCGGCAGCGATGCGGTCGACCAGGATCTGGGGAAGGGCACGGATAGCCATGGGCGAATCGTCCAACGGCGCCAGCTCTCCGCAGGAGAGAAATTCAGGCGTAGAATCAAAGACTTGATGCATTTGCCCGTCCGCATGGGGAACGAATGCATCGCGTGCCGGGGACAATACACCATGGGGCCGGCCATCGGAACGGCCGGCAGACGAGCCTCGCGCGAAGACAGCTCGCGATCTGACGAAAATCCTCTCAAATCACAAGGACGCGTCAGCAAAAAAGCGAAAGCAAACAGGCGTGCGTCACTGAACGCTCGCTTGCCTTATTGCACATCGACATTGACGACGACGTCGAGCACCTTGCCGTTGGGAAAAGCCTTGCGATAGGCAAATTGATCGGGACCGCGATAGTCGGGTGCGGAGGTATAGAGCACCTGCCAGACCGGCACGCGCCGTGAATTGCAGCCGGCGCTGGAATTGCCGGCCTCATAGGGAGAAAAGTCGCGGGTCCTGCGGATGTTCACCCGGCCATAGCCCGCCTGCCTTGTGACGCGAGCCGCAACGCCGGGCACTTCCCGGCAGGCGGCCGTGATGTAGGAAAACTGGTCGATCTTGCTGATACGCCCGGACTGCACCGCAACGGCAGCACCGCTGGCGCCCGGCCCGCGCGAGGTCCCAAGACCGCTGCTCACGCAGCCCGCCGCCATGACACCAACAAGGACGACAGCCGAAACACTCCAAAGCTTCATGACATCCTCCCGCTTGAGCGACCCCCGCCGCTTCTCGACGAGCGACAGGGTGATGCAGTCGGCCCCTTCGTGCAATAATCAGTGTGACGTAAGCAAAACGATTTAACCTTGCACATCGAGAAGAAAACGCTCGAGCAGGCTCGCTACTTCTTGCCGATCGTCGCCGTGTTCTTTGTGATGCGGAGCCTTTACCCGCTCAACATCGGAAACGTCGGTCGGCATCGGAGGCGATCCCGAAGTTTAGGACAGTCCCTCCGGACGCCCGACGGCGACGACGAAAGGCTTGCCGCCCCCGAACATCCGCTGGGCCACGCGCTTGATGTCCTCCAGCGTCACCGCCTCGACCAGGCCGTTGCGGCGGTCGATGAAATCGATGCCCAGCCGCTCGATCTGGATCATGGTCAACTGGTTGGCGATCTTGGTCGATGAATCGAAGCGCAGCGCATAGGAGCCGGTGAGGTATTTCTTAGCGCTTTCCAACTCGGCAGCGCCGGGTCCGTTGCGGGCGAGCTCGGCCATCTCGGCCTCGATGATGGCGAGGCTTTCAGCAGCCCTGTCGTTTCGGGTGGCAACGCCGCCGCCGACGAAAGCGGCTCGGGAGAGCGCGCCGAGCTGGGTGGAGACCGAATAGGCCAATCCCTTTTCCTCACGCACCTTCTGGAACAGGCGCGAGGAGAAGCTGCCGCCGCCATAGATGTGGTTGAGCAGGAAGGCAGCCATGAAGTCGGGATCGTCGCGCTTCACGCCAGGGGTGGCGAATTGCAATACGGTCTGCGGCACGTCGAGGTCGATCACCTTGCGAGTCCCCAGGCCTGCCAGCTGGATCTCCGGCACAGGCTGCAGCAAGGCGGTGGTTGGCAGCGAGCCGAACACCTTGTCCAGCATCTCCTCGGCATCATGGGCATCGATGGCGCCGACGATGGAGACGGTCAGGCCGTCCTTGGCGAGCAGGCGGCGATGCTGGGCCGCGATCTCGTCACGGCTGACGGCGCCAATGCTCTCCAGCGTGCCGCGGGTCGGGCGGCCATAGGGATGGTCGGGGAACAGCCCGGCGAAAAAAGCCAGGGATGCCATGGCATTGGGGTCGCTTGCCTCGCGGCGCAAGCTGGCCAGCAGGCTCTGGCGCACGCGTTCGACCGCGGCTTCCTCGAAACGTGGCTCGGTGACGGCATAGTGCAGAAGCTCGAAGGCGAAGGCCTTGCGGTCGGCCAGCGTGCGCAGGGAGCCGTTGATCTGGTCGCGTGCGGCATGGAAGGAGAGCTCGACCGCATTCTCCTCCATCAGGCGCTGGAAGGCCTCGTCGTCATGCGGACCGGCGCCTTCGTCGAACAGCGCCGACATGATGTGGGCCAAGCCCGGCCGGTCGGCCGGGTCCTGCGCCGCTCCGCCCTTGAAGGCGAAATCGACGGCGATGACGGGCACGGCATAGTCCTCGACCAGCCAGGCTTCGATGCCAAGAGGCGAGACGATCTTCTGGATCATGAAAACACTCGTTCACAAAAAGCTCTGGGACTGGCTCGCCGCTGCAAGAACATCTCCCGACCTTGCGGGCGCGGCGGAGCAATCCAGGCAATCAAGCAGGGCGCGGCCGGATTGCGCGGCCGTGCCCGCCACGACGGTTCGAAACGCGTCAAGCCTGCCCTTCGAGCAGGCCGACCACCGATTTGCCCTCCAGCAGGACGGCACGGCCCATTTCCGGCAGTCTCGCGGATGGCACCGCGGCGATACGCTGGGGCCAGAGCTGCAGATCCTCCACCTTGCCGCCGACGGACAGGGTGGCGCCGTAATAACGTGCCAGGGTCGACTGGTTGTCCTGGGCATAGATCGCATCGGCGACAAGGCGTGTCTTGGCACGCTCCAGTTCCGCCTCGCTCACGCCCTCTGCGACGATACGGCCGATTTCCTCGTCGACCGCCGTCTCTACCGCCTCGAAGCTGACGCCGGGCATCGGGATTGCCCACACGCCGAAGCGCGTCTCGTCCACGGCGGAGCCGCCATAGAAGGCGCCGGCCGCCGAAGCCACCTTCTTGTCGACCACCAAGGCACGGTAGAGCCGGGACGTCTGTCCGCCGCCGAGGACCTGCGAGAGAAGGTCAAGCGCTTCGCCTTCGCCATTGCGGGCCTGGATATAGGACGGCGCACGCCAATGGCGCTGATAGATCGGCTGCTCAACCCGCTTGTCGGCCAGCCGGACGCGGCGGTCGGCGCGCTGCCTGGGCTCCTGCGGGCGCAGACGCGGCGGCGGATCGGCACGCCGGGCCACCGGGCCGTAATGGGTTTGGGCCAGCTCGCGCACCTCGTCGGCCGTGACGTCGCCGGCCACGATCAGGGTGGCATTGTTCGGCGTATAGAAACGGCTGTGGAAATCGATGGCGTCCTGCCGGCTCAGGCCTTCGATCTCGTCCTCCCAGCCGATGATCGGCGTGCCATAGGGATGATGGGTGAACAGGGTCGAAGCGATCTCTTCGGCGAGCTGCGAATTGGGATCGTTGTCGACCCGCATCTTGCGCTCCTCGAGAACGACGTTGCGCTCGGGGTTGACGACTTCGTCGGTAAGCGCCAGTCCGGTCATGCGATCGGCCTCGAAGGCCATCATGGCACCGAGATGCTCCTTGGCCACCCGCTGGAAATAAGCGGTGTAGTCATAGGAGGTGAAGGCGTTCTCCTGGCCGCCGAGCTCGGCAACCTGCTTGGAAAAGCCGCCCGGATTCTTCTCCGTGCCCTTGAACATCAGATGTTCGAGGAAGTGCGCGATGCCCGACTTGCCCTTCGGCTCGTCCGCTCCGCCCACCTTGTACCAGACCATGTGGGTGACCACCGGCGCACGGCGGTCGGGAATGACCACCACATGCAAGCCGTTGGGAAGCGTGAAATCCGTGATCGCCGGGCCCTGGGCATGGGAAGCACCGCCGAGACCGGGGATAAGCGCAAGCGTCATAGAAGGTCCGATCGGGAGGGAAAGCGAAAGATCTACCCAATATGGGTAGAAAACGGGCGAAGTGAAGTATCCCTTACCTCTTTGCGCATGAGCCTAGCAAGGCATAGGTCGGAAGAAAACAATCCCTAAGGGTTCTTCCTTCCGGTGGACCAATTCCTGCAAGCCTCGATCGACCTCGCGCCAGTCACGATCGGTCAAGGCTCCTTCCATGGCGTAGAGGGCGTTCAGGCTGACGCCGCGCTCGAACCGGAATTTGAGGCGCCGATAGGCAGCGACGGCTCCCAGCCGCCGGAGATCCTCCTGGCTGAAGATGTCGACTTCGGCCAGCATGCGCTCGGTAGCAGGACCGAGGTTGCGCATATCGCGGATGCGCCCGCTCATGCGACCATCTCGATGCCGACCGGTACGCCGCTGCGCAGAGAATTGGCGACCATGCAGATCGTCCTGGCTCGCTCGACCACCGGCCGCGGATCGGATCCGTCCGACATGCGGCAGCGCACTTCGAGCTTTGCAGCGGTGGCCAGCAGCGGCTTGCCCTCGAGCTCTAGAGCAAAGCGCGTTCAAGCGTGAACGCTTATTTGCTCTAACTCATTGTTATGACGCGTCTTTGCGATTCTAGGTGACTCCGTCTAATCGCAAAACGCTATAGCGCGACGCTGACCGCGATGGTATCGATGGCCACGCCCATTTCTTCGGCGGCATAGCGCAGATCGTTGCAGAAGCCGCCGCCAAGCGACAGGGCGAGCAGTTGGGCTCCGTTGAAGCCGAGCCCCATGCCGCCGGCCTTGCCCTCGGGGCGATCCACCACGATGGTGTGTCCGCGGGCCCATCCGAGGGCAGCCTGCGTCTCGCCGACATTGCGCAGTTCGACCGTTACCGTCGCCATGGCCGCCCCCTTTCGGAAAGGCCGGACTATGACAGCAACAAGCCGAAACGTCTGCCTGCTTTTGCGTAAAATGCCGGAAGACGTCAGGGTTCGTAGCGGAAGAAGCTCAGCCGGGTACCGGCATAATCGCGCTGATCGGCCAGAGCGAAGGCAGACGGCGCTTCGAGGGGCGCGTCCGTCGCCTCCTCGACCACGCAGAGCGCTCCCTTGGTCAGCCAGCCGCCACCGGCAAGGCTGACGAGGGCCTGCGATGCCAGTCCCCTGCCGTAGGGAGGGTCGAGGAACGCCAGCGAGAAGGGCTCGCTCGGCCCGATCACGCCCAGTCTGGTGGCATCCCGGCGGAACAAGCGGGTGCGTCCGCCCAGGGACATCGCCTCGATATTGGAGCGGATCAGCCCACGCGCCTCGGCGCCCTCGTCGACGAAGGTGGCAAAGCGCGCTCCGCGCGACAGGGCCTCGAAACCAAGCGCGCCCGTGCCCGCGAACAGATCGATCACCCGCGCATCGCGCACGGGATCGTCATAGCCATGGGCGAGGATGTTGAACAAGGTCTCGCGCAGGCGGTCCGAAGTCGGCCGGATCGTATCCGACTTCGGTGTGGCCAGTTGCTTGCCGCGAAATTGCCCGCCGATGATGCGCATCGATCAGCCGTCAACGGCCCCGGCGCGGCGCACCACCCGGCTTGCCGCCGGGGCGCGGCCGTGACGGACGCTCGTTGCCTCCGTCGCGATCGCGGGCGGTGGGACGCGGCTTGAAGGGACGGTCACCCCCCTCTCCGTCCCGCGGACCGAAAGGCTTGCGCGGGCGCTCGCCACCTTCGTCGCGATCGCGGAAGGAGGGACGTGGCTTGAAGGGACGGTCGCCGCCCTCTTCGGCGCGCGCGCGGAAAGGCTTGCGCGGGCGCTCGCCACCTTCGTCGCGGTCGCGGAAGGAGGGACGCGGCTTGAAGGGACGGTCGCCGCCCTCCTCGGCGCGCGCGCGGAAGGGCTTGCGCGGGCGCTCGCCCCCTTCGTCACGATCCCTGAAGGGCGCACGAGGCTTGAAGGGGCGATCACCGCCCTCCTGGTCGCCGGAACGAAACGGCTTGCGCCGGGCCGGCTTTTCCTCGGGCACATCGGCGACCCGCTGCACAAGCACGCGCCGGCCGTGGCGATCCTCGACCAGGCTGCCGCGCATCACGCGTTCCTTGCCGTCTCCCTCCGACTTGACACGAAGCCCGCGCGCCGGACCGCCCTTTGCGGGCTTGGCCACAGCCTTGGCCGGCTTATCGCCGGCAGCCTCGTGGATCGGCGCTTCGAACTCGCAGCCAGCCTCGGCAATCAACTCGGGACCGAGCTGATCCATCAGAACACGGGTCTTCACTTCCTCGACGGCGCCCTCGGCCAGATCGCCGAGCTGGAACGGCCCATAGGACACGCGGATCAGACGGTTGACCTCCAGGCCGATGGAACCCAGCACGTTCTTGACTTCGCGGTTCTTGCCTTCACGCAAGCCGAGGGTCAGCCAGGAGTTGGATCCCTGCTCCTTGTCGAGACGCGCTTCGATGCGGCCATAGTCGACGCCATCGACCGTCAGCCCCTCGAACAATTTGTCGAGCTGAACCTGGTCGGTCTCACCGAAGGCCCGCACGCGATAGCGCCTGAGCCAGCCGGTCTTGGGCAATTCGAGCTGGCGCGCCAGGCCGCCGTCATTGGTGAGCAGCAGCAGGCCTTCGGTGTTGATGTCGAGCCGGCCCACCGACATCACGCGCGGCAGCGACGGATCGAGGTTCTCGAACACGGTCGGGCGCCCTTCCGGATCCTTTTCCGTGGTCACCAGGCCGCGAGGCTTGTGGTAGAGCCACAGCCGCGTGCGCTCGCGCCGGGGCAGGAGCTTGCCGTCGACGGTGATCTTGTCGTCCACCTGGACATTGAGCGCCGCGCTGGTCAGCACCTCGCCATTGACGGCGACCCGGCCTTCCTCGATCCAGGTCTCGGCATCGCGGCGCGATCCCAGCCCGGCCCGCGCGATCACCTTGGCCACACGCTCCCCGGCAAAGGCGCCGGTCTTGGCCTCAGCATCCGGCTTGGCCACCACTTCCGCCTTGGTCTTGGCCTCGGCGCGACGCGGGGCGCGCTTCGGCCCCCGCTCCTCCTGGCGATCGTCGAAACGCGGTTCGAAGGCTTTGCGGCCTCCCTCGCGGGGCTCGAAGGACGTGTCGAAACGACGCGGCGCAAAGGAGCGCCCGCCTTCCTCACCCTCCCGGCGAGGCTTGCGGTTGAAGGAGCGCTCACCGCCCTCCCCGCGCTCGGCATCGCGGCGCGGCCGGAAGCCGCCTTCGGGGCCCTCGTCGCGCGACCGGAACGGACGGCGTGCTTCCCCGCGCTCGCCGCGCTCCTCGAAGCGACGGGGCTTGAAGGCGCGTTCCTCGCCGCCGTCACGCTCGCGGAACGGACGGCGGGCGGGACGGGCCTCGGAATCCCCCTCCTCGCGCGGCTTGAAACGCGCCGGGCGACGCTCGCCGTCCTGACGCTCGGCGAAGGAACGGGCCGGACGCTCCCGGCGGGTCTCGCCGCCCTCGTCACGGTTCCGGAAGGAACGGCGGGGCGGCGCATCGCCATCCACGCCACGCCGACGAGGTCCAGCACCCGCGGAAGTCTTCTTGGGGCCAAATGGCTTCTTGCCCCCGCTTGGGGGCTTGCGGCCGCCGCCGCCAGATCGTTTATCGTCGGACATCGATTGTTGCTGGAATGGCCCACAGCTACCATCGTAACGGCGGGTATTCCAAAACTCCTTGAAAAGAGGGGCGTCTTTCCGATCCCACTGGGACCGGGAAACGCTTTAGCAGAAAAGGCGGCATGTCACGAGATGAAGCGCTCGATCATGGAACTGGCGCTGGAGGAAGCCCATGCTGCCGCAGGTCGCGGGGAGGTACCTGTCGGCGCGGTTGTCGTCAAGGACGGAGTGGTGCTTTCGCGCGAAGGAAACCGCACCCTGGCGCTGAAAGACCCCACTGCCCATGCGGAAATGCTCGCCATCCGCGCCGCCGCCCAGGTGATGGGCAGCGAGCGCCTCGTCGGCGCGGACCTTTATGTCACGCTCGAACCCTGCCCGATGTGTGCCGCGGCGATCTCCTTCGCCCGCATCCGGCGCCTCTATTTCGGCTGCGACGATCCCAAGGGCGGCGCGGTGGAGAATGGCGTGCAGTTCTACGCTTCCCCCACCTGCCACCATCGCCCGGACGTCTATTCCGGCATCCACGCCACCGCGGCCCGGACCTTGCTGCAGGATTTCTTCCGCTTGCGGCGTTAGCCGGCATCCACTTTCCGGTCCACGCTCCGGAACATCCTTCAGGAGCCCAGATGTCCGGGCTCCTTGGGCACCCCCTTCAAGGAGAGATGTTCCGGCGGTTCGGCCGGCGAGCCGTCGCTGGCAAAATGGGAGATCTGATACTGATCGTCCGGCTGGCGCTCGACCTTCATATATTTAGCCTGGCCGAAGGGCATGGTGCCGTTCACATAGAAGACCGACGGATCATATTGCTTGATCGCGACCGTCTTGCCCATCGCCTGGGCCGTCAATTGCATGAGCTGGAACTGGGTGGGACGGTCGAGCTGGCGGAACGCAGTGGCGATCGCCGAATCCGGCCTGTTGGTCATCAGCATCACCGGCACCACCGCCGTGCGCAGGTGGCGGATCAGGTGTCCCCACAACCCATCCTCGCCCATCAGCTCGTTGTGGTCGGAGGTGACGAAGATATAGACCGGGTCCTTCTCGGCCAGCATGGTGGCGATGATGTCGCTGGTGCTGCGGTCCCAGCACTGCAGGCCGGTGTCGTAGCGTGCGCGCCGGGCTTCGTCGGCGCTGCCGTCAGGTGACGTGAACACCTGGAACTCGCCCGCATATTTCTTGCAATTGTCGAGATAAGGCTCGTGATCGGCGCGCTGATGGACATAGATGAAGCGCCGCTCCGCCGCAGGCACGTCCTTGACGTCGTCGGCAAGCGACTCCTCGGCCGATTTTTCGGCCGTCTCGTCATAGGTCTCCACCGTCTTGGACTGCAGGGCATGCCGGGCTCCGCCGGCGATCTGCATGGTGTGGATGGCCTGGGCCGAATAGTAGTAGCTGGCGAAATCACCATCCTTGGCGATGTCGAAAATATTCACCGGCTGCCGCTCGGCCAAATTGGGGAAATAGACGAGCCTGAGCGCGGAGGGAACGCTGGCAAGCGTAGCCACGCCGCCGGAAAAGCCGATCTTGGCGAACATCCGCCATCCCGCCGGCGGTTCCCTGAACAGGTGATCGAGCCGCGGCGTGGTCTGCCGTGCCGCGCCAAACAGCGACATCCGCACCGGATTGATGGATTCGCCCATCACGAACACGACGGTCGCCCGGCCCTCCGGTATATCGGCCTTGTCGAAGATATGATCGGCCAACCCATTGAGGGAAGCCGGCGGCGCGGGTGCCCGGCTGGCGCGATAGGCCAGCACGCCGGCATTGGCGCTGGAGATGAAGGAAGCCGAATAGGCATTGGCCTGCACCACGCTCGGCAATTTGTGCAATTCCCAACGAGCGGCGACGCCACCGAGCGCCACCACGAGCAGGAGGGAGAATGCCCAGGATCTCCCGCTCCGCAGGGGGCGGATCAGCGAGAGTGCCACGAGCAGGACAGCCGTCGCCAGCGCCAGGAGCATCGGCAGCAGGAACTCGCTCTGGACCTGCAAGCCGGTCGAAACGGAATCGGCCGTATCACTGAAAAACAGCCTGACCTGCTCGGGCGTGAGGGGCGCTCCGAAATATACGAGCGAGCTCAGCCAGATGGCCTGATTCAAGAACACCAGGACGACGATGAGTATTCTGAACCAGGTCCCCGCCGACAAGGCGAAGAGCACTGAAAATGACAATAATGTTACAAAATATTCCTTCGTTCTGAACGGCGAAATATCCCATCCAAGACAAGAAAATATTACATCTGGAATACTCAGGATCGCTGCGACAAGAGCAATCTCTAGTATCTTCTTAGCAAAAATTCGCGAAAATGAAGTCATGTAAACCACATAAATGGCAATTATGTTCTTAGTTCCGGGAGGTCGGCCGAGAGCATCTGTATCGACCCGGCCGAAGATTTAATCCAAATTGCTTAAAAACAGAACAATAATGACAAAAATAGGAGCTGTCTCGCCCAATGGCCAGGATGGTGGCAACGGGCTGTCGTTTCGGCGCCGTGCCTGTTACCTTTCAGGCTTTCAGAACCTGGAGGTCATCGTGGGCGGGTTTGCAATCACACATTGGCTCATCCTGATCGCGTTTCTTGTCGTGTTCATCTATGTCGTGCGTATCGTCACACGGCGCCGCTGAGCCATTCTTCTGCCGTCCGAGGGGCGGTCGTCCGTCACCGGAACCGCGATGAGCCATTCGATCAAAGCCTTTCGGGCGACATGCCCGGGGGCGCGGCTGCAATCGGAGAGCTCGGCTCGCGGATTCGAGATCGCAGCGATTATTCTTGTGCCAAAACTTGCCCCGGCCGGTTTTGCTGCCTAAACAGCGGCAAGAATTTTGAAGGTTTGCAACGATGTCGGGCGAGAAGAAGCAGAAATTGAAGGCAAGGCAGGCACGCGGTTTCGTCGACCGCAATGCCGGAGAGATCGCGGCAACCCGCGCGATGGTTTCCGTGATCCAGGAAGTCTATGAGCGCTACGGCTTCGACCCGGTCGAGACGCCCTTCGTCGAATATACCGACGCGCTCGGCAAGTTCCTGCCCGACCAGGACCGCCCCAATGAGGGCGTGTTCTCCTTCCAGGACGATGACGAGCAGTGGCTGTCGCTGCGCTATGATTTGACGGCGCCGCTCGCCCGCTACGTCGCCGAGAATTTCGACGCCCTGCCCAAGCCCTATCGCAGCTACCGGGCCGGCTACGTCTTCCGCAACGAGAAGCCCGGCCCCGGCCGCTTCCGCCAGTTCATGCAGTTCGACGCCGATACCGTGGGTTCAGCCTCCGTCGCCGCCGATGCCGAGATCTGCATGATGGCTGCCGACACCATGGAAAAGCTCGGCATTCCCCGCGGCTCCTATGTGGTGCGCGTCAACAACCGCAAGGTGCTCGACGGCATCATGGAGGCGATCGGCCTGGCGGGTGACGAGAACGCCGGCCGCCGCCTCACGGTGCTGCGCGCCATAGACAAGTTCGACCGGCTGGGCCTGGAGGGCGTCAGGGCCCTGCTCGGAGCGGGCCGCAAGGACGAATCCGGCGATTTCACCAAAGGTGCCGGCCTCGACGACAGCCAGGCGCAGACCATTCTCGATTATGTGGCGGGGCAGAGCGGCTCCAATGCCGACACGCTTGCGCGCATCCGCCCATTGGTGTCGGGCTCGCCCGCCGGCAGCGAGGGAGTCGAGGAGCTCGCGCGCATCGCCGAACTGGTCGAAAAATCCGGCTACGGCACCGACCGCATCCTGATCGATACCTCGATCGTGCGCGGACTCGAATATTACACCGGCCCCGTCTACGAGGTGGAGCTGACCTTTGAGGTGAAGGACGAGCAGGGCCGGCCGGTGCGCTTCGGCTCGGTCGCCGGCGGCGGGCGCTATGACGGTCTCGTCGCCCGCTTCCGCGGCGAGCCCGTGCCGGCGACGGGCTTTTCCATCGGCGTCTCGCGGCTGCTCTCCGCCCTGACCGCCCTCGGCCGCGTCGACACCGCCGGTGTCGCCGGGCCCGTCGTGGTCTGCGTGATGGATCAGGCGCGCCTCGCCGACTATCAGGCGATGGCCAGCGAATTGCGCCAGGCCGGCATCCGCGCCGAGGTTTATCTCGGCGGTTCCGGCATGAAGGCCCAGCTCAAATATGCCGACCGCCGCAAGGCGCCGATCGCGGTGATCCAGGGCTCGGACGAGGCCGAGAAGGGCGAGGTCCAGCTCAAGGACCTGGCACTCGGCGCCGAAATGGCCAAGGCCATCGAAGGCAACACCGAATGGCGCGAGGCGAGGGTCGCCCAGCGCCAGGTGCCGCGGGCGGAGCTGGTGAAGGTCGTGAAGGAGATGCTGGGGTAGTTCCCGGGTGCGCGGACGTCTCGTCCGCTCTTCCTTTCTGCATTGCTCCGTTTCCAAGAGCGGACGAGACGTCCGCGCACCCGCGACATAAACCTCGTTTGCCCTTTCCAGTCGCACCCCGGGCCCTGCCCTGCTAGAAGACCCCGACACTCACCATGGACCGCCGGCATGCCCCATCCCGCCTATGAAGCCTTCGACGCGCTTGCCTCGCGCTCGGGCTATCAGCTGGTCGACCCGCCGATCCTGCAGCCGGCGGGCCTGTTCCTCGATCTCCTCGGCGAGGACATGCGCCGCCGCGCCTTCCTGACCACCGATGCCGAGGGACGGGAATTCTGCCTCAGGCCAGACTTCACCATTCCGGTGTCGCTGCATCATCTCGAGGCAGTGAAGGCCGGCGGGGTCGGCGCCTATGCCTATCGCGGACCGGTCTTCCGCTTCCGCACCGACGGCCCGAGCGAGTTCCTGCAGGCCGGCTTCGAGAATTTCGGCCGCAACGACAAGCCGGCCGCCGATGCCGAGATGCTGGCCATCGCCCTGGAGGCGGCCGGGGATCTCGGCCTTGCCCAGCCGGACATCCGCATGGGCGATGCCGGCATCGTCACCGCCATGCTCGATGCGCTGGATTTGCCGCCGGTCTGGCGCCGCCGCCTGACCAGCGACCTCAGGCGCTCCAAGGATCTCGACGAGGATCTTGCCCGCCTCGGCAGTGCCGCCCCCAAGAACGGCGCCGCCGCCTATGCCGGCTTCCTCGCGGCCCTCGAAGGCTCGGACCCGGGATCGGCCCGCGCCGCGGTCGCCGATCTCCTGTCGATCGCCGGCATCCAGCCGATCGGCGGACGCAGCGTCGATGAGATCGCCGACCGGTTCCTGGAACAGGCGGCGCTGTCCTCAGGTCTCGGCGTCGATGCCGACAAGGTGGCGATCACCCGGCGGATCTTTGCCGTCAGCGGCGATCCCGACGGTGCCAGCGCCGAATTGCGCGCCATTGCCGGCGAAGCCAGGCTCGATCTCAACGCGGCGCTCGATGCCTTCGACGAACGCACCGGCTTCTTCGCCGCCCGTGACATCGATGTCGGCGCGATCAAGTTCGCCACCGGCTTCGGCCGGCGCCTCGATTACTATACCGGCTTCGTCTTCGAGCTGACCGATCCGGCCGAGCCGGAAGCTGCCGCCCGCGTCGGCGGCGGACGCTACGACCAGCTGATGGCCCAGCTCGGCGCCGCCGAGGCCGTGCCGGCCGTGGGTTGCTCGATCTGGCTCGACCGGTTCGGCGGAGACGCATGATGACCAATCCCTCTCCCTCCCCGCTGCTTCTGGGCATCCCGTCCAAGGGCCGGCTGCAGGAAAACTGCACGGCCTTCTTCGAGCGTGCCGGCATCCGCTTCGTGCAGGAACGCGGCGCGCGCGACTATCGCGGCTCCGTGCCCGGTATGGACGATGTGGAGGTGCTGTTCCTCTCGGCTTCCGAGATCGCCGGCCAGCTCGCCTCGGGCGCCATCCATTTCGGCGTCACCGGCGAGGATCTGGTGCGCGAGAACATTGCGCGCGCCGATGAGCGGGTCACCCTGCTGCAGCCGCTCGGCTTCGGCCAGGCCAATGTCGTGGTCGCGGTGCCGCAGGCCTGGATCGACGTGCGCTCCATGGCCGACATCGAGGATGTCGCTGCAAGCTTTCGCCAGCGCCATGGCCGCCGCCTCAAGGTCGCGACCAAATATATCAATTTGACCCGCGCCTTCTTCTCGGCCCATGGGGTCGCCGATTATCTGATCGTCGAGAGCCTGGGCGCCACCGAAGGCGCACCGGCCTCCGGGGCGGCCGATCTCATCGTCGACATCACCACCACGGGCTCGACCCTCACCGCCAACGCACTGAAGGTGATCGAGGACGGCATCATGCTGAAGAGCCAGGCCAATCTCGTCGCCTCGCTCGGTGCCGACTGGAACGAACGTGCCCGCGCCGGCGCGGCAGCCATGCTCGGCCGCCTTGCCGCCAAGGCAAAGGGCAGTGCCCAGCGCGAAATCCGCTGCATCCTGCGCGGCGTCAACCAGCAGCATCTGCAGGATGCCGCCGGCCTGTTCGGCGCCAGCGCCCCGTTCGGCCTGCCGGCGCAGGGCCAGCCCCTTACCTTCCTGGTCCCGGCCGGACAGGTGTTCGACTTCGCTGCCTGGCTGACGGCGCAGGGCGCCGCTTCGATCGCGGTGACCAGCCTCGATTTCGTCTTCGAGCCGCAGAGCGCGCTCTATGCGGAGCTGGAGAAGAAGCTGAGCTAGATAGGGGTGCCGATCTCCAGATCGGCATCTTTCTTCCTCGCAAACGCTACGTTTCCAAGATGGTCGATCTGGAGATCGACCCTCCAATCCCGCGCTAGTCCCAGCAAATGTTGGCGGCTGACCGAGACATCCGGCCCTCCCCCAGGAAGTTACGCTTCGAACAGTTCCGGCATAAGGGCTCTGGCGACCGGCTTCAGCTTCTCCGCCTCGCTCTGCGGGATCCAGCGATAGGGGCGCCTCAAGCGTGGACCGACGGGGCCCCAGGCCCCGATCGCGGCCAGGAGCTTGTCCAGCGCGGCGTTGGAATAGCCGTGATCGCGCCGGAACGGCACGATATGCTCGTCCATGAAGCGGCAGATGCGGTGCTCCAGATCGAGCGCGGTCCCGATGTCATCGGCCATGCTATCCGCCCAGGCCTGGGCGCCGCGGGGGCTGAGGCAGGCGACATTGGAAAAGGCGCCGGCCGCCACGCCCGCCTTGAGGCCGGTGGCGAGGTGATGGCCGGGAACGAAAAGCGCGATGCCTGCAAGATACCGGCGCGCGGCCACGTACCAGGCCTCGTCGCCATCGGCGAGCTTGATGGCCTTGACAGACGGGACCGCTTGCGTGAGCCGGCCGAGCACCTCCGGCGGCAACACCCTCTTGGCATGCGGCGGATTGTAGAGCACCAGCGGCAACTCGCGTGCCGCTTCCGCCATCATCGCCAGGAAATCGATCGCCTCCTCGTCGGTCACCGGCCACCAGTCCGGCAGGATGACCTGGATGGCCGCGGGCTGCAGTCCGGCCGCCCGCCGCACCCGCTCAAGCGACTGGCGGGGATCTCCCTGGCAGGCGCCGATCACGAAGGGCATGCCGGCCGCCCGGCATTTTTCGGCCAGCAGAGCCTGGATCGCCTCATATTCGGTTTCGGTCTGGTTGTGGAATTCGCCGGCCGTGCCGTTGGAGTAGATGCCGTCGACGCCAGCAGCGATCAGGATGTCGATCTCCTCGCCGAGGCGACCGGAATCGATGGCATCGTCGGCTGCGATCGGCAGCAGCAGCGTTGCCCAGTTGCCGCGAAGGGTCATGCGCTGATGTCCTGTCGGATACAGGCCTTGAAATGGCCCGGCTCGACTTCCTCGAGCCTGGGAACTTCGCGGGCACAGGCTTCGATCGCATGCGGGCAGCGGGTGCGAAAGACGCAGCCCGAGGGCGGACTGGCCACCGAGGGAATATCGCCTTTCAGGATCTGGCGCTCGCGCGGCCGGTCGGGGTCCGGCTCGGGGATCGCCGAGAGCAGCGCCCTGGTATAAGGATGCTTGGGCGCCTCGTAGAGCCGGTCGCAAGGGGCGATCTCCATGATGCGGCCGAGATAGAGCACGATGACGCGGTCGGCGATGAACTCGACCACGGCAAGATCATGCGAGATGAACAGCATGGTCAGGCCGAGGCGGGCCTGGAGGTCACGCAAAAGATTGACGATCTGCGCCTGGATCGAGACGTCGAGGGCCGAGACCGGCTCGTCGGCGACGATCAGGTCCGGCTGCAGGATCAGCGCCCTGGCAATGCCGATGCGCTGGCGCTGGCCGCCGGAGAATTCGTGGGCGTAGCGGTCGACGGCGTCGGGCGGCAGTTCGACGGCTTGGAGGGCGGCGCGGGCCTTGTCGAGGCGTTCGCGGCGCGTGCCGATCGCCTGGATGGCGAGCCCTTCGCTCAGGATCTCGCCGATGGTCATGCGCGGCGACAGGCTGGCGAAGGGGTCCTGGAAGATATATTGCATGCGCCGGCGCTGGCGGCGCAGATCCCCGGCCGACAGGCGGGCGATGTCGCTGCCGTCGAACAGGATTTCGCCGGCGCTCGGCTCGATCAGCCGCAGGATCGAGCGCCCGATCGTCGTCTTGCCCGAGCCGGACTCACCGGCCAGCCCGACGACCTCGCCGCGCTTCACCTCGAAGGAAATGTCGTCGAGCACCCGGACGGGCGCGGCGCGGCCGAAACCGCCGCCATACTGCTTGGCGAGGCCGCGTACCTGAAGCAGCGGCGAGCCGGAAGGGGACGTCTCCATCTCACAACTCCTGCGAACGGATGCAGCGGCTGGCATGCCCCGGCCCGATTTCCGCCAGAGCGGGCATGACTCGTCGGCAGGCCGGCTGGGCCAGAGAGCAGCGGGAGGCGAAGGCGCAGCCCTGCGGCATGGCGGCGAGGCTGGGCACGGCACCGGAAATGGCGGCGAGGCGCCCGCCGGCCTTCTTGAGCCGGGTCGCCTCGCCGAGCCGCGGCACCGAGGCCAGCAAGCCCTTGGTGTAGGGATGCCGCGGACGCCGGAAGACCTCGCGGACAGGGCCCTGCTCGACAATGCGGCCGGCATACATCACGGCAACGCGGTGGGCGATCTCGGCGACCACGCCGAGATTGTGGGTGACAAACAGCACGCCCATGCCGTTCTCCGCCTGCAGGCGCCGCAGGAGGTCGAGGATCTGGGCCTGGATGGTGACGTCGAGCGCCGTGGTCGGCTCGTCGGCGAACAGCAGCACCGGATCGCAGGCGAGCGCCATCGCGATGGTGGCGCGCTGGCGCATGCCGCCGGAGAGTTCGTGTGGATATTGCCCGGCCCTGCGGGCGGGATCGGGGATGCCCACCTTGTCGAGCAGCGCCACGGCCGCGGCCATGGCCGCCTTGCGGGGCTGGCCCTTGTGCACGCGGAGGGGCTCGGCGATCTGGTCCCCGATGGTATAGACCGGGTTGAGGCTGGTCATAGGCTCCTGGAAGATCATGCTGATCTCGTTGCCGCGGATGCGCCGGCGCTCCTCGGCATCGAGCGTCGTGAGATCGCGCAGGGCGCCGCTCCTGCCCCGGAACCTTATGCTTCCGCCTGCCACCCGCGCGATCCTGCCCGGCAGCAAACCCATGATGGACTGGCCAGTCACCGACTTGCCGGAGCCGGACTCGCCCACCAGCGCCAGTGTTTCGCCGACGCCGATGGCGAGATCGAGTTCCGACACCGCCGGCACTTCGCGCCCGCTGACGCGGAACACCGTGTTCAGCCCTTCGATGGCGAGGATCGGCTGCGCGGCCATGGCCATGCTCAGGCCAACAGGCCGGTCTGGCGCAGGATCGTCTCGATCGCGGCCGCTTCGGCGTCGTTCAGCGCCCGCTGGGGACGCGCCATCTCATTGGTCTCGATGATCCCGAGCCGGCGCATCGCCGTCTTGAAGGCACCGACGCCGGCCGAGCCGGCGCTGACGCGCGGCGCGGCGACCCAGACCATCTCGAACAGGCGGCACAGGCGCTCTTGTTCCCGGCGTGCGCCAGTCCAGTCGCCCTTGCGGCAGAGGTCATAGAGCCGGACATAGCCGGCGGGATCGACATTGGCGAGGCCGGGCACGATGCCGTGGGCCCCCATCAGCAGGGCATTGTCGCAGACGATTTCCGAGCCGGTCATCATCATGATCTCGGGGCGGTCGGCGAGATCCATCAGGGCATAGCGGAAATTGCCGTCGTCGCCGCTGGAATCCTTCAGGCCGACGATGCTGCCCTCGCGGGCCAGCGTCACCACGGTGTGGCGGTCGAGCTTGAAATGCACGCAGACCGGGATGTCATAGGCGACCACGGGCACGTCGATGGCCTCGCGCAGGGTGCGGAAGTGATCGATCACCTCGGGGGCGCTGGTGCGGGCATAAAAGGGCGCGGTGGCGACCACGGCGCTCGCCCCGACCGACTGCGCCGTCCTGGCGTGGGCGATGACGCGATCGGTGGTGGGATCGACGACGCCGGCCAGGACCGGCACCCGGCCATTGACCCTGTCGATCGCGAATTCCAGCACCTTCCGACGCGTGGCCTCGTCGTGGAAGACGACCTCGCTGGTCGAGCCCAGCACGAAAAGCGCATGCACGCCGCCCGCGATCAGATGCTCGATCACCCGCGCGAAGGAGGGATAGTCCACTTCGAGGCTTGCGGTCAGAGGCGTGACGACCGGCGGCACGACGCCATGGAACAGGGGAGATGCGGAGGACATGGCAGACCTTTTGTTGAAATCAGTTGAGTTCGGAACGGGGATCGAAGGCATCGCGCAGGCCGTCGCCGACGAAATTGATGGCGAGCACCGTGAGGACGAGAGCGCCGCCGGCAAACAGCCATTGCCAGGGATATTGCTCCAGCACGACGGTGCTGCGGGCCGCGTTCAGCATGTTGCCCCAGCTCGCTTCCGGCGCCGGGATACCGAGCCCGAGGAAGGACAGGCCCGCTTCGAGCAGGATGGCGGCCGCGAATTGCAGGGCGGCATAGACCACAAGAATGTCGATGGTATTGGGCAGGCCATGGCGCCAGAGCAGGTGGCCGAGCGAGGCGCCCATGCCGCGCGCGGCGATGACGAAATCGCGCTCGCGCAGTTCCATCAGCCGCGCCCGCACCATGCGCGCCAGCACCGGCCAGGACAGCAGCGAGATCACCGCGATGGTGGAGAGGACGCCCGCGCCGGTGATCGAGGCGATCACCAGGAGCAGGATCACCGGCGGCAGCGTCATGGCGAGATCGACCAGGCGCATGATCACCGCATCGGCGATCCGCCCCGCCAGGGCGGCGAGCGCACCGACGACATAGCCGATGACCAGCGAGATCACCACGGAACTGCCTGCCACCAGCAGGGAGATGCGGCCGCCGCGCAGGACGCGCGCCAGTATGTCACGTCCGACACCATCCGTGCCGAACCAATGGGCGGCGCTGGGCCCCTTGTTGATGGCCAGGAGGTCGATGTCGTTGGGCTTGTAGCGCAGCAGCCAGGGGTGGAAGACCACCAGGGCCAGCATGACCAGCAGGATGGCGAGGCCCGCCAATGTGACGTTATTGGCGGCAAAGCGTCTCATAGCCCGAGCGAGCGGGCCATTGCCACGAGACCGGAGCTGTGTCGAAACCGCCATCTCAGCCAACCTTGATGCGCGGATCGACGGCCGCATAAGCGACATCGGTGAGGATGTTGACGACGATGACGCAGGCCCCCACCACCAGGGTCGCCCCCATGATCACCGGATAGTCGCGCGTCGACACCGCGTTGACGAGCAACAACCCCATGCCCGGCCAGTTGAACACGCTCTCCAGGAAGATGGCGCCGCCCACGGCGATGCCGATAGTGGAACCGATCAGCGTGACCACCGGCAGCAGGGCGTTGCGCAGCGCATGCTTGACGATGACCCAGAACTCCTTGACGCCCTTGGCCCGGGCCGTGCGCACATAGTCCTGGTTGAGCACCTCCAGCAGCGAGGCCCGCATATAGCGCATGATCAAGGCGGCATGTCCGATCGAGAGCAGGAGAGCCGGAAGGATGAGGTGACGCAGCAGGTCCGTCACCGAGAAGGGAGCGCCCGGGGTGAGCATGCCGCCCGACGGCGCCCAGCGCAGCAGCACCGAGAAGACGTAGAGACCGACCAGGGCCGTCAGGAAGGCGGGACTGGAGATGCCGAAGAAGGCGGCGATCGACAGGCCCACATCCGTCGGCGAGTTGCGCCTGACCGCGCCGAGAATGCCCGTTGCGATGCCGATGACGATGGCGATCGCCAGCCCGGCCCCCATCAGCAGCAGGGTCGGCCCGATACGCTCGCCGATGAGGCCGAGCACGGTGTCACCGTTGCGCTGCAGCGAGAAGCCGAGGTCACCCCTAGCCGCGCTGGCGAGCCAGGCGGCATATTGCACCGGCAAGGGCTGGTCGAGGCCGAGCCGGCTGCGCACCGCCGCCATGTCCTCCTGCGACATCGCGACATTCGGATTGATATAGGCGTCGATCGGGTCGCCCGGTGCCAGGCGCAGCAGCACGAAGACCAGCAGACTCAGGGCGACGAGCATGGCGGCCCCGACCAGCAGGCGGTTGAGGTAGTAGCGCAGCATGGCGTTCCTCGTGGGGGGCGGGGTTCGGGGTGGGCGAGGTCAGACAGGCGCGACTAACCTTCTCCCCTTGCGGGAGAAGGTGGCATTGCGAAGCAATGACGGATGAGGGGTGCAGGCAGATGGCTTGCCAAGTCGCGTTTCTCCCCTCATCCGCCCCTTCGAGGCACCTTCTCCCGCCAGGGAAGAAGGCTGATTGCGCTCTATTCCACCGCCCATTTTTCCGGATGAGCCGCATAGGGGCCGCCGCCGGGAGCCGGCAGCCACACGAAGTTCTTCAGCTTGCTCGACGCAACGCCATAGCGATTGGCGACCCAGAGCGTCGCCCAAGGCAGGTCGGCATTCATCGCCTTGCAGACGGCCTGGTAGCGCTCGGCCTGCCTGGCGTCGTCGGATTCGTTCAGCGCCGCGTCGAAGGCCTGCGTCACCGACGGCATCCTGATGCGCAGGAAATTGGCGCCCTGCGGCGGAATCTGCTTCTCGTTGAGGCCCATGTTGAGGCCGCCGGGATCCGGGCCGTTGCGCAGGCCGGCATAGACGAGCGGGAACTGTTTCCAGTCCGGCTTCTGGGCATAGATGGTGCCGTTATAGGTCGGCGTATCGACGGCGCGCGGCACCACGTTGATGCCGACCTGGGACAGCATGGCCTGCACGGCGGCGAGCACATTGGTGGCCTGCGGCGTGTTATAATAGGTCAGCAGGGTGATCGGCTTGTCGCCATTGATCTTGTCCCAGCCCGCCTCGGCTAACAATTGCTTGGCCTTTTCGGGATCATAGGCATAGGGATCGAGGCCGGCGGGCTGCAGCCGGTCGGCGACATAGCCGCAATTGGCTGTTTTGGCAGCCCCGCCATAGAGACTCTGGACGATCGCGTCGCGATTGATGGCGTGCATCACGGCCTGGCGCACCTTGAGGTCCTTCCACAGGGGCGCTTCCTGGTTGAAGCCGAGATAATTGACCACGAAGGAATTGCCGTCGATGACGCGATAGGCATCGTTGCCCTTGAAGGAGGCGGCGTCATCGGCCTCCACATAGCTGAAGCTGATCTCCCCGGCGCGCAGGGCTGCCACGGCCGCGGCCGTGTTGGCGAAGTAGCGATTGATGATGCGCCCCGTCACCGGCTTGCCGCCGCGATACTCGTCATTGGCGGCGAGCTCGACATATTGGTCGGTGACATAGCGCGAGAACTTGTAGGGGCCGGTGCCGATTGGCGTCTTCGACCACCAGGGGTTCTTGGCAAGCGTCTCCGCCGCAATATCCTTCAGCGCGTGCTGAGGCAGCATCATCAGCTGGGTCAGCGTGTCGAGCAGGCCGGCATTCGGGGCCGACAGCCTCAGGACCACCGTATGGGCGTCGGGAGTCTCGACCGCCTTGATCGCGCTGAGGCGGGCGGCGAAAACCGAACCGGTGGCGCCGTTCTTGGCGGTCTCGATGGTGAATTTCACATCAGCCGAGGTGAAAGGCTGGCCGTCATGCCATTTGGTGTCGGCCAGGGTGAAGCTGTAGGAGAGCCGGTCGGCGCTGACCTCGAACTTGGTGGCGAGCGCTCCTTCGATCTTCTCCAGCTTGCCGTCATAGATCACCAGAGGCTCGAAATAGAGATTGAGCCAGGTGAAGCCGCCGGTGGCAGCCAGCGGGTTGAAATTGCCCTGGAACCCACCCGGACCGACATCGAAGGCCCCGGTTATCGCCGTGCCATCCGCAGCCCGGGCTGGCTTGGTGGTGGGTAGTGCCATGATCGTCGCGGCCAAAAGCGCGAGCGCGATCTTCCTCAGTGCCATGATTTCTCCCCTCGTCTCTTCTTGTCTGGTCGTGCCGCAGGCCTCTCAGTCGGGCGTCGGCGCTGTCTTCCTGGTCGCAAGCAGGCGGGCGATGCCGTCATAATGCTGATCGAGCCGGCTGCGAGCGGCCTCGACGTCCCGCGCCGCCACGGCGGCATAGATGTCGTAATGGTCCTGCCAGGTGGCCATCGGATCGATATTGGCCAGGTTGACGAAATCCGATGCCTTGTAGAAGGCGAGCCAGAACACATCGATCAAGCTGGTCAGCATGCGATTGTCCTGGCAGCGGAACAGCAGGTTGTGGAAACGCTGATCCTCGGCGGCAAAATTCTGGTTGCGCTCGGCGGCCTGCCGCATCTGCTCGACCGTCTGGCGCAATTCCTCGATGTCGTCCTCGCCGATCAGCGCGACCGTCTTGGCAATCAGGCCGACCTCGAGCACGCGGCGGATCTCGAGCACCTCCTCGACCTCGCGCAGGGCCCCGCCCAGGCCATAAGCGAGATTGTCGAGCAGCGGCGCGAAGGAGAAAGCCTTTACGAAGACGCCGATGCCGCGGCGCGTCTCCAGGATACCGACCGACTCCAGCGCCTTGATCGCCTCGCGCACCGAATTACGGCTGACGCCCAATTGCTGGGCGAGGAACCCCTCCGGCGGCAGCGCCGAGCCGGGCCCGAGCTGGTTGTCGGCGATATAGCTTTTCAGGCTCTCCTGCACGGAGACATGCAGGAGCGGCGGCCGGTCGAGCGGCTTGATCGACTTCACCTTGCCTGCCCTTGCCACGTCCACAGCCACCAGCCCTCATTGTCTGTGGCTTGATAGTGATTGACTTGTAGGATATCTGTCAAGTCAATCTTTGAACCGCGGAGGAAAGGGCCATGCGCATCGCCCTGGCAGGCGTCGGACATTGGCATGCGGCCATGCACCGGGAGGCCGCCCGCCAGGCCGGGGCAACCATCACCGGGGTGTGGGACGAGGATGCCGACGTCGCGGCGCGCTTTGCCCGGGAAAACGGCCTCGAGACCCACGCCTCTCCCGAGGCCTTGGCCGGGGCCCGGCCGGACCTGGTGGTGCTGATGGGCAGGCCAACGGGTCTGGTCGAGCGCGCCATCGCGCTTGTCGATGCGGGGCTTGCCGTGATGCTGGAAAAGCCCGCGGCACTAACGGCAGGCGAACTCGAACCGCTCAGGGAACGCGGCCGGCGGGGTGCCTTCATCGCCGTGCCGCTTCCCAATCGCTGCAGCCCGATCTGGTCGCGCATCGCCGAGCTGGCCGCCGCCGGCCGGCTCGGCGGGCTTTCTCACGCCCAGTTCCGCATCGTGAACGGCCCGCCGGAGCGCTACCGGATCGACGGCGTGCCCTGGCTGCTGGCACCGCAGACCAGCGGCGGCGGCGCCCTGCGCAATCTCGGCATCCATGGCGTCGATGCCGCGCTGGCCCTGGCAGGCGACAACGGGCTGGAACTGGTTTCCGCCTCCCTCGGCCGTCTTCATGGCGAGGCCGTCGAGGACTACGCCGTCCTGGTCCTGCGCAATAAACGGGGGCTGATCGTCACCGTGGAGGCCGGCTATACCTACGCCTCGATGGCGCCGGGCGGTGACTTCGAATGGCGCATTTCCAGCGCGAACGCCTATCTCGTCGACCGCGGAAACCATTGCCGCATCACGACGCTCGACGACGCGGCCACGCAGGAGGAGCCGCCCTTGCCGCCCGGCGAGCGCTACAAGGCCTTTATGGCGGACACGCTGGCCCGGCTGGCCCGTGGCCAACCCCCGCTCGTCGGCATCGAGGACTATTGGCGGGCCATGACGCTGATCGACGAGGCCTATCGGAGGACGGCGGCATGATCGGCATCGGCATCATCGGGGCCGGCCATTTCGGCGCGGTGCACGCCAGGGCGATTGCCGCAACCGGGGGCCTGCGTGTCGCAGCCATCTGCCGGGAGGATGCCGCAGCAGCCCGGGCTTTCGCGCGCGAGCATGGCGGCAACGCCCATACCGATTGGCGCGCCGTGCTCGACGATCCCGCCGTGGATGCAGTCGTGATCGCCACGCCCCATCACCTCCACGCCGAAATGGCCGTGGCGGCGGCGCGGGCCGGCAAGCATATCCTGCTGGAAAAGCCGATGGCACCGACGCCGGCCGAATGTGACGCCATCAATGCCGCCTCAGCCGAGGCCGATATCCGGCTGATGGTCGGCCATGTCATGCATTTCGCCCGCCCCTGCCTCGTCGCCAAGGAAATCCTCGACAGCGGCACGCTCGGCCGGCCGGTGCTCGGCTCGAGCTGGATGATCAAATTGTGGATGGAAGCCAATCGCCGCCCCTGGCACCTCTCCCATGCGACCGGCGGCGGCATGCTGATGACGGCCGGCATCCACGCTCTCGACCGCCTGGTCTGGCTGATGGACGGCGAGGTCGCCGGGGTGAGCGCCCTCTCCGGCACCTGGTTCCACCGGCAGGAAGCCGATGACAGCGCCTTGATGCTGCTGCGCTTCACGGACGGGCGCATCGGCCAGGTCGCCAGCATCGGCTATCGCGACGGCGCCGTGAGCTTCGCCATGGACCTCGTCTGCGAAGGCGGCACGCTGCGGATCGATTTCGACAACGGCGTCGCGATCGGGCGCGGCGGCAGCTGGAGCCCGATCGCCCATTCCGCCGATCCGGACTGGATGCAGCGTGCCGTCGAGGCCGAGTGGCGGGCCATGGCAGCCGCCATCGAGGCAAACGCGCCGGTTCCCGTCGATGGAGCCTATGCGCGCCACCTGATCGCCTGTCTCGAAGCGGCCAGCCGCGCCCATGCCGAAAAGCGGGAGATCAGGTTAGCGGGCTGAAAATACAATGAAGAGCCGGCTATTCATCAGCTGAGCTATACGGCCTATTCGATTTTACCCGGGTTATTGAGACGAGGCCCAGCTTTTATGTAAGATGCCTCACCTTTGCCCTCCTATAGAGATTGTCATGTCAGAAATTGCAAAGCCCGTCTGGTTCATCACCGGCTGCTCCACCGGCTTCGGCCGGGAACTGGCGCGCCATACGCTTTCGCTGGGCTATCCCACCGTGGTCACGGCGAGGAATCCGGCGCAACTCGAGGACTTCGTCATGGAGTTCGGCGATACGGCACTGGTGCTCAAGCTCGACGTGACGAAGCAGGCGGACATCGATGCCGCCATCGCTGTCGCGCAGGAGCGGTTCGGACGCATCGACGTCCTCGTGAACAATGCCGGCATCGGCTATTTCGGCTCGTTCGAGGAAAGCGACATGGCCGAAGTCCACAAGATGTTCGACATCAATGTCTGGGGCCTGACGGCCATGACGCGTGCGGCGCTGCCGCTGATGCGCCAGCAGCGCTCGGGCACCATCGTCAACATCTCCTCGCTCGGCGGGCTTCGGGCGGCGCCCTCCGTCAGCTTCTACACCGCCACCAAATTCGCGGTGGAGGCCCTGTCGGAAGCGCTTTCCCAGGAGGTCGCACCGCTGGGCCTCAAGGTGCTGATCGTGGAGCCGGGCCCGTTCAGGACCGACTGGGCCGGACGCTCGGCCAACGAGGCGCCGCAGACCATCGACGCCTATCGCGAGACGTCCGGTGCGCGCCAAAGCCAGATCCGCGGCTATAGCGGCCAGCAGCCCGGCGATCCCGTGCGCGCCGCCCAGGCGATCGTCAAGGCCGTCGAAGCCGACAACCCGCCGCTGCGCCTGCTGCTCGGCAAGATCGCGCTCGAAGGTGCACGCACCAAGATCGCCCAGCTCACCCAGAATTTCGATGCCTGGGAAGAGGTGACCAAGGGCGCCGATTATCCCGAGGGGCAATAGGCGAAGCGGCGGCGACAATCCTCGCCGCCGGCCTTGCCTTGCGAAGGCGCGCCGACACCAAGGTGCTGCGTCCAAAGAGTTGGAGCGAAATGGCGTTTCCGTGCAAACGCACTTTGCCCTAGCGGTAGCGCGCCACGCACTGCATCAGCGCGCTCAAGGCCGACGACGTACCGTTCAAGGTGACCGAGAAGGGCTTGTTGCCGCGCGGCTGGAAATAGAGAACCCGGCCGGCCCGGATCTCCTGGAAGAGCTGCGTGGAATCGGCCAGCGGAATCAGGAGCCGGGTCGGCGCCGTTGCTTTGGCGCCGCCGGCACGCGAGCGGTAATTGTCGACCCAATAGGTCACATCGCCCCGCGAATCCCTGACCCAGTTCCAGTTGGGATTCTCGATGACCATGCCCCAGGCCGCCTCACGCGTCAGCAGGAAGTACACCGCCGCGCCCCGGGAATATCGGCCGGTAGAGGCGCAATATTCGAAACGGCCGTTGTTCGCATTGGCTTCGATCACCCATTGCCCCAGGTCGTAACGGCCGATGACCTCGCTTCTGGCGCTCCCGATCCCAAGCAAAGCAATACCTGCCGCCGCCAAAGCGATATAACCTTTATGCTGCATGCCAGCCCCTTCCCCATTGCCGATTCAATCGAAATCATCAGAGGTCATTCGGGCATGTTGCACGCCGCGCAAATTATCCTCTGCCCCTCGCGATGAAATACATAGCACGGCACTTATAGATCTCGGGCGATCTAATATAGTTGCGACGCAACCTTGTGTTCCCTACGGAACTTTTTGCTGGCCGCCGATGCTTGTCGAAGGCCGCTCGCTCCGGGAAGACAGGTCGCGATCCAAAGGCGCCGTCGCTATTTCTCAGCCGTCTCTGGTCCAAACGTGACGAATCCTGCTATTGCGCCTGTCATGACTGAACGTCCCAAGCTCGTGCTCGCTTCCGCCAGCCCGCGCCGTCATGCCCTGCTCGAGCAGGCAGGCTGCGAGCCGGATGCGCTGCTGCCCACCGATATCGACGAAACGCCCAGGCGCGGCGAAGCGGCGCGCATGCTGGTGCAACGCCTTGCCAGGGGCAAGCTCGAGGCCGCTCTGACGACCCTCGGGAGCCGGCCCGATCTCACCGGAGCCTATACGGTGTCGGCCGATACGGTGGTGGCCTGCACCGGGCGCATCCTGCCCAAGGCCGAAACGCGCGAGGACGCAGAAGCGTGCCTGCGCCTACTGTCGGGCCGTAGCCATATCGTGATGACGGGCGTCGCCGTCGCCGATCCGCATGGGACCATCAGGACCCGGCTGGTGGAGACGCGGGTGCGCTTCAAGCATCTGTCGCTCGACGAACTCAATGCCTATCTCGATTCCAACGAATGGCACGGCAAGGCGGGCGGATATGCCATTCAGGGCCTGGCCGGCGTGTTCGTGCTGCGGCTCGTCGGGTCCTATACCAATGTCGTCGGCCTGCCGCTCTATGAGACGGTGAGCCTTCTCGAAGGTGCGGGCTTCCCGGTCCGCGGCACCTGGAGGGACGAATTGTGAGCGAACCGACCCCGACCCCTCTCGTCAAGCGCAAGTGCCCGATCTGCGGCAAGCCCAGCGTCGAGGCCAGCAAACCCTTCTGCTCCAAGCGCTGCGCCGACATCGATCTGTCGCGCTGGCTGAAGGGCGTCTACGCCATTCCCGGCGAGGAGGCCGACCAGGCCGATCCTGACAACCGGGACGATTATCCGAAGACAGAGCGTGACCGATGAGCGAACCGCAGCGTTATACGAGCAGCAGCCTCGAAGCCTTTCTCGAATCCGCCCTCCTGGCCGGCGGGGCCGATGTCCCCTCGGCACGGGCCGCCACCCGCGCCATGATGCATGCCTCGCGCCTCGGCGTGGACAGCCATGGCGTCCGGCTGCTGCCCTATTATCTGTCGGTGCTGGCCAGCGGCGAGATCAACGGCCATCCCCAGATCGAGGTGCTGCGGGGCGAAGGCGCCACCGCCGTTCTCGACGCCGATGGCGCCATCGGGCATCTGGCCTGCTACCGGGCCATGGAAGTCGCCGTGGACATCGCCAGGACCCAGGGCATCGGCGCGGTCACCATCCGGCGCTCCTCCCATATGGGCGCGGCCGGCGCCTATCCGATGTGGGCGGCCGAGCAGGGCTTCATCGGCCTCCTCACCGCCAATTCCGACGCGGCCGTCAGGCTGTTCGACGGGCGCGACGCCTTCCACGGCACCAGCCCGATCGCCATCGGCGCACCGGTGCCCGGCCAGCGCCCCTGGCTGATGGACATGGCGACCAGCGCAATCCCGCAGAACCGCGTGCTGCTCTACCGTTCGCTCGGCCTGCGCTTGCCGCAGGGCGTGGCGGTCGACGAGAAGGGCGTCAACACCACCGATCCCGAGGCCGCCCGCGTGCTCTCCCCGGTTGGCGGCGAGCAGGGCTTCAAGGGCGCGGCGCTGGCCGGCCTGGTGGAGATCCTGTCGGCGCCCCTCACCGGCATGGCCCTCTCCACCGAACTGGTGCCGATGTATGGCCAGCCCTCGACCGGTGCCCCACGCGACATGGGCGGCTTCGCCCTCGCCATCAATCCTTCGGCCTTCATTGCCCCCGAGATCTATGGCGCGATCATGATTCGCTACCTCGCCAATATCCGTGCCGCCGTGCCGGCAGAGGGTGCGACCGGCAAGCCGATGGCCCCGGGCGATCGCGAATGGGCCGTCGAAGAGGAACGGGCCCGCAACGGCGTACCGGTCGATCCGGTCAGCGAAGAGGCCTTCGCAGAACTCGCCGGCCAGTATGGACTGACCCTGCCGCAAAAGGCATGAGGCGGAGCGCGGGTATCTGTCCGCTCTTCAAAGAAAGGCTTGACTCTTGTACCGATCGGTCCATTGTGGACCAGTCGGTACAAGAAAGGATATCCTCATGCCCGAACAACGCCCGCCGCTGCCTCCCTTCACCCGGGACACCGCGATCCAGAAGATCCGTGCCGCCGAGGATGGCTGGAACAGCTGCAACCCCGAGCGCGTCTCGCTCGCCTACACACCCGACAGCCGCTGGCGCAACCGGTCGGAGTTCCTGAACGGGCGTGCGGAGATCGTCGCTTTCCTCACGCGCAAATGGCAGCGCGAGCAGGACTATCGCCTGATCAAGGAATTATGGGCCTATGGCGACAACCGCATCGGCGTGCGCTTCGCCTATGAATGGCATGACGATGCCGGCAACTGGTTTCGCTCCTACGGCAACGAGAACTGGGAATTCGACGAGAACGGCCTGATGGCAGTGCGCCATGCCTCCATCAACGACCTGCCGATCGCCGAGAGCGAGCGCAAGTTCCACTGGGACCGCAGCGCTCCCCGCCCCGCCGGCCACCCGGGCCTCAGCGATCTCGGCCTCTAGATGAAGACCATCCGCGAGCGCGCCGACATTATCCCGGCCCTCACCGAGGTCTTTCGCAGCCATGGCTATGAGGGCGCCAGCCTCGCCCTCATCGGCCAGCACACGGGCCTGGGCAAGGGCAGCCTCTACAATTTCTTTCCCGGCGGCAAGGAGGAGATGGCGGCTGCGGTGCTCGACCATATCGATGGCTGGTTCCGCACCCATGTCTTCGAGCCGCTGCGCGCCACTTCGGACCCGGCAAGGGCGATCTCGGCCATGTTCGAGGCAACGGATCGCTATTTCCATTCGGGCGGTCGGGTCTGCATCGTGGGCGTCTTCGCTCTCTCCGACGTGCGCGATCGTTTCGCCGAACGCATCAACGCCTATTTCGCAGAATGGCGCGATGCCCTGGCGCAAGCCCTGCAGCGGCTGGGCAAGGAACCCGGTGCGGCGGCCGAGCTCGCCGAAGACATCGTCGCCGGCATCCAGGGCGCCCTGGTCACGGCACGCGCGCTCGGCGATCCCGCCCTGTTCGGCCGGCGCCTGGCGCGACTGAAGGCGCTCATCCCCGTCGCCTGAGCTCGCCCGTCAGGCATTGGTGAGCGGCAGTACCGTGGTGTCCTTGAACATCTCCATCGAAATGTAGGAGGAGATGTCGTTGAACTGCAGCTTGGCGACCAGCTTCTTGTAGACCAGATCGAGGCTTTCGACGTCGGGCAGCACGATCTTGAGCAGGTAATCGATATCCCCGGTGAGGCGGTGCATCTCGATGATTTCCGGCGTGTCGGCGACGAGAGCCCGAAAGCGTTCCAGCCAGTCCAGCGAATGGTTCGCAGTACGGACCATGACATAGACAGTGGTCGGCACACCCACTTTCTTGCGGTCGAGCAGGGCAGCGCGCCGGAGGATGTAGCCCTCCTCCTCCAGCCGCTTGATACGCCGCCAGCAGGCCGAAGGCGACAAATGCGTCTTTTCGGCGAGATCGGCGAGCGGATGGTCGGCCTGAAGCTGGAGCATCGCCAGGATCTGCTTGTCCCGCTGATCGAGCTTCATGATTCCTTCGCGCGTCCAGATTGTGCATGAGAAATCAAATATGCAAAATTTTTGCGTAAGTACACGAATTTCGCAATATGTTTGCCGAAATCGAAGTACAAACGCCTAGAGAATGCAACCCATTTTCGCCGGCTTCGAGGCATTATCTCGACGTGACAACCAAGCCCTGGAAGGGGAGACGGATATGCGGAAAATCGGCCTGATCGGCGGCATGAGCTTCGAGAGCTCGGCAATCTATTACAAGCTGATCAACGAAGCCGTGCGCGCCCGGCGCGGCGAGCTGCATTCGGCCGAAGTCATGCTGCATTCGGTCAATTTCCAGGACATCGTCGACATGCAGAAGGCCGGCCGCTGGGATGCGGCTGCCGAACGGCTGGCAAGCGTGGCGCGCGATCTCCAGAATGCCGGCGCCGGCTGCGTGCTGATCTGCACCAACACCATGCATCTGGTCGCCCGCCCGGTGCAGGCGGCGATTGCCTGCCCGCTGATCGACATCATCGACGAAACCGCCAAGACGCTGACAGCGGCCGGCCACAGCCGGCCTCTCCTGCTCGCCACCCGCTACACCATGGAGCACGGCTTCTATGCCGAACGCATGCGCGAGCACGGCATCGACGTGATGGTTCCCGATGCGGCAGGGCGGGACGCCGTGCACGACATCATCTTCTCCGAACTCTGCGCCGGACGGGTGGAGGAAAGCTCGCGCCGCAAGCTGGAGGCCCTGATCGATGAGGCCAAGGCCGACGGTGCCGACAGCGTCATTCTCGGCTGCACCGAGATCTGCCTGATCCTCTCTCCAGATGGCCTGACCCTGCCCGGCTTCGACTCCACTGCGATCCACGCAGCCGCCGCCGTCGATTTTTCGCTTGCATGCGGTTCCAAGGGTGCTCCACTGGCGGCGTGATCGATCAGCCAGTGGAGTCGCACCATGAGCCAAGCTGCAGACCCGGACCGGGAAGAACGTTCCAAGGCGGCCATGGCAGGCGAAATCGGCATTCTGGCCCGCCGGCGGATCGAGGCGGGCATCATCGCTCCCCTCTATGAGGAGATGCGCGAGCGCCTGGGAGAGGAGCAGGCACAAGCCATCCTCGATGCCGCCGTCCGCAAGGCGGCGATAGCAGCGGGACGTAATTTCGCCGCCAAGACGCCCGGCGGCACGGATCTGCGCAGCTTCCAGGATCTGCAGGCACTGTGGACCCAGGACGATGCCCTCGAGATCGAGGTGCTCAAGGCGAACGATACCGAATTCGACTTCGATGTCCATCGCTGCCGCTATGCGGAGAGCTATCGGCAGATGGGGCTCGGCGCCATCGGCCACCTTCTCTCCTGCAACCGCGACGGCGTGTTCTGCACCGGCTATGATCCCCGCATCACGCTGGAGCGCAAACAGACCATCATGGACGGTGCCAGCCATTGCACCTTCCGTTACAGGTTCGACGAGGATGGCGACCGGACCTGACCGGCCGCCATCCTTTCCACCCTGCCTGGCGGGGTTGAAACGCCGCCTTATTGCTTGGGCACGAGCACGCCGAGATCCACCGCCTTCGCCATGGCCTGATAGCCGGCATCGTTGGGATGCAGGTGGTCGCCGCAATCATAGGCGGGATTGATGCTGTTGGGCTTGGCCGGGTCCTCGAGCACCTTGTCGAAATCGATCAACCCATCCGCCATCTTGTTGGTCCGGATCCAGGCATTGACCTCCTGGCGGATCTTTTCCTTCTCGGGCGTGTAGTAGCCGGAGGTCGGCAGCCCCTTGAAGGTGTCGACGAAGGGCGTAAGGGTCACGCCGACGAAACGGATGCCATGGGCATGGGCCCGATCGATGATCTGCTTGTAGCCGGCGATCACGTCCTCGGCGGTCGGCTCGGGATCGGCCGGGGTGATGGCGTCCTTGCCCGGCCAGCCGATATCGTTGATCCCCATCATCATCACCACGGTCGAAACCCTGGGATGGCTGAGCACGGACATGTCGAAGCGGCTGAGGGCGTTGGTTCCCATGCCGTTCGACAGCACGCGATTGCCCGAATAGGCTTCGTTGACCACGGCGACATCGGCATGACCCTCGGCCTGCAACCGCTCCGCGATATGATCGGGCCAGCGATTGTTCTTGTCCGGCGTGGAGCAGTTTCCGTCGGTAATGGAATCGCCGAAGAACACGATCGCCTTCGACTCCGGCTTGGCCGTGGTCAGGATACGGCTGAGCAGCAGGCGCGATTTGTTGGTGCTGACGGGCGCGAAATCGGCCTCCTTGGTCTTGTCGCCAGGCCCGGAGATATAGCTGGTCTGAACACCGTCCCAATGCACCGAGGTGATGCCGGCGCGCTTGGGCAAATAGAAGCTGACCGCGAGATCCGACAGGGCCTTGACCGGCAGGTCCACGGGATCGCTGACCAGGGGAGCGCCGGGCGGGATCACGGCCGAAGGTTTGCCGCCGAAGGTCAAGGCCTTGAGGGAAGCCTCATCGATGGCGCTGCCGCCCTTGGACAGGGCCACGCTGGCCGATCCGATGGTTACCGGGCGCGTGCCGAACTCGTTGGAGATGACCACGCGCACTTGCTCGCCTCCGACGCTGATGCGCGCGATCTGGCGAACCGTCTGATCGCCCAGGACTTCGGGAACGTCGAAGGGTGCCGGCAATTCCTCGGCCCAGCGGGGGGCGGGTGTGGCGGCCCATGTGGTGATCCAGGGCTCCGACCCCCCCGCACTTGCCGGGAGCGCGGCCAAGATCAGTGCTCCCACGACAAATGAAGTCCCGACCGCCCATCCGATCAATCGCGCAGGCACGATCCGGCGCAACCTCGGTCCAGGCTTATAATAGTCCAAATAGGAAACCATGGCGCTTTCCATCCCGCTTTGACAATATTGTAAAATGACGTTGTCTGATTGCGTATAGAGGGGAAGTATCCAGCACTGCCGTGCGGAAGACTTCCGAAGCGCCGGGAGAGTGTGATGTTTTCCCGGATCTTGCAAGCCGGACACTGGGTGCGCATGCTTGCGACAGCCCGATTGGCGAAAACGCCTTCGAGATTTTCCTGACTCGAGAAGAATTGCAAAGACGCGTCAGAATGGGGAGCCAGCGCAGACAGGCGTCCTGCCCGAACACGCTGTGCAGGGGCTCATAACCGGTCCCTCAGCGCATAATAGCTCATGCCGGCCACCAGGGTCGGCCAGCGCAGCAGGCGTCCGCCCGGGAAGGGCGGCGTCGGAAGGGCGGCGAGACGGTCGAACTCGCCGAGGCTGGCGGCGGTGACATCCGCCAGGATCTTGCCGAAATAGGGCGCGAGCATCACGCCCTGCCCCGAATAGCCCGAGGCTGTCAGTACGTTGGGCGCCAGCCGCCGCACGAAGGGCAGGCGCGTGGTGGTGATGCCGAGCGTGCCGCCCCAGGCATAGTCGATGCGCTTGTTTTCGAGCTGCGGGAAGACTTTGAGCATGCGCTTGCGCACGAAGGCCTTCATGTCCGACGGAAAGCCCGAACGATAGTTCTCGCCACCACCGAAGAGCAGGCGTCGGTCCGCCGACAGGCGATAATAGTTCACCACGAAGCGGCTGTCGGCGACGGCATAGTCGTTGGCGATCAGCGCCCTGGCTTCATTGTCCGAGAAAGGCTCGGTCGCCAGGATGAAATTGTTGATCGGCATCACCCGCGCCTCGGTATAGGCGTCGAGCCCGGAGAGATAGCCATCGCCGGCGAGGATCAGCCAGTCGGCGGAAACGCTGCCTTGCGCCGTGCGGACGACCGCCTTGCCGCCCTCGGCCCGGTAGCTGACGGCGCGCGAGCGCTCGAAGACCCGTACCCCGGCATCGAGCGCCGCCACCCCCAGTCCCAAGGCCAGGTTCAGGGGGTGGAGATGGCCGCCATCATGGTCGACGAAGCCGCCATAATAGCCGCTCGCGCCGAGCACGGCGTCGAGCTCGGGCTTGCCGATCGCCTCGACCTTGTCATAGCCGTAGACCGTCCTGAGCTTTTCGGCATAGGCGTGCGACATCGCCACATAATGCGGCTTGTGGTCGGCGATCAGGATGCCCGACTTGTAGTCGCAGGCGATTTGGTGCCTGGCGATCAGGCCCTTGAGATGGGCCTTGGCGTCCTCGGCCATGCGCCACAACGCCTTGGCGCCGTCCAGGCCGACCAGTTTCTCCAGATAATCCTGGTCGCGGCGCTGGCCCGAATGAACCTGGCCGCCATTGCGCCCCGAGGCCCCAGAGCCGATCTCGGCCGCCTCGAGCAGGATCACCGAAAGCCCTTTTTCGGCAAAGGCGAGCGCGGCACCGAGCCCGGTATAGCCGGCACCGACGATGCAGACATCGGCGCGTTCCGCACCCAGGAGCCGAGGCTGGACGGAAAGCTTGCGGGCCGTCGCCGTATAATAGGAATTGGCCGGATGGCCGGTGTTGTCGGTCATGATGTCAGGAGCGCGGATCCTGTCCGCTCTTGAAAACATTGTGCTTGGAGGAGAAAGAGCGGACATCGCGACATAAGGCATGTCGCTGTGATGTCCGCGCTCCCAGAAATGTTACACATTGAGCAATAGATGCTCGCGTTCCCAGGGGCTGATCACCTTCATGAAGGTCTCGTATTCCTGGCGCTTGATCGCGGCATAGGCGGTGACGAAGGACGACCCCATCACCTGGCGGATCGCCTCGCTCTCATCCATTTCCGTCACGGCCTCGAGCAGGCTCTGCGGCAGTTCGAAATCGCGGTTCTTGGCATCCGACTCGATCGGCGCCGTCGCCTCGAGTTCCTCCGTCATGCCGAGATAGCCGGCCGCCAGGCTCGCGGCGATGGCGAGATAGGGATTGGCGTCGGAGGAGGGAACCCGGTTCTCGACGCGCCTTGCGTCGGGGCCCGAGGGCGGCACGCGCAGGCCCGCCGTGCGGTTGTCATAGCCCCACTGCACGTTGATCGGCGCCATGGAATCACGCGTCAGCCGGCGATAGGAGTTCACATAGGGCGCCAGCATGCACATGATCGCCGGCAGATATTTCTGCTGGCCGGCCAGGAAGGAGAAGAACAGCGGGGTCGGCCCGCCCGTCTCCGGATCGGAAAAGATGTTCTGGCCGCTCTCCGCATCGACGATCGACTGGTGGATGTGCAGCGCCGAGCCCGGCTCGCCCGACATCGGCTTGGCCATGAAGGTGGCATAGATCTTGTGCTGCAGCGAAGCCTCGCGGATGGTGCGTTTGAACAGGAAGACCTGGTCGGCCAATTCCAGCGGATCGCCATGGCGCAGATTGATCTCCATCTGCGCCACGCCATCCTCATGGATCAGCGTATCGATCTCCAGGCCCTGATGTTCGGAATATTTGTAGATGTCCTCGAAGAGAGCGTCGAACTCATTGACGGCCGAGATCGAATAACCCTGCCGGCCGAGTTCCGGGCGGCCCGAACGGCCGATCGGTGGCTTCAGCGGATAGTCGGGATCGGTGTTGGGTTCGACCAGATAGAACTCGATCTCCGGCGCCACCACCGGCTGCCAGCCCTTCTTGCGGTAGAGTTCACGAATGCGGCGCAGCACCTGGCGCGGCGCCTGCTCGACGGGACGGCCGTCGCGCGTCATCGCGTCATGGATGACCTGCGCGGTCGGATCCATCGCCCAGGGCACGGAGGTCAGGGTCGACCAATCCGGCTGCATGAACATGTCGGTATCGGCTTCCACCGCGTCCACCAGCCCGTCATAGGCGGGATACTCACCGGTGATGCACTGATAGAAGATCGAAAGCGGCAGGTTCATCACCGGCGAGGCCAGGAACTTCGACACCGGCATGATCTTGCCGCGGGCGACCCCGCCCTGGTCCGGAACCAGGCACTCGATCTCTTCGATGTCCCGCGCGCGGAACCAGTCCCGCGCGCTCTCGACACCGGAGATGCCGCGCGCGGATTCGATATCCGGCACGCCAGAATGCTCGGGCTTGTCTGACTTCTTCTTTTTGCTCATCGTCGCACACATGCGGCTTCCACCCCGCAGGAAGTGCGGAGCGGCGACCCGAAACATGCGCCGGCGACCTGTTTGACGGCCCAGAAGGGGGCCATCACGCGACTAACCTCCGGTTCGGGCCCTTGGTTTAGGAGGGCGGAGGCGCACGCGCCGCGCATCGGGGAAGACGCGCAAAAGAGGCATCGGTGGACCGACGCTGGCGCCACACTGCCTTTAGCGGCAGGCAAAAGTCAATCGGAATGGCCAAAAAATGTGATCACAAAAAATGTGATCACATTTTTGCGTGGATTCGCATTTCCCCTGTAGACCGCCGCCGACTTCCCGGTTTAGGCTGGAATCAATCACCACAAACAGATGGGATACCATGTCTGATACAGGCGGGGGCGGCGCCACGGCGCCCGTGAAGTCGCAGAAGGCGATCGGCGGCGTTCGCCGCAAATTCCAGCCCTGGGCCGATCCAAAAGAAGTTCCCCTCATCCGCTTCGAGAACGTCACCAAGCGCTTTGGCGATTTCGTGGCGGTGAACGAGGTTTCGCTCGACATCTACCCCCGCGAATTCTTCTCCCTGCTCGGCCCTTCCGGCTGCGGCAAGACCACCTTGATGCGCATGCTCGCCGGCTTCGAGCAGCCGACATCGGGGCGCATCACCCTGGCGGGCAAGGATCTGGCCGGCGTGCCGCCCTATGAACGCCCGGTCAACATGATGTTCCAGTCCTATGCGCTGTTCCCGCATATGAGCGTGGCCGACAACATCGCCTTCGGCCTGAAGATGGACAAGATGCCAAAGGCGGAGATCGAGACCCGCGTCGGGCAGATGCTGAAGCTGGTCAAGCTGGAGAAATTCGCCACCCGCAAGCCGCACCAGCTCTCGGGCGGCCAGCGCCAGCGCGTGGCCCTCGCCCGTGCCGTGGCCAAGCAGCCCAAGGTGCTGCTGCTCGACGAGCCGCTCGGCGCCCTCGACAAGAAGCTGCGCGAGGAAACCCAGTTCGAGTTGATGGACATCCAGGTCGAGCTCGGCATCACCTTCGTCATCGTCACGCATGACCAGGAAGAGGCGATGACGATGTCCGACCGCATCGCCGTGATGGACCATGGCAAACTGGTGCAGGTGGCCCCGCCCGGCGAGATCTACGAGCAGCCCAATTCCCGCTATGTCGCCGACTTCATCGGCAACATCAACATCCTCGAAGGCAAGGTCTCCGCCCAGAACGGCAGCTCCCTCACCATCACCTCGCCGAGCAATCAGGCTTTCAGCGTGGACAGTGCCGAACGCTGCTCCGTCGGCCAGGACGTCTTCCTGGCCATCCGCCCCGAAAAGATGCGCATCTCGCTCGATGCGCCGGCCACGCCGGGCAATTCGCTGGCGGGCGAGGTGTTCGACATCGGCTATCTCGGCGACTGGACCAATTACCTCGTCGACGTCGCCGGCACCGGGCAGCGCATCCGGGTGTCGCAGGCCAATATGAGCCGCTTCGTCGAACGCCCGATCACCTGGGAAGACAAGGTCCATGTCAGCTTTGCGCCGGATGCCGGCGTCGTCCTGACCAAATAGGAGGGCGACATGGCAGACACGACCCGAAAGGGCTTCTTCTCCGGCCGCACCGGAGTGATCGCCATCCCCTATCTGTGGCTGGCCATCTTCTTCGCCCTGCCCTTCCTGATGGTGCTGAAGATCTCGCTGAGCCAAATCGAGCTGGGACAGCCGCCCTACACGCCGGTCTTCAACTTCGACGGCACCTGGCAAAGCATTGTGGACTTTGTCTCAGGGCTGAGCTTCGACAATTATTGGACGATGTTCAACATCTGGGGCGAGGATGGCGACACGCTCTATCTCAAAGCCTATCTGTCCAGCGTGGTGATCGCCTTCGTCTCGACGATTCTCCTGCTGATCATCGGCTATCCCATCGCCTACGGCATGGCGCGCGCACCCAAGAGCATGCGCCCGACCCTGCTGATGCTGGTCATCCTGCCGTTCTGGACCTCGTTCCTGATCCGGGTCTATGCCTGGATCGGCATTCTCAAACCGGAAGGCCTGCTCAACCTGGTGCTGATCAAGCTCGGCATCATTTCCGAGCCCCTGCAGATCCTCAACACCAATTGGGCGATCTTCATCGGCATCGTCTATTCCTACCTGCCCTTCATGATCCTGCCGCTCTATTCCACCCTGGAGAAGATGGATCATACCCTGCTGGAGGCGGCGGCGGATCTGGGCTGCAAGCCGATCAAGGCCTTCTGGCTGGTGACCTTCCCGCTCTCCCTGCCCGGCGTGATCGCCGGCTGCATGCTCTGCTTCATCCCGGCCGTGGGCGAGTTCGTCATCCCGGATTTGCTCGGCGGCTCTTCCACGCTGATGATCGGCAAGCAGATGTGGGACCTGTTCTTCTCGAACCGAGACTGGCCGGCGGCTTCCGCCGTCGCCGTGATCCTCCTGATCATCCTGGTCGTGCCGATCACCTATTATCAGCACAGCCAGGCCAAGGCGCTGGAGACCGACCGATGAGCAAAGGTTCTTCCTGGTTCAACATGACCTCGGTCGCCCTCGGCCTCGCCTTCCTCTATCTGCCGATCGTGATCCTGGTGATCTATTCCTTCAACGATTCCAAGCTGGTGACGGTCTGGGGCGGCTGGTCGACGCGTTGGTATGCCGAGCTCTTCCACGACGAAGCCTTCATGAATGCCGCCAGGATCACCCTGATCGTGGCGACCGTTTCCGCCACCATCGCCACCATACTCGGCACGCTCGCCGCCGTGGTCCTGGTGCGCATGGGCCGTTTTCGCGGCCGCATGACCTTCTCGGCCATGGTCTACGCGCCGCTAGTGATGCCCGAAATCATCATCGGCCTGTCGCTCCTGCTGTTCTTCATCTCGCTCGGCGTCGACCGCGGCTTCTGGACCATCACCCTGGCCCATGTCACGCTCACCATGTGCTTCGTCACCGTGGTGGTGCAGTCGCGCCTGCTCAGCTTCGACCGTTCCATCGAGGAAGCGGCCCTGGATCTGGGCTGCCATCCCTTCAAGGCCTTCTTCCTGATCACCCTGCCGATCATCGCGCCGGCGGTGATCTCGGGCTGGATGCTGGCCTTCACCCTGTCGCTCGACGATCTCGTGCTGGCGAGCTTCACCTCCGGCCCGGGCTGGAACACGCTGCCGATGCGCATCTATTCCTCTGTGCGCCTCGGCGTGACGCCGGAAATCAACGCGGCCTGCACGCTGATGCTGGCCGTGGTCGCCCTCGGCGTGGTGATTGCCGCCATCTATACCAGCCGGGCCGAGAGAGAGCGCGAGCGCGCGGAGAGGCTGGCTGCGGCCGGCTGATACGGCCAATCACGACCCCAGGAGAGTTTCAGGCCCTCGCCCCCATGGGCGGGGGCCTTTTCGTTTAGCCACCCTGGGCCTGTGGTCCGCGCCTGACGCGCCCCCTGCCCGCCACTCCTCATGACAGACCTCAATAGACCTAAATCAAACATTTTCTAACATAATCGCTCTTGCGATGTTATATTTTGTTGAATAGCATGCCGTTCAATCGACGGAATCGGCAGGCGCTGCCGTAGGCGCATCCGAGTTCGGCTTAGAAAAAATCGGCCATACTCATCATTTTCTCAGTGATTCTCGTCATTTTTATCAGAATTGACGCAGTCTTGCCGAGAGATGGGAAGCCGAAGCGCCATAGGGAACTGCACATCGGCGATGGAAGCGGCTGGCAATCATGTTTGATTCTGTTCTTTTTCGGGTCTCGACGCTCGCCTCTCTCGCAGCGCGCTAGGAAGCATCATGGCATCTATCGAACTTGACCATGTCTCCAAGCTCTACGCCAATGGCGCCTATGGCGTACGCGACGTCGACCTGACCATCCCGGACGGCGAGTTCGTCATCTTTCTTGGCCCCTCCGGCTGCGGCAAGTCGACCACCTTGCGCATGATCGCCGGGCTGGAAGGCATTTCTTCCGGCGATCTGCGCATCGGCGGCAAGAGCATGACCCATGTTGCCCCGCGCGACCGCAACATCGCCGTGGTGTTCCAAAGCTATGCCCTCTATCCGCATATGAGCGTGCGCCAGAACATGGCGTTCGGCCTGAAGATGCGCGGCGCCGACGCCGCCACCATCGATGCCAAGATCGCCGATGCCGCCCAGCTGCTTGGCCTGCAGAACCTGCTCGGCCGCAAGCCGGCCGCGCTTTCGGGCGGCCAGCGCCAGCGGGTCGCCCTGGGGCGGGCCATCGTGCGCGAGCCCGCCGCTTTCCTGCTCGACGAGCCTCTCTCCAATCTCGACGCCCAGCTTCGGGCCGAAATGCGCCTCGAACTCATCAAGCTCCATCGCCGCCTCGGCCGCACCATCGTGCATGTCACCCATGACCAGGTCGAGGCGATGACGATGGGCGATCGCATCTGCATCATGCGGGAGGGCCGGCTGGTCCAGTCCGGGCGGCCGCTCGAGGTCTATGCCAATCCGGCCAACACCTTCGTGGCCCGCTTCCTCGCGACACCGCCGATGAACCTGATCCCGGCCAGGCTGGCAGGGACGCCGGCCGAAGGCCTTGCGGTGGTGACGGATGCCGGCGCCAGGCTGGCCGTGCCGGCCCGCCACCATGCCCCCTATGGCGGGCGCGCCGGCCGCCGCGTCATCCTCGGCGTCCGGGCTGAGGACTTCTACGAGACCCAGCAGCATCCCGATTGGCAGAAAATCGCGATCCGCGTCGTCGCCATCGAAGCCCTCGGCGCCGAGAACATCCTGATCGGCCAGATCGCCGGCGAAAGCGGGACCGGCGACAAGCCACTGGAGATCGCGGCGCGCCTCGGGCGCAATTTCACCGCCCCGATCGGAGCGACGGTGGAGCTCTATGTCGATACCCTGCCCATGCACCTGTTCGACCCTGAAACCGAGCAGGTGATCGCCAGGCCGGCGCTGACGGGAGGAGCCTGACGACGATGCGCAGCGACAGTGAGACCATTCCCTTCCGCCGACGCTTCGGCCTGCATTTCGGCCTCTGCCTCGCCTGCGCCCTCATCCTGCTGCCACCGCTCTGGGTGCTCAGGACCAGCTTCCTGCCCGAGCAGCTCTCCTACAGCAGCGAGTTGATGCCGGCCTTCACCACCGAGAACTACGCCGCGCTGATCTCCAGCCGCTTCGGCGGCTCCTATCTCAACAGCCTGGTCGTGGCCCTCGGCTCGGTGCTGGTCGCCCTGCCCTTCGCGGCGACCACCGGCTATGCCTTCGCCCGCTTCCGCACCGGCGGGCGCTGGGCACGGTTCATCGTGCTGGCCACCCAGATGCTGCCACCGGTGGCGCTGGTGCTGCCGACCTTCACGCTGTTCCGCAGCCTGGAACTCTCCAACTCGCTGACCGGGCTGATCATCGTCTATGCCGCCCTCAACCTGCCCTTCCTGACCTGGATCCTGATGGGCTTCTTCGAGGGCGTGCCGATCGATCTCGAATGGGCCGCCATGACCGACGGCGCCACCGCCTGGGGAGCGTTCTGGCGCATCGTGCTGCCAGTATCGCTGCCCGGCATCGCTGCCGCCGGCGTGCTCGGTTTCATCCTGGCCTGGAACGAGTTCCTGTTCGCGCTGGTGCTGAGCGGACCGGCCACCGCGACCATACCGGTGGCGCTCGCCGCGCTGCAGACCTCCAACGGCGTGCAGATCGCCAAGGTCTCGGCCGGGGTCATCCTTGCCATCCTGCCTCTGGTCGTCGCCTCGCGCTTCATCCAGCGCTTCATCGTCCAGGGACTGACTTTCGGCAGCGTCAAATAGGCCGGCAACACAGAGCGGCAACAAAGCCGCACATCACGGAGAGAGGGATAGAGCCATGATCTGGAACGAGAATCGCCTGAAAAAGACCCTGCTGGCGGCAGCCGGCACGGCGATGCTGCTAGGCACTTCGCTGTCGCCGGCGGCCGCGGAGACGGTCACCCTGCGCGCGCTGATGGAGGACGTGCCGGAGACCAAGATCATCGAGGCGCTGCTGCCGGAATTCGAGCAGAAGACCGGCATCAAGGTCGAATTCGAGAAGATCGGCTATCCCGACATGCACGACAAGCTGGTGGCCCAGCTCACGGGGCCGCAGAGCTACTACAATCTGCTCGAGGTCGATTTCCTCTGGGCCGGCGAATTCCCGGCGGCGAACTGGCTCGTCGATCTCAAGCCCCTGGTCGAGAAGAGCAAATACGATCTCGGGGCCTTCATACCCTCCACCGTCGAGCTGCTCGGCGGCAGCCAGGACAAGCTCAACCTGGTGCCGATGTACAATTACTCGATGGGCCTGCTCTATCGGAAGGACCTTCTCGCCGACGAAAAGCTGAAGGCGGCCTATAAGAGCGCCACCGGCAAGGAGCTCGCCCTGCCCACCTCGCTGGAAGACTATGTGGCGATTTCCAAATTCATGAAGGCCAACGCCAAGGTCGCGGGCGCAGCGATGCAAGGCCAGCGCGGCGATCCGAACAGCATGGAATTCTCCAACTACCTGTTCTCGGCGGGCGGGGCCTATCGCGACGCCGCCGGCAAGGCCAGCCTGAACACGCCGGAGGCCAAGAAGGCCCTGGACCTCTATGTCGACAACATCCAGAACGGCGCCCAGCAGGGCGCGACCTCGGCCACGCTCGACGACACCATGCGGCTGATGTGCTCGGGCGCGGCCTTCTCCATGGTGACCTATTGGTGGATGCTGCCGCAGATGGACGATGCCGCCAAATGCCCGACGGTGGCCGGCAAGGTCGGGCTATCAGTGATGCCCGGCGGCCATGGCGAGAGCGGCGGCTGGGGCTGGGGCATTCCCAAGAACACCACGCCGGAAGAGCAGGAAGCGGCCTGGACCTTCATCCAATGGGTGCAGAGCAAGGAGATATCGGTCAAGCGCGCCCTGCAGGGCCACGCACCCGTGCGTTCCGACGTCTACAAGGATGCCGAGGTGCTGAAGAAGTACCCCTTCTACGCGACGGCCGAATCCGTGGTGGCGAGCGGCAAGTCCTTCCCGATCTTCACCTATTCGGCCCAGTACGAGGACGTGCTCGGCACGCAACTCTCACTCGCGGCCGGCGGCCAGGCGACGTCCGAGGCGGCGCTGAAGGCGGCCTCCGACGGTTTGCAGCAACTGCTCGACAAGTGACCTTGCCCCGGCGCGGTCTTCGGGCCGCGCCGGTCCTGCCCTAGAGCAAAGCGCGTTCAAGCGTGAACGCTTATTTGCTCTAACTCATTGTTCTGACGCGTCTTTGCGATTCTAGGTGACTCCGTCTAATCGCAAAACGCTATAGAAACCAGAGCAAAGCGCGATTTCTATAAATCGCATCTTTTCTCTACCCCTTGTTTTGACGCGTTTTCTCAGGCGAAAAGTCTGCCAACTTTTCTTGAAAACGCTCCAGTGGTGCGACAGATGAGCGTGATGGGATTGGCCGGACGCAGCCGGGAATGGCGGATCGGATGGGCTTTCGCCCTGCCCGGCCTCCTGCTGCTCGCCATCGTGATGGGTTTTCCGCTGGTCTATGCCTGCATCCTGTCGATCTCGTCGATGACGCTGATCAAGCCCAGCCTGATGCCGCTGGTGGGCTTCAAGAACTTCGCGTCGATGCTGGCCGACCCGCTGTTCTGGAATGCCCTGTGGCTTACCGTGCGCTATTCGGCCATCACCGTGATCGGCGAGTTTGTGATCGGCCTCGGCATCGCCCTGATGCTCAACCGTACCGTGCACATGAAGCCGGTCTATTTCGCCATCCTCACCATTCCGATGGCGATGTCGCCGATCTCGGTCGCCCTGATCTGGCGCATGCTGCTGCAGCCCAATCTCGGCATCGCCAACCATCTGATGGAGAGCTTCGGCCTGCCCCGGCTCGACTGGCTGGGCACGCCGGGCATGGCGTTGTGGACCATGGCGGCCATCGACATCTGGCAGCAGATGTCCTTCGTGGTGCTGATCCTGGCCGCCGGTCTCGCCGCCCTGCCGCGTGATCCCTATGAGGCCGCCGAGGTCGACGGCGCGCGGGCATGGCAGCAATTCTTCTACATCACCCTGCCGATGCTGCGGCCGGTGGCGGCCATCACCGTCATCATCCAGCTGATCAACGAATTCCGCACCTATGACCTGCCCTATGTGCTCACCAAGGGCGGCCCCGGCAACGCCACGGAGGTGCTGAGCTTCTTCGCCTATCGCCGGGCCTTCCTCGGCCTCTCGCTCAACGAGGGAGCGGCAGCAGCCTTCGTGCTCCTGGTGATCGTGCTCGCCCTCACGGTGATCTTCTTCGCCGTGTTGGAGCGCTCGCAGGCCGGCGAAGCCTGGCGCTGAACGGGTCCTACTGCGCCGCCGAAGCCGGTGGCGTTTTGCCGGTGTCCTGCGTGACGTCCCGCCCCGGCCGGATGAAGCTGCGCAGCAATGGAGCGGCCGCACCTGAACGGCGGATCAGAGCCTCGGTGTCGGGCTCGACCACCGGCACCTCCCAGCCGCCATAGACGCGGAAGGGCAGGCGGAAGGGATTGGCAGCATCGGCATCGCTCCAATTGGCCACGCCGGCCATGTCGAGGCTGCGCAGGGCGATATTGGCATCCCCCGTCAACGACACCGAAAGGGAACCGTTCTCCATGCGGCAGTCGGCGGTCTTGGCCATGCCATCGGTGATCTTGAAGCTGGCCTTGGCGAGGTCGAAGGTAGTGCGGCCGCCATAGGAGGATTCGAAACGGGCCGAGAGCGGCCGCCGCTCGATCTTCTGCATCAGGCTGGCGAGATCGATGCCGACCAGGGAGCCGCCGGCGACGCTGATATCGGCCCGTCCCTGCAGCGAGCGCGACAGGTCGGCGATGGAAGCGCCGGTGCCGCTGACGGCCATCGTCCCGGTGCCGGTTCCTTCCAGACGCCGGAAACCGAAGAGATCGCCGAGTGCGCCGCCCATGTCGACGCCCTCAAAGCTGGCAGCGGCGGCGAGTTCGGTCATCTTGTCGGAAGGCTTGAGCGCAATGGTGCCCTTGAGCGTGCCGCCATAGGCGACGGCCTCGCTGAGGGCGAGCTCGAGCTGACCGTTGCGGGTGGAGACGGTTGCCGCGGCGCGGCCGAGACGAACCTTATCGATGGTCGTCTCGCCGGCCGAAATGCGCAGATCGAGGTCGCTGACCAGCAGGCTGTTGATGCTGATATGATCGGCACGCCATTTGCGCGGACGGCCATCGGCAAGGTGGAGTTCATTGGAATAGGCGCTGAGGTCGAGCGTATCGGCGGCAAGCGTGCCGCTGACCTTGGGGCGCTCCTTGCCGAATTCGACGGTGAGCGAGCCTTCGGCCTCGTTGCCGTCGAGCGAGAGCTGAACCTCGTTGAGCGAAATGGCGCTGTGATCGAGCGTCAGGGGCGACTGCAGGTCATAGGCGGCGAGGCTGCGCCCGGCCGGCAGGCCGAAGCCGAGCCAGCGCAGCGTGTCGCGCAGCGACGTGCCGCTGGCCGAGACCTTGCCGTCCAGCCGCCCCGCCCCGTCCAGCGTGCCGCTGGCGGCGAGATTGAGCGTATCGCCCTTGATGCGCGCCCGCATGTCCGACTTACCACCCGCGATCAGGCTGGCGGGATCGGCGAGCGCCACGGCAATTTCGGCCTCGCGGTCGCGCCAATTGATCACGCCGGCCGCCGACATCGCATCGCTGCGGCCGGCCCAGGCGAACGTGACGTCATCGACCGAAACGGAGGTGACCCGGCCCAGGGCGCTGTCGTCATAACGGATGGTGCCGTCGACGAGACGAATGGTCTTGACCGGCATCGGCTTGTCGAAGCGCCCGGCGGCGGCCTCGGCCAGCACGCCCTCCTTGAATTCCCACGAGCGCGCGCCATTCTTGCCGGCTGTGAGGCCGATGCTGGCACGCTTGAGCATCAGGCCCGATATTTCGATGCGCCCGATCACCAGCGGCGCCAGGCGCAGCGTGCCCTGCATTTTGTCGGCCACCAGCAGCGGCGGCAGGCCTTCGGCACCGGGAATGGTGACCTTCTCGATCATCAGCGTCGGCAACGGCGCCCAGGCCAGATGGACCTGGCCCTCTATGACGGGCGTACGGCCGGTCAGGGCGACGATCTCACGGGTGAAGGTATCACGCAGCACGCTTTCCGGCGTCATCCACGGCACCGTCAGCACCACGGCAAGAAGCGCAGCAGCGATAGCGGCCAGGAATAGCCCAATACGCTTCATGCCGTTTCCGCGCCTCGCTCGATCAAAGGGTGGTTGGTGACCTCTGCCATGCGCCCGGGCGACGGAGCTGAATCACAAACTCGATGCATTATAAATGGCAGTCCATCGTGGTAAAAGCGAGGCTTGGTTATGGCAAAGCCGCCATGCGGGGAAAAGCAGCGGTCGCCGGCCATGACGGGTACGATACAATCGCGTGCCTTCCATTCCGCCAGCATGGGCCGCCATGGTTAAGAAAGCCGGAAGAGCCGGCGCGCGCCTCTTCCATGGGGCTTTTCTGCGTTTATCCGGCAGGCACGCCGATCAGATACACCATATGAAACGGCTCCTGCCCCGGCTCCCCGAGCGATATTCTCTCGCACCGCCACGGCAGCCCCGAGGCCGACAGGCTGGCCTCGAAGGGCGCCGACCGGGTGGCCGACCACAGGCCGGCAACACCGCCCGGAGCAAGGGCGCGGGCGATGCGATCGATCCCCTCGCCCGAATAGAGCGCGTGGTTGGGCTCGTGCACGACATAATCGGGGCCATTGTCGGTATCGAGCAGAATGGCGTCGAAGCCGGCGGGCTCGGCGGCGATGATCTCGGCCACGCTGCCGGTGCGCACGGTCACGCGGCCGTCCGCCAGCGGATGGCCGGCGAGCGGGGCGAGGACGCCCCGGTTCCAGGCAACGATTTCGGGCAGGAGTTCGCAGACGAGAATATGCGCCTGCGGACCGACGCCATCGAGCGTCGCCCTCAGCGTATAGCCCATGCCGAGGCCGCCGATCAGGATGCGGGGCGCCTGCGTCCCGAGGCGGCGGCAGACGGTCTCGGCCAGCACGATCTCCGAGCGGGGATCATGGTTCGACATCAGCTCCCAGCCATTGAAGCGGATGTCGAAGAGACCGCCGCGGCGGCGCAGGACGATCCGGTCTCCCTGCGCCGTCACCACGCTGTCGAGTTCCGTCCAGATCTCCATCACCCGCTCCATCCTACAGGAGACGGTCTTATAGCAGGGGCGACGGCAAAGGCTTCAGCCCTTGCCGCGGGCCTGCGATCGGCCGGCGCCGCCGAGGGGTTTTCGAGCCAAGCTCGGATCCCGGTCGAAACGGATTGGTGCATTACCCTCTTCCTTAGATCGCGAAATCGTCATACTGCAGTTGCGAAGAGCGATGCGGCAATGCCGGAAACTCTGCAAAGGGAAGCGCCGAAGCAAAGGGAAACAGCCGAGGACATGGCCAAGGAAACCACTGCCCAGGAAACCACTGCCAAGGAAGCCGCTGCCAAGGAACCCGCCGGCAAGCCCGCCAAGGACCGCAAGACAGCCAAGCCGGCGTCGGACGAGGTGCTGGCGGGTGACATCGAGGTCCCTGCCGAACCGGCCGACGACAAGCCGCTATGGACCCCCTCGCCCGCACGCGTCGCGGGAACGCAGATCGCCGCCATCATCGCCGCCGCCAATGCCCGCCACGGCCTGAGCCTGAAGACCTATCGCGACCTGCATCGCTGGTCGGTCGAAAGCGCCGCCGACTTCTGGAACCTGATCTGGGACGACAGCGGCATCAAGGGCGAGAAGGGCGAGCGGCTCGCCAGCGATCTCGACGACATGCTCAAGGCCCGCTTCTTTCCCGATGCCAGGCTGAACTTCGCCGAGAACCTGCTAGCGCGCAGCGACGACGAGCCTGCCCTGATCTTCCAGGGCGAGGACAAGGCGAGCCTCACTTTGAGCTGGCGTGAGCTCACCGACCTCGTCTCGCGCCTGCAGCAGGCCATGCGGGCTGAAGGGGTACAGGTCGGCGATCGCGTCGCCGCGATGATGCCGAACCGGCCCGAGACGGTGGCGATCATGCTGGCGGCCGCCTCGATCGGCGCGATCTTCTCCTCCTGCTCCCCCGATTTCGGCGAACGCGGCGTGCTCGACCGCTTCGGTCAGATCACGCCCAAGCTGTTCTTCGCCATCGACGGCTACTGGTATGCCGGCAAGCGCATCGACAACGGCGCCAAGGTGATCGCCATCGCCGCCGAACTCGGCTGCAAGACGGTGGTGGTGCCCTATCTCGGCGAGGCCGAGACGGTGGCGGCCAAGATCCCGGAAGGCACCACGCTGGCCATCCTCACCGCGCCCTACCGGGCCAAGCCGGTAGCGTTCGAAGCGCTGCCCTTCCACCAGCCTCTGTTCATCCTCTATTCCTCCGGCACCACGGGCGTGCCCAAATGCATCGTGCATGGCGCCGGCGGCACGCTGCTGCAGTTGGTCAAGGAACATCGCCTGCAATGCGACTTGCGGCCGGGCGAGCGCAGCTTCTATTTCACCACCTGCGGCTGGATGATGTGGAACTGGCTGATCGCGGGCCTGGCCAATGGCGAAACTCTGCTGCTCTATGACGGCTCACCCTTCCACCCGGATGCGAGCGTGCTGTTCGATTTCGTCACGCGCGAGAAGGGCGTGATGTTCGGCACCTCCGCCAAATATATCGACGCAGCCCACAAGGCCGGACTGGTGCCGCGCGAAACCCATGATATGAGCGCGATCCGGCTGATGACCTCGACCGGCTCGCCCCTGTCGCCGGAGGGTTTCCGCTGGGTCTATGAGGACGTGAAGAGCGATCTCCACCTCGCCTCCATTTCGGGCGGTACCGATATCGTCTCCTGCTTCGTGCTCGGCGATCCCACTTCGCCGGTATGGTCCGGCGAGATCCAGGCGCCCGGCCTCGGCATGGCGGTCGATGTGTGGAACGACGACGGCCAGAGCGTGCGCGAGGAGAAGGGTGAGCTGGTTTGCACCCGTCCCTTCCCCTCCATGCCAGTGATGTTCTGGAACGATGAAGGGGGCCACAAATACCGGGCTGCCTATTTCGAGCGCTTCGACAATGTCTGGCACCATGGTGACTTCGCCGAATGGACCCGCCATGGCGGACTGATCATCCACGGCCGCTCGGACGCCACCCTCAATCCGGGCGGGGTGCGCATCGGCACCGCCGAGCTCTACGCCCAGGTGGAGAAGATCCCCGAGGTGCTGGAATCCCTCGCCATCGGCCAGGACTGGCAGGGCGACGTGCGCATCGTGCTGTTCGTGCGCCTGCGCGAAGGCATGGCCCTGGACGACGCCCTCGTCGATCGCATCAAGCGCCAGATCCGCACCGGTGCCTCGCCGCGCCATGTGCCCGCCAAGATCATCGCCGTCACCGACATTCCGCGCACGAAATCCGGCAAGATCACCGAGCTTGCCGTGCGCGACATCGTCGCCGGCCGCACTGTCAAGAACCAGGAGGCCCTGGCCAACCCCGAAGCGCTGGCTCTCTACAAGGACCTGCCGGCGCTGAGGGATTGAGAAAGAGGCCCCGCTTACGAGCCGTTCGGATCGGCAGGTTCAAAATCGCGACAATGTTGTTTCTTGCCGGGGCCGACCCGGCAATGACAAGATGATCCTCGCGCCGGCATGTCCGGCGCGCCTCAAAACCCATCAGGAACCGGCAACAGTGCACGCTTCGCGCATAGGCAGGGACATCACGAAGGCCGCTGTCACGGCCTTCGCCGTCTATGCGCTGCTGGTCAACAGCCTGCTGATGGGCGTACTGATGGCGCCGCAATTGCGGGCCGACACGCTCGACCGCAATCTCGCCGCGCTCGAAATCGTCTGCGCCGGCAACGGCATGGGCATCACCGACGCGGGATCAGTCCCGCCAGCAGACCATCGCGGCCATGAGGCGGAGTGCTGCATCCTCTGCCCCGGCTTCGGCGGGCCGGCCTCACCCGCCGGCATCGACCTGCCGCGGCGCCTTTCCATCTTGGCGGCCCTTGCCCCCTTGGCGGCGGACAGCCGCATTCCCCCTTCCCTCCATCGCGCGGCTGCCCACCCGCGCGGACCGCCGATGGCGTGACCTGAGAACGACCACCCCTTCGCTTTCGGCCTGACGCCGCCCGCAGCTTTCGGTTGCGAGCAGGCGGACGGCAACTCAGGACACCGCCATGACCATCTCCCACGGCGCGGACACCCTCGCGATCGTTCCGCCCTCGCGCCTGTCGCTGCAGCGCGCCATCTGGCGCTGGCATTTCTATGCCGGCCTCCTCTGCGTTCCCTTCATGATCCTGCTGGCCGTCACGGGCTCGCTCTATCTGTTCAAGGACGAGATCAACCACACGCTCTTTGCCTACCGAACCGTCGTCGCCAATCCCGGCACGCCGGCCCTGTCGCCGGAAGAGCTGGTCGACAAGGCTCTCGAAGGCAGGCCCGAAGCCGCCGCCACGGCCTACGCCGAGCCCGCCGACGCCACCTCTTCGGCCAAGGTCACCTACAGGGACGACAGCGGCAAATACTATGTGTACCTCGATCCCTATAGCGGCGCCGTGCTCGACACGCTGCGCGCCGACCGCGAACCGATGTGGCTGATCAAGAAGATCCATAGCCTGGAACTGTTCGGCACCTTCACCAACCGGCTGATCGAGGCCGTGGGCGGCTTTGCCCTCATCCTGGTGATCACAGGGATCTATCTGTGGTGGCCACGCGGCCAGAGCGGGGGCGTGGTGACTGTCCGCGGCACCCCGGCACGCCGGGTGTGGTGGCGCGACCTCCATGCCGTCACCGGCGCCTTCGCAGGGCTGGTGATCTTTTTCCTGGCGGCCAGCGGCCTGCCCTGGGCCGGTTTCTGGGGCAAGCAGCTCAATGGGTTCGCGACGCAGGCGGGCCTCGGCTATCCCACCCAGCTCTGGGATAATACCCCCACTTCCACCGTGCCGCTGCAGGACGTCGTCAGCAAGGCCGGCTGGACGGTGGAGAATTCGCCGGTGCCCCAATCGGCCCTGCCTTACACCCATGCGATCGGGCTCGATCGCGCCGTCGCCGTCGCGCGCGGCCTCGGCATCGCGCCCGGCTTCGAAATGGCGCTGCCGACCGAAGAAAACGGCGTCTACACCGCGGCGATCTTCCCGGACGATCTGTCCAAGGAGCGCACCATCCATATCGACCAATATTCGGGCAGGCCGATCGTCGACCTCAAATTCGGGGATTTCGGCGGCGTCGCCAAGGCGATCGAGTTCGGCATCAACGTGCATCAGGGTCAGCAATGGGGCCTTGCCAACCAGCTCGTGATGCTGGCGACGTGCCTGGCCGTCGTCCTCGCCAGCGTTTCCGGCGTGATGATGTGGTGGAAGCGCCGCCCCACCGGCAAGCTCGGCGTGCCGCCCTATCCCAGCGACTCGCGCGTCTACCGCGGCCTGTGGATTGTCGCCATCGCCGTCGGCCTCGCCTTCCCTGTCACCGGCCTTGCCATCATGGTGATGGTGGCGCTGGATCTCCTCGTCATCCGCACCGTGCCGCCTCTGCGCCGCGCCTTCGGATAGAGGAACCCCGGGAGCGCGGATGTCCCGTCCGCATCTTCCACTTGCGAGCATGCCGTTTTTGAAAGGCGGACAAGGACGTCGGCGTTTCGCGGAACGGAGGCGCAGTTGACATGAGGCCCGCTTCGCGGTTTGGCTCTGCCTAAAACGGGGAGCAACGGGCTTGGCGGGCAAACGGACGGTAAAGCACTGGCGGACAGCCTTGTTCTGGCTGTGCGCCCTGCTGCTTGCCGGCGCCCAGGCGCCGGCCGCCTTTGCCCACCACCCCTCCGGCGATGGCAGCGGGGCCGGCATTCCCATCCCAAATCTCACCCATGGCCAGATGGCCGTGATTGCCGACAACATGCCCGCGATTCTTGCCCTCGCCGATCGTCAGACGGGGCTCGACGAGACCGCGCGCCGGCTGCGCGCCTTCGTCGACTGGCAGTATTTCTTCTGCTTCCGCGGGCTGGTCCCGGGCAGCCTGAAGGACGAGGAAAGCCCCTTCAACGAATGCAGCCATGCCTATCTCGCCGGCACGCAGGCCCTGCTTCTCGAGCTCAGGCAGACGCGTGGAGACCGCGCGGAGGTGCGCGCCCTCGTCGAGAAGGTCGGGCTCGACATGGCCAGGAACAATGCCGCGCTGGTGCTTTGCCGCTTCAGCGGCGAGGCGTTCAACACCGCCGACGTGGTGTCGCCGCGCTGGAGCGAGGTGCCCGGGCATCCCCCGAGCCTGGCGACTTTCGGCGGTCTCGCCTTTCTGATCGGCGGAGCCCTCTGGCTCGGCCTGCGGCGACGCACCGCGCCCGTTACGGGTCCCCTGCCGGCCGGATGAGGGTTTGCGGACGACAATAGGGCTTGCACGAAGCGATGATTGCCTGTCGGATGGTCTGACCATTCGATTTCTGACGGCTTTCATTCTGCCATGCGCATCCTCGTCCTCCAGCACCTCTCTTCCGAGCATCCCGGCATTTTCCGCTCCTTCTTCGCCCGCGACGGCGTCGAATGGGACGCGGTGGAGCTCGACGAGGGCGGCACCATCCCGGCGCTCGAACCTTATGATGCGCTCTGGGTCATGGGCGGCGCCATGGATGTCTGGGACGTCGATCAGTTTCCCTGGCTGATTGAGGAAAAGCGTGTCATCCGCCGCTGGGTGCGCGAACTCGGCAAGCCTTATCTCGGTATCTGCCTCGGCCACCAATTGCTCGCCGATGCGCTCGGCGGCACCTGTGGGCCGCAGATCCCGCCCGAAGTCGGCGTCTTCGATGTCGAGGTGACGCAGGCCGGCCGGGCAGACCCGCTTTTCGACGGCCTCGCGCCGCGCTTTCCGGTGCTGCAATGGCATTCGGTGCGCGTCGCCCAGGCGCCCGAGGGCGCCGAGGTGTTGGCCTCCTCGCCCCTCTGCCCCGTTCAGGCCATCCGTGCCGCGCCGCGCGCCTGGGGCATGCAATATCACGTCGAGGCCGAGAATGCCGCCGTGCAGCAATGGGGCTGCGTGCCCGAATACAGGGCCGCCCTGGAGCGCACCAATGGCGAAGGCGCCATGGAACGCCTGCAGGCCGACATCGCCGCCCATGCCGAGGGCTTCGAGGCCAACGCCGCCATTGTCTATCGAAATTTCATGCGGCTCGCGCGATAATGGCGGCAAAAATTCAATAGGACATGCATGATTACTACCTTGAGGCCGTAAAAATGGCCCCTATAGCGTTTTGTGATTTGAAGGAGGCACTTCGAATCGCAAAGACGCGTTGGAACAAGGAGTTAGAGCAAATAAGCGTTCACGCTTGAACGCGCTTTGCTCTGGTAGAGCTGAATGCATCGGCGCGGTGCCGGATTCGGCGCTGCAGGAGGAAATCGACCATGCCTGAAGGGACCCCGCTGACCACCGGCATTCCGATGCCGCCTCCCGATCCCGCCATATTGGCGCGGCGGCAGGCGATCGTCGACGGGCTGGCCGGGCTGGTGCCTCCGGCGAACCTGATCGTCAGCGAGGACGAGCGCCGCGCTTATGAGACGGACGCCTTCACCGCCTATCGCGCCGTGCCGCTTGCCGTGGTGCTGCCCGAGACCACCGAGGAGGTGGCGGCGATCCTGAAATTCCTCAACCAGGAAGGCGTGCCCGTCATTCCCCGGGGCGCCGGCACCTCGCTCGCCGGCGGCGCCCTGCCCCAGGCGGATGCCGTGGTCGTCGGCCTGTCCAAGATGAGCAAGGTGCTGGAACTGCGCTTCGAGGACCGGCTGGCGCGCGTGCAGGCCGGCATCACCAATCTCGGCATTTCCGGCGCCGTCTCGCATGAGAGCTTCTTCTACGCGCCCGATCCCTCCAGCCAGCTCGCCTGCACCATCGCCGGCAATATCGCCATGAATTCCGGCGGGGCGCATTGCCTGAAATATGGCGTCACCACCAACAACATCCTCGGCGTCAGGCTGGTGACCATGGCGGGCGAGATCCTCGACATCGGCGGCGATGCCATGGATGCCGACGGCTATGACCTGCTCGGCGTGGTCATCGGCTCGGAGGGCCAGTTCGGCATCGTCACCGAGGCCACGGTGCGCATCCTGCCGATGGCCGAAGGCGCCCGCCCCATGCTGGTGGGCTTCGCCACGCCCGAGGAAGCGGGACGCTGCGTCGCCGCCATCATCGCCTCCGGCATCATTCCCGTCGCCATCGAATATATGGACAAGCTCGCCATCGAGATCACCGAGGGCTTTGCGCATGCCGGCTATCCGCTTGATGCCGGCGCCATGCTGATCATCGAGGTCGAGGGCTCGGATGCCGAGATCGACCGGCTGCTCGGCCTGATCTCCACCATGGCGCGCCAGCACGGCGCCACCACGATCAAGATTTCGAAGTCCGAAGCCGAAAGCGCGGCGATCTGGAAGGGGCGGAAATCGGCTTTCGGGGCCACCGGCCGCATCGCCGACTATATCTGCATGGACGGCACCATCCCGACCGGCCAGCTGCCGATGGTGCTCAAGCGCATCGATGAGATCACCGAAAGCCATGGCCTGCGCGTCGCCAATGTCTTCCATGCCGGCGACGGCAATCTGCATCCCCTGGTGCTCTACAACGTCAACGACGCCGACCAGCGCGAGAAGGCCGAGGCCTGCGGCTTCGACATCCTGCGGCTCTGCGTGGAGGCCGGCGGCTGCCTGACCGGTGAGCACGGCGTCGGCATCGAAAAGCGCGATCTGATGCGCGAGCAATTCGCTCAGGCCGATCTCGACCAGCAGCGTGACCTCAAGCTCGCCTTCGATCCGAAATGGCTGCTCAATCCGGCCAAGGTCTTCCCCCTCGACATGCGTTCGGGAGGCTGGGCGGCATGACGGTGTTCTCGCCCAGCAGCGAAGCGGAAATGGCCGGCATCGTCGCCGAAGCCTTCCGGAATACGATTCCCCTCGCCGTGACCGGCGGCGGCTCGAAGGCCGGCATCGGTCGGCCCGTCAGCGCCGCAACTCAGCTCGATACGCAAAACCTCACCGGCATCACGCTTTACGAACCGGCCGAGATGGTGATCGGCGCCAGGGCCGGCACGTCCCTGGCCGAGCTCACCGCAACCCTCGACGCCCGCGGCCAGATGCTGCCCTTCGAGCCGGGCGACTGGCGGCGGCTGCTCGACACCGCTCCGAACGAACCCACGGTCGGCGGCCTGGTCGCCGCCAATCTTTCCGGGCCACGCCGGATCGTCGCCGGCGCCTGCCGGGACAGCCTGATCGGCGTGCGCTTCGTCAACGGCAAGGGCGAGACCATCAAGAATGGCGGTCGGGTGATGAAGAACGTCACCGGCTACGACCTCACCAAGCTGATGGCGGGCTCCTGGGGCACGCTCGGCATCCTGACCGAGGCGATCTTCAAGGTGCTGCCCAAGCCGGAGGCCAGTGCCAGCCTGGTCTGGCAGGGCCTCGACGATGGCCAGGCCGTCGCCCTGATGTCTTCGGGCCTGGGCAGCCCCTTCGAGGTTTCGGCGGCCGCACACGTGCCGGCCGATCTTGCCTCCGGCACGGCCCTGACGGTGCTGCGGCTGGAAAATTTCGAAAGCTCGATAGCCTATCGGCAGGAGCGGCTCGGCAGCCTGCTCAAGCGCTTCGGTGACTATGCGGTGCTCGGGCAGCAGGATTGCCGCAGCTTCTGGTTCGACATCGCCGATGTCGCACCGCTGGCCCAGCAGGACGGCATGATCTGGCGCCTTTCGGTGGCACCCTCCAAGGCCGCCGCCCTGGGCGCCTCTCTGCGCTGGCTCGGCGAGATCAGGCTGTTCTACGATTGGGGCGGCGGCCTGATCTGGCTGCTGGCACCCGAGACGGCGGAATTCGCCAAGGCTATCGTCTCCGCGACCAAGGCAGAAGGCGGCCATGCCATGCTGATCAAGGCCAGCGCCGATTTCCGGGCCGGCTCCTTTCACTTCGGTGCGCAGGAGGGGCCGCTCGCCGCCCTGAGCGCCAGGGTGAAGCAGGCCTTCGACCCCGCCAACATCCTCAATACCGGGCGGCTGGGTTGAGTGGCAACAACACAATCTGTGTCGCGTCATTGCGAGCGCAGCGAAGCAATCCAGCAACCCCAGATACGGTGCTTGCAGGCCTGTGGATTGCTTCGCTACGCTCGCAATGACGGCATAACTGGACCGGATCAACGCATGCAGACGAATTTCTCCCCGGCCCAGCTCGCCGACCCGCATATGAAGGAATCGGAGCAGATCCTGCGCACCTGCGTGCATTGCGGCTTCTGCACCGCCACCTGCCCGACCTATGTGCTGCTCGGCGACGAACTCGATTCCCCGCGCGGGCGCATCTACCTGATCAAGGACATGCTCGAAGGGGGCAAGCCGGCCACGGCCGAGGTGGTCAAGCATGTCGACCGCTGCCTCTCCTGCCTGTCCTGCATGACCACCTGCCCCTCGGGCGTCAATTACATGCATCTGGTCGACCATGCCCGCGCCCATATCGACAAGACCTATCGCCGCCCGGCAAGCGAGGCTTTTCTGCGCACCCTGATGGCCAAGGTCCTGCCCAATCGCCGGGCCTTCCGCTGGAGCATGGCGCTGGCGCGGTTGGGCCGCCCCTTTGCGGGGCTGGCGGCAAGGCTGCCACAGGGCAGGCGCCTTGCTGCCATGCTGGCGCTCGCACCGGCCTCGCTGCCGCCCGCCTCCTCCGCCACGCGCCCCGGCAGTTTCGCGCCGAAGGCAGAGAAGAAGGGGCGGGTGGCGCTGCTGACCGGCTGCGCCCAGGCCGAGCTCGCGCCCGGCATCAACGAGGCCGCGATCCGCCTGCTCAACCGGCATGGCATCGAAGTGGTGCTGCCCAGGGGCGAAGGCTGCTGCGGCGCCCTCGTCCATCATATGGGCAAGGAAGACGCCGCGCTCGCCTACGCCAGGGCCAATATCGACGCCTGGACGGCGGAGATGGCCAAGGGGCTCGATGCCATCCTGATCACCACTTCGGGCTGCGGCACCACCATCAAGGATTACGGCTTCATGCTGCGCGGCGATCCCGCCTATGCCGACAAGGCCGCCGCGGTTTCGGCCATCGCCAAGGACATCAGCGAATATCTGGAAACCTTGCCGGCGCTGCCGGTGACGGTCGAGACCGGCCAAAGCGTGACCTATCACGCGGCCTGCTCGCTGCAGCACGGCCAGCAGATCAAAGCCGCGCCCAAGACCCTGCTCAAGCGCGCCGGCTTCCAGGTGAAGGAGGCGGCGGAAGCCCATCTATGCTGCGGCTCGGCCGGCACCTACAACATGCTGCAGCCCGAGATCTCGGAGCGCCTGCGCGAGCGCAAGCTCGGCAATATCGCCGCCACCCGGCCCGACATCATCGCTGCCGGCAATATCGGCTGCATGACGCAGCTGGCGCAGGGAACGACGACGCCGATCGTGCACACGGTGGAACTGCTGGACTGGGCGACGGGAGGGCCGAAACCGAAGGGGCTGTAACTTTTGCTGGGAGCGCGGACATCTCAGCGACATGAATGCATGTCGCTGAGATGTCCGCGCTCCAAAAAAGGAGAACTCGATGACGAAGCTCGGCGGCTTGTTCCTTGCCATGCTCCTTGCCATGACCGGCAGTGCCTTAGCCCAGGACGAACGGGCTCCCAACGAGAAGCCGGTCAAGGTCATCGCCGACGGTCGCATCGCCGTTCCCGGAGGTGGCGAACTGCCGCTCTATGTCTCGACCGACTGGTCCAAGCCCTTGCCGCAGATCGATCGCGCCGTGCTGGTGCTGCATGGCAGGCTGCGGGACGCCGATGTCTATTTCCGCTCTGCCCTCAAGGCCCAGGCCGCCGCGGGCGCGGCCGGGAAAACCACCTTGATGATCGCGCCGCAATTCCTCGCCGAGGTTGACGCCGAGACCTTCGGCCTGCCGCCCGAAGTCCTGCGCTGGACCTTGACAAGCTGGCAGGGCGGCGAAGATGCGCTGGGGCCCAAACCGGTGAGTTCGTTTGCAGCCCTCGATGCCATCCTCGCCCGCCTCGCCGACCGCAGGCTGTTCCCGCATCTGCGGGACGTGGTGGTCGCCGGCCATTCCGGCGGCGGGCAGGTCGTGCAGCGCTACGCCATTGCCGGCAAGGGCGAAACTGCCCTGGCTGCCGCGGGGATCAACGTGCGCTATGTCGTCGCCAATCCCTCTTCCTATGCCTATTTCACATCGCAACGGCCCGCGCAGGCGATCGCCGCCAGCTGCAAGGGCTTCGACGACTGGAAATACGGCATGCAGGCCCGCCCGTCCTATCTCGCCTCACCCTCACCGGCTGCTCTGGAAAAGGCCTATGCCGCCCGGCGCGTGATCTACCTCCTCGGCACGGATGATACCGATCCCAACCATCCCGCGCTCGACAAGACCTGCATGGCCGAAGCCCAGGGCCCCTACCGCCTGGCGCGCGGCGAGGCCTATGTCTCTGCGATGCGCCAGCGCGACGGCGGCACGCCGCATCACAGCCTGTGGCTGGTGGAGGGCGTGGGGCACAATGGCGACAAGATGCTGACCTCGTCCTGCGGGCTCGCCGCCCTGTTCGACCAGCCGGATTGCCCGACGGCAAAGGCCACGCCCTGACACGAGCCATGTTTCGGTTGCTACCGAAGCGTCCTTGTCTCCGGGCCGTTAAATCCGGGTATCTCGATAGCTTTCGCTCGCGGAGCTGCCCGATGGATGGACCAAACCCAAATCGCCACTCCCCCCGAAGGCCATTCTCAGCCCGACGCGGCTTCGACCTCGGCAACGACCCAGGCGAGCAAGCCCGGGAATTTCGCCTCGATATCCGCCCGGCGCAGATAGGTCTTGCGGCAATTGCCGTAGTCGACCATGCCGATCAGGCCAGCCTCGCGCAGCATGCGGAAGTGATAGGTGCGCGTGGCCTTGGTCACCGGCAGGCCGAAGGACGAACAGCCGATCTCCGTACCGTCGGGGGCGAGCACGAGTGTCGCCACCACGCGCCGCCGGTGCGGATCGGCAAGGGCTGCCAACACGGGGCCGAGAGTGATCTCTTCCCGGCTTGGGTGATCGTCTTCGTTGGATATTATCCCCTCCCTTGCGATCCGCGTCCGAACCCCTGCCGCCAGGGTATCCCGCATTGGTCGATTGCCAATCGAACCACTTCTAGGTATGAATAATATCATACTCAAATGTCATCGCCGACGCGATACTTATTCAAGAAGAGATTTTCATCATGACCAGTCTGCAGCCGGCAGTACCGGAATCATGCAGGACGGCAAGCAAGCCCGCTGACTCGGATCTGCGCAAGCCGGTCCGCCGCGCGGCGCGCCTGGCCGCCCTCAGTCTCGGTGTCGCGCTGGTGCAGCTCGACGTCAGCATCGTCAATGTCGGGCTCGACCAGATGCGTGGTCTGATGACCGGCGGCGTCGCCGGGCTGCAATGGGTGGTGAACGGCTATACGCTCGCCTTTGCCGGCCTGTTGCTCACCGGCGGTGCGCTCGGCGACCGTTTCGGAGCCAAGCGCCTCTACCTTCTCGGCCTGGCGCTGTTCACGCTCGCCTCGCTCGCCTGCGGCCTTGCGCCGAGCGGCACCGCCCTGATTGCCGCGCGCGTTCTGCAAGGCATCGGCGCCGCCCTGCTGATGCCGCCGTCGCTGGCCCTGGTGGTGCATGCCTATCGCGACCCGTCCGAGCGCGCCAAGGCGATCGGCGTCTGGGGTTCCGTCGGCGGCCTGGCCATGGTGGCAGGTCCCGTGCTCGGCGGCCTGCTGATCGCCCTGTTCGGCTGGCGCAGCATCTTCCTGATCAATCTGCCCGTCGGCCTGCTCGCACTGTGGATGGCACTGCGCTTTACCGAAGAAACGACCGAGCGCCATGCGCGCGCCATCGACCTGCCGGGCCAGATTCTCGGCATTCTCACCGTGGTGGCGCTGACGGCGGCCATCATCGAGGGCGAGCCCCTGGGCTGGAACCACCCGGCCATTCTCGGCGCAGTCGCCGTCTTCCTCCTGGCCGGCGCTCTGTTCCTGGCGGTGGAATCCCGCACGGCAGAGCCCATGATGCCGCTCAGCCTGTTCCGCAACCCGATCTTCACGGCCGCGGCCCTGATCGGCACCCTGCTCAATGTCAGCTTCTACGGCGCCATCTTCCTGCTCAGCCTGTATTTCCAGGATGGGCTCGGCATGTCTCCCCTGAGCGCAGGGCTCGCCTTCCTGCCGATGACCGGCCTCATCGCGATCACCAACATCATGTCCGGGCGCGTGGCCGTGCGGTGGGGCAATCGTCTGCCCATCGTGCTCGGCCTCGCCATCGACACCTTCGGTTTCGTCTGCCTGGCGCTGCAGTTGAGGGCAGATGCCGGCTACGCCCATATCTGGTGGCCGCTGCTGCTCATCGGCTTCGGCATGGCGCTCGCCGTGCCTGCCATGATTGGCGCCCTGCTCGCCACGGTGGAGAAGACCCGGGCCGGTATCGCTTCTGGCGTTCTCAACGCCCTCCGCCAGACCGGAGGCGCGGTCGGCGTTGCAGTGTTCGGCGTGATCGGCGCCGGCGGCAGCTCGCTTTCCGGCATGAGCACGGCCATGTGGGTCGGCGCCATCGGCCTCTTCGTCGCCCTGCTGCTCGGCGCCTTGTGCATCAGGCGGATGCCGGCATCGTAAGGCCGGCTTCGACTTCAGCGGCCCTTTCCAAAGCCGGGCGCTTGGGCACGTGTCATCATCAGGTGGAAATTCGGTACCCAACCAGGGACGTTTGGCGTATCCACAACCGGAGCCGCCGTGACAATTGCAGACTGATAAGGGATCACCATGAACGATAAGGCTGAAGCCGGACACTTGGCCACGCGCGTGGCACGCGGCGGCCTGCTTGTTGCCCCCGAGCTCGCGTCCTTTCTGGAGCAGGAGGCACTGCCCGGCACGGGAGTGGAGGCACAGACTTTCTGGGATGGCTTCTCTGCGCTGGTCCGTGAATTCGGACCGCGCAACAAGGCGCTTTTGCAGCGGCGCGACGAATTGCAGGCCCAGATCGATGCTTGGCATCTCGCGCGCCGCGGCCAGCCGCATGACCGCAACGCCTACAAGGCTTTCCTCACCGAAATCGGCTATCTCTTACCCGAGGGTGACCACTTCACCATCGAGACCGAGAATGTCGATCCGGAGATCGCCACGGTCGCAGGCCCCCAGCTCGTCGTGCCGATCACCAATGCGCGCTTCGCGCTGAATGCTGCCAATGCCCGCTGGGGCAGCCTCTATGACAGCCTCTACGGCACCGACGCGGGAGGCGGCCCGCCGCCTGCCGGCAGCTACAACCGCGGCCGCGGCGCCCGCGTGGTGGCAAGGGCGCGGGTTTTCCTCGACGAGGCCTTCCCGCTCGAAGGTACGAGCCATGCCGATGCCCGGCGCTATCATATCCGCAACGGCGCGCTCCTGGTCGACGACATGCCGCTGGTCGAGCCGGAGAAATTCATCGGCTATCGCGGCCATCCGCGCGCGCCCGACGCCGTTCTGCTGCGCAACAATGGCTTGCATGTCCAGCTGATCTTCGACCGGACCCACCCGATCGGCAGCCGCGATCAGGCGGGCCTCGCCGACATCCGGCTGGAAAGCGCCATCTCGGCGATCATGGATTGCGAGGATTCGGTCGCCTGCGTCGATGCCGAGGACAAGGTTGTCGCCTATCGCAACTGGCTCGGACTGATGCAGGGCACCCTCACGGAGACGTTCCGCAAGGACGGTGCCGAGGTGACGCGCAAGCTCAACCCCGACCTGACCTTCTCCGCACCGAACGGCGGCGAGGTCACGATCAAGGGCCGGGCGCTGATGCTGGTGCGCAATGTCGGCCACCTCATGACCAATCCGGCCATCCTCGACCAGGATGGCGGAGAAGTCTTCGAGGGCCTGATGGATGCGATGGTGACCACGCTGATCGCAAAGCATGACCTGAAGAAGTCCGAGGGCCTGCGCAATTCGGTCACCGGCGCGATCTATGTCGTCAAACCCAAGATGCACGGCCCCGCAGAAGTCGCCTTCGCCGACGAGGTCTTCGCCCATGTCGAAGCGGTGCTGGGCCTGCCCAAGCATACGGTCAAGCTGGGGGTGATGGACGAGGAACGGCGCACCAGCGTCAATCTCATGGAGTGCATCCGAGCGGCGAAGCATCGCATCGTCTTCATCAACACCGGCTTCCTCGATCGGACGGGGGACGAGATCCATACCTCGATGGAAGCCGGCCCCTTCAGCCGCAAGGACTTCATCAAGCGCAAGGACTGGATTCTCGCCTATGAGAACCAGAACGTCGACATCGGCCTGCAATGCGGCTTTTCGGGCAAGGCCCAGATCGGCAAGGGCATGTGGGCGATGCCGGACAAGATGGCGGCGATGCTGGAAGCCAAGATCGAACATCCCAAGTCCGGCGCCAATTGCGCCTGGGTACCCAGCCCGACGGCGGCCACGCTCCATGCCTTGCATTACCACAAGATCGACGTCTTCGCGGTGCAGGCCGCGCTGGCGAAGGGCGGCAGGCGGGCCTATGTCGAGACGATCCTCGAAATCCCGGTCGCGAGCTACCAGAAATGGACGCCCGAGCAGATCCGGCGTGAGGTCGAGAACAATGCGCAGGGCATCCTCGGCTATGTGGTGCGCTGGATCGACCAGGGCATCGGGTGCTCGAAGGTGCCTGACATCAACGATGTCGGGCTGATGGAGGATCGCGCGACCTGCCGCATCTCGGCGCAGCATATCGCCAATTGGCTCCATCACGGCGTCGTTGCCGAGGACGAGGTCCGACAGATCATGCGGCGCATGGCGGAGGTCGTGGATCGCCAGAACGCCGGCGATCCCAACTACCGCGCTATGGCTCCCGGTTTCGACGGCGTGGCCTTCCGTGCGGCATGCGATCTGGTCTTCGAGGGCCGCTCGCAGCCATCCGGCTATACCGAGCCGCTGCTTCATGCGCGACGGCGCGAATTCAAGGCGGCGCAAGCTTAGCGCATTATCCGGAAAGCCTGGCAGCATGTTCACGCACCGTGACGCTGCCCCTCACCTTACCTCGCCCCGTTCTTACGGGGAGAGGTAAGGTGAGGGGCAGCACCCCCAGGCAAACGACGCGGTGAGGCAAAACGCGTTGTGGTGAAAACACAGCGCTACCAGGGCGGTTACCCCAATTCGGCCAGGTTCTGCTTGGCCAGATCGTGTTCGGGATCGAGGGCCAGCAATTTCTCGAAGGCCTGCCGGGCTTCCTTGGTCTTGCCGAGCGCGCGGGCCGAAAGGCCAAGGCCGCGAAGGGCCTCCGGTGAGGAGGGCCTGAGGGCCACGGCCTGCTGGTAATGCGCGGCGGCGGGCTCGGCCCGTTCGTTGTGCAAGAGGAGATCGCCCAGGCCGATATGGGCTTCGACATGGTTCGGCTCGAGCTTCAGGCAGGCAAGATAGGCCTGCAGCGCCTCGTCGCCACGCTCGAGCGCGGCCAGCAGATTCCCGTAATTGTAATGGGTGTCGGCCGCCTTGGGGTCGAGCTTCAGGGAAGAGCGGAAGCAATATTCCGCACGCGACTCATTGCCGAGGCCGCGATTGGCGAGCCCTAGCCGCATCTGCGCGTCGGCGCTGCCGGGATTGACCTCGACCGCCCGTCGGAGCACCTTCTCGGCCTCGTCATGGGCGCCGCGCTGCAGCAGGAGCGTGCCGAGCAGGTTCAGGGCGTTGAAGTCCCCGGCGCGACCGGCCAGAATCTCGCGATAGGCCGCCTCGGCGGCATCGAGCCGGCCTGCGCGATGATGCTCGACGGCTTTCTTCAACTTTGCTTCGGCGGCCATGCTGCGTTGTCCGGATGGGGCGGGAAGGTGTGCCGGACCTTGTGGCGGATCGGGCTACAAAGGTCAATCGGCCCCGCATCGAAGCGTTTTGCGATCTGTCGGATTCACCCGGGACGCAAAGGCACGTCAAAATAAGGCGTTAGAGAAAACAGGCAGAACGCTTGAGCGCGTTTTGCCTGATGGCCCAACTTCCTGGCCGGCCGGCCTGCCGGATAATCGTTCGAGGCGGGCTCCGGCACGGGTCCCGTGCACGCGCCGACAAACACCGCTTGCGAAGAAACACCAAGCGGCGCGAAACACCTCATCGCCCATGGCACGCTTCGCAGTGTTTTTCTGTGCCGCACAGCACTCTATTCCTGATCGACTGAAGATAAGATCACTATCGTCATCGCGTTCCTCCTGCCGAAACCAATCAAGAGCACGGGAACCCGCATGTCCGTCGCCTCCTCGTCGCCAGGCCAAACAAGCAACGCACCTTTGAGGATCGGGCAGATCATTTCCGATGCCTTTGCTGTCAGCCTGCGGAATTACGGCTGGGCACTCCTGTTGAATCTGGGCGTCTTCGCCGCTCTTTTCGGCTTTTTCGATTCGTTTTCCTGGGCCGCATTCACCGAAGACTCGCTATTCTTGCCCGTGGACACCACCCTGAATATCTGGCTGTTCTACCTATTGTTCTTCGTCGCCGGCCTCGTCGCGCTCGCCCTCTATTGCGCGATGATACGCCTGGTTCATGATCGGCATGTCGATGCGGCGCGACCGGTACACACGACCTGCCTGGCCGGTGCCAAAAGGTTCCTGCCGACCTTCGGCCTCGTTCTGATCTATTTTCTTGCTTATTTCCTGATCCACCTGGCCGTGACGTTGTTCGTTTTCAGGCCACCGGCGTTCGCGCTCATCCTGGTATTCCTGGCCACCGGTTGTTTTGCCGTCTATCTCGTCTTCCCCTATCTGCTATCCTTCGTCATCTGCATCAATGAGGGCGTGGGGCCGATCCGCGCGCTCGGCCGCAGCCGTTCTTTGAGCGAGGGCTATCGCTGGCCTCTTTTCGGCATGATGCTGCTCACCTTCGTGATCTGGTTTGCCTATCTGGTGGTGTCCGATCTTCTGGGCCGGGCTTTTGGCACGAACGGGAGCATTGTGGCCATCATCCTGATGCTACTGGCCTTTCCCTTGATGTATGCCTGGATGGCGGGGATCTATTCGATCGCCGCCTACCGCCTGCGTGTGCTCAAGGAAGGCATCGACCTGAACGGTACCGTGGCGAACATTTTCGACTGAGAGCAAGCCGCGAAACAGCCTCCATCGAGGATCGAGTCTGGCGATGCCCTTGCGGCAAGCACCGTGGCCAGCCTATCAGAGATGCTCGGGGTTGGCGGCACTCGATTCCCGGATGTGCCGGTCCCCCGGGGGGTGACGATGCGTTCTCTCTTCAAGATGGCAGCCGCCATGCTGATGACTGCTGCATTCGGCTGGAGCGCCGCGCCGGCCAAGGCCGACAGCGCGGCCTCTGCCCTGTTCCAGAGCTATCTCGGCAAGGGGCGCATCAGCGAGGCGGACGAGCAGATGCTGGCTCTCGCCACCAAGGCGAGCGGCAATGCCGACGCCAGGCTCGGCCTCGGCATGGTGCGCACAGCCCGCGCCCTCGAGCATTTGTCGCAGGCCCTCTACAAATATGGGTTCGCCTCAGAGATACCGGCGATGCGGCTGCTGGGCCTGTCGGGTACCGTGTTCAGCACCAATCCCGATCCGCAATCCATCACCTATCAGGACTTTCGCGGCATCCTCACCACTTTCGCGGCCGATCTCGACAAGGCCGACCAGACCCTGGCGGAGGTCGGCGACATCGAGGCCAAGCTCACAGTCGACCTCTCCGTCACCCGCTTCGACTGGAACGGCGACGGCATCATCGACGAACGGGACCATATCGGCGCTGCCATCTCCGATCTCGACGATGCCGGCAAGCCCAGGCCTTTCGTCGTCGCCTTCGACACGGCGGACGCCAGATGGCTGCGCGGCTATTGCAATATCCTGATGGCCCTGACCAAGACCCTGCTGTCGCACGACATGTCGCGCAGCTGGGACGCCGGCTTCGGCAGCCTGTTTCCGCGCGCCGTCACAGGCCTTGCCGCGGCCAATGGCGTCGGCGTCGACGACGGATCGGGCGTGACCCCGTTCGGCACGAGCAAGCGCGACGCCGAGGCCATCGCCGACCTGATCAGCCTGGTGCACACCATCGACTGGCCGGTGGCCGACCAAGCGATGTGGCTGGAGGTACGCGGCCATTTAAAGAGGGTGATCCGGCTCAACCATGAAACCTGGGCGCTGATCGCCAAGGAAACCGACGACGACCACGAATGGCTGCCCGGCCCGCGGCAGAAGAGCGGCGTCCTGCCCTCCCTCGATGTGACGCAGGAGCGCATCGACTCATGGCTTGCGCTGCTCGGTCAGGTCGATCAGGTGCTGGACGGCAAGCTCTTGATGCCGCATTGGCGTTTCACCAAGGGCGTCAATCTCGCCAGGGTGTTCGAGCAACCCGGCAATTTCGACCTGATGCTGTGGATTACCGGCCCGGGCGCTTTGCCGTTCCTTGATAATGGCAAGGTGATGGATGCCGAGGCCTGGAGCCAGGCGACCCGCATCTTCGGTGGCGACGTGGCGAGCTACGCCTTCTACTTCAATTGAGCGGACGTCCAGCTGCGGCATCCGGCGCGAACAGGCGTCGCTTCAGGCGAACGATCGCTTCGCGCTGCAGATCGCTGGCGTCGCCATAGGCACTCGCCACCTGACCCAGCATATCGATGAGTTGCTGGCGTTCCGGCAAAGACAGGCGGGCGCGGAAAAGCGGCACCAGATCCTCGGCGACCGGCGTGAACACCCGGCCGCGATCCGTCAATTGCAGGGCCTGTTCATAGACATGTTCGCGGTCGCCGATGCCGAGCGGGTCGCTCATCAGGGTGAGGATGGCGTCCCGCTCGGCCCTGGTCAGCAGACCATTGGTGCGGACGAGCTGGATCATCAGGACGACCGCGGCCAGCCTGGGATCGTCGATGGTCTTGAGCGAGACGCGCTCGAGCACCTGCGGCCGGACCGTGTCCGATCCCCGGTCGAGCGGAAGGGGAACCACTTTCGGCACGGCCTCGATGCGCCGGGCTGCCGCCGGCTTGCGGGCCTTGCCGCGCAACAGCCAGAACAGGCCAGCGACGGCGGCCACGAACGCCCCGATCAAGAGTGCTCTCGGCCCCTCCAGCATGACCAGGCTGGCGATCAGCAGCGCGATGATCCAGATTGCATTCTTACGCAGGAAATCCATCGGCCGTCTCATCCGATCGGCACGGCGCGCATCCCGCGCCAGCCATCCTAGGAACCTGCTTCTCCCATAGCGGCCCGCATGGCGACGAGCAAGGGATGGTCGGGCCGCTGGCCGCCCCAGCCGTCGAAGCTCAATATGTCTTCGGGCGGCAGGCGCCGGCGCCAGCCCTTCACCTCCAGTTCGGGCCGGGCATAGGCTTCGTGCACATAGCCAAGACACAGATAGGCAACCGGAATTACGCGCTCGGGAATGCCTAGCACCTGGCGCAGGCGTATGGGATCGACGATGCTGACCCAGCCAACCCCTACCCCCTCGGCCCGCGCTGCCAGCCAGATATTCTGCACCGCGCAGACAGTGGAGTAGCGGTCCATGGCCATGTCATGGGTGCGGCCGAGCACGACGGGGCCGGCGCGGTCGGGGTCGCAGGTGATGCACAGATTGACCGGGGCATCGACGATGCCCTCCAGCTTCAGCGAGCGATAATGCGCCTGCTTCTCGGGCGGGAACATCGCCACGGCCTCGGCATTGGCCTCCTCGAAGAGGGCCCGCACCTTGTGCCGGGTGTCGAGGCAGTGCAGCACCAGGAAACTCCAGGGCTGCATGAAACCGACCGAGGGGGCGTGATGCCCAGCCGTGAGAATGCGGGCGAGAACGTCGTCCGGCACGGGTTGCGGACTGAACTGGCTGCGGACGTCGCGCCGGGTGAAGATGGCGCGATAGACGGCTTCACGTTCGGCCGGCAAAAACGGCCCGGAGGGCTGGAGCGCTCCCTTGGTTGGGTCCATCGTCATTCCCCTTGCGATGGCAATCGCCGCGCCGTCCGCGCGCGCCGATCTATCGCCTCCGGCCGGTCTTCTGACTCGGGATCCTCCCATCCGGACGCCTTCCCCGCAGAGCGAGTGACCTGAAACCTGCCCGGATAGTCCCCCTTACAGCGTTGGGCACGTCGCGGTTTCGAACCGCGTTCCCGATTCTCCCGCAAGCGGGCACCGAAGGTATCGCGGGTGTAGCATGGGAGGTGGCGGCTGCCCAGCCATCCGGGGCGTCGATGCAGGGCTCAATGAGCGCTTTACTTACCCTCCCCTCCATGGGGAGGGTCGACGCGCTTGGCGTTAACCTGAAGTCGGAGCCCTAGGTCGGCGGGCAGCAAAGTGGACAGGGTGCAGGCTTGTGGCCTAGAATCGCCTGCTAGGCTCTCGGGCAATAAGCATCCTGGCAACAGCAAAATGAACAAGATCGATCTCAAACGGCACGCCGGCGATCAGCCCGATCCCCTGGAACAGGCCAATCCCATGCGCCTCGGCACGCGCCTTCGCCTGGCGCGGCAGACAAGAGGGCTGACGCTGAAGGCCCTGGCCACGGCCGCCGACTGCTCGGAAAGCCTGCTGTCCAAGATCGAGAACGGCAAGGCCTCGCCTTCCCTGCCCATGCTGCATCGCCTGGTCGAGGTGCTCGGCACCAATATCGGCTGGATGTTCGAGGAGACGGACAGCGAGGAGGGCATCGTCTTTCGCGCCGGCACGCGCCCGCTGATCTCGCTGGATCCGCTCCGGCGCGGCGAGGGCATCTCGCTGGAACGGGTGATCCCCTATTCGCCCGGCCATCTCCTCCAGTGCAACATCCACCATATCGAGGCCGGGGGCGAGAGCGCCGGGCCGATCCAGCACCAGGGCGAGGAAGTCGGCTATGTCCTGGCCGGAGCCGTGGAGCTGATGGTGGGCGAGCGCACCTTCAAGCTCTCCGTCGGCGATACCTTCGTGTTCAAGTCCGAACTGCCGCACTGGTACCGCAACACCGGGACGGAGCGCGCCAGCATCTTCTGGGTCAACACGCCCGCCACCTTCTGAGGTCTCACGCCGCCGGCGTTTCAAGAATCCCTGCAACCGTCATTCAAGTAACTTGACATGAATTCAAGTCTCTTGAATGATGCGGATGTTAGAACTGAGAATGAGCCCGGCACGGGCCATCCATGAAGGGAACTGAAATGCGGCTTTCAAACTATCTCGCCGGTTGCGCGGCAGCGGCAGCCCTGACGCTGTCCCTCGGATCGGTGTCCGCCCTGGCCGACACCTTCGCCCTGGTCACCATCAACCAGCAGGCCCTGTTCTTCAACCAGATCAACGAAGGCGCAGAGACAGCCGCCAAGGCGGCCGGCGCCAAGCTGGTCATCTTCAACGCCAACAACGTCCCGAGCGCTCAGAACGACGCGATCGAGAACTACATCACCCAGAAGGTCGACGGCATCATCCTGATTGCCATCGACGTCAACGGCGTGAAGCCCGCAATCACCGCCGCCAAGAAGGCCGGCATCCCCGTCATCGCCATCGATGCCCAGATCCCCGACGGCGACAATGTCTCCTTCGTCGGCGTAGACAATCTCAAGGCCGGCGAGGATATCGGCAAGTTCTACGCCGACTACGTCAAGTCCAAGCTCAACGGCACCGCGAAGATCGGCGTGGTCGGCGCTCTCAATTCCTACATCCAGAACCAGCGGCTGGATGGTTTCAAGAAGGCCGTGGCCGCCAGCGGCCTCAAGGTCACCTTTCTCGACACCGTCGACGGCCAGAACGTGCAGGACGTAGCGCTGAGCGCCGCCGAAAACCTGATGACTGCCAATCCCGACATGACCACGCTCTACGCCACCGGCGAGCCCGCCTTGCTCGGCACCGTCTCCGCCGTGACCAGTCAGGGACGGACGGACGGCGTCAAGGTCTTCGGCTGGGACCTGACGAAGCAGGCCATCGAAGGCATCGACCAGGGTTGGGTGACGGGCGTGATCCAGCAGGACCCGGCCGGCGAAGGCAAGGCCGCGGTGGAGGCCCTGACCAAGCTCAAGAAGGGCGAGAAGATCGAGCCGATCATCAACGTTCCCGTGACCATCGTCACCAAGGAGAACGTCGACAAGTTCCGGGGCATGTTCAAGTAGGAGCGGCGGCCCTCTACCCTTCTGAACGAGGCGCGACTCCCTTCTCCCCTTGCGGGAGAAGGTGCCCCGAAGGGGTGGATGAGGGGTGTTGGCATCTCCTGCCAGGGTCGCGCATCTCCCCTCATCCGGCGCTTCGCGCCACCTTCTCCCGCAAGGGGAGAAGGCTTCCTGAGCCTCATTCGGCAAAAGCCCGCACAATTCGGGACAGACCTTTTATTGCCAGGCGGAACCATGATGGACAGTGGCGAACCCTACCGCGTCAGGATGACCGGTATCTCCAAGCGATACAACACGATCCAGACACTGGATGACGTATCGCTGATGCTCAGGCCCGGCGAGGTGCTCGGGCTGGTCGGCGACAACGGCGCCGGCAAGTCGACCTTGAGCAAGGTGCTCTCGGGCGCTGTGATCCCCGACTCCGGCACGATCGAGATCGACGGCAAGGTACAGTCCTTCTCTTCGCCCGCCGATGCCCGCGCCGCGCGGGTGGAGATGGTCTATCAGGACCTGTCGCTGTGCGACAGCGTCGACGTCGCCGGCAACCTCTTCCTCGGCCGCGAGCCCCGGCACCGCATCCTCGGCGTCCCCTTCCTCGACCAGCGCCGCATGCATGGCGAGGCTCGCGACATGCTCGACAAGCTCGGCATCGTCATCGCCGACACCCGGCTGAAGGTCGAGAATCTCTCCGGCGGCCAGCGCCAGTCGATCGCCATCGGCCGCGCCGCTTCCTTCAACCCTTCCGTGCTGATCATGGACGAGCCCACGGCGGCCCTCGCCGTTGCCGAAGTCGAGGCGGTGCTCGACCTGATCCGCACCGTCAGTGCCCGCGGCGTCAGCGTGATCCTGATCACCCACCGCCTGCAGGATCTCTTCCTCGTCTGCGACCGCATCCAGGTGATGTATGAGGGCCGCAACGTCGCCGAGCGGCGGATCGAGGACACCAATATCGAGGAGGTGGTCAACCTCATCGTCGGCCGCAAATTCAGCGCCCGCTCCGCCGGTGTCCAAACGAACGGCTCTCACCAGGACAATGGAGCCCGCGCATGACGGCCTCATCCACCACTCCTGCCCATCGCCCCCGTGTGCATAAGGCCCGCTGGCGTGACAAGGCGATGGCGAATGGCAGCATCATCTCGATCGCCCTGTTCTTCATTTTCGTCTGCCTGGTCTTCTCGATCTGGACCAGCGCTTTCCTCACGGCCCCCAACCTCCTCAACATCGTGCGCCAGTCGGCGCCATTGCTAATCGTGGCGGCCGCGATGACCTTCGTGATCACCACCGGCGGCATCGATCTTTCGGTCGGCTCGGTGCTGGCGCTCGCGGCGACCTTGTCGGCGGCCTCGCTCCAGGCCGGCATTCCCTGGCCCTTCGTCATCGTGCTGATGCTGGCAATGGGCGGGGTGATCGGCGCCATACAGGGCTTCTTCATCGCCTATGAGCGCATCCCCGCCTTCATCGTAACCCTCGCGGGCCTGTCGGTGATCCGCGGCCTCGCCCTTCTGATCACCGCCGGCTATTCGATCCCGGTCGAGGCGCAGAGTCCTTTCACGGCGATCGGCCGCGCCTGGTTCCTCGGCGTGCCGGTACCGGCCCTGATCGCCCTCGTGGTGCTGGTGATCGCCTTCCTCGTCTTCAACCGGACGCCGTTCGGACGCTATGTCACCGGTGTGGGGGCCAATGCCGAGGCCGTGAGGCGGGCGGGCGTCAACACCCGCTTGGTGGTGCTGTGCGTCTATATCCTCTCCAGCATGGCGGCATCCGCCGCCGGCGTCATCCTGGCCGCGCGTCTCGGTTCCGGCTCCTCCAATGCGGGCCAGGGTTTCGAGCTCGATGTCATCGCGGCCGTGGTGCTGGGCGGCACCAGCCTGTTCGGCGGGCGCGGAACCGTGATCGGCACGGTGCTGGGCGCCCTGACGGTGGCGGTGATCGCCAACGGCCTGGTGCTGGCGCATATGTCGCCCTTCCTGACGCCCATCGTCACCGGCTCGATCATCCTGATCGCCATCTGGCTCAATTTCCGCCTGTTCAAGGGCGCCATGAGAAGCCACTGAACTGGAGCCACTGAGCATGGATCACCTGTTCCAGCCCCGTCCCGCCGAGCGCAAGCCGATCGGCATCCGATCCGGCACCGCCATGACCGTGCTCGGCCCCGTGCCGGTGGACGACCTCGGCATCACCCTGATGCACGAGCACATCCTGCTCGACGGCGCCCGCACCTGGAAATGCCCGTGCCACCCGGACGAGAAGGCGATCGCCGAGCAGGCGGTGAATATCGAGATCATCGGCGAATTGCGGATGAACCCCTATATGAACCGCGACAATGTCTCGCTCGATGACAGCGACCTCGCTCTGTCCGAGCTCAAGCGTTTCCAGGCGCTCGGCGGCCATACGGTGATCGAGGCCACCAATATCGGCATCGGCCGGGCGCCCGAGAAGCTGGCGCGCATCTCCCGCGCCTCAGGCATGAAGATCATCATGGGCACCGGCTTCTATCTGGAGCCGACCCATCCCGACTGGCTCAAGGCGATGGATGTCGAAGAGGTGACGCAGTTCATCGTCGACGATGTCGGCGGCGGGGAGGAGCAGCCGCCGATCATGGCCGGGATAATCGGCGAAGTCGGCGTCAGCAAGGATTTCACGGCCGAGGAAGAGAAGTCCCTGCGCGCTTCGGCGCGCGCGGCCGGGATCACCGGCCTGCCGCTTTCCATCCATCTGCCCGGCTGGGAGCGTCTCGGTCATCGCGTGCTCGACATCGTCGAGGCCGAAGGGGCCGATCTCCGCCACACCGTGCTCTGCCACATGAATCCGAGCCATGCCGACCTGCCCTATCAGCGGGCCCTGGCCGAGCGCGGCGCCTTCCTCGAATACGACATGATCGGCATGGACTATTATTTTGCCGACCAGGACGCCCAGTCCCCCTCCGACGAGCAGAATGCCACCGCGATCCGCGCTCTGGTCGACATGGGGTTCACCGACCGTCTTCTGCTGTCGCAGGACGTCTTCCTGAAGATCATGCTCACCCGCTATGGCGGCTTCGGCTACGGCTTCATCCTGAAGCATTTCGTGCCGCGCCTCCTGCGCCATGGCGTGGAGCAGGCCGCCATCGACCGCATGCTCGTCGACAATCCCAGATCCGTGTTCTCCGCCGCGGCGTGAGCGCACCCATCCGTTTCAAGGAGTGACCATGTCCAAGAAGAAGATCCTGCTCGCCGGCGAATCCTGGGTCTCGACCTCGACCCATATCAAGGGCTTCGACCAGTTCCCGACCGCGACCTACCACACCGGCGCCGACGAGCTTCTCGCCGCCCTGAAGGACAGCGCCTTCGACATCACCTTCATGCCCGCGCATGAGGCGCAGCGCCATTTTCCGCAGGATATCGAGGCGCTTTCGGCCTATGACGCCGTGGTCCTGTCCGATATCGGCGCCAACACGCTGCTGCTCCATCCCGATACCTGGATCCACTCCAAGCCCACGCCGAACCGCCTGCGCCTCCTGCGCGACTATGTGCAGAACGGCGGCGGCCTCCTGATGTTCGGCGGCTATTTCAGCTTCCAGGGCATCAATGGCGGCGCGCGCTACCGCAAGACCCCGGTCGAGGAGGTGCTGCCGGTCGAATGCCTCGCCTTCGACGACCGCGTGGAAGTGCCCGAGGGCTACGCTCCCGTCGTCATCGGCCCGGCCGGCCATCCGATCCTGCAGGGCCTGGGCACGGAATGGCCCGTCCTGCTCGGCTATAACGAGGTGATGCTCAAGCCGGACGCCGAAGTACTCGCCACCGTCTCGTCCGACTATGGCTCCCAGCCGCTGCTGGTGACCGGCACCTATGGCAGGGGCCGCACCGTGGCCTGGACCTCCGATGTCGGCCCGCATTGGCTGCCGCCGGGCTTCATCGCCTGGGACGGCTACAAGAAACTGTTCGAGCAGATGCTGGTCTGGGCGACCACGAAGGGCTGAGCCATGGCCGTGCATGTCGTCGGCAATGTCTGTGTCGACACGACCTTCCGGCTGGAGCGTTTCCCGGTTCCCGGCGAGACGCTCAATGCCTCCGGTCACGCCGACGGCGTCGGCGGCAAGGGCGCCAACCAGGCCATCGCCGCCTCCCGCACGGGCGCGGACGTGACGCTGTGGACCGCCGTGGGCGACGACGCGGCGGGAGGCTGGATCGCCGATCGTCTCGCGGCTGAAAACCTGACCTGCCGCCTCACGGCCAAGCCCCCGCCCACCGATCGCTCGGCGGTGCTGGTCGAAGCCGGCGGCGAGAACATCATCGTCACCGGGAGCCTGTGCGCGGAAGCCTTCGATCCGCTCGCGGAAACGGATATTGCAGCCAGGATCACGTCCGGCGACATCGTGGTGATGCAGGGCAATCTTTCGACCCGGGCCACCGCGGCCTGCCTGGAACTGGCCCGGCATCGCGGTGCCCGTACGATTCTCAACCCCAGCCCGCTGCCCGCAGATGCGGGGAAGGCACGGAATCGGAGTGTCGATCTTCAGATCGACATATCGTCGCGCGACTACAGTGACGTCGACCCGAAGGTCGACACTCCCACATTGCCCCTGCCCTTGGCCGATATCGTCATCGTCAATGAGGGGGAAGCCCGCACGCTGACCCGCAGCGGCGATCCCGCGCAGGCTGCCGCGGAACTCCTCCGGCAGGGAGCAGGCGTGGTTCTCGTCACCCTCGGCTCCCGTGGCTGCCTCATTGCCGAAGACGAGACGGGAAGCACCCGCCGCCTGCCTGCCCCGTCGGTCATCGCCGTCGACACCAGCGGAGCGGGCGATGTCTTCTGCGGCGTCTTCGCCGGCGGCATCGATCTCGGCATGACGCCGGCCGACGCCGCCAGCCTTGCCATTGCCGCGGCTGCCATCGCCGTCAGCCGCAACGGCACCTCGGATTCCTGCCCCAGCACGGCAGAAATCGGGAACCTCATCAGGACATTGGAAACGGAAAAGCCATGACACCTTCTCCCAAACCCATCGGCCAGGCTGCCGGCGACGCGCTGACGAGCCTCTATGGCAGATCCAAGGTCGTCATCGGCGTGGTGCATCTTGCCCCGCTCCCCGGTTCTCCGCGCTATCAGGGCGAGGCTGTCGAGGCCATCTACCAGCGCGGCCTCGACGATGCGAAGGCCTATCTGCATGGCGGCTGCGACGGCGTGATCGTCGAGAACCACGGCGACATCCCCTTCGCCAAGCCCGATGACATCGGCCCGGAAACCTCGGCCTATATGTCGGTGGTCTCCGACCGCATCCGGCGCGCGCTCGGCCGACCCATTGGCATCAACGTGCTCGCCAATGCCGCCATTCCTGCGCTTTCCATTGCCAGCGCCGCCGGCGCCGGCTTCATCCGGGTCAACCAATGGGCCAATGCCTATGTCGCCAATGAAGGCTTCGTCGAGGGCGAAGCCGCCCGCGCCATGCGCTTCCGGGCCAAATTGCGCGCTCATGGCATCCGCATCTTCGCCGACGCCCATGTAAAGCACGGCGCCCATGCCATCGTCGCCGACCGGCCGGTGGAGGAACTGGTCAAGGACCTCGTCTTCTTCGATGCCGATGCCATCATCGCCACCGGTCAGCGCACCGGCCATGCCGCGGATCTGAGTTATATCCGCATGATCAAGGAGGCGGCCGGCCTGCCGACCCTGGTCGGCAGCGGCGTTACGCCCGACAATGCCAACGACATCCTCGGCATCGTCGATGGCGTGATCATCGCCAGCGCGCTCAAGCATGACGGCGTGTGGTGGAACCCGGTCGATCCCGCCCGCGTGACCGCCTTCATCGCCGGGCTGGCGAGATGACGTCGCCGGCAATCAAGGCCGAACGGCTGCAGCAGCGTCTGGAAACCTTTGCCGACATCGGCGCCACGCCGGCGGGCGGCGTCAACCGCCAGGCGCTCAGCCCGGAAGACCGGGAAGCGCGGCGCCTGCTGGCCGAACTGGCCAAGGCTCGGCGCTTTGGGGTCTTCCAGGACGCGATGGCCAATCTCTTCATCCGCCGCAGCGGCCGTGACGACCGCCTACCGCCTCTGTTGATCGGCAGTCATCTCGACAGCCAGCCGACGGGGGGGCGCTTTGACGGGGCGCTGGGCACGCTCTCGGCCTTCGAGGTCCTCGAGGCGCTGGAGGACGCAGGCGCGCAGACGCCGAGCCCCATCGAGGTGGTGGCCTGGACCAATGAGGAAGGCAGCCGCTTCGCGCCCGGCGTGATGGGATCGATGGCCTTTGCCGGCGCGGCGGATCCGGCCCAATGGCAATCTCTGGCCGGCAGCGACGGCGCCTCCTTCGCGGACGAATTGGCCGCCACGCTCGCAGCCCTGCCCGAAGCAGCGATGCGCCCGCTCGGCATGCCCCTCTCCGGCTATATCGAACTTCATATCGAGCAGGGGCCATCCCTCGAAAAAGAGGGCCTCGCCATCGGCGTGGTGACGGGGGTCCAGGGCACCCGCTGGCTCAAGGTCACCGTCACCGGGGAGGCCGGCCATGCCGGCACCACACCCCTGCCCTATCGCCGCGATCCGATGGTGGCGGCCGTCGGCATGATGCATCAACTCCAGGCGAGCGTGATGCCCTCCGATGCCGATGCAAGGCTGACGGTCGGGCGGATCGCCACCATCCCGGGATCGGTCAACGCAATTCCCAAGGCCGTGACCTTCAGCCTCGACATCCGCCATCCCTCCGCTGGCAGGCTCGATGCCATCGTGGGCGACGTGCAGGCGATCTGCCGTGCCGAGGGCGCGAAGCAGGGCTGCTCGGTCGAGATCGCCACCGCCTTCGACATGGCGCCCGGTGTCTTTGCGCCTGAGATGATCGATACGATAGAAGCCGCGGCCCGCCGCCTGTCCCTGCCCTGCAAGAGAATGGTGTCCGGCGCCTTTCACGACGCGCTGTTCCTCGCCCGCGTGGCGCCGACGGCGATGATCTTCGTTCCCTGCCGGAACGGCATCAGCCACAACGAGGCCGAATATGTCGAGCCCGCCAGCATAAGGGACGGCGCCCGCCTGCTGTTGGAGGCGACGATTGCCGCTACGACCACATAGGGGAAGCTATAGAGGTACGACATCGGCGGCTTGCCCTGGACAGTTTGAGCCTGCCGCCGCGCCATGGTAGGAAGAAGTAGCAAGATTGCGCGGTAATGGGAGGACCCTTCATGGCCTCGGTTGAGAAAGTAAGCGTCGCCCTGACAACCAAACAGATTTCCAGTCTCAGAAATGCGGTCGAAGCAGGTGAATACGCGTCGACCTCTGAGATCGTACGTGAGGCACTACGGGATTGGGAATTCAAGCGTGAGGCTCGTTTGGAGGAGATCAACCGGCTGCGCCAGGCCTGGGAAGAGGGCATTGCCAGCGGCCCCAGCCGCAAGACCGATCTCGAAAAACTCAGAGAGGAAGGCCGCCGCCGGCTCGCGGCAATCAAGGCGGCGCTCTGATGCCGGCGTCCCTGATCTGGACGCCGCAATCGGAAGAAGATCTGCTCGATATCTATGTGACGATCGGCATCGACAATCCGACTGCCGCAGACCGAATCTACGACCGGTTGAGGGACGCAATACGCTTACTACGCGACAATCCCCGACTAGGCGCCGCTCGTCCCGAAGTCGGTAAATTCGCACGCATTCTTGTGCATCCACCCTATCTCATTCTTTACCGGGTCAGGCCCGACGATGAAGCGGGACCGGTAAGCGAGGTCGAAATCATACGCATCGTGGACGGGCGGCGCGATCTTGCAGCCTTGTTCTGAATTCCGATGAATACATCCCGCTTTATTCCGCCAAAACCCGCGTCGATGGGAAGGTCACTTCCACCAGCGTGCCCGAATTCTTGGTAGACTGGATGGTGAAGGCGGCCCGGTTGGCCTCCACCAGCGCCTTGGTCAGGGGCAGGCCGAGGCCGGTGCCGCCCAAAGTGGTCGAGGCGACCTGGCGGAAGGGCTCCATGGCGATGGCGAGTTCGCGCTCGGTCATGCCGACGCCTGTATCCCGCACGCGCAGCACGGCCTCGCCACGCTCCGACAAAGTGGTCGAGATGATCGCCTGCCCGCCCGCCTGGGTGAACTTGATCGAGTTCGACAACAGGTTCAGCACGATCTGGCGCATGCTGCGGCCATCGGCCACCACATTGGGCAGGTTTCCGGCCAGCGCCATGCGGATGATGATGCGATCACGGCTGGCCTGGGGCTGCATCAGGCTGACGGACTGCTGGACGACTTCGTTGAGATTGACGCTGGAGAAGCTGAGATCCAGCTTGCCGGCCTCGATCTTGGATAGATCGAGCAGGTCGTTGACCAGACTGATCACATGCTCGCCGGAGGTGTGGATATCGCGGGCATAGGAGCGATAGCGCTCATTGCCCATCGGGCCGAAGCGCTCCTCCATCATCACCTCGGCAAAGCCGATGATGGCGTTGAGCGGCGTACGCACCTCATGCGAAATCTTGGCGAGGAAGTCGGATTTCTGCGAAGAGGCTTCCTCGGCCTGACGCTTGGCCGCCGTCAGCTCGCTCTCCGCCTTCTTGAAACTGGTGACGTCGCGCAGCACGGCGCAGAAGCGCTTGGCCTCCTCGCCATTTCTTTCGCCGCCGAGGCGCCCGATGGTCATGAACAACGGCACGGAACCGCCCTGGCGCACGCGCCCGATCACTTCGCGGCCATCGTTGAGCAGGCTGGCCACGCCGTTAGAGCGCAGGCTGTCGAGATAGTCGAAGGCGGCCCTGTGGCTTTCCGGCGCGAACAGCAGCAGGAGGTCCTTGCCGATGATCTCGCGCTGCTCATAGCCGAACAGCGCCTCGGCGCTGCGGTTGACGCTGACGATGCGGCCCTGGCGATCGAGAATCACCACACCGTCGGTGGCCGTGTCGAGCACGGCCTGAAGTTCGTCGGCCCGACGCTCGGCGGCCCGGAGCTTGTCGGCACTGACCTCGCCGAGCGGGCGGCGAACGGAGATGAGCAGAGCGCTTTCCCCGTCCCAATGGGTGGTCTGCACGCGGCCATCGACGGCAATGGTTTCGCCCGAGGCCGTCTTCAGGAGCACACCGGGATTGGCATCATCGCCGGTTGCGACAGGCCCGCTGCCGGCAAAGACATGGTCGAGACCGCCGGCCTGGCGGATCGCCTCGACATCGGGATAGCCGAGCAGTTCGAGCATGGTGCGGTTGGCGAATTGCAGATCCTCGCCACGGGCGATGAAGATGCCGATCGGCAGCCGGTCGATTAGGGCGACCGGTACCTTGTCGAGACGCCCGAGCTTGATCGGCCGTGCCACAGGCTCCGGCTCGCCGGCAGGCGCCGCTTCGCCCGAGGTCTCCTCCGGCTCCGCAGCGACGTCCTCCAGCCAGCGGATCTCGTCGGCGCTCAAGACCGGCGCGATGGCGGGTTCGGCGGGCTTGGGATCCGGCTCTAAAGGAGATATCTCCGCACCAGGCTTTTCGGCGCGGGCTTCCGGTTCCGGCGTGGTTCCGGCTTTCTCCCGGTCGCCATGATCCGGCGCAGGCGCAGGGCGTGGTTCCGGCTTTGCCGGTTCCACCCGGCGCTCGCCCTCGATACGCGCTCCGAGCGCTTTCGCGATTTCGTGGAAGGCGATCCGTTCCGTCGGCGTCAGGCTGTGCCGTTCGAGGGGCGACCGCTCCGAGGCGGGTTTTTCTGATACAGGCCGCTCGGAAACCTGCCGTTCCTGAGAAGGCTTGCTCGGCAAGCGCACGACATTGCTGCCGGCCTTCCCGGCGGGTGCACGGAGCGCCGGCGATTCCGGAGCAGGTGCCGCTGCCGGTTCCTCTTCCTCCGCCGGATCGGCGTCCTGCCAGACGATCGCAGGCTTGGGCGATGGTGCTTCGGCATCGGGCGGGGTCGACAGCGACCGCGGCAAGCCGGCCATGCCAAAGCCGCGGAAACCGGCAAACTGCCCCTCGCCCCGGAATTGCGGCGACGCGCTCAAGGTGATTGGCGTTTCCTGACGTGTGACTGAATCGGGCCACAGGAAGGACAGGCCCGTCCACGTGCGCTGGCCGGCAAAGGCCGTGGTAATGGCCGTGGTGTCGCGCAATCCATGTGCCGCAGCGATGTCGGCGAAGCGCCGGCCCGTCCAATCGGCGGCCCGAGGGCCCAGGGCTTGCGCCAATTCGGCTGAAACGGAGACGAAACGTCCCTCGGCATCGGTCTGAAAGACGAAGCGCAAGGGCTTGGTGCGGGCCGCCGGCGACGGCTCGGACGGCTGTCTCTGCATGGGCTCCGGCGGCGAGGACAGTGGGGCATCGGGCCTGGCCGGCTCTGCCCTTTCGCCATCGGCCTCGACCCAGCGCCAAGCGCCGCTCTGCTCGAAGCGCTTGGCGACGGGCGGCTCACCGGAAGCAGTCGAGGCCGGCTCCGTGCCCGGCAAGGGCGGCAGCGTGTCCGTCACCGAGGGCGGCGCCCAGCTCTGCTGGCGCCGTCCGCGCGGAAGATCAAGCGATTGCACCAGCAGCCCGAGAAACCCCTCCGGACCGTCGAAAGACCGGCAGGCGCAGGACAGGGTGTCGAGGGCCCCCATGCCGGGCAGGCGAAGGCGGTCGAGCCGCATGGCCCCCGGTCTCGGCAGTTTCCGGGCAATGGCCGCGATCTGGGGCGAGAGCGAGACCAGAGCGGGGCTCGACTGCTGACGCAGGATGTCGGCCGGCAGCAGCCCCAGGCTTTGGGCGCCGGCACGGTTGGCCCAGGCGAGCGCGCGCCCGTCCAGATGCCAGACAAAGGCCGGGCGCGGATCATCCATCAGCGCCTGCAGGCGCTGATCGGCCATCAAAGCCGTCCGCAACATCGCCTCGATCATGCCGTTTTCCAAGAACCTGCCGAAATGACTAACAAAGTATGAATACAGATGGAAAACAAAAGGGTAAATCGCCCCTCCCCCGTCATCCCCCGCTGATCTCAGGCATGGTTAAAACGCCGAGCCTGCGCTATCGTCACCTCACCGTCACCGGCCAGGGGACGGGGCAACGGAGGAGACGCCAATGACAACCAAGCCGCCGAACTTCGAAATTCCGTCCGAGATGCGCGACCTGGCGGAAAAGAGCGTCGATCAGGCCAAGAAGGCATTCGATGGTTTCATGGGCGCCGCCTACAAGGCAGCCGGTACTCTCGAAGGCACGAGCGATGCCATTCAAACCGGCGGCAAGGATATCGGCCGCAAGGCCTTGACCTATGCCGAGCAGAACGTTGCGGCCGCCCTGGATTTCGCCTCGAGCCTGGTCAAGGCGAAGGACCCCCAGCAAGTGCTGCAATTGCAGAGCGATTTCATCAAGGCCCAGCTCCAGGCCTTCGGCGAGCAGGCCAAGGATATCGGCGCCACGGCGAGCAAGCTGGCCACTGACGTCACCAAGCCGAAGAAATAGACAGGCCTCGGCGAATCGGCCTTGCCCGGATTGCCGCCAGGCAGCCTGGCAAGGCTGCGGCCTCCTCGACTCCACGGAACGGGCTTGCCAGCCTGCCGGGTGGCCGAGATGACTGCAAGACCTCACGAAAAGGCCCCGAGCCGGGCCTTCGGTGGAAAATCCGCTCGGCGCGAGGTAAAATATTGCTCAGGATTTACACGACAATAATTCAACATAACTGAACTATTCTTGCGGTCATCGCAAAAAGACAGTCCTGTCCTGCGAATGACGCATGTCTCTTCGTACGGACGGCGGCTTTTACTTTCCGTTGCGTAACGCCCCCTTCCTCCTCGGAGCGAAAGAGCGTCAATTCGGCCGGAAATTGCCACAAAAGGGGCTATTGCAACGCAATATCGGTCGATATTGCGTCAATTGCCTGTGCTTCGGCTGGCCGCCAAAATTCACCGAAAGGCATAACTTTGGGCATGAATCGCCCAAAATTTGCGCTTTTATCTGACGATTGTGCACTGCAACAGAGTTATTGCATCGCACAAGGGCATTTGATATAGATTGTGGCAGGTGAGGTTGCCCCTCGTTGCAGCATGTCGTGCCGAAGGCTCCTCCAGACGTTTCGTTAAGTCCAATTTCACCCTTACTTCCAAGGAGCGTTCTATGGTTGCCGCCAAGAACAAGACTGAAACTGAACTGGCCTTCGAAAATCTCTCCAAACTGGAAATTCCTGCTTCCGTCCGTGACTTCGCTGAGAAGGGCGCCGCCCAGGCCAAGGACACCTATGCCAAGATCAAGGTTGCTACCGAGGAAGCCTCCAGCGCTTTCGAAGGCGCCTACAGCACTGCTTCCAAGGGCGTTTCGACCCTCGGCCTGAAGGTCCTGGAGTCCGCTCGCACCAACACCAACGCTTCCTTCGATCATGCCATCGCCCTGTTCGGCGTGAAGACCTTCTCCGATGTGATCGAGCTCAACACCGCCTTCCTGCGCAAGCAGGCTGAAGCCGTCTCGGCCCAGGCCAAGGAATTCGGCGAGCTCGCCCAGAAGGTCGCCAACGAGACGATCGCTCCGGTCAAGGCTCAGGTCGAGAAGACCTTCAAGAGCGTTGCCTGATTTTCAGGTCCGCTGACGTTTCGAGGCCCGGACTTGTCCGGGCCTTTTTCTTTGGTTGGATGAAAAATCCCCTGCCTGCACACTTGAAATAGCGAAACGATCCCGCTAAACGCATGCCCAGATGCAGTTGTAGCTCAGTTGGTTAGAGCGTCGGATTGTGGCTCCGAAGGTCGGTGGTTCGAGTCCACCCAACTGTACCATCGCAAAGCCTTGATGCCGCGATGGTACCGATATCCATTTTGCACTCTAAAAACCCCGTTCGCCGAGGCACTGCCGGATTAGTCGCGCAGAGAGTGTCTTCTCGCCTCTTGAGCCTATAAATTGCGGCGACATCGGGGGTGGCGCAAGAAATACGACATCGCCCCCCTGCCCTCTCGCGCCTGCCAATGCCTTGGCGCCGCCTTGGCGGCCAGTCAGCTTTCCCCAGGCGCTCCTGCCGGCGGGTCGGCGAAAAACCCAAGCTTGATATCCCTGGATCGTCCAATAGCCGACCGCCGCAGACTCGAATCGATTCCAGCCGCATCCATGCAAACAAAAACGCCCCCGGTGCTGCCGGAGGCGTCGAACGGGCATCAACCCGTCCTAACTCGAATTCAGGCGCGTCCTGGGACGCGGGGGCAGGGCTTAGGAAGCCTGCAGGCGGTCAGCCGCCAGCTTGCCGGAACGGCGGTCCTCGGTCAGCTCATAGGTGACCTTCTGGCCTTCCTGCAGATCACGCAGGCCGGCGCGCTCCACCGCGCTGATGTGAACGAAGACGTCCTTCGAGCCATCATCCGGCTGAATGAAGCCATAACCCTTCTGGGAGTTGAACCACTTGACAGTACCTGTGCTCATGACGAACCTTTCCTATGGGCACGATCGAACTTCCTGCAACCGACCGGCGGCACGAAGCTCCATGGGTCGAAATTGGTAGGAAGGTCATCAGCAAGCGTGGTCAGGAGACCACACAGCCAAAACGTCCGGCCGAGATCGATGGGCTTTTATGCTGGCATCGGCGCAGAAATGCAAGCGTGGCCGCGCCCGTCATATTTGACATTGATTTTAGGTCGATTTGAGCGGTTTCAGGGTCAAATCGGGTCGAGATAGGGATCCAGCTGCGACGGAGCGAGTGCAGGCAGATCCGCAAGGCGCGCCGGATTGTCCTCGCGCGAGTGCCGCAAATGGCTTTCGAGGGCAGACGCCGCCGCCTCCACCCGTCCCCCGGCAAGATGCTCGAGTACGGCTTTGTGCATGCCGATCATGTGAGGAATGTCGGTGCGCTCGCCATAGCTGCCGAAGGACAGATGCACGGAAATCAGCGGCAATTGGCAGCGGTAAAGCGTGGCGCGCAACTCCTCATTGGCACAGCGCAGCACGACATCCTGGTGCAGATCGGTTTCGAGCCGGTGCAGCAGGGAAGCATCCGCCCGCGCCTCGGCCGTGTGTGCCTGCGACACCCGCTCGAGCCTCTCCTCGATGATCGAGGGTTCGAGCCGCCCGACGGCCTGGCGCAGAGCCGCAGGCTCCAACAGGATGCGCATTTCGTAAAGCTCGTCGATTCGAGCCGGCGTCAGCGGGCCGGCATACCAGCGCGCATTGACTTCCTGGCGCACCAGGCCGACGCGCTCGAGCCTCAGCAGCAGCTCATGGGCGATAGTCCGGCTGACGCCGAAATACTCGGCCAGGGCCGGGGTACGAATCTGGAAGCGCCCGAACAGCAGGCACGACGCCACCTGGCGCTCCAAAGCGGGATAGATCAGGCTGCGCCAATTGCGCTGTCTGAGTTCGCGCCCAAGCCCCTCCGGCAGGGCGATATGGCTGGCAAGGTCGCCCGGCCTTGCCGGCACCGTTCGGCTGAGCCCCACGACTACCCCTCGCAGCGCCGGCCGGCGATGGACCAGACGTTCGGCCTCCAGACGGGCCAGGGCGACCACGGCCGGCATGCGGCCAACCCCGAAAAGATCGGTGACCGCCTTTTCCCGAATGACGAAGCCGGCCGGCAACGCTCCCGAGCGGATATGGGAGGCCAGCGTTTCGGCGACGATCTCGTTCAATCGCCGTCTTGTCGCCGGGATGCCCATGCCGCCCCTCCCCTCGCCCGCAGGCAGCGTTGCCTGATCTTACCCGCGGCGCGGCTCAGAATACTCTTCCTGGCCTCACGATCTCAACGATAACCCGCTTCCGACAGGGCCCGAATTCGGCGGGCATTGGCACGATCTACGATCGCCGCTCCAGCGTCGAGACTCGCCGGCATCAAGCCATACCGCAGATTGAGCACGAGCTGAATCACCGGGTAGAAGCCCTGGGCATAGGGTTGCTGGTCGATGGTGAAGGCAAGGTGTCCTGTTTCGACAAGGCGCAATATGCCAGGCGACAGATCGAAGCCGGCGGCATAGAGCATGCGGCCCGCCTGCTCCGCCGCCAACCCGGCTCCCTCTGTATCGGCCTGCCCCGTGGCGAGTATCGCCGAAATGCCGGGCTTTTCGGCCAGGATCGCCAGGATGCGTCGGGCGGCCTCCTTGACTTGATGGCCTGTCACCGTCTCGATCCACACGATGTCATGTCCCTCCAGGGCAGCCTTGATGCCGTCGCGGCGCTCCTCCAGCGCGGAGATGCCGGCATCGTGAAGGGTGAGCAGCACGCGGCTGCCGGGCGCGATGGACGCTGCCGCGCGCCGGCCGAGGGCCCGGCCGGCCGCGCCGAAATCCTGCGCGATACCGCTGAGCGTACCGGCACTGCCCTTGCCCTGATCGATGTTGAAAGCCACCACCGGAACGCCCCTGGCATGGGCTTCGGCCACCAATGGCGCGAAGGCGGTGGCGTCAAACGCAACCAATGCCAGCCCGTCGACGCCATCGGCCATGCCCTGGCGTGCGAGCGCGGCCATCTCTGCGGCGTCCACCCCCTTCGTTCCCGTGAACACCGCTTCGACATCCATCAGCGCAGCGGCATCCGCCATGCCCTTGCGGACCGGACGGAAGAAATCCTCGTCGCAGGTCACGGCGACGAATTGAAGCTTCAGCCGCCTTGCCATGACAGTTCTCCCCCGATCAGCGAGCCGTGATCCGCCTCGCCGAGCCCTCCGCCTGCAAGGCCGCAAGGGCCTGTTCGTCCCAGTCGATCCCCAGGCCCGGCTCCTGCGATGGCAGGGCATAGCCGCCCTCGATGCGCATGGTCCGGCCCGTCACGCCGTCGAGCTGGGGAATATATTCCACCCAGCGCGCATTCGGCACGGCGCAGCACAGGCCGACATGCAACTCCATCAGGAAATGCGGGCAGACGGCGACATTGAAGCTCTCCGCCACATGCGCCACCTTGAGCCAGGGCGTGATGCCGCCGATGCGGGCCACATCGACCTGCACGACCGAACAGGCGCGCCGCTGCAGATAGTCGCGGAAATGCGACGGGCTGTAGATGCTCTCTCCCACCGCGATCGGGATCGAGGTGGAAGCCGCCAGGCGCACATGGCCGTCGACATCGTCGGCCGGCAGAGGCTCCTCGAACCAGCCGATATCCGCCTCGCGATAATGATGGGCGCGCCGGATCGCCTCATCCACCGCGAAAGCCTGGTTGGCATCGGTGAAGATCTCGAAACCGTCGCCGACGGCTTCGCGCACGGCGATAAGGCGGCCCACGTCTTCGCGCACCGGCCGGCCGACCTTGATCTTGCAGCCGCCGAAACCATCCGCCTGGGCCTTGAGGGCATCGGCGACGATGGCCGCCTGGTCGAGCTGCAGCCAGCCGCCCTCGGTGGTGTAGAGGCGGACCTTGTCCTGGGCGCCCCCGGCCATGACATGGAGGGGCAGACCGGCCTTGCGGCAGCGCAGGTCCCACAACGCCGTATCGACTGCGGCGAGCGCGAGCGAAGTGATGGCCCCCACGGAGGTGGCATGGCTGAGGAAGAGCAGATCGCGCCAGATCTGCTCCACCATGGCGGCCTCGCGTCCGATCAGGGCCGGCGCGAAGGTGCGCGCCAGGAGCTCCAGGACCGAATGCCCGCCTGTGCCGATCGTATAGCTATAGCCGATGCCGATCGCCCCATCGCTGTCGAAGACGCGAACGATCGGCGTCTCCTGTGCCACGAAGGACTGGATGGCATCGACCCGCTTCACCTTGGGTTCGAGCACCACCATCGACAATTCGACGCGTTCGATCCTGGCCATACGGGCTTCCTCCATTTCGCCGAGGCATTCGCATATTCCACCACCCGGCCATACGAATACCGCCGGGAAGGAGACTATATTTCGGCTCTCTTCCCGAGCCATCAGAGCGGCCCGCTCCAGCAAAGTCAAGCATAGTGCATGGAATATGCATTATAGACGCATCGCTGAAGCGGTACCGTGGGAATCGGCGGATTTGTTGGCGCGCGAGCCTAGCAACCGGTTTCGTCCCAACAGCCGGCGGCGTATAGTCCTGATCGCTATCCGATCATCCGATAAGAGAGGGGACTGACGTCATGCATGCTACCCCGATTACCGGTGCGCAGATCCGGGCCGGCCGTGCCCTGCTGCGCTGGACCGCCCAGAAGCTGGCGGATGCCTCCAGCCTCGGCGTGGCGACGATCCGGCGAGCCGATGCCTTTGACGATGTGCCGCAGATCACCAGCGCAAACGCCGCCGCCATCCGCCGGGCGCTGGAGACCGGCGGGGTGGAGTTCATTTCGGAGCATGGCCGCGGCGTCGGCGTCCGGCTGGCACGCCATCGCCTGCTGCGAGGCGCGCAGTTCGACCATGTCAGCGACGGGAATGAAGGGTGAGGAAGTTCGATCTGGCCCCCGGCAGAGTTCACCCGACCGAGCCGCCGGCACGAGCCGGCGAGATCTGTTTGGGAGCGAGCCTTCGCAGAACGTCCCAAAAAGGCTTTCGAACGGGCCTTGCCGGGGCGCTCTGCCTTGCGGCAGCGGCGGGTTTCATCGGCACGCCGGCCAAGGCTTACGACTATATGGCGCTCGGGGTCGGCACGATGCCGTGCAAATACTGGCTCTCCACCACGCGCCTCGAAGGCGAGGGCAATAGCTGGATTCTCGGCTGGTGGACCGGCCTCAACAGCCGCAACGACAATCATTGGGTCGGCAGCCGTACCGACGGCAATGGCATCATCCTGGCGGTGAAAGGCGTCTGTCAGCACCAGCCCGACATGCTGCTGATGAACGCCATAGACAGCGTGTTCAAAAAGATGGCCAGCCCGAACAAATAGGCGCACCCCGGCGAAAACCAAAAATTTACCACGCATGCCGGCGCGTGTGCGCAGTCACGCCCGATCAATTGGTATGCGTTGACACCTTTCGCCCGTCTCCATATACCCGATGATGTAACTTTCCCTTACGTTACATTGGCTGGGCGGCTATTAATATTCCCTAATGGAGACCGATACTATGTTAAGAATTGTAAAGATTGCTGCTGCTCTCGGATTTATTGCTGCAGCATCGGGAGCCGCGCAGGCCATGCCTGCCTCCGCGCCGATGACGAAGGGTTCGCTGGTCGTCAACGAAATTGCCTTCCGCTGCGGTCCGGGCATGGAGCGCAACCGCTTCGGGCGCTGCGAGTTCCGCCGCGCCGACCGCTTCCAGCGGCCCGGCCCAGCCTATCGCCGCCCGATCTGCCCGCGCGGCACGCATCCGACCCCGTCCGGCCGGCGCTGCGTTCCCAATCGCTTCTGACGAAGGCGTCGCTGCCGATATTGAAGGGGCATGGTCTCATTCGGTTCGCTTAAGGTCGTGCAAGCTCGAAGACCCCTCAAGCGAACCGCCTTGGACCAAGCCCTCTTTTTCATGAGCATTTTCCGGAAGAGCGGGCAGGCACGTCGGCCAGGAAAACGCGTTAACATACAGAATTGGAGTAAAGTGCGATTCTGCTGAACCGCACTTTACTCAAGGTCATTCGGCGCCGGTATGCCACGGGCCGTGATGCGCGCCGGGCTGGTCGACGCGCTCGAAGCCATGGGCCCCGAAAATGTCGCGCTGGGCCTGGACCAGATCCACGGTGGCCCGGCTGGCGCGCAATTGCTGCAGATAATTGAGGGCCGAGGTCAGCGCCGGGACCGGATGGCCGTTGGCGACGGCAAGGCCGAGGATCTTGCGGGCGGCCGGCAGGCTCGCCTTGAGCTCGCCGGCGAAATCCGGATCGAGGATCAGCGATTCGGGTGCCGGCGTCGCCGAATAGGCGCGCGACATGCTGTCGAGCATGCGCGAGCGGATGATGCAGCCGGCACGCCAGATCTTGGCGATCTCGGCGAGCGGCAGGTTCCAGCCGAACTGCTTGGAACCGGCGGCCAACACGTCGAAGCCCTGGGCATAGGCCAGGATCTTGCCGGTGAGCAGGGTCTTCTCGATCTCGGCGATGATCTCGGGCGTCGCCGTGCCGATCGCAGCCCGCTCGGCATCGCCGAGGGCGCCGTTCACGGCCTGGCGCAGGCTGCGCATGCCGGACAGGCCGCGCGCCTCGACGGCCGCCGCAATGGCGCTCGCCGGCACGCCGAGATCCAGCGCCTCGATAGCCGACCAGCGGCCCGTGCCCTTTTGGCCGGCGCTGTCGAGAATGATGTCGACCAGCGGCTTGCCGGTAGCTGGATCGGTCGTGCGCAGGGCCTGCACGGTGATCTCGGTGAGGTAGGAGGCGAGCGGCCCCTTGGTCCAGCCCTCGAACACGTCGGCAATGGCAGATGGCGTCATGCCGAGCCCGGCCCGCATCAGGCCATAGGCTTCGGCGATCATCTGCATGTCGGCATATTCGATGCCGTTATGCAGCGTCTTGACGAAGTGGCCGGCACCGGCCGGACCCATATAGGCGCAGCAGGATTCGCCCTGATAACGCGCGGCGATCGCCGTCAGCACGGGCTGGACGCGCTCCCAGGCAACCTTGCTGCCACCAACCATGATCGATGGGCCGTGGCGGGCGCCCTCTTCACCGCCGGAGACGCCGACGCCGAGAAACTCGAAGCCCTCGGCCGACAGGGCCTGGTCATGGGCGACGCTGTCGCGGTAATTGGCATTGCCGGCATCGATGATGATGTCGCCCTTGGCCAGATGCGGCTTGAGCTGGGCGATGGTCTCGTCGACGGCGGCGCCCGCCTTCACCATCAGCAGCAGCGCCCGCGGCGGCTTGAGGGCGGCGACCAGTTCCTCGATGGAATGGCAGGGGATCATGTTGCCGGCGAGATCGCCCGCTTCGGCCAAGGCCTCGTCGGTGCGGGCCGAGGAACGGTTGTAGACGGCGACCTTGAATCCCTTCTCGGCAATGTTCATGGCGAGGTTGCGCCCCATGACCGCCATGCCGATGACTGCGATATCTGCCTGTGCCACTTTCGGCTTCTCCCTGTTTGCCCGGCAAGCCCCGGGCGCATCGATCCTTTCCCTGCGCTATGCCGCCTTTGTCCCTGGATGTACAGGCCTCCCGATCCATGGGAGCGCCCAATGTTTGGGCAATCGAACCGTAAACTGTTTCCAGCAAACCGGCAGGCCGTGCCACTTGTTCGCGCTTCACCTCGAATGAATTGACAAAATGCGGCATTTGCCGCCAGTTCCGACGCCTTGCTAGCGGAACTCGGGGCCCACCGCGTGGATCTGACCGCCATCGCCAAAACCGTCGCGCAGGCGCTCGCCGCCCTCGCCATCGTCATCTTGCTGGCCAGCCTCTCGCTGGGGCTGGCCGACGGCCTGCGCCGGCCCGAAGCCATCAAGGATGCCGTCCGGCAGGCCTTCGCCGACCACTCCTTCGGCGACCACGAAACCTTTGAGCGCATCGGCCGGCACCGGCTCAGCCATTTCAGCGAATGCGTCGGCCTGTCGACGGCGATCGCGCCGATCGCGGCCAACCCGATTACCTTCACGCTGCAGTCCCCGGCCCTGCTGTGGCAGCCGCCGAAATCAATCTGCGACAGCCTGCGCGACCAACTCGCCGGTACCGAGCAGCCGCATTATGCCTATTCGCGCTACTGGCACGGCTATCGCCTCGTTACCGAGCCCTTCCTGTCGTTCTTCTCCTATCACAGCCTGCAGCTCTGGGGCGGCGGCTTTCTCATCCTGTGTGCCTTTCTGGTGCTGGCGCCGTTCCTGCCCCCCGTCCTCCGCGGCACGGCGAACCGGGCGCGGATCGCCACGCTCCTCGCCACGACGGCCCTGGGCCTGGCGATGACGGATCTGCCGCTATCGGGCCTCACGCCGACCCACATGGTCTCGCTTTCCGTCCTGCTGTTGTGCTGGGCGGTGGCGCTGCGCAAGCGGGGGCCGATGGAACTGCTTGGCTTCGCGCCGTGGGCTTTCGCCATGGGAGCGATCTACAATTTCTTCGATTTTCTCTACAATCCCGACCTGCTGGCCTATGTGATCGGCTGGTCCTTTCTGCTGCGTGCCGTGCTGGCGGAGCAGCGCCCGCTCGGCGCCAGCCTGGTGCAAGCGATCCTTCTGCAGGGCACCGTCATCGCCGGCTATTTCGCCATGTGGGCGGCGAAATGGGGCCTGGTGGTCGCCGCCGGCCGGATTTTCGGAGAACAGACCTCGGTGCCGAGCCAGGATTTCGCCCGCTGGTTCGCAGGCGGCGGCGGGGTCTATCGGCCCCTGCAAAGCCTCTACGAACTGATCCTGGAAAGCGCCAGCATGCCTCTGGGCTGGTGGCCGATCGCAGCCTGCCTGCTGGCCTGGCTTGCACTGCTTTCGCTGGCGCTGCGGCGTAGCCGGGCAGCGGGCGCGCTCGCCGTCCTGGCGCTGACACTCCTGCCGCTGCTGGTGCTGGAGGTGAAGGCCAACCACACCATCCAGCACGCCTCCTTCACCTTCCGCCTGATTCCCTTCGCCCTGGTGCTGAGTCTTGCGGGGATGGCAGCGATGCTGGGGCGCGCCGGCCCCGTCACCACAGTTGCGCCGGAGCACGCGGGACGGGTTCCGTCCTGAAGCCGAAAAGGTAGCGGGTCCTGACCTCCAGAGCCTGCGCCAGCTGCTCCATCGCATCGAGGGCGCGCCGCAGCTCCGTGTCGGTAAAATAGGTGAGCAGATGCGCGGCGAGATCCGGCTCGCCGGCCTCGATCAGTGCCGCGGCGCTGCGCGTGATTCTCGCCTGCTCCACCGCCAACCTCGCCTCGATCGCCTGCCACAGCGCCAGCGCTTCGGCGAGGAAGGCCTCATGGTTCTGGAAGAGCAGGTTGAGCAGCCGCTTGCCGGCGAAGCTCGCCGACCGGGTCGATTCGATGCCCTGCGGCACCGCCGACAACGTCTGCGGGCGCCCGTTCTCGGCATGGCGGCTATCGAGGAAGCGCGAGGCCTCCCCATCGCTGAGATAACGGTGCTGGCGATATTCCTCCGGCACGGCCGCGCTGCCCAGGAACACCGGCACGAAGGGCGCCGCCACCGCGCCGACCGGGGTATGCCAGATCAGGCGCAAGGCATCGGGAACCGCGCCCAGCAATGGCACCACCTGGCCATAGCCGGCGGTGTCGCCCGTCAGCCGCTCCGTGCGCACCGCCCAGAAGACGTCCGCAAGGCCGATCTTCTCCGGCCGGGCCGCGCGCGCCGCCATTTCCGCCTCGATCCACTGCACGCCGGCCCAGCGGCCCTTGCCGTCGCCATAGACGGCATTGGCATCGAAAGGCGTGCCGGGCCGATGCCAGCCTTGTTCCTGCGCGAAAGAGACGAAATGAGGGGGATAGAGGAAGTCCGTCCGTGCGGGATCCTCGACCGGCACCATCCCGACATAGCCCGGCCGGGAGGCGCGAATGGCATCGGGTCCGAGCCGCTCCGCCACCCACAGGCCCTGGCCGCCCGAGAACTCGATCACCACCCAGGCCTCCCTGGCGTCGGCGATCAGGTGCGAATTGCCGCCATAGTCGGCATAGCCATGGCGGGCGATCAGGTCGGCGATGATCTCGACCCCCTGGCGGGCGCTACGCGCCCGCTCCAGCACGAGGCAGGCAAGATCGCTATAATTGGGGCCGGTCTGGTCCGCCGGCGTCATCGCCACCAGTTCGGCACGCGAGGACGACCAGATGTCGCGCACCGCGACGCCATGCTCGTTGAGGCCGCCATTGGTGAGCGGCGCCGGCACGCCCTTATAATAGCTGTAGCTGACACGCAGATGCCGCGCTGTTTCGGGCACCTGCGGAATCTCGCTCATCCGCCCGGGCAGATCGGCCTGCGGCGTCACGCCGACCGGGATGCGCGCGTCGGCCTCATGCCGGCAGCGCGGCCGGAGCTCGAGCCAGTGGCTCGAGGGTTCGTCGCCATAGCCGGCGAGATAGGCGACGCCGTCCGCCGTATGGTTCCGGCCGATATAAAGTCCGTAGCTCACCGCTCGTCTCCGCTCTGACGTTCAGGCCCATTACGGGCGCCGACAAGGTAGGCCGCCGCGGCGTCGCCCGTGGCGCGGCATCGTGCCGCGCGGATTGTGCGCTCGGTCACGGCGGAATAACGAGACATGCGTTAACCTTTGTGCAACCTAATCATCCCTAGCGTAAGGCTACTGGGCGACGGGGCGCTGCAGGTGAACTGGAGTTCAACCAGGGAATGACAGATATTTCGCAAAACGCTCAGATTTCCAGCGACTGGTTCAGTTATTTTTTTAATTCGACCATGCTCAGCATGATCGTCCTCGATCTTATTGTAGCTCTCGTAATTTTAATTGCTCACCGCTGGTTCGTCTTGAATGAGCGGAAACTTAACGCAGCGTCAACCACGCCGACAACTTCAACGACGCCGGAAAAAATCGAGGCGCATCTGCCTGGCATCGCCATACGTCCTGCGGCGCTTGCCTGAGCGGAAAATTCGGGCTCGCCCCCCTTCGGGGACAGCCCTCCGCCTCGCCGCCATCGCATCCGGTATCACAGACTTTCCTTGATATGGCCTCAACATGGCCCCGGACGAGGCTTACTCCCTTCAGCCTAGTCCTTTCGTGGCAGGCCAACCCCTAATTGCTGACTTGGCCGCGCGACGCCTCGTTCTATCATGGCGATGTCCTTTCCCTTTCAGCAATCGACGGCGATGACCAGCGAACAAGCCAATCTCCTTCGCGCCTGCTATCTTTCCGGCCAGATGAGCGAAGCTCAATGGCAGGAGCATATCCGCAATGGCGACGTGACCGAGGAAGCTCCTTCTCTCGCAGCCGGGGCCAAGTCCTTGCCGGATGTGCTGGCAGAGCTGGAAGCGATCTATGATCTGCGTCCGCCGGCCAAGAAATTGGTTCGCCCGGAGATTTGAGGGTATATCGGCGTTCATCAAGCCAGGGACGATGCTTTTGCGGGCCGGACATCCGGCCCGTTTCATTTTGTCCAGCGGTTTCGCCCCCCACGACGGTTCCTCGCGAATCCGCTTGCCTCGAGGGCTCCCGGAGGCAGCACCGTCCTGCCGATTTCGCAGAGCCATCGAGGACTACCGGCGCAACGGCACGGCGCAAAACACCGGGACGACCAAATATTTCGGGGATCGAGATGGTGCTGCAAGAGAGGATTGAACTCTCGACCTCTCCCTTACCAAGGGAGTGCTCTACCACTGAGCTACTGCAGCTTCTGCCTAGGGACTTGCCCGGCGCGGCGCTCTAGTGCCACAAGGGAGGCTCCGGCGCAAGCCGGTTGCTGCATAAAGTCGTCATTTGATGAAAACACCCGTGAAAACCGAAGCCGAAAAGCGGGCCGAGCGCCTTGCCAAGGCCCTGCGTGCCAATCTCGGCCGGCGCAAGAGCCAGACGCGCGGGCGTGACGCACTGTCGAGCGAAGGCCGGGAAACCGCCGATGCCGATGCGAAAATGCCACAGGATGACAGCGAATAGCCGCCGCCGCGATTCTGCCCCGGCTTCGCCCTTGTCCGGCCTTTGCGCTTCGTTTACTCAAACCGGTTAACCTTATCCCTTACGTTGCTCGACTGCTTGCCTCCCGGCCGCCGACGCCCCAGTCGCAGGCGAGGCCGAAGCCATTCCGAAGGATCGACCATGGATCGAATCAAGATCACCGGCGGCGCGCCGCTCCACGGCGTCATTCCAATTTCCGGCGCCAAGAACGCTGCCCTGCCGCTGATGATCGCGAGCCTGCTCTCCGAAGACGTGCTCACCCTCACCAATGTGCCGCGCCTGGCCGACGTCGCCCTGCTGGCCCGCATCCTCGGCAATCACGGCCTCGACGTCACCATTGCCGGCAAGCGCCCGGGCGAACTGGAGCTGACCGGCCAGACGGTGCGCCTCGACGCCCGGTCCATCGTCGACACCACCGCGCCTTATGAACTGGTCTCGCGCATGCGCGCCAGCTTCTGGGTGCTCGGCCCGCTACTCGCCCGCATGGGCCATGCCCGCGTCTCCCTGCCCGGCGGCTGCGCCATCGGCACGCGTCCGGTCGACTTCCTCTTGATGGCGATGGAGCGGCTCGGCGCAAAGATCGAAATCGAAAACGGCTATGCCGTCGCCGAGGCGAAGAACGGCCTGAAAGGCGCCGAGATCGATTTCCCCAAGGTCACCGTGGGCGGGACCCATGTCGCGCTGATGGCGGCGACGCTCGCCGAAGGCACCACCGTCATCCATAATGCGGCACGCGAGCCCGAGATCGTCGATGTCGCCGACTGCCTGATCAAGATGGGCGCCAAGATCAAGGGCGCCGGCACCTCGACCATCGAGATATCGGGCGTCTCCCGCCTGCAGGGCGCGCATCACCGCGTGATCTCCGACCGCATCGAGGCCGGCACCTATGCCATGTGCGTAGCGATGGCCGGCGGCGACGTCATGCTCGAAGGCGCTCAGCCCGAGCTGTTCGAGAACGCGCTTGATGTGCTGCGCGAGGCCGGTGCCGAGATCGCCGCCACCAATGAGGGCATCCGCGTGCGCCGCAACGGCCATGGCATCGATCCGGTGGCCGTGACGACCGAGCCCTTCCCCGGTTTTCCGACCGACCTGCAGGCCCAGCTGATGGGCCTGATGACCAAGGCCAAGGGCAAGTCGCGCATCACCGAGACGATCTTCGAGAACCGCTTCATGCATGTGCAGGAGCTGGCCCGCCTCGGTGCTCATATCCATCTTGACGGCCAGACGGCGATCGTCGAGGGCGTCTCCACCCTCAAGGGCGCCCCGGTGATGGCGACGGATCTGCGCGCCTCGGTGTCGCTGGTGATCGCCGGCCTGGCGGCCCAGGGCGATACCGTCGTCAACCGCGTCTACCATCTCGATCGCGGCTTCGAGAGCCTGGAGCGCAAGCTCGCGGCCTGCGGCGCCCAGATCGAGCGGATCTCGGGCGAGGGCTGAGGCCGTCCGCCTGGCGGCGGCGCCGCTTTTGCGGTCTTTCAATCGGGGCGCAACCACGCCGGTTCGCGCCCCTTTGACATTACGGACGGGCGGGCATGCTGAAGATCTGGGGACGCCGCAACTCCTTCAACGTCCAGAAGGTGATGTGGCTAGTGGGCGAACTCGGCATCGTCCATGAGCATATTCCCGCAGGCGGCGATTTCGGCAGCCTGGATCGACCCGAATTCCTGGCGCTGAACCCGCATGGCCGGGTGCCAATCATCGACGACGCCGGCACTATCGTATGGGAATCGCACACGATCCTGCGCTACCTCGCAGCTCGCTTCGGAACTGCAGGTTTCTGGCCTGACGATGCGGGCGAGCGCTCCCTATTCGAGCGCTGGATGGACTGGTCGCAGACAGCCTTGCAACCGGCCTTCCTCACGGACGTGTTCTGGGGCTTCTATCGCACACCGGAAACCCAAAGGGACTGGCCCCGCATCCGTCGGGGCATCGAAGACTGCAGCGCTTATTTCCGGCTGCTCGACCGCTGGCTGGAGGGCAGGCGCCATATGCTGGGTGATGATCTCAGCCTGGCCGACATTGCCGTCGGGACCACGCTCTATCGCTATTTCAATCTTGATATCTCCCGCCCTGAAATTCCGTATGTGCGGGCTTGGTATGAGCGCCTCGAGGCACGGGCGCCCTATCGCGACCATGTCATGATTCCGTTCGACGACCTGCGTGGCCGGCTCGCCTTTTGAGAGGTGGGTCTCCTCCCATTCCGCAAGTTATAAAGGGCCGACATCCCTCATCGGTCATCCCTGGCCGAGCCGCTCGCGAGTACAGCGAGAGGGTGGGGTACCGTCACAAGCCTTGCTTGTGACTGGGGCCGTGGGGCGCGACTTGTAGCCCCGAATCCGCTTCTCGGGTCTGCGACACGGCCGGGATGACAGGGCCGTCGCACGAGAGATCGATCCTTTTGCCAGGCGATATCAAAGCGCCTTGCCGAGGCGTTCCTTCAGATAGGCGTCGAATTCCATGGCGAAGCGCTCCGCCACGTCGAGGCGGACCCGGTTCGCCGAGCGGATCATCTGGAAACCGGCATCGATGAAAACGCCGAAGGGGCGAAAGGCGATGTCCCGGCCCGCGAATTCGCTCGCCGAAGCCGGATCGACCAGGGCGATGCCCGCACCTTCGGCCACCAGGGTAAGGGCCGTGTAGGAGAGCCTCGTTTCAAGCGCGGCAAGGCGTGGTACGCCGGCAAGCGCCAGTTCCACCCGCATCGAAAACAGGGTGCCGGGATCCAGGTTGATGACGCGTTCGCCGGCTAGATCACCAGGTTCGATAACGGTTTTGCGGGCCAGAGGATGGCTCTGCGGAAGCGCGGCGAGTGCGGCGGCAGGATAGGCCTCGATGATGAAACCGCTCCTGTCGAGCGGCTCATCCGCATAGCCGAGATCGGCCCGGCCGACAGCCACCGCCTCGATCACCATGGCGGAGGGCAGCGTATCCAGGGACAGGTTCAGACCCGGCTTGTCGCGCAGGAAACGAGCCAGGAAGCGCGGCAGCAGGCCGTTGCCCAGGGCCGGCATGGCCGCAATCCGCAAGGTTCCGGCCGAATGCCGCCCGATCTCCCTGGCGCGCGAGACGATCCTGTCCAGGCCGACAAAAGCCCGCTCCACCTCCTCCATCAGCTCGGTCGCGGCACGGGTCGGCCTGATCTGATTGCCTTTGCGCTCGAACAGATCCAGGCCGGTCGCTCGCTCCAGATCGGCGATCAGGCGGCTGATGGCCGGCTGCGTCACCGCCATCAGGTCGGCCGCCAGTGTCATTTGGCCGGTGCGCATCACGGCCCTGAAGGCCTCCACCTGTCTCAGATTGATGGGAGACTTCATAACATCTGCTTATCCTTGAAGGCCGATTTCGAATTTGCGCGAATGCATGGGCAATGCAAGTCTGGAGCAGCCGAGCGAGAGGAAAAAGCGCATGGGCGCGCAGTCCCTTCTGACGTCGCTGTATCGCTACAAGGCCTGGGCCGACGGGCTGTTGCTCGAGGCGATGGTCGATCTCGCCCAGGCCGGGCCGGCCTCCAATTTCGACACGGCGCTGCGCCTTCTCAATCATGCTCACATCGTCGATCGCATCTTCATGGCGCATCTTCAGGGGTACAGCCATGCCTATGACGACAACGAACCGGACGAACTGCCGCCCCTGACAGGCCTGTCCGCGGACATTCGGCAGACGGACAGAGCCTATATCGATTACGTCGCCGGCCTGTCGGCGGATGACTTGCAGGCACCCATCCGCTTCCGGTTCACGGACGGGCAGCCGGGCCGGATGTCGCGTGAGGAAATGCTGGCCCATGTCATCACGCATGGCGGCTATCACCGCGGCGAGATCGGCCGTCTCCTGCCTGAGGTCGCACCAGCCGCCTCGGTCGACGTCTTCGCCGGCTACCTGCATCGCTCGGAGCCGGAACGCCGGGCATGGCGGGGCGACATCGACTGCTGACAAGCCGCGGTCAGCAGGCAAAGCCTATACTCCGTCAGACAACCGTTTTGGGAGTTCGACGGATGTCCAGCACCGACTATCAGGACGATCCCTGGGGCCGGCATTGGTGCCATGCCCCACGCCGCAATGGCTTCATCATCGAGACCGGCGGGGCGGCAGCGCCAGGCATCGTTCGTCGGCTGTTGCAACGTCTCAGGGCATGGCGGACGGCGGTTGGATGACATCCCCCCGTCAACCGATCATGTCCGGACAAGCCCGGCGTGCGGCATTGGGTCGGTGCCGCCGGGGATCGCCGGCCTGGCGGCCCAGGGCGGTGCCGTCGTCAACGGCGTCTATCGCCTCGGTCGCGGCTTCGAAAGCTTGGAGCGCAAGCTGCACCCAGATCGAGCGAGGCCTGAGACTGCGTCCCTGGGACCGTCGGCATCCTGCTGGCCTCCAGGAAACGGCACCATTCATGCCGTAGGTGCGGACCGATAAGGGCGGTTCGCCCAGCGGTCGAGAGCCGGCAGGATGCCGGCGGTCCCGGGAAACGTCCGGGCCTGCGCTCACTTCCCGTCGAGGAAGGCCAGCAGAGCCGCGTTGAACAGGGCCGGGTCCTGCAGGAAGGCGAAGTGGCTGGCATTGGGCAGGATCAGAAGGCCGGCGCCGGGAATGGTGGCAGCGATATATTCGGTATGCTCGCGCTTGATCGCCTCGTCATGATCGCCATCGACCACCAGCACCGGTGACTTGATCGCCTTGAGCTGCACGTCGGTCCAGCTCGGCTGGGTCGCCCACATCTGGCTGATCTGCCCGACGAAGGCCTCATACCCCTTCGGGGTCGGCGACAGCTTGGCGTATTCCTTGCCGGCCCGTTCGATATAGGCGGCGAAGGTGGGATTCTTGTCGACCCCCTCCTTGACGCCGGAAGTCACGGTGTTGGCCGCGAAGGCGAAGATCTTGCCGACACGGTCGGGATGGCGGATGGCCAGATCGATGCCGAGAATGGCGCCGTCGCTCCAGCCGACGATATCGGCTTGTCGGATCTTGAGCTTGTCGAGCAGGGCGACGACGTCATCGGCCATCAGGTCATAGCCAAAGGGCTTGCCGTCCCGGCTCGAGCGGCCATGGCCGCGGCTGTCGACGAGGATCACCCTGTGGCGGCGTGCCAGGACCTTGGCCTGCAGGCCCCAATAGTCCGAATTGCCGAGCCCGCCATGCAGCAGCACGACCGGCGCTCCCTTGCCGAGGGTGGCGTAATAGAGCTTGATGCCGTTGATGTCGGCAAAACCGCCCTTGGCCACCGGGGGCGGCGTCGGCGGCAGCGTCTCCCAGCGCTCGGCCGCCCGGACCGCCCCGAGCGGGGCGAGAAACAGGAGGCAGGCGGAAAAGGCGGCAAGAATGATGCGCATTGGAGGATCCGTCGACTCGAAATCCGATCGAGCCGACGATCCGTCATTTGGGCACCGACGTCAAAGCGCATTAAAATAGTGTTCTATCGGGAAGCATACCGGTCGGAGCCTGCGCCTCCTCCGCCCGTATTCTGGTCGACCCAGCGATACCAGGCCTCGGCACTGCCGTTGAAGACGTTGAGATCGATCTTCTCGCTGACGCCGTGCGAAAGACCCGATCCGGAATATTGCCAGAAGATCCATTTCCGGCCCTCGAACACCTTGGAGGGGTGCTGGGCGACGGAGCGCAGCCAGAAGGGATAATCGAGGAAGGCGCCTTCGAGATTGTCGTGGTAGAAGCCCGGCGCCGTGTAGATGATCGGCCGCTGGCCGTAATGCTGCTCCACCATGGTGAGGAAGACGCGCATCTTCTCACGGATCTCGGTCGGCGATGGCCGCCGCTTGCAGGCGGAGTCCGCATTCCATTCGACGTCGAGCACCGGCGGCAGCGCCCCGTCGACACGCGGTACGTTGCGGATGAACCAGCGTGCCTGCTCGGCGCCGCTGCGGCACCAGTAGAAGAAATGGTAGGCTCCGCGCTTGAGGCCTGCCTCATGCGAAGCCCGCCAATTGCGCTTGAAGAGGGGATCGAGATGGTCTCCGCCATCGGTCGCCTTGATGAAGGCGAAGTTGGCGCCTTGCTGGCGAAGCGTCTGCCAGTCGATGTCGCCCTGCCAGCGCGAGACGTCGACACCGTGGACCGCGAAGGCGCGGGGCGAGGCCTTCCCGAAATTGATCGGCTTGGCATCCCGGAAGCGGCGGCCATAGATGCGCTCGCGCAGGCTCTGCCTGATCACCGGCGCGGTCATGGTCGCTGCCGCTGGCTCGACGGGAAGCGCAACAGGCCGCAGCGGCGGCCTGGAAATCGGCGGTTGCGCCATGGCCACCGTGTCCGGCGGCACGCTTTCGGGAAGGGGCTGCTGGATCGGTTCCGGCTCCGGCGGCGCCGGAATGGAGGAAGCGACCGAGCCCGTGGTCTCCGGCGGCCGGATGGGCCGGTCAGGATCGCCGCTGATGGCACTGCAGCTCGCGAGGGCGAGACAGGCGACGAGAATGGCTGGCAGGCCCAGTACGCGCATGGATACTCACGTCAACAAACGCCGGAACGATCGGCCCCAGTCCCCCCGGAAGCCGTAACCAAACGTTTGTGCGTAAATCGCCAACAAAGATTGAATCAAAAGGCGGAGCCGTTGATTTCGGGCCACAAGGCGCGCCATTCCCGGAATATGGTAAGTTTTCGGCTAGCAATCATGGTTACCGCCGCTGCTCGTTTCGGCTGGCCGCCCCATCCCGGTCAATGCCGTCGTCGCAAGCACCGCCAGCCACCCGCGACGCCTCACGCGTTCGTAACGATGAAAAGCCTGGTGCCGAATGCCAATGCATTTCATTCGGGGAAAAAACGCTCCGATTTGTCATTGCCGGGCGTGCCCCGGCCATGACCAAGGTCGTGCAACCTCGACGTTCAAGTGAACTGCAATTGCCTGCGTGAAGCCGATTTATTCCGCCGCGGCCCGCAGCCGGAAGGGCAGGTCGAGCTTGCGCCACACCGCCACCAGCGCCCTCGTCAGTTCGGCGATCAAGGCCTCGTCATGGAAAGGCGTCGGCGTGATGCGCAGGCGCTCGGTGCCGCGCGGCACGGTGGGATAGTTGATCGGCTGGATATAGATGCCGTGCTCGGCGAGCAGCAGGTCGCTGGCCGCCTTGCAGCGTTCAGCATCGCCCACGGTCACTGGCACGATATGGGTCTCGGAGATCGTCACCGGCAGGCCGGCATCGGCCAGCGCCGCCTTGGTGCGGGCGGCATTGGCCTGCTGGGCCGCGCGTTCGCTCTGCGAGACCTTGAGATGACGCACGGAAGCCTGCGCCGCCGCCGCCACCGCCGGCGGCAGCGCCGAGGTGAAGATGAAGCCCGGCGCGTGCGAGCGCACGGCATCGATGATGGGGGCATTGGCGGCGATGTAGCCGCCGAGCGTGCCGAAAGCCTTGGCGAGCGTGCCCTCGATCACGTCCACGCGTCCCATCTCGCCGTCACGTTCGGCGATACCGCCGCCGCGGGCGCCGTACATGCCGACGGCATGGACCTCGTCGAGATAGGTCATGGCGTTGTAGCGCTCGGCCAGATCGCAGATCCGGCCAATCGGTGCGATGTCGCCGTCCATGGAATAGACGCTCTCGAAGGCGATCAGCTTGGGCCGTTCCTTGCCGGCCTTGCGCAGGAGGTCTTCGAGATGGTCGAGATCGTTGTGGCGGAAGATCGCCTTCTCGCAGCCCGATTGCCGCACGCCCTCGATCATCGAATTGTGGTTGAGCTGGTCGGACAGGATCAGGCCATCCGGCAGCAGCCTGCCGATGGTGGAGATGCCGGTCTGGTTGGAAACATAGCCGGAGGTAAAGACCAGGGCCGCCGGCTTGCCGTGAAGATCGGCCAGCTCATGCTCCAGCATCACCACCTGATGGCTGTTGCCCGAGATGTTGCGCGTACCGCCGGCGCCGACGCCGAGTTGCTGGGCCGCTTCCACCATCGCCGCGATCGAGGCGGGATGCTGCCCCATGCCGAGATAATCGTTCGAGCACCACACCACGATCTCGCGCGGGCCATCGGGCGCATGCCAGAGGGCATGGGGAAAACGCCCCGCGATCCGTTCGATGTCGGCGAAGACCCGATAGCGCTTCTCGCGCCGGAGAGCGTCGACGGCCGTTTCGAAAATCGCAGTATAGTTCATCATCTCAACCCAAACTCGCCTTCAGCCGACCTTGGCCGGCGATGGCCTGTATCCGGCGTTGCCGGCCCCGAGAGGCCGTCGCCCGCTTCGAACTCTTCCAATCTGGCTCAGTCATAACCCGGATTTCGGGCCGATGCACCATGATGGGCAGTAAAGACGGCGATTGGTCGCGGGTCCCTGCGCTTTGGCACGCAGCGCAACCTGCCGCGCGAAAATAAGCCATAGCCGTGGGGACGGCTTGCTCCGATTGCTGGAAAGTGCTTCCAGCAGGATCGCCAACGGGTCGGGATCAGAAATATTTTCGGCGCCCGATGGACGATTCACCTCCATCCTTATTAATGAAAGGAAACAAGATTTCCTGATGCTCGGCGGCTACCCCGTGTTCCTCCCCGATATCGAGACTCCCGAAGCCCGTCGCAGGGATGGTGCAATCGCCAGCCGGATTCCACTTGAGCGTGCCGCAGGCGTGATCGAATGGAATCTGCAAGACATCGGACATTTGCCGGCCCTTCGGGCGAGGCTGCCGCGGCCGGTGTGGCCATGAGGAACGAGGCTTCTTTGCGCCCTATCCTGATGTCGGGGCTGGGGGTCACCTTCCTGGCCTTTCTCGACACCGGCATGAAGGTGATTTCGACCACCTATCCCCTCATGCAGGCCATCACCATGCGCTACGGCGCCGGCGCCGTGACGGCTATGGTGATCTATCTCCTCTTCGCCAAGGGCTGGCCGAGCCCCGCCGCCTTCCGGCGCAACGCTGTGCGCGCCGTGGTGGTGCTGGCGACGGCGGCCTGCTTTTTCACCGCGATTTCGCGGCTGCCGCTGGTCGAGGCGATCACCCTCACCTTCCTCGCCCCGCTTTTGATGGCGGTGCTGGGGCGCATCATCCTGAAGGAGGCGATCGCCGTGCGCGCGCTGGTCGCCATCCTGGTCGGCTTTGCCGGCGTGCTGGTGATCGCACGCGGCCAGGAGGCGGGCGGGGCCCACGCCTTCGACGTGATCGGCCTGATGGCGGCGCTCGGCTGCGCCTTCTTCTATGCCCTGTCGATGGTGCTGATGCGCCAGCAGTCGAGCCAGGATTCGACGCTGACCATCGTGCTGCTCTCCAACTGCTTCGCCTTCCTGTTCGTGCTGCCGGCCGGCGCGTGGCAATGGCAGCCGGTCAAGCTGGAGCATTGGCTGATCACGGCCACGGTTGGCCTGTTCGGCACTTTCGGTCATCTGTGCCTCGCCTGGGCCTATGCGCGCGGCCATGCCGCTCGGCTCGGCATCATGGAATATACCGCCTTCGTCTGGGCGATGATCTTCGGCTATTACCTCTTCGCCGAAGTGCCGACGAACTGGACGCTCGCGGGCGCTGCGCTGATCATGGCAGCCTGCCTTTTCGCCACCTTCAGCGTACCGCGGGCCCGCGCGGCCTGAGGTCGTGCCCGGTTTGCCCCTGCCCCCCATTCACCAAATTCATTTTGGTCGGAATTGTTTGCGGGGGCGCTCCTTGACAGTGCGCAGGGCCCTGACTAAATGCGGGTCAGTCGTTAGCACTCACCGTCGGTGAGTGCTAACGACCTATCATAAAAATCCCTTCGATGTGGACCAGGGGCCAGCCCCCTCGCACAAGAGGAAGACAACCATGAAGTTCCGTCCGCTCCACGACCGCGTGGTCGTCCAGCGCGTCGATGCCGAAGAAAAGACCAAGGGCGGCATCATCATCCCCGACACCGCCAAGGAAAAGCCCCAGGAGGGCAAGGTCATCGCCGTCGGCCCGGGTGGCCGCGACGAATCCGGCAAGCTCACCCCCCTCGATGTCAAGGCTGGTGATCGCGTCCTGTTCGGCAAGTGGTCGGGCACCGAGATCAAGCTCGATGGTGAGGATTACCTCATCATGAAGGAATCCGACATCATGGGTATCGTTGCCTAATCGGCAGCTACCGCTTTCCCCATTCATTCTGAGGACACCCACATGGCTGCCAAGGAAGTCAAATTCTCCACCGACGCGCGTGACAAGATGCTGCGCGGCGTCGACATTCTCGCCAATGCCGTCAAGGTCACGCTGGGCCCGAAGGGCCGCAATGTCGTGATCGAGAAGTCGTTCGGCGCGCCCCGCATCACCAAGGACGGCGTCACCGTCGCCAAGGAGATCGAGCTCTCGGACAAGTTCGAGAACATGGGTGCCCAGATGGTCCGCGAGGTTGCCTCCAAGACCAACGACACCGCCGGTGACGGCACCACCACCGCCACGGTTCTCGCCCAGGCCATCGTCCGCGAAGGCGCCAAGGCGGTTGCCGCCGGCATGAACCCGATGGACCTCAAGCGCGGCATCGATCTGGCTGTCCAGGCTGCCGTCAAGGACATCGCCGACCGTTCCAAGAAGGTCGCGAATTCCTCCGAGATCGCCCAGGTCGGCACCATCTCGGCCAATGGCGACGCCTTCATCGGCGGCGAAATCGCCAAGGCCATGCAGAAGGTCGGCAATGAAGGCGTGATCACGGTCGAAGAGGCCAAGAGCCTCGACACCGAAGTCGACATCGTCGAAGGCATGCAGTTCGATCGCGGCTACCTGTCGCCCTACTTCATCACCAATGCCGAGAAGATGATCGCGGACCTCGAGGATCCCTACATCCTCATCCACGAGAAGAAGCTCTCGGGCCTGCAGGCCATGCTGCCGGTGCTCGAAGCCGTCGTGCAGACCGGCAAGCCCCTGCTCATCGTCGCTGAAGACGTCGAAGGCGAAGCTCTTGCGACGCTCGTCGTCAACAAGCTGCGTGGTGGCCTGAAGATCGCTGCCGTCAAGGCTCCGGGCTTCGGCGACCGCCGCAAGGCCATGCTGGAAGACATCGCCATCCTCACGGGCGGCCAGGTGATCTCCGACGACCTCGGCATCAAGCTCGAGACCGTGACCCTCCAGATGCTCGGCCGCGCCAAGAAGGTGTCGATCGAGAAGGAGAAGACCACGATCGTCGACGGCGCCGGCAAGAAGAAGGACATCGAAGGCCGCGTCGCTCAGATCAAGGCCCAGATCGAAGAGACCACCTCCGACTACGACCGCGAGAAGCTCCAGGAGCGCCTGGCCAAGCTCGCCGGCGGTGTTGCCGTCATCCGCGTCGGTGGCTCCACCGAAGTGGAAGTCAAGGAGAAGAAGGATCGCGTTGACGACGCTCTGAACGCCACCCGCGCGGCCGTTCAGGAAGGCATCGTCCCCGGCGGCGGCACGGCTCTGCTCCGCGCCAAGGCTGCGGTCGCCAAGCTCTCCTCCGACAACTCGGACATCCGCGCCGGCATCAAGATCGTCGAGAAGGCTCTCGAAGCCCCGATCCGGCAGATCTGCGAGAACTCGGGCGTCGAAGGCTCGATCGTCGTCGGCAAGATCCTCGAGAACAAGTCGAAGACCTTCGGTTTCGACGCGCAGAACGAGGAATATGTCGACCTGCTCGAGAAGGGCATCGTCGACCCGGCCAAGGTCGTGCGCACCGCGTTGCAGGACGCCGCTTCGGTGGCTTCGCTCCTGATCACCACGGAAGCGATGATCGGCGAAGCGCCGAAGGACAAGGCCGCTGCTGCTCCGGCAATGCCGGGCGGCGGCATGGGCGGCATGGACTTCTAAGAAGTCCAGCCAACCGGCTGATGACGAGAGGGCGGTGCCGCAAGGCGCCGCCCTTTTTCTTTGCCGAAAGCGGGCCGATCGAGAGCGCTCTTGAACCGGCATGCGGGGAGATTAAATCTGGGAGATAACCCTCTCTTTTTCCTACCGTCCCTGTGCACCTCCAATTCCTTTCCGGACACTGGTTGTCCCTAAAGAATTGACCTCGCCGCTCTCCAATTGCATGAAGGCTCATGGAACATTCCAACGCCAGTTTTCTTCCCAGCCTTCTGCTTTTCCTCGGTGCCGCGGTCGTCGCGGTTCCCATCTTCAAGCGCATCGGCTTCGGCGCCATTCTCGGTTATCTGATCGCCGGTCTGGCGATCGGACCGTCCGGCTTCGCGCTGTTCACCGACACCGTCACCATCCAGCATATCGGCGAGATCGGCATCGTCCTGCTGCTCTTCGTCATCGGGCTCGAATTGCAGCTCTCGCGCCTGCTGGCGATGCGCAAGGACATTTTCGGCCTCGGCGGCCTGCAGCTCGTGGTCTGCGCCCTGGTGATCGGCGGTATCGCCCATGCGCTCGGCCTCTCGATGATGGGCGCCGCGATCACCGGCATTGCCCTCGCCCTCTCCGCCACCGCCATCGCCCTGCAGGTCCTGGGCGAGCGCGGCGAGCTGCAGGCGCCCTACGGCCAGCGCAGTTTCGCAGTCCTGCTGTTCCAGGACATGTCGGTAGTGCCGATCCTGGCGCTGATCCCGCTTTTCGCCGTCGAAGCGGCCCACGCCGCCAATGATGGCGGCGGTTGGACCCGTACCGGCATCATGATCGGCTCGATCGCCGTGGTGGTCCTGGCGGGACGCTATCTGCTCAACCCGCTGTTCCGCATCCTCGCCACCACCGACGCCCGCGAGGTGATGACGGCCGCCGCCCTGCTGCTGGTGCTCGGCACCGCTCTCCTGATGCAATGGGCCGGCATGTCGATGGCCCTCGGCGCCTTCCTCGCCGGCGTGCTGCTGGCGGAGTCGAATTTCCGCCACGAGCTCGAGGCCGACATCGAGCCCTTCCGCGGGCTGCTGCTCGGCCTGTTTTTCATGAGCGTGGGCATGGACATCAACGGCGCGCTGGTGCTGCAGCACTGGCTGGCCCTGGTGATATCAGCCCTCGGCCTCATCCTGGTCAAGTCGGTTTCGGTCGCCGCCGTCTTCCGCCTCACCGGCTCCACCAAGCTCGATGCCATCCGCTCCGGCATCCTGCTTTCACCGGCCGGCGAGTTCGCTTTCGTGCTGATCCCGCTCGGGCTGTCCTATGGCTTCCTCCAGGGCGAGCAGGCCGGCTTCGTCAAGGCATTGGCAGCCTTCACCATGCTGTTCGGCCCCCTGATCGCCGCCGGGTCCGAGCGCCTGCTCACCCGTTTCGCACCGGCGGAGCTGACCCGGGAAGAGGATTATTCCGACGCTCACGGCAAGGCCCTGGTCATCGGTTTCGGCCGCTTTGGCCAAGTCGTCTCCCAGGTCCTGCGCACCGCCGACATCGAAACGACCATCATCGACAAGGATGTCGAGATGATCGACGTCGCCGCCCGCTTCGGCGCCAAGGTCTATTTCGGCGATGGGGGCCGGCTGGACGTGCTGCGCGCGGCCGGTGCCGGCGAGGCCCGCGTGATCTGCGTGGCCATCGACGACCGGGCCACGGCAGTGAAGATCGTCGAAATGATCAAGGCCGAGTTCCCGCTCACCGAAGTCTATGCCCGCGCCTATGACCGCCAGCATGTGCTGGCCCTGCTCAGCGCCGGTGTCGACTTCCACATGCGCGAGACCTATGAGAGCGCCCTCGCCTTCGGGCGATCGACCTTGGAAGCACTCGGTGTCGACAATATCGAGGCCGAGGAGATCATCGAGGACGTCCGCGACCGGGATGCAAGGCGCATCGTGGCGCAGCAGCAGGGCGGCATCTATGCCGGCATGGACCTGATCAATTCCAAGCGCCTGATGAAGCCCGAGCCGCTGGAACGTCCGGACACGGTGGGCGTCACCCTGAACAAGGAAGCCATCGACGCGGCCGAGGAGGCGAAGGAAGAGGAAGAGACCGGCTGAGGGCCTTGCCCTCAAACCGGACTCTCCTAGAGCAAGGCGCCTTCAAGCCTGAACGCTCATTTGCTCTAACTCATTGTTCTGACGCGTCTTTGCGATTCTCGATCCTTTGGAGACCGTCAGGCGGCAAAACCCATCGCCTTGGCCGCCATGTGGGTATCGCAGAATTGCAGGAACTGCTTGATCCTGCCGTCGGCGATCTCCAACAGATCCAACGTCTCCGTGTCGAAGCGCTGCCCTGTCGGCACGAATAGCATGGTGCCCTTGGCGTGCACGGCAACGCGATCGCCATCCACCAGGATGGCGTCGATCCGGTAGTCCCGCCAATCCCAGGCATCGACCAATTGGCGCATCGCCTGTCGCAAATTGTCACGCCCGCGGATCTCGGTCGTCAGGACACCCAGCACCGCATCCCCTGCGAGCCGGAAGCTCGGATCCGGCCCGAAACACTGCATGATGCCGTCCAAATCGCCGGCACTGCGCCGCTCATAGGCCCGGCGCACGAGCTCTTCCATGCTTGCCCGATCATTCATGACGTTTTCCCTCCAGCCGCATCGCGCCTCGATGCAAAAGCCGAGCGATGCGGATGGCGCTAGAATACGCCTGCGCCGGCATCGGCCAAAGCCACGCTTGGGTGGTAGGCGATCGCAGGCAATCGCCTCATCGGCCCTTGAGCCGTTCAAAATTGTTTGTAGACTAACGATCTCGAACCATCGGAGGAGCGCATCATGGCGCATGAGGAAGCTAGGGACGGCGGGGCCGATGACAAGCTCGTCATTCGCAATATCGGCCTGCTGTTGAGCGGCGACATCGCCAATCCGATCCTCGATGCCGACACGATCGTGGCGGTCGGCGGCCGCATCGCCGCCATCGGCCGGGAGAAAGATCTCGACCTTTCCGGGGCCACCAGCGTGATCGATGCCTTGGGCACCGCCGTCACGCCAGGCCTGATCGACAGCCATGTCCATCCCGTCGCCGGCGACTGGACGCCCCGGCAGAACCAGCTCGGCTGGATCGAATCGAACCTCCATGGCGGCGTCACCACCATGATATCGGCCGGCGAGGTGCACACCCCCGGCCGCCCCCGCGACGTCACCGGCCTCAAGGCGATGGCCATCTATGCCCAGCGCACCTTCTCGGCCTTCCGGCCCAGCGGCGTGAAGATCCATGCCGGCGCGCCGGTCATCGAACCCGACATGGTGGAGGACGACTTCAAGGAACTCGCCGCCGCCGGCGTGAAACTGCTCGGCGAGGTCGGCCTCGGCGGCGTCAAGGATGGCCCCACCGCGCGCAAGATGGTGAGCTGGGCGCGCAAGTACGGCATCCAGTCGACCATCCATACCGGCGGCCCGTCGATTCCCGGCTCGGGTCTGATCGACAAGGACGTCGTGCTGGAAGCCGATACCGACGTCGTCGGCCATATCAATGGCGGCCATACCGCCCTGCCCCTCGACCAGATCCGCTGTATCTGCGAGGGCTGCGGCCGCGGCCTCGAACTGGTGCACAACGGCAACGAACGGGCCGCACTCTATACGCTGCGCACCGCGCGCGAGATGAACCAGCTCGAACGCGTCATCCTCGGCACGGATGCACCAGCTGGATCGGGCGTGCAGCCGCTCGGCATTCTGCGTATGGTCTCGATGCTGTCCTCGCTCGGCGACGTGCCGGCCGAGATCGCCCTGTGCTTTGCCACCGGCAACACCGCCCGCATGCGCTCGCTCGACTGCGGCCTGATCGAAGTCGGCCGTGCCGCCGATTTCGTGCTGATGGACAAGGCCCAGCATTCGGCCGGCAAGAACCTGCTCGAGAGTATCGAGCTCGGCGACCTGCCCGGCATCGGCATGACCGTGATCGATGGCGTGGTGCGCACCCAGCGCAGCCGCAACACGCCGCCGGCCACCAAGGTGCCGGTGATCGAGAGGGCTTGAGGCTTAGCTTCGGGCCGGTCTTCAGATCAGCCTGGAACCGCCGCACCGGCTGCGGAGGAGAGCCGGGTCGAAGACCCACCCCCAAGCTCCCAACCTTCACTTGACAGACTCCGACACCTCGATAATTTATTAGTACACTAACAATTTCTCACTGCGCGAGGTGGGGATGTATCTGCGCCCCAGAACGGTGGACGAAGCCTGCGAAGCCCTCGCAGCTGAGCCGATGCGCATTCTCGCGGGCGGCACCGACATCTTCCCCGCTCTGGGCGACAGGCCGCTCACCGGCGCCGTGCTCGATCTTTCCGCCATCGACGGGTTGTCGGGAATTGAATTCGGCGCCGACGTCATCCGCATTGGCGCCCGTACGACCTGGTCGGCCATCGCCGGGGCTGCGCTGCCGCCGGCTTTGCATGCCCTGCAGCAGGCCGCCCGCGAGGTCGGCGCCATCCAGATCCAGAATGCCGGAACCATAGCCGGCAATCTATGCAATGCCTCGCCCGCGGCCGATGGCGTGCCGCCTCTGCTCGCGCTCGACGCACGTGTGGAACTGCGCTCGGCAAAGGGCGGGCGCGAACTCACCCTGGGCGATTTCATCACGGGCTATCGCAGAACCGCCCGACGGCCCGACGAATTGGTGAGCGCGATCCTGGTGCCGCGCAGCATCGAGACCGGCCGTTCGGCCTTCCTGAAGCTTGGGGCCCGCAAATATCTCGTCATCTCCATTGCGATGGTGGCCGTCATCATCGCTTGCGACGACGAGGGTATCATCAGCCAGGCGCGTATCGCCGTCGGTGCCTGCTCGGAAATCGCCCGGCGCCTTACCGGCCTGGAAGCTACCCTGATCGGCGCCAAGGCTGAGCCCGGCCTCGGCGTGCTGATCCGGCCGGAGCATCTCGCGGGCCTTGCGCCGATCGACGATGTCCGTGCCAGCGCGGAGTATCGGCGTGACGCGGTGAAAACCTTGATTGCCCGCACGCTCGATGCGGCCTTGCAACAAAGCGTTTCGTGATTCGGCGGTCTTGCCTAGAATCATGAAGACGCGTCGAAACGAAGAGAGAGCAAAAGGGCGCTTCTGCCAAAGCGCTTTGCTCGAGGAGAGGCGGATGGACCAGAGGCTGCCCGGCTTCACGCTGAATGGCGAAACCGCCACCATTGCCGCCGCGCCCGGGTCGCGCCTCAGCCAGGTCCTGCGTGAAGCCTTCGGGCTGACGGGCACCAAGGTCGGGTGCGATGCCGGCGACTGCGGGGCCTGTACCGTCCTGCTCGACGGCGAGGCGGCCTGTTCCTGCCTCGTCGCCGCAGCGCAAGTCGAGGGACATACCGTCGACACCATCGAGGGCTTGACCCGCAACAACGCGCTCACCCAGGCCCTGCAGGCGTCCTTCCTGCGTTATGGCGCGGCCCAATGCGGCATCTGCACGCCGGCCATGCTCACAGCCGCGACGGCGCTGCTGCAGCGCGGAACCGAGGTAACGGAAGGCCGCATTGCCGATGCCCTCGGCGGGGTTCTTTGCCGCTGCACCGGCTATCGCAAGATCATCGCTGCGGTGCTCGCCGTGGCGGAAGGCTCCGCGACCCTCCAGCCAACCAGTCCTGCAAACCCGGTGGGCTCGCGTATCGATCGTCTCGACGGCATGGCCAAGGTGGAAGGGCGCGACATTTTCGGGGCGGACGAGGCACCGAACGATGTCCTGGCGTTGCGCGCCATCCGCAGCCCCCATCATCGCGCCGCCTTCGAGATCGGCGACATCGAGGCTTTCCTCGCCGCACATCCCGGGATCGTCAGGGTCTTCACGGCTCGCGACGTGCCTGGCCGCAACTGCTACGGCGTCATCCCGGCCTTTGCCGACCAGCCCGTCTTCGCCAGTGGCGAAACCCGTTTTCGTGGCGAGGCCGTGGCTGCCGTGGTCGGCGAGCCGGCCGCCGTCGAGGCCCTCGACCTTTCGGCCTTTCCGATCAGCTGGACCGCACTCACCGCCATCACGGCCATGGACGAGGCCCTCGCTTCGGCTGAGCTCCTCCATCCTGCCCGCCCCGAGAATATCCTCACGCGGGGACGCGTCGCACGCGGTGATGTCGAGGCCGCCCTGGCCGCCGCCGATGCCATGGTCGAGGGAGAGTTCGAGACGGGTTTCGTCGAGCATGCCTATATCGAGCCGGAGGCAGGCTTTGCCCGCCGTGTCGGAGACCGCATCGAGATCCAGGCCTGCACCCAGGCGCCCTATATGGACCGCGACGATGTCGCCGGCCTCCTCGGTATCCCGCCCGAAAATGTTCGCATCATCCCGACCGCCGTTGGCGGCGGCTTCGGCTCCAAGCTCGATTTGTCGATCCAGCCCTTCATCGCCGTCGCCGCCTGGCATCTCGACCGCCCGGTCCGCATGGTCTATTCGCGCTCCGAATCGATCGCCACCACCACCAAGCGGCATCCGGCCAGGATGAGGGTGCGGATCGGCGCGTCCAGGGACGGCAAGCTCGCCGCCATGGATTTTTCCGGCGACTTCAACACCGGCGCCTATTCCTCCTGGGGCCCGACCGTGGCGAATCGGGTGCCGGTACATGCTTCAGGCCCCTACTACATCCCGCATTACCGCGCCGTTGCCCGCGCCGTGCATACCCATCTGGTGCCGGCAGGCGCCTTCCGCGGCTTCGGCGTGCCGCAATCCTCGATCGCCCAGGAACAGCTCTACGACGCGCTCGCCGACAGGCTCGGCATCGACCGGCTGGAATTCCGCATCCGCAACGCCCTCACCGACGAGCTGCCGACCGTGACGGGCCAGGTGCTCGGCGAGGGTGTCGGCATCAAGGCATGCCTCGAGGCCCTGCGCGATCCCTGGCGGCGCGCACGCGAGGCGGCGGCCGCCTTCAACAGCGATCGGCGCGATTCCCTGCGCCGCGGCGTCGGCGTTGCCGGCATGTGGTATGGCTGCGGCAACACCTCCCTGCCCAATCCCTCCACCATCCGGCTCGGGCTCAAGCCCGATGGGCGCCTGGCGCTGCACCAGGGCGCCGTCGATATCGGCCAGGGTTCCAATACGGTGATCACCCAGATCTGCGCTGAAGCGCTCGGCGCCCCGGTGGAGGCTTTCGACCTCGTCTCCGCCGACACCGACCTCTCGCCCGATTGCGGCAAGACCTCGGCTTCCCGCCAGACCTTCGTCACCGGCAAGGCGGCGGAGCTCGCCGGGCGGGACCTGCGCGCCCAGATCCTGCGCCAGACCAACGCCGGCGAGACGGCCACGATCCGCTTCGGCGATGCGGTGCTGACGGTGGAAGACGGCGAGAGGGTACGCACGCTCTGGCTGGCGGACCTGCCGGCCACCGACCTCGGCTATGTCCTGTCGACCGAACAGACCTTCGATCCGCCTACCAGCCCCCTCGACGCGAACGGCCAGGGAGAACCCTACGCCCTCTACGGCTTCGGCGCCCATATGGCCGAGATCGAGGTCGATTGCGAGCTCGGTACGGTCCGGGTCCTGAAGATCACGGCCTCGCATGATGTCGGCCGCGCCATCAATCCCACGCTGGTGGAGGGCCAGATCGAAGGCGGCGTCGCCCAGGGCCTCGGCCTTGCCCTGATGGAGGAATTCCACCCCGGCCGTGGCGAGAACCTGCACGACTATCTCATTCCTACCATCGGCGATGTGCCGCCGGTGGAGACGATCCTGATCGAGGATGCCTCGCCCGTCGGCCCGTTCGGCGCCAAGGGCGTCGGCGAGCAGGCCCTCATTCCCACCGCTCCGGCCATCCTCAACGCGCTGCACGACGCGGCCGGGATCAGGCTTCGCCGGGTGCCGGCGACGCCGGACCGGGTCCGGGCCGCGATTTTGGAGCGCGACCTTTCTGCGACCGCCGGCTTTCAGCCGGCCATTTCTAAAGAAGGAAGTGCCGGCTGAAAGCCGGCGGTCCTGGGAGTCACCGCTTGAACAGACGCGCATCCGCCGGCGTGGGATCGCTCGGCAGCTGGGCGGCGCGGTGGCAGGCCTTGGCCTCCTCGATGAGCTGGTCGAGCAGGGCGGTGAACAGCACCGGCTTGGCCGCGGCCTCCCAGAGGAAATAGCCGAAGGAACCCGGGCAGGGATTGACCTCGTTGAGCCAGACCTCGCCGGTCCGCTCATTGGACAGGAAGTCGATCCGCGGTGCGCCGGTGCCGTTCACGGCATCGAAGGCCTCCGTCGCCCATTGCCGGATCGTATTCTCCATCGCCGCCGGCAGCTCGGGATTGATGTCGCGGGTCAGCGACAGCATGCCCTGGCTCGAAGCCCCCGGCTGCTTGCCGCCGCCGGTCTTCTTGGAGCCGCCGGACATGTATTTGGTCTTGAAATCGAGCAGGTCTGTCTCGCGCTTGGGGCGCTCGATGGCCGAGGTGACGATCTCGCCTTTCTCGCGGCGCACGGCGACGTTGTATTCGACCAGATTCTCGACGAAAGGCTCGATGATCGCGTGGGTGTCGAACTTGAAGATGCCGGGCAGCACCTGGCGCACGGTGTCGACGTCCTCGGCCCTGGCGACGCCGATCGAAGACCCCAGATGCGCCGGCTTGACGATCACCGGGAAGGTAATGTTCCTGAGCGCGGCCTCCAGGCCTGCCTTGTCAGGCATCAGGCCGGTCGCGGGGCGCGAGACCACTACGTCCGGCAGCATGCCGATACCGCGCCCGGCAAAGGCCCGCTTGGTGATGGCCTTGTCCATCAGGACGGCCGAAGCCAGGGTGCGCGCGCCGGTATAGGGCACATTGGCGGTCTCGAACACGCCCTGCATCTGGCCGTCCTCGCCGATTTTGCCATGGAAGGCGAGCAGGGCGACGTCGAACTCGATCGGCTCGGGTTTCTTGGCGAAAAGCCCCGTCTTGCCACGAGGGATCAGGAGCCCCTTGCCGGCCGACAGGTCGAGATCGACCCGTGTGAGCCCGCGCCGGGCCTCCTCATCCGGAATATAGCTGGCGCGGTTGCGCAGGGCATCGCCTGTGAACCAAGCGCCGTCTCCCGCGACATAGACGGGAAAACCGTCATATTTCGAGCTGTCGAGCGCATTGAGCGCCTGCAGGCCTGAAACGATGGAGACGTCATGCTCCGGCGAGCGCCCACCGAATAGTACCGCGACGCGCGTTTTCGACATCGTTTTTCCTTGGAAATTGAACCGAATCGTTGGCTCGAAAATAAAGTGCCGGGAGCCGGCAGGCAAATTGCGATCTCGTCGCCGTTCCATGGAAATTCCGTGGCCAGGCCGGCGGTAGCAGGATCTTGGATGCGCGGACTTGCCACGAGGCGCGCCATGAAGCACTTTGCGCGGCGATGGAGGCCCGCCACGATCGAGATCCGGTCGTGACATTCATGGAATGACGCGCTTTGCTCTACGGCTCGGCAGGCGCTTCAGCGGAGGAACGATGTCGAATACCCTGTCCCAGATTCCATTGTTCCAGGCGTTGGACGAAGCCACGATCAAGGCCTTCGACGGCCGGGTGCGTTGGGCCAAGTTCGAGGAGAACGAGCTGGTCGTCGACTATGACGACAATTCCAACGACGTCTATTTCCTGATTTCCGGCAAGGTGCGCGTGCTCTATCGCACCATCACCGGCAAGGAAGTGATCCTGGCCGAGCTTGGCGGCGGCCAGTTCTTCGGGGAATTGTCGGCCATCGACGGCGTCGGCCGCTCGGCCAACGTCACCGCGCTCAACCGCTCGCAGATGTGCATCATCTCCGGCCCGGTCTTCATGGAGCTGCTCACCCAGAACGCCTCGGTATGCAAGCAGATCCTGCAGCTGCTCGCCAGCCGGGTGCGCGCGCTCAACACCAAGCTGGCCGAGCACTCCTTCCTGCAGACCAAGCACCGGCTCTACGCCGAGCTCATCCGCCTCTCCCAGCCTCGCGCGAGCCATCCCGGGCAGCGCGTGCTCTCGCCGCCGCCCTTCCACCACGACCTCGCCGCCCGCATCGGCTGCCGCCGCGAGGCGGTGTCACGCGAGCTTTCGGCGCTCGAAAAGGAAGGCCTGGTCAGCAAGACCCGCGGGGCCCTCGCTTTGGTCAATCCGGAAGAGCTGAACAAACGGATTTCGGCAGCGCTGGCGGACTGACCGGGGGCCGGATCGTCAGATCCGCCTAATCCTTGGCAGCCGGCGTGATGTTTCCCGCCAGGTCTGAAGACCCATCCCCCATATGATGCCATCTCGGCTTGAAGCCGTTGCGGAGCGCCGCGACGCTTGCCGCCGGGGTCAGCAAACGTGCCGGCCGGTCCTGCCACTGCGCCTCCTCCCAGCCCGTAGGAGACCAACGCAGCACCCTGCCCTCGCGGCGTGTGAAGGCCTCCTCGCCATCGGCCCAGACGGCGCCGTCGGGAAGGTTCGCGGTGTCTTCCATCCGATGTTCGCCGAGCCGCTCGGCATGCAGGATCTCGTCCATGCGATCGGCGCTTGCCCCGGGCTCTGGAAAGGCGGCCTGGTAGGCCAGCGCATCGGGCCGGCGGCATTCGAAACAGGGGCGATGGCCGGCCGCCAGCGCCGTGACTTCGTCCAGGAAGAACAGATGCGTGTAGCCGGGGCCCATGACCTCCCGCCAGCGCCCCTTGAAAGAAAGCTCGCAGCAGATCCAGCGCCTGGACGTCCAGCGCCGGCGCGTCAGCCGCTTGGTCTCGTCATGGATGCGGCCGCCGCGAATACCCATCATCGTGCCGCGCGCCGCCATGGCGACGATGTCGCCGAAGGGCGTGACACGATTCTGGAGCGGGCGGCTCAAGGCTTTACCCTCCCGTCGGCGTCGAAGGTCGCGAGATAGGCGATGATGTCGTCCACCGTCGCCGCCTCGCGAACGCCGGCAAAGGTCATCTTGGTGCCGGGAACGGCAGCGGAAGGACGGGTGAGGAAGAGGCGCAGGGAGGCCTCGTCCCAGATCTTGCCCGAGGCCTTCATCGCTTGCGAATAGGCATAATCCGGCGCGGTGGCGGCCGGACGTCCGACAATGCCGTTGAGTTGGGGCCCCACCACGTTCTTGGCGCCTTCGCCGACCCGGTGGCAAGCCGCGCAACGGGCAAAACCGGCCTTTCCCTTGACGGCATCGCCGGCGAAGGCAGGCGCAGCCAGGAGAAGAAAGGCGAGAAGCCCTGGGATCGCCGGCTTCCAGCCGGCTCTTGGAAACATCGGGCCTGCAGGACGGGAAGAGCCGGCTGGAAGCCGGCGGTCCTGGGAAAGACCCTTCATTTCGCCAGCGCCTGCTCGCGGATCCGGGTGATCGTGGTCATCGGCGTGATCGCTTCCGGATCCATACGGCAATGCAGGATGGCCGGCTTGCCGGAGGCGGCCGCCCGCTCGAAAGCCGGCCCGAATTCGGCCGCCGTCGTCACCGTCTCGCCATGGCCGCCAAACGCGACGGCATAGGCGGCGAAATCCGGGTTCTTGAGCTTCGTCGCCGAAATGCGCCCGGGGAATTCGCGTTCCTGATGCATGCGGATGGTGCCGTACATGCCGTTGTCGACCACGACCACGATGATCGGCAGATCATACTGCACGGCGGTGGCGAATTCCTGGCCGTTCATCATGAAGCAGCCGTCGCCGGCAAAACAGACCACGGTCTTTGAACGGTCGAGGGCCTTGGCGGCCACGGCCGCCGGCACACCATAGCCCATCGAGCCCGAGGTGGGTGCGAGTTGTGTACCGTAACGCCGGAAGCGCAGATAACGCTGGACCCAGATTGCGTAGTTGCCGGCACCGTTGCAGATGACCGCATCCTCGGGCAGGCGCTCGCGCAGCCAGAGCAGGGCCTCGCCATATTGGAACGTTCCGGGGATGGGCTTGGGCTCGTCGGTCCAGTCGTGGAAATCCCGGTTTGCCTGGCGCGTCTCGGCCGACCAGGGCAGGCTGCCGGGCGGCTGCAGTTCCTCCAGCATCGAGGCGAAGGCCTGCGCCGTTGCGTGAATGGCGAGGGTGGGCTGGTAGACCCGGCCCAATTCCTCCGCACCGGCATGGATGTGCACGAGCTTCTGGCGCGGCGTCGGGATGTCCACCAGCGAATAGGAAGAGGACGGCATTTCGGAGAGGCGTCCGCCCGCCAGGATCAGGAGGTCGGCCTCCTTGACGCGCTGAGCCAGCTTGGGATTGGGCCCGATGCCGACATCGCCGGCATAATTGGGATGGTCGGCCGGAAACAGCATCTGACGGCGGAAGGAAGTGCCCACGGGCAGGTCGAAACGCTCCGCGAAGCGGACGAGGCTCGCCACGGCCCCCTGCGACCAGCCGGAGCCGCCGACGATCAGCAAAGGCTTCTTCGCTTCGCCGAGCAGAGCCTCCAACTGGGCCATCTCCGCGCGGCCCGGCCAAGTCTGCGCCGGCTCGACGAAGGCCGCATCGGCAACCGTGGCGGTTTCGACCAGCATGTCTTCCGGCAGGGCGATCACCACCGGCCCAGGACGCCCCTGCATTGCAACCCGGAAGGCACGCGTCACCAGTTCGGGAATGCGCTCGGCCTTGTCGATCTCCACAACCCATTTGGCCATGGAGCCGAAGAAGGCCTTGTAATCGACCTCCTGGAAGGCCTCGCGCTCGCGCATGCCGGTTTCGATCTGGCCGATGAACAGAATCATCGGCGTGGAATCCTGCATGGCGATATGGACGCCATGGGAGGCATTGGTGGCGCCAGGCCCGCGCGTGACCATGCAGACGCCGGGCCGCCCGGTGAGTTTGCCGGCCGCTTCCGCCATCATGGCCGCCCCGCCCTCCTGACGGCAAACAGTGACGTTGATCGGGGCATCATGGAGGGCATCGAGCACGGCGAGATAAGATTCTCCCGGCACGCAGAAGACATGTTCGACGCCCTGCGCCACCAGCGCATCGACGATCAGGCGGCCGCCATTGCGGGATTGGGACTTGGAGCTGGGCTCTGCTGTGGACACCGGCATGGACATTGTCACTCTGGGCATTGGCACTCTTGGATGGATCGCCCTGTCATACGCCGGGTGACGGTGGAGTGTCGACCTCCAGGTCGACATTCTCGGGACGACCTCTCTGACGCCGAGCCCCATGCCGACCACGCTCCATCGATCGACGACGCCGAGAGGCCGGCATTCCGTTTCCTCCGCGACCTCTTGCCGCGCGGGCCGCGGGACATTACATGCAGCTCATGTTGTCGCCAGAACCCCTCAAGCTGCTCGCTTTCGATGGAGAGGACCTGGAGGTCATCTCCACCCATCTCCAGGACGCCGCCGTCGCGCCGGCCGAAATCGCCTGGCTGCCGCACGAGAAACGCTTCGCTTTGGTGATGGACCGCTATGACTGGTGCGGCGACCAGAGCGGCGAACGCACGAGACGGCGCTCGGGCCTGCATTTCGAACGGGTTCTCGGGGTCAAGCGTTCGCATTTCGAGCAGAACGCCAGCCAGAAGGCCGTGCTGCTTTCCGTCTCCTTCGAGGTCGTGGACGAGCCAGCTGGACTGGTGACGCTCTATTTCGAGGGCGGCGGCGCCATCCGCCTCGAAGTGGAATGCCTGGAGGCCGCGATGTCCGATCTCGGTCCGGCCTGGCCCTGCGGCTCCCCGCCACCCGCGCGGGTGTAGCGCCTCGTCCGTAACCGGAACACGCCGCGGGATCGCGCCCTCGACGCATTTCTCTTGAAGCCGGCCCCGGTTTCTTGTCATTAGCGGCCCGCTGACTTCGTTCTTCCCGCCGCACAAGGAAATGCCATGCCGGTTCGGCTCAACAGCGCCCAAGCCGATTTCGCCGACGCCTTCGCTACCCTGCTCGCCACCAAGCGCGAGATCTCCGAGGATGTCGACGCCTCCGTCAAGGCCATCATCGAGGATGTGGTCGCGCGCGGCGATGCGGCGGTGATCGACTACACCGCCCGCTTCGACCGCCTGACGCTCAGCCCCGAAACCATGCGGGTCACCGAGGAGGAGATCGAAGCGGCGCAGGCCCGATGTGATGCCGGCGCGCTCCAGGCCCTGGCACTGGCGGCCAGCCGCATCCGCGCCTATCATGAGCGCCAGAAGCCGACCGATACGCTGTTCAGGGATGCCCTCGGGGTGGAGCTTGGCTGGCGCTGGACGGCAATCGAGGCCGTCGGCCTTTACGTTCCCGGCGGGACGGCCGCCTATCCCTCCTCAGTCCTGATGAACGCCATTCCGGCCAAGGTCGCCGGCTGCCCTCGTCTGGTGATGGTGGTGCCGAGTCCGGGCGGCGTCCTCAACCCTCTGGTGCTGGCGGCAGCCAGGCTCGCCGAAGTCGACGAGGTCTATCGTATAGGCGGCGCGCAGGCCGTCGCCGCCCTGGCCTATGGCACGCCGACCATCGCGCCGGTCGCCAAGATCACCGGACCGGGCAACGCCTATGTGGCCGCCGCCAAGCGCCGCGTCTTCGGCCATGTCGGCATCGACATGATCGCCGGTCCCTCCGAAGTGTTGGTGATCGCCGACGACAGCGCCAATCCGGCCTGGATTGCCGCCGACCTGCTGGCCCAGGCCGAGCACGACACGGCCTCCCAATCGATCCTGCTTACCGACAGCCCCGCCCTGGCGCAGGCGGTGGAGCGCGAAGTGGAAGCCCAGCTCGCTACCCTGCCCCGCGCCGAGATCGCGGGAACGAGCTGGCGCGACTATGGCGCCCTGATCATCCTGTCCTCGCTGGATGAGGCCCCGCCGCTGGCCGACCGCCTCGCTGCCGAGCATCTGGAGATCATCACCCGAGACGCCGAAGCCCTGGCGGACCGCATCCGCAACGCCGGCGCCATTTTCCTGGGGCCGCACACGCCGGAAGCGATCGGCGATTATGTCGGCGGCTCCAATCACGTGCTGCCGACGGCCCGCTCGGCCAGGTTCTCCTCGGGTCTGGGCGTGCTCGATTTCATGAAGCGCACGTCCATCCTCAAATGCGGGCCGGAGCAGCTTGCGGCTCTCGGCCCGGCTGCGGTCGCGCTCGGCGAGGCGGAGGGCCTTGCCGCTCATGCCCGCTCGGTCTCGATCCGCAGCAATCGCCTCTAGGACGTGTCGTTTCAGCGCGCTTTGCTCTATGAGAGCCCATGCACCATGTTATGAGATGCCATGGACAATGAGGAATTCAGCCCCACCTGCCGGTTGATCGCCGTTCATCTCGATGAGCGCAGCATCGGGCGCGGCAGCCAGGATCAAGAACATGAGCGGCGGGTCGCCGCCTATGACCTCATCGAGGAGAATGTGTTCTCGCCGGTCGGCTATGATTCCGGCCCTTACGGACTGCATATCTCCCTGCAGGATGGCCGCCTCGTCTTGGACATTCGCGACGCCGACAGCCAGCCGGTGGTGGTGCATATCCTCTCGCTCACGCCGCTCAGGCGCGTGGTACGCGACTATTTCACCATCTGTGACAGCTATTACGCGGCCATTCGCAGCGCCACGCCCTCCCAGATCGAGACGATCGACATGGCCAGGCGCGGCCTGCACAATGAGGGCTCTGAAATCCTGCGCGAAAGGCTGGCCGGCAAGATCGCTCTCGACCTTTCCACCGCCAGGCGGCTCTTCACCCTTGTTTCCGCACTCTACTGGAAAGGCTGAGGCGTGAAGGAGGGCCGCCGTCCACAGTCGGTCCTGTTCGCCTGCGCGCACAATGTCGTCCGCTCGCCCATGGCGGAGGCGATCGCGCGCTATTATTTCGGACGGTCCATCTTTTTCGGTTCGGCGGGCGTGCGCCCGGGGGAGCCCGATCCCTTCGTCGCCGCCGCGCTGGACGAGATCGGCATCTCCCTCGGCAAGCACCGCCCTCAGAGCTTCGAGGATCTGGAAGAACTGGAAGGGCTGAACTTCGACCTGATCATCACCCTCGCTCCGCAAGCCCACCACAAGGCGCTCGACCTCACGCGCACCCTGGCCGCCGACGTCGAATATTGGCCGACGCCGGACCCAAGCATCGTCAGCGGCAACCGCGAGCAGAAGCTCGACGCCTATCGCGCCTTGCGTGACGGCCTGATCGACAGGATCACCGAGAGACTGGGCTGAGACCGCTGCTGCCGCGCCGCCTTCGGACTGTATCCGCCGGAACAGGCTGAAGGCGGCGAACATCTTTCTCTCCGGGCCGTGTATCCTGTATAAGCCGCGTTGCGATTTTTCAGCTCCGCCTCTATCGTGCGCGGCAATGAACCGGAGGATTTGATGCGCGTTCTGCGTTCCCTTGCCCTTGCCGCCCTGTCGGCCGTGACCCTGACGAGTTGTTCGATGTTCGGCTCGGTGCCGCCGAACAACGTGCCGCCGACTCTGCCCAAGCCCATGGACAGCAAGGCCTCCCGTCCCTTCCCGATGAACCGTACCTTTGCGGCGATTTCCTACAAGGATCAGCAGTTCAAGGACGACCGGCCCACGATCCTGGTCTCAGACAGCTATCGCGGCACCGGCTTCTCGGCCTGCAACAACTGGTCCGCCACCATCATTCCACGCGCCGACCAACGCATGGCCATCGGGCCGGTGGCCATCAGCAAGCGCAAATGCGCCGACCGCCTGATGCACAATGAGCAGGTCTTCTTGTTCGTGATGCGCACCTCCACCGACTGGTCCTATGACGGCTACACGCTGACCCTGCGCGGCCCCTATGGCGAGATGAAGTTCCAGCCGGCGGCGTAACCACAAGCTTCGGAACGGAATTGAAAAGGCCGGTCGAAAGACCGGCCTTTTCTGCATCGTCGCCGTTTTCGCGGGTCAAGTTGTTCCGAATGCCGCCAGTGGCTGCTCCTCGATGCGCGATTGACCATTTTCCCTGACGACATCCAACCGCCGATCGTGGTGTGCCGCCAGGGACGAGCGATGACCAATGGAAACGATCGTGGTTTCAGGCAGCGCCTCTCTGATAAGGTTGTAAACGCTTGCTTCGCTTTTCTCGTCCATCGCCGAGGTTGCCTCGTCCAGGAGAAGCCAGGTGGGCTTACGCAGGATTGCCCGCGCGATTGCCACGCGTTGCTGTTCGCCGCCGGACAACATGCCCGCCCAATTCTGCTCCACATCCAGCATGTCGGCGAGATGCGAGAGCCCTACTTTTTTCAACACCTCCGCAAGTTCCTGTTTGCTGAAGGAGTCCGCATTCAGCGGATAGGCCATCACCCTGGCCAGTGTACCCAATGGAAAGTAGGGACGCTGCGGGAGCAACATAATGGCACCCTCGTCAGGCTCCGAGATCTTGCCCTTGCCGTAGGGCCAAATGCCGGCGAGCACTCGGAACAGAGTGGTCTTGCCGGATCCCGACGCACCTGTCACCAGAGTACGCTCGTCCTTACGAATATCGAATCCGACCTTCTCTAGCAGCGTTTCGCCGGACGGAAGCAAAATGTCGACCGCGCTGCCTGACAAGGCGTTGGCATCAACGGAACGCTCGATTTTGACCCCCTGATTGCGTGCCGCGTCAGCCTGCTCAATAGCATGATCGAAAGTCGTGAGGCGGTCGACGACGGCTTTGAAGACAGCGAGCGAGGCGTAGGAGGTAATGAAGAACGAGACCCCGCTCTGAACATTACCAAAAGCATCGGAGGTCTGCGATAGAACACCGAATGTCATGTTTTGGGTGGCAAAATAAGCCGGTGCCAGCAGAAGATATGGCAGCACGACATTGGCCTGGGCATAGGCCAGGGTCACGCAAGTCAGTTTGATCCGACGGTAGAGGACGCTGAGGCCGGTCCCAAATATGGCGCCGAACCGTTCCTTGAGGCCCCTCTGTTCAACCTCCTCGCCGTGGAGCAATGCAATCTGCTCGCTGTTCTCGCGCACGCGCACGAGGTTGTAGCGAAAATCGGCTTCGACTTTTTGGAACCGGAACTGCAGAGCGATAAGTGGGCGACCGACCAAATGCGTGAGATAGGTAACGCCAATTGCATAGATCAACACCACCCAGACAAGATAGCCGGGTACGGAACTCAGATCAAAGTTCCCAATACTATAGGGGAAGTTTGCCGATATTTGCCAAAGTATCTGCACGAAAGCGTACAGACTAAGAGATGTCATAAATATATTTACATAGAAATCGAATACCTGATCGATGAAATCCCTGACGTCTTCGGAAATACGCTGATCGGGGTTGTCGGTGGATTTCCTGTCGAGTGCCAATCGATAGGAAACCTTATCCGAAAGCCATTGTGCGACATACCGTTCTGAAAGCCACTGGCGCCAATAGAGCTTTAATACGCCTGTAAAATACATCTCCAGCATGCCGCGAATAACCCACACCGTCGCAAGCATGGAGAAAACGGCCAACTGGGTCCAGAATACGGGCCCGTCCTTCTGCTGGAGCGCGGTAAAGAACAAATTTTGCCAGTAGTTGAACCGTACCAACAGATAGACTTGGACGACATTGAGAACGATGATGATCGCGAACAGGCCGAGACCCAGGGTACGCAGGCTCATCGGCCAGGAACCGAGATAGCCCATGCTCAGGCGTGTCGGAGTCCTGGCCTCGAAAAATGGGTTGGCCATGTCGATGATCCGACGGACCACCGGGACGTAGCAGATCACCAGATGCACGATCACCAGGATTGCTGCGATAATGGGCGACGAAGCCCGCGGCAGAAACGACTGCAGGGCCTCCGGTACCAAGCCGGCTTCATCGGCCCAGACGAGGCCGGCAAGCACGATGAAAGAAAAAGCGAACAGCCCGATCAAAAAGCGCACCACCAATGGTACGCGGCTGGTCGATACAGGCACGCCGTCCGCGATCAATAATACCCCTGTGACGACCAACGATAGGATAGGCAGGTAGAAGGGCACCCCTCCCAATACGCTGCCGGTCGCAAAAGCGAGGGTAGCGAGACCGGAGAGGCCCGCAAGAAGTCTGATCATGAAGACGGCCTTTCAGAAATACGCCATCGGCCAGGCGAGGAATCCATTGCCTTCGACCATGCGGAATTAAGGTTAATACAACCCTGTCGTCCGCCCCCGAGCGAACGGATATTGAGCATCCTTTGCCGGCCATCACAAATGATCAAATGGTAAGGTGGTTCAGCACTTCGTGAAGCGCTGTCCTCGGCACGCGCTGCTGCGGCCAATAAAAAAGACGCGCCGGGGCGCGCCTCTGAATGGGATTGGGTGAGAGGACTTCCGGTCATGCGACCCGGAGAGGCTCTCCATTCTTGTTATCGTCGATTGCCTTCACGCGAACCGGTAACCCCTCCGCCTGAAGATGCTTGTCGGGTCACACAGCCTTGAGGTTGCCGGCTGCAGCCTTGCCCGTCTTGCGATCCGTCAGGATCTCGTAACCGATCTTCTGGCCTTCACGCAGTTCGGGCAGACCGGCGCGCTCGACGGCGGTGATGTGCACGAACACGTCGCGGCCACCGTCATCAGGCTGAATGAAGCCGTAACCCTTCTGGGTGTTGAACCATTTTACGGTTCCCGTGCTCATAGATAGTCCTTTACTTCGTTCCAAAGCATGGACGTCCCACGGAAATCCGTGCTCCGCCCGGGTTTTGCGAAATTTGGGGAGGTGTCCTGAACGTGCGCCCTGCTCGAGCATGGACGCACCGGCCCAGTCGTCCGGCCAAATGACGCTAAATCGATAACACAGGTTTGTCGAAATTCACAAGGGCGAGCCCGAAGCCGGCCCAAGAGACGAGAAAGATCACAGTTCTGCCATTCCCAGCTGCCACGGCTTGGTCTACAGCCTTCCTGTTTCGCCTGCCCTCCTGACCTGCCTACGGAACCCCATCCGGTATGATCGCCTCTCTGCGCCCTGCTCTCCTTCTGCTCGCTGTTGCGGCCAGTACGCCCGCCTTTGCCGACAGCGCCGACCGGGATTGCTCGAAAGGGGCGGCCGAGCAGCGCATTCCCGCCTGCACGCAATTGCTCGACCGGAAACTGGCCAAGTCGACGCGCGCGCTGGTGTATTTCCGGCGCGGGCAGGCTTACGCGGAAAACGGCGACGACGCCAAGGCGGTGGCGGATTTCAGCGCGGCGCTGGAAGTGCGGCCGCGCGATGCCGCCAGCCTGACCGCGCGGGCCGACGCCCAGTCCCGCCTCGGCGAGATGGATGCCGCGCTGGCCGACTACGCCGCCGTGATCGCCGTCAACCGGCGCTCCGCGCTCCCGCTGATCAATCGCGGCTTTGCGCTGCTCCAATTCGATCGCAACGAGGAGGCGATCAAGGATTTCGATGCCGCTATCGCCCTCAACGGACGTGAGGAAGAGGCCTATAAGGGCCGTGGCGATGCCCACCGCGCCCTCGAGGAGCATATGGCGGCCATCGACGACTACACGCAGGCCATCCGCCTCGACAAGACCTACAAGAACGCCTTTTACGCCAGGGCCCGCTCCCTCATCGAGATGAAGGACTATACCCGCGCCCTGGAGGACCTGCAGAAGGCGCTCGACCTCGACAGCGAGTTCGATTCCGCCTATTTCAGCCGTGCTTTCGTGCAGTGGCAGCTCGGCGACACCGAAGCTGCCATCGCCGACTATACCAAGGCGCTCGCGCTCGATACCAATTTCCCTTCCGCCCGCCTGGAACGCGGACAACTCTTCGCCGCCCTGCATCGCTATGACGAGGCGATGGCCGATTACGACGAGACCATCCGCGAACAGCCCAGCAGCGACCAGGCCTATGTCTCCCGTGGCATCGCCTGGCGCGAACTCGGGGACTATGACAATGCCCTGGCGGACCTCGCCAAGGCACTCGAGCTCACCAAGGACAAGCCCGATACCCTCAATGAACGGGCCCTGACCTATCTCGCCGCCGATCGCTATGACGAGGCGCTACGCGATGCCGATGCCGCCATCGCAGCCGATAGCCAAGTCGCCGACTATTTCGTCACGCGCGCCCGCATCCGTGAGAGCCGGGGCGAGCGCGACGACGCCATTGCCGATTTCAACAAGGCGCTGGAACTCGATCCCGCCAACAAACCGGCCAAGGGCGGCCTGTCCCGGCTCGGGGCGAAGCCGTAAACCCGGGAAGGGCGGGCCTCTCGTCCTCTCCCGGAAGCACCGGACTTATGGGAAAGCAAGAGGCGGACAAGATATCCGCGGTCCCAGCCGCGCCGTTTCCCGCGTAACCTCGGCAAGGTCTGCGATGCGACCGCCAAGGCTGGGGCCGCGTACGTCGCTCAGATCTTCTCCAGCCAGTCGACCAGGCGCTGCGTGGCGGCCTGGAGCTGCTCGGGGCTGCGCAGGTAGCACAGCCGCATGAAGCCCTCGCCGCCGGCGCCGAAGGCTGTGCCGGGCGCCAGACCGACATTGGCCTGGTCGACGATCTCGAGCCCCAGGCGGCGCACGTCCGGTTTCCCTTCCACGGAGAAGAACAGGTAGAAGGCGCCGCTCGCCGGGGCGAAGCGCACTTTGCCGGTGGCGCTCAGGCCCTTGATGACGATGTCGCGGCCCTGGCGCGCGCGGGCGATCTGGTGCTCGACGAAGCTCTCGCCCCGCTCGAGCGCCGCGATGCCGGCACGCTGCAGGAAGGTGGCCACGCCCGAGGTGGAATATTGGAGGAGGTTTTCGATGGTCTGCCCCAGTTCGGGCGGTGCTTCCATCCAGCCGATGCGCCAGCCCGTCATCGCCCAGTTCTTGGAGAAGGTATCGGTGAAGATGATGCGGTCCTCCGGCGTGCGGATGTCGCGGAAGGAGGGCGCGCGGCCGCCGGCATAGTGGAAGCGCGTGTAGATCTCGTCGGCGAAGATCCACAGCCCGTGCCGGCGTGCAAGATCGAGCACGAAGGCGATATCCTCCGCGGTGGCGACCCAGCCGGTGGGGTTGGACGGCGAATTGATGAAGATGCCGCGGGTGCGCGGCGTGATGGCATCGGCGAGCCGCTGGAAATCGAGTTTCCAGCCCTGCTCGGTGAAGATCTGCGCCACCATCACCGGCTTGGCGCCGGCCACGCCGATGGCGGCCGCGAAGTTCGGCCAGGCCGGTGTCGGCACGATCACCTCGTCGCCGACGCCGGCGATCAGGCGAACCGCGGTCTGGATCGCATGCATGCCGGACTGGGTGACAAAGAAGCGATCGGCCGCAAAGGGTTTGCCGAAGAGATTGGTGTGGTAACGCGCCAGGGCCTCACGCAGATCGGGAATGCCACGCTGCCAGGTATAGAAGGTCTCGCCCGCGGCCAGCGACCGCGTTGCCGCTTCGGTGATGAAAGCGGGCGTCGGCACGTCGCCTTCGCCGGCCCAGAGCGGGATCATGCCCTGGCGCGTACGCCCGTAATTCATCACCTCGACGATACCGCTTTCCGGTGCGCCGAGCGCTTCCGGCCTGAGGCCATCGAGGAAGGAGGGGGCGGCTGGAATCGACTCGACGGCGGCAGTCACGGCATCATCCTTGCAATGGGAATGCCGGACTTTATGACATCAGCGCGGGCGGCAGAAACCAAAACTTGGAATGGTTTCCATCGCCCGTATGCATGAATGCCGGCAGCCTTCCCGACCTGTCACAAACGGTGCCGCAGGATGGCCTCACCTCTTGGCGAGGAGGTCACGGATTTCCGTCAGCAATTGCACGTCGGCGGGTGGTGCCGCAGGAGCTTCTTCCTTGGCCGGCGCTTCGCGACGCAAGCGATTGATCACCTTCACGATCATAAAGAGGATGAACGCGACGATCAGGAAGTTCACGACGACGCTGACAAAATCACCATAGGCGAGAGGCGTACCGAGCTTGCGAGCATCCGCGAGGGAAGCGCCTTCAGGTGCCGTACCTCGCAGCATGAGGTAGATGTTTGAAAAGTCGAGGCCCCCGGGGGTGAGTGCCCCGATGATCGGATTGATCAAATCCTCGACCACCGCCGTCACGATCTTGGTGAACGCCGCACCGATGATCACACCGATGGCGAGGTCGACGACATTGCCCTTGAGGGCGAATTCCTTGAATTCCTTGAGCATGCAGCCTCCGCTTGTACGTATCTGGGTCGGCATCGACGCAACCGACATCTTGCGTCGGCCCCCTAACATACCAGCGCCGCCCCAAGATCCGTCACCGTAGAGAGGTAACAATTACCTCCCGCGACTGGGGATGCAAGCCGCGTTAACCCGGACGCTCCAGTTCGAACGTGCTTTCCACTACGGAATAGTCACGATAGCCCAGACGCGAGACCACGCGCATCGCGGCGGTATCGACACGCCCGTCGCGGATGAAGCGGTCGTCGACATGGATGCCGACCACTTCGCCGCAGACGAGCCAGGCGTCGCTCGGCGCTCCCTCCGAATCGACGAGATGGATCGTCTGGGTCCAGCGGCATTCCAGCGCGGCAGCGGCCCGGGCCACGCGCGGCGGCTTCACCAGGCGCGAGGATGCGGCTTCGAGCCTGGCATGCTCCATTTCGTTCTGTCCGCGCGGCAGCCTCGCGGAGGTGGCGTTCATCGCGTCGATCAAATCCTCGGTGACGAGGTTGCAGACGAATTCACGCGTCTCCTCGGCGAAGACGACGCTGTCCTTACGGCCATCGGCGGCGAAGCCGACGAGATGCGGCCGCGACTGGAAGGCGTTGAAGAAGGAGAAGGGCGCCAGATTGATGGCCCCGGCCGCCGACTGTGTGGTGATCCAGCCGATCGGGCGCGGCGTCACCAGGGCCTTGAACGGATCGTGGGGCAGGCCGTGGTCACCCTTGCGCGGTTCGTAGAACATTCCGTCAGACCTCCAGCGCCTGGCCAAGCCGCCTGAGAAAGCTGGCGCAAGCCTCGAGCTCGGACAGGGCGATCCATTCGTCGGCTCCATGCGCCTGCTTGATCGAGCCCGGGCCGCAGATCACCGTGGGAATGCCGGCGAGCTGGAAATGGCCGGCCTCGGTGCCGTAGGAAACGGCCTGGGTATGGTTGCGCCCGGCAAGACGCAGGGCCAGCGTCTCGGCATAGGAGCCGGGCTCGGGCGACAAGGCCGGCACCGCGATATCGAGCTCCGTGACGATCTCGGCCTCGGGCGCATTGCGCCGGAGGCGCGGCAACACGATCTCCTGGCTGAAGGCGCGGATACGATCCGGCACGAAGGCAATCGGCAGGGAGGGCAGGCCGCGGCATTCCCATACGATGCGCGCCTCGTCCGGCACGATGTTGATCGCCTTCCCCGCCTGGATCAACCCCGCCTGCACCGTGGAATAGCCCGGTTCGAAGCGGCCCGAAGGATCGCCCGCCGCCTGGAGCTCATCGGCGATATCGTCGAGATGGGCAATGACGCGGGCAGCCGCATGCAGAGCGTTGGCCCCCAGGGCCGGCATGGCCGAATGAGCCGGGCGGCCGGAAATGCGGGTGACATAGGAGGCAAGGGATTTCTGGGCGTCGACCACCTCCATCAGCGTCGGTTCGCCGACGATGCAGGCGCGTGGAAGCGGCAGGTCCTTGCCGAAGCGGCGGATCATGTCGAGGCTGCCGAGGCAGGTGATCTCCTCGTCATAGGAGATGGCGATGTGAAGGGGCGCCTTCAGATTCATCGCCAGGAAATCAGGCACCAGGGCAAGTGCGGTGGCAACGAAGCCCTTCATGTCGCAGGTGCCGCGGCCGTAAAGGCGCTCTCCCTCCACCCGCGCTTCGAAGGCCGGCGCGCTCCAGGACTGCCCCTCGACCGGCACGACATCGACATGGCCGTTGAGCACCACGCCCGGCCTGTCCGCCGGGCCGATGGTGGCCAGAAGCGCGGCCTTGTCACCGGCGGCATTGGGCAGGCGAACGCTCTCGACGCCATGCCCGGCCAGGTAATCGGCAACGAAATCGATCAGCGCCAGATTGGACCGCGAACTGACCGTATCGAAGGAGACCAGCTTGGCGGTGAGTTCGGCGGGCGTATAGCGAAGGGGCATGTTCATCCTGAGAGCAAGACGTTTCCTTGGAGACCGTTCAAAAATGAGCGCTCTATCGATTGTCATGCCCCGCGCCGCCGGAAGGGGATCCAGGGGCCGGGAATGACAGCGCGCTTATTCTTGGACGTCCCTTAAGGCGGACGGGACGTCCCGTCCGCTCTTTCCTGGCCGCCCCTACGCGTTCACGAGTTCTTCCGTCTCCGCCTTGTCGAAATCGTAGCGGGCATTGCAGAACTCGCAGGTCACCGTGATCGACCCGTCGTCGGCAACCATGTCGCGGCGATCCTGTTGCGAGAAATTGCGCAGCATGGTGGTGACGGCCTCGCGCGAGCAGCGGCATTTCTCGATGATGGCCGAGCTCTCGAATACGCGGGCGCCGCGTTCGTGGAACAGGCGATAGAGCAGTTCCTCGGCCGATACGTTTGGATCGGTCAGCTCGTGATCCTCCACCGTCCCCATCAGCAGCTTGGCTTCCACCCAAGCATCGTCCTCGCGATGCTGCATCACCTCGGCGCCCTCGGGCGCATCGCCCGGCGGCAGGTCGGCCATGCGCATGCGCTCGGGCGAGGACGGCAGAAACTGGATCATCATGCCGCCGGCGCGCCAACTCGCCCCCTCCCCGGCCACGTAATTCTCGGCCACGGCCAGGCGGACGCGGGTGGGAATCTGCTCGGACTGACGGAAATACTGGTCCGCTGCCGCTTCCAGGCTCTCGCCTTCCAGGGCGACGATGCCCTGGTAGCGCGCCATGTCCGGCCCCTGGTCGATCGTCATGGCAAGGTGGCCGCTGCCGAGCAGTTCAATCGTGCTCGTCTTGCCGGCCTCGATGGCGGCAGCCACGGCGTCCTTGTCGAAGGTGGCGCAGGCCCGCACGCGGTCCGGCGCTTGAAAATCCACCACCAGCATTCTCACCGGGCCATCCGTGCGGGTCTGCAGGATGAAGCGGCCGTCGAATTTCAGTGTGGTGCCGAGCAGCAGTGCCAGCGCCGTCGCCTCGCCGACGGCGCGCGACACCGGCGCCGGATAATCGTGTCGGCGCAGAATGGTATCGATGGCAGGGCCGAGCCTGACGACGCGGCCTCGCACGTCCAGCCCCTCCGCCTGGAAGGGCAGGATATGATCGTCTTCCGTCAGATGGGGCTCACTCATGCCGCGGCCTGTCCGAAACACCAGGCGAGCACGCCCTTCTGGGCATGCAGGCGGTTCTCGGCCTCGTCGAACACCACCGATTGCGGCCCGTCGATCACCTCGTCCGTCACCTCCTCGCCGCGATGGGCCGGCAGGCAGTGCATGAACAGGGCATCGGGCTTGGCGAGCGCCATCAGCTTGGCATTGACCTGGTAGGGCCGCAGCAGATTGTGGCGATAGCCTTCGGAATCGCCCATCGAGACCCAACAATCGGTCACGACACAGTCGCTCCCCTCGACCATCTCGCGGGGGTCGGTGCCGATCTCCAGCCGCGCCTTGTTGGCACGGGCCCAGTCGACGACTTCCTTGCGCACCGAAAGATCCTGGGGCGCGGCGACGCGCATGGTGAAGTCGAAACGCTGCGCCGCCTCGATCCAGGAGGTCAGCACATTGTTAGCGTCCCCCGTCCAGGTCACCGTCTTGCCCTTGATCGGGCCGCGATGCTCCTCATAGGTCAGAATGTCGGCCATGATCTGGCAGGGATGGGAGATCTTGGTGAGGCCGTTGATCACCGGGATCGAGGCATTGGCCGCGAGCTCGCGCACCGCGGTGTGGTCGAGCATGCGGATCATCACCGCATCGACATAGCGCGAAAGCACGCGGGCGGTGTCGGCGATGGTCTCGCCGCGGCCGAGCTGCATCTCGGCGCCGGTCAGCATCAGGGTCTCGCCGCCCAACTCGCGCATGCCGACATCGAAGGAGACGCGGGTTCGCGTCGAGGGTTGCTCGAACACCATGGCCAGGACCTTGCCGGTGAGCGGGCGTTCGCGGGCGAGCTCGCCCTTCACGCGCTTGGCCTTGATCGAGGCGGCCAGATCGAGAACGGCCCGCAGATCCTGGGCGGGAAGATCGGAAAGATCGAGAAAATGCTTTACCATCGTCAATGTCCGGCAGTCATTGGCTTGCGCGAGAGGGCGACACAGGCAGCCTCGATTCGACGCACGCCTTCGAGAAGTTCTTCATCCGAGATGATCAGGGGCGGCAGCAGCCGGGTTACATTGTCGCCGGCCGGGATGGCCACCAGCTTCTGCGCCCTGAGAGCACCGACGAATTCGCCCGGCGTCATGCGCGTGCGCAGGCCGAGCATCAGTCCCTCGCCTCGGATCTCCTCGATGATATCGGGGAAGCGGTCCTTGAGTTCGGCCAGGCGCTGGCGCAACAGCAGGCCGGCCTTGGCGACGTGCTCCAGGAAACTCTCCTCGAGCACGATGTCGAGCACGGCATTGCCCACGGCCATGGCGAGCGGATTGCCGCCGAAGGTGGTGCCGTGCACGCCGGCGGTCATGCCCTTGGCCGCCTCGTCGGTGGCGAGGCAGGCGCCCATCGGGAAGCCGCCGCCGATACCCTTGGCCACCGCCATGATGTCGGGAGTCACACCGGCCCATTCATGCGCGAACAGCTTGCCGGTGCGTCCGACGCCGGTCTGCACCTCGTCGAAGATCAGCAGCAGGCCCTTGGCGTCGCAGAGCTCGCGCATGCCCTTCAGGCAGGCATGAGGCAGGGTGCGAATGCCGCCCTCGCCCTGGATGGGCTCGACCAGGATGGCAGCCGTCTCCGGTGTGATCGCCCGGTCCAGCACCTCGTGGTCACCGAAGGCGATCTGGTCGAAGCCGTCGACCTTGGGGCCGAAACCTTCGAGATATTTGGCCTGGCCGCCGGCGGCGATGGTCGCCAGCGTACGGCCGTGGAAGGCTCCCTCGAAGGTGATGATGCGGAAACGCTCCGGATGGCCGTTGGCCGACTGGTATTTGCGGGCCATCTTGATGGCGCATTCGAGCGCCTCCGCACCCGAATTGGTGAAGAAGACCTTGTCCGCAAAGGTGGCGTCAGCCAGCCGGCGGGCAAGCTTCTCGCCGCCCGGCATCTGGAACAGGTTGGAGGTGTGCCAGATCTTCTGGGCCTGCTCGGTCAAGGCCGAGACCAGATGGGGATGGGCATGACCGAGCGAATTGACGGCGATACCCGCGCCGAAATCGAGATAGCGCTCGCCATCCGAGCCGATCATCCACACGCCCTCGCCTCGCTCGAAAGCCACGTCCGCTCGGGCATAAGTCGGCAAGATGGCCGATGGGGCGGAAGCATGGGACGGCTGAGGTTTGACGGAGGCGTTCACGGGTGTGGCTTTCAGGTTGGCAATTCTAGAGGTTTGAGGCAGTCCTGGAACATCATGATGACAGGAGCAAAGCGCGTTTTGACAAATCCGCCCTTTGTTCCAACTTCTGGTTCCCCAGCGTCTTGCGATCCTTGGCGGTGCCGCCAAAACGCAGAATGCCTGGGCCAAAAAATCAAAACGCCGCCCCAAGGTTGCTGCTTGAGGGCGGCTGTTTCGACGAAAATATATTAGGCGCGAGGGCGATGGTGTCAATGGCAGCGTTGTGCCGGCAAGTGCGGGCCATTCAGCCCGCATCATGTCCTCGTCAAATCCCCTTTCAGCCCTTGTGCTGGACGTCGTCCACAGGCGGCACGATGCCGTCCGGGCGACTGACGGGAGGCGCCTTGTGTCCCGCGCTTGCAAGTGAAGCTGTCAGCAGCGCCTGGGTTGGGTCGGCCCCCTTGAAGCCGGCCTGAGCCAGGATCTCGTCGAGGATAGGCTTCTGAGCGGTGAAGCTGAGGAGCTGGCTTGACAGGTCGCCGATCGGATGCCCGGCCTGGCCGCCGCCATTGACACCGGCAGCACCCATACCGCCAAGAGCGCCGGCCAACCCGCCCGCACTGAAGATCCTGATGTCCGAGATCTTCTCGATCGGCTTCATCGCCTGTTCGAGTGCCTGAGGCACGATCGCCACGCGAGCCTTGGCAAGCTCGAAGCCGATGACGCTTTCCGCTAGGGCATTGCGCGCTTCGTTCTTGGCCCGCTCTGCGCGGGCCTCGGCCTCGCCGAGCTCGATCACGCCCGTGGCGCGGATCTTGGCGGCCTGCGCTTCGGCATCGGCCTGGATCTTGACGGCGGCGGCCAGGTTCTCCGCCGCCTGCCTTTCGGCCTCGGCCTTGACGGTGATGGCGGTCGCCTCCTGCTCGGCGGCCTTGCGGGCATCGATCACGGCGATGCGCTTGGCGCGCTCGGCGATCTCCACCTCGCGGGCAGTGGTCACCTGTTCCTCGGCGGTGATGGCGGCCGCTTTCGCCTCATCGGCCTTGGCGCGGGCGGCCTGCTCTTCCTCGATCTTGCGGGCCACAGTGATCGCCGCGTCGATGCGGGCGGTCTCCGTGATCTTGCGGGCCACGGCCTCACGTTCGGCGATGCCCTGCTCTGCCCCGATGCGGGCCGCCTCGCGGGCCTGGCGGGCCTCGGCGTCACGCTCGGCGATACCCCGGTCGGTATCGAGCCTGGCCGTTTCCTGGCTCAGGCGCGCCAGTTGCTCCGCCTTGGCGGTCTCGGCGCGCGTTTCCGCCGTCTTATTGGCGATGTCGCGCTCCTGGTTGAGCTCCGCGTCGCGCTGCTCGCGCTCGATGGTCAGGCGCCGCAGAGCCGCTTCACGGTCCTTGGTAGCGATCTCCACCTCGTTGTCGCGCACGATCTGGTTGCGCTCGCGCTTGCGTTCCTCAGTGATCTTGGTGAGCGCCGTCAAGCCTTCGGCGTCGAAGCTGTTGTTCGGGTTGAAATGCTTGATATCGGTCTGGTCGAGCCGCGTCAGCGAGACCGATTCAAGCTCGAGGCCGTTGGATTGCAGGTCGTGCGCTACCGCCGCCTGCACCGATTTGACGAATTCGGCGCGCTGCTCCTGCAGGTCGCGCAGCGACATGGTCGCCGCCACCGAGCGCAGGCCGTCGACGAACTTGGCTTCCACCAGGGTCTTCAGGGCATCCGCATCATTGGTGCGATCGCCCAGGGTCTGGGCGGCCAACGCGATGTTCTCCGCGTCGGGCTTCACCCGGACATAGAACTCGGCCGTGATGTCGGCACGCATGCGATCCTTGGTGATCAGCGATTCGTATTCGGAACGCTTGACCTCGAGCCTCAGCGTGCTCAGTGACACCCAGGAATAGGAATGGAAGATCGGCAGGATGACCGAGCCACCGTCGAGCACCACTTTCTTGCCGCCGAGCCCGGTCCGCACATAGGCCTTGTCGCGCGTGGACCTTGTGTAGAGGGTCGTCATGATGATGCCGATGACGACGATGGCCGTCACGATGACACCGGCGATGAGGCCCACCGAAAAGAAGTCCATGGTCGTTCAGCTCCTGTTGCTGTCGCTATCGAGTGCCTGCGGTGCGGGAATGGCCTGGAAGAGACCGTCGGCCCCATCCACAATCAACACCAGCGCGCCCGTTTCGATGACATGCCCGGGCGCGGCCTTCGCGCGCAGGGCGTGGAAATTGTCGTAGCGGTCCTTGACCCGCACGCTACCGGGATTGCCCTGGTCGAGCGGGCCGATGGTCACCGTGCCGACCAAGCCGATGAACTCATCCTGGCTGAGCACGCTGGTTTCGTCGCGCGGGATGATGCGGGCAATGCCCCGGCTGATCCAGCGCGTGGTAGGAACGGCCGCGGCCAACGCGCCGGGAACGGAAATCAGGGCCGGCAGCGGCCCGGCAAGGCCGAGGGCAACCGACTGGATGGCGAAGCCGAAGGCCGCGAAGGCTGAAAGCAGGATGACGATCAGCACCAGGAGCGGTACGCCGCCGGCGTTGAGCCACGAGGACCACGCGCCGAGAAGGCTGCTCTCGTGATCGCCGGAGGCGTGATGGCCCAGATCATGAAAGCCGAAACTATCGTCGAGCAAGGCTGAGACGGAGGCACCGAGCAGCATCGAGACGAGCTCGACCACGCCGATGCCGATCACCGTCAACAATGCCACCCAGAAGGGTGCCGTGCCCGGCTGGACCAAGGTTTCCATCATCACTGGGCTTCCATCAGCGCTGGCCTTCCCTAAAAGCCTTGAGCCGCGCCTCGATCGCGTCCTGGCGCTGCAACCGGCCGAGTTCCTCCACTTCAGCGGCGCCGGTGGTGGGCTTGGCCGGCACGCCGGTCACGCGTTCTACCGCGGCCAGCGCGTCGGCGAGCCGCTGGTCGTTGCGCTGCGAGGGCGTCACGGCGGCAGGAACGGCACGCTCCGCCCGCTTGGCATCTTCCAGCCGCTTCATTGCGTCGGCGCGAGCCGAGGCGATGCTGCGCAGGGTTGCCTCGGCTTCGGCAATCTCGCCGGCATTCTCGGCGATTGCCTTGGAGAGTGCCTCGCGCTGGGCTTCCAGATCGATCTGGACACCCGTCGCGGCGCGGGCGAGATCCTCCCGCCCTTTCTCCAGGCCGATCTTGATCTTGCCGTCGAGATCGCGGATCTCGGCGTCGAGATCATCGGCCTTGGCCTTGAGGCGGTGGCCGGCTGCGACGGCGATGCCGAGCGCGGCCCGGGCCTCCTCGGCGATCTTGCCGATCTCACGCACGGCTTGCTGGGCGACGGCGGTGGGATTGGAAGCTTCGGCCGTATCGACCGCATTGTTGACGACACCGGCGATGACCCGCCCCAGCCGGGCGAGAATACCTTCGTTGGACATCGGGATCTCCTTTTGAGAGTGGATGCTGGCCTGCACGCCGACATCGATGCGCAGCGACAGGCCTTCGAAGACGAGGCGGGCTTCGGCGAAGTCATCCCAGCCGTCGTGATAGCCGCTGACCGAATAGGGCATGACCACCCGGCCCTCGATGGTGGCGATGCTGACACTGTCCGGCCCCTTCACGGAGAACAGCTTGGAGTCGAGCGGAATGTCGCCGATCAGCTCGCCCGGCTGCCGCCGGCTGTGATCGCGCAAGGCCAGGGTCGCCATGCGCGAAGGCAGCCCCGTCTTCAGGCGGATTTCCTCGTAGGCTTCTTCGTGCAGGGCGACGAGATTGGCTCCCTTGGTTCTGTCGAGAATAGCCATCGCCTGGCGATAGGCGATGAGGGTAGCCTGCAATGCGCCACGATCTTCAGCGGTTGGCGCCAGGACGAAAACCATTGTGGCATCAGACTTTCCGATCATTTTCGTTACATAAAGCACTTCTTTGTTGCTTTCAAGGAAACAAGCCCCATTTTCGAGTGTACTAGGTCAAAATCGGAACGAGAACACGGCTGCAGATCAGGCAGCTCACTCAAAGCTCATCCGAGCTCACACGCCCGGCAATCCAGCCTTCCTGCCTGGCCGTAGGGTAGGTTTTGGATGGCCGGGACAAATCGAAGCGTTCGCCATCAGCCGAACCGCGTTGAATCTGAGGCTGTCTGCGGCCTCAATTCACGCTGCGCTTGGCGTAAGGGCTGTCGAGAGAAAAAGCCGGAATGGCGACCTCGAAAGTCTCACCGCTTTCCGCCACCATGAGATAGGTGCCGACCATCAGGCCCGATGGCGTTCCCAGCGGGCAGCCGGAGGTATATTCGAAACGCTCTCCGGGCTCCAGCACGGGTTGCTCGCCGACCACGCCGGCGCCCCTGACGTCCTCACGCCGGCCGTTTTCGTCGGTGATTTCCCAGGCTCTCGACCGGAGCTGTACCGTTTCCGGGCCCATATTGGCGATCTCCACCGTATAGGCCCAGAAATAGCGCCCCTCCGCCGGCCGCGATTCCTCGGCAAGGAAACGGGGGCGGACCGTCACTTTGATATGCCGTGTGGTGGCGCTGTACATGCCTTGATTTACGCATTCACGGGCGCTGCCGTCAAACCCTTATGGTCTGACCATTGCGGAGTCCTTCGCAACACTTCATGCTTTGCCGATTCCCGTGCACAGGACCCGCCATGGCCGCCCCCGTCATTCTCGTCGATCCCCTCCCGCGTACGCTCGAGCAGATCATGACGCCGGCGGTGCGAGCCCGGCTCGAAAGCCTCGGACGCCTTGTCATCAGCGAGGCCAGGCCGATGCATGACGACGAGATCGAGGCGCTGCTGCCCCACGCCGTGGCCATCATCGGGCAGACGGCTATGCCGCGCGAACGGCTCGGGCGAGCCCCGCAGCTGAAGGCCATCATCAATGTCGAAACGAATTTCCTGCCCAATATCGATTACGCCGCCTGCCAGGCGCGCGGCGTCTGGGTGCTGACACCGGCCTCTGCCTTCGCGGCCCCGGTGGCGGAAGCGGCGCTCGGCCTCGCCCTCGATCTCGGCCGGGGCATCAGCGCCGCCGACCGCGCCTTCCGCGCCGGCTCCGAGACCTATGGCCTCGAAGCCAATCTCGATACCATCCGCTTCGAGGGCGCCCCGGTCGGCATCATCGGCTTCGGGGATCTCGGCCGCAAATTCCGCGAGCTCATCCGCCCGTTCCGCAACGAGGTCAGGGTCTACGACCCCTGGCTGCCGGCCGAGATCATCGAGCGGCTGGATTGCCGGCAAAGCGACCTCGATACGCTGCTGGAACGCAGCCGTTTCGTCGTCGTGTTCGCCGCCCCCACCACGGAAAACGCCCATTTCCTCGGCGCACCGCAATTTGCCCTGATGCAGAAGGGTTCGGCCTTCCTCCTGATGAGCCGGGCCGCGGTGGTCGATTTCCAGGCCATGATCGCGGCCGCCCGCAGCGGCCACATCCGCGTGGCCACCGACGTCTTCCCGGTCGAACCCGTCCCGGCCGACGATCCCGTGCGCGCCACACCGAACATGGTGTTCTCGGCCCATCGCACCGGCGGCACCAGGGACGCCCTGTTCGAGATCGGCAGCATGGCGGTCGCCGACCTCGAACTCATCCTCAAGGGCCTGCCGCCGCAGCTGTGCCGTCGCGCCGACCCGGCCATCGCCAGCCGCCTGCGTTCCCAACCGGTGAGCAAGACCTGATCGCGGCTTTTCATCCACGGCCTCTTCATTACACTCGGCGGCGAGCAATGAGATCAGGGGAAGAACCATGGATCGCCGCCGCCTGGAAATGACCGTGTTGATGACGCCGGACATGGCCAATTTCAGCGGCAAGGTGCATGGCGGCGCATTGCTCAACCTGCTCGACCGCGTCGCCTTCTCCTGCGCCTCGCGCTTTTCGGGCCAATATGCGGTGACGCTCTCCGTCGATCAGGTGATGTTCAAGGAACCGATCCAGGTCGGGGAACTCGTGACCTTCCTGGCGTCGATCAACCATGCCGGCCGGACCTCGATGGAGGTCGGCATCCGGGTGGAGGCGGAGAACATCCGCTCCGGCACCCGTCGCCATACCAATTCGTGCTACTTCACCATGGTGGCGGTGGATGACGAGGGGCGCCCCTCGGCCGTGCCGACGCTCCAAGTCAGCGGACCGACCGAGGAGCGGCGTTACAAGGCCGCGGAACTGCGCCGCACCCTACGCCGCGAAATCGCCGCCCGCCTGGAAGCCGTGGCCGAGACGGGTGTCGACAGTGGCGGCTGACGGGCGCCGCGATCGACATATCAATTTCATCGAACTTAACGATCGAGATTATGCAGGTTTTCGACATGTCCGTTTCAGGGCATGCAAGTCTGCCGTCGAGGTTGCTTGAGCACCTCTTCCGCATTGGCAAATTTTCATTGAGAGAGAAATTCTTCTCATGTCCAAGTCCTTCATCGACCATATCAAGACCCGCCGCACCCAATACGCCCTGGGCAAGACGCTGCCCAAGAGCGAGGAAGAGATCAGCAGATTGATCCAGGACGTGATCAAGCATGTGCCTTCCTCGTTCAATTCGCAGAGCTCGCGCGCCGTGATCCTGTTCGGCAAGCAGAGCGACAAATTCTGGCACCTGACCAAGGAAATCCTGCGCAAGATCGTGCCGGCCGACAGCTTCGCCTCGACCGAGGCCAAGATGGATTCCTTCGCCGCCGGCGCCGGTACCGTGCTGTTCTTCGAGGACCAGGACGTGGTGAAGAGCCTGCAGGAGAAAT
>NZ_PUEJ01000002.1 GCF_002982075.1 Labrys okinawensis | reverse complement strand
AGCAGGATCGGCGCGCCGGACATGTTGCCGTTGAGCTTGGCGAAGGCGATCACCGAGCCGGTGAAGGTGATGGCGCCGATGGCCACACCCAGCGACATCTCGACCAGCGATTGCGGCTCGATCTCACCGCCATGGCTGATGCCGAAGGCGGCGGGGGCATAGAGCGCGCCGGCGGCCACGAACACCGCGGCCAGGCCGACGCCCGAATGGAAGGCGGCCACCAATTGGGGCATCGCCGTCATCGCCACGCGCCGGGCCACCACCGCGCCGAGCCCGCCGCCGACGGCAAGGCCTGCGACCACCAGCAGCCAGCCCGACACGCCCGAGGGCGGCGACACCGCCAGCGTGGTCAGCACCGCCAGGCCCATGCCGATCATGCCGAAGCGGTTGCCCTGGCGCGAGGAGGTCGGCGAGGACAGTCCGCGCAGCGCCAGGATGAACAGCACGCCGGCGACGAGATAGAGGAACTGGGTGAGATTCACGGACATGGAGGCTTCCTCACTGGCCGGCGCCGGCGGCCGGTTTGGCCTCGGCCTTCCTGGTCTTGTCCTTGTTGGTCTTATCCTTGGGCTTGTACATGGCCAGCATGCGCTCGGTGACCAGGAAGCCGCCGAAGATGTTGATGGAGGCCAGCACCAGGGCCAGGAAGCCGAAGCCGCGGGCCCACCACGGCCCGCTCTCGTCCCCGGCCAGGGCGACGCCGACCGACAGCAGGGCGCCGACCACGATCACCGAGGAGATGGCGTTGGTCACCGACATCAGCGGGGTGTGCAAGGCGGGGGTGACCGACCACACCACGTAATAGCCCACGAAGATGGCGAGCACGAAGATGGCGAAGCGGAAGACGAAGGGATCGATCGCCCCGCCGGTGGCGGCATGGGCGACACCCCCCAGCGTGGCGGCGAGCTGGTCGGCATAGTCCTGGGCGTTTCTGGCAGCCTCGCCGGCGGCCCGAGCCGCAGCCTGGGCCTTGTCGAGAAGCTCTTGGGGCGTTTCGGCCATGTCGGTCTTCCTCGATGGGGTGGATCTGATGGGAGCGGGTCTTCGGACCCGCCTCTGATGGGATGCACTCAATTCCAGGCGGCCCCCGCGCCATCTCTCGATGGAGCTGGAGACCCACCCGCCAAAGATCCGTCAGGCCGGCTGCGGCTGGAAGGCGGGATGCACCACCGCCCCGTCCTTGGTGAGGAGCGTGGCCTTGACCAGTTCGTCCTCCCAATTGGGCGCCAGCACCTTGTCCTTCTTGTCGACCAGCGTCTCCACGAAGGCGAGGAGGTTGCGGGCATAGAACGAGGAGGCGGAGGCGGCCAGGCGCCCGGGCACGTTGAGATGGCCGATGATCTTGACCCCGCCTGGCGTGACCACGACCTCGCCGGGGCGGGCGCCCTCGACATTGCCGCCGCGCTCGACCGCCAGGTCCACCAGCACCGAGCCCGGCTTGAGGCTGTCGACCATCGCGGCCGAGACCAGGCGCGGGGCGGGCCGGCCGGGGATCAAAGCGGTGGTGATGACGATGTCCTGCTTCTTGATGTGCTCGGCCACCAGGACGGCCTGCTTGGCCTGGTATTCGGCCGACATCGGCTTGGCATAGCCGGCCGATGTCTCGGCCTCGCGGAACTCCTCGTCCTCGACGGCGACGAATTTGGCGCCGAGCGAGGCGACCTGCTCCTTGGCGGCGGGACGCACGTCGGTGGCGGTGACCACCGCGCCCAGGCGCCGTGCCGTGGCGATGGCCTGCAGGCCGGCGACGCCCGCCCCCATCACGAAGACCTTGGCGGCGGGCACGGTGCCGGCGGCGGTCATCATCATCGGAAAGGCCCGGCCGAACTCGGCGCTGGCATCGATCACCGCCCGGTAGCCGGCGAGATTGGCCTGGGAGGACAACACGTCCATCACCTGCGCCCGGGTGATGCGCGGCATCAGCTCCATGGCGAAGGCCGACACGCCCGCCTGCGCCAAAGCGGCCAGCGCCTCGTGCTGGCCATGGGGATCCATGATGCCCAGCACCAGCGCGCCGCTGCGATAGGCGCCGAGCTCGTCCGCCCGCGGGCGGCGCACCTTCAAGACAACAGCCGCCCCGTCCAGCGCCTCCTGATTGGAACCGGCGACCATGGCGCCGGCCTGGGCGTAATCCTCGTCCGTGAAACCGGACGCCAGGCCCGCGCCGCTCGCGACCCGAACCGTCGCTCCAAGCCCGATCAGCTTCCTGACCGTGTCGGGCGTCCCGCCGACACGGGGCTCGCCGGGTTCAACTTCTGCCGGGACAGCTATGCCGATCATGATCGCTCCTCGCACAGGGCTGCAGGGATATGCAGAGAGGTCGCTCCGGTCTACGCCGGGATCGTTCACCGAGACATTTCGATTAAGAAAACGCGTCAAACAAAGGGCTGGAAGGAAAGGGCGATTGGAAGAAATCGCTTTGCTCGAGGGGCGCAGCAACAGAGGCTCCGGCCCTTATGGGACGGCCTCAAATCCGGCTATGCCCCTTCGGCGGCAGCCGCTTCAGTGGGAGAGAAGCAGCAGAATCAGCAGTCCCAGGACCAATACGAGGGCGCCAGGTTTCCAGCTCCAGCTCTTTACCGCTATGCCGAACACGGTGGCGATGGTCGACAGGATCGCGATGACGGAGCAGATGCCCCAGCGGCCGCTGGTGCCGCCGATGGCCAGCGCGACCACGATGCCCAGAGTCCAGGCCATTCCGATCGTGGAAAAACGCAGGAACCCCTCATAGGTGTTCTTGTGATCAGAAAAGTCGTGCGCGGTCATCGTGTCGTGATGTGCTTCGGCCATTTTCATCCCCAGAATTGGATAAAGGGCCTTTAACCCGAAGAGCCGCTTTATGCAATGCGGCGATTTGGTGGCGGGCCCCGGCCCGAGATCGAGCCGGCATCAATACCAGGCGTCGGGCATGGCGGCCTTGCGCTCGGCCACGAAAGCCTCCAAAGCCTCGCGCTTGTCCGCGTCGAGCGGCGGCGTTTCATAGGCCTCCAGCATCGCCTTCCATTTGCGATTGGCGCGCTGCACGATGTCGTGGCTGCCCTCTTCGCTCCACTGCTCGAAGGAATTATTGTCCGAGAGCGGGAAGTCGTAGAAGGCGGTCTCGTAATTGCGCATGGTATGGGCACTGCCGAGGAAATGCTTGCCCGGCCCGACCTCGATAAAGCCGTCGAGGGCAAGGGCATTCTCGTCGACGGGCATGCCCTGGGCGAAGGTATGGAAGGCGCCGAGCTGGTCGGCGTCGATCACGAATTTCTCGTAGGACATCGCCAGGGCGCCTTCGGCCCAGCCGGCCGCATGGAGGATGAAATGGGCGCCGGCCAGGAAGGCCGGCCACATCGAATTGGCGCTCTCATAGGCCGCCTGGGCGTCGGGAATTTTCGAGGCGCACAGATTGCCGCCGCAGCGCAGCGGCACGCCGAGCCGGCGCGCCAGCGCACCGATGCCGAGATAGCCGAGCGCCGGCTCCGGCGTGCCGAAAGTGGGGGCGCCGGATTTCAGCGACATCGAGGAAAGGAAATTGCCGAGAATGGCCGGCGCACCCGGGCGTTCGAGCTGGGTGAGGGCCACGCACATCATGGCTTCGGCAAAGCACTGCGCCAGCGCCCCCGCCGTGGTCACCGGCCCCATGGCGCCCCCGAGGATGAAGGGCACGCACACCGCTGCCTGGTTGGCCCTGGCATAGGTGCGGATGACGCGCGAGGCCTCCCCGTCCAGCACCAAAGGCGAGTTGGTGTTGACGTTGCCGAGGATCACGCAATTGGCGTCGACGAAGTCCGGCCCGAACAGCACGCGGCACATCTCGATGGAATCGGCGGCGCGCGGCGCCGTGGTGACCGAGCCCATGAACGCCTTGTCCGACAGGGTCATATGGGCCAGCACCATGTCGAGATGCCGCTTGTTGACGGGCAGGTCGACCGGCTCGCATACCGTGCCGCCGGAATGGTGCAGCCAGGGCGTCAGATAGGCCAGACGGACGAAATTGCTGAAATCCTCCAGCGTGCCGTAACGCCGGCCGCGATCGGCATCGGAAACGAAAGGCGAGCCATAGGCCGGCGAAAACACCGTATTGGCCCCGCCGATCACCACCGAGCGCTCGGGATTGCGGGCATGCTGCACGAAACTCGCCGGACAGGTCGCCTGGATAATCGAACGGATCAGGCCGCGCGGCGGGCGAATGCGCCAGCCATCGGTCTCGGCGCCGGCCTTGCGGAAGAGGTCGACGGCTTCCTGATCGCCGCGGATCTCGAAGCCGACTTCCTCGAGGATGCGGTCGGCATGCTCCTCGATGCGGACAAGGGCCTCCTCCGACAGGATCTCGTAGGGCGGGATCCGGCGGGTGATATAGGCAGGCGCCGCCGGCCCGCTGCGCGGCCCGCGCCGGCCGGAACGGGCCCGCCTCGTCTCGGTGGTTGCATCCGCCGCCATCGCGCCACTCCCTGGTTGGTCAGGGCGATGCTAGCGGGATGGGGAGAGGTCAAAGACTGAAACCGGACATTCTCTGTCCCGGGAGCGACAATTTCTGGTTGCTCAATGCACCGGTGAGATGATGGTGACGGAATGATCGAGCGAAAGCCGCCGGATGGCGAGTTCGGCCGCCATGACATTGTCGAGCCCGGTCAAGGTCGTCTCGGCTTCGTCGCCCTTCGCCTCATGGCGGACTTCCAGCGTGCCGAAGCCGCGCTCGACGCTCTTGCGCTCGACCCCCAGAATAGCCCTGCCGGAAAGCGCCTCCTCGACGCCGCTGCGGATCGAGATCAGCAGGAGGCGCCGGTCGGTGATCAACACCACCCGGTCCTTGGCGCGCCGATAGGCGGCCCAGGGCGCGCAAACGAGATAGAGCCCGAACAGGAAGGCCGGCACGGCCAGCAGACTGAACAGGGCCGGCAGGATCAACGAACCTCCATTGTGGACGGCCTGCCAGACGGCGGTGAGACAGGCCCAGGCGATCGGCAGGCTGAGGACGGCGAGCAGTACCCCGGCCCCGAGTGTGGGCACGGCGTTGCGCGCTGCCTCGCGCGGGTCCGGCGCGGTGACATAGACGATCGGCTCGGCAGGCGCCAATGCCTTCACGGCCGCGCGCCGCGCCGCCTCGCTCAGTCTCAACAAGCCAGACATGGTTCCTTCCGGTCCAATTTATCTATCACCCAATTTGCTCGGCATCCTATTAGCTTGTCACTTGGGCCGTCTGGCCATAAAAGACCGGGCAACAGTGCCCCATCTCACACGGTTTGAACACAATGGACAAGTTCACCACGCTCACCGGCGTCGCTGCGCCGCTGGAAATCATGAACGTAGACACGGACATGATCATCCCCAAGCAATATCTCAAGACCATCAAGCGCACGGGCCTCGGCGCCGGGCTGTTTTCCGAGATGCGCTTCAACGATGACGGCAGCGAGAATCCGGACTTCGTGCTGAACAAGCCCGCCTATCGCCACGCCAAGATCCTGGTCGCCGGCGATAATTTCGGCTGCGGCTCCTCGCGTGAGCATGCGCCCTGGGCCCTGCTCGATTTCGGCATCCGCTGCGTGATCTCCACCTCCTTCGCAGACATCTTCTACAACAACTGCTTCAACAACGGCATCCTGCCGATCGTCGTCTCCGAGTCCGATCTCGAAAAATTGTTCGACGACGCCCGGCGCGGCGCCAACGCCACGCTGACGGTGGATCTCGAAGCCCAGGAAATCCGTGGCCCGGACGGCGGCAGCGTCAAGTTCGACATCGATCCGGCCCGCAAGAACAAGCTGCTGAAGGGCCTCGACGATATCGGCGTGACCATGGAGAAGACCCCCTCCATCGCGTCCTTCGAGCAGAAGACGGCCACGTCACGGCCCTGGATCTGAGCGCACCGCAGACGGCCGGGCAAGTGCCCGCGATGATACTTCGAATGTGCGTCCCGCTCGATAGCGAGACGCGCCAGCAACTTTCTGTGGCATCGCGAACTCTTGCCGATTACCAGGGGTGACGTTGGGAAACCACCTCTGGGGCAGGAATTCTGAACGCCCTTATTGTACCGGATAATGAAGAATTAACGATGATCAGCTTGTAGTATGCACGCGATTCGCATGCTCATTCTGATTCCCGGTTTGGAAGGTCTGTGATGCCTCAACTGTCCCGCCGCCTCTTCGTGCTCGGCGCTCCCCTCCTTTTGGCCGGCTGCGCCTCGTCGAAGCGGCTTTCCGCGGACTCGATCTTCGACGGCTGGGGCGGCAGCGACTACGACTACGGCGAAATCTATGCGGGCTTCGAGGACAACGGCAATCCGGTCCCGGCGATCGATCTGAGGCGGATCGATGGCGCCTTCCTGCGCCGCGAGGTTTCCGATCCGACCGGCGAGGCGCCCGGCACCATCGTGGTCGATCCGGCCAATCACTACCTTTACCACGTCCATGACGGCGGCAACGCCACGCGCTATGGCGTCGGTGTCGGCCGCGAAGGCTTCGGCTGGAACGGCCGGGCCACGATCAAGCGCAAGGCGGTGTGGCCGCGCTGGACCCCGCCCTCCGACATGGTGAAGCGCGACAGCGAAGCGGCCAAATGGGCAGGCGGCATGCCCGGCGGCCCCGGCAATCCGCTGGGCGCCCGCGCGATGTACCTGTTCCAGGGGGACCGCGACACGCTCTACCGCCTGCACGGCACCATCGACCCCTCCTCGATCGGCAAGTCGATGTCGTCGGGCTGCATCCGCCTGCTCAACCAGGACATCATCCACCTCTACAACAACACGCCCGTCGGCACGCGGGTTGTGGTGCTGGGCAATGGCGGCGATATCGCTGACGGCAGCTACGACGATCAGGAAGCGACGATGTGATGTCGGCGTCCTGCGAACGCCAGAGGCCGTCGAGTATAATGTCGAGTATAGCGCTTGCAGGACGGCCCCGGAGTCGCCGCAGCCGCGCCATCATCAGTCGATCCGCTGGTTGATCGGCGTTACAGCCTCCACGTGACGAAATTTTCATACGCAACCCTCTTGCGCATGGACCATCGCAGACCCGATTTTCAGGCCATGACGAACGGGTTCCTTCCGATGCATTACGCGCGCACTGCCTTGCTCCTCGCCGGCATGACGGCCCTGTTCATGGTGATCGGGCTGATGCTGGGCGGCAAGGGCGGCATGATGATCGCTCTTCTGGTGGCCATCGGCACCAATCTGTTCGCCTATTGGCGCTCGGGCGACATGGTGCTGTCGATGTACGGAGCCCGCGAAGTCAGCCCCACCAGCGAGCCGGGGCTCTACAAGCTCACGGCGGAGCTTGTCCGCAATGCCGGCCTGCCCATGCCCAGGCTCTATCTGATCGACGACCCGCAGCCCAATGCCTTCGCCACCGGGCGCGATCCAGCCAATGCCGCCGTCGCCATCAATACCGGTCTGCTGCATTCGCTGTCACGCGAGGAGGTCGCGGGCGTGATCGCCCATGAGCTTGCCCATATCAAGCATCGCGACACCCTCTTGATGACCGTCACGGCCACCCTGGCCGGCGCCATTTCGATGGTGGCCAATTTCGGCATGTTCTTCTCCGGCAATCGCGAGCGCAACTCACTCGGCCCGATCGGCAGCATCCTGCTCGCCGTGCTGGCGCCGCTCGCCGCCATGGTGGTGCAGATGGCGATCTCGCGTTCACGCGAATATGAGGCGGACCGCCTGGGCGCCGAGATCAGCGGCAACCCGCTGGCGCTCGCCTCCGCCCTGGCGCGCATCCAGAATGCCGCCCACGCCATTCCCAACGAGCAGGCCGAGGCCCATCCCGCCACGGCGCATATGTTCATCATCAATCCGCTGTCGGGCCGGCCGATGGACAATCTGTTCTCGACCCATCCCGACACCCAGAGCCGCATCGCGGCGCTGGAGGACCTGGCCCGCCGCATGGGCGCGAGCCGGCAGCCGCCGCGCCAGGGCGGTTTCGTCGAGGGTGTCAACCTCGACGATCTCGGTCCGCGCGGCCCGCAAAGGCCGAAAGGTCCCTGGGGCTGATACCAGCGGCCGCGATGTTTGATTCACACGTCATTGCGAGCGCAGCGAAGCAATCCAGGAGCCAAGGCCACCGCGTCGATGAGACGTGGATTGCTTCGCTGCGCTCGCAATGACGGTGCTCGGTCGATCAAGCATCAATACCGTTGGTATGAGCCGGTTCATTGGATTTGGCATAGCGCTCGGCAAGGGCGCTCCGCAAACGCTTCGCCCGATCTCAGGCGAGCGTCTTGACCCAATAGGCGACCGCCGGATCCTCGGGCCAGGTCGCGGCGAGAGCCTGGAACAGGTCTCGCGCTTCGGCCGGGGCGGAAGCCATCCTCTCGAAGGCCGCCATATAGGCCTGGCGGCGCTCGGGTGTGGCATCATCCGGCCAGGGACTGAAGACGGCCGTCTGCGCCGTCCGGCCGCGCAGCACGACATTGCCCAGCGGCCGCAACCGCTCCGGCTCGCCGATGGCGGCGGCCGCACGCGCACCGAGGCAGATCGTGGTGCCGAACTGCTTGTTGAGAGCTTCCAGGCGCGCCGCCGAATTCACCGCGTCGCCATGGGCGGTATAGTCGAGATGACCGAGACCGCCGACATCGCCCACGATCACCGGCCCGGTGTCGAGGCCGATGCGGGTTCGCCCGAATCCGAGGCGCCTTGCATCCTCGCGCTGACGGAATTCCGTGGTGAAGCGGCCGATCTCGATGGCGCAGTCGAGCGCTGCCCTGGCATGCCCCTCCACCGTCAGCGGCGCATTGAACAGGCCATGCACGGCGTCGCCGACGATCTTGTCGACCATGCCGCCATGACGGATGACGATGGCGCAGACCCCGTCGAAATAGGCATCGAGCGCGCCCACCAGCGTGCGCGGCTCGGCATTCTCGGACATGGTGGTGAAGCCCTCGATATCCGAGAACAGCGCGGTTACCTCGCGCAGCTCACCCTCGATCTTCAGCTCTTCCGGCGCGGCGGTCAGGCGGCGGACGATCTCGGGCGAGAGATAGCGCCCGAACTTGCGCTCGATCGCGCCGCGCAGTTTGCGGGTGTGGGCGAACATCACCACCAGGGCCGAGTTGGCGGCGGCAATGGCCGGGATCAGCGGGCCGGCGGGGTCGATCAAAACCCGCGTGCCGGCGAACAGGCCGGCGCTGAAGCCGAGCCAGCCCAGCATCAGCACCGCCAGCACCGAGCTTGCCGCCAGAGGGCCGAGCCACAGCGCAGCCGCCAGCGCCACGAGGCCGAGGGCGGAGGCGGCAAGAGGCTCGATCACGCGCGGGCTGTGGATGCGCTGCGGGATATCGCCCGACCGCAGGCCCTCGATCGCCTCGGCCTGGACCTGTACCGTTGGCGTGAGAGGTCCCGCGGCGGTCGGAAGCAGGGCGCCCGCTTCCGGCGCACTGGCGCCGATCAACACGATGCGGCCGGCAAAACGCTGGGCCGGTATCTTGTCGTCCAGCACGTCGGCGGCGGAAACCGTGCGGGCACGCCAGGTCGAGGGAGCGGCAAGATGAAGCCGTACCGAAGCCCCCTCGCGCAGCGGAACGCGTGCGTCTCCCACCGAAGCGGACGTTCCATCGGGATCAAGCAGGAAGGCGGAGGCATGCTGCGCGCTTCGGAAGACCTCCATCGCAAAGCCCGCATAAATCTCGCTGCCGCCCCGTACGAAGACCGGCGCGTGGCGTACCTTCGTGCCCGTGACCGGGGAAAGCGACAAGGCGCCGACCGCGACCGCCCCATCCACCAGCACCTCCGAGGGAGCAACCACGCCGGCCGCCTTCTGCGACAGGTCCTGCTGCGGCGCCGGAATGATCGGAGGCGGAAAGGGCAAGGCATCCTTGCCGGCCTCGTCGGGCAACAGGCCAAGCACGACATCCGAACGGGAAATCGCCTCGGCAAGCTGCTTGTTCTCATCGGGCAGGCTGTCTGCAACGGTCGACAACTCCGTCCGGCCGGTCGATTTGGCGTAGGCTCTCAGCATCGGCGCTGGCGAGCGCCGGTCCGGGCCATCCAGCAGGATATCGACGCCGATGACCTGTGCCTGCGCGTCCTGCAGCTTGGTCACCAGATCGGTCAGCCCCCCGCCCCGCCGCCACGGCCATCCCCCTTTGGCGGCCAGGCTGGGCCTGTCGATGTCAACCACCACCACCCCGTCCGGCAGGCGCTTGGGCGGGACCACGCTCTCCAGAAAGTCGAAGGCTTCCTCGCGCAGCGTATTGGCGGCCCCACCGGGATTGTAGACGAGAAAGCAAAGACCGAGGATGAAGGCCGCCAGGCCGGTGGCTATCGCGGGCTTGAAGGCAGGATCAGCCACGCGCCGCGTCCTGGCGGGCGCCGGCATGCGCCTCGCCGGGGACCGTTTCCGCCTGGGCCAGTTGGGTGAGCGCCGCGACATGGCAATGCACGATGGCGCCGCGACGTTCGATCGCACCCCGCTCCTCGAAGGCGGCGAGCAGCCGGTTGACCTTGGGCCGGCTGGCGCCGACGAAGCTGGCGATGGCGCTTTGCGAGATGGTCAGCGGCGCACTGCGGGCTCCGTCGGCGCGGGTGCGCCCATACCGCTTGACATGCCAGAGCAGGAAGCGCGCCAGCCGGGCCTCGAGCGGATAGAGTGCGATCGATTCGAGCTGGTCGGTGGTGTCGCGCAGCCGGGCGCACAGCACCTGCAGGATCGGCATCTGCAGCGCCGGGCGGGTGGCGAGCAGCCGCACGAAGGAAGCCTGTGCGATGAAACCGGCGACAACCGGCCCCACCGCAGTGGCATCCGCGGTACGCCGGCCGCTGTCGAGCACCGCGATCTCGCCGATCACGTCGCCGGGGCCCGCTTCACGCAGGATCAGTTCGCGTCCCTCGACGGAAACGATGGAAAGGCGGATGGTGCCCTGCAGCACGATCAGCATGCCTTCGCCCGGCGCCCCCCGCGAGAAGATCGATTCGCCATCGCGAAAACGTTGCTCGACGGCAAGGTTCGCGACCGCATCGATGTCTTCCGGGCTGGCGCCGGCAAACAGATCGAGGCGGGCAATGGCAGTGCGAAGCGGGACGGACATTGACGCAACTATTCCAGTCTGAGGCAGAATTATGTCGGGTATAATGGCGATGTCAGGCCCGCTCGGCAAATCCGACTGCATTGCCTTCTCATAATACCGCCGAGACCTCCACTGCAATGTCCTGATGACAGCCCGGGCAATCTTTGCCACTTTGCCGCCATGTCCGTCTCCGCCGATGCTCCCTCTTCGCTGCCGCGCCTGCTCCTGCGGGCGGGAAGCCGGCTGGCGGACGTCATCCTGCCGCCGCGCTGCCTGAGCTGCCGGGAGACCACCGCCAGCCACGCCAATCTGTGCGTGGCCTGCTGGCAGCAATTGTCCCTGATCGAGCGTCCTTATTGCGAAAAACTGGGCATTCCCTTCGTCTACGATCATGGCGAGGGCATGGTCTCGGCACAGGCGATCGCCGATCCGCCCGCCTATGGCCGGGCGAGGGCCGCGGCCCGCTATGAAGGCGCCGCCATCGAGCTGGTGCATCGGCTCAAATATGGTGACCGGGTCGAGATCGCCCCCTTCATGGGCAGGCTGATGGCCCAGGCCGGGCAGGACCTGCTCGCTGGCGCCGACATGCTGGTGCCCATACCGCTGCACCGGCTGCGCCTCTGGCGGCGGCGCTTCAACCAAGCCGCCTTGCTGGCCCGCGAGATCAGCGGCCGCAGCGGTGTCGCCTATCAGCCGCTGCTGCTCGGCCGCTCCAGGCGCACGGCGCATCAGGTCGGCCTCAGCCGCAAGGAACGCGCCCGCAACGTGCAGGGCGCCTTCACCGTCTCGCCGGGCGCCCGGCCGGCTATCAAGGACAAGCGCATCGTGCTGGTCGACGATGTGCTGACCTCGGGCGCCACGGGCGAGGCTGCGGCGCGCGCCCTGCTGCGGGCCGGCGCAGCCAATGTCGACATGCTGGTGTTCGCCCGGGTGGCGACGCCGATCGAGTAACCGAACGGGACTGCCCACCTTGGATCCGATACCGCAACCGCCTCCTCTCGCCTGGCCCGACAGCCGCGAGACCCTGCAGAGTTCCCTGACCGAGGCCGGCCTCGCTCCGGCGAGCGTCGCCCGGCTCGCCGAGCAGGCCCGCCCGGCGCTCGTGCTGGAGACCACGCCTTGCGAGGAAAGCCGGATTCCGCTCGGTGCCAGCAAGATCGGCGGCCTGCCCGACCTGCCCGATGCAATGGCCTGGCCGGAACGCCCCCCCTATGGCGATGCTGCCGAACGCGCCCAGAACCATCTCGGTGAAGCGGATCGCCTGGCCAGCGAAGCTACGCGGCCGGGCTCATGGCTGACGCCCGAGCACGCCCGGGAGGCCAGCCGCGAGCAGAGCGAGCTTGCCGCGGCGGTCTCTTCCGCCTTTCCTCTGGCCTTCGTCGCCCAACTTGATCTTGCCTCGCTGTCGCGGACCCCGGGCTTTCCCGCCGCATTGCCGCATCAGGGCCGCCTGCTGCTTTTCTGCGACTATTGGGCAAAGCCGAAACCCTACGATCCGCATGCCGCGACCGGGCTGCGCCTGGTCTGGGACAAGACACCGGTGGAGCGCCTGGAGCGCAAGGCTGAACCCGCCGCCCTGGCGCAGGAGCGCTGGAGCAGCCGCTTCAAGCCGGCGGCCGTGGTGGCGCGCCCGGTCGTCACTGCCATCCCGCCGAGCGACAGAGGCTTCGACGCCTTCCCGCATGGCGAGGAGGCATCCACCTTCTGGGATGAGGACAGCGAGGAGATCCGCTACGAGACCTGGCTCGGCCGCTACGGCACGCCGGATGGCAGGGGGGGCGCCAATCACCAGCTCGGCGGCTGGCCGCGCCCGCTGCAGAACGGCATGCAGGCCCAGGCCCAACTGGCCTCGCACGGTATTTTCTGCGGCACCGGCGAGGCCTATGCCACAACCGAGGCCCGCCGGCTGCTGCGCACGGCGGATCGCTGGCGCCTGCTGCTGCAGATCGGGCGGGACGACGCCCTCGGCCTGCTGCCCTCGGGCGCGCTCTACATCCTCATGCGCGAGCACGACATGCGCATCCGCGCCTTCGACCGGGCCTGGATGGTCTTCCAGAAGCCGTGAGCGGACGCCCTGCGCCCCCGGGACACCCCTTCTTGTCGGCCTGCGGCAACTGCCTATAATACCGATTGATTTTGGTTCTTCGCCTTCCCATCTGTGGGCAAGGTCGTTTGTGGATGGAATGAACGCAATGCCGCCCGTCGTCGTGTATTCGAAATCCTGGTGCCCCTATTGCAAGGCGGCCAAGGCGCTGCTCACCCGCAAGGGAATCCCCTTCGAGGAGATCGACGTCGACGGCAAGCCCGACTTGCAGGAAGCCATGAGTCTGCGCGCCAACGGGCGGCGCACGGTGCCGCAGATCTTCATCGGGGACACCCATGTCGGCGGCAGCGACGATCTTCATGATCTCGAAGCGGCCGGCGGCCTCGACAAGCTTCTCGCCGCCTAGGCCAGCCAGGGAGACGGATCCATGCGTTTCAAAGCCGCCGTTCTGCAGATGCGCTCGGGCCTGGTGCCATCCGCCAATGTCGCCACCGTCGCCGCCGCCGCCCGCGAGGCCAAGGCTGCCGGGGCCGAGTACCTGCAGACGCCCGAGATGACCACCGTGGTCAATCGCGACCGGGCCGCCATGATGGCCGTCATCGGCGACGAGCAGTCCAATCCCGAACTCGATGCCTTCCGTTCCATCGCGCGCGACAACGGCCTGCATCTTCATATCGGTTCCATGGCCGTGCGTGTCGGCGACAAGGCTGCCAACCGCGCCTTCGTCATCGATCCCAAGGGAGAGGTGCTCGCCTCCTACGACAAGATCCACCTGTTCGACGTCGATCTTGCCGGCGGCGAATCCTGGCGCGAATCCAATGCCTATGTCGGCGGCGGCGAGGCCGTGACGGTCGACCTGCCCTTCGGGCGGCTCGGCCTGGCCATCTGCTACGACGTGCGCTTTCCCCAGCTCTTCCGGGCCTATGGCGACGCCAGCGCCGATGTGATCAGCGCGCCGGCCTGCTTCACCAAGCAGACGGGCGAAGCCCATTGGCATGTGCTGCAGCGCGCCCGCGCCATCGAGAACGGCGCCTGGATGATTTCGGCCGCCCAGGTCGGCCATCACGACGACGGCCGCGACACCTACGGCCATTCCGTCATCGTCGATCCCTGGGGCCGGGTGGTTGCCGATGCCGGCGATACGCTCGGGCTGATCTATGGTGAGGTCGATGTGCACGCCGTGGCGGCGACGCGCGGCAAGGTCCCCAATCTCAAGAATGCGCGCTCGTTCACGATGAAGACGGAACCTGCGCTGAGGGCTGCAGAGTGATTCGCTTTTCTCTCGTCTGCGACCGGGGGCACGAGTTCGAGAGCTGGTTTCGCGACAGTGCCGCCTATGACGACCAGGCCGAGCGCGGCTTGCTGAGCTGCGCCCATTGCGGTTCCACCAAGGTCGGCAAGGCCATCATGGCGCCGCAGGTGGCACGCACAGATCGCCAACGTGGCGATCGGGACCGCGAAAGCGGGAGCCCCGACGCCAAAATTCGCGAAAACCTGCCGGCCTTGCCGCAGCCGGTGGCCCTGACCTCGCCGGACGAACAGGCCTTGCGCGCCAAGGTGCGCGAACTGCATGCCATGCTGACGGCGAAATCCGACTATGTCGGCGACAAATTCGCCGCCGAGGCCCGCAAGATGCATGAGGGCGAGATCGAGCGCCGCACCATTCATGGCGAGGCGACGGGCGAGGACGTCCGCAGCCTCATCGAGGACGGCATCGACATTCTTCCCCTGCCCATGCTGCCGGACGATCGGAACTAGCACTGGGGGGTCTTCCGACCAGCCTGGCTCAAAACTCACAACGGAACCGAGAAAAGCACCACCGTTGTCATGCCCGGGTTTGTCCCGAGCATCCAGCTGCCGCAATCCATGGAGATTGTGGCCCCTGGATCACCGGGGCAAGCCCGGTGATGACAAAGGTCGAGGTTCCCGTGACTTTTCGGCCAGGCTCTTCAGACCAGCCTGCAAGGGCAGCGCCTGCCGATAGCCCCGGCGTGTCCGAAGACCCGCGCCCAATCCCGACTTTCCTATCTGGTCGCTTGGCTCTACAGTCCGCCAAAAAGGGAGGTCGATTGCGCATCCTGCTGGTCGAGGACGCCGAGGATCTGGGCGATGCCATGGTGGCCAGGCTGCGCAGCTCCGGCCATGCCGTGGAGTGGCTGCGCGATGGCGCGCTCGCCTCAGAGCGCCTGCGCGAGGACACCTTCGACGCCGTGGTGCTCGACGTGATGCTGCCGGGCCGCGACGGCTTCGCCATCCTGTCCGATCTGCGCCGTGCCGGCCACGGCACGCCGGTGCTGGTGGTCACCGCCCGCTCGGAGGTGGACGACAAGATCAGCCTGCTCGACCTCGGCGCCGACGACTATCTGGTCAAGCCCTTCGACCTACGCGAATTCGAGGCGAGGCTGCGCGCCGTGATGCGCCGGCCGGCCGGCATGCGGGCCAGCACCATCGAGGTCGAGGCCCTGACGATCGACCTCGCGGCACGCACGGTCGCCATCCGGGGCAAGCCCATCGATTGCGGCCGGCGCGAGTTCCGCCTGCTTGAAATTCTCGTTGCCAAGCTCGGTCAGGTGGCGCCGAAGGAACGGCTGATGGACCAGGTGTTCAGCCTGGATGACGAGGTCTCCGTAAACGCCCTGGAACTGCTGGTCTCTCGGCTGCGCCGAAAACTGCAGGGTGCCGGCATCGAGATCGTGACGATGCGCGGCTCGGGCTACATGGCGCGGCGGCATGACGGCGCCTGATCCCACCGCACCGGCAACCGTCCCGTTTGCATCCGCCGGGCGCGCCACCGCCTCGATCCGCCGCCGCGTGCTGGCCGCCGCCCTGCTGGTGCTCGCCCTCGCCGCCCTCGCCTTCATCGCCTTCATTCATTCCTATGCCCGCCGCGCCGCCGACCAGGCCTATGACCGCCTGCTCACCGCCTCCGCGCTCACCATTGCCGGGGCCGTGCTGGTCGAGGAAGGGCGCGTCACCGTCGAACTCCCTTATGCGGCCCTGGCGATGCTCGGTTCGGGGGGCGATCGCATCTATTACCAGGTCGAGGCACCCGACGGCGCCCTGGTCACCGGCTATGGCGATCTCGCCGAGGAATTGCCGGCGGTGCGCTCCGCCGAAACCGTCTTCGCCGATTCAAGCTTTCACGGGGAAGCCGTGCGCGTCGCCAGCATCGGCCGTCTGATTTCGGCCAGCAATGCAGCCGGCTGGGTCACCATCCGCGTCGCCGAGACGCGCGGCGCACGCACCGCCCTCGCTTCCGAGATCGTTTCGCGGGCGGTGCTGCCGCTGATCGGCATCCTCCTGCTCGCCTTGGCGCTGGTCTGGTTCGGCGTGCAGCGGGCCTTCGCGCCGCTCACCACGGTGGAGGCGGCGTTGCGCGATCGTGCGCCGCAGGACCTGTCACCCCTCGCCGCGCCGGTTCCCGCCGAGGTCAGCCAGCTCGTGGCCGCCCTCAACGACTTCATGCGCCGCCTCGCCAGCGTGATGAATGCCCTGTCGGGCGTGGTCGCCGATGCGGCCCATCAGGTACGCACGCCTCTCGCTTCCCTGCGCGCCCAGGCCGAAGTGGCGCTGGACGAGCGCGACTACCAGGCGCTGCACGAGCGGGTGACCAAGATCCACCGCAACGCCGTGCATGCCAGCGAACTGGTGAGCCAGCTCCTGATGGAGGCGACACTGACCCACCGGCTCGAGAGCCGCGAATCCGCCCTCATCCCCATCGCCGACCTTGTCGAGGACGTCACCCGCCGCTTCGACCCGGACGAAGCGCGGCGTCTTGCCGTGACGATCCTCCCCGCCCTGGCCGGCGCCTGCCTCAAGGGCGACCGCCTGGCCCTGCAGGAGATGCTGCGCAACCTCGCGGGCAACGCCCTGCTCTATGCCCCCGGGAGCGCGGTGGAGATCATGGCCGGGAGGACGGCGGAGGGACGCCTACTCATCAGGATATGCGACCGCGGCCCCGGCATTCCCGAGGCGGAGAAGGAAACCGTGCTCCAGCGCTTTCAGCGCGGGCATGCCGGTGCCGGCACCGTTGGTTCGGGGCTCGGCCTGCCGATCGCCCGGACCGTGGCACAGGCCCATGGCGGCAGCCTGTCGCTGCACGACCGGCCGGGCGGCGGGCTGGAGGTCCGGCTCGAACTGCCGCTGGCGCCGGAGCAGGCGAAAGGGCGCGCCGGTTCCAGGCGCGGCGCGGTCGCCCCTGCCCTCGCCGCCCTCGCCATCGCCGCGGGCCTGACGATCGGCTCCCCCTTGGACGGCACGGCCCAGGCTGGTTCCAGACTCTATCCGGCGCCGGTGCCCGGCGGACCGACCCTCTCGATCCTCGGCACCACCGACACCCCGCAATTCGAGTTGCTGATCCAGGATTTTCAGGAACTGCGCCCCGACGTCAGCGTCACCTACGAGGAGACCGATACGCTGCCGCTCTACCAGCGCACGCAGGAGAACCAGCTCGACACGGATGTCGATCTCCTGGTCTCCTCGGCAGCCGATTTGCAGGTCAAGCTCGCCAATGACGGCCATGCCCTCGCCCATGCCTCGCCTTTGCTGCCGGTCCTTCCGGCCTGGGCGAGCTGGCGCTCGGAGATCTTCGGCTTCACCTTCGAGCCGATCGTCATCGTCTACAACCGCACGCTGGTGCCGGACGCGCAAGCCCCGCATTCGCACCTCGCCCTCACCGAGCTCCTGGAGAAGGAGACCGACCGCTTTCGCGGCAAGGTGGCGACCTACGATATCGGCAAGAGCGGGGTCGGCCACCTCCTGGCGGCGCAGGACGCGCAGATCTCCTCGAATTTCTGGCGCCTGACCCGCGCTCTCGGCCGGGCCGACGTGCGTCTCTCCGGCTCCAGCCCCGCCATCCTGGAGGGCATCGCCTCCGGCTCGCTGGCGCTGGGCTACAATGTGCTGGGTTCCTACGCCTATGCCCGTCAGCGGCTCGACAAGCGCATCGGCATCGTCATTCCCGATGATTACGCCCTCATCCTCACTCGCGTGATGCTGGTGCCGCGCTGGGCCAACCAGCCCGATCTCGGCCGCGCCTTCATCGATTATGCCCTCTCCCCCCGAGGCCAGGCGGTGGTGGCGGGCCAGGCGGCGCTGGGTTCGATCGTACCGGGCACGCCGGGCGGCTGGACGGCCGAACGCATCAGCGCCGCGTCGCGCGGCGTGCTGCAGCCGATCACGCTCGGCCCGGCCCTGCTGGTGGCGCTCGACCAGGAACGCAAGGCCCGCTTCCTGGCGACCTGGCGCCAGCTCGTCACCGACGGCTCGCGCTGACAGGTCGCTGACAGGTATAGTTGCTATCGTTGCCGGCAACCGGACCTTGCAAGGTTCGGAACAAGACGTAGGGTGCGGGGGAAACGGCTGCTCATGAGGCAGCTCCAGGTGCATGTCCCTTCCTCCTTTCCCTACCCACACGATCGCAAGCGTTCGGCCGTGAACGCTTTGCTCAGGGAGGAAATGATGAAGAAACTCTTGCTTGCCTGCGCCACCGCCGGCGCCCTGGCTCTTTCCAGCTTCGCGGCTCTCGCTCAGACGGCGAGCTACGACATCATGGCTCCAGCCGCGCCCGGCGGCGGCTGGGATCAGACCGCCCGCACCATGCAGACGGCGCTGCGCACCGAAAAGATCGCCCGCAACGTGCAGGTCAACAACGTTGCCGGCGCCGGCGGCACCATCGGCCTCGCCCAGTTCGTCAACCAGTCCAAGGGCAACCCCTCCGCGCTGATCGTCGGCGGCTACGTCATGGTCGGCGCCATCCTCACCAACAATTCCGCCGTCAGCCTCGCCGACGTCACGCCGATCGCCCGCCTCACCGGCGAGAGCGAGGCCATCGTGGTGCCGGCCTCCTCGCCGATCAAGACGCTCGGCGACCTTGTCGAAGCCCTCAAGAAGGATCCCGGCGCGGTCTCCTGGGCCGGCGGCTCGGCCGGCGGCACCGACCACATCACCGCGGGCCTGTTCGCCAAGGCCGTGGGCGTCGATCCCTCCAAGATCAACTATGTCGCCTTTGCCGGCGGCGGCGAGGCCGTCGCTGCCGTGCTCAGCGAGCAGGTGACGGCCGGCATTTCCGGCTATGGCGAATTCGAGAGCCAGATCAAGGGCGGCGCGTTGCGCCTCCTCGCCGTCTCCGGCGCCAAGCGCATCGAAGGCGTCGATGCCCCCACCTTCAAGGAAGCCGGCGTCGACGTTGCCCTGGAAAATTGGCGCATGGTCGCCGCCGCGCCCGGCATCACGCCCGAGCAGAAGGCCGCCATCACCGCCGACATCGAGAAGATGGTGAAGTCGAAGACCTGGCAGGACACGCTCAAGACCCGCGGCTGGACCGACACCTATCTCTCCGGTGATGCCTTCGACACCGCCCTCAAGGCCGACATCGCTGCCACCGGTACGGTGCTCAAAGACATCGGCCTGGTGAAATGAGCAGCGCCGAGAGCAAGACGGAGCCCGGGCGAGCGCCCGGCTCCACAGTCGCCGGGCTGGTGATCGCCGCCGCCCTGGCCATCCTCGCGGTGGTCATCGGCACCGATGCATCCATGCTCAACACCAAGGTCGCCAGCGACCCACTCGGACCGGCCGCCTTCTCCTATGCCATCGCGGCGGGCCTGCTCGTCCTCGCCGTCGCCACGGTATTGTCCGCCCTGCGCGGCAAGACGCCGGCGCCGGAGGAGAAGCAGGACGCCGGGGCGATCGCCTGGGTGATCGCCGGCCTGCTGGCGCAGATCGGGCTGATCGCCGTCAATGCCGGCTTCTCGCTCGCCAGTGGCCTGCTGTTCGGCTTCGCCGCCCGCGGTTTCGGCAAGCCGCTCTGGCTCGGCTGCTTGGTCGGCGTGGTGCTCTCCTTCCTGGTCTGGCTGGCTTTCGCCCAGCTCCTGCAATTGTCGCTGCCGCAGGGGCCGCTGGAACATGCCGTCACCACGCTGCTGAGCGATTAGGGCCTTGGTCGGCCGCAATCGCGCATCCTTTGATTCTTGTCGAACTCCGGATCGGCGGCACCTCGCCGGCAGGGGATGAGCAAGTCCCTATCGGCTTTTCTGAACAACGCTATAGGACCCTTCGATGCAGACATTCGGTCATCTGGTCGACGGATTGGCGGTTGCGCTGCAACCGTACAACCTCCTCTGCGCCTTCATCGGCGTCACGCTGGGCACACTGATCGGCGTATTGCCCGGCATCGGCCCGGCGCTGACCATCGCCTTGCTCCTGCCGGTGACCTTCCAGCTCGACCCGTCGGGCACCGGCGCCCTGATCATGTTCGCCGGCATCTATTACGGCGGCATGTATGGCGGCTCGACCACCTCGATCCTGCTCAACACGCCGGGCGAGAGTTCCTCGATGGTCACCGCCGTCGAGGGCAACAAGATGGCGAAGGCCGGACGGGGTGGCCCCGCCTTGGCGACGGCCGCCATCGGCTCCTTCGTCGCCGGCCTGCTGGCCACGCTGGCCCTGGCCTTCATCGCCCCCTGGGTAGTCAAGTTCGCGCTGTCGCTGAAGTTCATCGACAAATTCGCCCTGATGGTGCTGGCCTTCGTCACCGTATCGGCCGCTTTCGGCAATTCGGCCCTGCGCGGCCTGACCGCTCTGTTCATCGGCCTCGCCATCGGCCTGATCGGCAAGGATATCGTCAGCGGCCAGAACGGGCGCCTGACCCTGGGCATCACCGATCTGCGCGGCGGCGTCGAAGTCACCATCCTCGCGGTCGCCTTGTTCGCCATCGGCGAAGCCCTCGCCGTGGCCGCGACCCACAAGCTCAACACGGGCACGGTGGAGGCGATCAAGGGCTCCATCTGGATGGGCCGCGAGGATTGGCGGCGCTCCTGGAAACCCTGGCTGCGTGGCACACTGTTCGGCTTTCCGATCGGCGCCATGCCGGCGGGCGGGGCCGAGATCGGCACCTTCCTGTCCTATGCCGCCGAAAAGCGCCTCGCCGAAAAGCCCGAGGAATTCGGCCATGGCGCCATCGAGGGCGTAGCCGGGCCGGAAGCCGCCAACAACGCCTCGGCCGCCGGCACGCTGGTGCCGCTGCTCACCCTCGGCCTGCCCACCTCGGCGACCGCGGCCGTGATGCTCGCCGGCTTCCAGCAATTCGGCCTTCAGCCGGGAGCCCAGCTCTTCACCTCCAATCCCCAGCTGGTCTGGGGCCTGATCGCCAGCCTGCTGGTCGCCAATTTCATGCTGCTGGCGCTGAACCTGCCGCTGGTCGGCCTGTGGGTGAAGCTGCTCACCATCCCGCGCCCGTGGCTCTATGCGGGCATCCTCTTGTTCGCCACGCTGGGCACGCTCGCCTCCAACCCCTCGCCGGCCCAGCTCGCCATGCTCCTCGCCTTCGGTCTGATGGGTTATGGCCTCAGGCTCTATGACTATCCGATCGCCCCCGTGGTGGTGGGGCTGATTCTGGGCCCGCTCGCCGAGGAGCAGCTGCGCAAGGCGCTGCAGCTGCATCAGGGTTTCTTCAGCTCGCCGCCGGCCGTGGTCCTGTTCTCCATCGCCGCCCTCGCCATCGTCGTGCCGGCCTATATGCGCTGGCGCGGCCGCAGCAAGGTGCTGACCCAGCTCGCTGCCTCCGAGGATTGAAGCCAGGTTCCGGCAGCCATGCCGGAACATTACTTTTCTTTCATCTCGACTTGCAGTACACCTCCCGCACCAGGCCGGGCCCCTCTGGCAGTTCCCGAAGCGTCGAGCTCCGGCAACTGTGATGTCGGACTGGAGCAAACAGAGCGGTCCCGGCGCGTCGGCGTCCCCTAGAGCCCCAGGCTTCCCCCTGGCTCGAATCGGTACCGCTCTCCCGCACCGGAACGAGAGAGCCTTCTTCCATGCCCGATATTCTTGCCGTTTTGTCGGAAGCCATTTCTGTCTCCTCCCTGGTCGCCCTCGGCCAGGTCATCCTGATCGACCTCGTCCTGGCCGGCGACAACGCCATCGTCATCGGTCTTGCCGCTGCCGGCCTTCCCAAGGAGCAGCGCACCCGGGCCATCCTGATCGGCATCGCCGCCGCCACCGTGCTGCGCGTGATCTTCGCAGCCATCACCACCCAGCTGCTCGCCATCGTAGGGCTTCTGCTCGCCGGCGGCATCCTGCTCTTGTGGGTGTGCTGGAAGATGTGGCGCGAACTGAGCACCAGCCATAGCGAGGAAACCGCCGCCCAGCACGCTCTCGACGGCGAGGGGGAGAGCGGCAACGGCTCGAGCAGCGGCACTTCGCGCAAGACCTTCGCCCAGGCGGCCTGGCAGATCGTGATCGCCGACGTCTCGATGTCGCTCGACAACGTCCTGGCCGTCGCCGGCGCGGCACGCGACCATTTGTGGGTGCTGATCTTCGGCCTGATCGTCTCGATCGCCCTGATGGGTATCGCGGCGAGCCTGATCGCCCGCCTGCTCAACCGCTATCGCTGGATCGCCTATATCGGCCTGCTCGCCATTCTCTATGTCGCGGGCGACATGATCTATCGCGGTGCCAAGGAAGTCTGGCCCCTGATGTTCTGAGGCCGCCAGCGCGGAGCCTCATCAAGGCCGGCAGCGATGCCGGCCTTTTTCATGTCTTGGCGCCCGTTGCTGCCTCGGATGATGGGCGTCCCTCAGAAATCGATGCGGGCTTCATTGCATCCTGCAGCAAGCCCGCCCTCCCTTGGCCTGGCAATAGCGCCCCTGATAAGGGCACCGAGGGGCGATTCCGGTGCCCGAAGCGGCAGCGCCCCGGCTGTTTGCCTCGCCCAATTTTCTGAGGTACGTTCCCGAAAGATCGGGACAGGTGGAACGATGGCGCGGGCAACGGTGCACGATCTGGCGCGTGCGGCAGGCGTGAGCCTCGCCACCATCGACCGCGTGCTCAATCGCCGCGGCGGCGTGCGGCCGGCAACGATCGAAAAGGTCGAACAGGCCATGGCCCGGCTCAATTATCGCCGCGACATGGCCGCCGCCATGCTGGCCAAGCAGCAGGAATATCGCTTCGTCTTTCTCGTCCCGATCGGCGTCAACACCTTCATGCGCAACCTGGCGAACGAGGCCACGCGGCTCTCCGATCTCAATGCGGCCGACCGGATCAGCATACGCGTCGTCGAGATCCCGCCCTTCGATGACGAGAAACTCGCCGCGATCCTCAACGGGCTCGACGGCAGCGATACCTCGGGCGTGGCCGTGGTGGCCACCGAAAACGCCCAGGTGCGCCAGGCCATCGACCGGCTGGCCGAACGCGGCATACCGGTGGTGACGCTGGTATCCGACGTGCCCGCCTCGCGGCGCGCCCATTTCGTCGGCATCGACAACAGCGCCGCCGGGCGTACCGCCGGCTCGCTGATGGGGCGGTTCCTGCGCGGGCGTTCGGGCCGCATCGCCGTGCTCGCCGGTTCGATGCTGCTGCGCGACCATGTCGAGCGCCATTTCGGCTTCGAACGCGTGCTGCGCACCGAATATCCGGACCTCGTCACCCTGCCGGTGATCGAAGGCCGCGACAATGGGGCCATCGTCGAGGACGTACTCGGCGCCCTGCTCGACCGCCACCCCGATATCATCGGCCTCTACAGCCTCGGCGGCGGCAATCGCGGCGTGATCGCCGCTTTGAACAAGCGCCATGCCGGCGGCCGCATCTGCGTGATCGCGCATGAGCTGACCGCCCATTGCCGCGAGGCCCTGATCGACGGCACCTTCGATGCCATCCTCAACCAGGATCCCGGCCACGAAGCACGCAGCGCCATGCGCGTGCTGCGCGCCCTCACCGACGGCCAGCCCATCGACCAGGGCCAGGAACGCATCCGCATCGACATCTATCTCAGGGACAACCTGCCCTGAGGCCGGTTACACCGCCTGCGCGAACACCATCATGAAGTTGACGTCGGTGTCGCGGCTGAGGCGCCATTCGTCGAGCAGGGGATTGTAGATCACGCCGGAGAGGTCGAGCTCGGCGAGGCCTTCCGGCGTCACCGCACCCCCGATCTCCGCCGGCGTGACGAACTTGTTCCAGTCATGCGTTCCCGATGGCACCCAGCCCAGCACCTTCTCGGCGGCGACGATGGCCAGCGCATAGGCCTTCATGGTGCGGTTGATGGTGGCGACGAAGAGGAGGCCGCCGGGCTTCACCATAGCGGCGCATGTCTTCAGGAAGGCGGCGGGCTCGGTGACATGTTCGACGATCTCCATCGCCAGCACCACGTCGAAGCGCTCCCCGGCCGCTTCGAGGTTCTCGGCGGGCAGGACGCGATAATCGATGGTGAGGCCCGAGCGGGCGGCATGGGCCCGGGCCATCTCGACATTGGTCGCGGCCATGTCGATGCCGACCACCTCGCCCCCGAGCTTGGCCAACGGCTCGCTGAGCAGTCCGGCACCGCAGCCTATATCGGCAAGCCGGAGGCCTTTCAGGCCGTCGAGGGCGATGGGCGAACGGCCGAAATGCCCGGCGATCTGATCCCTGACATAGCGCAGGCGCACGGGGTTTAAGCGGTGCAGCGCCCGCATGGTGCCGCGCGGGTTCCACCAATCGGCCGCCATCGCCTCGAAGCGTTCGATCTCCTTTGGATCGACCGACGAACCCGTGCCTGCTGCGCTCATTGCCTGTGTCCTGGCTGCGTCCTGGAAAAGTACGTTCCGGCGGAAACGCCCGTTTTCTCCAGCCCCTGTTGCGATGCCTCTTGCGATTCTTGCCGATTCCGTCAAATCGCAAATCGCAAAAATTGCGTGGTACGGCGGAGAAACTACCATTTTCAGCGGCCTGTGTGGCGCCGATCTGCCCTAAAGGCAACCCCGTTAACAATGCGCCGTTCTCTTTCTCGATATTGTCATCGCAATTTGGCAATTTCCGTCGCGCCTGGACTTTGAGCGGCCTTAATTTCGGCTATGGTCACGGAGGCCTGTCGACCGGGCAAGGTCGGCCTTCCCAGGGCGAGAAATTCTCGTTCTGGGAAGGCCGGCACGGTATTCGGCCGATTTGGAATCTCCGGCCCGTCGACAAGCGGGTCCGGCAATTCCACAGAGCGCCGCATGCAGACGGCGCAGCAAGAAGGGATGAACGAGATGGCGTGGCGCGACGACGAAGCCCGGGCGGCCCTGATCCACAAGGCGGCAAGGAGCCTTCAGCCAGGCAAGACCCCTCCCACTTTCGCCGAGGTGCTCTTCGGCCGAACCACGCTCGAAGATCTCGCCACCCATGACGCCGCCTCGCTCGCCTTCCTGGCCGAGCAGGCCTGGGATCACGTGCAGCGCCGCACGCCCGGCCATGCCGATATTCGCGTCGTCAATCCCGACATGCCCGATGGCCGTGAAATTTCGGTCATCGAGATCCTCAACGACAACATGCCCTTCCTGTTCGATTCCACCATGGCCGAGCTTTCGGAGCGGGGAATCGAGGCTCAATTGGTGGCTCATCCCATCATCGCGCTGGAGCGCGACGCCCAGGGCAAGCTCGTGCAATTCTTCGGCGACGCCGTGCCGGAAGGCAGCAAGGGCGTGCGCGAGAGTCTCATCCACATCCATATAGCCCGCATCGATTCGGACGCCGACAGGCAGGGCCTAATCGACGGGCTGACGCTGGTGTTCAACGACGTCAGGGCCTGCGTGACGGACTGGCGCGCCATGCGCGACAGGGTGGAGCAGGCGATCGAATCCTTCCGTACCAATCCCCCGCCCCTGCCTGTCGACGAGATCGCCGAGGCCAACCAGCTCCTGCAATGGATCTGCTCGGACAACTTCACCTTCCTGGGCCTGCGCGAATATCGCTTCTCCACCGATAGCGACGCCTCCGACGAGGTCAGCGAAGGCGAGGGCCTCGGCATCCTCCGGGATCCCGAAGTCAAGATCCTGCGCCGCGGCAACGAACTGGTGGTGATGACGCCGGAAATCCGCGAATTCATGCGCGAGCCGACGATCCTGATCGTCACCAAGGCGAATGTGAACAGCCGCGTCCACCGGCGCGTGCGCATGGATTATATCGGCGTCAAGCTCTACACGCCGGACGGCCAGGTCGAGGGCGAATTGCGCGTGGTCGGCCTGTTCACCTCGGCGGCCTATACGCGCTCGGTGCGCCAGATCCCCTATGTCCGCCACAAGGTCGCCCAGGTGCTTCAGCGCGCCGGGTTCGATCCGCAGAGCCATTCGGGCAAGGCGATCCTGCATATTCTCGAGGAATATCCGCGCGACGAACTGGTGCAGGTCGATTCCGAGACGCTCTACAACTTCGCCATGGAGATCCTGCTGCTCTATGAGCGCCCTCGCCTGCGCGCGCTGGTGAGGGCCGACAAGTTCGACCGTTTCGTCTCCATCCTCGTCTTCATTCCGCGCGAGAAATACGACACCGACGTGCGCATCGGCATCGGCAATTATCTGGCCAACGCCTATAAGGGCCGCCTGTCGGCGTCCTATGCGGCTTTCCCCGAAGGGCCGCTGGCGCGCGTGCATTACATCATCGGCCGCTACGAGGGGGATACGCCCTTCATCGAGCGTTCGGTGCTGGAAGCCGGCATCAATGCCATCGCCACCAATTGGGGCGACAAGCTCAGGGCGGCGCTGGCCGGCACCACCGACGGCATGCGGGCCCGCCTGCTCGGCAACCGCTATGCCAATGCCTTTACCGGCGGCTATCCCGAGACCTTCTCCACCGCCCAGGCGATCGCCGATATCGGCGTGATCGAGAAGCTGACGCCCGCCCGCCCCGTGGCGATCCTGGCCTATCGCCTGGAGGAGGACGACACGCCCTCGCGCTGCGGCCTCAAGGTCTTCTCGCAGGGCGCGCCGATGTCGCTGTCCTATCGCGTGCCGGTGATCGAGAACCACGGCCTGCGCGTGGTCGACGAGCGCACCTACGAGATCACCCCCACCGCCAAGCCGGCACCGGCGCCAGTCTGGCTCCACGACATGACGGTGGAGACCAGCGACGGCCAGCCCATCCCGCCCGGCATCGACTTCCAGCACCGCCTCGAGGCCTCGATCATGGCGGTGGTCGGCGACTATGCCGAATCCGACGGCTACAACGCCCTCGTCCTGCGCACCTCGCTGGGCTGGCGCGAAATTTCGGCGATTCGAGCCCTGTCGCGCTATCTGCGTCAGATCCGCGCGCCCTTCAGCCAGGACTATATGTGGGAAACGGCGCGCAAGAACCCGCAGATCACCGCCAGCATCGTGGCCCTGTTCCGCGCCCGCCACGACCCGCGGCTGACGGCCACAGATGCCGAACGCGCCGCCCATGAAGCCGAGATCGTGGGCGAGATCGAAGAGCAGCTGCAATCGGTCTCCTCGCTCGACGAAGACCGCATCCTGCGCCGCTTCACCAATCTGGTGCAGGCGATCGTGCGCACCAACCTCTGGCAGGTCGGCCCGGACGGCCAGCCCCGACCGGTGATCAGCTTCAAGTTCGAATGCCGCAAGGTCGAGGGCCTGCCCGCTCCCAAGCCTCTCTACGAGATCTTCGTCTATTCGCCGCGGGTGGAGGGCATCCATCTGCGCTTCGGCAAGGTGGCGCGCGGCGGCCTGCGCTGGTCGGACCGCCCCCAGGATTTCCGCACCGAGATTCTGGGTCTTGTCAAAGCACAACAGGTCAAGAATGCGGTGATCGTGCCTGTCGGCGCCAAGGGCGGCTTCGTGCCCAAGCGCCTGCCGCCGCCGGCCAATCGCGACGCCTGGCTGGCCGAGGGAACGGAAGCCTATCGCATCTTCATCCGCTCGCTGCTCGAACTCACCGACAATCTCGACGGCGACAACATCGTGCCGCCGGACAACACGGTGCGCCATGACGGCGACGACCCCTATCTGGTGGTCGCGGCCGACAAGGGCACCGCCACCTTCTCCGATACGGCCAACGCCATCTCCATCGAGAAGCATCACTGGCTGGGCGACGCCTTCGCTTCCGGCGGCAGCCAGGGCTATGACCACAAGAAGATGGGCATCACCGCCCGCGGCGCCTGGGAGGCGGTGAAGCGGCATTTCCGCGAGCTCGGCACCGACATCCAGGTCGATCCTTTCACCGCCGTCGGTGTCGGCGACATGTCGGGCGACGTCTTCGGCAATGGCATGCTGCTGTCGCCGGCCACCAAGCTGGTCGCCGCCTTCGACCATCGCGACATCTTCATCGATCCCTCGCCCGATCCGGTCAGCAGCCATGCCGAGCGGCTGCGCATGTTCAACCTGCCGCGTTCGAGCTGGCAGGATTACGACAAGACGCTGATCTCCAGGGGCGGCGGCGTGTTCTCGCGTTCGCTGAAGGCCATTCCGCTTTCGGCGGAAATGCGGGCGCTGCTCGATCTCGACAAGGCCGAGGCGACGCCCACCGAGGTGATGACGGCAATCCTAAAGGCCCGTGCCGATCTCCTGTGGTTCGGGGGCATCGGCACCTATATACGCGCCTCCAGCGAGACGGACGACCAGGTCGGCGACCGCGCCAACGACGCCATCCGCATCACCGGCGCCGATGTCAGGGCCCGGGTGATCGGCGAGGGCGCCAATCTCGGCGCCACCCAGCGCGGCCGTATCGAAGCGGCGCAGAAGGGCATCAAGCTCAACACCGACGCGATCGACAATTCCGCCGGCGTGAATACCTCCGACGTCGAGGTGAACATCAAGATCGCCTTGGCCCGGCCGGAGCGCGACCAGCGCCTCACGCAGGCCGATCGCAACGTCCTGCTGGCGGCGATGACCGACGAGGTCGGCTCGCTGGTGCTGCGCAACAATTATCTGCAGACGCTGGCGCTCTCCCTCTCCGAACGCAAGGGCGTGGCCGAGACCGGCTTCCTCACCCGCCTGATGCAGTCGCTCGAACAGCGCGGCCTGCTCGACCGTGCCGTCGAGTTCCTGCCCGACGACGTCGCCATCGCCGAGCGCACCCGCCGCGGCCAGGCCCTGACACGGCCGGAGCTCGCCGTGCTGCTCGCCTATGCCAAGCTGACGCTCTATGACGACCTGCTGGTCACCAGCGTGCCGGATGATCCCTATCTTGCCCGCGAGCTCACGGTGTATTTCCCGCCCGAGGTGCAGAACCGGTTCCCCGACGCCGTCGAGAACCACCGGCTGCGGCGCGAGATCATCGCCACCAATCTCGCCAACGGCATCATCAACCGCGGCGGCCCGGCCTGCGTGGTGCGCCTCAGCGACGAGACCGATGCCGACGTCACCGCCATCGCCATGGCGTTCGCCGCCGTGGATGAATCCTATGGCCTGCGCTATCTCTACGATGCCATCGATGCCCTCGACAATCGCATCGACGGGCAGCTCCAGCTCAGCCTTTACGGCTTCCTGCAGGACCTGCTGCTCTCGCGCGTGGTCTGGTTCGTGCGCAACGTCGACTTCTCGCCCGGGTTGGAGGCGGTGATCGCCCGCTTCGGCGCCGGTGTCCACGAAATCGCCATCGGGCTCGATACCACCCTGCCGGAGGCGATGCAGGCGGCCCGCCTCAAGCGCACCCGCGAGCTGATCGAGGGCGGCGTGCCCGAGGACCTCGCCGGCCGGATGGCCAATCTCGATCCGCTGGTCTCGGCGCCCGACATCGTGCTGGTGGCGGGTCGCACCGGCCGGGCCATCGGCGACACCGCGGCCACCTTCTATGCCGCGGAAGCCAATTTCCAGCTCGATCGGGTCGTGGCAGCGGCCCGCGCCGTGCCCGCCAACGATTATTTCGAGCGCCTGGCCATCGACCGGGCCATCGAGCAGATCGCGGCCGCCGAGCGGCGCCTGGTCGCCGACATGCTGGCGACCGGCCTATCCGGCCAGGCGGCGACGGAGGCCTGGCTCGAGGCCCATCCGGAAGCCGCGCGCATCCGTCGCTCGGTGGAGGAAATCGCTGCTGGAGGACTCACCCTGGCCAAGCTCACCGTGGCGGCCAACATGCTGGGCGATCTCGTCAGGGACTGACGAGATCGCGGATGGCGGCCGGCTGGCACTTCGATGTTGCCGACTGGCCACTCGGCAGGCCCCGGTTCGGCTCCTTCTTGAGGCGGCCGCTATCAGGCAGGCGTTTCCTCGGCGCTTCGCGGCGGCCAGTCGGCCGCCGCGGCCGAAGAAGGCATGCGTGGCGCGATGTCGTGGCGTCCCCACACGAACAGCGCCAGCGCCACCAACGCCACGCTGCCATGAACCCAATAGGCTAAACCATAGCCGCCCAAATCGGTGAGCCAGCCGGCGATGACATTGCTCAACGAGGCCCCGATACCCTGCACGGTCATGACGGCGGCAAGCCCGACATTGAAGCGGCCGCTACCAGAGAGAATGCGCTCGGCGGCGATGGGCGTGACAATACCGATCAGGCCGGCTCCCACGCCATCCAGAATTTGCACGGGGAAGATGAAGGCAAAGGACGAGAAGGTCCCCGCGATCGCGCCGCGGATCGGCAAGGCTGCCAGGGCAACGACGAATATGGCGGCAAGGCCGAACCGTCCGATCAGCCAGGGCGCCATCAGCGCCATGCCGATCATCGACAGCTGGGAAACGCCCGTCGTGATCGCGGTGGTCCTGAAAGGAGTGCCGAGCTGAATGGAGAAAGCCTGGGCGATCAGGCGGCTGATGGGAGCGTTGCCAAAATGAAAGATCATCAGCACCAGGCTGAGCAAGATCAGCCCCTTGCTGCCGGCCAGCACTGAAAATCCGGAAGGGACCTCCGCTTCCTCGTGGTGCACCAGCCCGCGTGCAACTTGATGGTCGATCAATTTCGGCTCGATGGCGAGCGTCGCCGCAATCGTGGCAAGGGCGGCAAACAGCATGAGCCCTACCACGCCGTGGAGGCCGAACAGGAGCGTTCCCGCATAGATCGCCGCCAGGGAGGCAACATTCCCCGTGTGGTTCCAGAATTCGTTTCGGGATACCTGGCGGGAAAAGCGCGCTTCGCCGACAAGCCCAAGCGTCAGGCCCATGAGCGCGGGACCGATGACAGCGCCGACGATGGCCGTTGCGGACTGTCCCCCGAAGACGGAAAGGCCATTGGGGCTCGCCAGTGTCCACAGAGCCATCATCGTCACAAAGGTGACGGGCAGGATGATCAGTGTCCGCTTGTAGGGCGAGGCATCGACGAGTGCGCCGAACACAGGCGTGGTCAGCATTGCCAGCACACCCCCGATCGTCGCTATCACGCCAAGCGTGAACGGCTCCCAGCCACGGGTTGCAAGGAAACCGTCGAGAAAGGGCCCCAAGCCATCGCGGGCATCGGCAAGGAAGAAGTTCAAGATCGACAGGGCGATGAGGGAGCGACGAAACTCGGAGGGTGGAGAGGACGTCACGAATGCTCCCGCGATCAGGTCTTTTCAACGACACGCCATGCCGAGCACCCGGCGGGCATGACGCGGCGATTTCCGCGAGCGCGTTTTGCGATTTGACGGAATCACCTCGAATCGCAAAGACGCGTCGAACCTAAGATTGAGAGCAAATAAGCGTCACGCTTAAACGCGTTTTGCTCTAGCCCCCTCGATGTTCAGCACATATACGATCGAAGAGGCGGGTGAAATGCAATCGCTTTCGTGCGCCCCCGGAGCCCCCACACAGTCCCCATGGTCTTTCAAGTTTCTGCCCCGATTCTCAGCCTTTCCGTTGCAACCCTGACGGCGTTGACGTTGCTGATCCGCCCCTTCAGGTGGCCAGAGGCGGTCTGGGCCGTCCTGGCGGCAGTGCTGCTGACCGGCGCAGGCGCCATCCCCCTGCTCGACGCGTGGGCGGGCATCGCCAAGGGCCTGGACGTCTATCTGTTCTTGATCGGCATGATGCTGATCGCCGAGTTGGCACGACAGGAAGGCCTGTTCGATTGGCTGGCCCTGATAGCCACCAACCATGCGAAAGGCTCCCCGTTCAAGCTGTTCACCCTGACCTATCTGGTCGGCGTTCTGGTGACGATCTTCATGTCGAACGACGCAACCGCCGTCGTTCTGACCCCTGCCGTTTATGCCGCCTGCCGAGCGGCCAAGGTCAAGGATCCGCTCCCCTATCTCCTGATCTGCGCATTCACGGCAAACGCAGCCAGCTTTGTGCTGCCGATCTCCAATCCTGCCAATCTGGTGATATTCAGCGGAGGCCATATGCCCGCTCTCGCCGATTGGCTGTCGACCTTCGCACTTCCTTCAGCGCTTGCCATTGCAATCACCTTTGCCGCGCTTTTGTGGAACCAGCGCTCGGCGTTGACGGCCGAAACGCTGGCTACTCGGGTGCCGGGCACAAGCCTTTCCCTCACCGGAAAGGTGGCGGGACTGGGGCTGACAGTGACGGCCATCGGCCTGATCACCGCCTCGGCGCTCCACCTCGATCTGGGTTGGCCCACCTTCGCCGGCGGGATTCTCACCCTGTCGATCGTATCGATCATCAAGCGCCAATTCCCCACGCAAGCGCTCGAAGACATTTCGTGGAGCGTCATTCCACTGGTGGCGGGCTTGTTCGTGGTGGTCGAAGCGCTCGGGACGAGCGGCCTCCTCGAAATGCTGGCCGACTCCGTCAGCCACCTGACGGGCATGTATCCTCAGCTCGGTGCACCTGCCGCCGGCGTCCTGACCGCCATCGTCGCCAACCTCGTCAACAACCTTCCAGCCGGCCTGGTTGCAGGAAACGTCGTTCAGTCGATCCACGCCTCGCCCGCTCTGTCAGGCTCGATCCTGATTGGAATTGACCTTGGCCCCAACCTGTCGATCACCGGATCGCTGGCCACGATCCTCTGGCTGAACGCTTTGCGGCGGGAGGGCATACATGTTGGTTTCTGGCAGTTCCTGAAGATCGGCACCGTCGTCACGTTCCCGGCGCTTTTGGCCGCAATCGGCATCCTCGCAATCCAGAGTTCTTGAGCCGGTCGGACGTCTCACCGGGCCAGATGATGCAGCACGATGCCGCTCGTCGTGGCGACATTGAGGGAATCGAAGCCGCCCCTCATGTCGATGCGGATGGTGCGCAGCCGCTTCAGGATGCGCTCGGGCAGGCCCGGTCCCTCGGCGCCGAACAGCACGGCCTGCCGGCCTGCCGGCTCGATCTCGGCAAGGCGCTCCCGCCCTGCGGGGCTGGTGGCCAGCACCTCGAAACCGGCGGCGAGCAAGGCATCGCAGAGGTCGCCGATGTCGCCGCCCTGCGCGAAGGGCGTCACCAGGGCCGCGCCGGCGGAGACGCGGATCGCCTTGCGGTAGAGCGGATCGCAGGAGGCGCCGTCAATCAGCACGCCGTCGAGGCCGAAGGCAGCAGCGTTGCGGAAGATACCGCCCATATTGTCGTGGTTGGCGATGGCCGAAAGGCCGATGAACAGGGCGTTTGCCGGTGCGGCGGCGAGCAGCTCGCCGGGCGTGCTCGCCTCGCCCCGCACTCCCATGGCCAGGATGCCGCGATGCATGGGAAAGCCGGCAATGCCGTCGAGAACACCGCGCGAGGCCCGGTAGACCGGAATTCCGGACGGTACCTTGGCGATGAGGTCGGCGAGCGGCTCCACCCTGTTCTCGGCGATCAGGAGGGATTCGATGGCGAAACGCCCTGATAGCAGCGCCGTGCGCAGCACCACCTCCCCCTCGATGACGAAGCGCCCGCCCCGGCCCTTGAGGTCACGCTCGCGGATGTCGCGATACGGCTCGATGCGTGGATCGAAGGGGTCATCGATGGGCAGAAGCATGGAAATCTCAAATCGAGCCTAGGAAACATCACGGCTGGGACCGCGGACATCCCGTCCGCTCTTGGAACCATCACGCTCGCAGGAAAAGCCGAGCGGACGGGACGTCCGCGGTCCCAGCCATGGCGTCATAGTCGGATAGGCGCATCCTGCTGATGAAAAGCAAGCCCGAATGTCCTACATAGCGGGCATGACCACGCCCTTCCTGTTCGATCCCCAAGCGCTCGCCCTGCACCGCCGGCGCGCCGCGGCCGCTCCCGCCGACTTCCTGCTGCGCCACGTCGCCGAGGACATGGCCGACCGTCTTGCCGTGATACTGCGTCCGTTCGAACGGGCGGCGGAGATCGGCCCGCTCTCGCCTGTGCTGGCGCAGGCGGTGCGCCCGCGCCTCGCCGCCGATTGGCAGGACGTCGCCATCGGCGACGAGGTGCTGCCTCTTCAGCCCGAAAGCATCGATCTTGCGCTGTCTGCCCTCGCCTTGCAGTTCGTCAACGACCTGCCGGGCATGCTGAGCCAGATCCGCCGCGCCCTCAGGCCGGACGGACTGCTGCTGGCCGCCCTGATCGGCGGCTCCACGCTCACGGAGTTGCGGGCTGCCTTTTCCGAGGCCGAACTGGAAACGGAAGGAGGCGTCTCGCCCCGCGTGGCCCCCTTCGCCGATGTGCGCGACATGGGGGGCCTCCTGCAGCGGGCCGGCTTCGCCCTGCCCGTCGCCGACAGCGACGTTCTCACCGTGCGCTATGACAACGCCTTCGCCCTGATGGCCGATCTGAGGGCGATGGGGGCCGCCAACATGCTGGTCCAGCGCCGCAAGGCCTTCACCCGACGCGCCACCATGCTGCGCATGGCCGAGATCTATGGTGAGCGCTTCTCCGACCCGGACGGGCGCATCCGCGCCACCTTCGAGATCATCTGGATCTCCGGCTGGGCTCCTGCTGCCGGCCAGCAGAAGCCGCTGAAACCGGGTTCGGCCAAGACCCGGCTGGCGGATGCCCTGGGCGTCAAGGAATATGGCGAGAAGGATGTCTGATCGCCCCGGCCGCCCGGGATCGACCTACCGCGCCGGGATCATGTCGATCAGCATCGGGATCAGCGGTTCATCGGCGGGCGGCATGGGATAGTCGCGCAGCTTCTTCGGCAGCACCCATTTCACCGCCTGGCCCTCGCGCCCGTGCGGCGTGCCTTTCCAGCGCCGGCAGATCCATAGCGGCATCAGCAGCGTGAAATCCTCGTAGCCGTGGCTGGCGAAGGTGAGCGGCGCCAGGCATTCCTCCTTCACCTCGATGCCGAGTTCCTCGTGCAGCTCGCGGATGAGGGTCTCCTCGGGCCGTTCGCCGGGCTCGAGCTTGCCGCCCGGAAACTCCCAGAGCCCCGCCAGGGCCTTGCCTTCGGGGCGTTGCGAGATCAGCACGCGCCCGTCGGCATCGACGAGCGCGCAGGCGGCGACGAGAAGCAGGCGTTTGGTCACGAGCGGTAATCGCCGTTGATGGCGACATATTCCTTGGTGAGGTCGCAGGTATAGACCCGGTCGCTCGCATCGCCGAGCCCGATATCGACGGCGATGGTGATCGCCTGCCCCTTCATATAGGCAGAGACCGCGGCCTCGTCATAGGACGGGTCGCGCTCGCCGTCGACGGCCACGCGGATGTCGCCGAACCAGATGGCGAGCCGGTCGCGGTCGGCCTCCTCGCCGGCCTTGCCGACGGCCATCACCACGCGGCCCCAATTGGCATCCTCGCCGGCCACAGCCGTCTTGACCAGGGGCGAATTGGCGATCGACAGGCCGATGCGCCGGGCCGCCTTCTTGGAGGTGGCGCCGCGCACCTCGACGGTGACGAATTTGCGCGCGCCTTCGCCGTCCCGCGCCACCTGCTGGGCGAGATCGAGCAGCACGCTGTCGAGCGCCCTGGCGAAATCGGCCAAGCGCGGATCGGCCGCATCAGTCACCGGCGCGCCGCCGGCCTTGCCGGTGGCGAACAGCAGGAGCGTGTCGGAAGTGGAGGTATCGGAGTCGACGGTGACCGCGTTGAAGCTGTCGACGACGCCCCTGGAAAGCAGGTCCTGCAATATGTTTCCGGCGATCGGCGCATCGGTGAAGACGAAGGAGAGCATGGTCGCCATGTCGGGCGCGATCATGCCGGCGCCCTTGGCGATCCCGTTGATCGTCACCGGCACGCCGCCGAAATCGACGGTGGCGGTCGCCCCCTTCGGGAAGGTATCGGTGGTCATGATGGCCCGGCCGGCATCCTCGAAGGCACCGGGCGAGACGCGGCCGGCGGTCTCGGCCAAGACGCCCCGGAACTTGCCGGCGTCGAGCGGCTCGCCGATCACGCCGGTCGAGGCGAGATAGACTTCGCTGGGCCGGCAGCCGGCCGCCTCGGCGGCGAGTTCCGCCGTAAGGGCCACGGCCTCGGCGCCCTTCTTGCCGGTGAAGGCATTGGCATTGCCGGAATTGACCACCAGGGCCCGGGCGCTGCCATCCTTGAGTGCCGCGCGGCACCAGTCGACCGGCGCCGAGGGGCATTTGGAGCGGGTGAAAACGCCCGCCGCCTGCGTGCCCTCGTCCATCAGGACGAGCAGCACGTCGGTGCGGCCCTTGTAGCGGATACCGGCTTCGGCCGTTGCCATCCGGACACCCGCCACCGGCGGCAAGTCGGGAAAACGAGCGGGAGCGAGCGGGGACAGCGGAGCAGCCTTGGCCATGGGTTCCTCAATGGGATGCGCCGATCTCCTCAGTTCCATCGATCCATCGATGGAATGGGATCGGCACAATCGGTGAAGTCAGTGCCGGTCTGGAGGCCGGCACACCGGATCTTACTGGGCGGGAGCCGCCGGGGCGGGCGTGGCCGGCGCGGGGCTGGTCTGCGCCGGATCATCCGTACCGGGAAGCTGCATGCCGCCATCCGCGGGATCGGCCGGCGCCGGAGGCGGCTGCACGATCTTGGCGGCGGCGCGCAGCTTGGCGAAGACTTCCTGCTGCGTCTTCTGGGTCAGGTAGTCCGAGATCTGCTGCTTGACGCGATCGAGGGCCGGCGGAGCCTGCGGGCGGCGCTCTTCGAGCTTGATGATGTGATAGCCGAACTGGCTTTTCACCGGCTGGGAGACCTCGCCGGGCTTCATGCCGAAGGCGGCCTCGGCGAATTCCTTTACCATGCGGTCCTTGGTGAACCAGCCCAGATCCCCGCCCTGCTCGGCCGAGCCGGGATCCTTGGAGACTTCCTTGGCGACCTTGGCGAAATCCTCGCCCGCCTTCAGCCGGGCTTCGACCTTCTTGGCGTCGTCCTCGCTCGCCACCAGGATGTGGCGGGCATGCACTTCGTCCTGGGCGGGGATCAGCTTGACCTGCTCGTCATAGGCCTTCTTGATCGCGTCCTCGGTCACGGCCTCCTTGACGGCCTTGGCGACGAGAGCGTCGATCAGGATGCGCTGGCGGTAGAAGGCGAGCTTCTTCTGCACCTCGGCTTCATCAAGCACCTTCTGCTGCTCGGCCGCATTGGCGGCCACGCGCAGATTGATGGCGGCGTTGATGATGATGTCCTGCCGTTTGGCCGGCGAGAGCTGCGGCGACAGGCTCGGCCCGATCTCCTGCTCCACGGCGTTGAGATCGTCCTGGGTGATGGGCTGTCCGTCCACGCTGATGGTCGGGGTCGCCTGCGCCGCGGGCGTAGCAGGTGCCGGCTGGGCTGCCGGAGCCGGAGTGGCGGCGGGCTTCGCCGCGTCTTCAGCGTTGGAAGGCGCGGCAGCGAAGGCCAGGAAGGCAACGCTGGCGAGCAGGGTCGCGGCTGGACGCGCGCGGCGAAGTGACATCATGGGCAGGTTCCTCGAGAGCGGGGGCGGACCCGGAAGCGGTCAGGCTCCGGACGGACGCTGTTTCGGCAACAGGCCCGCATTGCTCCTGATCCCGGGACGAACGCCTTCGCAGCGCTGATAGGACAGGAGAAAAGCAAGGTCAATGTCGCCGAATAGCCAGCGCCTGGCCCGCCTTTTAGGAAGGCCTGTCGTCAAAACTGTGACGAGACCGGCGCGTCGGGCCGAATGACCGGGCCACCGCCGCGTGACGGCAAAAAATTACGGATTTTTCAGCCAAATGCACCGGTCAACCGGTATGGTAGACCCTAAGGTCGATTGACACCCCAAACCCCAATACTTAAGTGAGTCCGGCCGGCAAACCCTTCGAACCGGGGCGCCGGCGTTACAGCCGTCGGTTCACACAATTTCATAAGGCAGCCTGATTCCCGCTGCATCGGACTGCGCCCACCTTGCCGTATCGGGAGCATGCCGCCATGCTGGTGCCATAGCGCACGGCGATTGGAAGCGGGTTGCCTCACATCGGACGTCGCCCGGCGATGTCCGGTTTCCGTTCCCCGGCTTTCGCGGCCGGGGTTGACACGATGGCCGGAGCCCCTCTCCGGTCAGGTATCACGCCGCCGCGAGGCGCGAAGATTTGAAGGCCTTCTATGTTCGGCTCGCTCGCCAAGAAACTGTTCGGCTCCTCCAATGATCGCCGGCTGAAAGCCTACAAACCCAAAATCGCCGCCATCGCGGCGCTCGAGCCGGAAGTGGCAGCGCTCTCCGACGAGGCCCTGCGGGCCCGCACCGACGAGTTCAAGGCCCAGCTCGCCGCAGGAAAGAGCCTCGACGACATCCTGGTGCCGGCGTTCGCCACCGTGCGCGAAGCGGCCAAGCGCGTGCTCGGCCAGCGCCATTTCGACACCCAGCTCATCGGCGGCATGGTGCTGCATGAGGGCGCCATCGCCGAGATGAAGACGGGCGAAGGCAAGACCCTGGTGGCAACGGCCCCGGTCTATCTCAACGCCCTCGCCGGCAAGGGCGTGCATGTCGTCACCGTCAACGACTATCTCGCCAGCCGCGACTCCGAATGGATGGGTCGCATCTATACCTTCCTCGGCCTCACCACCGGCGTGATCGTGCACGGCCTCACCGACGAGGAACGCCACGCCGCCTATGCCTGCGACATCACCTACGGCACCAACAACGAGTTCGGCTTCGACTATCTGCGCGACAACATGAAATACGACATGGCGCAGATGGTGCAGCGCGGCCACGCCTTCGCCATTGTCGACGAGGTCGACTCCATCCTGGTGGACGAGGCGCGCACGCCGCTGATCATCTCCGGCCCGCTGGAGGACCGTCCCGAGCTCTACCAGACCATCGACGCACTGATGCCCCAGCTCGACAAGGACGATTACGAGCTCGACGAGAAGCAGCGCACGGTAAGCCTCACCGAGAAGGGCAACGAGCGCGTCGAGCAGATGCTGGCGGGCTCGGGCATGCTGCGCGACGGCTCGATGTATGACGCGGCCAACGTCACCATCGTCCACCACGTCAACCAGGCCCTGCGCGCCCACAAGCTGTTCACCCGCGACAAGGATTATATCGTCCGCAACAACGAAGTGGTGATCATCGACGAGTTCACCGGCCGCATGATGCCGGGCCGGCGCTATTCGGAAGGCCTGCACCAGGCGCTCGAAGCCAAGGAGCGGGTGCAGATCCAGCCCGAGAACCAGACCCTGGCCTCGATCACCTTCCAGAACTATTTCCGCCTCTACACCAAGCTCGCCGGCATGACCGGCACGGCCGCCACCGAGGCGGACGAGTTCATGGACATCTACAACCTCGAAGTGATCGAGATCCCGACCAACCGGCCAGTGCAGCGCATCGATGACGACGACGAGGTCTACCGGACGGTCGACGAGAAATACAAGGCGATCGTGCGCCTGATCGAGGAATGCCGCCAGCGCGGCCAGCCGCTCCTGGTCGGCACCACCTCGATCGAAAAGTCCGAGACGCTGGCCGCCTATCTCGTCGGCCAGGGCTACAAGCAGCGCGACTTCTCCGACCCGAACGCCTTTGCCTCGCTCTACGACGGCGACCAGGGCACGGCCGAGGAGAAGGTCTTCGCCGTGCTGAATGCCCGCTACCACGAGCAGGAAGCCTTCATCGTCAGCCAGGCCGGCGTGCCCGGCGCCATCACCATCGCCACCAACATGGCCGGCCGCGGCACGGACATCCAGCTCGGCGGCAATGCCGACATGCGCATCAAGGTCGAGCTCGCCGATCTGCCCGAAGGGGGCGAGCGCGAAGCGGCGGAGGCCCGGATCAAGGACCAGGTCGCCAGGCTGAAGGAGAAGGCGCTCGCCGCCGGTGGCCTCTACATCATCGGCACGGAGCGCCATGAAAGCCGGCGCATCGACAACCAGCTGCGCGGCCGTTCCGGCCGCCAGGGCGATCCCGGCCATTCGCGCTTCTTCCTGTCGCTGCAGGATGACCTGATGCGCATCTTCGGGTCGGAGCGCATGGACGGCATGCTGCAGAAGCTCGGCCTCAAGGAGGACGAGGCGATCGTGCATCCCTGGATCAACCGCGCGCTCGAAAAGGCGCAGCAGAAGGTCGAGGCGCGCAATTTCGACATCCGCAAGAACATCCTGAAATACGACAATGTGCTCAACGATCAGCGCAAGGAGATCTTCGAGCACCGTCGCGAACTGATGGCGCAGGATTCGGTCGGCGAGACCATCGCCGATTTCCGCCATCTCGTCATCGACGAGCTGGTGCGCGCCCATGTGCCCGAGAATGCCTATCCCGAGCAGTGGGACACCGAAGGCCTGCACAAATCGGTGAACGACGTGCTTAATCTCGATCTGCCGATCACCGACTGGGCCAAGGAAGAAGGCATCGCCGACGAGGAGCTGACCCACCGCATCACCGAGGCGGCCGACAAGCACGCCGCCGAGCGGGCCGCCGGCTTCGGCGAGGAGGTGACGCGCCAGGTCGAGAAGGCCGTCCTGCTGCAGACACTCGACAATCTGTGGCGCGACCACATCGTCACGCTCGACCATCTGCGCCAGGTCATCGGCTTCCGCGCCATGGCCCAGCGCGACCCGCTGATCGAGTACAAGTCGGAAGGCTACCAGCTCTTCTCCGACCTGATGAACCGCTGGCGCGAGGAGGTTACTCGCACCATGTTCCGCCTGCAGGTGATGCAGCAGCCGGAAGAGCCCGCGCTGCCGCAGATGTTCGGCCAGCATATCGACCCGCTCACCGGCGAGGACGAGTTCGCCCAGATGGGCTCGGGCCTGGCCGGCTCCGGCTTCCCGCCGGCCCAGCTGAGCTCGCCCTTCCCCGCGGCCGACAACCCGGCCCAGCGCATCGTGGCGCCGGAAGACCGCAATCCCGACGATCCTTCGACCTGGGGCCGCGTCGGCCGCAACGAAGCCTGCCCCTGCGGCTCGGGCAAGAAGTACAAGCACTGCCACGGGCAGCTGGCGTAGGGGGTTTTCTCCTCATCCGGCCGCCACCCAGGGCACTTCCATAGGACGTGTCAGCTCTCCCAAGAAGGCCGATCAAGTACCGTCATTGCGAGCGTAGCGAAGCAATCCAGAGTTGGAAAACGCGGCCGCGGCAGCACCTGGATTGCTCCGCTACGCTCGCAATGACGCGTGAGTCAAACATCTCGACCGCTGCTCTCAAACTTCGTTCGCCTCCGCCTCCAGCCTCTCCTCCACCCGCTGGCGCAGCACGGCGAAGAAGCCCGATTGCGACAGGGTGAAATTCGGCTTGGCGAACGGCTTGCCCGCATCGGCCCGCATGCGGGCGAGCAAGGCCAGGGCATCGGCCTGTTTCTGGCTGACGGCGTGGCGCTCCAGTACCGCCTCGACCGCGTTGGCATCGGCGAGCCCCGACAGGGCCACGACATCCGGCCAGGTGCGCTCCTTGAAATGGATGCGCCGCGCCGCGGCCAGCAGGGCCTCGCAGCTCACAGCCGGCAGCGCTCCGGCCCCCGCGATGGCCTCCAGCGTCGCCTCGACATCGACCAGGGCCAGGCTGAGCGGCGCATAGCCGAACTCGGCCGGCGCATGCGCCACGCCGACATCGGCATCCGCCACACGGCGCCCGCTGGCATAGTCTTCGAAGATCCGGCCGATGCCGATCATGCCGAAGGCGGCGCATTCGGCCCCGCGCAGCGCGCCCATCGAGGCGGCGCCATAGACGGGGATGCCCTCGCTGAGAGCGTAGAGGATTTCCTTGTGCCAGACCGAGGGCGCGTGATCGAACACGCCGTCGATGAGGCCGATCGCCACCGCCCCCGTCATCGCCGCCGCCAGTACATCACCGCACCCCGCCGGCGGACGCACCGTGAAGCCCTCGAGCAGAGCAGGATCGACGCCGTGAAGGCTGGGGCCGGTGAAGAGGATGGTGGTCATGACGGTTTCACTCGATCAAAAGATACCGAGATCGCTGAGCTTGCATTTGATGATGCCGCCCCGGGCGGCTGTCTTCATCTCCGGGACGATCGCCCGCACGACATGGACGCCGCTCATATTCGTAGGAAGGTCGAACAGATAGATTTCCGGATATCCGGCATCGGCTAATTTTTCGACTACGGCGTCAAGGCACTCCCGAGCCGTGCGAAAAGCCCCCCTGTGGTCTTCACGCGAGAGATCTGACAGAGCAACGGCCTCCTTCGAAAGCGCCGGAAGCCGACTTCCAACCGATCTATACTGGCCTGCATCCATGTCGTCGCGGGAGCCCGCGATATTCGTCAGGCGAGATTGAATAGCTTCCAACAGTGCAGCCAGAGCCGCCTCTGCCACGCTCATCCGGCACGCATCCCCTCCGGAGAGCCGTACGCCGGTTCCTGTTTCATCGAGAACGGGGCGGGTGATCGTCGCTGTGACGACTGGCAGGCCCACCTTGCTTACGACCTTGTAGAGGCGAGCATCCAAATTGGCCGCGTGGAGCCTATCCATCACGACATCAAGGCTCTGATTTATGTTTCTCTGCCATTGAATTGGCTGAGCGAATACCTTCCTAATACCAAAAAGTTCATTGAGCGCCGTTGCATCGCGTTCAATGATTTCCAGCAGCGCCGATAATGCCGCGAACTCGAAGGAGGGTCCCGCTGCCAATCCGGTCGAGCTCATGTGAAAGCTCACATGATCCCAAGGAAATGTCGTCCTCAAGTCCAGGCCAATGAGTTCATAAGGGGCATGGGTTGGTCGCGAGGTGAGATACTCGATACCTGGGACCCACGCGCGTTGAACATTTAGCGAAAACGCATTGCCCCGGCAGCGATCGATACGCTCCAAAGGGACCAAGAAGAAACCGCGCTCACGCATTTCTGCGATACTGCCGAATGCCGAGATCAATTCACGGGTCTGCTCAGCGACCGAACTCTCGACCGATTCCATGATCGCAGAGATGCGCGCCTGTTCGTGGCTCAATCCTTTGCCTTGGCTAACGGCAAGGGTACGCGAATTTGGCCGCACCGCGAACCAGACCGGCACGCCGATGACGTCGAGCTCCGTCAGATCGCCGATACGGCTAATGCCGAAAGCTTTCAGCAACGCAGGAATAGGCAGTTGTGGTGGATCGGCGGCTCCCTCCTCGAGCACCGTCGATTCCGCTTGTTGAGGAGAGTCCAATTCCCAATCGAGTTTCAACATCACTTATTGGGTTCGTCCGACAGCACTGCTCTTTTCAGGTCAGTTCCGGCATCGCCGAACAATTCTTTAAGTGCATTCTGAAGCGGGGGATAGACCCCCTGATGGCCCTGTTGCCCCTGATGAGCATTCAGGGCTTGGGGTGCATCATGGCCCTGCTGAGCTTGCTGCGACTCTGGTACGGCAAGGCCTTGCTGAGCCTCCGGAGCGTCCTGTCCCTGATGAGCCTGCTGCGATTCCGGCATCGCAAGCCCCTGCTGGGCTTGTTGAGACTCCGGTACTGCCACCCCCTGCTGGGCCTGCTGAGATTGTGGAGAGCCTTGTCCCTGCTCTGTCCTTGCACCCTGCGGAATGGCCTGCCGCCGGGTTGCGGCAACACCGGCTCTGGCAGCAAACACGAAATCGACGTCGGTAAGCTGTATGCCGGACTCAACGAGCGACTGCACACCAACAGCTCTCGTAGCGTCGACGCCCCCTCCGGACTCCTGTCCACTCTTAATGTCGGAAACCAGGCGCCAGAGAGAAGCAGCTACTTTCGCATAGCCATCCTCACCGATCGCCTTGCTATATCTGGTGATCTCATCATCACTTACCTCGACGACCCGTAGCGGGTTGGTTTTCAGGAGAATAACCCCCGCGCCTCTATCCCCGATTATGTATAGTTTCTCTCCCGACATTCCATTTCCTCCACTTGGGACAATCGAAACAGCAGCAAACACAAACGCGAAAATAAGGATTACAGTCAGCTGAGGCCTGCTGTTCTTAGTCCTCTTTCCATCATGGCGACATCCTCCTGCCGCTTGTCAGGCGCCAATCTCGCCATATCCAACGCTGTCATGCCGGGATACATTTCCGCCAAGCGCCTGCCATACTGTTTGGCGGTTGCAACATTGCCCAACAAGCCATGGCAGCTTGCTAAAATTCTTAATACGGATTCGTCACTGCTCATATTCTTGCAAAGGTCGATTGCAGTCGTGAAATTCTGTTGCCGGCAAGCAATCGTAGCCCCACACCACCAGTAAAAGTCGGGCGGAAATGGATTGAGTGCCAGCGAAAGCTGAAAACGCTCCCATCCTGCATCCGCCTCCCCCATATGCGACAAAGCATCTCCGTAAAGGACCAGCATGTCGGCGGAATGAGGATTTAGCGCTTCGGCTTCTCGGAACCTCTCCATGGAATGGTCGAAATCGCGTTGATGAAGGGCAACGACGGCATCCACCCAGTGCCCCATGCCTCCACCCGAATCGATGGATATTGCAGAATTCGCCTCGGCTTTGGCCTGATTAAGGATGTATGGATCCGTTCCCCCTAGCATGAGCCATTCATTGTACAGCGTTTGTGCAATCCTCGCATGTGCCGGAGCGAAGCTCTTATCGATCTGGAGTGCCTGTTTGAAGTCAGACCTTGCCTTCCGAAGTCTCGCGAGATCGAAGTTTTGTAGTTTGATCTGCCCTTCCAAGTAGTGCCGATAGGCCATTGGTTTCGGATCGGCTCTTACACGATCCAATTGATCGCGTTCGATCTCTTGAGCAAGAGTCGAGGCGATTTGCCGTGAAACCAAGCGGAAAGTCACAGGCATACGCTGGACTGATACGTCATATTCAGCCGCCCAAATGATCTCTGCTCCCGGATGGCGTGTAAGCCGGAGCGCGAGCTGATCAACACCGGGAAGAATATATCCCGATATCGCATATTGGACCTTCAGCCTTGTTGCACGCTCTTCTTCAGTCGCGTCAGCAACTTCAAAACTCGAGTAAGGTGCAATGACGGCAAAGGTACGGTGTCTTGATAGATTATTCGCTACGTCTTCAATCAAGGCCCTATGGAGTACGTGCAGTTGGTTCCCCAACACCGTCATAGGAGGGAACAATGCTACGCGCGGCAACCCAGCGAGGCTGCGAACCGCTGATACTTCAGACGCCGGCGGCCCTTGTAGGCTGTCCTGATCGCTGAATATCAATTCCGGTCTCGGCCGGGGAATGCTTGCTGCAATACGTCGAATTATTGCCAAAGTCTCCGGGCGTGGGTCGCTACCGAATTCTCGGCGCAACATATTCGTGAGTGCATCAAAGGTGCGGTTGACCGCATCGATATTGCCGTTCCGCCCATAGGCTTCGATCAGCGCCCGGAAGCTTTCCTCGCGCTCCGGCTCCAGCGCCAGCATGCGTTCGCCAATGATATCGATCTCACGCTCGGGCGCGCGCCCGAAGCGGGTCATCTCCAGGAGAACGTCGGCTCCCAATGTCAGCACGAGGCGACGGAAGCGCTCCCGCTCGCCGCGGAACCACTGCGCCAGTTCGCCGCCGCCGGTATCGATGGTGTCGAGCAAATCGCCTTTGGCCAGCAGGACCGCCTGGACCCGTTCGGCGAGCACGGCCGATTTCTGCAGGGCCAGAATGGTCGCCAGATCCGAGCGACGCGCACTGGGCCCGGCCACCAGATGGGAACCGCTGGTTTCGACAAGGGGCTCCTCATAGGGCCAGCACCTGTGAATGCGCACCAGCAACTGACGCAGATTGGTCAGCGCCTTCTCCTCGGGCGCATCATCCCAAAGCAGGGCCGCCACCGCCTGCCGGCTCATGCGGCCGCTGCCGGCGAGCAGCAGCATGGCGATGAGAATATAGCCCTTGGCCGGAAATACCCCTTCGGTCGGCTTGGCCATGTGAGGCACGCCGACCAGATGAACGATCATGTCCCGCTCAGCATCCATTCGTCGATCCCAGCTCCCTTTGCATGGTTGACGGACGAGAACTGCGCCCGCTCCCCAATAAGGCCTGGCACTATCGATCCGAACAAAGCCGGCCCGCGCCCGTGAGAAGCTCGCGCGAGCATCGCCAAGTTCGTGAACCGTGGCGTCACTTTGTTACAAAATCCATTCAAGTCAATGAATTGGCCGGAAACTCCCGCCTCAAGTCACACCGGCGTCACACCCACCGCCGCGCAATCAAAGAACATAACAGTAATTATGTTCAAAAATCTTTACGTAAGATGCAATTTAATTTGAAAAATTCTTGATCTAAATAAAATTTTTCCCACGTAAATTTGAATAGTACAAAAAATTTTCACGCAGAAATAAAATCAGTACACTGAAGCAATAAGGCTTTTGTAAATCTCCGCTGGAGATTTCGTGGAAACATACTGCCTGCCACCGGTGAATTGCAGCAATTCGCGATTTTCGAACCTCCTTCGATCCGATCAGCGGGCCAAGGACGGGCTGTCTTCCGTTCCCGCTTCGCGCCTGCGCCGTTGCGCCCCGGCGTCACCGCCACCCCATCGCTCCGGTCAGATCCTCCAGGCCGATATCGGACACGCCGTCCTCCACGAAAGTCTTGAGGCCCGGCACCAAGGCGCGCACCACATGCACACCCGCGACCGGCCCTGGGAGATCGAAAAGAAAAATGTCGGTATGCCCCGCCTCCGCGAGCTTGGCTGCGACAGCATCGAGTTGCGCCGCATGCATCCGCTCTCCCGCATGCAGCAGGGGCGGCCGGCGATGTCGCTCGGCGAATTCGGCCAGGCAAGGCGCTGCCGGATCCGGCATGGGCAGGACATCGTCCATTGTCTCGTAGAAATCCGGGTCGAGATCGTCGCGGACCCCGCCAATAGTGGTGAGCCGCGATTGCACCGCCTCCAGCAAGGCTGCCAGGGCAGCGGCTCCGGCATCGAGCCGGCAGGCCTCGCCCCCGGAAAACCGCTCCCCACCGCCCGCTTCACTCACCACTGGCCGGATGATCACGGCGCTGACCACCGGCAGGCCGAGGCGGTTGGTCTTGTCGAAGAAGCGCGGCTCCAGCCCGGCGGCGCGCACCCTGGCGACGGCCTCGTCCAGTCCCGCATGCACGCCGGCCTGCCAGCGCAACTGGCGCGAGGTGGCTTCCAGGTGACCGAAGGCGTCGGAGAAGGTGGTGGCATCATGCTCGACCAGTTCGAGCAAGGCGGCCAAGGCGGCGAATTCGAAACTCGGCCCGGCGGCAAGCCCGGCCGAACTGATATGGAAGGCATCCCGATCCCAGGGGAATGCCTCGCGCATGTCGAGCCCGATGAGTTCATAGGGGGCGAAGACCGGCCTCCCGCTGCCATGGGCAACGCCACGCACCCAGGCGCGCTGGGTCTGCTCGTCATAGGCTTCGCCCCGGAACCGCGCGAGGCCCTCCAGCGGCACCAGGCATCGGCCGCGGGCCGCCATCTCCTCCGCCGTGCCGAATTCGGCGATCAGGGCCTTGGTCTGTTCGGCGACGGCTCCCTCCACCGCCTCCATGATCGCGGATATGCGCGCCTGCTCATGCGTCAGCCCCTTGCCCTGGCTCACGGCGATGGAGCGGGCATTGGGCCGGGCGGCCGACCAGACAGGAATGCCGACAATGTCAAGCTCTGTCAGGTCGCCCACCCGCGTGATGCCGAAGGGCGCGAGAGGCGGATGATGGAAAGCGGATGCCGGCTTCATGGCTGGGCTGTCCTCAATCGTTGAGCCGGCTATTTGATGGCATTAGTCATGAGATCGGCCATGACAAGATCGCCCTCCGCCGTCAGGCCTTGGACGACGCTGCCGCGATAGGGCTCCGGCCGGTTCTGGCTGAGCTTCCATTTGCCCTCGATGCTGGTGATCGTGATCTCCAGCCCGATAATGCCCTTGATCTGTCCCTTCATGAAGGAGGGCGGCGCACTCTCGGCCTGCCAGGGCCGAGGCCGTCCGGCCTCGACCAGATCGGTCAGGGCGGTGACGTGCTCACGCAGCCAGCGCGGATTCTCAGTCGATCTCAAGCGGCCATGCACATGGACGGTGACATAGTTCCAGGTCGGCACGGCCTTGCCCCCCTCGATCTTGTCGACATACCAGCTCGGCGTGATGTAGTGCATCGGTCCCTGGAAAATCGCCAGCACCTCCAAGGCCGGGTCGTGATCGACGGCCATATGATTGTTGCGGTTGATATGGCCCCGCAACACACCCTTGCGCCGCTTGTCGGCCACCAGGAACAGGGGGATGTGATTGGCCTGCAGGCGCCCCCGCTCATGGGTGACGACCGTCGCCAGCGGATGATCGCGCATCAAGGCGTGCAGCACCTCGACGCGCTCCTCCCGGAAATAGCGAGGGTTATACAAGGTTCACCTCATACTTCCACGAACTCGGCACCGCGACATCAGAATTCAAAACAACTAAGGAAAAGAGCGCCCTCTCAGAAACGCGCTTTGCCTTCAGATCTTTGTCCTGGCGCACTTCCCACTCACGAAACTTGCCAAACTCCCTGGGAAAATGCTCTAGCAGGCAAAATCATCGGCGTTACTGTCATCCAGCAGGACCGCATCCTGAAGATTGTTGCCAGTCCTCTGAGTCAGATAGCAAAGCGCCATCTTCAGGGACCGGTTCCGGCCTCGAATGGCCTCGATCGCCGAAGCCGACATGTTCGTACCGAAGGAAAATTCCAGATTGCTCAATTCCGCGCCAGCCTCGGCGAGCGAGGCAATACCGACGATATTCTCAGGTTCGAGTGGCTTGCCATCGCCATTGGCGGCACGATGATCGGCAATCACCCGCCAGCAAAGGGCGGCAACTGCCGCATAGCCGTCGCAATTGTTCTCTTTCCCAAAGCGACGGACCTCCTTGTCCGGAATCCGAACGATACGGATGGGACTCATCTTAATCAGGAAGACTCCGACGCCCCTGTCGCCAATGATGTAGATATGATCTCGATCTCGTCTTATTCCAGCCATGCTACCCTCTCTCGAACAAGTTTATGGTTTTAAGTTTTCTTATTGCGGAATTAAGAAGAAGCATCCTGCGAATTAGTTTATCCCAGCCACTCTAAGCCCACGCACAATGATTTCTTTCATGTTTCCTTTCTTGTCCGGCGTGAGCTTTACAACGTCTGCCGCGGTTATCCCGGGATACATGTCCTTCAGCCTCGCCCCATAGTTCTTGGCGGCTTCCTTATTGCCGAGATTGCCGTGGCATATTGCGAGTATCCTCAAAACGGACTGATCGCTCTCCATTTTGCCGCACATGTCGATCGCCCCCTCGAAGTCCTCGCGAAAATAGGCGATCGTGGCCCCGCCCCACCAATAGCGGTCGGGCGGGAACGGATTGAGTTCGACCGCGCGCTGAAACCTCTCCCAACCCGCATCGGGATCGCCCAGATGCGCCAGGGTATCGCCATGCGATTCCAGCAGGTCGGCCGAATTGGGATTGAGCGTCTCGGCTTCCAGGAATTGCTCGGCGGCCTTCTCGTAATCGCGCTGATGCAGAGCAATCACCGCCGACATCCAGTGGCCGACACTGTTGCCCGCATCGATACTGATGGCCGCCTCGGCTTCGTGACGCGCCTGCATCAGGAGTGACGGATCGTTCGCCCCCAGCATGAGCCATTCCAGCTGCAGCGCGTTGGAAACCGCCCCTCTTGCGCCGGCGAAGTCCTTGTCTATCGCTGCCGCCTTCTGAAACTCCACTCTTGCGCGCCGCAGACGCGGCAGGTCGCAATTCTTGAACAGGAGGTGCCCTTCCAGATAGTGCCGATAGGCGAGCGGCTTGGGATCGGCCCGCAGGCGTTCGAGCTGGTCCCGCTCGATCTCGCTCGCCAGCGTCGCCGCGATCCGATGCGAGATCATGCGGAAAGCAACCGCCAGATTCTCCAGTTCCACCTGGTATTCCGTCGCCCAGATGATCTCGTCGCCGGGATTTCTCGTCAGCCGCAAGGCCATCTTCTGGCTCCCGGGCACCAGAAAGCCGGTGACGAGATAGCCTGAGCGCAAGGCGGCCAGCCTCTCCCGATCCCCGCTATCGGCCACGTCGAAACTGCTATGGGGGGCCGTCACCGCGAAGGTGGCATGCCGCGACAGGCTGTTGGCGACATCCTCGATCAGCATGCGATAGAGGGGATGCAGGGTCTCGCCCGGCCGCGGCTGGGGCGGGAACAGGGAGACACGCGGCAGCCCCGCCAGATTGCGCAAGGCCGGCGGCCGGGCCGCCTGATCGCGCACCGCCGAAACCTCTGTCTCGGAGACGACCTGCAGCCGGGGGCGGGGCGCATTCGCCAGGATACGCCGCATGGTGGCCGCCGTTTCCGGCCTCGGCTCGATGCCGAATTCCTCGCGCAACATCTTTTTCAGATCGTCGAAGACACGGCCGGCCTCCTCGATATCGCCGATCCGGCCGTAAGCCTCGATCAGCGCGCGGAAACTCTCCTCCCGCTCCGGCTCCAGCGCCAGCATGCGCTCGCCGATCTCGTCGATATCGCTCTTCTTGGCGCGGGCGAACTGCGTCATCTCCATGAGCACCTCGCCCGCCAGCCCCAGGACCTGGCGGCGAAAGCGCTCGCGCTCGCTGCGGAACCATTGCGACAGCTCGGGCCCGCCGGTGTCGAGCGTATCGAGCAGATCTCCCCTCACCAGCCGGACAGCAGCCACGCGCTCTGCCAGGACCTGGGACTTGCGGCGCGTCATGATCTGAGCGAGGTCGCTGTACCGCCCCCCGGGTCCGACCATCAGATTGGAGCCCTCCGCCTCGATCAGGGGCTGGTCCAGGGGCCAGAACCTGTTGATGCGGGCCAGCAATTGCCGGAGATTGGTGAGGGCTTTCTCTTCGGGAGCATCGTCCCACAGCAAGGCGGCAATGGTCTGCCGGCTCATTCGCCGGCCCCCGCAAAGCAACAGCATCGCAGCGAGAACATATCCCTTGGCCGGGAACACGCCCTTCATCGGTTTGGCTACATGCGGTACGCCTACCAGATGAAGAACAATGTTGCCGTTGGAGTCCATTCGACTATCCTCGCCTGGGGAGTCTGGCCCAGCATTCCCTGCATGCTGCCACCACTTGCCAGATATCCTGTCGTTCTCATCACAAATCTCGTGGCTCGAGACGAGAACCTTCAGGTCAGGCTCGACATATGCGCCGCATCTACTACTTGTTCGTCGAACATGTCCAAGTCAACAAGTCCAATCTATTTCAGGACCAGACTTCACGCCCGAGTCACGCAGAAACGGAATCATGAATATCACATCGCCTGCCACGAAGAAGCTGATTCATGAAATGATGACGATAGGGCCATCTGACATCAACATATCCAATCCCGCGGATAATCTTGGAAATTAAAAAACGAATACATTTCAACTTTCAAAATAAAGCAATTGAACAGAGCCCGACGCAAGAAAATATCGAGCATCGCGCTACGAGAATACATTTAAGGAAGGTAATCGCTCGAAACTACAGGCACATGGCCAGCCGGCCAGCCTCTTCTTGGATCCCGATCACGCAGCCGGCCCTTCTTCAGGAAAGTCCCGCCAGACGCAGGCCCTGGGCGCAGAACTCGATATCCTCCCGGCGGCGATCCGGTGCCAGGCTGGCCAGATCCAGGGCGGTCATGCCCGGATAGGTGTCCATGACCCGCCGCCCGTAATGGCGGGCCATCGCGGTATCGCCGACGAAGCCATGGCACATGGCCAGCACCCGGATGGCCGATTCGTCGTTCTCCATCCGGGCACACAGTTCGATCGCCTCCTCGAAGCGCCGGCGGCGGATGGCGATGCTGGCGCCGAACCACCAATAATAGTCCGGCGGGAAAGGATTGAGTTCCAGGGCCCGCTGGAAACGCTCCCAGCCCAGTTCCGGTTCACCGAGATGGGAGAGCGCATCGGCATGATGGACCAGGAGATCGGCCGAATGCGGATTGAGAACCTCCGCTTCCATGAATTTCTCGGCGGTATAGTCGAAATCATGCTGATAGAGCGCCACCACCGCCGACATCCAGTGGCCGGTGCCGTGGCCGGGATCGATCTTCATCGCCAGATCCGCTTCCGCCCGGGCCTGGTTGAGCAGGGACGGATCGGTTCCGCCCAGCATCAGCCATTCGAGCTGCAGGGTCTGGGCGATGCGGGCGCGCGAGGGCGCGAAATCCCCGTCCTCCTCGGTGGCCAGCTTGAACTCGGCGCGCGCCCGGCGCAGGCGCGCAAGGTCGAAGCTGTGCAGCCGGGCCTGTCCTTCGAGATAATGGCAATAGGCGGCGGGCTTGGGGTCGGCGCGGGCGCGATCGAGCTGGTCGCGCTCGATCTCGTTGGCGAGGGTGGCGGCGATCTGCCGGGTGATCAACCGGAAGGAAAGTGCCAGCCGCTCGGGGGATACCAGATACTCGGCAGCCCAGACGATCTCCTCGTCCGGCTGGCGCGTCAGCCGGAGCGCCATGCGCTCGCTCGCCGGCACCATGAAGCCGGTGATCAGATAGGCGCTGCGCAAGCTGGCGAAACGCCTGCTCTCGCCCGTATCGGCGACATGGAAGCTGCTATGCGGAGCCAGCACGGCAAAGGTGCGGTGGCGCGACAGGTCGTTGGCGACGTCCTCGATCAGGGCCCGGTGCAGGGGATCGAGCGTGCGGCCCGGTATCGGGCGCGGCGGAAACAGCGCCACGCGCGGCAAGCCAGGCAGGCGAGACGCGGCAGAACTCGCCAGGACCGGCCGCTCGTCGACCGCATGGGATGCCTCTCCGGTCACCTGGACGCGCGGCTGCGGCGCGCTGGCGAGGACACGGCGCAAGGTGGCCAGGGTCTGGGGCCGGGGCTCCGCTCCGAATTCGCGATGGAGCATGTCGGTCAGGCCGGCGTGGACCCGGTGCACCGCCGGGATATTGCCGTTGCGGCCATAGGCTTCGATGAGGGCGCGGTAGCTCTCCTCCCGTTCCGGCTCGAGCGTGAGCATCACCTCGCCGATCAGATCGATTTCCCGCTCGGGCGCGCGGCCATAGCGGGTCATCTCGACCAGGACCTCGGAGGCCAGAGTCAGCACGATGCGGCGGAAGCGTTCGCGCTCGCTGCGGAACCACTGCGACAATTCGGTTCCGCCGGAATCGATGCTGTCGAGAAAATCGCCCTTGGCGAGCAGGACAGCCTGTACCCGCTCGGCCAACACGCCCGACTTCGCCAGACGCAGGATCGTGTGGAGATCGGTACGGTCCGCACCGGGGCCGGCCGCCAGATGAGGACCGCTGGTCTCCACCAGCGGATCGGCATAGGGCCATGTCCGATGGATGCGGACGAGAAGCTGGCGCAGATTGGTGAGGGCCTTTTCCTCGGGGGCATCGTCCCAGAGCAGGGCAGCGACAGCCTGGCGGCTCATGCGCCGGTTGCCGGCCAGCAGCAGCATGGCGACCAATACATAACCCTTGGCGGGAAACACCCCCTCTCCCGTCACCGTGAGATGGGGAATGCCGACCAGGCGAAGGGCTATGAAGGGCTTGTCATCCATCCTGTTCACCGCGACCTCGGCACCTCCGAGGAGGCGCAACACTTGGAAGTCCCAATGGCAAAGATCACGCGCGCAAAGCGCACGCCACCACACGTCTGGGCGACGCTGGCGCAAATCTTCCACCATCGAGACCCAGGCCGGATGAACTGCCCCGGTGCGGCAAAGCTGCCGGGGCCCACGTACATCTGAGTATCGTCAGAACGGGCCGCGGCGATGCCGCCGAACCGTTCCGTGCGGCTGAGAATGAGCAAAACCGTGCGACGAGTCAATCAAAGGGGCGGCGAAAGCCCCTTTGATTGCATTCGAACGCCACCAACTTACCCTCTTAGCTGCCTTCCGGCTCGTTCATCGTCGCAGGCGTCACCGTCGAGGGCTTGGGCTTCTCGCGGAAGAGCTTGCGCACGATGAGGCGGATGGTGACGTAGAAAACCGGTGTGAGGAAGAGGCCGAGAAAGGTCACCCCGCTCATGCCGAAGACGACGGCCGTGCCGATCGCCTGGCGCAGTTCCGAGCCCGGCCCCGTGGCGATCATCAGCGGCACCGCGCCGAGAATGAAGGCGAAGGAGGTCATCAGGATCGGGCGCAGGCGCAGCCGGCAGGCTTCGACCACGGCTTGCCAGGGCGTGTCGCCATGGTCCTCGCGCTGGCGCGCGAACTCGACGATCAGGATGGCGTTCTTGGCGGCGAGGCCGATCAGCATGACGAAGGAAATCTGCGTCATGATGTTGTTGTCCATCACCTTGAACCACCACCCGCCGAAGATCGGCAGGCCGCGCGCCATGCCCCCGAGCAGCGCCGCCAAAATGGACAGCGGCACGATCAGGATGATGGCGAGCGGCAGCGACCAGCTTTCATACTGGGCGGCGAGGAACAGGAAGACGAACAGCACGGCGATGCCGAACACGAAATAGATCGTGTTGCCCACCGAGCGCTCCTGGAAGGCGATCTCGGTCCATTCGAAACCGACGCCCGGCGGCAATACCTCGGCGGCCGCCTTCTCCATCAAGTCGAGCGCCGTGGTGGAGGACACGCCGGGCAGGCCCGAGCCGCTGATATAGACGGCCGGATAGAGGTTGTGGCGCATCACCGTATCCGGGCCGGTGCGTTCCTCGAAGGAGATCAGCGAGCCGAGCGGCACCAGGGCGCCGGTGCTGCTGCGCACCTTGAGGCGGGAGAGATCCTCCTTGTTGAGGCGATCGCGGCCCTCGGCCTGGGCATTCACCTGGAAGGCACGCCCCAGGCGGGTGAAGTCGTTGACATAGGCCGAACCGACATAGACCTGCAGCGCCTCGAAGATACTGCCAACTGGCACGTTGAGCATGCGCGCCTTGACGCGGTCGACATTGACGAAGAGCTGCGGACCGTTGTTGGAAAGCGTGGTGTAGACCTGGGTGAGTCCCGGCGTCTGGTTGGCTTTGCCGATCAGGGCATTGGCCGCCTGCATCAGCGCTTCGGGCCCGACGCCGCCGCGATCCTGCACCTGCATCTTGAAGCCGGCACCGGTGCCGAGCCCCTGGATGGTGGGCGGCGGAATGACGAAGACGAAGCCTTCCTCGATGGCGAAGACGCGTTTCTGCAGTTCACCCACGATGGCCTGCGCCGACAATCCTTCCTTCAGGCGTTCGTCGAACGGCTTGAACGGCACGAAGATGGTGGCGGCATTGGAGGCGGCGGTGAAGGTCGCGCCCGAGAAACCGGCGACGCCGATGACATGGGCGACGCCCGGGCTGCCCGCCGCGATCTGCTGGGCCTTGCGCACCACCGCATCGGTGCGTTCCAGCGAAGCGCCGTCGGGCAATTGCACCACCACGATGGCATAGCCCTGGTCGGAGTCCGGCACGAAGCCGGTCGGCACCCTGGTGTAGACGTGCCAGGTGGCAAAGAGCAGGCCGCCATAGATCAGCAGGAACAGCAGCTTGTGCCGGGCGGCGAAGCCCACCGTGCCGCCATAGCCGCGCGACAGCCTGTCGAAGCCGCGATTGAAACCGTTGCCCGCCGCCCGGAGCCAGCGGAACAGGAAGAAGCGGCTCCGGTGCTCGGGATCGTGCGGCTTGAGCAGCAGAGCGGCGAGCGCCGGCGACAGGGTCAGCGAATTGAAAGCCGAGATCACCGTTGCGGCGGCGATGGTCACCGCGAACTGCTGGTAGAACAGGCCGGAGATGCCGGGAATGAAGGCGGTGGGCACGAACACCGCGCACAGCACCAGGGCGATGGCGATCACGGCGCGGCCGACCTCGTCCATGGTGACATGGGCGGCCCGGTTCGGCGTCATGCCGTCATGGATGTTGCGCTCGACATTCTCCACCACCACGATGGCGTCGTCGACCACGATGCCCACCGCCAGGATCAGCCCGAACAGGGTGAGCATGTTGAGCGAGAAGCCCAGGCCCGCCATCACCGCGAAGGTGCCGATGATCGAGACGGGAATGGCGATGATCGGAATGATCGCCGCCCGCCAGGACTGCAGGAAGATGAAGACGACGATCACCACCAGCACGATCGCTTCGAAGAACGTCTCATAGACGGCTTCGATCGAGGCCGAGACGAATTCGGTGGGGTTGTAGACGATGGAATATTTCAGCCCCGGCGGGAAGGCCTTGGCCAGATCGTCCATCTTGGCCTTGACGCGGTCGGCGGTGGCGAGCGCGTTGGATCCGGGCCGCTGCAGCACGGCGATGCCCACGGTGGGCTGGCCGTCGAGATAGAGGTTGGAACTGTACTGCTTGGCGCCGACCTCGACACGCGCGACGTCCTTCAGCTTGAGGAGGCGGCTGTCCGTCGCTTTGATGATGACGTTCCGGAACTGCTCGGCATCCTGGAAACGGCCCTGGGTGGTGACCGTGATCTCGCTGGTGGTGTTGCTGGGCGAGGGCTGGGCGCCGAGCGTGCCGCCGGACACCTGTACGTTCTGCTCGCGCAGGGCCTGGACGACGTCACCCGCCGTCAGGTCGAAACCGGCCAAGCGGTTCGGGTCGAGCCAGACGCGCAGCGAGGGCTCGCGCAGGCCGAAGGAGAAGGTGGAGCCGACGCCGTCGACACGGGCGAGGATGTCGTTGACGTTGAGGATGGCATAATCGGAGATGCCATAATCGTTCAGCGAATTATCCGGCGAGTAGAGCGTGACGATCAAAAGGAAGTCCGAGGAGGACTTGTTGACCGTGATGCCGAGCGCGCGCACCTCGGCCGGCAGGCGCGGCTCGGCGGAGGAGACGCGGTTCTGCACCTGCACCTGGGCGATGTCGAGATCGGTGCCGGTGGCGAAGGTGACGGTGATCTGCAGCGAACCGTCATTGGTGGCCTGGGATGTCTGGTAGATCATCCCCTCCACGCCATTGATCGACTGCTCCAGCGGCGCGGCCACGGTCTCGGCGATGGTCTGGGCGTTGGCGCCGGGATAGGTGGCGTTGATCACCACGGTCGGCGGGGCGATCTGCGGGAACTGCGCGATCGGCAGGCCGACATAGGAGACGAGCCCGATCACCACCGTGACGATCGAGACGACGGCGGCAAAGATCGGGCGGTCGACGAAGAAATGGCCGAATTTCATGGGCTGCGCTCCCGATCAGTTCGGGTCGGGAACGAGCGTCTCAGGCACGTCCAGCTTGGTGGGTTGCGGCACGACCTCGCCGCCGGGGCGGGCGCGCATCTGGCCATTGATCAGCACCTGGTCCTCCGGCTTGAGGCCCGACTTGATCACGCGGAAGCTGCCGAATTTCGGGCCCAGTTCCACCACGCGCGGATTGGCGATCTTGTCGGCGCCGACCACGATGACGGTGCGTCCCTGTGCCGACTGGCTCACCGCCACATCCGGCACGACCAGCGCCTCATAGGGCTCGCCGATGGTGATGCGGATGCGCCCGAACAGGCCCGACGTGAGGAAGCCATCGGGATTGTCGACCTTGGCGCGGGCCGTGACGGTGCCGGTCTGCGCGTCGACCTGAGGCGCGATATAGTCGAGCGTGCCCTTGTGGGAGAACCCCTTCTCGTCCGACAGGCCGATCTCGACCTTCAGCGTGGGATCCTTACCGCCGCTATCCAGCTTGCCCTTGGAGGCGCGCTGATAGGCAAGATAGCTCGCCTCGTCGAGATCGAAGTAGAAAAAGATCGGGTCGACGGCGACGATCGACGCCAAGGGCGAGGCCGAGTTGGCCACCACGAGATTGCCGCGCGAGACGAGCTGTCGGGTGATCCTGCCCGAGATCGGCGCGGCGATGGTGGCGTAATTGAGGTCGAGCTTGGCGGTCGCCAGCGCCGCATTGGCCGAATCGATCGAGGCGGCCGCTTCCTGATAGGCCTGGAGGTTGGCCTGGTAGGTGGCGTCGGTGACGTTGCCGCTCTTCTTCAGCGCCTCGGCGCGCGCCAGATTGGCCTTGGTCAGGTCGATCCGGGTCTGCGTGATCTTCACCTGGGCGGCCGCTTGGTCGACCGCGGCCTGGAACGGACGCGGATCGATCGCGAACAGCACATCGCCCTCCTTGACGAGGGAACCCTCCACGAAGCTCGACTTGTCGAGATAGCCGGTAACCCGCGAGGTGATGTTCACCTGGGGCCAGGCCTGAAACCGCCCGGTGAATTCCAGCGCTTCGGTAATCTTGCGTTTGACGGGATTGGCCACCGTGACCGGCATGGCCGGCATCTGCTGGGCGAACGCGCTGGCCGCCCCCTCGACGGCCGTCAATACCAGCACGCCGGCGGCCAGCCGACTCAATTTGCGACGCAACCTCGACATGAACATCCTCGCAAGCAAAGCGCCTCAGCCAAGCCGCCCGCGCGGCCTATGACCTTGTCGCGGGCACTGCAGCTGGCGTCTGGAAATCCTGCAGGATTTCCCAGCCTGCGCCGCCAGGGCAGGTTCGGAGATCCTGTTCAGCGCTCCACCGGCCGGAATCGCGGTCGAATCGCCGTGTGAATTCTATAGTATGATAATTCTTAGCGCTTTGATCCAATCAAGATCGGCGCCCTGCAACCGTGAGTTGGGACTTGGTGCATATCCGCAACAGGCGCGTCATTTCTGTCGCCTGCGCTTGGCGGAAGCGATTGCCTGGGTCGGTCAAAGCTCGCTGCCGGCTATCATTGCCCAAGCCGGTGGCATTTCCAAGACCGTCGATCTGAAGATCGACACTCCAATCCTGTGCCTGGCCGCTCCCGCCATGGCTCAGGGCGCCGTTCCCTCGCGCCCGATGCTCTCGTAGCGGAAGCCATGCCGCTTCATGTCGTCGAGCCTGTAGATATTCCGCAGATCCACGATCACCGGTTGCATCAGCAGGCGCTTGACCCGATCGAGGTCCAGCGCCCGGAACTCGTCCCATTCGGTGACGATCACGCCGACATCGGCGCCGTCGAGGCAGTCATAGGCGCTGGAGCGATAGTCGACATCGCTCAGGATCTTTTGGGCCTCCTCCATCGCCTGGGGGTCATAGGCCCGCACCTTCGCGCCTTTGTCCTGCAACGCCAGAACGATGGGGATCGAAGGGCTGTCGCGCATGTCGTCGGTGTTCGGCTTGAAGGCGAGGCCGAGCAAAGCCACCGTCTTGCCGGCGATGTTGCCGTCGAGGGCCGCGATGACGCGGCGCGCCATCGCGGCCTTGCGGGCATCGTTGACGCCGACCACCGATTCCACGATGCGCAGAGGCACGCCGTATTCCTGGCCGGTGCGCAGTAGCGCCAGTGTATCCTTGGGAAAGCAGGAGCCGCCGAAACCCGGCCCGGCATGCAGGAATTTGGAGCCTATGCGGTTGTCGAGGCCGATGCCGCGCGCCACCTCCTGCACATTGGCGCCGGCCTTCTCGCACAAATCGGCGATTTCGTTGATGAAGGTGACCTTGGTCGCCAGGAAGGCGTTGGCGGCATATTTGATCAGTTCGGAGGTGCGCCGCGCCGTGAACAGCAGCGGACCCTGGTTGAGATGGAGCGGGCGATAGACCTCGGCCATCACCTCCCGGGCACGCTGCTCATCCGTGCCGACCACGATGCGGTCGGGGCGCTTGAAATCCTCGATCGCCGCACCCTCGCGCAGGAATTCGGGGTTCGAGACCACGCTGACGTCGGCGTCGGGCCGGACCTCGCGGATCAGACGCTCGACCTCGTCGCCGGTGCCGACCGGCACGGTCGACTTGGTGACCACCACCGTAAAGCCTTCGACCGCCGCGGCGATCTCCCTGACAGCGCCATAGACATAGGACAGATCCGCATGGCCGTCGCCGCGGCGCGAGGGCGTACCGACGGCCAGGAATACCACGGCCGCATCGCGGACGGCGGGGGCAAGCTCGGTGGTGAAGGACAGGCGCTTCTCGCGCACATTGCGGGCCACCAAATCGTCGAGACCGGGCTCGTAGATCGGCATACGGCCGGCCAGCAGGCCTTCGATCTTGGCCGGATCCTTGTCGACGCAGGTGACGACATGGCCGAAATCGGCAAGGCAGGCCCCCGTCACCAGGCCGACATAACCCGTACCGATCATTGCAACGCGCATGACATCAATCCTGTTTGGGCGACAAACCCGTGAGAGCCGTGTCTACAAAAGGCCCGGCGACATGCCAATGACGAAAAAGCAGGAGGAGCTCTGCCGGGTCGTTCTATGCCCCGAGGCGCAGCGACCAACCGCGTCTGGAGGGCCTGAGATCGGCGGTGGCCAGCGGACCGGCTTCGATACGCCAGAAAGAGGAAGGCTCGGTGCCGAGGGCATGAACGATCGCCGCGCGCAGCACCGAGGCGTGGGTGACGGCCAGCGTGTATCCCTCGAATCGCCCGCCATCGAGCCAGGCGCCGACCCGCGCAATCAAGGCGGCAATGCTCTCGCCGCCATGCGGGCAGGCCTTCGGATCGGTCAGCCATGCCCCGAGCGCCTCCGGTTCGGCGGCGGCTACCGCCTCCAGGCCGAGCCCGGCCCAGCGGCCATGATCGCATTCGCGCAGGGCCTCGTCGATCTCGGGCTCGAGGCCGAGGGCCTGCGCCGTCTGGCGGGCCCGCAGCGCCGGACTGCTCAGGATGCGGGTCGCCTTGGCGAAACGCCCTTCCAGATCGCGGGCCGCCGCCATTCCCCGCGCATCGAGCGCCTCGTCGAGCGGGAAGCCCGCCGCGCGCAGCGCAGGCGTCGCCCCGTGGCACAGCAGGATCAGGCGTGGCGTCATGACGGCATTCCCCGAGACTTGGGAAGCATGATCTCTCCCGAAAAGTCGCGCAACCATTCGGGACCACGCTTAATGTCGTTTCCAGAATATTGACATATCCGTGACTTGGGCTCTTATGGAAGAGCTTTGCCAAGGGTGGGAAGCCGGTGGAATTCCGGCACGGTCGCGCCACTGTGAACGGCGGCGCTCGGCGCCGTCCGGAAGTCAGACCTCTTCCAAGGCAGCATGACTCGTAACGGGACGCGTAATCCCAAGGAGCTTTTCATGACCACCGCAACTCTGGCACCCGTCGCCCAGCAGCCGATCGCCATCCCGGTTCGGGAGATTCTGCCCTGGGCTCTCTTCACCGTGTTGCTGGCTGTGCTCGCCATCTATTTCGTCGGCGCCGAACAGGGCGCGACCTCGCTCGTTCCCGGCGTCTACATCCACGAATTCGTGCATGACGCCCGCCATCTGCTCGGCTTCCCCTGCCACTAGGGCGCATAGGCACACGACATGGTTAGATCGCTTTTGATCCGGGGGATGCTGATCGGCATCCTGGCCGGACTGCTTGCGTCTGGCTTCGCCTGGGTCTTCGGCGAGCCTCAGGTCGACGCTGCCATCGCTTTCGAGGAAAGCCACGCGTCGGCGCCGGCGCCCGCTGCGAGTACCGCTGCCGGTGCGGCGCAGACGACCACGGCCCACGACCATGAGGAAGAGCCGGTCAGCCGTCCGGTCCAGTCAAGCTATGGGCTCGTCACCGGCATGGTCGTCTATGGCGCGGCCCTCGGCGGCATCTTTGCCCTGATCTTTGCCTTCGCGCAGGGGCGGATCGGCAGCCTTAGCCCGCGCGCGACCGCCGGATTGATCGCCGTCATCGGCTTTGCCGCCATCATGGTGGTGCCGCAGATCAAATATCCCGCCAATCCGCCGGCGGTCGGCAATCCCGACACCATCGGCCTGCGCACCGCCTTCTATTTCGGCCTGATTCTGCTATCGATCGTGACGATGGCGGCGGCCCTGGGTACCGCGAACCGGCTCGCCGCCAGCTTCGGCCGCTGGAACGCCAACCTGGTGGCAGCGGCGGCCTATCTCGTCGTGATGGTGGTCGCCATGCAGATCCTGCCGTCGGTCAACGACATCCCGGCGGACTTCTCGGCCACGGTGCTATGGAAGTTCCGCATCGCCTCTCTCGGCATCCACGCCGTGCTGTGGGCAACGCTCGGGATCGCCTTCGGCATTGCAGCACAAAAATTGCTGCAAGCGCCTGCACGCCGCTGAAAAAAGCCGGCCAGCCGCGCAAACGTCGCATTTTTACAACACCGGCCCGATTTCGGGCCGGTTTTGAAAATTAATTTCATTTCGCACTTGCGAAATAAACCGATCAGGATCACTTTAGGGACGTGGCGGACGCGCCTTTGCGCTCCCCCACTGCCCTCCTTGGGCGTTTCCTCCCTAAGACTTGGGCCGCCATTTGGGCGGCCTCTTTCTTTTTCGGGTCGGCAGACCCCATATTTCAAAGTCTGCAGCGGCATTCGCCTCCATTAACCCCAGCGCAAAACGCTTTCAGGTAAGAATGCTTGTCTGCTTTCACTCTCTGGTTCAACGCGTCTTTGCGATTTGACGGGATTCGTTCAAATTACAAAACGCTCTTGCGCCCAAGCTCGTGCTTGCCCATTTGTGTTCACCCTCGCATAGTGTGTCATTATGGATCTGGACTCGCCCTTGTTTGATCGCATCCGGGTGCGCCCAAGGGCCGAGGAGGTCCAGCCGGCGAGCGTACGGCTATGCGAACATGCCGGTTGCCGGAACGCCGGCGAATTTCGCGCGCCCAAGGGGCGCAATCGCGAAGGCCAGTTCTGGCATTTCTGCCTGGAACATGTGCGCGACTACAACAAGACCTACAATTATTTCGCCGGCCTGCCGGACGACTCGGTGAGCGCCTATCAGCGTGACGCCGCCACCGGCCATCGCCCGACCTGGACGATGGGCGTCAATCCCTGGGCCAAGAAGCGCGGCGAAGGGCCGCAACCCGGTCCCGAGATCCATGACGGCTTCGGTTTCTTCGATGAGGATCACGGTTTCCGCCGCCCGCAACGGGCGCCCGAACCGGAGAGGCGGCGGCTAAAATTGCTGGAGCGCAAGGCCCTGGACGCTCTCGATCTGCCGGAAACGGCCACCGGCCCGGAAATCAAGGCGCGCTACAAGACGCTGGTCAAACGCCTCCATCCCGATGCCAATGGCGGGGACCGGTCCAGCGAAGATAAATTGCGCGGGATCATCCAGGCCTATAATACGCTGCGTAGCGCCGGGCTCTGCTGAGCCCCGAAACACCGGCGAGGTTTCCAGGCTTGGAGCGCGTTCCAATCCCGGGAATCTCCGCCAGACCTAGAGCAAAGCGCGTTTAGACGGAAACGCTATTTTGCTCTAACTCTTTGGTTCGACGCGTCTTTGCGATTCGTGGCGATTCCGCCAAATCGCAAAACGCTATGGAAACGACGCCGGACTGCCCATGCCCGCCTGGCGAGACTGGGAAATTCGGCGGGGCCCCTGTCTCCGGCCCGCTGGAACTGATTGTCGGCTGCGCCGTCCTGGCGCCAGCCAAGGAAGGCATAATGACTGACGCAACGACACCGGCCAATCTGCCGGACATCATGGTTTCGGCCAAAAAGCTGTTTGGTTTCGATACGGATCTCGAAGTACCGGCTTATTCCCAGTCCTCCGACCACGTTCCGGACCTCGATCCCGATTATCTTTTCGACAAGCCGACGACCCTGGCGATCCTGGCGGGCTTTGCCCACAACCGCCGCGTGATGGTGACGGGCTATCACGGCACCGGCAAGTCGACCCATATCGAGCAGGTTGCCGCCCGCCTCAACTGGCCCTGTGTCCGCATCAACCTGGACAGCCACGTCTCGCGTATCGACCTCGTCGGCAAGGATGCGATCGTCCTCAAGGACGGCAAGCAGGTCACCGAGTTCCGCGACGGCATGCTGCCCTGGGCCCTGCAGAACAACATCGCCTTGGTGTTCGACGAATACGACGCCGGCCGGCCCGACGTGATGTTCGTGATCCAGCGCGTGCTGGAGGTCTCCGGCAGGCTCACCTTGCTCGACCAGAAGCGCGTGATCCGCCCGCACCCGGCCTTCCGCCTGTTCGCCACCACCAACACGGTAGGCCTGGGCGACACCTCCGGCCTCTATCACGGCACCCAGCAGATCAACCAGGGCCAGATGGACCGCTGGTCGATCGTCACCACGCTGAACTATCTGCCGCATGACAAGGAAGTCGACATCGTGCTGGCCAAGGCCAAGCACTACCAGAAGAGCCCGAACGGCCGCGACATCGTCAACAAGATGGTGCGCGTCGCCGACCTCACCCGCAACGCCTTCATGAACGGTGACCTTTCCACCGTGATGTCGCCGCGCACGGTGCTGACCTGGGCGGAGAACGCCAATATCTTCCACGATATCGGCTTTGCCTTCCGCGTCACCTTCCTCAACAAGTGCGACGAGCTCGAACGCAGCCTGGTGGCCGAGTTCTACCAGCGTGCCTTCGGCGCGGAGCTGGCCGAAAGCTCGGTAAACGTCGCGCTGACGTAACTCGGGAGCCGGACGCCCCTACGACACGCAAGTGAGTGTCGGGCGATCCGCTCCTGGAAATACCACGCTCGCAGGAGAGGAAGAGCGGACGAGGACGTCCGCGCTCCCAGGATTGACGGCATCATGACCACGACGAACCGCAAGCCCGGCGAAAAACCCAAGGACGTGCCCAACGAAGCCTTCAAGCGTTCGGTGGCCGGCGCCCTGCGCGCCATCGCCCGCAAGCCGGATCTCGAGGTGACCTTCGCTTCGGAAAAGCCGATGCTGATGGCCGACAAGGCGCGCCTGGCCGAGCCGCCGCGCAAGCTCGACGCCCATGTCGCGGCGATCGTGCGCGGCCAGGCCGATGCGATGGCCTTGCGGCTGGCCTGCCACGACCCCGCGGTGCATCGCCGCCACGCCCCGCAGAACGACCAGGCCCGCAGCGTGTTCGATGCCGTCGAGCAGGCCCGCTGCGAAGCGATCGGCTCGCGCCGCATGGCGGGGGTTGCCAACAACCTGACGGCCATGCTCGAGGACCGCTATTTCCGCGGCGGCAAATATGAGGACATCCGCGTCCGCGAGGAAGCACCGGTCGAAGACGCCCTCGCCTTGATGGTGCGCGAGAAGCTGACCGGCCTCGCCCCGCCCGAACCGGCGCGCAAGCTCGTGGATCTATGGCGCCCCCTGATCGAAGAAAAGGCCGGCAAGGACCTCGCCCGCCTCGACAGCGTGATCGAGAACCAGCGCGCCTTCGCCCGCGCCATGAACGACCTTCTCACCCATATGGGCCTGTCAGAGGAAGCGCAGGCCGATACGGACGATTCCGACGACCGTGAGAACGACGCCGAGAGCGAGCAGGAAGGCGAGAACCAGGAAAACCAGGGCGAGGTCCAGGACGATTCCGAAGCCATGAAGCTCGAGGAGACCGAGAGCGAGGACGAGGAATCTCAGGACGGCGAGACGCAGGACGCCGAATCGCCCTCCTCCGACCTGCCCGACGATACCGAGACCGGCGATGCCGAGGAGGCGGCCCAGCCCTGGCGGCCGCCCGAGCACCGCGACAATGAGCGGCGGGCCAGCGACTACAAGGCCTTCACCACCCGCTTCGACGAGATCGTCGACGCGGCGGATCTATGCGATCCCGAGGAACTCGATCGCCTGCGGGCCTATCTCGACAAGCAGCTTTCCAGCCTGTCGGGCGTGGTGGCTCGCCTGGCCAACCGGCTGCAGCGTCGCCTGATGGCGCAGCAGAACCGCTCCTGGGATTTCGATCTCGAGGAAGGCATGCTCGATCCGGCCCGGCTGTCGCGCGTGATCATCGATCCGACCTCCGCCCTCTCCTTCATGCGCGAGCGCGACACCGATTTCCGCGACACAGTGGTGACGCTCTTGATCGACAATTCGGGCTCGATGCGCGGACGGCCGATCACGGTGGCGGCGACCTGCGCCGACATTCTCGCCCGCACGCTCGAGCGCTGCGGCGTGCGCGTGGAGATCCTCGGCTTCACCACCCGGGCCTGGAAGGGCGGGCAGTCACGCGAGAGCTGGCTGCAGGCGGGCAAGCCGACCTCGCCCGGCCGCCTCAACGATCTCCGCCACATCATCTACAAATCGGCCGATGCACCCTGGCGCCGGGCCCGCAAGAGCCTGGGCCTGATGATGCGGGAGGGGCTGCTGAAGGAGAACATCGACGGCGAGGCGCTTGCCTGGGCGCATCAGCGCCTGCTCGGACGCTTCGAAAGCCGACGCATCCTGATGGTGATTTCGGACGGCGCCCCGGTCGACGATTCCACCTTGTCGGTCAATACCGGCAATTATCTGGAACGCCACCTGCGCTGGGTGATCGAGGATATCGAGACGCGCTCGCCGGTCGAACTGATCGCCATCGGCATCGGCCATGACGTCACGCGTTACTACAAACGCGCCGTCACCATCGTCGACGCCGAGGAACTCGGCGGCGTGATGACCGACAAGCTCGCCGAACTCTTCGAGGAAACCGGGTCACCGGGCTCGCGCCGAGCGGCGGCGTGAGCTCCCGGCAGCCGCCTCTCTGGCATCGGGCTTTGTTCGGGCCGATGCCCCTGGCATATCCCCTGGCCGCGGTTTGCGCCGGGCTCTACCTGCTGGCCGTGCTGTTCACGGCCTGGCTGACGGGTTCGCCGCAGAATCTGGGGCGGATACTCTGGCAGCCTTCGCAGGGGATCCTCTACACGCTCGGCATCGGCGGCCAGGTTCCCTTCACTCAGGGGCGGATATGGACCTTGTTCACCGCGCCCTACCTGCATGGCAGCCTGCCGCATCTGGCGCTGAACCTGTTCTCGCTGCTGCAGGTCATGCCGATGGTGGAGCGGACCTATGGAAGGCTGCGGGCCTTCGTGATCTACGCCGTCGGCGGCGTTGCCGGAGCCCTCGCCTCGGTGCTATGGGGCGAGACGTTTTCCCTCGGCGCCTCCGGGGCGATCTTCGGGCTGCTCGGCGCCATCGTGTTCTATGGCGCGCGGCGCGGCGACGCCTTCGGCCGGGCCCTGATGACCAACGCCGCCTTCTGGGCCGGCCTCAACTTCCTCTATGGGCTGCTCAATCCCGGCATCAGCAATGCCGGCCATTTCGGCGGCTTTCTCGGTGGCCTGTCCGCCGCCGTGCTCATCACCCGGCGCATAGGCCCCTTCCAGGACCCCCGCCGTCTTGCCTTCACACTCGCCAGCCTGGCATTGCTCGCCCTGGCCTTCGGGCTTGGCAACACGAGTTCGCAGGTCTGGCAGTTCAGCACGAATGGCCAGAGCGCCGCGATGGCCAACATCGATGACCTGCAGGATCGAGCTAGCGCGGTTCTTGCCGTTGATCCGAACAATGCGGATGCCCGGCTGCTGCGCGCCATCGTCCTGGCTGAGCGCGACGATTATGAGGGCGCGCTCCGGGACGTGGATCTCGCCATCAAGGGCGGGCGTAACGATGCCATGGCGCTGAATCTGAGGGCCTGGTCCCTCTTCAAGCTCGGCCGCGCCGAAGAGGGTCTGGCGGATGCCGAGGCCGCGGTGAAGGCAGCGCCCAACGAAGGCGCCATCCTCGACACCCGCGCCCATATCTACGAAGCTTTGGGCCGGCGCGAGGAGGCGATCGCGGACTACAAGGCGGCCCTGCGCCTGATCCCGAACGAACCCGAAACCCGGGCCGGCCTGAAGCGGCTGACCGGCGGGGACTGAGGAACACATCACCCCAGACATTCCGCCCCGCCATGGCCCGGCCTCGCTTCCTGCAACGCGTTCCGGGCGGAGCGGAACGCGATCGAGGTCTCCTCCCGCAGCGAGCCATGCCTGTGTCGCGCATCGCGATGCAGTCGCAGGCGCGCAGCATGGGGAGGAGTTTCGATGAAGGCATGGATCATATTATGGGCTGTCGCCCTTTGCGTCGCGCAGCCGACGAAGCAGGCGCTGGCCGCCGATGGCGTCGGCGTTCGTCGGATTGCCGCTCCTTCCAAGGAACGCGGCGCCGATCTGGACGTGACCGTGTGGTATCCCGCGCAGCCGGGCGGCGAGCCTGTCATGCTCGGCGGCGGCATGTTCTTTACGGGAACGTCGGCGCGGCGCGATGCCGCCATCGCGCCGGGAAAATTCCCGCTCGTTCTTCTCTCCCACGGAGCGGGCCTGGCCGGCAGTGCCCAGGCCTTGAGCTGGATCGCAGCGCCCCTGGCAGAACGCGGCTTCGTGGTGGCGGCTCCCACCCATCCCGGCAATAGCGGGGCGAACAGATCCGCGGCGGAGACGATGAAGCTCTGGCTCAGGCCTGCCGATATCAGCGACAGCCTGGATGCTGTGGCGAGGGAGCCCTTTTTCAAGGATCACCTGAATGCCGGCGAGATCGGCGTCCTCGGCCTTTCCATGGGCGGCAACACGGCCCTGGCGCTGGCCGGGGCGCGCATCGATCCCAAGCGCCTGGCCGCGTATTGCGATACGGATCGGCTGAATCCGTCCCTTTGCGGCTGGATCCGGGAAAGCGGCGTCGACCTTCACGCCCTGGATCTGCGATCGGCCGGCCGGGATGGCCGCGACCGGCGCATCCGCTTCGCCATGGCGATCGACCCGGCTCCGGTCGATGTCTTCGACTCCGAGAGCTTCTCGAGCGTCGACATTCCCGTGGCCCTCCTCAATCTCGGCCCGGCCGCAAACATCCCGTTGACCGCACAGGCCGCCGGGATCGCAAAAGCCATCCCCGTCACGACCTATGAGACGATCGCGGACGCGAGCCATTACAGCATGTTCGCGCTGTGCAGGCCGGGCGCGGCGGAAAGCGCCGAGGCACAGAAAGTGGGGGATCCGATCTGCTCGGACGGCGGCGGACGATCACGGCAGGCCATTCACGCCGAACTGATCGAGCGAGCCGCGACCGCCTTCAGCCGGGCCTTGCGAACCGGCCCCTAGAGCAATGCCGCGTTTAGACGGAAACGCGGCATTGCTCTAACTCTTTGATTGAACGCGTCTTTGTGGTTCCTGGCGATTCCGCCAAATCGCAAAACGCTTTGGAGTATCGCCTGGTCACGAGACCGGCGGAACGCTCTCACCAGCGTTCCGCCCTCGGCTGTTCAGGCGCCTATCGGACTCCGCCCGAGACGGCCAGCACCTCGCCGGTCACCCAGCCGGATTCTTCCGAGGCCAGGAAGACCGCGACGGGCGCGATATCGCCGGGCTGGCCGATGCGTCCCAGCGGCGTCTGGGCCACGGTCTGGCTCTCCAGATCGCCGCCGATGAAGCCGGCCGCATGTACGCCTTCGGTCTCCACCATGCCGGGGTTGATCGAGTTCACCCGGATCTTCTTGGGGCCGAGTTCCTTGGCCAGCACCCGGGTGATCGACGTCACCGCACCCTTGGTGGCGGTGTAGACCGAGGTGGCCGGGAAATTGACGTCGGTCGCAACCGATCCGATGTTGATGATGCTGCCGCCCTCGGGACCGAAGTGCTTTTCGGCCTCCTGGCTGGCCAGCAGCAGCCCGAGCACATTGGTGTTGAACTGGCGATGGAACTCGGTTTCCGTCACCTCCTGAAGCGGTGCGAAGGCATAGACGCCGGCATTGTTCACCAAGACGTCGAGCCGGCCATAGGCCTCCTGGGCCTGCGCGAAGATCGCCTTCACCTCCTCCGCCTTGGAGACGTCGCCCTTGACGGCGATCGCCTTGCCGCCCTTGGCGGTGATCTCGGCGACGACCTTCTCGGCTCCATCCCGGCTCGATGCATAATTCACCACGACGGCGGCGCCCTCGGCCGCCAGGCTTTTCGCAATACCCGCACCGATGCCCTTCGAGGCACCTGTAACCACGGCGACCTTACCTGCCAATCTGCTCATCGAATATCTCTTGGTTCGAGTGACAATGCTTCGATACTTAGATAATCATCGAAACGAAACAAGAGCGGCCGATGGAAAATTTCGTAAGCAGATTTGAGTGGAGCGGCGCTTATGGGCGTTCGACGGTGCCGCGCCTCACCCTGCCTTACAGGCTGGCCAGTTCGCGCAGATAGGCATCCAGCGTTTCGCGCTTGAGCACGAGCGTGGCGAACTTGCCCTCTCGGACGATTTCGATGAGCCCGGCATTCTCGAGCTCTTTCATGTGATGGGACAAGGTCGCCGGCGTGACCTCATGCTTCTGCTGCATGCAGGCGCAGGCCACCGAGCCGCCCTGGCCGGCGATTTCCTTGAGGATCTGGTAGCGCCGCGGCTCTGCCAGTGCCCTGGCGATCAGGGTGCATTGGCGCTCCGTCAGCGCGACTGGCGAGGTCATGGTCATGATGAAGGCTATATCATGTCTGCCACCGGCTCGCGCAATATCGTAACGCGCGGCTTGCGGTAGACGGGGCGCACCCCCACCTTGCCTTGATTCGGCCTTGTCCTTCCGCTCAACATCACCGATGTCCCTCGCTTCGCTTCCCCTTCCGCTGCGCTTTGCCTTGCGCGAATTGCGCGCCGGCATCCGCGGTTTCGGTATTTTCCTGGCCTGCCTCGCCCTGGGCGTCATGGCGATCGCCGGGGTCGACGCCATCTCCAGCGCCCTGTCGGACGGGCTGCGCAGCCAGGGCCGGGTGATCAATGGCGGGGACATCGAGTTCACGCTGGTGGGGCGCGAAGCTAGCCCCGAGGAGCTCGCCTTCATCGGAAAGCAGGGCCGGCTCTCGATCGCGGCGAGCACCAGGGCCATGGCGCGCACGCCGGACGGCCAGACCGCCCTGGTCGAAATCAAGGCGGTCGACCCGGCCTATCCCCTGCTCGGCGCGGTGGAGTTCGGCCAGGGCAGGGCACTGTCCGCCACCATCGGCAGCCAGGGCAGCCGGGCGGATGCCGCGGCCGATGCCGCCCTGTTTGCCCGGCTCGGCCTGCAACCCGGCGCTACCGTCACCATCGGCAATTTGACGGTGACCCTGGCCGATCGCCTCATCGGCGAGCCGGACAAGATCGCCGGCGGCATTTCCTTCGGTCCCCGCCTGATGATCACTCTGGACGCGCTGCGCGAGAGCGGGCTGATCCAGCCGGGGTCGCTGATCCGCTGGCGCTATCGCCTGGTCCTGCCGCCCGATGTCTCGCCGGATGCCGTTCGCCAGAGGGCGAATCAGGCCTTCCCCCAGGCCGGTTGGGAGGTGAGAACCCGCGACGACGCCTCTCCGGAGCTTCGGCGCGGCATCGAGCGCTTCACCATGTTCATCACGCTGGTCGGGCTGACGGCCCTGTTGGTGGGCGGCGTCGGCGTCGCCAATGCCGTCAGGGCTTTCGTCGAACGCCAGCGCGACAGCATCGCCACGCTGAAGACGCTGGGAGCCGGCGCCAATCTTGTCACCGGCATCTATCTCACCCAGACCCTGCTCCTGGCCGCCCTCGGCATCGTCATCGGCCTTGCCGCCGGCGCCGCCCTGCCCTTCATCCTGGCCTATGGCTTTGCCGATTACCTGCCCTTGCCGATCACGCCGGTGCTCAATCCGGCGGGCCTGGCGCTCGCCGCCCTTTACGGCCTGCTCACGGCGCTGGCTTTCTCGCTGCTGCCGCTGGGGCGGGCGAGGGATATCTCCGTATCGGCCCTGTTCCGCGATGCCATCGCCCCGACACGGCGCTGGCCGGCCCCCATCGTGCTGATCCTGGCCGGCCTGGCCGTCGCCGCCCTGGTCGCCCTGGCGCTGTTCTTCGCCGCCGATCGCAAGGTGGCCCTGGTCTATGTCGCCTCCGCGCTCGGCGCCTTCGTCCTCCTGCGCGTGGTGGCAAGCCTCCTGATGGCGCTCGCCCGCCGGCTGCCCCGCCCGCACTCGACGCCGCTGCGCCTGGCCGTCACCAACATTCACCGCCCCGGCGCCGCCACCCCTTCCGTTGTGCTGTCGCTCGGGCTCGGACTCTGCCTTTTGGTGGCGCTCACCCTGGTCGACGGCAATATCCGCCACCAGCTCTCCGCCGCCATTCCCGACAAGGCGCCGAGCTTCTTCTTCGTCGACATCCGCCGCGCCGACGCACCTCGCTTCGATGCCTTCCTCAAGCAGGCCGCCCCGCAGGCGACCAGCGAGCGCGTTCCCATGCTGCGTGGCCGCATCGTCAGCGTAAAGGACGTGCCGGCCGAGAAGATCAAGCCGCCGCCGAACATCGCCTGGGTGCTGAGCGGGGATCGCGGCGTCACCTTCACCGACGCGGTGCCGGCCGGCTCGCGCGTGGTCGAGGGCCAGTGGTGGGCTCCCGATTATGCCGGCCCGCCATTGGTATCGCTCGAGCAGGAGGTCGCGCACGGGCTTGGCCTCGCTGTCGGGGATGACATCACCGTCAATGTGCTCGGCCGCAACATCACCGCCAAGGTGGGCGCCCTGCGCAAGCTCGAATGGCAGAATTTCGGCATCAATTTCGTGCTGGTCTATTCGCCGAACACTTTCAAGGGCGCGCCGGTGACCGACATCGCCACCCTCACCTTCCCGCATGGGGCGGATGATGCCGTCGAACTCGGCCTGCTCAAGCAGGTAGCCGACGCCTTTCCGATGGTGACGGCCGTGCGCATCAAGGATGCCCTGCAGAGCTTCGCCGATCTTGCCGGCCAGCTCGCCATGGCGATCCGGGCTGCCGCCGCCATTGCCCTCGTCGCCTCGATCCTGGTGCTGGCGGGTGCGCTGGCCGCCGGGCAGAGCAGCCGGCTCTACGACGCCGTCATCCTCAAGGTCCTGGGTGCCACGCGTGGACGCATCCTCTTCGCCTTCATCCTCGAATACGGGCTGCTCGGCCTTGCCACCGGCCTGTTCGGCGTGGTCGCCGGCACCGCTTGCGCCTGGCTGATCGTGACCTATCTGATGAATTTCAGCTTCACCTTCCTGGCCGGGCCGGCTTTCGGGGCCGCCTTCGGCGCCCTGGCGCTGACCATCCTGTTCGGGCTGGCGGGCACCTGGCGCATCCTGCGCCAGAAACCGGCCACGCATCTGCGAAGCCTATAGGCCCGGATGCCAGGCGCTTGGAATGACAAGCGTTTCAGCCGAAGTTCAGGCGATGAAGATCGACCACCCCACGGTGGCATGCCGGCAACATTGCAAGCAATTCACTTAACTGTTTCAATGGAAAGCACTACATAAGAACAAGCTTTTTGCGGCATGTGCCGCATCTGGAGAGACACATGGCTTTCAATGATCCTCGTTTCTCGGCCGGCACCGTCAGCGACGTCCGCGCCGGAGCACCGGCGATCGATCAGGGCCTGCGCGCGTTCATGCTCGCGGTCTACAACCACATGACCCTCGGCGTGGCCATTACCGGCCTGGTGGCGCTCGGCGCCTACATGGCATCGGGAATTGTGGTCAACGAGGCGGGCAAGATCGTCGAGCTGAACTCGTTCGGCATGTTCCTGTTCAACTCCCCCTTCAAGTGGGTCGTCGCTTTCGCCCCCCTTGGCATGGTGTTCTGGATGAACATGGGAACGGAAGGTCGCTCGGTTCAAACGACGCGCGTTCTGTTCTACGTGTTCTCGGCGCTCATGGGCCTGTCGCTGTCGACGATCTTCCTCGTCTACACGCATGGCTCGATCGCTCGCGTCTTCTTCATCTCGGCCGCCAGCTTCGGTGCCCTGAGCCTCTATGGCTACACCACCAAGCGTAACCTGTCGGCCTTCGGCGCCTTCCTGATGATGGGCTTGGTCGGCCTGCTGCTCGCCAGCCTGGTCAACCTGTTCTTCCCCTCGGGCATGCTGACCTTCATCATCAGCGTCGCCGGCGTGGGTATCTTCGCGGGCCTGACCGCCTACGACACCCAGATGCTGAAGTCGCTCTATGTGGAGAATGCGCACAGCTTCAGCCGTGACGAAGGCGAGAAGCTCGCCGTCCATGGCGCGCTGACCCTCTATCTCGACTTCATCAACCTCTTCATCATGCTGCTGCGCCTGCTCGGCGACCGCCGCTGATCCCTGAAGAGCTTCTTGACGCGTTGCGCCGGCCGGGGTTTCCCCGGCCGGTTTTGTTTGGAGCGGCGTATCCGGGTGCACGGGCGTCCCGCCCGCCCGTCCCTTCCCGCGAACGCAGTATTTCCAAGAACGGGCAGGATGCCGATGCCCCCGGAAGTGCTACCCTCAGTCGAGCTCGCGCAGGGCCCGGCGGATGATCTTGCCCGACGAAGTCAGCGGCAGGGCGTCGACATAGGCGATCACCCGCGGATACTCGTGGGCGGACAGGCGCTCGCGCACGAAGAGCTGCAGGTCGGCGGTCATGGCGTCCGATGCCGCGAAGCCCGGCTTGAGCACCACGAAGGCCTTGACGATCTCGGTCCGCAAGGTATCGGGCATGCCGACGACGGCCGCCATGGCGACGGCGGCATGGCGCATCAGGCAGTCCTCGATCTCGCCGGGGCCGATGCGATAGCCGGCCGAGGTGATGATGTCGTCCCCGCGGCCGACGAAATGCACATAGCCGTCGGTGTCGCGGCGCGCCTTGTCGCCGGTCATCAGCCAGCCATCACGATATTTCGCCGCGGTGGCGGTGGCATTGCCCCAATAGCCCAGGAACATCACTGGATCGGGCGCGCGCACCGCAATCTCGCCGATTTCGTCCGTCGGGCTCTCCCGGCCCTCTTCGTCGACCACCGCCACGCGATGGCCGGGCACGGGCTTGCCGATGGCGCCGGGCCTGGACACGCCGAGCTCGTGGCACGAGCCGAGCACGAGATTGCATTCGGTCTGGCCGTAGAGCTCGTTGACCGGAAAGCCAAAAGCGGCTTCGGCCCAGCCATAGGTGCCCGGCCCCAGCGTCTCGCCGGCCGACATGATCGAGCGCAGATGGGTGCGGTAGACCTGGCCGGGCCGATGCGCCGCCTGCAGCATGCGCAGGGCCGTCGGCGGCAGGAAGGCATTGCGGACCTTGAAGTCCCAGAGCAATCCCAGCACCTCGTCCACCGAGAACTTGGCATGCAGGCCGGCCACCACCGGCACGCCCAGCGCCAGGCTGGGCAGCAGCACGTTGAGCAGGCCGCCCGCCCAGGCCCAGTCGGCCGGCGTCCACATCACGTCGTCGGGCTGACCCAGGCCCGGATGGGCAAAGTGCAGGCCCGGAATATGGCCGAGTACCACGCGATGGCCATGCACGGCACCCTTGGGTTGTCCCGTGGTGCCGGAGGTATAGATCATCATCGCCGGGTCGTCGGGGGTCGAGGCGACCGGTGCAAGGTCCCCCGTGGCCCCGGCGATCAGACTATGGAAGTCGAGCGCCCCGCCGCCTGCCCCGTCGACGCTGATCACCGTCTCCAGATCCGGCAGTCTCGCCTCGATCTCGCCGAGCTTGGCGAGCCCGCTTTCGTCGAGCAGCACGGCCTTGGCGCCGGAATCACGCAGGCGGAAGCTCAGCGCGTCCGGGCCGAACAATACGGCAAGCGGCAGGGAGATGGCGCCGAGCTTGGCCACGGCGAGATGGGCGATCACCACTGCCGGCGACTGCGGCAGCAGGATCGCGACCCGGTCGCCCTTGCGGATACCCAGACGTTTCAGCGCCAGGGCGAAGCGGTCTGAGGCCTCGCGCAGGGCGCCATAGCTGATGCGCTCGCTGCCGCCGCCGGGAAGCCGGCGCAGGATGGCCAGCCGGTCCGGATCGCGCCTGGCCCAGACGTCGCAGACATCCACGCCGATATTGTAGCGAGCCGGCAGCTCCCAGCGAAAATCGCGCGCGGCGATGTCGTAGTCTTGCTTGTCCAGCTCGTTCATGCCGCACTCACCCCCCGAACAGGCCGCCGAAGAGGCCTCCGGAGCTTTTCACGCGCGTAGGCCGGCGTACCACGCGTACCACCGCACCGGCCCCAAAGGCCTGCGCCTCTTCCGGCCGACTGGGTTCGCCGGCGACCGCCATGGCCCAATAGACCCGCTCGCCGGCCCTGGCAATGGCGATGCCGAAGCGGGTGGCGCCCGGCATCAGCAGATTCTCGTCATGCTCGGGCGAGTTCTTCCACTGCTTCATGGCATCGAGCTCGGTGTAGGTGCCATAGGAGACGTTCTCACCGATCTTGGAATCGTCGAGCCCGGCCGATTTGACCCGGGAAAAAAAGCTCCCGCCGACCGAATGGGAAAGCTGGTTGGCCGAGGCCATGGCATTGGCCTGGTTCTGGGCGAAGGCCGTCAGACGCGAATCGAGCGCCACCGCGGTGAGGCCCTTGCTCTGGCGGTATTGGGTCAGCCAGTCCCGGGCCTGTGCCGGATTGAAGGATACGGGCCGGCGTTGATAGGAAACGGTTTCGGGCTTTTGCGTGAGGGCGCAGCCGCCCAATCCCAAGGTAACGCCCAAGACAAGAAAAGCGGCCGCAGCCACCCTCATGCGCAACATCGAGTTCTCCACGGTCAGGATCCCGCCGCAGCCGGCGGGGTTGAAGGCTTGGCGGCCGGCTCCGAGGCAGGAGCCTCCGCCTCGGGCTTGTCGCCCTGCAGTTTGGCGGTCATCGCTGCCTGCAGCTCGGGCTCGAACAGGATCACCCGCTGCGGGGGCGCCGCGGCGCCCTGGCCCTGCAGGCGGATGCCCTTGGCCTTGAAATTCTTGAAGATACGGGCGAGCAGGTCGCTCTTCACCGCGACCTGCGTCTCCATGCTGGCGACCATCACGATGAGTTCGAATTCGAGCCCCGCATCCATCGAGGTCATGTAGACCTGGGGCCTCGGCGTCGGCAGGATACGCGGATCGTCTTCCGGCGCGGCCAGCATGGCCGCCTTCACCGCATCGATGTCGCTGTCGTAGAGCACGGTCAGGGCGATGCGCAGCCGGCTCCAGGTATTGCCATAGACCCAGTTCTTCACCGAGCCGGTGATCAGGGTCGAGTTGGGGATGATCAGCGTGGCGCGATCATAGGTTTCCAGCGTGGTCGAGCGCACGCTGATGCGGCGGACATAGCCTTCCTCGCCGGCCGCGGCGATGATGTCACCGACCCGGATCGGTCTTTCGGCCAGGAGGATCAGGCCGGAGACGAAATTGCCGGCGATACCCTGCAGGCCGAGACCGAGGCCGACGGACAGACCGCCGGCGACGATGCCGATATTCTGCCAGCTCAGGCCGATCTCGGACAGCCCCGCCGAAATGGCGAGGATGAAGCCGAGATAGCCGACGATGGTGGCGATCGAGTTCTGAACACCCGAATCGAGAGAAGTGCGGGGCAACAGCGTATTGCCGAGCCAGCCCCTGATCAGGCGCATCACCGCCCAGATGACGATGAACAGTATCACGCCGCTGATGATCGACGAGGGCGAGATCGTCAGCTCGCCGATCTTGAAGCCGAAATAGGCCCGCTGGATCGCCGGCGCCATATCGGTCGAATAAAGGCCGAAGGGCAGGCCGAGGCTGCCGACCGCGAAGGCGATGATCAGAAAGCGCAGGACACCGGAAAGCAGTGTCGCCCCGAAGGTGACCTGCTTGGAGGTGACGCCGATGGTGCTCGCCACCGCGCGACGGCGGTCGACATCCGAGATCAGCCGCTCGGTCAGGGCCGAATCGACCAGCGTGGTGAGCAGATAGCTTGCAGCCACCACGCACAGGACGAGCAACGGGAAGATCGCCGCCGCCACGGCGAGCGTGCTGTAGCCGATGGCAAGGCACACGGCCATCACCAGCACGGCGAGCCAGCCCATCGGCCGGAGAATGTCGAGCCCCGTCAGATCCTCGTCAGGCGGCAGCGCACGCCCGTCCACCACCGTCGGCGGTGCGTTGCGAATGCGGATGAGCAGGGAGACGATGATGGCGAGATAGAGGACGGCCGAAATCGTTTCGCGAGCAACGCTGAGAGAAGGATCGGCGTGGAGATGCTCGATGATGCCGTTCAGGAGAATGGACAGGCCCAGCGCCACCGCGAGCCATCCCATGCGCCGCCCGATGCGGCGGACGGCCCAGTCGCTCAGGGGCAACAGCCGCAGTTCGGCATGGCCCTCGGCCAGCACCGCCTGCGCCAGGGCCCACAGGCCGAAGCCGATCGAGGAGGCGACGATCAGGTTCGAGCCGTATTCGGCGAGCACCCTCTCCGGCAGGAGCCCGGAAAAACCGAAAGCCAGCACCGTCACGGCGATCCCGACCGGCACGCCGAGCATGATGTGGACAATGCCGAGCACGGCATCGAGCGAGGCGACATAGCGCCGCGAGGCTCGCTTGCTGCGGGGCAGGCGGGCGCGCCAGCGCAGGATGCGCAGGCGCAGGAACTGCGTGACGGCATAGCCCGCGGCGATGGTCAGCAGGAAGATCGCGATGCTGGTGGAATTGACCTTCGACACCAGATAGCTGCTGTGATCCGAGAAGGCGTTCCTCGCCAGCTCCCCTGCCCTCGGCAGGTTTTTCAGGACCGGAATCCAGAACTCGGCCGAAAAGGGACTGCTACCGCTTTTGAGCAGGCGGCCCGTGAGTTGTTCGCGCTGCAGCTCGATGATGCTGGTGGAGAAGCCCGCCGCTCTCGAAGACTGATCTCCCGCCCGCTTGATCACATCCTTCAGCTGTTGTTGCAGATCGTTCTGTGTCGCGCGCGTCTCGGCGATATCGGCGCTTTCCGACGGGTCGGGCTCACCGAGCTGCGCCAGTCTCGCCTTGGACTGATCCAGCAGGGGCGAGACCTTCGCCTGCAGTGCCGACAGATTGGTGACGGCCGTATCGACCGCACCACGCAGCTCATCCAGGGTCTTCGAGGCCTTCTCCTGGTCGGCGGGGAAGCTGGTCAGAGCCGCTTCCACGTCATCGAGGGACTTTTGTTCCTTGGCCAGCGCGTTGTTGAAGGGGCGCACGACGATGGTGTTGCCGAGCTGGTCGGCGCGCGAGATCTGCTTTTGCGTTTCGGCGGCCACGTCGTTCAGCTTGGCGAGCAGCTCCGTAGCGGCCTTGCGGGCATCGGTCGTGGCCTTGGCCTCAGGCGGGTCGACCGGCTTGGGTTGCGGGGGAAAGGCGTCGAGCGCCGCCTTGGCCTTGTCGCGGGCCGGGATGATGCTGCCGAGCAGCGCGGCGAGATCGACACGCCTCTTGCTGACCGTCTCGCGCAGATCCTGCAGGGACTTCAGTGCCTCGTCGCCGCTGTCGGTAATGGTCGCGAGCTGGGTGGCGATGTCGTCGAGGGATTTCTTGTCGAGGGCCAGCCCCGCCTGGAAACCGGTCAGCGCCTCGGCGTCCTGCGCCTTCGCTGCCATCGGGGCGGCTACAAGCGTAAGGAGCAGGCTGTACAGCAGCAGGAAACGGGAAAGCGAACGAAACATGGCGCGAAACTAGAGCGATTTACGCTTCGGTGGAATGATCAAGACGCGCAAACACGCATCGAACGAGGGATCGGAGCAAAGAACGTTTCACTGTTTACGCTCTGCTCTAGAGGCTGTTGCGGCCTGATGGAAGAATTTGCGGGCGGCATTATGGCGCATAGCCCTCTTTAGGTACCAAAATCATTCCCCGAGGCCCTCAACTCGAAAATCTCGAGGAAATGGGGGCTGGTCGTGCAGACCGGAAATCCCGGAATTGCTCACGCTCCGCTCGTCTCGGCCAGGTCGATGAAACCCGGCTCGTCCAGCACCAGGAAGCGATCATGGTCGAGGGTGCGGAAGCCGTGCCGCCGGTAGAAGCGCAGTCCCGCCTCGTTCCCGGCATCGAGGTCGAGGCGCATGAAGCGGGCGCCGCGCCGACGCCCGCGGCGGGCCGCCTCCGCCAGCAGGCGGATGCCGATGCGATCATTGCGCCATGGCGGCGCGACATAAAGATCGACCACGAAAACGCCATTGGCGCCGCGCCAGGTCGAGAAGCTGTCCTGGTGGACGAGATAGCCGGCCAGGCCGCCTTCGGTCGCCTCGGCCACGACGATGCCGATGCGCGGCGCCTCCCCGAAGGCCTCGGCGCGCAGGATGTCACCCGTCGTGCCGGCCGTCACGCCGAACAAGGCGGCAAGCTCGCCCACCATCGCCGCGACGGCATCGCAATCCCCCGGCGCGGCGGAGCGGATCAGCATCAGCGCGGCCGGACGCCGATGATGGCACGCGCCTCGTCCGGGGTGGCGATGGCCAGGCCCAGTTCCTCCAGGATGGTGCGGATCTTGGTGACCTGCTGGGCATTGGAGGTGGAGAGCTCGCCCTTGCCGATCCACAGATTGTCTTCCAGCCCGACGCGGACATGGCCGCCCATCACCGCCGCCATGGTCCCGAGCGGCATCTGGTTGCGGCCGGCCGCCAGCATCGACCACTGATAGTCCTTGCCGAACAACTTGTCGGCCGTGCGGCGCATGTCGACCACGCTGTCGGGATTGGCGCCGATGCCGCCGAGAATGCCGAGTACGGTCTGCACGAAGAGCGGCGGCGTCACCAGCTTGCGGTCGAGGAAATGGGCGAGCGTATAGAGATGGCCGATATCATAGCATTCGAACTCGAAGCGCGTGCCGAGCGGGCCCATGGTGGTGAGGATGTGCTCGATATCGGCCAGCGTGTTCTTGAACATGCCGCCGCGCGTCGCCTCCAGATAGGGGACTTCCCAATCGTGCTTCCATTCCCGCGGCCGGTCCAGCATCGGATAGAGCCCGAAATTCATGGTGCCGAGATTGAGCGAGCACATTTCCGGCTGAAGGCTCGCCGGCCCTTTCAGGCGTTCCTCGATGCTCATGCGGGCGGAGCCGCCGGTGGTGATGTTGATAATGGCGTTGGTGGCCTCGCGGATGCGGGGCACGAATTGCTCGAAGACGGTCACGTCGGGCGTCGGCGCCCCCGTCTTGGGATCGCGCGCATGCAGATGCAGAACGGCCGCCCCGGCTTCCGCCGCCCCGATGGCCGAGGCGGCGATCTCGTCCGGCGTCACCGGCAGATGCGGCGACATGGAGGGCGTATGGATCGAGCCGGTGATCGCGCAGGAAATGATGACTTTGTTGGCCATGGCGGCTCCTATGGTGAGTGTTTTGGTATCAACATGCATCGAAATCGACTTATCCGTCATTACGAGCGTCGCGCAGCAATCCCGGAGACCGGAGCATCGCGCTCTCTAATCTCTGAATTGCTGCGCGACGCCCGCAATGACGAAACCGCACCGCTACGCTCCGATATCCGCCAGCGCCTGCCGCAGGGAGACGGCAAAGCGCCCGGCAATCTCGCTCAGTTCGCCGTCAGTGGCGTTGTAGGGGGGCGCCAGGATCACGGTATCGCCCTTGATGCCGTCGACATTGCCGCCGGAAGGGTAGCAGATCAGCCCATTGGCAAAGGCCCGCGCGCGGATCTTGAGGAACAGCGCCTTCTCGGCCGGGAAAGGTTCCTTGCTGTCGCGATCGGCAACGATCTCGATGCCGGTGAAGAAGCCGCGCCCCCGGATGTCGCCGACATAGGGAATGCCATGGAGGGCATCGGCCAAAGTGCGCTTGAACTCCTCGCCCTTCACCGCGACGCGCTGAACCAGCCCCTCGCGCTCGACGATGCGCTGCACGGCGACCCCGGCCGCGCAGGCGGTGGTATGGCCGGTGAAGGTGTGTCCGGTTTGCGGCCCGCCGTCGACCGCGTTGATCGGCTCGGCCACCCTGTCGGAATAGACGGCCGCCCCCAGCGGCAGATAGCCCCCGCCCAAACCCTTGGCCACCGTCATGATGTCGGGAAAGACGCCGTCATGCTCGAGCGCCCGCCAGGTGCCGCAGCGCCCGGCCCCGCACATCACCTCGTCGGCGATCATCAAAACGCCATGGCGGTCGCAGATCTCGCGCACCTTCCTGGCATAGCCCGGCGGCGCCGGCACCACCCCGCCGGCCGCGCCCACCACCGGCTCGAACACGAAGGCGGCGACCTTGTCGGGGCCGAGTTCCAGGATCTTGTCTTCGAGTTCTTGGGCGCAGGCCGCCCCGACATCTTCCGGCGCCACACCGGCGGGCGGGCGATAGATGTTGGCGGGAGATAGGCGCGGCACATCGACGAGTGCGCCCTCGAAGGAGAGGCGGCGCTCGCGGAAACCCGAAAGCGCCAGCGCGCCCAGCGTGTTGCCGTGCCACGAGCGTTCGCGCGAAATGAAGCGCCGCCGGCTCATCTCGCCACGGGCCGCGAAATATTGCAAGGCGAGCTTCAGGGCTGATTCGACCGCCTCCGAACCGCCGGAGACGAACACCATCTGCCTGAGCGTACCACCGCAGAGCCGGCCGACGCGCTCAGTCAGTTCCTCCAGGGGGTCGGAGGTGAAATTGTAGCGATAGCCATGGGCGATGCGGTCGAGCTGGTCCTTGATCGCCTGGTTGACCTCCTCATTGCCATGGCCGAGACAATAGACAGCGGGGCCGCCCGAACCGTCGAGATAGTGCTTGCCGTCGACATCGGTGAGCACGAGGCCCTTGCCCCAGGCGATCTTCGGCAAGCCCGCCGCCGCTACCGAGGTCGATTCCGCGACGTCGCCCGCCATTGCCGTCTCCATTCCCGGTATCGAGCACCGAGCTCCGGCGCATTGTTTGGCAGGATTTATGGGAGGTCGGATCGCCGGGCGTCAAGCGTGACATCTTTACCCTCCCCTGGAGGGGGAGGGTCGGTCCGCAGGGCCGGGGTGGGGTGAGAATATGCAGACCGTGATGATAGCGACTTTCATTTTTATAAAGAAATCACCCCACCCCGAGGCTCTGCCTCGCCCCTCCCACTCCAGGGGAGGATAAAATGTCCGCGCTCCCAGCATCTTGATCTTACCCCGCAATCCACGCATGGTCCGCTCTTTCGCCGGCTTTGGCGGCTTTGGGGCGCGTACATGAATATCGATATTGCCAAGAGGGTGTATGATCGGACCTGGAAGCTCGATCCGATCGTCCGCAGCCTCCTGGACACGGACTTCTACAAGCTCCTGATGCTGCAGCCCATCCATGCCCGGCATGAGAATGTGCGCACCACCTTCACCGTGATCAACCGCACCAAGTCGATCAATCTCGCCGCGGTGATCGACGAGAAGGAACTGCGCGACCAGCTCGACCATGCCCGAACGCTGCGCTTCGGCAAGCGCGAGCTGATCTGGCTGCGCGGCAATACCTTCTATGGCAAGCAGCAGATCTTCCGGCCCGAATTCCTCGACTGGCTCGCCGATTTCAGCCTGCCGGAGTATGATCTGCGCATCGAGAACGGCGACTATGTGCTCGAATTCGACGCGCCCTGGAGCCAGGCCACCATGTGGGAGGTGCCGGCCCTCGCCATCATCAACGAGCTGAAATCGCGGGCCGCCACCCGCTCCATGGGCCGCTTCGAGCTCGACATCCTCTATGCCCGCGCCAAGGCCAAGCTGTGGGATAAGATCGAGCGATTGAAGAAGCTGGACGGCCTGAGGATTTCCGATTTCGGCACCAGGCGGCGCCATTCCTTCCTATGGCAGAGCTGGTGCGTGGAGGCGATGAAGGAGGGGTTGGGCAACGCCTTCGTCGGCACCTCCAACGTGCTGCTCGCCATGAACAACGATCTGGAATCGATCGGCACCAATGCCCATGAGCTGCCCATGGTCTATGCGGCGCTGTGCGAGGAGGACGGTTGCCTGCGCGAGTCGCCCTACAAGGTGCTGGAGATGTGGCGCGACTTCTATGACGGCAATCTGCTGATCGTGCTGCCCGACACCTTCGGCACCGCCGCCTTCCTGGCGCGCGCCCCGGACTGGGTGGCCGACTGGACCGGCATGCGCCCCGATTCCAAGCCGATCCAGCAGGCCGGCGAAGAGATCATCGCCTGGTACAAGGCGCGAGGCCGCGATCCCGCCAAGAAGCTGATCATCTTCTCCGACGGCCTCGACATCGATTCGATCGAGACCGCCCATCGGAATTTCAACGGCCGCATGCGCCCCTCCTATGGCTGGGGCACCAATCTCACCAACGACTTCCGCGGCTGCGGCTCGCATCCGATCCCGCTGCTCGATCCGATCTCGCTGGTGTGCAAGATCACCTCGGTCAACGGCAAGCCGGCGGTGAAGCTTTCGGACAACCTCGCCAAGGCCACCGGCGGCAAGGAGGCGATCGATCGCTACCTGAAGGTGTTCGGCGAGGAAGGGCGCGGGGTGCAGGCGGTGAGCGTATGAGAAAATCGGTCGGCTGCCTTGCTCTTCTGGCCTTCGACTCAGCACGTTCGCGCCGAACACGGCGTGGGCGGGGATCTCGCCTTCAAGACGTTCAGTCTTATTGAAAGCCGCTCGGCGGTCTTGGCTGCCGGGCTCCACCGCTGCTCGACAGATGAGGGATTATTAGATAAAGTTGCGTAATATTATTGAATGAACTGGCACTCTATGCCGCAAATTCGCAACGCCCCCGAGATTGTCGACGGCCGAACGATCCGTGGCCTGGTGGAAGCACGGGCCTTGCGCGGCGCGACTATCCTCGGCCAACCTGGCGGCTGGGCCGTGCTCGTGCGCTATGGCGATACCGAGCGCGCCGTGGCGGCACAGCGCGCGCGCAAGGCACGGTTATGGCGCAATCTCAACACGGCCGCTTCCTATGTCAGCGAAGAGCTCGGCCTGTCGCGTTTCGAGGTCGACAGTACCGATCATCAGCCCGACGCCATCGAACGCAAGCGCCCCGACAGCGCCGAACGCCTGCGCAAGCAGCATGAGGCGGCGGCCTATGACGCCTGGTTCCGCGCCATGGCGCAGGAAGGCATCGAAGCTGCGGATCGCAGCGACTTCGTACCGGAAGACGAAGTCGCCAGGCGCTTTGCCCGCATGCTGGGTAGCTGATGCAGGTACGATGGACGACGCCAGCTCTTTCAGACATCGAACATATCCACGCCTGGCACAAACCGCATAGCGAACATGACGCCGCCAAGCTCGTCTCTCGCCTTCGCGAACGCGCCGAGAGTCTCGCCGCCCTGCCGAAGCAGGGGCGGCCCGGGCGCGTCGCCGGGACGCGCGAGCTGACGGTCAGCGGTACAAGCTACCTGATCCTCTATCGCTTGCGGGGCGACTATGTCGACCTGCTCCGCGTGCTTCACACGCGGCAGCAATGGCCGCTCAAATCGTAGCGATTCCAGGGCGGCTACCCCTCCTCCGCGGCGACAGCCCGCCGCCCCAACGGCCGCTTCAGCAGTTGCGCCGCGATCACCCCGGTCAGCACCAGCCCGCCGCCGATGACGTGGTGGGAGCGGATCGGCTCGCCCAGCATGACGATGGCGGCGAGCGCTGTGAACACCGGCAGCAGGTTGAGGAAGATGGCGCAGCGGCTGGGGCCGAGCTGTTCGACGCCGCGGATCCACAGGACCGGCAGCACCACCGAGGCGGCGCAGCCGGCATAGGCGATCAGCGGCAGGGTTTCCGGGTTGAGAGCCCTGAGCGGCGCCGGCGTCGCCAGCAAGGCCGGGAACATCACCGCCAGCGAGCACAGCGCCTGCATATAGGTCGACTGCCAGCCCGACACCGGCAGGTTCCAGCGCTTCAGCAGCACCGAATAGAGCGCATAGACCAGGCCCGCCAGCAGCATCAGGGCATCGCCCGGATGCACGCCGTCCCGGACGAGGCTGCCGAGATCGCCGGCACTGACGAGATAGACGATGCCGACGATCGAGAGGATGCCGCCGCCGACCATGCCGAAGGTCGGCCGCTCGCCCAGCATCGCGGCGCTCAAGGCCACCGTCAGCAGGGGCGACAGCGCGGTGAACACCGCCATGTTGGTCGCGGTGGTCGAGCCGGCGGCGAGATAGGACAGGCTCTGGAACAGGCACATGGCCAGGAAGCCGAGCACGGCGAACTCGCCGAGATGGCGCCACAGCACGGCCCGGTTGCGCCAGGCCGGCAGGCCGACGAAGAGGCTCATCAGGCCGATGGCAAGCACCAGGCGATAGAAGGTGATGGCCTGCGGCCCGATCGCATGGGCCGACAGCCTGGAGACGATGACGTTGCCGGCCCACAGGACGATGGCAAGGAAGGGATAGAGCAAGGCTAGGGGTTTGGAGGAGAAGGGTTTGGAAGGCATTGCACACCCGTGACGTTGAGGGGCGGACCCTGCCTGTTTCCATCACGTCCGTCTCACGCTAATCTAACATTGACTATTGCGTTTGAGACATGAGCGACGACCGCACCACCCGCCACCTCGCTTTCCACGACACCGGACGTGCCGTCGTGGCGATGGAGATCGACTATCCCGACGGCTCCGATACCGGCTGGCATGCCCATCCGCGTGCGCAGCTGCTCTATGCCATCCAAGGCGTGATGATCGTGCGTTCCCAGGCCGGCAGCTGGGTGGTCCCGCCCAACCGGGCGGTTTGGCTGGCGGGCGGGCTGGAGCACGAAGTGCGCATGTGCGGCGACGTGAAGATCCGCACCGTCTTCATCGACCCCACGGCGTCCGCCACCCTGCCCACCGGCAATTGCGTGATCGCCGTCTCCCCGCTGCTGCGCGAACTGATCGTGGCGGCCGTCGCCATTCCGCCCGATTATCCCCCCGGCGGCCGCGACGAAAGGCTGATGCAGCTGCTGCTCGACGAACTCAAGCTTCTCGACGTCCTGCCGCTTCATCTGCCGATGCCGACAGATCTTCGCCTGCGCGCCATCTGCCGGCACCTGATAGCCCACCCGGAAAACGAGGAGACGGCGCAGGACTGGGCCCGGCGGCTCGGCATCACGCCCAAGACGGTTCACCGGCTTTTCGCCAGCCAGACGGGGCTCACCTTCGGCCAATGGCGCCAGCAGGCCTGCCTGCTCTTTGCCCTGGAGCGCCTCGCCGCCGGCGCCCGAATCATCGATGTCGCCTATGACAGCGGCTATGCCAGCCAAAGCGCCTTCACCGCGATGTTTCGGCGGCATTTCGGCCTGCCGCCGAGTGAGTTCTATCGCTGAGCGTGTCTTCCCGGGGACTTGCCAAGCCCGCCTTCCTTGCTTCAAACAGGCATTCCCCCTTTTCCGGATTGCTTTCATGAAATTTCATAAGCTCGGCCGCACCGGCCAGGACGTCTCCGTGATTTGCCTGGGCACCATGACCTGGGGCGAGCAGAACAGCGAGGCCGATGGCTTCGCCCAGATGGATTATGCCCTCGAGCAGGGCGTCAATTTCTTCGACACCGCCGAAATGTATGCCGTGCCGCCGCGCGCGGAGACCGCGGGTTCGACCGAGCGCATCATCGGCAACTGGTTCAAGGCGCGCGGCAGCCGCGACAAGGTGATTCTCGCCAGCAAGGTCGCCGGCGCCGGCACCTCGGTCTGGCTGCGGGACGCCGGGGAACCGACCCGGCTCAATCGCGCCCAGATGACCGAGGCGCTCGACAAGAGCCTGAAGCGCCTTCAGACCGACTATATCGACCTCTACCAGCTCCACTGGCCCGAGCGCTCGATGCCCTGGGGCTCCAATCCCACCGCCTTCCGCGTCAGTCCGGCCGACGAGACCACCTCGATCGGCGAACAGCTCGATATCCTCGACGGCTTCGTGAAGGCCGGCAAGGTCCGCTGGCTCGGGCTCTCCAACGAAAGCGCCTGGGGTGCGATGCGCTTCCTCACCGAAAGCGAGACGCGCGGCCTGGCGCGCATGCAGTCGATCCAGAACGCCTATTCGCTGGTCAACCGCACCTTCGAAACCGCCCTGGCCGAGGTCGCCATGCGCGAGCAGCTCGGCCTGCTGGCCTATTCCGCCCTGGCGCAGGGCTATCTCACCGGCAAATACCGCGACGGCGCCCTGCCGGCCGGGTCGCGCAAGGCCCTGTTCAACCGGCTGCAGCGTTACGAGAAGCCCGGCGCCGACATCGCATTCAACGCCTATCTCGACCTCGCCCGCGAACGGGGCCTCGATCCGGCACAAATGGCGCTGGCCTTCGCCAACACCAGGCCCTTCACGACCGCCACCATCATCGGGGCTACCACCATGGCGCAGCTCAAAACCGCCATCGCCTCGATCGACGTCGCCATTCCGGCCGATCTGGAGGAGCGGATCGACGCCATTCACCAGCTGCACATGAACCCGGCGCCGTGAAGACGCAGCGGATCGGCAGCCGGCGCTGGCCTGGCCGTTTTCCGCAGAAAAAAACAAGCCGCCGGGAGGCCGCGACGCTTTGCGCTTTCCCCTCGGCGGCAAAACTCTCTAGGATTGGCCATCCGACGATAACCATACGGCGTTCATGCCATGCCGCGTCTGTTTACCGCTCTGGAAGTCCCCCCAATCATCGGCATGAAGTTGTCGACGCTCCGCGGTGGCTTGCCCGGTGCCCGCTGGATCGACGTCGAGAACTATCACATCACCCTGTCCTTCATCGGCGACATCGACGATGGGCTGGCGCGTGATGTCGCCGAAGCCCTCGACGGCGTTCGCCGCCCCATCGTCGACATCGTCGTCGACGGGCTGGACGCCTTCGGTGGCAGCAGGCCGAAATCCGTCCATGCCAGGGTGCTGCCCAACCCGGCCCTGATGGAATTGCAGGCCGTGCAGGAGCGCCTGCTCCGCCGGCTCGGCGTGCCGATCGAGAACCGGCAATATACGCCGCATATCACGCTGGCGCGGCTGCGCAGCGAGGCGACGGCTCGCCTTACCGCCGACTGGCTCGCCCTGCGCGGCGGCGGGCGTCTCAGCTTCACCGCCGAACGCTTCGTGCTCTACTCCTCGCGCGATTCGGTGGGCGGCGGTCCCTATATCGTCGAAGAGGCCTATGAGCTGCAGCGGCGGGAAGAGCCTGCAATGCGCTGACGTCGTCCCTGCTGCCTACAAAGCGGCATCGTCACCGCCACGGCTCAATTGCATCGAAGGAGGCCGACATGCCCCAGGCGAAACTGAACGAGGACGAACGCCGCTCTGGCTTGGCGGAGCTTTCCAAATGGGCACCGACGCCGGGCCGGGATGCGATCCGCCGCGTCTTCGTCTTCCGCAATTTCAGCGAGGCCTTCGGCTTCATGGCACGGGCCGCCCTCACCGCCGAAAAGCTCAACCACCATCCCGAATGGTCGAATGTCTACAAGACCGTCGACGTCACCCTCTCCACCCACGACGTCGACGGGCTCACCGAACTCGACCTCAAACTCGCCAGGAGCATGGACAAGATCGCCGCGACGGTAGGGGTGTAGTACCGCCCTCCACAAGGCCGGTTCTGATAATACGGCTTATGCGGCCTGCCATTTCTGAGCGTATTCACCGCGCAGGGCGACGAACCAGGGTGGCTGCGCCGGCAACCACCAGATCTTCGACAGGGCATCGTCAGGATAGGCAGCCCGGAGAAAATCTCGCAGCTTGGCGTCGAGCCGGTCGACGGCCCCCCGCGCCACCGGATTGGCGGAAAAAGCCGTGGCATAGGCAGCCGAGGCCTCCGGCGTCACGATGAAGCGGGCCCATTCATGCGCCTGTTCGGCATTGCGGGCAGTCTTGAGCAGGCCGTAGCCCTGCAGCCAGCCGAAGGCGCCCTCCTTGGGGGCGACGAAGCCGACATCGTCGCCGGCCAGCGCCAGAGCCGTGGTGTCCCAGGTCAGTCCCAGCGTACAGACCTTGCTGCGGAAGGCCGTCAGCGCCTCATTCTCGCTGCTCCAGAACTGGCCGATCATGGCTTTGCGCCTGACCGCCTCGGCCAAGGCCAGGTCCCAGAGCCGGCGCATGGTCGCCTCGTCCTTATAGCCGTCGAGCCAGGGCCTCGGCAGTTTGCCCTCGGCCTCCAGCACCCGGCCCATCGCCGCCAAACCCGTCGACGGCCGCAGGGTGACCTTGCCGCGGTATTTGTCGTCGAAAAGCATGGCGAGCGAGGCCGTGCCATAGGCCTGCGGTGCAGTCTGGCGCGCATAGGCCAACGCCTCGGCGCCCCAGACCACCGGCAGGAAATAACGCCGGCCCTCATGCATGGCCGAGCCGGTCAGGAAGGCCTTGTCATAGAGATCGAGACCGACATTGCCATCATCCCAGGGCTGCAGCAGGTCCGCCTGCAGCCATTCCGGCAGTCGATCGATCGACGGCTCGACGATGTCGGCACCCACGCCTTGGGAGGCGATGCGCGCCTGCGCCAGCATCGCCTCCTGATCGGGCTGCTCGACGAAATTGACGGTGATGCCGGTCTTTTCGGTGAAGCTGCGGAACAGGGCGCTGAAATCATAGCCCGACCAGCCCAGATAGTTCAGTTCCCCGGAGGAGGAGAAGGACTGGCTGACGATGGCGGGCGAAGCCACCGTTCCCACGCCGAGTGCCGCCGCTCCGCGCAGGAAAGCGCGGCGGGTGAGGCGCGGGTGATGCCGGCTTGCCGTGCTCATCGGGCCTCGGAAACGCGAAGCCAGGCCCATGTAGATGCCTTCTCCCCTTGCGGGAGAAGGTCCCGGCAGGGGGATGAGGGGAAAAGCAGCATGCTTACCACCAGTGGGCTCCATTCATGATCTACAGGATTGGCCTCCGGCTCACCCCTCATCCGCCTGCCGGCACCTTCTCCCGCAAGGGGAGAAGGAACATAATTCTCCGCTGTCACGCTTGTCTGCGGCCATCCGCCTCACCTACTCCGCGCGCGCCAGCGCCTGGGCCAGGAAAGTGCCGCCGAGCCGCAGGCCCTGATTGTCGATGCCGTGGCCGAGCCCGCGGCTCATATGGGCCTCGACCGGCACGGAGAGGGCCTTGAGCCCTTCCTGGGAGAACTGGAGCGCAAAGGGAGGAATGACCTGGTCCTGGTCGCCATGCATCAGCAGGACCGGCGGCCTCGCCGTGATCTCCGGCGCCATCACCGTCGGCAACTGTCCGTCCGGGCAGACGAGCACGCCGGAATAGCCGACGATCGCCCCCATCGCCTTGGGCCGGCGAAGCCCGACATGCAGGGCCATCATGGTACCCTGGCTGAAACCGACCAGGGCGAGAGCGGCGTCGTCCAGCCCTTCGCGCTTCAGTTCCTCGTCCAGGAAGGCATCGAGCACGGGACGGGCCGTCTCGACGCCATGCCAGCGCTCATTGGGAATCTGGAAGGTCAAAGGAAACCATTGGCGCCCGAAGGGACCTCCGGCGCAGGGCTCGGGCGCGTGGGGCGAAACAAAGGCGGTGTCGGGCAGGAGTTCCTGCCAGGCTCGGCCGATATCGATCAGGTCGTTGCCGTCCGCGCCATAGCCATGCAGGAACACGACGAGCTGGCGGGCTTTGCCCGATCGGGCGGGCAGGCGGGGTCCGTCGAGCTTCGTCATCCTGGTCTCCTCAAGCAACTCTTGGATTCACTGAACACCCTTGCGTGACGAAAATACGTCGCATCGTCTACTCCAACGCGACGCCCGCCCGGTTCTTTATCTTGGCGTAATAGGCAAAGAGCAGGCGGGCAGCAACACTGCGCCAAGGACGCCAGGCTTCGGCGATATCGGCAAGCGCCGCCGCATCCGGGCGCTCTTCGAGCTCGAGCAGCATGCGTGCGGCTTCCTGCAGGGCAAGATCGCCCGTAGCGAAGGCATCGCCATGGCCGAGGCAGAACATCAGATAGATGTCGGCCGTCCAGGGACCGATGCCTTTGACCTTGGTCAGTTCGAGGCGGGCCTCATCGGCGCTCAGCGTGGCAAGGGCGTCGAGATCGAGCCCCTCCAGCATCGCCTGGCCGAGTGCCCTGAGGGTGCGGATCTTCGGCATGGAGAGGCCGCCGGCGCGAAAATCCGCCTCGGGAGCACTGACCAGCCTCCGCGCCGTGAAGGGATCGAACACAGCCTTGGTGCGCGCCCAGATCGCCCGGGCACTGGCGACGGAGACCTGCTGGGATACGATGATCCAGGCGAGCCCCTCCAGGCCCCCTTCCCTGCGGCGCAAGGGCGGCTCGCCACACAGGTCATGGATGGCGGCCAGCCTCGGGTCGAGCGCGCGCAAGGCCTCGACGCCGGCGAGGATTTCGGCACGCGAACGGATGATCACGGTCATGCCTCTGTGTTACATCGCAGGCGTGACAAATCAATCGAGCAACCGCCCGGTCCTGCGCTTCGCACCCAGCCCGACCGGCCATCTCCATCTCGGCCATGCCCTCTCGGCCTTCGAGAACGAGCGCTGGGCGAAGGCGAGCGGCGGGCGCCTGCTGCTGCGCATCGAGGACATCGACACCACGCGCTGCCGCCCGGAATTCGTCGCTGCCCTGCTGGAAGATCTCGCCTGGCTGGGTCTCCCCTTCGAACCATCGCCGCGGCGCCAATCCGAGCATTTCGACGATTATCGCCAGGCCCTCGACCGTCTCGCCACCATGGGGCTGCTCTACCGCTCCTATGCCTCGCGGGCGGAGATTGCCGCAGCCGTCCGCCAGCCCGGCCATCCGCGCGATCCAGACGGAACACCGCTCTATCCCCGCGCCGCGCTCGCCGCCATGGACGATCCTGCCAGGAGGGATCCAGCCGAGCCCTTCGCCCTCCGGCTCGACATGACGGCGGCCTTGGCAAAGGCTGCGGCGCTGGGACTGTCCCTATTCTGGCGGGAACAGCGAGCCCCTCGAGACCAGAGCGCCCAGCCAATTCCCGCCGGGCCGGAACGCTGGGGCGATGTCGTGCTGGCGCGCAAGGAGTTTCCGGCGAGCTATCATCTGGCCGTGGTGGTCGACGATGCCCTGCAGGGCATTACCCATGTCGTGCGAGGCCGGGATCTCTACCATGCCACCGGCCTGCACCGCCTGCTGCAGGCCCTGCTCGGCCTGCCCGAGCCGATCTACCATCATCACGACCTGCTGCTCGGCCCCGACGGCGAGAAACTGTCGAAATCCGCCCGTTCCACCAGCCTGCGGGCCCTACGCGCGGACGGCGCCACGCCGGCGGACATCAAGCAGATGGCGCTGATGGGCTGAGGGCGCGGGCTAGGCGCAGCGCGTGATCGACGGGCGTTGATTTTGGAGCGCCTTATGCCGCCCCTCACCCTTACCCTCGCCCCGTTTTTACGGGGAGAGGGTAAGGGTGAGGGGCGGAACCAAGCCTAGCCAGTTTCTATCCTCACGCCTGCTTTACCACTTCCTCCACCGCCAGCCATCCCCCCTCGACACGCACCACCCTGATACGCGCACCAGCGCCTGCGTCGGGACCCCTGACCTGCCACACCGTGTCGCCGACCCGGATCCGCCCCTCGCCGTTCACGATGGGGTCGGCCAGGGTGAAACTCTGGCCGACGAGCGCATCGGCCCGGCGGTTGAGGAAGGGCTGCTCCTTGTCGGACGCATCGGCCCTGTGGGCGAAATGCCGGCCGATCCAGGCGAAGACCACGCCGAGAGCTGCGAACAGCAGCAGGGCCAGCGGCCAGCTCAATGGCAGGAAGAGGCTGACGACACCGATAGCCGCGGCGGCGAGGCCGAGCCAGATCATGAAGGCACCGGGCAGAAACACCTCCAGGCCGATCAACACGGCGGCCAGCACGAACCATCCCCAGACATTGATGGACGCAAGTTCGGTCATGGGCAGCTCCAGTCTCAATCCTGGCCGGTCCGCGGCACGCCGGAGCCGGCGCGCTTGGCCGGCGAGGCTGCATCCCCGAAGGTCGCCTTGGCGATCTCGCCGATACCCGCGAGCGAGCCGATCAAGGCCGTCGCCTCCATTGGCAGCACCATCACCTTCTGGTTCGGTGCCGTCGCCATCGCCTGCATGGCCTTCACATATTTGTCGGCGATGAAGTAGTTCAGCGCGGCGACATTCCCATGCGACAGGGCTTCGGAGACGACCTGCGTCGCCGCCGCTTCGGCCTGGGCCGCGCGCTCGCGCGCCTCCGCATCACGGAAGGCGGCTTCCTTGCGCCCTTCGGCTTCCAGCACCTGGGCCTGCTTGCGGCCATCGGCCCGCAGGATCTCCGCGCGCTGCTGGCCCTCGGCCTCGAGAATGACCGCCCGCTTCTCGCGCTCGGCCTTCATCTGGCGTCCCATCGAAGCGATCAGGTCCGCCGGCGGCACGATATCCTTGATCTCGATGCGGGTGACCTTGATGCCCCAGCTGGTCGCTGCCGCATCGACCACGGTCAGGAGCCTGTTGTTGATCTCGTCCCGATGGGAGAGCAGTTGGTCGAGATCCATCGAGCCCATCACCGTACGGATATTGGTCATCAGCAGGTTGAGGATGGCGCTGTTGAGATTGGCGACTTCATAGGCCGCCCTGGCAGCATCGATCACCTGGAAGAAGGCGACGCCGTCGACCGCCACCGAGGCGTTGTCGCGGGTGATGATTTCCTGGGTCGGAACATCCAATACCTGCTCCATCATGTTCATGCGCACGCCGATGCGATGAAAAATCGGCGGTACGATGTTGAGGCCAGGCTGAATGGTATAGGCGTAGCGGCGAAAACGCTCGACCGTGTAATTGTAACCTTGCGGCACGGTCTTCACCATCTTCATCAGGAAGAACAGCAGGACAATGGCCAAGACAAGCACGGCTGTCGTTGCGGTGAGCGGAATATCGGGCATGGCGGTTTCCAGGATCGGGCGAGATCTCACCATGTCTAGCGGTGACCGCGAAGGCTGCAAAGCGCTCTTGCGAATTCGTACAACCGGAAGATGCGAAAACGCACGACGGCCGCCGCCAGCAACGCCATTGCGCTTGCTTGGGTGCGTGATATTAGGATGTATCGAACGAAACGTTCGGCAAATCGAACGAATTGCCGGACGGGCCTTGGGTGACGTGGGAAAAGCAGACGCATGTCGGAAGGTGAGCAGCTACGGGCGAGCTTCCCGGAACTGGCCCGCAAACAGGCAGACCAGCCCGATGACAGCCTGATCGTGGATTTCGGCCCGGAACGGCCGCTCCACCTCGACAGCGGAGTCGATTTTGCCCCGCTGCGCATCGCCTACACCACGGCGGGCACGCTGAATGCGGCGCGATCCAATGCGGTGCTGGTCTGCCACGCACTCACCGGCGACCAGCATGTCGCCAGCATCCACCCCGTGACCGGACGCGCGGGCTGGTGGGACACGCTGGTGGGGCCGGGCAAGCCGATCGACACCGAGCGCTTCTTCGTGATCTGCCCCAATGTGATCGGCAGTTGCATGGGCTCCTCCGGCCCGGCCTCGACCAATCCGGCGACCGGCCGGCCCTATGGCCTCGATTTTCCGGTGGTGACCATCGCCGACATGGTGCGGGCGCAGGCCATGCTGCTCGACCATCTCGGCATCGAGAGCCTGTTTGCCGTGCTCGGCGGCTCGATGGGCGGCATGCTGGTGCTGCAATGGGCCGCCTCCTACCCCGAACGGGTCTTTTCGGCGCTGTGCATTGCCAGCGCCGCCCGGCATACGGCCCAGAACATCGCCTTCAACGAGGTCGGTCGGCAGGCGATCATGGCCGATCCGGACTGGCGCGGCGGCCGCTATATCGAGGCCGGCACCAGGCCCGCCAAGGGCCTGAGCGTCGCCCGCATGGCGGCCCACATCACCTATCTTTCCGAGGACGCGCTGCAGCGCAAATTCGGCCGCAACCTGCAGGATCGCGCCGCGCGCACCTTCACCTTCGATGCCGATTTTCAGATCGAAAGCTATCTGCGCTATCAGGGCCTGAGCTTCGTGGAACGCTTCGACGCCAATTCCTATCTCTATGTCACCCGCGCGATGGACTATTTCGATCTCGCCGCCGAGTATGGCGGCTCCCTCGCCACCGCCTTCAAGGGCACGCATACGCGCTTTTGCGTGGCATCCTTCACCTCGGACTGGCTTTTCCCCACCAGCGCCTCGCGCCAGATCATGCATGCGCTCAACGCCGCCGGCGCCCGTGTCTCCTTCGTCGAGATCGAGACCGACAAGGGCCACGATGCCTTCCTGCTCGACATACCCGAGCTGTTCGAGATGGTGCGCGGCTTCGTGGGGGCCGCCGCCCGCGAGCGAGGCGTGGCATGAGCAGGTTCCGCCCCCGCGACACCAGGACGATGACGGCCCAGCGCAGCGCCACGGCGGCGCCGGGCAGCCGCCTCGATTTCCTGCAGATCCGCGACATGGTGATCCCTGGCGCCCGCGTGCTCGATGTCGGCTGCGGCGATGGCGAATTGCTGTCCCTGCTGGAGGCGACGCGCGGCGTCGATGGCCGCGGCATCGAGATCAGCCAGCTCGGCGTCAACGCCGCCGTCGGGCGTGGCCTCGCCGTGATCCAGGGCGACGCCGATTCCGACCTCTCCGACTATCCCGACGACAGCTTCGACTATGTGATCCTGTCGCAGACCCTGCAGGCCACCCGCAATCCGCGCCAAGTGGTCGAGGACATGCTGCGCATCGGCCGGCGTGCCATCGTCTCCTTCCCGAATTTCGGGCATTGGCGCATTCGCGGCCAGATCATGTTTCGCGGGCGCATGCCGGTGACCGACAACCTGCCCTATGCCTGGTACGACACGCCCAACATCCATTTCTGCTCGATCCGGGATTTCGTCGAGATGGCGCGCGGCCTCGATGCGGTGATCGAACGCGCCGAGGCGCTGACGCTCTCCGGCCAGCCGGTCCAGGTCAGGGCACCGTGGTGGTTCTGGAACCTGTTCGGCGAACAGGCGGTATTCCTGCTGCGGCGGCGCTGAGTGTTGGCTTCGCTAACGCCATAGGCCTCGTCGCGCCGCCCCTCACCGCACCTCTCCCCTTAAGAACGGGGCGAGGAGGCGCAAGCGTTGCAATCGATCCTCGGACCTCTCATCTCGCCCGACGGTTGGGCGAGATGGTTTGCTGTCAATATGAACGCACCGCCGATGTCCCCTCGCCCCGTTCTTACGGGGAGAGGTGCGGTGAGGGGCAGCGCAACCTGGACGAAGACTCAAGTAAGCGGCAGGCTCACGCCCCGCCGGCAACCCGCCCGGCGGCCGGGCTCGGCAGCAGCACAGGCGTGAATTTCGGCGACACGGCGCGCTTGGCGCGCACGGTGATCGGGCGGAACACCTGCTTGGAGGCCTCCACGATGTGCACGCCGGCGAAGGGGGAGGCAAAGCGCCCGGCAAAACGCTCATAGGCCGGCGCGGAACGCAATGCCCAGCCATGGAACATCGGCGGCAGATAGAGCGCCTCCGTCCAGTTCACCGGCGAGAACAGCGCATCGCGCAGCAGCCGGGTCAATTGCGGGCGCGAGAAGGGCCGGCCATTGCCGAAAGGCGTGGCATCCGAACGCGCCCAGACCCCGCGCCGGTTGGGCGCCACCAGCATCACCGTACCGCCCGGGGCAAGCACCCGCCAGATCTCGCGCAGCGTATCGAGGGCGGAATCCGCCTCCTCGAGCAGATGGATGGCCAGCACGCGGTCGAGGCAGCCGTCCGCCAGCGGCAATTCGGTCTCCTCGACCAGCGCTGCGGCAAGCGGGCCGTTTTCAGGCCATTCCAGCACACCCTGCGTCGCCGGATTGAAAGAGACGACGCGTTCGGCCTCGTCCCGGAACATGGTGAGATAGGGGGCGGCAAAGCCGATGCCGGCGACGCGCTGTCCACGCAGGTCGCTCCAGCGCGCCCGGATCTTGGTGGCGATCAGGCGGCCGGCCACGATGCCAAGATTGGTCGAGTAGAAGTCGCGGAGATCGACGACATCGAGCGACATTGCAACCAACACCCACTTACGACAGCTGCAGGTCGACCCTGCAAACCGGAATGACGCCGCCCCGTGCCTTGCCAACTCCCGCCAGGACCGAGCGTCTCCGTGCCCTACCGATCGCGGGCACGCTGACAGTTGAAACCGTTCGGCCGGCAAGCGCAATAGAATGCGTGAGCCCTCTCCCATGCCGGGAAAGGGCTCACGGATCAATCGATCAAGAAAATCGGCGTCAGTTGGTCGCCGTAGCGCCCTGCTCGCCGCCCAGGCCCAGCCAGCGCTTGTAGAAGGGCTGCTCGGTCGGCGGATTGGTGATCGCCGGCGGCAGTTCGGCCATCTGCGCGGCCGGCAGTGCCGCCGCGGCCATCATCGGCTTGCCCGGCGTCAGCGTCTTTGCCTTGCCCGGTTTGGGCTTGGCATCGGGCACCGTGCCGGTCTGGATCGGATCGACCTTGATCGCCGTAACCGGGGCGGCCGGCTGCTCGGTCGGCGCAAAGCCAAGCCAGCGCGCATAGAAGGGCTGGCCTTCCGGCGCGGCCGAAGCCACCAGCTGGCTGGCCGGCGCACTGGAAGCAACCGGTGCAGCGGCCACCGCCACCGGCGTCTGCGGTATCGGAGCCGGCAACTTGCTGCCCATCAGGCGGGCATAGACGGCCTCCTGGCGCTTGGCGACAGCCTTGGGATCCGCCGCGCCCTTGATCGGCTTGCGGGCCACTGCGGCTTCCGAATAGAGCAGGCTTTCGGCTGCGGCATAGGTGACGCGATGGGCCGCATTCGCATCCGCTTCCGTCGCCGGGGCACCCGCGTCATTGAGCGCCACTTCGGTCACGTCGACGCGCGAATAGCTGAAGGGCCGATCCTTGCCGGGCACCGCCGACTGATCGACGGCACGCGCTGCGAACACCGGATTGGAACCGCCGTCCTGATAGATATAGTTGACGGCCTTGGTACCGGAGGCGATCAGCGCGGTGATCTTGGCATCGTCGTTGCGCCGCTTCTCGTAGACGGCGGCAGCCACGCTTTGGTTCGCCGGAGCGATACCGCACTGGGTCCCGCCATTGCCGTTGAAGACATAGCGGCCCTTGCAGACATCGACCTTCACCGTCTGCTTGGTGACCTCGAAATTGTCGGTGCCTTCCTTGAGATTCTGCCAGAAGCCGATATTCGGATTGCGGCGATTGCGGGCCATGTTCTCGGGCGTCATGCGGAAGGGCAGCGACTGCACCTGGAACGAAGCCTGGCCGCCCTGCAGCGCCTCGCGCGCCACGGCATAGATCTCGGCCACCTGCTTGTCGGTCATGGCAAAGCAGCCGCGCGAAGAGCAGGAGCCGTGCACCATGATGTTGCCGCCGGCGCGGCCGAGCTGACGATCGAAATTGTTGGGATAGCCGATGTCGAAGGACAGGTAATATTGCGAATTCGGATTGAGGCTGCTCATGCTCACGGCATAGAAGCCCTCGGGCACCTGCCGATCGCCCTCGCTCTTCTTCGGACCGAGCTGGCCCGACCAGCGGCAGACCGGATAGCTCTTGAGCAGGGCATAACGTCCACTCGATGTCTGCTTCCAGATTTCGAGTTCGGACTCCTTCTTGTAGATGCGCACCAGGATCGGCGCGGAACGCGCCATGCCCTTGGCCTGCATTTCGGCAATCAGCGCCTGCGGCACCGGGCTAGTCGAGCGAACACTTGCGCCATTCTGATTGGAACAGGCCGCCGCCAGCAAAAGAACCGGCACGGCCATTGCAATCTTGCGCATCAACTTGAAGTGAGCGGTCATGAACCAGTGAACCCGTGCAAAGTCAGTAATACAGACTAAGGGACATTTACAGTCAACGACCACTCGCCGCAAGTCGTGGGCCAATCGTGGTTACGCAACAGCGTGAACGAACTCTTAACGGCACAATGCCTGATTCCACGCCCTGCCGATAGGGGCCTTTCACCCGAAACTGGCTGGCGACCCTATAGATTTCCTCACCACTCGACAAGCATCGCCGCGACGAGACCTCGGACCGCACAGGACAATGGATTGCAGGATGGAGTCTTCGCCGCTCCCCCGGGCGAACGAGCCGCCCCTATACTGCGTATGAAGCGGGCTGATCCTGAGCCTGCTCGCTGTCATGGACCTGTCGCACGCGCTGGCTATCCCTAGCGCAAAGCGCGTTCAGGGGGAACGCGCTGTCTTCCAGCTCTTTGTTTCGGCGCGTCTTTGCAAGTGCGGCACCTTCGCCAAACCGCGGGAGGCTCCAGTGACAAAGTCGGCTTCGCATCGCGAAAGGATTGCCATGCGCACGCTCCTCGCCGCTCTTGCGGTCACCACCATGCTGATCGGTCCCAGCCAGGCCGCGGGCATCTATCCTCTCGACCGCGCCACCATCCTGGCCGGCTCGCCCTTCGACTTCAAGGCCGAGTTCGCCGGCACGGTGAAGCCGGAGGATGTGCGCGTCACCGTCAACGGGCAGGACTACAAGGGTGTGTTCGGCAAGGACGTCGAGTTCATCGCCTCCGAAAAGGGCAAGGACGACAAGGATCTCGGCTCGGCGGTGCTGCTGCGCGGCCTCACCCTCGGCGTACCCGGCACCTACAAGGTCGAAGTCTCGGCCGGCGGACAGAGCCGCAGCGTGACCTGGGACGTCTTCGGCACGCCCGCCACGCCCAAGGCCAAGAACATCATCTTTCTGCTCGGCGACGGCCTGACGGTCGCCAATCGCACCGGCGCGCGCATCATGTCCAAGGGCATGACCGAGGGCAAGGCCAATGGCCGTCTCAACATGGACGACCTCGACCACATGGCCTTCATCGGCACTTCGGCCACGGACGCCATCGCCACGGACAGCGCCAACACCATGTCGGCCTATATGACCGGGCACAAGACGGCGGTGAACGCTCTCGGTGTCTACGCCGACCGCACGCCCGCCACCCTGGATGATCCGCGTGTCGAGACTATCGCGGAGGCGCTGCGCCGCACGTCCAAGAAGTCGATCGGCGTGATATCCACCGCCGAGATCGAGGACGCCACCCCCGCCGCAGTGGTCGCCCACACCCGCAAGCGGGCCGACAAGGCAGAAATCGTCGGCATGTTCTACGACGTGAAGCCCGAAATCATCCTGGGCGGCGGCTCGGCCTATTTCCTGCCGAAATCGACCACCGGCTCCAAGCGCAAGGACGACAAAGACTATATCCAGCTCTTCAAGGATGCCGGCTACACTGTCGCCACCGACAAGGACAGCCTCGCCGCGGCTTCCGGCACCAATACCGGCAAGATCCTCGGCCTCTTCCACACCGGTAACATGGACGTGGCGCTCGACCGCAACCTGCTCAAGAAAGGCACGGTGGAGAAGTTCCCCAACCAGCCCGGCCTGGTCGACATGACCAAGACGGCCCTCGACCAGCTGTCCAAGAATCCGGAAGGCTTCTTCCTGATGGTGGAAGCCGCCACGGTCGACAAGATGTCGCATGCGCAGGATGGCGAGCGCTCGCTCTATGACACCATCGAATTCGACAAGGCAATCGGCGTGGCGCGCGAATTCGCCAGGACCCATCCCGACACGCTGATCGTCGCCACCGGCGACCATACCCATTCCATGTCGATCATCGGCACCGTCGACGACAGCAAGCCCGGCACCGACATGCGCGAGAAGGTCGGCATCTATGCCGAAGCCGGCTTCACCAATTACGAGGACAAGGACGGCGACGGCTATCCCGACAAGATCGATCCCAGCAAGCGCCTGGCCATCGTCTACGGAAACTACCCCGATCACTACGAGACCTTCAGCCCGAAGCTGGACGGCCCCTATGAGCCGGCCATCCAGAACGAGAAGAAGGAATATGTCGCCAATCCCGCCTATAAGGACGTGCCTGGCGCCGTCTTCGTCCAGGGCAACATCCCGCGCAACAACGACAGCACCGCCCACGCCGTCGACGACGTCGTGCTGCAGGCGACGGGCCCGGGCGCCGAAGGCTTCAAGGGCTATCTGGAAGAAAGCGACGTCTATCGCGTTCTTGCTGACGCCTTCGCGCTCGGCGCCTCCGGCCCCCAGAAGGCCCAGATGCAGTAAGGCTTTGCCCGAAATAAACGAGCGAATTGGCTCAACCTTTGTCATTGCCGGGCTTCACCCGGCAATCCAGCCCTCCTCCCGGCACTGAAGACGAGGCGGTTGGATGCCCGGGTCAAGCCCGGGCATGACAATGGCAGCGTTTCAGTTGTTGCCGACAACGCCTAATGATCGGACGGCAACCCTCGGGCGGCTAGCCGCCCGATGGCGATGTTTCTCGAGAGCGCCGACCTCGGCCCGCGTAAGAGCTCACCATGACGACCATCCCTTTCCTGTCCCGCCGCCATGTCGTGACTCTGCTCGGGCTGTCGCCTCTCCTCCTGGCTCGACCGGCCCTGGCGGCCCCTGCAGCGCTCGGCTTTCCCGAACTCTACGGCAAGATCAGCGTGCTCGGCCTGGAATTCTCGGCCAAGGTCAAGGAGCTCGACGGCAAGGACGTGGTGATGAGCGGCTTCATGGCGCCGCCGCTCAAGGCGGAGGCCACCTTCTTCGTGCTCACCGAAATCCCGATGTCGATCTGCCCCTTCTGCTCCTCCGACGCGGACTGGCCGGACAATATCGTGGTGATCTATCTCGACGAGAAGCAGACCTTCGTGCAGCCCGGCACCAGGATCGAGGTGTCGGGACGCCTGGAAGTGGGGTCCTGGACCGATCCGGAAACCGGCTTTCTCAGCCGGCTGCGCCTGCGGGATGCCCGCTACTGGGTGGTCTGATCCCGTGCTGGCGCTCAAGCTCGAAAATATCACCATCTCCTTTCCCGGCCTCGCCGCACCGGTGCTGCGCATCGAGCGGCTGGCTCTGGCCGCAGGCAGCCAGCTCGCCGTGACCGGCCCGTCGGGCTCGGGCAAGAGCACCTTCGTCAACGTCGTCACCGGCCTCGAGCGCGTCGCGCAAGGCAGGGTATGCTGGGGCGACACCGACATCGCCAAGCTGCCGGAGGGCGCCAGGGACCGCTGGCGCGGGCAGAATATCGGCCTGGTCATGCAGGATTTCCATCTCTTCCCCGGCCTGTCGGCCCTGGAGAACGTGCTGCTGCCGCTGCGCCTGTCGGGGCGCGCCGGCAAGAGCGCGATCGAGCGCGGCCACGCCCTGCTCCAGCGGGTGGGCTTGTCCCGGCCGGATCAGGCGATCGACGGCATGTCCCGCGGCGAGATGCAGCGCGTCGCCCTCGCCCGGGCGCTGCTGCGCCGGCCGGCCGTGCTGGTGGCGGACGAACCGACCGCCAGCCTCGACGCCGAGAGCGGCGCCCTCGTGGGCGACCTCCTCATCGAGCTTGCCGGCACGGAAGGCAGCACGCTCATCGTCGTCTCGCACGACACCGCACTCACGAGCCGGCTGGCAAGGCGGCTGACGCTCGCCGCCGGCCGCGTCGCATCGGACGAGCAAATAAGGGCGCAGGCCGCATGATCCGCTTCATCCTCGCCGACCTGCGCCGCGTCTGGGCGGGCGCGCTGGCCGTGGTGCTGCTGGTGGCGCTGGCGACCGCACTCGGCGTCGGCGTGGTGCTGCAGGAACGGGCGATGCGCCTCGGCAGCGCCCGTGCCGCAGACAGGTTCGATCTGGTCATCGGTGCCGCCGGCAGCGAGGCCCAGCTGGTGCTCTCCTCTGTCTTCCTGCAGCCCTCGCCTTTGCCCCTGATGCCGGCGGAGACGCTGCGCAAACTCGCCGCCGATCCGCGCGTGGCCTGGGTCGCCCCGATCGGCTTTGGCGATTCCTACCAGGGCCGGCCGATCGTCGGAACCACCACGGCCCTTCTGAAGGCGTTGTCGGATGGTCTTGCCGAAGGCCGCGCTTTCGCCGCCGAGGGCGAGGCGGTGGTCGGCGCTGCCGCCGGCATTCCACTCGGCACCCGCATCAAGCCCTCGCACGGCATGGCCGAGGAAGGGGGCCATGCCCATACCGAACTCGCCTATACCGTGGTGGGACGCCTCAAGCCGAGCCATACGGCCTGGGACAAGGCCGTATTGGTGCCGATCCAGGCCGTCTGGCATCTGCACGGGCTCGGCCATGCCGAGGAAACCGCCGATCACGATGCCCATCACGAACATGAGGGCTCCAAGCCCGGAGAAGCCTACCATGGAGAAGCCGACCATGGCGAAGCCGGGCATGAGGAGCATGAGCATGAAGGCGCGATCGACGCGGCCGCTCCGCTCGACGAGAGCTTTGCCACTACCGCCGCCGGCGTGCCGGCCCTGCTGATCAAGCCCCGCACGATCGCGGACGCCTACAAGCTGCGCCAGGCCTATCGCGGCGAGGGCACGCTCGCCGTCTTCCCGGCCGAAGTGCTGACCCGGCTCTACGCCACGCTCGGCGACGCCCGCACCGTGCTGGTGGCGGTGGCAGCCGGCGCGCAATTGCTGGTGGCGGCGGCCCTGATCTTCGTGACGGTGATCCATGTCGGCCAACGCCGGCGCCAGATCGGCGCGCTGCGCGCCCTCGGCACGCCGCGCCTGACCGTTCTTGCCATCGTCTGGTCCGAGCTTTTCGTCCTGCTCGCACTCGGCATCGCAGCCGGCTTCGCGCTCGGCTATCTCGGCGCCCTCACCCTATCGGGCTGGGTGACGAGCTGGAGCGGCATGGTCCTGCCGGTGGCGTTCACGCGGGCCGATCTCGGCCTCGCCGCCCTGCTGGCCGGTTTCGCCGCCCTTCTCGGCCTCGCCCCTGCCTTGCTGGCCTATCGGCAATCGCCGGCGGCAGCGCTGAGGGGGTGAGGCGCAGACGCCTTGACCATGTCATTGCGAACGTAACGGAGCAATCCAGGAGTTACAGCCGATATTCGCGACCCAGGATTGCTTCGCTACGCTCGCAATGACGCGTGAATAGCAGCCCCCCTCTACAGGCTGCGGCCGATCATCAGATATTTGTCCTGGCGCGCCCGGATCAGAGCTTCGCGGGACTGATTGAAGAGTTCGCGCAGCGAATTCTGAATGAAGTCACCGGTGGTCTCGATCGCCTTCTCGGGCGTGCGATGCGCACCGCCTGTCGGCTCGGGAATGATGGCGTCGATCACGCCGAACTTCAGGAGATCCTGCGCCGTGATCTTCATGTTGTTGGCGGCATCCTGCGCCTTGCTGGCCTCGCGCCAGAGGATGGAGGCCGCGCCTTCCGGCGAGATCACCGAATAGATGGAATGCTCCAGCATCAGGACCCGGCTCGCCGCCGCCACCGCGATGGCACCGCCGGAACCGCCTTCGCCGATGACAACGGCAACGTTGGGCGAGCCCAGCCCCAGACAGGCATCGGTCGAGCGGGCAATCGCCTCGGCCTGGCCACGCTCCTCGGCATCGATGCCCGGATAGGCGCCGGCCGTGTCGACGAAGGAAATCACCGGCAATTCGAAACGATCGGCCATTTCCATCAGACGCACGGCCTTGCGATAGCCTTCGGGCCGCGCCATGCCGAAATTATGCCGGATGCGGCTTTCGGTGTCGGAGCCCTTTTCATGGCCGAGGATGCAGACGGCCTCGCCGCGGAAGCGGCCGAAGCCGCCGATGATCGCCTCGTCGTCGCCGAACTTGCGGTCGCCGGCAAGCGGCGTGAAATCCTCGATCAGGGCGGCGATATAGTCATTGGCGTGCGGACGCTCCGGGTGGCGAGCCACCAGGGTCTTCTGCCAGGGCGTGAGCTGGGCATAGAGATCGCGCAGCGCCTGGTTCGCCTTGGCCTCCAGCCGCTGGATCTCATCCCCGATCGCCACTGCGTCACCCGACTCCGCCATCGCGCGCAGTTCCTCGACTTTGGCCTCGAGCTCGGCCACGGGTTTTTCAAAATCGAGATAGCTGCGCATGGGTGCCCAAATGACGACGAAAGGAGCCGGAAACTGGCGTCTCACGCCAGGGAAGTCAAGGAAGGGTTTCGCATATCTCCCCTTCGCACAGACCGTTCACCGCTTCATGACGAACGGAGCAGTCCGGCGAAAGGCACTATTTCTGCCGTCGCTGCCGCTGGGCGCGGGCGAGGACGGGCAACACCATCCGGGTCGGCAGGACCGACAGGATGGCAACCATCAGCCTCGGGATCATGCCCGGCACCACCACGGTACGACGCCCGAAATAACCGGCCAGTCCGATATGGGCAACATCCTTGGCCGAAAGCGGGCGCGTCATGGCGATAACGCCGGACCTGCCGAAACCCGCCCGGGCGCCGAAGCGGGTGGGCACCGGGCCGGGGCAGAGGGCGCAGACGCGGATACCGCTCTCCCGCTCCTCGAAAGCCAGCGCCCGCGTCAGCGACAGCACGAAGGCCTTGCTGGCATAGTAGACGGCAAGCCCCGGCCCCGGCGTGAAACCGGCGACCGAGGCGACGTTCAGCACGCCGCCTTCGTTCTCGCGGATCTCGGGCAGGAAGGCGAGCGTCAGCGCCAGCAAAGCCCGGCAATTGAGGTCGACCATGCCGATCTGGCCGGATACCGACAGGTCCGCCATGTCGCCGGCCAGGCCGAAGCCGGCATTGTTGACCAGGTGCCGGACGCTGAGGTCCTGCTCGCGCAACGCGGTCCTGACGGCCTCGGCAGCATCGGCCCGCTCGAGATCCAGCGCGGCGACCGCAACGAAACGCCCCGTCGCCGCCGCGATCTCGCCCTGGACGCGCAGCAATTCGCCCTGCGTCCGGGCGATCAGCATCAGGTCCTCGCCCTGCTCGGCCAGGGCATGGGCCAATGCCTCGCCGATGCCGCTGGATGCGCCCGTGACCAAGGCGACCGGACGGCTCACTCGCTGGCTTCCGGCAGGAGCACGTCGTTCTGGGCAGCCGCCTTGCTGCGGATCGTGGTGCGCGCCGGCACCGGAACATCGAGGGCCTCGGCAACGCGCCAGACGAGATTATCCTCGAACTCGTGCAGCATACCGTCGGCGAACACGATCTCCCACATCATCTCGACGATGCGCTGGCGCCCTTCAATGTTGTAGGCGCGCTTCACCACGCCGGTGAAATCATTGAAATCGAGGGCATCGCGATTGCGCTCGCCCGCCGCTGCCAGCAAAGCGCGGGTCTCGTCCTCATCGAGCGAAAAGCGTTCCTGCAGCAATGCGGCTACCCGCGCCTTCTCGGCCGGACTCTCGACCCCGTCCACATTCATGGCATAGACGAGCAACCCGGCGGCCGCGACGCGATGGTCGGTCTCGTCGAAGACGTAACGCGGCCTGGCCGGTCCGCCCGGTGCAAAACCGCGTATCAGCTTTTGCAAGCGAGCCAACATGGCAACATCCCGCCTCGGAACCATACCCGTGCAGAACGCGCGTTCACGGCTGAACGTGCCTTGCACCAACTCTTCAGTTCGACGTTCTTTGCGGCTTGCGGTGATTCCGTCAAACGGCAAAGACCCTGTCCTGCGCTGGCTCCGATTATGGCCGCCCGGCTGACCCAGAAGGCGATAAATAGAACCTGAGTTCAATATGCGGGGGCCCTGCGCAAGTTCAACCCGTCGACAATAAAAAAGCCGGCGATCCCGTGGGATCGCCGGCTGCTCAGGTAAAACCGATTGGTTTGGCGCCTATTCGCTCGCGGTTTCCGCGCTCGCTTCAGCCGTTTCACTTGCGGCGGCAGCCTTCTTCGAGACACGGCGCTTGCGCGGACGCGGAGCGACGGCAGCCTCAGCCTCGGCTTCCACCGCTGCGGGAGCAGCTGCAGGAGCCGCTTCTAGCGTTGCGGCAGGTGCCGGGGCGGCGGGGGCCACCGCCGGCGTGCCGGTGATGAAGGAGGGCAAGGTGGAAAGGGCATGGTCGTCATGCAGATCCGGCTGGGGCTGGTCGACCGGCACCACCGGTGCCGGCTGGAACGCGCCGCGCTCGCCCTGCCCCCGTTCGCTGAAAAGCGGCCCGTCGCCGGCATTGGCGCGGTCACGGAAGGGACGATCGCCACGATCGAAGCGGCGGTCGCGCCGGCCATGGCGCTGATTGAAGCGCGGCTCGCCACCACCCTCGCCCTCGGCCGCCTGGCCATTGGGCTGTCCGTCGAACTGACGGTCGCGCTGGCGCTCCTCGCGATAAGGCCGCTCCTCGCGGGGCTGCCTGTCCTCGCGCGGCTGGCGCTCCTCACGCGGGCCGCGCTCGCCGTTGAAACGGTCATTGCGGTCGCGGAAACGGTGCTCGCGCTCGCGGTAAGGCTGGCCGCCTTCGCCGCGCTCCCCGAAATTGCGGTCACGTCCCGGCTGCACCAGGCGCGGCTGCTCGTCGAAGCCCTGCGCGCCGCCGAACTGATTCGCCGGCGTACCGAAACCCTGCGGCATCGAGGGGATCGGGCCCTCGAAATCGGCATCGTCGCCGTCTTCCTCGTCCTCGGCACCATGGCCGAAGGTCTGGTCGCTGGGAAACTGGGGCTGTGCCGCCGCGATGATGCGGAAATAATGCTCTGCATGCTGCAGATAGGACTCGGCCAGGATCGGGTCGCCGGAGGATTGGGCATCGCGCGCCAGCTGAACGTATTTTTCAGCAATATGGGCGGCGGTTCCACGAACCTTCACGTCCGGGCCATTCGACTCATAGCTCCGGCTCAGCGGGTTCGGACCCTTGCCGCCGCGTGAACGGCCACGCATACGCTTTTGCTGTCCCTGCCTCATAGATTGATCTCATTCTCCGCTATAAACCTGCGCAATCTCGCGAAGCGACGGCGAACCTTCGTCATGGCCATTGCATCGCAGCAGTCAATGCATGGGTCAGGAAAACCATGGTTCCGCCTGCGTCGGGCGCAGCAGCACACTCCGGCAGATCGCCACCTTGGCTCTTGGTACCGGAATAGGCATTTCCATCGTTAGGGCGAACGAGCGCTTCGCTCGATGTTCGACTAAAAGTGCATCTGCACTCGAGCCGGCTCGTACTATCGACGCCAGCCCCGAACGATTTGTGTATCTCTAGATAGTCGCTCGCGCGGCAAAGTCCAAGCCCTTTTTAAAGAGCTTGGGCGCTTTTTACAGAAAATATGCTGCCCAATCGAGATTTTGCGGCCTGTGAGGTTTTTTGGCACCTCGGCTTGTCATTCGCGCCGCGATGGCCCATATACGCGGCGGGAGGTTGGCGGTGGACGCAACACTCGCCAACCGGGTCAGGTCCGGAAGGAAGCAGCCCCAACGAGACCGCTGCGGGTCTTCGTCCAACCTCCTACCTCATGCAGTGGCAGCGGATCGCGAGGGACCCCTTCCAGGGATTCGGGGGAATTGATGGAAGACGCGACGCCGACCGACAGCCAGCCCTACCGCGTCCTCGCCCGCAAATACCGTCCCCAGACCTTCGACGACCTGATCGGCCAGGACGCGATGGTGCGTACCCTCTCCAACGCCTTCGAGACCGGGCGCATCCACCAGGCCTACATGCTCACCGGCGTCCGGGGCGTCGGCAAGACCACGACGGCGCGCATCCTGGCACGCGGCCTCAACTACGAGCCGCCGGAAGGCGGCGGCAGGCCGACCATCAACATGCCGGGTCTCGGCCGCCACTGTCAGGCCATCATCGACAGCCGCCACATCGACGTGATGGAGCTCGACGCCGCGTCCCATAACGGCATCGAGAACATTCGCGAGATCACCGACGGCGTGCGCTACGCCCCGGTCTCGGCGCGCTTCAAGGTCCTCATCATGGACGAAGTCCATATGGTGACCACGCAGGCCTTCAACGCGTTGCTGAAGACGCTGGAAGAGCCGCCGCCGCATGTAAAATTCATTTTTGCCACCACCGAAATCCGCAAGGTCCCGATCACCATCCTGTCGCGCTGCCAGCGCTTCGACCTCAGGCGTGTTGACAGCGGCCTGCTCGCGCGCCATCTCGGCGCGATCTGCGAGAAGGAAAGCGTTTCGATCGACGCGGAGGCGCTGGCGATGATCGCGAGGGCCGCCGAGGGCTCGGTGCGCGACTCGCTGTCCCTGCTCGACCAGGCCATCGCCCATGGTGGCGGCACGATCGACGCCGAGAGCGTGCGCGCCATGCTGGGCCTCGCCGACCGTTCGCGCGTGATCGACCTGTTCGAGGCGGTGATGCGCGGCGATGCCGCTTCGGCGCTCGACGAACTGCGCGCCCAGTACGACCAGGGCGCCGATCCGGCGGTGGTGCTGTCGGAGCTCGCCGAATTCACCCATTTCGTCACGCGCGTGAAGATTTCGCCGGCCGCTGCCAATGATCCTTCGGCAACCGAAGTGGAGAAGGTGCGCGGCTCCGAGCTCGCCGGCAAGCTCTCGATCAAGGCGCTGACGCGCCAGTGGCAGATGCTCCTCAAGGGCATTCCCGAGACGCAGACCGCCGCCAAGCCGCTCGCTGCCGCCGACATGGTGCTGGCGCGTCTGTGCTATGCGGCCGACCTGCCTTCGCCCGACGACCTCATCCGCCAGTTCACCGAGAGTGGTGGCGCCCTGCCCTCGCGCGGGCCTGCGGCACCGCCGCCGGCATCCCCGCCGGCCGCCCCGCGGGCCCAGCTGATCACGGCCGCCACCCAGGCGCAGTTCCAGCCGCAACCGCAGCGGGCGCTCTCGCCCGAGCCGGCCTCGGCCGGGCAGCCCAGCCGCGCGCTCGCCAGCTTCGCCGAGATCGTCGCCCTTGCCATGGAAAAGCGCGACCTGCCGCTCAAGCTGGCGCTGGAGCGGTTCGTGCGGCTGGTGGCCTTCGCCGATGGCCGCCTCGACATCGCCCTCGAGCCCGGCTCGCCACAGGGCCTGGTCAACGATCTCTCGCGCAAATTATCGGACTGGACCAATAAGCGCTGGCTGGTGGTGCTGTCCTCGGAAAAGGGCGAGGCGACCCTGCGCGAGCTCGCCGAAGCGCGGCAGGCCGCCGTGCTCTCGGGGATCAGGGCCGATCCCTTCGTCCGTGCCGTGATGGAGCGCTTTCCCGGCGCGGAGATCGTCGACATCCGGGACAATGCCCCGGTGGAGACGCAATCCCTGGCGCCGGCGCCCGACGATGGCGGCGATCCCGACGATGCCGAGGAGGCCGCGTCCTACTCGGCCGACGACATCTGAACACAGGAACAGGAGTTCCCATGAAAGACGTGATGGGCATGATGAAGCAGGTTCAGGCCATGCAGGCCAAGATGCAGTCCCTGCAGGCCGAACTGGAACAGACCGAGGTCGAGGGCGTGGCCGGCGGCGGTCTCGTCAAGGTGCGCCTCACCGCCAAGGGCGAGATGAAGGCCGTCGACATCGACGCATCGCTGCTCAAGGCCGAGGAAAAGGAAATCGTCGAGGATCTCGTCCTCGCCGCCCATAACGATGCGCGTGGCCGGGCTGACCGCCTGACCCAGGAAAAGATGGGCTCGATCACGGCCGGCCTTCCCATCCCACCCGGCATGAAGCTGCCGTTCTGAGATCATATCGATGTGGCGGGCCTTGCTGGCAGTTTTGCTGGGGATCGCCATGACGACAATGGCGCAGGCCGCCAATTATGCCGTCGGCCAGATCTGGTCCTATCGCACGCGGGCGGGCGAAGAAAACTCGCGTGTGATCATCGATAAGATCGAGGACGCCCGCACTCTGGGAAAGATCTATCACGTCACCATCAAGGGCGTGAAGGTCAAGAACCCCAAGATCGCCGGCGGAATTTCAGATACGCTGCAGCATCTGCCGCTGTCCCAAGCTTCATTGGATGGCAGCGTGCTCAAACTCATTGGCACCGGCAAATCCGATCCCTCGTTTCAGGAGGGATATCGCGAATGGAAAACCGCTTTCGATGGCGACAAGGCAGGGATTTGGACGGTTTCCATCGAGAAAATCGTCGGAGCGGTCGAGAAAGCCATCAACCAATAGCAGTTGGCCATGCCGACACGCATTGGCTGGTCTCCTTGCCAGGATAGCTGGCCCGCATTGGCCAACGAACTGGCCAACACGAGCCGACGGGAGCCAGCGGGCAGACCATCACCGCGCTCTGCCCTCGGCGGTCAACTCAGCAGCGGCAGCATCCAGAACCCGAATGATTTCTTCATCGGACAGAACGCCACCCTCTTCTATGGACGCGTTTACCATTTCTCTGAGTCTGACGAGCCGCATCGCTCGTTCCTCTTTTTCCTGGGCAATGGCGCCACCAGCTTTATCCCGTCCAAGAGGCATAGGATCATTCATGGCGGCATTCCTGCGTTTGCCGTAAAGCATGGCAGCTACCCCAGCGCCTTCACCGCAGCCGACGTGTTGCGGAAGCTGATGGCTAGGCGGTTATAGGCGTTCATCAGGCCGATCGCGATGGTGAGGTCGGCGACTTCCTTCTCGGAAAACACCGCCCGCACGGCTTCGAACTCGGCTTCGGGCACGGCGGTCTCGGCAACGCTCGTCACCGTCTCCGCCCAGCGCAATGCCGCCTTTTCCTGTTCGCTGAACAGGGCACCGGCCTCGTGCCAGACCGGCACCAGCACCAGCTTTTCCTGGGGCAGGCCGTCCTTGGTCAGGTCGCGCGAATGCATGTCGATGCAATAGGCGCAGCCATTGATCAATGAGATCCTGAGATAGACCAGGTTGACCAGCATGCGGGGCAGGCTCTGGCTGACATAGCCATAGACGCCGCCGAGGGCCTTCATGCCGGCCGGAGCGGCAGCGTTGTAATCGAGGCGCGGGGCCATTTCACTTCTCCTGTTCGTAGACGGTGAGGTTGCGGTCGCCGGAATCGGCGACGAAGACGGCGAGCAGCGAGGCGGGCCTGGTCTTGCTGGCATTCTCGCTGACCTGATGGTGGGCTCCCGGCTCCTCGAACCAGCTCTCGCCGGCGCGATAGACCTTGACCGGCCCGCCATTGACCTGGCTGCGGATCGAGCCGGACAACACATAGGCAAAGACGAAGGCCGTCTTGGAATGGGTATGCGCGGGCGACTTGCCGCCGGGCGCATAGCGCACGAGGACGCTGGTCATGGTCTTGCCGGGCACGTTGGGCAGCGCCTGCTCGAACACCGGCGCGGCGCTGGCCCCGCCGGATCTCGATTGCGGCGAATGGGCGAGAGCGGGGACGGCCGCGAGGGCAATGCCCGTGCCGAGCAGAAAGGCTTTGGAGATCATCATCTTGGTTCCTGTCTTGCGATAGCCGGAACATCGCTCTCTTTCGGCTCACAAAAAAGCACCAAGAATTGCATGAAATATTGTACCATTCGATCGCATGAACGAGCCCTTCAAGATCAGCATCGATCGCGCCGCCCAGATTCCGCTGGCCGTGCAGATCCATCGCAGCATCGCCGCCGCCATCCTCGACGGCCGGCTGGGAAACGGCGTCCGCCTGCCGTCCTGGCGTGATCTCGCAGCCCAGCTCGGCGTCGCCCGCGGCACGGTGCGTGTGGCCTATGAAAAGCTCGCCGACGAGCAGCTGATCGCCGGCATGGGAGCGGCCGGCACGCGCGTGATCCACAAGGCAAGCCGCCCGCAGGCCGCGGGCCGGCTGCCGGAAGCCACGCCCCTGCCGGCACTCTTTCCCGATTTCGAGCGCCCGCCCGCCACCTTCCAGATGGGGGTGCCAGCGCAGGACGCCTTTCCCTTTTCGCTATGGTCGCGCATCATGGCGCGCAGCGCCCGCGCCGCCGCCGCGGCGCCGGTGAGCTATCCCGACCCGCGCGGCCATATCGAGCTTCGGCGCGAAATCGCAGCTTATCTCGCGCTGGCGCGCGGCATCCAGTGCGAGCCGGCCCAGATCCTGGTGACATCGGGCTATGCCGGCGGCCTCGGTCTCATCCTGCGCGCCCTCGGGCTCGGCGGCCGCAAGGCCTGGCTCGAAGATCCCGCCTTCATCCTGACACGCCTCGCCCTGGAGCAGGCCCGGGTCGCGGTCACGCCGGTTCCGGTCGACCGGGACGGCATCGACGTCGCTGCCGGCATCCGCCTCGCGCCGGATGCCGCCTTTGCGGTGGTCACGCCCGGCCAGCAATCGCCGCTGGGCCTCACCCTGTCGCTCGAAAGGCGCCTTGCCCTGCTCGATTGGGCGCAGGCGCGGCAGGCCTGGATCGTCGAGGACGATTATCTCAGCGAGCTGCAACTGAGGGGGAGGGCAGCGCCCGCCCTCGCTTCGCTCGACCGGCAGGGCCGGGTTCTGCATGCCGGAACCTTCAGCAAGACCATCACACCGGCGCTGCGCCTGGGTTTCCTGGTCGTGCCGCCGCAACTGGCGGCCCGCTTCGGCGACGTGGCCGCCGCCCTCGCGCCGGCGCCGGCGGCTTCGATCCAGCGAGCCGTGGCGAGCTTCCTGGCGGAGGGCCATTACCTCCGCCATCTGCGGCGGATGAAACGCCTCTACGCCACCCGGCGCGACGCCCTCGCCGCCTGCCTTGCCGAGCGCATCGGCCCTGGCCTGACGGTGCATGCCAATGGCGGCCTCGCCGTGCTGCTCGAACTGCCCGACGCCACGGACGATGTCGCCGTTTCCCGGCAGGCCCTGCCTTTCGGGCTCGCTCCCGTTGCGCTCTCGCCCTGGTACAAGGCCACGCGCCGGGCCGGCCTGCTTCTGGGCGTCACCAATGTCGATATCGACAGCCTTGCAGCCGATTGCGACCGGCTGCTGGCGCTGGTCGCAGCCCATGGCTGAACGCGAGGCCGCCAAGACGGTTTACATTCGCCGGCACTAGTGCACACTGCGCAGCCTGCGGCCTGCGAAGTAGCGAAGCCGCGGGGAGGAATTCGATCGAGCTGGTGCGTTCCACGCAAGATCCAAGCAAGACGACATGGTTTCTGATCCGGATGGATCAAGAAACCCATTTCCAAGGGAGGCTGGCCGCACCTTCTCATGGCTTCGCATGTCGATCATATCCGCGAGATCGAAAGCGTCGGCCTGGGCGCAGCGACCATGCGCGACGCCACGGTGGTGCAAAGCTGGCTGCGCTGCATCAACAAGCATCGATTGGATCCGGCCCAGGCCTGCGAGGCCTACATCGTGCCGGATACCCAATTGCGCGAGCATCGCCAGCAATCGGAAGAACTGATTACGATCGCCCGCTCGGGCCTCGAAAGCCTGTTCCGCCAGGTGGCGGGGCAGAACTACGTGCTGCTGCTCTCGGACAGGGCCGGCGTGACTGTGGATTTCTACGGAGACCCGCTGTTCGACAACAATCTGCGCAAGGCCGGCCTCTATCTGGGCTCCGAATGGTCGGAATCGCGGGCCGGCACCTGCGCCGTCGGCGCCTGCATCGAAGCCGGCGAGGCCCTGACCATTCATCAGACCGACCATTTCGACAATACCCACACGCCGCTCTCCTGCACCGCCGCTCCGATCTACGATATTCAGGGCGGGCTCTCGGCGGTGCTCGACATCTCCCTGCTTTCCTCGCCGATCAAGAAGGCCAGCCAGAACCTGGCCCTGCATCTCGTCTCGGCCACGGTGCGGCGCATCGAGCTCGCCAATCTGATGGCGCAATCGAGCCGCGAATGGGTGCTGCGCTTCTCACGCTCCCCGGAATTTCTCGATGTCGACCCGGAAGCCGGCATCGCCATCGACGGTTCCGGCCGCATCATCGGCATGACCAATGGCGGCGCCAAGGTGCTGGCGCGCTCGGGCAATCTCGACTGGCGCGACCCGCAAGCCCTGATCGGCCAGCCCTTGTCACGCTTCTTCGACATGGACATTGACGACCTGCCCGATCTGACGCGCCAGCATCGCCCGCAGGATCGCCTCGTCTTCGCGCGCGACGGCAACGCCCTGTTCGCCCATGCCATCGAGCCCAATATTGCCGTGCGCTCGCCGGCAGGGGCACGCCACGACATTCCCACCTCGCTGCGCAATCTGAGCGGCGGCGACGGCCAGCTTGCCGCCTTGCAGGCCAAGGTCGCCAAGCTCGCGCCCCGGCCTGTCTCGATCCTCATCCAGGGCGAAACCGGTACGGGCAAGGAGTATCTGGCCCGCGCCATCCACGAGGCGAGCGGCCGGACCGGCAAGTTCGTGGCGGTGAACTGCGCGGCGATCCCCGAGCCGCTGATCGAAAGCGAATTGTTCGGCCATCTGCCGGGTGCCTTCACCGGTGCGGCCCCGCGGGGGCGCATCGGGCTGATCGAGGAGGCCAATGGCGGCACGCTCTTCCTCGATGAGATCGGCGACATGCCGTTGGCGCTCCAGAGCCGGTTCCTGCGGGTGTTGTCGGAGCGGGAGCTGACGCCGGTGGGCGCTTCGCGCGCCAAGCCGCTGGACATCAGGGTGGTGTCGGCCTCCAACCGGCCGCTCGAGGCGCTCGCCAGGGATGGCGGCTTTCGCGAGGACCTGCTCTACCGGCTCAATGCCGCGACGCTCGTGCTGCCCGCCTTGCGCGAACGATCCGATTTCGTCTGGCTGCTCGACAAGATCCTTGCCAAGCACCGCATGAACGGCGAGGCGCTGGCGGTTGCGCCGGCGGCCCTGCTCGCGCTCAAGGCCTATCACTGGCCCGGCAATATCCGCGAACTCGACAATGTGGTCTCGGTGGCCGCGGTGCTGTGCCACAATGGCGTCATCGAAGTGAGCGACCTGCCCGAAGCCTTGTTGCGGCGGGCGCTTCCGCAGAGGAGCGAGGAGCCGCATACGCAAAGGGGCGCTCTCGAGGCCGTGCTCGCCAGCTGCAATTGGAATGTGTCACAGGCGGCACGCAGCCTGGGCGTCGACCGGTCCACGGTGCATCGCCAGATCAAACGCCATGGCCTGAACCACCGCAACTGACCTGTTGCAGCAGCCCTGCCACAGCTGTGGCATTCGTTGCACGCCGTGCAACGGTGATGGGTATCCAAGCAGCCGGAAACCGCGCCAGGCCGCGGCTTCCGACAGTTGGCACGGCGATTGCTCTTCCTGCCCAACAACCTGCAACAGGGGAGGAAGACAAGGATGAAGGCCCTGCGATTTCATGCCGCCAAGGATTTGCGGCTCGAAGAACTGCCCAAGCCAGGACAACCGGCGCCCGGACAGGTTCTGATCCGCAATCGTTTCGTCGGCATCTGCGGCACGGATCTGCACGAATATGCCTATGGCCCCATCTTCATCCCGGTCGAGCCGCATCCCTTCAGCGGGGCGAGCGGTCCGCAGGTGCTCGGCCATGAATTCGGCGGCGTCGTCGAGGCAGTCGGCGCAGGGGTCGAGGCGGTGAAGCCGGGCGACCGGGTCTCGGTGCAGCCGCTGATCATGCCGCGCTCGGGCGATTATTTCGCCGATCGCGGCCTCTTCCATCTGAGCCCCCTGCTCGCTTTGGCCGGGCTGAGCTGGATCTCCGGCGGCATGGCCGACTACGCCCTGCTCAACGACTACAATGTGCAGAAGATCCCCGACGCGCTGAGCGACGAGGAAGCGGCCCTGGTCGAGCCCAGCGCGGTGGCCGTCTATGCCTGCGACCGCGGAGGCGTCACCGCCGGCTCGAGCGTGCTGGTCACCGGCGCCGGCCCGATCGGCCTGCTCACCTTGCTGGCGGCGCGGGCCGCCGGTGCCGCCCAGCTCTTCGTCTCCGACATCAACGACAAGCGCCTCGCCTTCGCCAAGGCGGCCCTGCCCGATCTCGTCACCATCAATCCCAAGCGTGACAATCCCGGCGACGTGGTGCGCGGACTCAGCGAAGGCAAGGTCGGCTGCGACGTGGCGATCGAATGCGTGGGCAACGAACATGCCCTCAAGGCCTGCCTCGACGCCGTGCGCAAGCAGGGCGTGGTGGTCCAGACCGGCCTGCATCCGCATGAGAATCCGCTCGACTGGTTCCAGGTCACCTTCAAGGATGTCGATATTCGCGGCTCCTGGGCCTATCCCACCCATTACTGGCCGCGCGTCATCCGCCTGATCAGTTCCGGCCTGCTGCCGGCGAAGAAGGTCGTGACCCGCAAGATCACGCTCGACGCGGCCGTCACAGACGGCTTCGACGCCCTGCTCGACCCGGCCGGCGAACAGCTCAAGATCCTGATCGACCTGGCTGGATAACGCCGGATCGGAGCGGCCGGCTCGGAAACAAGGAGTTACACCAACCAAGCGTTCCTTCTCTGCCCGACGTAACAATCACGACCAAACACAATAAACCGGAGGAAATACCATGCTCGATCAAAGTCCGCAGGCCAGGGTGGACGCGGTTCTGGCCAAGCTCGAAAAGGCGCTCGCAAGCGGCGATATCGATGCCGCAGTCAACCTGTTCCAGGAAGATTGCTATTGGCGAGACCTGGTGACCTTCACCTGGAACATCCGCACCCTGGAAGGGCGCGATGCCATCGGCGAAATGCTGAAGTCGCAGCTCGCCGCCATCAAGCCCGGGCATTTCCGCCAGGATACCGACGAAGCTGCCAGCGACGGCAATGGCGTGACCGAGGGCTGGTTCGAGTTCGAAACGGAGGTGGCACGCGGCTATGGCCATATCCGCCTGAAGAACGGCCTGATCTGGACGCTTCTCACCACCATGAGCGAGCTGAAGGGCCATGAGGAGCCCAAGGGGTTCCGCCGTCCGATGGGCGCCGAGCACGGCAGCGATCCCGCCCGCAAGACCTGGAAGGAGAAGCGCGAAGCCGAGGCTTCGGAACTGGGCTTCACCGAGCAGCCCTATGTCGTCATCATCGGCGGCGGCCAGGGCGGCATCGCCCTCGGCGCCCGGCTGCGGCAGCTCGGCGTACCGACCATCATCATCGAGAAGAACGAGCGCCCGGGCGACAGCTGGCGCAAGCGCTACAAGTCGCTCTGCCTGCACGATCCGGTCTGGTACGACCACCTGCCCTACATCCCCTTCCCCGAGAATTGGCCGGTTTTCGCACCGAAGGACAAGATCGGCGACTGGCTGGAGATGTATACCAAGGTAATGGAGCTGAACTATTGGAGCTCCACCACCTGCAAATCCGCGAGCTTCGACGAAACGACCAAGGAATGGACCGTGATCGTCGAGCGGGACGGCCGCGAGATCACCTTGAAGCCCAAGCAGCTGGTGCTCGCCACCGGCATGTCGGGCAAGGCCAACGTGCCGAAAATCAAGGGCCAGGACATCTTCAAGGGCGAGCAGCAGCATTCCTCCACTCATCCCGGCCCGGATGCCTATCGCGGCAAGAGGGTGGTGGTGGTCGGCTCCAACAACTCGGCCCACGACATCTGCGCGGCCTTGTGGGAAGGCGGCGCCGACGTCACCATGCTGCAGCGTTCCTCCACACATATCGTGAAATCGGACTCGCTGATGGAGATCGGGCTCGGCGACCTCTATTCGGAGCGCGCGGTGGCCGCAGGCATGACCACCCGCAAGGCCGATCTGATCTTCGCCTCGCTGCCCTATCGCATCCTGCACGAGTTCCAGGTGCCCGTGTACAACAAGATCCGCGAGAAGGACGCCGAGTTCTACAAGAGGCTCGAAAAGGCCGGCTTCATGCTCGATTTCGGCGATGACGATTCCGGCCTGTTCATGAAATATCTGCGCCGCGGCTCGGGCTATTACATCGACGTCGGCGCCTGCGACCTGGTGGCGGATGGCCGGGTCAAGCTGGTCAGCGGTGTCGGCATCCGCGAATTGAGCGAGGGCGGCGTGGTGCTGGAGGACGGCCGGGAACTACCCGCCGATCTCATCGTCTATGCCACCGGCTATGGCTCGATGAATGGCTGGGCCGCCGATCTGATCTCCAAGGAAGTGGCCGACAAGGTCGGCAAGTGCTGGGGCCTCGGCTCTGATACCACCAAGGACCCCGGGCCGTGGGAAGGCGAGCAGCGCAACATGTGGAAGCCCACGCAGCAGGAGGCCCTATGGTTCCATGGCGGCAACCTGCACCAGTCGCGCCATTATTCACTCTATTTGTCCCTGCAGCTCAAGGCCCGCAAGGAGGCGATCCCGACACCGGTCTACAAGATTCAGGAACGGCACCATCTGTCCTGAGCTGGATGCCGGCCACGCCGTGAGGCGGTGAGGCGACTGTGCTGATGTCGCGCCGCCCGCAATCAGCGCCCCCATCCTTCCCGTGCCGACAGGCTCGACAGAGCGGCGAGCAGGTCGGTCTGGGTGACGAGCCCGGCAATGCGCTTGTCGTCGTCCACGACGACGACGGCATGGGCGGTGCCGTCGGTGAGGGCGGGCACCAGCCCGAGGGCCGGCGCTTCCGGCGTGGAAAGGGTGGGCAGCGTCATCACCTCGCCGACCTGCTTTACCGGCCCGGCGAGGTCGCGCAGGCCCACCGTGCCCACCACGCGGTCGTGGAAGTCGATCACCGGCAGGGTGCGGACATTATGCTCCAGCAGGAGCCTGATGGCCGTTTCGGCGCTGGCTTCGGGCTCGACGGTGACGATGTCGCGCGACATGATGTCGGCACAGGTGAGATCGGCATGGGAGCGCGACAACGCCCGCTGCTCGACCCGCCGCAGCAGGCGGTCGAGGTCCTGGCGATCGATGTCGAAGGTCTCGCCGAGATCGCTCAGCGCCCCCTCGATATCCTCGTCGCGAAAGCCCACCCTCAGGGAAGGCGCGGGATCGGCGGTACCGTGCGTGCTGGCCGGGGCGGAGGCCGGCACATGCGGATAGGGATGGCGGGAAAAGCGGTGGAACAGCCAGCCCAGCGTCACCAGCAATGTCGAGTTGAGGCAGACCGGCACCAGGGCAAAGCCGAAGCCGGCGGCGGCCACCGCCGGTCCGCCGATCACCGCCGTCAGGGCGGCGGCCCCGCCCGGCGGATGGAGGCAACGCGTCAGCGACATCACAGCTATGGCGAGGCCGACCGCCAAGCCGATGGCCAGCATCGGCTCATGCACGAACCGGGTGACCGCGATGCCGCACAGCGCCGAAAGCGTATTGCCGCCGATGATCGACCAAGGCTGGGCCAGCGGACTGGCCGGCACGGCAAAGAGCAGCACGGCCGAAGCGCCGACGGGAGCGACGATGAAGGGCAGATGCGGATCGCGGCCGAAGACGAGCGTGCAGACCAGGCCGGTCAAGCCGATGCCCGCGATGGCGCCCAGGCTGGCGAACAGCCGGTCGCGCAGGGTGGCGCCGGCCAGGATCGGCACGAACAGCTTGAAGGGAAGAAACGCCATAGCTTGACCCGGCAGATAGGATGGGCGTGGTCCGCCCTGGGCGCGATATATCGCGAAGCGATAGGTGCTTAAAGCTTAGGCAGCAGGCATTCAAGGTACGAAAGGACGCAGTGTTTCCCGGGAGCGCGGACATCCTTGTCCGCCTCCGGGAAACATTGCGCCTTCAGGGTGAGAAGAAGCGGACGAGGACCTCCGCGCTCCCGGGATCCACGCACAAAACCTGCCGACACTTCCACTCTCCCCTCGCACCTCGTCCACAAATCACCTATCTGGACATCATGGCATCCGTCACCGGCCCCGAAATCGAACGCCTGATCCAGCTGCTCGCGCGCCTGCCCGGGCTCGGGCCGCGTTCGGCCCGCCGGGCGGCGCTGACGCTGATCAAGAAGCGCGAGCAGTTGATGGTGCCGCTGTCCTCGGCCCTGCAGATCGCCTGCGAGCGCGTGGTGGTCTGCTCGAACTGCGGCAATATCGACACCTGCGACCCCTGCACCTTGTGCAGCGATCCCCGGCGCGAGAACACGCTCCTGGTGGTCGTCGAGGATGTCGCCGATCTCTGGGCCCTGGAACGGGCCGGCGTCGTCAATGCCCGCTACCATGTGCTCGGCGGCACGCTCTCGCCGCTCGATGGCGTCGGCCCCGAAGATCTCACCATCGACAGGTTGGTCGCACGCGTCGCCGAGGGCGGCGTCTCCGAGGTGATTCTCGCCCTCAATGCCACGGTCGACGGCCAGACCACCGCCCATTACGTCACCGACCTTCTGGCCCCCACGGGCGTCAAGGTGACGAAACTGGCGCATGGCGTGCCGGTCGGAGGCGAGCTTGACTATCTCGACGAGGGCACCCTGGCTGCCGCGATCCGCAGCCGGACGCCGTTTTGAGGCCTGTCATCCCGGACGCGATGCAGCACGCAGTGATGCGTCGCAGATCCGGGACCGCAGGACGAGAAAGGCGGTCCATTCTTCACCCGGTCCCGTGTCTGCATCGCGGCACTCCGCGCAGCAATGCGCACGGGATGACATCCATATAGGAATCCCCAATGCCCCAGCTCATCGTCACCTATTGGCGCGACATTCCCACCATGGTGGTGGCCAAGCAGGGCCGCACCAGCGCCAAGCGCGAACTGAGCTCGCGCTTCGGCGAGGCCGTCGACATGGCGGCGATGCGCGGCGGTGCCGCCGGCACGGACGATTATCTCGCCGAGTTCCACCGCAGCCCCCCGATCGAGTGCGGCGACGACCTCGAAGCGGAAGTTTCGGCGGCGGCGGCCAAGATCGAGGCGGAATACGACAAGGAACGGCTGGCGGCTCTTGCCAAGAATGGCGGCAGAGAAAACCGCTGATCGCCCCAACGCGAGTTCCCTGAGACATGCGCACGCCCGCTGCCTTCGAAGCCACCGGAAAGCCACCGCGCGACGCGAAGAAATTCGCCTTGCGCTTCTGGGCCATCCGCCATTCCGCCGCGATGGAACGGATCTATCACGGCGTCGAGTGGACGCTGGTCAAGCTCTCGCCCTTGTTCACGGCGATCGGCTGGGACAGGCTGGAAAAGCCGGTGGCCAAGGTGGAGAAGCTGGTCAAGTCGAGCCTGTTCGACTGCAAGATGTGCGGCCAATGCGCTCTCTCTTCCACCGGCATGTCCTGCCCGATGAATTGCCCCAAGGGCCTGCGCAACGGTCCCTGCGGCGGCGTCAGGGCCAATGGCAATTGCGAGGTCTATGCCGACATGCCCTGCGTCTGGGTCAAGGCCTATGAGGGCTCGCGCAACATGGCCGGCGGCAGCGCCATCGAGGTGCCGCAGGCACCGGTCGATCACCGGCTGAAGGGGCAGTCCTCCTGGCTCTCCGTTGCCCGCGAAAAATCCGGCTACAATGCCAGGATCGCGGCGGAGAAGGCGGCAGCGGCGGCCGCCGCCAAGGCCAAGGCTGCAGCCGAGAAATCCGCTGCGGCAGCCAAGTCCACTGCGGCCGCGGCGAGCGGAGGCAAGCCATGACGATCGACACCAGGCTGCCCCATCCCGACGATTTCGGCCCTCATCCGGCGGCGCCCCTGCCCGAACTGCCGGGCCATACCTCGCGCGGACGTCTCGAGCGCGTGCTGCGCCGCGGCGAATTCGCCGTCACGGCCGAGCTCAACCCACCCGATTCGGCCAATCCCGACGACGTGCTCGAACGAGTGAAGCCGTTCGAGGGCTGGGTCGATGCCATCAACGCCACCGACGGCTCCGGCGCCAACTGCCACATGTCCTCGGTAGCGATCTGCGCCCTGTTGACCCGTGTCGGCTATTCGCCGGTGTTCCAGATTTCCTGCCGCGACTACAACCGCATCGCCATCCAGGGCAATGTCCTCGGTGCGGCGGCGCTCGGCGTGTGCAACGTGCTCTGCCTGTCCGGCGACGGCGTGCAGAGCGGCGACCATCCCGAGGCCAAGCCGGTCTTCGACCTTGATTCGACTGCCCTGCTGTCCACCATCCGTACCATGCGCGACGAGCAGCGCTTCCTGTCGGGCCGCAAGATCACCACGCCGCCCGCCATGTTCCTGGGCGCGGCGGCCAATCCCTTCGTGCCGCCCTATGATTTCCGGCCGATCAACCTGGCCAAGAAGATCCAGGCCGGCGCGCAGTTCATCCAGACCCAATATTGCTTCGACATTCCCCTGCTCGAACGTTTCATGGCGCGCATCCGCGACATGGGTCTGCACGAGAAGTGCTTCATCATGGTCGGTGTCGGCCCGCTTGCCTCCGCCCGCACGGCCAAATGGATGCGCTCCAACGTGCCCGGCGTGCACGTGCCCGACGACGTGATCAAGCGCCTGGAAGGCGCGCAGGATCAGAAGGAGGAAGGCAAGCGCTTGTGCATCGACATCATCCAGCAGGTCCGCGAGATCAGGGGTGTCGCCGGGGTGCATGTGATGGCCTACCGCCAGGAGGAATATGTCGCCGAGATCGTGCATGAATCCGGCGTGCTCGCCGGCCGCACGCCCTGGCGCCGCGACATGGCCCCGAGCCCGATCCCGCATGAGGAGATCGTGGCGACGCCGTAGAGACGAAGGCCACCCTATTCGCTGACTTAGCGAGAATGCGCGGGAAACGCGGTGTGCCGGTCTTCGCAGTTCCATCAAATGATGGAGCGGGATCGGCATTCGTCCCGTCGGCGAGCACAGCGTTTCTCAGATGGTCGATCGGGAGATCGACCCACCAGACGCGCGACAATCCTCGCTAAGTTAGACACATATGGGCGTCGGGCCTGTCTTCGGTGGCCCTATTCCGGCGTCGAGAACACGCGCAGCCTGTGGCCGTCGGGATCGAGCACCACGAAGGTGCGGCCGAAATCGAGATCGATGGGCTTCTGGGCGACGCGCACATCGCGCGTTTCGAGCCATTGGCCATAGGCAGCATCGACGGCGGCGGCATTCGCGACCTTGAAGCCGATCTCGACGCCGCCGGCTGGCGCACCCGGCGCGGGCTCGGCCGTATGCTTCGACCAGAGGCCGAGCATCAGACCGGTCTCGAGGGCGAACAGGGCGAAGGTGGCCTGCTTCTCGATGGGCTCGAGGCCGAGCAGGTCGCGATAGAAGGCGGTGCTGCGCAGCGGGCTGTCGACCATCAGCAGGGCATAGCTGGATTTGAAGGAGGCGGGCATTCTCTTGGTCCTCGGTTGCGACGAGGAAAGACTAGCGCTCTACCCTGCCAGTTTTTGTCAGGAGCGAAGGCCTCCGGCTCGGCCCGTCGGCGAAGGTGATGGATCCGAGAAGCGGACTAAGCCCGCCTCCTCGGGCGCGCCGTCACGCTGCGACAGTCCCGGCCTGATCCACCAGTTCCATCAAGCCATCCCAGGCCCCCGGGGCCGAACCGATCACCCGACCACCGCGGGCGAGATCGCCATGGGTGAGGAAATTCTCCGTCCGGCCGCCCGCCTCGCTGATGAGGCACAGGCCCGCCAGGCAGTCCCAGGCGTTCATGTGCGGCTCGTAATAGCCGACCAGCCGCCCCGCCGCGACATAGGCCAGCATCAGCGCACCCGAGCCGTTGCGGATGAACATGCCGCCCTCATGCAGGAGGGCGTTGAGGAAGCCGGTGATGGTCTCCGGCGCCACGCGGTGATTGGCGCCCACCCCGAGCACGCCGTCGACCAGGCTTCTTTGGTCCGAAAGCCGCAGGCTGGTGCCGTTGAGCGTCGCCCCCTGGCCGAGGGCCGCCGCATAGAGTTCGTCGCGCACCGGCGCATAGATCACTCCGACGACCGTGTCGGTGCCGTGCGTGACCGCCACCGAGACGCACCAGGACGGCAGGCCGAACACGAAGGGGCTGGTGCCGTCGACCGGATCCATCACCCAGCAATAACCGGAGCTGCCTTCGCTGAGGCCATATTCTTCGCCGAGCAGGCTGTCGTCCGGAAAAACGGCGCGGATGCGCTCGCGCAGCAGCCGCTCGCTGGCCTTGTCGGCGGCCGAGACCACGTCCTGCGCATTGGCCTTGGTTTCGACGGCGAGCGTATCGCGGTCGTTGAAGAAGGACAGCGCCAGGAGGCCGGCCTCCCGGGAGATGTCCCGGGCAAGATCGAGGCGGGCGGCGATGTCGGCGGCGGCAGGCGATGTCATGGGCAATTCCTGAAGGACCTGAAATATATGAAGGCTATGGCCAGCCGTCATTGCGAGCGTCGCAAAGCAATCCGGAGGATGAGCCCGTGGCCGGCTGGATTGCTTCGCGACGCTCGATGACAGGCTTCCACGGACCATCCTCATTCCGGCACCAAGGCGAGGCCGCGGTCATGCAGGTCGACGCCGATGGCTGTCCCCGGCGCGAGCATGCGGTCGGTGCCGGAATCGATGAGGAAGATCGGGCCGGCCTTGGTCTCGATTTCGTATTCGACATGGTCGCCGAGATAGGCCGCGTGCAGCACCCGGCCCGACAGCATGGCCCCGGCGGCCTCGCGCAGGGTCATGGCATTGGGACGGATGGCGAGCTTGGCGGGGCCGACGGCCAGCCCCCGCGCGGCCAGCGCATGCCCGCCCTCGCCGACCCGGATCTCGGCCCGGCCATCGGCCACGCGCGTCACCTCGCAAGGCACCACATTGGCTTCGCCGATGAAATCGGCGATGAAGGCGGAGGCCGGCGCCTCATAGAGCTCGCGCGGCGTACCGGCCTGGGCGATCCGGCCCTGATGCATGACGATGACCGTGTCCGAGACGGCCAGCGCCTCTTCCTGGTCATGGGTGACGTAGACGGCGGTAAAGCCCAGGCGCTGCTGGAGCTCGCGGATCTCGGTGCGCACCCGCCGGCGCAGCCGGGCATCGAGATTGGAGAGCGGTTCGTCGAGCAGCAGCACCTGCGGCTCGACCACGAGGGCGCGCGCCACGGCGACGCGCTGCTGCTGGCCACCCGACAATTCGCTCGGCAGGCGCTCGCCATAGCCGGCCAGCCCCACCAAGGCCAGGCCGTCGGCCGCCTTCTCGCGCGCTTCGGCCTTGCGCAGGCCGGATGATATCAGGCCGTACGCGACATTATCGGCCACGCTCATATGCGGGAACAGGGCATAGGACTGAAAGACCATCGAGACGTCGCGCTCATTGGCCGGCAGGGCGGTGACGTCCTTGCCGCCGATGCTGATGCGGCCGGCACTGGGATGTTCGAGCCCGGCGATCATGCGCAAGGTCGTCGTCTTGCCGCAGCCGGAAGGGCCGAGCAGGGTCACGAGCGTGCCTGGTTCGATCGTGAGCGACAGATCGGCAATGGCCGTCACCGCTCCGAAGTTCTTGCGCACATTCTGAAAGGTGACCGAGCCAGGCCTGATATCGATACTCATGCCGCCTTCTCCTGAGGTCTGGGTGTGGATCTGGCCGGCACACCGGCGACGCGGTCCTCGCGGCGCAGCCGGCGCTCGCCGACCAGGGCCTGGAAGCCGCCGATCACGGCGATCATCACCACGATCAGCACGCTGGAATAGGCGATGGCGACACCGTAACTGCCGTTCTCGACCAGACCGACGATATAGGCGGTCGCCATGTTGTACTGGGCGCTCACCAGGAAGATCACGGCGCTGATCGAGGTGATGGAGCGCACGAAGCTGTAGACCAGGGCGGCGACGATCGCCGGGCGGAGCAGCGGCAGGATCACGCGCCGCGCCGTAGTGAAGGAGTTCGCGCCCAGCGTCAGCGAAGCCTCGTCGAGGCTTCGGTCGATCTGGCTCATCGCCGCCACGCCGCCCCGCACGCCCACCGGCATGTTGCGGAAGACGAAGCAGATGATCAGGATCAGCGCCGTGCCCGTCATCTCCACCGGCGGCAGGTTGAAGGCGAAGACATAGGAAACGCCGATGATAGTTCCGGGAATGGCGAAGCTCATCATCAGGGCGAATTCGAAGACAGAGCGCCCGGCGAAATTCTGCCGCACGATCAGATAGGCGGTGAGGAGACCGACCACCGCCGTCAGCGGAGCCGAGATCAGGGCGATCTCCATCGTCGTCCAGAACGAGCCCCAGGCGACGCCGCTCCACAGTATCGAGCCCTGGCTGAAGGTCACCGCAAAGGCGCGGCTGTAATGCTCGAGCGTGAGGCTATGGTCGAGCCCCCAGGTCTTCACGAAACCGCCGAACAGGATCATGGCATAGACCACCAGCGTGAAGGCCGACCACACGGAGACCACGCCGATGGAAAGTGCCGCGACCCCACGGCTGAGCCCGGCATGCTGGCCCGAATCGCCCTTGCCGGTAACGGTGGTGAAATTCCTGCCGCCGAGCCAGAGCCGCTGGGCGACGAAGGCGGTGAGGGTGAAGGAGAGCAGGATGAGGGCGAGCACGGCTGCCCGAGCCGGATCGGTCTGGGCACCCACCACGGCGAAGAAGATCTCGGTGGAGAGCACGCCGTGGCTGCCGCCCAGCACCATGGGGTTGCCGAAATCGGCCAGGCTCTCGATGAAGCCGACCAGGAAGGCATTGGCGAGGCCCGGCCGCATCAGCGGCAGCGACACCGTGACGAAGGTGCGCCAGCGGTCGGCCCTGAGGGTCTGGGCCGCCTCCTCCATGGCCGGGCTGACGCCCTGCACCACGCCGATCAGCACCAGGAAGGCGATCGGGGTGAAGGAGAGCACCTGCGCGATCCAGATGCCGGTGAGGCCGTAGAGCCAGCGGCCGGGCGGAATGTCGAAGAGGTAGGCAAGCCCCTGGGTGACCACGCCCGAACGCCCGAACAGCAGGATCAGGGCGAGGCCGACCACGAAGGGCGGCGTGATGATCGGCAGGATGGTGAGCAGCCGCAGCGCCCGCTTGAAGGGAAAGCGGGTCCGTGTCGCCACCAAAGCGAAGGCGAGGCCCAGCAGCGTCGAACCCGCGCCGGTGGCGATGGCCAGCATCAGGGTGGACCAGGCGACGCCGCAGCGCCCGCCGCCGGTGAGGCAGCGCAGGGTCCAGATCGACGGGTCGGTCAGGGTGTTGAGGAAGCCCGCGGCATCGAAGCTGCCATCGACGCCCTGGAAGGCGCCGACCAGCACGGTGCCCACCGGATAGAACACGAAGGTGGCGACCAGGGCGATCAGGATGGTGATCGCCGACACCACGAAGGCATCCCCCCTGAGAACGCCGCGCTCGGCGAGGCCGAAACTGAACAGCAGCAGGAAGGCCGTCAGCAGCGTGGCCGCACCGGCGCCGAAAGCTTCCTGCCCCGTTCCGAGCACCCCGAACCAGGCCTCGAGCACCGGCCAGCGCCAGCCCGAATAGGCGATGGCGAAGCCCTGGACCACCATGATGGTCGCGCCGGCGAGACCCGAGGCGACGAGCAGCCGGGCTCGCAGCGCCGGCTGAGCCGTGAATCGGGCCAGCGCGGCTGGCACCAGCGCCAGCAAAGGCAGAGCCAGCCACCAGCGCCCGTGCAAGGCGAGCTGAACCAGTCCCGGCCCAGCCTTCGCGCCGGCCGGATAGTCCGTCAGCCATCCGGTCGAGAAGAATCCAGCCTCAAGTCTGTACCAGGGCAGGATCGCCAGGCCGAGAACGGCCAGGGCGAGCACCCAGTCGAGGCGGCGGTTGCGCCTGTTCATGGCGGGCCTTTCGGAAAGGAGGTGGTTTGGGATAGCGCAGGCATCCAGCCCATCAGCGTTGACCTGGCCCGGCGAAACGTCGGAAGCATGGAGTGTCGATCTTCAGATCGACTTCTTCCTTCCGCACTTCCAAGAATGTCGATCTGGAGATCGACACTCCAATCCCATGCCAACCCCGCAATGACGGTGCGATAGGCGAGACGCCCGCGATTGCGAAGAACGGATCAGTTCAGTTTGCGTTGGCGCCGATCTCGCGGTCCCAGCGCTCCAGCAGCGCCTTGCGGGTCGCGGGTTCGCCGAATTTCTTGAAATCGTAGTCGATCAGCTTGATGTCCTCGAAGCGAGGAGCCTGGGGCGGCAGCTCGGCGTTCTTGTTGGAGGGGATCTGGAAGGATTTGGCATCCTTCATCAGCGACTGGATCTCCGGCTTGAGGGCCCAATCGTAGAATTTCTTGGCGTTGTCGAGGTTGCGCGCGCCCTTGACGATGCTCATCGAGCCGATCTCGTAGCCGGTGCCCTCGCAGGGCGCCACCGCTTTGACCGGGAAGCCTTCGGCCGTCATCGTCACCGCATCATGCATGAAGACGATGCCGACGGTGGTCTCCCCGCGCGCCGCCGCCTTCACCGGGGCCGAGCCCGACTTGGTGTATTGCGAGACATTGGCATTGAGCTTGGCCAGGTACTCGAAGGCCTTGTCCTCGCCCATGATCTGCACCAGCGAGGCCAGCGCCGTATAGGCCGTGCCCGAGGAATTGGGGTTGGCCATCTGGATCTCGCCCTTGAAGGATGGATCGGCCAGATCGGCCCAGCAGCCCGGCGCCTTCAGCTTCTTCTGGGCGAGGAGGTCGGCATTGTAGCCCCAGCCGAGCGCCCCGGCATAGACGCCAACGGTGCGGTAGCCCGACTGCTCGGCCTGGCGCTTGGCCCAATCCTGGAGCTGATCGAGCAGTGGGGACTTATATTCGAGGGTGAGCCCTTCCTGGGCGGCCTGCAGATGCGGGTCGCCGGTGCCGGCCCACCAGATGTCGGTCTTGGGATTGGCGGCCTCGGCCCGGATCTTGGCATAGGTCTCGCCCGAGGACAGGCGGACCATGTTGACGCCGATACCGCTATCCTTTTCGAACCGGTTCTTCAGCAACTCACAGACGGCGACATCCGCGGCACAGATCAGGTTGAGGGAGCCCTCCGCCTGGGCGGCGGCCGGGAGCATGGCAGCGATGATCGCGGCGGCAGCGAGTATCTTCTTCATGAATTTCCTCCAGGCGGCGTGCTGTTCTGCTTATTTTGCACGCGCGTGCAAAAGCTGCACCAGCATGATCATCCTGTCAATCCTGTTTTTTGCACGAGAATTTACCGCGCAATCCACCCAAATTGCGCGAAACCAATCATGGCCCTTGCGCATGACTGCAAGGGCGTGCAACCTCCGGTCAATGTTCGACCGGCTCCCGTCATGAAACCAGCCCGCTCCTTCGTCAGCGCCGAGGAAGTCGCCAGACTGGCCGGCGTTTCCCGTTCCGCCGTGTCCCGCGCCTTCACGCCAGGGGCCAGCGTTTCCGAAGAGACGCGCAAACGCGTGATGGAGGCGGCCCAGAATCTGGGCTACCACGTCAACCATCTCGCCCGCGGCCTGATGCGCCAGCAAAGCGGCATCGTCTGCTTGATCGTCTCCGACGTCGACACGCCTTTCCAGTCACGCCTGGCCCGGAACCTGATCGGGCGGCTGCAGCAGGCGGGCAAGGTCGCCATGGTGATCAATTCCTCCGGCTCGCCCGAAGCCGTGGCCGGCGCGGTGCGCCAGACCCTCAACTACCGGGCCGATGCCACGGTGGTGCTCTCGGGCACGCCAGACCGGGCCATCGCCCGCACCTGCCTCGACCATGGCCAGGAGCTGATCCTGATCAATCGCGACCAGGATTTCGACGAGGCCCACACCATCACGGTCGCCAACCGGGACGCCGCCCGGCAGGCCGTGCTGGCCTTCGAGCGGGCCGGGTGCCGGCGGCTCGCCTGCGTCACCTCGCAGGCCGGCACGCCCAGCCTCGCCGAACGCGAGCAGGCCTTTCTCCAAGCAGCCCGCCAGGCCGGCTTCGAGCCGATCCATTGGCGCCAGGGCCGCACCACCTACGAAACGGGCGCCGAAGCGGCGCGCGCCTTGTTCACCCGGCAGGTCACGCCCGACGCCGCCTTCTGCATCAACGACCTGATGGCTTGCGGCTTCGTCGACGCCGCCCGCAAGGAGTTCGGCCTGCGCGTGCCGGAAGATCTGTGCGTCATCGGCTTCGACGATATCGAGCAGGCCGGCTGGCGGGCCTATGACCTCACCACCTTCGCCCAGCCCATCGACCGTATCGCCGACAAGGTCGCCGTACTGGTGCGGGACGGCAGCGCCGGCGGCCGCTCCGGCGATCGGATCGGCACGCGGACCTGCCTCGACGCGCCGCTGATCTGGCGCGGCACCGTGCGGGCGCCCGACCTGTCGCAACAGGACGGTTGACGTATATGGCCTCTCCTCCCGTGTTCAGAACGCCAGGGGATTGTCGGTCAGGGCCGCGCGATCGGGAGCGTCCAGGCGCGGCTCGTCGCAGAAGGCCGCGAACAGGTCCTCGATAGCCCGCCGGTCGAGATCACGGCCGATCATCACGATACGGGTGCGCCGGTCGGGGCCCGGCCAGGCATCGAGGCGTTCCGGCGGTGCGAACCAATGTTGGACCCCATGCAGGACCACCGGACGTCCGGGCTCGTCGGCGAGCCTCACCAGTGCCTTGAAGCGCAGCAGGCCTTCGCCGAAACGCTCGCGCAACTCGTCGATAAAGGTGACGAAGCGCCCGGGCGTCAGGACCTTGTCCGTTTCCAGCGTGAAGGAAGCGATCGCAGCGTCATGGGCCGAAAAGAAGGGCCGCGCCGCGACGGCAGCCCCCGCGCTCGGAAAGTCAGGCTCCTCGAGCAATGCTGCAGCGCCGGCATCCGGCATGGGGCCGATGGCAGCGCGCGGGTTGAGGGCCCGCAGCCTTGCCATGAAGGCCGCGCTGTCGCCGGCGAGATCGGTCTTGCTGACCAGGATGCGGTCAGCCACCGCAAGCTGGGCGATGGCCTCGGCATGCTGGTCGAGCAGCGCCTCGCCTCGCAGGGCATCGGCGACTGCGATGACCCCGGCGAGAACATAGCCCGCACCCGCCAGTTGCGGCGCCATCAGGGTCTGCAGCACGGGCGTGGGATAGGCGAGCCCCGTGGTCTCGATCACCACGCGGGCAAAGGGTGGCAGGTCGCCCGATGCCCGGCGCGCCGCGAGATCGGCCAGCGTATCCAAGAGATCGCCGCGCAGGCTGCAGCACAGACAGCCTGAGGACAGCAGGACCACGCCGTCACCCGATTTTTCGACCAGCAGATGGTCGAGCCCGGCCTCGCCATATTCGTTGATCACCACGGCCGTGTCGGCCAAGGCGGGATCCTTCAGGAGGCGATTGAGCAGCGTCGTCTTGCCGGCTCCGAGAAAGCCCGTGAGCACGAAAGCGGGAATGCGGGGCGAGATCATGCCGATACGGCCTTTCTGCGACTTTCCATCAGCACCGACGCCACCACGGCGATGAGCACCAGCGTGCCGCCGCTGACCTGCCGGGGCGTCAGATGCTCGTCGAGCACCTGTGTCGCCAGCAGGATCGAAGCGACGGGCTCGGCGCAGAACACCAAACCCAGCGCTGCCGGGGGCGTCAGCCGGGCTGCCGTCAAATGGCACACAAAGGCCAGGACGAACAGGCCGATATGCAGGCCGACCGGCACCGCCGCTGCGAGCAGCACGGCCGGCGAGGCGAGCCTGCCGGTGGCGAGGCAGGCCGCGAGCGCGACCGGAATCAGGATCAGCTGCGTCCAGAACCCGGCGATCGCGGGATGGACGCCGCGGGTTGCCCGCGCGGCGCAGAAGAACTGAAGCGCGGCGGCGGACGCCGCCATTAGAGCCAATGCCAGGCCCCGCCAATCCAGCGCGCCGAAATCGGCGCCCAGCGCGATGACGAGACCGACGAAAGCGAGCGCAAAGATGGCGAGCCGCGCCGGAGTCAGCCTTTCACCATCCACCAGCGGGCTGGCCACCAAAATCAGCAGCGGGTAGATATAATAGAGGATGGTGGCGATCCCCACCGGGATGAAGGCAACCGAGGAAATGTAGCACAGGCCGACGAAGCTGGTGGCGATGCCCAGGCCTAACACCGGCAGGCGCCAGGGCCGGGCGACGGCCAGCGTGCCGCCTTGGGCAAGGCCCAGGCCGCCGAGCAGCGCCACGAGCAGAAAGGCCCGGTAGAACACCACTGTCGGCCCGCTCGCGCCGGCCTCGGCGGCAAGCTTGGCATAGGGCACGTTGGCGCCATAGCAGAGCGCCGCGAGGAGCCCGAGGCTCAGGCCGGTCAGGATGGCATTGTTCGACATTGCGGGCGGTCCGGCAGGGACCCCGCCAATGCGAGGCCGGGTCAACCTCTAGAGCAAAGCGCGTTCAAGCGTGAACGCTTATTTGCTCTACCGCCCAATCGCAAAACGCCACGAGGCGGACCTGCCCGAAATCAAGGGCGGGATCGATCCAATGGAGTGTCGATCTTCAGATCGACATCTTTCTCCGCAAGAATAGCGTCTCCGAGCCAGTCGATCCGGAGATCGACCCTCCAACGCGGCGCCCGCCTTCGTAACGTTGGAGCTTGGGAGCCTCGGCCCTATCCCTCGTGGTGCACCTTGCGCTTGGGCGGCTTGGCAGGAGTTTTGGGAGGCGTCTTCGCCTTGCTGTCGGCGGCCTTCTTCAGGTTCTTGCGCCCTTTGTTGAGCTTGGGGTCGGTGAGCTGATCGGGCACCGCCAGGGGCTTGCCCGGATCGGCATAGCCGGTGGCCGTCACGCCCCTCTTGGCGGCGAGCTTGCTCGCCGGCCCCTTCGCCGGCTTGGGCGGCAGATCGGCGAGAATCGGCGTGTTGGGCAGGCTGTAGATCGGGCGCCGCGGCCCGAGATAGGGGCCGACCGCAATGGGCGGCGCCGTCACCCAGCTTGCCAGCAGCGGGCTGGGCTCCGGGGCGGGCGCGGCCGGGCTGCCGGGGAGCACCTCGGCGGTGTCGGCACTTTCCGCCGCACCCGAACCTCCCTTCTTGCGCGAACAAGCGATGTCGCGGATATCGGTCGGGCCAGGATAGGCCGAGGCCGGAAGCTGGGTGGCGAGCGGCGCCTTGCTGAAGAAGCCGCCACCGCTATTGGTGTAGTTGGCCTCGAACAGCGCAACAGCCTGGTTGGTACGGTCCTTCGGCGTCGGCGCGCCCATGATCACCGTGATCAGCTTGCGGCCGTTGCGGGTGGCCGTCGCCACCACGTTGAAGCCGGCCGCGCAGATGAAGCCCGTCTTCATGCCGTCGGCGCCGGGGTAGCGATAGACCAGGGCATTGTGGGTGCGCATGATCCGGCTGCCCGACTGGATGGTCTGGATCTGGAACAGCGAGGCATATTGCGGGAATTGCGTGATGATGGCGTCGGCCATCACCGCCATGTCGCGCGCCGAGGTGATCTGGCGCGGATCAGGCAGTCCGTTGGGATTGACCCACTGGCTCTGGGCCATGCCCAGCGCCCGCGAATTGGCGTTCATCTCGGCGGCGAAGGCATCCACCGAACCCGATACCCCCTCGGCCAGGGCCACGGCGATATCATTGGCCGAATGCACCACCAGCATTTTGAGGGCGTCGTCGATCGTGACCATCGTGCCGACAGGATAGCCCATCTTGGAGGGCGCCTGCCTGGCGGCGAGCGGTGAAATCACGATCGGCGTGCCCAGATCGACGCGTCCCGCCTGGATGGCCTTGAACACGGTATAGGCCGTCATCAGCTTGGTGAGAGAGGCCGGATACCAGGGCCGGGTCGCATCCTGCTGCTGCAGCACCCTGCCGCTGGCCGCATCGACGACGATGGTGGGATTGCTGGCGCGCGCAACGCCGGCGGCGGATCCAAAGGCCAAGCCCGCCACGAGCGTGGCGGTGATTGCCCGATTCGAAATACCCATCCGTTCCTCTTTCGGCTTCAGCGGCGGCACACATTCACCGGAAGGGGGGCATTTTAATGACCACCTGGTGACTTGACACGCATGCATTGGCAGAACGGCCAGTATCGCGGCAAAGCCTTAACGGATCAATGCGGACGGAAAAGGAAGAGCGGATCGGAAATCCGCGCTCCCGGGAATGGCAGACGTCCTGGATATCAGGCGTCCTGGCGCCTCAACACGGCCTGCAGCACGTCCTTGACTTCGATCGCGCCGACGAAACGGTTCTGCTCATCGAACAGCGCGACCGGCGCGGTATCGGCCTTGTGCATGGCCAGCATCACCGTCTTGAGGGACGTGCCGGGGCTGGCCCAATAGCAGGGGCGCTCATCCTCCTGCACCGGCTTTTCGCATTCGGAACAATGCACCCATGCGCCGCGGATGCCGTCGCGCTCGGCCGCCTGCACCTGACCGTCGGCACCGACCTTGAAACGGGTGGTCTTGCGGCCATCGAGCCAGATCCAGCCGTCGCCTTCCCTTTCGAGATCGCGGGCATCGCGCATCACATGCCAGGCGGTAAGCACGCTGAGCGGGTTCACATTGGCGATGAATTCCTGCACGTAATCGTTGGCCGGGCGCAACACGATATCCTCCGGCCGGCCCGACTGCACGATGCGGCCGCTCTCCAGAATGGTGATGGTGTTGCCGATCTTGAGAGCTTCCTCGAGATCGTGGCTGACGAAGATGATGGTCTTCTTCAGTTCCTTCTGCAACTGCAGCAACTCGTCCTGTAGCTTGGTGCGGATCAGGGGGTCGAGCGCCGAGAAGGGCTCGTCCATCAAGAGGATCGGCGCCTCGGTGGCGAAGGCGCGGGCGAGGCCAACGCGCTGCTGCATGCCGCCCGACAGCTCATGGGCGAATTTCTTCTCCCATTGCTTGAGGTGGACCAGCTCCAATTGCTTGTCGACCTTGGCCTTGCGCTCGGCTTCGGGCACGCCGGCCAGTTCCAGGCCGAAGCCGACGTTCTCGGCCACGGTGCGCCAGGGCAGCAGGCCGAACTGCTGGAACACCATGGCGACGGAGTGCTGGCGGACATGGCGCAGGGTCTGCTCGTTGCAGCTGACCACATCGACCATCTTTTCGCCGGCCTTCACCAGGACCTGGCCGCGCGTGACCTTGTTGAGGCCGTTGACGGCGCGCATCAGGGTCGATTTACCGGAGCCGGACAGGCCCATCAGCACGCTGATCTCGCCTTCCTGCACGGTGAGGTTGCCATTGGCGCAGCCCAGCACCGAGCCGGTCTTCTCCAGGATCTCGGCCCGGGTCGAACCGGCGTCGAGCAGCTTGATGGCCTCGGCCTGGCGGGAGCCGAAGATGATGTCGACATTCTTGAAATCGACGGCGATGCTCATCAGTGTGCTCCCTTCGTACGGCACAGACGATCGAGCACGATCGCCAGGATCACGATGCAGGCGCCCGCTTCGAAGCCGCGCGGAATGTTGAACTGGCCCATGGCGCGCACCACGTCGACGCCGAGGCCCTCGGCGCCGACCATGCCGGCGATCACCACCATCGACAGGCTGAGCATGATGCATTGGGTGACGCCGGCCATGATGGTGGGCATGGCGTGCGGCAATTCCACCTTCCACAGGAGCTGGCTCTTGGTGGAGCCGAAGGATTCACCCGCTTCCTTGAGCGCCGTCGGGGTGGAGTTGATGCCGAGATAGGTGAGGCGCACGGGTGCCGGCAGGGCGAAGATCAGGGTCGCGATCAGGCCGGGGGCCGCGCCGAGACGGAACAGGGCCACCATGGGGATGAGGTAGACCAGGGTGGGCAGGGTCTGCATCATGTCGAGGATGGGATGGAGCACGGCATAGAGCTTGGGCCGGTGCGCCGCCATCACGCCGAGCGGAATGCCGATCGCCATGGCCACGGCCGCCGACCAGAACACCAGAGAGACGGTCTTCATGGTGTTGGACCAATAGCCCTGGTTCCAGATGAACAGGCAGCCGAGAAAGATGAAGAGGCACAGGCCCCAGGAGCGGTGCCGCCACCAGCCGAAGGCGACGACGAGAACGATGATGACGATGGGCGGGGGATAGGTCAGCAGCCAGGACGTGCCGCCGACCGTCTTTTCGATTCCGATGCGAAGCGGATCGAACAGCCACGTCGTGCAGTATTTCTGCAGGAACTCGATGACGAGCTGCATGACCTTGCCGAATGGCAGCTTCGTATCCGTCACCCAATCGAACATTACTTCCCCCGCGCTATGCCGCAGGCGATCCGGCCCGCCACGGCCGGGGCCGCGACGGATCGGTGCCGCCCGCAAGCGTCATCATTGCCGACCCCCGGTTAATTGTAATTTTCGAGCACCGATCTTGCGCCGGCCTGATGTTGCGATTTGGCAAAACCGCACTCCAATGCCGGCAGGCCATGCCTGCCGGCCCTCACGTCGCGTTTTAAGGAGCGGCCGATCTCAGAGGCCGAGGCTCTTCTTCACGGCATCGAGGCCGGGCTGGCCATCGAAGGTGGTGACGCCGGCAAGCCAGGCATCGAGCACGGCCGGATTGGCCTTGAGATATTTTTCGGCTGCCGCCGGGCCTTCCATCCCGTCACCGGTGATCATCTGCATGACCTGGTTCTCGAGATCGACATTGAATTTCAGGTTCGCGATGAACTTGCCCGCATTGGGGCATTCCTCGCTCCAGCCCGCACGCTCGTTGGTGTAGACCTTGGCGGCACCGAAATTCGGGCCGAAGGTGTCGTCACCGCCCGTCAGGTACTGGAGCTTGAAATTGACGTTCATCGGATGGGGCGCCCAGCCCAGGAAGACGATGTCCTCGCCGCGAGCGATGGCGCCCTGCACCTGAGCAAGCATGCCCTGCTCGGAGGATTCGACGAGCTGGAAGTCCTTCAGGCCATTCTTGTTGCCGTCGATCAGGCTCTGCACCAGGCGGTTGCCGTCATTGCCGGGCTCGATGCCGTAGATCTTGCCCTGGAGCGAATCCTTGAACTTGGCGATGTCACCGAAATCCTTCAGGCCCTTGTCATAGGTCGCCTGCGGCACGGCCAGCGTATATTTTGCCCCTTCGGGCAGATTGGCGGCGACTTCGACCACCGATTTGTCGGCGATATAGGCCTTGCGGTCGTTCTCCATGCTCGGCTGCCAATTGCCGAGGAACACGTCGATGTCCTTGCTCTTCATCGAAGCGTAGGTGACGGGCACGGTGAGCACGGTGGTCTTGGGCGTGTAGCCGAGGCCTTCCAGAATGCGGGATGCGATCGCCGTCGTCGCGGTGATGTCGGTCCAGCCCACATCGGAGAACTTGACCGTCTTGCAGGCTTCCGCATCGCCTGCCAATGCGGCGCCCGTGCCGAGGCCGATGGCCAGGACGGCGCCTGCAATCATTCTACCAATACCCGTCATTTCATTTCTCCCGGAAAACACCGAAGGCCGAATCTGGGGCAGCCCAGTTCGTCTTGTCTTTGTTAACCCCTCTCGGCCCCAGATGGGACCGAACTCTTGCCACGGAGCCCTTTCCCCTATGGCAATTCAGCACGAAAGACAGTGCTTGTCCCGTGAATTTACGGCGCTGGATGACGCCGACGGCACAAAGCGGCCCAGTCGCGCCCAGATCGGCTTGCACCGTTCTCAAGGCGTTGTCGCATGGGCACTCTATTGATTGAACATATAATCAATTAAACCCGGATCCAGCCGAGACTGGATGCGTGCAGGCGACGCTCTATGTCACACCAGCGTCAATTTTCCGATCTGCAACGCGATGCAATATTCAAGTGATTTATGTTTTTTCCTGCGCAAGACTGAGCAAATCACCTAAGGCTTTTCCAGAGGATCCCAGCATGCTCAAGGCCAAGGCGGCCGTCATCACCGGTTCGGCGCCGGGGGGCGAGTTCAGCATCGTTCGCGCCCCGGCACGCGCACACGCCCATCCGTCGACAGATGGCGGTCGGATCGCCGCATGAGCACCGCGCCCAAACCCGTCAGTTTGGCGCTTCAGGGCGGCGGTGCTCATGGCGCCTTCACCTGGGGCGTGCTCGACGCGCTGCTGGAGGACGGCCGCCTCGACGTCAAGGCGATCACCGGCACCAGCGCCGGCGCCATGAATGCCGTGGTCTTCGCCGAGGGTTATCTCGAGGGCGGGGCACCTGGCGCCCGCCGGCAGCTCGAGACCTTCTGGCGCGAGATCAGCCGCAAGGGCCGGCTGTCGCCGCTGCGCCGCCCGCTTCTGGAGCGCTTCATGGCCGGCTGGTCGCTGGGAGACTCGCCCGGCATGGCCCTGTTCGAGAACTGGAGCCGGCTGTTCAGCCCCTATGACACCAATCCGCTCAATCTCAATCCGCTGCGCGATTTCATCGCCGAGCTGATCTGTTTCGACAAGCTCAGGGCGAGCGAGGCGATCAGGCTGTTCGTCTCCGCCACCAATGTGCGCAGCGGCCATATCCGCATCTTCGAGAATGCCGAACTGAACGCTGACGTGGTGATGGCTTCGGCCTGCCTGCCCCAGATCTTCCAGGCCGTCGAGATCGGGGGGCAGGCCTATTGGGACGGCGGCTATCTCGGCAACCCGGCCTTGTTCCCGCTGCTCGACGACCGCACGCCCGACGACACCATTCTGGTGCAGATCAACCCGGTGCTGGTGCGGGAGGTGCCGCAGACGGCCGGCGGCATCGCCAACCGCCTCAACGAGATCACCTTCAACGCCTCCCTCCTCGGCGAATTGCGGGCTCTCGCCATGATGCAGCGCCGCGCCCGGGGCGCCGACCGTTTCGGCGACATCCGCCTGCATCGCATCGCGCTGGGCCAGAAGGAAGGGCTGGACGCCACCTCCAAGCTCAACACCGAATGGGAGTTCCTCACCTTCCTGCGCGACCAGGGCCGCAGGGCGGCGAAGATCTTCCTCGCCCGGCACTTCGACGCGATCGGCACGACGGCCACGCTCGACATCGAAGCCATGCTGCGGTGAGAGGACACGTCCAGGGAGCGTCGCAATGCCGGGCCAGCCCTTGATTTCGGGACGGAGTCCGGCACAATGCCCTCCGTTCGCGGCTTTCATGCCGCGATCGAGGAGGCCACGCCCTCCCCCCATGATGGGTTTGATGTCCGGGACGGCCCGGCCCTTTTGAGAGGAGGGCCTGATGGCCTGGATCTATCTTGTTATCGCCGGCATCTTCGAAGTGGTGTGGGCCTTCTACATGAAGCAGTCGGAAGGCTTTTCGAAGCTGGTGCCGACCGTGATCACCTTCGTCACCATGGCCATCAGCTTCGGCCTGCTCTCGATCTCGATGCGCAGCCTCCCGCTCGGCACCGCCTATACGATCTGGACCGGGATCGGCGCTGTCGGAGCCTTCATCGTCGGTGTGCTGGTGCTCGGCGAACAGGCCAACGCCATGCGCATCGTCGCCGCCGCCCTGATCATTTCCGGGCTGGCCATGATGAAGCTGTCGACACCGGCCTGACGTCTTCCCGGAGCGCGGACTTCCCGGCGACATGCGAGCATGTCGCGATGCCCCGCGCTCCGTTTCCCTCAGATCAACACCTGCGTGCCGATCTCCACCACCCGGTTGGAGGGGATGGAGAAATAGTCGCTGGCGTCGTCGGCATTGCGCGCGAGGATCATGTAGAGCCGGCGCTGCCAGCGCCACATGGTCGGCTGCGCCCCGCCACGCAGGTGGCGCCGCGACAGGAAGAAAGAGGTGTCCATGATGTCGAAGGACCAGCCGGCCCGGCGGCTGAGCGCCAGCGCCTTGGGCACGTTCGGGCTTTCCATATAGCCGAACTGCACCCGCATCTTGGTGAAGGAGGCAGAGACCTCTTCGAGCGTGATGCGCCCGCCTCCCGCGACCACCGGCTCTTCCACGGTCTGGATGGTGAGGATCGCCACCTTCTCATGCAGGGCCTTGTAGTGCTTGAGGCTGTGCAGCAGCGCGGTGGGGGTGTAGTCGGGATCGCTGGTGAGGAAGATCGCCGTGCCCGGCACGCGGGCGACCGAGCCCTTTTCCAGGCTCTTGACGATGGTCATCAGCGGCACCTCGGTGCGCCGCGTCTTCTCCAGCACCAGGCGCGTGCCGCGCCGCCAGGTGATCATCAGGATCATCAGGGCCGCCGCAATCATCAGCGGCACCCAGCCGCCATCATGCACCTTGAGCAGGTTGGCCGAGAGAAAGACGAGATCGATCAGCAGGAACGGCACAATGACGAGCCCCGCTGCCAAAGCCGACCAGCGCCAGACCTTCCAGATCACCAGGAAGGCCATCATCGCCGTCACCACCATGGTGGTGGTCACGGCGATGCCATAGGCCGAAGCCAGGCGCGAGGAGCTCTCGAAGGCCAGCACCAGGATGAGCACGCCGACCAGCAGAATGCCGTTGACCTGGGCGATATAGATCTGCCCTGACTGGTGCTCGGACGTATGGGCCACCTTCATGCGCGGCAGGAGGCCGAGCTGGATGGCCTGGCGCGTCAAGGAATAGGCGCCGGTGATCACCGCCTGGCTGGCGATGATGGTGGCGATCGTCGCCAAGACCACCATCGGCACCAGAAAGAGCGGGTTCTGCGGCACCAGCATGTAGAAGGGGTTGTCGAGGATCTCGGGCGCAGGATTGTTCAGCACCAGCGCGCCCTGGCCGAGATAGTTCAGCGCCAGCGAAGGCAGCACCAGCGTCATCCAGGCCATCTGGATCGGCTTGCGACCGAAATGGCCGAGATCGGCATAGAGCGCCTCCGCCCCGGTGACCGCCAGGAAAACAGCGCCGAGCGCCACGAAGCCGATATGGCCATGGCTGAGCATGAACTCGACCGCGTGCCAGGGATTGAAGGCCGCGAGAACCACGGGTGCATCCTTGATGTGCCACAGGCCCGACAGGCCCATCACCACGAACCACAGCGCCATGACCGGCCCGAAGAAGGCGCCGACCCGGGCCGTGCCGTGGCTCTGGACGGCGAAGAGCGCCACGATGATCGCCACAGTGATCGGCACGACGAAGGGATCGAAGGCCGGCGTCACCAGTTTCATGCCCTCCACCGCCGAAAGCACCGACACGGCGGGCGTGAGGATGGCGTCGCCATAGAACATGGCCGCCCCGATGGTGCCGAGCACCAGGAGGGTCGTGCCGGAACGCCCGAGGGCACGCTGGGCCAGGGCCATCAAAGTCAGGGTGCCGCCTTCGCCCTTATTGTCGGCCCGGAGCAGCAGCAGCACATATTTCAGCGTCACGATGACGATGAGCGCCCACAGGATCAGCGAGATCACGCCGAGCACCGCTTCCTGGCTCATCAGCCTGCCGCCCTCGGTCGCCGCATGCAGCGCCTCGCGGAAGGCATAGAGCGGGCTGGTTCCGATATCGCCGTAGACGACGCCGATGGAGCCGAGCGTCAGCGCCCAGAAGCCACCGCCATGGCCGCTGATTTCCTCGCCGGTGTCGGCGCTATGCGTAAGCCCCATACGGGCCTCCGTTGGATGATGTAGGAGTCGGGCAAGGCGAAGATGAAAAGCGCGGCTGCGGTCGCCAGGCAAGCCCGTCCTCTGTTTGTGCAGCGCAGCAAGCCCGCTCTCTTACACCTTTCCGATTTCACGGCAAAGGGGGGCAGGATCTGGGACGGTGGATCGCAAGTCCAGACAACATGCGCCGCCGGCGAAGCGGGCCTGGACGCGAGACCGGCGCGCGGATCTTCAGCGCCTGATCGAGAAGTTGGCAAAACTCGACTTTTGTCATTCCCGGCCTTCCTCCCGGCAATCCAGGGCTGCAATGTCGACGAGCAGCGCAATCTCAATGGCCGGCGCCAGCCCGGGCATGACAAAACTCAGCTTTCTCGGCTCCGTTTATGACTATTGAGGACGGCTCTTCAGATCAGCACCCTCTCCTGAAGACGGGCTGTTCCCAACATGCCGATCTGGCGATCGGCACACCAGTTTGCGCATCCTCGATCAGATCAGGACCTGCGTGCCGATCTCCACCACCCGGTTGGAGGGAATGGAGAAATAGTCGCTGGCATCGTCGGCATTGCGGGCGAGGATCATGTAGAGGCGGCGCTGCCAGCGCCACATGGTCGGCTGCGCCCCGCCGCGCAGGTGCCGGCGCGACAGGAAGAAGGAGGTCGACATGATGTCGAAGGACCAGCCGGCCTTGCGGCACAGCGCCAAGGCCTTGGGCACGTTCGGGCTCTCCATATAGCCGAACTGCACCTTCATCTTGGTGAAGGAGGCGGAGATCTCCTCGATCGAGACCCGGCCGCCGCCCGGCACGATCGGATCGTCCGTGGTTTCGATGGTGAGGATCGCCACCTTCTCATGCAGCGCCTTGTAGTGCTTGAGGCTGTGCAGCATGGCGGTGGGGGCGTAGTCGGGATCGCTGGTCAGGAAGATCGCCGTGCCCGGCACGCGGGCGACCGAGCCCTTTTCCAGGCTCTTGACGATGGTCATCAGCGGCACTTCGGTGCGCCGGGACTTCTCCAGCACCAGCCGGGTGCCGCGCCGCCAGGTGACCATCAGCGTGATCAGGCCAAGGGCGATCAGGATCGGCAGCCAGGCGCCATCGAACAGCTTGAGCAGGTTGGCACCGAGGAAGATCGAATCGATGATGAGGAAGGGCACGATGATCGCCGCCGCGGCCCAGGGCTTCCACAGCCAGACCCGCCAGATCACCACGAAGGCAAGGATGGCATCCACCACCATCGTGGTGGTCACGGCGATGCCATAGGCCGAGGCCAGGCGCGAGGAACTCTCGAACACCAGCACCAACAGCACCACGCCGGCGAGCAGCATGCCATTGACCTGGGCGATGAAGATCTGGCCGGACTGGTGCTCCGAGGTGTGGGAAATGCGCATGCGCGGCACCAGGCCGAGCTGAACGGCCTGGCGCGTCAGCGAGAAGGTGCCGGTAATCACCGCCTGGCTGGCGATGATGGTGGCGCTGGTAGCCATGATCACCATCGGCACCAGGAACAGCGGCGAGGCGGGCACCAGGCGATAGAACGGATTCTCCAGGGCACTGAAATCGTTGAGCACCAGGGCGCCCTGGCCGAGATAGTTGAGGGTCAGGGCCGGCAGCACCAGGCCGAGCCAGGCGGTCTGGATAGGCTTGCGGCCGAAGTGGCCGAGATCGGCATAGAGCGCTTCGCCGCCGGTGACGGCCAGGAACACAGCACCCAGCGTGACAAAGCCGATATGGCCATGGGTGAGCAGGAATTCGGCGGCATACCAGGGATTGATCGCGGCGATGATGCCGGGATGCTGCAGGAAATTGACGAAGCCGATCACGCCGACGAGCGTGAACCAGATCGCCATGATGGGGCCGAAAAAGGCACCGACCCGCGCGGTGCCATGACTCTGCACCAGAAAGAGCGCGATGATGATCACCAGCGTCAGCGGCACGACGAAGACGTCGAAGCCGGGCGCCACCAGCTTGAGGCCTTCCACGGCCGACAGCACGGAGACAGCCGGGGTGATCATGGCGTCGCCGTAGAACATCGAGGCACCGACGATGCCGAGCAGCACGATGGGTGCCCCGGTGCGCCCCAGCGCCCGCTGGGCCAGCGCCATCAGGGTCAGGGTGCCGCCCTCGCCCTTGTTGTCGGCTCGGAGCAGCAGCAGCACATATTTGAGCGTGACGATGATGATCAAGGCCCACAAAATCAGGGAGATCACACCGAGCACGGCGGTGGGAGTAACGTTCTTGCCGCCTTCGGTGGCGGCATGGGCGGCCTCGCGGAAGGCATAGAGCGGGCTGGTGCCGATATCGCCATAGACGACGCCGATGGAGCCGAGCGTCAACGCCGCGAACCCGCCGCTATGCTTGTGTTCCGTGGTGTCTTCGCCATTCTCGACGGCGTTCGCGAGCCCCATGCGGGCAACTCCGTTCTGACCTGTTGGGATTGTTTCGATGGGTCGATCGCAAGCAGCGATCTTCGCTCTCCAAAATGCGGCTCGAGGCGCCGCCGGTCGCATCGGTGACCGAACGGCAAGTGACGGCACGCCGGTCGAACCCAGGGTTTCCTGCCCTCGGGGTGGGGCCTCTTACACTCTTCTGCCGGATGGGCATAGAGGCCAGCACCCTTTTTGACCAACAACTCCCCAGCCAATCGGCCCCCGAAACATGCATAGCCCACATTCAAGACGTGTGCATCATCGCAAAGGCGACACACCCTGTGACGGTTTCGGACAAGCCGACTCGATTGCAATCGGCTATCTATCTTTCACGCGACGCTGCGTCGTATTCGGAACAGTTTCTCTCTTAATTTTTCCGTAATCGCCGCATTCCACGCATCTACTGCTAAGAAAGTTATTTTCATTTCCGTGAAAATATGTCTCAACTGAGCAGAACAACCGCCCCAGAGGGAACCACATGGCCCAAGATCCGAAAAAGCCACTGAGCGACATCGAAATCGCGCGTCAAGCCAAGATGCAGCGCATCGACGCGATTGCCGAAAAAGCCGGCATTCCCGACGAGGCCTTCGAGCCCTATGGCAAACATATCGCCAAGATCGATCTCGACAAGATTCCCGGCCTGCAGGATCGCCCCGACGGCAAGCTGATCCTGGTCACCGCCATCAACCCGACCCCGGCCGGCGAAGGCAAGACCACCACCACCGTTGGACTCGGCGACGGCCTCGCCGCCATCGGCAAGAAAACGATGATCTGCCTGCGCGAGCCCTCGCTCGGCCCCTGCTTCGGCGTCAAGGGCGGCGCGGCCGGCGGCGGTTATGCCCAGATCGTGCCGATGGAGCAGATCAACCTGCATTTCACCGGCGACTTCCATGCCATCACCTCGGCACATAATCTGTTGTCGGCGATGATCGACAACCACATCTACTGGGGCAATGCGCTCGGCATCGACACCCGCCGGGTCACCTGGCGCCGCGTGCTCGACATGAACGACCGCTCGCTGCGCGCCATCAACTCTTCGCTCGGCGGCGTCTCCAACGGATTCCCGCGCGAAGACGGCTTCGACATCACCGTCGCCTCCGAAGTCATGGCCGTGTTCTGCCTTGCCAAGGACCTCGCCGACCTCGAGGAACGGCTTGGCAAGATGATCATCGGCTACACCCGTGACAAGAAGGCGATTACCGCCGCCGACATCAAGGCCTCCAGCGCCATGACGGTGCTGCTCAAGGATGCCCTGAAGCCCAATCTGGTGCAGACGCTGGAAGGCAACCCCGCCTTCGTGCATGGCGGCCCCTTCGCCAACATCGCCCATGGCTGCAACTCGGTCGCCGCCACCAAGGCCGGCCTGAAGCTCGCCGATTATGTGGTGACGGAAGCCGGCTTCGGCGCTGATCTCGGCGCCGAGAAGTTCTTCGACATCAAGTGCCGCAAGGCCGGCCTCACCCCGGCCGCCGTGGTGATCGTCGCCACGGTGCGCGCCCTCAAGATGCATGGGGGCGTGCCGAAGGATCAGCTCGGCAAGGAGAACCTCGAAGCCCTGCGCAAGGGCCTGGCCAATCTCGGCCGCCATGTCGAGAACGTGCGCAAGTTCGGCGTCTCGGCCATCGTCGGCATCAACCATTTCATTGCCGACACGCCGGCCGAGCACGAGCTCATCGCCCAGGTCTGCAAGGAGCAGTTCGGGGTCGACGCGGTGGTGTGCAGCCATTGGGCCGAGGGTTCGAAGGGCACCGAGGAACTCGCCCGCCGCGTGGTCGCGCTGGCCGAGGCCCCGCATCCGCTCGACGGCCGCGGCTTCCGCACGCTCTACCCGGACGAGATGCCGCTCTGGGACAAGATGAAGCTGATCGCCAAGGAGATCTATCGCGCCGCCGATATCATCGCCGACCAGAAGGTCCGCGACCAGTTCAGGGACATCGAGGCCGCCGGTTTCGGTCATCTGCCGATCTGCGTGGCCAAGACCCAGTACTCCTTCTCGACCGATCCGAACCATCGCGGCGCGCCGGTCGACCATGTCGTGCCGATTCGCGAAGTGCGGCTGTCGGCCGGCGCCGGCTTCCTGGTGGTGGTCTGCGGCGAGATCATGACCATGCCGGGCCTGCCCCGCGTGCCCTCGGCGGAATTCATCCGCCTCGATCCCAAGGGCCAGATCGAAGGCCTGTTCTGAGCCATCGCCTGCCCTGCCGGTCGCCTGGCGCGACCGGCAGGGCAATGAAGATGAAAGCGCCGGACGCCGCGGGGCCTTCCCGTGCCGCCGCCCTGTCAGTCATGCAAAAACCCCACGGTTCAGTGAACCGTGGGGTTTTGTTTTTGGCCCAGGCAGGCGCCAGGACCTATCCATACGCTCAAGCTTCCGACTGTGCCCGGATCGTCGGGCACAGCGTGGTTCCCACCTCAGTACTCACGATAATCGCGATAATACCGGCGGGGACGTTCGCGATAGCGCCAGCCGCCATCACCGCGCCACCCACGCCGATAACCGCGATCGGGCACGCATCCATAGGGGGAGCGGTGCATCCCATAGGGGCACAAACGGCGAATCTGCTGGACGAGCCCGTTGTCGGCCTGTGATTGCGCCGATGGTGCCATCGGCATTGCCGAGGCAATCTGCGGTGCAACCATCATGCTTCCGGCGGCCAGGCCAGCTGCAACAAACAGCTTCAGGGATAGTTTCATAGCTCCCTCCCTCGTTTTCAATACTCGATGTCTAGCAGTATGATCTGAATGCAAGGTGAACAGGTCGGGTCAAGCAATCAACTTAACGTAACGTTACCTAGCCTCCAAATCTCATTAAGCCGCCAAGAGATGGCTGGACTGAAGACCGGCCCGGGGACAGGTTAGAGCCGGCCCTTCCTGACGCCAAGCTCATACACCTGCCACACGAGCACGGCCAGCATGGCGAGGGTGACGATCCAGCGCCCATAGACCGGCAATATCTGGTCGCTGAGGATCGGAGAGAAGATCTGGAAATAGATGGCGGCGGGCAGGATGAGCGCCAGCTGCGCCGGCCGGCCCAGATCGTTGTAGCGCTTGGCGCCTACGAAATAGATGCAGACCGAGACCAGCACCATCACCAGATAGATGACGTCGATCGCAAACAGAGACAGATAATAGGGCGCCGTCATCAGCCGGGTATGTTCCCGGGCGACTTCATCGACCAGCGCCTCGGCCGCCGCGGGATTGCGTGGCAGGACGTGATTGAGCCCGAAGACCACCGCCACCAGCACCCCAAGGATCAAGGCCAGCACCGCCATGGCGCGCCACCAGGTCTGCCTGTCGATGCTGCCCTTGTCGTCACGAAACAGGAAACGGGCGCTGTGAGCGCCCAGTATACCAGCCATATCTCCTCCGAGGCCTGCCATCCCGCCGGCTTCTAGAGCAAAGCGCGTTTAGACGGCAACGCTGCTTTGCGCTGCCTCTTTGGTTCGACGCGTCTTTGCGATTCCTGGCGATGCCGCCAACGCAAAACGCTCCTGCCCGTGCGACGCGGCAGGATCAAGGCGCTTTCTATTCGACCACACCGACGAAAGGCAGCTGCCGATAGGAATGGGCGACGTCCATGCCGTAGCCGACCACGAACACGTCGGGGCATTCGAAGCCGATGAAATCGGCCTTGATGTTGACGGCGCTCTTGCCCGGCTTGTCGAGCAGCACGCAGCTCAGCACCTGCTTGGCGCCGCGCGCCGCGAGCAAATCCTTGGCGAAGGCCAAGGTGCGCCCGGATTCCAGAATATCGTCGACCAGCAGGATGTTGCGCCCGCGCACGTCGCTCTCGACATCGTGCAGGATGTTCACCGTGCCGGACGAGACGGTCGACTCGCGATAGCTCGACAGATGCACGAACTCCACTTCGGGTGCCATGCCCGCCTGATGCATGGCTCGCAGGAGGTCGGCCGCGAACACGAAGGAACCTTTCAGCACCGCGACCACGAGCAGATTCTCGAGATTGCGGGCCTTGATCTCCTGCACCAGCGACGCATTGCGCTTGGCGATCGTCTCGGCGTCGAACAGGACTTTGATATTACGCGACGTGGCCATCGAACTCCTCATTTCTGCCGGCACCATAGCCGCAGGAGGGCATCGGCGACAATGGCGTTGGAGTCCCGCCCGCCGGCCGCCCACAGGCGCCGGATCGCAACCCGGGCAGCTCCTGCTCCACGGCTACGGGAAGAAGGATCTTCCGAAGGTTAAATTCGTTGTGATTTCGTTAACGTTAATACCTCGTTAACGCCCTCCCGGCACAGTGCAGCCGAGGCGGTTGGGCCGTGGTCGGGACCGCTTCTTGGGGAGATTCTGTCTTGGTTCGGTTCGAGAATGTGGGATTGCGCTACGGGATGGGCCCGGAAGTGCTGCGCGACGTCAGTTTCGACCTGCCCGCCAATTCCTTTCAGTTCCTCACCGGTCCTTCCGGCGCGGGCAAGACCACGCTGCTGCGCCTGCTCTTCCTCACGCTCAAGCCGACCCGCGGCCTCATCCACACCTTCGACCAGGAAGTGTCGACCCTTTCCAAGCACGCCCTCGCCGAGACACGGCGGCGCATCGGCATCGTCTTTCAGGATTTCCGCCTGCTCGATCACCTCACCACCTATGAGAACATCGCCCTGCCCCTGCGCGTGCAGGGCCAGGACGAGGCACGCTACCGGGCCGAAGTGGTCGAATTGCTGCACTGGGTCGGGCTCGGCGAGCGCATGCATGTGCTGCCGCCCGTGCTGTCCGGCGGCGAGAAGCAGCGGGCCGCCATCGCGCGGGCCTTGATCGTGCGCCCCGAATTGCTGCTGGCGGACGAGCCGACGGGCAATGTCGATCCCGCTCTGGCCCGCCGCCTGCTGCGCCTGTTCATCGAGCTCAACCGCTCCGGCACTTCGGTGGTGATCGCCACCCATGACGAAAGCCTGATGGAGCTCTTCCCCGCCCGCCGCCTGCGCCTCGAGGATGGCCACGTCACGGTCCAGGAGCCCGCGTCATGGTCGTGAACGACAGAGCGCAGCCGGCCGGCCGGCGCGCCGAGACGCTGATCCGCCCCGCCGCCCCGATCGTGCCGTCGGGCTCGATCGCCGGGCGCTCGCTGATGGCGGTGGTGGCGATCATGACCTTCCTCGTCGCCCTCACGGCCGGCGGCGTATTGCTGATCGCGGGCGCCGCCGCCGACTGGGGCTCGCAGATCGCCCGCGAGGTCACCATCCAGGTGCGCCCGGTCGAGGGACGCGACATCGAGGCCGAGATCGGCAAGGCCGTCGTCGCCGCCCGCGCCACCGACGGGATCAGCGACGTGCAGGTCTATTCGCGCGAGGAAACCGAGCGCATGCTGGTGCCCTGGCTCGGCGAGGGCCTCGACATGGGCGACCTGCCGATCCCGCGCCTCATCGTGGTGAAGATCACGCCCGGCAGCCTGCCGGACTTCGCCACGCTGAAGAAGACGCTGGCCGAGACGGTGGCCGGCGCCAGCCTCGACGATCACCGCTTCTGGATCGCACGCCTGGCGGCGATGGCACGGGCGATGGTGCTGGCGGGCCTGGCCATCCTCGTATTGATGGTCGTCGCAACGGCGCTGTCGGTGGTGTTCGCCACCCGCGGCGCCATGGCCGGCAACAAGGACGTGGTCGAGGTGCTGCATTTCGTCGGCGCCCATGACAGCTTCATCGCCAACGAATTCCAGCGCCATTTCCTCTGGCTCGGCCTCAAGGGCGGGCTCATCGGGGGCGGTGCGGCGGCGCTGACCTTCCTCTTCGCCCATATGCTCGCCTCCCGTTTCACCGCCACCGCGGCGGGAGACCAGATGGAAGCCCTGTTCGGCTCCTTCAACATGGACTGGCGCGGCTATGCCGCCATCGCCGCGGCAGTCGTGCTCATTGCCATCATCACCGGCGTCACATCGCGCATGACGGTTCACCGCGTGCTGCGGGGACACATTTAGGGGTCATCCATGAGCGTCTGGCAGGGCTCCGCGCCCATTCCGCTTCACACCCGACCCGCCGACCCCATTTTCGCCCAAACCATCCGCAAGAATTTCTGGCACGATAGATTGGCCAGATTTGACAGGCTGGTACGGGCACGTCCGATGCGGCAGGCCTCGGCGATCGATGGCATGGCTTCCCCCGCCCAGGCGGAGCACCCGCCCAGGCGGCCGCGCCGCTGGCTGCGCTGGATCATGGAAATCACCGGCGCCTGCCTCCTGTTCTTCACCGCGGCCGTGGTGACGGATTTCGCCTATTTCGTCGCCAGCCTGCAGAACCAGGCGCCCAGCCCCGCCGTGAGGGCCGACGGCATCATCGCCCTCACCGGCGGTGCGGACCGCATCAGCGAAGCGTTCGACCTGCTCAACCAGGGCCGCGCCAGGCGCCTTCTCATCACCGGCGTCAACAAGGCGACCAGCCAGCAGGCGCTGGCCGGACACACCGCCGGCGGCGTCGAGGTGCTCGATTGCTGCGTGGACATCGACCGCAACGCCCTCAATACCCTCGGCAACGCCCTGGAAACGGCGCGCTGGGTGCGGGACAAGCAGTTCAAGTCGATCATCGTGGTGACCTCGAACTACCACATGCCGCGCTCGCTGCTGGAACTGCGGCGGGTGCTGCCGGATACCACGCTGATCGCCTATCCCGTGATCTCGCAGAATCTCAAGCTCGATTCCTGGTGGACGGACCCGGCCAGTATCCGCCTCCTGCTCTCGGAATATGTGAAATATGCGGGCGCCACCTTCCAGCTCCGGATGGAACGGGCCACGGCGGAAAGGGTGCAGGCACGGGCCGAGTGAGGCAGGTGCGGCGGATGAGAGCGAACCAGGCACTCTCGATGTTACAAAACCCAGCCGCAGAAATGCAGCTTTAGAGCCTGACTGAAAAATCTGTAAAACTCGACTTTTGTCATTGCCGGGCTTTGTCCCGGCAATCCAACGCCGCAAATCTCGACAAGTGGCGGTATGTGGATGCCCGGGCAAGCCTGAGCATGACAAATTGAGCTTTTCTCCACTCGGTTTGCGATATTGAGTCATACGAGCGGCCGCGATGTTGACGCGGTTTCTTAATCGAGAAGTCTATCAACTTTTCTGAAAAACGCTTTAATCGGAAGTTTCACGGCACCACAGTCGTCTTGGGTCTGGCCAGGCCGAGCATTGCTATCGGCACCGTGGCCTCGAGACGGTCTTTCGCCACGCCATCGCGGGCCTGCACCGAGAGACCGTGTAGAACAGTCGCGTAGTAATCTCCAAGGGCCTGTGTATCCGTATCCGCCGGCAATTCCCCCTCCGTCACGGCGCGTTCCAGACGTTTGACGAGGGAAGCGGTGCGGCGCCGGCGATAGTCGGCCAAGAACTCCCGTATCCCCTCGTTCTCAGCCGCGCAGTTGGTCGCGGCCGACACGACCATGCAGCCATGCGGCCGTCCCTTGCGCGTGTAGATCTCGACCGCTTCGCGCAGGCTCCGTTCAATCGCGCCGGCAGCTGTTGGCTCCTCCGCGAGCGCCCGCGTGGCGAAGCCACCGTCGCCTTGGTCATAGAGCCCGACCGCTTCGCGGAACAGCATCTCCTTCGATCCGAACGCCGCATAGATGCGGGCCGAAGCGATTCCCAGCGTTTCCACCAGATCGGCCATCGACACCCCTTCATAGCCGCGCGACCAGAACGCGTCGCGCGCTTTGGCCAATGCCGCATCCCGATCGAATTCGCGCGGACGCCCCGCCATCGCAATCTCCATTCTTGAGTGATCGATAAATAATTCGCTTGACCGTGCCATGCAAGGTTCTATTCTTTATTGATCGACAAACAATGGAACGACGGAGTTTGACATGACCGCGTCGGATCATGCCGGCACAGCCACGGCATCAGGCATTGGCGCGCGAAGGAGCCTGGCGCTCGCGCTGCTCGCCTTCGCCCAGCTCATCTATTCGCTGGACATCAACATCGTCTTCGTGGCCTTGCCGGAAATCGGCGCGGGCCTGGGCTTTTCTGGCCAAACCCTGCAATGGGTGGTCAGCGCCTACATGGTGTTCTGCGGCGGCTTCCTGCTGTTCGGCGGAAGGGCGGCGGACCTGATCGGCCAACGGCGCATGTTTGTCTTGGCGCTCTGGCTTTATGCACTGTCCTCGCTTGCGGGCGGTCTGGCCGCGTCCCCCATCGTCATCGTCGCGGCCCGCGCCGTGCAGGGCATCGGGGCAGCCCTTCTGTTTCCGGCCACGCTCTCGCTCATCAACCGCCTGTTCGCGGAAGGACCCGAGCGCAATCGCGCGCTGGCCGTTTGGGGCGGCGCCGGCGCCAGCGGGTTGAGCATCGGTGCGCTGGCGGGCGGCTTCCTGACCGCCGCCTGGGGCTGGCCTGCCGTCTTCTACGTCAATGTCGTGCTGGCCGGCATCGCTGTCATCGCAGCCTTCTTCGTGATCCCGCCCGACCCGAAGCGGCATGACAAACGCAGCTTCGATCTGCCGGGCGCATTGACCGTCACCCTTGGCACGACGGCACTCGTGTTCGGGCTGGTGGAGGGGCCAGAAATCGGCTGGAGCGCGGCAAGCGTGGTCTGCGCGCTGGCGCTTTCGGCAACCTTCCTCATTGCCTTCGCGGTGGTCGAGGCCCGCAGCCGCGATCCGCTCATGCCGCTGCGATTGTTCACCAACCGCAGCCTCGTGGCCGGCATGACGATCACCTTCCTCTACATGGGAACGTTCGGCGTCCTGCCTTACTTCCTGACCATTCTGTTCCAGAACGTGCAGGGGTTGACGGCACTTCAGACCGGCTGGGCGTTCCTGGTGCCCTCCATCGCCATTGCCGTCGGCACGCAGGTCGGCGAGCGGCTGGCGACGCAGCTCTCGACCCGCACGACGCTGATCGTCGGCATGGTGGTCGGCATGATCGGTACCGCGCTGCTGGTCCCCGGCTCGAATGCGGACAGTCGCTATATCGCCATCGTGACAGGCCTGATCGTATCGGGCATCGGCCAGGGCATCGTCTGGACCGGCATGTGGATCGCTGCCGCATCCGGCGTACACCACGACGAACAGGGCGTCGCCTCGGGGATGGCCTCGACGACGCTCAGCGTCGGCAACGCCATCGGCCTCGCCGTCCTGACAGCCGTCGCCAACCGGCATACGGGCGGGCAGCAAGGCGAGGCGCTCCGCAGCGCCGTGGCCGAAGGCACGCAGTTCGCCTTCTGGCTGGCGGCCGCCGGCATCCTCGTCAGTCTGGTCGTGACGCTGGCGCTGCCCATCAAAAAGCGGCAGCCCTAATCGCCCATCTTGTTCAATTTGAAGGATCTCGCCGGCGACATGTATAGCCGAGGTCTTTTCGCTTCCCCTGGAGGAGGATGAAAACCTGCACCTTTCCATCCGACGCAAGCGCGATCGAGGCCCATCATGCAGTGCGACGCCACCGCTCATCCGACCCGCAATGAAGAGGGAGGCAGGCGCCGCTTATTCTGCTATAGCCGCTCAAGCCTCCTCGAATGATCCGGTCCATGCTCGTCCTGCGCTCGCTCCTGTTCAACCTGGCCTTCTATGTCAATATCGTCCTGTGGATGATCCTGGCGCTGCCGACATTGCTGATGCCGCGCCCTGCTCTGCTCTGGATCGTGAAGAACTGGGCGCGGGTGAACATTGTCCTCATGCGCCATATCGCCGGCATCACCTGCGAGATTCGCGGGCGGGAAAACCTGCCGCCCGGGCCGGTTCTGGTCGCCGCCAAGCACCAGTCTACCTGGGACATCTTCGCCATGTTCCTCGTCTGCGAGGACCCCTGCTATGTGCTCAAGCGCGAATTGATGTGGCTGCCCGTCTTCGGCTGGCTCGCCGCCAAGGCGCAGATGATCGCCGTGAACCGCGGCGCACGCTCCAGAGCGATGAAGCAGATGAAGGCCGATGGCGAGCGCGAACTCGCCCGGGGCCGGCAAATCGTGATCTTCCCCGAGGGAACACGCCGGGCGCCCGGCGCCGAGCCGGCCTACAAATATGGCGTGGTCTATCTCTATAGCGAGTTCGACGTCCCCTGCGTCCCTGTTGCGCTCAATTCCGGCCATTTCTGGCCACGGCGCCGGTTCATCCGCCAGCCCGGCAGGCTGGTGATGGAAATTCTGCCGGCCATTCCGGCCGGCCAGGACAAGACGGCCTTCTTCGAGCGCCTGGTGAGCGATATCGAATCGGCGTCGGACCGGCTGCTCGCCGAGGCTCGCGGCCCCCTGGGAGCGGAACAAACCCGAATCGCTTGACGTGGCGGCGCAGCGCGTTCTAGATTTGTTCTATGACACAGATCGCGATTCGTTCTCGTTCGTCGTCCCCCGATCACCGCGTGTGTACGACGCTGGCCGCTCTCGGTCGCGATGCGCCCGCAGCGGCGTCGCGCTTCCGTCGCTGGGTCGGCATTTCAGGCCGTTCCTATCTGGTTTCGGTCTATCCGATCGGCCAATGCCCCGATTATGTCGACGCCGTCCTGATCGCGGTCGATGCAAGCGGCACCTGTGTGTGGATCGGCGAAGCCGGCCAAGGCGGCGACGATCTTGCTGCCACGCTCGCGGCAGCGGCGAGAGCCGGCGCCTGCGAGGTGCACGTGCATCTCCTGGCGGGGGATCCGGCGGCACGGGCCGCTGCCATTCGCGATCTCGACGGCCGGCATTGAGCACGCTTCTGCTCGTATACCGGTCGCGAAAACCGTGTCTCCTGCCTGTGCCTGAAAGCGCGGACATCCGCCCTCCCAAGGATTCTCGTCCATAAGTCAGCCTCTTCGCGGCCTCCTATTGAGCTCCCCTGCGCGATTCCGCCTGCTTCCGTCAGATCGCAAAACTTCTTTGCCGTCCGCCGACGGATTTTCCTGGCTCTGCCGTTCAAATGGCGTTCTTCGCGCATATTGCCCGCGCGATCTGTCCCAGGAGATGCCCATGATCGGTCGTTCGATCCTTGCCTTGATGCTGGCCCTGCCGGCCGCAGCCGCGATGGCGCAGACGGCGCAAACCGCACCGGCAGAGCCATCCCAGACATCCGAACCCCAGCCCACCACCCCCCAAACTCCCGCCCCGTCCGCGGCCCCCGCCAAGGCCGGGCTCAGCCTCGCCGAGTTCCAGGCCCGCCGCGAGAAGGCCCTGATGAAAGCGGACACCGATGGCGACGGCAAGATCAGCCTTGCGGAGTGGAGTGCCTTTCAGGCGAAGCGGAACGCCAAGACGGATTCGGCCAAGACCTTCGCCCGCCTCGACACCAACAAGGACGGCTTCCTCGACAAGGGTGAACTCGATGCCTTCTTCGCCAAGCGTTTCGCCCGGCTCGATGCCAACAAGGACGGCGCGCTCGCCCGCGACGAACGGCCGGGCCACAAATCGGCTGTCAAACCGGCGCAATGATGCAGGACCATGGCCCTCGATGAGTCCCGGGAGTGCGCCAGGCCATGGTGTCCGATCCAGACGAGGAATTGGTGCGCCGGATCGGTTCGGGCGACGACGCAGCCATGCAGGCCCTGGTCTCGCGCAAACTGCCCCGCCTGCTCGCCCTGGCGCGCCGCATGCTGGGCGATGCCGCGGAAGCCGAGGACGTCGCGCAGGAGACCTTCCTGCGGATCTGGCGCAATGCCGGGCGCTGGCGGCCCGGGACGGCCCGGTTCGACACCTGGATCCATCGCGTCGCGCTCAATCTCTGCTATGACCGCCTGCGCCGCCGCAGGGAATGGACGGGCCTCGATCTGCCCGAGCTGGCCGCTCCCCCGGACCATCCGGCCGCAAGCCGGGCCGAGGAGACGAGCGATCATGTCGAGCGGGCCTTGCAGGCCATCGCACCGCGGCAGCGGGAAGCCATCGTCCTGACCTACTATCAGGCGATGTCCAATATCGAGGCCGCCGCGGCCATGGAAGTCAGCGTCGAGGCGCTGGAGAGCCTGCTCGCACGCGGACGACGTTCTCTGCAGTCTCTCCTGATCAGGAAGGCCGATGATGACTGAAGCTCCCTTCGCGATGAGTGCAGAGCGTTCTGCCGCCCTCGCCGCCGCCTATGGCGCGGCAATGGAGGCCTGGCCCGCGCCCGAGCGCAGCGCCGGCCGCGCCTTCGCGCTCACACCCCAGGGCCGGCTCATTCTTGCGCGGGCCGGCCGCCTCGACCTGGCGCTGCGCAGCATAGAGGGACATGGCTGCATCCGCCTCCAGCCGGCAGGACGCGGCGATGCGGCCGCGTCCGTTCTCCAGGGCCGGGCAGCCGCCGGCCTCCCGCAGCGCCTGGCGGCGCCTGTCCGCCGATCCCGGTCGGACAAGCTCGAAGCCCTGCTGTCAGGGAGTGGCTCCCATGCCTGACAGGCCCGCACCGATGGATGCCGAGCGTTTTGCCGCTCTTGCCGATCGCCATGGCAGCCGCCTGCAGCGTTGGCCGGAGGCCGAGCGGGCAGCGGCCCTGGCTTTTGCGTCCACCTCCGAGGGTGAAGCCATCCTGGCGGCCGCCGCCCGGCTCGACACCATGCTGGATCGCTATGCGGTGCCGCCTCCGACTGCCGATCTTCATGCACGGGTCGTGGCGGCCGGAACCGCCAGCCTCGCTCCCCGCCGGCGGGTGCGCCGCTGGTGGCTTGGGCTCGGTCTGGCGGGGGCCGGCCTTGCCGGGGCGCTGGCCGGGACCCTCGCAATCACCCTGCTCGACACGCCGGGGAGGACGGAGCATCTCGGCCTGGGCGCGACGGTCACGGCTTTCGGAGATGCCGGCCCCGATACGGAGATCAGCGAGGAAGGTTCGTGATCATGGTCGGCTCGCGCCTCCCCCTCATCATTTCGATCGCCCTCAACATCTTCCTGGCCGGGGCGATCGCTGGCGGCGTCGTCTGGTTCGAAGCGCGCAGATCCGCGCCGAGGGCCTCGCTGCAGGCCCTCGGCAACCAGCTTCCGGCCCCGGAACGCGATGCCTTCTACAAGACCCTGCGCGAGGCGCGCCATCAAGCCCGCCAGACCATCCTCGACGGACAGCAGGCCCGGCGCGACGCCGCCGCTCTGCTGCGGCAGCCGACACTGGATGCCCCGGCCCTGCTCGCGGCCCTGGAACGCGCCCGCGTCGCCGATTCCGCCATGCGGGCAGCGCTCGAACAGCGCATCGTTGAATTCGCAGCGACCAGTTCGCCGGCCGATCGAGCCATCCTGGCCGAGGGACTGAGCCGCTATATCCACGCACCGCCCCCGCCGAAGAAATCAGTTCAATAGCGACGGATTTTCCTGCGGCCCGCGTTCAAGCTTGCAGGAGGCCACGCCGGCCTTCCACAAGCAGTATCCGGTGGAGTTCCATCATGAAGCGTATCATTCAAATCGCCGCCATCGCCTCGCTCGGCCTGCCCGGCCTCGCCGCCACGACGACAGGTGCCTCGGCCATGCCGCTGGCCTCTCCCGCCCCGGCTTCCGCGCCGTTGGTTCAGCAGGTGGCTTGGGGCTGCGGCCCTGGCTGGCGCCCCAACATCTGGGGGCGCTGCGTGCCCGAATATCCGGTCTACAGCTATGGCTGGAGCCGCCCGGTCTACTATTACGGCTGGGGTGGAGGATGGCATCGCCCCTATTACAGGCACCCCTGGCATCGCTGGTAAGTCGGTAGCGACAGGCTGATCGCCCAAAGCACCGGATCCGGCATCGGATCCGGTGCGGCAGGCCCGCTCGTCGCATCCCTTTGGTCGGAAACCGCGCCCGCTGTGGCTCCGGCCCCCTCCGCCGCTCAGTCGTGGCCGTGGTGGCCATCCTTGCCCTGGTGCCCGTGCTCATGGTCGTGCCCGCAGCCGCACGCCGCGCCAGGGCCATGATCGTGGTGATGATGGGCGTGGTCATGGCCATGATCGTGCTCATGGCGATGGCCGTGCTTATGGCCATGCCCGTGATGATGGCCATGATCATGCCCATGCGCATCGTGGCTGTGGTCGCCCCCCTCCGGCTGGAACGGGCCCTCGATCGCCACGACCCTGGCGCCGAGCTCCTTCAGGACCTCGGCGATCGCGGCATCCCGGCGGATGCGCAGCCATTTGGGGCCGATCTCGGTTTCGCGATGGCGGTCGCCGAGATGCCAAGCCAGGCGCATCAGGTGCAGGGGGTCGCGGCCCTTGATCTCCAGCAGCGGCTCGGCCTCGGCCACGATCTCGATCAGCCGGCCGTCCTCCAGCCGATAGGCATCGCCATGGGCGAGCGCCGGTGCCTCGGCGAGTTCGACCACGATGTCGAGGCCGCCCACCGTATGCACCATACCCTGTCGCTGACAGCGATCCTCGAAGGTCAGCACGACGCTGTCGGCAATGGACTTGGGTTCGACCTCGCGGGCCGGCACGAAGGAATGGGCGTGAAGCATGGATGTTTCCTGCAGGAATGTTCGCTGCCTCATATAGACTGCTTCGCGCCGATATGCAGGCGCGAAATCGCCGCCCCGCCGGCGAAGGACGACAGCCCCGGCGCTAGGCCGCGGCGCGCTTCGCCAGACACTCGCCGTCGCGCAACACACGCTCGGTCGAGGCAGGATATTTGACCAGCAGGGCAGCGGGGCGGATCGGCCGGCGGACGAGGTCGCCGCCGCAATTGGGGCAGGTGCCGGCAAAGACATCAGCCGCGCAACCGGCGCAGAAAGTGCACTCGAAGGTGCAGATCATCGCCTCGCGCGCATCGGGGGGCAGGTCCCTGTCGCAGCATTCGCAATTGGGGCGCAGTTTCAGCATGGTTCACCTCGGAGGACGGCACGGAGACACGTCATCTTGCGCGATCGGGCGATCGAGACAAGCCCGATCAAAAATCGGCCAAGTCCCCCTTGAAACCGTCGGAACCCTTACCAAATCATGATTTGTGCAGGCCCGGATGGGATGCACATGTCAGCTCCGGCCAGATGGCGGAGCGTCTTAACGGCTTGTCGCTTCAAAGGAGGATAGCCATGCGTCAGTTTGATTTTTCGCCCCTTTACCGTTCCACCGTTGGTTTCGATCGCCTGTTCTCGGCGCTCGATCAGGTTGCCGGCATCGATGCTTCGGCCACCACCTACCCGCCCTACAATATCGAGCGCACCTCGGATAACGCCTATCGCATCTCGGTCGCCGTCGCCGGCTTCGCCGAGAGCGACATTGCCATCGAAGTGAAGGAAAACTCCCTCACGATTCGCGGCGAGAAGTCCGAGAGCAAGGAAGGCAATAAGGGTGAGATCCTGCATCAGGGTATCGCCGCCCGCGCTTTCGAGCGCCGCTTCCAGCTCGCCGATTATGTCCAGGTGACGGGCGCCAGCCTTGAGAACGGCCTGCTCCATGTCGACCTTGTCAGAGAGATCCCGGAGGCCAAGAAACCCCGGCTGATCCCGATCAATGGTTCGGCCCCCCGGCAGGTTGAAGCCAAGGCCGCCTAAGCCAACAGGACAGGACGGAAAGTCAGGGCGCTCCGGGAAACCGGGGCGCCTTTTGCGTTGGGGGCTTCTGCCAACGGCATCGATGTTCGACCGATCGAGCACCGTCATTGCGAGCGTAGCGAAACAATCCAGTGCCGGAAAACGTGGTGGCCATGGCTCTTGGATTGCTTCGCTACGCTCGCAATGACGCACGGGTCAAACATAGCTGCGGTTTTTATTCCTCAGCACCCCGGCGCGATCTGGCGGTAGCGGCACCAGCCCGGCGTCAGTTGTCCCCTCGAATTGAGCGGGTAGGCATAGCGTCCGGGCGTCCGCAGCGCCGGGGGCGGCCGGTAGAGCGGGACGATGCGGGGCACCGGCTTGATCTCGACCTCCTGCAGGCGGCCCATGGGCCGCGGCGAGGTCGGCGCGGGCAAGGCCGCGCCGCTGCCGCGGAGCGGCACCACGGCGACGATCTTGCCGCTCTGGTCGTCGACGGTCACGCGCACGCGCCGGCGCTTGGCGTCGACGGCGGCTGCATAGTAGAAATTGAGGTCATGGGTCACGCCGCCGATGCCGGAATAGCCTGCCTGCGTCATCACCCGGATTGCGGCCTTCGGCGTCAGCGTATCGGCAAGAGCGGGCATGGCCATGAGCATCAGGGCTGCGCCGGCCAGCAGATGCGGCAATGCCGAACTCGTCTTGTGCAAGGCCATTCCATCACTCCTGGAGCAAAACGCCCCCGCCATCTCAACCCCGATCGGGGCCGCCGAGTTCACAGCGATCTGCTTCAGGGTTGCCAGGTATTGTTCTTTTCCAAAACCGGCTTTTCGATGATGGCATCGGCCGCCTTGGCTGCGCCGATCACCTCGAACAGCTGGCGCAGCGCCTCCTGCACGCCCGAACCGGAGATGGACGACAGGACGATCGGCGTCTTCTTCGCCGCCCGCTTCAGCCGTGCCACCTGTTCCTTCAGCAATTCGGGCGAAAGCGAATCCGTTTTCGAGAGCGCCACGATCTCCGGCTTGGCGGCGAGGTCCTCGCTATAGGCAGCCAGTTCGTTGCGGATGACCTTGTAGGCCTTGCCGGCATGCTCGCAGGTGCCGTCGACGAGATGCAGCAGCACGCGGCAGCGCTCGACATGGCCGAGGAAGCGGTCGCCGAGGCCGTGCCCCTCATGCGCGCCCTCGATCAGGCCGGGAATGTCGGCGAGCACGAATTCGCGCCCATCCACCCTGACGACCCCGAGGCCCGGATAGAGCGTGGTGAAGGGATAGTCGGCGATCTTGGGCTTGGCGGCCGTCACCGTGGCCAGGAAGGTCGACTTGCCGGCATTGGGCAGGCCGACCAGGCCGGCATCGGCGATCAGCTTGAGGCGCAGCCAGATCGTCTTCTCCTCGCCCGGCAGGCCGGGATTGGCGCGGCGCGGCGCCTGGTTGGTCGAAGTCTTGAAATAGGCATTGCCGAAGCCGCCATTGCCGCCCTTGCAGATCAGAGCGCGCTGGCCGACCTCGGTGAAGTCGGCGATCATGGTCTCGCCGTCCTCTTCATAGATCTGGGTGCCTACCGGCACCTTCAGCACCACATCGGGCGAATTGGCGCCGGTGCGGTTGCGGCCCATGCCATGCATGCCCACGCGCGCCTTGAAATGCTGCTGATAGCGGTAGTCGATCAGCGTGTTGAGATGGTCGACGCATTCGGCCACGACCGAACCGCCCTTGCCGCCGTCGCCGCCGTCGGGCCCGCCGAACTCGATGAACTTTTCGCGCCGGAAGGACACCGCCCCCGCGCCGCCATCGCCGGCTTTGACATAGATCTTGGCTTGATCGAGAAACTTCATGGCCTTGGCTTATCCCAGTTGGAAGACGGCGGAGCCAGTTCCCAAACGAGATCTCCCAACCAATTCTCCCGGCACGCGAGCCGGAAGGCCCACGCTCATACAATCGATGCTATCTAGATGATGGCGCTGACATAGTGGTTCTGTCGGAGAAAAGCGAGAAAATTCATAGATAAGCTTCTCGCCATGGTCTTGATCGCACTTGAACCCCTCTACATAGCTAGACAGTCTAGCCATCAGGAGACACCCCCGTGGAATGGCAGCTGCACGACGCCAAGAACCAATTCTCCAAGGTCGTGCAAAAAGCCCGCCTCGTGGGCCAATGCAGTTCACTGAAGCGTTTCGGGGTGCTCGACCTTTGTCATTGCCGGGCTTGACCCGGCAATCCAGCTCCCCGACGGTTCGTCCGTGCGGCTTCTGGGTAGCCGGGTCAAGCCCGGCTATGACAAATTCGGAGCGGTTCCTGCTTAAGTGAACCGTATTACGCCTCGAGGGCCTGCAATCGGACCCACGAACGGCCGGCCATCTCACCAGCTGACTGAGCAAGCAACGCCACGACCATGGCGATCGGATTCTTGCGGTAACGGACCGGATCGCCATCGATGGGGTCGGATTGCCGCCTTGCGTCCACGCGGCGACATAGACGGCCAGATCGCCGCGACCGTTCTCGTTCACGGTCTTGCCGTGGTGACCCGCAATGTGGACGATTTCGACGATATCGGTGTTTGGTGATCAATCCCTGGGACTTGGCCTGATCAGGAAGCCCGCCGCGCCGGGGCGATCATTACAGGAAATACACTTGCAACCCCGTGGCCATGTCCCCACATTCCACCTGCGGGCCGGGCCCCTCTGACGTCGCGCTTGATGCGCACGTGATGTCGGACCGCTGAAAAAGGGCCCGCTGCATGACATCGAAGCGGGCAACAGAAGGTAGGTTGCCGATCATGCGCTTCAGCAAGACTCGTCTCTTTTCCCTGGTCACCGCCCTGTCCCTGGCCTTTACGCTGGCGGCGGTGGATCTGTCCGAAGCCCGCCGCGGCGGCAGCATCGGCAGCCGTGGCGCGCGCACCTATGATTCCGTGCCGGCCACCCGCACCGCACCGGACCAGGCCGCTCCGGTTCAGCGTTCGATGACCCCCAATCCGGGGCCGAGCGCGACCCAGCCCGCTTCGCCGCTGGCGCAAGGCGCCGCGCAGCAGCGGCCCGGCCTGTTCGGCGGCGCCGGCGGCCTGATGCGCGGCCTCTTGGTCGGCGGCCTGATCGGCGCGCTGCTGGGTTATGGCTTCGGCGGCCTCGCCGGCATGCTCGGCTTCCTGCTGCAGGCGGCCCTGATTGCGGTGATCGCCTTCTTCGCGATCTCCTGGTGGCGTTCGCGCCGCACGCCCGCGACGGCGACGGCAGGCGGGCCGCAAATGTCGCGCGGCTTCGACTTTGGCAATCAGGGCTTTGGCGACCAGGGTCTGAATCGGGACGCGCAGCCGACCTCGAACGGCCGCACCGGTTTCTTCGGCATGTCGTCCCAGGCCGCGGCCAGCCCTGCGCGCGGTGAGGCCCTGGAGACCACCCAGGCCGACCTCGATACCTTCGAGCGCCGGCTGACCGAGGTTCAGGATGCCTTCGCCAAGGAAGATCATGCCGCTCTGCGCCGTCTGACGACGCCCGAAATCGTGTCCTACTTCTCCGAGGAACTCGCCGACAACGCCAAGCGCGGCGTTCGCAACGATGTGCGCGATACGCGCCTGCTCCAGGCCGACATTGCCGAAGCCTGGCGCGAGGGCGATGAGGACTATGCCAGCGCCGCCTTCCGCTACCAGTCGATCGACGTCCTCAGGGATCGCACCACGGGCGCGATTGTCGAAGGCAAGGACGAACCGAGCGAAACGACGGAGATCTGGACCTTCGTTCGCCGCCGGGGCGAAGACTGGAAGCTCTCGGCGATCCAGGAAGCCTGACCGTTTAAGAAAGCGTCGGGCTGGCCTTCAGGCCGGCCCGAACGGTAATGTCCTTAACGAGGTTGGCGGATCCAAAGACCCGCCTCCTTTTTGCGGCGTCGCGCCTCATGGCTGAATGGTCTATGCGATGCGCGCTGTCATCCCCGGCGGGGCCAAAGGCCTCGGGGAAGGGGATGAGGGTTACGGTGGCTTGGTATTGCATGCGCCGCAGCACGTACCTTCTATCGCTGCTTCGTCTGCCAATCCTTTGCCTGATAGACGGGCGCGTTGGACGGCGGCAGCAGCGGCTTGCCGAGGATGTGGTCGGATGCCTTCTCGCCGATCATGATCGAGGGCGCGTTGAGGTTGCCGTTGGTGATCAGAGGGATGATCGAGGAATCGGCGATGCGCAGATTCTCCAGGCCCACCACCCGGGTCTCGAAATCCACCACCGTCATCGGATCGGCAGGATCACCCATCTTGCAGGTGCCGGACGGATGGAAGGCGCTCTCGACATGCTGGGCGATGAAGGCGTCGATCGCCTCGTCCGAGGTGACGTCAGCCCCTGGCGAGATTTCGCGGCCGCGATAGGGCTCGAAGGCCTTCTGCTGGAAGATCTCGCGGGTCAGCCTCACGCAGGCCCGCATCTCCGTCCAGTCGTCGGGATGGCTCATATAGTTGAAGCGGATCAGCGGCGCTTCGCGCACGTCGCGCGATTTCAGACGGATATGGCCGCGGCTCTTGGAGCGCATCGGGCCGACATGGGCCTGGAAACCATGCTCGGAGGCGAGCGAACTGCCGTTGTAGCTCACCGCCATCGGCAGGAAGTGATACTGGATGTCCGGATAGGGGATACCGGCGCGTGAGCGGATGAAGCCGCAGCTCTCGAAATGGTTGGTGGCGCCGAGCCCGTCCTTGCGCAACAGCCATTGCACACCGACCATGCCCTTCGCGATCGGATTGGTCACGGAATAGAGGGTAATCGGCTGCGTGCTCGCCATCTGGAAGTAGAATTCAAGATGGTCCTGCAGGTTCTCGCCGACGCCGGGCAGATCATGCACGACCTCGATGCCGAAGCTCTTGAGTTCGGCCTGGGGCCCGACCCCCGAGACCTTCAGTAGCTGGGGATCGTTGATCGGCCCGGCCGCCAGGATCACCTCGCGCCGCGCCATCACGCGCTTGAGGGCGGAGCCCTGCCAATATTCGACGCCGATCGCCTTCTTCCCCTCGAACAGGATGCGGCTCGCCAGCGCATGCGTCTCCACCGAGAGATTGGCCCGTTTCATCGCCGGCTTGAGATAGGCATTGGCCGTGGACCAGCGCCGGCCTTTGTAGACCGTCATGTCCATCCGGCCGAAGCCTTCCTGCTGATAGCCGTTCACGTCATCGGTAGCGGGATAGCCGGCTTGGACCGCAGCATCGATGAAGGCCTGGTAGAGCGGGTTGGCGAGTTTGCCATAGGAGGTCTTGAGCGGACCATCGGCGCCGCGATATTCGTCGCCGCCCTCCTCCCGCCCTTCCGCCCGGCGGAAATAGGGCAGCACGCCCGCATAGTTCCAGCCGCGCGCCCCCGCTTCCTGCCAGGCGTCGTAATCCAGCGCGTTGCCGCGGATATAGACCATGCCGTTGATCGAGGAGGAGCCGCCCAGCACCTTGCCGCGCGGCGTATGCAGGCTGCGTCCCCCCAGCGCCGGTTCCGGCTCGGCATGATAGCGCCAGTCATAGCGCGGCGAATTCATCGGAATGGAGAGGGCGCTCGGCATCTGGATGAACACCGAGCCGTCACTGCCGCCGAACTCCAGCAGCTTGACGCGATGCGTGCCGTCCTCGGTGAGACGGTTAGCCATCACGCAGCCTGCCGAGCCGGCGCCCACGATCACATAGTCGAATGTCTCGGTCATAGCTTTTCCTGGGAGTGCAGACGTCACAGCGACATGCATGTCGCGATGTCTGCTCTTCCTTTTCTCACAGGTGACGTTTCCAAGAGCGGACATCGCGACATGTCTGCATGTCGCTATGACGTCCGCGCTCCCAGACTCAATACGGCGCGTCGATATCGCCGAGGGCGACATAGACGCTCTTGATCTGGGTGTAGTGCTCCACCGCCGCGCGCGAATTCTCGCGCCCGAGGCCGGAGAGCTTCACCCCGCCGAAAGGCAGCTCGATCGGCGTGACGTTGTACTGGTTGATCCAGCAGGTGCCGGCTTCCAGATTGGCGATGACGCGATGGCCGCGGGAGAGATCGTTGGTGAACACGCCCGCCGCCAGTCCATATTCGGTGTCGTTGGCTCTCGCGACCACCTCGTCCTCGTCCTCGAAGCTCAACACCGTCATCACCGGGCCGAAGATCTCCTCGCGCACGATGGCCATGTCGTCCTGGCAGCCGTCGAAGATGGTGGGAGCGACGAAGGCGCCCTTGGCGAGCGCGCCGGTGGTGACGCGCTGGCCGCCGGTGAGCAGCCTGGCCCCTTCGGCCTTGCCCTTCTCGACATAGGACATCACCTTTTCCAGGTGCTCCTGGCTGACGAGCGAGCCGACATGGGTGTTGGGATCGAGGGGATCGCCGATCACCATCTTCTCGACCCGCGCCTTGAGCTTGGCGAGAAAGGCGTCCTTCACCGATTTGTGCACGAAGACGCGCGTGCCGTTCGAGCAGACCTCACCGGCCGAATAGAAATTGCCCAGCAGCGCGCCGGAAACGGCATTGTCGAGCTTGGCGTCCTCGAACACGATCAGGGGCGACTTGCCGCCGAGTTCCAGCGTAACGTGCTTCAGCGTCTTGGCGGCGTTGGCCATGATGATGCGGCCGGTGCCGGCCTCGCCCGTCAGCGAGATCTTCTTGATGGCGGGATGGGCAACCAGCGCCTTGCCGACGCGGGCATCGCCCTGGACCACGTTGAACACGCCATCCGGCAGGCCGGCTTCCTTGAAGGCCTCGGCGAGATAGGGCGCCGTCAGGGGCGTCACCTCGGAGGGTTTGAAGATCATGGCATTGCCGCAGGCGAGCGCCGGGGCCGACTTCCAGCAGGCGATCTGGATCGGATAGTTCCAGGCCCCGATGCCGGCCACGACGCCGAGCGGCTCGCGGCGGGTGTAGCCGAAGGCCGACGGGCCGAGATCGACATGCTCGCCGGTGAGGGTGGCGGCGATGCCAGCGAAATATTCCAGGCAGTCCGCGCCCGACAGCACGTCGACGGCGACGGTTTCCTGGATCGGCTTGCCGGTATCGCGGGTCTCGATCTCGGCCAGCGCCGCGTTCTTCTCGCGCAGGATGTCGGCCGTACGCTTGAGGATGCGGCCGCGCTCGGCGCCCGTCATGCGCGACCACACCTTGAAACCGGCCTTGGCGGCCTCGATCGCCCGTTCGATATCGGCATCGCCCGCCTGCTCGACCTCGGCGATGGTCTCGCCGGTGGCCGGATCGACCGAGGCGAAGGTCTCGCCCGAGGTGGCGTCGACGAAGGCGCCGCCGATATGGTTCTTCACAACGCCGTAGCGCATTTCTCTGCCTCCTCGGGCTAAGCCGCCGTCCGCTCCCCGGGGAGATCGGCAGCGCGCTCCTATTGTGTTCAGACACGTTCTTCCCGCGAGGCGGCAACCGCCCCGCTTGGTACAATTCAGCGGCCGAGGCCGAGCAGCATGAACTGGCTGTCGACAAAGCCGGTCGCGACGGCACGCGGCATGCGCCCGTCAGGATCGTTGGCCAGCGTTGCCCGCAGCCACAATCCATCGATCATCGAGGCGATGGTCTCGGCAAGTGCCCGGGCCGGTTCCGGCATCAGGATCGGCCGCAGCGCATGGGCCAGATTGCTGGCGATGCGGCGGTGATAGGCCCGCTGCACCCGGGCAAAGCGCGGCGAATGCGGCACCTGCCCCCAGAAGGCGAGCCAGACCGTTCCGATGCGTCGTTCGAACTGACTGCGCCCGAGCATGGTGTCGATCACCGCCTGCACACGGGCCCGCGGCGTGGCGGCATCGCGCATGCGAGCCGCCGCCGCGCGTGACAATTGGCGGGCGAGATGGCGCAAGGTCGCCTCCAGCAGGCCGTCCTTGTCGCCGAAATAGAAGGATACCAATCCGGTGGACACCTCCGCCCGCCGCGCGATCTCCGCGATGGTGGTGGCGTTGAAGCCCACTTCCGCAATGGCCACGATGGTCGCCTCGATCAATTGCCGACGGCGCACGTCACCGGCATCGACACGGCGCAGCCTGGTCGGGCGATCGGGCAAAGAGAGAGGTTGGGCGGACATGGCCTCTACAATATTTTGAACGTTCAATCAGTCAAGAGCGGATCGCATGCCGAAGCAGGAATCACCGTGGCGGCGCGCGCTTCCCCCTTTTCATCGTCCCACGAAGTCGGGCATGCTGACCGGCAGCCCGTAACGAGAATCAAGGAGGAATGGCCGGATGCGCGACAAGACCACCGAGGGGCAGCTCGTACCGGGACTCAATGTCATCGAGACGACGGAGACCGACAATATTCTGCGCTGGGACGGCCATATGGTCTATGTCGAGCACAAGGTCTTCCATAACGGCCAGATGGTGCATGAACGCTATAAGCGCCGCGTCACGACCGAGGTCGCCAAGGCCTTGCTGGCTACGATCCAGCTGAACGCGTAGATCACGCCGTGATCGGTGTGCCGGTCTTCGGACCGGCATGCAGGCAGGCCCTATACCGACAGTCGCGATGTTTGGCTCAGATGTCATGCTTGGTCGGTCAAGCATCGAGACCGTTAGTATGACCGGCAGGATGCCAGCCAGAGGAGCGGCAACACCAAAGCAGGCCGCTGTTTCAACGAAAACGGCGGCAGAATCGCTTCTGCCGCCGCGAGACATGGATGTTGTTGCAAGAGCGCTGTTGGCGCCTCTCAGTGCAGGTTCTTCTGCAATTCCTTGAGCTGGCCGAGCTTGAGATCGGCGCTGGCCTTGGCGGCGTCGCCATCAGCGGCGCTGACCTCGGCCTCGGCCGCCTGGATTTCGCTCTGAAGCCTCTCGGCGGTCAGTTCCTCCACCGCCACGGCCTGCTCGGCCAGAATGGTGAGGCCCTGGGGGTTGACGTCGGCAAAACCGCCACGCACGAACAGGCGTTTGGGCGAACCCGAGGCGGTTTCCTTGACCACGATCACGCCGGGCCGGATGGTCGACATCACCGGCGCGTGCTGGGACAGCACCTCGAAGTCACCTTCGCTGCCCGGCACGACGACGGATTCGACAGGGCCGGAGAACAGCAGCTTCTCAGGCGTGACGAGTTCGAATTGGAAGCTGGCCATCGATGCGGTCCTTGAGCTTTAAACTTTACCCTCCCCTCGATGGGGTCGACCATTCCTCATGAATGGTCTGGGGTCGAGGCGAAGCCTCGGGGTGGGGTGACCGGAGATCAAACCCTCGCAGGTCTCATGGGCCCCAAACCGGAATGGTGTTTCCACCCCACCCCGGCCCTTCGGGCCTACCCTCCCCATCGAGGGGGAGGGTAGGAAGGATTACGCAGCCTCGGCGGCGAGGCGCTTGCCCTTCTCGACAGCCTGCTCGATGGTGCCGACCATGTAGAAGGCGGCTTCCGGCAGATAGTCATACTGGCCTTCCACGATGCCCTTGAAGCCCTTGACGGTGTCTTCGATCGGAACCTGCACGCCGTCCGAACCGGTGAACACCTTGGCGACGTCGAAGGGCTGCGACAGGAAACGCTCGATCTTGCGGGCGCGGGCCACGGTCAGCTTGTCCTCTTCGGACAGTTCGTCCATGCCGAGAATGGCGATGATGTCCTGGAGAGCCTTGTAGCGCTGCAGGATCTGCTGCACGGAACGGGCCACCGCGTAATGCTCTTCGCCGACCACGGCCGGGGTGAGCATGCGCGAGGTCGAGTCGAGCGGGTCCACCGCCGGATAGATGCCCTTTTCGGCGATCGAACGCGACAACACGGTCGTGGCGTCCAAATGGGCGAAGGAAGTGGCGGGCGCCGGGTCGGTCAAGTCGTCGGCCGGCACGTAGATGGCCTGCACCGAGGTGATCGAGCCCTTGGTCGTGGTGGTGATGCGTTCCTGCAGCGCGCCCATGTCGGTGGCGAGCGTCGGCTGATAGCCCACGGCCGAAGGAATACGACCGAGGAGCGCCGACACTTCCGAACCAGCCTGGGTGAAGCGGAAGATGTTGTCGACGAAGAACAGCACGTCCTGGCCCTGGTCGCGGAAGTTCTCGGCGACGGTGAGGCCGGTCAGAGCGACGCGGGCGCGGGCGCCCGGCGGCTCGTTCATCTGGCCGAACACCAGGGCGCACTTGGACTGGATGCCCTTGGGGTTGTGCGGATCGTCGTTCACGCCGGCTTCGATGAACTCGTGATAGAGGTCGTTGCCTTCGCGGGTACGCTCGCCGACGCCGGCGAACACCGAGAAGCCGCCATGGGTCTTGGCGATGTTGTTGATCAGTTCCTGAATGAGCACGGTCTTGCCGACGCCGGCGCCGCCGAACAGGCCGATCTTGCCGCCCTTGGCATAGGGCGCGAGGAGGTCGACGACCTTGATGCCGGTGACCAGGATCTGGGCTTCGGTCGACTGCTCGGCGAAGGTGGGCGCTGCGGCGTGGATCGGACGCAGGCCGTCGCCATTGACCGGGCCGGCTTCGTCGATCGGCTCGCCGATCACGTTCATGATGCGGCCGAGCGTGGCATTGCCGACCGGCACGGCGATCGGGGTGCCGGTGTCGGTGACTTCCTGGCCGCGGACCAGACCCTCGGACACGTCCATGGCGATGCAGCGCACGGTGGATTCGCCCAGATGCTGGGCGACTTCCAGCACGAGGCGCTGGCCGTTATTGGTGGTCTCAAGCGCGTTCAGAATCTCGGGCAGATGGTCGTCGAACTGGACGTCGACGACGGCGCCGATGACCTGCACAACGCGTCCGGTCTTGTTGGCCATGGGGTTCTCCAAAAGTCTCTTCTATACTTGAAACGGATCAGACGACGGTCAACGTGACAGGTACGTTGTTGCGGGTCGCCCGGGAATAGGGGCAGATCTGGTGGGCATCTTCGACCAGCGCCTTCACGGCGGCGGGATCGGCGCCGGGAACATGCACCTTCAGTTCCACTGCGAGGGCGAAGCTGACATCGTCCTTGCTGAGGGTGACCTGGCAGGTGATCTTGGCGGTGTTGCCGTCGATGCCATGCTTGCGGCCGAGCGCCACGATCGCCTGGCCGTAGCAGGCCGAATAGCCCAGTGCGAAGAGCTGCTCGGGATTGTGGCCTTCGCCGTTGCCGCCCAGCTCCTTGGGGAACGCCATGGCGAGCGCCAGCCCGCCATTGTCGAGAATCGCGCGGCCTTCACGGCCACCCTTGGTCGACGCAGAAGTCGTATAAGACATCACGAATCTCCTTGTTCCCGTTTACCGATCGCTGCCGCCTCAGAGCGCTTCCGCACCCGAGATGATTTCGATCAGTTCCTTGGTGATCATCGCCTGGCGCGTGCGGTTGTAGGTGATCGTCTGCTTCTTGATCATCTCGCCGGCATTGCGGGTCGCGTTGTCCATGGCGCTCATCTGCGCTCCGTAGAAGGAGGCGTTGTTCTCGAGCAGCGCACGCAGCACCTGCACCGAGATGTTGCGCGGCAGGAGGTCGGCGAGGATGGCGCCTTCGTCCGGCTCGTAGTCATAGGCGATCTTCTGCGTGTCTTCCTGCACGGCCGGCACTTCGGCCGGGATCAGGCGCTTGGCGGTCGGGATCTGCGAGATCACCGACTTGAAGGTCGAATAGTACAGCGTGCAGACGTCGAAGGCGCCTTCGGCATAGAGCTTGCGGATCTTGGCACCGACCTGGTCGGCATGCTCGAAGCCGAGCTGACGGACCGAGCGGAAGTCGACCAGCTCGATGATATGCTTCTCGAACTGACGCTTGAGCACGTCATAGCCCTTGCGGCCGACGCAGAGGATCTTCACCGTCTTGCCCTGGCCGAGCAGGGCCGTCGCCTGCTCGCGGGCGAGACGGGCGATCGCGGTGTTGAAGGCACCGCACAGGCCACGTTCGCCCGTGCAGACCACCAGAAGATGGGTCTGGTCCTTGCCGTTCCCCGCCAGCAGCGGCGGAGCCTGGCGCGGATCGGCGATCGAGCCGGCGAGGTTGGCCAGCACGGCGTCGATGCGCTCGGCATAGGGACGCGCAGCCTCGGCCGCCGACTGGGCGCGGCGCAACTTGGCGGCCGCGACCATCTGCATGGCCTTGGTAATCTTCTGCGTCGCCTTCACCGAGGCAATACGGTTTCTGAGGTCCTTAAGCGATGCCATCGCTTCGCCTTCCTATCGAGAGCCGAAGCCTTTTCCGAGACTCGAAAAAGGCGTCTATCCCCTAAAAATTCTGAGTATCATTCGATCCGAAGTGATCGAACGATACTCCTGCGGATCAGGCGAAGGTCTTGGCGAACGCCTCGACCTGGTCCTTGAGCTTGGCGGCAACGTCGTCGCTGAGATCGCCGGAGGAACGGATCGCCTCGAGGATCGAGCCCTCGGCGCGCAGCTTGGCGAGCAGACCCGTTTCGAAGGGCTTCACCTTGCTGACGTCGATCTTGTCGAGATAGCCGTTCACGCCGGCATAGATCACCACGACCTGCTCTTCCATCTTCAGGGGCGAGAACTGGCCCTGCTTCAGAAGCTCGGTCAGGCGGGCGCCGCGGGCGAGCAGGCGCTGGGTGGTGGCGTCGAGGTCGGAGCCGAACTGGGCGAAGGCAGCCATTTCGCGATACTGGGCGAGCTCGCCCTTGATCTTGCCGGCAACCTTCTTCATCGCCTTGGTCTGCGCCGAGGAGCCGACGCGCGACACCGACAGACCCACGTTCACGGCAGGGCGGATGCCCTGGTAGAACAGGTCGGTCTCCAGGAAGATCTGGCCGTCGGTGATCGAGATCACATTGGTCGGAATGTAGGCCGACACGTCGTTGGCCTGGGTTTCAATGACCGGCAGCGCGGTCAGGGAGCCGAGGCCGGCGTCCTTGCCCATCTTGGCGGCGCGCTCGAGCAGGCGGGAGTGGAGATAGAACACGTCGCCCGGATAGGCTTCGCGGCCCGGCGGACGGCGCAGCAGCAGCGACATCTGGCGATAGGCGACGGCCTGCTTGGAAAGGTCGTCATAGATGATCACGGCATGCATGCCGTTGTCGCGGAAATATTCGCCCATGGCGCAGCCGGCGAACGGAGCCAGGAACTGCATCGGGGCCGGGTCGGAGGCGGTCGCGGCGACGACGATCGAGTAGTCGAGCGCACCGTTCTCTTCCAGCACCTTGACGAACTGGGCGACGGTGGAGCGCTTCTGGCCGACGGCGACGTAGACGCAGTAGAGCTTCTTGGTCTCGTCGTCGCCCTGGTTGAGCGGCTTCTGGTTGAGGATGGTGTCGAGCGCCACGGCGGTCTTGCCGGTCTGGCGGTCGCCGATGATCAGCTCGCGCTGGCCGCGGCCGATCGGGATCAGGGCGTCGATGGCCTTCAGGCCGGTCGCCATCGGCTCGTTCACCGACTTGCGCGGGATGATGCCGGGCGCCTTGACGTCGACGCGGGCGCGGGTGTCGGACTGGATCGGACCCTTGCCGTCGATCGGATTGCCGAGGGCGTCGACGACGCGGCCGAGCAGCCCCTTGCCGACGGGCACGTCCACGATGGCGCGGGTGCGCTTGACGGTGTCGCCTTCCTTGATGTCGCGGTCGGAACCGAACAGCACGATACCGACATTGTCGGTTTCCAGGTTCAGCGCCATGCCGCGCACGCCGCCGGGGAACTCGACCATCTCACCGGCCTGGACGTTGTCGAGGCCATAGACGCGGGCAATGCCGTCACCGACGGAGAGAACCTGACCGACTTCGGAAACTTCGGCTTCCTGGCCGAAATTCTTGATCTGGTCCTTCAGAATGGCGGAAATTTCTGCGGCGCGGATGTCCATCAGCCGACCTCTTTCATGGCGATCTTGATCGATTGGAGTTTGGTCTTGAGCGAGGCGTCGATCATACGGCTGCCGATCTTGACGATCAGACCGCCGATCAGGCTCGGGTCGACCTTGACGTTGAGGGAGACGTCCTTGCCGGTCGCGCTCTTGAGCGAGTCCTTGAGGACATTGAGATTGTCGTCGGAAAGCGGCTGGGCCGCCGTGACTTCGGCGCTCGCCTGCCCGCGCGCCTTCGCGACCAGCGCGGTGAAGGCTGCGATCATGTCTCCAACCGCGAACAGGCGGCGGTTATGGGCGGCAAGCTTGATGAAATTGGCGGCAATACCACCGATGCCGGCGCGCTCGAGCACGGCCGTTACGGCTTTGGTCTGCTCTTCGGAGGAAAACACCGGGCTGCGGACGAGGCGCTTGAGATCGGCGCTTTCCTCGACGAGGCCATTGAAACGGCCGAGATCGGCAGCAACGGAATCGATGGCGTTCTGCTCACTGGCGAGCTCGAACAAGGCATTGGCATAGCGGCTTGCCATGCCGGATACGATCGGTTCTTCCCCTGCCACCACGTGTCTCTCTGCTGAAACCACTTCGGGAGAACAGCAGTCCAGCCGGGATTCCCCGCACCCGACCGCCCAACCCCTTGGCGGATATGTTGAATTTCCTCACGGTCGCAGGAAGGACAAGGTCCCGCCCCCGCAACACGAGCGCTCACCTAACACACAGGCTTGGCCGACGCAACATGAGGGAAACACCGAAAACGCGGCGAAAAAACCTCGATCCACCGGCAGAACCCGCCCCGTTTGTCACCGTTCTCGAATGAGAGCAGCAAGGGCGCCTTGCACCATACCGGATGAAAGGTAGGATTCGGCCGCACGCTCGCGCGATGCGTCCCGTGTTTCAGTGCACGAAAAGTTCCGGACCCCGCCCCGGCATCCGTACTCAAGACAAACAAAAGGGCCGGCAATCAGCCGGCCCGGACGAGATGCCGCGCGGAGACCGCGCCGGCTCTCAGGCGTCGGACTTCTGGGTCAGGATCTGGCGGCCGCGATACATGCCGGTCTTCAGATCGACATGGTGCGGACGGCGCAGTTCGCCCGAATCCTTGTCCTCGACATAGGTCGGGGCCTTGAGGGCATCAGCGGAACGGCGGAAGCCGCGCTTCATGCGGGAGGTTTTTCGCTTCGGAACAGCCATTGGGGTATCTTCTTCGTGGCGTGCGGATGCCGTGACAGTCACGACAGGCCGATGACAAAATCGATTGAAGGCGCAGCCTATACAGGAAGAGAACTCAGGAAGAAAGGGGCTGGAGCGAGATTCTTTCGCGCGGGAAACGCCACGCCTGGGACCGCGCTCGTCTCGTCCGCCTCTTGGAAGCATAGGGCATGCCGGAAGGAAGAGCGGACGAGACATGCGCGGTCCCAGGCATTCCGCCTCCCCCGAATCTCGATACCTTATCTCACGCAGTCGAAATAGCCGCTCGAGTTGCGGGCGCGGTTGACGATCAGACCGGCCAGGTTGCGCAGGCGCCGGGTCGGCGAGCCGGCGCTGCGGCGGATCGGGTTGGGCAGCACCACGGCGAGCTGGGCCGCCTCGCGGGCATTCAGCCTGGAGGCCGGCTTCTTGAAATAATGCTGGGACGCGGCTTCGATGCCGTAGATGCCGTCGCCCCATTCGGCCACGTTGAGATAGACCTCCAGCACGCGCTTCTTCGACCAGACCAGGTCCGTCCACACCGCGAGCGGCACCTCGAGCGGCTTGCGGGCGAAGGTCGGCAGCGGCCACAGATAGAGGTTCTTCACGGTCTGCATGGCGATGGTGGAGGCGCCGCGCGACGGCCCCTTCTCGCCGCCTCGCTCCAGGACATCGGCGATCGCACCGAAATCGACGCCCCAATGGCGGCAGAACTGGCCATCCTCGGAGGCCATCACCGAGAAGCGGGCCACCGGCGCGATGTTCTCGATCGGCGTCCAGCGCCGGTCCACGGACTGCCCCGTGAGATAGCGCCCCAGCATGGGCAGCGATATCGGCGGCACCACCGTATAGACGAGGGTGAGCACCACGGGCAGGGCGGCGAGGCCGATCGCGACCATGACGAGGCGCCGCCATAGCGTGCGCGAGCTTCTCCTGGCGGGCATTGCAACCCCAAGTTCCGGCCTGTCTTCGGGCGCTGCCGCGTCAGCCATCACCCCTGCTCGATCTCCTAAAACAAGGCGCGCTCTTGGCGGAAACCCGCCTTGCCTAAGCATTCTGCTCCGACGCGTCCTTGCGATTCCTGCCGCATCCGCAAAATCGCAAAATGCTCTGATCTCGCTCTTTCTTAACCTAAAGAGTCTGCCGGCGCATCCGGCTCGTAGGAAAGAGTTAATATCTGCGTCTGGAAAGAGCGATCCGAGGCTGCGTGCTGGGAAAGCGAAGCGCTCACCTTCATATTAGGGTCACTGCTTCGCCAGGCTCCACCGATCATGCATCCGAATATCACCTTCACCCAGTTGCGCTGTTTCGTCGCCGCCGCCGAGACCGGCGGCTTCACCGCTGCCGCTCAGCACATCCATCTTACCCAATCGGCCGTGAGCCAAGCGATTGCCGGGCTGGAGGACGCCCTCGGCGCCAAGCTGCTGATCCGCACACGCGTGGGCGTGAAGCTCACCGATCTCGGCGAAGCCGCCCTGGTGGAGGCTCAGGCCCTGCTGGCGGGAGCCCAGCGCCTGGCCGCCGTCACCAGGGCGAGCGACAAGCTGGCGGGGACGACATTGCGCATCGGCTCGGTGCAAAGCGCGGCAGCCAAGCTGCTGCCGGGCTGGCTCAAGCCGTTCCGGGCACTCTATCCCCAGGCCGGCATCACCCTGCATCTGGGCACCGACGAGGAGGTCAACGACTGGGTGCTCGCCGATGCCGTCGATATCGGCATCAGCGGCGAGCCGCATCCCGAACTCGACAACAGCATCGTCGCCAATGACGATTTCGTGCTGATCCTGCCGGCGGGCCACCCCCTCGCCAAGAATGCTTCGATCGGCCTGGAGGCGATCGACGGCGAGCGCGCCATCTTCCCCGGTGGAGGCGGCAACCGCCAGGTCGACGATGCGCTGGCCGCGGCCCGCAGCAAGCCGAACGTCCTGTTCCTGGTACGCGACAACGCCACCATCTTCGGTATGGTGCGCGAGGGCATCGGCCTCACCGTGATGCCCGACCTCACCTTGCCGGACGACACCAGCGGCCTGGCGGTCCGCCGGCTGACGCCGCCGCTGCGCCGCGACCTGCACGCTTCCGTCCGCAAGCAGGGGCTCAGCCCGGCCGGCAAGGCCTTTCTGGAGCTGCTGCCGATCGGGAAGTAGGCGCGCTTCAGTTCAGGGGAGCGGGCACCAGCCCGTATCGCCGCATGATCGCGCCCATCTCGGCGAGGTCGGGGGCGTCTGAAGCCAGCAATGCCGCCACTTCGCGGAAATAGTCGATGCCGAGCACGCCGGGCGTCAGCACGACGAGGCAAGTCGCCGGCGCCTGCCCATCATTGCGGAAGGCATGGACAATGCCGCGCGGGATGAAGAGGCTCTCTCCCACCCTCAGCCGGACCTCGCCATCTCCGATTCGGAAGGTCATCTCGCCTTCGAGACCGTAGACCGCTTCGTCCCAGCTCTCATGATAATGCGCGACCGGCATGCGGGCATGCGGCTGAACGGTCATCTCGAACATATCGAGGCTGCCCTGCGTGTCAGCCTTGCTGTGCAGGAAGCGAAGTTCCAGGCCCTTGATGCTGATGATTTCCGGCATGGCGCAGTCCCCCGGCTGCCGGCTCCGAGGCGGAGCCTGACGGCGGCCATATCCAGCTTGCGCCCCAATCGCCTCCCCGGCAAGAGCGGGCGTTCCGGGCAGACTTTCAGGTGGCCTCGGCCGCGGTCTCCAGCAGCCAGGCCAGGAAGAGTTCGGCGCCCCGTCGAATGGGCGGGCGGGCACGCACCCAGTAATTGCCGAGCAGCAGCCCGTCCTGCGGGCCGACGATTGCCAGCAGGCCGTTGCGCAGCTCGCGCTCGATCAGGCGCGGGGAGGCCAAAGTCATGCCGAGGCCCGCGCTCGCCGCTTCCCAGGCCGCATCATCGATCTCGAAGCGGTTGGCCATGCGCACCTCGCGCCAGTCGACGCCATTGACCTCGGCCCAGCGGCGCCAGTCCCAGTCGTCCTGCGTCGCCGAGATCAGGGCTCCCGAAGCGGCCAGTTCCGTGGCGCCGGCATCGCGATAGCGGGCGGCCACATCGGGGGCGGCCACCACGACGCAGACATCGTCGAACAGCACCGCTCCTCCCTGGACAGGATTTTCCGCCCGGGAATAGCCGATGACGAGATCGATATCGTCATGGTCGGCGATCGCCGAGACCGGTGTTTCCAGGCGGACACGGATGGAAGGGTGGGCCTGGCGAAAGCCGCCGAGGCGCGGAATCAGCCAGCGCAGGGCCAGCGATACCGAGGCGCGCACCAGGACCTCGTTGGCATCGCGCTGCAGCGCGGAGGCCGCCGCCGCGATGATGTCGAGGGCAGGCGCGGTCGCCGCCGCGAAACGCGCCCCCTCCGCCGTGAGCTCGATGGCATTGTTGGAACGGGCGAACAGGCGCACGCCCAGCCCTTCCTCCAGATGGCGCACCTGGTGGCTGACGGCGCTGGCCGTCACGCCCAATTCCTCGCCCGCCGCCTTCAGGCTGCCGAGGCGAGCCGCTGCCTCGAAGACGCGCACGGCGTTGAGGGACGGAAGACGACGAGGCGTCTGCATCGATTTTCCTCATGCAGCAATCAAAGAACGCGTTTGTTTGCAGGGATGAAATCTGTGACCTCATCAAGCATGACGATTGCAGCAAAATCAACGCCGCTGGCCGGGGCGCCCGGCATGGGCGCCAATGCCAGGGGCGCCCTCTGGCTCCTGGTCGGCACCGCCCTGTTCACCCTGATCTTCGCCTCGGGCCGTTTTGCCGGCCCCCTGCTAGCGATTCCGCAGATCCTCCTGCTGCGCTATGCCAGCGGCTTCGTCACCCTCCTCGTCGTGACGAAAGCCGGCGGGCAATCGCTCGATGCCCTGCGCAGCCCGCGGCCGGGCCAGCATTTCCTGCGCGCCTGCTTCGGCTGTTTCGGCGGCCTGTCGGCCATCTACGCCGCCGCCCATATGCCGGTTGCCGCCGCCAGCGCCGTTGGGCTGCTCGAAGGCATCTTCGTGGTGGCCCTTGCCGTGGTCATGCTCGGCGAGGCCGTCGGTTGGCGCCATTGGCTCGCCGGCCTCACCTGCGGCCTCGGGGCGCTCGCGGTGGTGATCGGCCAGCATTCGGCCGCCACGCCCTTCGGCGACGTCACCATTCCCGCCGCGATGGCCCTGCTCGGCGCCGTGCTGATGGCCTTCGAGATCATCTATGTGAAACGGCTGACCAGGGGCGACACGCCACTTTCCATGCTGGCCCATGTCAACCTGTTCAGCTTCCTCCTGATGCTGGTGCCGGCCTGGCTGAGCTGGAAGAGCGTCGGCCCGGGCCCGATCCTGGCCTGCCTGATGCTCGGCCCCGTGGCGATCCTCGCCCAATATTGCAACATCAGGGGCTACCGCCTCGCCGACATCGCGGTGGCCGGGCCGATCGGCTACAGCTGGATCGTGTTCGCCGCCCTGCTCGGCCTCCTCGCCTTCGGCGAGGTTCCCGATCTCAAGGCCGGGCTCGGCTGCCTCATGATCCTGGCCGGCGGCTATTGGCTGACCCGGCTCCCCGCGACCAGCGGCGGCTGAGAGACGGCCTCACCCGCCAGTCTGGGTGATCACCATCTCCAGCATCTGCGAGGCCTTGGTGCGGTAGCGCTCGCGGTGGCGCAGCATGCGGAAGGCGCGGGGCGGCATGTCGAAGGCGATTCGCACCAGCCGGCCCGCCTGCAAATCGGGCGCCGCCACCAGTTCCGACATTACGGTCGCGAAGGGCCCCGAGCGCACGGCCGAACGCACCGCCTCGTTGGACGGCAGCACCAGAGCGATTTCGAGGGCGCTGGGATCGACGTCCCGCCCCCGCAACGCCTCCTCGAAGACCGAACGTGTGCCGGACCCTTCCTCGCGCATGATCCAGCGCGCGGTGGCGATGTCATAGGGCCGCACCGTGCGCCCGTCGGCCCAGGGATGGCCCGGCGCCACCACCACGATCAGCCGGTCATGCGCCACCGTCTGCACCGACAGGGCCGGCTCGTCGACGGCGCCCTCGATGAAGCCGATCTCGGCCTCTCCCTCCAGCACGGCCTGGGTGACGCTCTGGGTGTTGCCGATCTCCAGCCTGAGATCGACATGCGGATGGACGTCGTGATAGCGCGCCAGGAAGGGCGCCACCCAATAGCTCGCAATGGTCTGGCTGGCATGGACCACAAGGGAGCCCCGCGCCCCGCTGCCGAGTTCGGACAGAGCCAGTTCCGCCGCTTTGGCCGAAGCGAGCGTCGCCCGCGCCGTGGGCAGGAATTCCCGCCCGCCCGGCGTCATCTCGATGCGGCGGCCGACACGATGGAACAAAGCCGCGCCATAGCGATCCTCCAGCACGCGGATGGCCGAGCTGACGGCCGACGGCGTCAAATGAAGCGTGGCCGCGGCCTGCGTCAGGTGTTCCCGCTCGGCCACCGCCACGAAAATTCTGAGCTGCTCCAAAGTCATGGCAAAATCATTCGATTAGATCCAATGATTTCTACACTATTTTGAAATGGATTGAACAGGGCCAATAAGGCAGAAGAAACCTGTAAATTGCAGGTGGATCATGAGCAGCAAGGTCAGCAGCTGGTTGGGCGATAGGACGGGAATTCGCGGGATTCTTCCCGGCGCGGGCCTGTGCATCATCGTCACCGCCCTCGCCATGGCAGCCGAGCTCATCGAGACCAGCTTGTTCGGCAAGGCCTGGCTGGAGGCCCTCGTTCTCGCCATCCTGATCGGCGCCCTGATCCGCACCTTTGCCCAGCCGGCACCCCGCTTCGACCGCGGTATCACCTTCGGCGCCAAGACCCTGCTCGAGGTGGCGGTCGTCCTGCTCGGCGCCTCCGTCAGCGCTGCCGCCATCGCCGATGCCGGGTTCGGCCTGATGGCGGGCATCGCCGGCGTGGTGATGGTGTCGATCATGCTGAGCTTCGGCATCGGCCGGGCCTTCGGCCTGCCGCACAACATGGCCCTGCTGGTCGCCTGCGGCAATTCGATCTGCGGCAACTCGGCCATCGCCGCCACGGCGCCGGTGATCGGCGCCAATGGCAAGGACGTCGCCGCCTCGATCGCCTTCACCGCCGTGCTCGGCGTGGTCGCGGTGATCGGCCTGCCGCTGCTGGTACCCGCGCTCGGCCTCACGGCGGGGCAATATGGCGTCTTCGCCGGGCTGACCGTCTATGCCGTGCCGCAGGTTCTGGCCGCCACCGCGCCCGTCGCCGCCCTGAGCGTGCAGATCGGCACCCTCGTTAAGCTCGCCCGCGTGCTGATGCTCGGCCCGGTCATCGTGGTCCTGGCCCTGCTCAGCGATATCCGGCGTAAGGCGGATGCCTCGGCGGCAGGCGCCCCCGCCCAGGCACGTCCCCGCCTCAGCCAGATCGTGCCCTGGTTCATCATCGGCTTCCTGGTGATGATGGCGCTGCGCTCCTTCGGCCTCCTGCCCCAGGCCTCGCTCCAGCCGATCGCCTCGGCAGCCAATACGCTCACGATCATCTCGATGGCCGCGCTCGGCCTCACCGTCGACATCCGGGCCGTCGCCAAGGCCGGGCCGCGGGTGACCTCGACGGTGATTCTGTCTTTGCTCGCCCTCGGCGTGGTCAGCTACGCGCTGATCGTCCTGCTCAAGGTTGCCTGAAGCCCGTTTCCAGCAAGGCACGCGCCTCCTCCCAATTCCCCGTCGCCAGGGAATGGGGCGAGGCACCGTCCGCGGGCGAGTGCCAGCGCAGCGGCAGGGCGCCCGGCCTCAATAGAATCTGCTTCGGCCGAAACCGCAGCAATTGCTCGGCGCCCTCGAAGGCGGCGATCTCCGGCCCCTCCAGGATCACCTCGCCGTCCCCCGAGAGCTGGAGCAGGTCTCCCGTCTCGAAATCGACGAAGGTGAAGCCGCAGCGCGGATCGGCCAGGATATTGCCCAGCGTGTTGAAGAAGAGATTGCCGGCAAAATCTGGCATCAGCAGGCTGCCATCGTCCTGCAGCGCCACGAAGCCCGGCCTGCCGCCGCGATGAGAGACGTCGACCTGGCGGCGGCCGTCCGCACGTGTCACCGAAGAAGCGATGAACAGCGTCTCGGCGCCGGCGATCAGCGCCGCCGCGGGACCTTCGATGCGATCGAAGCGCCGGACCGGCAGCGTGGAAGCTGCGGCCGGATCGCGTGCGAAGCCGAAGTCGCGCAGGCGGATATAGCGCGGGCAATTGCCGAAGCTCTCGCCAACCTCGACATCGAAGGCATCGGGCCCCGTGCGCCGTACCGTGCCATTGAGCCGGTTGCGCCGCCTCGTATGCAGTTCGATGCCGAGCAGGCCGATCGCGGCGCCGTCCTCCAGGCCGGAGGCCAAGGGGTCGGCGGGATCCGCCCCAGCCGCGACATGCAGCGTGCGGGGCTCGGGAGAATGGAGGAATCCTGGCCGGCCGGCCAGGATCGTCGCCCACATCTCGCCGGCATGATCGGCTGCACCGACGACGATGAAGGGAAGCAGCGGATAGAAGTCGCGGTGCTGCTCGATCAGATGGTCGCGCAGCACCCGCCGCCCGACCACATCCATGCGCTCGGCGGCTCCCGCCCGGCGCTGCAGGGCGAGTTCGCCCTCATGCCACGGCGAATCCGTGGCAACCGGCACTTTGCCGTCCATGACATTTGCCTTTCCCGAAACAATGGAACGTGGTCGAGCGAGATGCGCCGGCACCGCCGGCTCCCGGACGCCATGCTCGGAGGGAAGAAGGGCCAGCGGGATGCTCGCGGGCCCACGAAAGCCTCAGGCTGCCAGCCCGATTGCGGTCTTCTGGAACGGCACAAAGCCTGGCAGGGCCTCGACCCGCCGCAGCCATGCCCCGATCTCCGCATAAGGCGTCAGATCGACATTCCCTTCCGGCGCCGAAGCAATGTAGCTGTAGAGCGCCACATCGGCAGCTGTCGGGCGATCGAGAACGATCCAGTCGTGTCCGACCAGTTCCTGATCGATCAGCTTCAGGATGGCGTGCGCGGCCGCCAAGGTCTGCTCGACATCGTATTTGGCGCCGAAAACCGTGATCAGCCGGGCAGCGGCGGGGCCCATGCGGAGCTGGCCCGCCGCCACCGAAAACCAGCGCTGCACCGCGGCCCCCGCAGCTGGTTCGGTCGGCAGCCAGTCCTCCAGGCCGAGCTTGCGGGCGACATAGACGATGATGGCAAGCGAATCGGGCACGATCACGCCGCCATCGTCGAGAACCGGCACCTGGCCCAGCGTGTTGAGCTTGAGGAAATCCGGCGTCTTGTGCTCGCCGGCCTTCAGGTCGACATCGACCAGTTCATGCGGCACGCCCACCAGCGACAGAAACAGGTGAGCCCGATGGGAATGGCCCGACAGGGGATAATGATAGAGCTTCATGGACGACCTCCTTGCCGGACACCGGCGCGATGGGGAGGATCTTGATCATTTCAGTGGGAATAGAGAATATTGATTGATTGGAAGACATCGTTCCAGATAACGGAATAATTGGAACTCACGAAACCTGGGGCATCATGGATCGCTGGCAGGCCATGCGGGTCTTCGTGAAGGTGGCCGAGAGCGGCGGTTTCGCCGAGGCCGCCCGCCGTCTGTTCATGAGCCCGCCTGCGGTCACCCGCGCCGTCGCCTTTCTCGAAGATGCCATCGGGGCGCGGCTTCTGGTGCGCACCACCCGCTCACTCAAGCTCACCGAAACCGGGGAGCGCTACCTGCATGACTGCCAGCGCATCCTGGCCGATCTTGCCGACGCCGAGGCCGCCGCAGCCGGTTCCTACACCACGCCGACCGGCACGCTGATCGTCACCGCGCCCGTGATGTTCGGCCAGCTCCATATCCTGCCCGTGGTCATGGACTATCTCGGCGAGCATCCAATGGTGAGCGCGCAGACGCTGTTCCTCGACCGCATCACCAATCTGGTGGAAGAAGGCATGGATGTCGCGATCCGCATCAGCCATCTGCCGGATTCGGAGCTGACGGCGATCCGGGTCGGCAGCATGCGGCGGGTGATCTGCGCCTCGCCCGCCTATCTCGCCGAGCATGGCGAGCCGCGCAGCCCGGCCGATCTGGCCGGCCACAGCGTCATCGCCAGGATCGGCGCCTGGCCGCGGCTGGAATGGCGCTTCGGCCGCGACCAGAAGATCCATGTCGGCATCCAGCCGCGGCTGATGTGCAATCTCAACGAATCGGGGATCTCGGCTGCCATCTCAGGCTGGGGACTGGTGCGCGTCTTCGCCTATCAGGTCGACTCCGCCCTGCGGGAAGGCACGCTTCGGGCGGTGCTGACCGAGTTCGAGGAAGAGCCGATGCCGATCCATATCGTGCATGCCGGCGGCCGGGCTCCCTCCGCCAAGGTGCGCTCCTTCGTCGATTTCGCCGTGGAGCGCCTGCGGGCGAACCCGATCTTCGGGGACCTTGCGCGAGCTCGCCCACTCTCCTAGATAGGAGATGTCGACCACCCCAGTGAGTGAGAAGCAATGGATCTGAACCTGACCGCAACGCCGCATTGCCTTGTGTCAGGGATCATCCATCCTCATGCCTGCTTCGATCACGCTCTCCCATCTCTCCTGGTCCACGCCTGACGGCCATGCGCTGTTCTCCGGGCTCGACCTGAGCTTCGGCCCTGAACGGTCCGGCCTTGTCGGCCGCAATGGCGTCGGCAAGACGACCTTGCTCAAGCTGATATCAGGGGACCTGCAGCCCCGGTCCGGCCGGGTCATCGTTCATGGCAGCCTGGGGCGCCTGCGTCAGGCCGTGCAGGTCGGGCCGGACGAGACCGTCGCCGATCTCTTCGGCGTGACGGATGCGCTGGCCCTGCTTGCCCGGGCGGAAGCCGGCCACGCCAGCACCGAAGAGCTCTCCGCGGCCGACTGGACACTGGAAACCCGGCTCGCCGCGGCCTTGGCCCGGGTCGGCCTGCCGATCGAGCCCGGCACGGCGCTGACGACATTGTCGGGCGGGCAACGCACCCGGGCCGGCCTGGCGGCGCTGGTCTTCGCCGAGCCAGACTTCCTGCTGCTGGACGAACCCACCAACAATCTCGACCGCGAGGGACGGCGGGCCGTCATCGAACTCCTCGCCGGCTGGCGCGGCGGGGCAGTGGTGGTCAGCCACGACCGCGAGTTGCTCGAGGCCATGGACGCCATCGTCGAGCTGACCTCGCTCGGCGCCAGTGTCTATGGCGGCAATTGGAGCCAATACCGGGCGCGCAAGGCCCTGGACCTGGCGGCCGCCCGCCGCGACTTGACCGAGGCCGAGAAGCGGCGCGACGAAACCGAGCGTAAGGCGCAGATCGCAGCCGAGCGCAAGGCGCGCAAGGACAGTACCGGGCGCAAGGCGCGGGCCAAGGGTGATGCCCCCCTGCTGCTTCTCGACGCCAAGAAGGAGCGCAGCGAAAAGAGCGGAGGCGCGGGCGCCCGCCTGGCCGAGCGGCAACAGTCACAAGCGAGCGAGGCTCTCGCCAAGGCACGCGAACGGCTCGAGATCCTGCAGCCCTTGTCGGTGCGCCTCGCGCCCACAGGCCTGCCCGCCGACAAGGTGGTCCTGCGCCTCGATGCACTGCGTTTCGGTTACGAGCCGCTTCGGCCCGTTCTGGACGGCCTGTCCTTCACGCTCGCCGGACCGCAGCGCGTCGCCGTCACAGGCCGCAACGGCAGCGGCAAGACGACATTGCTCGGCCTGATCACCGGCAGGCTTCAGCCGCAGGCGGGCAGTGTGTGGGTTCTTCCCGGCGCCGCTCTGCTCGACCAGGAAGTAAGCCTGCTCGACCCCTGCGAGACGATCCGCGACAATTTCAAGCGCCTCGACCCGCAGTCGGACGAGAACGCCTGCCGTTCCGCCCTGGCCCGTTTCATGTTCCGCGCGGATGCGGCTCTCCAGAAGGCCGGCAGCCTCAGCGGCGGGCAGATGCTGCGGGCCGGCCTCGCCTGCGTCCTGGGCGGAGAAAGGCCGCCGTCCTTTCTGATCCTGGACGAGCCGACAAACCATCTCGACATCGATGCGATCGAGGCGGTGGAAGCAGGCTTGCGTGCCTATGACGGCGCCCTGCTGGTGGTCAGCCACGACGAGAGCTTCCTTGATGCAATCGGCATCTCGCACAGGCTGGAGTTGCCGCCAACGGCTTGACCCCGCCAGGACCCGGGCCGTATTGTGGGGCATCGATAGGGGATGGAGTCCCCCCAAACCGCCGCAAGGCTGATGACTCCTACCAGGTGCTTCGCGCCGGTAGGAGTTCGTCCCAGCTCCCGCTTTCGTCGAAGTGCCGCAGCGATCTCCCTGGAGGTATGCCATGCGCCCTTCGCGACCAAGACGGCCGATACCCTTCCTGCTTCTCCGGATCTGGCTCGTCCTGGCCTTTCTCGGCCTGATCGGGCTTGCCATCGCCTGGCGCCTGGGGCTGATTCCGCCATGAATCAGGCATTGCCGGGATTTCAGATTGGCGGTGGCCTAAACCTAATGCCGTTCCCTCGGGTGCCTTCGAGTTTGCACGACCTTTGTCATCGCCGGGCTTGACCCGGCACTCCAGCCCAGAGCCCGGTTAAGTCGCGGGTTTCTGGATAGCCGGGCCAAGTCCGGCTATGACAAATCGCAGTGTTTCCTTGCTGGATGATCCGCATTGGGCCTAAGCCCCGGCTATCCTCGTCGGACCAGCCTATTGCCGGCCGAAACCTTCATCTCTCTCACCGAATTTTCGGAGCATCCATGTCACCCGTGCTCGCCAACACCATCATGATCGCCCTCGGCGGCGCCATCGGCTCCGTGGGGCGCTATTGGATCGGGATGTGGCTGGCGCCCTACAGCCAAAGCCTGCCCTGGGCGACCGTCCTCATCAACATCGCCGGCTCCTTCGCCATCACCTTCTTCGGCACGCTGACCATTGCCAATGGCCGCGCCCCTATGCCGGATCTCTGGCGGCTGTTCTTCATGGTCGGCATCTGCGGCGGCTTCACCACCTTCTCCTCCTTCAGCCTGCAGACCTTCGAGCTCCTGCACATGAACATGCCCCTGCGGGCGCTGATCAATGTCGGCGTGTCCGTGGTGCTGTGCGTCGCGGCGTCCGCACTGGGCTTCTATGGCGCGGCGACCATCAACGGCACGCAGCAGGCGGCGCAGATACAGGTGGACGAGGAAGCGTCCTGATCTCTCGAGCAAAGCGCGTTCATGACAGAGCGCGCTTTGCTCTCATTGTTTGGTTGTACGCGTCTTTGCGATTCTTGATGATGCCGTCAAATCGCAAAACGCTAAGGGCATCAACTGCCGATTTCGATGTTGGAGACGTCGAAATCCTGGTGATGGGCAATGGTGGCGGCGCCGATGGCGCATTCCATCTCGCCCAGGGTCGAAAGGCGGATCTGCGGCCTCGTCATCCCGGGCACAATGCCGGCGCCGACCGCCTGAGACAGCCTGTCGAGGCGAGCGGCCAGCACCGGACGCATGGCGCCCCCGAGCACGATCGTGCTGGGATTGAAGATGTTCGTCAGCGATGTCAGCCCGAGGATGAGATGGCCTGCCAGCTCGTCCATGGCGGTGCCGGCGTTGCGATCGCCGGCCTGGGCAGCGGCGGCCACCATGGCCGGCAGGGCGGAAAGACTGTCGACGCCGAAGCCCTGGCCGGGTCGGTAGGAGCGCTCGAGCGCGGCGATGTTGACGAAATTCTCCAGGCAGCCCTCCTGCCCGCAGGAACAGCGCGGCCCCGTTTCGCGGATGCGGACATGGCCGAACTCGTTGCCGGTCCCTTCGGCTCCGCGGACGAGGCGCCCATTGACGATGGCGGCACCGCCGCACCCGGCCCCGAGCTTGAGATAGACGATGGCATCGGCCTGCAGGCCGGGCTGGGTATAAACCTCGCCGAACGCGGCGGCATGGGCGTTGTTCTCGACGAAAACAGGCGCACTGAGCGCCTGCTCCGCCAAGGCCTTCAGATTGAGATCCTTCCAGCCCAGCATGGGCAGATGCACGACATAGCCGTCGGAGCGTACCAGGCCGGGCACGGTGATGCCGATCGAGCGCAGAGGTTGCGGCAGGCCGCGGGCAAAGGTGGCGATGGCGCTCACTGCCGCTTCGGGACCGACGGGATGGGCCAGGCGCGCGGTGCGGCTGTCGACCACTCCGAGCGCCAGGTCGATCAAGGCGAAGCGCACCACGCCGACGCCTATCTCGGCGCCGAGAAAGTAGCCGCCGCTCGGATTGAGGGCAATGTCCACACCAGGCCGTCCGACATCGCGGCGCGGGCTGTCTTCTCGGGAGATGCGCTGCTCGACCAGGAACGAACTGGCGGTGAGGTTCTCGACCAGATTGGTGATGGTGGCCGGGGTCAGGCCGAGACGCCGGGCGAGTTCGGCCCGGGGCATCGCGCCCTGCAGGCGCAACTGGGTGAGAATGCGCCGCTCGTTCACATAACGCGCGAAGGTCTGGTCAGCCATGATGTCGCCTCCGCCCGAATCTCTAGAATGGCTTTGCGATTCGGCCGAATCACCTGGAAACACAAAGACGCATCGATGCGGACAGTTAGAGCAGAAGTAGGTTTTCGCCCAAACATGCCCTGCCCCGGGCAAGGCGCGTTCAGGACTGAACGCTTGCTTACCTTGAGGCACTTTCTGCTAATAGCAGAAGCACCGCCCTTGTCATGCCTGCCCGACCGGGATTTCGAGCGACCTGTCCTCCGATATAGTGGACAAAACGGGACGCCTCTGGCCAGGCAAGGCTGTCATAGCAGCATAGGCCTTGCGCTTCCTATTTGTTTAGATAATAAATAAATTATCGAAATCCACAGGAACGCAGCCATGCCGAAGAAGGAAGATCACCGCCTCAAGGTCGGCGTGCTGGGCTGCGGCCCCATCGCTCAGGCCGCCCATTTCGAAAGCTGCACCAAGGCCCGCAATGCCGACCTCTATGCCATTTGCGACGTCGCGCCCGACCTCCTGGAGCGCATGGCCTGGACCCACAAACCCGAGAAGACCTTTTCGGACTATACCACCATGCTGGCCGATCCACAGCTCGACGCGGTCATCGTGGCCACCTCGGACGCCTTCCACGTACCGGCCTCGATCGCTGCGCTGGAAGCGGGCAAGCATGTGCTCAGCGAAAAGCCTGCCGGCATCGGCGTCGAGGAAGTGGAGACGCTGCGCGCCGCCGTGGCGGCCAGCGGCAAGGTGCTGCAGGTCGGCCATATGAAGCGCTTCGATGCGGGCCTGGAAGCGGCCAAGGCCTTCATCGACACGGAAATGGGCGAGATGCTCGCCCTCAAGGCCTGGTATTGCGATTCGACCCATCGCTATCCGATGACCGATGCCGTCCAGCCCCTGATCGTCACCAGCCGGCAGGCGCGCAAGCCGGCCGCCGACCCCAAGGCCGATCTGCAGCGTTATTACATGCTCGCCCATGGCAGCCATCTCGTCGATACCGCCCGCTATTTCGGCGGCGAGATCGTCGAGGTCGAGGCGCGCTTTTCCGAGCGCTTCGGTGCGCGCTGCTGGTTCGTCGACATCGCCTTCGCCAATGGCACGCTCGGCCATCTCGACCTCACGGTGGCCGTACGCATGGATTGGCACGAGGGTTTCCAGATCTATGGCGAGCATGGCAGCGTGCTCGGCAAGACCTATAACCCCTGGTACTACAAGAGCAGCGACGTCGATATCTTCCGCGAGAAGGACGGCGCCACCACCCGTGTCCTCGGCGCGGATGGCCATTTCTACCGCCGGCAGCTGGAGGGCTTCGCCGACGTCATCCTCAAGGGCGCGCCGATGCGCGGCGCCGGCATCGAGGACGGCGTCGCCTCCGTCAGGGCTATGATCGCCATCGCCCAATCCGTCCGCGAAGGCCGTGCCGTGCGGCTCGCCGACGTCAAGGGAAAGTTGTGATGCGGCTCGGCATCTTTGCCAAGACCTTCCCGGGCGACACACCGGGAGCGGTGATGGCGGCGGCCCGCGCGGCGGGTTATGGCAGCGTGCAATACAACATGGCCTGTTCGGGTCTGCCTTCCATGCCGCAGGCCATTCCGGCTGGCGTGGCCGAGGCGGTCCATGCCGCAGCTCTCGACCAGAATCTTGACGTTGCAGCTGTCTCCGCTACCTACAACATGATCCACCCCGATCCGGCCCAGCGCTGGCGCGGCCATGACGGCCTGGCGGTCATCGCCGGCGCAACCCGCGGCATGGGCACCCGCCTGCTCACCTTGTGCACCGGCACACGCGACCCTGACGACCAGTGGCGCGGCCATCCGGACAACGCCACGCCGGAGGCCTGGCGCGATCTCGCCACCAGTCTGGAAATGGCGCTCGATATCGCCGAGCAGCACGATGTCGATCTCGGCATCGAGCCGGAACTGGCCAATGTCATCGATTCGGCCGCCAAGGCCCGCGCGATCATCGACGAAATGGCGAGCCCCCGGCTGAAGATCATCCTCGACCCGGCCAATCTCTTCGAGGTGGCTTCGCGCGCCGAGCAGCATCGCCTGGTCTCCGAGGCCATCGATCTCCTGGCCGACCGCATCGTCATGGCCCATGCCAAGGACAGGGACGCCGCCGGCGGCTTCACCACCGCCGGCAGGGGCGTGCTCGACTACGACCACTATCTCGCCGGGCTGGCCCGCATCGGCTTCGACGGTCCCCTGGTCACCCACGGCCTGGCTGCTGATGAGGCGGAGGAGGTGGCGGCATTTCTCGGCCGAAAGCTGGCGGAGGTGATTGCGTGATGAGGGGCGCCGAACCCCGCAGAACCACTCCCTTCTCCCCTTGCGGGAGAAGGTCCCGGCAGGGGGATGAGGGGTGTTGCACCACATTCGACCCGCGTAGCGAGACCCCTCATCCGCCCCCTTCGGGGCACCTTCTCCCGCAAGGGGAGAAGGCTGACCGCATCGCTGGGCGCTTGATCCGATGAATACGCACTTCCAGCGTGACAACCTCAAACTGGCCGTGCATGACCGCGGCAGCGGCATGCCCGTGGTCCTCCAGCATGGCCTGTGCGGGGATGCTGCCCAGCCGGCCGAAATCTTTCCCTTCGAGCTGCCGGCGCGCTGCCTCACGCTCGAATGCCGCGGCCATGGCGGCTCGGACGCCGGCGACACCGGGCTTCTCTCGATCGCAACCTTCACCGACGACTTGGCGGCTTGGCTCGACAGCCTGGCGCTCGGCCCGGTCGTCTTCGGCGGCATTTCGATGGGCGCGGCGATCGCCCTGCGCCTCGCCGTTGCCAGGCCGGACCTGGTGCGAGCGCTGGTGCTGGCCCGCCCGGCCTGGGTCGCCGAGGCTGCTCCGGCCAACATGGAACCCAATGCCTTTGTCGGCACGCTGCTCGCCCGTCACGACGCGGAGGAGGCGCGGGCCCTGTTCGAGGCCTCCGATACGGCGCGCGATCTTGCCGCCAACGCCCCGGACAACCTCGCCTCGCTGCGCGGCTTCTTCACGCGAGAACCCAAGGCCGTCACCGCGGCCCTGCTCGCCCGCATTTCGGCCGATGGCCCCGGCGTCTCCCGCGCCGATATCGCGGCCCTCGGGGTACCGACGCTCGTCGTCGGCACGCAGGTCGACGCCATCCATCCGCTCGCCCATGCCGAGACGCTCGCCGCACTCATCCCCGGCGCCCGTCTCGCCCGCATCACCCCCAAGGCACTGGACAAGCCGCGCTACGTCCAGGATTTCCGCGCCGCCCTGGCGCAGTTCCTCTCGGAGATTTCAGCATGAAACCCGCCCCCGGTTGGCTCCAGGCCCTGCCCGCCGACCGCCTCCTCGCCGAATTCTCGCTCTGGTCCGCCGATCTCGGCCGCCTCGCCGACGACATCGCCCAGGTCGAGCCCCATGTCGATATCTTCCATGTCGATGTCGCGGACGGCCATTTCTCGCCGGCCCTGCTTTATTTTCCGGACCTGACGGCGGCCGTTCGCAAGGTGACCGCCAAGCCCATTCACGTCCATCTGATGACGACGGACGACATTCTCCTCGACCAGATCGACCAGTTCGCCGAGGCGGGAGCCGATCTGATCAGCATCCATGCCGAGAACGGCAATGCCGACGCGGCGCTGGCCCGCATCCGCGAACACGGCCTTGCCACCGGCATGGTGCTGCAGCTCCATACGCCGGTCGCGGCGGCGGAGCCCTTCCTCGACCGCCTGGATATGCTGACCCTGCTCGGCACCCTGATCGGCATCAAGGGCGTCGGCCTCGACGATTCGGCCCTGTCGCGCCTGCGCGAGGCCCGCAAGCTGATCGCCGGCAAATCCGGGCACCGCATCATCCTCGCCTCCGACGGCGGCAATCGCGAGCACACCGTGCCCAATCTGCGGCTTGCCGGCGCCGAGACCATCGTGATGGGGTCGCTGGCCTTCGGCGCGCCGGATCTGGCCGCCCGCATCGCCTGGGTTCATGGTCTGCAGCGGGAGCCCTGACCATGGTTCGGCGCGCCATCGGTATCGACCTTGGCGGCACGCAGGTGCGCGCCGCCCTCGTTGACGATACCGGCGCCGTGCTCAAGCGCGCCGCCACCCGCACGGATGTAGCCGGCGGCCCGGCGGCCGTGATGGCGCAATTCCGCAGTCTCATCGAGGACGTGACCGACGACGCGAGCCTCGGCTCGCTCTCCGGCATCGGCGTCTGCGCCCCCGGGCCGCTCGACAGCGACACCGGCACCTTCATCCATGTCCCGACCCTGCCGGGCTGGGAAGACTTTCCCCTGCGCGCCGAGCTCTCCGCCGCCCTCGGCCGGCCCGTGGTGGTGGAAGGCGACGCCATCGCCGCCTGTTATGGCGAATGGCGCTTCGGCGCCGGCCGCGGGCTCGATCATCTCCTCTATGTCACGGTCTCCACCGGCATCGGCGGCGGCGTGGTCAGCGATGGCCGCCTCCTGCATGGCCGGCGCGGCATGACCGCCCATGTCGGCCATTTCCGCCTGGCCCAGGACGGGCCGCGCTGCAGCTGCGGCGCCGTCGGCTGCTTCGAGGCCTTCGCGGCCGGCACGGCGCTGGACCGGCGCGCGCGCCAGGCTGCACTTGCTCATCCCGGCAGCAGTCTCGCGCGCCTGGCGGCGCCGACCGCCGGGGATGTCGTCGAAGCCGCACGCCAGGGCGATGCGACCGCCCTCGCGCTTCTCGACGAGGAGGCTACCCTGCTCGGCGAGGGCTTCGTCAGCCTCATCCATCTCTTCAGCCCGGAAAAACTGGTGATGGGCGGCGGCGTCGCGCATGGCTTCGATCTGATGGACGAGACGATCCACCGGGTCATCCGTACCACCGCCCTGCCCTCTTTCCGCGACGTGCCGGTCGCGAAAGCCGCCCTCGGCGACAATGCCGGCCTCGTCGGCGCCGCGGCCCTGGTTCTGTTCGACGAGCGGGCCCGCTGATCCCGGAGCTGCCCCGGCAGCGGAATAACGCCCGACTCACGGCTCTGGTCGAACACTTCGCCTGCAGATCCTGAGGGGGGATGGGCGATGGCACAGGACAGTGGAGTCGAAGACCGCACGGCGGATCGCAGGATGCCGGCGCTGGCCCTGTCGGGCGGCGGCTTTCGCGCCACGCTCTATCATTGCGGCGCCCTGATCCGGCTCAACCAGCTCGGCCAGCTCGCCAGGCTCAGCCGAATCTCCAGCGTGTCGGGCGGATCGATCGCCTCGGGCATGCTGGCAGCCGCCTGGAAACAGCTGACCTTTGAGAACGGCATTGCAACCGATCTCGATGCCAGAGTGATCGCACCGCTGCGCAACTTCTGCACCCGCTCGATCGACACCAAGGCCGTGGGCCTCGGGACGATCCTGCCCGGCAAGAACATCGGCGATGTCCTCGCCGATAGCTATGACGATCTGTTCGAGGGCATCAGCCTGCAGGATCTGCCGGACAGCCCGCAGTTCATCTTCAACGCCACCAATCTGCAGACCGGCCGGCTCGTGCGCCTGCAAAAGGTCAGGCTGGCCGACTATGCCATCGGCATCATTCCCGAGCCCGACATCCGGCTGGCGGTGGCCGTCGCCGCTTCGAGCGCCTTTCCACCGGTGCTTTCGCCGGTGGAGATCCAGGTTGATCCCGCGCGCTGGGTGAACGCCACCGGCACGAGCCATTTCGGCGATCCCGACTACAACCGCAAGCTTTCCCTTACCGATGGCGGCGCCTATGACAATCTCGGCCTGGAGACGGTGGACGATTTCGCCACGGTGATCGTCAGCGATGCCGGCGCCCCCTTCGGCACGGAGGAATCCGCCCAAGCCTTCTGGCCCCAGCAGGCCCTGCGCGCCCTCGACATCGCCACCGACCAGGCCCGCGGCCTGCGCAAGCGCCTGCTCTTCGCCGAAGCCAGGGCGGCCGGCCAGGTGATCGCCTTCAGCGGCATCGACGGCGTCGCCTCGAAATATCCGGCGCCGCAGATGCTGAAACCCGATCCCGCCATGGTCGCGCGGCTGGCCGGGATGCGCACCCGCCTCAACCCCTTCGGCGAGGAAGAGCAGAGCCGGCTCATCAATTGGGGCTGGCTGATGATGGATGTCGCCCTACGCAGCTTTGTCACGCCGGCCGAGCCGGCACCGACGGCCTATCCCCTGCCCGGCTTCCCGGTCTAGGACCATGAAACTCGCCGCTGACGATCCCGACAGGAAGCTCGGCCTGGTCTATCGCGACGACGCGCTGGCGGCCGGTCCCGCGACCCATGTGCTGATCATCGGCGTCGGCGCCTACCAGTCGCCGCGCTTCAGGAAGCCCCTGACCTCGACCACCTTCTCGGCACGGGCGCTGGCGGACTGGTTCGTCGGGGAGGCGCCCGGCTTTCGCAACGAGGCCTGCCCGCTCGGCAGCCTCGCCATCCTGCTCTCCGAACCGGCGGCAGGCGAGGACCCTCGCGCGACCTATGCCGGCGGACCGGTGCCGCGCGCCAGCTTCGCCGCGGCGCGCGAAGCGGTGCGCGCCTGGGTGAGGCGCATCAACACGCACCAGGACAATCTTGCCATTCTCTACGTCGCAAGCCATGGCGAGAGCCGGCTCTCCCGCACGGCCTTCCTCCTCGAGGACTATGCCATGGACGATCTCGATGCCACGGCCGGCATGTCCGAAGTCGAGCAGTTCATCTCCGCGCTGGAAAACGCCAAGGCCGTCTCCCAGCTTCTGCTGTTCGATTGCTGCCGCTCTGCGACGGAGCTTTCCTTGCCCTGGAACGAGCCGTTCGGCAGCAAGCTGATTGCCCTGACCCGCGAAAACAGGGGCCATGACGAACCCAGCAAGCAATGGGTGATCGCCGCCACCGCGCTCGGGGAAGTCGCGGGAGGGCGCGTCAACACCACCACCCTGTTTGCCGACGCGCTGCTGAGCGCCCTCGACGGGGTTGCAGCCGATCCGGCCGACGAAGGCTGGCCGGTAAGACCGGGCCAGTTGGTCGACAAGGTCAACAGGCTGCTCGAACTGCACCGTCAGCCCGATGAAAAGCCGCAGACGCCGGGCGGACGCAATGCCGGAACCTTCGAGATCACCTATGCGGGCGAGCGGCAGGAGATCCCGGTCTACATCTCGCTGGACCAGCCCGAGAACTGGCCCGAGAGCAACTTCACCGTCGCCGCCACACCGGGGGGAGAGACAGCCTTCGAGGGCGCTGGCGACGGCTCGCCGTTCCGGCGCCTGAACTATCCGGAAAATACCGCCCTCAGCGTCTCCGTCCGCCGTTTCGGCGCGGATATCGGCGTGGCCAAAGGCAAGGCGCGGGCGCCCGCCGTCTTTCTCGAGGTCAGGCGCAATGCCGCGCCGACCACGGTGGTGGTGGACAGGCTCGATCCCGGGCGCGGCGTCGGCCCGGCCGCGCAGCTTCTGGTCAGCCTGTCGGGACCCGTGACGATCGCCGCCGGTGCGGTGGCCGAGATCATCCGGGCGGACGAACCGAAGAAGAATCCCAAACGGCTCGTCGTCGCCATCGGCGGGGCCACGCCGGTGGATGTCCGGCCCGGCGAGCATATCGTCACTCTGCGCACGCCCGACGGCCGGGTCGAGGTCCAGAACGTCACGGTGGCCAGGGACGACGTGCTGGAAGTGCGCTTCGCCATGCCGGCCTCGCCGCATGAATGGCTGGGAACGGCCACGGCAACCGGTGCCGTCCCGCTTCCCTCTCCCCCCGCCGCGCCGCCGCCCCCCGCCCCGGCGCCGGGCCTGGAAAGCCTGTGGCACGGGCTGCCGGCGGATATCGGCCGTCCGGCTGCGCCCGATTGGCAGACCGGCTTTCCCGCGCCCGCCCCTCGCCCGGTCACGCCGGTGGTCGCCACCATCGCCGGCCATGCCGATTATGCGCTCGGCCTGCATGCTCTTGCCGATCCGCGCCTCGCCGCAACGATGGAGAACGATGATGGGCGGTTGGTACGGCTCGGCCTGGCCGATACCGCGGCGCGCCGCTTCGCGCCGTTCGAAAGGGGAGCCCAAGACCGCCCGGTCTTCGTAGCGATCGAGACCGGCCGGCGCCGCGATCTCGCTGTGGTGCCGAGCATCGCCGGCCGGTGGAGCCCCTATGTGCTCGTCGACAGGCTGGCGCCACGCGAGAAAAGCACAGCCACCGTCATCGCCGAAAATCCCGTCTGGAACGGCCTGATCGGCTTTCTGGCGGCCCGCGATGCCGACGCCGGCAGCGCGCTCCTGGCCGGCGGGCTCCAGCAATCCGTGATCGATGCGATGCAGGACAAGCTCGCCGATCCGATCGCGGCGCTTGCCGCCGCGCTGATCGCCGTCTCGGCCGCCTCGCCCGACCTCGAACGGCGCTGGGACCCCTGGCTCTTCAATCTTGCCGACTGGTTTCCGTTCATTCCCGACGGGCCGATCATTCTCGGCCGCCGCCTCCTGATGCGGGCGCGCAACGCCGAACAGTTCGAGCAGGCCAAGACCCATCTCATGGCAGGGTTTTCACGCGGCGCCCCGCTCTATTCGCTGTCGGCGGACTGGCTGGCCCGCGGGCTCGAAAGTCTGCCGGACGAAAAGGCGCTCGAAGCCCCGCGCCGCGCCGCCCGCGCCTTCGCCAACCGCGTCGATTCAGCTCAGGCCTTCACCGTGATCCGCCTCGACGATTGAAGGAGAACGCCATGCCGGTCTTCAGGCTCGCCATGCATCCGGCCTCCGAGGGCGATGCGCTCATGCTGAGCTGGGGTGAGGAAGACGCCCTCCACCGCGCCCTCATCGATCTCGGCCGCACCAAGAATTACCGGGCGCTGAAGCCGCTGCTGCAGACGATCGGCACCTTCGAGCTCTTCGCCATCAGCCATATCGACGCCGATCACATCGAAGGCGCCGTGCCGCTCTTCGCGGAACCGGCGCTTCCCTTCACGGCTCGCAATGTCTGGTTCAACGCTTATTCCCAGCTCGTCGATGCCAGGGAGCGGCTTCGCGACGCCGAGACGCTCGGCGTCGACCAGGCCGAGAAGGTGACGGCGGGCATCAAGGCCAGCGGCTGGCCGTGGAACAGCCAGTTCGCCTCCCGCATCGTCTCCACCGGCAGCCCGGAGGCAGCGGCACCCTTGACGTTCGCCGGCGGCCTGAAACTCACTCTGCTTTCCCCGACGGACCAGGAACTCACCAGGCTGCTGCCCACCTGGGAGAGGGCGCTCGCCGAGGCTCATCTGCGCAAGGAGGACAAGGAGCCGGTGGAGCTGGCCGAGACGGAAGGACGCGAGATTCTCGGCAGCCTCAATGTCGAGGCCCTGGCCGCGCGCCAGTTCAGCGGCGACGGCACCAGGCCCAACGGCAGCAGCATCGCCTTCATCGCGGAGTTCGACCAGAAACGCGTGCTGATGGCGGCGGATTCCCATGCCGATGTCATCGAGGCCGCGCTCGAACGGCTCGGCCATAGCGCAGAGAATCCCTTGAGGCTCGACTGCCTGAAGGTGTCCCATCACGGCAGCAAGGCCAATACTTCGCCGGCCGTGCTCAGCCTGATCGACTGCACCCGTTTTGCCTTCTCGACCGACGGCAGCCATCACGGTCACCCGGATGCCGAAACCATCGCCCGCATCCTCAAGCACGATCCCGGGCGCCGGAAGACGCTGATCTTCAACTTCCGCCAGCCCAGCACGGAGCAATGGGACGACGAGAATTTGAGGACACGCTGGCACTATGATTGCCTCTTTCCCGAAGCGGGGAAGGAAGGCATCGAGTTCGAGCTGTAGCACCGCAGTCGGATTTGGCGCGAGACCTTGGATTTGCGTCCCTGCGAGCCAGGCATCACCGCAATTGTCATGGTGCCTGAGTCATCGGCGTCGGACGGTCGGATATCTCGCAGTTCCGTGAACGCCGGGATGCCACTCTGCCCCGCCTTGAAGCTGGACTTCGGCACTCGTCCGATTCACAATCGACCGAACCCATCAAGTAGCGGGATTAGTCGGTTGGCGTGGTCCTTTGGTGACGACGCGCCCGAACCATTCTTTCAGTAAGGAGTTTCATCCATGGATTACGTCAAGCTCGGCTCGACGGGCCTCGAAGTGTCACGCCTGTGCCTTGGCTGCATGACTTATGGCGTGCCCGACCGCGGCAATCATGTCTGGACCCTGCCCGAGGAGCAGAGCCGCCCTTTGATCCGCCAGGCCATCGAGGCGGGCATCAATTTCCTCGATACCGCCAATTCCTATTCCGACGGAACCTCCGAGGAGATCGTCGGCCGGGCCATCAAGGAGTTTTCGCGGCGCGAGGAGATCGTGCTGGCGACCAAGGTCTTTTTCCGCCAGCGTCCCGGCCCCAACGGCGCCGGCCTGTCGCGCCGCGCCATCCTGGCGGAGATCGACAACAGCCTCCGGCGCCTCGGCACCGACTATGTCGACCTCTACCAGATCCACCGCTGGGATGAGTCGACCCCGATCGAGGAAACGCTGGAAGCTCTGCATGACGTCGTGAAGGCCGGCAAGGCCCGCTATATCGGCGCTTCCTCCATGCATGCCTGGCAGTTCACCAAGGCGCTCTACACCTCCCGCCTGCATGGCTGGACCGAATTCGTCAGCATGCAGAACCACCTCAACCTGCTCTATCGGGAAGAGGAGCGCGAGATGCTGCCGCTATGCCGCGACCAGGGCATCGCCGTGCTGCCCTGGAGTCCGCTCGCGCGCGGCCGGCTGACGCGCGACTGGAACGAGAGCAGCGAGCGCCAGCAAAGCGACAATGTCGGCACGGCGCTCTACGACGCCACGCAGGAGGCCGACCGCAAGGTCATCGAGGCGGTGGCCGCCATCGCCAAGGCGCGCGGCGTGCCGCGGGCGCAGGTGGCTCTCGCCTGGGTGGCGCAAAAGGGCGGCGTGACCGCACCGATCGTCGGAGCCTCCAAGCCACATCATCTGACCGACGCCATCGCGGCGCTAGACCTGAAACTGACGGGCGAGGAGATCGCCACCCTCGAAGCCTCCTATGTCCCGCATGGGATCGCCGGTTTTCAGTGAGATCGACGGGTTGCGCTTGGCCGACCAGACCATAGATGAGCCATGCAGCCCCAGCGACTGCATGTTCAGCGATCGAATCATCGCTTTTCCGGCATCCCGTTCTTCCAACGATTTCAGGAAAGTTTCCCATGAGCCCGACCATCCGTTTCAATGACGGCAAGGACATTCCGCAGCTCGGCTTCGGCGTCTGGCAGGTACCGAATGACGGCGCGAAGGAGGCGGTTACCGCGGCGATCGAGGCGGGCTACCGCTCGATCGACACCGCCGCCATCTACGGCAACGAAGAAGGCGTGGGCGATGCGCTCGCCGCCTCCAGCGTTCCCGTCAAGGATATTTTCCTCACCACCAAGCTGTGGAATGGCGACCAGGGTTACGATCAGGCCCTGCGCGCTTTCGATACGAGCCTGAAGAAGCTGCGCCTGGAGACGGTCGACCTCTATCTCATCCACTGGCCGGTGCCCTCGCGCGATCTCTATGTCGAGAGCTGGAAGGCCCTCATCAAGCTGCGCGAGGAAGGCCGCGTCGCCTCCATCGGCGTCTCCAACTTTCAGATTGCCCATCTCGAGCGCCTGAAGGCCGAGACCGGCGTGATTCCCGCGATCAACCAGATCGAGCTGCATCCGCGTTTCCAGCAGAAGGCCCTGCGCGCCTATCACGCCAAGGAAGGCATCGCCACGGAAGCCTGGAGCCCGCTCGGCCAGGGCACGCTGCTCAGCGATCCCGCTCTGACGGCCATTGCCAAGAAGTATGGCAAGAGCGCCGCCCAGGTGATCCTTCGCTGGCATCTCGACATCGGCAATGTCGTCATTCCCAAATCGGTGACACCGGCCCGCATCGTCGAGAACTTCCAGGTCTTCGATTTCAAGCTGGCGCCGGAGGACATCGCCGCCATCGAGAAGCTCGACGATGCCAAGGGCAAGATCGGCCCGGATCCCGACAGCTTCGCAATGGTGTGAGGTCGAACTTAGGGCGACAGTTGCGTTTGCATGAAAGAGCGCAGGATATGCGGAGTGTCAGCCTCCTGGCTGACATTCCGCTTGCCAGCGAGAGCTGCGTTTCCAAGATGTCAGCCGGAGGCTGACACTCCAACCGCCTCAACTCGGCAGGAAATTTTCTCCTATTTGAAGAACCGGTTTTCCGGCCGCGGCAGGCCGAGATTCTCGCGCAGGGTCCGCCCTTCATACTCGCGCCGGAACAGGCCGCGCTCCTGCAGCACCGGCACGACCTTGTCGACGAAGTCGTCGAGGCCACCGGGCAGATAGGGGAACATCACGTTGAAGCCGTCCGAGCCCTCGCTTTCCAGCCATTCCGCCATTTCATCGGCGATGCTGGCGGGCGTGCCCACGAAAGCCAGGCCCGCATAACCGCCGAGGCGCTGGGCGAGCTGGCGCACCGTGAGCCCCTCGCTTTCGGCCAGTTGCAGCACCCGTTCGCGGCCGCTCTTGCTGGCATTGGTCTCGGGAATAGGCGGCAGCCTGCCGTCGGGATCGAAGCCTGAGACATCGTGGCCAAGGGCAATGGAGAGCGAGGCAACGGCGCTGTCGTAATGCACGAGGCTGTCGAGCCTGGCGCGCTTGGCCCTGGCTTCCTCCACGCTGTCGCCGACCACCACGAAGGCGGCCGGCAGGATCTTCATATGATCCCTGTCGCGGCCGAGCCGCGCCATCCTGCCCTTGACGTCGGCATAGAAGCGGCGCCCTTCGGCCAGGTTGGGCGGCGCGGTGAACACCGCCTCCGCCGTCTCGGCCGCGAGCTGGCGGCCCGGCTCCGAGGAACCGGCCTGCACGATCACCGGCCAGCCCTGTACCGGCCGGGCGATGTTCAGCGGTCCGCGCACGGAGAGATGCTCGCCCTTGTGGGCAAGCACATGCAGCTTGTCCGGATCGAAATAAAGACCGCTCTCGACGTCGCGAATGAAGGCGTCGTCGGCCCAGCTGTCCCACAGACCGGTGACCACATCGTAGAATTCCCGCGCCCGGCGGTAGCGCTCGTCATGCCCGACATGGTCGTCGAGGCCGAAATTCAGGGCAGCATCGGGATTGGAGGTGGTGACGATGTTCCAGCCCGCCCGGCCGCCGCTGAGATGATCGAGCGAGGCAAAGCGCCGGGCGACATGGTAGGGGGCATCGAAGGTGGTGGAGGCGGTGGCGACCAGGCCGATATGCTCGGTGACGGCCGACAGCGCCGACAGCAGGGTGAAAGGTTCGAACGAGGTCACGGTATGGCTGCGCTTGAGCGCCTCCACCGGCATGTTGAGCACGGCGAGATGATCGGCCATGAAGAAGGCATCGAAGCGGGCGCTTTCGAGCCGCTGGGCCAGATGTTTCAGATGGGCGTAGTTGAAATTGGCGTCGGGCCAGGCGCCGGGATAGCGCCACGCTCCGGTATGAATGCTCGCCGGGCGCATGAAGGCGCCGAGCCGCAATTGGCGGGCCATGAAGATCTCCCAGGAAAGGGCAGGCCGGGTTGGAAAGCCCGGTCGAGCACATCACTCAGATCATAGAATGTGTATGGTATTTACGTCTGCCAAGGCCCGGTGCAAACAAAAGGAAGTTCTCTTCCGGATGCCGGAACAGGATCCCCGAATCCCTCGCGCCGGACTATGCTTGGCGCCTTGCACACAACCATTCCGGGAGGACGGGAGATGAGCTTCGAAGGCAGTTGTCATTGCGGCGCGGTTTCCTTTACGGCCGAAGCCGATGCGCCGACCAGCGCGGTGAGCTGCAATTGCTCCTATTGCCGCCGCAAGGGCTCGCTCCTGGCGTTCCTGCCGGCCGAAGCGGTCACCATCTCCGCCGATCCGGCCAAGCTGAAGACCTATCAGTTCAACAAGCACCGTATCGAACACCAGTTCTGCGAGATCTGCGGCACCCAGGCCTTTGCCAAGGCGACCCGGCCCGACGGGGCCGCCATGGTGGCGATCAATCTGCGCTGCGTGCCGGCCATCGATCTCGATGCGCTCGAGATTCACAAATACGATGGCGCGAGCACTTAGAGCAAAACGCGTTCAGATGGAAACGCTTGCCTGCTCCAACTCCTTGTTTCGACGCGTCCTTTTTGCCGGTGAAGCGGTCAGGCCGGGCGCTTCCGGCTCGTAGGCATGCCCTGACGACGGCGTGGCTGACAGCGGCCACCCTTCCCAAAAGTTATCGGTATGGGGTTCGTCGACCTGATCGAGCCAGTCGTCACGGTAGTAATCCGCCAGCAAGGCATAACGGATCTTGTCGGTCCTGTTCGTCGTGGGCGTGTGCAGCAGCCGATGGTGCCACAGCACCAGGGTGCCGCGAGGCCCAGGCAGCATCACGTGACGGCAACGGGCCTCCGCTTCCAGGCGCAGCGCTTCGACATTGTCGAGCAATTTATAGGAAGCGCGGCCGGCAAACGCCTTCGCCATGATGTAATGGCTCCCTTCCCAGACGCTGAAGGCGCCGCCGTCTTCGGCGACGTCGTCGAGATAGAGCACGGCGTTCACCTGGAAGGGATGCGCATCCATGCCGCCTTTGATCGTGTCGCTCGATTGCGGGGTCGGAAAGATTGGATAAAGGCCGCGCGTCGCATGGCGGCCGACGCAGCGTTCGCCGATCACGCTGCGCACGGCCGACATCACCGGACCGTTGCCATACATCATCCGGATCAGTTCCGGATGCCGGAACACATTGTCCTTGAACTTCAGCCGGCCGCGGCGTTTGGCGAGCGTGGCGGAGCGGCAATCGTCCTCGATCTCGCCGACCCAGGTCTTGGGATCGTCTCGGTCAAAATGGCTGTCGATCTGGCTCCACGTCAGGTCGATCGCCCAGTTCGTCCATTTGGCATCCAAATCGATCTGGACAGTGCAATAGCCCTTGTCGACGAATGAGCTCTTCTGAACTTCGCTTAGCATAGGCGCCCCCAAGCTCCTGTTTGAAATCAACTACGCTCCAACCAATTCGCCGATCCTGTCCTTCAGTTTGTTATAGCGGCGGTTTTCGCTCGGCGTTGCCGGCTCCGCCTGCGCGAAGCTCTGCCTCGCGGCAGCAAGGTCGCCACGCAGCAGATGCGCCTCGGCGCAGAGAATATGGCCGAGCGCCGATTTGGGATTGTCGACCAGCGCAAGCTCGAGCAGTTCCAGCGCGCGGCCGACCGATGATTGCGCCAACAAGGCCCGCGCCACATGGATCCGTGCCTGCGAGGCCTGCTTGGGCAGGGAGCGAGACCAGCCGCCGAGCGTGGTCTCCAGCGCAGCGATATCGCCGTTGTTCCCTTCCGCCTCGACCCGAAGTGACCAGTAGCGGCTCGATCGCGCCTCCTCCAGCTTCGGATCGTAGAGGATATCCAGCGCCTCCCGGTTGCGCTTGAGCATCAACAGGGCACGCGCCTTCGCCATCTTGATCCGCTCTGACCGGGCATCCGTCAGCGATGCGACGTCCAGAGCCTTGGCGGCCTGCTTCTGCTCGACCAGCCATTCGATATGTTCAGTCGCGAAGGTCGGCGATTTTTCCGACCACGCGCCGAATTCGGCGAAGAAACGCGCCGCCGAGGTCGGATCGCCCTTGCGCGCTTCGACGGCATGCAAATGCGCGGCCGATGCTCCTCCGGCGTCGATACTGGCATGAACGCTCTCCAGGCTGTCGCCGCCCGAGCCTCTTCCCTCGAAATGACTGACCAGGCGATCGACATTATGGGCGATCAGCGTTTCGGTGACATGCGTAAAATCGTTCATCCAGGCGATTTGCCGGTCGCTCTGGACAACGGATTCATAACTGGGAAAGTAGTGCACATTGTCATAGCGCGAGACCATCTCCTCGGTGACCGTGCGCAGGACGGATTTGCTGTAGCAATTTGCGACCATCACATCCTGAGGCCGGTGCGTGATCCCGAGCGCCACTGGCGACACGCTCATTAGGATGACCGCATCTTTCCGCCCATATTTGCGCAGCAGGCCGATGGCCCGGTCGCAATAGTCCAGCGTCTCGTCATGCGAGAGCACATGGAGTTCGAAACGCTCGGGGTGGCGACGCACCAGCGGCGGCGGCGGCAGGCTGTTGAGATAGGTGCCTGCCACATTGTCGTACCAGACCTCGACCAGGCCCAGCGTGATGATGATCAGCTTGCAGTCCTTGAAGCTGCCATAGGCCTTGGTGATGGCCGAACGCCGGCGCAGCACCGTATCCCGGGGGGCGGGCTGTACGTTATGGGTGACGTGCAGATCGAGCCATTTGCCGGAGGCATATTCGACGATGGCCTGGTCGGCATCGAACTGCAATTCCCCGGTAGCCCAGCCCAGTTCGTTCCAGATGGACGGTGTACTGAAATTGTTGAGTGCGCGCGGATGCACGCCCGCGAAACTGCGATCCTCCATCAAATCCCGCATCGGCAGGCGATAACCTGCGGTTGCAAGTCGGCCCTCCACATTGCGTGCAAAGCAGGACCCGACGGTGAAGATCTTGTCACCCGGCTCCAGATCTAATTCAAAATCAAAATGCGGACTGGCAATCGGCTCCACCCGATTAGCAGCGTTCCTCGAACCCCAGAAACTGTATTCATTTGCCTTGCGAAGCTTGATTGCATCTACAGCAGACGATTTGTATAGCGGCACGGGACCTCTGATGATTTCGTTGAACTGGATTATTCTCTCCTGACTCGACAACTTCCATGAGTCCATGGAATGTTGTTCGGCGTCAAGAGACAGCTTTGTGACGATTTTGTGTCTGCTTTCACCCGGCCCCTCGGATCCGACCCTGCACGCCACCGGCGCCTATCGCTTCAGAAATGCAGCCAATGGCTGCAAAACGCCCACCCCCCGAGGCCGGGCGGCCCATCGTTCCGTCAGAGCCGGCCCCGCTCAGTTCCCGGGAGGCCGCCATAATTCGCTGCGCTCGCGTTCCGTGCTGCGCAGCATATCGAGGGCGATGCGAAGCTGGATGTCGTCGGCGGGGTTCGGCGGCACATAGAAGGAGGAGCCGCTCTCGTCCTTGGCGCCCGTACCCTTGAGATGACCGGTCAGGCCCGCTTCGCCGGGCGTGGCATGGCCGAGGCCCGCCCCGGTCGGATCCCGCTGCCGCACGGCGATGTCGGGCTCGATGCCCTGCGCCTGGATCGAGCGTCCGAGCGGGGTATAGTAGCGCGCCGTGGTCAGCACCAAGGCGCTTTCGTCGGGCAAACGGGTGACCGTCTGGATCGAGCCCTTGCCGAAGGAGCGCGTGCCCAGGATGGTGGCGCGCTTGAAGTCCTGCAAGGCGCCGGCGACGATCTCCGCCGCCGAAGCGGTGCCGCCATTGATCAGCACCACCAGTGGCGCGCCGCCAGTGATGTCCTCGCCATGGGCGATATAGACCTTGGACTGGTCGGGCTCGCGCCCCCTGATCGACAGCAGCACCCCCTTGCCGATGAACGCCGCCGAAACCATGATTGCCGGGTCGAGCAAGCCGCCGGGATTGTTGCGCAAATCGAGAATGAGGCCCCTCAGGGTACCGGGCCGGAAGGCCGTCGGCAGGCGCTGGGCGATCCGCTTGAGGCTGTCGGGCGTCTGGTCGTTGAATTCTGCGATGCGGATATAGCCGATATCCTCGCCCATCACCTCGAAGCGAACGCTTTCGGTCCGGATGATCTCGCGCATCAGCGTATAGGACAGCGGCACGGCATTGCCGCGCCGCCTGATGATCAGGGTGGCGGAACTGCCCACCGGCCCTTCCATGCGCTTCAGCATCGCTGCCGGGCTCACTCCCCGTACGGCGTTGCCGTCCAGCTTGAGGATGATGTCTCCCGCCTTCAGGCCTGCCGTGGCGGCGGGAGTGGCCTCGAGGACATGCTCCACCTTCACCAGCCCGCCCTGCACCTCGACCTCGAGGCCAAGCCCGACCCGCTTGCCGGCAAGCTCCCGCTGGATGTCGGACATGGCCTTGGGACCGACATAGCGCGAATGGGGGTCGAGCTTCGACATCATGCCGCCGATCGCACCCTGGATCAGCACATCCGGCGCAGGCTTCTCGACATAGGTGGCGAGCACGCGCTGATAGATCGCAATGAAGCGGCCAAGCTCGTAAAGTTGCTCACGCGTATCATTGTCCGGATTTTCAGGGTCCGGCTGCTGTTGAGCCCTGACCGGAACTGCAATCAAACCAAGAAGAAGAACAGCTATCGCAAGTGGACGCATGCGCATGGCGGCCTCCACTCTTCCAATGATTTCAACTTACATGGTGACGCGCCATCCGAATGTCAGTACCAGCGTCGAAAAATAGCTGCTGCGACACCAATGCATTGGTGCCGGCCTGATTTTTCCGCCATAGAGACGGGCATGGCAGCCAGCATCAATATGAGCGAGCCCAATGGCACCGAGGTCAGCGAGGCGATGATCGAGCGCCTGGTTCACACCTTCTATGGCCGCGTGCGTCAGGATGATCTCATCGGGCCGATCTTCAATGCCAAGGTCGCCGACTGGGACGACCACCTCGCCAAGCTCTGCGCCTTCTGGTCATCGGTCATTCTGCGCAGCGGCCGCTATGACGGCCGCCCGCTCCGGCCCCATCTGATGCTGCCCCTGGAGGGTCGCCATTTCGAGCGCTGGCTCGATCTGTTCGAGCGCACGGCTCTCGACGTGCTGCCGCGCAATGCCGCCCTGCTCTTCATCGACCGCGCCCGCCGCATCGCCGACAGTTTCGAGATGTCGATCGGCACCCAGCACGGCGAGATCCGGTCGCCGCGGCATCAGGCGAGAAAGCTGCCGGCGTAGGGCAATGCAGTTCACCTAAGCGTTTCGGGGTGCTCGATCTTTGTCATTGCCGGGCTTGGCCCGGCAATCCAGCTCCCCGACGGTTCGTCCGTGCGGCTTCTGGGTAGCCGGGTCAAGCCCGGCTATGACAAATTCGGAGCGGTTCCTGCTTAAGTGAACCGCATTAGCCGACGTAGGGGCGCTTTTTCTTTACCGCTCCCTGCGGATGGTCGCGTCACTACGGCCATCCCTGGCGGGCCCGGAAAAAGCGGCCGGGCGAACATGGCAGGGTCCGTGACCCAGACCAAAAATCCCGGATGGCGCCCATGCCGATTTTGCGGCATAGCAGGCGCAACCGAAAGAACCGTCCATGCCTGCCAAATTGCTCGCCACCCTGATCGGCCTGATCGCCATCCTGCTCTGGTCCGTCCTGGCGCTGACCACAGCGCTCACTTATCGCATCCCATCCTTCGAACTGCTCGGGCTGACCTTTGCGGTGGCGACGCTGATGGGCGCGACCTCCTGGCTGTTCCGGCCCGGGGCCACCGCAGCGCTGCGCCAGCCCTGGCCGGTCTGGGCGCTCGGCGTCGGCGGCCTGTTCGGCTATCACGCCGTCTATTTCGAGGCGCTCAAGCGGGCGCCGCCGGCGGAAGCCAGCCTGATCGCCTATCTCTGGCCGCTCCTGATCGTGCTGTTCTCCGCCATGCTGCCCGGCGAGAGGCTGCGCTGGTATCACGTCGCGGGCGCCCTGCTCGGCTTTGCCGGCGTGCTCGCGCTCGCCCTCGCCAAGGGCGTGTCGGGCTTTGAGATGGCCAATGCGCCCGGCTACGCCCTGGCGCTTGCCTGCGCCTTCATCTGGTCGGGCTATTCGGTGCTGTCGCGCCGCTTCAAAGCGGTGCCGACGGATGCGGTGGTCGGGTTTTGCGGGGTGACCTGCGTCCTGGCCCTGATCTGTCATGGCCTGTTCGAAACCACGGTGTGGCCCGATGCCAAGGAATGGCTCGCCATCGTCGGCCTTGGCCTGGGACCGGTGGGCCTGGCGTTCTATGCGTGGGATCGCGGGGTCAAGCATGGCGACATCCGCCTGCTCGGCGTCGCCTCCTATGCCACCCCGGTGCTTTCGACACTGATCCTGGTCGCCGTCGGCATCGCTTCGCCGAGCCTGGCTCTGGCGCTCGCCGTGCTGCTCATCGTCGGCGGTGCGCTCATCGCCTCGCGCGATCAGCTTTTTCCCCCACGCAAACCGGCGGTGGAGGCCTGAGGTTCTCTAGAGCAAAGCGCGTTTAGACGGAAACGCTGTTTTGCTCTCGCTCTTTGGTTCGACGCGTCTTTGCGATTCGAGATGACTCCGTCTAATCGCAAAACGCTCTAGCTCGCCGGCCGTCCGAGGAAACGCTCGATGATGGCACTCGAAAGCCGCTTGGGCCGCTTGGTGGCCACATCCAGGCAACACCAGCTCGACTTCACTTCTGCCAGCACTTCCTCGCCGCGCTTGATGATGATGCCGTAGAAGGCCTTCGCGCCATGCACCTTCTCCAGAATGACGGTGGCGATCACGTCGTCATCGAGGAAGGCCGGCTTGCGATAGGTAATCTCGTGGCGTAGCGCCACCCAGGCATGCTTCTTCAGCGCCTCGGCGGGCGCCAGGCGTTCCCAGTGACTGATAATCGCCGCCTGCACCCATTTCAGGTAGCTGGCATTGTTGACATGGCCCATGAAGTCGATATCCGAGCGATCGATACCGACGGTATAATCATAGGGCATGACGTTCCGAAACATCGCTTCCGCGCCTCCGCGCCAAAATCGGCATATGGGGACGCCACTTCCGAAATGCAGCCCCCCAATTCAGCCCAGCCATTGAAGCAGTACAGCTTGGCACAAGCATGGCATGACGCCAATCCATCCATTGGATCTACGCTGAACAGGGTGGCCGCGCGAAAGTTCCGCCTGCGCGGTCAGGTCCCAAACCTGGCAAAGGCCTGCGCCATCAGCCGATAAACCGAGCGCTTGTGCGGCGTCACCAGGTCCGGCAACCGGGCCAGCCTTTCCCAGCGCCAGCCGAAGAATTCCTGCGGCTCGCCGGTCGGCAAATTCACGACATCGATCTCGCCGTCATCGCCCTCGAAGCGCAAGGCGGCCCAGCGCTGCTTCTGGCCGCGAAAGGGCGACAATTTGTGCGGCGGCCCGTCATAGGGCGGAAAGTCGTAGGGCCACCACTCCTCCGTCACCGCCAGCACGGAGACGCTGCGGACATTGGTCTCCTCCCAGAGCTCGCGCTTGGCCGCCGCGACGATGTCCTCGCCCTCGTCGATGCCGCCTTGCGGGCATTGCCATTCGAAGCCCGGCACGATCAGCTCCGGTCCGGAGGTTTCGGCCCGGCCCACCAGCACCAGCCCGTCCGCATTGAACAGGGCGACGCCGACATTGGGGCGATAGGGTTTGATCTCGGCCATTACGCCACCAGATGGCGGAAGGCCGCCACCACTTCGGCATAGACGCCGCGCTTGAACGGGACGATCAGGCCCGGCAACGCGGCAAGGTCCTCCCAGCGCCAGTCCCCGAACTCGGCCTTGTGCTTGCCGCCGGCCGGCCGCAGCACGTCGATCTCGCTGTCCGGACCGGTGAAGCGGAAGGCGAACCATTTCTGGGTCTGGCCACGATATCGCGCCGTCCAACCACCGCCGACCGCCTCGGGCGGCAGGTCGTAGGAGTACCAGTCCGGCGCTTCGGCTAGGAAGGTGATCGAGCGAACATTGGTCTCTTCATAGAGTTCGCGGATCGCGGCCTCGCGCGGATCCTCGCCCTCGTCGATGCCGCCCTGCGGCATCTGCCATTCGAAGCTGCCCGGTTCGCCGCCCGTACGCGGCTTGCGCCGCCCGACGAAGACCCTGCCTTGCGCATTGAACAACGCCGCGCCGGCGCAGGGGCGGTAGGGAAGCTTGGAACGGTCGGTCATTGCGGGCCCAAATATCGAGATCAGGATTTGGAGGCAGCCTCGATCGCCGGCAGCAGCCTGGTCTTCAGGCTGTCCTCGCTCAGGGGGCCGACGATCTTGTCGACGATCTCACCCCTGCCATTGACCACGAAGGTCTCCGGCACGCCATAGACACCCCAGTCGATGGCGGAACGGCCGTTGACGTCGACGCCCACGGCCGCATAGGGATTGCCGAAGGTGCCGAGATAGCGGCGGGCGTTGTCGGGGTCGTCCTTGTAGTTGATTGCGACCAGGCGTCCCTTGCCGAGGCCGGCGAGCTTCATCAGCACCGGATGCTCGTCCCGGCAGGGGCCGCACCAGGAGGCAAAGATGTTGACCACGCTGACGCCGCCCGATTTGAGATCCCCGGTGGCCAGACCCGGAAGCGGCTTGCCGTCCCGCACGAGTTCGGCGAGCGGCGGCAGGCTCATCTGCGGCGCCGGCTTGCCGATCAGGGTGGAGGGCAGCGCCGAGGGGTCGCCGCCGGCGCGGAGTTGGTAGAAGAACAAGCCGGCAAGCGCCGCGAAGACGATCAAGGGCAGGAACACCAGCGCTCGGCGGCGCGGTGCCGGCGGCAAGACAGGGCTGTCGGTCATGGTGTCTGCCCGTCTCGATTGGTATTCCGGCGCGAACGGCGGCGCAGGCCCTGCGCTTCCAGCTCGGCCAGGGTCTTGAGCTGGGCCTTGTGATCCAGCACCACCCAGGCGACCAGCGTCGCGATCACCGCCGCCGCCAGGCCATAGGCCCAGACGATGAAGGCCCAATGCGGCCCGAGATCCATGCCGAACACCACCATCTCAAGCCTCCGCCGGCAGCGAGGCGGTCATGGCCGGCGTGACGCCGGCCGCCGCCATCAGGCGCATGGTGCGGATGCGCCGGCGCAGGATCTCGTTGCGCATCGCCATCACATGCAGCGTGACGAACAGCAGGGTGAAGGCCAGCGCCATGTCGAGCAGCGGCCACAGCATCATCCACGAATAGATGGTGGAGCCGCCGATGCGGAACACCGAGGCGCCCTGATGCAGGGTGTTCCACCAATCGACCGAAAACTTGATGATGGGAATGTTGACGGCCCCGACCAGCACCAGCACGGCCGAGATCCGCGCGGCCTTGCCGGGATCCTCGATGGCGTGCCACAGCGCGGCAAGTGCCAGATACATCAGGAACAGCACCAGCACCGAGGTCAGGCGCGCATCCCAGACCCACCAGGTGCCCCACATCGGCTGGCCCCAGAGCGAGCCGGTGACCAGGCACAGCAGGGTGAAGGCCGCCCCGATCGGCATCGCCGCCTTCATCGCCACCTCGGCCAGGGGATGGCGCCAGACCAGCACGCCCAGCGCCGACAGCGACATCGCGCCCCAGCCGGCCATGGCGAGCCAGGCGCAGGGCACGTGGATATACATGATCTTCACGGTAGCGCCCTGCTGGTAGTCGTCCGGCGCGACGGCAGCACCGTAGAGACCGGCGGCGAACAGCAGCACCGTCGCTCCCGCCAGCCAGGGCAGGAGGCGGCCGGCAAGGCCCATGAACAGGGTGGGATTGGCGTATTTCCACATGCCTCTGTTTTACCTGCGCGCGCGCGGCGAAACAATGACGAAGGGAACACAAATATCCGAGAGCCGCGCGCGAAGGATTTCCCCATGGAGCGAGGAAATCCCTCCGGGCGCCGGGAAAACTCATGCCTATTTGGTGGTGTAGCCGCCGTTCACCAGAATGGTCTGCCCGGTCATCCACCAGCCGTCGGAGACCAGGAAGCGGATATAGGGCACGATGTCCTCGATGTCGGTGAGGCCGGTCTTGGAAAATTTCGACAGGGCCGCCGCGCTCTTGTGATAGGCGACGGCATCGGCGCCCTCGGCCGGGTAGAAGAACGGCGTATCCATTGGGCCGGGGCCGATGGCGGTCACCGAAATGCCGCGCTCGCCGAACTCCTTGGAGGCTGCGCGGGTGAAATGCTCCACCGGCGCCTTGGTGCCGGCATAGGCGGCATAGAAGGGCGTGTAGGCGCCGAGCAGCGAGGTGACGAGCGTGCAGATCTTGCCATTGTCATTGACGTTTCTGCCGGCCTCCTTGAGGAAGAAGAAGGCAGATTTCGAGTTGACCGCGCTCATCTCGTCATATTCGGCCTCGGTGATCTCGACGAAAGGCTTCTTGAGCACCTTGCCGACGGTGTTGATGGCGATATCGGGCCGGCCGACGGCCGCGACCGTATCGGCGAACAGCTTCTCGACAGCGCCGGCAGAGGTCAGGTCGCCCTGAAAGGCGACGCCCTTGGCACCGGCCGCAGTGATGGCGGCAACGGTTTCGTCGGCTGCAGCCTTGGTGGCGGCGCTGTTGTAGTGGATGGCGACCGCCTTGGCGCCCTGCGCCGCCAGATCACGGGCCAGGAGCCCACCCAGATTCTTGGCGCCTCCCGCAATCAGCGCCACTTTTCCCTTGATGCTGTGATCGGCCATGCTGGGCCTCCCTATTGATGAGTGAGCCTTTACCGAAAGTCAGCTTATCGTCTTAGATTTCGATATAAAGCTGCCCATTCGAACATGACATGTTAGAATCTTTTACAAATCTGGTATTAGTCCGTGGACCGCATCGATCTCTTCCGTATCTTCGTCCGCGTCGTCGACAGTTCGAGCTTCACGCGTGCCGCCAACATGCTGGGAATGCCGCGGCCCTCGGTTTCTGCAGCCATCAAAGAACTTGAAACGCGCATGGGCGCGCGCCTGCTGCACCGGACCACCCGCAAGGTCGCCCCCACCCAGGATGGCCTCGCCCTCTATGAGCGCTGCCTGCGCCTGCTCAGTGATTTCGAGGAGACCGAGAGCCTGTTCCGCCAGGCCGCGGCGGGGCCGGCCGGGCGCCTGCGGGTCGATCTGCCCGGACGTATCGGCCGGCTGATCGTGGCACCGGCCCTGGCCGAATTTCTCGACCTCTATCCCGAGATCGACGTCGATCTCGGCGTGACGGACCGGACCGCCGACCTGGTCGAGGACAGCCTCGACTGCGTCCTGCGCGTCGGCCCGCTCAGCGATTCGGGGCTGATCGCCCGCGCCATCGGCGAGCTGCCCCTGATCAACGTGGCAAGCCCCGCCTATCTCGCGCGTTACGGCGTGCCTCGCAGTCCCCAGGAGCTCGACGGGCATCTGGCCGTCAACTACGCCTCCCCCAGCACGGGCCGGGTCGAGCCGTGGGAATGGGTGGGCCAGGCCGGGGTTCAGACGCGTCCGGTGCGCAGCCGGGTGGTCGTCAACGGCGCGGAGGCCTATATCGCCTGCTGCCTGGCAGGTTTCGGCCTGATCCAGATCCCGGCCTATGACGTAAAGAGCCATATTGCGGCGGGCGAGCTCGTCGAAGTCATGCCGGATTATCGCGCCGCCCCCATGCCGATGACGCTGCTCTTCCCGCATCGCCGGCATTTCTCGCGCCGGGTGCAGCTCTTCGCGGACTGGCTCGAAACCCTGCTCAAGCGCGAGGTGCTGATACGGTAGGACTCCCTCACCGTCCCCTGTAGGGGGAGGGTGAAGATCACCTCACTCCAGTCCGAAGCGCAGGGCCCAGGCCGCCGCCACCGTGCCGAGCACGATGGAAAACAGCGTCATGGCGCAGAGTAGCAGGAAGGGCGGCAGGAAGGGCATCGGGCCGGTGATCGCGGCTGTTGCAGCAGCCACGCCGAAGATCAGCACGGGGATGGTGAGCGGCAGGATCAGGATGGAGATCAGCATGCCGCCGCGCCGGAGCGCCACGGTCAGCGCCGCGCCGATGGCGCCGAGGAAAGTCAGCGCTGGCGTGCCCGCCAGCAGCGTCAGCGTCACGGCCCCAAGCCCCTTGCCGGGCAGGTTGACGAACAGACCGAGCAGCGGCGTGGCGATCACAAGCGGCAGGCCGGTGGTCACCCAATGCGCCAGCGCCTTCACCGCCACCGCCAGCTCCAGGGGCGTGCCGCCAAGGTGGATGAGGTCGAGCGAGCCGTCGTCCAGATCGGCCTGGAACAGGCGGTCGAGGCCGAGCAGCGTCGCCAGAAGGGCGCCGAGCCAGAGTACGGCCGGGCCGATGCGCGCGAGCAGATTGAGGTCCGGGCCGACGCCGAAGGGAATCACCGTCACCACCGCCAGGAAGAAGATGACGCCGACCGGCGCGCCACCGCCCGCCCGGATGGCCAGCCGCAGCTCGCGCATGAACAGGGCTGCGAGCGCGCTCATGAGCACCGCACCAGATTTCGGAATCGAGTCCGATGCTTCAAGTTTTTGTTGTCGGATCGCTTCCTCCGAAAACCGGAGCCCCCTTTTCGGACGATGCTCATGGCGCACCGATGGTGAGGGCCAGGCTCGGTGCCAGGCCGAGGTCGCCATGGGTGGCGGCCAGGATCAGCCCGCCGCCGGCGAGATGCTCGCCCATCAGTTCGGCAAGACGGGCCTGGGTGGCGGTATCGAGCGCCGATGTCGGCTCGTCCAGCAGCCAGACCGGGCGCCGGGACACCAGCAGCCGGCATAGGCTGAGCCGTCGCTTCTGGCCGGCCGACAGATAGGCCGCCGGCAGGTCGATGAGGTGCTCGATGGCGAAGAGATCGAGCGCATCCTCGATCGACCGGTCGGCATCGCCGTAATAGGCACGCCAGAAGCTCAGATTCTCGCGCACGCTGAGGGAGGGTTTCAAGGCATCGGCGTGGCCGCAATAATGCATGTGCTCGGCAGGCCTCTTTTCGGCGTCGCCGCCATCCAGGCGGATCGCCCCTTCCCGGCGCGGCACCAGACCGGCGATCACCCTGAGCAGGCTGGATTTGCCGGCGCCGTTACGGCCCGTCACCGCCACGAGGTCACCGGCACCGGCGGAAAAGCCGACGGCTTCGAACACGAGCCGTCCGCCCCGCTCGCAGGCGAGGTTCTCGACCGTCAGGCACAGGGGCGGGGCATTGCTCACACGACGCCGATATTCAACAGGTCGAGCATGTGGACGACCCCCATGGGCCGACCGCCTTCCACGGCGAACAGCACGGCGATACGCCTCGTGTCCATCACCTCCATGGCTTCGCTGACCAGGGCGTCGGGACGGATGACCTTGGGCGTGCGCGTCATGATGTCGTCGACCCGCCGCGTCATCAGGTCGTCGCTCATATGGCGCCTCAGATCGCCGTCCGTGGCGATGCCGATCAGCATGCCCGACGCATCGAGGACACCGACGCTGCCGACGCCCTTCCTCGACATCACCAGAATGGCTTCCGACATCAGCGTGCCCTCGGTGACCAGCGGCACCGCATCGCCGGTGCGCATGACGTCCCGCACGAATTTGAGCGAGGCGCCGAGCTTGCCGCCGGGATGGAAGACACGAAAATCGGCGGCGGTGAAACCACGCGATTCGAGCATGGCCATGGCCAGGGCATCGCCCAGCGCCAGGATCATCATGGACGAGGTGGTCGGCGCCTGGCCGTTGGGACAGGCTTCCTTGGCCTGGGGCAGGACCAGGGGCAGGTCCGCCGCCTTGGCCAGGGTGGAGTTCGCCACCGAGGTCACTGCGACCAGGGGCACGTTGAAGCGGGTGGCATAGTCGATGATATCGCCGAGTTCGCGCGTCTCCCCCGACCAGGACAGGGCGATGACGGCGTCGTCGGCGGTGATCATGCCGAGATCGCCATGGCTGGCCTCGCTCGGATGCACGAAGAAGGCCGGCGTGCCGGTCGAGGCGAAGGTCGCGGCGATCTTCTTGCCGATATGGCCCGACTTGCCCATGCCGGTGACGATGACGCGGCCCTTGAGGCGGGAAAAGCGTTCGATGCAGGCGCTGAACACGGGGCCGAGATCGCCTTCGATCGCCTCTGCCAGCGCTTCGAGACCGGCCCTTTCAGTCGCGATGGTGCGCAGGGCCGATTGCTGCGCCGCCTTCACCATGGCATCACCTTGCTTCAAACCTGCCTCGTCATGATTTGTCTCGCGGCGGTGTTTATCACAGAATCGGTAAAGAGAATCAGGATTCGGGAACGCGCCCATGCCAGCCAAGCCTTCAAGCCTCGTTGCAAGCATGGCGCGATACTTTACCTTCCCTCCGATGAGGAGGGGCAGCCCGAAGGGCGGGGGCGGAGCGGCTTTCCTGGCAAGGGAAAGAAAGCTCCATGTGGCACCTCTACAAAGCGGAGCGTCAATTCACCCGAGGCTTCGCCTCGCCCCTCCCCATCGGGGTGAGGGTACGAGGTTGGCACGCCTCGCCTGTCTCGGAGGCCTTCTCGCCTCTCTCGCCCTGGCCTCCCCGGCCCACGCCGACAGCTATCTGAACTTCGTCACCGCGCTATGGCCGCGGGCCGAGAAGGCCGGCATTTCCCGCGAGACCTTCGATGCCGCCTTTGCCGGTCTCGGCGTCGACCCCAAGGTCGTTTCGCTGGCGGGCACCCAGCCCGAATTCAACCAGACCATCCGCGCCTATGTCGAGAGCCGCCTGAGCGCCGACCGCATCGCCCAGGGCAAGGCGATGGCGCAGCGCTGGAAATCATGGCTCGACAAGGCCGAGGAACGCTACGGTGTTGATCGCTATGTCATTCTCGCCATCTGGTCGCTGGAGAGCAATTACGGCGCCTCGCCGGGCAATTCCGACACCATCCGCTCGCTCACCACGCTGGCCTGCTGCACGGCCAAGCGCCCCGAGCTCTTCCGCGACGAATTGATCGACGCACTCAGGATCCTGCAGGAGCACGACATCACGCCGCGCGGCATGACCGGTTCCTGGGCAGGCGCCTTGGGCCAGGTGCAGTTCATGCCCTCCAGCTTCCTGAAATATGCGGTCGACATGGATGGCGACGGCAAGCGCGACATCTGGAACGAGGAACCCGACGTGATCGGCTCGATCGCCAACTACCTCAAGCTGCACGACTGGGATGCCGGCAAGCGCTGGGGCTATGAGGTGAAGCTGCCGGCCAGGTTCGATTTCACCGCCATCAATGCCCATGACGGCGGCCCCGTCGCCGCCTGGGCCAAGCTCGGCGTCGCCAGGGTCGACGGCAAGCCGCTGCCGGAGGACGGCAAGGCCTGGCTGTTCCTGCCGGCCGGAGCCAAGGGACCGGCCTTTCTGACCTTCCAGAACTATTGGGCGATCAAGACCTACAACATCTCCGATTCCTACACGCTGTCGGTCGGCCTGCTCGCCGACCGCATCCGCGGCATCGCCTCGCTGCAAGGCCGCTGGCCGGCCCAGGAGACCACGCTCAATCGCGCGCAGATCACGGCGATGCAGAAAAAGCTGAAGGCGCTCGGCTATCCCATCGAGACGATCGACGGCAAGATCGGGCCGGCGGCGAGGGCGGCCTTGCGCACCTGGCAGGCCAAGGCGGGGCTGGTGGCAGACGGCTATCCAACCCCGGCCGTGTTGCAGAAATTGAGCGCCACGCCCTGATGCGTGTTAGGGTGGGCACCCGTGCGGGGGGGCTGGTCGCCGGACCAGCCTGATGTCGCGGCGCCCTCCGGGTGGGCGACAAGAGGCGGCTCTGAAGACCCGCCCCCACGCGAAACCGGAGACCGGCCTTGAAGCAGCGCCTCCTCCTGATCGCTCTGTTCGTGCTGGCGGCCATCGTGCTGTCGCAGCGCCACGTCATGGCCCGCGACGGCGGAGACACGCCCGGCGAAGCCCTGCGCCAATATCAGGAAATGCAGAACAGGGTGCGCCAGCAGAATGCTCGGCCGGCCCCAGCCCGCCGCACCAAGGTCCGCGCCTCGCCCTTTGCCATGCCCAAGCCGGCCAAGGTCGCGCCGGCACCGGCCGTGCCGCCTTCCTCCTTCGTGCATGTCATCGGCGATTCCATGGCGGACCAGCTCGCCGCCGGGCTGACGGATGTCCTGGATGACCGGCCCGATATCGCCATCGTCCGCAATGCCAAGGCCGATAGCGGCCTGGTGCGCAACGATTTCTACGACTGGAACAAGGGCGTCGCCGACCTCCTCGCCGCCAACGCCCAGATCGATGCCGTGGTGATCCTGATCGGTTCCAACGACCGCCAGACCATCCGGGAGAACGGCACCCGTCTCGACCCGGAATCGGACGAATGGGAGGCCGCCTATCGCAAACGCATCGATGCGCTGATCGCGCCCCTGAAAGCCCGCGGCGTCAAGATCTTCTGGGTTGGCCTACCGCCGATGCGCAGCGACGCGCTGAGCGCCGCCATGGTGCGCTTCAACAGCCTCTATCGCAGCCAAGTCACCGCAGCGGGCGGCATCTATGTCGACATCTGGGACGGCTTCGTCAATTCGGACGGATCCTATGCCGCCAGCGGCACCGGGCTGGATGGCCAGCCGGCGCGCCTGCGTAAGGCCGACGGCGTGCATTTCTCCGATGAAGGCGCCAAGCTGGCAGCGCATTTCCTCGAGAGCGACCTGAGACGCCTGCTCGGCGAGGCGCCGCCGGCACCGATGGTCGCGACCGCACCGGTCGCCGAACCCACATCCGAAACTTCCGGTGATTCACCGGCCGAAAAACCTGAATATGGCCCGGTCCTGCCGCTCGACGCCTATGAAACCGCGCCCGGCGGCCAGTTGCTCGGCGGCGGCACTCCCAAACCGGGCGGCGCCGACCCCAGCGTCGCCAAGGTGCTGGGACAGGGTGAAAGCCTGCCTCCGCGCGAAGGCCGCGCCGACGACTTCCGCTGGCCCGCCCAGGCCATGCCCTGAAGAGAGCGCATTGCCCCTCACCGCCGCGCGGTGTCGAGCGCCATGCGAGCCGCGAGGCCCATCAGCACCGTGCCCATCAGCCAGCGTTGCACCGACGTCCACAGCGGCCGGCCAGCGAGAAAGGCCGAAATCGTGCCCGCCATCATGACGAAGCAGGCATTGAAGAAGGCGCTGACCAGGATCTGGATGGCGCCGAGCTGCAGGGTCTGGCCGAGCACGAATCCGGAATGATCGACGAATTGCGGCAGCAGCGAAAGATAGAGGGCCGCGACCTTGGGATTGAGCAGGCTGGTGAACAGGCCCATGCCGTAGAGCCGCCGTACCGAATCCGGCTTGAGCGCACGAACCTCGAAGGGTGAACGGCCGCCCGGCTTCAGCGCCTGCCAGGCCATCCAGGCAAGATAGGCCGCGCCGGCAATGCGCAGGGCGTCATAGGCGTAGGGCACAGCGAACAGCAGGGCCGTGATGCCGAATGCGGCCAGCAGCATGTAGATCACGAAGCCGGTGACGACACCCACAAGCGAAATCAGCCCGGCGATACGCCCCTGGCAGATCGAGCGCGAGACGAGATAGGCCATGTTGGGGCCGGGCGTCAGCACCATGCCGACGGCGATGGCGGTGAAGGCGAGAATGGTGGTGAGGGAGAGCATGGCGGGAACCTCGGACTTTCCCTTTCTACGTGCCTTGCTCCCGCCCCTACAAGCATCCGCCGGCACTCATCATCACTTTGAATGAAGACGTCAAAATAGGTGATGGGAGAGCAGGGCGCGTGTTTGCACGGCGCCTGAACTTTGTCGAATTATGCAGGGTTGTGCTGCCCCTCACCGTACCTCTCCCGGGAAAAACGGGGACATCGAGGACGGATTTGACGATGTTCTGTCGCGGATCGATCTGCGACAGAACATGGCTTCGAACACCTTGATAGCAGTGGTCGTCGGCCTCTCCAGCTCAGCGCGGCAGCGTCGTCGCGCCCATCAGCGCCTCGTCGATGGCACGCGCAGCCTGGCGGCCCTCGCGGATGGCCCAGACCACCAGCGACTGGCCGCGGCGCATGTCGCCGGCGGCATAGACCTTGTCCATCGAGGTGCGATAATCCCGGTCGGTAGCCGCGACATTGCCACGCTTGTCGAGCTCGACGCCCGACTGGTCGATCATGCCCGCCTTGACCGGGCCGGTGAAGCCGAGGGCGATGAACACCGCATCGGCCCTGAGCACGGTCTCCGTGCCCTCGATCGGCCGGCGCTTTTCATCGGCGCGGGCGATCTTCACGCCGGTGACCCGGCCGTTCTTGCCGACGATACCGAGCGTGACCGCCTGGAACTCGCGCTCGGCGCCTTCGGCCTGCGAGGAGGAGGTGCGCATCTTGGTCGGCCAGTAGGGCCAGATCGCCAGCTTGTCCTCCTTCTCGGGCGGACGCGGCCGGATGTCGAGCTGCGTCACCGAGATGGCGCCCTGGCGGAAGGAGGTACCGACGCAGTCCGAGGCTGTGTCGCCGCCGCCGATCACCACGACATGCTTGCCGGTGGTCAGGAGCGGTTCTTCCCTGGAAATGTCCTCGCCGCCGACGCGGCGATTGCTCTGCACCAGATAGGGCATGGCGAAATGCACGCCCTCGAGCTCGGCGCCCGGTAAGGCCGGATCGCGCGGGGTCTCGGCGCCGCCTGCCATCAGCACGGCGTCATGGCCGGATTTGAGATCGGCGAAGCTCATGGTCACGCCGATATTGACGCCATAGTGGAAGGTGACGCCCTCGGCCTCCATCTGGCGCACGCGCCGATCGATGTGGTGCTTTTCCATCTTGAAGTCGGGAATGCCGTAGCGCAACAGGCCGCCGGCGGCGGGCTCGCGTTCATAGACATGCACGTCATGGCCGGCCCGGGCGAGCTGCTGCGCGGCCGCCAGGCCGGCAGGGCCGGAGCCGACGACGGCAACCTTCTTGCCGGTCTTCACCTTGGCGATCTCGGGCTGGATCCAGCCCATGGCCCAGGCCTTGTCGGCGATCGACTGCTCGATGGTCTTGATGGTGACCGGCATGTCCTCGAGGTTGAGCGTGCAGGCCTCCTCACAAGGCGCCGGGCAGATGCGGCCGGTGAATTCGGGGAAGTTGTTGGTGGTGTGCAGGTTGCGCGCCGCCTCCTCCCAGTCGTCGTGATAGACGAGGTCGTTCCAGTCCGGGATCTGGTTGTTCACCGGGCAGCCCGTCGGGCCGTGGCAATAGGGCACGCCGCAATCCATGCAGCGCGCCGCCTGCTTGCCGACATCCTTGTCGTCGAGCGGAAGGGTGAATTCGCGGTAGTGGCGGATGCGGTCGGCGGCCGGAAGATACTTCTGGTCCTGCCGATCGATCTCGAGAAATCCTGTTGCCTTGCCCATATCAGTTCCCAAAATGTTTTTATCGAGCCCTGCCGAGAACGTCGCGCTGCCCCTCACCTTACCTCTCCCCGCAAGAGCGGGGCGAGGGGACTTCAGCGTGGCGTCTCATTCCGCCCGTTCATCGTCTCGCACGACGCTTGCCAACCCCTCGCCCCGCTCTTGCGGAGAGAGGGTAAGGGTGAGGGGCGGCGCAAACCTTAGTGTGCGCCCCGCCCCTTTCTCACTCCGCCGCCATCATGGTGCGGGCTTTTTCCATCTCGCGCAGGGCGCGGCGATATTCGACCGGCATCACCTTGACGAAGCGGGTGCGATAGGTGGCCCAATCGTCCAGCATGGTCTTGGCAAGCGTCGAGCCCGTGTAATGCAGGTGGTTCTCGATCATCTTGCGCAGGCGTTCCTCGTCGTAGCGGCCCATGTCGCCGGATACGTCGATGCGGCCCTTGAACTCGAGGTCGCCGCCATGATGGTGCAGGCGCTCCATCAAATCCTCTTCCTCTTCCACCGGCTCGAGGTCGACCATGGAGAGGTTGCAGCGTTTGGCGAAGCTCTGGTCCTCGTCATAGACATAGGCGACGCCGCCGGACATGCCGGCCGCGAAGTTACGGCCCGTCTGGCCGAGCACGACCACCACGCCGCCGGTCATGTATTCGCAGCCATGGTCGCCGGTGCCTTCCACCACCGCTGCAGCGCCCGAATTGCGCACCGCGAAACGCTCGCCCGCCACGCCACGAAAATAGCACTCGCCCGCGATGGCGCCGTAGAGCACGGTATTGCCGACGATGATCGACTTCTCCGGCACGGCCTGCGTCTCTTCGCTCGGCTTGATGATGATGCGGCCGCCGGACAGGCCTTTGCCGACATAATCGTTGGCCTGGCCCACCAGTGTCAAGTCGATGCCGGCCGCCAGGAAGGAACCGAAGCTCTGGCCGGCCGTGCCGGTCAGGTTCACCTTGATGGTGCCGTCGGGCAGGCCTTCATAGCCGTAGCGCGAGGCGACCTCGCCCGAGAGCATGGCGCCGGCCGTGCGGTCGACATTGGTGATCTTGCCCTCGATGGTGACCTCGCGGCCGTAATCGAGCGCCGGCGCCGCCTCGGCGATGAAGCTGCGGTCGAGCACGCTGTCGATCGGGTGCTTCTGCTTCTCCTCGTGGCGGATGCCGACATTGGCCGGCACGTCCACCTTGTGGAAGAGCTTGGTGAAGTCGAGCCCCTTGGCCTTCCAGTGGTCGATCGCGTCCTGCTTGTCGAGCAGGTCGGAGCGGCCGATCAGATCGTCGAGCTTGCGGAAGCCGAGCTCGGCCATCAATTCGCGCACTTCCTCGGCCACGAAGAAGAAATAGTTGATGATGTGCTCGGGCGTGCCCTTGAAGCGCTTGCGCAGCACGGGATCCTGCGTCGCCACGCCCACCGGGCAGGTGTTGAGGTGGCATTTGCGCATCATGATGCAGCCGGCCGCGATCAGCGGTGCGGTGGAGAAGCCGAATTCGTCGGCCCCGAGCAGCGCGCCGATGACGACGTCGCGGCCCGTGCGCAGACCGCCATCGACCTGCAGCCTGACGCGCGAGCGCAGGCGGTTGAGCACCAGCGTCTGCTGGGTCTCGGCCAGGCCCGTCTCCCAGGGGCTGCCGGCATGCTTGATCGAGGTCAGCGGCGAAGCGCCGGTGCCGCCTTCGAAGCCGGAGATGGTGATGTGGTCGGCGCGCGCCTTGGCGACGCCAGCGGCAACGGTGCCGACGCCGACTTCCGAGACCAGCTTGACCGAGACATCCGCCGCCGGATTGACGTTCTTCAGATCGAAGATCAGCTGCGCCAGGTCCTCGATCGAATAGATGTCGTGATGCGGCGGCGGTGAGATCAGGCCGACGCCGGGGGTCGAGTGGCGCACCTTGGCGATGACGGCATCGACCTTGTGGCCCGGCAGCTGCCCGCCTTCGCCGGGCTTGGCACCCTGCGCGACCTTGATCTGCATCATGTCGGCATTGACCAGATATTCGGCGGTGACGCCGAAGCGGCCGGAGGCGACCTGCTTGATGGCCGAGCGCTTGGAGCGCCCGTCCGGCAGGGTCTTGAAGCGCTCGGCCTCCTCGCCGCCCTCGCCGGTGTTGGACTTTCCGCCGATGGCGTTCATGGCGATGGCGAGCGACTCATGGGCCTCGCGGGAGATCGAGCCGAAGGACATCGCGCCGGTGGCGAAGCGCTTCACCAGTTCGCTGGCGGGTTCGACCTCCGCCAGCGGCACCGGGGCCATGCCGCGTTCGCTTGCCGTCTTGATGCGGAACAGGCCGCGGATGGTCTGAAGCTGACCGTTCTGCTGATTCACGGCAGTGGCGAAATCGCGGTACCGGTCCTGGGCATTGGCGCGCACGGCATGCTGCAGCGTGGCCACGCTGTCCGGCGTCCAGACATGGTCCTCGCCGCGGATGCGGTAGGCATATTCACCGCCGACATCGAGCGCATTGCGATAGATCGGCGCGTCCGAGAAGGCATCCCTGTGGCGCGCCACGGCCTCGGCGGCGACCTCATCGAGGCCGACCCCCTCGATCATCGTGGCGGTGCCGAAGAAGAATTCGTCGACGAAGGCCGAGCTGAGGCCGATCGCGTCGAAGATCTGCGCGCCGCAATAGGACTGGTAGGTCGAGATGCCCATCTTGGACATCACCTTCAGGATGCCCTTGCCGATCGACTTGATGTAGCGCTTGACCACCTCGTACTCGTCGACTTCCTCGGGGAATTCGAGCTGGGCGTGCAGCGTGGCCAGCGTCTCGAAGGCGAGATAGGGGTTGATCGCCTCGGCGCCATAGCCGGCGAGGCAGCAGAAATGGTGGATCTCGCGGGCTTCGCCGGTCTCCACCACCAGGCCAGCCGCGGTGCGCAGCCCCTTGCGGATGAGATGATGATGCACCGCCGCCGTCGCCAGCAGGGCCGGGATCGGAATGCGGTCCGGGCCGGTCTGGCGGTCCGACAGGATGATGATGTTGTAGCCGCCATGCACCGCCGCCTCGGCGCGCTCGCAGAGCCGCTCGAGCGAACCGCGCATGCCCTCGGCGCCCTGGATGGCCGGATAGGTCATGTCGAGCGTCTTGGTGTCGAAACGCTCCTCGACATGGCCGATGCAGCGGATCTTCTCCAGATCCTCGTTGGTGAGGATGGGCTGGCGCACTTCCAGGCGCTTCTTGCGGGACGTGCCTTCGAGGTCGAGGATGTTCGGACGCGGGCCGATGAAGGACACCAGGCTCATCACCAGTTCCTCGCGGATCGGATCGATCGGCGGGTTGGTGACCTGGGCGAAGTTCTGCTTGAAATAGGTGTAGAGCAGCTTGGACTTGTCGGAGAGCGCCGAGATCGGCGTATCCGTGCCCATCGAGCCCACGGCCTCCTGGCCGGTGGTCGCCATCGGCGGCAGCAGGAGCTTGATGTCTTCCTGGGTGTAGCCGAAGACCTGCTGGCGATCGAGCAGCGACACGTCGGTGCGCGAGGCGCGCGCCTCGACCGGGCGCAGGTCCTCCAGCACGATCTGGGTGCGCTTGAGCCAGTCGCGATAGGGATTGGCGGTGGCGAGCGAGGTCTTCATCTCGTCGTCGGAGACGATGCGGCCTTCCTCCAGGTCGATCAGCAGCATCTTGCCGGGCTGCAGGCGCCACTTCTCGACGATGTCGGCCTCGGGGATCGGCAGCACGCCGAATTCGGAGGCGAGCACGACGAGCCCGTCCTTGGTGACGAGATAGCGGGCGGGCCTGAGGCCGTTGCGGTCGAGCGTGGCCCCGATCTGGCGGCCATCGGTGAAGACCACGGCAGCCGGCCCATCCCAGGGCTCCATCAGCGCGGCGTGATATTCGTAGAAGGCGCGCCGGTCCTCGGACATCAGCGGATTGCCTGCCCAGGCCTCGGGGATCAGCATCATCATGGCATGGGCGAGCGAATAGCCGCCCTGCACCAGGAATTCGAGCGCGTTGTCGAAGCAGGCCGTGTCGGACTGGCCCTCATAGGAGATCGGCCACAGCTTGGAGATGTCGTTGCCGAACAGCTCGGAGTCGACCGAGGCCTGGCGCGCCGCCATCCAGTTCACATTGCCGCGCAGCGTGTTGATTTCGCCATTATGCGCGACCATGCGATAGGGGTGGGCCAGCGTCCAGCTCGGGAAGGTGTTGGTCGAGAAGCGCTGATGCACCAGGGCGATGGCGCTCTGGAAGCGCTCGTCGGTGAGGTCCTTGAAATAGTCGCCGAGCTGGGTGGCGAGCAGCATGCCCTTGTAGGTGATGGTGCGGCTCGAGACGGAGACGGGATAGAAACCCGCCGTCACCGGCCGGCGCTCGACATCGTTGTAGATGACGTTGGAGATCACCTTGCGGATGATGAAGAGACGGCGCTCGAACTCGTCCTGGTCGGGCGTGGCGGGCGAGCGGCCGATGAAGGCCTGCATGTGGATCGGCTCGGTCGGCAGCACGCTTTCGCCCAGGCCCGAATTGTCCACGGGCACGGCGCGCCAGCCAAGGAACACCTCGCCTTCCTCGGCCACGACTTTCTCCACCACGCGCATGGCATGCACGCGGCCTTCCTCGTTGCGCGGCAGGAAGAAGAAGCCGACGGCGTAATCGCCGGGCGCCGGCAGTTCGAAGCCGAGATTGGCGCATTCGGCGGCGAAGAAATCGTGCGGGATCTGCACCAGCATGCCGCAGCCGTCACCCGCCTTCGGATCGGCGCCGACAGCGCCGCGATGGTCGAGATTGTGCAGGATCTGCAGCGCCTGGCTGATGATCTTGTGGCTCTTGCGGTTCTTCATGTCGGCGATGAAGCCGACGCCGCAGGCATCCTTCTCATTGGCCGGATCATAGAGGCCCTGGGCCTGCGGCAGGTCGGGGTCGCGCAGGACGGGCGCACGCGTCGCTTTGGGATCTTTCGTCACGGTGGCATTCGTTTTCGTCGCAGCGTCTATCGCCGCTGCCGAAACCGTCTGCTGTCCGTGTTGGAAGATCGCGCTCATCGCCTGTTTCCTCTTCGCCTCAATCACCTGTTTGCCGTCAACCCACACACCCGCCCGCTCATCGCCTGCCCATGCAAGGGTCGGGCCGCGACTATGCCGCCGGATTGTGAAAGCTGTCACTCAATTGTGCACCGCTTCGCGCTGAAACGCGAATGTGGCGTTCTTGCCATACGGCCAAGCCGGGCCTGTGGGCCATCTTCGGCTGGTCCGCGGGCTGCCGCGGGAGGCGGCAGCATCCATAATGGGACAGCATGGCTGTCCTAATATGGATGGCTGACATGGCATAATTCCAAGCTGGGGACAAGCATATAAAAGCGTCAGCGCGACTTTTTCTTGCGCGCAACCCCAGCGCGGCAGCAAGAAACGAAATGTGATCACATCGAAGCAAGACAGAGAGTTCTGAAAAAACGCCATTATGGCGAGATCTTGTCAAGCGATGCGAAACTGTTTCGTGCGGGGCAGGACATCAAACCGCCCCGTCAGGCGATGCCGATATCCGTCTGGCTGAAATCATCGCCCTTGAACAGGAGCGGCTCGCCCATGGCCTTGGCCAAGGCGTAGGAAAAGCAGTCCCCGAAATTCAGGCCGGCCTTGTGACGACCCCTGCCGAAGTCGAGAAAGGCCTGGCGGGCCAGTTCCCCTTGGTCGATCGTAACCGGTTCGACGACGATGCCGGCGCGACGAAAAAAAGCCTCCGCCTGCCGCATTCCTTCGGAGCCGAGCTGGTTTTCGATGATCATCGACAATTCGACGTAACTCGCCACGCTAATGCGGCAGATATCTGCGTCGTGAATGAGCCGGACATAGGCCGCCGCTTCCGGTTCGCGATAGAGAATGGCGACGACGGCCGAGGTGTCGAGGATCATTTCGGCAGGCCTTTTTCGTCGTAGAGCAGGTCGGCATGATCGGCATAGGGTTGCCGCACATGCAGGGCGGCCCGATCGGCGATGGCCAGCAACTCGGCGACGCTTGCCTTGGCCTTGCGCTGTTCGATCCTGGCAAGGCTGTCGCGCAGGGCCTCGATGACCACGCGCGTCATGTTCTCGCCCGTGGCACGGGAAATGGCCTGCGCCAGCCGATAGGCCTCGGGGTCCTTGATGTTGAGGCTCATCACAACCCCCGTTCTAGAAAGATTCCTAAATTTCTACCTTTCTACCTCACCTGTCAACCGACACGGCTTCGAAAGCCCGGCGCTAGACCCGCAGCCCGAGGATTCGCCGCACGATGATGGGCAGGGCGATCGCCGCCACCAGCAGGACGCCGAGAATGACGGCGATGACGATGCCGGGAACATTGATCAGCGTCAGGCCGAAGGTGGTGAGGCCGAGCACGAAGACGGCGATCACCACGCCCGGCATGGTGCCCGAGCCGCCGGCGATCGAGATGCCGCCGAGCACCACCATGGTCACCACTTCGAGCTCCCAGCCCAGCGCGATATTGGGCCGGGTCGAGCCGATGCGGGCGGTGAGCAAAGCCGAGGCCAGCCCGGCGAGCAGGCCCGTCAGCACGAAGATGAGGAAGCGGATGCGATTGACCGGGATGCCCGAGAAGCGTGCCGCCACCGGATTGTTGCCGATGGCATAGAGCATGCGCCCCCACACGGTGTAATGCACCACGACGGTGAACAGCACGGCCAGGGCCAGGAAGAGGATGAAGGCGAGATAGAGCGGCGGTTCCTGGATGATGTAGAGCTGGGCGAGATTGGTGTATTCCTCCGGATAGGTGGTGATCGCCTGGTCCCCCAGCACGACCTGGGCAATGCCGCGATAAAGCGACATCGTGCCGATGGTGACCACGATCGAAGGCAGGCCGAAGCCGGTGACCAGCCAGCCGTTGAAAGCGCCGCAGATGATGCCGACGCCAAGGCCGATGGCGATCAGCACGCCCGGCCCGTAGCCAGCCTGCGCCCCATAGCCGATGGCGAGCGAAGCCAGCGCCACGATGGCGGCCACGGACAGGTCGATCTCCCGGGTCAGGATCAGGAGCGCCATGCCGAGGGCGATGATCGCCTTCTCCGAGAAGTTCTGGGTCATGTCGGAGAGATTGTAGAGATCGAGGAAATAGGGCGAGCCCAGCGCGTTGACCACGATCACCGCCGCCAGCAGCAGGCAGAGAATGGTCTCCCAGCGCAGCAGGCGATCCGCCAGTGCGCGGGGTGCGCGGTCGAGCACCTGATAGCGGGCAGTGTCCGTCATCACCGGGCCCCTTCTCTGGCGGCGGCGCGCCGGCGCGCCTCGGGCAGGATCAGCTTGCCGCCCTTGCGCTCGGCCCGGGCATTGACCACCACGGCTGCCAGGATCACTGCGCCGGAGATCGCCATCTGCCAGAAAGGCGAGACATTGATCACCGGCAGGGCGTTGACCACCACGCCCAGGAACAGCGCCCCGAGCAAGGCGCCGCTGACCGAGCCGATGCCGCCGCCGATCGAGACGCCGCCGATCACGCAGGCCGCGATCACGCTGAGCTCATAGCCGAGCGCGATTTCCGTATAGGCAATGCCGAAACGCGCCACCCATAGATAGCCGCACAGCCCGGACACCGCGCCCGAGAGCGTGAAGACCAGCAATTGCTGGCGGGCGAGATCGATGCCGCAATAGCGCGCCGCCACCGGGTTGCCGCCCACCGCGTAGAGCCCGCGGCCGATGGTGGTGCGCCCGAGGAAGAGAGCCATCGCCACCGCCACCGCGATGGCAAACCAGACCAGGCTCGACAGCCCGAGAAAGGTGGCATGCGGAAAGTTCAGGAAGGCCGGGGTCATCTTGTCGGAGCTGATCCACTTGCCGCCCGAGACGATGAAGACGAGGCCGCGATAGATGGCGAGCGTGCCGAGCGTCACCACGATGGAGGGAATGCCGACCAAGGCGATGAACACGCCGTTGAGGAAACCGAAGAAGGTGCCGACGGCGATGGCGACGAGGATGACCAGGCCGATCGGCAGATCGGGCGCTGCAATCGAAAAGAGCGCGGCGACCATGCCGCTGAGCGCGAGATTGGCCGCCACCGACAGATCGATGCCGCGAATGAGGATCACCGTCATCTGCGCCAAGGCCAGCATGGCGAGGATGGCGGTATCCTTGAGCACGCCCATCAGGCTGTCGGCGCTCAGGAAGACCGGCGCCCTCATGCCGATGGCGAGGACCATGCCGGCCACGATGAGAGCAAGGATGATCTCGCGGGCATAGCGGCGCCACAAGGTTTTCATGCATGCCCTCCCGTGGCTGCCGTGACGATGGCGGCGGCGTCCATTTCGGCGCGCGCGAATTCCTTCACGATGCGCCCCTCATGCATCACCAGGATGCGGTCGGACATGCCCATCACTTCCGGCAGCTCGGAGGAGATCAGCACCACGGCAAGGCCCTCGGCGGCCAGATCCACCATGAAATCGTGCACGGCGGCCTTGGAGCCGACGTCGATACCCTTGGTCGGCTCGTCCAGGATGATGACCTTGGGATTGGTGGCGAGCCATTTGGCGATCACCACCTTCTGCTGGTTGCCGCCGGAGAGTTCCTGCAGTTTCTGGTCCCAGGAGGCGGCCTTCACCGCCAGCCTTGTACCGAGCCGGCGCGTATCGGCGATCTCCGAGCGCAGGCTGAGGAAGCCGAGGCGGGCATGGCGCATCAGGCTCGCCAATGTGGTGTTCTCGCGCACGCCGAAGGGCAGCACCGCGCCCTGGATCTGACGGTCCTCCGGCACATAGGCGATGCCGGCGGCGATGGCATCGGCGGGGCTTCTGATCGCAAGCGCCTTGCCGCGCACGAGGATCTCGCCCTTGTCGAGCCGGGAAAGCCCGAACACCGCCTGCATCGCTTCGGACCGGCCGGCGCCGACCAGCCCGTAAAGGCCGAGGATCTCGCCCTGACGCAGCGTGAAGGAGATCTCGGCGAACTCGCTGTCATTGGCGAGGTCCCTCACCTCGAGCGCCACCTCGCCGATCGGCACCTCGCGTTTGGGAAAGACCTGGTCGATCGAACGGCCGACCATCAGGCGGACGAGTTGCGCCGGGGTCGCCTCGCTGATCGCGCCATCGCCGACATATTCGCCGTCGCGCAGGCAGAGCCAGCGGTCGGCGACGCGGAAGATCTCCTCGAATTTGTGGCTGATGAACAGGATAGCCCGTCCCTCGGCCTTGAGCTGGTCGATGATGCGGAAGAGATCGTCGATCTCGCGGGCCGAGAGCGCCGCCGTCGGCTCGTCCATGATGACGATGCGCGCCTCATGGGATAGCGCGCGGGCGATCTCGACCAGATGTTTCTGGGCCACGCTCAGGGCCTTCAGCGGCTCGCCCGGATCGATGTCGGCATCGAGCCGCTTCAGCAGGTCGCGCGTGCGGGCATGCACGCTGCTCCAGTCCACCAGCCCGCCGGCCCCCTTCGGCATATGGCCCATGAAGACGTTCTCGGCGACCGAGAGCTCGTCGAACATGATGGTTTCCTGGTGGATGGCGGTGATGCCGGCCGCCCAGGCGTCACGCGGGCTCGAAAAATGCACCGCCTGCCCGCCCACCCGTAGTTCGCCCTCGTCCGGCGTGTAGATGCCGGTGAGGATCTTCACGATGGTGGACTTGCCGGCACCGTTCTCCCCGAGCAGCGCCGTGACCTCCCCGGGATGGAGGGCGAGCTTGACGTCATGCAGCGCCCTCACGCCGGGAAAACGCTTGGAGACGCCGGAAAGGGAAAGCAGGGGAGTGGAGGTCATGAAACAGTCCGGCAAGGAAACGCTGCCATCCCGAATGAGGCGCGACAGGCCTTCTCCCCTTGCGGGAGAAGGTGGCATTGCGAACGCAATGACGGATGAGGGGTGTCAGAGCGGACTCTGCAAGATTGCATCTCTCCCCTCATCCGCCCTTTGGAGCACCCAGTCCACTCCAGTGGAGTGGACGATACCCGCAAGGGGAGACGGGCTGGGCGCGCGCCATTCACCCGGGTCCGATCTTCAGAAGATCTTGGCGTATTTCTCGACGTTCGACTTGTCGAAGGTGAAGGGCTCGCCCATCACCGCCTCGCCGTCCTCGCCGATCTTGGTCTCGCCCATGCGCCCCATCTTCACGGTGGAGCCGGGCTTGCCGCTCTCGCCACCGATGATGCCGGCCAGGATCTGCGTGGCCGAATAGCCGTAATCGACCGGATTCCAGATCGCGAAGCTATCGCAGGCGCCCTTCAGCACGGCGTCCTTCATTTCCGAAGGCAGGCCGAGGCCGGTGATGAAGACCTTGCCGGCGAGGCCGCCGTCGATGATCGCCTTGGCACCGGCGCGGATGCCGATGGTGGTGGGCGAGATCACGCCCTTGAGGTTGGGATGCGTCTTCACCAGGCCCTGCATCTCGCGATAGGACTTGTCGTCCTGGTCGTCGCCATAGACGGTATCGACCAGCTTCAGCTTGGCATATTCGGGCTTCTCCCATTCCCTCTTCATCGCGGCGATCCAGCTGTTCTGGTTCGTCATGGTGGAGGCGGCGGAGAGGATGGCGACCTCGCCCTCGCCCTTGAGGGTCTTGGAGATCATCTGCACCTGCTTGGCGCCGATCATCTCGGTGGAGGAGGCGTTGAGATGCATGATGCGCCCGCCCTTGGCGATGGCGCTGTCGAAGGAGATCACCTTGATGCCGCGCTGGGCCGCCTTCTTGCCGACGGGCACCAGGGCGTTGGCGTCATTGGCGGAGACGATGATGCCGTCGACCTTCTGGGCGATCAGCGCGTCGATCACCGCGATCTGGTCCTCGGCAGTCGCTTTGGTGGGAGCGGTATAGATGATCTCGATGCCGCCGAGTTCCTTGGCCGCCTGCTGGGCGCCGTCGCGGCAGGCATCGAAATAGGAATTGCCGAGATTCTTGACCACCAGTGCGATGCGCTTGTTGGCGGCGAAAGCCGGCGTGACCGCGCCGAGCGGCAGGGCGCCTGCCAGCAGCGAACCGCCCAGGATCTTCAAGGCGCTGCGACGAGACTGATCGTCGAACATGTCGTTCCCTCCACATTGCCAGCCGGCTCTTGCCGGTCTGTCTGCCCGCAGGCGGTTTGACGGCCGGACTGGCCACCGACTCTCCCACGCAGAGGCGCCATTCATGCCCGCCTCGCCGGCGAATGCAAGAGTCGGCAGCAATTTGTCTGATTAATTTTAACGCTGGGACGGACCGGGCCCGCCGGGCGGCCAAGGCGTCGCCTCACGCGCACAAACCTTCAAGATCCCGCCGGGGACCGGCGGATAGCATGGCAACCGCATCACCTGCAGGAAAAGCCCGCAATGCCCGCACAAATCATATCTGGCACCGATATCTGGCCCTCGATCATGACGGTGGTCCTGACAGCCCTGGTCGTGATGGGCAGCCCCGGCCCCTCGACCATCAGCGCAACCGCCACCGGTGCCGCCTACGGTTTCAGGAGATCGCTGCTCTATGTCTGCGGCCTGATTTCCGGTACCGGCGCAGTGCTGGTCGCCGTCGCCTTCGGCGTCGTCTCCGTCCTGCTCTCCATCCCGTATGGCGCTCCTGCACTCCTCGTCGCCTCCGGCGCCTATATCGCCTATCTCGCCTACAGGATCGCCACGGCGCCGCCCCTTGCCGCGCAGGCACAACGGACAGCTGCGGCGCCCGCTTTCACGGGCGGCTTTCTGCTGGCGATCGCCAATCCAAAGGCCTATCTCGCGCTCGCGGCCGTCTTCGCCAGCACGAACATCCTGCGCGAGAATCCCACTCTCGACGCCGGCATCAAGGTTGTGCTGCTGGGGCTGATGATCGTCGCCATCCACCTCCTCTGGCTGACGATCGGCGTCTCGCTTGCCCGCCTGTTGCGAAATCCGAAAATATCGCGCTGTCTGAATGTCTTGATGGCGGCGCTTCTCCTCGCTACGACGGTCAAGGCCCTCCTATCGTGATCAGTCCGGCTAGCCGGCTGAGAGGCAGGAGCCTTTGCACCATGACATTGCGACCAGGACTTATGACCTCCCTTCCTTCCTTCGCGGCCTGGACCGTCTGCGGCATCGACGAGCTCGATCAGTTCAGCGGCTCCGGCGTCAGCCACGTGCTCTCGATCGTCGATCCGAACTGGCCTGAGCTGAGTGCCTTCCGAGCCTATGGCGTGCACCAGCGCACCATCCTGCAGTTCGACGACATCATCGATCCCATGGTCGGCAAGATCATGCCGGCCCGCGAGCACATGGCCGAAATCCTGCGCTTCGCCCGCGACGAAGCGGGCGCCATCCTCGTGCCGGAACGCCTGCTGGTGCATTGCCATATGGGCGTTTCGCGCTCGACGGCCGCGATGGCGACGCTGATGGCGCGTGCCGATTCGAGCCTGTCCGAGGACGAGATCTTTGCCCGCCTGCGTTCGATCCGCCCGCAGGCCTGGCCCAATTCCGTGCTGATCGGCTTTGCCGACGAACTTCTCGGCCGGGGCGGGCGCCTGACACAGGCCCTTCGCCGGCACTATGCCTTTCAGAAGCAGCACCGCCCCGACATGGCCGACTGGATGGTGCGGCTCGGCCGGGCGCGCGAAGTCGAGATGGCGGCCTGACACTCGCCCGAAGCGCCGCGTGCTCCCTTGTCAAGCGATCAGCGGCAGCGCCTGGCGCCAGGCGGCTTTGTAGCGAAGCAGGGCCTCGGCATCGGCATAGGGCGTTGCCGGCCTTGCCGGCTCGCGCGCCGGCATTTCGGGCCAGGTCGCGAGAAGCGACGTGCCATAGGCGGTACCGGAGCTGTCGAGGCTGGGCAGGACCGCCTGCCCCGGGCGCAATGCCGCGAGCAGGCTGCAATAGACCGGGTTGGCGGCAAAGCTGCCCTCGATCAGCAAAGGTCCGCTGCCGGCGCCAAGCGCCTCGAGGAGATAATCGGTCAGAAGCACGCAATAGAGGCTGGCCAGGGCCGCCCGCATGCCCTCCCCGGATGGCAGCCCGCCGCGGATCGCGCCGGGATATCCCGGAAAAGGCCCGCCATTGGGCACGAAACTCGGCAGTGCCAACACGCCGGCCGCCATCACGGCCGCAGCGTCGGCAAGCGAGCAGGAGGCAGGGGCACCATCGAGAATCACCGCAAATTCCCGGCCGCCCATGAATTTGGCCGCCGGCACCGGCCGGGCCTCGACATCGGCATAGGCCTGCATGTCCCTGGCCGCGTCGAGACGGCCGGGATCGGCGCCGAGCGCCATGATCACCGCCCAGGTGCCGGAGGAAACCAGCGTGAAGGGCGGCTCGAAGGCGATCAGATGAGGCAGGATGGAGCCGTTGGAATCATGGATGCCGGCGCGCACCCTGACGGTGTCGGGCAGGCCGGTCTCAGCCCGGATCTCGGGCCGCAGCGGGCCCAGCACGGCGTGAGCCGCGATCGGCGGCGGGAACAGCGTCTCCCAACCACGCCGGGTCACCAGGGAGGACAGGCGCTTTTCACGGACAGCCCACAAATCGGAATGGCCGCCGATGCCCGTGATCTCGTTGCGGGCGATACCGGTGAGGCGCCAGGTGAAATATTGCGGATAGGGCACGATGTGCCTGACGCGGGCGAATTCCTCGGGGTGGCGCAACTGCTGGTAGAAGATCTGCTTGCCGGAATTGAGTCCCGCCGACATGGGCGGCGACAACGTCTCGGCAAAGGGCGGGCGGAACGGGGCGTACTCGGCCTCGATCTCGCCGACTCCCTCGAACTCGTAGTCCATCACCGGCAGGGCCAGATCGTCATCGCCGATCAGGGCCATGGCGGCGCCATGGGTGGTGACGGCGATGTCGGCGATGGCATGCTCGGCGCCGGCCTTGCGCAGCCCTTCCATCAGGAAGCGCCAGATCGCCTCGACATCGGCATGCGGATAGGGCGGGCCGGCCAGTGTCCGGTTCGGCATCGAAGCCTGCCAGAGGCTGGCAGCGCCGTCGAACAGGACCAGCTTCACATTGGTCTTGCCGACATCGAGCACGGCGGTGACGGACATGGTCGGCTCACAGGATTACGTCTCACCAAAGCATTTTCCAAAGAAGCCGGCAGACTTCTCGATTAAGAAAATGCGCCAAAACAAAGAGTTAGAGCAAAGCGCGATTCGAAGGAATCGCGCTTGCTCTAGAGATCGGCATATTTGTCGAAATTCCTGGCGTCGACGATGAAAGGACGCAGGGTGAGGACGCCGTTCTCGCCGAGGGCGATCTGGCCGAGGCGGCCGGCGGTGACCAGGCTGCCCGTGCCGGTGGTCATGGTGTTTCTGGCCAGCGCCGCGGCAATCTGCATGGCGGCATAGCCGATATCCACCGGATTGGAGGCGGCGAAGCCTTCCACCGCCTTGGCCGACATGGCGGCCTTCAGCGCGGCCGGCCGGCCGAAACCGGTTACGAAGACCTTGCCGGCGAGGCCTCTGTCGGAAACGCATTGCGCCGCGCCCACCAGGGCCGCCGGGTTGAAGACCAGCAATCCCTTGAGATTGGGGTGCTGCCTCAGCACGAAATCCGCGCTGGCATAGCCGGCCTTCTCGTTGTCGTTGTCATAGAGCGTGTCGGCGAGCTTGAGCTTGCCATAGCCTGGTTTGAGCCATTGCTGCATGGTCTCCGAAACCAGCCCCTGCCCGTCCGCGCCGCTGCGCCCACCGGCCAGGATGGCGATGTCGCCGCCATCCTTGACGTCGTCGGCCAGCATCGCCAGGAAGCTCTCCGCCTTGCCCTTGTTACCGACAGGATCGACATGGGCCGAGCGCGAATTGGCCGGAAGGGCCTGCTCGAAAGAGACCACCTTGATGCCCCGGATCATGGCGCGCTTGCACAGCGGCGCCAGGAGGCCGGCATCGACGGGGCTGATCAGGATGGCATCGACCTTCTGCTTCACGAAACCGTTGAGGAACAGGGCCTGTTCGCGCACCTGGCGCTTTTCCGGCGCAGCAACGGCCATGTCGAGATTGCCGATCTGCGTCGCCGCTTCCTGGGCCCCGTCGGCGCACGCCTTGTAGAAGGGATCGTCCTTGACCGGCACGATCACCCCGACCCGCAATCTGCCTTCGGTCACCGGCAGCACGGGCGTCGGATCGGCCTTGGGCTTGGGTTTGGGATTGGGCGCCGAAAGGGCCGATGACGACATGCCGGCCAACCCCAGGCCCCCCAGCAGCGTGACGATCTGGCGGCGGCTGAAGGTATCGGTCATGGGAACTCCGTCCGGGGGTGGTACGAGAAAAGCAAGAACGCCGCAGGCCCGATCGAACGGCCGGACCGGCAGCGAGAGCGGCCGAATCACGGCCGCGCCCATCTCATCACATGCCATGATCTTTGCAATCACGGCGTTACCGCGAGGTCGGTTAGAGCAGCCCCGGGACCTTCTCAGGCCATCAGTTCGCGGGCTTGCCGCCCGGCCGCCTGCAGCACTTCATAGACCTTGAACTTCTTCTCGTGGAAGGCGCGGATCTCGCCTTGGCCGGGCGCGTAGGTGGCGCCGAGCGCGGACATGCCGCTCATCGCCTCGGCCAGCGCGGGGTAGGCCTTGCCGGCCACGGCGCCGAGCATGGCCGCGCCGAGCAGGACGGGTTCCGGCGTCTCCGCGACCGCCACCTCGATGCCCGTGGCGTCGGCGATGATCTGGCGCACCAGCGGGCTCTGGGCTGCACCGCCCGAGATGATGATCTGCTGGAGCACGATGCCCTTGGCCGCCATCGCCTCGACGATCTGCCGCGCGCCATAGGCCAGGCCGCACAGACCGGCGACATAGAGCCTGACCAGGCTGTCGAGATCGTCCTCCAGGTCCAGGCCCGCAATCACGGCCCGGGCATCGGGATCGGCATGGGGCGCGCGATTGCCAAGGAACTCGGGCACGACATGGATGCTGCGTGCCAAAGTGGCATCGCCGGCGAGATTGGCCTGCGCCTCTAACCAGGCCAGCAGGGGGCGCCCCGCGGTCTCGGCCCGTTCCACGGCCTGGGCATAGGCCGGATGCAGGGTGAGGAGATGGTCGAGCGCCGCGCCGGCCGCCGATTGCCCGCCCTCGTTCAGCCAGAGGCCGGGCACCATCGCCGAGAAATAGGGACCCCACACGCCTGGCACGAAAGCGGCCTCGCGCGTGCTCGCCATGGTGCAGGCCGAGGTGCCGAAGACATAGGCGAGGCGCGCCGTCACGTCGGCCCCCTCGCCGTCCTTGCCAGCCGCGCCGACGGTGCCGATGCCGCCGGCATGGGCATCGATCAGCGAAGCCCCGACGGGGATGCCGGCCGCCAGCCCAAGATCGGCGGCGGCCGCCTCCGTCAGGCCCGAGCCCAGCGGCGTGCCGACATCCACGATGGTGTCGCCGATGCGGGCGAAGCCTTCGTCGGCAAGCGCGCCGAGGCCGACCTTGTGGAAATAGCCGGCGTCCCAGCGCTTCTCATGCGCGAGATAGGTCCATTTGCAGGTGACGGTGCAGACCGAGCGCGACAGCGAGCCTGTGGCGCGCCAGCTCAGATAGTCGGGCAGGTCGAAGAAATAGCCGGCCGCCGCGAAGATCTCGGGCTTGTGCTCCCTCAGCCAGAGCAGCTTGGGCGTCTCCATCTCCGGCGAGATCACGCCGCCGACATAGCGCAGCACCTCCTCGCCCGTCTCATTGATGCGCCGGGTCTGGTCGAGCGAGCGATGATCCATCCACACGATGACGTTGCGATTGGGATCGTCAGACGGACCAACCGAAAGCGGCTCGCCCTGCTTGCCGACCACCACCAGCGAGCAGGTCGCATCGAAACCGACGCCGGCGATGGCGCCCGGCTCGACCGCAGCCTCTGCCAGCGCTCCCTTCACGGCCGTGCAGACCGCCTGCCAGATGTTCTCGGAGGATTGTTCGACGATGTCGCCCGGCTCGTGCCAGATCGTGATCGCCTGCTTGGCCGAGCCGAGCAGCTTGCCCTTGCTATCGAAGACGCCGGCCCGCGCCGAGCCCGTACCCACGTCGACCCCGATGAAATATTGATCGCCCATCGCTATTGACCATCCATGTCGCGGTTCGCTCCCGGATATTCTACAGCTTTCCGCTGCTCTGAGACCTTAGCTTAAAGGGGTGCCCCAGCTTGGCAACCTCGATTGGCGGGCAGAGCTGATAGGAATTTCACCGGCACAATGGCCTTCGGTGCGGAACGCTATGCAGACATGTCCGTCCGAACTTCTCACACGCCGCGACTACGCCCCACCGCATTCGGGGGCGGCGCCGGCTCAGATCCAGGCATACGACCAAACAGGCGAATGCATAGTCCCGAATGGCTCGCTGCTGGCGATTGCCTTTGAATCAGCCAAGAGCGTCCCGGCCATACCGCAGGCATTTAGCAGCCGGCTCTACGCCGAACTGCGGCGTACCACTTCAAAACCGATATCGACGATCCGCACCGGAACCGTCTCGTTGCGTATGCGCGCCAGCACCAATTCACCGGCGCGCGTTCCAATATCACGCCCGGCGATGCGCACAGTGGTAAGGTCGAGGCCGCTAGGCTGGGCGATCGCAAAATCACCAAAGCCGGCAACGGCGAGCTCTTGCGGTGTCGCGATGCCGCGCCGCTGCGCGGCCAGCAGCACACCCGCAGCGATGGCATCGAGCGAGCAAAACACCGCATCGGTATCGGGAAAACGGGCCAGCAGCTCATCAAGCAGTGCCGGGCCGCTTTCCATGCCGGCGACCACTGCGGCTACGGCAACTTCGCGCGGTGCCATGCCCAGAGCCGCCAGCGCCGTGCGATAGCCCTCGCGCCGCTGCAGGCCGCGCTGATCCTTCTCGTCACCCGGACCGATGAAGCCGATGCGTCGATAACCATAGCCATGCAGAGCCATCGTCATCGCGCGACCCGCAGCCGGATTGTCGAAGCCGACGGCCATGTCGACCGGCTCGGCCGGCAGTTCCCAGGTCTCGACGACAGGCACGCCGGCCATGCTCAGCAGGCGGCGTGCGCGGGGCGTATGCAGCGTGCCGGTCAGCACGACTCCATCCGGGCGGCGGCCGAGAATCGCACGCAGCAAACGCTCCTCGTCGGTCGCCGAATAGTCCGACGAGCCCAGCAGAATGGAAAAACCAGCCGCTTCGACGCAACGCGTGAGCCCGGCAATGGTCTGTGAGAAGATCGCGTTCTCGAACGTCGAGACCACCGCGGCGATCAATCCGCTCCGCCGTGCAGCAAGACTGCCGGCCAGCAGGTCCGGCACATAGTCCAGTTCGGCCATGGCCGCTTCGATGCGGGCCCGCGTTGCAACGGCAACAAGCTCCGGCGTGCGCAGCGCGCGCGACACGGTCATCTGCGAAACGCCGGCGCGTTCCGCCACATCGTCCATACGGAGCCTGCGGTCCGTTTTAGGCTGTGATTTGGGGGCTGCCATGCGCTTTTTTCGTTCCATCCGGCTCTGCGCATCGTCGCGCAAAAGACCGCCTTCGCCTCGTATTATTTTTTTCCGCACAACTCAATGCGCTTGACTCGAGGTGATGTTATCGCAAACATGTTTGCGCAATCATGTTTACGCAAACAGATGCTGGCCCGTTCACGAAGAAACGCCGCGCCTGAAGGAGGAAAAATGCTCAGCGAAGCCCAGATCCAGGCTTATCACGACGACGGCTACATCCTTGTCGAGGATGTCGTCACGGGTCAGGAGCTCGAAGAACTGCGACGGTTGACCTACGAAAAGATCGATCAATCGCGGGCCGTATCCGTAAGCGACGAGGTGTTCGACCTCGACGAAGGACACTCGAAAGACAATCCGAAGTTGACGCGCATCAAGATGCCGCACATTCAGATGCCGGCGTTCTGGGACGTGTTGAAATCCAGCAAATTCCGCTCGGTGCTGGAAGCCCTTCTCGGCCCAGCCGTGCGCTTGCAGACCTCGAAGCTCAATACGAAGGCACCAGGCGGCGGAGCCGCCGTCGAATGGCACCAGGACTGGGCGTTCTATCCGCACACCAATGATGACGTGCTCGCGATCGGCCTCATGCTTGAGGACGTCGAGGAGGAAAGCGGTCCGCTGCTCGTCATACCAGGCACACACAAGGGCCCGGTGCTCAGTCACTTCGTCAACGGTGTATTCGCCGGCGCGATCGATCCAAGTGATCCGCTGTTCGAGAAGGACAAGATCGTCACGCTGACCGGCAAGGCCGGTTCGATGACAGTACATCATTGCCGCACATTGCACGGGTCAGCGCCGAACGTGTCGAACCGGGCGCGTCTCATTTGTTTCTATGAGATGTGCGCAGCAGATGCCTGGCCACTTGCGGGCGGCGCCGGCGCCTTCCTCAACATGAATCAGCGCCAGGTCTATGACACTGTACAAAGCCGGATCATCTTCGGTGAGCAGACGATGCGCCCGCGCCTGAAAGACGTGCCGGTGCTCCTGCCGTTGCCGCCGGCGCCTGATGCGACCTCGATCTTCAAGACACAAAAGAGCGCGGGCGCGGTCAGCGCCTTCGCCAAGGCCGATCAGAAGGCCGGGCGCGCGGCCTAGCCGCGCCGCTTGCGAGTGCGCAAAGCGCAGCCGGCGTCCAACGAGGCGCCGGTCATTCGATACAAAACAAATGCCTCCGGGGAGGATCCTCTATGCCAAAAGCTGCGATGGAAATGCATCCGCGCAAGGTCATTGTCGCGTCTTGCGTCGGCTCTGCGCTCGAATGGTACGACTTCTTCATCTATGCGACGGCCGCCGGACTGGTGTTCGGCAAGCTGTTTTTTGCCGATTTCGGCGGCAAGGGCACGCTGATAGCCCTCGCAACGTTCGGCGTCGGCTTCATCGCTCGCCCTTTCGGCGGCCTGTTCTTCGGCTATCTCGGCGATCGCATCGGCCGAAAACCGGTGCTGCTGATCACCTTGATGATGGTCGGCATCGGCACAGTTCTCATCGGCCTGCTGCCGACTTACGAACAGATCGGCATCTGGGCGCCAATCCTGCTCGTCACCATGCGTCTGATGCAGGGTTTCGGTGCAGGCGCCGAATATACGGGCGCCGTCATCCTGCTCGCCGAGTATGCGCCGGTCGGCAAGCGCGGCTTTTGGTGCTCATTTGCGCCCGCCGGAGTCGGCCTCGGAATGATGTTGGCATCGAGCGCGTTCTGGCTCGTCTCGCAACTGCCGCAAGAGCAATTCATGGACTGGGGCTGGCGCCTGCCATTCCTGGCCAGCATCGTCATCATCGCGTTCGGTTTGTTCGTGCGCTACCGTATCGATGAAACACCGGTGTTCGAGACGATTGCCGCCGAGCCGGAAAAGAAATCGAAAAATCCGATCGTCGAGTCCCTGACCAAGCAACCGCGCAACTTCTTCGTCGTTCTCGGCGCGCGTCTTGCCGAGAACGGCTTTGGCTATTTATTCCCGGTATTCGGGCTTAGCTACGCGGTGAACACGCTCGAGTTCCCCAAGGATCAATCATTGTTCGTGCTGATGACCAGCTATGTCGTACAGATAGCTTGCGTGATCGGCTTCGCCGCGCTGTCGGATCGCATCGGCCGACGGCCGGTCTACATCGCCGGCGCGTTGTTTGGATGTCTCATCGCGTTCCCGTTTTTCTGGCTTCTCGAGTCGAAATCGTTCCTGGCTTCGATCGCCGCGTTCTGGCTGGCGCAGATAGCGGTCGGTATGATGTTCGGCGTACAGGCTGCATATTTCTCCGAACTTTTCGGGCCGGCGCGCCGCTTCTCGGGTTTCGCTTTCGCGCGCGAGCTCGGGTCGCTTCTCGCCGGCGGCCCAGCACCCGCATTGGCGACCTTGATGGTGTCGTGGGCTTCAGGCTCATCGTGGCCGGTAGCGCTCTATTCTATCTTCCTCGGCCTCTGCACGGCCTATGCCGTATGGATGGGTCCGGAAACCTATCGCGACGATATCGCAGTCGACCAACTCGAGAGCGACGCCACAACTCTGCGGGCGCGGGCGCAAGTAGCGTAGCGAGGAATAGGAACGAGAAGAATGACAAAGGTCCGGGTTCGCAAGCGCGAACTCGGCATTGCCGGCCTCGTTGTGATCGGGCGCCGGAGGAGGCCTCGTCTGCACGTGGTGCTTGGCCATGCGGTTGAGGTCGCCATTGCCGTCATGCCCCTTTTCTTTCCGATGCCGCGGCATTCTGCTGCCCTGAGCCTTCCGCGTAAAGGGCCCCCGGCTTGGCAACCTCGATTGGTGGGCGGGGCTGATAAGAATTTCACCGGGCAGGCCCATCGAATGCCGGGTTCGGCTAGGGTTTTCCACCACGCTCGGCCCGCATCTCAGGGGGCGGCGGCTGGCTCGAGACGCCGCCGGCGCCAACCCAGCCACAAAATGGCCAGCCCGGCGATCGCCATCCAGGGCAGCAGCAGCAGGTTGAGCGTCTGCCAGCCGAAAGCCTGCAGCAGGCCTCCGGCGCTGAAGGAACAGACGAGCCCCACGACGAAGATGGTCATGTCGTTCGTTGCCTGTGCACGCCCCTTCTCCGCCACCGTATAGGTGGCGGTCAGCAGGGTCGTGCCGCCGATATAGAGAAAGTTCCAGCCCATGCCGAGCAGCACGAGCGCCGAGGCAAAGGAGCCGAACGAGACACCGCTCAACGTCATCAGGACATGGCCGGCGAGCAGGACGACGCCGGCCAGCATGATACGCAGCACACCGAAACGCGCGATCAGCGAACCCGTGAAGAAGGATGGCAGGAACATGCCGAGGACGTGAAGCTGAATAACCATCGCGGCGACGGAAAGATCATGGTGGTGATGAACCATCGCAAGCGGCGTCGCCGTCATCGCCAGGATCATGATGCCGTAGCCGGTCGCCGCGCCGAACAGGGCGACGAGATAGGCCGGCTGCGAAACGATGGTCCGCCACGGCCGGCCGGCGGCCGTCTTGCCGGCCTCCACCGTCGCAGCGGGGATATGCAGGCCGAGAAGCACGCCGGCACCGGCCATGGAGACCAGCGTCAGCAGCAGGAAGGAACCGACATAATGCGGTTCCAGCAAAGGCGCACCGAGACGGCCGAGCGTGGGGCCGCCGAGCGCGGCGACGATGCCGCCGGCGAGCACCAGCGAGATCGCGCGCGGCCGGAAGGCCTCGTCCGCGATCTCGCCGGCCGCGAAACGGTAGAATTGCGCGAAAGCCTGGTAGACGCCAACGAGGAAAGTGCCCAGCGACAACAGCGGGAGCATGCCGAGCCAGAGGCCGGCCGCCGCCGCCAGGCCCCCCGCCGCGCCGAGGAGCGCTCCGGCGGTAAAGCCGGCCCGCCGTCCGACCCGCGTCATCCACATCGATGCTGGAAAGGTCGTCAGCGCCGTCCCGAGGAACATGGCCGCAATCGGCATGGTCGCCCATTCCGGGCGGGTGGCGATCTGCGCGCCGGCAAGGCCTCCGACCGTCATCACGAGGACGGAGGCGGTCTGAAACAATGCTTGGGCCGCGGCAAGCAGGAGAACCTGCCGATGCATGGGGAGGCCGGACGACACGGGCGAGTTCCTCTCGATCGGCAATCGGAACGGGCTACAAATCAACTATTCAACTAATTGCTTGAATTCTTGTCTGATGTTAGAATTCTGTCAATGGCAAGTGCAAAGAATCGTCTTTTCGAGCAGTTTGCAGATCTGGCACGGGTGCTCGGGCATGCGCATCGGCTGGAATTGCTTGAGCATGCCTCCCAGGGCGAACGCTCGGTCGAACGATTGGCGCAGCTCACGGGCCTGTCCCTCGCCAATGCATCCCAGCATCTCCAGCACCTGCGCCGGGGAGGCTTCGTCCAGTCCCGGCGCGTCGGCAACCGGGTTCTCTACCGGCTCGGCGACGGCCCGATCCTCGAACTGCTGTCGGCCCTGCGCTGCTATGCCGAGCACAGCCAGTCCGAGGTGCGCGAGATCGTCACCGACTATTTCGATCGGCTCGACCGGCTCGAACCGGTTTCGCGCGAGGAACTGCTCGACCGCCTCGAAGACGGCAGCATAACCCTTCTCGACGTGCGGCCGGAGGACGAATTCGCGCTCGGCCATCTGCCGGGTGCCCTCAACCTGCCCTTCGACGAGCTAGAACGGCGTCTTTCCGAACTGCCGCCGAACCAGGAAATCGTGGCCTATTGTCGTGGGCCCTATTGCGTCCTGTCCTTCGAGGCCGTCGCCCTGCTTCGCACCAAGGGATATCGGATCCGGCGCCTCGAAGACGGCTTTCCGGAATGGAAGGCAGCCGGATTGCAGGTCGATGTGACCGCCTGACCGTCGCCGCCTTCAGCCCTCATCCACGACAACGATCTCGACCTCGACGCCGGCCTCCGCCAGCATGTCGCGCGCGGCGGGTGGAATGCCGTCATCGGTGATCAGCCGGCGGATACGCGATAGCGGCGCCACCGCCATCGAGCCGCGCGGCTCGAACTTCGAGGAGTCCGCCAGGACGATGAGATCGGCCGCGCGCGTGAGCAGCTTGGCTTCCGCCCGCGCGATCAGCGGATCGCTCTCGATCAGGCCGAGCGGTCCGATCGAGGCCGCGCTCATGAACATTTTCGAGGCCGTGTAGTGCTGGATCGAGTCCTGGTCGAAGGGCGAGAGGATCAGGCTCTGGTCGCGATAGATTTCGCCGCCCGGCAGGATGATGCGATTGTCGCTGTCCTGCATCAGCGCCGCGGCGATCGGGAAGGAATTGGTCAGGATCTGCAGGCGCGAGGTCCGCAGGAACTCGACCATGTGGAAGGTGGTCGATCCGCCGTTGATGATGATGGATTCGCCATCGCGGCACAGCGCCGCCGCCCGCTCGGCGACCGCTCTCTTGCGCCCGGCATTGAGGGCCTGGCTGACCCCGAAGCGCCGCGCCTCGAGCGTGCTTCCTTCCGGCGAGGCCAGCGCCCGGACGCCGCCATGCATGCGCCGGACCATGCCCTGTGCGGCAAGATGGGTGAGGTCGCGGCGGATGGTTGCCGGCGAGGCCCTGGTGACGGCCGCAAGCTCGCGCGCCGAGATCACCGAGCGTTCCTGTACAAGCCTGACGATGGCCTGCCAGCGTTCCTGTTCGTGCATGCCCCCTCCAATTCGCTCACAGCCTTGCCCATTCGCTCATTCATGTCAACAAAACGCGCATTTTGCTGCACTGCACGACAAATTATGCGCATGTGGTGAGCGATATTGATTGACCATGAGCGAGAGCGTTCATAAGGTCTGGAAACAATGACACAGGAAACGCACGCCATGGCCTCAGCACGACTCACAGATCTCTGGGACGACGCGGTCGCCGCCTCCCTCGACGAGCCGGGCAAGCTGCTCTATCGCTCCAACCTGCTGGGCTCGGACCTGCGCATCACCAATTTCGGCGGCGGCAACACTTCCGCCAAGGTCAAGGCGGCCGATCCGCTGACGCGTCAGGAGGTCACCGTGCTCTGGGTCAAGGGCTCGGGCGGCGACATCGGTTCGATGAAGCTCGACGGCTTCTCGACGCTCTATCTCGACAAGCTCGAAGCGCTGAAGAGGCTCTATCGCGGCCTCGCGCACGAGGACGAGATGGTCGGCTATCTGCCGCACTGCACCTTCGACCTCAATCCTCGGGCGGCCTCCATCGACACGCCGCTGCACGCCTTCGTGCCGAAGATCCATGTCGATCACGTCCATCCCGACGCCGTGATCGCCATTGCCGCCTCGCAGAACGCCGAGAAGCTGACAAAGGACATCTTCGGCGGCGAGATCGGATTCCTGCCCTGGCAGCGCCCAGGCTTCGACCTCGGCCTGAAGCTCTCCAGGCTGGCCACGGAGAACCCCCATCTCACCGGCGTGGTGCTCGGCGGCCATGGCCTGTTCACCTGGCATGACGATGCCAAGGCCTGCTACCAGCTCACTTTGCGCATCATCCAGAAGGCCGCGGACTGGCTGGAATCCAAGGCCAGCAAGCCGGCCTTCGAGGGCGAAAAGGTCACCTCCCTGCCCGGCCCCGAGCGCGCCGCCATCGCCACCCGCCTGATGCCGGCCATCCGCGGCCGCATCGGCAAGGCCCAGGCCAAGTCGGGCCATTTCACCGACGCGCCGGAAGTGCTGGAATTCGTCAATTCGAACGCGCTCGCCAAGCTCGCGCCGCTCGGCACCTCCTGCCCCGACCATTTCCTGCGCACCAAGATCCGCCCGCTGGTGATCCCCTTCGCCGGCGATATCGAGGCCACCATCGCCTCGCTCGATACGCTGATCGAGGCCTATCGCGCCGACTACGCCGCCTATTACGAACGTTGCAAGCATCCTGACTCCCCGGCCATGCGCGACCCCAATGCCGTGATCTATCTGGTGCCGGGTGTGGGCATGCTCTCCTTCGCCGCCGACAAGGCGACGGCCCGCATCGCTGCCGAATTCTACGTCAACGCCATCAATGTGATGCGCGGCGCCAGCGGCGTCGACACCTATGTCGGCCTGCCCGAACAGGAAGCCTTCAACATCGAATATTGGCTGCTCGAGGAAGCCAAGCTCCAGCGCATGCCCAAGCCCAAGGGCCTCGCTGGCCGCACCGCCCTGGTTACCGGCGGCGCCGGCGGTATCGGCCGGGCGATCGCCGCCCGCCTGATGCAGGAGGGCGCCAATGCCGTGCTGGCTGATATCGACCAGGCCTCGCTCGACGCGGCCGTCGCCGATTTCGGCAAGCTGTTCGGCAAGGACAGGGTGCGTGGCATCGCGATGGACGTCACCGACGAGGCCAGCGTGATCGCCGCCTTCGAGGAAACGGCGCGCAGCTATGGCGGCATCGACATCGTGGTCAACAATGCCGGCATTTCCTCGGCGGCTGCGGTCGAGGACACTTCACTGGAACTGTGGAACCGCAACATCTCCATCCTCGCCACCGGCTATTTCCTGGTGGCGCGCGAGGGCTATCGCCTGATGAAGACCGAAGGCAATGGCGGTTCCCTGGTGTTCATCGCCTCCAAGAACGGCGTCTCCGCCTCAGCCGGCGCCTCGGCCTACTGCACCGCCAAGGCGGCGGAGATCCATCTCGCCCGCTGCATGGCCCTGGAAGGGGCCCCGCACGGCATCCGCGTCAACGTCGTCAATCCCGACGCCGTGCTGCGCGGCTCCAAGATCTGGCAGGGCGAATGGCGCCAGCAGCGCGCCGCCTCCAACAAGATCGGCGAGGACGACCTGGAGGAGTTCTACCGCAAGCGTTCCCTGCTGCAGCGTTCGGTCTATCCCGAGGACATCGCCGAGGCCGTCTACTTCTTCGCCTCGGACCTCTCGGCCAAGTCCACCGGCAACTTCCTCAATGTCGATGCCGGCAATGTGGTGAGCTTCACGCGCTAAGATGCCAGACTGCAATTGAATGCGTTGGACAGAATTGCCATTTTGTCCAACGAGGAGCCCCAATGCTGAAATTGCCCCATCAAAGCCCGACACCTTCCCAGAACCCGAGGAGGCAGACGGTGATCGATACGGCGCGCCGGCTTGGGTTGCTTGGCGGCGAAAATGGCCGGATCGGCGGGCGCGTGCAGCGTAACCTGGTGGCGGCGGCCAAGGAGAAATCGGGGATCGCATCCGACACTGAACTGTTGGAATACGCTTTGGCCAAGGTCGCACTCGAGGATGATTTCGGGACCAAGCTCGTCCGCCGCAAGGGTCGGATCGAGAAAGACATCGATCTTGAATTTTGAACTGGCGCGCGCGCTTCGACGCGTCAAACCGCAACGTATCGCCGATACAATCCGGCAACGGCCTCCTGCCGACCTGCCATTCGTCATGACACCGATTTCGGCCGGCACCGAATTACTGATCAACAGCTGCGTCTATATCGACATACTGCAAGGGCATACACCGGCGAGCGTCGACGATCTGCTTTCCGCGCGAATCATCAATCACTCCACGATCTGTCTGGCCGAATTGACGCATCTGTTCGACCGCCTCGACCCGAAGCACCCAGCGACCAAGAACGTTCTGCGCGAAATACGGCACACGATCGAAGATATTCCGGGCCACCGGCTCTCGTCCCCTTCGCATACAGCAAGCGGTGAAGCGGGCATGCTGGCCGGCCTGGTGGCCCGTCTGTCTGACGTAGACCATCGCGTGAACCAATCTCTCCTCGATGATGCCGGCCTCTATCTGCAGGTTATGGAGAATGGCTGGACTGTGCTCACCAGCAACATTCGGGATTTCGATTATTTCGATCAGCTCCTGCCAGCCGACCGGGTGCTCTTCTACGAGAAGACTGCGACCACGCCAAAGCGTTGATAAACAACAATCCCGGCGTTAGCCCATGGGAGAAGGCAGGGATTGTGTAGCCAACGTTCGCGGGCTAAGCGGAGGGGTCTGTCCCGTCTGCGGGAACGGCCTCCCGCAGCGCTCAAGCAGTTCACCGCTTCCCATGGCCCGGATCGCCTTTTACGCCCCGCTCAAGCCCCCTGACCACCCGACACCCTCGGGCGATCGGGAAACGGCGCGCCTCTTCCTCGCCGCGTTGCAGGGCGCCGGCTTCGAGGCCGATGTCGCTTCGACGCTGAGGACGGCGGATTCCGCCGGGGGGCGGGATTTTTCGGAGCCGGCACAGGCGGAAGCGAGCCGCCTGCTTGCCCTCTATCGCGAGCACCCGCAGGAACGGCCCGCCCTGTGGTTCACCTACCACGTCTATTACAAGGCGCCCGACCTCGTCGGTCCGGCGATCGCCCGCGCCCTCGGCATCCCCTATGTGATCGCGGAGGGATCACGGGCTCCCAAGCGGGCCCAGGGAGCCTGGTCAAGGGGCCATGCCCAGGCGGAGGCCGCGCTCGACGCAGCCACCCTCATCCTCATCCTCAACCCGAATGACCGCGCCATGCTGGAAGCGGCAAGGCCCGATGGACAGGCGCTGGTCGACCTGCCCCCCTTCATCGATGCGGCGGGCTGGCCGTTGCTGGAGCGCAGCCGGCCCGCGCCCGGCTTCTGCCGCCTTCTCAGCGTCGCCATGATGCGCGAGCGCGACAAGCTGGCGTCCTATGAAATCCTGGCGGCAGCCCTTGCCGGGCTCGGCGGCGATCATCCCTGGCATCTCGACATCGTCGGCGACGGCCCTGCCCGGCCCCAGGTCGAGGCGCTGTTCGCCCCCTTCGGCGAGCGGGTCGCCCTGCATAGCCGCATCGACGACCGCGCCAGGCTGGCCTTGCTTTACGCCCAGGCCGATCTGCTGGCCTGGCCAGCCGTCAACGAAGCCTTCGGCATGGTCTTCCTGGAGGCGGCCCTGCAGGGCTGCCCCGCGGTCGCCGGCGCTTTCGGCGGCGTCGGCTCGGTGGTTCGCGATGGCCACACCGGTCTGCTGACCAAGCCCGGCGACATCGCCGATTTCAGCGCCGCTTTGGCCAGGCTGATGCGCGACACCGCGCTGCGGCAGCTTTTCTCCGGCCAGTCCCTCGCCTTTGCCCGGCAGGAGCGCTCGCTCGCCTCCGCCTCCGGCCGCCTGCGCGAGCTCTTGCTGCCGCTTGTCCAACCGGGAAAGCCCGCCGCATGAGCCGCTCGGTCCTCATCCTCGTTACTCATCTGCTCGGCGTCGGCCATCTCGCCCGTGCGGCCGCCCTGGCGCGCGGGCTGGTCGCCGCCGGCCATCGTGTCACCCTGGTCAGCGGCGGCCGGCCTGCTCCCCTGATCCGGGTCGAGGGGGCAACCTTCGTGCAATTGCCGCCCGTCCATTGCGTCGGCGTCGATTTCCGCACCCTGCTCGGCGCGGATGGCAAGGAAATCGGCGATGATGTCCGGCAAGCCCGCATCGAGGCGATCCTGGCGGCACTCGCCTCTGCCGACCCCGACGTGGTCGTGACCGAAACCTACCCCTTCGGCCGGCGCCAGCTCGCCGCCGAATTCCGAGCCCTGCTCGAGGCGGCGCGCGATCGGCCCAGACCGGTGGCCATCCTCTCCTCCATCCGCGACATCCTCAACCCGCCGGCCAAGCCGAGCCGGGTGGAGGAGACGGAGGCCGTCCTCGTCCGCTTCTATGACGGCGTGCTGGTGCATGGCGATGCCGTGGTCACGCCGCTATCGGCTTCCTGGCCCACCAGCCCGGGGCTGGAGCGCATCCTGACCTATACCGGCTACATCGCCGACACGGCCGAACCCGTAAAAGGCGTCCCCTCCGGCGAAATCCTGGTCTCGGGCGGCGGCAGTGCCGCCAGCCTGCCGCTCTACCGCGCCTCCATCGAAGCCGCGGCGCTTGCCGACACGCCCGCGCGCTGGCGCCTGCTGGTCGGGCACGGCGTCACCGAGGCCGATTTCGAGGCACTGGCGGCCAATGCCGGGCCACGGGTCATCGTCGAGCGCGCCAGGCCGGACTTTCCAGCCCTGCTGGCAGGGGCGGCCGCTTCGGTGAGCCAGGCGGGCTACAACACCATGATCGACCTCGCCCGCGCGGGCGTACCGGCGGTGGTGGTGCCGTTCGAGCAGGGCAAGGAGGCCGAACAGCGCCTGCGCGCCGAGTGTTTCCATGCTCTCGGCCTCGCCGGCATCGTCGGCGAGGCCGATCTCTCCGGTCCCGCCCTCGCGGCAGCCGTCAAGGCCGCCCTGGCGCGCACGCCCGGCGAGGCGCCGGTCCTTGCCCTCGACGGCATTGCCGCCAGCGTGCGGGCGGTGGAGGCGGCGGCGCAGCGTGCCGAAGAGCTGACCCAGGCCTGGACGCGGCTCGACGAGGCCCTCGCTGCCCGCCGCGAAATTCGCCTGTGGTGGCGCGACGACGACGCCGTCGCCGCCACGCCGGCGCTCGACCGCCTGCTCGCCCTGGCGCATCGGCACGCCCTGCCGCTGTCGCTGGCCGTCATTCCGGCCGCCGCCTCACCCAGCCTCGCCGGGGCGATCGCCGAAGAACGGCATGTCGATGTGCTGGTGCATGGCTATGCCCATGCCAATCATGCCCCGCCCGGCGCCAAGAAGCAGGAACTCGGCCACCGTGCCGTCGCCGAAATGCTGGCGGAACTCGGCCGGGGCCTCTCGACATTACGCTCCCGCTTCGGGGAGCGCTGCCTGCCCGTCCTCGTGCCGCCCTGGAACCGCATCGATCCGGCACTGATCGGCGGCCTCGCCGCCCTCGGCTTTTGCGGCCTGTCCGTCGCCGGCCCGCGGCTCGCCGCCCGCCTGCATGATCTTACCGCCGTCAATATTCACGTCGATCCGATCGCCTGGAAACAAGGTGGCGGCCTCCTCGATCCTGTTTTGGTATTGTCACAATGCATCCGCGCCCTTGAACATGACGAACCCTTGGGCATACTGACGCATCACCTCGTACACGACGCCTGGATTTGGAGTTTCCTGGATAGATTGTTCGAAAGGCTCAAGAAGCACGCGAATATACGCTTCATGCCAGCATGCGCGTTATTTGCATGAAGCACTGGATCGAAAAACGATACACACGCCAGATAGCAGTGGCGCGCGATTGCGCGTGGGAATAGTCTGGCAACCGACAAGCACCGGAAAACGGGCATCGGAGAGACTGCGGAGCGGGAATGATCAACCAGCCGTTGCTGAGCGTGCGCGATCTCAGCGTAGACTTCCAGGGCGACACCGGTCTGGTTCACGCGGTGAAGAACGTGTCTTTCGACGTCTTCGAAGGGCAGACGCTGGCGGTGGTTGGTGAGTCCGGATCCGGCAAGTCGGTGACGGCCCAGGCCATCATGGGCCTGCTGTCCAAGACTGCGCGGATCACGGGCGGCAGTTGTCTGTTCAGAGACCCTGCCACCGGCACGACGACGGATCTCGTCAAGCTCAGTCCGAACGGGCCTGAAATGCGCGCCATCCGGGGTGCGCGCATCGCCATGATCTTCCAGGAGCCGATGACCTCGCTGTCGCCGGTGCACACCATCGGGGACCAGGTTACCGAAGCGCTGATGGTGCATACGAGCTGTTCCCGGCGCGAGGCGAATGAACGGGCGCTCGATCTCTTCACCAAGATCCATTTCCGCAATCCCAAGCGCATGCTCACCACCTATCCCTTCGAGCTGTCGGGCGGCATGCGCCAGCGCGCCATGATCGCCATGGCCCTGATCTGCCGGCCCGCCTTGCTGGTCGCGGACGAGCCGACCACGGCGCTCGACGTCACCACGCAGGCGCAGATCCTCGCCCTCATCAAGGAAATCCAGGACGCCAAGAGCGCCGTGAACCAGAGCATGGCGGTGATCTTCATCACCCACGATCTCGGCGTGGTCGCCAACATGGCGGACGAGGTGGTGGTGATGTATCGCGGCGAGGTGATGGAACTCGGCGGCCGCGACGCCATCTTCCAGAACCCGCAGCATGACTACCTCAAGGCTTTGATGCGGGCCGTGCCCCATTTCAATATGAAGCCGGGCGAAAGACTGAAGCCCCTGCGGGAAATCGCCGTTCCGCCCCGCGGAGCGGCGGCGCCTGCCCCGGCGCCGGCAGGCGGCGGCCCGGTGCTTCAGGTCGAGAACGTCTCCAAGACGTTCACGATGCGATCGGGCATGTGGTCGGGCCGCAGCGAGACGATCCAGGCGCTGACCAACGTCTCGCTCTCGCTCGAACGCGGCACCACGCTGGGCCTCGTCGGCGAATCCGGCTCGGGCAAGACCACCCTGTCGCGCATGATCATGCGCGCCCCCGGCAGCGCCCCGGATAGCGGCGAGGTTCGCTTCGATGACGGCGATGGCCCGCGCGACGTGTTCACGCTGGAAGGCGAAGCGCTCAAGGCCTACCGCCGCTCCGTCCAGTTCGTGTTCCAAGATCCCTTCTCCAGTCTCAACCCGCGCATGACGGTGTTCGACATCCTGTCGGAACCCCTGCGGATCCACGGCATCGGCACCTCCGACGAACGCCATGAACGGGTCAAGTCCCTGCTCGAACTGGTCGGGCTGGAGCCGCAATATATGCGCCGCTATCCGCATTCCTTCTCGGGCGGCCAGCGCCAGCGCATCGGCCTAGCCCGTGCCCTGGCGCTGGAACCCAAGGTGATCCTGTGTGACGAGCCGACCTCGGCTCTCGACGTCTCGGTCCAGGCCCAGATCCTCAACCTGCTCAAGGATTTGCAGGCGGCACTCGGCGTCTCCTACCTTTTCGTGTCCCACAACCTGGCCGTGGTCGAATACATGGCCCGCGATATCGCCGTGATGTGCCGCGGCCATATCGTGGAGCAGGCCCCGCGCGAGGTGCTGTTCCGTTCGCCCCAGCACCCCTATACCAAGGCCCTGCTGCAGGCCATTCCGGACGTCGACCTCGCCAGCCCGCTCGACTTCGCCAAGCTGAAGACCGGCGGCGCCTCCCAGCCCGAGCACTGGCCCGCTCCCTTCACCATCGCACCGAATGCACCGCCGCCTGTCATGGTGGAGGTCGAGCCCCGCCATTTCGTCCGCCTCGGCGCCACGGCGGCCGACCAGCGCAGGGGAGAAGCGGCGTGAACACCGTCCTGAAGCGACTTGCGGCCGCACTGGGCCTCGCCTTCCTCCTGGCCGGCCCGGCCGTCGCGGATCCGCCGCCGGCGCCCGCCGAGCCGCCCTCCCTGGTGGCCAAGATCGCCAGCGGCGCCCTGCCGCCGCTGCTCGACCGCATGCCGAAGGTGCCGCTGGTGGCCGACATGCTCGCCCGCAACCGCAGCCTCGGCGACTATGGCGGCGAAATCCGCACCCTGGCCGCCAAGGCCCGGGACCTGCGCTACATCAACGTCATCGGCTATACCCGCCTCCTCGGCTATGACGAGCATCTCAACCTCGAGCCGGACATCCTGCAGGCCGTCGACAGCCAGGACGACAAGGTCTTCACCTTCACCTTGCGCGAGGGCCATCGCTGGTCGGACGGTGCCCCCTTCACCACCGAGGATTTCCGCTTCTACTGGGAGGATGTCGCCCTCAACCCCAAGATCAATCCCGCAGGCCCACCTGCCTTCATGCTGGTCGACGGCGAGAAGCCGAAGGTCGAGATACTCGACGCCACCCATATCCGCTACAGTTGGTCCAAGCCCAATCCGGCCTTCCTGCCCTCGCTGGCAGCGCCTGCGCCGAACTGGATCTATTCGCCGGCTCACTATCTCAAGCAGTTCCACAAGAAGTACGGGGATGCAAACAAGCTCGCCCAGATGACCGCAGACCGGCAGATGACCTCCTGGGCCGCGCTCTACAACAAGCTCGACGATCCCTACACGAACTCGAACCCCGATATGCCGACGCTCGACCCCTGGCATGTGGTGACCAAGCCGCCGGCCCAGCAATATGTGTTCGAGCGCAACCCCTATTTCCACCGGGTCGACCCGCGCGGGCGGCAGCTTCCCTATATCGACCGCATCGTGGTCTCGATCTCGTCCGCCGGTCTGTTCGCCGCCAAGGCCAATGCAGGAGAGGTGGACCTGCTGGCCTGGGGGTTGAGCACCAGCGACATTCCCACGCTCAAGGAAGGCGAAGCCAGCCACGCCTATCGCACGCTGGCCTGGCCGATCGCACGCGGCTCCGCCTTCGCCCTCTACCCCAACCTCACCTGCAACGACGCAGTCTGGCGGGCGGTGCTCAGGGACGTGCGCTTCCGCCGGGCCCTGTCCATGGCCATCGACCGGCACACGCTCAACAATTCCTTGTGGTTCCGGCTCGGCATCGAGGGCAACAACACCGTGATGCCGGAAAGCGCGCTCTACAGCGAAGACGACCGCAAGCGCTGGGCGACCTATGACCCGGCGCTCGCCAAGAAGCTGCTGGACGAAGCCGGCCTCAACAAGCGTAACGCGGCCGGCTTCCGCCTGCTGCCCGACGGTCGGGAAGCGGAACTGATCGTCGAGGTGGCAGGCAATGCCCGCGACATCGCCGACGCGCTCGAGATCACCAGCGAGTTCTGGCAGGATGTCGGCCTCAAGGTGGTGGTGAAGGCCGAGGACAGCAACGACCTTGCCAAGCGCTCCTTCTCGGGCATGACCCTGATGGTGGCGAGCGAAGGCCTGGAGAATGCCATTCCGACCGCGTTGATGCCACCCAACGGCCTGGCGCCCCTGCGCCAGGACAATTACTCCTGGCCCAAATGGGGCCAATATGCCGAAACCGGCGGCATGGCGGGTGAAAAACCCGATATGCCCGAGGCGATCGAATTGATGTCCCTGTGGGAGCAGTGGATGAATGCCACCACGCTCAACGCCCAGGCAGCCGTCTGGCGCGAAATGCTCGCCCTCCATGCCGACCAGCAGTTCAGCATCGGCACCGTGCAGGGCGCACTCAAGCCCATCATCGTCAACAAGGCCATCCGCAACATCCCCAAGAAGGCGGTCTTTTCCTGGGAACCGACCGCGCTGATCGGTGTCTACCGCGTCGACGAATTCTACTACGACAACATCGTCGTGACGGGGAATACGCCATGATGCGTTACGTGCTGCGCCGCTTCGCCACCATGGTGGTGACGCTGCTGCTGATCTCGCTCCTGATCTTCATCGTGATCAAGCTGCCGCCGGGCGACTTCCTCACCAACAAGATCAACGAACTGAGGGCCCAGGGCGAGACTGCCAGCATCGCCAAAGCGGAGGCGATGCGGGTGCAATACGGCCTCGACAAGCCATTGCTGCACCAATACGCGACCTGGCTCGGCGTGCTGCCCGGGCCCAACGGCTTCAACGGCCTGCTGCAGGGCCATTGGGGGTGGTCGTTCGAATATGAGCAGCCGGTGAAGGCGGTGGTGGGTGACGCCCTGCTGCTGACCGTCCTGCTCAACCTGGCGGTGATCGTCTTCATCCACCTGGTGGCCATCCCGATCGCCATCTATTCGGCCACCCGCCGCAATTCCGTCGGTGCCCATCTGGTGACGTTCCTGGGTTATATCGGCCTGGCGACGCCCAGTTTCCTGCTCGCCCTCGCGCTGCTGTTCTATCTCAACCGCTGGTTCGGCATCTCGATCGGCGGCATGTTCGGCCCCGATTATACCGATGCGCCCTGGTCGTTCGGCAAGCTTGGCTCCTTCCTCAGCCATATGATCGTGCCGGTGGTGGTGATCGGCCTCGCCGGCACTGCCGGCATGATAAGGCGGCTGCGCGCCAACCTGCTCGACGAGCTCGCCAAGCAATATACGGTCACCGCCAAGGCCAAGGGGCTGCCGCCCGGCCGGGCTCTGCTGAAGTACCCGTTCCGCATCGCGCTCAATCCCTTCGTGGCCGATATCGGCAATCTCCTGCCCAGCATCGTCTCGGGCTCGGCCATCGTCTCCATCGTGCTGAGCCTGCCGACGATCGGCCCCATCCTGGTGCAGGCCCTGCGCATCCAGGACCAGTATCTGGCCGGCTTCATCCTGCTCTTCGTTGCCTTCCTCACCGTGGTCGGCATGTTCATCGCTGATCTCGCCCTTGCCGTGCTCGATCCGCGCATTCGTATCGGCACCGGCAAATAGGACGATCCATGACCGAACTGCGATCGCCCCATTACGTCAATCCCGCTCCCTTCGACCCCTATGTCGCCAAGAAGATGACGGCCGAGGAGGAGCGGTTCTATCGCGCTTCCTCGGCCACGCTGATCTGGTGGAAATTCCGGCGCAATCGGCCGGCCCTATTCGCCGGCATCTTTCTGGCGCTGATCTATCTGTCGCTGCCTTTCGTGGAAGTCATCGCCCCCTATTCCCTGAACCAGCGCAATGCCGACTATCTCTATACGCCGCCGCAGAGCGTGCATCTGTTCCATGACGGGCAGTTCGTCGGCCCCTTCGTCTATCCCGTGAGCTTCGCCATCCGGGATATCGAAAGCCCGCAATTTCCCGGCATCTATCAGGTCGACAAGACCAAACCCCAGCCGCTGCGCTTCTTCTGCCATGGCGAGCGCTACAAGATGTGGGGCCTGTTCGAGGGCAACTTCCACCTGGTCTGCCCGCCTGAAAACGGCACCGCCTTCCTGCTCGGGACGGACCGGCTTGGCCGGGACATGCTCTCGCGCATCATTTACGGCGCCCGCATCTCTCTGACCGTGGGCCTGATCGGCATCGCGGTCTCCTTCACGATCGGCCTGACGCTGGGGGGCCTCGCCGGCTATGTCGGCGGCATCGTCGATGCCCTGGTGATGCGCCTGATCGAGGTGCTGCGCTCGCTGCCCGAACTGCCGCTTTGGCTCGCTTTGTCCGCGGCCCTGCCGGCCAATTGGAGCCCGGTGATCGTCTTTCTCGGCATCACCATCATCCTCGGCCTGCTCGACTGGCCGGGCCTGGCTTTGGCAGTGCGCTCGAAGGTGAAATCGCTGCGCAACGAGGATTTCGTGCATGCCGCCGAGATGATGGGAGCCTCGCGCGCGCGCATCATCGGCCGCCACCTCCTGCCCAATTTCATGAGCCATCTGATCGCCAGCGCCACCCTATCGATCCCGGCGATGATCCTGGGCGAGACGGCGCTGTCCTTCCTCGGGCTCGGCCTGCGCCCGCCCGTGGTGAGCTGGGGCGTGCTGCTCAACTCCGCCCAGAATCTGGGCGCCATCAACCTCTATCCCTGGCTGCTGATCCCGATGATCCCGGTGATGCTGGTCGTGCTCGCCTTCAATTTCTTCGGCGACGGCCTCAGGGACGCGGCCGATCCCTATCATTGAGCCGGAGAACGGTCAGTCAGGATCGGAAAGGCTGATGCGGGACGGAGAGCCCCGCGGCGTCGTTTTGACATTATTATCAGTTTATACTAATCATAAGTCATGGCTGTTGATAGCGTGCAACTGGCCGCATTGGGCGACCAGACCCGTCGAACGATCTTCGAGTTGATCGCAGAGCATCCGCGCTCCGTTGCCGAGATTACCCGGCATGTTTCCGTCTCGCAGTCGGCTGTCTCGCAGCATCTGAAGGTATTGCGTGAATCGCGGCTCGTGCGTTCGGAGCCAAAGGGGGCGAGCAACGTCTACCACATCGATCCGCATGGGCTTGGCCAGATGCGCGCCTGGCTCGACCGTTTCTGGAGCGATACCCTCGCGGCCTACAAGATTGCCGCCGAGCAACCGGCAGAGGAACAGTAATGAGCTCTCATGTAACACCCTCAACCGTGAAGCAATCCATCGTGGTCGAGGCGCCGATCGAGCGCGCCTTCAAGGTCTTCACCGAGCAATTCGGCAGGTTCAAGCCCCGTGAGCATAACCTGCTCGGCATCGACATCGCCGAAACCGTGTTTGAGCCACGGGTCGGCGGCAATATCTATGACCGTGGCATCGACGGCAGCGAATGCCGCTGGGCACGCGTGCTGGCTTATGAGCCACCTCATCGGGTGCTGTTGAGCTGGGACATCAGCCCGCGATGGCAGATCGAGACCGATCCGGAAAAGACCAGCGAATGGGAGGTGCAGTTCATTGCCGAAACGGCGAGCCGCACCCGAGTCGAGCTCGAGCACCGGAAGCTCGAACGCCATGGCCAGGGTTGGGAAGGTGAGCGCGACGCCGTTGCCAGCGACCAGGGTTGGCCGCTCTATCTGCGTCGCTTCGCAGAATTGGTGGCCGCACAGACCTGATATCCGCCGCCGGTTGGATGGCGATCGTTCGGCCGCCTGCCTGCTCCATCCCCGCGCTCACCATGGCTCTAATCCGTGGAGATCACATGGCAGCCTACACCTTCAGCATCATCGGAGTGCTCGTGCTCTGCCTGGTCTCCGTCGTCTTGGCCGTCACTTCAGGATATTCCAAGGGCAGGGCCGGAGCGCTCTCCGGCCCTGTGCTGCCGGCGGATGACGAGAACCTGCTCTACCGCATCGATCGTGTGCATCTGAACTCGGTCGAGGCGATTGCCCCTTTCGTCGTGCCGGCCGTACTGGCGATGATGGTGGGCGTCGGGCCGACCTTGCTCGCCGTTTTGGTATGGCTCCACGTAGCGATCCGGCTGGCTCATGTTGCAGTCTACCTGCGAGGCGGCAACGCGGCAAAAGGCGGCAGCGTGCGAACCGTTCTCTATGTCTCAGGCGCTGCGATTACCATGATCCTTATCGTGGTGATTGGATGGGCCGCCATCGTCTGAGGAACCGGTGCCGGACCATTCCTGGCCTCCGGTCCCGCACAGTCTCAGGCCGCATCCAGACCGGGAAGGAGTGAGATAGCGGCAGGCTTTCGGATCGAAAGGCTGCCGCCCCGGTAGAGGAAGCTCTGAATCCCATGTTCCTCGGTTTCCGGCACATCCTCGGCCTGCTCGACTGGCCGGGCCTGTCGCTGGCGGTGCGCTCGAAAGTGAAATCGCTGCGCAACGAGGATTTCGTGCATGCCGCCGAGATGATGGGTGCCTGCGCCCGCCCGTGGCGAGCTGGGGCGTGCTGCTCAATTCCGCCCAGAATCTGGGCGCCATCAACCTCTATCCCTGGCTGCTGATCCCGATGATCCCGGCGATGCTGGTCGTGCTCGCCTTCAATTTCTTCGGCGACGGCCTCAGGGACGCGGCCGCCCCGCAACCGATGCTCGAGAAACTTTTCGAATCGGTGATCCTAATTGTTCCGCCGCCATGGATGCGCTAGGATTTGTGATTATGGCCGCGATGAGAGCGGGATCCCATGGCCTTGCAATCCAAGCTCTTTCGCGGCGATCCCAAGCTGGAAGCAGCCGCGCAACTTGATGCCGCGCATATCATGCCCGGCTCCCGCGGCCCCCATGTCGGCAAGATCCAGCAAGCCCTGACCGAGCTCGACGGCGCCACGCTGGCGCGGGACGAGATTTATGGACCGGCGACGGCTGCGGCCGTGCTGTCCTACAAGCAGAAGCGCAACATCATCAATCGCGCCTATCAGACTCAGGCCGACAATATCGTCGGCAAAATGACCATCGCGAGCCTGGATAGCGAAATGTTGGCAAGGGAAAACGGGCCTGCCCCTGTCCCGCCATCCCCTCCGTTTCCGCCTGAGCCTCCCGAGCCGCCGCCGCACCCGATACTCAATTTCGCGATGACCGACCCTTCGATCTATGTGACCGTCGAAGGCTCGGTTACGCCGGGAACGGCGCCCTCCAGGAAAGCCATCGACCCAGGATCCTTCCTCGGGAGTGGCAAAACCAGATGGATCGATCTGCCCCAGATCAGTGGGAAAACGGCACGTCTCAAGGTCGAAAAGAAAGGGGCTATCTTCTGGGTCGTCGCCTTCGTGCCCGATGGCACCATCGTTTCCCACAAGCTTCACGTCTTCTTCCACCCCACACCGGTTCAGGTCTATCCGGATAAGCCGGGGGGAAAGCCCGTCGCCCACATCATCGCCGACGATCGAAATTATGACAGCTGGGGAAGCGACTGGAAGGATCTTGCGCAGAGATATCTCAATATAACGGCCCCGCAATTGGGGGCGGCACGGAAGTTCCCATTGCTCATTGCGATGATGCGCAACGCGGCCGCGAACCATCCGACAGCCGCCAACGATGTCTTCGCGGACCGGCCGCTCGATACGCTATATGAAATCCTGACGGTGGTCCGTGACAAGGTGATCAATCCGCCGGCGGACGCGCCGGCTCTTCCCCTGTCGATGAATCACGTGGAGATCGGCTCGACCAGTTTCAGCTCCGGCATCGCCTACCATGCCAATTTCTACAACCGGATCTCGACTCACGGCAGCTATCTCGAGGCCATCGATCTCGACAGCACGTATATCAGGAGCGCGCACGCCGACATCTCGCCCCAAAAGGGCGGCCCGACGATCAAGAGACATACGCAGAAAGAGAGTCTGCCGAGCACGCTCACCGAGGTGCATTTTCCGCCCTCCCGCTGGGATGGGAACGCCTCCAACGCACCAACGGGCGCGGACAAAATTGCGGTGCCCCCTCCGACCGGCCACGTCCATCACCTCATCATGGACTACACATATCATGGCGCCATGAAAAACAGCCGGCTCGCGCCATAACACCTCTGCGCGGCGGCATGGCGGCCAGCGTCGGCGTGAAACGCGGATGCATCCGCACTGCACATCGGCCATGTCGAGCCGCGCTTTCGTCGAGGCCGTCGAACCCGCCTCAGTGACGCTCGAACCTCCCGCAGGCGCAACGCCCGCTTGCCTTCCGCCCGGCCCTGGCGGATATGCAGGACATGCAGTCTCCGCTCGCCTCCGCCCTCCTCGCCCGCATCCAGGCCAGACAGGCCGTGATCGGCATCATCGGCCTCGGCTATGTCGGCCTGCCACTCGCCATCGCTATCGCGCGCGCGGGCTTCAAGGTGCTCGGCTTCGACATCGATACCAGGCGGGTGGCGGCGCTGAACCAGGGCGACGGGCTGATCAAGCACATCTCCAACGCGCCGATCCGCGAAGCCATCGCCATGGGCCTGTTCTCGGCCACCGCCGATTTCGTCCGGCTCGACGAGCCGGACGCCATCCTGATCTGCGTGCCGACGCCACTGACGCGCCAGCGCGAGCCCGACATGTCCTATGTCGCCAACTCGACCGCCTCGATCGCGGCCAGGCTCCGGCGCGGTCAGCTCGTCATCCTGGAATCCTCGACCTGGCCCGGCACCACCGAGGAACTGATGAAGCCGGTGCTGGAGGCCGACGGCCTCGTCTCGGGCCGGGACTTCTTCCTCGCCTTCTCGCCCGAGCGCGAGGATCCGGGCAATCCCGTCTATGGCACCCAGAACATTCCCAAGGTGGTGGGCGGCGACGGCGCCGACGCGCTCGCCCTGGCAAAAACCCTCTATGACGCCTTCGTCAGCGCCACCGTGCCGGTCTCCTCCCCTGCGGCGGCGGAGGCGGTCAAGCTCACCGAGAACATCTTCCGCTCGGTGAACATCGCCCTCGTCAACGAATTGAAGGTGATCTACGACGCCATGGGCCTCGACGTCTGGGAGATCATCGAGGCCGCCAGGACCAAGCCCTTCGGCTACATGCCCTTCTATCCCGGCCCCGGGCTCGGTGGGCACTGCATTCCGATCGACCCCTTCTACCTGACCTGGAAGGCGCGGGAGTTCGACATCGCCACGCGCTTCATCGAGCTGGCCGGGCAGATCAACGCCGCCATGCCGCGCCATGTCGTCGACCGGCTGGCCGAGGCCCTCGACAAGCGCTTCAGGCGCGGGCTCAACGGTGCCCGCATCCTGCTGATCGGCATCGCCTACAAGAAGAATGTCGACGACACCAGGGAGAGCGCCTCGTTCAAGCTGATCGAGATTCTCGAGGAACGCGGCGCCGAGACCGACTTCCACGATCCCCATGCCCAGGTGATCCCGAAAACGCGCGAGCATGCCGCTCTTGCGGGCCGGCGCTCCGTGGCCCTCACGCCTGAAACGCTCGCCGGCTACGACGCCGTACTGATCGCCACCGACCATGACGACATCGACTACGCCCTCGTCGCCAATGCGGCCCGGCTGGTGGTCGACACCCGCAATGCCTGTGCCAAGGCGGGCGCCGACATGGCGAAAGTGGTCAAGGCCTAGAGCAAAGCGCGTTCAAGCGTGAACGCTAATTTGCTCTAACTCATTGTTCTGACGCGTCTTTGCGATTCTAGGTGACTCCGTCTAATCGCAAAACGCTATAGCATCGGGAGCGATACATCCTTGCATGCGGCACCGCGTGCGGGTGGACCAAATCGTCGTTCATCCGATTGCCCCATCTTGGTTCTTGACGAAGCGTCTGGCGATCTCTATAAATGAGCATGTACTCACTCAAATGAAGTTGAACCGTGGCACGGCCCCTCAGCGAAGCGAAGCGTCAGGCGATCCTGGAATCCGCCACAAGGTTGGTGGCGGCCATGGGGATCGGCGCGCCGACGGCGAAGATCGCCCAGGGCGCAGAGATCGCCGAGGGCACGCTGTTCAAATATTTCGCCAACAAGGACGAGTTGCTCAACCAGCTTTATCTAACCCTCAAGACCGAACTTGGCGGAGCCATCATGCAGGGCTTCATCCCCGATGCCAGCATCAGGGAGCGCGCCTGGCACATCTGGAGCCACTGGATCGACTGGGGCGCGAAATATCCGGTGAAACGCAAGGCCATGCGCCAGCTCGGCGTCTCCGAGCGCATCACCCCGGCCACCAGGCAGGCTGGCAGCTCGGCTTTTCGTGATGTCAGTGCCGCTTTCGAACAGGCCCACGCGCTGGGTCCGCTCCGGGACCAGCCCATGGCGTTCCTGAGCGCCTCCTTCGAGGCGCTCGCAGAGACGACCCTGGAATTCACGGCGCGCGATCCGGAAAGGCGGGATGCCTACAAGCAGGCCGGCTTCCAGATCTTCTGGGGCGGCCTGGGAAGCTGACGCCACCTCGGGAAACCGAGTTCTCTTGCACGTTAGATGAGTGAGCGCACACTCTTTATTCACCAAAATGGGAAGTGAACCATGTCTAAGATCTGGCTGATCACGGGTGCCGGCCGCGGGCTGGGACGTTCGATTCTCGAGGCGGCGCTCGCCGCCGGCAACAAGGTGGTGGCGACGGCGCGCGATCCGGAACGCCTTGCCGACCTCAAGCAGCGTTACGGCGACAGCCTGCTCAATCCGGCGCTCGACGTTACCAATCCGGCCATGGCCCGGCGTGCCGTCGACGTTGCCGTCGCCGCCTATGGCCGCCTCGACGTGCTCGTCAACAATGCCGGCTTCGGCCATCTCAGTCCTTTCGAGCAGACCGAGGAGGAGGATTTCCGCGCCCAGGTCGAGACCAATTTCTTCGGCGTGGTCAATTTGATCCGGGCGGCCTTGCCGGTGATGCGCAGCCAGCGGTCCGGCCACATCATCAACATTTCCTCCGTCGGCGGGCGCGTCGCCACGCCCGGCCTCAGCGCCTATCAGGCCGCCAAATGGGCGGTGGGCGGCTTCACCGAGGTGCTGGCCCAGGAAGTCGCGCCCTTCGGCGTCAAGGTCATCGCCCTCGAGCCCGGCGGCATGCGCACGGATTGGGGCTACACCGCCCGTGACGCCGCCAGCGACATCCTGCCCGACTACGAACCCAGCGTCGGCGCGGTCCTCAACCGCATGAAGGCCTATGTCGGCAACGAAGTCGGCGACCCCGAAAAGATCGCCCGGCTTGTGGTTGATCTCTCCACCCGTGAGACGCTGCCGGCCCACCTGCTCCTCGGCAGCGATGCCCTTCACGTCTTCCGCCAGGCGGAGGCGGCCAGGCAGAAGGCGGCGGCCGAATGGGCCGAGGTCAGCGCCTCCACCGATTTCGACGGCGCCGAACTCCCGGCCTTGCTGAGGGCCTAGCCATCATGAGCGGTGCCGATAGACCCTGGACCACTCGCGACATGCCGCCCCAGCGGGGGCGGCGTGTCCTGATCACCGGCGCGGCCGGCGGTCTGGGCTATGAGACGGCCCTGGCGCTGGCGAGGGCGGGCGCCGATGTCCTGTTGACCGGGCGCAATCCGGCCAAGGGACAGCAGGCGCTCGCACGCATCCGCGCCCAGTGCCCCGCCGCGACTATCCGCTATGCGGATCTCGATCTGGCGGATCTTGGCGCGGTCGCGGCCTTTGCGGCCCGCCTCGGCGACGAACAGGAGGCGCTGGATCTCCTTGTCAACAATGCGGGCGTGATGACGCCGCCCGTCCGTCACGAAACGCGCGACGGTTTCGAGCTGCAGTTCGGCACCAATTATCTCGGCCATTTCGCCCTCACCGGTCAGCTGCTGTCCCTGCTGCGCCGGGGCAAAGCCTCCCGCGTCGTCAATCTCAGCAGCGGCGCCCACCGGCTGCTGGCGGATATCCATTTCGACGACCTGCAATGGCGCGGGAGCTACAAGCCCTGGCAGGCCTACGCCCAGTCCAAGCTCGCCATGCTCCTCTTCGCCTTCGAACTGCAGCGGCGCAGCAGTGCCTTCGGCTGGGGCCTCACGAGCAATGCCGCCCATCCCGGCTATGCCGTTACCAGCCTGCAGACCAGCGGTCCGCGCCTCGGTCGCAGCCGTCCCCATCCCATGGCGTGGCTGACCCGGCTCATGCAGCCGCTGATGTCTCAATCGGCCGCCGACGGCGCATTGCCGACCCTGTTCGCAGCGACATCGCCCGAGGCCAGGCCATCGGGCTATTACGGGCCGCAGGCCATGTTCGAACTCAAGGGGCCGGTCGGGGACGCCAGGGTCGGCGACAAGGCCCGCGATCCCGCCCTCGCAGCCCGCCTCTGGGGCATCTCCGAAGAACTGACAGGTGTGACATGGCCGAACCATCAGCCGAGCTTCGTTTGACCGATCCCGGCACGTCCTGTGCCGATTTCTCCCGCTTCTTCCGGGCCTGGGTGACCAACCCGCTGCGCGTGGCCGCGGTGGCGCCCTCCAGCGGCGCGCTCGCCCGGGTGATGACTCGCGAGATCTCGCCGGCACTCGGTCCCGTGCTGGAACTCGGACCCGGCACCGGCGTCTTCACCCGGGCCCTGCTGGCGCGCGGCATCGCCGAAAGCGACCTGACCTTGATCGAGTTCAGCGCCGACTTTGCCCGCATGCTGGAAAGCCGCTTCCCGCGGGCCCGCATCCTGTCGATGGATGCCGCCCGTCTCGCCCGGCACGGGCTCTATGAGGGCAGCCCCGTCGGAGCCGTGGTCAGCGGCCTGCCGCTGCTGTCGATGCCGCCGGACAAGGTCGCCGACATCGTGGCGGGCGCCTTCCACTATCTGCGCCCGGACGGCGCCTTCTACCAGTTCACCTATGGGCCGCGCTGCCCGGTCCCCCGCGCCATTCTCTCCAGCCTCGGCCTCCAGGCGGCGCGCATCGGCGGCACTTTCTGGAACCTGCCGCCCGCCGCGGTCTACCGGATCAGCCGGGTCCGCCAGAGCGGCTGATGCCGCGTTGCGAGAAAGCCGACTGACGAAATATCGGCGGCCGGCGGCCGGTCCCGCCCGGGATCACCGCTGTCCGCAGGCCGCCGGCGAAGTGTTTAGACCGGATCGTCGAGAAGAGTTTGTTTGCCTGGCGCGCTCAACGGGCCATAGCGTCCTTTTGAAATCGCGGACGATATTCGACCCGACGTGATCGACTATCGTCCTGGAGTGTTTTGCGATTAGACGGGGTCACCTAGAATCGCAAAGACGCGTCAGAACAATGAGTTAGAGCAAATAAGCGTTCACGCTTGAACGCGTTTTGCTCTAGGCCAAGCGCCGATAGAGAAAATAGCGCCCGGCGGGCACGCCAGGCGGCAGGTCGAGATGCCGGAGCGCGGAATGCTGCAAGGGAAGCCCGCTGGCGACGATGCCGCCGGGCTGCAGCAGGTCGGCCGCCAGCGACGGCAGCCAGAGCATCGTCTCCGCATCGACTTCCGCATAATTGGTCTCGATGTCGGCATGCACCAGCGCGGCGCCGATGCCGGCAAAGCGGGCGGCGGTTTCCCGGATTTCGCCGAGCACGAGGTCTTCCTCAGGAGGGATCGAGCTCTTATGCGCCCCGAGAGCCCGGTCGAAGGCGACGATGCGGCGGCCCGGCAGCCTCTCGCGCAAATGATCGAAGGTCCGCCCATTGCCGAGCCCCAGTTCGAGCACCGGGCCGGGCAAGCCGGCGATCAGGCTGCAGACATGGTCGAGCACGTCGCGTTGGGCGCTGACCCGGCGGATGAAGCTGTCGAGACGGCTCACGAACCCTGCCCCGCCAGCGCCGGTGCCGGCTCGGCGGCCGCGTGTGGTCCGGCCAGCACCGCATCGAACTTGCCGGCCAGCACAGCAATGCCGGCCTCGAAGGAGAAGGCTTCGCGCACCCGCCGATAGGCGCCCGCTCCCAGGCGCTGGCGCAAGGCGGGATCCGTGGCCAGGGTCCACAGCCCTCCGGCAAGGGCCGCCGGATCGCTCGGCGGCACCAGCAGCCCCTCCTCGCCTTCGCGCACGAATTCCGGCACGCCGGCAAAGCGCGTGGAAAGGATGGGCAGGGCCTGCGTCGACGCTTCCATGATCACATTGGGCAGCCCGTCACGGTCGCCGCCTTCGCCTTCCTTGCAGGGCAGCACGAACAGGTCGGCCGCGCGCAGCGCTTCGATCACCTCGCCTTGGGCCAGCGCCCCCCGCCAGGCGATGCGATCGGCCAGGCCCAGTCGCTCGGCGTGGGCCTGCAGCGCCTTGCGCAACTCGCCCCCGCCGATATGGGTGAGGCGCCAGGAGAGGCTCGGGGGCAGCTGCGCCAGGGCCGTGAGCAGATCGTCGAAGCCCTTCTTGGCCACGGCGCGCCCCACGGTGACGAATTCGACCGGCGCTTCGGCGGTGCTGCCGTCGCGCCACGGCCGTTCAGCCGGCGGCGCGGGAAAGCGGCCGAGATCGAGGCCGTGGTAAACGAGGCTGACCCGATCGGGATCATCCGCCGGCGCCAGGCGCTGCAGGGCCTCGACCCCGCCGCGCGTGCAGGTGACCCCCCATTGGCTGTCGGCGATCTTTTCGCGCTTCTCCCAATCGGTGGTGGTCCAGATGTCCTTGGCGTGCGCGGAGAAGCTGAAGGTCCGCCCTGTGAGCAAGGCGGCATAGCGTGCCACCGAGGCCGGCGTATGCAGGAAATGCACATGGATGTGACGAATGGCCGGATCGAGCTCACGCGCCATCACCAGGGCCTGGCCGAAGCGACGGCCGCGGCTGGCGCTGAAATCGCGCCGGAGATCGCGCAGGAACAGTCTGATCAGCTTGAACAGCCCGGGGCGCCTGCAGGCGCTGAGCGCCCCCGCCAGCACCCGCAGCGGGGCCTGATGCAGATATTCGGGCAGATAGACTGGCCGCGCCTCGATCTGCCGGTTCAGCATGTGCACGGCCCCGTCCGTCGGCTGGCGCAGCGACCAGATCTCGAAGGCAAAGCCCGCCTGTTCCAGCGCCAGGATCTCCTGGGCGATAAAGGTCTCGGACAGGCGGGGATAGCCCTTGACGACGATGGCGATGGGAGATCGGGTGGAAGGCATCAAGATCCGTTGGAGAGAAGCTGGGTCGGGGGACAACCCGTGTCGAAGGGATTTTCCGGGTGCGCGGGCATCCTGCCCGTTCTCCCTATCCTGCAAAAGCCGAGCATCCAAGAGAACGGGCATCGCAACATGCAAGCATGTTGCTGTGATGCCCGCGCACCCGGAGAAAGGTCAGCTCCCGGCAACGCGCCCCAGTGGAACCGCGCCCAGCTTGGCCTCGAACCAGGGCGTAGCCAATTGCTCGATACGATCGAGGCCGTCGAGCAGATGGGGCAGGAAGGCCTTGGACGGCAGGGGCTGGTTGGGCAGGTTGCGGATCGCCTGCGCCATCTCCAGCGGATCGCGGCGGGCGCCGGGATTGAGGTTGTTGCCGTCGAGCATGGAGACCAGCCCGAGGCGGGTGGCGTGCTCGGCCCGGATCGACTGCTCGCGCCGGGGCGTGGTGCGCGGCACGATCAGCGCCCGTTTGTCGAGCGAAAGGATCTCGCAGAAAGTGTTGTAGCCGCCCATGGAGACGATGCCCTGTGCCTTCACCATCAGATGCTCGATCTTGGCGTCGAAGGTGATGGCGTCCACATGCGGCAGCCGGGCGATGCGCTCCATAAAGGGGCCGCGCCGGTCGCGTGCGACGAAAGGCCCGAACACCAGCAGGGCCGGCGTCGGGATGCCGGGGTCGCGCTCATAGGCGGAGAGCACCCAGTCGACCAGTTCATGCCCGTCGCCGCCGCCTCCGGTGGTGACCAGCACGAAGGGCCCTTTGGTCAGCTTGGGATAGCGGATCAATTGCGGCTGGGGCGGCAGTTCGCGGCGCAGGAAGCCGGTATAGACGATGCGCCGGCGGACATGGTCGGGCAAATCGAGCCCGGCCAGCGGCTCGTAGATCTCGCTCAGGCCGTAAACCCAGATGTCGTCGTAATAGCGCACGAGCGCGTCGACGGCGCCCTTGCGCTCCCATTCGGGCGCCAGCACCGAGGGTTCGTCCATCACGTCGCGCACACCGAGCACGATGCGCGCCCCGGCCCGGCGCAGTTCCTCGAGCGCCGGCAGCAACTCGCCGCGGAAACCCGTTGGCTCCTTGTCGACGATCACCAGATCCGGCTTCAGTGTGCGCGCCGTCTGCAGGATGATGCCCTCGCGCATCGCCACCGCTTCGTCGAGCGTGAGATTGAGGCTGAGGGTGGTGTAGTTGCCGTCGGCATGTTTGACCACGCCCGGCACGCGCACGTAATCGACCCCATCGCCGAATTCGAAGCTGCCGATCACCGGCGAGCCGGAGATGATGATGATCGAGGCGTCCGGATGGCGTTCGACCAGGCGGTTGGCAATGGCGCGCGAACGCCTGAGATGGCCGAGGCCGAACGTATCATGGCTGTAGATCATCACGCGCGGGCCGCCGGAGCTGCGTTGCGCGCGTCGGGATAGTCCCGGCCCGGGCTGATGCAACATGACGACTAGCCCCCCGAGCCTGTGCTGGATGCTCTACGCATGAATACCGAATTCAGTTCTGATCGATGCGGCCGACTGGCGGCCGAAACCAAGCGTAGCAGCCGGAGGCCGATACCACTCTGGGTTCATCATAAACATACCGTGCCACAGCGACAACGGGCGATGACGGCTTTCCTAGCGCCGCCGAAGCCGCGCCGCAATGCCGACAAGCCACGTCATTTTCACGCTGCTCTATCGCGGCGTGGACATTGATTCTAGGCACGATTTCGTGACAGGCTTTTGTCGATCCGGCCGCTCGCCTCGTTGACGGACGGCCTGCAAGCTCTTAACTGCACGACACTGGAAACAGGTGTCACCCGTTGGACCCTAGCCTTTTTCGATATGTCTGGCGGCATTCGCGAGGCGAGCAGATCTTTCTGCTGCTGGTGATTCTTGCGTCGCTGCCCTTCTATTGGATATCGCTGGAAGTCCCCAAGCACATCGTCAACCAGGCGATCCAGGGCGGCGCCTTCGAGGGCGGCAAGCAGACGGCGCGCCTGTTCGAGATGTCGCTCTCCCTGCCTGATTTCCTCGGCGGCGCCACCTGGCGCATCTACGAGGGCATCGAGCTTACGCGGGTCCCCTTCCTGTTCGCCCTCAGCCTGTGGTTCCTGGTGCTGGTGCTGATCAACGGCGCCTTCAAATATGTCATCAACATCCGCAAGGGCATATTGGGCGAGCGCATGCTGCGGCGGCTGCGCTTCGATCTGTTCTCGATCCTGATGCGCTTCCGGCCCGAGGACATCGCGCCGCTGAAGCCGGCCGAGGTGGCGGGGATGATCAAGGACGAGGTCGATCCGATCGGCGGCTTCATCGGCGACGCCTTCATCCAGCCGATCTTCCTGGTCACGCAGGCCGGCACCGCCCTGCTCTTCATCATGATGCAGAGCCCGAGCCTGGGCCTGGCCGCCCTCGTGGTGGTGCTGGCCCAGGCGATCATCATCCCGATCCTGCGGCGCGAACAGATCCGCCTTGGCCGCGAACGCCAGTTGGCGTCACGCCAGCTCGCGGGGCGAATCGGCGAGGCGATCGAGACGGCACCCGCCCTGCACACTTTCGGCGCAACACGCTATGTCGAGGCCGAGATCGGCGACCGGCTCGGTGGCCTCTACAGGATCCGCGCCGACCTGTTCCGCCGCAAATTCGCGGTCAAGTTCCTCAACAATCTCCTGGCCCAGCTCACGCCCTTCATCTTCTATGCCGCGGGCGGCTATTTCGCCTTGATCGGTACCGTGAGCATCGGTTCCCTGGTCGCCGTGATCAACGCCTACAAGGACCTCCCGGCGCCCATCAACGACCTCATCACCTGGGACCAGCAGCGCCAGGACGTGCAGGTCAAATATGAGCAGGTCTCGGCGCAATTCTCACCGGAGCGCCTGCTGCCGCCCGCCAACGGCAAGACCGCGGCGATTCCGCCCGCCGATACGCCGATCCAGCTCACCTCGGTGAGCGTGCAGGATGCCCGCGGCGTCTCGCTGCTCGACCGGCTCTCCCTCACCTTGGAACGGCCGAGCCATATCGCACTGGTCGGACCGGCAGGAGCCGGCCGCGACATCCTGGCCCGCATTCTCGGGCGCCAGTTCCTGGCCTTCCAGGGCAGCGTGAAGATCGGCGAAGCCGAGATTTCCTCCTTCTCCGACCTCGAACTCAGCCAGATCCTGTCCTTCGTCGGCCCCGATCCCCTGCTCTCGCCCGGCTCCATCCGCGACAACATCCTGTTCGCCGCCCAGCGCCGCCCGCCCTCCCTCGGCGACATCTCGGTGCTGGTGTCCGACAATGCGCAGTACAAGGCCTTCCTGGAAGCGCGGCGCTCCGGCAATCCGCTGGTCTCCGCCGATGCCGACTGGACGGACTACCAGGCGCTCGGCGTAGCCGGGCCTCAGGAGGTCGACGAGGCGATTCGCAGGGCGCTCGACGCTGCCGGCGCCTTCGCGGACATCAACCGCTTCGGCGTGCGCGGCCGCTTCGACGACAGCCATAGCGACGCCTTCCTCGAGCGCTTCGTGCGGGCACGCCAGGTCGTCCGCGAGCGCCTGGCGAACAAGGGCATGTCCCACCTGGTCGATCCCTTCGACCCGCAGCTCTACAATGCCGGCGCATCGGTCGGCGAAAACCTGCTCTTCGGCGTGCCAAAGGGCAAGAGACTGCATATGGACAGCCTGCAGCGCGACAGTTTCATGCGCTCCATCCTCGAGGCCGAAGCCCTGCTGGAGCCCCTGATCGATTTCGGCCTGCGCGTGGCGGAGATGGCGGTGGAGACCTTCGCCGGCCTGCCGCCCGAACATCCCGTGTTCGAGCGCTATTCGGCGATTCGCCCCGAAGACCTGCCGCGCTTCCAGGAAATCGTCGATTCCGTGCATGCGCGCGGCACCACGCGGGCGCTCTCGTCCTCGGCCCGCACGCGGCTGCTCGGCGCGGGCCTTGCCTATATCGAGCCGCGCCATCGCCTGGGCCTGGTGACCGAGGCCTTCACGGCACGGGTGCTCAGGGCGCGCCACAGCTTTCGGAACCATCTGCCCTCGCATTACAGCGACGAGATCGAGTTCTACGATCCCGCCCGCTACATGCGCGCGGCGCCGGTGGGCGACAACATCCTGTTTGGACGCATCAGCTACGGCATCGCCAACGCCCCGGAACGCGTCTATGCGCTGGCGCGCAGCGTCGTCGAGGAACTCGGCCTCGACAAGGACATCTTCGCCCTCGGGCTGAATTTCGAAGTCGGCAAGAATGGCTGGCAGCTGCAGCCGGCCCAGCGCGCCCGCATCGCCATCGCCAGGGCGCTGGTCGCCAATCCCCAGATTCTGGTGATGGAGAATGCGCTTCTGGCTTTTTCCAGTTCCGAAGCCGAGGAACTTCTGCACGGCGTGCGCAACGCCATGCAGGGCCGCACCCTGATTGCAACTCTGGCGAGCAGCACCCAGGCCGAGGGATTCGACCGGGTCATCGAATTCGAGGGACCAAGAATCGTCACTCGCGATATTGTTACTCTTGCGCAGAGCGCCTAAATGATGCTTGGATTGCATCTGGATTTTGCCTCGATTGCTCAACGAGGGGTTGCTAAAGCGTTTTGCGATATGAGGGAGTCACCTCGAATCGCAAAGACGCGTCGGAACAAGGAGCTAGAGCAAACGGGCGTTCACACCTGGACGCGCTTTGCTCCAGGGTTGAGCGGGGAGAGGGACCTTGGATCTCGATCTGGAAGTCAAAACCATTAGGAACGCGCCGATCTTCACGGGCATAGATCCGTGCAAGATGCGGCTGCTTGCCTGCATGAGCGAGCAGTTGACCTTCGAGAAGGGCGACTATCTCTTCAAGGTCGGGGAGATTCCCGATGCCGCCTACGTCATCCTCAAGGGCGACGTCGAACTTCTTGGCCAGAACGGCGAGAATCTCATTTCCATCGGCACCGAAGGGCCGGGCGCCATGATCGGCGAAGTGGCGGTGCTTTGCGATGCACGCCGCTTCACCTCGGCGCGGGCGCATACCGACATTTCGGTGATGCGCATCAACAAGGACTGCCTGCTGCGCATGATGCAGGATAATCCGCAATTCTCGATGTCGATCGCCAAGGAACTGGCGCGCCGCGTCATGCAGATCGCGACGCAGGACGCGAACATCCTGACGCATTGAGGTCGTTCGCACAGCTGCCGGCTCGCGCCCCGGACCCGCTGCGCGAGCAACGGGCTTGGTCATACCGCCCAATCAAGACGGCTCGGGCTATCGGGTACTGCGTCCGAGGCCGCACTCACAAGGAAGTCCGGCGATCGGCTTACGCCCCGCTTTCGTCATCCCTTCGGTTGATTTGCAGACCGGATAACCGCCATTCGCAAAATGGCCGAGGCTACCCGGTCTGTACCGATCCTCTCGCTAAGCGGCTAATTGCTGCGGGAGGAGGTGAGGTTTGCGCCGATCCACGCCGTCACATCGGTGACGGGGATGGCATTCCTCTGATTGAACGTCCCGGCCTTGTCCCAAGCGACTCCGCGCCCTTGGGCAAACGCTGCACGATACTTGCGCATCATGTTCTGGGGGGCGCGTGCCAGCTCTTCCATCAGGAAAGGTTCGGTCCATTCCGATCTGCTGAAGGGACGACCAAGGGCGGCTTCCAGCTTGTCTGCGACTTCACCGTAGGTAATGGTATCACCCGCCAGAAATACGATCTCATTTCGGATGGTCGGTTCAAAGAACACAATCTCGGCGGTTAACACCCCGATGTCATCCGGCGTCGTCAGCGTCACGGCAGTGTCGAGGCTGCCAAGGGCATGAACCGCGCTGTTGTTCAGATCGACAACGCCGAACTCCGGTTCGAATAAATAGCTCATGAACATGCCGGTCGAAATGATGACCCACTCAGTCTTGCTCTGTGAGCGCAGCAGTTCGCGTACGTCGAGCTGCGCGTCGAAGATATCCTGCGGTCCGCCACGACCGATCGCTTCGAAATCGACGCCGAACTGCCACGGAAAATAGCGTGGAACACCGGACCGCAACGCGGCCTCGGCCAGTTTCATAGGCGTGTCGATCCCGGCGGCATAGCCGGTGCATCCGATCACGGTGTCATATTGCTGGAAAACCGACGCAAGCTCGTCGACCGAGCTCTTCACTAGATCGCCTACGACGATCTCTATCCCGAGGTCGCGGATCTCGCTGATATCGCGCCTCTTGGTCGGCTCGTCGGACGCGACGGCGCTGGCGCGTAACAGCACGCTAATCCGGGCTCCCTCCACGTTCTTTGCACGACGCGCCAGGTTGCGCAGTACCGGCATGCCAAGTTCGCCGGCACCCAGCACGAGAATGTTCCGTGACTTCACTGCGGAGACTACATCGTTCATAGTTCTGACCTATTCAAGATTGGTTGCCGCCCTGATCTGGCAATCCATAGACAGGCGCGAAAGAAGGCACATGCGTGATACTGGGGGCAGATCGCTAAACCGGGACGACGTTCTCAGATACTCCCAGACGGTCTGCGACGGTCTTCGGGACGACGACGACGGGTTGCGGCGAGAGGTGCTGGCTCATGCTGGCAATCGCTGGTCGCTCGGTGTCATCCACGCCCTCGGCGTGTACGGCCAGCTACGTCATGCGGAGATCGGCCGGCGCATGCACGGTATTACCCAGCGGATGCTGACGCGCACCCTTCGCCTATTGGAGCGTGACGGATTGGTGATCCGCCATGACTTCGAGGAGGTGCCCCCTCACGTCGAGTATCGGCTGTCCGACTCCGGCTTGGAGCTACTTGTCCGGATGGTTCCTCTATGGACCTGGATCGTCGAAAATGCGGACAGCTTCCGGGCGGCAAGGGAGGCATTTGATACAAACCACACTTCCGGTCATTGTTCGGCCGATCGGCCTTGATCCAAGGGGTCCGCGGCGGCGAGCTTCCTGCCCAAGACCTCGCGCGGGATACGACAGTCGAGGCACTTGCGGGGCGTGTCGTTGAGCCGATCTGCCTGCTCTGCAGCTGACGCTTGCAGAGCGCTGAGATGTCGGTGTCGAAGGGCAGAATGCGCCGAATCCGCCCGTTGGTGTTTTCGACGTTGCCCTTCTGCCCAGACGTCGAGGGCCGGCAGAAATATGGGACGAAGTCGCGTCGAAACAAAGAGCTAGAGTAAAGCTGTGTTTTCGCTAAAACGGGCTTTGCTGCAAAGCCCGCATGGGCTCCCGATTTGATAAACGCCGCATCCCGGCACCCATCTTCACGAGTTCGACCGCATGAGCGACACCGAGAGCGCACCCGGGCAAATCGAATGGCGATTGCCGCGGGAGCGCGAATTGCGGCTATGGGCCGGCGTCGTGCTGTTCGCCTTCGTGACCACCCATCTGCTCAACCACGCCCTCGGCGTGTTCGGCGTGGCGACCATGGAGGCCGTGCAGCGCTGGCGCATCTGGGCCTGGCAATCCTATGGCGGCACCGCGCTCCTCTACGGAGCGCTGCTCACCCATGCGACACTCGCGCTCAAGCGCCTGACCACCCGGCGCATTTCGCGCATGCCGCTTGAGGAGCTGGTGCAGATCGCGCTCGGCCTGGCCATTCCCTATTTCCTGATCTCCCATGTAATGGGCACCCGCATCACCTCGCTCTACGGCTACAGCGAAAGCTATGGCGAGGTGCTCGCGCGGATCTGGCAGGGCGGGCCGGCCAAGCAGATCCTGCTGCTGCTCTGTGCCTGGACGCATGGCTGCATCGGCATCGGACAGGTGCTGCGCAGCCGCTCCTTCTATGCACGCTGGCGCGATTTGCTGGTTCTGGGGACGGGCATGCTGCCTACGCTCGCTCTGGCGGGCTTCTTCTCCGCCAGCCGCGAGCTCGAGGCGGCCGGACGCACGCCTTCGCCCATCGCGGCCGACCACACCATGGCCCTGCTCGTCGCCGGCCAATGGCTGCTGCTCGGCCTGGCCGCCGTCATCGCCTTCGTGGCGCTGGTGATGATTCTCAGGGTGTTGCTGCGGCTGCGTTCCGGAACCGTCGCCATCCGCTATGTCGGCCACGGCACCTTCAAGATCCCGCGCGGCACCACCGTGCTCGAAGCCAGCCGCGCCAACGCCATCCCCCACCCCGCCCAGTGCGGGGGGCGCGGGCGCTGCTCGACCTGCCGGGTGGCCGTCACTTCGGATGCGAGCGCGCTGCCCTCCCCGAGCAAGGCCGAGCGCACCATGCTGGAGCGAATCTCGGCGCCCGCCAATGTCCGCCTCGCCTGCCAGCTTCGTCCCGATCACGACATCTCCGTGCAGATCCTGCTGCCGATCGTGCCGACGGGCATGCGCGGGCGCAGCGGCGACGATCTCTATCGCTGGGGCGCCGAACGCGAGATCACGGCGCTCTTCGTCGACATCCGCGCCTTCAACGCGATGACGAGGCTGCAGATTCCCTACGACATCGTGTTGTTGATGAACCGCTTCGTGCAGGAAATGACCCAGGCCGCCGAGGCGCATGGCGGGCGGGTCGACGCTTTCGCGGCTGATGGGCTGATCGCGATTTTCGGCCTGGGCGACGAGCCCTCCCGCGGCGCCGCCGATGCCATCCGGGCCGCCAGGGGCATGCTTAAGAGCGTGGAAGGACTCAATACCGAATTCGGCGCGGCGCTCTCGATCCCCCTCAGGGTGGGCATTGGCATTCATTCCGGCCCCGCCATCATCGCCCGTGTCGGCGACAGCGAACGCGGCATGCGCCTCGTCGCGCTGGGCGACACCGTCACCATCGCCGGCCGGCTGGAGGCCGCCACCAAGGATTACCTCACCGACTGCCTGATCTCGGAAGAGGCGATGCAGCGTTCGGGCATGTCGCTGCGGCGCCAGAACGGCAAGCATCTGCACATCGTCGGCCGCGACAAGCCGATCACGCTCTACACCCTGGAGGAGACTCCCGTGCCGGCGGAGTGAGGCGGGACTGCAGACGCCATGGGAGACGGGTCTCCGGAGCCGTCCGGCACGGCGCCTTCTGCCGGGTCGGCCATCACTCGAATTTGAGCGCCGCCTGTCGCACTCCCGCCAAATCTGCGCTACACACGGGCTCAAGCCACCGGCCTTGACCCGGTGCGCCGACAGGAGAAGACCGTGCTTGACCTGACTGCGATTGGAACCAAATCCGCCGCCCCCAAACTGCTGCACCGCGTGCGCGACAAGGTGACGGACCAGATCCAGAAATCGCCCTTGGCGCGCAAGGCGTTCACCTACGCCGCCAGCCGCATTCCGCTTCGATATTTCAAGAAATTGCCGACGATCATCGTCGTCGACGTCACCAATTCGTGCAATCTGCGCTGTCCCGTCTGCCCGGTCACCTTCGCCATGACCCGTCCGCGCGGCCTGATGAAAATGGAAATCTTCCGGCAGATCGTCGACGATTTCGTCGACGAGAAGCAAAAGCCGGCGATGTATTTCAACTTCTCCGGCGAGCCGACCATGAACAAGGCGCTGCCCGAGATGATCGCCTACGCCAATGAGCGCGGGCACGACACCTTCGTCTCGACCAACGCCACCAAGCTCTCGTCCGAACTGATCGAGAAGATGCTCCAGGCCGGGCTCGGCCGCATCAATCTGTGCATCGACGGCTTCGACGCCGAGGCGCAGGAATCCTATCGCGTCGGTTCGAAATTCGAACAGGTGAAGGCCAATATCGAGAACTTCCTCGCGATCAAGCAGCGCCTCGGCAACACCAAGACGGTGACCGTGCTGCAGACCCTGCTGACCTCCTATTCGGAAAAGCAGATCGACGCGATGGTCGAATGGGCCGACGATATCGGCTTCGACCAGGTGCGCTTCAAGACCTTCAGCCTCGGCTCCTATACCGACGACGACCAGCAGACGAAATATGGTCACCTCGTGCCGAAGAATCACGATCTTCAGCGCCATCAGAACGAGAAGATCAGCCTGCTCTGCGACGTGCCGCTCTACCAGACCGTGGTCTTCTGGGAGGGGGACCTGGGCCTGTGCTGCATCGACTATGACCGCATGATCAAGCTGCCCAATGTCGACAAGGTCGGCTTCAAGCAAGCCTATCTGTCGGACGAGGCCGCCAAGGCCCGGCGCCACGGCTACACCAAGCAGTTCGACATCTGCCAGAGCTGTTCCTACTCCAATGCCGACAATATGGGCTTCAAGATCAAGCTCAACAAATTGCGTCGGCAGAGGGCCGCCGAACTGCAAAGCAAAGCGGCGTGAACGCCCGGGTGCGCAATGTCGCCGGCGCGAGCTTTGCCGTCGCCGACGACAAGGACGGTTTCTGGGACAAGGCGGAGAGCGGCGCCTGGGAGCCGGAGACGCTGGCGAGCGTGCATGCCCTCGCCGGTCCCGGCACGCTGTTCATCGATATCGGCGGCTGGATCGGACCGATCACCCTGACGGCAGCCGCCCTCGGCGCCGAGGTTCTCGCCTTCGAACCCGATCCGCGCGCCTTCGAGCTCATCAGTGCCAATGTCGCCGCCAATCCGGCCCTGGCACCACGCATCCGCCTTCACCATGCCGCGGTGTCGCCGACCCCGGGGCGTGTCAGGCTGGGCTCGCCCAAGAAGCCCGGCGACAGCATGGGCAGCATCCTGGCCGCCGACAGCGGCGTCGCGTTGTGGGAGGCGCAGGCCATCCTGCCGGCCGAGATCGCCGCGATGGCGGGGGACGCCGGACGCATCGTATTCAAGATGGACGTGGAAGGGGCCGAGTATCAGCTCCTGCCGCACCTGGCCCCTCTCCTCGGCCCGCGCACCGCAGCGGCGCTGATCGCCTTCCACCCCCGCCTGCTCGCCAAGGCCGGCCGCTCGGCGGCGGAGATCGAAGCCCTGACGGCGACGGCCCGGTCGGCGCTTGCCGACTACACGCTGCGCAACCTGGATTGCGAGGAACAGCCAATATCCCGGCAGGCGAATTCAACCGTGCTGGCCACGCGAAAATAGCGATTTGCCGACACAGAGCCATTGACCGGCCCTCCTGGCTGTGTCGTGAATTGGCTGGCCTTCGGCGAGGAACGCAGACCCATGCGCGCCAGCCCGGCGGCAATTGGCGCAAAGCGTGTTCATGACCGAATGCCCTTTGCCCTCACTCTTTGTTTCGATGCGTCCTTGCGATTCTCGCCGCAACCGGCAAATCGCAGAACGCTTGGGGGGCGTTCGTGTTGAGACTGCCTGGCGCCTTGCGTTGGCTCTTCCTGGTTTTCGCCCTGGCCAGTTCGCCTTGCCGGGCACAGGGAACGCCTACGCCGCCCGCGGCTGCCCCGCCCCCTGCCGCCATGAGCCAGCAGCAGATGGACACGATGGTGGAAGCCATCAGCCAGTCCGTCATGAAAAAGCTGCAGGCGCAGGGTGCCCAGGGCGCCCAACCCGCACCGCCCAGCCCCGACAGCAGCGGCATGCAGATGGCGAGTGCCCAGCAGACCGAAATGTTCATGCATGTCGGCAGCCTCGTCACCGGCTTGCCGGCTCTGTGGGCCGAATTCGGCAAGCTGGCCGCCAGGCTCGATGCCGATTTCAACAATGGCAGGGGCCTCGGCCGCTATTTCCTGCTGCTGATCGGCGCGCTGGCTGCGGCCCTCGCGGCAGAATGGGTGGTCCGGTGGCTGCTTGCGCCTCTGCGGCGACGCCTGGTGACCCGGATGCACGGGCTGCATGGCATCCGGGCCCTGCTCGGTCTCGGAGCCCTGGAACTGCCACCCCTGATCGCGCTGTGGATCGTCGGCAATGCCAGCGAGGCCGCCCGCTTCATGGGTGATCTGCCGCAGACCCGCTTCTCCATCGCCATGCTCAAGACCATGCTGATCTGGCGCCTGCTCCAGGCGGTGTTCCGTTTCACCCTGCAGCCCCGCCTGCCCGAGGCCCGTCTGCCCGATCTCGGGGATGCCGATGCGCGGGCCATCTATCGCGGCGCCTCCTTCGCGATCCTGCTGCTCTTGTTCAACGCTGTGCTGGCCGATGTGCTGCGCGCGCTGCAATCCCCGCCTCTGGCCGTCGGAACCGCCCAGCTCTACGGTGCCGTGATCATGATGCTGGGCATGACGGCCGTCTGCATCCGCCTGAACGGTCCGATCGGCCGCTGGTTCATCGGCGTCGCCAATCCCGCCCATGCCAGCCCGGTCAAGACCGCGATCGCCAAACACTGGCTTCTAGGCGCCATGCTGCTGTTCGCGCTGTTCGTCACCGCCGACATCTATGCGGCCGTGGCCGGCCAGACGCGCATCTCCGGCGCCCTGATGCTGACGCTGGCGATCCTGGTCGCCCTGCTGGTCATCGAATCCCTGGTGCACCGCATCCGCATCATGCTCCAGCACCAGTCCGACGGCGTCCATCTGATTCACCCCAGGGGCGCCGAAGCGCTGGCGCGCTGCGCCCGCTTCGGTGTCCTGATCCTGGCGATCGGAGCTCTGGGCCGGACCTGGGCCGTCGACGTCAGCGGCGTCATGGCGGGTGATGATTTCAACACGGTGGCGCGCAACCTCTTCTCCGCGGGGCTGACGGCTTTCGCCGCCTATTGCGCCTGGGAGCTGGTGCGCTACGTCACCGACCGCTATTCCGCAGGCCGCAGCGGTCCCTCCCTGCCGGGTACCGGCGAGAACGAGGACGAAGCACCGGTTTCCACCGCCTCGCGCATCGCCACCATGATGCCGGTCTTCCGCATCGGACTGGCCATCGCCATCTCCATCCTGGCCGTGCTGACCGTCCTGTCTCAGCTCGGTGTCAACGTGACGCCGCTGATCGCCGGCGCCTCGATCTTCGGTCTCGCCATCTCCTTCGGGTCGCAGACCCTGGTGAAGGACGTGGTGTCGGGCGTCTTCTTCCTCATCGACGATGCCTTCCGGGTCGGCGAATATATCGATGTCGGCAAGGCCAAGGGCACAGTCGAGGGCTTCACCCTGCGCTCGCTGCGCCTGCGCCATCAGAATGGACCGGTGCACACCATCCCCTACGGCCAGCTCGGTCAGGTCACCAATTACAGCCGCGACTGGGCGACCATCAAATTCACGCTGCGCTTCGCGCGCGAGACCGATCTGGAAAAGCTGCGCAAGGCCGTCAAGAAGATCGGCCAGGAGATGCTCGAGGACCCCGAGATGAAGGAGGAATTCCTCACCCCGCTGAAGATGCAGGGCGTGTTCGACATCACCGACAACGCCATCGTCGTCCGCTTCAAATTCACGGTCAAGCCGAACAAGCCGACCTTCATCCAGCGCGAGGCGCTCAAGCGCCTGGTCCGCATCCTCCCCGAACAGGGCATCGAGTTCTCCACCGGCACCGTGGCGGTGCGCACGCTCGACGGCGAGGGGCGCGCCGGCCTCGGTGCCGCCGTCGCCGCCAATGCGGCCCTGACCCTGCCTCCCGCCGCGACCGGATAGGCCCGTTGGGACAGAGGGGTGACGTTGCCGCCGAACCCTTCCCCAAACACCGATCTCGGTGTAGCAGACACAGACCCAGCACGTGCCGGCGGAGTCGCGATGACCTTTCTACCCGACCTCCATACACTCGCCCTCTATTCGGCAGCCTGCGTATTCCTGTTCATCACGCCCGGCCCCGACATGAGCCTGTGGCTGGCCAAGACCATCTCGGGCGGCCGGCGCGGCGGCACCGCTGCCATGCTGGGCACGCAGGCGGGCTGCCTGTTCCACACCTTCTTCGCCGCGGTCGGCCTGTCGGCCGTGCTGGCGGCCTCGGCCACCGCCTTCACCGCATTGAAGATCGTCGGCGCGCTTTATCTGCTCTGGCTCGCCTATGGCGCCATCCGTTCGGGCTCGGCCCTGAACCTGCGCGACGAGGCCAGGTCGGAGGCGGGTTTCTGGCCCACTTTCATGGTCGGCCTCGGCATCAACCTCACCAATCCCAAGGTGGTCCTGTTCTTCCTCACCTTCCTGCCGCAATTCGTCGACGCCGCCGACCCGCATGCCTCCCAAAAACTTTTCTTTCTGGGACTCTATTTCATTGCCATCAATCTGCCGTTTGCGTTTCTATTGATTCTCGGGGCTGAGAAAGTGGTGTCGTGGCTGAAGGCTCGCCCGCGGGTCTTGCGCGGCATCGATTTCACCTTCGCCGGTGTCTTCGGGCTTTTCGCCTTCAAGATTCTGACCACGCAGACCCGCTGAAGGGGCTTCGCCTGAAGCGGTTTCGGATTTGACCGAATCGGTTCAAGTCTCGAAATCGCAGTGAATCAGAGAGTTGGAGTAAAATCGTTTCCGTTGAAGACGCGCTTTGCTCTGGGGAGTTGTTGCTTGCCGTCGTTTCTGCGCCGGACCCTGCTGGGCCTGGCAATTATCGCCGCCCTGATCGGATCGGCCGTCGCGGCCGAGGCTGCCTGCGAGGACACGACCTCGAAGGGGCGCAGCTACATCGTGTGCCGCTTCGATCTGTCGAACGACAGCCTCGCCCTCTATTGGCGCGGCGCCGACGGTACGCCGCTCGGCAGCCCCAGCCGGCTTGCCCAGGAACTGGGCGCCCAAGGCAAGAAGCTGATCTTCGCCATGAATGCCGGCATGTATGACAAGGCGCTCGGCCCGGTCGGCCTCTATGTCGAGAATGGCCGCATCCTTCACAATGCCAACACGCGCAACGGCTTCGGCAATTTTCACCTCAAGCCGAACGGCGTATTTTATTTCGGCGACGGCAAGGCCGGCGTGATGGAAACGAGCCGTTTTCTGAAAGCCCGCATCAATGCCCGCTTCGCCACGCAATCGGGACCGATGCTGGTGATCGACGGCCAGATCCATCCCAAGATCCAGCCGGACGGGCCGTCGGAGAAGATCCGCAATGGCGTGGGCGTGCGCGATGGCAAGATCGTGATCTTCGCCATTTCGGCCGAGCCGGTCAGTTTCCACGATTTCGCCGAACTGTTCCGGGATCACCTGGGCACTCAGAACGCTCTCTTCCTCGACGGTTCGATCTCCACCCTCTACGCGCCCCCCATGCCGGCCATCGGCGGCTGGACCACGCTGGGGCCGATGGTGGGTGTGACGGAAGGGCCGTAGCGTTTATTCGGGAACGATCTCGCGATAGATCTCGGCCAGCGATAATTCCGCACCGATCTCCGGCAACCCTACGATTGCGCCGGCGCCGACGAGCTCCTCCCCAGGCTGCCAAGCCTGCTCGTTACGGCGATGCACCAACACGCGAGCCTCGTCCTGCCAGAATATCAAATAGGCGGCGATATCCGGCACTGATTGATAGTCCCGCAACTTGATGAGGAAGTCCGTGGCTTTGGTCGAATCCGAAAGAACTTCGATGACAATGCGAGGTTCGCTTGCGAGCAGGTCCCTCGGACGATAGGGGCCGCAATGCACTGCCACATCCGGATAGCGAACATTGCCGTTTGGGCAGGCGATCTTGACATCGAGCGCGAGGCGACAAGGCTTACCCTGCAACTGGTTACCGAGAGCGAGTGCGATTCTCGAACGCACATAATCATGCGCCACCGTGCCGCCGGTCATCATCACGGCCTGGCCGTCTACGAGTTCGTAGCGCAGTTCCTGCTCGTTTTCCCAGGCAAGGAACTCATCCAGCGACATCGGCTGGTGCCGCACTTCAGCCATTTGCAACCTCATCGAGGGAAGCGCAACCTACCACACGAGGCTGTTAGTTTTTACACTCTTTTCCAGGCGGGCATTTTTGACTACATCAGCCGTCAAATCGACATTCTAGGAAAAGCCAATGGCTCCCCGCACGCTCTATGACAAGATCTGGGACGACCACGTCGTCGAAACTTCCGCCGACGGGACGAGCCTGCTCTATATCGACCGCCACCTGGTGCATGAAGTGACGAGCCCGCAGGCTTTCGAGGGCCTGCGCGTTTCGGGTCGCCGGGTCCATTCGCCCCAGCGCACTCTGGCCGTGGTCGACCACAATGTGCCGACCTCCGACCGCTCCAAGGGCATCGACGATCCCGAAAGCGCCATGCAGGTCTCGACGCTCGCCCAGAACGCCAAGGATTTCGGCGTCGAATACTATTCCGAACTCGACAAGCGTCAGGGTATCGTCCACATCGTCGGCCCCGAGCAGGGCTTCACCTTGCCCGGCACGACCATCGTGTGCGGTGACAGCCACACCTCCACGCATGGCGCCTTCGGCGCCCTCGCCCATGGCATCGGCACGTCCGAGGTCGAGCATGTGCTCGCCACGCAGACGCTGATCCAGAAGAAAGCGAAGAACATGCGCGTCACCGTCGACGGCGTGTTGCCGGAGGGCGTGACCGCCAAGGATATCATCCTGGCCATCATCGGCGAGATCGGCACCGCGGGTGGAACCGGCCATGTGCTGGAATATGCCGGCGAAGCCGTCCGCGCCCTCTCGATGGAGGGCCGCATGACCATCTGCAACATGTCGATCGAGGGCGGCGCCCGCGCCGGCCTGATCGCGCCCGACGAGAAGACCTACGCCTATCTGAAGGATCGCCCCAAGGCGCCCAAGGGCGGGGCCTGGGACCGGGCTTTGGCCTATTGGAACACGCTGTATACCGAGGAAGGCGCGCATTTCGACCGCGAGGTGAAGCTCGACGCCGCCGCGCTGCCGCCGATCGTCACCTGGGGCACCAGCCCCGAGGATGTCGCTTCGATCACCGGTTTCGTGCCGCGCCCCGAGGATGCGCCCAACGAGCACAAGAAGTCCGCCATCGAGCGCGCCTTGGCCTATATGGGCCTGCAGGGTGGCGAACGGATCCAGGACCTCAAGCTCGATCGCGTCTTCATCGGCTCCTGCACCAATGGCCGTATCGAGGATCTCAGGGCCGTCGCCAAGGTCGTCGCCGGCCATCATGTGAACGCCAACGTCAACGCCATGATCGTGCCGGGTTCGGGCCTGGTCAAGATGCAGGCCGAGGCCGAGGGCCTCGACAAGATCTTCCGGGCCGCCGGCTTCGACTGGCGCGAGCCGGGCTGCTCGATGTGTCTGGCCATGAACGCCGACAAACTCAAGCCGGGCGAGCGCTGCGCCTCGACCTCGAACCGCAATTTCGAGGGTCGCCAAGGCTATAAGGGACGGACCCATCTGGTCTCGCCGCAAATGGCCGCCGCTGCCGCTATCGCCGGCCATTTCGTCGATATCCGCGAATGGGAAAAGATCGCGGCCAACGCCTAAGAGGGCAGCGCCCTCGGGCGCTTTTCTCATCTGCGGGAAGAGAGTAAGGGTGAGGGGCGGCGCGACCGTGCACGAACAAGTCCCCATGCCCGAACTCTCGCCCGCCGATGCCCGCCGCCTGCCGGCCTTTGCCCCGGGCATGACCATCGGGCTGTTCGGCGGCAGCTTCAACCCGCCCCATGAGGGCCATCGCCACGCCAGCCTGGTGGCGTTGACGCGGCTTGGACTGGACCGGGTCTGGTGGCTGGTGACACCGGGCAATCCCCTCAAGGACAACCGCGCCCTTCCCTCGCTCGAGCTCAGGGTAGCGGCCGCCCGCCGGCTCGCCGGCCACCCCCGCATCGAGGTGACCGGCATCGAGGCCGACATCCACACCCGCTATACCTACGACACCATCGCCTGGCTGCAGCGCCGCTGCCCGGGCGTGACCTTCGTCTGGATCATGGGGGCCGACAATCTCGCCGGCTTCCACCGCTGGCAGCAATGGCAGGCCATCGCCTCGCGGGTGGCCATCGCCGTGGTGGCCCGCCCCGGCGCCACCACCAAGGGCCCGCTCGCCAAGGCCGCTCGCGTGCTTGCCGCCTATCGCGTTCCCGAGCACCAGGCCGCGACGCTGAAATATCGCCGCCCTCCCGCCTGGACCTTCCTGCACGCGCCGCTCGACGCCAATTCCTCCACGGCGTTGCGGGCCAGCGGCCGCGGCTTGCCCATAAGGTAAAAATTAACCGCTTATTAACCATGTCGGCGCAGGCTTAATTCCATCGACGTCATTGAATCGACGCGATGGCTTGCTAATATTGTGGAGCGAGTGGAATTCGCGGAGGTCCGCGAATCAATGAGCAAGAGGGTGTGCCCCTGACCACGTTGGTGAGACGCGAAGCGGACGTGATTCCGCTTCATCCCGTGAGCCGAGCGATCCGCCCGGACGTTGAAGCTACGGTTCGCCTGATCCTCAATGGCCTCGACGACATGAAGGCCGAGGAGATTGTGGAGATCGATCTGCGCGGCAAGAGTGCAATCGCCGACGTCATGATCATCGCGACAGGCCGGGTGGCCCGGCATGTCGCCGCGATCAGCGATCGCATCGCCAAGGATCTCAAGGAAAACGGACACGGCAATCCCCGCATCGAAGGCGTCCCGGTCTGCGACTGGGTGCTGATCGACACCGGGGATGTCATTGTGCACGTGTTCCGCCCCGAGGTTCGCGCCTTCTACAATCTTGAGAAGATGTGGTCTTCGGGCCGCCCGAACGAACTGCTTCCGAGCTGATCTGAATGCGCCTGATGATCTGCGCCGTCGGCCGGCTCAAAGCCGGCCCGGAACGCGATCTCGTGGCCCGCTACGCCGAGCGGCTGAATGCGAGCGGCCGCAGCCTCGCCCTCGGCCCGCTCGACATCGTGGAAATCGACGAAAGCCGCGCCCGGCGGCCTGAGGACCGCAAGGCTGAAGAGGCCGACAAGCTGCTCGCTGCCGCCGGCCAGGCCGCCATCATTGCCCTGGACGAAATCGGCAACTCGCCCGGCAGCGAGGCCTTCGCCGCAAAAATCGCCGGCTGGCGCGATAATGGAACCCAATCACTGGCCTTCCTGATCGGCGGCGCCGATGGCCATGGCGACGCGGTCCGGTCGCGCGCGATCCTCTCGCTGTCCTTCGGCAAGATGACCTGGCCGCACCAGATCGTGCGCATCCTTCTGGCCGAGCAGCTCTATCGCGCCGCCACCATCATCGCCGGCCACCCCTACCACCGGGTGTGAAGACCAGGGCGTTTCGCAAGAAAAGCAGGATTTGAGGTTCCCTACGACCCGATGGCCGCCTTGATCAGCGCCTTGGCATCCTCGCTGGCCCATTCGGCCGGGCCCGCCATGGCGCCGATGCGGCAGCCCTGCTTGTCGATCAGCACCGAAGTCGGCAGGCCCTGGCCGAGACCTTCGTTGCGCAGGCTCTGCAGGATGCCGGTCGAGGGATCGGCGTAACGGTGCAGCTTGTCGATCTTGGTCTCGTTCAGGAAGGCGTCGACCCGCTCGGGGCCCTGCGTGTCGATATTGACGGCCACCACCTCGAAATCCTTGCCACCCAGATCGGCCTGCAGCTGGTTGAGGGCCGGCATTTCTTTGCGGCAGGGCACGCACCAGGTCGCCCACAAATTGAGCAGCACGGTCTTGCCCTTGAAATCGGCCAGGGTCGTTTTGCTGCCATCCGCCTTCTGGAAGCTGATCGGCACCAGCGGCTGCGGCACTTTGGAAACGGCGAGGGCCGCCACCTCCCCCTTGGCCAGCGGGTCGACGCGGGCGGCAATCGCCGCGGAAGCAGGGCAGGACGCGCTTTCCTGATTGCCCGAGCCGCCCTTTGTCCCGTATACCGCGCCGACACCCACCACGGCTCCCGCCAGGATTGCCGCGCCGATCAGCCAGCGCCGGTTCGATCCTTGTGGTGGCTGAGCCTGCGAATGTTCCTGCCGACTATTCTCGTTCACTGAAAGCCTATCCGGATGAGCAACAAAATGTGGGGCGGCCGGTTCCAGTCGGGACCGGACGCGATCATGGAAGAGATCAACGCCTCGATCGACTTTGACAAGCGCCTGTGGGCCCAGGACATCCGCGGCTCTCTGGCGCATCTTGCCATGCTGGAGAAGCAGGGGATCGTCGCCGCCGCCGATGCCAAGGCCATCGCGGACGGTCTAGAGGTGGTCCGCGGCGAAATCGAGAGCGGATCGTTCACTTTTTCGCGCGCGCTCGAAGACATCCATATGAATGTCGAGTCGCGGCTTGCGGCCATCGCCGGGCCGGCAGCCGGGCGCCTGCATACCGCCCGCTCGCGCAACGACCAGGTCGCCACCGATTTCAAGCTGTGGGTGCGCGACACCATCGACGATCTCGACGCCCAGCTGAAGGACCTGATGACAGCGCTCGCCGAAAGGGCACTCGCCTTTTCCGGCGCGGTGATGCCGGGCTTCACCCATCTGCAATCGGCCCAGCCGGTCACTTTCGGCCATCATCTGCTCGCCTATGTCGAGATGCTCGGCCGCGACCGCGGCCGCTTCGCCGATGCGCGCAGACGCCTCAACGAATGCCCGCTCGGCGCTGCGGCGCTCGCCGGCACCTCCTTCCCGATCGACCGCCATGCCACGGCAAAGGCACTCGGCTTCGACCGCCCCACCGCCAATTCGCTCGATTCGGTCTCCGATCGCGACTTCGTGCTGGAGGCGCTCGCCGCCGCCTCGATCACCGCCATGCATCTCTCCCGCTTCGCCGAGGAGATCGTGATCTGGACAACGCCGCAATTCGCCTTCGTGGCGCTGTCGGACAAGTTCACCACCGGCTCGTCCATCATGCCGCAGAAGCGCAATCCCGACGCGGCCGAGCTGGTTCGCGGCAAGGCCGGCCGGGTCGTCGGGGCGCTGGTCGGCCTCATCACCATGATGAAGGGCCTGCCGCTCGCCTATGGCAAGGACATGCAGGAGGACAAGGAGCCGGCCTTCGACGCGCTGCAGACCCTGTCGCTGTGCACGGCGGCGATGGCCGGCATGGTCAGGGACATGGTGCCCGATCTCAAGCGCATGAAGGCTGCCGCGGGCTCGGGCTATGCCACGGCCACCGACCTCGCCGACTGGCTGGTGCGCGAACTCAACCTGCCTTTCCGCGAGGCCCATCACGTCACCGGCCGCCTGGTCGGCATCGCCGCCGATGCCAAGCTGCCGCTGGAGAAGCTGTCGCTGGCCGAAATGCAGGCGGTGGAGCCGCGCATCCATCAGGGCCTGTTCGCCGTGCTCGGCGTGGAGAAGTCGGTCCGCAGCCGCACCTCCTATGGCGGGACGGCGCCGGCCAACGTCAAGGCCCAGGCCAGGAAGTGGCTGAAGGCGTTGGCGAAGTAGTCGGAGCGCTGCCTCTCAACAAGCCCGCATGGTGCCGAGATGTTCGCGTTCCCAAATCGAAATTCGTGCTACACAGCGTCAAACACTGGAGTTCCCCATGGCTGGTAATGCGTTCCGCATCGCGCTTGCTTTGACGCTGGTCACGACCCTCGGCCTCGCCGGTTGCGGCCGCAAGGGCAAGCTCGAGCCACCGCCCGAGCAGCATGTCACGGATGGCGATGGCAATGGCTACAGCAAGAAAAAGGATCCGGGCTATGTGAAACCGGACCGCAAGCTGCCGATGGACTTCCTGTTGAACTGATTTCGAACCGGCCTGACCATGCATTACTTTACCTATCGCGACGGCGTGCTTCACGCCGAAGATGTCGCCCTGCCGGCGATCGCTGCCGCCGTCGGCACGCCCTTCTACTGTTATTCGGCCGCTACGCTGCGCCGGCACTACAAGGTGTTCGCCGGCGCTTTCGCCGACGTGCCCTCGCTGGTCTGCTTTGCGGTGAAGGCCAATTCCAATCTCGCCGTGCTGCGTCTGCTCGCCAAGCTCGGTGCCGGCATGGACGTGGTCTCGGAAGGTGAGCTGCGGCGCGCGCGCGCCGCCGGCGTGCCCGCCAGCAAGATCATGTTCTCGGGCGTCGGCAAGCTCGTGCGCGAGATCGACTATGCGCTCGACGAGGACATCCTGTGCTTCAACGTCGAGTCCGAGCCGGAACTGGAGCTCTTGTCGCAGCGCGCCAGCGCCAAGGGCCGGACAGCCCGGGTGTCGCTGCGCATCAATCCGGACGTCGATGCCAAGACCCACAAGAAGATCTCCACCGGCAAGTCCGAGAACAAGTTCGGCATCCCGATCGCCCAGGCCCGAGCCATCTATGACCGCGCGGCCAAGCTGCCGGGTATTCTGGTCACCGGCGTCGACATGCATATCGGCAGCCAGATCACTGCACTGGAACCCTATGACGCCTCGATCGAGCGCCTGGTCGGCCTGGTCAGGGACCTCAGGGCCGACGGCCATGTCATCGACCATATCGATTTCGGAGGCGGCCTAGGCATTCCCTATCGCGACGACAACGAGCCGCCGCCCCACCCAGACGACTATGCCGCGGTGGTCAAGCGCTATGCCAAGGATCTCGGCGCCACTTTGGTGTTCGAGCCCGGGCGCCTGGTTGCCGGCAATGCCGGCATCCTGGTGAGCGAGGTCGCCTTCGTGAAGGAAGGCGAGGGCAAGACCTTCGTCATCGTCGACGCCGGCATGAACGACCTGATCCGCCCGACGCTCTATGAAGCCTATCATGCGATCTGGCCGATCAAGGAACGCCCCCTCGGCGGCGCCATGGTGACGGCCGACGTGGTCGGCCCGGTCTGCGAGACCGGCGACTATCTCGCCCTCGACCGCGACATCCCGGTGGTGGAGCGCGGCGACCTGGTGGCGGTGATGTCCGCGGGCGCTTACGGCGCCGTGCAGTCAGGCACCTACAACACCCGCCCCCTCATCCCGGAGGTGCTGGTGGACGGCGACAAGTTCGCGGTGATCCGGCCCCGCCCGAGCTATGACGAACTGCTCGGGCTCGACAAGGTGCCGGACTGGCTGTAACCGGTGGAACAGGCGGGTTCGCGGCGCCGCGCTAAAGCGTTTTGCGATTTGGCGGAATCGCCAGGAATCGTAAAGACGCGTCTAATCAAAGAGTTAGAGCAATGCCGCGTTTCCGTCTAAACGCGCTTTGCGCTAGAATGAAACGCGATGCCTTCGAATTGCGGTTTCTCTCCAACTCATTGTTTTGATGCGTTTTCTGGTCGAATAGCCGAGCGGCTTTTCGGGAAGGTGCTTTAGCGGGGGGTGCAGGCATGGGGCAGATGAGAGGCATAAGCGCGGCCTTGCTCGGCGTATTGCTGTGCGTCGGGCCGGCGCGGGCCGCCGAGGGACAGTGGCAGGTCCGCCAATTTCCTGAAAGCGGTTCGGTGACGCTGATCTATGACACACCCGGCGGCGGCGAAGAGCTTCTCGGCTTCTATTGCAACGAGCATGGCAAGCAGTTCTCCATCGCCTATTACGTCAGCGCCAAGCGGTTTCGGGACAAGGAGAAGACAAAGATGACGCTGTCTTCCGAAGCAGGGACTCTATCCTGGCCGATGACCGCCGGCTCCAGCCAGACAGGCAATGATCTCGGCCTCTCGGCCGAAACCACGCTCACCCCGGCACTCATCTCCCTGCTCTCGGCCGGGAGCCAGCTCACCATCGCCGCCAAGGGGCGCAAGCAGCAAATCCCGCTCGCCGGCATAGAGTCGGGCCTCGCGGACCTCAAATCAGTTTGCAAATCCTGACATTCCGACCGTTGGAGACATTATGCCAGCCCGCCTCGTTCTGTCCCTGCTCGCCTCCCTGGCCCTAGCCGGCCCTGCCCTGGCGGACGCCTATAGCTGGCAGCTGCGCCAGTCGCCGGAATCGGTAGTGCTGGCCTATGAAGTGCCCGACACAGACGACCAGCCGCTCGGCCTTTTTTGTGAACCCGAGGGCAAGGCCTTCTCGATCACCTATCGGCCTGGCGCCGACAAGATCCGCAAAGGCTGGAGCGGCGTGGTCAGTTTCAGTTCCGACGGCGGACAGGTCGATGTGCCCATGCAGGCGGTCGATGACGAGCTGAGCGGGCTCACCTTGGAAGCCAAGACTGCCTTCGACCCGGATTGGACCGTCGTCCTCGGCAAGGGCCGCACCCTCAAGATCGCCTTCAGCGGCCAGAGCGAGAGGATCAAGCTGGCCGGCATCGCCAAGGGCGCCGCCGCGCTGGCCAAGGCCTGTGGCCGATAGGACGTGCTTTTGTAGCGCAGCGCCGCTCTTTTGATCCGCGCCTGCGCGGCGCTCAACGGGCGACTGCGAAGCACTTGGCCAGTCTGGCGGCTACGGCGTCATAGATTGCCGCTTCCTTGGCCGGATAGGTCAGGCGGAAGGCGCGGATGGTCTCGATCGTGCCTTTGGCGTCCTTCTCCAGCAAGAGCTTGGCATAGAAGGTCTCACCGCCCTTCCGGCCGGAGACCACCACCCAATCCTTGGTGGCGCTGCGATAGGTGATCTTGCCGTCATCGGCGACACCGGCGACGATCGCATCGATGTCTTCTTCCGCAGCATTGTAGGAACCCCAGACCCGCAGGCTGGCGCCGGAAGGGGCCGAGAAGACGCGCCCGTCGCCATTGTCGGCCTCGGGCTGCGCCGTCATGAGATCGGCGGGGTAGCAGATGCGGTAGCCGAAACGCGCATTGGCATAGTCGCTCCAGTCCCGCGCGGCCGCCGGGCCGGTGAGAACAGCCAGGCCCATAAGCGGGACGAGCATGGCCCAGGAACCGATCAGGCGGCGCATCGGCCTCTCCCTGTCTATGAAAACACCGGCGATGTGCCGAACCCCTCGGGGCAAACGCTTTGAGGCGTTCGGCGCGTCACCGGTCATTCTCTAGGCTGCCGCCGCCCGGAGAGCTGTTCTGCAAGGAACGCACCGGCAGCGCGCCCCTATGCCGTCGCCCGGGTCAGGCCCGGGCGTGACAAGGGTCAGCTCTCAATGCCGGCGCCGGCGCCGCGCCTCTTCGCCGCCGCCGGCCTTGGGCGGGGCGACCAAGGGGCCGATTTCCGCGATCACCTTGGCGGTATCGGGGCGCTCGGCGCGGACATGGCCGTCGATGGCCTGGCGCATGGCGGCAAGATGGGCCGGCGAGGTGCCGCAGCAGCCGCCGATGATGCGGGCACCCGCGTCGATGGCAAGGCGCGCATAGTTCGCCATCAGCTCCGGCGTGCCGGAATAGTGGATATGGTCGCCATGGAACTGCGGAATGCCGGCATTGGCCTTGGCGATCACGACCGCTCCGGGATTGGCCTCGGTCATCGACAGCACGGAGACCAGCAGGTCCGAAGCGCCGACGCCGCAATTGGCGCCCACCGCAACGGGATGGGGATCGACGCCGTCGGCAACCTCCGGCATGGCCGAAGGCGGGATGCCCATCATGGTCTTGCCGGCCGTGTCGAAGCTCGCCGTCACCGTATAGGGCATGCCGGCCTTGACCGCTGCCTTGGCGGCGGCGCGCATTTCCTCGGCAGCCGACATCGTCTCGATCCAGATCACATCGACGCCGCCTTCCTTGAGCCCTTCGATCTGCTCGACGAAGATCTCCACGGCCTCGTCCTCGGTCAGCGGGCCGAGCGGCTGGAAGAGATCGCCGGTCGGGCCGACGGACCCGGCCACCACGACGGGGCGGCCCGCGCCGTCGGCGACCTCACGGGCGTTGCGCGCGGCGGCGGCATTGAGCTCCTTCACGCGCCCGTCGAGCTTGTGCAGCGCCAGCCGCCGGCGATTGCCGCCGAAGGAATTGGTGAGGATGATGTCGGCCCCGGCATCGACGAAAGACTGGTGCAGCGCGTGGATGCGGTCGGGATGGTCGAGGTTCCACATCTCCGGCGGATCGCCCGACATCAGGCCCATCTCGAACAGATTGGTCCCGGTGGCCCCGTCCGCGAGCAGCACGGGCTTTTGAGCCAGAAGTTCGGTCAGGCGCATGGCGTGTCCTTCATGAAGAAACCATGTTTCCACATAGGCCTTTGCGGAAACGATTCAAGCGGGAATTTCCGGGTGCGCGGACGTCACGGCGACATGGTTGCAGGTGGCGACGTCCGCTCTTCCGTTCCGCCGGTACCGTGTTTCCAAGTGCGGACGAGACGTCCACCACCCGGAAAACAGCAACGCCGGGACAAGCCCGGCGTTGCAGAAGCATGGAGCGGACGAGACGGCCTCAGTTCGGCACGCCGGCCTTCGGATCCGGCGGGAAATAGGCGCTCTTCTGCACGCCATGCAGCAGGTCGATCGCCTTGTTGAGCTGGGTATCGTCCTTCTCGTTGGCCGGCACATAGGCCGAGGAGCCACCTTCTTCGGTCTTGTCGGCATCCGGATTGGCCAGATGCCCCTTGAGGCCGGACTCGCCCTTGGTCTGGTCCTTGCCCTTGAGATCGTCCGGCACGTTCTCCTGCACCACGATCTCCGGATCGATGCCCTTGGCCTGGATCGAGCGCCCGGACGGGGTGTAGTAGCGCGCCGTGGTCAGGCGCAGCGCGCCATTGCCCTGCAGCGGGATGATGGTCTGCACCGAGCCCTTGCCGAAGGAGCGCGTTCCCAGGATGGTGGCGCGCTTGTGATCCTGCAGGGCGCCCGCGACGATCTCCGAAGCCGAAGCCGAGCCGCCATTGACCAGCACGATCACCGGCTTGCCGCCGGTCAGGTCGCCGCCGCGGGCGGAATAGCGCTGCACGTCGTCGGCTTGGCGGCCGCGGGTGGACACGATCTCGCCGCGCTCGAGGAAGGCATCAGAGACCTGGATCGCCTGATCGAGCAGGCCGCCCGGATTGTTCCTGAGGTCGATGATGTAGCCCTTGAGCTTGTCCGGGCCGATTTCCTTGCTCAGCTTGTCGATGTTCTTCTTCAGGCCATCGAAGGTCTGCTCGTTGAACTGGGTGATGCGGATATAGCCGATGTCATCGCCCATCTTCTTGGCCTTGACCGACTGCACCTTGATGATGTCGCGCACCACCTTGATGTCGATCGGCTCGCCCTTGTTGCGCAGGATCTTCAGGGTGATCGGGGTGTTGACCGGCCCGCGCATCTTGTCGACGGCCTGCTGCAGCGTCATGCCCTGAGTAGCTTCGCCGTCGATGCCGGTGATCAGGTCGCCCGCGAGGACGCCCGCCTTGGAAGCCGGCGAGTCATCGATCGGCGAGACCACCTTGATGGCACCGTCCTCCTGGGTCACCTCGATGCCGAGACCGCCGAACTCGCCCTTGGTCTGCACCTGCATGTCCTGGAAGCTCTTGGCATCCATGTAGCTGGAATGCGGATCGAGCGAGGTCAGCATACCATTGATGGCCGCTTCGACCAGCTTGCCGTCCTCGGGCTGCTCGACATAGTCCGAACGCACCCGCTCGAACACGTCGCCGAACAGGTTGAGCTGCTTGTAGGTGTCGGTGACGGCGGCATTGGCACCGCCCATCAGCAGCAGGTGGGGCTGCGTTACCGCGATCGTCGCGATCGCGCCCATGGCCACGCCGCAGAACAGAATGGGAAGCTTGCGAATCATCCGCGTGCCTTTTCGCCTTGATTGGCCCACCACGGGGTGGGGTCTATGGAAACACCGTCTTTCCGAAACTCGATATATAGGGCGGCTTGGCCGGCACTTGAAGCACCGCCGAATGCCGCAGCCGTCGCCTGCATTCCCGAATCTGTCTTGCCCGAATCTGTCTTGCCCAAGCCCGCCTGTGATCCCGGACCGGCATCCGATCCCAGAGACGGACCTGAACCCATGGCGGCAACAGGCTCGCCCGTCAAGACAAACTGGCCCAGCCCCACATTGATCTTGTCCATGCCGGCCATCACAACATGATACCCGCCACCGGCATTGATGATCAAGAGTTGGCCGTAGGAGCGGAACTTGCCGGCAAAGACGACCCAGCCGTCGCAGGGCGCGGTGACGCTCGCGCCGGGCGCCGCCGCCAGGGTCATGCCCTTGGTTGCGCCGCCATTGCCGTCGTCGGCACCGAAGCCGCGCAGCATCGTGCCGGTCACCGGCAGGCGCAGCAGGCCCTTGGCCTGGTCGAAGGGCATGGCGGGCGTCAGGCGGCTCGGATCCTGCAAGGCGGCGAGGGACGGCCGGGCTTGGCCGTTCGCCGCATCGGCCGAATCGGCAGCCCGCTTGGCCGGCGCCACTTCGCGTTCCATGCGGGCGATCAGGTCCTTCAGATTGGCCGCTTCCTGCGCCAAGGCGGTGGCGTGGGCCTGTTCGCTGGCGAGGGTATTCTGCTCCTGCGCCAGCACCTTCTGGCGCTCCTCGACCAGGAGCTGGGTGCGGGTGCGCTGCTCGGCAAGGGTGATCAGGGCCTGTTTGAGCGTGTCGCGTTCGACGGTGATCTCGCCTCGCACCCGGGCCAGTTCCTTGAGATCGGCCGCCAGCGCCTGCATTTCCTGGCGCATCTCGGGCAGCACCGCCCCCAGCAGCATCGCCGTGCGCACCGCCTCCAGCGCATCGTCGGGGCTGACCAACAGAGCCGGCGGCGGGTTGCGCCCCATGCGCTGCAGGGAGGCCAGCACCTCGATCAGCAGGCCGCGCTTGCTGTCGAGCGAGACGTGGATATTGTCCTCGTTGCTGTCCAGCGAAGCCAGTCTTGCCTCGGCCCCCAGCACTTTGGCCTCGGTCTCATGGGTCTGGTTGCCGGTATCGACCAGTTGCTGGCGCAGCTTCTCGCTGTCGGCCCCGATGGCCTGGATCTCCTTGCGCAGGCGTGCCAGCGTCTCGTCGGACAGCTTGATCTCGCCCTGGATGCGGGCGAGGTCCTGACGCATCGTTTCCTGACGCTTGGCAGCCGCCTCGTCGACGGCGGGCGGGCCCGCGGCCGGCGTCTCGGCTCCTGCCGCCGGCCAAGCCACGCACAGCGCCAGCAACGCCCCGGCAAGGACGGGGCCGATGATCGAGTTTGCGCTGTCGTGGGTCATTCCAGATTGATGCGGCCAATATGGTTAACGAAGTTTCAATCGTTAACGATTCTTCATTGTTGTCGAGGGATAGTGGCGCGCCATCCCGTCTTTTCTGGGGCACGCCGGCCATAGCCGACGGAAATTGCTCACCCGATTCGCGTTGGCTGAGGCCCGTCCGGCTCCTGCCAATCGCGATTTTTTCCCAATTTGGCGCTTTGACGCATTTTCTCAACCGAAAATGCTGTAAGGGGCCTCATCCCGCCGCGAACATGCCGCAATCGCACTGCCGTCATGCGCGCCTGCCATTCAACCGTGCAGCCTCTTCGACGGCTGCATCGAACAAAGCGCGATTTCCTCGAATCAAACTTTGTTCAAACTACTTGTTTTGACGCGCTTTCTTAATCGAAAAGTCTGCCGGCTTTTCTGGAATGCGCTTTAGGGACGATCATGCTGCGCCGCTTCTACGACTGGATGATCCGCATTTCGGAAAGTCCCCGGGCCGTCTGGGCCCTCGGCATCGTTTCCTTTGCCGAAAGCTCCTTCTTCCCGTTTCCGCCCGACGTCATGCTGTTGCCGATGGCGGTCGCCAAACCGAAGAAGGCCTGGTTCTACGCCGCCGTCTGCACCGCCACCTCGGTACTCGGCGGCGTGTTCGGCTACATGATCGGCTGGCTGCTCTACGACACCGTCGGCTCCTGGCTGATCAGGGCCTATGGCTATGAGCACGGCGTCGAGCAGTTCCGCTGCCTCTACGCCCAGTATGGCAGCTGGATCATCCTGATCAAAGGCCTGACGCCGATCCCCTACAAGATCGTCACCATCACCTCGGGCTTCGCCGGCTACAGCCTGTTCTGGTTCGTCCTGCTGTCGCTGCTCACGCGGGGCGCGCGCTTCTTCATCCTGGCGGGGATCCTCAATCTCCTCGGCGAGCGCATCCGAACCTTCATCGAGAAGAACCTGACGCTGGTGGCCATCGGCTTCGTGGTTGTGCTGGTGGGCGGGTTCTTCGTCGTCGAACATCTCATGCCGTCGAGTGGAACTGCCACATGCCAATGAATTTGAGCTCCCGCGCCGCGTTGGCGGCGGGATTGATCGGCCTGGTCGTCATCGTCAGCGCGCTGGTGCTGCAGCACGGCTTCGGCTACGCTCCCTGTCCGCTCTGCCTCGAGCAGCGCTGGCCCTATTATATCGGCGTGCCCATCGCCTTCATTCTTGCTTTCACCGGCGACAGGCTGCCGGCGAAGGCCATGGCTGCGGCGTTGCTGCTGCTGGCCATCCTGTTCGCCTATGGCTGCGGGCTCGGCATCTACCAGGCGGGCGCGGAGTGGGAATACTGGCTCGGCCCCGCCAATTGCGCCGCCGGCAATATCGGCGCCAACCCGGCCGATGTCGGCGGGCTCTTCGATGCGATCGACAGCTCCACCGTGGTGTCCTGCACCAATCCGAGTCTGCGCATCCTCGGCCTCTCGCTGGCCGGCTGGAACGCCATCGTCATGGCCGTGATGGTGCTGATCACGCTGAAGGGGGCTTTGAGCGCGGCTAGGTCGAGGTGAGGACACGGCGAGAGCTTATCCGCGTTTGGATTGGCTCGAGCTTTGTCATTGCCGGGCTCGACCCGGCAATCCAGCCTCTGCCGGTGGTGACGAGGCCCCTCTGGATGCCCGGGTCAAGCCCGGGCATGACAAGAGTCCGCGTGTCCAACTCTCGGGTCAGACAGGCCAGAGCTCGCAACGTTGGCGCTTCACATCGCCCCGCCCTCAAATCACATTCAGCTCGAACACCGGCTTGTTCTCGATCACGCGCTGATAATCGAACACCGAGAGGTCGAGCGTCTGGAAGCGGCCCGTCGTGATCAGTTCGGCGACGGCGCGCCCGGCAGCCGGGGCCTGCTGCAGGCCGTGGCCGGAAAAGCCGTTGAGAAAGAAGAAGTTGGGCATGGAGGGATGGGGGCCGATCACCGCATTCTGGTCGAGCGTGTTGTATTCGTAATGCCCGGCCCAGGCGCGCACGAGCTTGAGCTCCTCCAGTGCCGGGACATGAGTCGCGAGCGCCGGCCAGACCGCCTCCTCGAACAGGTTGTAATCGACCTCGAAATCACCGTCTGCCCGCTTCTCGCCGCTTTCGTCCTCGGCGCCGCCGCAGATATAGACCTCGCCTTCCGGCCGGATGTAGATGCCGCCTGGTTCGACCAGCAGCGGCATGCGCGGCAGCTCGGTGCGGCAGCGCACCACGAAGACGGAACGCTTGCGCGGCTCGACCGGCAGGTGGAGGCCGGCGAGGGCGGCAACGTCGCCGCCCTGCGGCCCCGCCGCGTTGACGAGCGCGCCGCAGGCAATGCGCCCGCCCGATTTCAGCCTGACCGCCTCGATCTTGCCGGCCCGGTGATCGATGCCCACCACCTCGTCCTTCACATAGACGGCTCCGGCATCCCGGGCAGCCTTGCGGAAGAGATCGAGCAGCGAATGGGCGTCGAACCAGCCCTCGCCCCGCCGGCCATAGGCACCGGCGGCGATGCCCTCGACATTCAGCCAGGGAAACTCTTGGCTGAGGGCCTCGGGGCCGAGCAGTTCGATCGCCGTGCCCTCGGCCTTCTGGACTTGCCAGTTCTGCTCCAGGATCGCCTTGCCGCCCTCGCTCGCCAGCAGGAGATAGCCGCCCTCGTGGAATCCGATATCGGCGCCCGGCCCGAAACGCTCCTCGAGGCCGCGCATGATCTCCAGTCCGAACAGGCTCATGCGGATGTTCTCGGGCGTGGAGAATTGCTGCCGGATCGAGGCGGCCGACAAGGTGGTCGAGGAATGGGTGTAGGTGGGATCGCGCTCGATCACCGTGACAGAGCCGGCAAAGCCGAGCTGGACCTTGAGGAAATAGGCGGCGGCCGAGCCCATGGCGGCGCCGCCGACGATGACGATGTCTGAAAAGGAGGGGGTCACGAGAAACTCGCTGGCAGAAGGGGCGATTGCGCCCGGGGGTCAGCCTTTCTATGATCGGAGGCACGAGATGCGCAATATCCCCGGGTGCCCTCGCAAGATCGCGGGAGAATTTTCGTGAGCGGATGGCGGCCACAGCCGGCGGGCGATCTTCCCGATGGGCTAATCCTGTTCGACGGGGTCTGCGTCCTGTGCTCGGGCATGGTCGCCTTCGTCATTCCCCGTGACGCCGCCGGCCGTTTCCGCTTCGTCGCCATTCAGAGCGAGGCGGGCGCCATGCTCGCCCGCCGCTTCGGCATCCGGCCCGACGATCCCGAGGCCGTCGCCGTCGTTTCCGGCGGGATGGCCTATTTCAAGGCGGACGCCGCCATCGCCATCGGCCGGGGCCTGCCGGGCTGGCGCTGGGTGATCCTGCTCAAGGCGATACCGCGACCTGTCAGGGACTTCCTCTATGACTGCATCGCCCGCAACCGCTATCGCCTGTTCGGCAAGCGCGAGAGCTGCCTGATGCCGACCCCGGAGATTCGCTCGCGCTTCATCGCCACCCTGCCCGATCTTGCGAGCGCGGCATGATCGAGGCCGACATCACCGTCCGGCGCGCCGGCTTCACGCTCGAATCGGCCTTCACCTCCGACGGTGGCATCACCGCCTTGTTCGGGCGCTCGGGTTCGGGCAAGACCACGCTGCTCAATGCCATGGCCGGGCTGATCCGGCCCGACAGCGGCCACATCCGCCTGGATGGGCAGACGCTGTTCGAGGCCTCCACGCGCATCTTCCTGGCTCCGCATCGCCGCCGGATCGGCCTCGTCTTCCAGGACGCCCAGCTTTTCCCGCACCTGACCGCCCGGCAGAATCTTCTGTATGGCCGCTTCTTCAACCGCAGCTCAAGCCCGAAACTCGACTTCGACGCGGTGGTCGGCGTGCTCGGCATCGAAAAACTGCTGGGACGCCGTCCGAACGCGCTGTCTGGCGGGGAGAAGCAGCGCATCGCCATCGGCCGCGCCCTGCTGGCCTCGCCGCGCCTCCTGTTGATGGACGAGCCGCTCGCCGCCCTCGACACCCCGCGCAAGCTCGAAATCCTGCCGCTGATCGAACGCGTACGCGACGAGATGAAGGTGCCGATTCTCTATGTCTCGCATGCGGTGGAGGAGGTGGCGCGCCTCGCCGCCCGCGTCGTGGTCCTGGAAGCCGGCAAGGTCAGCCGCATCGGCACGCCGCAGGAAGTGCTGGCGCCGGCACCGGATTCGCTCTTTGGCCCGCTCTCGAGGCAACGCTTCGAGACGGTCTCGCTGCTGGAGGCGCGGGTGCGCGGCTATGACGAGCATTACGGCCTCTCGACCCTGGATCACCCCGCCGGCCCGATCAGCATTCCCGGCCGCGCCGGCCTGCCCGGCGCCAGGGTGCGCGTGGTGGTGCGCGGCTCCGACGTGTCGCTCGCCATGAAGCGCCCGGGCAGCGTTTCGATCCGTACCATGCTGGGAGCGCGAGTGAAGGCGATCGTGACCGACGACGGCCCGGTCGCCCGGATCGACCTCACCCTGACCGGCGGCGACATGCTGTCAGCCTTCATCACCCGCAACGCCGTGGATGAACTGGGCCTAGGCGAGGGCGACACCGTGCTGGCCATGATCAAGGCGGCTTCGATCGACGCGCGATAGAATAGCCGCGACCCCTCATCCCCCTGCCGGGACCTTCTCCCGCAAGGGGAGAAGGTGCTGAAATTGGGTCGATTGAGGGATTCCGAACGCTCGACAAATTATTCCCTTCTCCCCTTGCGGGAGAAGGTCCCGGCAGGGGGATGAGGGGTGCAGCCTGCCCCAGAGCAAAGCACGTTTAGACGGCAGCGCTCTAAGTCTTTGATTGGACACGTCTTTGCGATTCTTGGCGTGACCGCCAAATCGCAAAACGCTCTAGCGCTTCCCCTTCACCTCATCGAGCCAGCGGCGGGCCGCGTCGTGATGGCGTGGCTGGATGGCGCCGGATACCATGCGGATGGCGGCATAGAGAATGGCGGCATCGTCGGTGAAGCCGAGCCCGGCGACGAAGTCGGGAACGACGTCGAAGGGCAGCACGAAATAGGCGAGCGCCCCCGCCAGCGTCGCCCGCACCTTGAAGGGCGTGTCGCGGTCGAGCACCGCGTAATAGGCGGCCAGCAGATCGGAAGCGAAGGGAACATGGGCGAGCGCCAGCTTCAGCTTGGGCAGGAAATCGGCCTTGAGCTGCTCCTTGCGCCGCTCGAAACGGCGACCGGCATCGTCATACATGCGGGACTGTGTGACCATGGTACCCTCCTCAACGCGAGAGCATGTGGCCCTGCCTGTGGCGGTTTCAAGCATTGCATGCCCTTGCGTCACTAAAATATTTCATTCTGCATGGCTGGTCTGCGCCCAAAATCCGCCAGGATCTCCGGATTCGCGTTCTAATCCATTGCACTGAGCCCGCCGACAGGATATCGCATCGCAGCAAGATTATAACGGGTCGAAACTGGAGGTCCTTCCGATGGCCGATCCAAACGCGTCCGCCGGCAAATCTGGCCTGGCTGATTCGCGTCCCTTGTCGCCGCATCTGCAGATCTATCGCTGGCCCATCACCATGACGATGTCGATCCTGCACCGCGTGACCGGCGGGGCTCTCTATGTCGGCACATTGCTGCTCGCCTGGTGGCTTCTGGCCGCGGCGACCAGCCCTTCGGCCTTCGCCTGGGTACAATGGTTCCTCGGCAGCCCGCTCGGCCTCCTGATCCTGTTCGGCTATACCTGGGCGCTGATGCATCACATGCTCGGCGGCATCCGCCACTTCATCTGGGACTTCGGTCACGGCCTGGGGCCGGGCGAGCGCAACACCTATGCCTGGGCCAACATCATCGGGTCGGTGGTAACAACCGTGCTGATCTGGATCGTCGGCCTGCTGGCCTTCAGCGGCGCCAACTGAGGACCCGACATGAGCAAGAGCCTAAAAACCCCTCTCGGCCGCGTGCGCGGCCTCGGTTCGGCCAAGTCCGGGACCCATCATTTCTGGCTGCAGCGCCTCACCGGCGCGGCCATGGTGCCGCTCACCATCGCGTTCGTGCTGACGGTGATCTGCCTGGCCGGCGCCAGCCAGGCCACGGCGATCGCCACCCTCTCCTCGCCGCTCGTCGCCATCCTGCTGTTCCTCTTTATCGTCGCCGGCATCGTACACATGCGGGTCGGCATGCAGGTGATCATCGAGGATTATGTGGAGACGGAAAGCCTGAAGATCCTGGCCGTTCTCGCCAACACCTTCTTCTCGCTCCTGTTGGGGGCTGCCTGCCTCTACGCTCTGCTGAAATTGAATTTCGGGATGTAACCCAGTTTCGGGGTATAATTTATGGCCGAAGGCACCGTTAACCAACCCTCCGCCCTGGGCACCGCCTATCCCATCACCGACCACACCTATGACGTCGTGGTGGTCGGAGCCGGCGGTGCGGGCCTGCGCGCCGTGGTCGGCTGTTCCGAGGCCGGACTGCGCACAGCCTGCATCACCAAGGTTTTCCCCACCCGCTCCCACACGGTGGCCGCCCAGGGCGGCATCGCCGCCTCGCTCGGCAATATGGGCCGCGACGACTGGCGTTTCCACATGTACGACACCGTCAAGGGATCGGACTGGCTGGGCGACCAGGATGCCATCGAATATCTGGTGCGCAACGCGCCGGCCGCCGTCTACGAGCTCGAACATTGGGGCGTGCCCTTCTCGCGCACCGAGGACGGCCGCATCTACCAGCGCCCCTTCGGCGGCATGACCACCGATTTCGGCAAGGGCATCGCCCAGCGCACCTGCGCGGCCGCCGACCGCACCGGCCACGCCATGCTGCACACGCTCTATGGTGCGGCGCTCAAGCACCAGGCCGAGTTCTTCGTCGAATATTTCGCCCTCGACCTGATCATGGACGAGGAAGGCCGCTGCCGCGGCATCGTGGCGCTGAAGATGGACGACGGCACCATCCATCGCTTCCGCGCCCACCGGACCATCCTGGCGACCGGCGGCTATGGCCGTGCCTATTTCACCGCAACCTCGGCCCATACCTGCACGGGCGACGGCAATGCCATGGTGCTCAGGGCTGGCCTGCCGCTGCAGGACATGGAATTCGTGCAGTTCCATCCCACCGGCATCTATGGCGCCGGCTGCCTGATCACCGAGGGCGCCCGCGGCGAGGGCGGCTATCTCACCAATTCGGAAGGCGAGCGCTTCATGGAGCGCTATGCTCCCTCGGTGAAGGACCTCGCCCCGCGCGACATGGTCTCGCGCGCCATGACCATGGAAATCCGCGAAGGCCGCGGCGTCGGCAAGCGCAAGGACCACATCTTCCTGCACCTCGACCATCTCGACCCGAAGATCCTGGCCGAGCGCCTGCCGGGCATCTCGGAATCGGCCCGCATCTTCGCCGGCGTCGACCTCACCAAGGAACCGATCCCGGTGCTGCCGACGGTGCACTACAACATGGGCGGCATCCCCACCAATTATCACGGCGAGGTGCTGACCAAGAAGGGCAACGATCCCGACGCGATCGTCCCCGGCCTGATGGCCCTGGGCGAGGCGGCGTGCGTGTCCGTGCATGGCGCCAACCGCCTCGGCTCCAATTCGCTGATCGATCTCGTGGTCTTCGGCCGCGCGGCGGGTCTGCGCTGCGCCGAAATGCTCAAGCCGGGGGAGAAGCATGCCGATTTGCCGGCCGACTCGGCTGAGCGGGCCCTCTCCCGCCTCGATCGCCTGCGCTACGCCAAGGGTTCGACCCCGACGGCCGAGCTGCGCCTGTCCATGCAGCGTGTGATGCAGAGCGACTGCGCCGTCTACCGCACCAGCGCCTCGCTCGCCGAAGGCAAGGAGAAGATCCACAAGGTCTGGCAGAGCGCCGACGATGTGCGCGTCACCGATCGCTCGCTGATCTGGAACTCGGACCTGATCGAGACGCTGGAATTCGATAATCTGATCGGCCAGGCCGTGGTCACCATGGATGGCGCCGAAAACCGCAAGGAAAGCCGCGGCGCCCACGCCCATGAGGATTTCCCCAACCGCGACGACCAGAACTGGATGAAGCACACGCTGGCCTGGGCCGACACGGAGAAGAAGTCCGTCACGATCGATTACCGGCCGGTGCACACCTACACCATGTCGAACGACGTCCAGTATATCGAGCCGAAGGCGCGCGTTTATTGAGAAAGGCAGCTCGCTGAAGCGAGCTGTCGCAAGCCTGACATCCATCGACTTATCCGGGCGCCTTGCCGCAGCCCATGAGAGACCCGAAAATGGTTCAGCTCACACTTCCCAAGAACTCCCGCATCGTCAGCGGCAAGGTCTGGCCGAAGCCGGAGAACCAGAAGAATCTGCGCGAGTTCAAGATCTACCGCTACGATCCGGACGGCGAGACCAACCCGCGCACCGACACCTATTTCGTCGATCTCGACGATTGCGGCCCGATGGTGCTGGACGCCATCATCTGGATCAAGAACACCATCGATCCGACGCTGACCTTCCGCCGCTCCTGCCGCGAAGGTATCTGCGGCTCCTGCGCCATGAACATCGACGGCGCCAACACGCTGGCCTGCACCAAGGCGATGAGCGACATCAAGGGCGTGATCAAGATCTATCCGCTGCCGCATATGCCGGTGGTGAAGGACCTGGTGCCCGACCTCACGCGCTTCTACGCCCAGCATGCCTCGATCGAGCCCTGGCTGAAGACTGATACGCCCAAGCCCGAGAAGGAATGGCGCCAGAGCCATGGCGACCGTGAGAAGCTGGACGGGCTTTACGAATGCATCCTGTGCGCCTGCTGCTCCACCTCCTGCCCGAGCTATTGGTGGAACGGCGACCGCTATCTCGGCCCCGCCGCGCTGCTGCAGGCTTATCGCTGGCTGATCGACAGCCGCGATGAGCGCACCGGCGAGCGCCTGGACGAGCTGGAGGACCCCTTCAAGCTCTACCGCTGCCATACCATCATGAACTGCGCCCAGACCTGCCCGAAGGGCCTGAACCCGGCCAAGGCGATCGCCGAAATCAAGAAGATGATGGTGGCAAGGCAGGTCTAGAGGCGGAGCCACCACCCCTCATCTCCCTGCCGGGGCCTTAAGCCACCAAAGGCGTTAGCGACCTCGCACGGGGAGAAGGGGCCTTATCCGGTCCGACCGCCGAACGCTCTCACCGCACCGGGCCGGTGACATCGACGTCTTCCACCGGCGGCTGCTTGCCGAGTTCGTTGCGATCGAGCCGGGGCGAGGCCGCGGCCGGAACGGTGGCGGGTGCGTGAAGCGTGAGCTTGGGCAGTTCGAGATTGCTGTCGACGCGGCCGATCGGAGCGGCTGCTGACGTCATCGTCGACAGGGCAACCAGCACTGCAACGGCGCTTGGGGCAGCCATGGGTTCTCTCCGGGACGTGTGACGTTCAGGCCACACCTTGGCGGAATTGATTTAAGCAAGCCTTAAGATCATCGGGCCTATCAAAGAATCGACACAGAACCAGCTCAACACGGGAGTGCGTTCTCGCAATCCGATTTACCCTACGGTATGCGGGATCGTTCGCCCGATATCGCCCGCGGCATCGCGCTTCTTGCTGTCGCCGCCTGCCTCGATCTGATATTGGCAGTACCGAGCAACTCTGACTGGGACCGGATGGACCGATGAGATTTTCCGCGCTGGCAATTCTACCCTGTGCCCTGCTGCTGGCGTCGTGCGCGTCATCGACTCGTCTTGGCGACGCCTTCGATTTCGGCAGTTCCCGCCGTCCTCCGCCGGATGCCGGCCGGCCCGTGCCGGCGCCGGAGCCGCTGATGGCGGCGCCGACGGAGGACGTGACCTCCCAGCCCCTGCCGCCTGCCGGCAGCGAGGCTACGCCCGGCGGAACCGCCGCTGCGCCTTCCAGCTCGCTCGCGCCGCCCGGCAACCAGGTCGCGGCCCTGCCGGCCACGCCACGCCCGCCTTCCACCGGCGGCATTGCCGGAAGCTGGAAGATTTCCGACGCCGCCCGCGGCAGCTGCAACATCTCGCTGACGCGCCAGGCCCTGCTCGACGTCTACCGCGCCTCCCCCTCGGGCTGCCAGGCCGGCTCGCTCGCAAAGGTCAATGCGTGGCAGCAGCGCGGCCAGGAGATCGACCTGCTCGAGCCGGGCGGCCGTACGGCCGTGCGCCTGTTCCCGACGGGCGACGGCGCCTATGAAGGCGCGGCCACGCTGTCGGGCGCCAAGATCCGGATGACCCGATAGGTCCGCTGGACGGTGATTGCCGTTGACGGGAGAGGTCGCTTGGCGCGTTCGGCCGGTGCATGAGCGGTTGCGCTACGCCGGCGCCGCTTCGTGCCGAAAGCCTTCCATCTCGCCCACCCGTTGGGCGAGATGAACGGACCGTGCATCAACTACAACGCCTGTGCCTCTTCGCGTCGTTCTTACGGGGAGAGCCGCGGTGAGGGCCGCGCGGCTCCGGCGGGGCATTGCGAGCCAGGACCGGCGCCGTTTCCGTCTATCTATCCTTCGCGCGCCAGCGGCGCCCGCCCATAGGGGTGGATCAGCGTGTCGTGCTCGGTGATGAAATAGCGCCGGGCCACGTCCCAATAGCCGTCATAGACCAGACCGCCATTTTCGCGAATCACCCGCTCGCGATTGGCGCGGTACCAGGCCGGGATCTCGTACCAGGGCATCATCGGGTTGTCGTGATGCACGACATGCAGATTGTTGTAGAGGAAGAGAAGCCCGAAGATCGGTGCGTTCTCGACGATGGCCGTACGCTCCTCCACCTCGTTCTCGGCGCGGTGCTCGGCAAAGGAGCGCACCAGCATCAGCGCCGTGCCGGGATAGACGATAGCCACGAAATAGACGAGCGGATTGAGGCCGCAGACCAGCACCAGCCAGGCCAGGACCGCCAGCAGCTGCAGGGCGTGGCTGGTCCAGATGCGCCGATGCATCGGTTCGTTGCGCCACACTGCGCGGGCTTCCCGCGCCAGGAAGGTCGACATGGCCCGCGCCGGACCGATGGTCATCCGGCCGAGAAAGGTGGAATTGGCGCGGATGGTCCAGGCATGGAAGCTGCCGAGCCGGTCCCACTGCTCCTGTGTCCAGTAGTGTGATTCGGGATCGTCGAGCGGGTCGGTCAGCCTCTCGTCCCGGTGATGCAGCAGGTGGCTGATGCGATAGGACTCATAGGGCAGCCACAAAAGCAGCGGCCAGCAGCCGATCCAGCGGTTGAGAGTGCGATTCGCCGTCGGGTGGCCATGAATGACTTCGTGCTGGAGCGAAGCGTGCCAGGCGACCGTCCAGGCGCCGAGCGGGATCCAGATCCAGAGCGGAATCACCGCATGGAAATAGGTCAATAACCCCCAAAGACTATAGATTATAGACGCAAGAGCGACAGTCGGCCATTCGACTGCCTTCCGTCTCCGCTGCGCCCAAATCTCGGCCTTACGCATTCAAATCACTCCATAATTACAGTGATGATGCGGCGAAAGCCTAAATCACACAAGGATTGTGTTGTCGCATAACATTGACATTTGTCGTCTAATAATCTCTCTTGTAGATAATTTCATTATGTGTTGACTATTATAAACAGTCCGGGTGAAAAATGGCACATCCCAGCGCGGCACAGAGCTTTCGCGACCGGCTCGAACGGGTCATCGCTCAGACGGGCCTCAACCAGGCCGGCTTTGCCCGCCATGTCGGCATCGACCGTTCCACCCTGTCGCAATTGCTGTCGGCGGAGAACGACCGCCTGCCCCGGGCCGAGACTCTGGCCGCCATCGCCAAGGGGTGCCGCATCTCGATCGACTGGCTGCTCGGCCTCAGCCAGCGCGAACAGATCGGCGCCGAACTGGTGGAAGCGGTGCTGACCATCGAAACCCAGGCCCACGCCCCTTTCAACGAACGTTTCCTGCGCTGGCATGCCGAGGCGGCCGGGCGCAAGCTGCGCACCGTGCCGATGAGCTTTCCCGACTTCCTGAAGACGGACGAGGTCATGCAATTCGAATATGCGGCGGCGCTCGGCCTGGACACCAGCCCGGCCCTGGCCGAACGCAGAAGGCTGATCATCGCCTCGATCCGCGATGGCGGCGAGATGGAAGCCTGTGTCTCCGTTCAGGCACTGGAGCTCTTCGCGCGGGGCCAGGCCCAATGGGAGGGTTTCGATACCGCCGGCCGCCGAGCCCAGTTCAACACCATGGCCGCCCTGGTGGATGAGCTCTATCCGACGCTTCGGCTCAACCTCTACGATCTCAGGCAGACCTATTCGGCACCCTTCACCATCTACGGCAATTCGCGTGCCGCCGTTTATCTCGGGCCGACCTATCTGGTCCTCAATGCCAGCGAGCATATCCGCATGCTGACGCGCCGTTTCGAGGATATCGTGCGCACCGCCACGGTACAGCCCCATGTCTCGGCGGCCTATCTGCGCGACCTCGGCGCCTCTCTCGACTGAGCGGAATTGGCGCGGGCCGCAGCCGGACCGGCGGCAGGTCCGGGCCAGCACGACGACAGCCGCATTCTCCCGCGCAAGATGAACGCCACGTGAACAGCGGCTTGCAGGATTGTTCACACAAATCCAGTTATGGTCCCCCGCAACAAACGCCTCATGACTGAATGCCCGTCTGCGCCAACTTTTGTTTCGATCCCTCGTTGCGGGGCGTGGGGACGGGTCGCAAAACGTTCTAGGATCCGGTCTGGAGAAGCTTCATGCCCTGCCGAACCCTTTTCGGGGTTATTGCCGGTCTGGCCTTCCTGACCCTGGGCCTTCAGACCGATGTGAATGCCGCCTTCGCGCAAAACTCGCTGAATAATTACGCCCAGACGCCGCAGCAAGCGCCGATGCTGGGAAATGATCGAAGCCTTCCGCTTGCACCCGAGGAAGTCGGCCAGGGCCCGGACGAGGCGGGGAATCCGCGCCTGCTGCCACCGCGGGCCATCGTTTCCAGCCTGGCCGGACGGGGATATCGCAATGTCGTCATCAAGCGAGTACGCGGCGACAGCTATATCGCCGAGGCGGAGGGTTCGGAAGGCGGGCGCGTGCTGATCGTCATCGACGGCCATACCACGGAAATTACGGGATTACGGCAACTGGGTTGGGCCCGCCCGCCCCGGCAATGGGACAATGACAGCTGGGTCCCGCCGCGTCCCTGGAGTGGTCCACGCTGGTAGGCTCGAGCCGAAACTCGATAACTCGGCGTGCTCCGGAGCAGTCCGGCAGCCCGCCTGCGCTTCCGGCGCGGGCGGGCTCGTTTAATGCTACATCAATATCAACGCCTTTGCTTACCGGCGATAATGCCGCCAATCGTCCTTAGGTCCTCATCCGTAATGAGAAACGGACCTCTCCTATATACGGGGCGACTTAACAACGCTTTCGATACAGCTTCTACTTCAAGCGCGATTGTATTGATTATTTTTTCTTTTTTTTCTATCTTAGTAGCTTGAGTTTGCGTCAAAGCTTCCATCATAGCCTCTCCTCCCGACGCTGATTCGCAGTGTAACACACCCAGAATCATCTAGGCCAGCCCAAGATTCTTCTTCATGGTGAAAAACTTGGAAAGTCCACCCCTAGGTACCTCCTCGTTCTCAATACCTAAAAAAGTGCCGAATCCAGAGTTGATTATTGGACTTGTTGGGCCAATAGGGGCAGATATCGATAGCACCGTTGAATTCTTGACAAAGAACTTAAAAGAAGTAAATTATTCAGTACACTTAATACACCTTACAGATTACATGGAATTTGCTGACGTTAAGCAAAAAATTGATAAAAGCACCTACTATAACAAGTACAAAACTCTAATTTCTTACGCAAACGAATTTCGCAAGATGGCAAAGAACAATGCCGCAATGGCCGGCCTAGCAATAATGCAAATTCGCGCTCATAGGGAAAAACAAAGAGGGGACGCCAATTCGCCTGCACTGGGAACCGCATATATAATCCGGCAATTTAAACGCCCCGAAGAAATAGATGTCATGCGGGGCTTATATGGTAGAAAATTCATTCAGGTTTCTATCTACGGCAATGAAATTGAGCGCCGACGCCATCTTATACAAAAAATTCGAAGATATGATAACTCACCAAAATCCGATTCCGTATGCGAGAAAGAAGCCATAGAGCTTATTGATATTGATTATAACGAGAAAGATAAAGACAACGGACAAAGAATATCTGATGTTTTTCATCTTGGGGATTTATTCGTAGATAGCTTAACTGAAGATCGTGGTAACGGGACGATCTACCGCTTCATTCAAGCTTTATTCGGCCATAACGGCTGTTCCCCAAACAAGGATGAATATGGTCTATATATTGCAGCTGCGGCATCTCTACGGTCAATAGATTTGTCACGTCAGGTTGGAGCAGCAATATTTAGTGGCTCCGGGGATGTGATATCGATGGGCTGCAATGAAGTACCCAAGGCTGGCGGTGGAACTTATTGGTGCGATGATCCCGGAAAGAAGCACAGAGATTTTGAACAGAATCTTGACCCAAACAACCAACGTAAGAATGAAATTATATACGATTTCGTTGCACGCTTGTCTGAAGAAAATCTTTTAGAGAAATCTATTCAAGATTTACCATCTGTAGCGGAACGCTTTCAGAATATTATATCGAGATCCCTCATAAAAGACAGTCAAGTTATGGATATTATTGAATACGGTAGAATAATACACGCCGAAATGAATGCCATTACGGATGCAGCTCGTTTGGGTCGCTCGACTAGCGAAGCAACATTATTTTGCACAACGTTTCCTTGTCATATTTGTGCAAAGCACATCGTATCTTCTGGCGTGAAACGTGTTGTGTTTCTAGAACCGTATCCCAAAAGCTATGCAGAGTCTCTTCATAACGACTCGATAACCTTTGATCCAACCAGGAAAAACAAGGTATTGTTTCAACCGTTTATTGGAATTTCACCGCGACGATATCGTGATATCTTTGAGAAAAAGAAAAGAAAGGATAGCAACGGTCGCGCTGAACAATGGTACGAGAAACTTCCTGCTCCAATGATCGAGGATCGTAGTGCGGCTTACATAGAAAATGAGCAGCCTTTTATTTTCGTTTGCTTGCAAAATTTAATCGCTGGCCAGTCAACGCAATAATTTTATCCTCGATAGCTCGGCGTGCTCCGGAGCGGTCCGGCAGCCCGCCTGCGCCCCCGGCGCGGGCGGGCTCGTTATTTGACGCTGCCGTCGCAAAAGATGCTAAGGAGCACGTCATGCTCCAGCATACAGGCCCCCGCCTCCACGACAGCCCCGACAATCCCTGCCCGGCCGGCGCCATCGTCGAGGCGCTCACCACCCGGGACGGCATCACGCTGCGCACGGCACGCTGGCCTTCGCTGTCGCCATATCCCAAGGGAACCATCTGCCTGTTCCAGGGGCGCTCCGAATTCATCGAGAAATATTTCGAGGTGATCCGCGACTTGCGGGCCCGGGGCTTTGCGGTGGCGACGCTGGACTGGCGGGGGCAAGGCGGATCCGACCGCCTTCTGCGGGACGGGCGCCTCGGCCATATCGACGATTTCGCTGATTTCGGACCCGATCTCGACGCTTTCATGCGCAAGATCGCCTTGCCCGAATGCCCGGGCCCCTTTTACGCGCTAGCCCATTCGATGGGCGGCGCCATCCTGTTCGCCAATCTGCCGCCCGGCTCGATCTGGTTCGACCGCCTCGTGGTTACCGCGCCGATGATCGAGATCGACCGCAAGCCTCCCGGCGCCCGCTGGCTCGCCCGTGTCCTCGGCGGGCTTGGGCTGGGACGGCTGATCGTGCCGGGCTGGTCGCCGCGCCCGGTCGGGCTCAAGCCTTTCGACGGCAATCCGGTGACCTCTGACAAGGCCCGCTATGAGCGCGCCGCGCGCATCGCCCGCGACGCGCCAGAACTGGCCATCGGCGGGCCGACGATCGGCTGGGTCCGCGCGGCCTTTCGGGTGATGGACCGGCTGGCCGATCCGCGCTTCGGGGCTGATTGGCGGATCCCGACCCTGATCCTGCTGGCGGGCGACGATCATGTCGTCTCCTCCCCGGCGGCCCGGCATTTCGCGGCCAAGCTCTATGCCACGCGGACATTGACCCTGCCCGGCTCGCGTCACGAGATCACCCAGGAACGCGACGCCATCCGCGAAGCCTTCTGGGCCGCCTTCGACGCCTTCATCCCCGGCACGCAGGCTTAGGCCCGGCGGCACAGCTTTGCGGATGAGATGCGAAGACACGGAGGTCGATCTCCAGATCGACCGTCTTCGCTCTCTGTCGCACTCAACGTTTCCAAGGTGGTCGATCTGGAGATCGACCCTCCTCCTCAGCCGGCCTGCAGCAGGGAGAGGGCCGCCGCATGCACGCGCGCATCGCCCGCCGCGACGACACGGCCGCCCGCCTGGGCGGGGCCGCCGTCCCAGGTGGTGATGACGCCGCCGGCGCCTTCCACGATCGGGATCAGAGCCGTGATGTCGTAGGGCTGGAGATTGGCTTCGATCACCAGATCGACCAGGCCCATCGCCAGCATGGCATAGGCATAGCAGTCGCCGCCGTAACGCGAGAGCTTCACCTTCTCTTCCACGGCCGAGAACAGCGCCCGGTCGGCCTCGACCATCAGGCGGGGGCTGGTGGTATAGAGCACGGCGTCCGCCAGGCCCGCACAGGAGCGGGTGCGCATGGTGCGCTCGCCGCCGGGGCCGCGATATTTCGCCGAACCGCCATCGCCCGAGAAACGCTCGCGCGTGAAGGGTTGGTGCATCATGCCATAGCAGGGCTGGCCGTTGCGCAGGAGGCCGATCAGCGTGCCCCAGCCGACCATGCCGGAGATGAAGGATTTGGTGCCGTCGATCGGATCGAGCACCCAGACGAATTCGGCATCGAGACGTTCGGAGCCATATTCCTCGCCCATCACACCGTGGCTCGGAAACATCGCCCGGATCTTCTGGCGAATCACCGCTTCGGCGCCCCGGTCGGCCTCGGTGACGGGATCGAAATTGCCGCCGCCGGACTTGTCTTCCGCGGCCAGGGCCGACCGGAAGAAAGGCAGGATCGTGGTGCCCGAAACATTGGCGAGCTCGTCCACGAAGGCTTCGAAATCCACCGGTGCCATCTTTTTCTCCGCGCGGCCAGAGCGCTTCGTCTGCGCCGGTCTCCCCTAGAGCATAAGCGTTCAGGCGTGAACGCTTTTTTCTCTAGCTCGTTGATCCGACGCGTCTTTGCGATTCTTGGCGATTCCACCAAATCGCAAGACGCTTTAGAGTCTTTTGCGCTCCGGCGAAATCGCCGGGGAACGCAAAGGCACGTCAACCAGGAGTTGGAGCAAAGCGCGTCTCGGTCTGAACGGGCTCTGCTCTAGAGCAGATTCCCGCCGGAGCAAACCGGTTTTTGAAAATGAAAACCCCGCCTTGCGGCGGGGTTCCGGGGGCCCTGCTGCCAGCCGCCTGTCGGGGCCGGTGCCGGGACGCTACCGTGAAATTCGATCAGCGGCAGACGCGCACGCGCTCGATGTGATAGCCGTAATCGTACTGGTTCGGCACGCGCTGGCGCTCGAACCAGCAGCGGGGCTGCACATAGACCGGAGCGGGCTCTTCGTAATAGCCGTCGTCATAATAGCGATCGCGGTTGGTCAGCGCGCCGCCCAGGAGCAGGCCGCCGACAAGGCCGGCTGCCGCACCGCCGGCAAAGGCGCCGCCACGGCCATAACGAGCTTCCGCGGTACCGGTCGTCGCCATCGAGGCACCGGCAACGGTGGCAACAACCAGGGCCGATGCGAGAATTTTCTTCAACATGATCAATTCCTCACGTGGGGCGCTCCAGAAGCGCCACCATCGGTAGCTGCTTTGTGCCCTTGAACTCATGGGATGCACTTTAGGGGGTACAAGCTGAATGGACAATGAACGCTTCCGTCAGCTTTCCGGAGGGTTTTGCGGGTCCAGCGTGACGATGTCGACGGCCGGTCCCAGGCGTTCGCGGGCGATCTCCATCACATGCCGATGATGGGTGAACAGGATCTTCTGCAGCCCCGACCCCTTGAGCGCCAGCACCTGCAGAGCGGCGGCGACGCGCTCCTCGTCGAAGGTCATCACCAGATCGTCGCCGACGAAGGGCGGTACCTCGCGCCGCGCCGCCATGGCTTCGAGATGGGCAAGGCGAAGCGACAGGTAAAGCTGGTCCCTTGTGCCTTCGCTCAGGCCGCCAATGTCGGTGGTGCCGCCATCGGGCCGGCGTGCGGCGAGGCGCAGCCTGTCGGCCTCGTCATAGAGGGTGGCGATGCCGGAAAAGCCGCCGGCGGTAATGGTGGCGAACAGGCCGCCGGCCCGCGCGATCAACGGCCCCTGCTCGGAGCGGAGCTGGCGCTCCAGCCCCGCCTCGAGCAGCAGGGAAGCGGTCTTCAGCACCAGATAGTCGCGCGTAATGCGGGCAAGATCGCTGCGGGCGTCCTCCAGTGCCTGGGCGGCCCCGGCCGCGCCGGCCTCCCGCTCGATCGCCTCGCGGCGCCGGCGCAATTCCCCGAGGGCCAGGGCCGCCTGCTTGTCCGCTTCGATCAGGCCGTTGAGCTCGGCCTGCACGGCCTCGCTCTCGCCCGCGGCCTCGTCGATGCCGATCTCGGCGGCTTCGGTCCGCAGCGCCGCCTCTTCAAGACCGTCGCCCTGCCCGCTCAGTTCCGCCCTCGCTGCGGCGAGTTCACGCTCGAGGCCGGCGCGCAGCGTGAGATCGGCGGCAAGTGCGGCCAGGTCCGCCGTTTCGCAGCCGGCCTTGGCGGCCAGACCGGCAACGGCTTCGTCATGGCCGCGCTCGGCTGCCTCCGCCTTGGCCAGCGCATCGCGGTAGCGATCGAGACTTTCCCGTGCGGTGCGCCGGCGGATCGCGGCGTCGCGGGCCGCCGTCAGGGCCGCCATCAGGTCGAGAGCGGTCTCCGCCGGCTCGCCGCTCGCCTCGGAAGGAAGCCTGTCGACGAGGCTGGCGGCCCGTTGCGCGAAGGTGGTGCGATCGTCGAGAATGCTGGCGATCCGGTGCTCCAGACTCCCGAGCTGGGCCAGCTTGCCCTGCACGGCGATCCACAACTCGCTCGCCTTGGCGGCTTCCTGGGGGCTCGCTCCCGGCGCCAGCCCGAGAACGGCGAGTGCGGCTGCCCAGTCCGACTGGGTGGCGGCGCGGGCGGTCTCGGCCGCTTCCCGGGATTTTTCCGCCCGGGCCAGCTCGGCCCGGCTCGCCTCGAGCTGGTCGGCGAGCGAGCGGGCCTCGCGAGCCCCCAGTTCGAGCGCGGCGAGGCCATCCTCGATCAGCCGCACCAGGCTGGGCAGGCTTTGCGCCGACGCGGCCGCAATGCCGATTTCGGCGGCAAGGGCCTCCAGGCCGGGCCGCTCCCCGGCCAGACGCCGCTGGCCACGCTCGATCTTGAGCTCCAGGTCCCGCAGCGCCTGGCGCTCCTCACGCAGCCGCGCGAGCTCCACCAGAAAGCGGCGCATCGCCGCCGGCGCCTCCGCCGTGCAGCCGAGCGGGGCGAACAGGGCCTGCCAGGCCTGCCAGGCCTGCTCGCTTTCGTGCAAGCGCGCCGCGATCCCGGCCTCGGCCCGCGCAAGAGCCGCAGCATCCCTGTCGCGCGTGCGGCGCGCCACCTCGCGGCGCGCCAGATGCTCGGCCTGTGCCAGCCTGCGGTCGGCGAGATCGTCCACGGCAGCGACGATCTTGCGATAGGCACTCGCCGCCGCCGCGGAGGGTTCGCTGACGACAGCCTCGAACAGGGCATCGCGCTCCGCGCGTTCGCGTGCCAGCATGGCATCGTCGATCAGCCCATCCCTGCCTCCGCCCTCAGCCAGGAGCGCGTCGGCTTCCGCCAAGGCTTCCCGCAGGCGCCGGACTTCGGCTTCCTGTTCGCGGGCCGTGTTCTCCAGTGCCGCCAGCGACCGCTCGGCTCGGCCGATCTCCTCCTCGGAGGGCTCGCGCCAGGCCCAGAGCTTGTGCTCGTCCTTGACGGCCGGCGACAGCCGCGCCAGCCTCTCCTGCTGCAGCGCGCGGCGGCGCGCCAGTTCGCCTTCCTGCTCCTCGATGGCGCCGGCTTCCGCCAAGGCCGGCTGCATGGCTTTCAGCCGCTGGCGCAGGGGGCTGGGATCGGCGCTGGCCCGGACGGCGGCCATCTTGCGCTGCAGTCCCTCGATGGTTTCGCGGGCCCGTTCGGCGGCACGGGCGCTTTCGCCCGCCTCCCGCTCGATCTCGCGTCGACGTTCGGCCAGCACGCGGATGCGTTCGAGGGCGAGATCGTCCGGGCTCAGTGCCGAAAGGGCGGCCCGGTCCTTCTGGCCGAGCCGCCGGGCGAGTTCATCGAGATCATCGGCGATTTCCCGCGCCTCCGCCTCCCGGCGCGGCAGGTCCAGCATCGCCTTGGCCAGGGCGGCACGTTCTTCGTTGAGGGCGGTGATCGCCTCGCCCGCGGCCAGCACATCGTCGTCGACGGAGATCGCGGCCAGAGCCCGCTCGGCATCCTCCACCTCCCGCGCCAGGCGGGCCATGGCCTCCCGTCCCGTCTCGGCCCGGGCCAGTGCGGTCTCGATCTCGGCGGCAAAACCATCGGGCAGGTCTGGCCGGGCCTCGACGGCGGCCAGGGCCGTCTCGGCCTTGCCGATCCGGGCGAGCAGGGGGGCCACGCGGCGGACGCGATCGATGCGGGCGCGCCGGATGCCGGCCTGGCGCAACTGTTCGGCCAGGGCGCGCGCCCGCGCCTCGCCAGCTTCGATCTCGGTTTCGAGAGCGCGCACGTCATCGGCCCGCAGCGATTGCTCGCGCAGCGCCCGGCGGGCCTGGTCGTAACGCTCCTGCGCCTCATAGAAGGCGCGCTTGTTCGACCTGCGCGCCCCGAATAGCCCGTCCGCCTCGCTCTCCAACCCGGCGCGGACCGAAACCAGGGTCTTCAGGCCGGAGGCGGCGGCGAACAGGCTTTCGCCCACCTCGCCCTCGGCAGCCAGCATCTGGCGGGCGCCCTCGCGCAGGCCGGCCTGGTCGAGCCCGAAGGCGGCCAGGAAGACCTCGCGCGAAATGCCGCTCAATAGAGGCTCGAGCAGTCCGTCGTCGAGCGGCGCGTCTTCGGCATCGGTAAGGGAATTCTTCAGCCGCTTGCGGCGCCAGAACCGCAAGGAGCCGCCATCGGCGCGCTGCATCTCGGCACCGACCTTCAGATCCTCATAGCGATGCCTGAAATTGGCGGGGCTGCGCGGCTCGAAGCCATAGAGCAGGTCGGTGATCGCCGACAGCGCCGAGCTTTTCCCCGCTTCGTTCGGGCCGTAGACGATGTGCAGATCGGCATCGGGGCGGAAATCGAGACGTGCCCCGGTAAAAGGGCCGTAGCGGTCGAGATCGAGGCGGGTGAGTTTCATGCCGCCTCTCCGGCGCCGGCCTTGCCGCCGCGGCGCAGCCGCGCCAGGGCGACGGCGCGCGCCTCGTCCACCAACGCGGCGCCGATCTCCTCGCCGCGCACGGCCTGGCGGACCTCGTCCGGCAATTTGGCGAGAATGTCCTCGACGATACCGGCAAGCGCCTCGCTGAATTCCGGTTCCGCCTCCAGCCCGGCCAGCAGGCCCTGGGGGTCGGCAAAGCCGACGGTCTCGTCCAGCGCGCTCCGCGGCGCGGTGGTGGCAAGTTCGACGCGCTCGATATAGAGCCGTTCGCTCACCCTGTCGGCCGCCGCCTGGATCTCGGCCCGCAAATGCTGGGCGTCGGCGGCAAGCCCGTCATGAACAGGCGTCTCGCCCGTCAGCGTCAGGCGCAGGGCGAGCGGACGCTCGCCCGCCGCGTCGATTTCCTCCCGCAAAGCCGGCTCGACCAGGGCCAGCACCTCGGCCAGCGTCGCCGCCTCGCCGATTGCGATACGGCGATGGCCCCAGCGGGCCTTGTCGAGCACCAAAGGCGTGAGCGAGGCGACGGCCCCGTCCTCGACCTCCACCAGCATGGCGCCTTTCGGCCCGCTCTCGCGCACATGGCGGCCCTGGATATTGCCGGGAAAGACGACAGGGGGATCCGTGGCGACGATTTCGGCCGCATGGATATGGCCGAGCGCCCAGTAGTCGTAGTTGCGCGCTTTGAGATCGGCGAGGGTGCAGGGCGCGTAGGAGGCATGGCCGGCCCGGCCGTCGAGCGAGGTGTGAAGCAGGCCGAGATTGAACCAGCCTGCGCGCGCCGGAGGAAAATCGCGCACGATATTATCGCTCAAGGAACGCTCCGCGAAGCTCCGGCCATGCAGGGCGACCTTCAGCTCGGGCAGTTCCATGGTCTCGGCCTTGCGGGTGCCGAAGGAATGCACCAGCGAGGGCAGCGTCACCTTGCGCGAGATCTGGCTTTCGGCGTCGTGATTGCCCTGGATCAGGAAGGCGGGAATGCCGGCGCGCGACAGCCGGGCCAGCTGGGCGGCGAAGAACAGGCCGGTGTGATAATCGCGCCAGTCGCCGTCATAGACGTCGCCCGAGATCACCAGGAAGGCTACCTGCCGGGCCAGCACCTCGTCGATCAGTGCTTCGAAGGCTTCGCGTGTCGCCCGCCCGAACAGCGCCGCCAGCTCGGGCTGGCGGGCCGTCAGTCCATGCATGGGGCTGTCGAGATGCAGATCGGCGGCGTGGACGAAGCGAAAGCGCATCAGCGCTTTTAGGATCGATTGCAGCGCTTTGTCGAGGCGCTCCTGGGACCGCCTTCAGCCGGTTCCTGGAACCGCTGCTCTTGCGGATGGGAAGAGCCGGCTGAAAGCCGGCGGTCCCAGGGACGCTTCAGTCGAACAGCGGGCCGAGATAGTCCTTCTTGCTGAGTTCCACGCCGTTGGCGCGCAGGATCGCGTAGGCGGTGGTGGCGTGGAAGAAGAAATTCGGCAGGGCATAGAAGTTGAGATAGTCGTCGGGCTTCAACTCGCGCTGCGCGCCGGCGATCTTCAGGCTGATCACGCGCCCGCCGCCGGCCTCGACAGCAGCCTGGGGAACGGAGCGGATGAATTCCAGCGTCCTTGCGATGCGCGAGCGCAATTCGGCGAAATCCTTCTCGTCGTCGTTGAATTTCGGCGCCTCGACCCCGGAAAGCCGCGCCACGCACAGCTTGGCGAAATCGCAGGCCGTGCTGACCTGGCGCGAGAGCGGCAGCATGTCGGCGGTGAGTCTGAGCCCGCACATCACGGTCGGTTCGACCTTCTTGGCCTCGGCAAAAGCGGCTGCCTTGTCGAGGATGGCCGAAAGCGCCTCCAAGGTGTGCACGAAAACCGGCACGGTTGCCTGGTAGTATGAAAGCGACATGAGTTCCTCCGGGCCTGTCTGGGCGATGGGGCTGTTTTTACTTGGCTCGAGGCCCGATGGCCACGGGTTCTTCGCCTCACGCCCCGAAGATCGACCAGCCCATGCGGCGGGTGAGAGCCTCGAGGGCGATGCGGCCGAGATGGGAATTGCCGTTGGCGTCGAGGCCGGGCGCCCACACCGCGATGGACGCCTTGCCCGGTGCCACCGCCAGGATGCCGCCGCCCACGCCGCTCTTGCCGGGCAGGCCGACACGGTAGGCGAATTCGCCGGAGCCGTCATAATGGCCGCAGGTCAGCATGATCGCGTTGATGCGCCGGGCGCGCTCGGGTTGCACCACGCGATGGCCGGTCGAGGGATTGCGGCCCTGCGAGGCGAGAAAACGCCCCGCCATCGCCAGTTGCCGGCAGGACATGGCGATGGCGCAGTGATGGAAATAGACGCCAAGCGTGTAGTCGACCGGGTTGTCGAGCACGCCGAAGGATTTCATGTAGTTGGCCAGAGCCGCGTTGCGGAAGCCGGTGCGCTGCTCGGAGGCGGCCACCGCCTCGTCGATGGCGATCGAGGGATCGTCGGCGAGGAAGCGCATGAAATGCAGGATCTCGCCGAGCGCCTCGCGCGGCTGGTGGCCGGACAGAATCAAATCGGTGACGGCGATGGCGCCGGCATTGATGAAGGGGTTTCGCGGAATGCCCTTCTCGTTCTCCAGGAGCACGATGGAGTTGAAGGCGCTGCCGGAGGGCTCGCGTCCCACCCGGCGCCACAGCCGGTCACCAGCCTTGCCGAGGGCGAGGGTCAAGGTGAAGACCTTGGAGATGCTCTGGATCGAGAAGGGCATGTCGGCATCGCCGCCGACATGGGCATTGCCGTCGGCATCGATGACGGCGATGCCGAAATGCCTGGGGTCGACGCGGGCAAGTTCGGGAATATAGCTCGCCACCTCGCCACGCTCGCTATAGGAGCCCATCTCCTCGGCGATTTCGGCGACGATCTCATCAAGCAGGGGCAAGGCGGGCCTCGGGTTTGGATGGTGGTCTTCTCCCTTAGCGCAAATCGGCGGCGGTTTGGGAAGAGGTGTCGACGAGCGAGCGCGGTGCTTCACCCCTCATCCGGCTGCCGCCACCTTCTCCCGCAAGGGGAGAAGGGATTTGAACGTGATAGCTTTGCCTCTGTCAAAGCGCAGAACTAGCTTAGTAGGTCCCCTTCTCCCCTTGCGGGAGAAGGTGGCGGCAGCCGGATGAGGGTGAACTAGCGGCCCTTTCCTTGACTCTCGTGCCCATATCCCCTACATCCCGCCCCGTTCTTACATGGGTAAGACGCCCTTCCGCCGACCATCCCGAGAGGATGGAGGCCAACGCCCGTCAGCGCGATGCGCCCACGGGCGTGTTTTGCGTTGTGCGCCTTGCCTTGCGGGACGATGGCTCCGATATCTGCATCCAAGATGCAGATATCGACGTGTTTTGCGATACTTGACGATGGCGTCAAATCGCAAAACGCCATGGCCAAACAGGAAAAGACGAATGTTCGATGGTCTCTCCGCACGTCTGTCCGATGTGCTCGACAAGCTCACCCGGCGTGGCGCCCTCACCGAGGCGGATGTCGGCGAAGCCATGCGCGAGATCCGCCGTGCGCTGATCGAGGCGGACGTCGCGCTCGACGTCGTGCGCTCCTTCACCGACAAGGTCCGCACCCGCGCCGTCGGCGCCGAGGTGCTGAAATCGGTGACGCCGGGGCAGATGGTCGTCAAGATCGTCAACGACGTCCTGATCGAGACGCTCGGCGGCGAAGGCCAGGCCATCGACCTGCAGGCGGTGCCGCCGGTGCCGATCCTGATGGTGGGCCTGCAGGGCTCCGGTAAGACCACCACCACCGCCAAGATCGCCAAGCGGCTGACCGACAGGTTCGGCAAGAAGGTGCTGCTCGCCTCGCTCGATACCCGCCGTCCCGCTGCCATGGAACAGCTCGCCGTGCTCGGCAAGCAGGTGGGCGTCTCCGTGCTGCCGATCGTCGCGGGCCAGTCCGCCGTGCAGATCGCCAAGCGGGCCATGGATGCCGCCCGCTTCGGCGGCTACGACGTCGTCATGCTCGACACCGCCGGCCGCACCACGGTCGACGAGGCGCTGATGGCCGAGGCGGCCGAGGTCAAGGCCGTCACCGAGCCGCATGAAGTGCTGCTGGTCGCCGACGCGCTCACCGGCCAGGACGCCGTCAACACCGCGCGCGCCTTCGACGGGCGCCTCGGCATCACCGGCATCGTGCTCACCCGCCTCGACGGCGATGGCCGCGGCGGCGCCGCCCTGTCGATGCGCGCCGTCACCGGCAAGCCGATCAAGCTGGTCGGCACCGGCGAAAAGGTCGACGCGCTCGACGATTTCCATCCCGCCCGCATCGCCAACCGCATCCTCGGCATGGGCGACATCGTCTCGCTGGTCGAGAAGGCCGCCGAGACGATCGACGCCGAGAAGGCCGCCAAGATCGCCGCCAAGATGCAGAAGGGCGCCTTCGATCTGGAGGATCTGCGCGACCAGCTGATCCAGATGGAGAAGATCGGCGGCATGTCCGGCGTGCTCGGCCTGCTGCCCGGCATGGGCAAGATCAAGGACCAGCTCGCCGGCGCCAATCTCGACGAGAAGGTGTTCAAGCGCCAGCGCGCCATCATCGATTCGATGACCCCCGAAGAGCGCCGCAAGCCCGAGATCCTCAAGGCCTCGCGCAAGCGCCGCATCGCCGCCGGCTCCGGCACCACGCCCGAACAGATCAACCGCCTGCTGAAGATGCATATGCAGATGGCGGACATGATGAAGAAGATGGGCGGGGCCAAGAAGGGCGCGCTCGGCAAGATGGCCTCGATGTTCGGCCTGGGCGGCGGCATGCCGCAATTGCCGCCCGGCGCCCTGGACGCCATCGCCAAGGGCCAGATGCCGCCGGGAATGCCCTCCGAAATGCCGAAACTGCCGCCGCAGATGCCGAATTTCGGCCCGGGCGGCCCTAAATTGCCAGGCTTTCCCGGCCTTGGCGGACCGAAATTGCCGGGCGGCCTGCCGCCGGGCTTCCCCTTCGGCGGCAAGAAGAAATAGCCGCCCGAAACCCTTTCACCTCACAGACGAACAAACTGACAAACGGAGTTACCCATGTCCCTCAAGATCCGTCTCGCCCGTCGCGGCGCCAAGAAGCGCCCGTTCTACGCGGTCGTCGTTGCCGATTCGCGCTCTCCGCGCGATGGCCGCTTCATCGAGAAGCTCGGCACCTATGACCCGATGATCGCCAAGGATTCGGGCAAGTCGCGCTGGACCGTTGATCTGGAAGCCGCCAAGACCTGGATCGCCAAGGGCGCCCAGCCGACCGACCGCGTGCTGCGTCACTTCGCCGAAGCCGGCCTGCTGACCCGCGAGACCCGCAACAACCCGGTCAAGGCCGTTCCCGGCAAGAAGGCGCAGGACCGCGCCGCCGAGAAGGCCAAGAAGGCCGAGGCCGCGGCCAGCGAAGCGGCCGAGTAAGGCGATCCTGCTCCCCTCTCCCCGCTGGGGAGAGGGGTTCCCGCGCTCTTCGCCAAAGGCTCCCCATGCCCCCTGCCCCGCAAAACCTCGTTGTCCTCGGCGTTTTCGGCGCGGCCCATGGACTCAAGGGCGAGATCCGGCTGAAATCCTATACCGAGGAACCGCTGGCCATTGCCAATTACGGCCCCCTCCTCACCAAATCCGGCCGTCAGATCAAGCTCGCCAGCCTGCGCCGGGCCAAGGACGTGCTGATCGCCCGGGTCGAAGGTGTCAGCGACCGCACGGGCGCCGAACAACTCGTCAATCTTCAGCTTTTCGTCGCGCGCGACGCGCTGGGCATGCCCGAGGACGAGGACGAATTCTTCCACGCCGATCTCATCGGCCTCGTCGCGCGCGATGAGGACGGCAACAGGATCGGCACGGTCACCGGCCTGTTCGATTTCGGCGCCGGCGACATCATCGAAGTGACGCCGGATGACGCCAAGAAGGCACCGGAGGGCGCCAAGGAAGCATCCGGCAGCGCCAAGCCCCTGCTGCTGCCCTTCACCAAGGCCGTCATTCCCGTGATCGACGTCAAGGCCGGACATATTGTCGTCGTGCTGCCCGAAGAGACTGGCGCGGCTGATGAGAACGAGGAGACAGGCGACGATGAGCGCTGACCACATTTCGAGCGGCAGCCTGGATGGTGATTTCAGGAGTCTCGCCGGGATGCCGGTCGCCGGCCTGATCTTCGACATGGACGGTACGTTGGTCGACAACATGCATGTGCACAACGACGCCTGGGAAACCTGGCATCAGCGCCATGGCCTGGCCTTCGACCGCGAGCGCTTCTTCCGCGATACCGCCGGCCGCGCCAATCGCGAAGTTGTCGGGCTGGTCAAGCCCGATGCGAGCGAGCACGAACTCGACACGCTGGGCCTGGAGAAGGAAGCGATCTACCGCGAGATCTATCGCAGCCAGATGGTGCCGATGCCGGGCCTGATGGCATTGATCGCGGCCTGCGAAGTCCGCGGGCAGAAGATGTCGGTCGCCACCGCCGCCACGCCGGAGAACGCCGCCCTGGTGCTCGACGGCCTCGATTTGCGCCGCCATTTCGTCACCGTGGTCTCGCCCTCCATGGGCTATCGCGGCAAGCCCCATCCCGACCTCTTCCTCGCCGCCGCCGACGCCATGGGCCTGGCGCCCGGCCAATGCGTGGTGTTCGAGGACGCGCCGCTGGGCATCGAGGCCGCCCGCAACGCCGGCATGCGCGCCGTGGGTGTGAAGACCATGCTCGGCGACGCGGCCCTCGACGGCCCGAACACCGTGTTCTCAATCAAGGACTTCACGGACGACAGGCTCAAGGGGCTGTTGGGATGAGGGCTATTTCTTGCCCTTGTGCATCTCCCCTCATCCGGCTGCCGCCACCTTCTCCCGCAAGGGGAGAAGGGAATTCATCTGGCCTAGCTGGCACCTTCTGCACCATTCCGATTTCGTTCGCCCCCTCCCATTCGAACCCCTTGGGTATCGCCAACTCCCTCGTGTTGGCTGGGTCCCGGCAGGGGGACGAGGGGTGGAGCACCTAACACATGTGGCGCGCCTCCATCCTCACCCTCTATCCGGAAATGTTCCCGGGGCCGCTCGGCGTCTCGCTGTCGGGTGAAGCCCTGGCGAACGGCAGCTGGGCGCTGGAGACACGCAATATCCGCGATTTCGGCCAGGGGCGTCATCGTTCGGTCGACGACACGCCGGCCGGCGGTGGCCCGGGCATGGTGATTCGCGCCGACGTCCTGGCCGATGCCATCGATGCCCTCGGCGATGACGGCCGCCCGCGCCTCCTGATGTCGCCGCGCGGCCTGCCCCTGCAGCAGGCGCATGTGCGCGCGCTGGCGGCCGGAGAGGGCGCGGTGATCGTGTGCGGTCGCTTCGAGGGCGTCGACCAGCGGGTAATCGAGGCGCGGGGCCTCACCGAGGTCTCGATCGGGGACTATGTGCTCTCCGGCGGCGAACTCGGAGCCATGGTGCTGATCGATGCCTGCGTCAGACTGCTGCCGGGCGTGATGGGCGGCGCCACCTCCGGCGACGAGGAGAGCTTCGAGAACGGCCTGCTCGAATATCCGCATTATACCAGGCCCCTCCTCTTCGAGGATCGCGCAATTCCCGACATCCTGCGCTCGGGCCATCACAAGAACATCGCAGCCTGGCGCCGCAGCGAGGCCGAGGCCCTGACGCGTGAGCGCCGGCCGGACCTGTGGGCGGCCTATCAGGCGCGCCAGCCGCCGCAGAAGAAGAGAAAGTAGTCATCCCGGGCGCGTCGCAGCATGCAGTGACGCGATGCAGATCCGGGAGTGGGAGAGGAAAAGGCGCCTTGTCCTGATCGCTGTCCCGGATCTGCGACGCATCGCTTCGCGCTGCATCGCGTCCGCGATGACCATCCCTACCGAATTCGGTGGACTCGCCTTGCGTAATGGCGTATTGGCACGCCTCCACTTCAAGCAAGAGCAAGATGCGTCCTTCGGGTACGCGCGGAGATCGATCATGAACCTGATTCAGACTATCGAGCAGGAAGAAATTGCCCGCCTTTCGGCCGGCAAGGACATTCCTGAATTTCAGCCCGGCGACACGGTCATCGTGAACGTCAAGGTGAAGGAAGGCGAGCGCACCCGCGTTCAGGCCTATGAAGGCGTCTGCATCGCCCGCGACGGCGGCGGCCTGCAGGAGAGCTTCACCGTCCGCAAGATTTCCTACGGCGAAGGTGTCGAGCGCGTGTTCCCGCTCTACTCGCCGATGATCGATTCCATCAAGCTGGTCCGCCGCGGCAAGGTCCGCCGCGCCAAGCTCTATTACCTGCGCGATCGCCGCGGCAAGTCTGCCCGCATCGCCGAGCGCGTCGACTACAAGAAGTAAGTCCGGCGCTTCTGACGGATTTCGACGCCGGCCTGGCAACGGGCCGGCGTTTTGCGTTTCCTGGGACTGACGGCTTCCGGCGGGCGATCCCAGGATCTACCCCTTCCTCTTCGGCCACCATAGATCGGGGATGCCGCGGTCGTAGATCACACCGGGATCGCCATGTTCGAACTCGTCCCAATAGGCCAGCCAGTGGTTCGGGCGGTTGTACATCGGCACCCAGTAATAACCCGAGCGCAGCACGCGGTCGAAGGCGCGGCACGCCGCGACGAGCGCGGCCCGGCTGTCGGCGGCGACGATGGCGTCAATCAGTGCGTCGAGCACCGGATCGGCGATGCCGGAAATATTGGTCGAGCCAGGCACGGCGGCCGTCCGGCTGGAGAAGGGCCCGCGCATGTCTTCGCCCGGGGTCAGGCCGTAAGTGGCACGGCGGGAGATGACGTCATAGTCGAACGCGTCGGTGCGGCGCTGATATTGCGAGGAATCGACGGCGCGAAAACTCGCCGCGATGCCGAGCCGGCCGAGATTCTGGATGAAGGGAGCCGTGATCTTGTAGAGGAAGTCGCTCTCCTCCAGGAACTCGATGGTGAAGACCTCGCCCTTGGCGTTCTTGAGGACGCGGTTGTCGAGGCTCCAGCCAGCCTCCTTGAGGAGCCCCAGCGCCGTGCGCAGATTGGCGCGGTCGAAGCCGCTCCCATCCGAGACCGGCGGTAGCAGGGCTTCGCCGAAGACGGCGTCGGGTACCTTGCCGCGATGCGGTTCCAGCAAGGCGAGTTCATCCGGCCCGGGCTTGCCCTCGGCCTTCAGCGGCGAATTCTCGAAGATCGAGGCCGTGCGCTGGTAGGACGAGTACATCACGTTCCGGTTCACCCATTCGAAATCGAAGACGAAACCGAGGGCCTGGCGCACGCGGGGATCGGAAAACTTGGCGCGGCGCGTGTTGAAATACCAGCCCTGGGCGCCCGAGGGCGTGTGGTCGGGCACCATTTCGCGCTTGATGCGGCCTTCGCGCACGGGCGGAATGTCATAGCCCTTGGCCCAGTTCTCGGAGCTCGATTCCTCGCGGAAACGGTAATTGCCGGCGCCGAAGGCGATGAAGGACACCGAGGGATCGCGGTAATATTGCCAGGTCAGGCGGTCGAAATTGTTGGTGCCGATCTGGGTCGGCAATTTCTCGCCCCACCAGTTCGCCACGCGCTCATAGCTGATCGCTTCGCCCACATCGACCTTGCCCACCTTGTAGGGCCCGCTGCCGAGCGGGGCTTCCAAGGTGGATTTGGTGAAATCGCGGCTCGACCACCAGGCCTTCGAGAAGATCGGCAGGCCGGCGACGATCAGGGGCAGCGAGCGCCCGCGCCCGGGCAGCAGCGTGACGCGCACGATGTCGGGGGCTTCCGCCACCGCCTCCTTGAAGAAGCGCAGCGGTTCGGTGATGAAGGGATGCCCCTTCTCCTTCAGCGTGTTGAACGACCAGGCGCAGTCCTCCGCCGTCAGTGCCGAGCCGTCATGGAAGCTGAGGCCGGGGCGCAGACGGAAGCGATAGGTCTGCCTGTCGGCCGAGACGGCCACCGATTGGGCCGCATAGCCATACACCGCATCCGGCTCGTCCAGGGCCCGCGCCATCAGCGTGGCGAAGGTGGCGTCCATCCCCACCGCGCCCGTGCCCTTGAGGACGTAGATGTGCAGGCTGTCGAAAGAGTTGAAGGATTGGTTGTAGCCGGTCTGGTAGACCAATTGCGAGAAGGCGCCGCCCTTGGGTGCATCCGCGCGCACATAGTCGAATTTTTGGAAGCCCGGCCCGTATTTGAGATCGCCGAAGGTAGACAGGCCGTGGCTCTCGACCTCCTGCCCCCGCGCTCCCGCTGGCAGGAGGGCGCAGGCGGCGCCGAGAAAGCCGGTCTTGAGGAGCATACGGCGGTCGAGCTCGGCCATCGGCGGGGTCCTTGATACACGGGTCATCCCGGACGCGCTGCAGCACGAAGCGATGCGGCGCTGATCCGGGATCGCAAGACGAAAAGAGCCCCCTATCCGGAGCCCGCTCCCGTGTCTGCGTCGCACCGCTTCGCGCTGCGCCGCGCACGGGATGACGATGTCTACTTCGCCGCCCCCGTCTTGGCGGCCAGGGCCGAGTCATACCACCAGACGGTCGGAAAGCCGCCCGTCGGGCTCTGGCTCGGCAGCACGGCCGGCTGGCCGAAGCGGTTCCAGCGCAAAGTGTGCCAGACATCGGAATAGAACATCGGCACCACATAATTGCCGGCAAGCAGCACCCGGTCCAGCGCCTTGGTGGTGGCGACCAGCTCGGCCCGGTCCTTGGCGTAGACGATACGGTCGGCCAGCGCATCCACCGCCGGATCCTTGATGCCGATGATGTTGCGCGAGGTCGGCTTGTCGGCGGCGGCAGAGCCCCAATAATCGCGTTGTTCATTGCCGGGCGACTGGGTCTGGCCCACGCCGAACAGAATCATGTCGAAATCGCGATTGTTCTCGCGCTGGTTGAACTGCGTCTCGTCGACCACGCGCACCGAGGCCTCGATGCCGAGGCGCTTGAGATTCTCGACATAGGGCAGGGTGATCTTGGTGAAGGTGTCGCTGGAGAGAAGGATCTCCACCTTCATCACCTCACCGTTCCCGATATTGGTGAGCTTGCGGTCCTTGAACTCCCAGCCGGCTTCCTTCAGGAGGCCGATGGCCGCGCGGATGTTGGCGCGCTGGGCCTCGTCGCTGCCATTGACGGGATTGGCATAGGGCGTGGTGAACACCTCCGGCGGCAGCTTGTCCTTGATCGTTTCGAGGATGTCGCGCTCCTGGCCCTGCGGCAACCCGCTGGACGAGAGTTCGTCGAGCCCGGCGAAATAGGAGCCGATGCGCTTGTACTTGTTGAAGAAGATCGTTCGGTTCAGCGTCTCGAAATCGAAGACCAGGTTGAAAGCCTTGCGAACCCTGACATCCTGGAATTTCGGCCGCCTGATATTGAAGGCGAAGGCCTGCATGCGCCCGATGGTGTTGGACGGGAAATCCTGCTTGACGATGCGTCCTTCCGTCACCGCCGGGATGTTGTAGAGCGTCATCCAGTTGGCGATGACGTTCTCCAGCCGGAAATCGTAGGAATCGCTCTTGAACAGTTCCGGCAGCTGCTGGGCATTGGTGTAGTAGTCGTAACGGATCTCATCGAAATTATAGTGGCCCTTGGCGGTGGGCAGGTCGGCGCCCCACCAGTCCTTCACGCGCTCATAGACGGCCCCGCGCCCGGCCTCGAAGCTCTTGAGGCGGTAGGGGCCGGAGCCGAGCGGCGGCTCGAGCGTGGTATTGGCGACGTTGCGCGGCTTGCCGTCCGGTCCGTTGGCCAGCCACCAATGCTTGGGCATGACATAGAGCTGGCCGAGGATCTGCGGCAGCTCGCGATTGCCCTTGGTGGAGAAGGAGAACGTCACCTGGTCAGGCGCGCTGACCTCGGCCTTGGTGACGTCGTGATAATATTGCGCGGTCTGCAGGTTGTTGGCCTTCTGCACCTCGAAGGACCACACCACGTCCTCCGGCGTCAGCTTGGTGCCGTCGTTCCAGCGCGCCTTGGGATTGATGCGGAAGGTCACCGAGGAGATGTCGTCGGGAAAGCGCACGGCATCGGCGATCTCGCCATATTCGGTGGAAGCCTCGTCCTGCGCCGATGTCATCAGGTTCTGATAGACATTGGTGACGCCGGCCTCGATGTTGCCCTTCACCGAGACGCCGTTGATCGCCATCAGCGCGATGTTGAAATTGTCGAAGGTGCCGCTGATCGCCAGCCGCACCCGGCCGCCCTTGGGCGCATCGGGATTGACATAGTCGAAATGGTCGAAAGCCTCCTTGTGCTTGGGCTCGCCCAGCAGGGACAAGCCGATGCGCCAGGGGGGCGTCGCGCCGGCAGGGGCTTGGGCCGGCTTGGCTGCCTCCTGCGCCAAAACCTGCTGCGGCGCGAGCAAGGCCAGGGCCGCGAAGGCGGCGAGGGCGGCCGAGGCGAGAGGGGAACGGACGGGGCGCATGGGATCTCCGTGGGTTTCCCTTGCCATCGGCAGGGATTGGGCCTGGGGCGGCCGGGACTTGTAGGCACGGCCTGCAGGCGCCGCTGGCGGGCAGCGGCGGCAAACCATCGAGGATAGGAGCCAATGCGGCGGAAATGCAGCTGATTCGGCAAGATGACATCGTGTTCACCTTGCGAGGCATTCGGCGATTGCATCACCCGCACCCAACCGTAAGAGGTGCCGAATCCAGCCGAGGGAGCACAAGACGTTCGCGGCTGAACGCGCTTTGCGCCCGCCACGGGCCTCGAAAGCGCGTGCCAACACGCACGGCCGGGCTTATCCTCATGGACGCATCCTGCATCGCATGGCGGCGCCCCCCGGCGCGGGCCGGTGCGGCGGGACTGCAAGAGGCGCGATCCGGAGGCACCGCCATGCTGGGAGCAAAGCTCGCCGTCGCCACCCTGCCCGTGCGCGATCTCGCCACGGCCCGGCGCTTCTACGAGGACCTGGTCGGGCTGGAGGTCGCCTTCGAGCACGAGGGCAGCGCCATCGCCTACAAGGCCGGCCCCTCGATCGTGCTCGTCTATGTCTCCGCCAATGCCGGCACCAACCACGCCACCGCCGTGACCTGGGTGGTGGGCGACGACATGCCCCGCCTGGTCGAGGCCCTCAAAGCCAAGGGCGTCGCCTTCGAGCATTACGAGATCCCCGGCACCACGCTCGACGGCGACATCCACCGCACCGGCGACCTCGAACTCGCCTGGTTCCGCGACCCCGACGGCAACATCCACGGCCTGACGAGCGGGTGATTCTGGGTGCACGGGCGTCCCGCCCGTTCTTCCCTGCCAGCACGCGTAGCGCTCCCGAGAACGGGCAGGACGCCCGCGCACCCGGAAACAACTTCCACCGCGCAATCGCGGATTGACGCCGCTCCATCCCTCGCTATAGTGCCGCCCGCGTTGCCCCTATGGCGGAACTGGTAGACGCGTCCGACTCAAAATCGGATTCCGCAAGGAGTGCTGGTTCGATTCCGGCTAGGGGCACCAATCTCACTTCATGCTGAAGGACGTGCCGCCGCGATCAGCCACGCGCTGCGATCCTCGCCCTTCCATCCTCCGCCCACCCGTGACACTCTCCCGGTCCAGCCACACCAGGGAGCTCTATCATGTCCTCGTCCCCCGCCATCATCGTCACCGGCGCGGCCGGCAATCTTGGGGCCGCAGTGGTGCGCGAGCTTGCCAAGGGCAGCACTCCGCTCGTGCTGATGGAGCGCTCGGCGGAGAAACTCGAAGCCCTGGTCGCCTCGCTGCCGTCGGGCCTTGAGGTGCTGCCGATCGCCGGCACGGACATGACCTCGCAGGAGGCCTGCGAGGCGGCGGTGGCCGAGGCGGTGGAGCGGTTCGGGGCGGTCGGCGGGCTCGCCAATACCGTGGGCGGCTTCGCGATGGCGCCGGTCGCCAAGGCGCTTTCGCAATGGGATGCCATGCTCACCGGCAATGCCCGCACGGCGCTCGCCATCAGCGCCGCGGTGCTGCCGGCGATGCAGGCCGCGCGCCAGGGCCGCATCGTGCATGTGGCGGCGCTGGCCGGGCAGAAGGCGTCGGCCGGGATGGCCGCCTATGCCGCCTCCAAGGCGGCGCTGCTGCGGCTCACCGAGGCCATTGCCGAGGAATATCGCAAGGATGGCATCACGGCCAATTGCGTGCTGCCCGGCGTGATCGACACGCCGCAGAACCGCGCCGCCATGCCCAAGGCCGATACCAGCTCCTGGGTGGCGCCGGAGGCGATCGCGCGGTTGATCGCCTTCCTGCTCTCGCCGGAAGGCGGCGTGGTCACCGGCGGGGCGATTCCGGCCACGGGCGTGCCGGCGGTTTCCACGTAAAGCAGCGGGTCCTTCCTGGGAGCGCGCACATCACGGTGACATGCCTGCCTGTCGCGATCTCGGCGGCCGGAAACACCGAACTGGCCAAAAGAACAGCGGACGAGGACGTCCGCGCTCCCGGGATGTTGTGCCACGGCCGATGTCGCCCCCCGGGCCATTGCCGCGCAATCTTCCGGCGCTATAGTTCCGCCCAAAAGCCCTGCCGGAGGAGGAACCGCATGCCGAAGCCTTTCATCCGTCTTGCCAAGGCGGCCATGCTCGCCCTGCCGCTCGCGCTCGGCCTCGCAATGGGCGCCGCCCCCGCCAGCGCCAAGGGCTGCGAGGATCTGGCGGCCGGGCGCTGCAAGGTGAAGCTGCCCGGCGGCATCACCATGGCCTATGTCGAGACCGGGCCGAAGGACGGGCCGGCGGTGCTGCTCATCCACGGCCTCACCGACAATATCCGCTCCTGGTCCACCACCATGGCGGCGCTGCACAGGCGCGATCCCGGCCTGCATATCCTCGCCATGGACCTGCGCGGCCATGGCCAGACCTCGATGCCGCCCCGAGCGACCTGTTCGCCCGCGCCGGAGAAATGCTTCCGGACCAGCGATTTCGCCGGCGACATCGTCGCCTTCATGAAGGCCAAGAAGATCGCCAAGGCGACGCTGGCCGGCCATTCGCTCGGCAGCTTCGTCGTGCAGGAAGTCGCCCTCACCCACCCCGAACTGGTGGAGCGTGCCGTGCTGGTGGCGAGTTCCACCAAGGGCGTCGACAATGTCGCCCTGCGCGACTACGTGCTGAAGGAGCCGGTGGAAGGCTCCTGGAAGAAGGCCCTGGAGGCCAAGGGCTGGAAATATCCCGCCGGCTTCTACATGCTCACCCCGCTCAAGGCCGATCCCAAGGCCGAGGACTGGATCGCCAAGAACTGGGTGGTGGATCCGGCGGCCGATCCCGCCTTCCTCAAACCCTATGTGCCGGAGACGGCCAATGTCCGACTCGGCACCTGGATCGGCGCCAGCAAGGCCCTGCTGGCCACCGACAACACCGAGCGGCTGAAGGGCTTTTCGGTGCCCGTGCTGGTGATCTGGGCGACGCAGGACAGCATCTTCCTGGAGGCCGACCAGACCTGGCTGAAGCAGTCCCTCGGCGAAGCGGCCAGGGACAAAGGCATTCCCGCTTTCTGGAAGCGTTACGGCGTGCTCCCGCTGCCGGCCTCCGGGGCGCAGGTCAGCGATATCGGCCATAACGTGCAATGGGGCGCGCCGGACGCTGTCGCCGCCGACATCGAGGCCTTCATCAAGACGGGCGCGCCCACCAGCGATCTCCTGCACAGCGACAAGCCGCCGGCGCTCGACCACATCGTCACCGAGCCGGGCAAGGCCGAGGTGATCAAGCTCGGCCAGCCGGCTGCGGGGAATTGAGGGAGCGGGACCGGCAGGTTCGGTGAGAAGCGTAACGGTTCCGGGCCGACCTGGAGAGACTGACTCAGCAATCGCAACGAGGCCGGAAAAGCTCAATTTTGTCATGCCCGGGCCTGTCCCGGGCATCCAGCTTCCTCTGTTCGTTGAGACTGCGGCCCTGGATTGCCGGGACAGGCCCGGCAATGACAAAAGTCGAGCTCCATGATCTTCGGTCGGTCTCTTCAGACCGGCCTACCGTAACGCGTCTTCGCGCGTTCACTTTAAGGCTTGTTAAGTACGGCAATTCACTTTATGACTTGTTAAGTGAACCTGCCGAGGCCGTGATGAAGCGTGCGGACGATCACAATGCCGACAGCGGCGCTGCGCCCAATCTGGAAGCGCGGCGCTCCAGCATCCTGGGCCAGCGCGTTAAGGCCTTCCGCACCGCGCGCCGCCTGACCCTGCGCGAACTCGGCGACCTCACCGGCACCACCGCCAGCTTCCTCTCCCAGCTCGAGCGCGGGCTTTCCGGCGCCAACACCTCCACGCTGATGGGGATCGCCAACGCGCTCGGCATCAATGTCGCCGACCTCTTCGACGAGGGCGAGGCTTCGCCGCACAAGGTCGTCTCCCGTTCCGAGCGCCCGGCCCTGCCCGCCAGCGGCGGCTGCCACAAGACCTTGCTGTCCCGGCGCCCGCTTCGCGACCTCGAAGTCTATTCCGGCGAGTTCGACATCGGCGGTTCCACCGGCGACCAGCCCTATACCCACGGCAATTCCCACGAAATGTTCCTGGTGCTGCGCGGGCGCCTGCAGCTGACGCTCGGCCAGGAGAGCTTCATCCTCGAGGAGGGTGACAGCATCGAATATTCGTCCTCGACGCCGCACAAGACGGCGAACATTGGCGACACGCCGGCCGAGGTGGTGTGGATCATCTCCCCGCCGACCAGCGGCGCCGCCGACCTCGATCAATATGTGATCCGGAAATCGCTCGCATCCGGATCGCCAGAACAGACAGGCGAGTCTTCAGAGGGATAATGGGATGACAACTGCAACGGCATTTGCCCAACGATCTTGCGCAAAAGCGTTTTGTGCCGGCCTGGCCGGCGCTGCCTTTACCCTGCTCGCGGCCTTCCCGGCCCTGGCCCAGAGCGCGCCGCCGGCCGGCACCATCGCCGAGGGGTCGCTGAAGGACAAGACCCTGACCTTCGTCTCCTATGGCGGCATCTACCAGGACGGGCAGAACGCGGCGCTGAAGGAATTCGCCGAAAAGTCCGGCGTCAAGCTCCTGAACGACGGTCCGACGGAGCTCGCCAAGCTCCAGGCCCAGATCGAATCGGGCAACGTCACCTGGGACGTCGTCGACACCGGCGACCTCGCCCCCTTCGCCTATTGCGGCAAATATTTCCAGAAGCTCGACTTCACCAAGATCGACGTCTCGCACATCCCGCCCGGCCAGGTCGGCCCCTGCAGCGTGCCGGCCATGAATTACGGTATCGTGCTGATGTACAAGACCGACAAGTTCAAGGACCATCCGCCCAAGAACTGGAAGGACTTCTTCGATACCAAGAATTTCCCCGGCACGCGCGGCATCGACGGCAGCGGCGACCCGCCGGTCGGCCTGCTCGAACAGGCGCTCCTGGCCGACGGCAATCCGGTGGACAAGATGACGCCGGCGGATATCGACAAGGCCATCGCCCGCATCAAGGCCCTCGGCCCCGATACCGTGTTCTGGAAGACCGGCGCCGAATCCCAGCAGCTCGCCGAGTCCGGCGAGATCGACATGCTGCTGATGTGGACCGGCCGCGCCATGACCGCCGTCAAGAACGGCGCCAAATACACCCCCGTCTGGCAGGACTGGCTGGTGGTCAAGGACCAGCTCGCCATCCCGGTCGGCGTCAAGGATCCCGCCGCCGCCCATGCGCTGATCAATGCCTATCTCGGCAAGAGCGCGCAGGAGGCCCTGACCCAGAAGACCTCCTACTCCCCGGTCAACAGCGAGGCCAAGCCCGAGGCCGACGCGCAGGTGGCGGCCTTCCTCACCAACACCCCCGAACGCGTCAAGCAGGGCTACGGCTTCAACACGGCCTTCTGGACCGAGAACTTCGAGGCCCTGAACGAGAAATGGGGCGCCCTGCTGGCGGGGAATTGAGACGGAGCAGAAAGAGGCGAGCCTCCCTTCTCCCCTTGCCGGCATCGTCCACTCCACTTGGAGTGGACGATGCCCGCAAGGGGAGAAGATTAGTCGTGCCTTGCTCGTCCCGGCCGAACCGTTTGAACTCAGGAGCCGCGCGTGACCGACACCATGCAATCCTCCATGGCCATTGGCCGGCAGCGCAGGTTGAGGCCGCTTTCGGCCTATCCGTCGCTGCTGACGGTGCCGGCCGTGCTGCTGCTGATTCTCGCCATGGGCTATCCGCTGGCCACCGTGGTGGTGCGCAGCTTCGCAGAGCCGGGCTGGGGCCTGCAGAACTATGTCTGGTTCTTCTCCACCCCGGCCAACCTCACCGTGCTGGCCCGCACCTTCTCCATCGCCGCCTGGGTCACGCTGGTCTGCGTGATCGCGGCCTATCCCTATGCCTATCTGATGACGGCGGTCGGGCCGAAATGGCGGCTGGTGCTCATTCTGTGCGTGCTGGTGCCCTTCTGGGTCAGCGGCGTGGTGCGCACGCTCGCCTGGGTCGTGCTCCTGCAGGATTCCGGCGTGATCAACAGCGCGCTCCAGGCGCTCGGCTTCGACGGCATCAAGCTGATCCGCACCCCCCTCGGCGTGGTCATCGGCATGGCGCAAGTGCTGCTGCCCTTCATGATCCTGCCGCTCTATTCGGTGATGCGCAGCATCGACCTGCGCCTGATCCAGGCGGCCCGCAGCCTCGGTGCCAGCCCTGTCAGGGCCTTCTGGCAGATCTACCTGCCCCTGTCGCTGCCCGGCGTCTTCGCCGGCGCCATCATCGTCTTCATCCTCTCGCTCGGCTTCTACATCACCCCGGCACTGCTGGGCGGGCCGCGCAGCACCATGCTCTCCACCCTGGTACAGAACCAGGTGCTGAGCCTGCTGGCCTGGGGCCGTGGCGGCGCCATGGGGGTCATCCTGCTGGTGGCCACCTTCGTGCTGCTCGCCATCGCCGCGCCCTTGATGCGCCAGCGCCACAAGCAGGCCTCGAGGAGCTGACGATGAAACCGCTGCGTCTCTTCCTCGCTTTGTTCTGCCTGCTGGTCGCGATCTGGCTGGTGCTGCCGACATTGGTGATCATCCCGATGTCGTTCAACCAGAACAAGTCGCTGGCCTTCCCGCCCTCCGGCTTTTCCTGGCAATGGTACGAGAACTTCCTCACCAATCCGGACTGGTCGTCCAGCTTCTTCAATTCGCTGCGCATCGCCACCATCGTCGCCCTCGTCGCCACGCTGATCGGCACGCTCGCCGCCCTCGGCCTCAGCCGCATGAAGCATGCCGGCGGCGGCATCCTGCGCGCCCTGCTGATCACGCCGATGGTGGTGCCGGGCGTGGTGCTGGCGGTGGGGATCTATTCGGTCTACCTCACCTATAAGCTGGTCGGCACGGATCTCGGCTTCGTCATCGCCCATACCATGCTGGCCATCCCCTTCGTGCTGATCGCCGTCTCGGCCAGCCTGGAGATGTTCGACGTCAGGCTCGAAAAGGCTGCCGCTAGCCTCGGTGCCAACCGTTTCACCACCTTCCGCACCATCACGCTGCCGCTGATCGCGCCCGGCATCCTCTCGGGCCTGCTCTTTGCCTTCGTGACGTCCTTCGACGAGATCATCGTCGCGCTGTTCATCACCAATCCCTACCTGAAGACGCTGCCGGTGCAGATCTTCACCTCCATCACCCGCGACGCCGATCCCACGGTCGCCGCGGTGGGAACCATCGTCTTCCTTGCCACGACATTGCTGATCGCCGCCGGCCTCCTCCTCGGCGCGCGCTCGAAGAGGAGCTGAGATGTCCAACGCAGCCGCCATCTCCACCCCCGCCTCATCCGCCCAGGGCGCTGCCGGCGCCGCCATCGACATCCGCAATGCCAGCAAGCGCTATGGCAGCTTCACCGCGCTCGACGATGTCAGCCTTCATATCGAGCCCGGCGAGTTCATGACGCTGCTCGGCCCCAGCGGCTCGGGCAAGACCACCACGCTCAATGTGGTGGCCGGCTTCACCGAGCTCTCCAGCGGCGCGCTCGCCGTCGGCGGCGAGGACATTGGCGGCCTGCCGGCGCATAAGCGCAATATCGGCGTGGTCTTCCAGCATTATGCCCTGTTCCCGCATATGACGGTCGGCAAGAACGTTGCCTATCCCCTCGCCTTGCGCGGCATTCCCAAGGGCGAACGCGAGGCCCGTGTCCGGCGTGCCCTCGACATGGTCAAGATGGCCGATTTCGCGCACCGCTATCCCAGCGAGCTTTCGGGCGGGCAGCAGCAACGCGTGGCGCTGGCCCGCGCCATCGTGTTCGACCCGCCGCTTCTGCTGATGGACGAGCCGCTCGGCGCGCTCGACAAGAAGCTGCGCGAATGGCTGCAGCTCGAGATCAAGCGTATCCATCGCGAGCTCGGCACCACCTTCGTTTATGTCACCCACGACCAGGAAGAAGCCCTGGTGCTGTCCGACCGCATCGCCGTGTTCAACCATGGCCGCATCGAGCAGGTCGGCACCGGGCGCGAGCTCTATGACGAGCCGGCCACTTTGTTCGTCGGCAAGTTCATCGGCGAATCCACCACCCTGCGCGGGGCGGTGGAGACCTCTGGCAGCGAGACCTGCCTCACCATCGCCGGGCAGAAGGTCGTCTCGCGGGACAGGCTCGCCGATGGCCGGCAGCCGGTGATGCTCCTGCGGCCCGAGAAGCTCTCGCTCGCACCGGCCGCCACGGGCGCGCGCGACGGCCACAACAGCCTGTCCGGCCAGGTCAGCGAGGCGATCTATCTCGGCTCCAGCTCTAAATACCAGGTGGTGCTGGCCGACGGCTCGGTCGCCATCGTGCGGGCCCCGCTGGAAAGCCGGCCCTTCGCCATCGGCGAGGCCGTCGACCTCTGCTGGGCAACCGGCGATGCCAAGCTATTGGCCGACGACGAGCGTGCCGACCTGACCCTGACCTAAACGAACGGCGTCCACCTCTACCCTCCCCTTGATGGGGAGGGTAAGCGCCACCTTCACACCGCATATTGCATCTCTTTTACGCGAGTCCCCCCATCATGGACGTCAAAGTCAACGGCAACATCTCGTTCTGGTACGCCGACATCGGCGGCGTGCCCGGCTATCGCCCGGCGCTGCCGGGCGACCGCAGCGCCGATGTCTGCATCGTCGGCGGCGGTTTCACCGGGCTGTGGACGTCCTATTATCTGAAGAAAGCCAATCCCGGCCTCAACATCATCGTGGTCGAGAAGGAATTCGCCGGTTTCGGCGCTTCCGGGCGCAATGGCGGCTGGCTCTCCGGCGGCTTTGGCTGGTCGCGAGAGAAATATCTGAAGACCTCCTCGCGCGGCGCGGTGGTCGACATGGAAGCGGCGATGCATGGCTCGGTGAACGAGGTGATCGCCGTCACCGAGCGCGAGGGCATCGACGCCGATGTCCGCCGCAACGACGCGCTGACGGTGGCCGTCAACCAGGCCCAGCTTGGCCGCATCCGCGAGTCCTACGCCTATGAGAAAAGCTGGAGCGTGCCGGATGCGCGCGTCAGCCTGATCGGCCGCGAGGAGATGCGCAAGCGCATCGAGATCCACAATGTCGAGGGCGCCTTGGTGCATCACGACACCGCCCGCGTGCAGCCGGCCAAGCTGGTGCGGGGCCTCGCCGCCGTGGTCGAGCGCTTGGGTGTTTCGATCTACGAGCAGACCGAAGTGACCCGTATCGAGAAAGGGGCGGTGACCACCAGGCGCGGCACCGTGCGCGCGCCGATCATCATCAGGGCAACGGAGGGCTTCACCGCCGGCATTCCCGGCTTCGAGCGCCTGTGGATCCCGATGAACAGCGCCATCCTGATGACCGAGCCCCTCAGCGAGGAGCAGTGGAGCCGGATCGGCTGGAACGGCTACGAACTGCTGGGCGACGCCACCCATGGCTATTGCTACGCCCAGCGCACGCGCGAAGGCCGCATCGCCATGGGCGGGCGCGGCGTGCCCTATCGCTATGGCTCGGCCACCGACGTGCGCGGACAGACCCAGGCCGAGACCATCGCGCAGCTCTATGCCATCCTGATGCGCCATCTGCCCCAGACCAAGGGGCTGAAGATGGACCATGCCTGGTGCGGCGTGCTCGGCGTGCCGCGCGACTGGTGCACCACGGTCGGCCTCGACCGCAAGAGCGGCATCGGCTGGGCCGGCGGCTATGTGGGCCTCGGCGTCTCCACGTCCAATCTATCCGGCCGTACCCTCGCCGACCTGATCCTGGAGCGTGACACGCCGCTGACCCGCCTGCCCTGGGTCAACCGCTCCGTGCGGGAATGGGAACCCGAGCCCTTCCGCTGGCTCGGCATCCATTCGATGTACCGGCTCTATCACATGGCCGACCGGCGCGAGGCGGCAGGCCTCCCGCAAACCTCGCGCCTCGCCACCTTTGCCAACAGGATCACCGGGCGCTGAGAAGCCTCGGCTCAAGCTATTTCAACGTGCCTGAATTGGAATGACCATGATCGACAGCAAGACGTTCGCCGATCTCTCCTCCCTCGATCTCGGCCCCTTCGGCCCCAAGCCCACCACGCTCAGCGAAGGCCAGGTCGAGGCGGCAAGAACCTTGTGGAAGTCCGAGGACGGGCTGATGGAAGTCGGCGTGTGGGAGTGCACGCCGGGCCGCTTCACCGCCTCCCGCGAGCGCAATTCGGAAACCTGCCATATCGTGTCGGGACGGGTGTCGCTGCATGACGCCGGCGGCCAGACCCGTGAGGTGCGGGCCGGCGAGGCCCTGGTGCTGCCCAAGGGCTGGAAGGGCGAGTGGACCATCCACGAGACCACCCGCAAGCTCTACATCATGCATTACGACGCGGCTTGAATGCGCTTGTGGCGCCGCTCGGCCAGGATGGCGTTGATCTCCGCCCCGAGCAGGAAGGCCAGCGCCACCAGCCAGAGGAAGAACAGCGCCGCGAAGACGCTGCCCAGGCCCGCATAGAGTTTGGAGTAGGCAGCGAAGTCGCTGATATAGATGCTGAAGGCGTAGCCGCCGGCGAGCCAGAGCCCCAAGGTGATCAGTACGCCGGGCCAGATCACGCCGAACGAGGGGCGGCTCGCCACCAGGAACAGGTGCACCAGGATGATGGCGCCGCCCAGCACGAGCATGGTGACGCCGTAACGGGCGACTTCGATCAGCGGCAGCAACGGCGCCAGCACCGGCACGAAGCTGATCGTCGCCTCCCATATCACCGGCCACAGCACCACCAGCAAAGCGAGCGTGACCAGAGCGAGCGAGGCCACCAGCACAAAGAACAGGCTCTGCAGCCGGCACCACCAGAAGGACCGCATCTCGACCAGCCCATAGGCCCGGTTGATGCCGACGCGGATGGCCTCGACGCCATTGCTGGCCAGCACCACGGCCACGATGGCGCTGACGGTGAGCAGGCCCGGCCGGGCCGTGCCCAGCACCCTGTTGACCTCGCGGGCGATCGGTTCGGAAACCTCGTGCGGCCAGGTTTCGAACAGCAGGCGCACGATTTCGGCCTGCAGGTCGGCCGTACCGAGCACGCCCGCCAGGGAAGCCACGAAGATCAGGAAGGGAAACATCGCCGTGAGCAGAGACAGCGCCATATGGCTCGCCAGCGCGTAATCGTCGTGATCGGTGACCCGTTGCGTGAGATCGCAAATGAATTTGTACACCCGCATGCGGCAACCATGCCATTGCATCTCGAGATTTGCCAGAAAGGGCCGCGAGACATCCCGAGAAAACGCCGATCGCCCATCTGGGCCCGGCCTGGCGCGCTCCTCGGGTGAATAGCATTTGGGGCGACTGCAATCGCTCGATATCACGCCCCTTCACGAATCGCGGAGGGGCCGTTCTCTCACCACTGTGTTACTCGCCCGTTCATCTTCGATGGGCTATGGCTTGCCGGTGTTTCCGATCGGAGCAAGCGCGGTTCAGCGAGAATGCACGCTTCTCTGACTCCCTGTTTCAACCCGTCCTTGCGATTGCCGGTAGTTCGGCAGGATCGCGAGGCGCTTTAGGCCTGGACGAGACCGATGCGGCGAAACCTGGTTGCAGCTCTGTTGTTGCTGGCCGCGAGCGGCCCGGCGATGGCGCAGCCGCGTGCCGTGGTGGAGCTGTTCACCAGCCAGGGCTGCTCCTCCTGCCCGCCAGCGGACAAGATGATGGGCGAGCTCGCCCGTGATCCCAGCGTGATCGCGCTGTCCCTTCCGGTCGACTACTGGGACTATGTCGGCTGGAAGGACACCCTGGCCGACAACACCTTCACCCGCCGCCAGCGCGCTTATGCCGAGGTCCGTGGCGACAGGGCCGTCTATACGCCGCAGATCGTGGTGGATGGCGTGCAGCACGCCGTCGGCTCCAATGGGCAGGAGGTCCACCGAGCCATCGAAATGGCCGCCACCCATCCCAATGTCCTCAGTGTTCCCGTCGCCATTTCCGGCACGAAGGGCGCCTACAGCATCTCGCTGGGCAAGAGCGCTCACAAGGGCGAGGTCTGGGTGGTCCCCATCGAGACGAGCGCGGAAGTCAAGATCGAGCGCGGCGAGAATACCGGCAAGACGGTGACCTATTCCAATGTCGTGCGCTGCTTCCGCAAGGTCGCCGATTACGACGGCAATGCCGCCACGCTGGCCCTGAAGCCGGACGTCACCAATGCCCCTGGCGCCGACAGTTTCGCCGTGCTGGTGCAAGCCGATACCGCAGGCCGCCCGGGCGCCATTCTCGGCGCCGCCATGCACAAGCCGTGAGGACTGTGGGAGTGTCGACCTCCTGGTCGACATCTCTCTCCTACACACGCGACGTTTCATGAATGTCGACCAGGAAGTCGACACTCCAGTACAACCCGATCTTGGAAGCGGCACGGCTTGCGGTTAGGAAGGAAGCATTGACGGCCTGTGAGCCGACCTTCCGTTTCCTTTCCAACGAGCTTCAAATGATTGATCAGAATGATATTCGCGCCGCCTATCGGCGCGTCGCCGCCCATATTCGCCGTACGCCGCTGCTCGACACCCAGGCCGGAACCTTCGGCCTCGACCACGGCGTGCAGCTCAAGCTGGAATTCCTGCAGCATGCCGGCTCCTTCAAGCCGCGCGGCGCCTTCAACAACCTGCTGTCGCGCGAGGTGCCGGCAGCCGGGGTGGCCGCAGCCTCGGGCGGCAATCACGGCATCGCCGTCGCCCATGCCGCCCGCGCGCTGGGCCATAAGGCCCGCATCTTCGTACCGGTGATCTCCAGCCCCGCCAAGATCGCGGCGATCCGCGCCCGCGGGGCCGATCTCGACATCGGCGGCGAGCGCTATGCCGATGCCCTGGCGGCCTGCGAGCGCTATATCGCTGAGACCGGCGCGCTCTCGGTACACGCCTTCGACGCCTGGGAGACCATCGCCGGCCAGGGCACGCTCGGGCTGGAATGGGAAGAGCAGGCCGGCGGAGCGCTCGACACCGTGCTCGTCGCCACCGGCGGCGGCGGCCTGATCGCCGGCATCGCGGCCTGGTTCGCCGGCAGGGTCAAGGTCGTCTCGGTGGAGCCGGAAGGCTCGCAATGCCTCAAGGCGGCCCTGGAGGCCGGAGGCCCCGTGGATGTCGGCGTGGAAAGCGTGGCGGCGGATTCGCTCGGCGCCCGCAATTGCGGACCCCGGGTCTATGCCGTGGCCAGCCGCCATGTCGCCGAAGCCATAACCGTTCCCGACAGCGACATCGTGGAAGCGCAGAGGCGCGCCTGGGCCGATGCTCGCCTCGCCCTCGAGCCCGGCGGCGCCACCGCCCTGGCGGCCCTGGTCGGCGGCGTCTATCGGCCCGAACAGGGCGAGCGCGTCGGTGTGCTGGCCTGCGGCGCCAATGTCGATCTGACCACGATCGCGGGGTAGGCGGTTCAGTCCCTGTCGGGCGCGCCGAGCGGAAAGAGCTTGCGATAGGGGCGAGCTTCGTCGACGGCGCGCCTGACCGAAGGACGGGCGAGTACACGCGAGCGATAAGCCCGCACGGTCGGGAAAGCCTGGCTGATGGGATGCGTCCAGTCGGCGTAGAACAGGAAGGGCGCCGCTGCGCAATCCGCCATCGAGAAGGCCTCTCCAGCCGCCCAGTTCCGGCCCTGCAGCCGGCTTTCGAGCCAGCCATAGGCGGTTTGAAGCAGGCGCTTGGCCTCCTCCACGCCATAGGGATCGCGATGTTCCGGCGGTCGCAGCGCGTCGTAGACCACCCTGCTCTGGGGGGTCGAAACATAGTTGTCGAAGAGGCGGTCCATCAGCCGGACTTCGAGTGCCGCGTCGGGATCATCCGGCAGCAGCCGCACCGGCCCCGGGTGATGGCGCTGCAGATATTCGATGATGATGCTGGTCTCCAGCACCACATGCCCGTCATCCTCCAGCACGGGAAACTTCTTCAGGGGCCAGAGCTTTTCGAGGGCTGCCATGCTGGCGGCATCGGCCAGCATGCGAAACTCGAACGGCAGGTCGTTCTCATAGAGTGCGATCAGCACCTTCTGGCAGTTGGAGGAAAAGGGATGCGCGTGCAGGACCAGGGACATTGCCGTCTCCTTCGATGGCATGGAACGTCAGCGCGTCCGCCGGTAATGCAGGATCACCGCGCCGGTATCGAGCGGGCGGTTCTCGATCAGGTCCAGCCCGAGCTTGGGCAGGCCGGGCTCGAACAGGCGCTTGCCGTCACCGAAGATCGTCGGCGTCACCATCAGGCGATATTCATCGACGAGATCGCGGCTGACGAGACTGTTGGCGATGCCGGCGCCGCCGAAGCAGTAGATGTCCTTGCCCTGAAGGCTCGACTTCAACGTGCCGATCGCGGCGGCGAGATCCGCCCCCGCCAGGGTGGCGTTCCAGCCAGGATCGCCCGACAGCGTGGAGGATACCACGGTCTTGGGCAGGCGGTTCATCACCACGGCATGGGCAATGCCGGCGGCGGGGCTGGAGGGATCGGTTTCGGCCGGGCTCCAGAAGTCCTTGTTGAACAGGAAGTTGACGCGGCCATAGACGAGATGCCCGGCCCGCTCCAGGGCATAGCCGGACCAGTGGGTTTCCAGGTCACCCGACCAGGCCGGCGGCACGAAGCCGTTCGGGCCCTCGATATAACCATCCAGACTCGTGAACATCGCCAGCACCAGTTTGGTCATCGTCATTCCTCCCATGCATACCAGTTGCAATAAGCAATCAGTTGCTTTCTAACTCAACTGATCCTATTTTGCAAGCGGTCAAGGAGCGAGATGATGAATGCAGGTCATCGGTCGGGTTGTCCGATCAATCTGACGCTGGAAATGCTGGGCGATCGCTGGAGCCTGATCGTCATCCGCGACGTGATGTTCGGCAATCGCCGGCACTATCGCGAGCTCCTGACCCAGTCGGAGGAGAAGATCGCCTCCAACATCCTGGCCGACCGGCTCAAGCGGCTGGTCCAGACCGGCCTGCTCAGCCGGCGCGACGATCCCAGCCACAAGCAGAAGGCGATCTACAGCCTGACGGAGCCGTCCATCCAGCTGGTGCCTCTGCTGGCGCATATGGGTGCCTGGGGCCGCCGGTACACGCCGGTTTCGCGCCCCTTGTCGATCCGCGCGCAATTGCTGGAGGAAGGCGGCCCGCCCCTATGGGAGGCCTTCATGGAGGAATTGCGTGCCCTGCATTTGGGCACGCCCGCGCCCGCGCGCTCGGTCCTCGCCGAATTGCAGGCGGCCTATCTGGCCGTGATGGCGCAGGAGGAAGGGACGGCGGCGTGAGGGAGCCTCCACCCTCAGCCCTTGCTGTTGGCCTTGTAGCGCTCGATCGCCTCGAGGATCATCGTCTCGGCTTCCTTGGCGTCGCCCCAGCCTTCGACCTTGACCCACTTGTTCTTCTCGAGGTCCTTATAGTGCTCGAAGAAGTGCTCGATCTGCTTGAGGGTGATCTCGGGCAGGTCGGTGTAGTTGTTCACCTTCTCATAGCGCCGGGTCAGCCGCGGCACGGGCACGGCGATGATCTTCTCGTCGCCGCCGGATTCGTCGCGCATCTTCAGCACGCCGACCGGGCGCACCGCGATCACGGCGCCGGGAATGATGCCGCGCTGGTTGGCGATCAGCACGTCGATGGGGTCGCCGTCATCCGACAGGGTGTGCGGCACGAAGCCGTAATTGCCGGGATAGCGCATCGGCGTGTAGAGGAAGCGATCGACCACGAGCGCGCCGGAATCCTTGTCCATCTCATATTTGATGGGCTCACCACCGACGGGAACTTCGACGATGACATTCACCTCGTGCGGCGGATTGCGTCCGGTCGAGATCGCTTCGATACGCATCGTAGATCACATCCTGTAAGGCCGGCTCTGGCGCAGGATGCCTCCAGACCCCGATCAGACAGCAGCCTTAGGCGGAACGCGCATGGGTTTCAACCCGAAGATCACAAGAATATGATGCTGGTTTCTCGGGAAACACAGTAAATGGCCGCCCCGTCACGGCAGGGTCACAAGGGAAGCTGGCGCGGCGGCATCCTTCTATGCTTCGAAGACATGCGCCGGCCCGGCCACGCTCAGGCGCACGCGCGTGCCGGTCGGCGGCAGATCGAGGCCCGTGCCGCTGATCCGGAGCCGATTGCCATCGGCCAACTCCACCGTCACCGCCCGCAGGGCACCGCCGAACTCGACGTCCACCACGCTGGCAAAGCAGCCCTGCGCGGTCTCATCCGCGCTGGGCGTGAACTTGACCTGCTCGGGGCGCAGCATCAGTTCGATGTCGCCGCGCTGGCCATGCGTCCCGGCCGCAAGACGCCCAAGCACGCAATCGACCCAGCCGACCCCAGCCTGTCCCTTCAGCAGGATGGCCTCGCCGAGGAAGAGCGCCGTCTCGCGGTCCCGCGGCCGGCGGTAGAGATCGTGCGGCGCGCCGGCCTGCACCAGCCGGCCCTCGCGCAGCACGGCGACCTGATCGGCGAAGGACAGCGCCTCGGTCTGGTCGTGCGTGACCAGGATGGTGGTGACGCCGGCCGCCTGCAGCAGGGCCGCCACCGCCTTGCGGGTCGCCTCGCGCAGGCCGGTGTCGAGAGCCGAGAAAGGTTCGTCCAGCAGCATCAGCTTGGGCTGGCGCGCCAGGGCCCGCGCCAGGGCCACGCGCTGCTGCTGCCCGCCGGAGAGCTGGTGCGGCCGGCGCTCGAGCAGGCGCGGATCGAGATCGACGGTGCGCATCAGCGCGCGGATGCGGTCTTCCCGGTTCGTCGTCCCCCGCTCCAGGCCGAAGCCGATATTGTCGGCGATGGTGAGGTGGGGAAAGAGTGCGCCGTCCTGGGTGACGAAACCGATGCCGCGCCGGTGCGCCGGCACGATGGCGGGGCCATCCGCCAGGATGGTACCGTTCAAGGCGATGCGGCCTGTATCCGGCCCCTCGAAACCAGCGATCAGCCTGAGCAGCGTGGTCTTGCCGGAGCCGGAGGGACCGACGATGGCGGTGCGGCTGCCGGACGCGACCTCCAGGCTGACGCCATCGAGCGCCACCATGGCGCCATAGCGCTTGCCGGCCTTGTCTATACTCAGGAAACTCATTGGCCGATCGATCGCCTGGACTGGTAGTGAAGCAGGAGGGTGAGGGGCAGCGACAGCAGCACCATCAGGAGCGCGAAGGGCGCCGCGGCGACATAGTCTATGTCATTGGTCAGCGACCAGAACCGGGTCGACAGGGTGACCGTGCCGTTGGGCGCCAGCATCAGCGTCGCGGTCAGTTCGGTGGTGATGCCGAGGGCGACCAACGCCATGCCGGCGGCGACGCCCGGTGCCGACAGACGCATGGTGACCTGCCAGATCGCCTTGAATGGCGGCCGCCCCAGCGCCATTGCGGCCCGCTCGAGCTCGACGGGAGCCTGCGCCAGGCTGGCCCGCAGCCCGACCACCGCCCGCGGCAGGAACATCAGGCCATAGGCCAGCAGCAGGGTCGTCATGGTCTGATAAAGCGGCAGGGCGACGCGCACGGTGATCGTCACCAGAGCCAGCGCCACCACCACGCCGGGAAGCGAGCCGACATAATAGTGGCAGGCTTCCAGCACCTTCTGCAGCCGGCCGGGAGCACGCACCGACAGCCAGGCCATCGGCAGGGCGGCCAGCGTGGTCGCAGCCCCGCCGATCAGAGCGAGCCCGAGCGTCTGGACAAGGGCCGTGCCGATATCGCCCGAAGACCAGGCCGCCGCGCCGCCGAGATAGAGCCAGCGCGAGAGCGTCAGCAACGGCACCCCGAGCGACAGCAGGGCGAGGCCGAGCGGCAGCGCCAGCCAGACCAGCGTGCCGCGGCCGAGCCGCACGCGGGCGGCCGGGCGGGCAGCGCCGGACCCGACGCGGGCATAGCGCTCCTGGCCGCGCACCCGGTTTTCGAGCCCCAACAGCACGAGGCAGGCGAGCACCAGCACACCGGCCAGCATGTTGGCGGCGGGGCCGTTATAAGCCGACTGGAACTGATCGACGATGGCGGTCGAGAAGGTGTCGAACTCGATCATGGCGTAGAGGCCGTATTCGGCGAGGAGATGCAGGCCGACCAGCAGCGAGCCGCCGCAGATCGCCAGCCGCAATTGCGGCAGCACCACCCGGAAAAACACACGCAGGGGCGATTGGCCCAGGCTCGCCGCCACATCTTCGAGCGCCGGGTCCAGCCGCCGCATCTGCGCCGCCACCGGCAGATAGAGGAAGGGCAGATAGGCCATGATCGAAACGAGGACACCACTCCACAGGCCGCGCATGCCGGGAACGAGGCTGATCCAGGCATAGGAATGCACGAAGGCCGGTACGCCGAGCGGCGCCACCGCGAGCCATGACCAGATCCGGGCGCCTGGCAGGTCGCTGCGTTCGGTCAGCCAGGCCAGCGCCACCGCCAATAGGATGGCGATGGGAATGGTGACGGCTTCGAGCAGGACGGTATTGACCAGCAATTCGCCGACGCGCGGACGCACCACCAGTTCATAGACGGTCTGCCAGCCGGTCTGGATGGTGATGAAGATCACGAAGCCGAGCGGCAGCAGGGCGACGAGGGACACCAGCACCGCGGCCACGCCAACCGCATCGCGCCCGGTGAAGCCGGGCGAGGCAAGGCGCATACTGCCGATTTCGGGCTGGGGTGACGACGATGACACGAGGTGTCCTGAAAAGTGAAGGCCTCCGGCGCGGAGCCGGAGGCGCGATGATGTCAAGTTTGCGACAGCCGCGCCATATCGGTGCGGCGCGGTGTTCCGTCGCTCAAAGCAGGCCGGCCGCCGTCATCAGGTCGGAGACCTTCTTGGAGTTGAGCTGCGCCGGATCGAGCTTGGGGGCGTTGAGATCGGCCAGCGGCACCAGCTTGGGATTGGAGGCGGCATCCTTGCCGACGGCATATTCGAAGGAGTTGCCGGTCTTGAGAATCTCCTGACCGCCCTTGCCGGCAATCCACTTCACGAAGGCCTCGGCTTCCTTCTTGTGCTTGCTGGAAGCGAGCACGCCGCCGCCCGAGATGCTGACGAAAGCGCCCGGGTCCTGATTGCGGAAATAATGCAGTGCAACGTTCTTGGAGTTCTCGCCGGTCTTGGCCTGATCGCCGAACCAGTAATACTGGTAGATGATCGCGCCATCGACCTCGCCGTCATTCACGCCCTTCATGGCGATGCCGTTCTTCTTGAACGGCTTGACATTGGCCTTCATGCCTTTCAGCCAGGCGGCGGTGGCTTCCTCGCCCTTCAGGGCCAGCAGGGCGCTGACGATGGCCTGGAAATCGGCACCCGCCGGCGCGGCGCCCCAGCGACCCTTCCAGGCCGGATCGGCCAGATCGAGCAGGGACTTCGGCAGCTTGTCCTCGGTCAGCTTGGTCGTGTTGTAGGCGAACACGGTGGTGCGGGCGGCAATGCCGATCCAGCGGCCATGCGAGGGCTTGAAGGCCTCGGGCACTTCTGCCAGCGTCTCTGCCGAGAGCGGTGCGAACAGCTTGGCGTTGTCGACCAGCACCATGGCCGGCGAATTCTCGGTGAGGAAGACGTCGGCGGGCGACTTGTCGCCCTCCTGCACCAGCTGGTTGCCGAGCTCGGTATCGCCGCCATTGCGCAGCGTTATCTTGATGCCGGTTTCCTTGGTGAAAGCCTCGGCCCAGGCCTTGGTCAGGCTTTCATGCTGCGCATTATAGACCGTGATGCCCGCATCCTCGGCCTGGACGGCCAGGGGAGCAGCGAACAGGGCGGCGGCGAGGGCCACGGCCCCGGCAAGCGCTGCACGGCGATGCGGCAGGAAAACTTTCATCAGAACCTCTATCGGTTGGCTTCAGCCAAGGGATTGATTGAACACCCGATCTCTAGGCTCACCGAGAAGTTCCCGTCAAACTCTTTAGATTAGAATTGGAATTATTAAAAACTACGAGAAGGAATTGTTTACTGCAGGAACAACATTCTCCCTCTCGGGAATGACGGGAAGAGACCTTCCGTCTGCCCGATATGCATCGAACTAGACATCGAGTCTTCTACCGGCCGACGTGGCCATATCCGGGATTACAAATAGGTAATGGGCGCGACGGCCCCGAAGCCGGCTTGCGTCACGCCGTGGCATGCCTGCCCGTCCCCCAATGGTGGCAACCCGCGGGTCGCCGAACGGTGGCCGTGGAGTTCGAATGGCGGGAATCGAAGGAGCCAGGGGCGGGCCAACGAGCGAGGCGGACAAGCGGTGTTTCGCTCAGGGGCCCCAGGCGAAGGCGATCTTCTGCAGCTTCACTTCGCCGAAGCGCTCCACCATGCTGTCCACGGATTCGCCGCCGAGGCGCCGGTAGAAATCACAGGCCCGCACATTGTCTGCCAGTGCCCACACCACCATGCCCCTGACGTCGTGGCCGTTGAGATCGCGGCGCACCGCGTTGAACAGCCGTTTGCCCAGGCCGATGCCCTGATATTCGGGACGCAGATAGAGCTCGAAGATCTCGCCCTGATAGGGCAGACCGACGGCCCGGTTGCGGCCATAGGTGGCATAGCCCGCGATCACGCCGCCAAAGGACATCACCACGATGCGGGTCTTGCGGTCGATGGCGTAGCGCCACCATTTGGCACCGCGTCGCTCCACCAGGCGTTCGAGCTCCCGGCCGGGAATCACGCCGCGATAGGCATAACGCCAAGCGGCGTCATGCACATCGGCGATGGCGTGGGCGTCGTCCGGGCGAGCCAAACGGATTTCGATGGCGTCGGTGCTCATGGGAAGGAGGATAAGCGGGCGTGGCCGGTTCCTGCAAGTGAATTGCTCGTAGGAAAGCACTTCCCGAAGCAATGCCGGTTGCGGCGGCCATGCCATTTTCCTTCAGTGCCTTGTTTGTACACGCCTTTGTGATTCAGGCGATCCCGCGATCGTAAAGCGCCATTGCGTCGCGCCGCCCCGTCACGGCCCACAAATCTGTTGCAAGCCGGGCGCCCAGCCTGTTGAAAGGCCTGGAAAGGACCCGGCATGACTTCTCACCTCGCAAGCGCCCTTCCCGTTCCGTCGGACCATCCCGTGGCGGCCAGCGGGAAGATCGGCGTTCTCCTGGTCAACCTCGGCACACCGGACGCGCCGACCTACTGGCCGATGCGGCGCTATCTCAAGGAATTCCTGTCCGACCGGCGGGTCATCGAGGTCTCGCGCCTGCTGTGGTGGCCGCTGCTCAACGGCATCATCCTGACGACCCGGCCAGGCAAGAGCGGCGCCAAATATGCCTCGATCTGGGACAAGGCGGAGAACGCCTCGCCGCTCCTCGTCATCACGCGGCGCCAGACCGAAAAGCTGGCGCAGACCTTCGCCGCCGAGCCGCGCCTCGTGGTGGATTTCGCCATGCGCTACGGCAAGCCCTCCATCGCCTCGCGCATCGACGCCCTGCGCGCCAAAGGCTGCGACCGCATCCTGATCGTGCCGCTCTATCCCCAATATGCGGCGGCGACCACCGCCACGGTCTGCGACAAGGCCTTCGAGCACCTGATGACCCTGCGCTGGCAGCCGGCCGTGCGCATCGCGCCGCAATGGCATGACGATCCCGTCTATATCGAGGCCCTCGCCAGTTCGGTGCGCCAATCCCTTGCCAGGCTCGATTTCGAGCCGGAAGTGCTGCTCGCCTCCTTCCACGGCGTGCCCAAGAACTACCTGATCCAGGGCGATCCCTATTACTGCTTTGCCATGAAGACGGGGCGGCTGCTGCGCGAGGCGCTCGGTTTCAGCGAGGATCGCTTCAAGATCACCTTCCAGTCCCGTTTCGGCAAGGAGGAGTGGCTCAAGCCCTATACGGACGAGACCGTGGAGGGGCTCGCCAAATCCGGCGTGAAACGCCTTGCCATCGTGGCGCCTGGCTTCGTGGCCGACTGCCTGGAAACGCTGGAAGAGCTCGGCGAGGAGAACAAGGAGATCTTCCAGCACAATGGCGGCGAGCATTTCGCCTATCTGCCCTGCCTCAACGACAGCCCCGAGGGCCAGCGCGTGCTGGAACATGTGGTCACGCGCGAATTGCAGGGCTGGATCTGATCGCCCTGGGAGGGCGGACGAGGACGTCCGCGCTCCCGGGAAGAGCGAGCTATAGCGTTTTGCGATTAGACGGGGTCACCTAGAATCGCAAAGACGCGTCAGAACAATGAGTTAGAGCAAATAAGCGTTCACGCTTGAACGCGCTTTGCTCTAGTGCCGCTCGGCGTTACTTCAAGATGGCGACGGCCCGATCGAGGGCAGGGCCGAAGCCCTTGAGCGAGACGGTAAAGACGAGCGGCTTCACGCTGTCGTCGACCGATTTGGCCGTGAGCTTGAGCTGCTTGCCGGCCTTCAGCGCCGTGACGGTGTTGGCATCGAGCGCCAGCGGCACCAGGCAGCCGGCGGGGATGCAGGTCTTGTAGTTCAGCGGCTTGCCGCTGGTCCCGGCATCCAGGGCGAGGGACACGCCAGCATCGAATTGCAGGCCGAACGGCATCACAAGATTACCGCTGGTGCCGCCATCAGCCGTGGGGTTCAGCTCGACAGCCAACACGCGCTGGCCGGTCTTGGTATCGCTCTGCACCTGCTGGACCGCGCATTGCTTGGCGTTGTTGACGACATTGCAGAGCACGCGCCAGTCCTCATAGCTCTCCTGGATGGAAGAGGCCCCGCCGGGCAGCGGCGATTTGGCGGGCGCGGCGTCCTGGGCCTGAGTCTGGGCCTGCGCGGCACTCACCAGAAGGGCAAAAGCGAGACTAAGGCTGGTCTTCAGCATCGATTCCTCACAGCAGAAGGGCATCATGCCCGATGAGGGCAATGGCCGCAGCCATGACACGAATATCGGCGTCTGGCGATAGGCTCCGGCGGAAAATCGCGCAGCTTTCGACGCTTGAATGCCGTAACGGTAGGATAGCACGCCCCTGCCCCGGCAGCCGGCCCTTTCTCCTTGACTCGTCCCGGTTTCGCGATCCAACTGACCGGGGGGACATCCCACGCGAGGTGACGACCATGGACGTCGACAAGGCCATTGCATTGGTTTCCGCGGCCGGTATCGAACTCACCGATCGGCGCCGCAACGGCAACGATGACGGCTGGTCCCTCAGCTTCTCCAACGGCGCCGCGTTGGAGGTCGGGGACGATGGCAAGGTTTCCGCCTCCGGCAAGGGCGCCGAGGCGGTCGCGAGTCTGCTGGGGCTGCAGGCAAAACCCGCCGGGGGCTAGCCAAAGTCCCACGGCGGCTGCAGTTTCATGTGAAGGCCGTCATTTTGCCGGCTCATAACCGTCGGTGAGCGTGCCGAGGAAGGCCACGACGTCATCGATCTCGGCCGGCGTCAGGGCCGGTTCGTCGCCGGCCTTGCGATCGAAGGGCGGATCCGTGTTGATGTTCGCCTTCGCCGCCTCGGGCAGATCGTCATATTTGTCGATGCTGCCATCGGCCTTGCGCGGGTACCAGCGCTCAGGCCGGGTCTCGCGCTCGACATAGAAACGCACGGCATCGCGCAGGGAATGCACGGCGCCGTTGTGGAAGAAGGTCTTGCGCAAGGCGACGTTGCGCAGGGTGGGGGTGCGGAACAGGCCGCAATAATCCTCGCGCTTCAGGAAGTCGGTGCGCAACGGGCCGCACAGTCCCAGATCGCGATAGCTGGGATCCTTGTTGGCGGGAATGTCGGGGTTGCGCGGCACCGCGAGCGCGATCTGGCCGTAATCGGTGAATTGCGGCGGCGTACCGTCATTGCCGCGCTGGCTGATGTGGCAGGAGGCGCAATTACCCTTGTCCGCCGCGTTGAACAGGTCGAGCCCCCGCGCTTCCTGGGGAGAGAGTTCGGCCTTGCCGGCCAGCACCGCGTCATATTTGCTCGAATAGGGATAGAAGGTCCGGTAGTCCTGCTGGAACACTTCCAGCGCCTTCAGGGCCGTCTTGTAGACGAGGTCCGGGTCGCCGGCCGCCTTCGGCCCGGCAATGGCGGCGATGGCCTTGCCGTGCCCGGCGGCGAGCACGCGGCGGGCCACCTCCGCGCCATCCCGATTGCCCATCTCGAAATCGGAGAGCAGCGGGATTTTGGCCTGATCCGCACCGCGATCGACGCGCCCGTCCCAGGTCAGGCCTCCCGTGGGGCCATTGTCGACGCTCTCGTCGGCCTCATCCTCGGAATCGTAGAAATGCTCGGTGAAGGGCGGCACCACCTGCAGATATTTCAGCGACGGCACGGCGCGCACGCCCGGCTGGTGCATGTCGCCGCCGCCGAGCTGCACCGCATGGTCGTTCGCCGGCCCGAAGGCATGGGCGGGATCGTGGCAGGAGGAGCAGGCAAGCTTGCCCGACCCCGACAGGGAAGGATCGAAAAACAGGGTACGGCCGAGTACGCTCAGCGCCTGCGCCTGCTGGCGCGCCTGGGCGCGAGACATCTCCTGCCCGGCTTGGACGGAACTCATCGCCAGCACTGGCAAGGCGAGCCCCAGAACGCCGCCCAATCGCCTCACACGTCTGTTGCAAAGAAAGCTTATGGCTGCATTCCTTCATTGCGATGGGGGGGGGGTGGTGTCCGCCGCCAGCCCGGCTAAGATGAGAGGCTGCGGGGGACGATAGCAACAAGCAAATCGAGGCAGGAGACCCAGATGCGCATGAAATCGGCGGCGGTCGTGTATGCGTTGAGCCTTTCCATCGGCGCCCTCGGATCGGCATTTGCCGCCGAAAGCACCGGCGGCCAGAAAGCCAAGCCAGCACCCGAAGCGTCCGCAGATCTGAAGCTGATCGATACCGTGGTGGTGATCTATGCCGAGAACCGCAGTTTCGACAATCTCTATGGCAGCTTCCCGGGTGCCAATGGCGTGGCGAAGGCACCGGCAAGCGCGCGCATCCAGCGCGATCGCGACGGCAAGCCCTTCCGCGAATTGCCGCCGATCTGGGAAGGCCTGACCGCCAAGGGCGTGACCCCGCCGGTAACCCAGGCCGAGACCGAACACCTGCCCAACCGCCCCTTCCACGCGGACGACCCCAAGGGCTTCAACCTCGGCTACGGCACCATCACCCGCGACCTCTGGCATCGCTATTACCAGAACCAGATGCAGATCAATGGCGGGCGCAACGACAAGTTCGTCGCCTATGCCGATTCGGGGGCCCTTTCGGTCAGCTTGTGGGACGGCTCGAAAACCGCCATGTGGAAGATTGCCCAGAAATATGTGCTGGCCGACAATTTCTTCATGGGCGCCTTCGGTGGCTCCTTCTTCAACCATCAATGGCTGGTGTGCGCCTGCGCGCCCTATTACCCCAATGCCGATACCGCTCCCGCCAAGCCCTCGATCGCCGTGGTCGAACCCGACGGGGTGACGCTCAAGGCCGCCGCCAATTCGCCGAAATCGGCGATGGACGGCATCCCGAAATTTGCCGGCGACGGCAATCTCACGCCCGATTTCTATGCCGTGAACACCATGCAGCCGCCCTATCAGCCGAGCGGCAACGAGCCGGCGAAAGATGGGGACAAGGCGTTTGCCGATCCCGGCAAGCCGACGACGCTGCCGCCACAGATCGAACCGACCATCGGCGATCTCCTCAGCCTCAAGCATGTAAGCTGGGCCTGGTATGGCGGCGCCTGGCAGGACGTGCTCGACCACGGCAACAAGACGCCGATCCCGAACTTCCAGTATCACCACCAGCCCCTGAACTATTATGCCAGCTTCGCACCGGGCACGGCGGCCCGGGCCGAGCACCTGCGTGACGGCGGCCTGGCGGGCGTGGAATTCATCAAGGCGATCGACGCCGGCAAGCTGCCGCAGGTGTCCTTCTACAAGCCGCAGGGCGACCTCAACGAGCATTCGGGCTATGCCGACATCCAGGCCGGCGATGCCCATATCGCCGATGTGATCGCCCATCTCGAGAAGAGTCCGCAATGGCCGCATATGCTCGTCGTCGTCACCTATGACGAGAATGGCGGCCTGTGGGACCACGTCGCGCCGCCCAAGGGCGATCGCTGGGGCCCGGGCTCGCGTATCCCGGCGATCATCGTCTCGCCCTATGCCCGCCGCGGCTTCGTCGACCACACCCCGATGGACACCACCTCGATCCTGCGTTTCATCACGCGCCGCTTCGAACTGCCGACCCTGCACGGCATCACCGTGCGCGACACGGCGATGGCAGCGCGCAAGCAGAAGCCTCTCGGCGACCTGACGAGTTCGCTGGTGTTGAAGGACAAGTGAGGGCGGCGGCCTATCGCGACTGCATCGAATGAAGCGCGACTACCCCTCCCCGGCTTCGGGGAGGCCGCGCGCACAGTTTGTGCACGCTGAACGAGATCAGCGAGATCGGGCGGGAGAGCGGCGCGAGTTCGCTCTTAACGGCCTGTTCCACGCCCCTTTTCTTCCAAGTCGGAGCGGCAATTGATCATGCGCCATAGCGCGGGATATTCGACGACAAGGCCGAACTCGCTCACGCTCAACTCGGCATGATATTCGTGCAGCGGGGAGCTGTAGTCATAGGTATTGGCATCCAGCCGCCGGTAGACCTGCGGCAATGCCTTCACGCTCCAGTCTTCCGTATCCAGCCACACTGCTACTGATTCTGACTGCCGGCCCTTTTCCAAATTCATTCGACGGATCGCATTGGTATTGCTGGCCGGGGTGAAGCCAAGGTCTATGTCCACCAGCCCGCGAAAATCCACGTTCTTTTCGCCATTGACATACCAGTGCCCATCCTCTGCCCGGTCGATCAGGATGTGAATATCCCGCGACCCTATCCAGCCACCGATGGTTGCTTTCCGGCTCAACCACGATCGATCGCAATTCAGGCGATAGGCCAGATTCGCAGCGTCCCCTTGATGATCGAAAACCGCGTTTCCCGCGATGTCCCAGCCATCGTCGCATTCGACAATTCGACAAGCGTCATGCCCTTCAAGGTCCAGGCGCTTCCAGAGGATTGAAGGCATTGGATCTCCTTCCTCGACCTCACCGCTTTTCTACCCCGCCAGCGCCAGGAACCTTTCGACCTCCTCCTCCTTTGTCGCGAAGGAGGTGACCAGGCGCACGAGGTCGGCATCGGCGGCGGGCCGCCTGTCGGCCGGGAGGCCGTGGACGGGCCATTCGTAGAGGCGGGCGCCGGCCTGTCTCAACCTGGCGATCACGGTTTTGGGCAGGATGGCGAAGACTTCGTTGGCCTGTGTCTCGTAGCCGAGCCGGTGGCCCGCCGCGACGAGGCCTTGCGACAGGGCGCTCGCCATGGCATTGGCGTGGCGGGCGAGATCGAGCCAGTGATCCTTCTCCAGCATGGCCAGGAACTGGGCGGCGATCGGCCAGGCCTTGGAGACGACATGGCCGCTGCGCTTTCGCAGCCATTCGATCTCGACGGCCTTCTCTGGTTCGAACAGCAGGACAGCTTCGGCCATCAGGGCGCCGTTCTTGGTGAGGCCGAAGGCGAGGGCATCGACACCCGCTTTCCAGGTGATGTCGGCGGCGCTGTTGCCATCGGCCTTTTCGAGGAAGGCGAAGGCATTGGCGAAGCGTGCGCCGTCCATATGCACCTTGAGACCGCGTGCCCTGGCGATGTCGGTCAGGGCGGAGATTTCGTCCCGGCGATAGACCGTGCCGCTTTCCGTCGCCTGGGTGATCGACAGCACAGCGGGCCGGGGTATGGCGGAACCGGAGCCCGAGCCCCGCGCCAGCGTGGCCGTGAGCCCGGCCGGCGTCAGCTTGCCGCCGGCGCCGGCGATCGGCACCAGGCGCGCACCCTGGGTGAAGAACTCGGGCGCGCCGGCCTCGTCGCCGACGATATGCGCCTCTTCATAGGCATAGATGGCGCCATAGGGCGGGCTGAGGGCGCTCAGGGCCAGGGAATTGGCGGCGCTGCCGGTGGCGGCGAAGAGCAGCCCGACCTCGCGGCCGAACAGATCGGCCAGGCGCGCCTTCAACTCGCGGGTGAGATCGTCCTGCCCATAGGCGGGGGCAATGCCATCGGCGCCACGTGCGAGCGCCTCGATGATTCTGGGGCTGGCTCCAGCCCAATTGTCGCTGGCGAAATTCATGCCTTGAAGTAGAGCGCTCCCGCCCTGATGCGCAAGGGCAAACAGGAATCGGCAGGCTCGACGGCGGCTAGAGCAAAGCGCGTTTAGACGAAAACGCTGTTTTGCTCCGGCTCTTTGGTTCGACGCGTCTTTGCGATTCGAGAGAATTCCGTCTCATCGCAAAACGCTTTAGCGTTCCCAGCCTCGGCCGCGCGGCCAAGGCAGCAGCACGAAACCCGCAAGGCCCGCCGCCAGCAGGGCCGATATCACCAGGAAGGCAGGCAGCAGCGGATCGCCGCCCCGGGCCGCTGCCAGCACTCCTGCCAGCCCGGTCAACCATTGCATCAGGGCTACGCCGAGGAACACGGCCGTGTTGAAGAGCGCGAAGGCGCGGCCGGCGACCTCCTCGGCATAGGCGGCGCGGATATCGGCATATTGCAGGATGAAATAGCCGGTCAGGAAACCGAGCAGGACCACCAGCGCGACGTCGACGACGCCCGACCCGGACAGGGCCAGGATAGCAAAGGCCAGGACATAGGCGGCTGCGCCGGCGATGATCCACAGCCGCCGCCCGCGATTGCCGGTCTTCAAGAGCCCGAAGGCCGGCGGGCCGAGCAGAGCCGCGACCGACGCAGCCAGCATGACGTGGCCGCTGGCCACCAGCCCGTAACCGTGGCGCTCCATCAGCATCGGCACGGCCCACAGGCCGCGCAGGGTCAGGAAGGCGGCATAGCCGACGATGCCGAGCAGCAGGATGCCGATCGTATGCCTCTGTGCGAGCAGGGGCCCGATCTCGGCGAAGGCAGCGAGCAGCCCCGGCTGCCTGCGCTCCGGTTTGGTTTCTTGGTCCGAAACCAGCAGGACATTCGCAGCGAGGACGATTGCCGACAAAATGGCCAGCACCAGGAAGCCGGCCCGCCAGGACCAGGTTTCGACGACGAAGGCGAGCGGCGTGCCGGTGATCAGCATGCCGATGCCGCTGAAGCTCAGCACCAGGCCGGAAAGCCGCGCGAATTGCCCGGCCGGATAGCGGCTCGTGATGAAGACGATGGCGCCGAGGAAGGCCGGCGCGCAGCCGATGCCGATCAGCACCTGACTGGCGACGAGCACAGGCAGGCTGGGCGCGAAGACGGACAGGAAGGAGCCGGCACAGGCCAGCAGGAAGGCCGCGCTCACCGTACGGCGCGGGCCGAAGAGATCGAGCGCGACGCCGATCGGAATCTGCGCCATCGCAAAGGACAGGTGGAAGGCGCCGGCGAACAGGCCGATCTCTTCGGTGGAAGCGCCGAACTCCCGCTGCAGCGCGCCGGCGAACAGGGTGGCGACGGTACGGAACGCCTGGCTCATGGCCGCCACCGCCGAGAGGGCCGCGAGCATCGCCCACAGGGGAATCGTGGCGTGCGCCCTGCGATGGCGCGTGGATCGCGGCTGTTCAATCGGCTGGGCTTTGCGAGCTTCGGTCAGCATGGCGCTCTCCTCGCATTGGCTTTGGTTGCCGGTTTATAACCGTCATGACGGTTACAGTGTCGGCCTCCTTGCCTTGACCGTCAACCCCCTTGGGGGTTAGAACGCATTCCTGCGACCCGCTGCGGCGGCCAGCGCCGGGCGGGTACGAGCGGGGAGGGAAGCGACCATGCTGATTTCGCCGGTGCGCGCCGATCTCTGCATCGACTATGCCAATACCCGCTCCTGGCGAGGCCGGGAGAGGCCCATCGAGCGCCTGAACGGCATGGCGGACCTGCTGGCCTGGACGGCGCGGCAGGGCGGCGAGATGCCCCGATTGGCCGAACAGGCGACACGCTGGTCGACGAAGCATCCCGTGGCGGCGGACCGGCTCTTCGACGAAGCCATCGGGCTGCGGGAGGTGCTCTATCGCAGCTTCTGTGCGGTAGCGGAGAAGCAGGCGGTGGCCGAACAGGATTTCAACCTGGTGGCGGAGAAGATCGCTCTGGCGCCGGCGCGCGGCCGGCTGGTACGCTCACATGGGGGCTATGCCTGGGAGATCGGCCCGTTCGAGCCCTCTCTCGCCTATCTTCTCGGATCGGTCCTGTGGTCGGCCGGCGATCTCATTCCCGCCGCCGACCGACACCGCATCCGGCGTTGCGCCAATCCCGAATGCCGGTTCCTCTTCCTCGACGAGAGCAAGAATGGCACCCGTCGCTGGTGCGACATGGCCACCTGCGGCAATCGCGCCAAGGCCCGCCGGCATTACGCCAAGATCAGGCAAGGCGACATCGGCGCGTAGGCCACGCGATATCGCCTCAGGCGAACGAGACCTTCCGGCCGGTCCAGCGGGCGATCAGGGCATCGAGCGAGAAGAAGCCGCCGCCGAACTTGGCAAGATAGAGGGCACAGACCATCCAGGGCAGATGCTCGTTGTAATGGTCTGGATAGACGAAGAGCTGGATCACCAGCGCCATGCCGAACAGGCCGAGCCCGCCGAGCCGCGTCGCCAGCCCGACGAGGACCAGGATGGAGAACACGCTTTCGCCCAGCAGGGCCAGATGGGCGGCGAGCTCCGGCGGCAGCAGCGGCAGCTTGTATTCCTCTTGGAAGAGATAGACGGCGCTGTCCGACAGGGAGAACAGCGTGCCGTCGGCCACCTTGGTGCGGGCCGACCACCAGAACACCCGGAACAAGGCGATGCGGGCGATCAAGGCGATAAGCCAATGCGGGATGAGGGCGAAGAGACCGATGAGGCGATCCACCAGCCCTGCCGAGGCCGGATCGGGGGATGCGAATGTCGTGCGGGTCATGGCAACACTCTCCGGCTGTTCAGATCTGGAAGCGGCAGGCGATGCCGGCCGCAACCAGCCCCGCAATGGCGGCGGCTAGGTTGAAATCAGGGGTTTCGGCGAAGGCGGCCTCCGCAGCCGCCTCCAGGGGATGTCCGGCCAACAGGGTGGCCAGGAAGGCGTGGCCGCCCGGCGGCAGGATCTGTACCTCCACATCGAGGTGGGGACGGGTCACCAGCACGTCTTCGCCGGACCAATCCGTGATCTCCCGCGCCTCGCCGCCGGCATTCATCTGCCAGATCGTCGCCACCGGAAAGGGCGAACGAAGGAGCCGCATGGCCGGATGGGTCTCGATCCGCACCTCGTGCAACCGCGCGGGATCGAGGGCGGTGAGCGCCGATGGCGGGGCCGGCTCGGCATCGGCGGCGTGATAGGCCTGGGCGCGGGCGATTTCCAGGCGCATCACATCGGGAAGATAGGGAACCGCCCGCGCCGGCTCGAAGGTTTCGGTGAAGGCCGGCAGGTCATCGCCATAATCGAGAAGGAGCGGTGAGCGCGGCGGATGCTGGCGCGCAAAGCCGATGGCCAGGGCGCGGAAGAAATCGGCACCCACGATGGCGATCGAAGCGGGAAAGCGGCTCTCCAGCGCCGCGGCGAGGCCGAACGCGACATTGTCGCGATAGACCGCGAAGCGCCGGTGCGGCGACACCCCGTTATGGGCGGCAAGCCCCGCGGGCAGCGCGGCTGCGGGATCGAGCACGGCCAGGCGAAACGAGGATTGGGTGTCGGCGAGCATCAGGCGGCCCTCGCCCTGATGACGCGCGACATCGCCGCCTCGGCGAGCGCCGCCTCGCGGGCCAGCACCGGCCAGTCCGGCACGTCATTGTCCCATTCGATCAGGGTCGGCAGCCGCCCTGTCAGCGCAATCACGCGTTCATACAGCGCCCAGACCGGATCGGCGACCGGCCGGTCATGGGCGTCGATCAGCAGCGGCGCGCCCGCGTCGTCAACCGTCTCGGCATGGCCTGCGAGATGGATCTCGCCCACCAGGTCGAGCGGGAAGCGATCGAGATAGGCTTCCGGCGAGGTCGCGTGATTGGTGGCGGAGACGAAGACATTGTTGATGTCGAGCAAGAGGCCGCAGCCGGTCCGCCGGGCGATCTCGCGCAGAAAATCGGTCTCCTCGATGGTGCTCTCCTCGAACAGGAGATAGGTCGAGGGATTCTCAAGCAGCATGCGCCGTCCTAGCGCTTCCTGCACCTCGTCGACATGCGCGCAGACCCGCTGCAAGGTCTCGGGCGTATAGGGCACGGGCAGGAGATCGTTGAGAAAGACCTCCTCATGGCTCGACCAGGCCAGATGCTCGGAAAAACTCGCCGGGCTGTAGCGCTGTTCGAGCGCCTTCAGCCGGGCGAGATGGTCCTTGTCGAGGGGCCGGGCCGCGCCGATGGACAGACCGACGCCGTGCAGCGACAGCGCGTAGTTTTCACAGATGGCCCGAAGCTGTGCATGCGGCGGGCCGCCGGCTCCCATGTAATTCTCGGCATGGACCTCGAAGAAGCCGATTTCGGGCCGGCTGGCGAGAATGGTCTCGACATGCTCCGGCTTGAGCCCGGCGCCGGCGCGCAGTGGCAGTCTCGTGCTGGCGGGATTGTTCATGGCGCTCTCCGAGAAACCGAGGGAAGGCGGGAACCGCCGCGACGAGTCGGCGGCTCCCCTGGCGCTAGGCGCTATCAGCTCTTGACCGGCGTCAGCGAGCCCATGCCCTTTGGCGTCTTCATGGTGACGCAGCTTCCCTTCGGCACCAGCTTGAAGGACTGGCCGTCATAGTCGATCGTCGAGGTGCCGGCGCAGGAATGCGCACCGGCGGCGCAATCATTCTGCCCCTTGAGGGCGACGCCGTAGCATTTTTCCTTGGAGTCGTCGGCCTTGGCGGGAGCCGACAGCAGAGCGGCGGCGCTGGCGACGGCACCGGCGAGAGCGAAGGCGGTGCTGGCCTTGGTGAACATGGACATGGGAGTTTCCTTCTGTTGGCTGGAAGGCGGAAACGGCCTGTCGCCGCTCCGCATGGCCTTGACTATGACCGGCCCCGGTATCGGAGCCAAATCAAGTGAGCGTGCCGAAAACCACACTTTTTGCGCTAAAACATGTGATTCCAGCCGCTGTAACGATATTCGTCGCTGCGGCGTAAGTTGTTACCCGCCGGATTTGAAGGAAATGCTCGCAACGCGCTTTCCGGTGCATGGACGTCCCGCCCCATCGGCGCCGACCCCGGGGCTTTTGGGTGGGTCGATCTGAAGATCGACCCACCCAAAGAGCGCCAAGCTCCGCAAAGTCGACGCCTATGGGCGTCTCGCCCGTATTTTCCTTTGAGGAAGCAAGATGCCTCCAAGAGCGCCTCCAAGAGCGGGCCGTCCCCGCGTAGCCGCAATACGCTCCGGCATTGACAGTGACGGCTCTTGCTCCGATATAGCCAGCGTTCCCGACAGCCCGCCTCTCCTCAAGGAGGATCAGACATGGCCGCCCTCTCCGACCTCGCCGAAAAGCCGCACCAGGCCGGCGCCGTCCGCACCGTCTTCATCGACGGCGAAGCCGGCACCACGGGTCTCGGCATCCGCGAGCGATTGGCGTCGGTAGCGGGCGTTGCCCTGCGCAGCATCGCGCCCGAATTGCGCAAGGACGTCGCGGCGAAGAAGGCGCTGCTGGCCGAGGTCGACCTCGTGGTGCTCTGCCTGCCCGACGCCGCTGCCAAGGAAACCGTGGCGCTGATCAGCGAGCTCGACGGCAAGAAGCCGAAAGTGCTGGACGCCTCGACCGCCCATCGCGTCGCCCCGGGCTGGGTCTACGGCTTTGCCGAATTGGCGCCGGGCCAGGCCGAGGCCATTGCCAAGGCGAGCCATGTCGCCAATCCCGGCTGCTATCCCACCGGGGCGATCGCCCTCATCCGCCCTCTGGTCGATGCCGGCGTGATCCCGCCGGATTATCCCGTCACCGTCAATGCGGTGAGCGGCTATTCCGGCGGCGGCAAATCGATGATCGAGGCCTATGAGGCCGGCACCGCGCCCTCCTTCGAGCTCTACGGCCTGACGCTGGAGCACAAGCACGTGCCGGAATTGCAGGCCTATACCGGGCTGACCCGCCGGCCGATCTTCGTGCCTTCCGTCGGCAATTTCCGCCAGGGCATGCTGGTCTCGGTGCCGCTGCATCTGGACACGCTGCCGGGCAAGCCGAAGGCAGCGGACCTCCACGCCATCCTCGCCGACTATTATGCCGGCGCCAGACTGGTCAGCGTCGAGCCGCTGGACGGCGCCGGCAAGATCGAGGCGGAAGCGCTCAACGACACCGACCAGCTGGAGCTTCGCGTCTTCCCGCACGAGGCCCATCGCCAAGCCGTCCTGGTGGCGAGGCTCGACAATCTCGGCAAGGGCGCTTCCGGGGCGGCGGTGCAGAACATCCAGCTGATGCTGGGCGTCTGAGAGCGGCATCGACCGCCCTCTTTTCCGTTCCCGGCTAGAGCGCCCTGACAGAATGGGGCGTACCATGCCTTCTCCACGAAGTGGGGAAGGTTTGTCGCGCTTCGTGTTGCCGGGATAACGTGAGATTCCCCTCACCCCGCCAAGACCTGGTCCAGCCAGGCCAGCAGCGCCGCCTCATCGAAACCGGTGCTGGTATCGATATCGAACAGGGGGCCGCGCCTGAGCGGCTCGGCACGCTGCGCCAGCGACGGCAGCTCGGACAAAAAAGCCTCGCCGGGATGGCCGGGATGGCGGGACGACAGGCGCGCGCGATAGCGCTCCACCAGAATGTCCGGCGGGGCATGGCACCAGATCTCCGCCGTGAGGCCGATTCCGGCCCGGGCAAGATGATCTTCCAGGACGTCGCGGGGCTGGAAGCCGAACCAGGCGTCCACCACGAAGGTCATGCCATCCGGCGCGGCGGCGACGATCGACCAGATCGCCTGCGAGCTCGCCCGGCCGAGTTTACGGTTATAGTCGCGATCGCCCACGCCGAGATGGTCGAAGAACGGCTCCTTCACCGTGTCGAGGCCGAGAATGGCCCAGCCGCGCACATCGGCGACGAAGCGGGCGACGGAACTCTTGCCGCTGGCGGGAACGCCGTTGACCAGCACCGCCTTCTTCATGGCACGGCCTTCTTCTCGGGATCGGCCTCCCGCCTGCCGGCCAGGGCGGCCCCGATCACGCCGGCATCGTCGCCCAGAGTCGCGGCGGCGACCGGGCATTGATACCAGGCCGACAAGGCGGGCACGGACTGCAGGGCGAGTGCGGCCGCCTTACCGAGGCCGCCGCCGAGCAGAACCAGCGCCGGGTCGAAAGCCGCCACCAGGCTGTCGATGGCGGCCCGCAGCGGCTCGGCCCAGGCTCTGATCACGGCCTCGGCCCGCCTGTCCCCTTCGAGGCGCAAGCCGAGCAGCTGCCCGGCCGTCATGTCCGCGGGCAGGCCGGCTTCGCGGATATGCCGCCCCAGCGCCGTGCCGGAACTGGTAGTCTCCACGCAGCCGCGTCGGCCGCAGGCACAGGGCAGGCCGCCGACATCGACGGTGACATGGCCGAACTGGCCGGCGCTGCGCTGGCCACGCAGCACCCTACCATCCAGCGCCACGGCGCCGCCGATACCTGTTCCGATCGTCAGCATCGCCACATTGGCGGTTCCCCGCGCCGCGCCTGCCGCCATCTCGCCGACCAGCGCCATGTTGCAATCATTGTCGACGAAGATCCGCTTGCCGGTACGCTGCGCCAGCGTGGACGCCAGCGGCACGCTCGACAAATCGACATAGCCGCCGGAAAGCACCTCGCCGCGCAGGGCATCGACCCGGCCGGGAACGCCGATGCCGACGCTGTCCACATGAGGATTGTCGAGACGGCCGATCATCTCGACCAGCCTGTCGACAAGGGCAACGGGCTCCGCCACGCTACGCTCGGCGAACCATTGCAGGATCTCGCCTCCGGCCGCCACACGCGCGGCCCGGAGATTGGTGCCGCCGATGTCGATGCCGATCGCCTCTGGCTCTGCTGGCATGGCCGGTTTCTCAGGCGGCCTGCGCCTTGGCGAAATGTCGTTCGATCACCGCCTGGATCTCGCGCAGGCGCGGCACGGCGATGTTGCGCAGCCTGTCGGCCTGCGCCGCCCGGTCGAGCGAGATGCAATCCTTCCACAGCGCCCGGCCGGCGATCACGCCGGATGCACCATTGCGCATGGCGGTCTCGACCTGGCCGAGGAAGGTGGCATGGTCGACGCCGGCCGACAGCACGGCCCAGGGCACGTTGCCGGCAAGGCGGGAAACCGCCGCGCAGGCCTCGGCATGGCCGGGAAACGGCAGCTTCAGCACCTTCGCGCCGAGATCGAGGCAGATGCGCGTGCCCTCCACCACCAGGTCCGGGACCTTGGCCGCATAGTCCTCGCGGCTTTCGCCCGGCAGGTCATAGGTGAGGAACTCCACCACCAGCAGCAGATCCTCGCGGGCGAAATCCTCGATGCAGCGGCGCAGGATCTCGATGTTGTGCGTGTTGGCCTCGGGCCTGTCCGCCCTGAGATAGACCATGATCTTGCCGCCGGTGCCGCCGAGTTCGCGCACGCGGCGCGCATCGACGCCGGGCACCAGGCGCGAAAGGCGATAGCCCTCGGGCGAGCGGTCGAAGCCGGAGGCGTCGAGCCCGATCAGCAGCGCGACGTCCCGCGCCAGCACGCCATCATCCACCACTTTGGGCACCGCGCAGAGCGGATCGAGCAGCACGCAGGACGCCTCGTTGGCGAGGTGGCGCACGATGTCGGCCTTGGTCTCGCCCAGCATGGCATCGCTGATCGCCGCCTGTTCGGCCGGATCGCTCGCCAGGATGGTGCGCATGCCGCCGCGCTGGTCGCAGGCGATCACCATCATGGCGCCATTGCCGCCGCAGATCTGCCGATAGCCGCGATATTCCGCCGTCGTCATCGCCGCCATGGCGCTCTCTCCCCTTGCGCGGCTGCCTCGATCGCGGCCGTTGCTTGTTTCCTGTCGAGCGGGTAGCGATCTTGCCATGGCGGGCGTGGGACCGGCCAGTGATGCTCTTCCCACTGCGTCGCCATGTATGTAACATATTTCTGAAAGGAATTGCAAACTGCCGGACACCTCGCCCAGTGACGCCACGGCCACCCGCAAGACGCTGCATATGGTGGCGCGCCTTCATTACGAATCCGACCTCTCCCAGGTCGAGATCGCCCGGCGCCTCGGCCTGTCGACGGCCACCATCTCGCGGCTGCTGCGCCGGGCGCGGGAGGAAGGCATCGTCCGCATCGAGATCCGCGATTTCACAGCGCCCGAGGATTTGACCCGCGAGCTCGTCGAGACCCTCGGCCTGCGCAAGGCGGCCCTGGTGGAGACGACCGAGGTCGGGCTGCTGGCGGCCCTGGCCCAGCCCGTCGGCACGCTCTTGAAGGAGGCGGGGCTGAAGGACGGCTCGGTGCTCGCCATCGGCTGGGGCCGCGCCATCCGCGAGGTGATCCGCGCCGGGCTGCCCAGCATACCGGGCGTGATCACGGTGCCCGCAACCGGCGGCATGCAGCAGCCGGCGCCCCATTTCCAGATCAGCGAATTCGTAAGGCTGGCGGCCGAACAGCTCGGCGGCACGCCCCAATTCATCCACGCGCCCTATCTGCCGTCGCAGGAATATCGCGACGCCTTCGTCAATGATCCCACCATTCGCGATCAGATCGCCCTATGGGACCGCATCGATGCCGCCCTGGTGGGGGTCGGCCTGCCGCATGGGGTCGATCCCGTGCATGCCGGCGCCGCCACCTCGAGCGAACGCGCCCTGGTACACGCGGCGGGCGACGTGATCCGGCATTATTTCGACGAAGACGGCCGTCTCGTGCCCTGGGACGGGGATGAGCGGCTGATCGCGGTGTCGCCCGAGCAGTTGCGGGCTGTTCCCCTCGTCATCGGCGTGGCCGTTTCCCCCGCCAAGGCGAAGTCGATCATCGGCGCTGTGCGGGCAAGGCTGATCAATGCGGTGGTGACCGATACCGCCACGGCCGAAACCATGCTCGCCTTGCTGCGAAAATAGAGCGCGGGCTGGTCGCGGCATCCGGGAGGCGGGTCTGAAGACCCGCTGCCCGCTACTTCACATATTCCCGTGCAGCCTGTTCGAGCTGGCCGTGCAGATAATCGGTGAAGGAGCGCCAGACCTCGACGTGGAAGTCACTCGCGCCCTTGCGCCACAGCACGATTTCCGCCTTGGCGAACAGCGTGCGCGTGGCGGTGCCGACGGGAAAGACCTTGGGGTCGAGATCCAGCATGACGCCGGCATTGAGCACGTCGGCGGCCAGCGAGCCGGAAACCAGGATGCCGACATTGCGATGGCTCACATCCACCAGCGAATGTGGCTCCTGCACGGCGGCCTCGATGGCGGCATAGGCCTCGGCTTCGGTATTTTCCGGCGCGAGCAGCAGCCATTCGTCCGGGCCGAGCTTGAAGGCGGTGCGGACGCCATCGGTGGCGGCGGTGTTGATCGCGGTTGGCAACGCCAGCCCGAAGGCCTGGCCGGCCGCGACAGCGGCGCTGTCCGGGCCGCGCAGCACCAGGCGGGCGCCGCGCGGCGCCGCCTCGATGGTGAGGCGGCTGCGGGCGGTGATCGGCGCGATGCCGTCGAGCGGATCGCGGCGGGTTGCGATATCAGCCATTGAGCCGCGCTCCTTCCTTGTCGATGAAGATAGGATCGACCACCTTCGCGGCGATCGAACCGCCGGGCATCGGCACATAGACCGTCTCGCCATAGCGCGAGCGGCCGCGCTCGAGATTGCACAAGGCGATGGAACGGCCGAGATTGGCGCTCCAATAGGCCGAGGTGACGTGGCCGAGGGCATGCTCGCCGATGGCGGGTTGCGCCACCTCGGTGATCTGCGCGCCCTCTTCCAGCACCACGCCGGGATCGACGGTGAGGAGGCCGACGAACTGCTTGCGGTTGGGATCCTGCAGGTCCGGCCGCATCAGGCCGCGCTTGCCGACGAAATCGGCCTTGGCCTTGCCCACGGCCCAGCCGACGCCCGCCTCGTCCGGCGTCAGCGTGCCGTCGGTGTCCTGGCCGACGATGATGTAGCCCTTCTCGGCGCGCAGCACATGCATCGCCTCGGTGCCGTAGGCGCAGCCGTCATATTTGACGACCTCGGCATGGATGGCCTGCCAGACGGCGCGGCCATACGCCGCCGGCACATTCACCTCGAAGCCGGCCTCGCCGGTGAAGCTCATGCGGAACAGCCGGGTGGGTACACCGCAGATGCGGCCTTCCTTCACCGACATGTGCGGCATGCCCTCCCTGGAGATGTCGATGCCCTCGACCAGCGGCGCCAGCACATCGCGGGCATGCGGGCCCTGCACGGCGACCACCGCCCACTGCTCGGTGGTGGAGGTGAACCAGACCTTGAGGTCGGACCACTCGGTCTGGAGATAGTCCTCCATGTGCGAGAGCACACGCGGCGCTCCGCCCGTGGTGGTGGTGACATGGAAGCGATCGGGCGCCATGCGGCCGACCACGCCGTCGTCATAAACAAAGCCGTCGTCGCGGGTCATGATGCCGTAGCGCAGGCGGCCCGGCTCCAGCTTCATGAACGGGTTGACATAGATGCGGTGCATGAACTCCGCCGCATCCGGGCCGACCACCTCGATCTTGCCGAGGGTGGAGGCGTCGAACATGCCGACCTTTTCGCGCACCGTCTTGCATTCGCGGTTGACTGCATCGTGCATGCTCTCGCCGGCGCGCGGATAGTACCAGGCGCGCTTCCACAAGCCGACATCCTCGAACACCGCGCCCATCTCGACCTCGGCCTCGTGCATCGCGGTCTTGCGGACGGGATCGAACAGGTCGCCGCGCGCCGTGCCGGCGAACAGGCCGAACGTGGTCGGCGTATAGGGCGGGCGGAAGGTGGTCAGGCCGACCTGCGGCACCTTCTTGTCGATCGCCTTGGCGGCGATGGCCAGCGCGTTGATATTGGAGGTCTTGCCCTGGTCGGTCGCCATGCCGGTGGTGGTGTAGCGCTTGACGTGCTCGATCGAGCGGAAACCCTCGCGCGTCGCCAGCTTGATGTCCTTGGCGGTGACGTCGTGCTGGAAATCGACGAAGGCCTTGACCCTGTTGGCATTGCGGTCATGCGGCAGGGCGCCGGTGTAGAACCCTTCCTGAGAGGTCTCGCCAGCGACGTCGAAGGTCTTGAGCGCGCCCTTGTCGAAGCCGGCGTCTCGCCCGGCGTCATGGCCGGCGGCAAAGCCGTCATTGATCACGGCGCCGAAGTCGAACACGCCGCGGCAGGCACCGGCCGAACGTTCCTCGTCCCGGGCGAAGCCCGGCACGAAGATCTGCTTGGCTTCGTCATAGCGCAGCTTGCCGCGCGACTGCGAAAACAGATGGACCGTCGGCGTCCAGCCGCCCGACATCAGCACGAGGTCGCAGGAGACCGTCTCCCGGTCCCTCACGGTACCGTCGGTTCCGACACGGCCGAGCCTGACGGCATTGACGCGCAGCCGCCCGCTGGTGCTCATCAGCGTTGCGCCGAGACTGACGCGGATGCCGGCCTCCCGGGCAGCGGCGGTAAGCGCGCCGCCATCGGGCCTGATGTCGGCGATCACGGCGATATCGATGCCGGCGGCCTTGAGGTCGAGTGCGGCCTGATAGGCGCTGTCGCAGGCGGTGAACACCACCGCCCGATTGCCCGGCTTGACGCCGTAACGGTTGACATAGGTGCGGGCGGCATCCGCCAGCATGATGCCCGGGCGGTCATTCTCCGGGAACACCAGGGGACGCTCGATCGCGCCGGCTGCAATGACGACCTGCTTGGCGCGCACCTGCCAGAGCCGCTCGCGCGGCATGCGGGCTTCCGGCTGGGCGACATGATCGGTCAGCCTTTCGGCCAAGGCGACGAAATTGTCGGAATACCAGCCGAAGGCGGTGGTGCGCGGCATCAGCCGGACGCGATCGTTGAGAGCCAGCGACATGATGATGTCGGTGGCCCAGTCGCGTGCGGCCCGGCCTTCGATGGTCGCCGTGGTCTCAGCCAGCAGGGAGCCGCCGAGCTCGGCCTGCTCGTCGACCAGGATCACCGAGGCGCCGGTCTCGGCCGCCGCGATGGTGGCCGCCAGGCCTGCCGGCCCCGAGCCCACCACCAGCACGTCGCAATGGGCATAGCGGTTGAGGTAGCGGTCGGGGTCGGCCACCTTGGGCGCCTCGCCGAAGCCGGCCGCGGCGCGGATCTTCGGCTCATAGACCGTTTTCCAGAAGCTCTGCGGCCACATGAAGGTCTTGTAGTAGAAGCCCGAGGCGAAGAAGGGCGACATCGCGTCGTTGACGGCACCGGCATCGAATTTCAGCGAAGGCCAGCGATTCTGGCTGATGGCGACGAGGCCCTCATAGAGCTCGACCTGCGTGGCGCGCAGATTGGGCGTGGTGCGTCCGGCATCCCGGATCACCGTGACCATCGCATTCGCCTCTTCCGAGCCTGCCGACATGATGCCGCGCGGCCGGTGATATTTGAACGACCGCCCGATCAGGTGTACGCCATTGGCGAGCAGGGCCGAGGCGAGCGTATCGCCGCGCACGCCCTGATAGGCGACGCCGTCGAAGGTGAAATTGATCGGCTTGGCGCGGTCGATGCGGCCGCCGGCCGCCGTGCGGAGAGAGGCGGTCACGAGCGCGCCTCCGAGTTCCTGGCTTCACGATTGGCGGGCGTGGCGGCGGCAAGCTCGGCGGCGAGCGCCGCGAGATCCGGCTTGGGCTCGCCCTGCTTGTAGGTCTTCACGAACTTGTCGGTCACGGTGTGGCGCACGGCGTTGAAGAAGCGCGCGCAACCATGCACATGGCGCCAGCGCTCAGCGATCAGCCCCTTGGGATTGGAGCGGGTGTAGAGGAAGCCTTCCCAGACCTCGTCCGTCGGATTGTCGGCAAAGGCAGGGCGGGCGATATGGGCCTCGCCCATGTTGCGGAACTCCAGTTCCGGACGATCCTGTTCGCAATAAGGGCAGCGAATGAGCAGCATGGCGGTCCTCAGTGCGCGACGGCGGCGGCGGCCGCTTCGTCGATCAGGCGTCCGGTGCGGAAGCGATCAAGGGTGAAGGGAGCGGCGATCGGATGGGGCTCGCCCGTCGCCACCGTATGGGCGAAGACATGGCCCGAGCCCGGCGTCGCCTTGAAGCCGCCCGTGCCCCAGCCGCAATTGACGAACAGGCCTGGCACCGGGGTCTTGGACAGGATGGGCGAGCGGTCGGGCGTGACGTCGACGATGCCGCCCCAGTTGCGCATCATGCGGGTGCGGCGCACCACCGGGAAGAGTTCGCAGATCGCGTCCAGCGTGTGGGCCGCGATATGCAGGCCGCCCGTCTGCGAATAGGAGACATACTGGTCGGTGCCGGCGCCGATGACGAGGTCGCCCTTGTCCGATTGCGACATATAGGCATGCACGGTGTTCGACATCACCACGCAGGGCATGATCGGCTTGAGCGGCTCCGACACCAGCGCCTGCAGGGGGTAGCTTTCCAGCGGCATGCGCACGCCGGCCATTTCCATCACAACCGAAGTGTGGCCGGCGGCGACCACGCCGAGCTTCTTGGTACGGATCGTACCCCGGGAGGTCTCCACCCCGGAAACGGCGCCGGAGGCATCGCGCAGGATACCGGTGACCTCACAGTTCTGGATGATGTCGACGCCCAGCGCGTCGGCGGCGCGGGCATAGCCCCAGGCCACCGCGTCGTGACGGGCGACGCCGCCGCGCCGCTGCAGGGCGGCGCCCATGATCGGGTAGCGGATATCCTTGGAGACGTTGAGGATCGGGCAGAATTCCTTCGCCTCTTCGGGCGTCAGCCATTCATTGTCGATACCCGCCAGGCGATTGGCATGGATATGGCGCTTGAAGACCTGGATATCATGCACGTTGTGCGCCAGCATCATCACGCCGCGGGCCGAATACATCACGTTGTAATTCAGCACCTGGGACAGGTTCTGCCACAGCTTCATCGCGTGGTCGTAGAGCTTGCCGCTCTCCTCCCACAGATAGTTGGAGCGGATGATGGTGGTGTTGCGGCCGGTATTGCCGCCGCCCAGCCAGCCCTTTTCGAGCACGGCGATATTGGTCATGCCATGCTCGGCGGCCATGTAATAGGCGGTGGCGAGGCCATGGCCGCCGGCACCGATGATGATGGCGTCGTAGCTGGCCTTCGGTTCGGGCGAGCGCCATTGCTCGGGCCAGTCCTGATGACCACGCAGCGCGTTGCGCGCCAGGGAAAAGACAGAAAACCGCACGTGTTGCCGCCCGTTGGATGGAGTCTTGAATGGCGCGACTATCATCATTCCGCCCAGGGGCAGTCTAGCACGGAAGCGACGCGCCTTTTGTCGCATTGGAAGAAATTGCGCAAAACGCCCCCATTCGCCCGCGCCCGAACAGGACGCATTTGGGATAGTATTTGACCATTAGGTCGCAAGCCAATGCCTCACATTTGTCAATTTACGACATTAAAGGCGACATATGGTCGGGCCCACATCAGAATTCTTCAAAAAATGTCGCAATATCGTCTCGGTTCGTCGTTTCGGAGAACGCGGTAAAAGCCGCCCCGCAACCGACGTTTTGACCAGAATGGGCGCGTAGACGCCCGATGCCATCATGAGGGCGAGCGCTCCATCCAGTGCGCTTTCCCGCCTCCGTCACGCTTCGTACCGCCGGCCAACCCGGCGGAGGTCCCAGGGAGAACTGCGTATGAATATCCGGCCGGATATCGGCGCCACGCATACCGTCGGCTTTCTGCTCACTCCGAATTTCTCGATGATCGCCTTCGCGGCGGCCGTCGAGGTTTTGCGCCTGACGAATTACGTCACGGGCGCGAAGGCCTTCGCCTGGCGGCTCTACTCCCCGGACGGCCAGCCGATCGAGGCCTCGAACGGCGTGGCTTTGGCGGTCGACGGCTCCTATGGCGATGTCGGGCCGATGCCGGAGATCATCGTGTGTTCCGGCATGGACGTGCAGAAATATGACCATGGTCCTCTGATCGCCAAGCTGCGCAAGCTCGCCTTCTACGGCGTCTCGATCGGCGCCGTGTGCACGGGCACCTACATCCTGGCCCGGGCCGGCCTGCTCGACGGTCATCGCTGCGCCATTCACTGGGAAAATTACGACAGTTTCCGCGAGGAATTCCCCGAGATCGACGCCACGCAGGAACTGTTCGAGATCGACCGCAACCGCTTCACCTGCGCCGGCGGTACCGCTTCGATCGACATGATGCTGGCGCTGATCACCGCCAAGAAAGGCGCGGTCATCGCCGCCCTGGTCACCGACGAGCTCATCCATCACCGCATGCGCGATTCGCATGAGCGCCAGCGCATGGAACTGCGCGCGCGCCTGGGCGTCTCCCATCCCAAGCTACTCGCCGTGATCGGCGAGATGGACAAGCGCCTGGAGCGCCCGGTTTCCTGCGCCCAGCTCGCCCGCACGGTGCGCCTGTCGCCCCGCCAGCTCGAGCGGCTGTTCCAGCGCTATCTCGACACCACGCCGACCCGCTATTACCTCGAAATGCGCCTCAACCGAGCCCGCCAGCTGCTGCGCCAGACCTCGATGCCCATCCTGTCGGTGGGCCTGGCCTGCGGCTTCGTCTCCGCCTCGCATTTCTCCAAATGCTATTCGGAACATTTCGACCGCACCCCCTCCGAGGAGCGCAAGGGCATGCGGGTCGAACGCAACGTGGCGACGGCGATCGCCTGACTTATGGAGGCATTCTCGGCCACTGCCATGGTCGAGGAATTCGATGAGCCGGCGGCAGGGAGGCCTGCGACCGATGCAGCGTCACGCTTCCGGTCGCGGCGGCCCCGCAAAGGGGACGGCGGTTCTTCGTCGTGCCCCGGCGGCGACAATGGTCGAGCCGATCAATTCCCACCCAGCAATCCGGCGGCGATATTGATCGCCAGGGCCAGGATGGTGGCGTTGAAGAAGAACGAGAACACCGCATGCGCAGCGACGATGCGGCGCATCGGCCGCGAGCGCAGATTGGTGTCTGATGTCGCCGAGGAAGCGCCGATCGCCACCGAGAAATAGACGAAGTCCCAATAATCCGGCGGCTCGGGATCACCGCCGAAATCCAGGCTCGGCTTACCCGGGCGTCCGCCGTCATTGTAGTAGATATGGGCGTAATGGATGGCGAAGATGGTGTGGATGAAGAACCAGGAACAGACGATCGTGGTCACCATCAGCGGCAGCGACAGGATATCACCGCCCACCTGGCTCTTGGTGGCCTGAAGCTCGAAGATCACACCGGCAAAGCTCGCCGCCGCAGCCAGCATCGACAGGATCAGGATGGTGACGGCCCCTTCATCGAGGGAATCAGCCTTGTGGCTGAACCGTTCCGGCGGCAGGCGCGACAGCCTGTAGCTGACGATCACCACGAAAAGGACCGTGGCCAGGCACCAACCGGCCAGCAGGCGTTCGAGCCAGGGCAGGCCCGGCACGACAAGACCGAGAGCCATGCCGGCGACCAGGCTCCAGAGCAGGACCGGCCTGGTGGTCAGCGGACGCAGAAAATGCCTCACTCCAGAGGTTCCACTCGCAGCCCCGGTTGGAAGCTCATTTGCGCCTGTCCGCCGTGAAGCGGGCGGCGGCGCGCAGAATATCCGCCTCCGCGCCAAATCCGGCAAGCGCGGCGAGGGCATCGCCGGTAAGACGCTCGAGCTCGGCCCGCGCCTTCTCGACGCCCCACAGGCCGACCAAGGTCGCCTTGCCGCGCCCGGCATCCTTGCCGGTGGCCTTGCCGAGCTCGGCGCTGGAAGCCTCGATGTCGAGAATGTCGTCGGCGATCTGGAAGGCGGCGCCCAATGCGCGGCCATAGGACAGCAGGGTTTGGTAGACCGGCGCGTCGGCGCGCCCGATCACCGCTCCCATTTCCACCGCGCACGAGAGGATCGCACCCGTTTTCATTGCCTGCAGCTTGGCGACGGCAGGGGCTGAAAGCTCGGCTGTCTGCTCGAATCGGCCCTCCGCTTCGAGGTCCAGCATCTGGCCGCCGGCCATGCCCGCCCCTCCGGCGGCTCTTGCCAGCAGTCGCACCAGTTCGGCCCGCATGGCCGCATCCAAGCTGGTGGCGCCATCGGCCAGGGTCTCGAAGGCCAGGGTCTGCAATGCGTCGCCCGCGAGGATGGCGGTGGCCTCGTCATAGGCCAGGTGCAGCGTCGGCTTGCCGCGGCGCAGTTCGTCGTCGTCCATCGCCGGCAGATCGTCATGGGCGAGGCTGTAGACATGCACGAGCTCGATCGCCGCGCCCGCCCGCAGGGCCGTCGCCTGATCGCCGCCCAGCAGGCGGGCGGTTTCGACCACCAGGAAGGGACGAAGCCGCTTGCCCCCGCCAAGGGCGGCATAGCGCATGGCGCTCAGCAGCCGCGGCGGCACCGGCGGATCGGTGGCCACATCGAAGATCGCCACCAGCACATCTTCGATCTCACTGGCCACGGAGGCGAGGCGGTGATGGAAATCGACGGTCATGAAACGCTCATGGAAACTCTCCTCTCCCGACCCGGGAAAGGATCACGCAAGATTATCGGGAAACAACGCAGGCTGGCCGCGATGATGGAACGCGAAACGGGTCGCCGCGTTCCATCGATCGTCGCCGCCTCCGCTGACAGGCGGTGCAGCCCGGCCTCAGGCCAGATATTGCCCGCCATTGATGCTGAGTGTCGAACCGGTGATGTAGCCGGAATCGTCGGAGGCCAGAAATACCACCGCGCGGGCGATTTCGTCCGGCTGGCCCAGCCGGCCCGTCGGAATCAGCGGCAGAATGCGGGTCTCCAGCACTTTGGGATCGATCGCCTGCACCATCTCGGTGCCGATATAGCCGGGCGCGATCACATTGGCGGTGATGCCTTTGGCTGCCCCTTCCAGCGCCAATGCCTTGACGAAGCCGATGTCGCCGGCCTTGGCGGCGGAATAGTTGACCTGCCCCGCCTGTCCCTTCTGGCCGTTGATCGAGGAGATCACGATCACGCGGCCAAAACCGCGATTGCGCATGCCCTCGATGACCGGGCGGGTCATGTTGAACAGGCTGTCGAGATTGGTGCGGATGACGGCGGACCACTGGTCCTTGCTCATCTTGTGGAAGAAACCGTCACGGGTGATGCCGGCATTGTTGACCAGGATGTCGACCGGGCCGAGGTCCTTTTCCACCTGCGCCACGCCGGCGGCACAGGCATCGAAATCGCCGACGTCCCACTTGTAGGTTGCAATGCCGGTTTCGGCCTTGAACTTGGCCGCCGCTTCGTCATTACCGGCATAGCTGGCGGCAACCGTGTGGCCGGCCGCCTTGAGCGCCTTGGAGATGGCAGCGCCGATGCCGCGCGTTCCGCCGGTGACGATTGCAACTCTGGTCATGGTGCCTCCTTGGTAACGATTGGTGTTCTTTTTGGAAATTTAGTCATTCCGCGCGCGATGCGGCACACAGTGACGCTTCGCGGACGCTGAATCGTAAGCCGAAGATACCCCTTCCATAATGCCGTCCCGTGTCTGCACTGCACCCCCGTGGATGCAGTGCGCACGGGACGACTCGCGATCACCGCTCGACGGTGAGGGCGATGCCCATGCCGCCGCCGATGCACAGCGTGGCGATGCCCTTCTTGCCGCCGCGGCGGGCAAGCTCGTGCAGCAGCGTGACCAGCACGCGAGCGCCGGAGGCGCCGATCGGATGGCCGATGGCGATGGCGCCGCCATTGACGTTCACGATGGACGGATCCCAGCCCATGTCCTTGTTGACGGCCAGGGCCTGCGCCGCGAACGCCTCGTTGGCCTCGACCAGGTCGAGGTCCTTGACGCTCCAGCCTGCCTTTTCGAGCGCCTTGCGCGAAGCCGGGATCGGGCCCGTGCCCATGATGGCGGGATCAACGCCCGCAGTGGCCCAGGAAGCGATGCGCGCCAGCGGGGTGAGGCCGCGCTTCTCGGCATCCTTGGCGCTCATCAGCACCACGGCGGCGGCGCCGTCATTGATGCCGGAAGCGTTGCCGGCAGTCACCGTGCCTTCCTTGCTGAAGGCCGGACGCAGCTTGGCCATGGCATCGAGCGTGGCGCCGTGGCGGGGATATTCGTCGGTATCCACGATGACATCGCCCTTGCGGCCGGGCACCGTGATCGCGACGATCTCGTCCTTGAAGCGGCCTTCCTTCTGGGCGGCCTCGGCCTTGTTCTGCGAGGCGACGGCGAAGGCGTCCTGTTCCTCGCGGGTGAGCTGCCAGCGGGCCGCGATGTTCTCGGCGGTCGTGCCCATGTGATAGCCCTGGAAGGCGTCGATCAGGCCGTCCTTGAGCATCGAATCCAGGAACTTCACGTCGCCCATCTTGGCGCCGGCGCGCAGATGCGCGACATGCGGGGCGAGCGACATCGATTCCTGGCCGCCGGCCACGATGACGGAGGCGTCGCCATTGGCGATCTGCTGCAGGCCGAGGCCGACGGCGCGCAGGCCCGAGCCGCAGAGCTGGTTGAGGCCGAAGGCGGTCTTCTCCTGGGGCACGCCGGCCGCCATTGCCGCCTGGCGGGCCGGGTTCTGGCCGCCGCCCGCGCTCAGCACCTGGCCGAGGATGACTTCGTCGACCTCGCCGGCCTCCACCTTGGCGCGAGCCAGCGCTTCCTTGACGGCCGCCGCACCGAGCGTGTGGGCCGGCGTTGCTGCGAAGGCGCCGTTGAAGGAGCCGACCGGCGTGCGCGCGGCGCTGACGATGACGACATCACTCATGGCAATTTCACTCCTCTAGTGTTCCGTTCTGCGACTGCCCGGCGGACCAACGCTTTCCGAAGCAGACTTTGCCTGCTTCATCCGCCCTGGGAATGAAGCAGGTCTGGGCATGAAGCAGGTAAAGTCTGCAAATCTTCCAAGTCTACCGATTGCAGTCGAGCCGATCTCAGATCCACCCGAGCGCAATCTGCCTGGGCATATGGGACGCTTGGCGCGCCGCCGTCAATGCGCCAGGTGAGTTTACCGCGCTTGCACAAAGATGTTTTCGCGACCGCGAAAAGAGCCTAGATTTGTCAGACCGTGGGGGTGATCATCCTTCCGGAAGAGCAATTCCGGAGCGGGGTACCGTCGTCGGACGGAAGGCCGTCGCGGCAACCCGGGATGGTTCGGAATTTCCAGGCTTGTGCAGGCGAGCCCGTTCGGAAATTCTGCAAGGCAGGGAAGAGCGTAAGGGGCAGTAGGATGGCGAAAGCAAAAGAGCCGACCACGATCAAGAAATACGCCAACCGGCGCCTCTACAACACGGGTACCTCGACTTATGTCACGCTCGAAGATCTCGGCGCCATGGTCAAGGCCGGCGAGGATTTCGTGGTCCATGACGCCAAGACCAACGAGGACATCACCCGCCAGGTGCTCACCCAGATCATCTTCGAGCAGGAGAACAAGGGCCAGAACCTGCTGCCGATCACCTTCCTGCGCCAGCTGATCCGCTTCTATGGCGACAGCATGCAGGCGCTGGTGCCGAGCTTCCTCGAATTCTCCATCGACAATCTCACGAAGGATCAGCAGAAGCTGCGGGAGCAGATGACGCAGCATCTTACCAGCGGCTGGGGCCAGGCGCCCTGGGTCAATGGCGGTTTCGGCGCGCTCGAGGAACAGGCCCGCAACAATATGGCGGCCTTCCAGCGCGCCTTTCGCCTGTTCTCGCCCTTCGCCCAGACCGAGAGCGAGGACGTGAAGGAACCGGCCGCAACCGCGACCTCCAAGAGCAGCGACGATCTCGATACGCTCAAGAAGGAGCTGGCGGAGATGAAGTCGCGCCTCGACCGCATCAGCGACGAGAAGAAGTAGAACGCAGCGCCCGTCTCCCGCAAAGGCAGAAGGCGTCTGCAGTTCAGGTCCCGGTCAGCGCCATCGGCGCCTGGCGGCCGGCATCGCGCAGGCGTGGCAGTTCCAGCCGGAGCGTGCCCGCCACCGTTCCCATCAGGCGGCTGCAGCCCCAGGTCAGCAGCTGGCGGGCGATCACCTCGTCATCCACCCATTCCGCCGCCATGTCGAGGCCGTGCCGCGCGCCGGTTTCGATCAGGCAGCGCAGCGTGAAGCGCCCCTGCGCAACCTGGTCGGCCATTTCGACCAGCACGCCGTTGAGCGTCACCTGGCGGACTTCGAGGGCCTGGAGTTCGGCGAAATCGAGATGGCCGCCGCCGAAACCGCCAATACCGAGCCGGGCGCCTGAAGCGCGGATCGCCCGGCAGTAGCGGCCATTATTGTCGAGATCGGCCTTGGCCAGCGCCTCGTCGAGCTCGATGGTCAAACGTTCGAAACTGTCCCCCGGCCCCCGGCGCGGATCGACGACGACCGGCAGGGGCAGGATCAGTTCGATACCGGGATGGCGGTCGAGCACCATGCCGGCCAGGTCCACCAGCCGCAGGGCAAGCCTGCGGACGAGCGCGCGGTCGCAGGCCGGAGTCAGCCAGGCCGGCTGCAGGGACGCCGATGCCGGGGCAATGCCGGGCATCCGGATGAAGGCCCGAGCCCGGAAAGCCTGCCGCCCTCCCGCCTGGACTGCCAGCACCGGCTCGAAACCGAGGAAGATGCGGTCTTCGTTGAGCGCCAGCGCCAGGCGCTGCGCCGCATTGGCCGACGCGGCCTGGTGGTCACCTTCCGCGAAGATCGCGATGCCGCCCGGCGTTTCGCGTTCGCAGCGGTCGAGGGCCTGCTGGGCTGCATGGAGCGCCGTGCCGGCGGTCTCCGCCGAAGGCGCGATGTGGACGGCGCCGATCGAGACCGTTGGCTGGATCGCGCCAGCCTCTGCTTCCACGGTGACGCGCTCGATCGCGAGCTGGAAGCGTTCCGCCGCCGCCCTGATATCCCCGGCCTGGCATCCGGGCAACATCACGGCAAACTTACCGTCCGCAATGCTGGTGAGGCTGTCGCCGATGCGCAAGACACTGCGCAATCCGCGCATCACCTGGGCGCAGACGCGATCCGCCACCACGGCGCCAAAGGCGCCGTGGATGGCACCGAGCCGGTCGATGGTCGCCAGGAACAACCCGGCCTGCCGGCCCGCCGCACAGGCCTCGGCCAGGGCTGCGGCGAAGACGCGGTCGTGAATGCCGATCACGGTATGGGTGGAGCCGGCAGCCTCGTCCTCCGGGCATTCGGCCACGACACGCACCAGGCCGCGCGCGACAACGGGGCGGCCGTCCGGCCCGGCGAACCAGCGTCCGCGATCTTCGATCCAGCGCTTCCGGCCCACCGCATGCGGACGATAGCTGTAGCGCAGGCAATAGGGCGCCCCTTCCGTCGTTCCCCCGTGGGCGCTCTGGAGGATGGCCTCGTGCCGACCGCCGGGCCGGTCGAGGTCGATCAGGCGGGCAAAGGCCTTGCCGTCGGCGATGTCGGCTGCAGTGCGCACGCCGAGTACGGCAGATGCTCCCGCTCCCCAGGCGAGGCGATCGGTCTCCAGGCACCATTCGTAGCTGGCCTGGCCGAGGGCGCCGAGAAGGGCGCCGGGATGAAGGGTCGGCTGGTCGACACAAATGCCGGAAACCGGCACGGCACTATCATACATGCTTCGCGTCCTGCGCCCGCGGCATCGGGCGTGAAAGGGGAAGCAAGAACAATGCCGTGGAATGATTAATAGGTCGGAAATGGGGAGGCGGGGAACGCGGACTCTTGCCCTCGCTCTAACGAGGGCAGAGGACCGTTCAAGAGTAAGCGCCCTGTCCTCCCCGGCCGAGCTTCTCGCGAGCGCCGCGAGAGAGGGCGAGGGGAAGGAGTTCCAAGGGCCGAGGCACGATGTGTGGCCCCTGGATCCCCTTCCCGCCGCCGGTGGCGGCGCCGGGGATGACAGAGCGCTTACTTTTGAGCCATCGCTAAGAGCCAGCTCCCCCGCGAAGGCCTCTACACGCTGCCGGCCACCATGGCGCGGATCATCACGCGCAGCAGGCGGGCGAGACGCTGGTCCAGTTCCAGCCGGTTGGCATCCCGATCGGCAGCGATGGCCGCCGGATCGATGAAACGATGCAAGGCATCGCCGAGAAAGGCGATCAGCCTCTCGTTCGAGCGGGCGCGGAACAGTTCGATGGAGCGCCCCTCGTCGATGACACGTTCGATCAGGCTGCGGATACGGCGCCGATGCTTGCGGACCACCGCGCGGTTCTCGCCGATCGCCGACAGCCAGGCCGCAAAGAGATTGGGTTCCTGGTCGAGGCGCTCGCGATAGAGCCGTGCCAGCAGCAGCATCATGCGCTCCAGCTTATCGTCGGCCGGATCGGGCGCGTCGGCGACCACGGCGAGCTGGGTCTCCACCGCCTTGTGCCAGTCGGCGGTGACGGCGTCGATCAGCGCGTCCTTGGAGGCAAAATAGCGATAGACCGCGGCATGACTGACCTGGGCCTCGCGCGCGACCGACACCACGGACGTGCGTTCCAGCCCGTGCTTGCGCACGTGATCGGTGGCGATATCGAGGAGACGCGCGCCGGTCGGTTCGCTCTTGCCGCCCATGCCCTGCCTCCCTGCCGGCTCAGCCGTCGACCAGCGAGGTCTTCGCCGGCGCCCGATGCGGCTGGGCGAGATAGACTTCCGAACGCATCTCGATCAGGCGCGAGATGGTGCGCTGGAACTCGAAGCCCTCGCGCCCTTCCTGATAGGGATAGATCCCGGTCGGCTCCGCCGCCGCTGAGGCCACCAGCTTGGCGCCGCGATCATAGAGGCAGTCGATGAAGAGGATGAAACGTTTGGCTTCGTTGCGCTGCTCCTGTCTGAGCACCGGGATGTCGTCGACCAGCAGCGTGTGGAAATGCTCGGCCAGGGCGAGATAGTCGGCCGAACCCAGAGGCTGGCCGCAAAGTTCGGCGAAGGAGAAACGGGCGACGCCCATGGCGGCCTGCGGCACTTTCAGGGCACGGCCCTTGACGGTCAGCACCAGCGGCAGGCCCTCTTTCCTTCCCGTAAGGCGCTCGAAGGCCGCATCCATACCGGCGCGGACCCCGGGCCCGCTGCCGACGAGATAGGTCTCCCCGCCCGAAAGCTTCTCCAGGCGATAATCGGTGCGCGCCTCCAGCTTCACCACCTCCATATGCTGCTGCAGCAGCGCGATGAAGGGCAGGAATAGGGCGCGGTTCAGGCCATCCTCATAGAGCCGGTCGGGCACCACGTTGGAGGTGGCGACCACCACCACGCCATGCGCGAACAGCTGGGTGAAGAGACGGCCGAGAATCATGGCATCGGCAATGTCGGTGACGGAGAATTCGTCGAAGCACAGGAGCTTGGCCTCTTTGGCCAATATCTCGGCCACCGGGCCGATCGGATCATCGCCCTTGACCCGCCCTGCCCGGATCTCGCTGCGATAATGGAAGATGCGCTCATGCACGTCGTTCATGAAGGCATTGAAGTGCACGCGGCGATGGCTGATGCCGGCCGGCACCGCCTCGTGGAACAGATCCATCAGCATGGTCTTGCCGCGCCCGACCTCGCCCCAGATATAGAGCCCCTTCGGCGCCGGTCTGGGCTTGGCACGCCCGAACAGCCAGCCGAGGGCGCCGGGCTTGCGTGCTGCGGGCATCTCGCCCAACTCGTCCAGAACGCCCTGCAGGCGGGCGAGGACCGCCTCCTGGGCCGCATCGCGTTCGAGCCCGCCGGCGGCGACGAGGGCGAGGTAGCGGTCGAGAAGGGAAGTCGGGGCGGGTGCGTGCAAGGAAATGTCCCGTTCGGTGGTGGCGGCAATGCCCGGTCGGCGCGCAGTCTTAACCAATGCTGCAGCACTGGCATAGGGGTGGCGTTGCAAGGCGATCGGGTGAAAGCCTGTCGATCATCCCGGACGCATTGTGGCGCGAGGGACTTCCGGATGCGCGGGCATCTTGCCCTTTCTTCCTATGCCGCGAATGCCGTGTTTCCAGGAACGGGCAATGCGCATACATTCGGAACTTGCCTTCCGGCGAGGTCGTCAACCCGAATTCGGAGCCCTGATGTATCACTTCCGCCGTTGACATCCGGCCCCCTCGTCGCTAGAACCCCGCATCTTTCGAATTTGGGAGCTCTTGCGTCTTCTCGCGTGCTCCAATCTGAGGCACGGGAATCATGAAGATCCGCAATTCGCTCAAGTCGCTGCGTACGCGCCACCGCGACAATCAGCTGGTCCGCCGCAAGGGCCGCGTCTACATCATCAACAAGACCCAGAAGCGCTACAAGGCCCGCCAGGGCTGATTTCGCGCCGAATTTTCGGGTCTGCCGCGTTTGAACCCGGCCGCAGCGATGCGGCCGGGTTTTTGTCTTTGAATCCGCCACAATCTCGCGCCACTATCCAGGCATGAGAATCGCGATTCTGGCCCTGATCGGCATGCTTGCCGCCCCCGCCGCCGCTTTGGCCGACGCCAGGCCGGCCGGCGATCCCGAGCTCGACCGCCTCTATGAACGCCTTGCCAAGGCCCAGTCGGAAAAGGAAGCCGACAACATCGCCCTTGCTATCGAACGGGTGGAGCTGCGCTCGGGCAGCGATACCACCGACCTCTTGATGGACCGGGCGCTGACGGCGATCAAAGCCTCGAATACCGACAAGGCCATCAAGATCCTGAATGCCGTCATCCATCTCAAGCCCGATTACGCCGAGGCCTGGAACAAACGCGCCACCGCCTATTACCTGAAAAAGGACTATGCCCGCTCGATCGCCGACGTCGCCGAGACGCTCAGGCGCAATCCGCGCGAATATGGCGCCTGGAACGGGCTGGCCATGATGCTGGTCGACCTGGGCGACAAGAAGAATGCCTATGAGGCACTCAAACATGCGCTGGCGATCAATCCTCATATCTCCGGCGCGCGCAAGATGATGGACGAGCTCAAGTCCGAAGTCGAAGGACGCGATATCTAAGGCTCCGGGACAGCAAGCTTCGGCCGGCCTGGGGGACGGTGCTTGTAAAGCAGCATACGAGATGCTCGCCGGACAGCTTGGCGACCGGCCATAATATTGGAGGGTCGATCTCCAGATCGACCGTCTTCGCCCACAATCAAGCATGACCTTTCCTAGAGCAAAGCCTGTTCGAGCGTGAACGCTTATTTTCTCTAACTCATTGTTCAACGTCTTTGCGATTCTTGGTGACTCTGTCTGATCGCAACACACTAGAGATGGTCGATCTGGAGATCGACCCTCCATGCTCCTGCGTCCTTGCCGGAAAGCTGGCACCCATAGGCTGGAATCTTGCGATCCCGGGGGACTTTCGACCTCACGGCAAAACGGCTAGAAGCATATCTCCTAGCGATACCAGCACGCCAAAAGGCCGCGATTGACCCTCTTTCTGCTCTTTATCGGCATCCTCCTCCTTGCCCATGTGCTCGGAGCCATCCAGGCCACCAATGTCATCGCCGCCCGCATTGCCGAGGAAAATCCGCCCGAAGGGGTCTTCGTGCCCGTGCCCGGCGGACGGCTGCACCTGATCGATCTCGGGACCGGCCATGGCAGCGAGAGACTGCCGGTCCTGCTCCTGCATGGCGCCACCTCCAATGCCCGCGACATTGTCCACGGCATCGGCGAGGACCTGGCGCGCCAGCGCCGGGTGATCGCGGTGGACCGGCCCGGACATGGCTGGAGCGACCGGCCGAACGGCAGTCGCGATGCCGCCACCGCGGCGCAGGCCAAGCTGGTGATGGCCGCCCTGGACACGCATGGGATCGATCGCTTCATCGTCGTCGGCCATTCCCTCGCCGGCTCGCTCGCCACATTGTTGGCCGTCGAACACAAGGATCGGGTCGCCGGTCTGGTGGTGCTGGCCGGGGCTACCCACCCCTGGCCGGGCGGCATCAACTGGTATTACCGTCTCGCCGCCCTGCCGGCGCTCGGGCGGCTCTTCGTGCACACCGTGATGACCCCGGTCGGCAGCTGGGGCCTGAAGAAGGCGGTCGACGATTCCTTCCGTCCGGGTAAGGCACCGGCCGACTATGTCCGCAAGGCCAGCGCCGCCTTGGTGCTGCGGCCGAACGAGTTCCGCTGGAACGGGCAGGATGTCGCTGCCCTCAAGGCCTGCCTGATGGTCCAGTCTCTCCGCTATCACGGGATCACGGTCCCCACCGCCATCATTGCCGATCCGGCCGATCACGTGGTGTCGACCAGCATCCATGCCGAGGCGCTGCACCGGCAGGTGCAGGGGTCCCGGCTGGTCCTGGTTCCCGGCGGTGGCCATCAGATCCATTACACGGCCAAACAGGTGGTGCTGGAGGAGATCGGCCGCGTCGCCCAGGCAGCCGACGAGCTCCACTCGATGCGACAGGCTGCGCAATAGTTAGCTGCCTATTTAAAGGCAAATCCGGAGTCGCTGCTTTCCGCAAGCACCGCAACCCGAGGTGGGCCCGGCCGACGCTTCCCCCTTCTATTGCGGACTTTTGGTTGAATTTCTTGGCTTTAAACCAGAATAAAAAATATTAGCCGGCAATTTTATTGTCGGCTAATTTGTCCGCAAAATCGTCGCAATGGGACGATCAGGGTCCTTCGCCACCGTCGGCGCCGATCACGGCGATGCGCACCATATTGGTCGCGCCCGGCGTGCCGAAAGGTATGCCCGCCATGATCAGCACACGCTGGCCGGTTTGCGCGAAGCCGTCCTGCGAGGCATGGCGGCAGGCGCGGTCGACCATGTCGTTGATGTCGCGGGCATCGTCGGTAAGCACGGCATGCACGCCCCAGACCAGGGCAAGCCGGCGCGCCGTGCCGACATTGGGCGTCAGCGCCAGCAGAGGCTTCTCGGCACGTTCGCGGGCGATACGGATACCGGTCGAGCCCGAGGCCGTCCAGGCGATCAGGGCGGAGAGGTCGAGCGTTTCGGAAATGGTGCGCGCGGCCGCCGCAATGGCGTCGGCACCGGTCTGCTCGGGCTCGCTGCGCTGAGCGTTGATGATGGTACGGTGCAGGGCGTCTCGCTCCACCTCCTCGGCGATGCGGTTCATCGTCGCCACCGCCTCGCGCGGAAATTCACCGGCGGCGCTTTCGGCCGAGAGCATCACGGCATCGGCGCCCTCATAGACGGCCGTGGCCACGTCCGAGACTTCGGCGCGCGTCGGCACGGGGGAGGTGATCATCGATTCCAGCATCTGGGTGGCCACCACGACCGGCTTGCCGAGCTTGCGCGCACCGCGCACGATGCGCTTCTGCAGGCCCGGCACCTTTTCGAGCGGCAGTTCGACGCCAAGGTCGCCGCGCGCCACCATCAGGGCATCGGAGGCTTCGAAGATCTCGTCGAGACGCAGGATGGCCTGCGGCTTTTCGATCTTGGACATCACCAAGGCGCGGCCCTGGATGATCTCGCGCGCCTCCAGAATATCCTCGGGACGCTGCACGAAGGAGAGGGCGACGATGTCGACGCCGGCGCCAAGTCCGGCCTCCAGGTCAGCATGGTCCTTGGGCGTCATCGCCGAGACGGCGATTTCGGTGTCGGGCAGGGAAACGCCCTTGCGGTTCGACATCTTGCCGCCGACGACGACCTCGGTGACGGCGCGGTCGCCGGTTGCCTCGGTGGTCTTGAGCCGCACCTTGCCGTCGTCGAGCAGCAGCGTATGGCCGGGCCGCAGGGCCGACAGGATTTCCGGATGGGGCAGGTAGACCCGGCTGGCGTCGCCCGGCGCCGGGTCCGAATCGAGGGTAAAGCTGGTTCCATTGACCAGTTGCACAGCGCCACCGGCGAATTCGCCGATCCGCAGCTTGGGGCCCTGGAGGTCGAGCAGGATGCCGATCGGCCGGCCGCATTCCTTTTCGACGTCACGGATCAGGCCGACCATTTCACGCATGCGGTCATGCGAGGTGTGGCTCATATTGATGCGGAACAGGTCCGCACCGGCGCGGAACAAATGGGCGATCATCTCCCGCGACGACGAGGCAGGACCCAAGGTGGCGAGAATTTTTACTTTTCGCTGGCGTCGCATACGACTGTTTCTTTCTTGTCTTGGTATTTTGCGCGGATCTCGGCGCGCTGATGCAGCGCATCCGCAAGGATGAGATGGCACTCTAGTCCGATTTTCACGCCAGTTAAGTGACATAAATGCCACGCTGGCCCGCTAATTCGCCCATGGCGTTTTGCAAGTGAGTGAAATCACCCCGGATCGCAAGGACACGTCGAAACCCCATCCATGGTCCGTAACAGCTTCTAGGGTGCCGAGGTCGGTCGCTCCGGCGGCAGAGGGGGGGCGGGCGTGGCTGGCGTGCCTTCCGCAGGGGGAGGTCCGTCGGCGCCGGGCTGCGGTGGAGCCGCATCCTGCGGCGGCTTGTCGGGAGTCGGCGGAACGGGGCTTGGCGGGTTCGGCGGCGGCGCGCCTTCGCTGGGAGGCTGCGCCGGCGCAGCGGGAGCCGGCGCGTCCTGCGGCGTCATCGGCGACGGCGTCGCGGGCGAGACCACCGGCGGCGTGGTCACGGTCGGCGGATTGGCCGGAGCAGGCGCCGCACCGGAAGCAGGCGGAACGGCGGGCGCCGGCGCCGCGGGAGCCGAAGGCCCCTGCGCGGGCGGGGTGTCGGCCGGAGCGTTCGATTTGGGCTTCGCCCCGTTCTGGGCCTGCTCGGAAAGCTGGACCGTCCAGGCCTTCTGCTCGCCGGTGTCGATCTCGAAATAGCCGGTGCGGTTATAGCCGCGCGCCAGGCAGTTCTCGAAACCGCGAATGGTGAATTCCTTGTCGCGCGAGCACATGAAGGCGTTGCCGCTCCATTCCCCGCCCTGGTCGTAGTCGACCGCATAGACATAATAGAACCGTGCTGCCAACGGACCCTTCAGGATGGACTCGCAGCTGCGTGCCGCGACGTTCCACCAGCCCTCGGTGAGCCAGCCCTGCTTGTCGCGATAGCCGACGGCGACGCCCACCCGGCTCGACGTATTGTTGCACAGGCGGAAATCGGCCATGGCCGGGCTGGCTGCAAGCAACGGCGCTACGCAGATTACGGCTGCAGCAAACGGGAGACGAAGAGAGGAAGAGATCATCCGGAGCGATTCGACCTAGAAGCAGTGATGGACCATGGCTAAGGTTTCGTTCGGACGCAAGAAAGGCGGCAAGAAGGCGTAAATCTTGTTGCCGCCCCCTGAATTCCTGTCCCGGCGCCTTCCTCAGGCCTGTCGCGGGCGCGAGACCCAGATGCCGGCGATGATGATCAGGCCGCCGAGCGCCTGCAGCAGGGAGACCGGCTCGTCCAGGATCAGCCACCCGAGCGCCGCTGCCGCCACCGCCTCCAGGAAGATCACCAGCGAAGAGAACACCACCGGCAGCGAGCCGAGCGCGACCGACAGCAGCCCCTGTCCGCCGGCATGGCTAACCCAGGCGAGAGCGATCAGGACGAGCCAGCCCGTCGCTCCGGCCGGCAGGAAGCGCTGGCCCAGGGTCTGCGTGGCCCACAGCGCGGCCCCGGCCAGAATCACCACGGTCACCACCGACATATAGAAAGTGAGTCGCGCGGCGCGGTGGCGAAGCCTCGCCTTCTCCACCGCCAGGAAATAGGCGCCGAAGAAGAGGCCCGTCACCCCGGCGAAGCCGTCGCCGACGAGATGGCCAGGCGCCAAGCCGAGCGATTGGGCGACCAGCGCCAGCCCGCCCAGCAGGCACAGGCCGAGGCCGATCAGCGCGGCACGGCTCGCCTTGCGCCGATAGACCAGCCATCCCAGGACCACCACCCACAACGGCGCCATGGTGGCGAAGAAAGTGGCGTTGGCCACCGTGGTATTGGTGATGGCGAGATGCCAGAAGAAGAGGTCGGCGGCAAAGAACACGCCGGTGGCGATCACCGGCAGGGAGAAGGCGGGGCCGGTGTCCGGCGCGCCCGCCTTGCTTTCTTCGATGCGCATCCAGGCATAGAGCACCGGCAGCGCCAGCAGTACCCGGTAGAAGGCGCTGGCGAAGGGCCCGACATCCGTCAGCCTCACCAGGATCGGCGAAATGCCCATCGCTATGGCACCGGCGATCAGCGCGGCAAAAGCAGGCCAGAAGGCGCTTGGCGCCGGGGCTGCGGACTGGGCTGCAGTGGTCATCCGATCACGGTTCCTGGCGAATCAATGCTGCCGGCAAGTCGCCTTCGAAGGGTTGGTTCTCACGCCCGCCGGGAGAAAACACGGGCGGGAAAGGCGCATTGGCGGTGGCGCCAGCTCCGCCACGTCTTTATGCTGCCTGCTTCGATACCACAATGTCAGCATCTCCCTTGCAGTCCGATTTTTCGCCCATCGAAAGGCTGGATGGCCAGCCCGACTCCGGTCTCATCCTGCTATGCGACCACGCCTCCAACGCCCTGCCCGCCGAATATGGCACGCTGGGCCTGCCGCCGGCGCAGCTCGAGCGTCATATCGGCTACGATATCGGTGCACGGGCGGTTACGCTGGCCCTGTCGGCGCGGCTGAGGGCTCCTGCCTTGCTCACCCGCTTTTCGCGCCTGCTGATCGATCCCAATCGCGGTGCCGACGATCCCACATTGGTGATGCGCCTGTCCGACGGCGCCCTGGTGCCCGGCAATGCCCGGGTCGATCATGCCGAGATCGCCCGGCGGATCGAACGCTTCCACCGCCCCTATCATCGGGCGATCGGCGATCTCGTGAACGACAAGCTCGCCCGCGGCATCGTGCCGGTGCTGTTTTCGGTGCATTCCTTCACGCCGGTCTGGCGCGGCGTGCCACGCCCCTGGCACGTCACCTTGCTCTGGGACAAGGATCCGCGCATCGCCAGACCAATGATCGAGGCCTTCAGGCGCGACCCCGCCCTGGTGGTGGGCGATAATGAACCCTATGACGGCGCCCTTGAAGGCGACACGCTCTATCAGCACGCCACGCTGCGTGGCCTGCCCCATGCCCTGATCGAATTGCGACAGGACCTGATCGGCACCCAGGAGGGCGCCGAGGATTGGGCCGACCGCATCGCCCGCGCCCTGTCGCCCCTGATCATCGATCCCGCCATCCGGCGCATCGAGCATTGGGGATCGCGCACAGGACCTCTGGCCCAGCCCTCGCACCGATGAGGGGCGGTGAGGAAATCCCTAACCTTTGTCGGAAACTCTGGACCCTGGTTTCAAGGCGCCTTTGCGATTCTCGGCGGCTCCGTCAGGGTGCGAAATGCGGTGGGACTTGACCCGACTCGGCTTTATCAGCCACATCCGCCCCCAAATTTGTCTCAGGAGTAAGCAATGACGGACGCAACATCGGTCGCCGCGGACCAGCTCAAGTCGATCATCGAGCGCATCGAACGTCTCGAAGAGGACAAGAAGGCGATCGCCGACGACATCAAGGAAGTCTATGGCGAGGCCAAGGCCAACGGCTTCGATGTCGCCATCCTGCGCAAGATCGTATCCCTGCGCAAAAAGCCGGCTGCCGAGCGCGCCGAAGAAGATGCCATCCTGGAGCTCTACCTCCAGGCCCTCGGCATGGAGTAAGGCTTCGTCCGTCAATAAGCGGACCGGCTTGGCTCGAACTGTGCCATGCCCGCGCCAAGCCGGGCCCGACAGAGGCGGCGCTTCGATTGCTCGCGGACAATGGCTATCGGCGGGATGATCCCTGGCGATGCCTGCTGACTAGAGCGTTTTGCGATTAGACGGAGCCACCAAGAATCGCAAAGACGCGTCAGAACAATGAGCTGGAGCAAATAAGCGTTCATGCTTGAACGCGCTTTGCTCTCCAGCTTTTTGTTTGACGCGTTTTCCAATCGAAAAACCGGCCGGCTTTTCCGGAAAACGCTCCGATGGCCTCAATTGTGGCGCGTCGTGACCCAATAACGCGGGCCGGGGCCGAGCCGGCCGGCGCGATCGTCCGGATTGGCGAGCTGGCAGAATTCCAGCGACAGGCAGCCGCAGCTGATGCAGCGCGTGAGTCCGCTCTTCAACCGCTGAAGCTCGGCGATCCTGGCATCGATCCGCTCGGTCCAGGGCTGGGACAATTGCGCCCAATCCTCGCCGCCCGGGACGTGATCGGTGGGCAGCCTCGCGAGTTCCTGCCCGATCTCCTCCAGCGACATGCCCAGGCGCTGGGCGAAAACGATGAAGGCGATGCGCCTGAGCGTCGAACGCGGAAAGCGCCGATGCCCCGAACCGGCGCGTTCGGCCCGGATCAGGCCACGCTCCTCATAATAGCGCAGGGCCGACGCCGCGACGCCCGACCGGCGTGAAATCTGATTGATGGTAAGGGTCGGATCCATGCCGGCATGAAAGCATATTTATCGCTTGATCTCAAGTTCACTTGAACTTGTAGAAGAACTCTTCCTTCCATTGGAGGCTGAGTTTGATGACAATTCGAGCGACCGAGCGATCCGAAAACGCGAAATATTCCGGCTTTCGCTGCGTTGAGCCGGAAAGCCAGGGGAGGCCGGCATGAGCGGGCAGCCCCTGCGCCTCGGCCTGATCCATGGCAGCAGCCGCCGCGGCCGCTTCTGCGACACCGTCGCCCGATGGACCCATTCGCGGATTGCCCGCACCCGGCAATTCGACATCGACATCATCGATCCGCAGCAATTGGACCTGCCGGCGCTGCTGCACCAGGAGGATTGCCCGGCCAGACAGGCACTGCGCGGCCGGCTGGCCGAGGCCGACTGCTTCGTCCTGGTGACGCCGGAATACAATCACGGCTATACGGCCGCCGCCAAACTGATCATCGACGCCGCCAGCCGTGAATGGGCCGAAAAGCCGGTCGCCTTCGTCTCCTATGGCGGCATTTCCGGCGGATTGCGGGCGGTCGAGCAATTGAGGCTGGTCTTCGCCGAGCTGCATGCGATCGCCCTGCGCGACTGCGTGAGCCTTGCCAATGCCTGGCGGGCAATCGATGGCGAGGGCCGCCTCATCCCCGGCCCCGAGGCCAGCCAGGCCATGGACGTGCTGGTCGGGCAGCTTCACCGCTGGGCAAGCACGCTCAGGCAGGTCCGGCAGATGGATGCTGCCATGGCTTCGGCATAGACCTGGCGAACCTCGGTCGTGCCGCAGCCCGCCACATCAAATAGGTGTCAATCTTCATGAGGGGTGATAGTACCTCCAGCCAGTAGCGAAGCAGCCGCGAATTTGCTGAGATGGCACGACAGGCTCGCGCCCGGCGGCCTGCGGGGAAGACGGCATAATGGTCAGCGATGTCGCCATCATCGGCGCAGGGGTCGTGGGTTGCGCGATCGCCCGACGCTTTGCGCTGGAAGGGCTCGCCGTCACCCTGATCGAAGCCGGCGGTGATATCCTGTCCGGCGCCAGCAAGGCCAACAGCGCCATATTGCATACGGGTTTCGACGCCCCGCCCGGCAGTCTGGAACACGCTTGCATCCGCGACGGCTATGCCGAGTATCGCGAGATCCACCAGGCGCTCGGACTGCCGCTCCTGCGCAGTGGCGCCCTCGTCGTCGCCTGGGACGAAAGCGAGGAAGCCGGCCTCGAAGGCATCCGCGCCAAGGCGTTGGAGAACGGCATCGACAATGTGGCTGTGATCGGCCGGGCGGAGCTGCACGCCAGGGAACCGGGCCTGTCCGAATCGGCGCGCGCCGCCCTTTTCGTGCCGGACGAGGCGCTGATCGATCCCTGGAGCCCTTTCCTCGCCTATGTCGAGCAGGCCATGGCGCATGGCGCGACCGTCCTGCGCGGCACGCGCGTCACCGGCGGCCAGTTCAATGGCCTGCTGTGGCGCCTCGAAACCACGGCCGGGCCTGTCGAGGCCTCGAGCGTGATCAATTGCGCCGGCAATCATGGCGACGAGATCGACAAGGCGCTGCTCGGCCACAGCGCCTTCGAGATCCGTCCGCGCAAGGGCCAGTTCGTGGTGTTCGACAAGGCGGCCTACAGGCTGGCTTCGGCCATCATCCTGCCGGTGCCCAATGAGCGCACCAAGGGTGTGGTGGTCACGCGCACCGTCTTCGGCAATTTGCTCGTCGGTCCCACCGCCGAGGAACAGCAGGAGCGCGACCGGGCCGATGTCGACCGCGGCGCGCTCGAGGCCCTGATCCGCCGCGGCATCGAGATCCTGCCGGCCCTGGCCGGCATGCCGGTGACCGCCTGCTATGCCGGCCTGCGGCCCGCCACGGAAAAGAAGGACTATCGCATCGACGCCTATGCCGAGCGCAACTGGATCAGCGTCGGCGGCATCCGTTCGACCGGCCTGTCCGCCTCGCTCGGCATCGCCCGCCACGTACTGAGGCTTTACCAGGAGGCAGGAGGCACCATCGCGCCGGTCCCGCCAGCTTCTGCCTCTCCGGTTCCCAATCTCGCCGAGCATCTGCCGCGCGACTATGGCCGGCCGGGCTATGGGGAAATCATCTGCCACTGCGAGCTGGTGACGAAGCGCGAGATCGAGGTCGCCTTGTCGCGTCCGCTGGCCGCCCGCGATTTCGGAGGCCTGAAGCGCCGCACCCGTTGCGCCATGGGGCGCTGCCAGGGCTTCAACTGCAGCGCCAGGCTGGCAAGCCTGACACAGGGCCGTTTTGCCGTACCCCTCGACAGCGGAGCGGCGCGATGAGTGCGGCCGAGACGATGGCGCCGGATGTTCTCGTGGTCGGCGGCGGCCCCGCCGGCCTGTCGGCGGCGACGACGCTCAGGGAGCTGGGTGTGGGCAGGGTCGTGCTGCTCGAACGCGACACGGTCGTGGGCGGCATTCCGCGTCATTGCGGCCACTCGCCCTTCGGCATGCGCGAGTTCCGCCGCATCCTCTCGGGCACGCGCTATGCCGCCCGGCTCGAGGCCCGGGCGAAGGACCGGGGAGTCGAGATCCTCACCCGCCACTCCGTGCTCTCGGTCCAGGACGGCGCGGTGAAAGCGGTGTCGCCCGACGGACCCATCGAGTTCAGGCCGAGGCGCATCCTGCTCGCCACCGGCACGCGCGAGGCCTCGCGGGCCGCGCGGCTGGTATCGGGCGAGCGCCCGCTCGGCATTCTCAACACGGCGGCGCTGCAGGCCTATGTGCATCTGGAAAAGCTCGCGCCCTTCCGCCGGCCGGTGATCGTCGGCACCGAACTGGTGGCGATGTCGGCTATCCTCACCTGCCTGTCGGGCGGCATCCGGCCAGCCGCGATGATCGAGCCGAACGCCCGCCCGACGGCCCGCTTCCCCTTCGGGCTGTTGCCGCGCCTGCTCGGCATTCCCGTGCATTATCGCAGCGAGATCGGCACGATCAGCGGCAAGGGCCGGGTGCAGGAGGTCGTCGTGCGCTCGGAAGCGGGAGACCGCAGCATCGGCTGCGACGGCGTGCTGTTCACCGGCGCCTTCACGCCGGAATCGGCCCTGGCCCGCCTGGCGGGTCTGCCCATCGACGCGGGCAGCGGCGGCCCTGTCGTCGATGCCTTCGGCCGCACCCGTGACGGTGCGATCTTCGCCGCCGGCAATCTGCTGCGGCCGGTGGAGACCGCCGGCTGGTGCTGGGCGGAGGCGCGACGCATCGCCGGCAGCATCGCGCACGACCTCGAAAGCGGGCTGCCTGCCCGCCAAGCCACGATTCCCCTGCGTATCGGGGCGGGCATCAAGCTGGTCCTACCCCAGGAAATCGATCGCAGGGGAATCGGGCACGCCGATCTGCCGCGCGCCTTGCCGGAACTCCAGTTGCGTCTGTCGGAACGGCTGAGAGGGACCCTCATCCTTTCGGCCAGCGGCGCCGTGCTGTGGTCGCGGGCCATCGCCTCCGGGCCGGAACGGCGAATCCTGATTCCCACCGCGCGTCTCGCCATTCCGCCCGCAGCGGCCGAGCTGACATTGCAAGTGGTCCAGAGCAAAGCGCCATAGGAGCAGTTCTCGATGGCAAATATCGTGGCAATCGACCAAGGCACGACCTCCACCCGGTCCCTCCTGGTGGGCGAGGACGGCGCCATCGCCATCGTCAAGGCGATCCGGCATGGCCAGCGCCATCCCCATCCGGGCTGGGTCGAGCATGATCCGGAAGAATTGCTGGCCAATATCCGGATCTGCCTGGAAGCAGCCGGCCCGGCGGCGGCGATCGGCCTTTCCAACCAGGGGGAAAGCTGCCTGGCCTGGGACGCGGAAACCGGCAAGCCTCTCTCGCCGGTGATCGTCTGGCAGGACGGCCGCACGGCGGATATGGTCGAAGGACTGCGGGCCGCCGGCAAGGCCGCTGCCGTGCTGGAACGGGCGGGCCTGCCGCTCGACCCCTATTTCTCCGCCACCAAATTCCGCTGGATGCTCGACAACCTGCCGGAGGTCGCCCAGGCCCGCGCTGCGGGACGGCTGCGCCTTGGCACCACCGATGCCTTCTTCCTGCAGCGCCTGACGGGGGAATTCGCCACGGACGCGACCACGGCTTCCCGCACCTCGCTGATGAATCTGGCAACCGGGGCGTGGGACGAGGAACTCTGCGCCCTGTTCGGCGTGCCCCTCGACAGCCTACCGCCGATCCGGCAGACCGTGGCGGCTTTCGGGAAGACGCAGACCGGCCCGATCACCGCCTCGCTGGTCGACCAGCAGGCCTCCCTCTACGGCCACCGCTGCCGCCGCGCCGGCGACCTCAAGATCACCTTCGGCACGGGCGCCTTCTGCCTGGCCGTCACCTCGACAATTCCCAAGGCGCCCGCCCTGACCGGCGGCCTCCTGCCGACGGTGGCGTGGCATATCGGCGATCGCCCGACCTATGCCCTCGACGGCGGCGTCTATGATGTCGGCTCGAGCATCGAATGGGCGATCAAGACCGGGGTCGCCAGCGGCGTCGACGATTTCCATCAATTCCGGCGGCCGCCGGCAATCGAGCGCGGACTCGTCTTCGTGCCGGCCTTTTCAGGCCTCGCCTGCCCGCATTGGGACCGCACCGCCGCCCCCGTCATCATTGGCCTGACACCGGCCTCCGATTTCGCGGATCTGCGTCAGGCCCTGCTCGAAGGCATCGCGCTGCTCACCTGCGACATCCTGGCGGCCATGGAGGCCGAGGTGCAGACGGGCGATGTGATCGCCATCGATGGCGGCTTGTCGCGCAGCCCCTATTTCTGCCAGTTCCTGGCCGACAGCGCCGGCAAGGCCGTCGCCTTGTCGGATTTCGACGAGACCACGGCCTTGGGCACGGCCCAGCTCGCGGCCCTCGGCATCGGGGTGGAGATACCGGCCGTCTCGGCTTCGAACCGGAAATTGTACGAGCCCAGGGATGCGCCCCGCGAGCGCTGGCGCGGGCGCTTCCGCACCGCCGTCGAGCGTACGTCGGGCTGGCGCTGAGAGCCCCTGGAACATTGCCGGGAAAAGTTGGCTAAATGTGCCTTCCCTGATTTTGGTGGGGCCTTGGCGACAGAGGCGAGCAAGGTGGTGGTTTTCAGTTCAGATCCGGCAAGACCCGTCACACGGCGGATTGCGCGCTCAGCAGCCCCAGGGCACCCAGGTCGCGGCGCAGGGTTTCGGGGTCGCGGAAGCGGATCGCCTTGAAGCCGAGACGTGAGGCTGTGGCGATATTCTCCGCATTGTCGTCGATGAAGACGCAGGCGGTGGCCGACAGGCCCGTTTCCTGCAGGAACAGCTCGAAGATCGCCGGATCCGGCTTGGCCAGTTTTCTCTCGCCCGAGACGATCAGCACCTCGAAATAGGACAGGAAAGCGTAGCGCTCGGCTGCGATCGGAAAGGTTTCGGACGACCAGTTCGAGATCGCATGCAGGGCCACTTCCGCCCGGCGCAGCTCCTCCAGAATGGCGACCGTCCCCTCGATGGCACCGCCCAGCATCTCGGGCCAGCGCGTGTGAAAGGCCGAGATCAGCTCGCCATGATGGGGAAATTCTGCGGAGAGCTCGGCCACCCCTTCGGCGAATGGCTTGCCCGCATCGAACTGGCCGTTCCACGCCGGCGTGCAGACCTCGGCGAGGAAGCGGCGGGCCGCCTCCTCGTCCGGCAGAAGCCGGCGGTAGAGATAGAGGGGATTCCAATCGATCAGCACGCCACCGAGATCGAACACCACCGCCTCGATTGAATCTGCCACAGCCTTCTCCATTGCCTATTTATGCGCTAATATGCATGATTATGCGCTTTTACGCAAATTCATGCGTGAACGCAATGCCTCGCCACGCCCGCCTTTCCGGCATGCTGCCTAATATCGCGCCTTGCCTCGCCGACGCTCTCGCCTGAAATTGCGGGCATGAATGACGCGCCCCTGCATGTCCTGCTGATCGACGACAATGCGATGAGGGCTTCCATCATCGAGGAAGGCCTGCGCGAGGCTGGACATCAGCGCGTCACCATCATTACCCAGATGCGCCACTTGTTGCGGCAGGTCGTGGACGCGGATCCCGACGTGATCTTCATCGACCTGGAGAACCCCAATCGTGACGTCCTGGAGCAAATGTTCCAGGTCTCGCGCAGCGTGCACCGCCCGGTGGTGATGTTCGTCGACCAATCCGACAAGGCCGCGACCGAGGCGGCCATCGATGCCGGCGTCTCGGCCTATGTGGTGAACGGCCTGCGCAAGGAGCGCGTCCGGCCGATCCTCGACATGGCCATCAGCCGCTTCAACGCCTTTCATCGCCTGCGCGAGGAATTGGACCGCACGCGCCAGGCGCTGGAGGACCGTAAGACCATCGACAAGGCGAAAGGAATTCTCATGAAAAGGCGCGGTATCAGCGAGGAGGAGGCCTACGCCCTGCTGCGCAGCACGGCGATGAACGAAAGCCGGCGCGTGGCCGAGGTGGCACGCAGCCTCGTCACCGCCGCCATGCTGCTGGACAAATAGGCCGATGATGAGCGGTTACGCGGACGGCGACGAAATCCGGGAGTATGCGCGATGAGAAACAAGGGCAGGGATGGCGCCGCAGACCTGACGCTCGGTTTCATTCCGCTCGTCGACGCCGCGCCCCTGGTCGTCGCCAGGGAAAAGGGCTTTGCCGCTGCCGAGGGCCTCGATCTCACGCTGGCGCGCGAGACCTCCTGGGCCAATATCCGCGATCGCGTCATGCTCGGCCATTTCGATGCCGCCCATATGCTCGGGCCGATGCCGATCGCCTCCACGCTCGGCATCGGGCATGTCGAAGTGCCAATGATCGCGCCCTTTTCGCTGGGCCTGGGCGGCAATGCCATCACGCTCGCGCCGCCGCTCTTCGCCCGGATGGAGGAAGAGGGCACAGTTCTTGCCGCCGGCCCGGCCGCCATCGGCACTGCCCTGGCCAAGGTCGTCGTCAAAAGACAGGCAGCGGGGCAGTCTCCCCTCACCTTCGCGGTGGTGCATCCCTTTTCGGGGCATAATTACGAGCTGCGTTATTGGCTGGCCGCCGCCGGCGTGGACCCCGACAGGGATATCCGGCTGGTCGTCCTGCCGCCCCCCTTCATGGTCGACGCCATCAGCGAAGGCCAGATCGACGGTTTCTGCGTGGGCGAACCCTGGAACTCCCTCGCGGTCGAGGCCGGGGTTGGCGTGATCGCCGTGACCAAATCCACCCTCTGGCGCCAGGGCCCCGAGAAAGTGCTGGGCTTTCGTGCCGATTTCGCCGAGCGCGCCCCGGACCGTCTCGCTGCTTTGCTGCGCGCCCTGCATGCCGCGGCCCGCTGGGCGGGCGAGGCCGGCAATCGCAAGGAACTTGCCCATATTCTAGCGGCGTCCGTCTATCTCGACAGGCCGCCCGCCATCATCGCCCGAGCGCTGAGTGGCAGGCTGGTGCGACGCGAGCGCGAGGCCGCGACCGAGATCCCCGATTTCCTGGTCTTCCATGACCACGCCGCCAACTTCCCCTGGGCCAGCCACGCCCTCTGGTTCTATTCGCAGATGGTGCGCTGGGGTCAGGTGGACTACAGCGCCGCTCTGGCCCGCCGGGCTGGCCAGGTCTACCGCCCGGACCTCTATCGTGCTGCCCTCGCCGGCACCGGCATCGACCTGCCCCGGGCAAGCGCCAAGGTCGAGGGTGCCTTGCGGCAGGCGACGCCGGTCGCCTCGCGCCACGGCACCATGGTGCTCGGTCCGGATGGCTTCTTCGACGGCAGGCTGTTCGATCCCGACGACATCGAAGCCTATCTGCGCTCCTTCGGCGTGTCGGCCTCCGGCTGACATATCGGCCGGCTAGCCGTCGGCCGGAGGCCGACACTCCATCGTTTCCTGCTTGGCGCTGAAAATATCGGCAAATCCATGCTGCGGCGCACAACATTTGATCTTGCCTAAAAAAGCAGCCTGCTTCTAAACTGCACATAATGAGAGACAGAGGTCTCTTTCCGCGTCTGGGTCAATGACGGCCCGATAAGCGGCTTTTCCTTGAAGATTCTGGGCTCAAGAGCCCGGCGTCCATCGATGGACGCGAAACGGCAGCGCCGCCGAACGATTCCTGCTGCCCTTTTCATCGGCGGGAATGGTTCGGCGGCTTTTTGTTTTGGCGCATTCAGCACGCGGAACACGACGATGCAGACGCGGGACTTTCTCAAGGCCGGGCACTGGCCCACCCTCTTCGCCGCCTTCTTCTATTTCGACATGAGCTTCATGGTCTGGGTGATCCTCGGGCCCCTCGCCGTCCAGATCGCCAGCGACCTTCACCTCGATGCCGCCCAGAAGGGCCTGATGGTGGCGCTGCCGGTGCTCGCCGGTGCCTTCCTGCGCGTGGTCAACGGCTTCCTGGTCGATTATCTCCGGCCCAAGCTCACCGGCATCCTGGCGCAGCTCGTGGTGATCGGCGGCCTCGTCGGCTTCTGGGCCGTCGGCATCGGCTCCTACAGCCAGCTGCTGTTCCTCGGCCTGATCCTGGGCATGGCCGGAGCGTCCTTCGCCGTGGCGCTTCCCCTCGCCTCGCGCTGGTATCCGCCGCAGTATCAGGGCATCGCCCTGGGCATCGCGGGCGCCGGCAATTCAGGCACGGTGTTCGCCGCCTTGTTCGCACCGCTGCTCGCCACCATGGTGGGCTGGACCAATGTCATCGGCCTTGCCGCCATCCCGCTGGTCGTCGCCCTCGCCGTCTATCTCGCCTGCGCCAAGGACAGCCCGAACCAGCCGCCGGCTAAATCGCTCGGCGAATATGCCACGATCCTGCGCCAGCCCGATGCCTGGTGGTTCATGTTCTATTATGCCGTCACCTTCGGCGGCTTCTCGGGCCTCGCCTCCTCGCTCGGCTTCTACTTCAATACGCAGTATGGGCTGGACGCCGTCACGGCAGGCTATTGCACGGCCGCCTGCGTGTTCGCCGGATCGCTGTTCCGCCCCATCGGCGGCGCGGTCGCCGATCGCTTCGGCGGGATCCGTGTTCTCAGCGCGCTCTACGCCATCGCCGCCGTCGCCCTGATCCTGGTGAGCTTCGGCTTCGCCCAGCTCTGGCTCGGCCTCGGTATCCTCGTCGTCGCCATGCTCGCTCTGGGCATGGGCAATGGCGCGGTGTTCCAGCTCGTGCCGCAGCGCTTCCGCGCCGAAATGGGCGTGATGACCGGGCTGGTCGGCATGACGGGCGGCGTCGGCGGCTTCTATCTCGCCTCAAGCCTCGGACTCTCCAAGCAGTTCACCGGCAGCTACCAGGCCGGCTTCCTGATCTTCGCCACGCTCGCCGTCCTCGCCCTTGTCGCGCTCACCCGGGTCAAGCGCCGTTGGCGCGCGACCTGGACCCTGCAGGACGGCGTCGCGACGGCCCGCATCTGAGGACGAGACATGACGGAAAAGCTCCTGATCATCGGCAACGGCATGGCCAGCGTCAGGCTGTGCGAGGAACTCGCCGCCCATGCACCGGGGCGGTTCGAGACCAGCGTCGTCGGCGCCGAGCCGCGGCCGGGCTACAACCGCGTGCTGCTCTCCGCGCTGCTCGCCGGCGATATCGGCCGGGACGCCATCGCGCTGCGGGACGAGGCCTGGTATGGCGCCCAGGGCATCCGCCTGGTCACGGGACAGACCGTCACCGGCCTCGATCCGGCCGCCCGCACGGCCCACCTCGCCAACGGCACCGCCCTGTCCTTCGACCGGGTGGTGCTGGCAACCGGCTCTTCCGCCATCCGCCTGCCGATTCCCGGCATGACGCTGCCGGGGGTGACAACCTTCCGCGACTTCGCCGACCTGCCGGCCCTGCAGGAAGCGGCCCGCCTCAACCGCCGCATCGCCGTGATCGGCGGCGGGCTGCTCGGCATCGAGGCCGCCTATGGCCTGGCCAAGGGCGGGGCCAAGGTCACCCTGGTCCACGTCATGGACCGTCTGATGGAACGCCAGCTGGACCGACGGACAGCCGCCTTTCTCAAGCGCGCGGTGGAGCGCAAGGGCATCCGCGTCCTGCTCAATGCCCAGACCCAGGAGGTCGAGGGCGAGGACAAGGCGCAGGCTCTCCTCTTCGCCGACGGTTCCCGCCTGCCCGTCGACATGGTGGTCGTGGCCGTGGGCGTGCGCCCCAATACCGGCCTCGCCAAGGCCGCCGACCTGCCGGTTGGCCGCGGCGTCCTGGTGGATGACGGCCTTGCCACCGTGGTGCCCTTCATCCACGCCATCGGCGAATGCGCCGAGCATCGCGGCCAGGTCTATGGCCTGGTCGAGCCCGCCTATGAACAGGCGCGCGTGCTGGCGCGCCGCTGGGGCGGCGACACCAAGGCCGCCTATGAGGGCACCGCCCTGTCGACCAATCTCAAGGTCTCCGGCATTCCGGTGTTCTCGGCCGGTGACTTCCTCGGTGACGGCAATGACGACATCCTGCTGGAGGACCGCGGCGCCGGGCTGTGCAAGCGCCTGGTGCTGAAGGACAACCGCCTCATCGGCGCCGCCATGGTCGGCGAGGCCGAGGATGCCGTCTGGTACAAGGAACTGATCCGGGCCGGCAGCGACATCTCCGCCATCCGCGAAAGCCTGATCTTCGGCCGCGCCTTCTGCGAAACCGCCCCCTCGCGGGTTCTGAGGGAGGCCGCATGATGGGTGGCGACTTCACCTCCGACCAGAAACGCTATCTCGAAGGTTTCGTCTCCGGCATGCAGGCCGTCGGCGGCGCCAAATCGGCACCCGCTGCGGCAGCGCCGGTCCCGATGGGCCCGGACGCCACGCATCTTCAGGCGCAGGACGCCGTGACCGCCGCCGGCGGCAAGCTCGTCGACCAGGAGAAATGGAAGCGGGCCGAACATCCCTTCGACGCCTATCCCCGCCTGAAGGCCCAGGCGAAGGACGGTGCATTTCCCAAGCCCGAGGACAATTTCCGCTGGCGCTATTTCGGCCTGTTCTATGTGGCGCCCGCCCAGTCGAGCTACATGGTGCGGCTGCGTATTCCCAACGGCATCCTCAACCATTGGCAGTTCGCCGGCATGGCCGATGTCGCCGAACGCATGGGCGGGGGCTATGCCCATGTCACCACCCGGGCCAATCTGCAGATCCGCGAGGTGATGCCGGACAATGCGCCCCGCGTGGTCGAGGCGATCCAGGATCTCGGCCTGTGCTCGCGCGGTTCGGGCGCCGACAACATCCGCAACGTCACCGGTTCGGCCACTGCCGGCATCGATCCCCAGGAGCTGGCCGACACCAGGCCGCTCGCCCGCGAATGGCACTATCACATCCTCAACGACCGTTCGCTCTACGGCCTGCCGCGCAAGTTCAACGTCGCCTTCGACGGCGGCGGGCGCATCGCTACGCTCGAGGAAACCAACGATATCGGCTTCCAGGCCGTGCGCATCGGCGGCGAGATCTGGTTCCGCCTCGTCCTGGGCGGCATCACCGGCCATCGTGACCTCGCCCGCCCGACCGGCGTGTTCTGCAAGGCCGAGGAATGCTGCGCCATCGCCGATGCCATCGTGCGGGTGTTCATCGACAAGGGCGACCGCACCAACCGCACCAAGGCGCGCATGAAATATGTCCTCGATGCCATTGGCTTCGAGGCCTATCTCGAGGCGGTGGAGGCCAAGCTCGGCCGCAAACTCACCCGCCTGTCCGAGGACGGGGCCGAGCCGCGCCCCGCCTTCGACCGCCTGGCCCATATCGGCGTGCATTCCCAGAGCCAGCCCGGCCTGAACTGGATCGGCGTCACTCTGCCCGTCGGCCGCATGGACGCTCCCCAGATGCGCGGGCTCGCGGCCATTGCCCGTGATTTCGGTGATGGCGACGTCCGGCTCACCGTCTGGCAGAACCTGCTGATCTCCGGCGTGCCGGATGGCAAGGTCGAGGACGCCAAGGCCGCGATCGAGGCTCTGGGCCTCGATTGGAAGGCGACCTCGCTACGCGCCGGCCTGGTGGCCTGCACCGGCGCCACCGGCTGCAAGTTTGCTGCCGCCCACACCAAGGAGCACGCGCTGGAGATCGCCGATCACGTCGATGCCAGGCTTGCGCTCGACGTGCCCGTCAACGTGCATCTCACCGGCTGCCATCATTCCTGCGCCCAGCACTATATCGGCGATATCGGCCTGATCGGCGCCAAGGTGACACTGAACGAGGAAGGCGACCAGGCCGAGGGCTATTCGATCGTCGTCGGCGGCGGTTATGGCGACCAGGCCAGGATCGGCCGTGAACTCTGGAAGGAGATCCGGGCCGAGGATTGCGCCGGCAAGGTCGAGGGGCTGCTGCGAGCCTATCTCGAGCGCCGCGAGGGTCCGGCGGAGAGCTTCCAAGCCTTCACCAGCCGGCACGAGCCGGAGGCCCTGCGCGGCCTGGTCGACGACAGGGAGCATGCCAGCGCATGAATATGATCGCCATCCCGCCCCAACGTTCGCTCATCCCTGAAGGCGCGCCATTCAGCCCGGAGCAGAGAGCCTGGCTCGACGGCTTTTTCGGTGCTGTCCTCGCCGCCCAGGGCGGCATGGCTGTTGCCGACCTGCCGGCATCGGATAGCCCCGGTTCCGCTCAACCCGCCGGCCCCACTTTGGCCGACAATGACGAGGCTCCCTGGCACGATCCGAGCATGGGCCTCGAGGAACGGCTTGCCTTGGCCAAGGACAGGCCGCTGGCACCGCGCCTGATGGCGGCAATGGCCCAGCAGGATTGCGGCCAATGCGGCTACAACTGCGCCGACTATGCCAACGCGCTCTTTCTGCGCAAGGAAGAACGCCTCACCTTGTGTGCGCCCGGCGGCAAGGAAACCGCCCGCATGCTCAAGGCTCTGGCACAGGAGATCGGACAGGACGCCATCGCTTCGCCCGCGAGCACCGCCGCGAGGGCCGAGAATATCCAGGCCGAGGTCGGCAAGCCCCCGGCTGCTGGCCTGCCCGGCCGCTCGCGCGACAATCCGGTCGCGGCACGCTTCCTGTCGCGCCGCCGGCTCAATGGCGAGAAATCCGCCAAGACGACCTGGCACGTCGAGTTCGATCTCTCCGATAGCGGCCTCGATTATGTCGCAGGCGATAGTTTCGGGGTGATTCCCCGTAATCAGGCGGGCCTCGCCGACCAGATCATCGCCCTGCTCGGCGCGCGCCCGGAGGCGCTGATCGATGGCAAAAGCCTGCGCAACAGGCTGATCGAGGACGTTTCGCTCGGCACGCCGCCCGACACCCTGTTCCAGGTCCTGTCCTATCTCAGCACCGGGGACCTGCGCCGCAAAGCCCGGGCGCTGGCCAATGGCGAGGACCCGGACGGCGATGCGGCGACGCTCGACGTGCTCGCCGTGCTCTACAAGTTCCAGGGCATCCGCCCCGGCGCCGAGGCTTTCCTCGAGGCTCTCGATCCCCTGCAGCCGCGGCTCTATTCGATCTCCTCTTCGCACAAGGCCAATCCGGGCCGGATCTCGCTGACCGTGGATACGGTGCGCTACCGCATCGGCGCGCGCGACCGGCTGGGCGTTGCTTCCACCTTCCTGGGCGAACGCATCGCCGAGGGCGAGGAACTCAAGGTCTATGTGCAGAAGGCCCATGGCTTCCGCCTGCCGGAGAAGGGCGACACCCCGGTGATCATGGTCGGGCCGGGCACGGGCGTCGCCCCGTTCCGCGCCTTCCTGCAGGAGCGCAAGGCAGAGGGCGCCTCCGGGCGCAACTGGCTGTTCTTCGGCCACCAGCATCGCGACCATGATTTCTTCTATGAGGAGGAGTTCGCCGCCATGCGCGAGAGCGGCCTGCTCACCCGCCTGTCGCTGGCCTGGTCGCGCGACGCCGAGGGCAAGTTCTACGTGCAGGACCGCATGCGCGAGGTCGGCGCCGATCTCTGGCGCTGGCTGGCCGAGGGCGCCCATTTCTATGTCTGCGGCGATGCCAAGCGCATGGCGCGCGATGTGGAGCGCGCTTTGGTCGACATCGTGGCGCAATGGGGCGCGCGCTCCACCGAGGAGGCGGCCAGCTTCGTCAACTCGCTGAAAAAGGCCGGCCGCTACCAGGCCGACGTCTATTGAGGGGGAGCGGCGCGATGATACAGGCGAAACGCGGCGCTACGCACCCCTTGCCCCAAAAGGCGCAACCAGCCTTCTCCCCTTGCGGGAGAAGGTGGCGCGAAGCGCCGGATGAGGGGTGGCGGCGGAAGCCTCGCAAGGTTGCGTTTCTCCCCTCATCCGCCCCTTCGGGGCACCTTCTCCCGCAAGGGGAGAAGGGTATCCGCGTCTTAAAATCCAGGCCCCGGAGACCCCGTCCATGAACGTCTCCATGCCCACCCCCGATCCTTCGACGATCACGCATGCCCCCGCCCCCGTGCGCACCACCTGCGCCTATTGCGGGGTCGGCTGTGGCGTCGTCGCCACCGCCGACGGCAAGGGTGGTGCCACCATTGCCGGGGATGCCGCCCATCCCGCCAATCAGGGCCGGCTCTGCGTCAAGGGTGCGGCGCTCGGCGAGACGCTGGCCACCGGCCATCGCCTCCTCCATCCCACCATCCACGGCGTGCGCACCACCTGGAACCGCGCCCTCGATGCCGTCACCAAGGGATTCAGGGACACCATCGAGCGCCATGGCCCCGATGCGGTGGCGCTCTATCTCTCGGGCCAATTGCTGACCGAGGACTATTACGTCGCCAACAAGCTGATGAAGGGCTTCATCGGTTCGGCCAATGTCGACACCAATTCGCGCCTGTGCATGGCCTCCACCGTTGCCGGCCATCGCCGCGCCTTCGGCGCCGACATCGTGCCGGGCTGCTATGAGGATCTCGATGAAGCCGATCTCGTCGTGCTGACGGGCTCCAACACGGCCTGGTGCCATCCCGTGCTCTGGCAGCGCATCGAGCAGGCCCGCACCCGGCGCGGCACCCGCGTCGTGGTGATCGACCCCCGCCGGACGGTCACGGCCGACAGCGCCGACCTGCATCTTGCCGTGGCGCCGGGCATGGACGCCGTTCTCTTCGCCCGCCTGCTGGTCGAGATCGCCGAGGGAGGCGCCGTCGACACCAACTATGTCACCCGCCACACCGACGGGTTCGAAGCCGCTCTTGCCAATGCCCGGGAGATCGCACCCAGCCGCGCCGATGCCGCCGCCCGCTGTGCCCTCACAGAACAGGCCCTCGCCGCCTTTCTCGACTGGTGGATCGAGACGCCGCGCGTGGTCACCTGCTTCAGCCAGGGCATCAACCAGTCGGCCCAGGGGACCGACAAGGTCAACGCCATCCTCAACGTCCATCTCGCCGCCGGCCGCATCGGCAGGCCCGGCTGCGGGCCCTTCTCGCTCACCGGCCAGCCCAACGCCATGGGCGGGCGCGAGGTGGGCGGGCTCGCCAACCAGCTCGCGGCCCATATGGGGTTTTCGCCGGACGAGGTGGATCGCGTCGGCCGCTTCTGGCAGGCCCCTGGAATGGCTGGGAAGGAAGGCCGCAAGGCGGTCTCGATGTTCGAGGCGATCGAGCGCGGCGAGATCCGCGCGCTGTGGGTGCTCTGCACCAATCCGGCCGCCAGCCTGCCGCGCGCCGACGCCATGCGTTCGGCCTTGCGCCAGCTCGATTTCCTCGCCGTCTCCGAGGTCAGCGCCCATGTCGACGGCCTCGCCGAGGCCGCGACCGTGGTGCTGCCATCGGCCGCCTGGGGCGAGAAGAACGGCACCGTCACCAATTCCGAGCGGCGGATCTCGCGCCAGCGGCCCTTCCTGGCGCCTCCCGGCGAGGCGCAGCCGGACTGGTGGCAGATCTGCGAGGTCGCCAGACGGCTCGGCCATGGGCAGGCCTTCGATTTCGCCTCGCCTGCCGCGATCTTCCGCGAACATGCCGCCCTGTCCGCCTTCGAGAATGACGGCGCGCGCCTGTTCGACATCGGCGGCCTCGCCGACCTCACCGACCAAGCCTATGATGCCCTGGAGCCCGTGCAGTGGCCGCTGCCGTCGGGCCGGGATGCCGGCACGCAGCGCCTGTTCGCCGATGGCGGCTTCGCCCATGCCGATGGCTGCGCCCGCCTCGTCCCGCTGGCGCCGCCGGCGCTGTCGGCTCCGCCGACCGCCGAGCATCCGCTCCTGCTCAACACCGGCCGGGTGCGCGACCACTGGCACACCATGACCCGCACCGGGCTCAGCCCGCGCCTGGCCCAGCACCGCAACGCTCCCTTCGTGGAAGTGCATCCCGCCGATGCCGAGCGCTTCGGCCTGGAGGATGGCGCCTTCGCCGCCGTAAGCACCCGGCAGGGCCAGGTCGAACTACGCGTGGTGGTCACCGACAGCCAGCAGCCCGGCTCGATCTTCGCGCCGATTCACTGGACCGATGCCAATGCCGCGCGCGCCCGCGTGGGCTCGCTCGTGCATGCCCGCACCGACCCCGTCTCCGGCCAGCCCGATTCGAAGACGGTGCCGGCCTCGATCCGGCCCTGGGCGATGCAGGCGGAGGGCTTCATCGCCTCGCGCCGCCGCCTGCCCCTGCCGGCCTGGCTCAGCCATGCCCGCATGACGGTCGCGGATGGCGAGATCGTCCATTTCGCCAGCCCGCGTGCGCCGGGAGCGCTGCACGATCTGCTGTCGAACTGGCTCAATCTGTGGACGAGCCCGCTGCATCAGCGCAATCCCGCCGCCGATCTCTACCGCTCGGCCTCGATCGTCGATCATCGCCTCGAGATCCTGCTCTCGACCGGGCCGCGCCGTGACGAGGACGCCATAGCCTGGGCCACGGACCTGCTGGCCCGCGAACGGATCGACGCCGCCACGCGCCGTTTCATCCTGGCCGGGCGCGCACCCGACCCGGGCCTGCGGCCGAGCCGGCAGGTCTGCGCCTGTTTCGGCGTCGACGAGGCTCGCATCGAGGCGGCCGCCCGCGGCGGCGCCGACAGCGTCGAGGCGATCGGCGCGGCCTTGAAGGCCGGCACCAATTGCGGGTCCTGCCGGCCGGAAATCCGCAAGATCCTGGAAGGCTGTCGTCAGCCGGCTTGAGCAAGCCTCAGCGTCGTGGCAGAGACAGCCCGGCATCGGGAAGGAGGCGGACGAGACGTCCGCGGTCCCAGCCGTGCTGTTTCTTGCGCGAGCCTGTCATGATTTGCGGCTGAACCACCGCGGCTGGGACCGCGGACATCCTGTCCGCCCTGTCTTGTTCACTCGCCCCGAGCAATCCAGCGGGATGCCTTCTCGGCGATCATCAGCGTTGGCGAATTGGTGTTGCCGCTGGTGATCGCCGGCATCACGCCGGCATCGACCACGCGCAGGCCCTCGACGCCGCGCACGCGCAGATGGCTGTCGACCACCGCCTCGGGATCATCGGCCCGGCCCATCCGGGTGGTGCCGACCGGGTGGAAGATGGTGCTGGCGATGTCACCGGCCAGGCGCGCCAGTTCCTCGTCGGTCTGGAACTCGATGCCCGGCTTCCATTCCACCGGCTTGTAGGGGGCCAGCGCCTTCTGGCTCACGATGTTGCGGACATGGCGCAGGCTGTCGGCGGCGACCTTGCGGTCCTCCTCCGTCGAGAGATAGCTGGGCGCGATGGCCGGCGCATCGCCCGCGCGGTTGGAGCGGATGCGTACGCTGCCCCGGCTGGTCGGATTGAGATTGCACACGCTCGCCGTGAAGGCCGGAAAATCGTGCAGGGGCTCGCCGAAGGCGTTCAGGCTGAGCGGCTGCACATGATATTCCAGATTGGCGTAGGGGCGGCCGGGGTCGGAACGGCTGAAGGCGCCGAGCTGGGAGGGCGCCATGCTCATCGGCCCGCTGCGGCGGAGCATATATTCGAGGCCGATGCCCATCTTGCCGGTCAGGCTGCTCGCCAACGTGTTGAGCGTGCGGGCCCCCTCGATCTTGAACACCGCCCTTATCTGCAGATGGTCCTGCAGGTTCTCGCCGACGCCCGGCAAGTCATGCACGACCTCGATGCCATGCGACTGCAGCAGGCCGGCCGGCCCGATGCCGGAAAGCTGCAGGATCTGTGGCGAGCCGACCGCGCCGGCCGACAGGACGACCTCGCGCCTGGCCTGGACCTCGACGCGCTCGCCGCCGCGCCGCAAGATCACGCCGGTGCAGCGGCGGCGGCCGTCATCCTCGGCCGCGAAGGTCAGGCGCTCGACCTCAGCCTGCGTCCACACGGTGAGATTGGGACGCGAGCGCACCGGCCGCAGGAAAGCCTTGGCGGTGTTCCAGCGCCAGCCGGCCTTCTGGTTGACCTCGAAATAGCCGACGCCTTCATTGTCGCCGCTGTTGAAGTCGTCGGTGCGGGGCACGCCGGCCTGCACCGCTGCCTCGGCGAAGGCATCGAGGATGTCCCAGCGCAGGCGCTGCTTTTCGATGCGCCATTCGCCGCCATGGCCGTGCATGTCCGAAAAGCGGCTATTGTCGCCGGTGACAGGGTCGGCACCGCCGTCGAGGCGATAGTGATTCTCATGCGCCTTGAAGTCGGGCAGGCTGTTGGCCCAGTTCCAGGCCTCGTCGCCGGTCGTGGCGGCCCAGCCGTCATAGTCGCGCGCCTGGCCGCGCATGTAGATCATGCCGTTGATGGATGAGCAGCCGCCCAGGGTCTTGCCGCGCGGATAGCGCAGCGAACGCCCGTTGAGGCCCGGCTCGGCCTCGGTCTGGTAGAGCCAGTCGGTACGCGGATTGCCGATGCAATAGAGATAGCCGACGGGAATATGGATCCAGGGATAATTATCCGGCCGCCCCGCTTCCAGCAGCAGGACATGGCGGGCCGGATTGCTGGAGAGCCGGTTGGCCAGCAGGCACCCGGCCGAGCCGGCTCCCACCACGATGAAATCGAACGGGCCCGCCAAAGAGCCGGACTGCTCAGCCTTGCCGCGCGACATGCTTCCACCCTCGATAGTTCAGCCATCAGTCATAGCCGGGCTTGGCGGTGCTCTCCAACCGGAAATGCACGGGTCGCCCGGCGCCGCCCTGCAAGAGGGCGCGACCTTGGAAGAACGGCCTGGAAGCATGACCTGGACGGGAGTGAAGCCCCGCCGGCTACCGCGACGAAAACCGGCAGGGCCACACCCGCTCAAACCCCTTCGAGGGGAAAGGGGTCTGCACACTTTGCTTGTTGCTCTCGCCGGAGGCTATTTCCGGCGGAACAGCAGCGATCAGATGCCCTTCTCGATGGCCTCGTTCAGGTCCTGATATTCTTCACAGCCGGTGCCGCAGAGCGTCTTGATGGTGTCGAGCTGTTGTTTTGCCAGATCGAGCCGGCCCTTGATCACATAGGCCTCGCCCAGATATTCGCGGACCTGGGCATAGTGGGGATCGGCCGCCACCGATTTCAGATAATAGCCGATGCCCTCGTCGGTCCGGCCGAGCTTGCGCGTGGCATAGCCGCGATAGTTGAGGGCCTTGGCGGTATTCGGATCCTTGAGCAGATCCAGCACCTGCAGCGATTCGTCGTAGCGGTCGGCCTTGGCGAGCACCCAGGCATAATTGGCCATGTCGTCATCGGGCAGCGCTTCGGATTTCAGCTTGAGGCAGGCTTTCTTGCGGGTGCTCCAGACCTGCCCGCGCGGGCAGGTGGTCATGTCGGTGATCGGCTTGCCCTTGGTGACACCGCCCCCGCCGCTGGAGCCACTGCCGCCGCCTCCACCACCGGCACCACCGCCGGAACCACCCCCACCGGAACCGCCACCGCCGCCGCCCCCGCCCGCGGCAAGAGCCGCACCCGCGGCCAACAGGAAGGCTGTCGAAAGAGCAGTGACCGCCAGGCGGCGCGTCGAGGATCGGTTCAAGGACATGCTGTCTCTCCCTTGCATGGATGTCGGGAAAACACATGGGGAGGGAAATTATTCGCCGGCGGGCTGTACTGGGTCGCCGGCAGTCGGCCGCCGGACGCTCTTGCAGAAAATAGGCCTTACTTCCTTGACTCTGCGGCTCCCGGCTGTATAAGCCACGCCAGCGCGCGGCCTTTGGGCCGCGTGCCTTTTTTCGTGGCCGTTCATTCCTGCGGGGAAGGACGGCGAATATCAACGACTGGAAAAGCCGGCCGCTGCGGGGACTTTGCTCAGGCAAGGACCCGATCCGTCGCGTTCCCCTTCAGGGAGGCAAGGCGGGCGAAAGCCGGGTCCGAACGAGGAAAAACATGTTCGCGGTCATCAAGACGGGCGGTAAGCAATACCGCGTCAATCAGAACGACGTTCTCCGCATCGAGAAGCTCGATGCCAAGGTTGGAGAAGTCATCGTATTCCCCGAAATCCTGGCCGTTGGCGGTGACGCCGGCCTGACTTTCGGTACTCCCACGGTTGCCGGTGCTTCGGTTGCCGCCGAAGTGGTCGAGCAGGACCGTGATGACAAGGTCATCGCTTTCAAGAAGCGTCGCCGCCAGAATTCGAAGCGCAAGCGCGGCCATCGCCAGCACCAGACCGTGGTGCGGATCTCCGAGATCCTCACCGGTGGCGCCAAGCCTTCCAAGGCTGCCGCCAAATCGTCGGAGAAGGCCGCCGCCAAGGCTGCCAAGGACGAGGCTCCCGTTGCTGCCGCCGCCGTTCCGGCCGGTGATCTCGACGCCTCCAACCTCTCGCTGATCTCGGGCATCGGCCCGACCATCGAGAAGAAGCTGCGTGCCGCCGGCATCAACAGCTGGAACGACATCGCCGCCTGGACCGAAGCCGACATCGCCAAGTGGGATGAAGAGCTCTCGCTTCGCGGCCGCGCCACCCGCGAAGAGTGGGTCGTCCAGGCCAAGGAACTGCTGGACGGCAAGCCGCCCCGCGCCAAGGTCGACCAGGCCGAGCAGGCTTCCGGCAAGGACCTCTGAGCCGATTTCGGACGGATGGGGTCGACAACAGCCCGGCTTTCGGGCATTGTCGCCCCCGATTGATGGATTTCACCGCCGTGTCACAGCACCGGCGTAGATAGAATTCGAGGAGTTATCGCCATGGCTCACAAAAAAGCAGGCGGTTCGTCGCGCAACGGTCGTGATTCGGCCGGTCGTCGCTTGGGTGTGAAGAAGTTCGGTTCGGAAGCCGTCGTCGCTGGCAACATCATCGTGCGCCAGCGTGGCACGAAGTGGCATCCGGGCGTCAATGTCGGCATGGGCAAGGATCACACGCTCTTTGCGCTTACCGACGGCCGAGTGGATTTCCGCACCCGAGCCAACGGCCGAATTTACGTCAACGTCGCCACGACCAAAGTAGCAGCAGAATAATCCCGGCGGGACTTGAAAGCTCCGCCGGCTCCACTGGACCGGCGGACCTGAAAAGACCCCATTTGGGACTCCAGGTTGACGCAGGGGCGGTGGAGAAATCCTTCCGCCCCTTCTTCTTGCCAGGAGCCCATCATGCCCCCCTTCAAGTCTCTCCCGGCCACTGTCGTTACCTCGATCGAGATCGAGACCCTGCGCCTCGTGCTGCGCAAGCCGCATCAGGGCGACGTGCCCAGCATGGCGCGCCTCGCCAATGATTCGGCCGTGGCGCTGATGACCGGGCGCCTGCCCTTTCCCTATGGCGAAAGCGACGCGGCGGATTTCGTGCGCTACCAGGACGAGGCCCGCAAGACGGGCAAGGAGCTCGCCTTCGCCATCGAGTGCAGGGAGACCGGCGCCTTCTTCGGCTGCATCGGACTGCGTTTTCCCAAGCGGGAGGTCGCGGAGATCGGCTACTGGCTCGGCCGTCCCCATTGGGGCCAGGGGCTTGCCACGGAAGCGGCGCGGGCCCTGATCGATCATGGCTTCTCGACGCTGCCGATCACCTCGATCACCGGTGAATGCCGGGTGATCAACGAGGCCTCGCGGCGGGTGATGGAAAAGTGCGGGCTGCGCTATGTCAATTCGGGCCTGCAGCATGCGCCGGCCCGCGGCGGCGCCCTGCCGATCGATCGCTTCAGCCTGGCCCGCCCCGATTGGGCGAGCTTCAAGGCTTGGGTGCCGGCCGTCGTCCGCGAGGCAGCGCCGCTGGCGGAGCTGACTCCATAGAAGCTCCGCCGATCACGGAGGCTTCCGCCTGGGCGATGCGCAGCGTATTCCAGCTCGTCGGTTCGGACGGCGCTTGCCGGGCGTTGACGAGGTTGGTACCGAGGCCATTGGTGAGGGTCACCTGGCCGCCCTTGGTGGCGACGGTGACCACACCATGCTCGACGAAGACGCCGAAGACCCCTTCGCTGGGGCCGGCGAAAAACTTGGTGCCGCGGGCGGCGATCAGGCCGAACGGCGTGGTGACATTGAGCGGACCGGACGGCTGGTTGTCGGGCCGGTCGAACAGCATGGCGCCGCGCTCCAGCACCAGCTCCCCGCCCCGGTCCACCAGGAACTTGTCGATGCGCACCCTGGTGCGCTCGCCCAGGGACAGGCGGGTGGCATCCCCGAGCCGGGCCGCCAGCCGGGCACCCTCGCCGGTTGCCAGCATATCGTCGATGAAAACCGGCTCGCCGGCCTGAAGGGCGCGTTTCTCGCCCCGCAACTGCCCGGTGGTCTGCCCCGTGACGGTCAGCACGGTGCCGACCTCGACGATCTGCATCGCCGAGGCGACACCCGGCCGCAGCCCGGCGAGGGCCAGGCCTGCAAGCACGGTACGGCGGTGAATCAGCATGACGACGCTTCCTTGTCTCTAACCGCCCCGCGGGCGGAAAAGCCACGAAACACAATCCTTGTCCGAATGCCATAGGCCAAGGATTGTGTCTGGGCCGTGACAAGTGGCACGTGGCTGCACCGGATCCCATTCACGGTCGAGCCCGGTGCCGCAGAAGGTGACTTAGAGCATTTTGCAATTCGGCAGAAGCACCCGGAATCGCAAATGCGCATCGAACCCGGTTTGGAGATCGGGCTCGATGCTGTGGAGCAAAGCCGTGTTCGGTTAAACGCGCTCTGTATTAGTAGCCGCTGCGTTCGCAGACGCGCTGCCGCCGCTTGACGTAGCGCCCGTAATAATCGTCATACACCCGCACGACGCGATAATAGCAGCGGGGACGATATTGCCGGCGATAACCGCCGCCATAGTCGTCATCGTCATAGCCGCCGCTGTCGTATCCGCCACCGCCATATCCCCCGCCACCATATTGGGCGGAGGCCGGCAATGGCGCCAGGGCGGCCGCGCCCAGCACGGCGCCCAGCAGCAGATAACGGAGCTTCAGGCCGGAAATCGTCATCGCAGTTCTCCTCGTTCGAACACGATTCCGAAAAGCAAGGCCCGGTAAGCCGTGCGGGCAGGCTTTCGGATGATGATTGCTCAAAAGCGCTGCCTGCCTGGAGGAGAAATCGCACGAAACCATTCCGGCCATGCCGTCCGGCATGGTCGTTGCCTTACTTCCCCCCGGACGCGAAACGGATCGCAGGACCCGTCCCGGCGACGCCGATCGGCTCCCTTGCGCCGCAAGGAGCAGACGGACCCGATCAAGCCATCATCACGCCGTCAGTCTAACCTGTCTGTTCCCGCTGAAACAGATCAACTTTTGCGGGAGTCGGCCTTTCTTCTCTACCGTCATCGGGAGGGAGCCGTCAGGACGATACGCTCGACCTATCCTGGCCGCGCGTCTTCCACAGCGAAAAGAGGATGCCGCCGACGATGATCGCAACGGTCACGATCAGGGCGAGAGCCGGATCGACCTTGCCGACGAGATGGCCCCAATAGATCTTGCCGCCGATGAAGACGAGCACGAGGGCGAGCGCATATTTGAGGTAATGGAAGCGATCGATCATCGCCGCCAGCGCGAAGTAGAGCGCCCTCAGGCCGAGAATGGCCATGATGTTGGCGGTATAGACGATGAAGGTATCGGTGGTGATCGCCAGGATGGCCGGCACCGAGTCCACGGCGAAGACGATGTCGGCGACGTTGATGACGATCAGGGCCAGCAGCAGCGGCGTGGCGTGCAGCAGGTTCCTGCCGGTGGCACGGTCCGGCTGGCGCACCACGAAGCGGTTGCCATGCAGGCTCTCGCTGATGCGCATGTGGCGGCGCAGGAAGCGGACCAGCCAGTTCTCCTTGAACTCGGTATGGTCGTCCGAGGCCACCAGCATGCGCAGGCCGGTCAGGATCAGGAAGGCCGCGAAGATATAGAGCACCCAGCCATAACTCTGCACGATGCTGGCGCCGGCCGCGATCATGATGCCGCGCAGCACCACGGCCGCCAGGATGCCCCAGACCAGGGCGCGATACTGGTAGGCCGCCGGCACGGCGAAGTAGCGGAAGATCAGCGCGATGACGAAGACATTGTCGATCGACAGCGATTTCTCGATGAAATAGCCGGTGAAATAGTCGAGCGCCGGGCTTGTGCCGTCGGGGCGGGTATCCATGCCCCACCAGATGGCACCGCCGAAAGCCACGGCGATCGCGATATAGACCGCCGACAATTTGAAGCTGTCGGCAACGCTCAGCACCTTGTCGTCGCGGTTGAGCACGCCGAGGTCGAAGGCGAGCAGCAACGCCACGAAGGCGAGAAAGGCCAGCCACATCCAGGCGGGCTGGCCGGCAAAGTCGGAATACAGGAAATCGAGCATGACGCCGGACCCTTTTGCTTCGAAAAAACAATCGAAGCCGGCTCCGACATCACGGCATGCTTGCGCTAACCGTCAGAGGGGCCCGGTAACCGGCGCTCCTGCATCGCCGAAACAGGGGGCCGCCGTCAAGGCCGAGCACATTAAGCTTTGCTCATCTGGCGCAAGACAAGGCAGTCGCGCTGGAGCGTTTTCCGGAAAAGTTGATAGACTCTTCGATTAGGAAAACGCGCCAAAACAAGAAATTAGAGAGCAAAGTGCGATTCGGAGAAATCGCACTTTGCTCTAGGTGCCCGGACAACGAAAAAGGCCGGAGCGCAAGGCCCCGGCCCGAAAAGTCAGAGATGCAACCAGCCTTAGTGGGCGGTCGTCATTTTCTTTTCGATTTCGCGCTTCAGGCGCAGGGCCGGCGCGGTAAGCTCATGGTTGGAGGCCTTGATCAGCCAGGCGTCGAGGCCACCATTGTGCTCGACGGTGCGCAGACCGGCAGCCGAGACGCGCAGGCGCACGGAGCGGCCGAGCACGTCGGAGATCAGCGTGACGTTGTGCAGGTTCGGCAGGAACTTGCGCTTGGTCTTCACGTTCGAATGGCTCACCTTGTGGCCGGTCTGAACGCCCTTCTCGGTCAGCGAGCAACGGCGGGACATGGGTCTATCCTTCTCGATTCGGAACGGCCTCGCTGCGGCGGGGCCAGGGCAGATCCGCAGGGACCTGCCGGTGTTAAGAGGGTCCGGCAATCCTGCCCGGCTTGCGCCGACAGGACCGCTTGGGCAAAAAGAAAACCGCCACCCCTGTTGGGGGCGGAACCTCCCGCCAAAATTTGTGTGGGTTGCTATAGTCGGGAGCTTGTGCCGCGTCAAGAGTTTGACTCTAAACTTACGGCGCATGCGCGAGAGGGCTTGCCTTCCGCTGTGCTTGCCTGTATCAGGGCGGCGCATCCGAAAAGGATCGCCTTCTGAAGACCGTTGGCGCCGCTTTAGCTCAGCCGGTAGAGCACATCATTCGTAATGATGGGGTCGCGTGTTCGAGTCACGCAAGCGGCACCACCCACACCTCGCACCATTGAAATCACTGATAGTTTTGGATTATCAGGGACTTGGCCTACCCCGACTGCCATACAGTGGTGCTTAGCATGACCCGCCCGACTACCCGCAAGGGGACGGTCCGGGCCTGCCTCGCTGACTCAGCGCCAAATCGTTGCCCTTGCGGGTCTCGTCTATAATGAACTCGTGAGTGTACGCTCTGAGGAACCCGGTTCTGCGGTTGCCTGGGATAGTGTCCTGCGGCTTCACCGGGAAGCCCGACAGGCTGGAAGGCTGAATCAATGGGTGGGGCCGCTTGTCGATGAGGTGTCCATCCGTGAGGGCTTGCTTCCCGATGAACTGAGCCGCCAGCGCCTCATCGAGGAGACAGACAAGGCCCTGGTGCAAGCTGCTCAAACTATTCAACGCTACGCTGAAGGCGACTATAGGCCCGATGAGGCAGCCCAACGGTTTCCGACATGGAAGCCGCCTACGAACGCTCCTAGCCTGCCAAGTGGGGCAATTCGGAGCTTTGATGATCTATTCGCCCGGTGGAAAATGGAGACGGAGCCCTCCCCCAATACCGTCTCAACCTGGGAAGGCCGCTTGCGACGGTTCACCAAACACTTGGGCCACGATGATTCCCACCGCGTGACGAAGGAGGATGTCACCCGTTGGAAGACGCGTTGGTTGGCGAGGGGCGGAAAGAGATAGACAAGACCTATCTCGCGACTATCCGTGCGCTCTATGGCTATACCCTGAGGAGACGGTCGCTCTCGCGGGGTGTGGCGCGGTCTGGTAGGCTCGTGGTGGCTCCATATGAGGATCAAAAGCAGATGCTGCCCGCGACGGACGAGGAGAGGCAAAGAGTCACCGAATATTTTCTGGGGCAATCACCGGCTGGCACTGCCGTAAATTTCCTTCAGAAGGTTTATTCGGAGGCGGTCATCGACCATCGTCACGATGTCTGGGACATCCATTCTAGCGATGGCCGGTGGTGGGTGATCACGAACCCCACAAACCTTTACTCGCAGGACCAATTCCCGAACATGGACTACGCAGTGACTTTCCATATGGGCCTCTGCCTCCGCATTCCCCGCTCCCATCGTGGCTCCGTGCCAGTCGCAACCGTGCGGGAGTTCGCTTCGGTATATGCGAGGCTGCGGGAGCTGAGCGATGCTTTGGGGCTGGCCCAAAACGTGGCGGATTATCAAGCCATCGGAATGCGGAGCCGCGAAGCTCTCCTCGCTTTCGTGGCGACTGTGCAGGATGTGGCAGGATGGACCACCGAAGCACCACCTAAGCGGGCAGACTTCCGGGCCTGGAGCGAAATCATCTGCAACGAGCTTCATAGCGGTGGCCATCAGAAAGAGCGTCGGCACCTGCTGAAGACATTACTCGGAGAGGCTTGGACGTTCGCCAATTGGCTTACCCATGCCAAATCCGCCACGTGGCAGGACGCGGAGGCCGCGCAAACCACTACGGAGCACGCGCTGGGCATGGTCCTGGAATACACGCTTAAGTATCTGCGTGACGTTCCCGAGGCGTGCCCCGCTTGTGGCTCCCCGCATCTGTCGCCTCAGGAAGGGTGGCAGGAGGACATGCCAGATGTCGCCTGGGAGCGACCAGTCTGCGATGATTGTGGATGGGCGGGAGCGGCGGTCGTGGTAGGCGAGCGTCTGCCGGCACCAAATAGTGATGCGCTGATCACCCGAGAGGGAAGCAGCACGGATGGCGAATGCTTCATCGCAGAGGTGCCCCTAACGCGCCTCAAGAGACCGGGCGAATAGAGGGAGGGTTGCCAGCGGGTCGCTCGCACGCTCGCAATAAACCGCACGACATCGCGCGGGGTACCGTCCACGTTACCGCTAGGCCGGCGTACGGGGGAACCGCGCGTTCAATTCCGTCGAGGTCCAGTCACGAATTTTTCTGGCAAAAACATTCCGCCCCAAGGAGCACCTTGAGGCTCGTCGGTTAGCTTCCTGCCGTATTGCCTGCCCGCTTGTATCTCCGCATAGATAGCAACATGGACACCGTGACCACGCCTCAAACCCCGGCCCGAGCCAGAAGCCTCCCTGGTGCATTCGGCGGGGGCGCAATCATCGGGGCTCTCGGGGGCCTCATCGGGCTCGGTGGTGCGGAGTTCCGGCTCCCTCTTCTCATCGGACTATTCAGCTTCGCGCCACTTGAGGCGGTCATCCTCAATAAGGCCATGAGCCTCGTAGTGGTGGCCACGGCGTTACCCTTCAGGGCCGCCACAGTGCCCTTCGGTGACATCGCTGCACACTGGCCAATCATCTTGAACCTGTTAGCGGGCAGCCTCTTAGGCGCTTGGTTCGGTGCAGGATGGGCGACAAGGCTTCGATCCGAAACCCTCTACAAGGTCATTGCCGTTCTCTTGGTGGCGATAGCTGGCATTCTCCTGGTAGGTCACGAGCTAACCGCAGGCCAGCCGCTCTTCACCGGTGCCACGCAAATTGTCGTTGTCGGCATCGTGGGGTTTGCTATCGGCATCGTGGCGGCCCTGCTGGGAGTTGCCGGGGGTGAACTGCTCATTCCCACGTTGATCCTGCTCTTCGGCGCGGACATCAAACTTGCTGGGAGCTTGTCTCTCGCGGTGAGCCTTCCGACAATGCTGGTGGGCTTCGCGCGCTACAGCCGAGATCAAAGCTTCTCCGTCCTTGGGCGCAACAAGATTTTCCTCTTAGTGATGGCAGCGGGCTCCATCGTTGGCACCTTCATCGGCGGTCGCTTGCTTGGCCTCGTGCCGCACTCGGTGCTCTTGCCAGTCCTTGCGCTCATCCTCCTGATTTCCGCGTGCAAGGTTTGGCGGCACAGGTAGACTAATCTAAGCTCAAGATGCCGCGCCAGAGGTGCCGCCCCGAAATAGCGAGAGCCATTGGTGGATTCCGCTTCTGCGAACGGCCGGATACGCCCGTGGGGCGAAGGCCCCTTTGAGTGACATTCACAAGATACGAACGGCGCTTAATTCCGGGTGCAAAAGGATCTGGGGCATCGGGGCGTTTGGGTTGAGGCGGTGCGAACCCATCCTCCGCCGCCGGCAGCGGCTTCGAGCTAAGTGTCGAATCCGACTCGCTTTTTGTCTGAATTCGCGCTAAGAGATTAAGAATGAACCCGAAGGCTGCTCACCGTACCGATCCAACCCGCCAAATGTTCGAGCATCTGGCCGATGAATTGCGTCTGGCCCGCAAATCAAAGGTAGAGGCGGAAGTCAGAATTTCGAGACTTGAGGATTTGATCAAGAGCCTTCTCGATAACGTGTCGGATAGTGACCGCGTTCGGTATCTAGCTGAGTTGCAGGGAGTCCAGGGGGCATCGTCTAGCCAAAATCAACTGGGTGAACTCCCAAACAACGTAATTCAGCTTTTCGCAACTAAAGCCGCCTCTCGGTTAACCGTGCCTGAAGTTCAGGTGGCTTTGGAAAAGAAGCTCGGCGGGACTGTTGATCTTAAGGCCTTGTACAATGCGTTGAATTATCTCGTCCGAACCGGGCGGTTGCAGCGGGTCGCTCGGGGTCAATATGCCGTCGAGGGGACTGGTGTTTTCGGACCTGAGTTCGATTTCCTTGAGGATGGAACGCATAGAACGTCGGAACATGATGCCTAAAAGAAAATCGCCCCACCATTTCTGGCGAGGCGATTCGAAGACCGGGTAGCAAAATGGTTAATGCGTCAGGCTTGCACCCCCGAAGATGCCGGTTCGAATCCGGCCCCGGTCTCACCCACGAAGCATTCGCTTCGCTTGGACACTTAGAGAATCACAATTTCGCGCCAGCCTCAAGCGCCTTTTGAGACTATCGATTTCTTGGTTACTCGATTTGCGATATCCAGGGGTTGGGCGCCATGCACTTTTCTCGCTAGCCAATCGACAGCCACGATGTTCGCAAGCGCCTGTGAAATACCAATCTGACGAAGAAAGAAAGCCGTTAGCTACCAGCGCTGAGCGAAGCATTATTCGGGTTGGCTCTCCTAAGCCTGGAGACCGCACCTAATATCTAACTGAAGCAAGCCACCTTTACCCGTCCAGGTCCCTCAAGCACCCCGCCTTGCTGGCCTTGCATCCCATAAGAGACTGCCATACATTCTCTAACAAGGCTGCGGAATTTAGCAGTAATTTCAATGGCATCGCAAGCGCATTTTCATGCAAGCGGCACCACTCTCGCCATTGAAACCACCCGACATTTCTGATCCGCCAGGGACCGCGAAGCAGCTCGCCGGCAGTCGCTGCGGCGTATGCCTATGGTCCATGAGGGGGAGGTCGCCTCCGGCCGACGGGCGCAGGGCGCGACACGCCGCTCTCCGAGCCCCGGCGAAAGCGACATATGGCGGCTTACGCCGTCATATGTCTGGGCTTTTACCGCCGATGCGTTAAAGCGACGCTCCGTCGTGCCGCCGGTCGAGCACCCGGATGCGGCTCTCGAACTCGCCCCTGTCGACATAGCAGCCCTGCAGGTGGCGGAAACCCGTCGCCGGGTTGAAGGCTTCGCGCCCATGGAGCGTCCGCCGGTTGTCGAATACCACCATCTCGCCACCACGCAGACGCAACGCAATGACGAAGGCGGGGTCACGCGTTCGCTTCATGAAGGCCCGGTAGGCCCGATAGAACGTGCCCAGCTGGTCCGCCGGCAGGTCGATAAGATCCGTCAAGTGGGCGTTGTAACGGATTTCGTCGAGCCGTCCATCGGGACGCAGAGTGATGACCGGGCGGCGCAGACGAATGTCATAGGCCCGGTCGTGGAAGCGAAAAGGCAAGGCAACGGTCGAAAGCACGCGGAACGCCCCGGGGTCGGTCTCCCGCAAGTCCTCGGCGATGGCAAAGCTGTCCGCGAAGACGGAGCCGCCGCCTTGGGCTTCATTCGCGATGCAATGCAGAAACTGGAAGCCGGGAGGAATTTCCTGGTTTGCCAGATCGGTATGCAAGGCGAGCGCCTGGGCGGTGTAGGCGAGATTGTTGGGGTCGGGCTTCGAAACGACATCGAAGACCTTGCCGAAATTGGTCTCGCGCAGGAAGCCGATGCGCTGTGCAACGTCGAGGCCTTGTCCGGGGGCCAGGCCGTCCACCAATGAAAGGCCGAGGCTCTGCGTGGTGACGAGAAAGTCGAGGAGAACCCTGTCGTCGGCGAGAATCTCCGCACCTGAAAAGCGGGGCAGTTCCGGCATGTCGGCAGCCCGCCAGATCTTGCGAGGTAACGCGGCTGCATCGGGACGAGGCACTCCGGGCTGATGTGCCAGGAGCCAGCTTTGCTCGAAGCGGCTCACATGCCCGTCCGGCCAGGTAATGACCAGTTCATCGTCGCAAGTCTCCGCGCTGGCCGGCTTCAAGTCGTCAGGAACGGACAGAAGGTCGAAGTTCCTCTCCTTGGTTTGCGGATCGAAGGCCGTGGGGCAATTGTCGCGGAGCCAAAGGAATGGAAAGACGATGGGAGAAGCACCGTCATGGCGCAATTCGAGAGCCTGATCGCTCAATCGTGCAATCTGCATGGGAAGCTATCCTGTGATGTGGGGTGAGAGACACGCGCACGGCTTCACCGTGGCGGCGGCCACCACATCTGGGGTTTGCCGTAGCGAAACCCGCGCAAGCGCAACAGGATGATGAGCGTCTTAGGCACGCAGGCCTTCCGTGAAGGGACGCAGCAAATTGCTGCCAGGATCACGGGGTGTCAAGCCGGGCCATGCCCGAGATCATTGCCTGCCGTCCAGTCCCGGTCATCCTAGAGCAAAGCGCGTTCAAGCGTGAACGCTTATTTGCTCTAACTCATTGTTCTGACGCGTCTTTGCGATTCTTGGTGACTCCGTCTAATCGCAAAACGCTATAGCCAGAATTCCGGATAGGTCGCCGGGCTTAGGCAGTTGCGATCAGCCTGCGGCGGGTCGATCAGGCGATTCGCCAAGGGCAGAAGAAAAGCCTCCACGGCCTCGGCTGACAAAATGACGGCCTGCGTGACCTCGAAGGGTGACTCGACATCGCTCATGCTGAGCTCGAGCCGGCCCGGATGTAGATAAACCAAAACCGTATGCCCGCCGAGGGTGACATGGCCGGGCTGCCGGATGCGCAGCGGCCCGGGCGCGATGCGGACGAAACGCTCGAACGCCTCGGCCGTATAGCTCACGCCTGGGATCGGCTGAGGAGCGTCGACGGGAACGGGATCGGCGGCGATGCCGAGTATCCCGAGAACCTCCCTGATGTCCGGGACCGTGCCGGCGAGTGCGATCGCCGCCAGAAGCCGGTCGCCATCTCCCGCATGGCCGCCATAGGCCCGGCAGAAGCGGAAATAGCGGAGCCGGCGAGCCCACTCCGCGATTTCCGCACGGCTGTGGCGCTCGAACAGATAGCGATTCCAGCGCTCGTCGTTCACCGGCCTCCAGCCCCGCTCACCCGCCGATATTGGCCGCCGCCAGCACCGCCATGTTGACGAGGTCGGTGTCCTTGGCGGCCAGCGGCACGATCTGCACCGGCTTGTCGAGGCCGACCAGGATCGGGCCGATCACGGTAGCACCGCCGAGTTCCTGCAGCATCTTGGTGGAGATCGAGGCCGAGTGGAACGCCGGCATGATCAGCACATTGGCAGGCCCCGACAGGCGGCAGAACGGATAGAGCGCCATGGCTTCGCGGTTGAGCGCGACATCGGCGCCCATCTCGCCGTCATATTCGAAATCCACGCGCCGGCGGTCGAGGATGCGCACCGCCTCACGCACGCGCTCGGCCCGCTCGCCCTCCGGATGGCCGAAGGTGGAATAGGCCAGCATCGCCACGCGCGGCTCATAGCCCAGGCGCTTGGCCACCGAAGCGGCCTCGATGGCGATGGCGGCGAGTTCCTCCGAGGTCGGCATATCGTGCACGGCGGTGTCGGCGACCAGCACCGTGCGCCCACGGGCGATGGCGATGGAAAGGCCGAGGACACAATGGCCCGGCTTGTCGCTGACCACGCGCCGGACATCCTCGAGGGCGATCGAATAATTGCGCGTCAGGCCGGTGACCATCGCGTCGGCATCGCCCATCGCCACCATGCAGGCGGCGAAATGGTTGCGGTCGATCGAGGCCAGGCGCACGCAATCGCGCATCAGATAGCCCTGGCGCTGCAGCCTGTCATAGAGATATTGCGCATAGGCATTGGTGCGCGGCGAGATGCGGGCGTTCTGGATCACCATGCCCTCGCGCAGCTCGACACCGGCAAAGGCGGCGGCGGCTTCCACGCGATCCTCGCGGCCGACCAGGATGGCGGTGCCCAGTCCCTGATTGACGAAGGAGGCGGCGGCGCGGATCACGGCCTCCTCCTCGCCCTCGGCGAACACTACGCGCTTGGGCGAACGGCGGACCCTGTCGAAGATGCCGGCCAGCGTGCCGGCGACGGGATCGCGGCGGGCCGAGAGGGCCGCGCGATAGGCGGCAAGGTCGGGGATCGGCTTGCGGGCGACGCCGGTCTCCATCGCCGCCTTGGCCACGGCCACGGGCACGCGCGTCATCAGGCGGGGATCGAAGGGCGCCGGGATGATGTAGTCGCGGCCAAAGCGCGGCCGCGCGCCCTGATAGGCGCTCGCCACCTCGTCCGGCACCTCTTCCTGGGCAAGCTCGGCCAGGGCCTGGGCTGCCGCCACCTTCATCTCCATGTTGATGGCGGTGGCATGCACGTCGAGCGCGCCGCGGAAGATATAGGGAAAGCCCAGGACGTTGTTGACCTGGTTGGGATAGTCGGACCGGCCGGTGGCGATGATGACGTCGTCGCGCACGGCGTGGGCCTCGTCCGGCGTGATCTCCGGATCGGGGTTGGCCATGGCGAAGACCACCGGATTGGGCGCCATGGAGCGCAGCATCTCGGTGGTGAGGGCGCCCTTGACCGAAAGGCCGAAAAAGACATCGGCACCGTCGAGTGCCTCGGCCAAGGTGCGCCGGTCCGTCTCGGCGGCATGGGCGGACTTCCACTGGTTCATGCCGTCGCTGCGGCCCTTGTAGACCACGCCCTTGGTGTCGCAGAGCAGGACGTTGTCCGGCGCAAAGCCCATGGCCTTGACCAGCTCGACGCAGGCGATGCCGGCCGCCCCGGCGCCGTTGACCACCAGGCGGGTGGAGGTGATGTCGCGCCCGGTCAGCTTCAGGCAGTTGAACAGGCCGGCGGCGGCGATGATGGCGGTGCCGTGCTGGTCGTCGTGGAAGACCGGAATGTCCATCAATTCCTGGAGACGCTGCTCGATGATGAAGCATTCGGGCGCCTTGATGTCCTCCAGATTGATGCCGCCGAAGCTGGGCCCGAGATAGCGCACGGCGTTGACGAAGGCGTCGGCGTCCTTGGTATCGACCTCCAGATCGATCGAATCAACGTCGGCAAAGCGCTTGAACAGCACGGACTTGCCTTCCATCACCGGCTTGGAGGCCAGAGCCCCGAGATCGCCGAGGCCGAGAATGGCGGTGCCGTTGGAGATCACCGCCACCATGTTGCCCTTGGCCGTATAGTCGTAGGCCAATGCCGGATTCTCCGCGATCGCCCGCACCGGCACCGCCACGCCCGGCGAATAGGCGAGCGAGAGGTCGCGCTGCGTCGCCATCGGCTTGGTCGGCACCACTTCCAGCTTGCCGGGCTTGCCCTGGGCGTGGAACGCCAGGGCCTCCTGGTCGGTGAAGCTGGGGCGGGCTTGATTGGAGCGGACCGGGGTCGAGCCGACTTGGCGCGGCGGTTTCTTATCCGTCATTGCAGGGGCGTTTCCATTATCAGGGGAACCGACCCTAAGCAGAATTCCCGCCTTCGTCCACGGACGATCCGGCGAAAATCCGCGGCATTGAAGGCCTCCGGCCCGGACAATTCATGTCCGCAAACATCTTTGGTGCGACGCGTTCTTGCGATTCCCGGCGATTCCGCCAAATCCCAAGCCGCGCCGGCGAGGAGGCGTCAGGCCGCCCGGCGGCCGTCGCGATAGCCTTCGAGCCGGCCCTTCAGCGTGTTGAGGTAATAGATCGCCCGGCCGCGCTGGCCCCGCGCCCGGCTGAGCACATAGCCGCCGAAGGAGCGTAGCATGTAGTTGAAGGAATAGAGCGCGCCCATGCGGTGCTTGGCCAGCACATAGCCCATGCCGCGGCCATAGCCGCGCGCCTTCTGCTGCATGCGAACATCCATCATGTCGATGCGGATCTCGGGATGATGGCCATAGATGGCGTCGTCGTAATAGGAGCGATAGCCGCGCTCCAGCATGCGCAGCACGATATCCGGCGCTTCGCAGGCCTGCCATGGCGAGGTGGCGCCGACGCCGACATCCTCGTCATAGCCGCCGACGGCCTCGAAGGCCTCGCGCCTGCAGAAGGACACCCATTCGATCAGCGTGTCGAAGACGTCGCGGGCGCCGGTCCAGCGGGCGCCCTCGGCGAAGCGGCCATTGATCGAGCGCCCCGTCTCGTCCGCGGCCCGGCCGTTGACGATGTCGGCCCCCGTTTCCGCGAAGGTCTTCAGCACCTTTTCCAACAGCCAGGACGGGTAGGTGCAATCATCGTCCGGAAAGCCGAGCAGTTCGCCATGGGCGACCTTGGCGCCGTTGTTGCGCGCCCGGCTCGCACCCGGCACGCCCGGCGTGCGCAGATGGCGGATCGGGAAGGGACGCGTCTTGCGCGCCAGCACCTCGGTGACCCGTTCGTCGCGATTCTGGTCGACGATGATCACCTCGAAATCCTTGAAAGTCTGGGTTTCCAGGCTGTCGAGCATCAATGCGATCTCCTCGGAGCGTCCGAGCGTCGCCATCACCAGTGAGAAATGTACGGTCATCGTCTGCGCCTTGACCTACAATTTGAGAATCCGCGCAGGATCGAGACGCCCCCGTACCAGATCCCACAAAGCCAGAAGATTGCCGGCGAGCCGCCCGCGCCGGTCGGTCCAAGGCTCCGGAAAGGCGCTCTTGACCAGATTGGAAGCCAGGTTCTCCATGCTGCCCTCCAGCACGCCGCGCAGGCTCATATTGCCCTTGCGCATGATGTAGACGCGATTGGCGATCTGCGAATAGCCGAGCCGCCGGCCGGGGCTGCGGCCGCCGGACTTGGTGCCCAGATGCACGCCGCGCAGGCGGCCGCTCTTGACGATGCGGCCGAAGGGCGCGAGCTGCCGGGAGAAATCGACGTCCTCGAGCCAGGCGTAGAGCGGCAGCTTCTCGTCGAAGGCAAGCCCGTGCCGACGCACCGGCTCGAGCCGCACCGCCATGTTGCAGCCATAGCCGTTATAGACCGGCTCCAGCGTCTCCGCCCCCCGATTGGGGCCGGCCGCCTCCAGCCTGTCGAGGCCCTCGCGCATGCCGAGGCCCGCGCCCGGCGCGCCATCGGCCAGCACCGTGCCGGTCACCATCACCACGTCGGGATTCTCGGCGAACAGCCTCACCGTCTCGGCCAGGAAATCGGGAGCAGGCAGAAAATCGTCGTCGAAGAACATCACGATGTCCGCATCGGTGGCGGCCATCAAGGCATTGCGCTGATGCGGAAGGCCCACCGGGCCCGCGATCATCTTCAGGCCCGGCACGAGCTCGCGGAGGGCGGCCTCGTCGGCATCGGCAGGCTTGGCCGGGCAGATCAGGAAATCGTCGGGCCGGCGCTCCTGGCCCATCATCACCCGTACGGTTTCGGTCAGCACATCCCGCCGGCCCGCCGTCGCGATCGCGACGGCAATCCGCATGTTGTCATGCGCCTTCACGCCGGTCTCTCCATGATGCAGGTCTTCCTTGCCATCGCCACGCATGTCGTCACGTCCTGAACCGAAGCCGCGCCCGGGACATGAGCTGGTCGACCAGCCCGGTCAGCCCAAGTGCGTCGCCGAACCAGCGCGACATCAGATAGACACTGCAAACATAAGTCACGACATACACCGCGCCGGCGGCGCCGATCCGGACCAGATTCATGACGATGTCCGTACTGTCTTGAAACAGGGTCGAAACATAGACCAGGAAAAGCGCACTGATCACCAGGGCTGCACAAGGCCCGACAAAAGCGGCAAGCTGGGCGCGATAGCCCAGCCCGATCATCGATTTCACCGCCATCATGGTCGAGACCAGCACCGCAAGCGTGGCGAGCGCCTTGGCGGCGATCGCTCCCATCACCCCGAAGGACAGGATACCGGCGATGGTGAGGGGCACGCGCACGGCAAACTCCACCAGGTTCCTGAACGTGATCTGCCGCGACTTGTTGAGGCTGACGGCCAGGGGCGCCATCGGCAGCGCTGGGATGGAGCCGATGCAGGCCAGCGCGATGCCGGTGAGGATGGGGGCGGCCTCGGCCCATTGCGCGCCGAGAAAGACATGGATCAGGTGCTCGGCCATGATGGCGCCGAAGCACAGGATCGGCGCCATCAAGAGGAAGATGCCGACGCTCGCCTTGAGATAGCTGTTGCGAAGACTGCCATTCTGATGCGCATTGACGAAGGCCACGTTCAGCGGCGTCCCGAGCGGGGCAGCCAGGACCTGGAACGGCAGCGAGGAAAGATCATTGGCCATGACATAGCGGCCGAAGGCGGCGGGTGGAATGAAACGGGGCAGAATGAACCGGTCCGCCTGCCAGTTGATGGCCGAGAGGATCTGCGACATCAGGTTCCAGGTCAGGATGTCGGCAAAGACCGGCCAGGCCTTCAGCGTCAGGCGCGGGCGCATCGGGGCAAGCCAATAGGAACCGGCCAGGGCGACGAATGCCACCAGGATGGTTCCGAGCGCGATCGCCCAGTAGCTCCGCGTCAGGATCGCCACGATGATCGCGGTGCTCACGGCAATGGTCTTGCTGGCGATGTCGAGCCCTGCCTGGCGGCGGAAATCCATGCGCCGGTTGAATTCCACCAGTTTGGGGCTGACGCAGCCGCGCATGGCGGGCGCCAGGGCCAGGCACATCACCAGTGGCACCAGCCGGGGCTCGCCGTAGAAGATCGATATCGGCCAGGCACAGAGAATGAAGAAGGCGGCAATGATCAGCCCGCGCAGGGCCCCCAGCGTGAAGGCGGTGCTGTAGACCTCCTCCGCCGGCTCGGGGACGCGCAGCATGGCGGCGCCGAGCGGCAGCTCCATCACGGCCTCGACGATGAAGATCAAAGTCATCGCCATCGCGACCAGGCCGAAATCGCTGGGCCCGAGGAAACGGGCCAGCACGATCAGCGCAACGAAATCCACCGACTTGCCGGCAAGCCGCGCTCCGGCCGTCCAGGCACCGGCCTTGGCCGTCTGCTTGGAGAGAGCCCCGATCTTACCGCTCATGACGACGAAGGTCTCCTGCTCCCCGCCCTCGTGGGGGCCGGGCAGTTTCGAAGCCGGCGCTCAAGGCACCGCGCCGCCAGTGAGGGTGTGCGATCGGGATCATCATCGAGGTTGGATTATATGGAACGTGAATGTCACGGCGCGACGACCGAGGCCTTTCATCACTGAGTTAAAAAAATCTCGACCTGGACGTGCATCTCCCAGGTCGAGCATCAAAACAAGCTGCGGCCGGTCAAGCCGCGGATGACCGCCGATCATGACGGCTGCTACCAGCGACAGCCATTTTATGCAAAGGCCTCGCAGGCTGACAGCTATCCATTCGAAGGATCGCCAAAAGGGAGTGACTCCCCCCTTTTGGGAGGTGGCCCGCGCCACGGCCTCTGGGCTATCCTCGCGCAGCCCGGCAAAGACCGGCGGCTCCCAATCATCACACATCCGCAGCCCGTTGCAACGCTCCGTCGATGGGGCATCCGCGAGCCTGAAAGGAATTCGTACCCATGAGCCCCATCACCCGGCGCCTGTTCCTGGCTCTTCCCGCCCTGAGCCTGTTCGCCGCACCGGCATGGGGGCAGGCCGTGCCGGATCTCAGCGGCTACAAGCTCATCTTCAAGGACGAGTTCGACGGTACCGAACTCGACCGCGACAAATGGCATATCGGCACCAATCCCAAGGGCGAGCAATGGGGGTCCGACAGCTATTTCGTCACGGCCAGCCAGGCGGACGCCGAACTGTTCGGCCAGGTCTACCAGATGGCGGACGGCAAGCTGCGGATCCGGGCCAACCACAAGGCCGACTTTGCCGATCCCACCGGCTGGAAGCGCAAATGGTATTCCGGCATGATCAGCACGGCTTTTCCGAACGGAAAACCGCCCAGCGCCGCGTTTCGGCGCGGCTATGTCGAGATCCGCCAGAAATTCCCAGCCGGAAAGGGCGTGTGGCCGGCCAACTGGGCCCTCAATCTGAAATCGCAGACCCCTGAGGGCGATCCGCTCGGTTCCATCGAGATCGACGGGCTGGAAGCCTATGGCGTCGACATGACCATCTTCCACACCATCGTCCACAATTGGGGGAACAAGACCTCCTCCCCCGCCATGTCGCGGAAGCTTCCCGACCTGAGCGCCGACTTCCACACCTATGGCTATCTGGTGGAAGACGACAAGGTTTCCGCTTTTCTCGACGGCAAGCTGGTCCAGACGGTTTCGCTGTTGCGGGCCGACAGCGTCGACCGCTTCTTCTGGATGTTCAATCTGGCCATGGGCGGCGGCTGGCCGATCACTGTTCCGGAAAGCGGCCACTATGACATGCTGATCGACTATATCCGCATCTATTCCAAGGATCCGGACGCGGTCGCCATCACCCCCTGATCTCTAACCGGTGATCTCTAACCCATGACCTCGGCTCTGGCCGGCCGGACGGTCTCCGCCGTCTGCTTCCTGGCCCCCGTTTCGAGATCGCAGGTGGCGCAGGCAATGCCGGCCAGCATGTAGAAGGGCAGTCCGAGATCGATCAGGGTACCCGAGATCGTCGCCATGATCAGGCCGACGAGGCAGCCGATCCGCACGGCGGCACGCACCTGAATCGTCGCCCAGTCGAGAGGGCGGATCGCCGGCTTGAACAGCACCATCAGGATGAAGATGCCGTAGGTGAGCGCACCGATGGCGCCGAGATTGGCCAGAACCGCCAGCGGGAAGCTGGAGGCGCGCACCGTGCCGATGCCGGCTCCCAGCCCGTAGGTCGCGAAGAATGTTTCGAGCGCCGTCTGGTTCCACATGCCGCGCTCCGCCGCCGACTGGCTCGTGCCCTTGTTCAGCACGAAGTCCTGCATCATGCCGTAAATCGTTTCCGCCAAGGAGGGCGTAAGCAGTACGGCTGCGGTGATCACGGCTAGCAACAGGGGTGCGAAGGCGAGATAGGCATAGACGCTGCGGGGCAGTGGCCCGCCGCGCACCAGGCGCAGCAGGGATTCGGCATAGATGATTGCCAGCACCACCGGCAAGGCGACATAGCCGCTGGTAGAGGTGCAGAAGATCACCAGCAGCATATTGATCATTGCCAGCCAGAAGGTGAGCTGGGGACGGATATTGCCGAGCCAGAGCCGGAAGGCAAAGCTGCCGGCCCACATCGACGAGGAGGCGAAGGCCGCGGCCTCGGTGAAGGAGCCATTGATGCGCTTGAGGCCGTTGACCACCGTATCGTCGTGAATGGTGTAGGTGGCGTTGCGCATGAAATCGAGCAGGAAGGCGGTTCCCGTCCAGAAGGTGGCGAGATCGACGACCGCGAAGAAGATATTGAGGGCGCAATAGGCCAGGGCCGCCTTGGTGACGGCTTCCAGGCCTTCCCTGGTCCGGGCGACGATATAGCAGACCAGAAAGCAGACGATGTCGCCGATGAAATAGACGCTCTGCGTCAGATTGCCGGTGGTGGGAGAAAGCGGCACCAGAATTGGCGCAGAAGGGCCATCGGTGGCGCCGATGGCGGCCACATAGGCCGCACCGGCGAAGAAGCGCGGCAGGATGAAGGCGCCGACGATGCCGACAGCCGCGGTGGCGACGAACCAGAAGCCCTCACGCGGAAAGGTGAGCCGCGCCGTGACGACCGACCAGATGCCCGGGCGCGTCAGGACGGATGCCGCCGTGAAGCCCAGCAGCAAATGGGCCGGTTGGATCGTGGTGCCCGCCAGGATCAGCGCGGCGGAAGAACCGAAGATCATCGACAGGATGAGCATGGAGACGCCGAAAACCGGGCCCCGCCTCAGGACCATGATCCCGAGCAGAATGAAGAAGACGCCGATGGGTTCCAAACTCACGCCAGGCCCTTTCTGTCTGCCCCACAGGCCCGTTTCGGCGGAAACGCACCCTGCCCTCACTCCTAGCCTCGGCCCGGGCCTGCGGCATTCGAAATCGCGTCACGCCGCGGGAGAACCTGTATTCCGGCCGAGGGAAAACCTTCCGGAATGGGCCCGCTCGCGCAAGAGATGCGCGCCCGGTTCCGCTGAGGGGACAGTACCACATCATGGCGCGCGATGATTCCGGCTCGAGCGCCCCGCCGAAGCATGGCAACGCCGCGGCGACACCGGCCCCGCAGGGCGGGCCAGCGGGCTTTTCTAGACAATGGCGCCTCCAGCCGACAGATACCCATTCGACGGATATCAAAAAGGGAGGGAGCCCCATCCCTTTTGCCAAGTGGCTTGCGCCGCGCTTTTGTGGATTATTCTCGCATCGTCTTGGCCATGCTGCCGCCTGTTTCGCGTGTTGAAACTTGACGGAGGGACCTTGCCATCGCAGTCGGCCCCGGCGACGCAACCACTCCATGGCGACGGGCTCTTCGCAAGCCGCATCGACAATGAACCGTTTGGCGTTTGCAACTTCCAACGAGAGCCGGCCTTGCGCATCCTTCATGTCCTGAATCATACGCGTCGCCTCAACGGGCACGTGCACCTCACCATCGATCTCGCCTGCATGCAGGCGCAGCTCGGGCATGAGGTGGCCATCGCCAGCGGCGACGGTGACTTCGACGCCTTGCTGGCCGCCCACGGCGTGGAGGTCATCAGGATCGACCAGCGCCAGAAGCCCCTGGTCGCGCTGCGTGCGGTCGCCGCTCTGACCCGGCTGCTGCGTTCCCGCCCTTTCGACATCGTGCATGCCCATATGATGACGAGCGCCGTGCTGTGCTGGCCGGCCTGCAAGGCGGCCGGCGTGCCGCTGATCACCACCGTTCACAACGAGTTTGCGCGCAGCGCCGTCGCGATGGGCGTCGGCCGGCGGGTCATTGCGGTGAGCGATGCCGTCGCCCGTTCGATGGCCCGGCGCGGTATCCCCGCTTCCCGCATCCGCACCGTGCTGAACGGGAATATCGGCTCGCCGCGCCTCTCGGCACCGGCCGGCCCGCCCGCGGCCCTGAGTACGCCGTCGATCCTCTATGTCGGCGGCCTGCACCCGCGCAAGGGCGCCCCCGTTCTCCTGCAGGCCTTCGAGCGCGTCGCCAGGGCGGTGCCCGAAGCCTCGCTCCATTTCGTCGGCGACGGACCGCATCGCGCCGAATACGAAGCCATGGCAGCGGCCATGCCATGCGCGGCAGCGATCACCTTCCATGGTGGCTGGGACGACCCGCGGCCTTTCTTCAGGGGAGCTGATGTCTTCGTGCTGCCGTCGCTGGCCGAGCCGGCCGGGCTGGTCCTGTCCGAAGCCAGCGAAGCGGGCTGCGCCATCGTCGCCTCCGATGTCGGCGGCGTGCCGGAAATGCTTGATGGCGGCAAGGCCGGCCTGCTGGTGCCGCCCGATGATCCCACCCGCCTGGCCGAGGCCCTGGTCTCCCTGCTCACCACCCCGGGAGCCCTGGCGGGGGCCAAGAGCCGCGCAAGCGCCAATGCCGCGCGCATGACCCTGGACCGCGTGGTCGAGGAGACCTTCGCGGTCTATCGCGAATGCCTGCCGGCCTCAGCCCCAGGCGGGTCTCAGCCCCAGGTCAGCGGATCGAGGCTTAGATAGAAGTCGAGCCTCTCCCGGTCCGGCCGCTCCAGCCCGAGTACCTCGAACAGGCTGGCGAAGGCCGCTTGCGCCTGATCCGGGCCGGACCAGCTCTCGCCGGCGTTGGCCAGCATCAGCGCAAGATCGACATAGCGATCTGCCGTGCCGAGACGGCCGAGATCGATCATGCCGGTGCAGCGCAGCGTGGCGGGATCGACCATGAAATTCGGCATGCAGGCATCGCCGTGGCAGACGACGCGATCCCCGGCCTCTTCCGCCAGGCGTTTTTCACGCTCTGCTTCCAGCGCAAGAAGGAGATCGGCCGGATCCGTCTCCTGCTGCTCCGGCCGCAGGAAATCCGGATTGACGGCGCCGCGCGACACCACGTCGGCCGCGCGCGCCAGCATGGTCGACAGGCCGCGTTCGAACGGACAATCCTCCGCCGCCAGCGCATGCAGCGCGCCGATCCGCGCCGCGATCGACGGCCAGGCCTGCAACAGTTGGCGGCCATCGAGGTCGCTTGCCGGCACGCCGGGCACCGCGCTGGTGATGAGGCAGGCACCCTCCTCCCCTATGCGCCAATCGAGCATCTGCGGCGAGCCGAGATCGAAGCGGCTCAGCCACTCGATCGGTCGACGTTCCCCTTCCAGAGCCAAGGCGCCCCGGTCCTGTGATATTTTGGCGAAGGCTGCCCCATCGCTGCGGCGATAGACGCTGTCGCCCGACTCGCCGTGGCTGACCGCCAGCCATTCTTTTCCCGATGGCAGGGACGGCAGCAGGTCGCGGATGAAGAAGGCCGAAGGCATGGCGAATCGCTCCGAATTGGGAGCCGCGACCATAATGCAGAATAAGGCGGCAGCCGGACGGGCGCGCCGTAAGCCGACTGCCCTCGAACGATCATGGTTGGATGCCCCGGGAAGGAGACCTGCGCATGGAGCTGACCACCCGCCCCCTTACCGCCGGACTTTGGCCCGCCTTCGAGACCCTCTTCGGCGAGAAGGGTGCAAAATCCGGCTGCTGGTGCATGTATTGGCGGATCGGGAGCCTCTATCGCCGGCAGGCAGGCGCCCAGAATCGCGACGCCTTCCGGGCCGTGGTCGAGGCTGGACCGCCGCCGGGCCTGCTGGCCTTTGTCGCCGCGGACCCTGTTGGCTGGTGCCAGATCGGGCCGCGCCGTTCCATCCCCCATATCGACCGCGTCTGGCGGCTGCGATCTCCGGACCGCAAGCCGGTCTGGTCGATTTCCTGTCTCTACGTCGCCAAGGACGTCCGGCGGCAGGGCGTCGCTTCCCACCCGGTCAAGGAGGCGATCGACTTCGGGCGCAGCGGCGGCGCCACCATCATCGAGGCCTATCCGATCGACCGACGCATGTCGCCTTCCTCATCCTCCACGGGCTTCATGACCACCTTCGAACGGCTCGGTTTCCGGCCTGTCCCCTCTCCGACGCCGGAGCGGCCGATTCTGCGTCTCGAACTCGGGCATGCCACGGGCTGAGCGGCACCCCATTGGTTCGCAGGGGCTTTTGCCCTATATCAAGGGCCTTCAACCACTCGGAAGCACCATGTCTGGCCTCGCCAACCGCCCCTATCTGAAGATGAACGGCATCGGCAACGAAATCGTCGTGCTCGATCTCACCGATGGGTCGCATGCCGTCACGCCGGCGGAGGCCCGCGCCATTGCTGCGCATGAGCCGTTCGACCAGCTGATGGTGCTTTATCCGCCGCAGCAGGCGGGAACAGACGCCTTCATGCGCATCTTCAACAGTGACGGTTCCCAGTCCGGCGCCTGCGGCAACGGCACGCGCTGCGTATCCTGGTATCTGATGCCGGTGCTCGGCAAGGACCAACTGATGCTGCAGACGCCGACCAGCCTGGTCGAGGCCCGGCGCGCGGGAGCGGATTTCGCCGCCGACAACTTTACCGTCGATATGGGCCCGCCGGCCCTGGACTGGCAGGCGATACCCCTGGCCCGCGACGCCGGCGACACCAGGGCGATCGACTATGCCTATGGCGCGGCCGAGGCTCCCCTCCTGCAATCGCCGAGCGTGGTGAGCATGGGCAATCCCCATGCGGTGTTCTGGATCGACCGGGACCCCGCCGAGATCGACCTCGCGGCCATCGGCCCGGCCATCGAGCATGATCCCCTGTTCCCCGAGCGGGTGAATGTCTCGATCGCCCAGGTGCGCGACAACAGCCAGATCGTGTTGCGCGTGTGGGAGCGCGGTGCCGGCCTCACCCGCGCCTGCGGCTCGGCCGCGTGCGCCACCGGCGTGGCTGCGGCGCGGCTTGGTCTCACCGGACGAAAGACCCGCATCAGCCTGCCGGGTGGCGACCTCCGGATCGAATGGCGCGAGGCCGATGGCCACGTGCTGATGACCGGTGCGGCGGCACTCGAGCATGAAGGCCGCTTCGCGGCCTCCTGGTTCGCCGACGCGGCATGACCGAGATCGTCACCTTCGGCTGCCGCCTCAACATTCACGAATCCGAGGCGATGAAGACGGCCATCGGCTCGCGTGACGATCTGACCGTGGTCAATTCCTGTGCGGTGACGGCCGAGGCGGCGCGCCAAGCCAGGCAGACCATCCGCCGGCTCAAGCGCGAGAACCCGGAACGGCAGATCGCCGTCACCGGCTGCGCGGCGCAGACCGATGCGAGCCGTTTCACCGCCATGCCGGAAGTCGACTTCGTGGTCGGCAATGCCGAAAAGCTGAAGGCCCGGACCTGGGCATCCCTGAGCGAGATTTCGGGCAAGCTCGTACCCTCCGACATCATGGCGGCCGACGACATCGCCCTGCCCGAGATCGAGCGCTTCGAGGGCCGGGCACGCGGCTTCGTGCAGATTCAGAATGGCTGCGACCACCGCTGCACCTTCTGCATCATTCCCTTCGGCCGCGGCAATTCGCGCTCCCTGCCCCCGCAGACGGTGATCGCGCAGATCCGCCGCCTGGTCGAGGCCGGTTACAAGGAGATCGTGCTGACCGGGGTGGACCTCACCAGCTATGGCCCCGATCTCGCCGATCCCCTGCCCCTGGGCACGCTGGTGCGCCGCATTCTGCGCGAGGTGCCGGAACTGCCGCGCCTGCGCCTGTCCTCCATCGATTCGATCGAGGCCGATTCCGATCTGATGCGGGCCCTGGCCGAGGAAGATCGGCTGATGCCGCATCTGCATCTGTCCCTGCAGGCCGGCGACGATCTCATTCTCAAGCGCATGAAACGCCGGCATTTGCGCCAGGATGCGATCCGCTTCTGCGCCGAGGCCCGGCGCCTTCGGCCCGACATCGTATTCGGAGCCGATTTGATCGCCGGCTTTCCCACCGAGGACGAGGCGATGTTCACCCGTTCACTCGATCTCATCGAGGAGTGCGGCATCACCTATCTGCATGCCTTCCCTTTCTCGCCCCGCCCCGGCACGCCGGCGGCGCGCATGCCGCCCGTCGACGGGACCGAAGTGAAACAGCGCGCCGCCCGCCTGCGGGAGGCCGGCGACCGAGCGATGGCACGCTTTCTTGGCGGCGAGATCGGCGAGACCCGCGAGATCCTGATGGAACGCGGCGGCATTGGCCGCACCACGCAGTTCGCGGCCGTGCGTCCCGACAGGCCGGATGCCGCGGGCAGCTTCATGCGTGTGCGGATCGAGGCGCACCAAGGCCGGGAGCTGACGGCGACGGCTTTGTAGGCGGCGCCAGCGGGCGTTTCACCGAACGGCGTACGTCTCAGCCTATGATTGCATGTCGCGATGTCCGCATTTTGGAACGGGCCGAGCGGCGGCAGGAGGGCGATCCGGATGCCCGCGCTCCTCATGACACAATTGCGCCATCTCTGATTCATCGGCCATTCAGCCAATGGGCGCCAAGATAGCTTCGGCAGCAATGGCATCGGCAAGATTTACGCAACGTTTACCTTGTTAGAATGTATGTGGAAGATTCCATGCGCATGACGGACTCGCCGACTGCAGCCTCCTGCCGAAAAGTGGACGCCGTTTTCGGCGAGAATGACGCGACGACAACAACCTATGGCGCCGGGCCCCGAACCCGAATTCGGATCCGTCGCCATAAGCGGCTCCCGGAGACCGGCGTGACGATATCGCATTTCTTTCGATCGGCGCTCGGCGCCAGCCTCTTGATCGCCGCCGGCCTGGCGCCTTCCCTGGCGGTGGCAGCCAGTACCAGGACAGCGATAAACTACGGTGTCACCCTTGCGGGCTTCCCCATCGGCACGGCGAATCTCGCCATCAATCTGAGCGATGGCGGCCCCTACAAGATCGACGCCTCCGCCAAGGTAGGCGGTCTGATCCGGCTGATCAGTGACGGGCGCGGCTCGGCCTCCTCGTCGGGAAAGCTCGGTTCCAGCCAGGTTCGGCCGACGGCCTATACCCTCACCTCCGTGGCGGGCAAGAAGCCGCAATCCGTGCAGATGGCGCTCGCAGGCGGCAATGTTACCGCCCTCCAGCTGCAGCCAGACCTGCCGCCGCGCAAGGATCGCGTGCCGCTCACGGACGCCGACAAGCATGGCGTGATCGACCCGCTTTCCGCCGTGCTGGTCCCCGTCAACGGCGGCGCGGTCCTGGATGCCTCGGCATGCCGGCGCTCGCTTCCGGTGTTCGACGGCGCGCAGCGTTTCGACATCAAGCTCTCCTATGCCCGTACCGAGCAGGTCAGCGGCAAGGGCTATGCCGGCCCCGCCATCGTCTGCTCGGCGCGCTATGTGCCGATCGCAGGGCACCGGCCTTCGCGCTCCCAGACCAAGTTCATGGTCGATAATCGCGATATCGAACTATGGTTGGCGCCGATCGGCGAGACCCATGTGCTCGCTCCGTTCAAGATCATCATCGGCACCCAGATCGGCCGTCTGACCCTCACCGCCTCCCGCTTTGGCGGCGACGCAGACTGAAACGTATAGGGCTGTCCCGAAGCGGGACAGCGAGGTTAAGCTCGGGTGCGTCGATCCCGGCACAGTTGGGATTTGGTCGTCGGCGGGGCCGGGTCCGCGCTCTTTTTAGCCGACTATCGATTGGCTTGTGTCCACTCGGCGGAGAACCGGCCATCTCCCCCGCCAGGTAGCGCTTTTGGTACATTCCGCACGGAATCGAAGCGGGAATGCCCATTTGCAGCGTTCCGGTGTGCTACTTTACGTCCGCGGGGCCAGTATCGCTCGATCGCGCGACCACTGGGAAAAGCCTGGGCCCTTGCCGATTCGTCGGTGATTCGTTCAGGGTTCGGCTGCACTTTCTGCGGGGATTAACGGCGGGCGCCCTACGTTACCTTGCCGGCTTAGTTTTCTGTCAACCATGTCGAGGCGGACAGAACCGCGCCACAGGACGTCCTTGTCCGCTCCTGCCAGCCAATTAGCCCCCGCCTCGAAGGGCGGACGAGAACAGCGTCCGAGAAGAGCTCATCAGGTGCTTCCCCAAATGCTGTCAGTCGATTTCGAAGACGCCGGTGACGGGTACGTGATCGGAAGGCTTCTCCCAGCCACGGGCTTCGCTGAGAATCTCGATTGCCCGGGCTGTGCCGGCCAGGCCGGGGCTTGCCCAGATATGATCGAGTCGCCGGCCGCGATTGGAGGCGATCCAGTCGGCGGCGCGATAGCTCCACCATGTGTAGAGCTTGGCCGGTTCGGGCGTGAATTCACGCATCAGGTCGATCCAGCCCCCGACGGCGATCATCGCCTTCATCGCCTCGGTTTCCACCGGCGTATGCGAGACGACGTCGAGAAGCTGCTTGTGGCTCCAGACATCATGCTCGAAAGGTGCGATGTTCAAATCCCCCACCAGCAGAGCACGACCATTGGCCTGGGGAAAGTCGCCGGCAAACCAGGCATGCATCTCCGCGAGAAAATCGAGCTTGTGCCCGAACTTCGGATTGAGCTCGCGATCGGGAATGTCCCCGCCCGCCGGCACGTAGAAATTGTGAACGGTGAGGGGCTGCTTCAGTCCGGCTGCGGCCCCGAGCCGGATCGAGATATGACGCGCATCTCCCTTCTGGCAGAACTCGCGCTTGTCGACCGTTTCGAAAGGCAAGCGCGAGAAGATCGCCACGCCGTGATAGCCCTTCTGGCCGTTGAAGGCGATATGCTCGAAGCCGAGCTTGCGCACATCGTTGAGGGGAAACTTGCCGTCCTCGACCTTGGTTTCCTGCAGACACAGGATGTCCGGGTTCTTCTCCCTCACGAACCGCTCCACCAGCCCCATGCGCAGGCGGACCGAATTGATATTCCAGGTTGTCAGCGTGATCTGCATGAAAAATGGCACTCGATGGGGGTGGCCGCTACGCCTGAGATGAGGCGTCTCGCCGGTGATAATATGCGGCCGGGCGGTGATTTCGAGGCGAGAAGCGAAGCCGCTCTCTCCGGCCCCATGCCCTCTCGGGTGCTAGGGTCGCGCCCCGGCTCTGTTCAGCCTGGTCCCGCATGTTCTCCGCTATCGCCTTTCGACTCGCCGGATGGCAAAACCTCTAGCCACGTAGCCGGCGGCAGAGATCGTCGAGCTGCTCGAGCGATTTGTAGCGAATCTTCAGCTCGCCGCCATCGCCACGATGATCGAGCACGACCTTGAGACCGAGAACGTCCGAGATCGTTCGCTCCAGGGCGATGGTATCGGGATCTTTCTCGACACGGCTGCGAGCCCTCAACGTCTTGCCGGCACTTTGTGACTGATCCTGCACGATGCTCTCGGCATCGCGCACCGACATGTTCTCATCGATGATCAGCCGGGCGACACTTTCGGGATCGGAAACTGACAGGAGCGCGCGAGCATGCCCCGCCGTCAATTTGCCATTGACCACATTGGCTTTGATCGTATCGGGAAGCTTGAGCAGACGCAGCGTGTTGGCCACATGGCTGCGGCTCTTACCGATCACCTTGGCGAGATCATTCTGAGAATAGGAGAATTCCTCGATCAGGCGGTCATAGCCGATCGCTTCTTCGATGGCGTTGAGGTCAGCCCGCTGGACGTTCTCGATGATGGCAAGTTCAAGCGCCTCCTTGTCGGATGCCTCGACGATCGTTACGGGTACATCATGAAGTTCGGCGCGCTGTGCGGCGCGCCACCGCCGCTCCCCGGCGATGATCTCGTAGGCATCCATGCTGCCTGCGACGGCACGAACCAGGATGGGCTGGATGATACCCTTCTCTCGAACGGAATTGGCGAGATCTTCGAGTTCTTCCTCGCTGAAATTCTGACGGGGATTCTTGGGATTGGGCCGCAGGAAACCCGTCGGCACCCGACGCTGGCCGCGTGCCCGCTCGATCGCCGCGCCTTCATCACCTGCATCGCCGATCAGGGCGGCCAAGCCGCGTCCAAGCCTTGGGCGCATTTTATCGTCAGAAGTCATGGTCGTTCCTTACGCGGCACGCAGCAATTTCTCGCGTTGAATCACTTCGGAGGCGAGACGAACATAGGCCTGGCTGCCCGGGCATTTGAGATCGTAGAGCAGCGACGGCTTGCCATAGGAAGGGGCTTCCGACACGCGAACATTGCGCGGAATCACCGTCTGGTAAACTTTCTCCCCCAGGAATTCGCGGACATCTGCCATGACCTGCCCGGAAAGATTGTTACGGGCGTCATACATGGTCAGCACGATGCCGTGAATGCTGAGATGCGGATTCAGCGAGTTGCGTACCTGATCCACCGTACGCAGCAGCTGCGACAGCCCTTCCAGTGCGAAGAATTCGCATTGCAGGGGAACCAGCACAGCATCGGCAGCTGCCATCGCATTCACGGTGAGAAGATTGAGTGAGGGTGGGCAGTCCACCAAGACATAGGAGCAGGGGACATCACCTGACGAAGCCAGGGCGTGAATGGCCTTGCGCAGACGGAACGCGCGGTCGCGCTCACCGGCGATTTCAAGTTCGACACCGAGCAGGTCCATATTGGACGGTGCGATATGCAGGCGCGGCACCACAGTTTCGACGATCGCCGCCCGCAAATCGCAATCGCCTACCATCACGTCGTAAGTGGTTCTTACGCGCTGCTTCATGCCGATGCCCAGGCCCGTTGAAGCGTTGCCCTGGGGATCCAGATCGATGATCAGCACATCCTCGCCAATGGCGGCGAGCGCCGTGCCGAGATTAATGGCCGTCGTGGTCTTGCCCACCCCACCCTTCTGGTTGGCAATAGCGAGAATACGCGGCAACGTCATGGCACCCATCTTTCCTGCAGCCTAAAGCGTGGAAACGGTATCTAAATGTCACTCGTCCGGGTGCTTTGTCGCGGTGTTGATCGAAACAATTCGCCCGGCCGAGTCAGTAAGGCTCGGTATCAATTGCGCCTGGATATTCCAATATTTGGTTGCTTGGGTCAATTCCTGCTCTACATCTTGACCCTTGAGAAACAGAGCCCGGGCCCCCGTTTTCAACAGCTCCGCGCTGTAATCGAGCAATTCGGGTAACGACGCCAAGGCGCGGGCCGTGACCAGATCCGCCCGGCCCTGCCAGTTCGAAACGAAATCCTCGATCCGCATCGCATGCACGGTCGCGGGCGCATGGGTTATCCGCGCCACCTCGCGCAAGAAGGACGCCTTGCGGCCGTTTGACTCGACCAGATGCACGCGGAAACCCGGAACAGCCTTGTTCGCAATCGCCAGAACCATGCCCGGGAAGCCCGCGCCACTGCCGAAATCGACAACCGTCCTGGCATCGCCGAGTAAGGGAAGCAATTGCGCGCTATCAGCGATATGCCGGCTCCAGATCTGAGAAAGGGTCGATGGCGCCACCAGGTTCTTGATTTTCTGCCAGCGCTGCAGTGCCTCGACATAGAGATCCAAGTCTCCAACTGTTTCACGTGAAACAGGGAGGGATTGCAGCGCTTCCTGGCGATCGAGATCGGGTGTCATGCCCCGGACCATGGCTGATACCACTCGTTGAGGCAAGCAGGACCTGGAATAATCCAACGCTGCGGGTGTCAGCCCCTAGCTTGACCCCCATTCGGCCTCAGCCGAATAACTGTAGATCCCCGCCGGCGGTCCACTCCTGAAATAGGATCTAACTGTACTGTCAGTTCGAGCGCCGTTCGATCAGGATTCGATACGAGTCCGAATCGATCACAAGGCGGTCCTCTGTCTGCGTTTGCGCAAGGCGGCAAGCAAAAGAGTGGTGGCTGCAGGCGTGATGCCGTCGATCCGGCTTGCCTGACCGATGGTACGCGGCTGTACGCTGGCGAATTTCTGTCGGGTTTCGTTAGAGAAGCCAACCACGGACTGAAAATCGAAATCGCTAGGAATTTCAATGTCTTCATCACGACGAAAGGCGGCCACGTCCGCCCTCTGCCGTTCCAGATAGACCGCATATTTGGCTTCGATCTCGACCTGCTCCAGCACGGCATCATCGAACTGGGCCGCCTCCGGCCACAGACGGGCGAGATCGGAGAAACCGACATTGGGATAGGCAAGGAGATCGAAAGCGGAGCGCCTGACGCCATCGCGATTGATATGAATACCGGCCACCTCGGCCTGATTGGGCGTCACCGAAACGGATCGACTCCAGGCCGAGGCTGTATCGAAAGCCGCCTGCTTGGCCTTCCAGGCCGTCTCCCGCTCTGCACCGACTAGGCCAAGGCCAAGGCCGCGATCGGTCAGACGCCGGTCGGCATTATCCGCCCGCAGGGTCAGGCGATATTCGGCCCGCGAGGTGAACATGCGATAGGGCTCGCTGATGCCGCGGGTGACGAGGTCGTCGATCATCACGCCGATATAGGATTCGTCGCGACCGAAAACGACGCCGTCGCCACCGCCCGCCCGGCGCGCCGCATTGAGACCGGCGACCAGGCCCTGAGCGCCCGCTTCCTCATAGCCGGTGGTGCCATTGATCTGGCCAGCCAGGAATAGCCCGCGCACCCGCCGCGCCTCCAGCGTGGCATCGAGCTCGCGCGGATCGATGTGGTCATATTCGATGGCGTAGCCGGGACGGACCATCCGGACCTTTTCCAGGCCTGGAATGGTCGCGAGCATGGCCTGTTGTACGTCTTCGGGTAGGGAGGTCGAGATGCCATTGGGATAGACGGTATGGTCGTTCAGGCCCTCCGGTTCCAGGAAGATCTGATGGCCGTCCCGCTCGCCGAAGCGCACCACCTTGTCCTCGATCGACGGGCAATAGCGCGGGCCGCGGCTTTCGATCTGCCCCGAATAGATCGGAGCGCGATGGATATTCTCTTGGATGACTTTGTGGGTCTGGGGCGTGGTACGGGTGATGCCACAGGAAACCTGCGGATTGGGCAGATGCGTGGTCAAGGTCGAGAACGGCTCCGGTGGCTCATCGCCGGGCTGCATCTCGAGCGAGGCCCAGTCGATGGTTCGGCCGTCGAGACGGGCCGGGGTGCCGGTCTTCAGTCGCCCCAACTCGAAGCCGATGCGGGCGAGGGTCCGGGAAAGGCCGAGCGCGGGGGCTTCGTCGACACGGCCGGCCGCGATCCGGATATCCCCGATATGAATGACACCGCTCAGAAAGGTCCCGGTGGTGAGAACAACCGATCCGCATCCGAATCGATCGCCCTTGGTGGTCGATACGGCCTGGACCTGGCCCTCCGCGATTTCGAGATCGTCGACCTCGGCTTCGATCACGGTCAAGTTGGCCTGCCCGGCGATCGCCGCCTGCATGGCGGCGGCATAAAGCACACGGTCCGCCTGCGCGCGCGGACCGCGCACGGCCGGTCCCTTGCGCCGGTTGAGGACGCGGAACTGGATGCCGCCCTGATCGGCAACCCGTCCCATCAAACCATCGAGCGCGTCTATCTCGCGCACGAGATGTCCCTTGCCGAGCCCGCCGATCGCCGGATTGCAGGACATGGTGCCGATGGTCTCGGCCCGATGGGTAATAAGAGCTGTCCGCGCGCCAAGCCGCGCAGCAGCCGCCGCCGCCTCACAGCCGGCATGACCCCCACCTACCACGATCACATCGAATTGCCGGTTCATCATCGAATCCATTCGCCCGTCATCCGGGGCTGCGCTCGCAATGACGCGCAAAATATCCGTGTTTCGGCTGCAGCTATTACGCCGAAGCAGCCTCCGCGTCAAAACCCCAGCCCTGGTGGTAATTTCGTTATTCCACCGCCATTGCGAGCGAAGAGAAGCAATGTTGAAGCCATGGATGCAGCGTGTCTCTGCCCCGGATCGCTTCGCTTCACTCGCAATCACATCCTGGAAATCGGAATTCCGGCTGCAATGCCGGGGCGGCTGGATCGGCTTCGTTCCGCTCACTTGCCGATGCAGAATTCGCGAAAGATCACGTCATAGATCTCGTCGATATCGACCCTGCCTGTCAGACGGCCGATGGCCCGCACGGCCAGGCGCAGATCCTCGGCGACGAATTCCACAGGCGTCGTCTCATCAGCCGCCTGCACCAAGGCCAGATGGGCCTTCACGATCTCGAGCTCCCGGCGATGCCGCTCCCGCGTCACCAAAGCCGTCTCGCCGCTTTCCAGAGCTGCTCTCGCCGCCTCTTCGAGCCGCTTGAGCAAGGCCGGCATACCGGCGCCGCTGCGGGCCGACAAACCAAGCTCAAAGGCTGCCGGCAGCGTCTGGGGCAGGGGAGCTTGGCCGCCGTCCTGCTTGGTGAAAACGCGCAGGAGAGGAACAGGCAGATCGGGTGGGTCGGCGCGGGCATCGCCGGCCTCCAGCCAGATCACCAGATCGGCGCGGTCCAGGCTTGCCCGCGCCCGCTCCACGCCGATCGCCTCCACCACATCCACCGTCTCGCGCAGGCCGGCGGTGTCGATCAGGGTCACCGGGTAGCCGCCAAGGTCGAGATGCACCTCCAGCGTATCGCGGGTGGTGCCGGCAATCGGCGAGACAATGGCGACATCGCGTCGGGCGAGGGCATTGAGCAGTGTGGATTTGCCGGCATTGGGCGGGCCCGCAATCACCATCACTGCACCCTCGCGCAGCCGCTCGCCGCTGCGTGCGCCCTGCAAGGCTGCCTCGATCTCCGCCAGCAAGGCCCCGGCGCCGGACCGGACCGACTGGAACAGGATAGGGACGTCCTCTTCGTCGGGAAAGTCGATCTCGGCCTCCATCAGCGCCAGCAGGGCAGCAAGGCGCTGCCTCCAGGCCGTCGCCGCCCGTTCCAGCGCGCCGCCCGCCTGGCGCAGGGCCTGCCGTCGCTGGCTCCCTGTCTCGGCCTCGACCAGGCTGGCAATGCCCTCTGCCGAGGTGAGATCCATGCGGCCATTGGCAACGGCCCGCCGGGTAAACTCGCCCCGCTCGGCCAGGCGAAAGCCGGGCAGGGCGGTCAGGGCAGCGATCACCCCGGAAATGATCGCCCGGCCGCCATGCACCTGCAATTCGGCGACATCCTCACCCGTGAAGCTGGCCGGCCCCGCGAAAAACACCACCAGCGCCTCGTCGAGCACTTCTCCGCTTTCGGGATCCTTCAGGCGCCGCAATGCAGCGCGGCGCGGCTGCGGCACACCCCCCGCAATCGTTTCCAGTCCGAATCGAACCGAGGGACCCGACAGCCGGATCACGGCTATGCCGGCGCGGCCCACCCCGGACGCAAGCGCGACAATGGTCTCAGCCATGCCCAAAGGCTCCGCCGATCCCGGCGGATTCCGCCCCTGGCGACGCCGCCGCGCTTTCACTTCCCGGCTGGCGACCCCATACTCTAGTCAGAAAAGGGAGGCTGTCCTCATGTCCAACGCGCTGCAAAACAACCTCGCTCATGAAACCAGCCCCTATCTGATCCAGCACGCCGGCAATCCCGTGCATTGGCAGCCCTGGGGGGAAGAGGCCCTGGCGCTGGCCCGGACCCAGAACAAACCGATCCTGCTCTCCGTCGGCTACGCCGCCTGCCATTGGTGCCATGTCATGGCGCATGAGAGTTTCGAGAATCCCGACATCGCCGCTGTCATGAACGAGCTTTTCATCAACATCAAGGTGGATCGCGAGGAACGGCCGGATATCGACCAGATCTATATGACGGCCCTTCATGCTCTCGGGGAGCAGGGTGGCTGGCCTCTCACCATGTTCCTCACGCCTGGCGGCGAGCCTTTCTGGGGCGGCACCTATTTTCCGCCTGAATCGCGCTATGGCCGTCCCGGCTTCGTCGACGTGCTCCGGGCCATCGCCAAGGCCTATCACACCGATTTCGAACGGGTCGGCCGCAATCGCGAGGCGCTGCTCGGCGTGCTCAACCGCATTCCCCAGCGCGGCGATCGCGCTTTCGGGGCCGATAGCCTCGCCCAGGCGATCAGCGCGTTGGCCGGCATTACCGATCCGGTCGATGGCGGCACCAAGGGGGCACCGAAATTCCCGAATGCCTCCTATCTCGAACTGCTTTGGCGCGGCGGGCCGGGCAGCGAGGCCCGCAAGCTGATGCTGCTGACGCTGGAGCGCATCTGCCAGGGCGGCATCCGCGATCATGTCGGCGGCGGTTTTGCGCGCTACAGCGTCGATGAACGGTGGCTGGTGCCCCATTTCGAGAAGATGCTCTACGACAACGCCCAATTGCTCGAGCTGCTGGCCCTGGCATGGCTGGAGACCGGACGCGATCTCTATCGCCAGGCGGCCATCGAGGTGGTCGAGTGGCTGCAGCGCGAGATGATGGCGGGTGACGGTCACGCTTTCGCGGCCTCTCTCGATGCCGATTCGGAAGGCCACGAAGGCCGTTTCTATGTCTGGAAGCCCCATGAACTCATCGAGATCCTCGGCATGGACGATGCCGAGTTTGTCGCCCACGCCTTCGACATCGCCGATGGCGGCAACTGGGAGGGCCAGTCGATCCCCAATCGCCTCGGCAAGCCCGACCTCGAACCGGCCCTCGCGATCGGCTGGCAGGATCTGCGGCCCAGGCTGATCGCCGAGCGGGCCAAGCGTGTTGCCCCCGCCCGCGACGATAAGGTCCTGGCCGACTGGAATGGCCTCGCCATTGCGGCGCTTGCACGCGCCTCCGTGATATTCGAAAGGCGGGACTGGCTCACGCTCGCTCGCGATGCCTTTCGTTTCGTCGCCGAATCCATGGCCGACGGAGCGCGGCTCGGCCATTCCTGGCGCGAGGGGCGATTGCTGAAGCCGGGTCTGGCCACTGATCTTGCCGCCATGATCCGTGCAGCGCTCGCTCTGTATGAAGGCGGGGCGGGGCCGGCCTATCTCAATCACGCCCTCGGCTGGACCCAGGCCATCGAGCATGACTACGCCGATGCCGAGGGGGGCGGCTATTTCCTCACCGCGGCGGATGCCGCGGCCTTGGTTACCCGGCCGCGTTCCACGCTCGACGACGCCGTTCCCAACGCCAATGGCATCATGGCGGATAATCTCATCCGTCTCGCCGCCCTGACCGGCGAGGATCGCTGGCTCCGCCGCGCAGATGAGGTGCTGACGGCCCTGTCGCCAGCCATGGCCGGCAATGTCTTCGGGCATGCCTCCCTGCTCAACGCCCTCGACCTCAGGCTCCACGGCCTGGAAATCGTGGTGGTGGGCACTGGGCAGGCGGCGGATCAGCTTTACCGGGCCGCCCTCGATCAGCCTTTCCCAGGCCGGATCATTCTGCGGGCGACCAGTGCCGACGAGCTACCGGCCGGACACGCCGTGCGCAGTGCCGGGATCGATGGTCATCCCGCAGCCTTTGTCTGCTCCGGCCAGCGCTGCTCACTGCCCGTCAGGGATGAGGCGGGCTTGTCGGAAACCATCAAAGCCATGCGAGCCGAGGGCGGCTGAGCGCGATCGAGGCTTGTTTCACGTGAATCATCTTGCGCCTGTTTCACGTGAATCAGGCCGTGAGGGTGATTCACGTGAAACAGGGTTAATCGCGGACAGCTCATTTTTTTATCGTCAGGGTAGGCTCCAGCTGCTTCTCCCCTTCGGAGAAGGCAGCGTTGCGAAGCAATGACGAATAAGGGTGTTGGCCCATATCTCGAGAGTTGCCCACCGCCCCTCATCCGCTCCTTCCTGGCACTTTCTCCCGCAGGGGAGGAAGGTGCCTGCGGCTCATTCCACTGTCATTTCCCGTTCCGCGTCCGAATCGATGCCCATAGCAAAACGGCCCGGGCATCGCTGCCGGGCCGTTCGCAAGCCATCCGGGTTGGACGCCTCAGGTATTCATCGAATCGAAGAAGTCCGCATTGAGCTTGGTCTGCCGGAGCTTGTCGAGCAGGAACTCGATGGCATCGACTGTGCCCATCGGATTGAGGATGCGGCGCAGCACATACATCTTCTTGAGGATGTCGTTCGCTACCAGCAGCTCTTCCTTGCGGGTACCCGAGCGGGTGATGTCGATCGCCGGGAAGACGCGCTTGTCCGAGACCTTGCGGTCGAGGATGATTTCCGAGTTGCCGGTGCCCTTGAACTCTTCGAAGATGACTTCGTCCATGCGCGAGCCGGTCTCGATCAGGGCCGTCGCGATAATGGTCAGCGAGCCGCCTTCCTCGATGTTGCGCGCCGCGCCGAAGAAGCGCTTGGGCCGCTGCAGGGCATTGGCGTCGACACCACCCGTCAGCACCTTGCCGGAAGACGGCACCACGGTGTTGTAGGCACGGCCGAGGCGGGTGATCGAATCAAGCAGGATCACCACGTCGCGTCCATGCTCGACCAGGCGCTTGGCCTTCTCGATCACCATTTCCGAAACCTGCACATGGCGGGCGGCCGGCTCGTCGAAGGTGGAGGAGATCACCTCGCCCTTCACCGAACGCTGCATGTCGGTCACTTCTTCCGGACGCTCGTCGATCAACAGCACGATCAGATAGCATTCGGGGTGATTGGCGGTGATCGATTGGGCGATGTTCTGCAGGAGAACCGTTTTGCCGGTACGCGGCGGCGCCACGATCAAGGCGCGTTGACCCTTGCCGATCGGGGCCACGATATCGATGACGCGCGAGGAATAGTCCTTCTTGGTGGCGTCGCCGATTTCGAGCTTCAGCCGCTGGTTGGGATAGAGCGGCGTGAGATTGTCGAAATTGATCTTGTGCTTGGTCTTGTCCGGATCTTCGAAATTGATCGTGTTGACCTTGAGCAGGGCGAAGTAGCGTTCGCCATCCTTGGGAGAGCGGATAATGCCCTCGACCGTATCGCCGGTGCGCAGACCGAATTTGCGGATCTGCGAGGGCGACACATAGATGTCATCGGGGCCGGGCAGATAATTGGCTTCCGGCGAGCGCAGGAAGGCGAAGCCGTCCTGCAGCACCTCGACGACACCCTCGCCGACGATCTCGACCTCGCGATTGGCGAGCTGCTTGAGCACGGCGAACATGAGTTCCTGCTTGCGCATCGAGGAGGCGTTCTCGACCTCGAGTTCCTCCGCGAAGGCAAGCATTTCGATTGGGGTTTTGGATTTGAGATCCTGAAGTTTGATTTCCCGCATGGGGGTCCTTGTTGGGGATCGATTCGTTTCATGACGCGCATTGAAAAGCGCGGGCAGAAGGATTTTCGGGGGGAACAGGTCTTGTTATCGCCAGACTTAGTCTTGCGTCAGCGCCGTGGCCGGGTTCGACACCCATACCCTCAAGACGCCAGCCTGCAATGGAAGGAGAAGCGCTTTATACAGCCGGCCCCGCGCCTCGGCAAGCGGGCGGACCGGCCAAATATCGAAAAAGCGCGAAATCCTCAGAAGGGCTTCACCACCACCAGGATGACGATCAGGATCATCAGCACGGTGGGAATTTCATTGATCATGCGGAAGAACTTGGCAGGACGCACATTGCGGTCCTCTGCGAATTCGCGCGTCAGCTTCGAAAACCAGCCATGCACGCCTGAAAGCACCAGTACGAGCAGGAACTTCGCATGAAACCAGGGCTGGTGGTAGAAGCCCGAAGACCACACCAGCAGCAGGCCGAAAATCCAGGTCGCGCCCATGGCCGGGTTGATGATGGCCTTGAGCAGGCGGCGCTCCATCACCTTGAAGGTCTCGCTCTGGATCGAGCCCTTGGCAGCTTCGGCATGATAGACGAACAGCCGCGGCAGATAGAGCATGCCCGCCATCCAGGCGATCACGGCGATGATGTGCCCCGCCTTTACAAGATCATAGGCCGTGCTGCCATATTCCATCACGTCGTTCCTGCTATTCGAACCAACCCGAAAGGATCGATTTCCTTCTCTCCTCGCGGGACTTGGCACTCCCACGGAAGTGCCTCGGGTCCCGGTAGGGGGATGAGAGGTCGTGCGATCCCGTGCCAGCGAGGCGTTTCTCCCCTGATCCGCCCCTTTGGGACACCTCTAGTCGACAAGGGCGTTGACGACACCCCCAAGGGGAGAAGGCGGTAGCGTCTTCGCGGCTCTGGCAGCACCTTAGCAACCCTAGCCCCTGATTCGCTTAAGCATCTGTTCGACATGGGCGATCGGCGTCTGCGGCACGATGCCGTGCCCGAGGTTGAAGATGAAGGGCTTGGCGGCGAGGCCGTCGAGGATGCGGTCGAGCGCCCGGCTCAGAGGATCGCCGCCCGCTACCAGCGCCAGCGGATCGAGATTGCCCTGCACCGGCTTAACGGACTGCACCTCGCGCGCCGCCCAGGCCGGATCGGCTGCCCAGTCGAGCCCGACAGCATCCACCGCCACAGCCTGCGCATAATCACGATAGAAGGAACCGGCACCGCGCGGAAAGCCGATGATGCGCGCCTCGGGATGGCGCGCCCTGACGCCTTCGACGATGCGCCTGGCAGGTCCGATCACCCAGCGCTCGAATTCATCCGGCGGCAGGATGCCGGCCCAGCTGTCGAATATCTGGACAGCGTCGACGCCATTTTCAAGCTGGGCCGACAAATAATCGATGGAAGCCGCAACCAGCCGATCGATCAGGGCGGCGAAGAAGGCGGGATCCTGATAGGCGGCGAGGCGCGCCGGCACCTGGTCTTTCACCCCGCGGCCGGCGATCATATAGGTCGCCACCGTCCAGGGCGCTCCGCAAAAGCCGAGGAAGGTCACGTTGGCCGGCAGCGCTGCCTTGACCTGGCGGATCGTCTCGAACACCGGCGCCAGATGGTCGAGATCGACCTGGGTCTTGAGCCTGGCCAGGCCGGCGAGATCGGTGACCGGCTCCAGCCGCGGGCCTTCGCCTTCCTCGAACCAGACCGTCTGCCCCAGGGCATCGGGCACCACCAGAATGTCCGAGAACAGGATGGCTGCATCGAAACCGAAGCGCCGGATCGGCTGCAAGGTCGCCTCGACGGCGAGATCCGGCGTGTAGCAGAAGTTCAGAAAGCCCGAGGCCTTGGTCCTGATCGCTCGATATTCCGGCAGATAACGGCCCGCCTGGCGCATCAGCCAGATTGGCGGCACCGGCTGGGCCTTGCCGGCAAGAACGTCGAGGAGAGGTTTGGTCATGTCGGTCAGGCTTTCTCGGCAACACCAAACAGGGCCAATGGATCGAACCGACGCTTCGGCCGGTTGGCCCCGCTGAAAGATTGAAACGTGGCTGGCGTGTACGGATCCACTCATAGGGGCGCTCGGGAATTCAGCCCGGCGAAAGGGTTCGCCCGATCCGACCTACCGCCAAAGAAAATAAAAGAGAGAGATATGAATCTTCATTCTCTTTCTTCTTAACGCTTCGTTTACCGTGCTTCCTTGCCGTCCACAATCTATTCACAGGCGACACAGGTGTGACGCCGGAAATTCGGTGCGAAAAATCGGGAGAGAACAACGCGGATTCCGGCTATTGAATCAAGGTGCTGGCGGCAAGGCCGGGGGGAGGGCGCAGAGTCCCACTTAGCGCCTTATGAGTCTTTTGCAGCCGAGCGCGCGGAATCCCATCCCAAGCGATCAGCCTGTTGATGAAAGATCGAGTTCTTCCACAGCCCTTCTTAAGATCGGGTTAAGGCCCTTCTCCTGTCCCCACTTGTCCACAGTGCCATCCCGCGCTACGTCCTGTCATGGCCACAAGAAGCTTCTTCCATCTTCACCTGGTTTCGGACTCCACCGGCGAGACTTTGATCATGGCCGGGCGGGCTGTCGCTGCCCAATATCCGGCGGTCTCGGCGCTCGAGCACATCTATCCGCTGGTGCGCAGCGAGCGGGATCTCGATCGCACCATCGCCGAGATCGAAGCCAATCCCGGCGTGGTGCTCTACACGCTGGTCGAACCCGAACTGGCCGAGCGCTTGGAGCGCAGCTGCCGTGAGATGGGCGCGCCGGTGCTGTCGGTGCTGCAGCCGATCTTCGATCTGTTCAAGTCCTATCTCGGCACCGAGGTGATGGTGAAGCCCGGTGCCCAGCATGTGCTGAACGCCGATTATTTCCGCCGCATCGACGCCCTCAATTACACGATGATGCATGATGACGGCCTGATGCCGACCGATTACGAGGAAGCCGACGTGCTGCTGCTCGGCGTCAGCAGAACCTCGAAGACGCCGACTTCGATCTATCTGGCCCATCGCGGCGTCAAGACCGCCAATATTCCGCTGGTGCCGGGCGTGCCGTTGCCGCCGGAGGTCGAGCATCTCAAGAACCCGCTGATCGTAGGCCTGTTCGCTTCGCCCGAGCGCATCGTGCAGATCCGCGAAAACCGCGTGCTGACCCTCAGTCCGCATCATGATGTCGATACCTACACCGACCGCATGGCCGTGGCCGAGGAGATTGCCCAGTCCCGCCGCCTGTTTTCCCAGCGCGGCTGGCCGATGATCGACGTCACCCGCCGTTCGATCGAGGAAACCGCGGCGGCCATCCAGGGCCTGCTGCGCGCCCATCGCCGCGCCCGCATCGTGGAGACGTGAGGGCAGGTGCATGCACCTCTTGCTGTTGCGCCGGATACAACGTCGAGGAGACGGGCCGGCTATGTCTGCGCCGACAGGAACTAGCGGGGTCGCCGGGATTCGATTTCGGACCGTGGATTGCTTCGCTCCCAACAGCGACCGGGTAGTCCGATTGCGGTAAGGGCCGGTTTGGTAGGGTCAGGAACATTACGATGATGGCCGATGCAACCCCTGCGGCGCCGAAGCCCCGCCCGGTTCTGAATTTCTTCGTCCACCTCGCCTTCAGCATCATCGGCATCGGCGTGGCTTCGCTCACCGCGGCCCTGATCTATATCGGCGCAATGATGGTTCGCTCCGACACCGGCCTCGGCGATGCCGGCGATATCCCGACCCTGGTCGGCTTCCTGGCTTATATGACCGTGCTGCTCGCAGGCCTGCCGGCGCTGCTGACGCGCGCCCTCATGCATCTGCTCGGCTGGCGGGCAGCCTGGCCTTACATGGCGGCGGCTGCGATCGTCGCGGCCGTAAGCTCGGTCTATCTGATGTTCGGCACCGAGTGGATTTCCAACGGGAGCCCCGAACTGGCCGGGGTAGCCAGCGGGTTCGGCTTGATGGGCGCTCTCTGCGGCCTGGTGTTCTGGCTGGTGGCGGTGCGGCTCCCCGCCGGCCTCGCGCTCAAACCCTGGTGGCCAGGGCCTCGAACAGCTGTAGATTGAGCTTGTCGGTGGCGTCGTCGACCGGTTCGGGCTGCGACGACATCTTGACGATCACCACCTCGTCGGCCGGGTTCACATAGAGCCATTGGCCGTGAATGCCGATGGCCAGGAACGCGCCATTGGCGTAGCCGGTCTGGTACCATTTGTTGCGGTAGCGGCCCTGGCCGAGCAGATGTACGAAATCGCCCTGCTGCCAGGCCTCGGCGCTGCCGCCGCTCCGGCAGGTATCCTCCACCCAGCGCTGCGAGACGATGCGGCTGCCTTCGAGATCGCCGCCCCGGCGCATCATTTCGCCGACACGCGCAAGGTCCCGCGCACTCATGCTCACGCCGCCGGCGGCGCGCGCCGTGCCCGCTGCATCGACGGTGACGCTGCCGTCCTGGCGGGCGCCGAGCTTTTGCCACAGGCGCGAGGAGGCGTAATCGGCATAGCGCTCGCCGCTGGCTCGTTCGACCACAAGGCCGAGCAGGTCGGAATTGGGCGAGCGATAGCGGAAGGGGCCGCCATGCGCGCCGGCACCCTTGGGCATGGAAGCGATGAAGCCGAGCAGCGTGCCGGGATCCTGGCCCGGCGCGGAGGGATTCCACAAAGTGGCGCGCCGATAACGGGCGAATTCGCCGGTTGGGTCGAGATAGGCTTCCTCGAAAGCGAGGCTGACGCGCATATCGAGCAAATGGCGCACGCTGGCATCTGCAAAGGCCGAGCCGGCGACCTCGGGCACGTAGTCGACGATGGGCGTTTCGGGATCGAGCAGGCCCTCGTCCTCGGCGACACCGGCCAGGATCGCGGTCAGCGATTTGGAAATCGAGAAGACGATGTGTCGGCTCGCGTTGGTGAAATGCGCGGCATGGTAATCGGCCACGAAGCGGCCCGCCTTCATCACCACAAGGGCATCGGTGGAGGTCGTGGTGAGGAAGTCGGCGATGGAACGGCTGTCGCCGCCGATCGTCAGGCTCTCGCGCAGCAGGCCGGAGGGATCGGCATCCGGTGTTTCGGGCTTAACGATGCCGGCCGAGATCCGCGCCGACGGGACCAGTTCGGAAACGTTGCGGAAGGCCCAGACATTCCAGGGCGCCTGGCGCCAATTGGAGAGCTGTACGGCATTGCGGGAAAAACCGTAGGCGGATTCGAAGGCTGAATGAGGCATGGGCGCTGAAGAGGCGTCAATAATTGATGGGAGATCAGGGTGCGGCGCAGCCAGCCTTCTCCCCTTGCAGGAGAAGGTGCCGCAGTGTGCTCCTTTCAGGAGCACGCGTCCGAGTAAGAAGCCTGGGGGCGGATGAGGGGAGAAACGCAACCTTGCCGAGAGGGAGGTGCGGACCCCTCATCCGGCCCGGCTGCGCCGGTCCACCTTCTCCCGCAAGGGGAGAAGGGAATAGCGCTTCATTTTGCTCGGTCGAGACGTCGAGCCCTTACTTCTGCAGCTCGGTCCAGATCTTGCTGTAGAGCTCGGTCACTTCGGGCGGGCAGGCATGCGAGAATTCGGCGGTCTTCATGATCGCCTCGGGCACGTTGACTTCAGGCGCATCCTTCATGTCGGCCGGCATGAACTTCTCCGAACCCGCGATACCGTTGGCATAGCGGTGGAAGGCCGAGTTCAGCGCCGCGTTTTCCGGGTCCATCATGAAGTTCATGAACAGCTTGGCGTTCTCGACATTCTTGGCCTCCTTCAGCACGACGATATTGTCGCTCCAGAGCTGCACGCCCTCCTTGGGATAGCCGTAGTGGATCTGCGGATGGGCCAGGCGCTGGCGCAGGGCCGAGCCGTTCCAGTCGCTGGTGGCCTTGAAATCGCCGGCGCCCATCTTTTCGATGGTGTTGTATTCCATGGCGATCCAGTTGGGCTTGGCCTTGACCAGCGTGTCTCGCACCTTTTTGAGCAAGGTCTTGTCGCCGTCGCACATCTTGCCGCCATTGTAGCGGATGGCGGCGTGGATGACGTCGTTCATCTCCGGCACGACATTGGTCTTGCCCTTCAGCTCGGGCGGCGTGTCGAAGATGATGCCCCAGGTGTTGATGTCGCCCTTGTAGACGTCGGTATTGACCGCGACGCCGACCGTGCCCCAGGCCCACGGCACGGAATATTTGCGGCCGGGATCGAAGGGCGGATCGGCCCATTCCTTGGCGACGTTCTTGAAGTTCTCCATCTTGGACGGATCGACTTCCTGGACGAGGCCCTCGGAGATCCAGATCGGGATGAAGTTCTGCGAGGGCACGGCGATGTCATAGCCGGTGCCGCCCTGGCGCACCTTTGCGAGCGCCGTGTCGTTGGAATCGTAGTCGGTGATGGTGACCTTGACGTTGTATTTCTGCTCGAACTTCTTGATCATCTCCGGGCTGGTGTAATTGCCCCAGTTGAAGATGTTGAGCGCGCCCTCCGCGCTGGCGAGGCTCGTGGATGCGAGCAGCGCCAGGGCGGCAGCTGTGGCCGTCGATTTCCAGTTCATTCCTGTCTCCCGTTGCAAAGCCGGGGCACCGGCTTGAGCTCTTTTGCCCCAACCTGGTTGGTGATAGGGCAGCGGACGAGGTTCGATCCCCGCCCCGCCGCCGTCTCAGTCTTTCTTCCTGCTGATGAAGAAGAAAATCGTGACGATGACGACGGAGAGGAGGAGGAAGACCGTCGACAGCGCGTTGACTTCGGGTGTGACGCCGCGGCGCAGCTGGCCGAGCATGTAGGTCGGCAGCGTATCCTGGCCGCCGGACTTGACGAATTCGGTGATCACCACGTCGTCGAGCGAGGTGACGAAGGCCAGCATCAGGCCTGCGAGGATGCCGGGCCAGAGCAGCGGCAGCGTCACCCTCCGGAAGGCCTGCCATGGCGTGGCATAGAGATCGGCAGCGGCGCGCTCCAGGGTGAGGTCCATGCCCTCCAGGCGGGCCCGGATCGGCAGATAGGCAAAGGGCACGCAGAAGGCGGTGTGGGCGGCGATCAGATAGGCCAGCCCATCATAGCCGGTGACGATCTTGATGCGCGAAAAGAAGATCAGCAGCGCCACGCCCGTGACGATCTCGGGCACCATCAGCGGCTGGTTGATGGCCGAATAGGTGAAGGTGAGGCCGGGATAGGCTTCGGTGCGCGTGGTCGCGAGCGCTGCCATGGTGGCGCAGACGGTGGAGAGCACTGCGGCGATGGTGGCGATCTGGAAGGAGCGCAAGGTGGCGTCGACCACCTGGTCGTTGTTCCAGGCGGCCACGAACCATTTCAGCGAGAAGCCGCCCCAGGTGGAGACCGATGTCGCTTCGTTGAAGGCATAGATCACCATCACCACGATCGGCAGATAGAGCAGCACGAAGCAGACGAGCGCGATGGTGGTGAAGCCGGGCTGGCGGCGGATGGAGAAGGGCTCAGCCATGTTTCACCCCCGAGCCGCCGGTGTTGCGCACATAGACCAGCAGCGCCACCATCACGATCGCCATCACCGTGATGGAGAGCGAGGCGCCCAGCGGCCAGTTGCGGCCCTGGCCAAACTGCAGCTCGATCAGGTTGGACAGCATCATGTTCTTGCCGCCGCCGAGCAGGTTCGGCGTGACATAGGCACCGAGCGCCGGGATGAACACCAGGATGGAGCCGGCGACGATGCCGGGCTTGGTCAGCGGGATGATGATGCGGCGGAGCACCTGGAAGCGGCTGGCATAGAGATCATAGCCCGCCTCGACCAGGCGAAAGTCGAACTTCTCCATGCTGGCATAGATCGGCAGCACCATCAGCGGCAGATAGACATAAGCCATGCCGGCCAGGATGGCGGTATCGGTATAGAGGATCTGCAGCGGCGCCGAGATCACGCCGAGCTTGATCAGCACCGCGTTGAACAGGCCTTCGTTGCGGATGATCTGCAGTACGGCGAAGGTGCGGATCAGAAGGTTGGTCCAGAACGGAATGGTGATCAGGAACAGCCAGAGGTCGCGCCGGTGGGCCGGCCGCGTCGAGATGAAATAGGCGGTGGGAAAACCGAGCGCCAGCGTGACCAGCGTGGTCATCAGCGCCAGCTTCACCGAACGCCAGAAGATGGTGAGATGGGCGCCGGCCAGCGACAGCGTGTCGTCGAACATGTCGCGTTCGAAGAACACCGAGGTCCAGGCCTCGGTGGAGAAGTTCCATTTCACATCGCCATAGGGGCCGGGTTCCAGGAAGGAATAGACCAGCACGATCAGGAGCGGGCCGGTGGCCGCGAGCAGAATCACCAGCAAAGCGGGGGTGGAGAGCAGCCAGCGATTGCGGATTTCATTCCGCCGGGCCTTGGATGCGATTTCGGCGGCCTCTGTCATCAGTCCCTCAACACCCGGGCTGTGCCTTCGGCGAAGGTGACGCCGGCGCGCTGGCCCGGCTGGAAGCTCTCGTTCGAGCCGGCGGAAGCGTGATGGCCCGCGGCCTGGGCGCTGGTATTCTGCCGGCGCACGGTGAAGCGGGGGCCGTGGTCGAGACGCAGGTGAAAATGCGTATCGGTACCGAGATAGACGACATTCTCCACCGTGCCGGCCAGGAGTGCGCCCTCGGCGCCGGTGAGCTGGGCATGTTCGGGGCGGACCACCAGCCAGGTCTTGTCGGCGGGCTGGTGCCCGTCGCTGAGGCCGGCGCGGATCTCACGTCCCGAGGGCAGTTTGACGCGGGCCTGGGCACCGTCGCGGCCGAGAAAATCGGTCTCTATGAAATTGGTCTCGCCGATGAACTCGGCGACGAAGCGCTCGGCCGGCGTGTCATAGATCTCGCGTGGGGCGCCCACCTGCAGGATCCGCCCCGACGACATCACCGCGATACGGTCCGACATGGCCAGGGCTTCCTCCTGGTCATGGGTGACGAAGATGAAGGTGATGCCGGTCTCGTGCTGCAGGCGCTTCAATTCGAGCTGCATTTCCTTGCGCAGCTTGTAGTCGAGGGCCGACAGGGGTTCGTCGAGCAGCAGCACCTTGGGCTGGGGCGCCAGGGCGCGGGCGAGGGCGACGCGCTGCTGCTGGCCGCCGGAGATCTGGCTGGTCTTGCGGTCGGCGAGGTGCTCCATGCGCACCAGGCGCAGCATCTGGGCGACGCGGGCGCCGATTTCGGATTTAGGCTTGCCGAGCATCTCCAGACCGAAGCCGATATTCTCGGCCACCGACATGTGCGGGAAGAGCGCATAGCTCTGGAATACTGTGTTCACTGGCCGCTTGAAGGGCGGCAGACCGGCAATATCCTCGCCATAGAGCAGGATCTGCCCGGATGTGGGAAAGTCGAACCCGGCGATCAGGCGCAGCAGCGTGGTCTTGCCGCAGCCCGACGGCCCGAGCAGGGTGAAGAACTCATTCTGGCGAATGGATACGCTTACCGTATCCAGAGCGACGAAGGCATTCTCGCCAGCGCCGAAAACCTTCCGCACATCGCGAACTTCGATTGAATTGACAACCGTTCCGTCCGGCACGCACAACCCCTCATCTGCCATGGCTCGCGGCCAGGCTCGTCTCGGTTCATTTTTCTTGGCTTTTGATAATGTGATCACAATATCCGGCAGTTTGCAACGGTAGGATATGCAGGATTTTTAGGCGATCCCTGCGGCGCAAAGCAGCGATCACGCGGCATTTTTGACCGTTCCCCTACGCAAATGCCGGATGGGCTGCTAAGGCAGGGCGGAAAACGGGATTTTCAGACGAATGAAAAAAGTTGACGCTCAGCTGCGGGATAAAGCCACGGGAGCGCCGCCGCGCTTCGTGCTGGCGTCCAAATCCGCCATTCGCGGCGATATGCTGCGAGCAGCCGGGCTCGCGATCGAGACCATTCCGGCGTCGATCGACGAGCGCGGCTTCGAACGTCGATGGCAGGCGGACAATCTGGCTCCCGACCGGGTCGCCGAGGCGCTTGCCCGCGAGAAGGCCCTCGCCGTTTCCCGAGCCGAGCCGGGTGCCGTGGTGATTGGTGCCGATCAGACCATGGCCATGGGCGAGCAGCGCTTTTCAAAGGTGGCGACGTTGGCACAGGCCCGCGACAAGCTCCTCGCCTTGCGGGGACGGTGCCACGAACTCCATGCCGCCTATGCGCTGGCACGGGACGGCGAAGTCGTCGCCAGCGGGGTTGCCAGCGCCCGCTTGACCATGCGCAACTTCTCCGATGCCTTTCTCGACGACTATCTGGACCGCGCGGGCGAGGGCATCCTGGGCAGCGTCGGTTGCTACCAGCTCGAAGGATTGGGCGTGACCCTGTTCGAGGCGATCGAGGGCGATTATTTCACCATTCTCGGCCTTCCCCTGCTGCCTTTGCTCGCCGCGCTGCGCGAGCGGGGCCTTGCGACTGCCTGAACCTTTACAGGACATGCCATGAAACGCGCCTTCGTCGTCGGCTATCCCATCGCCCATTCGCGTTCGCCGCTGATTCACGGCTTCTGGCTGAAGGAACTCGGCATTCAGGGCAGCTATGAGCGCATCGCCGTGGAACCGGCGGCTTTCGAGACCTTCGTCACGACTCTGGCCGACCGGGGCTTCGTCGGCGGAAACGTGACGGTGCCGCACAAGGAGGCGGCCTTCCGCCTCGCGAGCGTGGACGATCCTGTCGCGCGCGATCTCGAAGCCGCCAACACGCTCTGGTTCGAAGCCGGCAAGCTCAAGGGCATGAATACCGACGTGGCGGGTTTTCTGGCCAATCTCGACCAGGAAGCGCCGGGCTGGGGCGATAGTCTGCGGCGGGCGGTGGTGCTCGGCGCCGGCGGCGCGTCCCGAGCCATTCTCCATGGCCTCATCCAGCGTGGCGCCGGCGAGATCCTGCTGATCAATCGCACGGTGGAGCGCGCCGAGGCCCTGGCTCGCCATTTCGGCCAGAAGGTGAAGGCCCTGGCCTGGGATCAGGCCGAGGCTGCCCTCGAGGGGGCCGATCTCCTGGTTAACACCACTTCGCTCGGCATGAAAGACCAGCCGCCGCTCGAGCTCGATCTCTCGCGCCTGCCCCGATCGGCGCTGGTGACCGACATCGTTTATGTGCCGCTGGAGACGCCCCTGCTCGCCGCGGCCCGGCGGGCCGGGCTCGCCACGGTGGACGGGCTCGGCATGCTCCTGCACCAGGCCGTTCCCGGCTTCGAGCGCTGGTTCGGCGCCAGGCCCGAGGTGACTCCGCAATTGCGAGCGCTGGTGCTGGCGGACATCGAGGCGAAAGCGTAGGATTTTTGGGGCGTAGGCGTTGCTGGTGATCTCTGCCAGTGCCCCAATGTGATCACGATGCGGGTGGACGCCCGTCCCCCTGGAGGCGATGATGACCTTCATCCTTGGCTTGACCGGCTCGATCGGCATGGGCAAGTCGGCGACGGCGGCGATGTTCCGGGCGCGCGGCATTCCCGTGCATGACGCCGATGCCACGGTCCACCGCCTCTATGCCGGCCCCGCCGTGGCAGCCGTCGAGGCCGCCTTTCCGGGGGTGTCGGTGGACGGGGTGATCGACCGCGCCAAGCTCGGCCGACAGGTATTCGGCAATGCCGAGGCGATGCGCACCCTCGAGACGATCGTACATCCGCTCGTCCATGCCGCAGAACAGGAGTTCCTGGCCGCGGCTCGCGCCAAAGGTGCGAACCTCGCCGTGCTCGACATTCCCCTGCTTTATGAAACCGGCGGCGAGCGGCGCTGCCGGGCTGTTGCGGTGGTGTCCGCTCCGGCCCGCATCCAGCGCGAGCGCGTGATGGCGCGCCCCGGCATGGACGAGGAACGGTTCGCCGTGATCCTGGCCCGCCAGGTGCCGGATGTGGAAAAGCGCCGCCGTGCCCATTTCATCATCGATTCAAGCAAGGGTCTCGACTTTGCCCAGAGTCAGGTGGATGCCATAATCGCGGCCCTCTCCTCCACCGCCTGAGGCGATGAGGTGAAAAATGGTCATCTGCAGCGTCGCTTCGCTTGCCAAGACGAAAGTCTTGGCTACGCTCTGTCCTCCCATCTGACCACTTTTGACCTCATCAAATTCCAAACCATAGCTGACGACGGACCCTAAATGCGCGAGATCATCCTCGATACCGAAACCACCGGCCTCGATCCCAATGAAGGGCACCGGCTGGTCGAGATCGGCTGCGTCGAGATGATCGACCGCAATCCAACCGGCGCCACCTGGCACAAATATTTCAATCCCGAGCGCGACATGCCGGTGGAAGCCTTCAACGTGCATGGGCTTTCCGCCGAATTCCTCTCCGACAAACCGCTTTTCGCCGAACTCGCCCAGGAATTCGTCGATTTCGTCGGTGACGCCCATCTCGTCATCCATAATGCCGGCTTCGACATGCGATTCCTCAATGCGGAGCTGAAGCGGGTCAACCTGGCCGCCCTGGCGATGGATCGGGTCATCGATACCCTGGCCATGGCGCGGCGCAAGCATCCCGGCGCGCGTGCCTCGCTCGACGAGCTCTGCCAGCGCTACGGCATCGACAATTCCAAGCGCGTCAAGCATGGCGCCTTGCTCGACGCCGAGATCCTGGCCGAGGTCTATATCGAGCTGACCGGCGGACGCCAGACGGCGCTCAGCCTGGCCTCGGCCTCCGCCGCCATTATCGCCCGCGCCGGCGGCGGCACGGTCAGACCGCGCCCCAAGGCGCTGCCCTCGCGCATCCGGCCCGAGGAACTGGCCGCCCATGAGGCTTTCATCACCGGTCTGGGCGAGAACGCTCTGTGGAAGAAATATGCACCGTGACGGGGTCGCCGGAATAACGGTCTGAAGACCCAATGCGGTTCACTTAAGGAGGAAACGCTGCCGATTGTCATAGCCGAGCTTGACCCGGCTATCCGGAAGCCGCAGGCGCAACGTTGAGATCCAGGCTGGATTGCCGGGTCAAGCCCGGCTATGACAAAGGTCGAGCAAACTCAAAGACGCTTAGGTGAACCGCATTGGTCTGAAGACCAGCCTTCTTCTCGCCTCACGCCGTACGCAGGCGCCCGACGCGACACCCGTCGATCGCAATCAACGCCAGGCCGACCAAGGCCATCTCGGCGAAATGCTTCAGCTGAAGAAGAAGGACCCGCCCACGGCAACGAGAGGGCGAGCAACAGCCCCCATTCGATGGACCCCATCGGGCAATTGGAAATAACCGGCATCGTCATGGTGCAGATCCGAGAAGCGGGTTTTCTCAAGATCTGCAGCACCGGCCGGGCCGATGCCACCTGCTTCCTGCGATCTCATGCTGGGTTGCAAAAAGTCCAAGCCATCGAAGACACGTTTCCCTGGGAAGAGCCGGTCCTGGTGAGAAGCTTCAGCGGGGTTCGACCTGCAGGGAACGGCCACGCCAAGTGTAGCTAGCCCTGTCCGCCAGACAATAAAGACCGTGCAGCATCACCGGGCGTCTTGGTTCCGTCTTGGGCAAGGCGGTCAATTTCACCCTGGCGCAGTCCGGTTCGGCGGGCACCGAGGTAGCGGTTACGTCGGGCAGCTGCGGATAGGGTTCGCTGTAGCGATATTGCCGGGCCGCCGGCTCCGTGCCCAGCACCGACAATAGCGTGTTCAGCACGGCGGAGCTGCCGGTTTCGGAAATACCGGCCTCGCCGAGCGCCTTCACCAGGGCGTTCCGGCTCTCCCGTTCCAATTGGGGGGACGCTGGCAGCACCGCCCTTCCATCCGTTGGAACAAGCAGCAGGCCGAGTATGACGGCAAAACCTGTTCGAAAGTGCCGCTGCGGTCGTTTGGAAGCGGGTCTTGCAAGGTTTCCAGGCATGCCGGGTCAACTCCATGACGGGGTATGAGAGGGAAGAACCGTTCCAATGTCCAGCCTTACGGTGAACCGGTGTCGACTCTCTTCCTCTCAGCGTACCGGCGCCGATGAGCATCTTGGTGACGTGTCAGTATATTCGGGGGCATCAGTCGCCGACGGGGACAGGGCGTAGCCCAGACCCTCGCGACCCTCGCGCCAAAATCGCTGGTTGTCCGAGTCGAGCTGGCCGAAACCGGAACGGCTTGCGGGGATGTCGTCCATCGGCTTCTCGCAGCCGGTATCGCTGCCGGTCAGGGACATGAGGCTGAGGATCGCCGCGACTTGTTCCGTGGCGGCGGGAATGGGGCGCGGCCGGATGATCGAAAACCGATCGGGAAGGGCGCCTGTTTCAAAAGGACCCCAGGCGGCGCATCGGGTGCGCGCCGCCGGACCTGTCCAGGAGAGTTTCGCAGTTCGCGACGATCAGGCCTGGCCGACGGTCGGCTGGCTCTGGGCGAGGCGGTTGCGATAGAGCGCCACGAAATCGATCGGGTCGATCATCAGGGGCGGGAAGCCGCCATTGCGGGTGCAGTCGGCAATGATCTGGCGCGCGAAGGGGAAGAGCAGGCGCGGACCTTCGATCATCACCATCGCGTGGATGTTCTCTTCGGGGATGCCGCCGAGGCGGATCACCGCGCCATAGAGCAGCTCGAACTTGAACAGGGTGTTGGCGCCTTCGCCGGCGCCTCCTTCGATCGACAGCTCGACTTCATAGTCGGCGCCGCCCAGCGGCTTGCCGTTGACGTTGACGGTGAGCTGGATCTGCGGCGAGTTCTGCAGGTTGCCGAGCGAGCGCGGCGCGTTGGGATTCTCGAAGGAGAGGTCCTTGATATATTGCGCCAGCACGTTGAGGGAGGGCTGGATTTCCTGCGCCTCTTCGGGGCCGTTCTGCTGTTCGTTCGCCATGTCAGGTTCCTTATGGGTGTGCAGCCCTTGGGCCGAAGGAAAAAGCGTTCCGGGGCATCTCGTGGCTCGGCAAGGCCGCCGAGCCGGGCAACGACGCATCGGAACAAAGGGCTAGGGCAAGGCGCATTCCGGCTCGGACACACCATACTCTAGGAATCACAATCCAGCGGCAGCCCGATCGTGACTGGCCGCTGAGCCAGCGCGCGGGTACCACGCCAGCGCCGTGGCGACAAGGGGAGCCCTGCACTTGCGTTCCTGGAGGAACGCGTCGCGCCTGCCCGTTTTCAGGTCACGATTGGCGCAGGGCGTCGTCGATCTCGGCTTTGGTCGGGATCGACGACTGGGCGCCAGGCCGGGTGCAGGCCAGGGAACCGCTGGCGGCGCCGCGTGCCAGGGCGATCTCGAAGCCGAGGCCCTGGTCGAGCGCGGCGGCATAGGCGCCTGTGAAACTGTCGCCGGCGGCGGTGGTGTCGACGGGCGTCACCTTGAGGGCCGGCGCCGCGTGGCGCGCGCCCTTGCTCCAGCCGACCACGCCTTCGGCGCCCAGCGTGACGATGCCGGCGCAGCCGAAGCGCTCGCTGATCACACGGGTGGCCTCGACCGGATCGGTCGCTTCGATGCCGGCAGCCTTGGCGACCACCAGGGCTTCGTGCTCGTTGACGACGAGATCGTCGACCAGCCGGAGAATCTCCTCGGGGAGCGGGCCGGCCGGCGCCACGTTGAAGACAATGCGGGCGCCGCGCGACTTGGCATGCTTGATCGCGGCGAAATTCTCGGAGTCGCGGATCTCGCGCTGCAGCAGCACGATGTCGCCCTCGGCGAGGTCGAAAGCTTCCAGCTGTTCGGCGCGCGTGGCCTGGTTGGCGCCGGAGGCGACGACGATGGCGTTCTCGGCCTTCTCGTCCACCGTGATCAGGGCGACGCAGGTCGGTTTGTCGACCGGCAGTACCGGCGCGACATCGACACCGGCTTCGCGCATCACCGAAAGGGCTAGATCGGCAAAACCATCATTGCCCCGGGAGCCGATGATGGCCGTCTTCGAACCGGCGCGTGCCGCCGACACCGCCTGATTGGCACCCTTGCCGCCGGGCACCATGAAATAGCCTTCGCACAGGACGGTTTCGCCGGGGTGAGGGATGTGGCTGACATTGGTGACCAGGTCCACGCCAAGCGAACCGAACACGACGATCATAGGGCGGTTTCCTCGATTGTTTTGGAAAGCATAACGGGAAAGGCGGGGCGCGCAACTCGGCCTTGACGGGAAAGGTTCAGGCCGTGCGCTCGCCGTTGAGCGCCCGGATGGCGGCCGTGAGGGCAGCTGCGCGCTCGCCGACTTCGGCGGCGCCGCGGCCGGCGGAATAGAGGTCCGAACCCACGCCGAAACCGTCGACGCCGACGGCGAGATAGGGCGGAATGGTCTGGGGCGAGACGCCGCCGACCACCAGCAGCTTGGTGCTGCGCGGCAGCACGGCGCGCATGGCCTTGACGGCTGCCGGCGAAGCCATCTCGGCCGGGAACAGCTTCAACGCGTCGGCTCCCGCATCCAGCGCGGCGAAAGCCTCTGTCGGTGTGAAGAAGCCAGGAAGGGACAGCAGGCCGCGCGCCTTGCTGGCCCGGATCACCTCGACATTGGTGTTGGGCGAGACGATTACCGTGCCGCCCGCCTCGGCGACCCCGGCGACATCCTCGACGGTGAGCACGGTGCCCGCACCCACCAAGGCGCGCCCTGCGAGGCTGCGGGCGAGTAGGCCGATGGAGGTGAGGGGATCGGGCGAGTTGAGCGGCACTTCCAGGATACGGATGCCGGCGGCGACGATCGCCTCGGCGATGGCTTCCACCTCATCCGGCTTGACCCCGCGCAGAATGGCGACCAGCGGCATCTGCGCCAGGGCGGAGGCGAGTGTGAGGCTCATGGTTTGTCCTTGTCGTTGGTTCAAGAGGCCGGCTATCAGCGAGCCGCGGCCAGGGTGGAAAGACCATCGAGGAAAGCACGTTCGGGCGCGATGATCTCGATGGCGCTGCCGCGGGCTCTCAGCGCCGAAACATAGCGCTTGGCCAGCACGCCGTCAGCGACCAGAGTCACGAGATGGTCGGCGCCATAGCGCTTGAAGGCGCCCTCGATCTCGGCATTGATCAGCAGGCCGGAGAGATAGGGGCCAACTTTCTCGCCGCTCATCTCTCCGGCGAGCACGCGGGTACGGGCCTGGAACAGGCGGTTCAGCAGGCCACGCTCGTCGGTGGCCGCCTCCAGGCCGTCGTCGAAGCCGGTGAGATCCTCGGGCTCGGCGGCGAGGCGGGCGAGCAGGCTGTGCTGGCGATAGAGGGCATAGGTCTCGCCGGTCATGAAAGTGGCAAAGCCGGTGATGACGCCGTCCTCCACCCGCGCCCATTTGGAGTGGGTGCCGGGCAGGCAGACCAGGCCGTTGCGGACATCGGTGCCGAAGATCAGGGTTTCCTCGCCGCGCATCACATCCGGACCCGTTTCATCGTGTGCGATCACACCGGGAACGATCGAAATCCGGTCGTCGATCCGCAGCAGCGCCTCGGCCAGGCTCTTGGGCGAAGCGGGACAGGGAGCATAGGCAGCCTCCGCCCAGCCATTGCGGGCGCCGACCATGCCGGCCATCAGCACCGGAGCATCGGGGCTCGCCTTCATCCAGGCGCCGCAATGGCGTTCCAGCACGCCCGCGAAACCCCCGGCCGGGACGGTCGACATGCCGTCCTCCGCCGAGACGCGGTCGAGCACCTTGCCGGCACTATCGAGGCGATAGGCCCGGAAACGGCTGGTACCCCAATCCACGGCAATGAGTTCAGAAGTCATGCTGGTCCAATCCGGTTGAGCGCCAGGTGGCGAAATGCAGTTCATCTGAGCCGAAAGCACTCCGATTTGTCATGGCCGGGCTCGACCCGGCAATCCCGCCCCCACCAGGTGAGGGCATGATAGAGGGATAGCCGGGTCAGGCCCGGCCATGACAAAGGTCGTGCAAACTCGGCTGACGCACAGGCGAACCGCATTGCGCTTACATGCGCGTCCACCGGCCGCCGCGCAAGTCTCGGCTCAATGCCAGCCACCATCCACGATGATCTGCTGGTTGGTCATGCCCGAGGATTGCTCCGAGGCGAGGAAGAGCACCGCCTTGGCGATGTCGTCGGGCACCAGCTTGCGCTTGAGCACCTGGTTGCGCGCGATCGCTTCCTCGCCCGCCTCGTCGACCCAGAGCGCGAGCTGGCGTTCCGTCATGATCCAGCCGGGAATGACGCAATTGACGCGGATATTGTCCTTGCCGAATTCACGGGCCAGCACGCGGGTCAAGCCGTAGGCCGCCGATTTGGCGGTGGCATAGGCGCTCAGATCCTCCGAGCCCATCAGCCAGGAACCGGAACCGAGATTGACGATGGTGCCGCCGCCGGCGGCGATCATGTCGGGGATCGCGGCCTGGGCGGCGAAGAAGGCGTGCTTGAGGTTGACGGCGATACGGTCGTCGAAATAGTCCGGCGTCACCTCGAAGAATTTGTGGCGCTGGTCATGGGCGGCATTGTTGACCAGCACGGTGACCGGGCCGAGCGTGGCGCTGATATCGGCGATGGCGTCCTTCAAGGCCTCGATGTCGGTGATGTCGGCCTTTTTGAACAGGACGGTGGCGCCGCCCTGGTTGAGTTCGTCCGCCAGCGCCTGGGACGGCTTTTCGGCAATATCGATGAAGCCTACCTTGGCGCCCTGGTCGGCGAACAGCCTGACGGTGGCGGCGCCGATGCCCTGCCCGCCGCCGGTGATGACGACAGTGCGGCCTTTCAAATCTGGATAAATGGCATTCGCCATCCCTGGGACTCCCTGATGCTTCTCGGTCTGAACGTGGATTCGTCCTACATATTGCGCGGTTCGCGTGCGCCGTCCAGCGCATGTCGAAAGTCACGGCCCCGGTGCAGAGGCGGTCTTGCGCCGGGGACGCTGACAAAGGCGTTTGGAACGGTTAAGTAGGGCATCAATGATAGATCTGCAGCCCCGGCGCCCCAGGCCGGGCGCCCGTGCTCAAAGGTATCCCATGAACTGGATCGCCAACGTTGTTCCGCCACGCATCAAGGACTTCTTCTCGCGTCGCGACACGCCCGAGAATCTCTGGATCAAGGATCCCGAGACGGGACAGATGGTCTTTCACAAGGACCTGGAGCAGAACAACTACGTCATTCCAGCCTCGAATTATCATATGCGCATGACGGCGACGCAGCGTCTCAAGCTGATGTTCGACGATGGCAAGTGGGAAGACATCGCGCTTCCCGAGGTCGTACCCGATCCGCTCAAGTTCAAGGACGAGAAGCGCTATGTCGACCGCTTGAAGGATGCCCGCACCAAGACCGGCATGCAGGATGCGGTGAAGCTCGGCGCCGGTACGATCGACGGCCTGCCGGCCGTGATTGCCGTGCAGGATTTCGACTTCATGGGTGGCTCGCTCGGCATGGCGGCGGGCGAGGCGGTGGTCAAGGGCCTGCTCACGGCGGCCGACCGCGGCGTCCCCTTCATCATGTTCGCCTCGTCCGGCGGCGCCCGCATGCAGGAAGGCATTCTGTCCCTCATGCAGATGGCGCGCGCCACGGTGGCGATCCAGCGTTTCCGGGAAACCAAGAAGCCCTATATCGTGGTGCTGACCAACCCGACCACCGGCGGCGTCACCGCCTCCTATGCCATGCTCGGCGACGTGCAGCTGGCCGAGCCCGGCGCCCTGATCGGCTTCGCCGGCCCGCGCGTCATCGAACAGACCATCCGCGAAAAACTGCCCGAGGGCTTCCAGCGCTCCGAATATCTCCAGGAGCACGGCATGGTCGACATGGTCGTGCACCGCAACGAGATGAAAGCCACGGTGGCGCGCATCTGCCGCCTGCTGACCAAAACCCCGCCCAAGGAGATCCCGGCGGAAGCCGCCTGATCTTCCAGGGAGGCCAAGCCTTTCCTCAGGCGCGTTTCCGGGTGCACGGCATCTTGCCCGTGCCCTGGACATGCGGCGTTTGCAGGATCGGAAGAACGGGTAAGATGCCCGTGCACCCTGTGTAGTTGGAATGTGTCAGGATGGGTGCGGGCGAGAGACCGTGTGCACCCCGGCCCGTTAAGGCCGTTTTCCGGCTTGGTCCTCGCCCGCGTTCGAGTACCCAACCTGAACAGTTGATCGAGGCCGCACCACCGGACCTCGTAGCACAGGGATAGGCGCGATGATCATACACCCTGGCTTCATCGGGATCGATGTCTCCAAACACCATCTCGACATTTTCAATGCCACCACCCAGCATGTCGAGCGCATCGACAACACCCCACAGGCGATCACCTCGACTTTCGAGCGCTTGCGAGCCGATCCAATCAAGCTCGTCGCCTTCGAAGCGACCGGGCCTTATGATGGGCCGTTGCGTACGGCTCTGGCCAGCCTGCAACTGTCCCTTGTCCGCATCAATCCGGCCCGTGCCCGCGACTTTGCCAAGTCCATCGGCCTGCTGGCCAAGACCGACGCCATCGACGCCCGCATGCTCGCCGCCATGGCCCAGTGCCTCAACCTGCAAGCCGACCCTGCCGATGATCCCCACCGCCAGCAACTGGCCTTGCTGCACAAGCGCCGCGACCAGTTCGTCGCCACCCGCAAGCAGGAACTGACGCGCCTGGCTCAAGCCGACATGGCCCAGATCCGCGACAGCCTCCTGGACCATCTCGCCTGGCTGGAGGCCGCCATTGCCAGCCTCGACCAGCATATCACTCGCCTCATTGCCCGCCATGACAGCCTTGAGCAAAGGCGCCAACTCATGTGCTCCACTCCAGGCATCGGCAAGGTCATTTCCACGACCCTGCTGGCTCTCCTGCCCGAACTTGGCCAACGCTCGCCCAAGACCATCGCCGCCTTGGCAGGCCTGGCTCCCTTCAATCGCGATAGCGGCCTCATGCGCGGCACACGCAAAGTCATCGGCGGCAGACGACGCGTGCGCCAGGCCCTCTACATGGCTGCTGTTTCAGCCAGCCGATCCAAATCCAACTTCGCCCAAACTTATCGCGCACTGCGACAAGCCGGAAAGCCGCCCAAACTGGCTCTCATCGCCTTGGCCCGAAAGATCCTCATCACTCTCAATGCAATCTTGCGCGATCAGGCCCCGTTCAAGGCCTGACACTCGCTCAACTACAGTTGCCGGAGCAGGTTGCTGGATTGACTCCCTCGCCCATGACTGTTATTTCTGTTTTTACAGAAATAGGATAAATCATGCGCCTGCTCGACTACCCCGAAGCCAAGACCTTCGTGCTCCATTGGGGCGAGATGGGCACCTATTGGGGGGTCAACCGCTCGGTGGCGCAGGTGCATGCGCTGCTCTATCTGTCCGACAGGCCTGTCGACGCGGAAACCATCGTCGGGGAACTCGGCCTCGCCCGCTCCAACGTTTCCACAGCCCTCAAGGAATTGCAGGGCTACAACATCGTCCGCCGCGTGCATGTCGAGGGTGACCGGCGCGATCATTTCGTCGCTGAGACCGATCTTTGGGAGATGCTGATGCGCATCGCCATCGAACGCAAGCGGCGCGAGATCGACCCTACCATCCAATTGCTCGGCGAGCTTTCGCAAAAGCTGCAGCGCGACGGCAACGCCCCCGCCCATATCCGCGAGCGCGTGACACGCCTGCACGAATTCATGTCCACCCTGAGTGGCTGGTACGAGCAGGTCCGTGTCCTGCCCAAGCCGACGCTGGTCACGCTGATGAAACTGGGCGGCAAGGTCGCCCGCTTCATTCCCGGAAGAGCCAAGGAGTAGATCGGCAAGACGGGAAACCGGCTCCAATTCTTGTTCGCCATAATATTTCTGAAAATTCAGAAATAACGGATATAACGATAGGAAACGACATGACCGAGATCGTCTACCTGCTCTACCTCGTCATCACCATCGGCATCACCGTCTGGGTGGCGCGCACCTTATCGCGCAGCGGGCTGGTCTTCCTGATCCAATGCTTCGGCCAGAACGAGACCCTGGCCCGTTCCACCAATCACCTGCTGATCGTCGGCTTCTATCTGGTCAATATTGGCTTCATCACCCTGACCCTCAGCCTGGGCGATGAACCGACCACCGTCACCGGCGCGATGCGCTTCCTGAGCGGCAAGGTGGGCCTCGCCGTGCTGGTGCTCGGCGCCATGCATTTCTTCAACATGGGCGCGATCGCCCAGTTCGGCCGCAAGGTGAATGGCTGGCTCGGAGAAGCACAGCGGCCGGCTGCTCGGGCTGCGCCGCCCGCCGCCGAAGCGGCACCCCTGCCTTGAAAGGAGGCGGCGATGCGCCACAGACCCGAGCAGAACCGCTATGGCGGGGTAAGTCTTGGGTGCTTTGCCGCAGGTCCGGTGGCGTTCATCGTCTTCGTGGTCCTGGGGTCCGATAATCAGGGAACTGGCCTTTACGCCGGAGGCCCGGTCCACCTTGACGTTCTTGGTATTGCTCGCCTTCGTTGTCGGACCCCTCACTGCGTTCCCATTCGCATTGCTCGGGACCACGGCACTGATGGAACTAGGCCAGCGCCATGCGCTCGTTCGCCGGCCGCTCGTCTGGACGGTGACAGGAGCGGTGATGGCAGGGGTTCCCGCCTTCATCGCGGCCGGAGAGGAGCCGGCCCTTTATCTGGCTCTCGCCTTTGCCGGCGCAGTCGTCGCGCGCATCTCCGCCGTGGCGTCGAATGGCAGGAGCCGCGAAAAATCCCGCTCGGGCAGCAAGGGGCGTGGCTGGCTTGGAGCCAAGCGGGCCGAGCTCGGCGGCCAATGATGAAACAATGCCTGCTCCACAACGGGCAGATCCGAGATCCCCATTGCAGTCTGATCGAAAAGGATGGTCGCCATGCTTGCCGCACTTGTCCTCCTCTGCCTGGTTTGCGCCGCCATCTTCCTGCTGAATCGCCCTGGTAGCAGGCGCCCCTACTTCCCCGGTATCGCGCTCGGCGCGGTTGCCGCGGGCCCCGCCTTCCTCCTCGGATTGGGCCTGGGCGCATTGAGCTGGCGGCCCGAGCGGGCCGTTCCGCTCGATTTCGATCCGGATCTGCTGCCGGCCTTGATGGGGTTGATGCTGGCCGCCGTCATCGTCGGCGCCATCATTGCCTTCCCGCTCGCCATGCTGGGAGCGATGGCGCTGTCGGGACTCGGCCAGGACAATATCGGGCTGCGTCACCCGGCATTCTGGGCGTTGACGGGGGCGTTCGCTGCCACAGGCCCCGCTGCCTGCATCGGCGTTGGAGACGGGGTGGTTCTCACCGCCTTCGCGTTTACCGGGGCGGTGGTTGCTTCGATCTGTCGCTGGCGTACCTCCTGGGTGACATAATGGCGTGCGAAAAAAGGGTCTGGCCCGCTGCCGGGGGAAAAGGTAAGGCTGACAATTCGCCATTTCCTCCCGGTTCTATCCGAACCAGGTCAATTCGAGGCCCTACCGCCGTCATGACGCAGTCCGACGCCTATCTCTCCCGCTTCATGGCGCTGCATCCGAAAAAGATCGATCTCTCGCTCGACCGGATCGAGAGGCTGCTGGCCAAGCTCGGCCATCCCGAGCGGCGGGTGCCGCCGGTGATCCATGTCGCCGGCACCAATGGCAAGGGCTCGACCATCGCCTTCCTGCGCGCGGCGCTGGAAGCGGCCGGCTATGGCGTGCATGTCTATACCTCGCCGCACCTCGTGCATTTCCACGAGCGCATCCGCCTGGCCCGGCCCACGGGGGAAGCCGGTGGCGGCACGCTGGTGAGCGAGGACAAGCTCATCGAGGCTTTCGAAGCCTGCGAGCAGGCCAATGACGGCGCGCCGATCACCTTCTTCGAAATCACCACGGCGGCCGCCTTCAAGCTCTTCGCCGAGAATCCGGCCGATGTTCTCTTGCTGGAGGTGGGGCTGGGCGGGCGCATGGACACCACCAACGTCATCGACAAGCCGCTCCTCTGCGTGATCACCTCGATCTCGCATGACCATGCCGATTTTCTCGGCAACGACATCGAGGGCATCGCCCGCGAGAAGGCCGGCATCCTCAAGCGCGGTGCGCCGGGCGTGATCTATCCGCAGATCGACGCTGTCAGGGCCGTGATCGAGAGCGTGGCGGCCAAAGTCGGCGCACCGCTGGTGATCGGCGGCCAGGATTTCGACATACATGAAGAGAACGGCCGCCTGGTCTACCAGGACGAGCGGGGCCTGCTCGATCTGCCCTTGCCGCGTCTTGCCGGGCGGCACCAGCATCGCAATGCCGGTCTTGCCATCGCCGCGCTGCGCAACCAGGGCTTGTTCACCGTCGAGGACGCCCATTTCGAAAAGGCGATGCAGGCGGCGGAATGGCCCGCCCGCCTGCAGCGCATCGCCCAGGGTGCCATTCCGGCCCTGCTGCCGGTGGGCTCCGAGATCTGGCTCGACGGCAGCCACAATGTCGATGGCGGCCGCGTGCTGGCCGAGGCCCTCGCCGAGCTGGAGGAGCGCCATTCCCGGCCCTTGGTGCTGGTGACGGGCATGCTGACCACCAAGGATTCCGACGGCTTTCTGCACAATTTCGCCGGCCTCGCCCGCGAGGTGCACACGGTGCCGATCGAGCACAGCGCGGCCGCCCGTTCACCCGAGGCCGTGGCCGAAGCCGCCCGCCAGGCCGGGCTCGCCGCCCGCGCCCATGGCAGCCTTCGGGCCGCCCTCGAGGCGATTGCCAGCGAAGCCTTCCCTGTGGCGCCCCGCGTGGTGCTCACCGGCTCGCTCTATCTCGCCGGCGAGATCCTGGCCTTCAACGGCACGACCCCGAAATAGATTCGATGGTGCTTTGCTGCCGAGAGGTGCGCCTGGGGCTCAGTTCCTGTCGGCATTGGCGAGGATGATCTCGCGCCAGATGCGGGTCGGGGTCACCCAGGCGTCGGCCGCGTTGTATTTGCCCGAATAGATCACGGCGGCGATGCCGGCGTCGGGCATCAGCCACAGGCGCTGGCCGCCATTGCCGAATCCGGCGATCCAGGGATGCTCGCCGCCGGGCAGGGCGGTCGTCGTCGCCGCACCGATGAACCACAGCCGGCCATAGGCCAGCCCGTCGCCGGTTGGTATGACCGGTTTGAAGGAAGCCTCGACCCAGTCCTGCGATACGACCCTGCTGCCGTTCCAGAGGCCTTTGGCGAGGAGGAGCTCGCCGATCCGCAGCAGGTCCGCGGCCCGCAGGCGCAGGCCCGAGGCGGCCGATGCGACGCCGTCGCTACCGCAGGCCCATTCGAAGCTGCCAATGCCGAGCGGATCGAACAACGCTTCCCTGGCGAATTCAGGCAGGGTCTTGCCGGTTCCCCGCCGGATCAGCTCGCCGATCAGGGCTACGCTGCCGCCCGAATAGATCCAGCGCGTGCCGGGCTCCGCGACTACGGGTCGGTCGAGGACGAAGCGGTAGCGATCCAGCGCCCTTTCCATGGCGATCTCGCTGTTCAGCGGATCGGTATAGGGCCGCTCCTCGTCCCATTCGAGGCCGAGCGTCATGGTGAGGGCATGCTCGATCCGCAGCTTTTGCCGATCGGGTGCGGCAAGCAAGTCGGGATATTCCGGAAAATGCGGTAGCAAGGGTGCGTCCGGCGGCGGCACCAGCTTGCGATCGAGGGCGACGCCATAGAGCAGACCGACGACGCTCTTGGTGACCGAGCGCAGATCGTGCAGCGTCTCAGGCCCGAAAGCGACCTCCCCGAGCGGCCGCCCCCAACTTTCGTCCAGCCCGGCCTGGTAATGTTCGAGAACGATGCCGCCGGCATGGCTGGCGAGGACCGCATGCAGGTCGCGCAGGAGGCCGGAGGCGATGCCTGCGGCAAGCTTGCCCGACATGGTCAGCCTGCCGTCGATGGTTCTTGGCGGAACGTCCGTCGAGCTCATGGCGGCTGGTTTCCTCTTCCCGAAGTTGTGAGCGTCCCGCCCCGATTCAGTCCGGTCTGACGATGCTGCGCAAAGGGCTGCCCGCCGCAGCGATGCGCGCGACGCCTTCGGCCAGGCCCTCGACCATCACGGTCATGGTATGGCCGGTGGCGTGGATCATGGTCTCGCCGTCGCGGACCATGGCGACATGGCCCTTCCAGAACAGGAGGTCGCCGCGCCGCATCTGCGAGAGGGGGCCGCCGGGGTCGAGCCTTTCGCCCGGCAGCTCGCGTTCCTGCATGTCGCTGTCGCGCGGGCAGGCCAAGCCACAGGCATGGCGTGCCGTCTGCACCAGCGCCGAACAATCGAGGCCAAGGCTCGATTTGCCGCCCCACAGATAGGGCACGCCGAGGAAACGCTCGGCGACCGCGACCGGATCGCTGTCATTGATGTCGATGGGCCTGGCATGGGCGGCGAAGACGAAGCCCCAATCCGCGAGGCGGAGGAATTGCCCTTCGCTGGCGGCCGCGCAAAGCGCGGAACCATGGCTCAGCGCCAGCATCACCGGTGCCTTGATCGACGGGACGGGGTAGACGAAGCTGCGCAACGCGCCGATGCGATGGGTAGCCGGGCGCGGGGCCGCCAGCGCATTGGCGGACAGCCAACCGACGTAACCATCCCGGCCGGCCTGGCCCCAAGCCCAGCCCTCCATCTCGTCATAGACGGTGAAGGTCTCGCCGAAGAGCAGTTCGGTATCGATGGAGGCGGAAAAATCCGGTTCAGGCCGCAGCGGCACCGCCGTCTCGATCACGCGGCGTTCGCTGCCCTGGACATAGCGCGGCGCGGCGACGATGCCGCGCAGCGAGGCGGCGGCGAGGTCCGGCCGGGCCGGGGTGATGCGACGATCATGGGCAGTCAAAGAGGTCGGTCCTTGAATCGGGGTATGTCTTCAATGGAACAGCTCGGCGGGGGCTGCAAGCTCTTCGCCGCGGCTCCTCGGTGGTCTCAGATCGGATAGGGCCGAATTGGAGGGCCGAGGCCGAGGCCTTGCCCCCAAGCCGTCTCGCGCCGGGCGAAAACGCGGATCACCATCATTCGACCCGGCACGCCGGGCGGGCCGCCTCCTTCACCGCGGCAGGTCCCGGCCGAGAGCAACCAGAATATCACCCAGTTTCTCGACATAGAGCGCGCCGTCCACCGTGCGCTGGATGATGACATTGCGCCGGTCGAACTCGTCGCGTCGCCGCGCGGTGAGCTTGAGCTTGGCAAGGCTGTCGAGGGCACGGGTGATCACCGGCTTGGTGACATCAAGCTTGGCCGCGAGACCGCGCACGGTGTGCGGCGGTGCTTCGAGATAGACGGTGAGCAGGATGGCGAGCTGCCGGCTCGACAGGTCGGGCTGGGCATCGCGCACCAAAGTCAGCATGACGTCATGCCAGAGCCGCAACGCCTGCGCCGGCCGCATCTCCACCGCCATCGCCCTCTGTGCCTCCCCGCTGCTGGAAATTGGAGAAACGAGGATAGGAGCGCAATCACGCAGATTGGGTTAACGAGAGTCGAATCCAAAAGGATCATAACTCCCGGAATCGCCGGTTTTTCATCAGAAATAAGAGTGCGTTAGGTATGCTTCGTTGCATGCATCGAAAACAATGACGAGGGCGCTTTATCTCTCGGCATCTAATTCAGATATATCGAAATCGGCGATTGATGAGAACTTATTGTCGGAAACGAGGAACTATTTCCGACTTGCAATTTGGAATAAATTCTGTGATTTGAAGATGGAGTGGAACTTCGGGTATACATGATAAATGCTGGAGATCATTTATAATGATCTCGTGAAGCTACCTACGTATATTTGAAGTTTGTTGCCATCATGCATAATAAAGGCCTGCAAAATGTCTGATCTATATAAACAGGATGACTCCAATCACAAAGATTACGTAAAGTTAAACGGAGAGATATATTACAGCTTTTTAAAAAAATTTCACGATTTTCTTAATCCAAAAGGTTATTTGGAAATTGGAACCGCCACCGGCGCCTCTCTTGCCAATTCTAGATGTAATTCTATTGCAATTGATCCGATGTTTACCGTATCTCCTGACTCTATAAATAATAAGAGGCCGGTAACGATGTTATTTTCCATGCCTAGCGATCTGTTTTTCGCGGAGTATAACCCGACCTCCTTATTGTCAAAAAAAATTGATATTGCTTTTCTGGATGGATTGCACGAGGCGGAGACCTTACTTCGAGACTTTTATAATACGGAACGGCATTGCAAAAGAAATTCTATTATATTTCTTCATGATATGTTGCCCTTCAATGGCGAAATGACGATCCGGGAATATCCGGGAGGCGCTGTTCCGTGGACAGGGGATGTCTGGAAGGTACTTCCAATTCTAAGGAAAAACAGACCAGGCTTAGATATATATGTATTTGATGCGGCTCCAACAGGTCTTGTGGCAATTACAAATCTGGACCCCGAGTCAAGAGAGCTATCTGATAACTATTATAAAATTTGGAAGGAATGGTCTAATATCGAATTGAAAGAATACGGAGTTGCTCGATATTTTGACGAATGCAATATTATTTCAACGTCATCCGTCAATACAGCTTCAAAAATGAGAAAATTATTTTGGCTATAAGAGGCTTATATCTAAGGCTCCATGGTGGTGGTTTTGAATTTGTATCTACACCATATCGAGATCAAAGTGCCGGTTTGTCATAATTGCATTCCGGAGGACTATGCTCTGTCTCGTGTGATTCAGGTGTTTTTAACCGACCTCTGGGCTGGCAGATACATTACCTACCTTCTGCCATGTTTGTCCAATAGCTGACATATCGGGATGAGTATGGTGACAATGCTTGGATATCAGGTGCCGAGTTTTTGGGGCGCGATGCGACGACAAAGGCAGGTGCTCGCCGCGATCCTTTTGCGCACGATTAGAACTCGATTTTTTGGCCATGGTACAGGCTATCTGGTGGCCGTCGGATGGCCTGTTGCACATATCCTGCTGCTGATTGCGATATTTACCATTGGAGGACGATCGGCACCGTTCGGCGAAAGCGCCGTGCTGTTTGTTGCAACCGGCTCCGTGCCTTTTATGGTTTTTTCCTATCTATCGCGTTTCATGATGGTGGATCTGTTGGCGAACAGGCCACTGTTGGGACTGCCGGAAGTGAAGTTGCTGGATGTTCTAATTGCTAGCGCCGTGCTGGAGATCTTATCGGCTTTTACGGTCGCTATAATCATGATTATTTTGGGATGGTTTTTCGGTGTTCCGTTGGCTCCGCAGGATATGGCTGAGGCATTTGGCGCTATTCTTGCGGCGATTCTGCTCGGATTGGGCGTGGGTGTACTAAACAGCGTCATCATGATGGTGTTTCAGATGTGGATGACGGGCTATATGCTTTTGAATGTGGCCGTCTGGGCGTCGTCTGGCGTCATGTTTGTACCAAGTGCGATACCCGATCCATTCCGAACCTGGTTGTCCTATAACCCCGCTCTTCAGGTCGTTGAATGGATGCGTGCTGCATATTACGAGGGGTACGGCGAGCATTTGCTTGATCGGACTTATACGATTGGCTTCGGTGTTGTAGCCCTCGCGGTTGGTCTCATATTGGAGCGCCTTTTGAGGGGCCATGTTTTATCCATGCGATGAGCAGCCGTTCTTCATAAGCTGGCTCGCAGTGTATTGGCTTGCTGATATTGAGGTAGCTGAGAATTCAGTGTTCGATAGTTAAATTTATTTTCGGTATTATTATGTCAAAAATTCAATTTAGATATAATCTTATTTAATTACTTCATTTGAAAATAGCGCAAGGAAGTTAGAGATGTGGAAATCTACTTTATTGCCATATTGACATGTTAAAGCGCAAAATGTGCCCGTAATTTCCTAGGCAGCAACTTTTACGACCTTCCTCAAATCACACCTCCTGGGGGATGAGTTAAGATGAGTCAGTTCCGTAGTTTAGATCCATTCCCGGCGGAGCACATCAGGAATTCGCTGGTGTTTAGAGACGGGTTGCCCAGCTATGAGTTCTTCCCGGAAGCTATTATAACCCCCCTGGTCAAACGGGGGGCCTGGGGTGTATTTGATGCGCAAGGAAAACCTATAGAATCAACAATTGACTATTGGTTTAAAAAACATATGCCGTTCCAGAAAGCTGAACTTTCTTGTTCGCTTGAGGAGGTCGAGGATAACGCTCAGTCTGGATTTATCTATGGCGGCAAGATATATCCAGACCCTGAAAGAAGTTATGGTCACGTAATACTTGAGAGCCTATGTCACCTTTGGCCTATTGTGAGACATGGATTAAATGGGAGGAGGATTGTCTTTCAATCTGAATTTTCTGACACCGCTCAATGGTATAATATTCCATATATTTTTGAAATAATGAACGCTCTGGGAATAACTGAAAAAGATATTTATGAGTGCCGGAAGCCAGAGCGCCTTCGCGATATCTGGATTCCTGGGCCATGCGTTCAGCTGAATTATGCCGTGACTTTGGAAGCAGCGAAGCCTCTCTACAGAAAAATCGGAGAGTTTCTTATCGAATCCGATGCATCGAAAATTGATAGGCCTGTTTATCTATCCAGAAGCAAAGTTGCGAAGCCATCTAACGGGATTATTGGAGAATCAGAACTTGAGGCGGCCCTACATACTTTAGGTTTCGATATAGTTCATCCGCAAGAACTTTCCTTTAGAGAGCAAGTGTCAATTTTTAGAAGATATAAATCCGTATGTGGGTTTATTGGATCTGCATTCCACACTTCGGTGTTTGCACAAAATTCTTCAAGAATGATTGCGATAAATCATCTTGAAGGAGATTTTTTTCATAACTATTTTCTTACGGATGCAATAGGTGAAAATAAGACAGAAATATACAAGGTTTCAGCCGATATATTACGGGCCTCAGAAAAGAAAGTTCTAGACAGCATTTTCTCTGATTATTTAATTTTTGACCCGAAGGCACTTAGTGAAGAACTGGCTAATTTAGTATTTTTATAGCTTTGAGAAAGCCGGAGCAAAGCGCGTTTAGACAGAAACGTCATTTTGCTTCATCTCTTTGTTTTGACGCGTCTTCTTAATCAGGAAGTCTGTCGGCTTTCTGGAAAATGCTTTAGTTGGCTTAGTCCTATTAAGATCAAGTTATTGTCCTCGGCTCAATCGGCACCAGCCTGCTCAACCCCAGCAGATCCTCCAGCACCGCTCCTGCACTCAGCAGCGCTGCCTCGCCCCGTGGCCGGCCGATGAGCTGGACGCCCACGGGGCGGCCGTCAGTGGTGAAGCCGGCAGGCAAAGCGAGAGAAGGGCAGGAGGTCATGGTGACGACACTGGCGATCTTGAGCCAGTCGACATAGTTCTCGAACACCGTGCCTTCCACTTCGCGGACCCAGCGCTGCTCGATGGCGAGCGGCGGGGTGCAGGCGGCCGGAGCGATCAGCACGTCATAGCGTGAGAAGAAGGCGGCGATATCGTCATAGAGCCTGCTGCGGCGGAGCATGGCGGCGCCGATCGTATCGGCATCGAGGGCGCGGCCCTTTTCGATGTTCCAGATCACGTCGGGCTTGAGCTCGCTGCGGCGCGTCTCGAGCAGGTCGCGCATGCCGGCGGCGTAGGAGAGGGCGCGCAGCGTCTGGAAGGCTTCCGGCACGCCGGCAAAGTCGGGACAGGCCTCCTCGACGATCGAGCCGGCTTCCTCCAGGCGTCTTGCAGCAGCCTCGGCGATCGCCCGCGCCTCGCGATGCACCGGGGTGACGCCGAGCTCGGGCGAGAAGGCGACGCGCCTGGGCGCCTGCCGGCGGCGGGCGCTCTCGCGAAAGCCGACGGCCGGTTCCTCCAGCGACAGCGGGTCCTCGATGTGCCAGCCGGCCATGGCGTCGAGCATCAGGCCGACATCCTCGACCGTGCGCGCCATCGGGCCGTTGACCGGCAGGGTCTCGAACTTGATGCCGTCCGGGCCGCTGGCAACCCGGCCGGGCGAGGGGCGCAGCCCGACCACCGAGCAGAAGCTGGCGGGGGTGCGCAGCGAGCCGCCGAGATCCGAGCCGGTCGCCAGCCAGACCTGGCCGGTGGCGAGTGCCACCGCCGATCCGCCTGAGGAGCCGCCCGCGTTGAGACTGGTGTTCCAGGGGTTGAGGGTGTCGCCGAACACGGCATTGAACGTATTGGCGCCGGCGCCGAATTCGGGCGTGTTGCTCTTGCCGATGGTGATGCCGCCGCGAGCCTCCAGGCGTTCGACCATGATGTCGGAACGCTCGGGTACGTGATCCCTGTAGATCTGCGAGCCATAGGTCGTGCGCACGCCGGCGACGTCGTTGAGGTCCTTGACGGCGAGCGGCAGGCCGCCGAGCCAGTGCGGGTCTTCGCTGGCCGGGGTGGCCATCAGGCGGCGGGCTTGGTCACGCGCCCGCTCGGGGCAGAGCGTGACCATGGCGTTGACCTTGCCGTCCACCGCCTCAATGCGGGCGAGCGAGGCCTCGACGAGATCGAGCGGGCTGACTTCGCGCCGCTTGAGGCGCTCGACGACCTCGCAGGCGGTGAGGCGAATCAGGTCGTCGGCATTGCTCATGGCACAAGTTCCCGAAGGGCTGGACTGGCTTTGGTTCGAGCCGGCTATGCTGCCGGCTCCGGTCGGTCTGTCGGCTGGCTTCAGCCGAACCGCGCCTTGAGATAGGCATAAAGCGCGCGGGCGCCCATCACCTCGGCTCCCTCTGGTCGGCCGGGCTTGGCAGAGGGCGTCCAGGCGAAGATGTCGAGGTGCACATAGGCCCCGGCCTTCTCGACGAAGCGGTTGAGGAAGAGGGCGGCGGTGATCGCGCCGGCAAAGCCGCCCCCGGGGGCGTTGTTGAGATCGGCCACTTTCGAATCCAGCATGGCGTCATAGGGCGGCCAGAGCGGCAGGCGCCAGAGCGGATCGTTCTCGCTGGCGGCGTGGGCCAGGAGATCGGTTGCCACCTTTTCTTCACGGCAGAACAGGGGCGGCAGGTCGGGGCCGAGGGCGACGCGGGCGGCGCCCGTCAGTGTGGCCATATCGACGATCAGCTCCGGTGCTTCCTCGTCGGCCAAGGCAAGGGCGTCGGCCAGCACGAGACGGCCCTCGGCGTCGGTATTGCCGATCTCCACGCTCAGCCCCTTGCGCGAGGCCAGAATGTCGCTGGGGCGGAAGGCATCGCCGGAAATCGAATTCTCGACGGCCGGGATCAGCACGCGTAGGCGCAGCTTGAGGCCGGCGGCCATGATCATGCTGGCGCAGGCGAGCACCGAGGCCGCCCCGCCCATGTCCTTCTTCATCAGGAGCATGCTGGCCGATGGCTTGATGTCGAGGCCGCCGGTGTCGAAGATCACGCCCTTGCCGACCAGCGTCACCTTGGGATGGGCGGCGTCGCCCCAGGTCAGGTCGATCAGCCTGGGCGCACGCGAGGAGGCCCGGCCGACGGCATGGATCATCGGGAAATTCTCGGCCAGCAGTGCCTCGCCGATCACGACCCGGAACGCCGCGCCATGCCGCTCGGCCAGGGCGCGTGCCGCCTCGGCCAGTTCCGCCGGCCCGAGATCATTGGCCGGCGTGTTGACGAGATCGCGCCCGAGCGCCACGGCCTCGGCGATCGACAGGATCTCCTCGCGGTCGATACCATCGGGCGCGATCAGCCGTACAGCCTTTATATCATTGCGCTTGTAGCGGGCGAAACGGTAGAGGCTCAACACCCAGCCGAGGGCGGCGAGCCGGTCGTCATGGCTGGCATTGGCGAATCGATAGGTGCCGACCGGCAGCACAGTGGCGAGCTTGCCGGGCAGGAAGCCGTCGCGATGGCGGGCCGATTCGCCCTCGAGGCCGAAAATCACCCCGGAGAGGCTGCCGTCAGGCCCCGGCAGAACGAGGTGGCGGCCGGGGCTTGCCTCGAAGCCATTGGCGGCGATCCAGTCCCGCTGTGCCTGCGGCAGGCGCTCCAGCACCGCGCCGGCGGTCTCCTTGGTGGCGAACCAGATCGGAACAGCCTCTTCGGCGGCGGCAACCAGATGCTCGGACATGATGGAACTTTCACGGTTCGGGGAAGATCTCGTCGATGCGCCCGCTCAGCCGGTAGGAGAGGAGGCCGATCCACTCGCGCACGGCGAGGTTCACCTGGCGCAGCCCGTCGCTCATCGCATAGAAGGGCCGCAGGCCATCCTGCGGGCCCGCCGTGCGATAATTGACGGGATAGGCCATTACATCGAAGCCGGCCTTGCGAAACAAGGCCATCGAGCGCGGCATGTGGTAGCCGGAGGTGACCAGCAGATAGGTCTCGCCCGGCCTGGGCTTGAGAAGGTCGTAGGTAAAGACGGCATTCTCATAGGTGTCGCGCGAACGGTTCTCGAACAGCATGCGCTCGTCTGGAATGCCGAAGCTGCGGAAAAGCTGCCGTGAGGCGTCCGCCTCGGTGATGTCGCCCCAGATCTGGCCGGCGAGCGAGCCGACGCCGCCGGTGAAAATGATGCGGGCATCGGGAAACTGGCGCGAGAGGCTGGCAACGGCGGTCATCCGCTCGGCCGAATCGGTGAGGGCGGTCTCATGCCGCGTGGTGGAGATGTGGGTGTCGACCGCGCCGCCCAGCACGATGATGCCGGCGATCCTGGTCTGCGGCGCGATCGCAGCCTGCGGGAAACGCTCCTCCAGCGGCTGGATCAGCCAGTTGCCGAGGGGAGACCAGCCCATCACTGCAAAGGCAATAAGCGCAAAGCCCATCAGGAAGCGGCCGAAGCGCTGCGCGCGGCGGATGAAACTCAGGAGCAGACCGAGAAGGCCGAGCACCAGGGCCGCGTTTGAGGGCAGGATCAGGAAGCCCAGGGTCTTGGCGAGATAATAGAACATGGGAAGCGATGTCAGGGTGGCAGGCTGGCGCTCCCTTACGCCGCATCGGCCTTCAGGAAGCGCTGGTCGGCGAGATCGAGCTGACGGCGCAGGCGCACGATGGTGAGGCTGTCGTCGACGGCGCAATTGTCATGGCTGAGCAGTTCGCCCTTGCGGATCGGCTTGGTGACGCGGGCCCGCTCGGCCAGGCCCAGCGGCAGCAGCCGCTCCCGCCTGGCATCCGCCCAGCGCATCGACCAGCCGCGATAATCATATTCGCCGATGCGGCCGAGCACGGTGCCGGGAGCGAGGTCGCGCTTAGCCACCGCCGCGGTCTCGGCCACGGGATGGTCGAGCGGCTGTAGGTCGGCGGTGCCGTAGAGCACGGCGCGGGCGGCGGTGAGCGGTGTCTCCAGGCTGGTGAGATGGTAGGGCCGGTGCAGGGTGAAGAAGGGGCCCTTGCCGACATGCAGGTCGGTCATGCGCTCGAGCACGCGCTGATGATTGGGCTCGACCACGCAGAACACACCCGGTGCCACGCCCTTGCCGATGGTGTAGTCGACGCAGCCGCGCTTGGAGAGCACGCCGCCATGGCTGACCGGGATCAGCACCTCGGCGAGTTCTTCCTTGCTGGCCCGCGGCCCATGCAGGCCGGGCTTGTCCGGCTCGAGGCCGGTGGCATTGGCGAGGGCCACCATTTCCACCATGGTCTTGGAGCCGTCGACGAATTCCACCAGCACGCGCGGGTTCATGTCGCGCGCCGTGGCCTCGGCAACATAGTCGTCGGGCACGGCGTCAAAATTCAGGGCGTTGTTCTTGCCCTTGCCGGCGGCGACCACAGTCATGCCCAGCGCCCGGGCAAAACAGACCAGTTCGAGCGCGGCGGCCGGCTCGTCCCCGGCGGCGCCGGTATAGATGACGCCGGCCTTCTCCGCCTCGGCCTTGAAATGGCGGCCGATGGTGATGTCGGCCTCGACATTGAGCATGACGATATGCTTGCCGTGTCGGATGGCGGCCTCCGCCACGATCGCCCCGGATTCGGGATGGCCGGTGGCGTCGATGATCACCTCGATGCGGCCGGCGGCAGCCAGTGCCTCCAAATCGGTGGTGATGGCGATGCGCCCGGTCTCGATGGCCCGGTCGATCGCCGAGGCATTGGCGACCTCGACGAGCTCGTCGGGCCGGTGGCCGGCGCTCAGGGCAGCCGAGATGGCGTTCTGCGGGCGCGAACGCACGGCGACGGCGCCGATGCGGATGCCCTGCATCAGCGCGATCTGCACGATGAGGTCGGTGCCCATCTGGCCGGCCCCGACCAGGCCGATGGTAACGGGGCCCTTGTCGCGGGCACGTTCCATCAGATCGGCAGCAAAAGAGGGGTTCATCGGGGGCTCCGCAATCTTATCATGCACCGTCTAACCACCAAATCGTGGCGCTGCAAAGGGAAATGGCCATGTCCTTTTGGTGCAAAGAGTCGCCTTTCTGGATGAAGGACGGCCCCTGGAGCAAAGCGCGTTGAGACGGAAACACTGATTTGCCCTCACTCCTTGGCTCGACGCGTCTTTGCGTTTCCTGGCGATTCCGCCAGATCGCAAAACGCTATGGCCCTAAGCACCGAAGCGTTCCGCGCGGTAGGGCGACGGGTCGATGAAGGGTTCTTCGCCAGTCATGATCTCGGCCAGGAGCCGGCCCGTGGCGGGCCCGAGGGTGAAGCCGAGATGCTGGTGGCCGAAGGCCAGCCAGAGGTTGTCGTGGCGTGGTGCCTTGCCGATGATCGGGCGCGAATCGGGGAAGATCGGCCGCGCGCCCATCCAGGGCTCGGCCTCGGCGCGTTCGCCGAGCGGGAAGAGCTTGCGGGCGAGTTTTTCCGTGCGCTCGACCTGCACGGGCGTGCGCGGGGCATCGCGCCGCGCGAATTCGACGCCGGTGGTCAGGCGGATGCCGCGCGCCATCGGGGTGATGACGAAGCCGCCCTGTTCGTCCAGCACAGGGCGGCTGAGGCCGGCATTGCCCTCGGCGCGGTAATGCATGTGGTAGCCGCGCTTCACCGCGAGCGGGAGGCGATAGCCGAGCGGGGAAAGCAGGTCCATCGACCAGGGACCGAGCGCGACGACGGCCTCGCGCGCCTCGACCGGACCGTCTGCCGTGGCGAGGCTCCAGCCGGAAGGTCCCGGACGCAGGCTTCGGGCGTCCTCGGTCAGGACCTGCCCCCCGAGCGCCTCGAAATAACCGGCATAGGCCTTGGTGACGCCGCCGGGATCGGAGACGCTGTGCGGATCCTGCCAATGCACCGCCGCGGTGAAATCGGCCCGAAGATTGGGTTCGAGCGCCGAAGCTTCACCAGGTGTCAGCGCCTTCACCTGGTAGCCGAACTCGGCGGCGAGGGGAAATTCCCGTTTCTCGGCTTCAAAAGCCTTCTCGCTCCGATAGACTTTGAGCCAGCCCGTGTCGCGGAACAGGCCATCGGCGCCGGCCTTGGCCGCCAGGGCGCGGTGCTCGGCCAGGGTGGCGCTGAGCAGAGGCTGCATGAGTCGGGCGGTGGCGAGGAGGCGGTCGGGTGCGGAGTTGCGCCAATAGGCGAGCAGCCAGGGTGCCAGGGCCGGCAGGGCCGACCAATGATAGTTGGCGCCGGGATAGCGCTTGAGCACGACATCAGCGAGGGCGGAAAGGCTGCGCGGGAAGGCGACGGGCAGCAGGGCGGAGCGCTCGACCACACCGCTATTGCCGTAGGAGGTTTCCTCGCCCGGGCCGCGCCGGTCGACCAGCACGACGGAGCGGCCGCGCTGTTGCAGATGCGCGGCGATCGAAGTGCCGACGATGCCGGCGCCGAGAACCACGACGTCGTGGCGCATGGAAAACCCCGTTTGTGCTGAAAAGAACTTTGGTATCGCATGCGGTTCGGTTGGAGCGGCCCGCCGTCAGCCGAGCCTGCGCCCGTTCTCGTCCAGCAGCAAGATGTCCTGGGGCGCGATGGTCAGCGCGACGGCCTCGCCGTCATGCCAGACCCTGTCCTCGATGGTCGCATTGGCCTGCAGCCTCAGGCCGTTGAGGTCGAGGATATAGGCGGCCGTGCCGCCGAGATAGGAAGCGGCGACGATGGTGGCGCGCAACTCGCCGGCATGGCCGCTCGGCGGGCCGAGCCGGATGCGCTGGGCCCGCACCACGCCCGTCGCCCTTGTGCCGGCGCGGGCGCTTGCCGGCGCGACGGCGACCAGTTGCACGCCATTGTCGAGGTGCAAGGCAAGGCGGCCATCGGCCACACCCATGATTTTGCCCTCGATCAGGTTCGACTGGCCGAGGAAGCTGGCGACGAAGCGGGTATCGGGGCGCTTGTAGACCTCCTCGGGCGTGCCCTGCTGCTCGACCACGCCCTTGTTCATCACCACGATGTGGTCGGACATCGCCAGGGCTTCCTCCTGGTCGTGGGTGACGAAGATCGAGGTGATGCCGATCTCGCGCTGAATGATCTTGAGCTCCGTGCGCATTTCCTCGCGCAGATGCGCATCGAGAGCCGAGAGCGGCTCGTCGAGCAGCAGCACGTCCGGCTCGATCACGATGGCGCGGGCGAGCGCGATGCGCTGCTGCTGGCCGCCGGAGAGTTCGGACGGCAGCTTGCGCTCGACGCCGGGCAGGCGGACCATGTCGAGGGCACGCTTGACCTTGGCGGCGATGGTGGATTTGTCCACGCCGCGATATTTCAGGCCGAAGGCGATATTGTCGTACACGTTCTTGTGCGGAAACAGGGCGTAGTTCTGGAACACCAGGCCGATATTGCGCCTATGGATCGGCATGGTGTCGATGCGCTTGCCCGCCACCACGATCTCGCCGGCGGTCGGCTGGACCAGGCCGGCGATCGAACGCAGGATCGTGGTCTTGCCGCAGCCGGACGGGCCGAGCAGGGTGACGAAGTCACCCTTGCGAATGGAGAGGTTGACGTTCTTGACGGCAACGAAATCGCCATAGGCCAGATTGACATTGGTGAGTTCCACGGCCGTCGGCTTGGTCATCAGTTACGCTCTCGTTCTTGACACCGGCTGCGAATGCAGCCGGGCCGGCGAAGCTCGCCGGCCCGGAGTTCAAAGGGCGATCAAGCACCCTTGGCGATGCGGTCCCAGGTCTTGGTCCACTCGTCGGTGTGCTTGTCCCAATAGGCGGCGTCGGCGAAGGTCAGCGAGGCCATCTTGCCGGTGGGGTCGAAGGCCGGCAGCGCCTTGACCTTGTCGGTCAGCTTCACCTTGGTGGGATCGAGCGCGGGCGGATAGCTCTGTCCTTCCGCCACGGCGATCATCACCTCGGGCTGCAGCATGAAGTTGAGCAGTTCCTCGCATTCGGCCATCGGGGCGCCCTTGAGCACCAAGAGGTCCTCCATCCAGGCATAGGAGCCGGGCGGATCGAGATAGCCGATCGGCGCGCCCTGGGCCTGCAGGGCGGCGACGCGTCCCGACCAGGCGTCGGTGACCACCACCTCGCCCTTGGAGAGCAGGTCCATCAGCTCGGCGCCCGACGACCAGTATTTCTTGGCGAGGTCGCGCTGCTCGCGGACCTTGTCCCAGACGGCATCGATGTCCTTGATGGCATTGGGGTCCTGCCCCAGGGCGAGCGCCGCATACCAGACGCGGGTGATCATGTTGCCATAGCCGCCGATCTTGTCCTTGTATTTGGGATCGAACAGCAGCTGAACGCCCTTCTCCTTGGCTTCGGCCTCGGAGATCACCTTGGTGTTGTAGGCGATACCGGTGGTGCCGTAGTCGTAGGGGACGCAGGACAGGTCCGGCGAGATCTTGCGGAACGGCTCGTACATCACCTGCATGATGTTGGCCATATTGGGGATGTTGGCTTCGTTGAGCTTGGTGGTCAGCCCGGCATCGACATAGCGCTTGTAATATTCGACCCCGGAGGAATGGATCACCTGGAACTCGCCGGGCGAAGCGGTCTTGACCTTGGTGATGATCTCGTTCTCGTCGCCGAAGGTGCCCTGCACCACATTGTTGCCGGTCTTGGCCGTGTAGGGCTTGAAGGCGTATTTATCCATCGCCTCCTGCACGCTGCCGCCCCAGCCGTCGAAGCGCACGTCCTTGGCGGCGGCGAGTGCCGAGCCGCCCCATTTCAGATTGATGCCGGCAGCGGCGGCCGCCGCCGCGGTGAGGCCGAGGAAGGTGCGCCGGCTCATGCCGCCATCGAGATAGCGCTCCTTAAGGCGCTCCAGGCGCCTGGTCTGCGACATTTTCATTGGTCTGGTTCCCCTCCTCATGGTGGTTTCAACGGATGCCGCGGGCGAGATAGCGGGCAAGGCCGCCGCCGATCAGCGGCACGCCCACGGTCAGCAGGATCATCAACGCGCCGAGGGCGTTGATCTCCGGGCTGATGGACACTTTCAGCATCGACAGGATCTGAGTCGGCATGGTCTCGACGCCCGAGGGGCGCCAGAACAGGCTGGCGGTGACGTTGTCGAAGGAAATGGTGAAGACGAGCAGCAGGCTGGCGATCACCGCCGGCATCAAGAGCGGCAGGGTGATCTCGCGGAAGGTGTGGAAGCGGTTGGCGCCGAGCGACAGGGCCGCCTCCTCATAGACCCGCCTGATACCCACCAGCCGCGACTGCACCACCAGGATGACATAGGGCAGCGCCAGCATGATGTGGCCGAGCACCAGCAGCACAAGCGTGCGCGGCTGCTGGGCCCAGCGCATCAGGAGCAGCAGGCCGACGCCGAGCACCGTCTCCGGCACCAGGGCCGGGGCGATCAGCAGCGTGTTGATGAACTGTTTGCCCGGAAAGTCGTAGCGCACCAGTGCCATCGCCCCCATGATGCCGAGCACCGTGCAGATCACCGCGGTGATCAGGGCGACCCAGAGCGAGGTCTTGAAGGCGCGGATCACCGCCTCGTTCTCCATCAGCTTGCCGTACCAGCGCAGGCTGAAGCCGGTCATCGGGAAGCCGCCGAACTGCGAATCGTTGAAGGAAAGGATCACCACCACCAGGATCGGCGCGAACATGAAGATGTAGACCAGGACGGTGAACACTTTCACCGCCCGCCAGGACCAATCCTTTTCCGCGCCGGGCAGGTCGCTCATTGGCTCAACCCCTTGAAGATGCGCGACAGGCCCATATAACGGCTGTAGATCGCGGCCACGATGCCGAGCAGCACCAGCAGCACGAGGGAGAGCGTCGAGCCGAGCGGCCAGTTCAGCTGCGTCATGATGGTGTCGTAGATCAGATTGCCGAACAGGGCGTCGCGGGTCGAACCCAGAACTTGCGGGGTGACGTAGCTGCCCGCCGCCAGCACGAAGCAGAGCAGGAGGCCGGCCATCAGGCCGGGCAGGGACAGCGGCAGCACCACCTCCCGGAAGGCCTGGCCCTGGGTGCAGCCGAGCGTGCGCGCCGCCGAGATCAGATTGCGGTCGATGCCCTCGAGGCTGACATAGATGTTGAGGATCATATAGGGCAGCAGGAAATGGATCATGCCCATGATCACTGAGCCCTGGGTGTAGAGCATGCGCAGCGGCTCGGAGATCAGGCCGAGCTTCATCAGCACCACGTTGATGATGCCCTGTTCGCCCAGGATGTGGATCCAGGAGAAGGTCCGGATGGTGAAGCTGATCCAGAAGGGCACGATCAACAGGAGCAGCAGCAGCCATTTGTGCCGCGTGCGCGTCATCGCGATGAAATAGGCCGGCGGATAGCCGAGCAGTGCGCAGAGGATGGCGGTGATCGCCGCCACCTTCACCGTCTTCCACAGGAAGAGGTGATAGAAGCTGTCGGTGAAGAATTCGTGCCAGTTCGCGGTGGTGAAGACCTGTTTCTCCACCCCGGCCGTGACAAACTCATAGAAGCTGTACACCGTCATGATGACGATGGGGACCACCATCAGCACGGTGAGGACGATCAGGGTCGGGGAGAGCAGATACCAGGGGCGCAGCCGGTCGCGTGCAGAAAGCTGCTGGCCTGCCATCATGTCCCCACGCTGTTCCCTGGAAGTAATATTTGTTTCGTTCAGGGTGGATCTTCTCTAGGCATGTGTCAATTGCCGGACAATCAAATCCGGCCGTGAATGCCCCCGCCATGAGGCTCGTCCGATGCTGCTGTCCGACTATCTCGCCCAAGCGGTGCCGCCCGGCCTGCCGGGATTGAAACCCTTCATCAAGATGCATGGCCTCAGGAACCATTTCGTCATTTTCGACCAGCGCGTGCATCCACGTGCCTTGCCGGTGGCCGATATCGTGCGGCTGTGCGACGTCGAGGCCGGGGTTGGGGCCGAGCAGGTGCTCACCATCGAGGCGCCGACGCCGGCGGGTACGGCGGGGGGAAGCTATGCCCGCATGCGCATCTTCAACATAGACGGGCGTGAGGCCGGGGCTTGCGGCAACGCCACCCGGTGCGTCGCCCATATCCTGCTGGAAGAAAGCGGGAGGGATGAACTGGTGCTGGAGACGGGCGGGGGCCTGCTGGCTTGTCGCCGGGCCGGCCCCATGGCCGTGGCCGTGACGCTCGGGCCGATCCTGATGGAATGGGAGCAGATTCCGCTCGCCCGCGAGGCCGACACCGCCCATCTGCCGCTCGCCAGCGGGCCGCTCCGCGATGGCCTTGCCCTGAATATCGGCAATCCGCACGCGGTGTTCTTGGTTAGGGACCTCGATGCCGTCGATGTCAGGGCGGTGGCGCCGGTGATCCAGAACGATCCGCTGTTTCCGGAGGGGGTCAATGTCGGCGTGGCCGAGGTGGTGGATTCAGCCACGCTGCGCCTGAAAGTCTGGGAGCGGCCGGGCATCCTGACGAAAGCCTGCGGCACCGGCGCCTGCGTCGCCGCCTATGCCGCGCGCCTGCGTGGGCTCGTCGACGGCAACAGCATCACCGTGCATCTGCCGGGCGGAGCCCTCTCCGTCGAACTGCTGCCGGACGGGTACGCCGTGATGACCGGGCCGGTGGCTCTGTGCTGCTTCGGCTATGCATAGGTTCCAGGGAGCGCGGACGTCCTCGTCCGCTCTTGGAAACGCCGCGCTTGGGGATCAGAGGGAGCGGACGAGGACGTCCGCGCTCCCGGGGAAAACCGGCTGGCGACGGCTTACCCCTCAAGCATGGCGCAGGCGCGAGCTGAGGCCTGAAATCTCGATGACGGTGGCCGCCACGGCCCCCTCGGCGCGGGGCCGAGGCGGCGGCATGCGCGTGCCGATGGTGAACATCACGGCGCTGGCCGCGGCGAAGGCGGCGAAGGTCAGGAACATGCCGGCGCCCCCGAAGGCGCCGAGCATCACGCCGCCGATCGCCGGACCGAAGAAATTGCCGATGGTCGAGAAGGAATGGGCGCCGAAATAGCTGCCCCGGTTGCGGGCATTGCAGATACCGTCGACCAGCAGATATTCGGACGGCACCACCAGGATCTCGCCGATGGTGAACAGCACCATGAAGAGCGCGAAACCGCTGAAGCCGGTGGAGGCCAGGAAGCCGAGTTCGCTGGCCAGGATGAGGACGCAGCCCAGCACCATGGCGTGGAGGGCGCCGACCTTTTCTATCAACCGGCGGGCGAACAGATTGCCGGCGAGCACCACCATTCCGTTGATCGAAAGGAGATAGGCGAAGAGATCCACGCCGCCTTCCAGCGTGGCGCTGAGATAGGGCGCCAGGGTGGCTGACCATTGGCCGTAGACGGCGATCAGCAGCGTGCCGCCGCCGACGAAGAAGGTCAGGCGCGGATCGCGGATCGCGGCGCGGATGCTGGCGATGATGGAGACGCGTTCCTCCGTTGCCTCGCTCCCGGCGGCTTTCGGTTCCGCCGGCACACCGACCAGATGCAGCGCGAAGGCGAAGGCGGCGTAGATGCAGCCGGCCAGCGTGAACAGCAGGCTGAAGGCGGTGCCGGCGGCCACTCCGATCAGCGGGCCGACGGCCCAGCCGGCATTCACCGCCATATAGCGCCAGGAGAAATATTTGAGGCGCAGCTCCGGCGGGCAGATGTCGCTCATCAAGGCGCGCGAGATCGGCTCATAGACCGCGATGGAAATGGCGGCGACGATCTGGGCGGCGCAGAAGGCGGTGACGGATTGCGCAAATCCCATGCCGATCAGCGAAAGGGCCGTCAGCACCAGCATCAGGACCAGCATGAATTGCCGACCGACGCGATCCGACAGCGATCCGGCGACCGGAGCGGCGATGGCGCCGAGGAGCGGGCCGGTGCCGAGCAGGACGCCGATGGCGGCCGGCCCCAGCCCAAAGGATTGCTGCAGTTTCACCGCCAGGAAGGACAGGCTCATCGCCCGGGCGACATTGACGAGGCCCGATCCGGCGACCAGGAAATAAACGAAGCGCAGGCGGCGCGAATCGGGGGTCATCTGACAAGTCCGAGGGATCGGGAAGGCCATACTATGATCGGAGTGCGGACTTCCAGTCCGCTCTTCCGTCACGTCTTGAAGAAGGCGCGGATCTGCGCCAGGAACTGTGCCGGCGGGCCCGGCTGCGCATAGAGGGCTGCCGCTTCGTCGCGGGCGAGGAAGGCCTGGCCCCGGCGAACGGCGGCCTCGAATGCCTCCGCCAGGCCGGGTTCGGCGGCAAGAACGGGATCGAGATCCTCCTTGCGAAGTTCGAAGACGATGCAGCGGGTCAGCGCCAGAATCGTGCCCGGATTGGGGGCGCCGGTAATCACGCCGAGCTCGCCGAAGTGATCGCCCGGCCCCAGACGTCCCACCACATGCGAATGGTCGCGGATGGTGCGGCTCGCTTCCAGCACGCCGGAGGCAACCACGATCAGGGAGGATAGGGACCCGCCTTGCGATGCCAGCGTCGCCATCGCTTCGAGATTGCGCTTGATCATTTTCGTGGACAGATCTGTCCGCTGCTTCGGCGAGAGTTCGCGGAAGAGCGGAATGTCGCCAAGGAGCTGTTCGGGCGGCAAGGTCTCCAGTGGACCGAGATTGACCTGGACCGGCCCGATCGGGGTCGACATCGCGCCTGGATTGACCAGCCGGATGCCGTGATAATGAAATTGCCGCAGCACCTGGCCGAGCAGGGCACTCTTGACCTTGCCGAGATGGTCGGTATGCGCCACCGAAAAGCTGATGTCGTAGCTGTTGGTGCGGGCGCCGATCCGCGCCAGCGAAGTTCCCGGAGCGGGACTGGCGAGCACCTGCGCCGTCAGCAGGGCCGCATGGCGCAGATATTCCAGCACGAGGTCCGGCCGGGCCGTGGAATCGCAGGCAACCTGGATCGAATCGTCGCGCCGGGTGCTCGGCCGGCTGCGATTGATCACGCGCGACTTGGAGATCAGGCTGTTGGGGATGGTGACGATGTCGTTGCCGTCGGTGCGTACATGGATGGAGCGCCAGTTGATCTGGACGATCACGCCCTCGAAGGAGCCGTCTATGGTGATGCGGTCGCCGACCACATAGGGGTGCTCGATGCCGACAGCGATGCCGGCGAAGACATCGGCCAAGGTGTTCTGCAGCGCCAGGGCGAGCACCACGGCGATGATGCCGGAGGTGGCCAGGAGGGCGCGGACCGGCAGGTCGAACACGAAATTGACGGTGGCCAGCACGGCCGCGACATAAGTGAGGCCGGCCAGCAGGTCGGAAGCGATCTTGGGCTGGCTCGATTCGCGCTTTTGCCAGAGGATCAGCGGCAGAATGCCGACTGTCAGCCGTGCGCCCAGCAGCCACCACAGGGCAATCAGGCCGCGCTGCCAGGTGGCGATGCGCGTGTCGGCGTCGAGCACCGGTGCGGCCGGCATGCCGCCGACCCGCAGGATCAGCAGGGTGAACAGGCAGAACAGCCCCGCGGCGACGCCGATACGCAGCCAGGCTGGCTGCCAGCCGATCCGCCAGTTGAGGATGATCACGGCGGCGAGGACCGTGGCGAGGATCAGTTCGGAAAGCAGCGACAACGGAGCCACGCAGCTGGACGAAAGGGCGGCATGATTGCATCACTCCGCGCTGCATGCCAGAGCGGGAATGCGGCAGGGCCATGAGGAAGCCAAACATGGCAAACATCCGGCTCCTCGGCGCCTGCCCGACTGGTCACACAGGAAGGAACGGCCTTGGAACTGAAATGGCTTGAGGATTTCCTGAGCTTGGCCGAGACGCGCAGCTTTTCGCGCTCGGCGGCGGACCGCAACATCACCCAATCGGCCTTCAGCCGGCGCATAAGGGCGCTCGAGGTCTGGCTCGGCACAGAGCTCTTGGACCGCAGTACCTTTCCGATCACTCTGACCGCCGACGGCAGGCAGTTCCGCGAGACGGCGGAGGAAACGGTGCGCCTGCTCACCCTCAGCCGTTCGCAGTTCCGCAGCCGTCAGGAGGGCAGCAACCTGCCGGTTCTGGCCGTCACGGCGCTGCATGCCCTCTGCCTGACCTTCCTGCCGGGCTGGCTCACCGAAATCCGGCGCAAGGTCGGCCCGTTGACGAGCCGGGTGCTGCCGGAGAATTTCCACACCTGCATCCAGGCCCTGGTGGAAGGGGGCTATGATGTCCTGCTCACCTTCCATCATCCCAATATCTCGGTGCCGCTCGATCGGGAGCGCTTCGCCTTTCGCACGGTGGGGCGCGACAGCCTGGTCGCGGTGGCGGCGCGCCCGGAACGCCGCAGCTGGCCGGGCGGCGACGACCGGGTGCCGCTCCTGCACTACTCGCGCGGTTCTTTTCTGGGCCTGCTCGCCGCCATCGCCCAGGCCCGCGAGGGCGCACCGGCGACCTATCTCGCCCATACCAATGAGGGCTCGATGGCCGAGGCCTTGAAGTTCATGGCGCTGGACGGCCATGGTGTGGCCTGGCTGCCGCGCAGCCTGGTTGCCGACGAGATCGCCGAGGGTTCCCTGACGGTGATCGCGCCGGAAATGCCGATGGATATCCGGCTCTACCGAAGCGCGGACCGCTCCCGGCCGTTCGTCGACCGTGTCTGGAGTGCGGCAACGGGGGCTCGCGGCTGAAGGTTATGCAGATTTGGAATAGGCTTTGCCGCGATAGCATTGGCGGGGAGTCCCGCTCAGGCGTATGAGCCTTTCCTGCCCGGCGGAACGGAGCCGGCAAGACAAGATCTGCCTCGTGCCGCTCCGCTCTTTCACCATTCACTGACGCGCGCCTGCGCGCCGCGCTGCAACTCGCCATCGCCTGGGGAGACCCTGGCGCATGGCCGGAGGAAACCTGCCTTGTCCGAGACCGCATTCCGCCTCGAGCACGATCTGCTGGGAGACCGCGAAGTGCCTGCGTACGCCTATTATGGCGTTCATACCCTGCGGGCCGTCGAGAATTTCCCGATCAGCGGCCAGACGCTCGCGACCTGCCCGGACCTGATCCGGGCCCTGGCCTCGATCAAGCAGGCGGCGGCGCTGGCCAATCGCGAACTCGGCCTGCTCGACGACAAGCGCACCGCCGCCATCGTGGCGGCCTGCGAGGAGATCAGGGCCGGGGCGCTGCACGACCAGTTCGTGGTCGATCTCGTCCAGGGCGGTGCCGGTACTTCCACCAACATGAATGCCAATGAGGTGATCGCCAACCGGGCGCTCGAACTCCTCGGCCATCGGCGCGGCGATTATGGCCGGCTGCACCCCAACGAGCACGTCAATATGGGGCAGAGCACCAATGACGTCTATCCGACCTCGCTGAAGATCGCGGCCTGGTTCGGCATCGGCCGGCTGATCGAGACGATGGGAGTTCTGCGCCGCGCCTTCGAGGCCAAGGCGGAGGAATTCGCCGACATCATCAAGATGGGCCGCACGCAGCTACAGGACGCCGTGCCGATGACGCTGGGCCAGGAATTCGGCACCTATGGGCTGATGCTGGCCGAGGACGAGGCGCGGCTCGCCGAGGCGGCCGGCCTGATTCGCGAGATCAACATGGGCGCCACCGCGATCGGCACCGGCATCACCGCCCACCCGCTCTATGCCGGTATCGTCTGCAGGCGCCTGGCCGAGATCACCGGCATCGACCTGATCACCGCGCCCAATCTGGTCGAGGCCACGCAGGACTGCGGTGCCTTCGTGCAGCTTTCGGGCGTGCTCAAGCGCGTCGCCGTGAAGCTCTCCAAGACCTGCAACGATCTGCGCCTGCTCTCCAGCGGACCCCGGGCCGGGCTCAACGAGATCAACCTGCCGGCGCGCCAGGCCGGCTCCTCGATCATGCCGGGCAAGGTCAATCCGGTGATTCCGGAAGTGGTCAACCAAGTCGCCTTCGAGGTGATCGGCAACGACGTCACCATTTCCTTCGCGGCCGAGGCCGGGCAGCTCCAGCTCAACGCCTTCGAGCCGATCATCGCCTACAGCCTGTTCCGCAGTGTCGAACATCTGCGTGCCGCCTGCCTGACGCTGGAAAAGAACTGCATTACCGGCATTACCGCCAATCGCGAGCGCCTGCGTGCCAGCGTCGAGCAGTCGATCGGCATCGTCACGGCTCTCAATCCCTATATCGGCTACCGCCATGCCACCGAAGTGGCGATGGAGGCGCATGCCACCGGCCGCGGCGTCTACGAGCTCGTGCTGGAGAAAGGGCTGATGCCGCGCGAACGGCTCGACGCGGTGCTGCGGCCGGAGAACCTCACCCGGCCGCAGCCCTTGGAGATGAAGCTGGAGCCGTGATTGTCAAGGTCTGCCGGCATCAGCCGTTCAGCGTCTTCTGCATGAAGACGAGGTCGAGCCAGCGCCCGAATTTCTGGCCGACTTCGGGCATGCGTGCCGTTTCGGCGAAGCCGAAGCGCCGGTGCAGGGCGAGCGAGGGCTCGTTCCCGGCCTCGATGCCGCCCAGCATGACATGCTTGCCGGCATCGCGGGCCGTGCCGATCAGGGCGTCCAGCAGAGCGGCTCCGGCGCCCTGGCGGCGTGCCGCCCCGGCGACATAGATCGAGTGCTCGACCGTGTGGCAATAGCCGTCGAAAGGTCGCCAGTCGCCATAGCTGGCATAGCCGATCGCCGTCCCCTCGGCGTCGGCTACGAGGATGGGATAGCCCTGGCTCCTGCGCATCTCGAACCAGGCCCGGCGGTTGTCGAGGTCGACGGTGTTCCAGTTCCAGATCGCCGTCGAGTTCAGTACGGCGTCATTATAGATGGCGAGGATATCGGGCAGGTCGTCCGGGGTGGCGGGGCGGATGATCATCGATCCAAATCTTTCCAGAACAGGGTGGTGTCGCAATAGCCGCCCTGCGGCCAGAGCGCATAGCGCGGGATGACGCCGGCCTTCTGCCAGCCGAGCCTGTGATAGAGCCGCTCGGCCGAAGAGCCGGTGGCGGTGTCGAGGCAGAGCACGATGCGTCCTTTCGCCCGGGCGCTCTCCTCCAGGGCAGCCATCAGTGCGCCGGCGATGCCGAGATTGCGGCCGCGCCGATGCACCATCAGTTTCTGCACGTCGGCGCGATGGGGCTGGTTCGGGCGGTTTTCCGGGCTCAGCAGCACGGTGCCGACCGGCTGGCCGTCGAGATAGGCGACATGCAGCAGCGTGCTGCCCTCGGCTACCCGTGCGGCGACGCCGCGCCAGAAGGCCTCGGCTTCCTCACGGGGGAGCGGCAGCATGAAGCCGATGGAGGCCTCCCCCTCGACGCAGTCGATCAGGATCTCCGCCAAGGCGGGAACGAGCGCCTCGGCCTGTTCGGGCGTTGCGATGGCGATATGAAGGGCGGTCATCGGGAAACCTGTCGCGAGGGGCAGAGCATGACGCAGTAATGCGCCGGCCCATCGCCCGGATTGTGGAACATCACGAGCTTGTCGAGGCGCATATGCAGACAGTCGCCCGGCTGGAGCGGAAAGGTTTCGCCATCGACCGTCATGGTGAGGCTGCCCGATTGCAGCCAGACCAGCTGATCGAAGGGCGTCGCCTGCGGTTCGAAGGGAATCAGGGCACCGGCGGGGAGCTCGACCTCGACAAGGTCGAGGATGCCATTGGCCGTGGCGGGTGAAACGGAGCGGCGCAGATAGCCGGTGGCCGGATCGCGCCAGAGCGGCTGCTCGGCCCGGCGCGCCAGCGGCGAGGCGGCAGGCTGGGCTGTCGCGAACAGGGTCGACAGGCTCACGCCGAGGCCGCCGGCGAGGCGGGCCAGCAATTGGGCGGTGGCACTCGACTCGCCGCGCTCGATACGCGAGATCATGGCACGGCTGACGCCGCTGGCCGCGGCGAGCTGATCGATGGTCAGGTGCATCCGGCCACGCAACGCCTTGATGCGGCCGCCCAGCTCCCTGTCGATGGCGGTATCGCTCGATTCCATAATGTGAGATTATTTATCCATTATAGTGGAGTCAAGGCGGAAGAGCCTGTTGCGGATCGTCCGGGAGGCGCCTAAAACTTCGTTCGTTTTCTTAAGCAACAAATTGGACCTGCCATGCCTGCCATGACGGAGACCATTCCCGCCCTTAGCCTGCGCGCGCTCGATGATCTTGCCGCCGTTGTGAAGGCCCTTCCTGCCGAGGCTGCCGACGGCCTGATCGAAGCACTCGCCACGGCGGGGCGCATCGCCATCTACGGCGCGGGCCGCGAGGGACTGCAGATGCGCGGCCTCGCCATGCGCCTGTTCCATCTCGGGCTCGACGTCCATGTCGTCGCCGACATGACCGTGCCGCCGATCGGTCCGGGCGACCTCCTCTTCGTGTCGTCCGGGCCCGGCGCTTCCAATATCGGCGATGCCTTGATCGGCGTAGCCCGCACGGCCGGCGCCAAGGTTGCGGTGGTCACGGCCCAGCCCGAGGCGCGCACGCCCAAGCTCGCCGACATCGTCTTCACCATTCCGGCCCAGACCATGGCGGATGACCGGGGCGGCGAGGTTTCGGTGCTGCCGATGGGCTCGCTATTTGAGACGGCGCAGATGCTGGTGTTCGAGATCATCGTGCTGAAGCTGCGCGATCGTCTCGGCGAAACCGCCGAGACGATGCGGGCGCGTCACACCAATCTGGAGTAACGCCGTCAAGCCGCCGGTGAGGCCTGGTCCTTGAGAAAAGCAGTGACGGCGTCTGAAAAACCATAGCCGTCGAAGGCGGGAAGCGGCACGCCGTGCTCGACCAGGGCCCGTGCGCAGCCGACATAGTCCTGCGGTACGGTGCCGGCGATATCCTCCGCCTGGCTGGCATAGGAGAGCGTGCCGATGACGTTGGCGCCGAAGCCATGCTCGGTGCGCCAGTCGGCTCCCTCCTCCAGGAGCAGGCGCAGCATGGCGGCATCGCCCTGGAACATCGCCTTGTTCAGGGCGGTGGCCGACCATTCATGCTCCTTCACCTCGCGGGGCCAGCCCAAAGCGAGCATGAGACAGACCGCCTCGATCGCGCCGTTTCCGGCCAGCAAAGGCAGGGCCTGCAGCTGCCTTTCGCTGAGGCGGGCGAAAATGTCCGGCTCGTCCGCAAGGATTTCAACCGCGGCCGCCCGGTCTGCCCTCGTGCAGGCGGCGACGAAGGCTTCTTCCTGCGTGAGGTCCTCCTCGACACCCACCGCCTCGAGCATCTCGACCACGTCAGTGCGCCCCTGCTCCTGGGCAAAGCGATAGAGGCTGATCCCACCAGGTCCCTTGGCACGGGGATCGGCGCCGGCGTCCAGCAAGGCCCGGACATGGGCGCTGGAGCGTCCGCGCAGGATGGCATGGTGGATCCAGGCCCGTTCGTTGGCGTCGCCGCCATGGGCGAGCAGCAGCCGGAGCGTGTCGAGCTTGTCGAAATCGAGCACGCGGCCCAGGGCATTGGTGCCGGTGACGCGCGCCCCGGCCGCGAGCAGCAGGCGTGTGCAGGTGTCGCTCGAGTCTTCGACAGAATGATAGAGCGATTCATTGTCGTCGGGGTTGGCGCCGGCCTTGAGCAGCAGCCGGGTCATCGCCTCGTCATGGGTGCGGCCGGCTGCGCCATAGAGCACCGAAAGCGGTGAATCCGGCCAGCGCGGATCCGTCCAGCTGGCGTTGACGTCGGCGCCATGGGCGAGCAGCAGGCGGGCGCAGGCGAGTAGCGGCTCCCTGAAGCCCGGTTCCCGGATCAGGCCGGAGTGGGTGACGCCGATCAGCGGCGGCATGGCGAGGGGGCCGCCGCTGCGGTTCACGAAGGCCGGGTCTTCGGCGATCGAGGCCCGGAGCCGGACCTCGTCGCCGGTAATGCAGGCGAGCCAGGGATCCTGCGCGAACAGGGCCGGCTGTTCGGCGAGGGTGCGGCGCGCCAGCTGACGCTGAACGGCATTGCCCTCCAGCACCCAGGCGAGCCAGGTTCGCAGCCTTTCCGCCGTGGCGCTGCGCGTCCACTCGACATAATGCTTGAGCTCGCTCCAGGACCGGAAGCCGTAGTCGCGCGCGACCACCGACTGCGCGTCGTGCAAGGCGAGTTCCTGGACGGCGAGCGTTGCCGGGTCGACGCCGCGCGCCGAAGGCAGGATCGCGGCGAAATGGCGAAGGGCCTCGGCCTCGCCATTACGGGCCGCGCGCAGGAGCTGCTTGGCCTGGTTCTTGAGATGCGAAAGGGCCGGCGAAGCCGGAAGGGTCTTCATGGTGCCTCCATGTGCGCAGGGCCGAAGACCCGCAATCGGCTGCACAGGGGCAGGTCGTCTGATGTCGATGATGGTGAGGGGGCTGAGCCCTTCCCGCGGGTCCGGTGGCGTCTCGCAGCGCCGAAGCGGAGCTTAGGATGTTTCCAGCCCGGATGGAAGTCCCGCCCAGCCAGGGAGCGGCGGGCCGGCGGCCCGAAGACGACGTCCTGTCCGCAGGGCCGCGGTCTTGCCAGGATTTCGAAGCGTCCTGGCCTGCCCTTCCAGCCGGCAAATATGCAATTCAAACAATTTGAATAATAATTATGGCTCCAAATCGAGCTCCTAAGCCTATTGTTGATTGCCATGACCTTCAGTCTCGATAATATGAAGGTATGAGTGACGGAAGGTAGTTGCGTGTCGACGGCCCGGGCGGGATCGATCAAAGTGTCAACCGTCTCGATCGAACAAGCGGCGTATTGGTAACTGGGCAAGCCGGTGCCAGGCGGAATTGGAGGAAATAATGTCCTGGTTGGTTTGCATCCTCCTATACTGTTCATCTTCCTTGATCATGGCTTCCTTGCTCGGGCAATTGCTGCGGGAGGAGCGCGTATCCTGAATGCAAGAGCATTCGAAGTTTTCTTTCCTTCTCGAAGGCACAAGCCAGCCCGTCTCCACGGCAATTGCATGAATCACCGTGCCGGCCTTTGATGGTGGCAGGGCGCGCCGTCGGCGTGCCGTCACCCGAACAGCCTCCAGGTATCGACATGGCACAGCGCTTCCTCATGGATGGACCCGAGGATGCGGGGATCACCCTCCTGCTCGCGCACGGTGCCGGCGCACCGATGGACTCGGCCGCAATGTCTGCCAGCGCCGGAGCGCTCGCTGCAGCCGGATTGCGGGTTGCCCGGTTTGAATTCGACTATATGGCAGCCCGGCGCCATTCAGGCGCGCGCAAGCCGCCGCCGCGGGCCGAGACGTTGGAAGGCGAATACCGCGCCGCCATCGAGGCCTTGGGGACGGCAGGGCCTCTCGTCATCGGCGGCAAATCGATGGGCGGCCGCGTGGCCAGCATGATCGCCGACGATCTCCATGCCAAGGGCCGCATCGCCGGCCTGCTCTGCCTCGGCTATCCCTTTCATCCCATCGGCAAGCCCGCGCAATTGCGCACCGCTCATCTGGCGGAAATGCGCACACCGGCCTTGATCGCCCAGGGAACGCGCGATCTTTTCGGCACGCGGGAGGAGGTCGCGACCTATGCCCTGTCGCCCCGTATCGAAATTCTCTGGCTGGAGGATGGCGACCACGACCTCAAGCCGCGCAAGGCGGTCTCCGGCTTTTCGGCCGCCGACCATCTTGCGACCCTGGCGGCGGCCGTTTCGGCCTGGGCTTCGCGCCTTAACGCCTGATCGGGCCGGTCAGGAAGGGAGCTTGCCGAGGAAGTCGAGCACCGCCCGGTTGAAAAGCGCTGGCCGCTGCAGCGGTGCGAAGTGGCTCACGCCCGGCAGAATGGTCAGCCTCGCGCCGGGAATGGTGCGGGCGAGATAGGCGGCATGCTCGGGGCGGATGAACTCGTCATGCTCGCCCAGCACGATTTCGACCGGCACATCGATCGCGGCTAGATCGTTCGCGCTATAATTCGGCTGGCTGGCCATCATCTCGCTGACGGCGGCGACGAAAGGCTCGAAACTGTCGGGCGTGGCCGAGAGCGCGGCATAGTCATGGCGGTGCCGGGCAAAGCAGCGATCAAGCGCTTGGCTCGGCTCCATCTCCTTGGTGCCGCTGGGGTCCATGTTACAGGCGAAGAAGAACACGCCTGCCGCACGCTCCGGATGCTCGGAGGCCAGGACCAGGGCGATGCAGGCGCCATCGCTCCAGCCGACGAAGCGGGCCTGGCCGAGGCCGAGCCGATCCATCACGGCCAGCACGTCCGAGGCCATCAGCTCGTACGAATAGGGCCGGTCGTCACGCGTGCTGCGGCCATGGCCGCGGCTGTCGGCCAGCACGACGCGATAGCCGGCGGCTCGCAGGTCCCGCAGCTGGTAGCCCCAATTGCCAGAATGGCCGAGGCCGCCATGCAGGAGGATCACCGGCGGCCCGTCACCATAGGAAGCATGCCAGATGCGGACACCGTCATGATCCAGCCATCCCTCGATGTCACCCTTTGGCAAGGGTGGCGCGCCATGGACGTGAAAATGGCTGAGATCGTCGTCTTCCATATGCCTTGCTCCCGCCAGACCCAAAATCTGATTGCAATATGAAAGCAGATGGCTAAGATGCACTGCTTGTGAAACGCAATCACTCTAACCAGGGAGACGATGATGTCCAGCCTCTCTGCTCATAAGCCCGCCGAGCACGATCCGATCACGGTCGTGCGGAAGGTCTACAAGGCCTATGTCGACGGCAACCGCGCTGCCATCGAGCCGTTGATCGCGCCCGATTTCCATTTCTCCAGCCCACGCGACAACCGGCTCGATCGTGACACCTATTTCCAGCGCTGTTGGCCAAATAGCCAGGCCATCACCGGTTTCGATTTCGTCCATCTGCTCGCCGACGGGGATCGGGTCTTCGTCACCTATGAGGGCCGTGGAAACCAGGGAGGCTTCCGTAATACCGAAGTCCTCACGGTGCGCGGCGGACAGGTGGTCGAGGCAGAGGTCTATTTCGGCTGGTCGCTGCCGCACAGGGCGCCGAAAGGCGGCTCCCTGCCGTCCTGAGGCCTCATTCACTCAGCAGGCCGTGGCGCCTGTGCCATTCCTCCAGCGATTCGGCTGGCCAGGTCTGGCAATGGATATGGCCGGCGCCGCTGGGGACGTCGACCCAGTCAGGCGCATAGGCGAGGGCTGCCTCGACCACCTCGGGCGGCCTGGGGAGCGGGGTGTCGATCGCCGAGGCATGCGGATGGATCAGCTCCGGCCAGCGCGGATCCCACAGCCAGAGCGCGCTGCCGCATTCCCCGCAGAAATTGCGTTCGGCCGGCGAACGCTGGTCGGGCTGTCCTTCCTCGCGCAGGACGGCGTGATAGATGCGCAGATGTTCGCGCCCCTCGACCTTCAGGCTCTTGGCATGGGCACCGAGATTGATGGCATAGCCGCCCGACCCCGCCGTCTTGCGGCAGATCGAGCAATGGCAGTGCATGAAGGGGGCGGGGCTCATCGCCTCGACGCTGAACGTCACGGCGCGGCAATGGCAGGATCCTTTCAGCAGCATGAGCGTTTCCCTAATCTGTTTGGTTCAAACCGATGGCAGGCCATGGGGTTCCAGCCGGCGCCCCGCCGCCATCAAAACCGGAAAGGATGACCCTTGAAAGGCAGATTCCTCATCATCGCCACGGTCGCGCTGCTGTTCCCCTGCGTTGCGCAGGCGGGGGACTACGCACCTCTCGACTGCGCCAAGGCGGCTTCCCCCGCCGAAAAGGCCGTCTGCGGCAACTATGCCCTGGGCCAGGCCGAGGCCCGCATGGCCACGCTCTATGGCATCTCGATGTCCCTGGTGGCCATGGGGCAGCGCGGCAATATCGGAGAGGCCCAGCAGGCCTGGATCAAGACGCGTGAAGCCTGCGGCGCCGATACCGCCTGCCTCGACAAGGTCTATGGCGAGAGGATCGGCGCGCTGGACGAGGTCATCCGCAACATCGCGTCGCACGGCCCGTTCTAGAACAGGGTTTGGCAGGCCAACAGAGCCGGCAGGCCCCGCAAACGGGGCCTCCAGCGGCCTGATGCCCCATTTGCCCTTGGCGCGCTCATCCCTTCCTGCTATTGCGCGCGGATGAGCGAAGAACTGATCGAAAATATCCGGAATTTCTCCATCGTGGCCCATATCGACCACGGCAAGTCCACCCTTGCCGATCGTCTGATCCAGGCCACGGGCACGCTGACCGACCGCGAAATGGTCGAGCAGGTGCTCGATTCCATGGATATCGAGCGTGAGCGCGGCATCACCATCAAGGCGCAGACCGTGCGCCTGAACTACCGCGCCCAGGACGGCAAGGACTACGTCCTCAACCTGATGGACACGCCCGGCCATGTCGACTTCGCCTATGAGGTCTCGCGCTCGCTCGCGGCCTGCGAAGGCTCGCTCCTGGTGGTCGACGCATCCCAGGGGGTCGAGGCGCAGACGCTCGCCAATGTCTATCATGCCATCGACGCCAATCACGAACTGGTGCCGGTGCTCAACAAGATCGACCTGCCGGCGGCTGAGCCCGACCGCATCAAGCAGCAGATCGAGGACGTGATCGGCATCGACGCCTCCGAAGCCGTGCCGATCTCGGCCAAGACGGGCCTCAATATCGATCAGGTGCTGGAAGCCATCGTCACCCGCCTGCCGCCGCCCAAGGGCGACCGCAACGCTCCGCTCAAGGCGCTGCTGGTCGATAGCTGGTACGATGCCTATCTCGGCGTGGTCGTGCTGGTGCGCATCTTCGACGGCACCCTCAAGAAGGGCCAGCGGGTCAAGATGATCGGCACCAATGCCCAGTATGAGGTCGACCGCCTCGGTGTCTTCAGGCCGAAGATGCAGAACATCGCCGAACTCGGCCCGGGCGAGATCGGCTTCATCACCGCCTCGATCAAGGAAGTCGCCGATACCCGCGTCGGCGATACCATCACCGACGACCGCAAGAACAATTCCGTACAGCCGTTGCCGGGCTTCAAGCCGGCGCAGCCGGTGGTCTTCTGCGGCCTCTTCCCGGTCGATGCCGCCAATTTCGAGGATCTGCGCGCCGCCATGGGCAAGCTGCGCCTCAATGACGCCAGCTTCTCCTTCGAGATGGAATCCTCCGCCGCGCTGGGCTTCGGCTTCCGCTGCGGCTTCCTCGGCCTGCTCCATCTGGAAATCATCCAGGAGCGCCTGGAGCGCGAGTTCAATCTCGACCTGATCGCCACCGCCCCCTCGGTGATCTACAAGATCAACATGACCGACGGCTCGCAGATCGAGCTGCATAATCCGGTCGACATGCCGGATGTGGTGAAGATCGCCTCGATCGAGGAGCCCTGGATCCGCGCCACCATCCTGACGCCGGACGATTATCTCGGCTCCATCCTCAAGCTCTGCCAGGAGCGCCGGGGCATCCAGGTCGATCTCAACTATGTCGGCAAGCGTGCCATGGTCCAGTACGACCTGCCGCTGAACGAGGTGGTGTTCGACTTCTACGATCGCCTGAAGTCGGTGTCGAAGGGCTACGCCTCCTTCGATTATCACCTCACGGACTATCGCGAGGGCGATCTCGTCAAGATGCAGATCCTGGTCAATGCCGAGCCGGTGGATGCGCTCTCCATGCTGGTGCACCGCGACCGGGCCGAAAGCCGTGGCCGCGCCATGTGCGAGAAGCTGAAGGACCTGATCCCGCAGCACATGTTCGTCATCCCGATCCAGGCGGCCATCGGCGCCAAGATCATTGCGCGAGAGACCATCCGGGCCCTGCGCAAGGACGTCACCGCCAAGTGCTATGGCGGCGACATCACCCGCAAGCGCAAGCTTCTGGAGAAGCAGAAGGAAGGCAAGAAGAAGATGCGGCAGTTCGGCAAGGTCGACATCCCGCAGGAAGCCTTCATCGCCGCGCTCAAGGTGGACGGCTAGGGGGGCCAACAGTGGTTCCGGGAGGTCTGGCCATCCCTGGGACCGCCAGCATCTTGCTGGCACTCTAAACCTCCATCCAATCAGGATGGAGCAGTGACTTTCGCGTGAAGTGTTGCACTCGAAAAGCGCCAGTCCTCAGCCTTTTTGCACAAACCAGCCTGCACCGTGTTCTGTTCGATATAGTAGCGGGCGGCCTCGAAATGGCGCTCATCACGGATCTTGCGGTCAAAATACTCCCGGAACCAGACCTTCCCCTCCCCTCGCAGAAGCCGATTGACGCTGAGTGCCGTATAGGACTTCCAGGAACCGACTATCGCAGCGTGAGCGTGTTCGCTGATGGGTGTGATCAGGACATGAACGTGGTTGGGCATGATGCACCAGGCATGGAGTCGATATCGATCGCTGTCGAAGAAGAGCAAAGCCGCTTGAACGATGTGCGCGACCTCCGGCGAAGTCAGGAACGATTCGCCATGTCCGCGATCGAGTATGTCTTCCAGGCGCTTGCGTTGTTCGATCCGTGCTTTCTCCTCAGGCATCGCGGCAAGATCGGCTAAAGCCTGTCGAACAACAGATCCGGGCAGGGAATCGGCCAAGCGAAAACAGATCGACTGCGGCACCTCACCAGCCTCCCAGTGTGGAAGATAGCCACGTGAATGCCATTCAGCTTGGCGAGTTGTCATGAAGGCCTAGGTTGGTGACAAGGGCAGAAAGGCCAGCAGGATGCTGGCGGTCCCAGGAAGAGGGAGCACAGCTCACTCGCTATAGCGCTCTTCCCGCCAGGGATCGCCGCGATTGTGATAGCCGCGCACTTCCCAGAAACCCGGCTTGTCGTGGCTCGAGAATTCGATGCGGGTCAACCATTTGGCGCTCTTCCAGAAATAGAGCCGGGGCACCACGAGCCGCACCGGGCCGCCATGGTCCGAGGTCAGCGGCTTGCCCTCCCAGGCATGGGCGATCAGGACGTCCTCGGCGAGAAAATCCTGCATCGAGAGGTTGGTGGTGTAGCCGTCGGCCGAATGCAGCACGACATGGCTCGCCTCCGGCTTGGGGCGGACGATTTTGGCGAGAGCCAAGGCAGGCAGGCCCTCGAAATGATTGTCGTAGCGCGACCAGGTGGTGACGCAGTGGATGTCGCAGACCTGCGTGACCTGGGGCTGCGCCGAGAATTGGGCGAAGTCCCAGACGACCGGATGTTCGACCGCCCCGAAGATGTCGAGCTGCCAGCGCGCCTTGTCGATGCTGGGCTGCAGGCCGAGATCGAGCACCGGCCAGTCCCTGACCAGATGCTGGCCCGGCGGCAGGCGGTCGCTCTCGGGCCGGGAAGGCCGGCCCGTGAGGAACTTGCCGGCCTGGGCCCAGAGCTGCTTGGTGCGGGTGAGCTTGGAATCGGCCGGCGTCGCCGGGTCGTTTTCATCGGCCATGGTGCCCTCCAAAATCAAAAGATAATGCATATTTCGATGGAGGGAAGGTCGGCTGCTATAAGGGCCGTACCCGAATCGAGGCTCTTGCATGTCCGCTGATACCAATCCCCTGCTCGCCCGCTGGTCCGCCGCCTTCGACGCCCCGCCTTTCGCCGAGATCCGCACCGAGCATTATCGCCCGGCCTTCGAGGCGGCGCTGGCCGAGAACAGGGCCGAGATCGATGCGATCGCGGGCAACGCCGCCGAGCCGAGCTTCGACAACACGCTGGCGGCGCTGGAACGATCGGGCCGGACGCTCGACCAGGTCGCCTCGGTGTTCTTCAACCTGGCGGGCTCCGATACCAATGACGAGTTGCAGGCGATCGAGCGCGAGATGGCGCCGGTCCTGTCGCGCCACCATACCGCGATCTATCTGAACGATGCCCTGTTCCGCCGCATCGACACCGTCTTCTCCAGGCGCGGCGAGCTCGGCCTGTCGCCGGAGCAGGCCCGGGTGCTCGACCGCTACCACACCGCCTTCCGCCGGGCCGGCGCCGGCAAGCCGGAAGCGGTCAAGCAACGCCTGGCCGCGATTTCCGAGCGCCTTGCCAGCCTCGGCACCCAGTTCGGGCAGAACGTGCTGAAGGACGAGAAGGCCTGGTCGATGAAGCTCGACGGCGAGGCCGATCTTGCCGGCCTGCCCGATTTCCTGCGCGCCGCCAGCGCCAGCGCGGCCGCAGATCGCGGCGAGAGCGGCCATGTCGTCACGCTGTCGCGTTCGCTGATCGAGCCTTTCCTGCAGTTCTCCGCCCGCCGCGACCTGCGCGAGACGGCGTTCAAGGCCTGGCTGGCCCGTGGCGAAGGCGGCGGCGAGACGGACAATCGTGCCTTGATCGCCGAGATGGTGGCGCTGAGGGCCGAGCGTGCCAAGCTCTTGGGCTACCCGACCTTCGCCCATTATCGGCTCGACGATTCCATGGCTCGCACGCCCGAGGCGGCGCTCGATCTCCTGCGCTCGGTGTGGCAGCCGGCGCGTGCCCAAGCCGAACGCGAGCGCGCAGGCCTCGAAGCCCTTGCGGCCGGTGAAGGCGACAATATCGCGCTTCAGGCCTGGGACTGGCGCTATTATGCCGAGAAGAAGCGCCGCCAGGAATTCGACCTGGACGAGGCCGAGCTCAAGCCCTATCTGCAGCTCGACAAGATCATCGAAGCGGCCTTCGACACGGCCCGGCGCCTGTTCGGCATCACCTTCACCGAGCGCAAGGACGTGCCGGTCTATCATCCCGACGTCAGGGCCTTCGAGGTGACGGATGCGGGCGGCGCAAGCATCGGCCTGTTCTATGGCGACTATTTCGCCCGGCCCTCCAAGCGCAGCGGCGCCTGGATGAGCGCCTTCCGCAGCCAGGAGCGGCTGAACGGCGCCATCAGCCCGATCATCGTCAATGTGATGAATTTCGCCCGCGGAGCGGATGGGCAGCCGACCCTGCTGTCCTTCGATGATGCCCGTACCCTGTTCCACGAGCTCGGCCACGGCCTGCACGGCCTGTTGTCGGACGTGACCTACCCTCTGCTCTCGGGCACCAGCGTGCCGCGCGATTTCGTCGAATTTCCCTCCCAGCTCTACGAGCACTGGCTCGAACAGCCCGAAGTGCTGCAGCGCTATGCCGTGCACTACAAGACGGGCGAGCCGATGCCGAAGGCGCTGCTCGATCGCCTGATCGCCAGCCGCACCTTCAACCAGGGCTTCGCCACCGTGGAATATGTCTCTTCCGCCTTGGTCGATCTGGAAATGCATCTTTTGGCGGAAGCCGAGGGTTTCGACGTCGGCGCCTTCGAAGCCAAGGTGCTGGCCGAGATCGACATGCCCCGGGCCATGGTGATGCGCCACCGCCCGCCGCATTTCCAGCATGTCTTTTCAGGGGAAGGCTACTCCTCGGCCTATTATTCCTATCTCTGGTCGGAGGTGCTCGATGCCGACGGCTTCGACGCCTTCGTCGAAAGCGGCGACATCTTCGATGGCGAGACGGCCCGCCGGCTCAGAGAGTTCGTCTATGCCGCCGGCAACCGGCAGGATGCGGCGCAGGCCTATCGCGACTTCCGCGGCCATGATCCCAAGCCCGAGGCCTTGCTGAAGAAGCGCGGGCTGGCGGCGTAGTGGTGTGCCGGTCTTCAGACCGGCTTTTAACTCTTTGTCGATCGTCTTGGAGATGCCGGCCTGAAGACCGGCACACCACTACGCTGCGTGGCGCTCGGCGCCGGCGCCGAAATGATCGACATAGCGGGCACTGATCTTCTCGACCGGCAGGACCACCAGCACATCGGTGGTGCCGAACTGGTGGTCGACCACCGCACCGTCGCCGAAGGTGGCGCCCAGGCGCAGATAGCCCTTGATCAGCGGCGGCAAGGCATGCAGGGCCCGCTTGACGTCGATGCCCTCCTTGGCGATGCGGTTCATCGAGACATAGCGCTCCGGCACGGCCTTGACGCGCCATTCGCCCTCAGCGGCAGCATGGTGGTGCAGGAAGGCCAGCGGCAGGGCAAGGCGGCTCGGGTCGGTGCCCTCCAGGCTGGCGCAACCCAGCATCACGTCGATCTTGTGGTGCAGCACATAGGTCCAGATGCCGTGCCAGAGCAGTTCCACCGTGCGCTTGTTGCGATAGGCCGGCAGCACGCAGGAGCGGCCGAGTTCGAGGAAGCGGCGGCCGGGGTGGGCCGATATCAGCGGCTCGATGGCGTATTCGGCCGCCGAATAGAAGCCGCCATGGCGTTCGGCCACGTCCTGGCGCAGCAGGCGATAGGTGCCGACGACGCGGCCGCCCGGTTTGCCCAGCTTGGTGGGAGCGTCATGGTCGATGACCAGCAGGTGGTCGCACAGCGTGTCATAGTCGTCGCGGTCACGCCTGGAGATCAGGGACAGCGCATCGGGAATGGCCGCCATCTCCTCGTAGAACACCTGATAGCGCAGCTTCTGCGCCTTCTTCACGTCCCTTGCGGTCTCAGCCAGCCGCACTTCCAGGGAACCGATGCGTCCGAGAGTCATCGGCAAACCGATATTCTCGATGCGGCGCTGGCGCAAGGCGGGCTTCAGCCTCCGGCGCGGCGCCAAGGGCACGATGCCGGCCGGCAGCTTGCTGCCCCAGCCGCGCGGATTGATCATTGCAAACAAGCCTTTCGGCGTCGTGCTCGGCATATGGCGCCCCTGCCCAAATCCCCATCCAAGAAGCATCATCACAATTTTCGTACGGATTTGTGACAACTGGCCGCAGTATCGTCTTACCCGGTCACGTGCTCCTTGCCGGCGCCATGGCGCGGTCGATCGCCACCACGATCATTCCCAGCACCAGGAAGCCCGCCAGGATGAGCGCTCCATTGGCAAGCGCGCGGCCATAGCCGAGAACCGAAACGTCACCGAAGGGATAGAGATAGCGGCCGCTCAGCGCGCCGTAGAGCAGCGAATAGGCGACATAAAGCAGAGGGTAGAGCATCCACGCCACGGGATCGCGCCAGCGCAATTGCCCCTTCGGCACGAAGAGGAGCCAATAGAGCACGAAAAGCACCGGCACGACGCGATGCAGGGTGTCGTCCGCCAGGCGATCCAGGCCATGAGTCTCGCGCAGCCCGGTGAGGAGGGCAGCGAAGATCGCGCCGACCACGAAGATGTAGATGGCCGCGGCGGCCCGGGTCCCCGCCCGGGTCAGCAAGCCGTTCCGCTCCCCGAGAAGGGCACTGGCGCCGGCCACGATCGCCACCAGCGTGTTGGTGAGGACGGTGAAATAGCTGAAGACGAGGACGACGCCGTCGAGAGCGCTGCGTCCCTGCGCCTGCACGCTCTCGACGCCCAGCAGCACCTGCAGCACTACGGCGCCGCCGGCAAGGAGGGCGATCATCCCGGCGAAGAGACGGCCGAGCCTTGGATTGCCTGTCACGCCGCACCTCTTTCCAGCCGGAAGCGGGCCGGTGCTGTCGGTTCCTGTTGCCGCATCGTTTTTCCCGAAAACCGGCGCCCCTTTTTCGGACGGTACTCCGGCAGAAGGAGGTGCCATCATGATACCTCTGACGGTCAGGAGCGCAACTGGACGGCAGACCTCGCCAGGGCGCGATCGATCGCCACCAGCACCAATCCGACGAGATAGAAGGCAAGGAGGATGAGGGCGGCATTGCCGAGGGCCCGGGGATAGCCGAGCACCGGCACGTTGGAGAAGGGGTAGAGATAGCGGCCCGTCAGCGCGCCATAGACCAGGGAGTAGACGACGTAGAGTGCCGGGAAGATCAGCCAGGCCAACGGATCGCGCCACGCCAGATGACCCTTCGGCACGAAGAGAAGCCAATAAAGCGTGAAGAGCACCGGCACCACCCGGTGCAGAGCGATGTCGACGGGGACGGCAAGGCCCGTCAGCTGCCGCAATCCGGCGAGAAGCACGGCATAGATCACGCCGACGATGATGATGTAGACGGTGACCGCCGCCCGGGTCGACGGTTTGGTCAGGAAGCCTGCTGCCTCGCCGCGCAGGGCGCAGGCGGTGGCGACCACGGCCAGGATCACATTGGTCTGCAACGTGAAATAGCTGAACACGGTGACGAGGCCGTCCAGCGCCGTGCGGCCCCTCGCCATCACCGCTCCGACCACGATCCAGGCGCGCAGGGCCACGGCGAGCCAGGCGGTGATGGCGATCAGCGCCACGAAAAGGCGTCCGGTTGCCTGGCTGCCCGTCATGAATCACCTCGATCGCTGCTGCGGCTGGCAGCTCAGTCTAAGCCGCATCGGCCGAGGCTGGCCAGCCCGCTGCGATCAATAGGGATCGCTGCGCTCGAGGATCTCCTGGCCCATCAGCACGCAGTCGCCGGGGATCTGGGCATAGATCAGGCGCATGCGGTAATTGCCCTTGTAGATCGAGCCCTCGACCTCGATCACGTCGAACCGACCCTTGCCGGCCAGGGCGCCCACGGTGCCGACCGCCTTGACGCTGCCGGGGTCGACCGTGGCGCGGTCGTCATTGTCGGAATGGAAGGCGAGCAGCTTCTGGGCCTGCTTCACGGCGGCATCGGCGCAGCGAGGGCGCGGAGCGGCCTGGGCGGCAACGGTGCCGGCGAGCAAGGCGAGGCAGGCGAGAAAGACGGGATGGCGCATGAAATATCTCGGGTGAACTCGGCTGGGTACCTGCAGATAGCGGCTTCGCGGCCGCGAAGCCAGCCTGTCGCTGCCCTCGATGCCGCAGTGGTGAAGGTCGGACCTATGCCAGCACCGTGGCCCTGTCCGTCCGCGCCCGGTAGCTGAGCGCCTCGGCGATGTGGATGCGGCCGACATCGGCCTCGCCGTCGAGATCGGCCAAAGTACGCGAGACCCTGAGCACGCGGTGGAAGCCGCGGGCCGACAGGCGCATGGCTTCCGAGGCGTCGCGCAAGAGTTTGGTCGCCGCGGCATCGGGGCGGGTGACCTCCTCGACCACACTGACCGGCACGCTGGCATTGGTGGAGCCGTCGGGCAGGCCGAGCGCGCGATAACGCTGGGCGGCGCGGTCCCGGGCCTCGGCCACCCGGGCCGCGACCTCGGCCGAACCCTCGGCGGGCGGCGGCAGGATGAGGTCGGCGGCCGAGACAGCCGGCACCTCGACGACGATGTCGATGCGGTCGAGCAGCGGGCCGGAGATGCGGGCCTGGTAGTCGGCGGCGCAGCGCTCCACCGGCCCGCGCCGGCAGGCGAAGCCGGGATCGTTGGCCTTGCCGCAGCGGCAGGGGTTCATTGCCGCCACGAGCTGGATCCGCGCCGGATAGGCGACGCGGGCATTGGCCCTGGCGATCACCGCCTCGCCCGATTCCAGCGGCTGGCGCAGGGCATCGAGGGTCTGCGGCGCGAATTCCGGCATCTCGTCCAGGAAGAGCACGCCGTGATGGGAGAGCGAGACTTCGCCCGGCCGGGCATGGATGCCGCCGCCGATCAAGGCTGCCATCGAGGCCGAATGGTGCGGGGCGCGGAAGGGCCGCCGGCTGGTGAGCTCGCCGCCGGCGAGCTGGCCGGCCACCGAATGGATCATCGAGATCTCCAGGAGCTCGGCGGGCATCAGCGGCGGCAGGATCGAGGGGAGCCTGGCCGCCAGCATCGATTTGCCGGAGCCGGCCGGACCGATCATCAGGAGATTATGCGCGCCGGCCGCCGCCACCTCCAGCGCACGCTTGGCGGTCTCCTGGCCCTTGATGTCCTTGAGGTCGGGCAGGGCGGCCGGCGCGGCGGCGATGCGCGGCTGCGGGCGGGAGAGCAATTGCGTGCCCTTGAAATGATTGACGAGCTGGATCAGCGAGCGCGGCGCGAGAATGTCCATCTCGGGGCTCGCCCAGGCCGCTTCCGGCCCGCAGGCGGCCGGGCAGATCAGGCCGAGCCCGCGGCCGTTGGCCGCGACGGCCGATGGCAGCACGCCGGCGACCTTGGTGATGGTGCCGTCGAGGCCGAGCTCGCCCAGCACGCAATAGCCCTCCAGCGCATCATGCGGAATGGCGCCGATGGCCGCCATCACCCCGAGGGCGATGGGCAGGTCGAAATGCGAGCCTTCCTTGGGCAGGTCGGCCGGGGCGAGATTGACGGTGATGCGCTTGGCCGGCAGGGCCAGGCCGGCCGCGGTCAGGGCGGCGCGCACCCTTTCGCGCGCCTCCGACACCGCCTTGTCCGGCAGGCCGACGATGGTGAACACCACCGAACCGGTCATGATCTGGACCTGCACGTCGACCTGGCGCGCTTCCACGCCCTCGAATGCCACCGTCGCGACGCGCGATACCATCTCGTTTCCCCGTCAGCCTGCCCGACGATAGCGAGGAAGCGCGGCATCGCCAAGCGGAAATGAGAACAAAGCGTGATTCTGGGGACGCGTAGCCCCATGGCGATCGCGGCAGCCGCCCGGCGGGGAATCGGGCGGCCATTTTTGTCTGCGGAACCGCTCTCACCAGGCGCCCGGGGCAATCGTCACGGGGCGGCAGTCGTGCGGCAATGCTCCTGGGTGGAATGGTCCGGATCGCGTGCACAGCTGCTGCGATCGGCGAGGCGCAATTCGCGCACCAGCAGCGAAACTACGGACAAACGTCGGCGCTATTGTCTCGTCTCGTGTCATGCAGTTCAACGCGGGTTTGGCAGGTTACGTTCCGGATGAAGTCGCGAAGAAGTTCAGGCATTGCTTTTGTTGGCTGCGACGGCGGATCATCGGACCTCAGGTCCATATAGATGTCGATGGATGCCTCGATGGCCCTCTGAACGGACGAGGGGTTGTTCTCGGCTATGGTTGCAGGAAGTCGCCCGTGTTTGTCCAATCCGAGCGCTTCGAGGCGTCTCACACCCCGCTGGTTTTTGCCTGCGCGGCGATACAATAACGGCCCTAAAACCTGCTCGCGGAAGAAGGCAAGCATACCAATTGCCTCGTAAAGTTCGCCGCGAGCAAGTTTGGTGGCCGCATAGTGCAGCCAGATCCAGGTCCGCGTTTCGAACCACTCCGAGGGATGATTGGGCCATGCTACCGTCCCGGCTTGAACACGGGCCTCGATGTCCGCCGGTTCCCTGGCAAACAAGATTGCCCGCCTCTCGATCTGATGATCGAGATCAGATTTCAAAACAAATTTCAGGTCGACATGCAGAAGCGGGGGGCCATAGAGGCAGATGAGAAGACGCGGCTCGCCGACGTGCTCGCCCGTGAAGGCGTTGACAAGATCAGGCAGGGCGTTGGCGAAGGCCAGTCGCGTCGCCATGACGTCCGCATAACTTTCGTCGTTGACTACAATGACGAAGTCCAGGTCGGAATGCTCATCGAGGCCGCCATGAATGTACGATCCTCCTATCAGAAGGGCGCTTAGTCGATTGTCGGACGCTACCGCATTGCGGACGCGTTCGAGGTAGTTCGCATGAGTTTGAGGAAGATTGCTGGGCATCTGTTTCTCCTTGCCAGCACCTCAGGATAGAACAGGCGGCGCGCCTATCACAACTCGCTTTTCGAGCTGGGATCGATCGCTTTACGATGGCGAACGCGCCATTGGGTCGAAAGACGACAAACGGGATCGTGCAGCTCTGTGTGCTGTTGGCGCATTGTTGCGGTCAATTCTGCAGCCGTAGCTTTCGGAGCGGTCCGCCGCGCTGCTCCACATTCAGTCGCAGCTATTTCGATCGGCGAGTCGCAATTTATTCGATCGAGTCGCATCTATTTCGAGAAATGACATCTGGATTGTTGTCGTTGGCCGCAACGGGACGGTTCCCGGCTTTCGCCATTCGTACCTCTCAATGGATGTGGAAAAAAATCACGAGGCCCTATCCGGGCTCTTCATTCTTGGCCGGGGGCTCTCCTCATGAGTGAGGCGCGACATACTGAAGTTATATTGTTCAATTGCAGATTAATTGAAGTTTTTTTGAATATCCTCTTATGTGAAGGCGCTTTTCTCTGAGGACTTCGGCTGTTCAAGTTTTGTTACAGAGAATTTTTTCGAACTGTTGCGCGTTGGCAACATGATTCCTATGAAATCGAGGCTACTGATAAGGAAAGTTCATATTTGGAATCTTGCTATGCGTAAGTTTCTCATTGCCGCTTCCTCGTTTTTTTGTCTCACCGGCGCAGCTATGGCCGCCGATCTTGCCCCGGCTGCTGTTGAGCCGCTTGCACCGGTAGCAGTTCCGTTCAGTTGGACGGGTTTTTATGTGGGCGCCAATGCCGGGTATGGCTGGAATAACGATGACGCTACCCTGGATGGCCTCGGCGGTCCCGAGTGGGACCCTTACTATTTGGATGCGCTCGGCAAGAAAGACCTGTCAGTAGACGGCTTTGTTGGCGGCGCTCAAGCCGGATACAATCGCCAGATTGGCCAGTTTGTCGTCGGCGTCGAAGCAGACTTCAACTATTCCGACATGACGGATAAATCCACGATGCGGAATCCAAACGGACGTGCCGGTGCCTACACCTATCGTCAGTCGTCCTCCATCAAGTGGTTTGGAACCGTCCGCACACGTGTCGGTTACGCGTTCGATCGCTTCCTGCCATACGTCACCGGCGGTCTATCTTACGGCAAAGTCGACGTCGCACACGACGAGCAATTCTTCGGCACGCGCTACGCGGGCTCTGCCAGCACGACAAAAGCAGGCTGGACTCTTGGCGCGGGCCTTGAATATGCGGTAACGGACGCCTGGACGGTCAAGGCCGAGTATCTCTATTTTGACCTCGGTGAGGTGAAGAGTATCGCCCTCCCTTCCCCCGCCAACCCACCATTTTCTCAGCGGTATTCTCAGGATGTTACCGGGCAGATTGTGCGCCTCGGGGTCAACTACAAGTTCTGATCGCATAGCTGACGCTCCCGCCGGCCGGCGGGGAGACCGCTACCGCCGAACATAAATTCACGAGACAGCGACGGATTCGACTGCACACCACGTTGAAGGTAGTTGAGGGAGCGAACCGCTGCCCTCGCGTGTGTACACGATCATGGAGTGTTGCGTTGATCCGATCGATAGCCATATCCGCCGCCTTCCTGGGCGGCCTTTTACTGACGAGCTGCGCCCCGCCAGTCGCGCGGACGGTGGTCGTGGGAGCTCCCGTAGGCTGCGGCCCAGGCTGGCGCCCGAACATCTGGGGGCGCTGCGTGCCCAATACGCCAGTCTATTATCCGTACCGGCGGCCAGTTTACCTCGGATACGGTGGATATCGCCGGTACAGCTGGTAGCATTTCAGGCCCGGCCGATACTTCCCCCGATCAGACGGCCGGGACATTGTCGCAAAGCGCTGCGCTAACAGGGAGACGAACGCCCTATCCCCGATGGCCTGTTGGGTGCAATATAGTCAATTCATCTGACAGAGCCAAATTGCGCCAGACCATTACCCTCAACGTAAACCCCTACCTCTCTGAACGGGAGACACGGAGAAAATGGCCCGCAGATCAGACCACAACGGCGATGCCTTCGATCTCGATCAAGAAGTCTTCGCCGTAGAGCTTTGACACCTCAACCAGAGTGACAGCAGGCGCTGCCGGAGGTGTCGTCGTGGCGAAGAAACGGTTGCGGCTCTCGCGATATGCGCCGAGATTACCCATGTCGCGGAGAAAGACTGTCATTTTTACAAGGTGGCTTGCGTCGCAGCCGACAGCCTGAAGGGCTGCATTCAAATTGCGAAAAACCTGATTAGCTTGGGCGATGAAGTCGCCTTTGCCAACCAATACGCCGTCTCGGTCGAGCGCAGTCTGACCCGCTATGAAGATCAATCGGCTCGCCTTGACATCTACCACCTGCGAATAGCCCGATGGTGCCCCCAGGTCCGGCGGGTTTAGACGATGGATTGCGCTTCCTTTATCAATGGTCACAAACCCTCGCATTTTTTGATAGCTCACCGGATTGTCAGCTAGCGTACGATTTCGCCCCCCTTCCTGTAAACGCCCCGGACTAGCCGAACGGGGCGCTCTACTGGACCCTCGACAAACAGCAGTGAGTGTGATCGCTTCTCCCATTGAGTCGCAGCTATTTCGTCCCGCGAGTCGCAATTAATCCGGCCGAGTCGCTTTCAATTCGAGAAATGGCGGTGAATGCTGCAGTTGCGCCAGCACGGCCAGGAGGCGATGTTCGCGTGTCGGCTTGCCCACATTGGGGGCACCAGCCAGAACATCCCCGCCGATTTTTTCGGGCTTTTCATATGCACTCGCCAGGATGAAGGGTATACCTCGCGCTTTCAAGGTTTCTGCAACCGGCGTGACGAGTTCGCGCCCAAGATTGACGTCGAGGAGCGCGACCAAGGGCAACTCTTCCTCCAACAGGCGTAGCGCATCTCGCACGGTGGCCACGGGGCCCATAACGCGCCACCCGTGGCGCTGGAGCAGGAGCTCCAGGTCCAATGCGATCAGGAACTCATCCTCGACGATTAGAATGGTCTTCTGCAAGCGATCGGCTTTCAGCTCGCGAGAAAGGCACCCCCGAGCGGAATGACGATCTCGACCCTCAAACCGCCTGCCGCATATTGTTGTTCCACCTCACCGCCGAGACTGTAGGTTGTCGTGGACTGGATCAGTCGCGTTCCGTAGCCGGTCGTTGTTGGCGGCGCAACGGGTGGCCCGCCGCTCTCCACCCACTTCAGCCGGAGGCGGCTATCGCCTTCCTCGACCTGCCACGTGATCGTTATGCGACCGCCGGCGAGAGACAAAGCGCCATACTTGGCGGCATTTGTCGCAAGTTCATGAAGGACGAGGCTCAGCGACATCAGCGCGCGAGAACCGAGTTGAATATCGGCACCCGGCTCGATGACGAGGGATTCGGGGGCGGTGGCATACGGTCTGAGAATCCGTTCGATCAGCGCCCCCAGGCCGGTGTCCCCTTCCTCGGTGAAGGCAAGATCTTGCGATTCCACCAAGGCGCCGAACCGGCCCAGAAAGTCATCGCGGTATTCTTCGGCCGAACGTCCCTCCGTCGTGGTTTGGCGGGCGATTGCTTCGGCAACGGCAAGCAGGTTTTTCATGCGATGCCGCAGTTCGCCGAACTTCAGGTCCTTTGCCGCATCCTCGTCGTATCGATCGGTTACGTCGACGATGGATACCAGCATGGTGTGACTTACATCGTCAGGGTGATGGAGCCTGCGGGCCGTCACGAGCATGATCTTCCGGCCGAGACCGGGAAAGTCATGCTCGACTCGGTAATCGATCACGGCGGTCGCTTTCGGGATCACCTCTACAAGCAACTGTCGCAGCGCCGGAATATTCCATTGGCCGCCGCCCAATTCATAGAGAGGTTTGCCGATGGTCTCGTATCGATCCACCTTGAATGTTTCAAAAAAAGCACGGCTGGCAGTCTGCACGCAGAGGCTCTCGTCCAGCACAAGCAACGGATCTGGAACGGTATCGACGATCCCCTGCGCCTGAACGTGGCCGGCGCGCAGAATGCGATAAAGGTCTTCCATATGCACCATGCCGAGTTCTTCCTTGAAGGGGTAAAATAGGAGGGAAATGGGCCGTCTGCAATTGCATGATGCTCCCTGAGCCTCGGGTCTCCGTCCTTCGCCGGCCAGCCGCCTGGACGGGACGAGCAGCGGCTGTAGGCGCTTTCACTCATTGCGGTGCAGCGATTTCGTTCGCTCTCGAATCCGGTCGCAGCCAATCGTCGCCAGTATTGCTGGATTGCTTCGTCTGGGCCGCAATGACATAGGACAAATCATCCGGAGACCGGAATTGCGGCTGTAGCGCTACGGCGCCACTGAAGCTGGCGTGCCGCCTTCGGGTCTTTTTCTCCAGCCGGCCCGCAGGCTCATGGGCGCGAGGAAGCGGGGCGTCTGCCGATGAACGAGAATCGCATACATAAAGCTTTCCAGATCGGCGTTCTGCTGAAGGGTGCGCATGCAGTGTTGGAATGCGCCGGAGGCATCGGGCTTGCTCTGGTCAGTACGAATTCAATCTCGGCTTTCGTCAACCATTTCACGCAGGAAGAGCTGATCGAAAATCCTGGAGACTTCATCGCCACCCATATGCTCGCCTTTGCGCAGAATTTCAACGTCGAGACAAAGCACTTCTATGCGTTCTACCTGTTGAGCCACGGTCTGGTGAAAATTGCTCTGGTCATCTGCCTTCTGAAAGGAAAGCTTTGGTCATATCCAGTCTCACTGGTGGTGCTTGGGCTCTTCATTGCCTATCAACTTTATCGCTTTTCTTATACGCATGGCCCGGGGCTGATCATTCTCACGATGTTGGATATCGTAGTGATGATGCTTGTCTGGCGCGAATACAGGCTTGTGAGAAGCCATTTGCCGACAAATTAGCGAGACTTCCTGCGGCAGGCATCGTTGACACGGACTGAACTCGCGGCAGGCACCGACCGACCATGTCGGGCCCGCTCGCAGCTATTCGATCGAGTCGCATTCATTTGAAAAAATAGGCCAGCCCGCTTCGGCGGGCTGGGCGCTGATGATGACGAGACGCGCCTAAAAACGGCTGTCGGCCGTGCAGCCGGCGACATCGATCGACTTGATGTTGTCCTTCATGTCCGTGAAGGCCTGGATGTTGCACAGGTAATCGACGTTATCGACCTGCACCATGCGGTTCTCGCCGACCGGCGTTTCGACATCCTGCGTGTAGATCGTCGCCGCCTGGCCGTTTCCGCCCTGTGTCATGCCGACGACCTGCCGGCTGGTCGATGTGCCGGTCTGCACCCATCGGCTCTGCCACTGTCTTGAGATGCGCGTGTTGTTCCAGGCATATGTCCCGCCATCCGTGCAATAGGAGCATGGCGGCAGGTTCAGCGTTGGCGGGCCAAAGGCATTGATCGCCACGGAGATCGGCTTGCCGATCATCGTGCTTGCGGCCTTCTGGACCGGGTTCGATTGCTGAGCCGTCGTCACGCAGCCGGTGAGAAGCAATGTTGCGATGATGGCGGTGCCAAGCTGCACGACACCAGGATTCAGTCTAGCCATGCAGCTATCCCCCTATGTTGCCCGGGGCCAAATTACGCGTGGGCACCGCATCGAACCATAGGACAGGTGTGCTAGTCGCTCCTTGCGCTGGCCCGTATCTGGAAAGGGGGGGCCGCGGCTGATTTTCAGCATTTTGACGATGTCGGCCGGCATGCGGGTGGCTCGCACGGGGGCGCTTATGGCGTGGGGACGACGGGTCTTCGCTCGAGCAGGGGTTTGGCGCCACGGCGTTCGACCTGTCATGGACGCAAGCGTGCCGACGGTGCGAGTTCACTTCCTGAGAAAAATGCGGGAGAACCGCAGGATGCGCCGTATCATGACCGCCCCCAGCCGGCTTTTCGACCGCTTGCGCCGCAAGCCCGGGAATGACGATGCCGAATACGGCCAGGCCGTCGTTCGGCTGATCCTCGTTCCGCTCTACAGCCTCTATTTCGCCGGGGTCACGTTCGTTCAAGGCTTCGGGCTGTACGACAGCCCGATCTTCACGACCCTGTATTTCATCTACCTGGTCGCGGCGCCCGGGCTCTTTGTCTGGATTGTCCGCGCGCCCGGCTACAATTTTGCGCGCCGCGTCGCCGCGATGTCGGCCGACTACCTCATCATCACGGCCTCGCTCGCGGTCGGAGATCAGATTCTGCTGCCGGTCTACGCCGTTCTGCTATGGGTGACGGTCGGCAACGGTATCCGCTACGGCGCTCGCTATCTCGTCGCGGCGACACTCGTCGCGCTCGCCGCTCTTGCGGTCACGGCCCTGCTCAATCCCTATTGGCGGGCCAATCCCTACATCACGGTGACGCTCGTACTGACCACCATCCTCGTACCTGCCTATATCCTGTCGCTGCTGACACGATTGCAGAAGGCCTATGCCGAGGCTTTGGAAGCGAATCTCGCCAAGTCCCGATTTCTCGCCCAGGCAAGCCATGATCTGCGCCAACCCATCCACGCGATGAGCCTCTTCACCGCGATTCTGCGCGATGCCGGGTTGACGGAGGAGCAGCGCTCGATGGTCGATAACATCGACCGCTCCCTGGAAAGCCTCGGCCGGTTGTTTCGCTCGCTGCTGGACATTTCCACCCTCGACAGCGGTTCGGTCGAGCCCAAGCCGGCGAGCATGGCGATGGCCGAGCTCTTCGATGACCTCCGCCGGCAGAACCAGCAGCCGGCCCAATGGGCCGGTGTCGATCTGCGCTTCATGCCGTGCAGCCTCAACGTGCACGCCGATCAAACGCTTTTGACCACGGTCCTCCAGAATCTGATTTCCAACGCTTTGAAATACGCACCCGGCAAGCCTGTACTCGTCGGCTGCCGGCGACACGGCGAAACGCTCGCGATCTGCGTGCATGACCGCGGCGACGGCATCGCCGCGCATCACCTTCCGCTGCTGTTCACGGAGTTCTATCGCGTGCGCGAGCGCGGCGACAAAGATGTCGACGGTGTCGGACTCGGCCTTGCCATCGTCAAGCGCTTGACGGCCCTGATGGGCCTGAACGTGACGATTCGCTCGGAGCGCGGACGCGGCACGAGCGTGGCCATCACGGGCGTGCCAATCACCAAGGCAAACGCCACGGCGGCCACCACAGCACGGCAGCGCCTGCTGCTTCAGCGTTCCGCAATGGAAGGCCTGCGCATTCTCCTCGTCGAGGACGATGCGGACATATTGGAGGCAACCCATACCCTGCTGAAGAAATGGGGCTGCATCGTTCAGGCCGAGCTTGCCCCACCCAAGACCGTTGCAGCCTGCGATCTCGTCGTCACCGACTACGACCTGGGCGGCGGCGTGACCGGAAGCGATTGCCTGGGCCATGTGCGACGGGCGCTCGGTCGCGAAGTTCCCGCCATTGTCCTCACCGGGCATGATGCGAGCCGCATCCGCGCCGAGCTGGCCGATCCGCGTATTCCAATCCTGTCGAAGCCCGTGCGGCCGGCCGAGCTGCGCTCAAATCTCATGGCGCAAAAGATCAAACTGGACCGGCTGGCGCGAATGCCGGGCGAGCGCGGCTAAGGCGCTTTGCCCTAGAGCAAAGCGCGTTCAAGCGTGAACGCTTATTTGCTCTAGCTCATTGTTCTGACGCGTCTTTGCGATCCCTGGTGACTCCGTCTGATCGCAAAACGCTATGGGTCAGCCCGGCAAGGGCCGCCTTCGCCGCCGCCGCCGCTCGCGTTTCCACATCGAAAAGGCGAAGCAGCGCCGATACATGGATACGCACGGTGAAGGGCGAAATATCGAGCATGCGCCCTATTTCCTTGTTCGACATGCCTTCCGCGAGCAGCCGCAAGACCTCCGCCTGCCGTGGTGTCAGGGGCGGAATGGGATCGCGCTCGGCTCGCGCCGGCGACGCCATGTGCGACGAGGCTTTCAGCACGACGAAATCGCCGTCCCTGACCCTCTTGATGGCCTCGCCAATCTCCTGCGGCGGCACAGCTTTGCATATGAAGCCGTCCGCTCCGCCGGCCATCACCTTTTCGATGACCTCGTCATCATCGATCATCGACACCGCGACGATCGACGCGTTGGGAAATTCCTCGCGCAGATCGGCGATCGACACCTCGACCGAAAAGCCTGGGAACAGCAAATCGAGGAAAAACATGCCGGGTGCGGGCTCTGTCCGCGCCAAGCCGAGCAACTCGTCGAACGTTCCAGCTTCTTCGATCACTGCTGCCGGGCACAGGCGCTGCACGATGCGCCGCATACCCTCGCGGAATACCGGATGATCATCGGCGATGGCGATGCGTTCCTTGCGCACATTCATTGCGATCGAGTGCGTTTCCGTTCCGTTTTGGTTCAATCCGCCTAATTGAAACGGGTACGCGCCCGGGTTGGTATCGTCAAGCCGCCTTGCAGGGGTACGCGGGCCCTGATGGCGCGCTTGCCGCCGCCGGGGCATCCGACACGCCGCATCCCGATGTGTCTTCGGTATGCTGAGAGCCAACGGCGCTCGACGTCAGAGGTCATTACGCATATCGCCATGGCTGCCAACATTGAAGTCGCCGCAGCCAATCAAGCGCGCCTGCGTCTGGGCGTATTCATCGCGACCGGCGAGTCGAGCTTGATTCAATCGAATCGCAACCTCGAGAAAGCACACGCATGTCGAAATCAAATCCCCCGCTTGTTCCGACTACGCTGTGCGAAATCCTGCAACCGTACCCCGAGCTGATTACCCGGCTGCAAGAGACGCTCGATCAATTCGCTGAACCAAAGCCCAGGCTTCAGCCTTTCGACGAAGCGGTTTGGGCGCTGAAGAACAGGCTCGGCGTCTTCCTGGCGGAGTCGGCGGACGAATTGGATGCTGCCACAACCAGCGGCGACTTCAGGGTCATCAAACAGGCTAAAGACAAAAAGGCGACGATAGGACGCGCGCTCTTATGTTTTGATCGGGATCTGGATGATCTCTGGAGTTATTTCGAGGAAAACAAGAGGGCTTACGAATAACCCCTCCTGGCAGCCGGCATGAAGAAAGCCGATGCACGTGCGGAACGCCCGCTTCGGCGTTCGGCACGGGCTCCATTGGGCTTCGGATGTCTAGTCCGGCGCCATCTGACAGTTGGGGCCCACCCATTTGTTGTTATAGGTATCGAGCTCGTTTTCCATCATGGTGGCATTGCAGACCGGATAGCGGCCATCCCCACGCCGCGCCATGCTGAGGTCGCGATATTGTTGAACAAGGGTGTCGCGATCCGGCGGGCGACGGCGTCCCTGCCGCAGCGACAGTTGCATGACGCATTTGGCGAAGGCGTCAGTTCCTTCCCTAAAGCCGAAGCTGGCGCACTGGGCCTTGTTCTCCGAGATCTGGTCTGCGCTTGCGCTGCCTGTCGCGAAGCCGATCAGACAAACGAGGCCGGCGATCGGTAGAAGGGTCAGATTGCGCATGACATGTCACTCTCTCATCGTGCAATGCCTCTACAAATGCCCGGGATTGCTGGCAAGCGTGATATTTCGTTCCGTAAGCCGCAAATATTGCGATCGATCGCAATCAATTGGAGGAACGTCATCACCCGACATAGGCGGCGAGCTCCTCGGGAGTCCCTCGAGGAAAGGCTTCCCTGAGATAGTCCAAAAATGCCGACACCCGGGCGCTGAGCAGCCTTCGTGTGGGATAAAGCGCCCACAGGGCGGTTTCCGGTCCTTCTACATCCCCCCACCGTACAAGCCTGCCGGCGGCCAGATCCGGGCTGACCAGCGAGAGCGGCAGGCGCGCTGCCCCGACGCCCATCCGGGCAGCGTCGCGGACCATCAGCAGCGATGACAGGCCGAGCACCGGTTTGACGGCAACGCTCGCCGTGCCGGCCGGCGTGATCAGCTCCCATGTTTCGGCCTGGTTGATCGCGCCGCGCACCACCGCTGGAACAGGTTCGAGGTCTGATGGCCGGGCGAGGTCCGGACCCGCCACGACGACCTGTCTGTCATGAAGGAAGGCGCGGCCGACGAGGCCCGCATCCGACTGCGGATTGACGCGGATCACCAGGTCATAGGCCTCCTCGATCATGTCGACCGGCCGGTCTTCCGCTGTGACCTCAAGCCGGACCTCCGGATATTTCCGCGCAAAGCCTGCGGCCAGTTTCCCCATGGCGGTCTGCGAAAAGAGCAGGGGCGCGCTGATCCGCAATCGCCCGCGCGGACTGTGCCCGCCCGAGGCGATCGCAGCCGACGTTTCCTCGAGCTCCGTCAGCAATTGGCCCGTTCGCTCGAACAGGGCGCGGCCCTCCTGCGTGAGCTTGAGCGTTCTTGCGCCCCGCTCGAACAGGCGCAGGTCGAGGCTTGCCTCCAGCTCTGCTACGCGGCGCGACAAGGTCGCCTTCGGACGGCCCGCTGCGCGGGCGGCCTTGCCGAACCCGCCGTGGCGGGCGACCAGGTTGAAATCGGCGAGGGCAAGCAAATCCATATGTTCCACTCACGAGACGGTCTGTCTAAATTTGACGCCTATCGGTATTAATTTGGATCACTAAATTGGTGGATGTCAATTGAACCCCAAGCGGAGCAACCACCATGACCATTCTCGTTACGGGCGCCACGGGCCGCGTCGGCCGCCATGTCGTCGATCAACTCCTCCAGCGCGGCGCCAAGGTGCGCGTGCTGACCCGGGACCCGGCGAAGGCCGATTTTCCGGCCGGCGTCGAAGTCGCTCAAGGCGACCTGCTCGACATCGACGCCCTGCGGAGCGCCTTCAAGGGCGTGCGCACCCTCTTCCTTCTCAACGCCGTGACAGGCGATGAATTCACCCAGGCGATCATCACCCTCAACATCGCTCGGGAGGCAGGCGTGGAGCGGGTCGTCTACCAGTCGGTGTTCGATGCCGATGGCGCGGTGAACGTGCCGCATTTCGCGGTGAAGTCGGGCGCCGAGCGCATGCTTCAGCAGATGGGTTTCAGCGCCACCATCCTGCGTCCGTCCTACTTCATCGACAATGAGCTGATGATCAAGGACGCGATCCTGGGCCATGGCGTCTATCCGATGCCGATCGGCAGCAAGGGTGTCGCCATGGTCGATGCCCGCGACATCGCGGAGGTCGCCGCGATCGAGCTGATCCGCCGCGACCAGGCCCCCGGCAAACTGCCGATCGAAACCATCAATCTGGTCGGACCCGACACCCTGACCGGTCCGGACGTGGCGAAGATCTGGTCGGAGCTCCTCGGGCGTCCGGTCGTTTATGGTGGCGACGACCCCAGCGGGTTCGAGCAGAACATGGCCAGCTTCATGCCGAAGTGGACGGCTTACGAGATGCGCCTGATGGCCGAGCGCTATGTCAGCCACGGCATGCTTCCCGAAGCCGGCGACGTCGAGCGGTTGACCGGAATCCTGGGCCGCCCGCTGCATAGCTATCGCGACTTCGCGGCCGAGATCGTACGCGCGGCCTGAGCGTTTTCCAGGAAAGCCGACCGGTCTGTCGAACAAGAAAACGCGTCAAAACAAAGAGTTATGCCAGGTCGCGAAATCCCTGACCGTCATCCCCGGCTGAGCTGCTCCACCGCCATTGCGAGCGTAGCGAAGCAATCCAGTCTCATAGACGCGCTGGCCATAGCTCCTGGATTGCTTCGCTACGCTCGCAATGACAAGTGAGTCAAACAACGCGACCGGTGGTATTATTCTTCGACGCCTCTTTCGCTGGACGCCAGCGCAGACGGGCTTGCTTCCTCGACAGCATCCCCGGCCGGCCCGTCCCAGTCACGGCCGGCCACGAGCGCCCACAAGCGCTCCGCAGCCGGGCTTTGCCGCGCTCGGGGGCGGTAGAGGCGAATCTCTATCGGGATGTCGTTCTCGGCACTGGCGGCTCGCACCAGCCGTCCGCGCTCGAGGTCGTCGGCGACCACGCTCAGGGGGGCCCATGCGATGCCTCGGGCCTCGCGCGCCATGGCCACGAGCACCGAGGTAAGATGCGAGGCGAACACCGGTTTCACCACGGCTTCGCTGCGCTCCAGCGCCCGTGCGCCGGCGAGAATGCGACCGAGCCCGGACTCTTGTGTGTAGGACAGCAATGGCAGTGGCGCTTCCGGTTCTCCCGGCAGGGCAAAGAGCGCTCCCGCCCCATCCGGGCGAGGGACGCTCACCGGAAGCAGCACGTCCGCCCCGACATGGATCGAACGAAACTGGCCCGAGGCCAGCATATGCGTGGTGGCCGGATGGTCGTGGCAGAGCAGGAACTGCGCCTCGCCGCGCAGCATCATCTGCTCGCAGGCGGCCATATGAGCGGCGGTCAGCTGGATCGTCCCCTGAACGCTCTCGAAGCTTTCCACCGTCCTCAACCAGTTCGGGAAGAAGCTCACGGAGAGCGTCTGCGTCGAAGCGAACCGAACGGTCTCGGCCGTTATGCGCGCGGCCTCGCGCGCCGCTTCCCGCCCCTGGTAGAGGCGCCGAAGCGTCTCCTCGGCCACCGGCCGGAAGCGTTCGCCCGCCGGCGTCAACGTGACCGGAAGGACGTCGCGCGTGAAAAGTGGCGTGCCGACCCATTCCTCGAGGGCGCGGACGCGTCGGCTGAAGGCGGGCTGGGTGATGCAGCGCTGCTCCGCGGCGCGCGAGAAATGCCCCAGGTCCACCAGTGCCAGGAAGTCTTCGAGCCATGCGGCGTCCATCCGTCGAGCCCTTCTGCCGAGTCCAGCCCCTTCAAGGCGCAGGTCCCCCGCGAGCCGGGTTGGGAAAGATCGCGAGTCCCTGCATGGCGGTCAACGGCGGCCCGGCATTGCCTGATGCAATAACGGCATTAGCGGCATCGGCCGGGTTCTGGCTCTCTGCTGGGGAACGCTGCGGCCGACAGCCAGGATGACGGCCCAAGAAAAGCTACAGGGAGAAACGCCGTGCAGAGAGCCAATCAAGCGCAAGCGAAACCGCTTTACAAGAGCCTCTACGTCCAGGTCATCGCCGGCATTTTACTCGGCGTCGCGGTCGGGTGCGCGGCGCCCACCCTCGGCGTCGACATGAAGCCGCTGGGCGATGCCTTCATCAAGATGATCAAGATGGCCATCGGGCTGGTGATCTTCTGCACCGTCGTCGCCGGCATCAGCGGCATGAGCGATATGAAGAGGATGGGCCGGCTCGGCGGAAAGGCCCTGCTTTACTTCGAGGTGCTGTCGACGCTCGCCCTCGTAATCGGGGTCGTGGTCGGCAACCTCGTGCGGCCCGGCGCCGGCATGAACGCCGACCCGAGCAAGCTCGATACCGGGGCGGTCGCCAAATATGCCGGTGCCGCCCAGGAGCACGGCACGGTCGACTTCCTGCTCAACCTCATTCCCAACACCGTCTTCGATGCGCTGACCAAAGGCGAGATCCTGCCCGTCGTCTTCGTCGCCGTGCTGTTCGGCATCGTGCTGGCGAAGATGGGCGAGCGCGGCAGGCCGTTGCGCGATCTCGTCGATGCGGCCTCGCACTGGATCTTCGGCGTCGTCAACGTGCTGATGCGCTTCGCGCCCTTCGGAGCGTTCGGCGCGATGGCCTACACGATCGGCAAGTTCGGCCTGGGCTCGCTCGGCCAGCTCATCGGCCTGATCGGCACCTTCTATCTCACCGGCGCGATCTTCGTGTTCGGCGTCCTCGGCATCGTTTCGATCTGGGCCGGCTTCAGCCTGTTCAAGCTCCTGCGCTACCTCAAGGAGGAGCTGCTCATCACCCTGGGCGCAAGCTCGTCGGACGCGGCTCTGCCCTCGCTGATGGAGAAGCTGGAGCACCTCGGCTGCTCGAAGTCTGTCGTCGGCCTCGTCGTGCCGACCGGCTACATCTTCAACGCCGACGGCACCTGCATCTACATGACGCTGGCTGCCCTGTTCGTCGCACAGGCCACCAATATCGATCTCACTCTGACCCAGCAACTCGCGATCTTCGGCGTGTCCCTGCTGACCTCCAAGGGCGCGAGCGGCATCACCGGGGCCGGCTTCATCGCCCTTGTCGGCACACTCTCGGTCGTCCCTGCGATTCCGCTCGCCGGCATGGCGCTGATTCTCGGCATCGATCGCTTCATGAGCGAGGGGCGGGCCATCGTGAACATCATCGGCAACGCCGTCGCGGCCGTCGTGATGGCGAAGATGGAGGGCGAGCTCGACATGGCCCGCATGCGCGACGTGCTCGATGGCCGGCTGGTCGAGGACTACCCGGTCGGCGGCGATGTGGACGCGGTGCCCCGTGCCACCCTCGCAGCCAACACGACGACCTGACCGACGCTGAACCCGAGGCATGGCGGAGCCATGCCTCTCCATCTCCGCAGGACTGAGACGATGTCACCCCGAACGCTCTACGACAAGCTCATCGACAGCCACACGGTGGCCCGCCTCGACGATTGCACCGGCCCGGGCTCCGAGATTCTCCTCTATATCGATCGCACCGTACTGAACGAGTACACGAGCCCCCAGGCTTTCAGCGGGCTGCGCGAAGCAGGCCGCCGGGTCTGGCGGCCGGGGGCCGCGCTCGCCGTCGTCGATCACGTCAATCCGACCGCGCCGAACCGCGGCGCCGCCATGCCGGATGCGGGCGGGGCGCAGCAGGTTCGCTATTTAGGGGAGAACTGCCGCGACTTCGGCATCGAGCTCTTCGACGTGCTGCATCCGCTGCAGGGAATCGAGCACGTTGTCGCGCCGGAGCTCGGCTTCATCCTGCCCGGCATGATCGTGGGCGCGGGCGACAGCCACACGACGACCTATGGCGCGCTGGGCGCGCTCGGCTTCGGCATCGGCACCTCGGACATCGAGCACTATCTCGCCACGCAAACCCTGCGCTATCGCCGGATGCGAACCATGCGTATCATGCTCGACGGCATCCTGTCGCCGGGCGTGACCGCCAAGGACGTGGTGATGGCGCTCATCCGCACCATGGGCGCCTCGGGCGCGACCGGCTATGCCGTCGAATTCGCCGGCAAAGGCATCGCGGCCCTTCCTGTCGAGGGCCGGATGACCATCTGCAACATGGCGGTGGAGGGTGGCGCCCGCGGCGTCATCATGGCCCCTGACGAGGCAGTATTCAACTACCTCACCGACAAGCCGAGGGCGCCGAAGGGAAATGTCTGGGAGGCCGCCATCCAACACTGGTCGACCTTGCACAGCGACCCGGATGCCGTGTTCGACCGGGAAGTGAGCCTGCAGGCTGCGGAGATCGAGCCCCTGGTGACCTGGGGCATCAGCCCGGACCAGGCGGCTCCGGTGGGTGGGCGCGTTCCCGACCCTGGCGCGGAACCCGATGCCGACCGTCGGCGCGACATGGCGCGCGCGCTCGCCTATATGGACCTCGCACCCGGCACCGCGCTCGAGACGGTACGCATCCAGCGGGCCTTCATCGGCTCCTGCACGAATGCCCGTCTATCCGACCTGCGCGAGGCAGCCGGCGTCCTGCGCGGCCGTCGCATCGCGGACGGTGTGCGTGGTATGGTGGTGCCCGGCTCCTCGAGCGTGCGGCGTGCCGCCGAGGCCGAGGGGCTCGACCGCGTGTTCATCGAGGCCGGGTTCGAGTGGCGCCAGTCGGGCTGCTCGCTGTGCCTTGCCATGAACGACGACATGCTGGCCCCCGGCGAGCGCTGCGCGTCGAGCACCAACCGCAACTTCGAGGGCCGTCAGGGGGCGGGCGGGCGCACCCACCTGATGAGCCCCGCCATGGTTGCGGCCGCTGCCGTGACCGGCCACCTCACCGATGTCCGTCGCTTCGCCCGGGAGAACTGAGCCATGCAGCCCTTCGACACCGTGGCCGGCCCGGCCATATGCCTTCCGGCCGCCAATGTGGACACCGACGTCATCATGCCCAAGCAATTCCTGAAGGGCATCGACCGCAGCGGGCTCGCCCGGGGTGCGCTCCACGACCTGCGCTTCGACGCGCAGGGCAGGCCGCGCCCGGACTTCGCACTCAACCGCCCGGAATGGCGGGGCGCGCGCTTCCTCGTGGTCGGCCCGAACTTCGGCTGCGGCTCCTCGCGCGAGCACGCTGTCTGGGGGCTGCTGCAACTCGGTATCCGCGCCATCATCGGCACGAGCTTCGCGGGCATCTTCGCCGACAACGCGGCCAATAACGGGCTCCTCCTGGTCAGCCTCGCCCCGGCGCAGGTGAGCACCCTCGCTGCCTTCGCCGCCGACCCGGAGCGGAACCGCCTCACCGTCGACCTGCCTCGCCAGACCATTCTCGCAGCCGGTGGCGTGCGCGTGACGTTCGAGCTCTCGGCGGCGCGCAAGGATGCGCTGGTCCGCGGGCTCGATGCCGTCGGGACGACGCTCGGCCGGGCCGGGGCGATCCGCGCCTTCGAGGAGCGGTACCACGCCGCGCAACCCTGGCTCGCCTGCTGAGGAGCGGAACATGGCGATGATGGACCCGTTCCTCGCGGGCTTTGAACTTCGCGACGTCGACGCCGACGGAATCCGCATCCGGGCCGCTATTGGCGGCTCGGGACCACCTCTCCTGCTGCTGCACGGACACCCGCAGACCCACGCGACCTGGCACGCGGTTGCCCCGAGGCTGGCCGAGCGCTTCAGCGTCGTGGCGATGGACCTGCGCGGCTACGGCGATTCCGAGAAGCCGGGCGGCGGAGAGGGGCATGCGCACTACGCCAAGCGCGCCATGGCGGCCGACGCGGTCGCGGTGATGCGCCGCCTCGGGCACGGGCGCTTCGCAGTGATCGGGCACGACCGCGGTGGGCGTGTCGCCCACCGCATGGCGCTCGACCATCCCGGCGCGGTGACGCGCCTCGCCGTATTCGACATCGCGCCCACCGCCACGATGTATGCCCACACCGACAAGGCGTTCGCCACGGCCTATTTCTGGTGGTTCTTTTTGATTCAGCCCGAGCCGCTGCCGGAGCGCCTGATCGGCGCAGACCCGGAGTTCTTCCTGCGCACGCACCTCGAGGGGCAGTCGAAGACGCCCGGCGTGCCGCGGCCCGAACTCTTCGCCGAATATTTGCGGGTCTACAGCGATCCGGCGACGCGCCACGCCATCTGCGAGGATTACCGCGCCGCGGCCACCATCGACCTGGAGCACGACGCTGCCGATGCGGATCGCCGGGTCGAGGTGCCGCTCCTGGCGCTCTGGGGCGCGAAGGGCACGGTCGGGCGAACCTATGACGTGCTGGCGACCTGGCGCGAGAAGGCCACCGATGTGCGCGGCCACGCCATCGCATGCGGCCATACCCTGCAAGAGGAGCGCCCGGACCTCGTGCTTGCCGCCCTCGGCGATTTTCTCCGCTAAGCGCAGACCCGCCTCGTTTCCCCCCCCCCGGCCCGCTTGGCGCTGGCGGGACGTGCCCACCGCCCAGGCAAATGGGGACAAGCCGATGTCCACGCTCGATAGTTCGGCCGATACCGAAACATTCCGTTTCGGTAGCCGCTAGGCAGGAGGGCCGCAGCGAATAAACGAGCCTGGAACAGGATGGCCGCCAAGGCGAACATGATTACGCAATCGGCGCTGCTTGTGGCCCTTTCCACACTCTGGGGCGCGTCCTACGCCTTCATCAAGGTCGGCGTCGAAACCATTCCGCCGATCACGCTGATCGCCGCCAGAACCTTGATCGCCGGGGCCGTGCTCGTCGCCGTTCTCCGGCTGCGCGGACTGAGACTGCCGAGAGATCGGCGGATATGGGGACGTTTCGCGTTTCAGGCCTGCCTCAACAGCGTCGTTCCCTTTACCCTGATCGCCTGGGCCGAGCAGACGACCGATGCGGGCCTTGCGACCATCCTGAATTCCACCTCCCCCATCTTCGCCTTCCTGCTGACCGCCGCGGTCACGCGCCACGAGGCCGTCACCAGGCGCAAGCTGTTCGGCGTGGCGGCTGGGCTGATCGGAACATGCCTGATCGTCGGCATGGAGGCGCTTGACGGCTTCGGACGTGAAATCTGGGCGCAGCTCGCCATCATCGGCGCCACGCTGTGCTATGCAGGCGCGGCGATCTTCGGCAGGAGCTTCAAGGGGCTCGAACCGGTGATGCCGGCCGCCGGCTCGCTGATTTCGGGTGCGGCGGTGCTCGTGCCGGTCAGTCTCATCCTCGATCGCCCCTGGACCTTGGCCCCGAGTGCCCAATCCGTGCTCGCGCTCCTTGCGCTTGCGGTTTTTTCGACGGCGCTGGCCTTCGTGATCTATTTCCGACTCGTGCAAACGCTCGGTTCCGTCGGCACGACTGCGCAGGCCTATCTTCGGGTTCCGGTCGGCGTGGCGATCGGTGTGCTGTTTCTGGGAGAAACGCTGTCTCCGACGGCGTGGGCCGGCCTGGCGTGCGTGGTCGCCGGGGTCATCGCCATGACACTGCCTGGCCGCAAGCGCTGAGGAAGTTCAAAAAAAAGCGCCGAACTGGCCGAAGGCTCCCTGCGATCGCCCTTCGCCAAGCCGCTCAGGGTTTCATGCTCTGCAACAGGGAGGATAGCCCCGGCTCCTCGACCACGAGAGCCGCATCCGCCGGCAGGACCCAGCGCACCTGACGCTGGCCGATCTCCTTCCAGGTCGGCAATGTCGCATTCACACGCAAAGGGTACACGCAGACTTCAACCAGATCGAAATGCTCGGCGCGGCGTTTCCAATAGATGAAGCTGCCGCAGGGCTTCTTGCCGACGGTCCCGACCAGGCCGGCTTCCTGCTCGGCCTCGATGCGCGCTGCCTCCCAATCGTTGCGCCCCTTCATCGGCCATCCCTTCGGGATCGACCAACGGCTGGTCTCGCGCGTGGTGATCAAGCAAACTTCGAGGCGTCCGTCCCGCTCGCGCACGGGAAGCGCACCCACTTGATGCTGCGTATCGGCCGGGCGCTTCTTTTTGTCTTTTCTGGACATTGCTCGACACTATAGCCCAATCGGGCGCATTTTATGTCAGATATTCGACGCAGATTGTTGTTTTGGCAACATGTAACGATCGAAAAGCGGCTTGCCGTTGACAACGCGCCGGTGAGGGGAGCGGTTCCTAGGGGCAAAACGCGCTCCAGTGTGAACGCGCTTTGCCCTAACTGCTTGTTTCCAGCCGTCTTTGCGATTCCTGGTGGTTCGGCCTAATCGCAAAACGCGGTAGCCGGCGCGGAAGAAGGAGGATTGCCCATGGACCCCAAGGCGGAATGGCTCCGATATAGCGGCTGGGACGCCACCGAGCATGACCGCTGGCTGCGCGACAGGATCGCCTCGCTCTTCGACCTGGAGACCCCGACGCCGAAGCAGCAGCATCTGTTGCAAATGGCGAGCTTGCGGCTGACGCTGCAGGACCTGCCGGCCGCGGCCTATCCTGGCCATGAGGCCGAACTCCGGGCCTTGGCGGAAAGCGAGTTCAAGGACTCGGACTGACGGCCTGGCTTGTTCAACGGCCGGATACCCTTGCCTGCGCAGGCGGTCGCTGGCGGGCGTCAGGCCGTCTCCACGCTGGCCGCCGTCGTCAGCGGGGGCCCGTCATAATGGGCGCGCGGGCGGATCAGGCTGCCCCTGGCGGTCTGCTCGAGCATATGGGCGATCCAGCCGACCGAGCGTGCGAGGGCGAAGAGCGTGAAGGGCGTGCTCGCCGGCAGGCCATGGCGGTCGGCGAGGGCGGCGAGGGCGAAGTCGACATTGGGAGGCTCGTCGCCGTGCTCGGCCACGGCCTCACGAATCTCCTCATAGATCTCGCTGCAGGGAAAGCAGGCCAGAAGGGCAGTCGCGCGGGGATCTCCGCCGGGATAGAGCGGATGGCCGAAGGCCGGCAGGCGATGGCCCCGGGAAAGCCAGTCATGCACGGCGCGCCGGGCGCCGATGCGCCGGGCCGTCTCCGCCAAGGCCTGCATGCTCACGGCGGCGGTCCCGTGCAGCGGGCCGGCGAGGGTACCCAGCCCTGCCAGCAGGCCGGCGGCCAGCGGAGCGCCCGTCGATGCGGCCGTGCGGGCCGCGAAGGTCGAGGCGTTGAGCTCATGATCCGCCAGCAGCACCAGGGCGCGCCGTATGAGGTCGGCGGCGTCGGGCGCCTGCCAGGCCTGCGCGGCCTGCTGGTGCAGCGGCAAGGCACCATCGGCGCCCCCGCCGAGCATGGCGGCCGCCATGGTGCCGACCAGGCCCGCCGCTTCCCGGCAGAGCACGGCATGCGAGCGCCCGCCGGTGGGAAAGTCATGGCTGGCCCGTCTTGCCAATGCGAGCAGCGCGGCTTCGAAAGGATTGGCCGGGACCGGGGTGCCCTTGACGGTGGGCGGAAAGGCGAAATCGACCCTGCCGACCTGCCAGAGCAGTCGCGCGATCTCTTCGAGGCTCGCCCGCTCCGCCAGGCCGGCGGCATCTTCGCCGCGATACCACAGGCGGCCGTCGGCGATGGTGGAGAGACCGGAGGCCAGCACGGGCTCGCCAAAGGAGATGGTCTGCGTGGCGACGTCGGCGACACTGCGGCGCCCGGCATGGCGTCCCGCCAGCCTTTTGACGTCCTCGCCATGATAGAGGCTGCGCCGCACGTCCTGCGGATGCGGCCTGGTGCGGATCCGGCCGCGGCTGACATTGGCATAGAGCGTCTGCGGCTGGACCTTGAGCAGGGCGAGGGCTTCCTCAGAGGTGATCCAGGACATCGGCGCAACCGGGCAGATACATTGACGATTTTGATCAAGATTGACGTCAATGCTAAAGCGCCCAAATGCTTGTCGCAACTTTGATAAGGAGATTGCGATGAACAATGGATTGGATGATGTCATTGCCACGGAAACCGTGATGTCCGACGTGGACGGCCTTGCCGGCCGGCTCGTCATTCGCGGTCATTCGCTCGACGATCTGGCCGGGCATGTCGGCTATGAGGACCTGGTCGCCATCCTGCTGGACGGCTTCTTCCAGGATCTGCCCGGCCCGGCGGCACTGGCGTCCCGCCTTGGCATGGCCCGCCGCGACGTGTTCGAAATGCTCGTCGCCGGGGGAGCGCCGGATAGGAAGCTGCCTGCCACCGATGCGCTGCGCGCCGCCATGGCCCGGCTGGGGGACGGCGAGGACCTTGACGTGGCGCTTCGGCTGATCGCCGCGCCCGCCATACTGACCCCGGCCATCATCCGGCAGCGTCGGGGCGAGGCGGCGATCGCGCCGGATCCGACGCTCGGCCATGCCGCCGACATGCTGCGCATGCTGCACGGGACGGTGCCCCGCTGGGAGGCCGCCGCCGCCCTCGATACCTATCTGGTCACGGTCAGCGACCACGGCCTCAATGCCTCGACTTTCACCGCTCGGGTCGTCGCTTCGACACAGGCCGGCCTGACCTCGGCGGTGCTGGCGGCACTCAGTGCCCTGAAGGGGCCTTTGCATGGCGGTGCGCCGGGCCCGGTGCTCGACATGCTCGACGGCATCGCCGCGGCGCAGACGGCCGAGGCCTGGCTGGAAGCGGCTCTCGACCGCGGCGACAGGCTGATGGGCTTCGGCCATCGTGTCTACCGCGTGCGCGATCCGCGGGCCGAGGCGCTCAAGCGGGCCGTTGCGGCGTTGTTCGGGCCCGGCACTAACGACAGGAGCCGCCTGGCCTTGGCCGAGCATGTGGAGGCGGCGGCAACCAGCATTCTGGCCCGCCGCAAGCCGGACCGGTCGCTGCAGATCAATGTGGAATTCTATACGGCATTGCTGCTCGAAGCCCTCGGCTTCCCCCGCGAGAGCTTCACCAGCGTCTTCGCCACCGGGCGTGTGGCGGGGTGGATCGGCCATGCCCGCGAGCAGGTGCTCTATGGCCGGCTGATCCGCCCGCAGTCCCGCTATGTCGGCCCCCGGCCGGATCAGGCGGCCTGACGCACGTCATCCCGGACGCGAGGCGGCACGGAGTGCCGCTTCGCAGGTCCGGGATGATACGATGTTCTACGCCGCCGCCGTTACCAGGCGCGAGCCCACGCCGGCGAGAATGAGCAGGACCGCCAACAGGAGAACCAGGCCTGCCCCGACGAACACGCCGCCCGCTCCGCTGACGTCGAAGATCGTGCCGCCGCCGGCGGCGCCGAGGGCGATGGCTAGCTGGATTACCGCCACGATCAGGGCCGTGCCGCTTTCGGTTTCGTCCGGCACGGCGCGGGTGATCCAGGCCGTCCAGGCCACCGGCACGGCACCGAAGGCGAGGCCCCACAGGGCGATCAGCACGGCATCGGCCACTGGCGCGCTGCCGAGGCCGGCAAGCACCAGGCCGAGCACGCCCATTGCCAGAGGCATGGCGGCCAGGGTCAGCCTGAGGCTGCGCTCAAGCAGGAAGCCGCCGAGGAAGGTCCCGAGGAAATTGGCGATGCCGAAGCCCAGCAGGATGGCCGACATGGTGCTCACGCCGACCCCCGTCACCGTCTCCAGGAAGGGCCGGATATAGGTGAAGAAGGCGAAGTGGCCGGTGAACACCAGGGTGACCGCCACCATGCCGAGGCCGATCTGCGGCCGCATCAGCACCTCCCACAGCGTGCGCAGGCGGGCATGCCCGCGCGGTTCCAGGCGCGGCAGGGTGGCGAATTGCACCACCAAAGCGAGAAGGCCGAGACCGGCCGCCATGAGAAAGACAGCCCGCCAGCCGGCGATGTCGCCGACATAGCTGCCGACGGGGGCGGCGAACACCGTCGCCGCCGAGACGCCGCTGAACAGGATCGACAGGGCGCGCGGTACCAGTGCCTCCGGCACCAGGCGCATCACCGTTGCCGCCGACATGGTCCAGAAGCCGCCGAGGGCGATGCCGAGCAGCACCCGTCCGGCGATCAGGGCCGGCAGGCTTGAAGCGGAGGCGACCAGCAGGTTGGAAGCAACCAGCAGGATCGAGAAGGCCAGCAGCACGAGACGGCGGTCGATGCGCCGGGTCACCGTTGCCACGAGCAGGCTGGTGATCAGCGCCACGGTGGCGGTGGCGGTAACGGCCTGGCCGGCCACGCCTTCGGTTACGCCGAGATCGCGCGCCATCGGCGTCAGCAGGCTGGCCGGCAGAAACTCGGCCGTCACCAGGCCGAAAACGCCGAGCATCATGGAGACCACGGCGCCCCATAAGGCGTTCTGCGAGCCCGGCGCGGCTGCGGTGGGGATGTCGTCCTTGTAGGCCCGGTGCGGGCCGCGATCGGCCTCGATCGCCTCAAGCGACGAGGCGCTCTGCAACGCTTCGCTCATCTGTCTGTCCTGTCGAATTGATCTGGAGCAAAACGCGTTTAGGCGAAACGCTGATTTGCTCCAGTTCTTTGGTTTGACGCGTTTTGCGATTCTTGGCGTCCCGCCAAATCGCAAAACGCTATTGCGTTGCAGCAACATAGGGTGGACATTTCGGACGATCCATGTCATCAAATCCGGAATGCTATACCATTCGTCCGGACGTGAGCGTACACGCCGCGATAACCCGCCAGCCGACCTGATGAGCGAGCTGCTCCTCGGGATGCGGCTCAACGGCGTGCAATATCGGCGGCTGCATGCCGCGCCGCCGTTCGGCGTCCGTTTCGGCACGGCCGAAGGGCGGGCCCAGTTCCATTTCGTCGCCTGCGGCACGGTCTATCTGCGCATGGCGGCCGGGGCGGTGCACAGCCTCGGACCGGGCGATGCCGTATTGCTGCCGCGCGGCGGGGAGCACGATCTCGTTTCGGCGCCGGACCTGCCGAGCCAGGATGTCGGCGCCTATGAGGCGGTTCCGCTCTGCAAGAGCGTCAGCGCGGTCTCGGCCTGCGTCGAGGAGACCTGCCCGACCAAGCATGCCCATGTCTTCAGCGGCTGCATGGAGTTCGATCTCGGCGGCATGCGTCCGCTGGTCGCCCAGATGCCCGAGGTGATGCTGGTCGGCACGCTCCTGGAACGTCAGCCCGAGATCGAGCCGATGCTGCGGGCGATGGAGCGCGAGGTGCTGACCGAGCGCGTCGGCTCGGCGGGCATCCTGGCGCGGCTGGCCGACGTGGTCTCGGCCTCGATCGTGCGCGGCTGGGTGGAATGCGGCTGCGGCGAGGTCGGCGGCTGGCTTGATGCGCTGCGCGATCCGCGCCTGAGCCGCGCCATCGGCGCCATGCACCGCGATCCCGGCCGGGACTGGACGGTGGCGGAGCTTGCGCAGGAAATGGGGGCCTCGCGCTCGGTCTTCGCCGAGCGCTTCCTGGCGGTGACCGGCCAGACCCCGCTGCGCTATGTCACCGAGCTGCGCATGCGCCTGGCGGCCGAATGGATCGGGCGTGACCGCATGTCGATCGACACCGCCGCCCAGCGCCTCGGCTATGCCTCGCAGGCTGCCTTCAGCCGCGCTTTCAAGCGTGTGACGGGCATGCCGCCGGGGGCTTTGCGGGCGGAAGGGCCGCACGCGAGGGCGTGAGCGCGGGCAGCCGAGAGACGCGATATAACCACCACGGCCTCGCAGCCAGGATGAAAGACGATTGCTTCATCCCCATTTCGGCCCGGTTGCCGGCCTGCCGGAAGTGTGTCAGAAATTTGGCACAGAGGACGTCGCCCCATAGAAGGGAGCCTCATGCCGGCTGGTGAGCCTGTTGTCGCCTGGTTGAGCCGCCGCACGCATGTTGCGGCCGTTCGGAGCGCGACGACGGCACCTGAGACAGGCGCCCTTCCGGCATCCCGCCGGTTTTCCTTCGCCATTATCGCATGGGACGATGGTGCGCTCTTCGAGCCCCGCGCTTCGCCTCTTCGGCCCAACAGGCCCCTGCCACAACGACAAACCCTGCAGAGAATGGGATCCCCACCATGAGCGGACGCGAGAAGCTGCGCAGCCTGAGCGATATCTATCGTTTCCTGCGCATGAACGAGACGCCGATCTATGTCGTCACGCCGACACCCTTCAACCTGCTCGGGCTCGACGAGTGGGTGGGCGGGCTGGAATTCATCAATTATTTCGACATTTTCGACGGCAGGCATCCGCGCGTCTTCGTGCCGCCGCGCACCGGGCCGGTCGAGTTCAAGTCGATGGAGGACGTCGCCAATTACCTGGTGGCCCATCCCGCCTTCCGGGCCCGCATCCGCAAGAAGCCGCGGGGCAAGGCGATCTTCGTGATGTTTGACGAGGAGACCGAGGAGCTCTGCGCCGAGGCCGGGGTCGACGTCGCCCTGCCCAAGGCCGCTTTGCGCACCCGCCTCGATTCCAAGATCGAGACGACGCGGCTGGGCAACGAGGCTGGGGTGGCCAGCGCCCCAAACACCATGGGTTTTGCCGGCAGCTATGAGGAGCTCGGCGCCCTGGCGGCCGCGGCGGGGCTCGGCAGCGACCTCGTGGTGCAGACGCCCTATGGCGACAGCGGGCGCACCACCTTCTTCGTCAAGAGCCAGGCGGACTGGGACAAATACGCCGCCAAGATCATCGGCCAGGAACTGAAGGTGATGAAGCGCATCAATCACCTTCCCGGCACCATCGAGGGCTGCTGCACGCGCCACGGCACGCTGGTCGGCCCCGTCATGACCGACATCACCGGCTTTGCCGAAATCACGCCCTATAAGGGCGGCTGGTGCGGCAACGACGTCTCGCCCACCATCCTGCCGGGCGATGCCCCGGACCGGGTGCGCGAAATGGCCCGCAAACTCGGCGACCGGCTCTATGCCGAGGGCTATCGCGGCGTGTTCTGCTGCGACTTCCTGCTCGATACCGACACGCATGAGGTCTATCTGGGTGAGCTCAATCCGCGCGTTTCCGGCGCCTCGCCGCCGACCAATCTGATCACCACCATCTATGGCGGCTGCCCGCTCTTCCTGTTCCATCTGCTCGAATTCCTCGACGTCGATTACGACCTCGACGTCGAGGCGGTGCAGAACCGCTGGAAGGAATATGACCACTGGACCCAGCTCATCCTCAAGCAGACCGAGGACAAGGTGGAAATGCTCACGCGCGTACCGCAATCGGGCATCTGGCGCATGAATGACCGCGGCGAGATCGCCTATCAGCGCTCCGCCCTCGATCTCACCAGCGTCGGGGACGAGAACGAGGCCTTCTACATGCGCGTGTACGGCGTGGGAGAATATTGCTACCATGGCGCCGATATGGGCTGTCTGCTGGCGCGAGGCCGGATGCAATCGGACAGCCGCGAATTGCTGGCGCGTGCCAAGAAATGGAACGCCGGCATCAAGGCGCAATTCGAGTCGGTGCCGCTGTCCGCCATGACCGCTATCGTGCCGCCGGTGGACATGGCCTCGGCCAAGTGGATCTAATGGGTTTGACCGAAAGAAACGTAAGCACCTCGAGCTTTGTCGTAGCAGGGCTCGACCCGGCTATCCAGAGGCACTGCGTGCGGTCGGACCCAGGGCTGGATTGCCGGGTCAAGTCCGGCAATGACAAGATCCGCGCTGTCGATAATTGCGCCGCGAGTTTCGAATCAGGCTCTGACGGCATGAGTGGAAAGAAATGAACGTAGGCTTCCGCAGCTTGCGGGAACAGGAGCCCGGCCTGGCCTGGAACGCGGTGTTCCAGGCCGGCTGGCCGGGATGGCGGCAATGGTTTCTGGAACGGGGCGGCGCGCAGGCGCCGAGCCTCGTCGATGCCGCCCGAGCCGTCCGCCGCTTCATGCCGGAAATGGAAGGGCTGTGGTCGAGACTGGTGGCGGCGGTGCCATCGGACGAGGACGTCGCCCGTTTCCTGAGTTTCTGGACCCCGCCGCGCTACCTCGTCCATTGCAGCCAGGCCGTGCTGGTCGATGACTACGGTCCCATCCTGGTGCGCAATTACGACCTGGCGCCGGAATTGAACGAGGGTACGCTCCTGCGCTCGCGCTGGCGCAGCCGGGACGTGATGGGCATGGTGGACGGGCTGTCCGGCCTCGCCGACGGCATGAACGATGCCGGCCTCGTCGTCTCGCTCACCTTTGGCGGCCGCGCGGTGGCGGGCCGGGGCTTCGGCGCGCCCATGATCGTGCGCTATCTCCTGGAGGTCTGCTCCGATACGCATCAGGCTGTGGAGGCGCTGCGCTCGGTGCCCTGCCACATGGCCTACAACGTCACCGTGCTCGACCGCCAGGGCCGCTGGGAAACGGTCTATCTCTCGCCGGACCGGCCGGCGATCGTCTCCGGCAAGGCCTTCACCACCAATCACCAGCTCGGGGTGGAATGGCCGAGGCATGGCCGCCTCTCCCGTACCGTCCAGCGGGCGGAATCCCTCGAACAGCTTCTGGCGGATCCTACGCTCGACGGAAACGGGCTGGCGGCAGCCTTCCTGACCCCGCCCTTGCTGGCGACCAGCTATGCGCAGGGCTTCGGCACGGTCTACACGGCCTGCTACCGTCCGGCCGCCGGCGCCGTCACCCTGCTCTGGCCCGGCCAGGCCGCGAGACACTGGACCTTCCAGGACTACGGCCAGATCGAGTTCCAGGTGAGCTATCCGGATTGAGGCGCGACAAGCCTTCTCCCCTTGCGGGAGAAGGTGCCCGAAGGGCGGGTGAGGGGAGATACGCAACGATGGAGGGTGGTCGCCGTCACCCCTCATCCGTCATTGCATTCGCAATGCCACCTTCTCCCGCAAGGGGAGAAGGCTTGTCGCGCCTCACCGTACCGGCTGCAGCATGGTCTCGAGATCCGGCAACTCGCTGTGGTGGACGAGAAGCACGCCGAGCTTGCGGGCGAGCTGCTCGGCGGCATTGGTGAAATCCCGGTTGGAGACCACCACGGCATAGTCGGCGTCGACGAAGCCTGCGGCGGCATGGGCTTCCTGCACGGCCTTGTTGCCGACCGGATTGCCGAAATAGAGCTTGCACTGCAGGGCGACGGAGAGGTCGTCCCGCCGCGCCAGGATGTCGACGCCCTGATCGCCCGATTGCCCCGTGACCTCCGCTTCCCAGCCGGCCTTGCGCAGAAGGTCGGCGCACAGATGCTCGTAATCCTGCGGCGAGATCTCCTCCATGGCGTCGGGAATGCGGGCATCGGGCTCCACGGCCGCCCATTTGCCCACCATGCGGGTGGCCAGGGCATCGAAGCGGGCGACATCCTTCTCGTCCAGGGAAAGCTTGGTGGAGGCGCGGAAGCGCACCAGCTCCTCGTGCCATTTGTCGAATTCTTCGGCGCCATAGGCGTTGACGCGCACGAGCTGGCGATAGCGCCTGGTCAGGGCCTGGTCGTGGCGGCGGATCAGGCGCCGCCATTCCGCGCTGTCCCCGCCGACCGGCAGGAGACCGAGCCGCGTCAGCAGCCAGACCAGCACGAGGGCGGCGAGGGCAAGGCCGGCGGCGATGCCCGTGAGGCGGTCGAGACGCGCCAGATTCATCGCGACGATGAAGACGATCGCGAATTTGGTCAGGTTGACCCATGTCGACGCGCGAAATATGCCGAATCCCCGAAACATGGGCTGGTTCTAGCGCAAATATCTTGCCAAGAAGTTGGATGAGAAAGCCGAAAAGGGGCGAAGCGTGGGCGGCATCATTCGTGTTATCATCGCGGTGGCATTGTTGTGCAGCCTGCCTGCCGTTGCGCAGGCGGGCATCCGGTTCGGCCCGGCGACCTGCCCGGTCCCCGCCGATGCGGCGTTCAAGGTCCTGGGCGCCAGGGGCGAGCTCGACGGCGTTGCCTCCGAATATGCCTGGTTGCGCAAGAACAGGCCCGGCTGGCGGCGCGACCGGCAGGTCCTGTTGAACGGGAACGGGCGCCTTTACGACGTGCTGGATATTTCCAAGGGCAGCGCGAAGCAGGCGATCTGCTTCGATATCAGTGATTTCTTCGGCAAGATGTGAGGGGCCATGACCGAGATCGAGACGCTCAATTCTCGCATCGACGCTCTGGAGACGCGCGTGGCCTTCCAGGACGAGACCATCGAGGATCTCAACCAGGCCATCATCGCGCAATGGAAGCAGATCGAGGCGCTGAACCGGTTGCTCGCCCAGCTGCAGGATCGCGTCGAGATCGGCGAGCAGCGCGCCGATCTCGCCGGTTTGCCCGAACCACCGCCGCCGCATTATTGAGGATCGAGACAATCATGCCGGAACCGACCGTGACCGAAGATCCGCAATCCTCCTCCCCGATATCGCTTGCCCAGGCGGCCCGGCTTCTCGGGATGGAGACCAAGCCTCTTGCCAATGTCGCGCGCCAGCACGGCTTCTTCACGGCCATGGGCCGGGACGTCTTCTTCACGCAGGAGCAGCTCAAGCAGGTGAAGGCGCTGCTGGCGGACAAGGCGCGAGCCGAGAAGAGGGCGGCTTCGCGCAAGAGGAAGCCCGTCTCCACCTTCGGCGTGCATGAGAGCACGGAGCTGCGCAAGCTGCGTCGCCGCACCAAGAAGCGTCAGGCCAAGAAGGAAGAGTAGAGTTCCGGGTGCGGGACGTCTCGTCCATAGGCGCTAAGATAAGGCCAGAGACGCGACGCCGGCCACCCCTTCGCCCCGTTCTTACGGGGAGAAGGTAAGGATGAGGGGCGGCGCGACCTCACAAACTGACGCCTTGCGTAGCCCCTCACCTCCATCCTCTCCCCGTAAACGGGGCGAGGGGGCTCATATGTCGAGCTTCATCTCCAACCGCCTCATCTCGCCCAACCCCTTATCTTAGCGCCTATGGACGTCTCGTCCGCATCTTCCTTGCCGCAGGCGCTGCGTTTCCAAGAGCGGACGAGACGTCCCGCACCCGGAGAGATTTACGCCAGATTCGACCGGCTGCCCTCCAGCGCCGCCACCGCCAGCGGGTTCTCTTCCCTCACACCGAAATGCCGGCGCTTACCCAGCACCTGCTCGACGATGGCGCGGGTATAGAGCCCCGGGCCGCTCGAATAGATGCGCCAGCCACCGTCGACATCGACCGTCCCCGCCCTGACCCGGCCCCATTCTGCACTGGCGACATAGCGGTCGGGGAAGGCGGCGTCGGAGGAGGAGAAATAGGTGTTGCGCTGGCGCAGCGATGCGTTGGGAAGGCGCTGCGTCACCGCGATCGGGTTGATCAGGGCAAGGCCGTCCCAGACCTTCTGGGCCTCGCCATGCTTGGCCAGGGCCTCGCAATAACGCAGATGGGCGTGCACATACATCAGGCCGATTTCGCGCCCGAAGAAGGACGAGGATTCGGCGCGGCGGAACAGTTTTTCCGGGCCGCCATTGTAGACGACGGGACGGTTCATCAGATGGGCGCCGTCGGGCAGCAGCAGATGCTCCTCGATCAGCTTGAGGTGGCGGCGTGCCTGATCATGCGTGAACAGGCCGCCGATGATCGGCTGCGTCATCGAGATCAGCGAATAGGACAGGCCCGTCCTGGTGTCGCTGGGATGCAGCAGCAGTTCGACGCCGCCCTGCTTCGCATCGACCGGGGCGATGTCGGTCCCGGTGGGAGCCGCCTCCGCTGCGCCGAAGATCTCGGGATCGAACAGGCCGTAGCCGGCCACCACGCCGTCGCGGACGAGATGCTGGTTGAAATCGCCGCGCATGCGGGCCGCGAGATCGGACAATTCGACGCTGCGGGCTGTCTCGCCCCGGCGCTTGAGGATGGAAGAATAGCGCACGATCTGTTCATAGAGCAGCGCCACGGTCCAGCTGGACACCATCCAGTCGCGCAAGTGCGGATCGGCGGGCTGGAGCGAATCGTTCCAGTCGCCCTCGCCATAGCGCACCAGATGGGTGCCGGGGATGAAGCTGGCCGAAACCGTGGCGAGGAGCTTGTCGACATGGGCGGCGAGCGTCGACCGCGCCGCAGTCGCCGCATTCTTGTCGTCGCGCCACGGCGCCTGCGCCTCGAGCACGGTGAGGTCGCCGGTGGCCTCGACATAGTCGCACAGCGCCTTCAGCGGCCAGACGATGACGTCGCCATGGCTGTCGCCCGCCCGGATATAGGGATAGGGATCGAGCATGAACCATTGCGGCCAGTCGCCCCGATTCTGCGACTGCTCGCCGAAGAGAGTGAGGAGAATGTGGCGCACCTCGGCGTCATGTTCGAGAGCCAGCATCAGCTCGACCGGGCCCTGGCAGACGTCGCGGGTGCCCCAGGCGGCGCCGGTATATTGCTCCAGCCCGTGCGGCACGGTGAGATGCATCATGGCGTCGTGGGCGAGCCAGGGCAGGAAGAGATTCTGGGCCTCGACATCAGGGCCGCTGCCCTTCAGGCTGAGGTCGCGGGTGAGAAGGCTCCAAAACCGGCGCGCCGGGGCAAGCAGGCTCTCGGCATCCGGGCCGGCGGCAAAACGCGCGGCCAGTCGTTCGCCCTCGGCGGCCGACGTCATCGAGCCGGTGACCGCGAAGACGAGTTCATTGGTGGCATGGGAGCGCAGGGCGACATAGGCGCCGCCGCGGGGGCGGCCGTCCTGGTAGATGAGCTCGTCGCCGCCCATGGCTTCGACGGCAGCCGGCGTGGAGGTGACGAGGTGATAGGCCGCCTCCTTGTAGGTCTGGCCCCACAGCCAATCCGAGCCGGGGGTGAGGCTGATGCGCTTGGCTGAAACATCGATGGTGACGGTGCCGGTCTGCTCATAGTCGCGCTCGCCCATCACCACATGGCCGAACACCAGGAAGCGGCAGGGAGCCCCGTCGACGGTGACGCGCCACTGCATGGCCGGCGCGTCGCCGGCGGCCACTGCGCGCACGGTGATCGTGCGTTCGGGCAGGCGATAGATCCACCGGGCATCGCTCAACCCGATGTCGAAGGCGCTCGGCACGGCCAGCAGCTCCCAGCCGCCACCCAGGTCGACGAGGATGCGCAGGCCGCTGCCGCGCGTGATGTTGTAGGGGTCGCGCGAGACCGAGAACAGCTTGTGGAAGGAGGTGTTGCCGATGGTGAGCTGCGCTCCGAACACGCCATGCATCCAGGCGGTGGAGCACAGGGTTGCGTCGTCGAGCCGCATGCTGGCGCCACTGCGCAAGAGGGCGCCGTGGCGGCGCGGCACCTGGGCTTCCTTGGCGGCGAGCACGACATGCCGGTTCTGCTCGCCCTCCGGCACGAAGAAGGAGAGCAAGGTGCCGTTCCGGGTCTCTTCCGCCCGGCGTTCGGGATAGAGCGCGGCGATCTCGCCCGCCTCGAGCGGCAGGGCCGCCAGGGGAGCGGCATCCTGCACCAGGCTGCGCGCCGTCCCGGCGGGCGAGGGCATATCCGTGCCGGCTTCACCCGCACGGACGGCTGCGGCGGCGGCCACGGGCAGGTCGGCAGGGCCGGAAGCGGCCGGATGATCCCGCGACAGCAGGCCGAAGAAGGTGATCTCGGCCCTCGCGTCCTGCCCGACAGTGGCGGCATTGGACTGCAGGGCGATGCAGCCGACCTCGTGCTGGCGGCGCTGCGAGGGCAGATCGGTGCCGAAGGGGACGGCGAACACGCCGGTCATGCGGTAATCCGGGCCGAGGACCTGGATCGCGTCGGTGGCGAAGCCTTTCGCGCCGCTGGCGCAGCCCTGCGCCAGCCAGGGGAACTTGCCGCCCTGCGACAGGTTCTGCCGGCTCATCAGCACCGGGCCGAGGGTTTCGTGCGTCTCGACATGATGGTCGAGATATTGCGAGACATAGGCTTCGCTGTTCATCAGGAAGCCGCGGCTGCCCAGGCCGACATCCTGGATGAGGACGAGGTCGCAGGAGCGGGCCGGCCCCGAGCCTGACAGCTCGGCCTGCCAGAACCACAGTGCCTCGCTGGGATGGAGCGCCAGCCTTACCCGATAGGCGATGCCGCCGGCCTCGCCCTGCCAGACCGCGCTGGAGCCACCGGCCGCAAAAAGGCCCTTGGCGCCGGGGCCGACCAGTTCCTGCACGAAGGGATTCGCGCCGCCGGCGCGCAGATAGAGCCGGCCGATGCCGCCATGGACCGGCGATCCCAGCACCTGGTTGAGGGTGATGCGGTCCTTGCCGTCGTCATGGTCGATTGAAAAGACGGTGCCGTTCTCCAGGAAGGAGACGCTGAGGCCGCCGGTGTTGCGGATGGTCCTGAGCTGGAGATCCTTTTCGCGCGGGATCGAAAATTGGCGCGTGCTGCCATCGGCCATGGCCTGTCTCCTCAAGCTGGCCGGCCGATAGGCGATACCCGCGAATCGCAGGGCCATCGGTCGACCTTGTCAGGACGCTACTCCGGAGGCAAAAGCGGGTCCTGTCAACGGTTCCGGAATGACACATTCCAACTACGCAGAGTGCACGCTCGGGGCCAGGAACGCGGCGCCGGTCATCCCTTCGCCCCGTTCTTACGGGGTATCGTCAACTCTCTTGAGTTGACTAGAGGTAAGGATGAGGGGCAGCTCGACCTCTTAAATTGAAGGCATTGCGTAGCCCCTCACCTCTATCCTCTCCCCGTAAACGGGGCGAGGGGGCGCAAGTGTTGAGTCTTTTCGGCGTCCGGTCATCTCGCCCAACCCTATCCTACCGCCTGGACGTCTCGTCCGCATCATGCCCCCGAGCTGGCCGCGCATCTGAGGGAAAAACAAGACAGAACAGGGCGAGATAGGCTTGTTGCGCGAGACATGTCTGCGCTATAATTTATTCTCAAGAAAAAAATTCCACTACCCGTAAACAAATCGAAAGCTTGCCATGACCGACTTGATCGACGGCAACGTCCATGCGGCCAATGTCCGCGCCCGCACCAAGGTTCGCGCCGAGGCCTTCGCCGCCGCCCATGGCCGCAAGCCGCGCCTCGACGTGGTGATCGTCGGCAACAACCCGGCGAGCCGGGCCTATGTGAACACCAAGGCCAAGATGGCGCATGAGACGGCGATCGACGGCCGTCTGATCGAACTGCCGGAGACGGTTTCCAAGGAAGAACTGCTCGGTGTGATCGCCGGCCTCAATGCCGATGCGGGCGTTGACGGCATCCTGGTGCAGCTGCCGCTGCCCGACCATCTCGACGGCCAGATGATGATCGACGCCATCCATCCGGCCAAGGATGTCGACGGCTTCCATCCGATGAATGTCGGCAAGCTCTTCACCGCGTCCAGGATCGATCCGGAAGCGATGCTGATCCCCTGCACCCCGCTCGGCTCGCTCCTGATGCTGCTCGACACCGTTGGCAAGGAAGGGCTTTCCGGCAAGAAGGCGGTGGTCGTCGGCCGTTCCAACATCGTCGGCAAGCCGATGGCGCAGTTGTTGCTCGCCTATGACTGCACGGTGACCATCGCCCATTCGCGCACCAAGGATCTGCCAGCCGTCTGCCGCGAGGCCGATATCCTGGTGGCCGCCGTCGGCAGGCCCGAAATGGTCAAGGGCGACTGGATCAAGGACGGTGCCGTGGTCATCGATGTCGGCATCAACCGCGTGCCCACCGAGGACGGCAAGGGCCGCATCGTCGGCGACGTCGCCACGAACGAAGCCATGGGCAAGGCCTCCTACATCACCCCGGTTCCCGGCGGTGTCGGCAAGATGACCGTGGCCTGCCTGCTGCACAACACCATCGTGGCTGCGGAAGCCAGGGTGAAGGGGTAAAAGCGCAACCAGCCTTCCCCCCTTGCGGGTATCGTCCACTCCACTTGGAGTGGACTGGGTGCCCCGAAGGGGCGGATGAGGGGTGAAACTCGACATGGATGGGGGGCGCCAACACCCCTCATCCGTCATTGCTTCGCAATGCCACCTTCTCCCGCAAGGGGAGAAGGTTTCTAGCGCCGCTCGTTGCTCAGCCGGCCCTCCAGCAGATCGAGCACGGTGCGGGCCGCATCGAGCACCGGCGTGCCCGGGCCGAACACGGCCGCAACGCCGGCCTCGTGCAGGAAATCATAGTCCTGGCGCGGAATGACGCCGCCGCAGACCACGGCGATATCGGCGCGGCCGCGCGCCTTCAGCCTTTCGATCAGCTGGGGCAGCAGCGTCTTGTGACCTGCCGCGAGCGAGGAGATGCCGACGACGTCGACCTTCTCGGCCAAAGCAAGGTCGACAGCCTCGTCCGGCGTCTGGAACAGCGGGCCGGAAACCACCTCGAAACCCATGTCGGTGAAGGCCGATGCCACCACACGGGCGCCGCGGTCATGGCCGTCCTGGCCGAGCTTGGCCACCAGGATGCGGGGCTTGGCGCCGCGTCGCGCCGTGAAACCGGCGATGCGGTCGGCGAGGACAGCCACTTCCGGTCCCTCGCCGAAAGCGGTGCGATAAATATCCGTCACCACCTCGGGGCGGGCGCTGTGGTCCCCGAACACAGCCCTGAGCGCGTCGGAGATCTCGCCCACGGTCGCGCGGTGGCGGGCGGCTTCGACGGCCGCCTCCAGGAGATTGCCGGTGCCCGTGCGTGCCACCTCGGCGAGGGCGGCGAGGGCCTTGGCGACCGCCTGCGGGTCGCGCCGGCGCCTGATATCCTCCAATCGCCGGATCTGCGCGGCCCGTACGGCGTGATTGTCGATGTCGAGGCTGTCGATCGCAGGCTCGTCTTCGAGCTGGTAGCGGTTGACGCCCACCACCACCTCGTCGCCGCGGTCGATGGCCGCCTGCCGCCTGGTCGCGGCCTCCTCGATCAGGCGTTTGGGCAGGCCGGCCGCCACCGCCGCCGTCATGCCGCCCATCGCCTCGACCTCCTCGATCAGCGTCCAGGCCTGGCTGGCGAGGTCATGGGTGAGGCTTTCGACGTAATAGGAGCCGGCCAGGGGATCCACAACCTTGGTCACGCCGGTCTCGTGCTGCAGGATCAGCTGGGTGTTTCGGGCGATGCGGGCCGAGAATTCCGTTGGCAGCGCGATGGCCTCGTCGAAGGAATTGGTGTGCAGCGACTGTGTGCCGCCGAGCGCCGCCGCCATCGCTTCATAGGCGGTGCGCACGATGTTGTTGTAGGGGTCGCGCTCGGCCAGCGACACGCCCGAGGTCTGGCAATGCGTGCGCAGCATCAGCGATTGCGGGTCCTTCGGCCCGAACTCGGTCATGATGCGCGACCACAGGAGGCGGGCCGCGCGCAGCTTGGCCACCTCCATGAAGAAATTCATGCCGATGGCGAAGAAGAAGGAGAGCCGGCCGGCGAAGGCGTCGACGTCGAGCCCCTTGGCCAGCGCCGCCCGCACATAGTCGCGGCCGTCGGCCAGGGTGAAGGCGAGCTCCTGCACCAAAGTCGCCCCCGCTTCCTGCATGTGGTAGCCGGAGATCGAGATCGAGTTGAAGCGCGGCATCTCCCGGGCGGTGTAGGCAATGATGTCGGCGACGACACGCATCGAGGCTTGCGGCGGGTAGATATAGGTGTTGCGGGTGATGAATTCCTTGAGAATGTCATTCTGGATCGTGCCCGATAGTTTCGCGTGCGATACACCCTGTTCCTCGCCCGCCACGATGAAGAAGGCCAGCACCGGCAGCACCGCCCCGTTCATGGTCATGGAGACCGACATCTCCTCGAGCGGGATGGCGTCGAACAGGATCTTCATGTCCTCGACGCTGTCGATGGCGACGCCTGCCTTGCCGACATCGCCTTCCACGCGGGGATGATCGGAATCATAGCCGCGATGGGTGGCGAGGTCGAAGGCGACGGAAAGGCCTTTCTGCCCGGCCGCCAGCGCCTTGCGGTAGAAGGCGTTCGAGGCTTCGGCGGTGGAGAAGCCGGCATATTGGCGGATGGTCCAGGGCCGGCCGGCATACATGGTGGCGCGCGGCCCGCGCAGAAAAGGCTGCTGGCCCGGCAGGGAACCGAGATGGGCGATGCCGGCGAGGTCGGCCTGCGTATAGAGCGGCTTGACCGCGATGCCCTCCGGGGTCTGCCAGGTCAGGCTGTCGGGATCGGCCTTGACCTCCTTTTTCGCGAGCCTGCGCCAGTCTTCGAGTGCGGTGGCTTGGGATGTGGAGGATTTCGACATCGCTGGGTCTGACATCATTTGCCTCATACTCGGTAATTGCTCACCCTCCCCTGGAGGGGGAGGGTCGACGCGGAGCGTCGGGGTGGGGTGATTTCCTCCACCGTTGTGTTTTTTCACCCCACCCCGGACTTCGTCCGACCCTCCCCCTTCAGGGGAGGGTGAATTGTTCTCTCATTCGAATTCGAGGATGAGTTCGTCGACGGCGAGGCTGGCGCCCTCGGCCACGGCGATGCGGCGGATCGTGCCGGCCTTCTCGGCGCGCAGCACGTTCTCCATCTTCATCGCCTCGATGGTGGCGAGCGCCTGGCCCGCTTCCACGGCCTCGCCCTCGCTGACGGTGATCGCGGCGACCACGCCGGGCATCGGGCAGAGCAGCAGCTTGGAGGTATCGGGCGGAATTTTCTCGCGCATCAGGCGGGCGAGCTCGGCGACGCGGGGGCTGCGCACCTGCACGAGGACGTCGCGGCCATGCCAGCGCAGGCGCAGCCCGCCGGGAGTGACGCCAACCTTCACGGCCATGGCCTCGCCGCCGACGCTGAACTGGCCAAGGGGCTGGCCCGGCGTCCATCGGCTGCTGACGGCGAGCAGCGGGCCGTCGGCGAAGACGACATGGTAGCCGCCATCGACGGCATCGATGGTGAAGGGCAGGGCCTGCCCCGCCAGGGTGGCGACGAAGTCGCGGCCGATGGCGCGGCGGTGATTGTCCATGGCGCCGGAGATGGCGCTGTCGCGGTGCTGGCGGATATGGCTCACCACGGCGGCTACGGCCGCCAGGCGCGGCAGGTCGGCCTCCGTCGGCGTCACACCCGTGAACCCGCCCACATATTCCTCCGCGATGAAGGCGGTGGTCAGCCGCCCGGCGCGGAAACGCTCGTGATCGGCGAGGGCCGCCAGGAAGGGCAGGTTATGGCCGATACCCTCCAGCTCGACCCGGTCGAGGGCGCGGGCAAGGGCGTCTATGGCCTCCAGGCGGGTCGGCGCATGGGTGCACAGCTTGGCGATCATCGGGTCGTAATGGATCGAGATCTCGCCGCCTTCCTGCACGCCGGCATCCACCCGCACCAGGCCGCCTTCGCCATCCGGCCCTTCGGCCGGCGGACGATAGCGGGTCAGGCGCCCGATCGAGGGCAGGAAGTTGCGATAGGGATCCTCGGCATAGACGCGCGCTTCCATCGCCCAGCCGGAGAGGCGAACCTCGTCCTGGCGGATCGGCAGGCGCTCGCCGGCGGCGACGCGGATCATCGCCTCCACCAGGTCGATGCCGGTAACCAGCTCGGTCACGGGATGCTCGACCTGAAGGCGCGTGTTCATCTCCAGGAAGTAGAAATTGCGGTTCTTGTCGACGATGAATTCCACCGTGCCGGCGGAGTGGTACCCGACCGCCCGGGAGAGGGCCACGGCCTGCTCGCCCATGGCGCGCCGCGTTGCCTCGTCGAGGAAGGAGGAGGGCGCTTCCTCGATGACCTTCTGATTGCGGCGCTGGATCGAGCATTCGCGCTCGCCCAGATAGATCAGATTGCCGTGGCGGTCGCCCAGTACCTGGATCTCGATATGGCGCGGCTCGGTGACGAATTTCTCGATGAAGATGCGGTCGTCGCCGAAGGAGGACTTGGCCTCCGAGCGCGAGGCGCGGAAGCCCTCGCGGGCCTCGGCGTCGTTCCAGGCGATGCGCATGCCCTTGCCGCCGCCGCCGGCGGAGGCCTTGATCATCACGGGATAGCCGATCTCGGCTGCGATGCGGGCGGCTTCGGCGGCGTCCTCGATCAGGCCCATATGGCCGGGCACCGTCGACACGCCGGCTTCGGCCGCCAGCTTCTTCGACGTGATCTTGTCGCCCATCGCCTCGATCGCCCTGGGGGGCGGGCCGATGAAGGCGACGCCCTCCTCGGCGAGCGCCTGGGCGAAGGCGGCGTTCTCCGACAGGAAGCCATAACCCGGATGCACCGCGTCGGCACCCGTCTGGCGGACCGCGGCGAGAATGGCGTCGATCACCAGATAGGATTGGGAAGAGGGCGGCGGGCCGATGCGCACGGCTTCGTCGGCCTCGCGTACATGCACCGCGTCACGGTCGGCATCGGAATAGACCGCAACGGTGGCGATGCCGAGCCTGCGGGCGCTGCGGATGACGCGGCAGGCGATCTCGCCGCGATTGGCGATCAGGATCTTCTTGAGCAGGGGGGGATTCGTGTTCATGGGCGCCAATCAGGGTTTGCGTAGCACGGTTCCTTACGCTCCCCTCGATGGGGAGGGTCGACGCGAAGCGTCGGGGTGGGGTGACCCGCTCGCAGAAGCGTATGACATTCATCATCGCCACGGGTGCATCCCACCCCACCCCGGCCTTTCAGGCCGACCCTCCCCATCGAGGGGAGGGTAAAGCGATACGTCCTTGTCGTTCTCACCATCACCCTCATCCCACCCTCATAGCGGCATGGTGTCGTGCTTGCGCCAGCGCGTCTCGGCCGCCTTGCGGCGCAGCGCCGCGAAGGCCCGGGCGATACGCTTGCGCGAGGTGTGCGGCATGATCACCTCATCGATGAAGCCGCGCTCGGCCGCGATGAAGGGATTGGCGAAACGGGCCTCGTAGTCCCGGGTGCGCTCGGCGATCTTGTCGGGATCGCCGAGTTCGGCCCGGTGCAGGATCTCGGCCGCGCCCTTGGCGCCCATCACCGCGATCTCGGCCGTCGGCCAGGCATAATTGACGTCGGCGCCGATATGCTTGGAAGCCATGACGTCATAGGCGCCGCCATAGGCCTTGCGCGTGATCAGCGTCACCATCGGCACGGTGGCCTGGGAATAGGCGAAGAGCAGCTTGGCGCCATGCTTGATCACCCCGCCATATTCCTGGCCGGTGCCCGGCAGGAAGCCGGGCACGTCGACCAAAGTCAGGATCGGGATCGAGAAGGCGTCGCAGAAGCGCACGAAGCGCGCGCCCTTGCGCGAGGAATCGATGTCGAGGCAGCCGGCCAGCACCAGAGGCTGGTTGGCGACCACGCCGACGGTGCGGCCCTCGATGCGGATGAAGCCAGTGACGAGGTTGCGGGCGAAGGCCTCGCCGACCTCGAAGAAATCGCCTTCGTCGGCGACGGCCAGGATCAGCTCCTTCATGTCGTAGGGCTTGGTGGAGCTGTCGGGCACCAGCGTATCCAGGCGCATCTCCAGCCGGGACGGATCGTCGTGGAAAGGGCGCACCGGCGGCTTGTCGTGATTGTTGAGCGGCAGGAAATCGAACAGGCGCCGGATCTCCTCCAGGGCCTCGACATCATTGTCGAAGGCGCCGTCCGCCACCGAGGATTTCTGGGTGTGGGTGCGGGCGCCGCCGAGTTCCTCGGCGCTGACCACCTCGTTGGTGACCGTCTTCACCACGTCGGGCCCGGTGACGAACATGTAGGAGGTGTCGCGCACCATGAAGATGAAGTCAGTCATCGCCGGCGAATAGACCGCGCCGCCGGCACAGGGCCCCATGATCACCGAGATCTGCGGCACCACGCCCGAAGCCTCGACATTGCGCTTGAAGACGTCGGCATAGCCGGCCAGCGAGGCGACGCCTTCCTGGATGCGGGCACCGCCGGAATCGTTGAGGCCGATCACCGGCGCGCCGTTGCGCAAGGCCATATCCATGATCTTGCAGATCTTCTGGGCGTGGGTCTCCGACAGCGAGCCGCCGAGCACGGTGAAGTCCTGGCTGAACACATAGACGAGGCGGCCATTGATGGTGCCCCAGCCGGTGACCACGCCATCGCCGGCGACCTTCTGGTTCGCCATGCCGAAATCCACGGCGCGATGGGTGACATACATGTCGAACTCCTCGAAGGAGCCCTCGTCGAGCAGCACTTCCAGGCGTTCGCGCGCCGTCAGCTTGCCCTTGGCATGCTGGGCTTCGATACGCCTGGTGCCGCCGCCGAGCCTCGCCTCCTCGCGGCGGCTTTCCAATTGTTCGAGGACGGCGCGCATCGGGTTTGCTCCATACGGTTCGACATCGCTCGGATCGATATCCCCCGCTGCAGGCAGTGCCCGTGGCGGCATGAAAACGCGGCCTTTGTCATGCCCGGGCCTGACCCGGGCATCCAGCAACTCCCGCTTCGTGTCTCGAGAAGGGCTGGATTGCCGGGTCAAGCCCGGCAACGACAAGGTCGAGCCAATTCGATCCTTTTCATGGACAGACCCTTAGCTTTTCCCGGCCGCTCCTTCCTGCTTGAAAGAGTGCGAATGCATGATTTATGCTACCCGCAATTGCAAATTGCGAAATTGCGAACATGGCCGGCAAACTCTTCATCGGCGCCCGCCTCAGGGCCATTCGCGAGGCTGCCCATGCTACCCAGGCGGCGTTCGCCCAACGGCTCGGCATCTCCACCTCCTATCTCAACCAGATGGAGAACAATCAGCGCCCGCTTTCGGCCGCGGTCCTGCTGGCCCTGGCCGAGCGTTTCGACATCGACATCGCCACCATCGCGCAGAGCGACGGCGACCGCCTGCTCTCGGCCCTGAACGAGGCCCTGGCCGATCCGCTCTTCGACGCGCTGGCGCCGAGCCTGCAGGAATTGAAGCTGGTCACCCAGAATGCGCCGAGCTTCGCCCATGCCCTGATCACCGCGCACCAGGCCTACAGGCGCAACTCCGAACAGCTGGCCAGCCTGGACGGGCGGCTGGCGGGAGGCCTGTCGGAGCCGACGCCCTATGAGGAGGTGCGCGATTTCTTCCACTTCCTCGACAATTACGTGCATGAGCTCGACACCGCCGCCGAGGCCCTGGCCGAGCGCCTGGGGCTGCCCCGCCGCGAGCCCGGCGCCGCCTTCACCGCTCATCTCGAAAGCCGCCATCAGGTCAGGGTGATGCAGGCGCCGGCCGAGGAAGGCATCATCCGCGGCTTCGACAAGGAGGCGCGGGTGCTGCGCCTGCACCCCTATTCACCCGCCGCCACCCGGCATTTCCAGCTCGCCTTCCAGATCGCCGCCCTGGAGGCGGAAGCCGAGATCGCTGCCATCCTGGCCGGGGCAGACTGGCGCAGCACCGAGGCGGTGGAAATTGCCCGCATCGGCCTCACCAATTATTTCGCCGGTGCGCTGACCCTGCCCTACCGGGCCTTCCATGCCGCCGCGCGGGAACTGCGCCATGACCTCGAACTCCTGGCCGCGCGCTTCGGCGCAAGCCTGGAACAGGTGGCCCATCGCCTTTCCACCCTGCAGCGGCCGGGCTTCAAGGGTGTGCCGGTGTTCTTCGCCCGCATCGACCGGGCCGGCAACATCACCAAGCGCCACAGCGCGGCCAAGCTGCAATTCGCCCGCTTCGGTTCCGCCTGCCCGCTCTGGAACGTGCACCAGGCCTTCGAGGCGCCGGGCCGCATCATCCGCCAGCTCGCCGAGACGCCCGACGGGGAGCGCTATCTCAGCGTCGCCACCGAGGTCGCCAAGGGCGGCGGCGGCTTCAATGCAGCCCAGCGGCGCTATGCCATCACGCTGGGCTGCGAAATCGCCTATGCCAGGGACTTCGTCTACGCCGACGGCCTGGATCTTTCCAATCGGGCGGATTTCGATCCGATCGGCATCTCCTGCCGCATCTGCGAGCGCCCGCATTGCCACCAGCGCGCCATGCCGCCCTTGAAGGCCCATCTGGCGGTGAACCACGACCGGCGCGAAATCGTGCCCTATCGCATCGTCTAGGCCGGGGGCGGGGATGGGGTGGAGCCTGAGGGCCCGGCTGTTCCACTGGCTCACGGCCATCGCGATCACCGCACAATGGGCCATCGGTCTTTTCCTCCTCGACGGCATGGCCATGGCGGGCAATGTCTGGCTGACGATCCATCTGTCGCTGGGCCTCGTCATCCTCGCGCTGACCCTGCTTCGCTTCGGCTCGCGGATATTCGACCGCGCACCACGCCGCCTGCGCTTGCCGCTTGTCGCAATCGTGACATCCCTCGGCCATGCGGGCCTCTACGCTTTGCTCCTCCTCGTGCCGCTGACGGGCTGGCTTGGCTATCGTCCCGCGCCGTTCATGCCACCCCCGCTCGCTTTTGGCCTGCTGCCCATGCCCGTGCTGACGGGGCTGGAGGGAATATCGCCGCGCACGATGCTGAGCCTGCATGCCCTGCTGACCTGGGCTCTCGTCGCCCTCGTCGCATTGCATGCGCTGGCGGCCTTGTTCCACGCGATCGTGCTGCGCGACGGAGTCCTCGGCGGCATGCTGCGCGGCCGGGATCGTGGCGATGGCGATCGGCAAGCGTAGGCGCCGGCCGGAATCGAGCCTGGCATGCCTCTCGACATCGTCTCCCGGAATCGCTACGCGAGGACACCGACATCAGGAAAGGCGCCGCCATGCTATTCGTCATCCAATGCGAGGACATTCCCAACGGTCTCGAACTCAGGCAGGCGACGCGCCCGGCTCACCTCGATTATCTGAAGACGCAGGATGCTCATATCCTCGGCGCCGGCCCGTTCCTGGACGCCGAGGAGAAGATGGTGGGCTCGCTGCTGATCGTGGATTTCCCCAGCGAGGCCGAGGCCCGGACCTTCGCCGAAAACGATCCTTACGCCAAGGCCGGCCTGTTCGCCTCTACGAGCATCCGCCGCTGGCGCTGGGGCATCAAGCCCCCGGCCGGCCTCTGATCGCGGCGGGGCAATCGACATGGCCCAATGGCTGATCAAGTCCGAACCCGAAGTGTGGAGCTGGGACCAGCAGGTCGCCGCCGGCGACAAGGGTACGCCCTGGGACGGCGTGCGCAACCATGCCGCCAAACTCAACCTGATGGCGATGAAGAAGGGCGACAAGGCCTTCTTCTACCATTCCAATGAAGGCAAGGCCGTGGTCGGCGTCGCCGAGGTGGTGCGCGAGCACTATCCGGACCCGGCCACGCCCGGCCAGCCCTGGGTGCTAGTGGATTTCAAGGCGGTGGCGCCCTTCCCCAAGCCGGTGACTTTGGCCGACGTCAAGGCCGAGCCCAAGCTCGCCAACATGGCGCTGGTGAAGCTGTCGCGCCTGTCCGTGCAGCCGGTGACGGACGAGGAATGGCAGATCGTCTGCGCCATGGGTGGCTATAAGGGCTGATAGCTGAGCCGCCAGATGAACCGGACTCGTGCCATCAAGGCCGTTGCTTTCGACGCGTTCGGCACGGTGGTCGAGATCGTAGACGAGCGCCGGCCCTATGTGCAGATCGCGCGGGGCCCGCGGGCTGGCGTTTTGGCCTCGTCAATCACGCGGCCGCTCGATCTCGCCGCATTTGCCGATCTGTGCGGCGTGCAGCCGAGCCTCGAATGGAAGGCCGATCTCGAAGCGGAATTGGCCTCCATCCGCGCTTTTGCGGAAAGCCGTGAGGTTCTTATCGCACTGCGTCGGGCGGGCTATCGCGTCGCCCTTGCCTCTAATCTTGCGCAACCCTATGCAGCTCCGCTGGAGGCTCTCTTCGCTGATCTGTTGGACTGTGCCTGCTTCTCATTCGAGATCGGCGCTGCAAAGCCCGATCCTGCTTTTTATCGGGCCCTATGCCTCCAGCTGGACTGTGTGCCAGCAGAAATTCTGATGGTTGGCGATAGCTGGCGAAGCGACTATGAGGGCGCTAGAGGGGCGGGTCTGCAGGCTCTACACCTCGATCGCTGCGGCGTGGGCCGGGCGGGGCGAGAGGGCGCTACCATCACGGATCTCCGCCGTCTGCTCGACATCCTGCCGGCATGAATGTCACTTTATTTGGACTTGCTTGTCATGATCACCCTTCGCTCCTCGCGTCCTACGGACGTGCCCCATCTGCTCGAGATCTGGCGCGGGTCCGTCAAGGTGACGCATGATTTCCTGTTGCCCGGCGATTTCGAGGCGATCGACAAGCTGGTCGCCAACGATTACCTGCCGGCTGCTCCCCTGCATGTTGCCGTTGATGGCGACGACCGGCCGCTCGCCTTCATGGGCATGTCCGATCGCCATATCGATTCGCTGTTCATCGATCCCGCCAAGCGTGGCCAGGGCATCGGCACCTTGCTGGTGCGCCATGCCAGGGAGCAAAGCGAGGGGTCGTTGACCGTCGACGTCAATGAGCAGAACACCCAGGCCGTCGGCTTCTACCGCCATCTCGGCTTCGTCGAGACAGGCCGCTCCGCGCTCGATGGCGACGGACGCCCTTATCCGCTGCTGCATATGCGCCTGGATTAGTTTAGAGCAGGCAGTCTTACTTCGTGGTTTTCATTTTGGTTCAGTTAAGAAATTTACATTTTTATAATCCTCTCCGATAACTAAACCTTGTTTCCCATCAAAAATCTCTCGAAGAACCGTTATTAAATGCAGGATAAATTCTTTATCTTCACCGAGATCAATAATATAAGTTTCATGCCCGTGGAGTTTATAAGCGAGATCCGCTCCAAGATTTGCGGTTAATTCATTATTAGATAATATTATATTTAAGTCGATAACTTTGTAGTTAACCTGGTCAGAAACCATGATTTCAATCATGTCCTGTCCCTTAAAACGCATAAGGGAGAAACAATAATTCTCAGATTGATCTTTTAGATAAATATAGGATCGATGAGGATCATTCTTGGACGCAGAACCGGAATCCGCTCGTAGATGCATATGACGTCACTCCTCGACGATATCGTGCAACATTAAGCTTGTCTGGATCTCGCCGCAACGAAGTCGAGGAAGGCCCGCAGCGGCGGCGCCATCTGGCGGCGGCTGGGATAATAGAGGTGGAAGCCTGGAAAGGGCGGCGACCAGTCCGCTAGCAGGTGGACGAGTTGGCCCGAGTCGAGCCCGGGGCGGACCTGGTGCTCGAACAGATAGGCGATGCCGACGCCGGCCAGCGCCGCTTGGCAGGCGACCTCCGGTTCGTTGACGATCAGGGGCCCTTCGACGGCCGCTTCGAGCGGGCGCCCTTCGCGCTCGAATTCCCAGTGATAGAGGCTGAGGTCGGTCGGCCAGCGGAAATTGATGCAGCGATGGCGGGCGAGATCGTGCGGCGTCGCGGGCGTGCCGTGGCGCGCCAGATACGCCGGGGCGGCGACGGCCATCAGCCGGAGCTCGCCGCCGAGCCGCACGGCGATCATGTCCTTCTCCACCATCTCGCCGAGGCGCACGCCGGCATCGAAGCGGTTGGCCACGATGTCGATCAGCCTGTCCTCGCTGACGAGATCGAGCGTGATGTCGGGATAGGCTTCGAGGAAGGGGCCGATCAGCGGCCCGATGACATGGATGGCGGCGATGCGCGTGGCATTGATGCGCAGCAGGCCGGAAGGGCTGTCGCGCAGGCTCCTGAGATCGGCGACGGCGGCGTCGAGATCGGACAAGGCCGGACGCAGCCGGGCGAGGAAGCGCTCGCCGGCCTGGCTCGGCGCCACGCTGCGGGTGGTGCGGTTGAGGAGGCGCACGCCGAGCCTTTCCTCCAGCGAGCGGATGGTCTGGCTGAGGGCGGAGGGAGAAAGCCCGAGATGAGCGGCCGCCTTCACGAAGCTGCCATGCTCGACCACGGCGACGAAAGCCCGCAGTTCCGCATGGTCGCTGCCGCGCATTATACAGGCCCTTCTTCATAACCCATGCGAATTCTACACCATTAACGCAGCAGTCGTCAGCCGCCATCTTCCGCCCAGCATCGCAACGAAGGATGACGACCATGACTCTCGCTTTGGACGACTATCGCCTGCTCGGCCGCTCCGGCCTGCGGGTATCGCCCCTGTCGCTGGGCACGATGACCTTCGGGACGGATTGGGGCTGGGGTGCCGACGAGGCCGAGGCCCGCCGCATCTTCGACGCCTATGTCGATCGCGGCGGCAATTTCATCGACACCGCCAACCAATACACCAACGGCACCTCGGAGCGCTTTGTCGGCGCCTTCGCCGCCGATCGCCGCGACCGGCTGGTGATCGCTACCAAATACACGCTGCCCTCCCGTCCCGGCGATCCCAATTCCGGCGGCAACCACCGCAGGAGCATGGTGCGCTCGGTGGAAGAGAGCCTGAAGCGGCTCGGCACCGACTATATCGACCTGCTCTATCTGCATGCCTGGGACTTCACCACGCCGGTGGAGGAAGTGCTGCGCGGCCTCGACGATCTCGTGCGGGCCGGCAAGATCGTCTATGCCGGCATTTCGGATGCGCCGGCCTGGCAGATCGCCCGCATGCAGACCATCGCCGATCTCCGCGGCTGGGCGCCGCTGATCGCCCTGCAGGTCGAGTACAATCTGATCGAGCGCACCATCGAGCGTGAGCTGATGCCGATGGCAAGGGAAATGGGGCTCGGCGTCATTCCCTGGTCGCCGCTGGCCAGCGGCGTGCTCGCCGGCAAATATAGCCGGGCGGATCTCGACGACAGCGGTGGCTCGGCCGAAGCCTCCGGCACCCGCCGCAACGTCGCGCTCGGGAATGGCGCGCTCACCGAACGCGGTCTCGATATCGCCGAGGCGGTCAAGGCCGTCGCCGGCGAGACCGGGCATACGCCCTCGCAGGTGGCTTTGGCCTGGACGCTGCTTAACCCAGCGGTTGCCTCACCCCTCATCGGCGCCCGCACCCTGGCCCAACTGGAGGACAATCTCGGCGCGCTCGAGGTGACGTTCTCGGACGAGCAGCGTGCCCGGCTGGAGGCGGCTAGCGCCATCGAACTCGGCTTCCCGCACGACTTCCTCAATCGCCCGCTGACACGCAACGTGATGTTCGGCGGGCTGAAGATCCCGACGCGGGGGTAGGGGGTAGATTTTCGAGAATTGTGCTGCCCCTCACCCTTACCCTCTCCCCGTAAGGACAGGGCGAGGGGGACTTCCATGTCCCGCCCTATCCAGCAGGCGCCCTGTCTCGCATCGAGGCGCAACGCCTGACGCCCCTCGCCCCGTCCTTACGGGGAGAGGGTAAGGGTGAGGGGCAGCGCTACTCAAACCAAGCCGGCTGCCACCTCTTCCTCAATGCAGGGACGCCTCCTCGATATGCCTGAGCTTGTCGGGATTGCGGGTGACGTAGATGCCGACGATCTGGCCGTCGCGGATGTCGAGGGCCGTGGTCTGCAGCGTGTCGTCGCGCTCGATGGTGATGAAGCCCGGGAGGCCGTTGATATAGGCGAAACGCACCAGCTTCGACATGGTCTCGGCGAAGTAATGCGCCAGGCCGGCCTGCAGCTTCATCACGTCCTCGATGCCGAAGATCGGCTTCATCGCAGCCGGCTTCTTGCCGCCACCGTCGGAATGCACGGCGACATCGGCGGCCAGCAGGGCCTGCAGGGCCGTCATGTCGCCGCTGCGCGAGGCCGCAAAAAAGGCGTGGGCGATCTCCAGCCCCCGCTCCTTCGGCATGTCGAAACGCGGCCGGGAGGCACGCACATGGGTGCGTGCCCGGCTGGCGAGCTGGCGGCAGGCGGCGGCATCGCGCCCAATGGTCTCGGCGATCTCGTCGAAGGAGACGCCGAAGACGTCGTGCAGCAGGAAAGCGGCGCGCTCCAGCGGCGAGAGCCGCTCAAGTGCCAGCAAGAGAGGCAAGGTGACGTCCTCGACCTCGTCCTCGCCCTCCTCCAGCACCGGCTCGGGCAGCCAGGGGCCGACATAGGTCTCGCGCTGGCGCCGGGCCGATTTGAGCACGTCCAGGCACAGGCGCGTGACCACGCGGGTGAGGAAGGCCAGGGGCTCGCGCACCTCGGCACGGTCGGTGTCGAGCCAGCGCAGGAAGGCATCCTGCACCACGTCCTCGGCGTCGGCGACCGATCCCAGCATGCGATAGGCGATGCGGATCAGGCGCGGCCGCAAGGGATCGAAGCTCGCGGCCGCATCGGCCTGGCTGGCGCCCGGCATCAGGCCGCCGCTTTCGCGCGCACCGGATGCACGGCGTTGAAACCGACATTGACCCGGTTCCAGCCATTGATGGCGACGATCAGCAAAGTCAGCTTCACCTGTTCCTCCTCGGTGAACTGCGCCTTCACCTGCTCATAGACATCGTCGGGCGCGCGCTTGTCGGCAACCAGCGTGAGGGCTTCGGTCCAGGCCAGGGCCGCGCGTTCGCGGTCGTTATAGAGCGGCGATTCGCGCCAGGCGTCGAGCAGATAGAGCCGTTCCTCGCTCTCGCCAAGCTTGCGGGCGTCGAGGGCGTGCATATGCAGGCAGAAGCCGCAGCCATTGATCTGCGAGGCGCGCATCTTGACCAGTTCCATCAGGCTCACCTCCAGCCCGTCGATGCCGGTCGAGAAGTCGAGCCACTGCTTCATGATGGCGGGAGAGGCGGCGAAGGGGTTCAATCTGGCTTTCATGATCATGTCCTCCTGATCGGTTTGCGCAGACATGACGAGCCAGCCTCCGCCGCTGTGACATGGCGGCTAAATTTTCTTGAGACAGACTTCCGAACAAGCGCATTGCGCGCCGGAAGTTGCGATCGGACGGATCGCTAACCGCTATAACCGCTTGTTTTGAAACGCTGTCTCGGCCGAAAAGCCGATTGGTGCTTCCGGCAGGTGATTCAAGCCGTCGGTGGCCCTGCGAGCGGCCGCGGCAAAGAGGCCAGAAACAGAACCACGCAGACACAAAGCAGGACGATATCCTTGAATAGGAATTCGCCGGTCAGATTCCAGGCCATCGGGTCGGTCGACAGGCTCCATTGCACGACCCCGGGCGTCGTGAAGAAGAACGACCATGTGATCGCGAAGGTGACGATGCCCATCAGGGAACCGGCGGCCGACAGGATCGGGCTGAAAGCACCCGCCGCAAGCAGCGCCGCAATGACGAACTCGGCAACACCGAGAAAATACGCCTCGCCCCGCAGACCCAGCAGCGACAACCATGAGATGAAGGGGCTGTTGCTGATGAACTGGGCAATGCCCTGAGCCGACTGCAACGTGAATTTTTGCATGCCGAACGACACGAAGATTACGACCATGACCCAACGCAGAATGGCCAGAAAACGATAAGAACCTCTTCCGTTTTCAGAGATATGGAAGAATGTATTCATGCGGGTCACTTCTTTCCTTTTAGGCATATTGATTGCGAGGGCACGCAGATGCGCGTTCCTCGCAAAGCACTTCGTTCGGAAAGAACAAGCGTTACGCTGATCCGGAGTTTGGCGGCTCACAATGATGTGTATGGGCGACGCAAGATTCTTGCGTGCGACCCGCGCGCGCCTCAGCGCAGCTTGGCGGCGATGTGTCCGGCGAGCTGGTCGAGGGCCGAACTCATCGCCTCGACCTGGGCGGGCGCTCCGGTATCGGCCGGGGGAACGGCGATATTGGCCTGGGCCGCCGCACTGCGTCCCCCATTGCGGTAATGCAGCCGCCATTGGGCCTGCAGCACCACCACGCCCTGGGCATTGGTGTCGAAACGGCTCACCGAGAGTTCCAGCGTGGCCGATTCCTTGCCCGACAGGGTCTGGCTGGTGGTCACCAGCGAGCCGGCGGGCAGGCGCCGGCGCAGATCCTCGGCCAGCACGCGCTGCACCATGGAACCCAGCGGCTCACCCCAGCGCTCGAATTCGGAGACGCCGAGCTGCACGTCGCCGGAGCGCCGCACCAGCTGCGGCCGGTCGAGATATTTGGCGACGTCCACCGTCTCGATCGACAGCGAGACCGGCCGGCCCGTCACCCTTTGCCCGCTTTGGGCGGCCAGGGTGTAGATCTTGGCTTCCGGCGATGCGCAGGCCGCAAGCAGAGCGAGAGCCAGGCCGAGGCCCGCGAGGGCCGCGACGCGTCCAGGGCGGCGGGAGGAGACGAACGGCATCAGTTGCTTCCTCTGGTCTTGCCCCGGATCAGGGATTCGGGGTGCTGCTGCATATAGTCGGTGAGCACGCGGATGGAACGCACGGCATCGTCGACCTGCGACATCAGGCGGGTCAGGTCGCGCTTGAAGGCGGACGAACCGCCATAGCCCTGGTCGAAGGAGCCCAGCGTGGAATTGATGCGCTTCATCGACTGCTGGGCGGTGTCGAGCACCGGCTGCAGCCTTTGCATCGCCGGCGCGAGATCGGTCTTGGCCTTGTCGATCAGCTCGCGCGCGGAGGTGAGGGCCGCGGCGAGCGAGCGCAGCGATTCCTTGATCTCCGGCCCGGCGGCCAGATCCTGGAACGACTTCATGGTGTCGTTGGCCTGGATCACCAGCTTGTCCAGGGGCAGTTTCGAGATGCGGTCGAGGATGTCGTTGACCGAACGCAGGGCGGAATCGAACTGGTTCGGGCTGGTCGGGATGACCGGATAGGTATCGCCGGTGCCCAGTTCTGCCGGTCCGGCCTTGGGGTCGATGTCGAGCGACACCACGCTCTGCCCGGTGAGATAGTTGCTGGTCTTGATCTCGGCGCGCAGACCCTTGGCGACCAGCGATTTCAGCACGGTTTCGGGATTGATCGGGCCGTCCGCGCCGACGAGCTGGATCCGCTGCGGCTCGATCTCGATCAGCACCGGCGCGCGCGGAGCGTTCTTGCCGACGTCATATTGCAGGCTGACATTGACGACCTGCCCGATCTTGAGGCCGTGCCACTCCACGTTGGAGCCGGGGACAAGCCCGCCCACGGAGGAATCGAAGTAGACGAGGTAGCGCAGACGCACGGTATATTTGGCTTCGTCGGCGCTCGCTTGGTCCCGGTAGAGCGTGAACGTCGCCTTGGGAGGCGCGCGCTCGTTCGAGGGCATGTCGATGGGCGTGTCGAAGGCGATGCCGCCCGCCAGCAGGGCCTGGATGGAATCGAGCTGAAGCCGGAAGCCCTGGGGACCCGTGGTGAGGGAGACACCGGATGCGTTCCAGAAATTGGTGCTGGTGCGCACTTCCTTGTCGTAGGGGTCCCGCACGAAGGCGCGGATCGTGATGCCGTCGGCGAGGTTGGAGGAATCGTAACCGAGCACCTGGCCGACCTCGAGGCCACGATGGAAGATCGGCGATCCCGCGCTGATCGAGCCGATCTGGGTGGTCTTCAGGGAAAACTCGGTGCCGGGCGCGTCGGTCGGAATGACCGGGGGAAGCTCCAGGCCGGCGAAGGTGTCGGCCGTCGTGCCGGCTTTGCCCGGATCGAACTCGATATAGACGCCGGAGATGATGGTCGACAGGCCGGAAATGCCGGAACTGGCCGACAGGCGCGGCCTGACGACCCAGAACAGCGTGCCCTCGCGCATCAGCGGTTCGGCCTGCTTGGTCATGTCGGCGGTGACGATGACGTGGCTGCCATCCGGCGCAAGGGCGATGCTCTTCACCGTGCCGAAGACGATGGCCTTGTAGCGGATCTGGGTCTTGCCCGGCTCCAGCCCCTCGGCCGTGCGCATGGTGATGGTGATCTCCGGCCCCTTCTCCGACAGCGTGACCCAGCCCAGATAGAGCGCGATGGCGGCCGCCACGATCGGGATGAGCCAGATCGCGGACAGGCGGCGACGGCGCGGCGGATCGAGATCCGGCGTGGCCGTGTCGCTGCCGTTCTTGGAGGTGTCAGAGTCGGTCAATGGCCCTTCTTTCCTGTGTCGCGGCCCGACGCATCGTGGCGGTTCAACACATCCCACATCAGCCGTGGGTCGAATGATTCGGAGGCGATCATGGTGATGATGACCACGCTGGCAAAGGCGATTGCGCCGATGCCGGGCTCGATGGTGGCGATCTCGCCCAGTTGCACCAGCGCCACCAGGATCGAGATCATGAAGATGTCGATCATGGACCAGCGCCCGACGAACTCGATGATCCGGTAGAGCACCGTCCGATCCTGCAGGCGCCAGGTCGAGCCGCGCTGGGTTGTGATCAGCAGCACCATCAGGCCCACCAGTTTGAGCACGGGAACCAGGATCGAGGCGAAGAAGACCAGCGCGGCCAGCGGCCACAAGCCGGCATCCGCCAGGGCGATGACACCGCTGATGATGGTATCGGGCTCGCCATGTCCGAGCGAGATCACCGTCATGATCGGGAAGAGATTGGCCGGGATGTAGAGGATGGCGGCGGTGATCAGCAGGGCCCAGGTTCGGGTCAGGCTGTTGGGCTTGCGTTGATGCAGGGGGGCCGAGCAACGCGGACAGGTCCCATGCCCTGAAGCGGGCAGGTTGGAAACGAGCCAGCAGGCTTCGCACAGGGCGGTCGGCCGCCTGGGGTCCACTTTGGGCGGCGGCGGGGCCAGCCCCTTGCGCGCAAAGCTGCGCCAGATGGTTTCGTCGTCCAGGAGCGCGCCGGTCGCCACCGTGACCAGCATGAGTGCCACCACGGCGAACACGGCGGGGCCGAGATCGACATGCGCGAGATCGATCAGCTTCACATAGGCCACGAGAAGGCCGAGCATGTAGACTTCGATCATCGCCCAGCGGCCGACGAAAGAGGCGCCGCGATGAACGAGCGGCAGCCAGCGCGGCGGGCGCCTCATCCTCAAACCGGCCAGGACGGTGAGGCGGGCGAGGATCTGCAGGCCGGGCGCCACCAGCATGGTGAAGGCGACGACGATGGCCAGTTCCCAAAGGCCCTGGTCGTAGAGCGCCTTGATGCCGGTGACGAGGCTGGCCACCTGCGCGCGACCGGAAATCTCCAGCCGGATGAAGGGCAGGAAATTGGCCATGGCGAAGCAGATGGCCCCGGCCAGGCTATAGGCATAGGCATGGCTCAGCGAGATGGCGCGGAAATGTTCCAGCGTGGCGCCGCAGCGGGAACAGCGCGCCCGCATGCCGTCCTGAAGCGGCGGCACGTCATGCAGCAGCCCGCAATCGTGGCACTCCATGATCTGGGTGGCACTTCGCGTCGTCGGGGTGATCACCCGATCTGTCCGGCCGGTCGCCATATTACCGTTGCACTCGAATCACAAAAGAACTCCGGCCTTACCGCAGCGTCATTTCATCAATGGAGATTGCGAATCTTCCCTGAAGTCTCCCTTCAGGTCGACCGTAACTCCGATGTCTTGCACCCGAAGGGCTCTTTCCAAACATTCGCAAGCGGGCGACTGCATTGCCGCAATACGTCGCCCCCGGTCCCTTTTGTCGCATACGGCGCGAAAAGCCAAGGCTTAGACGTTCCTGGAATTGGCAGGTGCCGGCTTGGAAGACGCCGCCGGGGCTTCGTCACCCCGGCCATTTCGGGCATGCCGTCTGGACGATTTGATCCCGATCGGGTTAGGTTGCCGTAACATTGAATAAACCATCCGGAGCCGCCATGCCCACGGTGCCGCTTCACAGCCCCCGCGAGAAGGCGGCGGCCTTGGCCTGCTGGCGCGGCAAGGTCGAGCCGCAGCCGCTCGGCGGCGGCATCACCAACACCAATTTCACCGTGGTGGACGGCGACGGCAAATATGTCGTGCGGATCGGTGACGACATCCCTCTCCATCAGATCAGCCGCGCCAACGAACTGGCCGCCAGCAAGGCCGCTTTCGCCGCCGGCATCTCGCCGGAAGTGGTGCATCACGAGCCGGGCGCGCTGGTGCTGCGCTTCATCGAGGGGCGTACCTTCACGCCGCAGGACGTGCGCGATCCCCGCAACCATCAGGCCATGATCGAGCTCATCAGGCGCTGCCACCGCGAAATGCCTCGTTTCTTCCGGGGGCCGGCAGCGATCTTCTGGGTGTTCCAGGTCCTGCGCGACTATGGCCATACGCTCAGGGAAGGGGCCAGCCGGCACCTGGCGCTGTTGCCGCGCCTGCTGGCCGAGAGCGAGCGCCTGGAGAAAGGCGTCGGTCCCGTCGACATCGTCTTCGGCCACAACGACCTGCTGGCCGCCAATTTCCTCGACGACGGCAAAAGGCTCTGGCTCGTCGATTGGGACTATGCCGGATTCAATTCGCCCTTGTTCGATCTCGGCGGCCTCGCTTCCAATTCCGAGCTCGATGTGGCCGCGCAGGACAGTCTGGCAGAGGCCTATTTCGAGCGTCCGCTCGACGACGGGTTGCGCCGCCGCCTGGCCGCCATGACGGCGGCCTCGCTGCTGCGCGAGACGATGTGGAGCATGGTGTCGGAAATCCACTCCACCCTCGATTTCGACTACGCCGCCTATACGGCCGAGAATCTCAGGCGCTACGAGGCGGCGTATCGGGCGTGGCAGGATGGGTAAGATCCGCCCGGCGTGCCGATCTCCAGATCGGTGTCCTTTTACGACGAACGAAGCGTTTCCCAGAATGCCGATCTGGAGATCGGCACACCATGATTGGTGCGCTGAACCTAGGTAGGTCCGCGCTCCCAGGAGATCTCCATGTCCGACCTGCCCTCTTCCGCGAAAATCGTCATCATCGGTGGCGGCATCATCGGCTGCTCCACCGCCTATCATCTCGCCAGGATGGGGCTGACGGATGTGCTGGTGCTCGAACGCGGCAAGCTCACCTCCGGCTCGACCTGGCATGCGGCCGGGCTGGTGGGCCAGCTCAGGACCAATGCCAACATCACCCAGCTGCTCGGCTATTCCGTCGCCCTCTATGACCGGCTGGAGCAGGAGACGGGCCTTGCCACCGGCTGGAAGCGCAATGGCGGCCTCAGACTCGCCTGTAACCAGGAGCGCTGGACCGAGGTGAAGCGCCAGGCCACCACCGCGACCTCCTTCGGCCTGGAAATGCAGCTGCTCAGCCCGAAGGAAGCCCAGGATCTGTGGCCGCTGATGCAGGTGGACGACGTGGTCGGCGCCGCCTTCCTGCCGACGGACGGGCAGGCCTCGCCCTCCGATATCACCCAGTCGCTCGCCAAGGGCGCGCGCATGGGCGGCGTCACCTTCCGCGAGGGCGTCACCGTCTCCGGCATCGAGGTCGAGGGCGGCGTCGCCAAGGCTGTCTTGACCGACCAGGGCCGCATCCAGGCCGAGAAAATCGTTGTTTGCGCCGGCCAATGGTCGCGCGAGATCGGCCGCATGGCCGGGGTCAACATACCCCTGGTGTCGATGCAGCATCAATATCTGATCACCGAGCGGATCGAGGGCGTCACCTCCAATCTGCCGACCTTGCGCGATCCCGATCGCCTGACCTACTGGAAGGAGGAGGTCGGCGGCCTGGTGATGGGCGGCTACGAACCCAACCCCAAGCCGTGGGCCAATACCGGGGCGACCGAAAAGTTCGAGTTCCAGCTCCTGGATAACGATCTCGACCATTTCGAGCCGCTGATGGAGCTCGCCATCGGCCGCGTGCCCGCCATGGAAAATGCCGGCATCAAGCAGTTCATCAACGGTCCCGAGAGCTTCACGCCGGACGGCAATTTCATCCTCGGCGCCGCGCCCGAGACCAAGGGCATCTATGTCGGCTGCGGCTTCAACGCCTTCGGCATCGCCTCGGGCGGCGGCGCCGGCATGGCCCTGGCCGAATGGGTGGCGAGGGGCGAACCGCCCTATGACCTCTGGGCGGTCGACATCCGCCGCTTCGGCAAGAATACGCTCGATACCGGCTGGGTGCGCCAGCGCACCATGGAGGCCTATGCCAAGCACTACACCATGGCCTGGCCCTTCGAGGAGTATCAGTCCGGCCGTCGCCTGCGCCGCTCGCCGCTCTATGACCGGCTGAAAGCCCAGGGGGCGGTGTTCGGCGAAAAGCTCGGCTGGGAGCGGCCCAACTGGTTCGCTGCTGCAGGCGAGGAGGCCAAGGACGTCTATAGCTATGGCCGCCAGAACTGGTTCGAGGCCGTCGGCCGCGAGCACAGGGCCTGCCGCGAGGCCGCCGTAGTGTTCGACCAGACCTCCTTCGCCAAGTTCACGGTGAAGGGGCGCGATGCCGACAAGGCTTTGTCCTGGCTCTGCGCCAACGACGTGGTCAAGAAGCCGGGCAGCCTCACCTATACCCAGATGCTCAACCGCAAGGGCGGCATCGAGACCGATCTCACTGTGGCCAGGCTCGGCGACGGCAGCTATTACCTCGTCACCGGCACCGGCTTTGCCACCCATGACCTCGACTGGATCCGGCGCAATGTCCCGGCCGGGCTCGATGTCCAGGTCGAGGACGTCACCTCGCAATTTGCTGTGCTGGTGCTGATGGGCCCGAAGGCGCGCGAGATCCTCGGCCAGCTCACCGGCGAGGATCTCTCCAATGCCGCCGCGCCCTTCGGCAGCGCAAGGCCGCTTCACATCGCCGGGGCACGCGTTCTGGCCCTGCGGGTGACCTATGTCGGCGAGCTCGGCTGGGAACTGCATGTGCCGATGGAATTCGCGCTGACGGTCTATGACGCGCTGATGGCCGCCGGAGCCCCGTTCGGCCTCGTCAATGCCGGTTATCGCGCCATCGAATCGCTGCGCCTGGAAAAAGGCTACCGGGCCTGGGGTGGCGAGATCGGGCCGGACCATTCGCCCCTGGTGGCCGGGCTCGGCTGGGCAGCGAAACTGAAGAAGGACATTCCCTTCCTCGGTCGCGAGGCCCTGATCGAGCAGGCCGCCAAGCCGCTGCCCCGCCTGCTGGCGGGTTTTACCGTCGACGATCCCGCCGTGATCCTGCTGGGGCGCGAGACCATCTATCGCGACGGCAAGCGCTGCGGCTGGCTGGCCTCCGCCGGCTATGGCTACACGGTGGGCAAGAATATCGGCTACGGCTATGTCCGCGATCCCGCCGGCGTCGATGCCGACTATGTGCTTTCCGGGAATTACGAACTCGAAGTCGCGACGGAGCGGGTAAAGGCGCGGGTGTTCCTCGAGCCGCTTTATGACCCCAGGATGGAGCGGGTGAAGGGATAGGGGAGGTGTCCTCTGGGACCGCCAGCATCCTGCTGGCTCTGCTTTCCCGCAAATGCGACCTTTGCGGGTATTCGCTGCCGACGAAGAGCCAGCAGGATGCTGGCGATCCCAGGAAAAGCGCCTCGCCGGGACAGCGAGGTGCTTGCGGTTATTGGCGGTAACGCGCCCCCTTACACCGCCGGCGGGTTCAGGCGGGCGAAGCCTTCCTGGCGGCGATAGGGGAAGTAGGGATAGGCCGCTTCCACGCTGCTGGCGGCGTCGAGCTTCTGCCGCTGCTCGGGCGTCAGGCTCCAGCCGATGGCGCCGAGGTTCTGCCTGAGCTGGTCCTCGTTGCGGGCGCCGATGATCACCGAGGATACGGTGGGTCGGCTGGTGAGCCAATTGATGGCGATCTGCGGCACGCTCTTGCCGGTTTCCCCGGCCACCTCGTTCAGGGCGTCGATGACGCGGAACAGGCGTTCATCATCCACCGGCGGGCCGAAATCGGCGGTCTGGTGCAGCCGGCTTCCTGCCGGCAGGGCCTGGCCGCGCTGGAGCTTGCCGGTGAGGCGGCCCCAGCCGAGCGGGCTCCAGACCAGGGCGCCGACACCCTGGTCGAGGCCCAGGGGCATCAGCTCCCACTCATAGTCGCGGCCGATCAAGGAGTAATAGGCCTGGTTGGCGACATAGCGCGTCCAGCCATGCCGGTCGGCGATGGCGAGCGACTTCATGATCTGCCAGCCGGAAAAGTTGGAAACACCGAGATAGCGCACCTTGCCGGCACGGACGAGGCCGTCCAGCGTCGAGAGCACCTCCTCGATCGGCGTGCCCGCATCGAAGGCGTGCAGCTGCAGGAGATCGATATGGTCGGTGCCGAGGCGGCGCAGTGCCGCCTCGACGGAACGGATGAGGCGTTCCCGCGAGGTGCCGTAGTCGCCGGGCCCGTCGCCCATCGGCAGGGCAGTCTTGGTCGAGATCAGCACCTCGCTGCGCCGGCCCTTGATGGCGGCGCCGAGAACTTCCTCGGAGGCGCCGTTGGAATAGACGTCGGCGGTGTCGAACAGGGTCACGCCAGCCTCCAGACAGATGTCGAGAAGGCGGCGCGCCTCCTTCTCATCCGTGCTGCCCCAGGCGCCGAACAGGGGCCCCGAACCGCCGAAAGTACCGGCACCGAAACTGAGGACCGGCACTTTCAGGCCGGATAAGCCGAGACGACGATAGTCCATGGTGATGTCCTTTCGAAAAACGCAGCAGGATCAAACCGACTGGCCGATCGGTTCCGGATGGCGGTCGAGGGCGGCGCTCCACAGCGTCAGCAGGAGGGCTGCAACGACCAAGGCGGCGCCGACCAGGGGTGTCAGCCCGAGGCCGAGCGGGGAGGCGACCACCAGCCCGCCGACCCAGGCGCCCAGGGCGATGCCGAGATTGAAGGCGGCGATGTTGAGGGCCGAGGCGACGTCGACGGCGGCCGGTCGATGGATCTTGGCGAGCTGCACCACATAGAGTTGCAGGCCGGGCACATTGGCGAAGGACAGGAAGCCGAGGGCGGCCAGCGTCACCAGGGTCAGCACGGGTGAGGTCGCGGTGAAGGCGAAGGCGGCCAGCACCGCGGCCTGCAGGGCGAACAGGCCGATCAGCGCCTTGGCGGGATTGCGGTCGGCGATGCGGCCACCCACGAGGTTGCCCACGGCGATTGCCGCGCCATAGAGCACCAGGATGAGGCTGACGCTGCCGGCGGCAAAGCCGGTGATCTTCTCCAGGATCGAGGCGAGATAGGTGAAGGCGACGAAGGTGCCGCCATAGCCGAGGGCCGTCATGGCGAAGACCAGCAGCAGGCGGCCGCTGCCGAGAACCCGGACCTGGTCGATCAGCCTGGCCGGGGGGGCCTTGCGGAGCGTGGCCGGCAGCAGCACGGCGATGGCGATGAAGGCGACCAGGCCGAGGCCCGCGACGCCCCAGAAGGTGGCGCGCCAGCCGAAGCTCTGGCCGATGAAGGTGCCGAGCGGCACGCCGGTGACGATCGCCACCGTCAGGCCCATGAACATCATGGCGATGGCCGAGGCGCGGCGATCGGGCGCGACAAGATCGGCCGCGATGGTAGCGCCGACCGAGAAGAACACGCCATGGGCGAAGGCCGAGAGCACGCGCGCGACCAGCAGCAATTCATAGCTGGGGCTGAGCGCCGCGGCGCTGTTGCCGGCGATGAACAGCGCCATCAGGCCGAGCAGCAGGCCCTTGCGGCCGAGACGCCCGGTGAGGGCGGTGAGGATGGGAGCGCCGAAGGTCACGCCGAGGGCGTAGACGCTGACGATCAGGCCGGCGAGCGGCAGAGTGATGCCGAGATCGGCGGCGACCGTCGGCAGCAGCCCGACGATCACGAATTCCGTAGTGCCGATCGCATAAGCGGCGATCGTGAGGGCAAGGAGGGCGAGGGGCATGAAAATGGTCCCGAAAAGGGTGAATGCTTGTCGGGCCAATATGATCGCTACGCATTGCCACGATAATCAGGCATAATGGGTGAATAGCTTTGAATTAAATTCATAAGAGGCTGCCATGGACAACCGGGCCGGCGAAATGGAAGTGTTCGTCACCGCGGCCGAATTGCGCAGCTTCTCGGCGGCGGGGCGCAAGCTGCATCTCTCGCCCTCGGCAGTCAGCAAACTCGTCACCCGCATCGAGGACCGGCTCGGTGCCCGCCTGCTGGTGCGCACGACGCGAACCCTGCAGCTCACCCCCGAGGGAGAAACCTATCTTGGCCGCGCCCAGGCCATTCTGGCCGACATCGCCGAAACGGAACGGATGATCTCGAGCGGGGGGCAGGTCGTGCCATCGGGGCGGCTGCGCGTCAGCGCCTCGGTGGGCTTCGGGGCGCGTTGCGTCGTGCCGGTGCTGCCCGACTTCCTGGCGCGCTATCCCAAGGTCGAGCTCGACCTTTCCCTCACCGACGAAGTCATCGACCTCGTCGAGGAGAAGGCCGACATCGCCATCCGCTCAGGACCCCTGCGCGATTCGACGCTGAAGGCGCGCAAGATCCTGGAGAGCCGCCGAGTGATCACCGCTTCGCCCGGCTATCTCGCCCGTCACGGCATGCCCGCCAGGCCCGAGGATCTCGAGCGGCATAATTGTCTGCTGTTCAACTTCCGGCGCGGCCTCGACAGCTGGCCCTTCCGCGATCCCGGTTCGGCTTCCGTACGACACGTGCAGGTTGCCGGCAATCTCAAGGCCAATAATGGGCCGACCATGCGCAAGCTCTGCCTGGACGGCCTCGGCCTGGTGCGCCTCGGCCGGTTTCATGTCCAGCCCGACATCGATGCCGGCCTGCTGGTGCCGCTGCTGGAGGACCACAACCCGCTCGACGTCGAGCTGATCCATGCCGTGTTCGTCGGCCACGATCACCTGGCCGCCCGTATCCGCGCCTTCGTGGATTTCCTGGCTGAAAGAATCGGGGGAGCGGGGCACTGAACCCCTGGGATCGCCGGCTTTTAGCCGGCAGCCCCCCGGAAAACACGACGCCGGCCCTGCACGAGACGGGGCCGGCGTCCTGAATTTCAACTACGAATGCTTTACGCTACCTTGGTGGCCTCCGCCGGCTCGGTGCGCAGATAGGTCTCCAGGCTGTCGTCGAGCGCCTCCACCCAGCGCGTATGGTGTTTGGGGGCCATGGTGCCGGTCATCAGCGAGCGGTAGCCATGGTCGCGGAAGCCCATGATGTCCTCCATCTTGTGGTGCTCCCACTCCATGAAGGTCTTGTTGGTGGCCTCGATGTCGAATTGCGGATAGTCCGTCTCGGCCAGCAGCTCCTTCACATAGTCGCCCTGGTACCAGATCATCTGCTCGGCATTCTCAAGGCTTTCCTCGCGGGCCCGCCATTTGTCGAAATTGGCCTTGAGCTCGGCTTCAGGCGGCAGCTCGATGCGGCCCATCATCACGTCGCGGGCCCACCAGGCTTGCACGTCGAACATGTTGAAGGTGTAGAACTGGTCCTGCATGCCGATATAGAAGAGCTGCGGATTCTGATCGAAGATCACCCCCTTGTAGAGATGGTCGGCCCATAGCCTGTTGGCGGTCTTCAGGCGCAGGTCGTCGGGCAGGAACGGGAAGTGATGCTGATAGCCCGTGCATAGGATGAGGGCGTCGACCTCCTTGCTGGAGCCGTCGGCGAAATAGGCCGTGCGGTTCTCCAGGCGCTGCAGCAGCGGACGCTCCTCGAAATTTTCGGGCCATTTGAAGCCCATCGGCTTGGAGCGGTAGCTGGTGGTGACCGACTTCGCGCCGTATTTCCAGCATTGCGAACCGATGTCTTCGGCCGAATAGCTTCGGCCGACGATCAGGATGTCCTTGCCCTTGAACTCCAGAGCGTCGCGGAAGTCATGGGCATGCAGCACGCGGCCGTTGAAGCTCTTCACACCCTCGAAATAGGGTACGTTCGGCGTCGAGAAATGGCCGGAGGCCACCACGACATAGTCGAACTCCTCGTCATACATGCGGTCTTCGGTGCGCTCATGCGCGGTCACCGTGAACTTCCTGGTGGCCTTGTCGTAGCGTACCATGCGCACCGGGGTGTTGAAGCGCACCCATTTGCGCACATCCGCCTTCTCGACACGGCCCTTGATGTAGTCCCAGAGCACGGCGCGCGGCGGGTAGGATGGGATCGGCTTGCCGAAATGCTCCTCGAAGGAGTAGTCGGCGAATTCCAGGCATTCCTTGGGGCCGTTCGACCAAAGATAACGGTACATGCTGCCATGCACCGGCTCGCCATATTCGTCGAGGCCCGTGCGCCAGGTGTAGTTCCACAGCCCGCCCCAGTCCGACTGCTTCTCGAAGCAGACGACTTCGGGAATGGCAGCACCCTTGCGGGCCGCCGATTGGAAGGCGCGGAGCTGAGCCAAGCCCGAGGGACCGGCACCGATGACGGCTACTCTTGTCATATATTCTTCCCCTCTGCCGTTATGGCGGTTGGTTTGAGCGTCTGGATTTCGTACTTGTTGACGCTGCGCCCGCCTCCTCCGAAGCCGGCGCAGCGCTATTGGCCGCCCTTGGCCTGATGGGGCTTGCTCGCATCCGCCGGATGAAAGAGGCTTTACGGCATGCTTCCAAGCCCCGCAGACTTCACTGCGGATAATATTTATTTCCTGACTATAATCTCACCTGCCGCCATGACAAGTCGGCTCTTCGTTTTTTTGATTCGCGCTCCCATCTATGGAAGCCTGCGGTGCGCATTTGCCCTCCCCGGCATCGTGGACCTCGGTTCCCGAAGGTCAAGCCTCATGGCCGGTGTGAGCGGGCGGGGCATTGTTCGACGCCGCGGGCGAAATCGAGCCGATTTTCGCAGAAGTGCTTGATCGAACATAGCATATTTGCGATGGAGAACCCATGTCCGCTTCTGAATCCGATACGCCTCCCCATGCTGCGCCCGGCAAGGTCTTGAGCGAAGCGGCCAAGCGCGCCCTCATCGAGGCGGCCGAGCGCCGCAAGTCGGAGAAGCCGGCCGAGCGTCCGCGCGAGATCAACGGCCGCGACGGTCCCGAACCCGTGCGCTATGGCGACTGGGAAGTGAAGGGCATCGCCTCCGACTTCTGAAACCGCCGTTACCAGAACGAAGGCTTTCTGCTGACCATGGAATTGCCACAAGTATTTCTGACGTGTTTCTGGTCTATCCCTATCCGTCAATTCGCCATCACGAATAATTCACGCATCGTATGCTTCTCGTGAATTGCACGTCAGGACATCGCCTCGTAGATTAGGATCATTACTTGTTCACCTTGCTGTGAATTTTCAAGGAGATGATCATGAAGATCTTTACGATTTCTACGATTGCGGCGTTTGGTATTGTTGTTGCTACTACGGCCGCGAATGCCCATGGCCATCTGGTTACCGGGCCTGAACTCTATGGCGCACCCGCGACAACTCAGCAGATGGGTGAGAATGACCATCAGGCTGGCAAGAACGATAGCGCAGTCCGGCCCCGCAAGGTGAATGCCGTCCGGCACGGGGCGCACCGGCTGCGCAATAGCGAGGCCTATTGAGGCCGTTCGCGCCGGATTTCATTCACCAAGGTGTAAAAAGAGGTTCTTTTCCACCACATCATAGTGAAGCGATATGGCACGCCGCCCCGTTCCTCGGGGCGGCTTTTTTGTTGGCGGGCCGATCCCTGTTCCCTCGGCGATTTCCGCCGGTAATCGAGGCTTGTTAAGCCCGTGGTAACCATGATCGGTGCCAAGATGACGGGTCGCTTCGTCATGTCTGGCTCCCCTGTGGGGAGCCTGCACCCGCAAATTTCCTTGCATGCCGCCGAATGACCTCTTCCGGCGGGAGTCAAGGGGAGGGTAAAGTGAACTGATTCGGAGGACGGGTTCACGGTCATCATGGCCGCGAAGCCGGGCTTCCGCGCAAGGCCGGACGTCATTCGCAGTGACGACCGGTACCCTTTGCGGGCAGGACCGGTCTTCATTCGGTCCGCGCTGCCCGCAGATGTGCGAGGGCGTGGCATGTCGGTGCTCGCGCCCCTGGCAGACGGGGTCGCAGCAGCCTGGTGGTTTCCGCCCATCCCGAGGAGGGGCGAAGGCCGCAGCGGTCCTGCCAACGTCGCGTTGCGTTTCAGGGTGAGCGGAACGTCATTCGCCGGCGCCTGTCCGGTACCGAAGGGATTCGTCGAAACAAGATGCGACAGGACAGACGGCAAGGCAGGCGCAAGGAAAGGGAATTGCCGAGGTGGCCCCGGCTGCCGGCCCGCCTATACGTCGGCATTTTCCTGGCCGTCGTCCTGCCGGTTTCCGCCGCACTGGCCGCCGACACCGTGCCGGCAGCATCGGGCCTGTTCGGCAATCTCACCAGCGCCGACCGCCGCATCCTCGCCATGCTGGCCCTGTTCGCCGGCCTGCTGATCCTGGCGACGGGTCTTGCCGTGTTCTATCTGCGCGCCCGCAATGCCTGGCTCAAGCGCGACCGCGCGGCCAAGGCCGAAGCGCAGGCGCTTGCCGCGCGCGCCGAACGCGCCGAAGCGCTGCTGATGTCCGAACCGCAGCTGATCGCGGTCTGGTCCGGCACCGAGGACCTGCCACTGCTTTCCGGAGAGTTGCCGGGGGTCACCATCTCGCCCTCCCGCCGCGGCCTGATCGGAACCGGCTGGCTCGATTATCACGATACCCGCACGCTGGAAGAGCATATCGCGGCACTGCGCGGGCGCGGTGAGAGCTTCCATATGGTGGCGCGCTCGCGCCATGGCGGCTATGTCGAGGCGGATGGCCGCGCCATTGGCGGACGCGCGGTGCTCAGACTGCGCGACGTCACCGGCGATCGCCTTGAACTCGCCCGTCTGGCTGACCGGCATCGCCGCGCCAGCGAGGAGATCGAGGCGATTCGCTCACTGCTCGACGAGGCGCCGGTGCCGCTCTGGCTGCGCAATGCCAATGGCAAGCTGGTCTGGGTCAACAAGGCCTATGCCAGGGCGGTCGACGCCCAGGACGAGAACGACGTCCTCAGCGGCGACGTCGAGCTGCTCGACCGGCCGGCCCGCGAGGAAGCCAATGCCGCGCGTCTCGAAGGCAAGCCCTTCCTCAAGCGCGTGCCGGCAGTGGTCGGCGGTGCCAGGCGCACGCTCGATGTGATCGACATTCCCTCCTCCCGCGGTTCGGCCGGCATGGCGATCGACGTGTCGGAAGTCGAGACGATGCGGGCCGATATCGGCCGCCAGATCGAGGCGCATGTCCGCACGCTCGATCAGCTCGCCACCGCCGTGGCGATCTTCGACGCCGACCAGCATCTGACCTTCTATAATGCTGCCTTCGCCGCGCTCTGGCAGCTCGACGCGGCCTTCCTCGACGGCAAGCCCACCGACAGCGAGATCCTCGACCGCCTGCGCGCCCAGCGCCGCCTGCCCGAGCAGGCCGACTTCAGGGCCTGGAAATCGAAGCTGCACGAGGCATACCGGGCCTTCGAACCCGCCGAACATTGGTGGCATTTGCCCGACGGCCGCACCTCGCGGGTGGTCACCACGCCCAACCCGGCCGGCGGCGTCACCTATCTGTTCGAGGACGTCACCGAGCGCATCGATCTGGAGGCCCGCTACAAGGCCTTGTCGCGCGTCCAGGGCGAGACGCTGGAAAACCTGAAGGAGGGCGTCGCCGCCTTCGGATCCGATGGCAGGCTGCGCCTGTCCAATCCCGCCTTCGCCGCGATCTGGCGGCTGCCGCAGGAGATGCTGGAGCAGCGCCCCCATATCGACGACGTGGTGTCGCGTTGCTCGATCCTGTTCCGCGACGAGGCGGTGTGGCAGGCGCTCAAGGGCGTGATCACCTCCTTCGGCGATGCCCGCCATTCCACCGACCAGCGCATGATGCGGGTGGACGGCACCGTCATCGACGTCGCCACCGTGCCGCTGCCGGACGGCGGCACGCTGGCCACCTTCACCGACGTCACCGATTCGGTGAATTTCGAGAACGCCCTGGTCGAGAAGAACGAGGCGCTGGAGGAAGCTGCCCGCCTCAAGAACGACTTCGTGCATCACGTCTCCTACGAACTGCGTTCTCCCCTCACCAACATCATCGGTTTCGTGCAGCTGATGGCCGATGGCGCCGCCGGGCCGCTGAACGAGAAGCAGCGCCAATATGCCGGCTACATCAAGACCTCGTCCGATGCGCTCTATGCCATCATCAACAACATCCTCGATCTCGCCACCATCGATGCCGGCGCCATGACGCTGGACCTCGGCAAGGTCGACATCCGCGAAGCCATGCAAGGCGTGGCGGAGGCGGTGCAGCCGCGTCTGGCCGAGACCGGCGTCAGGCTGGAGATGAAGGCGAGCCAGGCGATCGGCAATTTCGAGGCCGACGGCCAGCGCGTGCGCCAGGTGCTGTTCAACCTGCTCTCCAACGCCATCGGTTTCTCGCAGGCCGGCGGCACCGTGACGCTCTCGGCCCTGCGCAAGGGCCAGGAGATCGTCTTCCGCGTCGAGGATCGCGGCCGCGGCATTTCCCAGGCCGTGATCGACCGCGTCTTCGACCGTTTCGAATCGCATGGCGGCTCGAGCGGCCACCGCGGCGTCGGCCTCGGCCTGTCCATCGTGCGCTCCTTCGTGGAACTGCATGGCGGCACGGTCGAGCTGGTCTCCGAGGAAGGCCGCGGCACCATCGTGACCTGCCGCTTCCCGGTCGACGCATCCGTTCACAGGGAGGCGGCGGAATGACGAAAAGCCTGCCTGTCGGCATGGATCGCCCTCCGCCCCCCAAGATTAAGCTCCGACGATCTGAAGGCCCAGCCCATTGACCGATCTCCTGACCCACCAATGGACCGTCGACCTGCCGAGCGAAGCGGCGACCGAGCTGCTGGCCCGTGACTTGGCGGCTACGCTGCGGGCCGGTGATCTCGTTACCCTCTCGGGCGATCTCGGTGCCGGCAAGACCGCCTTTGCCCGCGCCCTGATCCGCGAGATCGCCGAGGATCCGGAGCTGGAAGTCTCCAGCCCCACCTTCACGCTGATCCAGCTCTATGACACGCCGACTTTTCCGATCGTGCATGCCGATCTCTATCGCATCGGCCATGCCAGCGAGCTCGACGAATTGGGCTGGGACGAGGCGCCCGACGGCGCGCTGGTGCTGGTCGAATGGCCGGAGAAGGCGGGCGAGACGCTTCCGGCCGACCGGCTCGACATCCGTTTCGTGCATGCCGGCCGCAGCGAGACCGCGCGGCGTGCGACGCTGACGGGGACGGGCGACTGGTCGTCCCGCCTGCGCCGCTTTTCCCAGACCGGCGATTTCCTGCGCCATGCCGGCTGGCAGGATGCATCGCGCGAGCATGTCCAGGGCGATGCCTCGACCCGCTCCTATGCCCGGTTGAGGCGCGGGCAGAACACCGTGATCCTGATGAATTCGCCGGCCCGTACCGACCGCACACCGGTGCGCTACGGCAAGACCTACAGCCAGATCGCCCATATCTCCCAGGATGTGAAGCCCTTCGTGGCGATGGCGAAGGGCCTGTCGGAACGCGGCTTCTCGGCGCCGCAGATCCTCAAGGAAGATCTGCTGCACGGCCTGCTGCTGCTGGAGGATTTCGGCACGGACTTCATCGCCGAGGGCGGCAAGCCGGTGCCCGAGCGCTACGGCGTGGCCATCGACCTGCTCGCCCGCCTGCACGGCATGGATCTGCCGGATACGCTGCCCGTGGCTTCCGCCATCAATCACAAGATCCCGCCCTTCGACCATGGCGCCCTCGATATCGAGGTCGAGCTGCTGATCGAATGGTACATGCCGATGATCGGCGCGCCTCAACTGTCGCAGCGCAATCGCGACCATTTCACCGCGCTCTGGCGCGCGGCGCTCGCGCCCGTCGTCAAGGGTGAGCAGAGCTGGCTGCTGCGTGACGTCCACTCGCCGAACCTGATGTGGCTGCCCCAGCGCGAGGGCATCAAGCGCATCGGCCTGCTTGACTTCCAGGACGCGATGATCGGTCCGCCGGCCTATGACGTGGCCTCGCTCTGCCTCGATGCGCGGGTGACGGTGGATCAGGAACTCGAACTCCAGCTCCTGACGCGCTATGTGAAGGCCCGCCGCAGCGCCGATGCCGCCTTCGATCCCGCCGGCTTCGCGCGGGCCTATGCGGTGATGGCGGCCCAGCGCAACACCAAGCTGCTCGGCCTGTTCGCCCGGCTCGACAAGCGCGACGGCAAGCCTGCTTATCTCAAGCATATTCCGCGCATTCGCGCCTATCTCGATCGCGCTTTGGCCCATCCCACCCTGGCCGACCTCAGGGAATGGTTCGAGACCTTCGTCTTCGCGATGGAAGCCAGAGTATCATGAGCCGCCCCTTTTCGACCGCCATGCTGCTGGCCGCCGGCCTTGGCAAGCGCATGCGTCCCCTCACGGATATCCGCCCCAAGCCGCTGATCGAGATCGCCGGCAAGCCGCTGATCGATCATGTGCTCGACCGTCTTGCCGCGTCCGGCGTCGAAAAGGCCGTGGTGAACGTTCACTATCTCGCCGAGCAGATGGAAGCCCATCTTGCCGGTCGGCAGCACCCGAAGATCCTGATCTCCGACGAGCGGGCGGGCCTGCTGGATTCCGGCGGCGGCGCGCGCAAGGCCCTGCCCCTGCTCGGCAAGGCGCCCTTCATCGTCTGCAATTGCGACAGCTTCTGGATCGAGGGCCCGCAGAACAATCTCGAGGCCCTCGAGGCGGCCTGGGATCCCGAACGCATGGACATCCTCATGCTGGTGGCCGCGACGGCCACCAGCGTCGGCTTCGACGGGCGGGGCGATTATCATCTCGACAGCGCCGGCCTGCTCTCCCGCCGGCGGGAGAACGAGACCGCGCCCTTCGCCTATGCCGGCGTGCTGCTGATCAAGCCGGAATTGTTCGAGGGGACCCGCGAGATCTTCTCCCTGAACCGCCTGTTCGATGCGGCCGAGACCAAGGGGCGGCTGTTCGGCCGCCGCCTCGACGGCATCTGGCTGCATGTCGGCACGCCTGAAGCGGTGGGAGAAGCCGAAACCAAGATCGCACAGTCGATGGTCGAATAAGCCCATTCCGGAAAACGCGCAGGGTAAAGGCAATCCTGTCAAAGAGCGGAAGGCCAGCGCTGCGCGCCATGGAGAAGGCGGAGAATGACAACGACATCGCCTTCGATTCTGTAGGCAGCGATAAAGGGCGTGCCGCCCACCACCAATTCCCGAGTACCGGGGACGCGACCCGGCCTTCCCAGGCGAGGGTGATCAGCGAGCCGCAGAACAGCAACTTCGATGGCATCGCCCATGTCAATGGCGGCCCAAAGATTGCGTTCGGCGATGAAAGCCAATTGGCTTTCTCGATTTTGCTCCGCAATCGGCAGCCATTCTATTCTCATCGGGATTTTCCACCGGCGCGCTCGACTAATTGCGCTCGCTGGCGCCGCCAGTTGTTCGATACCTCGTCCTGCGAGATGCGTGCCACGCTCGGGTCGTCCGCCTCTCGCATGGCTTGCGCCACCTCGGAGCGAAACCAAGCGTCATGCTCTCGGGCCTGCTGCTGACGCTCAATGAACTCGCGCATCAATTCGCGAACGACCTGCGAGGCCGGACGATGGGCGGCTTCAGCCTCGGCCATGAAGGCGTTGCGAAGCTCGGGCTCCAGCTTCAGCGTGAACATGGTCTCCTTCGACATGCCGGACCTCTCGATATCTAAACGATACTATACAACGTATATACGACGTATAGTACCTTTCAAGCAATCTTGTGGCCATTAGCCTGTCGAGGCCAGCATGCAGGGACAGTGCGCGCAAAGCTTCCCACTCTGGCCGCGACCGGCTATAAAGGCCTCCCACCGGAGCCTTTCCATGCTCGATCCCGCCGCTCTCGCCGTCTATGCCGGCGCGCTGTTCGTGGCCGCGGCTCTGCCGGGGCCGGGCGTCGCGGCGCTGGTGGCGCGCGTGCTCGGCAGGGGCGTGCGGGAGAGCCTGGGCTTTGCCGTCGGTATCGCCCTTGGCGATCTGGTCTGGCTCGGTTTCGCCGCGGCGGGCCTGGCCGTGCTGGCGCAGAGCTTTTCGGGCGTCTTCCTGGCGATCAAATATGCGGGCGTTGCCTATCTGCTCTATCTGGCCTGGAAATTATGGACGACGGCGAACCTCGCCCAGGTCGTCGAGCGCGATGCAAGCCGCGAAGGCGGCTGGCGCAGTTTCCTCGGCGGCCTGTCGATCACGCTCGGCAATCCCAAGGTGATGGTGTTCTACACCGCCCTTCTGCCCAACCTGATCGACCTCGGCCGTCTCTCCCCGGCAAGCTTCGTCGAGCTTGCCATCGTCACCGAAGCGGTGCTCGCCTCCGTGTTCGGCTTCTACATCGTCCTGGCCGGCCGGGCTCGCTCCCTGTTGACCAGCCCGCGTGCCATGCGGCTTCTGGCAAGGAGTTGCGGCACCATCATCGCCGGCACGGCGGTGACGATCGCCACGCGATGAAAGATCGCCGTCATCCACCGATAAATATCTGATAAATCACAAAAATGTGCCGTTTTGGCATGAAATTCGGCACGGGAATCCCTATATTTCCTTCCGAATCAAGGAATGAGTTGCTCAATGGCTGAACCCGCTTTGTCCGAAACGCCCGAAAATGACTACGGCGCCGACAGCATCAAGGTGCTCAAGGGCCTGGATGCCGTGCGCAAGCGCCCCGGCATGTATATCGGCGACACGGATGACGGCTCGGGCCTGCATCACATGGTCTATGAGGTCGTCGACAATGCCATCGACGAGGCGCTGGCCGGCCATGCCGACATCGTCACGGTGACGCTGAACCCCGATGGCTCGGTCACCGTCACCGACAATGGCCGCGGCATCCCCACCGCCATCCATCCCGAAGAGGGGGTGTCGGCGGCCGAAGTGATCATGACCCAGCTTCATGCCGGCGGAAAGTTCGACCAGAATTCCTACAAGGTCTCGGGCGGCCTGCATGGCGTCGGCGTATCCGTGGTCAACGCGCTCTCCTCCAAGCTCACCTTGCGCATCTGGCGCGACGGCGGCGAGCACGTCATGAGTTTCAGCCATGGCGATGCCGATGCGCCGCTCAAGATGGTGGGACCGGCCGGCGACAAGCGCGGCACGGAGGTGACCTTCCTGCCGTCGACCGAAACCTTCACCAAGACCGAATTCGACTATGCCACGCTGGAGCGGCGCCTGCGCGAGCTCGCCTTTCTCAATTCCGGCGTGCGCATCGTGCTGACGGATCGCCGCCATGGCGGGGAGAAGAGCGAGGAGCTGATGTATGAAGGCGGCCTCGACGCCTTCGTGCGCTATCTCGACCGCTCCAAGACCGCCCTGGTGCCGGCGCCGATCTATGTGAAGGTCGAGCGCGACGGCATCGGCGTCGAGGCGGCGATGTGGTGGAACGACAGCTATCACGAGACGGTGCTGTGCTTCACCAACAACATCCCCCAGCGCGACGGCGGCACCCATCTCGCCGGGCTGCGCGCCGCGCTGACCCGCCAGGTCACCTCCTATGCCCAATCCTCCGGCATCTCCAAGAAGGAGAAGGTGGAGATGACGGGCGACGATTGCCGCGAGGGCCTGACTTGCGTGCTCTCGGTGAAGGTGCCCGATCCGAAATTCTCGTCGCAGACCAAGGACAAGCTGGTCTCCTCCGAGGTGCGCCCGGTGGTCGAGAGCGCCATGAACGAAGCGCTGTCGACCTGGTTCGAGGAGCATCCGGCCGAAGCCAAGACCATCGTGGGCAAGGTGGCCGAAGCCGCCGCCGCCCGCGAAGCGGCGCGCCGCGCCCGCGAACTCACCCGCCGCAAGGGCGTGCTCGACGTCGCCTCCCTGCCCGGCAAGCTCGCCGATTGCCAGGAGCGCGATCCGGCCAAGGCCGAGCTCTTCATCGTCGAGGGTGACTCCGCCGGCGGCTCGGCCAAGCAGGGCCGTGCCCGCGAATACCAGGCCGTGCTGCCGCTGCGCGGCAAGATCCTCAATGTCGAGCGCGCCCGCTTCGACAAGATGCTGTCGTCGGAACAGATCGGCACGCTGATCACCGCGCTCGGCACCGGCATCGGCTCGGAGGAGTTCAATCCGGACAAGCTGCGCTACCACAAGATCATTATCATGACGGACGCCGACGTCGACGGCAGCCATATCCGCACGCTGTTGCTGACCTTCTTCTTCCGCCAGATGCGCGAGATCATCGATCGCGGCCACGTCTATATCGCCCAGCCGCCGCTCTATAAGGTATCGCGTGGCAAGTCCGAGCAATATCTCAAGGACGAGCGGGCACTCGAGGACTATCTGATCGATACCGGCGTCGAGGGTGCTGTCCTCCGGCTCGGCGGCGGCGAGGAACGCGCCGGCCAGGACCTGCGCGCCGTCATCACCGATGCCCGCGCCATCCGTACGCTGCTGGGGCAGCTCCACAGCCGCTATGATCGCGTGGTCGTGGAACAGGCAGCCATCGCCGGCGCACTGAATATCGGAGTGGTCGCCGATCCCGAGCAGGCCCAGCAGGCCGCCGAGGAGACGGCGCGGCGCCTCGATGCCATCGCCGAGGAATTCGAACGCGGCTGGACCGGCCGGGTCGACAAGGGTGGCTACGTCTTCGAGCGCATGGTGCGCGGCGTCAAGGAAGCCCATACGCTCGATGCCCAATTGCTCGCCACCGTCGATGCCCGCCTTCTCGATGAGCGTGCAACGGCGCAGCGCGAGGTCTATGGGGTTCCTGCCAGCCTTACCCGCCGCGGCGAGGAGACCGAGATCCACGGCCCCGTTGCCTTGTTCGAGACGCTGACCAACGCTGCCCGCAAGGGCCTGTCGCTCCAGCGCTACAAGGGCCTCGGCGAGATGAATCCCGACCAGCTCTGGGAGACCACGCTCGACCGCAATGTCCGTTCCCTGCTCAAGGTGCAGGTCAAGGAAGTGGTCGAGGCCGAGGACATCTTCACCAAGCTGATGGGCGACATCGTCGAGCCGCGCCGCGAATTCATCCAGGACAATGCGCTGACGGCCCAGGTCGACGCCTGAGCCGCACGCCCGGCGCAATTTCTCGAAAAGTCGAGATCCGCTCCGCCGGAAGCGGATCTTCACCCTGGACCGGACGCCCGGCTGCGGCGAGGGCCGGTTGGCTATGGCAGCATCTCGAGGTCGGTCGGCCCCGGCAGCGTCCCTGCTGCCGTCAGCATCGCGTGGATCTGGCCGCGGTGGTGGGTCTGATGGTTGAAGAGTTGCATGACGCACAGAGCCCTTGGCTTCTCGACCCGCGTTGAACCTTCACCGGGACGCCAGGCGACCATGCCGGCGAGATCCGCGTCGAGCAGCCGGGCTGCCCACGCCTCGATCTCTTCGTCACGGCGCGAACGGAGCGTCTTGAACTCGTCCCAATCCGATGGGCTCGTGAGCGAGTGCTCGATGTGGTCCTCCGGGTGCTCATTTCCCTTCAAGCGCTGCAGGATCAGGGCATCGGCCCAGTAGAGATGGTTCAACGTCGCTGCGATCGATCGGAAGAAGGCGCCGCGGTCCTTCCAGCGATCCTGATGGGTGAGCCCATCGGCGGCCGTGACCAGGGAGGTGTTCTGCCAGGTGTTGTACCTTGCCATGAGGCGGCAATAGGCGGCTGAGATCATCGTCTCGGGCTCCTTTGGTTGAACGGCGACTGGCTGCAGGTCTCCAACGGCGGGCCTGCGTGATGGAAAATGACGGCAGGTGAGTTTTGCGGGACGGCCGCCAAGGGCTGGTGCGAGCGGCAGCCGCCGGCGTGGGAACGGACCGCGCGGCGGGCAAACCTATAGCGTTTTGCGATCAGACGCAGTCACCAAGAATCGCAAAGACGCGTCAGAACAATGAGATAGAGCAAATTAGCGTTCACGCTTGAACGCGCTTTGCTCTAGCGAATGCAAGGATGGCGGGGAGGAGGAAGGAAAGGGGCGGTTTGCTCTGAAGCCGCCAAAGTCGCGCCTAGTCATCCGGCGTTCGATAGGCCTGAGGCCTCATGGACTGGTCTGACCTGTCCTGGCTGAGTCTATGGGCTCAGTCATCGAAACGGATCCGGTTCCCCGCGATCCGTTGCCCATGATAATAGCAGAACTCCGGGGCGAATTGAACCCTGGAATCGCCCCTTGGCCCCGACGTCCGGGAATCGCCCGGAGCTGCCTGCGGGTGTGACATGACGGGCTGGCCATGTCATAAGCGGCTTTCCCATGCCTCGACACGGTCTTCCCATGCCAAATATTGCCGCTCTGCAAGATGCCTTCATTCCGGAATTGCCGAATTACTATCGCGGCAAGGTCAGGGAGAACTATGATCTTGCCGATGGGCGCCGCATCATCATCGCCACGGACCGCCTGAGCGCCTTCGACAGAGCGATCGCCAGCATTCCCGGCAAGGGGCAGGTGCTGACGCAGACGGCACGCTATTGGTTCGAACATACCGGCGACATCTGCCCCAATCATGTGCTCGACTATCCCGATCCCAATGTCGTGGTCGGGCGGAGATTGACGATCCTGCCGGTGGAGATCGTGGTGCGCGGCTATCTCGCGGGCACGACGGGGACTTCCATCCTGACCCTCTACAAGCAGGGCCAGCGCGAAATGTACGGCACGCGCTTTCCCGACGGGCTGCGCGACAACCAGGCCTTGCCGCAGGCGGTCATCACCCCCACCAGCAAGGCTTTCGACGGCGGGCATGACGAGCCGCTTTCCGCCGACGAGATCATCGCCAAGGGTCTGCTCACCCCCCGGCAATGGGAGGAAGTGTCCGGTTATGCCCTCGCGCTGTTCGCCCGCGGCCAGGCCATGGCGCGGGAGAAGGGGCTGATCCTGGCCGATACGAAATATGAATTCGGCACCGACGGGGAGGGGCGCATCATCCTGGCGGATGAAATTCATACGCCCGATTCCAGCCGGTACTGGTTTGCCGCCAGCTATCCGGCGCGTTTTGCTGCCGGTGAAAAGCCCGAAAGCTTCGACAAGGATTTCGTGCGCAACTGGGTGGCCGCCCGCTGCGATCCCTATAAGGAAGCGATCCCTGCCATCCCTCCGGAACTGATTGCCGAAACCTCGAAGGTCTATATTCAGGCCTATGAGACGATAACCGGGCAGGTTTTTGAAAGCCCTGGCGATCAGGTTAATCCATTGGACCGCATACGCCGCAATCTCGCCCGTTACTTCTAGAGCGGTGTCCGATCACGCCGGATCGAATATCGTTCATGATTCCCAACAGATAGACACGTCTTTCCGATCCAGTGGAATCGGAAAACACTGTAGGCCACCGAGCCGAAAGGCGGATGCCGACTGCCACAAATGTCCGCGATATCAAATATTCGCGACATAAGGACCGATGCTGCAGGGAATTCGGCAAACCGGCATCTTTTCAGTTTCTTGGATGCGCGCCCCCGCGAAAGGGCGCGCAAGCTTTAGCGCTGCCTGCGGCAGAGGGCAGGGACACCATTACTTGTTGGATGCATGCGGAGCAGCGTGGAGACTTTCTGTCTCGGCTCGGGTTTCCCGTTGGTACGGTCGCGTTGCATATCGTTAATTTTGACTGAATTGCCATGTTCATTTCCTAAATAAAACAAATTTTTGAATATGTATTAAATATCCTCCTTAGTAATTTCGAATTAATGTCCATGTGTCTAAATAAAGTTTTACGCCATTGAGTTTGCTATTGGCGGGATATGTTGCAATTATTGGAATCGTGTGCAAGAATTCCTTTGCGTTATGGTGGAGATCGTAGCCGGAAGGAATTTGCGCCGGCAATGAAACTCGGCCGGTCGGATGGGAATGTAGCCGGCAGCGACGAGACGCTGGCCGAGCCCGCCCATGCGGCCCCATAACCATTGTCGGCAGGGCCAATGGCCCTCGAGCCTCCCCTGTTTCAAGGAGGCTCCGCGAATCGTAAAGACGCGTGAAAACAAACAGTTGGAGCCAGTGGGCGTTCGGGCATGAACGCTTATTGCTCCGCACAGGACGAGGTCAGGATGCAGCGTTACTCCGTGGTCCCCGGCAACCAGGCTGCCAAATCGCATTTCCTGCTGCTCGACGGGTTACGTGGCTTCGCTGCATTTTGCGTGATGCTGATCCATCTCGGCAGCTGGCTGGCCGTGCCCTGGATCGCCAGGAACAGCTATCTGGCAGTCGACCTGTTCTTCTGCCTGAGTGGCTATGTGCTGTCCTATGCCTATATGGGCCAGGCCCGCAGCATGGACAGTTTCGAATTTCTGCGCGTCCGTCTGCTGCGCCTGCTGCCGCTGACGGTGCTCGCCCTCGTCATCAGCGCCTCCTACCTGGTCGCCCGCGGAGCCTTCGAGCATGCGCCGGTGCCCTATGCCGAACTACTGAATGCGCTGATGCTCTCCACCTTCAGCCTGCCGAACTTCAGCGCTCCCGCCGAGATCGGAGGACCAAGCTTCTTCCCGCTGAACGCTCCACAATACACCATCCTGCTCGAACTCACCGCGAATCTGGTGTGGTGGCGCCTGCGGCACACCAATCTGGAGAAGGTCGCCGCCGCCATTGCCTTGGCCTGCCTGTGCGTCCTGGTGGTCACCGGCCTGGGTGGGGATACCCCGAACACCTTCCTGGCTGGCTTCCCGCGTGTCGGAGCCTCGTTCTTCATCGGTATCGTGCTTTATCAGATGCGGGACAGGTTGCCGGCGTGGCGGGGATGGACGGTGACCTTCTGGCTGCTGGTCGGTGCGATGGCCGTCCTGTTCTTCTGGCCGACCGAACTGCCGCGGGTCGTGCAGCTCACCTGGGTCGCACTGCTCTCGCCCGCCCTGGTGGTCGTGGGCGCCAGGCTTCAGTGTTCGGGCGGGCTCGCCTCCTTCTGCTCGGTGGCGGGCACGGTATCCTACCCGCTTTATTGCCTGCATTTCCCGATCTTCTGCTGGATCAACGGCCTATACCGCTCCTTCTTCGGTGCGCAGAATTTCTATGTCGAGGCTCCCATCGTTGCGGTCGTCGCGATCATCGGCAGTTTGCTGGCGCATTACTGCTACGATGTCCCCATCCGCCGTTATCTCGGTGCTCGCTCGAGGCGCGTGCATGCGTGAGAGCCCCTTGGCTCCAGCGCCTTGTTTCGAAAGCTCTTTTGCCGTCGCAGGCAATCGAGCCGAAACGCGGGATCCGCCCCGCCGGAAGCGCCTGCAAACGAGGCTTGATCTCACGGGCATGAGCTGTCACTATCCGCGCCCGATAGCAGTGGCAGGCGGGGTGCATCCCGCCGTCAGTCGAAATGCCTGATTCGCTTCTGTTCCAACCAAGACTGATCAAAGGCAATACCTAAGGAAAGCGCCGTTCTTCCAAGGCCTTTTTCCGTGTTTGATCGATATTGCAAAGCTGAAACAGTAACTTAAGTAGTCCCTCCCGCAGTTGTGTGCTCGCAATGCACATGTCGCGCAGACCGATACTTGGCAAATCGTTAATTGGAAGGCATGTTGTGCCGCCTTCACCATCCAGGACGGGAGACAAATACAAAATCCATTTCCCCGGTTCTCAACAAGGAGGATTTACATGTCCCATACCGGAAGCGATCATACCCTTGCCCAGACCTGCACCTCCTCGGTGCCCGTCGGTGCGGACCTCTTCAGGCAGGTTCGTGAAGCAAAGGGATACAGCAGGGAGGACCTCGCGGTCACCTGCGGTCTCACGGTCGATGAGATAGAAGACCTCGAACTGGGCAACAATGCCAGCCCCGCCCATCTGCGCCGCGTCGCGGCCGCACTCGGCCTGCCGAGCGAATAACCGGCTGAGCCTCCCTTCCGAACCGCCTCAAGGGCCTGACGACCGAATTGCAGTGTAGGCTTTCCGAGGTGGTTCAACCCGGCGGATCCGGTACCGCTAGAGTTCATTCAGTCGTCTCGTGACCCAAGATTCCAGGCTGGCGTTCTCCGGGGGGTGAACCAGCGGATTCGGGTTTGGTCCATAGGACCGTCTCTCACCGAAAATCTGAGCCAAAATTGCATCCCCGCATTCCATCGAATGCGGGGATGCCGGTATCATTCTGCCTGTCTCCGCGCGAAGAAGTGGGGGCAGCAAAGTTCGTGACCTTGCCATTGCCGGCGCTTCGGGCCATGGAGCTTGTGATCCTCTCGATCTGCTTCTGGAGACCGGCGATGCCCCTCACCCTCCCCCGTGTCATCGGGCATCGCGGCGCCGCCGCGCATGCGCCGGAGAACACGCTCGAATCGATCCGCTGCGCTGCGGCCTTCGGCGTTGCGATGGTCGAGATCGACGTGCAGCTCAGCAAGGACGAGGTGCCCGTCGTCATTCATGACGATACGCTGGAGCGCACCACCACGGGCCGCGGGCCGGTCATCGATCTCACCTGGCGGGAGCTCCAGGCTCTCGATGCCGGCGCGCCGTTCGGCCGCCCCTTCGCCGGCGAACGCATTCCGGACCTGCCGTCCGTGCTTGCCTTGTGCAAGGAACTGGAACTCGGCCTCAATGTCGAGATCAAGCCCTCGCCCGGCACCGATGTCCGCACCGCCGAAATTGCCTTGAAGACGATCGATGCCTTCGGACCGATCGGGGCGCCGCTGGTTCTCTCGTCCTTCTCGGTCGAAAGCCTGGAAGCGGCCCGGGATCTCGCCCCGCATCTGCCGCGCGGCTATCTGATCTGGGAGCGGCCGGCCGATTGGGCCGATATCGCCGACAGGGTGGCCGCCGCCTCCATCAATTTCGATCATGAACAAGAGACGCCCGAGAGCATCGCCGCCTATAAGGCCACCGGGCGCCCGCTGCTGTCCTATACCGTGAATACCGCCGAACGGGCACGGGAACTGTTCGCCTTGGGGGTCGCCGGCGTGTTCACCGACTTCCCAGGCCGAATCCTGCGGGTGGCCTGAAGCGTCAGGCCGGCGGCACAGTCCTGCCCTTGCCTTCCAGCCAGGCGCGGATGAGCTGGCGGTAGCGTGCGCCGTCGAAGCTTGGAAAATGCCCGCCATGCACGATGCGGACGGGCAGGCGCAGCAGCCGTTCCATCGAGGCCACATAGTCCTGCGCATTGGCGTGATAGGTGTCCTCGATCAGCGGGCCGTCATAGAGGATGTCGCCGGAAAACAGCGTCGCCGTGCGTGCTTCCCACAGCGCGATGCCCCCCGGCGAATGGCCCGGCGTGTGGATGACCTCGAAAACGCGGTCGCCGAGGTCGATGACGTCGCCGTCTTCCAGAATCCGGGTGGCCGGCGCCCGCTTCACCGCATAGCAGGCCGAGCAATAGGGCTCCGGCGGCAGGGCATCGAAGATCCCATCGGTGACATAGGGATCGGCCAGGGTGTTCTGCCGGGTCGGATTGGCGAGGAGGTCCGCCTCGGCGGCATGGACGGCCCGGCATTCGAACTCGTGATGGCAGCCGATATGGTCGAAATGGGTGTGGCTCGCCACGGCGATCAGGTCGCGCTCGGTCACCAGCGGCACCCATTCGCGCAGCGAGACGACGCCCATGCCGCTGTCGATCAGCATGTCGCGGTCGCGCCCGCGCACATGCCAGATATTGCAGCGGTAGAATTCCTGGATATAGGGCTCGCCGATGGCGGTGACGTCGTCGGCAAGACGCCGTACCTCATACCATTTGTCGGGGCTGATCCGCTGCATCGGGCGTTTTCCTGCATTTGGTTCGTCGCGTTGCGCGACCTCTCAAATGGGGTGAGCAATCACTTCCCGTGAGGGCAAGATCACCACATCATCCGGCTTGACGGCAAGCGACAGGGACTGGCCTTCGGAGAGTCTGGCCGATTGCGGCAGATGGGCCACCAGGGCCGGCCCGGCCGCCGGCTGGAGATGGCAGCGGTAATGCGTGCCGAAAAAGGCTCCGCCCGTGACCCTGGCCTCGCCCAGCGAGATTGTCGGACCCGCCTCGCCTGCCTCCGGGCGGAAATGCTCCGGCCGGATGCACAGCGTCACCGAGCCATGCCTGCGGGGCTCGCCCGTGGTGAAGCCGGCGCTGGGCAGCACGAGGCTGCCGAGGGCGGTGTCGATGCGGGCCTGATTACCCCGCAGATCAGCGACCTCGCCGGCAATGAAATTGGCCTCGCCCATGAAGCCGGCCGAGAACAGCGAGCGCGGCCGCATATAGACCGTGGCGGGCGGGCCGACATCCTCGACATGGCCTGAATTCATCACCACGATGCGGTCGGCGATGGCCATCGCCTCCTCCTGGTCATGGGTGACATGCACGAAGGTGGTGCCGACCCGTTTCTGGATCGCCTTCAATTCGTCCTGCATCTGGCGCCGTAGCTTGAGATCCAGCGCCCCGAGCGGTTCGTCGAGCAGCAGCACGTCGGGATCGACGGCGAGAGCCCGGGCGAGGGCGACGCGCTGGCGCTGGCCGCCGGACAATTCATGCGGTTTCTTCGCGACAGCCTTGTCGAGGCCGACCAGGCCGAGATAGCCGAGCGCCTTCTCGTCGCGCTCCGCCCGCCCCATGCCGCGCATGCGCAGGCCGAAGCCGACATTGTCGATAAGGCGCATATGCGGGAAGAGGGCATAGTCCTGGAACATGGTGGTGGTCGGCCGCCGCGCCGGCGGCACGTTCGTCATGTCCTTGCCGCCGATCAGCACCTGCCCGGAGGTCGGCGTCAGGAAACCGCCCAGGATCGAGAGCAGCGTGGTCTTGCCGCAGCCGGAGGGTCCGAGCAGCACGATGAACTCGCCGGCCGCGATCTCGAGCGAGACGTCGTCGAGGGCGGTGAAGGCGCCGAAGGTCTTGCTGGCGTTGCGGACGGAAACCGAGGCGGTCATGATTTTTTGGCCCTTCCGAAGACGGCGAGTTCGACGACGACCAGCACCAGGATGGAGATGAGGAAGACCAGCGAACCGATGGCGTTGGTCTTGGGATTGAGGCCGGAGCGCAAGAGGTTCCAGATCTCGACGGGCAGTGTGACGTCGAAACGCGAGAGCAGGAACGCGATGATGAACTCGTCCCAGCTGAAGGTGACGGACAGGAAGAAGGCCGCGAGGATCGAGGGGGCGAGCATCGGGGCGGTGACCAACGCCATCACCTTGATGTCGCTGGCGCCGAGGTCGCGGGCCGCCCGCTCGATGTTGATGTGGTGGTCGCCCATCGAGGAATAGATAATGGCAAAGCAGAGCGGCAGGTTGATCACCACATGGCCGATGCCGACGGTCCACAGCGAGAGCGGCAGATGCAGGGCGTTCAGTACCGTCAGCAGGCCGAGCGCGATGATGAGATAGCTCACCGTCATGGGCGCGATCAGAAGGCCGCGCTGCAGCGCCGAGCCGGGCAGCCTGTAGCGCGCCAGCGCATAGGCGGCGAGAAAGCCGAGGAGGCAGGCGACGATAGAGGAGCCGATGCCCACCAGGAGCGAATTGAGCATGGCCGCCATCAGCTTGCCGTCGGCGAAAACCGCCCGGTACCATTGCAGGGAGGCGCCGTTGAAGGGCGGCACCGGCAGGCGGCCGTCCTGGAAGGAGAACAGCACCAGCACCGCCACCGGCAGGAAGATGAAACCGAAGATCGCGACGGCATAGAGGCCGCTGAGCATATCGGCGAGGGTCTTGCGCGTCATGCTCAGGCCCTCTCGATCTTCAGCCAGCGCGCGCAGGCGACATAGGCCAGCGTCACCACCGCCATCAGCACGATCGACAGGGTGGCGGCCATGGGCAGATCCGCCCGGCGCCCAAGCTGCAGCATGATGATCTGCGGCAGCACCAGCTCATTGTTGCCGCCGAGGATCTGCGGGGTGACGTAGTCGCCGATGCAGAGCACGAAAGTGAGGAAAGCACCGGTCATGATGCCGGGCAAAGTGAGCGGTAGCACCACATGCCAGAAGGTCTGCAGGCCGTTGGCGCCAAGATCGGCCGCGGCCCGCCGATAGTTCGGGGAGAGCTGGATCAGATTGGCGTAGACGGTCAGCGTCAGCAGCATCACGAAGAAATGCACGAAGCCGATCACGGTGGCGGTGCGCGTCGAGGCGAGATCGAGCGGCTCGGCGATCACGCCGAGCGCCAGCAGGGCCTGGTTGATCACGCCGGCCTTGGAAAGCACCAGCAGCCAGGCGTAGGAGCGCACCACATAGGAGGTCCAGAACGGCAGCACGGCCAGGATGAGGGCGAGGCGCTGATAGCGCTTGGGCACGCGCTCGGCGATGATCCAGGCGAGGGGATAGGCGAGCAGCACGGAGAGCACGGTCACTATAGCCGTGATCTCCAGCGAATTGACCAGGCCCTTGAGCAGGGATTCCTTCTGGAAGAAGGCGAGGTAATTGTTCAGGTTCCAGCTCTGGATGATCTGGCCGCCCTGCAGCGACCACAGGCTCATCGCCGCCATGAAGGCGAAGGGGACGACGAAGAAGGCCAGCGTCCAGCCCAGCGCCGGCAGGACGAAGCCCCAGGCCTTGCGGCGCTCGGCCGCCTCGAGGCTGGATGCGGTCATGGTCGATCCCTTATCCCGGGTGCGCGGACGTCCCGTCCGCTCTTCCTATCCGCGAGCGTAGCGCTTCCAAGAGCGGCCGTCGCGACAATCGGCAAAGCCCATTGCGCGGCTACGTCCGCGCACCCGGAAAGAATTCACTGCTGCATCATGTCGGTCCAGGCATCCTGCATCTTCTTGTCGAGCTCGGCATTGGGCGCGGGATAGAGCTGGGCCTTGGCGAGATAGCCGGCCTGGTCGTTCCAGCGCAGCGCCGTCTTCTGGGCATCGGTCAGATGGTCGCCGGCCTTCTTGTTGGCGGGCATCGCCCAGTAGCAGGAGGAGGTGGCAAGGCGCGCCTGACCTTCCGGGCTGAGAATGTACTGCACGAATTTCAGGGCGAGGTCCTTGTGGGCGGAATCCTTCATCACCCCGATGGACTGCGCCCAGCGTACGGCACCCTGGTCCGGCACGGTCCAGTCGAGATTGGGCTTTTCGGCTGCGAGCGCGGCGGTGATCCATTCGCCGCCGCCGACCAGGATGTCGACTTCGCCGGTGGCGAGCGCGGTCTGCGAAGCGGTGACCTCGCTGACCTGCTTGGAAACCTTCTTCATGGCGGCAAGCTTGTCCTGGATGGCCGGCAGGTCGGCCTCCGACAACTCGGCCGTCTTCTTGCCGAGGCCGACCTGAACCAGGCCCATCACCGGCATGTAGTAGTCATAGATGGCGATACGGCCCTTATACTTGTCGGACCACATCACGCTGAGGTCCTTCATGTCCTTCGGGTCGACCTTGGTCTTGTCGTAGGAGATCGTGTTGTAGCCGAACTTCTCGGTGGCGGCGTAGATCTTGCCGTCCTTGCTGTTCTGCGCCTCCATGCGCACTTCCGGGAAGGTATCGGCGAGCGGCAGCGCATCGGCCGGCATTTCGGCGAGGAGGTTCTGGTCGACGGCCCGCTTGACGTCGATGGCGTCGATCACCAGCACGTCCCAGTCGCCCGGGCGGGACTGGGCGATGATGGAAAGGCCCGCACCGGTGCCCTCATAGGTCTTCAGGTTGACCTTGACGTTGTTGGCCTTCTCGAACGGCTCGATCAGGGCCGGATCGGTATGGTCGCACCAGACGAGGGCGTTGAGCTGGTCCTCGGCGCGGGCGGAAGCGGCGGCAGAGAGGCCGGCCGCGCCGGCGAGAACGGAGGCGAGGAGGAGACGGCGCGCGGGGGCGCGGCTTGCGGGCGATGTCATGGCATACCTCTGGCTGGCGGCACGTCTTGATGGTGCTCTAATAAAGAAATTGAGTGAGTTCATTTTTTAAGTCAATATCAATTTTAGAATACGTTCAGAGGATGCGGCATGGCGGGATTACGCGCAAAGCAGAAGGCGGACAGGAACCGGCGCATTCTCGAGGCCGCCACCCGCCTCTTCCGCGAAGGGGGCTATGACAGCGCCAGGATCGAGGATATCGCCGACCTCGCCGAGGTCTCGGTGGGCACGCTCTACAATTACTACCAGAACAAGGGCGACATCCTGCTCGCCGCCGTCACCATGGAGGTGGAGGAAGTGCTGGAGGCCGGCCGCCGGATCGTGGCCAATCCGCCGCCGACCGTGCAGGCGGCCCTGCAGGCCCTGATCGCGCAATATTACGATCATTCCCTGGTCTATCTCTCCAAGGAGATGTGGCGGGTCGCCATGGCGCTGTCGATCCAGCAGCCGGACAGCCCGTTCAGCCGACGTTACACCGAACTCGACCGGCGGCTCTGCGGGCAGGTTTCCAGCCTGGTGCTCACCCTGCAGAAGCGCGGCGCCGTGCGTGCGGATGTGGACGCGGCGGCGGTCGGGGAGATGTTCTTCAACAATCTCAACCTGATGTTCATCGAATTCGCCAAGGACGAGGCGATGCCGCTGGATGCGCTGAAAGCCCAGGTCGAACGGCAGAACCGGCCACTGTCGGGCTTGATCGCGAGCGGGCAGGCTTGAGTGCGACAGCCTTCCCTCCGTGGGGGAGAAGGTGCCCCGAAGGGGCGGATGAGGGGAGAAACTCGACTTCTACGAGGGATGCGCCAACACCCCTCATCCCCCTGCCGGGACCTTCTCCCGCAGGGGGAGAAGGACTTACACTCAGCTCTCGACCTGCAGCACCTTGTCCTGCCCGGCTTCCAGGGCGCTCCAGGCGGCGAGGAGGGCGAAGGCGATGAACAGCAGCGTCGGCGCGGCGAAGCTGCCGGTGATGCCGCGCAGCAGCCCGGCAAGCAGCGGGCCGAAGCCGGCGATGATGTAGCCGAAGCCCTGCGCCATGCCGGACAGGCGGGCGGCGACATGCGCATCGGGCGAGCGCAGGATGATCAGCGTCATCGCCACCGCGATCAGACCGCCCTGGCCCATGCCGCAGAGGATGGCGCCGATCCAGGCGAGCGACAAAGGCAGCCAATAGCAGGCGGCAAAGCCGACGGCGCCGCAGGCGAGCAGCGCAAGGCAGACCAGGCGCTGGTCCCGCCCGCGCATGGCCAAGGGCGGCGTCGCCAGGCAGGCCAGCATCTGCACCACCACGGAGCCGGACACCAGAAGCCCCGCACTGGTGCCTTCCATGCCGCGATCGCGCAGCATCGGCGCCATCCAGCCGAAGACGATATAGGCCATGGCCGATTGCAGGCCCATGAACAGCGTGACCTTCCAGGCGAGCCTGTCGCGGAACAACCCCTTGACTGCCGGCCTGGCGGACGCATGGTCGTGGCCCGCTCCGAGGGCTTGCGGCGCCCAGATCAGGGCGGCTGCGAATGCGGGCACGCCCCATAGGGCCAGCGCGGCAGGCCAGTTGCCCGACAGCGCCTTTTCGAGCGGCACGGTAAAGGCCGCGGCGGCGGCCGCGCTGCCGCACAGCGCCATGGTGTAGAGCCCCGTCATCAGGGCGATCCGCCTGGGGAAGTCGCGCTTGACCAGACCCGGCAGCAGCACGTTGATCATGGCGATGCCGGCGCCGGCCAGGAAGGAGCCAAGAAATAGGAAAGGAGCATTTCCAAATCCACGCAGACCGGTACCGAGCGCGATGACCAGCATGCAGGCCAGGATGACGCGCTCGGCCGAGAAGCGCCGCGCCAGATTGGGAGCCGGGAAGGAGAAGACGCCGAGGCAGACCACCGGCAGCGTGGTCAGCACGCTCGACCAGAATGCATTGAGGCCGGTGTCGCGCACGATCTCGGGAAGCACCGTCGACAGGCTGGAGAATACCGCCCTGAGATTGGCGGCAATCAGCACCAGGCTGACGCCGAGCAGGATGTGTGCCGCGATGCTCGTTCCGCCGGGCTCCGGCCCCTCCTCGACATCGATGAGAGGCTCTCCCGGCGACGGATGAAGCTCCTGATGAAGGTCCTGGGAGCCCGCAGAATGCCGGAGCTGATTCTCAAAGGATCTGTCGGTCAAATAATGTTCGATTCGAAATGGAGGAAAGTCAGGGGCAGCCGGGATCGGCAAGACGGCGCGAATGCTCTTACCAATAAAGGCATCCACCGGGGTGCTCAACCGGGCTGCGTCCCGATGGGTGCAGGGGAGACATGCGCCAAAACGCGGCAGGCGCGCGGCCCCTCGCCCGCTTGCCCGGCCTGCCGGAATAGGCTCTCTTGCCCGCCACATTTGCAACGGCGGAATTCCGGGGGGCGCGCATGCCGCAGGCCGATCTCATCATCCACAATGCCCGCATTCTCACCATGGATGAGGAGCGGCCGCGCGCGCAGGCCCTGGCGGTCGCCGGCAACCGGCTGCTCGCCGTGGGCAGCGACAGCGAGATCCTGGCCCTGGCGGAGGAAGGCACAAGGCGCATCGATGCCGGCGGCGGCACCGTGCTACCGGGCTTCAACGAGGCCCATATGCATATTTTCGGCGGCTCGGTTTCCCTGACCCAGCTTTCCCTGTTCGGGGTGAAGGGCTTCGAGGCCCTCAAGGAGGCGGTCACCGCCTATGCCGCCGCCAATCCCGATCTCGGCCTCCTCGTCGGCCTGTCGGCCGATTACACCATCCTGTCCGACACGGAGAAGGTCAGCCGCCACCATCTCGACGCCATCCTGCCGGACCGGCCCTTCCTGATGCTGGCGCCAGACCGCCACACCGCCTGGGCCAACACGGCCGCGCTGAAGGCGGCCGGCATCCTGGAGGGGCGTGACGTCGGGGTGGGCAACGAAATCGTCATGGGTAAGGACGGCCTGGCCACCGGCGAGCTCAAGGAAGCCAATGCCATCGATCCGGTGGCGGAAATGGGCATCACCGCCGGGCGCGACCATCTGGGCATCGGCACGGGCGGGGATCCCGACCATGTCACGCCGGAGGAGCGGGCGTCCGATCTCGCACTGATCCGCCGGGGCCTGGCCTATTGCGCCGAGCTCGGCCTCACCAGCGTGCAGGCCATGGACGGCAATCTCTACCAGCTCGAGATCCTGGAGGAGATCGAGCGCGAGCATGGCCTGCCGGTGCGCGTGCGCATGCCCTTCCACATGAAGAACTTCATGGATCTCGGCATGGTCGAGGCGAAGGCGGCAAGCTGGCGCCGGCGCTTCGACAGCGACAGGCTGCGCTGCGATTTCGTCAAGGTCTTCGTCGACGGCGTCACCGAATCCGGCACCGCCGTGATGGTGGACGACTACGCCGACCAGCCCGGCTGGAAGGGCGAGCCGCTGTTCACGGGCGAGCATTTTGCCCACGTCGCGGTCGAGGCCGACAGGCTTGGCCTGCAGGTCGCCGTGCATGCCATCGGCGACGGCGCCGTGCGCATCGTGCTCGACGGCTACGAAGCCGCCCGCAAGGCCAATGGGCCGCGCGACAGCCGGCATCGCATCGAGCATATCGAGGTGGTGCATCCCGACGATATCGGGCGGTTTGCCGAACTCGGCACGGTGGCCTCCATGCAGCCCACGCATCCGCCCGGTTCGGCAGGCCTGCCCCTGGAGCCCTATCTCAGCCGCATCGGGGAGGCGCGCTGGCCGCTCGCCTTCGCCTGGCGGACCCTGAAGGATGCCGGCGCCCGCATCGTCTTCGCCACGGACTGGCCGGTCTCGCCGCTGTCGCCGCTGGCCTGCATCCAGGACGCGATGACCCGCCAGCCCTGGAAGGACGGCATGCCCGACCAGCGCCTCAGCCTGGCGGAGACGCTCGCCGCCTACACCAGCGAAGGCGCCTGGGTGGAGTTCATGGAAGACCGCAAGGGCCGGCTCAAGCCCGGCTACCTCGCCGACATCGTCGTCCTTTCCGGCGATATCGAGGCGACGCCCGCAGCCGAGCTGGCGGCCCTGCGTCCGGTCGCGACGATCTGCGACGGCAGGATCACCCACCAGGCCTGAACACTTCACGCAGCCGTCACGAGCCTGATCGTTAATTGTCTCCCGGGCGGCCGCGCCGGAGGAGGCTGCCGGGTCTCGATGTCGGGGGCGCATGATGCCGGACCGCAAGAATGCCGTCATTCTCACGCACGGCATGGGCGAGCAGATGCCCATGGCGACGCTGCGGGGGTTCGTCAAAACCGTCTGGACCGACAATCCGGACATCCACGCGCGCCGTCCGTACGATCCGCCGGATACGGGAAATCCGGTCTGGTGGAAGCCGGATACCCGCAACGATTCCAACGAGCTCTATCGCATCACCACCCGTGCGGGCAGCGGTCAGTCGGGAGGCAGGGGGCCGCGCGTCGATTTCTTCGAGTTCTACTGGGCCGATCTCACGGCCAGCAACACCACGGCGCAAATCCGCGATTGGTTCATGTCGCTGTTGTTCCGCTCGCCGAGCCAGGTTCCCGCCGACGTCTGGGCGGTCTGGCTGCTGCTCTGGACCCTGACCCTCCTCGTGCTGGGCCTCGCCGGGCTGCAGGCCCTGGCTCAAATGCTGGATTGGAAGCTCGGGATAGGTGTCAACCTCGCGCTCGGGGTTATGACCTTCTTCGGCGCCTTGTTCCTGCGTGCCGTCGTGGCCACCTTCGGCGACGTGGCGCATTATGTCCGTGCCAAGCCCGCCAATATCCAGGCGCGCCGCGAGATCCGCAAGCGGGGGCTCGAGCTGCTGCGGACCTTGTCGAAGAGCGGCGAGTATGACCGCATCATCCTGGTGGGCCACAGCCTGGGCAGCATCATCGCCTATGACCTCATCCGCATTCTCTGGGCCGAGGAGATCGCGGCGCGGACATTCGCGCCGGGCAGCAAGGCGGCGGCCGCCTTGGCGGCGCTCAAGGTGACCGCGACGGGCCTCGATGCCGATCCCTCGAACCGTGAACGCCTCGACAAATACCAGAAGGAGCAGAACGCTCTCTTCCGCTGCCTGCGCGATGCCCAGGCCGATGTGAAACAAAGCTGGCTGATCTCCGATCTCGTCACCCTCGGCAGCCCGCTCACCCATGCCGAGTTCCTGATGGCCCGCGACGACAAGGTGCTGGCCGAGGACAAGGAGGCGCGGCGCCTGCCGACCTCGCCGCCGGCCGTCGAGGCCGACGGCGATTACGCCTATTCCGTGTCCAATCCGGCGGCGGCGATGCGGCTGCATCACGCCGCCCCGTTCGCGGCGGTGCGCTGGACCAATATCTACGACCCGGCCAAGGCTATCCTTCTCGGCGACATCATTTCGGGGCCGGTCCGCGAGAATTTCGGCAACGGTGTCCGGGATGTCTCCGTCACCATGGGCCGGCGATATCTCCGCCGTTTCTTCACCCATACCTGCTATTGGGAAAAGGACGGCGCCGAACAGAGCCTTGCGGCCCTCAGGCTGGCCCTGAAGCTCGACGAACGCTGAGCCGGCTCCTTCCAAGACCGGCCCAGCGCCTGCGAGGGATCAGGATTTCTTGGGCTTCTTGTCCGGCAAGGGCAGGCTTGCGGCCTTGGAGTTGGAAGCTTTGGCACCGGAAGCTTTGGGCTTGCGAGGCCTTTCTTCCGCTGTCTCTTCGGCCTCTTCCGCGCTGCTGTCGGCCAACCTATGCTTGATGGCCAAAGCATAAATCGTGTTCAGGACATTTCGATCAGTCAACGTCGGGTCGCTGAGGGCAAGGAAACCTGCCCTGGCGATCCGTTTGCTGTTGGCCTTCGAGACGCGCCCGACGATATACGTATAGAGAGCCTCGTCGGAGAGGCCAGACGTTGCTCCTTCGATCAAATATTCATAAATTTTCTTCTTGGTGTCACCCACGTGCCGGTCCTTCGATTGTGAATCGGGCAGACCATGCGTCATCGGGCTGTCACAAACAACCCTGCCGGGGCAGCCCCCCTGCAAGGCGAAGGTTACAAATGCAAAAGGCCCCGGGCAGGCGGTGCCGGGGGCCTTCTTCGCGGTCCACCTCATGGCGTTTTGCGACTAGACGGAGTCACCTGGAATCGCAAAGACGCGTCAGAACAAAGAGTTGGAACAAGGAAGCGCGCACGCTTGAACGTGCTTTGCTCTAGGCGAACCGCTCCTGCAATTGCACCAGATGGGAGGTCGCGATCGGATTGGCGTTGGCCACCAGCTTGTCGAAGCGGACATTGGCGATCTTGGCAATCTCGATCAGGCTGGAGGAGCGCTCGACTGTCGGCGAGTTGGCCATGCGCGACCAGCCGCTCGCCAGCACCCGCTCATAGCGCTCGACCTCATGCGCGCAGATGATCAGCGGGAAGCCGAAATGCTTGCGGTAGGCCCCGGCCAGCTTGTTGACCTCGGCCAGGTCCTCATTGTCGAGGCCGGCATCGGAATGGTCGAGCAGATAGACATTGCCGGCGTCGCCTTCGCTACCGAGATCGGCAAAGGAGTTCAGCAATTGCAGCTGTTCCTCGGCCGAACCGGTGAGCAGCGCGTCATGGAAGGCCGAACGCAGCGCGATGGTGTCGGCGAAGGGACGCAGCGCATAGGCCCGCTCCAGCACCCAGGGCGTGTTCTCGACCAGGCCGCCGAAGGTCTTGGCGAACTCGGCGCTGCTCATCTTGTTGACATCGGCCAGGGTGACCAGCGTGCCGCCGGGGCGACCGGCCACGGCGGGGCTGTGCACCTTGCCGACATGGTTGAAGATGATGTTCAGGGCGATGGCGGAGATGGCGCCCAGCGTGATGCCCGAACCGAAGATGATCTGGGCCCATTGCGGAAAGGCGTTGGCGACGAAGGGCTGCGCCGTCACCAGCATGCCGAGACCCACGCTGGTCGAGACGATCACGATGTTGTTGTGGTTGTTGAAATCGACCTTGCTGAGCGTCTGGATGCCCACCACGGCCACGGCCGCGAACATGGCGAGCGCCGCGCCGCCGAGCACCGGATGCGGTATGCCGGCGACGATGGCCGCGGCCTTGGGCAGCGAACCCAGGATGATCATGATCACGCCGGCGGCGACGATCACCCAGCGGCTCTTGACCTGGGTGAGACGCACCAGGCCGACATTCTCGGCAAAGCAGGTATAGGGGAAGGAATTGAGCACGCCGCCGATGAAGGTGGCGAGGCCGTCGGCGCGGATGGCGCGGCCGATATCCTCGGGGGCGATGCGCTTCTTGACGATCTCGCCGGTGGCGAAGACGTCGCCGGTGGTCTCGACCATGGTGATGATCATCACCACCATCATGGACAGGATCGCGGTGATCGAGAAGGTTGGCCAGCCGAAATAGAAGGGCGAGGTGTAGCCGACCCAGCCGGCATTGGCGACCTCGCCGAAATGCGCATCGCCGAGGGCCCAGGCCACCAGGGTGCCGGCGACCAGGCCGATCAGCACCGCCACCGTCTGCATGAAACCGGTGAACACGCGCTGGATGCCGACGATCAGCGCCAGCGTGCCGAAGGCGTAAGCGAGGTTCTTGAGCAGGACCGGGTCCTGCATCGCGTTCGGGCCCTTGCCCACCACGATATCGTTGGCTGCCACCGGCAACAGCGCCACACCGATGATGAGGATCACCGATCCCGTCACCACCGGCGGGAAGAAGCGGGTGAGCCTGGCGAAATGGGAGGCGACGGCGAAGGTGAACAGGCCGGCCACCAGCACCGAGCCATAGATGGAAAGCAGGCCTTCGGTGCCGCCGCCGGCGGCGAGGCCGATGGCGATCATCGGGCTCACGGCGGTGAAGGTCACGCCCTGCAGCAGGGGCAGCCGGACGCCGATATTGCCGATGCCGACCGCTTGGATGATGGAGGCGATGCCGCAGGTGAACAGATCGGCATTGATGAGGTGGATGAGCTGTTCGGGCGAGAGCTTGAGGGCGCTCGCCACGATGATCGGCACCAGCACCGCGCCGGCATAGAAGGCCAGCACGTGCTGGAAGCCGTAGGTCGCCAGTTTGGCGATCGGCAGGACCTCGTCGACGGGATGGACCCTTGAGGTCCCTTCCGAGGCGGTACTTGCCGACCCGTTGGTCTGTGTCAGCGTCGTCATTGAGACATCTCCCCTCCTGATCGTTACGATCGGCCGTCGCACCGGCCTGAGCGGAGTGTCGACGGCTATTTCAGTGCTGTGGCATGGGCGTGCAGAGGCGATCCTCGCCGCGAGCGGGAGAAGAGCGCCGGGTACTTCAGGGACATTCCAGGGACGGTTCTGGCCGGGGGCCGGTATGAAACCGGGTGTCAGCCGGTCGTGGTCGCGATGCCCGCCTTGGCCGAAGCCCAGGCGGGCCGTTGCAGCCTGGCCGCGCGCCGGGCGAAGCATCGCACCAGCTCGGCCGCCGTCAGGCTAGCAATGATTTCGGGGCGCTTGTCGTCGACATCGGCGCCGCCGATCGGGCAGGTCAATTCACCGAGCATGGCGAGGGTGCCGCTGTTGCGCAGGAACTGGCTTTCGAAACGCTTGCGCTTGGTCTTGGAGCCGATCATGCCGACATAGGCGGCGTCGCGGCGTTCCAGGGCCGCCTCGGTCAGGCGGTAGTCGAGCGCATGGCTGTGGGTGAGGATGATATAGGCGGCACCGGCGGGGGCGTCCGCGATGGCGTCGGCCGGATCCTCCAGATGGCGCACGCGGCAAGTGTCCGGCAGGCCGGCGAGCATCTCCGCGCGATCGTCCACCAGCGTCACGGCGAAGGGCAGCAGCGAAAGCATGCTCGCGAGCGCCCGGCCAGTATGGCCGAGCCCGAAGACCAGCACCGGCGGCCTGTCGTCCAGGAGCTTTGCCTCGCGATCGCCGAGCCAGGCGGCCAGCCTGGCGGTCACTGGCTCGAAGCGCAGGGTGACATGGCCGCCGCAGCACTGGCCCATCGTCGGGCCGAGCGGCAGGTCCATGCTCTGCGAGACCGGGCCGGCGCCATCCCTGCCCTCGGAGAGCCATCCTTCTTTGCCTTCGGCAATCATGGAGCGGGCCACGTCGATGGCATGGAACTCGAGATGGCCGCCGCCGATGGTGCCGGCAACCGCATCTGATGTCACCAGCATCAGCGCGTCGACGCCGCGCGGCGTCGAGCCCAGTGCCGCCGTGATCTCGACCAGGATGGCCTGGCGGCCATCGGCCTCGATCGTGGCGAGAAGCTTGCCGATCTCGAGATCAACCATGGCTTCCGTTCCTCTCCCGCACCCTGGCGCGCATCGCCTCGACCGCGAAGAGAACGCGCTCGGGCGTGGCGGGCGCATCGAGATCGGGGAAGATCTTGTAGTCGCCGATGCTGGCCACCGCGTCCGACAGGGCATGCAGGACGGAGATCGGCAGCACCAGTGGCGGCTCGCCCACGGCCTTGGAGCGGTGGATCGAGGGCATGTGGTTGGGCTTGTTGAGCAGCTCGATGTTGAAGATGCGCGGCCGGTCGGAGGCCACCGGGATCTTGTAGGTGGAGGGCGCGTGGGTGCGCAGGCGCCCCTTGTCGTCCCACCACAGCTCCTCGGTGGTCAGCCAGCCCATGCCCTGCACGAAGCCGCCCTCGATCTGGCCGATGTCGATGGCCGGATTCAGCGAGGAACCGACATCGTGCAGGATGTCGACGCGCTCGACCCGGTATTCGCCGGTGAGGGTGTCGATCGTGACCTCCGAGGCGGCGGCGCCGTAGGAATAATAGTAGAAGGCGCGGCCGCGCCCGGCCTTGCGGTCCCAATGGATGTCGGGGGTGCGATAGAAGCCGGAGGAGGAGAGCTGGATGCGGTTGCTGTAGACTTCCTTGACGAAGTCCGGCCACTCGATCTCGCGGTTGCCCACCCGCACGCGGCCGGGCAGGAACTCGACCTGGTCGGCGGGAACGCCGTGCTTTTCCACGGCATAGGCGATCATGCGCTCCTTGATGTTGTTGCAGGCATTCAGCGCCGCCATGCCGTTGAGATCGGTGCCGGAGGAGGCGGCCGTCGGCGAGGTGTTGGGCACCTTGGCGGTGGTGGTCGGCGTGATCTTGACCATGTCGAGATCGATCTGGAAGGCCTGCGCCACCACCTGGGCCACCTTGATGTAGAGGCCCTGGCCCATCTCGGTGCCGCCATGGTTCACGCTCACCGACCCGTCGGTATAGACGTTCACCAGGGCGCCGGCCTGGTTCTGCCAGCTATTGGTGAAGGAGATGCCGAACTTGACCGGGGTGAGCGCGATGCCGCGCCGGAAGGGGCCGCCGCGGGCATTCTCCCTGAGATTCTCGGCGCGTATTTCGGCGCGCCGGGCCTGGTAGTCGCTGGATTCCTCGAGCTTGGCGATGATCTCCGCCGAGAGGTCCGCCTCCACCGTCTGGTGATAGGGCGTGAGGTCGCGGCCGGGTCCGCCATAGAAGTTGAGCTTGCGGATTTCCAGAGGATCCTTGCCGGTGGCATAGGCCACTTCCTCGATCAGGCGTTCGGCGCCGACCACCCCCTGCGGTCCGCCGAACCCGCGAAAAGCGGTGTTGGAGACGGTGTGGGTGCGCCAGGGCTGGGCGTTGAGGCGCACGGCCGGATAGAAATAGGCGTTGTCGGCATGGAACAGCGCACGATCGGTCACCGGGCCGGAGAGGTCGGCCGAGAAGCCGCAGCGGGCGGCGAACAGGATGTCGACGGCCAGGATGTGGCCTTCGTCGTCGAAACCGACCTCATAGTCGATCACGAAATCGTGGCGTTTGCCGGTGGCGACCATGTCGTCGTCGCGGTCGGGCCTGAGCTTGACCGCCTGGCCGGTGCGCCGCGCCGCCAGGGCAGCGATGGCAGCGAAAATGTTGCCCTGGGTCTCCTTGCCGCCGAAGCCACCGCCCATGCGGCGAATCTCGCAGGTGATGGCGTTGCTCGGCACGCCGAGCACATGCGCCACCGCGTGCTGGATCTCGCTGGGATGCTGGGTGGAGGAATAGACGGTGACGTCGCCGTCCTCGCCCGGCACGGCAAGGGCGATGTGGCTTTCCAGATAGAAATGCTCCTGGCCGCCGAGATTCATCGAGCGCTTGATGCGCCGGGGGGCGGCGGCCATCGCCGCATCGAGATCGCCGCGGTTGAGGCTCATCGGCTCGGCGACGAAATCCTGGCCGTTCTTGCGGGCGGCGGCGATGTCGAGAACCGCCGGCAGCTCCTCATAGGTGATCCTGGCCTTGGCCGCGGCGAGGCGCGCCTCGTTGCGGGTGCGGGCGATCACGGCGAAGATCGGCTGTCCCCAGAACATCACCTTGCCCTCGGCAAAGACGGGGTCGTCGTGATGGTTGGAGGGGCTGATGTCGTTGACGCCGGGAATGTCGGCGGCCGTGAGCACCAGCTCGACGCCGGGGCTGTCCTTCACCGCCGAGAGGTCGATCTCCTTGATCAGGCCATGGGCGCAATGCGACAGGCCGAGGGCGGCGTGCAGCAGGCCGGCCGGTTCGGGCATGTCGTCGATATAGAGGGCCTCGCCGGCCACATGCTTGTGGCCGGAATCGTGGCGGGTGGATTGGTAGACGCCGCCGGTGACCTGATCGCGATTTGCAGCGAAGACGGGCTTATGCATGGGCGTCACTCCGGAGGATGCCGGCAACCCGGTGAACGGAACCGGTGGCCGTCTCGGCCTGGAAACGGCGGATCAGATTGGCGGCCACCGTCGAGCGGTAGCGCGCGCTGGCCCGCCAGTCGTCGAGGGGCTTGAAATCGCTGGCCAAAGCGAGGGCCGCGGCCTCGGCGGCCTGGGCGTCGAAGGCCCGGCCGGCAAGGGCCGCCTCCGCGGCGGCGGCGCGCTTGGGGGTGGCGGCCATGCCGCCGAAGGCCAGCACGGCGTTGGTGGTCAGCCCCGCCTCGTCCCGCTCGAGGCGGAAGGCGGCGCACACGGCCGAGATGTCCTCGTCGAAGCGCTTGGAGATCTTGGAGACGTGGAACAGCGTGCCCGGCCTGGGCTTGGGCACGATCAGGGCCTCGACGAAATCGCCCGGCTGGCGATCCTGCTTCTTATAGGCGATGAAGAACTGCTCCAGCGGCACGGTGCGCCGCTCGCTGCCTCGCCGGAGGATCACGCTGGCGCCGAGGGCGATCAGCACCGGCGGGGAATCGCCGATGGGCGAGCCATTGGCGACATTGCCGCCGATGGTGCCGGCATTGCGCACCTGCTCCGAGCCGAAGCGGCGGATGAGTTCGTCGATCTGCGGGTCGAGTCCGCCCAGCGCGGCGCGGGCGTCGCTGACCGAGACCAGGGCGCCGATGACCAAGTGGTCGCCCTTGTCCTCGATGCGATCGAGTTCGCCGATGCGGCCAAGGGCGATCACGGTGGCCGGACGCATCAGCATCTTGGTGATCCACAGGCCGACATCGGTGGCGCCGGCAACCAGGGTGGCATCGGGATGAGCGGCCGTGAGTTCGGCGAACTGATCGGCGGTGGCGGGGGCGAACAGCCTGCGGCCGCCTTCGGAAATCTCGATGACCTCCCGGTCGGCGAGGCCGGCCAGCTTTCGGGCGACCTCGGCGCGGCCGACATTGAGGGAATCGGCACTGGAGGCCTCGATCTCATAGGCCCGGTCGAGCGCCGAGATGATCGGGCCATAGCCGGTGCAGCGGCACAGATTGCCGGCGAGGGCTTCTTCGATGCGCTCGCGCGAGGGGGCCTGCGCGGCGCCGAGCCACAGCGCGGTCAGGGACATCACGATGCCGGGCGTGCAGAAGCCGCATTGCGAGCCGTGCAGCTCCACCATGGCCTGCTGGACCGGATGCAGGCCGCCGCTGGCCTTCTTCAGATGCTCGACGGTGACGATGTGGCAGGCATCGAGGGTGGCCACGAAGCGGATACAGGCATTGATGGCTTCATAGCGCAGCTCGCGATTACGCAGCCGGCCGATCAGCACCGTGCAGGCGCCGCAATCGCCCTCGGCGCAGCCTTCCTTGGTGCCGACGAGCCGGCGCTCGTTGCGCAGCCAATCCAGCAGCGTCAGCGTAGGGTCGAAGCCCTCCAGCGAGAACTCGCGATCGTTGAGTAGGAATCTTACGGTTCGGCGCATGATCATCCGTGTGGTTTGGCGAGGTCTTTTGGCCGGCTTTCCGGCTTTCCGGCCCTGCAGCATAGTCGATGAAGGCACTGAAGCGAGCCAGGCGAATTGCCCGATCCCGAACATATCACTGCATGCCCGACGACTGGCGATCCGAGAACGGATGCACGGCGGCGAGCATGCCAAGTGGCTGGAACCGGGACTGGAGCCCGGCCGATCTCGAGCGAGATCGGAATCTGATCGGAGGGGTCGATCCGGCCTCCCTGCGCCGGTAATTTCCTCCCAAGGTCTCCTCGTCGGGCTCGCTTCGGAACAAGGCATGTTCGGCTTGAACGCCTGCCTGCACCAATTGTTGCTTCCAGGCCAATCCGGAGGACTGGCCGGGGCGCCCTTGCGCTTCATGCCGATGCCGGCAGGCCGCAAGGTGCTTGAGCCTCTTTGTAGCACTTATAATTTCCCGACGGGCCTTGCAGCGGTAGACGGGCGTCATATGAAGGACTTCCCAATAAAATGTGACAATCGCCCGGCCAAGATATGGTTATGATGTCTCGCACGATCGGTGGGCTAGGCCATGGATCTTGACGCAGTTGCAGGACCGACGCTCATGCTCGCATTGAAGACTCAGCGTCTTCACCCGAGCAAAGCGCGTTCACGCCTGGGCGCTCATTTGTGCCGACGCCTTGTTTCGAGGCGTTTTGCGATTCCGGCCGACCCGTTGATCGCAAGGCGCCTTAGAGCATTTTCCAGAAAAGTTGACAGACTTTTCGACAAAGAAAATGCGTGAAAAACAATAGGTTAGAGAGAAGGGGCGGTTAGGGTGAACCGCATTTTGCTCTGATCGGGCGCCCTGCGCGCCAGCCAGAAGGAAGCGACGTTGTGACGATGAAGGATATCTCGCGGGCGGATACGGCCCTGCGCGGCCGCCTGCTCTGGTTCGTGGAGCGCCCCGAGGAGCATGGTGCGGGTGCCGTGCGCTATATCGAGGACGGCCTGCTGGTCCTGGCCGGCGGCAGGATCCTGGCAGTCGGCGAGACATCCGCTCTGCGCCCGGCCCTTCCCGCCGGCGCCGTGATCCACGATCATTCGGGCCGGCTGATCACGCCGGGCTTCATCGATCCCCATATCCATCTGCCGCAGACCCAGGTGGTGGCCTCCTGGGCCGCCCAGCTGCTCGACTGGCTCAACACCTATACCTTCGTCGAGGAGCAGAAATATGGAGATCCGGCGCATGCCGCGCGCGGCGCCGCCTTCTTCTTCGACGAGCTGCTCTCCAACGGCACCACCACGGCTGTCGCCTTCTGCTCGGTGCATTCGGCCTCGGCCGAGGCTTTTTTTGCCGAGTCCGAGCGCCGCAACACCCGCATGGCCGCCGGCAAGGTGATGATGGATCGCTACGCGCCCGACGCGCTCACCGACACCCCCCAGTCCGGCTACGATGACAGCAAGGCCCTGATCGGGCGGTGGCACGGCCGGGGCCGGCAGCTCTATGCCATCGCGCCGCGCTTTGCCATCACCTCCACCCCCGAGCAGCTCGAAGCCGCGGCGGCCCTGTCGCGCGAACATCCCGACTGCCTGGTCGAGACCCATATCTCGGAAAATCTGGAAGAGGTCGCCACCGCCAAGCGGCTCTATCCCGAATGCGCCGACTATACCGCGATCTACGAGAAATACGGGCTGTTCGGCCGCAAGTCGCTGATGGGGCACTCGATCCATCTGTCCGAGAGCGAACGCCAGCGCTATGCGGATGCCGATGCGGTGGCCGTGTTCTGCCCGACCTCCAATCTCTTCCTGGGCTCCGGCCTGTTCGATTGGAAGGCGATGCGCGAGCCCAGGCGGCCGGTGCGCATCGGCGTCGCCACCGATATTGGCGGCGGCACGTCCTATTCCATGCTGCAGACCATGAACGAGGCCTACAAGGTGCTGCAATTGCAGGGCCAGCGTCTGGATTCGCTGGCGCTGTTCCATGCGATGACGCGCGGCAATGCCATCGCCATCGGCCTCGATCACCTGATCGGCAGTTTCGAGCCGGGCCATGAATGCGATGCCGTCGTGCTCGACGCCAGGGCGACTCCCGCCATGGCGCACCGCATGGAGACGGTGACCACCCTGCCCGAAGAACTTTTCATCCTGATCACCATGGGCGACGACCGTGCGGTCGAAGAGACCTATGTGATGGGCGAGCCGAAGAAGCCGCGCAAGCGCGGCTGAGACAGCATCCGCCCTGAATCCGCCCACCGTCGCGGATCGGCGACGGTGGGTTTTTTATTGCCGGCCTGCCACGGCCATGGGCGTGCCTGTGGTCCGCGATTGGGCAGCCTGCCTCCGGTTCGAGCAGTATTGGCCGGGGCGGCAATCGAGAATGCTCAGTACAGGCAAAATATCGGTTCTTATTGTTCTTATCTTGATTGACTTGCCCCCTGCGAAAGCCCTGACTGCGATATGCAGGATCAAGATTCGATCCGGCAATGACGAATGGAATCGCCGCCGGACATTACCAAACGTCATGCGATAACCTCCGGCAGGCAGGGGCAGGAGAGTTGGCAATGGAGATCAAAGGGGCATCGCCCGACCTCTACAACGAGGATCTGGCGCCGGCGAAAGTCCGCAATTGGGGACCGTTCAGCATCTTCAACGTCTGGACGTCCGACGTGCACAGCCTGTGGGGCTATTATCTCGCCGCCAGCCTGTTCCTGTTCTGTGGCGGCTTCGTCAATTTCATCGTGGCCATCGGCATCGGCTCGCTGGTCATCTACGCGCTGATGAACCTGATGGGCTATGCCGGCGTGAAAACCGGCGTGCCCTATCCCGTGCTGGCGCGCGCCTCTTTCGGCATCTGGGGCGCAAATCTGCCAGCCCTGGTGCGGGCCATCGTGGCCTGTTTCTGGTATGGCGCCCAGACGGCTGCCGCCTCCGGCGCCATCGTCGCGCTGCTGATCCGTTCGGAGAGCTTCGCCCAGTTCCATCGCGACGTGCATTTCCTCGGCCATTCCGGGCTCGAAGTGATCTGCTTCGTGGTGATCTGGGCCCTGCAGCTGCTGATCATCCAGAAGGGCATGGAAACCGTGCGCCGCTTCCAGGATTGGGCGGGGCCTGCGGTATGGGTGATGATGCTGATCCTGGCGATCTATCTATGCGTCAAATCCGGCAGCTTCGCCTTTTCCAGCGATATTCCGCTCGATGTCCTCCTGGAGAAGACCAAGGATGCCGGCGTGCCCGGCACGCCCGGATCCTGGACCTCGCTGTTCGCGGTCGCCGCGATCTGGGTGACCTATTTCTCGGCGCTTTACCTGAATTTCTGCGATTTCAGCCGCTATGCGCCCGACAAGGCGGCCGTGCGCACCGGCAATCTCTGGGGCCTGCCGGTCAATCTGGTGCTGTTTTCCATGGTGGCCGGCGTCACCACCATCGCGGCCTATGACGTCTATGGCGAGGTGCTGCTGCATCCCGACCAGATCTCGGCGAAGTTCGACAGCTGGTTCCTGGCGCTCCTGGCGGCGCTGACCTTCGCGGTGGCGACGCTGGGCATCAATGTCGTGGCCAATTTCGTCTCGCCGGCCTTCGATTTCGCGAATGTCTTTCCGCGCGCCATCGACTTCAAGAAGGGGGGCTATATCGCGGCCCTGATCGCCCTGGTGCTCTATCCCTTCGCGCCCTGGGAAGGCAGCGCCGCCAGCTTCGTCGGCGTCATCGGCTCCACCATGGGGCCGATCCTCGGGGTGATGCTGGTCGACTATTATCTCATCCGCAGGGGCGAGATCGACGTCGAGGCACTCTACCGCGAGGATGGCGAATTCCGCTTCCAGGGCGGCTGGCATGTCAACGCCCTGATCGCGGCCGGCATCGGCGCGCTGTTCTCCTCCATATTGCCCAACCTGACCAACTGGCTTCCGGCCTGGTGGGGCATCTATGGCTGGTTCTTCGGCGTCGCCATTGCGGGCGTCATCTACTACGCCCTGCGCTCCCTGGCGCCGGGCGTGAAAGTCTCGGGCGCGAAGGCCTAGAGCAAAGCGCGTTCAAGCGTGAACGCTTATTTGCTCTATCTCTTTGTTTCGACGCGTCTTTGCGATTCTTGGATGACTCCGTCTAATCGCAAAACGCCATAGGAAGCACCCGGGCGAGGGAGATGCGCGGTTGCCGCTCCCTCGTTCGGCAAGAGGCAGGTTCGATGTCGCCATATCCGGGCCGGGGTGGCGGGAGTGGCCTTCCCATTCCGTCCGCCTCAATCCGCCATGTCGCCGCTCTCGCCGAGCACCTTGGCGGCCCTCGGCCGGTCGAGATCGCCTTCCCAGGCGGCAATGACCACGGTGGCGACGCAGTTTCCGACGAGGTTGCCGACGGCGCGGGCCATGCCGATGAACCAGTCGACCGAGAGGACGAGCACCAGGCCGATGGCGGGGATGGAGGGGATCGTGTTGAGGGTGGCCGCCAGGATCACGATGGCCGAGCCCGGCACGCCATGGGCCCCTTTCGAGGTGAGCAGCGAGACCCCCAGCACCAGAAGCAGGTCCCCGAGCGACAGCGGCGTGTTGGTGGCCTGGGCGATGAAGACCACGGCCAGCGTGAGATAGATCGAGAAGGCATCGAGGTTGAAGGAATAGCCGGTGGGAATGACCAGGCCGACCACCGATTTGCGTACGCCCAGATGCTCCAGCTTGCGCATCACCTGCGGCAATACGGCGTCCGAAGAGGCGGTCGCCAGGACGATGGCGAGTTCTGCGCGCAGATAGGCCAGGAACCGGAAGATGTTCATGCCGGCCGCCGCCATGATGCCGCCCAGCACGACGATGACGAAGGCGGCGACGGCGGCATAATACAGGGCGACCAGCGAGACGAGCTGCTGCAGCGATCCCACGCCGTATTTGCCGACCGTGTAGGCCACGGCACCGAGGACGCCCAGGGGCGCGAGACGCACGATGAGCGACATGGTCTTGAACAGGATCGTCGCCACGGCATCCACGAAGGAGGAGATCCTTTCCGCCTTCTCGCCGCCCACCAGGGCGAGGCTGGTGCCGAAAAGGATGGCGAAGAACAGGACCTGCAGCACGTCGTTGCGCGCGAGGGCGTCGATCGAGGTGGTCGGGATGATATTGAGAATGAAGCTGCCGACACCCGCGCCCTGCAGCTTGTGCGCATTGTCGGCATAGCTGCCCATGGCGCCGGCATCGAGCTTGGAGGCGTCGACATTCATGCCGTGGCCGGGACCGGCGAGCAGAGCCAGCAGCAGGCCGAGGGCGAGGGCCACCGTTGTCACCACCTCGAAATAGATCAGCGCCTTGACGCCGACGCGCCCGACCTTGCGCAGATCCCCGACGCCGGCGATGCCGTTCACCACCACGCAGAAGACGATCGGAGCCACGATCATCGAAATGAGCTTGAGGAAGCCGTCGCTCAGGACCTTCAGCTGGGCAGAGAAGCCCGGCGCTGCCATGCCGAGCACGACCCCGAGCGCAAGGGCCAGGAGGACCTGCAGGAAGAGGGAATAGATCAGTGGTTTCCGGCCGGCCGGGGCCGTAATCGCATCTACAGTCATCGGAATGTTCCTGTCCGTAGGCTGCGGTCGGTTGCCGCGACCCACACATGTTGCGCCTGGGGTGAGCCGAGCCCACCCCGCGTCGCCGACGCGCGCGTCGGGCTCGCTCGGGAAACTCAAGCAAGGAGCATGCCAATCGACGTTAACCGGAGATGGCGGGCCTGTTGCCACGCCTGCCGATTAAAACGAGTTGCGAGCGTCGCTCCGAGGATCGCCGTCTATCTTCTGCGCCTCGTAAAGATCGGAACGGGCGGTTCGTCGCCATGGTCGCGCGGGATGCTTGCGATCGACGGAGATGTCTGTGACGATGAGGGCCGGCGCGCCGTCTGCCGGGCATTGCGCTTTCCATCGGCCATCCGGCGCGGCTATTCCAGCGGGGATGGCCACGCTCTGCGGCGCATGGGCAGCGTAACTGACCCAATAGGTATTGCTGGCGGCATGTCCCAAGGCCTCTGCCGCGAAGGGCGGCGCGGCCGACGGGATCTCTCCCGTCGTCGAGAACAGGACGCAATCGACATCAAGCCGCTCATATTCGGTGAATATTTCCGGGTAATGCGCCTCCATGCCGAGGGCGCAGCCAAAACGCAGATGCTCGACTTCGAATGTCACCGGGCCCTTGCCCGGTGAATACATGAAGGAGATCTTGGTGTTGGAGAGCATGCGCTCGTCATAACGGGTTACGAGTTCTCCGCGATCGGAGACGACATACAGGCTGTTGTGCGGCCGGTGCGGCGGCGTAAGGCGATGGACCGATCCGAACACCGCCCACAACCCGAGCTCCCGCGCGAGCCTGCCGATCTCCTCGAGTTCTTCACCCAGGACCGCCCAGTCGAATCGGGTCCAGTCGGAAGGGCCGATATTCTCCGGGCCGCTCTGGGACATGATCCGCTTGTTGGGGGAGCAGGTTGCGCCCTCCGGGAAATGGATGAGTCGCGCGCCTTCCTTGTCGGCCTCTCGCATCAGGCGTCGTATTTCCACGCCACTACTGCGAAGCGCGGTACCATCGCGGGGATCGCTGAAGAGCGAGGTCTGCGCGACCGCCAGCCGCAACGATTGCGTGTCGGTATGGTTCGGCGACGTATCATGTCCCGATGCTTGGCGAATATGTCTGAGAGCGGCGGTATAGGACTCGCCCGTTTTGGGTGCGCGCGCACGGACACGGCGCTTGAAATTGCCATTCTGCGTCATTGTCGGGCCTTTCACGTCCCGGACGCAAGTTCCCCAGCAACCACGCCCGAAACGATCGGACCACAATAACGACCCGAGACGGGAGTCCCTTTGCCTCCTGTGTAGTTGGAATGTGTCAGGATGGGTGCGGGCGAGAGACCGTGTGCACCCCGGCCCGTTAAGGCCGTTTTCCGGCTTGGTCCTCGCCCGCGTTCGAGTACCCAACCTGAACAGTTGATCGAGGCCGCACCACCGGACCTCGTAGCACAGGGATAGGCGCGATGATCATACACCCTGGCTTCATCGGGATCGATGTCTCCAAACACCATCTCGACATTTTCAATGCCACCACCCAGCATGTCGAGCGCATCGACAACACCCCACAGGCGATCACCTCGACTTTCGAGCGCTTGCGAGCCGATCCAATCAAGCTCGTCGCCTTCGAAGCGACCGGGCCTTATGATGGGCCGTTGCGTACGGCTCTGGCCAGCCTGCAACTGTCCCTTGTCCGCATCAATCCGGCCCGTGCCCGCGACTTTGCCAAGTCCATCGGCCTGCTGGCCAAGACCGACGCCATCGACGCCCGCATGCTCGCCGCCATGGCCCAGTGCCTCAACCTGCAAGCCGACCCTGCCGATGATCCCCACCGCCAGCAACTGGCCTTGCTGCACAAGCGCCGCGACCAGTTCGTCGCCACCCGCAAGCAGGAACTGACGCGCCTGGCTCAAGCCGACATGGCCCAGATCCGCGACAGCCTCCTGGACCATCTCGCCTGGCTGGAGGCCGCCATTGCCAGCCTCGACCAGCATATCACTCGCCTCATTGCCCGCCATGACAGCCTTGAGCAAAGGCGCCAACTCATGTGCTCCACTCCAGGCATCGGCAAGGTCATTTCCACGACCCTGCTGGCTCTCCTGCCCGAACTTGGCCAACGCTCGCCCAAGACCATCGCCGCCTTGGCAGGCCTGGCTCCCTTCAATCGCGATAGCGGCCTCATGCGCGGCACACGCAAAGTCATCGGCGGCAGACGACGCGTGCGCCAGGCCCTCTACATGGCTGCTGTTTCAGCCAGCCGATCCAAATCCAACTTCGCCCAAACTTATCGCGCACTGCGACAAGCCGGAAAGCCGCCCAAACTGGCTCTCATCGCCTTGGCCCGAAAGATCCTCATCACTCTCAATGCAATCTTGCGCGATCAGGCCCCGTTCAAGGCCTGACACTCGCTCAACTACAGTTGCCGGTTAAGGCCATGCTGGGGAAGGCCTTGGGAGGTTGGGCGTCGGTCACGCCAACCTTGAAGATGTCGGTCCGGCAGCAATTCGTCAAGCCGCGGACGGAGTCAAACATGTGACTGTATCCCTCAGTCCAGCCTGTCTGATGTGCTGTTGAGCGCGAAGACCGCCGCAGTGCGTTTGCGTCTGTTTTAATAGCGATACTAGGGGGGCTTCTTTCTAATAATAGTGCTCCCTACGCGATGTCGATTGTATGAAATTTGTCTTAAGAGGTACTTTAATACCAGATGGGATTTTATATAACTGTCAAATAATACTTCTTGAGAGACATCAAGGCGTCCATATAGACTGTTTCATATACTTCACAGGTCATTCGGGGTGGCCAATGAACTGGAACGGCGCTTTTCCCTTCGACAGCCATGACATGTCGGTGCTGTACACGATGGAGGTTGCCCGGCATGAGGAGCAGCTCAAGCGCGACGCCAGGACTGCGGCGGCCAATGCGGCGCTCGATATCTATGCCGGCATCGACGGCACGGGCTCCTATTCGGACCGGGCCTATGAGGCGGAATTCCAGAACAGTTTTGTGCAGCGCTTGTACCGGAGCTGGGGCAACGAGGCACGATATTACCGGCGGGGCCCGGGCTTTGATGGCGCCTCGACGCCGGCCCTGGGTATCGGCGCCTATCGTTCCGTGCGGGAGCGCTATCGGCACAAGGCGTCGGCACCCAAGCGTGTCTTCCTGGCCGGCTATAGCCGTGGCGGCGCGGCCGTGGTCTATGCCGCTTTTCTGCTCGGGCTGGAGGGCATTCCCGTCGACGGCCTGTTCCTGTTCGATGCGGTCGACAGGCAGCCCTTCAATTCGCCGCTCTTCATTCCGCCCAATGTCCGGGTGTGCTTCCATGCCCGCCGGGATCCGAAGACGGCGTCACGGACCCTGTTCGGCAGCTATGCGACCCGGCGCATGCCGGGCGCCTCCACCATCTACAAGCAGCAATATTTCTTCTGCACCCATGGCGGCATGGGTGGCACGCCTTGGGGTGTCGCCGATCCCGACGGCATGATCAACGAATCCAACGACTATCTGCCGCCCGGCGCCGGCAGTGCGCGGCGTCCTTCCCCTTCGTTGGCGGAACGTCTGGCCGGTGACCGGACGACCCGCGAAATCCTGAAATATACCGCGCCGGGAGCCTATGGCGCCCTGGAAGCCTACGACGCCTACAAATATCACAGCCGGACGAGGGTCACTCTGGCGCAGGAACAGGCCGAGTCGGCAAGGGTGTGGATTTGGATGTCGACGGCCCTGAAGGTCCTGCGCCGGGACCTGGCCGCCATTCCCGTTTCCTGACCTGCGGAAACATTCATTGGCGGCCCGGGTGGGCGCGCCAATCCGCCAGGAAGCGGCGGGCGAAGCCGAGAAAACGCGCCAGAACCGGGCTGGGATCGCGCTGATAGACCATGCTGACATCGGCGCTGGGGGCGGGCGGCACGAGATCGCGATAGATCACCTCGGGCCGTGACAGGGCGCTGACGCTGCGGGGAGCGAGGGCGACGCCGAAACCGGCCGCGACCAGGCTGGTCAGCGAATAGGATTCGATCACCTGCTGGCTGATGCGCGGGATGAAGCCGGCTTCCACGCAGCATTGCCGCAGATAGACCGCAAAGCTGGAATCGCGCAGCCGCAGGAAGACGTGTTCGTCCTCGTGCAGGTCGGCAAGGGCGATGGCGCCGCGCTCTGCGAGGCGATGCCCCGATGGCAGGAAGACGCCGACCGGCTCGCGCCAGGCGGTTTCGCGCACCAGTCCGGCATCCTCCGGCGGCATGCGCAGGAAGCTGATGTCGACGGCCCGGGTCGAGAGCGCATTGAGCTGGGCCTCGGGGGCCATTTCGTGCAGGCCGATCACCACGCCAGGGAACCGGCGCCGATAATCCGCCATCAGCGCTGCGAGCGGCCCGAGCAGCATGGAGCCGGTCGCCGCCACGTTGAGGGCCCCCGTCATGCCCTGGCCGATCGCCTTGACTTGGGTCGCGGCGAGCTCGGCGCTGGCGATGATGCTGCGGGCATGGGCGAGAAAGGCGGTACCGGCCTCGGTCAGCACGACCCTGCGGCTGGTGCGCAGGAACAGTACCGCGCCGAGTTCATGCTCGAGATCGCGGATCTGCTGGCTCAGCGGAGGCTGCGAGATGTGCAGGCGCTGGGCGGCGGCCGTGAAGCTGAGCTCCTCCGCCAGGGCGATGAAGTAGCGCAGATGGCGCAGTTCCATAGCTGCTACGCGCCCCGGTCATCCCGTGCGCGATGCGGCATGAAATGCTGTTTCGCAGACACGGGACCGCTCGATGAGGCGGGCACTCTGTCCGGCATACGATCCCGGATCGGCAGCGCATCCCTGCGTGCCGCGATGCGTCCGGGATGACGGCGTGGGTACGTACTCTCCATAGCGGTCGCTCATCCATATGTTTGAGATATTGATTATATCGAACCATATATTGGACTAATAGCCCCGCCCCTGCAATCTTCGGGGCAGCAAAGAGCGGAAGACACCGCTCCGCCGAACAATTCAACCATGCCTCGGATTCGATCCCGTCGGTCGCGTGCAGGGCGTGATTTCAAAAAGATAGACGTGTCTTTCCGATCCGCGGATCGAAGATGCTTGAGGAGAAACGCTCATGGCCCGCATGACCGCGGCGGAAGCTGCTGTGCACATCATGGAGAAGGAAGGCGCCACCTGTGCCTTCGGCGTCCCGGGTGCTGCGATCAACCCGCTCTACGCCGCGCTGCGTCCGCGCAACCAGATCAAGCATGTGCTGGCCCGCCATGTCGAGGCGGCTTCCCACATGGCCGAGGGCTATACGCGGGCCAAGGCCGGCAATATCGGCATCTGCATCGGCACCTCCGGGCCGGCCGGCACCGACATGATCACCGGCCTCTATTCGGCTGCTGCCGATTCCATTCCGATCCTGTGCATCACCGGGCAGGCCCCGCGCGCCCGCCTGCACAAGGAGGACTTCCAGGCCGTCGACATCGCCGCGATCGCCAAGCCCGTCACCAAGATGGCCGTCACCGTGATGGAGCCCGCCCAGGTGCCCGGCACCTTCCAGCAGGCCTTCCACCTGATGCGCTCGGGCCGTCCCGGCCCGGTGCTGATCGACCTGCCCTTCGACGTGCAGACGGCCGAGATCGAGTTCGATCCGGAGACCTATGAGCCGCTGCCCGTCTACAAGCCCAAGGCCACCCGCGCCCAGATCGACAAGGCCATCGCTCTCCTCCAGGCGGCCGAGCGCCCGCTGATCGTGGCGGGTGGCGGCATCATCAATGCCGATGCGTCCGACAAGCTCGTCACCTTCGCCGAGCTGACCGGCGTGCCGGTGATTCCGACCCTGATGGGCTGGGGCACCATTCCCGACGACCACCCGCTGATGGTGGGCATGGCCGGCCTGCAGACCAGCCACCGCTACGGCAATGCCACGCTGCTCGCTTCCGACTTCGTGCTCGGCATCGGCAATCGCTGGGCCAACCGGCATACAGGCACGGTGGAGGTCTACACCAAAGACCGCAAATTCGTGCATGTCGACATCGAGCCGACCCAGATTGGCCGGGTCTTCGCGCCCGATTACGGCATCGCCTCGGATGCGGGCGCCGCGCTCGACGTCTTCATCGAAGCCGCCCGCGAGCTGAAGGCGCAGGGTGAGCTCAAGGATCGTTCCGCCTGGCTGGAGGAGTGCCGCGAGCGCAAGAAGACGCTGCTTCGCCGCACCCACTTCACCGAGACGCCGATCAAGCCGCAGCGCGTCTATGAGGAGATGAACAAGGCTTTCGGCCGCGACACCACCTATGTCTCGACCATCGGCCTGTCGCAGATCGCGGCCGCCCAGTTCCTGCATGTCTACAAGCCCAGGGGCTGGATCAATTGCGGCCAGGCCGGCCCGCTTGGCTGGACGCTGCCGGCGGCGCTTGGCGTTTGCGCCGCCGATCGCGGCGCCTCGGTGGTGGCGATCTCGGGCGACTACGACTTCCAGTTCCTGATCGAGGAACTGGCGGTCGGCGCCCAGTTCAACCTGCCTTACGTGCATGTGCTGGTGAACAACGCCTATCTCGGCCTGATCCGCCAGTCCCAGCGCGGCTTCAACATGGATTTCCAGGTCCAGCTTTCCTTCGAGAACATCAACACGCCGGAACTGGGCGTCTATGGCGTCGACCATCTCAAGGTGGTCGAGGGTCTGGGCTGCCGCGCCATCCGGGTCACCGATCCGGAGAAGCTGCATGAGGGCTTCCTGGAAGCCAAGCGCCTGGCCGCCGAACTGCGCGTGCCGGTGGTGGTCGAGGTGATCCTCGAGCGCGTCACCAACGTCGCCATGGGCACCGATCTCGACAAGGTCACGGAGTTCGAGGATCTCGCCCTCGACGCCGCCGACGCGCCGACCGCGATCGCGCTGCTGGATTGAGACGATTTTCTTTACCCTCCCCTCGATGGGGAGGGTCGGACGAAGTCCGGGGTGGTGAGAACCGCTGCCCTGGCCGAGCCATCACCCCACCCCGACGCTACGCGTCGACCCTCCCCATCGAGGGGAGGGTAAGACACCGGGAACCGCCATGCCCAGATTTGCCGCCAACCTGACCATGCTGTTCAACGAAGTGCCGTTCATGGAGCGCTTCGCGGCAGCCGCCCGCAACGGCTTTGCGGGCGTGGAATATCTGTTCCCCTATCCCTTCCCGGCGGCCGAGCTGGCCGCGGCCCTGAAGGAGCACAGGCTCACCCAGGTCCTGCACAACCTGCCGGCCGGCGACTGGGCGGGCGGGGAGCGCGGCATCGCCGTGCTGCCCGACCGCAAGGCCGAGTTCCGCGAGGGGGTCGCTGAGGCCATCGCCTATGCCCAGGCGCTCGACTGCAAGTTGGTCAACTGCCTGGCCGGCATCGCGCCCGCCGCCGTCGATGCGGCTGAGGCAAGGGCCACCTTCGTCGAGAACATCGGCTATGCCGCAGGCGAACTGAAGAAGGCCGGCATCCGCCTGGTGATCGAGGCGATCAATACCCGCGACATTCCCGGCTTCTTCCTGACCAACACCCGCCAGGCGGCCGAGATCATCGCCGAGACGGGCTCGGACAATGTCGGGCTGCAATACGACATCTACCACATGCAGATCATGGAAGGGGATCTGGCCCGCACCATCGAGAAATACCTGCCGCAGATCTGGCATGTGCAGCTGGCCGACAATCCCGGCCGCAACGAGCCGGGCACCGGCGAGATCGCCTATCCCTTCCTCTACCGCTGGCTCGACCAGCTCGGCTATGGCGGCTGGATCGGCTGCGAATACAAGCCCAAGGGCGAGACCGAAGCGGGCCTGGGCTGGCTGAAGGCGGCGGGTGCCGCTCGCTGAACCTATCAGGACGTTCCCCTTCTCCCCTTGCGGGAGAAGGTGCCCCGAAGGGGCGGATGAGGGGTGGAGACGCCTCTCTGAGAGAGTTCGCAAGACCCCTCATCCCCCTGCCGGGACCTTCTCCCGCAAGGGGAGAAGGGAGCAATTCAACCAAAGGATCTTCACCATGAATATCGGCTTTGTCGGACTGGGCATCATGGGTTCCCCGATGGCGGGGCACCTGATCGCGGCCGGCCATACCCTCTTCCTCAACACCCTCGGCCCGGTTCCCGCCGAACTCACCGCCGCCGGCGGTAAGGCCGAGGCGACCGCCGCCGAGGTCGCCCGCAAGGCCGACATCATCATCACCATGGTGCCCGATACGCCGGATGTGGAGACGGTGCTGTTCGGCAAGGACGGTGTCGCCGAGGGCCTCTCCGCCGGCAAGCTCGTCGTCGACATGAGCTCGATCTCTCCCGTGGAGACCAAGAAATTCGCCAGGCGCATCAATGAGCTCGGTTGCGATTATCTCGACGCGCCGGTCTCGGGCGGCGAGGTCGGCGCCAAGGCGGCGTCCCTCACCATCATGGTCGGTGGCCCGGAAGCCGCCTTCGAGCGCGCCAGGCCGCTGTTCGAGACAATGGGCAAGAACATCACGCTCGTCGGCGGCAATGGCGACGGCCAGACCACCAAGGTCGCCAACCAGATCATCGTCGCCCTCACCATCGAGGCGGTCGGCGAGGCCCTGCTGTTCGCCTCCAAGGCGGGGGCCGACCCGGCCAAGGTGCGCCAGGCCCTGATGGGCGGCTTCGCCGCCTCCCGCATCCTGGAAGTGCATGGCGATCGCATGGTCAAGCGCACCTTCGATCCAGGCTTCCGCATCGCCCTGCACCAGAAGGACCTCAACCTCGCCCTCACCACGGCCCGCCAGCTCGGCCTTTCCCTGCCCAACACCGCCACGGCCCAGGAACTGTTCAATGCCTGCGTGTCGCATGGTGGGGCGGCCTGGGATCACTCCGGCCTGGTCCGGGCGCTGGAGATCATGGCCAATTACGAGATCGGCGCGCCGGTCAAGGGCTGACGCCGGCAAACGGCTGGCGGCGTGACGCATGTAGGTTCTCTTCCTGAAAGGTTCGCCATGTCGGAGCGGGCATTGTTGACATCGATGTTCGAGGCAGCGGTTGCTGCGGCGACGCCTTCAGCCTGCATGCCGGCCTTCCTGCCGCGTCCGCCGAAGGGGCGCACCATCGTCGTCGGCGCCGGCAAGGCCGCCGCCGCCATGGCCAGGGCCCTGGAAGACAATTGGGATGGGCCGCTGCAGGGCGTGGTGGTGACGCGCTACGGCCATGCCGTGCCCTGCCAGCGCATCGCGGTGATCGAGGCCGCCCATCCCGTGCCGGATCTCAACGGCGTCAAGGCGGCTGCGCGCATGCTCGCCTTGGTCGAAGGAGCTGGGGAGGACGATCTCGTCATCGCCCTGATCTCGGGCGGCGGCTCGGCCCTGCTCAGCCTGCCGGCGAACGGGCTGCTGCTCTCCGACAAGCAGGCGATCAACAAGGCGCTGCTCAAATCCGGCGCGCCGATCGACGAGATGAACTGCGTGCGCAAGCATCTGTCCGCCATCAAGGGCGGGCGCCTGGCCGCCGCCGCCTTTCCGGCCCGCGTCGTCAGCCTGGTGATTTCGGACGTTCCGGGAGACGATCTCGCCGCCATCGCCTCCGGCCCCACCGTGGCCGATCCCACCACCTTTGCCGACGCCCGGGCCATCCTTGCCCGCTACGGCATCGAGGGGCCCGCGCCGGTGATCGCCCATCTCAAGGCCGCCCAGGCGGAGACGCCCAAGCCTGGCGATCCCCGCCTGGCACGCTGTGAAACCCATCTGATCGCCTCGCCCCAGCAGTCGCTGCTCGCGGCGGCGGCGGTCGCGCGCAAGGCCGGCATCACCCCGGTTATCCTGGGCGATTCCCTGGAGGGGGAGGCCCGCGACGTCGGCATCGTCATGGCCGGCATTGCCCGCCAGGTCGCCCAGCATGGCCAGCCGGCAACGGCGCCCTGCGTGCTGATCTCGGGGGGAGAAACGACGGTCACCGTCCGCGGCACGGGCCGGGGCGGGCGCAATGTCGAATATCTGCTCTCGCTCGCCGTCAAGCTCGGCGGGCACCGCGGCATCCATGCCCTGGCGGGCGATACCGATGGCGTGGACGGCGCCGAGGAAGTGGCCGGTGCGGTGATCGACCCCACCTGTCTCGCACGCGCGCGCGCCGCCGGGCTTGATCCGATCGCCAGCCTCGATAACAACGATGCCCACACCCTGTTTCAGGCCATTGGCGACCAGATCGTCACCGGCCCGACCCTGACCAATGTCAATGATTTCAGGGCCGTCCTCGTGCTGCCCGAAGGAATGAAGCTGTGATGAGATTAGCCCTCGCGACATCGGCCACATCCGGCGGTGCCCGCGCCATGGCCCGGCTGGACGAACTGGCGGCATGCTCGGCCGAAGAAGGAGCGCTGACACGGCTCTATCTCACGCCCGAACATGCCGCTGCCATCGCCCTGGTCAAGGGCTGGATGGAAGAGGCCGGCATGTCGACGGAGCTCGATGCGGCGGCGACGCTGGTCGGGCGCTATCCCGGCGCCACGCCGGATGCGCCCGTGCTCATTCTGGGCTCCCACATCGATACCGTGCGCAATGCCGGACGCTATGACGGCAATCTGGGCGTAATCGTCGCCATCGAGGCGGTGGCGGCATTGCACCAGGCCGGCGAGAGGCTGCCCTTCGCCATCGAGGTCACCGCCTTCGGTGACGAGGAGGGCGTGCGCTTCCCGGTGACGCTGACGGGGTCGCGCTCGCTTGCCGGCACTTTCCAGCCCGACAATCTGGACGCCACCGACAAGGCCGGCATCAGCCTGCGCGAGGCGCTCGTGCAATTCGGCTGCGACCCCGACGCCGTCTCCCGCCTCGGCCGCGATCCTGCCCGGACGCTGGGCTATGTCGAGGTCCACATCGAACAGGGACCAGTATTGGAGGCGGAAGACCTGCCTGTCGGCATCGTCACGGCCATCAATGGCGCCAGCCGCTTCAAGGTCGATCTCACCGGCAAGGCCGGCCATGCCGGCACGGTGCCGATGGGCCTGCGCCTCGACGCCGGCGCCGCTGCGGCCGAGATGATTCTGGCGACCGAACTGATCACCACCACCTCCGGCGATCTGGTCGCCACGGTCGGCGCCTGCGAGTTCCGCCCCGGCGCCGTCAATGTCATCCCCGGCAGCGCGCATTTCTCGATCGACATCCGCAGCCCCGACGACGCAATCCGCAACGCCGCCGTCGCCGAGCTGATTGCCAGGTTCGAGACCATAGCGGCCCGCCGCGGCGTCACCTTCGCCATTCACAAGACCTATGACGAGCCGGCCGCCCGCTGCGATCCGCGCCTGATCGAGACCTTTGAAGCGGCCGTGGCCGCGGTCGGCCTCAAGCCCCTCAAACTCTCGAGCGGGGCCGGCCATGACGGCCTCGCCATGATCAGCCTGTGCCCGATCGCCATGCTGTTCCTGCGCTGCAAGGGCGGTGTCAGCCACAACCCGGCCGAAGCCGTCCTCACCGAGGATGTCGGCGCCGCCCTGGAGGTGCTGCTCGGCTTCCTCAAGCGCCTGCCTGCTCCATAGCCACTTGGTGGGCGGGTCCCCAGACCCGCCACTCTCCGCGCCTTCCGGGCCGATCTGGGACCGGCCCACACTCACCTGAACGAGACCATTATGAGCATCAAGGATACCATCCGCACCTATCTGGAGAGCGAGCGCGAGCGGCAGACCGAATTCCTCGCCGAACTCGTGCGCACGCCGTCCGACAATCCGGCCGGCGATTGCGCCGCCCATGCCGAGAAGGCCGCGCGCCTGCTCGAGGGCCTCGGCTTCACCGTCGAGCGCCATGTCGTGCCGGAGGCGCTGGTGCGCCAGCATGGCATGATCTCGGCCACCAATCTGATCGTGCGCAAGCGCTTCGGCGACGGCCCGGTCATCGCCCTCAACGCCCATGGCGACGTGGTGCCCCCCGGCGAGGGCTGGACTCGTGATCCCTATGGCGCCGAAATCGTCGACGGCTGGATGGTGGGCCGCGGCGTCGCCGTGTCGAAGTCCGATTTCGCCACCTATGCCTTCGCCCTCAAGGCGCTGGAAAAGCTCGGTGGCGAGCTCAAGGGCACCATCGAACTCCATCTCACCTATGACGAAGAGGCGGGTGGCGAGATCGGCCCGGGCTGGCTGCTGTCGGAAGGCCTGACCAAGCCGGACCTGGCGCTGGCGGCCGGCTTCTCCTATGCCGTCGTCAATGCCCATAATGGCTGCCTGCATCTCGAAGTCGAGGTGAACGGGCGTTCGGCCCATGCCGCCAAGCCCTGGACGGGCGTCGATGCGCTCGAAGCCGCCACCAACATTTTGGGCGCCCTCTATACCTGGCGCACCTCGTTGGCCCAGCGTGTCTCGGAGGTGCCCGGCATCGGCGCGCCGCAGCTCACCATCGGTCTGATCCATGGCGGCATCAACACCAATGTGGTGCCCGATCGGGTGACCTTCCGCCTCGACCGGCGTATGGTGCCGGAAGAGAAGGGCGAGGCTGTCGAGGCCGAACTGCGCAGGGTGATCGAAGGCGCCGCCCAGGCGACGCCCGCCGCCCGCGTCGAAGTCCGCCGCATCCTGCTGGCCGAGCCGCTGACGCCGCTGCCGGGCTCCGAAAAGCTCTCCGAAGCGCTGACCCGCGAGGCGAGCCGCGTGATGGGCGTCGATGTCGCCACCAATGGCGTGCCGCTCTACACCGATGCCCGCCATTACGCCGCCAAGGGCATTCCGATCGTGCTCTACGGCGCCGGCCCGCGCAGCATCGAGGAGGCGAACGCCCACCGGGCCGACGAACGTCTCTACCTGCCCGACCTCTATAAGGCGACCGAAGTCGTGGCCGCTGCGCTGGCCGATCTCCTGGCCTGAGTCCAGCACAACCGGGGAGGGGGCATCGTGCCAGCACACCTGCCGTCACCCGTCCGGTCCAATTTGCCGAAGAGCCTTCCCCGCAAGGGGGAGGCTCTTTGGATTTATGATGTTCTCGGTCCCGGTGCACCGTTCTCGGCAGTGACGGCGCTGCGGCGCAACGGCGCCAGCGCGGGACGATGTCTCGCCAATAGGGGATGGAGCGTATCTGCGCTTTCCTGCGAAGCGCCGGCGCTGGCGCATGCGGCAGCCTCCGATGAGACAGCCTGTTCCCGCCCTTGTCCGCTCTGCTTCGGCCAAGCCACCGCCGAGGAGTGCGGGCATGGCACCTGGGTATGGGGGATGGCGAAGTCTCTCACGCCGCCCGGCTCGCGCTATCTCAACCCGTCGCCCGTACGTGATGCCCACCCGGCCCCGGGCATGGTGATCGAGATCTTTCCGCCTATGTTTTCACGGCGCCGTGCTTTGCCCATGGGCGGGAGGCGCTTGTTTGGCGGCAAGGTGGAGGGACATTGGGGCCAAACGCAAAAAGGCCCCGCAAGCGGGGCCATTGCATGTGTCGGGGGAAACGGGGAGAGAACCGGTGCCGAGGCTGCCTCAGCGGCCGGCGAGCTGAACCGCCGGGTTGGCCTGCGCCGCCGCCTTCCCGCGCTCGAGTACCCAGTCGCGCAACACGCGGCGTTCGTCCTGGGTCATCTCGGTGACGTTGTTGGGCGGCATGGCATGCGTCATCACCGATTGCACGAACACTTCATGCTCGTTGCGGGCGATGTTGGTGGGCGAATCCAGGAGCACGCCCTTGGGCGGCATGTTGATGCCCTGATAGACCGGCGTCTCGGCGTGGCACATGGAGCAGCGGCTGGTGATGATGTCGTGCACCGCCGCCGGAACGGTGGCGGCGAGGGCGGTTTCGGTTGCCGCCGGCGCCTCGATGGCGCCGAGGTCGAAGGCCTCGCGGAAGGCCGGCGAGCGGAAGGCGCTGATCCAGATGGCGCCGAAGATCAGGATGGCCGCAAGCGCCCAGGTCCACCACTTGTCGCCGCGTCCGGCATGGCGTTCGTTGTAGAACACCCGGATCAGCGCGCCGGCGACCAGGATCAGGCCGACCACCAGGAAGGCGTAGGGGCTGGAGTAGGTCAGCGGATAGTGGTTGGACAGCATCAGGAACAGCACGGGCAGCGTCAGATAGTTGTTGTGCGAGGAGCGCTGCTTGGCCGCCTTGCCGAGCGAGGGGTCAGGCGTCTGGCCGGCCTTGAGGGAGGCAATCACCTTGTGCTGGTTGGGGATGATCACGAAGAACACATTGGCCGACATCATCGTCGCCATCAGTGCGCCGGTGTGGATGAAGGCGCCGCGGGCCGAGAACATCTGCTGGAAGAACCAGGCCATGAACACCACGAAGACCAGGCCGATGCCGGCGAGCAGCGTCTCGTTCTTGCCGACCGGGGATTTGCACAGGAAGTCATAGACCAGCCAGCCGGCGGCCAGGCCGCCAATGCCGACCACCAGGGCCATGGCCGGCGACAGCACGCGGACGGCGGGATCGATCAGGAGCAGGCTCGACTGGGCGTAGTAGACCCACAGCAACAGGCAAAAGCCGGTCAGCCAGGTCGAATAGGACTGCCATTTGTGCCAGGTCAGGTGCTCGGGCAGGAAGTCCGGCGCCACCAGATATTTCTGCACCTGGTAGAAGCCGCCGCCATGGACTTCCCAGGCTTCGCCGCCCTGCCCCGCGGGGATCTTCGGCGTGGGGCGCATGCTCGCGTCCAGGTGCATGAAGTAGAACGAGGAGCCGATCCAGGCGATCCCGGTGATGACATGTGCCCAACGCAACATCAGACTGCCCCATTCGTACAGGGTCATCAGCATTGGTTATTTCCTCCCATTTCCGACCTAGTCCGCAAAGCCGTCCTTTACTACCGGCTTACGGGCTGCATGATTGTTCCCTACAGGCATGGCAACAAATGCCGCCCTGTGGAGCTGACAGGCAAGAATCTCGCCAGTTTGATGACCTTCGACCTTCATTCAGATCGTCGAATGGGTTCGAAGGTGGATAGTCGATCCTGGCCGCGAGCAGAACGAGGTGAAGCATGATCAAGCAGAAGCGAGGTTCTGACCGGCGCTCCGGATGCATCGGTCAGGCGACGACAATTGCTCCTTGTTACCTTCGTCTCGCCCCATCGGGGCTGGCCGAAACCACAGCCGACGCTCTGCTTTACGGAACCGCCTGCCATGCTTGAAAACTTCCGTTCCTTCGCCCGCGCCGTCGAAGCCGGCAGCTTTTCCGAAGCTGGCCGCCGCATGCGCGTCTCCGCCAATGTGATCAGCCAGCGCATCCAGGCGCTGGAAAACCACCTCGGCTGCCGGCTGTTCAACCGCACGACCCGCAATATGGGCCTGACCGAACAGGGCCGGATCTTCTATGACCATGTCATCGACGCCCTGCACACCATCGAGATGGCCGAGGCCAATATCGGCGAGCTCGGGGCCATGCCGCTCGGTTCGATCCGGGTCGCCGCGCCGCTGGGCCTGGGACGGCGCCTCGTGGGCCCGACCGCGGCGGCCTATCGCGACGCCCATCCCCAGATCGACGTGCAACTGCGTCTGTCCGAGCGCCGCCTCGACATCATCGCCGAATCCTGCGACCTCGCACTGCAATTCGTTACCTATGCCGACAGTTCGATGATCATGCGCAAGATCGCCGATGCCGAGCGTGTCCTGTGTGCCTCCCCTGGCTATATCGAGCGTGCCGGCATGCCGATGACGCCGGCCGACCTGGCACGCCACCAGTGCCTGCTCCTGCGCTTTCCCGGATCGCGCGAGTTCCGCTGGTCCCTCAGCCAGGATGGCGAGGAGATCAGCGTTCCGATCAAGGGCTCGCTCGATGCCGACGACGGCGACGTGCTCACCGCCTGGGCCCTCGATGGGCGCGGCATCGTGCTCAAGCCGGTCTACGAAATTGCCGATGCGCTTGCCCAAGGTCGTCTTGTTCCCGTTCTGACCGCCAATCCGCCGCCGCCCGCCACGCTGGCCGTGCTCTATCCGACGCGAAATCTCGTACCGCTCAAGGTGAAGGCCTTTGCCGACCTGTTGGTCGAACGCGGCCGACGCTATCTTGCGACCGAACTCGCCCGGCTGGGTCCCCTGCCGTCCGGCCAATCGCCCTTGCAGGAGAATGAAGCCTGACAGCTTCCATAAGCCTCAGCACGGCATGCAGCAGAAGAGCATTCTTTATCGAAACATCTTCACAAAATATTTGGAAATGGCGGCCGGCAAATTCGCTATGGTCGGTTCGTTCGTCATTGCGAGCGTAGCGAAGCCATCCAGTAACCCGGGGAGTCGCGCTTTCCAGCCGTGGATTGCTTCGCTGCGCCCGCAGTGATGATATCGGTCGAATTTCATGATCAGGCGCCAGTGCGGTTCGCCAAAGCGCAGCTAAGAACAGGGATCGGGTGAGGACGATATGGGAAGGCTCTCCACGCATGTGCTCGACGTCTCCAGGGGCAAGCCCGCGCAGGGCGTGACCATCGAACTCCAGCGCCTGGATGCGTCGGGCGGGCGCCTCACCGTGACGACCACGACGACGAACCAGGACGGACGCACCGACCAGCCCCTGATGGTGGGCGATAGCTTCGTGCCCGGCGTCTACGAGCTCGTCTTCCATGTCGGCGCCTATTTCCGTGGTCTCGGCGCCATCGGGGCCGGCGAATTCCTCGATGTCGTGCCGCTGCGGGTGACGCTGGCCGACAAGGACGGTCACTATCACGTGCCGCTGGTCTGCTCGCCCTTCAGCTATTCGACCTATCGGGGCTCGTAAGCGATGGCCGGGACGACGCAAGGACGCTATGATCGCGACCTCATCGGCTATGGCGGCAAGCCGCCCCGGGCGGCCTGGCCCGGCAAGGCGCGGGTCTGCCTGCAATTCGTGGTGAATTACGAGGAAGGCGGCGAGAACTGCATCCTGCATGGCGATGCGGCCTCGGAAGCCTTCCTGTCCGAGATCGTCGGCGCCCAGCCCTGGCCGGGCCAGCGCCACATGAACATGGAATCCATCTACGAATATGGCTCGCGCGTCGGCTTCTGGCGCCTGCACCGGATGTTCACCGAGCGCCAGATCCCGGTCACCGTCTTCGGCATCGCCACCGCCATGCAGCGCAATCCCGGCGCCGTCGCCGCCATGATCGAGGCCGGCTGGGAAATCGCCAGCCACGGCCTGAAATGGATCGATTATCGCGACTACACCAAGGAGGGCGAACGCGAGCATATCGAGGAAGCCATTCGCATCCACACCGAGGTCACCGGTTCCAGGCCGCTCGGCTTCTATCAGGGCCGCACCTCGGCGCAGACGCTGCAATTGACCATGGAGGAGGGCGGTTTTCTCTATTCGGCCGATTCCTATGCCGACGAGCTGCCTTATTGGGTCGAAGGGCCGCGCGGCCCGCAATTGATCGTGCCCTATACGCTGGATGCCAACGACATGCGCTTTGCCACGCCGCAGGGCTTCAACAGCGGTGACCAGTTCTTCGCCTATCTCAAGGACAGCTTCGACACGCTCTATGCCGAGGGCGGCGAGCAGCCGGCGATGATGTCGATCGGCCTGCATTGCCGCCTAGTCGGGCGGCCCGGCCGCGCCGCCGCGCTCGCCCGCTTCCTCGACTACGCCCGCGGCCATGCCGATGTCTGGTTCGCCACCCGCCTCGACGTCGCCCGCCACTGGATCCGCCAGCATCCGCCGGAAGGAGGCTATGTGCCGACGCGTCTCAATCGCGCCTTGTTCGTCGAGCGTTTCGGCGGCGTGTTCGAGCATTCCCCCTGGGTGGCGGAAGGCGCCTATGACAAGGGGCTGACGCCGGCCGAGGACACGGCCGAAGGCTTGCACGCGGCCATGATGAAGGTGCTGCTGTCGGCATCCGACGAGGCCAAGCTCGCCTTGATCATGGCGCACCCCGACCTTGCCGGAAAACTGGCACAGGCCAAGATGCTGACCGCCGAATCGACCTCGGAGCAGGCCTCCGCCGGCCTCGATCGCCTCACCCCCGCCGAACTCCAGCAATTCACCGAGCTCAACGACGCCTATAAGGCCCGGTTCGGCTTCCTGTTCATCATGGCGATCAAGGGGCGAAGCAAGGCCGAGATCATCGCTGCCTTCGAGCGACGCCTGCAGCATGACCGGACCCAGGAATTCGCCGAGGCCGTCAAGCAGATCGGCGAGATCGCCCGCCTGCGCCTGAAGGACATGCTGCCGGGCTGAGGGGGGGCAGGTGTGCCGATCTCCAGATCGTCATGCTTGAAACGATGCAATCGCCGGCAGAGAAGATGCCGATCTGGAGATCGGCACACCGCTCCCGCGCCTCGCTTGCCAAAGTCGGCCCCTGGAGCGAAGTGCGATTTCCCTGAAGCGCACTTTCCCTCCAACTCTCAAGCCTCCAGGAAACGGCCGATATTGTTGAGAGGGCCGACCCCGTCGCAGATGATCTTGAGGATGGCGAGCATCGGGACCGCCAGGATGGCTCCCGGTGCGCCCCACAGCCAGAACCAGAAGATCAAGGCAAGAATGATCAGCACCGGGTTGAGGGTGAAGCGTCTGGCCAGCAGCATGGGCGTGACGAGTTCGCCCTCGATCAGATGGATCACCAGATAAAGACCGGCTGGCAGGAAGGCCGCCAGGAGCGTGTCGAACTGCAGCAGACCGGCAAAGGCGAACAGGGCCACCCCGAAGAAGGGACCCATGATCGGCACGAAGTTGAGGGCGAAGGCAACCACCCCCCATAGAACCGGATCGCCCAACCCGGTGGCCCAGATGGTCAGGCCGGTGGCCAGCCCAACCAGCGCATTCATCACGGTGATCGTCGCCAGATAGATCGAGATGTTCTCCTCGATCTGCTGCGACAGGGTGACGACCTGCCGCTTGTCGCTGAAGCGCGGCAGGATTTCGACCATCCTGCGCAGGAACGTGTCGCCGGACACCAGCAGAAAATACAGGATCAGGATCGTCTCGAAGAAGCCGCTGGCGAAATGCTGCGTGCCGCGGAAAGCCGCGCCGAGAATATCGACATTGGCGCCCGCGGCGGCGCCGATCTGCTGCATGAAGTTCTGAAACGTCTGGATCGGCCTGTTGAGGAAGGACAGGCGCTCCTGCAGCCGCGGCAGGGCGTCCGGCAGGCGGCTGGCCCATTCGGCGGCGGGACCCGCGACGGCCGCTCCCAGCCCCACGAACAGGCCGAAGAACACGAAGATCATCAGGAGGGCGGCGATGCTGCGCGGCACGCGCAAGCGTTCGAGCTGGCGCATGGCGGGCTGGAACAGCAATTTCAGCACGAAAGCGAGCACCAGCGGCAGGATGATGTCGGCGGCGACATAGGCGATCGTCAGGCTCGCGAGAACGAGCAGGCAAGCCTGGATCGCTGTCTGGGGCGAGACGCGGCTGACGGCCTCTTCGAGCTCGGGTGAGGCATCGGGCTGCGAGGCGGGCTTGTTGGCGGAAAGCGAGTTGTTCTGGTCTTGCATGCATGCCCCTGCTGTGGTGGCCGAATTCGTTGCCTTCCTATAGGGAAAGCCAAGCCGGCGCGCCATCTTCGCCCAACACGATGGGAAGCCAGAGAGTTCCTGCCGGCATGAAACGACATGCGAACGGGGCGGGTTCAGCGGAACCATCGCCGATATGGCGTGTTGAATGCCGCGGTGCTCGTCGATGAAAGGATGATGTGCGTGGTTCCACCATCATGCGGCTTCGGCGGTGCCGGTTGGGCGGGTCTCCAAGCGGTGCCGGGCTGCGGCGCTTTCCCGGATCCTGCCCGTTTCATGTGAAACCGGAGCTGCATGTCGCCGTGTGATGTTGGGCAATTTCGCGGATCGCTGCTATAAATGAACTCCCTCACTGGGCATCTAAATTTTAAATATTTCGAAATGAATTTCGAATCAATTCTTCTACATTCTTATGTATTTGAACAATTTATGGTCCGTATAAAAGAAATTATATTTAGAGAAAACAATCGAGAATGACAGGAATCCAGGTGGTGCGGTTGCCTTTCGTTCCGAGGCGGGGTTCAAATGCTTGCATCTGCCCATGTTGCAGTGCAATATGTCGCGGTGATGCGCTGCCCCTCCCGCCGCTCGATGCACCGGTGGTTCGCAGGACAGCCGAACGGGAGACGACGGCATGACCCAGCTCTTCGGCACCAGGATCCGCGAGGGACATCCCCATCCGCGCGGCGCGATCTGGGATGGAGCAGGCACCAATTTCGCACTGTTTTCGGCGCATGCCACCAAGGTCGAGGTCTGTCTGTTCGATTCGAGCGGCGAGCAGGAGCTCGAGCGCATCGAATTGCCGGAATTCACCGACGAGATCTGGCACGGCTATCTGCCCGATGTCAGCCCCGGCATGCTCTATGGCTATCGCGTGCACGGTCCCTATGAGCCCGAGGCCGGCCATCGCTTCAATCCCAACAAGCTCCTGCTCGATCCCTATGCCCGCGCCCATGTCGGCAAGCTGAGCTGGGACCCTGCCCTGTTCGGCTATACGCTCGGCGAGGGCGATCTCAGCTTCGATACGCGCGACAGCGCCCCCTTCATGCCCCGCTGCATGGTGGTGGATGCGCGTTTCGACTGGCCGGGCAATCGCTCGCTGGTGCCCTGGGACCAGACCATCATCTACGAAACCCATGTGAAGGGCTTCACCAAGCGCCATCCCGAGATCGCGCCGGCGCTGCAGGGCACCTATGCCGGTCTAGCCTCGATCCAGGCGCTCGAGCACATCCGTTCGCTCGGCGTCACCACGGTCGAGCTCCTGCCGGTGCATACCTTCGTCGATGATGATCACCTGCTCCAGCGCGGGCTGAGGAACTATTGGGGCTATAATTCCATCGGCTTCTTCGCGCCCGATCCGCGTTATGCCGCCGACCCCTCGGGCGTGCTGGCCGAGTTCAAGCAGATGGTGGCGCGTTTCCACGATGCCGGCCTCGAAGTCATCCTCGACGTCGTCTACAACCACACGGCCGAAGGCAATGAACTCGGCCCGACCCTGTCGTTCAAAGGCATCGACAACGCCTCTTACTACCGGCTGATGCCCGATCAGCCGCGCTACTACATCAACGACACCGGCACCGGAAATACACTCAATGTCAGCCATCCGCGCGTGATCCAGATGGTGACGGACAGCCTGCGCTACTGGGTCAACGAGATGCATGTCGACGGTTTCCGTTTCGACCTCGGCACCGTGCTGGCCCGCGAGGTCGACGGCTTCAATCCCGAGAGCGGCTTCCTCAAGGCCGTCAGCCAGGACCCTGTGCTGGAGAACGTCAAGCTGATTGCCGAACCATGGGATGTCGGCCCCGGCGGCTACCAGGTCGGCGGCTTCGCGCCGGGCTGGGCCGAGTGGAACGATGTCTATCGCGACACCGTACGCGATTTCTGGCGAGGCGAGGCCCGGCCGGCGGCCCTGGCCCCGCGCCTGTGCGGCTCGCCCGACAAGTTCGGCCATCGCGGCCGCAAGCCCTGGGCTTCCGTCAACTTCGTCACCGCCCATGACGGCTTCACCCTGCGCGACCTGGTCTCCTACAATGACCGTCATAACGAAGCCAATGGCGAGGACAATCGCGACGGCAGTTCCAATAACCGTTCCTGGAATTGCGGCGCCGAGGGGCCGAGCGAGGACGCGGCCGTCAACGATCTGCGCGATCGCCAGATGCGCAATTTCCTGGCCCTGCTGCTGCTGTCGCAGGGGACGCCGATGATCCTGGCCGGCGACGAGTTCGGCCGCAGCCAGCAGGGCAACAACAATGCCTATTGCCAGGACAACGAGATCAGCTGGCTCGATTGGCAGGCGGCCGAAGAGGGCAAGGCGCTTACCGATTTCGTTCGCAGGCTGACCGCGCTCAGGCGCAAATATCCCATCCTGCGGCGGTCGCGCTTTCTGATCGGCGAGCGCATCAACGAGGCGATCGACGTGCGCGAGGCGACCTGGATCCATCGCAGCGGCGAGGAGATGACGCGGTCGCGCTGGGACGATACCGGCGAACCTTCCTGCTTCGGTCTGCTGCTGGACGGTCGGGCCCAGGCCAGCGGCATCCGCAAGCGCGGATCGGACGCCACGCTGCTCGTCCTGCTCAACGCCCATCATGAGACGATGAGCTTCACCATGCCCCCCTGCTATGACGGCTCGGCATGGAAGCGCCTGATCGCCACCGACGATCCGGATCTGCCCGAAGCCGACATCGCCGTCGGTGAAGCCTATGCGCTTGCCGGCCGCTCGCTGGTGCTGTTCGAGCGCGTCGATTGAGCGCGCTCCTGTTTTCCCGGCGGATCTCTATAGTGGCTCGGGCGCCCGAGGCGCCCATTTCAGCAGCTAGTGATTCTCAGTTCCGGAAGTGGTTTCCGGCAACAATTTCGATTTGAGCCCGAGATCCCAAGCATGGCCGATCCCGACAAGAGGACCATTCTCGTCGTCGAAGACGAAGCAGTCATCCAGTTGCTCGTCGTCGATATCCTGAACGATCTCGGCTTCGCCACGCTGGAGGCCAAGGACGCCGATTCGGCCATTCCCCTGCTGGAGGGCCCACAAAGCATCGATCTGTTGATTACGGATATCGGGCTGCCGGGCATGAACGGCTGGGACCTGGCCCGGCGGGCACGCAAGGCGAGGCCCGCGCTGAAGGTGCTCTTCCTCACCGGCTATGAAGCCGCCGAGCGCCAGGAACTCGAAATGGACCAAGGTCAAGACGTCATCGTCAAGCCCTTCGAGACCGGCGAATTCGAGGCCAAGGTCTACTCGATGCTACCTGCAAGCTGAGCCGGAACAAAGACCGGCGTTGGGCGTTCGTTCCCCAGAGCAAAGCGTGTTCGGGTTGAACGCCCGTCTGCTCCAACCCGTTGTTTCGAAACGCCTTTGCGATGCACCTCCACCGCTGGGCAGCCTGACGGAGCCTGAGGGGACAAGAATCGTGAAACAGCAAGCCTTCGCCGAACCGGCCATATACAATGCGCCGGAACACCATACCGGCTCGCGCAAGCCGGCCCATGACAGTCGTGAGACTGCATCAGGACACGATGACATCGATAGTTCCCCTCCGGTGACCGTGGTGCTGGTCGATGACGACAATGACGTCAGGCTGATCACGGCCGACCTGCTCGAGGATGCCGGCTTCAGGGTCCTGCAGGCGGGGCGTGCCGAAGCGGCCCTCGACATCCTGGCCTCGAACGGCGATGCCCGGGTATTGATCACCGATGTCCGCATGCCCGGCCCGATGAGCGGCTATGATCTTGCCTTGAAGGCCAGGGAGCGCTGGCCGAGCCTGGAAATCATGTTCGTTTCGGGCTTTGGCTTGCCGGAGCGGCGCCGGCTTTATTTCGATTGCCTGCTGGTCAGCAAGCCTTTCAATCCCGACGAATTCGTCAGCCAGGTGCGTGGCTTGGCCGAGCGCGCGAGCTGACCGGCCTGCTACAGCCGTTGCGCTTTCCGGCAAGGGCCGCGGTTTTCAGGTGGAACGCAGGCTGGCGCGCTTGTCGAAAAACAGGGCTTGGCTGATTGTGGCCTTCACGATTTCGGGCCGGAAGGGCTTGGTGATCAGGAAAGTCGGTTCCGGCTGCTGCCCGGTCAACAGCCTTTCGGGATAGGCGGTGATGAAGATCACCGGCAACTCCACGCTCGCCAGGATCTCGTTCACCGCTTTCAGGCCGGAGCTGCCGTCGGCGAGCTGGATATCGGCGAGAATCAGGCCAGGCGAGTGCTCCGCCACCTGGGCGAGGGCCTGGGCATGGGTGCGCGCGATGCCGACGACCCTGTGTCCCAGCTCTTCCACGATCGATTGCAGATCGAGCGCGATGATCGGCTCATCCTCGATGATCAGGATCTCGGTTGCGATCTGGCGGGCCACCTCCTCGGTTGCCTCGGTCACCAGGATGATGACTTCCTTCTCGTCGACACGCATGACGGTGGCGGCTTCTTCCGAGGAAAAGCCCTCCATCGTGGTCAGCAGAAAGGCCTGGCGCGAGCGCGGAGCCAGGCGTTCCAGGCGCTGTTCCGGCGAAATGCCCTCGACCTGCTTGGCCGGTTCCATGTTCAGGGCGAGGGAAGACCACAATCTCAGGAACACCTGATAGAGCGCGATGCGCGGCGGCAGGTCGCGCGGAAAGGAGCCGGGATCGGCAACCAGGGCCTCGAGCGTCTCCACCACATAGGCGTCCCCGCTGGCCTGGCTGCCGCTCAGGGCTCGGGAAAAACGCCTCAGATAAGGCAGTTGCGGCGCTATCTCGGCTGCGATCGACATTGAACATGCTCCCAATCGGTCGCTCATGCGACTCGGAAGAGCACCACAGACGAATAGTTCCTGACAATGAATTTATTTCGTCGACAGCATGGAACGTATTCGGCATGGGATGCGTTTCGCCGGTTGGCATTGCATGATCTTCACCGACGTTGGGTTTCCAGCCAGCCCAAGCAGCATTCGCGGAAAGGCCCATGGTGGACCTTATCCAGGAACTCTGCAAATGGTCGGTATCTTGCAGGTCCCTCGCGAACGTGCCCATTGCGACGCGCGGGGAAACTGCTTGGAAGCGATGGCGGTGCCAGGCCGTTTTACGGGAGTAGTAATGTCGAGGAACAAGAAGCCAGACGAGGATCTGCCCGATCAGAGCTCTCCCGGCGGCGGCAAGCTCGATCCGCAGATTCGAGACTATGTCGCTCGCTCCCTGCAGGCTCATTATGAATCAATCATCCGGGCACCCGTGCCCGACAGGTTTTTGACGCTCCTGGCCGAGCTCGAAGAGCAGGAGAAGAAGGCCGGGGAGGGCAAGGACGATGAGCGGCGATAGCTTCAAGGACGGGCTCGTCGCACATATCCCCAGCCTGCGTGCCTTCGCCGCCTCCCTGTCGGGGTCGATTACCCTGGCGGACGATCTGGTGCAGGATACGCTGCTGAAGGCCTGGGCCAATGCCGACAAATTCGAGCCAGGCACCAATATGCGGGCTTGGCTGTTCACCATCCTGCGCAACATCTACTACTCTCTCTACCGCAAACGTTCGCGTGAGGTGCAGGACAGCGACGGGGTCTATGCCGAGCGTCTGGCCGTCCATGCCGACCAGGAAGGGCATCTGGCGGTGGCCGATTTCGCGGCGGCGCTCGCCAAGCTTCCCGAGGAGCAGCGCGAGGCCCTGATCATGGTGGGTGCCTCGGGCATTTCCTATGAGGAGGCCGCCGAGATCTGCGGCGTGGCGCTCGGCACCATCAAGAGCCGCGTCAACCGGGCGAGATCGCGGCTGGCCGAGATGCTCTCGACCAGCGACGTGGATGAAACCGGGCCGGATGCCAAGATGCTGGCGGCGCTGCGGGTCGGCGGACGCGAGCCACCCTTGTGACGGCGCGCTTTCGCCATGTCTTCAATAAGATCTTGGCCTTCGATACCGTCCAGGCCAAGCTGCTGACCTTCTTTCTGATGGTTGCCATACCGGTCGGCGCCATCACCAGCATTATCGCGGTGGTGACCTATCGCGACGATGTCAAGACGATCGAGACCTCCCAGGCGCAGACGGTCGGCAATTTCGTCGTCCGCATGAACATCTGGTATGTCGGCGTGCTGCGCGGCCTGATGATCTCGGCTGCCGAGGTCACGGCGGGGGCCTCCTGCGACGCGGTCGGCAAGGCCAATGTCGGGCAGCTCGACGGCTATCAGGCATTGTTGATCCAGGGGGATGGCGGCCCGGCCTGCCTGTTTTCCGGCGTGTCCGGTCTCGACCAGGCCGCACTCGCTGCAGAACTGGAGGCGCAGGCCGGCAAGCCGGTCATTCAGCCCCGGGCCGTGTTGTCACCGGTAACCAGCCGCTACGATTCGGTGGTGCTCGCTGGCGAGCGCCGGCTCGTGGTCTATGCCCGGCGCGAGGGCAAGCCGGATGCGCCGGGCTGGCGGGCGCTGCTGGTGGTCGCCCCGCAGGCTCTCGATCGCGTTTTCAATCTCGGCGAGGGCGATCGCGATTTCGTTGCCGCCCTGATCACCCTGCATGAGGACATCGTATTTGCGCGGGGGCGGCCGGCCGTCGACAATAGCTGGCTGCCGGGCAAGGGAACCATTCCCGGCACCCGGCAGCGCTGGGTGGCCGTCAGTGACGCCGGCCAGACGCGGATCTACTACGCCATGCCGGCGGCCCCCGATCTTTATATCATCGCAAGCTTCCGCGACATCCATCTGCGGGCAGCACGCTCGCAATTCCTTTTCCTGCTGCTGGCGCCCCTCGCCGCGCTGCTGTTGCTGCTGGTCGTCTTTGCCCGGGTGATGAAGCGGCATCTGGTGCAATGGCTCAAGGGCATCGAGGCTGCGTCCCGCGCCCGTCGTCACTCCGGCTGGGGACGGGTGCCGCTCAGCGCCCAGATGCCGTCGGACATCCGCAATGTCGTGGTGGCTTTCAATGATATGGTCGAGGAGCAGGAAGCTCGCGAGCACCGGCTGCAGACGGCGCTCGCAGCCAACCATGCCCTTACCCGCGAACTTCATCACCGCGTGAAGAACAATCTCCAGGTGGTGCAGAGCTATATCGGCCTGTCCAAGAACGCCTATGCCGGCGACGCACGCATGGCCTTGAGCGAGGCCGAGTGCCGGGTTCACGTGCTGTCGGCGGCCTATCGCGGCGCCCTGTCGGAGGGCGAGATGCATCCGGTGGCGGTCGAGCCTTTCCTGCGCGACGTGACGCTGGTGATCGGCAGGCTGCTCTGCCGCCCCGGGCAGGCCATGATTTTACGCGGCCGGACCGACATGGCGCTGCCCGTGGATCGCGCCATCCCCCTCGGCCTGCTCGTGGTCGACCATGCCTCTGCCATCCTGCACGCCGGTTTGGCGCTCGCCCTCACGCTCGAGATCGCGGATCTCGATGGCGGGCGATTCGGTTTCGGCTTTTCCGCCGACAGGCCGGTCGAAGCGCCGCGGCCCTCGCGCATCCTGCTGGGCCTGGTGCAGCAGCTTGACGCGGCCGAGACGAAGGACCTCGCCGCGGGCAACCTGGGTGCCTGGGAGCTCGTCGTCGCCGGCGGGGGTGAGAAACAGGTGCAGGACCGGGGCGGTGATCCGAATGTCGGGGTGTCCGCCGGAGGCTGACACGGCGCAGTCCCGCTCCCTCGTCCATCGACGCTGCCGCAGCGGAATAACCCTTGCCAACGGTCATATAGTGCCTATGTTTTCCACGAGGGCACCGGCAGGTGATATCGCTTAGGCGATGTTCTCCCGCCGATGCTGCTCAGGCTAGGTGCCGCCCGATGGTCGATCGCTGCGGGATTGTTAGGAAATTGTAACTGAACTTTGCGCCCCCTGGCGCGTTAACAATTCAGCATGATCGGACGTTCGGCCGAGTATCAGGGGTATAGAACATGATGAACACTCTGCTTGCGGTTCTTTCGACCTTACTGGCCACGGGGCTCTGCACCCTCGCGGTTGCGTCGATGCGCCAGCCGGCCCGCGTCAAGGTGATTGCGCGGCGCAACAGGCGGCCCCTGCCCCGGGATTGAGCCCGTTTCATAGCAAGTAGGACGGAATGGGGGAGGAACCTGGGTTCCTCCCCCATTCCGTTTTCTGGTACCGCACTGCTGAAGCGCAGGCGGTGCCAGCCTCATCCGTCGATAGCCGCCCGGACGCGGCGTGACAGCTGGTCGATCGAATAGGGTTTGTAGAGTGGCCTGGTGTCGAGGCCTGGAATGTCCACCGCGCCATTGTCGTCAGGGGCATAACCGGTGGTGAACAGCACCTTGATGCCGGGGGAATGAGCCCGGGCGCGGCTCGCGAGTTCGCCGCCATTCATCCCGGGCATGACGATATCCGTGAACAGCAAGGTGATCGGCCGGCCCGCCGCGACGAAACCGAGCGCCTCGCTCGGGGAGGCAGCTTCCAGAATGGTATAGCCGAGCCCGCTCAAGGCCTCCACCGCCATGGAGCGCACCCTGTCCTCGTCCTCCACCACCAGCACGGTTTCGCCGGGATGGCCGTGGAAGGTGGCGGAAAGCCCATCCCAGAGCGGACGCTGGGCTTCGGCCGCTTCGGAGCGCGGCAAATACAGCCTGATGGTGGTGCCCTGTCCCGGTGTCGATGCGATGGTGACATGGCCGCCGGTCTGGCGCACGAAGCCGAAGACCTGGCTGAGCCCCATGCCGGTGCCCTTGCCCACGCCCTTGGTGGTGAAGAAGGGGTCGAAGGCGCGAGCGGCCACCTCTTCCGACATGCCGATGCCCGTATCCATTACCGCCACGCTGAGATAGGGGCCGGCCGCGATGCCGAATTCCTCGGCCTGGGTGCGGCCCAGCATGGTGTTGCAGGTCTCGATGGTGAGTTCGCCGCCATCGGGCATGGCGTCGCGGGCATTCACCGACATGTTGAGCAGGGCGTTTTCCAGCTGGCTCCTGTCGGTCTCCACCGCCCAGGCATCCGGCGCCAGGATGGTGGTGATGTGGATATGCTCACCGAGCGTGCGCGACAAGAGATCGGTCATGTCGGCGATCATCACATTCGGCGACACGGCTTCCACCGTCAGCGGCTGTTGGCGGGAGAAGGCGAGCAGGCGCTTGGTCAGCGCAGCGGCGCGCTCGGCGCCATCGAGAGCGCCGTCGATATAGCGCCCGACATTGGTCTGGCCGCGGTCGAGCTTGCGCTTGAGCAAAGTGAGGCCGCCGATGACCACGGCCAGCATATTGTTGAAATCATGGGCAATACCGCCGGTGAGCTGCCCGAGGGCCTCGACCTTCTGCAACTGATGCAGGCTGTTCTCAGCCGCGGCCCGGGCGGCGATGGCGGCTTGGACCCGCTGCTCCAGCGTCTCGTTGAGTTCGCGAAGCTCTGCCTCCGCTTCTGTCTGCTTGGAAATGTCGGTGTTGGTGCCGAACCAGCGCAGGATCCGGCCGGTGTCGTCCCTGACCGGAGCGACGCGGGTAAGGAAGGGGCGAAAGATGCCGTCTCTGCCGCGGAGTGGGAAGACCATCTCGAAGGCGCTGCCCTGTTCGAGCGACTCCCTCCAGCGGGCGATGACCTGGGGTAGTTTCGCGCGGTCATGCACCGAGCGCCAGCCCCACCCCTGCATTTGCTCGAATGAGGAGCCTGTATAATCATACCATCGCTGATTGTACCAATAGATGCCGCCATGCGCGGCGGCCATCCAACACAGGATCGGGATATTGTCCGCGAGGGTGCGGAAATTGGCTTCGCTTTCGCGCAGGGCCGTCTCGGCCGCGCGGATGCGCAGCAAAGCGCGGACGGAGGCGAGGAGTTCGACCGGTTCCCAAGGCTGGGCGAGGCAGGAATCGGCGCCGGCTTCCAGAGCCCGCATGCGATTGTCGCCCGAAACGAAGGACGCCGAGGTCTGCAGGACCAGGGTCTCGGGATAATCCTGCTTGATGATGCGGCATAGATCATGGCCGCTCATGTCGGGCAGCCTCTCTTCGAGAAGCACCAGCGTCGGACGTCTCTCGCGGATCAGAACGAGGCCATCGAAGCCCGTGCCTGCCTCGATCACTTCGATTTCTATCGCCCGGCCAAGGGCCTCGGTCTTGGCACGCCTTTCGTCGGCGTGGTCGTCGAGGTTGAGGACGAGATGGCGTCGAAACTCCATTGTACCCACCACGATCACTGCCCTGCCATCGGGCTGTGTTCCCATCCGCATCCGAACATGAATTCTAAGGCGTTTTGTGATCAGACGGAAGCATCAAGGATCGCAAAACGCTCCAGCCAATCGGTTGGATTGGCCTTGGAAACAAGAAACAAGGGCAAACAAGCGTCCGGTCATGAACGCGTCGGCCCTGAAAAACGTGTCCCTGGGGCGGAAGGTTCCAGCCTCGGTGCCATCGCCTGTTTCCGCACTTTGCCGGCCTCCCGTGAACGCATCCGAGATGCCCAAAATAACATGCCTAAGCGGCCGGACTCTTGTCGGTCATTCAAAGATGGTCGCACTCAAAGCGCTTTGAGATGTCGATTTTGGTTGAAATCTGTCTCTCTCACCCTATCTTAACCGGGTCGCGCATCCGCCTCCCAGAGGTGCTCCGCCGAGCGGGAAGGAAATTGATCGCAGCGGGGAACCGCCGGGATCGTGGCGGGTTGAGGCTATATGCCATAGCGCGACGTTTGCCGCGCCCGGCTCGTTCCGGGCACCCGGACGAGGGGTGTTCGAGTTCGTCCGTGGGGACCGGAAGCCGCCGGTCGCAGCAGTTCCATGTTTGACCTGACAAAGGCCATACAGACTCTAGGCCATGGGCGTTACTTGCCATAACCCAGACCGGGAGACATCGATGAGCAACGAGATAGAACAGAAGATCCGCGACAAGGCCCATGAATTGTGGGTTTTGGACGGGCAGCCGGAAGGCCGCGAATTGTTCCATTGGGACTTGGCCCGCCAGCTGGTGCTGCAGGAGAATACCGCCGAATTCACATTGGTGCCGACCCCGCCCTGCATCGAAGATCTGATCGACCCTCTGGCCGCGCCGGATAATCTGCGCGAGATCCCGGACCTCACCCATATCGGAGAAGATGTGGTGGAAGCCGAAGTACCGCTCAGGAGGGTCGCCGGCGGGCGCGGCTGAATCCAGTCGCCAAGAGCAGGGAATTTTTATCAAACGGCTGGAGCGCGAGGGCGCTCCGGCCCCGAGCCGTGACAGACTGTTCTGTGGCGATGACGACGGACTTTTCCGCCCAATCCCCAAAATTTGCCCTTCCAAGGGCTGAAATCGCGAATTCCGGCCCCGAGGCGTGCCTGAGGCTTGCCTCCGCGCGTCAAGGTGCTTACTGCGAACGCTGACCGAACTGATAGGAAGCGTCCGCATGTCTGCCTCTTTGAACCGCCTCGTCGACGAAATGTTGGCGAATGCCTTTTCAGCCTGTGGATTGCCGACCGAGACTGCCCGCGCCACCCGCTCCACGCTGCCCGAGCTCGCGGATCTGCAGTGCAATGGCGCCATGCCGCTCGCCAAAAGCCTCAAGCGCAATCCGCGCGAGCTCGCCGCCGAGGTCGCCGAAAAGCTGAAGGACCAGCCTGCCTTCAAGGAAGTTTCCGTGGCCGGCCCCGGCTTCCTCAATCTTCGCCTGTCCGATGAATTCCTGTCCGAATGCGCCGCGGCGCAGGCCGCTTCGCCCGATCTCGGTATCGTGCAGCTGCCGGCGGACACGGTGGTGCTCGACTATGGCGGCCCGAATGTCGCCAAGCCGCTGCATGTCGGCCACCTGCGAGCTCTGGTGATCGGCGAGAGCCTCAGGCGCATCAACGCCGCACAGGGCCTCAACACGGTTTCAGACATCCATCTCGGCGATTGGGGCCTGCAGATGGGCCAGCTGATCTCCGAGATCCGGCTGCGCTGGCCTGAGCTCGGCCCGGGCGAGACGCCTGACCTGACCATGGACGATCTGCAGCGCCTCTATCCCGAGGCGGCGGCGGCCTGCAAGGCCGATCCCGCCCGCATGGAACTGGCCCGTGCCGCCACCGCCGCCCTGCAGGCCGGCGATCCCGACGCCACGGCGATCTGGCAGAAGCTGCGCGACATCTCGCTGACGGCCCAGCGCCTCGACATCGATCTTCTCGACACCCATTTCGATCTGTTCCTGGGCGAAAGCGACGTGCAGCCGCTGATCCCCGGCATGATCGCCGACATGCGCGCCAAGGGTGTGGCGGTGGAAAGCGACGGCGCCCTGATCGTCGACGTCGCCACCCCCGGCGACAACAAGCCGATGCCCCCGCTCTTGCTGCAGAAGAAGGACGGCGCGGCCCTCTACGCCACCACGGACCTCGCCACCATCGTGGCCCGGGTGCGCGACCAGGATCCCAAGCGCATCGTCTATGTCGTCGACCAGCGCCAGGAGCTGCATTTCCGCCAGGTCTTCAAGGCAGCGGAGCGGGGGGATCTGGCGCCGGGCGTCGAGCTGATCCATGCCGGCTTCGGCACGGTGAACGGCGCGGACGGCAAGCCCTACAAGACGCGCGATGGCGGGGTGGCCCTGCTCAAGGATCTGATCGGCGAGGCGATCGAGAAAGCCGGCGAGCGGCTGGTCAATGACGATCTGACGCTCGACCGCATCGAACTCGCCAAGCTGGTGGGCGTTGCCGCGCTCAAATTCGCCGATCTCTCGTCCTACCGCATCTCGGGCTACATCTACGACGCGGACCGCATGGTCTCCTTCGAGGGCAAGACCGGACCCTATGTGCAATATGCCTGCGTGCGCATCGGCTCCATCTTGGCCAATGCCGAGGCCAAGGGCTATCAGGCCGGTGCCCTGCAGGTGACGGCTCCGGCCGAGCGCGCTTTGGTGCTCGAATGCGCCAGGCTGCCTGAAGTGGTCGCCTCGGCCGGACGCAACAATGCGCCGAACGAGGTCGCCGACTACGTCTTCTCGGTGGCGCAAGCCTTCAGCCGCTTCTACACCGATTGTCCGGTGCTGGCGGCCGACACGGAAGCCGAGCGAGCCTCGCGCCTGGCCCTGTGCGGTCTCGCCCGCGCCGTGCTGGCCAAGGGGCTGTGGCTGCTCGGCATCGCAGTTCCCGAGCGGATGTGATGCGCCAAGCGCGGGAGTCCCTTCCCGCGCTCGCGATTTGCTGCTACGCACGCCTCGAATTGACTGACAAATAGAGGCGGCCTTCATGAGCCAGCATTCCATCGCCATCATCGGCGTCGGCAAGATCGCGGTCGACCAGCATCTGCCTGTTATCGCCAAGAATCCCGCCTTCCGGCTGGCGGCGCTGGTGAGCCAGCGCGGCATCGAGCAGGCGGGCGTGCCGACCTTCCGCACGCCGGCCGAGCTCTATGCGGCGATGCCGGATCTCGACGCCGTGGCGATCTGCACGCCGCCCTCCGTGCGCCACCAGGTGGCGCTGGAGGCGCTGAATGCCGGCATGAACGTGCTTCTGGAAAAGCCGCCGGCGCCTACCGTCAGCGAATTGGCCGACCTCGTGCGCCAGGCCGCGGCGCGGCGCTGCGTGCTGTTCGCCACCTGGCACTCGCAATACAATGCCGGCGTGGAGGAGGCGAAGAAGCGCCTTGCCGGCGGCAAGATCGCCTCCCTCGCCATCACCTGGAAGGAAGATGTGCGGCGCTGGCATCCAGGCCAGGAATGGATCTGGCAGCCCGGCGGCTTCGGTGTGTTCGATCCCGGCATCAACGCGCTGTCGATTCTCACCGAGATCGCGCCCGAGCCCTTCTTCGTCACGGCAGCGAGCCTGACCTATCCTGCCAATCGCGATACGCCGATCGCGGCCAGACTCACCTTCGCCTCCGATGCCGGCCTGCCCGGCGCGGCGCTGACGGCGGAGTTCGACTGGCGCCAGACCGGCGACCAGACCTGGACGATCGAGATCGCCCTGGAGGACGGCACCCGGCTCACCCTGATCGACGGGGGCTCCAAGCTCGCCGTCAACGGCGACCTGACCGTGGCCGAGCCCATGGCCGAATATGAAGGCATTTATGCCCGCTTCGCCGGCCTGCTCGATCGCGGCGAGAGCGCGGTGGATGCCGCGCCCTTCCATCTGGTCGCCGACGCCATGGTGGTGGGCAAGCGCGAGACCACCGACGCCTTCGAGTGGTGATCGCTCGAGGCGCTCACGGTATGATCCGCCCACCTTCTCCTTTTAGGTGGCGCTGCCCCTCACCGTACCTCTCCCCGTAAGAACGGGGCGAGGAGGCACAGGCGTTGCGATTGATCCTCAGCCTTTTCATCTCGCCCGGCCGTTGGGCGAGATGGTGGGTTCTCGGCATGAAATGCGACGTCAAAGTCCCCTCGCCCCGTTCTTGCGGGGAGAGGTACGGTGAGGGGCAGCGCGACCGTGGGCAATTACCCCGGCACCTGCGAGCTCGATATCAATAGGTCGCCCGGCCGCCGGAGAGATCGAACACCGCGCCCGTGGTGAAGGAATTCTCCTTGGTGGCCAGCCAGCAGATCATCGCGGCCGCCTCGGCGAGTTCGAGCATGCGCCCGCGCGGGATCTTGGAGAGGATCATCTTCAGGAATTCCGGATCCTGGCTCATCGCCATCGTGGTCTTGGCCACGGCCGGTGTCACCGCATTGACGGATATGTCGTATTTGGCGAGTTCCTTGCCGAGCGACTTGGTCAGCGCCAGCACGCCGGCCTTGGTGGCCGAATAGGCCGGTGCGCCGGGATTGCCTTCCTTGCCGGCGACCGAGCTCAGATTGACGATGCGCCCGTAATTGCGGGCGATCATGTGCGGCACGACCGCGTGGCAGACATGGAAGGTGCCGACCAGCCCGACATGCACCACCTCGGCGAAGGCCGTGGGCGGGTATTCCCAGGTATTGGCATTGGGGCCGACGATCGCGGCATTGTTGATGAGGACATCGATCTGGCCGAAGCGCGCCAGGGTCTGCTTGACGCCGGCCTCCACCGAGGCGAGGTCGCCGATATCGACATTGAGGGCCTGGACCTTGCCGTCCCGGCCATATCTGGCCTCCAGGGCCTGCAGGAGGGAGGCGTCCCGGTCCCAGATCGAGACAGTGCCGCCGCCGGCCAGGATGCGTTCGGCGACCGTCAGCCCGATGCCCTGGCCACCTCCGGTGACGATGGCGGCCTGTCCTGCGAAATCGTAGCTGTTCATGGGAACGTCCGGGGAAACTGGGATGAGGGAAGGCCGGCGCGGGATGTCCCGCGCCGGATCGGAATCAGAAGTTGAACTGGTCGATATTGCCGGCGTCGAAGGTCGTCAGCTCGGCCTGGGTGTTGATGATATGATCGGCCCCGATGGTGATCTCGCCGAGGCCCGGAACCTCGAACTTGGTGCCGGGCTCGTTCTTGATGGTGCCGTTCTTCACCCCCACGGCGAAATAGGAGGTGAGCAGGCCTTCATTGTAGGGGCTCCAGAGCTGGAAGGCCTTGAGCGTGCCGTCCTTGATGAAGGGGCGCATCTGGTTGGGCGTGCCGAGCCCGGTAAGCGTGATCTGCTTGGCCTTGCCCTGGGTCTGCAGCACCTGCGCCGCGGCGGCGACGCCCACGGTGGTCGGCGAGATCACGCCCTTTAGGTTGGGGTATTTCTGGATCAGCGCTTCCATCTCGGTGGTTGATTTCTGTGGGTCGTCGTCGCCATAGGCCACGGCCACCAGCTTCATCTTGGCGTATTTGGGATTGCTGGCGAGGCTGTCCTTCATCGCCGCGATCCAGGTGTTCTGGTCGGGCGCGTCGGTGGTGGCGGAGAGGATGGCGATCTCGCCCTCGTAATTGATCTGCGAGCCCAGGAGCTCCACCTGGCTCGGCCCGGTCTTGGTGAAGTCGACCGGCAGGATGCCGGCATCGCGATGGTCGAGATTGCCGACGAGGTCGCCATTGACCGCCAGCACCAGGATGCCGCGGGAGCGGGCGCGGTCGAGCACCTGGTTGAGGGCGTCGGGGCTGTTGGGGGAGATGGCGATCACGCCGACGCCGCGCTGGGTCTGCGCGGTGATGAAGGGGATCTGCGAGGTGGCCTCGGCGGTCGCCGGGGCCTGCATGTCGAAGTCGCAGCCGACCTTGGCGCAGCCGTCCTGGAAGCCTTTCACCAGCGAATCGAAATAGGGGTTGCCGGTATTCTTGGGAATATAGACGATCGAGACCTTGTCGGCCGCCTGCGCGCCGACGGCGGCGGTCAAGGCGAGCCCGAGCGACAGCCCGAGCAGAAGCGTTTTCCTCAGCATGGTTCCCTCCTGGTGATGGTCTAAGGCCGTTGTTTGCCGGCTATCTCTGGTTGCGGGCGTAGATCGCGTTGGTCGCGATGATGGAGACGATGAGCAGGAGGCCCATCACCGTGAGCTGGTAGGTCACCGGGATGTTGGCGACCGTCATGCCGGTGGCGATGATCACCAGGAGCCAGGAGGCGATGAAGGTGCCGGCAATGGTGCCGCGGCCGCCGAAGATGTAGGTGCCGCCGAGCATGACGATCAGCACCATCTGCAGTTCGCCGCCGGTGGCCAGATCATAGCGCACCGAGGCCAGCCGCGAGGCCGCCAGCAGGCCGCAGAGCGCGCTGGTGAGGCCCATCGCCAGGAACAGGGCGAACTTGATGCGCCGGACCTTGATGCCGGCATGGCGCGCGGCAATCTCGCTGGTGCCGATCTGGTAGATCTGCCGCCCGAGGATGGTGGCGCCCAGCACGAAGGCCAGGGCCAGCGAGGCGATGACGAAGACCAGCACCGGCACGGGCACACCGAGCAGGGTGCGATAGTCGATACCGACGAACCAGGCCGGGAACTTGCCGATGGATTTGTCGCCGGCCAGTACCTGGGCGAGGCCGCGATACATGATCAGCGTGCCGATGGTCACCATCAGCGACGGCAGGCGCAGCCACAGCACCATGACGCCGTTGAAGGCACCCATGACGAGCCCGGCGGCAAGGCTCGCCGCGATCGCCCAGCCGATCGGCAGGCCGGCCTGGAACACGGTGCCGAACAGGCAGGCCGTCAGCGCCATGGTGGAGGCGGGAGACAGGTCGATCTCGCCGGCGATGATCACCAGGGTCAGCACCAAAGCGATGATCGAGAATTCGGCGTAGTAGGTGGCGCTTTCGAGGATGAAGGTCAGCGAGGCGAAGAAGGGCGAGAGCAGGCAGGCGATCACGAAGGCGGCGGCCAGCAGCACCAGGGTCATCATCTCCGGCCGCACCAGCACGACGCGCCAGAGCGGCAGGGGCTTGGCGGCGTCCTGCGGCGAGACGGCGGTGGCGGGGGTATGGCTCATGGGCGCGCCCTTTGCCGACCGAGACGCGGGTTCTTTACCCTCCCCTTGATGGGGAGGGTCGACGCGTAGCGTCGGGGTGGGGTGATTTCTTCGAAAAGACCCGCTGTTTTCATTATCGAGGTCGGCGTGTTTTCACCCCACCCCGGCCCTTCGGGCCGACCCTCCCCATCGAGGGGAGGGTAGAAAATCCGCAGCTCCAAGCTTGGGTTGGCACCTATAAGGGGAAAGTTGATGTCGATATCATTCATGCCGCATCCCTCGCCAGCAGGCCCTTGAGGCCGCCCTGCCGGACGCTGCGGTCGATCACCAGAGCGGCGAGGATCACCGCTCCATAGATCGCCTGCTGCCAGAAGCCGGAGACGCCGAGGATCGGCAGCGCCACGCTGACGGCGCCGAGCAGCAGCACGCCGAGCACGGTGCCGGCGACCGAGCCGGAGCCGCCATTGATCGAGACCCCGCCGATCACCACGGGGGCGATCACCGTGAACTCGAAGCCGACCCCGGTGATGCCGGGATTCACATAGCCGAAGCGCGAGGCATACATCACGCCCGCGAGCCCGGCGAGAGCGCCGGAGAGCACGAAGACCAGCACGGTGATCGGCGCGGCGCGGATGCCGCGCAGCGGCGCAGCCACGGGATTGGAGCCGATGGCGTAGATCTGGCGGCCGAGCCTGGAATGACCGAGGAAGAGATAGGTGGCGAGCGCCACGGCAAAGGCGATCAGGATGATCCAGGGAATGCCGAAGACAGGCGAGGTCTGGCTGAGCTCGATCAGGCCACGCGGAATATATTGCGGATCGACCTGCCGGGCATCGGAGATGAAGAAGACCAGGCCGCGATAGAGGCTGAGCGTGCCGAGCGTCACGATGATGGAGGGGAGCTTGAAGACGGTGACCACCAGCCCGTTGACCAGGCCCAGCGCGGCGCCCACGGCGATCGCGGCGCCGACGCCGACGATGACGGGCAGTTCCGGATGGTCGCGCCAGAGCATGCCGGCCACGATGGCGGAGAAGCCGAGGATCGAGCCGATCGAGAGATCGACATGGCGGGCGACCAGCACCATCATCTCGCCCATCGCCGCCACCATGATCAGGGGCACCGCGAGCAGCACGATGCGCAGCGTCTCCGTCGAGAGGAAGCGCGGCTGGATCAGGCCGACGACGACGGCGAAGAGCGCGATCATCACCACGATGCCCGCCTCGCGGCGGCGGAAGAGGCTGGCGATGTTCATGCGGCGGCCTGTCCATCCGGGGTCGACTTGCGGCGCGGAACGGCGGCGTGCATCACGCTCTCCTCGCTGGCCTGGCCGCGGGGGAGATTGGCGGTGAGTCGCCCTTCCGACATCACCAGCACGCGGTCGCTGAGCGCCAGGAGCTCCGGCAGCTCGGAGGAAATCAGCAGCACGGCGCGGCCCGAGGCGGCCAGCTCGCCGATCATTTCGTAGAACTCGGCCTTGACCCCGATGTCGATGCCGCGCGTCGGCTCGTCGAGGATGAGGATCTGGGGATCGGTGAGGAGCCAGCGGGCCAGGATGGCCTTCTGCTGGTTGCCGCCGGAGAGCTCGCCGATGGGCTGGCGCGGGCTGGCGAGGCGGATGCGCAATTTGCGCACCTGTTCTCGGGCGATCGAGCGCTCGAGCGCGCGACGGATCACGCCGCCGGGAGCGACCTTCCCAGGCACGGCTGCCGTGATGTTCTGCTCGACGGGCAGGCTGCGGAAGATGCCGGCGACGGCGCGGTCCTCCGGCACGAAGGCGAGGCCTTGGGCCACCGCATCCGCGGGTTCGCGGATGGTGATGGCCCGCCCGCCTATCTCGATGCTGCCGCTGGCGGCGGGAACCACGCCGAACAGAGCGCGGGCGACATCGGTGCGGCCGGCGCCGACCAGTCCGCCGAGGCCGACGATCTCGCCCCTGCGCACCTCGAAGCTGATGTCCTCGAACTTGCCGGGCAGGCTCAGACCCCGCACCGCCAACGCGACCGGGCCGATCTGCGATTTGTGCTGGGGAATATAGTTCTTCACCTCCCGTCCGATCATCAGGCGGATGATGTCGTTATCGGAGAGTCTGGCGGTTTCCTCGGTGGCGATCCTGCTGCCGTCCCGGAAGATGGTGACGCGGTCGCACAGCGCCCGCACCTCCTCGAGCCGGTGGCTGATGAAGATGATGGTGCGGCCCTCCTGGCGGAGCTGGCGGGCGATGCCGAACAGGGTTTCGACTTCCCTCGGCGTCAGCGGGGCCGTCGGCTCGTCCATGATGATCAGGCGGCTGTCGCTGGCCAGCGCCCGGGCGATCTCGACCATCTGCTGGTCGGCGATGGAGAGGCCGCGCATGGGCTTGCCGACATCGATGGCGATGCCGAGGCGGGCCATCAGGCTGTCAGCCTCGCGGCGGAGTTCGCCCCAGCGCACCCGCCCGAGCGCCGGGCCTTCATGGCGGCCGAGCACGAGGTTTTCGGCGACGGAGAGATCGGGAAAGGAGATCGGTTCCTGGTGGATCAGGGTGATGCCGAGCTTCTGGGCGATCAGCGGCGTCGCCACCTCGACAGTTGTGCCGTTGAGGGCGAGCGAGCCACGGCTGGGCCGGTGCACGCCGGCAATGATCTTGGCGAAGGTCGATTTGCCGGCCCCGTTCTCGCCGAGCAGAGCGTGGATCTCGCCGGCATGCAGATCGAGATCGACGTCGCGCAATACTTCCACGCCGGCAAACTGCTTGGAGATGCCGCGGGCAGAGATGAGGACCGGCCGCGCCGATGCGGGCACGCCGTCCATGCTCCACGCTCCGCCGGTCATGGCGTCGGCGCGTCCTTGTCGATCAGGCCTTCCGCCTTGAGGTCAGACCAGAAGCCGGCCGGGATGGGGGCGTGATGCGAGGCGACGTTCTCCGTCACCTCGCTCGGCTTCACGGCGCCGGGAATTTCCGAGACCACGGCGGGATGGGCCAACACGAATTGCAAGGCCGCCGCCGGCAAGGCCACGCCGTGGGCCTTGCAGACCGCCTCGATACCGCGCACCTTGGCCTGCACGGCCTCCGGCGCCTTGCTGTAATTGTAGTTGGCGCTGCCGCCGGAGCCGGTGACCAGGATGCCCGAGGCAAAGGGCGAGCCGATGATCACGCTGACCTTGCGCTTCACGCATTCGGCCATGCCAGTATGAAGGCACCCTTGGTCGATCAGGGTGTAGGGCATGGCGACCAGCACGAAGTCGAGATCGACCAGCGGGGCCACGGTCTCCAGCGCCTCGGTGGTGTTGATACCCATGCCGATGGCTTTGATCTCGCCGCGCCGCTTCAATTCCTCCAGGGCCTTGATGCCGGAATAGACCAGGTCCTTCTTGCGGTAGCCGAAATCCGGGCCCTGATAGGCGGCATCGAGGTCGTGGATGACCAGGGCATCGATGGTGTTGAGGCCGAGCCGCATCATCGACTGCTCATAAGAGCGCATGATGCCGTCATAGCTGTAGTCGTAGCGGTGCTGGAAGGGCAGGCCGCCGAGCCACATTTCCGATTTGAAGGTGGCGGGGTCGAAGGGGCGTTCGAGGATGCGCCCGACCTTGGTGATCAGCTGGTATTCGTTGCGCGGCCGGTGCCGGAGGCCATAGCCGAGACGGTGCTCGGAGAGGCCCAGGCCGTACCAGGGCGCGGTGTCGAACAGGCGCACGCCCGCATCCCAGGCGGCGTCGATGGTGGCGCTCGCATCGGCCTCCGTCACCAGGCTGTAGAGCTCGCCGAGATGCGCCGCGCCATAGCCGAAGGTCGGCACGGTCATCGCTGTCTGGCCGACGCGGCGGCGCTCGAATTCCTTGGGCATTGCGGCACTCCCGGGCATTTCTGAATCTGCGTTACCGGGGTGGCCCCGGTCGCCTTTGGGGTAAGTTGTCAGACAAAAATTAGTTTGACAAGTTTTTACTGGCTGGCGGAGAATGGGGGCGAGATCCGATGCTGTTTACTTGGGCGCCTTGGAATTTTCGCGACTTTTGTCATTGCCGGGCTTGACCCGGCAATCCAGCTCCGAGCCTGTTGCGGAAACCGTTTCTGGATAGCCGGGTCAAGCCCGGCTATGACAAATCGGGAGATTTATCCCTGAAGTAAAGCTGCGTTTGGCCAAGGCAGGCACCGGTGCAGAAACGTCGGATGCCGCGTTAAGGCTCACAACTCGAGGATGCCATGCCCGATTTTCCCATCATCGACACGCATCTTCACGTCTGGGACCATTCGAAGCTGAAATATTCGGCGTTCGAGGGCAGCCCCCTGTTTTTCAGGGACTACCATGTCGAGGACTACCGGCGCGACCTCGGCGCGGTCGAAGTCGAGGCGATGGTTTTTCTCGAATGCTATGCCGATTTCTGGGACGACGGCGGGCAATATCTCGACGAGATCCGCTTCGTTGAGGAGGAAGCCCGGCGCGACCCCGGCATCAAGGCGATCGTGCCGATGGCGCCGCTCGAATGGGGAAGCCGGGCGGAGCCGATCCTGGCGGAGATGAAGGAGAAGCATCCCGCGGTGCGGGGCATCCGCCGCATCGTCGAGTTCGACGCCGATCCGCGTGCTTTGACCCTGTCGGACAGTTTCGTCGAAGGCGTCAATCTTCTCGAAAAGTTCGGCTACCATTTCGAGATCAACGTCCATCACCACCAGATGGATATCGTGCGGGACTTCGTGAAGCGCATCCCGCATGTGCAGATGATCCTCGACCATTGCGGCAAGCCCGGCATCAAGGAAGGCGCCATCGCCCAATATCGCGATGACGTGGAGGAACTGGCGCGCTGCCCCAACCTCTTCATCAAGCTCTCCGACCTGCCGGTGGAGGCCGACCACGCGGCCTGGACCGATGCGGATCTCCGCCCCTTCATCGATGCCACCTTCGAGAGCTTCGGCGTCGACCGTACCATCTTCGCCATGGACTGGCCGATCTGCCTGCAGGCCACCAGCATGACGCGCTGGGTCGAGACGCTCGATCGGGCCCTGGCGGGCTTTTCGGAAAGCGATCTGCGCAAGTTCTACCGGGATAACGCCAATTCCTTCTACCGCCTCCATCTGTGAAGCAGTAAGGCAGTCCTGTGAGTAAGCTGATCAAAGACCCCGATTTCAGCGACCTGGCCGCCCTGGACGCCGGCGATGCCTTCGGCGAGCCGTTCGGCGGCGGCGCGCTGGAGCGGCGCCCCATCGCCGAGCAGGTCGCCACCCGCATCATGGGCATGATCAAGTCGGGCAATCTTCGCTCCGGCGACCGCCTGCCGACAGAGCAGCAGATGGGCATCGCCTTCGGCATCTCGCGTCCGCCTTTGCGCGAGGCGCTCAAGGCGCTGACCCTGATGGGCGTGCTCGAAAGCCGCCAGGGCGGGCGCTACAGCGTCACCGACCTGTCGCCCAGCCGCCTGGTGGCACCGTTCTCGACCATGCTGTCCTTCGCCGACTACGATGTGCGCGAGCATTTCGAAGCGCGCGTGGTGGTCGAGCTTGAACTGGTGCGGCTCTGCGCCGAACGGGCGGATGAGGAGACGCGGGCGCGTATCCTCGAACTCGCCGTCGACGGCCGTGCTTTCCACGAGGATCCGGTCGCCTTCCGCCTGCTCGACATCGAGTTCCATCGGGCCCTCTATGGCGGCGGCGGCAGCCGCCTGCTCGCCGCGATGGCGGAAGGGCTCTACGATGTCGGGCTCGACGTGCGCCGCGTCGCCAGCGCCCTGCCGGGCGTGATCGAGATCAGCGTCGCCCAGCATGTCGAGATCGCCCAGGCCGTGGTGGCCCGTGACGCCGAGGCTGCGATGGCGGCCTATCGCCGGCATCTCGAACATGTGCGCGACACCTCCAGCCAGGCGCAGGACGTGATCGGCAGCGAGGCGGCGGCCAAGCGCTGATCACGCTCTCGAACCCGCAACGAAACGCCCCCAAGGCCACGTCTCAAGGGAACGTACCATGCCGGACCGCATCGCCTTTCGCATGAATCTCCATCCCGGCCAGGCGGCCGAATATGAAAAGCGCCATGACGAGATCTTTCCCGAGCTGGTAGCGCTGCTGAAGGAGGTCGGCATCTCCGACTACACGATCTGGCTCGACCCGGAGGATCACCATCTCTTCGCCATCCTCACCCGGAGCGACGACCACGGCCTGGACCGCCTGCCCGACGAGGCGGTGATGAAGCGCTGGTGGGCTTTCATGGGCGATATCATGGAGACCAATCCGGACAGTTCCCCGGTGCAGGTGCCGCTGAAGCGGGTGTTCTATCTGGCGTGATGGGTAGACGCGACTTACCCTCCCCTGGAGGGGGAGGGTCGAGGCGAAGCCTCGGGGTGGGGTGGCCTCACAGCAGCAATAACCGTCTTCATTCTTATGACCGGCGTATTTTCACCCCACCCCGGCCTTTCAGGCCGACCCTCCCCCTCCAGGGGAGGGTGATATACGCTCACCCGTAGCGGTGCAGCCCGGCGCCATGCGACTTCAGCCAGGCTCGAGCTTCCTCGGTACGGGGGCAGAGCTGGTGGCACAGGCGCCAGAAACGGGGCGAGTGGTTCATTTCCTTCAGGTGCGAAACCTCGTGCGCGGCCAGATAGTCGAGCACGAAGGGCGGCGCCAGGATCAGACGCCAGGAGAAGGCCAGCGCGCCGGCCGAGGAGCAGGATCCCCAGCGGCTGGTGGTGTCCTTGACGCTGATCGGGCCGTGCTTGACGCCGAGCGCTGCGGTATGGCGGGTGACGGCCGCCTGCAATTCGCGCAGGGCCTGCTTCTTCAGCCAGTCGGTCAGGCGGCGCGGCAGATGCTGGATATCGCCATGGACGACGAGGACGGGCGGTGTGCCTGCCTCGACCTTCACGGTGCCGCGGCCCTCCCGATGCTCGATGCGGTGCGGCACGTCGCGGAAGGGCACCATGGCGCCGTCGGCGAAGCTGACGTCCTGGGCAAGCTTGGCGAGCTTCAGGGCGATCCAGCCGGCATGCTTGTCAGCGAAGGCCTTGGCGGTGGTCAGGCTGCCGCGCGCCGGCATGGAGAGCACGATGTCGCGCTGGGCCGTGCGGACCCTCAGCGTGTAGCGGCGCGCCGAAACCAGCCGCCTGACGGCGACCGGATAGGTCGTTGCCCCGATCCTGACGGTGATCTGTTCGGGTTGGGGCGTCGGATTGCGTCGAAACAGCGATATCATGCTCGAATCAGGTGTGAGGCGACATCATAACCCGGATTGCGGTTTTGCCGCGGCTGGCGTAGGGGCGAGGCAATCCATCAAAAGGAGCCGCCATGCCTTCCGATCCCACCCCCTGGTGGCAGCCATCGGCCCATCAGGATCGCCGGCCCTTCCTGATCGGGCGCAACCGGCTGATGACGGCGCTGCGCAGCTTCTTCGCGGCTGAGAATTTCACCGAGGTCGACACGTCAATCCTGCAGGTTTCGCCCGGCAATGAGGCGCATCTGCATGCCTTTGCCACCGACCTGATCGATGCCGACCTCAGCGTGCGTCGGCTCTATCTCCACACCTCGCCGGAATTCGCCTGCAAGAAGCTGCTGGCGGCGGGGGAAAAGCGCCTGTTCACCTTCGCCAAGGTCTTCCGCAACCGCGAGCGCACGGCCACCCATTCGCCCGAATTCACCATGCTGGAATGGTACCGCAGCAGCGAGCCCTATCAGGTGCTGATGGAGGATTGCGCCCGCCTGCTGGTGCTCGCCGCCGAAACCGGCGGCCTGAAGCGGTTCCGCTATCGCGGCGTGGAGACCGATCCCTTCGCCGAGCCCGAAAGGCTCAGCGTGGCCGAAGCCTTCGAACGTTTTGCGGGCATCGATCTGCTGGCGACGCTCGACCGGGACGGCGGCAGCGACCGCGGCGCCCTGGCGGCGGCGGCCCGCCGGGCCGGGCTGCGCGTGGCCGAGGACGACACCTGGTCCGACATCTATTCCGGCGTGCTGGTGCAGAAGATCGAACCCCATCTCGGGCATAACAGAGCCACCATCCTCCACGACTATCCGAGCGTGGAGGCGGCGCTGGCCCGCCGCACCGCCGACGATCCGCGTGTATCGGAGCGCTTCGAGCTCTATGCCTGCGGCGTCGAGCTGGCCAATGCCTTCGGCGAGCTGACCGATCCCGACGAGCAGCGCCGCCGCTTCCAAGCCGAGATGGACGAGAAGGAGCGCGTCTATGGCGAGCGCTACCCGATCGACGAGGATTTCCTGGCTGCCCTCGCCATCATGCCGCAGGCCAGCGGCATTGCGCTGGGCTTCGACCGGCTTGCCATGCTGACAACGGGCGCCAGCCGCATCGACCAAGTGATCTGGACGCCGGTCGCCTAGTACCAGGCCCTCGCTTTGGATTGTGAATAACGGGGATAGGGCGTACCAGAGGCCACAATCTCGACAAAAGGAGCTGTGAGCTTCCACTCCATGCCGTTGACGCGGCACGAACTTGATCCGCGAGAGACCTCATTGCACCCGCCGGCCCTGAGCGTCTTTGCGATTTGACATCATTCCGTCAAATCGCAAAACGCTCCCGGGGCCGGCGGTTTTTTCACGCAGGATACGCTGCGCCTGGGACGGGACGTCCCCGGTCCCAGCCGATTGCCACGCCGCCTCGTTGTCGAACATGAAAAGGGCCGGTGCTGAGACCGGCCCTCTTCAAAATTCGTTGGCTGGCCTTTACGCGGCCGCATCCTTGGCGCGTTCGGCCTTCTTGCGCTCGTTGGGATCGAGGATGGCCTTGCGCAAGCGGATCGACTTCGGCGTGACTTCCAGGAGTTCGTCATCCTGGATCCATGCGATCGACTTCTCCAGCGTCATGCGGATCGGCGGCGTCAGGCGCACGGCCTCGTCCTTGCCGGCGGCGCGCACGTTGGAGAGCTTCTTGCCCTTGAGCACGTTGACTTCCAGATCGTTCTCGCGGGTGTGTTCGCCCACGATCATGCCCTGATAGACCTTCCAGCCGGGCTCGATCATCATCGGGCCGCGATCTTCCAGGTTCCACAGCGCGTACGCCACCGCCTCGCCGGCATCAGTGGAGATCAGCACGCCGTTGCGGCGGCCGGCCACCTCGCCCTTATAGGGCGCATAGGCGTGGAACAGGCGGTTGAGAACGGCAGTGCCCTTGGTGTCGGTCAAGAGTTCGTTCTGATAGCCGATCAGGCCGCGGGTCGGGGCGTGGAAGACCAGGCGCTGGCGGTTGCCGCCGGAGGGGCGCATCTCGATCATCTCGGCCTTGCGCTCCGACATCTTCTGCACCACGGCGCCGGAGAATTCCTCGTCGACGTCGATCACCACTTCCTCGATCGGCTCGAGGATCTCGCCGGCCTCGTTCTTCTGGAAGACGACGCGCGGGCGGGAGACGCCGAGCTCGAAGCCCTCGCGGCGCATCACCTCGATGAGGATGGCGAGCTGGAGTTCGCCGCGGCCGGAGACGATGAACGAGTCCTTGTCGGCCGATTCCTCGATCTTCAGCGCGACATTGCCCTCGGCTTCCTTGAGCAGGCGGTCTCGGATGACGCGGCTGGTGACCTTGTCGCCTTCGGTGCCGGCGAGCGGGGAATCGTTGACGGTGAAGGTCATCGACACGGTCGGCGGGTCGATCGGCTGGGCCTGCAGCGGCTCGGTGACTTCGAGCGCGGCGAAGGTATCGGCCACGGTGCCCTGGGTCAGGCCGGCGATGGCGACGATGTCGCCCGCCTCGGCTTCCTCGACCGGCTGGCGCTCGATGCCGCGGAAGGCGAGCACCTTGGACACGCGGCCCTGCTCGATCACCGTGCCGTCGCGCGACAGGGCCTTGATCGCCATGTTGGGCTTCAGCGTGCCGGAGGAGATGCGGCCGGTGAGCACGCGGCCGAGATAGGGATTGGCTTCCAGGATGGTGGCGAGCATGCGGAAGGGGCCGGGCTCGACGGTGGGCTGGGCGACATGCTTGAGCACCAGGTCGAACAGCGGGGCCATGCCGGCGCTCTGGTCGGCTTCCGGGGACGTGCCCATCCAGCCCTGCTTGCCCGAACCGTAGAGGATGGGGAAGTCGAGCTGCTCGTCGGTGGCGTCGAGCGCGGCGAACAGGTCGAACACCTCGTTGATCACCTCGGTGGTGCGGGCGTCGGGCTTGTCGACCTTGTTGATGGCGACGATCGGCTTGAGGCCGATCTTGAGGGCCTTGGCCACCACGAACTTGGTCTGGGGCATCGGACCTTCGGCGGCATCGACCAGCACGATGGCGCCATCGACCATGTTGAGGATGCGCTCGACCTCGCCGCCGAAATCGGCGTGGCCGGGGGTGTCGACGATGTTGATGCGGGTATCCTTCCACACCACCGAGGTGGCCTTGGCCAGGATGGTGATGCCGCGTTCCTTTTCGAGATCGTTCGAATCCATCACGCGCTCGGCCACGCGCTGGTTGTCGCGGAAGGCGCCGGACTGCCGCAGCAGCTGGTCGACCAGCGTGGTCTTGCCATGGTCGACGTGGGCGATGATGGCGATATTGCGAAGTTGCATAGGTTAAACCGGGTTCCTGCGTCAGCCGGGACATTGGCCGCGCTCAAAAGGGATCGTCTGTCGGATTTTGCGCCGCAATATCACAGGAGAGGGGGGCGCGGCAATGGCGCAGCCGGCAAGTAACGCCGCAATCGCACTTTCCTAGCCGTCCTTTTCCGGCTCGTATTCCAGGAAGGTTGGCAGATCATCGGCCGTGGCAAACCAGGAAACCTGGCTGCGGGTCCAGATATGCTTGCGCGGCGCCGCCAGCGAGGGATCGTCGAGCGTGCCGGCATTGATGCTGATCTCAGTGGGATTTTCGCGGAGCCGGAAGCCGAGCGAGGCTCCGCATTCGCCGCAAAAATGCCGTTCCCCGAAGCTGGAGGAATGATAGACGCGCGGCTCGCCCCTGGCATAGGCGAAGGCCTCGGCGGCAAACAGCGCCCAGGGTTGGGCCGGCGCGCCGGAAATACGCTGGCAGATGCGGCAATGGCACCAGCCGGCATCGAAGGGCGCTTCCCGCGCCTCATAGCGGATCGCCCCGCATTCGCAGCCGCCGGTCAGCAAGGCCATGGCGTTCCCCCCGGGCCGACGACACGAGCGGCCTTCCCGCGCAGTTTACAGCTAAGCGCGACGCTAGGGGAGATGGCTTCCAGGAAACGAGGGTCTGAAGAAGACCTGCGGTATCGGCTCCCCTCAGTGAGGGGGCCGATACCGCAGGGGCGGGCGAGCGCCGGCTGACAGGGCGGAAAGCTAGGGCGCGTCATCCGCTATGGTTTGGCGTTTGATGAGGTCAAAAATGGTCGGATGGGAGGAGTGAGCGCTGCCAAGACTTTCGTCTTGGCAAGCGAAGCGACGTTGCAGCTGGCCATTTTTCACCTCACCGCCTCTGGCGGCGGGGCGCTTTTGGCCGATGAGCGCGCCGTTCTTCGTAGCAAGCCGGAAGGCTTGCGTCCTCGAACTCCTTCTCTTCGGCCAAAATCGCTCCCGTCAAACCCTAAACCATAGCGGATGACGCGCCCTAGCGCTGCGCCACGAAGACCGCATTGTCGAGGACGAAGGAGCCGTCCGCCTCGATGGCAAAGTGCTCGCGCACTTCCTCCGACATCGCCGCCTGCAGGGCGCGGATGGCTTCGACGAAGACCGGCGGGGTACGCATGCGGGCGATCCAGGAGGAAAATTCCAAGGGCTGGTGCCCGGGGGTGGTCGCCGTCACCGTGAAACCGGCAGCGGCGAGCATCGCCTGCCATTCCCGGATCGAATAGTCACGCACATGCGAGGGATCGCGCAGCATCTCGAACGCCTGCAGGAAGGTGTCGCAGACGGCCCGCGCCGGCGCGACGGCATCGGCCATCACCAGCATACCGCCCGGTTTCAGCACCCGGAAGGCCTCCCGCAAGGCGGCCGGCACGTCGCCCCAGTGATGGGCCGAATAACGGCTCAGCACCATGTCGAAGCTGGCGTCGGCGAAGGGCAGCCGCTCGACCGAGCCCTGCTGGGTGGCGATGTTGGCAAAGCCGCGCCTGGCGGCTTCCTCGGCGACGGCCGCCAGCATTTCCGGGGAGAGATCGTAAGCCACGACCTCGGCCGCCACCGGCGCGGCCGCGAAGCTGACATGGCCGCCGCCGCAACCCAGATCCAGCACGCGGGAGGGCTGCCGGGCCGCGACCGCTTCGGCGACCAGCCGCAGATCCTCACCCTTGGCGTGAACCGTGCTGGCGACATAGGCGGCAGCCTGCGAACCGAATTGGCTCGTGACCAGGTTTTCCAGGGTGACCGATCGGGCCATGGCTCTTTCTCCGGGGATGATTGGAAGCACTCTGGAACGTCTCTAGGTTCTCGCTTACACTGGTACCAGATCCTTTTTTATCCTGGTATGAAAGTTGCCATGACAGCGGAGTCGGATCAGGCGCGCCGCCAGCAGCTCGGCGAGTTCCTGCGGTCGCAGCGGTCGCGTCTGACGCCCGACCTTTTCGGCCTGCAGGGTGGGGCACGGCGGCGGACGCCGGGCCTGCGCCGCGAGGAAGTGGCCCAGCTCGCCGGCCTGTCGACCACCTGGTACACCTGGCTGGAGCAGGGGCGGGACATTTCCCTGTCGGCCCACGCGCTCGGCCGGCTCGCCAATGTCCTGAATTTTTCGACGGCCGAGCGTGCCTATCTCTTCGATCTCGCCGGCAAGCGCGATCCGCAGGCGAGTACCGAAGCCGAGCCGGCCGCGCCGCCGGCACTGCTCGCCGCCCTCGACACCATCGCCGGTCCGGCCTATCTGCTCGACCACCTCTGGAATGCGCTGGGCTGGAACGCCCAGGCGGCCGAACTCTTCGGCGGCTGGCTGGACGGCGACAATGACCGCAACCTCCTGGCCTATATCTTCCTCAGCCCGGCAGCCCGGGACCTGATCGAGAACTGGGAAGGGCGGGCCCGGCGGGTGATCGCCGAGTTCCGCATCGATTATGGCCACCATATCGAGGAAGAGGCGATGCAGGCGCTCGTCAGCGGCCTGACGGCGCGGAGCCCCTTTTTCGCGCAGGCCTGGCCGATCCACAGCGTGATCGGCCGTGAAGGGGGCCTGCGGCGCTTCAACCATCCCACGCGCGGCGCGCTCGAATTCCAGCAGATCACCCTCAGCCCGACGACGCGGCCCGACCTGAAATTCGTGATGCTGGTGTAAGTCGGGGCCGGGTCTTCAACCCCGCCGGGGATGACGCTGACGGCTTCACGTGATTGCCCCGCCCCCGATCGCCCGCCTTGCCCCCATTCGATCGCTCGGCTAGGTTTCGCGCCAATTTCCCCAAGGGTATACTTCCATGTCCCTAGAGACCGATCTCCTGGTCGACAGACGTGTCCTGCGCCGCAAGCTTTCCGTCTGGCGCGTGCTGGCTTTCCTGTTCCTGGCCGTCACCCTGGTGGTGGCCTATTTCGCCATTGCGGGCAACAGCGCCCTGCAGCATCGCAGCCCCCATATCGCCCGCATCAAGCTCGACGGCTTCGTCGGCGACCAGACCGCCAATCTGAAGCTGTTCGACCAGATTGCCGCGTCCCAGGCCGAGGGCGTGATCGTGCGGATCAACTCGCCCGGGGGGACGACCTCGGGCGGCGAGGCGCTCTATGACGGCCTGCGCAAGCTCTCGGCCAGCAAGCCGACGGTGGCCTTCATCGATGGCCTCGGGGCGTCCGCCGCCTATATGGCCGCCGTCGGCACCGACCACATCGTAGCCCGGCGCTCGGCTTTGGTCGGCTCCATCGGCGTGCTGGTGCAATATCCCAATGTCTCCAAGCTGCTCGATACCATCGGCGTCAGCGTCGAGGCGGTGAAGTCGTCCCCGCTCAAGGCGGCGCCGGACGGCTTCACGCCGACGAGCCCCGAGGCACGGGCCGCGCTCGCTTCCGTGGTCAACGACACCTATGGCTGGTTCAAGGACCTGGTGAAGGACCGGCGTAAATTCGACGACGCCGGCCTTGCGGCGGTCTCCGACGGGCGCATCTTCACCGGCAAGCAGGCGCTCGACCTCAAGCTCATCGACGAAATGGGCGACGAGGCCACCGCGATCGCTTGGCTCGGCAAGGACAAGCCGCGCCTCAAGGCGCTGCCGGTCGAGGATTGGGACAAGCCTTCCACCAGTTCCTCCTTCCCCTTCGCGCGCACGGGCCTGGCCTGGCTTGCCGACAACGTCGGGCTCGCCAGCCTGGGCGACGCCATCCGCTCGGCACCCGAAACGCCTCCGGGCGCGCTTGACGGGCTTGTCTCGGTTTGGCACCCTTGAGGCACTCGTGTCCCACGGTCTGTCCGGACCAGCGTAGGGTGCCCAACAAGGATTGGGCTAGTAAGGATTTGGGTGGTGGAGCTTTTGGGCTCGATCCGCATCATGCTGTAAGGGAAGCTTCGACGCGATTCGCGTCGAGCGAACGTAACTTCACAAGACCGGCGACTGACGGGAACGAAAATGATCAAATCCGAATTGGTTCTGAAGATTGCGGAAGCCAACCCGCACCTCTACCAGCGTGACATCGAGAATATCGTCAACGCCATCCTCGACGAGATCGTCAATGCCATGGCCAAGGGCGATCGCGTCGAGTTGCGCGGCTTCGGAGCCTTTTCGGTCAAGTCGCGTCCCGCCCGCATCGGCCGCAATCCGCGCACCGGCGCGCATGTGCCCGTCGACGAAAAATTCGTGCCCTTCTTCAAGACCGGCAAGGACATGCGGCTGCGCCTGAACAAGCCGACGGCCTGATCGAGAGCAAAGCGCGCCTTGGCGAGAATGCTTGTTTGCTCTAACTCTTTGTCTGGACGCGTCTTTGCGATTCTCCGCGATGCCGGGAAATCGCCGGGCGCCTTTGCGATCATGCCGGAGCGGGGCAGGCCATGAAGCGCCTCTTCTATTATTTCATCCTGATCCTGGCCTTGATCGTGATGGCGGCCTTCGCCATCGCGAACAAGCAGTGGATCGCCGAAGGCGTCGCACTCTCCTATGACCCCAGCGCGCCTGGGGCCGAAGCGAGCACGCTGCATCTGCCGATGTTCCTGATTCTGTTCGGGGTCCTGGTGATCGGCATGCTGATCGGCGGAATCACGGTCTGGCTGAAGCAGAGCCGTTTCCGCCGTGCCGCACGGATTGCCCAGGTCGAGGCGGAACGCCATCGCAACGAACTCGACCGGCTGCGCAGCCAGACCGCCCCCGCGGCCGAGTCGCGCGATAGCCATGCCATTCTGCCGTCGAGCGTGCCGTTCTGATCCTGTCGCCGGGAGCGCGGATATTCTCGCCCGCTCTCGAACGCTTTCCGCCAGGCTCTGCCTGTTTCCCGCAACCGGATCGGTTATAATCAGCGCTCCCGGCCCGACGGCCCGGATCTTTTCGTTGCCTGGGATGGAAAGCCATGCGCGTCATCACGGCCGATGAGATCGATCGCCTCCTGACCTTTCCCGACCTGATCGAGGCATTGCGCGCGGCCTTTGCCGCCGATTTCGTCACGCCGCCGCGCCAGCATCTGGAAATCGGCCATGGTTCCGAGGCGGCCACCGCCCTGATCATGCCGTCCTGGAGCGCCGACGCACCCGGGCCGGGCGCCTATCTCGGCACGAAACTGGTGAACGTATTCCCGGCCAATGGCGCCCGCGGCCTGCCGGCCGTGCTCGGCACCTATGTCCTGATGTCGGGGGAAACCGGAGCGCCCTTGGCCGCGATCGACGGCACCCGGCTGACCCATTGGCGTACCGCCGCTGCCTCGGGGCTCGCCGCCTCCTATCTCGCCCGCCCGGATGCCAGCCGCCTTGCCATGGTGGGGGCCGGCGCCCTGGCGCCCTTCCTCATCCGCGCCCATGCCAGCCAGAGGCCGATCGGCGACGTGGCGATCTGGAACCATCGGGCGGAGCGTGCCGAAAAGCTCGTGGAGGAACTGGCGCAGCAGGGGATCGCGGCCCGCTACGAGCCGGATCTCGAGCGGGCGGTGCGCACGGCCGACCTGGTTTCCTGTGCCACGCTGTCGAATCTGCCCTTGGTCAAGGGAGCCTGGCTGCGGCCGGGCATGCATCTGGATCTGGTCGGCGCCTTCAACCTGCAGATGCGCGAAGCCGATGACGAGGCCATGCGTGCCAGCGATCTGTTCATCGACACGCCGAGTGCACTGACCGAGGGCGGCGACATCGCGCTGGCCCTCAAGGCCGGCATTGTCAGGACCGAGGATATCAGGGCTGATCTGGCCAGGCTCGCCCGCGGCAGCCATCCCGGCCGCGCTTCCAGCGAAGCGCTGACGCTGTTCAAGTCGATCGGCAGCGCGCTGGAGGACCTCGCTGCGGCTATCCTGGTGTGGAAGAAGATCGGCGGCGAAGGCTGAGCGAGCGCAGCCTCAGGCGGCGTCGCTTTCCTGCTTCTGATGCAGGTCCAGAGCTTCGCGCAGCCATTCCAGCCAGTCCTTGAGCGCCCCGGCCTGGGCGGCTTCGAGGCCGGTATTGGCGGCGATCTGGGACGGCACAATACGGGCTTTTTCCCGCAAGGCCTTGCCCTCGGCGGTCAGGGAAATGCGAACCTGACGCTCGTCATGGCTGTCGCGCCGTCGCTTCAGCAGTCCCGCTGCCTCCAGCCGCTTGAGCAGGGGGGTCAGCGTGTTGGTTTCCAGGAAGAGCCGGGCGCCGATCTCACCCACCTTCAGGCCGTCACGCTCCCACAGGCAGAGCATGACCAGATATTGCGGATAGGTCAGGCCCAGCGGGTCGAGCAGGGGCTTGTAGGAACGGCCAAAGGCATTGTTGGCGGCGTAGAGCGCAAAGCAGAGCTGGTTCTGCAAGAGCAGCGGCGTGAACTCGTTGGAAGATGGTTCCATCGGTGCCTCCTTTGGCGCAACGCATATGACGCAACGTTCGGATTTCGGCGGATGCGTGACGGGTCTTTGCGCGGTGCCGGCTGCAGAAACGCGGCAGGCGATTGTCGTTTGCGAATCATATCGCACGCGACAAGGATGCTGAATCATTTTTCGCACACTTTCCCGATAAAAATCGCCCTCTCAAAAAAATTGCATTTCCACCAAAATTTATATCGTGTACGATATAAATGTGTGCGATATATAACTCGTGTTCAACCCCAAAGGAGTTTTGCCATGAAGGTTCTCTACACCACCTCCGCCCGTTCCGATCACAATGGCCGTGATGGCGGCCGCTCGGGGACCGTGGACGGTCATTTCTCGGTCAAGCTCGACCTGCCCAAGGAGCTGGGCGGTGCCGGCGGCCCCGGCACCAATCCGGAGCAGTTGTTCGCCACAGGCTATGCCGCCTGCTTCATGGGGGCTCTGCGCTTCGTGGCCGGCAAGGAAAAGGTGGCCCTTCCCGAGGACGCCAGCGTCACCGCCACGGTCGGCATCGGCCCGCGTGACGACGGCGCCGGTTTCGGCCTCGACGTTGCTCTCGCGGTGGCTTTGCCGGGCATCGAGCACGCCCGCGCCGAGGATCTCGTCGCCAAGGCCCATATCGTCTGCCCCTATTCGGAAGCGACCCGCAAGAATCTCGACGTCCGCCTCAGCGTGGTCTGAGATCGCGTTCGGGAGCGATGTTCGGCACCGGGCGCGCGGATCCTGTGGGGGACGCGCGCCCGCCCTGCACGCGGCATGGCTGGCGCCCTGATTCGGCGCTAAGCAGGAAGCTCTGCTCGGAGCTTTCCTATGTCGCTGCCTCGCCCCTGGCGTGAAATCCTGCCGCAACTCCTGTCGACGGCCTTGATTCCGCTCACCGTAGCCGGCATCGGCTGGTACTATACGCGCTGGCAGCAGAACCTCGCCGATCTGCGCACCATGATCGACCTGATGACCGACGCCGCGCCGGAGAAGCGCAAATATGGCGTGGCCATGTTCGAATATCTCCTCAAGAACGACAAGGTGCCGGTGGAATTCATCACCGCACAGCTCGACTATGCCAATTCCTCGTCCGACCGCGACCTGCTGCCCTTGCTGGAGAACGCGGTGCAGAAGGCCTCGATCGTCAACAATTCGGTGAAATCCGCCTATGAGGAGGCGACCGCAAGGCTCCCTAGCCGCATCTTCGTGCATGCCCTCAACGATGCCCAGCGTCCTTGTGCCGGCATCCTGCTCGACGAGATGAAGGATGGCGACAAGGCCGCCATCACCTTTCCCTCGGTGATCCTCGCCAAATGGTCGGGCGAGGCGCATGAACTGCGCTATTTCAAGACCTCCGATCGCAAGCGCGCCGACAATCTCGCCGAACTCTTCGCCGCCGTCGGCCTGCAGCTCACCACCAAGGACCTCTCGACCAGCTGGAGCGGAGCGCGCGATTCGCGCCCCAACACCTTCGAGATCTGGTTCGGCAATCCGGCCCTTCCGGCGAACTGCCTGCAGCCGAAGAAATAAGCAGGCCGGTCACGCGGCGCGCGGCAATGACCTGGCAGGTAATCGCCTTTCCCGGCCTGTCCGCTATTGTCGGCAGCATCGGTGGCGGGATTGCCGCGGGAGGACAGTCGAATGAGCGTGACCTATCTGATCGGCTTTGCCGTCAAATTCGAACAGCGCGAGCGCTTTCTGGTCATGCTCGATGAATTGCTGGATACCATGCGCCACGAAGAGAATTTCGTGAACGCCACGCTTCACACCGATCCCGAAGACCCCTGCCGCTTTCTGCTCCACGAAACCTGGGCCGATCACCAGGACGTGCTCGACGTCCAGCTCGGCCGCCCCTATCGGCAGGCCTGGCACGAAGCCCTGCCGGAACTGCTGGCGGAGCCGCGGGCCGTTTCAATGTGGCAACCATTGCGGGTCGATCGCAGGGATTGAGTGTCGCCTTCACCAGAGATTCTTGCCGTCGATCACGGTGACAGGCACCGCCTCCAGGTCGAAATCGTCGAAGAGCCGGGCATTGATGCTGATCTTGGGATTGTCGAAATCGGGCTCGCCGGTCGACCAGTCCGGCGTCTCGGTATAGGTGCCGCAGCCGCAGGTGGCGCAGAAATGGTGCTGGATGGTCTTCGACCCCCAGCGATAGGTCGCAACCTGTTCGGGCGGCGATGTCAGCTGGAACTGTTCGGGCTTGTAGTAGGCCCAGAGCGAGCCGCGCTTGGAACAGAAGCTGCAGGTGCAGCGCGTCACCTCCCGTGGCGCCTCGCTCAACTCGAATGTCGTGCCGCCGCAATGGCAGCTGCCTTTGAGAGCCATGGCTTGTTCCTTTCCGATCTTCGCGCTAGCTCTTGATAAAGCCTGCCTACTGACATCTTCCTGTCAGCAGTGATCCGCTAAAATGAGAGCCTGATGAGCGCCGCCCGCAAGATTCACATGCTGACCTTCCATCTCCTCGGCATCGCCGGCGAGGATGCCATGGATGATATCATCGATGAGATCGAGGAGTTCGCCGATGGTGTGGACTGGCCGATCGAGGCGCCGGATGCGTTCAAGCACAAGATCAGCGAAACCGATCCGGACACGGGCTGCGCGGTGGAACTGCCGGTGCGCGCCACGCTTGCCGGGGAGACCATTGCCGGCGAGAAAGCCGACTTTGCCGGCGCCATGGCGCTGATCGAGCAGTTGCGCCGGCTCTCGGCCCGCCATCGCTTCGACGTCGAGATCGCCTTCGACAAGGAGATCGTCGGCACCATCGACAAGGGGACCTATAGCGAGGCCCTGCGCCAGGGATTGCTCGAACCCTGGCAGGAGGGGTAGCCGCTTGCACAGGCGGTCCGGCTGGCGCACCGCCGTCATGAGGCTGGCATCCGGCCTGATGCTGCTCGCTTTGGGGCAGCCTGCCCCGGCCCGCTCGTCTTTGGCTGGCGACCGCCTCGCGGACCTGCCGCTCGAGATTTCGGCAGCTCCCTCCGAGCAGGGCAAGCTCGTGCTCTTCCTGTCGGGCGATACAGGCTGGGGCGGGCTGGAACGAAGCCTGGCTCGCCGCCTTGCCAGGGCGGGAATCGGTGTCGTCGGGCTGGATGCGCGCCGCTATTTCTTCGTCAAGCGCTCGCCCGCCGAACTTGCCCGGGATATCGAGCGTATCCTGGCCGTCTATCGCCGGCGCTGGCATGCCGGCCGCATCGTCCTGGCCGGCTATTCCTTCGGCGCGGACGCCTTGCCTTTCGCCTGGCCCCTGCTTTCGGCGAGGACACGGCGGGAAACCGGGCTGATTGCCCTGGTCGGCCTGCTGCCGGAGGCCAATTTCCGCATCTCGCTCCTCGAAATGCTCGACCTGCCGGCGGCGGACGACACGCCGGTCGCGCCGATGCTGCTGCAACTGCCCGTGCGCAGGGTGGTCTGCCTCTATGGCCGGGAGGAGCATAGTGCCTGCACCTTGCCCGAGCTTGCGGGCGCCGAGCGCATCGCGCGGCCCGGCGGGCATGACCGCGATGGCGATGCCGGGGCGGTGGCGCAGGCGATCCTGCGGCGCCTGGCCGTCAGCCCGCCAGCTCGGCCACCACCGTATCGAGCAGCGGAAAACCCGCACGGGTGACCCGCACGCGGTCCTCCCGGCGCTCGACCATGCCGCTGTCCTGCAGGGCGGCCAGTGTGCTCTCCGCCACAGGCCGGCCGCGCAGCCGGGCGAGGCGGGCGAGATCGATGCCTTCCGCCAGGCGCAGGCCCATCAGCAGCATTTCGTCGCCTTGCTGGTCCGCCGTCAGGGGCTGGTCGTCGACGAGGCCATGGCCGTTCGCACGCACCCCCGCAAGCCATTTCTCCGGGCTGCGCTCGGTGGAGAGCGCCCGGCGGACGCCATCGGCATCGATGAGGCGGCCATGGGCGCCGGGGCCGATGCCGGCATATTCGCCATAGCGCCAATAGACCAGATTGTGCCGGCATTCGGCGCCGGGGCGGGCATGGTTGGAGATCTCATAGGCCGGCAGGCCGCGCCTTTCGCAGGTCTCGCGGGTGATGTCGAACAGGATGCGGGCATCCTCGTCCGGCATCGGAATGAGTTTGCCGGCGGCGACCAGGCGCTCATACATGGTGTCCGGCTCGATGGTGAGCTGATAGAGCGAGAGATGCTCGGCCGCCCGGTCGATGGCTTGGTCGAGCTCGGCCTGCCAATCCCGGGGCTGCTGGTCCGGGCGGGCATAGATCAAATCGAAGGAATAGCGCTCGAAGGATTTGGCGGCGATCTCGACGGCTGCCATGGCCTCGGCCACCGAATGCATGCGGCCCAGGCGCTTGAGGTCGGCGTCGTTCATCGCCTGTACGCCGAGCGAGACGCGGTTGACCCCCGCGGCGCGGTAGCCGGCGAAGCGGGTGGCATCGACGCTGGTCGGATTGGCTTCCAGCGAGATTTCGGCATTGGGCGCGATGGTCCAGGCCCCGCCGATGGCATCGAGAATGGCGCCGACCGTTTTCGGGTCCATCAGCGAGGGCGTGCCGCCGCCGAAGAAGATCGACTGCACCTGCCGCCCCGGCGCGACGGCGGCCATATGGGCGATTTCCCGAAGATAGGCCTCGACATAGCCGGCCTGGTCGACGCCGCCGGTGCGGACATGGCTGTTGAAATCGCAATAGGGGCATTTGGCCAGGCAGAACGGCCAATGCACGTAAACGCCGAAGCCGGGCTCGGAGGAGTTGGGGATCATGCCGGCTCAAGTGGCAGTTGCTCGGAGCTACGTCAATCCCGCCTGACGCGGGAGTCCCGGTAGCGGTCGCGGGCCACTTCACTGCACAGGCCCGACCATTCGCAGCCCACACAGGCCGAGCGGGTGAGATTGGCGGCGAAGGCGCCGCGGAAACGCGCCAGCAGGGTCGGAGTCAGGGCGATGCGGGTACCGGTGCGGATGGGCAGGCGCATCAGGGCGCTGACATCACGGATGGCGAGTTCGTCGCGCTGGTCGATCCGCGGCTCATGGCAATGCGAATCGGCCTCTTCTGCGAGCGGGGCGCAGATATCGTCCGGCCCCGCCACGATCTCGATGTCTTCACCCTGGCTCAGTCGCGCTGCGATGGCATCGTAATTGGCGACGAAGCCGGGGCTGTATCCCTTGCCGACATAGGTCAGCATGCAGAGGAGATGGTGGGCACGAAGCCGCACCGTCACCGGGCGGTGCCGGCCTTGCCGCGAACCAGGGCCATCAGGGTGACGGCGCCGATGACCGACTTCAGCAGGCCGCCGAGAAGGAAGGGCGCGACGCCGAGCAGGAAGGCCTTCTCCAGGCCGATCTGGGCGCCAAGCCAGGCCCCGCCGATGGCCAGGCAGAGGGCATTGCCCAGAGTCATGTTGACGAAGGCGAGAACCGGGCGGTTGCCGTTCCAGCCACGCTCGGCCAGCAAGCCGCAAAAAGCGGCCACGAGCGGGAAGGAGATCAGATAGCCGGCCGTCGGACCGACGAACAACAAGGTGCCGATGCTTCCCGTCGCGGTGACCGGAAGGCCCATCCAGGCTTCCGCCAGCCAGGCCAGGACGGTGATGGCGCCGAGACGCCAGCCATAGAGCGCACCGATGAGGGTGACGGCCAGGGTCTGCATGGTCATCGGCACGGGGAACATCGGCACCTGGATGTGGGAGGCCAGGGCCAGAACGGCCGTGCCCGCGACCACAGCAGCCGCCTGCCAACCAAGGGAGCGCCGCGAGATGTCGAGGGGGCTGAAAGCCGGAGCCAGGGAGGGGGTGACGGTGTGCGACATGGGAGCTCCACGGGAATTATAGATAATTTCGAATTCAATCATCTATAGAGGTCACAAAATGGGACGATTGGCAATATCCGGGTGCGCGGGCGACATAATCGATGTCATCCCGGACGCGGAGCTGGCACGTCGTGCTGCACCGCAGAGCCGGGACCGCGAGAGGAGAAAAGCGCCTATCTTGATGGCGATCCCCGTGTCTGCGCCGCGGCACTGCGCGCCGCAACGCGCACGGGATGACACAGGTCACCCGATGATGGCGAAGGCTTCCCGCGTCGCGCCGGAGGCCGACCGGACCGGTTTCAGGCCGACCCGCTGCACATGGCGGGCCAGGGTGGCGGCGGCATCGTCCAGCTTGCCCGCGCGCAGGGCCGCCAGGATGGCGCGGTGGTCCTGGTCGGTCGGGGTTTCCCATTCCGAGCGCCAGGCCGCGAACAGGAAGCGGGCGCTGGCGGCATGGAGATCGTCGATCGCCGCCAGCAGGCGGGGCATGCGGCAGGGTGCCAGGATCAGGCGATGGAAGCGGCGATTGGCCTCTTCCCAGGAGCGCACGTCGCGCGACCGGTCGCCCGCCTTGGTGGCTTCCTCGGCCTCGTCGAGAATGGTCGCGGTCAGGTGCGGTGCAGCCTGGCGCAAGGCCAGCCCCTCCAAGGCCGCGCGCATCTGCGCGACCTCCTTCACCTCTTCGAGGTTGAAAGCGGCCACGCGCACGCCGCGCCGGGGCTCGCTCACCGCAAGGCCCTGCGCCTCCAGGCGCCGGAAGGCCTCGCGTACCGGCACATGGCTGGTCGCGAACTCCTCGGCGACATGGTCCTGGCGCAATCGGGCACCGGGTTCGATCGCCCCGGAGATGATGCGATCCGCCAGCACCTTGGCGATGCGGATGGCGATGGTTTCGTCCTTCGGAGCGCTCATGATTTATAGATAATTTCAGGTGTGCCGATTTGTCGAGAGGCGCGCTTCCTGGGACCGCCGGCTTCCAGCCGGCATCTTTCTATCCGGCGAACTCCGTGTTTGCAGGCTGGTCTGCAGACCAGCCCTCCCAATCAGCCCGCCGCCACCGGCAAGGCGCGCTTGTGGGCAGTGGCCCGATAGGTCGACAGGATGCGCTGGTGCGAGGCATCGGCGATCGGCTTGCCCTCCAGAAAGTCGTCGATCTCCTCATAGGTCACGCCATAGGCATCCTCGTCGGGCTTCAGCGGCACATTGGTCTCGAGGTCGGCGGTGGGTACCTTGAAGACCAATTCGCGCGGGGCGCCGAGATGGGTGGCCAGGGCCCGCACCCGCCTCTTGTTGAGGCCTGCCAGCGGCAGGATGTCGGCCGCGCCGTCACCGAACTTGGTGTAGAAGCCCATCACCGCCTCGGCGGCGTGATCGGTGCCGATGACCAGGCCGCGCACCGCGCCGGCGAGGCCGAACTGGGCGATCATGCGCTGGCGCGCCTTGATATTGCCGTGATGAAAATCCGCCCGCACGGGATCGATCAGGTCGGCGGCCTCGCGGGCGAGTTCCGCCATCATCGCGTCGGCGGCCGGCTTGATGTTCACGGTGACGGTGCGGTCGGGCTTGATGGTGGCGAGCGAACGCTGGGCATCGCCCTCGTCCGCCTGCACGCCATAGGGCAGGCGCATGGCGAAGAACCAGGCGTCGTATTCTTCCGACCGCAGCTTTTCGACGGCGGCCTGAGCCAGCATGCCCGCGGTGAGCGAATCGACGCCGCCGCTGATGCCCAGCACATAGGAGTGTGCGCCCGAAGCCTTCAGGTAGTCGGCGAGGAAGGCGATGCGCCGCTCGGCCTCTACGGCGGGATCGAAGGTTTCGGGCACGATGATGTCGGGCGTGAGCGGCTGCGGCATGGGCAAGCTTCCGGGCAGTTGAATCGGGCGACAACAGGCCATGTTCGTTCCGGAGCGTCAATATGGGGCACTTGGAGGGGCGATCTTCAGATCGACCACCTTGCGCTCTCCGTCATGCGCGTCGTTTCCAGGAGGTCGATCCCGCTCCATCACTGAATGGAGCTGAGAAGGTCGGCCCTCCAGATGCCCCACCTATCCACAAGCCTCCGGCGTCGCCCTCGTGCTCCCTTTGCCCGCATCTGCTAGCGTGCCGCCATGACCTCCTCGCCCCGCAAACTCGACACCGCTGACGCCTCGGCGCCCGTCACGCCGATGATGGCGCAATATCTCGAGATCAAGGCTGGCCATCCCGGCGCCTTGCTGTTCTATCGCATGGGCGATTTCTACGAATTGTTCTTCGAGGATGCGGAAATCGCCTCCAAGACGCTCGGCATCGTCCTGACCAAGCGCGGCAAGCACCAGGGCGAGGACATCGCCATGTGCGGCGTGCCGGTCGTCAGGGCGGACGAATATCTGCAGCGCCTGATCGCCCATGGCCACCGCGTCGCGGTCTGCGAGCAGATGGAGGATCCGGCCGAGGCCAAGAAGCGCGGCTCCAAATCGGTGGTCAAGCGCGGCGTGGTCCGCCTGGTCACGCCCGGCACCATCACCGAGGAGACGCTGCTGGAGCCGACGCGCACCAATCTGCTGCTCGCCCTGGCGCGCCTGCGCATTTCCGACGACGAGGCCCGTTTCGGGCTCGCCTTCGCCGATATCTCCACCGGCGAGTTCGGCCTGTCGGAATGCGACGAGGCCGGCCTGCCGGCCGAAATCGCCCGGCTCGACCCGTCCGAGATCGTGATGGCCGAGGCGGTGCATGAGGATGCCGAACTGGCTTCGCTCTGGCGCGAGAGCCGCGCCGCCGTCACGCCGGTCGGGCGCGACGTCTTCGACGGCTCCCAGGCCGAGCGCCGCCTCGCCGCCTTCTACGATGTCGGCACCATCGACGGCTTCGGCAGCTTTTCCCGGGCCGAGCTGGTCGCCGCTTCCGGCCTGGTCACCTATATCCTGCGCACTCAGGTCGGTCAGAAGCCGGCGCTCGATCCGCCGCGCCGGGACGGCGCCAGCGCCCATATGGCGATCGACGCCGCCACCCGCGCCAATCTGGAGCTGACGCGCACGCTGGGCGGCGAGCGGGCCGGCTCCCTGTTCGATGCCGTCGACCGCTCGGTGACGGCGGCCGGCGGCCGCCTCCTGGCGCAATGGCTTGCGAGCCCGCTGCTGGCGCCGGAGGCCATTGCCCTGCGCCAGGATGCGGTGGCCTTTTTCGCCGAGCAGGCGCTGCTGCGCGGCCAGGTCCGCGCCCGGCTGAAATCGGCGCCGGACATCGCCCGCTCCATGGCGCGCCTCGCCCTCGACCGGGCCGGCCCGCGCGATCTGGCGGCTCTCAGGGAAGGGCTGACCGGCATCGCTGCCATCGAGGCCCTGCTGCGCCAGCGCGAGAGCGAATTGCCGCCGGTGCTCGCCGGCATCCTGTCGGCCCTGGCAAGGCCGGACCAGGGCCAGGCGGCGCGCCTGGCCGCTGCCCTGCAGGACGATCTGCCGCTGCTCAAGCGCGATGGCGGCTTCGTGCGCGCCGGCTATGATGCCGGCCTCGACGAGACCAGGGCGCTGCGCGACGAAAGCCGGCGCGTCATCGCCGGCCTGCAGGCGCGCTATGCCGAGGAGAGCCAGGTCCGCCAGCTCAAGATCAAGCACAACAACATGATCGGCTATTTCGTCGAGGTGCCGCAGCAGGCGGGCGAAGCCTTCCTGCAGCCGGGCCTGCGCGAAACCTATGTGCATCGCCAGACCATGGCCGGCGCCATGCGGTTCTCGACCGCCGAGCTCTCGACCCTGGAATCGCGCATCGCCTCGGCGGCCGAGCGCTCTCTGGCGAGCGAACTCCAGATCTTCTCCGATCTCGCCGCGGCCCTCATCGCCGACGGCGCCGCCATCCGGGCCGCCACCGAGGCGCTGGCCCTGCTCGATGTGATCGTGGCGCTCGCCGTGCTGGCCGAGGAAGAGAACTATGTCCGTCCCGTCGTCGACACCTCGCTCGCCTTCGCCATCGAGGGCGGGCGCCATCCCGTGGTGGAGCGGGCGCTGAAGCGCGAGGGCAAGCCCTTCGTCGCCAATGATTGCGAATTGAGCGGCGAGGGCGAGGGCCAGAAGGCGGCCGGCAAGATCTGGTTGCTCACCGGCCCGAACATGGCGGGTAAGTCGACCTTCCTGCGCCAGAACGCCCTGATCGCGGTGCTGGCGCAGATCGGCTCCTTCGTGCCGGCGAAATCGGCCCATATCGGTGCGGTGGACGCGCTGTTCTCACGCGTCGGCGCCGCCGACGACCTGGCGCGCGGGCGCTCCACCTTCATGGTAGAAATGGTGGAGACGGCGGCGATCCTCAACCAGGCCGGGCCGCGCGCGCTCGTCATCCTCGACGAGATCGGACGCGGCACCGCCACCTTCGACGGCCTCTCGATCGCCTGGGCGGCGATCGAGAACCTCTCCGCCGTCAATCGCTGCCGCGCTTTGTTCGCCACGCATTATCACGAGCTGACCCAGCTGACGAAGAAGCTGCCGAGGCTCGCCAACGCCACCATGCGGGTAACCGAATGGCACGGCGACGTCGTCTTCCTGCATGAGGTGGTGCCCGGCGCCGCCGATCGCTCCTACGGCATCCAGGTCGCCAAGCTCGCCGGCATGCCGGCCGCCGTGGTGGAACGGGCGCGGGCCGTGCTGGCGCAGCTGGAGGCGACCGACCGCCAGGCTCCGGCGGCGCGCCTGGTCGACGATTTGCCCCTGTTCGCGGCGGCCCCGCGGGCGCCGGCCCAGCCCGCGATCAAGGCCCGGGACGAAGTCGCGGAAGCCCTCGATGCGCTCGATCCCAACGACATGACGCCTCGCCAGGCGCTCGACGCCTTGTTTTCCTTGAAAGCCAAACGCGATAGCGCCAAGAAGGGATAATACCTGGGACCGCCGGCTTCCAGCCGGCTCTTCTCATCCGGCGAACGCTGCGGTTCCAAGAACCGGCTGGAAGCCGGCGGTCCCAGGACACTCTCCTTCCTAGAGCAAAGCGCGTTCAAGCGTGAACGCTTATTTGCTCTAGCTCATTGTTTTGACGCGTCTTTGCGATTCTTGGTGACTCCGTCTAATCGCAAAACGCTATAGAGCAAAGTGCGTTCAAGTGTGAACGCTCATTTGCCCTAACTCATTGTTCCAACGCGCCTTTGCGATTCGGGGGCCCCGTCGAATCGCAAAACGCTATAAGGCCTGCAATGCTCGACAAGCCCAATCGTGAGCTCCACCTCGTCCTCGACCGTATGGCGCTCGAAGCCGAGATCGACGCCTTGGCGCTGGAGCATGAGGGGCATGCCGACGCCTTGCGCCTGGCGGTGGTCACCCTGCTCAAGACAACCTTGCGGGACGGCCGCGAGACCATCCGAACCTGGTTCAGCGAGGACCGTCTCGGCACCGCCTGCGCCCAGCGCCTGTCCTGGCTCGAGGACGAGATCATCCGCGCCAGCTACGCCTATGTGACGCGCTACGTCTATACCACCCACAATCCGACGGCAGGCGAGCGCATGGCCGTCATCGCGGTGGGCGGCTATGGCCGCGGCACTCTCGCGCCGGGTTCGGACATCGATCTCTTGTTCCTGCTGCCGGCCAAGCAGACGGCCTGGGGCGAGAGCGTCACCGAAGCCATCCTCTACGTCTTGTGGGATCTCGGGCAGAAGGTCGGCCATGCCACCCGCACGATCGACGAGTGCCTGCGCCTCGCCCGCGGCGACATGACCATCCGCACCGCCTTGCTCGAGGCGCGTCCGATCCTCGGCGACATGGGGCTGGCCGCGGAGCTCGCCGCCCGTTTCGACCGCGAGCTCGTCCAGCTTACCGCGGCCGAGTTCGTGGCCGCCAAGCTCGCCGAGCGCGACGAGCGCCTGATCAAGGCCGGCAACTCGCGCTACCGCGTCGAGCCCAACGTCAAGGAAGGCAAGGGGGGCCTGCGCGATCTCAACACGCTCTATTGGATCGCCAAATATGTCTATCGCGTCAGGGATGCCGCCGATCTCGTCGAGGCCGGCCTGTTCACCCGGCGCGAATATCGCCAGTTCACCCTGGCCGAGGACTTTCTGTGGGCGACGCGCTGCGCCCTCCATTTCCTCACCCGCCGGCCCGAGGAGCGCCTGACCTTCGACACCCAGCGCGAGATAGCGACCTTTCTGGGCTATGCGGACCGCGGGGGCCTGCGCGGTGTCGAGCGGTTCATGAAGCACTATTTCCTGGTCGCCAAGGATGTCGGGGATCTCACGGCCATCGTCTGCGCGGCGCTGGAGGCGCGCCAGGAAAAGCCCAAGGCGATGCTGGACCGCTTCATCGCTCCCTTCCGCCGCAGTCAGCGCCAGGCCCTGATCGGCACCAAGGATTTCGTGATTGAGACAGGCCGGCTCAACGTCGCCAACGACCAGGTGTTCGCGCGCGACCCCGTCAACCTGATCCGCCTGTTCCACCTTGCCGACCTGCATTCCCTCGCCTTGCATCCCGACGCGATGCGCCTCGTCACCCGCTCGCTCAAACTGGTGAACGCGGCACTGCGCGAGAACGCCGAGGCCAACCGGCTGTTCCTGGAGATCCTGACCTCGCGCAATGCGCCCGAGACCGTGCTCCGGCGCATGAACGAAGCCGGCGTGCTCGGCCGTTTCATCCCCGATTTCGGCAAGGTCGTGGCGATGATGCAGTTCAACATGTATCACCGCTACACCGTGGACGAGCATCTGCTGCGGTCGGTCGGCGAGCTCGCCGACATCGATCGCGGCGAGGGCGGCGACGAGCATCCTCTCGTCAACGAGATCATGCCGAGCATCCAGAACCGTACCGCCCTCTATGTCGCCACCTTCCTCCACGACATCGCCAAGGGCAGGCCGGAGGATCACTCGCTCGCCGGCGCCAGGATCGCCAAGAAGCTGGGGCCTCGCCTCGGCCTCACCCCGGCCCAGACGGATACGGTCTCCTGGCTGATCGAGCAGCACCTGGTGATGTCGATGACGGCGCAGTCCCGCGACATTTCCGACCGCAAGACCATCGAGACCTTCGCGGGCACGGTACAGACGCTGGAGCGCCTCAAGCTGCTGCTCATCCTCACCGTGGCCGACATCCGGGCGGTGGGGCCGGGCGTGTGGAACGGCTGGAAGGGCCAGCTCCTGCGCTCGCTGTTCTGGGAGACCGAGCTGGTGCTGGCCGGCGGCCATTCGAATGTGGACCGGCGCGCCAGCGTGCAGTTGTCCCAGGACGAACTGAGGGCCGGCCTGTCCGACTGGAGCAAGGCGGAGGTCGATGCCTATGTGGCGCGCCTGTATCCGCCCTATTGGCTCAAGGTGGACCTGCCGCGGCGGCTGCGCCACGCCCGCTTCGTGCGGGCCGTGCGCGAGCGCGGCGAGACGCTCGGCACCGAGGTCGCCACCGATGCCTTCCGCGGCGTGACCGAACTGACCATCCTCGCCCCCGACCATCCGCGCCTGTTGTCGATCATCACGGGCGCCTGCGCGGCTTCCGGGGCCAACATCGTCGATGCCCAGATCAACACCACCACGGATGGCCTGGCGCTCGACACCATCTTCGTCAGCCGTGAATTTCCGCAGGACGAGGACGAGTTGCGCCGGGCGGGGCGCATTGCCCAGGCGATGGAGCAGGCACTCACCGGCACCATCCGACTGCCTGACGCCGTAGCCAAGCGCAGCGCCATCAAGCCGCGGCAGAAGGCCTTCCAGGTCGCGCCCGAGGTGGTGGTCGACAATGAATGGTCGAACCGGCACACGGTGGTGGAGGTCTGGGGCCTTGACCGCCCCGGGCTGCTCTACGACCTCACCACGGCGATCTCGCGGCTGAACCTGAACATCGCCTCGGCCCATATCGCCACCTTCGGCGAAAAAGCGGTCGACGTGTTCTACGTCACCGACCTTACCGGGGCGAAGATCACGTCGCTGCAGCGCCAGGACAGCATCCGCAGCAACCTGCTGGCGGTGTTCCGGGGTGAAGGGAAATCGGGCTGAACGGGGTGGCCGATCAAGCACCGTCATTGCGAGCGTAGCGAAGCAATCCAGGTCTCGCAGATGCAGTGGCCATGGCTTCTGGATTCGCGACCGCTGGCGTCATTGCAGCCTCTGCACCAGCTGCTGGTAGAATTTCTGCGATTCCGTTCCCATTGGAAGGTCGTTCTGGGCATTGGGGCCGACCAGGTCGGCCGTCACGACGCGAGCCCGCTCGCGCAGGGCCGCCCAGTCCGGCAAGGTCCATTGGGTCTGCGTGATGGTCGAGAGGATGTAGAGGACGTTGTAGCGCCCCGTCAGCGTCAGGCTCTGGACGGCCGGCCGCGCCAGCATGTTGACGAGGGCGCCGACCAGCATGCGCTGGTCGGCGGGCGAGACCGTCCCGTCGCGCAATGCCCGCACGAGATTGTCCGTGGTCGCCCGCCGCGCATCGCCATTGGGGCCATCGATCAGGTTGACGTTGGCGAGCAATTGTTCGCCGGCCGTCAGCTTGGGGGGAGGGGGAAGCTTGTAGGCCCGGGACTGGTCGATGGCCTGTGTCAGCACAGCGTCCGAAGCACGCAGGAACTGGTGCTGGGACGGGTTCGCCGTTGGTGCCGGCGCCGACTTCAGGGCATCCTTGAGTTTGGTCTGGGCTTCCTCCAGCGAGCGTTTCATCGCCAGCAGCTGGTCGTTGAGATCCTTGAGTTCGGCCTCGTGCCGAAACCGCTCGGTCTGGAGTTGAACATCGGCCTTGAGGAAGCGCTGGGCCCGCTTGTCATTGTCCGCCGACAGTTCCTCCGCCTGCTCGCGCAGGCGATCGGCCTCCTTGCGGGCCTCGTTCTCCCGAAGGAAGGAGAGGACAGCGAGGATGGCAAAGGCGACGGACAGGAGGAGCGTGACGATGAACCCGATGCGGATATGGCGCGCCCGGCGTTCGGCCGCCGTGCTCGCGCTCACGAAGGCCTCGATTTCCGGGTCCTTGTCGCGATATCCGGCAGCTTCCACCAGGGCATTGCCGGTAAGCAGATAGCCGGGCGCCCGGTTCGACCGGCGCCATTGATAGGCCAGGGCACCGATGCGGATCTGGGCGCGGGCGTCCTGCGCCGTCGCCGCCCCCGTCGAACTCCCGGCCACCGTTGCGCCGGCGGGGAGAGCCTTGTCCGATGTGAGATAGGGAGCGAGCGGCAGGTCGAGATCCAGCCTCGCGCCGTTCGTCGACCAGGTCAGCAGCTGCGTGCTCCAATAGTCGATGATGCCCTGGGCTGCTTCGCGATCCTCCTCCTGTCCAAGGCGAGCGCCGGCTGCCGCGACACTGTCCCGGAAAGCCGCAACGCGATTGTGAAAGGCTTCGATTGCTTGCGGACTATCGTCACTCCGCTGGCTGCTGGACCTGAGCAGGTCGAGATGTGCGTGGCTGATATCCGCGATGCTTGCGTAGATGTTCGGCTGAAGAGGGGGCGCTGTTTCGGTCATGGCACGGCCCCCAGAATGTCCTTCAGGCGGCCGCTGATCTGGAAGACGCTGTCGAAATCCGCCTTCAGCCGGCTGTCGAGCGCGAAGAACTGGGCACTGGCATTCTTCTGGAAACCCGAGAAGGCCCGCTGCAGGGCCCGGATTGCCGGCGCGTTCTTGAGGTTGAACGCGGTGTCGCGCTGGGCGATCTCGACATCCTGCAGGCAGGCGTCGATCTTGTCGCAATCCTCTCCATCGACGGTCAGATCCGCGCGTTCCAGGCCCAGCGACGCCAGGTTCAGCAGCATCGCCCTGGTCTCGGGCCAGAGGGCGGCGATCTCATCCACGATCAGGACACCGGGATCGTCCAGGCAACTGGCGAGGATCGAGAGGTTCTGCTCCACTTTCTGCAGGCGGTTATGGGTCGCGATCCGGCTCATCAAGGTGCGCTGCAGGGCCCCGAGGGCGACGATGGCCTCGTCGAGCGCCGCCTGCAGGCCAGCATCGGCTGCGCCGATTTCGACCAGGGCGCCTGCCAGTTCCGGCAGGGGCAATTTCGTCGCGGCATCGAAGATACCCTTGTTCAGCTGCACCGACTGGCTGTCGCTGATCGATGCGATCTGCCGGATGGCGATGAGCACCGGCCCCGGCCTGTCGGCGTCGAGCCCCTCCTGACAGCGCTGCGAGCTGCTTTCCAGCTCGTCGACCCAGGAAAGGTCGAGGCCGGCCAGGATCTCGTCCGCGCCCGGCCTGGCGATCTGGGTGCGGATGGCGGCGACGGCGGCACGGACCTGGGCGATGTAGACCTGCACCGTCTCGTAGCTGATCGGGTTGTCCATGCTCGCCACGGCCTGCAGCAGGATGCGGGTGTGGTTGATCTGGATATGGTGGAGGCTGTCGTGCAGCCCCTTATAGGCAGCCAGCAGGTTGATGCGTCGGCCGATCTCGCCAAGGCGCTGCTTGGAGATGCCCGCCTTCTTCCCGACCTCGTCCTTGGCCAAATAGGCGGCGAGACTGTCGAGCCCGGTGACGACGGTGCCGACCTGCGACGCTACGCTCGGCGGTGCGGTCAGGGCATCGGGGATCAATTGCGTCACCAATTCCCTGAACGCCGTGTTGTCGTTCTTGGCATGCAGCACGATGGCGACGAAATTCGTCAGGATCCCGCATTTTTGCGCCCAGTCGACGCAATCGCGGGCGACCTTGCGCCGGGGCTGCTCGGCAAAGCTCACACCGGTGATGGCAACCGACGTGCCGTAGCAGATCTGCATGAGGTCGCCCAGTTCGCGAAAGGTGCACAGGTCTCCGATCGCGTTGGAGATCGAGATGACGCTTTGAGGGGGGAGTGTGACGACGCCCATGCCGTTCCCCTTCTCAGGCCGCCGGAATGGCGGCGCCGAGGCCGGCCGCCTCGATATCCGCCCGGATCAGTCCCGCGGGGACGCCCTGGTTGAATGTCGGCTCGCCCCAGGCCGGATCGCCGAAATGATGGAGGGCGAGAAGCTGCCACTCCATGCTCAGGCAGGGTGAGCCTGAAGAGCCCGGATCGGTGTTGGTGGCATAGCGCAGCCTCGGCCGGCCCGGCGGAGCGGGTGTGGGCAGGATCGCCTCGGTGTCGATCGCCAGCTTGATCGGCCCCCCATGGGGATGCTGGGCGATGATCAGGGGCGAGCCTTGGCCCAGGGCGTCGTCCCGGCCCGGCAGGGCGAACCAGCCGCGCTCGGTGCCGGTGTTCCCGGCCAGCTCCAGCAGCGCAAAGTCGAGCTCGGTCGCCGAGGGGGGCGGCTCGTCCGGCGCCGCGGTCATTTCGGCCGGCGCGTAGGGGCGATGGTGCAGCAGCGCGGTGCCGGACAGCGCGGCCGCCTCGCCCTCGTTGAAGGAACCGTCGGCCTTGCGCGCATAGTCGAAACGGCAGGAAACGGCGGACAGGCCGTTCTGCCCGGCGACCGCCTCGACGACATGCCAGTTGGTCAGAACCGCCCGTGGGCCGACCAGGAAACCGGTGCCGGCCGGGCTGCCGTCGATCTCGATGCGGCAGACCCGGCGCAGCGTATCGTTCATTCCGGCGATCCACAAGGCGGGATCGAGCATGCGCAAATGAGGCTTGATGTTGCGCTGCAGGCCGGGGCCCAGGGTCGCGGCGCTGGGCTGCGTGCCGCGATTGTCCTTGTCCAGCACCACCAGGTCATAGGGATTGGTCAGGGTTTCAGCCGCCGCTTCCGGCGCCAGCCGGGCGATGAGCTGGCGGATATCGTCGCGACGCGGGCGGTCGACATAGATCGCCTTGAGGAAATTGCCGGTCTGACCTTCCTGTTCGAGGCGGATGACCAATTCGCGCAGCACGGAGACCAGCGGCTTGGCGACGTCGGTCCAGTAGACCTCGAGCTGGTCGCCGGTCGCCACATAGACGAAATTGCCGAGATCATCGAGATTGACGGTCGTCGACAGGGCCTTGGCCAGTTCGGAGACCTGCGCGCCTGTGAGCTTGTCCACCTTCGCCCCCCTCGCTCGATCATCTCGATGCCGGCCCCTGGCTGAGCGCTTGCCTGCTCGAGCTCCTTGCTTCGTCGCGTCCTCGCGGTTCCCAGGTGTCTCTGTCCACTGGCGGAATGCTTTAGCATAATCGCGTGAGAGCGCCGTGAATCCCGGCCATCGGTGAAGCCGGCATGACGACCGCCTCAACGAGAACCGCCTCCGTCGCGCGTGCAACGGAGGCGGGAAGGCTTGCGGTCCGGCGGCCGGGTCAGGTGCGGGCGCTGCCGGAGGAGCGCAGGCGGTCGAGGGCGACGGCGCCGATGATCACCAGACCCTTGATGATGAACTGCCAGATATCGGAAACACCGATCAGGATCAGGCCGTTGGAAAGCACGGCGATGATCAGGGCCCCGATGAGCGTGCCCCAGATCGAGCCGATGCCGCCCACGAAGCTGGTGCCGCCGAGGATCACGGCGGCGATGGCGTCGAGCTCGTAGGACTGGCCGAGCTGCAAGCCGTTGGCGGCATAGAGCTTGGCGGCGGACATCGCCCCGCCGAGGCCTGCCAGCAGGCCGGAAATGCCATAGACGATGAGCAGGATCGACCAGACCTTGATGCCCGACAGCCGCGAGGCCTCGGCATTGCCGCCGATGGCGTAGATGCGCAGGCCCAGCACGGTGCGGCGCAGGATCAGCCAGGACACCACCACCGTGGCGAGCGCGATCACCATCAGCCAAGGCACCCCGAAGATCGTGCCGTTGCCGATGAAGGCGAAGGGCAGGCTGGGATTGAAGATCGTCTTGTCCTCGCCGAACAGACGGGCGAGGCCGCGCACCGCCGTCATCGAGCCGAGGGTGACGATGAAGGGCGGCAGGCGCATGAAGGCGATCAGCGCGCCATTGACGAGGCCGAGCAGGCCGCCGGTCACCAAAGCGGCCACCAGCCCCATCATGCCCCAGCCCGGGATCAGCGAGACGATCAGGGCGATCATGGCCGAGGCCGCGAGCACCGAGCCGACCGAGAGGTCGATACCGCCGGTGAGGATGACGAAGGTCATGCCGGCGGCGAGCACGGTGTTGATCGAGGCCTGCTGGGCCACGATCGACAGATTGTTCCAGCTCATGAAGCGCCCGCTGGCCCAGGACAGGCCGCCGGATTCGACATAGCCCGACAGGAGCTGGAACAGGATGGCGATCAGCACGAGGGCGGGCAGCATGCCCAGGCCCCGCAGCGTGGCTGACAGGGCGAATTTGCGGCGGGCGGTATCTGCGGTGGAAGGGTTGGTGGATGTCATCGCACAGTCCTGCCTGTCTTGGGGGCCGCCTCGTCTTGCCGGTATGTCATCGCGCGGGATCGATGGGTGAGAAACCCAATAAGTGCTGCCGTCATCCCCGGCAGAGCCGCTCTTGAGCGAAGCGAGAGAGGGCGAGGTATCCTCACAAGCTTTGTTTGTGAGTGGAATCCAGGAGCTGAAGAGCTCGATCCTTGGCTCTGGATCCCCTTCCCTCCCAGTCGCAAGCAAAGCTTGCGACGTGCTCGCCGGGGATGACAGCCTGGCAGCGATTCACTCATTCTTCGATGACTCGTAAAAGCCGGGTGCGTCATGCGGCATCCTTCGCGGCCGATGTCGCGATGGCCATGATGTTCTCCTGGCTGACCGCTTCGGCCTCGGGCCCGCCGCCGAGTTCCCCTGCAATATGGCCCTCGCGCATCACGATGACTCGGTCGCAGATGCCGACGATCTCGGGCAGTTCGGACGAGATCACCGCCACGCCGACGCCTTCGCGGGCCAGGCGGTCGATCAGGCGGTAGATCTCCGATTTGGCGCCGATATCGACGCCGCGGGTCGGCTCGTCCAGGATCAGCACGCGCGGCTTGGTTTCGAGCAGCCGCGAGAGCAGGACCTTCTGCTGGTTGCCGCCGGAGAGGCCGCCCACCGGCGCGTCGGGCGAGGCGGTGCGGATGCCGGTGGCCTGGATCGCTTCGGCCGTGCGCTTGCGGCCCTTGGCGAGGTTGAGGAAGCCGCCGGCCAGGGCGTCGCGGGCGATCACCCCCAGATTGATGTTTTCGGCGACCGACATGTCCAGCATCAGCCCGAGCAGCTTGCGGTCCTCGGTGAGATAGGCGATTCCGGCCTCAATGGCGTCCTGCGGCGAGCGGATGTTCACCTGCTTGCCGTCGACCGCCACGGTGCCCGATATCCGCGCATCGGCGCCGTAGATCAGGCGGGCAAGCTCGGTGCGGCCGGCGCCGACCAGGCCGGCGATGCCGAGCACCTCGCCCTCGTGGATGTCGAAGGAGCAGGGCTGGATGCGCCTGCCATCGGCGATGTCGCGCACCGAGAAGATGATCCGGCCGCGGCTTTGATGGGCGTCGTGCTCCTTCTTGTAGAAGGAGGAGAGGTCGCGCCCCACCATCATGCGCACCACCGCGGCGGGGGTGATCGCCTCGCGGTCCAGCGTTCCGACATAGGTGCCGTCGCGCAGCACCGAGACGCGGTCGGAGAGCTCGTAGACCTCCTTCATGCGGTGGCTGATATAGACGATGGCGAGCCCTTCCTGCTTGAGCTGGCGCACCAGGGCGAACAGCCGCTCGGTTTCGCGCTCGGACAGGGTGGTGGTGGGCTCGTCCATGATCAAGACGCGCGAGCGGGCGTGGACGGCGCGGGCGATCTCCACCAGCTGGCGTTCGGCGATGGAGAGTTCGGCGACCTTGTCGCGCGTACTGAAGGTGGCGCCGAGGCGCTGCAGCACGCTTTCGACGCCGGCGACCATGGCGCCACGGTCGATCAGGCCGGCCCGGCTCGGCTCGCGGCCGAGATAGATGTTCTCGGCCACGGTGAGATTGGGCGCGAGGGCGAGCTCCTGATAGATGATGGCGATCCCCAATTGCTTGGCCGCCATCGGGCCCGAGATCGCCACCTTCTGCCCGTCGATCAGGATTTCCGAGCCCTCATCCGGCGTATAGGCGCCGGAGAGGATCTTCATCAGGGTCGACTTGCCGGCGCCGTTCTCGCCCATCAGGGCGTGGATTTCGCCGAGCTTGACGTCGAGCGACACGTTCTTCAGGGCCTGAACCCGGCCGAACGTCTTGGAAACATTGCGCATTTCCAGGAAGGGATGCGTCTGGCCTGGGTTCATCCTGCCCCCGTTTGCACGCTGTTATTGCAGCAGTTGCGCCAATGTTGCAGCTGTTCCCTGGCTTGCCAATGATTTTGACTGGATTTGGTAAGCGGCGACGAAGGCCGGGCTCTGGCGAAGGCCAAGACCGGCAAAGGCCTCGATGTCGAGCACGGCCAGGGGGGCGCCGCTTTTCAGCCGCTGCCAATCGGCCTGGCCGATGCGCGGCTCGAAGATGTCGAAGCCAACACCCCGATCATCCACGCCGCCGAGATAGCGGGCAAAACAGGCGAGCAGGAAGGCTTCGCGCCCAAGGTCCGAGCCCTCGGCGATCAGCTGGCCGATCGTCTTGCCGTGGAAGACCACGATCTTGGAGGCGCCGTCGCCGGCCACCCGGAGAAGCTGGTCCTTGATGGCGGGATTGGCGAAGCGCTCGATCACCGTGTCGGTGAAAGCTTGCGTCGAATAGCCGGCTGGCGGCTCGACGAGGCGGCGGGCGTCGCGGTCCCAGAAGGCGTGGAGAAGGCGGGGAATGTCGGGATGGCGCATGCCTTCGTCGACCAGGCGGCTCCCCATCAGCAGGGACGGATAGCACATCAGCATATGGGCGGCGTTGGAGAGCCTGCCCTTCACCGCGACATAGGCCGGCACTTGGCTGCTGAACACCACGCCGGCCCGCTCGAGCTCGGGGCGGCCGGCGCAGAAACGGTCTTCCACCACCCAGCTCGTATAGGGTTCGCAGGTGGCGGCGACGAGATCCTCGACGCCGATGCCGGCGGTGATGCGCCGGCGTTCGTCCTCGGGCACTTGCGGGGCGATGCGGTCGACCATCGAGTTGGGGAAGGCGCCGTTCGCCTCGATCCAGTCGGCGAGGTCGGGATCGAGGGCACGGGCAAAGCCGAGCACGGCAAGGCGCGAGGTGTCGCCATTGCGCGGAAGGTTGTCGCAGGACATCACGGTGAAGGGCGGCAGGCCGGCCTGGCGCCGGCGCGCCAGCGCGGCCACGATATAGCCGAACACCGTCCGCGGCGGCCCACCACTGAGATCATGGCGAATATCGGGGGTATCGAGGCGGAATGCACCGCTGGCTTCGTCGATATTGTAGCCGCCTTCGGTGATGGTGAGCGAGACGATGCGGGTGGCGGGATCGGCGAGGCGGGCCAGCACGGCGTCCGGGCCCGCCGGGGCATGCAGATAATCGATCATCGCGCCGACGATCTGCGTTTCCTTCGGTGCCGGGGAGGTGAGCTGCGTCACCGTGTAGAGATTGTCCTGCCGGCGATAGGCCTCGGCCTTGGCCCGCGCTGTGGGGCCGTTGGTCAGGCCCACGCCGCAGATCGCCCAATCCTCTTGCCCGGGATGATGCAGGCAGGCCTCGATGGCGACGGCCTGGTGCACGCGGTGAAAATTGCCGACCCCGAAATGCACGATCCCGGCCCGCAGCCGGCTACGGTCATAAGAAGGCTTGGTCACGGTCGGACCGAACGAGGCGAGCGTCGACATGTCGAGCGGGGGCATGGCCTGTACTTTCAGGAGTTGAAACAGTCTCCTCGGGCCTGTCGCCAGTGATGGACGCCAGGCTCGAGAGCTGGGGAGGACAATCGGCGGAACGCGTCGCAGACACGGGACCGCAAGATAGGAATAGCGCTTTTATCGTCTTGCGATCCCGGATCTGCACCGCATCACTGCGTGCTGCTGTGCGTCCGGGATGACAGCGGGCTTTCACCCGATTGCTCCAGGGCGGGAGGAGGCCAGCTTACGTCAGACGGCGACGTCAGTCGTCGTGCTTGGCATTCCAGCCCTTGTAGTCGCCGACATTCTCGCGGGTGACCAGGGCGGAGGGAATCAGGATGACGGGCTTCTCGGGCTTCTTGCCGTTGACCAGGTCCATCGCAGTCTGCGCCGAGACCTTGGGAATGGCGTAGAAATCCTGGCTCGCCGAGGCCTTGATCATGTCCAGGGCCGGGTCCTTAAGGGCAGCCTCGATATCGGGCGAACCATCGACCGAGGTGATGAAGAACTCGCTGCGGCCCGCCTGCTTGGCGGCGAGCGCGGTACCGATGGCCTGCGGATCGTTGATGGTGAAGATCGCGTCGATCTTGGGGAAGCGGGTCAGGTAGCCCTGCGCTACCGCCATGCCGCCGTCGCGCGATCCCTTGCCGTCCTGGTCGTCCGACAGGATCTTGATGTCGGGATATTTGGCCAGGACCTGCTTGCAGCCCACCACGCGATCGATCACTGAGGAGACTTGCGGCCCATTCTGGATGACGACATTGCCGGCGCCCTTCAGCCTGTCGGCGATATACTGGCAGGAAATGCTGCCGGCCATGATGTTGTCGGTCATCACGATGGCATCGGCGCCCTCGGCGCCGGTGTCGAAGGCGATGACCGGGACGCCCGCAGCCTGCGCCTTCTTGATCGCCGGCGTGATCGCCTTGGGATCGCCGGGGTTGAGCAGGATGAAATCGGCGCCGGCCGCGATGAAATTGTCGATCTGGTTGACCTGCTTGCCGAGATCGTAGTCGTAACCGACGGTGGTCACCTGCGCCTGGGGATAGGCCTTCTTGATGATCCTGGTCGCGGTGTTGGCGATGATCACGAAGCCGGGATTGCCGAGCGATCCCACGGATATGCCGACTGCCCTGACCTCCTTGGCCTGGGCGGGGAGCGATGCGCCCATGACCAGCGCCGCACCGGCCATGGCGATGCCGGCGAGGCATTTCAAACCCCTCATGACTTCCTCCTCATGAATGAGATCGATCTCATTTTATTATAAAATAATACATTTAAATTGATGCACGAGAAAATGAGACTGTCAATGGAGGCTCGGCGATCAAGGCGCGAGATCGAAGACGGACTCCCGATCGATCAGGATGGTCGGCATCTCGACATCCCTGCCAGCCTCGCCACCCTGGATCTGCCGAACCAACAAATTGACGGCGGCGCGACCCATTTCATAGATCGGGCGCTGTACCACCGAGATGGCCGGCGTGAGGGCGCCGGACCAGGGCGATTCGTCGAAGCTGACGAGGGCGACATCCCGTCCCACCACCAGGTTCAGGGCCCGGCAGGCGGCCAGCACGCCAATGGCGATTTCCTCGCAGGTCGCCAGAATCGCGGTGGGCCGGGGTTCGGCGCGCAGAATCGATGTCACGGCGTCGATGATCATCCGGGGATTGTTTGGCGTGTAGCGCAACCAGGCCTTCGGCAGGTCGAGGCCGGCTGCCTCCAGCGCCTCCCTCGCGCCTAGAACACGGTCTCGGGCGCTGGAGACGGCCCCTCGCGGTTCGCTCTGGCGTTGCGAGGTGGCGGCGGCCGTGAGGACCACCAGGCCGATGCGGGTATGTCCGCGCGCGATGAACAATTCCACGGCCTCGCGCGCGCCGCCGCGATCATCCGTGGTTACGGTGCTCACCGGGATGTCGGCAATGCGGCGATCGAGCAGTACCATGCGTCCCTCGCCGGCACCGGCCTTCTGCAGATGCTCGTTGTGGTCGGGCGAGGAGGGCACGACGATCATGCCGGCAACACGCTTCTCCGTCAGCGTCTGCACCGCCTCGATCTCGGTCTTCAGATCGTCGTCCGTATTCACGATCAGGGTCTGATATCCCAGCGAGGCGCAGGTATCGATGATCGCCCGGGCCGCGCTGGCAAAAAAGGAATTGCTGATGTCTGCAAGGACGACACCGATGACCTGGGTGCGGCCCGCGCGCATGGCCCGGGCCGCCTCATTGAGCCGGTAGTTCAACGCCCGGGCGGCCGCCGCGACGCGTTCCCGGGTCTCCTCGGTCACCAGGCCGTAGCCGCCGAGGGCGCGGGCCGCGGTGGCGCGGGAAACCTTGGCAAGGCGTGCAACGTCCAGAAGGCGGGCGGGGCGGGAACTGCCGGACTGCTGGCTTTCCTCGGCGGTTTTCTCTTTTTGAGTCATGCCTCTACTTGGGGCAGGAGGCTTTCTTCGGCCAAATTGAAAAGTATTTTTTGTCGCTGGGGTGCTTGCCTACTACCTTTACGGCAGAAAGGCAAATCATATGCATATTCTAATAGACAGAACTGTTCAATAAAGCTCAGATAGGTGTCCGGTCAGAATATTTTAAGAATATTCGACCTTTTTTAAGTCGTCGCTCTGCCGAGATGGCGCCGGACAGCTCGCCGATACTGTCGCTGTCCCGATGGGCGGCGATGGTGCGCAACCGTGGCCCCGGGCGGTCGTGCTGCCGGCGGATGTCGCGGCCGTGTCGCCGATTGAGAGGCGCGGCGCCAGCCACCCCTCTCCCTCCTAGAGCAAAGCGCGTTCAGGCGTGAACGCTTATTTGCTCCAACTCATTGTTCTGACGCGTCTTTGCGATTCTAGGTGACCCCGTCTAATCGCAGAACGCTATAAGGGATATCGTCAACTCCCTTGAGTTGACCAGAGCGCGGGCATGCACGTCCGGCCTGGTCTTCAACCTGATCATCTGGCCCGGCCCTTCGGTTGGTGCCCATTGGCAAGATGCCAGCCCAGAAGCCGGTCTCGATGTGCGCCGGAATGGCGCCGGGGTTATGATGTCAGTCAGCCGATTCACGATTGTGGCTGAATTGGGCCTGCTTGTCGCAGGAATTACTGATTCCTTAGAGGTGAATATTCAAAATAAACCATTGTTGTTCATCTGGTCTTAAGGCGGTCCGTGATATTTTACTGTTATAGCTGGGGTAATCAAATCGGAGTTTCCGTTGCAATGACGATGAAGATCTGCCTTTCAGCCGCAATGCTCTGCGTGACGACAGCATTGGCGATCACGCCGGCCTCTGCAGGCGACGGTCGCACCGGCGCCTTCGTGGGTGGCGCAGCCCTTGGTGCGGTCGGCGGCGTCCTGCTCGGCCAGGCACTGGCCGATCGCCCCGCGCCGCCGCCGCGGCCGGCGCCGGTCTATGAAGCGGCCCCGGTGGCCTATGATCCCTATATCGACCGCCTCGATCGTCTGCATGCCGGCTGCGACAGGGGCGATCGCCGGGCCTGCGTCCAGTTCGGCGAAATGATCGGGGCCCATCGCGAGCGGGTGGCGGAATGGCGCCGTACCCATCCAGACTATTTCGAATGGGAATAGAACGTTCCGCTTCAGGGGAAACGGGCAGGCGTTCCGGAAATGCCCGTTTTCCGATCGGCCGCGCGATGGCTGCATGACGGAACTCAGCCGGCTGGCCTCATCGTGATCGTGCAGGCGATGCCGGCACTCGCGACGAGGCGCTGATTGAGACAGCGGATGGTGGCGAAGCTTTCGCTGACGACCCGGGCCCTGCCGATGTCGCCATCGGCATCGCCGCGCATCACGCCGAGATCGAGCATGTCCTGCTCGATGTCGTAGTCACTCTTCTCCGGCCCGATCGTGTGCAGCAGGCTTTCGAGATGGGCAGTGAAATTGATGAGGTCCGCCGGGCTGGCCCGGTCACCGACCAGGCCGATCGAATCGATCGCATTGCCGGCGAGGACGATGGTCATCGAAGTGGGCGAACGGGAGGCGCCGATCGAACCGGTGACATCGGCCCCCGGCCTGATCGTCGTCAGATATTCGGTGTCGTCGAACGTGCAGGCATGGGACTCCCCGTCCTTCCCCCGACAGGCACGGATCGGGTCCAAGCCGTCCCGGAGGAGGCGCGCATCGAACATCTCAACCAGACGCCACTCCGTCAGCGGCGCAGATTGGGCCTGGACCGTGCCGAACAGGGCACTCGTAAAGAATATGGATAGCAGCAGGCGCATGGCCGTAGCGAACTCCGGCCCCCCCGAGGGGATTAAGCACCTGTCGCCTTAAACATTCATGAAGGCGGCGCACCGCCGCCCTTGCCGACCTTCTATCGCCTCAGGCGGCGCGGACTTCCTGAACCTCGGGCACGAAATGGCGCAGCAGGTTCTGGATGCCGTTGCGCAGCGTGGCCGTGGAGGAGGGGCAGCCCGAGCAGGCGCCCTTCATGGCGAGATAGACCACGCCTTCGCGATAGCCGCGGAAGGTGATGTCACCGCCATCGGCCGCCACGGCCGGGCGCACGCGGGTCTCAAGCAGATCCTTGATCGTCTCGACCGTGTCCTCGTCCGCCTCGTCGAAGAACTCCTCGCCTTCCTCCAGCGGCGCGACGTCCGCATTGAGGATCGGCACGCCGGAGAGGTAATGCTCCATGATCGCGCCGAGCACGGCGGGCTTGAGGTGCTGCCATTCCACGCCCGAGCGGGTGATGGTGATGAAGTCCGAGCCGAAGAACACGCCGGCGACGCCCTCGATCGAGAAGAGCTTCTGCGCGAGCGGCGATTGCGCGCCTTCGGCGGCATTCGTCATGTGCAGCGTGGTGCCTTCGGGCAGCACTTCGCGGCCGGGCAGGAATTTGAGGGTCGAGGGATTCGGCGTCGCCTCGGTCTGAATGAACATCTTTCTCTCCGCTCCAGCAACCGGGTCAAGGCCGGTCAGGACCTCTCAATTATAGGAGAAGCTGCGATTTGGGCGCAATGCCCTCCACCGCCTCCACCAGCTTGTCGAGATCCTGCGGCCGGGACAGGCGATGGTCGCCATCCTTGATCAGCGTCACCGTAACATCGTCCTCGGCCAGGCTCTCGACCAGCGCCATGGCATGCTGCCAGGGCACGTCCGGATCTTCCATCCCCTGCAAGATATGTACGGGGCAGCCGGTTTTCACCATGTCGCCGAGAAGAAGATGGTTGCGGCCTTCCTCGATCAGTGCCCGGGTGATCGGGTAGGGCTCGGGCGAATAGTCGGACGGGCGCAGCCAGGCCCCCTTGTCCATGATCTCGCGCTTCACTGCGTCGGGAAACCGGTCCCACATCAGCCGCTCGGTAAAATCGGCGGCGGGAGCGATCAGCACCATGCCGGCCGGCGCCAGCGGCGTACCGGCCAGGGCCTGCGCGGCCAGCAGGGCGATCCAGCCGCCCATCGAGGACCCGACCAGGATCGGCGGCGTCTTGACGCCCTCGCGGATCACGGCCAGCGCGTCCTCGAGCCAGGAGCCGATGGTGCCGTCCTCGAAGCGTCCGCCTGATTCGCCATGGCCGGAATAGTCGAATCGTGTGACCGCCCTCAGGTGACGCGTGCCCCATTCGGCAAGAAAACTGGCCTTGGTTGCCTGCATGTCGGAGCGGAAGCCGCCGAGCCAAACCACATCCGGGCCGCGTCCCGGCTGGTGACGCCAGGCAATGGTTCGGCTGGACGGGCCTTCGCCGACGCTGATCATGGCGGGGTTGCTGGTCATCCGATCATTTCCTCTTGCTGGTGCGACGGCGCGTTCTGGAGGGACGCCCGAAAAAATATACGGGTTAGGCCCGAAATTCCTGGGCCGTATCACCTTTCATTTAGAACATGGGGCGCTCTATAGAGGATGTCAGGGGCCAAACGTTTTGCGGTTTGAAGTGATTCCGTCAAATTGCATGATGCTTCGGGTCCATTGCCGACCGCCATCCCCACGCTGAACCAAGCCGGAAAAATCTGCACCCATGTCCGATATCTCGTCCAAAGCTCGCCCGATCGGCCGCCGGCCGAAAGAGGAACGCTTTGCCGGCGTCACCGTGCTGCAGATCATTCCGGCCCTGGATGCGGGAGGCGCCGAGCGCACCACCATCGACATTGCCGATGCGTTGACGCGGGCGGGAGCCCGTGCCCTGGTTGCCACCGAAGGCGGCCGGCTCGTCGGCGAGTTGCAGGCCCGTGGCGGGCTCTGGATCCCGTTCAATGCCTCGACCAAGAATCCGCTGCGCATCTGGGGCAATGCCCGGCGGCTCGAACGCCTGGTGCGCGAGGAGAAGGTCGACCTCATCCATGCCCGCTCGCGGGCGCCGGCCTGGTCGGCCCGTCTCGCCACCAAGAAGCTCAACCTGCCCTTCGTGACCACCTATCACGGTGCCTATTCGGCGAGTTCGGAGCTGAAGAAGCGTTATAATGGCGTAATGGCGCAGGCCGACGTCGTCATCGCAAATTCGAATTTCACCGCCGCCACCATCAAGGAAAACTGGCCGGAGGCGGCTGAACGCCTGCGCGTCATCCATCGTGGCACCGACCTGACGGCCTTCACTCCCTCTGCCGTGTCGTTCGAGCGCGTGGAGACGCTGCGCCGGACCTGGAACGTGGCGCCGCATCAGCGCATCGTGCTGCTGCCCGGCCGTCTCACCGGCTGGAAGGGCCAGCGCGTGCTGATCGATGCCGCCGCCATCCTCAAGCAGAAGGGCATCGAGGACACGGTCTTCGTCCTGGCCGGGGATGCCCAGGGCCGGGACGGCTACGTTGCCGAACTCGAGGCGCGTATCGCCGAGCGGGGCCTCAAGGGGCTGGTGCTGCGCGTCGGCCATTGCAGCGACATGCCGGCCGCCTATCTCTCCGCCGCGGCGGTCGCGATCCCTTCCACCAGCCCCGAGGCCTTCGGGCGCACGGCGGTGGAAGCGCAGGCGATGGGCTGCCCGGTGGTGGTGGCCGACCATGGCGCCACCTCCGAAACCGTGCTGGCTCCGCCCGAGATCGTCGGCAATCTGCGCACGGGCTGGCGCACGCCTGTGGGCGATGCCGAGGCCCTGGCGGAGGCCCTGCACGAGGCGCTGACCCTGGGCGCTTCGGCCCGCGATGGCCTTGCGGCGCGAGCCCGCGCGCATGTCGAGGCGCATTTCTCGCTGGACGTGATGTGCAACGCCACGCTCGATGTCTATGCCGAGCTTCTGGTGAAGAGCCGCAAGCTGAAAGACGAGTGAGCCAGAAGCCTCGAAATATTCGCCGCGTGGCGAGCCCGTGACGATCTATCGGGCTGATTTGTGATCTAAATTTTACGCCGCGGACATGAAAGCGTTGACTTCCGGGCGCTTCGGCAACATCTTCCCGCATCCGGGCGCGGGCTTCGACGCGGAGCCGTCGGCTCGCCCAAATCCATTCATGGTAGAGGAGTTTACCGCCATTCGTCGCCCTATGAGGACTAACGCCCCGGTCGCCAAGGACGGGCCGCGCATCAATGAGGAGATTCGAAACCGCGAAGTCATGCTGATCGATCAGGACGGGCAGAATCGCGGTGTCACCGACACCAGGGCTGCGATCGCCATGGCCTATGATGCCGGATTGGACCTGGTCGAGGTGGCTGCCAATGCCGAGCCCCCGGTCTGCAAGATCATGGACTACGGCAAGTTCAAGTTCAACGAGCAGAAGAAGGCCGCCGAGGCCCGCAAGAATCAGAAGACGGTCGAGATCAAGGAGATCAAGCTCCGTCCGGCCATCGACGATCATGACTATGACGTCAAGATGAAGGCCATGAAGCGCTTCTTCGAGGAAGGTGACAAGGTCAAGGTCACCCTGCGCTTCCGTGGTCGTGAAATGGCGCATCAGGAGATCGGCTATCGCCTGCTCAACCGCGTCAAGGATGACACCGGCCTGATTGCCAAGGTGGAATCCGATGCCTCGCTCGAAGGCCGCCAGATGGTGATGGTGCTGGCACCGCGCTGATCGAGCCGGATAAGCGGAGTGTCGACCTCTCAGCTCTATCGATTGGATGGAGCGTGGTCGACATCCTTCTTGTCGGCAAATGGGGTGGTTCCAGGAGCGCCGATTTCGCTCCATCAATCGATGGAGCGCAAAAGCCGGTTCTTCAAGTCCACGGCGGGTCCGGCCCGCCATCGTCGCGCCATGTTCCGGGCACAGGAACGGACAGTTCATCTGTTGATGCCGTCTCATGGCCCGTTTCCTGACATTGCGGCGTTTCGCCTTTCTCACCCTTCTCGTCGCGGCCGGCGTCTTCGTCGACGCCAAGCTCCTGCCGCGCTGGTTTCCGCAGGCCTTCGGTGGGGTTTGGGGTGGGTTGGCCGCCCCCGACGATGCCAATGTGCCCGCATCCTTGCGCGATCTGCCGGTCGTCCTGATCAAGGGCCGGCGCAATGATGGGCCGGTCGCGATCCTGCTGTCGGGCAACGGCGGCTGGTGGGGCATCGACGACGGCATCGCCGAGGGGCTCGCCCGCGCCGGCGTCACCACGATCGGCCTGAACAGCCTGGCCTATTTCATCCATCGCCGGTCTCCCGAAGAGGTCGCGGCCGCGATCGACAGGATGGCGGCCTCGATCGGCCCCGACAGGCCGGTTATCCTGGTCGGCTATTCCTTCGGCGCCGATATCGCAGCCACAATCTATGCCCACCTGTCCGACGATCTGCGCGCGCGCATTCGCCAGGTCTCGCTGCTCGGTCTCTCCCGCGAAGCCGACTACGCCGTCGGCTTCATGAAGGTCGCCGGCGGACGCAAGGCAACCATCCCGGCCGTCGCAGCCATCGATGGCCCCCATATCCAGTGCTTCCACGGCGCCGATGAAGGCGCGCGGTCGGGCTGCAACGATGTCGATGCCGCGAAGGTACAGGTGGTCGAGGTGCCGGGGGGACACCATTTCGACGGTGACTACGACAGGATCGCCAGCCTCATCCTCGCGGGCATGCCGTCCCAGCCGCGCAACGATGCGATTCGCTATGCGGGCATGAACCGGTTCGCCTGGCTGGCCCATCCGGCCGGGATGGAGGCACAGGCCGGCAAACGCTGAAACGATTGAATCCCCCGGTTGCGCTATTTATGTGTGTGCGGCAGGTCCTGGAGCGCAGTGAATTCCGATGGAAGGCCCTTCGTCCCAGTTCCCGAGAAAAACGCTCTATAGCGTTTTGCGATTGAACGGAGTCACCCATAATCGCAAAGACGAGCGAAACAACGAGATAGAGCAGATAAGCGTTCACGCTTGAACGCGCTTTGCTCTAGCACAACGCGATAATGGCTTCAGGCGGATCGATCCATGTCCACTCCCCTCGTCGGCAAGCGCATTCTTCTCATCATCGGTGGCGGCATCGCGGCCTATAAGGGCCTCGACCTGATCCGCCGCCTGCGCGAGCGCGGCGCCGATGTCAGGGCCATCCTCACCAAGGCCGGCGAGGCCTTCGTCACGCCGCTCTCCGTCTCGGCCCTCACCGGCGACAAGGTCTATACCGACCTGTTCTCGCTGACGGACGAGGCCGAGATGGGCCATATCGAGATGTCGCGCGATGCCGATCTGCTCGTGGTGGCGCCGGCGACGGCCGACCTGCTTGCGAAGATGGTGCAGGGGCTCGCCAATGATCTTGCTTCCACCACGCTTCTGGCGACCGACAAGCGCGTACTGGTCGCCCCGGCCATGAATGTGCGGATGTGGCTGCATCCGGCGACCCAGCGCAACATCGCCCGGTTGCGCGAGGATGGCGTGCTCTTTGTCGGCCCGAACGACGGGGAAATGGCCTGCGGCGAATATGGGCCGGGGCGGCTTGCCGAACCCCTGGAGATCGTCGCCGCGATCGAGAAGGCCCTGGCGGGGCCGACCTTCATTCCGCTGCCGGGCTCGGTGAGCGCCGATACGCGCCTGCTGCCGGCCCTGCCGCTCGCCGGCAAGCATGTGCTGGTGACGGCCGGGCCGACGCATGAGCCGATCGATCCCGTGCGCTACATCGCCAACCGCTCCTCCGGCAAGCAGGGCTATGCCATTGCCGCGGCGGCCCTGGCCGCGGGCGCCCGCGTCACCCTGGTGTCGGGACCGGTCGCGCTACTGCCGCCCCCGGGGGTGAAGCTGGTGCCGGTGCAAACGGCCCGCGAGATGCTGGAGGCCGTCAGGACCGCGCTGCCGGCCGACATCGCCATCTTTGCGGCGGCCGTGGCCGATTGGCGCGTGGCCGATGCCGGTGCGCAGAAGATCAAGAAGGGCGCCGAGGGTACGCCTGATTTCGCATTGGTGGAGAACCCCGACATTCTCGCCACCATCGCGCGGGACAAGGCGCGCCGGCCCTCCTTGGTCGTCGGCTTCGCGGCGGAGACCGAGCATGTCGTCGAGCATGCCAAGGCCAAGCTTGCCCGCAAGGGCTGCGATCTCATCGTTGCCAACGACGTCTCGCCGGAGAGCGGCGTGATGGGCGGGGACCGCAACCGCGTTCATCTGGTATCGGCCTCGGGCATCGAGACCTGGCCCGACATGGACAAGGAGGCGGTCGCCCGGGCGCTGGTGTCCCGCTTCGGCGAGCTGGCCAGCGCCGTGGCGTGAGCAGGGCTCGGTCTTCGGGGCTTGATCGAAAATCGGGGGAACCTCGACTTTTTGTCATCACCGGCCTTGTCCCCGTGATCGGGGGGGCCCAGTCTCGATGGGTTGCTGTATCTGGATGCCCGGAACGAGCCCCGGCACGACACAGGCGGAGCTATGCTGGGCCGTGTTGCGAGTTTTGAGACAGGCTCATCAGGCTCGCCTACCCCGTTCCTTGTCTCTACAATTTTGAAACAGGCGGGTCTGAGACCCGCTCTCCGAAGGATTGCCATGACCCTGACCATTCCCGTCAAGAAACTCGCCCATGCCGGTGACCTGCCACTGCCCGCCTATCAGAGCGAGGGGGCGGCGGGTCTCGACCTGCCGGCAGCGCTGGGACCGGGGGAAACCCTGGTTCTTGCACCGATGATGCGTGCTCTGGTGCCGACCGGGCTGGTTTTCCAAATTCCACAGGGCTATGAAGGACAAGTGCGCCCACGTTCCGGTTTGGCTGTGAAAAGCGGGATTACCGTTTTGAACGCACCCGGTACGATAGACGCCGATTATCGCGGTGAGATTAAAGTCGCCCTGATCAATCTGAGTGTAGAATCTTTTGCCATCACCCATGGCATGCGAATCGCCCAGTTGGTCATTGCGCCGGTGACGTTGTCTGCCCTGGTCGAAACGGCGGAAGTCGATTCGACCGTTCGCGGCAGCGGCGGCTTCGGTTCGACGGGCACCGCAACAATGAAGTAGGACCGTTTCAGGGGGTCGACATGCAATTGCTTTCGCGCCGTTCCTTGCTTGGCCTTGCCGCCGTGGTCGATATCGCCCACCATTCGAGGCCCACGCCGGTCGCCGCCAAGGCTCTTGCGTCCCGGCATGCCTTGCCGCCGCGCCATCTGGAAACTTTGCTGCAGACCCTGGTGCGCCACAATATTCTCAAGGGCGTGCGCGGCCCGCGGGGAGGTTATGAACTGGCCCGCGAGCGGCGGCGTATCAGCGTCGGCGACATCGTGCGTGCGGCGATGACGGATGCCGCCGGCGAGGACGAGCCGGCGCCCGTGTCGACCCTGGTCGACCAGGTCATCGCACCGGCGGTGAACCAGGCCTCGCAATCCTTTCTGGCCGAACTCGACCAGATCACCGTCGAGGATCTGTGCCGGGATGCCGAGCGCAAGCATGTCTTCGGCGGTACGCCCGCCAATATCGACTTTGCGATCTGAGCCTCGGCCGCTAAAAAACATCATGAATCTGTAATTCAATATTAATCTCGACATTTTCGTGGATTAATGTTGAATTCCAGCGCTTTCAATCAAGGACGTTTCCCATGGCGAATGCCAATCACGTGCCCGGCCGCGGCCGCATCTTCCAGTCGATCACCGAGACCATCGGCGATACCCCGCTGGTGCAGCTCAATCGGTTGGCCAAGGCCAAGAACGTCAAGGCTCGTATCCTCGCCAAGCTCGAATTCTTCAACCCGATCGCCAGCGTCAAGGACCGCATCGGCGTCAGCATGATCGATGCGCTGGAAAAGTCCGGCCATCTCAAGCCCGATACCGTGCTGGTCGAGCCGACTTCCGGCAATACCGGCATCGCGCTCGCCTTCGTCGCGGCGGCCCGGGGCTATCGGCTGATCCTGGTCATGCCGGAATCGATGTCGATCGAGCGCCGCAAGATGCTGGCCCTGCTCGGGGCCGAACTGGTCCTCACGCCGGCGGCCCAGGGCATGCGCGGCGCGGTCGCCAAGGCCGAGGAGATCGTCAAGGAACTGCCGAGCGCCATCATTCCCCAGCAGTTCCGCAATCCCGCCAATCCCGAGATCCATCGCCGCACCACGGCCGAGGAAATCTGGAACGACACCAAGGGCGACGTCGATTATTTCGTCTCGGGCGTGGGCACCGGCGGCACCATCACCGGCGTCGGCCAGGTGCTGAAGCCGCGCAAGCCCGATCTCAAGATCGTCGCCGTGGAGCCTGAGGATTCGCCGGTGCTGTCGGGCGGCCAGCCTGGCCCGCACAAGATCCAGGGCATCGGCGCCGGCTTCGTGCCGGATGTGCTCGATCGCTCGGTGATCGACGACATCATCACCGTCGGCAACCAGACGTCCTTCGACACCGCCCGCCTGCTCGCCCGCATCGAGGGCATTCCCTGCGGCATTTCTTCCGGTGCCGCGGTTGCAGCCGCCCTGGAACTGGCGGCCCGCCCCGGCATGGACAACAAGTCCATCGTGGTGATCGTGCCTTCCTTCGCCGAGCGTTACATTTCGAGCGCCCTGTTCGAAGGGCTGTGAGTCACGACATTGGAGGGTCGATCTTCGGATCGACCACCTTGGCAACGCGGCGTTTGGGGGAAAGGCGGTCGATCTGAAGATCGACCCTCCTGTACCCGGGCCTGCTGCGCGGCATGTCATGTAAAACCCCGGCCACAGGCCGGGGTTTCGTAGGAACGATTGTTTTCAAACAAAATGGCGATCAGATCCAGCCGTCGTCGCTGTCGCCGGAATCGTCCGAGCCGTAATCGCCATCGTCGTCATTATCCGAGTCGTAGCTGGCGTCGCGCACATTGTCGTCGTTGTCGCGGCCCCTGTCGCCGTTTTCGTTGATGATGGTCTCGTTGATGGTGGTGTTGCCTTCGCCCCAGGGGGCGGAGCCGCCGCCGCCGAACAGGCCGCCGCCACCACCGAACATCGAGCGCACCCCCTCGAACAGCAAGGCGCCGCCGGCGACACCGGCCGCCGTCTGCAGGGCCCCCTGCAGGAAGCCGCCGCCACGCGCGGGCTGTTCGGCCTGCTGCGGAGGAAACTGTCCCGGCTGGGCTTGGTTGCGCTGGCCGCCGAAGCCCTGCAGGGCCGAGCCGGCGCGCTCGAGCATGGATTGCGGCTGCGCGGGCTGCTGTGGCGCCTGCGGGGCCTGCTGGCCGGCCGTTTCGGCGGCCTGCACCTTGGCGTGGGCCTCGCGCAGGGCATGGTCCTGCACCAGCACGGTCTGCACCAGCGCATAGGCGGCGCCCGGCGAGCGGGCCATCTCGGCCGCGATGGCCGCCTCGGCCTCGGCGTCGCGCCCGCTCGGGGCGGAACTGCGCAGGCGATTGAACAGGTCCTCGATGAGGGCTTTTTCGTTGGGGGTCATCCTGACTCTCCTTCGCGGCTGCTTCCTGAGAGGGTAGGCCGCAACGCCTCCCATGTGGGTGCTGCTTCTCAATCGGACAAGAACCGGCCGGAATTGGGGCGAGTTACAAAGGATTAATGCCGGCCGGCTCGGCTCAATGGGCCTCTTCCCAATTGCTCGCAGCCCGCGCCTCGACCTGCAGCGGCACCTTCAGCTGCAGGGCCGGAAGCGCTGCCTGCTCCATCACCTTGGAGATCACGGGCAGTGTCGCCTCGACTTCCTCCTCCGGTGCCTCGAAGACGAGTTCGTCATGCACCTGTAAGAGCATCCTGGCCGAAAGGCCGGCCTTGGCGAGTGCGGCGTCCATGCGGCTCATGGCCCGGCGGATGATGTCGGAAGCAGAGCCCTGGATCGGCGCATTGATGGACTGGCGCTCGACGAAGGCCCGCTCGGACGGGTTCTTCGAGTCGATCGCCGGAAAATGCATCTTGCGGCCGAAAATGGTCTCGACATAGCCATTCGCGCGGCATTCGGCCTTCATGCGGTCCATATAGTCGCGAATGCCAGGGAAGCGTTCGAAATATCTCTTGATATAGGCGCCCGCTTCCTCGCGCGGGATGGAGAGCTGGTTGGCAAGGCCGAAGGCCGAAATGCCGTAGATGATGCCGAAATTGATGGCCTTGGCGCGGCGCCGCACCAGCGGGTCCATGCCGGCGACCGGCACGCCGAACATCTCGGAAGCCGTCATGGCGTGAATGTCGACGCCATCCTCGAACGCCTTGGTCAGCTGCGGGATCTCGGCGACATGGGCGAGCACGCGCAGTTCGATCTGCGAATAGTCGGCCGAAATCAGCTTGGCGCCGGGCGCGGAGATGAAGGCCGACCGGATCTTGCGGCCTTCCTCGGTGCGCACCGGGATGTTCTGCAGATTGGGCTCGGAGGAGGACAGGCGCCCCGTGGTGGTCGCCGCCAGGGAATAGGAGGTGTGCACCCGGCCCGATTTCGGGTTCACATAGGTGGGCAGGGCGTCGGTATAGGTGGATTTGAGCTTGGTGAGCTGGCGCCAGGCCACGATCCGTCGCGGCAGCTCCAGGCCCTGGTCGGCCAGATCCTCCAGGACCTGGGCCGAGGTCGCCCATTGGCCGGTCGGCGTCTTCTTGCCGCCGGGCAGGCCCATCTTGCCGAACAGGATGTCGCCGAGCTGCTTGGGCGAGCCGACATTGAAGGTCTCGCCGGCGAGTTCGTGGATTTCCGCCTCGAGCCGGGCGGCGCTCTGGGCGAATTCGCCGGACAGGCGCGCCAGGATCTGGCGATCGATCATGATGCCGCGCGATTCCATATTGGCGAGCACGGCGACGAGCGGGCGCTCCAGCGTCTCGTAGATGTTGACCAGCCCCTCGGCGACCAGGCGGGCCTTGAGCAGCAGCCAGAGGCGCAGGGTGACGTCGGCATCCTCCGCCGCATAGGCGGTAGCACGTTCGATGGTGACCTGATCGAAGCCGATCAGGGACTTGCCGGAACCGCAGACCTCGGAAAAGGCGATCGGCTTGTGGCCGAAATGGCGCAAGGAGAGTTCGTCCATGCCGTGATTGCCGCGGCCGCCATCGACGACATAGGACATCAGCATGGTGTCGTCATAGGGCGCGACCTTGATGGCCTGCTCGCCCATCACCAGCGTGTCATATTTCAGATTCTGGCCGATCTTCAGGACACCCGGGTCTTCGAGCAGGTCTTTCAGCCGCGTGAGGGCTTCGGCGGCATCGACCTGGCCGGGCATCATGCCGCCGCCGAACAGGTCCGCCTTGTCGCGGTGGCGCAACGGCACATAGCAGGCCTTGCCCGGCTCGACCGACAGGGAGAAGCCGACGAGATCGGCCTGCAAGGCGTCGAGCGAGGTGGTCTCGGTGTCGAAGGCGACGTAGCCGAGCTCACGGGCCCTGACTATCCAGCCATCGAGTGCTTCCAGGCTGGCGACGGTTTCGTAGGACCCGGTGTCGAAGGGAATGGCGGCAAGCCTGGCCTTGACGCTCTCCACCACTGCGGAGGGCGTGCCGGCCCCGGTCGCAACAGCCGGAGCGGGAGAGACCCCGTCGGCGCTCGGCCTGGGCGACGGCGTCCGGGCGGGGGCGGGCGAGAAATCGCTGTCGGGGATCTTCAGCGTCTCGTCGGCCTCGATATCGGCTACGTCGAGGCCGGCATCCTCGGCGATGCGGCGGGTCAGGGTCGAGAATTCCATCGCCTTCAGGAAGGCGATGGCGCCCCTGGCATCGAGCCCGGGGGCGATGAGCTCCTCGATCGGGGTTTCCAGGGTGACGTCGCTGACCAGCTTGACCAGTTCGCGCGATATCCGGGCGAGCTTGACGTTCTCCGGGTCGGTCAGGCTCTCGCGGCGCTTGGGCTGCTTGATCTCGCCGGCGCGGGCGAGAAGCCCGTCGAGGTCGCCATATTCATTGATCAGCTGCGCCGCCGTCTTGACGCCGATGCCGGGCACGCCGGGAACATTGTCGGTGGAGTCGCCGGCCAGGGCCTGCACGTCGACCACCTTGTCGGGCGTCACGCCGAACTTTTCCAAAACCTCCGCCTCGGCGATCAGGCGCTCGGGGCGCGAGCCCTTGGCCTTCTGGTCGCCGGAAGCGGGGTCGAACATCACAACGCCGGGCCGGATCAGCTGCATCAGATCCTTGTCGGCGGAGACGATGGTGACGTCGGCGCCGGCCTTGACGGCGATGTCGCAATAGGTGGCGATCAGATCGTCCGCCTCGTAGCGAGCCTGTTCCACCGGCTTGAGGCCGAAGGCGCGCACGGCAACGCGCATCAGCGGGAATTGCGGCACCAGCTCTTCCGGGGGCGGCGGCCGGTGGCCCTTATAGGGCGGGTAGATCTCCTTGCGAAAGGAGTCTTCCGACTTGTCGAAGATGATGCCGAGATGGGTGGGCTTGATGCCCATCACCCCTTCCTTGATCATCTTGTGCAGCACGTTGCAGAACAGGCGCACCGCGCCCGTGGGCAGGCGGTCGGAGCGGTAATTGTAGCGGGCGTCCTGGTTGATCGACTGGAAATAGGCCCGGAAGATGAAGGAGGAGCCGTCGACCAGGAAGACGTGGTCGCCCTTTCCGGGTGCGCGCGGGGCAGAAGTCATCAGGGCCTCGTCTTCGGTCTGTTCAGGACTGATTCTTGGAGCGCGATCATACAGGCTCGCATTCAGAAGGCGAGACCATGGATCGGTGGGCGGATGCGGAGAAAGAAAAGCGGACATCGCGACATGCAAGCATGCCGCTGTGACGCCCGCGGTCCCGGGCGCAGCGCTTTCTCGGCAATATCCGGGCCGCTTTGCTTGGAACAACCGAGCGGCGTGGCGCTCGGGTGGGCCCGCGGACGTCTCGTCCGCCTCTTCCCCCGGAAGAAGCCCTCTCGGCGATTGCGCCCCACGCCGGGGGCCCCTACATTCGTGCCATGGCATTCTCATCCGAAGAGCTGGAGCGCTACGCCCGGCATGTGGTCATGCATGAGGTCGGCGGCGCCGGACAGCAGGCCCTGTCGCGGGCCCGCATCCTGGTGGTCGGCGCTGGCGGGCTCGGCGCGCCGGTGCTGCTCTATCTGGCGGCGGCGGGCGTCGGCACGCTCGGCATCGCCGACGACGATGTCGTCTCGCTCTCCAACCTGCAGCGTCAGATCATCCATGCCACGCCCGATATCGGGCGTCCCAAGGTCGAGACGGCTCGGGAGGCGATCGAGCGCCTCAACCCGCATGTGACGGTGGTCGAACATGCCCTGCGCATCGATCCCGCCAATGCGGCCGGGCTGATCGCAGGCTACGACCTGGTGATCGACGGCTCGGACAATTTCGACACCCGCTATGCCGTCTCCGATGCCTGTTTCCATGGCCGCAAGCCGCTGATCATGGGCGCGCTCGGCGTGTTCGACGCCATGCTCACCACGCTGCGGCCCTTCGAGACCAATGCCGAGGGCGCGCCCAATCCGACTTGGCGCTGCCTCTTCCCGCAGAAGCCGCCGCCGGGCACCATTCCGAGCTGTGCGGAGGCGGGCGTGCTCGGCGCTCTCGCCGGCGTCGCCGGTTCGATGATGGCTCTGGAGGCGATCCGCGAGATCGTCGGTTTCGGCACCGGCCTTACCGGCCGCCTCATCCATCTCGATGCGCGCGACATGCGGTTCGGTGAAACCCTCTATGGCTGGGATCCCGACAACCCGCTGAATGGCGAAGCGGCGCAAGCAGCGGGCGAAACGGCGATGGCCATTCCCGGCTGAGTGTGTCATGTCTCGCTTCCATGACCGAACCGCGATCCTATAGCCGCGTCTTTCTGCGCGCCCTCAATCTCGAAGCCCATATCGGCTATTACGAGCATGAGAAGGGCGTGACCCAGCCCCTGGTCGTCGATGTCGAGTTGACCCTGGCCGAAGCGAATTTCGGCAATGACGATATCGGGGGCACGATCGACTACGACAAGATCGCCGCCATCGGCCGGGACCTCGCCGCCAGCCATGTCGACCTGCTCGAGACCTTCGCCGAGCGCCTCGCCCAGCGCTGCCTTGCCTTCGACCGTGCCGCTGCCGTGCGCGTGCATGTCGAAAAGCCGCGCGCCGTGCCGGGCGCCATGGCCGGCGTGGAGATCCTGCGCGTGAAGTAACGGGCCCTCCGTCCGCGATATCCGTCCAATTCGATTACAATTTGGCAAGGCTGGGTTCCCAGGCCGGGCGCGTCCCTCTATTTTGCGCGCGATTGTTCATGTCGGGTTGAGATCACTTTATGGAAAAATGGATCGAACGCGGGCTTGTCGCCTCGCGCTGGGTGCTGGCGCCGTTCTATATCGGGCTGGTCATCGCCCTGTTCGTCGTCTTGCTGAAATTCGGGCAGGAATTGCTCCATTTCGTCGGGGGCGCCTATACGCTCACGCCAAAGCAGACGGTGCTGGGGGTGTTGGAACTGGTCGATCTCGCCTTGCTCGGCAGCCTGGTCTTGATCGTGATCTTCTCGGGGTACGAGAATTTCGTTTCGAAGATCGATGGCGCCGAGCATCTGTCCTGGCCGAACTGGATGACCAAGGTGGATTTTGCCGGCCTCAAGCTCAAGCTGCTGGCCTCGATCGTGCTGATCTCGGCCATCGAACTGCTCAAGGGCTTCATGCAGATCAAGGACCTGTCCGACCGCGACCTCTATTGGCTGGTCGGCGTCCACATGGTGTTCATGGTCTCGGGCGTGCTGCTGGCCTTCTCCGATCTTCTGCAGGCCAAGGCCGGCCATCCCGACGACTGAGGCTGTCAGGCCGAAGACGACCGGGCGGCGAGGAGTTCGGCGCGGATGTCGCGCTTGAGTACCTTGCCGACCTTGGAGCGTGGCAGATCCGGCCAGATCTCGACATGTTTGGGCGTCTTCACGCTGCCGATCCGGGCCTTGACGAAGGTGCGCAAGGCCTCGGTATCGGCATTGCGGCCCGCGCGAAGCTGCACGACCGCGCAGACCATCTCGCCCCACTTCTCGTCCGGCAGGCCGAAGACGGCGCAGTCCTGGACATCGGCATGTTCGAGCAGCGCCTGCTCCACCTCGACCGAATAGACGTTGAAGCCGCCGCTGATGATCATGTCTTTCAGGCGGTCGACGATGTAGAGCATGTTGTCGGCGTCGAGATAGCCGATATCGCCGGTATGCAGCCAGCCCGAGCGCAGGGTCTGAGCCGTCGCGGCCTCGTCCTTGTAATAGCCGCGCATCACCAGCGAGCCGCGTATGGCGATCTCGCCGCGTTCGCCCGGCGGCAGAGGCCGGTCCTTGCCGTCCAGAATGGCGAGTTGCAGCAGGGGCGGGGGATAGCCGGCCGCAGAGAGGCGCGCCTTGTCGATGCTGCCGTCCGGTTTGAAATGATCGGCCGGCGCCATGGTGGTGCATACCATCGGCGCCTCTGTCTGGCCGAAGAACTGCGCCATCACCGGCCCGATCCGCTGGATCGCCTCTTCCAGCCGCGCCGGCGCGATCGGCGCCGCGCCATACCAGAAGCATTGCAGCGAGGAGAGGTCGGTCCGCGGCAGGTCGGGATGGGCGAGCAGCGCGTAGATCAGGGTCGGCGGCAGGAAGGTGTGGCTGACGCCATGGCGTGGAATGAGGGAGAGGAAGACGCCGAGATCGGGCTTGGGCATGATCACGATCTCGCCGCCCTTGGCGAGGACGGGCAGGGTCAGCACGCCCGCCGCATGGGTGAGCGGCGGCAGCGCCAGATAGACCGGGCGGTCGCGATAGGGATAGGCCATCAGCATGATGGCTGACATCGCCTCGAGATTGTCGTCGGTGAGCAACACGCCCTTGGGCTTGCCGGTGGTGCCGCCGGTGCCGACCAGCATGGCGACATCATTGTCCGGGGGCGTCGGGAAGGGCGTGTCGGGCATGTCGGCCAGCCATTCCGCCAGCGACGGGGCACCGGCCGCCTCTCCGTCCAGGCAGACCAGCATCTTCAGGGCCGGCAGGTCCGGCAGGATGGTCTCGACCAGTTCGTGGAAGGCCTGCTGGAACAGCAGCACGGTGCAATCGAAATCGGCCAGGATCTGGCGATTCTCGCTTGGTGCGTTGCGCGGGTTGATCGGACACCATACGGCCCCGGCCCGGGCGATGCCGAACACACTGGCGAAGGCCTTGGGATCATTGGCCGAAAGCACGGCCACCTTGTCGCCGGGGCGGGCGCCAGCCTTGGCGAGGGCATGGGCGACGCGATTGGAATGGGCGACGACGTCGGCATAGCTCAGCGAGGCGCCATCCATGGTCAGGCACGGCGCGGCCGGCCCCAGCGAGGCACCCTTGTCGAGATAGAAGCTGATCCGCATCGGCCTCGCCCTCCCGTTCCTCGTTCAATCCTGGACTGTCAGTACCGGCTTCATCACCAGGCCGAAGCTTCTGAGCACGCCGAGCAGCGTATGATGGCCGAAGGCCTGGCAGGCCGAGGCGAAGCCGGCGCGCAGGGGCGGCTGCTGCAGCAGGGAATAGGCGGCATAGGCCTGCAGCAGGCCGGTCTGCTTGTAGTTGCAATTGCCGTGGATGAGGCAATGGACCCGCCCGAGCGGGCCCGAGCCATAGACCGAATCCACCGAGCGGTTGACCCGCGGGTTTTCGCGCGGCGGCATGCCGCTCTGGATCGAGGCCGCGATCTTGCCGAGTTCGACCTCCTGCTGGGCCATCGGCAGCGGCTTGATGTTCTCCTCATACATCTTCACCGTGGCGATGACGCCCTGCATCACCTCGCGGGCGAAGACGCCGGCGGCCACCTTCACGGTGGCGACACGCGGATCGTCCTTGAACCAGACCGGATGGCTGGTGCCGCCCCAGGGCAGGGCGATCGCCGTGCCATGCTGGCCGGGCACGTTGACCTCGAAGGTCTGGGAGAGCGGCCATTCCTTGTACTGGTTCTGCTCCAGATAATGCCATTTGGCCTTGAGGATGGTGAAAATGGTCTCGACCGAAGCGGTGGTCGGAAAGCCGCTCCACAGCACCAGAATGTCGAGCGTGTCGATGCCGGGCGTCTCCAGCGCGATCTGAGCGGCGATCTCGCCGGTGGTGTACATCTGCGCGACGCCGGGGGAGAGCAGAAGACCTTTGCCGGCAAACTTGCTGCCCCATTCGGCCTGTGCATGCAGGACCCAATCCTGTTCGCCCGTGGTGTCGAGATAGTGGCAGCCCGCTCGCAACGAGGCCTCGACCACCTCTCCGCCATATTTGATGAAGGGGCCGACCATGTTGCACACGACCCTGGCGCCGCGGAACAGTTCCGTCAGCGCTTCGACGCTGTGGTTGACGCCGACCACCTCGTAATTCGCCGTCTCGATGCCGGGGATGCGCTCGACCACCTCGCGGACGCGGGCGGCGTCTCGGCCGGCGGCGATGAAGGGTATGTTGTATTCGCGCAGATATTCGCAGACCAGGCGCCCCGTATAGCCGGAGGCGCCGTAGACGACGACGGGTTGCTTGCCGTTCATGCAAAATCCTTTCGGGATAGCTGTATCCAGCGGCCCTGCGGGAGGCCGCAGCCGATCGAGCCTCAGCTCCCCATGCCGCCCTCGACCGGAATGCCGGCGCCGGTGATGAACTTCGAGGCGTCGGAGGCCAGGAACACGGCCGCATCCGCGACCTCGGAAATCTCGGCCAGGCGGCCGAGCGGCGTCAGGCCGGTCACGGCCGCGAGCGCGGCGTTGATGTCGGGGAACAGGCCGAGGCCAACGACGTCCTGCGCGAGCTTGACGCCCATTTCAGTGGGAATGAGGCCCGGATAGATGCAGTTGACACGCACGCCATAGCCGAGCTTGCCCGCCTCGGCGGCGGCAACGCGGGTCATGCGGTCCACGGCCGATTTGGTGCCGGAATAGCCGGAGATGGCCGGGAAGGCGATCAGGGCCGCGACCGAGGCGATGTTGATCACCGAACCGCCCTGGCCAGCCGTCCCGCCGGGCCGCATGGCGCGGAACGCATGCTTCATGCCGAGCAGCGTGCCGACGATGTTGACGTCGAGCATGCGCCGCAGGCTCTCCGGCTCGATCTCCGTTACCAGCGCGGTCACTTCCATGCCGGCATTGTTGACCAGGATGTCATAGCCGCCGATCGCGCCGATGGTGTCGGCGACGGCGCTTTCCCATTGCGCTTCCTGGGTGACGTCGAGCCGCACGAAGCTGCTTTTGCGGCCATGGCCGGCAAGGGTGGACGCAATGTCGCGCCCCTGGTCCTCCAGGACGTCGCCGATCACCACGTCGGCGCCGGCCTTGGCCAGCGCCTCGGCGATGCCGGCACCGATGCCGCGCGCTCCGCCGGTGACGAGGGCCTTGCGGCCGGTCAGATCGAATGGATTGGCCATCGGGCAGTCCCTCCTGATTTCTGACGGTCGGACCTGTCGGCACCGGCCGGCCCCTTATGGCGGGGATGATGATGCGATCTCATGCCAATCTTGGACGAGTGTCAAGTTTTTATTGGACGGTTGTCAAGCTATGGGCAGGGCGAGGCGGTAGAGCGATTCGAAGGAGATAAGTAGCCGGCTATTTTATAGCGTGTTGCGGTTTGACGGAGTCGCCTAGAATCGCAAAGACGCGTCAGAACAATGAGTTAGGGCAAATAAGCGTTCACGCTTGAACGCGCTTTGCTCCAGAGAAAAACACCCCAAGCAGCTGGGAGGCCGCTGCTTGGGGGCGCACCTGCAATGCGCTTTAGAAGATCTTCATCAGGCGGATCTGCCCGGTGAAGTCGTTGCGGAAGCCGCCCTTGGCATTGGCGATGTCGGCGCCCACCACGCCCGAGATCTGCCATGTCGGTGTCAGCATGTGGCTGGCAAAGGCGCGCAGGCCGTGCGAGTCCGTCTTCAGGCCGGTATAGGTGCCGCCGACCGACTGCCTGCCGCCGAAATGGCCGGAATAGCCGAAGGAGACCGAGGTCGCCGGCGAGAACTGATAGCGCAGATAGGCCTGAAGCTGCACCGAGGGATCCTGCGAGCGCTTGAGGCCATATTCGGTGTGGTCGATATAGAGCGCCACATCCGCGGCGGCGTCGATGAAGAAGCCCTTGCCGAGATTCTGGATGACACCGAGCTGCGGCGTGAAATACCAGGTGCCCGTACCGATGTTGAAGGGCGCCCGGGCGCTGTAATTGCCGGTGGGCGCCGAGACATAGGCAGTGAGTCCGACAGTGGTGCCGCCGGGCTGGTCGGCGCCATGCAGCGGGAAGACGGTGAAGCCGAGCGTCAGGTCGCCGATGCCGCTCTTGCTTCGGGCATCGACGCCGCCGATCTGGTGCTGGGTGAAGCCGCCGATCGGCAGGAAGGCCTGGACCGCGATCGGCATGCCGTTGATGTCGGAGTAATGCAGATAGCGCAGGATGCCGACCGCCGTCTGATAACGCGATTTCGGAATCTTGCCGATACCCTCGATATCCAGCCGGCTGTTGGCCGTGAAGCCGAAATAGCCCAGGGCCAGATTGGTTCCGGACGGCAGAGCGGTATAGTCCCCCGGATAGATATCGATGGCCTTGGCCGCATTCGGCGCCATCAGGCACGTCATCAGTGCGGCGCACGCCAAGGCCTTCCGCCTCAGTTTTGAAGTCATGGAGTTCCCCCACTATTGTACCTCTGCATTCTCTTGCAGGCAGAAACCATCCGGGGAAATGTGTATTCAGTATTGGCCGTATCATACCGCGCCGCGAAAAGAGGCCTTATTGATGAAGGGATGGCCTCATCAGCGGTTCCATCGGCGAAGACTGAGCAATACCTTATCGTCTCTCCCGGAGAATGGCTGTCTTGTACGAGATACGCAGTATTCCCTTTGTGCCGGGAACGCCGCATCCTCAGGCCAAAATTATACGACTGTCAAGATTTTGTTTGACACTTGTCCAGCTCATGGCGAATTTGTCGCAAAAATGCCACCTATGGGAGGCGGCCTGCCGCCGGGCGGTGAAGTCGCTTTCAGGAGGGAATGGAGATGTCATCATCGCGGGTGCTGGTCGCGGGCGTGGGCATGATCCCCTTCGCTAAACCGGGCGCGAGTGAGCCCTATGACGCCATGGCGGCCAAGGCGACGCGGCTCGCCCTCTCGGATTGCGCCCTGGATTATGGGCGGGTGCAACAGGCCTATGCCGGCTATGTCTATGGCGATTCCACCAGCGGCCAGAAGGCGCTCTACCAGATCGGCATGACCGGCATCCCGATCATCAACGTGAACAATAATTGTTCCACCGGCTCCACCGCCCTGTTCCTCGCGCGCCAGGCCGTTGCCTCGGGCGCGGTCGATTGCGTGCTCGCCCTCGGTTTCGAGCAGATGAAGCCGGGCGCGCTCGAAATGCAGTTCGGTGACCGTCCCAGCCCTTTCGCCGATTTCGAGGCGCTGGCCGACCAATTGGTGGGCATGAACGAAATTCCGCTCGCTCTGCGCTATTTCGGAGGCGCCGGGCTGAGCCATATGCGCAAATATGGCACGCCTCTTTCCGCCTTTGCCGCGGTGCGCGCCAAGGCGAGCCGGCATGCGGCCCGCAACCCTCTTGCGGTGTTCCGCAACGAGGTGAGCACCGAGGAGGTGCTGGCTTCACCGGTGCTCTGGCCCGGCGTGATGACGCGGTTGATGGCCTGTCCGCCGACCTGCGGCGCTGCGGCGGCCATCCTGGTCTCGCCCGAATTTGCCCGGCGCCACGATCTCGACTGCAAGGTCGAGATTGCCGCCCAGGCGATGACCACGGACGGCGAATCGACCTTCGAGGCCGGCGACATGATGCAGCTCGTCGGCTTCGACCTCAGCCGTCGTGCCGCACGCCAGGTCTATGAAGCGGCCGGCATCGGCCCCGAAGACCTGGACGTGGTCGAACTGCACGATTGTTTCGCGCACAATGAATTGGTGAGCTACGAGGCCCTGGACCTCTGCGGCGACGGCGAAGCGGGCAAGATGATCGCCGATGGCGACAATTCCTATGGCGGGCGCTACGTCACCAATCCCTCGGGCGGGCTGCTGTCGAAGGGGCACCCGCTGGGAGCCACCGGCCTGGCGCAATGCTATGAGCTGACCCACCAGCTGCGCGGCACGGCGGACAGACGCCAGGTGCCTGGCGCGCGCCTCGGGCTGCAGCACAATCTCGGCCTAGGCGGCGCTTGCGTCGTTACCCTTTACCAGGCGGTGTGAAGCGAGCTTGGGCCGGCTGCCGGTCGTTCCCATCTTGGCGGGCAGGCCGCATGCCGGCAGGAAGGCCCGGATCCGCGCCTGCATCTGTGCGATGGCATCGGCGTCGCCGCCCAGATGGCGCAGCAGGGCATGTTCGAACAGCCCGTCGAAAGTCGCATAGACCACGGCCGAGGGCAGGGCCGGCTTGACCCCGGCCAATTCGAAGGCGCGCGACATCACGCGCCAGACCATGTCTTCCAGGCTCTTGTCGATCTCCCTGACGTCCGCATGGAAGGAGGGCTCGAACAGGGCCTGGGAGCGCAGATCATACCAGAGCCGATGCATCGGGGCCTCGTCGCGCAGCGTGGCGGCAAGGCTGTCGAGGAATTGATCGATCAGGCTGCCATGGCTGTCGGCATCGGCGGTGATGCGCTCATAGCGCTGCACGCATTTTGCTTTGTAGTCGCGCACGCAATAGGCGATCAGGTCGACCTTGTCGCTGAAGTAATAATGCAGCACGCCGTGGGAGAAACGCGAATTCTGGGCGATCTCCCTGAGACTGGTGCGGGCATAGCCGAGTTCAGCAAGCGTCTGCAGCGCGGCCTCGGCCAGCTCGGCTCGGCGCGCGGCAAACTTGTCCGGCGCAGGCCGGGGCGCTTTCTTCAGCTTGGCGCCATTTGCCATCACATCCTGCCAGCATCAGCATACCACCGATACTACAATATCGAGGTCGCCCGGCCAGATCAACCGAACCGCGCCGCGCCCTGCGCGGCGTCCGGCCTCACGGGGCTGCAATCACCTGGCTGCACGCAGGCGGCAGATCGCTGAGGGTGAGCTGGCGCGGCGGGCGCGGCGGCTTGGGACGGGGCTTTGGATGCAGCACCGCGTCCGAGAACCAGTAGTCGAGCTCCTTGCCGCAGCCCTCATCGCCCGTCGGCGGCTTTTGCGGCGTGCAGGTCGGGCTGCCGCGCGGGCAGGTGATGCGGATATGGAAATGATAGTCGTGGCCGTACATCGGGCGCACCTTGCCGAGCCAGGAGCGGTCGCCGGTGGCGTCGCGGCACATCGCCTTCTTGATGGCGGCGTTGACGAAGATGCGCTCGACTGCCGGGTCCTGGGCGGCGGCGCGCACGATGCCCATCTGGCCCGGGGTCCAGGAACGGGAGACGTCGAGCCTGTCCGGGCGCACCATCATCACGGCACTCTTGGTCTCCCGCTCGGCGACGCTCAGCCGGCGGTTCGGCATGGGGGTCAGCCAGATGTCGGCGTCGAGCCCGATCTGGTGCGAGGCATGACCCGTCAGCATCGGCCCGCCGCGCGGCTGCGCCATGTCACCGATCAGGATGCCCGGCCAGCCTGCCACCGTAGGGGCCTTGGCGGCGAGATTCTTCACCACCCGGATAATGGCGGCATTGCCCCAGGCACGGTTGCGCGAGGGGCGCATGACCTGCCAGGTCGGTCCATCCGCCGGCAGTTCCACGCCGTTCGACAGGCAGCCCTTGGCGTAGAAGCCGATCGAGCCGAGGCCGATATTGGCCGGCGTCTCGGCGCGGCCGAAGAGCTGCTTGGCGGGAGTGGCCGCCGTCACCACGCCGAGTGGCGGCAGTTTGAAGCCGGGCGGGGTGATGTCCTGCGCCACGACCGGTCCCCCCATGGCCAGGAGCGGCAAGGCGGCGAGGGCCAAGCCGGATTTGAGCGACGGGAAGGTCCGGACGAAACGGCGCATGCCTGCTCCCGCGAAGTGATTCGTGACTGCATCCTATCCTGTCTTTTCCCAAACGGCAGCATCGGCGGTTGGCAAGAGCCCGGGGCGCGCTGGCATCCTCTTCGCTCCTTCTTTTCGGGACCAGGCGAAGGCGCGGCGCCACAAGCCAGCCCTGCGGAAGCGGGCTGCGGAAACCAAAAATTAACCCTGTTCGATTCATGCTTTGTTCGGGTCCGGCTGGACACGCTTCCTGTGCAAAAGCGCATGGCGAATGAAGGCCCGGACGGCCAATGTCAGTGAACCGCATCGAGGAACCTGTCATGCCTGCCCTGCATCTGAGCGCGAACTTCCGCTGGATCGCCATCGCCTTCGCGCTCTTGGCCGCTATGCTCTGCCAGTTGGCCCCGGCCTCCGCGGGCATAGTGGCCAAGGTCGATATCGCCAGCCAGCGCATGACCGTGATCGTCGATGGCAATGTCGAGGCGGTCTGGGCCGTGTCGACGGCACGGCGCGGCTACTATACCCCGCGCGGCGTCTACCGCCCCAAGCTGCTCAAGCGCATGCATTACTCCAAGAAATACGATAATTCGCCGATGCCCTATTCGGTGTTCTTCAAGGGCGGCTATGCGGTGCACGGCACCTATTCGGTCAAGCAGCTCGGCCGCGCCGCCTCCCATGGCTGCATCCGGCTGGCGCCCTCCCACGCCGCCGCGCTCTACCAGCTCATCCGGCATCGAGGCATGTCGGATACCCGCGTGGTGATCGGCTAGCCGTAGATTTCACGGGGCAGGGCCGATAATAGCCACGAATCTGCATATCAGCCGTGCACATTCGCGCGAGAAGCCATCCCGCTCCTTGACGCTGGGCCAGTGCGTTCCTAGCTTGAAGGCAACGGATATTTGCATGGCGATTCCGCCATTCCCGCTGTGGAGATTCTTGAAATGGGTGCCAACACGATCAAGGTCACGGATGCCTCCTTCGCCAATGACGTGCTGAATTCGGCCGAGCCGGTCGTCGTCGATTTCTGGGCCGAGTGGTGCGGGCCCTGCCGCATGATCGCGCCTGCTCTCGACGAGATCGCCACCGAGATGGCCGGCAAGGTCAAGATCGCCAAGCTGAACGTCGACGAGAACCCGCAGATCGCCTCGCAGTTCCGGGTGATGTCGATCCCGATGCTGATCGTGTTCAAGGACGGCAAGCCCGTCGCCCAGAAGGTCGGCGCTGCTCCCAAGGGCGAGCTGTCGCGCTGGGTTTCGGCCTCCGCGGCTTGAAGCGAGAATCTTCCCCGGCATTTGCTCGGTGAATGGAAAGGCGGCCCTTCGGCCGCCTTTTTCATGTCGCCAGCGTCGCGGCACGCAGCGCGTCGGCATCGCCGATCTTCAGGCCGGCCGCCTCGATCGCCTGGCGCGCCAGCACCACCAGTTCGGCATTGTCCCGGGCCGGCGTGCCGTCGGGGCGATGAAGGTTGTTTTCGAAGCCGACGCGGGCATGCCCGCCCAGCAGGGCGGCCGTGGTGACACAGGCAATTTCCTGCGGACCGAAGGCGCACAGGCTCCACGGATCGAAGCGCGGCATGTCCGCGGCGAGGAAGGGCAGGAGATCGGCGGGCCGGGACGTCTGGTCCGCCGTATAGCGGCCGAGCACATAGAGTACGGGCAGTTTCTCGTAGGGGATGAGGCCCCGCCGCCGCAGGTCGGCAAGGCGCCTGGCTTCGTCCGGCGTGTAGAGGATGATCTGCGGCATGGTTCCGATCAGCCTGAGAAAGAGCAGCAATTCGGCGAAGGCGGCTTCCTCGCCTGCGTCAGGCACCAGTTCGCGCAGGGCGAGCGATACGGCCTCCGGCCGCGTGTCGCGGATGACGGCTCTTTGCTCTGCCGGCGAATAGAGGCCGAGCGCCTCCGAGGTGATCTGCACCACGAGTTCCTTGCCCGTCGCGGCGGCAATCGCGGCGATGACGGCGCGATAGGCCTCGGCGTCGAGCAGATGGCCGCCATCCTCGCGCCGGACATGGACATGGATCATGGCCGCGCCGGCCTCGAGACAGGCCGTGGCCGTCTGCGCCAGGGCGGAGGCCGTCATCGGCAAGGCCGGGTGATCCGCCTTGGTCCGCCGGCCACCATTGGGGGCTACGGCAATGAAACGCGGGGCGCAGTCCAGCGTAGCCGACAAATCCATCTCCGAATGAGGATTCATTTGTATCAGAACGATAGCATATGATACATTTGTTTCAATAATCCTTCCGACGGAGCATAGGGGCATGAGCGGGCTTGTGGATCTCGACGGCCTGGCCAGCGAGATCGTCAAAGGCTTCGACGCGATGCCGGCGCAGATCAAGGCGGCCGCCCGCTATGTGCTGGAGAATCCGCGCGATGTCGCCCTGCTGTCGATGCGGGAACAGGCGCGGCGTGCCGGCGTGCAGCCGGCGACCATGATGCGGCTCGCCCGGCAATTGGGCTTCGACGGTTACGAGGCCCTGCGGGAACTGCATGCCGATACGCTGCGGGAAGCGCCGACAGGCTTTGCAGGCAAGGCGGGAGACCACCTTATCCGGCAGGGGCGCGTCGGCGATGAGGGACTGGCCGCCGCCATGCTCGGCATGCTGGGCACCCAGCTTGACGGACTTTCGGCAGCCAGGCCGCTCGCGGCATTCGCCGCCGCCGCGCAGATGCTTGCCTCGGCGCGCCGCATCCATTGCCTGGGTCTCAGGGCGAGCCATCCGGTCGCTTGGCATCTGCATTATGGGCTCACCTTGATCGGCAGGCCCAGCATTCTGCTCGACGGCATCGCCGCCATCGGGGCCGATGCCCTCATCGATGTCGTCCCGGGCGAGGTGATGGTGGCCGTCAGCCTGCAGCCCTATACGCGCCTTACCCTCGAACTCGCCGAGCATGCCGCGTCGCGCGGGTTGTCCATCCTTGCCATCACCGATAGCGAGGTGGCGCCTCTGGCCAGGATCTCCCGCCATCATCTCGTCGTGCCGACGGCGAGTCCCTCCTTCCTGCATGCCGTGACGCCGGCCTTCGCCGCTGCCGAAGTGCTGGCTGCGCTGGTGGCGGGCCATGACGGCGAGGCGGCGCTCGCCGCCCTGCGCCGGACGGATGCGCATCTGGCTGCCCTCGGCACCCATCTGACCCGACGTCCTCAGCCGAAACTTCCGGGAACGCCGCCATGAGCCATCTGCTCCACCGGACCGCCAACGCCGTCATGCCGGTCGCCGTCGGTGGGCGCGGCATCGAACTGATCGACGCCGCCGGCAAGCACTATATCGATGCCTCCGGCGGGGCCGCAGTCTCCTGCCTGGGCCATGGCCATCCGGCTGTGCGGGAGGCCTTGCACCGTCAGCTCGATACGCTCGCCTATGCCCACACCGCCTTCTTCACCACCGACATCGCCGAACGGCTGGCGGACTGCCTGATCGCCCATGCGCCGGCCGGGCTGGAGCGGGCCTATCTCGTCAGCGGAGGCTCGGAGGCCGTCGAGGCGGCCCTGAAGATGGCGCGGCAGTACTTCGTCGAGAAAGGCCAGCCGCGGCGCCGGCATGTGATCGCCCGGCGCCAGAGCTTTCACGGCAATACGCTGGCGGCACTCGCCGCCGGCGGCAATCAGTGGCGCCGCGCCGCGTTCCTTCCGCTGCTGATCGAAACCCATCACATCGATCCCTGCTTTGCCTATCGCTTCCAGGCCCCGGGGGAGAGCGGGGAAGACTATGCGGCCAGGGCGGCCCAGGCCCTGGAAGACAAGATCCTCGAATTGGGGCCGGACGAGGTCATCGCCTTTCTGGCGGAGACGGTGGTCGGCGCCACGGCGGGTGCGGTGCCACCCGTCGCCGATTATTTTCGCCGCATCCGTGCGATCTGCGACCGCTATGGCGTCCTGCTCATCCTCGACGAAGTGATGTGCGGCATGGGGCGTACGGGCACGCTGCACGCCTGCGAGCAGGAGGGGGTCGTACCCGATCTCATGACGGTGGCCAAGGGGCTCGGCGGCGGCTACCAGCCGATCGGCGCGGTCCTGCTCAGCGCTGCGATCTTCGAGGCCTTCGCGAGGGGATCCGGATTCTTCCAGCACGGCCACACCTATATGGGCCACGCCATGGCCGCCGCGGCTGCCCTGGCCGTGCAGGAAACAATCGTGCGCGATAATCTGCTGGCCAATGTCGTGGCCATGGGGGACCATCTGCGGGAACGGCTGGAACAGCGCTTCGCCAACCATGCCCATATCGGCGATATCCGCGGCCGCGGCCTGTTCCACGCCATCGAGTTCGTCGCCGATCGCAGCAGCAAGCAACCCTTCGACCCGGCGCTGAAGCTTCACGCCGCCGTCAAGCGCGAGGCCATGGCGCGCGGACTGATGGTCTATCCGATGGGCGGCACCATCGACGGCGTGCAGGGCGATCATATCCTGCTGGCGCCGCCCTTCATCATCGAGCGCGGCCAGGCGGATGCCGTGGTCGAACGGCTGGGCGATGCGGTCGATTCCGCCATCGCCGGCCTGCCGGCGGGAAGCGCCTGAGCCTTCGACGCTCATGCGGGCAGCCTGCGGTTGGGGCATAGCCTATCGACGAAAGCCGAAATCCTGTTTAGCAAAAGAGAATAGGGGAGATGGCGCCGGCCGAAGCAGCCGCCGCCTCGCCGTTCCGCGTGCCGCTCCGGTACGCCGAGAAGATCTGCGTCCCGGTTGTGAGCCGGGCCGCCCATAGTGAGGCGAGCGGTCGCAGGCCGCCGCGCAGTCAGAGGAGGAGCCTATGCACCACGTCCGTCCGGTGATCGCCACCGGTCTTGCCGTCGCACTGACCTTCGCCCCCCTTGCCGGGGCTCACGCGGCCTCGCCGGCACCGGTGGAGGCCGAGCACGGCATGGTCGTCACCACGCAGCGCCTGGCGACACAGGCCGGCGTGGATGTCCTCAAGAAGGGCGGCAATGCCATCGATGCCGCCGTGGCGGTCGGCTACACACTGGCCGTGGTCTGGCCTGAAGCCGGCAATATAGGCGGCGGCGGCTTCATGACCATCCGCACAAAGGACGGCAAGTCGACCTTCATCGATTTCCGCGAAAGGGCGCCGCTGGCCTCCACCAAGAACATGTATCTCGACGCCAAGGGCAATCCGGTGAAGGGTGCCTCGACGGATGGCTATCTCGCCGTCGGCGTGCCCGGCTCGGTGGCCGGCTTCGAATATGCCCGCGAAAAATACGGTTCCCTGCCGCGCAAGGACCTGATGGAAGCCGCCATCCGCTATGCCAAGGACGGCTATGTGCTCGGCCAGGGCGATGTCGCCTCCGTCAAGGAGAATGCCGACTGGCTCAAGCGCGATCCCAGCACGGCCAAGATCTTCCTCCAGGCCGACGGCAAGCCGCATGCGGTCGGCGATACTTTCAAGCAGCCCGATCTCGCCGCCTCGCTGGCGGCCATCTCGGAAAAGGGACCCGACGCCTTCTACAAGGGCGCGATCGCCGATGCCATCGTCAAGGCCTCCGCCGCCAAGGGCGGCATTCTGAAGAAGGAGGATTTCGAGCAGTACAAGGTCCGCGAACTCGAGCCGGTGAAGTGCAATTATCGTGGCTACGAGATTATTTCCTCGCCTCCGCCGAGTTCGGGCGGCGTGATCATCTGCGAGATCCTCAACGTGCTGGAGGGCTATCCGCTCTCCTATCTCGGCGCCGATTCGGCCAACACCGTGCATCTGATGGTGGAGGCGATGCGCTATGCCTATGTCGACCGCAATTCCAGCCTGGGCGATCCCGATTTCGTCAAGAATCCGGTGCCGCACCTCCTCGACAAGAACTATGCCGCCGAGATCCGGGCCAAGATCAATCCCTACAAGGCCGGCGTCTCCAAGGAGTTGATGCCCAAGGGCATGGGCGAATCCAAGGAAACCACGCATTATTCGATCATCGACAATGACGGCAATGCCGTTGCCGTCACCTACACGCTGAACGGCTCCTATGGCGCCGGCGTGGTGGCGGAGGGTACCGGCATCCTGCTCAACAACGAGATGGACGACTTCACCGCCAAGCCCGGCGTGCCCAATCTCTACGGTCTGGTGCAGGGCGAGGCCAATGCCATCGAACCCAAGAAGACGCCGCTCTCCTCGATGAGCCCAACCGTGGTCACCAAGGACGGCAAGCCCTTCATGGTGATAGGCAGCCCCGGCGGCTCGCGCATCATCACCATCACGCTGCAGGCCATCCTCAACGTGATCGACCACGGGCTGGATATCCAGGAAGCCGTCGACGCGCCGCGCATCCACCACCAATGGCTGCCCGACCAGATCTATACCGAACCCCAGGCGCTCTCGCCGGACACCGTCAAACTGCTGGTCGAGATGGGCTACAAGGTGGATGAGGGCGATCCGGCCTGGCCGGTCTGGGGCAAAGCGGCCGGCATCCTGGTCGGCGGCAAGGATCTCGCCACCATCAAGAAGGGTGACGGTGCCCGCTACAACGGCGCCATGGACAGCCGCGTCGAATCAGGCCTGGCGGCCGGATATTAAGGCCACGCCCAAAGGAGCGTGGCACTTGTCATTGCCGGGCTTGACCCGGCAATCCAGCCGGCCTCCGGATGCCCGGGTCGAGCCCGGGCATGACGAAGGCCGGCGTTTGCGTCGTCAAGATCAGGCCTGCTTTTCGGCTTCGGCGGCCTGCTTGGGGCCGCCGCGGGCGACACCGACCATGGCCGGGCGCAGAACGCGCGAGCCGATCGAGTAGCCGACCTGCACCACCTGGGCCACGGTGCCGTTGGGCACGGAGGGATCGGGCACCTCGAACATCGCCTGGTGGAAATTCGGATCGAAACGCTCGCCCTTGGGGTCGAGCTTCTTGACGCCGTGCTTTTCGAGCGAGCGCAGCATTTCCTTCTCGGTGAGTTCCACGCCTTCCATCAGGGCCTTGACGGCGGCATCGGTCTCACGGGCCCCGCTGGGGACGCTCGCCAGGGCACGCTCCATGTTGTCGGCGACGCCGAGCATGTCACCGGCGAATTTGGCGATGGCATATTGACGCGCATCGCTGACTTCGCGCTCGCCGCGGCGGCGTACATTCTCGATCTCCGCCATGGCGCGCAGCAGGCGGTCCTTCAACTCGGCGTTCTCGGCTTGCAGCTTGGTGAGAACCTCGAACGCATTGTCGTTGACGGCGGCCTGGTCGGCGCCAGTCTGCTCGCCACCAGCCTGTTCCGCGCTGTCCGCCGTCGGTGCCGCGGGGGCGGCCGCCTCGGCCGCAGGGCGGTTCTCGGTTTCGGCTTCGGGTTTGGTCTTGCTGGTCATTTCACCTTTTCCAAGTCATGTCCGGCCGGGATATCAGCGTCCTCGGCGATAAAATCAAGGGTTCGATGCGGCGGACGCCCTCAATCCGCTCATTTTGATTCTTGATTCAGTGCCGATGGCGTTCGACGAACGCCAGGGCAGCCGCGAAGGCGCTCTCGACATCGAGGGCGGTGGTGTCGAGCACATGGGCGTCGGGCGCGGGTTTCAGCGGCGCGTCGGCGCGGCCGGCATCGCGGGCGTCGCGCTTGCGGATATCGGCGAGCACGGATGCGAAAGGCGGGGCATCGCCGCGCTTTTCCAGCTCGAGATGGCGGCGTCGGGCCCGGATCTCGGCGTCGGCGGTCACGAAGATCTTCACCTCGGCACCGGGCGCGATCACCGTGCCGATGTCGCGCCCGTCGAGCACGGCGCCGCCGCGCTGATGCGCGAAGCGACGTTGCAGGTCGAGCAGGGCCTTGCGCACCTTGGGGTGTGAGGCGACCACGGAGGCGGCCTCGCCCATTTCCCGGCCGCGGAGCCGGCTCTCGTCGAGGCTGGCGACATCGAGGCCGTCGGCGATCTCGGCGGTGGCGTCCGCATCCTCGAGGTCGATGCCGCCATCGATGGCAGCCCGCCCGACGGCGCGGTAGAGCAGGCCGGTGTCGAGATGCGGCAGGCCCAGATGGGCGGCGAGGCGCTTGGCCAGGGTTCCCTTTCCGGAGGCGGCGGGGCCATCAATGGCAATGATCATGACAAGGCACCAGGATTACAGGATTACACGTCAGCACGAGGCAGGCGGAGTTTCCGCCGGCAGGGTTACGATCGCCGGCCGAAGCGTGGGACGGCCCTGCAGCACGATGCGCCGCCCGCCCCCCTCGGGCGAAGTCGCGACATCCGCCCCGAACAGCCGGAGCAGGCGCACGGCCTCGCCGCCGGCCTCTTGCGGCGCGACGACGGTGGTCTCGCCGGGAGCATTCAGGCCGGCCAGCAGCACCGCCGAGGCCACAAGATCCGGCGTCACCGGCGATGAGGGGCCGCCATCGGGCACGCGCCAGAGGACCGGGACCGCGTCCATGGCGCCACGCAGGGTCAGGGGCAGGCGGACGCCCTCGGCCGAGGCGACGATCTCGGCGCCCATCCGCATGAGGGGCGCCAGGGCAGGCATCATTGCACAGGCGCGCAAGGCGGGATCGCCATCGAAGCCGGCCGTGACGCCGTGGCTGGCGACGACACCCATCAGCAGGACCGCACCCGCCAGCGACCCTCCGAAATCGAGGCCTCCTTCCGGCGAGAGCAGGCCGCCGACCCCGACCCCATGGACATGCCAGCTTTGATCTCCGGCACGCTCGATCGCCGCACCCAGCTTGCGGCAGGCCTCGGCCATGGCCTGGGCGCCGTCGCACTGCGGGGCGTGCCCGATGCGTGTCTCTCCCACGCTGAGAAGGCCCAGGATGATGGCAAGCAGACAGGCTGTCTCGTCGCGCGCGACCGGACTGGCCTGCGCCGGCCCGGGCGACCGGCGCATGGGAAGCGGAACGGCTTGAGAGGGCGGTGCGAGCAAGGGAACGGCTCCGGACAGGCGGAAGAAATCTGCGGCAAGACGCAATGCCGATGGTGGGACTGATGCTCCCGCATGGGCGGACCTCAAGGTCCGTCCGGCCACACGCCCTAGCATGGATGGTGAGAAGGGCAAAGCGGGCGGTGGGAGGAATTCGTGATTCAACCCCTTGCCAGATCGCGAAAAAACGCCATCTTTGCGATTCTGATTGACATAGGGGCTTCTAGTCTGTAGCGGCCTCGCACTTCGATTTCCGACATAAGGTACACGCCGTGGCCAGACCCGAACTTGGCACGAAACGCGTCTGTCCGACGACTGGGCGCAAATTCTACGATTTGAACAAGGATCCGATCATCTCCCCCTATACGGGCCAGGTGGTCACCATTGCAGCGCCGCTGCTGCGCGGTCGCCCCGACGCGGTTGCCCCGCGCGCGGACCAGACCGAGGACGACAACGAGCTCGATCCGGTGACGGACGCCGAACTGATCAGCCTCGAAGAGGCCGATGACGAGGCGAGCGCCGCCAAGGCCGTGGTCGGCGACGACGACATCGATGTCGAGGATGATCCCGGCTCCGACGATACCTTCCTCGAGGAAGACGAGGACGAGAATGACGATGTCACCGATCTGATCGGCGACGGCATCGAGGACGACGAGGAAAGCTGAGGCTCGCTACGAGCCCGCCTGGAGGCGCGGAACCGGCCCGGTGCCGCGTCTTTTCCCCAATCGAAAGATTTTCCAAAATTTCTTCACAAGACGTCTTGCATCGAGCCGCGAAACGTGACAAACGAGCGGCCCGTCGGCGGTGACGCCGAGGGACACCGAAGCAGCTCCCCAGGCCGCTTCGCAAAAGTGGGGTCATAGCTCAGCTGGGAGAGCGCTACAATGGCATTGTAGAGGTCGGCGGTTCGATCCCGCCTGGCTCCACCACTTCCTCCCGAACTTCGATGACGAAGTTCGGCTCCACCAAGCCCGCCGGTGAGCGGGCTTTTTTATCGCCCATGATGCGCCCCGCAGGATTGCGGCCTGCGTTCTGGCAAAACAGCGTTTCCGTCCAAACTCACTTTGCTCTAGAATTTCATGGCATTCCGTTCGGTTATCCGCAGCGGTGGATCAATGTAGCTCCATTGCTGCCTGCTGGGCCCTTTTGGCTCCGGGGCCCTGTGTTTCGCAGGCGATAGCCGTGCTGGCCGGCATCGGCGAGGATGCCCGAGGCAAGAGATGCCAAGCAAAGGGAGATAAAGCATGCGCTTTTCACTCAAGGCCTTGTTCGCTGCCGTCATGATGCTCGGCGGACTGGCAGCCACTTCGACGCCGTCTTCGGCTCTGCCGGTGGCGCCTGTCGAGCGGGCGGCCCCCATGGCGAACGCCCAGGAAGGCTCGGCCCAGGTTCAGCAGGCTCAGTATTATTATTACTACCGGAATTATTACTACCGGCCGCGCTATTACCGTCCCCGCTACTACCGGCCATACCGGTACTATCGCCCCTATCGGCGCTATTATCGGCCGCGCTACTACTACCGGCCCTATTACCATCGCCGGTACTATTACGGCTATTGAGCCCTGTGGGCTTCGTTATCAGGAGGCCCGCCGGCCGGGCCTCCTGATTCGATGCGGAACCATGGGCCTGATCCATGCGTTCTCATCCTGGGACCGGCAGGGTCCCGCCTCGGCACCATGGCGCCCTGCAAACGGGCCGGCCTTGCGCCAGTCGCAGGAGTCCTTCGGCAGGCGCGCCTGGTTCCAGGCCTGATAATGGGGGTGAAATATGGATAATCCGCAGGTGGGTTGGATCGGAGCCATCATCATTGGCGGCCTGGCGGGCTGGCTGGCCGAAATGTTCATGAAGAGCGATATGGGCATCCTCATGAACATTATCCTCGGCATCGTCGGCGCGGCTGTCGCCAATCTGGTGCTGAGCATGTTCGGCGTAGTGCTGGGCGGCTGGATCGGCTATCTCATCGCGGGCTTCATTGGCGCCTGCATCCTGATCGCGCTCGGACGAATGCTGAAACGATCCGCCTGATGCGCCAACCTCCGTGCCGTCACCAGGCGAACGGTGAAGGGGCACGGCCCAGCCAGTGAACGCTGCTGGAGAACCCGGCCGGGCCGTGGCAGGGCGAGAGAGGCCCCATGCCCGGCCATGCTATTCCCGCCTTGCGACAGTTTCGTAACAGGCGGCGACGGGCGTGGCTTCATGGGCTTCCGGCTTGCGCCATGAAGTGGTCGAGTTCGGCGAAGTCCGCGCTCCCTTCCATCGGTCCCTGCACCGTGACGGTGTGGGCGCCTGCAGCATTGGCATAGCGCAGGGCTTCCGCCACCGGCTTGCCGAGCCGGCGCGCCACCAGGAAAGTCGCGCCGAAGCAATCGCCTGCACCAGTCGGGTCGATCTCGGTCACCGCGAAGCCTGACATGTCGGTGCGGCCCTCTCGGCTGAAATGACTGGCGCCGCCGGCGCCGCGCTTCAGCACGATCTCCTTGACGCCCGTCGCCAGCACGCCTGCCACCGCCTTGTCCTCGTCGGTCTCGTTGGAGAACAGCGACAACTCCTCGCCGGAGGGCAGGAAGAGATCGGTCGCCGCCAGCACGGTATGGAAGACCGCCTTGCTGCCGTCGCGCAGCGTCTCCCGCCGGATGTTGGGGTCGAAGGAGACGGTGCCGCCGCGTGCCTTGAGTCCCGGCAGGGTCTTCAGGATCATGTCGGCGACGGCCGGTACGGGCAGTCCGGATCCCATGATATGGAGATGGCCCGCTTCGGCGAGCACCGCCTCGGCCTCGGGCGTGGCGGCGATGCGCCCGGCGGCGCTGTCCCGCATGTTATAGACGAAGGAACGGCCGCCATCCGGCCGGTAGCGCACGAAGGCGCTGCCGGTGGCCGCACCCGCATGCACGGCCACGGCGGAGACGTCCACGCCGTCGCGACGCAGGCGTTCGAGGTTCAGCGTGCCAAAATCGTCGTCCCCCACGGCCGAGACGATCGCGGCGGGGTGGCCGAGTTTGCCGACCTGGTCGATGAAAATCGCCGGAGCGCCGCTCGGGAAGGGCCCGACCAGGGGTTGCGGCTCCAGGAAGCCGTTGCCGGTGGTGGTGGCCATGATCTCCACCAGGATCTCGCCGATAGTGACGATCTTGCCTGCAAGCATGGGAAGTTCCTCGATGACGGAAAGGGGGAGCGGCCTTTCGGCTTGCTACGATACGCGACGCGCCAATTGGCCAAAAGTGACGGCGTGCCCTAGCTCTGGAACAGCGTGATCGGCTGTTCGCTGGCATAGATCGCGCTTTCGTCGATGGAGAACATGCGCTGATGCATCAGGAGAGCGCCGCCGAGGGCAGGGCCTTCGACACCGAGGGCTGAAACCTCGATGCGCGGCAGCGGAAAGCCCTCGAGCAATTCGCGCTGCATGGCCCTGCTGACCTCGGCCGCGACGTGGGTGAAGACCGGGGCGACGGAGCCGCCCAGGATGATCAGACCGGGATTGAGCACGCTGGTGACCTGGATCAGGCCGGCGGCGAGGCGCTCGCCCCAGGCCCGGGCGGTGGCGAGGGCAGCGGCTTCCCCGCGTGCCAGCCCCTGCAGCAGCCTGTCGAGATCGGCCTCCCCGCCCTGGGCGTGGTAGGAGCCGAGGAGGGCGTCCTTGCCGATATAGCTTTCCAGATGGCCCGGTTTGGAGCGGCCCGCCTGGATGCTGTGGCCGCCGAGCACGATCTGGCCGAATTCGCCGGCAAGGCCTGCCGAGCCGCGCAGCAGCCTGCCGCCAATGACGATACCACCGCCGGCACCGTTCTCGATCAGCAGGAAGGCGACGGTCTCCGAGCGATGCGTGGTGTCGCGATAGGTCTCGGCGATGGCGAAGGCATTGGCGTCGTTCTCGATCGAGATGGCGGGATCGAGCGACGGGAAACGCCGCTTCAGCCGCTCGGTGACCATGTCCCGCAGCTTCACGTCCCGCCAGCCGAGCATGAGGCCGTTGATCACCGTGCCGTCCGAGGCGAGCAGGGCCGGCAGGGTTACGCACAGTCCGCGCAGGCGCTCGGGCCGGTCGAGGCTCTCGATGGCTTCGGCGATCAGAGCAACCATGCGGTCGGTGCCGGCCTCCGGGGTTTCACGATGGGTCGGGAAGGGCAAGGTGAGGCGCAGGATCTCCTCGGCCCGCATGTCGATGACGACGACAGTGAGCCGGTCGACGCCGATCTCGGCGCCGAGAAAGCTGGCGCCGGCTGGATCGATCTGCACCCGGATACCGGGACGGCCCGTCTTGCCCGCGCTCTCGTTGTGCGGCTCGTCGCGGCGCTCGACGGCAAGGCCCTCCGTGATCAGGCCCGTGATGATGTTGCCCGTGGTCGACCTGTTGAGCCCGAGTGCTCGCGCAAGGTCGGCCCGGCTCATGCCGGTGTGGCGAAACAGGGCATTGAGAGCCCTGATTTCATTGAGATGACGGACGGTCTGCGGCGTTGCCAAGATGGAGAGATCCGCTCGGTTTGGAGGGGAGACTACAATGCCGCGCGGCGCCATGGAATCGGCCAGCCGCGCAAAGACGTGTCGGAACAACACGTTAGAATGGCGTTGCCGGTGCGGTTCCATAATTGCCGCGTGGCGGGCTGCCGGCACTGGCGCACAAGCAGCCAACGTTCCCAAGCGCGTTCCAGGTCGATTTCACGGCGTGCGTGCCGTATCGGCCTTGCGCCGCGCCTCGGCGTAGCGATCATCGATGAAGGCCTTGGCGCGGCGGGCGAGATCGACATTGTCGGTCCAGGTGTTGCGCCAGATCGCGCAGATGATCGAGAGATCTTCGTCGACCACCTCGGAGGAAAAGCTCTCGAAGGTGATCCAATCCTCATAGCCGCTGGCGACGAGGGCGTCGAATATGGCGGGAAAGTTGATCACGCCCGAGCCGAGATAGCCACGATTGCTTTCGCCGATGTGGAAATAGCCGAGCTTGTCGCCCGCGAGCCGGATCGCCTGCACCGGGTCTGCTTCCTCGATGTTCATGTGGAAGGTGTCGAGATGCAGGAAGATGTTGTCCGAGCCGGTCTCCTTGATGAAGGCAAGCCCCTGTGCGGTGGTGTTGAGTAGATTGGTCTCGAAGCGGTTGACGATTTCCAGGTTGAGGCTGACGCCCGCCTGCTTGGCCGTATCGGCCAGGCGCGACAGCGTCGCCACGCTGTTGTCCCAGCCCTTGCGCGTCGGCAGGCTGCGATATTTGGTGTGGGCCGAGAAGATGATGCCGCCGAGCTTGTGGCCGCCGAGATCGCGCGTGATGGCGACCGCATCGGACAGGATTTCCTCGCCCCGGCGCACCACGGCCGCGTCCTCGCTCGAAATATCGCCTTCCAGCGGCAGGCCCATGGTGACGGTCACGGCAAGGTCATAGTCCTTGAGGCGCCTCGCCAGCCAGGACACATCGAATTTGCGGGGATCGAGGCGGGGGAATTCGATCAGCTTGTAGCCGAGGTCATGCGACTTCTCCATCGCGCCTTCGAGATCCTGCTGGGTGGTGCCGCCCGTCCATACGAAGGAATGAATGCCGAGTTTGTCCATGGTGGATCCTGCCCCTGTTGCGCCGGCCGGGTTCCGTCCGGACCGTGCCGGTTCGATTATACTTTTTGGCCTTATTTGTTGTGGGTAGCAGCAAACTGGCTCCCATTCAAGCAAGGCGGTCGGCCTCTTCCCGGCGGCCTATCCGGCGGTCGCCACGCCCAGGCCAGGCCTCTCGGCGCGGGCGGCAGCGAAGCGAAGCCCCTCCCGCGCCCGATGAAGCGCGGGATTATCCCGCCGGGCGGCGTAGAGCGCATAGATCGAATGGGAGAAGGCCGGCGCCCCTTTTACGAGCCGCAGGCGTCCATCGGCGAGGAAGGACGTGACGGCGCCGGCGCGAAAATAGCCCGAACCTCCCACGGCAAGAATATGGGTCAGCGCCAGGGCGCCGAGCGAGATCGCAAGGGGAGCGGCGGCGAGATCGGGAAAGGCGGCGCGGTGGTTGAGGGCGAAAGCCGGCCCCCAATCGACCTGGATATAGCTGTCGCGATCCACCGTCCCGTCGGTGGCGGTCGTCACCAGCACCAGCTGTTCCTCCACCACCAGCTCGGCGACGATGTCGCGATATTGCGGCGGGTTGTAGAGCGTGACGAGGTCGAGCGAGCCTTCCCGGACACGTTCGATGAGCCGGGACGGCGTATCGACCTCGACGCGCAAAGCCACCCGCGGACATTCACGATGCATCCAGGTCAGCCAGTCGGCGAGAAGGGGATGCCAGAGGCTGAGTTCGCCTCCCAGGCTGATGCCTTCCTCCCGTCCCGGCGGCAGCGCCACCTCCTGCCGGGCGCGTTCCCACACCTGCACCAGGGCCGCCGCGGGACCGACAAAGCGCTCGCCAGCGGGCGTGAGGCGGGCTCCGGCCTTGTTGCGGACGAAAAGACGGCGGCCGATCTGCTGTTCGAGAGCCCGGATGCGCGCGCTGACCGCCGTCTGCGTCAGGTTGAGGCGCTCGGCCGCGGCCGCGAAGCTGCCAGTCTGCGCGATTTCCAGGAAGGTTCGTGCCAGCCCGATATCCATGAAATCAGATTATGAATATTGCATTGAATTGCAATAACAATGCGTTTGTCTGAAGTTATTTTCGATGTCACAACTCCTGGAAAGCCGATGACGCCGGTGTGACTCTGCCGGGCGGCGAGCCGACGGCCGGCGTTCCGCGCTGGCCAGCAGCGGGTGTTTGGGACATGATGGGCGCACTTCGATCAGGGAGCCGATGCCATGATGGAAGCCGATCACGACGATGACGATGGGACGCGTCCCTTTGCGTCGTCAGCCTGCTTCGCCCATGAGGTCGAGGGCGGCCAGCTCGATGCCGCCGCACAGAAGCAGGCCGAGCGCCGCGCGGAAATCATGGCGTGGCGCAAAGGCGAGCGGGCCCGCCTGATTGCCGAGCGGCTGGCTATGCCCGTCGATCTGAGAACCGAAAAGACCCGGGCGATCGCCAAGCATCTCGATGATGTCGTCGGCGATGTCGCCGGGCAGGTGGTGAGCTTCTACTGGCCCCTGCGGGGCGAGCCCAATCTGCGCGACTGGGCCGAGGCACTCGCCGCGCGGGGGGCGATCACGGCCCTGCCGCTGGTGGTGGAAAGGAACACGCCCCTGGTGTTCCGGACATGGCGGCAGGGCGAGAAGCTGGTCAAGGGCTTCTGGAACATCCCGGTCCCCGAGGGCGGGCGTGAGGTGGTGCCCGACATCTGCCTGGCGCCGGTGGTCGGCCACGACGCAAGGGGCTTCCGGCTCGGCTATGGTGGTGGCTATTTCGACCGCACGTTGGCGAGCCTGCCCGCCAGTGTGGTGGCGATCGGCGTCGGCTATGCCGAAGCGGCGATCCGTACCATCCACCCGCTGGCGCATGATATCCCGCTTGACGCCATCGTCACGGATGAGGGGGTTCGTCGCTACCCGAGCGATTGAAGCAAAGAGGGCCCGTCATTCGCCGAGCCGGATGCGCTCGCCGCTCGAAGATGCCGCCGGCTCAGTTCTCCTCCATGTCCTGAAACGCTCTGCCCAGAACGTTGCGCAACGCTGTCCGTGGTGACATGCTGGATCGATGCCTATTCTCCGCGCAAGAAACGCACTTGCGCCGGCAGACCGAGCATTCTATGTAAAATGCCCTAATTACGCATTTCACAATGTGAAAAGGGCCTATAGGCGTCAATGTCCCGCACTCTCTCCCCTCATCTCAAGCGGCTCGAAGCCGAGTCGATCGGGATCATCCGCGAAGTCGCGGCCGAATTCGCCAATCCGGTGATGCTCTATTCCATCGGCAAGGATTCGGGGGTGATGCTGCATCTGGCCCTGAAGGCGTTCTATCCCTCCAAGCTGCCCTTCCCGCTGCTGCATGTCGACACGACCTGGAAGTTCAAGGACATGATCTCGTTCCGCGACGAGATCGCCAAGCGCTACGGGCTCGACCTCATCGTGCATATCAACCAGGACGGCATCGAACGGGGCATCAATCCGATCACCTCCGGCTCTTCCCTGCATACCCAGGTGATGAAGACCGAGGGGCTGCGGCAGGCTCTCGACAAACACAAGTTCGACGCGGCCTTCGGCGGGGCCCGCCGCGACGAAGAAAAGAGCCGCGCCAAGGAGCGCATCTTCTCCTTCCGCACCGCCAACCACACCTGGGATCCGCGCAACCAGCGCCCCGAACTATGGTCGCTCTACAACACCAAGATCCGGCAGGGCGAATCGATCCGTGTCTTCCCGCTGTCGAACTGGACCGAACTCGACATCTGGCAATACATCCTGGAAGAAGACATTCCGATTGTGCCGCTCTATCTCGCCAAGGAGCGGCCCGTGGTGTTCCGGGCCGGCACCATGCTGATGGTCGACGACGACCGCCTGCCCCTGGAGCCGGGGGAGGTGCCCGAGATGCGCCGGGTCCGTTTTCGCACGCTCGGCTGCTACCCGCTTTCGGGCGCCATCGATTCCGAAGCGACCTCCGTCGCCGACATCGTGCGCGAAATGCTCACGGCCCGCACCTCCGAGCGCCAGGGGCGCCTGATCGATAATGACGAGTCGGCCTCGATGGAAAAGAAGAAGCGCGAGGGCTATTTCTGATGAACGCTGCCGCTCCCCGGACCCAGCTCTCGCTCGCCGAAATGCTCAAGCCCCGCGAGAAGGGGTTGTTGCGCTTCCTCACCTGCGGTTCCGTCGATGACGGCAAGTCGACCCTGATCGGCCGCCTGCTTTACGATTCCAAGCTGATCTTCGAGGACCAGCTCGCCGCGCTGGAGAAGGATTCCAAGCGCCACGGCACCACGGGCGAGGACATCGACTTCGCCCTGCTGGTCGACGGGCTGGAGGCCGAGCGCGAGCAGGGCATCACCATCGACGTCGCCTATCGTTTCTTCTCCACCGCCAAGCGCTCCTTCATCGTGGCCGACACGCCTGGGCACGAGCAATATACCCGCAACATGGCGACCGGGGCTTCCACAGCCGATCTCGCCGTGCTGATGATCGATGCACGCAAGGGCGTGCTGGTGCAGACCAAGCGCCATGCCACCATCTGCTCGCTGCTCGGCATCCGCCACATCGTGGTCGCCGTCAACAAGATCGACTTGGTGGACTATGATCGTGTCGTCTTCGAGAAGATCGTCCACGACATTCTGGCCTTCACCGCCAATCTTGCTTTCACCTCGGTGACCCTGATCCCGATCTCGGCCCGCTTCGGCGAGAACGTCTCGACACGCTCGACCAATATGGACTGGTATCACGGCCCCATCCTGATCGAGCATCTGGAGACCATCGACGTGGCCTCCGACGCCGCCAAGAAGTCCTTCCGCTTCCCGGTGCAATGGGTGAACCGGCCCAATCTCGACTTCCGCGGTTTTTCGGGCACGGTCGCCTCCGGCGCCGTTCGCCCGGGCGACAGCGTGACGGTGGCGGCTTCCGGAAAGACCTCAGTGGTAACCCGCATCGTCACCCAGGACGGCGATCTGGAGGAAGCCGTCGCAGGCGACGCGGTCACCCTGACGCTTGCCGACGAGATCGATGCCGCCCGCGGCGACGTGTTTTCCCTCGCCACCGAGCGCCCCGATGTCACCGACCAGTTCGCCGCTCACCTGATCTGGATGTCCGAGGACGCGCTGCTGCCGGGCCGTTCCTATATGCTGCGCATCGGCACCAAATTCGTGCCGGCGACCATCACCTCGATCAAGCACAAGATCGACGTCAATACCCAGGAGCATCTCGCCGCCCGTACGCTGCAGCTCAACGAGATCGGCGTCGTCAAGGTGGCGACGGGCGTGCCCGTGGCGATCGACGCCTATGTCGACAACCGCGAGACCGGCGCCTTCATCCTGATCGACCGGGCGACCAACCAGACGGCGGCGGCGGGCATGATCGACTTCGCCCTGCGCCGGGCCACCAACATCCACCGCCAGTCGCTCACCATCGACAAGCTCGCCCGTTCGGCGCTCAAGCACCAGAAGGCGGCGATCGTCTGGTTCACCGGCCTGTCGGGCTCGGGCAAGTCGACCATCGCCAATCTGGTCGAGGCCGAGCTCGCCCATGCCGGCCATCATACCATGCTGCTCGACGGCGATAATGTCCGCCACGGCCTCAACCGCGATCTCGGCTTCACCGATGCTGACCGGGTCGAGAACATCCGGCGCATCGGGGAGGTCGCCAAGCTCTTCGTCGAGAGCGGCACCATCGTCTTGTGTTCCTTCATCTCGCCCTTCGAGGCGGAGCGGGCGCTCGTCCGCTCCCTGGTCGAGGCCGGCGAGTTCGTCGAGGTCTTCGTGGACACCCCGATCGAGGATTGCATCAAGCGCGATCCCAAGGGGCTCTACGCCAAGGCGCTGGCCGGCGAGATCAAGCACTTCACCGGCATCAGCAGCCCCTATGAGCGGCCAGAGAATGCCGAGATCGTGCTGCAGACCGTCGGTGAAACGCCCAAGGCTTTGGCGGAGATCGTGGTGAAAGCCTTGCGCGAGCGCGGCCTGCTCGACCATCAGGACGATTGGGGGCTGTAAGCACCCGCGATTGCGAGGCGGTAATTTTTCCCATAGGGGAAAAACGGGCAAATCCGGGGGGCGCCGCGTGCACTGGCGATATCAGCTGTTCTGCCTTCGGGGCAGAACAGGGCCGGGGGCGTGGCGGGCCTTCGGCCCGGCTCTGCTCGGTTTGGCGCTGGGACTCGAACTGGTATTCGGCCAGGCGGCGGCGTCGATGCTGATTGCTCTTCCAGACCGGTTCGGCCTGCCTGAATCGCTGATCTATCTCATCCTGGTCCCGGGACTTTCTCGCCTTCTTGCGTGCTTGCCGTTACTTTGGCCGCTCTGGGCCGTTTCAACCAAGCGCCTGCACGATCTGGGCTATTCGGGCTGGTGGCTGTTGCCCGTGCCCTTCGCTCCGAGTTCGGTTCTATGGTTCTGGGTGACGGCCTTGCTCGCAGTGCGGGATGGTGTAGCCGGCCCGAACCGTTATGGACCCGCCCTCGAGGCGAGCGCCGATGAGCAAATGTTGGAACTCTTCTCCTGACCCTGCGGACCACGGCCGGAGAGGCGGCACGCCGCATGCACAGTTGACGCTTCGGCCATCGGTTGCAATGGTGGCGCGGGTACCGGAAATTGGACTGATGTCGATGCGCAGCGCGGGATCGTGGTTCGCGGCGTTCTTCCTGGCGGGCGCGGTCTTCGCCATGCCCGCTTTGGCGCAGGCCCAGACGCCTCCCGCGGTCGGGAGCGAGACACCTCTCAGCGGCGGCCTGCTGGGCGAAACCGCCGGGCCTGCCGAGGCGGCTGACTTCATCATCCGGCGGCCCAGTGCCGTGCACCCCTATTATTTCGCCCGCGTCGTCGATGTGCTGTGGGCGCGCGGCGACAGGCGCCAGGCGGCATTCTGGTATTATTTGTTCCAATCGCGCTCACGCGCCTGGGCTGAAACAGAACCGAAACTGAAGGATCTGCGCGGCGCGCTGAACGACAGTATGGGGCCGGCCATCAATTCCTGGGCTGCCTGTGACCTCGATGCCTGGCAGGAAATCGGAGCTCGGGCCATCTCCTACGAAAAGAAAATACCGCTCTATGCTGGCAGGCCGGAGGGCCTGTCGGCTTTCCCAATGGGCCGAGGCTGTCAGCGAATGGCGTAAAAAATATGAGGACGGCTTCATTTCTGTATTTCCGAAGACGGTCGAGGAGCGCCGGCAATACGCAGCCAAGCGCCGCCAGAGAGGTCTTTATGTCGGGCCGCTGCTCGAACCCGGCAAGCCCTTGCCGGATGACTGGCGCTGAGGGCGGGGCGTAATGGGCAATCTGCTTTCCTTCAAGGGCCGCATCGGTCGGCACGCCTATCTTCTCGTCACGGTGCCGCTCGCCTTCATCTATCTGGTCTGGGTCGCCTGGTGGCTGTTCGCGGCGACGAATTTGCCGGACGAGGGACCGGCTCGCGTTTTCCGCATGAGCGCGATCGGCTGGTTCATCTGCGCCTGGCCCTATCTTGCTGCCGGCTTCAAGCGTTGTCATGATCGCGGCAAATCGGGCCTGTGGTATGTCGGCTGGACGGCGGGCTGCCTTGCCTTCTGGGCCGCCGCGATCTTCGTGCAGTCCTGGCTGGTCTGGCTGGGCCATCTCATCGCACTGTGGACGCTGATAGAGATGGGCTTCATCAGGGGCGTGCCGGGTCCCAACCGCTTCGGGCCTCCTGCTGACGAATGACCTCCGGAGCATAGATCCTCGCGATCCGACGGAATCACCGTCGAGCAGTCGTGGCGTCGCCTCGCCCCGCACCTCGAGTTGCAGACCGTTGGCGCAGTATCGTTCCGAGTGTATCCTGGCCAGGGGAACGCCAGCCGTGACGAATGCACCATGGCACAAGCCGGTTCAAATGAAGGCGGTATGACCATCGGGCGGATGTTGCTCAGCCCGAAAGGGCGTATTCCTCGCTTCGACGCCTTGTTCGCCTATGTTTGCCTGTGCGCGATGTTTGCGGCCGCTGCCGTCGTCTGGGGCGGATGGGTATTCGCCTATTATCGCCATGATCCGGCGGCGGCGTTGCGGCTGCTGCCGTGGGTGCCGCTCGGCGGGCTCGGCCTGATGATGGGCTGGATGAGCTTCTGCATCCTGGCCAAGCGCTGCCATGACCGTGACCATTCAGCTTGGTTCCTGCTGGTGGGACTGATCCCAATCGCCAACCTCTGGCTGCTGGTCGACCTGTTTTTCTGGCGCGGCACCCGAGCCGCCAATCGCTTCGGTCCTGAGCCGGAGGGCATGGCCAGCCAATGGCGGGCAGCCAACGAGGATCTTTGAAGGCAAGCCGACGATCAAGGCCCAGAAACGCCGGCGAGTTTCCCGCCCATGAATTGGAATGCCGAGGTAAGGCGAAGATCATCGCTTTGATTGTGACAGTTTCCTGAATTGTAAAATGTCATGACTTCAAACGGACAGCTCGCCGTTCTTCTGTCACGCTGGAAACAAGTCTCTCATTCGTCGGGATCGATGCCTTGTTTTCAATTGTCCGCGCTGGTAGGCCGACAAATATTGAAACCGCTAGAGCAAAGCGCGTTCAAGCGTGAACGCTTATTTGCTCTAACTCATTGTTCTGACGCGTCTTTGCGATTCTAGGTGACTCCGTCTAATCGCAAAACGCTATAGAGCTTAAGATCAAAGGGGTTGAGCAGATGAATGAACCGACACTTGTGGAGAAATTGTTCAGTTTCCAGGGCCGCCTGCGTCGCAGCAGCTACTGGATCTATCATCTCCTGCAATGGATCGCCTTGTGCGTCATCGTGGGAATCTTCTACGGCCTGGCACTGACCATGACGCCTGACAGTCCGCTCATCTACCTGTTGGGCATGATCGGTGTCGTGCTCTATGTCGGCTTTGTCTGGTCCGGGCTTTCCATCGGCGTTCGTCGCTGCCATGACCGCAACAGGAGCGGTTGGTTCCTGCTCGCCAGCCTCATCCCCATCGTCGGCGCCATCTGGGTTTTCATCGAACTCGGTTTCCTGGATGGCACCCAGGGCCCCAACCAATATGGTCCCTCGCCCAAGGGGATCGGCGGCAATGAAGTCGCAGGTGTCTTTTCCTGAACGAGAAGGGGGCCGAGCCGGCTCGGCCCCCGAAGCACCATACCGGACAGCCGATACCGGTTTTCAGCAGAGACCACGCCTCGAGTTTGTTTTCAACGGCACCTGGCATAGGTCTACGCCGCTGCGTTCAGACCAGGTTCCAGGCCAGGTAGAGCGCTGCGAAGGCGATAATCCACAACGCGGCATTGCCCCAGCGATTGCGGCGGGCTTCGGCCCTGCCGATCGCCTCGATGCTCTCGGGCTTGAGGGCAAAGCCCTTTTCCGTCGCCTCGTTGAGACGTTCGGCAAGAGTCTCGGCCCGATTGAGCAGGCTCGGCAGCAAGGTGAATGATTTCCCGGCCTCCCGCGTCTGCTGCCCCAGGTCGCTGAGCTTGCCCAGTGGGCCGAGATTGCGCTCGATCCAGTCGCGCACCACCGGATCGGCCGTCGTCCACATGTCGAGCTTGGGATTGAGCCGCCGGGCGACGCCTTCCACCACCACCATGGTCTTCTGCAGCAGGATCAGCTCGGGCCGGGTCTTCATGTCGAAGAGTTCGGTGATCTCGAACAGCAGCGTCAGGAGCTTGGCCATCGAGATCTCGTCCGCCCGCTTCTGGTGAATCGGTTCCCCGATGGCACGGATCGCCTGGGCGAAATCGTCAATCGAGTGGCTCGAGGGCACATAGCCCGCTTCGAAATGCACCTCTGCCACCCGCCGGTAGTTTCGGGTGATGAAGCCGTGCAGGATTTCGGCGAGGAAGCGGCGCTCCTTCAGGCCGGCCCGGCCCATGATGCCGAAATCCACGGCCACGAGCTGGCCGGAGGCATCGATCATCAGATTGCCCTGATGCATGTCGGCGTGGAAGAAGCCGTCGCGTATGGCATGGCGCAGGAAGGACTGGATGATGATGCGGGCGAGATCGACGAGATCGAAGCCGGCCGCCTTCAACCGGTCGATGTCGGAGAGGGGGATGCCCTCGATCCATTCCAGCGTCAGCACAGAGCGGGCGGTGCGGTTCCAGTCCGGCGCGGGGATACGGAAATCGGGATCGTCGGCGATGTTTTCCGCCATTTCCGACAGGGCAGCTGCCTCCAGGCGCGAATCCATCTCGAAGGCGACGGTGCGCGCCAGCATGTCGACCGTCTCGACCGGCTTGAGGCGCTTGGAACGCGGATCGAGCCGCTCGATGGTGCGCGCGGCGAAATAGAAGGTGGAGAGGTCGGAGCGGAAACGCCGGTCGACGCCCGGGCGCAGTACCTTCACCGCCACTTCGCGCTCGCCGTCGGCGTCGCGGATGACGCCCTTGTGCACCTGTGCCACCGAGGCGGCGGCGACAGGCTCGGAAAGCTCGGCGAAGAACTGGTGCAGCGGGCCGCCCAGGGCCCTCTCGATTTCCGCGATGGCGACGGCCTGCGGGAAGGGCGGCATGCGGTCCTGCAGCTCTTCCAGGTCGCGCGCCACGGCAAAGCCGACGACATCCGGCCTGGTCGCCAGGAACTGGCCGAGCTTCACCCAGCTCGGACCGAGTTTCACCAGGGCGGCGGCCAGGCCCTTGCCGCCGCTGACATTGCGTTTTTCGACCAGCCGGCCGAGGCGCACCACCAGCCTTGCCGGCGCCGGCAAATCATGGACGTCGACGAGGCCGAGCGCGCCTTCGCGGGCCAGCGTCCAGCCCGCGCGCATGAGACGAAAAGGGTCGAGGAAAGAAGCCAAGGGTACCAGCCGAATGAATTCGCGGGGAGGTCGATAGCACGCGCGGGCGCGTTGGCAAACCTTCCCGGGACTGCCGCCTTCAGCCGGCTCCCGGAAACGTTGTGCCTGCCGAGGAGGAATAGTCGGCTGGAAGCCGGCCGTCCCGGGAGAAACCCTTCGTCCGCAACCGCCCAGACCCCTCCGCCTCTTGCACATCGTCTCGCGAGAGTTCTATCTGCACTCTGATCCAATGATATCGAGTTCAGGAAGCTTCCGTGACCATTCGCTACCACCGCGGCGATCTGCCCGACCTGTCCCGCTACACCACCAGCGCCGCCATCGATACCGAGACCATGGGCCTCAACCCCCATCGTGACCGGCTCTGCGTGGTGCAGCTTTCGCCGGGGGATGGTACTGCCGATGTGGTGCAGATCGCCCAAGGGCAGAAGAGCGCCCCCAATCTCGAGCAGTTGCTGGCCAATCCATCGGTCACCAAGATCTTCCATTTCGCCCGCTTCGACATTGCCGCGCTGCAGAATGCCTTCGGCGTGGCGACGAAGCCGGTCTATTGCACCAAGATCGCTTCCCGGCTCACCCGCACCTACACCGACCGGCACGGCCTCAAGGATCTGGTGCGCGAACTGCTCGGCATCGACCTTTCCAAGCAGCAGCAATCCTCCGACTGGGGTGCGGACACGCTCACCGACGCCCAACTCGCCTATGCCGCATCGGATGTGCTCTATCTGCACGAGCTCAAGGCCAAGCTCGACGTCACCCTGGCGCGGGAGGGACGCTCAGAAATGGCGCGCGCCTGTTTCGACTTTCTGCCGACGCGGGCGCTGCTCGACCTCAATGGCTGGCCCGAGACCGATATCTTCGCCCATAGCTGAGACCGGGGCCTCATGCCTCGCTCCCATATTCGTGCCCGTCCGGAAGGCCCGGCGGGTGACGGCGGCGTGACGCGTTCCCCTCGGCACATTCCCCCTGGGGCGGAAATCTGCTATGAGAGCGCACCTGTTGCGATTTTCACCCAAAGTTCAGGAATTGCAGGCAGGGATGGACGGCGCCGCCGGCGCCGGGTTGACGTCTCCACTTCGCATCGCAATATGATGGTCGGTGGCGATGGTTTCCCGCCGCCAGCAGCGTTTGGAAGGTATTCGTTTGGCCGATATCATGGATGCGCGGGTCAAGATCCCCCAACCCGCCATGCCTTCGCGTGAAAGCGCTTTCAAAGCTGCCCGCGCTCACAGCAGGCTGGTGCGTTTCCTGAAGTTTGCCGTGCCCGCCACAGCGGTTGCCGGAGCGGGCGTGTTTGTCTTTCTGGCGGTGTTCAACCCCTTTGCCCCGCAGCCGGTCATCGTGCCCGATCCCGTCAAGCCGTCCGGCGAGGGGATTCTGGCGGTCGAAAGGCCCCATCTGACCGGCTCCAACAATCGCGGGCAGAAATACGACGTCACCGCCACCGGCGGAACGCAGAAGGTCAACGTGCCCGGCGTGGTCAGTCTGACCGGGTTGAAGGCGGTGATCACCGCGCCCGACCAGAGCGATGCCACGCTGAGCGCCGAAGCCGGCACCTTCGACACGGTCGGCCAGCTTCTCGATCTCAAGGGCGATGTGCGCGTTCGCTCCACCAAGGGCTATGACGCTACCTTGAAGAGCGCCAGCATCGACCTCAAGGCCAGCACGGTCACCAGCAAGGAGCCGGTCACCGTCAATCTCACTTCCGGTACGATTTCCGGCAATGGCCTGAGCATCGTGCAGGGTGGTGCGAAAATCCTGTTCAAGGACGGCGTCAGCGCCAGCTTCAAGGTGCCCTACAAGCCGGAAGCGGAAGAGGGGGGTGACGGCTCCGAAACGCCCGCTTCGCCGCCCGATAATACGCCGGCTCCCAATGCCGCTCCCCCCAATCCAGCCAATCCAGCGCAGGGAAATCCTACCCAATGACGATGAAAATCCGCCGCCTGGTGCCTCTCGCGGTGCTGCCGCTCGCCCTGGCTCTGACGGCTGCCGATGCCGGCGCCGCCCCGAAGAAGGCGGCCAGCCCGTTCCAGGGTTTCTCCTCCGACAGCGGCAAACCCGTCGACGTCAAGTCGGATTCACTCGAAGTGCATCAGGACGAGCAAAAGGCGGTGTTCACCGGCAATGTGGTGGCGACGCAGGGTGACTCCACCCTGCGCACCAACGAACTGACCGTGTTCTACGAGAATGTCGACAACAACGCCAACGGCGCCGCCAAAGATGGCAAGGCCAAGGACGCCAAGGCGGCTGATGCCAAACCTGCTGATCCGAAGGCCGCCGACGCCAAGCCTACCGACGCCAAGCCTGCCGATGCCAAGCCTGCCGATGGCCAGCCGGCCGGCGATGCCAAGACGACCGAAGCCAAGCCTGCCGACACCAAGCCTGCTGACACCAGCAAGGCGCCCGCCTCCGGTTCGGGCACGCCGGCCAGTTCCATCAAGAAGCTGGTCGCCCGCGGCAATGTCGTCGTCACCTCCAAGGACCAGAAGGCGACCGGCAACAATGGCGTGATGGACATGGCGACCAATATCGCCACGCTGAGCGGCGGCGAGGTGGTGATGATCCAGGGCCCGAACGTGCTGAAGGGCACCAAGCTGATCGTCAACCTCAAGACCGGCGTCGCAAAGGTCGAGGGTGGCGGCGTCGGCGTATCCGGCGTCTTCACCCAGGGCAGCCAGAAAAAAAGCAATTGAGGAAACAGGCCCGTGATGATGCGACCCAGCCCGACGTCTCGTCGCCTCGCTCCGGCGCTGTTGCTGCCGCTGGCGCTGCTCGTTTCATCACTGGCCTTGCCGGCCGGCGCGCAGGAGAAGAAGCCGTCCACGCCTTTCCAGGGCTTCTCCTCCGATAATGACAAGCCGGTAAACATCAAGGCCGATCAACTCGAAACCCATCAGGACGAGCAGAAGGCGATCTTCACCGGCAATGTGGTGGCGACCCAGGGCGAATCGACACTCACCGCCGAGGAATTGACCGTCTTCTACGAAGCCGCCTCGCCGCCGGGCAAGCAGCCCGCCGATGCCGCCGGCGCCAGCCCGACTCAGCCGGCGACTCCCTCGGCAGCACAGCAGGCGAGCCCCTCGGCGGCGCTGCCGGCCGATGCCTCCTCGACCGCTGAAGCCGCCGGCGCCGATGCGCCGCCGGAACCGGCGGAGAACAAGGTCAAGAAGCTGGTGGCCAAGGGCAATGTCGTCGTCACTGCCCCCGACCAGAAGGCGACCGGCGATGACGGCATCCTCGACATGGAGACCAACATCGCCACGCTGACGGGCCAGGAAGTGGTGATGAGCCAGGGCTGCAACGTGCTGCGCGGCAAGAAGCTGGTGGTCAACACCCAGACCGGCCGTGCCACCGTCACCGGCGGCACCACCGGCCATTTCGTCTCGGGCGACCAGAAGTGTTGATCCACGGACGTGCCGTCGCCAGAGCGGAACGCTATAGCGTTTTGCGATTAGATGCAGTCACCAAGAATCGCAAAGACGCATCGAAACAAAGAGCTAGAGCAAACAAGCGTTCACGCCTGAACGCGCTTTGCTCTGGGGCAGCATGTTTTTGCCCGATGAACGAGATATTCACCGGCAGGCGGCAAAGCTGTCATCGGACACCGGGATGCGCGATGCATGCCGGTTTTCGGCAGGACGGCGTGATAACAGGAAAACGCGGCATCGGGCCCGATGCCGCAGGAAGAGTGCGGGCCAGGCATGAGCGAGATGGTGCAATACGCGGCTGACGGCGATGAAGCAGGGCCGGCCGTCAGTGTCGAGGGCACGCTCTCGGTGGTGTCGATTGCCAAGACCTATGGTAAGCGCACGGTCGTGAGCGACGTCAGCCTCGAGGTTCGTCGCGGCGAGGCTGTCGGCCTGCTCGGTCCGAATGGCGCCGGCAAGACCACGGTCTTCTACATGATCACCGGCCTGGTGCCGCCGGACCATGGCCGCATCGAACTCGACGGCCATGACGTCACGACACTGCCGATGTATCGGCGCGCCCGGCTCGGCATCGGCTATCTGCCGCAGGAGGCCTCGATCTTCCGCGGCCTGAACGTCGAGGAGAATATCCGCGCCGTTCTCGAAATCGTTGAGCCGAACAAGGCCGAGCGCGAGCGCCAGCTCGACGAATTGCTCGAGGAGTTCAAGATCGGCCGCCTGCGCAAGACGGCCTCCATCGCGCTCTCGGGCGGCGAACGCCGGCGCGTGGAAATCGCGCGCGCTTTGGCTGGCCGTCCGTCCTTCATGCTGCTGGACGAGCCTTTCGCCGGCATCGATCCGATCGCGGTCGGCGACATCCAGACCCTGGTGCGCCATCTGACCAATCGCGGCATCGGCGTGCTGATCACCGACCACAATGTGCGCGAGACCCTGGCCCTGATCGACCGGGCCTACATCATCCATTCGGGCCATGTACTGACCCAGGGCACGCCGCAGGAGATCATCGACAATCCCGAAGCCCGCCGGCTCTATCTGGGCAGCGAATTCAGGATGTGAGGGGGCTGTGGATCACCCCTCATCCCCCTGCCGGGACCTTCTCCCGCAAGGGGAGAAGGGGAGCAATGGTCTAAGGCCGTTCGACGTTGGGCAGCGCGAAAGCGATACGCAATCCGAACAAGGTGCCTTCTCCCCTTGCGGGAGAAGGTGGCGGCAGCCGGATGAGGGGTGTTCCGCGTCCCGCCAGGATTCCCATCGCCCTGATTCTCCTCTAGGTTCGACAGGCCAACCCGGAACGTCGATTTGCTCGCCTATGTCCTGCGCCGCCTCGCGCTGATCGTGCCGACCTTGTTCGGCATCATGCTGATCTCCTTTGCCATCATCCAGATCGTGCCCGGCGGTCCGGTGGAGCGCATGGTGTCGATGCTGTCGGGCAATGCCGGGGGCGGGGGCGACATCGGCGGGCCGGCGCCGAGCTTCAATGCCGGCGCCTCGCAATATCGCGGTTCCCAGGGGCTCGATCCCGCCTTCATCGCCAGCCTGCGCAAGCAATATGGCTTCGACAAGCCGGTCTACGAGCAGTTCTGGCTGATGATCAAGAACTACGCCACCTTCAACTTCGGCCAGAGCTATTTCCGCGATACGCCTGTCACCACGCTGATTGCCGAGAAATTGCCGGTCTCGATCTCCATCGGCCTGTGGGTGATGCTGCTCTCCTATGCGATCTCGATACCGCTGGGCATCCGCAAGGCCATCAAGGACGGCTCCTTCTTCGATGGCTGGACCAGCGCGGTCATCATCGTCGGCTACGCCATCCCCGGCTTCACCCTCGGCATCCTGCTGATCACCCTGTTCGCCGGCAGCGCCTTCTGGCAGATCTTTCCCAACGGCCGGCTTGTTTCCGACAATTGGAACGAATTGTCGCTGTGGGGCAAGATCGCCGACTATGCCTGGCACATGACGCTGCCGCTGATCGCCATGGGAGTCTCGGCCTTCGCCACGCTGACGATGATGACCAAGAACGCCTTCCTCGACGAGATCCGCAAGCAATATGTGCTGACGGCGCGCATGAAGGGGCTGTCGCCGCGCCGGGTGCTCTACGGCCATGTCTTCCGCAACGCCATGCTGATCGTGATCGCGAGCTTTCCCGCCGCCTTCATCTCGGCGCTGTTCACCGGATCGCTGCTGATCGAGCAGACCTTCGAGCTCAATGGCCTGGGCCGGCTGAACTATGAATCGGTTGTCAACCGCGACTATCCCGTGGTGCTGGCCTCCATCTATATCCTGGCGCTGGTGGCTCTCGTCATCAATCTGGCCACCGACCTGATCTATATGTTCGTCGATCCGCGCATCGACTTCGAAGCGCGAGAGGTTTGAGATGGAGGCTGCCATCCAAACCAGGCGGGGTTGGCTGAAACTGTCGCCTCTCAACCGGCGGCGCCTCAACAATTTCAAGGCCAACCGGCGCGGCTACTGGTCGTTCTGGCTCTTTCTCGCCCTCTTCATCCTGTCGCTGTTCGCCGAATTCATCGCCAACGAGAAGCCCCTGCTGATCATCGACAAAGGACAGGTCTTTACGCCGGTCTTCGTCGATTATGACGAGACCGATCTCGGCGGAGACCTGCCGGGACCGGCGAATTTCCGCGATCCCTACCTCGTCAAGCTGCTGGCCGATCGCGGTGCCTTCGTGCTCTGGGCCCCCATTCGCTATGGTCCGCAGACCATCAACAAGAATCCGCCGGCCGGCGGCGTGCCCTCGCCGCCCACCTGGGCGCTGGGCGACGACCAGTGCCGCGAGGCCGCCCTGGCTGTCGGCGGGACGACCTGCCGCGACATCGAATGGAACTGGCTTGGCACCGACGATACCGGCCGCGACGTACTGGCCCGCATCATCTACGGTACCCGGATTTCCCTGCTCTTCGGCCTGATCCTCACCTTCTTTTCCTCGCTCATCGGCGTGGCTGCCGGCGCGGTGCAGGGCTATTTCGGCGGTTGGGTCGACCTGATCTTCCAGCGCGCCATCGAGATCTGGACCAGCATTCCCTCGCTCTATCTGCTCATCATCATCTCGGCGGTGCTGGCGCCGGGCTTCTGGGTACTGCTCGGCATCCTCCTACTGTTTTCCTGGATGGCGCTGGTGGCGGTGGTCCGTGCCGAGTTCCTGCGCGCCCGCAATCTCGAATATGTGCGGGCGGCCAAGGCGCTCGGGCTGTCCGACACCACCATCATGATCAAGCATCTGCTGCCCAACGCGACGGTGGCCACGCTGACCATGCTGCCCTTCATTCTCTCGGGCGCCATCTCGACCCTGACGGCGCTGGACTATCTCGGCCTCGGCCTGCCTCCGGGCACCGCCTCGCTCGGCGAACTGCTCAAGCAGGCGCAGGCCAGGCCCAATGCCTATTGGCTCACCATCTCCGGCTTCACGGTGACGGCATTGCTGCTGTCGCTGCTGATCCTGGTGGGGGAAGCCGTGCGCGATGCGCTGGACCCGCGCAAGACCTTCGGCTGACCGGGCAGGAAATCGCCGGGAGAATCGCAGGCGGCGATTGCAGGATGTGGAACGATCGGCTAGAAGGGCAATCGACGCACCCATAGCTCAGCTGGATAGAGTGTTGCCCTCCGAAGGCAAAGGTCGCACGTTCGAATCGTGCTGGGTGCGCCATTTCTCCCTTTTGCGATGATCTGCAGCCGCTCGAGATGGTCCCGGGCGGCAAGGCGCTTCGGTTGCAGGCGATGGGATGAACCGTTGGTTCAGTCCGGGTTCATGGCGGTAAAGATCGCATCGTAGCGGCCATCCCGTTCGGCCCAGCGGCGAGCGCGGTCACGTTCGACCAGCACCTCGCCTCGGGGATGGTCGCCCCGGTCGAGCAATCGCATCACCTCGGTGACATAGCTGTCGATGGGCATCGCGCGGGGATCGAAGGCCTGCTGGCGGCCGGTGAGTTCGGTCTGCACGTAGGGCGGTGCCAGTTCGAGCACCTCGACGGGCACCTTGCGAAGCTGGTGTCGCAGAGACTGCAGCCAGGAATGCAGGAACGCCTTGCTGGCGCAATAGGCCGGAAAGTCGGCGCGGGGCACGAAGGCAAGATTGGAGCTGGTGGCCATGATCGTCGCATCCGCCTGTCCCTTCAGGATGGGCAGGAGCGCGGCCGTCACCCGCAATACGCCCAGGATGTTGGTCTCCACGATCGCCTCGGCATCGCCGACATCCCAGCCGTCCGCCGCCATGTCCTCCGCCCGTGAGATGCCGGCATTGGCGACCAGCATGTTGAGGTCGGGATAATGCCTGCGAACCTCGTTTGCGAGGTGCGACAGGGAAGCGGGATCGGTGAGGTCGAGCGGCAGCCCCGCCATGCCGGGCCGGCTTGCCGTGATCCGGTCAAGCAGGTCTTGGCGCCGCCCCGTCACGATGACGCGGTTGCCGCGCTGGTGGAAGGCTTCGGCGAGCGCGCGGCCGATGCCGCTGGTGCCGCCGGCGATGAGGATGGTGTTGCCGGTCATCTTCATGGGTGTTGCGTCTCCGTTGAACCGAGGGCACGGAAACGCCGCCGCTGCGCCCGAGGCAGCGGACCGCCCGCATTCCCAGCCGGGCAGCAGGCATCACGGCGGCGGCGAGCCGCGCCGGGATGGCAGCCCCAGAGGAAGACGGAAACGCGGAGCAGGCAAATGGCATGACCGTGGCGCCCTGTTGAATCGAGATCCCCCTGCTGGGACCCTCTCGACGAAGGACGCGTTGGATGACGGTAACGCCTACGGCAGCGTCATGACTGGTCGCTGCACGCATTTCCTAATATGGCGGGACCACCACCGTCAAGGAGGCCGTGCAAGCCTCAGCCCTCTGGGCCAACTCAAGGCCGATCTCGCGCTCAAAGCAGGAACGATGCGGTGCCGATAATGTGCGGCGCCCTATTCGGTATCGAAACGGATTCGACGCTCCGATGCCTGCCTAAGCGGTAACCTGTCAAATCAGCGGTATGTACATATTTGCGATAAGAACTATCAATATGTATAAGCTGTTTTAACTGAATCAATTATCGGATTACCGATGCTGCGTCCCAAGTTCATTGTGCTGCTCCAGGGACCGGTAGGGCCCTTTTTTTCCGAGCTTGCGCAATCGCTCCTGGCGCGCGGCGACAGAGTTCTCAAGATCAATTTCAATCTTGGAGACCGCCTCTATTCGCGGCGGATTCCGTTCGTGATGTTTTCCGACAGCCTGACGGCCTGGCGGGGCTGGTTCTCGCAATTCCTGCTTGGTCAGAAGCCGGACAAGGTCATCCTGTTCGGCGATCAGCGCCCCTATCACCAGGTTGCGGTCGCTCTGTGCCGAGAGCTCGGCGTCGATGTCTGGTGCCTGGAAGAAGGTTATCTGCGGCCCGATTATGTGACGGCCGAACGGGAGGGCAACAATGCCGCTTCCCTGCTGCCGCGCGTGCTGTCGGCCTATGACCGCAATAAAGTGGCCTCTGTCGAGGCGCCGGTGACGATCCCGGCCACGAGCTTCAAGCCCATGGCATGGTGGGCTTTCAAATATTATCTGGCGATGTCGGCAGGCAGTGTGGTGTTCCGGCAATACTCCCATCACCGCGAGCGCTCCTTGCTTGGAGAGGCGGTGCTCTGGAGCCGCAATGCCGTTCGCAAATACACCGATCGCTGGAACAATGCGAAGAAGATCATCGACCTCGTCGACAATTTCGACCGTAAATATTTTGTCGCGGCCCTCCAGGTGCATGATGACCTGCAATTGCGGGTCCATGGCGCCGGCTGGACCATGGAACGCATGATCGAGGCCACGATCCGCTCCTTTGCCAAGCACGCGCCGCCGGGCACCCGCCTTGCCTTCAAGGCCCATCCGCTCGACCGCGGGCACCGGCCTTATCATCGCTTCGTGGCACAGCTCGCCAAGCTGGCGGGGGTGGCGGACCGGGTTTCCTTGATCGATGACGGACCGACGGGACTGCTGATCCGGCATGCCCGCGGCATGATCACGGTCAACAGCACCACGGGCATTCTGGCGCTGCAGCGCAATTGTCCCGTATTCGTGCTGGGAAATGCGCATTATGCCATTGACGGCCTTGTCGCCCATGGCGACGAGGGCAAGCTCAAGCAATTCTGGTGCGCTCCCTTCCTTCCCAATGCGGCGGCGAGGGACGCCTTCATCAGTCACATGGTGACGGAGACGCAGATCAACGGCTCCTATTATCTGAGCCGTTACTTTGATCTGACCATCCGCAACCTGATCGGCCGCATCGACGACAATGTGGTGGAACTGCCGAAAAAAGCCCCTGTACGTGTGCCGAAATCGGCTTGAAATCACTCTGTAGGACTTTTGCGACAATCCCTGGGCGGTGTTCCGAGGCGGCGGCAATGGATTCGCCCACCTACCTGTCTATTGCCGGCAACACAATGAGCGGCAGCGCTTGACTGAGCGAGCTTGAAAAGGCCCTCGTCGATCGGCCCGCGCTGGCCATGCAGCTCACACGAAGTTCGACGCAATCGCACTTTGCTCCAAAAGATCGACCTATCGAACCGAGCCCTTCACGAGTCGGCCTTTTCGAAGCCTTGGCATGCTCCAGCAAACAAAAACGGGGGCAAACCTGCCCCCGTTGATGCAATGAGATCTGATACAGCAGCGGCGGTTCAGAACTTGTAGTTCACACCGAGACGCACGGCGTGGAAGTCCGGCGAGGCCTTGGAGTGGAGGGTACCGGCACCGCGCACCGTGTAGCTGCCGAAATTCACATACTGATATTCGACGCGGCCCGAGAGATTGTCGGTGAAGGCATATTCGAGACCGGCGCCGGCCGTCCAGCCGACCTTGGTGTTGCTGTCGCTGAACGACGCGCCGTTATAGCTGAGCTTGTAGTCGATGTTGCCATAGGCCAGACCGCCGGTGGCGTAGATCAGGAAGCGGTCATAGGCATAACCGATGCGCGGGCGCAGGGTGCCGTACCACTTGATGTCCGAGCGAGCGCGGCCAGGTTCGCCGGCGACCACACCATGCACGGTGTCCTTGATCTGGGCGCCCTGGAAGTCGGTTTCGATACCGACCACGATGTTGTCGAACTGATAGTTATAGCCCGCCTGCAAGCCGCCAAGGAAACCCTTGGCCGTCAGCTTGCCGAGATCGCCGAGGAAAGCGGGATCGTGGATGCCGACCGTATCGCGACCGCCGAAAGCATAGCCGACGTTCGCACCGGCGTAGAAGCCCGTCCAGGAGAACGGAACGACAACCGGTGCCACAGGCTCGACGGGCGCAGGCGCAAGATCGGCAGCGATGGCTGCCGTCGACGTGAGCAGGAGAGCAATTGCTGCTGCAGAGATTCTCATATGCGTTACTCCTAAAGGTGAAGACACCATGCCAGCTTTCTAAACACGAGTCTGTAGCTTTGATGCAACAGTTGGTGAGGAAATAACGTCCTTAGATCAATGGGTGCCCCAAGGTGCGGGGCCGATCTGAGTTTCATAAGGTAAGATGATTTGTCTGTAATCTCAAAGGAGTTTTATGGAAAGGCGATTTTATGTAGTAGAAAATTGTATCTCAAGTGGAAAAATTTCGTTGGGGCAGGCGGTATGATGCGGTGGCCCGCCTCAGACGGGCCTCGTGCTGGCTAAGTTGTTTTTCGGGGTCGCGTGAGCGGAGGAATTTGCAGGGCCGAAATGATCCCGTACGACATCGAGCGCTTGCCGCACGTGGTCCCGCCAGGAGGGAAGGGCGACACGGGTGCTGAGCTCGAAACGGTCCGAGGCCAGTGCCGTAACGGCACCCATCCATTGCGGCAAGTCGATCGGATCGACCAGGCTGATGCCGTGATGGCCGGCGAGTTCGGCCACTTCGCGGTGAGCGGGAATATCGGAGGCGATGACCGGCACGCCGAGGGCATTGGCTTCCAGGATCGGCAGTCCGAAACCCTCCACCAGCGAGGGCTGTACCAGGCCATGCGCGCCAGCGATCAGAGAGGCGACGGCCGGGTCGCTGAGATCGGCCACTTCCACGACATGGCGGGCCAGCGGTGCGGCATGGGTCAATAGATCCAGGACCTGATCGACCTTCCAGCCTCGGCGTCCCACCAGGACCAGGCGCGGGCAGGCAGCGCCGAGCTTCTCGGCAAGGCGGCGCCAGAGCAGGAGAAGCAGAGCGTGATTCTTGCGGGCTTCGATCGTGCCGAGACAGACGAAATACGGAATTGGCGATGGCGGCGGCCGCAAGGCGTCACGTGTCAGGAATTCGTTCTCGACGGCCAGTGGGACGACCACGATGGGCGGCGCGGCGGGCCGGAGCTCGCCCCGCGGGGCCACGGTCGCCAGCCAGGCGGCGAAACGGTCGCGCGAATAGGCCGAGTTGGCGATGATCAGATCGGCATGCTGCAGCAAAGAGAGCATGCGGCGGTGGTGCTTGGCAGCCTCGCCTTCGCGGCAGAATTCCGGAAAATCGACGGGAATGAGATCATGCAGCATCGCGACGATGCGTGCGCCGCGCCGCCTCATTTCCTGGATCTTGAGAGTGTTTTCCAAGCCTGAGTGTGAGGTATTGAGATACACCGATCCGCGCAGGCTCAGGGGCAGATCCCGAGTGCCGAAGACCTGCCGCATGCCGGTGAACGCCACCCGGGCGGCGGAAGGTTCCGCCCGATCGGTTTCAGCAAGGCGCCGGCAGCCGCGCTCGGAGGGCCATGCCGGCATGGCGAGATAATCGGCCAACTCGGTGTAGATACGATCCTTTTCGACGTCCAAGCCCTGGCCGGCCGAATAGGCCGCAGACGGCAGAAGCCTGTCGACGCGCCGCAGGCCGTTGAAGCCGGGCATCTTGGCCACGAAGGTGACCTCACCGGCGAGATCGGGCAGAAGCCGGATATAAGCGGCATCGACCCGGTCGATGCCGGTGGGCGTGGTGCGAATGAGCCGGCGCAGGTGCCGCGATACGTCAAAGAGGAACTGCATTGCGGGGCCACCAACGTATGATTCGGCGCAAAGGGTTGGTCCGGCCGCCGGGAGCCTGGCGCGCCGCACTCAGCCAGGCCACCGCGTCTTCGGCTTCCATCGGCAGTCCCCGAACGGGGTGCAGATAGGTCGGATAGAGAATGAGGGCGGCGGCCACCAATTCGTCGAGCGAGCGCCGGCGCCTGCGGCGGGATATGGCGACGCGGTCGGTCGTCAGGCCCCAGCCCGCAAAGAAGGGCGCTCCGTGGCAGATCACGGGCCTGTTCCGCAGCAAAGCCTCGAATCCGGTCAGCGAGGTGCGTACATGCACCTCGTCGGCAAAGTCGATCCAGGCCGCCGCATCGCCCGACACGGCCAGATGATCGGCCAGGGCGCCGGCCGCCTTGCGATCGCTCAGGCCCGGCCGTTTGCCGGCCACCAGATCGGGGTGCTCCTTGAAGACGATGAAGGCATCGGGGCATTCGTGGCGGACGGCCTGGAGAAATTCGAGGTTGCTGGCCTGGCTGGGAAGGCCGAGCCTGAGGGATTGATCGCCCGGTACCTGCCCGACCACCAGCACGCGCCGCCGGCCCCGCGCCTGCCGATAGATCGCTTCGGGCACATCGCTGCTCAGATTGTACTTGGTCAGGCCGGCTTGCAGGATCGCCTGGCGCAGACGGGCGGCGCGCTCGGTGAGTTCGGCGGGAAACGTGCCGGTCTCCAGCAGGGTTTCGAGGTCGCTGGCGGCGGTGGCGTCATAATAGATGCCGCTGGCGTCGAAACACAGGGAGATCGGCACGGTGCCGGGAAAGCCCAGGCCGACCGATCTGAGGAAGCCGTCCTCGACCGTAATCGCCGAGGCTCCGCCGACGGAGAAGGGCGGCAGGCCCCAGCTGAGCTGGCGTACCTTGCCGGTCGCGGTGGCGCTGAAGCGAAGCGTGCCGCCCGGGGCCGCGCAATAGCGCCTAAGTATCGGCCGTTTATGCCGTTTGATGGCCACTGCCTCGGTCTCTCCGCGCCAGCGCCCGGCATGGGCGCGCCAGCCTTGCAGCCTGGCGATCGCCTGTTCCGGGCCGACGGCGCGGCCCGTGATCGGATCGGCGTAGAGCGGATAGCGGATCAGGGCGGCGTCGACGAGATCGACCACGTCCAGTGCAGGCCCGATCCGCGCCCGGCGGCGGCGGGCCAGGGCTTCGCGGGCAGCGGTCAATACCGGCCGGTCCTCGCTCAGCCCCCACCCTGCATAGAAGGGCACGCCATAGCACCGCACCGGCAGACCGCGCAGAAGGGCGTCGAAGCCGAGCTGGCTCGACACGGTCCAGACCTCGTCGACCTCGTCGAGCACGGCATGGGGCGAAACGGCATCGTCGAGCCTGCGCAGATGGGCGGCGGCCGCCAGACCCGTGAAACTGCCCTGGGCTCGGCCCGCCATCACATCCGGATGCGAGCGGATGATGATCTGGGCGCTCGGGATGGCAAGGGCGTCGGCCAGCATGGCGGCGAAGCTCGTCCTGTCGGCGCACGCGCCGGCAATCGACATGTCGCCCGCGACCTGCTCCACCAGCAGAATGCGCCGGTTTTCGCGCGGCCCGAGTTCCGGCGTTCTATCGGGAAGATGGTTATATTTGGTCAGCCGCCGATGCACGATCTCTTCGCGCAGAGCGGTAGCGCGCGGCCGCGACTCGCTAAAATCCCCCCGCGCCAATTCGTGTTCGAGCCGCGATGGCGTACGGGCGTCGTAATAGACGCCGAGGTCATCCATCACCACTGAAACGGCCGCGGCCCCGCTCTTGCCCAGGCCGACCGAGCGCAAGAATCCGTCTTCCAGCGTAAAAAAGGGGCGGGCCAGCCTGGCGGCCGCATGCCTTGCCCAGCGGGCCGGCAGCTTGCGGCCCCAGCCGGCGACGGCGTCCACCCTTGCTCCTGCCCGCTCCAGCGCCACTAGCCGATAGTCCGGCAATAGCTCGCCCAGATCCGGAAAGCGCAGCAGGGTGACCAGGGGCAGGCCGACAACGCTACCGGGGCGCGGCAACCAGGACCGATCCATCAGCATGACCCCGGTAACGGAGAGGCGGGGCCGGCGCACAATGCGCCAGGGATGCGCATGATGGACGGCGGGTGCGAGGAGGGGGGCAGGCGCGCGCGCATCAGGTGGCCCCTGACCTGGATCGGGGCCTCGATCCCCAAGATATGGCCGGGTGCTGTTCCAAGCGGAATGGCGCGACACGGGCTTGCGAAAATGGCGACAGCAAAGAAGGGGTCTCTACTGCTAAAGGAGTAATCTCCCTATCTCCAGCAGGCGTCGAATCCTTGCAGTTCTCAGTCGAGTTTTCCTTCAGGCGAGTTCGGGCGGAATTCTCACCGATGATTGTCAGTATATTGTAAGAATGCCTTTTTCTTTTCTTGATGGAAGTGGAAAAAAGCGGGTTAAGAATTAAGGAAAGTTTCACGCAGGGGAATCTAATATGTAGATTCCGTGACAGGATGGCTGCCATGGCGAGCGCAATTTCTGTTGCATTATCACGGAAAGTTTGCAAATTGGCGCAGGCTGCCCTGCAGCCTCCTTCGGTTGGCACTGCCAGAGCCCTCCGCCAATCCCTATGGCTCCTACTTACCTTTCGGGAGACCGAAACGGAAGTGGAAATATGGGGTAATGGGGAGCGAGGAGTGTGAGTAAGCCCGAGCGTAACAAGTCTCCAAGGCGGGCTGGATGGAAGGCGAATCGGGTCCGAAGTTATGATGTTCATTTCATCGGCATCGGTACGAAAAGTTCGAAGGAAGCTGATGTTTGGGCAAATGTTACCTCTTTCTGAACAGAGATCTTTACCACGAAAAGCATCAAAGCTTGTTCCGGTCCGTCAGTGATGGGAAAAAGAATGGTGCCGTTGAAAAGCGAGTGATGTCGAAGTGCTGCGTATTCCAATCATTCTCCTGATCACCGCCGGCCTTGCGGCTTGTTCCAGCCTGCCGAATGCGGGTCCCACGGCCAAAACCATTCTGAGCCGTCAGCAGAATGGCGGTGCGCAGGGGCGTGCTGTCGCCAGCCCCTATTCCATCTTCGACGTCAACGCCGAAACGGTCGCCGTGCTGTCGCGGCATCGGCCGACCGGTTTCCTCGGCAGTTTCGCGGCAGGCGGCCCGCCCTCGAGCGGCACGCTGGGCGTGGGCGACATGGTATCGGTCTCGATCTTCGAGGCCAGCTCGGGAGGCCTGTTCGGCACCGCCGACGCCACCGGCAGCGCCGGCAGCAAGAGCGTGCAGTTGCCGCCCCAGCAGATCGATCGCGGCGGGCGCATCAACGTGCCCTATGCCGGTAGCGTCGTTGCCGCCGGCCGTACGCCCGCCCAGGTCGGGCAGGCCATCGTCAGCGCCTTGTCCTCCAAGGCGATCGAGCCGCAGGTGCTCGTCACCCTCACCCAGAATGCCGCCAATCTCGTCACGGTCTCAGGCGAAGTCGGCCAGGGCGGCCGCTTCCCCCTTGCCGTCAAGGGCACGCGCGTGCTCGATGCGATCGCCCTCGCCGGCGGTCCGCAGGCAGCCGCCCACGACCTCTTCGTGCGCCTGACGCGCGGCTCGCGCACGGGCGTGGAAAGCCTGACCTCCCTGGTCTCCAATCCGCGCGAGAACATCTATCTGCGCGCGGACGACCAGCTCTTCATCTATCGCGAGCCGCGCAC
>NZ_PUEJ01000022.1 GCF_002982075.1 Labrys okinawensis | reverse complement strand
GGAAAGCCGAACTCGCTTAGGACGGCTGCTTCGGCGGGGCTGACGGTGACGATTTCCTGGCAGAAATGGCCGTGCTTGAACTCGCGGGCCATGGCCTCGCCGAGATTGAAGGGCCGGTTTTCGCGCCGGGCCTGCAATTCCTCGCGCAGCGAGAAGATCGCCTCCGTATCGAGGACGATGCTCGTCTTGTTCGGGTTCAGCTTGAGCTCTTCCAGGTACCCGTGCAGAAAATTCAGGTTGTGGGCCCGGCAGATCCAGATGCAGTCGAAATAAGTCTTCCTGTCGTTGATGAACTTGTTGAAGTCATGATGATTGAGGTCGTGAATGATTTCGACAGTGTCGGGAAAGTCCGCATAGATTTCGGCGAGCGGCGCCGCTGTTCCGTGCACCGGGAAGACCGTGACCTGATAGCCCATTCCGGCCATCACGCGGATGAGGTCGTTGCTGCGCACCGCCCCCGCCCCCAGGCTGCGCAGGGGGATATAATCCTCGATATAGAGGATCTTGGGCTGGGTCCTGCCGGCAAAACGCGCCTCCAGCAGGGCTTCCGGCGTGTTGGCAAAACGATGCTTGAGGGCCTGCAGGTGTTTGGCGTGGAAGGCCTTCTGGTTCTTGTGCATCAGCCCGAACGCCGCGCCCGAATCGCGCGAGCTGCCATATTCGTAGTGATAGACCACCGCATTGGGGTCGTAGACGACGCGGTAGCCTTCCTGCCACACCTGCAGGCACAGGTCCGCGTCCTCGTAATAGGCGGGGGCGAATTGCGGGTCGAAGCCGCCGATGCGGGCGACCAGATCGGCGCGCGCCATCAGGAAGACCCCGGAGACGAAATCGACGTCGCGCACGAAATTGGCTTCCGGGCTGAGCGGGGCCCAGTCCCGCATATAGCCGTTGGTCTTGCCGTCCCGCCAGATGATGCAGCCGGCCTCCTGCAGCTTTTCATTGGTGCGGATCACCTTGGCGCCGACCACGCCGATCTTGGGATCGCTCTCCAGCCGCGCCAGGGCGGCGGCGACCGCCCCGGTGGACAGCCTGACATCATTGTTCAGGAACAGGATGGCGGGGGCGTTCGCATGCAGCAGCGCGCTGTTGCAGGCGTGAATGAAGCCGATATTGGTCTCGAAGCGCAGATGGACCATGCCCCTGACATAGCGCTGGATCTGCCTGACCTCGTCGCTCGAGCCGGAGTCGACCAGGATGAGCTGGATGGTGCCGGCGTAATTGTCGCGCAGCGAGGCCAGCGTCATCAGGGTCATGGCCAGGTGGTTGTGCACCACCACAATGACGCAGACCTGCGCCGGGCCCTGGAGGGTGAAGTCGATCGGCCGGCGCGCATGCTGGGGCGCCATGTTCTCGGCATGGCTGAGGAACAGGGCGCGGGCCTGCTTCTCCGGCACGTCGATGGGGGCGCCGGTCGGCGCGAAGGCCAGCCCCTTCAGGAGGCCGACGGTGAGGAGATGGGCGAAGGGCTCGACGACCTTGGCCAGTTCGGCATTGACCACCACGCTGGAGCGGCGGGCCCAGTAATATTGCAGATTGATGAAGCTGGTGGGGTTGCGCAGTTCGTGCTGGCCATAGCGCAGGAAATGCAGATAGGCGTTGCGGAACCACTTGCCCCGGCCGATGACCTTTTCGATGTCGCTGTAGCGTTCGATGTAGAAGCGCTCGCGGAAATATTCGAGCGGGTCGAAGGCCGACGGCTCCGGGTTCGACAGATAGTGGTGCAGCGCGCTCTTGAACCGCCGCTCGGCGACGGCCTGCTCGACCTCGGGATAGTGCAGGAAATACCAGGCGGCATCGAAATAGGGCGTGGTGGGAACATCGCCCCCGTCTTCCTCGATCCAGGTGAGATAATGCTGGAAGGCGCCCATGCCGTCCGGGACGGGATGGCCGGCGGTGTCGGCCATGTGCCGGCGATAGATCTGGGGCGAGAACAACAGATGGGCCTGCCTTCCTTCCTGGGCGCCCCGCTTCAGATAATGGTCGTAGAGATTGGCAAAGCCTCCCTTGGCCAGGGCGGCATCGGTCAGATCCTTGTGGAGCTGGCGGTAGAAGCCCGGTTCGAACAGCCAGTGCGCCGGGCGCTCGTCTCGCCCGCTCAAACAATAGTGCTCGAAACCGCAGGCGACCCGTCCCTCGGCGACCGCCTGGGCGACCTGTTCGTGCTCGCCGACATAGAAAGCCTCGTCGAAGTACCGGTTGGGCGAATGCCCGAGCCTCGCGCCCTGGCTGAGATAGAAGGCCAGCGGATCCGCTTCCCCGGCGGCCATGGGATAGGTCCGCCGGTACCAGTCCGGATCGAACCGGCCCCATAGCGGCCCGCCGCCCTCCGCCGTTCCCCTGAGCGTGTCCAGAACCACCCCTTCCAACGCCTTCCACTCCCCCTATGCCCGGCGGCGTTCGAGAAGACCCGCCCGCAGAACGCAATTCCTACACTTCCTGCTTGCTGCCTGCCCTGTCGCTGCCGAAGTCGGCAAAGAAGGTCTTGCGCTTGCCCTTCAGCCAGTCGCGGTCTTCCTGGCTGGCATCCTCGTCCTCCACGAAGTCGCCGGTCATGAAGTAGGGCCAGGGCTGCTGTTCGGGCGGGCGCCTGAGGATGTCGCGATAGATCGCGATCAGGTCGCGCGCCTGGTCCGCGGCGGTGCGGGGCTTGACCGCCAGGGCCGGCGGCGAATCCAGATAGCGCTCGGGCGAAGCGTCGATCTCCTCGAGCGTGCTCAACAAGGGTTCGATGCTGGCCACGTCCAGCACCCAGCCATTGACGCCATGCTCGATGCCTTCCCCGATCGCCCCGCGGTCGGAGGCGATCACCCACAGGCCCGCGGCCGTGGCCTCGCGCGAGACCAGGCCGAAGCTTTCGGGCCAGACCGAGGGCACCAGCAGCACGTCCTGCTGGGCGTAGAGCGTGTGCATGTCTTCCTGCTTGGTCTTGCCCACGAAGCGCACCCGCGTCTCGCCCCAGCGCGTTTCCAGCACCGGGCCCCCGAAGCGCTGATGATCGACGATCGTCAGTTCCAGATTGGCAAAGCGCCCCTGCTTGAAGGCGGCCTGCACGAGATGGAAGCCCTTGTGGTGGGTCTCGCCGCTGACCTGGACCAGGCGCACCTTGCCATTGGCGGAGCGGGTCTTGCGCACCCGCTCCATCGCCGGCACGCCATTGGGCACCGACCGCGTCGCCGGGTAGCCGGAGCGATGCATGATCTGCGTGAACGCATCCGAGACCCCCAGGATGGCGGCGGAGCGTTCGAGCAGGAGGCGCAGGCGCCGCCGCCGCTCGAGCGAGCGCCCGATCGACTTGCCGAAGGGCGGCCTGGAGGGCAGCGCCTCCTCCGGCTCGACCGGCGCCCCGGTGACATCGGTCAGGAAATTGTAGTCGGAGACCCACCAGCCGTCATGGATGGTGTTGATATAGGGCACGCCCGCCCGGATGCAGGTGGTCATCAGCGAGGCGCTCCCGCGCTGCGGCGAATGGATATGCACCAGATCGGGCCGCCAGAACTCCAGCACGCGGGCAAACAGCCGCCCGTAGCGCTCGTTGAAGGGACGCCACTCCTGGATGTCCTCGATCGGGGAATTGGCCCGGAAGACCGGGATCCCCTTATAGTTCTCGACCTTGAGCTGATAGGGCTTGCGGTTGTCATTGTCCGACGTCATCACCGCAAAATCGCATTCGGTGGCGAAGTTCGAGCCGATGAAGCTGTCGATATTGTCCCGGATGACCCGGGTCGAGCCGCCGATGGTCTGCGGCGGGAAGAAGATGTTGAAGAACAGGATGCGCTTCTTGCGCCGGGAGACCTGCAGCCGGGTGTCGCTGCGGTTGAAGGCCGGCGCCAGCAGTTCCTTGAACCGCTCGCCATTGCGCTCCAGACTGTAGACGCTCACGGCCTTGGCGCGCGCCGCCTCGGCCATGGCCCGGCGGCGCTCGGGCGAGCGGATCAGGCTCTCCAGCGCCGCCTCCCACTCCTCGGGCGTGCGCGCCAGAAAGGCGTCGACGCCGTCTTCGAGCACTTCCTCGTAGCGGTGGGTGGCGCTGACCACCGAGGGCACGTTGAAGGCGGCCGCCTCCAGCCATTTGATCTCGCTCTTGCCGTTGGTGGTCGGCCCCGGCACGAGCACGGCCATGTTGATGTCCGCCTCGGCCAGCAAGGACCAATAGGACTGCACGTCCCGGGTCCATTCGAGCTGGGTGATGCGCTCGCGCACCGCGTCGAAACGCCCGTCGAGCGACAGATAGCCCACCACCATCAGGCGCACATTGGCGTGGCGCTCCATCAGGTTCAGCAGCGGCCCGCCCACCAGGTCGAGAAAGTCGGCATTGTGCGCCTTGGTGCCCGAGCCGTAGAACAGCACGACATCCTCGTTGCGGCGCACGCGCGGGATGGCCTGCCGGAAATGGTCGGCGTCATGGCTGTCGATGCCGTTGGGCAGCACGAAGCAGCGCCCGGTGCGCACCAGCTTCTCCATATAGCCGGCGAGCAGGGTGGTGGAGGCGATGCCGTAGTCGCACATGGCCAGCGCCGCCCGGAACAGGGGCACCCCCATCTGCAGCGAATGATAGAAGTTCTTGCTGACCGAGGCACCATAGGTCTCGATCGGCTCGGGATAATGGGTGGCGTCGAAGATCAGGTCGTCGATGTCGTAATAGCTGGGAATGCCGAGCGCCCGGCAGATCGAGATCGCCCGGATGTTCGAAGGCAGGGCCGGCAGGCGATAGAAGATGGCGGCGCTGGCCCCCGGCATGGCGGTGATGAAGTCGTCCACCTCCGCCTGGGTGTAGACCTCCAGCGTGAGGCCGGCCACCTTGGCGATCTCGATCTTCTGGGTCACGCGATAATGCGTGCATTGCCGCAGATCCACATTGGCCAGCATGACGATACGCTGATCGGGCGTGGCCGGCAGCGGCGGGCCGGGCGGATCGAAGGTGTTCCACCAGCCGGCGATGTCGGCGACCACCTTGGTCATGACATCGTCCGCCTCCTGGCGGCGCTCCCGGGCATAGAGCTCCTCGGCCGCCATCCAGGCTTCGCGGAACGCGGCCTCGATGGTCTGGCGCAGCGCCTCGCGCCAGCGGATGTCGCCGCCGGAGGCCGTCCGGGTCTGGAGCAGCACCTCCACCGCCTGCTCCGGCTCGCGCAGCTTCAGGGCGGCCTCGATGGCCTTGACCGCGGTCTGCACATGAATCGAGCCGGCGTCGATCGCCTGGCGATAGAGCGGCAGCGCCTCCTGCCAGTTCTCCCGCGCGGCCAGGCAATCGGCCCAGCGCTCCCGGTCCGCCGGGCCGAGCGGGCTCTTGCGGTCGACAAAGGCATAGAGGCTGGCCGCACGCTCGGGATTGCGCGCCTTCAACGCCCCCGCCAGCGCCAGCAGGAAGTCCGGCCCGCCGCTCGGCCCGAGCGGAATCTCATGGGCCGGGATCGCGTCGTTGACGATGAGGTGATAGAGCAGGTCCCAGCGGTGCCTGGGCGTCACGCCGGGCCGGTTGCCATAGGCCCGCCAGTCGAACCCGGCCGGATATTCGAGCAGGCCCAGCCCATGCAGCCTGAGATGCTCGGCCGCATTGCCGGGCACCTTGGCCTTCAGGCCCGTGAACAGCCAGTATTTGTAGAGTTCGACCCGATCCTTGCCGGCCTGGGCCGGATTGGCGTCGGCAAAATA
>NZ_PUEJ01000021.1:2500-5669 GCF_002982075.1 Labrys okinawensis | reverse complement strand
TTGGTTGCGGGGGCAGGATTTGAACCTGCGGCCTTCAGGTTATGAGCCTGACGAGCTACCGGGCTGCTCCACCCCGCGGCAGGTATTAGAGTTGTTTGTCATGGTTTATTGAGAAGTTTGCTTTGCAGGCCTGGCAACGACCTACTCTCCCAGGTCTTGAGACATAGTACCATCGGCGCTGAGGAGTTTAACGGCCGAGTTCGGGATGGGATCGGGTTGAGGCTCCTCGCTAGTGCCACCAGGCCGGCGAAGCAAAATCTGAATGCGTATGATGCAGGGCATCGCACGCACATGCGCATCGACAGGTTAGTGTCGTGATGAGCATGGCAAGATGTATTGGTCTTTGGTTTTCACATTGAGCAGCTTTGCTGCGTTGTGAGTATTGATAAATGAGAGCGATCAAGCCGATCAAGCTATTAGTACCGGTAAGCTGCACGGCTCGCGCCGCTTCCACACCCGGCCTATCAACGTGGTGGTCTACCACGGCTTTCGAGGGAGAACTCATCTTGAGGTGGGTTTCCCGCTTAGATGCCTTCAGCGGTTATCCCGACCGTACATAGCTACCCTGCACTGCGGCTGGCGCCACAACAGGTCCACCAGAGGTACGTCCATCCCGGTCCTCTCGTACTAAGGACAGATCCTCTCAATTCTCCTACGCCCACGCCAGATAGGGACCAAACTGTCTCACGACGTTTTGAACCCAACTCACGTACCACTTTAATCGGCGAACAGCCGAACCCTTGGGACCTTCTCCAGCCCCAGGATGTGATGAGTCGACATCGAGGTGCCAAACGATTCCGTCGATATGGACTCTTGGGAATCATCAGCCTGTTATCCCCGGCGTACCTTTTATTCGTTGAGCGATGGCCGTTCCACAACGGACCACCGGATCACTATGGCCGACTTTCGTCTCTGCTCGACTTGTCAGTCTCGCAGTCAGGCGGGCTTATGCCATTGCACTCGACGAGCGATTTCCGACCGCTCTGAGCCCACCGTCGCACGCCTCCGTTACTCTTTGGGAGGCGACCGCCCCAGTCAAACTACCCACCATACACTGTCCCGGGCCCGGATGACGGGTCGCGGTTAGACATCCATGATCGTAAGGGTGGTATTTCAAGGGTGGCTCCACATGGGCTGGCGCCCCTGCTTCATAGCCTACCACCTATCCTACACATGCAAGCACGAATGCCAGTGTAAAGTTATAGTAAAGGTGCACGGGGTCTTTCCGTCTAAGCGCAGGTACCCCGCATCTTCACGGGGAATTCAATTTCACTGAGTCTATGCTGGAGACAGCGGGGAGATCGTTACGCCATTCGTGCAGGTCGGAACTTACCCGACAAGGAATTTCGCTACCTTAGGACCGTTATAGTTACGGCCGCCGTTTACCGGGGCTTCGATTCAAAGCTTGCACCTCTCCTCTTAACCTTCCGGCACCGGGCAGGCGTCAGACCCTATACGTCGCCTTGCGGCTTAGCAGAGCCCTGTGTTTTTGTTAAACAGTCGCCACCCCCTAGTTTGTGCCCCTCGCCCATGGTTGCCCACGAACGAGGCCTCCTTATCCCGAAGTTACGGAGGCAAATTGCCGAGTTCCTTCAGCATAGTTCTCTCAAGCGCCTTGGTATACTCTACCAGTCCACCTGTGTCGGTTTCGGGTACGGTCTGATGTGGGAGCTATTTCCTGGAACCTCGTGATGGCATGTTCAATCCGATAAGAACACACCACGGAAGAGATCCGTCACTACCCACTGGTTGAGGAATATTCACCTCATTCCCATCGACTACGCTTTTCAGCCTCGCCTTAGGGGCCGACTAACCCTGCGCAGATTAGCTTTACGCAGGAACCCTTGGACTTTCGGCGACAGTGTCTCTCACACTGTTTGTCGTTACTCATGCCAGCATTCGCACTTCCAATACCTCCAGAGCTGCTCACGCATACTCCTTCACAGGCCTATGGAACGCTCCGCTACCGCGTGCTTGCGCACACCCACAGCTTCGGCTCGTGGCTTGAGCCCCGTTACATTTTCGGCGCAAAGACCCTTGTTTAGACCAGTGAGCTGTTACGCTTTCTTTAAAGGATGGCTGCTTCTAAGCCAACCTCCTGGTTGTTATGGGATCCTCACATCCTTTACCACTTAGCCACGAATTAGGGGCCTTAGCTGGTGGTCAGGGTTTTTTCCCTCTCGACGACGGACGTTAGCACCCGCCGTCTGTCTGCCGCATAGTGTTTCCAGGTATTCGGAGTTTGGTTAGGTTTGGTAGATCGGTAAGACCCCCTAGCCCATCCAGTGCTCTACCCCCTGGAACATTCGTGCGACGCACTACCTAAATAGTTTTCGCGGAGAACCAGCTATTTCCGAGTTTGATTGGCCTTTCACCCCTAGCCACAAGTCATCCGAGGCTTTTTCAACAGACACCGGTTCGGTCCTCCAGTGGGTGTTACCCCACCTTCAACCTGCTCATGGCTAGATCACATCGGTTTCGGGTCTAATAAGACGGACTGAACGCCCTGTTCAGACTCGCTTTCGCTACGCCTACACCTACCGGCTTAAGCTTGCCCGTCTCACTAAGTCGCTGGCCCATTATACAAAAGGTACGGTGTCACCATTGCAGGCTCCACCTGTTTGTAGGCATCCGGTTTCAGGATCTGTTTCACTCCCCTCGTCGGGGATCTTTTCACCTTTCCCTCACGGTACTGGTTCGCTATCGGTCACTGAGGAGTACTTAGGCTTGGAGGGTGGTCCCCCCACGTTCAGACAGGGTTTCACGTGCCCCGCCCTACTCAAGTCCCTTCACATCATCGTCGCATACGGGGCTATCACCCACTAACGCCCGGCTTTCCATCCGGTTCTGCTGACTCAATGAAGGGCACTGGCCTGGTCCGCGTTCGCTCGCCACTACTAACGGAGTCTCGGTTGATGTCCTTTCCTCCGGGTACTTAGATGTTTCAGTTCCCCGGGTTCGCTCTTAATCCCCTATGGATTCAGGGACTAAGTCCTTCCCTTTGACAATTGTTAGTCCAAAGCTGCTCAAAAACTCGCGCTCTCGAGACAACCTCAAAATAACAATTGTCGGAAGTGGGTTTCCCCATTCGGATATCTTCGGATCAAAGCTTGTTCGCAGCTCCCCGAAGCTTTTCGCAGCGTACCACGTCCTTCATCGCCTCTCAGTG
>NZ_PUEJ01000020.1 GCF_002982075.1 Labrys okinawensis | reverse complement strand
AGGATGACGAGCGGGATGAGCTTTTCGGGAAAATGGTATGGGCCGTAATTGTTCGAGCAGTTGGAGATCAGCACCGGCAGGCCATAGGTGCGCATCCAGGCCCGGGCGAGATGGTCGGAGGCCGCCTTGCTCGCCGAATAGGGTGAACTCGGATCATAGCGCGTGGTCTCGGTGAACAGGCCCTCGCTGCCGAGCGAGCCATAGACCTCGTCGGTGGAGACGTGCAGGAAGCGGAACGCGTCGCGCTCGCGGCCCGAAAGCGTGCGCCAATAGCTGCGCGCCGCTTCCAGCAGGGTGTAGGTCCCCACGATATTGGTCTGGATGAAATCGTCGGCGCCGGCGATCGAGCGGTCGACATGGCTCTCCGCCGCCAGATGCATGATCGCCGTCGGGCGGAAGGAATTGATGACCGCGTTCAGCTTCAGCCTGTCGGTGATGTCGCCGCGGACGAAACGATAGTTACGCGAACCGGCGATCGAGCGCAGGGAATGCGGATTGCCGGCATAAGTGAGCTTGTCGAAGTTGAGCACCTCGACATCGCCCTCGCCGACCAGCAGCCGCACCACAGCCGAACCGATGAAGCCTGCGCCGCCAGTGACCAGAACACGCTTCATGCGATGTCTTCCCGTTCGGAGTTGTAGGAAAAGTGAGCCGGCAAGTCTTCCAGGAGCGGCAAGGCCAGGTCCTTGGCCGACAGCACGGGCCCCTGCGCCGGCACCGGCCATTCGATGCCGATGGCCGGATCGCTCCACAGGATGCCGCCATCGTCGGCGGGGCTGTAGTAGTTGGTCACCTTGTAGGCGACCAGCGTATCCGGCTCCAAGGTGCAATAGCCATGGGCAAAGCCGACCGGCACCCACAACTGATCGCCATCGATCCCATCCAGGCGCGCCGAAACATGCCGGCCATAGCTCGGCGATCCCTTGCGGATATCGACGGCCACATCGAAGATCGCGCCGCGGATGACGCGGATCAGCTTGCCCTGCGCCATCGGCGAACGCTGGAAATGCAGGCCCCGCAACGTGCCCACAGCACCGGACAAGGCCTCGTTGTCCTGGACGAACTCGACATCCGCCACCTGCTGGCGAAACACGCGCGCGTTGAACACTTCCGAAAAATACCCCCGAGCATCACCAAAACGCCGCGGACGAACCCGGACAACCTCGGGAATGGGCAGATATTCGACAATCATTCATCCGGCGCTTAAGCTGACTTAATGCCGGCAAATTACAATCGTTTACAAACAAGTCAACACGATTGAAATTTAGATATACTAAACTTTAATCGGTATTTTGAGACAATAAACTATCTAAATAAATTGCCGAGGAAGTTCATTCCACAGCTTGCCATTTATAAAAATTTATGGGCATTCCTGTACAATCTAAAACTCTTGATCCCCATTTGGCTTTCCAGAAGGCCCGAGCGGCAAGCCTTACTTCGCATGAGACATCCATCACCCCGTCGGAGCGCCGCTTCCCAACGATCTGGCACAACAGCTGTTTCCAGAGCATGCCCCGGCAAATTCTCACCAGACGGAAGAAGCACCGAGCGCGGAAGCGTTTGCAATTTGGCGGAAGCGCCAGGAAGCGCAAAGACGCATCGGCGTAAGCAAAAACAGCGTGTCCATCAAAACGCACTTGCGGCAGCCGCTTGCGACTTCGTCGCCTCAAGCCGACGCCGCACACCGATGCCAAGGGTTTCACCCCTATACAGGCACTTATCGTGATTGGCGCGTTAGAGAGAAGTTCCACCCAGTCGGGTGCCGATTGGACTTCTGGACCATTGTCGACCGGAAGCGCCGACGTCATTTTGGTCCCAACTCCATGAGGGTTTCCGCAATGTTGGATTTGCCCGTGTAGAAACCGGTTCTGGTATTTTGATGCTACCCATGCACTACGAAGTAAGAAGCAGCATAGAGAAGGCAGATTCAGCCCCTGCCACAATCATCCAGACTACAATCGTTGCCGTTCCTACGGAATTTGGTGCCTGGGCCAAAAACATTACCGCAATGTAAGGTTGTAATTATGTTGCCCACGGCGAGGCGCATGCGGTACGGCTTTGACGCCCCTTTGAGCACTCCGCTATGGGATGCATTCCAGCTGCCACATTTGGAAAACCCACCGCCACCAACGCCGCACTGCATTTTGGAAACCACGAAATGGATAAGCGTAATGCCGCCACAACCGATACTGAACCTCGCCTGACAAACCAAAGCCGTGGGTCCGGCAGTTTGGACGGTATCGCTGATCGACCGGGCCGGACGCCACTTGTCCAGCGGGTCTATCATATTCTTCTCACCAAAATCAGCCGTGGCGACTACCTGGCGGACGAGAAACTGCCTGGGGAGCACGAACTCGCCTCAACTTTGCTCGTCTCGCGACCAATCATTCGCGAGGCCCTCAAATTGTTACGCGATGAAGGCTTGATATATTCACGACAAGGAGCAGGAAGCTTTGTAAAGAAGCTGGCCGAGGACACGCGCAATATCGGTTATTCACCCGTCGAAACCATCGCTGATATTCAGCGCTGCTATGAACTGCGCATGTCGATCGAACCGGATCATGCTTATTATGCCGCTCTTCGCTGGAACGAACCTGCGCTGGCAAAAATCGCGGCGGCACTCGAACTGATGCGCGACGCGGTCCAACTGTTCCTTCACCGGGATGATGCGGATTACAATTTCCATTACGCGATCTCCCAGGCCACGAATAATCATTTTTACGTTCTGTCGATGCAATCCCTGCGCGATCATATTTCTATCGGCATGAAGTTCCATGGTGTTTCGTTGGCAGGCCCTGAAGCCATGTTGGCCGACGTATTCGCCGAACATCAGTTGATCTTCGACGCGATCCGGCGCCGGGAAGCGGAAGCCGCCCGTGACATCATGCATCGCCATCTGAAAAGATCGCGAGATCGAGTTTTTGAGGGCCGTATACTGGATCTCTCGCTTTAGCCAACAATATTGAGCCAAACTTCTTGAGCTTGAGAATTCAAGCGAGGGCATCGGCATCCTGCAAGGTGGAAGAAGTTGGCGCCTTCGGCGATCGGGGTAGATTGCCGGCACGTTTGATCAAGCCGTCGACGGCTCCCTCCCGGCGGCTTGTCTCCCATCACTCTCCAGCTTGACGCTCAATCCATTTTTGAGCGTTCAACTTACGGCTCGGGCTCAGTAGCCGGTAAAGCGCCAGAAGATCGGCTTCATCCGGCGAAAGCTCGGCCTGAATATGTTCCTCAGCCAAACCGTTCAACAATGCCTCTTCATTGACGCCCAGCGCCTGTGACAAGGGCGCCAGGTGCTTGTTTATGTCCCCTGCTCGTCCCGTCTCCCAAAAAGCCACAGCGGCACGCGAAACGCCGACGGCATCAGCAAGCTGCAGCTGAGTGAGATCGGCAGCCAGCCGAAGCGCCCGGATGCGTTTGGCGAGTTCTACGCTGGGAGAGACCTTCTGGATTGCCGCTCCATTCTGCTCCGCCAAGCGAGCCTGAGAGGCAACGATCCAGCGACGAAAACGGTAATGCGTCAGCGTCTGCAGCGGTACATTCGAGGAGAGATGATCCATGCGGTAATGCACCTTGCCCCTGACAACGCTTTCAATCACTCGCCGAGGCTCGAGGTGATCTGCTGGAGCCCAGGTTTGGCCCGACTGCAGGATCGGAACGGAATGCATGATCCCTGGTCCAAGAAAGATGTCAGCCAGCCCTGTTTCCGAGGGCTGGCTGTTTTCGTTCGCTATAAGCGACAGGGTCAGCCGTTCAGCGCGGCCTCGGCGGCAGCGTCAGCTTCGACCAGATAGGGTCCGGCAGCCAGGATCTGCAGGCCCAGCATGGCGATCGCGTTGGGGGCGCGCTCGCCGAGCGGCAGCACGGCATCGCCATCCGTCCAGCGGCGGGCTCCTTCCGGCACCGACCAGCCGCGCAGAGTGCCGGCGGTCAGATGGGTGTCGATCTCGCGGCGGACATTGCCGTCCTGCAGCGTGACGGCACCGACGAGCACGCCGAGGAAACGGCGGTCATCGACATAGGGTCCGATCGTATCGGCCGGACGGCTGGCGCGCGAGACGATGCGCACCGACCGCACATTCGAGGGGATCATGAACAGGGCCATGCCGTCGGCTTCGCGGGCCTGGCGGATGATCCGGCCGCTTTCGGTGACCAGATGCAGATCCGCTTCGCGGGTCAGTTCGACCGGCTGCGAGCGCACCGGATCGTTGCGCAGCGCCGCCCGGGCCTCGATGGCCCGGAAGATCGGCTCGACGAAGGCACGGTCGACGCAAAGCGGCGCCGCCGCATCGCTCGCCCAGTCCTTGGCCTTGCCGGGGAACGGCACCACGCCGTGCTGGGCCACGAAGTTCTTGCGGTTGCCCGTGTCGAGATAGCTCTCGGAGAGCATGCCGTTGGCCTGGATGATGGCATGCTCGGCCAGCTCGACATGGTAATAGGTGTAGGTCTGGAAGGAGCGGTCGTAGAAGATGCTCCGGCCATTGACCAGCATGCGGATCGGCACCAGCTTGCCTTCGAAGAAGAAGCTGTGCTCGGCCGTGACCAGCAGATCCCGATAGGGCAGGCCCTCGGCGATGGCGTCCTTGAGGATGCGGACGGGATAGCCGCCCATGTCCAGGGGCCGCGAGGGATTGCTCAGGACGTGGCCCGAACCGATCCAGGTCACCGGGCGCAGTTCGTCCCTGCCTTCGACGGAGACGAAGACCTCGTCACCGACACGGATGTCTTCGATCGCGACTTCGCCGGTAGCGGTGCGGATCCGCGTGCCCGCCAGGAAGCAGACCACGGCAAGGTCGGTGATCGTCAGGGTGCTGCCGCTGGTGGTGATCGTCAATGGACCAGGGTCACCTGCCGTATAAGTACCTGCCGCCAGGCCCTGCCCACTGATCGTCGCACTCGCAATCACATGGCCGCTGGCATCGAGAACCCGGATGGTCTGCGTATTACCGGCATTGTTCGTGATGGAATAATGCGCCATGACACCAGAAGTGTTCTGGAAGGCGAGATGGTTGAGCCCACTATTGTCGGCAAAGCCGGTAATCGACGTGCCGCTCAGATCCAGGATCGTCCCACCCGCGTTGACGGTAAAGGTGCCACCGCCAGCGCCGAACTCGACCGTCGTTCCGTTCAAAAACTCCCAGGAAGCGACACCGTTGGAAAACGATCCGCCATCCGTGAGGTTCACCGTCGTCCCGGTAAGGCCACTTCCCAGAAGACCGGGGCCAAAAGTTGCCGAGCCTCCCGTAACATTAATGGTGCTAAGCGTTCCAGGAAAAGAGGCAAAAGAGTCAATCGTCGCAGTTCCGCCGATGTAATAAGTGTTAACAGCAAGACCACTTGCACCAAGCGCAATGCTCGCATTGATATTGGGCGGAACAACATACCTGTTGATACCAAAAGAAACAATGTCTCCAATAGATTGGCCATTTGTGGTCGCAACATGACCTAGAGATATACCGCTCAATGTGGTGTTAATACTTGGATCGCTTGACCCTGATATAGTTACATTATAACTAAGAGGAATTCCAAGAACACTATTTGTCGTTACGTTATATGTGACGCCGCTGTCATCAACATATAGGGTCATATTAATCCTCCAAGCTTGTCTAATTGCTGACCAACCAGGTCACAACGGCCTATTGCCGCTACCCATGGCGCAACTATTCCGTACCCGGTGCAGCACAAGACAAAGCTGGCCTCAACCTGGTCAGCAATATATAGAGTTCTTTGTTAGTAAATTTCAAACTATTATTTTGTAAAACTTAGGATAAGGTATCTATAAATATTATTTATATAAATAAAATAGATTCTATACCAATAGAATTATTCCTAAATATTCCTGCCTAAAGCCGCTCCTTCCCCCTAGACAGGCGTGTGCGTTTTCGCACAGACCGATCAAAGAGAACTTGATATGCCGCTTGTCTAATTTTACAATTTTGGCATGTTTTAACAGGTGCCGCGCCCAGCGGCAGGAATCCAAAGGCGCGCCATGCGGGAAAGGAGCGCATGCGGTGGATTGTGCTGCAACCTAGATCTGTGAGATATCGGCAATAACTTACTTATTGCCGATTTCATCCCATTAAGATCTGAAACTTATAAGTATAGAGTCTAATATAGAGATTTCCAAAGAAAAATCCATTGTGACGTTAAGCAAAAATATTAATTCGTCGAATGGATATCAAATGTATATAAACTGCCAATGAACCGTGGAATCTCTTATAAAACGCTGGACTCAAGAAAAAATGACGAGCTCATCCTTCGATGCGGCACCCCGCGGAGATGTCATCATACCGGGCAAGCCGTGCATAGTAATCTGTCAACATGCCCTTACGCGTGACTGTCTGGTGCAATGCCTGAAAGAGGCATTTCCCGACCGCCCCACCAGGGGTTACGAAACCATCGCCGAATGGTATGAAATGCATCGCGGCGAGTCAGAATTCATTATATTGTGTAATTTTAAAAATAGCCGCATCAAGCAGGTCATAGAGCACGATATATCCGACATCATTCATTTAGTGCCAGATACAAAGATAGCTGTGGTCGCAGATGCACCTAGGCTGGACCATGCCAACAGCGCTATCCGCGCGGGCGCACGCGGCTATATGAGCGCGAATTATAATTTGAACACGCTCTGTGCTGTCATAGACCTGATTGCTGCAGGAGCGATATACATTTCGCCTGATTGCCTGGAACTCTCAGGCGAGAGCTCTCCTAGTGGAAAATTAGCGGCAGCCAGCAACATTCCTAAGCTTACTCGACGTCAGATCGAAATTGCCGAACTTATTCGGCAAGGCGTAAACCGAAAGATAATTGCAGATACTTTGAGTATTTCTACATCCACGGTAAATGTTCACGTTTTCGAAATTATGAAAAGATTAAATATAACATCTTATAGAGACCTGAAATATAGCTCGAAGTTTTCTGCTTTCGCCTAGAAATAGATCATCAGGCTGTTGCGGGGGAGGCCGGGATGAAGACGGCCGATCTTGCACGTAAGCGACACTGTACAAGTGGGAAGTCAGGTATAGTGGGATGGACATATCGGAAGCCTGGTGCGTGAGGCAATTCGGGGCTAGAACGCCAAACTGAAGAAGCTGCTTTCCGGGCAATGCTGGATACAGGCTCGGGGCGGGAGCGTCTGTCAAAAGTCGGCCGGTCCGGTCGGGGGAGGCCGTCCTGCATCTGCGGGAACGCAGAACCTATTCGATCGTCGGGGGTCGCGGGACGAGCGGCGATCATCCTGCCTTACCTTGGATGCAGCGCTTGGCCCCGGTTGGCGCGATCCGGCCAATGAGCAACGGCAATTCGGCCACAGGCGTCTGTTCGTTCCGCTCAGGCGGGAAGGAACCCTGAGGCGCCGACAGCATCCACCGAGTCTGTCGAGAGGAAGGCCTGTCTGAACGCAATTCTCGTGCTCGATGCAAAGCGGCCGGCACCCGCTCAGCGATCCTAGAGCGTTTTGCGATTAGACGGGGTCACCAAGAATCGCAAAGACGCGTCAGAACAATGAGTTAGAGCAAATAAGCGTTCACGCTTGAACGCGCTTTGCTCTAGTGGAAGCCAGAGCCGATGGGCGCCGGTCATAGCCCCCATTCTGACAAGAAGGACATCAAGCCAGGCGGCGGCGAATGACGCCCACGAGGCCGATGGAGATGACCCAGGCCAGGATCGAGCCGAGCAGGACCAGGCCAATGGTGAGCACACGGCGCGGATAGCGCGGTTCCTCGGCTTCGGCCGGTATCTCCACGGTGTGGAGATACAGCATCTTCCTTTCGCTGTAGATGCGGGCCATGTTCAGGCTGATCGAGGCCTGGGCATAGCGGTTTTCCGCGATCTTCTGTTCCAGATCGAGATTGGCGAAGCGGCTGAGCTTCTGGGACAGGGCGCCATTGTCGCCCTGCTGCTGCATGCTGGTGATGCGGTTCTGCACGCCCTTCACCTGCTCCTTGA
>NZ_PUEJ01000001.1 GCF_002982075.1 Labrys okinawensis | reverse complement strand
ACCGCCATTCTGCTGACGGCTCAGAATGGTTTTGGCCGTGGGACCCGCATTCGGCAGGCTGGAACAAGCCGCAAGGCCGGCGGTGATCAGGAGAATGATTGGAATACGCAGCACTTCGACATCACTCACTTTTCAACGGCAGCGCTTTTCTTCCGATCAGCCCTTCATGGCCCAAGTGTGATCGAGTGTGATCGAGAATCTGGTGCGAATAGGATCGGGCGTAGCCTTCTGGAATTCGGGCAAGATATACACCATATAAAAAACAGAGCAATCCGATTTTAATCTCTCATTGGACAGAGAAGGCTCATATTTTACCTAAATGTTTATGCGAGATAATAAACAATATTTATAAGAAAATGTGTTTTTTACCTATTTTATCATATTGTTCCGGCAGCCTGTGGGTGATAGCAATACGCAGTTCTTTTGCCTTAAAAGATGGGCATTGGGATTCTTGGTTAGTGTTGCAGTGTTTCGTTACATCCTGGTCTGAAGTGCTTCTAAGCCCGTAACGGCCGATGCATCGGGATGAAAGTAAGAAAAACGGAGTAATGAAGATGAGAATGTCTGCGGCGGTGACCGCTCTTATACTTACATCGACAGCTGCTTTCGGTGCCGACTTGGCTCCGTCCTCTGTCGAACCAGTGCCACCGGCCGCTTTGCCGTTTTCTTGGACCGGGTTTTATGCCGGTGCGAATATTGGCTATGCCTTCGGTGGAGACGATCGTGTCGGGGTCCATTATCCCAACTATATCGGGGATATCGGCAAGGCGAGTGGCAAGGGCATCCTCGGAGGTCTGCAGGCTGGCTACAACTATCAGCTCGACAATATTGTGATCGGCCTGGAGGCCGACATCCAAGGATCTCAAATCAAGGACAGCGTTACCGGCTCGGTAGCGGGGATCCCAGGCAAGGGGCAGTCTGACGTCAAGTGGTATGGCACGCTCCGCCCGCGTATCGGGTACGCCTTTGATCGCTTCCTGATCTACGCTACGGGTGGTTTGGCTTATGGCAACATTGACTATAAGTTGAATTACGACGGAGTCTCGATCAAGGACAGCAGCACCAAGCTTGGCTGGACCGCAGGGGCTGGCGTCGAATATGCCTTCACCGATAACCTGAGTGGCCGCCTCGAATATCAGTATGTCGATTTCGGCGGATATAGGGTTGGTAACGCCAACTTGAGCACGAAAGCAACGCCTGATTTTCATGCGGTTCGTGTCGGCCTGAACTATAAGTTCTGACTTCGGATTATCTTAGGAAATAACGGGAGCAAAGCTCCCGTTATTTTTTATTACTTGTTTGTAATATTGAATTAAGATTATTTCTATTATTGTTTCGGCTGTGTGAATCAATTCTGTCGCATGTTTGTATGCAGGGACGTCTGGAGTTCCAGGTATGGGAAGAGCGGAAGGCCGAGAAAGAGGAAAGCTCCGTCGCGCAGTCGGCGACCCTGCCCTCCGCCTACGATGTAACGGTGTGGAACTCGAGCCTGTTTCCGTCGAAGGAACCATTCACACCTTTGTTGTGCCGCCCCGGATCAAGGAGGTGCAAATAACATCTCGATCGGGGCTTGTCGCATCCGAGAAGGGGAAAAGAGCTTCTCGTTTTGGGATCGCGATCGGCCGTATCGTGGTGCGCACAGCTCGAATGATACGTGAGGTGCCGCTTGACCATCCCTTGCTTGGCCGTGGCTTCCATCCGTGTGAGCGCGACGGCAACCGGCAATGGCGTTGGTCAAACGGTGTTGCCAACGTGCCGCTGTTTCCGTTGACGATCGATGATCTTACGCCCGTGCAGCTGGAGATCCATCTGCATGCAAAGCTCTCATCCTATGATGTATAATTGAATACGGCACCGAAGGTTTGAAGATGATTCAGCCGATATGCGAAATTGGGCTCATGAGTTCTGATTGCAGGAGCCTAGCGCTGACCCGGCTGCAGCTGTTATGAGCTTGCCGCATCGATTGAAGGAGACTAACATGCTGCGATATATTACCAAGAAATATTGCTGTAAGAAGCTTTTGAGGAGTAATATAGGTATCCTATTTTATAAATATGTTTAGTTTATATTTATAGGCAGTGATCATGAAATATTCTATCTTCTACAAAAGGTAATATTGTAAATTTAGAAATAAATATGCTTTTGTGCCTTGATGTTCGTTCGCCGGTCTTCAGATGAATCGCTCGACATTTAGCGTGCTCCTACAAGGACCGGTTGGCCCATTCTTTTCGGAATTGGGGCAATTTTTTCTGGCTCGCGGAGAACGAGTCATAAAGATCAACTTCAATTTCGGGGATCGCTTATATTCCCGGCCGATACCCTCCATAACATTCTCGGGCGGACTAGCGACCTGGAAGACTTGGTTTCTGCAATTTCTCGTGGGGCAGAAGCCGGACAGAGTAATTTTATTTGGCGATCAGCGCCCTTATCACCAGATTGCCGTCGCGTTGTGCCGAGAGTTAAATGTACCCGTCTGGTGCCTTGAAGAGGGATATATCCGGCCTGACTATGTGACGGTCGAACCCTACGGAAATAACGCCGCCTCGCAGCTGCCGCGAAAATTGTCTGCCTACAGCTCGGTTGAAACGGTACCTTCGAGCCATACAGCCATTCCACCTGAGGGCTTCAAGCCGATGGCCTGGTGGGCCTTCAAATATTACATAGCAATGTCAATCGGCAGTTTTGTCTTCAACCAGTATGAGCACCATAGAGATCGCTCACTGTCGAGGGAGGCGTTGTTGTGGAGCCGGAATGCTATTTATAAGTATATGTATCGTCTGAAAAATGCGCGGCGCGTTATTGATTTAGTGGAGCACATGGATCGACGCTACTTCCTGGTCGCGCTGCAGGTCCATGACGATCTGCAGTTGCGTGTCCATGGCAGGGGATGGACGATGGAGCGGGTGATTGAGGCCACAATACGCTCCTTTGCCGAGAATGCTCCGCCGGACACCTGTCTCGCCTTCAAAGCGCATCCCCTCGATCGTGGGCATAAATCCTATCATCATTTCGTTGCCGAGTTTGCGCGGTTGGCAGGAGTGGCAACGCGTGTTTCCCTGATTGACGACGGGTCAACCGGCCTATTGGTCCGTCATGCTCGAGGGCTGATTACGGTCAACAGTACCACCGGGATATTGGCACTTCAGCGTAATTGCCCGGTGTTCGTGCTCGGGAATGCCCACTATGCACTCGATGGACTGGTCTCCTCCGGTGACGAAGACAAGCTGAATCAGTTCTGGAAGGTTCAATCCATACCGAACCCCAAATTGAGAGATGCATTTATCCAGAAGATGATCTCTGATACGCAAGTCAACGGCTCATATTATATCAAAGAGTTTTTTGATTTAACAATTCAGAATGTCGCTGATCGAATTGATAATAATATCACTGCTTTGCCACAGAAAATAAAGCGGCGAGCATCGAGTATCAGCGAGAGAGGATAATCGTGGGGTTTGTGGACGGCTTGCGAGGTTTCGAGGCCACGCCACAACCTCTGTCGAATTGCAGCACAGTACTCCTCTCGGTTCTCCCAGACGGGCGCATGGAACGCGTGGTGGCAATGCAATCTGCCATGAATCTCGAGGATGATATTTTTTGATGCGTGCAATGGCTTCCATTGCAAATGCACTTCCCATGAACAGAGAATGGATGTGTCGAAGAACAGTGTTTCCAAAGAAATAGATCATGCATCACCGCAGACGAGGTGTAGTTCGGGAGAGCTTGCTGCAGCATCTCCTCATCCTCTGATATCCCCGGCGATCCTGGCACGCGGACTGCTCCTTCTTGTGCTGGCAGCCGCGATTTATTTTTTTCACGGATTCTTGGTTCCAGTTCTCGCGGCTCTGGTGATCGCCTTTGCAAGCTGGCCCATTTATCGCAAGCTACGCGCTGCACTGGGAGGGCGAGATACACTTTCCGCGGCTTTTGCGATAATCCTCATTCTGGCGTTTCTGATCGTGCCGATTGTTTTGGCCGGGAGTTACGCGTCGAACGAAATCAGGGACAGTTATGCTTGGTTGATGCAAATCAACAGAGATGGCGCAGCAGCGCCTGTCCAGCTGCGGACCGTTCCATTCGCCGGCGCTTGGATTGAAGAGCAATGGAACCGCTATCTCGGCCATCCCGGCGGCATTGGTGAGGTTGTTCAGCTTTTGAGCGGGGACAACATTGGCAATGTTTATCGAGGTGTATTGGCGGCAGGTGCTGGCATATTCGGATTTGCCCTCAATATCCTCTTCATGATGATTGCGCTCCTATTCCTCTATCGTGATGGAGATCGGCTGGTAGCGAAGGTCGAAACAATTGGTCATCACCTTTTCCCTCAGCGATGGAAGAGGGTCTCGCGCGTTATTCCAGCAACTATAGCATCAACGGTTACAGGAATGACCTTGATCGCCTTCGGTGAAGGTATCGTCCTGGGGGTGGCTTATTGGTTCGCGGGGGCGCCGTCACCTGCCACTTTGGGTGTCATCACCGGCATCATGGCCCTGATACCAGGCGGCGCGCCTCTATGTTTTACCTTGGTATCAATCTACCTGACGGTGAGTGGCTCACCCGTTGCTGGCGTGGCTCTTCTGTCTTGGGGGTCTATCGAGTTGTTCGTGGTGGACAAGACCATTCGTCCCAAGCTGGTAGGAGGACCGATAGAATTGCCTTTCCTCCCTACGTTCTTCGGCCTGGTCGGGGGCATTAAAACAATGGGATTCCTGGGGTTATTCCTTGGGCCCGTACTAATGGCGCTCCTGTTCGCTATCTGGCGGGAATGGACATCTTCTATGGAGCGGTCGTGACGCTAATGTCTCGAGCCCGGATATCATTCCGCTTTCGATTATCACATGGGATCATGGCGCCGCACGGGTTCATGAGCGCAGCTCATTGCTTCGCTAAAATGTTTATTTTTTAGAAATGCGTAAACAAAAATTATCCGAAATGCCGAATTGAAAATCGTCATTCAATATATGAAATAATATGTGTATACTGAGAAATTTCTATTAAAATTTTTATTTTATACTTAAATCTCGGTAATATTATATTGTATTTATAATCTTAATTGGCGAGCAAATACCACAATGTTGGGGTTATGCGATGGATGTCGGCTTGGGCTCAAGGCAATTGCTGTTTCTCAGGGCGCTCGCCCTGATGGAGCAGGGGCACTATCCGGGCAGATATTTCTGCGTATCGGCGATACTTCGGCGTGCTTACAAGCTCGCGCCGGATTTGTACGAACGAGCACCGCGCAGTCGAGAGGAAGAGGCGGGAAATCGACTCTCGCGCGGCCATGAAATGCCACCCGATGACGGCATGACGAGAAATACGTCACACCGGTCGCGAGTCGGACGCAAGAATGAGCGCCAGGTGCCGCAGGAACTGGAAGCGAGCCTTAACCCTTCTCGCCTCCTGGCGTCATTGCATCGTAGGGGACTGGTTGCGAGACGCGTCATTCGCGGGGGCGGCAGTGCGGCCTTGACGCCGGCCGGTCTTGCAGTCCTGGACCGAAGAAACGCCAAGCAACGGGCAGTGACGATCGTGTCCCACGACGCGGTGTAGTTTGAGGCCTCGCGGCCCGAACCGGTATGTTTCGTCAGCTTGCGAGAGGATCATCGATCGAAAGAACGATGGTTTCCGGCCTCGTGCAGTGGGCCCGTTGGACGCTCCCTTCATCATTTGCGGCGTCTGCGCCCAGCGGGGTGGAAGCTGGGTAATCGAGGGGCAGCAACGCTTGTCTTGCTGCCGGCGTGGGCGGGGACATTGCGTATGACGTGTCCGGCGCCGCGCCGCCGGGATGCGTCATACCTCGGGGGCAGGATCCGGTTTCTCGGGCTCGGCCAAATCGCACTACCGTCCTACCCTCGGTCGAGCACGTCGACTGCACGCCGGGCGAAGCGGGCAGAGAGCTGGCCGGTTCGCGCGGCGTCCCCATCGGACGCATTGCCGGCCCTGGCGCGAGCGGCGATGCCTTCGAAGATCACGGCGAAACGGAATAGGGCGAAGGCCATGTGAAAGCTGGTCATGCGCAGACCATGTCCGACGGAAGCATAATAATCGGCTTCGTATGCCGCCTGTTCAGGCAGGCCTTCCGCCGCGAGATCGAGACCGAGCATGCCGCCATATTCTTCCGGCTCAGAATGCCAGGCGATGCAGCTATGGGCAAGATCGGCCAGGGGATGACCGAGCGTCGACAATTCCCAATCCAATACTCCGACGATCCTCGGCTCGTCGGGATGGAACAGCACATTGCCGATCCGATAGTCGCCATGCGCGATGGCCGTTGTATCGCTGGCCGGGATATGATCGGGCAGCCAGTCGATCAGGCGCTTGATGTTGTCGTCCTCATGCGTTTGCGACAATTCCCATTGCTTGGTCCAGCGCGCGATCTGGCGGACGAAATAATTGCCGATTTTGCCGTAATCGCCGAGTCCGGCGGCAGCCGGATCAATGTTGTGCAACTTGGCCAGCGTCTCGGCGAGAGAGCGATACATCGGACGGCGCTGCTCGCGTGCCACGGAGGGGAGGGCCGTATTGTGGAATACCTGTCCCTCCAGGCGCCGCATCACATAGAAGGGAGTGCCGATTATCTCGCGCTCGTCGCAGTAACAGACCATGTCCGGCACGGGGACGGATGTTTTTGCCAAAGCGCGCATCACCCGGTATTCGCGATCGATGGCATGGGCGGAGGGCAGCAACTCGCCGGAAGGCTGCTTTCTGACCACCAGCCGCTGGTTGTCATAGGTTACAAAGAAGGTCGGATTGGATTGGCCGCCCGATATCCGTTCTATTCTGATGGATCCGGAAGCATCCGGAAGTGCCGTTCGCAGGAACGCATCCAGTCGGGCGGGATCGAAATCGCAGTCTCGTTCGCTCATGACGCCAACTCCGCCACCGGCCATTGCCAAAAGTTGCGCCCTTCCGTCTCCAGCCAGCGGTTGAGCACCATGCGGTGCACTTCGTCCGCTCCATCGACCAAGCGCGCTTGCCTGGCATAGCGGTAGATCCATTCGAGCAAGGTGTCCTTGGAATAGCCGCGCGCTCCGTTGATCTGAATGGCGATATCGGCTGCCTGGTGGAGCGTATTGGCGACTTGAACCTTCGCCATGGAAACCTCTTTGCGGGCAAAGCCGCCTTGGTCGAGTTCCCAGGCTGCCTTCATGACGAGGAGCCGCCCTATTTCAATGTTCATCGCCAAAGCGCCCAACATGAGCTGGACGCTCTCGCGATCCGCCAGCCTGATGCCGAAGCCCTGCCGCTCGGCGGCGTATTCGCGCGCGATTGCGACACATCGCTCCGCCAGCCCCAGCCAGCGCATGCAATGGGTCAGGCGCGCCACGCCGAGGCGGATCTGAGCGACCTTCAGCCCTTGCCCTTCGCCAAGCAGGATATTTTCGGCTGGAATCTCCAGCCCTTCGAAGGTGAGCTCGCAGTGGCCGCCATGTTCCTCCGGCCCCATGATCGGGATACGGCGCGCAATGTTCCAGCCCGGCTGATCCCTATGAAACATGAAGGCCGTCAGCCCGTGGCGCTCGTCATCCGAAGTGCGGGCCATCAAGATGAAATGGCTGGCTTCCTCACCGCCGGTGATGAACCATTTATGCCCATGTACGACATAGGTATCGCCGCGTCTTTCGGCCGTGGTTCGGATCATGGTCGGATCGGATCCGCCGCCGGGATGTGGTTCCGTCATGGCGAAGGCGGAACGCACTTCGCCGCGTACGATCGGCTTTAGCCATTTTTCGCGCTGCGCCGGGGTGCCGACAGCCTCCAGCACCATCATATTGCCGTCATCTGGGGCGGCGGAGTTGAACACGACCGGTCCGAAGATCGAGTAGTTCATCGCTTCGTAACAGACCGCCATGCCGACGCGGCTGAGACCGGCGCCGCCGTTCTCGGGCTTGAGCTGCAGACACCACAACCCTTCGGCCATGGCGCGGGCACGCAGGGTGGCAAGCAGACCGAGATCGATATTCTCATGGCGATCATAGGAGGCGGGATCGGCCTCCAGAGGGATCAGCTCGCGTGCCACGAAGGCATCGATGCGCCGACGATAATCTTCGACGATCGGCGAAATGTGAAAATCCATACCTCGCGCTCCTACAGGGATGAAACCAGATGGCCGCCGTCGACCGCCAGTGCCGCGCCGGTGATGTAGGAGCCGGCGTCCGAGCACAGAAGAAGCAAGGGCCCGTCAAGCTCCTCGAGCCGACCGAGACGGCGTTGGGGTATCCTGCGCACCAGGGCCTGACCGGCCTCGCTCGCAAAGAAGCCGTGATTGAGATCGGTCTCGACATAGCCGGGGCATAGTGCGTTCACGCGGATGCCGAAACGGGCGAATTCGAGCGCCAGAGCCTTGCTCATCTGGATGAGCGCTGCCTTGGAGGCCGTGTAGGCGACGAGTTGGCCGGCGACCCGTTGCCCAAGAATGGAAGCGATGTTGACGATGGCGCCGGCGCGACCCTGTCCCTTCATCGCATGCGCGGCCGCCTGACTCATCAGGAAAGCGCCTTTGAGATTGGTATCGAGGACCTGGTCCCATTCCTGTTCCGTGACGTCCAATGCCGGCTTGGTTACCGTCACGCCGGCATTGTTGACGAGAATATCGAGGCCGCCGGCCGCCGATATGTCGCGGAAAGCCTGCTCTACAGACGCAGGGTCGGCGACATCCACCTGCACCACACCCACATCCGCGCCAAGAGCGGCAATTTCCTCCCGAACCTCCTCCAATTTTTCAAGCCGGCGCGCGCCAATGATAACCTTGGCCCCGGCCCGAGCCAGAACGGCTGCAAAATGCCGCCCCAGCCCGGAAGAGGCGCCGGTCACAACCGCCGTGCGCCCGGATAGGCCGAAGTCCACAAGACGCCCGTCCGAAGACGCAGAATCGTGAGAAGACATGGCAGATAACCTTCAGAAGGTGGGAGCTTTTTCCCGAAAATGTCTGTCGACGCCGCCCCGGCGGAACACCACCTATTCGGTGGCTTCGCCAGCGCCTACGGCCGCGATCGATGCCGGTCCCGGGTCCGGCTGGTGCTCTCTGGCGGAGGTCATGGCCGCGCACACCAAACTCAGCAGGGCGATCGCGGCCATGTAGGCGGCGACGTACCAGGGTGTGCCATTGCCTGCTGCCAGAAGCCGTGAAGCGATCAGCGGCGTGAACCCGCCGACCACCGCCGAGAGCTGCGCAGCCATCGACAGGCCCGTATAGCGTACGCCAGGTTCAAACAACTCGCTGAAGAATGTCGCCTGTACCGAGAACATCAGCACTGCGCCGAAGGTAAGGACGACCACGATCGCAAGTATGATCAGTGCGGTTGATTTCGTCTCCAACAACATGAAGAACGGAAAGGCGGCCAGCATCAGGAACCCGGCCCCGCAAAGATAGAGGACCCGGTGGCCAACGCGATCGGAAAGCCAGCCGAATATCGGGCAGGCGATAAAACCGAGACCGGAGGCGAGTATCATGCCCGTTAGTGGAACCGAGCGATCGACCATGAGGCTGGAAGTCAGATATCCCAGGGCGAAGGTATTGATGATGTTGGCGGAAACATTTTCAGCCACACGAGAGCCGATCGCGAGGACGAGATTGCGCGGATGCTGCCGGACAAGCGAGAACAACGGCACCTTGGGTCTGTCCGCGCGCTCCTGGCTGCGCTTGAATTCAGGCGTTTCCTCGATCTGGAGCCGGATGAACAGGCCGATCACCAGCATGATCGCGCTGATGAGGAAGGGGATACGCCAGCCCCAGCTCAGGAGCTCCTCTTGCGGCAGCAGGGTCACAAGGGCGAACACGGCCGTTGCCAGCAGGATGCCGCCGGAGGCCGCCGACTGTGGGACGCTGCCCCAGAAGCCGCGCTTTTCCATCGGCGCATGCTCGATCGTCATCAGGGCGGCGCCACCATATTCACCGCCCACGCCGAATCCCTGCAGGAGACGCAGCACGACCAGCATCACCGGCGCCCAGAAGCCCGCCGTCTCATACACCGGTAGGAGGCCGATCAGGAAGGTACCCAGGCCGACGATGATCAGTGTCGCGAGAAGGCTGGCCTTGCGTCCGATCTTGTCGCCGATATGGCCGAAAACGATTCCTCCGAGGGGCCGGGCCAGAAAGCCGACGCCGAAGGTCGCGAAGGAGGCGGTCATCGCCGTCAGTGGGTCGGTGCTTGGAAAGAAGAGCCTGCCAAACACGAGGGCTGAGGCGGTACCGAAAACATAGAAATCATACCATTCCATTACCGCGCCGGCAAAGCTCGCTGCGGCGATCTTGCGCATGGAAGATTTTGGCATAGACGTTTCCCTGATATTGGAAGTTATATTTTCATTTTACTTCTGCATTCCAGTTTATATTTGTAGAATTATTCAAAGTCCGCCGGCCAAGTCGTGGCGCGCGTCTTGACTAAGCATCGTCACATTCGATCGAATAGAATGCTGAATTCGTCGCCCCGGGCCTTGATGTGGCCGCCATAGGGAGGGGCGAAGTGGGCGGGCATCACGATGATGTCCTGCTCGGCGCAGTGCTCGAGTATCTCCCGACGCGTTTCCACCGCCTTCTCCGGATCCGCGCAGACGAAGGTGCGCCAACGCCAGAGTGGTACCTGCAGGGGATGATGCATCACGTCGCCGCACAGGCAGGCACGCTGGCCGCGGGAGTTCACGTCGAGCCGCATCTGGCCCGGCGAGTGGCCCGGCGCCGGCCGCAGCATCAGGCCAGGACCGAGTTCCTCGATGCCCTCCACCGTGAGCACCTGGCCAGCCTCGATCACCGGCAACACGCTGTCGAACCAGGCCTGGCGGTTCACTTCCGCCACGTCCTTGTCCTCAATTGCCGCGGCCTTCTCGAAATAGGCGAGATCGGCACGCGACATCACATATTTCGCGTTCGGGAAGGTGGGCACCCAGCGCCCGTTCTCCAGGCGTGTGTTCCAGCCGACATGGTCCACGTGCAGATGGGTGCACATCACCATGTCGACCTCCTCGGGCTCGACACCCGCTGCTCGAAGTCGGTCGAGATAGTCAGTGTTCAGCTGATCGAACACACCCCAGCTCGGTCTATTCTTGTGGTTGCCGACGCAGGTGTCGATCAGGATGGTGCGCCCGTTCTGGCGCACGACCCAGCTGTGGATGCTGATGGTCAGGAAGCCGGTCGACGGGTCGTGGCAGCCGGGCGGCAGCGCTTTCAGGACTGGCGCCAGTTCCTCCTCATTGTAGTCGGCATACCAGTTCTTGGGATGAAAGAGGGGAGTGCAACTCTCCTCGATCCGCGTCAGACGGACATCGCCGATCATGCGGTCATTGTATCTGCCGGTCATAGTTCGCCTCCTTGGAAGTCTTCGAGTCTCTAGCCAACGCGTTCCCAGGTCAGGCTGACATCGTTCTCGATCGGCATCAGCGCCATGCGGTCCTCGGCGAGGAATTTGAAACGGCGCACGAAATCGCCGGTCGCGCCCGGGCTGATGTTGCCGTGGCGATGATGGGTGACGGTCCCCTTGCCGGCGTCGACGCTGAAGGTGCCGAAATAGGCGGTGTAACCGAGTATGGCGTCATGGGCCTCCTCGGCTGTCGGCACATGCCGGTCGACGAAAGGTCGGCGCGGCCGGCTCGGTGCGATCTGCACGGCCATGTTGCCCTTGCCGTCGTAGAACAGCAGTCCGGTCGGCTTGTCGCCGCGATCGGGCTGTAGCGGGCTGTTGTAGATCGAGAGGAGCCGCCAGGTCCCGACGAAACGTCGGGCGGCCGCGTGGTTGGATTGGACGTTTGGGGTCTCGTCGGTCATAGCGAACCTCCTGATGCGGGCGCGGTGCAACGCTGCGCCAGTGCGTGCCTCACCACGCCAGTTCGAGGATTTCCTGCACGTCGGCGGTGGTCTCGACCGGGCGTGGATTGTTGCGAAGGCCCGGATCATGGAAGCTTTTGGCCGCGATGAGAGCGAGATCGTCCCTGATGATGCCGACGTCGCGCAGCCGGGTCGGCAGCTCGATGGCGGCGACCAGGCGCCTTATCGCTTCCGCCGCCGGGATATCGTCCGCTCCGAGCGCGGCGCTGACGAGAGCCTGCCTCTCGGCGTTGACGCCGGCATTCCAGGTCATCACGGCGGGAAGCAGCAGACAGGAGGTCAGGCCATGCGGGATGCCGGCGTGGGCACCCAATACATGGCCGAGCGCATGGCTGGCGCCAACCCTTACGCCCGTGCCGGCGCCGGCCTGTGACAGCCAGCCGGCCATCTGGGACTGCTGGCGCGCTTCGAGGTCGCGCGGGTCCTTGTGAATCCTGGGCAGATAGGCGCTGAGCATTTGGAGCGCCTGCCGGCACACCGCGTCGTTGAAGGGATGTGAGGTCAGGGCGGCCAGGCGCTCAGCCGCATGGTCGACGGCGCGGATGCCGCTCGCCAGAAAATCCGTGGCACCCATGCCGAGCGTCAGGGCAGGGTCCATGATGACGGTCTGCGCCATCATCATGGGATGGCCCACGACATATTTCAGGCCCTTGGCCGTGTCGGTCACGCCGGCGAACCAGGTGAATTCCGCCGCCGACAGCGTCATCGGCAGGGCCGTCATGCGGATCCAGCCCCCGGCGCTCGACGGGCGGCGGCTCGGATCGACACCCGCGGTCGGATATTTGTTGAGCAGCCCTTCGGGCGCATCGATCCCTTCGTGCACGCATAGGGCGATAAGCTTGGCGGCATCGATCACGGAACCGCCGCCCAGGGCGACGAGATGATCGGCCCCGAGCTTACGGGCGAGATCCGCCGCCTTCAGAACACCCTCCAACGGCGTGTGTGGAGCGAGCCCGGAAAAGGTGCCGGCGAGGCGATTGCCGATCGCAGTTTCCAGGCGCGCGAGATCGGGGGTGCCGACCGCCTGCGGTGCTGTCAGCAGCAGGACTTTCTCATGGCCTCCAGCCTCGAGTTCGGCGGCCAGCAGGGTATCGAAGGGTGAGCCATGCAGAACCCGCTCCATGGCAAACTGACGGTAGAATCCCGACGAGATGCTCATCATTTGCCCCCGGTTCCGTTGCGTGGGTCCTGCTCCAGCACCAGCTCCCACAAATTCGCGGCAATGGGCGTTTCCGTTTCCTCGCGCAGATGCGCGATCAGGCCCGCCGCTCGCCCGACCAGGATCAGGCCTCGGCCAAAGACCGAGTCGAAGCCCATGTCACTGATCATGGCTCCGAGGGCGCCGGCAGCGTTCAAGGGCAGCCGTTTGCCGAGAGTTTCCTCCAACGCCTTGGGGATTGCCAGCGCAAGCCGCCAGTGCTTGCCGAAATAGCCGTTGTCACGAGAAATCCGTCTCAGGATTTCGACCCTGGGATCGCCGCCGACATGAATGGGATGGCCGACGCCTGGAATGGTGGATCGCGCCTGCCTTTGCCGTTGCACCAATTGCCGCGCGGTTTCAGCTATATCCGTCTCGCTCGCCTCGGGCGGCAGGTCGCGCGCGGAGGAGGTCAAGAGTTCCGAGACGTTCTGAATGGTCCCGAGGAAACGGCCGCCGGCGCCGAGCAGTCCGGCAGCGACCGCGCCCTGCACGCTCTCAGGTGCGCCGAGCAGGGTCAGGCGCGAGGCAATGGCGCTCGGGGTGAGGCCATGGTCGGTGGCCGCCACCAGAATGGCATTGACCATCGCTCTCTCGCGTTCTTCGGGGCGACGCGCGAAGTTCAGCCAATAGATCATGTCGACGAAGTCGAACTTGCCGAGAATCTCGGTGGAAAGGTCTGCGCCACGGACGACGATCTGGTCTGCCGTCGTGTAGCCGATTTCTGTCTTGACGCCGTCCATTTCGATTACCCCCCGAGTCCGACGGTGATGCCACCACAGACCATCAGTGTCTGGCCGGTGATGAAGCCGCTGCGCTCGTCCATCAGGAAGCTCACGGCGTTGGCGATGTCCTCGCTGGTGCCGAGCCGCTTGACAGGAATCGTCGCCAGGATCTTGCGGGTGTGTTCGCTGAAGGGTGGATTGGCGACATTGAAGGCATCCGTCGCGATCGGGCCCGGCGCCACCGCGTTGACGGTGATGCCGTCCCCGGCGAGTTCGAGCGCCCACGTCCGCGTCATGGAGATGACCGCGCCCTTGCTGGCCGAATAGGCTGAGCGCAATTCCTTACCGAAAGCGGCCCGGCTCGAGATGTTGACGATGCGGCCATAGTGGGCCTTGCGCATCGCCGGCAACAAAGCCTGCGCGCATTGCAGGGCCGAACGGGCATTGACCGCCATCTGATAGTCGAAGTCGGACAATGTGGTCGCATCAATCGAAGCGGGCTTCACCAGCCCGACATTGTTGACGAGGCCGAGGGGAGCATCGTCCTGGATGGAAGCCAAGGCGTCGGCGAGTGCATCGGTATCGGACATGTCGACCTGGATGAAACGTCCATTGGGTTCGGGCGGGGCGTTCCGGTCGAAATTGATGATTTCCCAACCATGCGCTGCCAGATCCTTGGCGATAGCGAGCCCGATCCCGGAGGAGGCTCCGGTCACCAGGACTTTCTGTCTGGCTCCGGTGCTCATGCGGCAGCCTCCCCGAGGCGGCGATCGATCTCGCGCCGCACCTCCGCCTTGGAAACCTTGGCATTGGCTGTGCGAGGCAGTTCGTCGAAGAAATGCACGCCCTTGGGTGTCTTCACCCCATCGAGAATGCCGCGCACGAAGGCGATGAGTTCGCGCTCGCTCAGCGTGGAGCCGGCGCGCAGCTGCACCGCCCCGTGCACTGCTTCGCCCCAGTGGGAATCGGGGATGCCGACGACCGCACAGTCGATGACGTCGGGGTGTTGGCCGATCGCGGTCTCGACATCGGCGGGATAGACGTTAAACCCGCCCGTGATGATGACATCGCGGATGCGGTCGACCAGGCGCAGATAGCCGCGCTCGTCGAGATAGCCGCCATCGCCGGTGCGCAGCCAGCCCTTGGTGAAGGCTTCAGCCGTCTTCTCCGGCTGGTTCCAATAGCCGGTCATGACAAGATCGCCACGAACGCAGATCTCGCCCCATTCGCCGGGCGCAACCTCGTTTCCCTGGGAATCCAGGATGGCAACGCTGGTCAGGATGGTGGGCCGTCCGACGGTCGGCCGGTTTTCCGGCTTCATGGCCTCGGCGGCCGTCAGGAAGGCGATGATCGCGGGGGATTCGGTCTGGCCGTAGGCGGTTTCAAGCACCGGACCGAAGACCTGCTGGGCTTCGGCGACCTTGTCTTCCCGCATGGGGGCGGCACCATAGATCAGATGACGCAAGGCGCTCCAGTCGCGACCGCGTACCGTCGGCTCTTCCAGGATGCTGTAGATCAATGTCGGGGGCAGAAATGTCGCCGTGATGCGGTCCCGCTCGAGAATGCGCACGAGATCGGGCGGCCGATTTGCTTCCGGCAGGACGATGGTGCCGCCTTGGGCGAGGATGGGGAACAGGAAGGCGGAGGTGCCATGCGAGATGGAGGCGGTCGCCAGGAAGCGTTCATCCTCCTGGAGACGCATGGCGTGAATGAAGGAAACGATTCCAGCGTTCCAGCCGCGATATGACTGCATGACGCCTTTCGGGGCGCCGGTGGTGCCGCCGGTAAACTTGATCGCCTGCGTCTCGGCGAGCGGGTGGTAGATCGGCTTCGGCTTCTTCCCGGCGTAGGCTTGGAGCTCGTCGGTCAGGCGCCGCAGCTTCGGATCGGGTTCCTGTCCCGGTGCGCCCAGTACGATCTCGAGGCCCTCGGTGGGAGGCACCAGGCCGACATAGGAAGCGTCCGCTACAATCAGTGAAGGTGTCACGAAACGGACCGCTCGCGCGATCTCGGCCTGGGCCGAGCGGGTATTCAGCGGTACCCAGATGCGGCCCGACAGAAGGATGCCCAGCAGGGTGACGACGTGGGCGAAATTGTTGGCTGCGAGTATGCCGACGCGGCCGCGCTCGTCGGGCACCAGGTCCTGGATGAATGCCGCGCAGGCCTCTGACTTCGCGATCAATTCGGCGTAGGTCAGCGTGCCTTCGGGCCCTTCCAGGGCCACTTTGTCCGGGAAGCGTTGAGCGGAGCGCAGAACGTAATCAATGGGGCGCATGATCGTTTTCCTCTGCTTGAACGGGGAGTGTGATTCCAGCCGCCAGGCCACCGTCGACCAGGAGTTCGGTGGCGTTGACGTAGGAGGATTGGTCGCTGATCAGGAAGGCGACGGCCTCGGCGATTTCCCAGGCGCTTGCCATCCGGCCGAAGGGAAGAGGCCTTCTTGCGCGTTCGGGGCGAGCGGCGCTTGCGGCCAGGCCCATCGGGGTGTCGACAAAGCCGGCAACCACGCAATTGGCGCGGATGGAGCGCTCGTGCCCACTCATCGCGACCGCCCGGCATAAGGCGCCGATGCCGGCTTTCGAGGCCTCATAGGCGGGATTTCGTGCCAGAGGCAGATGGGCGCATAAGGACGAGATGAAGACGATGGCCGATCCTGGCTTCATCGTTTCAAGGCCAGCCTGGGCGCAAAGCATGTGGCCGCGGAGGTTGACATTCAAAATGGCGTCCCACGACTGCGGCGTGATGTCTTCGAGCCGCCGCCTGTCGCTGATGCCGACATTGAGCACCAGGCCATCGATCGGTCCCTCGGCGTCGAATTCATTGAAGCACCGGCGCACCGCGTCTGAATCGGCGATGTCGAGTTTCACCATATCGGCGATGCCGCCTTCCGACCGTATGGCGTCGACCGAGAATCGGGCCGCCGCCTCGCTGCGGTCGGCCACCATCAGATGGGCGCCGCGCCGTGCCAGCGTTAGAGAGATCGCCCTGCCGTTGCTGGCCGGCTCGGGCCGGCCCAGCTGGCCGCCGCCGATGACAACGATCTTCCGACCATCCAGATTTCCAGGAGTCGTTTCGATCATCGCAGGTGCTTGCCTCTGAAAACGTTTCCACATTTTGTGCAACATATACCTGTTGCTTTCCATATGCAACAGGTGTAATTTTTTCACATGAAAAGCATGAAACAAAAAATTTCCGTCCGAGACGTTGCAGAAGCGGCAGGCGTGTCGATTGCCACGGTGTCGCGAGCGCTCAACGACAGCGGCTATGTCAGCGATGAGGTTCGCCGCCGGATCGAGGAGGCAGTCAGGTTGACGGGCTACATCCCCAACTATAGTGCGCGTCAATTGCGCACAGGGCGCAGCCGCACGATCGGCCTGATGGTATCCAACATGGCCAATCCACTATTGGCCGAGCTGTTTGCTGCGCTGGAGTTCCATCTTTACGCAAACGGATATTCGCTGCTGGTGGCCAGTACATATGACGTCCCCGCGCGCGAAGCCGAGCTCTTGGCCATGTTCGAAATGCGCCGGGTCGAAGCCATCGTGGTAACACCGAGCCGCGAGAATTTCGGCGAGGATGAAAATCCTTATGCGCGCTGCAAGCTGCCGCTCCTGGTTTTTGATCGGGACATCGATTTCCCGGCCGATTTCGTGCTGCAGGATCATCGCGCCGCATTGCGCCAGGCGACGCGCTATCTCGCCAGCCTGGGCCATCGGCGTATTGCGCTGTTTGGCCCCTCGCTGGCCATTCGCGGCGGCCGTGAAAGGCTGGAGGGATACAAAGAAGGCCTGAAGTCGGCGGGTTTGCCGTTCGATGAGGATCTGATCTGTATGCTGCGTTCGGCCACCGATCAGCCTGTCGCCCAGATGGAGGCGATGCTGGCTTTGAAGCAACCTCCGACGGCGATGATCTGCCTGGGTACGCCGATATTGCCGGCGGCCATGAATACGGCGCGGCAGGCGGGACGTCGCATTCCCGACGATCTTTCGGTGATCGGCATCGGCACGGAGCGCGGCTTTGCCTTGATGCATCCCCCTATGACGGCCGTGCGTTTTAATCTTGATCAAGTCGCACGCGCCGCCACCGAACTGATCCTGCGCCGCTTGGAGGAGCCCGCAGCAGAGCGCCTGACGCGCATCGTCGGCTTCGATCTGGTGCTGGGCGAAACGTGCAGCCCGCCGGTCGCAGAAAATGCGCCGGCCATGGCCTTAAAGACGTGAAAGCCATGCCGGCTGGCGTTTCAGCATCTCTCAGCAAAAGCCGCGAGCTCGCGATTGAAACGTTCCGGTTCCTCCCAGAAGGGCGCATGACCGCTTTCGGCGTACCAGGAGAGTTGGGCGTGGGCGCTATGCCGTGCCGTAATCTCGGCGGCAGCGGGCAGGATGATGGAGCGCCCCGTCCCGAGTCCGCTTTCGGACACGGCAAGCCGGGTACCGTCGGTCGACGTTACGGAATAGGTCCTCGCCGCCAACAGAGCCTCCAGGCTTTGTTCCGGCATTCCCGCAATCGCCGCGCGCCGATCCGGCGCGCCTTTATATCAAGGCCCGGATGGATCCGGCCTGGCAAGGAAGCTCGCCTCTCGCCGCCCATGCGACCTTGAGCCGCCCTGGCGTGAGAAGCGCACCAATTTCTCCGTCTCGTTCCCCAACCCGCCCCGGCATCGTGGGCGCACCATTTTAGGGAGTGTGCGATAATGAAACTGGCCAGTGCGTTTCACCGTCGGATCGAACAGCCAAGAATTACAGAATGTGTTGGCACGGGCCGGGCCGGGGTGGTCAGCCGTTCCGGTATCAGTGCATTTTGCAGCAGCCTTTTCCTGGCCACGGCGCTGTTGGCCGGGGGGAGCGTTGCGGCCAGGGCGACGGAACCTGCAACTGCCACGCAAGATCCCGCGCAAGCCCTGGCGGCAGTCACATCGAAAGTGGTCGGCCAGGCCAGTGAGCTCTCTCTTTGGGAGAATATCGCGCTCGGGCCGGACGGAGCATTCTATATCTCCGATCACAACCATCGCCGCATCCTTCGCTACGCGGATGTGGAAGGACTGAAAATCTTTGCAGAGCTGCCGGCCTATCCGCTCGGATTGATCTTCGACTCAGATGGGACTCTCTATGTCGGTGCCATCGGCCGCAACGCGCTGACGCCGGTGAACGGCCCCGACGCCAACACGATCTACCGCATTCGCCCTGAAGGCAAACCGGAACTCTTCAAGGAAGCCAAGGATGCGAGGCTCCTGAACGGTTGGGTGCGACTGGCGCCGGGGCGCCTTCTGATCGCCGATTCAATCGGCGGTACTATCTGGCAGCTCGACACCAAAAGCGGTGAGCTGACGAAGTTCGCCTCCGATCCCCTGCTCGACACGCCGGACCCCACGATTGTCACGCCGGCGGCCAACGGGCTGAAGATCCACGACGGTTATCTTTATATCTCCAACACGGCGCGCAAGACGATCTATCGAGCGCGCCTCGACCCGGCCGGGAAACTTGGCCCCATCGAAGCCTATCAGGAGAATGCCAGGGCCGACGACATCGCCTTCTCGCCGAAAGGCAATCTCTTCTATACCACCCATCAGAAGAGCCTGTACGTGATCCTCGACGGCAAATCAGTGGAATTCTCGCATGACCCGGCCATCCGGGGCAGCACTGCGCTGATCTGGGGCGAGAAAGACAAGGGCCCTTATGTCGTGTCCGATGGCGGCATGTTCGCCTCCATCAAGTATAATGGCGGGCCACCCGACAAGGCGGGTCTGACCGAAATCATCGGCTCGCCGTACTGATTTGCCGGCCGGGCGATGCCCGGCCGTGCCATTGGGCGATCATACCGTGGCGATGGGCGTCAACGGGCTTCCGACCGCGCCGGGCAGACGCAGCGGCGGAGCGGTCAAAAGGAAGCTCGTCCGCTTGTTCTCGCGCAGCCAATCCGCGAGCTCGCTCAGATACCAAAGCTCGCCGAGATAGCAGCCGAGCTTGAACAGGCAATGCTCATGCAAAGGCAATCTGGCGCAATGATCGCTCGTACAGGGGCGGGCAGGCAGAGCCTCTACGGCATAGTTGTCGGCCACCAGGGCCACCGCCCCGCAATCCGTCACCCATTGCAAGAGCTTGGGATCGCGGCCATCGAGCGCGCTCGTGGTGGAAAAAAGCTTGCCTGTGTCCGGCTGCCTGTGCATCTCCAAGAGTGCGCGGCCGAACTCGGTGCGAAACAGCACGAAGTCGCCTGGATGGATCGAGATCTCGTCTGCCTCGATCACCCTCATGAGTTCATCATAACCGATGAGCTGGCCACTGCGGCCATAGTGGGCGAAGAGATCGACCATCACGCCCCGGCCTTGCATGCAGGCGGTGGCGATATTCTCGACGCCGAGATGCAATGCACCCCTGTGTGCCGCCGTCGGCGTGCTGGTGCCATCCTCGGCATAAACGACGGGGCCGACAACGTCCTGGTTGGCGCGAAAGCCGTTGTAATAGACATCTTCCAGCTTGCCGTCACCGTCGACATCGAACATCTGTCCGACATGGGCGAAGGTGTCCCACTGCGTCGAATATTGCAGCGCCAGCACGACCTGATCGTCGCTGGCCACATCTGTTGCCGTCGGATCGTCGCAGCGCAGCGGATAGTTCATGAAGGGCTTGCCGTCGCGCTCGGTCGGCCGCAACACGGGTGGCCCCCGGCGAGGGTTGAGCGCGTTGCCGCCGGGATAGTCCAGCGGAAGCGACAGGCAGAAGGTACGCCCTTCACGAACCTCGTGAATGCCCCGCAGGACGGCTTCCGGTGTCAACAGGTTGGCGCGCCCGCGCTCGTCGTCCTCGCCCCAATCGCCCCATGTCGATCCTTCCGGCCGTCGGATCCAGCGCTTCGTTGCCATTTGGGTTCCTCGCATCTCGAAATGGGGGACTCGTCGGAAGTTCGTGACGCCGCTTGGTACAACGGACCAGCAATCGTGCGTTCGATCAAGACGACCAAATGGGCGACCCCCCCGGGCCGCCGTCGCCGAAGACACCAACCGCAATGCGCGTGCGGATCGCCCGAGGGCTCGTCGGGCTATGCGAATAATTATCGGCTGGCTAGTATCTCGGAAAATCAGGAGGAGACGGCTGAATGACGACGCAACCTTCGTTCAAATACGATATCGCCTCTCAGGCGGCGCAGCTCGCCGAAGACGGTATCATCGGGCTGAAAGGCGCTTTCAGTCCAGAATGGGCCGACGAGATGCGCGAAGACATGATGACGGCTTTCTGGGCGGCGATTCAACGGCCCGGTGGCGCCGTCGGCCGTGGTCCACGCCGTTGGTATGTCGAGATACATCCGCAGGCCTTCCGCGGTTTCGTGGACCTCATCACCCATCCCTGGGTCGTGGATGTCTGCACGCATGTGCTTGGGCCCGATTATCAGATCGTGGAAATCGGCTTCGACGTGCCGTTCCAGGGTGCGAAATACCAGCCCTGGCACCGCGACTTTCCTTCACCTGCCGACACCTATCGCGATCGAAAAATCACCTCGCTCGCTTTCAACCTCACCGGCGTCGATGTCACCGAAGACATGGGTCCTTTCGAAATAGCCCCCGGAACGCAATATGACGACGGCCGTGAATGGAAGCACGAGATGTTTCCGGACAAGTCGCTCTGGGGCCGCTTCCAGGAGCGTGCGACCCGCAAATATCCGCAGCGGGGCGATATCTCCTGTCGGTCGGCGCTGACGGTCCATCGCGGAACGGAGCATCAATCGCCGATCGCGCGGCCCGTGATGGTCCTTGGCGTCGATGCGCCGGGGGCAGGGCATGCCGAACTGCATGATATGATGGTAACGCGCGACTGGTATGATGCCTTGCCCGATATCGCGAAGAAACACCTCGTCTGCAGGGTCGTGGACGAACTCGTGCCGATCAGCCAGAAGCACGATATCGAGGGCCTCGTGATGGGAGCCGATCCGAGCTGACGGCTCGAGATGGGAGGGCGCCTTGCTGGCGGACCGTGCCCCAGCAATGTGCGGGGATAACACGAACGACGGTCCCGCCTCACAGCCACGACCCCTGGCACCGCTGCACCGTCGGCGGCATCGACGCGCGTTGGAGCGAGGCGCTCCTGAAGGGGAGGGCGCGACAATTCGGCCCCTCCGCGCGTCTCAGTCAGGCCAGCGTTCCAGCTTCGGCGAAAATGGCGTCATTCCCGCCATTGGTTCGACCCGCCCGTAACGGGATTTTCAGGAGGAGGCCTCGATTTCGGCCGATCCCATTGTGCGATTGCGCCTGAGATTCATCGAACGCGCGCACAGTCAGCTCGGCTGAATTTCCGTCGACGAAACGGTACTCCTTGACTTGCTTTTATCGCCGGGAGAAGAATGAAAAATGCTTCGGCGAGCGAGGATGAAACTGCGTTTTCACTTGGCCGCCGTGGAACTTGGCTCAAGGAATTGTGATGTCACCAGGTTCGACGTCCTTCTATTCTAGCTGGTTATCCTTTGTAATCATTGGCGTGGTCGTCGCAGGCGGAGGCGCTGCCTTTGCCTACACTGCGGGCTGGCTTTCACCTCACGCCCTCACGTCGCAGAAACTTGTGGACGCTCTCGCCCCGGCATCGGGGCCTGCGCCCGGCCATCGGCGCAATCACGCGAAAGGCATCTGTTTCACAGGTGAGTTCGAAGCAAATGGCTCTGGCGTCAATTTGTCGAAGGCAAGCATGTTTGCCCCCGGCAAATACCCGGCCGTCGGCCGCCTCAACCTTGCCACGCCGGATCCGACCGCGCGCGATGCCGCTGTCCGGGTGAGGGGAATCGGGATTCAGATCACCGGTGCTGACGGCCAACAATGGCGTAGCGCCATGATCGATCCGCCTTTCTTTCCGGTGTCCACGCCGCAGGCGTTTTACGAGCTTCTGACCGCATCGGCGAGCAAGGATCCGGAGGCGATGAAGCGTTTCGCCGGCGCCCATCCCGAGATTGCCGCGTTCGGCGAATGGGCCAAGAGCGCGCCCTGGACGGCCAGCTACGCTCAGGAGCGCTTCAACAGCCTGAATAGCTTCGTCTTCACCAATGCCGCCGGCACGGAACATACGGTGCGCTGGTCATTGGTCCCCACGATTGCGGCGACCGCCATCGCACCGGACGATCTGGCCAAGCGCGATGCCGACTTCCTCGAGCAGGAAATCGTCGAAAGAGTGAAGGCTGGGCCCGTGTCTTGGAAGCTGGTGGTTACACTGGCCAATCCGGGCGATCCCACCGCAGACCCGAGCAAGCCCTGGCCCACCGATCGCAAGGCGGAGGAGGTGGGAACGCTTACCGCGACGCAGATCATCCCCGAGGATCACGGCCCGTGCCGCGACATCAACTTCGATCCGACCGTACTGCCGGACGGCATTCGCACCTCCGACGACCCATTCCCTGCAGCTCGTTCCGCGGCCTATGCCGTCTCTTTCGACAGGCGGACGGCCGAGTCCGGCAGCTACCCTAGGCAACAGGGAGCAACGCGATGAGAGCGGCGATCGGCTCCTTCTCGATTTTGCAGCGGTTGCTGCATTGGGTAATGGCGATTTGCATTCTCGCCATGCTGTTCATCGGTGTGGCCATGGTGAGGACGATCGGACCGGATTATCTGTCCCTCATCTCGCTTCACAAGAGTCTCGGCGTTGCCATCCTGGTGCTGGCGCTCCTGAGGCTGGCGGTCAGGTTGAAAAGGGGCGCACCTCCTTTGCCTGGCGATCTGCCGGCGCCGATGAAACTGGCGGCGCATCTTTCACATCTGGCGTTCTATCTGCTGATGATCGGAATGCCGTTGATCGGGTGGGCCATGATGTCTGCGGCAGGCTATCCGATCGTCCTGGCGGGCGGTCTGCGCCTGCCCCCGATCCTTCCTGCCAGCCGCGAGATGCACGCCCTGCTGTGGAACACCCATTTCTACCTCGCAATGGCTTTCTTTGCGCTGGTTCTGGTTCACATCGCGGCGGCGCTGTTCCATCTTCTCGTCAGGCGGGACGAGGTCTTCAGGCAAATGACGGTCGGCAACGAGTGAGGCCGGTAGGCAAAGCACGTGGTGAGGAAAGCTGAATTTCGAGCGCGGCCGGTTTTGCCTGAAACCCTTCCGACCACCATGCCTGGATCGCGGCTCGATCGGCGATCCAGCCCCCTTCGATCGGCTTTCTTTCGCCAGCGTTAACGGCAGGGCCTTTGCCTCGGAACGCCCTGTCTGCTGGAACAGGCGGCCGGCTCGGCGTCGGTGCGAGGAGCTTTGGGTGGTAGAAAGAAACCGACCGGCGGTTGACTGCCGTCTGTTTCGATCTATTCGTTTGTTCCCTGAAGGAAATGCGAAGATCCATACAGGATTTAATTCAGCATTCTCATAGGGGAATTAGGGGCATGCGGGCGTTTGGTGGAATTCTGGCGGCGGGCGTGCTGGTCGTGTCGACACTCCCAAGTCACGCAGCAGACTTTCATTACAGTTCACTTATTGGACGATGGAAGGTCCAGGGCGTCAAAGTTGCGGGGAATGGCGTACAAGCCCTGGTCAACAACGATCCACAATATATGGGGGCCGTCGTCGAATTCGACGCAGGCAAGATCATCTGGGTCCAGGGCACCAAGGCCAAGCCGATCGATCCGAACACCGACAACTGCAACGCAGCACCGAAATTGACGCCTGCCGACCGCAACGATCCGGACGCCGGATACAAGGTGAAGGGCGGCTACAATATCCTGTGCGGCTCGCAGGGATGGGGGCCCGGCGCGGTGGTGCTGCCCGTCCAGCCGGATGTCGTTTCACTCTATTGGTACGACAATGGCATCCTGTCCCTGAAGCGGGAAAGCGTAGCCGGCACCGGTTCCGGCTCGGGATCGGCAAGCGCGCCTGCCCAGGTCGCAACGGCGGGGCGAGCTGCGGCTGCCGGGGCGACAAATTGCGCGAACGCCGCCACGCAGGCCGATATGAACGAATGCGCCGACAAGGCTTTCAAGAAATCGGATGCCGATCTGAATGCCGTCTACCAGCAGATCGAGCAACGACTGAAGGACAATGCCGATACCAAGAAACGGCTTGTTGCCGCGCAGCGGGCCTGGGTGGCCTTCCGCGACGCCGAATGCACCTTCTCCGCCTCCGGTGCCTCGGGAGGAAGCATCTATCCCATGGTCTATTCGATGTGCCTGGACAGGGTCACTCAAGCCAGGGTTCGCTCGCTCGAGGCCTATCTGAGCTGCGGGGAGGGCGATACCAGCTGCCCGGTTCCCACCGCCAACTGACGATCCTGCCCCTTATCCAGACGATCCTTGATGGAGTTCGACATGAAACGTGTCCTCATCGTGCTCGGCGCGCTGAGCCTTCTCGCCGGCTGCAAGACTGACGAACAGCAGCGCGCGATCGACATGAGAAACGACAACCGGCTCTGCCAGGCCCAAGGTTTTGCGCCCGGCTCGCAGGCCCTGGCGGAGTGCATGAACACGGCAGCCCAATCGCGGGCCGCCGACAAGGCGAGACAGGCAGCGGCGCAGCAGGCCCAGGCCGCGAGGGACCAGGCCAATTGGGACGCATGGCGGCAGAAAGCCGACAACAACGGGAATAGCAACAGCAGCTGGAACAACAACAGCAGCTGGTCGCAGTCGAACAATCAGACCATCGATACCAGGCCGCAGTTCGACAGGCAGGGCAATCCCAATTTCGATACCCAGGGCAATTATCAGGGCTGCCACGGTATCGGATGCCAGGTGGATAATCCGGACGCTCCCAATTGAGAATATCCGGAACGAAACGTCACGCGGCGAGCTGGCAGCTGTCTTGATTCACAAACCATGGAAAGCCTATCGCCGCCATGGCCGCCACCTTGCGGGATGTACATGAAAAAAGAAGCCGCCAGACCTGGTCCAGCGTGCTTCTCCCTAACTCTTTGCTTTCAGGCGTTTTCTTGGCGAAAATCCTGTCGACTTTTCTGGAAGGCGCTTCAGGCCGCTGAACCGGGGCGTGGCTTTGAACCGCCGCGCTTGACGGAGGCATCGCGCGGCTTGGGACGTGGGAGAAGGCCTTCGCGCTGGGCCTGTTTGCGGGCGAGCTTGCGGGCGCGGCGAATGGCCTCCGCTTTTTCGCGTATCCTGCGTTCCGATGGTTTTTCGTAAGCCTTGCGCAGTTTCAGTTCACGAATGACGCCCTCGCGCTGCATTTTCTTTTTCAGCACTCGCAAGGCCTGATCAACATTGTTGTCCCGCACCAATACCTGCAATGATTTATTTCCTTTCCGGTTGAGTGAAAAATCGGAGCAATCCGGCCATGGCCACTGCCCCGAGAGGTCGATTTTTGAATCCAGTCGAACGAATTCGACCGACCGAGACAGAGCGTTGGAGCGTTTCTCAGAAAAGTCGACGGATTTTTCGATTAGGAAAACGCGTCAAAATAAACGGTTGGAGAGAAGGTACGATTTAGGGAAATCGCACTTTGCTCTAGACGGGCGCTATCTCGTGCTCTTTGACAGCGTGCTCATGCTGCTCGCTTTTATTTTTGATGCGATAGGCCGGCCCGGCATTTTCGACGGGAAGGACTTTGACGATCTCGTAATATCCGCTCTGTCCCACCAGGCCCGGCCGCAAATATCTGACTGCGTCACCGATCTTGAACTTATGACTGGCCGAGGCAGCCGGACCACTCGCCGAGTTCGCGGCCTTTGGGCTGCGCTGTTGGACGGCTCGCCTGCCCCTTAACGGATATTGCTCGTTCTCATAAAGGGACCGAATAGCGGAACCGGTATATTCGTCGGTGTTTGTTTGTATGGAGATACCATTAAGATTGGCTCCATACTCGTCCATCGCAAAGTTTACGGCAGAAGAAAGGCTCTCAAAACGTCGATATTTTATGGAGCTTCGAACCCATCCGGCCGATTTTGATTTAACAAAAAGCTCAGCAGGAACGAAAAAATCTAATTTGGACATATGTTAAATTAACACATCACCTTCCAAATGTCATTCATTAATCCACCCTGGGCAATGGAGGACGCAGGCGCCGCAATCACACGCTCCGCCGGGCGTCTTTTCTCACCACCAGTCCGTGCGGCAGCCAATCGTCTTCTCTCAACACCCACAAAATGGCCATTGCTTCGTCCCGATACGATTCCCACATCGGGCTCCCGTCGAATTGGATGTTCTCGGGATTGCCATGGAACCGGCACAAGGCGCGACAGATGCGCTCAATCGGATCGACGCTATCGGGCATGGCCTTGTTCCCTTCGATTTACCGGCGTCGAGCCTATTGCCGCTTCTGGGTCATGGCACGGCGAATGCGGTGCCGTTTCACGGGCCCATGCTGAACGGATGGCTTGGGTTCGCCACCGCTCGCATCTCGCTTTTCCCGCAACGCTTTTAGACGCGCGGTCTTTTCGTCACGAGTCTGCGTCTCGCTCACGATGAGCGCGTATGCCGCACTATCGGTTTCGGCCTGTCTCTTCTCCGATTTGCTGGGAGGCGGGGGATTTCGGGCCATCAATCCATTCCTTCCGAATGTTCCGGCGTCCCACCTATGCCCCTATGTTCCGGGACAGGGACGATGTCAGATCGGATCAGGTGTCGCGAGCCGGCCCTCTTGCTCTAACAGCAAACGAAGATCCGAGCGAATCATACCGGGTTCCGGCCAAGGCGGTGGCTTGTCACCCTCCAGAGCCCCAAGACTGATGTCGGCAAGCTCAGGCCGATTTCCAAGTGTGACGGCTCGGCATCGGCTCTATCACGTTCGCTTCACGCGGCACAACGACAGTTTACCTCGTGGCACAATGACGTGTCGCAGGCAACGAACTGGCCCGGACGACCGACATCGCCGGGCCGTTTTTTGTTGCCGCCACCTTGCGCCATTCCTCGAAATGGACGTCAGTTGCCGAATGAAGGTGGCCCCCGTGCGTCCGGCCGATGCCGCTCATGCCTCAGGACATGATGAGGCCGCCATCGACATTGATGGTCTGGCCGGTGATATAGGCGGCGTCCTGGCTGGCCAGGAATGCGACTAGGCCGGCGACGTCCTCGCCATTGCCGGCACGGGCCATGGGAATGTTGCGGACCCATTCGGCCATGAGTTCGCCGGGCTTGTAATCGCCCAGCAGCTTGCCCCAGGCCGTGTCGTTGTAGGCCCACATATCCGTTTCGATGATACCGGGGCAGAACGCGTTGACGGTGATGCCTTCCTTTGCCACTTCCTTGGCCAGGCTCTGGGTAACGCCGACGACGCCGAATTTCGAGGCGGCATAATGCGGCGTGAAAATGAAGCCCTGGCGTGCCTGCCCTGAGGCGGTGTTGATCAGCCGGCCTCCCTGGCCGTGCTTGCGGATACGCCGGATCGCTTCCTGGCAGCACAGGAAGACGCCCTTGGTGTTGACATCGATGACCTTGTCCCATTCCGCTTCGGTCATGTCCTCGATCCGGGCGATGGTGATGACGCCGGCATTCTGGATGGAGATGTCGACCCGGCCGAATTGCTGCTCGGCGGCATCGTAGAGCGCGACCACGCTGGCCTTGTCCGTGACGTCGGCGACGAAGGCCGCCGCCTTGCCGCCTTGCGCCTTGATCTCGGCTGCCACCTCCTCGACGCGCGCCTCGTTGGCGCTCGCGACGACCGCCGCGCCTTCCCGGGCAAAGCGTCGTGCGATGGCGGCGCCGATGCCTCGACTGGCGCCTGTGATCACGACGGTTTTTCCGGAGAAACGGGAGGCGGTGGTCATGGCTTGTCCTTTCAGGTCTTTCGGGTGGGTTCGCTGCCGAGCAACTGCTCGGCGGTGAAGTGATCGGTAATGAGGACGTCGACGAGGCCGCCGAGCATGGCGGCACGAATGGCCGGCACCTTGCGGCTACCGCCGGCGACGGCGACGACCCGCTTGGCGGCCTTGATCTCCTCGAGCGGTATCGAGATGACCCTGTCGTTGAGCGGGGTGACCACCGGCCTGCCTTCTGCATCGAAGAAGCGCAGGCCCATGTCGCCGACGGCGCCGTGGGCAGCCAGTTCGTCCAGTTCCTCGCGGGTGAAGGCGTTGCCGGAATTGACGAGCATGTAGGATGGCGTCATCGAGCCGATGCCGACCAGCATCAGAGTGATCTCCCGAAAGCAGCGTACCGTCTCCTCGACGAAGGGGTCCGCCATCAGGACATTCTTGCTCTCCGGCGAGCCGGCGACGCCCGGCGCCGGCAGGAATTGCGGTTTGGCATTGGTAAGCTGGGCGAGTCGGGTGACGATGTGCTGGGCGTGGGACTGCATGGTGGGATTGCCCATGCCGCCGAAGATCTGCACCACCTTCTTCGCCTGAACGCGCTTGATCGGCGTGATCGCATCCACGGTCCGCATCAGCGACAGGCTCCAGGAGGAAACCCCGATGACTTCGTCATCCGCGATCGTCGATTCGAGGAAATGGGCGGCGGCATCGCCGATGGCGGCCAGAACGGTTTCGTCCCGTTCGCTGAGCGCCTCGGCAACGATGGCTTCCTCGATGCCGAAACGCTCGCGCAGGCCCGCCTCCAGCTCGGCGAAGACCCCCGGCGGCGGCGTGATCGAGATGCGGACGATGTTCTCGTCCAGCGCCTTCTTCAAAAGGCGCGACACCCGCGCCTGCGGAATGTGGAGGCGCTCGGAGATATCCGACTGCTTGACGGCATCAAGGTAATACATCTGCGCAACGCGTGTGATGAGGCGGAGTTCGTCGGCCCTGGACATGGCTTCGGTCGTTATCCGGCGAGAGAGCGATTTTCGCGGGCAAGCTGCCTCGCGAGGCGAAACCGCATTCTCGACCGGATCGTTGAAGAGCGACAAGCACGGATCTCACTCGTGCACCGTGACGTTGCCCCTGTTGACATTCACCAGCACTCGAAGCCGCCATCGACCAGCAGGTCGACGCCCGTGACGAAGGAAGAAGCCCGCGAAGCGAGGAAAACGGCCGGCCCGACCATCTCGTCGACCGTCGCCATGCGGCCCATCGGCGTCTCGGCTTCGAAGCGCTTCACCTGTTCGGCGACTTCCGCGCGCAAATTCATGGGCGTGGAGGTATAGCCCGGGCTGATCGCATTGACGCGGATGCCCCGATCGACCCATTCCATCGCCAGGCTCTTGGTCAGATGGACCACTCCGGCTTTGGAAGTGTTGTAATGGATCTGCTGGATGCCGCGATTGACGATCGATCCTGACATCGAGGCGATGTTCACGATGGCGCCTCTCCCCCGCGGCAGCATGACCCGAGCCTCCGCCTGGCAGGACAGGAAGATGCCGGTCAGGTTGATGTCCAGCATGCGCTGCCATTGTTCGAGCGGCATGTCCTCGGCCGGCGCGGCGTTGGCGATGCCCGCGGCATTGATGGCAATGGACAGCGGGCCCACCGCCTTCTCGGCTTCCCGGATGCTGCGGGCGAGATCGTCCGCCTGGGTGACACTGCCTGCCAGGGCGATGACCTTGCGCCCAAGTTTTTCGATGGCGTTCACCGTATGGTCGATGGTCGCCGAGCCGGGCAGGTCGAAACAGGCGACGTCGGCGCCCGCCTCCGCGAGGCCGATGGCGATCCGTTGGCCGATGCCGCTGCCGGCGCCCGTGACGAAGGCGGCCTGGCCGTCCAGTCTGAAGATCTCCATATCCGCTCCTGGAGTCAGAGTGTGGCGCGTTCCATAACGGAGACGCGATTGGCTTGATTGCGGTCGAGAATGCCGCGATTGAGGCCGCGGCTGAGCACCATCACGCGGTTGGACAGGCCGAGCACCTCGTCCAGGTCCGAGGAGACCACGATGACGGCGAGGCCCTGATGGGCAAGGTCCGCGATCACCTCGTAGATCTGCGCACGGGCGCCGACATCGATGCCCCGGGTCGGCTCGTCGAGGATGACCACCTTGGGACGGCGCGAGATGCACTTGGCGAGGACGACCTTCTGCTGGTTGCCCCCTGAAAGATGGCCGACGGGCTGGCCGGCGCTGCCTTTCACGCCGAAACGCTTGATGTTCTGGTTGGCGTAGCTGCGCACGGCGCTCGGCGTCACGAAGCCGGAGGGGGCGATCCTCGGATAGTTGCCCAGGGCGATGTTGTCGCCGATCGTATGCTCCAGAATGAGGCCCTGGTCCTTGCGATCCTCCGGCACGAGCACGATGCCGGCCGTGAGGCTGTCGGCCGGGCTGCGCGGGGAAAGCGGCTTGCCGTCGATGGTGATGGTGCCGGCGGCAATGGGATCGGCGCCGGCAATGGCGCGCACCAGCTCGGTGCGCCCGGCACCCACGATGCCGGCGATGCCGAAGACCTCGCCGGCATGCACGTTGAAACTGATGTCCTGAAAGGACTTGTCGGGGGCGCCCAAGCCTTCGACGCGCAGGACCTCACGATCGGCCGGCGTGGTCACAGCGGGAAACATGCGTTCCACCGAACGGCCGACCATGGCCTCGACCAGGGTCTTCACCGGCACCTGTGCCGTGGCGTAGGTACCGACCAGCCGCCCGTCGCGAAGGACGACGACGCGATCGGCGATACGGGCGATCTCGTCCAGGCGGTGGCTGATATAGACGAAGCCCATGCCCTCCTTCTTCAGCCGCTCGATCTGCTCGAAGAGGTGATCGGTTTCCTCGCCGCCCAGGGCCGCGGTCGGCTCGTCGAGGATCAGGAGCTTGGCATCGAGGGTGAGCGCCTTGGCGATCTCGACCTGCTGCTGGGCCGCTACGCGCAGATTGCGGACCAGGGTGGAGGTGGATACGTCGAGACCGAGCCGATGGAGCTGTTCGGCGGCGCGCTTTGCCATGTAGGCGCGATCGATGCGGCCGGATTTCGTGGGCTGGCGGCCCACGAAGACGTTTTCCGCGATGGTGAGATCGGGCAGGAGCCGCATCTCCTGATGGATCAGGCCGATGCCGCGCGCGAGCGCATCGGCGGGGCTGGCCGGCGCATAGGGCTCGCCGTTCCAGCTCATCGTGCCGGCGCTCGGCTGGATCAGTCCGGCGATGATGGAGGAAATGGTCGACTTGCCGGCGCCGTTCTCGCCGAGCAGGGCGACGACTTCACCGGGGCGGACATCGATGTCGACGCCCTCCAGCACCGTCACGGGCCCATAGCGCTTGGAGGCGCCGCGCACCGACAGGCCGACAGCGGCCGGTTCTGGGATTTCATTCATGACGGGCCTCCGACAAAGGGGCGCTCAGGCCGCGGTGGCGCGGCCGGGATCACATGAAGAGCGGGTTTGCTCGCGGGGAGCATTCGAATGTCTGCGGCGCTCGATGCGCGCCGCAGACGGGCCGTGGCATCAGGGATGCTCGGCGATGTATTGATCCACATTGTCCTTGGTGGTCAGCGCCGCGTCCTGCAACTGCTCGGCCGGCACCTTCTTGCCGGCGACGAGGTCGAGTGCCGATTGCAGGGCAAGCTTGCCCATGAACTGGGTGCGCTGCGTCATGGTGGCGTCGAGGGTGCCGTCCTTGACGGCCTTGAGGCCGGCAAGGTCGCCATCGAAGCCGAAAACCCAGACCTTGTGATCGGAACCGGAGGCCTTGGCTGCCTGCGCGGCACCGAGGGCGAGAGCGTCCGCGCGTCCGAAGAAGATGCTGATGGTGGGATCGCGCTGCAGCATGTTCTGGGCGATGTTGAAGCCCTCGTCCTTCATCCACATCTTGGAGGCCTCGCGGCCGACTTCCTTGATGCCGGCGCAATTGGCCATGGCTTCCTTGAAGCCCTTGTCACGGTCCTGCTCCGGCGTGGTGCCGATCTGGCCCTGGATGATGGCGAGTTCCCCCTTGCCGCCGGTGACCTTGCAGACATGCTCGCCGAGCGTCTTGGCCGCAGCCACCGAGTTGGTGGCGATGAAGGTATCGCCGGGCGCATCGGCAGGGTTGCGGTCGACGGCGATGACCGGAATGCCGGCGGCCTTGGCTGCCTTGACCGGAACGCTGGCGGCTGCCGCGCCGGCGGGAATGTAGATGAGGGCCTGGACCTTCTGCGTGATCAGGTCCTGGATCTGGCTGACCTGGGTGGCGCCATCGCCTTTGGCGTCGACGGTGACGACCTCCGCTCCCATCGCCGCGGCGTTCTTTTCGACTGACTGCTTGATCTGGTTGAAGAAGTCGGCCTGTAGATTGGCGACGGCAAGGCCGACCTTGACCTTGTCGGCGGCCCAGGCGCCGGAGACGGCAAGGGGCGAAACGGCGAAGGCGAGCGTCAGGCCGAGAGCGCGGATGGTTCTGCTCATGGGGAGTTTCCTCGGTTGGAGATCTTGTTGCAGGCTTAGTTGAGACATCGGGAGGGTGTGGCCCGCCCCGATCGGGTTACCGGCGTCGCCGGATGAGGGTGTCGAAGGCGACGGCGGCCGCGATCATGATTCCGATGATCACGTCCTTGTCGTAGGTCTGCGCCCCGATCTGGCTCAGGCCAGAATTGAGCACGCCGATGATCAGAATGCCGATCAGCGTGCCCCCGATGCTGCCGACGCCGCCGGAGAGGGATGCCCCGCCAATCACCACGGCTGCGATGGCGGTGAGTTCGTAGCCGAGCCCGTCATAGGGCTGGGAGGTCTGCAGGCGGGCGGCATTGGCCATGCCGGCGATGGCGGACAAGGCCCCGGCGACGGCGTAGACGATGACGATCTGCACTTTCACCGAAATGCCGGCCAGGCGTGCCACCTCCGGATTGCCGCCGATCGCATAGAGATTGCGCCCCGCCGGGCGATATTTCAGGAAAGCCCAGGTCAGCACGACAAGCAGAAGGAAGAAGGCGGTGGTGGCGGTGATCAGCCCGAAATGGCGATAGGTGTTGAGCGTGTTGAAGGCGTCGGGCCAGCCGGAAACCACGTTTCCGTCCGTATACTTGTTGGCGAGGCCGCGGGCGACCGTCATCATGGCCAGGGTTGCGATGAAGGGCGGCAGGCGCGCCTGCGTGATCAACAGGCCCGAGACCAGCCCGCAGGCCGCCCCGGCCAGGATGCCGAGCAGCAAGGCCGGAACGAAGGGCAGCCCGACGGTGGAGAACAGCCAGCCCGTGGTCATGGCCGAGAAGGCCAGCACCGAGCCGACCGACAGATCGATCCCGCCGGTGATGATCACCAGCGTCATGCCGATGGCCAGGATGCCGTAAACCGTGACCTGGTCGAAAATGATGATGGCGTTCTGCACCGTGAAGAAATGAGGCGCCCGGATCGAAAAGAAGGCGATCAGCACGAGCAGGCCGATCAACGGGCCCCAGACGCCTGCGGTCAGGTCGATCTTGAAGCGCGGCCCCGCTCGATCCGAATTCTCTACTTGGGCTGACATTTTCCTTCCTCCCGCTTTGGTTCTTTCGCCCTTGTCGTGGCTTTTGGTGTGGTGTAGGCGCCGAATCAGGTGCCCGGTCGCAGGCGCGAACGGGCCACGGCATCGAGCCAGCGCCGGCGCTCGGCCTGGCGTTCGGCTGTGCCCATCGCCGGTTCGAAGACATCCCGCGGACGTTCGAGCGCGGCGAGTTTCCTGGCATCCCAGAATCCGGCCTTGAGACCGGCCAGATGGGCAACGCCCAGCGCCGAGAGTTCAGCCGTATGCCCTCGCAGGATGGGGCGGCCGATCATGTCGGCCTCCATCTGCATGAGCTGGTCGTTCCGGGTGGGGCCGCCATCGACATGGAGCCGATGCGCCGGCGAGCCGCTGCGCTCGAGAGCCTCGACGACGTCGGCGATCTGATGCGCGATGCTGTCGATGGCCGCGCGGGCGATGGCATTCCTGTCGGTGCCGAGCGTGATGCCCGTCAACAGGCCGACGGCTTCGGCGTCCCACCACGGTGCGCCGAGTCCGGTGAAGCCGGGCACCAGGGTAATACTGCTCGGGGCCGTACTCGCCAGCCTCGCCAATTCGTCCGTATCGACGCCCAGAATGCCGGCCACCCATCGCAAGGTGGAACCTGCCGCCCTGATATTACCTTCGGCGGCGAGGGCGAGCTGCCCGGGCCCGACACCGTCGATGGCCCAGGCGATGGTAAGGCAGAGGCCCGGATCGAGGGCGGCGCCATCCGCGATCAGGCCCATCACGGACGAACCGGTTCCCTGCGTGGCCTTGGCTTCGCCGGGCTGAATCGCGCCATGCGCGAACAGCGCAGAATGGGAATCGGCCATCACCGCCAGGAGGGGGATTCCGTCCGGCAAGGGCGGGAGACCGCGAAGGCTTGGAAAGGGCCCGCTCGAGGGTGTGAGGCGCGGCAGTGTTTCGGCCGGTATGCCGAACAGCTCCAGAAGGCCTTCATCCCAGCGGCCCTTGACGACGTCGAGCAACTGCGTGCGGGAGGCGTTGCCCGCCTCGATGAGATGCTCGCCGGACAGGCGGTTCAGCAGCCAGCTGTCGATGGTGCCGACCCGGATGTCGCCGGCTCGGGCCTTGGTGCGATCCGGATCGATCCGGTCGAGCAGCCAGCGCAGCTTGAGGGCGGAGAACATCGGGTCGAGCGGCAAGCCGCTGACCTGGCGTACCCGGACAAGCGTATCGGCCTCGCCGATCGCCTGCGCCAGGGCCGAGGTTCGCTGATCCTGCCAGGACAGCACGGGCGAGAGCGCAGCACCCGTCTTGCGGTCCCACAGCAGGCAGGATTCCCTTTGCGTGCTGATCCCGGCGGCCGCGACCGCGCCGGCCTGTTCGGGCGCGACGCAGGCCGCGACGGCGGTCCTGATGCTCTGCCAGATCTCCTCGGCGTCCTGCTCGACCCAGCCGGGTTGGGGGTGGCTTTCGCGCAGCGGCGCCTGTCCGCGCGCGACCACGGCGCCGGAACCGTCCACCAGCAGGCACTTGGTGGAGCTCGTGCCCTGATCGATCGCGAGAACGAGCGGGCCGGCCATCAATGTGCTCCCTTGCCCAGGAGAGCGAGCGCCGCCTCGACGATGCCCTTGGCGTTCAGGCCGAAATGATCGAGCAGGAACTGGGTGTCGCCCGTCGGTGCAAAGCCCGGAACGCCGAGAATTCGCATTGGCACGGGATGGTGCTGGGCCACCGTCTCCGCGACGGCGCCTCCGAGGCCTCCGACATTGATCGCTTCTTCCACGGTGACGATGCGGCCGGTTTCGCGAGCTGCGCGCAGGATGGTCTCTTCATCGAGCGGCTTCAGCGTCGAGACATTGAGGACGCGGGCGGAGACGCCTCGTGCCGCAAGCAGGTCCGCTGCTTCAAGGGCTCGCGACACCATGGTCCCGATCGCGGCCAGCGTCACGTCGCTGCCCTCGCGCAGCGTACCGATCTTGCCGGGTAGGAAGCTGTCGCCCGGCCTGTTCACAGCGGGGATCTTGAAGCGGCCGACACGCATGAACACGGGCTTGCCCGCAGTCGCTGCCCAGCGAACCGCCTGGCGGGTTTCCTGCGGATCGGCCGGCGCCATCACGGTGAGTTCGGAAATCGCTCGCATCCAGGCGAAATCCTCGATGGAATGATGGGTGGGACCCAATTCGCCATAAGCCATGCCGGGGGACATGCCGCACAGCACCACCGGATATTGCGAATAGGCGCAGTCCGCCTTGATCTGTTCGGTCGCCCGGCCGGTGAGGAAGGGAGCTGCGGCGCAGACGAAGGGGATCAGGCCGGCATTGGCGAGGCCGGCGCCGACGCCGACCATGTTCTGCTCGGCGATGCCGACATTGACCAGGCGGTCCGGGAACTCCTTTTGAAAGGCCCCCAGATTGCTCGAGCCGACGCTGTCGTTGCAGACGGCTACGATGCGGCTGTCGGCACGGGCGAGGGCGATCAGTTCCTCGGCAAAGGCGACCCGGCAGTCGAACGTCTCTGGGGCGCCGGCGGGGCGGGGAGCTTCGGGGGCGCTCATAGCGACAATTCCTTCAATGCGATCTCGACCTGCTCGGCGCTCGGCACTTTGTGATGCCACTCCACCCGATCTTCCATGAAGGAGACGCCGCGGCCCTTATAGGTCTTGGCGATGACGGCCCGGGGGCGGTCCGTGCCGCGGGCGGCGAGTACGCGGAGCAAGGCTGTCATGTCATGGCCGTCGACGTCGATGGCCTCCCATCCGAAGGCGCGGAACTTGTCGGCGAGCGGTTCGAGGGTGTTGGTGGCTTCCGTACCCGCGCCCTGCTGGAAGCGGTTGCGATCCACGATGATGGTAAGGTTGGCGAGCTTGCGATGGCCGGCAGCCATGGCTGCCTCCCAGTTCGAGCCTTCCTGCAGCTCACCATCGCCGAGCACCACGAAGGTGCGCCAATCCTGTCCGGTGATCGCGGCCCCGACGGCGGTGCCGACGCCGATCGGAAGGCCATGGCCGAGCGGGCCGGTATTGGCTTCGACGCCCGGGATCTTGCGGCGGTTGGGATGGCCGTTGAGGGCCGCCAGCGGCTTCATGAAGGTATCGACGGCGGCCGGATCGAAAAAGCCGCGCAGCGACAGCACGCTGTAGAAGGCGGCGGCGCAATGTCCCTTGGAGAGGATGAAGCGATCCCGGTCCGGCTTGGCCGGGGTGGCGGGATCGACGTTGAGCACGCCGAAATAGAGGGTGGTGAGGATATCGGTCACCGAGAGATCGCCGCCGACATGGCCAAGGCCTGCCTGGGCGATGGTCCTGACGATCTTGATCCGCACCTGACGGGCGATCTCCGCCAGCGCGGCGGGATCGCCGGTTTTCTCGAAGCTCGGAGGCGCGACGGCCGCCAGCGGTGCCGGGTACGAGGCAGGCCCGGACGCCTCGGCTTCAACGAGATTCAAAGCGTGGGGGGGCGCCGTCATCAGTCCTCCATGTCGATATGAATATTTATTCATATGTGATATTAAATTCATTCTGAGGCCAGAACCACACTTTGTCAAGCGCCGCGAACGCTCGACGTGCGTAAGAGGGGACGTGGGATGATCGAGGCCTGGAGCAGAGATTGGCCGTAAACCGCTACTGAGCCTCCCAAATGCAGGATGGCTGGGCGTAGGTTCTCCACTCATTGTGCGCGAGCGGCCTATCGTCGAAGGGCAATCTCGCCGGGGGGCCGATTTCGATCGTCCGATGAATAGGCCTTGTCCGAGGCCTCGATCTGCTATAAAAGTGAGAAAACCTTTTCCCACCATAAAGCCGCGCTTTTTACGCTTGACGTCGCTTTTTTGGGAAAGAGAAAACCTTTTCTCAGGTGAGGAGCTGTGATGTCGAAGGGAGGCGAGGGGGCGTCCGAACCCGTCACGCTGCGGGACGTCGCGGCTGCCGCCGGCGTCAGCCTCGCCACGGCTTCCAAAGCACTCAATGGTCAGGGACGGATGACGGCCGAAACCCGCAAGCGGGTGCGCGAGGTTGCCGCACGGTTGGGATTTCGACCCAATGCCCTGGCGCAGAGCCTGCTCCGCCGCCGCAGCTTTACGGTGGGGCTGCTGACCAACGATACCTATGGCCGCTTTTCGCTCCCGTTGATGGCGGGGATTACCGACGCCCTGGTCGACAAGGGCGTCTCCGTCTTCCTGTGCAATGTCGAGGACGATCCGCGCCTGGCGCAGCTCCACGTCAATGCCATGCTCGACAAGCGGGTCGACGGCATTATCGCCACGGGCAAGCGGATCGACCGCCGGCTTCCGGTCGACCTCTCGAATCTCGGCATACCGGCCGTCTACGCCTTTACCGAACCCGATCCGGGCGCGGCGGCGTTCGTCTCCGACGACGAAGCCGGGGCCCGCCTTGCGACCGAACACTTCCTGGGCCTCGGCAGGCGCCGGATTGCTCATATTACTGGCCCGGCAAGCTTCTCCGTCGTGAATCTTCGCGCCAAGGCCTGCCACGATGTGCAGGCTCAGGCTGGATTGTCGCCCTTTCCTCCCCTGATGGGAGCTTGGTCCGAGGCATGGGGGCACGAAGCGGTGGGGCGGCTCTTTGCGGGACGGGGAGCCAAACCCGATGCGATCTTCTGCGGCAACGACATGATTGCGCGAGGGGTGATCGACGCGCTGCGCGAGCGCGGCCTCAGCGTGCCGGAAGATGTGGGGGTCATCGGTTTCGACAATTGGGAGATCATCGCCTCCCAGAGCCGGCCGCCGCTGACGTCCATCGACATGAACCTGGCCGCGCTCGGGCGGCAGGCCGGGCTGGCGCTGCTGGCTCAGGTCGACGGTCGCCCGGTGGAGCCGGGCGTCAGGAAATTGCCTTGTCGGCTTGTGGTGCGGGAGTCCTGCGGCAGTCCGCGCCACGACGGTGAGACCCCGTCAACAAGGGGTGGCTAGGTCGGTGATACCAAAGGGGAGGAAACAATGAGAAAGTTGATGATAGGCCTGGCGACCTGGCTCGCCACAGCGGTGATCGCGCTGCCGGCATGGAGCGCTGAGACGGCGACCATCTGGGTCCGCGCCGACGCTTCGAACTTCATGCCGAAAGTGGTCGACGCGTTCAACAAGAGCCATGACAATCAGATCAAGCTCGACATCATTCCCAATGCGGAGATCATCACCAAATATGGTGCTGCCGCGGCAGGCGGTACGGCACCGGATGCCCTGTCGCTCGACTTGATCTATACGCCGGCCTTTGCCGCTTCGGGCCAATTGGAAGACATCACCGATTGGGCCAAGTCGCTGCCCTATTTCTCTGCCCTGTCGCCGGCCCATGTGAAGACGGGCACCTATCACGACCGGATCTATGGTCTGCCGTTCTCCGCCGACAGTTCGGTACTGATCTGGAACAAGAAGCTGTTCAAGAAGGCGGGGCTGGATCCCGAAAAAGGCCCTGCCAACTGGGCTGAAATCGAGGCGGACGCCGAGAAGATCAATGCCCTCGGCGGCAACATCAAGGGCTATTACTTTTCCGGCAACTGCCCGGGCTGCAACATTTTCACCCTGACCCCGCTGGTATGGGCCTCCGGCGGCGACATTCTCTCCGAGGACGGCACCAAGGCCACGCTGGAGAGCCCGCAACTGCGCGCCGCCATCGATTTCTATCGCTCCATGATCAAGAAGGACCTGGTTCCGGCCGGCGCCCAAAGCGACACCGGCGCCAATTTCTTCGCGGCCTTCGCCGCCGGCAATATCGGTATCAGCCCCTCCGGCGCCTTCGCTATCGGGGCCTTGAACACGCAATATCCCGACATCGACTATGGCGTCACCTTCCTGCCCGGCAAGGATGGCGGCTGGTCGTCCTTCGCGGGCGGGGACAATTTCGTCGTCACCAAGGGAACCGCCAAGCTCGCGGTGGTGAAGCAGTTCCTCGAATTTGCCTATTCCATCGAAGGGCAGACCCTGCTGGCCAAATATGGCAGCCTGCCGGTGCGTGGCGATATTGCCAAGCAAGCCCTCAAGGATCTCGATCCGCGCTACCAGATCGCCGCCGAGGCCATGGCCAAGGGCCGCACGCCCTACAGCACGGTTTTCAACGACATCATCAACTCGGCCAATGGCCCGTGGAACCAGATGATCGGGGAGGCCCTTTACGGCGAAGATGTCGAAGCGGCCATCGCCACCGCCCAGAAGACCATGCAGTCCATTATCGATACCGCCCCGCAATAGCGCCCGGCAATTGCCGCCGCCTCGCGAAAGTGTTTTCCAGATAAGCCGATCGGCTTTTCGGTTAAGAAAATGCGTCAAAACAAAGAGTTAGAGAGAAAATACGATTCAAGAGAATCGTACTCTGCTCCAGAGGCGGCTCGATGGCCTCGCATCGACAGGAGAGGACGATGAGTGTCTCGGCAGCCTTGCCGCGCGCGCGGACGCGAATGCGCCGCCGCAGCTCCGGCAATCTCATGGGGCTGGTCTATATTGCGCCGGCGATTGCCTTTGTGGGCGTGTTCTTCATCATGCCGCTCTGCATGACGGCCTGGATGTCGTTGCACAACTGGCCGTTGATGGGGGTACCGCGTTTCATCGGCATCGCCAACTACCTGGCCATCGCCCGTGACACGCGCTTCTGGTCGGCGCTCGGCTTTACCGCCCATTACACGGTGATCGTGACGGTGGCCATCTTCGCCGTCGCCTTTCCGCTGGCCCTGTTCATCGAAAGGCCGCGGCCGGGCGTCGGCGTCTACCGCACCTTCTTCTTCATGCCGGTCGTCGTCGGTTTCGCCTCCGCCAGCCTGCTGTGGTCCTGGCTGCTCAACGTCGACTCCGGCCTCTTCAGCCCGGCTCTGTTCGAGCTTGGCCTCACCCAAAGGAAAATCAATCTCCTGGCCGGTTTCCAGCCGGCGTTCTGGTCGATCATCGCCATGGTGGTGTGGAAGGTCGCCGGCTTCACCATGGTCATCCTGATGACCGGCCTGCAGTCCATCCCGGGCGAACTGCACGAGGCGGCCAAGATCGACGGGGCGGGGGCCCTGGCCCGCTTTCGCCTGATCACGCTGCCCCTGATGCGGCGTACGCTCGCGCTCGCTCTTATCCTGTCGGTATCAGGATCGGTGCTGGCCTTCGACCAGTTCTACATCATCCTGCGTGGCGGTCCGAACAACCAGACCCTTACCGCCGTCTACTGGATCTTCAACCAGTCCTTCGTTTCCTTCAAGCTTGGCTATGGCGCCGCCCTGTCGATGGTGCTGCTGGTCGTCCTGATCGTCTTGAGTCTGATCCAGCTGCGCGTCCTGCGTCAGCCGGAGGGCGTGGAATGAAGACGCTCGTCGCCGCCACGGAAAGACGGTCCCTGATCTCTTTTGCGGGGAACCATGCGATCGGCGTGTTCATTGCGGCCGTGTTCGCCGCGCCGATCGTCTGGACGGTCCTGTCCAGCCTCAAATCGCCGATGGAGGCTCGCCAGCCTCCCTTGCCGCCCTGGCCGAGCACCGGCCTGTCGCTGGAGAACTATTCGGCGTTGAACGGCTTCGGCAATGGCCTGGCCCAGCCGGCACTCAACAGCATCTATGTCACCGGCATGACGGTGTTGCTGTCGGTATTGATCAGCGTGCTGGCCGGATACGGGTTTTCCCGCTTTCGGTTTCCGTTCAAGAACCTGCTATTCATGATGATCCTGTCGACCATCATGATCCCGTTCCAGTCGATCCTGACGCCGATTTTCCTGATCCTTACGAAGCTGGGACTGCACAACACGCTGACCGGCCTGGTCGGCGTCTATGTGACGCTGCAGCTACCGTTCTCCATCTTCATGATGCGCAATGCCTTCGATGCCGTGCCACGGGAGATCGAGGAGGCCGCCCGCATGGATGGGGCCAATGATGTCAGCCTGCTGATCCGCGTGATGCTGCCCCTGGTCTGGCCCGGGATCGTGACGATCGCGCTCTTTGCCTTTCTCGGTGCCTGGAACGAATTCCTCGCCGCCTTGGTGCTGATGACGGACCAGAGCAAGTTCACTCTGCCGGTCATGATGACGGCCCTGCAGTCGGGCCGCTTCGGCGCCATCGATTGGGGCGCGGTGCAGGCCGGCGTCACTGTGATGATGATCCCCTGCCTCGTCCTCTTCCTGCTCTTGCAGCGCTACTACATTCGCGGGCTCACGGCCGGCGCGGTGAAGTAGCCTATATTACCTGGAGATCCTTTCATGTCTGTTTTCAATGCCACGCCCGGCACCATGCCTGCCAACACCACCTTTCGCCCACCCTCGGTGGCACAAGTCGAGGTCGCTGGGTTCTGGGGCGCCCGCGTCGATGCCGTTGCCTCGCGCACGGCCGATATCCTCTACGATCGCTGCGTCGAGGCCCGCATGCTCGAGCAGATCGATCCCGACATTCCGTCGCCGGGCGTCGTCATTCCCTTCCATTCGATGTCGCCGACCGGCAACGAGTTCACCGGCGCCACGGTGACGACCCAGATGTTCTGGGATTCCGACTGGGGCAAGACGATCGAGACCGCCGCCTACTCGCTCTACCGCCGCCGGAACGACGAATTGGAGCGGAAGATCGACGCAGTCATCGACCTGTTCGGCAAGCTTCAGCAGGAGGATGGCTATCTGTCGAGTTGGTATCAGCGCATCCAGCCGGGATTGCGCTGGACGAATTTGCGCGATTGCCATGAACTCTACTGCGCCGGCCATCTCATCGAGGGGGCGGTCGCCTATTTCCAGGCCACCGGCAAGCGCAAGCTTCTCGATATCATGTGCCGGTTTGCCGATCACATCGGCGAGATGTTCGGGGCCGAGCCGGGCAAGCGGAAAGGCTATTGCGGGCATGAGGAGATCGAGCTTGCTTTGGTCAAGCTCGGGCGGGTGACGGGGCAGCGCAAATATCTGGAGCTCGCGCGCTATTTCGTCGACCAGCGCGGCCAGCAGCCGCACTACTTCGATGAAGAAGCAAGGGCGCGTGGCGCCGATCCGAAGGATTACCATTTCAAGACGTATGAATATAACCAGTCCCACAAGCCCGTGCGGGAGCAGAACAAGGTCGTCGGCCACGCCGTCAGGGCGATGTATCTTTATGCCGGCATGGCCGATATCGCCGCGGAATTCGCTGACGACAGCCTCCGCACCGCGCTGGAGCGCCTCTGGAACGACCTGACGAGCAAGAACCTTTATGTTACCGGCGGGCTCGGCCCGTCGGCGGCCAATGAAGGGTTTACCTCCGATTACGACCTGCCCAACGAAACGGCCTATGCCGAGACATGTGCCTCGGTTGCCCTGGTGTTCTGGGCAAGCAGGATGTTGGGCGTGGGCCCCAACCGACGCTATGCCGATGTGATGGAGCAGGCGCTCTACAACGGCTCGATCTCGGGCCTGTCGCTGGACGGCTCCCGCTTCTTCTACGAAAACCCGCTCGAAAGCCGGGGACGGCACAATCGCTGGAAGTGGCATCGGTGTCCTTGCTGCCCGCCCAATATCGGACGCATGGTCGCTTCGATCGGCACCTATATCTATGGCCTGGGCGAGCGTGCCGTCGCCGTCCATCTCTACGGGGACAGCTCCATCCGGTTCGAGGTGGAAGGGCGTGAGGTCGTTTTGACTCAGGCCAGCCGCTATCCCTGGGATGGCGCCGTCTCGATCAAGTTCGACATGGACCGGCCGCTGCGCTTCAAACTGCATCTGCGCATTCCCGGCTGGTGTCCACGGGCGCAGTTGACAATCAATGGCGAAGGTGTCGATGTCGAGGATGTCCTGGCCGATGGATACGTCACCCTCGATCGCGAATGGGAGGGCACCGACGTGATCCGCCTCGACCTCGACATGCCGGCCCGGCGTATCTACGCCAATCCCAGGGTTCGCCAGGATGCCGGACGCGTCGCGCTCGCCCGCGGGCCGATCGTCTATTGCGTCGAGGAAGTCGACAATCCCGAGCCGCTCCACAGCCTTGTCTTGCCGTCGGCAACGTCGATCGAGGCCGTCGAGGCGCCCGATCTGCTGGGTGGGGTGGTGACTTTATCGGGCCAGGCGGTTGCCGATCGGAGCTCGGATTGGGGCGATACTCTCTACCGAAGCGCGCGTCCCGTCAGAGAGCAGACCATGGTGCGGGCCGTCCCCTATTTCGCCTGGGACAACCGGCAGCCGGGTGAGATGCGGGTGTGGCTGCGCGACGAACCTTAATCCGTTCATGGCGCGGCAGGTCGCCCGGCGCGGCACCTGCACCAGCGCCGTGGCGATCTTAGTGCGACCATACCCTCCCCTCGATGGGGTCGGCCATACCTCTTGAATGGCCTGGGGTCGACGCGGAGCGTCGGGGAGGGGTGACTTCTCCGCAAGAATCTACGGCTTTCGTCGTCGAGACCTGCGTAGCTTCACCCCGCCCCGGCCCTTCCGGCCGACCCTCCCCATCGAGGGGAGGGTAAAGAACCCGCGCTTCCAACCCCATGTTTAGCGCCGATGGGCGTCCTTGCCTGCCCTCTGCGAGAGGACCGGAAGAGCAGGCAAGGATGCCTGCGATGCCAGGAGGTCTCGATGTGATCCGGTGTCACAGGCTCAGAGCCTTCCTCAGAGCCTCGAGCCTTTCCATGGCTACCACGCCGTCCTGAATGGTCGGGGCGGGCGTGTGTTCCCCCTTGAGGGCGGGAACGACGTCGGCGAGGAGAGCGTGGTAGCCCTTGAAATCCTCATTGGCGGCGGCCGTGAAATTGGGTTTCCAGGTCAGGCTGTCCTGATCGTCGATGAGGGTCGCCTGCGCATCCGCCGTCTTGAAGGGCGGATCGCGATGCCAGCGCACCTCCACCACGTCTTCGATCTCCAGGCGTTGATGATCGCCCATCAATTCGATCCGTTCGACCGGCGTGCCCCGGGATTGAATCGTACCCATCGCTATGGTGCCGATGGCGCCGCAATCGAAGTCCAGGGCGATGTGGAAGAGCACGCGGCCCGGTGTCTTCTCCACCTTGCGCGCCGTCAGGGCGGTGACGGGTGAGACGAGATGGGAGACGAGATCCATGTAATGCACGCAATGGTGCAGGAAAAATCCGGTGTAATCGACATTGCCGGCGAAATAGCCGGGCGCCGTCATATAGTAGCCGGTAAGCCCGAGCACCGGGCCGAAACGGCCGGATTTCAGGATGTTGTGGGCGATCTTGTTGCCCACCGAATAGCGTTTCATGAAGCCGAGGAGCAACGGCTTGCCGGCCTTCTCGGATGCCTGCCGCAACAGGCGGGCGCCCTCGGCCGACCCCGAAGGAGGTTTCTCCATGAAGACCGGCAGGCCATGCTCCAGCGCCGCCTTGCCGAAGGCCAGATGCTGGTCGGGGCCGACGGCCATGCCGACGGCATCGATGCCGGGCGTGCGGATCAACGCGCTTGCATCAGTGAGGAGCGTCGAAACGCCGAACTGGCGGCCGGCATCGGCCAGGCGTTTGCCGTCGATATCGCAAAGGGCCGCGATTTTAACGTCGTGGCGGATGAGCTGGGGCAGCAGCATCTGGGTGGCATGCACGCCACAACCGATCCAGCCGATATTCAAGGTCATCTGCGAAATTCCGTCAGCGAGATGTGGGAGCGGATGAAGGCGGCGGAGGCGGCGAGGCGCTCGCTCTCGTCCTCATGCGGGGGCCGCCATTGTGCGAAAGGCACGCCGAAGCGATCGTCATTGCGCCTGAAGGGCTCAAGCGAGATGGGCCCGCGATAGTCGATGTCATGAAGGGCACGGCAGACATCGACCCAATCCGTGGAACCGGTCCCCGGAAAGCCGCGATGGTTCTCATTGGCCTGGAAATGCACGAGAAGAGAGCCGGCCAGGCGGATAGCCTCGGAGATGGAGGCTTCCTCCATATGCATGTGGAAAGTGTCGAGCATCAGCCGCACGGCGAGGTGATCGACGGCTTGGAGCAGTTCCATCGCCTGCTGCGTGGTGCACAGGACGTCGCTCTCGAAACGGTTCAGAGGTTCGATGGCGAGAGTGACGCCAAGGCCTGCGGCATGGTCGCCTGCCTCCTTCAGGCCGGCGACGCAGCGTTGCTTGCGGGAAAGGCGCTCGGTCTCGGACACCGGCTGGGGCGCGCGGCCGGCAAAGACGAGCGGATTGCCCGTCAGAGGGCCGCCCACCACTGTCGCGCCAAGCGCGGCCGCGCAGTCCGCCGCATATTTCAGATAGTCGATGCCGGCGCGATGGCTGGCTGCATCTTCCGAGGATAGGTTGCGCTGCAAATTGACGCGAGCTGCCAACACCACCCCAAGGCCAGCATCGGCCAGGGCCGCGCGGGCCGCGGTGAGGTCCATTTCCCCGGGCTCGGGCACCAGCAGCTCGACGAAGTCGTAGCCGAGTTCCTTCATGCGGGCGAAAAGGGGAAAATGCTCGGCGGCAAAGGGCCGGGCATATTGCATCGATATCAGGCCGATAGAATTCATTGGCTCATTTCACGGTTTACAGAGGGCAGGCGCGGTGCTGGCTTCATCATCCCTTCACCGCTCCCTGGGTCAGGCCGCCGACCAGGCGTTTTTGCACGATGAGAAAGAGCAGCGTCGCGGGCAGGGCGCCGACCACGCCGCCGGCGGCGAGCAGCCCCCATTCGATCTGGTATTCGCCGATCAGGGTCTGGATCGCCACGGTCACCGTGCGGACGTTCTTGCCGCCCAAAGTGAGCGCGTAGAGATACTCGTTCCAGGCGGTGATGAAGATATAGATGCCGGTGGAGATGATGCCGGGCATGGCAAGCGGCAGTATCACCCGGCGCAGCGCCGCCAGGCGCGAGCAGCCGTCGATCATCGCCGCCTCGTCAAGGCTTCTGGGAATGGCCGCCACATAGCTCGTCAGCATCCACACCGCGAAGGGAATGGCGACGGTGGCATTGGCCAGGATCAGGCTGAGATGGGTGTCGAGCAGGCCGAGCCGGCGCATCAGCACGAAAAGCGGCAGGATCAGCAGCACCACCGGGAACATGTTCACCAGCAGGAATTGCAGCATGATCGCCTGCCGGCCGAGAAAGCGGAAGCGCGAGAAGGCGTACGCGGCGGTGACCGAGACGCCAAGGCCGACGACGACCGTGCCGAGCGCGATGATCAGGCTATGGCCCATATTGCCGAGGAAGGAAGTCTGCTCGAACAGGCGGGCGTAGTTGTCGAAGCTCCAGCCGATGGGCGAGAGCGAAACCCCGCTCGCCGCAATGCGCTCGGACGGGGTGAGCGAGGTCAGGATCATCCAGGCGAAGGGCCCGAGCGCGAAGAGCACGATCGCCGCCACCGGCAGGTCGGTGGTGAGAATGCGCCGGATTGTCGACGGCTTGTTCATCGCTCGACCTCCTTCATGGTGCGGATGATGTAGATGGCGACGAAGGCGCCGAGCAGGATGGTGAAGGTCACCGCTATCGCCGTGCCGTAGCCGAAATCGAGGTTCTGGCGCGCCTTGATGAAGGCGTAGAGGGGGAGCGTGTGGGTCGCGTAGCCGGGACCGCCTCCCGTCATCACGAAGATGACGTCCATCGAGTTGGCGACCCAGATCACGCGGAGCAGCCCGGCCGTGGCCAGGACCGGTGCAATGCCGGGCAGGGTGACGTTGACGAACTGGCGCCAGGGTGTGGCGCCGTCGATGGAGGCGGCCTCGTACTGGCTGCGCGGAATGCCCTGCAGGCCGGCGAGGATCATCACGGCGAAGAAAGGGAACCCCTGCCAGGTGAGCGTGGCGATCACGGCATAGAGCGCGACATTGGGGTCGGCGAGCCAGGGCACCGCGCTCTGGATCAGGTGCACGCTGAGCAGCATGTCGTTGAGCACGCCGGTGTTGGGATCGTAGATCCAGCGCCACATCAGGGCGATGACCACGCTCGGCAGCGCCCAGGGGATGATGATCAGCGCGCGGGCCAGGCCGCGCCAGGGAAAGTCGCGATTGAGCAGCAGGGCGGCAACCAGGCCAAGCCCCATCTGCAGCGGCACCGTGAGGCCGATCCAAATTGCGGTGTGCCAGAGCGCTGTCCAGAACACCGGATCGGCAAACAGCCTGATGTAGTTGCCCAAGCCGACGAATTTGGCGGCATTGGGCTTCCACAGCACCAGATCGAACAGGCTCGTATAGACGGCCTCGATCATCGGGACGAAGACGACGACGAACACAACCAGCAGGGCCGGCGCCAACAGGATATAGGGCATCAGCCGCGTCCGCAGGGGTACCGCGAATTCCCGGTCGAGTTCGGAGGTGGACGAATGCAGCGACATGGCCCGGCGTGACGGTGAGAGGAGAAAGAGGGGCTTTCTGCGCACCGCGCGGAAAGCCCGGCGCCCTTGCCTAGTTTGCGAACAAGGTCTGCAATTGCTGCATCATCTGCTCGGGCGTCGCCGCGCCGGTCAGGGCCTGCTGCATGTTGGTCTGCCAGGCCGTGTTGACGAATTCGGTCGTGGCCGGGGTCTGCGGCAGCACCGAGGCGAAGGGCAGCGACTGCACGGTGGCGTCCACGAAGCGCCTCTGGTGCAGCGTCCAGTTGGCCGAGCCCGACTTGGTCACCGTCATCTGGCCCGTGGCCTTGTTGAACTCGACATTGTTCTGTCCCTCCGCCAGGAAGGAGATCCATTTCCAGGCAGCGTCCTTCACCTGCGAGGATGAAAAGATCGCCAGCGATTCATCACCATAGGAGGTCCATTGCTTGCCGTTGCAGGCCGGAGCGGGCACCGCCGAGACCTTGTCGCCCAGTGCTTTGACGAGGTCGTTGGACGAGCCGATATGGTGGATGGTCATCGCCGTCTTGCCGGCCTTGAAAGCCGCGATGATTTCCTGAAAGCCGTCATTGGGCGCGGAGGGCGGAATCGACTTGTCCTCCCGGAACATGTCGACCAGCCATTTGTTGGCGGCGATCGCCTCCGGGGTGGTCAGGCCGCCCGGTTCGAGCTTGGCGCCCTTGGAAAAGACGAAGGTGCCCCACTGGTCCCAGCCGCCCTTGCCGCCACGCAGGCCGAAACCATAGGTCTCCGGCGCCTTGGTGAGTTTCTTGGCGTCCTCGCGGAACTCGTCGCAGGTCTTGGGCGGCTCGAGTCCGGCGGCCTTGAACAGGTCGGCCCGATAATAGAGATAGAGAACGACATATTGGATCGGCAGGTAATATTGCTTGCCCTCCGGTCCCTTGTTGAGATTGAGGAGATTGTCGAGCAGGTCCGCCTTGCCGGGCCAGGCATCGATGCGATCGCCGATCGGCTCCAGGGCTCCCATCTCGACGAGGCGGGGCTGGGCGAACAGCTTCACCATGGCGGCGTCGGGCGCATTGCCGCCGACGATTGCCGTGTAGAGATTGTCGTAATAGGAGTTCCACGGCACGTTTTCAGCTTCGACCTTGATGCCGGGATTGGCCGCCTCGAACTTCTTGATGAGATCGTCCATCGGGTTGGCCGGATTGTCGAAATGATACCAGAAGCGCACCGTCTGCGCCTTGGCGGCCCCAAGCATCATGCCGGCGCTCAGGGCGCAGGCGAGACCGAGCGCCTTCAGCGTTTTTGTCAGTCCTGTCCTCATCGTCTCCTCCCGAAGAATGTGTTTCGATGCCGGTTCACGCCGGCTTGATCATTGACTTTGCCGCTTGACCCGCGGTCTTGAGGGCGTTGCGGGCCGCGCTCAGCCCGATGCTCATCTGCAAAAATCCGTGCGTGACGCCCTCGACGATGTGCATCTCGGCCGGCCGTCCTACCGAGCGCAGGCGCGCCGCCAGGTTGAGCGTGTCCGACAGGAGCGGGTCGATCTCCGCCGCCAGAAGGAAGAGAGGCGGCAGGGCCCGCAAGGCCTCGTCGCTGGCTTGAAGGGGCGAGGCGAGCGCCGCGCGGCGCGTCTCCGGGTCGGGCAGATACCAGTTCCAGTAGCGCTGCATCCTTGCCGTGGTGAGGCCGGGACCCTCGGCGAAGCGTCGATAGGACGGGGTCTCGAAATCCGCGTCGTAGACGCCATAGAAGAGCAGGGCACCATTGGCAGCCTTGTATCCATGGGCCTGCCCGTGAAGCATGGCGGCGAGCGCCAGATTCGCGCCGGCGGAGTCGCCCCCCAGCAGCAGCGGCCCTGGACGGATGCCGAGTGCAGCCGTGTGTTCGAAAACGCAGGTCAGACAGGCGATCACATCATGCAGCCCCGCCGGGAAGGGGTGTTCCGGTGCCAGGCGATAGTCCGGCAGGAGAACGGGCAGGCCGGTTTCGAGGGCGAGGACCCGAGCGCACCGCTCATGTGTCTGGGGGCTGCAGAAGGCAAAGCCGCCGCCATGGATGAAGACCAGGGCACCGTCTCCTGCTTGCGGGGGGATCAGCACCTTGACGCGGCAGCCGGCCGACGAGAATGCCGGATCCGCAGGAATGACGATGTCGCCTGCAAAGGCCATTGCCGGCAGGTCGCGGTTCCAGCGCTGGTTGAGTTGCGCGGCAAGGGCCCGTCCCTCGGCCGGCGGCAGCAGCGTCGTGTCGGGTTGCGGGCCGATTTCATCCTCGATGGCGGCCAGGAGGCGCGCCAATTCCGGATCCAGCCGGCCAGGCAACTCTTCAACCCGCCTGTCGGGGATGGGATCATTCATTGTCCCGCTCCGGGAAAGACGTTGGGGCCGAAATCGACGATGGTCGCGATGTGGTGTTCGAGGGAGACCACGGCCGCGGCGCTGTCGCCGGCCTCGATGGCCGCCACCAGCGGCCGATGACGCTGGGCCGTGAGCACGAGATCGCGCTGGCCCTGCGTCCGCGAAATCTTGAAGCGGTGATTATGAATCAGGCAGCGATGCAGGATCGGATCCAGCGCCGGCAGGTCGGCATCGTGGAACAGGCGGCGGTGAAAATCGCGGTCGAAGGCGGCGAGCCCCATCTCGTCATTCTCCCGCGCGGCCTCCTCCATGGCCTCGACCAGCGCCTTCAGATCGGAAAGCAGGCTGCGGCTGGGGTTGCGCAGGGCGCGCTGCACGCCGGCGCATTCGATCTGCCTGCGGACGCGGAACATCTCGACGGCCTCGTCGGCCGTGCAGTCCGAAACCTGGGTACCGCGATGGCCGCGCCGGTGCACCAGCCCCTCTTCCTGGAGCTGCAGCAGGGCTTCCCGTACGGTGCCCTGGCTGCAGCCGAAGCGGGCGGCAAGTTCCAGTTCCACCAGCGGCTCGCCGGGGGCGAGTTCGCCGAGCATGATGTCGTGCTTGAGAGCGTCGAAGGCGATCGCCGAACGGGCGACAGGGCCGGGCCGCGTGCCTTTGGCGCGTAATGCCGGGTCGAAACGCCGGGATGCTGGCCGCTCGCTCATCTCTCCCCCTGTGCTGACGCCGCTTGCGAATGCTGCGCAAGGCCTCTTGCAATTATCATTATTGATATTGATAATCAGGTCAAGGGCTGGAAAGGCCTCGCTTGTCGCAGGCAGCATCGGGGAGAACGCAATGGCGGGCATTGCCCTCAGGGATATTCGCAAGTCCTACGGTACCCATACGGTGATCCACGGCGTCGACCTCGATATCGCCGAGGGCGAGTTCCTGGTGCTGGTCGGTCCTTCGGGCTGCGGCAAATCCACCTTGCTGCGCATGATTGCCGGCCTCGAGGAGATTACGGGCGGGGAGATGCGCATCGGGGGCAGAGTGGTGAATGCGCTGACGCCCGCCGACCGCAACATCGCCATGGTGTTTCAGGACTACGCGCTTTATCCGCATATGACGGTGGCCGAGAATATGGGCTTCGGCCTGCGCATGCGCGATCAGAACTCGCAAATGATCGACGAGCGCGTAAAGCAAGCCGCCGAAACCCTGAAACTGGCGCCCTTGCTGGAACGCAGGCCGGGGCAATTGTCCGGAGGGCAGCGCCAGCGTGTCGCCATGGGGCGGGCCATCGTCCGCGATCCCCAGGCTTTCCTGTTCGACGAGCCGCTTTCCAATCTTGACGCCGGCTTGCGGGTGGAGATGCGGCTCGAGATCGCCAAGCTGCACCGGCGGATCCAGGCAACCACCGTCTATGTCACCCATGACCAGGTCGAGGCGATGACATTGGCCGACCGCATCGTGGTGATGAATGCCGGGCGCATGGAACAGGTCGGTCCCCCCCTCGACCTCTATCACCGCCCGGCAAGTCTGTTCGTCGCGCGCTTCATCGGCAGTCCGACCATGAACACCGTGGAACTGAAGCTGAATGGGGAAAATGAACTTGCGATTGGCAAGGCCAGAATCGCCCTGCCATGGCTGACGGCGGCAGCCGGCACCCCGATCATCCTTGGCATTCGCGCGGAAGATCTTTCGCCCTGCGATGCCTCCCAGGCATGGTTCACCGGCGAATTGACCATGGTCGAACGTCTCGGCGGACAGACCTTTGGCTATCTGGATGATGGCAGCGAACGCATGATCACGGTCGAGTTTCCCCGTCACAGCGCCGTGAAGGTGGGAGAGGTTGTTTCCGTTAGGGGTGATCGGGACGTGATGCACCTTTTCGACGGGAGAAGCGGCAGACGGCTGAATCCCGAGTGAGGGGGAAGCGGGCTCAGCAAGCCAGGCAGCCGGTGGCCATTGCGGCATGAAAGCGTCATTGGCGGCCGCCGCTCCGGATGCGGGCACCGAGAAACGCGGAGGGCAATGATGCCCTATCAAAGCCTGGGGTCGAACATCTAGTCTTGCGCAGCTTTCCGGTCATGCGCCTCCCGATGGGCCTCGATCGCGTTGATGTTGTCCAATATCCAAAGCCCCAGCTGCATGAGAGGCAGGGCAAGGGATCTGCCCAGATCCGTCAAGCCATATTCGACCTGGGGAGGAATGGTCGGATAGACTTTTCGCGTCACCAGGCCGTCGCGCTCCAGCCCCTTGAGGGTGCGGGTGAGCATCTGCTGCGAGATTCCTCCGATCAGCCTTTTCAATTCATTGAAGCGCCTTGGCTGCTCGACCAGCATCGAAATCGCCAGGACGGTCCATTTGTCGCCCAAGCGGCTGAGAACCTCCTTGACCTTTCCGCAGCCCGGATGGGTGCCAGGCTGGAAAGGAGGGGCAGGCATAGGTCTGTGACCAGGCCCCAAACTTATGCGTTCTTGCGCCATTCTCAGTCCAATCCAATTATCTGGTCACTAAAACATACCACGTTTTGGAGCAGATTATGGCTGACAAGAAAACGATAGTACTCTTCGGCGCCGGCAGCGGTCTCGGCGCCTCCCTGGCTAGGCGGTTCGGACGGGAAAACTACCGCGTGGCCCTTGTTGCCCGCCGCGCCGGCCCGCTCGACGAGCACGTCACCGAGCTTGCAGGCGCCGGCATCGAAGCTGCGGCCTTTCCGGCCGACCTCACCGACCTGGCCGGTATTCCTCCCTTGGTTCGTTCGATCGAGGAGCGTCTGGGAGCCATCGACGTTGCGGTCTATGCCGCGCTGCCGCCGGATGTCGGCTTCGTGCCTGCCGCCGAGCTCGATGCCGCGGCGCTCAAGTCCATGGCCGACATTTTTACCTTTGCGCCGGTGGAGGTATCGCACGCGGTCCTGCAGGGGCAGATGGCACGGGGCGATGGCGCGATTGTCATCGTCGGCGGCCTGTCTGCCGTGATCACCATGCCAGGATTGAGCGGTGTCGGCCCGTTGATGGCCGCCGCACGCAATTATGTTCTCACGCTCAACGCCGAGGTGGCGGAAAGGGGCATTTATGCCGGAACCGTCAGCATCGGTGCTATGCTCGATCGTTCCACCGGACTTCGGGCGCTCACCGGGGGTGGCAAAATGCTGGATCCTAACTTTCCGATGATCGATCCGGACGTCGTTGCCCAAGAGATCTGGTCGCTCGTGACTAGACGTGACCGTGCAGAGGCGATCGTTCCGCCATTGCCTCCCTCGTGATGAGAAAGACACGTTCCCGGGACCGTGTCTTGCAGACTGCTGCGAATTGGAGGGGAGAACGGGGTGTTCGTTGAAAACACCCGTTTCAGGACAGCCAGACGAGGTTATGATCCCAGTGCATGCGCCACCGCAGGGTGGCGCATGCCTTTTCTTGCGAATATTGAGTCCAATCAGAGAGGGGAGGGATCGCGATGACGACGGAACTGGATGGCGGCATCACGCGGCACGGCGAGGGCTATGGCCAGGTCGAATGGAACATTCTCGGCCAACGCTATTTCCCGAAGGCCGATTGCGGGTCGACCTTCGCCTTCGAGGCCAATTCCGAACCCGGCCAGTTCGTGCCGGTCCACATCCATCCGACGCAGGATGAATTCATCTTTCTGCTGGAAGGCCAGCTGGAGCTGAAGCTCGACGGAAAATGGCAGACGGCCAAGCCCGGCGACCTGGTGCGCATGCCGCGCGGCATTCCGCATGGCTATTTCAACAAGTCGAACAAGCTGGCTCGAGCGCTTTTCTGGGTGTCGCCGGCCGGCAGGCTGCACGACCTGTTCAAAACCTTGCATAACATGACCGATGTCGAAGCCGTCATCCGAGCCTCCGCGGAACACGACGTCGATTTCCTGCCTCCAGAGGCCAATGACTGAGAAAAAGCCTTTCCGGAAAGCGGGAGCAGGTGGCGACGGGCTCAGGCCGGGCGCACAGGTCTGAAAGCGAGCAACTATGCAATATCGGGTGGTCGACTGGACCTGGGCCTACGACAACGCGGGGAACATCCCCAGGAGCGAGGCGTGGCCAAGCGCCTGGGTGGAGCCAGCTCGGGCCGCGCGCGACGCGTTCGTCGCCGGTGACCGGGCACGGCTGGAGCTCGCCTATGGCAGCGATCCCCGCCAGCGTTTCGACCTGTTCTACCCGAAGGGGAGCCCAGCGGGTCTGGTCGTCTTCGTCCATGGCGGCTTTTGGATGGCGCTCGACAAGAGCTTCTGGTCGCATCTCGCCAAGGGGCCGCTGGCGCATGGATATGCGGTGGCGATACCCAGCTACCCGCTGGCTCCGGAGGTACGCATCGCAGACATCACGAAGTCGATCGGCCAGGCCGTCGTGGCGGCTGCGAGCATGGTGCCGGGTCCGATCCGGCTGATCGGCCATTCCGCCGGCGGCCAGCTGGTGACGCGCATGATCAGCCAAACGACGCCGCTCCCAGGCGAGCTGCATGACAGGATCGCGGGAACGCTCTCCATATCCGGCCTGCACGATCTTCGGCCGCTGATGAATATTGCGCGCAATGCGACGCTGAAGATCGACGCGGGCGAAGCCAAAAGCGAGAGCCCGGCTCTGCTCGAGCCATTGCCGGGAAGCCGGCTGATCTGCTGGGCCGGCGCCCGCGAGACTTCCGAGTTCCTCCGCCAGAATGCGCTGCTCGGCAATATCTGGCGAGGTCTCGGCATCGAAACGGATGTCGTCGAAGAGCCGGATCGCCACCATTTCAACATTCTCGATGGGCTCGTCGATCCCGACCACGCCTTGACGCGCGCTTTGTTTTCCATGTGAAGGCCCAACGCATCCGGTCAGGGCTGCGTCCCCGCTTCAGGCCGGAGGCCGTTCGCCGCCTTGCCCTCGGATCTTCGCATCCTGATCTCGATCCGGCGCCGCTTGAGCTGCCTACTTTTTCAGGGCCTTGACTTTGCCGTTGCCAACTAGAACAAATAGAGAACATTGCGATATGGGATTTCAGGTGCCGTCGTGGAAACCCTTGCCACCATCCTTCACGCCGACCTCGACGCCTTCTATGCCTCGGTCGAGCAACTCCTCGACCCCAATCTGCGTGGGAGGCCGATCGCCGTCGGCGGCGGGGTGATACTGGCGGCGAGCTACGAGGCCAGGGCTTTTGGGGTGCGAGGCGGCATGTCGGGCCGCAAGGCACGCGAACTTTGTCCGCAACTCCTCTTCGTTGGCGGGCACTTCGAGGAATATCAGCGTCTTGGCGATGCCGCGATCGCCATCCTGGGTGACTTTACGCCGCTGGTGGAGCGCATCTCGATCGATGAGGCTTTCGCCGATGTCGCCGGCTGTACCCACCTGTTCGGGACGCCGGCGGATATCGCTGCAACCATTCGAGGGCGTGTGCGAAGCGAGTTGGGTCTGCCGATCTCCATCGGTGTCGCACGGACAAAGCATCTCGCCAAGATCGCCTCCCAGGTCGCCAAACCGGATGGGCTCGTCGTCGTCGATCCTGCGCATGAGCTCGACTTTCTTCATGACCTCCCCGTTGGCCTGATGTGGGGCGTCGGGCCTGTGACCGAGGCCAGGCTCAAGGACCGCGGCATTCTCACCATCGGCCAACTCGCCGAGACGCCAGGTCACTCGATCGAGCAGCTTGTGGGCCGTGCCGCCGGGGAAAAGCTCCGCTCGCTTGCCTGGAACCGGGATTCTCGCCAGATCCGCACGCAGCACAAGGCCCGATCCGCCGGCGCACAATCCGCGCTGGGGCGGCAACCTGCCATCGAAGGCGTGTTCGTGCCGGCCGTGCTTCGGCTTGCCGATCGTGTCGCCTCGCGCCTTCGCGCCAAGGCCTTGGCAGGCTGGACCGTGACCGTCCGGGTCCGGTTTGCCGACATGCGTGCCATCACGCGGTCGATAACGCTCGGGGTGCCGGTCGCAGCGACGATTGTGCTGGCAGAGATTGCCACCAGGCTGGTGCGCACCGCGCTTGCCGATCACCCGCGAGAAACCATCATCACGCTGGTGGCGGTTTCCGTTTCCCATTTGCATAAAGAGCGGGAGATCCAGCTCGATCTTCCGCTCGGCCTTCCCGACGAGAAGCGGCGGCCCGGCGCCCATCGGGGAGCCGCGCGCCAGTCAGCCGATCGCGCCATGGATGCCATACGCCGGCGCTTCGGACGCGACGCGGTGGGATATGCGACGGCGGCGCTCGATCGAAAGCGTTCCGTCCCGGACGCCTTCAGAGAGCTCGCTGAGAAGGATCTGGGTGAATAGGAGAGCTGAACGCCGCACGGGCTGCAAACGCCATGCAGGAGAGTGCGGGCCTTCAAGGGGAACGCGCGTTCTCGCTTTGCGCCGCATCGCCCTTGAAGTCGATCTTCGTGCCCGGCTTGACCATGGAGGCGAGGTCCTCCGCATCCCAGTTGGTCATGCGGATGCAGCCATGCGAGAAGGTCGTACCGATCTTGCCAGGGTCGGGCGTGCCGTGGATGCCATAGCTTTCGATGGAAAGATCGATCCAGACCGATCCCACCGGATTGTTCGGCCCGGCCGCAATGGTGAAGGGCCGCTTGGTCCTGATCCCTTTGAAGGCGAATTTCGGATTGTAGTGATAGGTGGGATTGTGCACCACATGCTTGACCTCCGCCGTGCCGCTCGGCGCCGGCTTCTCTTCGCTGCCGATCGAGGCGGGATAGACAGCGAGCCATTTGCCTGACGGATCGAGCACGCGTACCTGGCGAGAATTCTTATCGACTTCGATATTCGCGATGGCCGGCGGCGGGCCGCTCCGGGCCACATCGGGCACCACCAGGTTTACGCCGGCCTTTCTGAACCGGGCGCGAGGGTTGAGCATCGTCAGCAACCGTTGGCCGACATGAAAACGCTCCGCCAGCTTCTCTCGAAGGTTGCGATAGCCGAGCCGCCTGAGACGGGCCATCCTTTCCATGCGTGCCGGAATTCGTCTGGTGAAGCGACTGCGCACATCCCTGAGCGTCACCTCATATGTCGTCAGGACCGGGGCGATGCTGGTCGCGGTGAGCTTGTCCCAGGTTTCCTTCGTGAGCGTGCCATCGGATGCCAGTCCGTTCGCCGCCTGGAAGGCCGCGACAGCCTTGGTGAAATTATCCGAAAGGCGGCCATCGATCAGGCCAGGCGAGAAGCGGGCACGATCGAGCAGGATCTGCGCCTTGATCAACATCGGGTCGACATCCTTCGCCCTGTCCTGGCTGAATTGCGCCTGGTTGACGCTATCGATGTCGAGCTTGGCCGCCTGCGTCGCGCCGCAGGCGAGCATAAGTGCGAGGGCAAGAAACAGCCTGAACATCGGCCTCACTCCGGGACCTGGACAAAGTACCTGTCCCTATGACGCGGCACGGCTGATCTGGTTCCTGCCTTGAGGCCATCATCGGCTTGATGCTGCGTGCCGCCTGCACAGCGGGGGAGGACGTTTTGTCTCGAAGCAAAGATCGCCCGCGCCGAGCGCGTGTCAGGACCCGAGCCGGTGAGCGATATATTCCTTCACGGAGGCAATCGCATCCAGGGCATGGGCGAAGCTGCCATGCGACCGGGCAGGGGAAGGCGCGGGTGAAGCAAGGGGAGCCGTCGATACGATGCCGGGTTCCGTCCCATGCCGGCAAGCCTGCAGCTGTCCCACTGTCGCGAACCGAAAGCCCCGCATCTTGAGGGTATGGATGACGTCCGGCACAGCCTCGATGGTGCTGGCGTGGATATCATGCATCAGGATCACGGCTCCCGCCGGAGCGCCGGCACCGATCAACCTGGTCAGGGGCGCTTCGTCGTCGAGCCAATCGAAGGAATCGAAATTCCAGAGCGCCATTCGGCGCCAGAGGCCGGCGCCGCGCAACGCAGCCTCGATGCGCGCATCGATCCTGCCCCAGGGAGGACGAAAAAAATCGGGCCGATGGCCTGTCTCCGCCATGACGGCCTCATCCGTCAGTTCCACCTCGGCGATGGCTTCTCCATCTGTCAGCTCGGTGAGCGCCCGGTGGTCGAAAGTGTGGTTGCCGATCTCATGACCTTCGAGAAATTCGCGCCGTACCAGGCCGGGTGAATAAGCCAGCCGTTTGCCAACCACGAAGAATGTCGCGTGGACTTTCTCGCGGGCCAGAATGTCGAGGAGGAGAGGGGTCAGTGTCATGTCGGGTCCGTCGTCGAAGGTCAACGCCACGCAGGGCGTTACGGCCCGTATTTGGTGGCTTTGCTGACCGGCCGAGGCGGGGGCGATCGGCGGTGTCGGCGACACGGCCATGAGGAAAGTCAGGATAATTATGCATATTGCGCGAGGGATGCTGCCGCATCTCGGCTTCGAACCGTCCTTCCAGATACGCGACACTGCCTTGAACCTCACGGAGACCTTGCGGATCGATCAAAATGCTTTTCGAGGAAAAAAGCCACAGCCATGACCCGATTTGCGATGGAGGCGCCGGCGCCGCAGTCGATTCGCGGGGGCGCCCGCGTGACCATGATTTGAATGGCGAAGAATGAGCAACAAAATGCAGCCATAATCGCGGTATCAGTTCGTCTGCCTTCCCTGGGGCGATGTGGGCGAGGGGATGGAAGGCGCATCGAGTGCGTTCAAACTCGAATTTGGCCTCCAACAGATGAGACCCTGATGCGTAATTTCGCCCTCATATCCACGGGAGCCGCTCTTGGCGTGCTCGGCACTGTCGCCCTGACGCAACCCCATCTTCTTCTTGTCGATCGAGCTCAGGCCTCGCTGGCCGACAGTTACAAGCAGCTCAACCTGTTCGGGGAGGTGTTCGAGCGGGTGCGCTCCGACTATGTCGAGCCGCCCGAGGACGGCAAACTGGTGGAAGGAGCCATCAACGGCATGCTGGCTTCGCTCGATCCCCATTCGAGCTATATGGACGCCAAGAGCTTCCAGGACATGCAGGTGCAGACCAAGGGCGAGTTCGGCGGGCTCGGTATCGAGGTCACCATGGAAGACAACGCCCTCAAGATCGTATCACCGATCGACGACTCGCCGGCCTCCAAGGCTGGCATATTGGCAGGTGACGTGATCACCGCGCTGGATGGCGAGGCGGTGCAGGGCATGAGCATGCAGCAGGCCGTCGACAAGATGCGCGGACCGGTCAATACGCCGATCACGTTGAGAGTACTGAGGGCGGGTAAGGGAGTGCCTTTCGAGGTCAAGCTCGTGCGCGACATCGTCAAGGTTGCTTCGGTGAGAGATGAAGAGCTTGCCGGGGACATCGGCTATATACGCATCACCCAGTTCACCGAGCAGACTTTCGACGGCCTGAAGAAAAGTATCGACAGGCTGAGCAGGAAGATCGGGCAGGACAAGATCAAGGGCTATGTGATCGACCTGCGCAACAATCCAGGCGGTTTGCTCGACCAGGCCGTTTCTGTTTCCGGTGCTTTCCTCGGGCGCGGGGAGGTCGTTTCGACACGCGGACGAAATGCCGACGATGTACAGCGCTTTGCTGCGGATGGACCCGATCTCACCCAGGGCAAACCGATCGTCGTGCTGGTCAATGGCGGCTCGGCCTCGGCCTCGGAGATCGTTGCCGGCGCGCTGCAGGACCGCAAGCGCGCCACCATCCTGGGAACGCGCTCCTTCGGCAAGGGCTCGGTGCAGACCATCATCCCGCTGCAAGGTGACGGCGCGCTGCGTCTGACCACGGCGCGCTACTACACCCCGTCGGGACGCTCGATCCAGGCGAGGGGCATCGAGCCCGAGGTCGTGGTGCAGGAGAACGTGCCCGACGATCTCAAGGGAACCGATGAGACCAAGGGTGAATCCGGCCTCACGGGCCATCTGGCCAATCCGGGTGCCGACAAGGCCGAAGAAGGCGGCTCTTCGGCCTATGTGCCGGCGAATGAAAAAGACGATACCCAGCTCAACAGGGCGATCGGCATCCTGCAGGGGCGTCCATCCTAGGGCAGAGCGCGGCTTCTTCGATCCGTACCTTGTTAAACTCTCTGTTTCCTAAAGCATTTTGCTTGTAATCCCGAGGGAAGGGGATCCAGTGTCTGAACGACACGGGCTTTGGCCCCTGGATCTTCTTTCCGCCGCCTGCGGCGGAGCCGGGAAAGATACCGACGGCAGCTATATCCGGCTCACGCGTCATTGCGGGCGTAGCGAAGCAATCCAGGGCTGGGAAACATGGTCGCCGTAATTCCTGGATTGCTTCGCTACGCGCAATGACGGTGCTTGATCCGTCAAGCATCAACACCGTCGGTATGACAGGTCAAGCTTCAACGTCGCTGGTATTTCCGTTTGCCGACTGGATCAGGCGCCGTCGATCCCCGCGAAATCCGCTCGATCAAATCCGGGAATAAAATCGGGAAGATAGGAGTCTTGCCCTGAGATCCGCACTCTCACAAAAAGAGCGCGGTTCGACCACGATATGCCTCAAAACGACTTCTTGCGATTGAAGCTGTGTTTGATGAACGCGGCAGGCGGAAGTTGACTCACATTTCAGGCCCGCAGCCGCCTTGCAGGGATCGAGTATATCTATGTCGGGAACAGGTTTTGTTCTATATTTATGCCGAGGCCGTCGTCTCGGTGTTTGTTTTGCTGACCATTTGGTCAGTTTAGAGGCGACTTGCATCCCGTTTGGTCTGCTCTTGTGTGCGGGGTGTCACGCCCAAATCCGCCGTACTTGCTAGGATCCATATCGGCGCGGTGTAAGTCGCCAGATTTTAGGAGATACCGATGACGAGCAAATTTGAAGTTCGGCGGGGCCTGCTTTTTGGGGTCCTGGGAAGCGGGCTGGCTGTCGTGCTTGCCAGCTGCGCGTCAGGTTACCCCGACGAGCCCGTCTATGTGGACGAACCGGAACCGCCGCGCCGCAAGATGAGGTCCACCCGGCCTCATTACAAGACGATGTCCCATCGCAGGCGTGTGATCGTGGAGCCGGATGCGGACGACAGGATGCCTGGCGGCAGTAACGGCGGCGGCGGGGGCGGCGGCGGTGGTGGCGGAAATGGTGGCGGCGGCTCGAGTGGCGGCGGCGGTGGCTGGTCGGATCGCCGGCTCAAGACCGATATCCGACCCATCGGCCAGTCTCCCGGCGGCCTCACGATCTATCGCTTCCGTTATGTCTGGGGCGGTCCGGTCTATGTCGGAGTCATGGCCCAGGATCTTCTCGAGACCCATCCCGATGCGGTTATCCTGACCGACAGCGGCTACTTCATGGTCGACTATGATCGCATCGATGTGAAGATGACGATGCTGGCGGATTATCAAAGGTCCGCACCCCTGCTCGGTCGCGGCGCGTAATGCTGGCGGCCGCATCGAACCTGGCGAAAAGCCAGGTTCGATGCCGTGAAGAGGGCCGTGCCTGTCGGTGCGGCGGTGCTGTCAGAACAGGTCGAGACGAGGGTTGCGCTTCTGCCAGGCCTTGCGGGCGAGCAACACGACCGCGTCGTCGACATCCGAAGTCGGGGCTGCCGCATCGCTGCCCAATTCGGCATTGAGCTTGTCGATGACCTTCTGCTTCTCGGCCAGCGGCAAAGCCCGAAGATTTCCAATTTCTTCCTTGTGTTCGCCGTAAGCATCGAGTGCGACGGCGAGGCTCGAATACCAGGCGGCCTTTTCCAGATCGCGCTGCGCCGCCGGGCCCTTGGAATAGATCCAGCCCAGATTGGATGCCGCGTAGAAGTCGCCGCGTTCGGCGCCGATCTCGTACCAGCTTATGGCGCTCGCCAGATCCTTCTTGACGCCATTGCCCTTGAAATACATGGCGCCGATATTGGTGGGCGCGCTGGGATGGCCGCCTTCGGAGGCCTGCTTGAACAGTTCCATCGCCATGGCCGGCTTGCGCGCCACGCCTTTGCCGTCGAGATAGGCGATGCCCATATTGCGCATCGCATAGATGTCGTTCCGCGCCAGTGCGGCTTCGTAGAATTTGACGCCGCGCTTGGGATTGGCCGGCAGGCTCTGGCCGTAATAATACATGGCGCCGACCGCATTCATGGCATAGGTATGCCCGAGTTCCACGGCCCGGTTGAGCAGCTTGACGCCCTCTTCGACGGATTTGGGAACGCCGCGGCCGAGCGTAAGGTTGCGGCCATAGGCGAGCATGGCATAGGGATCGCCCCGGTCGGCGCCCATTTTGAACAACCTGTTGGCTTCGACCAGGTCCTGCGAGCGGCCAAGGCCGCGCTCGGCCAGATAGCCGAGCTCATAGTAGGCGCGCGTATAACCGGCGTCCGCGGCCGCGTTGAAAAGTTCGATGGCGCCCGCGACGTCCTTGTCGGCCAGCTTGGCGCGGCCGAGCTCATATTTGTAACGCGCGACATTCGGAAATTTGGCGACAGCCTCGCCACAGGCGGCGATGGCCGCCTTGGCATCGATCTCGTTCGGCAACTTGCCGGCGGTGACGCCTTGAGGATCGAGCGGCTCGCCCGCCTTGTCGTCGCAAATCGGCACGAAGGACTCGATCTTGCCGGTGACGACCTGGCCCTCGCCTCCGGGCTGGTCGACCTTGAGCTGCACGCTCTGCACCTTACCCTCCGAGCCGATCGAAGGTTCGAAAGTGATGGACCGGACAGCGTTCTGGTCGACGACGTCCCCCTCGGCCAGAGGCGCTCCATTGAGATACATCGTGCCGAAACTCGGTGCCGAGGTGATCTGGATCTGCGCCCCCGTCGCGGCACGCACCAGCGGAAGATCGTCCAGCATCGCGACCTGGCCGACGCCGATCGGAACGCGGCGAGGCTTGTTGAAGGTTTCTCCAAGCAGCGCGGCGACCTGTATCGGGGCCTCCTGCACGGTGAGCGTATCCGCCCCCTGCTTGGGCGCCGGGCCGATCTTCACGGTGACGTTCTTTGCGATCTGGATGGGCGCCGCCGCGGCAATGCGAATGACCGGCTTGGCCAGATAGATCGGTTGGGTCAGCGTGCCGACCGACCACGGGCGCTGACGCTTGTTGGTCGCCTCCCACACGTCGGCAGTTACCTTGTCGAGTGCGCGTTGCACATCGACACCCAGCGTGAAGGAATATTTGACCATGGAGGCGGTGAACGGCGAATTATCGCCCGTGCCGTCCTCCGCGACCGCCCCGGGTTGGGTCGAATAGGCGATGAGGCTGCTCGGCGGGCTGGACTGGGGCGCAAGGCCGACACCGGCGACCGCCATCTGCTTTTCGGGTCCGACCAGGAAAGAACGGGACTGGAAAGGATTGTTGCGGCACGAATCCAGATAGATCAGCTGTGCCTTGGAGTTCTGCTGCATATAGGCGAAGATCGTCTTGACGTTGATCGTCTCCACCTCCAGATCGGCGGGATCCTTCAGCTTTGCATCGATGGGAATGATGCGGTTGTCGCCGCCCACCTGGATGCCGTGGCCGGAATAGTAGAACACGCTGAGCTCGGCGCCCGGCAGCGAGCGGATGAAGCGCTGCAGGGCCTTGTCGAACTCATTACGGTCGAGATCGAGCGCCGACACCACCTCGAAGCCTTCGCGCTTCAGGGCGGCCGCGACGGCCTGTGCATCCTTGTCCGGATTGTTGAGCTGCGGAACGACCGTGTAGTGGCTGTTTCCAACCACGAAGGCCACGCGCCGCTCTGCCGCCTTCACACCCGCCGGCAAGGCAAGCATGACGGCCGCAAGTGCAGCAACTGGCAGACGAGTTTTCCAGGCGAGGCAAGGACGCATGCCCGGGGTTGGTTTTGAGGTCAGCATCTCCACCGACGCCTCCTATACTATATTGATCCTATGATATCAGCTTTCGAAGCAATTTACTGCTACTCTCGAAATGGTGATATCGGTCTATTCCGAAAGAATAGAAGAGAAAATAAGAATACCTTACTTAGCTCCTCGAATGTCTTGTTTCCACGCATCGATGCGAAATCCTGGTTGATTCAGGATTTGTCATCCTACTTCTCGTCTTTGCGTGAGATCTCGCTGAGAAGAGCGTTGAAATCCTTGGCTACCAGGGATCTCGCCTTCTCGATCAGCATGGGGATCGGGCTTGAAGGCTCGATGTTGTTGTAGAAAATCTCGATCTGACGCATCAGCGCTGTGGCCTCGCCACGTGTCGCCACAGAATAGGTACGGGCCTGTGCCTCCGTCTCGTCCGGCTTGCCTTCCTCGACCGCCAGCGCCGAAAGCTGGGCGAAGTTCAGGGCAAAGGGCATGGTACCGCTGATCTGGATCTTCGCTTTATCGACCAGTCCGGGCGCCAATATCTTCATGACTTCGACGAAGGATTTGCCGACGAGTTGATGCGCCTGTTTGAGGAGGAGCCTGGCCGGGCTCGACGGTTCCTTGCCTGCATAATAGATCAAGACCGCCGCCAGGGCGTTGGAAGCCTCCTTCACCGAGGCGACATCCGAGGGTGTGAGAGGGGCGGATGCTGAAGGGGCGGCGGCGGTTTCCCGCACCTCATCGGCCTCGGCGGGCTGCGCCGATGCCAGGCCCGGTTCCCGCGTGGCGACGATAGCGCCGACATAGGCGCGGATGGTGCGCACCAGATCCGGCAATTGCTCGAATTGCGGCGCCGCCTCATGCCCCGCCTTGTCGATGAAAAGCTGGCGCAGGCTGTCGAGGCTGGCAAGGATGGTTTCAAGATGGGCCGTCAGATCGACAAGATGCTGAAGCGGCTCGAAACGCACAAAGGCGTCTTTGATGCTCGAGGAGTCGACGGCCGTCTCTCCCTCGCGAGGGGGGAGTTTGCCTTCCCCGACCAGAACCGAGCGCATCGACAGGGCGCCGAGGCGTTTGTCGTTGATCAGGGTGGCGCTCTGCAGCGGCAGGACCACCGTCGGCAGGTCATCGAGCGATTTGAGGAAGGCGGACCTCAGTTCCGCGCCGCCGGCCGCCTCGGTCGGATGGCAATAATCCCATTGCGCAAGAAGCAGGGCGTTTGTCGCTGCTATGGCATCCACGAAACCGGGCAGATCATCCGACAGAATGTGATATTTCGCCGCCAGGATGAGATAGCGGAGATCGCGCGATTTCTCCAGATGGGCGCGCAGGTCCGCAAGGGTCTGCTTGGATTCAAACGACTTCCTGTTGAAACTGCGATAGCTCGCCGGCAATTGGCCCTCGGCGACGGTAAGAAAATTCTGGGCATCGGAATCGGTATCGGGATCCGGTCCGCAGGGAGCGTCGGCTGAAATCTCTTTCTCGATGCCGGCATAGACTGCCATCTTGGCCTGCCTGTTGGGGTGCCACTGGAGCAAAGTGCGATTTATCCGGACCGCATTCTTACTCTAACTCTTCGGTCCGACGTGTCTTTGCGATTTGAAGCGGTTCCTTCAAATCGCAAGGCGCTTTTGGAAATGATGAGGTTCTGCGTCTTTACCCGCAACCCCCCATATGGGGGAGGCCGCGGAAATGCTGCGTCGGTCGCCGCCGGCGACCAAGGTCGCTTCGGCACCAGGTTTTGGATCGATCGATCCTTTATTTCGTCATGCGAGAGTACCGGCTGATCTAGCGTTCCGCTGCCTGGCCCTCCTCCAGAATCAGTCCTTGCTTGCGCACCAGCGGCAGCCAGAGGATGGTGGCGGTGCCTTCGCCCCGTTTGCTCAGCACTTCCAGCCTCGCGCCGAGGGCTTCGGCGCGCTGCATCATGTTCCGGCGGCCGCGGCCTATGGCCGGAGCATCCATGTCGAAACCGCTGCCATTGTCGGCAATCTCGATGCGAAGGCCCGGCCTTCCCTGAAGCAGCGCCATCTTGCATTGGAAGGTGAGCTGCGTCCCCCTGCTATGGCCCATGGTGTTGCTGACCGATTCCTGCAGGATCCGCAGCACATGCAGGGCGCTCGGTGCATCGAGCCAGTCGAGTTCGGGCACGTCCTCGACCATCCATTTGACGGCGATTCCCGATTTTCGGAGTTCGGGCTCGTAGCGATAGCGCAGACTGGCGAGGAGGGTGGCGACATTGCCCTCCACCGGCTCGAGCGAGTCGACCGCAACGCGCAGATCGGTCAGGGCGCCCTTGAGGGCGACCACGGCCGTCGTGCTCTCCTTGCCCTGGCGTTCGGCGGAAGCCAGGGCCGCCACCAGGCTCGAGCCGATACCGTCATGGATTTCCCGCATCAGGCGTTCCCGCTCAAGTTTCACGGCATGGGCGATTTCGAGGGCATGCCTGGCGCTTTCGCTCGCCAGCAGGTTGGCCTTGGTGGTCTCGATGCGCTGGCCCAGCGCCTGGTTGAGCCTTTCCCGCGCCTCGGCATTTGCCAGGATATGCCGCATTATGACGAAGCCGCTGAAGCCCAGCACGATCACGCCGACATAGGGCGAGAACTGCACGCTTTTGCCGGGCCAGATCGTTCCGGCATAGAGGTCGACGCCGAGAGCGCCGAGGCCGAGCGCATTGAGGGCCGCCAGAGCCAGTCTCTCAGCCGCGCCGATCTGCGTCTCCGCCCTCGTCGCGAAAAAGCCCAGCATGAGCAGCGATACGCCGATGCTCGCAAGACCCGCGATCCGTGTGAGCTCCCAGCCATGAAACGGGATCGCGGCCACGCCGAGGCCGAGACAGGCGAGGGCCGTCGCGACCACCAGGCCGCGGGGAAGGCTCGCGCCGACAAGGCTCGCTGCCAGGCCGAGCGTGGTGAAGAGCACGGGGTAGAGCAGGGCGATCCGGCTGGCCGGAAGATCGGGGAGCCGGGCTCCGATGCCGGTCAGGCCGGCGAGGTTGAACACGCACCAGGCGATACCCGCGCAGCAGAGCCAGGCCAGCACGCCTTCGCGCCGACGCAGCAGCCAGCTCATTAGGGCGATTGCCGCGATGACGGCCAATGTATCGGTGGCAAGCAGATGTCCCAACTGCCCCAGATCGTCCGCAACCGGGCTCATCGCACCGTCCTCGAACCATAACCGACGATACGCCCAACGCGCTTTGCTCCGGCCTCGGCCGCCCAAGTCACCCCTCAACTGAGCGAGGCGTCTAAATCATGAGAGCGACCGACCCTCAGACAAGAATAGCAAGAATGTCGAAACCCGCCAGTCCCAGATGCGAGAACTATGACTGGGACCCCCTAAATGTGGGAAGCGACAAGACGTCAATGCCATAGACGCTGAACTTGAACAGAGCTAGCCTTGATTGGCCGACGTGATGGAGCGAGGGCAGGCTGTGGCACAAATATTCGGTCAAGACACACGAATGGGTTCTTTCACGAGCAGCCTTGGCAAGGACAAGCTCGTCGTCACCCGTTTTGAAGGGTCCGAGGGCCTCAGCGAGCTTTTCGAATATCGCCTCGAAGTGGTCAGTGACGACAATCAGGTGGATTTCGACAAGATCCTCGGCACCAAATGCCGTCTGGAAATCCAGTCCCATCACGAAGGGGTCAAGCGCAGTTTCAACGGCGTGCTGGTGGAGACACAATGGATCGGCAGGGACCAGGACCTGCGCTATTATCGCCTGGTGCTCCGCCCCTGGCTGTGGCTGCTGACCAGGACCACCAATTGCAAGATCTACAGCCACATGACCGTGCCCGAGATCATCAGCCAGGTGCTGAACAATCGTGGCTTCATCCAGTTCGAGCAACGCTTGACGGAAAGCTATCCGCAGCTGGAATATTGCGTGCAATATCGCGAAAGCGACTTTGCCTTCATTTCAAGGCTGATGGAGGAATACGGAATCTATTATTATTTCGAGCATAACGAGTCCGATCATAAGCTTGTCATGGCGGATGCGAGTGCAGCCCATGAGCCCAAGCTCGGCGGTGCGGCGCTCGAATTTGCAGCCGTCGGCCTCGACAATATCACCGCGAAGGACAGGCTGAACGAATGGGCCGAGGGCAGGCGCCTGCGCTCCGGCAAGGTCACGCTCGACGATTACGACTATCACAAGCCGAGCACCGACCTGATGGCGGAAAAGGCGGCCAGCGCCAGATATCAGCATGGCGACCTCGAACTCTACGACTATCCCGGCCGCTATACGGAGAAGGGCGACGGCACCACGCTTGCCAATGTCAGGCTCGAGGCCGAGCAGGCCATCGACAAACGCGTGATCGCCGGCGGCGACGCCGTCACCTGCTGCCCGGGCTTCACCATGACGCTCGACGGCAATCCCCCCGCCAGCAAGGGGACCAAATATCTGATCGTGCGGGCCCATCATCTCTTCCGTGGCCAGGCCTATCGCTCGACGGACGCTTCCGGTGAGGAAGGCTATTCCGGCAGCTACGAGTTTCAGCCGCTCGACATCGCATTCCGGGCTCCGGCCGTGACGGCCAAGCCCGTCATCCACGGGCCGCAGACCGCCGTGGTGGTCAGCGACGTGGACGACCAGTGCCGCATCGAGGTGCAGTTCTTCTGGGACCGCGACAAGAGCCAGTCGCGCTATGTGCGGATCGCCCAGAACTGGGCTGGAAACGGCTGGGGCGACGTCAAGATCCCGCGCATCGGCATGGAAGTCGTGGTCAACTATATCGAGGGTGATCCGGACCACCCTCTGGTGACGGGCAGCGTCTACAATGCCGAGAATGTCGCGCCCTATGTGAAGGACAAGCTCAATGCGGTCTCCGGCACCAAGACGCAGACGCTCGACGGATCGGGCTATAACGAGCTGATCATGGACGACACTGCCGGCAACGAGCTGATCCGCTTCCATGCCCAGAACGATCTCGAGGGCAAGGTCGAGAACGACGAGCGGCGCGAGATCGGCCAGAATGTCGAGGTGAAGATCGGCAACAGCCGCAACGAAACCATCATGTCGACCTGGACGGTGAAGGCCCATCAGAAGATCGAGTTTATCGTCGGGAACAGCACCTTCACCATGACCCCCGTGGGCATCCAGCTCAAATCCACCTTCATCACATTGGAAGCGGATGCCGTGATGAGCCTGAAGTCGAACGGGCTTGGCCAGGTCAGTGCCGCGGCCCCCCTGACGGTCCAGGGCGCCCTGGTTTTCATCAATTAGGCCTGTCTCCCCGGCCGGGCGGACAGGCGACCGCATGCATCAGCAGCAACGCAGTGGATTTCCGGGCATCGATTGCGATGCTGCGGAGCATTTTTGGTTGGACGAAAGCGCTGGAAATTGCAAAAATACGTTTAAACAAAGAGTTAGCGCGAAGAACGAGCCCGTCTTATTGGCTCGCTCGTGTCATCCCGTCGCAATTTGTTTGCAAGTTGTGACCGAGCACACATCGCAGCATGCAATGATGCGATATGGAGCATGACCGGGCGTCGAAAGAACGTATTCGTACGGTCGCAGGAGACGAGATGAAGTATCTTCGGTTCTCGACGGCCCGGCAGGTGATCGAAGCCTTTCCGAACCTCGATGGCGAGTTTTCCGGATATAATCTCGACCTTGAGCCTTTCGCATTCATCGATGCCCTGCTGGCGCAGGGCGGCGCGCGCAAGGCCATGGCGTTCTGCGCCTTCGTGCTGCCGCGCCGCGAGGCCGTGCAATGGCTGAGCCTGGCGCTGCGCCGGCGGCCGCAGCCGCCGAGCGGGGCGGAGGCCAACCTGCTTCGCCTGGTCGAGGACTGGTTGAAAAAACCCATGGAAACCACGCGCCGGGCCGCCCTCGACGCCGGCATGGACGATCCCGGGAAGGGCGCCTTCGCCTGGGCCGCGCTGGCGGTGGGCTGGAGCGGGGGCAGCCTCTCGCCCAATCCCGAACATCCGGTGCCGCCGCCCGCGCATTTGACCGGCCACGCCGTGAATGTCGGCTTGACGCTGTTGGTCGCCGGCCTGCCCTTGGCCAAGCAGGTCGATGGCATGGAGGACCTGGTCGGCGATGCCGTGGCGCTGCTGCGCCGTGGCGGTTCCTGATCGAGGCAAAGTGCGATTTCACGACATGTTGCTGTAACCCTCTGTTCTGACGTGTTTTCTAGTCGAAAGGCCTATCAATTTTTTCGGGAAACGCTTTAGTTTATCGTATGCCCACGACGTGACGGGACTTTGCAACTGCCATGCTGACACTCAAGATCGAGAACTTTGATCGCCTGCCCGATGGCGGGCCGTTGGAGTTCGCGATCGACAAGCGCGGCTTCGATTTCGGGCGCGACCAGCATCTCGATTGGACCCTGCCCGACCGCAACCGGGTGATCTCCGGCAAGCATTGCGAAGTGCGTTTCTACGACGGCGCCTATTGGCTGACGGATACCTCGACGAACGGCACCTTTCTCAACGGCTCGAGCAAGCGCCTGCAAAGCCCTTATCGTCTCGCCGATGGCGACAGGCTGGCTGTGGGCGACTATGTGCTGGCGGTGTCGATCAAGCTGCCGCAGGCACCGGTCCAGCCGGCCCAGCCGGTGCAATCCCCCGGCCCGAGCCCGTCGCTGGCAGCCGCGGACATCTGGGACAGCCCGCACGAAGCGCCGCCCCCCATCGATGCGAGCCAATTGTTGCCGCGGCTGAGGGAAGCCGACCGCGGGCCGGATTTTCTGCACCAGGCCGCCTATGTGCCGCCCCCTCTCGATGAACCGGAACCGATCCGCAAGCCGAGACCGGCCATTCCGGCGCCGACACCGGCCGCCGCACTGTGGGAAAGCGAGGATCCCGAGCCGATCGCACCCGTCCACCGGATTGAGCCCGCCGAGGCCGAACCGGTGGCGGAGGAATCACCCCCGAGTGTGGCCGCGCCCCGGGAAGCGGCCGAGGCACCGAGGCCTGCCGTGGCGAAGAGCACCCCGGGGCCACCGCCGGGCGATGGCGGCGCGGCCGAGTTCATTCGCCGCTTTGCAGCCGGCGCCGGCATTCCCGAAAACGTCCTCGGCGGCGTCGATGCCGGCGATCTGGCGGAGGATGCCGGACGGCTCCTCAACATCGCCTGCCTGCATGTGATGGCCCTGCTGCGGGCAAGGGCCGAGGCCAAGGCGCTGTCGCGCGCCGGCAACCGCACCATGATCAGCGCCGAGGACAACAATCCGCTGAAATTCATGCCGACCCCCGAGGAGGCCCTGCGGGTGATGCTCGGCCCGCGGACGCGAGGCTATCTCGACGGCAAGGCCGCGCTCGAGAATGCCTTCGGCGATCTCAAGATGCACCAGGTCGCGTTCCTGGCCTCGATGCAGGCGGCGCTGACCGAACTCTTCGACGAATTGTCGCCCGATGCCATCAAGACTGCGGCGGACGCCAGGAAATCCCTGTTTTCCGGCAAGGGCAATTATTGGGAGCTCTATGCCGAGCGCTGGGCGGCCAGGGTCGGCCGGCGTGAACATGGCATGCTCGGCGCCTTCCTGGAACTCTATGCCGAGCACTATGACAAGCTGAGCGCTTCGAACCGCAACCGGCATTCGTAGAGCAAGGCATGCTGGATGCAGGGGCTCTTTTGCTTTTAATGTGAGCGACTAGCCTGCGACGGCGCAATCCATAATGTACTCAGACAGGATTGAAGAAAAACGGCCTGCGGTCAGCTGGAAGATCAAGCATGCCGAAGCGCCCCCCGCGCTCCTATGCACAGGATTGCCCTTTTCGCGGGCTGCGATAGTGGCGATGAGCGTTGGGCTGTAGTCGCTTGACCGATCGATACCAATGCTCGTCTCAATATTCGTATCGCCGGATTTACGGAGGTGGGAGTTAGAGCAGTAATAAATATTTTAATCATATTTTAGGGGCGTAATTTTAATCAACAACAGAAAAACTTTTAAAATAATTGTTACACTTTTATTTCAGAAATCCGTTAAATACTTAAATATATTTAATGTATTTGATATACAGGTAAATAATATAGTTCTGAATTATAAATATAATTCAAATATTAATCACGACGCGCAGAGTTATGTCATGTGAATTCGAGCTTGCATTTGTATTCTCCTCGTCGTTGATTGGCCGGAGTGTCAGCAAGGGTCAGGAAAGTCATGAGGGCGGCTTATATTCTATTCCCGTTAAGGTTTGTGTGCGTCTTGGGGAACTGTGTTGATAATAAACCCCTTGAGAAAGGTTTGAGAGTGGGCCCATCCGTCACGCGTCATACGAAAAAAGATCAGTCGCTTACGGTGTATAGCGCCTACCAGGTTGCCAATGATTGCATCATGTATGATCTGCCGCCCTCTATCAAGATTACCACGCCTCCGTCGAATGGCGTTGCTAGCGTTGTTCAGGTGAGGGACCATCCCGCCTATCCGAAGACAAGTCATCTCTACAAATGCAACGAACGGATGATACCGATGACGGCAGTCAAATATCAGCCAAATCCGGGCTTCACAGGCACAGATCACCTCGGGTTGCAGACCAATTTCACCGGTTCTCTTCGCTCCCCGGACAAGACCGAGATTGCCGTGGAGGTAACGCCTTAGAGTGGCTTGCTGGGAGTTTGAATCGAGGGATCTCCTGAAAGAATGCACGATCATTGTGGTTGGGTGTTTCGACGCATCTTTGCGACTACGGCCGAATCCATCAAATCGTGAAACGCTTTGGGATGCATCGCCGCGATCCTCACTGTAGCAGCGCCAACACGGAGCTCTTGAGCGCGGCAAAGGCCGGATCGCTGGCGAATTTCGCCAGCGGTTCGTTATTGGCCGTGGTGGTGCCCGTATCCTGCGATGGTGTCGAAGTGCCTGCCACCGCCACACCCATCTTCTTGGCTGCCCAGGCGATCAGGAAGCTCAGCGTCTTACCCTGCTCGAAGGGGTTGGCCCGCACATGGGCGGCGCCGAACACGTCGGAGATCAGGCTGTTCTGCGGGCCTCGGAGCGCCTTGACCGCGCCGCCTGAGCCGAGGAAATGCGCCAGATAGAGGTTGCCGGGCGTGACGGCGTGGCCGGCCTGCCGGATCACCGCGGCATTGTCGCGGGTATGGGCTGTCGTCATCGCCCGCGCGAGGTCGCAATTGGTGCGCATCGCCAGCACTTCCTGGCGGCTGCGGCCGACCAGGAGATCCGGGCGATGCAGGCGGATGGTGGTCATCCAGGTCGACTCGATGAACTGGCCGAGCCCGACCGCCGTGGAGAGCGGATTGGCCGCATTGCACTTGTTGCCGCTTTCGATGGTGATGATGCGGCCGACGAACTGGTCGACGGCGCTGTTGGCGCCGCCTGTGGTCGCGGGCGCAGGGGCGGCCGTGTTCACCTGGCTGTCGGCGACCGGGTCGACCGGCACGCCATTGTTGCGAACCTCGAAATGCAGGCGCGGCTCGCGGCTGGAGGCCGGCGTGCCGACATAGCCGATGGCTTCGCCGGCCTGGACGCTGCTGCCGACGGCAAGCCCGGTCGCCGCCCGCGCGAGATAGCCATACATCGACGTCTTGCCGTCGTCATGGGAGAGGCGCACCACCGTGCCGAAGCCGCTTTCCTCCCCGATCGCGGTAACCTTGCCCGGATAGGCGGCGACCACGGGCGAACCCACGGGAGCCGTCCAGTCGATACCGTAATTCATCTGGGTGGCGGCGCTGTCCGTGCCCTGGGGGCCGAACCTGGCGACGATCACGCCGTTGACGGGCGTGACCATGCCGCCGCCGTCGGGCAGGCTGCCTTGCCCCGCCGACGACACGCATTCGAAGGGGGCGCCGGCCTGCGGCTGCATCACATAGCAATCGAGATTGCCGGTGGTGCGCCCGATGCTGACGAAGACGATGCGGCCGAGGCCCTGCTTGGAATCCCGGGGCGCCGGCGAGTAGATCAGCGAAATCGTATCGCCCGGCTGCACCTTCTGTTCCAGGTCCTGGGCCCGTGACAGCAGCATGATCGCTTCGCCGATCACCGGGGCCGGCAGCCGGTTGCGCAGGGCCGTGAGATAGATCGCATCGAGCAGGCGCGGCTGGTTCTCCGGATCGACCTGTACCGGCGCCAGCGGTGCGGCGAAGGGATCGCGACGATACCAGGGGTCCTCGGAGCGCACAAAGGTGCCGACATCGTTGAGGGCGATGGAGCCGACGAGCTCGGTCTTGGCATAGACGGACATCTGCACCGGCTGCATGCGGTTGGGGTCGCCGTCCACGGCGACCGCGCGCACCACATAGCGGTCATCGGCCTCCAGCATCGGGCGGTTATAAAAGGTGGTGAAGGCCTCACCGGCTGCGTTTGCCCGCTGGGTATCGAGGCCGAGATTGTTGAGCGCGTCCGTAAGGCGGATGCGCGCCTTGGCCTTCTCGGCAAAATCCGCGACCCGGTCGCCGGTGCTGGTGCTCGAAGCCGCGATCGAGGAGGAGCCGGTGCTCGCGTCGATGCTGGGTCCATTGTCCGTCGTGCCGCTCGCAGCCGGCGCCTCCTGCGCAATGGCGATGTCCTCCTGGGAACCCAGCACCGCGACCTGCGACTGCGGCGTGGGCAGGTCGAGCACGTCCTTGAGGCGGAACACCTCGCTCTTGATGCCGAGGCTGCCCGCCGCCTTGCGCTGCGTATCGCTTGCCAGCTTGATCAGCTGGCGCGGAGCGTCGGCGAGCTGCGGCACGATCACCGGGTCTCCGCTGAGATCGATGATGCGCGGCTTGATCGCCGCCCGGATCAGGGCCTCGTCTTCCGCTTCATTGTCCTCGCCCTGCACCGGAACGAGGCTGGCCTGCAGATCGCTGTCCGTCACCACGACCTGTTGCCGGCTTCGATCGGGCGCGAGCAGATAGATCGTGGTCACGGCCGAGCCGAGGCCGAGAAAGACGAGGGCCGCGGCCATGGTGAGATAGACCAGCGGGCCTGCGGGGCGGGCGGCGGGCGGAGCAGGTCTGGCGCTCTCCTTGGAAGCACTTCCGGCCGGGCCGGCACCGGCCATTGCCGGCTTGGCGGCTTTCCTGGCAATCCGCGCGGCCGGCTTGGCCGGCGCGATGATGGTGGCGTTGCTGTCTTCTTCTCCAGGCTCGGACTGCGGCTTCGCCATGGCCGGCCGGGAAGGATCCGCGGGATCGGAGGATGGTTGCCCGGCTATGACTGTCTTCTCGTCCATGGCGAGGGCGTTGATGAGGTTAGGGTTTGTCGTCGGGACGGATGAAGACCGTCCACGAGCCGGTATCGCCGGTGTCGACCTCCTTGAACTTGGCCTGCACGAGGCCGCGCACCCAGCAATCCCAGGGCTGGTCCTGCACTTTTTCGATTTTGAAGCGCTTGGTGTCGACGCACATGTCCCAGTTTCCCTCGAATGCGCTGTCACCCGTTGCAGTCGTCGCATAGATATAAACATATCTAAGCTTGAGGTCGGTCAGGTCTTCCTTGATCGGCGTAACGCAAGTATTGCCCGGCAATGTCCACCAGCCCTCGGTGGCGAATTTCTTGTCAATTTCGGCGCCGATGGCAACGTTGTACAGGGTGACCGACTGATTACACACCCGGAAAGCTGCTTCAGCCTGGCCACCATGGGCCAAAATCAGGCCAAGCGGCACCGTGGCGAAGCCCAACCTTCGCAACCATAGACGTTGAGGAAACAGCTTCGAGAGCACGGACCGATTGTACCACGCGAATACAAATTTCGTAGCTGCCGCACCTCTTCCTGTCTACCTCACAATGGGGGAGGCGACAGTCGAACGCCTGTTCTAGACTACGCAGGTAGGGTCGATGTAAGCCGGTGGATCGCTTGACTTCCTCAGGTCATATGGCACAGTTCATAGGAAGCCGAGAGAATTTGCTCGCGCAACGGCCGAACGTTTTTTTGGCGAGGCCTTGCGACAGCATTGCCGAGCCTGACAATCAAACAACCAAATCCTTCGGGCGGCTGATCGATGTCCTGGTATAGCAAAGTCGCTTGGTCGGAAGGTCTGTTCCTCCGGCCGCATCACTTGCAGCAGGGCGATCGCTATCTCGAACATCTGCTCGAGGGCCGCACCGGCCAGATCACCCCCTATCCGTGGGGTTTCAGCGAGATCGAGATCGATCGCGACCTGGCGCAGCAAAGCAAGTTCGGCCTGCGGCGGGCCGCCGGTATCCTGCCGGACGGCACGCCGTTTCGTTTTCCGGGCGATTGCCCGCCGCCGCCGCCCGCCATGGTGCCTGAAAATGCCGCCGGGCTGTTCGTCTGGCTGTGCATGCCCATGGCCCAACCCAACAGCCGCGAGGTCGACGAGCCGGAGTCGGAAAGCGGCAGCCGCTATGTGGTGCAATCGGAGACGCTGATCGATGCGTCCTCGGCTCTGCAGATCGAGGAAGAGATCGATATCGCGGTGCCGCGCTTCAGCTACGAGATCCGGCGGACACCGAAACCGGGCTTCGTTTGCATGCTCTGCGCCCGGATCATCGAGGTCAACGACAAGACCGTCGTCTTCGACGAGCGCTTTGCCCCGCCCGTGCTGGTGGTCGCCGCCCATGCCGCCGTCACCGGCTGGCTCGATCGCGTGATCGGCTGGGTCGAGACCAAGCTCGACGAACTGGCGCGCTTTGCCTCGGACCCGCGCTCCAGCGGCGGCATGCAGAGCGTCGACTATTTCGTGCTGCAGATGCTCAACCGCGAAATCCCCGCGCTTCGGCACATGCGCCGTTCGAAATATACCCATCCCGAGCGGCTCTATGTTGAATTGCTGCGCCTGGCCGGAGAACTGGCGACCTATTCCACCCGCGAACGGCGTGCCAACGACTATCCGGCCTATGACCACGACAATCCTGGCACCACCTTTGCCCCGGTCCTGGCCGACATTCAGCGTTTCCTCAGCGTCGACATCAGTCGTGCCATCCGGCTCGAGATCGTGGAGAAGGCCACCAACGCCTTCCTGGCGACGGTGACCGACCGCAATTTGTTCCGGGCCTCGACCTTCGTGCTCGAAGTGGCGGCGCAGCGCTCGCTCACCGAGTTGCAGACGCAGTTCCCGGCTCTGTTCAAGGTCGGCCCCAATACGCGCATGAACGAGATCGTGCATGCCCACCTTCCGGGCATCGGGCTCATTCATCTGCCGACGCCGCCGGCGCAGATCCGGGCGATCACCAGCCACGTCTATTTCGCGCTCGACCGCATGTCGCCGCTCTGGCCGGAATTCAGCACCGCGAGCGGCATCGGCATGCATTTTTCCGGCGACTGGCCCGGGCTTGAGCTCAATCTGTGGGTCGTCAAGGAAGACGTGAAATAGGACGTGGGCACATGACGAACGGCAAGGGCCCGTTCGGGTCTAACCCCGACTCCGACAAGACGGTGATCAAGCCCAATCCGGGCGGCCGGCGTGACGGCCAGGGCGCGCCCTATCCGGGCGGCACTCCCGCGCCCGCGCAGGATATCTGGGGCGGGCCGCGCGTGGCGGCAGGCTCGGCAGCGCCGCAGCCCTATCAGGCCGCTCTGGCCGAGACGCCGCGAGCCCAGCCGCCCTTGCCGCTCGGTCCCGCCACGGTCGATCTCGAGGCGCTCGGCGTCAGCGACAAGACCGGCGGCCCCAATCCCATCCTCGAAGCGGCCATGCCCTTGCTGCTCGTGCTCGCCAATATCCGCATCGCCAGGCAGGTTCCCCAGGTCGCGCCGATGATGAGCACGGTGGCGCAGGGCATCGAGGCCTTCGAGGCCGAGCTCAATGCCCGCGGCATTCCCGAACCCCAGGTGCGCACCGCCAAATATGCGGTCTGTGCCACCGCTGACGACATCGTGCAGAACCTGCCGAGTTCGGACCGCAATCTGTGGACGCAATACAGCATGCTGAGCCGCTATTTTCAGGTGCGCGACAGCGGCGTCGGCTTTTTCGAGGAACTGGCCAAGCTGCGGCAGCACCCGCAGATCAATCACAACCTGCTCGGGCTGATGCATGCCTGCATGTCGCTCGGCTTCGAGGGCAAATACCGTGTCGCCGGCGGCGACGTTCCGCATCAGCAGATCCGCCGCGACCTCTATGAAACCCTGCGCGCCCGCGAGGCACGGGTGACGGATCACATCTCGCCGCATTGGCGGGGCCAGGATATCGCCGCCGCCTATGTGCGGCGGACCGTGCCTCTATGGGCGATCACTTCCGTCGCCGTCGGGGTGCTTCTCCTGAGCTTCCTGGTGTTCCGCTGGCTGCTCGGCGGCTTCTCCGACACGGCGAGCGCCGGCCTGCTCGCGCTGCATCCGACCGGCGACATCCATATCTACCGCACCGTGCCCGCACCGCCGCCCCCGCCGCCACCGATCAAGGTCACCACCCAGCTCGAGCGCATCCGCGAACGCCTGAAGGACGACATCGCCGCCAAGAAGGCTTCGGCCGACTATTCCGGCAAGGATATCGTAGTGAGGCTCCTGAACGATTCCCTGTTCGACAGGGGCAGCACCACCCTGCGCCCGGACGCCGTGCCGGTCATTGGCCATATCGCCGCGGCGCTCGACAAGGAACCCGGCAAGATCCGCATCGTCGGCCATACCGACAACACGCCGGTTCGCGCCACGGTGCGCTACAAGGATAACCAGCAGCTTTCCGAGCAGCGGGCCAAGGCCGTCGAGAAGATCCTCATCGCCGGCATTGCCGATCCCGAGCGCCTGACCACCTCGGGGTTGGCCGACACCGCACCGATCGACCTCAGCAACACGGCCGAGGGCAAGGCCAAGAACCGGCGTGTCGAAGTGTTCATCCCGCGCGAGGATATGTGATGAAGCGCTGGATCATTTTCATTGTCAGCTTCCTGGCCGTGGTCGCGCTGTGCGCGGTGATCTGGCTGGTGCTGCCGCTGGTCGCCGTCGGCGGCATCGAGCCGTTCGACAGTCCGTGGCTGCGGCTGGCGCTGATCGGCCTGTTGCTGGCGATCTATTTCTGCTGGCTGGCCTATCGCATCTACAGGCATGGGCAATCGGCGCGGGCGCTCGCCGAGAATATCGCGGTGCAGGAACCCGAGGATGACGGCTCCGACGCCGGCGTCCTGGCCGAGAAGATGCGGGATGCCCTGCTCACGCTCAAGGGCTCGCGCCGCACCAAGGGCGACTTCCTTTACGAACTGCCCTGGTACCTCATCGTGGGGCCGCCTGGCGCCGGCAAGACCACCGCGTTGATGAATTGCGGCCTGAAATTCCCTCTGGCCGCCCATACCGGGCCGATCGCTGGCAGTGGCGGCACGCGCTATTGCGATTGGTGGTTCACCGAGGATGCCGTCTTCATCGACACCGCCGGGCGCTATACCACACAGGATTCCGATACCGAATCCGACCGCAAGAGCTGGCTCGCCTTCCTCGATCTTCTCAAGCGCCACCGCGAGCGCCAGCCCATCAACGGCGTGCTGGTGGCCATCTCGATCGGCGACCTCCTGTCGATGAAGGAGGCCGAACTCGGCGCCCATGCCGTCGCCATCCGCAAACGCCTGGCCGAACTCAACAATCGCCTGCAGGTGGACTTCCCGGTCTATGTCATCTTCACCAAGGCCGACCTCGTCGCCGGCTTCATGGAATATTTCGGCAATCTCGACCCCGAGGAACGCAAGGCCGTCTGGGGCGCCACCTTCCAGACCAGGAACAAGAAGGAGAACCGGGTCGGTGACGTCGGACCGGAGATCGACCTTCTGGTCTCGCGGCTGAGCGCCGAATTGCCCGATCGCCTGCAGGAAGAGCCGGACCCCATTTCGCGCGTGCGGCTCACCGGCCTGCCGTCCCAGCTCGCGGCGCTCAAACCCGTCATCACCCGCTTCCTCAACCAGATCTTCGAGCCGACGCGCTACCAGACCAGCGCCGCGCTGCGGGGCTTCTATTTCACCTCCGGCACGCAGGAAGGCACGCCGATCGACCAACTGCTGGGCTCGCTGTCGCGCGATCTCGGCCTGCAGGCCGGCGCCAGCCTCGCTTATTCGGGAAAAGCCAAGAGCTTTTTCCTCGAACATCTGCTCACCAAGGTGGTGTTCGGCGAGGCCGGCTGGGTTTCCACCAATGCTGCCGCGGTGCGCCGCAAATTCCTGCTGCAGACCTCGGGCTATGTGCTCGTCGCCGGCGTGACGCTGGCCGCGCTTGGCGGCTGGCTGACCAGCTATTACGGCAACAAGGCCCTGATCGACCGCACCGATGCCGCCACCGCCGCCTATGCGAACGATACGGCGAGCCTGCTCAAGGAGGATCCGGTCGATGATGCCGAGTTCCCCAAGGTCATCGGTCCACTCGACAGGTTGCGCGACTTTCCCTGGGGCTATGACAAGCTCGAGACCGAGCCGCAGATCAGCGAGACGTTGGGGCTGGGGCAGCACAAGCGCATCGGCACGGCAAGCGTCGCGGCCTATCGCGACGGGTTGGACCGGCTGTTGCGCCCACGCATCCTTTTCCATCTCGAAAAGCGGCTCGCCGATTTGCAGGATCAGCCCGAGCAGCTCTACGAACCGCTCAAGGTCTATATGATGCTGGGTGGCGATCCTGCCATTCCGGTGGACACCGCCCTGATCGAGGGCTGGATGCGCGGGGATTGGGAGAACCTCTATCCGGGCGAACCCAACAAGGCCGTGCGCGACAGCCTGAGCCGCCATCTCGACGCCATGCTGGGCATCGAGGGCACGCCGCGTCCGATCGCCCTCAATGGCGATCTCGTCAAGGCGAGCCAGGTGGCATTGACGCGGCTGTCGCTGGCCGAGCGGGCCTTTGCCATCATCAAGTCGGCCGCGCATGACCAGAGCGTCAGGGACTGGACCGTGGCGGGCAATGCCGGTCCCGATGCCGCCGTCGTCTTCGGCACCAATGACGGTTCGCCCATCGAGAGCGTCGGCGTCCAGTCGCTGTTCACCTATGACGGCTTCTACGCCTTGTTCCTCGACAAGATGAAGTCGGTGATCACGTTGTTGCAGAACGAGCGCTGGGTTCTGGGCGAGGCGGGCAGCACGCAGGCCATCGACGAGCAATACGCCAATCTCGGCCCCGATCTCTACCGCATCTACGACCAGGAATTCATCAAGGCCTGGACCGCGGCGCTCGGAAAGCTGAAGCTCAACAGCTTCGCCGCGGACAAGCCCGGCTATGCCACGCTGCGCGCCGCCACGGGCGCCGCTTCGCCGATCAAACTCCTGTTCGAGTCGATCTCGGCGCAGACCAGGCTGACGGAAGCACGGCAGGGCGCTGATGGCGAGGTTGCCGGCAAGCTCAAGGATGCGGCGGCGAAGGCCGCCACCAAGGCCGTGACCAAAGCCGTCGGCAGCAGGCTCGACGACATGGCTGCAATCGGGCTCGATGCTGCCAAGAAAGCTTCTGGCCGCGGCGGCAATGTCGAAGCGCCCTTCGTGCCCGGCGCCATCATCCAGGAACATTTCCGCCGCTATCACGATCTTGTCCGCAAGAATGGCGACAAGAGCCAGATCGACCTCCTGGTCGAGCAGCTGAAGGGCCTCTATCAGAGCCTGATCGACGAGCAGGACTTCGAGCGCGCCGTGCAGGCCCGCCAGAACATGCAGACCTTCCTCGGCTCCATCGCCACCAGCTCGTCGCGGCTCGAGACGCCCTTCGACACCATGTTCCGCGATGCCATGGCGGAATTCGAGCAGAAGATCATCGGCGACAAGGTGGCCGACCTCAAGGGCGACCTGAAAGGCTCGGTCACCCGCGAATGCCTCAACATCGTCGGCAACAAATATCCCTTCTCGCCCAACGGCAAGCAGGAGGTGCCGATCGGCGAGTTCGGCCGCCTGTTCGGACCGAACGGTGTCTTCGACACCTTCTTCCGCGAAAAGCTGGCGGGACTGGTGGATACCTCCGGCGCGGCCTGGGGCTGGAAGCAGAATTCGAAGTTCAGCCAGGCGCTCTCGCCCGAAACGCTGCATCAGTTCCAGAACGCCGCACGCATCAAGGAGGCTTTCTTCAGCGGCCGCGGCAGCTCGCCCAATGTGAAATTCGCATTGGTGACGCAGTCGATGAGCCAGAAGACGGCCTCGGTGAGCTTCGAGGTCAACGGCACCAAGCTCGACAGTCCGTTCGGCGTGGTCTCGCGCGGGGATTTCGAATGGCCGGGGCGCTCCCCTGACGGCACCGCCTCGATCACCATGCCTGAAAGCGATGGCACGTCTCCCTCATTGCGCTTCACCGGGGCCTGGGCCCTTTATCGCCTGCTGCAGAAGGGGGATATGCGCCAATCCGGCAACAAGGCGACGGCGCGTTTCGTCGTCGGCGGCCGCGAAGTCACCTATCAGTTGACCTTCGATACGCTCGACAATCCCTTCACCATCCTGTCGCAACTCAAATTCGCCTGTCCGTCGGATCTGTAACTCTTTGTCGGCCATCATGATGACAATGTGCGGCATGTTCGGAAAGCTGCCCTCCAAGCGGGATTTCGTGGCCTACAACATGCCGCGGCCCTTCCTCGACCAATGGGAGGAGTGGCTCCAGAGCGCGGTTGCAGCCAGCCGGCACGCGCTCGGCGAGCGCTGGCAGGAGATCTATCTGAGCTTTCCGATCTGGCGTTTCTGGTGCGGCAGGCGGGTCTTCGGCTCGGCGGTGACCGGTGCGCTGATGGCCTCGGTCGACAGGGTGGGGCGCTATTTTCCGCTGACGGTGTGCGCCTGCGAGCCGGCGGACACCTATCTGGAACCGCCGCCCTCGCGTGGGCTCGACCAGTGGCATGAGGGTTGCGAGCAATTCCTGCTCCATATGCTCGACGATCAGTTCGAGCGCGAGCCGGCCCACCAGCTGGCGCAAATCCCGTTTCCGCCCCTCGCATCGCGCCTGGCGCCGCCGCAGCGCGAGGGGGGGCTGCTGCTCTGGCCCGGCGAGGACCTGCCGGTTGCCGATGCTTTCCGTTCGCTCGACATGGCGGATGGCGATGCCCGCAATGGCGGCCGCAGCTATTGGTGGACGCAGGGCGGGCAAGGCGGGCATCCGGCCAGGCTCGTGGTGGCCGAGGGCAAGCCCGGCGCCCAGTTCTTTTCGTTCCTGATGACAGGGGAGGCTGTTTGATGGACCCTTGGGCATCCGGTGAGCATCTGAAATTCGAAACCGCGGCGCTGACCCATCCGGGTCATGTGCGCCGCTTCAATGAGGACTGCATCTTTACCGATGGCGCGCGTGGCATATGGATGGTGGCTGACGGGATGGGCGGCCACCGCGACGGCAATCTCGCCAGCGCGATGATCGGCGATGCCGCGCGAGGTCTCGGCAAGACCACCTCCTTGGTGGAATTCTCCGAGGCGTTCCGGCGCGAGATCGGCATCGTCAACACTGAATTGCTGGCCCGCTCCCAGGGCCGGCCCGAGCATATCGTCGGCTCGACGGTCGTGGCGCTGCTGACCGTTGACGGCAATTATTGTTGCTTGTGGGCCGGCGACTCCCGTTGTTATCTGGTGCGTGACGAGCGCATCGAGCAGCTCTCGCATGACCATACCGAAGTGCAGGAACTGGTGGATCGCGGCATCATCAGCCAGGATGAAGCGGCGAGTTGGCCACGCCGCAATATCGTGACCCGCGCCGTGGGGGCCATCGATGATTTCGAGCTCGAGCAAGCCACCGGTGTGATAAAGTCGGGGGATTGTTTCGTCCTGTGCAGCGATGGCCTGACCGGACACGTCAAGGATGAGGAAATCCTCGCCGTGAGCAGCAGACTGAGCGCGACCCAGGCGAGCCATGAACTTCTCGAACTTGCCTTGGCGCGCGGCGGCAAGGACAACATCTCTGTTGTCATCGTCAATGTCGTCGACAAAGGCGCGACAACGCTTGTGATGCGATAATGGCGCCGATGGAACCATCCTTGAACGATGAACGAACCCGGATCGCGATCCGCGGCTCGGCCGTGAGCGTCGGCGCCGAACTCAATCAGACCTACCGCATCGATGCCCTTCTCGGCATCGGCGGCATGGGAGAAGTATATAAGGGCCACAACATCCAGACCGGTGATCCGGTGGCGATCAAGATCGTGCTGCCGGAATATGCCGAGGACGAGACCATTCTCGGGCTGTTCCGCAAAGAAGCCCGTATCCTCAACCACCTCTACCACGAGGCCATCGTCCGCTATTACGTATTCTCGATCGACCCGGTGCTGTCGCGGCCCTATCTGGCGATGGAATATGTGGATGGGCCCTCGCTGGCGGCCCATGTGAAGAACGCACCCCTCACTGCTGCAGAGTTCATGCCGCTGTTGCGCCGGCTGGCCGATGGCTTGCACCGGGCGCATCTTGCCGGCGTCATTCATCGCGACATGTCGCCCGACAATGTCATCCTGCCGGGTGGCCTGGTTCAGAATGCCAAGATCATCGATTTCGGCATTGCCCGGTCTGCCAATGTCGGTGGCGAAACCTTGCTGGGCGGCAGTTTTGCCGGAAAATACAATTTCGTCTCGCCCGAGCAGCTCGGCCTTTACGGCGGCGAGGTCACGCCCAAATCCGATATCTACAGCCTGGCTCTGGTGATGGCGGCGGCGATGCGCGGCCGCCCGCTCGACATGACCGGCTCACAGCTCGACATCATCGAAAAACGCCGCAGCGTGCCCGATCTCGGCGGCGTTCCCCGGCAGTTTCACGCTGTGCTCGCGGCGATGCTGGCACCCGATCCGGCGGGGCGGCCCGAGGACATGGCTGCCATCCGCGATTGGCCGGATGATCAGGCAACCCCCAAGCCGAAGACCGAGAAGCCCAAGGCTGTCGGCGTGAAACCAGCCGAAGCCACGGCGGCCAAACCGTCACATGCCCTGCGCAATACGATCTTCGGCATTACTGCTGTCGCAGTCATCGGCCTTGGCGCCCTTGGCGGCTGGATCTATTCGGACGGGAGTTTGTTCTCGGGCAACGGCACGCCCGTTGGCAGGCAATCAGACGACAAGCCGCCAGACGATAAGCCGCCGAATGGCAACAACCAGCAAACCATTGCCAGACAGGAGGCCGAGCGCCATGACCGCCTGGCCAATCAGCTTGCGAGCGCCCACCGGGACGTGGCCGCGCTGAGGAGTTTCCTCGAGCAGTGCGGCGCGGACTGCCCCGACGATCTCGCCCGCCAAGCGAAAGACAGCATCAGCGCCCAGGAGGCGCAGTCCAAGCGCCGTACGGACCTGGCAAACCAGCTTGCGAGTGCCGGTTGGGACGTGGCTGCGCTGAAGCGCTTCCTCGAGCAGTGCGGCGCGGACTGCCCCGACGATCTGGCCCGCCAGGCGAGGGGTAGCATCAGCGCCCAGGAGGCGCAGGCCAAGCGCCGTACGGATCTGGCAAACCAGCTTGCGAGCGCCGGCCAGAACGTGGCTGCGCTGAAAAGCTTCCTCGAGCAGTGCGGCGCGGACTGCCCCGACGATCTGGCCCGCCAGGCGAGGGGCAGCATCAACACCCAGGAGGTGCAGGCCAAGCGCCGTGCGGACCTGGCAAACCAGCTTGCAAATGCCGGGCAGGATAGAACCGCCCTGCAAAGTTTCCTCGACCAGTGCGGTGCGGACTGCCCCGGCGATCTCGCCCAGCAAGCCCGGGCCCGCATCGATGCCGCGAAAGAATTGGCCGTGCGGCATGACCGCCTTGCGGCGCAGCTCACGGCTGCCGGCAAGAATGCTACCGCACTCAAGCGGTTCCTCGATCAATGCGGAGCCGACTGTCCTGATGATCTGGCTGCAAAGGCGAAAGCTGCGGTTGAAGGCACCAAATTGGCGGCTGTGACGTCACCCACGCCTGCTGTGCTCAGGGATTTCGTCGCTGGTTTTGGAGCGGATAGCTGCTTTTCTGCGACGGCGGACGATGTAACGGCCAGTTCCGCAACCGTCACGGCCCTCGGCACCGCGGCGGCGGAGGAAAGCTTCGCCAATGCCTTCAAGCTCAAGGCGAACTTTGCGCCGACAGTGAAGCTCGAAGCGGTTTCTGACCAGCAATGCGGTTTCGTCGGCGCCTTGCGCCGCATGTCGGTTGCAGGCGCGCCGCCCTTGAAGATCGTCTTGAGCAAGTCCGAAATCCGCGGCGATGATGCGGACAAGGGTACGCCGGGTGATCCGCTTACCGTTTCCGTGACCGGGGCGGGAGAGCGCAACATCTATCTGTTCGTGATGGACCACAAGGGTGGGATCCAGAACATCAATCGGCTCTGCGCCTCCTGCATCACCATGAAGGCGGGGGAGATCGAGGCCGGTCTGAGCCTGTCGGCGCCGGCCAGGGTCGAGGGCGAGGCTCGCCCGCCCTTCTTTCCCATGCTGGTGTTCGCGGTGGCTTCATCGCGGCCGTTGATCAGCATCAACGCGCAGGATGCTTTCGAGGCAGATGATTTCATCACGCCTTTCCTGAAGGAGATCGCGAATGCGCGCGACGTCACCACGGTGGCGGGCTATCTCAAGCTTCGCGACCAGTGACGGTTCGCCAGGTCGAGCCAGGATTATGGATTGATTAATCCATAATTATCGACGCAAGCCGCAACATGTCACCGAAGCAAACAGACAAGCGCGCAACTTGCCGGGGTACCGTTATTTGGGAAGCTTGGCTGCGTCGCGCGGCTTGAGCGGCTCCCAGACATAGTCCCAGGTGACGATGCTGCCATCGGGCCCCGCGCTAAACTGGCATTTGGGACGATTGCCGGTCAGGCCGGGCGTGGCGGCGGGGCCGCCCTCGAAGGTGGCCTTCGTCCAGGCAACCGGAATGATCGCACCTTCAGGATTGTTGCCGAACTTCTTATAGGCCTTGATCAGCATGGTCGCCCAAAGCAGCGAATAGATGGCCCGGACGACCGGGTTGAACTTGAGCGGGTGGTCGAAGGGATTCTTGCTGAGGGTATTCGGTATGAAGATGTCCGAGGCGGCAAATTCGCTGCACAGCCGGACCATGATGCCGTAGGTTCCATAGTTGACGCTGCCGTTCAGCCAGCATTGGCCGGCGACTTGCACGGTATTCGAACAGGTGGCCTCGTCCTCGTGCCCGGCCGCGAAAGGGTCGGGATTGGCATAGTCGGACGACGACGGCGTCGCCATCGGGCCGTTGAGGGCCGGATCGAAAATGGGTGGTGTTCGCAGCCACTCGGATGCGCCCTGATAAAGCGGAATGACATCCCATCCGTCGATCTTCGCATGGGCGCGCACCTTGGCGAGCAGGGCATTGAGATCCGGCACCTTGCCGCCCAGCAATGAATCCGTCACCTCCTTGACCAGGCCGGCCGGATCCTTGACCGGCAGGAGGATCTCGTTGCAGAGCGAGATCTTGTCGCGGCGCGACCGGGCCCGGAACTCGACCTGGATCCGGCTCCAGGTCTCCCGGACCTGGGTCGTCACATCAGGGCCGCAGACGAAGTTGGGCGCGGGTGGCGGCGTCGGAGCAGGTGCCGGCGGACGGCCGGTGGCGTAGACGTAAAGCTCCACCGCCCGCCAGTAGCCGTCATTGTCGTTGTCGCGGCCGCCGCTCTGGCTTTCACCGTAACCGAATTGCTGCGGGAACGAGACGCCTGATACAGCAGCCTTGATATGGTCGACGACGGCCTGGCAGCGTTGGTCCGAAAGCCGCTTGTTGAATTGAGCGTCGCCGCTCCGGCTGGCATATCCGAACACATCGACCCACGGATTGGCCGTGTTGCGCAAGAGCGGGATCACCGTCGCGTCCAGCCACGCGATATGGCTCGATAGAAGCCGGGATTGTCCGGTCGTAAAATTGCAAAGGCGTCCCGCAGCTGACGCCTGCCCTGGATTGATCGGTTCGACGTCACTTGCCATGTCAACCTCAAGTAAACTCTAGAGTTGAATTGCTAAGATGATGAAGCGTCGGCAATGATATTGGCGATGTCGGCGAATTGGTTTCTCGTTGTGTTTTGCCATTCACGTATCGAGACCCAATTCGATTACAGGCGGGCTCTTCGCTCCTGCACTTAGTGCAACGGAATGTCCGGCCTGAAAGCCTATCCGCCGATGAGCACGGTCGGCCACATACCCACAATGGTGCCGCCATGGGCGGTGAGATCCCCGATACGTGCCGCCATCTGGCCGTTGACATAGACGGTGGTCGACCCCAGCGCGATCACGTCGGGCGGGCCGACGCAGATGCAGATGTCGCCCACGCGTGCCTGCGGCTGGCCGCCGGTGACGACGTTCATCGACGCCATCACGATCGGACCACCGACATGCGGCACCAGCACATTCACCAGCGGGCAGACATGCATGTCGCCCAGACGTGAGGCAGGTTGTCCCATCAGGCAAATCCCGTTCCGTGTATCCGGGCATCGGACGCGCGAGCTCACTGCGTACTTTGTCCGACTGCGGCAGTTTTGTCACTCTGCGCCAAGCGTGCGAGCCGATCATAGGCCGGGGCGCCCTCGTGGCACATCCTACAAACAGGGGGAGCCAGCCGGAACCCGCCGCATTTCCTATTTCGAGCCGAACTTGTCGAAGGTGCCGCCCCAGCTGAGCGTGAGCGTCTGCTGGCCGTCGTGCCAATAATAATTGGCCTGAATGGTCGAGTTTCTGAGGCGAACCAGGTCCGCCGACACGCCGATCGGCAGCAATGCCTTGCCGATGTCCCTGACGTCGCCGATGCCGGAAATACGGTTCACCCGCTCGGTCAGGCCGGCAAAGCCGTTCTCGGCATCGGAAAAGCGCAGGGAGATGCGATTGACCGCTTCGACCACGAGCGCCCCGACGACGTTGTCGCCGACCAGCCCGTCGAGCCAGTCCCGGAATAGGGTCTTGAGCAGCAATTCATTGGCGATATGTCCCCAGAAGGTGGGCGTGACCAGAGCGCCTTCGGGCATGGCCACCACGAAGCCGCGCTCGTCGATATGGATGTTGCACTTGTTCCTGGAGACCGCGGCATGAAGGGCAGTGAAGGTCAGGCGCTTGCCGGTCTCGCCGAAAGCGAGGGAAACGCGATCGCTGCCGTGACGAGGCAGCGGCGGCGCTATTCTCAACGAGGGCGGCGGCGGGCGCCATTGCTCGCGAAAGCCCTCGCCGACGGTGGCGCCGAACGACGCCTTGAGGGCCCAATGCTGCGGGTCTTCCTTCATGCTGATCATCGAAGCGTTGGCTGGACGCGGGCTGCGCGTGGTATCGATGGAGAAGGAGCCGGGTGCGGGCGTCTTGCCGGCGCCCGGCAGCTTCATGCGCCCTCCCAGTTCGGCGATGAGATCGTCCGGATCCACCGCCTCGAACGTGATGCCGTCAAGCGTGTTGTTCGCCACCTGCCGCGTGCCTGCCTTGATGTGCCTGGCGATATCGATCGGCGGGATCAGGTCCTTGCAGCGGGCCACGATCGTATCGAAGGTTCTTTGCTGGGACGCGTCCATGCTCGGTTTCCAAAAGCCTAAGCGAGGACCGCGAAGGGCAGGCAGTAATGGCAGGATCAAGCCTCGCCTGGGCCGGCAGGACCGGATCTAGTCCCGGGGACGTGGCGGGTGTGCGGCTTTTGTGGCAAGATTGACGCTAAAGGCGGGTCTTGGCAAGCTGGCGCGAACAGTGCACGCGAACGGGTGCCGGCTGTCACGGGCGAGGACGTTCCCCGCTCGATCGACGGCCGTTTTGCCGTGAAGACAACGTCGAACCGGACGATATCCTACGATGACAGAAACGACCCCCACGCCAGTGCCCCAGCCCCTCATTCGCGTCGCGGTCGTCGAGGACGATCCCGCGGCCCTGGAACGCATCACAGGGGCGCTGGAAGCGGCGCCCGACATCTCGGTGGTGGCCAATGCGCCGAACACCGCCACGGGAAAAACCCTGATCGACAAGGGCGGGTTCGACGTGCTGCTATGCGATCTCGGCCTGCCTGATGGCTCGGGCATCGGCCTCATCCGTTATGCGGCTCAGAAGTATACCGACGTCGACATCATGGTCATCACGATTTTCGCTGACCAGGACAAGGTATTGGAGAGCATCAAGGCTGGTGCTCGCGGCTATCTTCTGAAGGATGAGCGTTTCGACAGTTTTGCCGAAAGTATCCGTGAGGTTCGGCGCGGGGGCTCGCCGATCAGCCCGGTCATCGCCCGGCAACTGCTCAAGGAGTTTCAGCCGCGCGAGCAGGAAGCGGACAAGAAAGGCCTCGAATTGCTGTCGAAACGCGAACTCGAAGTGCTCAAACTCTTGGCGCGTGGTTTCACCTTCGTCGAAATCGGCGACATCCTCAAGATCGGCCGCAGCACCGTGGCGACCTATGTCAAGAACATCTATCAGAAGCTCGAAGTGAATTCGCGGGCAGAAGCCGTCTTCGAAGCGTCGAGCATGGGCGTGATCAACATGCCGCGCTAAGTGGCACCGAAAATCTGACGAACGGCCCGCGGGCGGAGATATCGAAACCTTCTTCGCGCAGCTCATCTTGGGCCTGGAATCAATCTTGCGTTCTATACTGAGTTAAGAGAAGATACTCCCCCAACAGGCATAGTCATCGCCGCGCGCTTCTCCGATCGTCGTAACATTCACAAGGAGGCGGGCAGGGGGAAGTCTTCGCACAAGATATTGCCGGCTCTCGATCTCATCGGGCCGGTGCCGGGTGGATCGAGGCCGCTTGCAGGGGCAGTTCCCCGCACGATGTCACGCCGGAATCACTTGGCTTGTTTAGACTGGCAATGGCCAGTCTCGTTTCCCGAAATTCCCGCAATACGGCCGGTTTTGCTTCGAAAGAGCCGGTCTGTGCCATCGACCACAGTACTCGACGAAGGGGGCTCGGTGCCGGCCCCCCAAATAGGGGATTACGGGGGAAGGGGTTTGGCGCAAGATGCGTATCACAAGGGGGATGACACCCGCCCGTTGGGCCGGCGCTCACCAACTTCAATGAATTCAAGCGCGATGGTTGGGAACTTTTCCGCCGGTTTTCTTCGATGGGCGGGAACTCCGACTGCAGCGTCGAGGAGAGAGACAAAATCATGGCCGACAGCGGACAGAAGTTCATCAAGCGCAATCGCCCGCCGCGCGTTCAGATCCAGTATGAAGATCCCTACAATGCGGAAAAACTCGTCGAGATTCCGTTTGTCATGGCGGTCATGTCGGATCTGTCCGGCAATGCTTCCGAGGTCGAGAAAGCGCCGATCGCCGAGCGCAAATATCTCGACATCGACATGGACAATTTCGATGACCGCATGAAGGCCATCAAGCCTGGCGTCAGCTTCAAGGTCACCAATCGGCTCGGCGACGCCAAGGGCGACGAGAAGATGTCGGTCAAGCTCAGCTTCGAGAAAATGAGCGACTTCAACCCGGCGCAGGTCGTCCGCAACATACCGGCGCTGGCGAAATTGCTGAAGGCCCGTGAGCAGCTCGCCAATCTGCAGCGCTACATGGACGGCAAGGTCGCGGCCGAGGATCAGATCAAGGCCCTTCTCAAGGACCCCGAGCTCATGCGGCTGCTCAAGGACAATAGCGAGCAGGCCAAGCCTGAAGAGGCCTGACGGCGGCTCCCGCCAGCAGATCAAGCCAGCAGATCAAGCCAGGAGTTCAGCCACATGGCCGAAACAGCCGCTACCCCCCAGACCGTTCCCGCAACCGAAACCCGCGACCTGGAGACCTTCTCCAGCCTGTTGCGCAAGAGCTTCAAGCCGCGCAATGACAGTGCTGCCACCGAGGTCGAGAATGCCGTCGCCACCCTGGTCCGCCAGGCCCTCGACGATACCTCGCTGGTCAAGGAAGACGTCCTCGATACCCTCGACTCGATGATCGCCAAGCTCGACGAGCAACTCTCGATCCAGCTCAACGAGGTCATTCACGCGCCCGAGTTCCAGAAATTGGAAAGTGCCTGGCGCGGCCTCAATTATCTCGTCTTCAATTCCGAAACCGACACCACGCTGAAGATCCGCTTCATGAACGTGTCGAAGGAAGAGCTCTTTCGCGAGTTCAAGGTCTATCCCGGTGCTCGCTGGGACCAGAGCCCGATCTTCAAGAAGCTCTACGAGGCCGAATATGGGCAGCTGGGCGGCGACCCCTACGGTGCCCTGGTGGGCGACTATTATTTCGACCACTCGCCGCCCGACGTGCAGCTGCTGCGCGACATCAGCAAGGTCGCGGCTGCGGCGCATGCGCCCTTCTTCGCGGCCGCCAACCCGGCCTTGTTCGGCATGGATAGCTGGAACGAGCTCTCCAATCCGCGCGATATCGGCAAGATCTTCGATACGCCCGATTACGCCGCCTTCCGTTCGCTGCGCGAACAGCCCGATTCACGTTATGTCGGCCTGTGCATGCCCCGCGTTCTCTCGCGCCAGCCCTATGGCGCCAAGTCGGAACCGGTGGAGGAGTTCGCCTTCGAAGAGGATACGGACGGCCATCAGGGCCGGAAATATGCCTGGATGAACGCGGCCTACGCCATGGCGGTCAACATCAACCGCGCCTTCAAGGAATATGGCTGGACGGTACGCATCCGCGGCGTTCAGTCGGGCGGCGAGGTCGTCAACCTGCCCACGCACACATTCCCCACCGACGATGGCGGCATCGACCTCAAATGCCCCACCGAAATCGCCATCAGCGATCGGCGCGAGGCGGAATTGTCGAAGTCGGGCGTGCTGCCGCTGATCCATCGCAAGAATACCGACAAGGCCGCCTTCATCGGTGCCCAGTCGCTGTACAAGCCCAGGAAGATGGATACGGACGAAGCGACGGCCTCCGAAAACCTCTCGGCCCGGCTGCCTTACATGTTCGCGGTCTCGCGCTTCGCGCATTATCTCAAATGCATGGTGCGAGACAAGATCGGCGCCACGATGGAACAGGATCAGCTGCAGAAATGGCTGCAGACCTGGATCAATCGCTATGTCGACGGCGATCCCAAGAACTCGACCGAGGCGATCAAGGCCAAGAAACCGCTGGCCGCCGCCAAGGTCGAGGTGTTCCCCGACGAAGAGAACCCCGGCTACTACGCCGCCAGGTTCTATCTGAGGCCGCACTACCAGCTGGAAGGAATGGATATCGGCATCAGTCTCGTCTCGAGACTGCCCAATAGCCAGAAGTAACACGACATCCAAGCGGGACTGCCTGAACGCTCCGGCGAGCGAACGATCCCGCTTGGCCAATTCAATCCGACGGATGCCTTCTGGAAAAGGTGGATCCGCTCACATCACAGGAGAGTAAAATGGCCCAATCAGACGCATTACTTCAGATCAACGGCATCGAGGGTGAAACCCAGCAGGACAGCCTCGACGGCTATATGGAGCTTTTGAGCTGGAGCATCGGCGGCTCGAACTCCTCGACCTTCGGCAGCGGCACCGGCGGCGGCAAGGGCAAGTCGGTCCTGCAGGACCTGCATTGCACCAAGACCGTGGACAAGGCCTCCGCCAACATCTTCAAATATTGCGCCTTCGGCAATCACATCGACGAGGTCAAGCTCGTCGTGCGCAAGGCGGCGGGCGAAGATAAGCTCACCTACATCACCATCACCCTGACCAACTGCTTCATCACCAGCTATCAGACGAGCGGCGGCTCCGACGGCGGCGCGATGGAGAGCTTCTCGGTCACCTATGAGAAGATCAACCACGAGTATCAGCCTCAGGACAAGACCGGCGCCGCCGACGGCGGTTCGATCGAGTTCACCTACAACGTCGCCACCGGCAAGGATCAGTAATTCCTCGCCTTTCGAGGGCGGACGGCTGCGCAAATATGGCGGCCGTCCGCCCGGCAGGGACTGCCTCTTCATCGCCGGACCCGGGGCAAGCGCGCTCATGATTGAAGGCGTGTTTGCTCCAGTTCCTTGTTTCGGCGCGTCTTTGCGATTCCGGCGGTTGCCGTTCCATCGCAAGACGCCTTCGCATGCGGAAGACCAAGTGAGCCGTTTCCGGGCTGTCAAGAGCGATCGTTTCGTACCTCCCATCATGCATGCCTTCCGGGAGGCCTTTCGGCTGCGCGATGCCGCCAAGCCCATCGACAATCGCAACGATGCCGGCGAACGCGTGATTGCCGGCCGGCGCACCTCGCCGCGCTCGGCGGTCGGCGAGACCGTGCTGCGCTCGGAACTGGGCGAGGACCTTGCCTCCTTGCTCAACACCGTGGAACTGGCGGCGATCGAGGATCTCGACGGCTTCGACGCCGTGGCGGCCTCGATCCTCAATTTCGGCCTGCCCGATCTGACCGCGATCGTGGCAAGTCCGGAGGCGGCGCGGCGGGTTGCGCTTCTGCTCAAGCAGAGGCTGGAACTGTATGACTGCCGGCTGGTGCCGGGCACGGTGGCCATATCGGGTGAGCCGCTCGACGACAGCGCTTCCGGGCAGCTTAGGTTCCATATCAGCGCCGAAATGGTGTCGACGCCCACCGATATTCCAATAGAGTTCGTGGCGGACGTCGAGGTCGAGAGCGGCAAGATCAGAGTCTTCAGATTGTGACGCCATGAACCGTGAATTCCTCGAACTCTACAATCGTGAACTTGGCATTCTCAAGGAGGAAGCCAAGCAGTTCGCAGCCGAGTTTCCCGGCGTCGCCGAGCGCCTGGGTGGGCTCCTGGAGAACAACACGGATCCGATGATCGCGGGGCTGCTCGAAGGCACCGCCTATCTGGCCTCCCGCGTGCAGCTCAAGCTCAAGCATGAATATGCCGAGTTCACCGACAATCTGCTCGACCAGCTCGTGCCCGATTATCTGGCGCCGGTGCCTTCGGCGGCGCTGCTGCGGGTGGAGCCGCCCTATGGCGATCCCAATCTCAAGGACGGCGTGAGGATCGCCGCCGGCTCCTATGCCGATGCGCGCTTCGTCGAGCGTGAACGCCGCATCGCCTGCAAATACCGCCTCGCCAGCGAGGTCACCTTGTGGCCTTTCGAGCTTGGCCAGGCCGAATATCTGAGCGGGCCGGCAACGTTGCAGGCCCTGGGCATCGAGGCCGGCCCGGCCAGCCAGGCGGGCCTGAGGCTTTCCCTGCTGCGGCGCTCCGCCGCCGACCGCCTCACCGAGCCTGCCGACAAGCAGGTGGCGCAGCGACCCGATTGCTGGTTTGCCAATTGCCGGACCGATGAGCTGGCCTTTCACATCATCGGTCAAGAGGGCGATGCGGTCAGGCTTTACGAGCAGCTCTTCGGCGCTACCACCGGCATCTATTTTCGCTATCTCGACGAAGCCGGCGATCCCGTCATCGTGCCGTTGCCCAAGGCCTGCCTTACCCAGATCGGCTTTGCGCCCGATGAACCGCTGTTTCCGTCCGATCGGCGGGTGTTCAGGGGGGTCGATCTCCTGCGCGAATATTTCGTGCTGCCGGCAAAGTTCCTCGGTTTCAGACTAAACAGTCTAAAAACCATATTATCGGCGATCAGGACCAATCGCTGCGACATCGTCATCGCCTTCAGCCAGGGGGACAGCCGGCTGCAATCGGTCGTCAGGGCCGACAGCTTCGCCCTCTACGCCGCCGCTGCCTCCAATCTCTTCGAGATGCAGCTGGCGCGCGTGCCGGTGAAGGACAACGAGCACGAATATCACGTCGTCACCGACCGCTCGCGCCATCTCGATTTCGAGGCCCACCGCCTGATCAGGATGCACGCCCATGTCACCGGCAGCGGCGACAAGGTGGAGGTCTATCCGCTCTATGCCGCGCCGCCGCTCGGGGTCTCCGCCACCGAGACGATGTTCTATACCGTGCGGCGCCTGCCGCGCCGTCGCTCGCAGGAGGAACGGCGCAATGCGCAGCCGACGCAATATGTCGGCAGCGACATGTTCGTCACGCTCACCAACCACCGCGACAGGGCGGATGGCCTCCACGTCGCCGAGCTCAGCCTGCGGGCGCTGTGTTCGAACCGCCACCTCACCGAGCATCTGCCGGTCGGGCAGGGGGGCGCCGACTTCATTCTCGAAGACCGGACCACGCTGAGGGTGGATTGCGTGGTCGGGCCGACCCTGCCGCGCGATTCCACCGCCACCGATCCGGAAGCACGCGGCCGGCATGGCGCAGGCGGCACTTCGGCCTGGCGGCTGATCAGCATGCTGAGCCTCAATCATCTCGGGCTCTCCGGCTATGGCACGCGGGATTCGGCGGCCTCGCTGCGCGAAATGCTCTCGCTTTTCGCCACGCGCGGCAGCGCCGCCATCGAACGGCGCATCCAGGGCGTCATCGCCGTCGACAGCAGGCCGATCACCCGGCGAATCCGCCAACGCACCGGCGCGGGCGTGGTGCGCGGGCTGGAAGTCACGGTGACACTCGACGAGAAGCACTTCGAAGGCAGCGGCATCTTTCTGCTCGGTGCCATCCTTGACCGCTTCCTCACCGAGTTCGTCGGCCTCAACAACGTGGTCGAGACCGTGATCCGCTCGACCGAACGCGGCGAGATCATGCGCTGGCCGGCGCAACTCGGGCGGCGGCAGCAGCTATGAGTACGCCTCCCGACATGCCGCAGGAGCGCTCTCCGGAAGAGTTGACAGACTTTTCGGCTAAGAAAGTGCGTCAAGACGAGGAGCTGGAAAAGAAGCGCGATTCGGAGGCAGCGCACTTTGTTCGAAAGCCGGGAAGTTACGACTTCCTCGACCTTCTGCGTCGCCTCGAGCATCTGGCCGGCGCCAAGCCGCGCATCGGCGAGAGCGCTTCCTCGGCTGAGGCCGTGGCGAGACTGGGCCAGCAGCCCCACATCGATTTTACCGATACCAATGTCGGCCACATTGCCGCATCCGAGGGACGGCCTGCCGAGGTCGAGAGCCGTTTCCTCGGCCTGCTGGGACCGCAGGGCGCCCTGCCGCTGCACACCAGCTATGAAGCGACCCATTGGGCCAATATGCGCGACGTGGCCTTCGCGCGTTTTCTCGACATCTTCAACAACCGCTTCCAGCAACTGTTCTTCCGGGCCTGGGCCAATGCCCGGCCGGCGGTACAGGCGGACCGGCCGAACGAAAACCAGTTTCTCACCTATCTCGGCGCCATGATCGGCATCGGCACGCCGGCCATGCGCGGGCGCGGCCAGCTTCACGATTTCTCCAAGCTTGCCCTGGCCGGCCTGATGGCGCCGGCGGTCAAGAGCGCTTCGCGCATCGAGGGCATGCTCGGCTGGCTGTTCGACGTCAAGGTCGAGGTACAGGAATTCGTCGGTGTCTGGCTGCCGCTGGAGGAGCGCGAACAGGCGGTGCTGGCGGCGGGCAGCTGTGCGCTCGGCGTCGACAGCATCATCGGCCGCTCGGCCTACAGCCTGAAGGACAAGTTCCGCATCAGGCTCGAAGTCGCCGATCTCGACGAGCTGGAGACCTTCCTGCCCGACGGCGTTCATTTCGAACCGCTGGCCGACATCATCCGCTTCTATCTCGGCGAGACCTTCATCTACGACGTCGAATTCGGCCTGGCGGAAAGCAAGACCAAGCCGGCCCAGCTCGGCGGTTTCGGCCGCCTGGGATGGACCTGTTGGATGGGCAGGAAGGGTGCGGCCGACGCCACGGTCGATCGCATGCGCTGGGACTGCCATTTCCATCCCGCCGAGATCCGCGCTGAGCGGCGCCGCAAACCGAGCAAAGGGTAGTTGCCATGGCCGATGTCAGCCTCGAAGTCCTCACCGGCAAGCTCAATCCGCTCGGCTATGACAGCTTCATGCAGGCCTTCCGCCTGGCGCAGGGCGCGGGCAACCGCAACCTGGAGCTGGCCCATTGGCTGCAGGCGGTGCTGCAGGCCGACCGCAGCGATCTCGCCTTGACGGTAGCCCATTTCAAGCTCGACGTCGGCCGGCTCTTGGCCGATCTCAGCGCCGTCACGGCCGGCTTTGCCATGAACAAGACCGAGCTGCCGGGTTTCTCCGACGACATTTTCGATGCCCTCAGCCAGGGCTGGAACTACGCCACGCTGATGTTCGGCGAAACGCAGGTGCGCACCGGCCATGTGCTCACCGCGATCCTGAAGGAACCGCGTCTGGCGCGCACGCTCAATGGCCTCTCCAAGCAGTTTCGCCTGATCGACGTCGAGCGGCTCACCAACGAGCATCGCAAGATCTGGCAGCAGTCGGCCGAAGAGAACATGCGCCCGATGGATGGCTTCGGTCCGGTCGCCAAGGGCGCGGGCGGCGATGCGGGCACCGCCGCCAAGGGCACCAGCGCGCTCGACCGCTACGCCGTCGACCTCACCGAGCGCGCCGCCAGCGGCACGATGGATCCCATCGTCGGCCGCGACGAGGAGATCCGCCAAGTCGTCGACGTGCTGATGCGCCGGCGCCAGAACAATCCCATCCTCACCGGCGAGGCCGGCGTCGGCAAGACGGCGGTGGTCGAAGGCTTTGCGCAGCGCATCGCGGCCGGTGACGTGCCGCCGCCACTCAAGGGCAACAAGCTCTACGCGCTCGACATCGGCCTGATGCAGGCTGGCGCCTCGATGAAAGGTGAGTTTGAGCAGCGCCTGCGCTCGGTGATCGATCAGGTCCAGGCCTCGGTGACGCCGATCATCCTGTTCATCGACGAGGCGCACACGCTGATCGGCGCCGGCGGCGCGGCCGGCACCGGGGACGCCGCCAATCTGCTCAAGCCTGCTCTGGCCCGGGGCACGCTCAGGACGATCGCCGCCACGACCTGGTCGGAATATCGCCAGCATATCGAGAAGGACCCGGCGCTGACCCGCCGTTTCCAGCCGATCAATGTCGGCGAACCCGGCATCGAGCAGTGCTGCAACATGATGCGCGGCCTGCTGGCGCCGATGGAGAAACACCACAACGTCCATATTTCGGAAGCCGCCGTGGTCGCCGCCGTCAAGCTGTCGAGCCGCTACATCCCTTCGCGCCAGCTGCCGGACAAGGCGGTCAGCCTGCTCGACACCGCCGCCGCCCGCGTGGCGGTGTCGCAGAACGCCACGCCCGCCGCGGTCGAGGATGTGCGCGTCGCCATCGAGGCGAGCGAGCGTGAGCTGAAGGCCCTGGAGCGTGAACGCGATGTCGGCAATGCCGACGAGAAGCGCATTGGCGAGGTGACGGAAACCATCGCGGCAGCCAGGGACAAGCTGGCGGCGCTGGAGAAGGCCTGGGGCGAAGAGAAGGCCATCGTGGCCGAACTGATGGCCGCGCGCCGGGACATCGCCGAAGGGGGCGAGGGGGCCGAAGCCGCCCGCGAAAAGCTCACCCGGATCATGGCCGACCTTGCCGCCATCGATCCCGAAAAGCGCATGGTCTATCCCTATGTCGACGAGCAGCCCGTGGCCTCGGTGGTCTCGGACTGGACCGGTATTCCAGTTGGCCGCATGGTCAAGGACGAGGTCGAGACCATCCTCAATCTCGGCGACATCCTGGCCAGGCGCGTGGTCGGCCAGGATCACGGCCTGAAGATGATCGCCCGGCGCATCCAGACCAACCGGGCCAAGCTCGACAATCCCGACAAGCCCATCGGCGTCTTCATGCTCGCCGGCCCCTCCGGCGTCGGCAAGACGGAGACGGCGCTGGCGCTCGCCGAGGCGCTCTATGGCGGTGAGCAGAACATGATCACCATCAACATGTCGGAATTCCAGGAGGCGCATACGGTCTCCACCCTGAAAGGGGCGCCTCCCGGCTATGTCGGCTATGGCGAAGGCGGCCGGCTCACCGAGGCCGTGCGCCGGCGGCCCTATTCCGTCGTCCTGCTCGACGAGGTGGAGAAAGCCCATCCCGACGTGCACGAGATCTTCTTCCAGGTCTTCGACAAGGGCGTGATGGAGGACGGCTCGGGCCGGCGCATCGATTTCAGGAACACGCTGATCATCCTCACCACCAACGCCGGCACCGACATGATCATGGCCGCCGCAGGGAACGGCTCGCAGAAGCCGGATCCGGAAGCGCTGGCGGTGGATCTCAAGCCGCATCTGCTCGATGTCTTCCCGCCGGCCCTGCTCGGGCGCATCGTCACCATCCCTTATTATCCGCTGTCCGGCGAGATGCTGGGCGCCATCGTGCGCCTCCAGCTCGATCGCATCGGCAAGCGCATCCGCGACAATCATGGGGCCCGCTTCAGCTATGACGATGCGGTGGTCGAGAAGATCGTGTCCCAGTGCAACGACCCCGATTCCGGCGGGCGCATGGTCGACAACATCGTCACCAACACGCTGCTGCCGGCGCTGTCTCAGCGCATCCTGGCGAAAGCGATCGCCGGGGAGCAGATCGGGGAGGCGAAGGTTGGGGTGGAAAACGGGGAGTTTGCGTACGATGTGGCCTGATCACGCGGCGAGCATGCACGGATCAGGCGTTCACGTCAGCAATGGAGGATTTTAATGGTGTTGCATTGTCGGCTTTTTGCGGGCGTACCGGAGCTGGAGGCTTGCCTCGTCAATGATCAGGCGCATCTCACCGCCGGCACGACCGGCCACCACGTCCGGCTTGTGCAGGAGGCGCTGGTCAAGCTCGGCTTCAACCAGATCGACGGCAGGGACTACATCGACGGCGTCTATGGCGCTTCCACGGCTGCCGCCGTGTTACGCTACAAGACATCGCGGCAGATCATCAACCGAGCCTATCAAAGCAGTCCGGACAATATCGTCGGCAAGATGACGATCAAGAGCCTCGATACTGAAATGCTGGCCCGGCAGAACGTTCCCACGCCTTCGATGCTTTGACGCACTCGCCTCTGCGGCGAGATCCCCATCCTTCCCTTTGCTGGCATCATCATCATGGACGTCATCGTCACCACCACGGAAAATCCCTGGTTCGGCTGGGCAAAATCCTATGTCGCACACCAACCGCAGGCTCGTGCCCTCGTCAAGATGACGGCAGGCCAGTCCATGGCGCAGACGCGGGACATCCTCAAGAGTGCGATCAGCAAGGCGGGCGCGGATGGCACGGTCATCATCAGCGTCGGACATGGCACGGCCCTGGATGGCAGCACGGTCGACGGCATGTGCGAGATCGCTCCCGGCGGCACGTTCAAACTGGTCGGCCTCAACGGTGCGGAAAGCCCGCACACCGTCAACGTGTTCTATGACCGTCCCCGCTTTGCCGGCCAGAAATCCGACATGGATTACGACATCGCCAACAATCCAAGCTCCGACCGCCTGGCACGTTGGAAGATCTATCAGGAGATCGGCGCGCATTTCAAAGCCATCAAACCATACAGGATGGTCCTGCTCACCTGCCGGGTCGGTAATGCCAGCGACTTCCTCAAGAAGATCGCCAATGACTGGGGTGTCGTGGTGCGAGCTTACACCAAGCGCGTGGCGTCCAACGAGGATGTGGTGACCGATCCCGGCAAGCCGCCCAAGAGCTTCTTCTATCTCTTCCTGGAGGGTGAGAAATATCCCGACGAGGGGCCTAATGGTGCCGAGCTCAATATCATCGCCCAGCAGGAGCTGCCTTATCGCCCAAGCTATCAGATCTCGGTCGGGCCGCCATTGCCCACGCCTCCCTGAATGAGTGCCATGCTTCGCGCGACTTCGTGCACGAGTCCGGTGTTTGTCGCCTTTGCTGAAGGATAAGACGAAATCCTGTCGACTGGGTGTGTTGCCTCCCGTCTTTGAGGGATATCCCGCCAGCAGCTTGAGTATAAAATAACAAATATCGACGGGGGAGCGTAACCAGGACAGCTCGGATATGCCGTATTCTTCAATGGGCTGCGCGAAATGGAGGGGATCGTGACGCCGAAAGAGTATCTGGATCGATACACCTATCTGAAGTTCTACAGTCCGCTCAACAATGAGCTCATCTCAGCCGGCATCACCATGTATGGCTCGGGCTGGGATTTCCGAAACGGCAAGGCCGGGACCGGCCAGGTGATGCAGCGTGAGCATGCGGCCTTCACAGCGGCGCTTCGGATGGCCCATCACGGCAATGCAAATACGCCATGCGGGGCCAAGTTCTTCTTCGACCAGCAGCCGCTCGGCCTGATCCAGCCGACCGAGGACTTCTACGCCACCACCTTCATCCAGGCCTTCGTCGGCAAGGGCAGCCCCGACGAGATCATCGACACGCTCCGGCTGGCTTATGCGATCGGCCGCATCGGCACGGGCAAGGACCTCGCGGGACAGCCTTGCGCCCGGGCGACGGCCCAGGCCTATGCAACGGATTTCATCACGCTCGACTGCAACGGGCTGGTCGGCAACTATTATGGCGGCAATCCCTCGGCCTCCATCGATGCCTATGCCTCGACCGCCCGGCGTCGGACCAGGATCGAAGACATCCAGCTGGGCGATGTGGTCGTCACCCATTGTACAGCTGCACCCTATGAGCATATCGCCCTGATCGATTCCTGCACCGTCAGCGGTTCGACCGCGAATATCCAGCTGGTCGAATGGGGCTGGTATGGCGGCGAGGAAGTCCACTATTCGAAGGAGCCGAAGGCCTATTCGATCGTTCAGGGACCGGAAAAAGCTTATGGCATCGGCTGGGCAGCCAGAAGCAACGTGAAACCGGTCGACACGTTCAGATACATTTTCAGGCGTCCGAGCGAGGAAGAGCCGCACGGATGGTCCTGATCTTCCATGCCGCAGATCTGGATAGTACCTGGAATTATTCGGCAACATCCGCCCGAGGACTGCGAGAAGGAGAGCCATCATGGCTTTGACATCTGTTCGTTTCAAGAATGAGCCCTCTTTGCAGCGCATAGAGGCCGGCAATGATGTCCTGCTGCGCGGCATGTCAGGTCGCCATGTCCATCTCCTGCAGATGGCCCTCGTCGATCTCGGCTTTGCCATGCCGATCTCGACCCAGAGCCAGGATTACAGCCCCGATGGTGTCTACGGCATCGAAACGGAGTCGGTGGTGAAGGCGTTCCAGCGGCGCAACCCACCCCTCGTCGAGGATGGCAAGCTGGGCCAGGCGACGATCCGGGAGATCGACAAGCAGATCGGCGGGTTCAAGCATCGCGTGCGGGTGCATTTCCGTTCGCTGGCCCTCAGCGACGTACCGTTCGAGCGCATCCTCTCCAGCGCCCAGGCCGTTTATGCCCAATATGGCATCGAGATATTCTTCGCCTCCGGCGAGTCGCTCGGCCTGACGCAGGAGGAAGAAAACCGCTTCAACGTCGTGGGGCAGAACTGCACCTGGCAGATGGATTCAGGTGAGTTCGCGGAACTCCACGCGCTTGGAACACCCGTCCCCAACAACGATGTGAAGCTGTTCTTCGTCAACAGGTTCCAGGAGAACAACGTGCTGGGCTGCGGCGGACATGCCACCGGCAAGCCGGCCTGCGCCGTCACGCATGATTGCTCGCGCTGGGATCCGGCCCACGAGATCGGCCACGTGATGTTGACCAGCTCCTTCTCGCCGGTGCATTCGGGCAGCACGCGCAACCTGATGTTCGCAACGTCGAGCAACGGGCCGACGCCCTTGGCGCTGACCGAAAAACAGCTGAAGCAAATCCGCAGTTCACCGGTCTGCCGCGCTGTTTGATGTGGGTAGCGGAACTGTATGGAGTAGCCCAGGCACGCACTTGAGGCGAGACGCGCGCGAAACATGGTGTGCCGTTCTCTAGATCGGCATCTTCCTGCGGGCAGATCCCGCGTTTCCAAGACGATCGATCCGGAGATCGCCCCACCGGAAGCGCGCTATAAACCTGCAAAGTTCGCGCCTGCCGACAAGGACGTCGGCGTTCTCAGGAGTCATTCAGGACGGCGTCGACTGGCCTTGCAGCATACGGGTCAGACGTTCTTCGGCAAGGCTCAGCCGTTTTACCTGGTCACGCATCACCACGAGCGCAACCGCGGGCAATTCGGCGATGAGATTGAGGAAGATGTCCTTCGCAATCTTCAGAACCGTGACGTCGGTGGTGGCCACGACGGTGGCCGAGCGCGGCGCTCCGCTGATCAGGCCCATCTCCCCGATGATGGAATGGCGTCCGGTGGTCGAAAGATGCAGTCTCTCGCCGGGGAGTTCCATGAAGGCATCGGCGGTCCCCGAGAGAATGACATAGGCTGCATCGGCGATGTCCCCCTGACGGAACAGGATTTCGTCCTGTTCGAAAGAGATGCGTTCGCAGGTGAAGGCGATCAATTTCAGCCGCGGGGTATCGAGGGCCGCGAACATCGGCACGTCGCGCAGGGCCTGGATCTCGGCCAGTTCCTCGACCGGCGTCTGCGCTGCCGCTTCCTGTGCGTCCGAAGGCGCGGAGGGTTTCGACACCGATTCAATGCGGTTGCCGCGGGTGGTCACCACGATATCGAACAGGTCTCGGGAGGTGGTATCGCGCATGGCGACGACAAGGGTGCGTCCCGCCATGTGCCGGCGCACCACCTCCAGGATGGTGGCACGCTGGCCTTCGGCAAACATCAGGTCGAGCTGGTCGAGGATGAGAATCCTGGGGCGCTTGATCAGGCAGCGGGCGAGGGCGAGGGCACATCGATGGGTTGCCGGCAGCAGCCGCCCGCCGGGCCCGGCCTCCTGGTCCAGGCCGAGTTGGTAGATGATCCGCTCGAGGCCGCAATCACGCACGACCTTGCGCAATGCGACCATGATCCGTTCCTCGGCATGCGCCATGGCATGGTCGATACGCCCGAACAGGAGATTGTCGCGCAGCGGCGCGACGGGGCAGAGCCGATCGGGAGCATAGAACTCCAGCAGCCGGGCGAACCGGGCCGGATCGAGCGCCATGATCCGCCCGCGCGTCCGCACGATCTCATCGGCAAGGGGGGCGGTGAGCAGTCCGAGCCGATGGCGGGTTTCGACATAGTGGAGCGCCAGCAGCAGCAGGGAACGGCGTTCCGGATAGGTGAGTGCGCTGGTGCCGCGACTGCCGGCGCGAGAGGCTATCTCGGCAAAGCGCGGCAGGTCACTCGATGAGATGAACGAGAAGCGCTCGAACACGGCGTGATCGCTGGCGATCTGCGAAAAGATCTCCACCATGGTTGCGGCGACTTTCAGCCCCAGGGCAACCAGGCTGTCTCCGAGCCCTCCTTCTGCGAGCAGCGCGGCAATTTCCGCGTCCTCGATCAGTGTCTCGATGGCACCTTCGGCAACCGGAACACCGAAGAACAGATTCTCGCCGATGGTGGCGTAGCGGTTGAAGCGGGCCGGATCGAATGGTTCGATCAGATCGGCGAGATGGGTTGCCTCGAGCTCCTGGACGAGGCGTCGGCGGCAGTCGACGAGGCGCTCGGCGAGATCCCGGTCGGGTTCCAGATTGAATGTGCGAGACAGGCCGAAGCCATAAACGGCATCGGCCAGGCCAATCTCGCCCAGCAGGGCGACGATGATGTCGTCGAGTTCGCCGGCATGGGCTGCGCCGGCCCTGCGCAGGTCGATGGAAGAGGTTGCAGCTTCCGCTTCCCCGCCGGGGCGGATTGCCTGGTCGGGTCGGCCGCCGCCTGGATCGGCGGGGGACGGCAAACCCTGCCCGGCGCGCGGGCCGCGCAGGCTGTAGACGATGTTCTCGCGTATGGAGCGCCCGAAAATGATGAAATCGGGACCGAGATATCCAAGGTTCTCTCCGATCCAGCCCGGGGAAAAGGCGGCGATATCCTGGCCGGCAAGGCGGACCGTGCCGTCGAATTCGGTAAGGCGGCGCGCGAGCACCTGGGCCAGGGTGATGAAGCCTTCACCCCGGGATCCGGTGAGCATGACGTGCGCGCCGAGAGGCAGGACCAGATTGGCATTGTCGAGCAGGACGTCGCCGCTCGGGGCGCGCACCCTGAGCGCCTCGATCGCGATGGTGCCTCCGGCCGCCAGTTGGGGCGTTTCGCCGGCGGGTTCGGGAAGTTCCGCCAGAGAGAACTGTTCCAGGATCTGCTCATATTTGACTTCGACGTCCTGGCGCTGCTGATCCCAGTCGATCAGTTCCTTGATGGGAGGCGGCAGGTCGCGATAGGCGGCGATCACCGCGACGAGCTGGCCGATGTCGAGCGAGCCACGCAGCGCGAAATAGCCGCCCAGCGCGTAGAACAGAAAGGGGGTCACCTGCGCCAGCACGGAATTGATGAATTTCACCATGAACTTCCGGCCGTAGAGCCGATAGCGGATCCAGAACAGGTCATCGAGGATGCCGGTGATCTTCTGGCGTTCATAGGCGGCTGTGCCGTGATTGCTCACCTCGCCTATCCCGTCGACAATCTCGCCGATATGGCCGGCCAGCGAGCGTGAACGCGCCTGGCGCTGGCGGCCGAGCCTGAGCTGCTCACGCCGAAGACGCGGGATGACCGCGCCCTGCACCAACACCATCGCCGCGGCGAGAAGGCCGAGAAGGGGGCTTTGCAGCAGGATGAAGGCGAGGGCGGTGAGCGCCTGGCTGCCGAGGAAGGCGGGCTGGATATAGGCATCGCCGACGAAGCCGCCGATGGGTTCGACCTCGTCGCGGATGATGGTGGCGACTTCCGCCGAGCGGACATTGCGGACTGCCTCGGGCCGGAAGCGCAGCAGCAGGTTGAAGAGATCGAGACGCAGGCGGCGCAGCAGGCCTTCGCCCAGCTTGCCCTTCTGCATATTGATGACATAGCGAAAGGCGCCGTTGACCAGCACCAGCAGCATGAAGGCCGAACTCAGCACCATCAGATAGGCGATGCGGGACAATTCCATGCCGGGATAGTGCAGGGTTCCGCCTCCCAGGAAGGACGGCAAGGCGAGGTTGAAGGCGAAAAGCGGTGCTTCGGCGGCGCCATGCTGAAAGGCGCGTCCCTGGATGGCGTCATTGACGATGCTGCGCGGCAGGTCGAGCGACAGAAAGTAGAAGGGCAGGGAAGCAAGCACGACTATGAGTACGACGACCTGCTGCCGACGACTGTTCTGCCAGATGTAGGAAAACAGGGGTGGCAGCCCTTTGCCGGCCGCTGCCGCTTCGGCGGATTTCCGGGCCGACCTGCCGGGCGGTGTCGTCGCCATGAATGCTCGCTTCACCGGGGGCCTCGTACCGACAGCGCACATAACTCGATCAAGGCTTTTTAGCCGCCGTCCAAAGTCCAAATTCAAGTAAAAGAACAATTACATTGAATTTATCTCACGAATTGAAGCATCTCAAATTTATAGCGCATCCGCAAAAAAATGTGCCTACCTCTTCCGAACGAAGTGGCAGCCTTTGTCCCAACCTCGCTGTCCGGACCTGCTTGTTCCGATGGGAAGCATGGTCGTCGGGCAGAAAAGAGCCTGGCGGGCGGCTATGATACCGGCTGCCCAAAGCTAAAAAAGTGAGTAAAATCCTGTCCTTGGAGCAGGAAGACGCATTGTCTTCCGCCTGACGACGCTCGATCCGCCGGATCTGCGGCCGGACCCGCGAGGGGACCTCTCGGATTAAGGCAGGGGGAGCTCGTTTCACCGGTGGCGGATCGTTCCATGGCTTGTGCGGGTTGCGGTCTGGAATTGGCATCGGGTTTCGCGTTCTGTCCGCATTGCGGGCGGGCGCAACCGACGCCTTGTGCGAAATGCGGATTTGCCTGCGCGCCTGGTTTTGCCTTCTGCCCGCGCTGCGGAACGGCGCGCCCGCCTGGCCTGCCTGCCGCCGAGCCCGACGCCGCATCGCTTGTCGATGGCGTCGCATCGGCTGGGACGCCCGATCGTCCCGAGGCGGACCGGCGGCAGGTAACGGTGCTTTTCGCCGATGTCTCCAGCTTCACCGCTCTTTCCGAGCGCCTCGACCCGGAGGACGTCCGAGCCTTCCAGAACGCCCTGTTCGAAACGCTGGCAAATGTGGTGGCGCATTATCAGGGTTTCGTGGAGAAGTTCGTCGGCGATGCCGTGCTGGCCGTGTTCGGCGCGCCGCTGGCCCATGAGGACGATCCGGAGCGGGCTCTCGGCGCGGCGCTGGACATGACGGTCGAGGCGAACCGGCTCGACGAGCACTGGGCCGGGCGCCTTGGCCAGCCGGTGAGCCTTCATATCGGCATCCATACCGGTCTGGTCGTGGCCGGTCATCTCGGTCGGGCCGCCGGGGCCAGCTATGCGGTGACCGGCGACACCGTCAATACGACGGCCCGCCTGCTGGCGGCGGCCTCGGGTGCCATCCTGGTCTCCGAGGCAACCCAGGCGTTGACCCGCCACCGTTTCGCTTTCGAGCCCGTGCCCGACCTCACCTTGCGAGGCAAGGCGGCACCGGTCGCGGCCTATCGGCTGGTCGGACGGCTGGCCATGCCGGCTTCCGGACGAGGGCTGGCCGCGCACGGCTTGGAAAGCCGGATGGTCGGCCGCGACGAGGAACTGGCGCGGCTCGTCGCGCTCTTCGAACGGGCGCAGACCGGATCGGCGCAGGTCGTCGATCTCGTGGGGGAAGCGGGCGCCGGCAAGTCGCGGCTGATCGCCGAATTCCTCGGCATGCTCGAAACGCAGGGAAAGCTTGCCGGCGGCGCCGTCCGCCAGGCCGTTTGCTCGTCCCTCGGGGAACCCGCCTATGGTCTCTTCGCTGCCTTGTTTCGCGAAGCCTATCGGGTGCACCGGGACGATACGCTCGAAACGGCAAGTCGGAAGCTGGCTGCGGGCCTCGTGGCGCTCGGCGCCGAGGCCGACGTGGCGGATGCGGTTGCACCGGTCCTGAACTACATGCTGGGTGTGGAGGGCGTGCCGTCGGGAGACCTCGCGCCGGAACAGGTGAAGCGCCAGATCGCGCTTGCCGCGCGCATGCTGATCGCGCGGCGCCTCGATCAGGGGCATCTGCTCATCGTCGTCGAAGACCTCCATTGGGCCGACATGGCCTCCGTGGATCTTCTGTGCGACGTGGCCGATCATCTTGCCGACCGGCGCTTGATGATCGTGCTATCGCATCGCCCCGGCGGGCCGTCGTTGCGCCTCGCCCGCGCCTCGCAATCGAGCCTTCATCTCGCCCCGCTCTCCGCCGATGAGACGCGGACCTTCCTCGGTTCTCTTTTCGGCGAGGCCGATGGCGACGCCCTCGCGGACATCCAGGCCTTCGTCACCAGGCGGGCGGGCGGCAACCCCCTCTTCGTCGAAGAGATCGTTCGAAGCCTCGTGGCCAGGGGCATTCTGAAAAAGGAAGGCAGTCGCTGGACCTTCACGGCGCCGCTCGACGCCGAGGATGTGCCGCCGACCCTGCAGGGGCTGCTGCTCTCGCGTGTCGACGGGCTGGCCGTCGCCGAGCGGCGCGTGCTGTATGCGGCGGCCGTGCTCGGCATGGCGTTCGAACAGGACCTTCTCACCCAAATTGCCGCGGAGCCGGCTGCGGTCGACGCGGCGCTTCGCCGTCTGGCCGAAGCCGGTTTCCTCTGCCGGGTCGGCGAGGGCGGGAGCCACCGCTTTGCCCATGCCCTTGTCCACGAGGCCGTCTATCACAATCTGCTCCTGTCCCGCCGGACCGAACTGCATGAACGGGCCGGCCGCGCGCTCGAACATGCGGTCGGCAGCCGGCCCGAGCGTTTGAGCGACCTCGAGGCGCTGGGTCATCACTGGAGCCTGAGTTTCGACAAGGCCAGGGGCGCACACTATCTCATGGCGGCCGGCGACCGGGCCCGAGCCGTCTATGCCAACGAAGATGCGATCCGGCACTATGAGCGGGCTCTTCGTACTCTGGCCGATTGTCCGGGCGGTGAGAGCGACATCCGTTCCACGCGGGAACGGCTGGCGGATCTCCTGGCGCTGACCGAGCGGCGAACCGAGGCGGCGGTTCACTACGAGGCAGTGTGCGAGGCGCTCGAGGCCGCGGGCGACCGGGCCGGGGCGGCCCGGCTCCAGCGCAAGATCGGCGGCCTGCATTGGGAGGCCGGCGATCGCGAGGGGGCCAGGGCCTGCTTCATGCGGGGCCTCGCTTTGCTCGGCGAGGAGGGCTATTTGCCCGAGCGCGCGCAGTTGTACCAGGAGGTCGGCCGGCTTGCCTTCCGCGCCGGCGACAATGACGGGGCGATCGCCTGGGCGGAACGGGCGCTGGCCGAGGCCGATCGCGATACCAAGGCCGATCCCGAACCGGATCATATGCGTGACCTCGCGGCGATACGCGCCCAGGCCTACAACACGATGGGCGTGGCGCTGGCACGCACCGGCCGGTCGGCGGTCGCCGTAGAGCAGATCGAACGCAGCGTCCGGTTGGCCGAGGACCATCATCTGCTGCAGGCCGCCTGCCGCGGCTATACCAATCTCGGCGTGCTCTACAGCACTCTCGATCCCGAGCGCAGCATCGCAACCTGTCTGCGCGGCCTGGAAACCGCCAAGAAGGTGGGAGATCTGGGCTTCCAGTCCCGCATCTATGCCAATCTCGCCGTCGCCTATTGCGCCCTGACGGATCGGTGCGAGGCGGAAGGCGTCAAGGCGGCGCAGATGGCGGTCGATCTCGACCGGCGGCTGGGCCTGCTCGACCATCTGGCGGCACCATTGATCATCCTTGGCCAGATCTATCAGTGCCGGGGCGAGCATGCGCTCGCCTTCGCGTCCTACGAGGAGGCCTTGCGCCTGGCCGAGCAGATGGGTGAACCGCAATTCCTGTTTCCCTGTTATGACGGTCTGGGCACGCTCCATCTCGATGCTGGGAACCAGGACCAAGCGGCGCTATACTTGGCCAAGTCGGAGGAGGTCTGTCAGCGAGCCGGCCTCGAACCCGACGCCCTGATGGTTTTGCCGTTTCTATGCTGACGTGTTTTGCGATTGGATCGGGACCACCTCGAATTGGCAGGCCGGACCGAGGCGAAGAGCGAAGGCCGAAAATCATTTCGTGACAATGGGTTTTGCCTCGAGATGAAAGGGGTTTCGCATGAGCATGCAGCCGATACTGGTGCCGATCGCCCCGGGTGAACGCGCGCCGGATTTTTCGCTGCCCGCTCTCGATGGATCGGGCACGGTGTCGCTCGCCGATTATCGCGGCAAGAGCTCGCTCTTCCTTGCCTTGTTCGTCGGGCTCTGGTGTCCCTTCTGCCGCAGGTCGATCGCTCAGATGGCGGCCGCTGGCCCGCAATTGCAGGCATTGGGGGTCGAGACGCTCGGCATCGTTGCCACCGAACTCGAAAATGCGCGCCTTTATTTCAAGTTTCGCCCGAGCCGTTTGCGCATTGCCACCGATCCGGAACTTTCGACGCATCGCGCCTATGGCGTTCCCAAGCCGATGCCCACGCCGGATCTGATGGCCGCCTTGGCGGAGCTCCATGTCAATCCCACCGGCGAGTTGCCCGAACCCCTGCCTGTGCGGCAGGCGGCCGACACGCTGGCGCGGCTCGATGGCTATGTCGAGAATTCGATCGACCATGCCGACATGGAACGGCAATGGCCTCAGCTCAAGGGCCAGTTTCTCATCGACAGCGATGGGTTCGTACGCTGGACCCATATCGAATGCAGCGAGGGATTGGCAGGGCTGGGAAAATTCCCGTCCACGCAGGAGTTGGTCGCGGCAGCCCGGACATTGCTGGAGCCTCGGGAAGGTAGGGCGCACTGACCCGGCCGAGTAAAAGAAGCTGGCCTGTGGACCCGCTTGGGCGCTCCCGCTTTCGGCTGGCGAGACAAGGGTGAGTCGATCCACCACCTCCGCTCTCGGGACTGAAGTAGTAAATTCAAATATTACCATAAGATATTGATTATACAAAATATTCTATTCTCGCGCGTATGCCGTTGGCCGCGCGAGGTTGTCGTTCGCGGATAGCTCCAGCTTTCTGTTCATCGGACGCATCACGTCGGAGATGAATCAAAAGCACGTCACATCACAAGTGATGATTGACTCATCATACCAGTAGATCTATAAGCCGCTCGAATTCGAGAGGAGATCTGCATGACGACGATCGCGCTCTTTGGCGCCGGCGGAAAGATGGGCTACCGGCTGGCCAGCAACCTCAAGACGTCGAGTTTCGAGGTCCGGCATGTCGAGGTGAGCGCAGCCGGCCAGGAACGCCTCAAGACCGGCCTTGGCCTCGACAGCGTCGCGCCGGATGCGGCTCTGGACGGGGCCAACGTCGTCATTCTCGCCGTTCCCGATACGCTGATCGGCAAGGTTGCCGCCGGCATTGCCGACAAGCTCAAGCCCGGCACCATGGTGGTCGTGCTCGACGCTGCCGCGCCCTTTGCCGGTCATCTTCCCGATCGCCCCGACCTGACCTATTTCGTCACTCATCCCTGCCATCCGCCGATCTTCAACGACGAGACGGAGATGGCCGCCAAGAAGGACCATTTCGGCGGGATCGCGGCCAAGCAGCACATCGTCAGCGCGCTGATGCAGGGCCCGGAGAGCGCCTATGCGGTCGGCGAGGAGATCGCCAAGGTGATCTGGGCACCGGTCATGCGCTCCCATCGCGTCACCGTGGAGCAGATGGCGCTGCTGGAGCCGGGTCTGTCAGAGACCGTCTGCGCAACCCTGCTCGTGGTGATGCGCGAGGCCATGGACGAGGTGGTGGCCCGGGGCGTGCCCCGCGAGGCGGCCCGTGACTTTCTGCTCGGCCATATGAACGTGCTGGGTGCGGTGATCTTCGGCGAGGTCGAGGGTGTGTTCTCCGATGCCTGCAACAAGGCGATTGCCTTCGGCAAGCCGGCCCTGATGCGGGACGACTGGAAGCGCGTCTTCGAGCCGAACGAGATCGCCGACAGCATCCGCCGCATCACCTGAACTGGATCTTGCAACAGCCGTCACCCCCTGGTGGCGGCTGCCTGCTTTCGACCAGGCTTCTGGACGACCCGTCGAGCAGCCAGCCGCCAGCGCCTCCAAAAACAACACACAGGAGGAGGCGCTTTGCTCATTGGGAGGAAAAATGAGCTCGAATACCCTCGCGATCGACCCTGTCGAACGATCGGCCATCCGCAAGGCCACCTGGCGCCTCGCGCCCTTCCTGGGTCTGATGTTCTTCATCAACTTCCTGGACCGGACCGCGATTTCCTTCGCCGGCCCGCATGGCCTGACGAAGGATCTGGGGCTCACGGCCACCCAATTCGGCTTCGCCGCCGGCATCTTCTTCATCGGCTACATCCTGCTCGAAATTCCCAGCAACCTGGCCCTGCACAAATTCGGCGGACGGCGCTGGCTTGCGCGCATCATGGTGACCTGGGGCATCGTCTCGGTGCTGTTCACCTGGGTCAGCGGCGTCACCGAGCTCTATGTCCTGCGCTTCCTGCTGGGCATCGCCGAAGCGGGCTTCTTCCCGGGCGCGATCCTCTATCTCAGCACCTGGGTGCCGGCCCGCCACCGGGCCAACATCCTCGCCCTCTTCTATATCGCCCAGCCGATGACGACGGTAATCGGCGCGCCGCTGGCCTCCTCTTTCATCCAGGCCCACGGCTTCTTCGGCCTCGAAGGCTGGCGGATCATGTTCTTCGGCGTCTCGATCCCGGCCATCGTGGTCGGCATCGTCACCTGGTTCTACCTGCCGGACTCGCCCAAGGATGCGAAGTGGCTCAGCGCCGAAGAGAAGAGGTGGCTCACCGGCGAACTCGCCCGCGAGGACAGCGCCAAGCGTGAGCCGCACAACGGCTCGATCGGCGCGGCCCTGTCGAGCGGCCGGGTCTGGCTGCTGGCGCTCATCTATTTCGGCATGATCTATGGCCTCTATGCACTGGCTTTCTTCCTGCCCACCATCGTTTCCGGCTTCGAGGCGAAGTTCGCCACCAAGTTCTCCGTGTTCCAGGCCGGGCTGATCATCGCCATTCCCTATCTTCCCGCCGCCATCGCGCTCTATCTGTGGAGCCGCGACGCGACGAAGCGCGGGGTGCGGGCCTGGCATATCGGCATTCCGGCGCTGGTCGGCGCGATCAGCATCCCGCTGGCGCTCTATATGCCCACCCCCGAGACCACGGTCGCCTGCATCACCGTCACGGCCTGCGCCATCTTCTCGGCCCTGCCGAATTTCTGGGCCTTGCCGGGTCGCTTCCTGTCCGGCGCGGCGGCCGCAGCCGGCATCGCTCTCATCAACACCATCGGCAATGTGGCCGGCTTCGCGGCGCCCTATGTCACCGGTGCCGTCAAGGACTACACCGGCCTCTACCAGGCTCCGATGATCATCGTGGGGGCCTTCATGCTGCTCTCGGCCGTCCTCGCCTTTCTCGTCGGGCGGGAGATCAGGAAAGGCGGGGAGGGCACGCGGGCCTATGCGCCCCTCAGGCCCTGAGGACGAATTGGCACCTGGCAAGAACGACCCGCCGGACACAACCGGCGGCCATCCGGACTGAACCGTCGACACACAATGGGAGGACGACATGAGCTTGAAACGACTTCTGCTGGGCGCTGCGCTCGCCGGCGTCATGGCATCGGCAGCAATGGGCACCGCCCTGGCCGCCGATCTCATCGCCATCATCACGCCATCGCATGACAACCCCTTCTTCAAGGCGGAGGCCCAGGGGGCCGAGGTCAAGGCGAAGGCGTTGGGCTATGACACGCTGGTGCTGGTGCATGACGACGACGCCAACAAGCAGTCGCAGCTGATCGACACCGCCATTGCCCGCGGGGCCAAGGCCATCATCCTCGACAATGCCGGCGCCGCCGCCACGGTGGCCGCCGTGCAGAAGGCTAAGGATGCCGGCGTGCCTTCCTTCCTGATCGATCGCGAGATCAATGTCGCCGGCATTGCCGTCGCCCAGATCGTGTCCAACAACTACCAGGGCGCCCAGGCCGGTGCGCAGGAGTTCGTCCGGCTGATGGGCGAAAAGGGCAACTATGTCGAGCTGGTCGGCCGGGAGGCCGATACCAATGCCGGCATCCGCTCCAAGGGCTATCACGACGTCATCGACGACTATCCGGACCTCAAAATGGTGGCGCGGCAGTCGGCCAATTGGAGCCAGACCGAGGCCTACAGCAAGATGGAGACCATCCTGCAGGCCAATCCCGACATCAAGGGCGTGATTTCCGGCAACGATACCATGGCGATGGGCGCGATCGCCGCACTGCAGGCCGCCGGCCGCAAGGATGTGATCGTGGTCGGCTTCGACGGCTCCAACGATGTGCGCGATTCCATCAAGCAGGGCGGCATCAAGGCGACGGTCCTGCAGCCCGCCTATCTCCAGGCCCAGACCGCCGTCGAGCAGGCCGACACCTACATCAAGACCAAGAAGGGCCCTGCGCAGGAAAAGCAGCTGATGGATTGCGTGCTGATCACGCCCGACAATGCCGGCAAGCTCGAAACCTTCGCGCTGGCGAATTGACGTTGCGATGAAAATTGCCCGGGACCTGCCTCGCGGCAGGCGTCCCGGGCCCGTTCCAGATCCCGACAATCGAGGCCGGAGCCCATCCATGCCCAGGCTTGCCAACAGGCTGATGATCGCCGCCATGGCGCTCACCCTTGCAGCATGCAAGATCGTGCCGACCGCGGAGGTCGAGGCGGCCAGACAGGTCGGCGCCTCGGGCACGGGACTCGTCTTCGACCCGGACAAGGCCGTCGACGCGATCTGGGCAGCCAAGGTCCTGCCCTATCTCAAGGCGAAGGCAGGCGACTTCGTCGTCGTGCGTGATCTTGCCGCCAAGAATGCGGACGAGGCCGGGCAGAAATACGGGTATCGGGCCAAGGAGGGCACCGTGCCCTGGACCTATGTGGTCAAGGCCGAGGGCCGCATCGTGGCGGCGAATACCGGATCGCGCGCCGCCACCATCGACGTCGATGTCGACGGGGACGGCAAGGCCGACATGGTGGTGCAGATCGGACCGGCCGTGCGCGGCACAGCCCTGCGCGACAGCCTGGATTTCGTGTCCTTCAATGCCTTCACCAACCAGATCGAATACGCCCAGTTCGGCAAGGCCTTCAATGCCCGGGTCAATGCCGACGTGCTGCAGTCCCTGCCGCGCGAAAAGCTTGCCGGGCGCTCCGTGACGGTGCTCGGCGCCTATGTGTTGGAGCCGGGTGGCAAGCCGCCGCTGGTGACGCCGGCCGAACTGAGTCTCGGGGCGGGGTCATGATGGAAGAGGGCCGCCCTGCCATGCCCGATGACGACGTCGTCCTGCGCCTGGAAGGCGTGTCGAAGGTGTATTCCGGCACGGTCGCCGTCAGGCATGCCGATTTCGACGTGCGCCGCGGCGCCGTGAACGTGCTGGTCGGCGAGAACGGCGCCGGCAAGTCCACGCTGATGAAGATCATTGCCGGGGTCGTGCAGCCCACGGACGGGCGCATCCTGCTCGACGGCAAGCCCGTCACCTTCCGCGATGCGGGCGAGGCGGTGGCGCATGGCATCGGCATGGTGTTCCAGGAGCTCAACCTGTTCGGCAATCTCTCCGTGGCCGAGAACATCTTCGCCGCCCGCGAAATCGTGCGGCTGCCCCTGGGCATCGACCATCGCGAGCAGGAACGCCGCGCTGCCGAGTTCCTGGAGCGGCTCGAAGCCGGCATCGATGCCCGCACGCCGGTGGAGGATTTGCGCATCGGCCAGCAGCAGCTGGTCGAGATCGCCAAGGCGGTGGCGCAGGACGCCCGCATCCTGATCATGGACGAGCCGACCTCCGCGCTCAGCGCCGCCGAGGTCGAGATCCTCTTTCGCGTCATCGCCGACCTCAAGGCGCGCGGCGTCGCGATCGTCTACATTTCCCACCGGCTCGAAGAGCTCATCCGCATCGGCGACTACATCACCGTGCTGCGCGATGGCCGCGTCACCGGGCAGGAGCGCATCGCCAATGTCGATGTGCCCTGGATCGTGCACCAGATGATCGGCTCCGACGCCAAGGACTTCGCCAAGACCGAGGATCATCCGCTGGGCCCGGAAGTCTTCCGCGCGGAGGATGTCTGCCTGCCGCGCGTGAGCGGGGGGCTCGCGGTCGACCACGTCTCCCTGTCGGTCAGGCAGGGCGAGATCGTCGGCATCTACGGATTGATGGGTGCCGGGCGCAGCGAATTCTTCGAATGCGTGATGGGGCGCCATCGCCACGCCACCGGCCGCCTCTTCGTCGACGGCAAGCCCGTGGCGGAAAAGGACGTGACAGGACGCATCCGTCGGGGTCTGGCCCTGATCCCCGAAGACCGGCAGAGGGAGGGGCTGGTCAGCATCCTCTCGATCGCCGCCAATCTCTCCATGGCCGCCCTCGGCCGCTTCCTCGCCGGTTTTCACATCAGGCGCGGACGCGAGCAGGCCGCCATTCGCGCCGCCGTCAAGGACCTGTCGATCAAGGTGGCCGATCCCGAGCTGGAAGTGAGTTCCCTGTCCGGCGGCAACCAGCAGAAGGTGGTGATCGGCAAGGCGCTGATGACGGGCCCGAAAGTGCTGCTGATGGACGAGCCCAGCCGCGGCATCGATGTCGGCGCCAAGGCCGATGTCTTCCGCACCATGCGGCGGCTCGCCGCCGACGGCCTCGGCATCCTGTTCGTCACGTCCGACCTCGACGAGGTGATGGCGCTGTCGGACCGCATCGCCGTGATGAGCAACGGCAAGCTCACGGCCCTGTTCGAGCGGGCCGAGGCCACGGCCGCCAAGGTGGTGGCCGCCTCTGCGCTCGGACATGGCCCCGTTCCTTCCACTTCTTCTGCCAATCACGGAGCGCCGGCATGACAGTCGCGCAGGAAACCTTGAACAATCCGTCCGCGGGAAGCGGCTCGCTTGCCCTGAACCTGATGAAGCTGCGCACCTTCATCGCTTTGTTCGCCGTGCTGATCTTCTTTTCGCTGGCGGCGCCGAACTTCCTCAGCACGGCCAATCTCATCCTGATGTCGAAGCATGTGGCGCTGAACGCCTTCCTGGCGATGGGCATGACCTTCGTCATCGTCACCGGCGGCATCGACCTGTCGGTCGGATCGATCGTAGGCCTATGCGGCATGGTCGCCGGCGGGCTGATCCTCAACGGCCTGGACCTGCGCATCGGCTACACCATCTTCTTCAACATCTACGAGGTGATGGCGATCACTTTGTTGGTGGGCATTCTGATCGGCGCCGTCAACGGATTGCTGATCACCAAGCTCAATGTCGCGCCCTTCATCGCGACGCTCGGCACGCTCTACATCGCCCGCGGCCTGGCGCTTCTCTCGTCCGGTGGCGCGACCTTCCCCAATCTGGTCGGCCGCGCCGATTTCGGCACGCAGGGCTATGCCGTCCTGGGGGCGGGACGTCTTCTCGGTTTGCCGACGTCGGTGTGGATCCTCGCCGTGCTGGCGCTGGCCGCCGCCTATATGGCGCGCTGCACGCCGCTCGGCCGCCATATCTTCGCAGTCGGCGGCAATGAGCGTGCTGCGGGCCTGTCGGGTATCCGGGTCAACCGGGTGAAGCTCTTCGTCTACATGTTCTCGGGCTTTTGCGCCGCCGTCGTCGGCCTGGTGGTTTCCTCCGAATTGATGGCCTCGCATCCCGCCACGGGCGAGAGCTTCGAACTCAACGCCATCGCCGCGGCGGTACTCGGCGGAACCTCGATGTCTGGCGGCCGCGGCACCATTGGCGGCACCATCATCGGTGCCTTCGTCATCGGCATTCTCTCCGACGGGCTGGTGATGATGGGGGTCAGCGAGTTCTGGCAGATGGTGATCAAGGGCCTGGTGATCGTCATCGCCGTGGTGGTGGACCAGGCTCAGCGACGGCTGCAGCAGCGCGTTGCCCTGCGCCAGATGGCGAGGCTGGCCTGATGATGTCCTATCGGGGTGCCCTGATCGGTTGCGGCTTCTTCGCCATCAACCAGCTCCATGCCTGGCGGGACGCAGAGGGCGTCGACATCGTCGCCCTCTGCGACCGTGACCCGGAACGTCTCGCTCAGGCCGGGGACCTTTTCGGCATCGACAAGCGCTATGGCGACGCCGAGCGGATGCTCGAGGCGGAGAAGCCGGATTTCGTCGATATCGCCACCACGGTGGCGAGTCACCGCCCGCTTGTCGAGCTCGCGGCGAGGATGGGTATTCCCGTCATCTGCCAGAAGCCCTTCGCGCTTTCGATGGCGGATGCGCGCGCGATGGTCGAGGCCTGCCGCGTGGCCGGCGTGCCACTGATGGTGCACGAGAATTTCCGCTGGCAGAGTGCGATCCAGGCCGTCAAGGCCCGCCTGGACGCCGGTGCCATCGGCCGGCCTTTCTGGGCGCGCGTGTCCTTCCGTTCGGGTTTCGACGTCTTCAGCGGCCAGCCTTATCTCGCCGAAGGCAAGCGTTTCATCATCGAGGATCTCGGCATCCATATCCTCGACATCGCCCGCTTCCTGTTTGGCGAGGTGACGCGGCTTAGTGCGCGCACCCAGCGCGTCAACCCCGCCATTAAGGGCGAAGACGTCGCCACGATGCTGCTCGATCATGAGGACGGGCTGTCCTCGGTGGTCGACTGCAGCTATGCCACCAGGCTGCCGGTCGATCCCTTCCCCGAGACTCTCATCGAGATCGACGGCTCGACGGGCACGCTGCGGCTCGGCGCAGGCTATCGCCTTGTCGTGAACGGAGCAGGCGGGCGGGAGGAGGTCGACCTGTCGCCGCCGCTGCTGCCCTGGGCCTCGCGTCCCTGGCACAACATCCAGGAGAGTGTACTCGCCATCCAGCGCCATTGGCTGCATTGCCTGCGCAACGGCGAGGAACCCTCCACGAGCGGCCGGGACAACATCGCCACCATGGCCCTGGTCGAGGCGGCCTATGCCAGCGCAGCCAGTCACCGGACGATCGAGATGGCTTCGATCTAATGCTGCCCGGGCCATGAGCCACGAGGCGTCGGCATTCCTGGCGCCTCGTTCCTCCCGCTGGGGCGTTTAGGAATTGTCTGGAAATAACTGAAACGCTGCCTTTGTCATGCCCGGGCTTGACCCAGGCATCCACTGGCCCCGTCTTCGAAAGACTGGATGGGGAGCTGGATTGCCGGGTCAAGCCCGGCAATGACAAAGGTCAAACCAATTCAATTCGTTTGTTCTTCGACGCTTTCTCAGGCCGAAGCAGCGGTCTGGTGAACGTAGAGCGAGGCGGAACGATCGAGGTGCCTGACCATCGCCTGTTCCGCCCCGTCCGGATCATGGGCGATGATGCGGTTGAGGATGTCCTCGTGCTCGGACAAGGTGTAGTTCTCCTTGCCGGTCCAGATCAGCAAGTCGGTGTGGTACTGCTTCAGCCAGCCGAGCATGGCCTCGCTCATCGCCTCGAACAGCGGGTTGCCGGAGATGGCGGCGATTCGCGTATGGAACTGCATGTCGGCATTGATGAAGGCATCCGCGTCGCCAAGGCTGGCGCGCTGGCGCGTCAGGGCCTCCTGCAGGCCGGCGACCGCCTGCGCATCGGCTTTCTGGGCCGCCTGGCGGACCATGCCCAGCTCGAAGAAGCGGCGCGCTTCCTTCAGATGCTCCAGCGAGGCCGGGGAACTCGACAGGAGCACGCTGGCGGCATCGTCGACCTGCTGGAAGATCGACCGGGCGGTCGGCTGGCGAACGCGCGCGCGCTCGCCATGGGAGATGGTGAGCAGGCCGAAAATGCTGAGTTGCTGCATGGCCTCGCGGATGGCGGGGCGGCCGACGCCGAGGCGGTCCATCAGTTCGCGTTCGGAAGGGAAGGGATCACCCGGCTGCAATTCTCCGCTGGTGATCAGCGCCTTGAGGCGGTCGAAAACCTCATCGGAAAGCTTGCGACGGATGATGCGTTGATCGGTGAGGGGCATGAGGCATTCCGATTGAGGCCGTGTGTTCGACGGTCTTTGCCGTCTGTAGTTCCGCAAGGCAAGTTTGCGGCTGCAAGAGTGCCATCGCCGTCTGGAAACAGACAAGGCGAATTTCCGTTGCTTCAACTCAAGTCATGATATACTCATCATACCTGTTACGCAAATCCAGGCAGGGCCGATACGAGAGCCCTCAGACCGAATGGGTGCCATGTCCGTCATCCGCATGACCTATCGCATCGAGACGGCCGGCGATGTCGAAAAGCTGGCGGCCAAGATTGCAAGCGATCAGTCGACCGGCACCTTCGTCAGCCTGCCGGGCGAGACGCCGGAGCTCAAGGCGCGCGTGGCGGCGCGCGTGGTGGCGATCCGGCCCCTGGAAGCGCTGGAGGTTCCTTCCATCCCAGATCCGTCGGCACCGGCCGGCGCGATCTACAGGCGTGCCGATGTCGATATCGATTTTCCCATCGAGGCGATCGGCACGGATCTGGCGGCTTTGATGACGATCAGCATCGGCGGCGTCTACTCGATCAAGGGATTCAGCGGCATCCGCGTCACCGGCATGCAATTACCCGAGGCCTTCACGGCTGCCTATCCCGGCCCGCAATTCGGCATGGCGGGTACCCGGCGGCTGACCGGCGTGGAGGACAGGCCGGTGATCGGTTCGATCGTCAAGCCTGCCTTGGGACTGCGCCCGCCCGAATCGGCCGAGCAGGTGCGCGAACTCGTCGAGGCCGAGGTGGACTTCATCAAGGACGATGAGAAGCTGACGAGTCCGGCCTATTCCAGCCTTGAGGATCGGGTGAAGGCGATCATGCCCGTCATCCTCGATCATGAACAGAAGACCGGCAAGAAGGTGATGTATGCCTTCGGCATCTCGCACAGCGATCCCGACGAGATGATGCGCAACCACGACATCGTCGTCCGGGCCGGCGGCAATGCCGCGGTGATTAATATCAATTCGGTGGGCCTTGGCGGCCTGTCCTTTCTGCGCAAGCGCTCGCATCTGGCTTTGCATGCCCATCGCAATGGCTGGGACATCCTCACCCGGCACCCCGGCCTTGGCATGGATTTCGAGGTCTACCAGCAGTTCTGGCGTCTGCTCGGCATCGATCAGTTCCAGATCAACGGCATCCGCGCCAAATACTGGGAGTCGGACGACTCCTTCATACGCTCCTTCAAGGCAGTGACGACGCCTCTGTTCGAGGGCGACGTCTGCCCCGTGCCGGTGGTCTGCTCGGGGCAATGGGGCGGCCAGGCGCCGGATACCTATGCCCGCACCGGAAAGACGGTGGACCTGCTCTATCTGTGCGGCGGCGGGGTGGTCAGCCACCCCGGTGGCCCGGCGGCGGGCGTGCGCGCGGTCAGGCAGGCCTGGCAGGCGGCCGTCGAGGGCGTGCCGCTCGAAACCTATGCCCGCGAGCATCACGAGCTCGCCCAATCCCTGCAGAAATTCGGCGCCGACGCCTCTGCGTCCTGAGCGCCCAAGGAAAAACGATGTCGGGCTTGCTGCTCTCCTATTATGGCGACGACTTCACCGGCTCCACCGATGTGATGGAGGCGCTGGCCTCGCACGGCGTGCGTACTGCCCTGTTCCTGCAGCCGCCTACCTCGGCGCAGCGCGAGCGGCTCGGCGCGTGCGATGCCATCGGCCTTGCCGGCACCAGCCGCAGCCAAGGGCCGGCCTGGATGGATGCCGAGCTCACGCCGGCCTTCGAATGGCTGAAGCAGCTCGGTGCCGCCACCTGCCACTACAAGGTCTGCTCCACCTTCGACTCCAGCCCGACGATCGGCAATATCGGTCGCGCCATCGAGATCGGCAGCAAGGTCTTCGGGCAGCGGCAGGTCCCGCTGGTGGTCGGCGCCCCTCAGCTCCGGCGCTATACCAGCTTCGGCACTTTGTTCGCCGCCTATCAGGGCGAAGTCTATCGCATCGACCGCCATCCGGTGATGAGCCGTCATCCGGTGACGCCGATGGATGAGGCGGACCTTCGCCTGCATCTCGCCCGGCAGACGCGGAGCAGCATCGGCCTCGTCGACATCGCGGCGCTGGCGGCCGTCGATGCCGACGGCATCATCGACGCCGTGTTGGCGAAAGGCGAGGATATCGTTCTCCTCGATGTCAATGACGATGCCACGCAATTGCGGGCGGGGCGCCAGCTCCTGCGCCTGCAGTCAAGGCTCGGGCCCTTCGTGGCAGGCTCGTCGGGGGTCGAATATGCGCTGCTGCGCGCCTGGCAGGAAACCGGCCTCGTCGGCGGGAAAGCCTCCTTTGCCGCGCCCGGCATTGCCGATCGCATCGCCGTGGTGTCGGGGAGCTGTTCGCCCACCACGGAGCGGCAGATCCGCCATGCCACTGCCAATGGGTTCGACGGCGTTGCGCTCGATCCGCGCGCACTCATCCGTGGTGGAGAGGCGGCAATTGCCGAGGCCATTGCCACCGGCCTTGCAAGCCTTGGGCAGGGACGAAGCGTCATCCTCTATACGGCGCTCGGACCGAGCACCGACATTGGCGACGGGTTCGAGAACGAAGGGGACCGCAACCGCATCGGTGTGGCGTTGGGCCGGATCCAGAAGGCCCTCGTCGAACGGGCGGGCCTGCGCCGGGCCGTCATTGCCGGCGGCGATACGTCGAGCCATGCCTTGCGCGAACTCGGCATTTTCGCGCTGACGACGAGACTGCCTTTGCCCTCCTGTCCGGGCTCCCCGCTGTGTACGGCCTATGCGGCCGCACCCGCCTTCGATGGTCTGGAGATTGCCCTCAAAGGCGGGCAGGTCGGCGGCGACGATTATTTTTCGATGATACGCGACGGCCGTGGCTCGGCCTAACCGCAACAGCCGATCGCGTTTCCCTCAGCTAAAGCGTTTTGCGATTTGACGGAATCACTTCGAATCGCAAAGACGCGTCGGAACAAAGAGTTAGAGACAATAAGCGTTCACACTTGAACGCGTTTTGCTCTGGTGCAAAGTAAGGTCCGGCTCAGTTCGTCTTGTCCTGGGTTTCCGGGGCAGACAGGACAATACCCGTCATCGGTTCGACCCAGCTGATATTGTCGCGCACCGACTGCACGCCGGGCGTGTTCTCGGCGATGACCCGGATGGCGTTGCGCTGGTTTTCATCCGTGATCACACCGCTCAGTTCCACCCGCCCGTTCTGAACCTCGACCCGGATGGCACCGGCCGGTGCCCAGGGCTGGGCCTCGAATTCGGCCTCGATCGCAGCCTTGATGCCCTGGTCGCTCACCGGTTGCTCTTCATAGGGCTGGCGCAGGAACTCGGCCAGGGTCCGCACCAGATCCGCGCGGGACAGCAGGCCGACGACCCTGTCGTTTTCGACGACCGGCAGGCGCTTGATGCCGTGCTGCTCCATGAGGAGCACGGCTTCCTCGAGCCGCTCGTTCGGGGCGACGACGATGACGTCCCTGGTCATCACCTCATCGACCCGCCGCCCATGGGTCTGCGCATAGGCCTGAGCCAGATGCCCCGCCTTGAACAGGGAACTGAACCAGCTCGCCCCGATCTTTTCCGTGCCGAGCTCGGGGCGGCGAAGCAGATCCCCTTCGCTGAGGATGCCGGCCAGCCGGCCGTCTTCCTCGATGACCGGCAGGCCGCTTATATGCGAGCGGACCATGAGGTCGATCGCCTGGGACAAAAGGGTTCGGGGCGTCACGCTGACGATGTTGCGTGTCATCACATCTGCGACCCGCATGGTAGCCTCCTTGCTGATCTGTGGCCGGCCGGGATAGGGCTCGACGGGGTGGTTGTTTCTGGATACCGCGCTGAAGCGTAGGCCGCGTTGATCTCACGCAAACCTCTGTCGCGGCGCCGTGGCCTGAAAGTCCGCGCCTCAATTCGGGCCATGCGGCCAGACCCAGTTCTTGATCTCGGGCATGTCGTCGCCATGGCGGCGGACATAGTCCTCATGCTCGATCAGCTTGTTGCGCAAGGCCTGCTTCACATGGGCGGCGGCGGGCAAAAGCCCGGGGATGCGATCGATGGCGGCAATGGCGAGATGGAACCGATCGAGACCGTTGATCACCGTCATGTCGAAAGGCGTCGTGGTCGTGCCCTCTTCCTTGAAGCCATGGACATGGAAGTTCTCGTGATTGGTCCGCCTGTAGGTCAGGCGATGGATGAGGTAGGGATAGCCGTGATAGGCGAAGATCACCGGCTTGTCGGTGGTGAACAGCCCATCGAACTCGCGTTGATCGAGCCCGTGCGGATGCTGGCTGGGATCCTGCAGGGCCATGAGATCGACCACGTTGACGACGCGGATCTTCAGCGAGGGGCAATGCTGGCGCAGCAGGTCGACGGCGGCCAGCGTTTCCAGCGTCGGCACGTCTCCGGCGCAGGCCATCACCACGTCCGGTTCGCTGTCCTGATCGTTGCAGGCGAAATCCCACAGGCCGATGCCGGCGCGGCAATGACGCACCGCCGCTTCCATGTCCAGCCATTGGGGAGCGGGCTGCTTGCCCGCGACGATGACGTTGATGCGGTCATAAGTGTGCAGGCAGTGGTCCGCGACGTAGAGCAGCGTGTTGGCATCCGGCGGCAGGTAGACCCGAACGATGTCCGCCTTCTTGTTGGCGACGAGGTCGACGAAGCCCGGATCCTGATGGCTGAAGCCGTTATGGTCCTGGCGCCAGACATGGGAACTGAGCAGATAGTTGAACGAGGCGATCGGCTGACGCCAGGCGAGCTCGCGCGACACCTTCAACCATTTGGCATGCTGGTTGAACATGGAATCGACGATGTGGATGAAGGCCTCGTAGCAATTGAACAGGCCGTGACGCCCTGTCAGCAGATAGCCTTCCAGCCATCCCTGGCACAGATGCTCGCTCAGCACCTCCATCACGCGCCCGTCGGGCGACAGATGGATGTCTTCCGGCAAGTGGGGTTCCATCCAGGTACGGTCCGTCACCTCCAGCACGGCATCGAGCCGGTTGGAGGTGGTCTCGTCCGGCCCCATGATGCGGAAATTGCGGGCTTCGGCGCTCAGGCGCATCACCTCGCCCAGATAATGCCCGAGCACCCGGGTCGCTTCCGCGCTGGTCTGACCCGGCGAGGTCACCGTCACGGCAAAGGCGCGCGGGTCCGGGCAGTGCAGATGAGATTTCCGGCCGCCATTGGTGTGGGGATTGGCGCCCATGCGCCGGTCCCCCTTGGGAGCCAGTTCCTTCAGCTCCGGCAGCAGCCGGCCTTCGGCATCGAAAAGCTGGCCGGGTTCGTAGCTTCGCATCCAGGATTCCAGCAAAGCCAGATGGCCGGGCTTTTCCGCAAGGCCGCTGAGCGGCACCTGGTGCGAGCGCCAGAAACCTTCGGTCTTGAGGCCGTCGACCTCCTTGGGGCCGGTCCAGCCCTTGGGGCTGCGCAGCACGATCATCGGCCAGCGGGGGCGCTCCGTCTCGCCCTTGCTGCGAGCCGCCTGCTGGATGGCGCGAATACGGGCAAAGGCCTGGTCGAAGGCCGCGGCCATGGCCTGGTGCATCAAGGCCGGCTCCGAGCCCTCGACGAAGAGGACTTCGTGACCCAGGCCCTCGAAGAGCTTGCGGATTTCCTCGTCGCCGAGGCGCCCCAATATGGTGGGGCCGGCGATCTTGTAGCCGTTGAGATGAAGGATCGGCAGCACCGCGCCGTCATGGACGGGGTTGACGAACTTGTTGGAATGCCAGGAGGCGGCGAGGGGCCCGGTTTCGGCCTCGCCGTCGCCGACCACGCAGGCCACTACCAGGTCCGGATTGTCGAAAGCCGCGCCATAGGCATGGACCAGGGCATAACCCAGTTCGCCGCCCTCGTGGATCGAACCGGGTGTGTCCGGCGAGGCGTGGCTGGGGATGCCGCCTGGGAAGGAGAACTGCCGGAACAGGCGGCGCAGCCCGTCCTCGCTTTCGGCGATCTCCGGATAGATTTCGCTGTAGCTGCCTTCCAGATAGGTGTTGGCCACCATGGCTGGCCCGCCATGACCCGGCCCGCAGATGAAGACGACGTCGAGATCGTCACGCTTTATGATGCGATTGAGATGCGCATAGAGGAAGTTCAATCCGGGCGTGGTGCCCCAATGGCCGAGCAGGCGCGGCTTGACATGGTCGAGCGTCAGGGGCTCGCGCAGGAGCGGATTGTCGAGAAGGTAGATCTGGCCGACCGATAGATAGTTGGCGGCGCGCCAATAGCGGTCGATGAGGGCGAGTTCTTCGGGCTTCAGGGCTGCGGTCATGGCAAGGTCTTCGAGATTTCCGGGAGGGCGGGACAGGGCGCTGGTCGAAGGTGCTTCCAGTTAAACGGCCATCGCGCCGAGAAGTTGCCGATTGCGCAAAACGATCCTGCGGGCATTGGACAGGCCGAGGATGCTCCTGCCGTGGAGCTGGGAGATGACGCGCGACACGGTTTCGAGCGTCAGGCCGAGATAGTCGCCGATATCGCGCCGGCACATCGGCAGTTCGAACATGCCGGCGACGGCCAGCCGCCGATCCATTTCGAGCAGGAAGGTGACGACACGTTCGAGCGCCGTCTTGCGGCCAAGCAGGATCATGTGATCTTCGGCGTGCCTGAGATCCCGCAAGGCGAGGGTGCGCAGGGCATTGGCGACGCCGATATCCTTGAGGGCCGCCGCTTCCAGGCTCTTGCGACGCACCAGGCGCAGTGTGGTATCGGTGACGGCGTCGGCGGTCATGCGATGCGTCGCTTCCGTTTCCAGGCCGAAAATGTCGCCGGGCAGATGGAAGGCGCCGATCTGCCGGCGGCCGTCGTCCAGGAGCTTGCAGGTGCGAACCGCGCCGCTGATGACTTCGTAGACATAGTCGGCGGGTTCATCGTCGCCATAGATCTCCTCGCCCTTGTCGTAGCCATGCACCGTGCCGAGCAGGCTGGGCAGAAGCGTGAAGCAGGAAGAGCCGACAGGAGCGATGTCGGCCGCGATGGGCGGAAGCGCATGGGGGCCAGCGGCATTCGACCGGGCGGGCATTTGGTTGCTTGGGAACATCGGGGCCATCTCCTGGGCGTGGCGGATGGCCAAGTCGTAGGCCTGAATGGGCCCGTCGAAAATTTCGGTCGACCCCCTAGGGAACAGCCCCTAGGGGCTTTAACGGATGTCGTTGGGGAAGCCTTTGTTTGCGATGGCGGCCCGGACATTGGCGACCAGGCTTTCCGCGATATGGGGCTTGAGGACGACATGCTGGATGCCGGCCCGATGAGCCTTGTGTTCGATCATATCGTCGGGATAGCCGGTGATCAGGACCACCGGGCCGTGCTGCCCCCTTTCGCGCAGAAGCTGCGCGAGCTGGAGGCCGTCCATTTCGTCCATCTTATAGTCGATGACGAAGCAATCGGGTGCGAAAGAGGCCATCTGCGACAGGCAGGCGGCACCGCTCAGATAAGTCCTGACCTTGAAGTCCTCGGCCTCCAAAAGGAAACGAAGCGATCCGAGCACGTCGCGGTCGTCATCAATGACGGCAATTACGAAGAGGGGCTGAGTGGACGTCATGGCGGTTCCCGGCACCGCGATGGCCCGGGCGGGGCGGTGCAATCGCGGAGAATACCCCTTCCTGCACGGCCGGAATTGATACAGCGCAAGGTGTGGGCGGCCCCGCCTGCCCCAGCGCTTGATCGGCATCAAGGCGGGTTCCTCCGCCCGATGAGAGCTTCCCGCATGTCGGCGGCGCGGAGCGCCTTGGGCCGGCGATGGGATGATGAGGAAAAGCCGATGTCGAACGATAGCAAGCTGCAGCAGGCCGTTCTTGACGAACTCGCCTGGGAGCCGAGCGTCGCGGCCGGCCATGTCGGCGTGACGGCCGAGGATGGCGTGGTGACGCTCACGGGACATGTTTCGAGTTTTGCCGAGAAGAGCACCGCGGAAGCGGCGGCCCGGCGCGTCAAGGGTGTCAGGGCTGTCATCGAACATGTCAAGATCAAGCTTAAAGGTGACGTTCGCATCACCGACGACGAGATTGCCGCCTCGGCGGCTGCGTGCCTGAGCGCAGATGTCCATGTGCCCAAGGATAGCGTTCAGGTCGTGGTCGAGGAGGGCTGGATCACGCTCAATGGCGAGGTGGCCTGGAACTATCAGAAGGAAGCGGCGGAGCAATGTGTGTGGCGACTGCCAGCTATTGTGGGCGTCACCAATCTGATAACCATCAAGCCCGCGGTAGACGTCTTCAATATCCGGGACGATATCACCCATGCCCTGAACAGGTCATGGTTTTTCGATCCGCAGACCATCGAGGTGAGGGCCGAAGGCGGCCAAGTCAGATTGAGCGGCACGGTCCAGTCGCTGCATGAACGCCAGATTGCTGCCGCAACGGCCTGGCGGGCGCCGGGAGTGACGGAGGTCCTCAACGATCTGGTCGTGGTCTGACCTGACGCAGGGCCTCTCCAGCGGTGCCCGAAGAGATATGCGACCGATCAGTCGCCCAAGGCACCGCTGCGTATCGCCTGCCTGACCAGTTCCGAGATGCTGCCTGCCTGCATCTTCGTCATGACATTGGCACGGTAGACCTCGACCGTGCGGGGACTGATCTCGTATTCTCTGGCGATCTCCTTGTTGGAGAGACCGGCAACCAGGCCGTTCAGGACCTGGCGCTCGCGCGGGCTGAGAGAGGCGAGACGGGCGGCGAGTTCGCTGGCATCGGCGGCGACCTTCGTGGCCTTGGTGCTTTGTTCGAACGCCGCATGCAGGACATTGATGAGCCGCTCGTCCTCAAACGGCTTTTCCATGAAATCTATCGCTCCCAGCTTCATGGCTTCGACGGCGAGGGGGACGTCGCCATGGCCGGTCATAACGATGACCGGCAGATGACCGGCCGTGGCCTTCACGCGCTTGAGCAGTTCGATGCCGTCGATATCTGGCATGCGAATATCGGTGATCACGCAACCGAAGCCGAGCCGGGGCAGGGCATCGAGAAAGTGCTCCGCCGTCTCGAAGGGAGTGACGGCAAAGCCGGAGGTCGACAGGAGAAAGGCCAGCGAATCCCGCACGGCCGCGTCGTCGTCGATGATAAACACTCTGGCATTAATCGGCATCGGAAGACGTCTCTGGCAAGTTCTGGGGGTCGGCGAGGGTGCCGATTGGCAACGAGAAGTGGAATGTGGCGCCGCCGGATCGATTGGTTTCGGCCCACATTTTCCCGCCATGGGCTTCGATGATGGAGCGGCTGATGGAAAGGCCGACGCCCATTCCCGTCTGCTTGGTGGTGAAGAAAGGCTGGAACAGGTTGGACCGGACGTCGTCGGCAAAACCATGGCCGGTATCCTCGACGCGGATGCCTATCATGTCGTCATCGATCGGGGCATTGGAGACCGTCAGCTCGCGTCGCGCGGACCCTTGCATGGCCTCGAGCGCATTGCGGAAGAGGTTCACCAGGACCTGCTGGATCTGGACCCGGTCCGCCAGAACGAGGTCGCAGGAAGGATCGAGATCGAAACGCAGGACGATTCCCTGCTCGCGGGCGCCGACAAGGCCGAGCGCCCCCGCCTCCTCCACGAGCTTGGCGATGCTCTCGATCCTTTTTTCGGTCTCGCTTCTGGTCACGAAACTGCGCAGGCGCCGGATGATCTGCCCGGCCCGCAGCGCCTGCTCCGCAGCCTGGTCCAGCGCGGTTTCGATCCTGTCGAGGCCCTCCAGGTTGGAGGCGCTCAGCAAGCGTCGCGAGCCCTTGAGATAGTTGCTGATCGCCGCCAGGGGCTGGTTGAGTTCATGGGCGAGAGCGGACGCCATTTCTCCCATGGCGCTCAGCCGAGACATATGAACCAGCTCCGACTGCAGTTCGGAAAGGCGGGCCTGCGTCTGCTGATATTCCGTCAGGTCCCGCACGAAGCCGGTGAAGTAGCGGCGCCCGCCCGACTGCATCTCGCCGACCGACAGATGCATCGGAAAGGTGGAACCATCCTCGCGCTTGCCGGTGACGATGCGGCCAATGCCGATGATGTGGCGGTGGCCGGTATCCTGATAGCGATGCAGATAGCCGTCATGCCGCGAGCGGTCGGGCTCCGGCATCAGCAGCTTGACGTTCTGGCCAATGGCTGCCGAGCCGGCATATCCAAACAGCCTCTCCGCAGCCCGGCTGAAATATTGCATGATGCCGGCCTCGTCGATGACGACCATGGCATCGGGAACCGTCTCGAGGATCGAGCGGAGATGCTCCTCGCGCGTGCGCACCGCTTCTTCCAGCCGCTTTTCCTCGTCGATGTCGATCACGATGCCGCCCAGGCAGACGGGCGCGCCGTCCTCCGCTGTCAGGACGCCTCCGCGAAGCCGCAACCAATGGCTGGCTTTGCTCGCAGCGCTGACGCGGCAGGCAATGTCGAAGGCGGCACCGGATGTAATCGAGGCATTCAGGGCCGCGGTCGCCACCTCGACGTCCCCGGGATCGAGCAATGAGAGGAAGGTGCGGTAGTCGAGTGGCTGATCGGCCCCATATCCGAGAAGCACGCGGGTCGTCTCCGACACCTTCAGGGTCTGGGAGGCAATCTCGAAAGTCCAGGTGCCGATGCCCGTGCAAGCGAGGCCCGTTCGGATCGCACGATCCTCCTGGTCTGGGACAGACCCATGCTGCAATGGTTCGACCACGTCCGGCCTCCGCGAGGGATTTCCTCTATAGAGAGAGGCAGGCATGATCTTTCAAGAAGAATTGTTCGAAGCAGGACGGTGATGATCTTGTCCGGCAGGCCTCGCAGACTTTCTTCGCAAAGCGGCGTGGTCGTCGAAGCCTCCGATGGTTGCCTGCCAAGTCCTCGCGCGCTGCCTTCTTCCTGGCTGCACCGCTCGTGTCGCCGGTATCCAATTCGACAATATTGCGCTGGATCAATTCGTTCGGACCGCAGAACCCCTTCAATGGAGCGATGTATCGACTCGGCATCGTTGAAGAGGGATGAGCCATGGCAGTCTCCACGATCTTGAAAATCTCCCCTCCCGCGGCCACCCACGTCGTCGCCGATCAAAATGAGGTGATCGATTTTCTGCTTTCGCCCTGCACGCATGGCAGGACAGAGCCGGTGCAACGCATCGATACCCACGGCGCGATCGTCTTCCTGGCGGGAGATCGCGTCTACAAGCTCAAGCGCGCCGTCCAATTCCCATTCATGGACCTGTCTACGGTGGACCGCCGGGGCCGGGCCTGTGAGCGGGAAGTCGAAGTCAACAGCGCCTATGCGCCTGAGATCTATCTCGACGCCGTCCCGATCACCAGGTCCGGCGACGGCCTGCAATTGCGCGGCGAAGGAGCGGTCGTCGACTGGGTCGTGCGGATGAAACGCTTCGACGAGACCGGGACACTCGATCGCCTCGCCGACCGAGATGCAATCGGCGATAGCCTGCTGGCCGATATCGTCGCGGCAGTGCTGGCTTCTCATGAAAAGGCTCCGGTCCGCGACGGGCTTGAGGCAACCCGCAGCCTGGAGCGCTATATCCGGCAGAACGACCGTGCGTTTCGCGAAAGCCCGTCCCTGTTTCCGCCGCAGGAAATCGAGGCGCTGACCGCGGCAGCCAAACAAGCTTATCGCAGCTGCTTCGATCTTCTCGTCGAGCGCGGCAAGGCTGGTTTCGTCAGGCGTTGCCATGGGGATCTGCACCTGCGCAACATCGCCGTCATCGATGGCCGTGCCACCTTGTTCGACGCCATCGAATTCGACGAGAGCATCGCGACCTGCGACGTGCTGTACGACCTGGCCTTCCTCCTGATGGACCTGTGGGATCGCGGCCTGCATCGCCACGCCAACAGGGTGCTCAATCGATATCTGTGGGAGGCATCCGAAGCCCATCTTGCCGGCCTGGCGGCCTTACCTCTGTTCCTTTCCATCAGGGCGGCCTTGCGGGCCAAGATCGCTGCCGCCGCGGCGATGGTCCAGGCGCCTTCCGAGGCCCAGGCAAGCCGGGCGGACGCCCGGCGCTATTTCGGGCTGGCGCGCCGGTTCCTGGTCGAGGTGCCGCCGCGGCTGGTGGCGATCGGCGGGCTCTCGGGGACGGGAAAGACCACCTTGGCGCTGGCATTGGCGCCGTTCCTGGGCAGGGCACCCGGCGCCGTCATCCTGCGCAGCGATATCGAGCGCAAGCGCCTGGCCGGCATCGCCCAGACGCAGAAGCTGTCCTCGGCGGCCTATTCGCCGTCCTCCAGCACGGCTGTCTATGACACGCTCAGCCGCAAGGCGGATATCGCCCTGGATGCGGGCTGCAGCGTCGTCCTGGATGCGGTCTATGCGAATTTACCTCAGCGGCACGTCGCGGAGGGCATTGCCCTGCGCGCCGGCGCCGGCTTCACCGGCTTCTGGCTGCACGCGCCGCTGCCCGTGATGGAGCGGCGCGTATCCAGCCGCAGGAACGATGCCTCCGATGCCGATGTCGACGTGGTCCGCAAACAGGCGGGCTATGATCTCGGGCGCATTTCATGGCATCGTCTGGACGCCACGTTGCCGCGTAAGGATATCGAAGATGAAGCCCTGTCGTGCCTGGCCCTCAGATGCGCGGATGGCCGGTCACGCAACGGCTGAGCCGGGCGAAGAAACGCCCGGCGGGGCAAGGTCGGCATGAGCCAGACCGAGATCCTCGCCCGCCTCGCAGTCGCACTCGGCATCGGCCTCCTCGTGGGCCTGGAAAGGGGGTGGCGGACTCGCGAGGAGGAGGATCATCACCGCGTGGCCGGGCTTCGCACATTCGCGCTTGCCGGGCTTACCGGAGGGGTCGCCGGCGCTCTGTCCGTATCGGCGGGACCGCTCGTTCTCGGCTTCGTCTTCCTGGGGTTTGCCGGGGCCTTCACGGCATTCCATTGGCTGGAGGCGAAGGCCGAGGGCAAATTTTCCGCGACCTCGCTGATCGCGGCACTGCTCACCTTCGTCCTTGGTGCCTATGCGGTGACGGGCGAGGTCCAGATCGCCGCCGCCGGCGGCGTGGCGACGACGATCCTGCTCGCCTTGCGGGAGCAATTGCATGGTTGGGTGCGAGGCCTGACCTGGCCGGAAATCAAGGCCGTGCTGGTGCTCCTCGCCATGTCCTGCGTGCTGTTGCCCGTGCTGCCGGACCGGGCCGTCGACCCATGGCAGACGCTCAATCCGTGGCAGCTCTGGTTGTTTGCGATCCTCATCGCCGGGATCTCCTTCGGCGGATATGTCGCGATCCGCCTGTTCGGCGACAGGCTCGGCGTCATCCTGGCCTCCGTCGCCGGTGGCCTGTCGTCCTCGACGGCCACGACGATGGCACTCGCCCGGATGGCCGGTGCCCATCCACAATCCTGGTCGATCCTGGTTGCAGGCATGCTGTCGGCCGGCGCCGTCATGGTGCTGCGGGTCGGCCTCATCGCCGCCCTGCTCAATCCGGCCTTGCTCGCCAGCCTTCTCTCTCCCGTTCTGGCTGCCGCCGCAGTCCAGGCGATCGGCGCCGCGGTTCTGGCCTTGAGGCGCGCGGACCACGAGGCGCCGAAGCTGGAGCTCGCCAACCCGCTCGAGCTCGGCTCGGCACTTAAGCTGGCGGCCTTCATGGCTGTCGTCCTGGTGGTGGGCAAACTGCTGCAGCAGGCCTATGGCGGCGCAGGCGTCATGATGCTCGCGGCAGTGTCGGGACTGGCGGATGTCGATGCGGTCACCGTTTCGATCGCCCGCATGAGCCTTGCCGATCTCGGTACCGGCTCCGCCGCCTTGGCCATCGGCCTCGCCGTCGCCGTGAATGCCCTGGCAAAGGTGGGCATGGCCGCCTATGCCGGGGGATGGCGTTGTGCCTTTCCGTTCGGAGCGATCAGCCTTCTTGCCATCATGGCGGGCGGGGCGGTCGGCTATCTGGCGAGCACGCGCTGAGCCCGCCCCCGGGGCGGAGATCGCCGGCTCCCTCTATTCGCCTTCCAGCCTGGCGAGAAGCCGCAGGGTATCCTCAGCCATGACCTGTTCCTCATTGGTCGCTATCACCAGGGCGCAGATTTCGCTGCTGTCGGCGCTGATCCGGCGCGCATTCTCGTTGTTGGCCTCGAAATCGAGATCGAGCCCAAGCCAGGCCAGGTGGTCGCAGACCTTCTCACGGATCAGCGGCTGGTGTTCGCCGATGCCGGCCGTAAAGACCAGGGCATCCAATCCGCCGATGGTCGTTGCCAGCGCGGCGATTTCACGGGCGATGCGCAGGCAGAACAGATCGATGGCTTCGGCCGCTTCGGCGGCATCGCTGGCCAGGAGGTCGCGCGTATCGGCACTCAGACCCGAGACGCCGAGCAGGCCCGAGCGGTGATAGAGCAAGTCCTCCAGGGCTTCGGGCGAATAGCCGCGCTGCTTCATCAGGTGCAGCGGGACGCCGGGATCCAGAGCGCCGCAGCGGGTCGCCATGGGAATGCCGTCCAAGGTCGAAAACCCCATCGAGGTATCGCGGCTGACCCCATTGGCGAGCGCGCACAGGCTCGCGCCGCTGCCCAGATGGGCGACCACCACGCGGCCCGTGGCCAGGCGGGGCGCGATTTCCCTCAGCCTGCCGGCGATGAACTGGTAGGAGAGGCCGTGAAAGCCATACCGCTTGATGCCCTGCTCGAAAAGTTCGCGGGGCAATGCGAAGCGCCGGACGATATCGGCCTGGGCATGATGGAAGGCAGTATCGAAGGATGCCGTCTGCACCAGATGGGGGCGAAGGTGCCGGATGGCCTTGATCAGCCTCACGCTTTGGGGCTGGTGAAGCGGCGCCAGCGGAACCAGGTCTTCGATGGCGCGCAAGCTGGCATCGTCGATCAAAGTTGCCTGCGAGAAGACGTCGCCGCCATGGACGACGCGGTGCCCGACGGCGACCAGCTCGGCGAGAGAAAAATGTTCGGTGAGCAGGCCGAGGGTCTCGTCGATTACCTCGTGGAAATCCTCGGTCACCGCGGCTTTCAGGAGGATGTCTACGATTTCGGGGCCCTCGGTGATGTGGAGGCCGAGCGGTTTGCGACGAAGGTCGATGATACCCATGCCCAGGCGTTCGAGTGTCCCGTCCTTGCGCTTGAACAACCCCAGCTTGATGGTGGAGGAGCCGGGATTGCAGGTGAGGAGAATGCCGGTCATCGAGAGGACTTTCCTTGGGCCGTCAGTTTGCACGCACGATGAGGCAGGATGACGTCGACGGCGTCCGTCTGCCGGCGGAAATGATGGGCATGCGGCCGGGGGTGCGACCCGTCACGTCTGCCCTTCGGTAAATGAGTTGCCTGGCCGCGATGTTCCCGGCTTCGGGCCCCGGCGCGGCCAGAATGTCCGCCTGCTCCGTGACCGCGGGCCGACTCTAGTCGAGCCCCCTCGGTCAGCCTTGATACGGATCAAGGACGCGGATGCTCCACGTGACGAGGCGCCGGAGCTTGGTTTGCGATCGCTTCTTGAAAGAGCCGCCTGCCTGGCGTGAGGTCGAGGATGCGATCGGCGGGAAGAAGGCTGGAGGCGCGATGGGCAACGATCACGCGGGTGATGGATAAATGCCGGATAGCGGCATTGATCAACGCTTCGTTTTCCGAGTCGAGATGGCTTGTCGCCTCATCCAGGAAAAGAATCCTGGGATTGCGGTAAAGTGCACGCGCCAGGATGAGCCTTTGGCGCTGCCCTCCCGAAAATGCGTTGCCCATGTCACCGACGAGGGTTTCATAGCCCATGGGCATGCGAACGATCTCATCATGGACCGCTGCCATTCGGGCGCACGCCTGCACATGCAAGGGGTTCATGGCCGGATCGAATGCGCTGATATTGTCGGCGATCGAGCCGGCGAACAGGCAATCCTCCTGCAGCACGCAGCCGACGCGGTCGCGATAGGCGGCCAGGCCCGCGGCCTGGATTGGAACGCCGTCGGCAAGGACCTGTCCTTCGCTGGGGCTGATCAAGCCTGCCATGATCTTCAAAAGGGTGGACTTTCCGACACCGGATGGACCGACAATGCCGATGCATTCGCCTGCCTGGATATCGAAGCTCAGATCCTTGAGGACGTAAGGCTCGTTGTCAGCATAACGGAAGTGGACGCCGCGAACCGACAGGGCGCTCGGATGGACCTCGTCGGCGTGCCGTACCGGCGGGGCAAGGCCCTCGTCCTCGGTTCTGGCGAGTGCGATGTCGGCGATGCGCTCGCCATGCAGGCTCAGCATCCGCATCGACATCAGCGTATCGACGAAGCCATTCGCCCGCTCGGTAAACTGGTCCTTGTAGGCAAGAAAGGCGATCAGCATGCCCACGGTCATGTCCCCGGCGAAGATCGCCCTGGTGCCGAGATAGATCAGGAGGATGCGATCCGCGCCGGCCAGCAATTGGGAGGCTGCCGAGAAGACGATGTTGAATTTCTCGATGCGGAGCTGAGCGCCGACCCGGTCTGCCAGATGGTTGAGCCATACGCCTCTTCGCCGCTGTTCGAGGTTGAGCACCTTGAGGCTGGCGATCCCGCGCGCACTTTCCATGAAATGCGAGTTTTCCTTTGCCTGATGGACGATCGCCTCCTCGGAGAGGGCGCGATAATGCGATAGACTTGCCTGGCGCAGGGTCGTGTAGAGCGCGGTGGCAGCGACCGCGATCAGCACCAATGGGCCGCCATAGATGAACATCATGGCAACCAGCGCCAGCGACATTACGCCGTCGAACAGGATGCCGATTGACTTGGTGGTGACGGTATTCTGAATCGTGTCCAGCGAACTGAAGCGGGAGACCACGTCACCGACATGGCGCTTCTCGAAAAAATCCAGCGGCAGGCGCATGAGCTTGTCGAACAGGCTGGCCTTCCATTGCAGCACCAGACTCGAACCGAAGATCATCATAGACCAGGATCGCACGAAAGTGGCGACCACCTTGGCGAGCAACAGCAGGCCGAGCGCGAAAACGACGAGAACGAGCAAGTCGGTATCGTTGGCGACTACGACCTCGTCGACCACGAGCTGGAAGGCGATCGGCATGGCAATGATTACCGCCTCCAGGAGTAGTGACACGGCCATGGCCTGCGCCATAGCCCGGCGAATGCCGACGGTACGCCGGACCATGTCGAAGAGATTGATGCCGACGCGTTCCGTCTTGCGTTCGAACTTCTCGGCCGGCCAGGCTTCCAGTGCGACCCCCGTGAAATGATCCGAGACCGTGGCGAGCGGTATCGTTCGCCGTCCCACCGCAGGATCGTGAATTGTCACGCTGTTGTGCCCGACCTTCGTCAGCACCACGAAATGCGCATGGTCCCAGTGCAGGATGCAAGGCAGGCGTAGTTGCCTCAGGCCCGCAAGGTCGAGACGCAGCGCGCGGGTGGTCAGGCGCATGCCATCGCTGAGCTGGATGAGGTCGCGCAAGGTCATCCCTTTGAGCGAGGCGGTGAAGCGACGGCGCATGGCCGTGAGGTCGATGGGGTGACCGTAATGTCCCGCTATCATGGCCAGGCTCGCCAGGCCGCATTCGGCAGTCTCCGTCTGGATGACGACCGGCGTCTTCGAGCGCAGATTGCCGGCCATTTGTTCGAGCAGGCGTGAGAAGGTGTTTACGCTGCTCAAGATCCGGTTCCCGTTGAAATGAAGCTCCCGCGCAGGCCATAGAGGGGCTCCAGCGCCCATTGATAAAGCGGGCGGCTGTCGGCCAGCAGGTCGGCCTCGAGCTGCATGCCGATCTGGAGGGGCTCGCGCTTGCCATAGGCGAGCACATAGTCCTGATCCGGGCGCACGGTCACGCGATAGAAGGATTGGCCCTGATACTTCTCGGACCCGCCTGAAAAGAACTGCGAAACTTCCTCGGGGCGCAGGGTGACTCGCGAGATCAACGAAATCGTCCCGGGAAATTGACAGAACTTCTGATAGGGAAACGCCGCATAGCGCAACAGCACGCGATTGCCTTTCTGGACGAAGCCGATGGCACTCGTCGGCGCCAGCAATTGAGCCTCCGAGGGCATTCCTTCCGGAAGAATCGAAAGAAGCGGCGTGCCGGCGGCCACGGTCTGGCCAAGCTGGGTGATGATCGAGGTCGCCTTGCCGCTGCGAGGTGCCGTGACGACGATTTCGCGTTGGGCTTCGTCCTCGGCGATCTGCCGTTCGACGCCGATGACCTGCTGCTGCAGCTTGCTGCGCTCAGCGGCGGCGTGCAGGTCGAATGAAGAAAGCTGATCGCGAATGTCCGCGAGCTTTGCATCGATCTGAACGCGCTCGCGTTTGAGTTGCTCCAATTGCGTCTGCTGGTTCATGTAGCTCTGCAGCAGTGCCTGGAAATTATTCAAGGTCGAGATTCCGCGCGAGAGATAGTCTTTGCGCTGGGCCGTCATTTCCTTGAAGGTATCGGTGTTCTGTTGGGCGATCGCGATCTGGTTGGAGATCTGTTCAGCTTCGCGCGTCAAGACGGCTTGCTGCGCCTGCAGGCTTTCCCTGCGGCTTCGATCGATGGCGTCCTGTCGCCTGAGATCGGCCTTGAGCGTCATATGCTGGCGTCTGAGCAGATCGACGACGGCGCCCTCGGTGCTTCCAAGCGAGGTCGTACGCTCGAGGGTGATCGTATAGAGGACGTCCCCCTGCCGGATGCTATCGCCTTCCTTCACTTTCTGGTTGCTGATCCAGCCCTGCACCGGGGCGATGATACGTGTGACGCCCTCCGTCGGCAGCACCACGCCCTGAACGCGCACACGTCGGGTATAGCTGCCGAAAACGATGAAGAGACAGAACAGGCCGATCAGAATGATCGCCATAATCGCCGCGCCACGCATTAATCGAGCGGGAGGCAGCACGGGACGCCCGAGCCATGCCAGCGAGCGAGCTTCCTGCACCTCGCGTCTGAACAGCTTGTCGAGAGAGCGGGCCAAGAAAGGCGACCCCCTGAACTGAAGGGCGGACGAAGGCGGCCAGAGCTGAACGCGCTCTGGCCTCGATTGTCATTCCAGGTTCAACGCTGGCAAGCCTTCGGTGATGAAGCTGGCTTCAGCTGATCTTGCCAATGCCGCCAAGGCCGGACGATCCCAGGATGAGGCCGGGTGTCAACGCAATGCCCGTCCAGGCGGAGGCAACCAACTGGGCAGCGCCCGCGCCGATCGCAGCGCCGCCGGCTACGAAGTTCGCCCAGGCCTCGTCATAGGTTGCGCCGCCTGCTACGGCGTCGATTTCATTGCTGTCGAGCAGGCGAAGCTCTGCTTCTCCAAGAACAGGGGTATGAGTTTGTAGATTTGACAAGGCATACACTCCTTTGTTGGTATGAAAGGCAGTCACGACTTCAATAGATCATCACTCAAAATTAATCATGTCAACCTGATTCTCCAAAATTACAATAAATCTCTTCTCTATATTAGAAAGTATTCGATATCTTTCCTCTAAGAGAACTATAAATTCACGCGGCGAGGCAGCGCGAACAGATGCGGGGGATAACGTTGGAAAGCGTTCGGCAGGATCGGCAGGGTGATGGCCAATGGAAGCCGTCCCGCCTCCTCATCCGACGTGCAGGATCCGGAAGCATTCCGGTTTCGCCGCGTCGCGATCGACGACCTGGACGGGCTGCCGCGCCCACTGCCAAACACCGATGCCTGGCACCCGCGAGAACCGGATCTCGCCGCGGGTGCCTTCCACGGCAAGACTCGGCCCGTGTTCGCAAGATTCCGATGGCTCTCGCATGCCTCGTAACCAGATCCGAGGTTGCAATTCCCGCAGCCTTTCCCGATACAATCGGACCGAAAAACGCGTCTATCTTTTTGAAATCATGAGCGATATTCGATGCTCCGCAGTCGACTATCGCTCTAGTCCGGTGCCGCGCCGATCGGTGGTCCGCCGGGTGGGCGGTGCAGGAAGGTAATCGAGGCATAGGCGCCGAGCCATGACCCCAGCGCGGCAAAGGCGACATAGATCCAGTTTTCGGTGTAGCTGATGACGGCATAGGACGACAGCAGATACCAGACACTGCTCCAGGTCGCGGCCGGGACGCGCTTGCGCGCCACAACCGCAGCGGTGAACATGACATACACCGCATCCGTGGCGGCGGTTGCCAGCAGCACGGCGCCGGCGGTGAGGGGATCGATAGCGGCCATTGCACCTTCTCCGAAGTCGGACAGGGGAGGGCGAATTAAGCCATAGTTGCGGGGCGCTGGCGTCCCTTTATCGAAGCGCTGGCGTCCGGGACGGAGCTCTGTTCAGCCCGGCGGCATCGGCGGGTCGGCTTTCAGGAATTCGGTGGCTTCGGCGCGAAGCCAGTCGCAAAACAGGCTCGACTTGCGATTGCGGCTCGCCCGGCGCAGGGCGACATAGGTGTGTCCGCTGTCGAGGAAGCCCATCGGTGCCAGCAGGCGGCCGGAATGGATGTCCTCGCTGACATAGGGCCATGGCGCGACGCAGACGCCGAGGCCGGCTCGGGCTGCCTCCAGCATGAAGTAGAAATGCTCATAATCGACGCGGGGCCCGGCCGCGATCGACTGCCCGGAGCGCGCATGCCAGTCGCCCCAGGCCCGCAGGCGCGTTCGCGTGTGAAGCTGCGGAACGCCCGCAAGTCCGGCTGACGATGCCGCAGCCAGCGAGGGAGCCAGCACGGGGCCGGTCTGCTCGGGAAACAGGTCGATGACGTCGGCTCCTTCAGGCCATGGGGCTATCCCGACGCGAATGGCGACATCGAAGCCGTCCCGGCTGAAATCGACGGGCCGGGAGGATGCCGTCAGGCGCACCTCGATCTCGGGAAAAGCGGCCTGGAAGCGATAGAGCCGCGGGATGAGCCAGCGCATGGTGAAGGTGCCTGGGCATGAGATGTCCAGAGAGCCCTGCTCGGTGTCGGCGACCGAGCGAACCGAAATGTCGATCTGGTCGAACGCCTTCACGAGGCCGGCCAGCAATGCGGAGCCCGCATCGGTCAGGCGCAGCCTGTTCTTGGGGCCCTCGAAAAGAGGTACGCCCAGGACCTGCTCCAGATGCTGGATCTGCCGGCTGATGGCGCTGTGGGTGACGTTGAGTTCCTCGGCGGCGCGCGTCATCCGGCCGTGGCGGCCCGCCGCCTCGAAAGCACGCAAGGCATTCAGCGAGGGGATGTGCCTGACCATGTGCACTTTCCGAACAAAAGGTGTTCGATCATATCGGTTTTCATCATGTAAATCATTGCGCTTTCTACCCCTGGAAAGGCAGGAATTGCGATTTTGGAACACAGAGGAATGGCGGGCGAACGGCCTCCCGCCTTGGTCCACGTCAGACAGGAGAGAGAGCATGTACGGCAGACATGAGGATGGCAGCGCCGGTGACGCGAATTACGGCGCGATCGGCAGCGGCTACAAGACCTACCGCCAGCCTGATCCCCACATCGCGCAATTCATCCTGGATGCCCTGGGCGATGCGGCGACCGTACTCAATGTCGGCGCCGGCGCGGGGTCCTACGAACCGGTCGACCGCAAGGTGACGGCAGTTGAGCCCTCCGCCTCGATGCGGGCGCAGCGACCGGCTCATCTGTCGCCGGCAATCGATGCGACGGCCGAACGCCTGCCTTTTCCCGACCGGAATTTCGATGCCAGCATGGCGACCTTCACGGTGCATCAATGGGCCGATCTCGGGCGGGGGCTCAGGGAGATGCGCCGTGTCACGCGTGGGCCGGTTGTGGTTCTTAGCTGCGATCCCGACGCGCTGGAGGGCTCGTGGCTGCATGTCTACGCGCCGGAGATGATCGCCGTCGAGGCGCGGCGCTATCCGGCCATGACGGCCATTGCCGGAGCGCTCGCCGGCCACGTCGAGATCAGGCCGGTCCCCATCCCCCTGAATTGCGTCGACGGCTTCGGCGAGGCCTATTACGGCCGGCCGGAGCGTCTTCTCGACCCTGGCGCGCGGCTTGCCAACTCGGCCTGGAGCTTCGTCGAACCTGCCGTCGGCGAGCGTTTCGTTGCCGATCTCAGCCGCGACCTCGAGGATGGCACCTGGGACGACCGATACGGCGACCTGCGCCGCCAGCCCTTCTTTGAAGGGTCCCTGCGGTTGATCGTGTCGAGACCGTGAGGGGGGCGATGAAGAACGAATTGCGGGCCTTTCCAGATCGACCCTCCTCATGCCTTTGACTGCGAGGTGAAATGCCGCTCAAGCCTGCGTCTGCCGATCGCCCGGTTGCTCCGGTGCGATCGGCTTGAACAGGGTGCGATCGGGCTTGAGATCCAGCAAGGGAGTGCCGTCGAGGCAATCGAGCCCTCGGACCAGTAGCGTTGATCCTTCAAGGGCCACCAGCATGGCGATCGAGGTGCCGATCGGGTTCGGGCGGACCGGCGAGCGGAGTGCGAATGTGCCATAGGTGGTGCCGTTGTCGCCTGGGCTCTGGCGGACAAGGTCGCGGCGCGACAGGTGCAGCCAGTAGAGGACTTCCAGGCGTTCGAAGCGCTCGATGCCGTCGAGCGCTGCCTGCCATGGCTCGAAGATCTCGATACGGCAGACCGGTCCGTCGGGCCGGCCCTGCCGCGGGGCCATCAGCCTGGACGTCCATGGCGTCCGTATCCGGCCGATGAATATCAGCCCCGCATCGCTCGGCTCGGGAGGGATGACCGCCACCTCGTTTCGCCGGATTTCGCTTTCACGAACCATGCTCGGATCCTTCTCGCGTGGCTTGCCGTAACGCGCATGTCCCGTGCCTCTTAAGCCTGGCAATCGTGACGCGGCGTGAGACATTGCGGCCGGCACAGTGTCCACCGCAACCCCAAGATTGGCGTTACCCTGGTAATCTCGGCAGCGGTTTTCTATGGTGCCGCATCTTCCCGGCGGTCGTGGATGGCGGAGGCAACGTCTCGGTCCAGTCTCCAACCAGCCGCCGGCGCCCGGCACGCAGTCGCACCCGAGGGCTCATCGCCTGCGGAGTGGCATGCCGCTCACCACGATGAAAGAAAGTGACGAATTGCGATGAACCGACCTGCCTATCCCGGCGTTGCCGGCCTTTCGAGTTCGGTGTTCTGCAAGAAGGAGCCGCGCAACACCAAGTTCGTGTTTGCCGAGATCGTCGACTATGTGCTTGCCGTGATCAGGCCCGACGGGGAGCCGGTCACCTTCGTGCAGGTCGGCGCCAATGACGGAGAGCGGGGCGATCCCATCAGCCGGCATGTCATCCAGGGCGGATGGCGTGGACTGCTGGTCGAGCCGGTACCGGCTGCAATGGAAAGACTGCGGGCCCATTACAGCACATGCCAGGGCCTGGTTTTTCGCGGCGAGGCGATCTGGTCGGAGGAGGGCAGGCGCGACTTCCACATTGTCCGCGGCGAGGACGTGTTGAGCAGCTTCTCATTGCCGACGATCATGATGCACGAGCTCAAATATGATGATCTGCCCGGCATGATCGAGACCGTGCCGGTGGTAACGCGCCGGCTCGACTCGCTCTGCCGGGAAACCGGATTCGAGATGGCGGACCTGTTGGTGGTCGATGTCGAGGGCTGCGACGACATCGTCTTGCGCACTTTTGATTTCGACCGCCACCGCCCTTCGGCGATCCTGTTCGAGCATGTCGCGCTCTCGGCCGAGGCTTCTCAGGCGATCGGCGAGTTTCTCGAAAAGCTCGGCTATGAGATCATCTACGACCGCCATGACTGCCTGTGCCTGCTTGGCGAACGGTTCGAGCCGCGGCTGGTCGAGTTCCTCGGGCGTGTCGTCAGGGCCGCGCGGGACAATTGAGGCAGGCGGCACGGGCGAATAGTTCGTCGCCCGTCCGTTTGCTGTCGGCGCCGATTTCCGGTTTATTTGGCCGGTGCGGCCTGCGCCGCCGTCTCGATCAGCTTGGCAACGGCTGCGGGGTTCGAGACCATCACCACATGCGAGGCGCCCTTGACCACGACGGTCTGCTTGGAATGGGCCCGCTCGGCCATGAAGGCGAGGGCCTGCGGCGGGATGTTGCGGTCCTTGTCACCATAGACAAACCAGGAGGGAATCGTCTTCCAGGCGGGTTCGGTCGAGGCTTCACCCAGTGCGGCCTCGGCGATCGGCCGCTGCGTGGCGGCCATCAGCTTCGCCTCGCCCGCCGGGACATCCGCGGCAAACTGGGCGGGGAATTTCGCCTGCTGGATATAGAGATCCTTGCCGCCCCCCGGGATCGGCACCGGCGGAGCAAGCGTCGGCCCGAGCGTCGAGCCGGGGAATTTTCCAGTGAGGCCGATGGCGGTCTCGCCCGTATCGGGCGCGAAGGCGGCGACATAGACGAGGCCTTGGACGTTGGTCTTGCCGGTGGCGGCCTCGCTGATGACGGAACCGCCATAGGAGTGGCCGACCAGGACCACAGGCGTCTTGATGCTGTCGATCACGCTGGCTACGGAGTCCGCGTCACCGCGCACGCTGCGCAGCGGATTGGCAGCCGCGACGACGGGGTAGCCATCCTTTTCGAGGCGCTGGATCACGCCGTTCCAGCTCGAGGCATCGGCAAAGGCGCCATGCACGAGGACGACGGTCGGCTTGGCGGTCTCGGCCAGCGCGGGCACGCTCAGCAGCAGGGCGCCGGCGACGGCCAGCCCCTTCACGAAGTTCTTCATCGGATGTTCCTTCAGGTTGCCGCCGCTCCTGACGCCGGATGCGGCGATGAAATAGGGCTGTTACAGATCGGGGGCGAAGGTCTCTCGCATCGCAGCCTCCTCCTGCCGTATGCGGGTCACCAGGGGGACGAGATAAAGGGGAATGCCGATCACCAGCGTCCAATAGGCGTTAAGAGCTAGAGCAAAACCAATGAGTTCCGGCAGGATGTTCAGAAAGTAGTTGGGGTGTCGCACGAGCGAGAACAGGCCGCTTTGGACGCGCCGATGCTGGGGGCTGATGATGATCTTGATCGTCCATAGCCCGCCAAGCGAGCGGATCACCGAGACCAGGACGAGGGCGGAAGCGATGTAAATGACGATGCCGCCGGCGGATAAGAGCGTGTTCGGCTCACGCGTGCCGGCCGCCGCCTCCACGACTGCGCAGATGTAATAGAGCACGTGGAAGATCGCGAGGAGGATGCTGTTCTTCGCGCCATATTCCGTCGCGCCGTGCTTCTTCAGGGCCTTTTCGTGCCGCGTCGAAATCGCGAGCGTGAGCAGGCGCCAGGCAAAGGCGGCGACGACGAACAGGATGAGATGAAACGGCATGGAAATTCCCGGACCCTCTGGAGCAAGGCGCTTTATGGCGCCAGCTTGGTAAAGACATAGTCACGCGCCTTCACGCGCGCCTCGTGGCAGGCAAAGCAGGTCTCGTGCTGGGCCTCGTCCACCGGCTTGCCGTCGACGAAGCGCCCGAAGCCCCAGCCGCCGGTAGCGGAATATTTCTTGGAATCCTTGACCATGACCTGCACTGTGGTCGCCTGTCCCGGGACCAAGGCGGATTCGAATTCGGGTGACTGAACATATTTCCAAGCAAGCTTGACCAGTACCGTCCCGTCGGGAAAGGGCAGGGTGCCGGCGCGATAGGCATCGAGCGCGGTCTTGTTGCCGAGGACGGTGCGCAGCTCGTTGAGGGGCTCGTGCTCCAGCGCCGGTGCAACCAGTTCCCATTGCCGGTAGCCGTCCGGGATAGTGACGCCATAGATCGGCGAAGCCGGCTTGGATGCATTCCCTGATGGGGGCGCGGGGGATTCTGCCGCTTTATTCGCGGCATTGTCGGTGTTTTGGGCGAGTGCCCCGGCCGTGGCGACGACAGCCGCCACCAGAAGGCCCCCGGCCAGGGGCATGATCATTGATGTCTTCATCATGGAGGTCCTTGGTCCGGCTCAGAAACGGGCGACGTCGAGCATTGCCTTGGCGAAAGCTTCAGTGGCTTCCTGCGGCAGGTTGTGGCCGATGCCGCCGGTGATCAGGCGATGCTCGTAGCGCCCGGAGAACCGCTTGGCATAGGAGGCCGGTTCCGGATGAGGCGCGCCATTGGCATCGCCTTCCATGGTGATCGTCGGCACGGCGATCGTCGGCAGGGTGGCGAGCTTCTTTTCCAGCGCGTCATATTTGGCTTCGCCCTGCGCCAGGCCGAGCCGCCAGCGGTAATTGTGGATCGAGACCGCGACATGGTCGGGATTGTCGAAGGCCTGCGCCGAGCGGGCGAAGGTGGCATCGTCGAACTTCCATTGCGGCGAGGCGAGCTCCCAGATCAGCCGGGCAAAATCATGGGTGTATTTCGCATAGCCGGCTTCGCCGCGGTCCGTGGCGAAATAAAACTGGTACCACCACTGCAGTTCCGCCTTTGGGGGCAGGGGGGCCTTGTTCAATGCCTGGCTGCCAATGAGATAGCCGCTCACCGAGACCAGGGCCTTGCAGCGTTCGGGCCAGAGGGCAGCCACGATGTCGGCCGTACGGGCACCCCAATCATAGCCGCCGATGACCGCCTTCTCGATTTTCAGTGCGTCCATGAAGGCGATGACATCGCTCCCCAGCGCTGCCTGCTGGCCATTGCGCGGCGTGTCGGACGACAGGAAGCGGGTGCTGCCATAGCCGCGCAGATAGGGCACGATCACGCGGTAGCCGGCCGCCGCCAGGATCGGCGCCACGTCGACATAGCTGTGGATGTCATAGGGCCAACCATGAAGCAGCAGCATGGGAGCGCCATCGGCCGGCCCGGCCTCGGCATAACCGACGTCGAGCACACCGGCCTTGATCTGCTTGAGCGAGGTGAAGGAGGTGTGGGCGCCGCGGCCGGATGCGGCCGGGGTGGCGTTGGTTTGCGCGCTGGCGGCGCCGATCGCGCCGAGCTGGGCGAGAACGGCGCCGAACGCCATGGTGCCGAGCAGGCCGCGGCGCGATTGATCGATTTGTTCCGACATCGACTGAATCCCGATTGCTGAAGTTGTGGCCGTAAAAAGCCGCAAGACTGTATCGGCCTTATGTCGCCATCGGCTGGATTTGAAAGGCTGTGTAAGCCCCATCCCCCGCGATACACAATGATACAATCGGCCCGCTGCCGCTGCTGGTCCGGGCCTCCCGGGCGGGCGCCGCCTGTATGGCAATGTATCTGCGGGCCGGCCGGATACAGCAGGATGCCGATCGGGGGCGGCGGAGACATATCGGGCAAACATGGCATCGCCAAAGACGGGGCACCGGCAGCAGGGCTGCCGTGAAATGAATGGAGTTGCCCCATGCCCTTGACCAACATGCCTTTAAATGATTTCGACACGTCCCGGCGCAGCCTGCTGCAATCGGCCGCCGCTGCGGCGCTCGTCGGTCTGATTCCCACCGCGCTCTACGCGGCGGAGGCCGGAAGTGATGTCCGGCCCTTCAAGGTTTCCATCGCCGAGGCGGACATCGTGGACCTGCGCCGGCACCTGAACGCCACGCGCTGGCCGGAAGAAACGGTGTCGGATTTCTCGCAAGGGGTGCCGCTGGAAAGGCTGAAGCCGCTGGTCGCCTATTGGGCGTCCTCCTATGACTGGCGCAAGGTGGAAGCCAGGCTCAATGCGCTGCCGATGTTCGTGACGCAGATCGACGGCCTCGACATCCATTTCATCCATATCCGCTCGCCCCACCCCAATGCCATGCCGATGATCATGACCCATGGCTGGCCGGGCTCGATACTGGAATTCATGAAGGTGATGGATCCGCTGGTCGATCCCACCAAATATGGCGGGAAGGCCGACGACGCCTTCCACCTGGTGGTTCCCTCGATCCCCGGTTTCGGCTTCTCGGGCAAGCCGACGGCCAAGGGCTGGGGTTCCGACCATATCGGCCGCGCCTGGTCCGTGCTGATGCGGCGCCTGGGCTATGAGCGCTATGTATCGCAGGGCGGCGATTGCGGCTCGGTGATTTCCCACCGCATGGCCCTGCAGAAGGTGCCCGGTCTGATCGGCATCCATGTCAACATGCCGGGCACGGTGCCCAAGGAGATCGCTGCGATCCTGACGGCGGGCGGCCAGGCGCCGGCAAGCCTCACGCCGGACGAGCGGCGGGCCTTCGACGCTCTCGATGTCTTCTACAAGGACAGCTCGGGCTACGCGACCATGATGGTCACCCGTCCGCAGACCATCGGCTATTCCCTGGTGGATTCGCCGGTGGGCATGGCCGCGTGGATGTATGAGAAATTCGCCACCTGGACCTATAGCGGCGGCGATCCGGAGAAGGTGCTGACCAAAGATGAGATGCTGGACGACATCTCCCTCTACTGGCTGACTCAGACGGGCGCTTCGGCGGCGCGCATCTATTGGGAAGACCATTCCAACAATTTCAACGCCGTCGACATTCCCGAGCTGCCGGTGGCCGTGACGGTCTTCCCGGGCGAGATCTATCGCGCCCCCCGCAGCTGGGCGGAGCGCTGCTATCACAACCTGGTCTATTTCAGCGAGGCTGGGAATGGCGGCCATTTCGCGGCCTGGGAACAGCCGGACCTCTTCGTGCAGGAAGTCCGCGCTGCCTTCCGGTCGCTGCGCTGAGGCAGCTCTCCCCGGCGCCTGCCATCGAGCGGGCGCCGGAACGCCGCTGACGGCCCGGATTGCCGCGGACCAGAAAGTGCCGCTTCGGCACCAGGCAACAATGGACTGTAAAGGGATCCGGGACGCCCTGCGATAGGTTCGGTCAATCGCGCCGAAAGGATTGAGCGACCTGGCTGTGGATGTTTCCCAGCAAGTCTCACAAGAAAGATGGCTTTGCTTACCAGAAGCAGGCCGAGTTCGAAGCGACCACTATCTTACCTGTGCAGCACATGAGGCGGCATTATTGAGCATCCCCCGGACCTTGCGTTGCGGGAGCGATTTTTATTGCAATTCACGAACGGGTGTAATTGTCTGAGAAAAATACAAGCAGGAAGGGGGACATCGGCATGAACCGCTCGATCCGCAGGCGTCTCGGGGCGCTCGCAATTCTCGCCGCCTCGCTGGCCGTGACGCCGGTTCTGGCCGAGGAACCCATCGCGCTCGGCTGGGTTGGCCCCTTGTCGCCGCCCGGCAATTATTCCGGCGGGCAGGAGATGCAATGGGCCGTGCAGCTCGGGGTCGACGAGATCAACAAGGCCGGCGGCGTGCTCGGCCGTCAGCTCCAGGTCACCTATGAGGACACCAAGGGCCAGCCGGCGGAAGGCAGCGCGGCGGCGGTCCGGCTGATCACCAAGAACAATGTGTCGGCGATCTTCGGGGAGTTCCATTCCTCCGTGGCGCTCGCGGAAATCGAAGAGGCGCACAAATATGGCGTGCCCTGGGTCGGCACCGATGTCTGGGCCGACGACGTCACCGCCAAGCAATATCCGGAAGTCTTCCGTGTCTCCCCCGCCAACTCGCTGGTCTACGTCAAGGCCGCGGACTGGACGGCGGAACAGGGCTTCAAGAACGTCGCGATCATTGCCGAGAATACCGATTTCGGCCAGGGTGGCGCCAAGATCATCGCCAATGAGCTCCAGGCCAAGAACGTCGCCAATACACTGGTGACGATCGACCTCAACCAGCAGGATTTCACCCCTGCCTTGCTGCGCCTGATGAGCCAGAGCCCGCGCCCCGACGCCATCCAGATGGTCATCGCCGGCCAGGCCCAGTACCAGCTGGTGAAACAGGCCTGCCAGCTCGGCCTCGCCCCGACGGCCGAGACCAAACTGGTCGGCTCGTCAGGCCTGTTGCAAAAGGAGGTCTGGGAGGTCACGGGCAGCTGCGCCAAGAACCTCCTGATCGTCAATGTCGCCCAGCCGAAGTCGCAATGGAACGACAAGGCCAAGGCCTTCGTGACGGCCTTCACCGAGCGCTACAAGCGGGCGCCCACCGGCGTCGCCCTGGAGGCCTATGACACGCTCGGCGTGGTGGTCGAAGCCATCCGCAAGGCCGGGTCCGCCGATCGCGGCGCCATCGTCAAGGCCCTGGAGGCGGTGAAGTTCGAAGGCGCAAACGCCACCTACAACTTTCCGGCGACCAAGTCGCCGGCCTGGGCCTTCCACCAATTCATGGATGTGCCGTTCACCATCATCCAATACACCGCGGAGAACCAGAGCCCGGAGGAGGCGGCCATCGTCTATCCCAAGAACTGGGCGACCACGGACAAGATCCTGCCTTGAGGGTGCGCCGGACGTCTGGAGAATTTGAGCTTTCATCCCCGGCCGAGCCACTTACGAGTGTAGCGAGAGAGGGCGAGGGGAAGGGGACCCCGGGCATGCGGTATGCCTGTGACCCCTGGATTCCCCTCCCGCCGCCTGTAGCCGCGCCGGCAATGACAGGCTGCGTTTGCGAAGTTGGAAATGAGTGGCGGGAGACGTAAGCCGATCATGAGCTATTTTCTTCTCCTCGCCGTGAACGGGCTGGTGATCGGCCTCATCTACGCGCTCATCGCCTCGGGCCTGACGCTGGTCTTCTCGGTGCTGAAGGTGGTCAATTTCGGCCATGGCTCGCTCTACATGCTGGGCGGCTACGCCTCCTACTACCTGATTACCGGCCTCGGCCTGCATCCGCTGCTCGGCGTCATCGGCGCGATGATCGCCCTGTTCCTGTTCGGCGTGGCCTTCGAGCGGCTGGTGATCGCGCCGATGTATACCGACAAGGTAGAGCGCAAGGACGAATACGCCATCATCGTCACCTTCGGGCTTACCATCCTGCTCACCAATCTGGGTCTCGTCGTCTTCGGACCGTTCGCCAAATCGCCGCCCTCCTTCATGGCGGGGGTTCTGATCGCCGGGCCGCTGATCCTGCCCTATGACCGCCTGATCGCGGCCGTCGTCGCGGCGATCCTGCTGGTTGGGCTGGCCCTCTTTCTCAAGCGCACCACGCTGGGCCAGGCGCTCGATGCCGTCAGCCAGAGCCGCGAGTCCGCCGCCGTCATCGGGATCGACCCGCATCGCATGTACACCGTCGCCTTCGGGCTCGGTTCGGCCCTCGCCGGCGGCGCCGGGGCGTTGATCGCCCCGGTCTTCGCGCTCTCGCCCTCGATGGGCGACCTGCCCGGCGTGCAAGCCTTCATCATCATCGTGCTCGGCGGCATGGGCTCGGTCGGCGGCTCGATCATCGGCGGCATCCTGCTCGGCCTCGTTCAGAGCCTCGGAGTCGGCTACCTGCCCGATCCCAACCGGGCGCTGGCCTATACCCAGGCTTTCGGCGCCTTGCTGCTCGTCATCACGCTGCTGCTGCGGCCGACCGGCCTTTTCGGCCGTTCTCATCTGCGCCTTGAATAGGCTGGGGAGGACCACGGTGCGCTTCTCCCTGTCCCAGGCCGTCCAGGCGATCCTGCTGATCGCCGCGCTGCTCGCCCCGCTCGGCGCCGGCACCTACTGGATCCATGTCGGCGCCATCGCCTGGTACTACGCCCTGCTGGCGGCGAGCTGGGCCATGCTGGCCGGTTTTGCCGGGCAGTTCTCCTTCGCCCATGTCGCCTTCGCTGCCCTCGGCGGCTATGCCTCGGCTCTCGGCACGAGCCTGCTCGGCCTGCCGCTCGCCCTCTCCATGCTGCTGGCCGTCCTCCTCGCCGCGATCGCCGGCGCGCTGATCGGCGCCCTGGTGCTGCGATTGTCCGGCCCCTATCTGGCGTTGTTCACGCTCGCCCTCGCGGAGATCTTTCGCATGGTGCTGGTGGCCGAGGAGGGCATTACCCGCGGCATGCTCGGCCTACCGGTGCCGACCCTGTTCGCCGGCCGGTCCGATCTGCCATATTACTATCTGGGGCTCGGCCTCGTGGTCGCTGCCATGCTGGCGATGAACGGCCTGCTGGCGACCCGCGTCGGCCTGTTCCTGCGCGCCATTCGCGAGGACGAAGGCGCTGCGCGCGCCAGCGGCATCGACACGACCCGCTACAAGATCCTGGTCTTCGTCGTCACCAGCATGATCGCGGCCGTGGCCGGCATCTATTACGGGCATTTCATCGGCATTCTCACGCCCAACATCGCCATCCTGCCGGAGATGGGCCTGGTGATCGCCATGGCAGTGATCGGGGGTATCGAGAGCCTGCCCGGCGCGGTCATCGGCGCCGTCGTCGTTTTCGTGCTCTCCGAATTCCTCAGGGCCTATGGCGAATGGCGCTTCGTCCTGATGGGGCTGGTGCTGATCCTGGTGCAACGCTTCGCCCAGAACGGCCTTTATCCGATGATCGAGCGCTGGGGCCGGGCACGCCGGTCCGTGCAGGCAGGCCAACCAGCCGGGAAACGCCATGCCGAATGAAAGCGCAGCCTTCTTTTCCATCAGCGGCCTCGCCAAGCATTTCGGCGGCATTCATGCCGTCGAGGATCTATCCTTTGCCCTGCGGCGCGGCGAGATACTGGGCCTGATCGGCCCCAATGGTTCGGGCAAGACCACCACCATCAACATGGTGACGGGAGCATTGAAGCCTGATGGCGGGCGCATCGAGGTCGACGGCACCGACATGGCCGGCCAGCCAGCCCATCTCTATGCCCGCCGCGGCATTGCGCGCACCTTCCAGGTGCCGCGGCTGTTCCGGCGCATGACGGTGATGGAGAACCTGATCGTTCCCGCCCTGTCGGACGCGTCGGAACGCCGTCGGACGGCCGAGGAGCGCGCCCGCGGCGTGCTCGCCTTCCTCAGGCTCGAGCACCTTGCCGACCAGTATGCGCGCGCGCTCTCCGGCGGCCAGCAGAAGCTTCTGGAACTCGGCCGCGCGCTGATGCTGCGGCCGCATCTGCTCCTGCTCGACGAGCCCTTCGCCGGCGTGCATCCGCGCCTGCTCGACGAGATCGTCGAACATATCCGCAGCCTGAACCGGGACGGCCACACCATCGTGCTGGTCGACCACAATCTCGATGCCGTGCGCTCGGTCGTCACGCGCGTGCTGGTGATGGCGCGGGGCCGCAAAATCGCCGATGGCGCCGTTTCGGACGTGCTCCGCAATCCCGAAGTGGTCCGCGCCTATACCGGCACGCGCATGGGAGGCTCCTGAGATGAATTCGGCCACTGCCTCCGTGCCTGTCGAGCCACGCTGGAGCGATATGCCCGGCTTGCTGGCCTGCGAGGATCTCGTCGCCGGCTATACCGGCGACATCGACATTCTGCGCGGTCTGTCGGTGAAGGCCTGGCCCGGCCGCATATCCTGCGTGGTCGGACCGAACGGCACCGGCAAGTCGACCCTGTTGAAATCCCTGTTCGGCTTCCTGCGCCCCAGCGCCGGCCGCGTGCTGCTGGGCACCAGGGACATCACCGGCAGCCCGCCCTTCCGGATGCTCGGCCTTGGCGTCGCCTATCTGCCGCAGCGGCCGAGCCTGTTTCCCCACCTGTCGGTGGAGGCCAATCTCAAGCTGGGCCTGTGGCATGCGAGGCCGAGGAAGCAGGTCTTGGCCGAGCGTCTCGATAGCGCCTATCAGCGCTTTCCCGTCATCCGGGAGAAACGCAGCCAGCCGGCCGGCCAGCTTTCCGGCGGCCAGCAGAGGCAGGTCGAGATCGCCCGCAGCCTGCTGGCCGACCCCTCCGTCTACCTGATCGACGAACCCACGGCCGGCGTCGACCCGCAGACCAGCGAGACCATCTACGACATCGTCCAGGGCCTGGCGCGCGACCTGTCCAAGGCGGTGCTGCTGGTCGACCAGGACATTCGCGCCGCGCTCGCCATCACCGATTACGTCTATGTGGTGAAGAACGGCACCGTCTTTTCCGAAGGCGAGCGCGACGATTTCGGCACGGATACCGATGCGCTGGTGGCACGCTGGCTCTATGCGAGCGGGGAATAAGACCGGGTCATGAAAGGCCTGCCTCAAGGAAGATCATCGCCCGGAGTGACAGTTTTGGAGAGCAGGTCTGAAGACCACCTCTTTCAAGGTGTTTGCTCTCTGCCCGAAACCTATTGGAATTACTTCAACGACAGGCACAAAAGCTCAATGGTGTCGAACGCCTTGAAAGGGGAAGGTCCGAACACCCGGCCTCGCGTGGTGATCGGTCGATCTTTCGCGCGACGGCATGGCTCAGGGCGCTTGATAGGCGGGCGGCGGCTCGAACAGTCCGCCGCGGCTGATTTCCAGCGCCCGGCCGATGCGCAGGGCCAGCGCTTCCTCGAAACGCGGCACTGCTATCTGCAGGGCGGTCGGCAGGCGGCTCCCGGCCAAGCCGGTCGGGATGCTGAGTGCGGCCATATCGATCAGGTTGACGAAGCGCGTGAAGGTGCCGAGCGGCGTCTTCGTCTCGTCGATCTCGGCCAGCGGTGGCGGCAGGATCGGGGCTGTGGGTGTAAGCAGCGCGTCCGCGCCCTCCAGATAAGCGGCGAACTCGATCTGTGCGGCGCGCCGCTGCTCCAGCAGGTCCTGGTAGCGGGCGCCGTCGATCTCCTTGCCCTTGAGGATGCGCGACCGTACGTCCGGATGCACCGGACTGTCGTCCGGCCCGGCATAACGGCCGAGCTGGTGCCAGGATTCGGCTGACATCAGCTCGCCGGTCAGCGCCATATAGGCTTCCGGGGGCCGGGGCATCGCCTTTTCACGAATATCGGCGCCGAGTGCCGCGAGATCGGCGAGTGCCGCCCGGAACCGCTCGAGCACCGGGGGCTCGACGGCGGCAAGGTCTGCCGCGGCGGGGATGCGCAGGCGAAGCCCGGCAAGGTCCTGCTCCGGTGCGCTCGACAAGGCGACCGGCGGCACGCCGAATGTCGCCGGATCGAGCGGGTCCCGCCCGGCCATGGCGGCAAACAGCAAAGCGGCGTCCTCGACCGAGCGGGTGAGGGGACCGACGCTGTCGAACGAAGGGGCGAGCGTCATGAGGCCCCCGCGCCCGATCCGGCCGACGGTGGTCTTCAGGCCGACGATGCCGCACATGGCGGCGGGATTGCGGATGGAGCCGCCGGTGTCGGTACCGAGCGCCGCCGGAACCAGGCCGGCAGCGACCGCCACGCCCGAGCCGCTGGAAGAGCCGCCGGGTGCCCGGGGCACGTCCGGATCGCGTGGATTGAGCGGCGTGCCGGTGACATGGTTGGTACCCCAGCCGCCGAAGGCGAATTCGACGGTCTGCACCTTGCCCACGAGCACCATGCCGGCCTCCGAGAGGCGCGTCACGGCGTTGGCCGTCACAGGCTGGGGCTCGGCGCCGAGAGCCCTGGAGCCGGCCCTTGTCGGCCGGCCCCTGACATGGAACAAGTCCTTGGCGGCATAGGGCACGCCATCGAGAAAACCCCGCGTCTCGCTGCGACGGCGGCGCTGATCGGACGCGGCAGCGGCCTGGAGCGCCTCCTCCGCAAAGACGCCGACAAAGGCATGGAGTGCGCCGTCATGGGCGGCGATGCGCGCCAGGGCGCGGCCCACGATGGCTTCGGAGGTGGTGCGCCCTTCTGCCAGCAGGCGGCCGAGTTCGGCCGCTGTTGCGAATGCGGAAATGCCGTCTGCGCCCATGCCAGTCTCCTTTTCGGCTTCGTCTCAGCAAAGCATGGCGCGGCCCGGCAAGGAAAGACCAAGTTGCGGATAGCCGCCGGGCCGGTGCTGCTGCATCAGGCCCGGGGAGCCTCGGACGGCAGGCCCCCGGTGTCAGGGGACGAGCAGCAGCTTGCCGGTGGTCCTGCGGCTTTCCATGTCCGCATGGGCTTTGGCTGCGTCCGCCAATCGATATTCGCCGCCGATCCGAATCGCGAGCTTGCCCTCGGCCAGCCAGTCGAACAGTCGGGCCGAGCGCATGCGCAGCAGTTCGGGCGTATGGATATGATCGAAAAAGACTGCGTAGCCGATCTTGATGCTCCTCGGCAGGTTCATGATGTCGAGTGGGCCCGGGCCGCCCAGAACCGGGCCATACCAGCAGAACGTGCCGGACCGGCGCAAGATGTCGAGCGAACCTTGGAAGGTGGCAGGGCCGGAGCCGTCATAGACGACAGAGACGCCTTCCCCCCTGGTCAGGCGCAGGACGTCCTCGGCAAACCGCCCTTCGGCATCGACGATGACATGGTCGGCGCCGGCCGCCTTCGCCATGGCCACCTTGTCCGGCGTCGAAACCCGCCCGATGACCTGGCCGCCCCGCAGCTTGACGATCTGGGTCAGCAGCAACCCCACGCCCCCGGCCGCCGCGTGGACGAAGGCGATGTCGCCGGGCTGAACCGGATAGAAGTCGGTGGCGAAGTGACTGGCCGTAAGACCCTGCATCATGATCGAGGCGGCCGTCCGGTCATCGATGGCGTCGGGCACAGGCACCAGCGCACGGGAGGGGATGGCGATCCGTTCCGCATAGCTGCCTGGGGCGTAGACCCAGGCGACGCGCTGACCGGGCTTGAACTCCTCGACGCCGTCACCTCGTGCGAGGACGCGGCCTGCCCCTTCCACACCGAGAATCTTCGGATTAGGCATCTCGGTCCAAGCCATGCCCTGCCTGACGCCGATATCCATGAAATTGACGCCGGCAAAGGCGACCTCGACCAGGACTTCACCGGGACCGGGCACCGGCTCAGCGCGCTCGACATGGCACAGCCTGTCGCTTCCGCCGATTCCGTTCATGACGATGGCTTTCATTACCTGTCTCCAATGTTGAATGATCGTTCCTGAATTCAGCAAAAAAATCTAATGCAAGGCCCTCAAGGCCATTTCGGCCAGGCTGGCCAGAATCCGACGGTCGGCGCCACTGCGCCCGGCAATGCGTATGCCGGAGATGCTGGCGATCAGAAATTCGGCCGTCCTTTCCGGATCGAGGTCGGCGGCGACGTCGCCCTCGCGCTGGGCGTCCCGCACCCGGCCGGCAATGGCGCCGCTCAGGCTACGGGCCAGCGATGCATTGATCTCGGCGAGATCGGCGCGGGACGCACCGAACTCGCAGACCGAACCGGTGCCGAGACAGGCCTGATCGGCCGTATTGACCACCCGGCGCAGCATCGCCTTGATGCCATCCATGCCGCGCGCGCCACTGCGCAGGGCATCGAAATGGGCAGAGCATTCTCCCAACCCATAGCGGCGCACGGCCGAACAATAGAGCTGCCACTTGTCGCCGAAGGCAGCATAGAGGCTTTGCCGGCCGATACCCATGGCATCCACGAGCATCTGGGCCGAACTGCCTTCGAACCCATGTTCCCTGAACACGCCGATCGCTGCGTCCAGCGCGGCGTCGGTATCGAATTCCCGCAATCTTGCCATGTCGATCCTTTAAACATTCGGGAACGGATGTTCAAGAAAAATTTTGAAGGGAAGCCCCGCTTTTGCCGTCGCGTCGGCGTCACCCCGTATCGGGACGTGGAACAGCGCGTCCGGACGGCGGATGGCGACTGAAGCGGAAGGCGGTCATCCGAAGGTGAAGGCATAGGCCTCGACACCCGGGTCGAGAAAGCGGACCTCGAAAGTCCGGGTCTCCACTCCTCCGGACTGCCGCACGAGCTGGTAGAGCCGCGTTTCGGTGACCAGGCCGTTTCCCTGGGCATCGATATCGGCCCCGTGGTCGGGGCCGGGCGCCTTGCCGTCGACGGTGACCTGGAAGCGCACGGGCTTGCCGGCAGCACCGGGGCCCAGCACCAGATGCAGGTCACGGGCGCTGAAGCGGTAGACGATGCCGCCTCCCGGCTTGTCGAGCACCGCCCGTTCTGCGCCGACGGTCCAGGTGCCCTGAAGGCCCCATTGATTGAGCCCGGGATCCGTCACCGAATAGTCTCGGGCCGCGTCAGGCGACACGCGCTCCGCCGAGGCGAAATTGTCGGCCCGGCCATAGCCCAGATAAGTCTCCTGCGAACCGAGATTGGCGAGGTCGGGACTGGCTTCCGCCCCCTTCGCCGCCGGGGCGGCCGCCTCTTTCGCCGGCCCGCTACTGCCGGCTTCCCGCAGCAGATCCTGGATCGCCTGTTCGGTCTGGCGGTAATTGCCCTCGCCGAAATTGTGGTAGCGGATCTGGCCGCGGGCATCGATCAGGTAGAAGGCTGGCCAATAGCTGTTCTGGAAGGCGCGCCAGATGCGATAATCGTTATCGACGGCTACCGGATACACGATGCCGAAATCCTTGACCGCCTGCCTGACATTGTCGAGCTTCTTTTCGAAGGCGAATTCGGGTGCGTGCACACCGATCACGACCAGCCCCTGATCCCTGTATCTGTCCGCCCAAGCGCGGATATAGGGGGTGGTGCGGATGCAGTTGATGCAGGAATAAGTCCAGAAATCGACGAGCACCACCTTGCCGCGCAGTTGCTCCGTGGTGAGCGGGGGCGAATTCAGCCAGGCGACGGCGCCGTCGAGCGAGGGAGCCTGGCCCTCGACGGGGAGATTGCTGCGGAAGGGCGTCTGTGCCTTGGCGCTCGCGATCAGCATGCCGCCGCTGGCGAGACCAGACGCCATGGCCGTTTGCGGGTCCACATGCAGCCTGTCGAGAATGGCCTGCTCGATGCTCGCCGTGCTGGCATAGGAGAGCCGCGCCAGCAGGCCGGTGTCCAGGCCGAAAGCAACGGTGCCGACACCGGCGAGCACGGCTACGCCGAGACCCTGGCGGATACGCTCGCTGACGCCGAGCGAACGTTTCATGCCTGCAAGGAGCCTGCCGCCCACCAGGAGGGCGCCGGCCAGCGAGGTGGCGGCGCCGCCGGCATAGGCGAGCAGCAGCAGCGTCGTCTCGATATTGGCACCCTGAAGAGCCGCGCCGGTCAGGACCAGGCCGAGAATCGGCCCGGCGCAGGGCGCCCAGAGCAGGCCCGTTGCCACGCCGAGGATGAACGAACTGCCGGCCGTCCGGGCTCCCGAGGCGGCCGAGGTGCCGTGCAGCCGGTTGCCGAGGTCGGCAATCGGCCGGGTGACAGCACCGGCGAGGCGCGGCGAGATCAGGCTCAGGCCGAATATGGCCAGAAGCGCGAGCGCAGCCAGGCGCCCGAACTCATTGGCCTGGATGGCCCAGCTCCCGCCGACGGCGGCCAGGGTCGCTACCAGCGCGAAGGTAAAGGCCATGCCGAAGAGCATGGGCAGCGTGCCGCGCAGGAAAGGCAGCCCTGTTCCGACGAAGACGAAAGGGAGAATGGGCAGGATGCAGGGGCTGAGAATGGTCAGCACGCCGCCGAAATAGGCAATGGCTAGAAGAAGCATCATTGTCTCCTGTGCAACGGAGGGAGCGGTCGGGGGGCGAGGAGGCCCGCCGAGCAAGGAGGCTGATGTGGCGTGCGCGAGTATCGTGAATGTGTCCGGAGCCGTGGGCGTTTGTACCGCAGTGTAGGCGCCGGCCCGGCGGCGACGCGAGGGCTCAAAAGTCAGGCGCCGCCAAAAGGGCTCCGATTGTATCGCAACGTATCCGTGCCCGCCGGATCCTACATCCATATGCAGGAGGCGCCGGCGTGGGACATATCCAGGATACATCGCGCTGGTCTAGTTCCGTCCGGTGCCGTGGGCCCTGCTTCTGCGCATCGGGTGGGGCTTTCAGCAGGCGAAACCCTTCTTGCGATTCGACTGCCTCGCCAGAAACCGGTGGGCTGGAGCAATACGAGCCTTCACCAAAACGCGCATTGCTCGCAAGGCACGGCATTGCAATGTAATAGCCAGACTCGAATGCATCGGCACATTCGAGTGCAGGTATCAGTTGACCGGCGGAAGCAGGAAGTTCGGGCATGGAACATGTCGACCACATACTGATCGTCGATGACGACAGCGAAATTCGCGACCTGGTGTCGAGCTATCTGAAGAAAAACGGTCTTCGCGCCTCGGTCGCTGCCGATGGACGCCAGATGCGCAGCTTCCTCGAGGCCAATACCGTCGACCTGATCGTACTCGACGTGATGATGCCGGGCCAGGACGGCCTCGTGCTCTGCCGCGAATTGCGGGCCGGAAAACACAAGGCGACGCCGATCCTCATGCTGACGGCCCGCAGCGACGAGATGGACCGGATCATCGGGCTGGAAATGGGCGCAGACGACTATCTGCCGAAGCCCTTTGCCGCCCGCGAGTTGCTGGCGCGCATCAACGCCGTCCTGCGGCGAACCCGGATGCTGCCGCCCAATCTGCAGATCAGCGAGGCCGGCCAGCTGCTGACCTTCGGTGAATGGCGGCTCGACACGGTGGGCCGCCATCTCCTCGACGGGCAGGGCACGGAGGTGGCACTGAGCGGGGCCGAATACCGGCTGCTGCGCGTTTTCATCGATCACCCCCAGCGCGTGCTCAACCGCGACCAGCTCCTGAACCTCACCCAGGGACGGGATGCGGACCTGTTCGACCGCTCGATCGATCTTCTGGTCAGCCGCCTGCGCCAGCGACTCGGCGACGACGCCCGCGAGCCGACCTACATCAAGACCGTGCGCAGCGAAGGCTATGTTCTCGCCGTTCCCGTCGAGATCTCGGAGCCCCGGACGTGATCGCCGGCGCCTTTCGTGCCTTGTGGCCGACGACCCTTCGCGCCCGGCTGTTCCTGATCCTGCTCGCCGGGCTGGCGATCGCCAATGGCCTGTCCTTCGCGGTCCTTTCTGCCGAACGCTACTTATCGGCGAAGGAGATGATGCTGCGCACGTTGAAAGACGATGTGGCAACCTCGATCGCGGTTCTCGACCGGACGCCGGCGAGCGAGAGGCCGAAACTGGCCGATTGGCTGAGCCGCGGCAATTACAACATCATTCTGGGGCCGGGCCTTGCCGGTGTGCCCAACACCTCCCGGCATGGCCAGGAGATCGCCGCCAAGCTGGAGAGCGCGGCAGGGTCCCGTTTCCCCCTGCGCATCGAAGCCATACCGGGGGAGGGCGGGCGCCTGCAGGCCCATCTCACCCTGAGCGACGGCAGCCCGCTGACCATCGAGATCACGCCGCGCGGGGTCATGCCGATCGCGGACTGGCTGCCTTACGTCCTCGCCCTGCAGATGGCGTTGCTGCTGCTCTGTACCTGGCTCGCCGTCAGGCAGGCAATCCGGCCCCTCGGGGCTCTCGCCGCCGCCGCCGAGGCCCTCGATCCCAACGGCAAGAGCGCACCACTCAGCGAGGAAGGCCCGAGCGAGGTTGCCCATGCGGCCCGCGCCTTCAACGGGATGCGCGAGCGCATCGCCCATTATCTGGAGGAACGCGTCCAGATTCTCGCCGCGATCTCGCACGACCTGCAAACGCCGATCACCCGCATGCGGCTCAGGGCCGACATGGCCGATGAATCGCCGGAGAAGGACAAGCTGGTACGAGACCTGCGCGAGATCGAGCGCCTGGTCCAGGACGGCATCGCCTATGCCCGCAGCTCCCACAGCAGTGGCGAGAAGGCGGCCCGCATCGACCTCGCCTCCTTCATCGACAGCATCGCCTATGACTATCAGGATACCGGCAAGGCGGTGAGCGTCATCGGTTATGTCGACGGCGTCGCCTCGACCAAGCCGCATGCGCTGCGGCGCATTCTCTCGAACTTCATCGACAATGCGCTGAAATTCGCCGGTGCCGCCGAGGTGGGCGTGGAGCGCAAAGCCGATGGCCGGACCGTCATCGCGGTGATGGATCGCGGCCCCGGCATACCCGAAGACATGCTGAAGGCGGCCATGCAGCCCTTCTTCCGCCTGGAGCAATCCCGCAATCGCGAGACCGGCGGCACGGGCCTCGGCCTTGCCATTGCCCAGCAACTGGCAGGGACCATCGGTGGCACGGTCCGGCTCTACAACCGCGACGGCGGGGGACTGGTGGCGGAAGTCGCCATTCGGTGAAGGCCCGAGGTTTTTCTGAAGACATTCGCGGTGTATCGATCGGGAGAACGTGTTTCTCCTCACCGTAATGCTGCGCCTTTTGTTGGCGGGGTCGGCCCGTGGCGCTCCGAGCCAGCCGCGATTTTCCGCCGTCGTGGTATGCCAACATGTCGATCTCGCCGGAAGCTACGCTTTGTTACACTTCCGGGGTTTTCGGAAACATGGCGGACAAACGCTCCCTTCAAGACACTCCGGTCTTTCCGATGCCGCAGATGGCGGTATCGCCAACCCCAGAGGCTGTTATGGATCATGACAGCCTCCAGACGAACAGGAGCGTATCATGACCAAGATCGACAAGGTTCTCTATACAGGCCGGACCCACACCACCGGTGGCCGGGATGGGGCTGCGCGCAGCGACGATGCCCGGCTCGACATCAAGCTGTCGCCGCCCGGCAGCAGCCAGCCTGGCACCAATCCCGAGCAGCTGTTCGCGGCAGGCTGGTCGGCCTGCTTCATCGGCGCCATGGGCCTCGCAGCCGGCAAGCGCAAGCTGAAGCTGCCGACCGACACGGCCGTGGACACGGAGGTCGATCTCGGCACCACCGATGGCGCCTATTTCCTGCAGGCGCGCCTGAAGGTCAGCCTGCCCGGCCTCGATCGCGAGCTCGCACAGGCGATCGTCGAGGAAGCCCACCAGACCTGCCCCTATTCGAAGGCGACGCGCGGCAATATCAATGTCGAGCTTTCCCTCGCCTGAGGGAGGAGCTCTTCGTCTCGCCCGCCTTTTCCATCTGCAACCCGTAGGGCGCGGCATTGCCGCGCCCGGTGAGGTTTCCAATGAAACGGATCACGATTTGCATACTGGGCCTGGCGATTCTGGCGGCTTCCTGCGTCTACGAGCCCGCCTCCAGGGAACCGTCGCCCCTCGCCGGGCTGCTGGGGCTTGCGGGGGTACCGACCTCGGGCCCATCGCGATGAGCGCCAGGAGTCGAGAGGCTTGTGCGCAAGGCTCGGGATATGGTGAGTTGTCGGCGTGAGTCTCTGATCGCCCGCTCACGCGATGGCTGCGGATGAATAGAAGCATGGAGTCGAGTTTGCCCTCTACCGTTTCGCAGCCGGTCGTTACTCCCCTTACGCGCAGTGCCATTTTCCTGGTTGTGACCGTCAAGTCCGGTCCGGAGCACGAGGGGGCGATCCGGGCGTTGTGCGCGGATCTGTCGGGACTGCTGCGGGCGGTGGGATTCCGGGATCTCGAGGGGCGGCTGTCCTGCGTGATGGGGTTTGGCTCGCAGATGTGGGACCGGCTCTTCGGAACACCCCGGCCCAAGGAGCTGCATGCCTTCCGCGAGATAAAGGGGCGGCATCACGCGGTCTCGACGCCGGGGGACATCCTGTTTCACATTCGCGCCCAGCGCATGGACCTTTGCTTCGAACTGGCGACGCAGATCATGGCGCGGATCGGGGACGCCGTCGCCAGTGCCGACGAGGTGCACGGCTTCAAATATTTCGACGACCGCGACTTGATCGGTTTCGTCGACGGTACCGAGAACCCGGTCGACGAGGCGGCGCTGGAGGCGACCATCATCGGCGAGGAGGATGGCGCCTTCGCCGGCGGGAGCTATGTGATCGTGCAGAAATACCTGCATGACCTGACGGGCTGGAACCGGCTGCCTGTCGAGGCGCAGGAGAAAATCATAGGGCGCTCCAAGCTGTCCGACATCGAGCAGGACGATGCGCTCAAGGCGCCCTATGCCCATAACGTTCTGACCTCGATCGAGGAGAACGGCGAGACCTTGGAAATCCTGCGCGACAACATGCCGTTCGGCGATGCCGGCAAGGGTGAGTTCGGCACCTATTTCATCGGCTATGCCCGCTCGCCCCGCAGGATCGAGCAGATGCTCGAGAACATGTTCGTCGGCCGGCCGCCGGGCAATTATGATCGCTTGCTGGATTTCAGCCGGGCGGTGACCGGCTCTCTGTTCTTCGTGCCCTCGGCGACGTTCCTGGACGATGTGGCGCCCGATGCCCTCACACCGGCTCCGCCCGGAGCCGGGGCGGCGCAAGGCTCCGGTTCGCGGCAGCCCGGCGGCGATGGTTCGCTCGGTATTGGATCGCTCAAGAGGAAGGCAGACCATGAATAATCTCCATCGGGAGCTGGCACCGATCTCCGACGGCGCCTGGGCCGAGATCGAGGAAGAGGCGGCGCGCACCCTCAAGCGGCATCTGGCCGCCCGGCGCGTTGTCGATCTGCAGGGGCCGCAGGGCCTGGCGGCGTCGGCGGTGGGAACCGGTCATATCCGCCCGCTTGCGGGCCCCGGCGAGGGCGTCGAGGCGGTGCAGCGGGAGGTGAAGGCCTTCGTCGAACTGCGCGTCCCCTTCGAGCTCGCCCGCGCGGCGATCGACGATGTGGAGCGGGGGGCAGTCGACTCGGACTGGTCGCCGGTGAAGGAAGCGGCGCGCAAGCTCGCCTTCGCCGAGGATCGCGCGGTCTTCGACGGCTTTGCCGCGGCTGGCATCGAGGGCATCCGCCAGGGTCTCAGCAATCCGGCACTGGCACTTCCGGTCCAGGTGAAGTCCTATCCGGACGTGGTCGCCCAGGCGGTGAGCCAGTTGCGGCTGGCGGGGGTGGAAGGACCCTATGCGCTGGTGCTGGGAGCCGATGCCTATACGGCCGCAGCCGGCGGCAGCGACGACGGCTATCCGGTCTTCCAGCATATGGAACGCCTGGTGGACGGGCCGATCATCTGGGCCCCTGCCATCGAGGGCGGGCTGGTGCTGACGACGCGGGGCGGGGATTTCGAATTGTCCGTGGGACAGGACATCTCCATCGGCTATGCCAGCCATTCGGCGACATCGGTCCAGCTCTACTTCCAGGAAAGCCTGACCTTCCGCCTGCTGACGGCGGAAGCGGCCGTCGCCCTCCTGCCCGGCAAGCAATAGGCGGGTCGGCGAGGCTTCAGCTTCTCAGGCGCTCGCCGCCCGGGTCGAAGGCGGGCTCGGCGAGAATACGTGCCTCGCGCGGGATGCCCAATATGGCCACCGACACGATATCGCCGGGCCTGGCCAGATCGGCCTTGACATAAGCGAGGGCCAGTGACTGGCCGACCCAGTAGCCGTAGCTGCCTGAGGTAACCTGCCCGAGCGGAGTGCCATCGGGCAGGAAGATCGGTTCGCCGCCGGTGGCATCGGCATCCTCGGCCTCGATCGCCAGCGTGACCAGCCGGTCGCGTGCCGGATTGCCGGCCACGGCCGCATAGGCGTCGCGATTGAGGAAGGCGCCCTTGTCCAGCTTGACGAGGCGGGCCAGGCCGGATTCCTGGGGCCAATATTCGGGCGAATATTCGCGCCCCCAGCTGCCATAGCCCTTCTCGATACGCAGCGACGTCATCGCCCTCGCACCGACGGGGCCGGCTCCGATCTGTTTTCCGGCCGTGAGCAATGCGCGATAGAGCCGCTCCTGGTCAGCGGCCTGGCAGTGAAGCTCCCAGCCGAGATCGCCCGTGAAGGAAACCCGCAGGGCCACCACCTCGATGCTGGCCAGATTGAGATGGCGTGCTTGCATGAAGGGGAACGCGCTATTGGAAAGGTCTTCGGAGGTCAGGCTTTGCAGGAGTATTCGCGCCTTCGGGCCGGCAACGCTGAAGCCGCACATCGCCTGCGTCACCGAGCGAAACAGGGTTCCCTCCGGCAGCGGCACCGCATTGAAGAAGCGCTGGTGATAGCGCTCCGCCATGCCGGAACCGAAGACCATGTAGTTGTCATCGGCGAGCTTGGCGACCGTGAAGTCGCCGGCAACGCCGCCTCGCCGGCCGATCAGGGGGGTGAGGCGGATCTGGCCGGTCCGGTCCGGCATGCGATTGGCGAACAGGGCGTCGAGCCAGGCCTGGGCGCCTGGTCCCGTAACCTCATATTTGGCGAAATTGGAGATGTCGATGATGCCGGCATGCTCGCGCAGCATGCGGGCTTCCCGTCCCACCGGCTCCCACCAGTTCTGGCGGGCGAAGCCGGCCGTCTCCTCCCCAGGCTCGCCCTCGGCGGCGAACCACAGCGGATGCTCCCAGCCGAAATTCAGGCCGAAGACGGCGCCCATGTCCTGCTGCATCGCATAGGCGGGACGCGTGCGTACGGGCCGGCCGGCGCTGCGCTCCTCATTGGGGAAGTGGATCTTGAAGCGATGGCCATATTGATCGCGCACCCGGGCCTTGGTGAACGCCTTGTCGGCCCAGGCGCCGAAACGCGCGAGGTCCCAGGCGAACATGTCGAGCGAGGGTTCGCCCTCGATCATCCACTCCGCGGCGAGCTTGCCCATGCCGCCCGACTGGGAGAACCCGGGAATGATGCCGTTGCAGCAGAAATAATTCTTCATTTCCGGCACCGGGCCGAACAGCACGGCGCTGTCGGGCGACCAGATCATCGGGCCGTTGATCACCCGCCGGATGCCGGCGGAGCCGAGCACCGGCACCCGTTCGATCGCCCGCATCATATTGTCCTCGATGCGGGCGAGGTCGTCGGGAAAGAGCTCATGGCCGAAATTTGCAGGCGTGCCGTCCTCGGCCCAGAACCGCATGTCGCGCTCATAGGCGCCGACCAGCAGGCCGAGGCCTTCCTGGCGCAGGTAGTATTCGCCATCGCGGTCGGCGACCGAGGGCAGGCGCCGATCGAGCGCGGCGATCTCGGGGATGGTTTGCGTGACGAAATATTGATGCTCGGTCGGCATCAGCGGTAGTGTCAGCCCGGCCATGGCCGCCACCTCGCGGGCCCATAGGCCGGCGGCGTTGACGATCCATCGGGTGCGGATATCGCCTTTCGGGGTGCGCACGATCCAGCTTCCGTCGGGCTGTGCCTCGGTGCCCGTGACCGGCGTGAAGCGATGGATCTCGGCGCCGCGCTGACGCGCCCCGGCGGCATAGGCTGCCGTCACGCCCGAAGGATCGACATTGCCGCCTTCAGGCTCGAACATGATGCAGCGTATGCCCGAGAAATCCACGAGCGGGTGCAGTTTTTCGGCCTCTTTGCGCGAGACCTCATAGAAGTTCATGCCGTAGCGTCGCGCCTTGGCTTCCTGCAGCCGCAACTGGTGCTCGCGCTCGCCGGTCTGGGCCAGATAGAGGGAGCCGGGCTGGAAGATGCCGCAGCCCTGCCCGGTCTCGGCCTCCAGCTCCTTGTAGAGCGCCATGGTGTAGTGCTGCAGGCGGCTGATATTGGTGGAATCGTGCAGGCCATGGATATTGGCGGCTGCATGCCAGGTCGATCCCGAGGTGAGTTCGTCCCGCTCCAGCAGGACGACATCGGTCCAGCCGAGCTTGGCGAGGTGATAGAGGATCGAGCAACCGATCAAACCGCCGCCGATCACGACGGCCTGGGCATGGCTACGCATGGAACGAATTTCCCGATGAACATTCGTCCGGCGAAGAGCAGTTGCCGTCGGAAGGTCCGTAGCAGCGCGCTCGCCTGACCGCCCAAGTCTAGGCAGCGGCGGGCGGAGCGGGTAGGCGGCCTTCCAGGCAAAAGCGCGGTGTTCGGCGATGAATGGCCAAATAAAACGAGGTCATTGGCCTCGCGATCTTCGCTTGTTGCCGAACCTGTCAGGCCTAGGATCGGATCGGGGAAGTCTATCGGCGGATCGCGTCAGACCAAGCGGCGTTGAGGTCGCCTCTTCCTGGGATCGCCGGCATCCTGCCGGCTCTTCCTCACCTCCAACGGCCCGTATCCAAGAGCCGGCAGGATGCCGGCGATCCCAGGCCTCCCCCGCCTTCGGCGTAGCGGTATCGTCAAACTTGGTATCAGGCTGTCTCCGCCCTGGCGCGGGCCAGGATCCATTCCTTGACGATTTTCACCACGCTGCCCTTGGATGAAGCGTTGTCGGAAAGATAGTAGCCCCAGGGGCTTGGCGGGCGCACGCTGAAGGGTTCGGCCAGGAGCCCTCTCTTCAGGAAGGGACGCGCAAGCGAGAGCTGCACGGCGACGCAGCCCGCCCCCGCGGCGGCTAGTTCCAGCGCGATATTGGAGGAGTTGGTGCTGAGATATTTCTCGTGCTCCGACGTCTCGATGCCGAGGGCCGCGCCCATGCATTGCCAATATTCCTGCCGGCTATGCACGAAGATCCAGCCTTGTTTGAGGATATCGGCGGGGGAGCGGATCGCATTCGGTCCCGACAGGAATTGCGGCGCGCAGAGCAGAGCGAGACTTTCGTCCCACAGGGCAAGCGCCGCCGGCGGCTTGTTATCGAAGCGCCTGGCGGCAATGGTGAGATCGGCGGCCGGCTCGCTGGGATCCTCCCAGATCGTGCCATGCAGGACCACCTCGATATCCGGATGCCTGGCGTGGAAAGCGGCGATGCAGCCGGTGAGCCAGTTGGTGGCCAGTGTGGCCGGGCAGGAAATCACCACCGTCCGGTTCCGGACGGAGGCGAGGATGGCTTCGGTGGCATGATCGATCTGGTCGAGCGCCTGCCGAAGCGTCGGCAGGAAGGCCTCGCCCATCTCCGTCAGCTTGAGGCTGCGTGGATAGCGTACGAACAATTGCCGGCCGATATAGTGTTCCAGCGCCCGAACATGGGTGCTGATGGCAGCCTGGGTGTAGCCCAGTTCCTTGGCCGCTTCGGTAAAGCTCAAATGGCGGGCCGAGCATTCGAAGGAGCGGATGTAGTTGAGCGGAGGAGGAGGCTTCATGGCGGCTCTTGATGTTTGCCGGAGGCTAGTCCAGCTCCGCCGACCTATTCAATGCCGCTTTTCGCCATGACATCAATTTTTTTGGGCAATGCCGCCAAACTAATCGCGTGAAAGGCCTGTCCCGCCACACCTATCATGCCGAGTTGTCGGATGAATAAACAGGGTGGGCGTACCGGGCATGACACAGGACAGGCGTAGCGGGGGGCGCCGATCGAGGAGCATGCGGGGCGGGGGCATTCCCCAGCTGCCCTGGCAGCGTGTGTCGAATCCCTATTCACCCATGCAGATGCTGGACCGGGAGCGCATGGAGGTGCTGCATCGCAGTTCGATGCGCATCCTCTCCGAACTCGGCATCCGGGTGATGAGCACGCGGGCGATGGACCTGTTCGAAAAGGCCGGCGCGCTGGTCGACCGGGAGAACCAGACCATCCGCATCGACGAGACGTTGGTGAAGGAGGCGCTCCGCACCGCGCCGCGCCGCTTTACCCTGACGGGTCGCAACCCCGACAAGCAGCTCGAGATCGGCGGCAATGCGCTGGTCTTCGGCCTAGTGGCCGGGCCGCCCAATGTGCATGACCGCATCAATGGCCGGCGAGCCGGAAATCTCGTCGACTATGAGAACTTCACCCGGCTGGCGCATTATTTCAACGCCATCCACATCCTAGGCAACCAGGTCTGCGCGCCGATCGAGCTGCCGGCCAATTCGCGCCATCTCGACACCTACAGGGCCAATTTGTCCCTCAGCGATCTGAGCTTTCACTGCAGCGCCATCGGGCGCGGCCGTGCCATGGACGCCATCAATATGATGGCGATCGCCCGAGGCATCACGCTGGAAGAGATGCGCGCCTCGCCCGGCGTCATCACCATCATCTCCGTCAATTCGCCGCGGCTCTTCGATGACGCCATGGCGGATGGCCTCATGGCCATGGCCGAGCATGGCCAGCCGGTGACGGTCACCCCCTTCACGCTGATGGGCGCGATGACGCCGGTGACTTTGGCAGCCGCCTTGTGCCAGCAGAATGCCGAGGCCCTGTTCGGGGTCGTGCTGACGCAGCTCGTCAATCCAGGCACGCCGGTGATGTACGGGGCCTTCACCTCCAATGTCGACATGCGCTCGGGTGCGCCGGCCTTCGGCACGCCCGAGAACACCAAGGCCAACATCATCGCCGGCCAGCTGGCGCGGCGTTATGGCCTGCCCTACCGCACCTCCAATGCCAATGCCTCCAACGCCGTCGACCTGCAGGCCGCCTATGAGACGGAGATGGCGACCTGGGGCGCGGTCCTGGGCGGGGCCAATCTGATCTATCATGCCGCCGGCTGGCTGGAGGGCGGCCTCACGGCGTCCTATGAGAAGCTCGTCCTCGACGTCGAGATCCTCCAGAACATGATGGAGTTCCTGCGGCCGATGCCCTTCGAGGAGGATGATCTCGGCTTCGAGGCGATCAAGGCCGTGCCGGCCGGAGGGCATTTCTTCGGCAGCGAACACACGATGTCGCGCTACGAAACCGCCTTCTATCAGCCGATGCTCTCCAATTGGCAGAACTATGGCAGCTGGCAGGAGGCAGGGGCGCGTGACGCGCTCGAGCGGGCGACCGGCCTCTGGCAGCAAGCATTGCGGGACTATCAGGAGCCCGCGATGGACGAAGCCGTTCGCGAGGAGCTCGAGGTCTATATCACCCGCCGGCGCGCTGAGATCGGTGCCGGAGAACCCTGAGGCATGCCGCGCAAGGCTCGGCATGCGAAAGCGGAAGGGATCGATGCCATGGAAACGAGGCTGAACGAAAAGCCGGTCGGCGAGACGATCCGCTTTGCCGTGCTGATGTTTCCGGGCTTTCCGCTGATGGCGTTCAGCTCGGTGATCGAGCCGTTGCGCGCCGCCAACACGCTGTCGGGCGGGCGCTGCTATTCATGGATCACGGTCGGGCCCGACGGTGCCAAGGTGCGGGCCTCAAATGGCATTCATATCGAGCCCGATTTCGGCGTTCGGAATGCCCCCGTGGTCGATCGCATCGTGGTGTGCTCGGGCGGCGATGCCGATCATCTGGTCGCCGAGGACGCCATGGCCTGGATCCGCCGCAACCTGCGCGCTGGCGCCGATCTCGGATCGGTCGCCGACGCGGCTTTCCTGCTGGCCCGGGCCGGATTGCTCGATGGCCATGCCTGCACCCTGCACTGGACCAGCCAACCCGCTTTTCGCGAGGCTTTTCCCGGTCTCGACATGCGGCGGGACCTCTATGTCATCGACCGGCGCCGTTTCACCGCGGCAGGCGGGGTGGGCAGTCTCGACATGATGCTGGAGATGATCGGCCGCGATCATGGCGGCGAGCTCTCGGCCGGGGTCGCCGAATGGTTCGTGCACAGCCCGCTGCGGTCGAGCGTGGACCGGCGGCTGATGCCGTTGCGCCTGCGCACCGGGATCGGCGACGAACTCGTGCTGGCCGCCGTGGCGATCATGGAAGACTGCGTCGAGGATCTCCTGCGCATGGACGCGCTGGCGCGGCGCCTCGGCGTATCGGCCGACAAGCTCGAACGTTCCTTCCGCGCCGAACTCGGCGTGACGCCGAGCCACTATTACCGCAGCCTGCGCCTCAGGCGGGCGGCCGACCTGCTCACCCATTCGAGCCTGCGGGTCGGCGAGGTGGCGCTCGCCTGCGGCTTCGCCAATGCGGCCAATTTCTCCCGGGCCTTCCGGGACAGCTTCGGCTACGCGCCCCGGGGGGTGCGCCAGCGCAAGTCGATCTCGGGGGAGGCGCCGCGAGCATGAGAGGGCGATCGCATATGGAGCTTTCTCGTCATCCCGTGCGCGATGCAGCATGGAATGCTGCGTCGCAGACACGGGGCCGCGAGACGGGAAAGGCGCTCCATTTTGAGGGCGGTCCCGGATCTGCGAAGCGTCACTGCGCGCCGCATCGCGTCCGGGATGACAACATTGATCCATATACGCCTGCTCTGCCGGATCCGGGCAGCAAGGTCACAAAATCCCGCCTAGCGGAATCGCGCATAGTTTTCGCGGAAAGCAGGCAAACAATGCGCGCGCCGGTTGGTCACAGTCCACGGACAGGAGACTGTTCATGAGCATTGTGGTTTTCGATCCGGATCGCGTCGAGGATGTCGACTTCAAGGATCGCATGCGCCATCCGGCGGCCGCGGATCCGGCCGGCGGCATGTGGCTTTCCGACACCGAGCCTTCCTTCATCGACGCCGATGCCCTGCGCAAGGGCCGTCTTGCCCGGCTGCGCCGATGGATGGCCGAGGCGGGCTACGGGGCTGTCGTGCTGTTCGACCCCTACAACCAGCGCTATGCCACCGGCTCGCGCAATATGTTCGGCTATTTCCTACGCAACTCCACGCGCTATTTCTTTGTCCCCACCGAGGGACCGATCGTCCTGTTCGAATATCCGCAGAGCTATCATGTCTCGATGGTGCTCGACACGGTCGACGAAGCCAGGCCTTCCAAGCTGGTCTGGTCGTCGGTCTCCGGCCGGGACGACGAGACGGCCGGCCCCTTCGCCGACGAGATCGCCGAGCTTCTGCGAAGCCATGGCGGCGGGTCGATGAAGCTCGGCCTCGACCGCTGCAGTCATCTGCAGGCGCTGGCGCTGCAAAAACGCGGCTGCGATGTGAGAGACTGCCAGGGGGAGATCCTGGCGGTGCGCGCCGTCAAGACGCCCGAGGAGGTCAAGTGCCTCCAGGTTTCGATGGCGGGGGCCGAAGCGGCCGTCGCCGCGGTCCGGGAGGCGATCAAGCCGGGCGTTTCGGAGAACGAACTCTTCGCCATCATGTATCACGAGGTGATCCGGCAGGGCGGCGAATTTATCGAGACGCGCCTTTTGAGCTCGGGCCAGCGCACCAATCCCTGGTTCAACGAGGCGAGCGGGCGCAAGATCCGCCCGGGTGAGCTGGTGGCCCTCGATACCGACACGATCGGCTGCTACGGCTACTATTCCGATTTCTCCCGCACCTTCCGCTGCGGCCCGGGCAAGCCGACGACCTATCAGAAGATGCTGTACCGCATGTCCTACGACCAGGTGCAGCACAATATCGGCGTCGTGAAGCCGGGCATGGCCTTCCGCGAGATCGCCGAGAAGGCCTGGAAGATCCCAGAGCGTTTCGTCGACCAGCGCTATACCTCGGTGATGCACGGCGTCGGCATGCATGGAGAAACGCCGTTCATCGCCCATTCAATGGACTACGAAACCTATGGCCGCGACGGGCACCTGGTGCCCGGGATGGTCGTCTCGGTGGAAAGCTATATCGGCGAGAAGGGCGGGCGCGAAGGCGTCAAGCTCGAAGACGAGATCCTCATCACCGAGACCGGCACGGAACTCCTGTCGCGCTTTCCCTATGAAGACGAATTCCTGGAAGGACCAATCTGAGTGAAACGGACGCTGCGTATCGACACCGGCAAGATGGCGGCCATCTTCATCGATCTCCAGGAGGAGCATCGGGCCGATCCGCGCTATCTGGTCGAAGGCTATGCCGGCGTCCTGGCGCAGGCGCGCCGCCTGCAGGATACGGCCCGCCGGCACGGCGTGCCACTCTACCACGCCGCCTATATCGTCGATCCCGCGGCGCCCGGCCGTCCCTTCCATCCGCTGCAACCCGACGGACGCTCGGCCTTCAGCGACAAGGACGATCCCAACATCGCCATCTGCGCCGAAGTGGCGCCGGCGGCGGGAGAGGCGGTCGTCTTCAAATCGGAGCCGAGCCTGTTCGGTGCCAGTTCGCCGGCAGAAGAATTGCGGCGCAAGGGTATCGAATGGCTGGCCATCGCGGGGGTGTGGACCGAGGCCTGCGTCGATGCGACGGTCAAGGATGCCGTGGCGCTCGGCTTCCACGTGCTCCTGGTCAAGGATGCCTGCGGCACCGCCAGCACCGCCATGCACCAGACCGCCATCCTCAATCTGGCGAACCGGCTCTATGGCGGCGCGGTGGTATCGACCGACGACGCCTGCCGCCTGATCGAGGGCACGCCGGTCGAGGCCTGGCAGGTCCAGGGCTCGGTGCCCCTGCGTTTCACCTATGAGAATGCCTCCGGTCTCTACGCGGAACTTTGAGGAGCGGTTTGCGGGTTCGAACGACGAAGACAAACGAGGATCGCGGCGCATCGGCATGATGGAAATCCTGACCTTCATCTCCGACAATCTCCACGTGATCGGTGCCAGGGCACTCGAGCACATTTCCATCGTCTTCGTGGCGGTGAGCATCGCCATCGCCACGGCGGTGCCGATCGGCATTGCGATCACACAGTCCAAAACCGCTGCCGACGCCGTGCTCTATCTCGCCTCGATCATGATCACCGTGCCGTCCATCGCTTTGTTCGGACTGATGATTCCGCTGCTGTCGCCGCTCGGCCACGGCATCGGCTACGTGCCGGCGGTGATCGCCGTGATCCTCTATTCGCAGCTGCCGATCATCCGCAACACCTATACCGCCATAGCCAATGTCGATCCGGCCTTGCGGGAGGCGGCGACGGGCATGGGCATGAGCACAGGCCAGCGGCTGCGCCAGGTCGAGATACCTCTTGCGGTGCCCGTGATCATGGCGGGGGTGCGCACGGCCGTGGTCATGAATATCGGAGTGACCGCCATCGCCGCCTATATCGGCGCCGGGGGGCTCGGCACCTTCATCTCGCGCGGCATCAGCCAATCCGATCCGCGGCAGCTGATCACGGGAGCCTTGGCCGTGTCTCTCCTGGCAATCGCCGCAGACCTGCTTCTCGCTCTGGTGCAGTGGCTGCTGACTTCCAAGGGCATCAAGGGCGGAGCAAGCCGATGATCCGTCTCGAACATCTCACCAAGACCTTCGAAACCGCGGGCAAGCCCTTCGTCGCCGTCGACGACATCAATCTCGACCTGCCGGCGGGCGAGATCTGCGTGCTGTTGGGGCCGTCGGGCTGCGGCAAGACCACGACCATGAAGATGATCAACCGCCTGATCCAGCCCACCAGCGGCAAGGTCTATATCGACGGCAAGGATACCAGCGCGACCGACCCGATCCAGCTGCGCCGCTCGATCGGTTACGTCATCCAGCAGATCGGGCTGTTTCCCAACAAGACCATCTGCGAGAACATCTGCGTGGTGCCCGATCTGCTCGGCTGGGACCGCAGGAAATCGCGCGCCCGGGCGGGCGAACTGCTCGAACTGGTGGGCATGCAGCCCGATCTTTTCCTCAGCCGCTATCCGCGTGAACTGTCCGGCGGCCAGCAGCAGCGTGTCGGCGTGCTGCGCGCGCTCGCCGCCGATCCGCCGGTCATGCTGATGGACGAGCCCTTCGGCGCGATCGATCCGATCAACCGCGAGGTGATCCAGGACGAGTTCCTGAAGATGCAGCAGGCGATCCGCAAGACCATCATCTTCGTCTCGCACGATCTCGACGAGGCGGTGAAGATGGCGGACAAGATCGCCATCTTCCGTAGCGGGCGCCTGGAACAATATGCCAGCCCCGACGCACTGCTGGCCAGGCCGGCCAATGCCTTTATCGAGAATTTCCTCGGCTCCGACCGCGCTCTCAAGCGCCTGCGGCTCGTCACGGCGGGAGAGGCGATGACCGCCCGGTTCGATGCGGTGCGGGCCGAGGATCCGATCGCGCTCGCGCTCGAGAAAATGCAGGCCTCGGGCCAGCAGGCCATCATCGTGGTCACGGCGGACGGCAAGCCTCAAGGCCTGCTCGCACTCGACCGCGCCAGGACTGCGGCGGGAACGGTGGGCGAGCATGCGCGTCCGGTCGAGACCACGGCCTCGCTCCATTCGGACCTGCGCAATGCAGTGGCCTCGATGTTCGCCCAGGACATGCCGGTGCTGCCCTGCGTGGACGAGGCCGGACAGCTCAAGGGTGTCCTGACCTATCGCTCGATCGTCGCCAGCCTCAGCCACGCCGGAGAGACGGGATGAGCGGGCCGGCGGCAACCATTGCGACCGGTCAGGGCGCCCCGAGGCGTTCGCATCTCTGGGTGCCGCTGGCGATGTGGGCGGTGCTGCTCGCCATCTGTCTCTGGCTGTGGCTCAGCGGCATGGCGGGCGAGATCCTCGCTTATTGGGACGACATCACCTATCTGAGCCTGCAGCATGTCGAGCTGGTGGCCTGGGCGGGCGGGCTCGCCATCCTGACCGCCGTTCCCGTGGGCATCCTGCTGTCACGGCCGGCCCTCCGGCGGTTCTCCGAATTCGTGATGCAGATCTTCAATCTGGGCAGCACGATCCCGACTCTCGCCATCCTCGCTTTGTCGATGACCTGGCTCGGCATCGGCACCCTGCCGTCCGTGTTCGGCCTGTGGGCGGCCACCTTGCTGCCGATCGTGCGCAACACCTATGCGGGGCTCAGGGCTGTCCCGCCCCATCTCCTGGAAGCCGCGCGCGGCATGGGCATGACGCCGCTGCAGACCCTGTGGCGGGTGGAATTGCCCAACGCGCTGTTCGTCATCTTCGGCGGCATCCGCACCGCGCTGGCCATCTGCGTCGGTTCCGCTCCGCTGGCCTTCCTGATCGGCGCCGGCAGCCTCGGCGAGCTGATCTTCACCGGAATCGCCCTCGACGAGCTGCCGATGATGCTCGCCGGCGCCATTCCCACCGCAATCCTGGCCGTGCTGACCGATTTCCTGGTCGGCCGCCTGCAATACTACCTCGTCCCGCGAGGCATCAATCCGCTGCGCTGAACGGCGGCAACAAGCAACAGAGGGAAAGACGATGACAATGCTGAAGAAACTGAGCAGGAGCGTGTGTTCGGGCGTATTTTCGGCTGTCGTACTGGCAGCGGCCGGCGGCGTCGCCCTTGCGGCCAATCTGACGGTTGGCGGCAAGGATTTCACCGAGCAGCAGATCATCGCCGAGATGACGACGCAGCTTTTGACCAGCAAGGGCTACACGATCGACAAGAAGAACGGCATGGGCACCAAGATCGTCCGCGCCGCCCTGGAGAATGGCGAAGTCGATCTCTATTGGGAATATACCGGCACCTCCCTCGTCACCTTCAACAAGGTGACCGACAAGCTTTCGCCGCAGGAAACCTACGACCGGGTCAAGCAGCTCGACGGCGAGAAGGGGCTGGTCTGGCTGGCGCCATCGAAGGCCAACAACACCTACGCCATGGTGGTGCGCAAGGACAATCCGAAGACCGACGGGCTGAAGACGATCTCAGACATGGCCGCCGCCTACAAGGCCGGAACGGCGTTGATGATGGGTACCACGGCCGAATTCCCCAAGCGCCAGGACGGGTTGCTCGGCCTGCAGAAAACCTATGACTTCGAGGCCGGCCGCGCCAACGTCAAGCCGATGGATCTGGGCCTGGCCTATCGCGCCCTGGCCAACAAGGACCTCGACGTCATTTCCGCTCAGGCGACCGACGGCCAGATCGCGGCGCTGGGGCTGCGCGTGCTCGCCGACGACAAGGGCTTCTTTCCCAATTACGCCCTCACACCGGTGGTACGAAAGACCGTGCTCGATGCTCATCCCGACCTGAAGCCGACCCTCGAGGCGCTCTCGGCGAAGCTCGACGATGCCACCATGCAGAAGCTGAACGGCGAGGTCGACGTCGACAAGAAGACGGTCGAAGTCGTCGCGGCCGATTTCCTCAAGCAGAACGGCCTGAAGTGAGCCTATGGGCCGCCCGGACGGGGCTGGCCCATTCTTCCCGAATTTTCGCGCCAGCGCCGTCCGGAGGCGGCCGGCAGGAGAGAGACCATGATCAGCATTCTGCCGAAGCGAGCGATTGCCGCCCTGTGCATGGCGGCGTCCTTCGTGTTGTCGACCACGGCCTTTGCCGCCACGCTCACCGTCGGCGGCAAGGATTTCACCGAACAGTTCCTGCTGGCCGAGATGACCCGGCAGTTGCTGGAAAGCAAGGGCTATACCATCAACAAGAAGGACGGCATGGGCACCAACATCGTGCGCGCCGCGCTGGAGAACGGACAGGTCGATCTCTACTGGGAATATACGGGTACCTCGCTGGTGACCTTCAACAAGGTGACGGAACCGCTCTCGCCCGAGGCCACCTATGCCAGGGTCAAGGAACTGGATGGCGCCAAGGGGCTGGTCTGGCTGGCCCCCTCCAAAGCCAACAACACCTATGCGCTGGCGATCCGGCCCGGCAATGCCAAGACGGACGGGCTCAAGACCTTTTCTGATCTCGCTGCCGCCTACAAGGACGGCAAGCCGGTCCTGCTCGGCGCCACGGCGGAGTTTCCCAAGCGCGAGGACGGCCTGATCGGCCTCGAGAAGAAATACGGCTTCAAGGCCGGCCGCGCCAATCTGCGGCCGATGGAGATCGGGCTCGTCTACAACGCCCTTGCCGCCGGCGACATCGACGTCGCCACGGTCGGGGCCACCGATGGGCGCATCGCCGCCATGAAGCTGACCCTGCTCAAGGACGACAAGGGCTTCTTCCCGAACTACGCGCTCGCCCCGGTCGTCCGCCAAGCCACGCTCGACGCCCATCCGGACCTGAAAGCCACGCTCGAGTCGCTTTCGGCCAAGCTCGACGATACCACCATGCAGGAACTGAATGGCGAGGTCGACGTCCACAAGAAAGCGATCGAGGACGTGGCCAAGGACTATCTGAAAAAGGCGGGATTGCTTTGAGTGTTGCGAAGTGCAGCGAAGCAATCCACCGCTTCCGAGGCTGTGTTTGCGCCCTACGCCTTGCTTGGCTGCGCTCGCAATGACGACCGAACTGCCGACGAGACCTCACCTCATGCCTGCCTGCGGTACCCGATGATGACGCCGGACTATACTCGACTGATCGACGCCGAAACCTGGGATTTCATCAATCGGACGAATGCTTTCTATCCGCCCGAGGCCGTCGACTGGCCGATCGCGCGCAACCGGGAGGTCTATGACCGGATGGCCCGAGCTTTTCATACGGACCGGCCTCCCGGCATCGTCGTCGAGACCACGGCTGTCGAGACGCCGGGCCACGCCATTCCGATCCGCATCTATTCGGCAGGGCGCGGCGACCATCGTGCGACGATCCTCTATTTCCACGGAGGCGGCTTCGTGCTCGGCGGTCTCGAAAGCCATGACGATGTCTGCGCCGAGTTCTGCGCGGCGACGGGATTGACGGTCGTCTCGGTCGATTATCGCCTGGCTCCCGAACATGGGGGAACGGCGGCGCTGGAGGATGCCATTGCCGCCTATGGCTGGGTGACGGCCGGTTTCGATCGCCCCATTGTGCTGGCGGGCGATTCTGCCGGCGGCAATCTTGCCGCCTGCCTGGCGGATCATGCCGGGCGCCAAGGGCAACGGCCGATCGGGCAGGTGCTGATCTACCCCCTCCTGGGGAGCGATATCGACAAGGGCTCTTATCTCATTCATGCCGAGGCGCCCCTGCTGACCACCCGCGACGTCCTCTATTATCGCGACGTGCGCACCGGCGGCATCGATTGCAGCAGCGATCCGCGCTTCACCCCGCTTGCCAGCCCCAGCTTCGGCCACCTGCCGCCGACGTCTGTCTTCACGGCGCAATGCGATCCGCTTTCCTCCGATGGGGAGGTCTATTGCAGCCGGCTGCGCGCCGAAGGTGTCCAGGCATCTTGGCATGAGGAAGAAGGCCTGCCGCACAGCTTTCTGAGGGCTCGCAACACGGCATCCCGCGCGAAAGCGGCGATGGGCCGCATCACCCAGGCCCTTTCGACGCTTGCCGCCGGCGCCCGCGCATAGGCCGGGCACCGGCAACGCCACCCGCATCGATATCAGGAAGGAATGGGCGACATGGTCAAGATCTCGCAGGTGCGCATCCGGCCGCTGGTGCTGCCCCTCAAGCTGCCCTATCATTGGTCTTACGGCATCAGGGAGAGTTTCGCCGTCAATCTGATCGAGATCGAGGCCGACAACGGCATGGTGGGGATCGGCGAATGCACCGTGGCGCCGGACCAGGCGGGAACGGCAGCGATCCTCAGGCGGCTGACGAGTCATTTGGTCGGCCAGTCGCCCTATGACGTCGCACCGCTGATCGCGCGCATCTTCCACCAGGACTATCTCGGCCACGGCGCCAATATCATGCGCGCGGCCAACCAGATGTTCTCGGGCGTAGACATGGCGATGTGGGACCTCCAGGGAAAGCTTGCCGGCCTGCCGGTTCATCGTCTTCTGGGCGGAGCTCACCGCCAGGCCGTCGGTTATTTCTATTTCCTGCAGGGGGAGACCACCGAGGAACTCGCGCGTGATGCGGCCGCCGGCCGGGCGCGCGGCGAACGCGTCTTCTATTTGAAGGTCGGGCGGGGCGAGAAGCTCGACCTCGAAATCACGGCGGCGGTGCGCCGCGAGATCGGCGATGCGCGCCTGCGGCTCGATGCCAATGAAGGCTGGAGCGTGCATGATGCGATCAACATGTGCCGCAAGCTGGATAAATTCGAGATCGAGTTCATCGAGCAGCCGACGGTGAGCTGGAGCATTCCGGCCATGGCCCATGTGCGTCAGGCCGTCGGGATTCCGATCGTCGCCGACCAGGCGGCGTTCACGCTCTACGACGTCTATGAGATCTGCCGCCAGCGCGCGGCCGACATGATCTGCATCGGGCCGCGCGAGATCGGCGGCATCCAGCCCATGCTGAAGGCGGCGGCGGTCGCCGAGGCGGCGGGGCTGAAGATCTGCATCCACAGTTCCTTCACCACCGGCATCACCACCTGTGCCGAGCACCATATCGCGCTGGCCATCCCCAATCTCGACGATGGCAACCAGATCATGTGGCAGCTGGTGCAGAAGGATATCGTGGCGTCGCCTGACCTCGATCCCAAGCAGGGTTGGATCGAGGCTCTCCAGGGCGCCGGCCTCGGCTTCGAGCTCGACGCGGATCTGGTCGGGGATGGCGAGAGGCGATTTGCTGAGGCGGCGTGAGACCTCGGCCGGAATCAAAGAAATAGCCTGCACTGACCCACGAACCGGGCGATTTCAATGCCTTGGCTGGTTGCGGAGCATTTCGGCTTCCGCATAGAATTTCTTTTCCCAGGCTTTGTGATTGTCCAGCCCTTCCTTGATGAAGGGCGTGAAGAGGGCGAGGTTCATCAGGCACCAATTGACAAAGCGTGCCGGGAATTTCAGCGGCTTGACGAAATCGACGAACAGAACCACTCGTGTCTCGTCGGTATCGTTCCAGGCTTCGTGTTCGAAGGCATCGTCGAAAATAAGCACTTTGCCTTCGCGCCAGTGACAGACCTGCTCGCCCACGCGAATGGCAAGCTTATGGTTCGGCTCGGGCACGATCAGCCCCAGATGCAGGCGCAGCACGCCATTATAGGGCCCGCGATGCGGCGGCAGATGCTTGCCCGGCTGGAAGATCGAGAACATTGCCGTCGTCAGGCCCGGTATCTTGTTCACGATGCGCCAAGTCTGCGGGCAGGCTGCGATATTGTGTTCCGACCTCACACCAAATCCAAGCAGGAAGAAGGTTTTCCAGCGGTCATCGCTCGAGATGCTCTTCACGTCGGTCGAGATCTCGTGGAACGAGGGAAGCTCGCTCTGGCGCAGGAGAACCTCGTCCAGCTCCTTGCGGATCGCCAACCATTCTCTCTCGATCTCCAGAGCCCAGGGAAAAGCGGAATTCTCGTAGACGGGAGGATTACCGAGCTTTGCATATCTGAGATTGAGGCGTTCGGCCCAGGAAACAACCGCCATGAAAAAATGCGTGATCCGGCTCGGCCGGGCCATGTCGGCCAGCCCCTCGGTCCCGAATTTCTGACTGGGGCCGGCAGCTGCCTTTCTTGGAATCGACGGATCGGATATGGCCATCTTGCTCGTCTTTCGAAAATGCTGCTGTGTCTTGCCGCGAGCCACCCTTTCGGGGCCTTCAGACGGCCGTTGTCCCGCAAAGGGCAGCTCAGGGCCGGCGGGGAAAGCTTTGAGCAGCCGCGTCATCGCTCGGCTTAAGAACCGCCAGCGGACCTGAAGGTTCGATAAGCAGCGGCAGAGAACAATTCCAGGAGATTTCGGAAGAAATGGGGCTGAAGCAGCTGGTTTGCCTGGCCCAATGCCTTTCGGCGTCCGGTCAAAGGCCGAGAGCGGCTTTTCGGCCATCGAAGAAGGCGTAGGGCGCCTGGCGCGGCGCCGCGCAATCGCCGATCTCGACATAGGGCACGCCCCGGGCCGTCAGGTCCATTGCAAGCCAGTTCGCCGCGATATTGGTCATGGCCAGCACCAGGCTATCGGCCGCAATAAACGACTTTTCGCCGCTGGTGTGGTCGATGATCGTGGCGCCCTGGCCATGCCATTCGGCGACGCTGACCTCGACCTGCCAGGTGACGCCGAGCCTCCTGAGGGTTCGCCGCAGGGGAACGTCGGCGGTGGTGCGCTGCAGCTCCTTGCCGACAAAGGCATCCGGCGTGAGGATGGTGACCTCGTGGCCTTCCTCCGCCAGCTTCCAGGCGGTTCCGCCACCGCGCCAGCCGCCGCCTTCGTCGAGCAGCAGCACGCGCCTGCCGAGACGGGCCTGGCGGCCCATGACGGCCTCGATCGAAAAGACATTGCCCTTTTCGATACCGGGAAGTGTTTCGACCGCCGGCAGGGCTTTCTGGAAACCGGTGTCGGGCGGCAGGGAGCCGGTGGCGAGGATGACGGCATCCGGTGCCATCGTCGCCACCTCGTCGGCCTCCATGTAGCAGTTCAGGCGGACGTCGACGCCCAGCTTGTGCAACTGGCGTTCATACCAGGCGAGAAGATCGAGGATCTGGGCGCGGCGGGGCTGCAGGCCGGCGAGCAGGAAATTGCCGCCGAGCCGGCTGGACGCCTCGGCCAGCATTACCTTGTGCCCACGTTCGGCGGCGACGCGGGCTGCTTCCAGGCCTGCCGGTCCACCGCCCACCACCAGGACATTTCGTGGCGCGGCGGCCGGCTCGAAACGGTCGCCACCCCATACGGACTCCCGCCCGACGGAGGGATTGATCAGGCAACTGATCCAGTAGTCGCGCGAGCGGCGCCCCCAGCACATCTGGTTGCAGGAGATGCAGCCCCTGATGTCGTCGGCGCGGTCTTCGCCGGCCTTACGGGCCAGATGCGGATCGGCGATCTGGCCACGCACGATGGAGATGAGATCAGCCGAGCCTTCGCTCAGGACCGTCTCGGCATTTTCGGGAGTGCGGATATGGCTTTCGGCAATGACGACCGCATGCGTGGTGACGGCCTTGATCCTGGCCGCCAGATCCGCTCCGAGCTTTTCGGGATAGAGAAAGGTCGGCATCAGCTTGTGGAAGTCGAGATAGCCGCCGGAACCGCAGGTGACGTAGTCGATCAGGCCCTGCCGGTCGTGCAGGCCGACGATTTCGGCGAGGGCGTCACGGCTGAGCGCGACGCTGTAATCGGGCTCGTCACTGATGGCCAGGCCGATGATGAAGTCTTCGCCGCATGATTTGCGGATGCGGGTGAGGATTTCCCTCGACAGGCGGGTGCGGTTCTCCAAGGTACCGCCCCACTGGTCCTCGCGGCGGTTGGTCCAAGGCGTCCAGAACTGGTCGACCAGGCCGAGATAGGCAGCCCAGACCTCCACGCCGTCGAAGCCGGCGGCCCGGCACCGGCGCGCAGCCTCCACGAAACTCTCGATCGTCTCCCAGATCTCGGCCTCGCTCATGGCGTGCGAGCCGTCGCTGTCATGGTAGCTCGGCTGGCCCGAGGGGGACCAATGGGGGTGGAAGGAATTGTCGGAATCGCCATGGGCGCCGACGTGATAGAGCTGCTGGATGGCGACGGCACCATTGTCCTTGATGGCGCTGACGACTTTCTGGAACGGGGCGATGACGCTGTCGTCGCAGGTCCGGAAGTTGCCGCGGGTGAGGATGGCCGCAGGATGCACGGGCATCGGCTCCACGACGATCATGCCGGCGCCCCCCTTGGCGCGTTCGGCATAATAGGCGGCATGGCGTTCCGTCGGCAGCCCATTGACGGCCATGTTCGCGGTGTGGGCACCGAAGACGATCCGGTTCCGCAGTGTGCGTTTGCCGATCGTGAGGGGAGAGAACAGGCGGGGAAACTGCTTGGACACAGCGGCCATCCGGCAGGTGGGAGGAACGTGCGAGGGGCTGTGGCTTGGCCCGGCCCCTCGGATTGCTTGCCTTCGCTGCCGCCCGTCAGTGCGAAGGCACGACGGCGGCCGCGAGCTGCCTGAGATTCACCACGCCGATGGGCTTGCCCGCCGGGTCGAGCACGGCGACGTCGTCATGCGGCTGGTGGGCGAGCAGCCGGATGGCGCCTTCCAGGGTGGAGCCCGACGATACCGTCATGCCGTTCGTCTCATAACCCTCGGCGAGGGGGGACATGATCGCGTCCACCTGGATGACGCGACCGCGATTCACTTCCTTGACGAAGTTCTCGATGTAGTCGTCGGCGGGATTGAGCACGATATCCTGGCTCGTGCCCTGCTGGATCACCTCGCCGTCGCGCAGGATGGCGATGCGGTCGCCCAGCCGCAGCGCTTCGTCGAGGTCATGCGTGATGAACACGATCGTCTTCTTGATCTCCTGCTGCAGGTCGAGCAGCACGGATTGCATGTCCATGCGGATGAGGGGATCGAGTGCGGAAAAGGCCTCGTCCATCAGCAGGATCGGGGCGTCGTTGGTCAGTGCGCGGGCAAGGCCGACGCGCTGCTGCATGCCACCCGACAGCTGGTTGGGATAGTGCGCCTCGAAGCCGCTGAGGCCGACCCGCCCGATCCAGCGCATCGCTTCCTCAACCTGCCGGGCGCGCGGCACGCCCTGTATTTCGAGGCCGTAAACCGTGTTCTCCAGGATGGTCCGGTGCGGCAGCAGCGCGAACTTCTGGAAGACCATGGCCGTCTTGTGGCGGCGGAACTCGCGCAATTCGCGCTGGTTCATCTTGACGACGTCCTCACCGCCCACCAGCACCTCGCCGTCCGTCGGATCGACGAGGCGGTTGATGTGCCGGATGAGCGTGGACTTGCCAGAGCCGGAGAGGCCCATGATCACCTGGATGCCGCCGGCCGGCATGCTGATGTTGATGTTGCGCAAGCCGAGGATATGACGATGCCGTTCGTTGAGCTCGGCCTTGGTCGCGCCCTGCCGAACGAGCTCAACCATCGCCTTGGCATTCGGGCCGAAGATCTTGGAAAGGTTACGGATCTCGATGCCGTACTGGTTCGTGCCCTCAGCCATGAACCGTCTCCCGGTGCTTCTGAAGGCGCCGGCCATAGGCCTGGCTGACCCGGTCGAAGATGACGGCGATGCCAACGATCGCGAGGCCGTTGAAGATGCCAAGGGTGAAATACTGGTTGGCAATGGCCTTCAGCACCGGCTGGCCCAGCCCCTGGACGCCGATCATCGAGGCGACGACCACCATGGCGAGCGCCATCATGATCGTCTGGTTGATGCCGGCCATGATGGTGGGCAAGGCGAGGGGGAGCTGGACGTTCTTGAGTTTCTGCCAGCCGGACGATCCGAAGGCATCGGCCGCTTCGAGAACGTCCTTGTCGACCAGGCGGATGCCGAGGTTGGTAAGGCGGATGATGGGCGGGATGGCATAGATGACCACGGCGATCAGGCCGGGCACGCGGCCGATCCCCAGCAGCATGACCACCGGGATGAGGTAGACGAAGCTCGGCATGGTCTGCATCACGTCGAGCAGGGGATTGACCGTTCTCTGCAGCCGGTCATTGAGAGACATCAGAATTCCAATGGGAATGCCGATCACGATGGAAAGCACGGTTGCCACGAAGATCATCGAGATCGTGCGCATGGTGTCGTCCCACATGCCGAAATAGCCGATCGCCATGAGGGTCACGAGGCAGGCGAGCACCACCTTCCAGCTCCGGCTGGCGAACCAGGCGATGGCCAGGATGATCAGGGTGATGATCGGCCACGGCGTCTGCGTCATGAAGCGTTCGGCCTGCATCAGGAAATACTGAAGCGGCGAGAAGAAGCTCTCGATGGCATCGCCATAGGTACGGGTGAAAGTGCGAAATCCCTCGTCGATGGCCTTTTTCAGATCGCGAAGGCTGTCATCGTTCATATGCGGAAATTTGTAGAACCACTCCATCGGATGACCCCTCTTTGCCGCCACGGCGCCCTGTTGTTTTTGCTATGGGCGTCACGAAGGCGGCGCGCCCGAAGCGCGCCGCCTCTTGTTGTCAGAGCGCGGCCTTGATCTTCTCGGCGGCCGCCGGCGAGACCCATTGCGTCCAGATGTCGGGATTTTCCTTCAGGAAGTGCTTGGCGCCGTCCTCGCCATTGGCCTGGTTGTCGGTCATCCAGGCCATCACCTTGTTGACGGTCTCGTTGTGCCAGGCGCGCTTCTTCAGATAGTCCATGACCTCGGGAGCGACGCGTTCGGAGAACTTCTTGGAGACCAGCGTGTAGACCTTGTCGGGAACCCAGGCATTGGGCTTGGGATCGGCGCAATCGGCCACAGTGTTGCAGCGCTTCCACTCCGCTTCGTCGCGGGGATAGCCGGGATCGAGGCGGACCATTTCGTATTTGCCGAGCAGGGCGGTCGGCGCCCAGTAATAGCCCAACCAGCCTTTCTTGCGCTCATAGGCCTTGGCGATCGAGCCGTCGAGGCCGGCCGCCGAACCGGTGTCGACCAGCCTGAAGCCGGCCTTCTCGGCATTGATCGCTTTATAGAGCTGCGCCGTCACCACGGTGCCGCCCCAACCTTGCGGGCCGTTGAAGATGGCACCCTTGCTGGAGTCCTCGGGATCGGGGAAGAGCTCGGGATGCTTGAGGGCATCGCCGATCGTCTTGATGTCCGGGTGGGCATCGGCGAGGTATTTGGGAATCCACCAGCCCTGCACGCCGCCGTCAGGCAGCGAGGTCGCAGCCGTCACCAGCTTGCCCTCGTCCATGCCGCGCTTGACCACGTCCGGCAGGAGATCGATCCAGGCCTCCGGCGCGATGTCGGGCTCTCCCTTCTCGGCCATGGAGGTGATCGTCGGCACGGTGTCGCCCACCGTGATCTCGGCGGCGCAGCCATAGCCGTTGTTGAGGATGAACTTGTCGATGTTGGACAGCACCTCGGCGCTCTGCCAGTTCATGCTGGCAACGGACACCGAACCGCACTCGGCTGCCTGAGCCAGAGACGTCGGCCCGGCCAGGCCAAGGGCAAGGCAACTCGTCAACAATAGTTTCTTCACGGTCATTTCCCTCTGCTTCAGGCGGCTTTGTCAGGCTGTCGGTGCGCCGCCGTCACCGTGCCCCTTGCAGCTAGGCCGAAAGGCCCATGCTGATGGATTTGTGGAAGGCTGCGGCGAGGCCTGCGCCAACCGCTTCGTCGAAGCCGTTGGCGCGCATCGCCCCGATGGCGGCGGCGGTGGTGCCTCGGTAGTCGAGAAAGACCTCGACGGTGTTTGCCGGGTCATCGCCGTTCTTCTCGAACAAGCGTCCGGTGCCGACGAGAAGATGGGTGACAGCCTGCCGGGCCACTTCGGCGTCGATGCCGTGCGCCGTGGCGTGGCGCATCATCGCCGTCGCCAGCAGCGCCGGAAAGGCGGGTCCCGAACCGGCAAGGCCGGTCAGGTAGTCCAGCTCGCGCTCGCTCTCGAGCTGGGCGCTCGTGCCGCAGGCCTCGAAGATCCGGCCGACGAGCCGGCGCTCCTCGGCCGATAGGGCGGGGGTGGCGATCCAGGGAGTGAAGGAGGCCCGCACTTCGGCAGCGGCGTTGGGCAGCGCGCGTACAACGCGCTCGGAGCCGAGACCGGCGATCAACCGTTCCAGGCCAATGCCGGCCATCACGGAGATGACGAGCTTGCCTGCAGCCCGGACGCCCAGCGCCGGCCAGTCCGCGGGGCGCACGCTGACGATGAGGAGATCGACGCTGTCGGCAAGATCCTGATTGTCTCGGGTCCAGCGCGCGGCGGGAAAGCGCGTGGGCTCGCCGCTGCGCAGGGACAGGACCAAATGCTCGGGCGAGACAATGCCGGCATCCAGCAGGGCTTGGACGATGGCGCCGCCAAGCCAGCCATTCGCGCCGATCACGCCGATTTTCAGGGATCCGCTCATCGTGAATTGCTCATGTGATCAAGCCGGCAACCATGCTTGGCGATGAAGCGACCGCAAACTTCCCGCCGGAAAGCGCCGTCGTCCATGGACGGGAGCCATGCTGCCATAGTCCCTCGTTTAGAAGCAATAAAAATGTACACCATTGTCAAAAAACATGACGAGACCGTTAGAGGTCGATTGACACATATGTACATTCTGCCTAGCCTTTTGATGCACATGCAATGCTGGACCCCGAGCCATGTCGAACGATCCCCTGCTGCAGCCCTTTCAGCTCAAGCATCTCAAGCTCCGCAACCGCATCATCGTGACCTCCCATGAGCCGGCCTATCCGGAGGACGGCATGCCGAAGGAGCGCTATCGGGCCTATCACGTGGAGCGGGCCAAGGGCGGGGTCGCCATGACCATGACGGCCGGATCCGCGGCCATTTCGAAGGACAGCCCGCCGGTCTTCAACAATCTGCTCGCCTACAGGGACGAGATCGTGCCCTGGCTCAAGGACCTGACCGACGCCGTCCACGAGCATGGCGCGGCGGTGATGATCCAGCTCACGCATCTTGGCCGCCGCACGCGCTGGGACAAGGGAGATTGGCTGCCGGTGGTGGCGCCTTCCCACCACAGGGAAGCTTCCCACCGCGCCTTTCCCAAGAAACTGGAAGACTGGGACATCGAGCGCATCATCAAGGATTTCGCCGATGCGGCCGAGCGCATGAAGGCCGGCGGCATGGACGGCATCGAGTTGGAAGCCTATGGCCATCTGATCGACCAGTTCTGGTCGCCGCTCACCAACGAGCTGGACGGCCCCTATGGCGGATCGCTCGAAAACCGCCTGCGCTTCGGCTTCGACGTGCTGAAGGCCATCCGCGAGCGTGTCGGGCCCGACTTCATTGTCGGCGTGCGTTACACGGCCGACGAGCAGCTCAAGGGCGGCACGACCAGGGAAGACGGCCTGGAGATCTCACGCCGCCTCAAGGAGAGCGGCCTGATCGATTTTCTCAATGTCATCCGCGGGCATATCGACACCGATGCCGGGCTGACCGACGTCATCCCGATCCAGGGCATGGCGAACTCGCCGCACCTGGATTTCGCGGGTGAAATCCGAGCCGCCACGCAGTTTCCCACCTTTCACGCCGCCAAGATTCCGGATGTCGCCACGGCGCGTCACGCCATCGCCGCCGGCAAGGTCGACATGATCGGGATGACCCGCGCCCACATGACGGACCCGCACCTGGTACGCAAGATCATCGAAAAGCGCGAGGACGACATCCGTCCCTGCGTGGGCGCCAATTACTGCCTCGACCGTATCTATCAGGGCGGGGCGGCCTATTGCATTCACAATCCGGCCACCGGCCGTGAGTTGACCATGCCGCATATCCTGCAACCGGCTGAGGTTCGCAAGACAGTGGCCATCATCGGCGCTGGCCCGGCGGGCCTGGAGGCGGCGCGCGTCGCTGGCGAGCGGGGGCACCGGGTTGTCGTCTTCGAGGCTGCCGGCAAGCCGGGCGGGCAGGTCAGGCTCACCGCCCAGAGCCCGCGGCGCAAGGAAATGATCAGCATTATCGACTGGCGCATGGGCCAGTGCGAGAAGCTGGGCGTGACCTTCCATTTCAACACCTGGGCGGATACCGGCAGCATCGAGGCCGAGAAGCCCGACGTGGTGATCGTCGCCACCGGCGGCCTGCCACATACCGAGGTGCTGTCCACCGGCAATGAGCTCGTCGTCTCCGCCTGGGATATCATTTCCGGCGACGTCAAACCCGGCTCCAACGTGCTCATCTTCGACGATGCCGGAGACCATGCCGGGTTGCAGGCGGCCGAGATCCTGGCGCAGGCCGGTGCGAAGGTCGAGATCATGACGCCGGACCGTTCCTTCGCGCCGGAGGTGATGGCGATGAACCTCGTGCCCTATATGCGCGCGCTGCAGAAACTGGATGTCGCCTTCACCGTCACCTACCGCCTCCATGCCGTCGAGAAAGCCGGCAACCAGCTGGTCGCCCATATCGGCAGCGACTATGGCGGTATCATGAGGCAGCGCAGCTTCGACCAGATTGTCGTCAATCACGGCACGATTCCGCTCGACGACCTCTATTTCGAATTGAAGCCGTCCTCGAGCAATCTCGGGGAGATGTCCTACGACCAGCTGATCGCCGGCCAGCCCCAATCCGTCGTCCGCAACGGGGAGGGCAAGTTTCAGCTCTTCCGCATCGGCGACGCGGTTGCCGCTCGCAATACCCATGCGGCCATCTATGATGGCCTCAGGCTGGCCAAGGATCTTTGATCGCGAGGCTCTCGATGACGCAGCGAAGCACGACCCTTCAGAATTTCGTCGACGCAGCCCGGGAGGCTTTCGGTCAATTCGCGCAGGACCCGGATGCACGTCGATCCATCGGCGAGATCTTCACGGCGCTGGAAGAGGCGAAGAAGGCAAGATCGGGCGCCGGCGTTCGCCTGCCGGCGTGCGGGCATCTCGATCAGGCCCTTCGGATCGATACGGGACATGCCACGCTCGCTCGGCTGCTTGATAGCTTCAAGGCGGTGGAGCCATTCCTGCAATGGCGCCGGCGCCCGAACAATGATGGCACGGCCAGCGCCAATTTCGCGGACGGGCATGCCAATGCGATGCTTCTAGGCCCCGGGGGCCTGGAGGAGCGCGGTGACGTCTGGCTCGGCGTGTCGCTGATGGCGCCGAAGGTGCGCTATCCCGATCACGACCATGCCCCCGAAGAGGTCTATCTGGTGCTGTCCGACGGCGAGTTCCGCCAGGGGGAGGGGGACTGGTTTGCGCCCGGGGTGGGCGGCTCGTTCTACAACAAGCCCGGCATCAGGCATGCGATGCGCTCGCTCGAAACGCCGCTATTCGCCTTCTGGGCGTTGCGGGCGGATACACAGCCCTGAGGAAGCTTCGCCGATCAGGCCGGGAGACAGCCTACCCCTTGAAGCCGTGCCTGGCGTGGAAGCGATCGAGCTCGCGCTGTTCGGGCCTCACGCCCGTGAAGATCTCGACATATTCGGGAATGCGCTTCATGCGAAGGGCGACGTCTTCCTGCGTCTGCATCGAGATATAGCCGATCTGGGTGAGATAGGTCGTCCGCGCCCGCACATCGGCGGTGATGGCGGTATAGCCGAAGCGCGTGAACATCTGCGCAAGGGCGTCGAGGCGGATCTGATCGGCGGTTCTCACTTCGGTGAGGATCTCCGGCGATTCCAGAGCCCAGCTGCGCACGGCGAATTCGAACTGGGCATCGAACAGCGTTTTGTCGATCCAGCAATCATTGACGTTGAGCATCGCTTCGGCGATCGATTCGGCATAGGCCTGGGCCTGCTTGACCAGATTGCCGGTGTTCTTGTCGCGCCAGCGCGCGATCAGGGCACCGAGAAGTTCCTCCCGGTCCTTGAAGAACCAATAGAAGCTGGTGCGGGACAGGCCGAGTTTCTTGGCCAGGGGCAGGATCTTGACCGTGCTGACCCCGGATTCGAGCAGAAGCTCATAGGCAGCTTCCAGCCAGACCTCGGCCGAGCCTCGCCAGCCCGTTTCTCCCAAAACCTGCTCCATGAAGCGCCCTCCATCAAACGGCAAATCGGCGATCGAGCGAAATGCACATGGATGTCGAGCATAGTGTCAATCATGTCGATTTAGTAGACATAATTGTACAGGTGCTGATCCGCCTTTCCCATGCTTCTGAATGGGAAGGAGATCAACCAATATACCAACTTGGATCGGAAATGCTTCTGGGATCGCAGGCATCCCTGTCTATAAGCACTGACTCTGCGGTCAAGGGCGCAGATAGCGCGAAGGGTCGATCTCCAGATCGACTATCTTGAAAATGTCGAGCGTGAGGACAAGGGTGGTCGATCTGAAGATCGACCCTCCACCCTATGTTAGCTCTTATCGACGGGAATGCCTGCCATCCCGGAGGTGCGTGCCGGCAAGGCTTATCTGTCGATCACCAGGTCGCTCAGCGGTTTGGAACAGCAGGGCAGGAAGAAGCCCGCATCGACCTCGCGCTGGCGTATGCCGCCATTGTGCTGCATGTCGACGCTGCCGCTGACGAGTTTGGACTTGCAGGTGCCGCAAAGGCCATTGGCGCAGGACGAGGGAAGGCGAACGCCTGCCTTCTTCGCCGACGACAGCACCGTCTGCTCGCCGGCAACCTCGATGGTGCGTGACTGTTTGGCAAACTCGACCTTGAAGAGTTTTGCTTGTGGCAGGACTTCGGCAGACGGTTCCTCGACGCCGACACCGTCGAAGCTCTCCTCGAAATAATTGTGAGCCGGGCTGCCCAATTCGGCACTGAAGGAGCGGACGGCCCGCATGAAAGGCGCTGGGCCGCAGCACATGATGACGCGCTCGGCGAGATCCGGGATGGCCAGCGACAGGAACGCCTTGGATAGCCGCCCGGTCAATCCCGGCCAGGATGGCTCCCCGGTGACCTCTTCGGGAAGCAGGATCAGCCGCAGGCCCTTCAATCGGTTCGCCAGCACGCCAAGCTCGTCGCGGAAGACGAGATCGCGAGGAGTCCTCGCGGCATGGACGAAGACCACGTCCGCGGCCTGCGCCGAATCGGCGATGTCCCGGACGATCGACATCAGCGGCGTGATGCCCGAGCCGCCCGACAGCAAGGCAAGCTTGGCCGGCATGGCCGCGGGGCGGACGAAGGCGCCGAGCGGCCCCAAGGCCTTGACCATCATTCCGGGAACCAGATTGTCGTGCAGCCAGTTCGAGACGCGGCCGCCTTCCGTTCGCTTCACCGTGACGGTGATGGCCTTCCGCCTCGCCGGCGAGGAAGACATGCTGTAGCAGCGGCTTTCCGGCAGGCCATCGATCTCCAGTTCCAGCGACAAATGCTGGCCCGCCTCGAAATCGAAGGTCTTGCCGTCAGGCGACAGGAAGGTGAAGCTCTTCACGTCATGCGTTTCGTCATGGACGTCGACGCAAAGGAGCTGGTCGAATGCTTCAGCATGCGGGGCAGGGGTGTTGCCGGCACCTGTCTGCAGCGCGCTGTCAGTAGCCATTGGCGCGCATCCGGTCGATGTACCAGGTGGCGAAATTGTCGAGCTGGCCCTCGGTGAAGGGGGAGTACGGGCCGGGCTCATAGGCCGGGTCGAGGACACCCGAATAGGACCGCGCGACCAGTTGCGCGTCCTGTTCGTTGGTGGCGATCCACACGCTGGTGAGCTTGTCGAGATCGTAGTCGCGACCCTCGACGGCATCCTTATGCACCAGCCATTTCGTGCGCACGAGGGTTTCGTCGGCGCTGAGAGGGATGATCATCGTGCACACGGCATGGTCGCCCATGAAATGATGCCAGCAATTGTGGCCCCATAGATGGACGTCGCCGAGATCCTTGCGCGTCATCGAGCCGAGCAGCTTGGACGAGGCGGCGGTGGCGTCCGGTGTCTGGGACTCGCCGGCTCCCGCGATGATGAGGCGCTGGGTCCGGAAATTGGTGGCGCAGTCGACGAGTTGCTCGACGGCCGCCGAAGGAAATCCCTCAGCCTCCCAGGCCTTGGTGCGCGCCTCGTAGAGGGCCTGATGCCGCTCGGCCTCCTCCCGGTCCTCGGGGCTCAGGCTGGCCGGATCGAAGCCGAAATCCAGATCGATGAAGGAGACGCAGAGCTCGGGATGGTTCGACGAGCAGTGGTAGCATTCCCGATTGTTCTCGATGGTGAGCTTCCAATTGCCTTTCTCGATGATCTCGCTCTGGAAGGCGACCTTGCTGTTGGCAATGTCGTAGGGCGCCAGGCGTTCCCGCATCACGGTCTCGAGCGTGCCGATGTCTTCGGGGGGATTGTCCGACAGGCAGACATAGATCAGCCCGCCGATCGAGCGGAAATGGACCGGCTTGAGGCTCTTGCAGGTCTTGTCGAAGCCCGTGCCCATATGCGGGGCATAGGCGAGTTCGCCGGAGAGTTCGTAGGTCCACTGATGATAGGGGCAAACGAGCTTGGAGACGATGGAGGTACCGCTGTCCAGCAGGCGGGCGCCGCGATGGCGGCAGACATTGTGCAGCACCCGGATCTGGTTGTCGTCGTCACGCAGCAGGATGATGCTCGAACTGCCGAGATCGATCACATGGGCGTCGCCCGGCTCGGGAACGTCGCATTCCAGTCCGACATAGATCCAGTGCCGGCGAAAGAACACGTCGAGATCCGCCTTGAAGACGTCCTCGCGGGTGTAGAGGCCGGCAGGGAGGGCATGGCCCGGCATGCGCTGGTCCAGCAGAGGCGAGATCGCAGATGAGAATGAATTGAGCATGAGTTTTCATCACCAGATTCGGCTTCATATTGCGCGCATGAAACCGCCCTCTCAACGGCACAAATGTTTACGTCTGCCATAACTCAATGTAATGCTTATCTCCTATTGTCGCCGAGTTGGCGTTGCCGTCTGAAGGCGGGAGTTCCCCGGGGCCATGACCAATCTGCGGCGAAAGCTTCCCCCGCTCACAGCGCTCACTGTCTTCGAGGCGGTGGCGCGCCTGGGCGGCTTCACCAGGGCGGCCGCGGAACTGGGCGTCACCCAGGCAGCGATCAGCCGCCAGATTCATCTCCTGGAGGAAACGTTCGGCTTTCCCCTGTTCCGGCGCCTGCATCGACGGGTCGAATTGACGGAGAAGGGCAAGCAGCTTTCGTCCACGGCCACGACGGCCTTCAACCTCATCGCCGAGACGATTTCGGAGTGGTCGAGGGAGGAGGCGGAGGAGGATCTGGCCATTGCGGCGACGATTGCCTTCTCCCATTTCTGGCTTCTCCCCCGGATCTCCTCGTTTTCGAAGGCACACCCCACTATCAGGTTGCGCATCATCACGCAGGACAATGCGGTCAAGGTCGATGGCGAGGACGTCGATCTCGCCATTCGCTTCGGAACCGGTATCTGGCCGGATGGGGACGCCGAATTTCTCTTTCACGACGAGATCTTTCCCATCTGCAGCGCCGATTACGCGCAGGAGATCGGTGAGATCGAGCATCTTGCCCAGCTCACGCGCCATCCCCTGATCACCAATGACACGGCCGATCCCACCTGGACCGATTGGGCGGAGTGGTTTGCGGCATTCTCCGTCCCGATGCCGAGCAAGAGCTCGGGCATGCATTGCAGCTTCTATACCGAGGCTATCTATGCCGCCTTGAACGGCCACGGCATCGCACTCGGCTGGCGCCGGCTGGTCGAGGACCTGCTCACCCAGAACCGGCTGGTCAGGCTCACCAGGCAAGCCATCGTCACGCAAAACGCCTATTTCTTCATTGCGCCCCGGCGCAAGGCAAGGAAGAAGGCCGTCGACCTGCTGATAGACTGGCTGAAGCGCGAAGCCAGCATTCCCGATCCTTCCTGACGTTACTCTGCCGAGCCGCGGCGTGAGGTCAGGTCCTATGACTGGCGTCGACTGTCTTCTCGGCCCAGCCGGTGGAAGCGATGCGTCCGATTGACTTTTCGGGCCTTGCCGTCGGAACGTTGAGCGGAAGGAATGCATTCTATGCTCAGGGCGCGGTGCCCAAGCTGGCTGCAGACCGCCCCGAATCCATGAAAAGCCGGGGCGCGGCGGCTTCGAACGCGAAAGGACAGGCAATGGCGATTGCGAAGAACACGATCTGCGTGTGGTACGACAAGGACGCGGAGGCCGCGGCCCGCTTCTATGCCGAGACCTTTCCGGACAGCAAGGTGCATGCCGTCCACCGCGCGCCCGGCGACTATCCGTCCGGTAAGGAGGGCGATGTGCTGACGGTCGAATTCACCGTCGCCGGCATCCCTTGTCTCGGCCTGAATGGCGGGCCCGCATTCAAGCACAGCGAGGCCTTTTCCTTCCAGATCGCCACGGACGATCAGGAGGAGACGGATCGCTACTGGAATGCCATCGTCGGCAATGGCGGCCAGGAAAGCGCCTGCGGCTGGTGCAAGGACAAATGGGGCATTTCCTGGCAGATCACGCCCCGCGTGTTGACCGAGGCGATAGCTGCCGGCGGCGCCGAAGCAAAACGCGCCTTCGAAGCGATGATGAAGATGAGAAAGATCGACGTCGCGGCGATCGAGGCGGCTCGTCGAGGCTGACGAGCTGCCCCTCTCAGGGCGTTTCTGGAAGACATCCGCCGATAATTCGACGCGCGGCGCCCTCATATCCTTTTCGGGCAGGGCCATTGCGATGCTCCCGTTCATCGCGTGCGGAGGCATTGTATTATGGCGGCCGAAGCGCGGAGGAAGTCGCCGAGGCGGCACCTGCAACCAGGCCGAGGTGATCGCGGGCTTGCAAGGAGAGGATCGCTTTCGGAACCAAGCCCTTCAACATCCGTTCCAACAGGACGATCAACCTGTCCGGCAGGCAAAGGGATGCGGATGGCAACACATCACAAGAAACAGGCAGCCAAGGCAAAGCGCTCGACCTTGATGCAGGTCATGGCCGAACCCTTGCTGCATGACGACGAGGCCGAAAGCTTCGTGCAACAGGCCATTCGGGATTTATGTGCCTGCGATGTTCCGTTTCTGCTGGCCGGCACTTTTGCCGTGAGCGCCTACACAGGCATCACCCGCCTGACCAAGGATCTGGATATTTTCTGCAAGGCGGGCGATGCCCAGCGCCTGCTAGCCTATTTCCAGGCCGAGAACTATGCCGTCGAGATCGAGGATGATCGCTGGCTCGGCAAGGTTCTCAAGGACAAGAAGTTCTTCGACGTCATCTTTGCCTCCCCGAATGGGACGATGCCGGTGGGCGACGACTGGTTCGAGCAGGGGCGCCAGATCCACCTCTATGATTGCAAGGTCGGCATCGTCGGGCCGACCGATCTCATCTGGTCCAAATGTTTCGTACAGATGCGCCATCGCTATGACGGTGCCGACGTGGTCCATCTCATCCTCAAGACGCATGCGCAGATCGACTGGCATCGTCTGCTTGCACATATGGAGGTGCATTGGGAGGTGCTCCTGATGCATCTGCTCAATTTCCGCTGGATCTATCCATCAGAACGCGACGCCGTCCCCGCCTGGCTGCTGACGGAACTGCTCGAGCGGCTTGACGCACAGCGGCAATTGCCGCCGCCTCAGATGAAGATCTGCCGAGGTCGCATGTATTCGCGCGTGGACTTCGAGATCGACGTCAAGGAATGGGGGTTCGCCGATGTGGGCGGGGAAGGGGACCGCCGTGCTTCCAAGGGACACAGCAGCGATGAGTGACAAGCCAAAGACCATCAAGGTGGCGGCGCTGGCCGACCTGCATGTCAAGGATACGCCGGAAGAATCCTATCGCGATCTTTTCAAGGAGATTTCGGGAACGGCCGACGTGCTGGTTCTGGCCGGGGACCTCACCGATCTCGGCAAGCCGAAACAGGCCGAACATCTTGCCGCTGACCTTGCCGCCTGCAGCATTCCGGTCGTCGCCGTGCTTGGCAATCACGACTATGAGGGGGGCGAGGAAGACAGGCTGGTCGCCATTCTCGAGGCGGCGAAGGTGCATCTGCTCGACGGCCGGCATGTCGAGATCGAAGGCGTCGGCTTCGTCGGCGTGAAGGGTTTTGCCGGTGGCTTCGGGCGGTTCATGCTGAGTTCGTTCGGCGAACCCGCGATCAAGGCCATGGTGGCCGAGGGCATCGATCAGGCGATGCGCCTGGAGAACGCCATGCGGCAGGTTCGCGCCGATCGGGCGGTGGTGGTGCTGCACTATGCGCCCATTGTCGAGACGGTCGCCGGAGAGCCGCCCGAGATCTATCCCTTCCTGGGCTCCTCGCGCCTTGCCGAAACCATCGATCGCTTCGAGGTCAGCGCGGTGGTTCACGGCCATGCCCATCGCGGGGCCTATCAGGGCAGGACGCCGAAAGGCGCGCCCGTCTACAATGTGGCGGCTCATATCGAAAAGCCGACAGGCCGGCCTTACGCTTTGCTGGAGATCTGAGCCTTCGGACAGTTCTTTGTCGCAGGATCATGCAGGCGCAGCCTTGACGTCAGAGAAAGTACGCTTTCCTGGATCGTACTTCCTCTCTGTCTGCTGTTTTGGCGCGTTTTCTCAATCGAAAAGCCCCTCACTTTTTTCGAGAAGTGCTTTAGGTGCTGACAGCAGTCCAGGCTGCAGCACTTCCCAACGTCACATAGGGTGAGGTTGAAGAGGGGGCGAGATATGAGGTGAATTGCGGATTGTATATATAGATCGTTTGTCCGGTACTGATGACGTTGCCTGTAGTCCCGTTCAAGTCGGTAAATAACTGGAAAGTACATCCAGGAACGGTGGATTTGATATTGCCCCATTCAGCGGCTTGGCCGGGAATGCCTTGAAGCCATAAATGTACAACAACGATCAACCGAAGATACACTTCGGCGCCGGTCAGAATTTCTCCAGATGTCGTTCCCGTTGAATCGAACCATATATCCTTGAGATCATCATAAAGGATCGCAGAATATGCATGGGGGGAGATGACCGCTCCTTCCCACGATAGATATTGACTGTTGCTGGAAGATTGAATGCCATAATTAACGCCATATTGAAGTGTGCTTGGACTCGACATATGACACCTAATTGTTGAAGGCTAATATATAGAAGAGAGGTATTATTGAATTGTCAAATGATTTGTTTGATATTTTGGGTTTTAGAGAAATAAATCACGAATTACTTCTTCGTTTGGGCAACAATTCATGGCCTGAGAATGAATAAATCCTTTAGCGTTCTGCACGGCGCTTGGCCGGAGCGGAGGCGCCCGCATGAGTGATCAGGCCGGAGCCGCCTGCAGGAATGACAGCACTTCTGCCATGAATTCCTGCGGAAATTCGATATTGCTGAGATGGACGGCCGGCAGCACCTTCAGCCGGGCGCCGGGAATAGTGGCCGCAATCTCCTGGCTCTTGCCAAGCGAGGTGACCGTGTCGAACTCGCCGGCGATGACCAGGGTGGGGGCAGCGACCAGGGCGATGGTCCGGCGCAGGTCGGCGTCGCGCACGGCCGCCCAGTTGCCGGCAAGGCCCTGGCGCGACGTATTCAGCAGCATCTTCCGGAAGGCTTGGATGGCCGGCCCATTCGCCTCGACCATGGCCTTCGGAAACCAGTTGCCGAGGAATGTTTCCGCCGTCTCCGTCATGTCTGGCGCGGCAAGAACGGCGGCGATAGCCTTGTCGAAATAGGCCGCAGGTCCAAGGTAAGCGGCTGTGTTGCTCAGGATCAGGCGCTCGACGCGTTCCGGAGCATGAATGGCGAGCCACTGGCCGACGAAGCCGCCCAGCGACAGGCCCAGGAAGTGGGCGCGCTCGATCCCCAGCCAATCCATCAATTCCAGCACGTCGCGCCCGAGACGGCCGTCGGAATAGGCGCCGGGCGGCACGTCCGAGGCGCCGTGACCCCGGAAATCATAGCGAACGACACGGAAATGTTTCGACAGCTCTGGGATTTGCAGATCCCACATATGCAAGGTCGTGCCGATGGAATTGGACAGGACGAGCGCTGGGCGATCGTCCGGGCCGTCTATCGTGTAGGCAATCCTGACGCCGTCTCCGGTGGTCAGGAACGACAGGCCTGCCGTTTCTTCGAGGTCCGGCGTGGCGGGACGGGCGCTGGCGTTGGCCATGGGCATGCTCCTTTTCCTGTTTTTGCTGTCTCCGGCGTCACGGCCGGGATCGAGGGAGGCAAGCCGTGCTCCTCGATGGCATGCTGCGAAACTAGGCCTGATCAATTTCGACAAAAATTGAAAAGATTTTTAATTCTTTGTAATTATAGATGACAATGTATGCTTTCACGCTTCAGGAAATCCAGTGCTTCGATGCCGTGGTCCGCGAAGGCGGCTTCCAGCCTGCTGCCACCGTGCTCAACCGCTCGCATGCCGCGATATTTGCGGCGATCGCCAAGCTGGAAGCCAATCTCGGCGTTCTCCTGTTCGACCGGAGCGGCTATCGCGTATCCCTGACCGAGGCCGGCCGTTCGTTCCATCGCAAGGCTCAGTCCCTGCTCGGCGAGATGGAGGCGCTGCGCGTGCACGCACAGCAACTCGCAATCGGCGAGGAGACGCATCTGCGCGTCATCCTCGGCGACACCTGCCCCCTGCAAGAAGGCCTGCAGCTGCTGGGCGGCTTCTTCTCACAATGCCCGCAGACAAGGCTGGACCTCCATTTCGAGACGATCGGCGGCCCTTCGGAGCGGCTTTTGGAGGATGAGGCCGACCTGATCCTGCATTGGGTCGAGAAGGCCGATCCTCGCTTGGAATGGATCGATCTGGGCACGGTATCGTTCGTGCCGGTGGTTGCTCCGGGCTTCTTGCCGTTCGCGCTCACCCGCCGGATCTCGCCGGACCAAATGCGCGGCCTCACCCAATGCATCATCCGCGATACCGCCCGGTCGGCGACGAAGGCGAACTTCTATGTCATGGAAGGCGCACCGCAATGCACGGTGTCGGATCACGCGATGAAGAAAGAGGTCATCATGCGGGGCATGGCCTGGGGACACTTGCCGCGTTTCATGATCGAACGGGAATTGCGCGAAGGGCGCCTTCTCTCCATCGCCGGAAATGCTTTTCCGGGTGTCGAAACCGAACTGGTCGCCGCCCGGCGACGCGATCGCCCGCATGGCCCCGTCGCCAATCGCCTCTGGGACCATATCGGTGTCCATGCCCCTGCCTTGTGGAAGGGCTAGGAGCACCGCCGATCCGACGCCTGGTCCCAAGCGTCTTCGCAATGCATCTTGGCAATTCTTGATGGATCCATCAAATTGCGGGCCTCAGGCGGATTCTTCATACCGCGCCGGATTGCGGTTCAGGGTCTCCAGGATACACTGGCACCGCCCGTTCCGCTCCCAACCCCGGACATCGTCAACACCAACGGCTCCGCCGATGTCGCCCGACCCATCCGAAACCCACTTTTTTTATCGGAGCACAGACGATGCGCGAATATTCCATCGCAGCCATTCCTGCCGACGGCATCGGTCCCGAAGTCATCGCAGCCGGTGCCACGGTGCTGGCGGCGCTCTCCAAGCGGGATGGCGGGCTGAAGTTCAATATCGAGAATTTCGACTGGGGCTCAGACTATTACAAGAAGCACGGCGTCATGATGCCGGCCGACGGGCTGTCCCGGCTCAAGAAATTCGATGCGATCTATTTCGGCGCGGTCGGTGCGCCCGATGTCCCCGACCACATCACGCTCTGGGGGCTGCGCCTGCCGATCTGCCAGGGCTTCGACCAATATGCCAATGTCCGGCCGACCAAGATCCTGCCGGGTATCACCTCGCCCCTGCGCCATTGCGAGCCGGGTGATCTCGACTGGGTCATCGTACGCGAAAATTCCGAGGGAGAATATTCCGGGCATGGCGGCCGCGCCCATCGGGGGCTTCCCGAGGAGGTCGGCACGGAGGTCGCGATCTTCACCCGCGTCGGCGTCACCCGCATCATGCGCTATGCCTTCAGGCTGGCCCAATCGCGTCCGCGCAAGTTCCTGACAGTCGTTACCAAGTCGAATGCGCAGCGCCACGGCATGGTGATGTGGGACGAGATCGCCGCCGAGGTCGCCGGGGAATTTCCGGACGTGACCTGGGACAAGATGCTGGTCGACGCCATGACGGTGCGCATGACGCTCAATCCCCGGAGCCTCGACACGATCGTCGCCACCAATCTGCATGCCGATATTCTCTCCGATCTCGCCGGCGCGCTTGCCGGCAGCCTCGGGGTGGCGCCGACGGGCAATATCGATCCGGAGCGGCGCTTTCCCTCGATGTTCGAGCCGATCCACGGCTCGGCTTTCGACATTGCGGGCAAGGGCATCGCCAATCCCGTGGCGACGTTCTGGACGGCCGCCCAGATGCTCGACCATCTCGGGGAGGCGGAGGCCTCCGCCAGGCTGATGCGGGCGGTGGAGCGGGTGACGGGAGCCGGCATTCTGACGCCCGATGTCGGTGGAACGGCCACCACCAGGGACGTCACCGAGGCGGTCGTCGATGCGATCCATTCGTCCAATGTCTGAACCATCCGCCGCGATCGGCCGTTCTTTACAGTCACGGCGAAATCACGAGCTTATGCGACAGTGGAGATACCGCCAGTGCCTGCCTTAGGAGGAACTGGCGGGTGACACGGTCCTAAGAAACAACCTTGCCCGGCGTTCGAAGCGTCGGGCTCTTTCTGAATGGAGCGGAGACGGACAGCCGCTTGCCTGTACCACGGGGAATAGTCTGCCGGCACCTTGCCGGGGACATTGTGCGCGGCGATCCGAACGAAGCGGTTCCGAAAGCCGGGATTGAAGCCTCTGGGAGGAGGCTCGGCATGAGCACTGGTACTGTCAAGTGGTTCGATCCCATCAAGGGCTACGGCTTCATCGCACCGGACAATGGCAGTCGGGATATCTTCGTTCACATTACCGCCGTGACGCGCGCTGGCCTCGGTGAGCTGCGAGAAGGGCAAAAGGTGAGCTTCGAACTGGTCGTCGACAACCGGACGGGAAGTTCGAAGGCGGACACGCTGAAGCTTTGCTGAGGCCTGGCCTTACCAGGGAAGTTCTGCTTCCTCGCACCGCAATGCAGGCTCTCCATCAATTTGCCGTCCTCTGCCGACATGCAAAGCGGGTAAAGGAAACGTAACGCTTGCACGCTAGCGTTGCCCATGCCGATTACGGCCATGCTTGCCTGGTCTTCGCATCACCTGGTGCTGCGTCTTCTTCGCGAGCCGGCTCGGCGAGAAGAGGGAAAGAACTCACGATGGCTCGATTGGCGCACACGGCCCAGGCGACCCCTCGCACCCGCAGGATGGACGACCCGGTAGCGGCTTTCGGGTTACACTTCAGGACGATGATCTCGGCACGGCTGCAATCCGGGCTGGCAAGGGGCGTAGGCATCGCCTGCCTGTCCCTCGCTGTCGCCGTGATCGGCGCCGGCTCGGGCGGGGCTTTGGCCGCAGGGCAGGCTGCCGGCATTCCCGCCTGGCTGATGCCCTATGTCGGGGAGGGGCCGGGCCAGATCGCCTTGCCGGTCCTGCAAAGGGCGCGCGCGCTTTATATCCAGAAAGCGAGCCAGGGAATCGTGAGCAATCCTTGCTATTTCGCCATGGATGCGACGCGCCCCAACGATCCCGGCAGTTCGGGTGGACGTTTCTACATCATCTGCGAATCCCAGCATTCCTTCCGGGCCATCTCGGCCGGGCATGGCGGCGGCCGCAATCTCAGAGGCGTGGCGGATTTCGCCAATGGGCGGCGCTGCGCCAGGCATTTCGGCAATGCCCAGGATTCGGAACTGACGACCGGCGGTTCCTATGTGACTGCCGAAACCAAGACCTCGTTCAAGGGCTATTATCGCGTGGCGGCGAACCAGGATGCGGCGTTCCTGCGATCCTTCGTGCAGTTCGACGGCATAGGCGAGACAGCCAATGCCCGCCAGCGCGCAATCGGCGGCCATGCCGCCGTCGCCCTGAAAGGCGTGTGCTTGCGCAAAGCTCCGAGCAGCCCCTATGCGAACCAGGATGGCTACGTTCCGTTCGGCAAGCTGGTGGACTATGCCGGCGGGCGCAGCAATGGCTGCACGAGCTGGTCTCTTGGGGACGTGAGGCAGATCCTGTCCATGGTGAAGGACGATCCGACCACACTCTATCTCTATCCGGAAGCCGCCGATGTCGGCAATGTCGCCCGAGCCGTGGCGGCCGGCCAGTCGCCTGCCAGGGTCGGGCTCTATTGGAACGCTTCCTGTCTAAAGGAGATCGGCGCGCCCAAATATTGGTCGAGACAAACGCTCGAGCCGGTCTTGGCGCAATACAAGCTCGACCATCCCGCGCCGCCGCCACGGCCGACCCCGATCTGCGAGGGCAGCGAATAAGTGTGGCTGTCGCGTGAGACGAGCGCGATAGCACCCAAGGAACTCGGTGCTGCCCGGCGAGCTTCCAGGAACCCGACTGAACTTCTCGGCTGGACAAACGGGTCGCAGCCAAGCTTTGGAGAGGGAGGTGCATTTCGCCGAAATCGCACCTTGCTCCAGCCGGGCGCCGCTACCGTCGCTCCGCCAAACATGGCTTTTCTAACCAGCGCTTTGCTCGGGGAGGCCGCGCAGGCGTGATCTGCCGCAGCGAAGGCTTGGCCCAGGCTCATAATTGCCAGGAATACTGCCGTTATGGTGGCCCGCCGATTGAACGGTTCTGAGAAAGTCGTCAATATCGCTCTCCGATCTGGAGAGTTGACCAATGAGGATTGCTTTCGCCTTGTCTTGCGCTGGCCTGATCGCCTGCTTTGGCATCGCGCCGGCCCTGGCCGATGGTGCCAACTGCAGCGACATCAAGCGTGCATTGGTCTCTGCGAATATGGACTTCATGCGCATCGAGCGGGGGGCCCTGCCGGTCGCGCCGGCGCAGGCCGCGTTGGTGATCGGTCAGATGTCCGCCCTTACCCAGCTCACCAAGCTTGCCTGCGAGGAGGAGGATGCCCGTCAGATCGCAAAGGTCGTAGGGGTGCGTCTGCGGGCTTTGCAGGAACTGCTGCCGATCGGTTCGGCTCCCGCTGAAGTGGCGGAAGCCCCCGAAACGCCGCCCGCGCCGCCTCCGGCGCCGCCCAGCGAAGCCCGTCGGCAGGCTGCCCGCAAGCCGACAAGTGCCGTCGGGTGCCATCGCATCTACTATACCAGGGACGGGCATCGCTATTGGCGCTGCCAGCGCTGACGCCGGCCTGCCTCGCCGTGCCTGAGAATTCGCGCCCCGCCTGAGGCGGAGGCCGAGGTCCGACGGTTATCGCATCGCGAAGCTCGTATCCGCCATCGCTGCCGACTGCCGCCGACAGAGCCCGTATGCCCGGCAAAGGGAACGGCTGCCTCTTTCTTAAGCATATCGACAGTCTTATCTAGGGCGGCCGTCAGCCCAGCCCATCGAATTGCCAGAACTGTCGATGTTGCCTGAGGATAGGCCTCAAGACTTTCTAAAGCTGGCTTTACATGGATCATAATTTGCTTGAGAGTTCCGGACTCACCGTAGCAATAGGGTCCACAACGCTGCGGTCACTAAGAAAACTTCACTCACCTTGAAATGAACACAACAATGAAAGTGGCTCAACGTGCTTGAAGCTGACACGAAGCTGGTCGACCTGACGGTCGATATCGTCTCTGCCTATGTGGCAAATAATCAGGTCTCCTCCTCCTCCCTTTCCGAACTCATACGATCGGTACATGGACGACTGAGCGATCTGAACACTGGAAAGCCGGTCGAACCCGTCGCCGCGGCAGCGCCGGCGGTGCCGATCAAGAAGTCCATCACGCCCGACTTCATCATCTGTCTTGAAGATGGTCGCAAGTTCAAGTCGCTGAGCCGGCATCTGCGCAGCGCCTATGACATGACGCCGGAGCAATACCGGGAAAAATGGGGGTTGCCCGCCGATTATCCCATGGTGGCCCCGAATTACTCGGCCCATCGCTCACGGCTGGCGAAGGAACTCGGTCTGGGTCAGCAAGGTCGCCAGACCAAGGAGAAAACCCCGGTCCGCGCTGCGCGCGGCAAGGCCAAGAAGAGCAATGCCTAGAGCAAAGCGCGTTCCAGCATGAACGCTTTATTTCTCTAACTCATTGTTATGACGCGTCTTTGCGATTCAGCGTGACTTCGTCCGATCGCAAAGCGCTATAGGGGGTTTTCCAGAAAAGCCGGCTGGCTTTTCGATTGAGAAATGTGTTGAAACAAGGGGATGGCGCAAGGCGTGGCTCGTAAAAAAGCACTTCGGCACCGGCCCTTTGTTTCGGCGCGCCACCGGTGCGTTCTTTCAATCGCAGAGGCACCGGAGCAAGATAGGCCGCCCATCCTCCGCCGGTTTTGCAGCAGGGCTCTCCCTGCGATGACGTTGTCGCGTGACTGGCTTGCACGACGCGACGGTCTTTAAAAGGTTGGTACACTCTCCCGATCCCCTTATGGTAGGCGCATGGAGAGGCCGAGCGGGGCAACCTTGTAAATGTCTGGTATCTTGCGGACTTCCCCTGTTCGTGCCGGCGGCTCGATAAGGGGCGTTGCCCAGAGCGTTTTGCGATTGGACGGAGGCACCCGGAATCGCAAAGACGCGTCGAAACAAAGACTCAGGGTAAATTGGCGTTCACACCTGAACGCGTTTTGCTCGAGGGGAGAGTGATGCGTGACCGGTGAAGTAATCTTGTTGGACGGCCTCGGCATTGTCGCCAGCGATCTGGTCGAGCCGGGGACAGTGGCGATCATGCTGCGCGGCGGCGACGTGCAGGTCGTGCCGGTGAGAGAGCTGCGTGCGACCGTCAATCAACTCGGCAGCGACAAGATCGAAGGGCTGTCGATGGCCCCGTCCGACTTCACCCAGGTGCAGGCGGTGATCGACCGCCGCAGGGCCGATGACGCCGGCGACGAGTAGCCGCCTCCACCGCCGCATGCAATGACAACGGATCTCAGGGGAAGCGGCTGGAAGCGAGCGTGATGTCGTGCGCTCGGATGCCGGCGACTGCGATGTTTGACCTCCACGTCATTGGATCAGACCAGGGTGAGCAACGCACCTGCGCCGGACAGCAAGGCGACGACGATCCAAGGCGGGGTTTTCCACACCGTCAGCAGCAGGAAGCCGGCGAGCGCGAGCGCAAAGTCCCGCGGCGAGAGCACGGCGCTGGTCCAGACGGGGCTATAGAGGGCCGCGGCAAGAATGCCGACGACGGCGGCGTTGGCGCCACGCATGGCAGCCTGTGCCGTGGGGCGCAGCCGCAACCTGTCCCAAAAGGGCAGCATGCCATAGACCAGCAGGAGGCCCGGCGCGAAGACGGCGATCAGCGCGAGCAGAGCGCCGGCAATGCCGTTGGGCGCGGGCGCCATGACGGCGCCGAGATAGGCGGCGAAGGTGAAAAGCGGCCCCGGCACAGCCTGGGCCAGGCCATAGCCGGCGAGGAAAGCCTCGTTGCCGACCCAGCCGGGCGCTACCACCTCCGCCTGTAGCAGCGGCAGGACGACATGGCCGCCGCCAAAGACCAGCGCTCCGGAGCGGTAGAAGGCGTCGAACAGAGCGATTGCGCGTGAAAGAGCCGTATCCGGGCCGGTCGCGCCCACGAGAACGGCAGGAATGAGGAGAAATGCCGCGAACAGGGCCAGGGCGATGGCGCCCTTGCGCCGCGATACCGCAACGCCGAGGCGGCCGATCGCGGCGCTTTTTTCGATACGGCAGAGCCAGATCCCGGCGAGCGCCCCGATCGCGATGGCGGCGATCTGGCCGAACGAGCCTGCCGTGAGGGCGGTGAGGATGACGGCCGCCAGGGCAATGGCGGCGCGTTCCCTGTCGGGCGTGAGGGTCCTGGCCATGCCCCAGATCGCCTGGGCGACAACCGCTACCGCAACCAGCTTCAGGCCGTGGAGCACGCCAGTCGCCACGGGGCCGGTAAGGGTCGAGGCGCCGAGCGCGAAGGCAATCAGGAGGGCGGCCGACGGCAGGGTAAAGGCCAGCCAGGCTGCAAGCCCGCCAAGCAGACCTCCGCCCCGCAGGAGTCCGAGACAGAAGCCGACCTGGCTCGAGGCGGGGCCCGGCAGGAACTGGCAGAGCGCCACGAGATCGGCATAGCCGGCCTCGTTGATCCACCGGCGCCGCACCACCAATTCGTCGCGGAAATAGCCGAGATGGGCGATCGGCCCGCCAAAGGAGGTCAGGCCGAGCTTGAGGAAGACGCTGAAGACCTCGACCGGCGAACCGCCGGCTGGACCTCCTTCCTTGGCTGGCGGGCCTTGCTCCTTGCCGGCTGCGGAGGACTGTGGAAGCGCATGGGGCTGCCCGAGAGGATCTGGTCGTCCGTCGACCGCCATTGCCACAATGCCCGCCTCTTCGAAAACCGCTGTCGATTCCCGATGATAGAGGCGGCAGGTTTCGGGTCAATGACGGCGCTGACGGCTTGCGTGGGCGCGCCGGTCAGCGCGCGCCCCAGGTATCGCTCAGCCGGTAGCCGCCGGGCCAGGGGTCGGACGGATCGAGCATGTGCTGGTGGGTGCCGGTGATCCAGGCCCGACCCGAGATCTCGGGCAACACCGCCGACCGGCCCCCGACCTGCGTGGTGCCGACGATGCGGCCCGTGAAAGTCGAACCGATGACCGACACCGCCGTGAGGCTGTCTTCCAGCGTCATCTGCCCACGGGCGTGCAGCACGGCCATGCGGGCCGACAGGGCCGTGCCCGTCGGCGAACGGTCGACCTTGCCGGGCTGGATCGCCACCGCGGCCCCGGCACGCAAGCCCTCGGCCGTGCGTTCGACGGTGCCGGCGAACAGGCAGAAGGAGAAATGCCTCCAGTCGGGGTTCTCGGGATGATGGAAGCCGAGCGCTGCATTGGCGGCGTTGGTGATCTTGACGCCCAGCGTGGCGATATCATGGGCCTCGTCGGCCTTGAGCGAAAAGCCCAATGCGGCGGCGTCGACGATGACGAAACTGTCGCCGCCATAGGCGGTGTCGACGGTGAGCGTCCCCAACCCCTCCACTTCGAGCTTTGCATCAAGCTTGTCTGCGAAGCTCGCGAGATTGCGTACGAAAATACGCTCGGCTTTGCCGTTCCGGCACTCCGCGCGGACGCGGACGAGCCCGCCGGGAGCCTCCAGGGTGATCTCCGTCACCGGCTCGTGCATCGGCAGGATGCCGCTGTCCAGGAGCACGGTGGAAACGCAGATCGAGTTCGAGCCGGACATCGGCGGGGTGTCCTCCGGCTCCATGATGATGAAGGCGGCATCCGCCTCGGGATGCTTGGGCGGCACCAGCAAATTGACATGGCGGAACACGCCGCCGCGCGGCTCGTTCAGCACGAAATTGCGCAGGGTCTGGTCGCGGGCGATCCAGCGGCTCTGTTCCCAGATGGTTTCGCCGGGCGGCGGCGTGACGCCGCCGACGATGACGTCGCCGACCTCGCCCTCGGCATGGGCCGAAATCACGTGAATGGTCTTCGTGCTGCGCATGGGAAGGTTCCTCAGGAAAGCCAGTGCGGTAGGCGATGCGGGGCATGCCCGGTCAATGCCGCCGTCACGCAATCGGCAAGGCTGCCCAGGCGCACGACACGGCCGGACAGGCCGGGGCCGTAATGAGCGTATTTGCCCGAATTGGTCATCACGGCACGGGTCCGGGCGGGGAAGACCGGTTCGGAAATCGAGCACCAGCACAGGTCCGGCAACACCTGCACGCCGCTTTCCTGCAGGCGGGCGAGGGTACCGTCGCCTTGTGCTTCGCGGATGACCTGCTGTCCGGCGGTGACGATGACGGCGACATCCGCGAGACGCCGGCGCCCGCCGAGTGCGTCGGCCAGAGTGCGGCATTCGCCGAGTGAGGCATGCGGACTGCCGATAGCGACAAGCTCCACTTGTTCCGGGCCGTCATTGAGGCGCTGCCAGGCCGCCGCCATGTCGGTGCGGGTAATGACGGCGTGATCGGCGTCATCGGCTGCGGCATTCCCTGCCTCCGGCGTGACGCCCTCCACATGCAGCATCGGTGCGGCCGAGGTGGTGCCGAAGGCCGCGCAGAGCGCCTTGAGATCGTCACGCGAGGGCCCGGCCTTGGCGAGTCCGCGCAGGAGCGGAATGCGCTGGGGCGCGGTGCGGCCGGCGAGATAGCCGATCAGCGGCCAGAAAGCATCGTCCACCTCGTCGGGAAGCTCGATGTCGATGATGCGACGGGCCCTGCGGTGTTGATCGAGATAGACGCCCGACAGCGGAGCCCGTCCCGTTATGGCGATGCAGAGGTCGAGGAAGTCGGGATGCTTGGCCGTCCGCGCGCCGAGCACGCTATTGGCAAAGATCACGGCATTGGACTCGGCCCAGGCGATCGCTGCGCCGGCAGCGGGAGCGCTGTCGAGCAGGTAGGGCGAACAGGTGAAAGTCGGCTGGCAGCCCATGCTGACATAGGCGTCGGCGAGGCGTGCGGCGGGGGCGCCGAAAGAGGGCGGCACGCCCTGTTCCCGCCAATGGGCATGGTCGATCGAAATGGCGTTCATGGTGGTGGGCACACGAACGCGCGCGCCCATCTCCGCCATTTTCGCGGCGAAGGTCAGGTTGGCAGGCCCTGCATAGATGCAGCCGTCGATATGGCCCTGGCTGATGTCAACCAGCCTTTGTGCGCCCTGCTGGGCCGCCATGGCGCAGATGATGCGCATGGCCTGCTGCACCGCCGGTCCATCCCGCCCATCGAGCATGGCGCGGTCGGCCCCGGTGAGGCCGAGAAGGGCGGTGGCGGGAGGCGCCAGAGGCAACGAGAATCCGTCGGCCTCGATGGCTGTTTCGCTGATCCGCGCCGACTTCGCCCGTGCCAAGGCCGCGAAAGCGTCCGGCGCCAGGCGCAGCACAGGCAGTCGCTTGCCGAACAGTTCGGCGGCGATCAGGGCGCCCAGGGTCAGCACGTCCTCTGCCTGCGAGAATATCAGGGCCGCCGGCGCCCGTCCGCTCAGGGCCAGATCCAGCAGCACGCCCGAACCGGAGCAGGAGCCTCTGCTGGAAGGCATCGTCAGGATGGCGCCCGTCAGGCAGGCGCCGTGCAGCGGATGGTGCACGTCGATGACGCGGCCGTTGGCCGGATCGACTCCGCCCCAGAAGCTCAGGGCTTCGTTACTGGCGAGCACCGGCCCGCTGGCCCTGCCCGCGAGGACGGCATGCGCGGAAAAAGAGGCGTCCATTTCCCCATGAAGCCGGCTCACTTGACCACGAAACCATGCGCGAAGGGGTCGCGGTCGTCGATGAAGATGGTGTTGATGCCGGTCATGCGTGCCCAGCCCGCGATGGAGGGGATGATCGCGTCACGGCCGGCGACCCGGGTCGCCGCTTCGACCCGGCCCTTGAACAGCGACCCGATGATCGATTCATGCACGAATTCGTCGCCGACCTTGAGCTTGCCCTTGGCGGCGAGCTGCGCCATGCGGGCGGAAGTGCCGGTGCCGCAGGGCGAACGATCAATCGCCTTCTCGCCGTAGAACACCGCATTGCGGGCATGCGCGCCTTCCTGCGTGGGCTTGCCCGTCCACTGGATGTGGCTGAGGCCCCGGATCTCCGGGTGCTCGGGATGGACGAACTCATATTTGGCGTTCAGCGCGGCCCGCAGCTTCGGGCTCCAGCCCACCAGTTCGCCGGCGGTATGGTCGGCCATGTCCCGAAAATTCTTCTGCGGCTCGACGATGGCGTAGAAATTGCCGCCATAGGCGACATCGACCACGATCTCACCCAGGCCCTCGACCTCGGCCGTCAATCCCTCGGCATGGAGGAAACCGGGCACGTTGGTAAGGCGCACTTCCTCGACGAAGCGGCCTTCCTGGCGATAGGTGATGTCGACCTTGCCGGCGGGGGCGTCGATCGAGAGCCTGCCGGGTTCGCGCGGCGTGATCAGCCCGTGCTCGATGCCCATGGTGATGGTGCCGATGGTGCCGTGGCCGCACATCGGCAGGCAGCCTGAGGTCTCGATGAACAGCACGGCGACGTCGCAATCGGGCCTGGTCGGCGGATAGAGGATCGAACCCGACATCATGTCGTGGCCGCGAGGCTCATACATAAGGCCGGTGCGGATCCAGTCGAATTCGCGCAGGAAATGGGCGCGCTTTTCCAGCATGGTCGCGCCTTCCAGGCGCGGGCCGCCGCCCGAGACCAGGCGGACGGGATTGCCGCAAGTGTGGCCGTCAATGCATGAGAACGTATGGTTGGCCATGGCAGGACCTTTTCGTCAGAAACGCTGAGGCGAGAAAGAAGCGATATCGATGGCGGGCTTATGGCCGGTCAGGAGATCGGCGACGATCCGCGCCGTCCCGGCCGACTGGGTCAGGCCGAGATGGCCGTGGCCGAAGGCATGGATCACCCGCTGCGTGGCGCGCGCCTGGCCGATGGCAGGCAGGCTGTCGGGCAGGGAGGGACGGAAGCCCATCCACTGCACGCCGCCTTCCGGCTTGAGGGCGGGCAGGAAGGCCTGCGCCTTCTTCAGCATGGCTTCCGACCGGCGGAAATTCGGCTTGAGCTCCAGGCCGCCGAGTTCCACGGCACCGCCGACGCGGATGCCGGTGGAGAGGCGCGTGACCACGAAGCCATGGCCGCCGAAGGTGATCTGCGTGCGCAGATCGAAGGCGCCAGGCGGCAGGGTGGTGTTGTAGCCGCGCTCGGTTTCCAGCGGGATCGCCTCGCCGATGGTCCGGGCGATCCGGTGCGAGAAGGCGCCCGCCGCGAGCACCACCTTGGCGGCCCGCCGCACGCCGCCGTCGGCGCCGATGATCTCGACGCCGCTTTCGAGGGGCCGCAGTGCCTTGACCTCCATCCGCTCGACCAGCCCGCCATGGGCGCGCAGATGGTCGGCCAAGGCCAGGGTATAGAGCCTGGGGTCGGCGATGGAGTACCAGCCGGGCGTGAAGGTGCCATGGGTGAAGCGCGGTGCCAGCCCGGGCTGGATCTCGGCCATGCCGGCGGCATCGAGATGATGGAACTCGATGCCGTGGGCCTGCCGCGCAGCCCAGCCGGGCAGCGAGGCATCCAGTTCCGCCTTGCCCTCATAGACCTGAAGATTGCCCTCCTTGCGCAGCATCGCCAGCGTGCCGGTCCGAGCCAGAAAAGGCTCGAGCTCCGCCTTGGACAGATCCATCAGGGCGGTCTGGGCGGCAGTCGAATGGGCGACGCGCGCGGCCGAGCAGGCCCGCCAGAAGCGGAACATCCAGGGGGCGATCTTCAGCGCATAGGCCGGCGGCACGGTCAGGGGCCCGAGCGGATCCAGCAGCCATTTCGGCGCCTTCTTCAGGATGCCGGGCGAAGCGAGCGGCAGGATATCGGTGAAGGCGAAGGCCCCCGCATTGCCGGCCGAAGCGCCGGCGGCCGGGCCTTCCCGGTCCAGCACCGCGACCGACAGACCGCGCTCCTTGGCGGCAATGGCGCAGGACAGGCCCACCACGCCGGCGCCGATGACGATGACGTCGAGATCGGCGGTCATCGCAGGCTCGCCGGGAATTTCGGGGTTTCAGGGTTGCACGGCGCGCCGGAGAGCTGGTCCGGCCTGCCGATTTCCGCCATCACGGCCTGGTGGAAAAAGGCCGGCCGGTTCGAGACGTCGCGGGCGAACCCCATTTCATGGGTGACGCGGATCATCGTCATGCCCTCTTGGCCAGCATCTTGAGCGTATCGAGCACGTCGCCGACGAGCATCGGGTCGAGCGCGGACATCACCCCGTCAAACAGCATATATTCGCGCGACTTCGCAAGGGCAGGGGCGATCGCCACGCGCTGCTGCCGCCCTCCGAGAAAACCCTCACCTTCGACCCAGTCACCTGCGACAAGATGCTTGCCTGCGGGAGTGAAGCCCATATGCCATTCCTTCCAACACCGTCGCTGGGTTGCGCGCTAATTTCGGAATGCGCTTGTCGATTTTATGTATACACATTGTATTTTAATCATCAAGCCGTGATATTGAACAGCCACGCGAATGATCGGGAAGGGCATGCCATGACAGACAGCCGTCTTTTGACGACGGGGGAATTGAGCGAGCGGGTAGAGGCGATCTTCCGCAAGGCGGGCTTCAACGCGGCCCAGGCCGGGGCCGTGACGCGCGTGATCGTCGCCGGTGAGCGCGACGCCTGCAAATCGCATGGCATCTATCGCATCGAGGGTGCGTTGCGCACGGTGAAGGCCGGCAAGGTCCGCCCCGATGCCGAGCCGGAAGTGCCGCCCCAGAATGCCTCGGCCATCGTCAAGGTCAATGCGAAGGGCGGCTTCGCCAATCCGGCCTTCGAGCTCGGCCTGCCCCTGCTGGTCGAACGCGCCCGCACTTATGGGCTTGCCGCGCTGGTGATCAATGACTGCACCCATTTCTCGGCGCTCTGGCCCGAAGTGGAAGCCGTAACGGAGCAGGGCCTGGCCGCCCTCGTGATGTGTCCCAGCTATTCGGCCGTGGCGCCCACCGGCGGCAACAAGCCTTTGCTCGGCACCAACCCCTTCGGCTTCGGCTGGCCGCGCCGGGGCAAGCCGCCCTATGTGTTCGACTTCGCCACTTCCGTGGCGGCACGCGGCGAGATCGAACTGCACCGACGGGCCGGCAAGCCGTTGCCCGAGGGCTGGGCGATCGACGCCGATGGACGGCCGACGACGGATCCTTCGGCTGCGCTCGCCGGTGCCATGCTGCCCTTCGGTGGCCATAAGGGTTCGGCGATCGGCACGATGATCGAACTCCTGGCCGGCATCATGATCGGGGATCTCACCAGCCCCGAAGCGCTGGAAGCCCTGGGCACGACGACCCTGGCGCCGGCTCATGGCGAGTTGGTCCTTGCCTTCTCACCCGAGAAGTTCGCTGCCGGACGTTCGGGCGACCCTTTCGCCCGTGCCGAGATCCTGTTCGAGACCATCGTCGGGCAGGGCGCCAGGCTGCCATCCCAGCGCCGTTTTGCGGCGCGCGCCAAGTCGCAGGCGGAAGGCGTTGCGCTCAGCGCCGCCGAGGTCGCGCAGCTCGACCGATTGCTGGCCCTCGGTGTCGACGCGGTGGATTGAGGCAGATTCTTCCTGGGACCGCCAGCATCCTGCTGGCTCTTTGTCCCGGCAAGCGCGGCGTTTCCAAGAGCCAGCAGGATGCTGGCGGTCCCAGGAACACGCATCTTCAGTCGCGTCAGCATATCTGTCTAACCCCTAGAAATGCAAAGGCCCTCCGGATCAGGAGGGCCCTTTCAGTTAAGCAGTCTCACAAGGCCGTCAGGCGGCGCATTGCTGCACGGCGCCCGGGAGGCGGCTCCATTGGGCATACCAGGTATCGAACAGCTTGAGCTGGGTCTCGGCATAGCCACGCTGGCTGTCGGACAGCACATCGGTCTCGTTGAAGTTGAGGGCGTATTCCTTGTCGCCCTTCAACACCATCAGGTGCTTGAAGAAGAGGACGAGGTCCGGCCCTTCGTCGAAGGAGGACAGCACGGCCAGGGCCTGCTCCAATTCCTGGGCGCGCTGGCGAGCATCGACGTCACCGGCCGCGGCGGCCTGCGACAGCTTGCACAGATGGATCACTTCCTTGGGCAGGACGTTGCCGATACCGGTGATCGCCCCGGTGGCGCCGCAATTGACGAAGCCGTGGAACACGGCGGTGTCGACGCCGATCATCAGCGAGACGCCGTCGTCACGGCTGGTGATGTTCTCGGCCGCATAGCGCATGTCGGCCGGGCCGCCGAATTCCTTGAAGCCGACCAGGTTGGGATGCTCGGCCCGGAGGGCGAAGAACAGGTCGGCGCGGGTGGCAAAGCCATAATAGGGGCTGTTGTAGATCACGGCCGGCAGGTCGGGCGCGGCGGTGAGGATGGCCCTGAAATGTTCCTTCTGGGCCGCGACCACCGGGCCGCGTGACAATACGCGCGGGATCACCATCAGGCCCTGGGCGCCGACCTTCTGGGCATGGGCGGCATGCGCCACGGCCGACGCGGTGTTGACCGCGCCGGTGCCGACGATCACCGGAACGCCGGCCTCGACCAGGCGCTCGACGCCTTCCATGCGCTGGGCGTCGGTCAGAAGCGGCCAGTCACCCATCGAGCCGCAATAGACCACGGCCGACATGCCCTGGCCGATGAGTTGCTTGCCCTTGCGCACGAGAGCCTCGAAATCCGGGCTGCGGTCTGCCTTGCACGGGGTCATCAGCGCGGGAATGACACCGGAGAAAATCTTGGCCTTCATCTCGGGCTCCTCTGTTGGTCTGTCGGATTGGCTCGATCGCACTGTCACGGGGCGCCGGTAGCGTGCCTTCGACACCTTCATACGCGTTTGTATATTATTTGTCGACAAGAAATAGGCACGCCGTGATACCGGAATGGCGAGACGGAAGCGGTCCTCGCCATAACATATTGTTTCAAATCGACATTTCCGTTTCCTGGCAAGCCTCGAAATCGTCGGAAATGTTTCAAAGCGTGATGTCGAGACGGCGGTCGCGTACCAGAAGTTTTCGGATCTGTTCGACAATCTGCTCAGCGTGGACCTTGGCCAGCCGTTCGGCGAGATCGGCGTCACGCGCCACGATCGCGTTGATCATGTCTTCGTGCTCGTCGACGAAGCGCTGGGGCAGGCGGTCGTCATAGGATTGGTAATAGAGGCGCAGGAAGCGCCGGCCCTCGTCGAGCAGCCGGTTGAACAGGCCGGCAAAATAGGGATTGCGGCCGGCCTCGGCGATGGCCGAATGAAAGGCGGCATTGGTGGCGATCATCGCCAGGGCATCCTGAGCCTGCACCGCCTCGGCGAATTCAGCCTGGCGGGCATGGATCGCCTCCAGGTCCTGCTGGCGGTGATGCTCGGCGGCCAGCCGGGTCGTCACCCGGTACATCAGCACCAAGGCGTCGAAGAAAGGCGACATGTTGAGGAAGTCGATACTCGACACCATGGTCGAGCGATTGGGAAGGGTGTCTATCAGGCCTTCGCCCGCCAGCCGCACCAGGGCCTCGCGGATCGGCGTGCGGGACATCTTGAACCGTTCCGCCAACTGGACCTCGTCGATCGGGCTTCCCGGCGGCAGCACCAGATCGAGGATTTCATCGCGCAGGAGGTCATACACCATCTTGACGCCGGAACCGCGTTTGCGCTCCGTGGATGAGCTGCCCGCCACTTTCTTCTTCATTTTAGAATCCTCTTGTCGACAAGAGGGATAAAGGCGGCCGTTGAGACGATCAACCGTTTCGGGGTGAAAGGCGATGCCGCGCCTGGGCCGGCAGAGGTAGCGGCTGTTGGGCGCGCCCCGCAATAAGTAATAATAATGATTAAATTTCAATATATTGCAGATCTTTTCTAATCAAAATTATCAGATCTGAGCGCTTATCCTCGCACCGCTCCGCGGAAAGCGGCCGCGAGTGCGGCGAGTGCCTGGCGCGGCCGCTCCTGCCTAACCCGGCTATGCAGCAGCACCGGCAGGCGCGGCAATTCAGGCAAGCCGAGCCTCGCGCCGACCTCGACGGCCCCGAAAGGCAGCATGCGCGGTGCCAGGGCAGCGACACCGAGCCCGGCCATCACGGCTGCCGTCACCGCCGCGACCCCGCCGCCGACGAAGCTCTCGCGCCATGGCAGGCCGGCTTCATCGAGCAGCCGGCCTGCCATCGCGCGTACGCCGCAGGGCTCGGCCATGGTCGCCAAAGGCAGCGGCTCATCCGAACGCTTCTGCCAGTCGGGTGCGGCGAACCAGCCGAATCTTTCCTCGGCGATCACCTCGCCGTCGCTTCGCCCGGCATGCAGGCGCACGATCACGGTGTCGAGCTCGCGCCGGTCGAAACTCTGCAAAAGGTCTCCCGAGGAAGCGATGCGGATCTCGATCAGGAGTTGCGGATCCTGGGCGTTCATGCGGGAGATCAGCGCCGGCAGGTCAGGCCCGGCGACATGATCGCTGAGGCCGATGGTAAGGCGCTGGCGCGTGGTCGCAAAGACGGCGAGCGCCCGCTCGTGTCCCGCCAGGAGTTCTCTGGCCGGTTCGAGAAAGGCAGCGCCCTGGGGCGAAAGCTGCACATAGCGGGGGGTACGCTCGACGAGGCGGCAGCCGAGCCTTTCTTCCAGCCGCTTCAACTTCAGGCTGACGGCGGCCTGCGTCGTCTGCAGGGCCTCGGCAGCGCGCGTGAAGCTGTCGAGGTCGGCGATATGTACAAAAGCCCTGACGGCATCGAGATCGAGCGGTCGCTCCATCATTTCCATTGCTTATTACTGATATCCATATTCATAGAATATCAAAATGAAGGAGCGGCATCTAGGCTCGGTTCGGACCATAGAGGAGAAACTCCATGCCGCTCACACACATCGCGATGCGTGCCGGAAAGCCGCAAGCCTATCGCCAGGCGATCTTCGATGGCCTCTACCAGGCCATGCGCGAGACTTTCGATGTGCCCGAGGACGACCAGTTCATGACCATCAGCGAGCACGACGCCGACAATTTCCGCTACGGCTCGCGCTATCTCGACATTGCCCGCAGCGACGACCTCGTGCTGATCCAGCTCACCGTCAGCAATACGCGCAGCGAGGCGCAGAAAAGGGCGCTGTTCCGCCGGATCGCGGAGCGCCTTGCCGAAAGTCCCGGCATCCGGCCCGAAGACGTCTTCGTCAGCCTTGTCGAGGTCCCCAAGGTGAACTGGTCCCTCGGCCACGGTCTGGCGCAATATGGCTGAGGCGACCGGCGAAAGCTCTTGCCGTCAGGATGGAGAAAGCCGCAAGCCCACGACGGCGGCGGAGTGGCGCATGGCGAGCGACGCCTCGTTCCGATCGCACCTCGTCCCGTCGGCTCTCAGCATTCCGGAAGGTTCACGGCAAGCCCGCCGGTCGAGGTCTCCTTGTATTTGAGGTTCATGTCGATGCCGGTCTGGCGCATCGTCTCGATGCAATTGTCGAGCGGCATGAAATGCTTGCCGTCACCGCGCAGGGCGAGGCTGGCGGCGCTCACCGCCTTGATCGCGCCGAGCCCGTTGCGCTCGATGCAGGGGACCTGCACCAGGCCCTTGGCCGGATCGCAGGTCATGCCCAGGTGATGCTCCAGCGCGATTTCGGCCGCGTTCTCGACCTGCTCGTTGGAGCCGCCGAGTGCGGCGCAAAGCCCGGCCGCCGCCATGGCCGACGCCGATCCGACCTCGCCCTGGCACCCGACTTCAGCGCCCGAAATCGAGGCGTTATATTTAATGATGCCGCCGATGGCGGCGGCGACCAGCAGGAAATCGCGGATGCCCTCGTGGGTCGAGCCGCGGCAATGGTCGCGATAATAGCGGATCACGGCCGGTACCACCCCGGCTGCCCCGTTGGTGGGCGAGGTGACGACGCGTCCGCCGGCGGCGTTCTCCTCGTTGACCGCCATGGCATAGATCGAGATCCAATCGTTGACGACATGGGGCTGTTCGAGATTGCGGCCCTGTTCGGCCAGAAGCTGCTGGTGAATGATGCGCGCACGGCGCCGCACCGACAGGCCGCCCGGCAGGATGCCGTCCTGCCGCAAGCCGCGGTCGATGCAGCCCTCCATGGCTGCCCAGATCGTATCGAGCCTGTCGTCGAGCGTGTCACCATAGACGAGATGCTCATTGGCCCGCTTCATCTCGGCGATGCTGAGATTGGAGGAAGCCCCCATCGCCAGCATTTCGGCGGCGGTGCTGAAGGGATAGGGAAAGCCGAGCGCACCCGGTTCGTCGGACGGGGATGCATCCCTGCTGCGCTGGGCTTCGAGCTCCTCGGCCGACAGCACGAAGCCGCCGCCGATCGAATAATAGGTCCGGCTGAGAAGCGCCGTGCCCTCCACAGTCATGGCCGTCATGACGAGGCCATTTGCGTGGCCGGGCAGCGGCGGGCCATAGTCGAAAACGAGGTCGGTGTCGGGGGTAAAGGCGAGCGGCGGCAGGCCAGGGAGCCTGATCATGCCCGCCTGGCGGAGTTCGGCCTCCTTTTCCTGCGCCAGGTCCGGGTCGATGGTGGCGGGCAGGAAGCCCATCAGCCCGAGGATGACGGCACGGTCCGTGGCATGGCCATGGCCGGTAAAGGCCAGCGAGCCATGCAGGCTGACCTTGAGCCGCAGCTCCGACATGGCGGGCTCGCACCCCGCCAGGGTCCTCAATTCGTCCAGGAAGCGAGCCGCCGCCACCATCGGCCCCATGGTGTGGGACGAGGAGGGGCCGATCCCGATCTTGAAGATGTCGAAAATCGACAGAAACATGCCTGGCTCTCTACTCAAGCAGGCGGTCCCGAGGGCCGCCTGCATCCTGCGTGGTCATTAGCCCTTATTCGGCCGCCTCGACATAGCTTTCGAGCGGCGGGCAGGAACAGACCAGGTTGCGGTCGCCATAGACATTGTCGACCCGGTTGACCGGCGACCAGTATTTGTCGACCCGGAAGGCGCCGGCCGGGTAGCAGGCGATCTCGCGGCTGTAGGAGCGGTTCCATTCGCCCACCAGATCTTCCACGGTGTGGGGGGCGTGCTTGAGCGGGTTGTCCTCGGGGTCGAGCTCACCCGCCACGATCGCCTCGGCTTCCGCCGCGATGCCGAGCATGGCCGCGATGAAGCGGTCGAGTTCGGCCTTGGGTTCGCTCTCCGTCGGCTCCACCATCAGCGTGCCCGCCACCGGCCAGCTCATGGTCGGGGCGTGGAAGCCGCAGTCGATCAGCCGCTTGGCGATGTCGTCGACGCTCACGCCGGCGCGGTCCTTCAGGACACGGGTGTCGAGGATACACTCATGCGCAACCCGGCCCTTGGCCGAATAGAGGATCGGATAGGAGGCCGAGAGGCGGCTGGCGATGTAGTTGGCATTGAGGATGGCCACCTTGGTCGCCTGGGTCAGGCCCTCGCCGCCCATCATCAGGCAATAGGCCCAGGAGATCAGCAGGATCGAGGCCGAGCCATAGGGCGCCGAGGACACCGCGCCCTTCTCGCCAGACTGCGGCAGTGTCGGCAGATAGGGCGCCAGATGGGCCTTGACGCCGATCGGCCCCATGCCCGGGCCGCCGCCGCCATGCGGGATGGCGAAGGTCTTGTGCAGGTTGAGATGGCTGACGTCGGAGCCGATATCGCCGGGGCGGGCGAGCCCGACCATGGCATTCATGTTGGCGCCGTCCAGATAGACCTGGCCGCCATGGGCATGCGTGATCTCGCAGATCTCGCGCACCGTCTCCTCGAACACGCCATGGGTCGAGGGATAAGTGATCATGCAGGCCGCGAGATTGGCCGAATGGGCCTCCGCCTTGGCTCGGAAATCGGCGAGGTCGATATCGCCATTGGCAGCCGCGCCGACCACCACCACCTTCATGCCGGCCATCTGCGCGGAGGCCGGATTGGTGCCGTGGGCCGAGGTCGGGATCAGGCAGACATCGCGATGACTGTCGCCGCGCGCCCGGTGATAGGCCTGGATGGTCAAAAGGCCGGCATATTCGCCCTGCGCGCCGGAATTGGGCTGCATCGAGAAGGCGTCATAGCCGGTGATCTGGCAGAGCTTGGCCTCGAGATCGGCGATTGCCTCGGCATAGCCCCGGGTCTGGTTTTCGGGTGCGAAAGGATGCACGTCGGCAAATTCGGGCCAGCTCAACGCCGCCATCTCGGCGGTGGCGTTCAGCTTCATCGTGCAGGAGCCGAGCGGGATCATCGAGCGGTCGAGTGCGAGATCGCGATCGGCGAGACGGCGCATATAGCGCGTCATTTCCGCTTCGGCCCGGTTCAAATGGAAGATCGGATGGGTCAGATAGGCCGATGTCCGCTCCAGGGCATCAGGAAGCCGGTATTCATGCGTGAGGTCGTCGTCCTTGCGGTCGATGCCGAAGGCGCGCCAGATCGCCTCGGTATGGCCGCGGCGGGTGCGCTCGTCATAGGCGATGCCGATCTTGCTGGTGCCGACCCGGCGCAGATTGATGCCCTCGGCCTCTGCCGATTTCAGGATGGCGCCCTGGACCGCGCCGACCTCGACCGTCACCGTGTCGAAAAAGGTCGCTGGTTCGATCTTGTAGCCCTGGCTTTCCAAACCCTTGACCAGCCGTACCATCTTGCGGTGGACGCGCTCGGCGATGGCCCTGAGCCCAGTCGGCCCGTGGAACACCGCATACATCGAGGCCATCACCGCCAGCAGCGCCTGGGCGGTGCAGACGTTCGAGGTCGCCTTCTCGCGGCGGATATGCTGTTCGCGGGTCTGCAGCGACAGGCGATAGGCGCGGTTGCCGCGCGCATCGATGGAAACGCCGACGATGCGGCCTGGCATGCTGCGCTTGAGTGCATCGCGCACCGCCATATAGGCGGCATGCGGGCCGCCATAACCCATCGGCACGCCAAAACGCTGGGTCGAGCCGATGGCGATGTCGGCGCCCATCTCCCCCGGCGCCTTGAGGATGGTCAAGGCGAGCGGGTCGGCGGCGACGCAGGCCAGCGCCTCGGCGTCGTGCAGCGCCTCGATCACGCCGGTGAAATCATGCACATGGCCATAGGTGCCGGGATATTGGAAGATCGCGCCGAACACGCCGGCCGGATCGAGATCGGCGAAGGGATCGCCGACCACGACGTCCCAGCCGAGCGCGGCGGCGCGCGTCTCGATCACCGCGATGGTCTGGGGATGGCAATGATGGTCGACGAAGAAGGCATTCGCCTTGGACTTGGCGGAACGCCGGCACAGCGCCATCGCCTCGGCCGCGGCCGTGCCCTCGTCCAGCAGCGAAGCATTGGCGACGTCGAGGGCGGTCAGATCCGAGATCATGGTCTGGAAGTTCAGCAGGGCCTCGAGGCGCCCCTGGCTGATCTCGGGCTGGTAGGGCGTATAGGCGGTATACCAGGCCGGATTCTCGAAGATGTTGCGCTGGATCGCTGGTGGCGTGACGGTGCCGTAATAGCCCTGGCCGATCAGCGAGATCATCATCCGGTTCTTGTCGGCGACTTCGCGCAGGCGGTTGAGCACGCCATGCTCGGACAGCGCCGGACCCCAGGCAAGCGGCGCCTTCTGGCGGATGCCCGCCGGCACGATGGCGTCGATCAGCGCATCGAGGCTATCGGCGCCGACGGCCTTCAGCATCTCCGTCATTTCGGCCGGGGAGGGACCGATATGGCGCCGATTGGCAAAATCATAGGGATCGTAGGTGGTTTCGGTATGAGACATCGTGTCCTCTCAGAGCAAAGCGCGTTCGAGACCGAACGCTTATTTGCTCTAACTCCTTGTTCCGACGTGTCTTTGCGTTCCTTGACGATTGCGTCAAATCACAAAACGCTTTAGCCGATATGGGCTTTGTAGGCGGCCTCGTCCATCAGGCCCGCCGCGTCACCGGCATTGGCGAGCTTGAGCCGGAAGAACCAGCCGCCGGCCTGCGGATCGGAATTGACGAGGGACGGGTCGTTGACGATGGCCTCGTTCACCTCGACGATCTCGCCGTCGAGCGGGCAATAGACGTCCGAGGCGGCCTTGACGGACTCGACCGTTGCCGCGACATCCCCCTTCGACAGGCGCTTGCCGACCCCGGGCAGCTCGACGAAGACGAGGTCGCCGAGCTGCTCGGCGGCATGGCCGGTAATGCCGACCGTGGCGACGCCGTCGGCGATGTCGAGCCATTCATGGTCTTCGGTGAATTTCGTCATGGTGGGCCTCTCAGCTGCGCTTGTAGCGCGGGGTGATGAAGGGAAGGGTGGCGATGACGACCGGCAGGCGCTTGCCGCGCACCTCGGCGAAAAGCCGCGTGCCCGGTTTGGCGCTGGCCGTGGGAACATAGCCCATGGCGACGGGAGCGCCGAGGGTGGGACCGAAGCCGCCGGACGTGACGCGGCCTATCGGCGCCGGCGCCGTTTCGTCGGTGAAGAGTTCCGCGCCGGCCCGGATCGGCGCGCGGCCTTCGGCGGCCAGCCCGACGCGTCGACGCGACGCCCCATGTTCGAATTCGGGCAGGATCACTTCGGCTCCCGGAAAGCCCCCCGCGCGGGCCCCGCCGGTACGCCGCACCTTCTGCACAGCCCATTCAAGGGCCGCCGCCACCGGCGTCGTCGAGGTGTCGATGTCGTTGCCATAGAGGCAGAGCCCGGCTTCAAGCCGAAGGCTGTCGCGTGCGCCGAGACCGATGGGGTGCACGTCCGGGTCGGCGAGCAGGGCCTTGGTCAGTTCTTCCGCCTGTGCTGAGGGCACCGAGATTTCATAGCCATCCTCGCCCGAATAGCCGGAGCGGGAAACCAGGCAGGAGACGCCGAGAATGACCATCTCCTTCACATCCATGAAGGCCAGGGCAGCCGCCTGCGGCGCGAGCTTGGCCAGCGCCGCCTCCGCGGACGGCCCCTGGAGAGCAATGAGCCCGCGATCCGTCACTTCCTCGATCTCGCAGTCTTCGGACAGATGGGCGCGCAGATGAGCGATGTCCTGGCTCTTGCAGGCCGCGTTGACCACCAGGAAGAGATGGTCGCCACGGTTGGCGAACATCAGATCGTCGAGGATGCCGCCCCCGGCATCGGTGAAAAGCCCGTAACGCTGGCGCCCCGGCTTCAGCCCGAGCACATCGACAGGTACCAGCCGCTCCAGCGCCAGCGCGGCGTCGTCATAGCGTCCGGACTTCGCCCGCAGCATGACCTGGCCCATATGGCCGACATCGAACAACCCCGCCCTGGCGCGGGTGTGGAGATGCTCCTTGGCCACGCCCTCGGGAAACTGCACGGGCATTTCGTAGCCTGCAAATTCCACCATCTTGCCGCCGAGCGCCGTATTGAGCGCCGTCAGCGGTGTTTTCCCAAGTTCAGTCCCGCCAAGTTCATTCCGGTCGTCCATAGGCATGTCCCCGGTGGTTGTTCTTGTTAGGCCAAATATCGAACCGGCCGAATATCAAAAATACGGACCCCAATGCGTCGGCGCGGCTTCCGGAGCCGGCGGCTGTTCCGACGTCTCCGGACAGGCCGGATATGACAGATCGTTTGACATTTCAAAAATTCATAGTTCAAATGATAGGATTGAAATTTCTCATGATGAAACCGTGCAGAATATTCCTACGGAACTCCTGCGGACTTTCCTGAAGGCCATCGATTCCGGCAGCTTCACCCGCGCCGGCGCCTTGGTCGGCCGCAGCCAGTCGGCAGTGAGCCTTCAGGTCCGCCGGCTCGAGGAGATCGTGGCTGCGCAGCTCTTCCAGCGGGATGCGCACAAGCTGCAGCTCACTCCTGAAGGAACGCTGCTCGCCCAGTTCGCCCGGCGTATCCTGGCGCTGAACGACGAGGCGCTCGCCAGCATGCGCCAGCCCAAGGTCGCCGGGCGCATCCGGCTGGGCGCTCCCCACGAATATACGGCCTCGCTGCTGCCGGACTTCCTGGGCAAGTTCGCCCAGTCCCATCCCAATGTCATGCTGGAGGTGACGAGCGACCTGAGCAAGAACCTGCTCAGCCTGCAGGCCGATGGCGAGCTCGATCTCGTGATCGCGCTACATGACGAGCCGGACCTGACGGAGGGCCGCCAGATCTTCACCGAGCCGCTCGTGTGGATGACGAGCGCCGACCATGAACGCCATACCCAGAGCCCGTTACCCCTGGTGGTGGCACCGCCGCCCTGCATCTACAGGCACCGCATCCTGCAGACGCTGAACGGGCTCGGCAGGCCCTGCCGGATCGCTTATCTGAGTTCGAGCTATAACGGCATTTCCGCCGCCGTGCGGGCGGGGCTGGGCGTCACGGTGATGGCGGAGAGCGCGGCCCCGTCGGGCGTGCGCATGCTCGGCGAGCGCGACGGCTTCCCGCCGCTCGGCCATCTCGAATTGCGGCTGCACCGGCTCGCCGGCAATTCGAGCGAGGCCATCATCCGCCTCGAGGACTATATCGCCGAGAGCTTCGCCGATACCGAACTTGGGCGGGGCGGCGCCCGGCCACGAGCCTTGCCCCTCTCGGAATGAGAGCAGCCGGAGGGGCAGCGCGCCGGCGTTCCCGCCAAGCGGATGCTTCAACGCTTCTTCAGCGCCTCGGCGAGGGCCGCTCCGAAGGCGCCCTGCGCGGCCGACCTGTCGGGCCGGGCCTGGTTGTGGCGAGGCGGGTTCGGCCTGGCCTTGTCGTCACGTCTCGCGGGCTTTTCGGACCCGGCGTTGGTGTCCCGCCGCATCGACAGGGCGATGCGCTTGCGGGGAATGTCGACCTCGACGACGCGCACCTTCACGACGTCGCCGGCCTTCACCACCTCATGGGCATCCTTCACGAAGCGGTCGGCCAGTTGCGAGACGTGGACTAGGCCATCCTGATGCACGCCGATGTCGACGAAGGCGCCGAAGGCGGCGACGTTGGTGACCGTGCCTTCCAGGAGCATGCCGGGCCGGAGGTCCTTGATGTCGTCGATGCCGTCGGCGAAGGTCGCCGTCCTGAATTCGGGCCGAGGATCACGGCCGGGCTTGTCGAGCTCCGCGATGATGTCGCGCACGGTCGGCAGGCCGAAGCGTTCGTCCACGAAAGCCTGCGGATCGAGCTTCCTGAGGGCGGCGCTGTCGCCCATCAGCGCGCGCACGTCGCGCCCGCAGGCGGCGACGATCTTCTTGGCCACGCCGTAGGCTTCGGGATGCACGGCCGAGGCATCGAGCGGCTCGGCGCCATTGGGAATGCGCAGGAAGCCGGCACATTGCTCGAAGGCGCGGGGGCCGAGACGGGAAACCTTGAGCAGATCCTTGCGGCTGGCGAAGGGGCCGTTGGCATTGCGATGCGCCACGATGCCCTCGGCGAGCGAGGCGCCAAGGCCGGAGACGCGGGCGAGCAGCGAGGACGAAGCGGTATTGAGGTCGACGCCGACCGCGTTCACCGCATCCTCCACCACGCCATCCAGCGAGCGCGCCAGCCGATACTGGTCGACATCGTGCTGATATTGCCCGACGCCGATCGACTTCGGCTCGATCTTGACGAGTTCGGCCAGCGGGTCCTGCAGCCGCCGAGCGATCGACACCGCCCCGCGCAGCGAGACGTCGAGATCGGGAAATTCCGTAGCGGCCGTTGCCGAGGCCGAATAGACCGAAGCGCCCGCCTCGCTGACGATGACTTTGAGCGGCTTGGGCGCGGGCAGGGCGGCGAGCATGTCGACCACCAGCTTTTCCGTCTCGCGGCTGCCGGTGCCGTTGCCGATGGCGATCAGTTCGACACCGTGGCGGCGGATGAGCGCGCAGAGTTCCGCCTGGGCCCCACGCGCATCGTTCTTGGGCGGGAAGGGATAGACGGTGGACGTGGCCAGGAGCTTGCCGGTGCCATCGACCACCGCGACCTTCACACCCGTGCGGATGCCGGGATCGAGGCCCATGGTAGGACGCGAACCGGCAGGAGCTGCGAGCAGTAGATCCTTGAGGTTGCGTGCGAAGACCCGGATCGCCTCCTCTTCGGCCCGTTCGCGCAGGTCTCCCATCAGATCGATATAGAGATGCAGGGAGAGCTTGACCCGCCAGGCCCAGCCGACGACCTCCATCAGCCAGCGGTCGCCGGGCAGGCTCCCTGCAATCCCATAGGCCTGCGCGATCATATGCTCCACCGGCTTGACCGCGGAGGCGTTGTCGGCGTCGACCTCGATGTCGAGCGACAATACCTCCTCGTTGCGGCCGCGCAGCATGGCAAGCGCCCGATGGCTGGGCACGCCCGACCAGCGCTCGACATGGTCGAAATAATCGGAGAATTTCGCACCGGCCGCCTGCTTGCCGTCGATGACACGGGCGCGCAGGAAGGCATGCTGCTTCATATAGGTGCGCAGCCGGCCTACCAGCTCGGCATTTTCGCTGAAACGCTCGACCAGGATGTCGCGCGCGCCTTCCAAGGCCGCCTTGGCGTCGGGGACCTCGTCGCCGAGATAGGCCGTCGCCAGCTCCGCCGGCACCGCCGCCCTGTCGGCGAGGATCGCTTCGGCAAGCGGTCCCAGACCGCGTTCGCGGGCGATCTCGGCCTTGGTTCGCCGCTTGGGCTTGTAGGGCAGGTAAATGTCTTCCAGCTCCGCCTTGGTGGCCGCGGCTGCGATCTTGGCCGCGAGATCGTCGTCGAGCTTGCCCTGCTCATGGATGGAGGTGAGGATGGTCTCGCGCCGGGCCTCGAGCTCGCGCAGATAGGCCAGGCGCTCGGCAAGATCGCGCAATTGCGTGTCATCGAGGCCGCCTGTCACTTCCTTGCGGTAACGGGCCACGAAGGGCACCGTCGCACCCTCGTCGAGCAGGGTGATGGCTGCCGTCACCTGCTGTGGCTTGGCATTGATCTCGGCTGCGATGATCGAGGCCAGGCGTGCACTGGCGCCCGTGGCGTGTTGTTTGCCGTTCATGCGCTCCTCGTTCGAAGATGAGTCGCGCACCATAGGCAAGGCGGGGAGCGACCGCCATGCCTCTGGGCACAGGCCCTTGCTTCTCCACAGCCTGTCTTTCGCTTGCTGTTGGAAGGGGCCTCAATTCCACCGGGCACCGTCCAGAGGCTGTATGAACGATGGCACGACGGCTCTACTTGGCTCGAACGAGCGGGAGAAACACGCTGTCGACCCAAGCTTGCCACAAGGTGGGCGGCGGCGCCGAAAAGGTCATGAGGATATGCCCCCCGAAAAGATCGCTCAGCAGGGAATCGAGGGGCGGGACGAGTTTTTCCCGATCGACCTCGCCGCGCGTCACGGCACGCTCGAGGATCGTTGGAAGCATTTGCCCATGCCCACCCTTGATGAGCGAAGCGCGCAGCTCCTTTGGCGTGGAAGTGGTTTCGGTGAAATATGCGCTCGAGAGCAGCGAGAAAGTGGCGACGATCGCGGAGGTGCGTTCCGAGGCCCTGTCCAGGAATTCCAGTAGCTCCGTGCGTAGATCGCCTCGATCGGGTACGATGATCGGGTTTTTCGCCATTTGCTGCCGAATGGCCGCGACGACGAGCGGCGCTTTGCCGTTCCAGCGGCGCCCGAGCACCGGGCGGCTGGTGCCGGCCCTTTCGGCCACGGCCTCCATCGTCAGCCCGGCATAGCCGCGTTCGACAAGTTCGAACCACGCTGCTTCCAAAATTGCCCGTTCGAGATCTGCTCCCCGACGTCGCTGCTGCATGAGGTTCCCTGTCTGATTAAGATGCATGTTCGCATCTTAATTCCACCATAATGCCACAACTAGATACACCAGTGTATCTTATATTTGGAGCTGGGCGTGACGAGTTTTCCTCTTTCACGGCGGCTGGCCGTGTTTCGAATCCGCATGGGCCTTGTGACATTCGCTAAGGCGGACGAAAAGGCGACCGATCCACACGCGGCTATGACGGCCTGTCTGCGCGATGTCCTGATACAAGTACGGGTAACGACGGCCTGTTTGATGCTGCCTGTGCTGTCCACCGGATGTGCTTCGGTTCCTCTCAAATCTGCCGGTACGTTGACGAGCTATGACAAGCTCAGCGAACCAAAAGGACTGCTGTCGAGGTCGAGGAATTATGTCGATGCCAGTGCTTTGGCTTCCGTGAAGACTGTCGGCATCGTGCCGACCACGCTGGCTCAGTCGGCCTCCGCGCGGGTGAAAACGGAGAGCGATCGGGCGATGGTTGCCAATGCGCTTGATCGCGAGATCTGCGTCGCCCTGAGCGACAAGTTTCAGGTCGTTACACCGGGCGCTCCTGCTGACCTGATGGTTCGAACTGTGATCACCGACATCGTACCGACCAACAGGGCGGTGGCGGTGCTCGCAACCGCCGTGACATTGGGCAGTGGCTTTGCCCTGCCGGTCAGCGTTCCCCGGCTTCCCTTCGGCCTGGGTGGTCTGGCGGTCGAGGCAGAGGCCGTCGACAGCAAGGGCAACCAGCGCGCCGCGATGCTCTGGGCCCGCGGCGCCAACTCGATCTCGAACAAGCCGCGCATGTCCGAAGTCGGTGATGCCTATGGCTTGGCGACGACGTTCGGGAGCGAGTTCTCTCGCATGCTCGTTACCGGAAAGGAGCCACGCACGTTGGATATCCGGCTGCCATCCGGACAGCGGATACGGTCTTGGCTGGGCGGCAAGCCGAAATACCCGGCCTGCGACGGCTTCGGCCGGGCGCCAGGTCTCCTGGGCGTCGTCGCAGAAAAATTCGGGGCGCCGCCGGAATGGACCGACAAGCGCCACCAAGCCGCCCCCCAGCGGTAGATCGGTTACTGCTTGTATCGTGGATAGGAAGGTCTTGCCTCGGCAGGCCGTCCGCCGGCCGGCATGCCGTCCGAATAGCGCCGGCGTCGCTGCCTTCGTCTTTTCTCTCCATACCCAAGAAGCTTGCCTCAATAAAATCGATGTGATTTATTCGGGCGGCGTCAATGCGCCCATCACGAGGCGGAACCGCACCGCCTGATCGAGGAAACATCCCCAGGGAGAAACAAGATGCGCAAGCGTCTGGTCACCGCGCTGCTCGCCTCGGCCGTTGCCTTCGCGGCCGCTTCGTCACAGGCCGAAGACCTCGTCACCAAGAGCCGGATCGGTCCGGCCGATGCGCCGAAATCCCTGACTTTCCGCCTGACGGGCGACGGGCCCGACAGCACCCATCCCGAATGGGCGGAGGGCTACAAGAAGCTGTTCGGCGAATTCATCCAGCGCCATCCCGGCTGGAAGATCGAGCTTGAGCGCATGTCCGACAATATCGGGCAGGAGCAGGCCCGCATGCTCGAGCAGGCCAAGGCCGGCCGCGGCCCCGATTGCGCCGCGGTGGATTCCTTCGTGCTGGCTCTGTTCATCGGCGCCGGCGTGCTCAAGCCGCTCGATGCCTATTTCACCAAGGACGAGATCAACGATCTCTTCCCCTTCGTACGGCAGGGCATCACCGGCAAGGACGGCAAGATCTATGCCTGGTGGTGGGACACCGATCTGCGCGTGCTCTACCGCAACAAGGATATCGTGCCGGAAGCTCCGAAGACCTGGGATGAACTGAAGGCGGCTGCGCTCGCCTCCAAGGAGAAGGGCATGGAAGGTCTGCTCTTCAACGCCGGGCGCTGGGAAGCCACGACCTTCGACTGGCTCGCCAATTTCTGGAGCCAGGGCGGGAAGCTCGTCGACGATCAGGGCAAGCCGATCTTCGCCGAGGGCGAGAACCGCGAGAAATTCCTGAAGGCCGTCAAATACTTCAAGGATCTTGTTGATTCCGGCGCCGCGCCCAAGCGCGTTACCACCATCATGAATTATGACGAGCTGAACGCCGCGGCAGCGGCCGGGACGACAGCCCTGTTCATCGGCGGCAATTGGCAATATGGCCAGCTCAAATCCATCCTCGAGCCCGAGACCTTCGCGCAGTGGACCTTCTCGCCGATACCGGGGCCGACGGCGGACCAGAACTCCACCGGTACCGGCGGCTGGACGGTGGGAGCCTTCTCCGACGATCCTGACAAGATCGCCATGTGCGCGGCGATCGCCAAGGAGGTCTATTCGGGGCCCGGCAATGCTCTGCAGCAGCAATTGCCGACCTCGAAGGCCCAATATGACAAGTTCGAGGTCTTCAAGACCGAGACGAACAAGGCCTTTGCGGCCGCGCTCGCCCACGGCCAGGCCCGGCCCGGCGTGCCGATCTACGCCGAAATCTCCAACCAGATCCAGGTGATGATGGGCGATGTGCTGGCCGGCACCAAGACTCCGGAGGCCGCTCTCGATGCCGCCAATGCCGCCGTGCAGGCGGCCTACGCCCGGCAGAAATGAGGCGCGTCTGCCTTCCGCGTACCTTCTCCCCTCGCGGGAGAAGGTCCCGGCAGGGGGATGAGGTGAGATCCCCAACTTTGAGGATCTCACCGAAACCCCTCATCCGCCCCTTCGGGGCACCTTCTCCCATAGGGGGAGAAGGGAGATCGCGCTTCTTCAGGATGGCTTCTGAAGCAATCTGCCGCCGTAAACGCAAGAGAGAGACGCCATGTCGACGACCAGGGCAGTCATCGCCGCCATGCCACGCCGCCAGCGCGGGCTCGGCCTGGCCGGGCGCATCGACACCAATCCCTTCGCCTGGCTGGCGCCTGCCGTGCTGCTGCTGGCCGCTTTCTATCTCTACCCGATCATCGACGTCTTCCGCCTGTCCCTGACCAATGCGACGCTGCTCAGTGCCGAGGAGCGCTACACGCTCGATACCCTCTACGCCATGCTCGGCAATGCCGCGCTCGGCGATATCCTCCTCACCACCTTCGTCTTCTGCGCGGCGAGCGTGATCGGCCAGCAGGCGGTCGGCTTCGGCATCGCGCTGGTGGTGGTGCGCGGCGAGCGCCGGCGCCTTCCCGGCATGACCGTGATCCGCACCATCGTGCTGATCGCCTGGGTCATTCCCGGCATCGCCAACGGGCTGATCTGGCAGATGCTGTTCTCGGAGGCGCCTTTCGGCGCCGTCAACAGCGTGCTGCGCCTGATGCATGTCGCACCGGTCGCCTGGCTGTCGGATCCCGCCACCGCCATGATCTCGGCCATCATCTCCAATGTCTGGCGCGGCACGGCCTTTTCGATGATCGTGTTCTATGCCGCGCTCAAGGGCATCGATCCCACGCTCTATGAAGCGGCCAATGTCGACGGCGCCAATGCCTGGCAGAAATTCCGCTTCGTCACCCTGCCGATGATGCGCAGCGCCATCCTGGTCAATTCGATCCTGATCACCATCCAGACGCTGAACACCTTCGACGCCATCATCTCGCTCACCGGCGGCGGGCCGGGCCGGGCGACGGAAGTGCTCTCGCTCTTCACCTACAACACCGTCTTCCGCAATTACGACCTCGCCGGCGGCAGCATGCTGTCCGTGCTGATGCTGGCGATCAGCCTGGCGCTGGCTCTCTTCTACGCCGCCTTCCTGCCGCGCTGGGAGGATCGCACATGAGGGGCGAGCGCCGCGAGAAATGGGGCGATGTCGCCACCTATATACTGGCCGTGCTGATCGCCGCCTTCTTCCTGACGCCGCTGCTCTGGCTGCTGTCGCTGGCGCTGCGCTCGCGCCAGGAAGTCTTTCTCGGCGCCGCCCGCTTCATCCCCAAGCGCCCGACGCTCGCGAACTTCGCGCAGGTGCTGAGCGATCCCACCTTCCTGGTTTACCTGTGGAACGGTCTGAAGCTCTCGGCGCTCGGAGGGCTCGGCTGCCTCGCGGTGGCGGCGCCTGCCGCCTATGCCTTTTCGCGCTTCTGGTTCGCTGGCCGCTCGGCCCTGATGATGGCGATCCTCGCCTTCCAGATGGTCTCGCCTCTGGTCATCCTGGTGCCGCTCTATCGCTATATGAGCGATCTCGGGCTGCTCAACAGCCATTTCGGCGTGATCATGGTCTATATCGCCGTTGGCATTCCCATGTGCACGTGGCTGCTCAAGAGCGCCATCGACGCCATTCCGCGGGAATTGGAGGAGGCGGCCGCCATCGATGGCTGCAGCCGGTTCGGCATCTTCTGGCGTATCACCCTGCCGCTGATCACGCCCGGCATCGCCTCGGCCTTCATCCTGATCATGATCCTCAACTGGTCGCAATTCCTTATCCCCTTCCTGCTGCTCAACAAGGATCCGCAACTGCCGATCTCGGTTGCGATCTTCAATTTCGCCGGCACGTCCAATGCCTCCACCACCCAGGTCCTGGCGGCAGCCTGCCTGGTGGCGGTGGTTCCCGCCATCATCGCTTTCGTGGCGCTGCAGCGCATGGTGGTGGGGGCGCTCACGGCAGGGGCGGTTAAAGGATAGTCCGTAACATATTGTTTTACCTGGGAGTTTAAGATGTCACTCACGATCCAGCAGCGGATCGATCGCCTCAATGTCCGCGTGCTCGAACTCGGCTTCTGGCGCGAGCGCGAGAAGGTTGCCATTGACGGCTGGACCTTCAATGGCGAACCGATCGCCCTCGGCGCCGACTGGCCTCGCCGCGAAGGTGTCGTGCATTTCGCCGCCAAGGCCGAAGTGCCCCCATCCTGGCCGCTGGAGGAGACCCGTCTGATCCTCGATCTCGGCGGCGAGAGCTTGGTCACCTTGAAGGGCGAAGCGGGTCAGAAGAGCTACGGCCACGATCCCTATCACCAGGAATATCCGGTGACGGAGCGGCATTTCTCGATCGAGACGGACAGCGTCGCGCGGCTGCCCTTCGGCGAGCCGGTGCCCGAGCCCCGCCTGGTCGCGGCGCGCCTGGCGCGTATCGAGCCATCCGTGCACCGGCTGCGCCTGCTGCTCAAGCAGGTGGCGGAAGTGGCGCGGCTGCTGGGCGAACATGAGGTGGTGCCTCATCTCGTCGGCGCCGCGGAGCGCAGCTTCGCCGCCCTCGACTGGCCCTCAGCCACGTCAGACTATGTTGCGCGCATGGGCGACTATACCCAGCAGCGCTCGATCTGGCAGTTGCCGGCGCTGAAATCGAACCCCGACGGGCTGCGGCAGGACCACCGCGCCAGCGTGGCCGCGGCCCACGATGCCCTCGTCGCCGAATTGCGCGCGCTCAAGGCCCGCTTCCCCCAGCAGGGCAAGCTCGGCATCACCGGCCACGCCCATATCGATCTCGCCTGGCTCTGGCCCTATGACGAGACCCGCCGCAAGGCCCGGCGCACCTTCCACACCGCCCTGCGCCTGATGGAACAATTCCCGAGCTTCGTCTTCAACCAGTCCACGGCCGCCTATTACGCCCAGATCGAGGAGGACGATCCGGCGCTGTTCGCCGATATCGCCGCAGCGGTGCAAAAGGGCCAATGGGAAACCATCGGCGGCATGTGGGTCGAGCCTGATACCAACATGCCGACCGGCGAGAGCTTCGTACGCCAGATCCTCTACGGCCAGCGCTATTTCCAACACCAGTTTGGCGTGCGGCACCGCGTGTGCTGGCTGCCGGATTGCTTCGGCTTCTCACCGGCCCTGCCGCAATTGCTCAGGCAGGGCGGCATGGATTCCTTCTTCACCATCAAGGTGAACTGGTCGGAGACCAACCGCTTCCCGCACGACCTGTTCTTCTGGGAGGGCCTCGACGGCAGCCGGGTGATCGCCCACACCTTCGACAATCCGCTGCATGGCTATAATGGCTCGACCGAACCGGCAGCCATCATCCCGACCTGGAAGAATTTCCGCCGCAAGGATATCCATGACGAAAGCCTGCTCGCGGTCGGTTATGGCGATGGCGGTGGCGGCACCACGCCCGAAATGCTGGAACGCCAGGCCCAGCTCGCCGATTTCCCCGCGGTCCCGGCGCTCAGTCCGGTTCGGGTCGAGGATTTCTACGCCCGTATACATGACAATGTCCCCGCGGAGAAAATTCCCGTCTGGTCGGGCGAAATCTATCTGGAACTGCACCGGGCCACGCTGACCACGCAAAGCCACACCAAAAGGCTTCACCGCCACGCCGAGCGGGCGCTGATCACGGCCGAGACCGTCGCCTCGCTGGCGGCGCTGCTCGGCGGGCCGCTGCCCGACAGCCTGGAGCCGGCCTGGCGCAAGGTGCTCAAGAACGAGTTCCACGACATCCTGCCGGGTTCGGGCATCCGCGAGATCTATGAGGATGCCGAACGCGAACTCGGCGAGGCGCTGGCGACGGGTCGCGAGGCCCAGAAGGCCGGCCTCGCTGCCGTGGCGGCCCAGTTGCCGAAGGGCGGATCGGCCGAGGTGCTGGTCGCGGTCAATCCTGATCTCCATGCGCGGCCCATCCGCTGCGAAATCGACGGCGCTCCCTTTGCACCGGAGGGAACGGTGCCTGCGCTCGGCATCGCCGTGCTCGACCGCGCCGGGCTGGCGCCAGCCGAGGGCCTCGCGGTTTCGAAGGCGAGCCTCGAAAACCGCTTCGTGCGGGCCGTCCTCAATGGCGACGGCACGCTGGCCAGCCTTTACGACAAGCGCGCCGGGCGCGAGGCGCTGGCCGGCCGTGGCAACCAGCTCTGGGCCTATGCCATGGACAAGCCCCGGAACTGGGACGCCTGGGACATCGAGGACGACTATGCCGCCAATGGCCAGGAGCTGACGGCAGTGGAGGCGATCGAGGTGGTCGAGACCGGCCCGCATCGCGTTGCGGTGAGGATCGTCAGGCGTTTCCGCGACTCCACCATCACCCAGACGCTGCGGCTCTGGGCGAACTCGCCGCGTCTGGAGATCAGGACCGATCTCGACTGGCATGACCGACGCGTGCTGCTCAGAACCCTGACGCCGGTGGCGGTGCGCTCGGACTACGCCACCTTCGAATGCGCCTTCGGCGCCGTCAGCCGCTCGACCCGCGACAACACCTCCTGGGAGAGCGCCCAATATGAGGTGCCGGCCCATCGCTTTGCCGATCTGTCGGAGCCCGGTTTCGGCGTCGCCATCCTGAACGACGCCAAATATGGCCACAGCGTCAAAGGCAATGTGCTCGGGCTGAGCCTGGTGCGTGCGCCAATCTATCCCGATCCGCTGGCCGATGAAGGCGAGCAGAGCTTCACCTATGCGCTGCTTCCGCATGCAGGCAGTTGGTACGAGGGCGGCGTGCGCGAGGAGGCGCTCGATCTGAACCAGCCGGTGCTGGCGCTCGCCGCCACCGGCCTGCTGCCCGGATCGCACCAGCCGCTTGCCATCGAGGGCATCGCGGCCGGGCTCGGTGGCCTCAAGCGGGCGGAGGAGGGTGGGGGGCTCGTCCTGCGCGTCTACGAGCCCGCCGGCGCTCGTGGCTCCCTCACCATCAAACCGGCCACGGGCTGGAGGCTCGGCGAGACCGTCAATATCCTCGAAGAGCCGGTGTCGCGTGCCGATGGTCCGGACCTCAAACCTTTCGAGGTGCGCAGCTGGATGCTGAGGAAAGGTTGAGGCCGGGGGCGCGGACGTCTCGTCCGCTCTTCCCTTCAAGCGCGGCGCTTACAGGAGCGGACGTCGCGACATGCGAGCACGGTGCTGTGACGTCCGCCTACCGGGGAAGGACTTTCGCCGACCTCGGGATTGATCGCGCCGCGATTGACAAAACGGTGAGCCGCACGCCTTGATCGAGAAAAAGGCAGCGTCATCGACCTGGATATCATGAAGTCATCCCACCTGCCGGGCGAACTCGCCGGCTCCAATTCCGGTCATGCCGCCAGCCACAACCAGGCCGTGATCCTACGCACCATTCGCTGGAGCCAGCCGATTTCGCGCACGGAACTGGCGCGCCGCTCCGGCCTCAGCAAGCAGGCCGTCGCCCGCATCACCGAAAAGCTGCTCGACGACGGGCTGATCATCGAGGCACGCCGGCGCTACGGCATGCGCGGGCAGCCGGCGATCGAACTCGAGATCAATCCGGAAGGCTGTTTCTCCGTGGGTATCGGCCTTGGACGCGACCATCTCACCATCGTTGCCGTCGATGCGCTCGGCAGGGTGCGCGACCGGCTGCATCGGGAGGTGCGCTATCTCTTACCCGATGCCTTCTTCGCCGAGGTGAAGGAAGCCCTGAAGACCTTCCGCCGCCGCCACGCCATCGACGAGAACCGGCTGGTCGGCATCGGCCTCGCCATTCCCGACCTCCTCGGCGAGATTCCCTTCATCGGCATGCCCGAGGCCTACTCCATCTGGGAAGAGACGGACATCCGCGCCCGCTTCGCCGCTTTCACCGAACAGCCCGTCTTCATCGACAATGATGCGACGGCCGCGGCGATCGGCGAGCTCACCTATGGGCTCGGCGTGGAGATCCGCAGCTTTTTCTACATCTTCATCGGTGCGGGGCTCGGCGGCGGCATCGTGCTCGACGGCGCCTGCTATCACGGATCGAGCGGCATCAGCGGGGAAATCGGCTGGCTGCCTTTGTCGCCGGCGGGCGGACGGGAAGGTGACGGCGTCCAGCCGCTCGGCCAGCTCGTTTCGCTGCTGCAGCTCTACGACTTTCTGGCCCGGCACGGCATCGCCGTCGCGCAGCCGCAGCAATTGCTGGCTCTCGACGAGCGCGGCAAGGATCTGGTGGTGATCTGGCTGCGCATGGCGGCCCGGTATCTGGCGGAGGCGGCCATCGATATCGGCCTCTTGATCAATCCCGATGCAGTGCTGATCGGAGGCCGCTTGCCGGTGACCTTGATGGACAAGCTCCTGCTCTTCGTTCACGAAGAACTCGCCCGCGACCCCAGGCCGATGCCGCCGGTCTATCGCGCCGGTGGCTCGGAAGATGCCGCGGCGCTCGGAGCGGCCACCATGCCGCTGGCGCATGCCCTCAGGCTGGAAGCGGCCGATCCGGCGCAGCGGACGCGCTCACCGTTGCGTGCCCGCGATCTTCGCTGACATTCCGGCGCAACTGGAAGGTCCGGCGCAGGTCCGGTAGCAGGATATCGAGGAAGGGGATTGCCGCGATTCCCTGTGCCACGCCCTGCTCGGACAGCGTGCTGCAACGGATTTCCGGCAGCCAGAAGGGGTGCGTCGGATCGATCATCCGGCTTCGGCGCAGCACCTGCAGCCGCGCGGCCAGCGCTTCCAGAAGAGGCGTCGGCAATCGGCCGCCCACCACGATCAGGCGCGGACCAATAAAGGCGGCCATGGCGATGATCATGTCGGTGAGATGTTCGGCGGCCTCGTCGAGCCATCGCTGCACGGCGGGATTTGACACATCGTGGCTGGCCAGGCGGCTGGTCGCCGCCACCTCGTCGAGATAACGCCCGTCGCGGCCCGTCCGCATCAGTCCGACCAGTCCGGCCTTGTGCTCGGCGCCGTCGAACACCGTACCGCCAATGATCATGCTGGCGCGTACGGTGGCACCGAGCAGGATGAAGACGAAACTGTCATCGGCCGTCGCGGCGCCGAATTGCCTCTCCCCGATCGCCGCGGCGACCGTGTCCCGTTCGATGATGACCCGGTAGGGCGCGAGCGCGGCCCGGATCGTTTCGGCAGGATCTCCTGCCGTCAGCCCGATGCCGAACAACCGACTGCCCGGCGCCGCCGCCGAGAGCTGGGAGATTGCCGGCCGGATCCAGGCGGCGATCTCGGCCGGCTCGTCGATCGAGGCCGGTGCCTCCTCGGTAAAGAGCGGCGTACCCGCCAGGTCGGTGGCGATCAGCCTCGCCCGTTCGCCGGCGAGATCGACCCCGATCGACACGGCGCTGCCCCGGCGAATCGCGAAACGGTTCGAGCGTGCCGAACTATGGGCTTCGATCAGCCCTTCGCCGGTCAGGCGGCGCAGGATGTTGGCGATGCCCGGCACGGTCAGGCCGGTGACATGGGCGAGTTCGAGCCGCGTCATCGCCCCGCCGCGCCGCAGGGCTTCCAGGGTGACGCGCAGATTGTGATCGGCTGCCTGCACCAGATTGAGGCCCGAGGCCTGGTCCCGCCTTTCGGGAAAACGCGCGGGAAGCGGGGGGCTGCGATCGATCGGCATGATCTCTTATTGGGTGGCGCGATACGGAAGCGACCACGATAGCCCATTGGCGCTCGCCGGTGCAGGTCTCGCGTAAACCATCCGCAAAAGCCATGCCGCGATAGTTGCCGAGTCTCGGCGCGATCGTCACGTGCCGAACGCTTTGCTCGGCCGAGTTGGAAGGAAGAGAGGCGCCGTCAACGAGGCCCGGGACTGCGGATGAACAGCCAGGAGCCGAGCCCATCGGCTCCGCCGGGCTGGCCGTCTTCGAGCCAGCCGCATTTGCGATAGAAGTTTCGCGCTGCCTGGTTCAGCGTCTGGCACTTCAGCGACAACGCCGGACCGTATCGCTTCATGGCCTCGCCGAGCAAGGCGGCCCCGATGCCGCGACCAGCAAGGTCGGGATCGACATAGAGATGATGCAGGAAATTTTCCGGCGTGTAGATGGCGGCAAAGCCGGCGACCTGGTTGCGTGTCTCGGCCACCACTATCCGTTCGTCCTTCGTGACCTCATCGAAACCGGGTCCGTCGAACACGGGCCACTCCGCCCAATAGAAGGCCAGGCGCCCGGCTTTGGACAGGATTCGGGCGCAAGGCTCACGATCGTCCGGGTTGAAATCGCGGATCAGGACGTCGATCGGCACATAACCCTCCCGTCCGGGGCGACCATCGGGCGCGAGCCGCCCTCGCCAACCCTGGAGCAGGTATTTTCGAGCGCGCTCCTACACTTGTCCCGGGCGTCTTCGCGATTCCCACCGATTCCGTCAAACCCCAATCGTCTCAGGACAAGGGCGGTCTTATTCGACGTCGAACTACACGCCCTGGCGGGCGGCAGTGCGGCCGTAATTCAAGTCTCGCCGGGACATGGAGAGAGGGGAGCATCGTTGCTCCCCTGACCGTCCAGAACAAGATCATGGCCCGGTCGCGGTATCTCATATGGAAATTGCCGTATTTCCTGAAATTTACGGTCCACGCCGCGTTCAGGCGCTCGCCTTGGTCACGATCGGTACCGCCTGGATCTGCTTGTGTTGCGTCAGATCATTGAGGAAGGCATCGCACCAGTGCGAAACGTCATGGTGAAGCAGGAAGTTCATCATGTTCTGCCAGCGCTCGCGCCGCTCCTGCAGCGACATACTCAAGGCGCGAGCGATCGCGTTGGCTGTTCCTTCGGTGTCATAGGGATTGACCAGGACTGCTCCGTCGAGTTCGCGGGCAGCCCCGGCAAAGCGCGACAGCACGAGCACGCCGGGGTTGTCGGGATCCTGGGCAGCGATGAATTCCTTGGCGACCAGGTTCATACCGTCACGCAGCGGCGTAACCAGGCCGACCCTGGCGATCCGGTAGAGGCCCGCCAATATGTGTCGCCCGACCGAACGGTTGACATAGCGGATGGGGACCCAGTCGAGCGTGCCCATGGCCCCGTTAACGCGCCCGGCCTCCTCGGCTACCATTTTCTGCATCGTCTCGTATTCCGGCACCTCGGAACGGGATTTCGGGGTGATCTGCAGATAGGTGACCTTGTTGTGATAGCCCGGATACGCGCGCAGGAAACGCTCGAAGGCGTCGATGCGCTGCGTCAGGCCCTTGGAATAATCCAGCCTGTCCACGCCGATGATGAGATCGCGGCTTTCAACGCTCTGGCGTGCCTTGCGCACGGCGCTGTTGCTGATCGCCACCTGCGCCATCTGGGCAAAGGACTTGGTTTCGATACCGATGCCATGCACGGCGGCCTTGAAATGCTGGCCGTGATATTCGAAGCGACCGGCCCCTAGTTTCCTGGCAATGCCTTCCCGGGCGAGATAGCCCGCAAAATTGTCGAGATCGTAGTCGGTCTGGAAGCCGATCAGATCATAGTGGGACAGGCCCCGGATGATCTCCTCATGCATGGGCATGGCGGCGATCACATCCGAAGGAGGCCAGGGAATATGCAGGAAGAAGCCGATGGTATTCTTGATGCCCATCTGCCGCAATTCGAAGGCGAGGGGGATCAGGTGATAGTCATGCACCCACAGGATGTCGTCCGGCTGGATCAAGGGCGCCAGACGATGGGCGAACAGGCGATTGACGCGAAAATACCCCGCCATTTCCTTGCGGCCATATTCGGCGAGATCGAGGCGGTAGTGACAGATCGGCCAGAGCACCCGATTGGCGAAGCCGTGATAATATTCCTCGACGTCGGTCTCGGTCAGGTCGGTCAGCACATAGGAGATGTTGCCCTGTTGCTGGAACCGGGGGGGAGGGGGCTCGGCACCAGGGCTGGATTTTCCGGACCATCCGAACCAGATGCCGCCGCGCTCTTGCAGGGCGGCGTTCAGGGCAACCGCCAAGCCGCCGGCGGGAGCGTCGCCGCTGCGGGCGGGGACGGGAACTCGATTGGAAATGACGACAAGTCGACCCATGGTAACTTTCGAATATTGATGATTGAATCGAATTAGGCCGCAACGCGGGCGATCAGGTCCCGCAAAGCTGCTGGCGATGATATGAACGCGCGAGCGCGTGTTTGGGTCCCTGCCGATCCGATACGGATCGACTGGCCGCCGAGGCTGTTGACGGTCTCGAACATAGCCTCGTCGGTGAGATCGTCGCCGATCGCCAGGGGAACCCTGCCTTTGAACGGTGGCTCCTGCAGGAAGGCTTCCAGCGCCTTGCCCTTGCTGGCGCGGGCGGGGCGCAACTCGACCACCATCTTCCCGTGCTGAAGCGTCCAGTCGGGCGCGCTAGGAGCAAAGCGCGACATCAGCGCTTCGACGTCGGCCTTGCGATCGGCTGCCAGGCGGTAATGTATTCCTACTGCGGCGCCCTTGTCCTCGAACACGACGCCGGGCCATGCTCCGGCCTCCTCGGCGATGTCGCGCTTGAGCTGCTCGAAAGACGCAGGGACGACGAGGCTGTCCACCGCGCCGGATGCGTCACGCCGTTCGGCACCATGCAGGCCCGCAATGGGGAAAAGATGAGGGGCGAACAATTCATCGGCGAGCACGATATTGCGGCCGGTGACCAGCGCCATGGCACCGCCCAGATGCCGTGAAAGAGCCGCGAGGTCTTCCGGCAGGGTCGGCGGCACGAAGATCGACAGCGGGGTCGCGGCAAGATCGATCAGCGTGCCATCGATATCCAGGAAAATCGCCCATTTGTCGGGCTCAGATAAGGCTGACGCAAAGACCGTCTCACCAGCCGAGGGCGAAGTGCCAGGGCTGTCCTGACTGTTTCTTTCCTCATACATAGCCCCTTAGGTAGGCGCGGAGCGCGGCCAGGGCAAGGAAAAAAGCCTTGGGCGAGACAGAGAAACGCAGGCCCATCGTAGCCGTGACGGCAGGGAGCCGGGCTCATTTTCGTCGAACGTAGCGCTCCAGCACGACTGCCGGCAGATATCCCTCATGCTGAACCTGGCTCCAGGGCATATGACGGAAGGACTTGCCCTGAGGCCTGACAAAGCCGTCGAACAGAGCACCGGCGCAATCGGGCCCTGTATTCGGATTACCGATGGTAACCAAGGCCTTCGGGTCCCGTTCGCGCAGCAGATCGATGAGATCGGCCACAGTCATAGGTTCCGGCAAAACCGGCATTTTCTTCCCCTTCCCAGCCAAGAATGTGCGGGACATTCGAGGCGCCCCTCGGAGGGTGTATTAAGATACCTCCGAACGCCGAGATGCAACTACGCCGATACATGGCCTACCAAAAAGCCCGATGCAACTGGGATATCCTTCAGACGCTCTGCCCGAAAGGGAAAGCGTGGCGTCGAATTTTCTCCCATCATCTTGGCAAACAAAGAGAAAGTACCGTTTCGTCACCTCAGATGCCTCTGTTCCGCACAGTCTTCTTGGAACAGGGCGCCGAGCGCGGGCGGCGGTTATATAAAACTACAAGGTTTTATTGTACCTTTTTTCAATCGAATCAAATTCGAGGCCCATGGCCTAGGCATAAAGAAGGCGATTTGCTTGAAAGCAGGGCGCCCGGGAGGGGCGCGATACGATGGGGCGGCTGCCAATTCAACCATGGTTTCGCCATGTCACCGGCGAGAATGGCCGAGATCCCTTATCATGCCTGCGCTCAGCGCAACACCGTACTGGCTAGCTCCGCCCGCGACCGGATGCCGAGCTTGTCATAGATGGCCTGGGTCTGGTTGCGGATGGTGGCCGGCGCACTGCCCAGCATCTGCGCCGCCTGCTTGTGGGTAGCCCCGGTGGCGAGGAGGTGCGCGACCTCGCGCTCGCGCGGGGAGAGCCGGTCGAGCTTGGACAGCAAGGTAAATTCCAGCCTGACCAGGTTTGACTGCCGGCCTGCTTCGTTGTGCTTGCGACAGTTCACCGCCACCCCTTCGCGCTCGAACAGATGGATGCCGGGTTGCAAAGCGGCCTGCCGGAGCGGCCGCGGCAGGCGATCGCCTTTCCAGCCGGGCCAGATGGTCCTGAGAAAGCCTTGAGACCGATCCAGGCCGAGATGGGCGAAGCCGGCTTCGTCGACCACCAGCGTCGCCCGTTCGCCTGGCCCGTCTGCATTGCGCCGTTCGAATGCCGCCTGCAACGCCAGGAACAGGTGGTCCACCGCGCATTGCAGGAGCTGCAGATCTTCCCCGTCCCAATGCGGGTCATGGTGGCGGGTACGGTAGACCGAGACGAAGAACGTGGTGGCAGCTCCCGGCCGATTGTGAATGGCGGAGGCCCATTTGCGGATGCCATAGCGCTCCGACAACTCGGCCATCTCGTCAGTTTGCCGGGGCTGCCCGCGATCATAGATGCAGACCCTGCCGCGATCACGGCGCAAGGCCGTGGCGACCAGATCCTGACTGGCCATGGTCGACCAGAACGGGGCGAAGCCCTCCGGCAGGCCGAGCGTGGAGGAGGCCGGGACGGTCGTGCGATCATCCAGGAAGCGGGCCCAGCCATACCACGCGCAGTCGAAGCCAAGGAGGGGGCGCAAGAGTTCGAGGGCGTGGGCCGCCAGATCGAGATCCGCATCCTGGTCGACGCGCCGGCCGGCCTGGTGAAGATCGGCCACGAATTGCGAGAACATGGACAGTTTGGAGGTCACATGCACCGGCCCCGGATGGAGGATTATGTATTTTCGATGATAGTAGCCGTGGACGAAGCTCGTCACAAGGTTGCTCCCCCGCGTCCATAGTGCATCTGCACCATTCCCGCCTTGTTTGCATGCGCTAGCCTGCCGGAAAACCTGCAGATGAGGGAGAACTGGGATGACCACGGGATGGGTGTGGCATGAGCGTTTCGGCTGGCACGACACCGGCACGGCGGCCGGCTTCCTGAAAGGGGAGTTCATCCAGCCCCTGCAGCACGTCGAGTCACCGGAATCCAAGGCCCGTTTCGCTTCGCTGGTGGAAGTCTCCGGCATCGCCAAGGCCCTGAAGCGCATCGAGATCACCAAGGCGAGCGACGAGGACATTCTGCGGGTCCACACCAGCGAGCATCTCGACAAGATGAAGGCGCTCAGTGCCGACATTCGGGGCGGCGACATGGGTGACGGCGTTTCGCCCTTCGGTTTTGCCGGCGTCGATCTCGCCTGCCTGGCGGCCGGCGGCACCATCAGTGCGCTGCGTGCGGTGGTCGAGGGCGAGGTGGCCAATGCCTATGCGCTGGTGCGCCCGCCCGGCCATCATGCCCGCCCGGAAAAGGGCATGGGCTTTTGCATGTTCGCCAATGTCGCCGTGGCGATCGCCCATGCGCGGGCCAGGCTCGGCATCGAGCGGGTGGCGGTGGTCGATTGGGACGTGCACCATGGCAACGGCACCGAAGCCTGCTTCGAGGCAGATCCGAACATTCTCACCATCTCGCTGCACCAGGATGGCAACTTCCCGCCCGACACGGGCAAGGTCGCCGATCGCGGCGTCGGCCCCGGCAAGGGCTCGGCGATCAACATTCCGCTGCCGGCGGGCTCGGGGGAGGGGGCCTATCTCGATGCATTCGACCGGGTGGTGCTGCCGGCGATCGCGCGCTTCAAGCCCGATGTCATCATGGTGGCGAGCGGCTTCGATTCATCCAATGCCGATCCGCTCGGCCGCATGCTGCTGGTTTCAGGCTCCTATCGCCGGATGACCCGCCGGTTGATGGACCTGGCGGCGTCGCTCTGCGGGGGCCGGCTGGTGATCAGCCATGAGGGCGGCTATTCGCCTTTCTATGTGCCTTTCTGCGGTCTGGCCGTGGTGGAAACGCTCAGCGGCGTCGCGACGGGCGTCGAGGACCCTTACGAGAGGTTCTGGAAGGACCTGCCCGGGCAGGAGTTGCAGCCGCATCAAAGGGCATTGGTCGACGCGGTGGTACAGGCCTGCGGCCTATGATCTCTCGCCGCACCGATCCGAAGAACAACAAGAATGGCGCGTGTCGGGACCTCGTGCGGGGTTTCGGCGAGGCGCCGCCCAGCCAGCAGGAGAATCTCGAGATGGGAGGACGAAATGGAGAGGCAAGCGACTGACTTTGGCCGGATCCGCCGCCTTTTGCTGTGGCTCAACCTCATCATCATGCTGTTTCCGCCGATCCACCTGGCGATGGCACGCGGCAGCATCGGCTTGGCGATGCTCTTCTTCATGGGCAGTGGCCTCTTCCTGGTCGTCAGCCTGACCTATCTGCACCGGGCGAGCCCGGACCGGGACGAGGAGTAGGGCCATGGACTTCCTGATCGGCTACGGGCTGCTGGCCCTGTTCTTCATCGGTGTGGTGGTGGTGCTCGAGCGCACCCGCCGGGAGGGCCGGGACTTTACCGACTATGCGGTGGCGGGCCGCTCCTTCGGTTCCTGGTTCCAGACCATGGCTTTCCTCAACACCTGGCTGCCGGGGACGATCTTCATCGCCTTCGCCGGTCTCTCCGCATCGGCCGGGGTGATCGGCTATTATGTGATCTCCTATTCGCTGCTGGCCGTATTGTTCATGTTCCTGATGGCGCAGCGCGTATTCGACTGGGGCAAGGCCTTCAACCTGCGGACCCAGGCCGATTTCGTCGGCATGCGCTACAATTCCACCAGCGTGCGCGTGATCGCCGCCGTGATTGGCGTGATCTCGGCCTTTCCCTGGCTGGTACTGGCTTTCCAGTCGCTAGGCCTCGTCTTCTCCTATCTGTCCTTCGGTGCCGTCACGCCGACGGTGGCGGTGTTCATCGGCATCGCGGTGCTGGCGGTGCGACAGATCTGGACGGTGCGGCTCGGTATGCGCGGCATCGTGATCTCGGACATGATCCAAGGCATCTTCGCCTATGGAGTCGGCGGGCTAGTGGCGCTTGGCCTGATCATCTGGCTGATGTCGCAGGGCTTCGGCTTTGGCGGCTTGCCGGAGAGCTTTGCCAGCCTGCCCGGCCTCAACAGCGATCTCGGACCGCTCTATTATTTCTCACTGGTGTTTACCGGGGCGATGGGCTCGTGGTGCTGGCCCGATATCTTCGTGCGCCTGTTCACGGCGAGGAGCGCCCAGGCGGTGCGCAATTCCGCCCTCAAGGCGGCGCCGTTCATGTTCGTGTTCCTCGCGATCATGCTGACCATGAGCATGCTGGCCTCTCAGCTTCCGGAGGTCGCGAAGGCGCCCGACAATGTCTGGTTCCTGACGGCCGGGCATGGCGGCCCGTTCGTGCTGGCGCTGGCGGGCGTGGCCGTGTTCGCCGCCACCGTCGGGAATGTGAACGCCATCACGGCCGCCGTCGGCACCCATACCGCCCAGGACATCATCCATGTCGGCGGTGCGGACGAAGCCACCAACACCCGCACCGCCCGCATCACCATCATCCTCGCCACGTTGCTGGCGGTGGCGGGGGCGGTGGCGACCGCCAATGTCACGGCCGGCCTGCTCACCTTGGCGCTCGCCTCCTACCAGGGCATCGTGCAGCTCGCCCCGGCACTCTATCTCGGCATCTTCTGGCGCCGGGGCAATGCGGCGGGTGCCGCCAGCGGCATGATCGCCGGTTTCGCAGTGGCCGTGGTGCTGCAGTTCCTCTATCCCGTCGCCATTCCAGCCTTGGCCGGGATGACCTCGGGCGTGGTCGGCCTGATCGTCAACACGCTCGTCTATGTCGCGCTGTCCTATGCCTTGCCGCAGGACGAGGCAGAGCGTCGGCGCATCGGTCAGCTCTTCGACGGCGTGGAGGAGGAGGCGGGCGACGACTTGCCCGCCGGCGAAACGCAGGCGCGGCCGATCTGATGAACCCGGTATCCCGCGCCGCATATTTGCGGCGCGGGGGCTTCACAATGCGGTCTACTCAGCGTTCCGTGCTGGCGGGCAGGGGAAGCGGCTCGGCCTTGCCCACGATGAAGGCATAGGAGAAGGCGCCCAGAACGGCAAAGCCGGCGGCCAGGGCGAAGGCCGGCGTATAGTCACCCTTGAACATGTCGAGCAGGAAGCCGAACATGAAGGGGCTGATGATGCCGGCAATGTTGGAGGCGAAATTCTGGATGCCGCCGATCGAGGCGACATGGCGCGAGCTCGGTGCCACGTCGGCGGGCAGGGACCAGATCCCGGTCGCGGCGATGGCCAGGCTGGAATAGGAGACCGCCAGGAAGAACAGGGCGAGATAGATGGACGAGGCGAAGGCGGCAGGCAGGATGGCCGCCCCGCCCAGCAGGCCGCCGACCATCACGACTTTGCGCACCTTGGTGACGTTGGCGCCATGACGGATCAAATGATCGGCATAGGCGCCGGCGATCCAGGCCGTTGCCACTGCGGCAAGGCCGGGCAGCATGCCAAGGGTACCCAGTTCCTTCAGATTGAGGCCGCGGGCATTCTTCAGATAGTCGGGAAACCAGGTCAGGAAGAAGTAGATCACGAAGTTGAGGCAGAAAAAGCCCAGCATCATGCCCCAGACCGTGCGATAGCCGAACAGTTGCGACCAACGGATCTTGGCGGCCTCGCTGTCGTCATTGGCCTCGGTGCGCCCGCCATTGTCGGCGATGTACTGGCGCTCCAGCTCGTTGGCACCCGGGTGATCGACGGGATCGCGATAGTACCAGTACCAGACAAGCGCCCAGACGATGCCCAGCGCACCGAGGATCACGAAAGAATAATGCCAGGTCGCCACCAGGAGAAGGCTTGTGACGATGGGCAGCGAAAGCACGGTACCGACCCGAGAGCCTGAATCGATCACGGCGGTGGAGAGGGCGCGCTCGCCCACGGGGAACCAGCGCGAGGCCGCCTTGGTGGCCGCCGGATAGGCCGGCGCTTCGCCGGCACCCAGCAAGAAGCGGAAACCGAAAAACCCCCAGAAGCCGCGGGCGAGGGGGGTGAGCGCCGTGAAGATCGACCACCAGATCGCGGCGATGGTGAAGGCCCGGCGCGAGCCCACCTTGTCGGTGAACCAGCCGGCGATCAGCATCATGCCATCATAGGCCCAGAAGAAGGCGCCTAGGATCAGTCCCTTTTCGGTATTGGTGAGATTGAGGCCGAGATCGGCGTCGATATAGGGCAGTGCCACGCTCATATTGGCGCGGTCGAGATAGTTGATGACAAGGCCGACGAAACACAGCGCCAGGATGATGTAGCGGGTGCGGGAGGCGCCGGCAGGCGCTTTCTGGTTGCCGCCCTGTGCAGGGGGCCGAGCGGGTGTCGTATGCAAGATCGGGGTCCTCCTCCCGTGGGCGTTTGTTCGTGCTTCCGTCACGGCCTTCTGAGTGGCCGCAGTGCATTCCGGTGGCGGCCCGCGCAGCCGGCGAGCGCAGATGGGGCGAGTTTGGCTGATGATGTCAGCGTGAACCTACGGTCGCCCTGGAGAGATCGCGGTGGTCTTGACGAGCATGAGAGATGATCGCGCTACAAGGCGCGTGAAGTGCTGAAGGGCCGTGCCGTCGTTATCGACGGGGTGGGCGCCGGTCGCCTTGGCCATATTGCCTGCGGGTGACGAACGGCCGGAGCCGCAGAGGCCCTTGACCAGCCCAAATGCCGGCTTTGCCACATTTTCCTCCCGTCCCATCTTTGTCGCGACTCTTATTGATTGCGCAATCATTTTGCAAGTTCTATCTTTCGGAGGGAAACACCATCAGGGCCGCCCAAATGAAAAAAGCCAAGAAAAGGCTAGGGAAAAAACGCATAACACTGGTCGAGATCGCCAGCGCTGCCGAGGTTAGCGCTATCACAGTGTCGCGTGCTCTCCGTAACCCGCAGTCGGTTTCGCAGGAGCTGAGGCAGCGCATCCAGCAAATCGTCGACGATATGGGATATGTCCCCGACGCCGCGGCGAGCGCATTGGCGTCGGCCCGGACGAATGTCATAGGCGTGCTCATTCCTTCGGTGACGAACAACGTTTTCGCGGATGTGATGCGCGGCATCTATGCGGAAGCAGAGGCTTCCGCCTTTCGAGTGCAGCTCGGCAACACCCGCTATTCCCTGATCGAGGAGGAGAGGCTGCTTCGCGTATTTCTCAGCCAGCGCCCGGCGGGCCTGATCGTGGCCGGCGTCGATCAATCGGAGTCGGCGCGTGCCCAGCTCCTGCAGGCCGAGTGCCCGATCGTCCAGATCATGGAGGTTGGCCACGATCCCGTTGATATGATGGTCGGCTTTTCGCACCATCGCGCTGCCTTCGCTGCCACGAGGCATCTGGTCGAGCGCGGCTATCGGCGGATCGCTTTTCTGGGCGCGCGCATGGATCCACGCACGCAGAGGCGGCTCCAGGGCTTCGTCCAAGCTCTGGAGGAGGCTGAAATGCTCGATGAGAAGCTCATCGTTACGACACCTCGGGCTTCTACCGTGTCGCTGGGCTGCGAGCTGATGTCCGAATTGCTGGCGCGGGCTCCCGATGCCGATGCCGTGTTCTGCAACAATGACGACCTTGCCGTCGGCGTGCTCTTCGAAGCCCAGCGCCGCCGTATCGCCGTCCCACATCAGTTCGGCATTTGCGGCTTCAACGATCTGGAAATCATGGCTGTCGCGAATCCCGCCCTCACCAGTGTCAGGACCCATCGTGAAGAGATGGGGCGAAAAGCCATGCGGATGCTGATCGACAGGATTGGTGGAAAGCATATCGAACCGCGGCTGATCGATCTGGGTTACGAGCTGGTCGCGCGGGAGAGCACGGCGCGCAATGCGGGCGCACCGGCTCCTGTCTGAGGATATCGGTCGGCGGCGATGCTCCAGGCCAAACACATCCGGAAGACCGGCCGGCGCCGTGCCTTCCATGCATCAGCCGGCAAAGCGATAGTCTGTCAGGGAAGCCGGCTTCATCTCGATCGAAAAGCCCGGGGCGAGGGGCGGCATATAGGCGGCATTGCGCACGACGCAGGGCGTCTTGAAGTGTTCATGCAGGTGGTCGACATATTCGATCACCCGGCCTTCGCGCGTGCCGGATACGCAGACGAAATCGATCATCGACAGATGCTGGACATATTCGCACAGGCCGACACCGCCGGCATGCGGGCAAACGGGCAGGCCATATTTGGCGGCCATCAGCAGGATCGCCAGGATTTCGTTGACCCCGCCCAGGCGACAGGCATCGATCTGCACCACGTCGATGGCGCCGCGCATGATGAACTGCTTGAACAGGATGCGGTTCTGGCACATCTCGCCGGTGGCGACCTTGACCGGGGCGACGCCCTCGCGGATCTTGCGATGGCCTTCGACGTCGTCCGGGCTGGTGGGTTCCTCGATGAACCAGGGTTTGGCGAAGGCGAGCTGCCGCACGCTGTCGATCGCCTGGTCGACTTCCCAGACCTGGTTGGCGTCGATCATCAGCTGGCGGTCCGGACCGATCACCTCTCGGGCGATGCGCAGGCGGCGGATGTCGTGCTCGATGTCGCGCCCGACCTTGAGCTTGACGTGGTTGAAACCGGCATCGACCGCTTCCTGGCACAGCCGCCGCAGCTTGTCGTCGTCATAGCCGAGCCAGCCGGCCGACGTGGTGTAGCAGGGGTAGCCCTCGCGCTCGAGAAGAGCAATGCGCTCGGCCTTTCCGGCTTCCTTCTCGCGCAGCAAGGCGAGCGCCTCGTCCCGAGTGATGCAGTCGGTCAGGTAGCGAAAATCGATGGCGCGCACGAATTCCTCGGGCGACATGTCGGCGACCAGCCGCCAGACCGGCTTGCCGGCCATTTTCGCGAGCAGGTCCCAGACCGCATTGACCACCGCGCCGGTGGCCAGATGAATGGCGCCCTTGTCCGGCCCGATCCAGCGCAGTTGGCTGTCCGAGGTAACATGTCGCCAGAAGGCGCCGAGATCGGCCTGGACCTCCTCCAGGGACAGCCCGACGACGAGGTGGCGCATCGCTTTGATCGCGGCACAGCAGATCTCGTTGCCGCGGCCGATGGTGAAGGTTAGCCCGTGTCCTTCCAGACCCGGCCGATCACTCTTCAGGATGACATAGGCGGCCGAATAATCGGGATCGGGATTCATCGCATCCGACCCGTCGAGCTGCTGGGAGGTCGGAAAACGCAGGTCGATCACTTCGATGTCGACGATCTCGGTCATTGCGTGTCCTCCAGCTGGATGATGATCGCTCTTGTGGGGTCTCGACTGTCGTCGATTTCGGTCAGATCGTCACGCCGCCATCGACAAGGACGGCCTGGCCGGTGACGAAACGGGACTCGTCCGAAAGCAGGAAGACCACCATCGGCGCGATGTCGTCGACATTGGCGAGCCGCCCCATCGGCTGACGGGCGATGAAGTCCTTCTCGGCCTGCACGGGATCGGCCGCGGCGGCGATGCGCCCGCGCAGCGAGGGCGTGTCGACCGTGCCGGGGCAGATGGCGTTGCAGCGCAGGCCCTGGCGGACATGGTCGGCGGCCAGGGCCTTGGTGAGGCCGATGACGGCGGCCTTCGAGGCGCCGTAGGCCAGGCGGTTCGGGAAGCCTTTCACCGAAGATGCCATCGAGGCCATGTTGAGGATGGCGCTCGAGCCCGTCTCGCTTGCACGATGCAGGAGGCCCGGCAGCAGGGCCCTGATCAGGCGGAACATGCTCTTGACGTTGAGGTCGAAGCTGAAGTCCCAATCCTCGTCGCTGCATTCGAGGATGCTGCCATTGTGGACGAAACCGGCACAGTTGAAGAGGCCGTCCAGGCCGGGCAGGGATCGGCCCAGTTCGGTGATGGCAGCGGGGTCGAGCACGTCGAGCCGGCGCGTTTCGATACGGCCGTCTGCCGCGGCAAGGGCTGCGAGCGCTTCCTCGTTGAGATCGGTGGCGATGACATGAGCGCCCTCGGCCGCGCAGGCGAGGGCGGAAGCGCGGCCGATGCCTTGCCCGGCGGCCGTGATCAGAATGCGTTTGCCGTCCAGGCGCATGAGGCGATCTCCCATCGAGTTCCTATCGCTGCGTGCAGCTCGTTTGTTGACGGATCAAATATGAACAATATATTCATATGTCAATAAAAGAGGGGGAACGCGCCTTGCCAAGACCGCCAAGGGAGCAGGAGGAAGGATCGAGCCGGGAGGCTCTCTACCGGGCACCGGCGCTGGACAAGGGCCTGGACATCCTCGAATTGCTGGCCAGCCGCTCCGACGCATTGACGCGAGCAGAAATCGTCAAGGAGCTCGGCCGGGGCGCCAGCGAGATCTATCGCATGCTCGAACGCCTGGTAGCGCGCGGCTATGTCTATCGTTCGGCCGAGGGAGACCGTTTCGCCCTGAGCATGAAGATGTTCGTGCTGGCACAGCATCATCAACCCATACGCCGGCTGACCTCACGGGCCATGCCCCTGATGGATCGGTTTGCCGAAGAATCCGGCCAGTCCTGTCATCTCGTCATGCGGGAGCGCGACCAAGCCGTGGTGGTGGCGAATGCGGCGGCTTCCGCAGACTGGGTCTTCACCGTTCGCGTCGGCACGACGATCGATCTGCTGAGCACCGGCTCGGGCCAGCTCCTGCTGGCTTTCCAGGACCCGCAAGCCAAGGCGGAGTTGCTGTTTCGCTGGAGGGATACCGAGAAAGCGGCGACCTTTGCCGGGCTCGAGGCGCAGCTCGCCGCCTATCGCGAGGCTGCCTTCCGCATCGACGAAAGCCAGCAGATTTTTGGGGTCAATGATATCAGCGTACCCATTCTCTCGGCCGAAAGGCATGCGCTTGCCGTGCTGACCTGCCCGCATATTCGCCGGACGGCGTCGGCGCAACCCGATGTCGGGCATACTCTTGTTCTGCTTCAGAAGATGGCCAAGGCCCTAAGTTTGCAGTAAAGATTTAGGAAAATTATGGAACATATTGTTATCGTTTAGTTTGTTTACGTTAATTCAAGCGCAGGAAGACGGACACAGCGTTGGTCGTTCCACTGACGCCTGTTGCGACACTGGCTCGGGGTGACCGATGCGGCCAAAGCTGCGGCGCGCGCCGTTCGTCGCAGTTTGCAATCTTGAACCGGGTTTTCTCGAGCCGCCCCCAATTGTGGATTAGAGGCTGGTCGAACCAGACTGCCGGACGATCATGCGATGAAGCGCGTTCGGGCGATCCGTTGAGGCGCCGGAGGTCAAATTGCTCCCGAAATGCGCCGGACCGAAAGCAGCCGCAAAGCGTGGGACAACAGCAAAAAACCCGATTTTTCAAGCGCTTGGCTTAATCGGGATGACGGGATTATGTTCCATAAGATATGTTATGCGAATTAGACATGTAGCGCCCTGTCGGAATGGACTCGCCCCTCTCTGCCGGGTCCGTCGCGTTTCAAAGACACGATTCAGGTCGAGGAGGATGGACGATCAGGCTGGTCTTGGCGCCCAAATCCCGCCAATGATGCGTAGCCGCGCACGACGCGCTCGCGCTCTTCATGGCTTGCGATGGCATCGATGTCGGCAAAGCCCTCGGGTGCCCTGGACTCCACCATATCGATCACTCCTTCGGGGCCGCCCTTGCGGTTCGCCAGCACGATCTTGGCGGTAACGGGCCGCCGCTCTGCGTCATAGGCTGCCAAAGCCGCCTCGATCGTAACCGCGGTACGCAGATGCTGGGACAAGGACCGGGCATCGAGGATGGCCTGGCTCGCTCCGTTCGAGCCTACGGGATACATCGGATGAGCGGCATCTCCCAGCAAGGTCACGCGCCCGAACGACCAGCGCGGCAGCGGTTCGCGGTCACAATTGGGATATTCGTAGAACGTGTCCGTGGCCTGGATGATCGCAGCCGGATCGACATAGTCGAGGTGGAAGCGGTCGCGAACAAATGACAGGACCTCATCGAGCATGCCCGGCCTGCTCCAGTTGCCGAGGGAAAAGCCCTGCGCCCGCTCATGGCCCGCCCGCGCCATCACCGCCCAGTTGGTCAGGAGCTTTCCTGAGTTTTGTTTATCCTTTTCAATTGGATAGAAGACGAACTTGGCAAAGTTGCCGCCGGCGATCGCCATGGTGCGGCCGTCCTGCCATTTCGGCCAAGGGGTGGCTCCGCGCCAGAGCATGATGCCGCTCCAGATCGGCTGGCCCTCCCCGGGGTGAAGCGCAGCGCGCACCACAGAATGAATGCCATCGGCGCCCACGAGCAGGTCGCCGACCGCTTGTAACGGCCTGCCGGTGCCGTCCGATAGATGGGCCGTAACGGTATCGCCGTTCTGCTCGAAACCGGTCACCCGACATCCGTTCGGATCACGCCAGGGCCCATGCGCTCGACCACGGCTCGATGGATCAGGCCCAGCAGCTTGCCTCTGTGAATGCTGAACTGGGGCGCAGGAAGGCCCGCGTCGATGCCACGCAATTCGTGCCAGACGACCTGACCGAACCGGTTCGCATAGATCAATTCGCGCGTCCGGATGCCGGCCGCATCGAGATCGTCGATCAACCCCAGCTCCGTCAGCAATCCGACGGCGTGCGGCAACATGTTGATGCCGACGCCGAGTTCACGAACCTCTTTGGCAGACTCGAAGATCTCCACGTCGATTCCCGCCCGGTGAAGGAACAATGCCGTGGTCAGCCCGCCGATGCCCGCTCCTGCAATCAGTGCTTTCATGATCCTGCTCCGTATTGAGAATGCGCGGTCGACAGGCAAGGCTTGTCGTCTGAGGCCTGGTGGCGACGATCTTGGGCGCAAGTCGTCCCATTGCTGTACTCTTGCCTGTTTCAAAGACGAAGCGGCAAGTGCTTTTCCGACATTCGACCGGAAGTTCCCGCTAGCTTTGGAAAACGGCGGGAGCTTCCCTGCTCGATTCCGGCGGCAATCGAAAAGGATCCATGGGGGGAGCAATATGGCATTTGCGATCAAGGCCGAGATACATGATCTTGATGTGGAAGACTTCAGCTTCCCCGCTCAGAAGACGATGTATGGCGGCAAGCATGTCGCAGCGGGCGACATCATTTTCCTGTTTGCGAGCGAAAATGAAGGCGGCCACGGTCTTTTCGCTCGAGGCATTGTGACCTGCGCTCAACCGATTGCCAAGAAACAGATCGTCTTGCGGCAGACCCCGCGCGTAAGCATTTCCGTACGCCGCACCGCGCTCACCCAGACACCGCTAGAGCAAAGCGCGTTCAGGCGTGAACGCGTGTTTGCTCTATCTCTTTGTTTGGACGCGTCTTTGCGATTATTGGTGACTGCGTCTAATCGCAAAACGCTATAGGGCGCCGCGAACTCAAGCCTCTGAACAATTGGCTGGATTCCCGGCCCGGCACGGAACTCAATTTCAAGCTTTATCGGCAGGCGACGAACAAGATCGTCGGCATCTCGGACGAAACGGCAGCTTTCCTCGACCGGTTCTTTCAAAGCACCAATGGGGAGGCTTTAGTTCCGATTCTTTCAGTATATCAATGAGTTAAAGATAAATTCCAAGTTTTTACATAAGGCGAGGCGCCGCGATCCCCTCACCGGCCGGGGCTTGCGTCTCAGGCGAGATCCTGCTGCCCGAAGAAGGTCTCCGCAAAATAGGCATTGGTCAGGGCCACGACCTCCGTTCTGTTGCGCGCGTTCAGGCGCTTCATGATGTTCCTGACATGCACCTTCACCGTGAACTCGCTCATCTCGAGTTCGACGGCAATCAGCTTGTTCGGAAGCCCCCGGCGGATCAGGGCCACGACTTCGAGTTGCTTGGCGGTTACCAAATCGCGCAGCGACCTTTTGCCGTCCGATAATGGCGCGGCCTGGGTCCGTGACTGCATCACACTATGGGACGGCACGAACACGCCGCCGCTGCGTACCAGGCGGATGGCGGCTATGGCGACATCGACATTGGAATCCATGGCGATGAAGCCACTGGCACCCTGCTCCAGGGCCTTCGAAACGTCGCTGGCCGACCTGGTATCGGAAATCACCACAACCCTGACGCCGGGTGCGATGGCCAGAACACGTTTCACCATCCGCTCGACGGCAATTGCGGTCTCCCGCGCTCCCGTGACGCACAACAGGACGACCGAGGCGCCCTGCCCCTGCCTCTCCCACTCCTCGACATCGGTGCAGCCTTCGACCACCAGGTCAGTTTCGGAGCCTGCCAGGCAGTGCATGAGGCAGGTTCGGATCAAGGTGCTGGCACAGATGACGACAATATGGGCGCTCGCATCCCGGTAGATCTGCGCGGCAGCCGCCGATGCGCCCTCGTCGAGCGAAAGGTCCGCGGCGGGATGCTGGTCATCGGCGGCTGGAGCGACTGGCTTGCGAGGCGCCGAGAAAGGTAGGGTCATAAGCGCGGTCCCAGCAGTTTGGTGGAGGTTCACCGAAAAGCAGAATCACCAGCGTGTGCGCTTTCGCACAGCCAACACCTCAACAGAGCGAGAGGGTGCTTGAACGTCGCCACAATGTCAAATCAGAATATGAAATTGACATTTAAAAGATCGTGGGTAAAAAGTTACTTCTCAACTGACAGCGCCCCAAGTTTTTCATGCCCAGACCCCTGCATGCCCGTCGTGTTTCGTCAGACAGCCAGGAGCGTGGCGTCAAAACGCGCCAAAACCTCATCGAAACCGCCGGACGGATTTTTGCCGACAAGGGCTACCATGCTACGACCAGCCGGGAAATTTGCGATCTGGCCGGCGTCAATACCGCGGCGGTGAACTATTACTTCGGCGGCATTCGCCCCCTCTATGAAGCGGCGGTATCCGAGGCGCGACGCGAGGTCGTCATCCCGCCCGAGGCCTTCGCAGCCATTCTGAAGCATGCCGAGCCCCTGGATCAGCTCAAAGCCTATTACGGCCTGATGGCCCGGCGATTGCTGTCTCCCGCCGAACGCTCCTGGCAGATCAGGCTGGTCACCCGTGAGATGGTGATGCCAACGGTGACCACACTGATGGCGGATGAGGATTTCCTGGCGCCTCAGATGCATTGGCTGCGCGACCTGCTTGCCCGCATGCTCGATCGTCCGTTGGACCATCCCGACATCGGAAGGGCCGAACTGGCGCTCAATGCCCCCTTCATGGTCCTGGCCACGGTGGAGCGCGGCGTGCTGGAAGCGATTGCGCCGAGCCTGGCGGAGCACGAACGGGAGATCGAACCCATGTCGCGGGCGCTGGAGACATTTGCGCTCGCCGGTGTGCAGGCCCTGGCGCACAAAAGCTCCGGGCATTAGCCCAATCCATCTTTCCGCTCGGGCTGAAGGGCGGCAATCCTACAGGCCGGTGGCCGTCGCGGCCCGGTTGCGGCCGGACCTCTTGGCTTCATACATCGCCTTGTCGGCGGCCTCGATGAGTCTTTCGGGCTGATCGTCGCCAGCGGGAATGTGGGTTGCACCACCAACACTGATCGTAACCTTGTCGGCGATCGGAGAGGCTGCGTGCGGCAGCCCGAGCGCCTCGATCGCCTGCACCACCTTATCCGCGAGAAAGGCGAGATCGCCAGCCAGGGTTTGCGGCAGCACCACGGCGAATTCCTCGCCCCCCATGCGCACCGCCAGGTCCTTGGGACGCTGGAAGGTCCCCCTCACTGCCGTCGCCACCGTTTTCAGCACCTCGTCGCCGGCGAGGTGGCCATAGGTGTCGTTATATTGCTTGAAGTGATCGACATCGATGATCAGCAGCGAGATCGGCTCCCTCGCCCGCATGGCCTGACGCCATTCCGTATCGAGATATTGATCGAAATAGCGCCGGTTGCTGAGACCGGTGAGGCCGTCGACATTGGTCAGGCGCTGCAATTCCAGATTGGTTTCCATCAGCTCCTGCTGGCTTCGACGCAGGGCACGATAGGCTTCGTCGCGCTGGATCTGAGTCAGATAGGCAGCCGAATGGTAGCGTATACGGGCAATCAGCTCGATCCGGTCGGGCAGCTTGACGAGATAGTCATTGGCTCCGATGCGGAAGGCCTCGCTTTTGACGGTTGCCTCCTCTTCCGTCGACAGCACGATCACGGGAATGGCCTTGGTGGCGGGATCAGCACGGTACTGGCGGACCAGCGTCAGCCCATTCATGTTGGGCATCACCAGATCCTGCAGGATCACGGTGGGCTTCACCCGTTTGGCCACGGCCAGGGCTTCCAGCGGATTGGAGCAATAATGCAGTTCGATCTCGGTCTCGTCGATCAGCGCCCGGCGAATGGCTTCGCCGACCATGAGTTGATCATCGACCAAAAGCACCATGACCGACCGCTGCGCCGTGTCGAGGGAAGCGGCGCCGTGGGATTTGGTGTCTGCTGGCTGGCTCATGGGGCGGTTCCTCTTCTCAGGCGCGGGGAGCCAAGCAGTTCGGTCAGACGCGAGGCGATTCTGCTCAGCGGCAGAATATCCGTCGCGGCGTCCAGGGTGGCTGCCGCCTTCGGCATGCCGTAGACCGCGCTGGTAGCCTGGTCCTGCGCGATGGTATGATGTCCAAGGTCACGGAGCGCTTTCAGCCCGCGCGCTCCGTCCGATCCCATGCCGGTCAGCAGGACGCCCGTCACGGTGCCGCCCCATAGACGCGCGACGCTGTCGAAGAAAACGTCCACGGACGGCCGATAGACCTGATCGATCGGATTGGGAGTATAGCCCAATTGTCGATTCGACTTAAAAACCAGATGATTGTCGGTGCCGGCGACCAGAACCTGCCCGGGAAGCGCGCGGTCCCCCTCGCTCGCCAGCCGGACGGGGAGCGCGGAATGCTGGCTGAGCCAATTGGCGAGCCCCGGCGCAAAGCGGGCATCGACATGCTGAATGATCACGATGCTGGCGGCAAAATTGTTGGGCAGGCTTTTCAAGACAGTCGCCAATGCAGTGGGACCGCCGGCCGACGCTCCGATCGCAACAAGCTGGCGGGCCTGCGGCCGCGCATCGTCGACAGGCCTTTGCTTGGGATTGCCTTCATTGACCAGATTGGCGATCACGTCGATCTTCGCCAGGAGGGGGCGCGCACCCCAACGGGTCTCCTGCGAGCCGAGCAGCGGCGTATCGACCGCATCCAGAGCTCCCTCCCCCATCGCCGCAAAAACGCGCGACGCATTGGTCTCGACATCGGCGGTCACGATCAGAATGGCGCAGGGAGACTGCGCCATGATCCGACGGGTGGCTTCGATACCGTCCATGCGCGGCATGATCAGGTCCATCAGCACGAGGTCGGGCCGGTCCCGGCGGCACAGCTCCACCGCCTGCGCGCCGTCGACGGCAACCCATGCAAGCTGATGCTGGGGCGCCATGGCGAGTACCCGGCGCATCGCTTCCACTGCCAGCGGCAAATCATTGACGATCGCGATCCTCATACAGCAGCCTCGCCAATCAGATCCACCACGGCATTGATCAGAGTATCATCCTGAAAACTGCCTTTGGTAAGATAATAATCCGCTCCGGCATCGAGGCCGCGCTGGCGATCCTCCGCCCGATCCTTGTAGGACACGATCATCACCGGCAGCGATTTGAGATCCGCGTCCTGCCGGATGCGGTGGACCAGTTCGATTCCGTCAAGGCGCGGCATGTCGATGTCGCTGATGAGCAGGTCGAAGCGGCCATTGCGCAGCGCGTTCCAGCCATCCATGCCGTCGACGGCCACTTCGACCTCGTAGCCGTGATGATCGAGCAATTTGCGCTGAAGCTCGCGTACGGTGAGGGAATCGTCGACCACGAGCACGCGCTTGCGCCTTTCCTCCTGCCGGCCCGCCGATTTCCGACCGACCTGGGCAAGCTGATCGGCGGACGAGAGCTTCTCCATGGAACGGATGATGTCCTCGACATCGATGATCAGGAGCGGCGAACCGTCCTCCATCAGGGCGGCCGCGCTGATATCCTTGATTTTGCCGAGGCGCGGATCGAGCGGCTGAACCACGAGCTCGCGTCCGCCGAGGAAGCGCTCGACGACCAGCCCATACATGGCGCCGGGGCTGCCGACCACGACGACACGCAATTCGTCCTCCGCATTGTCCGCCGGCGCGCAACCGAGCACCTGATGCGCGCCGACCAATCCGACCAACTGTCCATCGAGGCTGAAATGCTGGCGCCCTTCCACCGTTTTCACCTGATCGCCCGCGATCTTGATGGCGCGTACGATATGGGCGAAAGGAAAAGCATAGGGTTCGCCGCCGATTTCCACGATCAGAGAACGGACCACCGAGAGCGTGAGCGGCAGTTCCAGCTTGAAGCGTGTGCCTTCGCCAAGCTCGGAGGTGACCCGCACAAGGCCGCGGACCTGGCGGACCATTTCCTGAACGACGTCCAGCCCCACGCCTCGTCCGGAAATGACGGTAACCTCTCCTTTCATGGAAAAGCCGGGCAGAAACAGGAATTCGAGCAGTTCATGGGGGCTGAGCTTGCCGGCGGTATCGGGGCTCGCAAGGTTGCGTGCAATCACGGTTTGACGGATCTGCTCGAGATCGACGCCACGTCCGTCGTCGGAGACGGTGATCTGCAGCGTGCCCGCCCGGTGTGATGCTTCCAGACGCACCACGCCTTCCTCGGCCTTGCCGGCGGAAAGCCTCTCGCCAGGGTTTTCGATACCATGGTCAAGAGCGTTGCGCAGAAGATGGCCGAGCGGAGCGTCGAGCCTGTCCAGAATGTCCCGGTCCACCAGCGTGCGCTCGCCGATGATCTCCAGCCTAACCTTTTTGCCGAGTTCGCGCGCAATGTTGCGCACCATGCGAGGATAGGCGGCGATGCCGTCGGAAAAGGGACGCATGCGGATCGCCAGCGCCTGGTCGTAGAGCCGGTGGGCGAGCGTGGTTGCCTGATGGTCGGTGGTTTCCAGTTCCCCCAGGCGTTGCGACAGATGCTGCCGGCATTCCAGGAGGCGCTGCTGAGCCTTGTCGAGAGCTATTTGTGCCCGCTCGTCCAGGAGCTGGGCCGGCAGGAGGGCCCGCAGCGACTCCAAGGCGGTGGCGGCTTCCAGCTGAAGGCGCTTGAGACGCTGCAACGATTGGCCGAAAGGCCCCAACCACCGCGACTCGACCAGCGATTCACCCGCGAGATCGAGAAGCCGGTTGAGGTTCTCGGCGCTGACACGCAAGGCCCGGTCGGTCGATCCGGGGATGGACGATGTTTCGTCCATTGCCGGCATCGGCACGGGCATCGACACGGGAGCGGGCTCGGATACTGGCGCTGGCGCGGGAGGGCGCGTGCCCTCGCCCGGCGGCTGGTTGAGTTCCAGCACGAACCGGTCGGCTTCGGCCTGCCAGGCCCCGTCGCGCGAGCCGCTTTCGAGATCCGGCGATCTGGCGAAAGACAGGAGCAGGTCGACGCCGCGCAGGAGCACGTCGATCCGGTCATGATCCAGTTGCGTACCGTGCTGCTGGGCCAGTACGAAAAGATCTTCCATCGCATGCGCGATCGTCACGCCCGCGTGGATCTCGACGATTCGGGCAGCCCCCTTGAGAGAATGGGCGGCTCGCATGCTGGCTTCGATCTGATCGGCCCGCATCGGATCCTTGTCGAGCGCCAGCAAGGCCGTCGTCAGGGCTTCGGCCTGCGCTTCGGCTTCGATGCGGAACAGGTCGCGCATTGAGAATTGGCTGAGGTCCTGGGTCATCGTGCCAATCCCCGGCCGAGCGCCTCGAACAATGCATGCTCATCGAGCCGCCCGACATTCCTGTCACGCCAGGATAGCAATCCTCGGGTGAAGCCCGAGCTCGACTGGGCCACGGTCGCCGGCACCGGCTTCAGATCCGCCTCCGTGTAGAGGTGGGTGTACTGGACCTCGTCGACCGGAAAGGCAAAGCGTGAGCCGGCATGGTGGGCAACGATCAGCCGGCCCTGCGGAGCATCGTGCTCGGCGCCGATGAGCAGCTGCGCGATCGACACGCAGATCACCAGTTCACCCCGCACATTGACCAGCCCCAGCAACGCAGGACCGCGCCGATGCGGCAGCGAATGGATGGTGCGCAGGCCGGTCACCTCGTCCAGAACCAGGGTAGGCAAGGCGAACCACTCGCTGCCCAGGCGGAAGATCAGCACCGATTGGGAATTGGACGAACGCGCGATCACGTTCACTCCGGACGGCGCAATGGCGGCCTCCCCACCTGACGGAATGTCGCGGTCGAGCAGCTGGGAGGCCGCCCGCGAAAACACTTCGCAATTGTGGCAATGCGCATGACGACGGAGTTCGGGGCATGACTTGTCGCCGCGCACGCCGATCCGCTGCCAGCAATTGTCGATCGCCGATGGCGAGGCCACGGAGGGCGCGTCGGAAGCGAGGCTGGTCATTGCGCTCTCCATTTATCCAGACGCCGCAGGCGCTCATCGAGCAGTTTGGCGCCGCTATGGTCGCCCTGTTTCTTGAGCAGGAGGGCGAGATGGCCGAGCGCCTCGGCATTGGCGGGATCCAGGTAGAGGGCCTTGCGGTAATAGCGCTCCGCCGCGCCAAGATCGTTGGAGGCGTCGCTGATCAGGCCAAGCAGCGCCAGGGCATCCGGCGTTGCGCCATCCCGGCGGATCAGCATTTCGCATCCGCGCGCGGCCTCCTGCAGCTGGCCTCGATCCGCCAGGAGGCGCAGTTCTTCGAGATTTGGCGGCGCCGGTTCCCGCTTCTCCTCGCGTCGTGGAAAAGCCGGGGAGATCGGTCTCGGTGTCGGCGAGGGCGGCGGCGCCCGTCGCGGCCGGGGCTCCGCCGGCGGTGGCGCGGGCCGAGCCTTGGCAGGGCCCGGCCGGACGCTTTCCTTGTGAAAGGCGAACGCCATCGGAATCTTGGCAGAGGTGAAGCCGTTGGAGCCCATCAGCCCTGCCTCCGAATGGCCGACAAAGGCGACGCCATGGGGCGCGAGCAAGCGCCGGATCACGCCGACGACGTGCTTTTGCGTCGCCGCATCGAAATAGATCAAAAGGTTGCGGCAAAAGACGAAATCATAGCTCGCGGGATCGGCGTAGAAATCGGGGGCGACGATATTGCCCTGGCTGAATTGCACGAGGCCGCGAACGGTATCCCTGAGCCTGTATCCGTCATCGGTTGCGTCAAAATAGCGGTCGCGAAAGGCCAGGTTTTGTCCCCGGAACGAGTTGCGGCCATAGATGCCCTGCCCGGCAAGGGCGAGCGAACGCGCGCTGAGATCGACGGCATCGATACGAAATTGGGCGGCGGTCAGGCCGGCGTCGAGCAGCGCCATCGCCATCGTATAGGGCTCTTCCCCGCTCGAGCAGGGCAGGCTGAGGAGGCGAATTGGGCGGGACGCATCCGCCTGGAGCGGTCCGCGCGTCACCAGCCGCGTCAAGGCAGCAAAGGCCTGCGGATCGCGAAAGAACCAGGTCTCGGGAACGATGACAGCCTCGATCAGTTCCTGCGTTTCCTCCTCGGAATTTTGCAGCAGTTCCCAGTAGGCCTGGATGTCATCGAGCTTGCATGCCTTGGAGCGCGCCGCCACGGCGCGTTCGATCGCCGACGGGCCGATCGAGGCCGCATTCAGCCCGATGGCGCGCGCGAGGAATTGTTCGAAGCGAGGATCGCTCATTGGCTGGTCACCGGCTGGCTGCGAATGGCCGCAAGAAGCGCAGCCGGCAGTAGGCCCTCCAGTTCCACACGCTGAACCAGACCATCCGGGCCGGGGGCGAAGGGGGCGAATTCCGCCGGATCCAGCCGCAGCATCTCCGTGGCCTTTTCCGCGATCAGGCCAAGCAGGACGGCATCGTCCCGCGGATGGCGCATGACGATGATGCGGGTGCTCAGGCGCCGGTGGGCCGGCCGGCCGAGTTCGAGGGCGCACAGATCAATGACCGGCACGAAGCGGCCGCGATATTCGAAGGAGCCGGCCACTCCCTCTGGGGCCCCACGCACCTTCTTCAATTCCGTCAGCGGCACGACTTCGACGATCGGGTCGATCGTCATCGCAAAACCTTCATCGCCGATCCGGAAATAGAGGAAGAGCATTTTCGGTTCCGTCACTCCTGGAGCAAAGCGCCTTTCGACGAAAGACGCTGCAACGCCAGCTTCTGTTTCCACGCGCCTTTGCGATTCAGGGCAGTCCCGTCCCATCGCAGAGGTGAACGCGTCAGGCCATCTCCAGTTTGAAGCGTGCGATGCTCCCGCTCAAATTGCTGGCGACGTGGTTGAGTTCATCGATCGCGGAACTGGACTGGCGCAGGGATTCCACCGTCTGCTGCGTCGCCTCGGTCAACTGCAAGAGCGCCTCGCTGATCTGCTCGGCTCCCGTGGCCTGCGCCTGCATGCCGTCGCTGACGGATTCATAACGCGGCGCAAGCGCCTGCACCTGTGTGATGATCTCGGAAAGCTTGGCTCCAATTTCATGCACGTCATGGAGGCCGCGCCGCACTTCCTCGGAGAACTTGTCCATGCCCATGACGCTGGCCGACACGGCCGACTGGATCTCCTTGACCATCTGCTCGATGTCGTAGGTGGCGACGGCGGTCTGGTCGGCCAAACGGCGAATTTCGGAGGACACCACGGCAAAGCCACGCCCGTACTCACCGGCCTTCTCCGCTTCGATCGCGGCGTTGAGCGACAACAGATTGGTCTGGTCGGCAACCTTGGTGATCGCGGTGACCACCTGGTTGATGTCGCTGGCCTTTTCGTTCAGCACCGCGAGCTTGGCGGTGATGGAGCTGGCGGCGCCCATCACCTGGTTCATCGTGTCCTCCATATGAGCCAGCTCGACCTTGCCGCCGGACGCGAGACTGGCGGTATGCTCGGACACCGTCACGACGTCGGACATGGTCCTGACCAGTTCCCTGGAGGTTGCGGCAATCTCGCGCGAGGTCGCACCGATCTCCGTGGTGGTCGCGGCGACCTCCGAGGCCGTCGCCTGCTGCTGTTTGGACGTCGCCGCAATCTCGGTCATCGATGTGCTGACACGGATACCCGAGCGCTGGACCTGGCCCACGAGTTCCATCACTTCGTCGGCCATGCGGTTATAGCCTTCGCCGAGATCGCCCAACTCATCCTGGCGAACGATCTGCATGCGCTGGGTGAAGTCACCCTTGCGCATGGTGTCCATCAATGTCTTCAACTGCAGCAAAGGCTTGGTGATGGCGCGCAGCAGCGAAAAACCCGCGACGGCGGCAACCACCAACGCAAATGCAAAAGCCACGATCATGGCGCTCAGCAGCGACAGAATCTCGTTAGCAACGATATCGGGCAAGGCGAAGGCCCGCTGCTGGTTGAACGCGATTACATCCGTAAGGTTCTTGAAGGCCATCTTGAAAGCGGCGTCGACGCCGGAAGCGGCAGACGCTATCGCCTCCCCATTCGCAGCCATCCCGTTGCGTGCGGCCGTTTGCTTGAGAAAAGCGTCCTTGGCATTCTGGTAAGAGGCGACTGAATCCTTGAACCGCGAGAAGAGCTGTCGATCGGCATCTGCTACGATCGTATCCTCATAACCCCTGAAAAGCGCGTTCGTCTTGGTCCGGTCATCGGCAAGCTGATCCTCCGTCAGGGGTTTGGCCGTGGCCTCACGCGACATGACGAAAACAAGATAGTCTTCAAAGAGCCGATCCTTGATGACGGCGGCTTCTCGCAGCCCCGCGACGGAGTCGGACTTGAGGCTGGTGACATGGTCTTCGATCGACTTGAGTTGCCAATAGGCAAACACTCCGATCGCCAAAACAACCAGAAGGATAATGCCGAAACTCAGCATTATACGTGCACGAATAGTTACTTGCTTCATGGAAACTGCCGCGTCATTTCAGTCTTGCAACGATCAGCACGTCGAGCATGGTAATATGGCACGACCGTACGACGAAATCCGTAGGAAAAGCTACATCGAAATCCACGATAAATAAGGTCAGATTCCTTAAAGGCAAGTGTGCCCGACCAGCGGAAGTCGACGCCGATGCCATCCATAGCTCATCCCCTCAGCCGAACGATGTCTTCGCGACATGCCCACTCGGATCGACGAGTTTCCGGGCTCGTTCCCGCGATCATCGGCTCCGGCAAGCAACGGGGCGGGACGAAGATCGCCGTCTCTCACCTTTGACTGGACTCCCCGTTCGTTCCTGCTGCGCATATGCAGCAAGATATGCCTGCCAAACATTAATCTCTTCATAATGAAGGACTTACTTCGGAAATATGCTTTTGCGGCAGAAGATGCTTCACGCAGGTATGACGCCCGCGGGCAGATCCGGCAAAGCCCCCTTTCAGGGCCGTGTGATAACTGGCCGCGCCAGGAGCACAGCGCCGCTGTGCTCCGAGAAGGAGGCGCCATCAAGACGACTTGGCGTGAGCTTGGTTTCCGACCGTATCGAAGCCGTGCGAGACCCACGGAGCAGATAATTCAGTTTCTTTCTTCAGCAACACGAATTCAAAGTTGATACATGCCTCCCCGCGCCGTGTATTAAGGAATTTTAAGTGCATATTTGATTGTATATTTGAAAGAATATTTATATATGGATTTCTACAAATCTGGAGCTTTGTTTCTATAAGTTTAAATTAGAATAATTAAAATATGCGCTCGTTGACTTCTATCAACATATATTGTTAGGCGGGGCGGACTTTTTCTAAAGAAAGCTCTCGGCTCGTGAATCTCAAATTTGCCCTTCTGGCATCCGCACCGCTTGTTCTGACGTCTGGCGCCGCCCATGCGCAATCCAATGGCGCCGCACCGATCGAACTCGATCCGGTGGTCGTCGAGGGCAAGAACCACGGTGGAGTCCCGGGCGTGATCGCTACCACCGGCTATGTCGCGACCTCCGGCCGGAGTGCTACCAAGACCGATACCCCTCTGCTGGAGGTGCCGCAGTCCGTCTCCACCGTGACGCAGCCCCAGCTCGAAGAACGCAAGCCGCAGAACCTGCTCGAGGCGATCGCCTACACCCCTGGCGCCGTCGTGGGCATGTATGGCTTCGACTCCCGCTATGACGGGTTCATGATCCGCGGCATCGACATGACCAATACCGGCGTGTTCCGCGACGGGCTCAGGCAGCTCAACAGCCCAAACGGCCTGTTCAGGCTCGAACCTTACGGGGTGGAGGCGATTTCCATCCTGCGCGGCCCGGCCGCTTCCATTTACGGTGCCAGCAGTACTGGCGGCATCGTCGACATCATCTCCAAGCGCCCGACCGAAACGCCTTTCCGCGAGGTCGAACTCCAGACCGGCTCCTTCGGCCGGCTCCAGGGCAATTTCGACTTTTCGGGTCCGCTTAATGCCGACCAGACGCTGTTCTATCGATTGACCGGCGTCGTACGCGACGCCAGGGCCGAACTGAGCGCCGGCAGGGACGACCGCGTGTTCATCGCGCCGGCCATAACCTGGAAGCCGAACGACAAGACCAAGCTCACCCTGTTGGGTGAGTACATGGATTCCACCGTCGGCGGCACCCAGGTCTATCTCAACCGATATGCCCCCTATGTCGACAGCCAGGGCAACGTTACCGACAAATCGATCGGTGCCGTCAAAGTGTTCGCCGGGGATCGCCGCTACAATGACTTTCGCCAGCAGCAGGGGCGCATCGGCTACGAGTTCGAGCATAAATTCAGCGATGACCTGATCCTGCGGCAGAATGCGCGCTATTCGCAGCTCGGCACCAACCAGGAATATTATTATTTCGGTCCCGGCCTGACCCGCGAAAGCACCGCCGGCTTCGTCAGCGATACCAGCCTGGAGAGCCACTTCACCACCGGGCCGGTCGAACACACGCTGCTGACGGGCTTGGACACCAGCTATCTGCACTACCGTTCCGCGGAAGGGTATGGCGGCGTGCCGCTCGGGGTCGATCCGCCACTCACCACCCAGTCCAAGCAGACGCTGGCGATGACCGGCATTTATGTTCAGGACCAGGTCAAATGGCAGAATTGGCGCCTGACCCTCGGTGGCCGGCATGATTGGCTCTATGGCCGCTTCAGCAAGGGCACGCTTGGCAGCGGCGTGACGCAAAGCAAGAGCCGCGACACCAAATTCACCGGGCGGGCCGCCTTGAGCTATGTCACCGATTTCGGTGTTGCTCCGTATGTCGCCTACGGCACCTCCTTCACGCCCAATCCGGGCACCGTGCTCAATGGCAGCGTTGCCGTGCCCACGACCGGCGAACAGACGGAGATCGGCGTCAAATACGACATTCCCAATATGAACGCCTCGCTGCGGGCCGCCGTCTTCGACATGCGCCAGAACAATGCGGTGGTCTACGAGGTCGTCGACGGCCTCAACAAGCAGGTACAGCTCGACGTGCGCTCACGCGGCGTCGAGATCGAGGGCGTCGCCTCGCTGACCAACGGGCTCAGCGTCCAGGCGTCCTATTCCTACAACGACGCCCGCATCCTCAAGCTCACCCCGGATACCGAGGGTAACCGGCTGTCGAGCGTGCCCTATCACATGGCCTCTCTCTGGCTCGACTATGCCTTCCAGGAGGGGCCGGCCACGGGCCTGGGCATCGGTGGCGGGGTGCGCTATGTCGGCTCGAGCCTGGGCGACAACCTCAACCGCTCGGTGCTCGACAACAAGCCGCGCACCTTCGTCGATGCCTCGATCCGCTACGATCTCGAAAATCTCAACCCGAAGCTGGCAGGCATGCGCATGCAGGTCAGCGCCACCAATCTTCTCAACGAGGTGAAGCAGACCTGCACGGTCGGCTATTGCTATTTCGACGAGGGACGCAAGGTCATCGCCAGCCTGCGCTACCGCTGGTGAGCCGCCCCGAACCCGGTACGCCGACAAGGCGCGCGCTGTCTTCTCCGCTCGCCATCGTGCTCGGTGTCGGCGGCCTCTATGTCGGCCAGAGCATCATTGGCGGGCTGACCTTCATCGCCCTGCCGAGCGTGCTGCGGGAGCGCAATCTGCCGCTCGACCAGATCGGCCTGCTCTATCTTGCGGTGCTGCCCTGGGCCTTCAAATTCCTCTGGGCTCCGGCCGTGGAGCGCTACCGTTTGCCGGCCACCGGTCATAGCCGCTCCCGCTCGATCGTCCTGCTCGGTGGGTTGATCTCGGCCGCCGGCCTCATGTCGGCGGGGCTGATCGGGCCATCCGCCTTCATGCCTTTGCTCATCGTGCTGCTGCTGATCGCCTTCGCCACCTCCACCAGCGACATCGCCTGCGACGGGCATGCGGTGGAGACTCTGTCGGAGCGCTATCATGGCTGGGGCAATGCGGCGCAGGTCGGGGGCGCCTATCTGGGGTCGGCGATCGGGTCCGGCCTCTTCCTGGTGCTGGTTGCCCAATATGGCTGGGGCGTCGCCTGCTTCGCCATGGCGGCCCTGTTGATCGTGCTCGGCCTGCTCTTCGTGGTCTCGCCGGCACCGCCCTCCCCCGGGCGTGACCATCGGCCTTCCCTGCGCCAGGCCCTGCAGCGCAGGGACATGCATCTCGGCCTGGCACTGGCCGCCGTCAACGTCATTGCGCAAAAATGGGGTGTGAGCATGCTGGGCCCGTTCCTGATCGACAGCGGCCTCGACCTCACCTCGCTCGGCATCGTCAACGGCGTCGGCGGCATGGCTGTCGGCTTCGTCTGTGCCCTGATCGGTGGTGCCTTGGTACGGCTGTGCGGTGCGCGGACCGTCTTGGCGCTGGCCCTCATGCTGCAGGCAGTGGCGCTGTCGGGCCTGGCCTATGCTGCCTGGAAGGGGGGGGTCGGCCAACCTCTCCTGCTCATCCTCGCCTTGGCAAGCTCGTCCGGCATCATGGCTCTGGGCTTCGTCGCGCTCTATGCCCAGTTCATGGCGGTTTCCGATCCTCGCCAGGCCGGCATCGACTTCACGCTGCTGCAGTGCATGGACGCACTGGTGAGCATGGCCGGCGGTATGGGCGCGGGCTGGATTGCCCAGCACTGGGGCTATGGACTCTATTTCGGCCTGGCAGCGCTCCTCGCCCTGGCAGCCGCGCCGATCGCCGCGATCCTCAGCCACCGTGTCGCCGTACGGTCCGATGCTCGCAAGGTCCAGAGGGAGGCGCTCGCCGGCGTTCCATCCGGCCGATGATAGCATCCCTCGCGCCCTGCTTTGCCGGAAACCTCCATTGGTACGGGGAAGCCTTGGTGCTGCCGGGCACGCATGACGGGGCCATTGCCGGCCACAGCCTGCTCGAAAAAGGCGTGGCGGAAGAGCTGATGTCGCGGTTTGCCGGCACCTATCCAGGCGCCGACCGTCATGCCCTCGTCTCGATGTGGACCCAGTGGCATTTCGGGGCACTGGTCATCCCGGCGACCGCCGCAATCTTGCTGCTCGACCGGGACCTGCCGGTGGATCTCGACGCGATCGGTATCATTCCGCATGAAAGCGGACGCACGGCCGCGCTGGTCATTCCGGATGACGGCAGGCCGCATTGCAACAATGCGAGCGAGCGCTTCTCGCGCCTTTTCGAGGGGCATGTCGAACCGCTGATCCGTAGCTTCGCCGGGCGATTTGACGTGTCCAAGCGCCTGCTATGGACCAATGCGGCAGCCATCTTCGAGTGGACGCTGCACCAGGTCCTGGAGACGGGTGGCCCCTGCCCGGCCGCCCTGGAGGAAGGCCGCGCCTTGCTGCAGCGGCGCAGCGGCGAGAACGGTCGCCCCAATCCGATCTGTGGCGCGATAAGCTATCCCCTGGAACAAGGGCAGCCCGTGCGGCGGCGGAAAATCTGCTGCCTGCGCTATCTCCTTCCAGGCGTGGAGGATTGCGGCAGCCTCTGCCCGCTGCCGCCGACGAGCCGGCAGCAGGCAAGCCTTTCCGCTTAGCCCTGCAATTGGAATTTGGCGGAAACATCAGCGCAATTGCAGTGATGCCCGCGCCCCAGGCAAACGCCCTAGGCGCGCCTAAATCCGGTATCAGTGCATGATCTCGGCGACCCAGGCGCTGTCCGGGCCACGGGCGAAATAGACCTGCACCTGGTTCGCTCTCGCCTGCGGCGTATCCTTCACCATGGCCGTGCACGTCACGCCCGGGCGACCGACGGCCGGCACGCAGGAGTTGATATGGGCAGTCTGTTCCTGCTTGGCGGCCAGCGCGGGTATCGCCCGCATGGCAGCAGTTGCCTCTGCATCGCTCGGCTGGTCCAGGAGCGGGGCGGTCGCGGACGCCAGGAAAACGAAAACCAAGCCATCCGCCAAAGTCCGGTTGATCGGCACGGCGGCCTCCTGTGTTCAACGCGTGAAGAACAGGCGTAGACGCCCTTATAAACCAGCAAGGGGGCAGAAATCGGATGGAGGCTTCCGGCCAAGGAACCGTCGATAGATAAGTGTACTGTCATCCTCTTCCCTCGGCTTCGCTCGCCGGGGATGACAGCCTGAAAGCGATGTACTTATTCTGCGACGCGTCCTAAGCGGTGCCGGATATGTCCGGCGGCGCCTCTGACCTGCCCATGCGGCGGTTCAAGCGGCGATATTCGCCGGGCGGCAGGCCGAAACGCGCCCTGAAGCTCCGTGAAAACTGGGCCTGGTCGGTGAAGCCCCATTGATAGGCGATCTCGGCTGCGGTCTGGGTGTTGGCGGGATTTTCGAGCGCGGTACGGCAGGCCGCCAGCCTCTGATCCCGGATCCAGCCCGCCACCGTCTGGTCGGTGTCGCGGAACAGATCGTGCAGATAACGGATGGAAACCCCGCAGGCCCGCGCAATCATCTCGGGGTCGAGGCGCCATTCGTTGAGATGGCCTCGAACATAGGCCTCGATCCGGGCGAGATGCGCCTCGCGCACCGTCGAGCTGCCGGATGTAAGGACGCGCTCGTCCGCCTTGACCGCCAGCACCAGCAGGTCGATGAGCTGGCGCCCCACCGCATTGCGGGCCTCCTCGTCCAGCGCCTCGAAGCGCTGGGGCAGGAGATGCAGCATGTCGGCGAAGAGGCCGCCGGCGCCGTTGGCCGCGTCGAATTGCAGCGAGCACAATCTGTCCGGACTGCGGATGCGCTCCGACAGCGGCTGAGACGCCACCTTCAGCACCCAGAGATCGGCGGGGTCGGCATGGCTGAACTCATAGGGCTCGTGGCTGCGCTCTAGGAAGAACCCGCCGGGCGAACAGCGCACCTCGCTGCCGCATTGGGAGAAATAGACCTGGGAGCGGGTCGGCACGGTCACCAGGAACTCTTCCTTGCGGGCCCTGCGAAAATGATGCGGCAGGCGCAGATATTGCAACCCGTCCGACGACAGGCGGGAGATCGACACGTCGCCGAACTGCCAGATGGTGAGGTCGCCGAAGAAATGATCGGGGTGGCGGAACGTCAGGTCGAGCGGGAAATAGGCTCCGGCAATGGCCTGGTGCCAGTGCCGGCTCCGATCCATCGTACGGGTCGCGCTCGTGGTGACGGACGTCTTCATGACAGCTCCACAGAACGGCTGTCGAGACTAGGCGCGGCAGACGAGGATGGCAATCGCCCGGTCCCTTCGTCCGGCCGATTGTGCACTCAGCGTCAAACCATTGCTCTCTCCCTGCAAAGACGGCCGCCGCCAAACCTGATTGGCTGACGAAATGACGGTGCGCAGACGCCGCTGCAGGGGATCATACGGAGAACGAGCTCGTTTTCCGCACCGCCCGCGGCCGGCCAGGGAGGATGAATGTCGACAGAGCGAGCAAAAGTTGATCCGATCACGCTGTCGGTGGTGCGCGGGGTCCTGGAGACCACCCAGCGCGAGATGACGCTGGCCCTGGAAAAGACGGCGCGCTCCTCCGTCTTCAACCTGGCGCATGACTATTCCACGGCGCTCTTCAACGCCCGCCCGGAGATGATTCTGCAGGGCCAGGACATTCCCATCCATCTCGGCTCGTTGATCCCGGCCATGAAAGCCGTCGCCAAATTCTTCGGCGACGACATCCATGAGGGCGATCTCTTCCTGCACAACGATCCGGCCTTCGGCGGCAGCCACGCCATCGACACCTGCATGTACAAGCCGGTGTTCTATCGGGGCGAGCTGGTCTACTGGACCGTGTGCAAGGGTCATCTCACGGATATCGGCGGCCCGGTTCCGGCCGGCTACAACCCCAACGCCACCGAGATCTACGCCGAATGCCTGCGCATCCCGCCGGTGAAGATTTGGGATCGCGGCAAACCGCGCGAGGACGTGCTCAACCTGATCTTCTCCAACATGCGGGCCCGGCGCGACCAGGAAGGCGATTTCCGCGCCCTGATCGGCGCCTGCCAAGTGGGAGAACGGCGCCTCATCGCCCTCCTCGACAAATATGGCAAGTCTACCGTCGATGCCTGCATCGACACGCTGCTCGACATGGCCGACCGGCATATGCGCTCGCTGATCGCGAGCGTTCCCGACGGCACCTATGAGGGCAAGGCCATCCTGGAAGATGCCGGACACGGTTTCGGCGATTTCGAGATCGCCGCCAAGGTGACCATCACCGGCGATGCCTGCCACATCGCCATCTCCAGCCCGCCGCAGGTGCCCTATTTCATCAATTCCTACGAGGGCAATTCCCATTCGGGCGTCTATCTCGGCCTGATGATGTTCGCCGCCCTGCCGCCGCCCTACAATGAGGGCCTCTATCGCTGCGTGAGCGTCGATTTCGGTCCCAAGGGCACGCTGTGCAACGCGCAGGAGCCTGCCCCCCACATGAACTGCACCACCACGCCGATGGAGACGCTGACCGATGCCGTGCGTCTCGCCTTCGAGAAGGCGATGCCCTCCAAGGTCGCGGCCTCCTGGGGCCATGCCAACGGGCTCAACATCGCCGGCAAGGATGGCCGTACCGGCGAGGAGTTCGTCACCATGGTGCTCGCCACCATCATCTCCGGCGGCGGCGCCACGCCCCAGCAGGACGGCTGGCATGCCGTCGGCCCGGAATGCTGCTTCGGCGCCCTCACTTCGGGCGATGTCGAACTTCTCGAATATTCCTATCCCATCATCATTCACCGTTATGCGCTGATGACCGATTCCGGCGGGGCCGGAAAATTCCGCGGCGGTTCGGGCACGGCCTGGGAGGTCGAGCCCCTGACCGGCGACATGCTGTGCATCGGCTTCGGCGAGGGGCGGCGCATTCCCGCCATGGGCGCAGCCGGCGCCAAATCCGCTCTCATCGACAAAAAGGTCGGCCGGGTCGAACTCCGGCGCGGGGGCGAGGTCACGGTCGAGCGCAAGAACATCATCAAGACCATCAAGCCCGGTCAGACCATCACCAACCTCAACCCCGGCGGCGGCGGCTATGGCAACGCCTTCGAGCGCCCCATCGAGAAAGTGGTGTGGGACGTACGCAACGGCCTCGTCTCCGTCGAGGGCGCCCGCGCCGACTACGGCGTGGCGATCAAGGATGCCGAGACGCTCGAAGTCGACCTCGCCGAAACCCGCCGGCTCCGGGCGGCTTGAAAGAAACGATCATGGAACATGCTTTTCGTCTCGGCATCGACGCCGGCGGCACCTTCACCGATTTCGTCATCGCCAACCGTGCGAGCGGCGATGTCAAACTCTTCAAGGCGCTCTCAACGCCCTCCGATCCGACCAAGGCGATCGAGAACGGCCTCAAGCAGATCGCCGATAGTCTCGGCACGACCCCCTCGGCCATCGTGTCCGATTGTGACCTGTGCATCAACGGCACCACGGTCGGCCTCAACGCGCTGATCACCCATCGGGGCGGCAAGACCGGTCTGATCTGCACGGCGGGCCACGAGGATTCCATCGAGATCCGCAACGGTCACAAGGAAGACGGCTATCGCTACGATCCGGAATATCCCGCGGCCACAATGCTGGTGCCACGCTATCTCCGGCGGGGCGTGCGCGAACGCGTCCTGTCGGATGGCTCGGTGCGGACCCCGATGCAGGAAGAGGACGTGCGCCAGGCCTGCCGCCTGTTCCTCGAGGAAAAGGTGGAGACGGTCGCGATCTCCTTCGTGTGGTCCGTGCTCAATCCCGGCCATGAGCGCCGCGCCGCCGAGATCGTGCGGGAGATGATGCCCGAGGCGATCCTCACCGTCGGCAGCGAGCTCTACCCTCAGATCCGCGAATATACCCGCACCTCAACCGCGGTGACCAATGCCTATCTGGCCCCGGTGATGCGGCGCTATGTGACGGCTGTCGACCGCTATTTCCGCGACCTCGGCGCCAAGCAGCCGGTGCGCTATTTCCAGTCCAATGGTGGCCTCGCCGTCGGCCAGGTGATGACCGACCGCTCCGTCTACGCCATCAATTCCGGCCCGGCATCCGCCCCGCAGGCCGGTCTCTATGTCGGTGCCCCCTTCGGCAAGGAGAATGTCATCACCGTCGACATGGGCGGCACCTCCTTCGACATCACGCTCACCCGCAACGGCCAGACCAATCTGAACAAGAACGTCGACTTCCTGCGCTACCGCGTGGGCGTCCCCATGATCCAGGTCGAGACACTCGGTGCCGGCGGCGGTTCGATCGGCTGGATCGACAGCCTGGGCTTGCTGCAGGTCGGTCCGCAATCGGCCGGTTCGGAACCAGGCCCGGCCTGCTACGGGCGCGGGGGAACGGACCCGACGACCTCCGACGCCAATCTCGTACTCGGCTATCTCAATCCCGAGGGCCTGCTCGGCGGCAAGCTACCTCTCGACGTCGCCAAGGCCCGCGGCGCCATCGCCAGGATCGCCGGGCCGCTCGGCATCAGCATCGAACAGGCCGCTTATGGCATGTTCACGATCGTAAACAGCGGCATGGTCAACGGTATCCGGCGCGTCTCGGTCGAGCGCGGCTACGATCCGCGCGACTTCGTCCTGGTCGGGGCCGGCGGGGCCACCGCCGCCCATATCACCGCTCTGGCGCGCGAGATGGGCATCGATACGATCATCCTGCCCAAGCTCGCCTCGGGCCTGTGCGCCTTCGGGCAGATCATCTCGGACGTCAAATACAATTATATGGCCACCGCTCCCCTGCGCCTGGACAATGAAGGCGCCTGCGAGAAGATCGACACGCTCTTCGGCGAGATCGAGGCACAGGGCGTCCGCCATCTGGAGACGGACGGCTTTGCCTCCGAGCGCATCGCCATCAAGCGCAGCCTCGAAATGCGCTATGTCGGGCAGGTGCATGAATGCACCGTCGACATCGACAATTTCAGGATCGACGAAACCACGATCGACAAGGTCAAGGATGCCTTCCACGCCCGCCACGAGGAGCTCTACACCTATTGCGAGCGACACAATCCCGTCGAGGTCGTGAATATCGAGTCCACCCTGTATGGATTGATCGAGAAACCAAAGCCTCCCAGGCTGGAGGGAACCGGCAGCCTGGACCTTGCCCTTAAAGGCAGCCGGCCAGCGATCTTCCAGGCCTCGGGCGAGGCGACGTCTACACCTGTCTATGACGGGTCGAAGCTGGGCGTGGGGGTATCCGTCACCGGGCCGGCGATCATCGAGGAGGTCACCACCACCATCGTGATCGAGCCCGGCTGGACTGCGACCCTCCATGAAAGCGGCAGCTATCTGCTGACCCGCAAGGACTGACGGGCGATGCCCTTGCTTCCCGCCCTCTCCCCGCCTGCGGCCCCATCTCGCCTAGCGATGAGGCGGCAGGAAGAAGGCCTGGCGGAAATAGGAGCGGAAGGCTTCCATGGCGGGGGTGAACACCGCGTCTCGCCGCCAAGCCAGGCCGACATCCATCGAGGGGATCGGCTCGCTCGGCACGATTGTCTCGATGCGCTTGCCTTCCAGGGACCAGGGCCTCAATACCATGTCCGACAGGATCGCCACCCCCTGCCCATCGGCCACCAGCGAGCGGACGGCCTCGACCGAGGAGGTTCGCAGCGTCACGTTCGGACGGAACGAGGACAGGCTCCAATAGCGCAGCGCCGTGTGGGCGGCCTCGTCCACGGTCAGCATGATATAGGGCTCCTCGGCGATCTCCCTGAGGCTGACGGCGCCCTGTGCCAGCAACCGGTGGCGGGCCGGCACCCACAGCCGCCGGCGCGAACTCATCAGCGTCTCGGTGGTGAGGTCGGGATTGATGACGTTGGAGGTCAGCAGCACCGCCATGTCGTAGCGATTGGCCAGCAGCCCGTCCTCGATCGCCTCGCGGTTGAGCTCGAAGAGCTGGATGTCGAGATTGGGCCAGGCGCGGCGCAGGCGGCCGAGATGGTTCGGCAGGAAATAGCCGATGACCGTGTAGGTGGCCGCAACGGTCAGCCGGCCGGCAAAATCATTGGCGGGCAGGAGAAGGCTGGTGGCCTCCTCGACCTTGTTGAGGATCTCATAGGCGTGGAACAGGAACTGCCGGCCCGCGGGTGTCATGTCCATGCCCTGGGTGGACCGGGTGAACAATTCGACGCCGACGATCTGCTCCAGCTCCTTGATGGCGGTGGTGATGGCCGATTGCGAGATGCCGAGTTCGCCCGCGGCCTGCGAGACCTGGCCATGCTCGGCCGTCGCCACGAAATAGCGGATCTGGCGCAGACTGACCGGCATGGAGGGCTCCCTTCGCGTTTCAGATGGCTCTCTATATCAATATTTAAAAAATCGATAGAGAGCCCTTTGCGAAGGGGTAGACCTGCACACTTATCCACATATCTGCTCAAAAATGGCCTCATGTTCTACAAATCCGAGCAAAACAGAGAAACTTCCTGTTTCTGAAAATCAGATATAAGGCATCTAAATATAGAATTTTTCAATCAACTCATCTCGCCTTAACGTCACAGCAAGACCGGCAGCATGCCGGCGCAGGATGAATCTCACAGAGGGAGGCTGGCTTGGCGCTGGCTGCGGTCGACATCAATTGCGACATGGGCGAAGGCTTCGGCCAATGGCGCCTCGCGGAGGCGGACGACACCGCCCTGATGGAGCTCATCAGTTCCGCCAACATAGCCACGGGCTTTCATGCGGGCGATCCCTCGCTGATGGACGCCACCGTCCGGCTGGCGGCCCAGCACGGCGTCGGCATAGGCGCCCATCCCGGCTATCGTGATCTCCAAGGCTTCGGTCGCCGCCGCATCGAGGGCGCGGCCGAAGAGATCGTCAACGATATCGTCTACCAGACCGGGGCGCTGCGGGAGTTCGCCCGGCGCCATGGCGCCAGCCTGCAGCATGTGAAGCCGCATGGTGCCCTCTATATGGAACTGGCGGCCAACGAGGACCTGTCGCGTTCCTTCGTCCATGCGATGCAGGCCACCGCTCCCAACGCCTTCATCTATTGCATGGATGTCTCGCTGACCCATCGCGTCGCCGTCGAAGCCGGCCAGCCGGTGATCCGTGAATTCTATGCCGATCGCGACTATGGCCGGTCGGGCTCGATCGTGTTCACCCGCCATACCGGCCGGCTGGATCCTGCCGCGATCGCCGACAAAGTGGTGCGCGCCTGCCGGGAACAGCGGGTGCGCACCGTCGAAGGCGACGACATCGACATCGCCTTCGACTCCATCTGCTTTCACTCCGATACGCCCGGCAGCCTTGCCATTGCCCGTGCCATGCGGGCGGCCCTGGTGGCCGAGGGCATCAAGATCATGCCGGCAAGCGAGCTGGCGAACCCGTCCAAAGCCATCACGAGGGGATGAGAATGGCAATTCTAGAGATCATGTCACCCTTGCCCGGGGTCTTCTACAGACGCCCCTCCCCTGACAGCCCGGCCTTCAAGGAAGATGGCGAGAGCGTCGCCGCAGCCGATGTCATCGGCCTTGTCGAGGTGATGAAATCCTTCCACGAGGTCCATGCCGGCATCGGCGGCGCCAATATCAAATTCCTCGTCGATGACGGCGACGCCGTGATGGCCGGCCAGGCTCTCGCCGAGGTGGAGGCATGAATATCCGCTCCGTTCTCATCGCCAATCGCGGCGAGATCGCTGTGCGCATCAATCGCGCGGCCAGGGCCTTGGGACTGCGCACGGTGCAGGTCTACAGCGCCGCGGACAGGGACTCCCTCGCCGTGCGGCTCGCCGATGAGGCGATCGAAATCGGGCCTCCGGCGGCAAAGAAATCCTATCTCGACATCGAGGCCGTGCTCGCTGCCGCCAAGGCGGCCAAGGTCGATGCCGTGCATCCGGGCTATGGCTTCCTCGCCGAGAATGCCGATTTCGCCGATGCCGTCGTAGCGGCAGGCATGAAATTCGTCGGTCCCGCAGGCTCGGCCATCCGCCTGCTCGGCGACAAGGTCGCCGCGCGCGCGGAAGCCGAGAAGGCGGGCGTGCCCACCGTGCCGGGCAGCGGCGGGCGCGTTGCCGATATCGAGGAGGCCGAAGCGATCGTCGAACGCATCGGTTTTCCGGTGATGATCAAGGCCGCGGCTGGCGGTGGCGGGCGCGGCATCCGTGTCGCCGCCGATTGGGATTCGTTTCGCCGGCAGTTCCCCCAGGCCTCCGCCGAAGCGGCGGCGGCCTTCGGCGATGGCGGTCTCTATGTCGAGAAGGCCATCGAAAAGGCGCGCCATGTCGAGGTGCAGATCCTCGGCGACGGCAGGAATTTCGTGCATTGTTTCGAGCGCGAATGCTCGCTGCAGCGCCGGCGTCAGAAGGTGTGGGAGGAAGCTCCGGCCGTGGGCCTGTCGCCTGAGGTGCGTGAACGCTTGTGCCAGAGTGCCGTCGCTCTCGCCCGCTCGGTCGGCTATAGCGGCGCCGGCACGGTGGAATATCTCTATGACGAGGCCAGCCAGGACTTCTACTTCATCGAAGTCAACACGCGCATACAGGTCGAGCATCCGGTAACGGAGATGATCACCGGTCTGGACCTGGTCCAGGAAATGCTGCGCATCGCCGGCGGCGAGCCGCTCTCCATTCGCCAGGCGGACATCGCCGTCACCGGCCATGCCATCGAGTGCCGCATCAACGCCGAAGACCCGTTCAAGAACTTCATGCCCTGGCCGGGTGTGGTCACGGCACTGTCGGTCCCCGAGGCGAGTGACATCCGTTTCGACACCATGCTTTTCGAGGGCTATGCGGTGCCGCCCTTCTATGACTCCCTGCTGGCCAAGCTCGTCGTCCATGGCGAGACCCGCGCGGCCTGCCTGGCGACGCTCAGGCGGGCGCTGGCCGCCCTGAAGATCAAGGGCATCCCCACCACCATTCCCCTGCACGAGGCCCTGGCCGCCGACAGCGATGTCGCCGCCGGCCGTTTCCATACGCGTTTTCTCGAGGGCTGGCTCGAAAGCCGTTTCGCTCCGCCGCCAGCCTCTCCGGTGAAGGAGGCCGCCCGATGAAGAGCCGATATTCCTTTGGCGGCGACGAGCACCTGTTCGTCGAATGCGACGAGAGCATGTCGCTGGAGGCCTTCTTCAAGAGCCTGTCGATGACCCGCGCCATCAGGGAGGCCGGCATTGCCGGCGTCACCGAGATCTGTCCGGCCAACGCCTCCTTCCAGATCCGCTTCGATCCGGACCGCATCAAGCCGGACGACATCCTGGCCGAAGTGAAGGCCATCGAGACGGCCGCCGCGAAATCCGAGCCGGTGATCGGCACTCGCATCATCGAAATACCGGTGTTCTATCAGGATCCCTGGACGCATGAGACCCTGATGCGGTTTCGCGAGCGCCACCAGGACCCCGCGGCCACCGATCTCGAATATGCCGCCCGTATCAACGATCTCGCCTCGGTCGAGGATTTCGTCGCCGCCCATAGCGGCTCGCCCTGGTTCGTCTCGATGGTCGGCTTCGTCGCCGGCCTGCCCTTCATGTACCAGATGGTCGAGCGGCGGAGACAGCTCCAGGTCCCCAAATATCTCAGGCCCCGCACCGACACCCCGAAACTGACGGTCGGCCATGGCGGCTGTTTTTCCTGCATCTATTCGGTGCGCGGCGCCGGCGGCTACCAGATGTTCGGCATCACGCCGATGCCGATCTTCGATCCCGAGCAGAAGACCGGCTATCTCCGCGACTTCATGGTGTTTTTCCGGCCCGGCGACATCGTCAAGTTCAAGCCGATCGGGCGTGATGAACATGATGCGATCGCAAGCGACGTCGCCTCCGGCCGCTATGCGCCCGAGATGCACGAGGTCACCTTCGACCTCAGGGAATTCCAAAAGGACATCGATGGCTACAACGCCAAGCTGGAGGGCATGATCCATGGGCGTTAGGGTCCTCAATCCCGGCCTTTCCACCACTGTCCAGGATCTCGGCAGGCCGGGTTATTTCCATCTCGGCATCCCCGTGGGCGGGGCGATGGACCGGCTGGCCTTGCGTGCCGCCAATCTCCTGGTCGGCAATGACGAGGCAGACGCCTGCCTGGAGGCCGTGTTCCTCGGCCCCGAACTCGAATTCACCCGGGATGCGACGATCGCGGTCACCGGGGGCGAGATGCCGATCAAGATCGACGGGGTCGAACAGCCGTCCTGGACGGCCCTCCGCGTCAGGGCGAGCCAGACCCTCAGCTTCGGTTTCCTCAAGGCGGGCGCGCGCATCTATATCGCCATTGGCGGCGGCTTCGACGTTCCCCTGGCGCTCGGCAGCCGCTCGACCTATGTGATCGGCGCGCTCGGCGGCCATAAGGGGCGTGCCCTGGCCAAGGGCGACGAACTCGCCATCGGCGAAGCGGGCACCGCCAAGGAAGGGCGCAGCGTGCCCGAAGCCTTGCGCCGTCGTCCCGGCGCGCCCGCGCAGCTTCGGGTCCTGCCAGGCCTCTATTGGCACCGCATCCAGGAGCAGTCGGGACGCGCTTTCTTCGAGGACCAGTGGAAGGTCGCGCCGGAAGCCGACCGCATGGGCTATCGCTTCCGTGGCGGCCGCCCCCTGCACTTCGTCGAACGCGAGCCACCTTTCGGCGCGGGGTCGGATCCCTCCAACATCGTCGACAGCTGCTATCCCTATGGCTCGATCCAGGTGCCCAGCGGCACCGAGCCGATCATCCTGCACCGCGATGCCGTATCCGGCGGCGGCTATTTCATGCTGGGGACGGTGATCTCGGCCGACATGGACCTCATCGGCCAGATGCAGCCCAACACCCCGACGCAGTTCGTCGAAGTCGACATGGCCACGGCTCTGGCGGCGCGCGCCGAGCGCGCGGCGCTGCTGACCTCTATCCGGGCCGCACTGGCCTCGAACTAGATCCGCTCCGGTCGAAGCGGCCAAAAAAAGCCGCCGGCCCAAGAACAGCGTCAGAACGACACCATCCAAATACGACATCGGTCCAGAACCAATGAGAGGGGAACCATCATGGCAGGCACCATCGCGGCCGCCGAAGCCGATACGCTCGACTATTCCAACCGGGCGGTCCCGCCCGATGCCCGCATGCCCAGGATGGCCCTGACCATGGCCTGGTGGGCCGTGTGCAGCGCCGTGTTCTACATCGTCGTCGGCGCCGCCCTGGCTCTCGGCTTCGGTACCCGCAACGCCATCATCGGCATGGTGCTGTCGGTGATCGCCTATGGCCTGATCAACGCCGTGCTCAGCCGCTTTGCCATTCGCACCGGCCTGTCCGTCGCCCTGTTCTCGCGCGTGCTGTTCGGAAATGTCGGCGCGGGGCTGGCGACCCTGATCTTCTGCGCCACCGCCATCTACTATGCCGTGTTCGAAGGATCGGTCATCGCGGTCGGCATCCACACCATCTTTCCGTCCGTGTCCTACGCGATCGCAGCCCTGATCGTGGTGCTCTATTCGGTGCCGCTGATCTTCGGCAGCATCCAGACCTGGCTCGACAAGTTCAACGGCGTGCTGCTGCCCTTCTACATCCTCGGGCTGGTGGTCGCTGTCGGTCTGGCAGTGGCCGAATATGGCTATAGCGACAAATGGCTCAATCTCGGCCCGGCCGGCGGCCCGCCGGCGAATGGCTGGTGGTCGTGCTTCGTCTATTATATGGGCGTGTGGGTCCTGATGATGTTCACCTTCGACTATGCCCGTTTCGGCCGCGAGGAGGACGCGGGCTATCACGCCTTCTTCAATTTCGGCATGCCCTTCTATGTCATGGTGTTCCTGGTCAGCGGCCTGTTCGGCATGTTCATGATCGGCACCGTCCCCGATCTCGGTACGGTCAGCGAGGTGACCGTCCTGCTCGCCTTGCTGAAGCTGATGGGTGTCTGGGGCCTGCTTTTCGTCTGGGTCACGCAGACGCGCATCAACACGGCCAACTACTATCTCGCCGCCGTCAACATGGAAGCCCTGGTCCAGCTCTTCGGCAAGCTGCCTTTCGGGCGCATCGGCTGGGCCGTCGTCGTCGGCGTGATCGTCTATCTCCTGATGCTGGCCGATGTCTTCGCCTATCTGCTCCAGGCCCTCGCCTATCAGGGCATCTTCGTGGTGGCCTGGGTTGCCGTGGCGATGGCCCATATCCTCAGCGACCGCTACAGGCGCCTGGCCGGCGATACGATCGAATATCGCTCCAGCCACGTGCCCGCCTTCAACCCGCTCGGCCTGGTGGCCTGGTTCGCCGGAGCGGCCATCGGCATCGTCCTGCATCTGTTCGGCGGAGCCTATGCGGAACTGTCGGCGCCGGCGACCGCCGTGGCCGCGTTCTGCATCTACACGGTGGGCCTCACCTTCGCCCGCCGCTCCTGGTTCCTGGTCGCCGATTGAAGCGAGCGATCGCAAGGTCGCCGGCTGAGCAATCAGCCGGCAAGGGCACGGGGGATCGGTTGCACCCGTTCGGGAACGATCGGAGCCGGTCGGCGTTGAATTGCAAGATGCGCACGTGTCAACCGGACCTGGCAGTAGAGGGAACAGGGATGGTTTTTCCGGTTTCCCGCCCTGACCAACGAAACGGTAGCCGAGCCCTTGTCCTGCCCGTGCGCATCGCCTTGGCTCGTGGCGACGGGGGCTGATGTCGGGGGGGCGGCAGCCGCCTGGGCTGATTGGCCAGATTTAGCAGGAGGCGCATGGAAGTCGTATCCCGGGTGGTTTTTACCGTAGCCAGCATCTGCCTTATGGTATTGGCAGGCAGTCTTGTCGCGATTGCCGGATTTCGGGTCTTTCATGCCGCTTATTACGACGGCCAGTTCGACAATACCCTGCTCGATTCAATCGGCTTTGTGGTGGTTGGCATCGCGGTCTTCGACGTCGCGCGCTATTTCCTCGAAGAGGAGGCGTTGCGTACCCGTGAAATGCGCAATGCCGTGGAGGCCCGCCGCAGTCTGACGAAATTCATGTCGGCCATCGTGATCGCGGTTTTCCTCGAGGCTCTGGTGACGGTGTTCAAGGTCGCCAAGCAAAGCCCGGAGCAATTGCTCTATCCGGCACTCCTGCTGTTCGGCGGCACCGCCATGATCGTGGGCCTCGGCGTCTACCAAAAACTGTCCGTGGACGTCGAACGGGAAAGCCCGGCCGAACCCAGCAAGGAGAGGGGCGGAAGAGGGCGCAAGACCGGGGAGCGGGAGGCAGACCCGAGCTAAAGCGTTTTACGATTTGGCGGTATCGCCAGAACCGTAAAGACGCGTCCAATCGAAGAGTGAGAGCAATGCGGCGTTTCCATCTCAACGCGCTTCGCTCTAGGAAGCTTCGTTTCGCTTCGGGATGGACATGACCGCGCGACCGCTCGTGACGTCGGCGACCATCTGCCGGACATCGGCCAAGTCCTGTTCGCGGATCGCGGCGACGAACTCGCTTCCCGTCGCGTTATAGTGCTGCGTCAGGATCTGCACCGCCTCGTGGGCCGACAGCCGTGCCTGCACCAGCGCAAGGTCGGCAAAGGCGCAACCGATGCGCACCTCGATCCGGGTGACGATCGGCAACTTCTCGGCAGCGCGGAGGCAGGCGGCTGCCGTGCCGCCATAGGCGCGGATCAAGCCGCCGCTGCCAAGCAGGATGCCGCCGAACCAGCGTGTAACCACGACGGCGACGCCATCCAGGGCCTGGCCGTCGATCGCCTGCAGGATCGGCTTGCCCGCGGTTCCGCTTGGCTCGCCATCGTCGCTGAAGCGGTAGAGGGGGCCGACCCGCCAGGCCCAGCAATTGTGATTGGCCGCTACGTCGGAATGATCCCTGATGAAGGCCTTGGCAGCCTCCTCTCCCGACACGGGAGCGGCTGTCGCCAGAAAGCGACTTTTCTTGACTTCCTGTCTGAACGTTTCGATTCGCTGAAGACTGAACACATCCGGCATAGCTGCAACTTAGTACATTTTTCAAAAAAGTCGGCACGCATCTCCATCACAGGAAATATCGTCGGAACAAAGGGTTATGGCGAATTGCCAATGTCGCGGACTGGCGATTGCTCGCGGTGGGGACGATTTTTGCGTCAAGTCACCTTTTCCCTCGGCGAGGTCGCCCGCCGCAGAAGCGTGCGGAGGTGCAACTACGCTTGCCCAATTCTCATTCGGCGACGGCAGGCACAAGCTTCCTGCCTGCTTTGTAAACCCAAAATCGAAAGCATGATGTGGGCACCGTTCTGCATCGATTGACTTGATCCGGCGTCACTGCTGTAGTCGCCGGCAGCCTGGATGTTCTCAAAAAAGGGATTTGAATGAGCACGAGGATACATGTAGCGGCACTGGCCGGAGCGGTCTTGAGCCTGTTCCAGCTTTCAGGCGGAGCCCACGCTGCCCAATGCGGCAAGAATGCATCCGGCTATGAAGCATGGAAGCAGGAATTTGCCGCCGAGGCACGCGCCAAGGGCGTCGGCCAGGCCGGCATCGCCGCGCTGATGAGCACCCACTACGCCACAGCCACCATCAACGCCGACCGTGGGCTGAAGAGCTTCCGGCTGTCCCTGGACCAGTTCCTTGCCAAGCGCGGCGGCAACACGATCATTGCGCGCGGCCGCCAGCTCAAGAAATCCCAGGCCGCACTGTTTAGCAATATCGAGCGCCGCTACGGCGTGCCGCCCGGACCGCTGCTGGCGATCTGGGGCATGGAGTCGGGCTTTGGTGCCGTCAAGGGCAACCAGAACATGCTCTCCTCCGTGGCAACGCTCGCCTATGACTGCCGCCGGCCTGAATTCTTCACCGACCAGCTTTATGCCGCCCTCAAGCTGGTCGACAGCGGCCGCTTCACGGCGCAGACCCGCGGTTCCATGCATGGCGAAGTGGGCCAGACCCAGTTCATGCCCAAGACCGTGCTGCAATATGGCGTCGGCAATCTCGATACGGCGGCAGGCGCCCTCGATTCGACCGCCAACTATCTGAAGGCCCATGGCTGGAGCGCCGGCCAGGGCTATCAGCCGGGCGAGCCGAATTTCGCGGCCATCCAGGCCTGGAATGCCGCCTCCGTCTATCAGCAGGCCATCGCTCATATCGGCCAGCGCATCGACGCTCAATAGAACGACCCGCTGAGCGGTGGAAGACCGCAAGCTCTTCCACCCGACCGCATCGGCCATTGGTCCCTTACGCCGTGGAGCGTCAGCTTCCACGGCGTTTTCTATTGGCGGACCGCGCCGCCGGAGGCGAGCAGCCACTCGGATTCAAGCCGCTGAAGAACGGGGTGACGCCGGCCATGGCGGCCGCTCAGGATGAGAGGCCCCGAAATGCCGCGATTACGCCATCACGGCGAAACAAATGGAAATCGCAGGTTAAGGCGACGCGAGCATGCTGACAGTTCCTTTCACCGGAACAAAAGCCGATGCTCGAAAGTGTGCTGCTTGCCTTGCTGTTCTCCGTCGTGACCTATTATCTCACCTTCGATCTCTAGAAAGAGGTGGCGATACGCCTGTCGATCAGCTGCCCGCTTCAGCCAGGATCGGATAGAGCGATGCGACCAGCGCCAGAGCCATCACCACATTGAAGATGCGCAATCGCACAGGTTCCGACAGGAAGCCGCGCAAAGCGGTCCCCACCGCCGCCCAAACCAGCAGGCAGGGGGCGTTGGCCAGAACGTAGATGGCCGCTACCATCAGGACATTGCCGAAGAAACCGTTGGCCGGCGTATAGGCGGCGATCGCGCCGATCGCCATGATCCAGGCCTTTGGATTGACCCATTGAAAGGCTGCCGCCTGGAAAAAGCTCATCGGACGGTCTCGGCCACCGTCGGATTCCGGTCCACCTGCCCTGGCGATCTTCCAGGCAAGATAGAGAAGGTAGGCCGCGCCTCCATAGCGAAGCAGCGTGTGAAGGAGCGGGACGGCGGCGAACAGGCCGCCTATGCCGAACCCGGCCGCGAGGACCAGGACGCAGAAACCCAGATTGATGCCGAGGAGATGAGGCATTGTGGCCTTGAGGCCGTAATTGGCTCCGGAGGCCAGCAGCATCGTGTTGTTCGGACCGGGCGTGATCGATGTGACGAAGGCATAGAGGACAAAGGCGGTCAGCAGGTCGGATGTCATGGCAGGCCGTCGGTTCGGCGGAGAATTGACGGGATCATAGAGGCGTGACACTATTTTAGAAGAAGCAATAGTGTCATGTGACACAATTAACGAGTTCGCCGTGAAGCTTGCATCCCCCTGGGCGCCACGCCTGGCGCCAGGCGACGAACCGCCATTCGAACGGCTTGCCGGGGCGCTTGCCGACGACATCGCCGCAGGCCTGATCGGCCCGGGCGACCGGCTGCCGGCCCATCGTGATCTCGCCTGGCGCCTCGGCATCGGAGTCGGCACCGTCACCAAGGCCTATGCCAGACTGGAGCAACGCGGTCTGGTGAGATCCCTCCACGGCCGGGGAATGTTCGTGGCAGGCACCTCGACGATGGGGACCGGGAGCATCAACCTCGGCATCAATGCCCCGCCGCAGATGCTGAGCGACAGACTGCTGCAGGCGACATTGGCGATACTGGCAAAACGCCTCGATGCCGAAACTTTCGGTGCTTATTCCCATCCTGCAGGACAACCGGAGCATCGCCGCCTGATAGCGCGCTGGCTGGCCGGACGGGGCGTCGACGCCGAGCCGGACCGCACATTGCTGACTCATGGTGCCCAGCAGGCGCTCGCCATTGCGCTAGCCATGGCCTGCCCGCCGGGAACCCGTCTGCTGACCGAGGCACTGACCTATCCAGGCGCCCTGTTGGTGGCGCGGCAGGCCGGTCTCGAGATAGTCGGCCTCGCTATGGACGAAGAGGGCCTTACGACCGATGCCCTGGCCGAGGCGCTCGGCGCCGATCATGGCCAGCGCCGGGTGCTCTATGTGACGCCGACCCTCCACAATCCGACGACCGCGACGATGAGCGCCGAACGCCGCCAGGCCGTTGCCCGCCTCTGCCATGCCCACGACGTCATCATCATCGAGGACGACGTCTACGGCATTTTCGCGCCGCCGGGCGTCCGCCCCCTGGCCTCCCTTGCGCCTGAACGCACCTTCCATGTCGCCGGTCTCTCCAAGGCCCTGAGCCCCGGGCTTCGCATGGGTGCGCTCGTCGTCCCGCCCGATTGCGTGGCCGAGGCGGAGGCGAGGCTGCAGGCGAGTTGCACCACGGCCTCGGCTCTCCAGGGCGAGATCATGAGGATATGGCTGACGGACGGGACCGCCGAAGCCGTCGCCTCGTCGATCCGAGCCGATGCCGTCCGGCGCTCGGCGCTCGCCGCCGAACGCCTGCCCAAGCAGGCGGGGCTCAAGGTCAATGGCGGTTTTCATGCCTGGCTGCCTATGGCGACCGAGGCGGCGGACCGCTTCGTCGCCCGTGCCGCGCTGCGCGGGGTCGCCCTGATGCCGGCACGCGCAGCGATGGCCGATCCCTCAGCACCGGAAGGCGGGGTACGGATAAGCCTCGGCGCTCCTACGATCGCTCAGCTCGGCCAGGCGCTCGACATTCTCTCCGACCTGTTTCGGCCCGGCCGGCCGGTACTTGTCTGAGCACACGGGCGTTAGCTCCGAACGGGCTTTGCCTTGGCCGGCCGGCGGACGGCGCGGACCTTTCCGCTTTCGCCGCCGCCGCAGAAGAAACGGTCGCGCCCGTCGGATTCGAGCCCGGAGACGAACAGGCCGGCCGGCATCTCGATGCTGTCGAGGACCGTTCCGGTAACCGGGTCGACATGCCGCAATTCGCTCTCGTCGTTTTCCCAGGTGGCGTGCCAGAGCTCTCCATCCACCCAGGTCACACCGGTGACGAAGCGGTTGGATTCGATGGTGCGCAGCGTGGCACCGGTCTCGGGATCGATCTGGTGAATCTTGCGGTCCTGATATTGGCCGACCCAGAGAGCGCCTTCGGCCCAAGCCAGGCCCGAATCCTTGCCGCCTCCGGGTGCTGGAATGCTGGCGAGCACCGTACCGGTGGCCGGATCGATCTTCTGGATGCGATCCTCCGCAATCTGGAACAGGTGCTTGCCATCAAAGGCAGTGCCGGCATGTGCGGCGACGTCGAGGGACCTTACCGTTCTGCCGCTGTCCGGATCGAGCGCGTTCAGCTTGTCGCCGGAGGCAAACCAGACATTCTCGCCATCGTAGCTGACCCCGTGCACGGCTTCGACACCGGTGAAGGGGCCATATTCACGAAGGATTTCTGCAGATGTCCGTTTCATGCGGCATACCCTATCCTTGGTCCATGAGAGTCTTTAGCTTCATGGCAGCGGCGGCGGGAGTAACAAGGTTGTCGCGAAACTCGGCACCGGTGGCGTAACCCAGCGCCGTGCCCTCCCCCGCCCGAAGAACTGCACTTTGGCAGCGAAGGCGAGTTCGTCCAGAGCCCGCTGCACGGTACGCTGACTGGCCCCGAGTGCAAGCGCCAGAGCCGAACTGGACCAGGCTTCGCCATCGGAGAGAAATGCCAGCACCGCCGCATATTTCTCCTCGACCGGGCGGGCCAGCACCAGGACCTCGCCGGCGCGCCTCGGCACCAGCAGGAAGCCGCGGCTGGTCGCGTCGACGGTAGCCAGTCCTCGCAGCGTGGCGCGCAGGCGGCCCATCTCGACCCGCAAGCGGGCGCGATGGGACTCGTCGGCCGACTTGGCTCCGAAGGCACGCGCCACCAGTTCGTCTCGCGACATATCGCCCGGCCAGACCTCGCCAAGGGCCCTGACGAGGGCAAACAGCACCGGCCGCCGCGCGAGCGAAGCCTCTTTCTCCGCGTCGCGTACGATATGACGGCAAGCATCGATCACAAGGGCCTTCGACGTCTGCAAAGCCTCGACTTCATCCAGCATTACCGGGCGTTCGCTGCCGCCCGCGACCAGGCGGGCGGCCGGCGTATCCAGGATCAGCGTGGCGCTTTCGACCTCCGCCGCCAGCGCCGGGATTCCAGACTGACGCGCTGCCAGCCGGGCCCGCGTCAGTGCCGTACGGGCCTGTCGGATCTGCAGACGGCGCATGGCAATGCCGGCAACCACCAGGTCATGCGCCGTTCTCAAGGCCGGCGGCAGGGATGCGGGCTCGAAATCGGCAAGTTCTCCCTCGGCGGCGTCCAGGCGCCCGATCAGCAGCAGGCGCCGGGCTTCGAGATATCTGGCATGAGCGGCATTCACCCGGTCGCCGTGCTGTTCCAGCGTCGTGCGCGCTGCATGCAGGGCCTTGGCCGGCCAGCCGAGGTCACGCGAGACGAAAGCAATTTCGGCCTCGGCGACGACGCATCTTGCACGCGCCACGGCCTGCCTGACGCCGAAGGCGCGCGCCGCAGCTCGGATCAGGGCTCGGGCACGGTCGAGGTCACCGAGCTGCGCCATCGCGATGCCGCGCAGGGCCAAGGCCGGTGCATCGTCACGCAGCGCAACCCGGTTCAGGGCACCGAGCGGATCGCCGGCGGCAAGCGCACGGGCCGCGGCCGTCATCAGCGAGTCCATTCGAATCCCGCCAAACTTGTCACTCCCACCATCCGGTGATCCCGCACTAGCACAAACGCCAACGCGTATCGAGAATGCCGTGAGATCCGTCATGAGCCACATTCACGCCGACAGGGCATGGGACGGCGTGCCAAATGCCAGTACCAAATGGTCCTCCCGGCTTGCCTTCACGGGCTGTCTGGGCCTCGCCTTGGCATTGGCCACGGCCGCGACCTTTGGCATGCGCGCTCGCCATGGCCGGCATGGGCGAGACCCCGATGTCCGTCCCTCTCGCCGCAGCGCTGACCGTTCTGCTGGCCGGTGCCTGGCGGTTCTCGCCGTGGAAGACAATCAGCTCTTCTGCTGGCGCCGCATGCCCGAAGCCGGAACCAACCGACAGGCGCCTGCGGCCTTTCCGGACGGTTTGCGGTTAAGTACACGTTGCTGCTGAACGCCGCCGGTCCGGCCGCGATCCTTCTGGCGATCGGGGTGATGGACCTGCGCATCAAATGGCGGCCGCCACCGCCGCGTTACGTTCGAACGTCTTGCGCCAAACGGACCGCTCGCCGTGCGGCTGACCGGAAGCGTGGCAATCCTCGCCGCCCTGATCCTGATCGCCAGGGCACCTTGCGACTATAGCGTTTTGCGATTAGACGGAGTCACCTAGAATCGCAAAGACCCGTCAGAACAATGAGTTAGAGCAAATAAGCGTTCACGCTTGAACGCGCTTTGCTCTAGGTGGACGCGTTGGCACTGGCATCGTCAGGTCCTGCGGCGCGCGGTGAAAGCCGGAGGATCGCTGGCCGGGAACGACTCGTCGCTCGCTTCATCGACTGCGTCCCAAGGTTCGTCTGACTGGACTGCCCTGTCCCGGCGCCGGACGGCTGCTTTCAGCGCCTCCACTTCCTGGCGCAATTGGTGATTTTCATCCAGCAGCTTGGCAATAGTGACCAGTCCTGCGAATGAAGCCAGAAAGCCAAGACCGCGCATAATGTCCTCCCCTTTCACGCCGCAGATCCTGCCCGAGTGCCACGGTCTCGATATCGAGCCGTCCTGGAGCAAAACGCATTGAGACGAAAATGCGTGTTTGCGATTCCGGTAATTCCGCCAAATCGCAAAACGCTATAGCGCTGAACCTGCGAACCGGGCGCATGGTTCCCGGCACTGTAAAGCTCGCGCCGCCGCGCTGCTCCACTTGGTCGCAGCAGGAAACCTTTGGCGGCCGACGCCGTTTTGCCCTCGACAAAGATCGAGGTACCATTCTGATGCAAGCCTATGACGTACGCGCTCTTTTTTCGTTTGCCGACAGGGCCAGTCGGCTGAATGGCAGCGATTCATGGCTCGATCGCGACATCTGCCTCAGTCTTCGCTATCTCGACGGGCGCATGTTCGCCGACTGGCTGGTCGTCCTGCCCGACCATCGCCTATCGTCCGCTGATGGCTCGCATTGCGGCGAGCCCGATCCTTTGACAGCTTCCATCGACGCCGTCGAGAAACTCCGGCGCTGCCTGTTGCCCAGGAGCAGACTGACCGTCAGGATGCTCGACGGCGGCTTGGAACAGTATCAGTGCCAGGTGCGGTTTGGTCCCGGCGCGGGTGAAGCTGGCAATACAAGCGTCGCCAACTCCGAGGCATGCGCCCGGCTGGCGGCTCTTCTGTACGCCTTTGCCAGTTCGACCCTGGGCTGGCCGGATGCTGCAGGCGAACCAGCCAGGCTGCGCTTTGCCTTGGTCGACAAGTGAGCGCACCCGGCTGGAAACCACCTCGGAACACCGTGTCGGTGTCAGCGCCTGCTCGACAGAGCTAGCGCCGCTCGTTCCCGAGCAGGTTTGCACCGACGAAGAGCCCAATTACGAATCCGACAACACCCGCCGAAGACAATATCGTCGCGGCCGTACCGGGATGTTCCCTCACCGCGTCGCTCACGGCGTACGCCTGCTCGCGGGCTTGCTGGAAGGATGCTCTCGTCTGTCCCTTGGCCCGATCCACGGCCTCGGAGGCTGCTTCGCGTGTACGCTCCAACGTCTCGGCGCTGCGATCCGCGATCGATTTGCCGAGCGCACTGATTTCCTTCCGAAGGTCGGCAATCTGCTTTTCCAGTTCCTTGCGCACATCGTCCGGGGAGATCGAGTCGGCCATCATATTCTCCGTTCTGGTCATCCGTGAGGGTGATGGTAGATACCCTTCACCACACAGGGCCATAACGCCCGATGGCGGCGCCATGTTCCCGGCACGCGGCGACACATAAAAGGCTCGCCTAGGAGAGGCTCGACGTTTTGCGATTTGACGCGGTCGCCGGGACCACCGGCTGTCGAAGCTGATGCCGAGGCAAGCAGGCATGAATGCGTGCTGCCTCAAGTTCCGCTGCGCGCTCAGTCGAACAGGTCCTTGGTCAGGATCGCCACTTCCGTACGATTGCGCGCCTTGATCTTACGCATGATGTTGCGGATGTGAATCTTCACCGTGCTCTCGCTCATATCGAGCTTGTAGGCGATGATCTTGTTGGACTCGCCGCGGCGCAAACGATCGATGACGTCGATCTGCCTCTGGGTGAGAGCCTGGCAGAGCGCCCCCTTGTCGGAAGCCGGCATAGGAGCAGCCTGTGCGGCCAGGAGGCTGGTGACGGGGACGAACCTCTCCCCCGCCTGAACCAGGCGGATGGCGGCAGCAGCCATGTCGAGATTGAAAGTCATGCCGACGAAGCCCTGAGCTCCCTGTTCGACAGCCCGGCGGACCAGAACGGCGTCCTCGGCATCGGAGAGTACGATGATCCGGCTGGCGGGAGCCTTGGCTTTCAATTTGGCGATGTCGTCGCAGATAGCCCGTTCCGTCGCCCTGTCCCCGGTTGCACACAGCAATATCGTCATCGGAACGGCAAGGTCCGCCGGATGCCATTCGTCAACCGAGGCATAGCCGTGCAAGGTGTAGTTCAAATCGGGGGCGGCGAGGCAGCGTGCCAGGCAATCTCGGATCAGCGCGGCGGCGCTGATGAGGACGACCGGGATTGTCGCGACCCGGGCGGTGACGGCGAGAGCCTCCGGGCGCTGCGCCTCATTGCGCGGCGGCTTCGGAAAGCGATCGATGTCGACGCTACGATAGATGTGGGGAAGAGTTGCAGCGCCCATTACCATATTACCTTATATCAGACCGCCTTTATCGCCGGTCTCTAAAAATTCCTGAAGCCATAGAGGTAATTTTATGCGGAGAATGTGCGATTTCGCACATACGAAACGAGGGATCCGTCGTCTGCGCCATAGCGAATCCGAACGGCAATTGGGACACGGCCCGCCGATGTCAGAATAAGAATTATCTACCTATATATCTCAGTATATTCACAAATTATCGGCATATCGGAAGCATCACAGATTGATCACAAATGTGTCCTTAATGCGAACTCAGGGATAATTTGAAGGCAATTGCCGTAATTCCTATTTTCAGCAAACTACCGTGGAACAATTGCATCCATGGGTTGTTGTATCGCTCATATCTGGAGTGGGTACACTCGACAACCACGGAGAAAGGCCATGAAAAGCAGGGTAATGAACTTGGTTGGCATATCTTTGGTGGCGCTGTGGCTGCCGGCCGCTGCCCACGCGCAAGGCGTGATGGGTGGAGCCCAGGAAGGGGCGGAAAGCGGCAATGAGAAAGCTGGCCCGGTCGGCGGTATCGTCGGCGGCACGGTCGGCGCGGTGACAGGCGGTATCAACGGATTGCTTGGGATCGAGCAGCGCCCCCGCTTCCGTAAATATGTGATCGAGCGGCATATTCCTTCCTACCGTTATGAGGAGCCCCTCAATGTAGGCGTCGTCCTGCCCGAGGAAGGTGTCGAATATTACGACGTACCAGCGGCCTACGGAGAAGTCCGCTACAAATATACGGTCGTCAATGACGAGGTGGTGCTGGTCGATCCCGGTACCCGGCGGATCGTCCAGATCGTGGAATAGGACCCTGATCAGCGGATAGTTCGCGTTTTCACGCGAACTATCCGCGCACCCGTCCATGCAACAGACTCTTCCGGCTGCGGCGATTTGCGGCCGGAAGAGACAGGGGGCCCGCTTACGGCACGAAGGGTGAGCGGATCGCGAGCTCTTCCTGACAAAGCAGCTTAGATCGATAAATTATTGATCTAAGAATATTAAATAACTTATTGATATGAAATATTTTTTGCAAAATATCAAGAAGGGGGCATTTTCTCACCTGAACGCCGAACGGACCACAGCTCCCGCGCAATGAGTGGCCGGCGCGGCAGGGTGGGCGACCCATTCGGCCACTTGGCGGCACGAGATCATTCTCATCCTTAACTTCAGCCGGCGGCGGGGGCTCCGGCAATTCCTGCGATGGAAATTTCAGGAAGTACTCTGGTGCCTTGCCGTTTCTTTAGCTTTCTCATCCGCCGAAACGAGGCTCCGGAACGCCCCGGATGCCGAGATCATGGATTGCGAAGAGGCTTCCTCGCAGCACGCCATCACCGGGGAAGCGTGGCAGCGGGGGTTTCGCCATCGAAGTCACATAGAGCACATCGAGATCGGGCCCGCCGAACATCACGCTGGTCACCTTTTTGACGGGCATCTCGATCACCCGGTCGACGGAGCCGTCGGGGCGGTAGCGCACAAGTTTGCCGTTATAGACCAGGGCATTCCACAGGCAGCCCTCGGCGTCCACCGTCGAGCCGTCGGCCGCACCGCCCCCCGAGCCGTCGACCTTGGCGAAGGTCCGCTTGTTCGACACGCTGCCCGTATCCTGGTCATAGTCATAGGCCGAGATTTCGCCGGACCAGGTGTCGGTGAAATAGAAGATGTTACCATCAGGGCTCCAGCATGGCCCGTTCGAGCAGATGATGCCGGAATCAAGCTTTGTCACCTTGAAATCGGTCGACAGGCTGTAGAGCGCCCCGTTCGGCCCCTCCTCCATCGTGTCCATAGAGCCGGCGACGAAGCGGCCGCGCTTGTCGACCTTGCCGTCATTGATGCGGTTGTTGGGTAGGTCCGGTTCGGGATCGTGGATGAGTTCGACGTTCCCCGTCTTGAAGTCGAGGAGGTGGAAGCCGCGCGCCAGCGAGACGACGGCGCCCGAGCCGTCCTTGCGCAACGCCATGGAGCCGATCTTCTGCGGCACGTCCCAAGCCCGAAGCTCCCGGCCGTCCGCGGTGGCGCGGAAGACGCGCCCGTCGAAACTGTCGATCCAGTAGAGGCGCTGCTGGTCGACATCCCAGAGCGGCCCCTCCCCCAAGGTGGTCTTCACATCCAGCAAGACTTCGATGCGCATGCTCGTTCCCTCTCCTTCAACCGTTCTTGTTTTCAGCCTCGCGGCTGCCGCCCTGAGCGAGGGCTCAAAAATTCACGGCATGGCCGCCTTTCAGGCCCAGCATTTCGCGGGCCTCGTCCGGTGTGGCCACAGCGAGGCCGAGCCCCTCGATGATCTGGCGGACCCTTGCGACCTGCTCCGCGTTGGAACGAGCGAGCACGCCGGGGCCGTTCCAGAGCGAATCCTCCAGCCCGACGCGGACATTGCCGCCCATCGCCGCCGCCATCGCCGCAATGTTGAACTGGTTGCGCCCGGCCCCGAGGACGGACCAGCGATACTGGTCGCCGAACAGGCGGTCGGCCGTGCGCTTCATATGCAGGACGTCGTCGGGATGGCCGCCTATGCCCCCCTGCAGGCCGAACACGGTCTGGATGAACAGCGGAGCCTTCACCAGGCCGCGATCGAAGAAATATTTGAGATTGTAGAGATGGGCCGTGTCGTAGCACTCGAACTCGAAGCGCGTGTCATTGCCGGCGCAGGTCGTGAGGATGTGCTCGATCTGTCCGAAAGTATTGCGGAAAATGATGTCCTTATTGGCCAGATAGGTGCGTTCCCATTCGTGCTTGAGATCGGTGAAGCGATCGAGCATGCCGAACAGGCCGAAATTCATGGAGCCGAGATTGAGCGAGGCGACTTCCGGCGCGAAGGTCGCCGCCGGCCGCACACGCTCCTCGATGCTCATGGTCGGGGCGCCGCCGGTGGTCAGGTTGATGACGCAGTTCGAACGCTGCTTGATCTGGGGCAGGAACCTGGCGAAGGCCTCCGGCGTCTGGTCCGGCTCGCCGGTCAGCGGATTGCGGGCATGCAGGTGCACGATCGCCGCGCCGGCTTCGGCGGCGCCGACGGCCGCATCGGCGATCTCTTCCGGCGTCACCGGCAGATGCGGCGACATCGAGGGCGTGTGGATGGCGCCGGTTACGGCGCAGGTGATGATGACTTTATTGCGGGCCATGATGTCTTCTCACTTTCCGATGTCCTTGGCGGCCTTGCGCTTGTGAGCGAGCAAGGCCATCAGCCGGCGGTCGCGCCACATCTGGCGCTCACCGAGCTTGTCGCGCGGCAGAAGGGCGCTGCGCTCGGCTTCCACCCGCTCCATCACGGGGCCGGCCCAGTCGACGCGGTGCTGCACCGAGGGGAAGATGTTGGCGTAGATGCCCTGATAGCGCTCGGCATAGTCGCGCACGCCACCGGGCGCGTTGAGGTCGATCGTCTCGAACGGCCCCATGAAGGACCAGCGCAAGGCCAACCCGTCGCGCAAGCCGACATCGATGTCCTCGACGCTGGCGATATCGTCGGCCACCAGGCGGAACGCCTCTTCGAGCAGGGCGCCCTGCAGGCGGTTCATGATGAAGCCGTCGATCTCGCGCTTCATCACCAAAGGTGACTGGCCGCAGCTGCGCATGAAATCCGCCGCCTTGCCCATGGCTTCCTGCGAGGTCCAGGGCGAGGGACAGACCTCCACCGCCGGCACCAGATAGGGCGGATTGATGGGGTGGCAGACCAGCCCGCGCTGGCGCCCGGGAAGATGCTCCATGAAGGCGGAGGGCAGGATCGCCGAGGTCGAGCTCGCCAGCACCGCCTTGGCCGGCGCCAGCCTGTCGAGATCGGCGAACAAAGCGCGTTTCAGCTCGACCTGCTCGGGCGCATTCTCCTGGACATGATCGACGTCATCGAGCGCCGCGGCGAGATCGGCCTCGAGATGGATGCGCGCCCTGACCTCGGCTGGTGCGAATCCGCCCAACAGATCGTTGTCAGCAAGATCCGGCAGCATCTCGTCGATGAAGGCCAAGGCCTTGGGCAAGGCATCGGCGTTCTTGTCCCAGAGCCTGACCTCGTGGCCGGCCCTGGCGAAGGTGATGGCCCAGGCACGGCCGATGAAACCGGATCCGATGATGGCTGTCTTCATGGGGTGCTCCCGTCCGAGAGGGTGTTCGCTCACAGGGATTCGACGTTGCCGTCGACGCCCAGGGACTGGCCGGAGATGTTGATCCCGGCGGGCGACAGCAGGAAGAGGACCATCGCCGCCACATCCTCAGGGCCCGTCATGCGGCGTAGCGAGATGCGATCGAGATACTGCTTTTCCATCGCCTGATAGGGCACGCCCACCTGCGCGGCGCGATCACGGATCACTGCCTCCATGCGCGGGCCCCGGATGATGCCGGGCAGGATGGCATTGACGCGGATGCCCGAGGGGCCGAGTTCCTTGGCCAGGCTCTGGGTGAAGCCGATCACCCCCCATTTGGCGGCCGAATAGGGGGTGCGATAGGCATAGCCGTAGCGCCCAGCCGCCGAGGACAGGTTGATGATGGCACCGTCGCCGGCCTGCTTGAGCAGCGGCACGCCATGATGCGTGCACAGGAACTGGCCGGTGAGGCAGACATCGATGGTGCGGCGCCAATCGGCGGGCGCGATCTCCTCGACCCCGCCGGTCGGTCCGGCAATGCCGGCATTGTTGATCAGAGCATCGAGGCCGCCGAGCCCGGCCTTCACCTCCTCGAACAGCCTGGCCACCGCCTCTTCGTCCGACACGTCGCACAGGCTCGCGCCATGTCCGGGATAAGCAGCGCTGAAATCGGCCAGGTGCTGCTCGGCGACATCGCACACATGCACCCTGGCGCCATTGTCGATCAGCAGGTCGGCGATGGCGCGGCCGATGCCGGAAGCTCCGGCGGTGATGAGAACCCGAAGCCCGGGCTTGAGGGCAATTCCAGCCATGGTATTTCCTTATAAAGCAATATGTTCAGGAACTTTTCTCGCGCAATGTGATGACGGCGCAGAGCACCACTACCCCATAGAGAATGGCGCGGGTCGCATAGGGTAGCGTGGTGCCGGCCAGCAGGGTCTGCAGGGCCGTCAGCAACAGCACGCCGCCGATCATGCCGATATAGCGCCCCCGCCCGCCGGTGATCAGCGTTCCGCCCACTACGGCAACCGCGATGGAGGGCAGGAGATAGTCATCGCCCATGCCCAGGCTCGCCTGACCGGAGAAGCCGGCGAGGAGGCAGCCTACGAGCGCCGCGCAGAAGCCCGACAGCATATAGACCTTGACGAGGGTCGCCCCGACGGGAACGCCCGAAAGCTCGGCGGCACGCACGCTGTTGCCGATGGCGTAGACACGCCGGCCGAAGGCCGTCCGGCCAAGCAGGATGGCAGCAAAGAGCACGAACAGGATGACGAGGGGCACGATCGGCGTCACGCCCATCACCTGGCCGGTCATGATCCAGCGCAGCCCCGGGGCCGAAAAACCGTCGGGCGTCCCGCCGGAATAGACGAGCGCGAAGCCCTGCAGAATGCCGTTCATCGCCAAGGTCATCACGATCGGCGACAGGCCGAGGGCAACGATACCGAGACCGTTCAAAAGGCCGATAAACGTGCCGATCGCCAAAGCGAGCGGCAGGGCATAGAGCATGGCACTGTCCGATCCCTTCATCAGGCCGGCGCTGACGATGCCGCAAAAGGCGATCGTCCAAGGCAGGGAGAGATCGAGCCCGCCGGTGAGGATCACGCTCCCCTGCCCCAGCGCGAGAATGGCCAGGAAACTCGCCAGCACGATCAGGGAATTGTAGTAGCCCCAAGAGGCCAGCGTGCTGCCGAGTACGAACTGGCTGACGACGAGAACGATCGCAAAGCAGGCGAAGGCCGGCAGGACGGTGCGCAAATCTTCCTGGCGGCGGGTCCAGAAACCCGGCCGTGCCAATTGAGGCTGATCGGCCGGCAGCCGCAACCGCGTTTCCGGAAGGGACAGCTGGCGGGGCAGACGCCCCTGGCGCCAGGCTGCCAGGCGCCGGCCGCTCAGGCGCAGGGTCGAGGCGAGCACCGACGTGCGGGTGATCGAAGCGCCGAGCACCGCCAGGATCAGGATAGTGCCCTCGACCACGGACGAATAGAAGGCCGGCACGTTGAGAACGAGCAGGATATTGACCACCATCATCAGCACATAGGCGCCGAAGATGGTGCCGACCGGCCCGCCGCGCCCGCCGCCGAGCAGCGTGCCGCCGACGACCACCGCCGCGAACATCTGCAGCAGCATGGGATTGCCGACCAGCGGATCACCCGAGCCGGTCTGCGCGCTGATGAACACGCCGGCCAGCCCGTAGAGCCCGCCGGCGAGGACATAGACGAAGAATTCGCATAGGCGGGTATTGAGGCCGGCGGCGCGTGCCGCATCCCGGTCGGAGCCGACGGCATAGATCGCCTTGCCGAAGACCGTGTTCTTGAGGAGGAGCCAGCCCAGCACCAGGAGGACGAGCATGAGAACCGGGCCAGGCAGCCATTCGGGGATCGCGTCGGCGGTGAAGAAGGCGCTGAACCCGGCGGGAAGCTGCCCACCCGGCTTGTCCATGACCAGCAGCGTCACGCCCTGCAGGATGAACATGGTCGCGAGCGTCACGACGATCGGCTGAAGGCGCAGAAAGGCGATGAAAAAGCCGTTGAAGGCGCCTGCCGCAGCCCCGATGGCGATGCCGGCGCAAGACCACAGGAGGATGCTGGAAGGATCGTCCTGCATGTGGCTTGCCAGCGTGACGTTGACCAGCGAAATCACGGCAGCGGCCGACAGGTCGAACCCGCCCGACAGGACCACGATGGTCTGGCCGATCGCGGCGGTCGCCAGCGTGGCCCCGCCGGTGGCGATGGTCGAGATGTCGTAATAATTGAGGGATCCGCTGACGAGGCGGATCAGGCCGAGACAGACCAGGAAGGCCGCAACGGCGATCAGCGTGCCCCGGTGGCGAGACCAGCGCAGGCCTACGCGCTTGAGCGGCGACGGCTTGAGGGACATATCGGCATGGGCCGCGCTCATGATGCCTCCTGGATGGTGGAAGCGCTGCCCAGCGTGGCGCGCAGAATGGCATCCTCGCAGATCGCGGGACCGGAGAGATCGGCCGCAACCCTGCCACGATAGAGCACGAGGACGCGATGGGCGAGATGGTCGAGTTCCGCGATCTCGGTGGAATGGAACAGGACGGCGCCGCCGGCGGCGGCATATTGCTGGATCAGTGCATAGATCTCGTGCTTGGTGCCGACATCGATGCCGCGGGTCGGATCGAATAGCAGCAGCACGCGGCTTTGCGCGAACAGCCATTTGGCGATGGCGATCTTTTGCTGGTTGCCGCCGGAGAAGGATTTCACGCTGGTCCACAAAGCGCGCATCTGCACGTTGAGCCGGCCGAAGACCCGGGCGACATCCCTCTCCTCGCTGTCTTCATCGATCAGGCCGAACCTGGTATAGCGCTCGACCACCGGCAGGGAGACGTTGCGCTGCCCATCGAGCTTGAGGAAGAGCGCCTCGGTCTTGCGGTCCTCGGGGACCAGGCTGATGCCGATACGCGCCTCGATGGCATCGCGCGGGGAGGTCAGCGTCACCGGCTGCCCATCGATGCGGATCTCGCCGCGATATTCCTCCATGCCGAACAGGGCGGAGAAAAGTTCGAGCTGACCCATGCCCTGGAGGCCGGCGACGCCGAGAATCTCGCCCGCGCGCAGATCGAAGCCGACACGTTCGAGCCTCTTATGCGTGCCGAGGCCATTTACCGACAGCACGGGATCACCGGTCAGCGAAGGCACCGGCGGCTTGGGTGGGAAGGAGCGGCCCAGTTCCCTGCCGGCGATCATGCCGATCAGGTCTTCGTCGGCCACATCGGCAAGGCTGGCGGTGGCGATGTGCCTGCCGCCACGCAGGACCGTGACCCGATCGCAAAAGGCCCTCACCTCCGCCATGCGGTGGGAAATGAAGACGACTGTCACACCATCGCGCTTCAGGCCGTCGATCAGCCCACCCAGCCAATCGATGTCGCGGCCGGACAGGGTGGAGGTCGGCTCGTCGAGAAGGAGGATGCTGGGGCGGCGGAACAAAGCGCGCGCGATCTCGATCTTCTGGCGCAGATTGAGATCGAGATCGCGCAGATCGGTGTCGAGGTCGATCGCCGCCAGGCCGAGCGCGTCCAGATGATCGGCCACCTGCCGGCGCGCCTCGGAGCGGCGGATCTGGCCGAGCAGAGTCGGTGGATAAGGGAGCAGCATGTTGTCGAGCACCGTCAGGTCCTTGACGATGGTCAACTCCTGGAAGGCCGTCTGGATGCCGAGCCGATGGGCCGTGCGCGGGCTGGCGAGCACGGCCTGCTGGCCGAAGATCTCGAAATGCCCTGCGGTCGGCGTTATCAGGCCGGACAGCAGCTTGACGAGGGTCGACTTCCCCGCCCCGTTCTCACCCAGAAGCGCGTGGGTCTCGCCCGCCCGGATCTCGAAGGAGACGCCGTCGACGGCGATGGTCGGCCCGAAGGAACGACTGATGTCGCAGGCCGCGACCGCCGCTTTCGGCGAGGCTATCTGAACGGATGGGGATGACATAGGAAGCGGTCCGTGCAAATTGATGTCTTATCCATGAGGTCGCGCCGCCCCTCACCCTTACCCTCTCCCCGCAAGTGGCGGGGCGAGGGGGCTCAGGCGTTGCGATCCATCCTTTAGCCACTCAAAGCGCCCGCCGGTTGGGCGAGGCCGGATGCTTTCAGTATGAGGCCGTCGGTCGAAGTCTCCCTCGCCCCGCTCTTGCGGGGAGAGGGTAAGGGTGAGGGGCGGCGCGACGGCGACTGAACTTGGCGGCGAGTGCTTGCCTGAATCGCGGCCGCTCATCCGCCACTGCCCACCCTCAATTCTCGGGCTGACCGACCAGCGCCGCCGACAGGCCGAGCTCCGGCGTCTCTGCCGAATAGATCGAGGCGAACCAGCCGGGATTGGAGACCAGCGAAGGCTTGAAGGCATTGCAGCCGGCCTTCATCTCAGCCCAGCTGCCTTCCTGGCAAAGCTTGATCGTCTCGTTCGTCACGATCGGCAAGGGCAGCACGGTGTGCTTGGGAATGTCCTTGCCGTCGAGCTTGGCAACGGCGAGCTTCAGGGCAAGGCCCCCCGAATAAGGCGGCGAGGCATAGGAAATTCGGGGAGCGGCCATCGGCGTATAGGTGCCGTTGGCGCCCTCCACCTCGGTACCCACCGGCAGCATCTGGATGCGGCCGCCGTTCGAGCCCTCGCCGGCGCAGGGCTTGAGCTTGTCGGGGGTGGCGCCCGCTTCGATCTGCATGGTGTTGGCGGTATAGCAACCCACCTGCATCCACAGCCCGTCGATCTCGTCCCATTTGCGCGTGGCCATGATTTTGGACAATTCGGTGCGGGCCACCGCCTGGCTCCACATGCCGACGGCTTCGTTGACGATCTTGATGCCGGGATATTTGGCGAAGACTTCCTTGGCCGCCTTGGTGCGTAGCGTATCGACAGAGGTGCCGGGCACGCCGGTGATGGCGATGATGTTGCCCTTGCCGTTCAGTTTCTTGGCCAGCCATTCGGCCGTGACCCGCCCTGCCTCGCTCTGGTCGATCGTGACGTTGTAGGCGCATGGCTCGGTGATCTCGCCGTCATAGGCGATCACCACCACGCCCTTGCCGCAGGCGTTCTTCACGGCCGCGTTCAGGGCGGTGGGCGAAATCGGGAAGACCACGATCGCCTTGGCGCCCGCCTGCACCATGGCGTTGATCTGCTGGATCTGGCGCTGGGCATTGGGCCCGGCGACCTGAACCTGGAGGTCGACCTTGTCGGCCATCTCCTTGCTGGCGGCCATGGCCTTGACCATGTTGGCGGCCTCGCCCTGCCAGTCATTGCCGATATAGCTCATCGACAGATAGATCTTGTATTTGTCCTTGGCCTCCGCCTGCCCCCCAAGGGCGCATAGGCCGAACAATCCCGCGCCCAGCAGGGCAGCGCTGCGCTTTGCCAATCCCATTCTTCCCTCCCTGTCAGCCCGCTTCGTTGCGGCGGGCACTTCGACTCGTTGATAAGTCAGCTTCTGTGAGCTACTTTTGATCATAAATCAAAGATCAGAATTTTAGCAAGCCTGCCGGCGCTTTCTCCAAACGCCGAACCGACCTACAAGACGAGAATCCCGCCCCGGGATTGCAATGCGGAGGTTCCATGAGCGAAACGAGGTCCAAGGCACGAGAGCCGCTCTCGGTCGTGCGCGTGCAGCGCGCCACCATGCAGGAGGACGTCTATCGCCAGGCCAAGGAACTGATCCTCAATGGTGACCTGGCACCGGGCCAGTCGATCACCATCCAGTGGCTGGCGGATGCTTTCGGCGTCAGTGCCATGCCGGTACGCGAAGCGATTCTGCGCCTCACGGCAGAAAAGGCGCTCACCGTGGTGGCGGGGCGGAGCCTCGGCATTCCCCATCTGACCCGGGAGCGACTGGCGGACCTGACGCGGACCCGCCTGGAGATCGAGGGACTGGCCGTATCCTGGGCCGTGCCCAATCTCCAGCCCGCAACGCTCGCCCGGCTGGATGAACTCGTCGCAGAAATGGACAACATCAAGCCGAACAAGGAAGCCCGGAAGATCTATCTGCGCGCCAATCGGGCTCTTCATTTCGAGATCTATCAGGCGAGCGGCTCGGAAACCCTGATCGGCATCATCGAAAGCCTCTGGCTCCAGGTCAGTCCCTATTTCAACCTGCTGCAGGAACGCGGCAATTTCGTCGTCTCGAACAAGCACCATCGCGTCCTGGTGGAGGCGCTGAAAAAAGGCGACCAAGCCGGCGCGGTTCGCGCCGTCCAGGCCGATATCGGCGACGCAGCCAGTATTCTCGAAACCATCCTCTGACAGGTTCGCGTCCGCATCCAGCCGCAGGCGGGGTGAATGGCCCTTGAGCAAGCGCCCTCGAGGTTGCATCCTGCCGGTGACACGGTATGAACGATAAACGGCACCGGGACTGGTTTGGGCATGCAGGCGGATCTATTGAGTTTTGCCGGCGAGTGGGGCGCGGCCTTGATGCTGCTGCTCTTCTTCGTCAGTGCCGTCTCCCTGCTGCCCCGGCCCGCGCTCTGCATCGTTGCCGGCTCCGCCTATGGTCTCTACGGCATCCCGCTCGCCTTAACCGGATCCATCCTCGGTGCGTCCGTGGCTTACTGGCTCGGCCTTGCGGTAGGCCGCCGCTATGGGCATCGCCTTAGCCGGCGCTGGCGCCTGCTGGCCCCGCTTCGCGAAGCCGTTCGCCTGGGTGGCTGGCGTATCGTGCTCTTATGCCGTTTCGCGCCAATCGCGCCTTCGAGCCTCGTGAGCTTCGTGTTCGGTTCGACGTCGACCGCCTTCGGCCCCTTTCTGGCTGCGACCGGGCTCGGCATCCTGCCCGGCATCGCCTTGCAGGTGGCCGCCGGTGCCGGACTGCGCGCCAGCCTCGATGGTCACCTGTCCACCCTGCAGATCGTCACGTTCGGCTCGGGCCTGTGCGCAGGCTTGACGGCCCTTTTCCTGCTGGGCCGCAAGCTGCGGCAGGTTCTGGCAACCTATCATGAGCCGACGGCGGAAGATCGGATCCGATAGCTCGTCCGCGCGCAATCTGAAACGCCGCCGGCCTCCTCAACTGCGTTTTCTTCGCCGGATCTTGGCCGCCACCGCACCCGCCACCAGCAGGCCTGCCACCGTCAGGGCAAGGATGCCCGTCACCCGGATGGCTGCCAAGGCGAGGATAATGGAGGTCAGGGCATGGATGAGGGCGTCGGCGATACTCAACAAGGGCGGCGCGTACCAATGGGCAAGGAAAGCGATGACGTCCCTTCGAAGATGGCATGAGAGTTGGGCGTTGATGGGGCACTTGCCCGCAACGAGCCCCGCCGCGCCCGTTCCGCCTCTGCAGACGATAGTGGACGTGGCACGGGGCCACCGGATCACATCCCTGTCACGCGGGTTGCAGATCTAATGGCAAGCACAGAAGGCCTGCAGCCACGACCCGATCCGACACCTAGCCGGCATTGGGGGGCGATAGGCGTTCGGTTCAAGAAAACACGTCGACATGAAGACATCCAGAAGAACCGCACCTCAATGCGGTCGCTGGTCCCGCCGGTGGCAGCCATGACGCTCGATAGGCACGACAGATCTCCCACCCCAGCGCAGGGTTCCAACCAGGAGGCCGCGAACCCGCCGGCCAAGCCCAGGACCGTCCTCGTCTGTGGGGATGATGGTGCCGTCGACGAGCAGCGCGTCTTCGCCATCCTGGACCGCCTGCTCGCGGATGAGGGAGAGTTTCGTATCGTTCATGCCGGCAAGCGCGGCGCCGACCTGCTGGCGGCCAGATGGGCCGTCGCCCATCGGATGAAGTCGATCGTCGAGCGTGCCTCCTGGCTGAGATATGGCGTGTGCGCCGGGCCGCTGCGCAACGAGCATATGCTCAACTGCTACGAGCCCTTCCTGGTGGTTGCCTTTCCGGGCGGAAAGGATTGCGCAGACCTGGTCGCACGGGCCCGGCGATCCGGCGTCCGCATCGTTGAAACGGATACGCCGTAAAGCCCACGGCGCGGGTTCCCGGTTATCGCGACAGCGCCGGAATTCCGCCGTCGTCTCCGATCGGATCAGTTGGCATCGCCCTCAAAAAGATTGTTGGTCATGTAGGCGATTTCCGTGCGGTTGCGCGCGCGGATCTTCTGCATGATGTTGCGGATATGCACTTTGACGGTGCATTCTTCCATATTCAGCTTGTAGGCAATGATCTTGTTGGATTCCCCCTGCCGCAGACGCTGGATCACCGCCAGTTGCTTGGGCGTAAAGGCGGCCTGTCGCAACAGGCCCTCATCCGGGCTCTCTTCACCGGCGAATCCGGCGCGTGACTTCAAAGGCAACAAGCCGCTTGCCGGAACGAATACACCTCCCGCCGCCACCAGACGTATGGCCGCCAGGGCGACATCGAGGCTGGAACTCATGCCGATATAGCCCCTGGCCCCCTTGCCGAGAGCCGCCACGATCAGCCGGGGATCCTCGACATCGGAAACGACGATCACCCGGACATCATCGCAATGCTCCGCCACAAAGGCCAGATCGAGGTCGACGATCGCCTCGGTTGCCTTCTGGCCCGTGCCGCAAAGCAGGGCGATGCAGGGTGCGTGCCCTCCCCCATTCTGGTGCCAATCCTGCAGGCTCGCATATCCGACCACAGTAAAGGCCGGGGCAGCGGCGATGAGGCTGTGCGTCAGGCAGCTACGGGTGAGCTGTTTTTCATCGATGACGGCAATCGCCCACGGCGCGCCCTGCCGGCTCTGTTCGGGAAGATTGGGAGTGGGTATCGGTTCCACGAAAGGGATCTTTCCGCAAGAATAATGGGCCATGAGAACTTCGGCAGCGAATTGCCCAAGCACATAGTGCGCCACCTCCCGCCGGCTACCCTTGAAAGCGCAGCTCGTTTGAGTGGGATAGGCAATAGATCAGCGAGGCAAAAAACCCCGCCTATCCGAAATTCTCTTGCGCCAAGCGCTCCAGCCTGAGCAGGCTTGCAAACTCGTCGTGAGACCAATCCCGCCAAGTTGCTCCACTCAACTCCAACCCGTTGGTCAAAATGACTTTAGGAACTTCCTGGCCCCTTTTCCATAGTCTGTCTTGGACTAGTCTGCATGGACTAATGGTCTAAGCCCGGCAACTGGCCTAAAGTGAAGTGTCATGCACGCTTCATCACCGCTGCACTTGCTCCTGATCGACGATCATTCGCTCCTGCGCGCAGGTCTGCGCCTCGTGCTGGAGCAGGGGCTGCCGCATGCCATGATCCGTGAAGCCGGTTCGATCGCCCAGGCCATTGCGGAGGATCAGGTGCGGCCTCATGCGGTGCTGCTGGATATCGAGATGCCCGGCCTCAGCGGCATGGAAGGGCTGGCCGTATTCAGGCGGCGCTGGCCCGGCGCGCCAGTGATCATCCTCACCTCGCATGACGATGTCGGCACCCGGGCGGAAGCCCTCGCCAAAGGCGCCGCCGCCTTCCTGTCCAAGGCGGAGCCGACCGATCGTATCGTCGCCACCGTGGAGGGCGCCCTGCGGGGCGAGACCATCCCTGGCGAGACGGTCCAGTCGGTCGCCAGGACCCAGGCCCAGCTCACGCCGCGCCAATACGAGGTTCTCGACCAATTGAGCCGGGGTTATTCCAACAAGGTGATCGGGCGGCATCTCAACCTCTCGGAAAATACGGTGCGTGTGCATGTGCAGGCGCTGCTGGCCGCCTTCGATGTGGCAAGCCGGGCGGAGGCCGTGGCTGTTGCACGCGACCGCGGCCTGATACGCTGAATGGCGGTGCACTGGTTCAGGCCTGTTCCCGCCCGCATCGCCGCGGAGCAGCTTCGCTTCATGCTGGGCACCGCTCCGTTTGCCTTCATCATCGGTGGCATCGGCAACGCGGCGATGGCCGTCATCTTCGCCCTGAATGCCCCGGTGCTCCCCTTGGCAATCTGGGCCGTCTGCTCTTTTCTGCCCGTACCGTTTCTGCGCTTGCTCGCCAGCCGCTTTCGCGACAGTCCGGATCCCGTTGCAGAGGCCGGCCGCTACCAGCGCTATACCATCGTGCTCGCCACGTCGATCGGTGTCTTGCGGGGCATATTGCCCTGGATCGCCTTCGACCAGGCTTCCCCTCTCGCCATCGCGCTGCTCCTGTGCTTCATGGCCGGCATCCAGGCCGGCTCGCTCACCTTCATGGCCCCCGTATTGCCGGCCTTTGTCGGCTATTCGATTGCGTTCATCGCCATGCTGGCCCTCAAATTGGTCACGCTCGGCGATCCGATGTATTGGGGCATGGCGATCGGCAGCGTCTTATTTTGCATCGCCATCATCGCTTCGGCGCGAAGCGCTTCGCAGACCTTCCAAAAAATGGTGGAGCTAAGGTTCGAGAACAACGAATTGGTGGAGCGCCTGCGCCAGGAGACGGCCATCGCCCAGGCTGCCCGTCTCGAGGCCGAAACGGCCAATCAGGCCAAATCGAAATTCCTGGCCGCCGCCAGCCACGATCTGCGCCAACCCATCCATGCCCAGGGCCTGTTCCTGGAAGTGCTCGCTCGCAGCCCGTTGACGGCACAGCAGCGTGCGATCCTGGACAATGCCCGCGCCGCCTCGAGTGCCTCGGGCGACATGCTCAACACCCTGCTCGATTTCTCGCGTCTGGAAGCCGGCGTCGTCACGGTGAGCAAGCGCAGCTTCGAGCTTCAGCCCCTGCTCAACAGGATCAGCACCGAGCTTGCTCCATCGGCGGATGAAAAGGGCATCGTCTACCGCCAGCGCGATACCGATGTCGTGGTGGAATCGGATCCGGCACTGGTGGAGCTGATCCTCCGCAACCTGATCTCCAACGCCGTTCGCTACACCGAACGCGGCGGCGTGCTGATCGGCTGTCGCCGCCGTTCCGATCAGGTGCATGTCGAGGTCTGGGACAGCGGCATCGGCATCGCCGCCGACAACCAGCAGGAGATCTTTCGCGAGTTTCATCAGCTCGGCAATCCAGAACGCGACCGCCGCAAGGGGCTTGGCTTGGGGTTGGCCATCACCGAGCGTCTCGCCCGGGCCGCCAATCACGAATTGCGACTGCGCTCGGTGGTTGGCCGCGGCAGCAAATTCGCTCTCATCCTGCCGCTCGCAGCCAGGCAGCCGGACAGGCAGGCCGAGCCCGTGCCGGCCGCACCCGCCAACGACCATACGACTTTGGGTGCACCCTGCCGGATCCTCGTCATCGACGACGACGAAGCCGTCCGCGAAGGCATGTTACGCCTGCTGACGACCTGGGGCGCGCAGTGCGAGGCGGTGGAAGGCATCGAGCAGGCGCGGCTTTGCCTCGGCCGCCTGCCGCCGGACCTGGTGATCTGCGACTACCGCCTGCGCGAGCAGCGTACCGGCGCCGAGGCGATTGCCATCCTGCGGGAGCAGATTCCGGGCCTGCCGGCCATTCTGATCACCGGTGACACCGCACCCGAACGGCTGCGCGAAGCAGAAGCCAGCGGCATTCCCCTGTTGCACAAGCCGGTTCTGCCGGCCGCCCTCTTCGCCAAGATCCGCAGCACCTTGCCAGCTGGGGAAAAGCGCGCTCACGGCTGAACCTGGCAGCGCCAGAGCCGCCTTGTTTCTCAGCCGAACCGGTCCATCGCAAAAGGCGCGGGATTGGCAAAAGTCGGCAACCCCGCCATCATTTCCGATAGCAGCCGTCCCGTGGCCGGGCCGAGCGTCAAACCGTGATGGTTATGACCGAAGGCGAACCAGAGGCCCTTGTGGCGCGGCGCCGGGCCGATCACGGGGCGCATGTCCGGCAGGCAGGGGCGCGATCCCATCCAGGGCGCTGCCTCGACACGCTGAGCGAGCGGAAACACCTCACGGGCATGCGGCTCGGTGCGGTCGAGCTGAACCGGCGTCGGCGCGTGATCGCGGGAGGCGAACTCGATTCCCGTCGTCAGCCGGATACCTCGGGTCATCGGCGCCAGCAGATAGCCGCGCTCGATGTCGACGATGGGGCGATTGAGCACGGCGCCGGCCGCGGGCTTGAAATGCACGTGATAGCCGCGCTTGACCGCCAGCGGCACCCGATAGCCGAATTTCGTGTAGAGCCGGTCCGACCACGGTCCGAGGGCCACGACCGCTTCGCGGGCGTGATAATGCCGGTCGGGCGTTTCCAGGCTCCAGCCATCCTCCTCCTGCCGCAGGGCGCTGGCGTCGGCCTCGACGAAGCTGCCGCCATTGCGGCTGAAAAGCGCGGCATATTCCTTCACCAGCCGGCCGGGATCGGCAATGGTGGCCGGATCACGCCAATGGACCGCGCCCGCGAACACACCCGCCAGGCTCGGTTCCCTTTCGCGCAGCGCAGGGGCTCCGAGCAGATCATAGTTCAGGCCGAACTCGTCGAGTTGCCTGGCTGCGGAGCAGGCCTTTTCGAAGGCCGCGGTGCTGCGATAGGCCTCCATCCAGCCGGTCAGCCGCAATTGGTCGGAAATGCCCGCATCGGCCATCAGCCTGGCATGTTCCTCGACCGAATGCTCGATCAGGGGCAGCATGTCGAGGGCTGCCCGGCGCAGGCGCTTGGGCGAGGACTCCCACCAGAAGCGCACGAGCCACGGCAGGGCCTTGGGCAGGAAGCGCCAGTGATAGCGCACGTCGGCGGAAAGGTTCAGCCCATAGTGGACAAGCGTCGAGAGCTCCCGTGGAAAGCCATAGGGAATGACGCTGGCTCGCTCGATCAGACCGGCGTTGCCGTAGCTGGTTTCCTCCCCCGGGGGGCGACGGTCGATAAGAACGACGGATCGTCCCAATTTCTGAAGATGCAGGGCAACCGAGACACCGACGATGCCGGCACCAAGCACCAGCACATCGCCCGATTGCCTGACGACTTGAAGCATGGACCGCCGCCTCCAAACATTTCGTGGGCCAAGAGCCAATTCACGACCAAGACCTGATTCATGACCAAGAGCTGCGTCGTGGAGTACGTGACTGCCGGTCGTTTCGCGATGTCCTTGCGCATGCGCAGACATGTTCGCAAGCAATTTCGTGGCGCCACTGGCGACGCCGCAAGCCGGCTGCGATGGATTTGGACTGACTGCCTCAATTGGCGTGCGCCTGCAGTGACGCAAATCGGCCAACTATTTCCTAGTCCAGAGCATCAAACTATAAACTTAACTTATTGATGTAAATCGATAATCGTGGATGTTCATGTCAGCCACATGGACCTGCCGTTCTCGTGGTCTTACACCGCCCACTCGACATCGGTGGTGAAGGCGATGGTCAGCCAGCGATCCCGGCTCTCGCCACCGATCGCTTCGCCGATTTCGTCGCGAATCCGGTCCCATTCTTCCAGGCGCATGGCGGGCCGACCGGGCGGCACGATGAAATAGAGTTCGATCTGGCGACCCCGGCCGACTTTTGCGACATAGGCTTTGTGGGTCAGGAAGCCGTATTTGGCGACGAAGGTCCTGGCAACGGCGTCGACATGGTCCTTGAGGGAGGCTGGCGTCACCAGAAGGATTTCGGACAGGGCCTGCCTTACGGTCGAAATCGGCAGAGGGACGATGACCAGACAGAGGAGAAGCAGAACCACGGGGTCGACATAGGGCGTAAGCCAGTCGAAGCGCGTACCCTCGATGGCATGGCCGATGCAGAAAGCAAGAAGAAGCGCGCCGGTGATCGAAGCCGACATGATCCAGGCCTTGGCATCGAGCGCCACGAAATCGAAGCGTATGGTCCGGTTCACGCGGGTTTCGATCACCGCCATGGCGATGCAGGCGGCCAGGGCCACGGCGGCATAGAGAATGGCATATCCGAATTCGAGGTCTCTGCCGCCGACCATCAGGCTGCCGATGGCATTGATCATCGCATAGATGGCCGCCCCGATGAGCATGGCACCGTTGAGGCCGAGAACCATCGGCTCCAGATGCCAAAAGCCCATGGTGAAACGCTCATGCAACTTTCCCACGGCGGTGGCAGGGGCCGAATTGGCGGCGATCAAGCGGGCCACCACAAGCGCGAGGCCGCTCATGCTGGCATCGAGCAACGCATATACGCCGTCGAACACGATGGAGAAGGAGCCGGAAAGAAGACCGAACAGCACGCCGAAAAGAGCAACGAAAAGAGTGGCGGCAATGGAGACCTTGAGAATGCCTTGTTCCGTATCCACCATCCTCCCCCACGCCGACGAGCCGTATTCCTAACCCGTTGCGCAGCCTAGCAGGCTGATGAATGGCATCAACTGCACCGGTCGACAGATGACGTGCTTGAGGCCTGGCAGACGAAGCTACGGCCGCAACTGTCCAGGACGGCCCGAGCCGAGATTGCGGCGTACATGCCGCAACCGGCACGTCCAGCGTTCCCCAGGCTTGGCTGCGGAACGGGCGGCCCGTGCCGACAGGGGCTTGCGCCCAGGCTCTTCCATCGCATCCCCGGCGGAGGCAGCATCCAGAAATGCGGTCGAAGCGTCAGCCGTCCTGCTACGCGAGGCTGCCCTCGCTTTCTCGGGCTGGCTGGAAGAGAGCGACGGCTCCTGACCGTTCAGAAACTCCGCGTAAGGTGCCGACTGCGACTGCACGGAAAGACGCTTTTCGGGCAATACCTTCTTGTTGCGCGCCTTCTTTACCGGAACGATTTTCGCCTCATCCGGCTCGGGCACCGGGGCTTTCGCCACCTTCCGGCTGCGCTTAGCGGTATTCTTGGCGACAGTCTTGTCACCCTCCTCGTCGCGCGCTTCGGCCTGTCCTGAAGCGACAGCCCTACCCTTCCGCTCAAGCGCTGCCTGGACAGGAACGGGCGCGGGCTCCACAGGAGCGGATATCGGGCGTTCGGCCTCCGGCGCCGAGTCGGCGGCTCGGGGCTGAAAGAACTGCTCAGCATGTTGCCAGGCCTTGGATCGCGCACCGGCAGGCTCAGGTGCATCCTCCCAGGACGACGTCGGTCGCGGGGGTGGAGAGGCCTGGGCCGGAATCGATCGCGAACGCCTGACCTCGACGAAGAAAGGCTTGGACGGGGGCTTCATTCGGGAATGTATGTTGTTTGCGAGTCGTGGAACGCGGGCAGCATTACACCCTCGACCGTGCTTGGCAAACCGCCAGATGCGACGAAATACGAAATATCGCTCCTTCTCCCCACGCCAAGTCGTAAAGCCGGAACTCCTGCAGGATCATTGCACCTCTTGATCGCGCTTCGGGACCGGTCCGCGAAACGGCGGCATTCTCCCGTCGAATTGCACGAGGGCCACGCTAGCTTCTCGAACTGCAGCCAAAGCGCCGCTGCGTCCCGCAAACCGTTCTTTCGCGATGTGCGAGGTTTCTCCGCCGGCGATAACTCGGATTCCTGGCAGAGAACCGCCTGCCGCCATACCGGGGACTGGCGGCAAGGGCTTCTGAGGGTTGCGCCATCGAACCCGGCCCATCGCGCCCAGGTCCCGAACTTCCCGGCTCAGGGCTGTGTCATAACGTCACCAGCAGCCCGCTCTCGACCGCCTTTCCAGCCATTACGGCCGTACGAAGATCGCGATGTGCGAAATCGCACTGACGAGCCCTCCAGCGTCCTGGCTTGTCGTTACGTCATGTCGACATTTTCGAGGGCGAAATCTTGGTGCGGAAAGAGACGTTGCTGGACCTCATCGAGGGAAAAAACCGATCCGGAAAGGCCGGCCGGGGGATTGCCCGGCACCAGCATTGCTTAGCCACCTGTATCGTGGCGACACTTGCGGTCGCCCTCGTGACCACGGCCATTGCCGGGGTCTCGGCCTATCGCGGCCAGACGACCTATTGGAACCATCCGGCCCAAAAACGTGCTTCCCTGGCCAAGTCCTGAAGCGTTTTGCAATTTGGTGGAATAGCCAAGGAATATCGATCGCGCGACCGACATTCCCTGGTCACTCGAGGGAAGCGTTGCTGCCGCCAGTGCATTAGGCTTCAACCTGTCAGCCAGGCGGCAGCTGACGATCCCAGTTTCGAAGCAGCACAATCCCACCTCATGGGAATGTCCGCAATCGCAACCGGCGGACGAAGGCGGCGGGCCGGCCCCCAGCCGGTCTGCTCGATGGAAGCCGACCAATCGGAGGGTTGCTCAGGTGCCAATGCTTCCGCTTCACGCAATTGGTTTCTAGTTGAAACTAAAAGATGAGCGGTTCGCGCCAGAGATCCACGTATTTCGTATCCCCGCCCCGTCTGCAACCGTTCCACCAGCCCCCGAATGGCCGCCGCGGCGAGGAGATAGCCCGTGGCATGGTCGATCGCCTGTCCGGGCAGTGGTGTCGGACGATCGCGCCCCGCCGCCCGCATGCCGGCGTCGGCGATCCCCGTGCTCATCTGGATCAGGCTGTCATAGCCCCGCCGCCCATGCCAGGGGCCGCTCCAGCCATAGGCGTCCAGGCAGACATCGATCAGCCCCGGATTGAGTTGGCGGCGGCGCGCGGAATCGAGCCCGAGGCGGGTCAGGGCATCAGGCCGATAGCCGTGAACGAACACGTCCGCTTGTGCGAGCAGTCGTTCCAGCACATGGAGATCGTCGGAATTCCTCAGGTCGAGCCGGGCACAGCGTTTGCCAAGCACCACCTCCGGCACGGTGGCCGGCTCTTCCCACCCGGGAGGATCGATGCGCAGCACCTCGGCTCCGAAACCCGCGAGGAAGCGCGTCGCAACGGGACCGGCAAGGATGCGCGTCAGGTCCAGCACCCGGACGCCCTGCAAGGGTCGGCCCGGCAACGGCAGCACGTGCGATCGATGACCGCCGGCGCTGCTGCTGCGGTGCAGCAGCGGCTCGGCATTGACGGCTCGCCCCTGCGCATGATCGGCCCATTGGTCGAGCGTGCGCATGGCAGCGGCACAGCCATTCTTGGCCACGATGGCCGTCTCGAGGGCCTCTGCCTGCCATTGCTCCACGGCCGCAGCCACCGCCTCACGGTCAATGGGCGTCTCGAGCACAGCCAGGGCCGCCTCGCGGTGATGCGGCGCATTCGTGTGCAGCCGGATCCAGCCATCCGCCGCCCGATAATCGCCGGCCACCACATCCCATTGCGGCGGCATCGACCAGCCCTCCGGCCGTAGCGAGGTGAGGAACCAGAACGAGGCCAGCCGCCGGTCGACTTGCACGGCGGGGAATTTGCCCTGTTGCAGCGATGCCAGTTCGGCGATGGCAAGGCTGGCGGCCCCCACCGCCGCGCCGGCGAGATCGGTCACGTGAAATGTGGACGGTAGAGCGCCGGTACCTTCTATCGCAAGGTGGCTGAGATGCGCTGCGTCACCGCCGACGGCCTGCCAGATTTCGCGCAGGAAATGCGCGACAGGCGTAGAAACGGTCGAAGAAAGCAAGGGCGCCGCGGGTTCGTCGCGCATGGAAGCCTCAATATGTTCGTCTTCAATGAACAATGCCGGGAATGTCGAGCCCCGGACTGCGCCGGCCGCCGGAATTTCCAGGCCGACCTGGTAGCGCATCGGGCTTGAACGGACGATCCGGCATGCTAGGTAGACCTGCCCCGCCTTTCCTCCCGTTTTCCTCCTTCGCTTCTTCCCGTGTCGCCTTAAGAAAATTAGAAATCTACATGATTTCAATGCTCTATCTAGAGATCCTTATCTAATCACTCCATTCAAATTGCCTGGAATCGATAGTATGAACTTGTTCGCCCGTCCTGTCCTGCTTCTGGGAATCCTGCTCTGCCTTGCCCTTTCCGCCTGCGGTGACCAGGAGTCCAGCCAGCGCAAGGAATTCATCGAATTCCTGCAGACCCGCATTCTCGACAAGCCCGGCGCCCATGTGCCGCAATTGAGCGGCAATCAGAAGGACGCCTTCGGTCCCTACGTCAAGGACTACGCCATCATCACCGACTTCGCGGCAGGCCCGTCCGGTGGGCCGGGCAATCTGCAGCAGCGCTTTGGCGCCATCGTGGCCAAGGGCTCCATCCGTTCGATGAGCGATCTGGCGTCGCGGCGCGAGGATCTGGTCGCCGTGCAGAATCTCATCGACGAGCTTGGCGGTGCCATCGACCAGGCCCTTGCCAAGGCCGATGCCGCCAAGGAACAGCTCAAGCAGCCCGAGGATCTCAAGATCGTCTTCGACAAGGCCTATGAGCGGGACGTGACGGCGGTCGCCGACAACGTCAAGCAGATGCTGCCGCCGGTCCGGGACATGACCGCTGCCGCCCTGCGGCTGTCCGACTTCATCGCGGGCAACAAGGACAGGCTCGAGGTCGCTGGCATGACGATAACCGCCAAGGATCAGAAGACTTTGACGGCCCTGCAGCCGCTCCTCGACGATTTCAACGCAAAAGGGCGGGCCGTGATGGCGCTTCAGCAGAAATTCCGCTCGTCGCTATAGGGCCTCGTCAAGCCCTGGAGCTTTTGCGATTTGACGGAATCGGCCGCAGTCGCAAAGAGGCTCGAAACGGGAACTAGGGCAGACATGCCCCCAGCTCCGAATGCGCCCTGCCTGAGGTATCGAATATGCTGATCTTGCGAAAACTCATCATGATCGTGATGGTGGCCGTCATCGCCATCGTCGGCACGGCCGGCTATCGCTGGTACGACTATGTGACGGCCGCCAAAGACCCGCTCGACGAAGTCGGCATCGAGCTCAACAGCCGCATGCCGATGGCCCTGCGCAAATGGGGCTGCTACCAGTTGCAGAAGCGCTTCGGCGACCGCCTGCCGCCCTATGGCTGCTCCAGCGGCGACGGTCGGAGCTGGATGTAGCCAGGTTGTTGCATCGACACTCGTCCGAGGCGATGGAAGGGGCCCTTTAACCGCAACCGGCGCTGACCACCCGCCCGGTAGCGGGGTTGGTCGTGATGGTCACCCGGTCCTGGCGAAAATCGAAGGTAACGGCCTGGCCCGGCTTGATCTGGCGGACGATCGGGGCGCCCGTCAGCTTCCTGGCTTCATCGTCGGTTGGCTTGGGCTGGCCGACCAGACGCTGCGCCGCCTCGGCCACGCAGGTCGCAGACTGCCCTGGCTGCGCGGCATTGGAGGCGCAAGCCGCCAGCGCCAGCATGGCGACAGGCAGGAACGGAAGGAAAGGCTTGAACTGGCCTGCAGGCATGGCGAATTCCTCATGGCGGTGTTTGATCGGCGACAACCCATCTGACGCTGTCCTAGCGGATTGCGCCCGGCGACATCGTCGCCCTGCGCAATCTTGGCAATGTCAATGAGTGTATATTTTCAGACTCTTACATAGATCTTTTCATCTTAAGAATTCGGAAAACATTTCGACATTTTAGCTTGGCGGCATGGCCTCGATATGGCGAGCTCCGGCTTCTTCGCAGGGCGGCGGAGAGCGTCTGCACCAGGGGAGCAGGACGGTCGCCGCAGGGCACATCCGAGCGATCTCACGACCGGCGAATGAAATCGCGGATCAGGGCGGCAACGACGTCCGGGGTGTCTTCAAAGCAATAATGGCCGACTCCCTTGAGCCGCTCGATAGGCGCCCGCGGGAAGAGTTCGGAGGACATCGGCAGGAAATGCTCGGCGTGGAGCGTACGGTCCGCCTCTCCCCAGATCGCCAGAGCCGGCTTGTCGCGGATGATCTCGATGGCAGCCGGGCTGGGCTGCTCGACTTGGTGGGTGCCCAAGGCAAAACCCTCCGCCCAACCGATTGCGCCCAGGCATTCAGCCGGATTCGAAAAGGGCGCGCCATAGGCCGAGAGCCAGGCGTCGGTGATGACGGCATTGTTCTCGAAGCCGTTGAGCTTCAACGTGCTCAGAATGTTGAAGCCGAGTTGGCCGAGCACGCTTCTCAGTACGCCGCCTGCATGGGCTTGGACAATCCACCGGAACCAGGGCGATAGCTGCGCATTGGCGCTGAGGCGCTCGGGGAGATCGGCATGGCCAAAGGGTGTCGGTCCGTTGGCCGAGATGATCCTGCGGATCCGCTGCGGCTGCCGTGCGGCAAGCCCCATGCCGGCAGGACCGCCGAAATCGTGCATGACGAGCGTGATATTGCCGAGGTCGAGCGCCAGGACGAAGCGCTCGAGATTGTCGATGTGATCCTGCAGCCAATAGCTGCGTCCTTCCGGGGTCTCGCTCTTGCCGAAGCCCATGTGATCGGGAACGATCACGCGATGCGTCTGGCTCAGAACAGGAACCAGATGGCGGAAGAGATAGCCCCAGGTCGGCTCGCCATGCAGGCACAAGACGGGCTCGCCGTCATCCGGACCTTCATCGACATAGTGCATGCGAAAGCCGGGGGCGCTGCTGAAACGCGGGGCGAATGGAAAAGTGCCATCGAAGGTGGCCTCTGCTTCGATCATGGGAATATCCTGTATCCACGGTTTTAGATTGAAACCATGGGATCGATAAATCTTGTGGTTTCAATTTGCAACCCATATGCTTTAGACAAGGGTAGCAGGAACAGACGGAGCTTGTTTCGTCGGGCGAGCCTTCCCCGATGTGGACGAGGATGATGGACGCAATGCCATGGCCAAGAGGATAAGCCACCAGCAATCCCTGTGCGGGATCGCCCGGCCGCTGGATGCGATCGGCGACTGGTGGTCGCTGCTGATCGTGCGCGACGCCTTCGACGGTCTGCGCCGGTTCGGCGAATTTCAGAAGAATCTCGGTCTGGCCAAGAACATCCTCGCGGCGCGGCTGCGCAATCTGGTGAGCCACGGCATCATGGATCTGGTGCCTGCCAGTGATGGCAGCCCCCATCACGAATATGTCCTGACCGAGAAGGGCCGCGGCCTGTTTCTGGTGCTGGTGGCCCTGCGGCAATGGGGGGAGGATTTCTTCTTCGAGCCGGACGAATCCCATGTGCTGCTGGTGGACAAGAAGACCGCCCTCCCCGTGCGCAGGCTCGAGCTTCGCGCCCAGGACGGACGCGTGCTGGGCGCGCAGGATACGTTCGTCCGCAGCCCGCCGGGGCGAATGGAGACAGAGGAGATGGACTGAGCTCCTCCCCGTCCGCGCCGCGGGCTGTTCTAGCGCTCCTCCCGCTGTGCGTCGCACCGGCGTTCGCCATGCGCGGCCAAGCGTGCCCGGAAATCGGCGGAGAGGTCGGCCAGCGTCACCTTGGCAAACTGATCGAGCAGCAACTGGCGTGCCTCGCCGAGCGCATCGTCGAGACGGACATTCACGGCCTGCTCGACCAGGCATTGCGGGTGGTCGTCGGAGAGGCCGAGAGCGAATATGGGCGGTTCGCCGATCGCGGCATAGACGTCGAGCAAAGTGAATTGATCGAGAGGCCGGGCGAGTTTCCAGCCACCGCCATGGCCCTTCTCCGAGGTCACATAGCCCTGCTCGCGCAGGCCCGCCATGGTGCGGCGGATCACGACGGGATTGGTGTCGAGCATCCGGCCGATCTCGTCCGAGGTCAGCCCGCGTTCGGCCTGATCAATATGAAGCAGCACATGGAGCATGCGTGACAACCGGCTGTCGCGAGCCATTTCGGTTCCTTCCTTCCAGCCTTCCCAATCCGGCCATGGCGTCGTGGCCGATGACCGGCCGCCGCTTCAGAGATACCCGGAATAGGGTCTCGTAACAATAAAAGTTGCGTTCCTCCTCGGCCAAGCTATCATGTAACTTTCAATGATACGTATCTGGCGGACCTGCCGGAGAACCGCTTCTCAAGCCGACTCAAAGGTGCTTCAATGACCGCGTCGCTCCTCGATAATGCCGACCGCCCTCCCCACGACGTCATCATCATCGGCGGCAGTTTTGCCGGCGTTTCCGCGGCGATGCAGCTCGCTCGCGCCCGCCGCCGGGTGCTGCTCATCGACGCCGGCCTGCCGCGAAACCGTTTCGTGGAGAGCGCCCATGGCTTTCTCGGCCAGGATGGACGCGCGCCGCGCGAGATCATCGGCACCGCGCTTTCCCAGCTCTCCGCCTATCCGACGTTCGGCTTCCTCGCTGGCCAGGCCCAGCAGGCCCGCCGGAACGGGGCGTTCTTCGAGGTCGAGCTGAAGGAAAAGGGCGTCGCACGCGGCCGGCGGCTGATCCTGGCGACCGGCGTCGGGGATGCACTGCCGGAGATCGCCGGCCTGCGCGAGCGCTGGGGCCTCTCCATCTTCAGCTGCCCCTATTGTCACGGCTTCGAGGTCGCGGATCGCCGCCTCGGCGTCATCGCCAACCATCCGATGTCGGCCCATCAGGCCGTGCTGGTGTCGGATTGGGGCCCGACGGTCTATTTCACCCAGGGCCGGTTCGAGCCCGACGAGGACCTCCTCCCGCTGTTCCGCGCCCGCAATATCGAGGTCGAATACAGCCCGGCCGTCGAGATCCTCGGCACCGGCACGGCCATCGAGGCCGTCCGATCCGCAAATGGCCTGACAGTGCCGGTTGAGGCCGTCTTCACCGCGCCGCGGACATATTTGACGTCGCCGCTGGCAGAGCAGCTCGGCTGCCGGATCGAGGACGGGCCTCTCGGCCCCCTCATCAGCGTCGACGACCAGAAGCGCACCAGCATCGAGGGTGTCTTTGCCGCCGGCGACGTCACCAGCATGATGGCAAATGCGACGATGGCTTCGGCTGCGGGCGTGATGGCGGGCGTATCCGCGCACCGCTCCCTTGTCTTCGATGGCGGCGCGCAGGGATGATCGATCGCGCGTGACAGCGGGCCGCCAGATGCAGGCCACCGGGCGGCCCGAGAGATCACACCGTCCGCGCGAGGCCGCTGGCGACATCCTTGGCGGCCGCCAGCGTGACCGCAATGTCCTCGCGGCTATGGGCCGTCGATACGAACAGGTTCTCGTAGGCGCCGGGATGGAAGAGCACGCCGCGCTCCAGCATGCCCTCGAACCAGCGCCGGAACAGGCCCTGATCCGCGTAACGTTCGGCGTCACGATAATTGTGGATCGGCTTGCTGGCGAACCACACCTGCATCAGGGGTCCCACGCCGACTGTGTAGGCCGGCAGCCCGGCCTGCTTCAGGACGAGGTCGAGCCCGGTCCTCAACTCGTCCGAGACGGCATCCAGCTGGCCATAGACCCCGTCCTGGCCGAGTTCGTCCAGCGCCGCATTGGCGGCAGCGACCGCAATACCGTTGGCCGTATAGGTGCCCGCCATCGACACCGTGCCGTCGGCGACGAGGCTCATGATCTCCTTCCTGCCGCCGAGCGCCGCCACCGGGAAACCACCGCCGAGCCCCTTGGCGAACACCGACAAATCTGGCCGGATGCCGAACCGCGCCTGGGCGCCGCCGAGGCCAAGCCGGAACCCGGTGATGACCTCGTCGAAGATCAGCACGACGTCATGCCGCGTGGCGAGATCGCGCATCGCCTCCAGATAGCCATGCCTGGGCAGGATGCAGCCGGTGTTGCACATCACCGGCTCGGTGATGATGCCGGCGATCTCCTCGCCATGCTTGGCCAGAACATCGGCGAGCGCCTGCGCATCGTTCCAGGGCAGGATGATCAGGTTCTCTTCCACGCCGCGCGGCATGCCGGGCCCCTGCGGCACGGCCTTGGGGCTGTGATCGGGCCCTGCCTTGTCGATCGGCGGGTGCTTGCTCCAATACACGCCGTCGGAAAAGCCATGATACATGCCCTCGAAACGGATGATCTTGCGCTTCCCGGTGAAGGCCCGCGCCAGGCGGGTGGCATAGAGCACCGCCTCGGTGCCGGTATTGCACAGGCGCACCTGCTCGACGCCGGGGACCGCAGCCACGATCTTTTCGGCCAGGACCGCCTCGTCGGCCGTCGGCAAGGCGAAGACGGTGCCGCGCTGCTCGATGAAATCGACCACGGCCCGCGTCACCTTGCGCGGGCGATGCCCCAGGATCATCGGGCCAAGCCCGAGGAGATAATCGATATAGTGGTTGCCGTCGGCATCGACGAGCCGCGATCCCTCGCCTCTCTCGACGAACAAGGGATAAGGCAGCCAGCCGGACCATTGGGCCCGGGCGGTCGAATTCACGCCGCCGGGAATGACATGGCGCGCCGTTTCGAACAGGGAGGCGCTGGTGGCGGTACGCGTGAGGGAGGGGCTGATGTAATTCACGGGATTGTCTCGATTGAGGAGGGCTTTGGCAAGGCGGGGCGTATGATCGGCGCGCGCCTCAGTGCTGGGCGAGATCGGCGTCGAGGAAGCCGAGCGGATGGGGTGGCCGGATCACCCGCGTGCCGGCCTCTTCCTGCTCGGCAGCAATGGTGCGATGCAGCTCCGCCATCTTGGTCCAATGGACCTTGGGCCTGTAGTGATGCTCGGCGTGGTAGCCGTTGTTCATCCAGGTCCAGTTGTAGACCTTTTCATAGGTGCTCACGCCCCAGGCCAGCGGCTTTTCCGGATCGCCGCCGAAATGCTCATAATAGCCGTTGAGGGAGGACAGGCACTGGCCCAGATAGTTGAAGGGCAGCATGCAGAGGATGAAGCGCCAGTCGAGCAGCGCCAGCACCAGGTAGAAGCCGATCATCACGGCGAGTTCGAACTTGGCCTGCCGGGCCTCGCCCGGGCGCCTGACTGCCATGGCCCGGAGGATCTCGGCCGGGTCATCGCGAAAATAGCTGAGGAAGGTATAGGACCAGACGTTTTCGGGCTTGCCGTCGTGGCCATGCTTGTAGATCGACAGGTAGTCGATGGTTTTCCCGGCCTCGTCGGGCCTGTCCATATTGCCGCTGTGATGGCGCATATGGACGAAGTTGTACATGGCCTGCGAAAAACCGAGCGTGATCGACAGCATGAAGCTGAAGACGACGTTCAAGGTCCGGCTGGCAAAGAACGGATTATGAATGAAGTTGTGCGATATGCTGTTGATATTCCAGGATATCGACAGCGAATAGATCAGTGCCAGGCAGATGAAGCTCCACCACGACAAATGCGGGAAGACGAGAAACAGCCCGATCACGGCGAGGAAATGAACGGTGCCGAGCACGACGGGCACCCAGTCCCATTTTGAATATTGCAGAATGCGCATCTTGAACGTTCCTGGTTCGGTCGCCTGGTCGGGCAACCAACAGAGCGGTTGCCCTCCAACCGCAAGGAACGTGCCAAGATCGCCAAGACCGGGAATGCCCGCATGTCGCCCGGGCTTTTGGCGTATTGCGTGCTGCAAGCGCGAACCCGAGGGCAGCCAGCGCCCCGACATTTCCTGAGGCGAGCTACAAAACTTGTAGCTCGCAATTTGGAGGAAACGAGGAAAACGAGGTGGTGTGCCGATCTTCGGCTCGGCATTTCCCGTCGGCGGGAGCTCGTCTCCCAAACCCCCTCATCCTCCTGCTGGCACCTTCTCCCGTAAGGGCAGAAGGGGGCAGTTTTCGTGGCGTCGCGCTCGAAAATTGCCTTCTCCCCTTGCGGGAGAAGGTGCCTCGAAGGGGCGGATGAGGGGTCTCGATGCCTTTTCCCAGCCTTTTCCCGCGACTTGGCCCAAACACCTTGAAAGGGGTGGGTCTGAAGACCGGCTGACCGGTTCGCGATCCTGGGCAAAGGCCGACTGGCACGCATCTTGCGATGAAGGGGCAAATCTCCTGCCAGCGGATCGTGAAATGGCGTATCGGATATATTGCGACTTCGACGGAACGATCGCGACCCGCGACGTGACTGACATGCTGCTCGAGGCTTTCGCGGCTCCCGGCTGGCTCGACATCGAAGCCCAATGGCAGGCGGGCCTGATCGGCTCCGCCGATTGCATGGCCCGCGAGGTCGCGCTGCTCCACTGCAGCCGCCCCGCTCTCGATCGCCTGCTCGACGCCGTCGATATCGATCCGGGTTTTGTCGGTTTCGTTGCCTTCTGCCGGGGCCATGACATCGAGCCGACCATCGTCAGCGACGGCCTCGACTATGCCATCCGTCGGATCCTGTCACGCGTCGGCCTGGGCGACCTGCCCGTAATCGCCAATCGCCTGATGTTCCTGGCCGGGGATCGTCATGCCATGCTCAGCCCGCACGCCTCGCCAGCCTGTCATTCGAGGGCGGGAACCTGCAAATGCGAAGCCGTGCGCTCCACCGGCGGCACGGAGACGGATAGCACCATCCTGATCGGCGACGGCCGTTCCGACTATTGCGCGGCCGGTGTCGTCGATCTCGTCCTTGCCAAGGCTGGCCTTCGGGATCATTGCCGGACCAATGGTATCGTGCACCTGCCTTACCGGGACTTCGCCGAGGTCACCCGGCTCCTGGCAGCATGGTTGCCAAGCCTCGGCGCCACGGGGCTGTCCGGCCTGTCCGCCCGCGCCTGCGATGGAACCTTCCGTGGCCATGAAAAGCCTGCCGTTCTGTTCGAGGCCCGCTTGTCCGGCCCGGTGCTGCCATGATGCCGATCAGGATCCTGGATCTCGACGGCAGCCTGCCTGGCCAGGGGCCGATCGCCCGGCGCCTGCAGTCGGGCCAGGCGGTCCTGCATGACCTGCGCTCTCTCGGCCCGGCCCTGCGCCTGTGGGCGCGCCGCCAGGCCTATGCCGCCTTCGAGAGTTTCTTGGCCGGCCTCCCCGCCTCGCCGCGGCCGGCGCTGACGCTGGTCGGCTCGGGCGATTTCCACCACCTCACCGCCAGTTTCATCGCCTCGGTCCCCGGACCGCTCACCGTGGTCCATTTCGACAATCACCCTGACTGGTGCTGGACCATGCCCCGCCGCCATTGCGGCTCCTGGGTCAACGAGGCGCTCGCTCTGCCGCATGTCCAGCGCGTCGTCACCATCGGCCCCTGCAGCGACGATCTCGTGCGTCCCGACCGCAAAGGAGCCAATCTGGAGGCGCTGTCGAACGGACGGCTGGAACTCTTCCCTTGGTGGCATGCTCCCTCGGAAACCCGCAAGGCCGTGCGCAGCGGCGCCGGGCATGTCGCCGGCGACGGGCTGATCCGCTGGCACAATCTGGTGGATCAGGATTGGGGCGGCTTCCTTTGCGCCCTGATGGAGCGCGTGCCGACCGAGCGGATCTGGATCACCATCGACAAGGACGTGCTGCCGCCGACCGAAGCCGTGACCAATTGGGACCAGGGCGGACTGCCGCTGCAACGCCTGATCGAAGCCATCCGGCGCCTGGCAGCCAATTTCAGCGTTGTCGGCGCCGATATCTGCGGCGAATACGCGCCGATCCGCCACCGCAATCCCTTCAAGCTCATCGAATCCCGGCTCGACCAGCCGCGCATCGAGGCCTCGCCCGATCTCTCCGTCAATGCCCATACCAACGAGCGGCTGATTGCTGCCTTCGAGGCTGCCCTATGAACGGTTTCACCTTCCTCGTTCTCTTCGGCACGATCCTGTGCGACATCGTCGGGCAGCTTTGCTTCAAGGCAGGCCTCGACGGCGTCACGGGTGGGGATGCATCCCGTCCGGTCTGGCTCAAGGTCGCGACCACGCCCTTGATCTGGCTGGGCGTGGCGACCTACGCCATCGAGATCGGCGCCTGGCTGTTCGTGCTGTCGCGCATGCCGCTGAGCCTGGCCTTCCCGCTGGCGAGCTTCTCCTATTGCGGCATCGCCCTCGCCAGCCGCTTCATCCTCAAGGAGCCGGTATCGCGCCGGCGCTGGCTCGGCACCGCCCTCATCGCCATAGGCGTCGCCATCGTGGGGACCTCGGCATGAACGTCCATACGCCCCCGACCGGCAAGCCCGCGGTCCCAAACCTGCCGGCACCCCCGCAGCCCCATGCCTTTCACTATGCCGGCGGCCCTACCGCCATCCTGCTGATCCACGGGCTGACCGGAACGCCGGCCGAGCTGAAACTGGTCGCCAAGGGTCTCGCGCGGGCCGGCTATTCGGTCTACGGCGTACAGCTCGCCGGCCATTGCGGCAGCGAAGCCGACCTCACCGCGACCGGCTGGAAGGACTGGCTCGCCAGCGCCCTCGAGGCCTTCGATCGGATCCGCCAGGATCACGACGCCGTATTCGTCGGCGGCCTGTCGATGGGCGCTCTGCTGGCCCTGCTGGTGGCGTCCCACCGGTCCGACCGGGTGGCGGGCTGCCTGCTCTATTCGCCCACCATGTTCTATGACGGCTGGAGCGTGCCGCGCGGCAGCGTGCTCTTGCATGCGGCGATCCTGTTCGGGCTCGGGCGCTTCTTCCGCTTCCGCGAGAATTTTCCCTACGGCATCAAGGACGACCGGCTGCGGGCCCGCGTGCAGGCCGCCATGGAATCCGGCCGCAGCGAAGAGGCGGGGCTGCTCTATATGCCCGGCCGCAGCCTTGCGCAGCTTCTCTATCTCATCCGGGACCTGAAGCCGCGCCTGCCAGCCTTGCGGATGCCGGTCCTGGTCCTGCATGCCCGCGAGGATGACGTCACCAGCATCCGCAATGCCAATTATCTGGCCGCCCATCTCGGCGGCAATGTCGAGAAGATCCTGCTGGAGAACAGCTACCACATGATCACGCTCGACCAGGAGCGCGAGTTGGTGATCGATCATTCCATCGGCTTTCTCAAGCGTACCGAGCCTCGCCGGCTTGCCCCGCCCAGCCTGAGCCTGGCGCTCACTCGAGGACGATCATGACCCTCACCGCCATCGTCGAAAACTCGATCGCCGCCTTCGACAGCGCGGAGTGGAATCGCTGCTTTCCGTCCGACCCGGAAAACTGGGCCTTCTATCGCGCCTGTGAGGAGGCCGGCCCGCCCGGCTTCACCTGGTACTACGCGGCCATCCGCGACGATGGCCGCCTGATCGCGGTCGTACCCGTCTTCGGCACCGAATATCGCCTCGACACCACTCTGCAGGGCGTCCTGAAGCGGATCACCAACCAGATCCATCGCCTGCTGCCGGCCCTGCTGTCGCTGCGCCTGATCGCCTTCGGCTCGCCGGTTGCCGAGATCTGCCATCTCGGCTTCGCGCCTGAGGTGCCGGCCTATGACCGCCCGGCGCTGCTCAGGCGCATCGTCACCGCGCTGCAGGAATTCAGCGCGGCCAAGCGCTACGGCCTGCTCGGCATCAAGGACGCGCCTTCCCGCGACGACGGCCTGTGGCGCGGCGCGCTTGCGCCGAACGGCTTTACCCGCCTGCCCGGCCTGCCGACGGCCGTGCTAGACCTGCCCTATGCCAGTTTCGACGCCTATCTGGAGAGCCTGAGCAAGGCCACCCGCAAGGACATGCGGCGCAAGCTCAAAGCCTTCAAGGATATCCGCGTCGAGCAGCGCCGTACTATCGACGACGTGGTCAGCGAAGTGTCCGCCCTCTACGAGCAGACGGTCGCCCACAGCGACCTCCAATTCGAATATCTGCCGCCGGACTATTTCCCGCATCTGCTGCGTTTCCTGGCCCCGGAGGCCAGCGTCTTCCTCTACTGGCACGGCAGTGAACTGGTTGCCTTCAATTTCGTGATCGAGACGGCGGACCGCCTGATCGACAAATATATCGGCATGAACTACGCCGTCGTTCCGAAATTCAGTCTCTATTTCAACAGCTGGCTGCACAATGTCCGCTATTGCATCGAGCGCGGCATCCCCGTCTATCAGAGCGGCCAGGCGTTCTACGGCCCCAAACTGCGGCTGGGCTGCCGGCTGCAACCCAATTGGCAATATTTCCGCCATCGCAACCCGGCAATTAACACCCTGTTGCAAGTCGTCGCCAAATTCGTGCGGTTGGACCGTTTCGATCCCGCGATCGCCAATCTCGTGAAGGAAGCGGCATGACCAACGCGATAACCGACATGCGCCCGGGCTACCACAAGACCCTGTTTGCGTGGCTGTTCCTGCTGGCGTTCGAGACCACCTCGCAGCTTGCCCTCAAGATCGGCGGCGAAGCGCTGGCACATCTGCCTTTCGGCCTCGCCTGGCTTATGGAGGCAGCGCGCAATCCCTGGGTCATCGTCGGGGTCTTCGGCTATCTCGGGGCCTTCTCGGCCTGGATGGTCATCCTCGATCGCATTCCGCTCAGCTTCGGCTTTCCCCTCACCGCCATGGTGATGCTGGTGGTTGCCATCGCATCCCACTATGTCTTTGGTGAAGAACTCACGGCCTGGCGCATGGCGGGCATCGGCCTGATCGTGGTGGGGGTGGTCGTCATGGGAGGAGGCGACGGGTGACGATGCTCACCGTTCTCTATCAATGGTGGAGCCGGTCGATCCGCTGGAAGCTCGTCGGCGTGTTCGTGATCATCAGCGTCATTCCGATGCTGATCGCGACCAAATTCGCCACCCAGGTGGTCTCCACCACCTTCGAGGACAATGTCGAGGCCTGGCTGTTCCAGACCTCGCACTTCTTCGTGGCCAATATCCTCGACCAGCGCCGGGAAACCGCCAGCATCGCCGACGTGCTCGCCGAGAACGGCAGCCTGACCGCCCTCGTCACCGGACAGTCGCGCGAGATGCCGCCGGCCGTGTCGCATATGATCAATGCCCTCGGCTACGACCTCCTGCTGATCTCCGACAATGAGGGCAGGATCGTCTTCTCCTCCAAGCCGGCCACGAACATCACCAGCGTGCCCTTCGGCGAGGGCCAGAAGCTCTATCTCGACGTGATCGACGGCACGCCAACCCTGATGGCGGCGGGTTCCAGCACTTTCGACTATCAGGGACAGCGCTACCACGTGCTGATCGGCACGCTGGTCGACCAGAGCTTCGTCGCCAATATGGGGGCCTTGTCGTCGCTGACCGTCCGCCTCTACTACAAGGTCAATGGCCAGTTCACGCAGGTCTACGCCTCCAGCGGGCAGGCGTCCGTGGCCTTGCCGCCGGCGACGCTGGCCGAAATCGCCGGCAATGCCGCCGACGAGTATACATCCGCCGACATCGACGGCGAGGATACGTCCATCGGCATCTATGCGCCGATCCGCGACGGCAACAATCTCATCGGCGTGCTGTTTTGCGGCCTCAGTTCGGAATCGGGCATCGCCGATTGGGTGACGAGCAAAAACCTGTTCATCGCCATCTTCGCCTTCGGCATGCTGCTGTCGCTCGGCGCCGGGCTGATCATGTCGCGCCTGCTCACCAGTCCCGTCATCCGCCTTGCGGAAGGCGTCAACGCCATCGCCAAGGGGGATTTCACCCAGCGCGTGCCGACCCGCAGGCATGACGAGCTCGGCCAGTTGTCCGTCGCCTTCAACTCGATGGCCCAGCAATTGGAGGGCCTGCGCAAGATGGAGGCCAAGCTCAGACGGCGCGAGCGCATGACCACGCTCGGGGAGGTCGCGGCCGGGCTCGCACACGAGGTGCGCAATCCGCTCGGCATCATCAAGACCTCCGCCGAACTCCTGCAGAACAGCGCCAATCTGTCGGAGGTGGAAACGCGGCGCCTGGGCTATGTTATCGACGAAGTCCGCCGGATCGACCAGCTCATCCGCGACTTCCTGGCCTTTGCCCGGCCGCCGCAACGCATGACGGACCTGGCTCCCATCGATCTGGTCGACCGGGTTCTCGGCAGTTGCCAGAGCGAGATCGAACACCAGCGGGTGCTCGTCAATGTCGAGGACGAAAGCGGCGGAGCCCGCATCCATGTCGATCGCGACCAGATGATCCAGGCCTGCCTCAACCTGGTGCTCAACGCCCTGCAGGCCATGGAGAGCGTGCACGAACCCGCCGCAGCGCCCGGGCAGGCCGTTCGCCCGCGCCTCGACATCCGCATCACCAGCGAAGGAGACGAGGTGCATTTCCTCTTTGCCGACAATGGGCCGGGCATCCCGCCAACCCTGATCGATCGCATCTTCGATCCTTTCGTCACCACCAAGGACAGCGGCACCGGGCTTGGCCTCGCACGTGTCTTCGCGGTGGCCGAAGGCCATGGCGGCTGGATCGAGGCCCGCAACGCCGCGCATGGCGGCGCCATTTTCGAACTCGTGATACCCGCATCCCAACGGAGGGCAGGCGATGTCCCAAACGATCCTGCTCGTTGACGACGAGGTCAAGCTGCTCGACGTGCTGAGCGGCGTGCTGGAGGGGCTGGGCTACCGCCCGCTTACCGCCAGCAGCGGTGCCGCCGCACTCGAGCGGCTCGAGCAGGAACCCGTCGACCTCGTACTCACCGATTTGCGCATGCCCGGCATGAGCGGCCAGGAATTGCTGGCGGAGATCCGCCGCCGCCATCCCTCGATGCCCGTGGTGATCATGACGGCCTATTCGAGCGTGCGCGATGCCGTCCAGGCCATCAAGGATGGGGCCTTCGACTATATCGACAAGCCGATCGAGCAGGAGGAACTGGCGACGACGCTCGCCAACGCCCTGCGCCTGCACGAGGCCCTGCGCGACAATGAGCGCCTGCGCCAGGAACTGGCGGGGCGCTACAAGTTCGACACGCTGGTGGGCAAGTCTCCCGCCTTCCAGAAGGTGCTGCGCGCGGTCAGCGAAGTGTGCGAGCAGCGCACCACCGTGCTGCTCACCGGCGAAAGCGGCTCGGGCAAGGAGGTGGTGGCACGCGCCATCCATTTCAACAGCCCGCGCCAGCGCAAGCCCTTCGTCGCGGTCAATTGCGCCGCCATCCCCGAGGCGCTGTTGGAAAGCGAATTCTTCGGCCACGTGAAGGGCAGCTTCACCGGTGCCGTCAGCAACCGCATCGGCCGTTTCGCCCAGGCCGAGGGCGGCACGCTCTTCCTCGACGAGGTCGGCGACATGCCGCTGAACCTGCAGGCCAAGATCCTGCGCGTGCTACAGGAACGCCAATATGAGCCGGTGGGCGCCACCGGTTCGCGCACGGCCGACGTGCGCATCATCGCGGCGACCAATCGCGACCTCACCGCCATGGTGGCCGAGAACAAGTTCCGCGAGGATCTCTATTACCGTCTCGCCGTGTTCCCGATCGCCCTGCCGCCCCTGCGCGAGCGGGCCGAGGACATTCCGCTGTTTCTCGAACTCTTCGCCGACGACCTCGCGCCCACGCTCGGCAAGCGCGACATCCGCTTCAGCCCCGATGCCGTACGGGTGCTGGCCGCCTATCGCTGGCCCGGCAATATCCGCGAATTGCAGAATTGCGTGGAGCGCTCGCTGATCTCGGCGCGGGGCCCGGTGATCTCGGCCGCCGACCTGCCACCCTACATCGCCGAAAAGCCCGGCAACGGCGCGGCGCAGGATTTTCCCATTCAACTCGACGAGGCCTCGGCCGCCTTCGAGCGCGGCCTCATTCTCGAAGCTCTGAAACGGGCCGACGGCGTGCAGGTGCGTGCGGCCGAACTGCTCGGCATCAACGAACGCAGCCTTTGGCACCGGCTGAAAAAATACGAGATCACCGTCTCCAAGACGGTCGGGCCGCGCTCCTAGCGCCTGCCTGAGAGGAGAACACCGAAATGGATTTCATTCTGGACCGCATCCTGCGCTGGGCCTTTGCCAGGATCGTCAGCCGCGGCAATCTGACGGTGGTGACGCCGGCGGGAGCCAGGCTCGCCTTCGGTGACGGCAGCGGTGAGCCGGTCACCGTCCGCCTGACCGACCGGGCCGGCGTCATCGCCCTGTTGACCGATCCCGATATGCGTCTCGGCGAACTCTACATGGACGAGCGTTTCCTGGTCGAACAAGGCTCGATCTACGATTTCATCCATCTCATCCTGCGCGAGGGGCAGAACCAGACCCATCCCCTGCCCGCGCGCCTCATCGACCGGGCCCGCGCCGCCCTGCGCCGGTTCCGGCTGCGCAACCTGCCGGGCCGTTCCAAGCGCAACGTCGCCCATCACTATGATCTCGACGGGCGCCTCTACAATCTGTTCCTGGATGCCGACCGGCAATACTCCTGCGCCTATTTCGAATATCCCGGCCAGAGCCTGGAAGACGCGCAGGCCGCCAAGAAGCAGCACATCATCGCCAAGCTGCGGATCGGGCCGCAGCACAAGGTGCTCGACATCGGCTCGGGCTGGGGTGGCCTGGCCTGCTCGATCGCCGAGGCGGGAGCGCGCGAGGTGCGGGGCGTCACCCTGTCGGAAGAACAGCTCGCCTTCGCCAGGAAACGCCCCAAGGGCACCGCCGAAGGGCGCGTGCATTTCGATCTGGTCGATTATCGCAGCGTCCAGGGCCGTTTCGACCGCATCGTCTCCGTCGGCATGTTCGAGCATGTCGGCCTTGCCCACTACGAGACCTTCTTCAGGACCGCAGCCCGGCTGCTCGCCGATGACGGCGTGATGCTGCTCCACACCATCGGTTGTTCGGCCGAACCCGGCTTCACCACGCCCTGGCTCGACAAATACATCTTCCCCGGCGGCTATATTCCCTCGCTTTCGGAGATCCTGCCGGCCATCGAACGCGCCGGTCTGATCGTCACCGACGTCGAGGTGCTGCGCCTGCATTACGCCGAGACCCTGAAAGCCTGGCGCGAGCGCTTTCTGGCGCGCTGGGACGAGGCAGAGGCGCTCTACGACGCGCGCTTCTGCCGGATGTGGGAATATTACCTTGCCGCCGCCGAGGTCGCCTTCCGCTGCGAGGACCTCGTGGTGTTCCAGATCCAGCTTGCCAAATCCAACCGGACCCTGCCGACGACACGCGACTATATCGCCGAGCGGCATCCGCCGGCGGCCATAAATTATACGTCCGTAGACAAGCAACTCGAAAGCGCGGCCTGAGCGGGCCTCGGAAGGAGGCGCGGCCGATCTGCCGCCGGCGCCCGGGACGATGCTCAAGCGCCGGCGATCCGCCCGTGGTGATGCAGATCTCCGCGATCAAATGCGCCATGCAAGACCACGCGCGCACCGTGATCTGGGACATTCGGGCCGGCCGGATCGTCAATTCCTTCTGAGATATGCGAAGCAGGGTGTGCCTCGGCCTAGCAGCACCCTGCGCCGGTGGCATTCGAATTGCAGCATGCCGCTGCCCGGGCCCGTCGCTCGTGCCGATGGCGCGGCTTGCAAATGGCCGGTCGCGCTTCGAGTTTGAGGACGATCCGCTCGCTGCCGGCGATTTCAAGCGCGCCGACATCGAATATCCGCATGGGTTCGCCGGGCTGGCCCACCTCGAAGGTGAGCCGGGCATCGGCTTGGAGATCCACCCTTTCCGCGACCCGTTGCAGGATTCGTTCGAATTTGGCGACGGACATGAAATCCCCCTCGCCGGTCGCCTCGATGTCCTCCACCTGCAGGATGGTTTCTCGCCAGGCATCCGGGTTGCCTCCACAGTCCAGGGTGGCGAATGCCCCCGCCTTGACCTCGGTGACATGATAGCCGGGCCGTATCGTCCGCCCGCCATAATGCAGCACCAGCGCCTTGCCGGCATGCGGCTTCAACGCAGCGAGAAAACCGTCGAGCGAGGCATCGCCGTCAAATTCGATCGTCAATGGGCTGGCAGAAGCGGTCATCTTGATGTATCCATCATTTCAATGAGTCTTGAGATGTTGAGATAAGAATGGACGAAAAGCAAGCCCTCGATGCCTTCGCCGCCCTCTCCCAGGAAACCCGGCTGAGGATCGTCAAGCTCCTGGTGACGGCTGGCCCGGACGGCATGGCGGCCGGCGCGATCGGCGAGGCCATGGATGGCGCTTCCTCCTCGCGCATGTCGTTTCACCTCGGCCACCTCGAACAGGCCGGCCTGGTGGAGTCACGCCGCGAGGGGCGCTCGATCCTCTACAGCGCGGCCTATCCGGCGCTCTCCGGCCTGATCGAGTTCCTGATGCGCGACTGCTGCCAGGGCCATCCGGAAGTCTGCAATCCCGCCGTTGCCTCGCTCTCCGCCTGCTGTGCTCCCCGAAGGGATGTCTCCCATGCCTGACCCGCGTGTCTACAATGTGCTGTTTCTGTGCACCGGCAATTCGGCACGATCGATTCTGGCTGAAAGCATCCTCCGCAAGGACGGTGCAGGTCGATTCAATGCCTTCTCGGCGGGAAGCAAGCCCAGAGGCAGCGTCAATCCTTTCGCGCTGCATTGCCTGGAACGGGCGGGCTATCCGATCGACGGCCTGCGCTCGAAGAGCTGGGACGAGTTCGCCGGGCTGGACGCCCCCCAGATGGATTTCATCTTCACCGTCTGCGACGACGCTCATGGCGAGACCTGCCCGGTCTGGCCCGGACACCCGATGTCGGCCCATTGGGGCATCGAGGATCCGGCCCGCACCGAAGGCAGCGACATCGAGAAGGAAACCGCTTTCGTCACGGCGCTGCGTTTTCTGAAGAACCGCATCAACGCCTTCATTGCGCTGCCGGTCGCCGGCCTGGACAAGGCCTCGCTACGCGCACAGCTCATCGAGATCGGCCAATCCGAAGGGGTAACTTCGCCCCGCGACAGCGCAGCGTGACGGCGAGCATGGACATCGTCGTCTATCACAACCCGGATTGCGGCACCTCGCGCAACACGCTGGCCTTGATCCGGCAATGGGGAATCGAGCCCCATGTCATCGAATATCTGAAAACGCCTCCTTCGCGCGCCCTGCTGGCGCAGCTCGTCGCGCGAATGGGCTTCGACGTGCGGGACCTCATCCGCCAGAAGGGCACGCCCTATGCGGAACTCGGATTGGATGGGCCAGATCTGACGGACGATCAGCTCCTGGATGCGATGATCGCCCATCCCATCCTGATCAACCGCCCGATCGTCGTGAGCCCACTTGGCGTGAAACTCTGCCGGCCGTCCGACGTCGTGCTCGACCTCCTCCCTCCAATGACAACCCCGCCGGAGATCAAGAAGGAAGAGGGCGTGCCTTTCCTGAAAGACGCTCCGGTAGCCCCGGCCGATCCGGCCCTGGTGGCAAACCTCCAAGCGGCAAATCTGCCGGCCGACGATCTCGCCGAGCCCGGCCGTACCTTCTTCGCCTATGAAACGCTCGGCGGACGGCCGGTCGGATTTGGCGGCTATGAGCTGCAGGGCGAGCACGTCCTTATACGTTCGGTCGTGGTCTTGCCGGAGGTCAGGGGAAAGAGGATCGGCCGCAACATCCTGCCCCTGCTCCTGTTCCGGGCCCGCGAGGCGGGTGCAAAGCGCGCCTGGCTCCTGACGACATCGGCCCCCGACTTCTTCTCCCGCGCCGGTTTCAAGCCGGTGGAGCGGACCGAAGCCCCGGCCTCGATCCTGGCGACGCGCCAGGCCTCATCCCTTTGTCCCGCCAGCGCGGTCCTGATGACCCGCGAAATCAGCTTCTGAGATGTCCACATTCGAACGCTACCTGACGCTCTGGGTCGGCCTTTGCATCCTCGCCGGCATCGCGCTCGGCCATTTGATGCCGGCCGCTTTCCAAACCATCGGCGCCGCCGAGATCGCCAAGGTCAATCTGCCGGTCGCCGGGCTGATCTGGCTGATGGTCGTCCCGATGCTTCTGAAGATCGACTTCGCCGTCCTGGGCGAAGTCGGCCAGCATTGGCGCGGGATCGGCGTCACCCTTTTCATCAACTGGGCCATCAAGCCTTTCTCGATGGCGCTGCTCGGCTGGCTGTTCATCGGCTGGCTGTTCCGGCCCTACCTGCCGGCAGCCCAGATCGACAGCTATATTGCCGGACTGATCATTCTCGCGGCCGCGCCCTGCACCGCCATGGTGTTCGTCTGGTCGAACCTGACCAAGGGCGAGCCGCATTTCACCCTGAGCCAGGTGGCGCTCAACGATGCCATCATGGTCGTCGCCTTCGCGCCGATCGTCGGCCTGCTGCTCGGCCTGTCGGCGATCATCGTGCCATGGGGCACGCTCGTCCTGTCGGTCGGGCTCTACATCGTCATTCCCGTGATCGTGGCGCAATGGCTCCGCCGTTGTCTGCTGGCGGCCGGAGGGCAGGCAGCGCTCGAGCGCTTTCTCGCGCGCATCGGTCCCGTCTCCCTGCTGGCGCTCCTCGCCACGCTGGTCTTGCTGTTCGGTTTCCAGGGCGAGCAGATCATCGCCCAACCGCTGGTGATCGCCCTGCTTGCCGTGCCGATCCTGATCCAGGTCTATTTCAATGCGGGGCTCGCCTATCTGCTCAATCGCATCGCAGGCGAGCAGCATTGCGTCGCCGGCCCCTCGGCCCTGATCGGCGCCTCCAACTTCTTCGAGCTCGCCGTTGCCGCCGCCATCAGCCTGTTCGGCTTCGACTCCGGTGCAGCCCTGGCAACCGTCGTCGGTGTGCTGATCGAAGTGCCGGTCATGCTGTCCGTCGTCTGGATCGTGAACCGGTCCAAGGCTTGGTACGAACGCGGTTCCACAGCGGCAGCCGCACAAGGACCCCGTTGATGATCAATGACCTACCGAACATCACCGCTGATTGCGTCGAGACCCCTTCGCTCGATCGTCTGCGACCGAAGGCGTCGACACATCCGCCACGCATCCTGATGCTCTATGGCTCGCTGCGGGACCGCTCCTACAGCAGGCTGCTGACCTTGGAAGCGGAACGGCTGCTCAAGCATTTCGGCGCAGAGACCCGGATCTTCGATCCCCATGGCTTGCCGCTGCCGGACACGGAGCCGGCAGATCATCCCAAGGTTCGCGAATTGCGGGAATTGTCGGAATGGTCGGAGGGGCAGGTCTGGTGCAGCCCTGAGCGCCACGGCGCCATGACCGGTATCATGAAGGCGCAGATCGATTGGATTCCCTTGTCGATCGGAGCGGTACGCCCGACCCAGGGCAAGACGCTCGCCGTCATGCAGGTCTCTGGCGGCTCGCAATCCTTCAATGCTGTCAACCAGATGCGCGTGCTCGGCCGCTGGATGCGGATGATCACCATCCCCAACCAGTCCTCGGTCGCCAAGGCTTATGAGGAGTTCACGCCCGATGGCCGCATGAAGCCCTCGCCTTATTACGAGCGCGTCGTCGATGTAATGGAAGAACTGGTCAAGTTCACTTTGCTGACGCGCGATGCCTCCGATTACCTCACCAACCGCTATAGCGAGCGGAAGGAAGCACACGCAGCCCTCGAAGCCCGTCTCAAACTGGCGGAAGTCCGATGATCCAATCCCGCGCCGGCGAGTGATCACCCTCTCTGGGTGATACGGATCTTTGCGTCGAGGGCTTCCCCTATCCGCCTGCCGCGCCGGCGGGCTTCCTGCGCAGCTCTTCCATGGATCGCGCCTTAACGGAACTTCAAGCCGAAGGAATAGCTCAGGCTGAGGCCGACCGTGTTCTGATTGAGCGAACCGAAACGCTTGGTGACCGGGCTGTCCGCCGCATCGCCCGTCAGGCGCTCGTATTTGTCGTAGAGCGTCGCCTTCCAGGCCGGCGAGAACTGATAGGAAACCGAAGCCAGGGCGCCATAGGCCTTGACCCCGGCCGACGGGTCGTAGGGCACCACCAGCCCATTGCGCACGGCATCGCGCTCCGTCACGCCGAAGGAAGAGCGCATATAGGTCCCGTTGCCGACCGACAGGCGCGGGCCGATGGAAAAGGTGAAGGCGTCATAGGGCTGCACCCAATCGGCCGAGAAATCGGCGACCAGCCCCTGCCCGGCCCGCAGGGCCTGGCGTATTTCCGTCCGGGCCCGCAGCTGGTTCTCGATCAGCCAATATTCTATGAAGAGGCCCGCATCCAGCGTCGCGGGGACCGTATGCACCCCGGCAAGGTCCCGTTCATCCGAGCGCGAGCGGCCGCCACGAAAATCGGCGGCAGGCCCGATGGCAAAGCCGTGGCCCTCGAACACCGAAAACGAGAACGCGTCATCAGGCGCGCCCCATCCGGGTGCCTCCCCCGCCCGCCTGATGTCGAAATCGGAGGGCAGTACGGTCACGCTGGTCTTCGACGCGCCTTCATAGGTCGGTCCGTACTGAACCCCTGCGCCCAGGGTCACGATCCAGTCAGGACCGGCGCCTGGCTGCGAGGAGAAGTTCAGCACCGAATAGTCGGAGCGCTGCTGGGCATAGGAGGGCGAGCCAAGCACCGACAGGCCGGCGGCAAAGCCAAGAAAAGCCAGAACGGGCAAGACTCTCGAACGCATGGACGCGGCATCCTCAAACCGGATCGTACTTGCGGCGCGTTCCGTCGCGTTGACAAGCAAAATCAGGCTAGACGCTTAAGATTTCATGGGCATGACGCGTTTGTGTCACGGGAGAGATCTGCCGTTCATTGCCTCGTCTTGATTGTTGATCGTCAGGGCCGAGCCGGCGTCAGCTTGGCCCCCAAATAGAGACGGTTCATCAATCTGAGCTGGTCGGGCGCGCCCGGCGTGGTCGGCGCGTCCTTGCGCATCATGCCGACCATGGTCTTCATATTGTTGAGCACCACCGCAGCAATGTCGTCGGCCTCGGCCTCTGCCAAACCGGGCGCGTTGGCCTTCAGCGCGGCGCGTACGCCGGCGAGCGCCTGGGCGCGAAAGCGCAGGCGGATCTGCGTCCAATCCGTCCTGGAATCCAGCAAGGCTGTGACAGCGCGTGCCTGGGGATGGAGTTGCACCAAGAGCTCGATCAGAATGTCCGCCAGTTGCTCCGGCGTGGCGCTTCCTGCCTGGTCGCGCACAGCGTCATAGGCTGCAGCAAGCACCGTCGCATAGCGATCCATCAGGGCGTCCGCCACCGCGTCCTTGCTGGGGAAGAAACGATAGAGCGAACCGATGCGGGCATCGGCGCGCAGGGCGATCTCCGCCATCGTGGTCGCCTCGAAGCCACGCTCCTGGATCACCTCCGCCGCCGCCTCCAGGAGTTCAGCCACGCGTTGGCGGCCGACCTCACGCTGTGGCGCCAGGGTTCTGCGTTTCTGGCTTGACAAATTTGAGTCAATCCTCAAATAGATGCTTTGCTTGAGTAATTCCTCAAATAGATAGCGGCCTTCCCGTCACCGCGCAACCCAGTGCGAGCCTCGGGAATTCGGCGAAAGGACGATTCCATGCTTGCTTTGCCTGCCAGCACCACGGCCCTCATTCTGATCGATCTGCAGAAAGGAATTGTCTCGACACCGGCCGAGCCCTATTCCGGCCCGGACGTGCTCGCCCGGGGACGCCTACTCGCCCAGCGCTTTCGCGCAGCCGGAGCGCCCGTCATTCTCGTCAATGTCGCCTTTTCCGCCGATCGCGGCGATGCCCTCAAGGCGCCCGTCGACCAGCCCATGAGAATGCCGCCCGGCGGCTTTCCCGAAGGCTGGGCCGATCTGGCCGAGGGTCTTGCCGAGCCCTCCGATCTCAGGATCACCAAACATCAATGGGGCTCTTTCTACGGTACCGAGCTCGATCTGCAGCTGAGGAGGCGCGGCATTACCACCGTGGTGATCGGCGGCATCGCCACCAATATCGGCGTCGAGTCGACCGCCCGCGCTGCGCACGAGCACGGCTATGCCGTCGTGCTGGTGGAGGACGCCTGCACGAGCCGCGCCGCCGACATGCACGCCTTCGCCTTCCAGCGCATTTTCCCGCTGCTCGCCCGCGTCACCAAGGCCGACGACATCGCGCTGCAGCCATGAGAAGCCCACAGGCACGGTCGAGGATACGTAGCTAGAAACCCAAGCCGGAGACGGCGGGACAAGGCCATGGCGCTGATACTCGCCATGGCCTTTCGTTACGTTATCGCTCAGTCATAGATCGGGAAGCGGGCGAGCAGACCGTGCACCGCCTCGCGCACGCTGGCTTCCACAGCGGCATTGCTCGCTTCGCCATTGGTGGCGAGACCGTCGATCACCGCCAATGTGAGGCGGGCGACCTCCTTGAATTCCTCGACCATGAAGCCGCGCGTCGTGCAGGCCGGCGTGCCCAGGCGTACGCCGGAGGTGATCATCGGCCCCTGGGGATCGAAGGGAATGCCGTTCTTGTTGCAAGTGATGTGAGCGCGGCCGAGCGCGGCTTCGACCGCTTTGCCGGTGAGGTTCTTGCGGCGCAGGTCCACCAACATCAGATGGGTGTCGGTACCGCCCGACACGATGTCGACCCCACCGCTGGACAGGCCTTCCGCCAGGGCTTTGGCATTCTCGACGACATTGGCGGCATAGGTCTTGAACGCAGGCGTCAGCGCCTCGCCGAAGGCCACGGCCTTGGCAGCGATGACATGCATCAGCGGACCTCCCTGCAGCCCGGGGAAGACCGCTGAATTGATCTTCTTGCCGATTTCCTCGTCATTCGACAGCACCATGCCGCCGCGCGGGCCGCGCAGGGTCTTATGGGTCGTCGTGGTCACGACATGGGCATGGTCGAGCGGGTTGGGGTGAACGCCGCCGGCGACCAGGCCCGCGAAATGCGCCATGTCGACGAACAGTTTGGCCCCGATCTCGTCGGCGATCTCGCGGAAAGCCTTGAAATCGATGATCCGCGGATAGGCCGAACCACCGGCCAGGATCACCTTGGGCTGGTGCGCCCTGGCAAGGTCGCGCACCTGATCGAGGTCGATGCGATGCGTCTGCGGGTCGACGCCATAGGAAACCACGTTGAACCACTTGCCGGACTGGTTGACCGGCGCCCCATGGGTGAGGTGCCCGCCGGCGGCCAGATTGAGGCCGAGGAAAGTGTCGCCCGGCTGCATCAGGGCCATGAACACCGCCTGATTGGCCTGGCTGCCGGAATTGGGCTGCACATTGGCGAAGGAGCAGTTGAACAACTGTCGCGCCCGCCCGCGGGCAAGTTCCTCGACCTCGTCGACATGCTGGCAGCCGCCATAATAGCGCCGCCCGGGATAGCCCTCGGCATATTTGTTGGTAAGGACGGAACCCTGCGCCTCCAGCACGGCCCTGGAGACAATGTTCTCCGAGGCGATCAGCTCGATCTCCTCGCGCTGGCGGTGAAGCTCGCGGCCGATGGCGCCGCTGACCGCCGGATCGGCTTTGGCCAGGCTATCGTGAAAGAAATGGCCGGTATCCGTGCTGCCGGATGTGATGGGGCTGTCCATGAATTCCTCCCTTGTGGCGCCCGCAGGCGCTGATATGGCCGTCGTCAGCCGGTCCAACCGAGCCCGGCCGAGATGCAGTTGATCGAAAGAAGCAGGGCATTGACCGCGCGCTTCGGGCTGGCGGACTTGCCGTTCTGGGTGCGGACTTCGCGCAAGAGCTGGACCTGCAGGCGGTGGATCGCATCCATCTGCGGCCGGGTCTGGTCGAAATGGCGCTTGAAGGAGGGAAACCGCTCCGACAGCATCAGCCCGCCATTGACCTCCCCGATCATCTTGCGCGTGAGCTCATATTCGGCAGCGATCTTGCGATAGATGCGATCCCCCACCTCGGCGTCCTGTACCAGCCCGGCATAGAGGCGCCCGATCTCCATGTCCGTCTGGTAGAGGCCCTTGTCGACCTCGTCGACGATCAGCCGGAAGAAGCGGGAGCGTTCGAACATCTGGCGCAGGAGGTCGAGCCCGGCATCGCCGCGCACCCCGACAAAAGAGTTGAGTGCGCTGCCGATGCCATACCAGTTGGTGATCAGGTGCCGGTTCTGGCTCCAGGCGAAGACCCAGGGGATGGCGCGCAGATCCGAGATGTCGCGGGCGCCGAAGCGCCGGGCCGGCCGGGAGCCGATCTTGAGCAGCGACAATTCCTCCACCGGGCTCGCCTGGTTGAAATAGTCGATGAAGCCCGGCTCGCGGATCAGGCCGGAATAGGTGGCCTGCGACATGCCGGTCAGGGCTTCCAGCGCCTCGTTGAATTCGGGATTGTCCTTAAGCTGGCTCTCATTGCGCGACTTGACCGAATGCGCGAACACGCTGGCGGCGAGGATTTCGAGCTGGTAGAGGCCGGTGCCGCGGTTGGCGAATTTCGAGGACACCACCTCACCCTGCTCGGTGACCCGCATCACTCCGTCGATGGTGCCGGCCGGCTGGGCCGCGATGGCTCGGCCTGTGGGCGCCCCGCCGCGGCTGACCGAGCCGCCGCGGCCATGGAAAAAGCTGATCTTGACCTTGCGCTTGAGGCCGAGGGCGGTGATGCGCCGCTGGGCCTTGCTCAACTCCCAATTGGAAGCAAGGAAGCCGCCATCCTTGTTCGAGTCGGAATAGCCGAGCATGACTTCCTGGCGGTTGGCGAATTCGCGGATCGACCGGCGCACGATCGAAATCCCGAGCAGCTGGTCGAGGATGTCGGGGGCGGCCCGCAGATCCGCGATGGTCTCGAACAGCGGCACCACGCGCAGATTGATGGTACCGCTGCCGTCGGCAACAGTGGCAAGCCCGCTATATTGCGCGAGGAGATAGACCGCGAGCAGGTCGTCGCAGGATCGTGTCATCGACAGGATGAAGGCGCCGATCGCGCTCGCGCTCGGATCGGACGACGCCTCGCGAATGACATCGAAGAGGTCGAGCAGTTCCCGGGCTTCGTCGGACAAGGCCGCCCGGTCAATAACCGGTCTCCTGCCCGATTGCAGCTCCGACCGCAGGCGGGCGCTCCATTGGCCGGTTTCAGGCTGTGGCGCCTCGCTTCCCGCGATCTGGCCGAACAGCTCGGCCAGTACGCGATTGACCACGGTGGAATTCTGCCGGATGTCGAGGGAAACGGTGCGGAAGCCGAAACTCTCGACCTGCTGGCGCAGGGGACGAATGAGGCGCCGCGCCGTCCGCGAGCCGCCGAGCTTGACGAGAACGCTTTCAAGCTCGCTGAGATCGGCACTGAAGGCATCCGCGCGAACATAGGGCTCTGCCATGGACTCGCTGCGCATGGCGCGCAGGCGCTCCAGCATGCCCGCCGCGAACTGGCGCAGGGGCTCGCCCGGATTGCGGGCCATGACGGCCGACGCCGTGCCCGTCGAACGCAGAAGGCGCTCCAGGGCCTGGCCAAATTCCTCGGGAATGTCGACGACATTGGCACTGACGCTGAGCACCGTCACCAGGCGGCGGACCTGCTGGATGTACCAGCCGATGATGGCCTGGCGGCAGGCATCGAGCGCATAGGCCGTGGTCTTGGCCGTGACGTTGGGATTGCCGTCGCGGTCGCCGCCGATCCAGGAGGCAAAATGCAGGAAGGACGGCACCTTGAGATCATATTCGGGATAGTGGCGGGCCAGGGCCTCCTGGGCTGTCTCATAGATCCGGGGTGTCGCCTCGAAGATGACCTCGCGGAAGAAGTGGAGGCCCCAGGCAATTTCGCGCTCGACCGAAGGGCGCTCGAGCCGCAATTCACCGGACATCCATAACAGCTCGATCTCGCTTGCGAGGTCGTTGACATGCTGCTCGCGCTCACGCGGGGCCCAGCGATGCTGTTCCAGCTCGGTGAGCTTGCGGTAAATGCGCCGATGGATCTCCAGAACGGTGACGCGCTTGGCTTCGGTCGGATGGGCCGTCATCGTCGGCCCCACCCACAACCGGTCGAGCGCTGCCTGCACGTCCTCGGCCGGATAGCCGGCCGAAGCGATCTCACCCATCACGTTGGAAAAGGAGCCGACGATCTCGTCGGCGCCGCCGACCTGCTCGAGCTCACGCCGGGCCCGCATGGCCAGCAATTCGTTGGCGATGGCGACCAGCTGGAACCAGATTCCCGTCGCCTGCAGCGCGCAGATACGCTGCTTCGTGTCGAGCGTGTCCAGCGGCTCGGTGCCCGCGAGGACAGCGGCCAGGGAGGGCTCGCGTTCGCTGACGACCGACAGGAGCAGCCTGAACAGGAGGCTGCGAACATCTTCGCGGAAGCTGAGTGGCCTGCTCTCGTCCAAGGCGCGTCCCCCCCGTTCGCCAGAGCCAAACGCGTTCAAGTTTGACCGCTTGTTGCTCCAATTCTTTGTTTCGATGCGTCTTTGCGATTCGAGGTAATTCCCTCCAATCGCGAAACGCTCTAGCCATGATCCTGCAGGCTGAGGCCGAGACCGGCCTTTCGCCCGTTTCCCCCGAATGCTTCGTTCTGGGGATTTCTGGTTGGCTTAGCAGACCGCGTTTTGCCGCGGTTGGAAACGCCCGGACGGGTAGAAATCCTGTTCGTTCGGGTGGTGGAAAGACTGGCCGCCCGGATGACGCCAATTGCCCTGCCGAGCCATGACGAGCCGCCACTCCTTGTCAGGAGGTGGCGGGGCGGAGGATGCGAGGCGGCAATCTCGCAAAAGAAAGCGGGGGCGGCCAACGCCGCCCCCGCCTCATTGAAACCTGCGATATCCGCAGTATCGAACGCCTTACCCGAAGGTCACGCCAGATCGAAGCGGTCGGCGTTCATGACCTTTGTCCAGGCTGCGACGAAGTCGGTGACGAACTTGGCGTTCGCATCGTCGCTGGCATAGACCTCGGCCAGCGCCCGCAGCTGGGAGTTGGAGCCGAACACCAGGTCGGCCCGGGTGCCGGTCCACTTCACCTCGCCCGTGGCGCGATCGCGGCCCTCGAACACGTCCTCGGCCGGCGAGGTCGCCTTCCAGGCCGTGCCCATGTCGGTGAGGTTGACGAAGAAGTCGGTGGTCAGCGCGCCCGGCCGGTCGGTCAGCACGCCATGCTGGGAGCCCCCGGCATTGGCCTCGAGCACGCGCAGGCCCCCGACCAGCACCGTCATCTCCGGCGCCGTCAGGCCCAGGAGCTGGGCCTTGTCGATCAGCAGTCCCTCGGCCGGCACGCTGTAGGTCGTCTTCAGATAGTTGCGGAAGCCGTCCGCCACCGGCTCGAGCACCGCAAAGGCGTCGACATCGGTCTGCTCCTGGCTCGCATCGGTGCGGCCGGGCGCGAAGGGCACCGCCACCTCCTGGCCGGCCTTGCGGGCCGCCTGCTCGACCGCGGCATTGCCGCCCAGCACGATCAGGTCGGCCAGCGAGATCTTCTTGCCGCCGGCCTGCGCCGCGTTGAAGCCCTGCTGGATCTCCTCCAGCACGCCGAGCACCTTGGCCAGCTGCGCCGGCTGGTTGACCTCCCAGTCCTTCTGCGGGGCCAGGCGGATGCGGGCGCCATTGGCCCCGCCCCTTTTGTCGGAGCCGCGGAAGGTCGAGGCCGAGGCCCAGGCGGTGGAAACCAGCTCGGCGGTCGACAGGCCCGAGGCCAGGATCCTGGCCTTGAGCTCGGCCGCGTCCTGCTCGTCGATCAGGGCATGGTCCACCGCCGGCAGCGGATCCTGCCAGATCAGCTCCTCGGCCGGAACCTCCGGGCCGAGATAGCGGGCGCGCGGGCCCATGTCGCGATGGGTCAGCTTGAACCAGGCCCGGGCGAAGGCGTCGGCGAAGGCATCCGGGTTCTCGAAGAAATGCCGGGAGATCTTCTCGTAGGCCGGGTCGAAGCGCAGCGCCAGGTCCGTGGTCAGCATCGCAGGGGCATGGCGCTTGGAGCGGTCATGCGCATCCGGCACCGAGCCGGCACCGGCGCCGTGCTTGGGCTGCCACTGATGGGCCCCCGCCGGGCTCTTGGTCAGCTCCCAGTCATAGCCGAACAGGTTCCAGAAGAAATTGTTGCTCCATTTGGTCGGCGTCGAGGTCCAGGTCACCTCCAGGCCCGAGCCGATGGTGTCGCCCCCCTTGCCGGTGCCGAACTGGTTGTGCCAGCCAAGGCCCTGCAGCTCGATGCCGGCCGCCTCCGGCTCCGGCCCGACATTGGCGGCGTCGCCCGCGCCATGGGTCTTGCCGAAAGTGTGGCCGCCGGCGATCAGCGCCACCGTCTCCTCGTCGTTCATCGCCATGCGGGCGAAAGTCTCGCGGATGTCGCGGGCCGCCGCCAGCGGGTCGGGATTGCCGTTGGGCCCTTCGGGATTGACATAGATCAGGCCCATCTGCACGGCGGCGAGCGGGGTCTCCAGATCGCGGTCGCCGCTGTAGCGCTTGTCGTCGAGCCAGACATTCTCGCTGCCCCAGTAGACGTCCTCTTCCGGCTCCCACACGTCCTCGCGGCCGCCGGCAAAGCCGAAGGTCTTGAAGCCCATCGATTCCAGGGCGCAATTGCCGGCCAGGATCATCAGGTCGGCCCAGGAGATCCGGTTGCCGTATTTGCGCTTGATCGGCCAGAGCAGGCGGCGGGCCTTGTCGAGATTGACGTTGTCCGGCCACGAGTTGAGCGGAGCGAAGCGCTGCTGGCCCGCACCCGCGCCACCGCGACCGTCGCCGGTGCGGTAGGTGCCGGCGCTGTGCCAGGCCATGCGGATGAAGAGCGGGCCGTAATGGCCGAAATCGGCCGGCCACCACTCCTGCGAATCCGTCATCAGCGCGAACAGATCCCGCTTCACCGCCGCAAGGTCGAGCTTCTTGAACTCCTCGGCATAGTTGAAGCCCCGGCCCATCGGATTGGACAGGCTCGAATGCTGGTGCAGGATCTTCAGGTTCAGCTGGTTCGGCCACCAGTCACGGTTCGAGCGAACCTCAAAACCGGGACGCGCTCCATGCGCTACCGGGCACTTGCCCGTGTTCGGCGTATCGCTTCCGTCCATCATTGCCTCCAATGGTACTTGCTGATGAAAAATGCCTGGCCGGGAACTATCACGTCTGAGAACGACAAGTGCGTGTCACGGCCGGCGGGACGAGTGGCATGCCGGGCGCGGCGCGGCCTTTGCGCCAGCCGCTCACAGCAAAGGAACATCTTGCAAACGACATTAATCGCGGCCACCCGGATTCTGTACGCCCTCAGGGCGGCATTGGCGGGGTCATATGCGTGATTCGGGTCGCCTTCGACTCGCATCACCGTCCCCGTTTAGAGCTTTACTAGAGTCTGATCATCAGTTTAAGTCAGCTTTTCCGATAGTTGTGATAAGGCTGGGTTATGAAGAATCTGACGTTGCGGCAGCTGCGCTATGTCGAGGCCCTGGTCCGGCACAGCCATTTCGGCCGGGCGGCGGATGCCTGCGCGATTTCCCAGCCGGCCCTGTCGATGCAGATCAAGGAGTTGGAAGAAGGCCTGGGCCTGGCCCTGTTCGAAAGAGGCGCCCGTCAGATCCGGCTCACCAGTTTCGGCACCGAGTTCGCCACACGGGCCCGCGACATACTGCGGGCGGTCGAGGCGTTGGGAGATTTGGCGCAGGCCTGGCAGGATCAACTGGTCGGGCCGCTGCGCATCGGCGTCATTCCCACCGTTGCCCCCTATCTGCTGCCGACCCTCATCGGCAACCTCGCCCGCTCGCATGAGGGCCTAGACATTCATGTGCGCGAAACCGTGACCCCCAGGCTGATCCAGGAGCTCATCGACGGCCGCCTCGACACCGCCATCGTCGCCCTGCCGGTATCGGAACCTTCCTTCAACGAGGTCGCCCTGTTCACCGAAAGCTTCGTGCTGGTGCGGCCGAGCGAAGAGGAGGGAAAGCCTGTGCCGAACCGGGAGATGCTCAGCGAAATGCGGCTGCTCCTGCTGGAGGAAGGCCATTGCTTCCGCGATCAGGCCCTGGCCTTCTGCAATGTTCCCTCCCTGCGGACGCGCGAATTGCTGGACGGCAGCTCCCTGTCGACCCTCGTGCAGATGGTCGGGGCGGGCATCGGGGTCACCCTGATCCCGGAAATGGCCGTGCCGATGGAAACGCGCTCGGCGCAGGTTTCCATCGCCCGTTTCGCCGATCCCCAGCCCTCGCGCACCATCGGTATGATCTGGCGCAAGACCAGCCCCCTCGTCAAACAACTCCTCGAGATCTCGAAAGTGGTCCGGGATGCGGCCGATCTCTTGAGAGGCCGCTGCGGCCAGCAGTTGCCCGACTTTCAGCACGCGCCTGCCGCCGTTCACCGGTCGCCGTGATCTCCTCGAGAGACAGATCGCCGCAGGCAATCCCGCCTGGCGGCTACCGGATGTTCGCGGTGCCCACGACCTCGCCCAGCGCCCGTTCGAGATTGCCCACTGTGCGGTGGATGTCGGCGAGCTTGTCGAGGCCGAAAAGGCCGATACGGAAGGTCTGGAAATCGGCGGGCTCGTCGCACATGAGAGGGACGCCGGCGGCCGCCTGCACGCCGACCGCAACGAATTTGGCACCAGACTTGATACCGGGGTCGTCGGTGTAGCAGACCACGACGCCGGGTGCTCCGAAGCCCGGCGCGGCAACGCTGGCAAAACCGCGCTGGGCGAAGAGCTGGCGCACGCGAGCCCCGAGTTCGAGCTGCGCCGCCTTCACCTTCTCGAAGCCCCTCGCCTCGGTTTCCAGCACGGCGTCGCGGAACCCGCGCAAGGCATCGGTCGGCAAGGTGGCATGATAGGCATGGCCACCCTTCTCATAGGCCTCCATGATCTCCAGCCACTTCTTCAAGTCGCAGGCGAAGGACGAGCTGGTGCTGGCTTTCACCTGCGCTTTAGCGGCTTCGCTCAGCATGACGATGCCGCTGCAGGGAGAGGCGCTCCATCCCTTCTGCGGCGCCGAGATCAGCACGTCGACGCCGATCTCTTTCATGTCGACCCAGACACAGCCCGAAGCGATGCAGTCGAGGACGAAGAGCGCCCCGACCCTGTGCGCCGCATCGGCGATTGCCTTCAAATACCCGTCCGGCAGCATGATGCCGGAGGCGGTCTCCACATGGGGCGCGAAGACGATAGCCGGGCGTTCCGCTTCGATGACGGCCACAGCCTCCTCGATCGGCACGGGCTGGAAGGGTTGCTGGCGCGCGCCCGATTCCGCCTGCGTCTGGCGCGCCTTCAACACGATGCTTTCGGTGGGGATGGCGCCCATCTCGAATATCTGCGTCCAGCGATAGGAGAACCAGCCATTGCGGATGACCAGCACCTTCTTGTCCTGGGCGAGCTGGCGTGCCACCGCCTCCATCGCATAGGTGCCGCCGCCGGGCACCAGGGCCACGCCCCCTGCTTCTTCCACGCCGTAGACGCGGCGCAACGTTTGCGAGATGTCCCGCATGACACCTTGGAAGACCTGCGACATGTGGTTGAGCGCGCGATCGGTAAAGACCACCGAGTATTCGAGGAGACCGTCGGGATCCACGTTCGGCAACAAGGCAGTCATCATCTCTTCCCTTCTGGCGCGACTCGCATCCGGAGCGGAGACACTACAGCAATTGGATCCGCCGCCAAGCGTGTCCGACCGGCGGTTCGCGCCGTATAGCGCCCTCCTCGATTTGCTGGATAGGATCGGGCCATGACCGGCTTCTGGCCGGGGGCTGCCTGGTGAGCAGGCCAGGCCTGGCGAAAGGCCTGGCCACATCCATGCGGTCACGCACCTAGGCCGACATGTCGCGATTGCGGTCCTGCCAGAGTTCCAGGATCGCCAGGATCGCCACGAGCGCGCCAAGCACGATGTGCCAGTTGCGCAACGGAGGATCATAGCCGAACACGAAGGGCTGTATTGCCAGCCACACGCCGCAGGCGAGCGCCAGGATTTCCTCCCAGCGTCGCAGGAATACCACCTCCAGGCTGGCGAGCGCTACGACGGCCGCGCCGATCAGGGCTGTGACCAGCATCACGGTCGGCGTTTCGGTGATGCCGAGCCATAGCGGGGATATGATGATTGCGACGCCGAGGATCATCGAGGCGATGTCCTCCCAGCGTCGGTGCTGCAAGAGCCCCAAGGGCCCCATGACTTTGAATGTTGCCATAACGCGCCTCCTCTCAGGCTACGATGAGCTTGGCTCAAACGCCCTTGAGGACCACCGTGCGCTGCTTGAGAACATCCTCAGCCGGGCGTTCTTCGCACTGCCTGCATTATCTCAAGAAAACCAAGTGATTTCAATGCGTCTTATTATCCTCGGCAGTCCGTTCGACGTAGAGTCCAAGACATTTTGGGAAGCGAGACCTGCGATCGACCGGAACCGTTCTTCCCCCGATGATTTTATAGACGCATAGGCGGCTTATTCGGCGAAGTATTTGGCGATTAGAGAGGAACTGCCAATCGCAAAGGCGCGTTGAAACATAGAGTTGGAAGAAGTACGGTTCGAAGAAACCACACTTGGCTCTCGTATACCGTAGTACCGCGGCATTTCGCGCCACGACCAATGCCGCTTCGAAATCGAAGGGCAGTCCTGTGCCGGAACCGGACATTGCGCAGGTCGAGGCCCGCATGCCTGCGCTCGGAGCATTATCACGGCCGAATTCAAGATCGATCTCCTGGCCCTGCCGGCGGGCGAACGTATCCTGGCGCGCGGCAAGGCGATCAAAGACGACCGCACGCTGAGGTTCGGCCAGCCCGAGGTCTTTGCCGAGCACGTCTTCGGAATGCCCGACGAGCCTTACCGCACCGCACCGGCCCGTTCCCGTTCAATCCTCTCGGCCTCATCGCGCTGCATCGTAGCAGCGGTCGGGCTCTGCTCCCAGCCGGTCTATCGCGACGGCTTGGCCAGCAGGCAGGTCGTATCGATCAGATCCTCGCCGTGAGCCGGCGAGCCGTCCTCCCGGCGTCGGCTGAGTATATAAAAGCCCTTGCTCCCGTCCTTGAAGACCGCACCGACCACGACGATGGTGTAAAGGCCCATCGCTGTCCTGGCGCCGGGAATGTCATCGGCGAGCTTATGGAACGGGTTGAAGCCGGAGAGACCGTCCCGCGCCAGCTTGAGACCGAAATAGGATGGATCGGGTGGCGGCAGCGCCAAGGGCGACCAGCCTTCCGAAAGCTGCGCTTCGCTGTCCTCCAGAGCTTTGCGAACGTCCGGCCTGACACAGCCGACATGGATATGAAGCTGGTTCTGGGATCTGTCTTTCGCCGAATTCACGGCCAGTGCGACCATGCTCCAATCGAGGTCGCGCCTGAGGATCGCGCCGAGATAGGAGCGCGCGGCCCAGCCATGCTCGAAATAGTTCTCCGCATCGGGCGCCAGCAGGGCTCCGTCCTCGATCCCGGTGATGCGTTTCGTCGGGATGAGCAGGTAATTGTAGGGCTTTGTCGGAGCATTGTCCTTGAGGACGGCAAAGCCACGATCGACGCCCTTGCTGAGGTCGACCTCGGCGCAATGCTTGAGCTCGGCCTGCTGCTGTTGTTCCGGCACACATTGTCCATTGACGACCTTCCAAAGGGCATCGGGATCGAGAAACCTTGCGAGGAAGAAGAACAGGGCGAGGCCGGCCAGTGCGGCGGCGATGGCGAGAGCCATCACGCTTCTGCGCCAGCCGATCGCGCGCATCCTCGTGCCTTTCTTTCCTTGGGCCATCGATCCCGAGGGCTCGCCCCACACCCCCGGAGCCGTCAAGGCTCGGCATGTGCGAACGCGCTCCTGCTATCGAGCCAAATAATCACCCTGCATGAAACCTTCATTAAGGAAGCCGATCACCGTATCGAAAGCCTGCGCCCTGTTTCTTTCCATGAGCACCATGTGCGTTGCCTGCCCGATCTCGACGAACCGCTTGTAAGGCGCTCTGGTGAGACGGGCGAACAGGTCATGCGCCATATCGAACCGGACGTCGACATCCCACTCCGCACCGATCACGAGCACCGGACAGCTTATGCCGGCCGGATCGTAGAGCGGCCTGCCAGCGGTCCAATGCTCGCGCACGTCCTGCACGGCACCGGAAGGGGCTCTGATCGTGCCCGGCATGGGCGAACCCGCATCGGTCGCCAGGGTCGCCTTCTCCCAGGCCTCGAACCAGCCCTTGGGAATCAGGGTCCCCCTCGCCTCTTCGGGCGCCGGCGCTTGCCATCCTGCCTCGAAAGCCCGCGGGCTCACCAGGCGATAGGCTCCCAGCGGCCCTCCCGCATCAATGCGCAATGGCTTTTCCGAGAGCCAGAGGGGCGTCACCAGCACCAATTTCTCGACAGGTGCTTCGGGCCGGCTGGCAAGGATGCCGGCAATTGTCGCGCCCCAGGACATGCCGAGCACACCGAGCCGCGCAATGCCACGCTCGCGGCGGATGAAGTCGACCGCCGCGGCAAGATCCCGCGCCGCGGTAAGGGCCGGCGTCAGCGGAACGCCGCCTTCGGGCGGCTGCTCCATCTCGGGCGGACGGGTGGAGCCACCATAACCGCGCGCATCGATGGCCCAGACATCGTAGCCCGCACGTGCCAATACATCCATGAACGATCCCTCGCCTACGGGCACGTCGAACAGGCTCGCCGATGAAAACGTCGCACCGTGCATCATCACCAGGGTTCGCTCGGGGCTGAAGGTGTTCATACCGTCCGGCCGCTTGTTGAGGAGCTGCAGCTGGACGCCGGGCGTGTCGCTCGCGATCAGCTGGGCCCGGACAATGATGTGCGGTATCGACGGGGTTTCGGTTGAAGTCATGACAGGTTCCTCGATCAGACGAATTGCCAGCTGAAGGCGTTGCCGTCGCGGCGGACGCGGCCGGCGGAGGTCTCTGCAAAATGCGTGGTCAGTACCAGGGCGCCGGTCTCGGCGGCATGGTTCAGTGCCCAGTGGCGCGAGGCCGTGGCCGCCTGCGGAAACTCGCAATAGGCCGAGTTCCAGTCTGGCCTGGTAATCTGGAGGGGATGATGCAGCACATCGCCCCAGAACAGGGCGTATTCGCCTTCGGAGCGAAAGCCGATCGAGGCGTGATCGATACTGTGGCCGGGGCTGGGAAGGAAGAAGAAGCCCTCCTCCGCCTGCGAGCCATCCACCGTGATTTCGCGGGCGAGCCCAGCTTCGACAATGGGAACCACGCTGTCTTCGTAGACGCCGGGTAGCGGCAGGCGCGCCATGGGACCGAGGCCCGCTTCGGCCCGCAGATCCATGTCCGAACCCGTCGCCGCGGCGAGCGCCGCGTTATAGGCGCGTTCACGGGCGGAAAAGACATGGCGGGCGTTCGGAAAGGTCGGGACCCAATGCTCTCCCGTCCAGCTCGTATTCCATCCGACATGATCGGCATGAATGTGGGTCAGCAGGACCAGATCGACGTCGTCCGCCCTGACGCCCGCCGCCTCCAGGCGCTCGAGAAACGGCTCGTTGAGATGATGCAGTACCGCCAGGCCCGGCCGTTCCTTGTCGTTGCCGGAGCCCGTGTCGACGAGGATGACCCGATCGGGCGTCGTCACCAGCCAGGCGTGGATGCTCTGGCGCAACAGCCCCGTGTGCCGATCGACCGATCCCGGTCCCAGCCTTCGGGCTTCGTCGGCTCCGGCGGCGGAATCGTAATCGGGATAGAGAAGGGTGGGGTCGACCCCATCGAGTGCCAACTCCGGAATCTTGGTGATGGTGGCTGCACCGACCCGATAGGATCCGAAGGCGCGTTCCATATCCTGCTCCCTATGCTTGACGTCTGCCGTCTCGAAGAAAGGCATTGTCCGGTGCAGGATTTAGCTCTATCGAGATCATATTAGAAATCGATACGGCTCATGTCGCGCATCAACCATTTCGATCTTCGCTCCTTCGACCTCAACCTGCTGGTGGCTTTCGATGCTCTGATGCAGGAGCGCAGTGTCACGCGGGCGGCAACCCGTCTCAAGGTTGGACAGCCGGCGATGAGCCACAGCCTGTCGACCTTGCGCGTGCTGCTGCAGGACGAGCTCTTCGTCCGCGTGGGAACTGTGATGCAGCCAACCGCCTATGCTTTCGCCCTGGCCGAACCCATCCGCGTCGCGCTGGCACAGATTCAGGCTGCTCTCCATGCCCCCTCGATCTTCGAGCCGGCAACCGAAGAGCGCACGTTCCGCCTTGGCTTCTCCAGCGAGGTCGAACTCTTGCTGATACCCGAGCTCACGGCACGCCTTCGCCGCGCCGCACCCGGCGTGAGGCTGCTTAGCCGGCAGACCGGAAGCGACGAGGTCCATCGCCTGCTGGATGACGGCACCCTGGACCTTGCCGTCGGCTGCTTCCAAGCCGTCGCTCAGCGCCACAAGGCGCAATTCCTGTTCGAGCAGGCCTTGAGCTGCGTCTTCAATCCTGGCCAGCTCGATATCGGCATGCCGATCAGCCTGACCGATTATCTGGCGCTGCCACATGCGCTGGTCACGCTGACCGACAGCCTGCAAGGTTGCCTTGAAGCCGCCCTCGACGCCATCGATGCCAAGCTCAACGTGGTATCGGCATCGTCCGAGTTTCTGAGCGTGCTGGCGACGGTAGCCGCCTCCCCGACGATCACGACGATACCAACGCGCATGGCGCAGCTTTACGGGCCGCGCTTCGGCCTGGCGGCGGGCCCCGCTCCGCTCGATCTCACGCTGCCGGCCGTCTCGATGGTCTGGTCGGCCCGCCTCGATCAGGATCCGGCTTCGTCCTGGTTCAGGACCGAGGTTGCCGATACGCTCCGCGCCTTCGAACAGGAGACCGGGACCGCACCGAGACAAAGGAGCCGAACGGAATTGACGTTGGAATTGGCAGGGGCACGATGACAGTCCTGAAAATCATTCGCATCGCCGCTTGGAGCGCCGTCGCCGGAGCCACGCTCCTGCTCGCCGCGAATACCGTGCTGCCGCAAGGCTGGAAAGACGAGGCTGCCAAGCCGGCGACCGACCGGCCCGTCATCGACATGGCCAGGGTCGGCGGCCCGTTCCGGCTCACCTCGCACAAGGGAGAGACGATCGACAATGCGCGTCTGGCCGGCAAGCCCTATCTTGCCTTTTTCGGCTTCACCCATTGCCCCGACGTCTGCCCGACCACCCTCTCCGATCTCACCGAGCTGATGGGCACGCTCGGCCCCGCCGCGGATGCTTTCAACGTCCTCTTCGTCACCGTCGATCCCGAACGGGACAGCCAGGAGCTTCTGGCGCAATACATGGCCTCGTTCGATGCGCGCATCCTCGCCTTGCGCGGCAGCCGGGCGGATACCGATGCCGTGGTGAAGGCCTTTGCCGCCTACGCCCGCAAGGTACCGATGGAGGGCGGCGAGTACACCATGGATCATAGCGCCGGCGTCTATGTGATGGACGCCAATGGCAAGTTCGCCAGTATGCTGGACATGCACGAACCGCGCGAGACCAAACTTCAGAAATTACGTCGAATTATCGATTCAAAAGCCTGAAAATGAAAAGAAATTCAGTTAAGAAGATCCTTCGAAGCCTTTCGGTTGCGGCGCTGGTTTCCCTGCCCGGCCTTGCCCATGCGGCGGGGCCGGCCATCGAGATCCTCACCACCGGGGGCTGCAGTTGCTGCCTCGCCTGGGCCCGCCATCTGCAGGAACAGGGCTATGCGACGGATGTCCGGCAACTTCCGTCGGAGGAGTTCCAGCGGCGCAAGCTCCAATCGGGCGTCAAGCCGGATCTCGCCTCCTGCCATACCGGCTTGATCGGCGGCTATGTCATCGAAGGCCATGTTCCGGCTCGCGAGATTGCGCGCCTGCTCTCCGAACGCCCCGATGCGGTCGGGCTGGCGGTACCCGACATGCCCATCGGTTCGCCCGGCATGGGCGAAGGCAGCGCCGATGCCGAGCCATACGATGTCCTGCTGCTGCGCAAGGACGGGACCACCCAGGTTTTTGCCCGCTATCGATAGCAGCGGCGGCTGCCCCGACGCCGGTCGCGTCGCTTTGCCGCGGCTTGCCGGGGGCGGCAAAGCACACCTCTGCATCACGCCACCCTTCTGGGTTCCCCGGCAGCGTATTTTGGCTGTGAACGGTGCGCACATGCACGGACGAATCAACGATGATGCGCTAGATTGAGCTTTGTTGATCAGCCGATTCATACTTGCGGCGATGGCCACAAGCGTGAGGTGGCGGAGCGACGAACATTAATTTTTCGATCGCATCTGGATAAAAATACTTACCGGCACCAGACTACCATAATCTGCCGCAATCTTAGCGGATGTTCTTTGTGAGTCACTCGGAACTCTACGGGTTTCCTGCAGTTGAGTGAGCAAGGGCGCAGTCGACCCGATCAGCCACCATGGGAGGCTGCCATGACTGAGAGAAGCGACGTTTTCGACCTGTTTGCGGAACATTATACCAACGCGGCCCAGGAGGAGATGAGCCTCCAGCAATATTTGCTGGCGTGCCGCGAGGACCCGTCGATGTACGCCTCCGCGGCCGAGCGAATGATCGACGCGATCGGCGAGCCGAGACTGGTCGATACCAGCAAGGACGAGCGCCTCGGGCGGATTTTCGCGAACCGCACGGTCAAGACATATCCGGCCTTCGCCGATTTTTACGGCATGGAGGATACGATCGAGCGTCTCGTCGGCTATTTTCGCTATGCCTCCCAGGGCCTGGAAGAACGCAAGCAGATCCTCTACCTCCTCGGTCCCGTTGGCGGCGGCAAGTCTTCCCTTGCGGAACGGCTGAAGAAGCTGATGGAAGAACGCCCCATCTACACGCTCAAGGTCGGCGGTAAGATAAGCCCGATCTTCGAATCGCCGCTCGGCCTCTTCAATCCGGACCGGATGGGCGACCTCCTGGAAGACAAATATGGCATCGCACGGCGGCGTCTGAACGGCCTGATTTCCCCATGGGCGGCCAAGCGCCTCGACGAATTGTCCGGCGACATTTCCAAATTCAGCGTCGTCAAGCTGGTGCCTTCGCGGCTGCGCCAGATCGGCATCGCCAAGACCGAGCCCGGCGATGAAAACAACCAGGACGTTTCGGCTCTGGTCGGCAAGGTCGATATCCGCCAGCTGGAACATTTCAGCCAATCGGATCCCGACGCCTATTCCTACAGCGGCGGGCTCAACCGCACGACCCAGGGGCTGCTCGAATTTGTCGAGATGTTCAAGGCGCCGATCAAGGTTCTGCACCCCCTGCTGACCGCCACCCAGGAGGGCAGCTACAACGGCACCGAGAATTTCGGCGCCTTCCCCTATCAGGGCATCGTCGTGGCTCATTCCAACGAGTCGGAATGGCTGCAGTTCAAGAGCAACAAGAACAACGAAGCCTTTCTCGACCGCATTCTCGTGGTCAAGGTTCCCTATTGCCTGCGTGTCACCGAGGAAAGGCAGATCTACGAGAAGCTGCTGCGCGAAAGCGAACTGGCAAGCAGCCCCTGTGCGCCGGAAGTGCTCGACATTCTCAGCCGATTCTCGGTATCGACCCGGCTGGCCGAGTTCGACAATTCGCCGCTCTACACCAAGATGCGCATCTATGACGGCGAAAATCTCAAGGAACTGGATCCCAAGGCGAAGGCCGTTCAGGAATATCGCGACGCCGCCGGCGTCGACGAGGGCATGACGGGCGTCAGCACGCGCTTTGCCTTCAAGATCCTGTCGCAGACCTTCAACTACGACACCCAGGAACTGGCCGCCGATCCCGTGCATCTGATGTACATCCTGGAGGAGGCGATCAAGCGCGAGCAGTTCGCGAAGGAGACGGAAACGGCCTATCTCGACTTCATCAAGTCGGAGCTGGCGAGCCGCTACGCCGAATTCATCGGACACGAGATTCAGAAGGCCTATCTGGAATCCTATTCGGAATATGGCCAGAACCTGTTCGACCGCTACATCGCCTATGCCGATGCCTGGGTCGAGGATCAGGATTATAAGGATCCCGATACCGGCCAGGTTCTCAACCGCGAGGTGCTGGACAAGGAGCTGTCCCAGATCGAGAAGCCGGCGGGCATCGCCAACCCCAAGGATTTCCGCAACGAGGTGGTGAAATTCACGCTTCGCGCCCGCGCCAAGAACCATGGCCGCAACCCGGCCTGGACCAGTTATGAAAAGCTGCGCGAAGTCATCGAGAAGCGGATGTTCGGGCAGGTGGAGGATCTCCTGCCGGTGATCAGCTTCGGCTCCAAGCAGGACAGCGTCACCGAGAAACGGCATACGGAATTCGTGCAGCGTATGGTGGAGCGCGGCTACACCAAGCGGCAGGTGCGTCGGCTGGTGGATTGGTATATGCGTGTAAACAAGGCGGGTTGATCCCGGCCGGGTGGTGTCCCCATGCCAATCTTCATCGATCGCCGCCTCAACCCCAAGGACAAGAGCCTGGGCAATCGCCAGCGCTTCCTGCGTCGTGCGCGAGCCGAGCTGAAGCAGAGCATCCGCGATCAGATCAAGACCGGCAAGATCGCGGATGTGGATGCCAAGCATTCCGTCTCGATGCCGGTGCACGGCACGAGCGAGCCGACCTTTCGCGAGGCGCGGGACAGCGGCAGCCGTCATCATGTTCTGCCCGGCAACAAGCAGTTCGCGCCGGGCGACAGGGTTTCCAAGCCCAATCAGGGTGCCGGATCGGGTTCGGCTCCGGGTCTGACTGCCTCGGAGGATGATTTCCGCTTCGTGCTGACTCGCGAAGAGGTGCTCGACCTCTTCTTCGAGGATCTCGAACTGCCCGACATGGTCAAGCTCAACCTCAAGGAAATCCTGATCGTCAAGCCGCGGCGGGCCGGTTTCTCGGTGAGCGGCTCGCCGACCAACATCAATGTCGGGCGTACCATGCGCAACAGCCATGGCCGCCGAATTGCTCTCAAGCGCCCGAAACAGGAGGAGCTGGACGTTATCCTCCAGGAATTGCAGGAGCTCGATTCCGGTGCAGCCGGTGCCGCTGCCCGGCAGCGCATCGCCGAGCTGCGTGCGGAACTCGACCGGCTGGAGCGCCGGCGCAGGGTGATCTCCTATATCGATCCCGTCGACATCCGCTTCAATCGCTTCGACGCGCAGCCGCTGCCGAACGCCAATGCGGTGATGTTCTGCCTGATGGACGTGTCCGGCTCGATGGGAGAACGGGAAAAGGATCTGGCCAAGCGCTTCTTCGTCCTGCTGCACCTGTTCCTGAAGCGGCGCTACGAACGCACCGACATCGTCTTCATCCGTCATACCCACGAGGCCCAGGAGGTCGACGAAGAGACCTTCTTTTATTCGACCCAGAGCGGCGGCACCGTGGTCTCGACAGCGCTCGAAGAGATGCAGCGTATCATCAAGGAGCGCTATCCCTCCAATGAATGGAACATCTATGCCGCCCAGGCTTCGGACGGCGACAACATCGCCACCGATTCCGGGCGTTGCATCGCGCTGCTGGACGGCGAGATCATGCGCCTGTGCCAATATTTCGCCTATGTCGAGATCATTGACGAGCGCGAGAGCCATATCTTCGGCGGCACCGAGAACGGAACCTCGCTCTGGCAGGCCTATGCGGCCGTCACCGAACGCTGGGCGAACTTCCAGATGAGCCGCATCGCCAAGGCTTCGGACATCTACCCGGTCTTCCGCCAGCTCTTCACCAGGCAGCCCGCCTCGCAGGGCGGGTGAAAGGAGCGCCGATGCCCAAGCCGACGCCCAAGCACGCGCCCAACACCGACTTGCTGTTCTCCGGCTCGGATTGGAATTTCAAGACATTGTCGCGGGCCTATGACGCCATCGAGGCGCTGGCGGTGGAGGAGCTCCATCTCGATACCTATCCGGTGCAGATGGAGATCATTTCCTCCGAACAGATGCTCGACGCCTACTCGTCCGTCGGCATGCCGCTGATGTACCGGCATTGGTCGTTCGGCAAGCATTTCCTCCATCAGGAACTGATGTATCGCAAGGGCGGCCGTGGACTCGCCTATGAAATCGTCATCAATTCCAACCCCTGCGTCGTCTATCTGATGGAAGAGAACACCATGGCCCTGCAGGCCCTGGTAACCGCCCATGCGGCGCTCGGCCACAATCACTTTTTCAAGAACAACTACCTGTTTCAGCAATGGACGGATGCGGGCGCGATCCTGGGCTATCTCGATTTTGCCAAGGGCTTCATCACCCGCTGCGAGGAACGGCATGGCGTGGCTGCGGTGGAGGCCATTCTCGATGCCGCCCACGCGCTGATGGAACAGGGCGTGTTCAGATATCGCCGCCCGCCCAAGCTTTCCTCGGAAAAGCAGCGCGAGGGGGTGCGCGAGCGGCTGGAATATGAAGAGCGCACCTACAACGATCTCTGGCGCACGCTGCCGCCCGCCAAGGGCGGGGACAAAGCGGAGGACGCCAGGGACGGCTCTCCCGAACGCAAGAAGGCTCTCAATCTTCCCGAGGAAAACCTGCTCTATTTCCTGGAGAAGAACAGCCTGATCCTCGAACCCTGGCAGCGCGAGATCCTCAGGATCGTCCGCGTCATCGCGCAATATTTCTATCCGCAGCGCCAGACCCAGGTGATGAACGAAGGCTGCGCGACCTTCGTGCATTACACCCTGATGAACGCGCTGTTCGACCGGGGCCGGATCAGCGAAGGCGCGATGCTCGAGATCCTGCGCAACCACTCCAACGTGGTATTCCAGCCGGGTTATGACGATCCCCGCTTTTCCGGGATCAATCCCTATGCGCTGGGCCTCGACATGATGCAGGACATCCAGCGCATCTCGACCGAACCGACGCAGGAAGATCGCGACTGGTTTCCCGAATTTGCGGGCAACGGCAATTGGCGCGAGGTCTTGCTCGACGCCTGGGCCAATTACCGCGATGAGTCCTTCATCCGCCAATATCTCAGCCCGACGCTGATCCGCAAATGGCGGATGTTCGTCCTGTCCGACGCCGCCAACGAATCCTTCTACAAAGTCGCCTCGATCCACAATGAGCGCGGCTATGAGAATGTCCGCGCCGCCCTCGCCCACAGCTATGATATCGGCGCGAACCGCTCGGACATCCAGGTCGTGGACGTCGATCTGCTGGGCGACCGGCAACTGCGCCTGCAGCACAAGGTCAATGACGGCATCGTGCTGGAGCCCAACAGCCGCGACGCGACGCTGCGTCATATCCGCAGCCTCTGGGGCTACGAAGTGAGCCTGGAGGGCGTCGACGCCCGCACGGGAAGCAGGATCTATGAATGTTCGACTCGCCAGGTAGCGGGGTGAACCAGCCGCGGCCCGACGCGCGATGGGCGCCGGTCAGGGCTTGCCTGGCTCCAGCGTGATGCGGGCCTGCCGAGCCGTGACCGTGCCATCCACGCCGTAGTTCGCGCTCCATTCGAAGCGCAGGCCCTGCTCGACCCGTGTGACATCCAGTTCGAAGATGATGCCCGGGACCATGTCGAAATCGCTGCACTCGATGGTGCTCACGCCTTCCAGGGCGAAAGTGACGACGGCATGTTTTTCGGCGAGCAGATGGCCGTCGTCATCGGCCTTGTCCGTGAGGATCCAGGCATGGATCCGCATGAGCCCCTGCCCCTTGCCGAAGAAGGCGATCTCCAGCAAATGGCCATCATGGAAGCGCGGCACGCCGCCGAACCAGGCGAGCAGTTCCTCTCCGCCGGGCAGCTCGTGCAGGATTGAAGCAGGCGCGGTCACCGGTTCACCCACGGCCGTTTTAGGCTTCATTGCGAACGTGGCGCACTCGTCGAGCAGATCAGCCGGTTGATCGATGCGCGCATGGCCGGAGCGCTGCTCCAGCACGGTATGGATTTGCGGCCGTCGAGCAAGACTTCGTGGATGAGAGCTTCGCCGGCCGGCACGAGCTTCACGAAACGGGCCCCTCGTTCTCGGTGGAGATGCCGGCCTTGACGATACCTATCCGGGGTCCCGCTTTTGGGGGATATACGGATCGGACCGGAGGCATAATATAGCGTGATCCGGCAACGGTGCGCCTGGGTAGGGAGCCCTGATCCGCCCGCTTTTGGCTGCAGGGAAGTGCTGGCGGCGAGTGAATTGAAATAAGCCGCCAGGGCGGGCCTCGCGATCTCATGCATGAAGGCGGTTAAGCAGCCGCAAAATCCCTTTCCATGACGTTCTCGGTTTCTCCAACCCGCAACAGAGCGATCGGTCCCGCAGCTCGCCAGGCGATGCGCTCGGGCCGATCGTTCCGCCCAGGAACGGACTTGTGGAGCGAACATGACCGACCAATACATACCCGGCGTCTGGTCGACGCGTTACGAACAACTTTCCGCCCCCGAACGCGACTATGTGGCCGGAGAGGCCGATCGCCGGTTTCGCGCGCGTACCGGCATCTCGCGCAAGCTCGACCCGAAGGCGGACCACAATCTCGTGGTCCAGTGGCTTCGCATTCGCGACGAGGTCCTGGCCCAGCTTAGCGGCAAGGGACCCGGCAATGCGAACAAGACCGGCGACGGCCTCGCCCTCTGGCTGCCCGCGCCGATGAAGAACTTCGCGTTCTTTCTTCTCTACAATTACGATGTCGGCAGCGACGCGCCCAAGCCGCTGCACCTGAAGGCGATAGACGGTGTGATGCGCTTGTTCCTCAAGGCAAATGCCGAGCTCAGGATCGGCGTCGAAGGCCACGCCAGCCGGACTGGCGGGGAGAGATATGACAACAGCGGTCTTTCCGAACGACGCGCGGCAAACATCGACAAATATTTGCGCAAGCTCGCCGGCTCATCGGCAAAATTCTTCACCTCCGGCGGCTCCGGCGCCAAGCAGCAGGTATCCGCCAATCCATTCTATCGCGATACCTGGCCCCACTTGGAATCACTCGACGAGGACGAACGCGACCGCTCCGTGGTCGTCACCTTCCAATGGCAGCCGCCCGGGATCCTGGATGCGCTCGATCAACCCAATATCGACTGGGACAAGGCGTTCGATCACGCCGCGCCCTACGCAGCTTTTGCCTATGTGAGCACCATGGGGCTCAAGATCGCGTCCGACAATCTGTCGCCCATTCAGTTGGGCGGCGTACCGGTTCCCTGGAACCCTTATACGGGCTGGCCGACGAGCTGGACCACCGGCAATCCCGACGCCGACCAGGTGATGCAGGCAATGGGCAAGATGATGATCGACAATATCGAGGCAGCCGCCGCGAGAAAAGGTTACAAGATCACGCGCGACGACATCATCCGGCACTATCAGGATTGGCTGAAGAACCCGAAAAACAAGTGGGTAAATCCGTAAGGCTTGAGTCCTGTCTCGCCATGCCCGAGCGCCGGCATGCATCCGCACGCCGCCCTCCCCGCCGGACGGATATTTCGATCCGGCCGGCCGGCGCGCTTGATACCGCCGATATTTCACTCCACATCTTTCGGGATGAGAAACGACCAGCCGGATCAGCGATTGTGGAGGTGGAGCCTGCTGGCCGCGCTTCTCCTCAATTTGCTGGTCGCCGCGCTCATCCTGCCGCGATCGCTGGTCTCGCCCCTGAAGGAGGAGCAGGCGATAACGGTCGACCTGGTGCAATCGATCGAACCGCCCCCGAAACCGAAAGCCGAAGCTCCGCCACCAACCAAGCCCGCGCCGCCACCGGCAGACGGTGCGGCGAAACCACTGTCACCCAAGGCGGCGGATGAACAGCAGGGCACGCAGCCTATCGTGAAGCCGGTATTTCTTTTTGGCGACAAGGACCGTGGGCCCCGAAAAGCTTGGGATGGCAACAGTTCTGAAACCGGTTCTGCCCGCCCCCCGGCCCGACCTGATCCGGCTCAGGCACCTGTCCCGACAACGCCGCCCGTGACGACGGCTGCAACCGAGCAGGGCCCGCCGGATGCCTCAACAAAGACGGCAGCTGCACCTGCCCAAACTCAATCTCAATTCCAGACTCAAGTTCAACCAGGTTCTAAGCTTCACGAAGCCAAGACATTGTTTTCGCAGGAGACGTCCAACGACATCAACGCAATGATTGCGATGGGCAACATGTCCCGCGGCGAGCGGGCCGGCCAGCTTTGCATCACGGAGCTGCATGAGCAATTGCTGCACGCCTCACCTCCCTATATCCCGGACATGCTGCCTCGCGAGCGACTCGAGCAAGGCAGCGTGCTCGAAGATGCCAAGGCGGCGTTCTCCTCCAATTCGCAATGGTACGATCTGAGTTATCGTTGCGAAGTCGATGCCCAGGCCACCAAGGTCACCGCCTTCGCCTTCCAGGTCGGCAGTCCGGTCCCGCGCAGCGACTGGAAAAGCCGCGGGCTGCCGTCACCATAGGCCAGGCATGAATGCCCGCTCGGTCCCGGGACGCCGCCTGAGGCCGCCGATTTTGGTGCATGGTGGGGGGCTCGGCAGAGGCCGGAGCTTGCCAATCGGCCCGTCTAAGGGCAATTTCAGCCCAGCGAGACACTCGGCGGCCGATGCCGCTGGCTTCTCCGGTCGGGCAACGGGACATGGGAACGCGCAAATCATGATCATGGACGGTGGAATTGCCGATGCCGGCGAGATGGACGAGGTCGCCCGGCTTGGGCTTGGATCGGGGCCCGTCAGCCGCCGCTCGTTTCTGGTCGGCTCTGCCGCCGTCGGTCTCGGCGCCTTGGGGCTGGCCGGCTGCGCAACCTCCGGCGGTATGAGCCGCGCCGAGGCCGCGAGGCTCTATGCGGCGGTGCCCGAGGAGAAATTCCCGATCCCAGCGGTCGATGTCAGCAAGATCGACCCGAAATATTATCGCCGGAAAGTGCAGTACCCCAGCAAGGAAGCGGCCGGCACGATCATCGTTGATCCGAGCAAATATTATGTCTACCGCATCGAGGGCGACGGGATCGCCACCCGTTATGGCGCCAATGTCGGCCGTCAGGGCTTCCTGTGGCATGGGGAAGCCTATGTCGGGCGCAAAGCCGAGTGGCCGGTGTGGACGCCGCCCAGGGAGATGATCGCGCGCCAGCCGGAGGCCGCCAAATATGCGGGTGGTATGCCGCCCGGCCTGAACAATCCGCTCGGTGCCCGCACGCTCTATCTCTATCAGAACGGCAAATACACGCTCTACACGATCTACAGCACCATCATTCCACAGTCGATCGGCTCCGGCGTTACGAGCGGCTGTACCGGCCTTCTCACCCAGGACATGCTCCACCTCTATGGCCAGACGCCTGTCGGAACGAAGGTGGTCGTCCTGCCGGCGTAAGGCCCGGTGCGGATTTCCGGCGGATTGCTGCCTTATCGCTGAGGTCGCGGCATTGCGGCCTCGCAAGAAGCGCTGAAGAAAAGCGGGGACGCCCGAAACCGGGCGCTATGTCCAGGCGTTGAGATCGCTGACGAGCTGCCTGTCCAGCCACAGGCTTTCCAGGCCGCTGGAAAGCAGGATGCCGCCGCGGTCATGGTGGCCGCTCCCCCCCAAATTGCGTTTGTGGTGCAGGAAGTGGCCGACCTCATGCGCCATCACACCGATGAACGCCTCGCCGAGGTCGAACACCCCTGGATTGCCCTGGTCGACGACCACGCAGACCTGCTCGTCGGGCAGAAACTGCCCGGCCGCTTCGCTCGCCGTGGCATCGTAGTCGCCCACCAGAAAGCAGGTGAGATCGGCGCCGCGCTGCTTGAGCGGCACGATGTCCTGGCGGAAGACGTCCCGCATGATCTTCGGGCCCAGGGCCTTTTCCACCATGATCCAGTCGGCTCCGGCCGGCGTGAAGAAGATGTTGGTCTGGGCCCCGAAGATCCAGTTCAGCCGGGTTAGGAACCAGGACGCGTCCTCCGGCTTGAATTTCGTTGCGTTGACAACCTTGCCCGCCTGGTCGAAATGCCTGAGGAACTTGAAGGCGATCGAGTAGCTCTTGCGCGGCATGATGGCGACATCGAGCTTGATGACCGTGCTGCCGCGCGTGCCCGTGAGCGTGGGAATGCCGGTCCCTCTGGCCTGGATCTTGAGGGCGCGTGCCCCCGCCTGCGGCCGTATGGCGCCATAGAGCGCGGTGCGCAGGCGCAGCAACTGATCGTCGCGCTCCTGGCTTTTCTGCGGCCCATAGCGCGCATCGATATAGTCCTGAGCAACGCCTTCGACCTGCTCGAGCTTGATATCGTCGATCTGCAGCCGGGCGTGATCATAGGCCAGGTGCACGCCCTTGGCATCCCGCAGGCAGACCAGGTTGAAGCCACCATACGGAACAATCATGAAGTTTTGCGCAGTGTATACGCCCGACTGCTGCAGGAACTGAACGAAGCTCGCCATGTCGTTCCCCAGCCTCGATCCACGATGGTGTCGCACCCGGCCCATCGTGGCCGCGGGAACCATCTGTGGCCATCACTGTCGGGTTGAGTGAACAATATAGCGGAAACCGGCTTTGAGAGGCAATGTACCGGTACCGTCAAACCTCCGGTTGAAATTCGCCTTGGAGGCTTGCTGCTGAGCCGGTGCGGCCGGCCCAGGCCTTGTCTCCCGGACGGACCCGACGCGCCGCACCCGCCGGACCATCTTGGAACGGATATTCGGGACGCTTCAGCGGGCAGAAGCCGGTGCCCGGAAAAAATCTGCACCGCTCTGTCGGACCGGCGGAAGAGCGTTCGTCCTTGGGGCATGGCAAGATGCTTTCCACCAGGACTTCCTTCTCTCCAAGCCGAGCGCTTTTTCCAAGCCACGAGCGTTCTTCCAAGCCAAGAGGACCATGACCATGCCCAGCACCATCCGCCTGCACCGCGTCCTGGCGACCAGTCCCGAGAAGGTCTACCGGGCCTTCCTCGAAGCGGACGCCCTCGCCAAATGGCTGCCGCCGAACGGCTTCACCTGCACCGTGCATCAGTTCGAGCCGGCGGTCGGCGGCACGTTCAAGATGTCGTTCCGCAACTTCACCACCGGCCATAGCCATTCGTTCGGCGGCGAATATCTCGAACTCGTGCCGGGTGAGCGGCTGCGCTACACGGACAAGTTCGACGATCCCAATCTCGCGGGGGAGATCGTGGTGACGGTGGCGCTGAAGAAAGTATCCTGCGGCACCGAACTGAACATCGAGCAGGCCGGCATCCCCGACCTCATCCCGCCGGAGGCCTGCTATCTCGGCTGGCAGGACTCGCTGCGCAATCTGGCGCGGCTTGTCGAGCCCGAGATCAATCAATAGTCTTCGGTTTCATAGGGCCAGGGTGCCCGACATGGCGCGCCCTGGCCACCTGAACCGTTTTCCAGCAAAGCCGATAGCGTCGTCTGCCGATGACGAGGTTCAATCCGCAATCAGTTCCAGCAGGCTCGCCACTTCGAGATCCGGCGTCACATCCGTCCGGGCGGCCACCGCCACGCCCGTCGTCACCAGCACGGAGCGCAGGCCCGCCCGCTGGCCGGCCAGGATATCGGTGGCGATCTGGTCGCCGATCATGATCGTCCCGTCCCGAGGCGTGCCGAGAAAGCCGAGAGCCTCCTCGATCATCAGCGGCTCGGGCTTACCCACCACGATCGGCCGGCAGGATGGCACCGCCGCCTGGACGGCCGCCATCAGCACGCCGACGCAGGGCTCATAGCCGTTCTCGATAGGCACCAGCAGGTCGGGATTGGTCACCACCACCGCCGCTCCGCCGAGTGCGGCACACACCGCCGTGCTCAGTTTCGTGTAGTTCAGTTGATAGTCGAAGCCGAGCACCACGACCTCGGCATCGTCCCCCGCCGGGGTGAAGCCGGCAGCCTCCAGCACCTCGAACAGGGGCCGTTCGCCGATGGCGAAGACCCGCGCTCCCGCAGGCCAGCGCCTGCGCATCAGGCTCGCCGTGGCCGAGACCGCGCAGAAGACCTGTTCCGGTTCGGCGACAATTCCCATCCGCGTGAGCCTGGTGGCAAAATCGGCCGCGGATTTGGTGGCGTTGTTGGTGACGAAGGCATAGGGAATCCCGTCCGCATGCCAGCGCCGGAAGGCCTCGACGGCATCGGGAATCGGGCTGCTGCCACGATAGGCCACCCCGTCTAGATCCGAGACGATCCCCTTCAGATTGATGGATTCGAATGACGGCATCGCCGAGGTTCCCTGACACGATTCGGCCCCGATCATAGGCCGGCCCGGCACGTGGCGGCTATTGCCCGAACTCCTCCATTCCTGTGCCGGCAGCCGCGTCGATACAGACCCCAGTTTCCATGCCTTTTCATTGGGCATGGCGCGAGAAGGGTCAGCAATGGAATCGTGGAGCGGCAGGCATCAGGCTCCGGCGCCATCTGGTCTAGAGTTTCATCACCCGCCAACGACAAGGCGGGACGGCTCGGCACTGCGTCGGATCGGAAGGCGAGCCCGAAAAACTTCTGCGCCCCCATTCAGAGGAACGAGAGATGATCAACCGCAGAGACCTTATGCTGGGCGCGCTGGCTGGAGCCGGCGCCTTCGGCTTCGGCCGCGTCAACCCCGACTTCCTGGTCAACTCGGCCTTCGCCGCCGAAGGCCGGCCGCTGCGCTTCCTCGGCGCCGAAGCGCTGACCGGCAATTGGGATCCGACCACCCATACCAATCTCGGCCAGCTCATCGTCGAGGGTTTCGTCTTCGGCTATCTCACGCGCGCGCCGATGAAGCCGGACAATCCAGAAGAGCTGGTGTTCGAGCTGGCCGAGTCTCTCAAGCCGATCGACACCTACACGCTGGAGGTGAAGCTGCGCAAAGGCGTGAAGTTCCACGACGGCACGCCCTTCACCTCGGCCGACGTCAAGGCCACCTACGAATATGGCTCCCAGCCCGACAGGCCGGCGCAATGGTATCCAGGCCCGGTCAAGGTCGATATCGTCGACGAGCACACCTGCCACATCAACACCAAGGACTATGGCTACCCGGCGGCGCTCTACTACTATCTCTCGTCCTTCCTGCCGATCATGGCGGCCAAGGACGTCGCCAACAAGGCGCAGCTCTCGGCCCGCATGAACGGCACCGGCCCCTTCAAATATGTCGACCAGAAGGGCGACACCACCATCCTGGCCGCCAACACCGACTTCATATTCGGCGCGCCCAAGATCCCGGGCGTCGAATATCATTTCGTCGGCGACACCACGACGCGCACGCTGTCCCTGCTCAACGGCCAGGCCGACATCATCGAGCGGCTGGAGCAGGAGCAGGTCGACACCATCGCCAAGGACGACCGCTTCGCCATCCACAAGGCGGTATCGGTCGAGAACAAATATCTGTTCTTCCGCTGCTCCAAGAAGCCCTTCGACGATCCGCGCATCCGCCTCGCCGCCTGCCATTCGATCGATCGCAAGCAGGTGCTGGAGGTCCTCGGCGTCTCCGGCACCTTCTCCAAGGCCCATATCTCGCCGGTGAAGTTCGGCTATACCGAAGTCGCCGACTATCCCGAATATGATCCGGACAAGGCCCAGGCCCTGCTGGCCGAGGCGGGCTTCCCCAAGGGCGAGGGCCTGCCGGAACTGACCTATTATTCCTCGGTGGGCTTCTATCCCAAGACCAAGGAATATGCCGAGCTGATCACCGGCATGCTGGAGGAACAGGGCTTCAAGGTGAACCTGCAGACCCTGGAAGTCGCGGCCTGGGGCAACCTGCTCTACGACAAGCCGGGCGGTGGCGAAGGCCATATGATCGACTGCGGCTGGTGCACGGGTTCGCCCGAACCGGACCTGGTGATCCGCACTCACTTCCACTCCTCCTCCAAGCGCATCACCGGCATCGTCGACAAGGAAATCGACGCGGCGCTGGACAAGGAGCGCAATGCCGCTTCGATCGAGGAGCGCAAGAAAATCCTGCAGACGGAAACCTTGCCGATCATCGCGCGCAAGGCGCCGGCGCTGGCTTTGTTCACCTCGGTGTTCATCCACGCCTACTCCAAGAAGCTCGACGGTCTCTACATCTACCCGAACGGCATGCAGGACATGAGCAAGGCAAACCTGGCCTGAGCCGCAAGGGACTGGAGCCGGTCCCCCCGGCCGGCTCCTCTTTTTTGTCCTCTCCCTCCAGGGGAGAGTCATGGGGATCCCGGCGGGCCACTATCCGTCACGCGATTGCTTGAGACCGTTTGCCGATGCTGATTGTCGAATTCCTGATCAAGCGGATCGCCCAGGGCCTGCTCATCGTGGCCCTGACATCGCTGATCATCTTCACGCTGCTGCGCGTGGTCCCGGGCGACCCCGTCCGCCTGATCGTCGGCGGCATGGCGCCGGACAATGTCGTCGAGGAAGTCGCCACCAAGATGGGCCTGCGCGACCCGATCATCGTGCAGTATGGCCGCTACATGATGGGCCTGGCCAAGGGCGATCTCGGCCAGTCCTATATCAGGCCGCGCAGCGGCGGCGTCGCGGCGGGCGGGCAATATGTCGATCCGACCAAGGCCGAGATGGCACCGGTGGCAGACCTCATCCTCGAGCGCCTGCCGCTGACCCTGCAGCTCGCGGGCGTCGCCCTGGTCTTCGCGCTGCTGATCTCCTTTCCGATCGGGCTTGCCGGCGGGCTCAACCAGCATGGCTGGCCGAATGCGCTGGCCTTCGGGGTGCAGTCACTCTTCGTCTCCATCCCGAATTTCTGGCTCGCCATCGTGCTGATCCTGTTCCTGTCGGTGAAGCTCGATTGGCTGCCGGCACTGGGCTACAAGGGCTTCAGCTATGTGCTCCTGCCGGCCTTCGTGCTGGCGGTCGAGATCTCGCCCTTCATCATCCGCACGCTGACCACCTCGCTGGGGGAGGTGATGCAGGCGCCCTTCATCGACGAAGCCCGGGTGCGCGGCCTCTCGCGCCGGCGCATCGTCTATTCCCACGCTTTGCGCAACGCTTCCGTGCCGCTGGTCAACCTGCTCGGCATTCAGCTTTCCACCCTGATCGGCGGCGTGCTGGTGATCGAATACATCTTCGACTATCCGGGCCTGGGCAATCTCACCGTGGTGTCCGTGCTCGGCCGCGACTTTCCGGTGATCCAGGGCATCGCCATCACCACCAGCGCCGTCTTCGTCTTCATCAACATCCTGGTCGATCTCGTGGCCTATCTCATCGACCCCCGCGTGGAGATCTGAGCATGAGCACCATGACCAGCGACGCCGCGCCCACCCTCGAACGGGCCCAGTCGATCAGCCGCCGCATCCTGGCCAGCGCCTGGGCCATGCCGAGCTTTCGCGTCGGCCTGTTCGTTTTCCTGGCGATGCTTCTCGTCTCGGCGATCTATCCGGAACTCTCCTCGATCTCCGCCACCAAGATGGTGGTGAAGGACAAGTTCATTCCGCCTCTGTTCCTCGGCGAGAAATGGACCTGGCTGCATCCGCTCGGCACCGACCAGCTCGGCCGCGACATGCTGCTGCGCTGCCTGATCGGCCTGCGCTATTCGCTGCTGATCGGCGTGGTCACGGTGGCGCTGGTCTTCCTGATCGGCTGCGGGCTCGGCCTGCTCGCCGGTTTCAAGGGCGGCTGGTGGGACACCGTCATCATGCGCATCACCGATGCGCAGCTCTCGATCCCGATGATCATCCTGGCCATCACCATCCTGGGCGTGACCAAGCCGGAAGTGCACACCATCATCATCGTGCTGGCCCTCTCCGGCTGGCCGCTCTATGCCCGCGTCGCGCGCAGCGCCGCCGTCACCGAGCGCGGCAAGGAGTATGTGCGCGGCCTGCGCGTGCTCGGGGCCGGCGACTGGCGCATCCTGCTGCTCTATGCCGCCCCCAACATCCTGCCGCCCATCGCCTTCGTCGCCGTGCTGGACGTCGCCCGCATGATGATCTTCGAGGCGATCCTCGGCTTCCTCGGCCTCGGCATCCAGCCGCCGACGCCGAGCTTCGGCTCGATCATTTCCGACAGCCGCAAATATCTCATCAATGCCTGGTGGATCGCCACCAGCCCCGGCGTGTTCCTGGCCCTGGCGCTGACTTCGATCAACCTGATGGGATCCGCCCTCGAAAAGGCGCGCAACAAGATCTATGGAGGCGCCTGAGATGGACAATTCGCCGATCCTGGAAACTCGCCATCTCACCGTCGGTTCGCCCCGCGACGAGGCGCCGGTGCTCGAAGACATCACGCTCACGCTCCATAGCGCCGAGATCCTCGGCATCTATGGCGAGAGCGGCGCCGGCAAGACGGTGCTGACCCGCGCCCTCGCCAACTGGCTGCCGGAGAGTCTCGCCTATCGTCGCGGCTCGGTGCTGTTCGCGGGCAAGGACGTCACGACGGATTCCGCCGGCAACAGCTTCATCGTCGGCCGCGACATCGCCTATATCGGATCCAAGCCACAGAGCTCGCTCGACCCGACCCAGCCCGTCGGCGTGCAGATCTGCGAGAAATTGCGCAGCGTGCGCCCGGCCTGGAGCAGGAAGGAATGCCAGGAGCGCGTCGTGCAACTGCTCAGCGAAGTCCGCATCCCCTCCCCCCGGGAGCGGTACTTCGAATATCCCTCCAAATTCTCCGGCGGCATGATGCAGCGCGCCATGATCGTCGACGCCATCTGCGCGGAACCGGCCGTGCTGATCGCGGATAACATCACCCAGCCGCTCGACGTCACCATCGCGGCCCAGATTGTGGCGCTGCTGCACGACCTCTGCCAGCGCCACAAGATGGCGACGATCTATCTGTCGTCTTCGCTGGCGACGCTCGGCCAGTTCGGCGGCCGCACGGCCGTGCTGCATCGAGGCCGCCTGGTGGAGGAACAGCCTTTCTCCGAGCTGATGCGGGCGCCCGGTGACGACTACACCCGCCGTGCCATTGCCAGCGTGCCGCGCATCTGGTCGACGCGTGACCAGCCGGTCTCGCGCCGGAACGACAGTGACGCGCCGCTGATGCGGGTGGCCGAGGCCCATCGTACCTATCTCGCCCGCAAGCGTGGCACCTTCAACACCTACCGCCACATCCAGGCGGTGCGCGGCGTCAGCTTCGACATCCTGCCGCGTGAGAATTTCGGCATCGTCGGCGAATCCGGCTGCGGCAAGTCGACCCTGACCCGCCTGCTCGCCTGGCTGGAGGCGCCCGACAAGGGCGACATCATCCTCGGCGGCGTCTCGCTGCGCACGCTCTCCGCCCAGCAATTGCTCGCCAAGCGCGGCGAGTTCCAGCTCCTGCTGCAGGATCCCTACAACGCCCTGCCGCCGCGCACGACGGTGGGACGGATGATCGAGGAAAGCCTGCTGATCCGCGGCAGCCATTCCGGCAAGGCCCTGCACGAGCGCGTCATCGCCGCCATGCAGGAGGTCGGCCTGTCGCCGCGGCTCTATGATGAATTGCCGAACGCCCTCTCCACCGGCGAGCGCCAGCGCATCTCGATCGCCCGCGCTTTGGTGCTCTCGCCCAAGCTGCTCATCCTCGACGAGACCCTGTCCGCCCTCGACCAGCGCGAACAGGCCAAGCTCATCGAGCTGTTCTCGAGCCTGCAGGAGAAGAACGATCTCACCTATGTGTTCATCTCCCACGACCTCGCCATGGTCCGGAAGGTGTGCACCCGCATCGCGGTGATGTATCTGGGCGAGATGGTCGAGATCGCCGACAACCACGATCTCTTCTTCGAGCCGCAGCATCCCTACACCAAGGCCCTGCTTTCGGCCGCGCCGACCTTGGAGGAAAAGCCGTTCGACCCTCAGGATTATCTGCTCGAAGGCGAACCGCCGAGCCCCATCGATATCCCGCCCGGCTGCAGCTTCGCCTCCCGCTGCCCCAAGGCATTCGCGCGCTGCCGCACGGAGACGCCGGCATTAAGGGAATACCGCCCGGGCAGCTTGGCTGCCTGCCACCTGCTCGACATCGAGGCGGGTGAGAAGTCGGCGGCGGCTTGAGTGGGTCGAACGGTTTAGAATAAAGCGCGGATAGCCTTCTCCCCTTGCGGGAGAAGGTGGCCGAGCGGAGCGAGGTCGGATGAGGGGTGTCGGCGCGACACTTGCAAGGTCGCGTTTCTCCCCTCATCCGCCCCTTCGGGGCACCTTCTCCCACAAGGGGAGAAGGCTATCCGCGCCCCATTCTGCGAGACAATTCCCCCCTACTCCTCCGTCACCATGCGCCAGAGCACGTCCGTGAGCACTGCCAGCCCCTTGTCCAGCGCGGCTTCGTCGGTGAATTCGGCGGGGTTGTGGCTGAGGCCGTTGTGGCTCGGCACGAAAATCAGCGATGCCGGCATGCGCTTGTTGAGCGCGAGCGCATCATGGCCGGCGATCGTCTTCATTTCCATCGCGGAGAAGCCCAGCTCCCGTGCGACCGCAGCGGTCAGCGCCGCGCCATGCGGATCGAGCGTTGCCGTGCCGCGACGCTCGTCGACCGCGATCTCGATATCAACGCCCAGGGATGCCACCGCGGCCCTGGCCTCGGCCAGGAAGCGATCGCCCAAAGCGACGGCCACAGCAGCATCCTCATGGCGAAACTCGAACCAGACCTGAACCCGGCACGGCGTTACATTGGGTGAATTGGGATCGACGGTGATGCGCGCCGCCGAAGCATGGGCGCCGCTGCCGCCGAGTTCGACCAGGCAATGATGCAGTTCGATCGCCCTGGCGGCTGCCCGCAGGGCATCACGGCGGCGCGCCATCCGCGTCGGCCCTGTATGGGAGGGCTCGCCATGAAAGACCAGCGACAGTTTGCGGGCCGCCCAGCAACCGATGACGATGCCGATTTCGACGCCTTTCTCTTCCAGGAGCGGTCCCTGCTCGACATGAAGCTCGACATAGCGCCGCGGCGCCAGGGAGAGATCCGCTGTGCCGCGATAGCCGATGGCGGCCAGCGCCTCCCCAAGCGTGACGCCGGCACCATCGGCAAGGCCGAGGGCTGCGTCGAGCGCCAGTGTGCCGGCAAAGACGGAACTGCCGGTCAGGCTCGGTTGGAAGCGGGCGCCTTCCTCATTGGTCCAGTTGGCGGCAACCAGATTGCGTTTGGCCTTGCCCGGCTCGGCCGCCGCACGGGCGGCGACAGCCTCGACCGCCAGCAGGCCCGCCAGCACGCCATAAACGCCGTCATAGCGCCCACCGGTCGGCTGGCTGTCGAGATGGGAGCCGACAATCACCGCCTCCTGCGACGACGGCGCCAGGGCGGCAACGCCGAACATGTTGCCGATGGGGTCGACAAGCAGGCCGAGTTGGCGGCTGACGATCTCGGCGGCAAGCCGTGCCCGCGCCCCACCGTCTTCAGGCGTTCCGGTCAGGCGGCAGACACCCCCGTCGGGCGTGGCGCCGATCCGTGCGAAGGTTTCCAGCAGGCGGTTCAGTGTGGAGGTCATGGGCGCCTCATGCTCGGGGCTGGAGCGGCCAGTCCATGGTGATCGGCCTGAGGTCCTCCAGTGCCTTGGTCACCTGCAAGACGCCGAGATCGTCGCAGCGATGGCCGATGACCTGGATGCCGATCGGCAGATGCCGCTCGTCGAAGGCGGTACAGACGGTGGAGGCCGGCTGGCCGGTCTGGTTGAACAGGGCCGTGAAGACGGTGTGCGCCAGCGGCACCTCCCGCGAAACACCCGGCTCCTCGGCAGGGAAATTCACCACGGGCAGGGTCGGGGCGATCACATAATCCCAGCCCTCGAAGGCGGAAAGCAACGCCGCCTTCATCCTCGTGATGGCACCGAGGCTGCGAAAGAGATCCTCCCCGGAATGCGAAGCTCCCTGCTGCGCCCAATCCCGCACATAGGCGTTGATGCCGTTGCCGTCATGCGGCGGCAGGTCGCTGCATTCGACGAAGCCGCGGACCTGCAGGTAGAGATCGATCGGCGCATAGGCATCCTGGTCGAGCGGCGAGACGAACGGCTCGACGATCGCTCCTGCGCCTTCCAGCAGCCGGCCTGCGGCCTCTACGGCCGCATGCACCGCGGGTTCCGGCTTCGGCCCGAACCCCATATCGGTGAGAACGCCGATGCGCAGTCCCCTGAGGTCACGTTCGAGATGCCGGTGATATTGCAGGCCGTCGCCCGGGAAGCTCCAGGTGTCGCGCTCGTCGGAACGCGTGAGCACGCTCAGCATGCGGGCGATGTCCTCGACCCGCCGACCCATCGGGCCGGCCATGCGCATGGTATCGGGCGGCAGGTGCGGCACGCGGCCGTGGCTCGGCTTGAGGGAGGCGAGCCCGCAATGAGCGGCGGGCAGGCGCACCGAGCCGGCGATGTCAGTTCCCACGGCCAGGAAACCCATGCCGGCCGCGACCGAGGCGCCGGCGCCGGACGAAGAGCCCCCGGTATTCCAGGACAGGCCCCAGGGATTGCGGGTGATGCCGTGTAGCGAGCTGATGCCGGAGGCCATCAGCCCGCAATCGGGCATGGTCGTCTTGGCGAAGATCGGGGCGCCGGTTTCCATGAGGGCGAGGGCCGGCGGTGCGTTGTAGGTGGAAGCCGGCAGGTCCCGATTGGCGGCGATGCCGTGTCTATAGGGCCAGCCCACCATGGCGACGCTGTCCTTGACCGTGACCGGGATGCCGTCGAGCACACCGGCCGGCGTGCCGGCCCGATAGCGGGCCTCGGAGGCCCGGGCCGTGGCGAGCGCCTCCTCCGGCCTGAGACAGAAGAGCGCGTTCACGGCGGCATTGGTCGCCTCGGAATGCTCGATCACCGTGCGCGTGACCTCGACCGGGGAAAGCTCCCCTGCCGCGTAGGCGTCGACGATCTCACCGACACTCATGGCGACAAGGCTGCTGATGGACATGGAAGGCTCCCTGTTCCGGCACGATTTCGAGCGCCGGTGATATCGCTCGACCTAACGGATTTTGCTCAAGCTCGGGTAGGGGCACGGTCTGCCGGACAAGAAATCATGGAGCATCAGGCATCCTCACCACGGCCTTTCGCGGCGAAGATAGGATCGGGGCAATGGCCTGCGCCATCGCCTCCAAAACCACCATCGCTAGGGCAAAATGCGTCGAGCGAAACGCTCCTGCCCTAGTTCCTTGTTTCGACATGCCTTTGCGATTCCTTTCGATATCACAGAGGCTTCGGGGGCCGACGACGGAATGAGCATGTTCGAGGAGGAGCGGGCACGGGCGGAGGCCCATGTCCGACAGCTGCCCGGCTGGGCGGCGCGCACGATCACGACGGAGCCTGCCATACCGGTGCTTGCCTCACCGAGCTGGCGGGGCGTCGACGGTTCGCCCTGGCGGGTGCGCGACAAGGCGAGCGGCGAGAGCCTGTTCGTCAAGCTCATGCATCCCGACGCCGCCTTCTACATCGATATCGCCTGCGCCTTCCAGGCGGCGCGGCGGGCTTCCGAGCTCGGCATCGGTCCGCGTGTCTTCCTGGCGGAGGAGAATACGGGCGTCCTCGTGATGGAGGATCTCGACGCCGGCTGGCGTACCGCCACCCTGGAACGCCTGCTCGACCAGGACATCGTCGATCGCGTCCTGGCAGCGCGAGGGCGCTTCCAGGAAAGCGCCGCGCTCAGCCGCACCAGCAGCGTGTTCGACGAGATCGAGCGCTTTCATCGCGATGCCCGCGCGGCCAAAGGCCAATTGCCTGCCGATGCGGACTGGCTGCTGGCGGAACTGCGTTATGCCGGGCAGGTGATGGCATCAGGCCGAAGGGCGCCGGTGCCCAGCCATGGCGACGGCAATGTCTCGAACATCATGATCAGCGAGACCGGCGAGATTCGCCTGGTCGATTGGGACAGGGCCGGCAACGCCGACCCGCTCGAAGATATGGGCAGCTTCCTCGCCGAAGCCTTCGACCAGGAGCCGGAGGCGCGCGACGCCTTCGCCCGCACCCAGGGCGGCTTCGACGAGGCCGCCTATAACCGCGCCTGGCTCTATGGCGTGGCGGATGATCTGCGCTGGGGTCTGATCGGCACCCTCGTGGCCGCCCGCTCGCCGCGCAACACCCTGGAATTCCATAAATTCGCCAGCTGGCGCCTGGTGCGCTGCCGCATGGCGGTGCATTCGCCCCGTTTCGGCGAAGCGCTGCGGAGGGTCTGATGTCCGTCAAGAAACGCCTCGGCGAGGCCGCCAGCGAAGCCGAACACCGCCTGGAGGCGGCCATTGCCAGGGTACCGTTCTGGCAGGGCCGCAGCGTGCACTATACCGCCCTGGTTGGCGGGCTGATGAACCAGAACTGGGTCGCGGAAATCGAAGGCGACGCCAGGCGCTATTTCATCAAGGTGCCCGGGGCGGGTTCGGAAATGTTCATCGACCGCGTCGCCGCCAACCAAGCCGCGCGCAACGCGCATGCCATCGACGTGGCGCCGGAAGTGGTGTTCTTCGATGCGGCGGATGGCCTGGAGATCAGCGAATTCCTCGACGGCTACCGGGCCTGCACCAATGCCGACTTCTCCGACCCGGCCATCCAGGCCGACGTGCTCGGCATCTATCGCCGCCTGCATGCCAGCCCTGCCCTGTCGCTGACCAAGACCATCTTCGACATGATCGAGGAGCATATCGAGCAGGGCCGCGAACTCGGCGCCCATTTCCCGCCGGCCATGCCCTGGATCGAGCATCGCTACCGCCAGGCCAAGGCCGCCTTCCTGGCCTCCGGGCTCGATCTCGTGCCCTGCTTCAACGATCCCATGCCCGGCAACTTCCTGATCAGCGCCGACGGAGCGCCCAACTCGCGGCCGATGAAACTGATCGACTACGAGTTCGCCTCCAACAATGAACGGGCCTATGAGCTCGGCGTGCTGTTCGCCGAAATGTTCTATGACGAGCAGAAGACCCTGGAGCTGATCGAGCAATATTGCGGCGCCGTGCGGCCGGATATGGTGGCACGGGTCATGCTCAACCGGGCCCTCGCCGACGTCAAATGGGCAAGCTGGGCGGTGGTCAACCGCAAGCTCAACAGCTGGGACTTCGACTACCAGAAATATGGCGTGTGGAAATACATGCGCGCGCGCCAGGTGATGTACGACCCGCGCTGGGAAAGCTGGTTGCGGCAGATTTGAGTTTGCCCCCGGGTATGCAGACGTCTGGTCCGCGCACCCGGAAATCACGATCAGGGCGAAGCCTGCAGGGTGTGGCCTGTGAAACGGTGGCGCGGCAGGCGTTCCTGCGTCTCCACGGCAGGCAGCGGCGCCTTCGGCTCCGGTGTCTCCTGGGCGGCGCGGCGCGCATCCCGCGGCGCCATGTTGAACTGGCGGCTGAAGCTGCGGGAGAAATGCGAGACGTTCTTGAAGCCGACCTGATAGGCGATCTCCGAGACCGTCAGGCGTCCTCCCGGATCGGCCACAAGCAATTCATAGGCCCGTTGCAGGCGCCTGAGCTGCATGAACTGGCTGACCGTGGTGTCGTCGTCGTTGAACAGGCTGTAGAGATAGCTCAGCGAGATCCTGCTGCTGGCGGCGATCTTGCGCGGCGTCAGCTCCTGGTCACCCAGATTCTTCTCGATGAACTCGAAGATGCGCCGCCGCAGGTGATAGCGCGCATTGCGCACATCGACGGTCGAACCGCGATCCTCCGCACCGATGGCGAGCGCCACGAAACTGAAGATCTCGGTGGCGAGCGCTTCCGGATTGGGCGGCGGACAATCGGCGAAGACCTCCGCGACACTGCGCAGCAGCTCCACCATGAGGCGGGTCATCTGCACATTGGCGCCGAAGCGGCGGCCGATGTGATCGTCGACGGATGTCAGCCGGCCCCGCAATTCCAACGTGGGAATGCGCAGCACCATGAGCGAGGCGTTCGCCGGGGCGGAAAACTCGTGGAACTCCATCTGGCTGAGCAGCACATATTCCCCCGCCCCCACACTGCCGGTGCGGCCGGCCTGCGCGTAGTGCAGCGTCCCGCTCAGGGGCACCAAGAGCATGTAGCAGGCTTCTCCCACGCCCTTGACCGGCTCGCAATTGCAGATCCGCTCCCCCTCGGCCTGCGTGATTTCCAGGGTTAGCCGGCCGATATGGATCGGCCGTGATGCCGCAGAGCGGGCGCGAGTGGCAGGATGATGCATGAGGTGGCCCCGTTCGGTCTGTATGGATGGTGTTCGGTCTTGTTGTCGTTCGGTCCGCATCGGGTGCGGCCCCGCCCTGTCGGTGGCTCTGCGGCCACCTTGGTGAGGGTCAGCGTGTCCCCTCCCCGGCATTCTCGTTGCGCGGACCGGCCACGATGATCTCGGTGCCGGCCTCCTTGAGACCACCGGCAAGCGAGCCTTGCGGCTGCCGATCGGTGACGAGGCGGTCGATCGCATCCCAGCGCGAGCAGATGGCAACGGCGAGCTGATCGAACTTGGCGTGATCGGCCACCACGATCGCCTCGGCCGCGCGCTGGACCATGGCGGCATAGACGGCGCCCGCCTCCTCGTCGGCATCGTAGATGCCGCGAGCCCCCAGGCCCGTCGCCCCGACAATGGCGCGATTGGCCTCGTAACCATTGATGCTGGCGATGGTCTGCGAGCCCAGGAGATAGCCCTCGCTGGCGTGGAGGCGGCCGGCGCAGAACAGCACGCGGATGGTCGGATTGGTGCCGAGCGCCATCGCGGCGGCGAAGTCATGGGTGATGACGGTGATGTCGCGGTTGCGCGCGGCTAGGAAACGGGCGACGTGATAGGTGGTGGTGCCGCCGCCCAGCATCAGCACTTCCTTGGGCAGGATCATGGCGGACACGGCAGCGGCGATGGCTTCGCGCTCGGCGATCATCACATGGCGTCGATCGCTGCGCGAGGGTTCGTGCGCGAAGGGACGGGAAGCCCCGCCATAGGTGCGGTTGATCAGGCCCTGCTCATGCAGTTCGAGCAGGTCGCGCCGGATGGTCTCGCCGGAGACACCGAGCGCGGCGGCGAGTTCCGAGGCCCGCAAGGTCGGCGCGGCGGAAAGCTGCGCGATGATGCGCTGCTGGCGCACTTCCTTCGACAGTCGGTCCCGTTCCTGGCTTGGCTGAGCCGGACGGGGATATCTGTCTTCCTTCTCCGCGGACGGCGCATCGCTTGCCATCGATTACCCCACCGGTTGGCGTCGCTGCTGGAAATGGGACTTGGAGGCCCTCTCCTCCAATCTTGTCGCGATCGATGTGGAATGTCCACAAAAAATGCGGAACCTTCCTCACATCCACATGGTACCGCCGCGCCTTGAACTGTTCCGTTTCTTGACCAAATGGATAAAAACGATGTCGCTTTTCGTACAATCCTCGCAGCATTCCGAAAGGAGATGCCGATATTCTGCAAAATCTGTGCTGAGCGTGTTTGAAGATTGTGGAACCTCACACACAATTTGATGGTAGTTGCAAAGGTGCTCGTCTCCCCTTGAAGATGCCCGTCAGCCGCACCGGAACCCGCCTGGACCCTGCCATGCAGATCGAGAAGGAAATCCTCGCCCTCAACGCCTATGATCCGCAGGCGGCCGAGCCGGGTGACGAGCAGACGCGCCGTGCCGTGGCAAGGCGCCTCGGGACTTTCGGGCGCGGCGCCGTGCTGTTCTATCGCGAGCCAATCGAGGCGGTGAGCGCCGAGGGCGTGTGGATCCAGGGAGCGGACGGCAGGCGCTATCTCGACGTCTACAACAACGTCCCCTCCGTCGGGCATTGCCATCCGCGCGTGGTGGAGGCGATCAGGCGCCAGGTCGGCACGCTGAACATCCACACGCGCTATCTCAACGCGGTCGTCGACAGCTATGCCGAGCGCCTGCTGGCGAGCTTGCCGGAGCCGATCGGCAATGTGGTCCTCACCTGCACCGGCAGCGAGGCCAACGACCTTGCCCTGCGGGTCGCCCGGGCGGCCACCGGCGGCAGCGGCTTTATCGTGAGCGAGATGGCCTATCACGGCAACACGGCAGCCGTGACCGACATCTCGCCGTCCTCGCGCACCGGCCGCCCGCTGGCGCCCCATGTGCGTACCGTGCCGGCACCGGATTCCTATCGCAAGCCGGACGAACATCCCGGCAAGGCGATGGCAGCCGCCGTGAGCGAGGCGATCGCGGACATGGCGGACAAGGGCATCCGCTTTGCCGGCATGGTCGCCGACACCATCTTTTCGAGCGATGGCGTCCATGCCGATCCGCCGGGCCTGCTGGCACCGGTCGTCGCCGTCGTACACGCCCAGGGCGGCCTCTTCATCGCCGATGAGGTCCAGCCGGGTTTCGGGCGCACCGGCGACGCTCTCTGGGGCTTCCAGCGCCATGACATCGTTCCCGACATCGTCACCATGGGCAAGCCGATGGGCAACGGCTTCCCGATGGGCGGCATGGCACTGAGGCCGGATCTGCTCACCGCCTTCAACGCCAGCGACAAATATTTCAACACGTTCGGCGGTAACCCCGTGGCTGCTGCCGCGGGCCTCGCCGTGCTCGATGTTATCAGGGACGAAGGCCTCATCGAGAATGCCCGCGATGTCGGCCGCTATCTGCGCGACGGCCTGCGGGAAATCGCCAACCGACATCTTGCCATCGGCGAAGTACGCGGCGCGGGGTTGTTCATCGGCCTGGAATTCGTGACGGACCGCGAAAGCAAGACGCCGGCGCCGGAAACGGCGAGCGCCATGATCAACGGCCTGCGCGAGCGCGGTGTCCTGATCGGCGCCGCCGGCGCCTATGGCAACACGCTGAAGATCCGGCCTCCCCTCTGCTTCGGCAAGGAGCATGCCGATGCCTTCGTCGACCATTGCGACGCCGTGCTGAACCGGATCCAAGGCTGAAATGCGACTTCTCGGCCGTTAAAATCAGGGTACGAGGCCTCGCGGGCGGCCTCAGGCCTCACTTACTCCACACCGGGGTGATCACATTTGTGCAACCATGGAGGAGTAGGAGCGAGTCATGCATAGTTCGTCTCTCGTCATGATCTTGTCGCTGTCGCTTGCGGCAGCAACATCGGCATCAGCTCAGATGCTCGGCGAGAAATATACGCGGTATCCCGAACAGCCTGCCTGCACGCTTTTCGTCTCCCTCGACAAGATCAAGGCAGGGCGCCCGCTTCCTTCCGATTGCATCAAACTGCGGCGATTCCAGAAGGTGACCTATCAGCGCAATGTCGGGGGCTACGAGGTCGTGGATGTCGGCGGCCGCATCTATTTCACCTTCGGAAACTGCAACTACGCCGGCAATACCAGCCCTTCGAAGAGCTGCTTCACCTTCAGGTCCAATGCCGCTGACATGAAGGCAGACGATGTCAAATCCGCCGAACTCAAGGCGGCGGACACCAAGCGACGCCTGGACAAATGCCTGGAGATGGGGGCACCGCTTCGCTCCTCCGACCAGAAGGGTACGCCGCGAAACTGCGCCTCCCTTGCCGCGACATACAGATACGACAAGAAGAATCTGGATCGAATTCGCGCCCAGTGAAGTGCCTGCCACAGGCGGCGCTCGACCTCTTCGGACCTTTTGCGCGCAACGGCGTGTCGGATGCACATGCCTCGCAGGACCTGCCGGCTCCTCGCCAAATAGGTCCGGCGTGTCATCAAACCATCATCCACCCCCGGCCATATTGCCATCCACAAACTGGCCGCGCGCCCGCTCGCGGCGGACGCGCTGCTGCCATGGCACGACTGATCTTGGCGGGGTGATGCAGCATGTCTTATCGCATAGATCCGAACGCACGGTTTCGCTTCGACCCGATGCGGAATGTGAGCTTCGCGCTGCCCCCGCAGCAGCAGAAATTCTTCGAATCGCAGATCGACAAGGCCGTGCGCGAACGGGCCGATGCCGGCGGGCCCAAGCAGCTCGACCCGAAGACGGAGAAGACGGTCGTCGTCGAAAAGGGCGACAGCCTGTGGAAGATCGCCGCCGAGAGCAATGTGAAGTTCGCGGACCTCCTCGCGGCCAACAAGGGCCATTTCGACGCCAATGGCGAGGCGATTCACCCCAATGATGTGATCATCGTCCCGGAGAGCGCGCCCGAGCTGGTCGCCAGGTCCCCGGCCGGCGCCGACGGCGCACCGAGCGGAGAGAAGGCCTTCCTCGACGATCTCTATGGCCAGGGCAACAAACTCGCTTACCAGGACGACATCTCCCTGCAGGAGCTGGATGCCGGCCGCGCGGCGATCAAGGCCGATATCGGGGCCTATCTCGATGCCCTGCCGCCGTCCCAGCGCCAGGCAGCCGCGTTGCGGATCGCCGGCTATGACTGGTCGGACGGCGGGCCGGCCAAGGCCAGTGCCGAAGCGGCAATCCGCGAACGCGGCCTCGAGAGTGATCCGGAGGAGGCCTTTGCAAAAGGCCTCTACGAACGCGGCAACAAGGGCGCGGATTCCGACGACCCCACCTATGATTTCGCGGCCGAGCAGAAACAACTCACGGTCGATACCAAGGCCTATCTGGCCGGCTTGCCCGAGGCAGAGCGGCCGGCCGCCCTGCAGCGCCTCTTCGACCGCGACTGGACGGATGGCGGTCCTGCGCTGAGGGCGATCGAGGCCGCCGGCAAGGAGCTGGGCATTGCCCTGCGCCCGTCCGGCCATGCCGGGCCGCAGGTGGAAGCAGCCGCCCGCAAGATCATCGATGAAGCCAATACCGCGGGCAGCCCAGGCGACGCCTTCAAGAAACTGGCCGATGCTTACGCCAAGGCAACACCCGAGGTGAGGCAGGCCATCGCGAATTCACAGGATGTGCTGCCCCTCATCCAGGCAGCCGCCGACCAGGCAACGCAGCCGTTGAAGAACTATGACCCCAAGACGGCGACCAGCGACCAGGGCGATGCCGCGACGGTGATGTACAATCTGCGCGGCCTGGTGGACAAGGCCGACCCCGACCTGGCGGTCAGGCTGATGCAGGCTGCCCTGCCCACCATCGAGGCCGCCAATGCCACGCGCCAGCGCGAGATCGGCACCGATCTCATCGGCATGGAAGGCCTGTCGAACCTGATGGCGATCATCGACAAGATCGGCGATGCTCCGGGCGCTTCGGCAGTCGTCGAACGCTTCGCCGAGATCGGAAGCTACAACATCAATTCCATCCCCCAGGCCATCGCCAGCGGCTCGCGCCTGGATTACCCCCTCGCCCTCGGCTATCCCGTCGATGAGACCATCACGCCCAATGTGCAGCAATTCGCGGCCGGCACCGTGAACAAGGATGTCGACGCCTATCTGGAACACACCAAGGAGCTGCAATATCTGATCGCCAGCAAGGGTCCGCTGATGACGCCCGAGCAGCTCACCCAGGCCATCGCCGACTACAAGACGGGCAAGGGCACGCAATGGCAGCAGAAGGAGCAGGATCTCGCCGCCCAGGTCCGCGAGGACGGCAAGAAGCTCCTGGTCCAGATCGACCAGCTGGGCCATCTGCCGCCCGAACTCGCCTCGTATCAGAAGCATGCCAACGACACGGTCGCCAAGCTGCTCGCCGACGACAAGACCGCGATGGCGCTCAACATGACGCTGACGCAGGAGCCGGCCCTGCTCGGCCTGCCCAAGTTCGATAAGCTCGCAGGCACGCTGCGCCTGACCGACCGCGGCCGCAAGATCGTCGAGGAAGCTGCAACCCAGCTGATCCGGCGCACCGTGATCCCCAGCTTCGCCGATTTCGACCCAGGCAATCCGGCAACGTTCAAGAAGGTCGACGATGCGCTCGTCTCCTTCAAGGACGGCAGCATGGCCAGGATGCTCGGCATCAAGCAGGGAGATCTCGACAAGGCCATCAAGCTGGTCGAGGATTCACTGCCAAAAGCCGGGGACGCCCCCGCCGAGGTGGAGCGCAAGATGCGCCAGCTCAATGCGGGGCTGGACGACATCACCGACAGGGATGGCATCAAGGCCTTCAGGAACGACACGACGCCAGGCAAGATCCTGCGCATCATCGGCGCCGCCGCCACCCTGGCGGGCCTGGCCAATTCCGGCGTCAATTTTGCCAACAACCCCACCTGGAAGGGCGGGCTCAAAATGGTGATCGACGCCGCCGGCGTCAGCCAGCGCGTGATCGAAATCTCGCACGGCTTTGGCCTTCTCTCGGGCGGCAACAAATCGGTTGAGGTCTTCGGATCCAGCAGCAAGCCGGCCGTGAAGGTGCTCGGTGCCGTCGGCGCGGTCTTCGATGTCTGGAACGCCGTCGATTATTTCAAGGCGGGCGACCCGACGATGGGCAGCCTCTCCCTCGTCGCCGGCGGCGGCACGGTGATGGCGGCGCTCGGCACCGGCACCGCCTTCGGCCCGATCGGGCTCGCGGTCGTCATCGGCGCCGTAATCGCCCAGTTCGTCGTGGCAGGCAACCGCGACAACCACGAATTCGAAACCGCCGACGCGACCGCCTTCCTCGAGCATGCCGGCCTGTCGGAAGAGGCCGCCACCGCCCTGAGGAACCAGAGCCGCGAAGGCTACAGCCCCGTGCCCCTCCTCATCCAATATGGCGAGCTCAAGGGCTTCAAGATGAACGATACCGCCAGCCGGCAGGCCTTCATCGACTGGATCAACGCCATGCCCGAGGCGGCGCGCGACACGCTGGTGAGCAACCTGCACCATACGCTCGCCGGCCTTAAGGGCGATGCCTCCAAGCTGCCGCAGACGTCGTCGTCCGACTCAGCCTATACGGATCCCTCGCGCTTCAATGCCAAGGAGGATTTCACGGCTCCCGACGATTACGGTTCGGGCGAGGTCACCGTCCATATCGACAATACCGCCTCCAAGGTTCGCAAGGGCGAAGCCGGGCCGGTTTCGGTCGCGCAGATCGATGTCGCGCTTGCGGCACTCGGCATCGCCATTCCCGTGGCCTGACCGGTTCTGAAGAAACCCGTCGAAGCCGAAGCCACAACCGGCGCGCCGCCGTAGTCCGACAGATGCACGTTCCCAACGAGGCGCTCGAAACACGGAGTCGCCCCCCGGTCGACATTGTCCGAGTTCGTCGACCGAAGGGCGACATTCCGAATTCCGTTCAAATGGAGATTGCTACTGCTAGACCAGCCCGTTCTTGACCAGATGGGCGACGATGGCCGGGAAATAGTCCGGCTCGACATAGGCGCCGGGGGCCGTGCGCGCGAACAGGGCCTCGGCCAGGGCCGCATCCTCGACGATCGTCAGATCAAGGTCGCGGGCTTGCGCGCGTAGGCCCGCCGCGGCCGCCCCTTCGCCCTTGCCGACGACGACCGGTACGGGTGTTTCGCCGCGCACATAGCGCAGGCCCACCAGATGGTCCCGGCCGGCGACGACCAACACCGCATTGGCGAGGCCGAGCCTGTAGGACCTACCGGCTACGTCGCGGCGCTGGCGCTGAAGTTCCTGACGAATCTGAGGATCGCCCTCCAAATCCTTGTGCTCGCGTTTATATTCCGTTTTCGTCATTCGCATGTCGCGCAGAAAGAGGCCGCGCTGGATCGGCACGTCGATGAGGCCGACGACGATGAAGGCAAGCGCGGCCGCTGCCCCCAGGGGCGTGAGGATGGCGAGCAGTGTCGGCTCGAGGCAGGACTGGCCGCAGCCGGGAACCTCGAAGAGCGGCTGCAGCCACGCCGCCATGATCGCGACGAACACGGCCGCCAGCAGCAGCGTCTTCATCAGGCTCTTGGCGAATTCGACGACATTGCGCATGGAGGCGATGCGCTTCAGGCCCTTGGCCGGATTGACATGCTCGAATTGCGGCTTCAGCGGCTCGAAGGAAAAGACCGGGCCACGCGTTGCGATGGTACTGACCAGGATCGTCACGGCGACCACGACCCCCGCCAGCGGCGCCACGATGGTGAGAAGCGTGAGCATCGCCTGGTGAATCAGGGCGCTGGCGGCCGGGGCGAAGGGCGCCGATTGGGCGCTCGCCACAAGCTCGGCGAATTGCTTGATGCGATCCATGATGCCGGAGCCGGCGATATAGAGGAATGCCAGCGCCGCGAAGATCGAAAAGCCCGAAACCAGGTCCCGGCTGTTGGAAACCTGCCCCTTGCGTCGTGCATCGCGCAGTTTCTTTTCCGAAGCGGGAAGCTTTTTCTCTTCGCTTTCCTGCGACATGTCAGCGCCCTATACCATGCGCGAGCACGCTATTTCCTGCGCGGCTTTGCGCGGCTCCAAGGTTCCTCGTGGATGACCTGCGTATATGGTTTCCGCGCCAGGAGGCTTGCGATATGATCCCGCGGCTTTCAGGAGGATCGGCATGCGGCTGCGCACGGCGTTTTGTCCCGTCTTTGCGATGATGGTGCTTTCGGCCTGCACCACGGCGCATAATGCCAACACGCCCGCTGTCGGTCTGGGCAGTGCTTCGAACACCCAATCCTCGCGCCTGATGCGGCTGGCCGCCGATGTCGAGTCGCATGGCGACAAAGGAACCGCACTCGCCCTCTATGAACGGGCAGCCGCCGCGCCCGACGCCTCCGCGACGGCCAATGTCGAGGTCGGCGATGCCTATGTTCGGGCCGGCTCCTACCCCAATGCGATAAGCGCCTACCGCACCGCGCTGGCGAAATCGCCGAAGGACGGCAAGGCCCTCGTCGGTCTGGGCTCGGCCATGATGGCGACCGGCGACAACGAGGCCGGGCTCCGCGCCCTCGGCGAAGGCGCGCAGATCGTCAACACGTCCAGCGCCTATAACCGGCTCGGCGTGGCGCAGACCGTCGCCGGCCAGACCGGCGCGGCCGAGGCCTCCTTTTCGCGCGCCCTTGCCCTGTCGCCCTCGGACCTCGACATCAAGGCCAACATAGCGCTCGCCGCGTCCCTCGCCGGCGACGCATCGAAGGCGATGCCGTTCATCCAGCAGGTCGCGGCCGCTCCGGACGCGCAATTGCATCACAAGCGCAACCTCGTGGTCTGCTACGGCCTGCTGGGCCAGGACAATCAGGTCCGCGCCGCCCCGCCCGTCGGTCTTTCCAGCGGCGAGGTCGACGCGCTGCTGGCCCGCACCCGCTCGATCCGCGCCAAGGCCAGCCCCAAGGAGCGCGCCGAGGCGCTCGGCCTGATGAATAGCGCGGCCAGCGCCAGCTAAGCCATGGCCTGATGCTTCCCTGGACCGGGATCCGATCCTAGTCGGAGGACTGCTGCGTCGCACTGCCGCCGGCACCGCCGAGATTTTCCGATGAGGATGCATCCCCCTCTTTCTCCCCCAGCAGATATTTTCGCGCCGCACGCGCGGTCGTGACGCCGGCGGCCGGACCCATGCGCCGGCCTTCGACGAGGTCACTCTGCCTTTCGGTCATGCGCTGCAAATTGTAGGCATTGGCGCAGCCCGGCGGCAGGTGGGCCCCGAGATCAGGCATGGCCGCTTCCACCGTGCCCCAGGCCGGTCGCTGGACATCGGCCGGCGGGCCGAGGCAGGCATCGGGCACCAGCACCGAGCCTGTCGCACCCTTGGCCGAACCATGGCCCGCATTGGTCGCCACATAGCTGTAGCCGGGCGAATAATCGGCCGTGGGCCCCGCCGAGCAGCCGGCCAATGCGATCAGGCCGACCAAAGCCATGCCCCGACAAAGGCCGGCCCGCAGGAAATTCGCGTGCATGCTGCCGTCCTTCCTATTTCACGATGAGGCCCATGCCGGCGGTGTTCGCCGGCTTGCGGGCCTTCTTGTTTCGGGCCGGCCGGTCGATCGGCGTGGCAAGGTCATGGCTTCGCACCGGCTGGACGAGATAGGGCGTGACCAGGATCACCAGCTCGGTTTCCTCGCGCTGGAAACGCTCGGATTGGAAGAGCGTGCCGAGCACCGGCACGTCGCCCAGGAAGGGGAATTTCTGCAGGCTCTTGGCAAATCTCTGCTGGAACAACCCCGCAATCGCGAAGGTCTGCCCGCTTGCCACCTCCACCGTGGTATCTGCCCGCCGCACCACGAAGCTCGGCAGGTTGAAGCCGTTGAGGCTGACGCCGCCGGAATCGGAGATCGAACTGACCTCCGGCTTGACGTGGATGGCGATGTGGTTGTTGGGGAGCAGCGTCGGGGTGAAGTTGAGCGAGACGCCGAAGGACTTGTATTCGACTGTCACGGTATCGCGGCTTTGCGGGATCGGCACGGGAATTTCGCCGCCGGCGAGGAAGCTCGCCGTCTGGCCCGTGACCGCGGTCAGGTTCGGCTCGGCCAGGATCTTGACGATGCCGTTGCGCTGCAGGGCCTCGATGAGGGCGCTGACATTGACGGCATTGGATCGCAGGCCAAGGCCGAGATTGCCGCCACCCTCGCTCACGCCGCCGGTCTTCAACAGGCCGAAGGAGAAGTTCCCCGAGGTGGCGAAGACGCCCCAATCGACGCCGAAGGACAGCAGTTCGGAGCGCGAGACCTCGGCAAAGCGCACGCGTATGTTGATCTGCTGCGAGCCGGAGATGGTGGTGTCGTTGATCGGCGGCCGGTCCGGCTGCGAATAGGTGCGCGCGACATCGTCGGTATCGAGCGCCTCGTCGACGCTGCCGGCATTGCCGCTGGCGACGATGCGGTCCCCGAAAATGGTGAGATTGGTCGCCCCGCGCGGCTGCATCACCTTCTGGGCCCGCTGGGCGGGCCTGGGATCGGTGCTGACCCGGAATTCCGTGGTCGCCTCGACCTTCTGGTCGGCCGTCACCGCGATCAGGTTGGTCAGGCCCGGCTTCAGCCCGAAAACATAGACCAGTTGCGGCGAGACGATCTGCAGGTCCGCGATAGTGGTATCGGCGACGAGCACGGATTCGACCGGCTGCTTGAAGCGAAACAGGCGTCCCTGCCCCACGGCGAGGTCGACGCTGGGCTTGCTCGGCAGGCTGGTCATGGTCTGGGCATGGGCGCCTTGCACCAGGCCCAGCAGGAGAAGCGCGAAAGCGGCAAGCACGGCCAGTTGCCGATACAGGTAAGACCAACCGATTTCCGGGGCGAAGCCTGATGCATGTGAGATCATGCAAAGGCCGGCCCTGCCGTGACTTGTCATTCCGTTCCTCTCCTGTCGTCTGTCGTCTGTCGATGGCGCCCGTGCCTGCCCCGTGTCAGGCGGCCCCCTCATGTTGTTTGGCCGGGCGGGTGGTGGCGAGCGAGGGCCGGGCAGCGCCCTGGCCCTGCAGGCTTGTGATGGTCGCGAGCGGCTGCACGTTGAATTCGGGCGCAAGCTCCTGATAGGACAGAACCGCGAGTTCGATGCCGTGCTGAGCCAGGAAGGCGCGCATGTGGCGCCGGACGTCTCCCGCCGCCAGGATGACCGGCGCAGCATCCGGCGCGGTTTCCCGAAGAGCCCGCCCGATCTGCGCGACGATGGATTGGGCCTGCTCCTCCGGCAGGCCGGCAAAGCCGCCGGTCGCCGCCAATTGCTGGCCGGCGCGCAGCAGTTCCTCCGCCGAGGGCTGCATCACATAGGCGGCGATGACGCGGTTGCGGTCGGCGGCGCGGAAGCTGATCTGCCTTTTCAGGGCGACGCGCACATGCTCGGCAAGCAGGGCCGGGTCCTGCTCGTGGCCACCCGCTTCCACCAAGGCTTCCAGAATGATGCGCAGATTGCGGATCGGCACGTTTTCCGCCACCAGGCGGCGCAACACTTCGGCAATTTTCTGCAACGGCACGGCTTCGCGCGCTTCCCTGACCAGTTCGCCGTAATCGTCCTCGGCTTCCGACAGCAGGGCCCGGGTTTCCTGGATGCCGACGAAATGCCCGGCATAGCGCTTCAACATCTCCTCGGCCCATCTGCCGACGACTTCGCCCGGGCCGAAGGAAGCCAGCCCGGCCCCGGCCAGCGCCGGCGCCGCACCGGCATCGACCCACACCGCATTCTCCCGCGGCCCGGCAGGACGCTCCTCATAGTCAAGGCCCAGCAAGGCGAGGTTGGCGGCTTCCCCCTCGACCTTGATGCGCCCTTCGGGCAGATCCGCCTCGAGGACCGGCGCCTCCTCCACGTCGATGCGGATATGCTGCCCCGGCAAGGCCGGGTCTTCATAGACGCCGATGCGGGGCAGTTCGACGCCCAGATCGTCATAGAGGCGCTGGCGAATGCCGCCCACATATTCATCCAGCGCAGCCCTCTCAAGCAGCGTGCCCTTGCCGTAGCGGACCAGAATCCGGGTCGAAGGCAGGGTCTCCTGCCCTTCCGCGGCCGCAAGGGAGCCGGAAGCCATGCCGGACCGCGCGACATCGGAGGCGATCGCGGAAGCGGCCCGCTCCTCGTCCTTCGTCCCCTTGGCGTTACGATGCAGGGCATAGGCACCGGCGCCCAATATGGCGGCGAGGATCAGGAAGATGATGGTGGGGAAGCCGGGCACGAGGCTGAGACCGGCCAGGATGACCGCCGCCAGGCCAAGCGTGCGCGAATCGCGCAGCAATTGCCCGGCGATCTGGCCGCCGAGATCGCCTTCCCCGTCCGCTCCGGCGACGCGCGTGATCATGGTGCCCGAGGCCACCGCCACCAGAAGGGCCGGGATCTGCGCGACCAGACCGTCGCCCACGGTCAGCAGGGCATAGGTGGAGGCCGCCACGCCCATCGACATGCCGTGCTGCAGGGTCCCGACCGCAATACCGCCGATCAGGTTGACCAGGATGATGACGATGCCGGCGATGACGTCGCCCTTGACGAATTTCATGGCGCCGTCCATGGCGCCGAAGAGCTGGCTCTCGCGTTCGAGGCGCTGGCGGAGCCGGCGCGCCTCCGTCTTGTCGATGTCGCCGTTGCGCAACTCGGCGTCGATGCTCATCTGCTTGCCGGGCAGGGCATCCAGGGTGAAGCGCGCGGCGACTTCCGCGACCCGCTCCGCACCCTTGGCGATGACCAGGAACTGCGCGATGGTGATGATCAGGAACACCACCAGTCCCACGGCGATGCTGCCGCCGACCACGAAGGTGCCGAATGCGGTGATGATCTGGCCGGCATCGGCCTGCAGCAGGATGAGGCGGGTCGTGGTGATGGTGATGGCGAGGCGAAACAGCGTCGCCACCAGAATGACGGACGGCAGCGACGAGAAATCCAGCGGATGGGTGACGTAGAGCGCGGCGAGCAGCACCAGCACGCTGATCGCGATATTGATGGTGATCAGCACGTCGACCAGTTCGGTCGGCAGCGGGATGAGCATCATGATCACCGCGACCAGCATCATGATCGCGATGACGAGATCGGCGCGTTTGGCGGCCTTGGCAAGGAACGTCAGAATGCGGTCAGGCATGGTCATTCAGCTCTCGTTGCGCAAGAAAATCCTGAAAGGACCGCCGCGCTTCCACCGGGCGCCCCGCCGCCAGCAGGGCCCTGCCCTTGAGCAGGGCGAGGGCGGGGTGAGCCGCGCTTTCCAGTTCCTCCAGCCTTTCGATCGTGGTGAGCGCCTTGCCTGCCTCGCCGCCCAGCACGAGCAGATGAGCTAGGGTCTGCAGGACTTCCGCATTCGCCGGCTCGAGCTGGGCCGCGATCAGGAGATAGGCCGTGCCGCGCTTGACCTGGCCGTGGCGGCCATAGAGATAGCCCAGCAGGTGCAGCAGTTTCACGGTGTCCTGCCGGTCGGTCAGCTGTCGGTTTCCTTCTGCAGCCGTGCCATCAGGTCGCGATGACGTTCGATTTCCTCTTCCATCAGCGATTGGGCGAGGCTGCGCAGCTGGTCTCCCCCCTCCAGTTGGGGCACCAGGTCGGAAATGCAGTAGCGCAGAATGGGCACCGAGCGGCGCAGGATGGCCGAGCCGGCTCCCTTGGGCATGATGAAGTCCTGGAGTTCGTCGTCGAGGGAGCGCTTAGCCGATGGCCCCGCCGCTTTGCCTGCCGATCGCGCCGCCGTTTCCGAACGCTCGCTCCTGCCCGCCTTGCCGGTTTCTTCGGAGCGTGACTCGATCGAATGCAGCCGCCGCCGGTTGACGGCAGGCCCCTGCAACCCCTTGACGTTCGTCTCCTGGCCGGACGAACCGAGATTGGGGGCATCGAGGCGAATGGCATCAAGTCGTCGGGTCATCGGTATTTCAAGGTCAGCGTGGAGCCGTTCTTGGCCAGCCGCAGGCCGTCCTCGCCGATCTTCTCGATGATCCAGCCGCCGGTGACGAAAGCCCCTTCATGGTAGCGCGCACCATCGCTGGCGATGACATAGGGCCGATCCCCGAACCAGATCGCCCGCAATGTGAGCGGGGGCGACTGCACCGGCTTGCCCGTCTCGACCCGCGAGACGAGCGGAATGCGGTCGCCATAGGCCTGGTCATAGCGGGCCTGGACGTCCCGCCAGGCCTCCCCCTGCTGCGCCGGCAGCGCGCCGGAAACGACAAGGCGGTCTTTTTCGGCGGTGATCGTGAGGTTGGAGAATCCGGCATCGGCCAAACGGCCCGCCAGCTCGTCGCGGGCCCGGCTCGCCAGGGCGGTCGTGCCGGTCAGGCTCACGGCCGCCGGCTGCGCGGCCGGTTTCTCGGAATTGGCCGCAAGCGGTTGCGGCTCTTCGGCCCGATGGGCCTGGGAGGAAAATGCCGTGGCGCTCGGCAGGCCGTTCAGGGCGAGCGAGGCTCCCACCACCGCGAAGATGATCGCGCCGCTGGCGAACAGCAACCGCCCGAGCCACGTCCCGCCGCCCAAACGCGTCGCCACCGCCGATCGACGGCGGGAACCCAGGCGAAATCGCGCCTCGCCGATGCCAACTTCGAGCGGCAGGCGGCAACGGCGGCCATGGCCTTCGGGCAGAATTTCCGCCTTTGGAAGGGTGAGCGTCCCGCCGACGGCCTCGATTTCCACCCGGCGCCCGCGGCAGCGCAGGCGCGCATGAACAGGCGCGATCCCCGCATCTCTCAGGACGATGTCGGCATCCGTTCCCGAGCCAATCGTATAGTCGGCCTCGTCCAGGGCGAGACTGGCCCCCCTGTGGAGGCCGTCGGTCACCTGGAAATCCACGGCCGATCCGGGCTCGAACCGGGTCTCGTTCACATCCGCGGCCGGCGGTGGCGAGGGCCGACGCAGGGCATGCGCCTCACCTTGAGCCTTGTCGATCAATCCGGTGGGCATCGATCCAGTCCCCAATCCCCAATCGGGGCCTTCCTTCCGATCTGCGCCTTCGGAAAGCGGCTCCGACAATGCGGTTCAAGCGCCGCCGGCCCCGGCCGGCGGCGCTCGTCACTCAGGTCTTGCTGCCGCGGGTGATGTTGTCGGCGGCCTTGTTTTTCACGCCGATTTCAGTCGTCGCCACCTGAAGCTTCAGGTTCAGCAAGAACATCTTTTCCATTTTCGCGATCGCATCGTCGACAGCCCCGCTGGGGCTGCTGGATGCGTTTGGATTTAGGGAAGACACGGACATCGTTCACTCCTTGAATCGCGCTTCGAACGGCGAGATCACAAGACCGCGAAGGGCATCGCTCGGATCGCCGTCATTGGCATGCTAGTGAATCTCGGAATGAAAGTCCATTTGGAATGCGCGCTATTAATAAGTTCCAATTGTTGCATTGGCGAAGGCCATGTCATACTCTCGTCATCAACAGATTTGGGTCGCCGCAATGAGAGAAGGTCCGTTGACGCAGCTCCTGGTGGAGCGGTTCGAGACCATGCCGTCGCAACTGAAGCTGGCGGCCCGGTTCGTGCTGGACCACCCCCAGGAAGTCGCGCTGATATCGATGCGCGAGCAGGCGCAACGGGCCGGCGTCTCGCATTCCACCATGATGCGCCTGGCGCGCTGGCTGGGTCTGGAAGCCTATGAGGACATGCGCGCCCTCTATGCGCAGGCCCTGCGCGAACCGGGCGCCAAATCCGCTGCCAAGCCGGCCGAGGCGGTAGAGACAGCGAGCGTTGCGGAGGACGGTCAAGGCTATTCGACGGTCAGCGCAACCACCGACATGCTCGCCGCACAGGTCGCCCGCCTTGGCGAATATACCAGCGCCATGCAGCATGTCGCCGTCGCCGACATCCTGATCGGCGCGCGGCGCGTCTATTGCCTGGGGCTGCGTTCGGAACAGGTCGTCGCCACTCACTTTTCCCGTCTGTTCTCTCTGTTCGACGATCGCGGCACCCTGCTCGACGCTGCCGCCAAGGGCGAGGTCGACGCCCTTCGCCATGCCGGTCCCGGGGACGTCATGCTGGTGGTCGGCATGGCGCCCTATGCCCGCGCCACGGTCGAGGTGGCACGCCGTGCCGCCAAGCGCGGCGTGACCATCGTGGCGATCACCGACAGCCGGGTGTCGCCGCTGGCGCGCCTGGCACGCGCCAGCGTCATCGTCACGGTCGAATCCCATTCCTTCTTCAGGAGCGTGACGCCGGCCCTCGCGGCGGCGGAGATCCTGATCGCCCTCATTGCTCAACGGTCCGGCGTCGACGTCAAGGAAGCGATGCGCGCCGTGGAGCAGCACCTCAGCGAATACGATGTCTACTGGACGCCCTCACGATGAGGCTGTCGCCATCACTTTGAGACCCGGCTCCGGCGTTCCGGTGGAGGTGCGCAGGAATCGGATTGGTTTTGGAGAGTCAACGCATGGTCGTTCGTCCCATCTTTCTGCCACCACCGCCTCCGCCGAAGATCACCCCCAAGAACGACATCGATCGAATCGCAGAACTTCGGGCCCAGGCGCAGAAGCTGCGCGAGCAGATCCGACTCGCGCAGAAGATGGGGGAGGCCGAAGAGGCCTCCAAGCTGCAAAAGGAACTCAAGCAGACCAACACGGAACTGACGAAGCTCGAGCCGCCAGCGACGGCAGCGAGCCCGGCCGTCACGCCGCTGTCCCTGGCGAGCAACACGCCCCTGATCAAGACGTCCGGCACGCCGACGGTAACCCCGGCCCTGTTCCTCACGCCCCAGAGCGGCACGCCCGCGGTCATACCGGTCGACAACCCGGCTCCCGCCGATACGCCGAAACCGGGGGCCGATGCGGGCGCCATCGTCAAGGACGTGCAGACGGGCAAGAGCATCGACCAGATTGCCACCGAACGCGGGCTGACGCGCGACCAGGTGCTCAATGAGCTCAAGGCCGGCGGTCTCGACATCAAGACGACCGACCCGAAGAGCGACAATGGCGACGTTCGCACGACCCAGATCCGCGATCCCAGGACCGGCCAGACCGTCACCGAATATTACGATTTCCAGCACGGCAGCTATTACACCCAGGTGAAGGACGCCAAGGGCAAGGAAACCGACACGCCGGTGCGCGACGAATCCGGCCAGAAGATCACCACGACCTATGACCCGAAGACGGGGGCGACGACGACCCGCCGCGAGGACGATCTGGGAACCGGAACCATCACCCAGACGACGCGACTCTCCAATGGCGTGACGACGGTGAAGACGACCGGCGCGGACGGCAAGTCCACCACGGTGGTGACCGATGCCAAGGGGCAGACGACCACGCTCGCCGCCAGCCAGGATCCGACCCGCAAGGGAGCGGAAGGCATCGAGAAGGATGTCGCGGCCGGCAAGAGCATCGATCAGATCGCCGCCGAGCGCGGACTGACCAGGGAGCAGGTGACCGCCCAGCTAGCGGCCGCCGGCCTCGAGGTCAAGACGAGCCAGCCCACCAGCGACAATGGCGACGTGCAGTCCACCGAGATCGTCGATCAGAGGACCGGCAAGACCGTCACCGGCTATTACCAGGACTACCAGCACGGCTCCCACACGGTGCGTACGACCGACGACAAGGGCAATGCGGTCACCACCAGCACGCAAGCCAACGGCACCGAGACCAAGAGCGTGGTCGAGGGCAACGGCCGCACCACGCGCACCGTGAAGCAGGGCAAGGACACCACCGTCTCCGTAACCTTCAACGGCTATACGCTGACCACCAAGCCGGACGGCAGCATGACGCTGCACAACGACGGCACCGGGCGCGAGGTCAAGGTCAAGCCCGACAGCGCCGAGGCGGCGCTCGCCCAGACTCTCGTCTCCATCGATCCCAAGAGTTCGGATCCGAAGGAAGCCAAGAAGGCGGAGATCGTCAAGACCACGCTCGACGGCATCTTCGCCGGCGAGGAGCTGCCGGGCCTGCAAAAGGCCGTCGACGACCTGCACCAGAAAACCCAGGATGCCATCGGAAAATATGGCGAGGGCCAGCCGGGAACCAATCCGACGGCGGAAAACCCCTACGGCACCCCGCCCCCCGGCAAGGCCCCGTCGGGTGGCGCTTGGGTGCCGATGAACGGCAAATGGGTCGATCCGGTGGTCGCCAAGGCGATGGCCGCCGAAAACGTCGCTATCGGCCAGCGCGCAGAGGCCAGCGCCAAGGTCAACCAGTCGCAGGCGCAACTGAACGTCTACGCGCTCGATCCCGCTTATAAGGGCGCGATGGCCGACGCCAAGGCTCTGCTCGACGACAAGCTGGCTCCCTTCGGCCTGCAATGGAACGCGCCGACGCCGGAAGGCTCGCTCGCCGACGCCCGGAAGGCCTTCGACGAGGCCAACACCCAGCTCACCAATGCGACGACGGCGCGAGAGAGCTACGAGAAGGCCCAGGGCCTGCTCGACCAGGCGATCACCAAGCAGGCGACATTGCCGCCTCCCCCGCCTCCGCCCGGGCAGGCGACGGTGAGAGCGACCAACGACCATACCAATTACGAACTGAAGGACGCCCAGTCCAAGGCGGCCCACGACAATGTGACCGCCTTGTTCTACCAGGCCGGGCTCTCCGCCAGCCAGGGAGACAAGGCGCTGGCGGATTATCTGGTCGGCGTCCGGCAGCAGGAGGTCAACGCCACCAAGCCCGGCACGCCCGAGCGCACGGCAGCTGAGAAAAATCTCAGCGATGCCAGGACATTGAGCGAGAATGCTGGCAAGCAGGTCGATGCAGCCACGGCCTATTCCAACTTCTATTCGGCCACGAGCACGCTATCGGCCCAGGAAGTCCAGGCCACCGATCTCAGGCAGAAGATTCTGGCCCAGTACCAGGCTGCCCATCCCGACATGTTCGATTGGGACGAAGAATATTCCACCGCTGGCGGCGACTATCTGGGCAAGATCAAGGAACAGAACGTCATCGAGGATCCCAAGGATCATCAGCTCTACCTGGAGACCAAATACGAGCACGACACCAAGCGGGTTCAACTCACCTTCTCGACCAGCGACAAGAACATCCGCGAGGACCTGCGCAACGGCGAGCTCAACAAGCAGTGGCAGGCGCTTCTCAACAATCCCGTCAATGCCGCTATGTGCTATGCCGACGGCCGGGGTGGCCTCGCGGCGGCCAAGGCAGCGCAGGTCTCCGCCGGCCAGCAGATCCAGGCCATGATGAAGGACCAGCTCGGCCTGGTGCGGGACGGTCTCGACAAGCAGATCACCGGGCTCAAGACCGATCTCGACGGAGCCCTCAAGCAGCATGGTCCGGGCAGCGTCGAAGCGCCGGCAGGCCTGTTGCCGCAGGGTACCCAGCCCGTGGAAGTCACGGTCAACGGCCAGAAGGTAGGGGTAGCCCCCGACATGGCCGGCGACGTGCAGCGCGGTGGTATCGACGCCATCGTCAAAGCCGGCAAGCCGGTTCGCATCGAGATCAACGGCCAGTGGCTGTGGGTGCACCCCGACGTCGCTGCGGCCCAGATCCGGCTCGACGCGGCGCAGGATCAGCGCGCCAGCGTCGAGAATGCCCGCCAATCGGCCGAGCGCTCCGAGCAATGGTATTCCTTCCTGCTGACCCAGCCGCTCAAGCTGTTGGACGATGCGGGATCGGCGCCCTATTACGCCCATCTCCAGAGCGTCTATCTCGACGACCATCGCGACCAGGCGATGTCGGTCTACCAGGCCACGTTCCAGAACCTCTACCATTCCGGCTATAACGACCAATACAAGCCGCTCGAGGGTCGCCAGGCCCAGGAAGGGCTGGTCGCTCGCACCCTCGGCCTCGACACCTCCAGCGAAGACGGCCGGACGGCCCTCGACAAGGTGGTCGACGAGATCCGCGACATCGGCGGCAACACCGCCTCGGTCAAGGTCGTGCCCCTGTTCTATGTCGACGACAAGGTCGGTGCGCAGCAGGTCTCGCTTTTCGCCGTCCAGAATGGCGACAAGACCTGGTATGTCGATGCCACCGGCCAGAAATTCGAGTCCATCAAGGATTTCCAGGACAACAACCGCCAGTTCCAGGAAAGCGGCAAGCTGATCGTGCCGACCGGCCTCAACATGAAGCCCGGCGCCGACGGCAAGATCGACCTCGAGGTGGTCCAGGCCCGCAATGTCTCGACCTTGGACAGGATCGTCGATCCGATCGTGGGCATCGGCACCGCCCTCGCCACGGCCGTTGCCGTCATTCCCAACCCCTTCTCGCCGCTTGCCGCGGGCGTGGCCTATGCCGGGGGCGCCTATCTCGGCACCCGCGCCGTCATCAAGGAAGTGGACTATCTCAACCACGGCGGCGAACTGGGCGACATGGAATCGATGATGAACATCGGCACGGTGGCCACCACCGTCCTGCCGATGGGATCCAGCGTGCTGCGCACCATCGGCATGGCGAAAACCACGGAATTGTCGGTGACGCAGGCGTTCCGGGCCAGTATCGGCATGACCGGGCAAGGAACCTCCGCCGCGACGACGGCGGACGCCTATATGAGGAGTTCGGGTGGGCTCAACCGAACCGCGCGCGGCCTCGACTGGGCGGCCATCGGCACGGGCGTGCCGTTGACGGCGGTGTCGGCCCACGACCTGGCTGCCTATGGCGACCAGATGAGCGGCCTGGAATTTGCCAGCGCGTTGACCAGCCTCGGCGTCGGCGTGGCCGGCACGGGCCTCGGCGTCAGGGGATTGCGAGCCACCAGGCCGCTCGTCGCGGCCGACGAGGCGGCCGGAGGACCCCACACGACGACAGTGCCTGCATCGGTCAATTCGCGGGCGTTCAGCTCGGAAAACGGCCGCACGCTGAACTACCTCCCTGATGGCACGGTGACGGTCGGCGGACGGCCGGTCGAGGCGAAGGATCTTTCGATCGAACTGTCCAATCGGGGGGCCGCCGGTGAGGACACCTTCCTGGTCATCGCCGACGAGACCAATCTGCCCGGCGCGACCCAGCTGATCGCAGACCTGCGCAATGCCGGCTACCGCGACGGCCAGGGCATCACGATCCTCGCCTGCCGCGCCGGCTCCCTGGACCATCAGACAGGCGGTCCCCTTACGCGTTCTCTCGCCGGCGAGGTGGCCGACAGGCTCGGCGTGCGGACGCGCGCCTATGACGGGCCTGTCGAGCTCGCCGGCGCCATCCGGCCCGCTGAGGGCGGCAAGGAGGTGGTCGAACTGCCCGGCCTGCCGCTGACCGATATTTCCGGAGGAGCCACACTCCAGCAGCCCAATCATGCCGCTCAAGAGGCCTTCTGGTTCGCAGGCGGCAAGGAAACGGCCGCCCCTGCCTCGCCGAGCAGCGTGCATGGCCCCGGCGATGGGCCCATCGATCCCATCACCCTGGGCAGGAAGACGGGTCCCAATCCGTCGGCCCACCCGCCGAAAGGCACGCCTCCCACGCGCAAGCAGCTGCAGGCCACCGATCCCAAGCAGCTGGACATCACCCAACTCAACGCCAAGAACGTGCCCTGGCTGAAGCCGGACCAGGTCGCCGCGTTCACGCCCAAGCAATGGGAAGCCTTCAAACAGGCCGGCCTGCAGGGTTCGCTCACACGCAGTCAATTGCAGGCTATTCCGGAAAACCGGGTGCGAAATCTCGACGCCGGATCCCTGACGAAATCCCAGGTTCGCTCGCTAACCAGGGCCCAGGTTGCGGCCCTCAATGGCAAGCAATTGCAGGGGCTCCATCAGGCCGGCCTGCAGGAACATCTGACACAAGGCCAGATCGGAGCGATACCCGACAATCGCGTCCAATATCTCGATAGCGCCAGTTTGACGAAAAGACAGATCGGCGGCCTCTCTCAGGCCCAGATCGCGGCGATGACCAACAGCCAATGGAAAGCCTTCAATCAGGCCGGGCTGCTGCCTCATCTGTCGCGGGCGCAAACGCGCTCGATCGCGGAGAACCGCGTTGCGGACCTGAATATCGGGACCATGACGCCAAGCCAGGTCTCCTGGCTGACCTTGAAGCAATGGGAAGCCTTCAAGCGATCCGGCCTGCAGGGGCAACTGACGCAGCCCCAGATCGGCGCGATCCCGGCCAACCGGGTCAAATATCTCGACATTGCCAGTCTGGACGCCAACCAGGCCGGATGGCTGAAGCCCGATCAGCTTTCGGCACTGACCAAGTCGCAGATCAGAGCCTTTTCCGGCGAACAGCTGCGGGCTTTGCCCAATGCATCCGTCGCTGACATGGCAGCCAGCCTGACGCGCCAGCAGATTCCCGAATTGACGCTGGCACAGATGGAGGCGGTTGGCGACGCCCAGAAGCAGGCGATGAGCGAGGAAGGGCGCACGCTCCTCAATGAACTCATCGAGGTCCGCAACCTGTCTCCGGATGACATGGCCCGCCTCTCGCCGGGCGGAATCATCGATCTCACGTCCGACCAGTTGCGGGATCTGACGCCCGACCAGCTGCGCGCCATCGCGCCCAAACGCATCAAATATCTCGATCTGGCCGAGCTCACCCCCTCGCAACTGAGTGAGTTGACACCGGAGCAGGTGAGGAAACTCAGGCCGAGCCAGCTGGCTGGCCTGAAGGACGATCAATTGCAGGCCCTCACGCCGGCCCAGGTCGACGTGCTCAAACCATTCCAGACCGCCCTGCTGAAGGCCGACCAGCGCTCGGCCCTCAACGGCTACACGCCCGCCTCGGCGCCGGTGCGGGCGCTGGCGAAGATGCGCGCGATGGGCGTCGACGATCTCGCCCTGACCACGACCGCCACGGCCACCTTCGCCGCCGTCTGGCCGGCCCTGCCGCCGCATATCCAAGTGTACATGCGAGCCGGCGGTCTCGCCTGGCGCGGTCTGACCATGAGCGCTGCTGCAGCCCTGCCGGGCAAATGGACGGCGCTCCACACGCCGCTGGGCCGCATCATGAAGATCGGCGATGCGCTGAGCTATCTGCCGACCCAGGCGGCCGGCATCCCCACCTCGGTCACTCTGGGTGGTGCCGGCGGAGCCCTGTTCGAAGGAAGCAATGCCTTCTATTTCGCCAAGGCGGTGCGCGAGGCCCGTACGGGCCGGCCGGCCATGCCGATGGCCGACAAATGGAACCTGCCTTCCTATGCGATCGGAAGCGGGCTCTCGCTGGGCGATTCCATTCCCAAGGACGGCTCGAACCTCTCGAGCCTGCCCGGCGTGCCGGATTTCGTGTCGAAAGGCTTCGACTTCGTGCCGGGTAGCGCCGATACGGTCGACAATGCGGCCTTCCTCTTCGGCTCGGCCTATCTGTGGGCGCGAGGCGCCCGGACGGGACTGGGACGCGGGAAATGGGAGCCCAAAATGTCGGGCTTCGATCGTGTCGTCTTCGGTGTCACCTTCGGCGGCGGCATGATCCTGTTCAGCGGCATCGTGGTCGCGAACTGGCTCGATCAGCAGAGCAAGGCCAATGCTCCCGGGATGCAGCCCCCGGGCAACAACAATCCCACGCCAACGCCGACAACACCGACGCCGACGACGACAGTGCCAACCCCGACGCCGTCAAAGACGGCGCCGACACCGACGGCCTCCCCCTCGGCCACGAGCTCCTCGACCCCGTCGCCCTCGCCGACCACCACCAAGACGAGCCCGAACAAGCCCCGGCCCAAAGAACCCGGCAACCTCGAGGCGACGCCGGCCCAGTTCGTCGTCTCGGCTGATGACGGCCTCAATCTGAGGCGAGAACCGGCGGGCGATTCGAATGTCGTCACGGTGATCGAGCCCGGCTCCCTGATTAAGGAAACGGGCGTTTCCAAATCCGACGAATCCGGCAAGACCTGGGTTCCCGTCAGCGCCCGTGGAGCGGACGGGAGCGAGCAACAAGGCTGGGTCGAGGCCAGCTTCGTGCAGGCGCATCCGACCGGCGCGCAGGATGGCCAGGGACGCCTCAATCCCGAACTCGAACGGCAGGGCTACCAGCCGATCATCGCCCGCGATGGCGACACGATGGGCGGCATCGCACGCAGCCATTCTGCCGATGTGCGGGAAACGGTGCTGCTGAACATGGGCCACATCGCTATCCCCGACATCATCTTTGCCGGGGATCGCATCTATCTGCCCGGTGGGACGGCATGATCTGAGCTCGGAAGCGCCCGCCTCCCGCGCAAGCCCGTTTCGCCTTGATTCAGGTCAATGCGGGACGCCCGCGACAGGGCCAATCTGCTCTCCCATAGCTTCGATGCGAGCGGTGGGGGTGCCGATGAGCCTGATTATCCGACTGTTGCTGTTCGTGGCGGCGCCCGTCGCCGCCCTTTTCGTGGCCAGGGATTCCCTGAATTTCCAGATCGCCCAGGTGTTCTTCGCCATGATGATCTTCATCGCCATTGGCGTCGTCGCCGCATTCTGGGCCGGAGGCAAAAAGACCTGATTCTTCCGATCGACATCCGCGGAAGAACTGCCAAACCTGGTGTCGAAACAATGAGTTAGGGCAAGTCATCCCAGCAGAAGGCAGCCCTCTGATTGAATACCCCGCGGCTCATGGACCGTTCCGGCCGGACACCGACGGGCCACCCGGAACGGTTGCGGCAGGCCTTCGCCGACAATTTCTGCAGGAATTTTTCAGTATTTTTATACCTCCGCTAGATTGCCATGCGATGCCTTGACTCACGCCGGAATCGTGACGGCAGACCGCCTCGGAGAATGACAGCGAAGCGGCGCCCCACACCCGAACGCGCAGCCCTATCGCACGACGACCTCGGCTCCGATCGAAGCGCGCTGATAGAGATCGATCACATCCTCGTTCGTCATGCGGATGCAGCCTGAAGAATTGGCCGTGCCGACGGTCCAGGGCGCATTGGTGCCGTGGATGCGATAGAGCGTGTTCCCGATATAGAGCGCGCGTGCGCCGAGGGGGTTGTTTGGGCCACCAGCCAGCCTTACCGGCAGATAATGCCCCTGTGCGGCCTCTCTTTCCCGCATTTCAGCGGGCGGGCGCCAATCGGGCCACTCCTTCTTGTCGAGAATGCGATCCCGGCCCGACCAGGCAAAGCCCTCGCGCCCGACGCCGATGACATATTTGAGCGCCCTGCCCTCGCCGAGCACGTAGTAGAGCCGGCGCTCGCGGGTATCGACGACGATCGATCCCTTGGGATGGGGTTCGGCGAATGCCACGATCTGGCGGGCGATCGGCGGCGCACGCCTTGTTGCGGGCAGGCGAGCCGGGCCCGTGGCAGGCCCGTCGACGACGTCCCCCTGCGGATTGTCCGAAGGCGCGATGACGATGTCCTGCTCGCCGTCATAGGTCCAGGTTCGTGGATCGTAGCCGCCCGCCTGGGCCGCGGCGATACCCGTCATCGACACTGAGACCATGCCGACGATGCCGGCCGCCATCCCGGCTCTGCGCAGGAGGGAATGCAGGATCACGCGCTTGCCCCGCAGCGAGCGACACGCATGAAGACGTCCTGCATCAACCGCCATTCCCGGTGCTCCCCCTGTTCGCAGCCTCGTTTGAAAACCGTAACAAGATACCTCCAATGCCAATGCGAATCTGAAGCATTTGGCACTTGCTTATGGCTCTATAATCCAATTGGACTTTCATTTCAGCGACGATCACGATAATGTGCGGCACGATTTGGCAGGCAAATCACGCCGCCCGGGACTCAACGCTCGAAGAGCGAATGCGTCGTTGCACAGGTAAGGGGCATGGAATTTGAGACCAGCAGGGTGGCCATGGGGACGCATCGACGGTCTCCCGCCATTCTCGGCTTCGCAATCGGATTTTGCCTGGGCATGGCGGCATTGCCCGTGCGCGCAGCGGAGCCCGACTGGCCCGCCGGCCCGTACAAATACATCACCATCGACCAGTCGGTACGCGACGCCTTGACCGAATTCGGCCGAAACATCCACGTTCCGGTCAAGCTCAGCGATGGGGTGAAGGGCCGATTGAGTGCCGGCATGCCGATGGGAACGGCGCGCGAGTTCCTGCAATGGGTCTGCGACCGCTATGGCCTGGTCTGGTATTATGATGGCGCCAGCCTGGCCGTGGCCACCGAAGCCGAAATGCGCACCGACATGTTCAAGGTCGACGCGGCCACCCTGCCCGGCATTCCCGGCCGGCTGCGCGAACTCGGCGTCGCCGACACACGCTACCCCATCAAGATCGCCCAGAACGAGCGGGTCGTCTCGGTTTCCGGCCCGCCCGCCTATATCGACGCCGTGCGCAAGGCGCTCGGCGTGTTGACCGAGCCGTCCGGCCCGGCACGGGCGCGTGAAGTCGACGGTTCGGCTGAAAATGTCGTGCCGGTTCGTGTTTTCCGAGGCCGGCGCGCCGAGGTCGAGACCCCGCCCACCGCCAAGCATCCAGGAGAGAGCAAATGAAGATCGAGAGCAACGGAATCAGCCCGACCAGTCAGCCCGATCCGAGCAAGGAAAGCCAGGAAGCGGCCCTGCAGAAGCAGATGGAAGAAACCCTCGCCAATTTCGCGGTGAGCATGGCCCAGCAACAGGGTGACCGGGCCCTGGAAGGCATGCAGCAGGCCCGCAACGAGGAAGGCTGAGCCGGAACCGGGAGGCAGGTACCCAATCGGCGATCGATGAGGAATGAACAATGCAGCTTGCAGACGCTGCCATAGGCGCGGTTTCGGCGGCACCGACCCAGTTCCAGCCGCCCCAGCCCCAGGCGAATGTCGAGCATCAGCTCTTCGACTATCTCGTGGAGATGGAAAAGAGCGTCGGGAAGGCCGGGCTGCCCAATGATCCCACCGCTCTCGTCGGCGGTGCGCTGCATTCGCTCGAAGGGGTGGTGCAGCAGGCCCAGTCGGCCTTTGCCAAGAACGGCCCGCAGGCAGGTCTCGCCTCGCCAGCCAGTGAGGGGAGCGGCAATGCCGCAGCTGGCAATGAACGGGCACCGGGACAGCCGAACACGGATCTGACGCTGGATCGCGCCATTTCCTTCATGTGGGCGGCCGCCAATGTCTCCGTCGCCATCAACAGCGTGACGGCCGCGACTGGCTCGGTCAACACGCTGATCAAACAGCAATAGTGCGCGGCGGGGGCTCCGTGAGGCCAGTATCGATGCATCGGTTGCCGGCCTGGCTGCGCCGGCTCGGCACCGTCTTTGCCCTTGTCGGCGTGCTGTTCCTGCAGGCCTGCACGGTGGAACTCTACACGGGGCTCAGCCAGCGCCAGGGCAACGAGGTTGTCGCCGCCCTGGTGCGACGGGGCATTCCCGCCCAGCGCCAGATCGACAAGGAGGGCACGGTGACCGTTCTCGTCGACAAGGCCCGCTTCGCCGAAGCCATGGCCGTGCTCGATGCGATCGGCCTGCCCAAGGAGAAATTCGCGACCCTCGGCCAGGTGTTCAAGCGTGACGGGCTCGTCTCCTCCCCGGTGGAGGAACGCGCGGCGATGATCTACGGCCTCAGCCAGGAGCTTTCGCAAACCATCTCCGACATTGACGGCGTCCTGTCCGCGCGCGTGCATCTGGTGCTGCCGGAGAACGATCCGCTCAAGCAGCAGCTGGTGCCGTCCTCGGCATCGGTCTTCATCCGTCATCGCACCTCGGTCGACATGAAGGAACTGGTGCCGCAGGTGAAGATGCTGGTCGCCAACGGCGTGGCCGGGCTGACCTATGACAATGTCTCCGTCATTCTCGTGCCGGTCGCGGCGCCGGTCGAGCCGGCGACGACGAGCGAGCCTGGCCTCACGAATTTCCTGGGCATCTGGCTGCATCCCGACGACCTCGCGCGTGCCATGTGGATCGTCTATGGGCTCGCCGCCATGGTCGTGCTTCTGGCCGGGCGCCTGGCCTATCTTCACTGGCGGCGGCGACGCGACGTCTACGCCCTCGACGGATCACCCCCTCTTCGCCCCGTGAAGAGGGCGCCATGACCAGCAAAATCGATGCCGCCGAGGCTTGGCGGTCCTTTGTGCACAAGCCGGCCCTTCATACGATTGCCTCCCGCCTGGCTCCGTGTTTCGGCGGCACCCTAGGTGACGAGGCCTGCGCGCATATGCTCACCGCGGAGCGGCTGGAGCCCAGGCTTTCGCGCCTGATCGGCGAGCATTACGGCTTTTCCGCTGGTGAGGCGCAGGTCGACGAAGAAGACCGGGCGATCGCACTCTGCGACGCCGAGCGGCTGGCCGATCTCGCGCTGAAAGCCGGCGCGATCTATTGGGCGGTATCGTTTGCCGGCGTGATCCGCCGCGAGACGACGGCGGCGCTGCATGCCCGACTCGGCGAAGCGCTGTGCGAATACGCGGTGCTCAACCGCGACCTCGCCGGCCCGGAACAGGTCCTCGAGCCGATCGCCGATCTCGCGGAGCGGGTTGCGGCCGATGGCTGGCGCTGCCTCGGCGCCTGGTGCGACGCCATGCCGGCAGGTGTCGGTGTGCGGGTCCGCCTCAAGCTGCCGCCCAGTCCCGACCTCGACGGCACGGCACCCGCGCCTTTTGCACAATTGGGCCCGCCGATCGTGCGGCGGGCCGCTGGCTCGAGGTAGGGGAATGGCAGGGCAGGACACAGGGCCCCTGGCCGATCGACCCAAGCGCCCGACCGGGCGCATCCTGCGCGCGGCGGAGGCAAAGGCCTGGCAGGACGGCTATGGCTTTCTGGAAGCCGCGCGGCAGGACGCCGAACGCCTGCGCGAGGCCGGCCGGCGGGCCTATGCCGCCGAATATGCGCAGGGCTATGAGGACGGGATTGCCGAAGGCAAGCGGGAAGCCGCCCGCCTCGTCGCCGCGACGACGGCCAAGCTCGACCGCTATTTCGAGGGCGTCGAAAGCCAGGTTGGCGAGCTGGTGCTGGAAGTCACCCGGCGCCTGCTGGGCAGCTTCGACCTCGACGAACTCGTCGCCAAGATCGCCCGCCAGGCCGTCGCCGAGGTCCGGCAGGCCAAATATCTCAGGCTCACCGTTCATCCCGACGCGCATGACAGGGTTCGCGCGGAACTGGATACGCTCGCACGCGAGCGGCAATTCGGCTTTGCCCTCGAGATCGAGGCCGATCCCACCCTCGCGCGCGATGCCTGTATCGTGGCGAGCGAAGCCGCCGTGATCGATGCCGGCGTCGGCACCCAGCTCGATGCCATCGCCGCCGCGCTCGGATCGGCGAGAAAGGCGGCGTCATGACCAGCGCCCCCCTCGACATCGATGCGAAGCTCGCCGATATCGTGCCGCGCCTTAGCAAGCGGCTGCGCGAGGAAAATCAGCGGGGCCGCAGCGGGCGGGTGCGCGAAGTCGTCGGCGTCATCATCCATGCCACGGTAGAAGAGGCACGGCTCGGCGAAATCTGCGACCTCGTCGACCCGAAAACCGGCCGCCGCGTCAGGGCGGAGGTCGTCGGCATTGCCGATGGTTCGGCCGTCTTGGTCCCGCTCGACGACCTCGCAGGCCTGTCGAGCTTGACCGAAGTGATTCCCGTGGCCGCCCAGTTGCAGATCGGCGTCGGCCCGGGCCTGCTCGGCCGCGTGGTGAGCGCCCTCGGCGAGCCGCTCGACGGCCGGCCTCTTCACGCCGGCACTCTCGATGACCGGCGCCCCGTGCACGCTTTTCCCCCTTCGCCGCTCTCCCGGGGGCTGATCAGCGAGCCGATCCAGCTCGGCATCCGCGCGCTCGACGGCATGCTCACCTGCGCCCGCGGCCAGCGCATCGGCCTGTTCGGCGAGCCGGGTATCGGCAAATCGACCCTGCTCGCCAATATCGTGCGCGGCACCGATGCGGATGTCGCCGTCGTCGCTCTGGTGGGCGAGCGCGGCCGCGAGGTGCGCGAATTCGTCGAGCATGCACTCGGTCCCGAAGGCATGGCGCGCACCGTCATCGTCGCCGCAACCTCGGACAGACCAGCCATCGAGCGCGTCAAGGCCGCCTTTGTCGCTACCACCATCGCCGAATATTTCCGCGATCGGGGCCAGCACGTCCTGCTGGCAATGGACAACATCACCCGTTTCGCCCGGGCCCAGCGCGAAATCGGCCTGGCTTCGGGCGAACCGCCGACACGGCGCGGCTTTCCGCCCTCCCTGTTCGCGGCGTTGCCGCGCCTGCTCGAGCGGGCCGGCCCCGGTCAGACCGGCACCATCACCGGCCTCTACAGCGTGCTGCTCGAAGGCGACGGCACGCTCGACCCGGTGGCCGAGGAACTGCAGGCTCTGCTCGACGGCCACGTCTTCCTGTCGAGCGACCTTGCCCGGCGCGACCATTTCCCGGCGATCGACATCCTGCGCAGCAGAAGCCGCCTGATGAATGCGGTGATCTCGCAGCCGCATCGGGCCGACGCAACGCATATACGCGAGTTGATGTCGCGTCACGCCGAGGTGGAACTGCTGGTGCGCATCGGTGAATACCAGAAGGGCAGCGACGCCGTCGCCGACGAGGCCGTCGCCAAGATCGACAGGATCAACGCTTTCCTGCGCCAGTCCTCCGACCAGCACGAAAGCATGGAGCACACCACCAGGCGCTTGCGGGACATCGTCAATGGCTAGGCAGACGGTGATTTCCCAGCTCCACAGGATCCGCAGCTTGCGCGAGCAGCGCGCCTCGGAAGCGGTTGTCCGCCAGCAACGCCTCGTCCGCGAAGCGCAGCGCCAGACACAATCGGCGGCTGCCGCTCTCGACAGCCGGCTCGAACGGGCCGCGTCCGACGAACGAGCCTCGTTCGCCGGCCTCATGGGCCAGCCGCTCACGGCCCGAAGCCTGCTGGCGCTGCGCGGCCGCTTCGAGATGACCGCAAGCGAAGTGGAGCAACTGCGGCAGGCGAGCGAAGAGGCAAGGCAGGCTGAAGCCGGGCAGCAGCAAAAGCTGGCTCATGCGCGCGAAGACCATCACGTCCGGCGCAAAGCCGTCGAGAAACTGACCCAACTCGTCGACGAGATGAGATCGCGCGGCAGGCGGCGGCTGGAGACGATCGAGGAAATGATGATCGAGGAGGAAGCAACACTCGCGGCCGCGTCGAAGCCCAAGCCAGGAAGAGTGTGATTTTCGCATGCATCAGAGACTAGCGGCACTTGGAAAAACGCGAGAGCGCCCTGCGGCCGAACCCACGGTCTCGGCGGCACAACTGCGGGCGATCACCCCCGCGGATGCCGCGGCGTTCAACGCCTTCTACCGCCATCGTCCGCCGGTGAAGATCCGCCTTGCCGGCGAGGCGTTCGCGCTGTCCGTCCTGTGGCAGCCGGTGATGGATCAAGGCACGGCCACCGCCATCGACTTCAAGGTCGGCGCCGCAACGGGCCGGCTCTGCCTCACGCATGCATTGTTCAAGGGCTGGCTGGCACGGGCCAATCCCGGCGCCACCGCCGGCCCGCCTGCCCCCGGACATGCCGCCCTCCTGCTGGAATCCTTCCTGCGCCAAGAGATCGCCTGGCTGGAACGCCAGCTGGACGGGACGATCGAGCTGATTGCGGCCACACCGCTCGACCGCGCGGCCGAAATGCCCTTCGCCTTCGTACTCCGCAGTGGCCAGGCCGAAAACATCTGCCTCCTGCAGGCCGACGCCGCGCTGGCCGCCAGGATCGGCCGCCTCCTCGACGACGCATCGGGCAGGCCTGCCGCCCACCGGCTCGAACTGCCGCTGCCCGTCAGCCTCTGGTGGGGCGCGACCAGCCTCTCCCTGGGGGAACTGCGTTCGCTCCAGCCCGGCGATGTCATCATGACCGATGGCTGGACCCGCGGCGCGCAGACGGTCCTGGTGGTGCTGGCCGAGCGCCGGGCAGCGCTGGCGGAGCCGATCGGACAGAGCGGCAGACTTGTTTCGGCGCCGACGCCGCTCAGCAAAACGAGATGGGGATGGATCATGGAAGAACCACAATCGGCAAACGGGCAACCCGACGATACGGGCCTGGAGGATTTGCCGGTGACGGTCGTCTTCGAACTCGCACGCATGACGATGCCCCTGCGTGAGGTCAGCCGGCTCGCCGCCGGATCCATCGTGCCGCTTCCCGAGCTTTCCGAGCCCGCGGTCGATCTCGTGGCCAATGGCAGGCGCATCGGCCGCGGAGAGATCGTGAAGGTCGGCGACGGCATGGGAGTGCGCATCGTTCGCATCTCCGCCGATGCTTGAGGGTTCGCCCAATCTTCTCGGCCTTCTCGTCGCGGTCGGCCTGGTCGGCATTCTGCCGCTGGCCGTGGTGACCATGACCGGTTTCCTGAAGATTTCCGTCGTCCTCTTCCTCATCCGCAATGCGCTCGGCGTCCAGCAGACACCGCCCAATCTGGTGATCTACGGCATCGCCCTGGTGCTGACGGTCTATGTGACGACGCCCCTGATCGGCGAAATCTCGGGACGCCTGCAGCAGGAAAACATCCAGTTCCAGACCACGCAGGACCTGACGCGCGCGGGCGAACTGGCACGCGAACCGCTCAAGCAGCATCTGCTGCGCTACACCCAGCCCCAGGAACGCCAGTTCTTCCTGGACGGCACCAAGCGGCTATGGCCCGAACAGGCACGCGCCGAGGTCCGGGATGACGACCTGCAGATCCTGGTGCCGGCCTTCGTCGCCTCCGAACTGACGCGGGCCTTCGAGATCGGCTTCCTGCTCTATCTGCCTTTTCTCATCATCGATGTGGTCGTCGCCAATGTGCTGATGACGCTGGGGATGATCATGGTCTCGCCGACGCTGATATCCATTCCGCTGAAACTGCTGCTGTTCGTGGCGATCGACGGCTGGTCGCGCCTGATGCACGGCCTGATCCTCAGCTACAATTGAAGGTTGCACCGCAAGGACCGCCCGATGGCCAATGATTTCATTCTCGCCAAGGTCCAGAGCGCCCTGTGGATGGTGCTGATCCTCTCCGGCCCGGCCATCGTGGCGGCCCTGGTGGTCGGCCTGCTCATCGGCTTCGCACAGGCATTGACCCAGATCCAGGACCAGAGCCTGCCGCAGACCGTCAAGCTGGTGGTGGTGCTCGTGGTCATCCTGCTGGTCGGCCCGCTCCTCGGCTACCAGATCACCAATGAGGCGTCCAAGGTCATGGACGAGTTTCCTGTCGTGACGCGCCGGTGATGGAAAACCTGTTCGCATCGCTCAAGGGGCTGGAAACCCTGGTACTGGCCGGTGCGCTGGCCACGGCGCGCATCGTCGGCTTGGTGGCGCTGATGCCGCTGTTTTCCCGAACCCGGCTGGCGGGGATCCTGCGCACCGGCGTGGCGCTCGCGCTGGCGCTGCCGGTGATCCCGATGACCGTCGACATTGCCGGGCGCGGCCATGTCGATGCGCCCATGATGCTCATGCTGATGCTGAAGGAAGTGGTGATCGGTGCCCTGCTCGGCTTCGTGCTCGGTATTCCGTTCTGGGCGGCCGAGGCGGCCGGCAACATCGTCGACCTGCAGCGCGGCTCGACCATGGGCACGCTGATCGATCCGATGATGACCCATGAGACGAGCGCCACCGGCACGCTTCTGATGATCGTCATGGTGGGCATCTATCTGGCCGCCGGCGGGCTCCACCACACGTTGAGCGCGCTCTATGACAGCTATGCGCTGTGGGCGATCGACAGCCTTTCGCCGATCTTCAGCCGCGATGCCGGCGCCATTCTTTTGACCCTGCTGACGAGAATCCTGGGCATGGCGTTGACGCTGATGGCGCCGCTGATTGTCAGCCTGCTGCTTTCGGACGTCGTGCTGGCCTTTCTCGCCCGCGCCTCGCCGCATCTCAACATTTTCGCCCTGTCGCTGGTGGTGAAGACCCTCGTCTTCAGCCTGGTCTCAGTGCTCTACGCCGCCTTCCTCGTTCACTACATGACCGGCGACCTCGCCTTCCTGAATCAGGGCGTGAACGACCTCAAGGCGCTTGTCGGTGGAGCGAGGTAGCGATGGTCGCAAAGACAAAAACAGACTGCCCGGTCATATGGAACCTGTGCAAGCGCTCGGGCCGGCAGCCGAACAACAAAGAGCCGTTCCATCCAATGAGAGAACCAAAAAATATAATAATTCTAGATACTTGCCCAGGATTCCTCCACTCCCGCGGCAAGCTGGGGGCTATAGAGACCAATGGGACGTCCACATATCGCGACAAGGTACGAAGAATTCCGCATGGTCGGCGCGACCGGTCTGCGCGAAGCGATCCGGCTCGGCCATTATCGCGGCCACACCGCCGGCCTGGCGGATGGCAAGCTGCAGGCGGACGTGGTCATCCTGCCGAACGGCCTCGCCGACGACTTCCTCGAATATTGCATGCGCAATCCCAAATCGCTGCCCCTGGTGGGGGTCAACCGGGCCGGAGACCCCAGCCTGCCGACGCTCGGCGACATCGACGTGCGCACCGACCTGCCGCAATATGACGTCTTCCATGCCGGCCCGCGGACCTGGAGCAGAAGCGACATCATCAGCCTGTGGCGCGACGATCTGGTCGCCTTCGCGCTCGGCGGCACCTTCACCTTCGAGCATATGCTCCAGCAGAACCGCATCGAGGTGCGCCATGTCGCCATGAGCCAGAACGTACCCCTCTATCGCTCTTCCATCCGCACCCAGAGCGTGGGCGTGTTCGGCGGCTACATGGTCGTCTCGATGCGGCCGATCCGGAAGGATCTCGTCGACAGGGTCCGGGCCATGACGGCGCGCTTTCCGCATGCCCATGGCTCGCCGGTCCATGTCGGCGATCCCGCCGAGATCGGCATTGACGACGTCGACAACCCCGACTGGGGCGATGCCGTCGAGGTCCATCGCGACGAGATTCCCGTGTTCTGGGCTTCCGGCCTGACGGCGCAAAGCGTGCTGAAATGCTCGACGCCGGAGATGTTCATCACCAACACGCCTGGACACATGCTGATAACCGACCTGGATGCCGATGCCGATGTCGGCCAGTTCAGGCTGTTCTAGAGCGTGCCCAGATTGATCGTTATGCCGATGGAAAAACACGCCAAAACAACGAGCTATGGCAAGTTGCTCGCTGCCGGCATCAATCGTGCAGCAGTGGCAGCAATTGTTTGCCCTGCCGCTTGATCTCGGAGAGATAGGGCGTATCGGAAAGCACGAAATGCGTGATGCCGAGCTCACGGTATTTGCGCAGCGAATTGGCGACGTCGGCGGTCGAGCCGACAAGCCAGGTCGTACCGGCTCCGCCTCCGCCGAACCTGCCGGGGGCGGTGTAGAGATTGTCGTCGAGCACGTCGCCACGCGAGGAGAGATCGAGCAACCGGCGCTGGCCCTCGGCGACGGCCTGGCGATGATCATGCCAGCCGGCGCCGTTGGTCCTGGCCATCTCGGCGACCTTCGCCTCTGCGTCGGCCCAGGCCTGTTCCCTGGTGTCACGCACCAGTGTGGTGATCCGCAGGCCAAACTCCAGGGGCGGAAGACCACGGTCGAGCGCCTTGCTCAAGGCCTTGAGGCGTTCGATCCGCTCGCGCACGCCGCCGAGCGGTTCTCCCCAGAAGAGCTGCACATCGGCCTCGGTGGCGGACACGCGTTCCGCCGCTTCGGAGGCACCGCCGAAATAGAGCCTGGGGTGCCGCCGCCCGCCGCGCGGAGGAATGCGCGGCGCCGCGGTGGAGCCGGCAACCCGGAAGTGCTCGCCTTCGAAAGTGACGTTCTCCTCGGTCCACAGCCTGCGCACCAGGCGCATGAATTCCCTGGTGCGGGCATAGCGATGTGCCTGCTCTCCCTCTGCATCGCCATAGGCCGCCAGATTGTCCAGGCCCGACACGACGTTCACGCGCACCCGCCCGCCGCTCAGATGATCGAGCGTGGCCGCGGCGGAGGCGAACTGGGCGGGCTGCCAATAGCCGGGCCGGATGGCGATCAGCGGCTCGAAGGTGGAGGTCCGCACGGTAAGGGCGGTGGCAAGGGCGAAGGTGTCCGGCCGGCCCCAGCCGGTTCCAATCAGCGCCCCCTTCCAGCCGTATTCCTCCAGGGCCCGGGCATGGGCGGTCAGCGTTTCCAGGCTGTTGTGATCTTCGGCGGCCGCGTCGCCGCGATGGCCGGCCCTGACGTCGTTGGGGATGTACCACAGATATTCGCCGGTCCCGCTCATGGCTTCGGCCCGCCATTGCCCGCGGCTGCGAAGCCGTCATGATTGTCGGCGTGCCGCGCATTGCTACTGGACATGATCGGTCTTTCCGTAAGCATTCCTGATGTCCTTGAAGGCGACCCGCCCGCCGAGGACCTGCCTCCGGGACGGTGAGCGGGGTCAGCGCACCTGCCCCCAGCGGCGGATGGTGATCCTTTCCAGTGTCGCGAACACCACATTCTCCATGACGAGGCCGATCAGGATCACCAGAGCGAGGCCGGCGAAGACACGGTCGGTGTAGAGCTCGTTGCGGTTCTGAAAGATGAACCAGCCGAGCCCGCCCTTGCCGGACGAGGCGCCGAACACCAGTTCCGCCGCGATCAGCGTCCGCCACGCAAAGGCCCAGCCGATCTTCAGTCCCGAAAGGATCGCCGGCAATGCGGCGGGCACCAGGATCTGGAAGACGTAACGCACGCCCCGCAGGCCATAATTGCGGCCCGCCATGCGCAGCGTCTCGGGTACGGCCTGGAAACCGGCGAAGATGTTGAGGGAAAGCGGCCACAACACCGAATGGATCAGCACGAAGATCAGGCTGCCGGCGCCAAGCCCGAACCATAGCAGCGCGAGAGGCAGCAGGGCGATGGCGGGCAGCGGGTTGAACATGGCCGTCAGCGTCGACAACAGGTCGCGGCCCAATTGGGTCGCAACGGCGAGCGTGGTCAGGGCAAAGGCGAGCACGATGCCGGCCAGATATCCCTGGACCAGCACGAGAAGCGACAGCCTTACCCGCTCTGGCAGCTCCCCGCTGGCCATGTCGGCGACGAAGGCTCGCGCGGTCGCGGTGAAGGTCGGCAGCAGCAGGTCATTGTCCTGGTATCGGGCGAGGACCTCCCACAGGAACGCGAGGGCAACGAGTATCAGGCTCTTGCGCAGCCAGCCCTGCCGCCACACGCGGGTCGCCAATGGCAGCCGGCGTTCCAGCGCCATTTCGACGAAGGGCGGCAGGTCACGCTCGAATTCCGGGCGGACCGGCGGAACGAGCGATCCGTTCACGGCCGTGCTCATGCCCGCACCTCTTCGGTTTCCTCTTCGAACAACAGGCGGTGGATACGCTGGCTTGCGGCCTGGAAGGCCGTCCCGCCGATGCTGGCCAGGTCCCACTCATGGCTGTTGATCTCTGCGCGCACCCGGCCCGGCCTTGGCGAGAGCAGCGCCACGCGATTGCCGAGGACGAGGGCTTCCTCGATGGAGTGGGTGACGAACAGGAGGGTGAAGCGCACCTCGTCCCACAGCCGCAGCAGCTCCTCCTGCATCCTGCGCCGCGTCAAGGCATCGAGCGCCGCGAAGGGCTCGTCCATCAAAAGGATCTCCGGCTGCATGGCAAGCGCCCTGGCGATTGCCACCCGCTGCTTCATGCCTCCCGAAAGCTGGTGGGGGAAGACGTCCGCAAAGGCGGCGAGCCCGACCTTGTCGAGATAATGCAGGGCCCGCTCCCGCGCCTGGTGGCGCGGCAGGCGTCCGGAGGCGACCAGCGGGAAGGCCACGTTCTGCAGCACCGTCTTCCAGGGCGGCAGCTGATCGAATTCCTGGAAGACAACGATACGGTCCGGCCCCGGCGCATGTATCGGCCTTCCCCTGAGCACGAAATCCCCTTCGACCGGCTGGATGAACCCTGCCGCCGCCTTCAACAGCGTGGACTTGCCGCAGCCCGAAGGCCCCAGCAGGACGAAGCGATCGCCCTCGTAGACATCGAGATCCACCCTGTGGGTGGCCCGGACGACCCGATGGCGGGTCGCATATTCCAGGGTCACCGAACGCGCCTGCAGCAAAGGGGCCGGCAAGCCCCCTGCAGGATGCAGCGCATGTGGACCGTCATGCGGCCTGGAAAAAACAGGCCCGGGAAAAGCAGGCTTGGGAAAAGCAGGCTTGGAAAAACCATGCAGGAGGCTGTCCGTCATGCGGTCTACCGATCACCTATCTCGGAATTATGCTCGGAACGAAGCGCTCAACTGCCGCCGGATATGCGAGGCTCGTCGAAAAAATAGTCCGACAGGCTTTTCGGCTCGTTCCTGATGGCACCGACGCGGTACAGGAACTGGCCGAGCCCCAGCGTGTTGTCGGGGGCGATCTTGAAGCTCACCTCGGGATTCCTGATGATCTGCAGCAGCAGGTTGCGGTCGGTCTTGGCGCCCGTCACCGCCAGATAGATATCGGCCGCCGCCTCGGGATTGTCGCGGATGAACTTGGCGGCCTCGTCAAGGCCGTCGAGGAAGGCCCTGTAGGTCTTGGGGCTTTCCTTGACGAATGTCTCCGTAGCGTAAAGCACCGTCGAGGAAGCCGGACCGCCCTGCACATCATAGGATTTGAGAACCACGTGCGCCTTGGGATTTTCGGCGAGTTCCTGGTCCTGGAAGGGCGGGTTGCCGAAATGGGCCGTGATCTCGGTGCCTCCCTTGATCACAGCCGCGGCAGCCTCCGGATGCGGCAAGGCGACCGAGATCTTGTCGAGCCTGGCATAATCGGCATCGCCCCATTGCTTGGCCGAGGCCCATTGCAGGATGCGCGACTGCACCGACACGCCGACAGCCGGCAGCGCGATGCGGTCCTTGTCGGTGAAGTCAGCGATCGTCTTCACATTGGCGTTGTTGGTGACGAGGTAATAGGGGAAATTGCCGAGCGAGGCGACGCCCTTGACGTTCTGCTTGCCATGGGTGCGATCCCACAAGGTGAACAATGGCCCCACCCCTGCCCCGGCAATGTCGATGCTGCCCGACAGCAGCGCATCGTTCACCGCCGCGCCGCCCGAGAGCCTGACGAATTCGACATCGATGTCGACGCCCGCAGCCTTGCCGTGCTTTTCGAACAGCTTCTGCGCTTGCGCGACATTGAGCGTGAGATAGACCACCCCGAATTGCTGGGCGATACGCAGCTTGCCCTCCTCAGCCTGTGCCGCCGAGGCGATCAGCAATCCTGCGCCGGCCAGAAGACCAGCAACCGCCCGCAAATGACGCTTCATCAAACACCCGCTTGTTGTGCAAATTCCTCCCAACTATAGAAAGTCTATTGAATTAGTCAATTATATGCCGGGCGAACCTCCGGACGCGCGGCGGTCTCGTCCGCTCCTGGAAATGCTGCGGCTGGTTTGCCGGAAAAGGCGAACGAGACGTCCGCGCACCGGGAATCCGCGCCTATTCGGGGGCGACACGCACCACGAGCTTGCCGAAATTGCGCCCTTCCAGCAGGCCGATAAAGGCTTCCGGCGCCCTGTCCAGGCCGTCCACGAAATCCTCCTTGTAGCGAAGGCGTCCCGAGGCGATCCATTCCGCGGCCTCGCGATAGAAGGCCGGGCGCTGGTCGACGAATTCGCGCTGAATGAAGCCACGAATGAGAAGGCTCCTGCTCAGGACACCCCGCATCATCGACGGCAGGCGGTCGGGGCCGGGATAGGCATCGGGGCCGGCATTGTATTGCGCGATCAAGCCGCAGACGGGGATACGTGCGAAATCGTTGAGCAGTGGAAACACCGCATCCCATACGTGGCCGCCGACATTCTCGAAATAGATGTCTATCCCCTCCGGGCAGGCGGCGGCGAGTTGGGCGGCAAAATCCGCAGCGCGATGGTCGGCCACGGCGTCGAAGCCGAGTTCATCGCGCACGAAGGCACATTTGTCGGCGCCGCCGGCGATGCCCACGGCACGGGCGCCCTTGATCCTGGCAATCTGGCCGACGACCGAACCGACGGCGCCAGACGCAGCGGCGACGACGACGGTCTCGCCGGGCTTGGGCTGACCGATCGTCAGCAAGCCCGCATAGGCGGTGAAGCCGGGCATGCCGAGCACGCCCAACGCCGTGCTGACCGGCGCCGCCTGGGCGTCGAGCTTGCGCAACCCCGTGCCGTCGGAAAGCGCAAAGCTCTGCCAGCCGGAATGGGAGAGCACGATATCGCCCTCCCGGTACCCGGGATGGCGCGAGCGGATCACACGGGCAACGGTGCCGCCTTCCATGACATCGCCGATCGCGACGGGTTTGGCATAGGATCTGGCGTCGCTCATGCGGCCGCGCATATAGGGATCCAGCGAGAGATAGAGGATTTGAAGAAGGAGTTCACCGTCCGAAGGCTCGCTGACCGGCCCATCCTCGAACCTGAAATCGTCAGGGGAAGGCGCGCCGACTGGCCGGGAGGCGAGCACAATTCGCCGATTGATGAGAGTTGACGTCGTCATGATCGAGCCAGCCTCCGTTCCACCTGTTTCAGAACAACGTTCCGGCCGGAGTGCCCGGCGCCGGGAAGGGACATCTGTTCCATTTAAGCCCGCTTGCGGAAATGTCATCGACGGGCCTGTCATTCTTCGCAGCCATGTTCCTTCGTCGCAACCACTGGCTAGGGCGCCTCAGCCCAGTTTCTCATGGATCGGCGGCCCGACGATCTCCACCTTGAAGCGCTTGCCGACGGCCTGCGCCTTGGCAAGATCGGCCATTTGGGCGCCCAGCTCGTTGAAGGCAGCGATGGCGCGGTCATAGCCGCCGGGCGTCATGATGTTCAGCACCCTGACCGGCGGCTGGCCGGGTTCGAGATTGTCGAAGGTGTGAGCCACACCGGGCGGAAAGGTCACGAAGTCGCCGGGCCCCGCCTCGAAGATCTCGTCGTCGCCCTGGACCGTGAGGACGCCTTCGAGCACGTAGAAGGTGTCCTCCTGGTCCTCGTGCCGATGAAGGGGCGGACCGCTGCGATAGGGCACCTCTCCCACCATGAGGTCGAAGCGCCCGTCGCTCAGGTCGCCCGACGACTTGACCCGCCAGGGAGCGACCACTGCCCCTTCGCCATTGCGGACCACTCTCGTTCTAGCCATCTCCGTCTCCTGTCGTGGAAGTCGCCTGCATCTATGCGGGAGCGCGGATCAGGCCGCCGCGCGGACCGGATTGACGAGCAGGCCGAGCCCCTCGATCTCGCAGCCGCCTCGTGGTGCATGCCGTCCTTACCATCGAGTGCACTGCCGGCTTGGGTATCGGCATCCGACCGGGGACGGAAGCCGCGCCGGCGGAATGGCGTGTCCAGAAATCTGGACGCTTCAGGCCCTCGATCCGTTGTATCGAGATGCTTCCTCCAACCAGGGAGTCCGTCATGCAGGACCAGCTTGCCGCCGAAGCCGAAATCGTCTGCCGTAAGGCCCGCCAGGAGGATCTCGGCTCCGCAAGCGAGCTTCTCAACCGCTATCATGTCGATCGGCTCGGCCCCGAGGAACGTCGGAACGGCTTCATCTCTGCCCTGTTCACGCCGGCCCAGTTGCGGGAGATGGCCGAGGACATCGGGGTTTTCGTCGCCGTTTCGCGGGGGCAGGTCCTCGCCTGCCTGTGCTGCTACGACAGCGCTTCGCCCGCCCTGCCGCCGCCCTACCGCACGATGAGCGCCCATTTCGATGCGTGGCTCTTCCGTGGCAGGGCGCTGTCGACGTGGCGCTGCTTCGCCTATGGGCCCGTCTGCATCGATGTCCCGGCCCGCGGCAGGGGAGTTCTGCGCCGGCTCTTCACCACCATGCTGCCGGAAGTCCGGCAACGCTACCAGGCCGGCACGGCCTTCGTGGCCAAGGACAATCCCCGTTCCCTTGCGGCCCATATCGACCAGCTCGGCATGGCACCGGTCGGCGAGTTCAGCCATGACGGCCAGGCTTTCGTCGCCCTGGCCTTCACCGTCGACTGATGGGAGAACGCCGAAGGCTCATCCTTCCGTCCGACGAAGCGATACGGTCCCGGCCGGGCCGGCCGGAATCCTGTCCTCGATGTCGAGCGAGACATCGGCCATCTCGACGATCTGCCTGGCCGTGGCGCGCAACTGGCGTTCGATGAATTTGAGGAAGCTGCGCAGCTTGAGCGGCAAATGCCGCCCGCTCGGATAAAGCGCGTAGACGTCGGCACCGGGCGGCTGCCACTCGGGCAGGAGCGGCACCAGCGTTCCCTTGCGCAGGGCCGAGGCGCACATATAGCGTGGCAGCACCGCGATGCCCTGGCCTTCCAGCGCCATGTCGCGCAGCATCGTCAGATTGTTCATGCGGACGACGACGTGGGGAGAAACGATGGCCTGCTCCCCGCCCCGGAAAAAGGTCCAGTCGGCCGGGACATAGGGCGAATAGAAATGCAGGCAGTCGTGCTCGGCGAGGTCGGCCGGCCGGTTGGGCGCACCGCGCGCGGCCACATAGTCGGGGCTTGCATAGGCGCCACGCGGAACCGTCAGGAATTTGCGGGCGATCAAGCGTGAATCGGCCAATATGCCGACCCGGAAGGCCAGGTCGAAGCGCTCCTCGATCAGGTCGATATGCCGGCTGGTCACCTCGACATCGATGTCGACCTGGCTGTTTTCGCGCCGGTATCGCGCAATGGCCGGGCCGATGATGTGCATGCCCAGTTCGATGGGCAGGCACAGGCGGAGAACGCCGGTGGGCTGGCCCTGCTGGTCCCGGACCTCCGCTTCGGCCGCCTCGATTTCGGCGAGGATCCGCACGCAGCGCTCGTAATAGGACAGGCCGATATCGGTGGGGCGCACCGTCCGGGTGTTGCGATGCAGAAGGCGGGCGCCGAGCCGGGCCTCCAGCTCCGCCACGCGATGGCTGACGGTGGACTTGGACATGCGCAGGCGCCTGGAGGCGGCGGCAAAGCCGGCGGTCTCGACCACGGCGGCGAATATCGCCATGTCTTCATAGATCATCGTCACGCCCCGCATCGGGAGAACCCAGCGCGTTCAGGCCGGAACGCCGCAGCTCTCAACTCCTGTCGATCCATCTCGGCGATTTCGAGCGGTTCCGCCGGATCGCAACATACCCTGCCCGATCGTCCAAAAAATCGGACACGCCGTTGCGCACTATCCCTCTGTGGGGCGCAGCCTGCCAGCCCTAGGTTTTGTCCGGCAAGTCCCTATCGGCAAGGAGCGGGATTCCAATGGGCGACACATGCCAGATCATCGATGTTCATCAGCATCCGCTGCCGCGCTGGTATCTGGCAAGGCTGGCCGATGCCGGCCTTGCCAAGCTCGGCGGGCGCTCGCCGGACGAGCCGAGCCTGCAATGGAGTCCGGAAGGCGCGCTCGGCCAGATGGACGAACTCGGCATCGCCGCTGCCCTGCTATCCTTCTCCGACCCCGGCGCCTCGATCGGCGATCCCGGGTTCCGGCGCGAACTCGCCCGGGAATGCAACGAATACCTGGCTGGCCTAGCCGCACAGGCCCATGGCCGCTTCGGCGCCCTCGCCGTGCTGCCCCTGCCGGATGTCGATGACGCCCTCGCCGAACTGAACCATGCCGCCGACCGGCTGCGTCTCTGCGGGGTCGCCCTCTTGTCGAACTATAGCGATGCCTATCTCGGCGATGCGCGTTTCGATCCGCTCTTCGCCGAGCTATCGCGGCGGCGGCTGCCCGTCTTCCTTCATCCGGCGATGCCTGCCTATGACGCGCAGCTGGCCTATTTCCCCTGGATCCTGGAATTCGTGTTCAACACCACGAGGGCCGCGATGCATCTCATCTATAGCGGCACGCTCGACCGGTACCCCGACATCCCGGTCATCCTCGCCCATGGCGGGGGAACGCTGCCTTTCCTGTCCTTCCGCCTCGATATGGGCCAGCGCATTCCCGGCCTCGAGCTTGCCCACCCCGTGCGCCACTATCTCAGCCGCTTCTACTATGACACCGCCTTCGCCACCACGCCGGAGCCTCTGGCGGCCCTGTTGTCCCTGGTCGCGCCCTCGCAGCTCCTGTTCGGATCGGACCTGCCTTTCGGGACGGTGCCGGCGGCCGCGCTTTCGATCAGCCAGCTGGCGTGCTCTCCGCTCGTAGACGACCGCACTCGCGCGGCGGTCGCCCATGGCTCCGCGCGCTGGCTGTTTCCGAAGCTGGGGGGACGGGCGCTGGGTGGGTAAAACCTCCCGCGCCCGCCGGGTGGTTGGTCACTTTCTGGCATCGAGCTGATTGATGGCTTCCACATTTCCGGCGGAAGGTCCCTCAGGGTCGAAATTCGACGACAGCCAGCTATCGACGATGGCCTTGGCGAGTTCCGGACCGATGACGCGGGCTCCCATGGTGATGATCTGGGCGTTGTTCGACTTGGCGGCGCGTTCGGCCGAATAGGTGTCGTGGGTAAGGGCCGCGCGGATGCCCGGCACCTTGTTGGCGGAGATGCACACGCCGATGCCGGTGCCGCAGAACAGGATGGCGCGATCATGCTTGTGATCGACGACGTCCTGGCCGACCTTGGCGGCAAGATCGGCATAATAGCCCGACTGGCTGAGATTCGTGACCTCCAGGTCCGGGCGATTGGCCAGATGCGCGGCAATGACGTCGAGCAGGGGCTTGCCTGCGCTGTCGGCTCCAAGTGCGATTTTCATGACGCTCTTCCTTCCTTATATGGGTGTGATCGGTTGCACTGGCGGCTATGCCGACAGGGCGCGGGCCGTGCGTTCGAGGATGTCGAGATAGCCTTCGGCCTGCCAGGCGGAGCGCCCGATGAAGAGCCCGTCGATATGGGGCTGGCCGATGAGGTCGGCGGCATTGGCCGGGTTGACGCTGCCGCCATAGAGAACCGGAGGAGCGGCCCCGAGCCGGTTCGCCGCCACCTTCTTGATCAGCGCCTGCTGGCGGTCGGCATAGTCGGCACTGGCTGGAATGCCGTTTTCGCCGATGGCCCAGACCGGTTCATAGGCGAAAATGATTTCGACGCCAGGCTTGCCGCCGCCGAGCTGCGAGAGCGCCCCCTCGACCTGGGCCGAGAGCACCTCCTCGGCCTTGCCGCTCTCGCGTTCCGCCAGGGTCTCGCCGACGCAGATCAGCGGAATCAGACCATGATTGATCGCCGCCGCCGTCTTGAGGCCGACGGTGCGGTCGGTCTCGCCGAAATGTTCGCGCCGCTCGCTATGCCCGAGCTCGACCAGATCCAGGCCGCAATCCCTGAGCATCAGCGGCGAGATTTCGCCGGTCCAGGCTCCTGCGTCGGCCCAGTGCATGTTCTGCGCGCCGACCTTCACGCGCGTGGCGGCCAATGCCTGCTTGACCTCGCGGACCAGGGTGAAGGGCGGGATGACGAAAGGCTGCAGGCGATCGTCGACCGAACCCAGCGCTCGGGCCAGGGCGTTTGCAAAAGCCAACCCTTCCTCCAGGGTCTTGTTCATCTTCCAGCTGGTGCCGACCCAATGACGTATCATTTTCCCTGTAACTCCATGCCGACCCTGTCGGCCGGCTTGCAAATCCGTGTTTCAGACAGGCCTAACCGAGCAGCGCCCGCGCCGTGACCTCGTCGGTGATCAGGCCCCTCAGGCGGCCGCTGAGCAGCACGGCCCGGATGGCCCCGAGCTTGTGCGCCCCGCCCGCAATGCCGACGATGTGATCGTCGGCCCGTCCGTTCAGGGCCACGCCCAATGTCCGCGAGGTCAGCGAATTTTCGAGCACGCGCCCCTGGGCATCGAAGAAATAGCCGAGCATTTCGCCCACACCGCCCTCGGCCTTGATCTCCCGGATCTCCTGCGGATGCATCATGCCCGACGAAACGAGCTGGGCATCCGCATCGACCGAGCCGATGCCCACCACCTTCAGCGCCGCGCCATTGGCCATGGCGAGCACCTCGCTGATGCCGCGCTGGGCGAGCAGGACCGCCTTGTCCTCGGCGGAGTTGGCAAAGAACGGCACCGGCATCACATAGGCCTGGGCACCGGTCTTCTCGGCGATCGAATGCATGACGTCATGCGGGTTGACCGCATAATTGCGGGTGAGCACGCCGAGCAGCGAGACGAACCGCATCTCGCCGGCCGCGATGCGGGCCATGTGGGCGACCGCCGATGTCAGGGTGCGCCCATGGCTCAGGCCGATGGTGCGATGGTCGCCACGCTCGATCTCGCGCCGCAGGAACCCGGCCCCGGCCTGGCCGAGCGCGCGTAGCGGAATGCCCTCCTCGCCGAGATCGGGGGCGACCTCGCAATGATCGAGGTGAAAGCGCCGGCAGAGCTCTTCTTCCAGTTCGACGCATTCGATGATGTCGCCGTCGATGGAGACCTTGACCGCCCCGCTCGCCACCGCACGCGCAATGAGGCGGTGGGTCTTAACCGAGGGCAGGCCGAGCCGCTTGGCGACCGCCGCCTGAGTGAGGCCGCCGACATAATGCAGCCAGGCCGCGCGGCGAGCGAGAGACTCCTCCAATTCGTTCTCCGTGACGGCGCGTCCGGCCCCGCCTTGCCGTGCCATCAGTGCCGCGTCAGACATGGAGATCCCTCGCACCCGTCTCGATGAAAGGCGCCCAGAAGGCGACGCTTTCGGCGATCTGGGGAATCACCTGGCGGTCATTGGGCTCGCGCTCCTTGAAGCTCAGTTCCAGGCAGATCTCGTTGTCTTCAGCCCCGCCCTCGGCCAGCGCCGCCAGAAGCGGTTCGGGCTGGATGCGGCCCTTGGCATTGAACTCCGCCGTGAAGGGGCGATGGCCACCCTTGTCCATCAGGCTCTGCTTGATGTGAATGATCGGGGAAACCTTCGGCACGGCCCGCGCCCAGGCATAGGGGTCGTAGTCGTCGGGGTTGGGTGAGGTGACGTCGCCATGATCGATATCGGCCATCATCCACATGGGCACGGCCATATTGGCGGCTGTCAGCCGCCGCTGCAGCGACAGGCAGGCCTCGATGGTCTCGCCGAACTCGCGGCCGATGCTCATCGGCTCCCAGAAAACGGAAGTAAGGCCGGCAGCCTTGGCGTGCTCGGCGACCTCGGCCCAGCAGTCGATGGCAATGCGGATCAGGTCCTCGCGCCGAGCAGTATCGTCATAATCGGCAAAGGTGAAAATGGCGAACTGGGTACCGACCGATGAACCGCCAAGGTCGCCGATGATGTCGGCGAAGGTCTTGAACCAGTCGACGTAGTAGCGCCGCACATCTTTATCGGGATGTCCAAAATGATTCAGCCGGCCATAGGGTCCGGTCATGCCGCTGGTCACGCGCACGCCGGTGCGGGCCAGGGCGCCGCTCATCTGGCGCACCAGGCGCCTTATGGTCGGCGCGGGCCAGCTCGGATTGATGAATTCGTGCGTGAGCTGCAGGTCCCGCAGCCTGAGATCGCGCGCCACCGTGTCGATCAGATCGTCGGGATCGGCAAAGCGGTTCACCAGCGGGTTGGTATTGAGGGACAGCGTCAGAGGCATCGGACCCTCAGGCAGAAGCGTTGGAGTAGGACGTCGATGCCGCTGCGCCCAAGGCAGCGACCTCGCGCTCGAACCAGGCGGTGAAAGCCGCCTTTTCGGCATCGCTCAGATGGAGATAGTGCTTCGTCCGGCGCACCAGCACGTCCTCGGCAGTGCGCGCCCACTCCTTGGCGACGAGATAGCGCGCCTCGGCCTCGAAGAGGCAGCCGCCGAAATGACGGCCGAGATCGGCGATGCCGGCCGCCGTGCCCACGACCTGCGACGTCCGCGCGCCATAGGCATGGCCGTAATGCTGAAGCAACCGGTTGGGCATCCAGGGATAGGCCGTCCGCAGGCTCTCGACGAAGCTCACATAATCGGCATTCTCGATCTCGCCGCCCGGCAGCCGGGCCTCCCGCGTCCAGTCGCCGCCCATTCTCGGGAAAAACTTGCCGAGCCTGTGCATGGCCCGTTCGGAAAGCTCGCGGAAGGTCGTGATCTTGCCGCCGAAGACGTTGAGCAACGGCACCCCGTCGGTCTCGTCGAGATCGAAGACGTAATCGCGCGTGACCGCGGACGGATTGCCCTTGCCGTCATCGAAGAGCGGCCGGACGCCCGAAAAGGCGTGCAGCACGTCCTGCCGGCGCAGCTTCTGCTTGAAATAGCGGTTTACCGCCGTGATCAGGTAGTCGATTTCCTTCTCGTCCGCAGCAACGTCCTCGGCCGCGCCCTGATAGGCGATATCCGTGGTGCCGATCAGCGCCATGTCGCCCTCATAGGGATTGATGAAGATCACCCGCTTGTCGTGGTTCTGCACCAGATAGGCCTGCTGCCCATCCCAGAACTTCGGCACGATGATGTGACTGCCCTTGACCAGGCGCACATTGCGCGTGGAGTTGGAGCCCGCCACCTGCGCGATGACGTCGGAGACCCAGGGTCCCGCCGCGTTGGCGATGCAGCGCGCCCGATGCGTGCGGATTTCGCCCGATACGGTATTGCGGGTGGTGACCGTCCAGGCCCCCTCTTCCCGCCGGGCCGAAACCGCCGCCGTACGGGTGAGGATCGTGGCGCCCTTTTCCGCGGCCCCGAGCGCGTTGAGCGCGACGAGGCGTGCGTCGTCCACCCAGCAGTCGGAATATTCGAAGCCCTTGGCATACTGATCGAGGATGGGCGCACCGACCGGATCGCGCCTGAGATCGAGCACGCGCGTGCCCGGCAGCTTCTTGCGGCCGCCCAGATGGTCGTAGAGGAAGAGGCCGAGGCGCACCAGCCAGGCGGGCCTGTCCTGAGGGCTGTGCGGCAACACGAACCGCATCGGCCAGATGATGTGGCACGCCGAGTTCAGGAGGACCTCCCGCTCGATCAGCGCTTCGCGAACCAGGCGGAACTCGTAATATTCCAGATAGCGCAGGCCGCCATGCACCAGCTTGCCCGAGCGCGAGGACGTGCCCTGGGCTAGATCGTCCTTTTCCACCAGCGTGACGGACAGGCCACGGCCTGCCGCGTCGCGGGCGATGCCGGCACCGTTGATGCCGCCACCGATCACCAGGAGGTCGATCATATCGCTCATACTGCAAGGCTCCTTCCCGCAGCCGGCGAAGCGCCCGCTCCGCCGGCGGCACCGTGCCGGGCGGTCGCAAGCGCATTCCACGCTGGGGTCAATTCGAGGCGCGCGGCCCTGAAGGCGGGGAATAATTGGTCGTAGAGAGCGGCCAGCGCCGCATCCGGAGGCTCGGGAGCCCCCAGCAGCGGCGTCACCCACTGGGCGACGCAGGCATCCATGTCCTTAAAGGCGCCGACCGCGACCGCCGCCATCATGGCCGCGCCGGCGGCCCCGGCTTCCTCACGCGAGGAGACGCGCAGCGGGGCGTTGATCGCGGCCGACAATACGCTGCGCAAAGCGCGCGAGCGCACGGCGCCGCCGGCGAGGCGCAGTTCGGCCGGCAGGTCGCCCATGGCGGCATAGCAGTCGCGCATGGCCATGCCGAGCCCCTCCACGACGGCGCGCACCAGATCGGCATAGCGATGCCCGGCGGAGAGGCCGATGAAGCCGGCCCGGGCATCGGCGTCGACGAAGGGACCGCGTTCGCCGGCATCGGAAATATAGGGATGATAGAGCAGCGATCCCGGCCGGCTGTCGGCCAGCCAGCCGTCGATGCGCTTCACCAGCTCCTGATGCGTGACCTTCTGGCCCATCTGGGCGAGAATGTCGGCCGCGATGGTCAGCACCCAGTCGATGTTGAGCGTGGCCGCCATGTTGGTCTGCACCTGGGTGACGACATCCGGCACCGGCAGCGCGATGACATAGCCGGTTCCTTCCGCGTTCAGATGGACCTCGGCTGCCTTCTTGGCCCGCATGTGGACGCCGGTCGAGCCGATGGTCGAGCATGCCGCGTCACCGGAACCGCCATAGACGCCCGCCCCCAGGGCGGCCATCACCATGTCGACATAGCCGAGGCTCACCGGCGTGCCCGCCAGCAATCCCGTCTGCTCCGCCGCATGCGTCGTGAGGGCATGGGTGACCTGGCTGCCGTCGATGATTTCTGGCAGCAATTTGCGCCGGCGGGTCAGGCCGAGAGCCTCCACGACGCCATCGTCGTAATGGCGGGTGCGGAAATTGCCGAAGGTGAAGCTGGCTTCCGACGGATCCGTGGCGCGCACGCCCGTCAGGTTCAGATAGAGCCAATCCTTGCAATGCAGTGCCACCTCGGCCCTGTCGAGCAAGGACGGGTCGTGACTGTCCATATGGGCCATTTGCGAGCCCTGCTGGCAGGTATTGAGCCCCGTGCCGGTGGCCTCGAAACGCGCCCGGTTCATCGGGGAGGCCGCCAGTCTGCGCACCGTGGGCGCCGCCCGCGCATCCAGCCACAGCCAGGCATCGGCCACGGGTGCATTGTCTGCTCCGACCAGCCAGGTGCCGTCGCCCTGGGCGGTGACGGCGAGGGCTGCGGTGCGCGCCGCCAGGTTCTCGATCTTGCCGGCGAGTCCGCGCAGCGCAGCGACACAATCGGCCCAGGTCGTCTCCAGCGACTGGGTCACCGAGCCGTCGTCCCCGCGCAGATATCGATTGGGTACCGAGGAGGCTCCGATCTGACGGCCTTCAAAATCGAAAGCGACCGCCTTGATCACCGACGTTCCGGCATCCACCCCGATCAGCAGATCAGCGGGCATCGCAAAACCCCTCGCGAAAGGACAGGTCGACAGTTCCGCGCATGATCCACCTCCCAGGCAGGGCCAGGCCTCCCACTCATCGCCGGCGGTATACGCCGTGCGGATCGATCTGTGATCTCTGCGACCTATATATCACAAAGATATCATACGTCACGTAATTTATTGCTGAGACAAGATATTATTTCAGGCGACCCCGTCGATTAACGGGAAACGACGTTGCGCCCAAAAAGCTGCGGCCGCCAACCAGCCCCTCCCGGCGGGAAGCAAGAAAAAATCGCCAGGCACCCCGCCCTACTGGTCAGAAAAATCGTACTATCTCTTTGATTTAAATATATAAACTTCAATATTGACGATTCTTTGGTCCCGCCAGTTCGCCCGGCCGCCCACTCTGCAAGGACGCACGCGGCGCGTTGGAGGACACACTGCACAATCGAAGCCCCCGCATCGGGAGAGTATCCTTTTCAGGAAAGTTTTTCGTCAAATCCACGAGTCGAGATTATAACTCTGTTGACGTTTTATAAAACACATATATAACATATCTCAATGATCAGCGAGAGAGCCATTTCCGGCCCGTGAAAGCGGGTCCGATCAATGGCAGAATGGGAGGAGCCATGCTGCGCAATCCGCGCACCGGGCCCGTGCTTGCGGCGCAAGCCGGGGCTAGCCTCGGCCGGGCGACCCCTCACCCATGCATCCCGCTCCTTCGCAGCGAACAGGGTGGGTTTCGTCATGAGCAATAGTCATGGTGCATCCGTGAGGGCGCCCAACACCGGCCGGCGTGCCCGGCTGATCGTGCCGGCACTGGCGGTTCTCGTCGCCGCGGGAATCGCCTTCGATACCCGGATCGTGCAGATCGGTTCCAAGGACGACGTGCGCCAGGCCGCCTTTTCACCCGACACCTATGGCGCCGAGCATTTCCCGCAGATCAAGGCGGCCATCGAACAGCGCGCCGTGGAGGCCAAGACCCTCGCACCGGAGATTCTGGCCGACAAGGCCGCGGCCGCCGCGAAATACGGAACCGCGGCCTCGACGGGCTCGATCATCCCCGTCCGCCTGACCGGCGTTGCCGGCGAGCAGAAGGCGGGCATCTACAAGCTCACCGTGGACGGGCTGCCGGCCTCCATCGGCGTGCGCGTGCAGACCGGGCCCGCCATCAACGGAACCGATCTTCGCGATGCGCCGGGCGATATCGCCTTCGGCCAGTTCAAGAACCAGATCGAGTACCAGAACGCCGGTTCGGCCATCAACCGCGAGATGAAGAAGCAGGTTCTCGCCGGCATCGACACCGCCAATCTCACCGGCAAGACCCTGGAGATCGTCGGTGCCTTCCGGCTGGTGAACCCGGAAAACTGGCTGATCACACCCGTGGCGGTGACGGTGAAATGAGCGGCGAATTCTCCCCTTCCGGCGCTCAGGCACCCGAGGTCGTGCTGGCCGCGCGCAACGTGGCCAAGTCCTACGGCAATGTGCACGCCCTGAAAGGCGTGAACTTCGACATTCATCGCGGTCAGGTCACGACCCTGTTCGGCGAAAATGGCGCCGGCAAATCGACGCTGATGAAGATCCTGTCGGGCATCGTGACCCCGACATCCGGGGAGATCCTTCTCGACGGTGAGCCCGTCGTATTTTCCTCGGCGTCGGACGCCCGCGACCGCGGCATCTCGATCATCCACCAAGAGCTTTCCCTCGCGCCGAATTTGTCGGTCCGCGACAACATCTTCATGGGGCGCGAGATCATGGGCCGCACCGGCGTCGACTTCGCCCGGGAGGAAGAAGAGACGCGGGCTCTGATGGCTGAACTGGAGGAGGACATCGACCCTCTCACCCCGGTCGGCGAATTGCGGCTCGGGCAGCAGCAGATCGTCGAGATCGCGCGCGCGCTCTCGGTCCGCAGCCGCATCCTGATCATGGACGAGCCGACCTCCGCCCTTTCGGCGAGCGAGGTGGCCGTGCTGTTCAAGGTCATCGGCGACCTCACCAGCCGGGGCGTGTCGATCGTCTATATCTCGCATCATCTCGAAGAGGCGCTCGAAATCACCAATCATGCCGTGGTCCTGCGCGACGGCACCATGACGGCCTATGCCCCGCGTTCCGAGATCGACCTCAAATGGATCGTGCGCAACATGGTGGGCGAGAATTATGATCTCGGCTCCCCGCCGGAGGGCTACGACTTCGGCGCCACGGCGCTGTCGGTGCGCGAACTCACGGTGCCGGATCCCGCCGGCGGCGGCTACAATGTGGTCGACAAGCTGTCGCTCGACGTCAAGGCCGGCGAGATCGTCTGCATTTACGGCCTGATGGGCGCCGGCAGGACCGAATTGCTGGAGACCCTGGCCGGACGCCTCAAGGCCTCCTCCGGCCAGATCCTGCTGGAAGGCGACGAGGTCTCGGGCCTGACCATCGCCCGCCGCATCCAGGCCGGCCTGGCCCTGGTTCCCGAGGACCGGCAGCGCGATGGCCTGGTGCAGACCATGAGCGTGGGCCAGAACCTCTCCCTGGCTTCGATCGCCGATTTCACCCGCGGCCTGTTTACCTCCCTGAGGATCGAACAGCAGTTGATCGACGACACCATCCGCAAGGTCACGGTCAAGACCGCGGGAGGCGGAGCGCCTATCGGGTCGCTCTCCGGCGGCAACCAGCAGAAGGTGGTGATCGGCAAGATGCTGGCCACCAATCCCAAGGTGATCCTCCTCGACGAGCCAAGCCGCGGCATCGACATCGGCGCCAAGGCCGAGGTGTTCCGGCTCCTCGCCGAGGGCGCGCGCCGCGGCCTCGCCGTCGTCTACTCCACCTCCGAAGTCGGCGAATGCCTCTCGGTCGCGCATCGCATCATCGTCATGCGCAAGGGCCGTATCGTCGCCGAATTCGGCTCCACCGCAAGCAAGGACGAGATCATGGCCGCCTCCGGCGAAGCCGTGGTCCATTGATGGATCCTCCGGAGCAAGGCGCATTCGTATGAAATCGCATCCTGGCTCTAACTCTTCGTTTCGACGCGACTTTGCGAGGGCTGCCGATGCCGGCACATCGCAGAGCGCCCTAGGCTTTTAGGAGGCCTGCCCATGTCGCACACCACTGCAAGTACGAGCGCCAAGGGGCAGAAATCAGGCCCCGGCCTCGGCCGACTGCTTCTCGAAGGACGGGCCTTCTTCGCGCTGATCCTCATCGTCGCGGTCTTCTCGTTCCTGTCGCCGAACTATTTCACAGTCGGCAATTTCCTGACGATGGCCTCGCACGTGGCCATCTACGGCGTATTGGCACTCGGCATGCTGCTGGTGATCCTCAATGGCGGCATCGATCTTTCGGTGGGTTCCGTGCTGGCGCTGTCCGGCTGCGTCGCCGGCTTCCTGATGGGAGGCGTCACCCTGCAAGTGGCCGGCGTCATCCTCTATCCGCCGGTCTGGGCCATCGTGGTGCTGACCCTGGTGGTGGGGGGTCTGGTCGGCGCGCTGAACGGCGTGCTCATCGCCTGGTTCCGCGTGCCTGCCTTCGTGGCGACGCTGGGCGTGATGTATGTCGCCCGCGGCGTGGCGCTGCTGATGACCAATGGCCTCACCTACAACAATCTCTCCGGCCATGACGATCTCGGCAATACCGGCTTCGAATGGCTCGGCTTCAATCGCCTGTTCGGCGTGCCGATCTCGGTTGTGATCCTGGCGGCGCTCGCCATCGTCACGGCGCTGGTGCTCGGCCGCTCCGCCTTCGGCCGCTGGCTCTACGCCTCGGGCGGCAATGCGCGGGCCGCCGAATTGTCGGGCGTGCCGGTCAAGCGCGTGCAGATCACCGTCTATACCGTCTCCGGCATCCTGTCGGCGATCGCAGGGCTGGTGCTGTCCTCGCAGTTGACCTCCGCCGGCCCCACGGCGGGCACCACCTATGAACTCACGGCCATTGCGGCGGTGGTGATCGGCGGCGCCGCACTCACCGGCGGACGGGGCACGGTGCAGGGCACGATGCTCGGTGCCTTCGTCATCGGCTTCCTGTCGGACGGATTGGTGATCATCGGCGTGTCCTCCTACTGGCAGACCGTCTTCACCGGCACGGTGATCGTGCTCGCCGTCCTGCTCAATTCGATCCAGTACAAGGCCCGCGGCCGGCAAGGTTAGGGACTTCGGACAGAAACTTTCCCATTTCGGCAACAACAACAGATCTGCAGTGGGAACGTTGCCGTCTTGCGACGGCAGACTACTTCACCAATCAAGGGAGATGCCCAATGTTCAAAAAAGGCATGCGTTTGCTGGTCGCGGCCGCCGCCGTGACCCCACTGCTGATCGGATCGGCCTCGGCGGCCGGCCTGATCTCGATCATCGTCACCGATCCGGCCAATCCATATTGGTACACCGAAGGCGAGGTGGCCAAGAAGACCGCCGAGCAGCTCGGCTACACCGCCTCGGTCGCCGCCCATAAGGGCGACACCAACACCGAGAGCACGCTGATCGACACCGCCATCACCAACAAGTCCGCCGCCATCATCCTCGACCCTGCCAATGCCGACGGCTCGGTCGGCGCGGTGAAGAAGGCCGTGGATGCCGGCATTCCCGTGTTCCTCGTCAATGCCGAGATCAACAAGGAAGGCCTCGCCAAGGCCCAGCTGGTCTCCAACAATGCGCAGGGCGCCGCCGTCGGTGCCGAGCAGTGGGTGAATTCGGTCGCCAAGTCCGGCAAATATGTCGAGCTGTTCGGCAACCCCGCCGACAACAACGCCGCCACGCGTTCCAACGGCTATGAAACCGTGCTGACGCAATATCCCGACCTGACCAAGGCCGCCAAGGAGGTCGCCAACTGGGACCGCGCCCAGGGCTATCAGAAGATGCAGTCGATGCTGCAGGCCCATCCCGACATCGTCGGCGTGATCTCCGGCAATGACGAGATGGCCCTGGGCGCCATCGCGGCGCTGAAGGAGGCCGGCAAGCTCAAGCAGGTCAAGGTCGGCGGCTTCGACGGCTCGCCCGACGCGGTCGCCGCCATCAAGGCCGGCGAACTGCAATACACCGTCCTGCAGCCGGTCGCGGTCTTCTCCAAGGAAGCGGTCGTCCAGGCCGACAACTTCATCAAGACCGGCAAGACCGGCGCGTCCTCCGAGAAGCAGCTCTTCGACTGCGTCCTGATCACCAAGGACAATGTCGACAAGTATGTCTCGGCCTTTACGCTCGCCAAGTAATGACGACACCGGGATGGCTTATGGCTATCCCGGCTCCCCCGGGCGTACCGCCGGTTATGGCTCCAAACCATGACCTACGATACGCCCGGAGGTCGATGACGCGTCCTTCCACAGCGGTGATTGCCGCAGGCAGGCATATTCCGGCACTTCGGGATATCCTGTCCGCGCTCAATCCGGAAACTGACCGACATGACATCGACGAGAGCCACGCAGGAAGAAACGCTGGACCAGATCATCGCCGATCAGGTGCCGAGTGACAGCCGTCATGCCCGGCAGCTTGCCCGCCGCCAGCTCATCATGCAGGCGGTGATGGCCGAAGGCACGATGCGCATCGAGGAACTGGCCGAACGCTTCGCCATCAGCCTGATGACGGTGCACCGCGATCTCGACGAACTGATCAATCGCGGCCTGCTGCGCAAGTCGAGGGGGATCGTATCGGCCACGCCCACCAGCCTGGTCGAGTCGAGCGATGTCTACCGCTCCATGCGCCAGGCCGTGGAAAAGCGCGCCATCGCCCAGGTCGCCGCCCAGTTCCTGGAAGCAGGGCAGGCCGTCTTCTTCGACGATTCGACCACCGTGCTGCAGATGGCGCCCCATATCGCGGCCCGCGTTCCGCTGACAGCGATCACCAACTCGATCCCCCTGATGAACGAGTTGAAGGAAATAAACGATGTGACCCTGCTTGGCCTCGGCGGGCGCTACTACAACTGGTGCAACGCCTTCATGGGCCCGGCCACCACGGCCGAGATCCGCCGTCTTCGCGCCGACTGCGTCTTCCTGTCGATGTCCGCCATCACCGACGACATGGTGTTCCACCAGTCCGCGGAGATGGTCGAGACCAAGCGGGCCATGTTCGACAGCGCGGCCAAGCGGATCCTGCTCGCCGACCATACCAAGTTCGAACGCCGCGCCTTGCACGCCATGGGCAATCTCGGCGAGTTCGATGCCATCATCGTCGATGACGGCATGGCCCCGCTACAGATCGAATTGCTGCGCTCGCGCGGCATCAACATCGTGATAGCGCCGCTCAAGCAGCGCGCATCCCATACCGCGTGACATGACCAGGCATTTCGTCCGGCGGTCTCGCATTGTCTGCAACAACCCTTCGCGACGGAGTGCCTGCCGATGCCGACCCTCATAGGAATCGACAATGGGTTGACGGTGACCAAGGCAGCCGTCTTCGATGAAAACGGCACGCTGCTGGCGGTTGCCCGCCGGCGCATTCCCCAGATCATCCCGCATCCCCACCATGTCGAACGCGACATGGCGGTCCTCTGGCAGGCGACGGCCGAGGCCATCGCCGAAGCACTCGAAAAGGCGGGGCGCCCTGCCGGCGATGTGGCGGCGGTTGCCGCGACCGCCCATGGCGACGGCGTCTACCTTCTCGATGCGGAGCGCCGGCCGCTCGGCAACGGCATCCTTTCGCTCGACAGCCGGGCGGCCGCCGTCGTCGCCGAATGGGACGGGGACGGCACCTCCACCACCGCTCTCGCCCGCACCGGGCAGGTCGCCCATGCCTCCGCCCCCTCGGCGCTGCTGGCCTGGATCAAACGGCACGAGCCGGAGCGTTTCGCCCGGATCGGCCATGTCCTGGCCTGCAAGGACTGGCTGCGCTTTTGCCTGACCGGAACGCTCGGCACCGATCTCACCGAGGCGAGCACGTCGTTCACGGCGGTGGAAAGCCAGGTCTATGAGCCGGACGTCCTGTCGATCTTCGGCCTCGAGGGCCTTGCCGGCGCCCTGCCCACTGTGACCCGGCCGGACGAGATCATCGGTACGGTCTCCCAGGCCGCGGCCGCCGCGACGGGCCTCGCGGCCGGGACCCCGGTGGTGGCCGGGGTGCACGACGTGGTCGCTTCCGCCCTCGGCATCGGCGGACATCGCGAGGGCACGGTGGCGATCGTGGCGGGGACCTACTCCATCAACGAGACGATCGCCAGCACGCCCAAGACCGATGCACGATGGTTCTGCCGCAACGGCATCAAGCCGGGCGAATGGAACCATATGAGCATATCGCCGGCGTCGGCCGCCAATTACGACTGGTTCCTGGATACGCTGTGTGCCGTCGAACGCCGCACGGCCGAGGAGACGAACAGCTCCATCCACTCGGCTGTCGGCGCCGAGATCGAGGCCGCGCTCGCCCGGCCCTCCACCGTGCTCTTTCACCCCTATCTCTATGGTTCGCCGCACGGCGCGACCGCCAGCGCCGGCTTTCTCGGCCTGCGCGGCTGGCATGACCGCGGCGACATGCTGCGCGCCGTGATCGAGGGCATCGCCTTTAACCACCGGGTGCATGTCGACGCCCTGCGCGAAGGTTTTTCTCCCAACACCATCAGCCTCACGGGCGGCATTTCCAGGAAGCCCCTCTACGCCCAGATCTTCGCCGACGCGCTCGGCCTGCCGGTGACCGTGAACGAGACGGAAGAGGCCGCCGCCTGGGGCGCTGCCCTGTGCGCCGGCGCCGGCGCGGGCCTCTATGCGTCACCGACAGACGATCCGCGCGATCTCGCAGCTCTCGCCCGGCATTACCGGCCGGATCCCGCGCGCAGCCGGCAGCTGCAGGAGCGCTATGCCCTGCATTGCGACATCGCCGCGCAGCTTGCGCCCCTCTGGCCGCGCATCGAGGCCCTGGCCTCGCAGACGGCCTAGCACCCTGGCTCGCTCGGCACAGTCCTATCGGTATTTTACATGACCAAAGACATTGACGTTCTCATTCTTGGCGCCGGCATCAACGGTGCGGGCCTGTTTCGCGATCTCTGCGAGCAGGGCCTGACCTGCCTGATCGCCGACAAGGCCGATTTCGGCTCGGGCACCAGCGCCGCCCCGTCGCGGCTCATCCATGGCGGCATCAAATATCTGGAAACGGGGGAATTGCGGCTCGTCGCCCAGTCGACGCTGGAGCGCAACCTCCTGCTGCGCAATGCACCGCATCTGGTCGAGCCACTGCCCACCGTGATCCCGATCTTCTCCTGGCTGCAGGGCATCCCAGCAGCGTTGCGCACGCTGTTCGGCTCGACCACGGCGCCGCGCAACCGTGGCGCCGTGCTCATCAAGATCGGCCTGGCGCTCTATGATTTCTATGGCGCCCGCCACCGCGTCATGCCGAGGCACGCCTTGTGGTCTCGCGGGCGCGCGCTCAGCGAAATCGCACCGATGACGCCGAAGATCGTCGCCGCCGGCACCTATTACGATGCCAAGGTCACCTGTCCGGAGCGGCTGGTGCTGGAACTGCTGCAGGACGGCATGGCGGCCAGCCCGGCCTCCGAGGCCCTGAACTATACGAGCCTGGTGTCGGCCGAGAACGAAAGCATAAGCCTGCGTGGGGCCGACGGCACCGAGCGGAGCGTTCGCCCAAGGATCGTCGTCAATGCGGCCGGCCCCTGGATCGACCAGGTCAACCAGGCCCTCGGATCGCCCACCCGGATGATCGGCGGAACCAAGGGCTCGCATATCCTGCTCGACCATCCCGATCTTCTGAAAGCCCTCAACGGTCGCATGATCTATTTCGAGGCCAATGACGGGCGCATCTGCCTGGTCTACGACTATCTCGGCCGGGCCCTGGTCGGCTCGACCGACATCCGCGCCGATGATCCCGACACCGTGCGCTGCGAAGACGAGGAAATCGACTATTTCCTGCAGAGCCTGCGCGATCTCCTGCCCGGCCTGGCCTTTTCGCGTGACCAGATCGTCTATGCCTATTCCGGTATCCGTCCCCTGCCCGCCTCCGGCAATACGGCGGCCGGACTGATCAGCCGAGACCATTCGGCGCCCGTGCTGGAGCCCGCCAAGGACCGAGCCTATCCCATCATTTCGCTGGTGGGCGGCAAGTGGACGACCTTTCGCGGCTTTGCCGAAGAGGTCAGCGATCTCATCCTGCGCCGCCTTGGCCAGGCCCGCCGGCGCGGCACACGAGACCTCGCCATCGGCGGCGGACGGGACTATCCGGCCGATCCGGCCGCCCGCGCGCATTGGATCGAACAGACAGCAAAGGCTACGGGTGCATCGGCTGTGCGCACCGCTGAGCTGCTGGGACGCTATGGCACGACGGCACAGGCCATACTCGCCCATGAGGGGCCGCAGGCGGTCCGGCTCGCGGATGCCCCGGACTATTCCCTGGCCGAAATCGATTGGCTGGCGCGCCACGAACAGGTGGTGGCGCTCGAGGATATCGTAATGCGGCGCAGCACCCTGGCCATCACCGGCCGCCTCAGCGGCCGCGACCTGGCGACGATCGCCGACATCCTGGCCACACCTCTCGGCTGGGATGCGGTTCGACGCGACGAAGAGCTGGCAAAAACGCGGGCGCTTCTCGCGGCTCGCCACCGCCTTCACTTCGAAAAATCGACCTCCTGAGCAGGGGGCGAGCAGGTACGCTCCGCGGTCCGTCCACCCTTGCGTCCGGTGGCGGGGCCATCCTTCTCGATGGGTGATACCGGGAACCGCCCGTCTCACCGCTCGGCCAAAGCCATCCGGAGCCCAGCTTTTTCCTCGCGGAGGCGCAAAACCAACCATTCAGCATTCGCGTCGATGCGCGGTGACGATAACACCTGCCAAACGCCGAATCTTAACAAAACTTCCACGATCGGCAAACGATTCGGGGGCGTCTATCGATTGTATCAATTCAATTTGAGAATACTATCATACCAATCCAAGCCAATTCTTGAATATCCACTTAACAGAGAAAATCAAACACTTCACAGTATCACGACATCAAGATAATTTTGACTCATATTCTAAGGACTCATGGGATATATCTCATTGTCTCGCTGTTCGGCATGTCTTCTCCAAGGGCACCGGACAGGCCCGTCAGGCGGTTGCGCAGACCTGAACTGACGCGGCAATGTGGAAGGAGGAACCCCCATGACGCCGATCGGAAACGCTCGCTTCCCGCTGCCCAGGCGGCCGCTTCTGAGTTTCCTGCTGGCATCGAGCGCCGTCATGCTGTGCCAGTCCGCATTTGCCCAGGCAACGGCCAGCGGCGGGCAGACGGTAGAGATCACGACACAGCAAGCGACCTGCGGGGGCAAGATCTGCTTTCAGGCCTATGATGAGGGCTCGCTGCTTTATAGCGAGGCCGGCACGCCCGTCGACGTGACCGTGCAACAAAGCTGGGTTGATGGGCCCTTCTATGTCGGTGCACAGGCGCGCGATGGGGGTACTATCCGTTTTGATGGCGGCGGCACCTTCCGCGTCGGATCGGATGCTTATGGACTTTGGGCCGGCGATCCCTTTCATCAGGTCGCAGCCGGCACGATCACTGCCAACGACTTGACGTTCGATCTGGGAGCGGGGTCGTGGGGGGTCGGCGTCAATTATGGCAGCACGATCACGCTCGATGGCACGACGACTATGACCGCGCATGGCGGCGCTACGATCGGGATCGAGGCCTATAGTGGCACGATCACCTTGAATGGCCCAATTCAGGCTAACGGTAGCTGGCTACCATTCGCATTGGCTCACGGTGCCGGCAACATCGTTTTCAACGGTGGCGGTACCGTTTCCGCAACGGGGGGAACCTGGGTGGTGTTCTCGTTGGATGGCGGCCGGATTTCGATGAAGAACATGGCGGTCCGGGCCGATACGGCCACCAATGTCGGAACGGATCTGCTGCGAAGTGATTGGGACAGGGGAACGTTCTCAATCACCGACAGCACCTTTGAAGGGACGAACACCGGTGGTGCTATTAATGCATTCCATGCCTCTGGCAACAGAAACTCCACTAGCCTTACGCTCGACAACAGCCAGATCAAGCTGAACTCGGCTGGTACGGGCATCGCGGTGGAAGGCGCTCATGCCACCGTGACGTTGACCAGGGGATCTGCGATCACCGCTTTCGCCAGCAATAAGGGTGGTCTGCTCGCCCATATTACAGACCGCCCCGCACCGGGTGAAATTCTCTCACCAGGCATCCTCACCCTCGGCGCCCAGGATTCCACCTTGTCCGGCAACGTGCAGGTGGAAGCCTCAGGCGAGGCTGGCGCCAATGAATTCGACCTCCGCCTCAATGGATCAGCCCTCTGGCGCGGCAATGTGATGGTCGGGAGCGGTTCCCGCGCCAGCGTGGCGATTGCGGGCACCTCGCGCTGGATCGGCTCGGCGAGCAATGCGACAACCGTCGTGCTGAGCTCTGCCACGGCCCTGTGGGCAATCCCCGGCGGCGGCAATTCCACCGTGACCGGCACGGTCAGGAACGCCGGCAAGATCGCCTTCCAGGCCGGCGGGCCGACCACGCTGACGGTGCGCAACTTCGTCAATGACGGCGGCACCATCCAGGTCAACATCAATGCCGCCGGCCAGAACGATTTCATTCACGCCACCGGCACCGCCACCATCAACGGCGGAACGGTTTCGGTGATTCCCGCTACGGGCACCTATACGATCGGCCAGACCTATAAGATTCTCACCGCCAATGGCGGCATCACCGGCCAGTTCTCCAAGGTGGTCGACAACGCCCCCTTCGTCGATCTCGGCCTGTCCCAGAATGCCAACAACATCTATCTGAAGGTCACGCGCAACGACACGACCTTTGCTTCGGTCGCCACCAATGAGAGCCAGCACGCCGTCGCCGACAGCGTGGAGACGCTGGCGAGCGGCAACGCGCTCTATCAGGCCGTCGCCAAGGCGCCGAATGTCGCCAGCGCCCGCCAGGCCTTCTCGACCCTGTCCGGCGACGTCCATGCCTCGGCCCGCAGCGTGCTGGTCCAGGACAGCGGTCTCATCCGCGATGCGGTGCTGAACCGGCTCTACAGCGCCGATCTCGATGCCATCATACCCGCAGCCATGCTCCCAGGCCCGACGGCCTATGCCGGGAACATGCCGGCGGCCGCGCCGGCGCCGTTCGGCTCGGCCACGCCGGCAGCCCTGTCCGGCCTCTGGGCCCAGGGCTTCGGGTCCTGGGGGCATCTCGGCGGCGGCGGTCGCGATGCCCGGATCGATCACGACACCGGCGGCTTCCTCATCGGCTTCGACACGCTGGTCCAGGGCTCGTTCCTGCAGGATTGGCGCCTGGGCGCCTTGGCCGGCTACAGCCATTCCAGCTTCGACGTCGATGCCCGCGCCGCCTCCGGCACCGCCGACAACTATCATGTCGGCCTCTATGCCGGCCGGCAGTGGAACGCCCTCGCCCTGCGGCTGGGCGCAACCTACACCTGGCACGACATCGACAGCGACCGCGCCGTGGCGCTGCCGGGCTTTGCCGACAGGCTCACCACCAGCTACGATGCCGGCACGGCCCAGCTCTTCGGCGAACTCGGCTATCGCATCGACACCCAGGCCTTCCGCCTCGAGCCCTTCATTAACGCCGCCTATCTCAACCTGCACACCGACGGCTTCCGGGAGACCGGCGGCGATGCGGCTTTGACCGGCAGAGGCGATACCAGCAATCTGGGCTTCACCACCCTGGGGCTGCGTGTAGCCACCAGCTTCGATCTCACCGAAGGCACCAGCGCCACCCTCCAGGCCACCCTGGGCTGGCGCCATGCCTTCGGCGATATCAGGCCGACGGCCGCCCTCGCCTTGGCCAATGGCTCCGCCTTCACCGCCAGCGGCACGCCGATTGCGCGCGACGCCGTGGTGGTCGATACCGGAATCAGCGTGGCGCTGTCGCACGCGGCCAGCCTCGGCGTGTCCTATAGCGGGCAATTCGGCGAAAAGGCCATCGACCAGAGCGTCAGGGGAAACTTCGTTTGGAAGTTCTGAGTTGACAGAAAAGGCCAGGATATTCCGATAAGGCCAACAAAACCTATAGCGTTTTGCGATTAGACGGAGTCACCTAGAATCGCAAAGACGCGTCAGAACAATGAGTTAGAGCAAAATAGCGTTCACGCTTGAACGCGCTTTGCTCTAGGAGAATTGAATTATTCTTCAGACGGGAAGGCGGTTGGGCCTGGGCAGCAGCGCGATCAGCAGCAGGCAGACGAAAGCGCCGCCCGCAGCGGCCAGGAAACCGTCGATATAGGACAGCACTGCCGCCTGCTTGGCGATGGCCGAGGACAACAGGCTCGTCGCCCGGGCGCTGGCGATCGCCACATCCGCCGTATGGGCGCTGACGGCATTGCGATAGGCCGCGAGGCGGTCGACCGTTGCACCGGCAAGGCTGTCGACGTGCAGGCCGATGAGATTGGAATGGACCTGTTCGCGCACGCGCACGAAGGTCTGCATGAACGCCGTGCCGATCTCGCCGCCGAACATGCGGCTGATCTGCAGCAGGGCACCGATCGTCAGTGCATCGGCCGGATTGATCGACTGCACCGCCAGCACGATGAGCGCCGTGAGGGCGAAGGACTGGCCGAGGGCCTGCAGGATCTGGGATTGCAGGAAATCGTCGGTGGCCCATGCGCTGGTGAGCTGGGCCGCCATCAGGCAGGCGATGCCGATCAGGGCGGTGCCTGTCGCCAGGACCCATCGTCCATCGGTGCGCTTGAGGACATAGCCGAGCGGCACCACGATGATGAGCTGGGGCAAAGCGATCCACAAAAGCACGGCGCCGACCTGCAACTCGCGGAAGTTCTGCACCGTCTGCAGGTAATTGGGAATGATATAGGCGGTCGACAGGATGATGAAACGAAAGCCCGCAAGCAGGAGCAGCAACAGCAGGAGGTGATGCTGCACCAGGAGCCGCAGATTGAGGAAGGGCCTGCGGCTGACCCATAGCTCGCGCACGACGAAGGCTGCCGTCACCAAGCCGCCGGCGATCAGCAGGCCGTTGACCAGGCCGCTATTGGTCCAGTCGAGCCGGTTGCCCTGGTCGAGCCCGGCATAGAGCAGGCTGAAGCCGGCCCCGGCATAGACGAGGCCTGGCCAGTCGAAATGGCGCAGGAGCTCGGTCTTCACATCCTCTCGCGGAATGCCGAACCACACGCAGGTGAACATCAGCGGCAGCAGGCCGCAATATTGCCAGCTGATCCAGCGCCAGGAAAGATTGTCCGCGTACCAGCCTTCCAGCGAGGCCGCGACATTCTGCGAGAGCTCCGAATTCATGGCGTAGACCGCGATGCCATAGATGATCAGGCGCGGCGGCAGGCTGCGGGCGATGAAGCTGATGGTGAGCGGAATGAACGTTCCCGAACCGAGCCCCGCCAGGAACTGTGCGGCCAGGAAGGCTTCGAGATTGGGAGAGAGGGGCGCGAGCAGGCTTGCGACGAAAAGCAGGACGATGCCCAGCAGCAACATGCGCCGGACCCCGAAAATGGCACCGAGATAGGGGCAGGCCACCCCGATCAGCATCTGGCCGACGGCGAAGGTGGTGGTCATCCACGCCCCCTCGTCGAAGCCCAGATGCAGCCCGCCGCGCAGATCGGCAAGGCCGAAGCTGGTGACGCGGCTGCCGAGCGTGGACATGATGGAGCCGAGCAGCACGCCAAGGATGCCGATATAGGGCCGCAGCGTATCGGCGCGAAACCGCGGCGGCGCTTGGGTCGCCGGCTCGAGGGCCGCGCCGGTCGCCGTCAGCGGCGCGGCTGAGGTTGCCGTTGCCGTGGTCATGGCGCCGCTGCCGCTGCGGCACCTGATCGGTCGCCGGTATCGACAGTCGCTACCACCGACATGCCCGGCCGGATCAGGGTTCCCAGCGCCGGATTGGCATCGAGGGCGATCTTGACCGGAACGCGCTGCACGACCTTGGTGAAGTTGCCGGTGGCATTGTCGGGCGGCAGCAAGGCAAAGGTGCTGCCGGTGCCGGGAGACCAGGCTTCGACCCGTCCGGTCAGCACCAGGTCGGGAAAGGCATCGACGGTGACATGCGCCGGCTGACCAAGGCGGATATTGGTCATCTGCGTTTCCTTGTAGTTCGCCACCACCCAGATGTTGGGCAGCGGTACCACCGCGATCACCTGCGTGCCGACATTGACGAACTGGCCCGGGCGAACCTGGCGCTGGCCGACGAGCCCTTTGGCTGGTGAACGGATCTTGGTGTAGCCCAGATTGTTGGTGGCGAGCGTGACCTGGGCCTCGGCCGCCTTGATCTGGGCCTGGACCTGCTGCTCCTGCACGTCGAGCCCGGCCAGCAGGGCCTTCTGCTGATCGAGCTGGGCCTCGTAGAGCGCCTTCTGCGCCAAGGCGCGCTGGGCATTGGCATCGGCCTGCTCGACCGATTGCTGCGTACCGGCCGTGCCGGTCTTGAGCAGGTCGCGCTGGCGGGTGGCTTCGAGCTGGTAGCGCCGCACATCCGCGCTGCCCGCATCGATATTGGCGCCGGCCTGCCGGATCAGGGCATTCTGCACGTTCTTCTGATTGGCGACATTGGCGAGGCTGGCCTCGGCGGCGGCGAGATTGGCCTGCGCCAGCGCAAGCTGGGCCTGGTAGTCGGACGGTTCGATCTCGGCGATCAGGTCGCCGGCTTCAACCGCCTGGTAGTCGTGGATCGGAACGTCCTTGATGTAGCCCGAGACACGGGCCGACAAGGGTGTGACGTCGCCCACGATGAAGGCATTGTCGGTCTCCGCGAGGCGGGCGGCGCCGGTCCAGCGGTTCCAGTTGCCGGCAACATACCAGACCAGCCACGCCGCAAGCAGAAGGAAGCCGACACGCAAGGCCGGATAGAGCCAGCGCGACCGCAGGCTGCGCCCGGGGGACGGCGTTTCGGATACGGTCGGTTTTTCTGCGGCATCCGGCATCTGTTCCTCGCACCCCTACTCGAACGCCGCCGATCCTGGCGAAGGATTTTGGATGGCGAAACAAAATTATTCCAATACGCACACCAGACTTGCCAAGCTGTACAGCCAATATTCGCCGGCCTTCATCGAGCGGACAAACGACGCGAATGCACCGAGCGCGAAGACGTGCCCGCCATCCGCGCTCGCGCCGGCGCGCCTTCCTCGATGCAGCTCCTATCAGCCAAACAAGGGCGAGGCGCCGCTTTCCGCGGCCGAAACCTGCCGGCGAAACAGACCGAAAAGCTCGCGGCCGGCGCCGAATTCGTTGTCGGCGAGATCCGGCTGGACATCGGCACGCTCGAGTGCCCCCGGCGTCAGGACGTCGATGGTGCCCGCAACCGCGTCGACACGCACGAGATCGCCATCCCTGAGCCTGGCAAGCGGCCCTCCGTCGAGAGCCTCCGGGCTGACATGGATCGCCGCGGGCACCTTGCCGGAAGCGCCCGACATCCGCCCATCGGTAACCAGGGCGACCTTCAGCCCCTTGTCCTGCAAGACGGAAAGCATCGGGGTCAGACTATGCAGTTCCGGCATGCCGTTGGCCTTCGGCCCCTGGAAGCGCACCACCACCACGGTGTCCCCGGTGAATTCACCGGCACGGAAGGCCTGCTTGACCGCTTCCTGGTCGGCAAAGACGCGGACCGGCGCCTCGACGAGATGGCGCTCCGGCGACACGGCCGAGACCTTCATCACGCCGGTGCCGAGATTGCCCTGGAGCCGCTTGAGCCCGCCCGTCGGCTGGAAGGGCTCTCCGGCCGGCCGCAGAACCTTGGGATTCAGCGACCTGCTCGTCCCCTCCGACCATACCAGGGCGCCGTGGATGAGCTTGGGTTCCCTGGTGTAGCGCGCGAGCCCCTCCCCGGCCACGGTGCGCGTGTCGGGGTGGAGAAGCCCGGCTTCGAGAAGTTCGCCGATCATGAAGCCGAGGCCGCCGGCGGCGTGGAAATGGTTCACATCCGCAAGTCCGTTCGGATAGACCCGCGCCATCAGCGGCGTCACATCCGAAAGATCGGCGAAATCCTGCCAGTCGAGCACGATCCCCGCCGCCCGCGCCATGGCGATCATGTGGATGAGCAGGTTGGTGGAGCCCCCGGTGGCATTGAGCCCGACGATGCCGTTGACGAAGGCGCGCTCGTCGAGCACGTCGCAAACCGGTGTATACTCGTTGCCGAGCGCCGAGATCGCCAGGGCGCGCCTGGCGGCTTCCACGGTGAGGGCGTCGCGCAACGGCGTATGGGGGTTGACGAAGCTCGAACCCGGCAAATGCAGGCCCATGAACTCCATCAGCATCTGGTTGGTGTTGGCCGTGCCGTAAAAGGTGCAGGTGCCCGGCCCGTGATAGGCCGCCATCTCCGCTTCCATCAGCCGGTCGCGCCCGCATTGGCCGGTGGCGAAGAGCTGGCGCACCTTGGACTTCTCGTCATTGGCGATGCCGCTCGCCATCGGCCCGGCCGGCACGAAGATCGCCGGCAGATGGCCGAAGGCGGCCGCCGCGATGACGAGGCCCGGCACGATCTTGTCGCAGACGCCGAGATAGACCGTGGCATCGAAAGTGTTGTGGCTGAGCGCGATTCCGGCCGCCATGGCAATGGCATCGCGCGAGAACAGCGACAGCTCCATGCCGGCCTGGCCCTGGGTGACGCCGTCGCACATCGCCGGCACCCCGCCGGCCACCTGCGCCGTGCCGCCGGCGGCGCGCGCCGCCGCGCGGATCAGGTCGGGGTAGCTCTCATAGGGCTGGTGGGCCGAGAGCATGTCGTTATAGGCGGTGATGATGCCGAGATTGCCGGCGCTGCCCTTGACAAGGGCCGCCTTGTCGTCCGCCGGCATGGCCGCATAGGCATGGGCCTGGTTGCCGCAGGACAGATGGGCGCGGACGGTGCCGGCCGCGCGGGCGCGGGCCATGCGCTCGAGATAGGGACGGCGAAGGGCGGCGGATCGCGCCGCGATCCGATCGGTGACCCGTACGAGCGTCGAGTTCAGCACCTGGCAGCCTTTCATTCGTTGGAGGACGATGCCGCCGCTTGCACGACACATCGTCCTCCTATTGGCTTCGTCGATGAGACGGCCTTCCGATCCCGTCAGGCCGCGACCAGTTCCTCAGGCGGGGCCTTGGCGCCGGTCATGAAGGCGACCGCATCGGACATCGTGTAGTCGCGCGGATTGATCACGCAGAGCCGGCGGCCGAGCCGGTGGATATGGATGCGATCGGCCACTTCGAACACATGCGGCATGTTGTGCGAGATCAGCACGATCGGCAGCCCGCGCCGCTTGACGTCGAGGATGAGCTCGAGCACGCGGCGGCTTTCCTTGACGCCGAGAGCGGCGGTCGGCTCGTCCATGATCACCACCTTCGAGCCGAAGGCGGCCGCCCTCGCCACCGCAACGCCCTGGCGCTGCCCGCCGGACAGGGTCTCGACCGCCTGCCCGATATTCTGGATGGTCATCAGGCCGAGCTCGGTCAGCTTCTCGCGGGCCCGCTTTTCCATGGCCGGCCTGTCGAGCATCTTGAACCATTGCCCGAGAATGCCGGGTTTGCGGATCTCGCGCCCCAGGAACATGTTGTCGGCGATGGACAGGGCCGGCGACAGGGCCAGGTTCTGGTACACGCATTCGATCCCCGCCTCGCGGGCATCGATGGGGGATTTGAAGCTGACGGCCTTGCCGTCGAGCCTGATTTCCCCCTCGTCGGGCGTGATCGCGCCCGACAGGGCCTTGATCAGCGAGGACTTGCCGGCGCCGTTGTCGCCGATCACGGCGAGGATCTCGCCGGGATAGAGGTCGAACTCGCAATTGTTGAGAGCGGTGACCCGGCCGTAGCGCTTGACCAGGCCGCGGGCGCTGAGAATGGGTTCCTGTGCCATTAGCCTGCAACCTTTCTGATCCACTGGTCGACGGTCACGGCGCCGATGATGAGAACGCCGATGAGCAGATAGGTCCATTGCGGGTCGGTGCCCACCAGCCTGAGGCCGAGCTGGAACACGCCGACGATCAGGGCGCCGAAGATCATGCCCAGGATCGAGCCTCGGCCGCCGAACAGGGAAATGCCGCCGATGACCACCGCGGTGATCGACTCGATATTGGCGAACTGGCCGGAGGTCGGCGAAACCGAGCCGAGACGGCCGATCAGCACCCAGCCCGCCAGGGCGCAGATGATGCCGGAGAGCGTGTAGACCTGGAGCAGCATCTTGTTGGTGCCGACGCCCGAGAGCTCGGCGGCGTCGGGATCGTCGCCGACGGCATAGACATGCCGGCCCCAGGCGGTGTGGTTGAGCACGTACCACAGGACCGCGACCAGCAGCACCATGGCCACCACCCCAGCCGTCAGGACCGCTCCGCCGAAGCGGAAGCTCGCGCCGAAAAGCTGCAGCAGCGGGGCCTGAGCCGCGATGTCCTGGCTGCGGATCGTCTCATTGGCCGAATAGAGGAAATTGGCGGCAAGGATGATCTGCCAGCTGCCCAGCGTGACGATGAAAGGCGGCAGTTTCATGCGGGAGACGAGCAGCCCGTTGATGTAGCCGCAGAGGGCGCCGCAGGCGAAGCCGCACAGGATCGACAGCGGAGCCGGCAGGCCGTACCGGAAGGTGAACTGGCCCATCACCACCGATGACAGCACCATGATCGCTCCGACCGACAGGTCGATGCCGGCCGTCAGGATCACCAGGGTCTGGGCCGCGCCGACGATGCCGGTGATGGCCACCTGCTGCAGGATGAGAGTCAATGAAAAGGCGGAAAAGAACTTGCTGCCCAGGATGACGCCGAAGATGGCGGTGGACAGCACCAGCACGATCAGCGGCACCATGGCCGGGTTCCCGTGCAGGAAATGCTGTGCCTTCTCCAGCGCCGATTTGTTGTGAACGTCGAAGCTGGCTACGCTGGTGTCGCTGCCCGAGAGGACTTTCTCGAAGTCCTGCGGACGTCCGACATTGGCCGAAGGATCGGTCATATCTTTGGTCTCCTCCCGTGGGGTGGTCGCCCCTCGTAAAAGGAGCGGCGCGGCGGCCGCTCCCTAGGAACAAGATTGAACGTTCGGGCTGGCCTCAGCTCAGCCCCAGCACAGATCCTTGCCTTTCTTGGTGTCGATGGATTCGACGCCGGAGGCCGGCTTGTCGGTGACGAGAGTGGCGCCGGTATCGAAGAACGCCTTGCCTTCGCTCGGCTTGGGCTTCTCGCCGCCATCGGCAAATTTCTTGATGGCCTCGATGCCCATGGCGGCCATCTTGAGCGGATATTGCTGCGAGGTCGCGCCGATCACGCCTTCCGCGACGTTCTTCACGCCCGGGCAGCCACCATCGACGGAGACGAGCAGAACGTCCTTCTCGCGGCCGACGGCCTTGAGCGCCTCATAGGCACCAGCGGCTGCCGGTTCGTTGATGGTGTAGACGACATTGATCATCGGGTCCTTCTGGAGGCAGTTCTCCATGGCGGCCCGCCCGCCCTCTTCATTGCCGTTGGTGACGTCGTGGCAGACGTTGCGGGCATCGCCCCAATCCTGGATCTTGGTCGGATTTTCGATCTTGGAAATGCCGAACCCGCTCATGAAGCCCTGATCGCGCAGGACATCGACCGTCGGCTGGCTCGGATTGAGGTCGAGATAGGCGATCTTGGCCTCCTTGGCCTTGTCGCCCAGCGTCGTCTTGGCCCACTGGCCGATCAATTCGCCGGCCTTGAAATTGTCGGTGGCGAAGGTGGCGTCGGCCGCGTCGATCGGCTCCAGCGGCGTATCGAGCGCGATCACCAGGATGCCGGCGGCGCGCGCCTTCTTGACGGAGTCGACGATGGCCTTGGAATCGGAAGGCACCAGCAGGATGCCCTTGGCTCCGTCGGCAATGCAGGACTCGATGGCCGAGACCTGGCTCTCATTGTCGCCGTCGATCTTGCCGGCATAGGCCTTGAGGTTGACGCCGAGTTCCTTGGCCTTGGCGGTCGCACCTTCCTTCATCTTCACGAAGAAGGGGTTGGTGTCGGTCTTGGTGATCAGGCAGGCGCCGACATCGGCGGCAAAACCTGGGGTGGCGAAGATGCCCAGCGACAGGACGCTGGCACAGAGCAAAGCCGACTTCAGAACGGGTTTCTTCATCATGTTCCTCCCATTTTGGAACGCCAGGCCGGCTTCCCGGCCTCGCTTTCGGGGCGCCTTCATTGCCGCGGCGCCTGCATTAAAAAACACCACACCTGCCCGCCGTGTCAATAAATAAATAAGTCTTATTTAGTAATTTGTTGACGTCCTTGCACGAAGCGCCCATTCTGGCGGAAGGAAGAATATCGCCCTATAGCGTTGGGATGAGACGGAATCATCCAGACTCGCAAAGACACGTCAAAACAAAGAGTTAAAGAAAATGCGCGCCACGCTTGGGCGCGTTTTGCTCGAGGGGAGGAAATGGGATGGAGGCTGGCACCCAGAAGGCCGGTTCGCCCGAACTGGCCGAAAGCCGCCATCATCGCGGCACCAATCAGAGCGGCATGCGCGACCACAATGAGCGCATCGTGCTCTCGCTCGTGCGCGAACACGGCGCCCTGGCCAAATCCGACATCGCTCGCATGACCAGCCTGTCGCTGCAGACCGTATCCGTCATCATGCGCGAGTTGGAGGAAGCGGGCTTGCTGACGCGCCAGGAACCGGTGCGCGGACGCATCGGCCAGCCCTCGATTCCCATGGCGCTCAATCCGCAAGGCGCCTTCTTCCTCGGCCTGAAGATCGGGCGGCGCAGTGCCGACCTCGTGCTGATCGATTTCCTCGGCAATGTGCGCTCGATGCTGCACAAGTCCTACCTCTACCCCGCCCCCGGCGAAACGATCCGCTTCGCGCTCGACGGCATCGCCTCCGTCAGGGCGACGCTCAGCCCGGCCGAGAACAAGCGCATAGCGGGGCTCGGCATCGCCATGCCTTTCGAATTGTGGAACTGGGCGGATGCCGCCGGCGCTCCCCCCGACATCCTGGACGAATGGCGTCATCGCAGCATCCAGGCCGACCTCCAGTCGAACTGCGATTTTCCGGTCTATCTGGAGAATGACGCCACCGCCGCCTGTGGCGCCGAGCTCGTCTTCGGCCAGTTCTCGGGCGCGCGCGACTTCGTCTATTTCTATATCGGGGCCTTTGCGGGGGGCGGCATCGTGTTGAATGGCCGCCTGTTCGGCGGGCAGACCGGCAATGCCGGCGCGCTCGGCTCCATGCCGGTCCCCGGCCCCGACGGCAAGCCGACACAGCTCATCGACGTCGCCTCCATCGCCATGCTGGAAAAGGCCCTGAAGGCACGCGGCATCGACGCCGCGCATCTTTGGACCTCGCCCGAGGCGTGGGGCGAGCTGGGCGAGGACGTCGACATCTGGATCGGCAAGGCGGCCGGTGCCCTGGCCTACGCCATCGTCTCCTCCTGCGCCGTGATCGATTTCGAAGCGGCCGTCATCGATGGCTGGATGCCGGCCGAGGTCAGGGCGCGCCTGGTGGGCGCGGTGCGCGAGGCACTCGGCCGGATCGATGTGGAAGGATTGAGAACACCCCATGTGCGCGAGGGAACGGTGGGCATCCATGCCCGCGTGCTCGGCGGCGCCAGCCTGCCGCTATCGGCACGCTTCCTCGTGGTCGCGGACGGTTCCAAAGAAGGCAGTACGCTTAAGAACGGCGACTTGCACAACAAGTAATGTATGAGTTTAGTATTATTTCGTAAATAACTGATATTATAGTTTTTTTGGTAATTTAGATTGTAATTTCTCTCCTCGCCGATCTCGCTGCCCCCACTCCCAGCAATGCGCAGAGCCTGCGGTGAACATTCTGCGAGATCATGAAGACAAGTTTCTTGTCGGGCGCCTGAAACCGCTGCACTATCCGGGTCACGTCAAAAATAACCATATTTTCAAAAGTGTACCGTATAGAAAAATAAGGTCATTGATATGCTTCGTAGCCTGGCAATCTTTCTCAGCTCTGTTGCATTGGTCGCCTGGGTTCCGCCTGCTCTTGCCGAAATCTCATCTGGTGTGCGGCAACAGAGCCATGATATCCGCGGTCTGCAACAGCCCGCTACGATGATCCTCGATCATTGGGGCATCCCACATCTCTATACCGCCAACCGGCGCGATGCGTTCTTCATGCAAGGTTACAATGCCGCGCGCGACCGCCTGTGGCAGATCGATCTGTGGCGCAAGCGCGGCCTCGGTCTTCTGGCCAAGGATTTCGGCCCGGCCTATGTCGAACAGGACCGCGCGGCACGCCTGTTCCTCTATCGCGGCGACATGGATAAGGAATGGCAATCCTATGGTCCCAATGCCAAGGACTATGCCGACGCCTTCATCGCCGGCGTCAATGCCTATGTCCAGGAAACGCGGGACGGCACGCAGCCCCTGCCCGAGGAGTTCAAGCTCGCCGGATCGCGTCCGGACCTGTGGCATGTCGACGATATCGTGCGCATCCGCAGCCATGGCCTGACACGCAATGTCGAGCTCGAAGTGCAGCGCGCGCAAATTGCCTGTGCCGCCGGGCTCGATGCCGGCAGGCTCCAGGCCAAGCTCGAACCCGAATGGACCGCGAAGCTGCCAGACGGCCTCGACCCCTGTTCCATACCACGGGACGTGCTCAAGGATTACACGCTCGCGACCGATCCGGTTAAATTCGGCGCGGGCAAGAAGGCGGCGCAGGCCTATGACCCCGATGTCCTGCTGGCGCAGGCACAGGCCAAGGTCGACACGATCGGCTCCAACAATTGGGTCGTCTCCGGCAGGCGCACCGCAACCAGCCGCCCGATCCTGGCCAATGACCCGCATCGCGACCACAGCGTGCCGTCCCTGCGCTATATCGTTCACCTGATCGCACCGGGCATGAACGTGATCGGCGCCGGCGAACCGGCGCTTCCCGGCATTTCGATCGGCCACAATGGCCGCATCGCCTTCGGGTTGACGATCTTCGGCATGGATCAGGAAGATCTCTATGTCGAGGCGCTCAATCCGGGCAACCCCGATCAGGTCAGATTCGGCGGGAACTGGGAGCCGGTCCGGATCCTGCGTGAAAAGGTCGAGGTCAGGGGCGGCGCCCCGCAGGATATCGAAATGCGGTTCACCCGGCACGGGCCGGTGCTCGCCACCGATACCAAGCGAAATCTCGCCTTCACCCTTCGCTCCGTGTGGTTCGAGCCGGGAACCTCGGCCTATTTCGGCTCGTCCGACTACATGACGGCGAAGAACTGGCCGCAATTCCAGGCCGCCATGAAGCGCTGGGGCGCCCCTTCGGAAAACCAGGTCTATGCCGACACCAAGGGCAATATCGGCTGGCAGCCGGGCGGGATGGCGCCGCGCCGCCTGAGCTATGACGGGCTCCTCCCCGTGCCGGGCGACGGGCGTTATGAATGGCAGGGTTTCATGCGCCTGGACGAATTGCCGAGCGTCTTCAACCCGAAGGCCGGCTATTTCGCCACCGCCAACCAGATGAATCTGCCGCCGGGCTACCCCATCGAGCAGCGGCGCATCGGCTTCGATTCCTGGGCCAACCCGGCCCGCTGGGACCGCATCGTCGAGGTGCTGGAGGACAAGAAGAAATTCAGCCTTGCCGACGCGATGGACCTGCAGAACGACGACACCAGCATGCTGGGACGCCGGCTGATCGCGCTGCTCAAACCCCTGCGATCGGACGATCTCCAAATTACCAACGGGCTCCAGCTCCTGCGGGACTGGAATGCGAGCGACGACCGCGACAGCGCCGCCGCGGCTCTGTTCGAGGTGTGGATCAGCAAGCATATCGGCCCTGCCTTGGTGAACGCCACCGTGCCGCAAGCCGCTCGTTCCCTCATTCCCAAGCCGAGCGTCGGCGCGATGTTCGACCTTCTGGAGAAGCCGGACGCATCCCTCGGCGCCGACCCGGCCAAGACGCGGGACACGTTGCTGCTGCAGAGCATCGGCGCCGCGGTCGCGGATGTCTCCAAGCTTCTCGGCGAGGATACCAGCCAGTGGCGCTGGGGCAGGCTGCACCATGCCCAGTTCGATCACGCGCTGCTGCCGCTCGCCGACCCCTCGACGCAGGCGCAGATGCGCGTCGGCCCGCTCGAACTCGGCGGCGCCAGCAACGTGCCCCATGCCGCCAGCTATCGCAGCTCGGACTTTCGCCTGACCTCCGGCGCCTCCTTCCGCATGGTGCTGGATGTCGGCAATTGGGACGCCAGCCGCGCCATCAACACGCCGGGGCAATCCGGCAATCCCTTCAGCCCTCATTATCGCGATCTGGCGCCGCTGTGGGCCAACGGGCGCTATGTACCCCTGCTCTATTCCAGATCCGCAGTCGAAAATGCGGCGAGTGAAATCGTGACCTACAAGCCTGCGCGATAGCGGAACAGCGCCTTCCGCGAGGGAACGGCCCCGAAAGGCAGCAGTTCGCCTAATTATTGAGCATGCATAAATTTTTGTCCGCCTCAAGCCGGCGCCGGCTCCTGTGGTCCGGCGCCGGCAAGTCCGGAAGTCATCGCCTTTCCATTATGCCGTGCGGCAGGCCCGGCGTTGTCGCAGACCGCTCCGCCGCGATTGGCACGCCGCTTGCTAGTCCTCCCTTTGGGATCCAAGAGCAAAAGGGAAGGCGTCATGTCGAAGCGAGGACAATTCGGGCATTACCTGTCGGGCGGCATCGTGGCGATGCTGATGGTCTGCGGCGCGGCCCGGGCCGAAGAGAACACCATCAAGATCGGCATCCTGCATTCGCTGTCCGGCACGATGGCGATTTCCGAGACGACGCTCAAGGACGCCATGCTGATGCTGATCGACGAGCAGAACAAGAAAGGCGGCGTGCTCGGGCGCAAGCTGGAAGCCGTGGTGGTCGATCCCGCTTCGAACTGGCCGCTCTTCGCCGAGAAGGCCCGCGACCTCCTTGGCAAGGACAAGGTGGCGGCGGTGTTCGGCTGCTGGACCTCGGTCAGCCGCAAATCCGTCCTGCCGGTCTTCAAGGAGCTCGACGGCCTCCTGTTCTACCCGGTGCAATATGAGGGCCAGGAGAGCGAGCGAAATGTGTTCTACACCGGCGCAGCGCCGAACCAGCAGGCCATCCCGGCCGTCGACTATCTGATGAGCCAAGAAGGCGTGAAGCGCTGGGTGCTGGCCGGAACGGACTATGTCTACCCTCAGACCACCAACAAGATCCTGCAGGCCTATCTGCAATCCAAGGGCGTGGCCAAGGACGACATCATGGTCAACTACACGCCCTTCGGCCAGTCCGACTGGCAGACCATCGTCTCCGACATCAAGAAATTCGGCTCGGCCGGCAAGAAGACCGCCGTCATCTCCACCATCAACGGCGACGCCAACGTGCCCTTCTACAAGGAACTCGCCAATCAGGGCATCAAGGCCGAGGACATTCCCGTCGTCGCCTTTTCCGTGGGCGAGGAGGAACTGGCAGGCCTCGACACCGGCCCGCTGGTCGGCCACCTCACGGCCTGGAACTATTTCCAGTCGGTCGACACGCCGGCCAATGCCCAGTTCATCAAGACCTGGCGCGCCTTCACCAAGAACGACAAGCGCGTCACCAACGACCCGATGGAAGCCCATTATATCGGCTTCAACATGTGGGTGAAGGCGGTGGAGAAAGCCGGCACCACCGATCCCGACGCGGTGATCGATGCCATTGTCGGTGTGTCCGTGCCCAATCTTTCGGGCAGCTACTCGACCATGATGCCCAACCATCACATCACCAAGCCGGTCCTGATCGGCGAGATCCAGGCCGACGGCCAGATGCAGACCGTGTGGCAGAGCTCGGGACTGGTGGTGGGCGATGAATGGTCCGATTACCTGCCGGACTCCAAGGATCTGATCGCCGATTGGCGCAAGCCGCTGTCCTGCGGCAATTTCAACGTCGCCACCGGCAAATGCGGCGGCCAGGGCACGAACTAGGCGCTGGCATGTTCTCCCGCGACCCCTCCCGTCTCCGCTTGCGCTCCGCCATGGGTGGGTGCCGTTTCCTCATCCTGGCCCTATGGGCCTGCCTGCTCATGCCCGGCCTCGTCCACGCCGATGAAGCCGGTACCAGGGCCGGCCTGGCCAAGCTGGCCGGTGCTGCAAACTTCCAGCAGGTCGAGGCGGTGGTGCGCGAGCTGGCCGGGAGCGGGGATGCGCTGGCGGCCCGCCCGCTCGCGGCGCTGGCCGATGGCAATCTCTGCTGGCGTCAGTCGGACAAGGCGATCCTGATCGCCTCCGGCAGCGGCGATCCGCTCACGATCGCCGATCCGCTCACCGGCGCCGACCTGGGCAAAGCAGCCAAGAGCGAACTCGTCAGGATCAAGGTCAACAACGCCATAAGACGGGCGATAAAAGAGGCGAGCGGCTCGCTCACGCTGGCTTCCAGCGACAGGGCGGCCCGCCTCGCCGCCGCCGCCGCCCTGACCCAGACCCCCGATCCAGCTGCGCTGCCGGCTCTCGACAGCGCCATCGCCAAGGAGACCGATACGATCGTCAAGGCCCGGCTGGAGACGGCGCGCGCCGCGGCGACCTTGTTCTCCGACAAACCCCAGGCCGACAAGAGTGCCGCCATCGGGCTGGTGGCATCCCTGGGCACCCGCGAAGCCGCCGCGCTGCTGGGCCGTTTCGCGGGCGGCGCCGACGGCGCCTTGAAGGATGAAGCCGCCGCGGGCATCCGCACCATCGATGCGCGCCTGAAACTGTGGGATCTGGCGGAGAACGTCTGGTACGGCATCTCGCTGGCCTCGGTGCTCCTGCTGGCCGCCATCGGCCTTGCCATCACCTTCGGCGTGCTCGGCGTCATCAACATGGCGCATGGCGAGATGGTGATGATCGGCGCCTACACCACCTTCGTCGTGCAGGAGGCAGTGCGCGCCTATGCGCCCGGCCTCATCGACATGTCCCTGCTGATCGCCCTGCCCCTCGCCTTCCTGGTTGCGGGTGCCGTCGGTGTCGTCATCGAGCGCGGCATCATCCGCTTTCTCTATGACCGCCCGCTGGAGACCCTGCTGGCGACCTGGGGTGTATCGCTGATCCTGCAGCAGGCCATACGCGTGATCTTCGGGCCGAGCAATCGCGAGGTCTCCAATCCCGGGTGGATGTCCGGCAGCATCAGCGTCGGCGAACTGACCCTGACCGCCAACCGGTTATGGATCTTCGCCTTCTCGATCGCCGTGTTCATCGCCCTGCGCCTCATCCTCAATCGCACCCGCTGGGGCCTGCAGATGCGCGCCGTCACCCAGAACCGGCGCATGGCATCCTCGATGGGTATCCGCACGCCCAGGATCGACGCGCTCACCTTCGGCCTCGGCTCCGGCATCGCGGGCATCGCCGGGGTCGCCCTCAGCCAGATCGGCAATGTCTCGCCCAATCTGGGCCAGGGCTACATCATCGATTCTTTCATGGTCGTGGTGTTCGGCGGCGTCGGCAATCTCTGGGGCACGCTGTTGGGCGCATTGACGCTCGGCATCGCCAATAAATTCCTCGAACCCTATGCGGGTGCGGTCCTGGGCAAGATCATCGTGCTCGTCTTCATCATCCTTTTCATCCAGAAGCGCCCGCGCGGCCTGTTCGCGCCCCGGGGGCGGGCGGTGGAAGCATGATCCTCGCAACCCTCCTCAAGAACGGTCTCGATCGCCGCCTGTCCATCCTGATCGCCATTCTGGTAGCGGCTGCGGTGCTGGTGCCGCTCCTGCACCTGGCCGTGCCGGAGGGCAGCGCCTTCCACATTCCCAGCTATGTCGTGGCGCTCATGGGCAAATATCTCAACTATGCCCTGCTCGCCCTCTCCCTCGATCTCGTCTGGGGCTATTGCGGTCTTCTGTCGCTCGGCCACGGCGCTTTCTTCGCGCTGGGCGGCTATGCCATGGGCATGTATCTGATGCGCGGCATCGGCGACCGCGGCGTCTATGGCAATCCCGTCCTGCCCGACTTCATGGTCTTCCTGAACTGGCAGGAACTGCCCTGGTTCTGGTACGGCTTCGACCGGTTCTGGTTCGCCGCGCTGATGGCGATGGCCGTACCCGGCCTGCTCGCCTTCGCCTTCGGCTGGTTCGCCTTTCGCAGTCGCGTCAACGGCGTCTATCTCTCGATCATCACCCAGGCGATGACCTATGCCCTCATGCTCGCCTTCTTCCGCAACGACATGGGATTCGGCGGCAATAACGGGCTGACGGATTTCAAGGATGTGCTCGGCTTTTCCCTGCAGGCGCCGGGCACGCGCGCGGGCCTGTTCGCCGCCAGCGCCCTGATGCTGGCCCTGTTCGTCGCGCTCACCGCCATGATCACCGCTTCCAAGCTCGGCAAGCTCATGGTCGCCGTGCGCGATGCCGAATATCGCTCCCGTTTTCTCGGCTGGCGGCCCGAGAACATCAAGCTGTTCGCTTTCACCTTCTCGGCGGTGATGGCCGGCATCGCCGGCGCGCTCTATGTCCCGCAGGTGGGCATCATCAATCCCGGCGAGTTCTCGCCGGCCAATTCCATCGAGGTCGTGATCTGGACCGCCATCGGCGGCCGCGGCACCCTGGTCGGACCGGTGATCGGCGCCATCGGCGTCAACTGGGCCAAGAGCTGGTTTACCGCCGCCCTGCCCGATCTGTGGCTGTTCGCCCTCGGCGCCCTCTTCGTCGCCATGCCGCTCCTGCTGCCGCGAGGCTTGGTCGGAGCCCTCGACCAGTGGCGGGGCTCGAAGCGGCCGCGCAAGACTTCAGCGCCTCAGACGCTTGCGACGGTCCAGGCGGCCCCCCGAAGCGAAGCAGCGCAGGATGGCATATCGTGATCCAGCATCCGCAAAGCATCCTCTATCTCGACGGCGTCAGCGTCAGCTTTGACGGCTTCAAGGCCATCAACAATCTCTCGCTCATCCTGGAGCCCGGTGAGATGCGCGCCATCATCGGTCCGAACGGGGCCGGCAAGACCACGATGATGGATATCATCACCGGGAAGACCCGGCCCGATACCGGCGAGGTCTTCTTCGACGGCGAGCACGACCTGACCCGGCTCGACGAAACCGATATCGCCAATCTCGGCATCGGCCGCAAATTCCAGAAGCCGACGGTGTTCGAAACACATACGGTCGAGGACAATATCGCTTTGTCCCTCAAGGGCCGACGCGGCATCTTCGCCGCCCTTTTCGACCAGCGCTCGCGGTCCGAGACCGAGCGCATCGAGGAGATCCTTGCCACCGTTCGCCTGGAGCAGCGGCGGAACGACAAGGCTGCCGCGCTGTCGCACGGCCAGAAGCAATGGCTGGAGATCGGCATGCTGCTGGCTCAGAACCCCAAGCTCCTGCTCATCGACGAGCCCGTAGCCGGCATGACCGACGCCGAAACCGCGCAGACCGGCGATCTGCTCCGGCAGATCGCCCGCTCGCATTCGGTCGTCGTCGTCGAGCACGACATGCATTTCGTGCGCGAACTCGGTGTGAAGGTAACCTGCCTGCACGAGGGAAGCGTGCTGTCCGAGGGGCGGTTCGACCATGTCTCGGCGGACCCGCGGGTCGTCGAAGTCTATCTGGGAAGATAGGGCAGATGTTGTTGTCCGTCAGTGATCTCACTCTTCACTATGGTGCCGCCCAGGCGCTGCGCGGCGTGTCGCTGCAGGCCGACGCCGGCAAGGTCACCTGCATCCTCGGCCGCAATGGGGTCGGCAAGACCAGCCTGATGCGCACCATCGCCGGCCAGCACCGGCCGAGCGCCGGTACCGTCAGTTTCGAAGGTAAGCCACTCGGCCGCAGCCCCGCCCATGACAGGGCCAGGCTCGGCATCGCCCTCGTGCCTCAGGGCCGTGAAATCTTTCCCCTGCTGACGGTGAAGGAAAATCTTCAGACCGGTTTCGCCCCGCTCAAACGTGCCGATCGCAGCATTCCGGCCCATATATTCGACCTGTTTCCGGTGCTCGCCCAGATGCTGCAGCGCCGGGGCGGCGACCTTTCGGGAGGCCAGCAGCAGCAGCTCGCCATCGGCCGGGCACTGGTGACCCGGCCCAAGCTCCTGCTGCTGGATGAGCCGACGGAAGGCATCCAGCCCTCCGTGATCAAGGATATCGGCCGGGCCATCGCGTTCCTGCGCGACAAAATGGGCATGACGATCCTCCTGGTCGAGCAATATCTCGACTTCGCGCGCGAACTGGCCGATCGTGTCGTCATCATGGATCGCGGCGAGATCGTCTTTTCCGGCGATGCCGCCGACCTGGACAAGCCAGATGTACGCCGACATCTCCTGCTCTGAGCTCAGGAAGGCTTCGCCCCGCCTCGAACGGGCCGAAGGCGTCGCGCGCCTCGCCTTTCGCCGGCGTGCCGGGGCTACCAGGCTCGCGACCCTCTATCAGGAGGGATGCGCCAAGGTAAGATTGCCGCAACCGCTGCCTGGAGCACAGCCGGAGGCCATCCTCATCAACACGGCGGGCGGGCTGACCGGTGGCGATAGTCTTTCCTTCGAGGTCGTGGCCGGACCGGGGAGTTCGGCCACCATCACCACCCAAGCCTGCGAACGCATCTACCGCTCGACGGGCGAGGACGCGGTGGTGGTCAACCGGCTGGTCGCCGAGGCCGGCGCCCGCCTGGCATGGCTGCCGCAGGAGACTATCCTGTTCGACGGCGGCCGCCTCGTCCGGCGTCTCGAGATCGATCTGGCCGACGGCGCCGAACTGCTCGCCGTCGAGGCCGTGCTGTTCGGCCGCGCCGCCATGGGCGAAGTGGTGCGCAGCGGCGCGCTCAAGGATCGCTGGCGGGTGCGCCACAGCGGCAAGCCGATCTTCGCCGATGATTTCCGCATCGAGGGCGATATCGCCAGCCGCCTTGCCGCCTCCGCGACGCTGGGAGGAAAACGAGCCATGGCCACGGTTCTCGCCATCTGCCCGGAGCCCGAGGAGCGGGTCGAAGAGGTGCGCGAGATCATCGGCAGCCATGGCGGCGCCAGCGCCTGGGGCGGCAAGCTCCTGGTGCGCCTTTTGGCCGAAGACAGCCTGGCGCTCCGGCGTCGCCTCGAGCCCCTTCTGTCGTTTCTGCTCGCCGGCCGTCCCCTGCCGAAAGTGTGGCAGCTCTAGAGGCCATGATGCCGTTCCCTCAATCGAAAACGCACGGAAGGTGGAGTGTCGATCTTCAGATCGACATTCTCGGAAACCTCACATTTGCAAGAAAGGGATGTCGATCTGAAGATCGACACTCCAACCCAGCGCCACCGCCTGCAAGGTGAGCGCCCGCTCTGCCTCCAACCACCGGACCCCGCATGAACCTCACGCCCCGCGAAAAAGACAAGCTCCTGATAGCCATGGCAGCCCTGGTGGCGCGCCGGCGCCTCGAACGCGGCGTCAAGCTCAACCATCCCGAGGCGATCGCCCTCATCACCGATTTCGTGGTCGAGGGTGCGCGGGACGGCCGTACCGTCGCCGATCTCATGGAAGCGGGTGCCCATGTGCTGACGCGCGAACAGGTCATGCCCGGCATCGCCGAGATGATCCACGACGTGCAGGTGGAAGCGACCTTCCCGGACGGGACAAAGCTGGTCACCGTGCACGAACCCATCCGATAGGTCGCCGGAGGACAGGTGAACCGAACAAACTCGATCTTTGTCATTGCCGGGCTCGACCCGGCAATCCAGCCCCTCTTTCGGGCAATGACGACCCAAATCCCTGGATGCCCAGTTCAAGCCCGGGCATGGCAAGGGCAACGCTTCAGAGGCTAGAATGAAGAAATATCTCATCGCATTCGCCGCCATGCTCAGTGCCACGCCGGCCATGGCCCATATCAATCCGGCCGAGCATGCCTCCTTCTCCACCGGTTTCCTGCATCCTCTTTCGGGCGCGGATCACGTGCTGGCGATGGTCGCAGTCGGCCTGTGGGCTGCCCAGCTCGGCGGGCGGGCGCTGTGGGCGGTGCCGGCGACCTTCGTCCTGGTCATGATGGCCGGCTTCGGCGCGTCCCTCACCGGCATGCCCCTGCCCTTCATCGAGCCGGCGATCGCCGCCTCGGTCGTGGTGCTCGGCCTGCTCGCCCTGACGGCATTCAAGGTACCGATGCCGATGGGCATGATCGTCGTCGGATTCTTCGCCCTGTTCCACGGCTTCGCTCATGGCGGCGAACTGGGTGAAGCAAGCGCCACGCCCTTCCTTGTCGGCTTTGCCCTGGCGACGGCCCTGCTGCATGCGGCCGGCGTGCTGCTCGGGCCCGCGATCGCCCGCCTCGCCGGTGACAAGGCCGGCCGGCTCATCACGCGCTTCGCCGGGGGGCTGACCGCCCTCGCCGGCCTGGCCCTGATGGTGGGAGGCTAAACCATGATCCCGGGCGAAGTCCTGCCGATGGCGGGTGACATCGAGCTGAACGCCGGCGCACAGGCGAGCGTTCTGGTGGTCGCCAATTCCGGCGACCGGCCCATCCAGGTCGGTTCCCACTATCACTTCTTCGAAGTCAATGCGGCGCTGCTGTTCGACCGCGACGCGGCGCGCGGCATGCGGCTCGACATTCCCGCCGGCACGGCCGTTCGCTTCGAGCCGGGACAGCAGCGGCAGGTGCGGCTGATCCCGATCGGCGGCAAGCGCGTCATCTTCGGCTTTCAGAGCAAGATCATGGGAGCCCTATGATGCCCGTTTCTCTTTCCCGCGCCGCCTATGCGCAAATGTACGGGCCGACGGTCGGCGATCGCGTCAGGCTGGCCGATACCGAGCTTTTCATCGAGGTGGAAAAGGACTTCACCATACCCGGCGAGGAGGTGAAATTCGGCGGCGGCAAGGTGATCCGCGACGGCATGGGCCAGAGCCAGGCGAGCCGGGCCGCCGGCGCCGTCGACACTGTCATCACCAATGCGCTGATCCTCGATCACTGGGGCATCGTCAAGGCCGATGTCGGCCTGAAGGATGGCTTGATCGTAGCGATCGGCAAGGCCGGCAATCCCGACATCCAGCCCGGCGTCACCATCGTCATCGGTCCCGGCACGGAGATCATTGCCGGCGAGGGCAAGATCCTGACCGCCGGCGGCGTCGACGCGCATATCCATTTCATCTGCCCGCAGCAGATCGAGGAAGCGCTGATGTCGGGCGTCACCACCATGCTGGGCGGCGGCACCGGCCCGGCCCACGGCACGCTCGCCACCACCTGTACGCCCGGCCCCTGGCACCTGGCCCGCATGATCCGCTCCTTCGACGCCTTCCCGATCAATCTGGGGCTGTCGGGCAAGGGCAACACCTCGCGGCCGGAGGCCCTGGTCGAGATGATCGAGGGCGGCGCCTGCGCGCTCAAGCTGCATGAGGACTGGGGCACGACGCCGGCGGCCATCGACAATTGCCTCGGCGTGGCCGACGACTACGACGTGCAGGTGATGATCCACACGGACACGCTCAACGAGAGCGGCTTCGTGGAAGATACGGTCGCCGCCTTCAAGGGGCGCACCATTCATGCCTTCCACACCGAAGGCGCCGGCGGCGGCCATGCGCCCGATATCATCAAGGTCTGCGGCCTGCCCAACGTGCTGCCGTCCTCGACCAACCCGACCAGGCCCTATACCCACAACACGATCGCCGAGCATCTCGACATGCTGATGGTCTGCCATCATCTGTCGCCGGCGATCGCCGAGGACATCGCCTTTGCCGAAAGCCGCATCCGCAAGGAGACCATCGCGGCGGAGGACATCCTCCACGACATCGGCGCCTTCTCGATCATTTCGTCCGACAGCCAGGCGATGGGCCGCGTCGGCGAGGTCCTGATCCGCACCTGGCAGACCGCCCACAAGATGAAGCTGCAGCGCGGGCGCCTGCCCGGCGAGAGCGGCGACAACGACAATCTCCGGGTGCGCCGCTATATCGCCAAATACACCATCAACCCGGCCATCGCCCAGGGACTGTCGGCCTATGTCGGCTCGATCGAAGTCGGCAAGCGTGCCGATCTCGTCCTGTGGAACCCGGCCTTCTTCGCAGTCAAGCCGGAGATGGTCTTGGTGGGCGGCACCATCGCTGCGGCCCCGATGGGCGATCCCAACGCCTCGATCCCGACGCCGCAGCCGATGCATTACCGCCCGATGTTCGGCAGCTTCGGCGGTGCTCCGGCCGCCTCTTCCCTGACATTCGTCAGCAGAGCGGCGCTTGCCGGCGGACTTAAGGAACGGCTTGGCGTCGCCAAGCCGATGGCGGCGGTCGAGAACACGCGCGGCGGCATCTCCAAGCGCTCCATGGTGCTGAACGATGCCCTGCCGCACATGGAAGTCGATCCCGAGACCTATGAAGTCCGCGCCGATGGCGAACTCCTGACCTGCCCGCCGGCAACCGAACTGCCGATGGCCCAACGCTATTTCCTGTTCTGACCATGCTGCACGCCACATCCCACTGCCACCATGACAGCCGGCTCCCCGTCGGCACCCTCACGCTCGACCACAGGGGCCGCCATCTGCGGCGCAAGCGGCTCATCACCGATCAGGGCGATATCGTCATGGTCGACCTGCCTGAAGCCGTGCTGCTCGCCGATGGCGACGCCCTCGTGCTGGAAGACGGACGCACCCTGACCATCCTCGCAGCGCCCGAGGAGCTCTACGCGGTCAGGCCCGGCCGGCACTGTCCGCTTGCCCATCTGGCCTGGCACCTCGGCAACCGCCATCTCGCCGCCGAAATCGGCGCCGACGTCATCCTGATCGAACGCGACCGCGTGATCCGGTCCATGCTGGAAGGCCTCGGGGCCGAAATCCAGGAGGTGGTCGCCGGCTTCCAGCCCGTGCATGGCGCCTACCACGGTCACGCCCACGGCCACCATCACGACCACGGGCATCGTCATGACTGACGGCACGGCGCATCTGGTGCGCTTGCTGAGCTGGCTGTCGCCGGCCTTCCCGGTCGGTGCCTTCGCCTACAGCCATGGCCTGGAACGGGCGGTCCACGATGGCCTGATCGAGGACCGATCCGCGCTCACCGACTGGCTGAGCGAAATCGTCCAGTCGGGCTCCGGCTGGAACGACGCCATACTCCTGGCCGAGGCCTGGCGCCTGGCCTCGCGAGGAGAGAGTTGCGCCGCCATCGCGGAACTCGCCGAGGCCATGGTCGGCACGCGCGAGCGCCACCGTGAAACCATGCTGCAGGGCGAGGCCTTCGGGCAAGCCGTCGCCCACTGGACCGGCGAGGCAATCGGACCCATGCCCTATGCCGTCGCCATCGGCCAGGCCGCCGCGCGCCATGGCATCGCGCTCGACCAGGCGCTGGCCGGCTTCCTTCACGCCTTCACCGCCAATCTGATCCAGGCTGCCATCCGGCTGGTTCCGCTCGGACAGCGCGACGGGGTCCTGTCACTCGCGGCGCTCGAACCGATCATCCTGGCGACGGCACGACGCGCCTCGCTGGCGACGCTCGACGACCTCGGCGCCTGCACCCTGATGTCCGACATCGTTTCGATGCGGCATGAAACCCAATATTCAAGGATTTTCCGCTCATGAATGCCAGCAACGGTCCCAATTCGGTCAATGGTCCCTTGCGGGTGGGCATCGGCGGCCCGGTCGGCGCCGGCAAGACCACCCTCACCGAAATGCTGTGCAAGGCGATGCGCGAAAGCTATTCGGTCGCCGTCGTCACCAACGACATCTTCACCAAAGAAGACGAGCTCATCCTCAACCGGGTACAGGCGCTTCCCCAGGACCGCATCATCGGTGTCGAGACAGGCGGCTGCCCCCATACCGCCATTCGCGAGGACGCCTCGATCAATCTGGCGGCGATCGCCGAAATGCGCCGGCGTTTTCCCGACCTCGACGTCGTCTTCATCGAATCCGGCGGCGACAATCTGGCGGCGACCTTCTCGCCGGACCTCGCCGATATCACGCTCTACGTCATCGACGTCGCGGCAGGCGAGAAAATCCCGCGCAAGGGCGGCCCCGGCATCACGCGCTCCGATCTCCTGATCATCAACAAGATGGATCTTGCCCCCCATGTCGGCGCCGACCTCGATGTCATGCGCGCGGATACCGAGAAGCAACGCGGCAAGCGGCCTTTCGTGTTCACCGACATGCGCCGGCGCATCGGGCTCGACGACGTCATCGCCTTCATCGAGCGGCAAGGCGGCCTGGCGGCATAGCCCTATTGTCGTGATGTCACTGCGAGCGCAGCGAAGCAATCCAGGAGCCACGAGCCCCGCGTTTTACCGAGACTGGATTGCTTCGCTGCGCTCGCAATGACGAAGGAAACGTATCGCGATTGTAGTGACGACTACCGCCATAGGGCATTCAGCTCAGCGCCTCGACCGGGTCACGGGCCTTTCGGCAGCCGCCGGCTCCTTCCGATCCCGGACGATGTCGATCAGGGGTGCGATGGCGGGATTGTTGGAGTCAACCGGAACCGAGAGAACCACCTTCAAGGTCGGCGCGGCCACAAGGGCTCGGGGTACAACGTCCACGACCGCTTCGTCGCATATTGATGCCGGCACCAGGGCCACGCCCAGTCGAGCCGCCACGAGGCGGACGATGGTGTGCTGCAACTGGGGTTCATAGCGAAATCGCGGAACGATGCCGGCCTTCTCGAAATAGCCCGCGATGGCCTCGCGCAGTATCGGCGCCACGGTTGCGGGAGCAGCGATCAATTCCTCGGTCTCCAGATCGTGAGGAACGATGGAATCCCGCCCGGCGAGAGGATGTCCGCTGGGAACGATAAGGCACAGATGGTCCGTGATGACGGGCACCGTGCGCAATCGGGGAAATGGCCGGCCGGCAAAGGTGATGGCGGCGTCGAGCTCGCCGCCGAGCAGCCTGTGCTCGATCTCGGCGGGCGTCGTCTCCAGGAGAACGACGCGAATCTCCGGCCTCAGCCTGGCATAGCAACTGACGATCTGCGGCACGATGCGATGGGCGGCATGCATCATGAAGCCCAGGCGCAATTCGCCCTTCTGGCCTTCCGCCACCAGCCTGGCGTCGCGGCAGGCATCCTCGAACCGGGCAAGGACCGCGCGGGAATCCGCCAGGAACCTTTCCCCGGCCTGCGTCAGGGTGACATGGCGCGAGCTTCGTTCCACCAGCTGCACGCCGAGCTCGCGCTCCAGATTGGCGATCTGCCGGCTGAAAGGCGGTTGGGTCATATGCAATCGGGCGGCCGCCCGGCCGAAATGCAAGGTCTCGGCGAGTGCCACGAAATAGCGCATCTGGCGCGAATCCATCGATACCTCCAACGCATTGATAGGGGTCTCGCATTGGATTGGATTATATCGATTGCAGCTCCTATGAAAGAAGGCACCCTGATCGGCATGCCATGCTTTCCAATCTTTTCATCGTCCTGCCCGTCTTTGCGCTGATCTTCGCGGGCTGGCTCGCGCGGCGCAGCAACGCGCTTGGTCCGCATGCCACGCGCGAGGTGAACCGGCTCGTGGTCTATCTGGCTCTGCCGGCACTGCTGTTCGACGTCATGGCAAATGCAGATCCGGCCCAGATCTGGCAGCCCGGCTTCATTCTGGCCTTTGCCCTGGGCTGCGCCCTCATCTTCGTCCTCGCGCTGGGGATCCGCTTGAGGCAGGGCTCCCATCTGGCCGATGCGGCGATCGACGGCCTCAACGCCGGCTACGCCAATACCGGCTTCATGGGCTTCCCGCTGATCCTCACGGTCGTCGGGCAATCCGGCATGGCGCCGACCCTGGTCGCGACCATCGTGACCGTCTGTGTCCTGTTTGCCGTGGCCATCGTGCTGATCGAGGCCAGCCTCCAGTCCCAGGCGCGCCGGCGGGACATCGCCCGCAAGACGCTGCTCGCCTTGATCCGCAATCCCCTGCTGGTCGCGCCGGCTCTCGGAGCGATGGTGATGGTTTCGGGCTGGCCGCTTCCTCAGACCCTCGATAAATTTCTGAAATTGCTGGGCGGCGCCGCTTCCCCATGTGCGCTCATCGCGCTCGGGCTTTTCCTGGCGGACAGCGCCGGCCGAAGTGCGAAGGCGGGACAAAGGGTCGAGGCGCTGCTGATCGGACTGAAGCTGGTAGCCCACCCCGTGGTGACCTGGGTGATTGCGGCGCCCATCCTCGGCCTGGCACCGGAGGCGGTCCGCATCGCGGTCCTTCTCGCGGCCCTGCCGACCGGCACGGGCCCCTTCATGCTCGCCGAATTCTACGGACGGCAAGCCTTGGTCACCAGCCGTGTCGTCCTGGCAACGACCGTCTTGTCCGTCGCGACGCTCTCCTTGTACCTTGCGCTCTCAGGGTAGGCGGAAAACGCTCCTGACTTCATCTGCTCCGTTTGCCGATGCCTGCTGCAGCGAGATGGCTGCTGCAACGACCTGGAGGAGAGCACGTGGTTGGAGCATGGCCCCGCCTCCAGGCCGATTGCCGGAAGATCGGCCTTTCAGCGCTTATTCCTCGGGAGACAGGAAGGCACGCGTCGCGACGGCCGACACCTTCTGCCGCAGCTTGACCTTGTTTCCCTCGACGGCGGAAACCTGGGAGATGTCTAGGAAAGGTTTCCTGGGATCCAGTATCTCCTCGCTGCTCAGTTTGATCATGGTGCCTTCGACTTTTTCGACGATGCCGACATGCTGATCATTGGCATCGACGACTTCCATATTTTCGCGGATATCCATCATTGCGGTGCACTCACGTGAAAGCCTGGTTCTAACCACCCGATGGAGGTGAAGTTCCCGGCCGTCGCCAGAGGCAAGCGTATCTGGCCTTGCCGCTGCTCCTCCCAAGCGCCCCGGGCGTCCGCCGCGGCATGAAACAATCCTCGCCGATGCTCGTTCTTCTTCAGGAATATCTTTGGCGAACGTGCCCAAAGCACGCCATCCCATCGGTGCCATCGCCTCATTTGCCCGGCGGGACGGCGCCGGCGACGTCGGAGAGCTGATCAGGAGGACTGGAATGGGTTGGGTCGGCAGATGGAAGAACCAATATGGATCGGTCCTCAATGTGACCGAGGACGCGGATGGCAGGATCGCCGGCACCTTCAAGACGGCGCTCCTCGAGAGCGGCTTCTACGGCACCGAAATCGCTGTCTGCGGCACCCATCTGGGACATTGCATCAGCTTTGCCTTCACGGCCTCGACCGCCGGCGGGGATCTTTTGTGCTCCTACAGCGGATTGTTGCGCGGCGACCGCCTCAACACGGTCTGGCACGTCATCTCCGATGGCCAGCTCGATCCGGAGGCCCGCATCACCGAGCGTGCCTGGCCGCATGCGGTGACGACGAACGCCGACACCTTCCTGCGGGAGCCATAGGGGAAGTCGCCGTGAGGATCGATCACAACACAGTGCAGGCACAAACAGGCATTCAGGCCTAAACATTTGTTCGGCCCCAGGAGAAAACCCCATGGTTTCTCGCGCGTTCTGGAAAGGTTACCTCAAGCTCTCACTGGTCACCTGCCCGGTGGCCCTGACGCCGGCGACCTCGGAAAGCGAAAAGGTGCGTTTCCATACCCTCAACCGGGCGACAGGCAATCGCATCGTCAGCCAATATGTCGATGCGGTCACCGGCAAACGCGTGGACGAAGAAGACGAGATCAAGGGCTATCAGCGCGGTGAGGACGATTATGTCATGCTCGATGACGACGAGATCGAGGCCGTCGCCCTGGAGAGCACCCGCACCATCGACATCGATCTCTTCACGCCGCGTGACGAGATCGAATGGATCTGGCTCGACAAGCCTCATTATCTGACGCCGGACGATCCCGTTGGCGAGGAGGCTTTCGCAGTCATTCGCGACGCCATGGCGACGACGCAGATGGTCGGCGTTGCCCGCCTGGTGATGTACCGGCGTGAACGCGCGGTGATGCTGGAACCTCGCGACAAGGGCATCGTGGTGTGGACCCTGCGATACGGTGACGAGGTGCGCGACCCGGACGCCTATTTCGGCAATCTCGGCGATGTCAGCCCCGATCGCCCCACGATGCAGCTCATGCAAAAACTGATCGACGGGCGCACCAGGCCCTGGAACCGGAGCATGGTCCGCGACCCTGTGCAGGAGCGCCTCCTCGAAATTATCGCCGCCAAGAAAAAAGGACGGCCTCGGGCCGCGGCCCGGCCCAAGAGCGAAGCCCCCGGCAAGGTCGTCAGCATCATGGATGCCCTGCGCAAGAGCCTAGCGCGCGAGGCACGGCACTGATCCCGCGCCGATCGCGGCCGCGTACCCTTCTCAAGCCGCCTTGCGCGCAGCGCGGGTCTCGAGTGGCACGGCCGCTTCGCGGAAATTCGCCCAGGGATCGGCGGCAAGAGCCGCCAGGCGCGTCGGCGTATTCGTCACGGTGAAATAGGCGGGCCCGATCGCGGGCGCCAGTTCCTCCCAGGCGACAGGCATGGAGACGGCCGCGCCAGGCCGCGCCCGCGTCGAATAGGGCGCGACCGCCGTGGAGCCGCGCTGGTTGCGCAGATAATCGATCAGGATCTTGCCATGGCGTTTCGCCTTGGTGATGGTGGAGACGAAACGATCCGGACTGTCAGCTGCCATGGCGTCGGCAAGGCCCTTGGTGAAGGTCTTGACCTTCGGCCAGCCGGCTTTCGGCTTGAGGGGGGCGACCACATGCAGCCCCTTGCCGCCCGACGTCTTCACGAAGGCGGCGAGCCCCGCCTGTTCGAGACGTTCCTTGACCTCTTCGGCGGCCGCGATCACCTCGGTCCAGGCGACGTCGTCACCGGGATCGAGGTCCATGGTGATCATGTCGGGCCGCTCCCAGTCGGCAAGCGTCGATCCCCAGGGGTGTATCTCCAGGACAGCCGCCTGGACCAGACCGATCAGGCCGTCGAGATCCTCGATCGCGATCAGGGGCTGGCCGTCGCGGTCCTTGGGATCGTTCACCTCGAGAATATGCTCGTTCAGGCCCTTCCAGGCATGTTTCTGGAAGAAACGAGGTCCCTCTATCCCATCGGGGCAGCGCAGCAAGGCCAGAGGCCGGCCGACTACGAAGGGCGCCACGACGCGCCACACATCGGCGTAATAATCGGCAAGTCCTTCCTTTGTCACGCCTTGCTCCGGCCAGTAGAGCCGGTCTGGGTGGGTGAGCTTCACGGTTCGGCGCGGTACTCCAGCCATGGTCCCTGCCTTTTTCCTGGTCTCCCTGACGACTTCTTTCGCCGGCTTGTCCTCTCGAAGGCCGCGAAAGGCAGCATGGCGCAGATGACGATCGGCCGTCCAGGCCCGGAATTCCACTTCGGCCACCAGTTCGGGGCGCGTGAAGCGCACCTGCCGGCCCTCCTCCGCCGTGAGCGGCCGGCCGAACGGGCTTTGCTTGACCCGCATGCCCTCCAGGCGCCGATACAGCTCTTCGGCGACCGAACGGGAGAAGCCGGTACCGACGCGGCCGACCGGCTCCAGGTCGTCCCCCTGGTAGACGCCGAGAACGAGCGATCCGATCGCCGTTCGGGAGGTGGTGGACGGCACATAGCCGCCGACCACGAATTCCTGGCGTGCCGAACATTTTGACTTCACCCAGCTCCGGCCCCGCCCCGACTGGTAGGGCGCGGCGCGAAGCTTGGAGACGACGCCTTCGAGGCTCAGCCGGCAGGCATGGCGGAGGACCATGGCACCGCTCTCCTCGAAATGATCGGAAAAGCGGATTTCCTTTGCGGCCTGAGCCAGCAATTCCTGCAGGAGCGCCTTGCGCCGGATGAGCGGCAGCGCCCTGAGGTCATAGCCGTCGAGATAGAGGAGGTCGAAGCCGTAATAGACGAAGCGGTCGGAGCGCCCCTCGCTCAGATCCGCCTGCAGGGTGGAAAAATCCGAGGCGCCCGTCGCAGCCTCGACCACCAGTTCGCCGTCGAGCAGCGCCGAGCCGACCGGCAAGGCCTGCAGCGCAGCCCGTACCGGCTCGCCGAACTTTCTGGTCCAATCGAGCCCACTGCGGGTCAGAAGCTTGACCCGTTCCGCCTCGATGCGCGCCTGGAGGCGATAGCCATCGAATTTGATCTCGTGAATCCAGTCGGAACCCGTCGGGGCTTTGGCAACCAGCGTCGCGAGCGTCGGCTCGACGAAGTCCGGCATCGGCGCCTTCTTGGCCCCCTTGATGGAGGCCGGGTCGGAAACCGCGCCGGGCTGATGGCGACCTCCCGACCGCCGGCTGGCCTTGCGCTTGGGCGCAATCCTGCCCGTCTTGGATGACCAACCCGGCTCTTCGCCAGCGACCTCGGCGACCTCGCGCCCCGTCTTCACCGATTCCGGCCGCTCCTCCAGAATGTCAGGAGCGTCCGGCGGACGCGCGGCTTCATCCTCGCCCTTGATCAGCAGCCAGTTCTCGCGTTTCTCACGCGGCTTGCCGCGCATGCGGATCAGGTGCCAGTGGCCGGCGAGCTTTTCGCCCTTCAGCTCGAATGCCAGATGCCCCTTGTCGTAACCCCGATGCGGATCCCCGATCGGCTGCCAGGTCCCGCGATCCCAGACAATCACGGTGCCGCCGCCATACTCCCCCTTGGGAATGGTGCCTTCGAAATCTCCATAATCGAGCGGATGGTCCTCCACATGCACGGCGAGGCGCTTTTCGCCGGGGACCAGGCTGGGACCCTTGGTCACCGCCCAGCTTTTGAGCACGCCATCCATTTCGAGCCGGAAATCATAATGCAGCCGCCTGGCGTCGTGCTTCTGGATCACAAAGCTGTTGCCGCGCTTGCGCCCCGCCCGTCCCTTCGGTTCGGGCGTCACCCTGAAATCGCGCTTGTGGTGATAAGGCTCGAGCGTGCCCATGTCAGCTCGCCTTGCGCCGGGCGGTGCGGGGCTTGCGCGCGGGCGTCTTGCGCGCGACCTTGGCGGGCGTCGAAGACCGGCGTGCCGGCTTGCGTCCGGCCAGTCCGGCGCTCTCCCGCAGCACGGCCATCAGGTCGACCACTTTCTCGCGGACAGGCTCCTTGCGGATCGGGACCGGTTTTCCTTCGATCTTGGCCTTGACCAGATCGGCGAGGGCCTCTTCATAGCGATCCTCGAATTTCGATGGATCGAACCTGCCGGACTTGGTCCGGATGATATGCTCGGCCAGGTCCAGCATCTCGCCTTTGATGGTGAGATCCGGCACCTCGTCGAAAATCTCCTCGGCCGGGCGCACCTCATAATCGAAATTGAGCGTGGTCGCGATCAGCCCCGCTCCGTGCGCCCGGATCAGTACTGTCCGGACCCGTCGAAACAGCACCGTTCGAGCCAAAGCCGCAACCTGGCTGGCCCTCATGCCGTCGCGGATCACGGCGTAAACTTCCTGGGCCTCGCTGTTGGCTGGCGCGAGATAATAGGAATTGTCGAAATAGACGTCGTCGATCTCACGGCATCGAATGAAAGCCTCGACGGCGAGCGTCTTGTCGCTTTCCGGCACCGCCGAGGCAACTTCCTCGGCCTCCAGCACGACATACTCCCCCGGTGCCGTCTCATAGCCCTTGACCTGTTCCTCCCGTGGTACGGTCTTGCCGCTCTCGCTATCGATGAAGACGCGGTGGACACGATGGCCGGTTGCGCGGTTGAGCGTGTGGAACACGATGCGATCGGAGGCCGATGCCGCCGTATAGAGCGCAACCGGGCACGCGACCTCCGCGATTTTCAAGAACCCCTTCCAATTCGCTCGTGGTGCCATGAATCGACCTCCAGGCTCGACGATGAAGGTTGTGAGAGACTTTTGACCCGACGCGCGTAACCGTCCCTCAACCGGGCGTCGGCGCGATTGTTCCAGCAGGCCATCGATGTCGGGGGCCGCGCCAAACGGCGGCCCTCCCGCGACACAGCGAAAGGGCCGTGGAACCCGCTCCTATCGGACATAGGTCCAGATGAGGTAGGCAACGAAAGTGGCCAGGGCCGCACCGATCGATCCCAGGACCAGCACATAGAGAACCCGCCATCCCGCCGGCCCCTGCCGGACGGTATCCGTCGTAATGTTTTGCGTATCCCGCCCCTCGGGCGGTGCCGGCTGGACATTATCCTTTTCGACCGTGGGGGTCATGTCAGCCTCCTTTTCTCCATCTGCCTCTCGGTCCAACTTTTTTCTGGCGCATACGTTCCTCGAAAGCGCAGCCCCGCTCCATGCCTTTGGTGCTACCCAGGCATCTCCGCTGCAGCCGGGTCAATCCCCGTTCCTGCCTCATCGGAACCATCCGACCCTGCTTGGGTTGTTGACCAGGAGGTATGACATGGACACCCAGCCCTGGAGCCGCCCGGTTCAGTTCGAAACTGCGGGCGGAGACGTCAAAATTCTGACTTCGACCGAGGAGGCATCCTACTATCTGCAGAATGACTGGCCCGTCGATATCGGGCCGAAATTCATCGAAGCGCAGCGTACCTGCCTGGATGTTCTGGCCGGCATCGGGGGCCCCGACGATGCGCGAGCCGCCTTCCTCGAGGCCTGCAAGGAAGCCGAAATCGGCGTCCTGCCCTGAAGGAGACCCATGTTACGGCCTTGTTTCCACCCGCCGGAAGCGGGTGGATCGGCAAGGCTGGGCCAAGCAAACTCCTGGGGCACCGCTAGCTTGCCTGTCTATAATCCACCTCGCCCATTTCGCAGCTCAGGCGAGCCCTCGCCCGGTTGAGCCTGCTCTTGACCGTGCCCACGGCACAGCCGCAGATCACAGCCGCGCTCTCATAGGACTCGCCCAGGATCACGATCAGGGCGATGATCTCCTTGTATTTGTCCGGCAGACTCTGGAACGCGCGGCCCACTTCGCCGACCCTCACATTCCATTCCTGCTCGCCGGGTACTGCCGCACTGTCGAATAGCGTGTCGTCCCCACGCAGCACCTCGCGGCTGCGCTTCTTGGCTCTTGTGCAATAGCTGTTGCGCATGATCGTAAAGAGCCAGGACTTCAAACGGGTTCCCGGTTCGAATTGGTCGATATTGGCGAGAGCCTTGAGAAGAGTTTCCTGAACCAGGTCATCGGCGTCAGAGGGTTCCTGACAGAAGGTGCGCGCAAAGGCCCGCAAGGCTGGGATCAGCTTGACGATGTCAGCCCGCTCCGCGTTCTCGGTCACGTGATTGTCCAACAAGGAAAATCCCCTTCATTTGACAGCAGAGATGGTGGGATGTTCCGGTTCAACGCGAAGATCGCGGTGGTTGTTCCGTACCTATGTCGAACTTCATAGGGTCATGTCGCCGGAGGCGATGAATCCGCTCCGTCAGGCCGGAACAGCATGGGCCGATGCAGGTTTGGTTGACGAGGCCGGAGGCATCGGAGGCGCTGCATGGGCCAGGGAAATATTCGTATCGGCATATCGGGCTGGAACTATGCGCCTTGGCGCGGCGACTTCTATCCGGAAGGATTGCCGCACAGGGAGGAGCTTGCCCATGCCAGCCGCGTCTTCAGGACGACAGAGGTCAACAGCACCTTCTATCGCCTGCAGACCCCGCCGACCTACGGGCGATGGTTCGACCAAACCCCAGAAGATTTCGTATTCGCCGTCAAGGGCCCGCGCTTCATCACCCATGTCAAGCGATTGCGCGACATTTCGGCGCCGCTCGCCAATTTCCTCGCCTCCGGCCTGTTGCGGCTGGGGCATAAGCTGGGGCCGATCCTGTGGCAGCTGCCGCCCAACTTCCGCTTCGATGGGGATCTGCTTGCAGCCTTCCTGAAACAGCTGCCTCGGGACACCGACGCAGCCTTGCACGCCGCGAGGAAGCATGACGACAAGCTTCGCGTCGAACCATGGCTGAAGGCGCCGGCCAGGCAGCCGATACGGCATGCTCTCGAAATCAGACACGAGAGTTTCCTCGTCGACGATTTCATCACCCTGCTGCGGGACGCCGACGTGGCGCTGGTCTGTGCCGACAGCGTGGAGTGGCCCCTTGCCATGGACGCTACGTCAAGCTTCACCTATTGCCGGCTGCATGGGTCGACGGAACTCTATCGCAGTGCCTATGGCGCCAAGGCACTCGATCTGTGGGCAAGACGGGCCAAGGCATGGGCTCAAGGCAGGAAGCCCCCAGAAAGCCGGTTCATAGGGCCGGCCAGGGACATATCGCAGCGGCGCGACGTCTTCGTCTTCTTCGACAATACCGACAAGCTGCAGGCGCCGCATGACGCTCAGGCCTTGATGGAGCGGTTGGGGCAGCCGGTCCGGCGCCTCACTTCCGCGGCTTGAGGCCACAGCTGCCGCGCTGACCCGAAAGGAGCAGGTCATGGCATTTCACATCATCCAACTCGGCCCCGGTTCGAATGAGCGGATCGTGCACGAGAAAAGTTATGAGACGCTCGAGGAAGCGCGCAGCCGCGCCAGCAAGGAAATCGAAGCGTCCGAGGGTGATCGCGGCTACGATACGCTGCGCGGCTATTGGTGGTGCCGCGACGGGCGGGGGCGGACCCGCTTCATCTATGTCGTGGATTGACGGGTCCGCACCCCAGGGCACTGACTCGCTCAAGACATGAAAACGCCCCGGCTCACGCGAGCAATGAGCCGGGGCGGCTGGTCTACTGCCATTTCTGGTTGGCGTACCAGGAATCGATCTCCGAACGGACCCTGTCCTTGGTGAGGCCATAGCGTTCCTGGAGCTTGCCTTCGAGCTGGTCGCGCCGACCCGCGATGACATCAAGGTCGTCGTCGGTGAGCTTGCCCCATTGCTCCTTCACCTGGCCCTTGAGCTGCTTCCAGTTTCCTTCCACACGATTCCAATCCATGTCGTCCTCCTATAGTCCAGACCGTCACCAAACTCTCCAGGAGCCGAAATGTTCTGCAGCCCCGCTATGTCGTGCTGCGGGCAGTGAAGGCGGGAGGATCGCTGGCGGGAAAGGATTCATCGGCCGCCTCATCCACTTCGTCCCATTGCCGGGGAGGATAGCGCATCGCCTCGGTTCCGGCATGGCGCTCCCCGCCCAATCCGCGCTTGGCCTTCTCATCCAAGGCGGCTTCGCGGGCGATTCGACCATCGAGTTCCATCCGCAAGCGGCGATTTTCATCCAGGAGCTTGGCGATGGTGAAAGCACCCGCCAGCGACACCAGAAGACGAAGACCGGACATGGCATTCTCCTCACTTAGAGAGATACTGACGAGCCGATTATCGGCCTGTGTTCAAGGCCTCGCCCTCAATGGGTGCCGACCTCCGCCAGACTACACAAGGAACACCCAACAGCCTTCAAGGTTTCCGAATTAAAATTCAGAAACTTATCAGTAGTTACATCAGCGATGGAACCATCTCCCACGAGAGACAGTTATATGCTGCCAATCGAAAGGAGATCGCCATGCTATACACAATTCTCCTCGTCATACTTATACTTGCACTGCTTGGCGCCTTGCCGACATGGCCTTATTCGGCCAGTTGGGGGTATTGGCCCAGCGGCGGTCTCGGCCTTGTCGTCGTCATTCTGCTTCTGCTCCTCCTGCTCGGCCGATTATGATTTAGCGGGACCGGGAAGACGACGGCGCCCCCTTGCGGTTCGCGCCGCCTTCTTCCGCATCGCCCGGTTTGGGGACCGATCTTTCGGCAGCCTCTCCGACGCGTGCTGGCGTAACGCCGCGCCGGATGGAATCCGCCAGATTTTCAGCATTTCCCCTTCCGCCGGGGCCGAGCGTACGGACTTCACGCCGGGTCTCGGCTGCATAGGGGGGCATGCCGGTTCCGTCCTGTTTGGACCTCATGAGTCGCTCCTTCGCATTAGAGCCTGAACCGCGCCATGGCGCGGCATTCCTTTCCCAACCTCTTATGACCATGTGAGTTCCCGGCGCAGCGGAGGCCTTGCTCCGTTCGCAGCATTCGGAGCCCATCCCTTTTCTGCCGTTGACCTGCTGCGTGGAGGAAGCGATGCCAAGATTGAAGATCGTCTCGCCCGATCGGCTCGACGTGCGCCGGCGCCGTTGCGGGCGTGGGTTCCTGTATGTCGACGCGGCGGGCCGGCGCATTACGGACGAGGCGGCCCTGGCACGGTTTCGCGCCCTGGCGATTCCGCCGGCCTATTCCCAGGTGCGCATCGCTTCGGACGAATGGGCCCATATCCAGGCGATCGGCCGGGATGAAGCAGGCCGGCTGCAATATCGCTATCATTCCGAGTGGGAACGCCGGCGAGAAAACCGCAAAGTCTTGAACATGATGAAGCTGGTGCGCACGCTTCCCAGGATCCGCGCCGCCATCCGCCGCGATCTCGCCTCCCCGAAACTCGATCGGAACAAGGCCATTGCCTGTGCGGTCGCCCTGATAGACAGCACGCATATCCGGGTCGGGGGCGCCGCCTATGCCCGGGACAATGGCAGCCATGGCGCCGCTACCCTGCTCAAACGGCATGTCACCATCACGGCAAGCCGGGTGGAACTGAATTTTCGCGGCAAGGGCGGCAAGCCCATACGCCGCAGGACGGAAGATCCCGCCCTCGCCCGTGCTCTCAATCGCATGCGGACCCTATCTGGCCCCAGGCTGTTTCAGTTCGTCGATGCAGACGGTACCCGCCATCCCATCGAGGCCGAGGACATCAACGCCTATCTGCGCAGCATTTCCGGCCTCGACGTTACGGCAAAGGATCTGCGTTTGCTCGGCGCTAGCAAATGGGCCGTTCAGGAACTGGCGGCCCTGACGCCGGCCAACAGCATAGCCGGCCGGAAACGCCAGATCGCCGCCGTCATGCGGCAGGTATCAGGTCATCTCGTCAACACGCCAGCGGTCGCCCGCAAGAGCTACGTGCCGGCTCTGATCATCGACTCCTTCCAGACCGGCCGGCTGCACGACGCCTTCACGAAAGCCCGTTCGAGCAGCTATCGGCGCCGCGCCGAAGCGGCATTGCATCTTCTGGTGACCAAGGAGCAGACAGTCTGATCAGATCGCCCGTGCCCGGTGATGTAGGCCTTCCTGGATTTCCTCGACGATCTTCGCCACGAAAGCCGGAATGTCCTGCGGTCCGCGACTGGTGACGATGCCGTTATCCGCGACGACGTCCCGATCCATCCACAGACCGCCGGCATTCTCGACATCCCTCCGGATGGATTGATAGGATGTCACGTCGCGCCCTCGAATGGCATCGGCCTGAACCAGAAGCCAGGGCGCGTGGCAGATGGCCGCGACGACCTTGCCGGTATCGATGAAATTGCGGACGGTGTCGATGGCCGTGTCGTCCGTCCTGAGCTTATCCGGGTTCATCACGCCGCCGGGCAGCACGAGAGCGTCATAGTCTTCCGGTCTGGCCTCCCCTATCTTGAGATCCGCCTCGACCGTTTCCCCCCAATCGGTCGCATTCCAGCCACGAATAGGCAGGCCATCGGGCGTGGCGACGTCTACCTCGGCCCCGATATTGCGCAGTTGATCACGCGGTTCGACGAGTTCCGATTGTTCGAAGCCATGCGTGGCGAGAATGAGGATCCGAGCTTGCCTGATATCGGGCATGGAAATCTCCTTTCGGCGGGCTTGCACATGATGTTCGAACCGCCGATGGCGGCGCCGGTTCCTCCATCCGCCGCCATCCCGCGCAAGCCGCGATGACCATTATGCCGAGCAGAATCGGGAACCAGGCACGGCCGTGCCGGTTAGAAAGGTCCGCATAAAGGAGGCGCATCATGCCCCGTGGAGACAAATCGAAATATACCGACAAGCAGGAACGCAAGGCCGATCATATCGCCGAAGGCTATGAAGCACGCGGCGTGTCCGAAAAGGAGGCCGAAAGGCGCGCCTGGGCCACCGTCAACAAGGATGATGGCGGCGGCAAGAAAGCAGGCGGCTCGGGACACGGCAAATCCACCAGCCATCCGGCGTCCCGCAAGGGCGGCAAGGCGGGAGGGGAAGCTTCCGCCTCCCGGTCGGCGGCCGAGCGCTCCGCATCCGCAAAGAAGGCCGCTGCCACGCGCAAGCGCCATGAAGCCCACAATGCCTGATGCCGTGTCTGACGTGTGAGGAAGACATCATGACCCGACGGCCGAAGCATACGGACAGGGAACGTGACCAGCCCTACAGCACCGAGCGTGAGGAATATCGGTTCGACAAGGTGAAACCCCCGACCGATCCGGAGGAACGTCGCGCCCATAGCAAACCCGGCGGAGGCGTCAAACGAGCACCGGACAAAGGGCCTCCCCCCCGCCCTGCGGATGGTTCGGATCGCTGATGGCTCGGCAAGCTCGAAGGGACGCGTCTACGCCTTCCCCAACCGCGGCGGAATCCCGGGATGGCGATCCGGGAGAGATCGCCACGTTGGCCGAAATCCGTCGGCTGGCTGCCGGGTGCCAGCGCTGTGACCTTTACAAACATGCCACCCAGGTGGTGACGGGAGAAGGCAGCGACCACGCCCGGCTGGTTCTGGTCGGCGAGCAGCCGGGCGATCAGGAGGATCGCCAGGGGCGCCCCTTCGTCGGGCCGGCCGGGCGCCTGCTGGACCAATGCCTCCAGGAAGCGGAACTCGACCGCGACGAATGTTACGTCACCAACGCCGTGAAGCATTTCAAATTCGAGCGCCGAGGCAAACGCAGGATCCATGAAAGACCCAATGCCGGTGAGGTCCAGGCCTGCAAATGGTGGCTCGACAGGGAATTGAAGATTCTCAAGCCCCGCCTGGCAGTGGCCCTTGGCGCGACGGCCGTGCGGGCCTTACTGGGGCGAGCCGTGGGCGTAATGAAGCAGCGCGGCCAAATCCTGCCGGGCCTTGACGGGCTTCAGGTCCTCGTGACCGTCCATCCTAGCTACCTGCTGCGCATTCCTGACTCCGATGCGGCCGAACGCGCACGCGCTGCCTTCATCGAGGATTTGCGCAAGATCCACACCGTGCTCGGCAAATAAGGCGATCGCCGAGATACAGCCGGATCGCAAACGCCCCGACGGCCTTTGCCTTCAGACAATCTGTCGATGCGCGGGGAACAAACGTGCCGTAGCCGGCTTAGAAAAGCGATCGGCAACCGCCATCACCAGCTATGCCCGGGACCCGGCCCGCCATGACCCTGGAAGCAGTATGGGCCTCCGGCGGCCGGAGAGGATCGGGCCCAGATTTCATACGTGGACGACGGAGGCTGCAATGATGCAACCGGAGAGAAAATCCTTCGACTTCGCCGAGCATCGTCAGGCTTACGAAGGCTTCGTGAGGCTGACGCTGATCGCAGTCTTTCTGCTGCTTTCCCATCTTGTCGCGCTCGCCGTAGGGGGAGTGGCCCATATGTGGTTTTTGGCCTGTCTGGAACTGGGATTGTCGATCGTGGCCGCCGTGATCGGCGCTGCGGTCCCGGGCCTGGACTGGAAGCCCGGAGCCGCCGTGCTGGCCTTCTGCCTGGCCACCCTGGCGATCGCCACCGGATGAGCCTGTCGATCGGGCTGCGAGGCACAGATGGGCAAGATCAAGGCAGCTCTCGACGAATCCCGTACCTTGATGCTCGGGGCGCAAATCCTGATCGGCTTCCAATTGCAGGCTCCTTTCCAGAATGCATTCGAGCATCTCACCCCCAGTGAGAAGACCATCGAGATCGTCGTGCTCTGCATCATGGTGCTGGTCCTGGGTCTGCTCGTCCTTCCCAGTGCGCATCATCGCATCGCCTATGGAGGGCATGCGGCTCCGGGCGTCGAGGAAACGGTCCGATGGGCCACGGGTGCGAGCTTGCTGCCTTTTGCAGCGGCGCTGGGGCTGGACCTCTACATAGCCGGAAATCGCGTCATCGGTTTCACAACCGGCGTGGCGGCGGCGACGGCTGCAACCATCGTTGCATTGGGCTTCTGGTACGGCTTGCCGCTCCTTCAATCCAGGCAACAGCGAGAACGACCCATGGCGGCCACCAAGGAAACCTCCATCGGCACCAAGGTCGAGCACGTCCTCACCGAGGCGCGCGTGGTCCTGCCCGGCGCGCAGGCGCTCCTGGGCTTCCAACTGGCCATCGTCCTGACCGAGGGCTTCGAACGCCTCCCGCCGGACGCCAAGCTCCTGCATGGCCTGGCGCTTGGTCTGATCACGCTGTCCACCATCCTGCTGATGGCGCCGGCGGCCTACCATCGGCTGGGCTATCGGGGACGCGACACCGAAGAGTTTCACAGGATGGCGAGCCGGCTCGTCCTGGCCGCCACCGTCTTTCTGGCTCTCGGCTTGTGCGCGGATATCCATGTCGTCGTGCAGAAGATCACCGGAAGCGACGGGCTCGCTCATCTGCTTGCCGGCCTCTCGGCCGCGTTGCTGCTGGGGCTGTGGTATGTCCTGCCTCTGTGGCATCGCCACAAGCGGCTGAGCGAGGAGCGCTCAGACGGCATTCAGCACCGGACCCCGGGGAGCAAGCCCGGCTCTCACAACCTTCCGACGTGAATGATGCTGGTGTGGAGCATGATCTCCCGCACGATTTGCGGCCAGTCCTCGCGGTGCAGGTCGTGGCCGCCGCCCTCGATGGCGACGAGGCGGGCGCCCTTGACCGCCGTCGCCATGGCATCGGCATGGGCGATCGGAAACACCGGGTCGGCCGTGCCATGCACGATCAAAGTGGGGACCTGGATATCGGCCGCCCTGGCCTGAACAGGCGATGGCGCCGCCACCGCCAAATGGTTCTGCAGGCTCGAAAAGGATGGCGAATTGGCCAGATCCCTTTCGATCAGACGACGGGCTGCATCGGCATCATGCGGGTGGCTGCTGCCGGCAGCAGCCGCGGCATCGCGGGCGAGGAAATCCGTCACCTGATCCCTGTCGTTCCAATCGAGATGGCCGAGGGTGGCCATGTGCTGCCTGTAGTCCTCTCGGGGAGGCGGCAGCCACTCGACGCCGAGCGGCGTGGAATTGATGACGATCAGCGTCCTGACACGATGCGGCCTGATGAGGGCCGCCATTTGGGCGATGACGCCGCCCATCGACATGCCGACCAGATGACCCGCCTGGAGGTTGTAGCCGCTGAGCACGGCCATGGCATCCTTGGCCATGTCTCCAATCGTGTACTTCGCCGTTCCGGGTGCATACGCCGTCGACCCGCCGGTGTCCCGGTTGTCGTAACGGATGACATAGCGCCCGCCCGAGGAAAGCAATTCCACGAAATCTTCCGGCCACCAGACCATCGATGCGAACGCGCCGGCTATCAGGAGAACGGGTGGATCGTCCAGATGCCCAAAGGCCTGAGTCCGGATCCGCACCCCCTCGCCATCGATGATCCGCTCTTCCATCGCGCCAATGTCCTTGTTGGTGAGGGCGCTCGCGCCGAGCAATCACCCCGCTGGCAAGTCGCTGCATGACACCGGCCGCTCCCGGCATGTTCTTCAGCCAGGCGCGGCCGGTGCCCGCTCTCAGGCGGGGGAGTGCCCTATCGCGTCGCGCCGGACATGGGATCGAGATGCAGCTCGACCTTGGCCTTGTCGGTGGTCATATAGGTGACCTCATAATAGCCGCTCTGGCTCCACTCGATCTCAGAAATATAGGCGAAGCCATCCCGAGCTTCGACCTTGGCGATGATCTGCGACAATTTCAGACTGCCCTGTGGGGGTAGAGCGGTGCTGGTGGTCTGCGCACTCGCCACACCAGCAAGAAGCAAAAGGCCGGCAAGGGCCCCGACTATTCTTCCCATCGCGCATCCCTCATGTTCCGAATGCGCAACAAGAACCAAGCAGAAGGCTTTAGGTTCCCCTGGAATGCCCGGCCGGACTCAGGGGCCGACCCGGCTCAGGTCCATCGTCAGTTCGATGACCAGTCCTTCAGGATGCCATTCGCGTGAAAATCCGCCGAACTGGCTGGCGGCCAGCCGCACGAGACGGCTGCCGAAACCCTCGGCGTCCGATGGTTGTACCTGTGGACCGCCGGTCTCGCGCCATACGATCACGGCATCGCCGCCCCGGCGCCGGCACTCGATGGCCACGCGGCCTGTCGGCGTGGAAAAACTGCCATATTTGGCAGCATTCGTCGCGAACTCATGCAGGAGAAGCGCAACCGGCGTCACCACGTTCTCCGCAAGTTCGATATCCAGCCCTTCGACCGTAAACCGCCTGCGCTCCCCCTGCGGGCCTTCCACATAGGGAGCCAGGATCGCTTCGATCAGTGCATGCAGCGTCGCCGTTTTCCTGAAGCCGTTATCGGCGGTTCTCGACGCAAGGGTCAGCGCATGCGCCCTCGACAGCGCGCCCAGTCGATCGGCCACGATCGAGGCGAGCATGGCCGGCGTTTCGGCGGAAGCCACGCTCAAATTGACGATGCTGGTGGCAAGGGCAAACAGGTTTTTGACCCGGTGATTCATCTCATGCAGGAGAAGCTGCTGCTGCTCCTGGGCCCGGCGACGCTCGGTGATGTCACGGGCGATTTTGGAGGCCCCGATGATCACGCCTCCGGCATCCTTGATCGGGGACACGCTCAGCGAGATATCGACCAGGCTGCCGTCCTTGCGCCGGCGGATGGTCTCGTAGTGATCGATCCGCTCACCCGCCCGAATCCGTGCCAATATCGCCGGCTCTTCATTATGTCGGTCGGGCGGAATCAGCATCATCACCGATCGGCCGACCGCCTCGGAGGCGGTATAGCCGAACAGACGCTCGGCCCCGGCATTCCAGCTGACGATGACCCCTTCGAGACTCTTGGAGATGATCGCATCGTCTGAGGATTCCACCAGCGCTGCAAAGCGGCGGGCGGTCTGGTCGTTATGATAGCGCTCGATCGCAAAGCCCAGTTGGCGAGCAATGATGAGCGCCATTCCACGCTCCTCATCCGTGAAGGGATGGGGCGTGTCGTAGTAGAACACCAATTTGCCGGCCATGTCTTGGCCGACCATGATCGGAATAAAGGCCAGTGCGCCGATACCCTCGTGCCGGATCAGGGCGATAAGGTCGGGCGGAAGGTCGGCCTTGCCGATGTCGTCCACATAAATCGCCGCCGGCTCCTTCTCGCCGGATTGCCACGGCGAATGGCCCTGGGCACCGGCTCGATAGTCTTCCGATAGTCTTCGCCAGGCCACAAAGCGCAGAGCGGTCCTGTCATCGAAGCGCATGATCGCTGCGCGTGTACAGCCCAGCATGTCGTTGATGGCATCGAAAGCGGCGTCGTAGATCTGGTCGAGGCTGCGCGCGCGATACAGCAGATCGGTGAATTGAAAAACCGCGCTTTGCTGAAGCACGCGATGCGCCAGCGGCACAGGTTCATCCTGGGCAGGATCCGCTACGCCAAACGCGAGCGCCGGCCTGCCGCTCGGCTCCTTTCCGGTTTTCAACGCCGACACAGCCTCAATTGCCTCAAAGACCCAGAACTATCGCTTAATATCCGCTCCGAAACCGGCTGGCGGAGGAAATGCATCCACCCTGCCTCGAAGCGCGCTGCAATATGGCGAGCACAATAGCCAAGCGGCTCGGATAAATACAATCCAAAACACAGGCGGCCAAGTCTTCGACAGCTCCGGCAGGGGCAGACACCGCGGTTCACCGGCATGGAAATCGGAGCCGGTCAGCACCCCTGGTCCGGCCAGGCCTTTTCACGAAGTGGTCTCGCCGGCATTGCTGCGGTTTCTGCCCTTGGGCGCTCCGGTCTGATCCTTCGGCGTTTCGCCATGTTTGAGCTTTTCCGCCTCTTCGTTCCGCCCGTTGTCGTTGGGGCGTCCCAGAGGCTCCTTCGTCTTGATCTTTTTCTCGGACATCGTGCTCCACTCCGCTGAGGTACGGACTTCCTGAACGGTCCGGTAGCAATTCGGTTCCAATGGGGCCTAGGCCTTGCGGGGGCATCACCGGGCGGAGCCTTTGCCCTTTTCCGTCTGCCTGTTGGTGAAGCGCGCATTGCCCAGCCCGGTGCCGATGGTCAATATGCCCCAGCGCTTGACGTCGCCCATGCGGGGCACCTCCGACAAGCCCTGAACGACCGCATCGTTGTGAAGAACGATGTGGGTCGCCTGCCCGCCGATCTTCGGCACGAATTTGAGCAAGGCGGCCGGCAGATTGAAATTGGCGCCTTCCCAGTTGGAACCCGGCAGATTCTGGCCCCCTCGCGCGATGGAACCGTCGGGTTTGATAGCGCCCGGACAGCCGACGCCGATTACCGGGGTAAGCCTGATCTTGTTCTTCTCCGCGCGGGAACGCAGGTCCTGCAGCATCTCGCCAAGACGGCCGATCGCCGCCGTCCGCGCCGGCTCGTCATCGGCATGACGCCAGATCACCAGCTTTTCCACCTTGGCCCGGCCGAGGTCGGCTTGCTTGTCCACCTGGCTCAGCACGATTCCGGCGCGGATGTTGCGCCCGCCGATATCCACCGCCAGCATGCCGTCATGATTGGCCAGCACATAGGGCGGCAGCATATGCAGGCTGCCGATCAGTCCCGCTTCATCGGGGTGATTGGCGATCGGCACCACTTCCACCTTGATCCCCTCCCCGCTGAGCAGGGCCTGGGTCCGCGCAATCGCCAGCCGTCCCACACGGCTTTCCCGAAAACCTCCGCCGATGACGATCCGCTCGGTGCGCTGCCAGGAGGCGGTTCGCAGGAAACGCCGGATGACGTCGGACAGAGACCGCGCAAACTCCTCCAGCGCTCCATGCACCAGTGCGGCGCTGTTCAGATCGTCGCCGGTCAACATCTCGTCGATCTGCTTGCGCTTGATTTCCTCGGTGGCTTCCTCGCCCAGGGGATCTTCGCCGGCCTTGCGGTAAAGCAGGCGCAATTCCTCCAGCTTTTCGAGAAAAGCACCCGTATTGGCCCTGTCGCCGACAAACCCCTCCTTGTCGCGCAGGCCGATATTGTATCCGTCGACGCGGACGGAGGGCAGCATATCGCCGCCGTGATTGAGAAATTGCCAACCCGTTTGGTCGTTCATCCTTGAACCTGTCGATCCCCTCGGTATTCCATTGCTGGCGACAACCATTTCGCGCTCCGAAGGTTCCGCCACAACCCGTCACGATGCCGTCATCGCAGCCCCGAGGCTGGCAAAAAGGGCTCCCGGCGATGGAACCCTCCTCCGCGGGTGTCGTTTGATAGGCAAGCAGGTATCGGAACGGCCGCAGGTACTCGATAGGGATCTGCAGGCCCGCGTTTCGTCTGTATCGCAACCGATCCGACAGGGAGATCGATGATGTCTCAAGCATCCTATCGCATCATTGGCAGAGCCGATGGCTGGGTCATCGAACACGATGGCAAGCGTGGCGGCGGATACGAGCTTCCAGAGGCAGCTTTCGAAACCGCTGTGGCCGCGGCCTCGCTGGACCTCAAGGAACGCCGGAACGTCAACATCTCCGTCGAATTTCCGGAAGGCCCGGAAGATACCGAGGCCCTTGCGACCGGCTCCGAGCCCGCGCAACAGCGCGCTCAATTCGACAGTTCGGCCGGCACGGGGAGTGAGCCGGGCGGACGCTAGAACGGCAAAGGAGGTTATGATGAAAATCAGGCAAGCCATGACGACCGAAGTCTGCGTCGCCACGCCGGACGAGACGATCCAGAAAGCGGCGCAGCTCATGCTTGGCCTCGACATCGGCATGCTTCCCGTCGCGCACGCCGATCGGCTGGTGGGCATGATCACGGACCGCGATATCGCCGTCCGCGGCGTCGCCGCAGGGCGGGGCGCGGAGAGCCTTGTCCGGGATGTCATGACCGCGGACGTCAAATATTGTTTTGACGATGAAGAGATAGAGGATGTCCTTGATAATCTGGGCGAGATCCAGGTGCGCAGACTTCCCGTGGTCAATCGTGACAAGCGCCTGGTCGGCATCGTCTCCCTGAGCGATCTCGCGCGCACCCACGAAACCGACAAGGCTGGGGCCGCTCTCAGCGAGATTGCCCGCCCGGGCGGCGAACACAGCCAGGCGACGTTCTAGGTCCTCCTTGTGCCTCACGCCGCCGGCCTGCCTGTGCCGGCGGTCACACTCATATGGAGGGAAGAGGTGGGAAGAAGCCGCGATGGCTCAGGCATCGCCATAGCCGCACCATTTTTCGAATTGCCTTGTTCGTCGAGCCACAGGAAATTGAGCGAATCCATGCGGGCCGGCGGGAGGAAAATGCCATGACCACGACCGAGACAGTCCCCGGCGGTATCCTGGAGGGCCACACGATCCTGGTCGCCGACGATGAAATCATCATCGCGCTCGACATCGAAGATACGCTGATGTCGGCCGGCGCCCGCATCGCCGGCCCGTGTCTGACCTTGGCCTCGGCGTTGGAAGTCACCGAACAGCAGGCCATCACGGCGGCTGTCCTGGACATTAGCCTCGGCAACGACACCAGCGAGCCCGTGGTCGATCTGCTTGCAGCCCGCGGCATTCCTATCGCCTTCTGCACGGGCAAGATGCTCCCCGACACCCTGCGGCAAAAGGTTCCCGACGCGCCGGTGCTGAGCAAACCCGTCCAGCATCAGGCCTTGCTCGAAACCATTGCGCGTCTGACCAGAGAGTAACAACCTACCGTAACGGTACTGTAACCGTCCCCGATCGTCACGGGGAACATGTGCAAGTTTGCATCGTTACACACGAGTACCGGGTGAGCGGAACGCGGAGCGAAGGCCGGTCCGAAAGGACAGCTTCGCCACGTTGGAAAATACGACATCCGCGTTCTGCCTAACTGCCTCAAAGTGAGTGACGACCCATGCAACAACTCCATGGCATGCGTCTCCTGATCGTCGAGGACGAGATATTTCTCGCCGGCGATCTGGCTGACTATTTCGAAGAGAAAGGGGCTGTCATCCTCGGGCCGGCACCGACGATCGAGGCCGCGCAAGATCATGTGACCTCGGCCAACGCAGCCATTCTCGACGTCAACATCAATGGCAAGATGGTCTTTCCCATCGCAGACCGCCTGCTGGCGCTGGGTATTCCGTTCGTCTTCTTCAGCAGCTACGACGAAGACGTCATTCCCACCCATCTCAGACATGTCGAGAAGGTTGGCAAGTCGGGAGGGCGTCACGCCCTGCTGGAGACCCTGTTCGTGGCGCGCCGCAGGGCGCAGGACGAAAACGAAACCGCCGCGGCGGACCCGACCACGGACGTCGCCGGCTTCCTTCCCGAACTCAGGCTCAGAGCACGCCGACATCTTCACGGCAAGGCGGCCGCCGACCGGTTGGTCGAGCAAACACTGCTGGCCGCCATCGACCTGGCGGACAGCAAGCCACCGGACCAGGATACGCTTCCATGGCTTTGCGACATCCTGGACAGGACCTTTGCGGTTGTGGGTCACCAGTTGCTCGACTGAATGCGTGACCTGAATTTTTCACCGGGAGTTTCGACCCAGGGCTGGCGGCCGCGAGGGTAGCGGAACCGTAGCGGGTGACGATGCGTTAGTGTCCGACAGTCAATCGCATCGGAAGAAGATATGAGCCGCAACACTCTTATTTTGTTGATAGTCATAATCGTGGCAGCCGCCGGAATCGGTGCCTATGTCTACCATGAAAGGAACAAGAATACCGTAGAGATTACGATTGGAAACCAGGGCGTGAAAGTCAAAGGGCCATCCGATTGAGATAATACCCGCCGACTACTTGAATCCTCCCGGCATCACGACGTGCCCGCCATAATCGCGGACGCGTCGTTCTTCCTCGCCCGCTGGAGGCGGACTGTTCCCCATGCTGGGAACATTGTCGAGGGAGGATGGTTAGCAAGGCCATATCGATTCCGGACCGGCCATGCGCGGGCGGCAAATGCGACAGGACCTTTGCAAGTGACTTCCCAGCACAAACCTCCTAGTCTGTTGGCAGGCGACCGGGGAAACCGCTCCTTGACGTTCTTCGGCTCGTGCAAGTTGCCCCTGACCAACGGCGAGACGAGCAGTCCAGTGAATGACGATCAAAAGAGCGGCAAGGCTAGACCTGCAGACAAGGAAGATAAGGCAACATCCGCAGACCAGGAAGTGGCGCGTATCCTGGCCCGCGTCGAGCGGGAACCCATTCCGCAACGTTTGCTCGAACTTGCCTTCAAGCTCCAAAAAGCCCTGAGGGACGCCAAGAAAGCGGGTTAGACAGGCCGCTTGCCGTCTTCTTCTCTCGAAATGCTGGAACTCAAACTCCGAGTATTGTCCCTTCATGCAATTGCCTTCCAGCGGCCAGAATATGGCCGGATTGATGTGGCAGCTTTGTGGAATAGAGCGTGAGGTCTGTCCTGGCGCTTGGGGAACTGCATTGCCTCGTCGTGCGAGGCCTTAGGCTTTGAAGGGCGTTATGACGTTCCCTGGCCGTCGGCAGACATCCGATTGGTCGCCTTTATGGTGGCTGCAGCCTGGGAGTTGTTCCAATGAAGCTGTCGCCCACTCATGTGACGCAAGCACTGAATCAGATCAGGGCTGAGCCCGTCGCGATGGCATCGGACAAAGACGGCGCCCAGAAGATGGAAGTGGCTCGGCTGGTGAGGCTCGCCCACTGGCGCGATGAATATCATTCCAGCCTGGTGCCGCAGCTGCCGCAGCAGACCGACACCGTGGTCATGTTGAGCAAGGCAGCCTGAGATAGGATGTTCCGGGCTTGATACCGGCGCCAATTTCGCGACAGGCCGGTGCGGCCGGCCTGCTTCATCCCGCCGTTTAAGCTCGGCTGTTTGCGAAGCGGATAGCTTTCGCGTCTTCGGGAAGAGGTGCGCAAATGTATGGCAGAGTTTCGCTCCTGCTGGGTGGCATCGCAATGGGCGCGACAACCGCATTCGCCCTCACGCATTCCGGTCTGCTCGGCAACGCCAACGCTTCCGCCGATGACGCCTATCGGCAGCTCAATCGCTTCGGCGATGTCTATGAGCAGGTGCGCGCCAATTACGTGACCGAGCCTGACGACGCCCAGCTTGTCGCAGGCGCCATCAACGGCATGGTGTCCGCCCTCGATCCGCACTCGCGCTACGTCGATGCCGCCGGTTTTCGGGACTTGCAGACCCAGACTTCGGGCGCCTTTTCGGGAATTGGGCTCGAAGTCACCCTCGAGGGTGAACGGCTCAAGGTGGTCTCCGCCATCGACGATACGCCCGCGGCAAAGGCCGGCCTTCTTTCCGGCGACATCATCACGGCGATCGACGGCAAATCCACACAGGGCATGCCGCTGCAGGAAGCCAGCCAGAAAATGCGCGGGCCCGAGAACAGCACGGTCACCCTCACGGTCCGGCGCGGCGGTGATGCCCAGCCGGTAGACGTCAAGCTCATCCGCGATACCATCAAGCTGACTTCCGTCCGGACCAGGAAGATCGGCGGCGACATCGCTTATATCCGCATTGCCCAATTCAGCGGCAACACGTCCGACGACTTCCTGAAAGCCATGACGCAAGCCGGGGCCGACAAGGGGGGCCGGGCTCTTGCCGGCTACATCATCGATATGCGCAACAATCCAGGCGGCCTGCTCAGCCAAGCCGTCGAGGTGGCCGGTGCCCTGGTCGGACGGGGAGAAATCGTCTCCACGCGCGGACGGGGAGCCGACGATTCCCTGCGCTATAGCGCCACGGAAGGTGGCCTCGTTCATACCAAGCCGATCATCGTGCTCATCAACGGGGGCTCGGCTTCTGCCGCCGAAATCGTGGCAGGTGCGTGGCAGGATCACCGCCGCGCGACAATTCTGGGGACGCGTTCTTTCGGCAAGGGATCGGTTCAGACCGTCTTTCCGCTTGGGGACAATGGCGCTCTCGTCTTGACGACCGCCCGCTACTACACGCCATCGGGCCGATCGATCCAAGCCAAGGGCATCGATCCGGAAATCGTGGTGAAGCAGAACATTCCGGCCAATACGAAGATCCAGGATGCCGCCGGCGGTGAAGCCGGCCTCAAGGGACATCTCGGCGGGCAGGGCGATACCGAGCAGGGGGGCTCGTCTGCCTATGTCCCCGTTGACGAAAAGGACGATGTGCAGCTCAACGCCGCGATCGAATTGCTCCACGGCATCCGCAAGAATCCGTCCTTTCCAGCCGGTGGCACCGCACCTCGCTGAACCGCCCCGGAAACGCCCGGCTGGCATGCCGGGACTGCGCCACGGCGAGACGAGGCCTGACCCGACCGCCCGCAGCGGAGTCGATCCCACAAAATTGCCATCCGGACGGCAAATGATCGAACCGATGCTGTGCGAAGCTCTCCAGTGATGATCCCTGACCACGATCGGGAAAGGAGACATCATGCGCAAGTTTCTATCTGCCACATTCGCAGCGATCATCCTGGCTTATGGCGGTGCCGTTGGCCTCGCCCAGCCCCTGACCGATCCGGCGGCCTCGGCCAGTGACGAGGTAATCGAGCGTGCACCCGGAGAGATCCGGACGGTCTCTGTCGCCACCTTCGACGAGCTGTCGATCCCGCAGCGGATCGCCGCCAATCAGCAGATCGCCGAAACGGGCCCGGGCGAGCTGCGGCATATGAGAAAGGTCATCGCCGAGACGCCTCGCCTGCAAGCCGCACTGGAAGAGTACGGGTCGGCGCCGTCCTCGGTGATCGCCATGACGTTTGACGACACGGACGAAGTGACGCTGGTCATCGCCTCATAGTGCCGAGCCGCCGGCAATCGCTGCTCAGACTCCTGCCATTCCCTCGGAGGGCAGGATCTTGAGATTGCCGGCCTTCGACTTGCCGGTCTTTGAATCGACCACCAGGTCATAACTCATGCGCTGGCCCTCCCGCACCGTGCCGATGCCGCTGCGTTCGAGTTCCCTGATATGCACGAAAGCGTCGACGCTGCCGTCATCGGGCGCGATGAAGCCATAGCCCTTGTCGTAGTTGAACCATTTCAGGCTGCCGGTGATCATTTCCAGTCCCTCCAGGCCAAATTGCCGCGTGGACTTTGAACGCAAGCCAAAGACATTCGTTCCGGTCCGCGTCCACATGAACATTCGGTCGATCCCCGGACGCCGGCATGTCGGGAAACTCCAGATGGAACGATGCGCCCAAAATCGGGTTGGGAAAGGGCGAAGCACGGAACGCCCGGCGCTCCAGGCTTCGTTCGGCCGATGCAGCATCGGCCGTGGCGGCTCGGCCCCTACAGATCGACCCGAGATCCCCGGGGTCGGGCCGTTCGGCTGCCGCAGCGATCGCTCCAGTGTTTGCGAGCAGATCGCCGACGGATATCTTCGAGACAGACGGGAGAATTCGCGCGATGATCCGAAAATTGAAATCAGGGGAATATCGCATCTACTCGCGAAAGGTGGATCCCAAGACCGGCAAAAGACGCAATCTCGGCACGTTCCAATCCAAGGAAGCCGCCCAAAAACACGAACGCGAGATTCAGTATTTCAAACGGCACTAGAGCAACTCTTTGTGTCCAGTACTGCTCAACAGACCGGCTGGAAAGCCCTCGCAATTCTTGACTAAACCATCAAAAATTCAAGCTGTGGAGTTCATTTGCAAGTTCGGCAGCGATCCGATGTTCAGCCGGCTTGGCCGTCGCCCCCGAAAGCGCGGCGCAGCGTGAGGCTTTCCCCGAGAAGGGCACGCGAGAATTGGTCGATGAGCGTAAGCTCCCGATGATGACGAAAACCATCGCTGTCGGCCACCGCCAGGCAAAATTCGATCAGCTTGGCCTTCACCGCTGGCGCAGCCGCATCGAGCTCGCGCAGGTTCTTGCCCACGGCATCCGCCGACGGGCGCATACGCCGGATCCACCGGCCGGCCCGCTCCAAGTCGTCCGGACTCAGGTCGATACCCCCGGCGGCGCAGGCGGCTTCGACACGATCGAGCATGACCGTCACCTCCTCGCCCGACATTTGCAAGTCGGCCCTCGCGACAGCGACGGCGAGAACGAGGCCATTCTCCCGCGCGACCCTGCGGATCACGGCCCAACGTTCCCCTGCCCGATCGGCTGCGGAGATTTCAGCGCGCGCCGGTGACCAGGACACGCCGAGCACCTGCCTGTAGAACACGTCCAGGGGCTCCTGAAGCACGCCATCGGCGTCGGCGATCGACAGGATTCTGTCGAGCCGGAAGGAACGAAGGTCCCCCTGATCGTGGCTGTAGCCGAGAAGACGGGGCACGCCGTCCCGTCCTGGTTTGATCGACCAGAGCGTGACCGGCCGAAACCGCCGGCGGCCGGCGGCATCCTGATATTCGATGACCAGCAGAAGGCCACCGATGCCGGCCCCGCCCGACGGTGGGTTCATTCCCGCGGACAAAGGTCTGTTCGGTCGAGGTGGTCCCGTTTTCTTGGGCATCGGTGACTTCTCGACGCGCAGTGTCAGGCGATATGCGACCACGTCGGCAGCAATCCAAAGGCCTGCAACCGTCCGTTTGAACGATTGCGTCCCACCGATGTTTGATTGGGCGGTGCACACGCGTCAACAGGCACGACCATTGAAAACAGACATGGCCATTGAAAACGGCCATCGAAACATCGGTGCGGCCGGCGGTGCAACGGAGGCGGTGCCATGGCGCCCCGAGACCCGCGCCAGGCATTGGGGGATGTGGCTGGACGCGGGGCGGTAGGCGCCCCGAAAGCGTTCTTCCAGAAGAACTGATAGACCTTCCGAAAACGCGTCAAAACGAGCTAAACGTCGGAGCAGCCACGGTTCACGCCTAAGCGCGCTTTGCCCTAGGCAACGGTGAGGACACCCAGCAGCACGAGCAGGAACAGGATCAGCGCGATCCCGATCAGGACCCGGGCTCCCGTTGCGGCAGCCCCCGCGAGTGCCGGCAGTCCCAGCAAGCTGGCCGCGGCGGCAATGATCAATAGAATGAGGATCCAATGAAGCATGGCGGCACCTCTTTACTGTGGTGCTATCAAACCTCGTCAACCGAGCTTTGTTCCCGCCCGTGCAGGTCTGACCTGCCTGCTTGCTTTGCCTGCTTGCTTTGATGGGGTAAGCCGCCGAGCCCAAGCGTCCCGACATCGCTGTTTCGAAATGGAACGATCCCTACACTGCGGGGTTCTTGCACTATTGCAACCAGGGATAACGATCATGGCTGAATTGCTTAGAATTCTCGCGGCGGCCGGTATCGCCATGTCCGTCGCAGCCTGTGCGAGTGACAGTCCCGGCGATCGTGCCGCTGGCGGAGCGGTTATCGGTGGCATCGGCGGCGCTGCGGTGGGTGCTGCCGTCTCGAACCGGCACCCTGGACGCGGCGCGCTCATCGGCGGTGCCGTCGGCGCCGTGGGAGGTGCCGCAGTAGGCGCCGCGACGGCGCCCCCCGACGGCGGGCGTTCATGCGCACGGGTCGGCTATGACGAGTATGGCAACAGGGTGTGCACGGCCTATTACTGAGGCCTTGCCACGGAAGCCTTGGTCCGGGGTTTCATGGCTCCGGGCCTCGATTCCGGCTGCCCTCCTCCATGGCCAGCGCCTGACCGGAATTGGAAGGCGTTGATCACGAAGTGCTGCCTTGCCTTGGAACAGCTAGCCTCCGGCCGACGTTGAAAGGCGCAACATTTTCAGGTCGCAGAGCAGTGCTTCGACAATTCCTGGCGGCAGCCTACAGACTGGTTACGGCACAGGTGGGCCCGCATGAGAGCCCGCATACCTCGCCCAATGCCCCAATGCCGGAAACCCTGATCGGCTTCATCATCTGGGTTTCAGGCCGACATCAGATCTGGATCGCTCTGGGGGCCGTCCTGCTGTTCATCGCGGACACCGTGCCGCTCGAGGTGCAGCGGCGGCTGGTCAATTCCGCCGTGAAGGGAGGCGATCTCTACGTCGTGCTGACCCTGGCGATCGCCTTCGCCGCTCTCACCTTGCTGCAAGGCCTGATCAAGATCGGACTCAATCTCTATCGCAACTGGATCGGCGAGTCGGCGGTACGATGGCTTCGAAACGAGATCTCGCATGTCGCGCAGCGGCCCGACTCGGTGCTGCCCTCCGGCAAGGCCGGCGGCGTTGAAATCGCCATCGTCGTCGCCGAGGTCGATCCGATCGGCGGTTTTGTCGGCGCAAGCCTTTCCGATCCAATCCTCCAGATCGGCATATTGCTCTCTGTATTTGGCTATCTCACCTATCTCCAGCCACTGATGGCGCTTGTCGGCATTCTCGTCTTTCTGCCGCAATGTTTCCTGGTACCGCTGCTGCAAGGCGCGATAAACCGGCGGGTGGGAGCCCGCATCTGGGTGCTGCGCAAGATCAGCGTGATGCTGGTCGACACGGTCGAGCGCGACGAAAAGACCAATCATTCCCAGTCCAGGCGCGTCGACCAGGTCTTTCGGCTGAACATGAGCATTTACCGGCTCAAATTCGCGCTCAACTTCGCGATGAACTGGCTCAATTCCCTGGGCACGGCAATCATTCTGGGCATTGGCGGCTATCTCGTCGTCCAGGGCCAGACGGAAATCGGCACGGTCGTCGCCTTCGTCTCGGGGCTCGCCAAGATCAACGATCCCTGGAGTGACCTCGTGAACTGGTATCGCGATTATCGCGTGATCCAGGCCCGCTATCGCCTGGTCGCCACTGCGATGCGGAGTGCCGAACGGTCATGAGGGCTTCGCCTGGCCATCGCCGGAAGGCTCCTCAAAGATCCGCCGCTCGACGATGTATGATCGACGACTGCCATCTTGTCGGACGCTTCAGCAGACGGAGCGAAAGCGCTCGACGCAGGCGTCGAGCACCTGCGCCGGATCGCGCTTCCACCAGTTCTCGGCGGAGAAGACCTCGACCTCGCAAAAACCCCGATAGCCCGCGGCCTCCACCGCTGCACGCAGCGCTTTGAGATCGGCGACACCGTCCCCCATCATGCCGCGATCGAGCAGCACATCGCGCGTGTCGGCGAGCCAGTCGCACAGATGATATCCCAGGATGCGGTACTTGCCGGCGCGCCGGAGTTCGCGCGCAAGCGAGGTGTCCCACCAGACGTGATAGACATCGACCGCAATGCCGACATTGGCCGCGTCGATGGCTTCGCATAAATCGATGGCGTCCCGCACCGTGACGAGACAGGAGCGGTTGCCGGCATAGACGGGGTTGAGCGGTTCGAGCGCCAGGCCCACGCCCCGCTGCGCCGCGTAGGGCGCGGCCTCGGCGACCCGTTCGGCCACCCGTTTCAGGCTGTCCTCCACCCCCCGGCTTTCCGGCTCGACCCCGCCGACGACGATGGTCAGGATCGAGGTCCCGAGCCCTGCCGCCATGTCGATCGAGGCCTGGAAGTCGTCGCGCAGAGCGGATGAAGGCCGTGGCGCCATCGGACCCACCAGGAAGGGGCTGCGGCAGAGACCTGCCACCGTAAGGCCTGCCTTGCGGGCACGATTGCCGATCTCGATGGCTCGATCCCCGATTTCCCGGCGCCAGAACACGATCCCGCCAAAGCCGCGCTCGGCACAGGCATCGATGACCCGCTCGACGGGCCAGCCGGCGCCATGGCCATCCAGATTATGCCCGAGCGTCGCGGTATTCAGGGCGAGCGCCGAATGATCCGTCGAGAAATCGCGCATCGCGGGGGCTCAGGCGCCGTAGAGCGCGAGCAGCTTGCGCATGCGATCGGCTGCCAGGTCCGGGTCGCGCAGCAGGCCGCAGGCATCGGCATGCTTGAAGAGCTCGACGAAATAGGGCAGCGGCCTCATCGCCTGCGCCCCGCTTAGCATGACGAAATGCTCCTGGAAGCCGTTGAGCCAGGCAAGGAAGACGACGCCCGTCTTGTAAAACTGCGTGGGTGCCCGGAAGATGAGCCGGGCCAGCGGGACGGTGGGATCCAGCACCGCATGGAAGGCCCTGATGTCGCCCTCCCCCAGTTTCTGGATGGCGAAGGCCGCAGCCGGCGCGAGGGGATCAAAGATCCCGAGAAGGGCGTGCGAAAAGCCGATCTCGTCGCCGGCAATCAAGTCCGGATAGTTGAAGTCGTCGCCCGTATACATCTTGACGCCGGCAGGGAGCCGCCGCCGCATCGCGATTTCCTTGTCCTTGTCCAGGAGCGAAATCTTGATGCCGTCAACCTTCGCCACGTTCTCTTCGATGACGCGCAGCGCCACCTCCATGGCGGCCTCGAAGCTGCCGCTGCCCCAGTAGCCCTTGAGCGCCGGGTCGAACATGTCGCCGAGCCAGTGAAGGATGACGGGCCGGTCGCAGCGAGCCAGGACATCGCCATAGACCTTCACATAATCGTCCGCTGAGCCGGCCACCGCGGCAAGGGCGCGGCTCGCCATCAGGATGAGGCGCCCTCCCAGGGCCTGGATGGCTTCCACCTGTTCGAAATAGGCGCGACGGACGTCGTCCAGGCCCCGCGCCCGGCTCGGTTCCAGTTGGTCGGTGCCGCATCCGTTGAAGATCAGCGCCTGCGGAAGCTCTTCGCGGGTGCGCCGGATGAGTTCGAGGGCCCCGGGCCAGTCCAGGCCCATACCGCGCTGGGCGGTATCCATCGCTTCGGCAATGCCGAGGCCGAGATCGTTCAGATGATGGCGAAACGCCATCGTCGCCTTCCAGTCGATGGTAGCAGGCCCGGAAGGATCATTGGCCGTGAAAGGATCAGCCACGACATGGGCCGCCGAAAACACGACGCGCGCCGCGCCGGCGGGCAAGCGGGCGGCCGGGATCACCTTGCCGCTGAGCCGATAGTCGGAGAAAGCGCCATTGGTGTCGGGAAGACGGATCATTGCAGTTTCCTCAAAATCTCGGCACCAGCATGCCGGCATCCACGGCGATCACCTGGCCTGTCGTATAGGGGAGCCTGCCGGTGGCGAGCGTCGCCATCACCGCGCCGACATCCTCGGGCCGGCCCAGGCGCCGCATCAGCGTCAAGCCCTCCTCGTCGATGCGCCGCTGGTACAGGCTCGTCACCGACTGCGTCATCGCGGTCTCGATCAGGCCCGGCCTGATATCGTAGACGGCGATGTTCTCGCGGCCCAGGCGCACGGCGAACACCTTGCTCACCATGGCCGAGCCGGCCTTCGAGACGCAGTACTCCGCCCGCGGCTCGGCGACCGCATCGGCATTCGACGACGACACATTCACGATCGAATAGAAGCGGCCGTCATTGCGGTCCCGCGCAAGAACGCGCCTCGCCCATTTCTGGCACAGGAAGAATTGCGCCTTGGCATTGACGGCCTGGCAGCGGTCATAGCTTTCCTCGCTGACATCGAGCGGGTCGCCGCGGTTCAGGACCGATACGCCTGCATTGTTGATCAGGGTCGAGAGCGGCCCCAGCGCCTTTTCGGCCAGGTCGAGCATCGCCTCATGCGCGCCGATGTCGGCTATGTCGCCAGCGACGCGCGTGACGGGTACATCGAGGGCGCGCACGCGCTCCTCGGCGTCCCGCAGTTCCTCGTCGTCGACAGGCCCGTTCAAGGCGATCGCAAAGCCGTGCCTGGCCAGTTCGACGGCAGCCGCCAGGCCGATGCCCCTACTCGAGCCGGTGATGAAAGCCGCCTGACGGAGTGACGCACTCATGCCAGCGCTCCATGCTTGAACAGCTCTCGGGCGATGATCATGCGCTGGATCTGGTTGGTGCCCTCATAGATCTGAGTGATCTTGGCGTCGCGATAGAGGCGCTCCACCTCGAAGCCGCGGATATAGCCGGAACCGCCGAAGACCTGGACGGCATCGGCGGTGCGGGCAACCGCCATGTCGCCTGCGAAGCATTTGGCGATCGAGCAGGCCTTCGTTGCATTGTCCCCGCGATCGATCTTCACCGCCGCGCTGTGCACCAGGAGACGGGCCGCCTCGATATCCTTGGCCATGTCGGCAATCAGCCATTGCACGCCCTGGAACTCGGCGATCGCCTTTCCGAACTGCTTGCGCTGGCGGGCATAGTCGACGGCCGCCTCGAGGCCGGCCTGGCCGATGCCGACGGCGAGCGCCGCGATGCCGACGCGGCCCTTGTCGAGCACGCTCATCATCATGTGGAACCCCTTGCCGAGCTCTCCCAGCAGGGCATCCGGCCCGAGCGCCACATTGGTGAAATTGAGCGCGCCGACCTGGCTGGCGCGCTGCCCCATCTTGTGCTCCTTGGGACCGCGCTCGACGCCCTTGGCGTTGAGATCGACGATGAAGATGCTCATGCCGCGATGGCCGGCATCCCTATCCGTCCGGGCCAGCACGAAACCGACATCGGCGACCGGCGCGTTGTGGATCCAGATCTTGCCGCCGTTGAGGCGCCAGCCCTCCCCGTCCCGTTCCGCCGTGGTCCTGATGCCGGAAACATCCGTTCCGGCCTCCGGCTCGGTAATGCAATAAGCCACGCGCTTGGTTCCGCGCATCGCCGGAGCCAGCCAGGTCTCACGCTGGGCCGGCGTGCCATGCCTGACCAGCAGCGTGGAGATGAGCTCCACCAGGCCGCATTGATCGGCAACCGAGGCATAGCCCCTTGCAAGCTCTTCCATCACGAGCGCGTAGGTCAGGGTGTCGAAGCCCGGGCCGCCCATGGCCTCGGGAACGCCGATGCCGAACAGCCCGAGCTCGCCCATCTGCTCATAGATCTCGTGGGGGAAACGTTCCTCGCGATCGAGCCCCTCTGCCAGCGGTTTGACGACCTCGTCGGCGAACTGCCGCGCCATGTCGCGCACCTGCATCTGCGTTTCGCTCGGATACATGCGCTTCTCCCCTTTTGTAACTATCTAGTTACTGCTATAACGCACGTGGATCAAATGGGTCAAGCCTGACGGGCCCCTCGGAACCGATCGGTCGGACGTGCGATCGAAGAGAGGCCGGGTCGGGCAGGCCAGAGAAGAACGATGACAACGGAGGAAGCCATGAAGCCATCGGAAAAGCGGAAATTCGGCCGCAGCAACATCGAGGTCACCGCCTTTGCCTTCGGGACGGCGCCGATCGGGAATTTCCAGCGCGAGATCAGCGAGGCGGTTGCCGACGAAATGGTGCAGCACGCCTGGAATGCCGGCGTACGCTTCTACGACACGGCACCGATGTACGGGCACGGCCTTTCGGAACTGCGCCTGGGGCAGGCGCTGCGCTGGAAGAGGCGCGACGAATTCGTGGTCGCGTCGAAGGTAGGGCGCGTCCTGCACCCGGCCAGGCGTGCCGACATCGACTTCGCGCCCTGGGTCAATGCGGCGCCGAATACGATGAGCTTCGACTACAGCTATGACGGCACGATGAGGGCCTTCGAGGATTCCCTGCAGCGGCTCGCGCTCGAACGCATCGACATGCTGTTCATTCACGACATCGACCGCTTCACGCGTGGCGACGATCAGCCGGAAGTGTTCAGGCAGGCCATGGACGGATGCTGGCGTGCCCTGGAACGCCTGCGCTCGGAAGGCGCGGTGAAGGCGATCGGCGTCGGTGTCAACGAATGGGAAGTCTGCCACGAGGCGCTCAAGCAGCGCGACTTCGACTGTTTCCTCCTCGCCGGTCGCTACACGCTTCTCGAACAGGAGGCCCTCGACGGCTTCCTGCCGCTTTGCCAGGAGCGCGGCGCTGCCGTATTGGTCGGCGGCGGCTTCAATTCCGGAATCCTGGCAACCGGAGCCATACCCGGAGCGAAATACAATTACGCCCCCGCCCCGGCCGCGGTGATGGAAAAGGTCGCCAGGATCGAGGCGGTGTGCCGTGACCACAAGGTGCCGCTTGCCGCCGCGGCGCTGCAATTCGTGGTCGCCCACCCCGCCATCCCGGCCTTCTGCGCGGGAACGCGCACGGTGGAGCAGCTCGACCAGAACCTGGAATGGTTCAGCCACCCCATTCCCTCGGATTTCTGGGCCGAACTGAAAAGCAAGCAGTTGCTGCGCGAGGACGCGCCGGTCCCGGCATGAGCGAGACCCTACCCGACACCGGTCGCCGTTCGAGCGTCTTCCAGAAAAGTCGATAGACTTTTCGATTGAGAAAACGCGTCAGAACAAGAGTCGGAGCAAGTGCGGGTCAGAAAGATCGCACTTGCTCCGGACCGCAAACCCGGACGGACGGCCGCGGCGATCCCGCTCTATTCGGCAGCCCTTACGGCATGCAGCTTCATGGGTTCGTCGGAAGAAGCTGACATGTCGATCTCATCGGCCGTCGGTTTGATCCGGAACCACGCGGCGTAGAGGGCGGGGAGGAAGAGCAGGATCAGCACCGTACCGACCGCCGTGCCGCCGATCAGGGTATAGGCCATCGATCCCCAGAAGACGGAATGCGTCAGCGGGATGAAGGCGAGTACCGCGGCGAGCGCCGTCAGGATCACGGGACGTGTGCGTTGCACCGTGGCTTCGATGACGGCGTGATAGTCATCAAGCCCTGCCGCACGGTTCTCCTTGATCTGCTCGGTAAGGATCAGCGTGTTGCGCATCAGGATCCCGGCCAATCCGATCAGGCCGAGAATGGCGTTGAACCCGAAAGGCTGGTTGAAGATGAGCAGCGCCGGCACCACGCCGACGAGGCCAAGCGGCGCCGTCAGCAAGACCATCGCCATCATCGAGAAGGAGCGCACCTGCAGCATGATGATGATCAGCGTGGCGGCGATCATGACCGGGAAGATCTTCGCAAGCGCCGCATTGGCCTTGGCCGCCTCCTCGATCGAGCCACCCATTTCGATGCGATAGCCGGACGGAAGGGATGCGATCAGCGGCTGCAGGGCCTGCATGACCTGCTTGGAGACCTCCGGAGGCTGCGTGGCCTCATTGAGATCCGAGCGGACGGTTATGACCGGCATGCGATCGCGGCGCTTGAGGATCGGCTCTTCCAGACGGATTTCCGAATGACCGATCTGGTCGAGGGGGATCGAACGTCCGTCGCGCGTGGTGAGGGAGAAGTCCGCGAGACGCGCCGGATCGAGCCTCTCAGCCCCGGCGCTGCGTGCCACGATGGGAACGTTGCGGATGTCCTCACGGACCTGCGTGACGGGAAGGCCGGTGAGAAGGAACTGGAGTTGCTGGCCCACCTCGGCCGGTGACAGGCCGATGAGGTTCAGCCGATCCTGATCCGGTACGAAGCGCAGCACGGGCGTACGATTGCCCCAGTCGCGGTTTGCCTCCCGCACGTCGGGCACGCGCCGCATGATTTCGAGCGCCTTGTCGGAAATGGCGTAGAGCTGTGCGGGATCGGGCCCGATGATCCGGAACTCGACCGGAAAGATCGAGGGAGGACCGAAGACGAACCGCGTGACGCGTACATAGGCCTCCGGCGCGAGCCCCTGCGCCACCGCCTGCCGAAGCCGGTGCTTCAGGCGCTCGCGCTCCTCGGCATCCGGTGTCAGCACAACGATCTTGGCGAAGGCGGGATCGGGCAGCTCGGGCGACAGCGCCAGGAAGAACCTCGGAGCGCCCTGGCCGACATAACTCGTCACGATCTTGGCCTCCGGCTGTTCACGCAGCCAATGTTCGAGCTTTTCGACGGCCGCGGTGGTGGTCTCGATGCTGGTGCCTTCCGGCAGGCGAACCTCCACCAGCACCTCGGGACGGTCGGATGTCGGGAAGAACTGCTGTTTGACGGCGCCCATGCCGGCACCAGCAAGCAGAAACGCAACGCCGACGATGGCGCAGGTCAGGAATTTATGGCGCACAGCGAAGATGATCAGCCTTCGCAGGCGCCGATAATTCGGCGAACCATAGATCGCATGATGGCCGCCTTCGACCGGTTTGATCTCGGGCAGCATCTTGACGCCGAGATAGGGTGTAAAGGCCACCGCGACGACCCAGGAGACGATAAGGGCGAAGCCAACGACCCAGAAGATGTTGCCGGCGTATTCGCCGGCCGTCGAAGGCGCGAAGCCGACCGGCAGGAAGCCGGCGATCGTCACGAGCGTGCCGGACAGCATCGGCGCCGCCGTGTGGCTCCAGGCATAGGCGGCCGCCTTGATGCGGTACATGCCCTCTTCCATCTTCACCACCATCGCCTCGATGGCGATGATGGCGTCATCGACGAGAAGGCCGAGCGCCAGGATAAGGGCGCCAAGCGTGATGCGGTCGAAGAAGCGGCCGGTCTCGAGCATGATCAGGAAGACGACGGCAAGCGTCAGGGGTACGGCGGCCGCCACCACGATGCCGACGCGCCAGCCCAGGCTGACGAGACTCACGAGCAGCACCACGCCGAGCGCCATGGCGAACTTCATCATGAACTCGTCGACCGCCGAGCTGATGTTGACGGCCTGATCGGTCACCTTGTCGAGCGTCATTCCGAGCGGCAGGGTCCGTGCGATCGCCGCCGTCCTCTCCTCCAGCGCCTTGCCGAGCGCCAAGCCGTTCCAGCCCTCCTGCATGACCGCCGCCAGCATGACGGCGGGTTCGCCCTGATGGCGGATGAGGTAGCCGGGCGGGTCCTCATAGCCGCGGCGAACCTCGGCCACGTCGGAAAGCTTCAGTGTTCGCCCCGCGGCGATGATCGGCGTATCGGCGATCGCCTGGACGCTGTCATAAGCACCATCGATCCGGATGAAGACTTGCGGCCCGCGCGTGTCGATCGAGCCTGCCGGGGTGACGGTGTTCTGCCGCTGCAAGGCGGCGACAATATCTCGTGCCGACACGCCGAGGGTCGCCAGCCTGGCGTAGGAGAATTCGACGAATATCTGTTCGGGACGTTCACCGAGAATGTTGATCTTCTTGACGCCGGGCACGTGCAGAAGGTCCTGGCGGATCACCTCGGCCTGCCTGGCCAGTTCGCGCATCGGCATGCCCTTGGCCTTGAGCGCATAGAGGGCGAAGCTCACATCCGAATATTCGTCATTGACGAAGGGGCCGTAGACGCCGGACGGCAGGTTGCGGGCTTCGTCGGCAAGCTTCTTGCGGGCCTGGTAGAACTCTTCCTGCACGGCGGATGGCGGTGTGCTGTCCTTCAGCGTGACCGTCATATACGCATAACCCGGCCGCGTGGTCGTCTCGACCCGATCGTACCAGGTCAGTTCCTGAATCCGTTTCTCCAATGGCTCCGCGACGAGATCCTGCATTTCGCGCGCCGTGGCGCCAGGCCATGCCGTCGTGACCGTGAGGGTCTTGATGGTGAAGTTCGGATCCTCCGCCCGTCCGAGCATGAGGAAGGCGTAGGCGCCGCCAGCCACCAGCAACAGAATGAAGAACAGAGTGACCGCCCGCTCGCGGACGGCGATCGCGGAAAGATTGAGGCTCATCGGTCGCCCCCGCTCTGAGAAGCGGTGCGGACGCGAACGCCTTCCTGCAGCAGATGAGCGCCGAGCGAAACGACAGGATCGCCTGAATTCACGCCGGAGATCATGGCGGTTTCGCCGGTCACGCGCACAAGCTTGACGGGCCGGAAGTGCACGGTCGAGTTAGCACTGTCCAAGACCCAGACGCCGGTCTTCCTGCCATCATCGAGCACCGCGCCAAGCGGCACCTCGACTTCCGGCTGGCTCGCCTGGTTCGCAAGCCGAATGGTTACCGTCGCGCCGAGCGGTGCCGCAGCGGCTTCGCCGTCGAGCACATAACGGGCCTCGTAGGTACGGGTCTGGGCATCGGCGGCATCCGACAACTGCCGCAGATGGGCGGCATAGCGCCGCCCATCGGCCCCATACAGGCCCGCCTCGGCCGCCGAGCCGATCGCCGGCCGGATTGTTTCAGGCAGCGCCACCACGGCTTCGCGAGGGCCGGCCTCCGCGATCCGAACCACCGGCTGGCCGGCAGAGACAACCTGCCCCGGCTCGCCGAGTGTTTCGACCACCATCCCGTCCGCATCCGCCACCAGAACGGAATAGGTCGCCTCGTTCTCTGCAACCTTCGCTTCTGCTTCTGCCGCGGCAAGCTGCGCCGTGGCCGTGTCCAACGCCGCCTTGGCCTGTTCGTAACGCTGCGGGGTCGCGGCCAGTCCGCTCTTGACAAGCGCTGCATACCGCTTCTCGTCCGCACTTGCCTGCACCAGGACCGCCCGTGCCGCCGCAACGGCGTTGCGCTTTGCTGTCAATGCGAGGCGCAGGTCCGTCTCGTCGATCCGCATCAGGGGCTGACCGGCCTTGACGTGTTGTCCGGCGTTTACCAGCCGTTCCAGGATTTTGCCGGCAACCCGAAAACCGAGATTGCTCTGCACCCTGGCGCCGACGAGACCGGTAAAGCTGCGCTCGTTGCCGGCCATGGCGCTTGCCGCCATCACCTTGACCAGAGGCGGCTCCTGCCTGGGGTCGCTTTCGGCCGAAGCGTGGTGAGGGCGCGCGACAAGCACGACGAAACCGGCCGCGGCCAGTACTGCGATCAGCGCGCTTCCTCCCACCAGAATGGGTTTGAGTTTCATGTCCGTGCCCTCATCGAGAGATAGATTGCGTTCGACCTCTATAAGTGATATAGATTTCGAATGCAATCTAAATACGAGGATCAATGATGCGGGTCAGTCGCGTTCAAGCCGAGGAAAACCGCCAAGCCGTGATCAACGTGTCAGGCCGCCTCTTCCGCGAGCACGGTTTTGACGGCATCGGGCTTAAGGACTTGATGAAGGGTGCAGGGCTGACGCAAGGCGCCTTTTACAAGCAGTTCGCATCGAAGGAAGACTTGGCGGCGCAGGCGTCCAAACGGGCGATGGAAAGCGCCGCGCAAATATGGGCCGCCGCCATCGCAGAAAATCCTGATGACCCCCTGGGCACCGTGCTCCGCTTTTACCTCAGCATGGGACATCGCGAGGAGAGGATGGACGGCTGTCCGGTTGCGGCGCTGGGCTCGGATGCTGCCAGACAGAGCAGCACCGTGAAGGCGTCGTTCGAAACAGGGATCAGGGCCTATCTCGACACGCTCGCCACCATGGTTTCCGCGCCGCAGGGCGAGGAAACCAAGGACAAGGCGATGGCCATTCTTTCCACGATGCTCGGCGCATTGACGCTGTCTCGCGTGGTCAACGACCCCGAACTGGCACAAGGCTTCCTGACCGCGGCTGAGCGTCAGATCCGTGAGACCGCCGCCAGGTGAACAATGACGGTGAACGATGACGGAGACCGCTGTCGGCCACGGCGGCAGCAGGCTGACGGGCACATCAGGGTCTCGACGAACTGCCGCGCAGGACCGTGCAACGGCCCTTACAACCCCAAGAAAGAACCATTACCATGACCACGACCAAACCCGGCATCGCCCTGGTGACTGGTGCATCCACCGGCATCGGGCGTGCAACAGCCAAAGCTCTGCAGCAGGCGGGCTTTCGCGTATTTGGAACCAGCCGTCGCCCCAACGCCGAAAACGTGGACGGCATTACAATGCTGCCCTGTGACGTGACCGACGAGGAATCCGTCGCGGAACTGATCAACACGGTTCTAGACGAGGCCGGCCGTATCGATTTGCTCGTCAACAATGCCGGCATTGGCCTGCTCGGCGCCGCGGAAGACTCTTCGACCGCGCAGGCCCAGGCCCTGTTTGACGTAAACGTCTTCGGTGTCTTGCGCGTGACCCACGCCGTGTTGCCCATCATGCGCCGGCAGGGAAGCGGCAGAATCGTTAATTTGAGCTCCGTTCTCGGCTTCATTCCTGCTCCCTACTCCGCGCTTTATGCATCGACCAAGCATGCCATCGAAGGCTATTCCGAATCGCTCGATCACGAGCTGCGCTCATTCGGAATTCGGGTCGTGTTGGTCGAGCCCGCCTATACGCGGACCTCGTTCGAGGAAAATCTCACAAGGCCGGATAGAGCGCTCGACATCTATGCCTCGGCACGGGCTGGCGTGGGCGAGGTCATGCGCAAGGCCATCGAAACAGGAGATGCCCCCGAAGTCGTCGCCAAGACGGTTGTGCAGGCCGCGACCGTCGCTGTGCCGAGAAGGCGCTATGCAGCGGGGAAAATGGCGCGCCGGATCAGTTTCTTGCGCCGTCTCGTTCCAGAATCCGCCTTTGACAAAGCCCTGCGAAAGCAGAACAAGCTGCCGGTCTGAACCGGCGCGTTGAGATGGACCGCTGTCATTCCGGCGCCCCCGAAAGCGGCGGGAAGGGAATTCTGGGCCAACGGCTGCGCTCGTAATGACGGTGCTTGATCGGTCAAGCATCAATACCGTTGGTATCACCTATTCTGTGGGGTGGTGTTAACCCGACGCCATTGCCTTGTCAGAATTTCGGCGGCCGCCTTTGGCGGAACGCGGCAAGGCCGGCCTGCAACTCGCTCGATTGCGCGGCGGCCATGCCGGCGAGGCAGTCGAAAACCCGCTCCGTCTCTTCCGTTTCGGCGGCATTCACCAGCATCTTCGCGATCTCGGTTGCCAGGGGCGCGCGCGAGCACACCTTTTCGGCAAGCACCGTGGCCCGGGCAAACCCCTGGCCGGTGTCCACCACCTCGTCCACGATGCCGAGTTCGCGCGCTTCCCCGGCGGTGAGAATCTCGCCGAAGATCGCCATGCGCCGGACGGCCTGGGCACCGAAGCGGCGTGTCGCGCGCTGCGTACCCGACCATCCCGGAATGATGCCGAGCCCGGTCTCCGGCTGCCCGATCTTGGCGTGAGCCTCCGCAATGCGATAGTCCGCGCAGGCGGCAAGCTCCAGGCCGCCACCCAAGGCATGGCCGTTCAGCACGGCGATGAGGGGCTGGCGCAGACGGGCCAGCGCATCGAAGGCGGCGTGCCCCTCGCGCACCCAGAACCGGCCGAAATCCTCCGGTGTCTCCCGGCTCCAGGCCTCGATGTCGCCGCCCGCCGAGAACGCCTTCGCCCCTGCTCCGGTCATGACAGCGACGCGGATGGCCGCATCACGCTCGATGAGGGCGCACAGACGCTGGAGCTCCGCCACCATGGCAGCATCGAAGGCGTTGAGCTTGCCCTCGCGTTCGATGACGATGGTCGCAACCGGTCCCTCGACCCTCAGGCGGACGCCATCCTCGCCCATCACTCGGCCGCCTCTCTGGTGACTGCCGGCCGGCCGCGGCGATCGGGCAGGAAGAGATCGGCCGGCATCGACAGGAGGGGCTCGGCAACGGCGAGCGGAAAGGCGGCCTGGTCGAGGATGTCGCGCTTGAGATCCACGCCGGGCGCAATCTCGGTGACGGTCAGCCGGCCTTCGATCAGCTTCAGCACGCAGCGCTCGGTGACATAGGTCACGTCCTGGTTCTGCAGCGTGGCGCGCTTGCCGGAGAACGAGACCTGGTCGACCTCGGGCACGAGCTTGGCGACCTTGCCTTCCCTGTCGATTCTCAGCTTGCCATCGGCCACCGACAGTTTCGCACCGGCGTTGAAATAGCCCGAGAACACGATCTTCCTGGCGCGGGCGGTGATGTCGACGAAACCTCCGGCGCCGGCCGTCACATGCGGGCGCACCGCCAGCTTGGAGACGTTGACGGAGCCATCCTGCCCGATCTGCAGGAAGGACAGGAGGGAGGCATCGAAGCCGCCGGCCTGGAAATAGGTGAACTGATGCGGCGAGGCGACGAACGCCTCGGCATTGGAGGAGCAGCCGAACTTGAAGTCGAGCAGCGGGATTCCCCCGACAGCCCCCTGCTCGATCACCCAGGTGATCTCGCCGTGCCTGCCTTCCTCCAGCAGGATGCGCGGGACATTCGCCGAAATGCCGAAGCCGATGTTCACGGCCCAGCCGCTCTCGAGCTCCATCGCCACGCGCCGGGCCATCACCTTGGCCGCGTCGAAGGCGGGGATCGTGAAGGTATCGAGGGGGCGGAACAGCTCGCCCGATATCGCGGGATCATAGGCCGTCGCCGTCGTCTGCAACTGGTCCGGCGCCTCGACGATGATGTCGACGAGGATGCCGGGCACTCGCACGTCATGCGGACGCAGCGTGCCCGCTTGGGCGATCCGCTTGACCTGCGCAATGACGGTACCGCCGGAATTGTGCGCAGCCAGCGCCAGTTCCATGGCTCCGAGATAGGCGCCTTCATGCTCGAAAGTCAGGTTGCCGCGCTCGTCCGCCGTCGAGGCCCGGATGATGGCGACATCCGGCGCGATCGCCGGGAAATAGAGCCACTCGTCGCCCTCGAACTGGACCCTGCGCACGATCGGCCGCGACCGGGCGCGATCGTTCATGGCGCAGCCATCGAGCGCCGGATCGACGAAGGTGTCGAGCCCGACCTTGGTCAGGACGCCAGGGCGCTTTCCGGCCGCCTCCCGGAGAATGTCGAACAGGATGCCGCTGGGCACGTTGTAGGCGCTGATCTTGTTCTCGCCGAGCATCTGCCAGATCAGCGGCGGTTCTGCCGAGGAGGGCCCGGATGGATAGGACCCGCCGATGACCGTATCGATGAGACCGTCCTGGGCCAGATGGTCGACGCCCTTGGTGCCGAACATGTCGCCCGCCGCAATCGGGTGGATCATGGTGAGCTGGCGGGGATGGCCCTCTTCGCGATAGCGCTCTCCCAGCGCCTGGAGAACCAGGTCGGGGCAGCAAAGCCCGCTGGAGGAATTCACGGCAACGACCGCCTTGTCGCCGATGCGCCGCACCGCCTCGAGCGCGCTCTTGATCTTGGACATCGTCTCCTCGCGAGGATTCTTGTAAGTAACTATATGGTTAGTACCTTATAGCGTCTGCGCCTTCAACTCCTTTTATCCGCCGGCCGGATTCGACGGCTTGCCGGCCGCCGACACACGTCATATAAGTAACTAGATAGTGCGATAAAAAAAGGAAACGACAAGGATGAGCATCTATTTCACGCGGACGTTCCAGCGCTCGTTCGGCACCTACCCCCTGCGCGGCGAGGCCTGCCGGCAGGCGATCGAGACGGCCTTGGCCACAGGATACCGCGCCTTCGATACCGCACAGATGTACGAGAACGAAGCCGAGGTCGGCGAAAGCCTGGCCAATGGCAGCGTGAAGCGGGACGAGCTTTGCATCACCACCAAGGTCGGCATCCACAATTTCTCCGATGAGCGCTTTCTCCCATCGGTCGAACAAAGCCTGCGGGACCTTCGTGTCGACTTCGTCGACGTCCTGCTGCTGCACTGGGCGCCGGCCGACGGCAATATCGCCCCCTCGCTCGGGCTCCTTCAAAAGGCACGGGAACTGGGGCTCGCCCGCCACATCGGCGTCTCGAACTACACGGCGGGCATGATGCGGCAGGCCAGATCGATCGTCGACGCCCCCCTCGTCACCAACCAGGTCGAGTTTCACCCCTTCCTCAATCAGGATATCCTGCTGGCCGCCGCCAACGAGACCGGCATCCCGCTCTCATCCTATTGCTCTGTCGCCCGAGGAAAGGTCTTCGAACAACCGCTCTTCGCCGAGATCGGCCAGGCCTATGGGAAGACGGCGGGGCAGATCGTCCTGCGCTGGATTCTCCAAAAAGGCGTGCCGCTGAACACGATGTCGACCAAGCCGGAGAACATCCGCTCGAACTTCGACATCATGGATTTCACCCTGTCGAGCATCGACATGGCGCGGATCGACGCGCAGACCCAGAAGAACCTGCGCATCGTCGGACGCGACCTCATCCCCTGGGCGCCGGAATGGGACTGAGGTGGCTGCCGGCTCTTCCTGGGAGCGCGGACGTCCTCGTCCGCACTTGGAAGCACTCCGCTTGCCGATAGAAGAGCGGACGAGGACGTCCGCACTCCCGGGAAACCCGTCTCTTACATATTCCCGCGGATCAGGTCCGTCGCCTTCTCGCCGACCATGATCGCGGCCGCATTGGTGTTCGAGCCGATGAGGCTGGGGAAGGTCGAGCTGTCGCAGATGCGGATGCGGTCGAGGCCCCGCACGCGCAGCTGCGGATCGACCACTGCCATGGCATCGATGCCCATCTTGCAGGTGCCGCTGGGGTGATAGGAGGTCCTGCCATAGCGGCGCGCATAGTCCGCGAACTGGGCATTGGTCCTGACATCGTCTCCCGGCAGGTGCAGGCGCTTGATGAACTTCTGCAGGGAAGGCTTGGCGAAGATCTCCCGGCTGATCCGTACTCCCTCGGCGGAAACGCGAACGTCATCGGGTTCCGCCAGGAAATTCGGGTCGACGATCGGATTGATGGCGGGATCCGACGACGCCAGCCGGACTGATCCGCGGCTCTTGGGGCGAAGGGTGTAGGAGTTCAGCGTGATGCCAGAGCCGGAGGGCACCGTGGGCACGCCGGCTTCGGCGCCCGCACCGGCCAGGAAGTGGAATTGCAGGTCCGGTATCGCGGCACCGGCATCGCCATACCAGAAGGCCCCGCCCTCGACGACGTTGGAGGTCACCGGCCCGGACTTGAAGAGCAGGTATTGGAGCCCAGCCCACAGCATCCAATGCCACTTGTTGTATTTGTCGAGGCTGGTCGGACCCTTCAGCTCGGCCACGATATCGACGCCGAAATGATCGTTGAGGTTCTCGCCTACGCCCGGCAAATCCTCGACGACCTCGATTCCCAGCTTCTTGAGATGATCGGCTGGACCGACACCCGACAGCATCATGATCTTGGGCGATCCGATCGCGCCTGATGTGACGAGAACCTCGCTCTCCGCTCTGGCGGTGACGAGCTGACCGTTCCTGACGAACTCGACGCCAATGGCGCGTGCCTTCTGGAACAGGATGCGCCGCACCAGGCAGCCGGTCTCGACAGTGAGATTGGATCGCTTCGCCGCCGGCCTGAGATAGCCGACGGCGGCCGAGCAGCGCCGCCCATTGCGGATGGTGGTCTGGTAGATACCCGCGCCTTCCTGCGCCCTGCCGTTGAAGTCGGGATTATAGGGCATGCCGAATTCCTGGCAGGCCTGGACGAAGGCGCGCGACATCGGCTGGGGATCGGGCAGGTTGGAGACGCCCAGCGGCCCATCAGCCCCGTGCATCTCGCCCGATAGAATGGTGTTGCCCTCGGAGCGGATGAAATAGGGCAGCACCTCCTTGAAGGACCAGCCGGCGGCTCCCTCCTCGCCCGCCCAGCGGTCGAAATCGGCGGCATGGCCCCTGGTATAGATCTCCGCATTGATCGAGGAGCCGCCCCCGATCACCTTCGCCTGGGCATAGGGAATCTCCCGGCCGCAGGCATGGCGCTGGGGAGCCGTCTTGAGTCCCCAGGTCAGGGGGCCCGCCGTCATCTTGGCGAAGCCGACCGGCATGTGAATGTAGGGATTGCTGTCACGGCCGCCGGCCTCCAGCAGCAATACGCGCACGGCGGGGTTCTCGCTGAGGCGCGCGGCAAGCACGCAGCCCGCCGAGCCGCCGCCGACGATCACATAGTCGTAGCCGAGTTCCTTCATCAGCGCACCCAAGGCTCGCGCTTGCCAATCTCGATATGGACGGACTTGATCTGGGTATACTCCTCGATGCCGTAGGAGCCGGCTTCGCGTCCCCAGCCCGACTGTTTGAACCCGCCCAGCGGAAGTTCCGGGCCGCCGGCCAGCGTGGTGTTGACCCAGAAACGGCCGGCGCGAACACGGCGCGTGACGTTCAGGGCCTTGTCGATATTCTTGGTCCACACGCTCGCGGCCAGGCCATAGACGGTGTCGTTGGCCATGGCGATCGCTTCGGCCTCGCTGTCGAAGGGCATGACCGCCAGCACGGGACCGAAAATCTCCTCGCGGGCGATCGCCATCGCGCCGGTGACGTCTGCGAACAGAGTGGGTGCGATATACTGGCCGCGGCCGAAGTCGAGCGCTCCCCCGCCGCAGACCAGCCGCGCGCCCTCCTCCCTGCCCTTGGCGATATAGTCCAGAATGGTCCTGTTCTGGGCCGTCGTCGTGATGGCGCCGATCTGCGTGGCCGGATCGAGCGGATCGCCGATCCTGACCTTGGCCAGCTTGGCGGCAACCAGCTTTTCGAACTCGCTCGCCACCGAGCGTTCCACGATCAGGCGGCTGCCGCTCACGCAGCATTGGCCGGTGTTGAAGCCGATGCCGAACGCCACACCATCCGCGGCATCCTCCAGATCCGCATCCGCGAAGACGATCTGCGGATTCTTGCCCCCGAGTTCCAGGCCGAGTTTCTTGAAATTGCCGCCGGCTGCCTCGACGCAGCGCCTCCCCACTGCGGTCGAGCCGGTGAAGGACACCATGTCGATATCCAGATGTTCGGTCATGGCCTGGCCGATGACGCTGCCCGAACCGGTGACGACATTGTAGCAGCCGTCGGGGAGCCCCGCTTCCGACAGGATCTCGGCCAGCATGAGAGTCGTGGCAGACGTCACCTCGGAAGGCTTTGCGACGATGGTGCAGCCGGCAGCGAGGATATAGGGCACCCTCTCGCAGAGGATCAGGAAAGGAAAGTTCCACGGCGTGATCAGCCCGACCACGCCGATCGGCTCCCGGGTGACCAGGCCGAACATGCCATCCCCCAGATTGTTGAAGGCATCGCCATGCAGCGTCCTGGCCAGGCCGGCGGCATATTCGAACATGCCGGCGCAGCCATCCACTTCCGCCCGCGCCTGGCTGATGGGTTTGCCGTTCTCCAGGGTCTCCCAATAGGCCAGTTCCCCGGCGCGGCTGCGCAGGATCTGCGCCGCGCGCAGCAGGACATCCGCACGCTCGACGGCCGGGATCCTCGACCAGCGCCCGTCCTCGAAAGCGCGACGCGCCGCCTTCACGGCAAGGTCGAGGTCTTCCCTGGTGCATTTTGGAATGCGCGTCACCGGCACGTCATGGCCCGGGCTGCGGCGCTCGAAATAGGCTCGTTCTCCAGCCTCCATCCGCTTTCCGTCGACAAAAAAGCCAAATATCCGGGGCGTGTCGGGAAGCGACTGTCTGGCGACGACCTGATCCATGTCGTGAATCCTCTCGAGTGATGAGCAATCGTATGAGTGCGCCGGGGCGCAAGTTATTTCGTCGGTGCGGCGCGAACGATCGGCGCCGTCATGCGCTCGTGTCGATCTGCGTTTTCAGGACGGCCGGACGGTCCTGAATCGTCTCGAATGCCGATTGAATCGCGCTCAGCGGTACGACCGAGCCAATGAAGGGCTCGACCTGGAAACGCCCATGGCTCAGCAGCGTCAGGGCATCGTGCATGTCCTGGCCGATGCCGGCCACCGAGCCCTTGACCGAGTTTTCCCGCAGGACCGTTTCGAGCAGGGGAAGCGGCACGCTGTCATTGGGTCCCGTGATGCCGAAGGCGGCGACATGGCCGCCAGGGCGGATGAGCCTGAAAGCCTCGGCATAGAGAGCGGTGGCACCAACGCTTTCGATCACCACGTCCGCTCCGCGCCCCTGCGTCATCTCGGCGACGAGCCTCCGGGCCTCCCTGGGGTCGGTGACGACGAGATCGGCGCCGGCCTTTTCGGCGAGCGCCGCGCGAGGTTGCGAGGGCTCCACGGCAATGATCGGAGCGGCGCCGACGAGACGCATCATCTGGATGTGCAGGTTGCCGATCGGCCCGGCGCCGAGCACGACGACCGACATGCCGAAACCGATGCCGGATTTGCGCGCTGCCCTGACGACACAGGCAACGGGCTCCGTCAACGCCAGCAGCTCGGACTTCGCCGCGACCGGCGCCGGAATGACCAGCCGCGCCGGAACCGCGACGAATTCGGCAAATCCGCCGTCACGATGGATCCCGATCTGGCTGACCGCCTGGCAGTTGAGCACCTCGCCGCGGCGGCAGAAGAAGCAATGGCCGCAGCCGATATTGACGTCCGCAACGACACGCTGCCCGATCTTCAGGCCCTGGACCCTGTCCCCCAAACGGCTCACCGTGCCGGTGAACTCGTGCCCGGGGATGAAGGGCAGGGTGTCGGCGGCGTAGTGGCCCTTGAAGATGTGGATGTCGGTGCCGCAGATGCCGCAGCGCTCCACCCTGATGAGAGCATCATCCGGGCCGATAGAGGGGATGGGAACCTCCCGGACTTCGAATGCCCCGGGGCGGGTGAGCACGGCGGCTCGCATGGTTTCCATGTCGCTCTCCCCTACTTCACGATCCGCATCTTCGAGCGGTCGATGGTGAGGGCGATCGCGACGATCAGCACGATCCCGAAGAAAATCTGCTGCCCCGTCGCGGGGATGTTGAGATAGAGCATGCTCGCGCGCACGACCGCGACGATCATCGTGCCGATGAGCGTGTTGACGACACCGCCGACGCCACCCGTAAGCGGGGTGCCGCCGACCAGCACCGCAACGATGGCCGGCAGGAGGAAGCCCTCGGCCAGGGTCGGCGAGCCGCCCGACAGCTTGACCGAGAACATCAGCCCCGCGATCGCCGCAAACAGCCCCGAAAGGGCGAAGGCCAGGACCTTGTAGCGCTCGACGCGGATGCCCGATGCCACGGCGGCAAGCTCGCCGGCCCCCACGGCCTTCAGCGTGCGCCCGGCGGTCGTCCGGCTTTGAATGAACCAGGCAATCGCAAGCAGCCCCAAGGAAACGACGAGTTCGTGGGGAATTCCGGCGGTTCTGCCGAACATCCATCCGAACGCCTGGTCCCTTGCAGCCACATCCATGTGCAAGGCGCGCTGGCCCGAAGCGAACTGGCCGACCGAAAGGGCAAGGCCGCCGACCGCCAAAGTGGCGATGAAGGAGGGCACCTTGAGCCTCGTCGTCACCAGGCCGGAAAAGGCGCCGAACAGCAGACCGACCACTGCGATCAGGAGCGCGCTGAAGACGCCGAGATAAGGCAGCGACAAGGTGGCGAGCACCGTGGTCATGTTCGCCACGGATTGGGCCGAAAGATCGATGCCGCCGATATAGATGGCGAGCGTCATGCCGAGCGCCATGATGAACAGGGGCGCGATGTCGGCGCCGAGCTCCATCAGGTTCTGCGGCCTGAGGAAGGTGGGGTCCATGGCACCGACGAGCAGGATCAGCACGACGAGCGTGATCCACGGGAAATGGCGTTTCAGCTGGTGGAGGCTCATCACCCTGGCACTCACGTCATGTGATGAAGCAGGTCGTAGAGGGAGGGCTTTTCGCCTGGCTGACAGTTGAACCATTTTTGGATCTCGCCATCCTTGACAACGGCTATGGTGTGACTGAGGCCGATGGCCTCTTCGAGCGTATCGGCGATGAGCACGATGCCCACCCCGTCGGCCGACATCTCCCGGATCATTTCGTAGACGTCCTCCTTGGCGCCGATGTCGAGGCCGCGCGTGGGATGGTCGAGGAGGATGATGGTCGAGCCGCCGCTGCGCCATTTTGCGAGCACGACCTTCTGCTGATTGCCGCCAGAGAGGTTTCCGCAATCGGCATTCTCCGAGGAGGCCTTGATCGACAGACGCTTGATCCAGTCGCGGGCGAGCTTGCGCTCGGAGCCGATGTCCAGAACGCCGGCCCTGGCATAATTGCCGAGCTGCGAGAGCGTCATGTTCTCGAAGACGTTCATGCCGCCGACGATGCCTTCGATCTTGCGCTCCCTGGGAACATAGCCGATGCCGCGGGCGACGCCTTGGGAAGGACCGAAATCGTGCACCAGGCCGCCATGGAGCGACAGGGTGCCCGATTGCATCCTCTCGAGCCCGAAGATCGTGCGCAGGATCGCCTCACTTCCGCACCCTTCGACCCCGACGAGCGCCAGGACCTCGCCGGCATGCAGTTTGACGGAAATATCCTTGTAATGGCCGGGCAGGCTGATCCGGTCCGCCTGCAGGAGCAGCCTCTGGACATCGTAGGGGCGCTGCTTTTCTTCCCGGTAATATTCCTGGTTGATGTCGCGGCCGACCATGCGCTGCTGGATGCTCTCGGCCATGGCCTCGGCGCCCTTGACGACATCGACCACCGCGCCGTCCTTCAAGACATAGATGCGATCGGACAGTTCGATGACCTCGTCGAGGCGATGCGAGACGAAGATGAAGGAGGCCCGCTTGCGCAGGTCCCGCACCAGGCTGAACAGAAGCCCGATCTCCTCCTTCGAAAGCACCGAGGTCGGCTCGTCGAGGAGGATCACCAAATGGCTATGCACGCGTTCCTCGAGCGTCAGCACCTTCGCCAGTTCGACGAGCTGGCGCTGGGCGAAGGAGAGCTTCGAAGTGACCGTCCGGGGGTCGATCTGCAGCTTGACCTTCCTCAGCTGCTCGCCCGCCGCCTTCGCCATGCGCTTCCAGTCGATCTTGCCGAAACGGGCGAACTGCTTCTCGAAGCCGAGGAAGATGTTCTCCATCACGGTCAGGTTGGGAATGAGCGACTGCTCCTGGAAAACCATGCCGACACCGCGATCCATGGCCTCGCGCGGGTTCTGGAAACGGACCGCCTTGCCGTCGACGAGAACCTCGCCGCCGTCATGCTGGACGGCACCGTAGATCACCTTCATCAGCGTGGACTTGCCGGCACCGTTCTCCCCGACGAGCCCGACGATCTCGCCGCGGTCGATCTGGAAATTGATGCCCTTCAGCGCATGGACGCCGGGGAAGCGTTTTTCGACGTTTCGAAGTTCGAACATGGCGCGCCTATTTCACGAAGGCCAGCGATCGACGATCGGTGGACAGATAGACTGCGGTGATGACCAGGAGGCCGAGGACGCCGTCCTGGACGTAGCTCGGCAGGCCGATCACCACCATGCCATTGCCGATGACGTTGACGATCAGCACGCCGACCAGCGTGTTCCAGACGCCGCCGGCGCCGCCCCACAGCGCCGTACCGCCGACGACGACCGACGTGATCGAGACGAACATGAAGTTGCGGCCGGTCACGGTTTCGGCGATGCCGATCTGGGCGACGGCGAGAATTGCGCCGAGGGCATAGAAGACGCCGGCGATCATGAAGCAGATGACCCGCACCCTGGAGACGTTGAGCCCCGATGCGTGGGCAAGGTCCTCGCCGCCGCCGACGGCATAGAAGTTTCGCCCGATGGTGGTCTGCGTCTGGATGAACCAGCCGGCGACCAAGGCCGCGAGCGCCACATAGGCCATCAGCGGAAAACCCCCGAGCCGATAGGTGAGCAGCGAACGGAAAAGAGGATCCTCGACCAGGATGCGGTCACCCCCTGTGATCAGCAGCGAAAGGCCGATGCCGACGAACCCCATGGACAGGCTGGCCATGAAGGAGGGAATCTTCAGGCGGACATGGATGAGGCCGGTCACGGCGCCGAAGATCGCCCCGACCGCCATGGCGCCCGGAATCGCCAGCCAGCCCCAGCCCGCGAGGGAGCCGCCCAACGCGCCGAACAGCGTGGCGAACAGAACCGCGCATACGGCAACCGAGCCTTCCATCGACAGATCGATCGAGCCCATCAGGATGACGAACGTTACCCCCACCGCAACCATCAGCGCCGGCGTCGACGAAATCGCGATGCGGGCGAAATTGCGCACCGAGAGGAAGTTGGGATTGACGAGGGAGAAGAACAACACCAGCGCCAGGAGCACCAGGACCGGCGCCCATTTCTGAATATTGTCCTTGGTGAGCAGGCTATCCATGTCGCGCTCTTGCATCAGAGGGAATGGGACGCAGGCGCACGCCCTCCCCATGGCGTTTTGCGGTTTGGCGGGATCACCAAGAAACGCAAAGACGCGTCGAAACAGGGAACCAGAGCAAACAAGCGCTCATGCTTGAACGCGCTTTGCTCTGGAGGGCGGCGTGCGGCCGATGCGGAGGGAAAGGATCAGGACTTGTACTGAATCTGTCCCTTGCTCGGGCCCCAGAAGTCCTTCCAGTCATATTTGGGATTGGTGTCGAGATATTTGGCCTTGAATTCCAGGGCGTCCTTGGGCGTGACCAGGATCGTCGGCCCGTAGAATTCACGGTGCTCCTTGGGTTCGTTCGAGGGCTTGAACGCCCCCGTCGCGGCATAATAGGCGAGCGCCGCACTGATGCCGCCGCCCCAATAGGGATTGGTGAAGACCGTCGCCAGGATCTGGCCCTTGGCAACGAGTTCCACGGCCTGCTGGTTGCCGTCATAGGAAACGACGGGCATCCCTTCGATGCCTTCGGCGCGCAGCGCCTCGAGCACGCCATAGGCGATCGTGTCATTGGCGCAGTGAACGCCCTTGATCTCGTCGCCATAGCGCGTGATGAAGCCGGCCATGACCTGGTTTGCCTTCTGGGTATCCCAGTCGGCCGGCTGCGCGTCGAGCAACTGGACGTCGGGATAATCCTTGAGTGCTTTCTTGAGCCCGTTGAGGCGCTCGATGGCGGGATTGTTGGAGGCGATCCCGCCCAGGTGAACCACGCCGCCCTTCTTGCCCATGGCGTCCATGAGGATGCGGGCCGTCTGCTCGGCCGGCCCTTCGTCGGACCAGGTCATGTGGGAGACGTAGTGGTCGCCGAAATCCCAGGGATGCAGGTCGTCGGTCTTGTTCCAGATGGTCGAGACATAGGCGCCTGCAGCGGCAACGGCCTCCACTACGGGGCGGCAGTTCGGCGCATCGTTGGCATCGATCGCCAGCGCGACCTTGCTGCCGTTCTTGCCGAGCAGCGCCTTGACGTCCGCCAGCGACTTTTCGCTGGAGCCCTCGTTGATGAGATTGACCAAGGCGGTCTTGGGCAGCCCCAGGCTTTCGACGAAGGCCTCACCGCCCGAGACGATGTAGTTCCAGTAGGGATTGGTCCTGTCGCGATAGCTCCAGGCTATCGTCGGATTGGCGGTCGCCGCCCGCACGGCATTCGGCCCCAGCGCGCCGAGTGCCGCCAAGCCTCCCAGGCCATAGGCCGATGCCAGCAGCAGATTGCGGCGATTGACCGTCTCCTGCTCGATGAATTTCTTGATGAACGACATGTCTTCCTCCCTGCGGACCTGCGCATCGCGCCGCGCTTCTGAGCGTCACTGGACGCCGCCGCGTTCCCGATATTGCACTATCTAGTTACTTCGTTATCGATGACGTGTCAACGCCGCCTGACGCGGGAAGCCAGCCTGAAGTCCTTGCAGCAAGGGAGAGTGGGAAAGTGCATGCGGCACTGGCGCCGCGCCAAAGTAACCAGTAAGTTACCAAAATTCTGGAGCGAATCCGGCGAGCAGCCGACAAAATGCAACTGGAAAGAGGCGCGCTACCCCGAATAGGATTACGGATGGCGGCGCGTCAGACCACGCCCAATGAGGTAGGAATGCTCACCAAGCCCCCCAAGCGCCCTCGGATCAGAGACGCCGAAGCCACCCAGGCGAGAATCCTGGCTGCCGCGAAAAAGGAATTTTCGAAGAACGGACTTGGCGGCGCAAGGGTCGACATCATCGCCGAACGCGCCAAGGCCAATAAGCGCATGATCTATCATTACTTCCAGAGCAAGGAAGATTTGTTCCAGCGTGTCCTGGAACATGCCTATTCCGACATACGGACGGCGGAGCAAAAACTCGACCTGGAACAACTTCCTCCCAGGGAGGCGCTCGAACGCCTGGTGCGATTTACCTGGAATTATTACCTCAAGAACCCCGAATTCCTGACGCTGGTCAACAGCGCCAATCTGCACAAGGCCAAGCACATCAAGAAATCCGAGGTCGTCCGGCAGGTCAGCACGCGCTTCGTCGACATGGTCGGCAAGTTGCTCGATCGTGGCGTCGCGACCGGCGAATTCCGATCGGGCATCGATCCCGTTCAACTGAACATAACGATTGCGGCGATCGGATATTATTATTTCACCAACCGCTATACCGGTTCGATTGTCTTTCAGCGCGACCTGATGACCCCGGAAGCCCTCGAAGAGCGGATCCGTTTCAACGTCGATACCATTATGCGGCTCGTCCAGGCCTGACGCCTGAACCGGTCACCGACGAACCAGGCCGCCAGCGGAGGCCGGTACTTGATGCGTCGAAGCCCTGCCGTCAGAACGGCAGGCGTGCATTGTCCTTGACCTGCTTCATGACGAAGAAGGTGCGTGTCTGCCTGACGCCCGGCAATGCGATCAGTTTTTGCCCGTGCAGCTTGTTGAAATCCGCCATGTCGCGGACACGAATTTTCAACAGATAATCGAAATCGCCTGCAACCAGGTTGCAGTCCAGAACCTCCTTGAGCTTGAGAACCGCGCCCTCGAAGGCCGCAAAGCTCTCGGGCGTCGAACGGTCGAGCACCACGCCGACCATTACGAGAGCGCCGAGAGCCACGGAGGTGGGAGCGACCTCCGCACGAACACCGGTGATGAAACCTTCGTCGAACAGGCGTTGCGTGCGCCTGTGGCAGGTGGCCGGGCTGACATTCACCCGCGCGGCGAGTTCGGCATTGCTCAGCCGGCCATCGGCATGGAGTGCCCGCAAGATGTTGATATCGATGCGATCGAGATCGGAGATGGAAGGTTCTTTCATTTTATCCCTTCTCGATGGAGCAAATGGCATCCGAACAGGAGCTCGGTTCGATCTTTCGTAAAAGATGAAGGCCAAATTCGAAAGCCCCCTCCAGGGCTTTTCGACTAGGCTCCGTTCCGTCTCATGGAGCCCGTTCAATGTCCCTTCTCGAAAAATTCGAGCGCTATCCGCTCACCTTCGGTCCAACCCCGATCGAGCACCTGCCGCGTCTCACCCAGGCCCTTGGCGGCAAGGTCCAGATCTATGCCAAGCGCGATGACTGCAACTCCGGCCTTGCCATGGGCGGCAACAAGCTCAGGAAGCTCGAATATATCGTGCCGGACGCCATCGCCTCGGGTGCCGATACGCTGGTGTCGATCGGCGGCGTTCAGTCCAACCACACCCGCATGGTGGCCGCGACAGCGGCCAAGATCGGCATGAAATGCGTCGTCATCCAGGAAAAATGGGTGCCGCATTACGACGCCGTCTATGACCGCGTCGGCAACATCCTGATGACCCGGCTGATGGGCGCGGATTCCCGGCTCGTCGACGATGGCTTCGACATCGGCATCCGCAAGAGCTGGCAGGATGCGATCCAGTCGGTCGAGGCGGCCGGCGGCAAGCCCTATCCGATTCCGGCCGGCGCGTCGGTGCACAAGTTCGGCGCCTTGGGCTATGTCGGCTTTGCCGAGGAGGTCGCCAAGCAGGAGGCGGAGCTGGGATTCAGCTTCGACTATGTCGTGGTCTGCGTCGTCACCGGCTCGACCCAGGGCGGCATGATCGTCGGCTTTGCCGCGCAGGGGCGCGCGGATCGGGTGATCGGCATCGATGCTTCGGGCACTCTCGAGCAAACGCGGGCACAGGTGCGCTCCATCGTCGACAATACCGCGGAACTGGTCGGCCTCGGCCGCAAGATCGGCGAGCACGAGATCGTCATCAACCCGGACTATGCCTATCCGGCCTATGGCGTGCCGTCGGACGAAACCAACGAGGCAATCCGCCTCGCCGCCCGCACCGAGGCGATGATCACCGACCCGGTCTATGAGGGCAAGTCGATGCAGGGACTGATCGACCTGACGCGCAAGGGCTTCTTCCCCGAAGGCTCGCGCGTGCTCTATGCCCATCTCGGCGGTGCGCCTGCCTTGAACGGCTACAGCTACTACTATCGCGAAGGCTGACGTGGGCCGCCCTTTCCGGGGCTCCCGCCAGCCCGTAATTTGGAAGCGCGGGGCGGTGGCACCGCGCACCCTTTCACGGCTATGGCGCAGGACAGCGGGATCACCGCCCTGACGGGTTCAGGGTTCCACCGGCATCATGGCAGGCTGTAGGCGATCAGATAGTCTCCCATCGTGGTGCCGAACGAGCCGTGGCCGCCGGCCATGGTGACGACATATTGCTTGCCGCCGATCTCATAGCTCATCGGCGTGGACTGCCCGCCGGCCGGCAGGCGGTCCTCCCAGAGCTGGCTGCCGGTGGTGACGTCATAGGCGCGGATATAATTGTCCATCGTATAGGTCATGAAGGCCACGCCGCCGCCCGTGACGATGGGGCCGCCGAGCCCCGGCATGCCGATCTTCAGGGGCAGCGGAATCGGCGAGACGTCGCGGATGGTGCCGTTGCGGTGCATCCACGTGATCTTGTTGGTCTTCAGGTCGATACCGGCGATGAAGCCCCAGGACGGCTGCTTGCAGGGAAAGCCGATGGGCGACAGCAAGGGATTGATCGTCACGCCGAAGGGCACCCCGAACTGCGGCTGCACGCCCTGCTCCGTTCCCGAGGGCAGGCTGGCATCCGGCGCCGCCGGGTTGTTCGGTCCCCGCGGGATCAGCTTGGACACGAAAGGCAGGTAGATCGGGTTGGCGATCGCGACCTGGCGTACCGGATCGACGGCGATGCCGCCCCATTCGAAGGTGCCCAGATTGCCGGGAAAGACCAGCGTGCCCTGCAGCGAAGGCGGCGTGAAGGTCCCTTCATAGCGCAGCCGCTTGAAGATGATCCGGCAGGCGAGCTGGTCGAACATGGTCGCGCCCCACATGTCCGCATCGGTCAGCTTCTTTTCGGGACGGAAGGTGAGCTCGGAGAAGGGTTGCGTCGGCGAGACCCAGTCGCCCGGGGCGGCACCCTGCGGTACCGGCTTTTCAGGGGCCGGGACGATCGGCTTGCCGTCCCGCCTGTCGAGCACGAAGATATTGCCGGTCTTGGTCGGCGCGTAGAGGGCGGGCACCGTGCTGCCATCGGGCCTGGCGAGGTCGACGAGGCTCGGCTGGGCCGGCACGTCCATGTCCCACAGATCGTGGTGGACCGTCTGGTAGGACCAGGCGAGCTTGCCGGTATCGGCGTTGAGCGCGACGATGGAGGAGGCGTAGCGCTCGCTCGCCGGTGTCCGATTGCCGCCCCAGATATCCGGCGTCTGCACGCCGGTCGGGATATAGACCAGGTTCAGCTTGGGATCGTAGGACGACACGATCCAGGAATTGGGCGAGGCGTCGACGAATTTATGCGTCGCCGACGGCATCTGGTTTGGATCGTCATTGCCGGCATCGAAGGCCCAGACCAGCTTGCCGGTATGCACGTCGAAGCCGCGGAACACGCCTGATGGCACGGTGGCGGAGTAATTGTCGATCACCGAACCCGTGACCATCACGATCTTGTCGGTCACCACGGGCGGCGAGGTCACATAGTAGAAACCACGCTGGGTGACGCCCATGCCTTCCATCAGGTCGATCGAACCGTTCTTGCCGAATTGTGCGCAGGGCGTGCCCGTCTGGGCGTCGACCGCCAAAAGCCTTCCGTCATTGGTCGGCAGGAAGATGCGCGTCGGACATTCCGCCGGCGGGGGATTGCCGTCGGAGGTGCGGGCATCGGCCCTGGTCTCGAAATAGGAGACCCCGCGGCAGGTCATGTGCTGGTAGGTCTTGTCATAGGCGATCTTGGGATCGAACTTCCATTTCTGCTTGCCGGTGGCCGCGTCGAGCGCGAACAGGATCTGATGGGGCGAGCACAGATAGAGCGTGTCCTTGACCTTGATCGGCGTGACCTGATTGGTCAGCTCGACGGGATCGTTCGGCCCCTTGAGATCGCCGGTGCGAAAGGTCCAGGCCACTTTCAGCTGCGAGACGTTTTGCGGCGTGATCTGGGCCAGCGGTGAATAGCGATTGCCGAACTGAGTGCGGCCATAGGCCGGCCAGTCGCCCTCGGGCAGGTTGGCGGCGTCGGCTGCGACCGGGGCGGGTGAAGCGGCCGGCGGCAGATTGCCGGCAAGGCTCTGGGGATCCTGCGTGAGCGAATAGCCGAGGACACCGGCGCAGGCGAGCAGCGCGACGATGAGCGGCATGCGAGCCGCCAGGCTCAGCTCGCCGGTCGCCGGCGAGCGCAGGGGGCGGGTGACGAAGGGCAGAAGCAGCCACAGGCCGAGCGGGGCGAGGATGTCGCCCCTCGGCGCCAGCAGCCAGAAATCGAAGCCGGATTCCCATACCGCCCAGATGAGCGTGCCGAGCAGAAGCACGGCATAGACGACCAGCGCGGAAGAATGTCGCCGGGCGAGCAGAAAGGCCGTCACCAGCATCAAAAGTCCGGCGACGACATAGTAGGGGGAGCCGCCCAGCAGCAGCAGCCAGATTCCTCCACCGCCGAGGGCCAGACCGATTATCGCAAAGACAATCCAAGTAATGGTAAGAAAAAGGCTACGACTCTGGTGCATTGCGCTATCCAGTCTGGTGAAAGATGTCGTATCCCCCTACGAAGGACTAGCATGGCCCGAGCGGGCGAGGCAACAGCCCGCGGCGCGGGTATTGTTAAGTCACATTGACAATTGGGTACGGCAGCTCCCAACTCGAAGGTGCGGGGCAATCGCACCGCGCCGCTCATCTATGGCCGTGGCGCTCGGCTTTTCGCCGGGCCTTCAACGGACAGCAACAGCTCCTGCCAGCCGTGCAGGCTGGAAAGTCGGTCGAGCCCACTATCGATCAGGGCACGCGCGTTGCGGCCCTTCTCCGCCAAGAGGTCGGGCCGGCTGCGCCATTCACGGACGATCGTGGCAAAGCCCACGCTGTCTCCGGGGGCGACGACAGCCCCGCAATCGGACCGGCGGATCAGGCTCGATATCTCACCGTCCCGCGCCATGACCGCAATCATCGGCTTGCCGGCCGCGGCGATACCGTAGAACTTGCTCGGCACGATCAGGCCTTCCAGGCGGGGATTGAGCGAGAGCCAGTGAATATCCGGCACCGTCAGGGACTGCGGCAATGTGCCGGCGTCCTGATAGGGTCGGAACCGGAACATCGTCTCCAGCCCCTGGTCGGCGACGGCCCGCTTGAGACAGGGAATCAGATAACCGTTCCCGATGAACAGGAACGCGATGCCGGGCTCGTCCCGGAGCAGGCGGGCGGCGCCGATGAGCGTGTCGATCTCATGCGCCCGGCCCAGATTGCCCGAATAGCCGATCACGAACTTGTCCTGCAGCCCCCAGTCACGGCGCAGGCGGTTGGGTTCGGCGTCGGCCGGTTGGATGCGCCGGTCATCGCACCAGTTGCAGATCGTGGCGATCCTGGAGGCCGGCACGCCGAACCCCGCGACCTTCGTCTTCATCCCGTCGCCGACCGCCACATTCATGACGGCATGGCGGAGACTGGCGTTCCGCAGGCTGCGCAGAACGCCCCCGAGCAGGCCCCTGCCCGCCTTTACGCCAAGCTCTGCCGCAACCTCCGGATAGATGTCCTGCAGCCAGTTGACCTGCCTGAGACGCCTCGCCAGGACGACCGGCAGCAGGGAAACGCTCAGCAGCGGCGGATCGGTCTTGACCACGACGAGATCGCCGGCCCGCGAGCGCCGCCAGACCTCGAAGGCCAGGGCCGCATGCACGGCGAGCGCAGCCGCAGCGCGCCGCAGCAGCGACGGGCCGGCCTCCGTCAGGGGACCGACGCGGTGGATCGAAACGCCGGGCAGGACCGCCTCGGAGTCCAGCCTGCGGGTGGGTTCGTCATACCGGCCAGCACCGGTGATGGCGACGACCTCCCAGCCCTGCCCGGCCAGGAAGGCGGCCAGATCCGACGCGATCTGGCTGGTCGCGGACGTATCGGGGTGGAAATAGCGATTGACCAGGAGGACGCGGCGCTGTTTCGAAGCCATGCGGGAGCGCTGCCGTTCCGATCAACGTCGGTAATTCGGGGGAGTGTGTTGCTCCGCCAAGCTCCGCGCCAGAGCCTTTCTGCCCCTGCGCGCGGCCATGGCGCGGCGGAGCGCGGCGCTTCCTCTGCGCTCGCCGCCAAACACGAACATCACGGTCATGACGGTGATCTTGATGTCCAGGGCAAGGGATGCGTTGTCGATGTAATATTCGTCGAGAGCATCCTTCTCCTCGCGGGTCACGAGATTGCCGCCATTGACCTGGGCCCAGCCGCTGATGCCGGGCCGCACGGCCAGGCGGAGCCCGGGATTGGCCGGCTGGTCTGCCGGCAGGAGCGGACGCGGACCGATCAAGGACATCTCGCCCGTCAGGACATTCAGCAATTGCGGGATCTCGTCGAGCCTCATCTTGCGGATGAACCGCCCGATCGGCGACAGACGCTCGGGCCCGGGAACGACGTGCCCGTTGGCGTCGTAGGGCGCGTGATAGGTCCGGAACTTGTAGATGAAGAAATGCCGGCCGCCCCGTCCCATCCGCTGCTGCCAGAAATGCAGGGGGCGCCCCACGTCGAAGAGCACGAGAAGTGCCACCAGCAGCCAGACGGGCGCCAGCAGCACCATGAGAACGATCGAGGCGAGGATGTCGATGCAGCGCTTCACGCCGAAATAGCGTCGCAACGCGGCCGCGGGTTGCGCCTGCTCATCCCGGGCTGCACCCATCGGCAGGGCCTGTGCCCCTGGCAGACCCTTGGGCAGGAGTTCGAGCGCCTGCGCGACGCTCTTGAGCGCAATGCCTCGGCGATGACATTCTTCCGTGACGAACCGGAGGCTGGCGCACTCCAGCTGGCCGGGCTCCATGGACAGCCACACCGCATCGATGGTCACGCCGTGCAGAGCGTATTCGTCGATGATCCGCCCGAGATCGCCCACGCGCCCGGCCACGCGGACACCATTGAGCGACCGCCCTGTCGCGGCCGGCCCCTCGTCGAGGACCGACATGATCTGCGTGGTGACCGGTGATTGACTTTCGATCAGCTTGATCACCAGCAAGGCGAACTGGTCCGTGCCGATGAGGATGACCTTGCGAAGATCGGTGATGTTGCGTTTGGCACTGACCCTGGCGCGCTCGTGGGACACCAGCCTCGAGAAGGCCCGCCCTCCCACCAGGCCCGCTCCCAGGACAAGCGAGTAGATGATCGGCGTCGAGCGCGGTATGCCATCGAGCCGCGTGAGCACGAAGAGCACCAGGCCGCTGGCGCCGATCGTCAACGCTATCACCGCGCCGATCGCGTAGAGATCGGGAACCGAAAAAGTGTTCTGGATGGCGTCCGCGGCACGGCAGATGAGCAGGGCCGGGACTGCGAATGCGATCGTAACGAAAACGAACAGATACGGGCCCGGCAGATCGAAGGGCATGTTCGGCCAGGCGAGAAGGTCAATATCCCGCAATGCCAGCGTCAATATCGGCGCAGCGATCACCCACATCACGTCAAAAAACGATAGGCGTAACTTACGTGGACTGTATGACGTAGGGATACGAGATCGCATTCAACGTTCCTTGCAGACCGGCAATAGATATGACCGCAACGAAGCCATGCCGCCACCCCACAAATACGACAGGCAGTTCTGAGGCAATTCCGATGAAACATCGCTGCCTCCGCCCGGTGTCCCTGGTTTGCGGCCCTGCAAACATGAACCGGGGTGTTTAGTCCCGCCATTCCTCATGGCGTGACACTCAGGAAGCGGCGGCCCGCCCTTTCCAACACGACGGCGGTGAGATGCGAGGTTGCAAAGGCGCCGGTATCGACATTGATCCGATTGGCGCGCATTTCCGGCACGGATACCGGCGAATGGCCGTGCACCACGACTTTGCCGAAGCTACCCTCGAATTCCAGGAACTCGTCCCGGATCCACAGCAGGTCTTCCCTTGCCTGGCGATCGAGACCGACATGCGGCTTCACCCCGGCATGGCAGAAGAAATAATCGCCGCATGTATGGCTGAGGACCGTGTCTTCCACGAACCGCCGGTGAGAGGCAGGCAGTTTTTCGGCGAATTGCTCGCGGGCCTGACGATAGCCGCGCCCGCGCAAGGCTTCGCTGACGTCGACCCCGTAGGAGTGAAGCGTTTCCAAGCCGCCCAACCCGCGCCAGCGATCGAGAACCGAGGGGTCGTCGAGAAAGGACAGAAGCAGATCCTCGTGATTGCCACGCAGGGCCTTGAAGGGGGGGCCGAACCGGCTCGAGGACAAATGCTCGATCACGCCAGCCGAGTCAGGGCCTCGGTCGACATAATCTCCCAGGAAAATCACGAGAGGTTCGGCGGTCTCCTGATCGAGATCGGCCAAAATCCGCCGCTCCATGCGCAACAGCAGATCCCGCCGCCCATGAATGTCGCCGACGGCGTAAATTCTCATTCCAGGCGACATTTCCGGCACGCCTTCTTCCTCGCCAGCACCCTCGTCGACGCCGTGAACTATAACCAACACGAGATATAAGCAAAAGGTGTAAACAATTTTGTTGGATGCTTGAACTATCAACACCATTCTTTATCGATAGCGCGAATTTGTTAATTCGATCGAATTTGTTAATTAAAGAAACTAACTAAAGTATATGGCTAGTGAGAGAAATTATTGGACAAAAAAATACGCTTGCGCCTATCTTTACGGCGTCTACGTGTTCGATCTCAGGCGCGAGGGGTTGCGAGTGTCGCGTATGGGTATTCAGTCGAGACCTTTTTCGGCACTCGTTCTGGTCTCCTGTCTGCTACTGGCATCGTGTGCAAACGACACGGTCGGCGTCGCCTCGAAAGCCGACCAGGAAGCCCTTATCCAGAAAGCAGCGGTCGCAGCTCCGAATATCCAGGCCGGGGACAAGATCAGGGTCACGGTCTTCGGAGAAGACCGTCTCACCGGAGAATATCAGGTCGATCCGGCCGGCTTCGTTTCCCTGCCGCTCGCCGGCACGGTGAAGGCGGCGGGACTGAGCAAACAGCAGATGGAAAAGACCCTCGCTGTCAAATTCAGCGGCGAGTATCTGCGCGACCCGAAGGTCACCGTGGACCTCGCCAGTTTCAGGCCCTTCTATATTCTGGGAGAGGTCAACAAGCCCGGGGAATACGATTATAAGAGCGGCCTGAATATCGTGAGTGCTCTGGCCGTGGCCGGCGGTACGACCTACAGGGCCAGCACCTCCAATATCGATATTCAGCATGTCGGCGAAAGCGGCTTCAAGAAATACCCGATTTCATCCAATATTCCCGTTCTGCCGGGCGATCTTATTCGCGTCCCCATGCGCTACTTCTAGCCGCTCGAACCTGAGAGCCCGGGGTGTTCATGCTGCGCATATCGTCACTGATTTTCCTGGCATCGGTGACGACGCTCATCCCGGGCTTCGGCCTGCAGCCTGCATCGGCGCTCGACGCCACCCCCAGCCAGGCTACGGCCGAAACCCTGGGCATCAGCGCCAGCCCAAGTTTCGTCGAAGGACTGCCCTTCGGCGGCTGGCTGGTCTACCCCTCCCTGTTCCTCGGCGCGGTCTACAACGACAATATCGACGGCCAGGACCGACAACGCCGATCATCTCTGGGGTTGCAGATCCAGCCCCGCCTGGACGCGGCATGGGAAGACGCAATTCATCGCCTCGCGGTCTATGCCAATGGTGATTTCCAGCTTTACCCGTCGCATCAGGACAGCAGCCGCATCACCGCCAAGGCCGGGGGGGCATGGACCTATTCGCCCCTGCCGGATCTTACCATCAGGCTTCACGGCGATTTCACCCGCGCCAACGGCATGTTCAGCCCGGGCTTCTGGTCATCGCCCTACCAGACCTGGCAGCGGCCGGGCGCCGTACTTACCGATTCCTCGATTTTCACCAACACCTATGAGGCCGGTGTCGCGGTCGAAAAGAGAATAACCGATCAAACCTCCATCCGCCTGTCCGGCGGCGTCATCTATGCCAGCTTCGATCGCCCCGATGACAAGGCCGCGGCAAAGAGCGGCTTCCCCATGCCGTTCAACGGCACGGATTACTATATGGCGCTTCGCGCCACCACCATGCTGACCCCGCAGATCTACGCCTTCGTCGAGGGCGGCGCCGATTTCCATCGATATGACCGGAACGTCAAGGGCGACTCCGTCTACCACGTGACGACAGGCCTCGGCTCGGAGCTCATCCGGCTCGTGCGCGGCGAAATCTATGTGGGTTATCAGGCCCGCAGCGGATCTCGCCGCATTTCCGGTTCGACGAACCAGCCGGCGTTCGGCGGCCGAATTTCATACTATCCGACCCAATACATCACCATTGCCGCTTCGGTCGATCAGTCGCTCTCCTTCTCGCAGACCCCCGTTCTGCTGCCCACGGGCAACGGCAACGTCTCGTCGGCCACGCAATCGGCCTCGGGCCGGACATTCCAGTCCCGCATCCAGGTCGACTACGCGCTGTCCCAGCTCTGGTCCGCCTATGTCCAGGGCGGCTATGGCCACACGCGCTACAGCGCCGCATCCAATCTCACCCAAACACAGGTCTGGTCCGCCGGCGCCGGAATTCGCTATGATCTATGGCGCAATATGGCCTTGACCCTGGAATATCAGTTCAACCATTCGACCTCAAAATACAGGCAGGCGGTCCGTCCCAATTCCACCAGTGCGTTCAGCCAGAACGTCGTCTCAGCCGGATTGACTTATCATTACTAGGGAGCCCTCAACCATGCTGGCGAGGCTCACGCTGCCAATTCTTACCTGCCTGTGGCTTGTCGCGGCTGCCCAGGCGCAATCGACCCGGGTGTCGCCCTGTGCGCCCGAAGCCGACCCGCTTGGCTGCGAGCAGGCCCGGGAAAACCTGTCGCCGGAGATGCTCAGGCTGCTTTCGGCCTATCCGCATGGCGGACAGACCCTGGAGGAATCCGCCTATCGAACGGCCGTCAACCAGCCTGAGCAGGCTTTCGCACTGGTCGCCCTAGCCAACCGCTCCAATCCCGAGCAAATGGCGGCGATCGCCCGCGGCTTGCTGCGCGCCTTCGACGAACTGGCGGACTCCAGTCCGCAGTGCCGGGCGGGATGCATGGACAGGCTGCAGAAGATCATGATGCTGCGCGGCCTGCATTCAACGACCCCTCATGCCGTGCGCAAGGATTGCACGCCGGAGAAGGTCGGGCTCAAACCATATTCACCGAGCTGCGGCATGCCGGTCAGGGCGGCGATGCAATGCGCCGACCTCGCGCTCACCTCCCTCCTGACGGCGCTTGCCCGCCAGCAATTCGCAACACTTGCCACGCCCTCGGGCCGTCCCAGAGGCTGTTTTGCGCCCGTCTATCAAAGCCCTCACAACGCTGCGGGCTGGACCCTTTCCGCCCCCTCCAACCTGCCGATAAGTCGAAATTGATGGTTGCCAGCCCCCTTCTTTTCCGCGAGCTTGAGGTCATGTTGTCCAACAACCATGCGCTCGTCACCGACGCGCTTGCTATTCCCGGCGCCCCGATCGCGGCCCCGGTTCCGAACACTCTCCTGAGCCGAACGCCATGGTGAGGCGGTCCCAGTCCTGCTTGCGCCGGGTCAATGCAAACGGGCAGCGCTGGTATGTCGTGCAGACACGCGCCCGCTCGGAGGAAACCGCGCGCTTCAATCTGGAAGCCCAGGGATTCGAGGTCTTCCTGCCTCGCACGCTTCGCACCGTCCTGCATGCGCGCAGGCGCCGGACCGCGATGAACGCTCTCTTTCCCGGCTATCTGTTCGTGCGTCTCGATCTGGAACGCGAACGCTGGCGCTCGATCAACGGCACCATCGGCGTGGTGCAGGTGGTGATGGGCTCCAGCCTGCCGCTCCCGGTACCCGATGGCGTGGTCGAATCCATCCTGACCTATGTCGATGCCGAGGGCATTGCGCGGCTCGATCGCGATCTTGCCCAAGGGCAGACCGTTCGCGTGACGCTGGGTCCGTTTACCGAAAGCATCGGCCCGTTGATGCGCCTCGATCCCAATGAACGTGCCCGCGTGCTGCTGGAGATCATGGGCCGGGCCGTAGAGATCACTCTGCCCAGGCGAGCGCTGGAGGCGGTTTGACGCTGGCCGGCTCATGCCGGCCATCAGATGTCGGAAAAAGGGTGAGACGCCGTTTCACCCTAACGGCGGTAGCATGGCAAGAACGGACAATGTCGAGATCGGGGCAGGCGGAATTGGCGAGCGGCACGCTTGCAGATGAACGCCCGACCTCTCCTGCCGGCGCGAGAACGGCGGCAGGCTTGATCGAGCGACTTCTCCTGGCGGCTCTCATCCTCGGCCTTGCCTGGGTTCCGGCCTGGCTCGGCAGTAACCGGATGCTGGCCTGGGGGGTAAACGGCATCCTGTTCCCCGGGCTGGTCATCGCTTACGAACTCAGCCGGATCGTCCTGAACCGGCCGCATCAAATCGCCGCACGCCACCTCCTCGTGCCCATAGGTCTCTTCACATGTGTTGCCGGCTGGATCCTGCTGCAGATTTCCCCCTGGATGCCGCCAATATTGGTTCATCCCATCTGGCCTTTGGCGTCGCAGGCGTTGGGCGAACCCGTTCCCGGCACGATCAGCGTCGTTCCCGGTGCGAGCGCGCTCGGGCTCCTGCGCCTGATCACGGATGCCAGCGTGTTCTGGCTGGCGCTCCAGCTTTGCCGCTCCGCTCCCCGAGCGCATCTGCTGCTCTATGCGATCATGGCCATCATCGCAGCCTATGCAGGGTTGGGGCTCTACCTTGCGGGTTTCGAGGCTTCGAGAATTCCCTATCTCGACGGTCCCGCGCCCGGCCTGGTGCGATCGACCTTCATCAACCGCAACAGCCTGGCAGCCTATGCCGGCATCGGCGTCATCATCGCAGTGACCCTGTGGCTGAGGGCGCTGAGGGCCGGGGCTGCGTCCACGCCCGGCGCTCACCGGCCGGACCGTTTCCTCGGCCTGCCCGCCCGGTTCCATTGGGCGGAGATCGGCGCGGGATTGCTTGCGCTCGGCGCGCTCATGGCGAGCGGTTCGCGCGGCGGTGTCATCGCCACGGCGGCCGGTCTTGCCTGCGTGCTGGCCCTGTCGTTCGCGCGATTTGACGGATCCGTCCTCCAGCGGATTTCTATGCTCCTCCTGCCCCTGCTGGCTCTTGGGGCCGCGGTCGCCTTCATGGGCGACATCGTTTTCGGGCGCATCGCGGCTTCCGGCCTGACCGATACGAGCCGAGCGGCCGTCAACGGCATCATGGTCCGTTCCCTATGGGATGCTCCCCTGACGGGTTTCGGTTACGGCACCTTCACCGACATTTTTCCGGTCTATCGCGATCAATCCATATCGACGACCGGTGCATGGGACAAGGCCCACAATACTTATCTCGAGGCTTTACAAGGGCTTGGCTTGGCATTCGGAACCATGTTGATAGCCTTGGTGGCATGGCTGCTCGGACTGTGCGTGACCGGCACTTTGCGCAGGCGCCGGCATAGGGCTCCGCTGGTCTGCGCCATCGGTGCCGGCATATTGCTGGGCGTGCATGCGCTCGTCGATTTCAGCCTGCAGATCCAGGCGATCTCCCTGACCTTCATGGCCTTGCTCGGAGCCGGCGTGTCCCAATGGGCCAGTTCCGGCGTGAACCTGTCGGATTAGCGCTGCCATGACCTGCAGATGGATCCCTGATCACGATCGGAGCTGCGCCAGATGTTGAACCGTCTCGACACGAGGTTGCGCGGATTGGACGACGGCGAAGCCCAGGGCGGCGGTTTCGATATCCGCGACACCGTCAACTTCGTCTGGCGCCAATGGGCCTTCATCCTGGCCTGGACCATCCTGGCTGCGCTGCTGGGGGCGATCTACATCGCCAGGCAGACGCCCCTCTACACAGCCACCACCCAGTTGCTGCTCGATCCCCGCAAGGAAAAGGCCGCCGGTCCGGATTCCATCTATACAGACACCGCCCTCGATCTCTCCGTGGTCGAGAGCGAGATCGCCGTGATGCGCTCCACGGTCCTGCTCAAGCGCGTGGTACTCAAGGAGGGCCTGCTCAATGGCAGCGGCGAGGCCGCCCGATCGTCCCGGGACAGTGCCGGCTCCCCGCCATTGCCATCACCGGCTCCTGCCGGGGATGCCGACGACGCCATGTCGCCGGCCATGGTCGCCGCGGTGGAAGACCTCAAGAATGCGGTGACGATTTCGCGGGCCGGCCAGGCCTATGTAATCAACGTTTCCTACACCTCCGATAGCCCGGCCAAGGCCATGCAACTGGCCAATGCGATTGCCGATGCCTATGTCGTCGACAAACTCGACGCCCGCTTCGAGGCGGCCAAGCGCGCTTCGAACTGGCTGAACGACCGGCTGGTGGAGCTACGCCAGCAATTGCGCCTTTCCGAGGAAGCGGTGACCAAGTTCCGGGCCGACAACAACCTCGCGCAGGCCGTGCCCGGCGCGACGCTCAACCAGGAGCAGCTCACGCAATTGAACGGCCGGCTGGTGGCGGCACGCGCCGATACGGCCGAGAGAAAGTCGCATCTGGATCTCCTGAACAAGATCCAGGCCGAACGCGGCAAGCTCGACGCCTTGCCCGAGGCGGCCAGTTCCGGCGTGCTGGCGGATCTTCGGCGGCAGGAAAACGACCTGTCCCGCCAGGAGGCGGATCTCCTGGCCCGCTACACCGGGGCCCATCCCCAGGTCGTCAATGTCAGGGCGCAATTGTCGGATGTCCGCCGCAGCATCGCCAACACCCTGCGCCAGATCGCCAGCGATGTCAGGAACAACTACAATCTGGCCCTGGCCCGCCAGGAGGCGGCCGAGCAGGCCTTGAAGGAGGCCTCCGGCCAATCCGACCTCGACGCCTCCAAGACGATCAGCCTGCGCGAGCTCGAGCGCACCGCCGCCGTCAACAAGAGCCTGTTCGAGGATTTCCTGCAGCGCGCACGCCTCACACAGGAGCAGTCGACCTTCGAGGCACGCGATGCGCGGATCATCACGCCCGCCGTGGCGCCCGGCGTTCCCTCTTCCCCGAAGCGCACGCAGATCATCCTGACCTCGCTCATTCTCGGGCTGATCGTCGGCATCGGCGCGGCCTATCTGAAGGAGGCGCTGAATGCCGGCTTCACCACGCCGCGCGAGATCGAGACATTGCTTGAAATGCCGCTGCTCGCCTCGATCTCCCGCTTCTCGCCGCGCACCAAGGACGAAAACGGCCGCCTCCTCAGCCTGCCCGAATATCCCCTGCGAATGCCTCTGGCGCGCAGCTCGGAGGCCATCCGTTCCCTGCGCAGCGCCGTGCAGATGAGCGACGTCGACAGCCCGCCCAAGGTGGTGCAGGTAACGTCGACCCTGCCGGGCGAAGGCAAGACCACGATCGCCCTGATGATGGCGACCTCTGCGGCCCAGTCCGGTCAGAATGTGCTCTTCATCGATTGCGACCTGCGCCACCCCTCGGCCTCCGCGCAGCTGAGAACCGAGCGGGGGCCCGGTCTGATCGAATGCCTGCTGGGCGAGATCGAACTCGAACAGGCGCTCTTCTACAGCGAGAAGTTCCGGATCTGGGCGCTATGTGCGGGCGGTGAGAGCAAGAACCAGCCCGATCTCCTGGCCTCCGAGCGCATGAAGGCGCTGATGGCAAAGGTGCGCAGCCGGTTTGACGTGGTAATCGTGGATACGCCGCCGATGGGACCGGTGATCGACCCGGTGATCGTGTCCAACCTCGTCGACAAGGTGATCTATATCGTGCGCTGGGCCGCGACGGCCCGCGAAATGGTGCAGCAATCGCTACGCCAGATTGCCGGCCAGAAGAAGGTGGCCGGCATCGTTTTCAATCACATCATGGACGACAAGGCCAAGAAATATGGCCGCTTTGCCTATGGCTACTATTATGGCAGCCGCTACTACCGGAAATATTACGAAAAATGAGCGCTCGGCTTGCGCGGATCGGCACGGCTGTCCTCTGCATGGCCGTGGCCGGCTTTGCCGTCTGGCGCTCGGTGCCGGTGCTCGGCTTTGCGCTCGCCGAGCGCGAGGCTGGAGAAAGTGGCGACATAACTCCTCTCAGACCCTTTGCCGCGATACTGGAAACGGGCGCCCTGGCGGAGGCAAGCCTGCAATCCGCCATCGCGCAGGGCCAATCCTCGGACACGATCAAGGCCGATATCCGGCTGCTGACGCGCCGGCCCTTGTCGAGCAGCGCCTGGCTCGACCTGGCCGCTGCCCGGCTCGCCGCCGGAGAAGGCATGGTAGAGGTCGTCAAGGCCCTGCGCATGTCGGCCCTGACGGGACCGAATGAATCTGTCCTGATGGCGAGCCGCGCCCTCTTCGCTCTGCCGCTGTGGACCGCGCTTCCCGGCGACCTTCGCCGTCGCACAGCGCAGGACATCGCCGGCGGCTGGGAGCGCCTGGAGACTTCGGACAAGCTGGTCATGCGCCTGACGCTGTCGACAGCCCCCGCCATGCGCAGCGAACTCGCACCGCTGCTGCGCCAGGCAGACGGCATGGACCAGGCAAGGCTCGACGATCTCGGTCTTGGCCCGGCCGGCCCGGCCCAGCCCGAGGGGTCGGCTCCATGATGAACGCTGCCGCCCACACCAGCCCATGGTTGCCTGCCTGATGTGCGGCGTGGCAGGCATCTTCGCCTATCATTATGCGGCCAACGCCATCAGCCGCCCTGAGCTGAGCGCGATGAGCCGTCACATGGCACGGCGCGGACCCGACGCCAGCGGCGAATGGTTCGATCCCTCGGAGCGCCTGGGTCTGGCCCATCGCCGCCTGGCGATCATCGACCTCGCGGATCGCGCCTTGCAGCCGATGGCGAGCGCCGATGGCCGCCACGTCATCGTCTTCAACGGGGAGATCTACAATCACCTCGCCTTGCGCGAAGCCCTGCTGAAAGAAGGCGCCGAATTTAGGACCCGGTCCGACACCGAAGTGCTGCTGCAGCTCTACGCCCGCTGCGGCGGGGCGATGGTCACACGGCTGCGCGGCATGTTCGCCTTCGCCATCTACGATACGCTCGCCCATACCTTGTTTCTGGCGCGCGATCCCTACGGCATCAAGCCGCTCTATTACAGCGATGACGGCTGGGTGTTCCGCTTCGCCAGCCAGGTCAAGACCCTGATTTCTGGAGGCGGAGTCTCCCGCGACCGGGATCCGGCCGGCGATGTCGGCTTCTATTTGTTCGGCAGCGTGCCCGAACCCTTTACCTGCTTCCGCGAGGTTCGGGCCCTGCCGGCGGGCTCGACAATGCTGGTCGATCGTGCCGGCGCACGGGTGCCGCGCGGCTATCATCGGGTGGCGTCCGTCTATGACACGGCGGCGCGCGATCCGCGCAAGAGGCGCGACGGTCCCGCAGCCTTTGCCGATATTGCCCTGGACTCGGTGCGGCACCATCTGGCCGGGGATGTCGAGGTCGGCGCCTTCCTGTCGGCCGGTGTCGATTCCGCTGCCCTTGTCGGCCTCATGCGCGATGCCGGTGCCCGGCAGATCAAAACGATCACCATCGGATTCGAGGAATTCGCCGACACGCCGGCGGACGAAACGTCTGCGGCCGCGCAGATCGCCCGCTTCTATGGTACGCGCCACGTCACGCGCATGATCACCAGAAGCGAATTCGAGGCCGATCTGCCGCATTTCTTCGAGGCCATGGACCAGCCCAGCATCGATGGCCTCAATACCTGGTTTGCCGCCAAGACGGCCCGTGAGCTCGGCCTGAAGGCGGTGTTGTCGGGACTGGGCGGCGACGAGCTTCTCGGCGGCTACCCGTCCTTCCGGGACATTCCCCGCTGGGTGAGAACCTTGCAGCTGCCTTCGCGCATCCCGCTGCTCGGCAAAGGCCTGCGCCGGCTCGGCAAACCCCTCTCCGAGCGGTTGCGCCTTCATCCCAAGCTCGCCGGCCTGCCCGAATATGGCGGATCCTATGCGGGTGCCTATCTCCTCAAGCGCGGGCTTTATTTGCCCTGGGAGCTCGGCGAGGTCCTCGACCGCGACACCATCGAGGCGGGCCTGCGCCGCCTCCAGCCCTTGAAGCTGATCAAGGCCCAGCTGCACGGACGCCCGAGGGAGCCCTTCGCCCGTATCGCCACACTGGAGTCGAGCCTCTATCTGCGCAACCAATTGCTCCGCGACGCCGATTGGGCCGGCATGGCGCATTCGGTCGAGATCAGGACGCCCCTGGTCGACAGCGAAGTGCTCGAGCGTTCGGCCCGGCTCGATCTGCGGGGCATCGCCGGCAAAACGGCTCTCGCCCGGTCGCCGGCACAGCCCCTGCCGCAGGCCGTTCTCGACCGTCCCAAGACCGGTTTCGCCCTGCCGATCGCCGAGTGGATGCCGGTGCCCTCCTTTGGTTCAGCGCCCGCCCCGCGCAAGCCCCACCGGCACGGCTGGGCCCGAGACTGGAGCCGCCTTGTCCACCGCCAGTTCGCCTGACATGGCTTCGCGGCCTCTGAGGATATTGGTCCTGTTGACCGACGGCTGGGGCATGGCCGGCGGCATTGCCCGCTACAATCAGGATTTTCTCACCGCTCTGGCCGGAAGCGTCACGGTCGGGGATGTCGTGGTGCTGCCCCGGTGGGCCAATGACGCCGCCGCAGGACTGCCCGCCCGTCTCGTTCAGCTGGCGCCGCACCCCGACCGAGGCAGCTACAGCGTAGCTGCCTGCAAGCAGGCGCTTTCACGTCGCTACGATCTGATCTTCTGCGGCCACCTCTTCATGGCGCCGCTTGCGGCCGCGCTTTCCAGGCTGGCTCGCATGCCGCTCTGGCTGCAGCTGCACGGCATTGAGAGCTGGGCCCGGCCGAACCTCGCCATCCGGCAGGCTGCGCGGCGGGCCCGTCTGATCACCGCCGTCAGCCGGGCGACCCGAAGCCGCGCCTTGGCCTGGCTCGACTGCGAAGCCGAGTGCGTGCGGGTCCTGCCGAACACCGTCGACGAGCGCTTCTCGCCCGGCACGCCGCCTGCCGCACTTGCCGATCGCCTGGGTACACAGGGGCGCAGGGTGATCCTCACCGTGGGCCGCCTGTCCTCGCAGGAACGCTACAAGGGCCATGACCGCGTCATCGAGGCCCTGCCTCGGATCAGAAGCCGTTATCCGGAGATACTCTACCTCATCGCCGGCGACGGTGATGACCGCGACCGCCTCGCCCGGGTCGGGCAGCGGCTGGGGGTATCGGACCTCATCCGCTTCACCGGGCCGGTTTCACAGGCCCAACTGCCGGATATCTATCGCCTGGCCGATGTCTTCGCCATGCCCAGCACCGGAGAGGGGTTCGGTATCGTCTTTCTGGAGGCGGCCGCCACGGGACTGCCGGTCGTCGCGGCCAGAGGGGACGGCAGCACCGATGCCCTGGCGGACGGAAAACTGGGCACCCTCATCGACCCCGACGCACCCCATGCCCTCGCCGAAGCGATCATCGCCAGCCTCGATCGAGGCAGGCCCACGCCGGAGCGCGCCAGCCGCTTTGCCTTCTCCCATTTCGCCGCACAGGTCGACCATCTTGTTTCGAGCCGATTCTGATCCAGTCGGAGCCGACCGGCCCCGGCCGGAGCCGCCGCCGGCGGTCACGATCATCGGCCCGGACCGGCTGTGGGGCTTTGCCGACCTTTACGAGATCTGGCGCTATCGTGACCTCGCGTGGGTGCTGACGGAGCGCGATATCAAGGTCCGCTACAAGCAGACCGTGCTGGGCTTCGCCTGGGCGATCATCCAGCCCGTTTTGCTGATGCTGATCTTCTCGGTGCTGTTCGGCCATCTCGCCAATATCCCTACCGATGGCTCGCCCTATCCGATTTTCGTCTATGCCGGCCTTCTGCCCTGGGTCTTCTTCTCCAATGCCCTCGCCGCGGCAGCCGGATCGCTGATCGGTTCCGTCAACCTCATCAGCAAGGTCTATTTCCCGCGCCTGATCATCCCGCTCGCGTCCACGGGAGCAGGCCTGGTCGACTTCCTGGTCACGACCGCCATATTGCTGGTGATGATGCTGGTCTATGGCGTGGGCTGGAGCATCAATCTTCTCGCGGCCCCTCTGCTGATGGCCGGGACCATCCTTTGCGCGCTCGGCGTCGGCATCGGGCTTTCAGCCCTCACGGCAACCTATCGCGATTTCCGCTTTGTCGTGCCCTTCCTGCTGCAGTTCTGGATGTTCGCTACCCCGGTTGTCTATCCGGCCAGCCTGGTGCCCGAACCCTGGCGCTGGCTCTTGTTCCTCAACCCCATGGCCGGGCTGGTGGAAGGTTTTCGCTCGGCGTTTCTCGGGCACCCCTTCGATTGGCTGTCGATCAGCCTTTCGCTGCTCCTGTCGGCCGGGCTGTTTGTCCTCGGCGTGTGGTATTTTGAACGGGTGGAGAGGCGCTTTGCGGATATCCTCTGAGGACGAACGGGGAGTCCGCCCGCGGTGAGCGCGCCGAGCATCCGGGCCCTCGGGGTCAGCAAGGAATATGTCAGAGGCGGCCACAATCCGTCCCTGCGTACCTTTCGCGAGGCACTGGCCGGCGCCGTCACCGGGCGTTTTCGCCCCTCGGCAAGGCCCGCCCCCAGGGACGATCGCTTCCTCGCGCTCTCCGACGTCTCGTTCGACGTCCATCCCGGCGAAGTGATGGGGATCATCGGACGGAACGGGGCCGGAAAATCCACGCTCCTCAAGATTCTCTCGCGCATCACGGCGCCGACGGCGGGCCGTATCGAAGTGAGAGGCCGGATTGCCAGCCTCCTGGAGGTTGGCACCGGCTTTCATCCTGAGTTGACGGGGCGGGAGAACATCCGGCTGAACGGGGCCATCATCGGCATGACGAGCAGCGAGGTGGCCCGCAAATTCGATCGAATCGTCGCCTTTTCGGAGGTAGAGAAATTCATCGATACGCCGATCAAACACTATTCCAGCGGGATGTATACGCGCCTGGCCTTCGCCGTCGCGGCCCATCTCGAGCCGGAAATCCTGATCGTGGACGAGGTCCTTGCCGTCGGCGATGCGGAATTCCAGAAGAAGTGCCTGGGCAAGATGAACGAGATCGCCGGCCAGGGCCGAACCGTCTTGCTGGTCAGCCACAATCTCAGCGCGATCGGCGCCTTGTGCCAGAATGCCATCCTGCTGGACGGCGGACGCATTCTCCACCACGGCGCCGCCGCGGACACCATCGCGCATTATTCCGGTCTTTTCCGGGGCGACGATGGTGTGGTGGTCGAAGACAAGCCTCCCTCGGGACCGCATATTGCCAGCGCAACCTTGGCCACCAACCAGATCCTGTTCGGCGAGAAGCTTGCCGTGACCTGCATGATCCAGTCCCCGGATCGACGGCGCGCCGCGATCGAGGTCGAAATCCACGACGGACTGGGGCGCAAGCTGATCTATTCATCGACGGCCCCTATGCACGGCCAGGAATTCGACATCTATCCCGGCACCAATCGCTTGATGCTGGGGATTGGGGCCTTGCCGTTGGCGCGGGGAAGCTATGAGCTTCACCTGTGGCTGTCCAAGCCCTGGGTCGAAGAATTTCATCGCCTGTCCGTGCCCCTATGCTTCGATGTCGTGCAATCCGATCCAGGCGGGGCGGGCTTCGATTTTCAGCAATCCTATGAACGCGGATGCGTCGCCGTCCCGATCACCTTTGAAAGGCAGGAATGACCGCGGCATCATCCCTACCGCTGCACGCCCGGCTTCTGCGCCGCTACTGGCACATGCCGGACCATCCGATGAAGCTTCGGCTTTACGACTGGCTGCGCGCCAGCCGGCCCTTTCGCCATGTCGTCGCCCGCTTTGCCTTCGGAACGTTCAAGCTGGATCTCGTCGACTATGTGCAGCATGCCATGTTCCTGCACGGCTCCTACGAACCCAAAAGCCTGGCTCTGTTTCAATCCCTCATCGGGAGCGGGGAAACGGTGATCGACCTCGGCGCCAATGTGGGCCAATACAGTATTGCCGCCGCACGCATGGTGGGACCGGCCGGACGTGTGATCGCCATCGAGCCCCACCCCGGGGTTTGCTTCCGGCTTCTCGACAATATCCGGCTGAGCAAGGTCGAGGATCGGGTCTTGCCGGTAACCTCCCCGCTCGCCGATGCGACCGGCTTCATCGAGTTCGGCCTTCCGGAAGCAGGAGCGCTTGGCACCATGAGGCCGAGAAGACCGGATGAAACGCGGCGCCTCCTCACCATGGCTGTCACGATCGCTGAACTCGCCGACCGCTTGGATATCGCGACCGCCGCCGTGATGAAGATCGATATCGAGGGCTATGATCTTGCCATCATCGACGACATGTTCCGCAATTCCGTCCTTCGGCCGCGGCATATCCTGTTCGAGTACCTTCCTTCCCGCTTTGACTATGCGATCGCGGCCAGCCACCTCACAGCGTATTTTTCTGATTTCGGCTACGAACTGCTGACGATCGACGGTATTGCCTACACGCCCGAGCAGGACGTGCCGGAGGAGAACCTTTGGGCGCGGCGGATATCGGCTTGAAGCGGATGTCCTGGCCGGCGCTCGTCTCCGTGGTGGTGCCGACCTTCCGCCGTGTCGAGCGGCTGCCCACCCTGCTCGCAAGACTGTCGGTGATCGACCAGGCCTGCGATCTCGATGTAATCATCATCGACCAGACGCCGGGAGCCGACCTTTCGACGCTGCAGGGCTTTTCGGAGCATTTCGCTTGCCTGCGGTTCATCAGCCTCGCTCAGGCCAATGTCTCCAGGGCTCGGAATATCGGCGCAAAAGCAGCGTCCTGCGACATCCTGCTGTTCCTCGATGACGACATGGAACTTGAAAGATCCTACATTCCGCGTGTGCTCTCGCTGATGCGCGAGATGCCCCTGGATGTATTTGGCGCGGTTTGGCCCGGTCAGGGCGTGATAGGCCGGGCGGATGGCGGGCCGTTGGCCGGGCGTGGTGATGACCCTTTGATTTTCCTGCCCACCTGCGCACTGGCCATGCACAGGCGGGATTTCCTGGCGGCAGGCGGGTTCGACGAGCGGCTCGACCGTAACTTCGAGGACGCCGAATTCTCCCATCGCCTCAAGCAACAGGGGCTGCGCCTCGTCCGTCATCCTGATCTGCAGGCTCAACACCACGACCGGCAGGAAAACGGCACCTGGTATTCCCGTTCGCTGATGGAAGCGGCCGCGCGCCTGATGCGGCAGACGGCGTATTTCCGCCGCAAGACCGGGCGCGGCTGGCCGGATGTGCTTCTCGCCTTGTTGCGCGTGATCGTCAGCGAGACGCGCCGGCCCGGTTATCTGCGCGGCGGCACGAACCTGACGAGGGCCGCGGCCCTGGGCGTGTCGCTTCCTGCGGCGCTGATCTACGCAGCGCGCTCCCCTCTCCTCGCTCATGCGCCATCCTCCAGCGGAAGAGCGGGCTGACATGCCGCCCCCGCCAGGCGTCGCCGTCGTCATCCCCTGCTACAATGCCGGCCGCACCTTGGCGCAGACGCTCGAAAGCGCCATCGGCCAGCCCGGCCTCGCCGAACTCGTCGTCGTCGACGACGGCTCGAGCGACAGCTCGGCCGGGATCGCCCGGCGCTATCTGCCTGCCGATCGCGTCATCGAGGGTCCCAATCGCGGCGTCTCGGCGGCGCGCAATCGCGGCATCGCCGAAACCTTCTCGGAATGGCTGCTGTTCCTGGATGCGGATGATCTGCTCACACCCGGCACGATCGCTCGGCGTCTTGCCGTCGCCGGGGAAGCCGATGTGGTCGCCTGCGACTATCAGGAATTCGGCACGGACGAGCACGGCGCTGCCATGCCCTCGCAGGCCCGCGGCATCGACTGGCCGGCGCTGCGCCAGGACGCGGAAAGAGCGATCGCCAGCCACGTCTGGGTCACCACCGGCGCCCTGCTCTATCGCCGCCGACTGGTCGAGGCGATCGGCGGCTTTCGCCCCGATCTGCCGGTGATCCAGGACGCTCGCTTCATGTTCGATGCGGCCTTTCACGGAGCACGTTTCGTGCCCAGCCCCCATATTGGCGCCCGCTATCGGATCACGGCACAGAGCCTGTCGCGGCGCGAGCCGGTGCGGTTCTGGCGCGACGTGCTCCGCAATGGGCGGCAGATCGAGGCGCTGTGGCGCGAGCGCGGCACCCTGACTCCGGATCGCATCGCCACGTTGTGCGACCTCTACGACAATGCCGGGCGGGGGCTGCTGCGCTGCCGGGACCAGGGCTTTTTCGAAGCGAGCGCCGCAGGCCGCATGCTCGGTCTGCGCCAATCGCGGCATGCGCGTATTGCGACGCCGCTTGCCCGCCTGCTGGGGCTGCGCGCCGCGCATGGCCTGCTGTCGATGATGGGACGGCCATGAACGAGACGGCAGCCGATATCGTCATGGCGACCGGCTGGTATCCTCCCTACAATCTCGGCGGCACGGAAGTCTATCTGGAAGGGCTGGTGCAGGAACTCTCGCGCAGGGGCCTGAAATGCGCCGTGCTCGTGCCGCGGGCGCCGGGCGCACCGGACTGCTACGAGCACCTGGGCACGACGGTGTGGACCTATCCGGTCGAGCTGCCCGAGACGAGACAGCCGGCGGGGGTGATGCGCAGACATGGCCAGTTCGATCGTTTCGAAGCCCTGCTGAGGCAGAACCCGCGCGCCATCTATCACCAGCATTCCTGGACGACCGGATGCGGTCTCGACCACCTGCGCGCCGCCCGCGCACAGGGGCTGAGAACCGTCCTGACCTTTCACGTCGCCGGAACCGTGTGCCTGCGCGGTACCTTGCTGCGCTTTGGAGAGGCGCCTTGCGACGGCCTTGTCGAGGAGATCCGCTGCGGCGCCTGCTGGGCCGAGAGCCGCGGCGCACCTCGCGTTGCTGCCTGGGCGGTCGGCCGGCTGCCCCGCGCCCTTGCCGCCAGGGCCTGGCAGGGTCGCACGCGCCTTGCCACAGCGCTTTCGGCAAGGGCGCTCGCCATCGGGAAGGGGCAGGAGCTGGACGAAGCCTTCGAGCTGAGTGACCAGCTTGTCGCCGTCTGCCGGTGGCTTGCCGACACGCTGGCGCGCAATGGCGCACCACCCGACAAACTCGCGCTCAGCCGCCACGGCCTTGCCGCCTCCTATCTGGCGGAGGTCCAGCAGGTGTCAGCTCGAAAGAGATCCGAGGGTACCGGGCTGCGGCTCCTCTATCTCGGACGATGGGATCGGGCCAAGGGCATTCATGTCGCGGTCGCCGCACTCCGCAGCCTGCCGACGGAAACACCCGTCGAACTCGCCATCCACGCCATCGGCACCGCTGAGGACGATGGCTATGAGGCCGAAGTGCGGGCCCTGGCCGCGGGCGATCCGCGCATCCGGTTCCACCCGCCGCGGCCTCATGCGGAGATCGCCGAGACCCTGGCCGCGCACGATGTTCTTGTCGTGCCTTCGCTCTGGCTGGAAACCGGTCCGCTGGTCGTGCTGGAAGCGCAGGCAGCCGGCCTCTACGTGCTGGGATCGGATCTCGGCGGCATCGCCGAACTCCTGGCGGGGACGAATGCCGGCGAATTGCTCCGGCCGGGCGCCGTGCCGGACTGGGCCAAGGCAATCGCGCGGCTCGTCGCTCGCAAATCCCAAGCCCCCCTGCCGAAATTCCGGGACCATCTGCGCAGCCAGGCCGATGTTGCAGACGACATGATCCGCCTCTACCGATCGCTGCCGCCCGCCCTCACCCCGGAAGACCGGCTCATACGGCTCGCGCCATGAGGATAGCCCTGACCTGCGATCCCGAGCTGCCGGTGCCGCCGCAATTCTATGGCGGCATCGAACGCGTGGTCGACATGCTGGCGCGCCGCCTCGTGGCACGCGGCCATGAATTGACCCTGTTCGCGCATCCTTCCTCGCAATGCCCGGTGCCAAAACGGGCCTGGCCCGGCGCGAGCAGTCTTTCGCGTTTCGATACGCTCAGGAATGCCGGCGAACTGGCAAGGGCGATCGCCGGCCAGCGTTTCGACATCATCCACAGCTTCTCCCGATTGGCCTATCTGGCACCGCTCCTGCCGCGCACGATCCCCAAGCTGATGACCTACCAGCGCGAGATCAGCCCGCGCACCACCGGGCTGGCGCAGCGCCTATCGCGGGGCACGCTGCAATTCTCGGCCATCAGCGAGCATATGCTGCGCCATGTCAGGCATATCGGCACCTGGCACATCGTTCCCAATGGCGTGCCGAGCGAGACCTACAGTTTCCGCAGGCAGGTCCCGGACGACGCGCCACTGGTGTTCCTGGGGCGCGTGGAGGAAATCAAGGGACCGCATCTGGCCATCACGGCGGCGCGGTTGGCCGGCCGGCGGCTGGTCATCGCCGGCAATCTGGCCGGGGAACATCGGGCCTGGTTCGAGACCCATGTCGCTCCGCATCTGCGCGACGGCGATATCGACTATGTCGGGCCAGTCGACGACCGGCAAAAGGACGAGCTGCTCGGCGGTGCGGCCGCACTGCTGATGCCGATCCTGTGGGAAGAGCCGTTCGGCATCGTGATGGCCGAGGCGATGGCATGCGGCACGCCGGTCATCGGCTTCGGGCGCGGCGCCGTTCCCGAAGTGGTCGAGCATGGCCGCACCGGCTATGTCGTCGACACCGTCGAGGCGATGGCGGCGGCCATCGCCAAGCTCGATATGATCGAGCGAGCCGCGTGCCGGCAGCGGGTCGAGACACTCTATAGTGAGGATGCGGTCACCGACCGCTATCTTGAGATCTACGAGGCCATGATCGCAGGGCGGGCTCCGAGGGCTCCTGCATGAAATCGGTGCTGAGCTATCCCGGCACCATGCCGCACGCCCAGCAAATCGCCCTGGCGTTGCATGAACAGGGCTGCCTGAAGACCTTCGTGACCGGTTTCCATTACTCTGCGCAAGGTTGGGGCGATCGTCTGCTGCGCGCCCTGCCATCAAGCCAGGCGGCGGCGCTGAGGGAGCAATTGCTGCGCCGTTCGATCGAGACGGTTCCGCACAGCCTCGTGCAGGCCTATCCGGCCTGGGAGATCCTGCGCAGCATCGCGGCCAGGGGCGGTGCCGGACCGCTGATCGTCGATCGCCTCTGGGACTTGACGAGCCACCGCTTCGATGCCGCCGTCGCCAGCCGCCATGTGCCCGGCGCGGACGCCATCCATGCCTTCGAATATACGGCGCTGGCGAGCTTCCAGCGCGCCGCTCAGGAGGGGGCGGCGCGGATCCTGCACCTGCCCTCGCTCAGCAGCCGGCACTTCGAGAGCATCCGCCGGCGCGAACTGGCGCGGTGGAAGCAGCTCGACGACGCCAACGCCGCCTATTTTTCGGATCGTTTTGCCCGACGGCAGGCGCGGCGCGATGCGGAGATCGGGCTCGCCGATCTCATCGTCACCAATTCCGCCCTCACCGCCCGCTCGCATATCGCCGGGGGCGCGGATCCGGCGAAAATGCTGGTCGTGCCACTCGGCGCTCCCCCCGTGCTCGATCGCGCCCAGCCTCCGGACGGTAAGGCAACGGGCCCTTTAAGGGTGGTCTATGCGGGCAACGTCACCCTGGGCAAGGGTGTGCCCTATCTGCTCGAAGCCTGGCGCCGATTGCCGGCCGCCGCCCATGCCAGGCTGGACATCTATGGCTGGATCGGGCTGCCTGCCGACCTTCTCGCCCCGGCGGATGACGCGATCCGCTTTCATGGAGCCCGGCCACGCGCTGAACTGTTCCGGGCCTTCGAACAGGCCGATATCCTGGTGTTTCCAAGCCTTGCCGACGGCTTCGGCATGGTCGTCGCCGAGGCGATGGCCCATGGCCTGCCGGTGATCGTCACGGATATGGCAGGGGCGGCCGATCTCGTCACGCCCGAGAACGGGCTGGTCATTCCCTCGGCCGATACAGAAGCTTTGACCCAGACCCTTGCCTGGTGCCTCGACAATCGGGAGCGCCTGCAGGCCATGCGCACCGCCGCGCTCGAGGCGGCCCGCCTTCATCAATGGCCGGCCTATCGCGCCGCCCTGGCCGGCGGGCTCGGGCAGCGCCTGGGCAGCCCCGGTCAGGGTGCCTCCGCACCGCAGATGGAGCGGACATGACGGGCCGCCGCCCAGGGGCGCATATCTGCATCCTCACGCCGGGCCAGCTCGGATCCAATCCCCGCGTGGTCAAGGAGGCCCATGCCCTGCACGAGGCGGGCTTTACCGTCACCGTTGTCGCCACCCGCATGCTGGAGGGCGTGGAGCCGCGCGACCAATCCATCCTGCGCGAGGCACCGTTCCGGATCGAGCGCCTCGACCTGCGCTCGCGGGCGGGCTGGCGCCTACGCCGGCTCGGCCAGGAACTCGCGGGGGCGGCGCACGCCGCGAGCGGCAGGCGCCTTTTCGGTTCCCGGGCGTTCAGCGTGTTCACGCCTCCCCTGATGGCCGCGGCCAGCCGCATCACGGCGGATCTCTACATCGCCCATTATCCGCCGGCCCTGCCGGCGGCCAGGGCCGCGGCCCAGCGCTTCGGCGCGGGTTATGCCTATGACGCCGAGGATTTCCATCTCGGCGAATGGCGCGAGGGCCCGGCAGCCGAGGCGAACCGCTCGCATCTGCGCGCCATGGAGGCGGCCGCCCTGCCAGGGTGCCGCTATATCACCGCCGCGTCTCCCGAGATTGCTTGCGCCTATGCGCAGGCCTATGGAATGCCCCGCCCGTACGTCGTGCTGAACAGCTTTCCGCTGTCGCAGGCCCCGGAGGCCGCGACCGTCAGGGGCACGGCGGCCCCGGGTCCCTCGCTCTACTGGTTCTCGCAGGTGACCGGCCCCGATCGCGGCCTGGAATGCGCGATCAAGGCTATAGCGAAGGCCGCAGCCAGACCTCATCTCTATCTGCGCGGCCATGTAAGCGAGCAATATGCCGGCCAATTGCGAAGCCTCGCGCAACAGGAGGGCGTGCCGGAACGCCTGCATTTCCTGCCCTCCGCGCTCCCCGGCGAGCTCGTCCGCCTGGCCGCCAGCCATGATCTCGGCCTATGCGCCGAACCGGGGCACACGCCCAACAATGCGTTCGCCCTCTCCAACAAGCTGTTCACCTATCTCATGGCCGGGATCCCTGCGGTTCTCTCCGATACGCCGGCTCAAAAGGCATTCGCCGGTTCGCATCCGCTTGCCACCGCGCTTTTCACCGCCGAGGACGCCGTGAGCCTGGCTGCGAGCCTCGACAGCCTGCTGCAGGATCCGGCACGCTTGGCGCAGGCGCGTGCGAATGCCTTCGATCTCGCGCAGCAAACCTATAATTGGAAGCGGGAAAGCACGATCGTGGTCGATCTGGTGCGTCAATCCCTGGACGGTTCGTCGCGGAGGCGGGCTTGACCGTGCCGCGCACCGTTCTGATCGTCTCCCCCTATTTCCCGCCGTCCAACCTGGCCTGCGTGCATCGGGCCCGGCATCTGGCCAATCATCTGCCGGCCGCGGGCTGGACGCCCATCATCCTCTGCGTGGACGACCGCTTCTACGAGCAGGACCCCGATCCCCTGCTCGGCAGCCTGGTCTCGCCGGAGCTGGAGATCGTCAGGGTTCCCGCCCTGCATGCCCGCATGACGCGCCGTTTCGGCATCGGGGATCTCAGCCTGCGGGCCTGGTCGGCCCTTTCCAGCCGAGCGGCCGACCTGCTCTCGGCCAGGCGGATCGACGCCGTGCTGATCACGGGATCGCCCTTCTACCCCATGCTGATGTCGCGCTGGATCGAGCCGAAATTCGGCGTGCCGGTGGTGCTCGATTTCCAGGACCCCTGGGTATCGGCCTGGGGCGCAGACCAAAAACCATTGAGCAAGGCCGGGCTATCCCACCAGCTCGCGCTTCGCCTGGAGGGGCCGGCTTTGCGCAAGGCCCGCTTCGTGACATCGGTCTCAACACGCCAGAACGAGGAATTGGCCGCGCGCCATTCCTGGCTCGACGCTTCGCGCATGGCGGCGCTGCCCATCGGCGGGGATCCCGGCGATCTCGACCTCCTTCGGGCCATGCCGGACATCCGCCGGAGCCGGCTCGATCCGGCGATGATCAATCTGAGCTATGTCGGCACGGCCTTGCCGCGATCCCACGGGCTTTTCCGGGTCCTTTTCAAAGGTCTTGCCGAAATGAGGGCACGCCAGCCGGGTCTTGCCGCGCGCCTTCGTCTGCATTTCATCGGCACCAGCAACCAGGCCAATGACAGCGAAACGTTCTCCATTCTTCCGCTCGCCGAAGCGGAAGGGGTCGCCGATCTCGTCGCCGAGATCCCTCGGCGCCTGGCCTATGCCGAAGCGCTGGGGCTGATGGCCAGGTCGCACGGCCTGCTGCTGGTCGGCTCGGACGAAGCCCACTACACCGCGTCCAAGATCTATCCCGCCTTGCTCACAAAGCGCCCCTATCTTTCGCTGTTTCACCGCCTGTCCAGCGCCCATGCCCTTTTGGCGGCAGCCGGCGGCGGCATCCATTTCTCCTTCACCGACGCGAACGGCCTGGCCGGACTGCCGCAGGACATCGCCGCCGGATTGGAGCGCCTGGCCCTCGACCCCGCCAGCCTCGGTCAGCCCCGGCAGGATCACCTGGAACCCTTCTCGGCCAGGGCGATCGCCGGCAGCTACGCCGCGATTTTCGATGGGCTGCGCTGACCATGCGCCTGGCGATCCTTACCTCCCATCCCATCCAGTACCAGGCGCCGATCTTCCGGGAACTTGCGAGGCGCATGGATCTCGAAGTCTTCTTCGCACACCGCCCCACACCCCGGCAGCAGGCCGATGCCGGCTTCGGGGTTGCATTCGACTGGGATATCGACCTCCTCGCCGGCTATCCCAACCGCTTCCTCGCCAACAAGGCCAGGAATCCGGGCGTGGACAATTTCTTCGGCTGCGACACGCCGGCCATCGCCCAGGCGTTGCGGGAGGGTGGTTTCGATGCCCTGCTCGTCTGCGGCTGGGCGCTCAAATCCTATCTGCAGGCCATTGCCGCCGCCCGGCGCCTCGCCATGCCCGTCCTGGTGAGGGGGGACAGCCACCTGCTGACACCGCGCCGGCGGCTGAAGGCCTGGACCAAGCGGGCAGTCTATCCCCGCCTGCTGCGCTTCTTCGATGCCGCGCTCTATGTCGGGCAGAACTCCCGAGCCTATTACCGCCACTATGGCTATCCGCCGGAGCGGCTGCATTTTTCACCGCATTGCGTCGACACGGACTGGTTTGCCGCACGGGCGACGACGCAGGCGCGCCAGGCCCTGCGTGCCAGCCTGTCCATCGGCGAGGCAAGCCTGGCCATCGCGTTCGCGGGCAAACTCGTCGAGCGCAAGCACCCCCTCGACCTCATCGAGGCCGCCGCCCTGTGCGGTGCCGGGGGGCGCGAGATCGAGGTGGTGATTGCCGGCGACGGCCCGCTGCGCGAGGCGGTGCAGGCACGTGCTGCGCAGCTCGGGGTGCGGCTGCATTTCCTCGGCTTTCGCAACCAGAGCGAAATGCCGGCCGTCTATGCGGCCTGCGATGGCCTGGCGCTGCCCTCCTCGGGGCAGGAAACCTGGGGCCTCGTGGCCAATGAGGCACAGGCCTGCGGGCGACCCGTCATCGTATCGGACCAGTGCGGCTGCGCTCCCGACCTCGCCGCGGACCGTGACACCGGTCGCATCTTCGAAACCGGCAATGTCGGGGCGCTCGCCGCGGCCCTCGCCGATTTGCCGACGGGCACTGCCACGAGGAGCGCCCTTGCCGCGCTCGCTTGCCGCTATGGCGTCGGTGCGGCCGCCGACGGCATCGAGGCTGGCTTGGCTTCTTGCTCAAAGAGAACCGCCGACCATCGCCGGACATCAGAGGTGCTGACCTGATGCCGATGTCAGCCACCTCTCCGCGCTCGTCGGCCCCGTTGCCAGGGGTCGTGATCGTCGGCGCGGTGCTGCTCGCCATTCTGAACCTGCCGGCCGAGAACGCCCTGCTCACCACCTTCAGCCTGGTCGTTCTCGTCGCCGGCGTCGCCCTGCTGTGGCGGCCTGGCGAGCCGCCGATCGGGCTGTTCATTTTCGCCTATCAATGGCTGCAGGCATCGATATCGGCCTTTCATGCCAATTGGCTCGGCATCGACGTCGGCGCCTATACGATCTATGGCGGGGACAACAAGTCGGCGATCCTGCTGACCCTGGCCGGCCTGCTCTTCCTGGCGTTGGGCATGCGGCTCGGCAGCGGCCCGCCCGACAGGGCCGCGAGCCGGCAGGCGCGGGAAGCGGTACTGGCCCGGCCGCTTGCCACCTGGTTTTCCCTGTATCTCGTGGCTTCGATCGTCGCTGTCGGCGCCCTCCAGGCCGCCGCGCTCAGTCCCGGGCTGGCGCAGCCGCTCCTCGCTCTGGCCGGGTTGAAATGGGCGTTCTTCATGATGTTCGCCTATGCATCCTTCGTGCGAAACCAGCTGGGCAACCCCTTGTTTTCCTGTGCCTTTCTTGCCGAACTGGCCATGAGCACGGGCGGGTATTTCTCCGATTTCAAGACGGTGATGTTCTTCACGCTGTTTGCAACGGCCATGGCCGGAACGCGCCTGCGCGGGCTTCACGTCATCGGCGGAGCGATCCTGGTCTGCCTGATCGTCGTCAGCGGGATCCTGTGGACGGCCATCAAGGAAGATTATCGCAACGCGGCCTCCGGCGGCTCGGCCTCACAGGCCGTCACGCTCGACCTCGGCGACCGGCTGGGCACCATAGCCCAGCTCCTCGGCAGGCTGGACGGCGCCTCGATATCGGAGGCGACCGGGAAGATGCTCCACCGCGTCTCCTATGTCGAATTGTTCGCCGTGGTTCTCGCCCGCGTGCCGCAGACCATTCCCCATGAGAAGGGCGCGCTCCTCCTGGATGCGACGAGCCGGCCCTTCATGCCGCGCATCCTGTTTGCCGACAAGAGCCAGGTCGACGACACCCGCCGCACCAATTACTACACGGGCGGCCTGTCGGGCACCTATCGCGGCACCTCGATCAGCCTGGGTTATATGGCCGAACTCTATATCGATTTCGGTCCCCTACCGATGATGGCCGTCATCCTGCTGTTCGGCTGGCTCTATGGCCGCATCTACCGCTGGCTGGTGCATTCTCCGCGAGCCGGACCGCTGCTCGGCTTTACCTCGGCCTGCGCCATCCTGGCCCAGGCCGCCCTGTTGGAAGTCAGCCTGGCCAAACTGGTCGGCGGCGTGATGGTTTCGGTCCTCCTCACCGCCCTGTTCGTTCGGCTGGCGGCGCCACGCCTGCGCTCCTGGCTGGAAACCCGGCCGGTCGGGCGCTGACAAGATGATCGACGCAACCCCATGCGCCCCTGCGTTCTCCTGACGGCCTTGCGGGAAAACCCCGCTCTCGCGAAAGCCCGCAGACTGGCGGCGCTGCATCCACCCTCGGCCTTCCGGATCGCCGCCGACGACGAGGCCCCCGACATCGTGTTGCATCTCGACAGCGGCTATATCGGCCTTGCGGACCTGCTGCAATTGCGGCGACAGGTCACGAAGCACCCGACGGCCCGGCACTTCCTGTTCTCGGAATCCGACTGGCCCTACGCCATATTGCCGGGGGCCTATCCATCCCTCACCAAGGCCCTTCCCTGGGCGCGGAGCTGGAGCTACCTGCCCGACCCCGACCACCCCGCCGCTGCTGCCTTCCTGCCGCGGAAGGAACCGGCCCATCTCTTCTCCTTTCTCGGCCGGGCCAGTACCCATCCGATACGAGAGCGCCTCCTGGCTCTCGACAGCCCGGATACGCCGTGCCTCGATCTGGTGGCAGCGCCGGCTCGTTTCGCCGATTTCGACTATCGCAGGACCTATCGCGAGTTGCTGCTCCGCTCGCAATTCGCCCTTTGCCCCCGCGGCTTCGGCGCCTCCAGCATCCGCCTTTTCGAAGCGATGGCCCTCGGCTGTGCACCGGTGATCATCGCCGATGCCTGGCTGCCGCCCCCTGATATCGACTGGCGGGAGTTCAGCCTCTTCGTGGCCGAAAAGGACATCATGCGCATACCGCAAATCCTGGAGGAGGCTCGCGGGAAGGCCGCTTCCATGGGCGAACGCGCGCGCCAGGTCTTCGCGGCGCATTTCGCACCGGAGATCTTCCTCGATCGCCTGCTCGTCACGCTGGTTGCGCTTCCTCACGAGGCCGGCGGCCGGGCGATGGCCGGCCGCGCCTGGAAGGCGCTGGGCTGGCGCGAAGGCTATTCGCTGGCACATCGGGTCAAGATGCGGATCCGCACCACCGCAGGTCTGACGCCTTGAGGCTGCGCTGCCTCCACGTGGTGCCGACCTATCTGCCGGCGCTGCGCTATGGCGGGCCTATTCACGCCGTCCACGGCCTGTGCCGCGCCTTGGCAGGCCGCGGCTGCGACGTTCAGGTCTACACCACCAATGTCGACGGTAACGGTGTCCTGCCGGTCCCGACCGATCGGCCGGTGCAACTCGACGGCGTGAACGTCCACTATTTTCCGGCCGGGCTCGGACGTCGCCTCTATCGCTCCCCGGCGATGGGCCGCGAGCTGGCGCAGAACATCGCCTCCTTCGATATCGTGCATCTCCATTCCGTCTTCCTGTGGCCGACCACCGCTGCGGCACGATTCGCACGGCGAAACGGCATTCCCTATCTGCTGGCGCCCAGGGGAATGCTGGTTGGCCCGCTGATCCGGCGCAAAAGCCGCTTGCTGAAATCGGCCTGGATCCGGGCCTTCGACCGCGCCAACCTCGGCGGGGCCGCCGCCATTCACGTGACCAGCCGATCCGAACGCCTCGACATCGAGAAACTGGCATTGCCGGCCCGGGCTTTCGCCCTGGTGCCCAATGGCATCGACACGCCGCCCGTCAATGCCGGTCTCCTCTCGCGGGATCATGCCCGGCCCTATGTCCTCTTTCTGGGGCGGATCAGCTGGAAGAAGGGCATCGAGCGCTTGATCGACGCCATGCAGGTCGTCGCCGATGCCGATCTCGTCATCGCCGGCAATGACGACGAGGGCGAAACCGCCCGGCTGAGGGCACGCGCCGCAGCATTGGGGGTTAACGCCCGCATCCGCTTCGTCGGCCCCGTTCATGGCGAGGAGAAATGGTACCTGCTGCGCAACTGTGCCGCCTTCGCACTGGCCTCCCATTCGGAGAACTTCGGCAACGCCGTCTTGGAGGCGATGGCCTGCGCCCGCCCTGTCGTCGTCACCCCCGAAGTGGGGCTTGCCGATGTGGTCGCCGACGCCGGCTGCGGCCTTGTCGTCGAAGGCTCCCCTGCGGCGCTTGGCGCGGCGCTCTCCTCCCTCCTGGCAGACGCTGACTTTGCCGCCCGGCTGGGACAGGCCGGCGAGAAGACGGCTCGCGAGCAATTCTCCTGGCCCGGCATTGCGGCTGCCATGATCGATGTCTACCAGGAGGCCATCCTCGCCCAGGCGGGAGAAGCTGCTCCCGCCGAAAGAGCCGTGCATGTCTGACTTGATCGCACCGCGGACGACGGTCCTGGTCCTGAGCTTCAACGAGGCTCCCAACCTGGCGCGCTGCCTCGATCGGCTCGGCTGGGCGCCGCGTATCCTGCTGGTGGACAGCGGCAGTACGGACGAGACGCTCGAGATTGCCGGCCGATACGCCAATGTCGAGGTGGTGCATCGCCCCTTCGACAGCTTCGCCGGCCAGTGCAATTTCGGGCTCGGCCTCGTCGATACGCCCTGGGTGCTCTCGCTCGACGCCGATTATGAATTGAGCGAGGATCTTGCCCGCGAAATCCAGTCCCTCCGTGAGGGGACGGCGCAGGGCTATTCGGCGGCCTTCATCTACCGCATCCATGGCAGGCCCCTGCGCGGAACCCTCTATCCGCCCCGCACGGTGCTCTATCGCCGGCAGGCCGCGCGCTACCGCGACGAGGGCCATGGCCATCGCGTCACCGTGGCGGGCGAGGTCGGCACCCTGGCGGCCCCCCTCTATCACGACGACCGCAAGCCCCTTCTCAGATGGGTCGATTCACAGAAGCGCTATGCGCAGATCGAGGCGGACCACCTGCTCGCCAGCCCGAAGGAGGACTTGAGCCGGGTCGACCGCCTCAGGCTGCAGGCATGGCCGGCACCGCTCCTGGTGTTCTTCTATACCTTGTTTCGGAAAGGCGCCGTCCTCGATGGCTGGGCGGGTTGGTACTACACCCTGCAGCGCGTGATCGCCGAATGCCTGATCGCGCTGGCCCTGATCGATCGGCGCCTGGCGAAATGACAGGAAGGGTTCCGGCTTGATCATCCTCGGCCTCAACGCCTACCACGCCGATGCCGCCGCCTGCCTTCTCAGGGACGGGCAGATCGTTGCGGCCGCGGAGGAGGAGCGCTTTCGCCGTATCAAGCACTGGGCGGGCTTTCCCAGCCAGGCCGTCGCCTATTGCCTGCGGGAGGCAGGTATCGGGCTCGGGGATGTCGACCATGTCGCCGTCAACAGCGATCCCAGGGTGCATCGCCTCGAGCGCCTGGCTCATTTGTTGCGTCACCGGCCCGATCTTTCTCTTGTCCTCGACCGCTTCCGCAACCGCCGCAAGCGCCTCTCCATTGCCGATGAACTCGCCGCCGCCTTTGCCGGGCAGCGTTTCAAGGGCACGGTGCACCGGGTCGAGCATCACCTGGCCCATCTGGCATCGGCCTTCTTCGCCTCCCCCTTCCAGGAAGCGGCCGTCCTCTCCCTCGACGGCTTCGGCGACTTTTCCTCCACGGCGTGGGGCAGCGGGCACGCCGGCGCGGTCACCGTCGAAAAACGGGTGCTGTTTCCCCATTCCATCGGCCTGTTCTATCAGGCGCTCACCCAATATCTCGGCTTTCCGCACTATGGCGACGAATACAAGGTCATGGGCCTGGCGCCCTATGGCAAGCCGGTCTTCCTCGACAGGCTGCGGCGCCTCGTAAGGCTCGAGGCTTGGGGAACGTTCGCGCTCGACCTCAGCTATTTCCGGCACCATCGCGAGAAGATCGCGTTCGACTGGCAGGGCGGAGCCCCGGTCTTCGCCCCGCTCTACTCGGATGCATTGGAGGGACTGCTCGGCCCCGCGAGAGCGCCGAATGAGGCACTGACCGAACGCCATCACGATATCGCATCGTCGGCCCAGGCCCTCTTTGAGGAAGTCCTCGACCATATCCTGCAGGCCGTCTGGGACAAATATCGCCTGCCAAACCTCGCTTTTGCCGGCGGCTGCGCCCTCAATTCAGTGGCCAATGGCAAGATCAGACGAACTTCGGCCTTCCGGCACCTCTATGTGCAGCCTGCGGCCGGCGACGCCGGCGGATCGCTCGGTGCCGCCCTGGCTGTCTGGCACCAGTTCCGGGGCCACCGCTCAACCCCGATGGACCACGCCTATTGGGGTCCGGCCTATGGTCCCGATGAGATCAATCGGCTTCTGGCAGCCGAAACTGTCAAGCTCGCCGCCATGGACTGCGACATCCGGCATTTTGAGGATGAAGCCGAGCTTTGCCAGGTGACGGCAACCGCCATCGCCGCCGGCAAGGTGATCGGCTGGTTCGAGGGGCGCATGGAATGGGGGCCGCGCGCGCTCGGCAGCCGCTCCATCCTGTGCGATCCCCGTAGGGCGGACATCAAGCAGCTTCTCAACCACAAGATAAAGCGGCGTGAGTCATTCCGGCCGTTCGCGCCATCCATTCTCGCCGAGCATGCCGCCGACTGGTTCGAGGATATCGATGCGGTGCCATTCATGACCGAGGTCCTGCCGGTCCGGCCCGACAAGCGTGCCCTCGTGCCCGCCATCACTCATGTGGACGGCTCCGGGCGACCGCAGACGGTGCAGCGGCAGGCCAACCCAGCCTATCATGCCCTAATTTCCGCCTTTTTCACGTCGACCGGCGTGCCCATGGTGCTCAACACCTCCTTCAACGAGAACGAACCGATCGTCTGCACGCCGCGCGAGGCGCTCGACTGCTTCCTGCGCACGCGCATGGACATTCTCGTGCTCGGGCAGGTGCTGATCCAGCGCCGGCAGACCACCGGGCCGGCCGCCATGCCCGACAGCCAGCACGCCGCCGATGGCCCCCTCCCCGGCCCCTGAAGCCGCGGCGCCCTCGCGCGCGATCTCCTGCCATGCCGTGTATGGCTGGTGCCTCGTCCTCGCCTGCCTGGAGTGGCTGTATTATCGGCTGGGCCAGCAGCCCTTGCGCCAGATCGGCGACCTGCCCCATGTGATCTCCGTCCTCGAAGTGATCGAGATCGCAATGATCGTTCGCCTGATCGGACGCGAGCGGCGCGACGCTCCCTTCCAGGCGAGCGAGGCCGCCCTGACCCTCGCGGCGATGGCTTTCTGCGTCCTCGTACTGCGCCAGGTGCCGCTCGCCGCCGCGCTGGCGCTCGCCCTTCTTGCGGCGTGGCGCCTGCGTAAACGCCCGTCCTGCCGCGCCTCGTCCGTCGCACTGCTGGCCTTCACTGCCCAATTCGTGCTTCTGGGCTGGCCCTTTCTCGTCCTTCACAACGTCGTCGGCCTGCTCGATGCCGCGATCGTGCGAACCGCGCTGCAGACGGCGGGACAGGATGTATCGGGCCACGGCACCTACATCCTCCGTCCCGCCGACGCGATCGGCTTCGACGTGATGTGGGGCTGTGCCAGCTCGACCACCCTGGTCCAGAACCTCACGGCCTACGCCATCATCGCCGTCGGTCTCGGGGGGCCGCTCCGTCGTTCCGACTCCACGGCATTTCTGCTCGTCACCGGCGCCACCCTTGCCTTGAATTGGCTGCGCCTGGTGCTGATCTGCGCCTCGAAGGATGGATATCTCACCTGGCATGAAGGCACGGGCGCGAATATCCTGGCAGCGTTCTATGCCGTTCTGATCCTCGTCCTCGCTTATTACCGGGCCAGGCCCCGGCAGATGCAGCCCTCCGCGTGATCCGCCTGTTCCACATCCTGGCTGCGGCGCTGGTGGTATGGTCCCTTGCCTTGGCTATCCGGCAGGCTCGCCTTCCCCTCCAGCCTGCCCCGGAAGCCCAGATCGTATCGGTTTTTGCCAAAGCCGGCTTTTCGCTCGCGACCCAGCGCCGGACCCTGCTCGGCCCGGAGCTCTCCTTCACGCGGTCCGATTGCGCCATACCGATGCGAGCGGTGTTGACGGAAACGATCCATCGCGATGCCATGCAGATCCTTGCCGGCATGGCGGGGACCGATGAAGAAGTGATCACGGTCTATGGCGGTGCGGCCGTGCCCAGCCTGCATCTTCGAGACATCGCCTGGCCCTGGCTGCAACGCAAGCTCGGCGTCATGCTCGGCCTTTACCGGTCGAACCCCTGGGACTCCATCGGCCTCGCCATCTTCTCGCCCCGTAAATGCCGGGGCGGCGGCCCCGACTGGTCATCCCTGCTCAGCGAATCCTGAATTCTGCGCTCAGGTCCAGTTGAAGTTGTGCGCCGCGTTGCGTGTGTCCTCTTCATAGCGATCCTCCCACACGCGCGTAAGGAATATCACCAGCGCGAATTCCGACATGAACAGGACGAGCGCCATGAACGCCCAGACGACCGGCGCAGCCAACAGGCGAAAACCGCCGATTTGCGGATAGCGGCTGAGGGCCAGATTGGCTGCCTCCATCACGAGGCCGATCTGCAGGCTGATGCCGATGATGATGACCAACAGGGTGATCGGTTCGCGCAGCGCCGTTCTCAGGGAGGTCCGGATCGGCCGACGCTCGTCGAGGGACGCGGCAGGCCCCACCAAGGCCAAGCCCGCTGTTGCCATGAAGCCGAGCGCATAGGAGAGCAGGATCGCCCCCCGCACCAGCTGTTCGTGCGCGACGGGCGCGCCCGGCAAGGGCGGATGCTTGAGCAGGCCTATGACGGCCCAGCACACGAGCACATAGAAACCCATGCGCCGCGCCCGCCCGCCGGTGGGAAATACAGGGCGCCATTCGTCATGGATGAGGCCGCGGTGCAGGCGCAGCGCAATGCGCGCCAGGAGATAGGTCGTCATGGCATGGAAGGCGATGAGCAGGCCGACCTGGACCAGACCCGAGGGCCACGCCACCAGGAAGGACATGGGCGGCACCAGTTCCTGAACGGCGAAAATCAGCCAGGCCGCAAGGAAGAGAACCGGCTGGCGTATGATCGTCATGCCTGCCTGCCGCCAGCTTTCGGCAAAAATATTATAGGGGCGCGACGAGGCAAAGAAGCCAGCGATACCGATCGCCATCAGGATCACGAAAATGATCAGTGAAACCTCGATGGACGGAGACGGCATTTCGATTGTTGCCCTGACGCGTGACCTGGAAATGGAGCGCGGCTAACAAGCCACAATTACGAACCGCCCGCCGCTGACAGGCTCCTGAACCACCGCAGCCAGTCCCTCATTTTCTTTCGTCCCATTATCAGGATCAGCAACGCCACCGCCAAATAGGAAATCGTACTCGTACCCGGCACGGGCCCCGGGATCTGCACGAGGGATACGTCGTCCAGACGCAGGGGCGCTGTCAGCAAGCCCGGCAAGTTGGTGAAGACGAGATTTGTTACACCAGCAGGTAAATTTACTGTAAGGGTGTAAAGATTATATCCACCCAAACCAACAATCGTAACTCCATAAGTCAAATTATAGGTGACTCCACCTATCTGCACACTAAAATTCAAAAATCCAATAGAAAGAGAAATCTGCGGAGCGAGATAAAAGCTCAGTTGATAGGTACCAGCGGTCGGAATAGTGATGGATTGTGAAATCGTGCCGCCGCCTGTGGCAATCGTGCCATAAAAACTCCCGCTATGTGCCGGCGGGTTGAGAAATATCGTGCCTTCTTGGGTCCGCGTAGACCCTCCGCTGTAAGTCCACCCCGTCGTCGTTTCGAAGCCGCCGTTGGTGATGATCTGGGCGCGGGCCTGTGCGAGCAGAATTGGCGAAACAGCAAGGGCGAATGTCAGAAGCAACGGCCCCCATGCCTTGAGCAGAAATTTCATGCCCCTCTCCCGGCGCCAGTCCCGTCAGGTTAGCCTCGCAAGTTAGACCAAGCCCCGCCGATCAACAATCGCATTGAGAGCGCGGCCGACCCCGGGGGGCGGCCGCGAGACCTCATTGGGCCGGGCTCAGACTGCGCAGCGCCCCATATTCGTCCGATCTCAGCAGATCCTCGAAATAGGCGATGGTCCTGGCGAGGCCGTCGCGAAGGCCGATGGACGGGCCCCACCCCAGAAGCGCGCGCGCCTTGGCGATATCGGGCTGGCGCTGGCGCGGATCATCCGTCGGCAAGGGCCGGAATTCGAGCCGGGACGACGAACCCGTCAGCTCGATGATCAGCTCGGCAAGGTGACGAACGGTGATCTCCACGGGATTGCCGATATTGACCGGCCCGTGAATGTCGGCCGGCGTCGCCATCATGCGAACCAGGGCTTCGATCAGGTCGTCGACATAGCAGAAGGAGCGCGTCTGCCCGCCATCCCCATAGATCGTGATGTCCTGGTTGCACAGCGCCTGGACGATGAAATTCGACACCACCCGCCCATCGTCTGGCTGCATGCGCGGGCCGTAGGTGTTGAAAATCCGCACGACTTTGGCCGGGACGTCATATTGCCGGATATAGTCGAAGAACAAGGTTTCGGCACAGCGCTTGCCCTCGTCATAGCAGGAGCGCGCCCCGATTGGATTGACGTTCCCCCAATAATCCTCCGCCTGGGGATGGGTATGCGGGTCGCCATAGACCTCGGAGGTGGAGGCCTGCAGGACCTTCACCTTCAGGAGCCGCGCCAGATCCAGCACATTGATGGCACCCAGCACATTCGTCTTGGTCGTCTGGACCGGATCGAACTGGTAGTGTTTCGGCGAAGCCGGGCAGGCCAGATTGTAGATCTCGCCGGCTTCGACGCGCAAAGGCGTCGTAATATCGTGGTTCAGCAGCTTAAAAGCGGGGTTTCCGATAAGTTGGTCCACGTTGCGCCGTGAGCCGGTAAAGAAATTGTCAACGCAAAGAACTTCTTTATTGTCTCTCAATAGGCGCTCGCACAGATGCGAGCCGAGAAATCCAGCGCCACCCGCCACCAAGACGCCGGTCACAGCCGCATTCCTGTTGCTCCGGCGAGCGTGACGCTGTGTTTCAAGACTGTCATGACCAAGAAAACTATCGATTTTTCGGGAGTCGTCAAATCCGGCGGCAAACCACGCGCCGTCGCCGGGCCTGCCTTGCCCTTCCGCCCTTTCGCCCCGAACCGACCTTGCCATGGCGCGCACGGGGCTGCCATGCCCGGGAAAATGCCGTAATAAGCCGTCATCGATCATGCCCGCCCGGCGGTCAAAGCGGGCGAGCTTGGAGTGCAACACGGCGATGGGCGTTCTCCGCGCGCAAATCTCCAGGCTGGTAAAGGGGATGCTGGCCCGGCACGGGCTGCTCCTGATCAGGGCCGGAGCCAAATTCGGCCACGATCCCTGGGCGGACATTCGCCGTCTCGCCGAAGCCTGGCACTATCCCATCGCGACCGTTTTCGATGTCGGAGCCAATGATGGCGAGACGGCGGCCCTCGCCCTGCACAAATTCCCAGTGGCGCGAATCGTCAGCTTCGAACCGCACCCGGAGACATTCGCCTTTCTGATGCGGCGGCTCGGCGGGGAGCGGCGGTTTGCCGGCGTCAATGCGGCGCTGGGCGTGCAGGACGGCACCGTCGACATGTTCGAATACCCCTCTTCGAAGATCAACAGTCTCAGCGACCGGGCGCAATATGCGCTGCGCTACCCGCAGGAAGCCGACCGCATCAGCGTGCAGTCGACGACGCTCGACGCCTATTGCGAGCGCAACGGCTTCGAGACGGTCGACGTTCTCAAGCTCGACACCGAGGGTTTCGACCGCATCGTTCTCGAAGGCGGCCGGGGCATGCTCGAACGGCGGGCCATCAGGTTCATCTATGTGGAGTTCAACGACTTGCAGCCCAAGGAGAATGCCATGGGGGGAGACCTGATCTCGATCGACTCGCTCCTGCGGCCGCATGGCTATCGCTTCATCGCATCCTATAACGACTACATCGTCACCGAAGGCGATCTGTTCTGCGTCTCCAATGCGCTTTTTGCCCTTCCTCCGGTCACGTCGACGTTCTCGCCGAACCCGGCGAGGCTCTAGCCGTTCTCCCGGGGTAACCGCCTTGAGGCGCTAGTCGGCCCGCATCGATCCGGCAAACCGCTCCCTATATTCGGCAGGGCCGAGCTGACCATCTTTCAAGAAGGCCCGTCGCATGTTCTCGACATCCGAGAAACCGCACTGGATCGCGATGGAAGAAATGCTGTTGCTCGTCTTTTCCAGCAGGCTCCTCGCTACCTCGATGCGCATGCGGCGGATCACCTTGGCGGGCGTGTCTCCAACGGCCTCCTTGTACTGGCGGGCGAAGGTCCGCGGGCTCATTCCCATCCAGTCGGAGAGCACCTCGATATCGAGCCTGCGCGACAGATTTGTAATGATCCAGTCGTGAAGCGCGCCGAAGCGGCTATCGATGTCCCTGCTCTGCGCAGCCAGCGGAATGCTGATTTGCGCTTGGCCGCCCGGCCTGTGCATGAAGACCAGCAAGGTTCGGGCTACGTCGAGGGCAAGAGCCCTGCCGTGATCCTCCTCGATCATTGCCAGAGCCATATCGATTCCGGACGTCATGCCAGCGGACGTCCAGATATTGCCGCTACGCAGATAAAGACAGTTTGATAATACCGTCATGGACGAAAAGTGCTTAGTCATCGGCGCGCGCCACTTCCAATGGGTCACGACATCCACGCCATCCAAAAGTCCCGCCTCTGCCAGCAAAAACGTTCCCATCGACAGCGATCCAATACGTCTAATTCTTGTCTTTATTTTTCTTAACCATCCTATGAGTGCAGAATCGTCTGTATAATTCAAGAATTTGTATGAACTAACGACCAACAATGTATCAATTTTTTCGGCACTCAAGTCAAATATACAATTTGACTCCAGTCTTATGCCGCTATCGAGGGGGATTACTCCACCATATGGTGAAGCAACAGTAATTTGGTACGCCCTATCTTTATACCTCAAGCCAACCTCATGAAATGCCTGGATCGGCCCTGCAGCATCTAGCGTAATCGCGTCCTCCGTAACCAGGATTACGACTTCTCTCGGAGATCTCGGCGACGTCTTGGCAGAAAATGAGGTCAATTTGTCCTCCACAAATCTGCGAGAGCACACCTAATCTCTGTCCTGTCCCGATGATGTAAATGGACGCTCCCCCAGAAATAGTGGATATCACCCCTTAGGTATCTAAATCGTCTATGACCGTCATCCGGAGGTATTTGCCATGAACGGAGAGGCCCTGGTCGCGTTCGTCATTTTCCTCTTTCCACTCGCCTACAGCCCGGGACCGGGCAACACGTTCTTCGCAACGCTCGGAGCCAGCGGTGGCTTCCGGGCAGCCGTGCCAGCCCTTGTGGGCTATCACGTGGCGACATTCATCGTGACATTGCTGATCGGATTAGGGGTGGGTCTGACGCTCTTATCGGAACCCCATGTGGCAAAGATCCTGAATGTGGCCGGAGCGCTCTACGTGTTGTGGCTAGGCATCAAATTTGCCCAGGCGGCATTTGCCAGCCCACAAAGCGAACTGGGCTCAACAACCGAGGGGCGTGCGAGCTTTGTCGATGGAGCGATAATACTCCTGCTCAATCCGAAGGCATACCTGATCATTGGACTCATATTTACTCAATTCATGGGGAATTATGAAGACAAGGTCGGCCATGTATTCAGCATAGCTACAATATTTACTGTCAACAACTTGATTGCTTTTGCCGTGTGGACGTTGGCTGGAGCTGCTATCGCGCGCCTGTTTAGCGGAGGAACGTCAGGTCGAGGTGTCAATATCTTCTTCTCGATCTGCCTGATCGGCGTAGCGTTGTGGATGTTCCTGCCCGTGTTCCACACCTAACTGGTGGCATCAGCCACCGTCCCAAACAGAGGTGGGCACCATGCATATCAGGACGGAACGAGCTGACGGTTGGACTGACGAATATGGCGGAGCCTTTCGCCGGCTTTATCCCTGGAAAGGCGTGGCGGCGCCGCCATGGGGTGGTGCCTTCATGAAGGTCATGCCGGGCCAGCAATCGATTCCGCATGATCACGACGAAGAGGAGACGTTCATCTTCATCTCGGGAAGCGGCACGATAACGGTCGACGGAGAAACCAGTCCCGTAGCAGGCGGCGACGTCGTCTATCTGCCCCGTTTCTCCCGGCATTTCGTCAACAACACCTCCCAGGAAGAGGAGCTTGCATTCCTGTGCGTGTGGTGGGGTGCCCCGGAAGCGGATGCGAAGGGAGCCTGACCCGATGACCCGCACCTTTATCGTCACCGCCACGCCCCCCACGCCGAACGGGGATTTTCACGTCGGGCATCTTTCGGGCCCCTATCTCGGCGCCGACATCTTCGCGCGCTACCAGCGCATGTGCGGCAACCGCGTCCGCTATGTCTGTTCCGCCGACCGCAACCAGAGCTATGTCGTGACCACGGCCGAGCGCCTGGGCAAGAATCCGGATCGCCTGGCCACCGCCTGCCATGGCGAGATGCGCCAGACACTCGAGGCGGCCGACATCCGCATGGACGCCTTCAACATGGTGGATGGTGAGCACGTCGCCTTCGTCCAGTCCTTCCTGGCGAAGGTGGAGGCCAATGGCCACGCCGTGCGTAAGCCATGGCGTTTCCCCTATTCGGTGGCTGAGGATCGCTATTTGTTCGAATCTTTCGTCTCCGGCCACTGCCCGGTCTGCTGGTCGCCGACGGCGGGCGCGATCTGCGAGGCTTGCGGCCATCCCAACGACACGCGCACCCTCGAATTGGTTTCCTCCAGCCGGTCCGCCGGCGACATCGACTATCGCGAGGTCGAGATCGCCGTGCTGGAACTGGAGCGGTTCCGAAGCGAGTTCACGGCCTTCTACGAAAGCAAGCGCGGCATCTGGCGGCCTCATGTCGTCGAATTTGCCTTCGAGATGCTGTCCAGACCGCTGCCGGACTATCCTCTCACCTACCCTTCGGACTGGGGCATTCCCGCCCCTTTCACCGGCCTTGAGGGTCAGGTCGTGAATGTCTGGGCGGAAATGCTGCCGGGCCTGGTGAACTCTACGCGGATTGCCGAGGGCGAAAAGGCCACCGGCGACGGCAGCGAGACCGGCCTCTGGAGCCCGCGCCGGCAGGCCGAACTCGTCGAGTTCCTCGGCTATGACAACAGCTTCTTCTTCACCTTCGTGCATCCGGCCCTGGCCTGGGCCCATGGCGACTGCAGGATCGTCGACACCATTCTGACCAACGAATTCTTCGAACTCGAGAACTTCAAATTCTCGACATCGAAGGGGCACCTGATCTGGGCGCGCGACCTTCTGCGCGAACGGGACGTCAATGCCGTCCGCTTCTATCTGGCCCTGGCAAATCCCGAATATCAGAAGATGAATTTCACCCAAAGCGCCATGGACGAACTGGTCGAGGTTCGCCTGTCCCGACCCTACAGGGAGGCGGCGAGCGGCATCCTGGAAGCGGCCGCGGCGCTGGGATTGTCGGGCCAGCGCTGGCGCATCGACGAACAGACCGCGGCGCGCCTCGGCGGCGTGCTGGCTCGCTTCGCCCGTTTCCACGAAATCGAGACCTTCAGCCCCCAGCGTATCGCCGAACATCTGAGCCAGTTGCTGGTGCGCATTGCCGCCGGGAGCCGACACGCCCTTTCGCCCCGTCTCGCCCGGGCCGAGGCGATCGAGGAGGTCCGCTATCTGGCTGGCCTTTTCCAACTGGTTCTGCCGCTCGTAACCCGCCCCCTGATGCCGGCCTTCAGCGACCGCCTTGGCGAGGCTTTCGCCAGGACTGCCACCGACACCTGGCCTGCCAGCCTGGCCGGCCAGGAGTGCCAGATCGAGGCAGCGACCTATGACCAGGCACTCGCCGCCTGGGTCGACCAGCAGCCAGCCCTGAGGAGAGCGTCGTGAAGCCTCCCATCATCGACCTCATCGGTATCGGCTTCGGCCCGGCCAATCTCGCCCTCGCCGTGGCGCTGGACGAAGCGGGCTTTTCAGGCTCCGTCCACTTCATCGAGGCACGCCCGGCATTCGCCTGGCAGCCTACCATGCTGCTTCGCGGCAGCGACATCCAGCACAACCCGCTGCGGGATCTGATTACCCCCGTCAATCCCCGGAGCCGCTTCGGCTTCGTGAACTATTTGCATCAATCGGGCCGCTTCTTCGACTATCTCAATCTCGGCAGCGCCTATCCGCTGCGCCGTGAATTTGCGCATTACGTCGAATGGGTGTCCGAGCATTTCTCGCATCTGGTCTCCTATGGCCACACCGTGACCGGTCTACAGGTGGTTCACGGTGCCGGCGCGGATCGCCTGCTCCAGGTCGACTGCGCCGACGGCACGCGCTATCTGGCCCGCGCTGCCGTGATAGGACCGGGGCGCAGTGCCAATATCCCGGAGCCTTTCACCGGTCTCCTGGGCGAGACGATTTTCCACCTCTCGGACTATCTGCCCAAGATCACGCAGTTGTCCCAGCCCGAAAAGATCGTCGTCGTCGGCGCCAGCCAGAGCGCCGTCGAAATCATGCTTGATCTCGATGGCCGCTTTCCGCAGGCCGAGATCCATGGCCTCATGCGCGGCTACGGTTACAGGCTCAAGGATACCAGCCCCTTCACCGGTGAGATCTACTTCCCGCAGTTTACCGACTACTTCCATGCTGCATCCTGGGACGGGCGGATGGCGCTCTCCCGGGAGCTGAGATCGACCAACTACTCGGCGGCCGATGCCGACGTGATCAATCAGCTCTATCTGCGACGCTATGAATCGCGTCTGGAGGGACGGCCGGGCCATCTCGACATCATCAACAACGCCGATATCCGGCGCTGCATCTCGGCTGGCGGGAAAACCAGGCTCACCATCCAGGACCGTTACACGCAGACCATACGCGAACTGGCGGCGGATGCGGTGGTCCTCGCCACCGGGTTCCTGGATTTGGGAAGTGGCGGCCAGCGCGAGCTGCTTCATCCGCTCCTCACCGAGTTGTGCAACGAATACGAATTCCACCCGGTCCAAGGCCTTGCGGTCGCGAGAGACTATAGCCTGGTGGGACCGGATGCGCCGCCCGTTTATCTCAACGGCCTGTGCGAGAGTTCCCACGGCTTTGGCGATGCGGGTTCCTTCTCCCTTCTTTCGATCCGAGCACGGGATATCGCGACATCCGTCGCCCAGCGTCTCGATCGACGGGCGCCGATACGCCCTCCGCCGAAGCTGGCGACGGCCTTGCGCGCCTGACCGGGCTTTCCAGCCAACCAAGCCTGCCCTTGTTCGAGATGGTTCGGATCGCGGTCCGCCAACCATGTCCAGTGTGGAGAATGCCAAGATGACAGGTTCCATTGACAACACGCACGAACTGGTCTGCATCGGCTTCGGCCCGGCGGCAATTGCCGTGGCAGCCGCTATCGAGGACAATGTCCGCGCCGGTTCGCTGCCGCCCGACATGCGCCACAAGGTCGTTTTCCTGGAAAAGCAATCGAGTACCGCCTGGCAAGGCGGCCTTCTCCTGCCGGGGACCAACATCAATCACAACCACTACCGGGATCTGGCGACGCCGAGAGATCCAGGCAGCGCCTTCACGTTCGCGCGCTATCTCAAGACCCAAGGCAGGCTGTTCGAACACGGCGCCTGGAGCGGAGCCGTAAGCCGGATCGAGTGGTCCGACTATGTCGGCTGGGCTGCGCGGCAACTCGGCCAGTATGTGCGCTATGGCGAGGCGGTGGAGGCGATCGGCCCCGCTTCGGACGGCGAGCGCCGCACCCTGGCGGTTACGACCGGCAAGGGGCGCTATCGTGCCCGCCAAGTGATGCTGGCCTGCGGCATGGAACCCTTCCTGCCCGACCAGTTCGAGGCGGCTCCCAATCACCTCGCCCGTCACGCCGGCACCTATCTCTATTATCGCAAGGAATTGGACGAGCGCGTTCGTGCCGCGGCCGGCAGGCCCCTCCACGTCGCCATTGTCGGCTCAGGCCTCAGTGCGGCGGAAATCATGCACGATCTTTTGACGCGCTATGAACCGGAGCGCATCCATGTCACGTCCCTTCACCGGGGCCTGCCATTCCGGCAATATGACATGTCCCAGTTCTCGAACCAGATCTACATGCCGCCCGAGGCCGTTCGTTTTTCGGCGGCAACTCCGGCCGCCCGGCGCCGGATCTTCGAAAAATCCTGGGCGACCAACTTCTCCGGAGTCGACGCCGAATGCTCGGCACAGGAATGGAACTTCCTCTATGAACGGCGCCTGATGGGCCTGTCGAACGCCACGATCATAGACCGCCACGAGATCGAGGCCGTTCAGCAGATCGGCGAGCAACTCAGCCTTCGGCTTCGCGACATCATGACGGAGGCTCCTGCTGCCCCGCTCGAGGCGGATTTCGTCATCCTCGCCACCGGATATCGCGATACCGCGCCCGATCGCCTGCTCTCGGGCATCGAGGGCGAGGTGGAGCGTGAATATGACGGCCTCCTCGCCATCACGCCGGACTACAGGCTCAAGACGTCCGGCCGGGTGAGCGCTCCCATCTGGATGAACGGCCATTGCGAGCACACACACGGCATTGCCGATACCCAGTCCTTCAGTCTGATTGCCTACAAGGCTGAGAAGATCTTCGAGGGCATTCGATCGCACCTGCAGGCCAGCCTGCCGCATCCGGTCGACCAGCACGGCGACGAGAAAAAGCAGATGAGCGCCGCCTGAGGCGCCTTGCGGCTCGAGGCGACCGCCAGCCGCAAGGACACGTCGAAATAAAGAATTGGAGAAAACAAGCCTCCAGCCGCGCACGCGCTTGTTCCAGAGCGCCCGGCAAATCGTTCTTCAGGGAGATTGAGATGTCCATTGAAGTCATCGAACGACACGAGTCGCAGGTTCGCACCTATTGCCGCCATTTTCCCGCACTCTTCAAGCGGGCGGAAGGAAGCCATGTCTTCGATTCCCAGGGGCGACGATATCTCGATTTTCTGGCGGGAGCCGGCTCGCTCAATTATGGACACAACAATCCATATCTGCGCGAGGCCCTGATCGGCCATCTCAACGAGAATGGCATCTGCCAGTCGCTCGACCTCTATACCACTGCCAAAGCCGACTTCATGGAGGCCTTCTTCGATCACATCCTGGCACCGCGAAACCTGGCCGACTACCGCCTTCAATTCGTCGGCCCGACGGGCACCAACGCCGTCGAGGCGGCCTTCAAGCTCGCCCGCAAGGTCACCGGCCGACACCAGATCGTCGCCTTCACGCGTGGCTTTCACGGTGTATCACTGGGCGCCCTCGCGGCCAGCGCCGAGAACGGCAAACGCCGGGCGGCGGGCCAGCCCCTCAACAATGTCCTCAGGGCGCCGTTCGAAGGCTATTTCGGCCAGAAGGTCGACACGATCGCCATCATCGAGAAGTTTCTCGATGACCCGAATTCGGGCTGGGAGGCGCCGGCGGCTTTCGTGGTCGAGGTGGTCCAGGGCGAGGGAGGCCTCGAAACCGCCTCGCCTGGCTGGCTGCAGCGACTGGCTGCCCTGGCGAGCCGGCTGGGATCGCTGCTGATCATCGATGAAATCCAGACGGGCTGCGGGCGCACCGGTGACTTCTTCGCCTTCGAGGCCAGCGGCATCAAGCCGGATCTCATCTGCGTCTCCAAGTCGATCAGCGGCTTTGGGCTGCCGATGTCGCTGTTGCTGATACGCAGCGAGCACGACCAATGGGCGCCCGGCGAACACAATGGCACGTTCCGCGGCTCGAACCTTTCCTTCGTGACCGCGACCGCCGCCATCCGGCATTACTGGCTCACCGGCGATTTCATCGGCGAGGTCCGCGCCAATGCCGTCATCGTGCGCTCGGGGCTCAACGAAATCGCCTCGCGCCATCGCGGCGTGAGCGTCGTGGGCCGGGGCATGATGCTGGGCCTGCGCTTTTCCACCGAGGGCCGCGCCGACGCGGTGTCCAGGGCCTGCTTCGAACAAGGACTCATCGTCGAAACCTGCGGGCCGCATGGCAACACGCTCAAACTACTGCCGCCCCTGACAACGCCCGAGGCCCTTCTGGAGGAAGGGATCGAGATCATCGCCCGCTGCACGGCCTTGAGCGAGTCCAGAACCGAACTGCTTGCAGGTGCTGCATGAACTATGGCGGCGCAGGCGCGCCTCTTGGCCGCCGCTCCCGTCAAGGCTGCATGATGGCCGGCTTCCTGCCATTCGGAGGGCTTCATTCTTGAACAAGCATCTGCGCATCGGCCTGGCTGCCAATGACGGGGGCGCTCACACGCAGGAACTGCTCGAGGCCTTCGTGGTGGCCAAGGCCTGGCTCGGCGTCGAAGCCTCCTATGTCTGGGAGAACGACGAACGCGACCCAAAGGCGGCGGTTCAGGCGGCCCGACGCCTGGCCGACAGCGGCGTTCCCATCGTCGTCGGACATCTCAGCGCGGCGGCTGCCGTTGCCGCCGTCCCCGTCTATGCCGCCCGCAACATGGCTTTCATCGCTCCGGCCACCAGCCACCCCCATCTGAATCCACGGGGTTGGCCCGGGGTCTTGCGGGCTTTCGGCACGGATGGCCGGACGGCGCGGTCCATGGTGACCATCGCTCCCCCCGGAGAGCACCCCGCGATCTGCTTTGAGCGTCAGGCCTATAGCCAGGCGCTTGCAGCGGAGCTGCGGCAACGCCTCGAAGCGGCGGGTCACGCTCCGGCCGTGGTCGAAATTGCCGACGATACCGGTCTTGCAGCGTTGCCGTCCACGGTTTCCACGCTCTATATCGCAGGAATTCATGAATTCTGCGCCGATGTCGCGAGAGGTGTGCGAAAACAGGGACTCGACTGCACAATATCCGTCGGTGACGATTGCTATACACCCAGTTTCGTCGAACGGGCGGTCGAAGCAGCCGAAGGATGCCGCATCTCGACGCAGATCCTCTCGGCCCTGCTGAGTGAGAATGGCGATGCGCCCGTCCAGGGGTATCTGCCGACATCCGTCATTGCCTTGACGGTCGCCCTGCAGGCAATCGCGCTTTTTCCTGAACTGAACGGAGCCGAGCTCGGGAAAGCCATGCGAGCGCGCAGCTGGAACACGCCCTATGGCTCGGTGACCTTCGACGAAGATGGTAATCTGCGCGGCCTCAGCGCTATATCCTTCATTGTCGACAAGGGGGCAATCCGCCATTTCCGAGGGGCGCCCGCCTAAGCCTTTGCAGCGCTCATGCCGGCGATGGAGAGACGATCCTGCCATGGAAGGCGCAAAAAAACGCGCTCGGCCCGCATCATTGATACGGGCCGAGAAACGTCTTCCGCTCAAATATACCAGAAGATGAGAATAATGCTTTATTCAACCATTATAATAGCGATAGGTGATTAAAGCCTGGACCGTGAGAAAGGATATTACAGAAACAATATAAATGTATTTTGCGGCTGGAAGTATAACAGTGAGTATCTGGTCGCTCATTTTGCCTCGCCATTTTGCTTTCGCTCCTTCCAAAATTATGGATTTTAGCAATGAAGAAAAGCGAGTTAGAGAGTAATTCGGCAACGCCGAACGTGATATTTCCTGTTTCCATTAAAGGAATTGCAAGTCCGATCTATAATCGATCAACACCGATCGGGTGACACGTTTCTATTGCCGTTGTTTTGTTAATAATCGGCAATTGCCTCACAAGTTTGTCGGGAAGCGGGTTGTTTTGTAAGAAAGTGTCGCAGGTCTCCATCGAAGCCGGAGCAGGCAGAACTACTCCGGCTTTCCGCGGATCCTGCAAACGAATGCCGGCTGCGACAGCTCCGGGCGGACAATGCCGAACCACGGTATCCAAATGTCACAGGGCGCGCGGGTACAAGCTTTTCGACAAATTTCGACCCAGCCGGCGAAGTCCCGCGACAAAGGGTGCTTACGGTCGTGCCATGCAACTGGAGGCAAGACCGTGACATCCTTTGCAGATTTTTCCACGCGATCGAAGGTCGTCGACGATGAGGTGCCTTTCGTCGGAGATCCGGCCTATGAGAAACTGGACGGCCCTGCCGCCATCGCCTATCGCCGCGCGGGCGGGACGCTTTTCGATATCCTCGTCATCGCCTCGATTCCGATGATCATCGCCGTGAGCCTGCTCGTCGGACCGGATCCCCATGCCAAAGGCTCGGCCCATCCTACGTCGGTCGCTGCAATCGCCGATCCGGCGGCGGCGATGCCGCGGCACATGTCCCTGCCGATGGTCGAATAAAGCGTCTCCAGAAAAGTCGATGGACTTTTCGACGAAGAAAACGCGCCGAAGCAAAAGATAGAGAGAAAGTGCGGTTCAACGAATCGCGCTTTGCTCCAGGCAGGGATTCTGCCTCACATGCGGCCGGGGAAGACGACGCCGATGCCTGGCGGGTCAAGCCCTGGCCCGGGCATTGCGGGCCGTGACGAGCGGCAGACCGATCACCGCCCGCAAGCCTTTGGCCTGGTTGAAGAGCCGGATGTCCCCGCCATGGTGGCGGGCGATGGCCCGGGCGATCGAGAGGCCAAGTCCTACTCCCCCCGTCTCGCGGTTGCGCGAATGCTCGAGACGGAAGAAGGGAGCGAAAACCTGGTCGCCGACGCCCTCGGGTATGCCCGGCCCGTCGTCCTCGATGACGATGTCGATGCTCTCGGCCGAGCGCGCCAGCGTGACCCGCGCGCGCTCGCCATAGCGCACGGCATTCTCGACCAGATTGCGGACGGCCCGCCGCAGCGCATCGGGGCGACAGCGATAACTGATCTTCGGACCATCGAGAAAGGCCACGTTCTGGCCGATCTCGACCAGATCGTCACACAGACTTTCCACCAGGGCGGAGAGATCGACCGTGCGGGTTGTCTCGGCCGTTGCCTGCTCGCGCGCGAAGGCCAGCGCCGATTCCGTCATGGTCTGGATCTCGGCAATGGTCTTGAGCATCTTGTCCTGGATCTCCGGGTCGGAGACGAATTCGGCTCGCAGGCGCAAGGAGGTCAGCGGCGTGCGCAAATCATGTCCGATGGCCGCGAGCATGCGGGTGCGGTCTTCGACGAAGCGCTGCAGCCGGGCCTGCATGCGGTTGAAGGCCTCGGCGGTCTGGCGGATGTCGTCAGGCCCGGACTCCGGCAAAGGCGGCACGGCCTCGCCTCGCCCGAGCAGTTCCGCCGCGGTTGCCAGGCGCCGCATCGGCCGGGCGATGCCGCGGGCCACCAACACGGCAATGACCGACAGTACCAGCGCCGTGATGCCGAGAGAAAGGGCCGATTGCGAGGTCCAGAAGGCGTTATGATAGTTCTTGGCGTAAGCGGCGTTGAGCCACATGCCCCGGTCGAGCTGGACGGCCAGGCCCATGCCGATCGCGGTGTCGAGATATTGGAACTTGGCCGGGCGGGCGAGCAGCCAGGACTGGGGTGCGATCTCCATCCAGCGGGACGGTTCGCTGGCGAAAGCGGCGCCGGTTGGTATTTCCGGGACGGTCGCCATGGCCGGGCCACGGTTCGGCTTGGGATGGCCGGGCATTTTGGCGGGCGGGAGGGGCTCGTGAAGGCGCTTCCAGGCGTCCTTGGCCCAGGCCGTCGCGTCGACTGGCTCCTGGGTGGACAACCAGAAGCGCGAATAAATGGTGCCGCTGACGGCAAGGATGTCGCCATGGACCGCATCCGGCGTCGCATTCAACGACAAAGCCAGCGAAGCAGCCCGGCTGAAGAACTCGCCCTTGGCCGCCGCGCGCATGGCCTGGCCGCGCTCGTCCCAGGAGACGAGAAAGCCGATGCCCTGCGATACCGCCAGGGCCAGCAGCATGAATGTTATGATCTGGGCAGCCAGGCTGCGCCGCCACAAGGCCATCATGCCTGTTCGACCTCCGCGGTGAAACTGTAGCCGCCGCCCCAATGGGTCTTGATGAGCATGGGGTTTTTCGGGTCGGACTCGATCTTCTTGCGCAGCCGGCTGACCTGGTTGTCGATGCTCCGGTCGAATGTGTCGGCGGCCCGGCCGACCGTGAGATCGAGCAATTGATCGCGGCTCAGCACCAGGCCGGCATGGTCGAGGAAGGCCGTCAGTAGCCGGAACTCGGCCGTGCTCAGGGGAATGGCGACACCGTCCGAACCGGCAAGCTCGCGGCGGCCGACATTGAGCTGCCAGCGATCGAAGCGCAGGGTCTTGGCCTTCAAGGCACCGCGCTGGGGCGGCAGGCTGTTGACCCGGCGCAGCACCGCCTTGATCCGCGCCAGCAATTCGCGCGGATTGAACGGCTTGGTGAGATAGTCGTCCGCCCCCATTTCGAGACCGATGATCCTGTCGGTGTCATCGACCATGGCGGTGAGGAAAATGATCGGCACCACCGTGGTGCTGCGCAGATGGCGGCAAACGCTCAAGCCGTCCTCGCCAGGCATCATCACGTCGAGGATGATGAGGTCGGGCGCATTGCGCTCCAGCAGACGCCGCAGCGCCGCAGCGTTTTCGGCCACGCTGACGCGGTAGCCATGCTGGGCGAGATATTTGCCGACGAGGTCGCGAATGTCACGATGGTCGTCGACCACGACGATATGGGGTACCGATTCCATGGGTGACACTCCGGCCTAGGGCGAGCGGGACAAGACCGGCTCCTTGCGATGCACCGATCGCCCCCTGTTCCATGCTCCATTGTAATGGCGTCGTCGTGGGCTGGGTAGACCGGCCCGCCCGGCAAATCGCCCCGAACTGTATCCAATTGTATCGGGCCGATTTCGCGCCATAGCTTGCGACACTTTTCCTGCCGACCGGACGAGATGCCGCACAAGGCCCTTTTCAGCGTCCTCCGATACCCTGCTGCGCAGGGCCAACCTACCCGGAGCCGACCGCTCCATGAGGCGCTAGAGCGTTTTCCAGAAGAGTTGATAGACTTTTCGATTAAGAAAACGCGTCGAAACAAGGAATTAGAGAGCAAAGTGCGGTTCGGAGAAATCGCACTTTGCTCTAGCCCCCGCCGATCCTTAATTCCGGCTCCTCGGCGCAAATCGCAGCGAGGAAATCGATGAATTGCCGCACTCGGGAGGGCATGCGCCGCCCGGCGACGGTGACTGCGCTGATCGGAAAAGGCGGTGGGGCATGCTGGTCCAAAATTCGGACGACCGCGCCTGAGGCCAGCACATCCGTGAATAGCCAACTCGCATGATGGGCGATGCCGAGGCCCGCAAGGACCGCGCCGCGGATATGCTCAGCGTCGTTCGTGCGGAACGCTCCCCCACCGTCGACTGCGACCTGACGGCCGTCTACCTGGAAACCCCACCCGATGATTTCTCCCTGGTAGACATAGCTGATGCGCTGGTGGGTGCGAAGCTCATCCAGCGTTTGCGGCGTGCCGTGTTGGGCCAGATAATCGGCGGAGGCCAGGGTTATCATCTGCATGTCGCCGATGTGCCGGGCGACGAGTGCGGAATCCGAGAGCCGACCGATCCGGATCGCGACGTCTATTCCCTCTTCGATAAGATTAACGTGCCGCCCGGACACTTCCATCTCAATCGCGATATCAGGGAAACGGGTCCTGAAATCCGCCAGACGGGGAATGACGAACATCCTCCCGAAAGCCGGGGAGAGAGTCACGCGGACCAGTCCCGAAGGGGCCGACTGCCCTTGAAGGATTCTCTCTTCGATGAAGTCGAGATCCTGAAGGATACGGACGGCGGCCTCGTAATAGTCCTGCCCTGCGGGCGTCACGGCAAGAGCGCGCGAACTTCTCGTGAGGAGTAGGGTCCCGAGCCGCGCTTCGAGCGCGGCCAGCTGTTTGCTGACCGTGGGTTGGCTGACGTTCAGGTCTCGCGCTGCCTTCGAAAAGCTTCCGCTTTCGACGAGGCGCACGAACATCCGCATCGCATCGAGCTTATCCATCCCTGTATCCCTCCCGTCGCGACCATCACAATAAATTCCGTTAAAGAATAGATGGCATTCTTCAAGCGCGGCTTTCATTCTCAGTAGGCATATGAGAACTGGCGTTCGGCCACCCGTTCACGGGATCGGAACCGAAAGGGACAGTCATGACAATCAAGATCTATGGTGATGCCGGCTCGGGCAGCCTGCGTCGCGTGACCACCGCCGCGAAGATCATGGGCATTCAACTCGAACGCGTTAGCGTCGACCTCTTCAAGGGCGAGAGCCAAACGGACGAGTTCAAGTCTCGCCTCAATCCCAACGGTCTAACACCGGTTCTGGAGGATGGTGACACCATTCTCTGGGAAGCTTCTGCGATCAATCTGTATCTCGCCGGCAAGGTGAACTCGCCGCTGGTCGGAACCACGCAGGAGGAGCGCTTCCAGGTGCTTCAGTGGATGTTCTGGTCGGGCGAGCAGTGGCGCACCTTCACCACCACGATCTTCGATGAGCGCGTGGGCAAGACGGTCATGGGCATTGCGAAGGATGAGTCCCTCATCAAATTTGCCGAGGGCAAGATCCGCGCCGCAGCGAAGGTGCTCGACCGGCATCTTGAAGGCCGCCGGTTCATGGTCGGCAATGGGCTGACCTTTGCCGATATCGATATCGCGGCGCCCTTCTCCCAGGTCGGTCGTGCAAAGTTTCCGTTCGAGGAATATCCGAACCTGATCGCCTGGCACGACAATCTTCTCCAGTCGTTCCCGGCATGGGCGGAGACGAAGGCTGAGGTCGACAACCGCATGGAAAGCTTCCTGGCGAGCGCCGGCGTGAAACTATAATTGCTGAGCCCTAGGAAACCTCGATCGGGGTCGCGACGGGTCTTCGGCGGGCCCCTCCTTCGAGCAGCCGGCACAACACATAGAAGACCGGCGTGCAGACAAGGCCGAAGGCGGTCACGCCGATCATGCCGAAGAAGACGGCCGTGCCCAGCGATTGCCGCATCTCGGCACCGGCGCCGGTGGCCAGGAACAGCGGCAGGACGCCGAGAATGAAGGCGAGCGAGGTCATCAGGATCGGCCGCAGGCGGATGCGTGCGCCCTGCACCACCGCCTCGACGCGGCCGAGCCCTTCCGCTTCGGCCTGTCGGGCGAACTCGACGATGAGGATGGCATTCTTGGCCGCCAGCCCGATCAGGATGACGAAGCCGATCTGGGCAAGGATGTTCACATCCATGGCGAAGATCAGCAGGCCGCTCACGGCCGAGAGCAGGCATACGGGCACGATCAGCAGGACGGCGAGCGGCAGCGTCCAGCTCTCATATTGGGCCGCCAGCAGGAGAAAGACGAAGACGACGGAGGCGCCGAAGATCAGAAGGCCGGTATTGCCGGCCAGCCGCTCCTGGAGGGCCACCTCGGTCCATTCGAAGGCGAAGCCTTCCGGCAGGTTGTCGCGCGCGATCTGCTCCATGCGGTCGAGGGCGGCGCCAGTCGAGGTTCCCGCCGCCGCGGCGCCCTGGATCTCGGCCGCCGGATATTGGTTGAAGCGGGGAATGCGATAGGGCCCCGAGCGCTCCTGGAAACTCGCCACCGCACTCAGCGGCACCATGGCGCCGCTATCGCCGCGCATCCTGAAATTGCCGATCGACGCAAGGTCGGTGCGATAGCGCCCATCGGCCTGGGCGCGCACCTGGAAGGTCCGCCCGAGCATGTTGAAGTCGTTGACATAGGCCGAGCCCAGATAGACTTCGAGCGCCTCGAAGATGCGTCCGGCGGGCACTCCCAGCATCTGCGCCTTGATGCGATCGACATCGGCATAGACCCTGGGAGTGGCGGTGTTGAACGGCGAGAAGGCGTTGGCAATGCCGGGCGCCTGCGCCGCGGCCGCCAGCACCTGCTGGGCCGCCGCCTCCAGGGCCTGGGGCGACTGGCCGTTGCGGTCCTGCACCATCAGCTTGAAGCCGCCGGCATTGCCCATGCCGCGCACGGAGGGCGGCTTGATCGGGATGATGCGCGCTTCGTAGAGGTCGGCGAAACGCGATTGCAGCGAGGCGATGATCCGGTCGGTGGTCAGCCCCTGCCGCTCGCGTTCCGCATAAGGCTTCAGGATGGTGAAGGCGATACCGCTGCCGGAGGCGTTGGTGAAGGTGGCGCCGTCGAGCCCGGCGATGGCCACGACGTTCGCCACGCCCTCCGTGGCGAGGAGCCTGCGCGAGACCTCCTTCATCACGGCATCGGTCCTGCCGAGGGCCGAGCCCGGCGGCAGCTGCACGGCATTGATGATGTATCCTTGGTCCATCACCGGAATGAAGCCGGTGGGTGCACGGGCCAATTGCCAGCCCGAGAAGCCGACGAGGCCGGCATAGGCGGCGAGGACGAGAACGCTGACGCGCAGGAGCCGCCGGGTCACACTGCCATAGGCGATGGACAGACGGTCGAAGCCGCGGTTGAAGAGACCGAAGAAGCCCTGGAGCACGCGCGCCGGCAGGAAGCGCCGTCGCTGCGGCCCTTCGGCTGAATGCGGTTTCAGCAGGAGCGCGCACAGCGCCGGACTGAGCGTCAGTGAAACGAAGGCGGAGATGGCGGTGGCCGCCGCGACGACGACGGCGAACTGCCGGAAGAATTGCCCCGAAATCCCCGACATCATGGCGGCGGGCACGAAGACGGCACACAATACCAGGGTGATGGCGATCAGGGCACCGCCGATCTCGTCCATGGAGCGGTGGGCCGCCTCCCGTGCCGAAAGTCCGGCCGCGAGGTGGCGTTCGACATTCTCGACGACGACGATGGCGTCATCGACCACGATGCCGATCGCGAGCACCAGGCCGAGCAGGGAAATGTTGTTGAGGGAGTAGCCCAGCGCCGCCATGACCGCAAAGGTGCCGACCAGGGATATCGGGATCGCCAGGATGGGAATGATGGCGGCACGCCAGGTTTGCAGGAAGAGGAGCACCACCAGCACGACCAGGCCGATGGCCTCGAAGATCGTCTTGTAGACCTCGCGAACCGACTCGGCGACGAATTCGGTGGGATTGAACGGAATGGCATAGCGCAGGCCGCTCGGCATCTCCGCGCCGAGACGCGCCATGGCGGCGGTGACGCGTTCCGCCGTCTCGATGGCGTTGGATCCCGGCTGCTGGAAAATCTGGATCGGCTGGGCCGGCTGGCCATTGAGATAGGCCGTGCCGCGGAAACTCTGCGCCGTCAGCTCGACGCGGGCGACGTCCCGGATGCGGATGACGCGCCCCGCCGCGTCGGTGCGCACGACGACGTTTTCGAACTGCTCCTTGTCGGTCAACCGCCCGAGCGTTTCGACATTCAGTTCGAATGCCCCTTGCCGCGGCACCGGTGAAAGGTTCATAACCCCCGCCGAGACCTGGACATTCTGCGCCCGAAGGGCCGCCACCACCTCGCCCGCCGAGAGATTATGCGCCGATACCTTGTCCGGATCGAGCCACACGACCATGGCATAGTCGCGGGACGCGACGAGACGGACATCGCCGACGCCCGCCAGGCGCAGCAGGGCGTCGCGGATGCGCAGCGTGGCATAATTGGCCATGTAGAGGGGATCGCGCGAGCCGTCCGGGGAGAAGAGCTGCACGACCATCAAGAGGTCAGGCGAGGTCTTGCGCACGGTGACACCGAGGCGGCGAACCTCCTCCGGCAGGCGAGGCTCGGCCACCGCCACCCGGTTCTGCACCAGCACCTGGGCCTCGTTCAGGTCGGTACCGAGCTGGAAGGTCACGGTGAGGGTCAACTGGCCGTCACCGGTCGCCTGCGAGGACATGTAGAGCATGTTCTCGACACCGTTGATCTCCTGCTCGAGCGGCACGGCAACCGTATCGCCCACCGTCTCGGCCGAAGCCCCGGGATATTGCGCCTGAACCACGACCGTCGGCGGGGCGATCTCCGGGTATTGCGCCAGCGGCAAGGTGAAAAAGGCCGCGATGCCGATGATCACGACGAGGACGGACATGACCGTCGCCAGAATCGGGCGATCGATCGAAAGGTGGGCGATGCGCATCGTCTACTCCGAGAGGCCTGCGGTCTGGGTTGCGATGCTGCCCGGTTGGGGCGCGACCTTCTGGCCGGGCCGCGCCCGCAGCAGGCCGTTGACGACGATACGGTCGTCCGGACCGAGCCCGCTGGTCACCACCCGCAACCCATCCGGCCGGCTGGGACCGAGGCCGACGGTCGTGGCCTGAAGGGTGCTGTCGGCGCCCAGCTTCAGCACGATGCGGGTCGCCTGGTCGGTAAGGATGGCGGTCTCCGGGACCAGCAACGCCGGATAGTCGGCGGAGGCGGCCATGCGAACCCGGCCGAATTGGCCGGGCGTAATGGCAAGGCTCGGATTGGCGAGCGTGGCGCGGGCACGGATGGTACCGGCACCCGGCTCCAATCGATTGTCGACGAAACTGATGACACCGTCATTGGACCAGGCCGCCTCTCCATCCGGGCGAGCCTGGACCGCAACGCCCTTGTCGCGCATGGACGGCATGGCTCCCGCCTTCATGGCGCGCTCATGGCGCAGAAAATCCTGTTCGCTCATGTCGAAGACGAAGTCGATCGGATCGAGCGCCACGATGGTGGTGAGCACCGTGCCACTGTCGGAGACGAGGCTGCCGACATCCAGCCGCCGATTGGAGACCCGCCCGGCAATAGGGGCACGGATGGTCGCGAATTCGAGATCCAGCTCAGCCCGGCGCAGGGCGGCCCGTGCGGTCTCGAGCGCGGCATCGGCAGCTGCCTTCTGCTGCAGCCGCTGATCGAGCGTAGCACGTGATACGGCCGCAGTGCCGGCCAGTTGACGGGCTCGGTCCAGTTCCTGGCCGGCCAGCTCCGCTTGCGCCCTGGCGCTCTTGAGTTGGGCGTTGGCCATGTCGAGCGAGGCCTGATAGGTACGCTGGTCGATGACGAAGAGCACGCGGCCTTTTTCGACCAGCTGTCCGTCCTCGAAATTGATGGCATCCAGATAGCCCGGCACCCGCGCCCTGATCTCGACCATTGCACTGGCCTGGAAACGACCGGCGAACTCCTGCATGTCGCTGACACGCATCTTCAGGGGCTGGGAGACCACGACCGAAGGTGCGAGACGGACGGGAGCCTGCGTCACCGCCGCTCGCGCCTGATACCGGCTCCATCCGGCTGCGCTCGCGCCCACCAGGATTGCCAGGCCAGCCAACCCTATGATTGCCTTTGCATTCTTCAATTCGGAGCTCCAAGCCTTGCATCTGCCGGCGTTCCGCCTGCGGAACGCCCTCGTTGCGGGCCAGATTGCTCGAAGCCTGTCCTGAAAGTGTGCCCGCCAAGGGCAGAGTTTGTCGAAGGATGTGCCGATTTTGCTGCGCCGCACAATTTGCGACAAAATCGATGCTTCCGTCCAAGATGGCGCTCATGGCGCCTTCAAGCCAGGGGAGCGGGCCATTCGGAAGCTGACCTGGGCCCGGCAGACCGACAGTATGGCCCTTATCCAAGCCTTTTTACAAAACATCCTGATTTTTCGAAGCAATAAAAGAACTATAATTTCAAGTTTTATATAAGTTTGAAATTATTAGTTTACTAGATAATATTTATATATCTTTACGTGTATTTTAACTTTAGATGCCTGAACAAAGGACCTCTTTTCTCGAAAGGAAAAGATCCGACGATGCCCCTAGGGCACGCATCGTCAGCGTCATGCGTAAAAAGCCATAGGCAGCTGCACTCACAGGAAATTTTGTCCTTGCGCTACCTTGTAAAAATTCAATCATCATCTAAGGTCAACTGCAGCTACACTAGATTTAAATTTACAAAACGCGCCTAGCTGCAATGTTATGCGAGGCTTGGGAGTTTCGGACCGAGAGCATGAGCAGCCAGTTCTCCGCCGACATGGTTTCGATCGGATCGACGGCCATTCATTGCTTGAATCATAACGGGGCGTCTCCTTTGGGCTTCGAGCTGCGGCTAGGAATGTAGTGTAGATTGGAAAGGCGACGCGTTGTGCTGCAGGGAAGTCCCGGGTTTCGTTGCTTATTCAAATTTGATGTGAGTCTTGTTTCTTTTCGGGATTGCACGGCATCATGATCAGCAGGCGCGTTCTTTTTCTAGCAGCACCTGTTCTTGCCATTCCGCCGGTTGCGGCAGCAGCGCAGCCCGAGCAGCCCGATGGGCCTCCCGCAGCGCCGCTGGCCGGGGACATTGATGCAATTCTCGCCCGCCAAACCCTCGTCGTTGCCATGCCGGGTTTCCAGTCCTTTCCGTTCTTTGGAGGGAGCAACGACAAGCCGCAGGGCATCGATGCCGACACCAGCCAGCAACTTGCCGCGGCCCTCGGCGTGAAGCTGGTGCTCGACCGCAGTCCCACCACTTTCGATGGCGCGGTCGCGCTCATCGAGCAGGGCCGCGCCGACATCGTGGTCGCCAAGCTCAGCCGCACCCTCGGCCGGGCGCGAAACATCAGTTATTCGCGTCCCTACGCCCAGTTGAGCCATGCCCTTATCATCAATCGGGTTCGTTTCGCGATCCTCGCCGATGGCAGGCAGCCGGAAGACGTCGTGCGCTCTTTCGACGGCGAGTTGGGTGTGATCGCCGGATCATCGTTCGAATATTACGCGCGAAACAATTTCACCAAGGCGAAGGTGCGGACTTTCCTGGCCTGGCAGGAACTGGTCACAGCCGTGCGGGACGGCCATGTGGACGCGGCCTATCGCGATGATCTGGAAATCAAGCGCCTGTTGCACGAGGATCCGTCACTCACCATCGTGGCGCGATCGGTTACTCTGACCGATCTGACCGACACCATTGCGATCGGCGTACGCCGCGACTCTCCCCACCTCCTGGAATTCGTCAATCTGTTCCTCGAACTGTCGGGACGCGACAAGCCCATGACGGCCGACGAACTGGTGGATCGCTACTTGCGCAAGGCCTGACCCCATGAGCTCCGTGTCCCTTCCGAGCGAGCACAAATCGTGGACCTGGAATGCAGGCTTGCGGCGTATCTCCCAATCGCCCTGGACGGTGATCGCATCGGTGGTTCTCGGCGCCCTCTGCGGCGCCTATCTGCCTGATTTCGCCAAGTCCCTCGCCCCGATCAGCGACGCTTACCTCAACCTCCTGAAAATGATCGTCCTGCCGCTGATCGTTTCGGCGACGGTCTTCGCGATCAAGTCGATGACCCGGGATCCGCAAACGGCCGCCTATCTTTCCAAGGTGGTCATGGCGATCGTGGTGGTATCGGTGGCAACCGTCGCGATCACGGGCACGGTGACATTGCTGCTGAAGCCGGGCGTCATCACCGACGTGCAGGAACGCATCCAGCTTGGCACCGTGCTCAACAGCAGAGGGCCCGTCGGCACGGACCTGCAGATGACATTGGCCCCGCCGAGCCAGGCCGCGCCGGACCAGGGCGCGTTCTCCGGCCTGCTGGAACTGATCCCCAGCAATATCTTCAACTCGCTGTCGGTGGGCAATACCATGCAAGTGCTGGTCTTTTGCCTGTTGTTCGGCATCGGCATCGGCCGCGTGCCGGCGGCCACCTCCGTCAGCTTCGCCAACGCCCTCGAGACGATCTACCGGGCCTGCCTGATCATGACGGGTTGGTTCAACGTCCTCCTGCCTCTCGCGTCCTTCGCGATCATCGCAAGCCAGACCGCCTCGACCGGCGTCGAGCCTCTCATGCTGATGGTTGGTTTCATCCTGACCTTCGCCATCGCAACCGGCATCATCATCATGATCTCGCTGCTCGTGGTATGGCTGCGCAGCGGCGAGACCCTGTGGGCAACCTTCAAGGCGCATCAGCCTTTGTTCATGATCGCCATCGCAACCCGCTCCAGCACGGCAAGCATTCCCTGGATCATCAGCCTGGTGGGCGAGCGCCTGCGCTTCAACCGCATCGTCGTGGAGATGTTGGTGCCGCTCCATGTCACCATGCTGCGCACCGGGCCGATCATGCTGTTCGTGTGCGGCTCGCTGTTCATTGCCCAGCTCTACGGCCGTTCGCTGAGCACGAACGACTATATCTACATCGCCGGTGCTTCGATCCTGGTGGGCTTGACCACCGCCGGGATGAGCGGCGCGGTCACGCTGTCGCAGATGGCGATCCTGTGCGCCCATCTCAATCTGCCGTTCGAGGCGCCCTTCGTGCTGTTTCTCACCATCGACGCGCTGACCGATACCATGCGGACGCTGACGGTCGTATCGACCATCGCCGCGGCGACGGCGGCGATCGCGCCCAGGGATTCGGCGCAGCATCCGATCGATGAGAGCGAAGGCTTCGCCCTCAACGTGCCCAAAGCGGAAGCCGCGGCATGACCGGGCGGCTCCTGCGGCCACGCCTCGGCGTCGTCGGCGGTCTCGGTCCGCTTGCCACAGCGGATTTCTATCGCAAGACGATCGACGCGGTTCCGGCCGAAAACGATGCCGACCATATCTCCATGGCGATCCTGAGCGTGCCGCAGATACCGGACCGGTCGGCAGCGATCCGCGAGGGCAGCGACAGGCCCCTCCCCTGGCTGCTCGAAGCGGTCGAGATGCTCAACAGTCTCAACGTCGAAATCATCGCCATCGCCTGCAACACGGCCCATCACTGGTACGATGCCCTGTCTGCCGGCTCCAGAGCCGAAATCGTTCACATCGCGGATGCGGCAATCGACGAGTTGCATCGCCGGTACAAGGGGAACCGCGCCGCCGTGATGGCGACCCGAGGGACCCTGCGGTCGGGTTTCTACCAGAAACGCCTGGAGGAGGCGGGCTTCACTTGCCGTAATCCCGCGGCGCCAACCTTCCAGAACGCCGTCGACGATGCGATCCGCCAGGTAAAATTGGGGAACCTCGAACAGGCGAAAGATGCCTGCGCGTCGGCTTTCGCGCGCTGCAGGGACGAGGGCCTGGAAGCGGTCATTCTCGCCTGTACGGAGCTTCCCGTCGCGGCGGAAGATGTGGTGCCGGAGGGCATGCTGGTGGTCGACGCCTCGCGAGCCCTCGCCCTGACCTGTGTTCAACGACTTCGCAATCCAGATCGCATGCGCAATACCGCCTGAGGTGTTCGGATGTCCGAGCTTCTCGATGGAGACCCGATGCCGCAAAGCGATTTTGCCGGACGGCGAAGGCAGATCCGCACGCCCTGTCAGCGTGGGCCGCGACCCGCGGGATGGTCGAGTGTGATCTCCAGGCTGGCGGCATCGTCCACGCAGATCCAGCGGCGACGTAACACGGCAAAATCAAAGCCGGAGACAGTCACCCAATCGCCGACCACGCATTCCGGTGGCAGGTTCACGGCGAGAAGGGCCTTCCCTATGCCCGCCCCGTCCGCAAAAGCCTTCGCACTGGCCGTGAGAACGATGCTGCCGCTCCGTGGCGGGCTGGCTGGAGAGTTGTTCACGTCAAGGGCCCATCCGTCTCAATCGAGGAAACACAGCCTATGTCCACGCGCTACGCCAAGATCGTCATGTGCCTTTGCCTTGCGGTTTTCGCCTTTCTCGTCACCTTTGGCAATATCACCGACTACGGCTCGAACTACGAATTCGTGAAGCATGTCCTGTCCATGGACAGTACATTTCCCGGTAATAGCCTGATGTATCGGTCGATCAGCAATCCACTGCTATGGAATGCCTCCTATATTCTCATCATAGCCGGCGAAGCCATGACCTGCATCTTGTATTTGCTTGCCGGCGCTTCGCTCTGGAAAGCACGCCACGCACCGGCAAAAAGTTTTCATGCCGCCAAGAATTACGCCGTCATCGCGTCCACGATCGGGTTTCTCGTCTGGTTCTTCGGCTTCATGGTGATCGGCGGAGAGTGGTTTGCCATGTGGCAATCATCGACCTGGAACGGCCAGAATCCCGCCTTCAGATTCTATGTCACCATCCTCCTCGTGCTGATCTTCATCATGCAGGCCGACGAGGATGTCGAGAGCCTCACGGCATGAGGATCCGTCACTCCTTTTCGCAAACGTGACCCGGCTCGACACACGACTTTTGATGAGGCCAAGAGTGCTGATCGCCCATTTGTCCGATCCTCACCTGCGAGAGAAAGGTCACCTCTATCAGGGACTGGTGGATTCCAATGCCATGTTCGATCTAGCAGTAGAAACGCTCAACGCGCTCAGGCCGGAACCGGACCTCGTGATCATCGGCGGCGATCTGGTCGACGAAGCCACCGAAGCGGAATATGAGACCGTCCGGCATGCCTTGGCGAGACTGCGCCAGCCCGTTTATGCCATCCCTGGCAATCACGACGAGCGTGAGGCCTTCAGGGCCTGTTTTCGTGAAACCGGGTATCCGACGGCCGCGGGCCCGCTCCATTTCGATACCGGCGCGCGATGGCGGGTGCGTGTAATCGGCTTCGACGTCACCGTTCCCGGCCAGCATCATGGCGACATCGATGACGCGGCATTCCTCTGGCTCGAGCAGGCGCTGACCCGATGCCCGGACCAGCCGACCGTCATCCTGATGCACCAGCCGCCGATCGAGAGCGGCATCCATTTCATCGACGCCTATAAGTGCCTCCGTGGCGAGCGACTGGCCGAGCTCTTGCTTCGCCATGGGAATATCGAACGTGTCCTCTGCGGGCATGTTCATCGTTTCATGCAGGCACAGTTCGCCGGAACGACGCTCATGACCGCGCCGAGCACCGCAACCTCCATCGCCCTCCGCCTCGCGGAAGACTCGGTGCCGGCCTCCTATGTCGAGCCGCCGGCCTTCCTGCTGCATCATTGGCGGCCTGGGCATGGCCTGGTGACCCACTGGGTGCCGATCGGAAACTTTCCCGGACCGATGCCCTTCTTCTGAGTGCGAACGGGGCATTCGCACCTGTACGCGCTTTACGCAGTCCTTTCCGACGTATGAACTTCGCTCCGGGGCCACACGCGCCTGCCGTTCAGCGGAGAGCGTCGAAAAGCCAGTGGACATTCTTGCACCAGACGCTCGTCGACGGCGGCGATGTCACCGAGGTACGCGCGAGCCAGTTGCCGGCCGCTTCGAAAGCTCGGCTGCCACGCCCGGACCACCGATCAACCGTCGCCAAGCGTCAATTTTGTGAATCGGCCGCTTCCTGGCCTCGACGTTGATCTAAATCAAGGGAGAACCGCCAGCGATCTGCCAATCGTCAATCCTCGGGCCTGACCTGTCGGTCCGGCAACGGAGTGGAAGGCCGATGGAGCCGATGGCATGATCTCCCGCCTCACAGTGAGCGAACGTCAGCTGGCGCTGGCGATTGTAGTCCTGGTCGGTATCTTCGGCCTGGCGATGGCGGTTGGCGGCCGCGGCGAGCCGCTGGGGGTGCACGGTTTCATCGTGGTGGCCGCGGCGCTGGGACTCACCTTCGCATTGATCGGGCATTACTTCGATCCCGAGCCGACGGCGTCGCGCCTGGAGGAATATTACGACGATCCGACCCGGGTCGGCATCGTCCTCACCATGATCTGGGCCGTCATCGGCATGTTCGTCGGGGTCTGGGTGGCCGCACTCCTGGCCTGGCCGGATCTCACCTTCGACGCCGCCTGGGCGAGTTTCGGCCGGCTTCGCCCGGTTCACACCAGCGGGGTCATTTTCGGCTTCGGCGGCAATGCGCTGATCGCGACTTCCTTCCACGTCCTGCAGCGGACCTCGCGCGCCCGGCTGCCGGACCAGGTCAGCCCCTGGTTCGTGCTGCTCGGCTACAATCTGTTCTGCGTCGTCGCCGCCAGCGGCTACCTGATGGGCGTGACCCAATCCAAGGAATATGCCGAGCCGGAATGGTATGCGGACCTCTGGTTGGTCATCGTGTGGGTCGTCTATTTCCTGATCTTCATCCGCACGCTCGCGCGCCGCAAGGAACCGCATATCTACGTCGCCAACTGGTACTACATGGCCTTCATCCTGGTCGTGGCGGTGCTGCATATCGTCAACAATCTCGCCGTGCCGCTTTCCCTCGGCTCGACCAAGAGCTACTCGCTGTTCTCGGGCGTGCAGGATGCCATGACGCAGTGGTGGTACGGCCACAATGCGGTGGCCTTCTTCCTGACCTCCGGCTTCCTGGGCATGATGTATTACTATCTGCCCAAGCGCGCGGGCCGGCCGATCTTTTCCTACCGGCTCTCGATCATCAGCTTCTGGGGCATCACCTTCCTCTATATGTGGGCTGGCTCGCACCACCTGCACTACACCGCCCTCCCTCATTGGGTGCAGACCCTCGGCATGACCTTCTCGGTGATGCTGCTGGTCCCCTCCTGGGCATCGGCCGGCAATGCGCTCGCCACGCTGAACGGGGCCTGGCACAGGGTCCGCGACGACGCCACGCTGCGCTTCATGATGGTCGCCGCCGTCTTTTACGGGCTGTCGACCTTCGAAGGCTCGTTCATGGCGATCCGCCCCGTCAACGCGCTGTCGCACTACACGGACTGGACCATCGGCCACGTCCATGCCGGGGCGCTGGGCTGGGTGGCGATGATCACCTTCGGGTCGATCTACGCCCTGGTGCCCTGGATGTGGAAGCGCGAGGCCATGTGGTCGCCCAGGCTCATCGAGCTGCACTTCTGGCTCGCCCTCTCCGGCACCATCATCTACGTCTTCGCCATGTGGAATTCGGGCATCATCCAGGGCCTGATGTGGCGCACCTACAATGACAGCGGCACGCTCCAATATTCCTTCGTCGAAAGCCTGGTTGCGATGCACCCCTATTACATCGCCCGCACCATTGGCGGCCTGTTCTTCCTGGCCGGCGCCGTGGTGGGCTCCCTCAATGTCTGGATGACCATTCGCACAAGCCAGGCCGAAACCGGGCGCAGCGGCGAACACGATGCGCCGTCCCAGGATGTCCCGGCGCAGGATGTGCCGAGCCTTGCCTCGATGCCGGCGGAGTAACGACATGCCCGAAATTCACCGCAAGCTCGAGCGCAACTCCATCGCTTTCCTCGCCGCCATCCTCGTCGTCTCGTCGATCGGCGGCTTCATCGAGATCGCGCCCCTCTTCACCATCGATCAGACGGTCGAGAAGGCGCCGGATATGCGCCTCTATACGCCGCTGGAACTGGCGGGGCGCGATATCTACATCCGCGAAGGCTGCTATGCCTGCCACTCCCAGATGATCCGCACCCTGCGCGACGAAGTCGAGCGCTACGGCCCCTACTCCCTGGCGGTGGAGTCGAAATACGACCACCCGATGCTGTGGGGATCCAAGCGCACCGGCCCCGATATCGCGCGTCTCGGCGGCAAATATTCGGATGCCTGGCATGTGGCCCATCTCATCAATCCTCGAGCCGTGGTGCCGGAATCGGTCATGCCTAGATATGGCTGGCTGGCAGCCAACGCCCTGACGATCGACGGCCTGTCGCTCAATCTCGCAGCGCAGCGCAAGGTGGGTGTTCCCTATACCGACGCCATGGTCAAGAACGCGACAGCGGACGCCTATGGCCAGGCTGCTCCGGATGCCGACGCCTCCACCGGCGTGAAGGAGCGTTATGGCGAGGCCACCAATGTCCGGGATTTCGACGGCAATCCAGGCGAGCTGACCGAGATGGACGCGCTGGTCGCCTATCTGCAGATCCTCGGCCGACAAACCGACATTCCCTACAAGCCGGCGGCTGGCGCGACGCAGCCGCCGACCGTCGCGGAGAAGTGAAATGGATTTCGATCACCAGAGCGTCGTCGCTTTTTCAAAAAGCTGGGGCCTTTTCTACCTGATCGGCTTTTCCATCGCGGTCACGATCTACGCCCTGTGGCCGGCCAAGAAGGCGGAATTCGACAGGGCCGCAAACAGCATCCTCGATACGACTGATCGGCCGGGACGGTGAGCCATGCAGGAAGGCAAACGCGATAGCGTCACGGGCCGGATGACCACCGGCCATGATTGGAACGGCATCGAGGAACTCGACACCCCGGTGCCGAAGGTAGTGTTCGTCTTTCTAGCGCTCGGTTTTGCATTCTCGCTGATCTGCTGGCTGCTCTATCCGGCTTTTCCGTTGGTCACGACCTATACCAAGGGCCTGCTCGGTATCGACCAGCAGCAATTGGTGAGTGACCAGGTCAAGCAGGCAGCCGTCGAGCGCAGCAGTTGGGAGGCGGAGATCGCCTCCAGGGACTTCGCCGCGATCGAGGCCGATCCCGCGCTGATGCAAAAGGTCAGGGAAACCGGCCAGACCCTCTTTCGCGACAATTGCGCGGCCTGCCACGGCGCCAAGGCGACCGGCGGTCCCGGCTTCCCCAATCTGACATCGAAGAGCTGGCTGTGGGGCGGCTCGCCCGAAACCATTGCCGAGACCATTCGCATCGGCATCAATTCGGGCCATCCCGATACAAGGGTTTCCCAGATGCTGGCCTTCGGCCGCCAGCACGTGCTCGACGCGGCGAAGATCGAGGATGTCGTCGCCTATGTGCAGTCGCTATCCGGCAAGCAGGGCGACAGCACGCAGATCGAGGCGGGGCAAGAGGTGTTCGCCGCCAACTGCGCCGCATGCCACGGCGCCAATGCGAAAGGCAAGACGGATGTGGGCGCACCGGATCTGACCGATCGCTTCTGGATCTATGGCGGCGACAGCCAGACACTCTACACCACCATCTATGGAGGCCGGCAGGGGTATATGCCGCATTGGGAAGGCCGCCTGTCGGAGACGAGCCGGAAGATCCTGGCGCTCTACGTCTCGACGCTCGAGGCGGCCAAGCCATGACCGGGCGATCCGCCGGCCCGCAGCCCCGCCCATGGCGCCTGGCGGCGATCGTTCTGAGCGTGCTGGTCGTCGCCGTGTTCGCCGGTGCCAATGCGCATCTGATCTACGTGGCTTTCGCCTCGCGGCCGGATTGCGTCGCCCACGACAAGGCAACGGGCGAGGCACGCGATGCGGGCTCGTTCGGTGCCGCCCAATCCTCATGCTGAGGGGGATTCCATGATGCAATCCAACAGCCAACTCGAAGCCATCCTGCTCTCCGCTGCTGAAAGGCGCCGACGACATCTGCCGGCATCCGCCGCCTTCGGCTGGCTCGCCGCCGGCTGGCGCGACCTCATCCAACGGCCTGGTCCCAGCCTGGCCTATGGCCTTGTCGTCTTCGCGGTTTCGGTCGTCATCGTGTGGACACTCGGCGCGCTCGGCCTCGACTACATCCTCTTCCCGGCGCTGGCCGGCTTCATGGTGCTCGGCCCGCTGCTGGCCATCGGCCTCTATGAGAAGAGCCGTGCCCTGGAGGCCGGAAAACCGTTCACACTCACCAGCATGATGTTCGTCAGGGCCCGATCCGGCGGCCAGGTGCTCTATACAGGGGCGATCCTGTGCCTGCTCATGCTGGCCTGGATGCGGGCGGCCGTCATCATCTACGCCCTGTTCTTCGGCTATCGCCCTTTCCCGGGTCTCGACCATGTCGCCGAGATGCTGTTCACCACGCCCATCGGCTGGGCCATGCTGTTGACCGGCACCGTCGTCGGAGGCGTCTTCGCCGCCTTCGCTTTCGCCATCAGCACCTTCTCCATTCCCATGCTGCTCGACAAGCCCGTCGATGCCTTCACGGCCATGGGCACCTCGATCTCCATGGTGTTCCGCAATCTGCCGGTCATGCTGATGTGGGGCGCCATCGTTCTGGCCCTGTTTCTCGCCAGCCTCGCGACGGGAATGCTGGGGCTGATCGTAATCTTCCCCCTGCTCGGCCATGCGACCTGGCACAGCTATCGGGCCATCGAATGAGCTGCTGTGCACATGGCGTCGAACTCGCCGCCGCCATCGGGCGGGCGAGTTCCCAGGATGAGATCGCGCTGGCCAGCCGCGATCTGGGCAACGGATCGTGGCAGACCAGCCTGTCCGTTCCCGACATGCATTGCGGCGCCTGCATCCAGAGCATCGAAGGGGCGCTTTCGCGGCTTCCTCATGTCGAACGCGCCCGCGCCAACCTGACCACGCGCCGCGTTGCCGTCACCTGGCGCGGCAAGGCGCCGCCCGACATGATTTCGGCGCTCGCGGCAGTGGGCTACAAGGCGCATCTGGACGAGGCTGAAGATCGGAGCTTCGATCCGGAAATGGCCCACCTCATCCGCGCCTTGGCGGTCTCGGGCTTTGCGGCCATGAACATCATGATGCTGTCGGTCTCGATCTGGTCCGGAGCCGAGGCGGAAACCCGGCAGGCCTTCCACTGGATATCGGCAGCTTTGGCCCTGCCGACGCTGTTCTATTCCGGCGGCGTCTTCTATCGCTCGGCCTGGACCGCGCTGAGGCATGGCCGCACCAATATGGACGTGCCGATCAGCATCGGCATCACGCTTGCCTTCGGGCTCAGCCTCTACGATACGCTGCACCAGGGCCACCAGGCCTATTTCGATGCCGCGACCAGCCTGATCTTCTTTCTGCTGATCGGCCGCACCCTCGACCACGCCATGCGCCAGCGTGCGCGCAGCGTGGTTCGCTCCTTGCTGCGGCTCTCTCCTCGCGGGGCGACCGTCGAGCGCCCCGACGGCAGCCGCGACTATCTGCCCATCGGCGAGATCGAGCCGGGCATGGCGATCATCCTCGCCGCGGGGGACCGCGCACCGGTGGACGGGCAGGTCGTGTCCGGGAGCTCCAGCCTCGATTGCGCCTTGGCGACAGGCGAAAGCATGCCGGTGGCCGTGGCGGCCGGCTCCTTCGTCCAAGCCGGCGCGCTCAATCTGAGTGCGCCCGTCAGGCTCATGGCCACGGCGCGTGCACGAGACTCCTTCCTTGCTGAAATGACACGCCTGATGGAGGCCGCCGAAGACGGGCGGGCGCGTTACCGCAGGATCGCCGACCGGGCGGCCCGCCTCTACTCACCGGTGGTGCATCTCGCCGCCTTGGTGACCTTCCTCGGCTGGATGGCCGCCAGCGGAAACTGGCACAACGCCACCAGCATCGCGATCGCCGTACTGATCATCACCTGCCCCTGCGCCCTCGGCCTCGCCGTTCCCATCGTCCAGGTCATCGCCGCCCGCCGCCTGTTCGACGCCGGCATCATGATGAAGGATGGGTCGGCCATCGAACGCCTGGCCGAGGTCGAGGCCGTCTGCTTCGACAAGACCGGCACCTTGACCATCGGCACGCCTCGCGTCGATCTTCGCGGCGTATCTCCCGGAGCCCTGGAGATCGCGGCCGCGCTGGCGCGGCATTCGAACCATCCGGTGTCCCAGGCCATCGCGATGGCGGCACCCGGCGCCGCAGGGCGGCGGCTCGATGCCTCCGACGTGACCGAGCAGGCGGGGCTCGGCCTTGAAGCCCGTCTCGACGGCCGGCGATTTAGGTTGGGCCGGGCGAGTTGGGCTCTCGGCATGCAGGATGCCACGGACGGCACGGTCCTTTCGTGCGACGGGAGGGAGATGGCTCGTTTCGAAATCGCGGAGGCACTGCGCCCGGGCGCCGCCGAAACGGTGAAGCTGCTGCGCCATGCCGGACTCTCCGTCGAGATCCTGTCCGGCGACAGGCCAAGCGCCGTCGCCGGCATCGCCAAGGCGCTGGACATCGAGGATTTTGCAGCCGGCCTGATGCCGGGCGAGAAGGTGGCACGGCTCGCCGCGGCAAAAGCCGGGGGGCGCCGCACACTGATGGTGGGCGACGGCCTCAACGATGCTCCTGCCCTGTCGGCCGCTCATGTGTCGATGGCCCCCGCGACCGCGGCGGACATCGGACGCAGCGCAGCCGATTTCGTGTTTCTGCACGACAGCCTCGTCGCCATTCCCGTGGCTCTCGACATAGCGCACAGGGCCAACCGGCTGGTCCGGCAGAATTTCGTGATCGCCATCGTCTACAACGCGCTCGCCGTCCCGGTCGCGATGGCCGGCTATGTCACGCCTTTACTGGCCGCGCTCGCCATGTCCGTCTCGTCGATCATCGTTGTCGCCAACGCCCTTCGTCTCCGCCCTGCCGGCCCAACCGTCGAAAAGGTGGCCTCGATACCGGTGGAGCGCATGAGCATGGCGGCAGCAAAATGAACAGCCTCGTCTTCCTCGTCCCGATCGCGCTCATCCTCGGCGCCGCCGCATTGGGCGCCTTCTTCTGGTCGATGAGCAGCGACCAGTATGAGGATCTCGATGGGGCCGGCGAACGCATTCTCTTCCAGGACGACGACAGGCCCGGCTCCGCTCCACTCGGCGGCAGGGCTTCGCCGCCGTCTCTCCTTCCGGACTGACCGCACCGTCGCGGATGGCGAGCCTGGAGGCGAGATGCCCCTTGCGCGTTCGAGAGATCTCAGGGGGAGCCGAAGGCGAAGCGGATCGCTTGATTGAGGGCACCAGGCAGGACGGACATGTGGTTTTCGCCTTCCAGCAATTGGAAGGATGCCTCAAGACCCGGCACGTTCGCCAGGCGCTCGGCCATGGCCCGTGCATTGTCGACGATCCGGCTTTCCGCATAGCCCCGCTCGCGCTCGGCCGCGTCGCTCGCGCCGAGCTGGAATGGCGCCAGGCGCTGTTCATACTCGCCGGCCAGCACCAGCACGCGTCCCGGAGGGTTTGCCTCCTTTCGCGCGGCGAAACGTTCGGCCTCACCCACGATACCCGCCCCTTCCCACCAGATCGCCGGGCTGGCCGCGACCCAGGCCGAGAAGGCTTCCGGCTTGCGGAACAAGGCATGCAGAGCGAACAGGCCGCCGAAGGAGTGGCCGAATAGGGCTTGCAGCCTTCCATCGATGGGGGCTCGGGAAGCGATCACCGGCTTGAGTTCGTCCTCGATGAACGCCAGGAACTGGTCGGCTCCGCCGGTTCGCACCTCGGGGCCGCCCTCGGTGTGGGGCGGGTAGGTCTGGCCGGGCGGCGGCCCCATGTCCCAGGATCGGCGCACGCTGTCATAGGCTTCCGGCGTCGGGTAGCCGATGCCAACCAGCACCCCAGGCATGATGCCGGTGCCGCGCGGATAGGCCGACTGGACGCGCATGATGTCGACCGCCGTCCCGACAATGGCGTTGGCATCGAGGAAATAGAGGATCGGCCAGCCCTGGGGCGGCGGCGCTTCCCTGGGAATGCGCAGGAAAATGCGGTAGGGCGACATTTGCGACGCAGGCGCCAGATCGAAATGGATCGTGTCGGCAATGAGGGCTGCTGTACTCACGATGGGGACCTTCGCGCTAGGAGCCAGATCAGGGACGGACATCCGATCAGGGATGCCGCCAGTCCGGCGGGAATTTGCCGAGGAAAAACGATGGTGCGGCCGAACCAGTCGGCGGCGACCATGACCAGCGCCCCTATGAGGGCCGCCCCAGCCAGCTCAGCGGTAACCCGGCGCATGCCGAGGCGGCGCGCCAGATGCGGTGCCATCAGCCCCACGAAGCTGAGCGGCCCGACGATCAGGGTCGCCGCGGCGGCAAGGAGAGCGCTGAGAGCCAGGGTGAGGACGTGGCTGTGGCCGGGATTGAGGCCGAGAGCGGACGACATGCCCCTGCCAAGCGGCAGAATGGTCAGCATTCTCACGGTCAGCAACAATCCACCAAAGAGCAGGAGCGCCGTCGCAATGCTCACGAGCGCGGCAGTGGTATCCACCGCATAGGTCGAGCCCATCATCCAGTTCAACAGCAGCATCGCACGCGGATCTCCGCCGGCCATCAAGACGTTGATCACCGCGTCGAACATGGCCCCGAAGGCGATGCCGGCGATCAGGGCCCTGTCGGGGCTCGCCTTGCGGTCGAGGGCCAGGATGGCCGCCAATGCGGCGAAGGCGCCGATCGCCGCTGCAAGCAATTGCATGCCCCGGCCGACGGTCGACAGAGAGAACAGGGCGATGGCAAGGCCGAAGGCTGCGCCAGCGCTGACACCCATGACCTCCGGGCCGGCCATGGGATTGCCCGTCAGGCGCTGTAGCAGGCATCCGGCGAGGCCAAGCATCACGCCTGCGGCCAGAGCTGCAATTGCACGCGGCAGGCGCAGCGCCACCACCCTGTCGAGTTCCTGCCCCAGGCTCAGATGCCATCCATTGCCGTCGCGTCCAATCACCGTGGAGAGCGCCAGGAGGATGAGCAGGAGGACTGCCACGGCGATGAGACGGCTCGTGGTCGTGGTCGACGGCGGTGCTTTCTCCACCGCGGCGGCCGGAGGCACCAGCGGCACGCTCCTTTGCCGTACGAGCAGGACGATGAGGAGAGGCGCGCCCAGCAGGGCCGTGACGGCGCCGGTCGGCAGGCTCAGCCCCGATAAAGCGTCCGCCGACTGGACGGCCTGGTCCACGAGCCACAACAAGCCGGCACCGAACACAGTCGACCACGCCAGTTGATGCCCGGCCCGTCGCGCGCCCAGGGCACGGGCCAGCACGGGAGCCGCGAGGCTAATGAAGCCGATGACGCCGACCGCGCTCACGACATTGACGCTGAGCACCACGGCAAGCGCCAAGGCGGACAGCCTTGCCGTCGCGACGGAAAGGCCGAGGCTTCGTGCCTTGGCATCGTCCAGTCCCAGCAATGCCAAGGGACGCGCGAGCATGCCGGCGGCCAGCGCGGCCGCGAGGAGGACAGGGACGAGCTTGACCGTCACCGTCCACCCCTGCTGGCTGAGAGAGCCGCTGCCCCAGATGAAGAGCCCGGCGAGATACTCCGTCTTGAACAGGGTCAGCATGGCCGTGAGGGCCGCACAGAAGAGCCCCGTCACAAGTCCTGCCAGAATGACCGAAATCGGGGCGAGGCCCCGCCGCCACGAAAGGGCCAGAACCCCCGCTGCCGCCAGCGCGCCGCCCGCCAGGGCCGACCAGACCCGCCCGAAGGCGAACAGCCATGGCGCCCATAGCATCGCCACGCTCAGGGCAAGGCTTGCCCCGGCCTCGATGCCGAGCGTGGTCGGTGAGGCAATGGGGTTGCGCAAGGAAAGCTGGCAGAGCGCGCCGGCCAGGCCCAACGTGGCGCCGCACAGGAGGCTGACGACGAGGCGTGGCAGGAAACTATAGGCGAGCAGCATCTGTGCGGTGTCGGCGGGATTTCCTGCCCACAAGGCATCGAGCCCAAACCCCGCAGGCAGGTATCCGGCAATGTGCCACCAGCTCAAGGCGCCCGCTGCAACGAGCAGGCTCGCGGTGAGAACGGTGGCTCCCCTATGACGTGCAGTCTCAACCATGGGTGTTTTCGACATCTGCAAGATGGCTGCTCAGCAACGTTCCAAAGCGCATCGCGGAAGGCAGCATTCCGAAAGCCGATGCGGCAGGCAGACGATGGATGCGCCCGGCGCGAACGAACAGCAGGCTGTTCCACACGGGGTTGGTTGCGAGGCTTTGGAGGATGCCCGGGGCGACCGGTTCGAAATAGAGAAATCGGCTTTCAGGACTGACGGCCAGATCCCCCAGCCCGATGGTGGAAAAACCCCAATAGTTGGTCGGCCGCGTCCAGCCATTGGCAAGGCCGCAGCGGTCGATCACATCCTGGAACAGGCTGCGCTGGCCGTAGATGCGCAGATGCCCCTCGTCGAGGAAGTTGACGATCAGCACCGGCCTGTCCGCAGCCTTGCGAAGACGGGAGCGCAGTTGCTTCATTGTAGCCGCCCCCCTGGCAATCAGGGCCTGTGCCTGGCTGTCGCGTCCAAGCAAGGCGCCGAGCCGGAGTGTCTCCTTGATGCTCAGTTCATAGGGATGCCCCCCCGGCGGAGCGTAGATGGAGAATGTCTGTGTGGGAGCAATACGCGCCATCACGGGTTCGATCGCAGCCAGGTAGGGCGTCGTGATGATGAGGTCCGGCGCAAGCCGCACCAACAGTTCGAGATTGGGCTCTCGGTCGGTCCCCAGATCGACGATGCCGGGCGGCAGGCGTGGTTCGACCACCCAGTCGTTCCAGGCTTCGACTTGCGGCATGGCGATCGGCGTCACGCCCAGGCCGAGCAGGGTTTCGGTCAGGCCATCGTCGAGCGAAACAATGCGCGTGGGATAAGGAGCCGATTGCAAACCCGTTGGCGCTGCCGAGGCGGAACCAAGGCCTGAAGCGAGCGCGGCCAGCCCCCCGGTCAGGAAAGTCCGCCGGCTGGGCGAGAGACGGGAAGCCTTGCCGAACTGCAAGGCGTCACCAGCGATAGCGCAGGCTGGCGGTCATCACCCGGCGAGCCCCCTGGTAGCAAAAACCGGCCTCGCAGGTGACATATTTCTTGTCGAACAGGTTGCGGGCATTGGCCTGCACGTCCCAGCCTTTCAGCCCCCGCCTGATCTGCCCGAGATCGTAGCTGAGCTTGGCATCCACAAGCGCGACCGCATCGTTCTTGAAGGTATTCTTGGCGTCGCCGTAGCTTTCGCCGATGTAACGCAAGCCCAGCCCCGCGCCGAAGCCTGCCAGGGCGATATCGCCGGGCGCCTGGTAGTCGACCCAGGTCGAGAAGCTGTTGCGCGGCGTTGCGGTTGGCACCTTGCCGACGGTGCCGACATCGCCGGTGATGGTCTTCAGGTCCAGGAAGGTATAGGCGCCGCGCAGGCTGAAGCCGGCACCGAGATTGGCCACGGCTTCCAGCTCGAAGCCGCGTCCGCGTATCTTGCCTCGCTGCGTCGAAACATTGCCTATGGACACGATGCCGCCATCCTGCGTGATGTCGAAGACGGACGCGGTGACCATCCCGTCGAACCAGGCGGGGGCGTATTTGACGCCTCCTTCGATCTGCCGGCCGGTCGTGGGCTTGAATGCGACGCCGTCGGCGGAACCGAGATTGGGATTGAAGGAGGTGGAATAGCTGACATAGGGGGCGAGGCCGTTGTCGAACAGATAGGTCAGGCCCACGCGCCCGGTGAAGGCATTGTCGTTAGCGCTCTGGCGTGAATCGGAAAGGCGCTCATAGGTCTTGGTTCGGACCCAGTCCTGCCGGCCCGTCAGAGTCAGGACCCAGTTATTATATTTGGCCTGCTCCTGCACATAGAGGCCGAGCTGGTTCTGCCTTTGGGACATGTTGGAGGAATTGAAGGGCGGATCGGTGAAAGCCCCCAGCGAGGCGCCCGTGGTCAGGTCGAGATCGGGTGCCGTCCCGTAGCCGACGCCGCTGCGCAGCGTGAGATTGGAATAATCCAGGCCCACCAACATCTTGTGCTCGACGGGACCGGTCGAAAAATCGGCCTGGAGCTGATTGTCGACCGCCAAGGCCTTCAATCTGTCATGGACATAGCCGGTATAGCGCTTGGCGATCATCGCATCGGTATCGACGCTGGTGATCCCGGTGAAGCGCACCTCCGTATCGGCGGCGCCATAACGCAGTTTCTGGCGGAACGTGAAAGTATCGTCGAACTTGTGCTCGAACTGATAGCCGATGCGATATTGGCTCTGCTCGAGGCTGTTATAATCGGGATCGCTTTGCGCATACTGATTGGAGGGTGAACCCGCCCATGTGTAAAAGGGGAAGGCGGCCGGCGTCTTGGCCTGGAGATATTCGCCGAGGATGGTCAATGTCGTCTGGTCGTTCGGCCGCCAGGTGAAGGCCGGCGCCAGGCTGGCGAGCTTGTCATCGCCGCCGCCCAAAACATTGGCTGTCTTGCCGTCTCTGAGGGTTCCCGTCAGGCGATAGAGCAAGGTCTGCTGAGCGTCGATCGGGCCCCCAATATCGAAATTGCCCTGGATGTGGTCCCTGTTGCCGCCCTCCAGCGCCACCTCGCCAAAGCGCGTGTCGACCGGGAGCTTGGAGGTGATGTCGACGAGCCCGCCGGGCGATCCCAGACCGTAGAGAGCCGAACTCGGGCCGCGCAGCACCGAGATGTTCTCGACATTGTAGGGGTCCACCTTGAAGACCGCCATGTTGGCGCCTGGGAGGCGCAGCCCGTCGCGATAGATCCCGTTATAGGTGACGTCGAAGCCGCGGATGGAGAAGGAGTCGAAGCGAGAGTCGAAACCCGCGGATTCCGTTCGCACGCCGGGCGTGTAGGCGACGGCCTGCGTCAGGGATTGGACATTGCGGTCGGTCAGTTCCTTGCGGGTGAGCACCGTCACTGATTGCGGGGTCTCGATCAGCGGTGTGTTGGTCTTCGTGCCCGCCACGCTGCGCCGGGCGACGTAGCCGGTGCTGCCATCCCCACCGCTCTCCACCACGACCGGATCGAGCTCGATCGCGCCGGGAATACTGGCCGTTTCGTCCCGGACGATGGGCGCCGTGATCGCGACCGTGCTTGAATTCGTGAAGGTGTAGGACAGACCCGTGCCACGCAAAAGGCGCGACAGCGCCTGCTGCGGCGTGGCGGAACCGGCGATACCGGGCGAGGACTTGCCTCGTGCAATCGCAGGCAGATAGGTAATCTGCAAGCCGCTCTGACGCCCGAATGCGGCCAAGGCTTGGCTGAGCGGTCCCTTCGGAATGGTGAATTGAACCTGCGCCGCCTGCGCGTTGGCCGGAACAAGGAGCGGCATGGAGACGATAACGCTCGAAGCCATCAGGGCGGAACTCAGCGCCCAGCCGGAAAGGCCCCCACGAAAGCCTCGAGCCAATTCCATCGACAACCCTCCTCACTCACCGACACCAAGGGGCTGCAGGGCTCGACGACCGCGTCGCAAGCCCGCCCCCCTTGAGTGAAGACGAATGGGAGCCGCGAAATTTCTCTCTTCTACGAAGTTTTTTAGAGCAGGATGACTTTGCTCCGAAGCGTCATATTGCTCTAACTCCTTGTTTTGACGCGTTTTCTCTCACTGAAAAGTCTATCGACTTTTCTGGAAAACGCTTTAGACCGACGATATCACGGTGAGGTAGGGGCCGAGCGAACGAACGCGGGCGCCGAAGGGATGAACCACTGCTTCCAAAGCGCGCAAGGGATTGCCGGGATCGAAAACGCCGCTGATGCGGTTGGCGCCGAGACCCGCATCGGCGATCATCACGCGCCCCGGCTGCCAGCGCGCGATCTTCGCCACGACGGCCCGCACCGGCTCGTTCTCGACCAGAATCTGGCCGCTGCGCCAGGCACCGATCTGGCGGGCATCCCGGTTGCCGCGCGTGGTAAGGCGAGTGCGTTCGTCGAAGGTCGCCCATTGCCCGGCCGCCAGCCGGTTGCCATCAGCGGGACCTGAACCGGGAACATTTATCTCGACCAAGCCATGTTCGACCGAAACCGAAACCAGGCCGGCATCGTTGCTGAGGTCGAAGGCCGTACCGAGGGCGGTCGCGGCCATTTCGGACGTCGTGGCCAGGAAGGGGCGCGAGGGGTCCTTGGCAACCTCGAAGAATGCCATACCCGCCAGCAAGGCAACCTCTCTCCGGCGGCCGTCGTAATGCAGGGCAATAGCACTGTCCGGGCCCAGTGTCGCCGTGCCGCCATCGGGAAGCGCAATACGACGGATTTCGGCTGTCCCAGTGAGGTGATCGGCCTTGGCGCGCAGAACAAGGGCGGGCAAGGCAAGATAACTGCCGGCCAAGACCCCTGCCCCGGCCACTCCCGCCGCCACGACGCTGCGACGGCTCAGCCCCTGCCGGGAACGCTGTTTGGCCCGATAGGCGGGAACAAGCACCCGGCCCGTCAGGCCATGGATTTCCGAAACTTCGAGCCATGCCTTCTCATAGGCCGGGCCCCTGGCGCGCCAGCGCTTCACCATCTGCCTCGACACGGGATTGCCCGGATCATTCTGGAGACGGATCATGAGATCGGCCGCCTCTTCGAACAGCCGATCTTCCTGTGGGGAAGTATCGTTCATTGACGTTCCTTGGGCAGGCGAGCGGGCACCGGCCGGCCATTCCTGACTACATCAATCAAACGGATGAGCGGAAACAATTTTCCGAACGCCTGCGAAGCGGCCCGCCGGCTGCTGGCTTCATCCGGCGAACCGGATGTCTTTCGCCGCGCCTACACCTTCTCCTGCAGCCGGGCCCGGACATGAAGATAGGCTTCCCGGATCAGCGTCCAGGTCCTGGTCGTCGACAGGCCAAGCTCCTGCGCAATTTCGCCGATGGTCTTCTCGCCCAGACGATGCATCTGGAAGGCCTGGCGCGTGCGATCCGGCAAGTCCGCCAGCGCCGCTGCGACGATCGCAAGGCGCTGACGGTCGATGACGATGGTCTCGGGAGACGGTCTGTCGTCCGAAATCGCGGCGACGGCCTCGTCCGCGAGGTCGTCCCGGAGCGCCAGTCGCTCGCGGCGCTGCTGATCCACGCGCAGATTGCGCGCGATGCGGTGGATCAGGGCTTGTGGATTGGCATGATTCAACTCGGCATGCGCTTCAGCCGAAAGCAGCCTGAGAAAGGTCTCCTGTGTCAAATCGGCGGCGTTCTCGGCCGTAACTCCCTTGCGCCGCAGGGCGGTGGAGACCTCCTTGGCGTGGCGCAGAAACAGCGTGCGGATATCCAGCACCATCTAGCGCCCCTCCATGAGGACGCAATTCCCGCCTGCCATCGCACCATGCGGTAAGTCTTGCCGCGACACCCGCTTGCATGGATCAAAGCAGACCGTCGCGAAGCAAGAGAGAAAGAGGCGCTGAGCTTGAGGCACGACGACAGCCGATATGAAGGAGGAACCCGATCCCCTTTGCCATTCTCTGAATTCTCTTGCAATAACAATAATTTATACAGATTCTAGACTGTGCGCAGTCGACCCCGCCCGCACGGGGCGGCTCCTAGTCGGGAAGAACGGACCATATCTTCTTGGCAAAGCCGCGCTTGTCGAGTGCCCAGGTCGTGCCGGTGACGACGGCGCGCCCATGGCGACATTGGAAACTATGGCCCGTATCATGACCCGTAATCGCGAGAGCCAGGTCATGGCCGTCGTCGGCGCCCGGATTCTCCCGGCAGTATTTCGTGATTTCAGGGATGTTGCGCGCCATGTTGATCTTCACGCAAGGCAGGTTCGCGCCGACGGAACAGACCATCACCCTGCCGTCCATGCAGCGATAGTTGGCGTCGGCCTTCAAATGGACATCGAGCTCGTCCGGATCTGCCTGGGAAGTGCTCTGCGCGCCAGACCCACTCTGCAATGTCTTGTAGGCACGCAGCGTCCGATCGCGCAGGTCAGGCGTATAGCCGCGGAGAGTGTCGTCGGTACCGACACGGGCGCAATAGGCCGGGAGATCCTCGTGCGGACCTTTCTCCGCCTTGGCGGCGGCAGCGGGCATTGAAAAGCCACTCAGGGCGATGGCGACGCAGCACGAAAAGGCAAGGATGCGTTGCTTGATCATGGCTATCCCCAAACGAATGCAGGACCTTCCGGCAAGTCCCGCTCAAGCCGGCCGGCAAGACAGGCGGCGCGGTCCTGCCGCATCGCGGCGACTGCTTGTACAGGGCCATGAGCCCCGCGACCGAACCGGCAGGAGCAAGGGAACCTGCAAGGAAAGGCCCCGTCAGCACCATTCAGGTCGTAACGGCGGCGGCCGGCAACCCGCGAAGCCCATGCTGCTTATTCCAGAAAGGCAGATCTTGGATCGTCTTCCATCGCGCTGCTCCCTGTGAGGGTGACCGCTAATGGCTCGTTCGACTTTCAGGCCGCCCTGGCAGGGCCGGAGTCGGTTCTTTGTTATCTTACGGACGGATCGTCGGACCTGTTGTGTCGAGGGTAACACCAAACGAAACCGGTCAGCCATCACGCCCTGGTTGGCTTCGTGAGCGGCATCCCGGACATCGCCTCGCCTGCCCGTGTTTTGTCTCGGTCCATCAGCCGGGAGGTATGTGAACCACGGCATTCCTGCGGCATCGGGCGGGCGAAAGACTTGCGGTACATTTGTAATGTATGCACAAAAATTGTTGACATTTCAATGATAAAGAGAAAATCTAAGATAACAACAATTCCGAGAAACGACCATGCTGGCCATTCTTGCCGACGATTTGACGGGCGCGTTGGACACCGCCGCGCCATTCGCGGCGCGGGGCATGCATGCGCAGGTGGCCTTGACGATCGATGCCATTGACGAGGCCGTCCGGGAAGGTCCGGACGTGGTTTCGATCAATCTCGCTTCACGCGAACTGAGCGCCGATACGGCGCGGCATTTGACCGCCGCAGCCTTGGCCGCCCTGCCGGCCGGGACCCGCCTGTTCAAGAAGGTGGACTCGCGCCTCAAGGGGCATGTTGCCGCCGAACTCGATGCCCTGCCCTTTCGCGCCGCACTGATGGCCCCGGCGATTCCCGACTTCGGACGGGTGGTTAAAGCCGGCTGCGTGCAAGGGTTCGGCGTGGAGACACCGATCTCCATTGTCGAGAAGCTCGGCCCGCACGCAGTGCGCGCCACAATTCCGGACATTCCGGACCAGGACGGGTTGCGCGTCTGGCTCGCCCGATCGGAAGAGGAGGGCATCGATCTTCTGATCGGCGCACGAGGCTTGGCGGAAGCGCTTGCCGAACGCCTTACGGGGCGGGCCGTCGGGAGCTTGGCCGAGATTGCGGACGGACCCGCCCTGTTCGTGATTGGATCCCATGATCCGATCACCCTTGCCCAGGTCGATGCGCTCAGGGCCGCGTTCGATCCCCATTACCTGCCGGCGCCCAATGGCCGCCTCGCCGAGCCCCTCGTCGACGGCAATGCCATCACCCTCGTGCAGGCGGTGCCGGGCGAGGAGACCGTGACCTCGCGGGAGGTCTCCCAAGCCCTTGCGCAGAGTGTATATCCCAGCCTCGCGCAGGTATCGACGCTGCTGTTGTCAGGCGGGGAAACGGCGCAGGCCGTGCTGGAAAAAATGGAAATCGGGCGTTTTCGGCTCCTGGGCGAATGCCAGCCGGGGCTGGGCTTGGCCCATGCCCGAGGTCATTGCATCATTGCAAAATCGGGGGGGTTCGGGCAGCCGGATACGCTGAGCAGGATCGCCGGCCAGATCCTCCGCAAGACGGGATGACAGATGGGTTTGCAGAACGGAACAGCGCGCAGGAGTCTCGGCGATCTCGTCTTCGAGCGCATGCATCGTGCCATCAAGTCCGGCGCATACAAACCGGACGAACGCCTGCCGACCGAACACGATCTGGCCATCGAATTCGAGGTCTCGCGCCCGATCATCCGGGAGGCGCTGCGCCGGCTTCGCGAGCAGGGCTTCATCTATTCGCGGCGAGGGGCGGGCAGCTTCGTGCGCGCGGTCGGCATGCGGGAGCCGCTCGGCTTCGGACAGCTGGAAAACGTCGCCGACCTTCTGAACTGTTACGAGTTCCGGCTCACGGTGGAGCCGGCGGCGGCAGCCGCGGCGGCGGAGCGCCACGACGCAGCCAATCTGGCCGCCATTCGCCAGGCCCTGGAACTCATGCGGGACGCCACAAACCGGCAGTCCCACCGGGAAGACGCGGACTTCCAGTTCCATCTCGCCATCGCGCGAGCGGCTCAGAACAGCTATTTCTTCACCGCGATGGAAGCCCTGAAGGATCACATCGCCGTCGGCATGCGCTTCCACGGCGCCTCGGTCAAACGCGAGGCGACCGGCCTCACCCGGGTCTTCGCCGAGCATGAGGCCATCGCCAAAGCCATCGCCACCCGTGACGGGGCGAAGGCGAGACAGCTCATGCATGACCATCTTACCGGGTCTCGCGACCGCCTGTTCCAGGCGAGCAGATAAATCGCAGCAGAACCTAAAGGGCTGCCCTGTAGATCGCAAGCACGTCGTCGACATTCATGTCGATCGGATTGTTGTCCATCAGGCGACGATTGGCATGTGCCTCGCGCGCATAGAGCGGCAGGTCATCCTCCCTGGCGCCGTGAGCGGCAAGCGACATTTCGATGCCGAGTCCTCGGCAAAAATCATGGGCTGCCTTGACCAGCCCGGTGCTGGAAAGATCCTGTCCCAATCCCAACGCATGCGCCACTTCAGCCGTCTTGCCGGCGGCGGCGGGTTGGTTGAAGGCCAGCACATGCGGGAAGATGATCGCATTCGCCAAACCATGGGGCAGGCCGAGCCGCGTGCCGAGCGGATAGGCGATGGCATGCCCGGCGGCGGTGTTCACCGGCCCCAGGCAGATGCCGCCATAATAGGAGCCGAGCATCAGCCCCTCGCGTGCCTCGGTATCGGCGCCGTCCCTGACGGCACGCGCCAGATATTTGCCGACCAGCCCGAAGCCCATGCGGGCAAAACCGTCGATCATCGGATGGGCGCGGCGATTGGTGAAGGCTTCGACGCAGTGCGCCATGGCATCGACACCGGTTGCCGCCGTCACCGCCGGGGGCACCGAATAGGTCAGCTCCGGATCCAGCACGGCGAGATCCGCGATCATATGCGGGCTTTCGACGGCAATCTTGTTGCCCTTGCCGGGATCGGTGATCAAGGAACGAATGCCGGCCTCCGAGCCGGTACCAGCGGTGGTGGCGACCTGCGCGAGGCGCGTGCGCCGGCCCGCCACCCGGTTCGGCCCGGCGACGTCGGCGAGCGTCTGCGGCGAATCCCAGAGCACGGCCACCAGCTTGGCGACATCGAGAACCGAACCGCCGCCAAGACCGACGATCAGGTCCGGCTTGCTGCCACGCGCGGCTTCAAGAGCCGCATCCAGCGTCTTGATATCCGGCTCGCCGGGAATGGCATCGAACACGCTGACGCGGCCGGACAGCTTCAGACGATCGGCAAAGCCCGCCGTGATCGGCGTCGCAATCACCAGGACCGACCCGGCATCGCCGGCCCAGTTGCCGACCTCAGCCGCCGTGCCGGCACCCACGACAAGACGGCGGGGCTGATGGAGAACGATTGGAGCGATGGTCATGCGTCATCCCCGCCTGGCCGCGCCAGACACCAGCTTGCGGGCGTAGGCGATGGCCGAAATCATGTTGCCGTGATTGGCAATACCCTTGCCGGCAATGTCGAAGGCCGTGCCGTGATCGACGGACGTGCGGTCGATCGGCAGCTCCACCGAAACGTTCACGGCCGTATCGAAGGCGACGAGCTTGACCGGAATGTGCCCCTGATCGTGATATTGGGCGACAACCAGGTCGAACACGCCCGAATAGGCGCGATGGAACACGGTATCGGCGGAAATCGGGCCGTGGATGTCGATGCCCTCGGCACGGGCTGCCCTGACCGCCGGCGCGATCTGGTCATCGTCCTCGCTGCCGAACAGGCCGTTCTCGCCGCAATGGGGATTGATGCCGGCCACCGCGATCTTGGGCGCGGCGTAACCGATGCGCCTGAGGTGGGCATCGCCGGCACGGATGGTTGCCAGCACGCGCTCGGTGGTCGAACGGCGGATCGCCTCCTGCAGCGAGACATGGGTGGAGACGTGAATGACCTTCAGCCGTTCGGAGGCGAGCAGCATGTAGGCCGCCGTCGATCCCGTCAGGCTGCGCAGCATGCCGGTATGCCCGTCATAGTGATGGCCGGCGAGGTTCAGGGCCTCCTTGCTGATCGGCGCGGTGACGATGCAGCCGATCACGCCGGCTTCGGCATCGCGCACCGCCTTCTCGATGAAGCGGAAGGCGGCATCGCCCGCGACCGGGCTCAGCCTGCCCCAGGGCAGCGGGGCACCCTCGACGGGCAGATCCACGACGTGAGCGGCCAGATCGACATCGAGGCCGAGCGCCGCCCGTGCAGCCTCCAACGTCGGCAAATTGCCGTAGATGCGGATCGTCTCACGCTCCTGGGCAGACATGCCGGCGAGCGCGCGGACTGAAATCTCAGGGCCGATGCCGCAGGGGTCGCCCATGGTGATGCCGATGATATTGCTCATGAAGAACTCCGGACGGCAGCCTTGTCCCAGCCCGAAGCCAGCCGGACATATTTGATGGCACGCCGATGATAGGTGTAGGCCAGATGCATGGTACCGTCAGGCTCCGCCAGCAGCCAGGGATAGGACATTTCCTTGTTGCGGCCATCGGTCGAGTCGTTGGAAAGGCAGGTGCCGGGCCCGTCCTCGACGACAAGGCGCAGCGGAAAGGTCTCGCCGCCGTCGTCCGACAGGCACAGGCAGACCGGAGCCCGCGGCACGCCCCAAATGGGCGTGCAGCCGCCGGTTGGATCCGCATCGGGACGACGGTCGTCCTCGCCGAGTTCGTCATAGAGCGAGGCGCGCCGGTCCGCTGACTGCGCCGCGCTCACCGGATTGCAGATCATCGCGACCCTGCCGTCGCCGAGGCGTATCACGGCGATGGAAGAATTGTTGTTCGGCACGTCGGTCGCCTGCGGGGCGGACCATGACCGGCCTCCGTCCACGCTCTGGCTCCTGAAGACCCAATCGGCCTGCCGCCGGCGGAAGAAGGCGGCGAAACGTCTTTCGCCCAACCGGACCGGCGACATGTGCACGCAGCCGATCGACTGGTCCAGGTCCTCAAGCCGCCAGGTCCTGCCCTCGTCGAGGCTGATGCCGACGGCGGCCGTGTCATGGCTGCCGTTCCATTTCTGACCGGGCCGCTGGACGCACCGAAAGATGGGCAACAGCCAGGCTCCGTCGTCGCGCACCGCCAGCGGCGCGCGCACGAAACAGCCGCGCGGCAGATCGAGATAGTTGCCCTCCCCGGCCGTCAGTGCCAGCGGCTGCGAGACGTCCCGGCGGATCTCGGCCATTCGGATCCTGCATTCGTCCTGATTGCCGGAAGGCTGAGAGGTATGGAAGAGCCACAGCTTTCCATCCTGGGCGGTGAAGAGCACGGGATTTTGCTCCGAATGGGCGGGATCGAAGCTCAGCCTTTGCGGCGGCCCCCAGCATGGTGCCCCCTTCGGCAATACGCTGGCGAAGATCGAAATATCGGACTTGCCTTCCAGCGTGCCGCCGAACCAGGCGCACACCAGGGCACCATCCTGAAGCAGGTGCAGATAGGCCGCATGATTCTGGACCATGGGCGAAGGCAGCAAAGCCTCCTGGCGCCCCGGCGACACGCGCTGGAGCCGGCCATTCATGTTCCGGGCTATTTCCTCGGGGTCCATTCGCTCCCTCCCAATATGAGGCCACCATCCCCAAAAACATAAAGTTGTCAAGTTTTTCAATGTTACTGCATCGATCAAAAAATAGAATTATTTATACTAACTTCTTGATTAAAAACAAGAAAATTTATGATAATGGCCGCACAAGGATTTACATTAGGAAATAAATTGACAAATTTATGGGAAAGGGAGATGGTTTTGGGCAACCGGCGAAAGGACGTCGGAGGGAGGACTGCCGTGAAGAAAATGATTGTCTTGGGGGCGCTGGTGCTGGGCTCGGCCCTCTCGCCCGCCTTCGCCGGATCCGGACCAATCAAGATCGTACTGGCCGAGGAGGCTGACCTGCTGGAGCCCTGCATGGCGACCCGCTCCAATATCGGGCGCGTCATCATGCAGAATGTCAGCGAGACGCTGACCGAGCTCGACGTGCGCAACCACAAGGGCCTGATGCCGCGCCTCGCCGAAAAATGGGAGCAGAACGCCGACGGCAGCTGGCGCTTTCATCTGCGCCACGGCGTCAAATTCTCCGACGGCACGGCGTTCGATGCCAAGGACGTCAAGCACAGCTTCGAGCGCATCATGAGCGACAAGAACGCCTGTGAATCGCGTCGCTATTTCGGCGGCATGACGATAACCCCCGCCATCGTCGACGACTACACCATCGACTTCAAGGCCGACCCGGCCCAGCCGATCCTGCCGCTGCTGATGTCCCTCGTCACCATCGTGCCCGAGGAAACGCCACTCCAATTCGTGCGCGAGCCGGTCGGCACGGGTCCATACAAATTGACCAACTGGACACCGGGCCAGCAGATCGTCCTCACCAGCCGCGACGACTACTGGGGCCCGAAGCCGGAAGTGACGCAGGCGACCTATCTGTTCCGCGCCGATCCTTCCGTCCGTGCCGCCATGGTCCAGACCGGGGAAGCCGATCTGTCGCCGTCGATATCGCAGCTCGACGCCACCAATCCAGCCACCGATTTCTCCTATCTCGACAGCGAAACGGTCTATCTGCGCATCGATCACAACATCCCGCCGCTGAACGATGTCCGCATCCGCCGCGCGCTCAATCTGGCCATCGACCGTCAGGCCTTCCTCGGCACGCTGGTTCCCAAGGATGCCCTGCTCGCCACGGCGATCGTGCCCCCGCCGACGCTCGGCTGGAACCCGAACGTCAAGGTCTTCCCCTACGATCCCGACGGCGCCAAGAAATTGCTGGCGGAAGCCAAGGCCGATGGCGTCAAGCTCGACACGCCGATCACCATCATCGCCCGCACCGCGAATTTTCCCAACGTCACCGAGATCATGGAGGCCATCCAGGCGCAATTGCAGGATGTCGGTTTCAAGGTCGACCTGAAATTCGTCGAGGTCGCCGAGCACGAACAATATTATTCCAAGCCCTTCAAGGAGGGCCGCGGGCCTCAGATCGTCGCCGCCATGCACGACAATGCCAAGGGCGACCCTTCCTTTTCGATGTTCTTCAAATATGCGACCAACGGCACCCAGTCCGGCTTTTCGGATCCGAAGGTCGACGACTTGATCAAGCGCGCTTCCTCGGCGGTCGGCGAGAACAGGGCCAAGCTATGGTCGGAGCTGTTCGCCTATCTGCATGACGACGTCGTCGCCGACGTGCTGCTGTTCCACATGGTCGGCTTCTCGCGGGTTTCCGAGCGACTGGACTACAAGCCGACCATGGCGACCAACTCCATGCTCCAGCTCTCCGAGATCAAGATCAAATAGACCTGTCCCGACTGGACTTACCCTGGCAAACGACAGGCTTGCCGGTCGCACCAGCCATCGGGGCGGTGGGTCATCCCACCGCCCTCCTCCTCGAGGACGCCATGCTGAGCTTCATCCGAAAACGCGCCATGGCCAGTCTGATCTCCCTGATCGGACTGATCGTCATGGTCTTCTTCCTGTCGCGTCTGACCGGCGATCCGGCCGCCCTGTTCCTCCCGGTCGAAGCCTCGGCTGAAATGAAGGAGCAGTTCCGCCAGTTGCATGGATTGAACGATCCTCTGCTGGTCCAGTTCCTGCGCTATGTCGGTGACGTGACGGTCGGTGATTTCGGCGAGTCCCTGCGCAAGGCCCGGCCCGCCCTCGACGTCGTACTCGAAGCCTTCGTATGGACCCTTTGGCTTGCTGCCATCACGATGACGCTGGTTGCCAGTGCCGCCATCGTCGTGGGTTCGCTTGCCGCCTTCCGCGCCGGCGGTTTTTTCGACCGGCTCTCCTCCCTCATCTCCCTGCTCGGTGCCTCGGTTCCCGATTTCTGGATCGCGATCGTGGCGATCGTCGTGTTTTCAGTGAAGCTGGCCTGGCTGCCGACCTCGGGCACGGGTTCCCTTCTGCACTGGATCCTGCCGATCTGCGTGCTGTTCATCCGCCCCTTCGGCATCATCGTGCAGGTGGTACGCGGATCGATGATCGGCGCCCTCTCCTCGGCCTATGTGAAGACGGCCCGCGCCAAGGGCGTCAAATCGGGGCCGATCATCTTCATCCATGCCCTGCGCAACGCGATGCTGCCTGTCATCACCGTGATCGGTGACCAGGCCGCGAGCCTGCTCAACGGTGCCGTCATCGTCGAGACCATTTTCGGCTTTCCGGGGATCGGCAAGCTGATGATCGATTCCATTCTGCAGCGTGACTTCAATGTCGTGCTGGCGGCGATCCTCGTCACGGCGCTGGCGATCTTCCTCATGAATCTCCTGATCGATTTTGCCTACGCACTGCTCGATCCGCGGATCCGTCACTGAGGACCGCGGCCATGACCCACCCCACGATCCATACCGCGATCACAGCCGAACCTTCTTTCGCGACACGCATGGTTCGCATGTTGCTTGCCGACAAATTCGCCCTTTGCGCCGCCATCCTGCTGCTCCTGGTCGTGGTCCTCGCCGTCATAGGACCGAGCTGGCTCGGCGACCTCGCGACCAAGCAAAATCTCCGCGGGCGCAACGCAGCCCCCTTCGACTGGGAACGCGGCTGGGTGTGGTGGATGGGCGCCGACGCACTCGGTCGCCCCCTGTTGGCTCGCATCGTCGTCGCCACGCGCAACACGCTGCTGGTGGCCGCCGGCGCCGTCGCCCTGTCGGCCGGTATCGGCACCCTGCTTGGGCTTTTAGCCGGCTTTTCCTCGGCGCGCGTGAACCAGGTGATCATGCGGCTGGCGGACGTCATCATGTCCTTCCCGTCGCTGCTGATCGCCGTGATCGTGCTCTATATCCTGGGCCCTTCGATCCTGAACCTGATGCTGGTGTTGGCAATCACCCGCATTCCCGTCTACCTCAGAACCACGCGGGCCGAAGTGCTCGAGATCCGCGAACGCATGTTCGTGCAGGCTGCCAGGGTGATGGGAGCCTCCAGAACGCGCATCCTCTTCCGGCATATCCTGCCCGTCGTCCTGCCGACGCTGACCACGCTCGCTACGCTGGATTTTGCCTATGTCATGCTGGCCGAAAGTGCCTTGTCTTTCCTCGGCATCGGCATTCAGCCGCCGGAGATCACCTGGGGGCTGATGATCTCGCAGGGTCGGCAATATCTGACCAATGCTTGGTGGCTGTCCTTCTGGCCCGGCCTGGCGATCATAGTGACGACCCTGTCGCTGAATCTTTTGTCGAACTGGCTGCGCATCGCGCTCGATCCGACGCAACGCTGGCGCCTGGAAATGAAGGCACGCAAGAATGGCTGATCATCTCCTGGAGGTTCGCGACCTCTCCGTCGAGTTTCATACGGCGATGGGCGTGGTCAAGGCGGTTCGCAACGTCTCCTACCATCTCGACCGTGGCGAAACGCTGGCGATCCTCGGCGAGAGCGGGTCGGGCAAGTCGGTCTCGTCATCCGCCATCATGAACCTGATCGACATGCCGCCGGGGCGCATAGCCTTGGGCGAAATCCTCCTCGACGGGGTCGATCTCCTAAAAATGCCGCCGCGTGAACGGCGCGAGGTGAACGGGCGCCGCATCGCCATGATCTTCCAGGATCCTCTCAGCCACCTCAACCCGGTCTACACGGTCGGCTGGCAGATCCGCGAGGCCCTCACTGCCCATGGAACCAATGCGGCCGCTGCCCGGGCCGAGACGCTGCGCCTGCTGACGCGGGTCGGCATCCCCGATCCCGAGTTTTCGCTCGGCAAATACCCGCATGAATTCTCGGGTGGCCAGCGCCAGCGCGTGATGATCGCCATGGCGCTCGCGCTACGGCCCGACCTTCTGATCGCCGACGAGCCGACCACCGCGCTCGACGTCACGGTCCAGGCGGAAGTCCTCGCCCTGCTGAAGGAATTGCAGCGGGAAACCGGCATGGCCATCCTCATCATCACACATGATCTCGGCGTCGTCGCCGAAATCGCCGACAGGGTCGTGGTGATGGAAAAGGGCGAGCTGGTCGAGGCAGGCACTGTCGGCCAAGTCTACAAGGACCCCCAGCATCCCTATACCCGCAAACTCATCGCCGCGGCCCCCGGCAAGGGCCAGATGCACGAACCGGCCGCCCGCGCCGAACCCGTGCTGTCGGTGCGCGACGTGCGCAAGCGCTATGGCGCCTTCGAGGCCCTGAAGGGCATTTCCTTCGATCTCATGGCGGGCGAGACGATGGCGGTCGTCGGCGAGAGCGGCTCGGGCAAGTCTACGCTTGCCCGCATCCTGCTGCGCCTCGACGAGCCCGATAGCGGCAGCGCGCTGTGGAAGGGACGCGATCTTTTCACGATGTCGCCCGCCGAGCTCTACAGGCTGCGCCGCGACCTGCAGATGGTGTTCCAAGATCCCACCCAGTCGCTCAATACGCGCATGACCGTATACCAGCTCATTTCCGAAGCATGGGCCATCCATCCCGATATCCTGCCCAAGGCGAGATGGCGCGAGCGCGTGGCCGAACTCCTGATGCAGGTGGGGCTCGGAGCCGAACATATGGGCCGCTATCCGCATCAATTCTCCGGCGGCCAGCGCCAGCGCATCGCCATCGCCAGGGCCCTCGCGCTCGAACCCCAGCTCATCATCTGCGACGAGGCCGTGTCGGCTCTCGACGTCTCGGTGCAGGCCCAGGTCATCGCGCTGCTCGACAGGCTGCGCCAGCAGCTCGGGATCGCCTTCATCTTCATAGCCCATGACCTGCCGGTGGTGCGCGACTTCGCCGACTACGTCATGGTCATGCAGAAGGGGAGCATCGTGGAACTCGGCACGGTACGCGAGGTGTTCGAAGCCCCGCGCCAGGACTATACCCGCGCCCTTCTTGCGGCGGCGCTCGATCCCGATCCGGATATCCAGGCTGCTCATCGCGCCGCCCGCCTGCGGATAGCCTCCTGAAGAGCCCGCCCCATTCCAAGGAAGACCCCATGTCCAGACACGCCTTCGTGGCCCTCGTGACCTGCTTCAATGCGGACGAAACCATCAACTACAAGGTGACGCGCGCCCAGGTTCGCCGCCAGGTCGAGGCCGGCAACAACATCATGTGCGCCGGCACCAATGGCGATTTCACCGCGCTCACCTTCGAGGAAAAGGTGCGGTTGACTGAAGAGGTGGTGGATGAGGTCGGCGGCCGCGTCAGGGTGATCGTCAATGCCGGCATGCCGGCGACCTTCGAAACGACGAAGCTGGCGCGCGAATTCGACCGCATCGGCGTCGACGGCATTGCCGTGATCACGCCCTTCTTCATCGCCTGCACGCAGGATGGCCTCATCCGCCATTTCTCGACCGTCGCCGATGCGGTGCAGACGCCGGTCTACCTCTACGACATCCCGGCGCGCACGCAAAACCACATCGAACCCCAGACCGCCCGGACCCTGGCCAATCACGGCAATATTGCCGGCATCAAGGATTCGGGAGGCGCAAAGGAGACGCTCGAGGCCTATCTTCAGGTCTCCAAGGAGGTCGACGGGTTCCAGGTCTATTCCGGGCCCGATCATCTGGTGCTGTGGGCACTCCAGAACGGAGCGGCTGGCTGCATATCGGGCCTGGGCAATGCGATGCCGCATGTCCTGGCCGGCATTTTGAGCGCCTTCAATGCCGGCAACATTGCCGAGGCCGAAAGGCAGCAGGCTGTTTTCGCCGCTTTTCGCACCGACCTTTATGCGCTTGGATTTGCTCCCGCCATGGTCAAGCGCGCGCTCTATCTGCAGGACGCGTCCGTTGGCGCCAGCCGCCAGCCGGCATTGCTGCCCAACGATGAGCAGGATGCCCAGGTTGCCAGCCTCCTGCGCCAATATGGCCTGCTCTGACCTGAACCCCCTTCGGGGCGGCTGCTCCTCTCAGACCTCCGGAATATTCTCCTTGAATACCACCTGCAGGCGCGGCGGGTGGGCAATGATCGGCTGGTCCCGCAGGGAGTGGATCAGCGTGTTCAGCGCTTCGCGCGCCTCCACCCGTGGGTTCTGGTCGATGACCGCATCGAGCGTGCCGTCGAGCAGCAAGGGCTTGGTGTCCTCCGTCACCTCATGGCCGACAAAGACCACGGAGTTCGCCCGGCCGCATTCTTTCAAGGCGCGGGCAATGCCGGGGATGCCGGCGCCGATATTGTAGATGGCGGCAAGATCCGGGTGGTGCTGCAGCAGGGCCTTGGTTTCCGCGTAGGCGCGCGCGTTGTCGTCGCCCATTTCGCGAAGTTCCACGATATGCAGGCCGGGATTCTCCTCGGCGAGGATATGGCGAAAGCCCATCTCGCGCTCCTCATGGCCGCGATAGGACAGTGACCCGGCCAGCAGCCCCACCTTGCCCGTCCTGCCGACACCCATGAAGCGGCCGGCGAGATAGCCGGCCAGGCGGCCGGCCGCCCGGTTGTCGATGCCGACATAAGCCACGCGCGGCACGGATTGGATGTCGGAAACGATCGTCACGATCTTGATGCCGGTGGCCGCCAGCGACCGGATCGCCTCGCGCACCGTGGGATGATCCAGCGCAATGACCCCCACCCCGTTTGTTTCGCCCTGCAGCTCGTAGAGCGCGCGGGCGAGCCTGTCCGGCGTGAAGTCGTCGACCGTATGGATCCGCGCGTCGACGCCAGCGCGGTAAGCCGCCTGCTCGGCAATCTGCCCGCACAGCTTGCGCATGAACGCATTGGAATGGGAGGGCAGCACGAAATCGAGGCGCAGGCTGCGCCCGTTTCCCGCATCCTGCACCTCGGTATCCTCGAGCACATAGCCCAGGCGCTGGGCCGTTTCGAGAATGATCTCGCGGGTGCGGCCGCGCACGCCCGGGCGCCCATTCAGGACACGATCCACCGTTGCCGACGAGAAACCGGCCTCTCGCGCAACGTCTGACAGGGTGGCACGCAATCTGGGACTCGCCTTCTACTTTGTGATTCTGATGGAAAATGATGGATTTTTTACGAGGCCGGCGCAAGCGGCGCCTACGCTTCCCTCAGGGCCCGCAGTTATTTATCCACTTGTTCTATCTTGCGTTTTCGACAATTCCTCCAAATCCTCCAGTCCAGATGATTTACAATGATTTCAAATGATGTTGACATCAAAATCCATCAACATCAATATCGCCCGAAAGGTCGGACAAACAGACCGTTTGGGAGGATGCATGAACGAACCCAGGCGTTTCGCGCCGGATGCCCCCGTGCGCACCAGGCGCTACGCGATCGGCTGCATCGGCGCCGGCATGATCATGGCCGAATGCCATCTGGCGGCCTACAAGGAGGCGGGCTTCCCTGTCGTCGCCATCGCCTCCCGCACCAGGGCCAATGCCGAAAAGGTCGCCACCCGCTGGCAGATCCCGACCGTGCATGACACCCCCGAGGCGTTGATCGAGGACAGCGACGTCGAGATCCTCGACCTTGCTTTTCCGCCCGACCAGCAGCCGGCGCTCATCCGTCACGCCCTCAAGCAAAAGCACATCAAGGCGATCCTTGCCCAAAAGCCGCTTGCCCTCTCGCTGGCGGAAGCCATCAAGCTGCGGGACGAGGCCGAGGCCGCCGGCAAGATCCTCTCCGTCAACCAGAACATGCGCTACGACCAGTCGATGCGCGTGCTCAAGCAGGTTCTCGAGGCAGGCGATCTCGGGCAGGTGGTGTTCGCCCAGATCGACATGCATGCGATCCCCCATTGGCAACCCTTCCTGCGCAATTACGACCGGCTGACGCTCGCCAATATGAGCGTGCATCACCTCGACGTGCTGCGCTTCCTGTTCGGCGAACCCGACGAGATCACCACCCTCACCCGCAGGGACCCTCGCACCGCCTTCGACCATCGCGACGGCATCACGATCTCGACCCTGCGCTTTGCCTCCGGAGTGCTGGCCTTGTCGCTCGAAGACGTCTGGTCGGGTCCGAGGCAGGAAGGCTATCGCGACGACCAGCACATCACCTGGCGGGTGGAGGGAACCGAGGGCGTGGCCAAGGGCAGCATCGGCTGGCCCACCGGCGCCCCCTCCACCTTCAGCTATGCCTCGGCCAAGGCCACGGGCGGCGAGTGGGTCACGCCGCAATGGCAGACCATGTGGTTCCCGCACGCCTTCATCGGCGTGATGGAGCAGCTTCAGCACGCGGTGGAAACCGGAACCGCCCCGGCTCTTTCGGTCGCCGACAACGTGAGGACGATGGCGCTGGTGGAAGCGGGATACCGCTCCATCAAGGAAAGCCGCACCGTCAGGCTCAGCGAAATACCCATCCATTGAAAATCAAGAAATATCGATACGGGAAGGAAATCGACCATGATGCAGGCAGGTATCTTCACCGGCTATTTTCCCTATAGCCTGGAGGAAACGGCGAAGAAGATCCGTTCGCTCGACTTCAACACCGTGCAGCTCGACCTGCATTTCAAGGATGTCGATCTCTCCGCCGGCCAGATCACCCCGGACAAGGCAAAGAAGGTGCGCGATACCTTCCGCGACCACCATCTGCCGATCTGCTGCATCTCCGGCTACACCAACATCATCCATCCCGACAAAGCCGAGCGCGAGAAGCGCGTCGGCTATCTCAAGGAGATCATCCGCAATGCGCGCCATTTCGGCTCGCCCTATGTGATCTCCGAGACGGGGACCTTCAACACCGAGTCCGATTGGGTGCATCACCCCAAGAACAAGACCGAGGAAGGGTTCGAGGAATGCCGCAAGGTGATCGCCGACCTCGCCCAGACGGCCTATGACCACGGCGCGGTCTTCCTGCTCGAAACCTATGTGAACAATGTCGTCGGCTCGGTCGAGGAGACCGTGCGCATGTTCGCCCAGGTCGATCATCCCGGCCTCGGCCTGCTGATGGATCCGACCAATTACTTCGAGACCCACAACATCGACCGGATGGACCAGATCCTCAATCAGGTCTTCGACACGCTCAGCGACAAGATCCGGATCGCCCATGCCAAGGACGTGAAGCGCTCGGGCGACGACAAGAGCGAGAAACATGCCGATATCGGCGACGCGGACGCTCTCGAAAGCCATACCTTCCGCGGCGTCGGCGAGATCGAGCTGCCCGCCCCCGGCCTCGGCTCGCTCAATTACGATCTCTACCTGCAGCGTCTTTCCCAGAAGCATCCCAACATCCCGGTGATTATCGAGCACCTGTCCGAGGACGACGTGCCCCGCGCCAAGAAATTTCTCGACGGCAAGTTCCGCCAGAACGGTCTTTGAAGGTTGAGGGAGGCGAACATGATGAAGCTCGGATTGAAACTGGCTGCCGCGGCGGCCTTGCTGGCAGCGGCGATCACCGCGCCGCAGGCACAGGAACAGCAGAAGACCTTCTATCTTCTCTCCCATGGCGGGCCCTCCGACGCGTTCTGGATCGACTGGAACGCCGGTGCCACCAAGGCCTGCGACCAGCTCAAGGTCACCTGCAAGATTTCCTTCAGCGGCGGCGACATGGCTGCCCAGAAGGAGGCCTTCAACTCGGCCATCGCTGCCAAGCCGGATGGCATCGCCACCACCTCCGCACAGCCGGGCCTGTGGACCGAAGAGGTGAAGGCCGCCAAGGCAGCCGGCATCCCGATCGTCTTCTACAACACCGATGACGTCGCCACCGGCCGCCAGGCCTATGTCGGGGCCGATCTCAAGGAGGCCGGCGTCACCTGGGCCAGATATCTGGTCGACAAGAAGCTGGTGAAGCAGGGCGACAAGGTCTTCCTGCCCGTGGAGGTGCCCGGCGCCAGCTACCAGCAGCTGGAGACGGAAGGCATCGCCAGCGTCTTCGACCCGCTCGGCATCAAATATGACGTGGTCGATTGCGGCACCGATCCGGCCGGCATCATCGCCAAGATGACGGACTACATGGTCGCCAACAAACCGCCGGCGGTCATCGCCCTCGGCGACTCGGTGGCCGCCAGCGTCAAGCGCGTCTTCGAGGGCGCCGGCGTTTCGGCGGGCCAGGTCCCCGTCGTCGGCTGGGGCAATTCGCGGGAGACGGCCGAGGCGGTCAAGGCCGGGTATGTCAACGCCGCCGCCTGGCAATACCCCTCGGCGCAGGGCTTCATGCCGGTCGCCCTCCTCAATCTCGCCGCCTCGGGCCAGCCCATCGGCTACGACGTGCATACGTTCAGCCTCTACGACGCTTCCAGCGTCGAGCCGATCCTGAAGCTCTACGCCGGCAAGTAACCGGAGGGGCTGGCCTCGGCCGGCACCCTCCTTTTCGGAGCGAATGAGACCGTCATGGCTTTGGTCGCCGAAAACAACGCACCCAGAAGGGGCCTGCGGGCAAACCTCCCGCGCTCGCCGCAGATGGCATCGCTCGTCATCCTCCTCGTGGTCCTGGCGGGCTTCGCGGTGGCCGACGAGAATTTCCTCTCCCCGCTCAACATCACCAACATGATGGCGTTCCTGCCCGAGCTCGGCATCATCGCGCTCGGCATGACGCTGCTGCTCACGGCAGGCGAGTTCGATCTTTCGGTCGGCGCCGTCTTCGCGCTGGCACCGGTGCTGGTGATGCTGCTGGTACAGCAGGGCGTGATGGATATCGGCCTGGCGCTGCTGGTCGGCCTCCTCCTCTGCGTCGCGATCGGCTGGGTCAATGGCGTGATCGTGACGAAGATCGGCATCTCCTCCTTTCTCGTCACCCTCTCCATGCTGCTGATCCTGCGGGGGGTGGCGCTCTACATCACCCAGGGGTTCCCCCTGAAGTCGTGGGACCAGCCCGGCCCCTTGGTGACGCTGCTGGCCGGCAGCTTCCAGGCCGGAGCCTTCAAGCTCTACACCTCGCTGTGGTGGTTCATCGGCCTCACGGCCGTGTGCATCTATCTCCTGAACTATGCCAAGCTCGGCAATTGGATCAGCGCCATCGGCTCGAACCGCAATGCCGCGGTCGCCCGCGGCGTGCCGGCCGACGCCGTGAAGATCTGGCTGTTCATTCTCACCTCGGTGCTGGCCGGGCTCGCCGGCATGATCAGCGCCTTCCGCATCTCCGCCGCGTCCCCGGTGGCCGGCACCGGCTATGAGCTCGAGGTCATCGCCATGGTCGTGGTGGGCGGCACCGCCCTCACAGGCGGGCGAGGCACCATCCTCGGCACGGTGGTCGGCGTGCTCATGCTGCGCGCCATCCGCAACGGCATCGTGCTGATCGGCGTGCCGGGCCTGGCTTACAACATCTTCCTCGGCGGCATCATCCTGGTGATGCTGATCCTGCACGCCTTGCTGCAGAAGAATGGCGGGAGGCGCTGATGGAAAGAGAAGTGCTGCGGCTCGAAAACCTGCAGAAGTCCTTCGGCAGCGTGCAGGCCCTGAAGGGCGCCTCGCTGACATTGCAGGAAGGAGAGGTCGTCGCCCTGCTCGGGGACAACGGCGCCGGCAAGTCCACCCTGATCAAGGCAATCTCCGGCGTCCATCCGAGCGATGGCGGGGCCATCTATGTGCGCGGCGACAAGGCCTCCATCCGCTCGGCACGTGACGCGATGGATCTCGGCATCGAGACGATCCATCAGGACACTTCCCTGGCCCCGGATCTGAGCATCGCGCGCAACCTGTTTCTCGGCCGCGAGCCGGTGAAGCTCGGCTGGCTCGGCGTGTTCGCGCCCATCGATTTCGGTGAGCTGCGCCACGTGGCGGCCGCGCTGCTGAAGCGTGTCGGCATTTCCAAGAAGCTCGACGCCGACGCCCTGGTCTCGACGCTCTCGGGCGGCGAGCGCCAGTCCATCGCCATTTCCCGCGCCATGCAGTTCGCCGCCAAGGTGATCATCCTCGACGAGCCGACCAACAATCTCGGCGTGGAGGAGACCCATGGCGTGCTGCGCTTCGTCAGAGACATGCGCGACGCGGGCCATAGTGTGCTGTTCATCACCCACAACATCCACCACGTCTTCGAAGTCTGCGACCGCCTGGTGGTGATGCGCCGCGGCGAGGTCGTCGCGGAGAAGACGGTGGCGGAGACCGATCTCCTCACCGTCGAGGGCATCATCATGGGCGTCGACATCAAGGCGCTGCTCAAGGACGCGAAGGCGCATTGAGAATGGTCGAACTGTTCGGACGCACCCTCACGCGCCGCCAGATCGGCGAACGGGCCGGCATGCTCTCGCAATTCGCCGGCGTGCGGCTGATGACGCTGGGCGACGGCGTCGAGCGCGGCATCCGCATGCTGGAATTCCGCACCGGCACGGGCCTGCGTTTCACCGCGCTGGTCGACCGGGCTCTCGACATCGCCGACTGCGAGTATCGGGGACGATCGATCGGCTGGCATTCCCCCACCGGTTTCCGGCACCCGGCCCTGCATGATTATGAGGGGGAGAACGGCCTCGCCTGGGCTCGTTCCTTCTCGGGCCTCATGGTGACCTGCGGCCTCGATCATATCCTCGGGCCGGAAGAAACGCCGGCCGACAGCTACAATTATCCGGGCAAGAAGAGCATCAGGCACTCGCTGCATGGCCGCATCGGCACCATCCCCGCCCGCCTGACCGGCTATGGCGAGAGCTGGGACGGCGAGCGCTGCGTGCTCTGGGCGGAGGGTGTCGTGCAGCAATCGGCCGTGTTCGGCGAGGACCTGCATCTCCTGCGGCGCATCGAGGCCGATCTCGGCGGCAACGAGATCCGCATCAGCGACCGCGTGGTCAATCACGGCTTCCGGCGGACGCCGCACATGTATTTCTACCATATCAATATCGGCCATCCCGTGCTTGACGAGGGCTCGCGCTACCTCGCCCCCATCGAGGATGTCATCTGGGCCGCCCATGCTGGCGAGGCCTATCGCCGGCAGGAGGTCGGCTATCGCGTTGCCCCTGCCCCCCAGGCCGGCTTCCGCGAGCAGGTCTGGCAGCACAGGCTCGCCGCCGATGTCGCCGGCGAACAGCCGGTGGCTCTCGTCAATGATCGCATCGGCCTAGGCCTGATGGTGGTGACGCGGCAGGACCAGTTGCCCTGCCTCTATCAATGGCAGAACTTCCAGCCCGGCGAATATGTCCTCGGCATCGAGCCCTCGACGCATCACGTTCTCGGCGATCTCGCGGCGCGCGAGCGCGGCGAGATGATCTGGCTGGAGCATGGCGAGGAGCGTCGCTACCAGGCACGCTGCAAGATCCTCGACGGCGGCGATGAGATCGCGGCGGCGGAAAATCTCATCACCGGCATCGCCCGGCAGCCCCAGCAGGATTTCCCCCTGCCATCCGGGCTGTTTCCGCGCCTGGAGGGACGCTCGTGACAGGGGCGGCGCTGACCGGGAAGACGCGGGCAGAGGCCGCGACAACCACACGAAATGAACGGCATGGCCATGGCGACGATGCATAGGAAACGGGACTACAGCCTGGTCGGCGAAAGCACGCGCCAGGCCATCGAGACGGGACTGGCCTCCACGGAGTGGTACCATACCGATATTCCGCGCAAGGTCATGAAGGAGCTGATGCAGCGCTCGGATGGGCCTGCCATCCGTGACACCATCATCTGGATTACCGCCATCCTTACCTCCGCGGCAGGCGGTATCTGGTTCTGGGGCAGCTGGTGGTGCCTGCCCTTCTTTTTCGTCTACGGCGTTCTCTATGGCTCCTCGAGCGACTCGCGCTGGCACGAATGCGGCCACGGCACGGCCTTTCGCACCCGCTGGATGAACGACGTGGTCTACCAGATCGCCAGCTTCATGCTGATGCGCAATCCCGTCACCTGGCGCTGGAGCCATGCCCGCCACCACACCGACACCATCATCGTCGGGCGCGATGCCGAGATCGCCGTGATGAGGCCGCCGGACCTGATCCGGCTGGTGCTGAACTTCGTGGGCATCATCGACGCCTGGTATTCGCTGATCGCCCTCGGCCGCAACGCGCTGGGGATCCTGACACCCGACGAGCAGAGCTTCATTCCCGAGATGGAGCGGCCCAGGGCCGTGACGGCGGCGCGCTGGCATATGGCGATCTATCTTGCCGCCATCATCGCGGCACTCGCCACCTGGTCGTGGCTGCCGCTGATGCTGATCGGCCTGCCCCGGCTCTATGGCTGCTGGCACATGGTGATGACCGGCCTGCTCCAGCATATCGGCCTTGCCGACAATGTGACGGACCACCGGCTCAACACCCGCACCGTCTACATGAATCCGATCAGCCGCTTCATCTATTGGAACATGAACTACCACGTGGAGCATCACATGTTCCCGATGGTGCCCTATCACGCCTTGCCCAGGCTGCATGAGCTGATCAAGCACGATCTGCCGGAGCCCAATCCCTCGATGTGGCATGCCTATCGCGAGGTGTTTCCCGTCGTGCTGCGGCAGCTTCGCAACGAGGATTACTTCCTGCTGCGGGAACTGCCGCCCACGGCCCGGCCCTATCGCGCCGAATTCCATGAATTGGCCGTGGCCACGGCCGCCGAGTGAGGACTAGGAATGACCCGCACCAGACCCACGATCGCCGATCTGCGCGCCCTCAAGGGCAAGAAGCAGCTGACCATGCTGCGCGTCACCACGCTGGAGGAGGCCGAGGCCGCCGAGCGGGCGGGCGTCGACATCGTCTCCATTCCGCCCGAACTGATCCTCCATCCGCACTATCGCGATGCCGCGCCGAGCCTGTTTTCCATGCCCGGCGATAATTTCTACGAGATTGGTACGGCCGACGACTTCGTGCGCTGGTCGTTCCGCATGATCAAGGCCGGCGCCGATGCCGTCTATTGCAGCGCCTCCTACGCCACGATCAAGCGTATGGCGGACGAGGCGGTTCCCGTCATCGGGCATGTCGGCCTGATCCCCTCGCGCAAGACCTGGACAGGCGGCTTCAAGGCCGTCGGCAAGACGGCCGACAGCGCCCTCCAGGTGTTCGAGGCCGTCAAGCAACTCGAAGCAGCCGGCGCCTTCGGAGCCGAGATCGAAGTGGTGCCCGTGGAGGTCGCCGAGGCGATTTCGCAGCGCACCAGCCTCTTCATGCTGTCGATGGGCGCTGGCGCCGGTTGCGACGCGCAATATCTGTTCGCCGAGGATATCCTCGGTATGAATCGCGGCCATATGCCCAGGCATTCCAAGGTCTATCGCAATTTCGCCGCCGAATATGACCGCCTGCAGGCCGAGCGCATCGCGGCCTTCCGCGAATATGTGTCGGATGTGGAAACCAACGCCTATCCTCGGGAACAGCACATCGTGCATATGCCGCCGGATGAATTGAAGACGTTCATGGCGAAGCTGGAGGCAAGCTGAGGCCGTTGGAAGGCCGCCTTTTCCCGTCGGCCAACGCCGCCGTCAGAGAAGGACATCACGTATGTCCGCCTGCAGTACCGGCAGCACATCGGTTTCGAACCACGGATTCCGGCTGAGCCATTTGTTGTTGTGCCAGGATGGATGGGGCAACGGAAACTTACGCATCCGCGGGTCGCGTCGATAGACATCCCGCCAGCGTCTGACGGTCTCGTTGACGCCCCATCGCGCGGCTTCTGGCCCGAGATGCCAACGCTGGGCATAGGACCCAATGACCAGCAAAAGCTGCACCCGCGGCATTTGCGAGAACAGCCTGGCGCGCCAGAGTTCTGCACACTCCCGACGCGGCGGCAGATCACCGCCGTTGGAAGCCAAGCCGGGAAAGCAAAATCCCATCGGCAGAATGGCAAACTTCGCCGGATCGTAGAAGCTCGCTTCATCAATTCCGAGCCATCGCCTCAAACGTACCCCGGATGGGTCGTCGAAGGGACGCCCGCTCTTATGCACCCTGGTTCCCGGAGCTTGGCCGACTATGCAGATTCGGGCATCCTGAGACGCCTGTATCACCGGTCTCGGTTCATGAGCCAGCGGCGCGCCGTAACGAGGGTGATCGCGGCAAGTGCGGCAGGCGCGAATGCTGCTCACCAGCGTCTCAAATGGGGAACCCCGCTCGTTTGCTCTCGAAAAGCAGGGCTCTCCGGACATCCGTGGCTCGATCGCGTCGTCAGTACTCATCTTGCTGCGCCGGACAGCTCCACACACCCGAGTTCACGCCGGCTCGAGGGCGCCACCCCTGTGAGCGGCGACATGGTCGGTCTTGTCGCTCTTGATTTCATATTGGGGATCGTCTTCCGTCGCACGGTGCGTATGCCCCTTATAGTCGAAATCACGGGTGTGGACCGCGATAATCGTCCCCGATACGCGGCCTGCCTCCGAATTCCATGTGACGTGATCGCCGATCTCAAATCGTTTCGCCATCGTGCCAACGCCTCGTTCCGTTACACCCCCAGCTTGCTCGTATCATTCTGCTCCCGATCATGGACGTTTTGGAGGGCGAGGTAGCCTCCTTCTTGTCGCATGTGCTGCTCCCGGCGAACGGCCGAATCGAGCAGGGCTCACAACGCTTGGCCGGCCGCTCGCCCTCTTGGAACCATCGGCCCCTCCTCCCGTTTTTCCAGAGGAGGAGGTAACACATGGCTTCCATAGCGTTCACCCATCCGATCGATATAGACGGTATCTCCATCAGCGATGCAGACGCGGCGGCTGACTATCTGCTCAACAACTGGCCCGTCGACAGCGGCGAGCGATATGACTTCGCAAAGCGGGTCTGTCTCGAGGTGATCGAGGGCAAACGCGACCCCGAAGACGCCAGGGCCGCCTTCCTGCTCGCTGCGGAAGAAGCTGGGGTGATCCTTGCCAGATAAACCCCTGTTTGCCGGAACGAAATGAGGCCACGGCGGTTGAGACGGTGGAGGACCGATATGTACAACCGTGCTTGGCAGCGCCCCGTCGAACTCCAAACCTATATCGGAGATTACCGCATCATTGGTTCGACAGACGAAGCTGTCATCTTCTTGCTGAAGCATTGGCCCATCGATGCGGACGGGGCGCCTGCTTCGGGACGTCAGGGCTTCTTGGATGCCCTTGAAGGGGCAGAATCGGTCGACGATGCCCGTGCCGCATTCATCGAGGCCTGCATTCAACTCGAAATGCATGTCGCCGAGAAATGGGGAGGGAAAAGCCGAACCGGCAATTATTGAACCTATCGCCCTGCCGACGATCGATTTGCTGAGCTACGCCATGAATGTCAGACTCTGGAGTGTCCCCGTGAAACTCGAAACCCGTGTCGGGCAGGTCCGGCTGATTGCATCGGCGGAGGAAGCTTCCGATTTCCTCCTGAACCATTGGCCGACCGAAGGCGGGGAGAAGCATCTCCTCGCCAGACGCGCTTGTGTTGAAGCGCTGGCCGGATCGATCCCCGCCAGCCTCGCCCGGAAGGCATTTATCGAAGCCTGCGAGGAGTCCGGCATGCACGTCGTGCCTTGAGGGAGAGAGTGGAATGCCTGATCCGAAAGAACCGAAATCGCCGTCGCCGGCTCCCACGGAAAGTCCGCCGCCGATGCCGGAGCCCAATCCCAAGCCCCCCGAGGAGGTGCCGATCATACCGCCGCCTCCGGGCAATACGCCGCTCATGCCGGATGTGCCGAATCCGCCGGAAATGCCTCCTCTGGTCGATCCCAAGCAAGTGTGACCGGAATGGAAACCATAGGGGCGCCGTCCCGCCCGATGTCCCGGCGCGGCCGTTTCGATGTGGCGGCCGGCATGAATGACGCCGAGGATGCCAGAAAGACCGTCTGAGCCTGTAGAGAAGCGCGCGGGTGGCTCATGCCGTGAAGGAGATCCGAATGCCCGAATCCAAGCGTCGGAAACCACTCACCGGCCCGAAGCACAAAGAATCTGGCGGCAAGGAAAGCCAGCCGGAAGAAACACCGCTCGTGCCTCCCAGCGTCGACTATCCGGCCCAGGCGGATGACAAACCTGTCATCGAGCCTTCCCCACAGCCGGCCAAGAGAAGGAGGCGCGGCGTCGATCGTATGCATGTCCTCTAAGGGCAGTCCGTCACCGCACTCTCACGGAACACCGCGGGAAGCCCGTGTTCCCGATTGTCATTCGATAGGCCGCCGCTTTGCGCGCTGCGGCTTGTCGTCGTTGCATGAACGCCGAGGAAAATGAAACGGCCCGGCTCTCGGACCTGAGGGAAAGATCAGCAACGAGGAACCGGACCGTCGGACTCTACTTGCGAGGTCAATCCAGAGTGACACAAGAACCTAACGACCTCGCCCCTTCCAAACTGCTCCGAGGCCTGACCGTTCCCTAAAATCGCACAGCCGAGCCTTGCATTAGGTGCCGGGCCTGTTCGTGCGCGAGCGCGTCTCTGTTTTACTATGGACAATGTTCGATCCAGCACGAGCGACATCGTTCTAGGCTAGGGGTTTTGTCGATCGAACTGCCCACGCCCCTGTATAATCGAAGCCTTCATTCTCATCCAAGGTCAGCGCTACGGGCGTCAGCACCAATTGCGCGTCCCCAACGGCGACCGACACTTCCTCGGAGGTATGAACGAGAATACGGCCGATAACGGGATCTCCCACTCCGGGCACGAGCGTTATCAGGGCGCCTTCGTGAAAATCGGGCTGGCTCTGGCCGTGCGCAGCAGAGAACGTGACGAGGCTACCCACCGCGATCGGTTCGGGAGTGTTTGAAACCATGGATATGATCCTTCCGGACACCGGGGTCAATCTTCAAGCGCGCGGACGGCTATGTCCGTCGCTGCGCAATACTCAGTCCGCGCGCTCGAACTCTGGAAGCGCGGCGAGTACCTCGAAGTGTTCGGCTTCGAACAGCTGAGGTATCTTGCCAGGATCGCGAATAGCCGAAAAGTCCGCGGGCACGTCTGGATGGGCTTTCGACTGCCGATAACGCATCACTGCTTCCTTCAGACTGACATCATGGCCTTCGAAACTGACGATCTCTTCCGGGTCGTAATCGAACGTTGAAATCATCACTTCTACTCCCTCTGGCCACACAACCCATGAGCGGCACAAAAGATCCAGGTTGCGGCCTTGGTCGACACCGTGACCTGCGGTCACTTCTCCCTGGTCGCGGTGGGCCGCCCGCTCGGCTCCACCTGATTTTCCGGAGCACGAAACTTTCAGCCTCGCCGCTGGTTCCTGGACGAGACGCGATCTGGAAGGTCCCATGTCGAAAGCTGATTGCCCGCCGCCGCCGCGGGCGACCTACCGTTTGCAGCTGAACTCCCGCTTCAATTTTGCTGCAGTCGAAGCCATAGCCGGCTATCTCGCCCGATTGGGAGTCAGCCACGTCTATGCTTCCCCGTTCTTGAAAGCGCGGCCGGGCAGCAGCCATGGCTACGATATCGTCGATCACTCCGCTCTCAATCCCGAGCTCGGCACGACGGAAGATTTCGACCGGATGACGCAGGCGCTGCGCGCCAATGGCCTGGGGCTCATCCTCGACTTCGTCCCGAACCATATGGGCGTGAACGGCGCCGACAATCCCTACTGGCTCGACGTGCTCGAATGGGGCCAGGAGTCCGCTTATGCCGGCTGGTTCGATATCGACTGGCGGCCGGAACCGTCGCATCTCGATGGCAAGGTCCTGGTCCCCGTGCTCGGCGACCAGTACGGCGCGGTGCTTGCCGGCGGCGGCCTGGAGCTGCGCCTCGACGCCGCGGCCGGGGAGATCGCCGTTTGGGCGCATGGCGCCCACAAGCTTCCCATCCGTCCCGGGCATTATGGCCGCATCCTCGGGAACGATCACGCCGAGCTCGAAAGACTGAGCGATGCCTTCTCCCACCTCGAGGGGTTCCACCCGCATGAACGACGCCGGGCCGGAGAACTCAAGGCCGACCTTGCCGCCCTGGTCGCGGCGGATCCGAAGATGGCGGCGGCCGTCGCCGAACGTCTGGGGCATTTCGCCGGCCTGGCCGGCGACTTGGAGAGCTGGAAACGGCTCGACCGTCTGATAGCCGACCAGCACTGGCGCGTGGCCCATTTTCGCGTGGCGGCCGACGATATCAACTATCGCCGCTTCTTCAATATCAGCGATCTGGCCGGATTGCGCATCGAGCATGAGGAGTTGTTCGAGCACGCCCATCGCTTTGTCTTCGAATTGATTGCCAAGGGCGTGCTGGACGGGCTGCGCATCGACCATATCGACGGCCTGCTCGACCCCAAGACCTATTGCCGACGCTTGCGCGAGAAAACGCCCCGGCCAGTCTACCTGGTCGTCGAGAAGATCCTCGGAGAGAGCGAGGAACTGCGCGAGGATTGGCAGGCCGATGGCACCACCGGCTACGAATTCGCCAACCTTCTCACCAATCTCCTGATCGACCCGAACGGCCAGGCGAGGCTCGACGAACTCTATCGCCGCTTCAGCGGCGAGCGGCGCAGCTTCAAGGCCATCAGCCGCGAGTGCAAGCTGGCCATCATGGAAGACGAGATGGCCGGCGAACTCGGCGGCCTGGCTCGCGAAGCGGCCCGCATCGCTCGTTCCAATCCGCGTACCGCCGATTTTACCCGCAATGTGCTGCAGCGCGCCCTCAGGGAAATCGTCGCCGGGTTTCGGGTCTATCGCACTTATGTCGACATGGATGACGCCACGGCGGCCGATCTCAAGGAGCTCGAAACCGCCTTCGCCCACGCACGGCGCTCAGGAGGCGGCATCGATCGTTCGGTGTTCGACTTCCTGTTCGCGCTGCTCAGCGGCGAGGCCGTTGCAAGGCCCGGCAGCGGCTTCAGCAGACAGGACGTTCTGGGTTTTGCCATGCGGTTCCAGCAATATACCGGGCCGATCATGGCCAAGGGGGTCGAGGACACCGCCTTCTATCGCTACAACCGCTTTATTGCGGCCAACGAGGTGGGAGGCCATCCCGGCCACCTTGGCGCCAGCGTCGAGGCTTTCCATGCCGCCAATCTCGCCCGCCATGCGGGTGCCATGCTGGCGACTTCGACACATGACACCAAACGAGGCGAAGATTGCCGGGCGCGCCTGGCCGTTCTCAGCGAGATTCCCGTGGACTTCGCCGAGGCCGCCGCCCGCTGGCGCACCATGCTCGGCGGAACTGAGGCCGGGCCTGATGGCAACGACATCTTCCTGTTCTTCCAATTGCTCGTCGGCGCCTGGCCCCCGGGCCTCGTCCCTGCCGACCCCGGGGCGCTGCAGCGTTTCCAGGAGCGCCTCCAGCTCGCCATGCTGAAATCGGCGCGCGAGGCCAAGATTCATACCAATTGGGCCGCACCCGACGAGGCCTATGAAAAGTCCCTGCACGACTATGTTGCAGCCGCTTTCGCAAATCAGGATTTTCTTGCCGATTTCATCGGCTTCGAAAAGCGCGTCATCGAACTCGGTGCCGCCAACAGCCTCACGCAAACCGTGTTGAAATTCACCGTGCCCGGCATTCCCGATATCTACCAGGGCGCCGAGGCCTATGATTTCAGCCTGGTCGATCCGGACAATCGCCGCCCGGTCGACTGGGCCTGGCGCAAGGACGGCCTGGAGAAGCTTCGGCCGATCGCGCGAGACGATCTGCTCGACGGAAGCGCCAAATTGGCCGTCATCGCCAATCTGCTCGCGCTGCGCCGCCGGCATGAGGCCTTGTTTGCCGAAGGGGACTATCGGCCCATCGAGATGGCAGGCGATCGCTTCATCGCCTTTTCGCGCCAGCACGGCGATTGCGCCCTCATCGTCGTGGCTGCCCGGTTTCCGGGCCGGGGTCCCATCGATGGGTTCCTGCCCCTTCCCCATCATGACCCGGTCTATGGCGATATCCTCTCCGGACGCCAGATCACCCCCGGCAAGGAAGGCATCGATCTTGCGATGCTGCTGGCGGAGCTGCCCGCCGCCGTGCTGGTGCCGCAGACACCGCCCGCAATCCGGCATTCCCAGCCATGACCACGTTCCCAGGCCGTTACGAACCACGCTTCGGCCCCGCCCTGTGCGACGGCAAGGTATTGTTTCGCCTCTGGGCACCCAAGCAGCGCCGGATCGGCCTGCAACTGGGCCAGAAGACCTACTCGATGCAAAACCATGGCGGTTGGCATTGCCTGCCGGTGGCCGCCGACTTCGGTGCCCGCTACCGCTTCGTGTTGGAAGACGGCATGACGGTGCCTGATCCGGCCAGCCGCTTCCAGCCCGAGGACGTCCATGGGCCGAGCGAGCTGGTCGACCCGACGGCCTATCGCTGGCGCAACACGAACTGGCGGGGACGCGCCTGGCATGAAACGGTGCTTTACGAACTTCATATCGGTACCTTCACGCCGGAGGGCACCTTCGCCAGCGCCGCGCAGCAGCTCGGCCGACTCAAGGAACTGGGAGTGACCGCCATTCAGCTCATGCCGGTCGCGGATTTTCCGGGGCAACGCAACTGGGGGTATGACGGCGTCCTTCCCTTCGCCCCGGACGCCGCCTATGGCCGGCCGGAGCACCTGAAGGCCTTCATCGACGAAGCCCATGGCCTCGGCCTCTCGGTGCTGCTCGACGTCGTCTACAACCACTACGGCGCCGAGGGTAACTATCTGCCGCTCTATGCTCCCGTCTTTACCGAACGCCACCGGACCCCCTGGGGCCCGGCCGTCAACTATGACGACGAAGGGTCCGCGGAGATCCGGGCCTTCACCATCGAGAACGTGCTCTACTGGCTGAAGGAGTTCCGCCTCGACGGATTGCGTTTCGATGCCGTGCACGAGATACGGGACGCGGGTGAACGCCATCTGCTTGCCGAGATCCGCGCCGCAGTCGGCGCCGTCATAGACGATCGCCCTGTTCATCTCGTGCTGGAGAATGAGGAAAACAGCGCCGAATGGCTCGCCCGGCAACCGGATGGAACACCCACTTTCACCGCGCAGTGGAATGACGACGTCCATCACGCCCTGCATGTGGCGGTGACCGGCGAGGATGCCGGCTATTATGGCGACTATGCCCGTCGGCCCGAATTGCTCGGCCGCGCCTTGGCGCAGGGCTTCGCCTTCCAGGGCGAGACGATGCCCTATCGCGGCAGCATCCGCGGGCAACCCTCGGCCCATTTGCCACCACATGCCTTCGTCGCCTTCCTGCAAAATCACGACCAGATCGGCAATCGCGCCCTCGGCGATCGCATTCACCACCGCCATCCGCTCCAGGCCGTGAAGGCTGCCGCGGCCGCCTATCTCCTGGCACCGCAGATCCCCATGCTGTTCCAGGGCGAGGAGTGGGCGGCCTCCACGCCTTTTACCTTCTTCTGCGATGTCGAGGGTGAACTGGCCGATGCCGTGCGCAAGGGCCGGCGCGAAGAATTCTCGCGTTTTCCCGAATATGCCGAACCGCAAGCGCGCGACGCCATTCCCGATCCCGTCAGCGAACAGACCTTCCTCTCGGCCAAGTTGCTGTGGCAGGAACGCGAGAGCCCCCTGCATGCCGAAATGCTGGATTGGTACCGGCGGATCCTGGCAGTGCGGGCCGCCAGGATCATGCCGCTCATGCCGATGCTTCCGAAGGCCGGCCGGTACAGGATCGGCCAGGACGGGATCGTCTGCGTTGATTGGCGGAGCACGAGCGAAACGATGCTTCGCCTCGTTCTCAACCTCAGCGATGCGCCGAAGCCGATGAAAAAGCCGCCGGATGGCGACCCTATCTGGACGGAAGGGCAATGGGAGGGCACAGTCCTTGGCGCCTGGACCGCTGTTTGGACGATGGAAACACCGAGAGGATCTTCCACGTGACGTGTCAGGAAAGCGCAAGCAACCCGCCGGCGCAGCCAGAGGCAATTCCTCTCTGCTTCGGCCCGATCTCATGTAGAATGAATGTCGCGAGCGTATCGAGGCCGCATCCCAAGGCTTGAATCGGCGCTCACATGCCAGGACGGCGATGCTGAGATGGCGAAGCTATCCCCCGCCCAGATCCGTGCACTGACCGCGCTCGAGGCGGGGGCCGAAGTCATGATGACGCCCGGAGGCGTGCCCATCGGAGAGATGCCCGACGGCGTTCGATCGCAGCGAACCTTTTGGCGCCTGCGCTTCCTCGGCTTCGTGGCGATCAAGCCTCGGCCATCGGCCAATTACTGGGAGATTACCGAGGCCGGCAGAACCGCACTGCAGGCGGAGAAGTGGCACAACGGTCAGGCCTGATCGACAGGCGCCAGATAGAGCTGCTCGGCCCAGGGCAAGCCGGCCCTCAGTCTTGATGCTCGGGCATGGCCTTGAGCTGATCCTTCGTCCACGACGTCACCGCGTGTATCTGACCATTCTCGTCCCGCATGAAATCGAGGTCGGCAACCCTCACGGCCACGGGCTTGGCGCCGATGCCGAGGAAGCCACCCACATCGATAACGACAATCGTGTCCGTGCCCACACCGTGGACATGGGAAACACTGCCGATATTCTCGTCTCCCGGTCCGTATATCGTCGCGCCTTCCAGAAATTCGGGCGTCAGTTCGCTGGCGGCAAGCCTGATATGGGAGCTGTGGTCCATGGCCGGTCCTCCTGTAAGGTTTGATGGTATATAACAGCTGAGTTCGCCACATGTTCCACAATATCATCGCGGGCGAGAAGTCGATATGGCTCGAAATCGAGAATTTCCATCGTCCTGAGATTTCTCGGGACTGCCGTCTATTCTGCAGAGAACGATCACGAGCGCGAGCAGAACATTACTTCTTCACGGGATTGCTCATATCAGGAACCTCCTCCCCAAGGGCGGTGGCAAGATCGATCTGGTGGTCCTGTTCATCCACGAGGATCTGACGAACCTGTTCGGCGAGGGCAAACTCACCCAAGGCCTCGCATTGACGCACGCGTTCCCGATAATTGCGTACTGTCTCATTCTCATTATCCAGGTCGTATCGCAGCAATTCCCGGGCCACCTCGGACGTCTTCACTGGCTTCGGCACGACGGTCGGCACCTTGCCGAGATAATCGATTTGACGGGACAGGATGAGCGCATGCTTCAGTTCGTCATGGGCATGAGCTTCCAGCTGGGCGGCGATACTCATATATTCGGCGCCCTTGATGACCTGCGAGTACACGACATAAGCAATAATCGCCTGATATTCGCGGGAAAGATCCTCGTTCAATAATTCCGCAAGACGATCCCGAGAGATCGGTAATTCACTGCTCACCTTCGGTGATATGGCCATTGTGCTCATCCCGTCTTCGAACTGCACGCTGCCCCAGACCCTCCGGCTGAACTCAGGCCCGGATGTTTTGTTCCTCAATGGCAGGCCCAGGCTCGGCATCGTGGCCGACGGGAATTCTTTTCACCGCAAGTGCCGTTTGGTCACCATAGACGCCAAGCCGCAGGGTGCTACTGTCCCTATCCGGTCAAGCTGCCGGGTCGCGCACGGCGACGTTCGGGTGCTCTTCTGCCTCGCTTCTGGGCACGCGCATTGCGAAAGGAAAAGCCCATGACGCCTGCTTTTTGCCGCTTCGAGCGGGGACGCGACTTTCATCCTGTCGATGTGAACATAAATCGGATCCGCTATCTGGAAGGCAAAGGCCACACCACGTCCATCCACTTCGACGATGGCGAATACATCGTGGTCTACGGCAACGCGCTCAGCGTCTGCATGCGCATCCAGGACGCAAGCCAGAGAAAACCGCCCAGGCCGAGAAGCAGGCCTGGCCTGGTCCTCCATCAATCCTGTTAGACGCCGGCGTGGAACTAAGCCTTCGCTCATCGGTTGAGTCTTCGTCGATTTTAGACAGCCCAACTCGCCCGCTGCCTGAGAGGCAAGCGGGCTATTCTTTTCCGGGAGGAGAAGGCGTAAAGGGCGCTCGCGAACGCGAGAAACGACACGCAGTGGGCATGGTGTCCACGGTCCTAGTACAGGGCCTGCTAACCCGAAAGGAGCAGGACCGGTGAAACCGATTTTCTGCAGTTTCGAACGCAGTTTCGATCGTCACCAGATCGAGGTGAACGTGAACCTTGTCCTCTATCTGGAAGGCAATGACGACGGCACGACGACGATGTATTTCGCGAAGGACGAATTCGTGGTCGTCAGGGGTAACCTCGCCGAGACCCGCGGCCACATCGAAACGTGCGCGTCGATAACCCCGCCAGCGGACGTAGCGGCCTGAAGATAACGCACGATACTGCCGGTCAAGAGTTCACCCAAGTGCCTTCCATATTTGCCCGCTCGTTGCTTCCTGTGCACGGCGGGCAAATTTTTTAACCGTAAGGTTTCAGGCGGTATTGAACCCGAAAACGCCATCGCTAAATTCCGCCACTGGAAGAGCCATCGTTGCGCTCGCGTTTGTGTGGGATGGTAGGAATGCAGGAAGCGCAGAAGACGACGTTCCAGCCGGAAGGGACGAGAACGAAGGCCAATATCCCGATATTCTGCGCATTCGAACGAAGTTTCGATCGACATCCGATCGAAGTGAATGTGACACGCATCTGCTATATCGAAGGCAATGATTGCGATAGTTCGACATTGTACTTCGACGTGGAGCACTTCGTCGTCGTCCATGGCAAGCCCGAGCAGATCAGGGCCCAGATCGAGACCCGGGTTTCGCAGTTGCTGAATCTTCGCACTCCCCAAGCATCCGACCTTGCTTAAGCATTCGGCGCCTTCTTGAAACCTGAGGTTCGCCTCGCGTGCCGCCGGCGCGCCAGAGCGAAATACGTTCAAATGTGAACGCTTATTTGCTCTAGCTCTTTGCGTCGACGCGTCTTCGCGATGCTTGGCGTCTCCATCGAATCGAAGAACGCCATAACGACAGGCTGTCGCGAGCTGGACAGCCGATCCGCCACCGCCGACATCACCGGGCTCGGCAACGAGAGCGATGGCCGGACTCGGCAAAATGGCTCCGGCCTATCGCCGAAGCCAACGAAGCGGTACCGCAAACGCATCCGGCTCGCTGATCAGGCCGCCTTCTTGTTGACGCCTGCCACTGCGAGCTTGGTGAGAAGCTCGTCGGTCTTGATCTCCTCCTGAAGCGTCTGGTCGAGGAGTTTTGCGATGTCCGGCTTGCCCAGTTGCTGGGCCCAGGTCTTCAACGTGCCGTAGCGCGAGATCTCGTAGTGCTCGACGGCCTGTGCGGCGGCGGTGAGACCGGCATCCAGCGCCGGCGCGCCCTTGAACTCCTCCATCACTTCCTTGCCTTCATCGATGATGCCGAGGATCGCATCGCAGGTCTTTCCGCGGGCCGGCTTGCCGAGCTTCTCGAAAATCTCCTGCAGACGGTCGACATGACCCTCGGTTTCCTCCCGATGCGTCTCGAAGGCCTTCTTCAGCTCAGGCGTCTGGGCCTCTCGCGCCATCTTGGGCAGGGCACGCAAGATCTGCTTTTCAGCATAGTAGATGTCCTTCAGCGTCTCCACGAACAGGTCCTGCAATTCCTTTGCCATTGATTCCTCCTGAGTAATCCAAGCCGATCATGCGGCACCGGCTAGAACTGCGTTGCATGCGATGCGTTCCACACAAAGTGCTGCAATCAGCTTCAGCATCGGTGGGCCGTGGCGGAACCGAAAGCGACCGAACGAGTTCATAAGCTCGCATTCCGACAGGAATGACGCCACACCGATCGAGCGAGCAGCTTGATTTGCAGCCTTCCGGAGTCGGCGCCCGAAACAGCCGGATCAACAATAAGAATATCTCGCAGCAAGGCGGACAAAAATGAGTGGAAGTGAGGGAGACCTCGAGCCGAGAGTCGCACGCAGCCCGGCCGTCGAGCCAAGCAAGCCTCGTATACTCAAAGTTCTCGGTCCCGGTCTAATCACCGGCGCATCCGACGATGATCCCAGTGGAATTGCAACTTATTCGCAGGTCGGCGCCCAATACGCTTATGGTGCCAGCTGGACTCTTCTGTTTTCTTATCCTCTCATGAGCGCCATCCAGATGATCAGTGCCCGTCTCGGCAGAACGACAGGCCGGGGCATAGCCGGCAATCTGCGCAAATATTACCCCAATTGGCTAGCCTATTCGGGTGTTTGCCTGTTGGTGACCGCCAACGTCATCAATATCGGGGCCGACCTCGGCGCGATGGGGGACGCCGTCAAACTCGTTATCGGCGGCCCGGCCCTCGTCTATGTCGTGCTTTTCGGAATCGGGTGCGCAGTTGCGCAGGTTTTCCTTCAATACAAAAAATATGTTCGCATTCTCAAATGGCTCAGCCTGGCCCTACTGAGCTATGTCGCTACACTTTTCATCGTGAAGATTGACTGGCTAGCCCTGGCGTCAGGACTTTTTATGCCGCGTATCGAATTTTCCTCCGACTACCTGATGGCAATCGTCGCGATCTTCGGCACCACCATCAGTCCGTATCTCTTCTTCTGGCAGGCCTCGCAGGAGGTGGAAGATCTGAAGGAAAAGCCCAAGCGCAAGCCTTTGAAGGATAATCCGGAACAAGCCAAGGAGGCTGATGAACGCATCGAATTGGACACGCTGGTCGGCATGGGCGTTTCCAATTTCATCGCGCTTTCGATCATGGTGACGGCAGCTGCGACGCTCAATGTGCACCATATCACCAACATTGGAAGTTCGGCGCAGGCGGCGGAGGCGCTGGAGCCGGTGGCAGGCAAATTTGCCCAGTTTCTGTTTGTCATCGGCATTGTCGGGACGGGGCTGCTGGCAGTGCCGGTGCTTGCCGGATCGGCCGCCTATGGGCTTGGCGAAGCGTTACGCTGGCCCACCGGCTTGGCCCGCAAGCCCAAGGACGCCAAGGCCTTCTATGCCACGATAGCGATCGCAACCATGCTTGGCGTGGCCTTGAATTTCGCTCCGATCAATCCGATCCAGGCGCTTTTTTGGAGCGCGGTGGTAAACGGCGTCGTCGCAGTCCCGATCATGGCCATCATGATGCTGATGTCGACGAACAAAAAAATCATGGGCGAGCAGGTGATTGGCGGCTGGTTGCGCAGCCTGGGCTGGCTCTCCACTGGCGTCATGGCGCTCTGTGCCATGGGAATGGGGGCTTCTGCCTTCTTCTGAACCAGCCGTCGGATCGAACTGTAACCCTGGACGGGATCGACGACGAGATCGATCATTTCGACGTCCATCCCTCCGCCTCGTAGGCCGACCGTACCGTACTAGGATCGAGCGACGGAAATTTCGCAAAGATCGCCCTGACCTCGCCTTCTCTGTCATCGGCCACTCTGGCCGCCACCAGGCTGCGCCCGCGCCGCAGGGATTCGGCATATAAATGAGACTCGGCCCTTGGAAAGCCGGCCTCGGTAAGGGAGCCTATCGCGCTCCCCGCCCCCGCACCGACGACGGCCCCGGTCGTGGCGCCGGCAACCATGGTCGCGCCGACGAGCGCCGCGGCTATCCAGCCGGCGGCAACAACCTGCCCGACACCGGGAGCGGCCAGCAGCGCCAGACCAGCCAGCACGCCACCCGCTCCCCCTAATGCCGCGCCCGCTCCCGTACCGGCAATCACGTCGCGCTGAAAACTATTCGAGGCCTCCACATCGCCGGTCACCAGTGAAATATCCGTATTTGGAATGTTGGCAGCCTCGAGCTGGGATACCGCTCGCTCCGCGTCCTGATAGGTCTCGAATAAAGCCGAGATAATCCTGATCATCTCAATGCCCTCCACGGAACATATGGATTCTCAACCCAGGGGCGGAAGCGATGTTCCCTTCGAGGCCCGCTCGACCGCTTGGTCCCCCTCCTCCCGGATGGTCGGCGGGATCCTTTGCCCCGCTGCCGAGTTAGGCCATCGGAGAGGACACGCCAGGCCCATGGAAATCCTGAAAAAGATCGGGAGGCCGTGCAGCCCGAATCCGGAGACGAGCAATGCCGAACAGGAAAACCATCGAGAAGGCCCGAAAGGACGAACGCGAAGGCAAGTCACCGAGCACCCAGGCCGGCGAGCACGGCGCGCGCTCGGCCAAACAAGCCATCGCCATCGGATTGTCCGAGGCGCGGCGCGCCGGCGTCGACCTGCCGCCGCCCAAGAAGGGCAAGGTGAAGGAAAGTACGCGCAAGAGCGCCGAATATGCCTATGAGGTCGGCCAAGGCGAACGCGTACCCAGGCGCCGCCCGCGTGTCTCCAAAGCCGTTTCCGAAGTCCTCGAGCACGAACCTAAGGACAGTGCCTCCCATGAGGCACTGTCCCGGCAGGCCAAACGAGCGGCTTCCCGCCGCACGGCCGGAGAGCGCTCGAAGGCCGCCGAAAAGGCTGCGGAGACGAAAGGTGGTTCGGGCCGCTCCGCCGCCGCCCGCAAGGCGGCCCGCACGAAGGGGCCTCGCGGAAGAAAGGAAGCTGCCCGAAAAGCCGCGGAGACGCGAGCCCACCATAGCTGAAGAAGATTCGGCCTCACCCGGCACCGCCCTGATGTCTGCCCTCGACGGTGACCACTGGCCATGACCACGTCGAAGCCGGCGCCGCCGATAGGGGAGTGTGTTCATGGCGCATCTCGTCGAACCCCGACACCATGTTTCTCTCGGGGACTATGAAGGCATTGCTTCCCTCAGCACGGCCGTGCGTGAGATGCGGCAGGAGGCCGAGAGCCTGCTTCCCTCGCTGAAGGGACGCCGCGTATGGATGGTGAACAGCACCAGCCGTGGCGGCGGCGTGGCCGAGGTGCTGCCGCCATTGCTCGCGCTGTTGCGCGAGCTCGGCGTCGAAGCCAATTGGTTGGTGATGGATTCGGAGAATCCCGCCTTCTTTCAACTGACCAAAAGGCTGCATAATCTGATCCATGGCGAAGGCGATCCCGATCTCGGAAACGAAGAGCGCCGGCTCTACGAGGAAGTCAGCCGCCAGACCTGCGAAGCGATCCTCCACCATGCCGCCCCGGGAGACGTACTTGTCATCCACGACCCGCAACCTCTTGGAGCAGGTGCGCTTGCAAGCCGGAAATCGGACATTGCCACGATCTGGCGCTGCCATATCGGGCTCGATCGCGAAACTCCGAAGACCCGCGCCGCCTGGGCATTTCTCGAAGACTTCACCAAGGCCTATGATCACGCGGTGTTCACAGCCCCCGAATATATTCCTGGCTGCCTGGCCGGGCGGGCGAGCATCATCCATCCAGCCATCGATCCACTCAGCCACAAGAACAGGGATCTGTCGGTCCATAAATTGGTCGGCATCCTCGCCAATGGCGCCCTGATCCGTCCGCCCGGACCCGTACTGACACCTCCATTTTCCGACCAGGCACAACGACTTCAACGGGACGGAAGCTGGGCACCCGCGACCGAGCCGGAGGACATCGGCCTCCTCCACCGGCCGATCGTGACGCAGGTCTCGCGCTGGGACCGGCTGAAGGGATTTCGCCCGCTGATGGAGGGTTTCGTCGCCCTCAAGCGCGGCCAGGCGAACAGGGAGAACCTGGAGGAGCGGCATCGGCGCTCCCTGCAATTGTCGCGCCTGGTCCTGGCGGGACCTCACCCGGCCTCGATCCAGGACGATCCCGAAGGCAAGGCCGTGTTGACGGAGCTTGCCCGGGCCTATGTCGGCCTCGAACCGGAACTTCAGGCGGACGTCGCGATCGTCGTGCTGCCCATGCGTTCGAAGAAGCACAACGCGCTGCTGGTCAATGCGCTGCAGCGCTGCTCGGACATCGTTGCCCAGAATTCCGTGCAGGAGAGCTTCGGATTGACCGCGACCGAGGCCATGTGGAAACGCGCTGCCGTTTTGGGCTCGCATGCGGCCGGCTTGCGCCAGCAGATCCGTCCCGGCCTGGACGGCTGTCTGCTGGCCGATCCGGAGGACCACCGCCAGATCACGGCAGGACTTGACGACCTGCTGCGCGATCCCTGGAAGCGCGAAATGCTCGGGCGGAGCGCCCAGCAACGCGTACACGACAATTTCCTGATCTTCACCCAGCTTCGCCGCTGGCTCGTCCTGATGACGGACACGGTCAAGACCCGCTGGCCGTGACCGCCGGAATCCCCGGGAGAGATCGCGATGCGTGAGGGCGAAAGCCGCAGCCCCCGTCTCATGAAACGACGGACAGGCCCGCCTCCTCGCAGGCATCGATGAAGGCCTGACGGGCGTCATCGGGCGGACGAATGCCGTTCACGACATCGAGGCAGGCGCGACGCGCTTCCACGAATTTCTCGCCGGTCTCGATGGGCCAATTCAACAGTAGGAAGTTGGCTGCTTCCTCGGTGGTGGCAATGATGCGGGGCTGCCCCGCACCGTTTTTCAGTCTAACCGGGCTACTCCAGATGTGAACATGCATCTCCTACCTCCGCTCTTCGGATCCGAACAGGCCGAAGACTGTTTCAGATCGGGCTTCAGGTTTTGCAGCAGAAAAAAGGGGGAACTCCCCAAGCCACGCAGGGGAATGGTGCGCGGCCTACACCTCTCCGGGGGGCTTCGGAGAGGGTTCCGGCGGCGGCTGTGGCACTTCCACCGGTGCAGGCGGCGCCGGGAGCGTCGGCGGAATCGGCATTTCGTTGGGCGAAGGCGGGCTTGGCTCGGGAGCCAGCGGCGGATCTTCCTTCGGCGCGGGATCGGCGGGTTTGGGTTCGTTCGGGTCAGGCATGCCGGGGTCCTTTCTACCCTCCCAACCTCGCCGCCGCCTCATGGTTCCCGAGTAAAAAAGCCAGGCTGCCCCTGCGGCAAGTCGATGCCTGCGGACGAGATAATCCGCTTGTCGGGTTGGTCGCCGCCGGTTCTGCTTCCTTCATCTTTCTCATGACATCCCGACGTTCAGTCACCGTTGCGGACATAGACCGTCGCGATGCCGTCTACCCTGGCCAAATCGGTCGCGGCCGCGATTGCCTCGTTACGCGTATGGAAAGGTCCAATCGGGTCGGAAGGGACGTTGTCGTCCGAATAGGTGGCGCTGTTTACCACCCAGACCGGGCCGGATGCTTCGATCAGAATCCAGTCGCACTGCGTCGGCAGATTTTCGTCTGCCCGAAGATATCGAACTTCGGTCATCGGCTCGGCTCCAGGCTGGGGCAACGCCAAATGCTTCGCATTCATCGCTGCGCGCACTGCCAACTGATTTCTCGCTTCAATGTTCCCGGCAGAGCGCAGGCTCCTGCGTCACCGCCGCGGCGATGCCGATGCCACCCCGATTCACGAAGACATCCGGTGCCGCGAACTGTTTGCCATCGCCGCCATGAAGCCGAATTCGAAAGCCGGCTCGAGTCCCGCTTCGCCCAGTGCATCGATGAAGGCATATCGGGCGGCTTTGGCTTTACCGGGGTCCATCAGAGCCTCCAGACAAGCGGAGCGCGCGGCTATGTAAAGATCGTCACCCACTTCAGGCCAGCGATTGTCGAGAAAATCCAGCGCCTCCTGGACCGATCGGACGACGACGACCCGGCCTTTGCCGAGCCTGAACGAAACCGGGTGGTGGAACGGTATTGTTGACATTGAGCACCTCAAATAGACCAATAGCGTACATGGGCTGTTCGAAGCCGAGACAATGATTTGGATCTGCGGCTCGGGATTTCAAGATCGGTCGCGCCAAGGGGAACAAGACAGCCGTCCCTCGTGGACCTTCACCCGCCATAGCCGCCGACGATAGGCAGGATTTCACCGGTGATGAAGCTCGAACACTGAGGCGAGGCCAGGAACACATAGGCGGGCGCGATTTCCTCCGGTTGTGCGGGCCGGCGCATCGGCGTATCGCTGCCGAACTTGACGATGTCCTCCGCGGCCTTGTCCGACGGGTTCAGAGGCGACCATACGGGTCCAGGCGCCACCGCATTCACGCGGATTCCCTTTGAAATCAGATTTGCAGCGAGCGCTCGGGTAAAGGCATGAATGCCTCCCTTGGTCATGGAATAATCGAGAAGTTCCTTGGAGCCGAACATGCCGGTAACCGAGCCGGTATTGATGATGGCGGCTCGCTCCTTCATATGCGGTACGGCCGCCTGTGCCATGAAGAAATAGCCGTAGAGATTGGTCTTCAAGGTCAGATCGAAGTGATCCTCGGTCAGATCCTCGATGCTCTTGGCATGGACCTGGAAGGCGGCATTGTTGACGAGAACATCGAGCCGCCCAAAGTGCGCGACCGTGGTTGCGACAGCGCTCCTGCAGAAGGCATGCGAGCGGACGTCCCCCTCGATCAACAGGCATTGCCGGCCTTCGCGACGCACGGCCTCGCGCGTCACATTCGCATCCGACGGCTCGCCGAGATGAACAATGGCGACATCCGCCCCTTCCCTTGCGAAGAGCACGGCGACGGATCGGCCTATTCCTGAATCGCCTCCCGTTATCAGGGCCACTCCGCCCTCCAGCTTGCCCGAACCGCGATAGAACGGCGCGTCATAGAGAGGCGCCGGGTCGAGGTCGGATTCCTGCCCTGGTTTGGCCTGGTGCTGCTGTCCGAAGGGCGGAACCGGATAGGCGCGAGCCCCGGTCTGCGGGGCAGAAGCCTTGGCGTCCTCCTCATGACGCAAATCAGCCTTGGCGATCTGTCTTTGGATCTGTCGCTGACGCTCGATGGTGCCATTGCTGGTCATGCTTCGCTCCTGTTCGCGGTTGCAGTCGCCATCCGAGGCAGAGATGGCTCACGCTGGTCTGCACCCGAGGCGATGCGGACCGGCCCTGCATAACCGAGCCCGGTTGAGGTTGTTCCGGCAACTGTGCCGGAACAACCTGATGAGCCGGGTGGTTCGGCGAGGCGTTCGGCAAATCGAGTTCACGCCAATTGGAGTTCACGCCATGTCGATTTCCCACATGACCACCGACCATGCGCTCATTCGGCGTTGGGTCGAGGAGCGCGGCGGCGTGCCGTCGAAAGTCAAAAGCACGATGGATGGCGGCCTCCTCAGGATCGACTTCGGCGAGCCCGAGGAGGAACTGGAACCTCTGCCCTGGCCTGCATTCTTTGCCGTGTTCGAGGATCGCGACCTGGCCTTCCTCTATCAGGAACGCACCGAGGAGGGCGGAGTGAGCCGCTTCAACAAATTCGTTCAAAGGTCCTGAACCGAGCTGCGGCCGCCGGCAAGCCTGGAGCGTCCATCACGGTGCCGTTCCGTTGCGATAGTTGCGCAGGCTTTCGGCCGTGGGCGGCGGAGCGTGAATATCGAACTGGGTCCAGCCCTCGGCTTGATAGGACGTCCTGAGTTCATCGATATCGAGGGCTCCGCCTTTGCGCAGCGTCTCGGCCGTTTCGGCGCTTTTCTCGTCGGGCACTGTCGCGGACACCAAAGTCCGGCCGCGCCGAACGCCTTCGGCGTAGACATTGGCGTCGGCCGGGGCCACGCCGGCATCCGTCATCGCGCCGACCAGACTGCCTGCGGCACCGCCGACGACCGCTCCACCCGTCGCGCCGAGGACGGTGGAAGCGAGCCAACCGGCCGCGACGGCAGGACCTATGCCGGGAATGGTCAGCATGCCCAGACCTGCCAGCAGACCGCCGACGCCACCGACAGCCGCGCCCATGCCGGCCCCCGCTACGGCGTCATCGGCGACCGCATCCTCGTAGAAATTATCCGCATTGGAGGCAACCACGCTGATGTCGGCACCGGGAATGTTGATGTCCTCAAGGGCATGCACGGCCCGCGTGGCGTCATCATAGCGATCGTATAAGGCTGAAACCGTACGGGTCATGCGCTCCTCCTGCCTCTGCAAGCTCAATCATCGCCAACAGGCCCGGCGAAGCTTGCTCTCGGCATCCTTGCATCACCTTCCTCGCGAGCCGAGGAAGGGTGCCGGCCTCACTTGGGCGCCTGCTCCGGCACCTTCCCGGGAGGAATGACCGGGGTGGTTCCGGTATCGGGCGCCGGTTTTTCAATTTCCTCGTCGCCGGTCTTCGGTGGTGTCAACACGCCTTTGCAGCGTTCCATGTCCGGCGATGCCGTCTTTGGCCGGCGGTTGTCGCCGCCTTCTGCGTTGGCGCCATTTTCCGACTTGTCCTCGCTTTTTGACCGGTCGCGGGGGTTCGACTGGCAGGGATCGGCAGAACTTTTCGCGTTGGGATCATGGTCCGACGTCTGCGATACAGCCGGACTGTACAGCGCTATCCAGCACAGCGATGCTGCCAATAACAACCCGGTTCTGAAGGCGGTCCGGAAAGCGGTCCAAGCCACGAAATCAGACCACGCCGCGATATCAGAGCGTCGCATCGTCGGTTCTGCCTCCATCGGTATCCAGCTTGACGGCCCGTTCCATACGGCCAGGCAATTGACGACCGCCGACGGAAACACCGCCCGTTCCCTCGGCGGTTGCATCATCACGATGCATCCGAGCATTGCCGCTCGCCGGGCTTAGCGAGCCCGAGGCTTTCTCTGCCGGCTGAGTTGCTCGGTGTTCGAGCGGTTCATGGGTTCGAACTACCCATATCTCGCTTGGTTCCGGGCATGTTCGAAATCTCCTGCCCTGCGCCAGCGTATCGGAGGGTTCCAATCGAAATATGACTGGCCATTTATCAGCCGTTGACCGACTGTCGCGCCGACCTTTTATAGACCTACCCAGCCATGGAGATTGCCGTTGCCGTATGTCAAAGTCGAGATTGCGAAGGGTATCGCGTCCGTCGAGCAGAAGAAAGCCGTAATCAAAGGCATGACGGACGTGCTCGTGAAAGAGCTTGGCCGTGATCCTGAATACATCTTCGTGGTCATCGACGAGGTGGATACGGACAATTGGGGCCGCAAGGGACAGTCGCTCACGGAACTTTGGAGCCAGCGAAACCCGACCGGGTCCGAGAGCACCTGACAACCCTGGCCGGAGGGATGGCGCCCGAAGGCGCGAATCCCGGCTGTCCTTCTGCCTGGATCGCATATTTCAACCTCGTACCGGAAGGGTTGAGCAGGATTTCGCCTCCCCTTCCGGCACTTGGTTCAGGCGCGGCCTGGCTCCCTCATTTTCTCACCCATCGGCATAGGGTCCCCTGAGCCCGAGCTTTTCGGTCAGTGCGGCGTAGCGATTGCTCTCCCGCACGAGCGTGGCGCCATAGCGTTGCATCAGGGTCTCACGGCGGTCGGGGTCCGTGGTCGACGACAACGCTCCCCAGATTGCGGCGAGGGATTCCACGGCCTCGCGCGCCTGGCGCAAGGCCGTTTCATCGGCAACCGCGCGGGCGATCGTCCCCCTCGTCACCGCACCGATGCCGTTGACGGTCCTGGCACCCGCATTGCTGTAGCCGGCCGGCAGGTCACCCTTCAGATTGGTGACGACGCCGTATTGGATGACGTCGAAGATCTGGTCGACCGCCTGCTTGGCGCCCTCCACCCGGGAGGGATGGTCCGTATCGGCTGCGGCATGGGGCAGCAGCTCGAGCTTGCCCGGATGACGGCTTTCCAGCGCGCGATAGGGCACCATCGGGCCTGACAATGCGCCACTCTCCGGGTCGCGGAAGAGGTCGGCGTCGATGCAGGCATAGGCGACCTTGCCTCTTTCCAAAGCCGCATCGAGAGCCTCGGCATCGATGACTTCGCCGCGGTCGTAATTGATCAGCACGGCGCCGTCGGCAAGGCGATCGAGGATATCGATGCCGATCAGCGACTGGTTGGCGAAGCGGCCGGTCTCGGGATCGACCGGACCAAGGCCGGTGTGTACCGTGAGGACATGCGCGCCCTGCGCCGCCTCCTCAGCGGTGGCGGCGTATTCGAACCCTTCCGATTCGATCCACTCCCGGTGGCGCTCGCGAGCATGAATGGCGACCTGCATGCCGAAGGCGCTCGCCAGCTTGGCGAACTCGCGGCCGATATTGCCGTATCCGATGACCGCGACGCGACGGCCCTCCAGCTTCTCGGTCGGAAAGTCGCGCAGATGCTTGCCGGTGTCGAACGCGCCGGCAACGACACGCCGGTGCAGTTCCTCCACCTTGAGGTCGGGCATCACTTTGAGCAGCGCCTTGAAGGCCATCTGCGCGGTGGCCCGGCTGTTGAAGCTCGGCGTGTTCATCAGGGGCGCTTCGCCACCGACTCCACTGCCGCCGCCCCACGAAGCCGAGCCCATATTGCCGGTGCCGGCTCCGATGCGCACGCCACCGAGCGGAAATACCGAGTTCTTCGGCAGGAAAGTGGCGGCGGCGATGACGGCATCATACTGGCCCCGATCCGTCTGCGGCAGGATCTCCGCCTCGGTGCTGAGATCGGGTTGGTAGAAGAAATGGATGCGTCCCCTTTCCAGGGCCGCCTCGTCCTGGATGGCGCCGAGATGGAAGACACCGCCCTTGGCCTCGATATGGCGGCGCACCTCCTGATGGTCGGGCACGCCGTCGCCGTCGAAGCGCATGCCGATGAGATCGGCCACCAGCACCTTGTAGGCCCGGTTGGGATCGTCGCGCCTTACGCGATCGCCGCCGGCAGCGGCGCTTACCGGAAAAGTTTCGCCAAGCTTGGCGAGTTCTTCTTCCAGCACCACGATCTTGGCGCGCAGATAGGCATATTCGAGGTTGTCGAGCAGGGCATCGATGTCCTCCACCGGCCGGATACCACCGATCCAGGCGCGATAATCGCCCGGCGTGCCCGGGAAGGCGTTGACATAACGGGCAACGTCGAGGCCAGGCTCATGCTCGCCATTGGGATGGGTGATGCCCTCATAGGCCAGCAACTGCTTGGAGCGGGCGATGATGCGGGCATGAATGGCCGGGTCGGTGACATCGTCATCCCGGACGCGCAGCAGCGTCACGGCCGCGCCACGCCGCTCGGGATCGGTGACGCCGAGCTCGAACATCGGATGGCGTGCCACCCATGCATCGACGGCGGCGCGGTTGCGCACCGAGCGCTTGTAGAGATCCTGAACCGAACCGAGCCGCCGCTCCGACCGCAGGAGGCCGAAGGTCGTCTCGGCAAAGGCGAGGGTGGAATAGGTGTTGATCACGCCACCCAGCATCTTGTCCTGCGCCGGATCATAGATCGGCCCGACATTGACGGTGCGCTCGCCGGTAAGCGGGCGCTTGGGATCGACGGGCGCGACGATCTTGAGCTGGCGCGGGATCGCCCAGGACGGCGACTTCTGATTTCTTTCAACGAGATCGAGCGCCTGCGGCGTGAATGAAACGACGAAATAGCCCGAAATGCCGCCGATCGCCTTTTGAAACGGCATGAACATGCAGCATTTGGCAATGACGTTCTTCACCGCCTCCTCGCCCCAGGGCATGGCGCCGAGCATGGAGGTGGCATCGAGCACGGCATGGTGTTCGGCCGGGTTGCGGTCGAGCCATTCGAGGAGATTGGCGATATCTCCAGCCGTATAGGTGGTGGCGCCGGTGGTTTCGTGGCCGACGCCGATGAAGAGCTTGACGCCCATCTCTTCGAGGGCATCGGCGCTGGGAATTGCTCCCTCCTCCTCGGCGAAATGCACGCGGCTCTCATCGCCGTTATGGGCATAGCGGTGCATCTCGATGAGCTGCGCACCCCAGGATTGGCGGAAGAAGCCCCCGGCCTTGGCGGCTTCCGATTCCGGCCGAAGCGTGTCGACATAGACATGCTGGGTCGGGTCGTTGGCGGTGACGAGATGGAGGGCACAAACCGTGAAGCCGCTATGTCCCCCGCCCAGGCCCACGGCCATCTTGTTGGCCTTGGGGAACTCGAAATAGCGGTGGATCTCCCGCATCATGTCGAGCAGGAATTTATCCGCCGGATAGCCCCGGTGCATGCTCCGACCGACTTCGGCGGTGGTGAAGGGGCCGAGATCGGCACCGCGGTCGTCGAGCTTGCGGTAATTCTTCTCGAGCCAGTTGTCGAACTCGAAGCGCAGCAGGCGCGCGTCGGCCTCGTCCGCAGTGCCATCGGTAATCGGCCCGACGCCGAAAAACGGATTGGACGTCCGTGCTGGCACCCCGGACCGAGTGGCCTGGAGGGCCGACTCTCTCTGGGCCTTCAACGTCTGTATATTCGCCATGAGCCGGCATCTCCTGTTGCGGGTAAAAGAGACTTCCACAGCGCGGCTATAATCGCCCCAGCGCGACCGCGATATCGCAGAGCCGTCATGGACGTGCCGATGCAAGGCGATATTTGGTCGGCGACACGCCGAAGGCCTTCTTGAAGAACGTGACTTTTGTCATTGCCGGGCTTGACCCGGCATCCCGTTCGACTCCCCTTGCGCGCGGGGTGGCTTTGATAGCCGGCCCAGGCCTGGCTATGACAAATTCGGCGTGCTCTTCTCGTTAAAGCGCGGTCCGGGGGAGCCGTCGCGTCTGGCTCCGAGCTGGGGGGTGCTTAGCCGAACAGTGACGCCAGGACGTAAACCAGCGCCGAAATGATGGCCGCGGCCGGAAGCGTCACCACCCAGGCGACGACGATGTTGCTGGCCAGCCCCCAGCGCACGGCCGAGACCCGGCGAGCCGCGCCGACGCCGACAATGGCGCCCGTGATCGTATGCGTGGTCGACACCGGAATGCCCAGCCAGGTCGCGCCGAAAAGGGTCAAGGCACCGCCGGTTTCCGCGCAGAACCCCTGCATCGGATTGAGCCGGGTGATCTTCGATCCCATCGTGTGCACGATCCGCCAGCCGCCGGCCAACGTCCCGAGCGCCATCGCCGCCTGACAGGATAAGACGACCCAGAACGGCACATAGAAGCTGGAACCGAGATAGCCTTGCGAAAACAGCAGCACAGCGATGATGCCCATCGTCTTCTGGGCGTCATTGCCGCCATGCCCCAGCGAATACAGCGAGGCGGAGACGAATTGGAGGACGCGGAAGGTACGATCGACGGCGAAAGGCGTTTGCCGGACGAAGATCCAGGACACGGCCAGAATCAGCACCAGAGCGAGGAAAAAGCCGATCGCCGGCGACAGGAAGATGGCCGCGACCGTCTTGGCAAGGCCTGAGAACACGATGGCGCTTCCGCCCGTCTTGGCGAGGCCTGCGCCTACAAGGCCACCGACGAGGGCGTGCGAGGAGCTCGAGGGAATACCGAGCAGCCATGTGAGCACATTCCACACGATCGCACCCATCAGCGCGGCAAAGATCACCGCCGGCGTCACGATGCCGGGATCGATGATGCCGGTACCAAGCGTCTCGGCCACGTGCAGGCCAAAGAAAAGGAAGGCGATGAAATTGAAGAATGCCGCCCAGAACACGGCATATTGCGGCCTCAGCACGCGTGTCGAAACGATGGTGGCGATCGAATTGGCCGCATCGTGCAGGCCATTGAGAAAATCGAAAATGAGCCCGACGACGATCAGTCCGACCAGGAGCGGCAGAGCGAGAGCTGTTTCCATCAGACGTTCTCGATGACGATGCCGCTGATCTCGTTGGCAACATCCTCGAAGCGGTCGACGACCTTCTCCAGTTCGCCATAGATTTCGCTGCCGATGAGATAGGCCATGGCATTGTTGGTGCCATTGAGGCGGAAAAGGTTCTTCAGCCCCTCTTCGAAGAGCTCGTCCGATTTGTCCTCGACCCGCGTGACCTCTTCGGCAAGCGCGCTGAGCCGTGCCGAATTCGGCCCGATCTGTGCGAGCAACGGGATCGCTTCGGCCACCAGATGCGCAGCCTCCGCGATCAGCACACCCATCTCCCGCATGCCAGGCTCGAAGGCGTGCTGTTCGAAGCGCCGAATGGTCTTCACCGTCTTGTTGAGCATATCGATCGCATCATCCATGGACTGGATCAGGTCCTTGATGTCACCGCGATCGAACGGCGTTATGAAACTGCGGCGGGTTGCTAGCAGCACTTCGCGGGTGATTTCGTCAGCTTCGCCTTCGAGTTCGACGATGCGGCTGCAGTGCGCTTCGATGTCGCCCTCGCCTGCCAGCATTGCCTTCATCGCCTCCGCCGCGCCGACGACCGTCTTCGAATGGCGCTCGAACAAGTGAAAGAACTTGTCTTCGCGCGGCAGAAGCTTCTTGAACCAGCTGAGCATGCATCGACTCCGGCTGCAGACCTGTCACATAACGGTCATAGATGAAAACCGTTGCGCGTAAAGGTCTGGTCGAGAATGACCTCCACCGGGCGGTGGCCGCTTCGATCCTGCACCAGGCGGCGATGCGGCCATGTTCGAGTGATGCGCACATCCGTTCGCTCGCCGGTTCACCTCACGACGCAACACGCCACTGAATCGGATTGACCCGGCCCAGTTTTGCATCCGCTTCGCATCGAAGGTGAACGAAGTCCCCAGGAGGGGAGTGCCGGCATTCACGGGAGATACAGGCATGGCGCCTCCCGGCCGACGCGCCCGTTCGATTGATGTATTAAACATCAACAATAACTGTTGATATAGTCATACATATGCACTAAGCTGAAAATCATATATAAATTATGGCACTCAGTGAGCCTGAGGTAATGATCACTGCAGCGCAATTGCGGGCAGCCCGTGCCCTTCTCGGCATCGACCAGAGAAAGCTGGCCGCGCTCTCGGACCTTTCCGTGCCGACGATCCAACGCATGGAAGCGCGCTCGGGCCTCATCAGAGGCAATGTCGACTCCTTGATGAAGCTCGTGGAGGCCCTGTCGACGGCCGGTGTCGAACTGATCGGCGAGGACAGCGTCAGTCCGGCAGGCGGACGAGGCGTGCGCCTGAAGCCATCCGCCCCCAAGGTTCCGAACGCCGCCGGCACGAACGGAATGGAGGGGTGAAGCCATGATGCTTGCCCTCGCTTTGGGGTGTGTCGCGGCCCTGTTGGCCATTGCACTCGCGGCGCTTGCGGCGATCCGACTCTCGCGCGCAACGTCTCTTACCTATGCTGCGAGCCTGGGCGCGTCCCTGATGCTGCTCGCCACAGCCTTGGTCCAATTGCTCGGCCGCCTCCCCGCAGCGGATCTGCGGTTGCCGCTCGGCCTGCCCTGGATCGGCGCGAATTTTCACCTCGACGCGCTGAGTGCCTTCTTCCTTGCCATCGTCAATCTCGGTGCTGCCGCTGCAAGCCTCTACGCGCTGGGCTATGGGAAGCACGAGCACGATCAGGCCCGCGTATTGCCGTTCTACCCGGCTTTCCTGGCCGGCATGAACGCCGTCATCCTTGCGGCGGATGCCTTCGCCTTCCTGTTTTCCTGGGAAATGATGTCACTGGCCTCCTGGGCGCTGGTGCTCGCGCATCATCGTGAGGAGGACAACCTCAAGGCCGGCTATGTCTATATCGTGATGGCGAGTTTCGGTTCGCTGGTCCTGCTGCTGGCCTTCGGCCTCTTGGCCGGCAGCCAGGGGGGGTACGCTTTCGACCAAATACGCCATCACGTCCCGGCAGGGGCGGTGACCGCGACGGTGCTCGCTCTGGCGACGCTCGGCGCCGGCTCGAAGGCCGGCCTGGTACCTCTCCATGTCTGGTTGCCCCTCGCCCACCCGGCAGCGCCGAGCCATGTCTCGGCCCTCATGAGCGGGGTGATGACCAAGGTTGCGATCTATGCCTTCATCCGCATCGTGTTCGACCTGTTGGGCCCGCCGGATTGGTGGTGGAGCGTCCCGATCCTGGCCGCTGCCGGTGCCTCGGCGGTCCTCGGTATTCTCCAGGCCCTGATGCAGACCGATCTCAAGCGGCTGCTCGCCTATAGTACGATCGAAAATGTCGGGCTGATATTCGCCGGCCTCGGCCTGGCACTGGCTTTTCAGGCCAATGGCCTTCATGCGGCCGCCGCATTGGCCATGACGGCCGCCTTGTTCCACATCCTCAACCACACGCTGTTCAAGAGCGTGCTGTTCTTCGGCGCCGGCGCCGTCCTGACCGCAACCGGGCAGCGCGACCTCAACGCATTGGGCGGGCTCATTCACCGTATGCCTGTGACAAGCGTCGTCGTACTGGTCGCCTGTGTCGCCATCTCGGCCCTGCCTCCGTTGAACGGCTTTGCCTCCGAATGGCTGACGTTTCAGGCCATCCTGCTCAGCCCGCAGATCCCCCAATGGGGCCTCAAGCTGCTGGTTCCGGCCGTCGGAGCCCTGCTCGCCTTGTCGGCAGCCCTGGCGGCTGCCTGCTTCGTCCGCACCTTCGGCACGATTTTCCTGGGACGCCCCCGCACGCTCGCGGCACAGGAAGCCCGCGAGATCGATCGCTGGTCGCAAAGCGCGATGATCGTGCTCGCCAGCCTGTGCCTGCTTGCGGGAGTTCTTCCGGGCCTCGTCATCGATGGTATCGCACCGGCCGTCTTCTATGCGGTTCAGGCCCGCATGCCGGCACAGGCCGGCGTCGATTGGCTCACCATCATACCGGTCGCCGCCAGCCGCAGTTCCTACAATGGCCTGCTCGTCTTCGTCTTCATCACCTTTTCGGCGTCATTGTCGGCCTATGCCATCCACCGTCTGGCGTCGCGGGCCGTAAGGCGGGGTCCCGCCTGGGATTGCGGCTTTCCCGACGCCAGCCCGATCACGCAGTACAGCGCCACCAGCTTTTCCCAGCCGATCCGCCGCGTCTACGGCGCCACGCTGTTCCGCGCGCGCGAAAGCGTGGACATGCCCAGGCCCGGCGACCAGCGGCCGGCCGGTCTTCTGGTGAGTCTGCGGGATCTCGTCTGGGATGGGATCTATGGACCATTGGCCAGGGCCGTCCTGCTTGCCGCGGATCGGCTCGACCGCCTGCAATATCTCACCATCCGGCAGTATCTGAGCCTGGTCTTCCTCCTGCTTGTCTTCCTGCTCGTGGTGCTGGCGTCATGGCCGTGATCGAAAGCCTGGCCATCCAGGCCGTGCAGATGTTGCTCGTGCTCTGCCTGGCACCGCTGGTGACCGGCCTGGTCCGGCGGATCAAGGCTCATCTGCTGCGCCGGCGTGGTCCTTCGCCGCTCCAGCCATACCGCGACCTTCTACGCCTCCTGCGCAAGGAGGTGGTGTTGGCCGACAATGCCTCCTGGCTCTTTCGCGTCACGCCTTATGCGATCTTCGCCGCGACATGGGTAGCCGCCGCTCTCGTGCCGACCTTTGCCACCGGATTGCAATTCAGCTGGTCGGCCGACCTCATCGTCGTGATCGCGCTTCTGGGCAGCGCCCGCTTCTTTCTGGCGTTGGCCGGCATGGATATCGGCACGAGTTTCGGCGGCATCGGTGCCAGCCGCGAAATGATGATCGCCACGCTGGCCGAACCGGCGATGATCATGATCGTCTTCTCCGTCGCCCTCCTGGCCGGCTCGACCCAGCTTTCCTATCTCGCCGGCTTCATGGTCTCGGTCGGGCTGAGGGTATCGCTTGCGCTCGCCCTGATCGCGTTGGTGATGGTGGCCATTGCCGAGAACGGGCGGATCCCCATCGACAATCCTGCCACCCATCTCGAACTGACAATGGTGCATGAGGCGATGGTGCTGGAATATTCCGGACGCCACCTTGCGCTGATCGAGCTGTCGGCCTCGCTCAAGCTCGTGCTCTATGTCTCGCTGATCGGCTGCGTCTTCGCCCCGTGGTGGCTGGCCCCCGCCGGCGCGTCCGCCGGCGCCTATTTGATCGGCGCCGCCGTTTACTTCGTCAAGCTCCTGCTCGCCGCCGCCCTCCTCGCCGTTTTCGAGACGATGGTCGCCAAAATGCGGGTCTTCCGCGTCCCCGATTTTCTCGGCGCAGCCTTGATGCTCAGCCTGCTGGGCGCGCTTCTTCTCTTCGTGTCGAGGAGTTTGTGACATGGACGGGCTCGCCTTCGACATAGCCCATGTGCTGGCCGGCGGCCTGGTGCTGGTGAGCTTCATGATGCTCTACCAGAACCGCCTCTACGCCCTGCTCAACATCTTTGCACTGCAGGCGGTGGTGCTGTCCCTGTCCGTGGCCTGGCAAGCCTGGGTTCAAGGCGCGACGCACCTTTACGTCACCGCGGTCATCGCCCTCGTCTTCAAGGCGATCATCATTCCCGTCGCCTTGCATCGCATCATCGGCCGCCTTGGGATTCACCGGGAAGTCGAGACAGTGGTCGGCGTGGGTTTGACCATGCTCGCCGGCATCGGCCTGGTAGCCCTGTCCATGGTGATCATGCTGCGCGTCACGGCCGGCGCCGATCCTCTGGCGCGCGAGGACCTTTCCTTCGCCCTTTCGGTCGTCCTGCTCGGCTTTCTCATGATGGTGACACGCCGCAATGCCGTCAGCCAGGTGGTGGGCTTCATGTCGATCGAGAACGGGCTGATCCTCGCAGGAACAGGGGCAAAGGGCATGCCCCTGGTGGTGGAGATCAGCGTCGCCTTTTCGGTGCTGATCGCCCTTTTTGTCATCGGCATCTTCCTGTTTCGCATCAGCGAGCGCTTCGACACCGTGGATTCCAAGGCTCTCGATCGCTTCCAGGGAGAACGCCAATGAGCGGCCTTGCCCTGGACGGTTCGACATCGATCCTGATCATTCCGATATTGGCCGCCCTGCTCATGGCGGTCCTGCCGGATTTCCGGCTGTCGGCCAGGCTGAATGCGCTTTCCGCTTTCCTGACCCTGGCGGCCGCCTTCTCTCTCTTGTTCTACAGGCCGGAGCCAGGCTCCTTCATCGTGGTCGACGATCTCAATATCGTCTTCCTTCTCCTCAACACCTTCGTGGCCTTCACCACCAGCGTGTTCAGCGCCAGCTATATCGGCCATGAGCTGGAAATCGGCAGGCTGACTCCCTCGCATCTGCGCTTCTATCACGCGATGTACCAGGTCCTGCTGTTTGCCATGAACCTCGCTTTGCTGGCCAACAATATCGGCCTCATCTGGGTCGCCATCGAGGTCGCCACGCTGACCACCGTCCTGATGGTTGGGATCTACCAGACCCAGGAGGCGATCGAGGCCGCCTGGAAATATTTCATTCTCGGCAGCGTCGGTATTGCGCTGGCCCTCTTCGGCACCATCCTGGTCTATATGGCAGCCCGCCCCATCGTCGGCGAAGGCGTGGACGGCATGGTCTGGACGGTGCTGCTCCGGCACGCCGCCGATTTCGATCCCGCCCTGCTCAATCTCGCCTTCATCTTCCTGCTGCTGGGCTACGGTACCAAGGCGGGCCTGGTGCCCCTGCATGCGTGGCTGCCCGACGCGCATGCCGAAGGGCCGACGCCGATTTCGGCCGTGCTCTCCGGCCTGCTGCTCAATGTCGCCCTCTATGCGGTGCTGCGTTTCAAGCTCCTGCTCGCCGCCAACCCCATGGCCATCGCGCCCGGGCCTATGCTCGTGACCATGGGCCTCGTTTCGCTCGTCTTCGCCGGCTTCATGCTCTATCGGCGCCGCGACATGAAGCGCATGTTCGCCTTCTCCTCCATCGAGCACATGGGCATCATCGCCTTTGCCTTCGGCATGGGAGGCCCGCTCGCCAATTTTGCCGGCCTGCTGCACATGACCATGCACAGCCTGACCAAGTCGGCGATCTTCTTTGCCGTCGGCCATGTCGCTCAGGCCAAGAGCACCCAGAAGATGGCCGAAATCGGCGGCCTCACCCAAAGCCACCCGCCGCTCGGCTGGGGACTGGTCCTGGGCGTGCTCGCCATCGCCGGCCTGCCGCCCTTTGGGGTCTTCATGAGCGAATTCCTCATCGTGAGCGCCACGTTCGGGCGGCAGCCTCTGCTGGCCCTGGCGCTGGTGATCGGATTGCTGGTCGCCTTCGGTGCCCTGATCCTGCGCATGCAGGGGCTCGCCTTCGGTGCCCCGAAAGGAACGATGGCGCCGGTCAAGGCATCCTATGTCCCCCTGGCGCTCCATCTGGCCCTGGTCCTGATCGCAGGCTTCTATCTGCCTGCCCCGCTGGTCGCCTGGTTCCAGCATGTCGCGAACATGCTTGGATAGGACGTAAGCCATGGCAAAGCTCTTAGACCTGCTGACCCGCAATTCCACGCCTGAAGCGCGTCTTTCCTGGCCCCATATCACGGCTGACGATACCCTGTGGCAGGACCTGACCGAACAACTGCGGGAAGGCGCCGTCACGCTCCTGGGCCTCTGGGGCGACAATCGGGAAAGTGGCGCGGTCGTTCGCGTCGCGGTGGTCGATGAAGCGCGGCGGATCGGGGCGGTGGTCACCCACGAATGCCCCGGTGGCCAATACCCGGCCTTGAGCAAGGCTCACCCGCCGGCGATGCGCCTCGAGCGCACCGTGCACGATCTTTTCGGGCTGTTGCCGATCGGACTGCCGGATACGAGGCCATGGCTCGACCACGGAATGTGGCCGGTGCGGCACCCGCTCGGCGATCGGACACCGTCCCCCGGGTCGGCCCCGCCCTATCCATTCCTGGGCGCGCAGGGCGAAGGCCTGCACCAGATCCCCGTCGGTCCGGTCCATGCCGGCGTGATCGAGCCGGGTCATTTTCGGTTCACGGCCGGCGGCGAAACGGTCGTCCGGCTCGAGGAACGGCTCGGCTACACCCACAAGGGCGTGGAAGGGCTGATGATCGGCGCCGATCTCAAGCGCGCTGCCCAGTTGGCTGGTCGCGTGTCAGGCGACAGCACCGTCGCCTATGCCCTGGCCTTCTCCCGTGCTGTCGAAGCGGTCCATGACGTCACGGTGCCGGCTCGCGCCGTGTGGCTGCGGGCCCTGATGGCGGAACTCGAACGGCTCGCCAATCATTTCGGCGACATCGGCGCCATCTGCAACGACGCAGCGTTCGCCTTGATGCACGCCCATTGCGGCGTGCTGCGGGAACGCGTCCTGCGTACCGCGATGAACTGCTTCGGACACCGCCTGATGATGGACCGCATCATTCCCGGCGGCGTCGCCAACGACCTCAGCGGCGATGGAGAGGTCGCGCTGAGCGGTCTCCTGGCCGAAATTCGCCGCGGCTTTCCAGCCCTGGTGGAGCTCTATGACAACACCGCCTCGCTGCAGGACCGGACGGTGGGAACCGGAATCGTCGATCCGGCATTGGCGCGCCAATATGGATGCGGCGGTTTCATCGGCCGGGCATCGGGGCGAAGTTTCGATACGCGTCGTGTCCTGCCCTATCCACCTTATGACGAACTGCGGTTCGAAATACCCGTCCTTTCCGATGGCGACGTCAACGCCCGGGTCTGGATCCGGATCAGGGAGGTCGAGCAGAGCCTGTCGCTGATCGACCAGATCCTCGAGCGCCTGCCCTCAGGCCCCGTCCGTGTCGAGCCGTCCCGGGCAAGAGCCGGCGAGGCGATCGCCTTGGTGGAAGGCTTTCGCGGCGACATTCTGGTCTGGGTCAGTCTCGACGGGCAAGGACTGGTCCGCCGCTGCCATCTGCGCGATCCGTCCTGGTTCCAGTGGCCCCTGCTCGAAGCGGCGATCGACGGCAATATCGTGGCCGATTTTCCGCTCTGCAACAAATCCTTCAACTGTTCCTATTCCGGACACGACCTGTGAGGTTCCGGCCATGAGACGTCTGCTGTTCGATACGCTGCGCAAGGCCCCGCTCACAGAGCCGCCGCCCTCACCGCACGATCCGGAAATCGCCGGCCTCATCGCTCAACTGGGCCGGTCCGCCCAGGCGCGGCTCGGCCGCAGCCTCGCCATCCGCGAGGTCGATGCCGGCTCCTGCAATGGCTGCGAGCTCGAGATCAACGCTCTCGGCAACGCATTCTATGATTTCGAGCGGTTCGGCTTGCACCTCGTGGCCTCCCCACGCCATGCCGACGTGCTCCTGGTTACAGGGCCTGTGACGCTGAACATGCGCCAGGCGTTGCAGAGGACCTATGAGGCAATGCCCTCGCCGAAATGGGTCGTCGCTGCCGGCGGATGCGCGCTCGACGGCGGCCTGTTCGCGGGCAGCTATGCCTGCGCGAAGGGGGTATCCGACATCATACCCGTCGATCTCCATATTCCCGGCTGTCCGCCCAGCCCCACCGCACTGCTCAAAGGCCTTCTGGCACTTTTGAGCCGAACGCAGATGTAGCCGGCACAGTCACGCGAGGGGCGTTGCGCGCCCTCGCCAGCACACCGAATGAACAGCCTCTTCGTCACGATCGAGGTTGCTCGACCGATATTTGATGGAGTGATCATGACCAACACCGATGAAGACTATATCTATGACGAGGCGACCGGCGAATGGCTGCCAGCCTCGCAAGTAAAGGCCACCGCCGATGCCGACCAAAAAATGGTTCGAGATTCGGCCGGCAATATCCTTGCCGACGGCGACGCGGTTACCCTCATCAAGGACCTCAAGGTCAAGGGAACCAGCCTCACCCTGAAGCAGGGGACCGTGATCAGATCGATCCGCCTCACCGACAATGATGAGGAGATCGACTGCCGCTATGAAGGGATCAAGGGTCTGGTCCTACGCACGGAATTCGTGCGCAAGCGTTGACGGCCCGCGGCGTCCTCCCGAGGGCAGCCGCATCCCAATGTCAACAGCCGGGCTGGAAGGAGGCCATCGTCGCGATGCCGATCTCGCGTCGGCATGCAGCGGCTTGATCCAGATCAATGCCGAGGGACCGAGTTCATGCCCTCTATGCAGGAACGGGATGACGACGCGGCACATGGAAAAAACCGATAATTTGGTGCGAAGATGTAACGAGATGATCGCGGAAGGGTTGGATTTCCCCACGATATGGGAGACCTATCTGAGGCGCCACGCTGCCGTGATCGGCCCCCCCATCCAAGGGTATCGGGACAGTGAACCCATCCTGACCATCCCTCTGTTTTATCGACAGACTTTGGTTTTTCCCTCAACGAAAGGCCGGTTCGCGATCGAGTGAAGGCCTGGGCAGTCAGCGTCTGCCTGGCGCACGGGTGGTGGAGCTCTTCCATGGCCGCCCTTCGCCCGTTGCATTTCTCGCGCCCCGACCGGTGGGCCACGCCGGGAATACGTCGCCGGTCAGCCCGAGATGATTTCGTAATAAAGGATCTGAGCCTCGCCGAGGGATGATTGCAAGCCGGGCGATATCAAGCCGGACCCGAAGAGCAGGACGTCTTCGCGGCGCACGAAGACTTCATGGTCAGGTCGGGTCGAGACGAAGGTGCCCGACGAGCTTCGTTCGATGAGCCTGGCTCTGCCGTTCGAAATGGTGAAGGTCGCGTGATGCCTCGAGACCCAGGGCCGCGGCACGACGATATTGCATTCCGGAGACCGCCCGATGGTCACCAATTCGTTGTTGCGGCAGGATCGCAGCTGATCGCCATATCTGATCACGAGATTGACGTGCCGTGTCGAGCCGGCAACCCTATCGAAGACGGTGCTCTGGCGGCCAAGCTGCGTATTGGGAACACCGTCGTCGTCCTGCAGGGTATAGACGTCAAACGGCTCCTGCTTGCCCTTGAAAGCCATTCTGTCGAGAAGCCGCAAGGCACTGCGGCTGTCCGAGGAAAGGGCTTCGAAGAAGCTCTGGCTGACCAGCACCTCCCCGGGATTTGCCGTGGTCGACAATCTCGCGGTGACGTTGACGACATCGCCGAAAATGTCGCCGCGCATTCGAATGACCGTTCCGAAATGCAATCCGATCCTGGCCTTCAACAAGCCGCCCCTCAGTTGGCTGCTGATCTGGCGGACAGCCTTCAACGCCGCCTCCGGCCTTGTGAACAGGCTGAGCACGTCGTCGCCTTTGGAGTGAATGAAATCACCGCCGTATCGGCCGGTGATCCCGCGCACCTCATCCAGGCATTCCGAGATTTGCTGCAGAGCACCAACATCGCCGATGCTCTCGTAGAGCGGCGTGCTCCCCACGACATCGACCAAGAGGACTGCGGCTAGGACTCTCTCCTGATCCATCGACGTGCACCGCCCCAGAGCGCAATATTTCTATAATATACCAAAATTGCCGCAGGCTTCATTACCGGAAATTACTCCGGCTGAATTTCGCCCGGCAGTTCAAGCGAGCCAAAATGCTGCATGGCGTGATCGTAGAAGACCGCTGCCGCAAACTGCTGGGTCGATCGTGCCCGCACCATCAAACCGAAGCGATTGGTTGGTAGATCCGGATCCTCCAGCGCCCGGAACCGCAGGGCGCCGCTTCTGAGCTCATTCTGTGCGCCAATCGGCGTCATAACCGAGGCATAGCCTCCGATCAGCGCGAGCTCGACCAGCATGCGAATGGAATCGACCTCGACCAGAGAGGGCAGATTGAGCGCCGACCTCTGCAGGAAAGGTTCGATGACATCTCTGATGGAGATCTCCGGCTTGGCAACCGCCATCGGAAAGGCGATGCAATCGGCCAAGGTGAGCGTTGGGACCTTCATAAGAGGGTGATCGGGGCTCATGACCACGCCGATCCTGACATCGCGGCGAGCGGCAATCTCGACATGTTCGGAGGGACGGGCAACGAAGCCGAAACCCACATCGGCCCGCTCGTCGGCAAGCCGCGCGATCACTTCGGCCGAACTGACCACGGACACGTCGACCTGCAGGCGCGGATAAAGCTGCCTGAAATCCGTGATGAGTTGCGGCAGGAAGGATATGCCGACGCTTTCAACGGTCACCACATGCACCGTGCCCGTCTTCAGTCCCCGCAGCATGTCGAGCTCGGATACGGCGGTCTCCAGCGGTATGCTCAATCGGCGTATATGGCGATGGAGCACCTGGCCCGCCGGCGTGAGCTTGAGTTCGCGCCTGTCGCGCTCGAACAACTCCAGGCCCAGGGCATCCTCGAGCTGGGCGATCTGCCGTGTTACCGCGGACGAGGCAATGTTGAGCCGACGTCCAGCGCCGCGGATGGACAGGCATTCAGCCGCTGCATTGAAGTAGATGACCGATGGCTGATAGAAAATTCGCGCAAGATTTGCGGGCGACATCGCGTGATTGCGCGGCCGGGTTCCTGAGGCGCCGGCAGCGGTGCGGGAGCGCGGCTCGCTCTTGGACATTTAGCACCCACCCCGTTCCACTGGTGCCGATTTGGCAGCGACATGCTCGACAATCGGAAATTGCAAGAACGTATCGAATTCATAGAATTCTATCAAGAGTCGCAAGCCGGCCGTGAACCGCTGAAGGGAACCTTGCCGGTGACGCCACCAGGCTGCAGTCGGCCTCTTCACACTCGGGCCACAGACCTCGTTTCTCGATACTTTCGTATATCGAGCGATGAGCCGCTGACTGCGAGCATTCGAATGACGGGGGACTATGATGCTGTGCGGAAGATCTGAAAGCTGGGGTCCACAGATCTTTATGAAGGACGCAGCCGTTGCTTATACGCAAACCGCGTCAAACTCGATCTACTATGTTCAGCAAGCGCATACGATACACGTCCATCTGGCCGCAGAGCCTCATTGGGAGGTTGCGCTGAATTCGGATCGCAGGACCATAGGCATGGCACCGCTCGGTGCAATTGACATCGCTCCGGCGGCCAGCGAGGTCTTTGCCCGCTGGACCCGACAAAAGCGCAGCATGCGACTGGATATAGATCCCGCCCGCCTCAAACGGCTGGCATCCATGGAGTTTGACGGCGACACATTTGAATTGCAGCCCCCGAAGTTCGGCTTCATCGATAAGAAAGCCCATACGCTGTCGCTATGGATGCAGCGCGAATTCGAAACCGAAGGCGGCTGCAATCTGGAAACCCTTGATGCCTTTGTCACGATCTATGCCATTCACGTGCTTAGGACGTATTCATCTCTTCAAAAATACCCATCTCCATCGATAACAGGCGGCTTGCCTCCAACGATATGGAACCGGGTGAAGGACTTCATCTACGGCAATATCGCGACGACGTTGACCATCGAGCAGTTGGCGGCGGTCGCGCAGCTCTCTCCGAGTCACTTCAACCGGGCCTTCAGGCAGACCACCGGACAATCGCCGCATCAGTTCGTGATCGCGGCTCGGCTCGAACATGCTCGAAATCTCGTTGTCACGACCAGGGCCCCACTCAGCCAGATCGCCGAAGTCACTGGTTTTTCGAACAACAGCCACATGACCGCGCTGATGAAGCGCACCTGGGGTATGACTCCCTCGCAAATCCGCGTCGAGCACCAGCCGGGACTCAGTTGACGTTTGGAACCGGAGCAAAACCGCGCACCGGCGTAAACGGCTATTTCCGCATGGCTCTTCGTTTTGACAGATCTTTGCGATTCTTGGCGCTTCCCCTGATTGCGAAACGTCTCAGGGCGGGAAGCGGGATACCAATCCTTCAAGCACTAAAACAAGGTAATATGATAGCTTAACTTAAAACATTCGGAAGCCCGCATTACGCCGCGCCGGCCTCTCCCGTATTGATTATTCAAGACAATTAATGACTGATAACTTTATAAATTTAACAAATCATGCCGCATATTTGGGCTGGGAGCTTATCGTCCTCTTCAATATAATACCGCAGCCCAGGTGATCGATCGTGTCCGGCAGGCTCTTGCCGTCGGATCCGAAATCCTGGGAGGGGAGCTTTTTTGGCGGCGCGACCACGCTGCAGCATTCGTTTTCCGAAGATGCGTGACCTATGCCGCATGCCTCCAGCGCCGCAATAGCCTGTCGAGAAAAACATCCTCGAATGAGAGATTGCGATAGCGCCATTCGATCCATCGTCGAGGAAGCGATAATCCGGTCGGGGCATGCCAGATGGTGATCAAGCGCGGGCAAGATAACAAGTGGTTTATCGAGCACGAGGGTGCACAAGCGCCTTATGAGGTCATCTATGCAGGCGATGGGATTTTCTCGATTTTCTACATCGTCGACGAGGCCACAAAATATCCCGTGGCGGTTTTACAAGACGCAAAGTCGTGTGAACGCATGGCACTCATGCATCACTATAGCCGCCAGCGAACCTGATCCGGCCACAGCGGTTGGTATCCACGCCAGCTTGGTTGAATGCAGCAGACATGGCGCGATAGGTCAAAAGGCTGAAAGTCCTGCATTCGGACCTCCCCATGATTCAGCCGGCGCGACACCGGTTCCTCTTCTGCGGGGGCATTCCACGACATGTTGCAGGCTTCCACACCGGTGACGGGCTCAACCAACGATTCCGCCTATCCCGTTGGGATTATAATACGCTTTGGCTGATACAGTTTCCAAGCCGTTGGAGTAACGGTCCCGCGCCGCGATTGTCCGCGGAGTGCCCCACTATCGGCTACACAATGGGTATATCGATGTACAGGATTGAGACTTGTCTCCCCGATAGGGGAAGTGGATATTTAGTATATTGGGTGCTAATGTAAGTAAAAAATCGTTACAACCCGCGGAAAATGCAATGACTAAAGACTCAAATGATTGCGTACTCGAAATAGTACTTTCAAAGGATTCTGTGTTTGTATTGGATTCATATCTTTCCGCGCAGAGAGACTGCTCGCTCACGAGAGAAGACCTGATCCGGGAAGCTATCGAGGTTTATTTGGCTTATTTGGTAGAAAAGCGGCTCAATTAGCTCTTTGACCCTCAGATCCAAAAGAAACGGGCCGAGGAACAGGTAACCCAGGCCTGCGCGCGAAGTTCATAGGCGCTCAACACTGCAGACTATTTATAAAATTTATGTAAATTTACATGGAATAAATAACTCAACGTGTATTTAATAAATTCTGTAGCCAGAAAAGGCTATCTTTATATTGGATAGATATTGTTGACTGAATCGAGCTACCGTCACTATTGTTGTCTTCATAGCTGTCATGGCTCGGGGCAGTCATATCGTGTCGTCGTAACTCTCAGGTGCCGATTTGGCGAATGCCCCTCCCAAGATCCACTTGTGTGTCATGCCCAACTTTGCCGCTCGTTGGTGGTGTTGGAGATGTGAGCGGGATTTGGCGAACGGGTCGCGTTCGGCCTCCAAGCCACGGCTGCCTGCGTGACCGGCAATAGCCAAACATAGATCTCGTATCGGGAAGTATTTAAGTATGCGCGGTATCATTCTTGCCGGCGGGAGCGGCACGCGGCTCTATCCGATGACGAGCATCGTGTCGAAGCAATTGCTGCCGATCTACGACAAGCCGATGATCTATTACCCGCTGAGCACGTTCATGCAGGCGGGCATTCGCGAAATCCTGCTGATCTCGACGCCGCACGACCTGCCGCTGTTCCGCAAGATGCTGGGTGACGGTTCGCAATGGGGCCTGAAGCTGAGCTATGCCGAGCAGCCGCGCCCGGACGGCCTGGCCCAGGCCTTCGTGATCGGGGCTGACTTCGTGGGCGGCGAGCCCTCGGCGCTGATCCTGGGCGACAATCTGTTCTACGGGGCGGGCCTGCCCGGGCTGATGCGCTCGGCCGTCTCCCGCCGGGAGGGGGCGACGGTGTTCGCCTATCACGTCACCGATCCGGAGCGCTACGGCGTGGTCGGCTTCGACGAGAATGCGGTGGCGACCTCGATCGAGGAAAAGCCCAGGCAGCCCAAATCCAACTGGGCGGTGACGGGGCTGTATTTCTACGATGCCGAGGTGGTCGACATCGCCAGGGCCATCAAGCCCTCGGCGCGCGGCGAATATGAGATCACCGACGTCAACCGCATCTATATGGAGCGGGGCAGCCTGCATGTGGAACGCATGCGGCGCGGCTATGCCTGGCTCGACACCGGCACGCCCGACAGCCTGCTGCAGGCCGCCGAGTTCGTGCGCGTGCTCGAGCACCGCCAGGGCGTGCGGCTGGCCTGCCCGGAGGAGATCGCCTTTTCCAGCGGCTGGATCGACGCCGATCAACTGCGCCATCTCGCCAGAAAGGTCGAAAACAGCGCTTACGGCAAATATCTCCTGCGCGTGCTGGAAGAAGCATCGCTCCTGTGGTGAGGCCACTCCTGTTCTTCAGCCCGGCCGGGCTCACCAGGCGGTGAAGCCGCCGTCGACCACGACGTTGGACCCTGTCATGTAGGACGAGGCGTCCGAGGCGAGGAAGCGGATGACGCCATTATATTCGTCGATCTCGGCCTGGCGTCCCATCGGTACACGTTCGAGGAAGGCATCGATGAATTCCTTGTCGAAGCTCGCGGTCTTGACGCCGCCGAAGGAGATCAGGTTGACGCGCACCTTTTTGGGCGCCCAGTAGGTGGCGAGGTAGCGTGTGAGATTGACCAGGCCCGATTTCGAGGCAGCATAGGACACCGCCTTGACGAAGGGCACGCCGTCCCGCTTCTCCCGATAGGCGTAGAGAGCCTGGTTGGGCGAGACGATACCGTAGATCGAGCCCACATTGATGATCGAGCCGCGTCGTTCGCCTGCCATGCGGCTGCCGACGACCTGGCTCGTCAGCATCACGCCGGTGAGATTGGTATCGATGATCTCGTCCCAGTATTTCTGCGGATAGTCCTCGAAAGGCGCGTTCTGCTCGGCGGAGCCATCCGGCTTAGAGTCGATGCCGGCATTGTTGACGAGGACATGCGGCACTCCCCAATCGGCAATCAGCCTGTCTGTTGCTTCCTGAAGGGCCGCCTTGTCGCGGACACTCGCCTCGTAGACGCGGATACGGTCGGTCAGACCGGGAAACTTTTCCGCCAGCTTGTCACTCGCGAAGGGGCGGCGGCTGAAAATCGCCACCCTGGCGCCGGCTTGCGCCAGGGATCTGCTGAATTGGGTGCCGAGCTGACCAAGGCCGCCGGTGACGACAACGACACGGCCGTCCACGCTGAAAGGATCGCTCATGATCTCATACTCCGGATGTCTGTGGCTTCAGGCCGTCTTGGCGGCAGTGTCGATCGCCTCGCGGGCGCCGCGGCAGCCTGCATTGAGGAACATCACGTCGTTGCCCATGATGATCATATCGACGCCCTTCTTCCGCAGGGCGATCACATTCTCGGCGACGGGCGGAATGCAGGGTGCCATCACCTTGATGCCGCGGGCATGGCATCTCTCGACCAGTTCCGCGAGCTTTTCCTCCACCTCCGGATGCGACATGGAATAATCGATCGAGATCTGGCGGGAGATGGAGTAGTCGGCCGGCCCGAAATTGATGACGTCGATGCCCTCGACCTCGAGGATCTCATCCATGTTGTCGAAGAACTCGTAGCTCTCGGCCATCGGTATCACGAGGCGCGTCGCGTTCTCGTGCTCCATATATTTCGACCATTGGAAGCCCGGCCCGGCGAAGCCGGCGGCGCGGCATGACGCATCGCCTCCGCGCCGCCCGATCGGCGGGAACTTGGCCGCCTTCACGATGGCGCGTGCCTGGTCGGCGTTGTTCACCTGCGGCACGATCACGCCGGTGGCGCCGAACTCCAGCGACTTGCGGATGTCCCATTCATTGGTGCCACGCACGCGCACCAGCGGCGCGATGCCGGAAAGCAGGGCGGCGAGCACGAGCTTTTCCATCTGACCGTCCACATTGACCGGCGTGTGCTCGGCATCGATGAAGGCGAAATCGAGCCCCCAATTGGCGGCGACTTCGACGGCCGTGGTCGAACCGGTATACATGGTGGCGCCGAACACGGGCTCCCCGCGCTTCATCTTGGCGGCTAGATCGGTATTTTCGGGCGGTGCCAAAGGTCTTCTCCTGATTTGCAAAGGCTGGAAATCACTTGAGGTCCGGAGCGATGAAGCAGCGGAGCTCGGGTGTGCGTGGATTGGCGAAGATGTCTTCCGACCGTCCCTCTTCCCAGACGGTGCCCTGATGCATGAAGACGGTGCGGTTCGCGACGCGGCGGGCAAAGCCCATCTCATGGGTCACCAGCAGCATGGTCATGCCGGCCCTGGCGAGTTCGGAGATGGTCTTGAGCACTTCGCCGGTGAGTTCGGGGTCGAGTGCCGAAGTCACCTCGTCGAACAGCATCACCTTGGGTTTCATCGCGAGCGAGCGGGCGATGGCGACACGCTGCTGCTGGCCGCCGGACAGCTGGTCCGGATAGGCGCCGGCCTTGTCGGCGAGGCCGACGCGGGCGAGGACCTCGTGCACCAGCGCGGCACACTGTTCGCGCGGAAGGCCTTTCACCACCCGGGGGGCCAGTGTGATGTTCTCGGCGACATTGAGATGCGGAAAGAGGTTGTAGCTCTGGAAGACCATGCCGACCTCCCGCCGCAGCGCGCGCAGATTGGCGCCGGAGCGATCGACCTTGTGGCCGGCGACCTCGATGGCGCCCTCCTGGAACTGTTCGAGCCCGTTGATGCACCGCAGCATCGTGCTCTTGCCGGAGCCGGAGCGGCCAATGACGGCGACCACGTCGCCATTGGCCACGGTAAGGTCGATGCCTTTCAGGACGGTCAGGGCGCCATAGGACTTGCGAAGATTCTCAATGCGTAGCGCCAGCATGCTTCCTCTCCTTCAAGGCTTCGCTCCACCAGGACAGCGGGTAGCAGACGGCGAAATACATGACCGCCACGGTCAGGAAGACGTGGAAGGGCTGGAAGGTCATGTTGTTGAGGAGCTGGCCTGCCCGGGTCAGTTCCACGAAGCCGATCAGGGCCGTCACCGAGGTGTTCTTGACGATCTGCACCATGAAGCCGGCCGTCGGCCCGAGCGCGATGCGCATCGCCTGGGGCAGGATGACGTAGCGAAGCTTCTGCACCGGCGTCAGCGCCAGCGAGTCGGCTGCCTCCCACTGGGTGCGTGGAATGGCCTCGATGCAGCCGCGCCAGATATCTGCCAGATAGGCCGTGGCATACATGGTAAGCGAGATGGCCGCCGCCGCGAAGGGCGGAAAATAGAGACCGAGGAAGCTCAGCCCGTAAAAGACGAGGAATACCACGATCAGGAGCGGGGTTGCCTGTACGAGCTGGATATAGGCGGCGACGATCGCCTTGAGCCACCGCGGCCCGAGTGCGCGGCCGAGAGCAAAGACGAGGCCGAAGACGCCGCCACATACAAAGGTCAGGACCGACAGGCCGGCCGTCCATGTCAGGCCATGGAGGAGGAAGACGACGCTGGGCCATCCGAAGGTCTGGATCATGCGCCGCCCTCCCTCGTCTCGAGCTTGAGCACCGCGCCGGCGAGGCCCGTCTGCGGATCGCGACGCCGGAAGAGCCACAAGCCGATCAGCCAGTAGACCAGGCGAAAGCAGAAGGTGATGCAGATGTAGATCGCCGCGACCACCAGGAAGGTCTCGAGGCTGCGGAAGGATTGGGATTCGATCTTCGAGCCGGCGAGCGTGAGTTCTGTCGCGGATATCGAGGAGGCGATCGACGTGCCAAGCAGCGTGAGAGTGAGCTGGCCGGTGAGAGCCGGGTAGATCACTCGAAGGGCCGGTATGATGATGATGTAGCGCATCACCTGCAGGCGCGAGAGGCCAAGGGCGAAGCCGGCCTCGATCTGCGTGCGGGGGATTGCGAGAAGGCCGGCGCGGAAGATTTCCGCCGAATAGGCGCCGAGATTGAGCGAGATCGCCACGATGGCGGCATGATCGGCACTGAGGCGAAAGCCGACATAGGGCATGCCGAAGAACAGCAGGAAGAGCTGGACCAGCAACGGCGTGTTGCGGAAGGCTTCGACATAGGTGGCTGCGGCGGCAGCGCCCCACCGCGGCCCATTCACCCGCGTCAGCGCAACGCCAAGTCCAATGGCAAGCCCGATGGCGATCGATTCCGCCGACAGGACGATCGTGTTGATCGTTCCGTGCACGAGATCGGGCGCCCGGGTGAACACCGGCGCGAAATTCATCTCATAGGCCATTGCAGGCTCTCCCTGGCGGTGCCGGGTCAATCCCCCGGCACGCCTGGATGCATCCCGGAGAAGGTCAGAAGGTCGGCAACTTGCCGCCGGGGATGGGGACGCCGACCCATTTCTTGTGCAGCCCGTTGAGACGGCCGGTGATCTCTTCGTAGTAGATGAAGTTGTTCAGCCACTGATGCAGTTCGCCGGCATCCTTGCGCACGGCCATGGACCAGTAGAGCGTGAAGATCGGCACCTCCGCCTTGACCTCGAGATTGGTGAGGTTTCGCTTGGCGATCACGTCGTTGGCGACGGTCGCCACCGCAGCGGTCGCGTCGACCTGGCCGGAGATCAGGGCCTGCATGGCGAGCGCGTCGTCGTCGAAGCGCACCACCTCCGCGCCCTCGATGTTGTAACCGCTGACGGCGGCATCCTGCGTACTGCCCTTGGGCACGGAGATACGTTTGCCCTTGAGATCGTCGAGTGACTTGAGGGGCATGTCCTTGGCCGCCACGAAACGCATTTCGTAGGCACCATAGGGATTGGTCATCAGGAATGTCTTGGCCCGTTCGGGGGTGGCCGTCATATGGGCGATCAGCAGGTCGACCCGCCCCGATTCCAGTGCGGCAGCGCGGGAAGCGTTGTTGACGGGAACGATTTCGAGCGTGGTCCCGAGATTCTTGGCGACCTCGCGGGCAAGGTCCACCAGGAACCCGTCGGTATTTCCCGAGGAATCGACGGTGTCGTAGGGCGGGATGCCCGTCAGCACACCGATGGTGACCTTGCCTTTCTTCACGAGATCGGCCGTGGTCTGTGCGTGGGAAAATGCAGCCGGAGCCGTGAGCAGGCACGCCAATCCAAGCGTGGCCACGGCGCGGCGCAAGAGCCGTCCAATCATCGATCCTTCCTCCCTCTCTTCGCGGCGCGCTTTCCGGACTGTTTGGTCCAAATGCTGGCTGCTCGCTCTCCGGCGTCCGGGATCGCAGACCCGGCGCGGTTGTTTTCGGGGCGGCTGCTTGGGCCGCCCACTCTTGACATATGACTTATGTCATGAGTTATTGTCAATCAACTTAAGCGCGCGGCTTCCAGAAAGCCGCCCGCGGCAAGGCGGCGCACCGGCATGTAGCGCAGCCGGACAGGGAGGCAGGTTTGCAGGACGCAGAATCAATTTCGACCAGGCGACGAAGCCTGCGCTTCTCGATCGCCGCAGCCGCTGTTGCCTGAGGCCGCAGACGGATGAGCGCCGGATCGCTCCCCGCTTGACGTGCGAGCGATATCTCGCCCAATGAAGAAGGCCTGGATGTCCACGAACAACAATAAAAGTCGCGACAAGCTGCACTCTTCGGTCGCCGCTGCCTTCGAGGCGCAGATCCTCTCCGGCGAACTGCCGATCGGCGAACATCTTCCCTCGGAAGGCGACATCGCCCGCGAATTCGGCGTATCGACGCGTTCGGTGCGCGAAGCGATGCAGATCCTCGAGACCAAGGGCCTGGTGCGGCGCCGGCATGGCGGACGCACCAGCGTGGTGCGGGCCGACGTCGGCGAATTCATGGGAACGCTGGCCGTCACCGTCCGCCAGCTCCTGTCCAGCGATCCCGACTATCTCCTGCAGTTGATGGTCGCGCGCCGCATGATCGAGACGGAGGTGCTGGGCATCCTGACGGCCCGGGAAACTCCCGTGAACGAGGAAGTGACGGCGGCACTCGACGGCATGCGCCGCGCCCGTGATGCAGGCGATTTCACCGGCTTCACGGTGCAGGACGCGGCCTTTCACCTCGCTCTCGTCCATTCGGCCGGAAACAAGATCCTGTCGCTGTTCTACGATAATCTCTACGGCCTCATCACGGATGCCATCGCGGTTTCCAGCCGTGTGCCGACCAAGTCGCTGGAGGCGGCCTATGCGGAACACGAAGACATCTACACCATGATCTGCAACCGCGACGAAGCCGGCGCCACGGCGCTGCTGCGCGCCCAGATCGACAACAGCGCCGCTTATCTCCGCGTCGCCATAGAAAACGCCAACCGCAAAGAAGAAAACGATGCCTGACTTCGACTATTCTGACACCGACTGGGATTCGATCGCCCGCCTGCGCAAGTGGTACTCCGGCGACGTGCACGATTCGATGGAACATCTAGGCCTGTGGGGCCACCTCGAAGGCATTTCCCTGCTTGGCAGTCTGCAGGCGGGCGAAGTGGTGTGCGGTCCCGCGGTGACGGTGCAGTTCGAGCCCTCCGACCGCAAGGGCGAGCCGCAGGACGTTTATCACAAGGCCATCGACAATGTTCCGGAAGGGGGCATCCTGGTCTGCGAGGCGTCCTGCGCCGGGGGCTCCTGCTCAGGGGAACTGATGAGTTCGGGAGCCAAGGCTCACGGCGCCGCCGCCACGATCGTCAACGGCACGGTCCGCGATCTCGCCCAGGTGAGAGCACTCGGCTACCCCCTGTTCGGCACGGCGGCCAGCCCCGTCGGTGTCACCGGAAAGAAGGAGCCGAAACAGTCCCAGGTCCCCGTGAGGATCGGACGCGTCACCGTCAGGCCCGGCGACGTGATCTTCGGCGACATCGACGGGGTCGTGGCCATCCCCAGGGAACGTCTACGCGAGGTGGCCGACGCTGCCGACGCACTGGGGCGAAACGAGGCCGAGGCTCGTCGGCGAATTCTGGCTGGCGAAAAGCTCCAGGAGATCTGGCCCGTCGCGTGACGAGGCCAGATTTCGCATTCGGGATCCGATACCGGCGCGTCATAGAGCTTGCAGGGCAGACACGGACTATGTGGCGGCTTTCCACCGCTCGGGTTCAAACCGCAGGTAAGGGACCATCCTCCCCTGAACGCGACGCGATTTTCCGGAAAATAGAAGGAAGCTTCTCCCAGACGCTCTCTACCGAAGGGTTTGCGACCCAACCGCTTCGCTCCCCCGCCCACCGGTGTGACGAAAGGGCCTGCCTTCCGAGCGTTGCACCGGTACCAGCGTCACAGGTCTCTCGGCTGCACGCAGAGGCGCCAGGGCTTCGTCGGCCGCCGCGTCGTCGGTGATGATCTCGTCGATCTCCGAAACTTCGCAGAGGGTGCAGAAGCTCGGCGACCTGAATTTGGAGCTGTCCACCAGCAGGATCTTGCGTCCCGCCGATGCGATCATGGCGCGCTTCAGCGAGGCCACTTCCAGTGACGCCTCGGTCAAGAGGGTGCCGGTAACGGCCGATGCCCCCATGAGACAAAGATCGGCGTGCAGCGTGCGAATAAAGCTCTCGCCGGGTTCTCCAGCAAGATGCCTATAGCCGGCGCGAATGCTTCCACCAGGCATGATTGTCCGCCAGGACCTGATATCCGCGGCGAAATCCGCGATTTCGAGGCTATTCGTCACGATTGTAAGAGGAAGGTCCCGCTCGGCCGCAGCCCGCACAGCCTCCATCACTGTCGAGGAACTGTCCAAAATGACGCTGTGCCCAGCACTTAATCGAGACGCGGCCTCCCGCCCGATTGCCAGCTTCTCGGCGCGTTGCAGCTGGGCGTTGAGCGAATTCTCGCGCTCGAAGGTCGCCCGCGCGGGCTGAACCAGATGAGCGCCGCCATGGGTTCTCTCCAGATAACCCTTCTCCATCAGATATTCGAGGTCGCGCCGCGCAGTGGATTGAGACCCGCCTGTCGCATCCGCCAGTTCCTGGACGCTGGCTGCGCCATTCGCGCGCAGATGCTCCAGAATGATCGCCCTGCGCTTTGCAGGAACCATGTCTACCCGTTTGGTCGTTGTTTCCATGGTTCTACCTTGGTTACCGCCGCAGCTTTCCGCCAAGCGCGCGGGTCTGCGCACTGCCAGCTGCCACTACCAGATCGTCCCCCCGCAATCCATGACCGGGCAAGACAGGATGATGGCGCTTGTTCCTTCAATTTCTACCATTATCGATCAACCAATCAACCGTGGCGGCGGCAACCACGCCACCCTTCCGCCAGGAATGATGGATTCTGTATCATCAGCCGCTCACATTTTCTTCTCTTTTGCTCAAAATTTTGCAGAAACGGTCAGAAACAAGGATTGGACACCGGAGACGGCATCCAAGCCGAGCCGGCCCTGAAGGGACAAGATCGCCTTTCAACTTATTCAATTTCGGCATCAATGCCCAAAAAAAGAAGATGCGGCGGCGCGTCGAAAGCTTGGGCGTGGCAACTCCCTCAATTTAGCTGCGCTAATTAGATAGAGATTGACAGAATTTGGAATTTTGCTTTTATGACGAGGGAGCCAAAGCAGCGGCCTTAACGAGGACCACCCGGTGTCAGCCAGACGCGATCAGAAACCGGCAAACACCGCCCCCGGCTGCTACGGGCGCTCAGAAATCGTTCTTCCCTGCGACGAAGCCCGCGAACTCAGTGCGAGCGCAGGCGACGTCGGCTTCGACGGGCTCCATGGGCCGCCGTCTTGGCGAAACATCGTCGGCAGTATGCCGGTCTCTCGACCACGACGTCGTCGCGGCCTTGTTTCAACACGCATATAGCGAGGGAGATCTACGCGCAGTTTCGGCAACGTGCGCACGTCCAAACATAAAAAAATCCAGGAGGAGGGAACGTTATGCGACGCAGAGCATTTCTTGGTACAAGCATGCTTGTGTTTGCCTTGTCGACCATGTCGGCATTTGCGCAGCAAAAGGAAGTCACGGTGTGGTCCTGGTTCATCCAGAGCACCATGCAAAAGTCCATCGATGCCTTCGAGAAGGCGCATCCGGGCGTCAAGGTAACCTACACCTACTATAATTATTCGCCAGAATACATAACGGCACTGAAGGCAGCAGCGGCCTCGAACAGCCTGCCTGACGTCATCGGCCTGCAGCCGGGTTCGCTGACGCAACAATACCGAGACAGCCTGGTCCCGATCGACGAGCTCGCCGCGAAGACATGGGGCAAGGACTGGAAGGACAAGGTGTTTGTCGTCAATCGCAAGCAAATGCAGATGGGCAACCCGGCCGGAGACAACAACAACTATATCGTTCCGCAGGAATCTCAGGTTCTTTGCATTTGGTACAACAGAAAAATCTTCGAAAAACTCCAGATCTCCGTTCCCAAGACATATGCCGACCTGAAGGCAGCTTCCAAGGCCCTCACCGATGGCGGCTACATCCCGATGTTCCAGGGCGCCGCCGACGGCTGGCAAAACGAGAACGTGTTCCTGATGCTCGCCAATCAATTTTCACCGGGCATCGTCGACAAGGCTCAGGCCGGCCAGGTCCCCTGGGCGGCCCCTGAACTGGTCTCGGCGATGAAGGCCTGGAAAGGCCTGTTCGACGATGGGATCTTCCAGCAGGGCGCCCTTGGCGCGCATGCCTATCCCACGGGTGCCCAGCTGTTCGCACAGGGCCGCGTCGGGATGATGGCGCTGGGCTCGTGGTGGATGCAGGAAAGCAAATTTCCACCGCCGCTTTCCGAATATGTCCAGAACATGGATGGCTTCGACTTTTTCTATCTTCCCCCTGTCAAGGACGGCGGAGCCGCGAGCCCGCCGATCGGCGGCATCGACATCGGCTATGGCCTGACGAAGAACGGCGCGAAGAACCCGGAGGCCTGGACCTTCCTCTCCGAGCTGACCAATGGGGTCGGCCTGCAGGAGGCGTTGAACGACCTCAACGATCTTCCGGCCTTCGAGGGGCATGAACCCAAGGGCGACATCACCGATCACGTCAAGCAAATGTCGGCCCGGTTCATGGCCGATCTACCGAAGGCCGAGAACCAGCGTTTTGCCTCGCCTGCCGTTGCCGAGGCGTTGGATAACGCCCTTGCGGGCGTCGCGGATGGCAGCGTCCAGCCAGAGGCGGCATTGGCCTCCGTGCAGGCTGCGACCGACAAGGCTCTCGGCAAGTAACCCTGCAAACGAAAAGCCTGGGGCTGGGTGCGGCGCTCCCGGTCCTCCCCGGAGAGGAAGACATGGCAGTGAGAACCGGGATGGCGGGATATATGATCGCGACGACAAAGCCTTCGGCTTCGGCGCGACTATTGCGCCTCTACAGTTTCGTGATCCCGGCGGTGGCGTTGTTCGTGGTCTTCATCGCCTATCCGATCCTCTGGGTTCTGGGCCAAAGCATTTATGTCAAGGACGCAACCGGCGTAGCTTCGCTGAGCCTGTCGGCAAACTACATCGCCGTATTCCGCGACCCGACATTTTGGGTCGTGGTCCGCAACATGGCGCTTTGGGCCTTGATCACCATCCCGGTACAGATGCTGATCGGCGGCTTGCTCGCCTATTTCATCGAACGGCATACACATCGTTTGCGCGGCTTTTTCCGCACGATGTTCTTCCTGCCCGTGGTGACCTCGGTTTCCGTCGTCAGCCTGGTCTGGGTCCAGATCTACGCGCCCTATTACGGCATTGCCCAGGAATATCTGAAGCATGTCGGCATCGTGATGTCGACTTCGCCCATTGGTGACGCCAAGACGGCGATATACGCCCTCATCATCGTGAATATCTGGCAGTGGACCGGCTTTTCGATGCTGATGTACATCGCGGGCATCGCGAACATGCCGAGCGAAGTCCTCGATGCGGCCCGTATCGACGGCGCCACCGGCTGGCGCCTTGCCGTGAATGTCGTGATACCGATGCTGGCTCCGGCGACCAAGTCGCTGTTGTTGCTCGGCATCATCGGCACGCTGCAAACCTTCCCGATCGTCCATCTGATGACAGGCGGCGGCCCCAACCATGCCAGCGAAGTATTCGGTACCTACATTTTCAAGCAGAGCTTCGTCCTCAACGACAGCGGAGGCGGGGCGGCTCTCTCGGTTATCGTCCTGCTCCTCGCCTTGGCGCTTTCGCTGGTCCAGATCGTCCTCCTCGGCACCCGCCTCACGCCTGCATCGAAGGATCGACCGTGACCAGCCTCACGCGAAGCCAGATCCGCTCCCTCACCATCCACCTCGTGCTGTTCATCGTGCTTGCGCTCTGGATGGTTCCGCAGATCTACATGCTCTCGATCGGTTTGCGGACCCCGGCCCAGGCCTTCGACGCATCTCTCGTCACCTGGCCCGTCACCTTCGACAATTTCGTGACCGTGATCCGGGACAATCCTCTCAGCAGGATCTTCCTGAACAGCCTTATCGTCACAGTCGCGACCGTGGCGATCGTCGTGGCGGTTTCCTCGCTCTTTGCCTTCGCCTGTGCCGTGCTGCGCCTGAGGGGGACTCTTTTCATCTATACGGCCCTTTTGACCACGCTGATGGTGCCGCTCGCCTCGCTGGTGCTGCCGCTTGCAATCCTTCTGAAGAATTTCGGCTGGATCAACACCTATATCGGCTTGATCATGCCCTATGCCGCGCTTGGCGTGCCCTTTGCCATGGTGATCCTCAAGGCCTTCATGGAGGACTCGCCGCAGGAGCTCTTCGAATCAGCACGCGTCGATGGGTGCACCCCCTGGCAGACCTATTGGCACGTCGCATTGCCATTGGTGCGCCCCGCCCTGGTCTTCGTGACGATCTGGCAGTTCATCGTGACCTGGAACGAGTTCTTCCTGGCGCTGATCGTCTTGACCAAGGCCGAGATGAAAACGCTCACCATTGTTCCGATGCAGTATTCAGGACTCTACATGGCCAATCCGGGCGCCTTGTTCGCGATCCTCACCTTGATCGCGCTCCCCCTGATCTTCCTCTACGTGCTGGTGCAGAGAGCCTTCGTTCGGGGCCTGCTGGCTGGTGCGGTGAAAGGCTGAGACATGGCCACGCTATCGATCGACAACATTACAAAGCGGTTCGGAAGTTATTCGGTCATACCGGAGCTCTCGCTGACCATCCCCGACGGGGAATTTTGCGTGCTCGTCGGTCCTTCGGGTTGCGGGAAGTCCACGCTGCTGCGGATCATCGCCGGCCTCGAGCCGATTTCATCGGGCCGGATCCTCATCGATGGCGCCGATATGAGTACGGCCGAGCCGACGGAGCGCGGCGTGGCGATGGTCTTCCAATCCTATGCGCTCTACCCGCACATGGATGTCAGGCGCAACATCGGCTTCGGGCTGGAAATTGCCCGCACACCGCGTAGCGAGATCGCGGAGCGGGTCGGGAAGGTAGCGGACAAACTGCGCCTGTCCGCCTATCTTCGCCGCAGGCCGCGCGAACTGTCCGGCGGCCAGCGCCAGCGCGTGGCAATAGGGCGCGCTATTACCCGCAAGCCCAAGCTCTTCCTTCTGGATGAACCCCTGTCCAACCTCGATGCGGCTTTGCGTGTCGGCATGCGGCTCGAAATCGCCCGCCTCAAGGCCGAACTCGCATCGACCATGATCTACGTCACCCATGACCAGGTCGAAGCCATGACGCTGGCCGACCGCATCGTGGTGATGAATGCCGGCCGCGTCGAACAGGTCGGCCCGCCGCTGGAACTCTATGAGCGGCCGGCCAATCTCTTCGTTGCCGGTTTCATCGGCTCGCCCGCCATGAACCTGCTGAAAGGCAGAGTCGAAGCCCTTGCCGACGGACAGACATCGATTGCGCTGGAGATCGGGGCCCATGTGGTCGCCCCCTCGACCGCAGGCTTGAAGCCCGGCGACCGGGTAACCTTGGGAATCAGGCCGGAGCATGTGTCCTACTCCCTCGAGGGAGGCCCCACCGACTATGTCGGCCAAGCCCATATGGTCGAAATGCTGGGCAGCGACACGTTCATTCACCTGCGTTGCAATGACGAAGCCTTGGTCATCCGCGACAATGCGGGCCGTCGCGCCCATGCGGGCGACAGGATCGCCGTGTCCTTCCCCATAGCGTCCTGCCACGTGTTCAACGCAGCCGGCCTGCGCGTTTCGCACGCGCACTGACCAAGCTGTTTCGCGCCGCCATCGACGCAGCGCGAAGGCACTCGACACGAGAAAGATCTGCAGAAGGAGACATGTGAATGACGGACTTTAACGGGCGCACCATTCTGGTCACGGGCGGTAGCGGCGGGATCGGAGGGGCCACCGTGCGCCATCTCGTCAAGGCCAATGCCAAGGTCATCGCGAGCGGCCGTTCGCAAACTGCGCTGGATGCGATCGCCAAGGAAACAGGCTGCCGCACCCTGGCGTTCGATCTTGCATCGGAAGAGGAGATCCGCGGCGCGCTGGAAGGGCTCGATCTATGGGGGGTCGTCAATTGCGGTGGCTTTGGCGGGGAGATCGCCACCCCGATGGACACCGACATCGCCATTTTCGACAAGGTGATCAGCATCAACGCCCGCGGGGCTCTGATCGTCACCAAATATGCCACCCAGTCGATGGTCCGGCTTGGCAAAGGCGGCGCGATCGTCAATGTCTCCAGCCAAGCGGCCCTGGTGGCTCTCGACGGTCACATCTCCTATGGGTCGTCCAAGGCCGCGCTCGACAATATCACGCGGGTCTCGGCCCTCGAGCTCGGCAAATACAATATTCGCGTCAACAGTGTGAACCCAACCGTGGTCATGACGCCGATATCATCCGGACATTGGAGCCAGCCCCACGTCGCCGAGCCTTTTCTGAAGAACATGCCGCTGGGCCGCTGGGCAACGGAGGACGAGATTGCCGCTCCCATCGTGTTCCTGCTGAGCGATGCGGCATCGATGATCACCGGCGTCTCGCTTCCAATCGATGGCGGCTACACCTGCAGATAAGGCGATCCTGGGGCAAGCTCCCCTTGTAAAGCCCCCAAACCACTGGTTAGGCGGTCGCGACCCAGCGCTGCCGCCTCGCCGAGGCCTGCGCTGCAACGATGTCTGGATGAAGCGGGCAGGCCCGGCGTCGTGAACAAGGCGAACGAGCCGCCCGCGACCGTCGCGGTGCTGCCCGTGAGCGCGCCCTTGGTGATTTCGCCGGTCAGTGAGCGCCCGTCCAGTGTGTAGGCATTGGTCGCAACGAGGTCGCCGTCGTCGACCTCGACGCATTGTCCGCCCATACGGAATGATCTGGTGCTCATATGTGTTTTCCCTGGGATGTCAGGCTTCACACGACTGCAGCGAGGCGCGTGTCCGGCCGAGCATGACGAGCAGCAGGCCCGCGGCAGCCAGCACACCGCCCGCCACCGGAACAGCGGCGTAGCCGAGGCCGAGGCTGATGACGCCGCCGCCGACGGCGGCGCCCAGCGCGTTGCCGAGATTGAAGGCGCCCACATTGATCGACGATGCGAGGCCGGGCGCCTGCGCTGCCGCCTGCATCACGCGCATCTGGACGGGCGGCACGATGGCGAAGGTCGCAGCGCCCCACAGGAGCAGGCCGATCGCCGCACCGACATGACTGGCGAGGACCAGGGGCAGCGCCATCATGATCACGGCCAATGCTGCCAGAAAGATCTTCGTCGCGCCGTCGAGCGACCAGTCGGCAAGCCGGCCGCCAAGACCGTTGCCGATGGTGAAGCCGACACCGATCAGCACCAGGCCTATCGTCACGAAGGTGTCGGAGGCCCCCGTCAGGTCCGCGAGAACCGGGGCAACATAGGTGTAGAGCGTAAACATCGCGCCGGCGCCCATTACCGTCGTCGCCATGGCGAGCAGCACTGTCGGGTGCGTCAGCACGCCGAGTTCGCGCCGCAGATCAGGGACCTTGCCCGTTTCTCCTCTCGGCAACGCCAGCCAGAGCGAGGCGATCGCGATGACGCCGAGAACGGCCGTGCCTGCGAAGGCCATCCGCCAGCCGATCTGCTGACCGATCCAGGTGGCCGCGGGAACGCCGCCGATATTCGCGATGGTGAGCCCCATGAACATGGTGGCGACCGCACTCGCCTGCTTCTCCCTCGGCACCACGCTTGCCGCCACGATGGAGCCGAGGCCGAAGAAGGCGCCATGGCTGAGGCTGGTGACGAGGCGGGCCAGCAGCAGCGTCGTGTAGCCTGGCGCCAGAGCCGAGAGCAGATTGCCGACCGTGAAGATCGCCATCAGCAGCATCAGCGCCGTGCGCTTGCCGAAGCGGCTGAACAGAAGCGTCATCACGGGTGCGCCGACCATGACACCGATGGCGTAGGCGCTGATCAGGAGGCCGGCTGAGGGGATGGACACGTCCACTCCCTGCGCGATGACGGGAAGCAGCCCCATCGGGGTGAACTCTGTGGTGCCGATACCGAAGGCGCCGACGGCCAGCGCCAGCAGCGGCCAGTTGAACCGCCCGGCATCGTCACCGGGCCGAGCATGGGAGACAGATCCGTTCATCGCACAGTCCTCCTCAGTCCCAGGCCGGAGCCAGGCCGGGCGGGCTTACCAGCCGGCCATCTGGCCGCGCGAGTTTGGCAATCGCCGCCATGTCCGCGTCGCTCAGCGCAAAATCGAAGACCGCAAAATTCTCGGCGACTCGCTCCGGCCTGGCGGTCTTGGACAGCGCGATGTGGCCTTGCTGGATCAGCCAGCGCAGCCCGACCTGCGCGGCACTCTTGCCGTAGCGGGAACCGATCGTCTGCAGCACTGGATCTCGCGGCACCGCACCGTCGGCCATGCCGAAATAGGCGGTGATGGCGACGCCAGCCGCCTTGGCCGCAACCGCAACGGCCGTCTGGTCGAGATAGGGATGGGCTTCGACCTGATTGGTAACGATCGGCGCCTTGCTCAGCGCGATCGATTCCTTCATCTGAGCGACGTTCTGGTTGCTGACGCCAATGAAGCGCGTCTTGCCGGCGGCCTGGACCGCGTTCAGCATCGCCACCTGGTCTGCGATCGCCACCTTGTCGCCCGGCCAGTGCAGCAAAAGCAGATCGACCTGATCGACCTTCAGCTTGTCGAGGCTCTCGTCCACCGAAGCGGCGAACTTGTCCTGGCTGTAATTGTCGACCCATACCTTGGTGGTGAGGAACAGATCTTCCCGGCGCGCGCCCGCGGCAGCGAGCGCATGACCCAAAGCCGCCTCATTGCCGTAGATTTGCGCGGTGTCGAAATGACGGAAGCCCGCCTCGAGCGCAGCGGGCACGACCGCCTCGACCTCGGCGTCCGACATGCGGAACACGCCGAAGCCGAGCGCCGGGATCTGCGCTCCATGCGCCTTCACGATATCCATGATGTCAATCCTTGTTGTTCAGGCGGCTTGCGCCTCGGATTTGCTGACGAGCGCCGGCATGACATCCGACGCCAGTTCTTCGATGATCTCGGCCGGCGAACGCGCCGACTGCCGCAGATTGATGGCGAGGTGATCGACGCCGGCGGTGGCCAGCGCATCGAGATGCGCGATGAAGCCCTTCCGGCCCACGCGCGCACCGAAACGGATCGGCTCCGCCGGGGCATCGGCATCCTCCAGAAGGTCGAGATGGAAGGCGCTGATGAAGGCGCCATGACCGGACGTGGCCTGGCGCCAGCGTGCAGCCTGCGCCGCCATCTTCTCGATGCTGCCGGGATAGACGAAGCGCCCGTCCATAGTGGCGGCGAGCCACTCATCGTCCTGGCGCGCCTGCCCGGCCACCACCAGGGGAATGGTCTGCTGGGCTGGACGCGGCAGGAGGTCGAGGTTGGATATGCGCTCACCGTTCACCGGCAGCCCGCCGGGCTGCCAGGCCGCCCTGAGATAGCTGACCGCTTCTCGGAAAAGTTCGCCGCGCGCCTCGAAATCGAGGCCGAGCAACGGATATTCCACCGGCCGGTCGCCGGAGGCGACACCCAGGATCAGCCGTCCTCCCGAAAGCGCATCCACCGACGCCGCTGCTTTCGCCGTCATGAGCGGGTGGCGAATCGGCAGCACCACGGCTGCCGTGCCGAGCGCCACGTTGCGCGTCACGCCGGCGAAATAACCAAGCAGCGTGAAGACATCGTAGACCGAACCCGCATCGCCCATGTTGACGGCATCGAACACCGGCACATCGCGCATCCATACAGCCGCGAAGCCGAGCGCATCGGCCCGGCGGACGAGATGCGTCTGGGCGGAAAGATCGGGAACGCCGCGCGGACGTCCCGCCGCCACTCGCCGAGCTTCGCCGGCTGATGACCAGTCGTTATCGAGCGGCAACTCAATGCCGAGCGTGAGGCAACCTGGCTTGCGCACCAGATCGAGAGCTGAATTCTTTGACATGGCAATGAGATAGGCACAGCAGACGGCTTGATAATCCGTCGACGTGCCACATTATCTGTGAAACGAAATCATAGACGGGGTCGCCGCATGGATAATCGCGCCGGTGAGATGCAGGTGTTCCTGCGCGTCGTCGAGGCAGGCAATTTCTCGGAAGCGGCGCGGCTCCTGCGCATGACGCCCTCAACCGTCAGCAAGCTCGTGGCACGGATCGAGGCCCGGCTCGGCGTGCGGCTGCTCGAGCGCTCGACCCGGCGGCTCTCGCTTACCGCGGAAGGGCAGATATACTATGAACGCAGCCTGGCGCTGCTCGGCGAACTCGACGAGGTCGAGCGCGAGCTGTCTCAAGGGGCGTCGAGCACGGGCGGCACCGTGCGCGTGAATACCTCGGTCGCCTTCGGCGTGCTTGCCGTCGAACCGCAACTGCCCGCCTTCTGGCAGGCCTATCCGAATATCGTGGTCGACCTCTCCCTCTCCGACGAGATCGTCGATCTCTATCTCGACCGCACCGATGTCGCGTTTCGTGTCGGGCGGCTTCCTGACTCTGGCATGATGGCCCGCCGCATCGGTGTCGCCCGCCGCAAGATCGTCGCCTCCCCGGCCTATCTCGAGCGGAATGGAACGCCGAGAACCGCCGAGGATCTGGCGCGGCACAATTGCCTCGGCTTCAATTTCCGCCGGGCCGCGCCGGTTTGGCCGCTCAAGGAGAGCGGACGCATCGTCGATCGTGCCGTCAACGGCTCCTTGCTCGCCAATAATGGCGAAACCGTTCGGCGCATGGCACTTGCCGGCGTCGGACTTGCGCGGCTGGGCAATTACCACGCACGAGCCGATCTCGCTTCGGGCAACCTCGTCGAGGTGCTTGCCGACACGGTTGCGGGCGATGAGGAAGAGATTCACGCTGTCTTTCTCGGTGGCGCCCGCCTTCCTCAGCGTGTGCGCGTCTTCCTTGATTTCATTGTGCCCCGCCTCCAGTCCTTCCTGAACGAAGACATTTGAGTTCGACACGCTCGCGAGCGAACCGCAGGCGACCTCCCTCCCCGGCCGTTTTTCGGTCCTTCTTCCCGGCCGCCGGCATTTCGCTTCCGGCTCATGCGGAAAGGGGTCTGCCCAGGGCCGAGAGCCTGGCGAAGAAACCTGCCGACTCCTCCAGCATGTCCGCGTAATAGGCGGCATAATCGCGATAGAAGGCCGTGTTCGCGCCGTCGGCCTCCACAGGCTCGCCCACCGTCTTCACGAAGCTGCGCGCCGTTGCCGCGATGTCCTCGAACAGGCCCACCGCTTTTCCGGCAACGATGGCACTGCCGAGCGTGCCGAACTCGTCGCGGTCGAGCTGGCCATAGTCGAGTCCCAATATGTCCGCCTTGATTTGGCGGAAAGTCTGGCTGCGGGCTCCGCCGCCGATGCCCGTAATACGGGTTGGGACGAGATCGGGAGCGAGTGTCTTCACCGAGCGCAGATAGAGGAGATATTCATACCCGATGCTCTCCATGATCGCCCGAACCATGTGGGATTTCTCGTGGCGCCAGGTCAGGCCGATGAAGGCTCCCCGCATGTCGGTGTTGTTGGGTGTGTTGCGCCCGCCGAGATGCGGCAGGAAAATCAGCTTGTCCGCGCCGGGCGGCGCGGCCTCGGCAAGGCGCCCAAGCTCGTCATAGGGATTGCGCCCCTCCCTTTCCCAACCGGCCTTCTCGGCATGACAGACCGCATCGCGGAACCAGCGCAGGTTGAGACCGCCGCCGGCGACGTAAGCCATGGCATAGTAGAGGCCTGGCACCACATGCGGACAGGTCATCAGCGCCTGATAGGCGGTATCGGTCGCGAAGGTGTCGAGCACGATCGAGAAGACCGAAGCCGTGCCGGCGGCGTCGTAGATCATGCCGGGGTCGACGATGCCGCCGCCCAGGACATTGGCCGCCTGGTCGCCGCATCCGGCGGCAATCGGCGTTCCCTGCCGGAGACCGGTGGCCTCGGCGGCTGCATGCGTCAGCCTGCCGACGATCTCCCAGGGTTCGACGATGCGTGGAAGCTTGCCGGTATCCAGGCCGAAGTCAGCGAGCAGGTCCTCGTTCCAGCGGCAACGGGCCGTGTCTGCAAAGGTGGAGAAGTTGAGATAGGTACGATCGATGAAGGCATCTTCCCCCTTGAGCCCCGCAAGGCGGCCGGCAACATAGGCGGCCGGCTGGACGAAGGCGCGCACGCGCGACCAGATCTCGGGAAATTCGTGCTTCCAGTAGAGGATCTTGGGCCCGTGATTGTAGGAGGGCGTGCAGCCGGAAGCCTTCAGGATCTCCATGCCGCGTTCCTTGAGCCGGGGCAGATAGGCGGCGCAGCGATTGTCGAGCCAGGAATCGTAGTGCGTGGGGGCGTTCCAGTCGGCATCGATCGTGCACACGCCGCCCATCTGGCCGTCGAGGGCGATCGCCGCGACATCGGAAGGGTTCACGCCGCCCGTTTCCATCGCCGCGCGGATGGTTCGATGGACCGACCCTTCGATATCGTCGGGCCGCTGTTCGACCCAGCCGGCCTTGGGATAGATCAGCACCGACTCCTCGAAAGCCGAGCCGAGCAGCCTGCCGGTCTCGTCATAGATGCCGGTCTTGGTGCCGGTCGTACCGATATCGATACCGATCACGGCCTTTGCCATGGCGTTCCTCCCTGAATTGGCGTCGGCGGGTTCATCCCGCCATTCTTCGTGCCTCGGGCCCGTTGCCGGCCGGCGGATGCTCGTGTCGGGTCACTCCTGCGAGGCGTAAGAAGCCGCGCCACGGAGAAGGCGCCGCTCGTCTTCCAGCGACCAGCGGACCGGCTGGCCGTCCTGTCGCAGGTCGCGCACCGGCGTCACCGGCAGATCGAGCAAGGCGGGATAGATGGCGATCTTGCCCGAGACCTTGCCGGCATTGACCGCCTCCAGCGCATCCGGCAAGGCGCCGAGCCCTGCCACCGCTTCAAGATTTCCCGAGAGTTCGAGCGAGCCTTCGACCACGCGATCGAGGACGGCGAGCTGATCGGCGACCGTGCAGCCGGTGGAGCCGGTGATGCGCGCATTGCCGCTGGAGACCAGGCCGAGCGGCAAGGCGCAGGACTGGCCAAAGGGCATGCCGGCAAACAGAACGAGCATGCCGTCCGGTCGCATCAGCCGGGCGCCGCGCTCGATCACCGCGACCTCCGGCGCAACCACCACCACGTCGTCGCAGCCTTCGGGGGCCAGGCGGCCGACGCAGGCTTCGACCTCGCCGTCGTCGATCACCACCAGCGTCTTGCCATGCTGCCGGGCAAGTGGCGCGAAATCATCCTCCAGCGCCTTCAGGCGGGCGCCCTTGCGCGAGGTGGCAATGATGGTCGCCGGCCCGTCCTTCAGCTCCAGGGCACGGTGGGTGTGAATGCGGCCCATGGCGCCGCCCGCACCCAGCACCAGAGTGGTACCGCCTGCCCGCACCTCGAAGCGCGTGCGCGCCGGCAGGAAAGCTTCGGACAGCGAGGGACCCGGCGCACCGAGAAAGGAGAGCTCATGATAATGGATACGCGCTGCATCGAGGATGACATTCTCGCGCGCAAGTTCTGCACCGACCAGGACCATCAGGCCACCCTTGGCGAGACGGCCCGCCACCTGGGCCGTCGCCCCCGCATCGAGCGGGCCGGCAAGGATGATGTCGTCATAGCTCGCCTGCCAGGCTTCGGATGCCGTGAAAGCCTCCAGGCTCGCATGGCTCGCGACCGTCGCCGCACCCTCCACCCAGGCACGCGCGGCCTCGCCGGCACCGACCAGGACAACCTCGCCTGCCGGCGCCGGCAGATCAAAGCGTGTCCCCGGCCTGGTCTCCACCACCAGCAGACGGCCGCCGGGTTTCAGACTCGTGCGGCAATTGGGACGATAGGCTGCCTCCACGCAGGCATAGGGCTCCAGCATGGCAATGGTTGCGGCGCTGACATCGGCCGGCACCGGAAAGACATAAGGTCCCTCGCCTGCCAGCACGCGCGCATCCAGACGAATATGGTCGGCAAAGGCCCCAGGCAGATCCATGCCGACGGTGCGGCGCTTGCCCTCGACCATGATAGCCGGCTGCAGGCCGAGCCTGTCCCCGGGGCGGAAGCGATCGCGCCAATTGGCTCCAGCGTCGACGATCGTCAGCGCCATCTCGTGGCCAAGCACGGCAGGACTGTCGGCAAGATTCCGTTCGGCGAACAGCGGATGAGCCTTGCCCATGCGGATGATCTTGATGTCCGACGAGCAGATGCAGACGGCGTCAATGCGGGCGACCACCTCGTCCGGCCCGGCCGGCTCCTGCCGCTCCTCGACATAGCGCCCGCCCACGCCGATATCGCGGATGCCGCCGCCGGCAAAGGGCCAGCTCCGGTTGAGGGCCGACAGTCCGGAAGGCACGGCATTCTGGGAAAAGGCGGTACGGCGCATAGGATACTCGCTTATTTCAATCGGCTTCTCGCGATGACGCCGTCGGTGTAATCGAGGCGCTCGAGGGCGTTTTCGTGATCCTGGAGGGCCACCAGCGCATAGAGCGCGTCCATGGCGGTGAGCTGCGCCATCTTGGAGACCATCGATTCATACATGCCTTCGCCTCCCGTCGGTTCGGGTGCGGCGCCTGGCAAGGTCAGCACGGCATCCGCCTGCTTGGCGAGAGGCGAGGCGCCGGCGGAGGTGATGGCGATGGTGGGCATGCCTAGGGCCTTCGCCTCGCGCAGCGCCTCCACCGTGCTCTTGGTGCGGCCGCTGTCGCTGATGCCGATGGCGACGGCACGTCCGGCGAGACCGGCCACCGAGAACATCTGGATATTGGCATCGCGGTTGAAGATGCAGGCCTTGCCGATGCGCAGGAAGCGCATGACACCATTCTCGGCGGCAAGGAGCGAGGAACCGACTGCGAAGAACACGATGGTGTGATGCGCCGAAACCAGAAGCGCGGCCTTCCGTAATTCGGCGGGATCCAGCGTCATCGTGGCACCGGTGATGATCTCGGCCTGGCGGCGCGAGACCTTGGCGATGATCGCCGCGGCATCGTCCCCCGGCGCGATGCCCTCATAGACCTCGTGCTCGGCCGCCCTGCCCCGCGCGGCTTTGCGCGTCAGCCCTTCAGCCAGCATGATGCGGAATTCCTGGTAGGAGTCAGCGCCGACCAGGCGCACGAAACGGCTCACCGAGGACTGGGAGACGCCGGCTTCTTCAGCCAGCTCCTTGATGCTCATGGCCTTGGCATCGGCCGTTTTGTCGAGCACGAAATCGGCGATGCGCCTTAGGGTCGGATTGAGCCCGCCGCGCAGGGCGTTGATGCGTCGCGTAATCTCCGTTTGCGGTCCTTGCACGAGCCACTCCCAAAAACCGTTCGTCGGGCGCTCTGCTTAGCATCATTCCGGCCCCTCATTCGTGAAAGTAACTTTCTTTCTGTATGATCTGCAAGGAAATTTCTATCTAGACACCTGACGGTGCCGATGCTAGCGTTTCGGCTAATCGAACTTCCCCGCGAAGTGGGAAGCGACAAGAACTTGTGAGGGAGAAAGCTCGTGAAAAGACTATATTCCTGCCTGGCCGTGGCAGCCTTTGCCTTGTCAGCCGCCACTTTCAGTGGCCAGAGCGCCGCTCAGGAACAGAAGAGGACATATTACTACGCCTCCCAGCTGCAGGGGCACCCCTATCTTCTCGATTCTCTACTTGGCATGGACTACGCCGCCAAGAAATTCGGCGTGAACATCGTCACGCTCGGCCCGCAGAGCTGGGATCCCGTGGCCCATGCTGAGGCGGTGGAGCAAGCCATTGCCAAGAAGCCGGACGGCATCGTGACCACGCTGTGGGAGCCGGGCGCCGTGCCGGCGATCAAGCGCGCCATGAGCCAGGGCATCCCCGTGGTGGTGATCGAGGCGGTAACGCCCGACAGCGGCGCACTGACCTTCGTCGGCCTCGACAATTACGAGGCGGGCGTGGACACGGCCAAGGAACTGATCAAGCGGGCCGGCAAAACCGGCAAGCTGGTGGTTTCCGGCAATTGGGGCGCCTCCAACACGGACGCCAAGTTCAAGGGCCTGATGGACTACCTCAAGGCCAATTCGCAATGGGAACTGCTCGGACGCGTCGACGACAAGGCGACGACGGAGACCGCGATCGACGCCGCCAAGACCATGTTCAACACCTATAAGGACATGACCGGCGTCATCGGGCTGGATTCCTCGTCCGGGACCGGTATCTGCCTGGCGGCCGAGGAGCTCGACAAGGACATCAAGCCCCTCGCCGTCATCGTGCACGATCGCGAGGCGCCGGTGCTGGAATGCGTCCAGAGCGGCGACATCGATGCCACCATCGTCAATAAGACGGCGTTGCAGGCCTATATGGCGATCCAGTTGCTCGAAGCCTACAACGACGAGAAGGTCGGCCTCGCCACCGTGCCGATCTCCAGCGACAACAAGGCAGCCGGCGTCATCCCCTTCCCGCAATATATCTACATGGGAACGCAGGTGATCGATAAAGACAACATCCAGTATTTCCTGGCCGCCAACATGCCGAAGTTCAAATAGGCACGCGCGCCGCAGGCCCTATTCCGTCGCCTGCGGAACCTGCTTTTGCCGGCGAAAGGCCCTTCCCGAAGACCGCTTCGGATCATCCAGACAGGAATGCCAGCCATGGCCGACATCGTCCTCTCGCTGAAGGATGTCACCAAGTCGTTCGGCGCGGTGAAGGCCCTCGGCGGCATCAGCTTCTCCGTGCGGCGCGGCGAGATCCACACGCTCCTCGGCGAGAACGGGGCCGGCAAGAGCACGACGCTCAAGATCATCAAGGGCGACGTCGCCCCGACGACCGGCACGGTGGTCATCGATGGCGAGACCGTCACCGAGTTCCTGCCCTCGAATGCCGCCAGGCACGGCATTGCCATGGTGCACCAGGAACTCGCCGTCTTCGAGAACATGACGGTGGCCGAGAACGTCTTCGTCGACTGTCCGCCGCTACGCGGCGGACTCGTTGATGTTGCCGGGATGAACCGGCGCACGGCCGAACTCCTGGCAATGTTCGAGCTCGACCTCGATCCGCGCACCCGCGTGCTCGAGCTCACTCCGAGCCAGCGCCAGATCATCGAGATCCTGCGGGCCGTGAACGTCGAGCGCAAGATCGTCATCCTCGACGAGCCGACCTCCGGCCTCAACGCCCATGATTCCGACATCCTCCTGAAACTGCTCGCCAGGCTCCGGGCCAAGGGACAGACGATCCTGTTCGTCTCCCACCGGCTCGGCGACGTCATGCGCATTTCCGACCGCATCACCGTCCTGCGCGACGGTACCGTGGTGGAGACCCTCGACAATCAGGGGCTGCAGGAAAGCGATCTCGTCGGCCGTATGGTGGGCCGCAAGCTGGCGCAAGTGCATCATCGCGACCGCCCGGCCAGGGCAAACGAAGAACCTGTCGTCTTCAAGGTCGAGGGGGCAAGGCGGCAGGACGGTTTCGAGGACGTCTCCCTGTCGCTGCGCCGCGGCGAGATCGTCGGCGTTTACGGGCTCGAAGGCTCCGGCACGGCCGAGCTTTCACGCTCCCTCTTCGGCCTCGACCCCCTCGAAGCAGGACAGATGGAAATTTCCGGCAAGGCCGTCGCTTCGCCGGAACCGCGCCGCATGATGGCAGCGGGAGTCTCCTATCTCAACGCCAACCGCAAGGATGCCGGGCTCTTCATGCAGCGCAGCGTTGCCGACAATGTTTCGGCACCGGTACTGCGTCGGTTCGCGCGTCTCGGCTTTCTGAATGAAAAAAGCCTGATGGCAAAAGCCGGCGAAGCAATCAAACGTTTCTCCATCCGCGTCGCCGGCACCAACGTGCCGCCTCGCGAACTCTCCGGCGGCAATCAGCAGAAGGTGATGCTGAGTGCGTGCCTCTCCTGCGATCCAACCGTCATGATCGTCAACGAGCCCACGCGCGGCATCGATGTCGGCGCCAAGGTGGATGTGTATCGGGCGCTGACGGGTCTCGCCGACGAAGGGCGCAGCCTGCTGGTCTTCTCATCCGAACTGCCCGAGATCCTGCTTCTCGCAGACCGCATCCTGGTGATGCGCGCCCGCAAAGTCGCGGGATGGCTCACCGGCGCCGCGATGACGCAGGAGCAGGTCATGGCCCTGGCCGCCGGCAACAAGTGAGGATCGGATGAGCCAGCAAGACACAGCTCCGCTTGCCGCCGCCGCGCCCGCGGCCCCTGCCCGCCGACGCGCCCGCCTCGGAACGGTCCCTCTCCTGGTGATCACCATCGCGCTCTGCGCCTTTCTCGCCGTCACGCGGGAGAATTTCCTGACTGCCAGCAATCTCCATTCGCTCGCCTTCGCCGTCTCGATCGAGGCCTTTGTTGTCCTTGCCTTTACCTATGTCATGGTGCTGCGCGAGATCGATCTTTCCGTTGGCGCGGTCTACGCCCTTTCCGGCGTCCTTTCGGGTTATCTCCTGCTCCAGGGCCTCTCGCTGCCGCTCGCCATCGCGCTCGCCCTGGGCGCTGCCGTGATGGTCGGGTTTCTCAACGGTGTCCTGGTGGTGCGTTTCCGCATCAATTCGCTGATGCTGACCATCGGCACCATGCTGATCGTGCGCGGCATCGTCGGCGTGATGACCACGACGTTGCGCGGCAACATCTTCCCGCGTGAATTTCGCAGCCTGGCCAGGCAGGCCTTTCTCGGCGTCAATATCACCATCATCGCCATGGTCGTCCTGGTGATCGCCGCCCTGCTCTTTCAATGGCGCAGCGTGCTGTTCCGGCAGATGTGCTATATCGGCGAAAACCTGCAATCGGCGACGATCTACGGCATCCGCACGGGTCGCATCAAGGTACTCGCCTTCGTGGCATCGAGCCTGATGGCCGGTATCGCCGGCATCTACACCGCCTCGCGCATCACCCATGCCGATTCCAACATGGGGGTCGGACTCGAATTCAGCATGATCACCGCCGCCGTCCTCGGCGGCGCCAGCCTCTATGGCGGACGCGGCAATGCCGCCGCATCGGTGCTCGGCCTTGTCCTGCTCGCGGTGATCATCAACGGCATGGCGATGTACGACATCGAACCCGTCTTCCAGCAATTCGTCGTGGGAGCCTTGCTGATCGCCACCGTCGCGATCGACACGCTCCTCAACCGTCGTCGCGTCTGAAGGAAACAGCCATGGCAGCCGGTTCCGCCACCCCCAAGACGATGCCCTTTCTGAAGCGCTGGCGACTGGAGCAGGAGGCGGTCACGCTCGGCGTCGTGGCCGCACTCGTGTTCCTATTGGCTTTCGGCGCACCAGCCTTCCTCAACGCCAACAATCTCGACTCGCTGCAGACCAGCCTGGCACCGAACATGATCATCGCCATCGGCATGATGGTGCTTTTCGTCACCGGCCTGTTCGATCTGTCTGTCGGCGCGATCATGGGTCTGTCCGGCATCGTCACCGCCTATGTGCTGTCGGCCGGCTACGGCATGGCCGGAGCCATCGTCTGCGGACTGGCAGTCGGCAGCGTGATCGGACTCGCCAACGGCATCCTCGTCGCGGTCTTCCGGATCAACCACCTCATCGCCACGCTTGGCATGATGTATATGGTCCGCGGGCTGGTCGAGGTCATGCTGATCGGCACCGGTCTCGGCGGTTTCACCGAATTTCCGGCTGCCTTCACTTTGCTCGGCAACGGCCAGGTCTTCGGGATCTATGGCATGTTCATCTTCGCGCTGGCCCTGGTCATTGCCGGCGAGTTCATCCTGCGCCGCACCGTGCTCGGGCGCCGGCTCTATTTTCTTGGCGGCAATCCCGAAGCGGCCGCCATGATCGGCATCAACGCCACCCGCCTGCGCATCGGCGTCTTCGTCTTTTCCGGCTTGATGGCAGCGCTGGCCGGCGTGTTGGTCACCGCGCGCATCGGCATGGCCAATCGCTATCTCGGCGTCGGACTGGAGATGAACATCATCATCGCCTGCCTCGTGGGTGGGGGCAGCATCGCCGGCGGGAAGGGCTCGCTGATCGGGGCCATGCTGGGTGTGGGCTTCATCAGCCTGATGACGAATGCCTTCAATCTCTTCGAAGTCCCCTCCGAATGGCAAAGTTCGGTGATCGGCCTCGTCCTCGTGATCGTGGTGGTGATCGATGCCATCATGCTTCTGCGCAAGCAGCGGCTGTCATGGGCGACCATATTCGGCACGAGATCCCTCAAGACAGGGCGATAATGCCCGCAGCGACTGCGTCGCCCGCTCTCGAACATTCTCTGCCTCCGGAAGTTAGGAGCCCCCGGCCCTCGTCTTACGAAAGTTCGGCTCATGGCTCCCCGGAATTGGCTGGTGACAATCTTCGTCCTGGCAATCGTCCTGATTGCCGGGTGGTACTTGCTCGTCTACCGCCAGAATTATCTCTTCCAGGGCCAGGCACCTCCACACGCACTCGATCAATCCCCGTAGAGTCGAGCAAGGTTTGGCCTCGTTGTCGAGTGGTGTCGAAGCATGCGCAATTCAATCGGGACGCGGTTGCGCTCAGCCGACTTTCGTCGCGCGCCCTCTATGGTCTTTTCGATGCACGCAAGAGCTTCGTGGACGACACGATCTCGGGGCCGGACCGGCCCCCCCGGGGGGCCAGTCCGTCGGTCAGCATGGAAGCGGGCCGCTGGATTTGCCCGCCAGAGGCCCGCTGCCTGAGTCATACGCGCCGAATAGCGATCGCCCCGGCACAAGCTGCGAAAGCTGCGTGACTGGGCGATCGCGGATGCCTTGCCGGACGAAGGCGCGGTTCCAGCCGGTGCATCAACCTAGGCGACCTTGGCTCCAGATGTTTGTCGGTTGATGAACGAGGCCATTTGCGACGGTCCCGTTAGAGGCAGCGAGATTTGGAGCCGGCTCGTATCCCAGGTCACGTTCAGCGAATGACGTGGCGCTTTTTCCTTGAATGTCGTCGGCTCGCGCAGTCCCACGACCGGAAAATCCGTCAGCTTTTTGGGAAACTGCGGCTGCCATCCTGCCTGAAAGGTCGAGGGGACGCCCGCTGGAGACAACAGGTGAGCTTTCGCGGCCGTGAGTTGGATTGGTGGATGGCGGTCGGATGTCTCCTCGGCTGGCATTTCGTCTCGGCGGACCGAGGAAGTCTGAGCGTTGAGGGGCTGCGACAATTTGGAGCCGTCCCTGTAGAGCGCGTTTGCCTTCAAGGACAGATGCCAGGATTTGACCAGAGCGGTCTTGCAGTCCTCGACTGTCGCCGTGCGGGGCATATTGACCGTCTTCGATATCGCTCCGGAGATGAACGGCTGCGCAGCGGCCATCATCCGCAGGTGGCCGTCGACCGAAAGATGGCGCTTGCCATAACGCCCGCATTGGTTGGCGCAATCGAACACCGGCAAATGTTCCGGCTTGAGGTGGGGCGCCCCCTCCAGTGTCATGGTGCCGCAAACATGAATATTGGCCCGCTCTATCGCAGCCTCGTCATAGTCCAGATAGGTCAGCAGGTCGAAAGCCGGGTCCGCGAGGCGGGCGGCGGGGATCTTCAACGTCTGGAGCAGAAAATCCCGACCGATCGTCCACTGTGTGAACGCAGAGCGAATATCGAAAGCGCCGGCCAAAGCCCTTTCGACGGCATCGAGCCGCTCGTCGGTGAACCCCTTTGCCTTCAGCGTGAGGCGATTGATATCCGGCGCGCCCTCCAGCGATTGGCGCCCCGTTGCATAGGCCTCGATATCGCAGATCTGAGTTTCATCATAACCCAGCGATCGCAGCGCCACGGGGACCGCCCGATTGATGATTTTGAGATAGCCGCCACCGGTGAGTTTCTTCAACTTGACCAGAGCGAAGTCAGGCTCGATGCCGTTCGTATCGCAATCCATGACCAGTCCTGTCGTGCCGGTCGGCGCAAGCACCGTCGCCTGGGCATTGCGATAGCCGAACTGCTCTCCCAGCGCCAAGGCCCGGTCCCAAGCCCTGACGGCATGTTCGAGCAGACGGCCCCCATCCGGAACCTTCCGCACCAGCGTAGCGTGATTCAAGGGCACGGGCGGGATGGACAAGCCCTCATAGCCGCCCGTCTGGCCGTGAGCTGCGCGCCGATGATTGCGTATAACCCGCAACATCGGATCGCGATTGGCTGCGAAGCCGGCAAATGCCCCCTTTTCCGCGGCGATCTGCGCGGAAGTGGCATAGCACACACCCGCCATAATCGCCGTCATCGCTCCGCCCAGGGCCCTGCCTTCGTCGGAGTCATAGGGAATGGCCGATGCCATGAGCAGTCCACCGAGATTGGCGAAACCAAGCCCGATCGGCCTATACTGATAAGTGCGCAAGGCGATGTTGCGGGAGGGATATTGGGCCATGGCTACGGTAATCTCGAGCATCAGCGTCGCCAAGCGGCATGTATGCTCGAAGCCATCGAGATCCAGTCGTCCATCGGCCCCGCGAAACTGCATCAGATTGATCGCAGCAAGGGTCGTTCCGGTGTCATCCAGGAACAGAAATTCGGAGCAGGAATTCGATCCCCGGATAGGCCCCGCCACCGGGCAGGTGTGCCACTCGTCGATGGTCGTCGAGAAGTGCACGCCCGGATCGCCTGCCGCCCAGGCCGAATAGGCGATCTGCTCCCACAATTTACGGGCCGGGACCGACTTCATGGCCTGGCGATCTTTGCGTGCCCGCAGCGTCCACGACGATCCCTGCTCGATCGAGCGGAGGAACTCGTTTGAGACGCGCACCGCGTTGTTGGCGTTCTGCCCAGCCACAGTGAAATAGGCTTCACCGTTCCAATCCGTATCGTAGATCGGAAGATCGTCCGGCGGGCACCCCTGCCGCACGAGTTCGATCACCCTGTCTATATAGTTTTCCGGGATCTGAGCTTCACGGGCGAGATGGATCTGCCTGTTGAGTTCGGTGTTGCGCAGAGGATCGCAATTGGCAGCGCCCTCCCCATCTCGACAAGCCTTGACGATGGCATTCAGATGCCTGGCCGACGATCTCGATCCGGCCACGAGGAAAGCCACCTTTTGTTCCTCCTTCACCTTCCAGTTGATGAATTCCTCGATGTCGGGGTGGTCGATGTCGACAATCACCATCTTTGAGGATTGGCGCGTCGATCCGTTGGCGGTGACCAGGCCCGCGGCACGATCGCTGGCGCGCAAGACGGCTATCAGCCCGCAAGCCTTGCCCCCCGCGGCCAAATCTTCGTCCGCACCACGGATGTCGGAATAGTTCGCCCCCGTTCCCGATCCGAGCTTTGCGATGCGCGCTTCATCGGCAATGTGCTGCAGGATGCCTCCCTCGCTCACGAGATCGTCCGCCACGGATTGAATGAAGCAGGAATGCGTTTGGGGCCGCTCATAGGCATTTGCCGACGAGATGACCTGCTGCGCGTCCTCGTCATAGAAGAAATGGCCCTGGGAAGAGCCCTCTATGCCATAGGCCCAATGCAGGCCTGTATTGAACCATTGGGGTGTGTTGGGCGCTATCTTTTGGGAAGCCAGCAGAAATCGATATTCATCGAAAAAAGAACGGGCATCCGTTTCGGTCGTGAAATAATGATGTTTCCATCCCCAATAGGTCGTCGCACCCGCTATTCGATCGAAGACCTTGCGCAGATCCGTTTCGCTCCCATACCGGTCACTTTCCGGCAGAAGCCGCAACGCCTCTTCATCCGGCATCGATCGCCAGAGCCAAGATGGAACGCCGTCCTCGGGCACCGTGCGCAAGCAGGCCGGCACATCTCCCTTGCGCAGATATCGCCTGGCGACGATGTCAATCGCGACCTGACTCCAATTCCGAGGGCTTATGATCCGGGGAAATTGGAAGATAACCGTTCCGTCCGTATTTCGGATTTCACTGGCGGCTTCCTTGAATGACAGCAGCATGTACGGGTCGTCGGTACCAGCAGTATGCAGCGGGTTTATTTGCATGACACGACTCCAATGGAAGTAAAAAAATACCAATGTGGCCCTAAATCGAGATTTCCACATTTTTAATATTATCACTTAATTTAAATTTGTAAGAATTTCCGAAATCACGGCACCGTTCTCGCGCCTCTCGACTCGGCAGGCAGGAAGTTCTTCTTCTTTAAAGTCCCGAGTTTAATTCAATCAGGACAAATCAAATTGGCAGCTATATCCATGTCGCGCGTTGCAAGCGCGACAGGCAACCGGCTGTAGTTTGGCCGTGGCGACGGCCAAATTGCCGTGTAATGACTGCAATGATCTGTTCGCCGCACTGCACTCTTCCATTCAGCCGTGCCCCGCCGGCGGCTAGTCAAATTCAAGTCGCGGGGTGGCCGGCACAAGATGGAACGAAAGGACTGCGGATAGCGGCCGAGACTCATACAAATTGCCGCAACGGTCCGGCGCTCGGAGTCCTGGCGTGTTCGCTCCCGCTTTCGCCGGGAAGCGGGAGTTTTCAGCAGGATGGTACCGCCGCTCGTGCTATCGGGCTGCCGGCTTGCCGGCGCTGGTCATTCGAGTCGAAACGACCGAGGCTGAATGGATTGGCACCCTCCCTAGGAGTGCCCGGCCTTCACCGGCTGACAATCAGCCACTGGGATTGCCGTCTCCTTCGGCAGCGCATGCTGCAGCTCGAGTAGCCGCTCGAACTCGGCCGCCGGCACCGCGCTTCCGAAGTAGTGCCCCTGAAACTCCTGGCAACCTCTCGCTCTCAGCCAATTCAATTGCTCCAAAGTCTCGACGCCTTCGGCTACGACATGAATATCCATCAGCCTGCACATGGAAATAATGAATTCGGCAATGGCGTCGTTGCGGGTGAGCTCGGCAATGAACGACCGGTCTATTTTAAGGCAGCTTATCGGGAAATTTTGCAGATAGGCCAGATTCGAGTAGCCGGTCCCAAAGTCGTCGATGGCCAGCCTCACGCCCAGATTCTTCAGTTGAGAAATGATGCCGTCGGGGCCTTGGCCGCTCTCCATGATGGTGGATTCGGTAATTTCAAGTTCGATATCGCCCGGCGCACAGCCCGTGCGCTCCATCACCGCCGCAAGCTTGGCAATCACGTCACGGCTGCGCAACTGGCGAGGAGACAAATTCGCCGAAATGGACAAGGGATATCCCTTGCGCCGCCAGGACACCTGGCGTTCGATCGCTACCTCCAATACCCAGTCGCCAAGCTGGTTGATCATGTTCGTCTCCTCGCACAGAGGGATGAACTCGGACGGCATGATCAACCCTCTGAGGGGATGCCGCCAACGAATGAGGGCCTCCGCACCGACGATCTGCAGCGTCTTCGTCGAAACACGCGGCTGAAAGAACAGTTCGAACTCCTGGTTGTGCAGCGCGCGCCGAATGTCCGATTCCAAGTCGATCCTGACCTGCGCCCTCTCCTGGAGGGATTTGGTGAAGTAGCGAAAGCAATTGCGTCCATCTTCCTTGGCTTTGTACAAGGCAAGATCCGAGTGACGCATCAGCGCGTCGATGCTGCTTCCATCGTCCGGGAAGACGCTGATGCCGATGCTCGGAGAGATCGTCAATGTTCGCCCGGATATCTTTAACGGCTTGGCGAAAGCCGACAGAATGGCTTGTGCAGTTCGTTCAAATCGATCGGAACGCTTGCCGCTTCGCGCCATGATCAAGAATTCGTCTCCTCCCAGGCGCGCCACAGCCCCGCTGCGGCCGACGACCTTTTTGAGCCGATCGGCCACCTCGATCAGGACTTCATCACCCACCGAATGCCCGAGAGAATCGTTGATCGTCTTGAAGTAATCCAGGTCGAGGAACATTATCGCGACGCGCTCGGCAGCCAGGAGGGCAGCCTCCAGTCGCATGGGGAAATCCCTCATGGCCGAAGTCCGATTGGGCAGGCCGGTTAGCACGTCGTGATAGGCGAGGAATCGTGCCCTCTCCTCGGTTTCCTTGAGATCGGTGAGATCGACCTCGCTCACCAGACAAGCAGGTGATCCGGTAACGGCGTCCCGGCACCTGCGCGCCGTCACCTCGTGCCAACGGACGCCGTGGGTCGTACGTATGCGTACGATCCTCCGAGATTCACCATCGCGGGACAGAGTTTTGCTCAACTGCACAAAGTCATTCTGGTCTGCATAGCGCGCCGACAATGATCGGTCGTTGGGCTCTCGCGTATGGCGTGCAGCCGGATTCTCATAGAGCAGCAATCCGTCTTCGGTATATAAAGAAATCATCATCTGCGTGTGCAGCAGAGCTTCGGCACTACGCAAAGTCTCCGGTGTCTCCGAAGGCTCCCCTAGAGCTTCGCACAGCATCGCCATGCGTCCGTTACGCAATCTCACGCCGCTATACCGAACATGCAACGTCGTTGGACGGCCGCCCGGATAGATTGTCCAAAGCTCCGTAAAGGAAATGTTCGTCCGCTCGAAATCCTCTTGATATTGGCGCAGGCGCTTGGCCACCGAGGCTGACATGTCGCTCTTCATGTCCCGCGCCCGAAGTTCACGCAGGGTCGCAGCCTGCCATACGTCGATGGCGGCCGCATTGGCCCAGAGAACGCAGCTATCGTCGATGTCGAACACCCATACGGGCGTCCTCAGACAGCCGAGAATGGACCAAACGCTTGACGAACCAAAAAGCGGTTCGGAAGCCGTGACCTCGACAGGTTCCTCTAGCACCCCAGCGTATCTCCGTGGGAGCCCGGTAATGTTGATGCATTCAACATATCATTCTCCAAATCGCGCTCAGTATATCAGCTAGTATAGCATGAAAATTCCGAATAATATCTATATACACCCTTCCATTTCGTCAAAATTTGGTCTATATATTAAATCAGTTCAACTTCTATAGAATTAATTTAACTTATAGTTATTTTTACTTTTTTCTAAAATAGATTTCATAATACGCAACACATGCATCGAAATAATAGATCTATCTCGAACAATACCAGGACTAGCACAAAGCCTAAGATCGATGGATTCGGATCTGGTCGAGTGCCGAATGCATTTCTTTCCTGTAGAAGGGCTCCTTCGACAGGGTCCCTGGCAGCAGCATGGTGTTGGCTGTCGGGAATTATTCCTGAAGTGCATATCCGTGCGCTTTCATCAACAACACCGCGCAAAAATTTGGGCTGAGGATAGCCTTGCAAGCAGATAATCGATCAAACCGATAGTAGCTATTTGAACCACCAATGTCTTTGGCAAGAAATCCGGAAACTATACCATGCATCCAGATTTAAGCCGACACCCTCGCTAGTCCGGCCGATCGACGCGCCTTGAACTTCATGCCCCAGTCGCGAACGATCTCTAGGGCATCCCTGTCGCTCTTTGTCACTTCGCCGTCATAAATCACAGCCAAGCCAGTAACCGTAGACCTGCGGGTGGTTTTTTCGGCCGCTTGGCGGCGGCGCGGTTCGTCTATGGGCCAGGCTCGACGCGAAGCAGGGGGCATGGCAAACTTCCTCATTTGCCATGTCGAATGTTCATCGGCCTGATTGCATGGGCGGGCTGGACTTCCCCAGGCGTTGATTTAGGCGTCAATTGCGCTTGTGGCGCCCGCCGAGCAGAGTTGAATATAACTGCCTCGCCGTATTGGCTAGAATATTGCCGCTTCGCGGATCACCCTTGAGCAGCATCTCGGAAAAATGCACCGCCTGCTCAAATGTAATATGTGGCGGCAGCGGGAATACTTCGGGATCGGTCTTGACTTCCAGCACAGTGGGCCTGTCGCTCGAAAGGGCCGCCTGCCAAGCCTGTCCGAGATCCTCGGGCCTGTCGACCAATAGACCTTTAAGCCCGATCAGCTCTGCGAAACGGTGATAGGGCACGTCAGGAATTTGTTGGGAGGCGTCGAATTTTGGATCGCCCTCCATCACGCGCTGCTCCCAGGTTACCTGATTCAGATCCTGATTGTTGAAAACGCAGATGACCAGACAGGGATTCGCCCATGTCCGCCAATATTTGGCAATGGTGATCAACTCCCCCATATTGTTCATCTGCATTGCGCCATCCCCGACCAGGGCAATGATCGGCCGGTCCGGATGAGCGAGCTTTGCGGCGATCGCATAGGGAACCGCCGCACCCATCGAGGCCAATCCGCCCGAAAGAGAAGCCATCATGCCGGATCTCAGTTTCAGATCGCGCGCAAACCAATTGGCGCATGAACCTGAATCGCTCGTGATGATAGCCCGCTCAGGCAGGCGTGAGGACAATTCCCACACCACCCGTTGCGGATTGACCGGATTGGCGGGCCGCATGGCCCTCTCCTCCAATATATTCCACCACTCCGTCACGTCCTCTTCGATGGAACGCCGCCAGTCCGCGTCGGCCTTTTCCTGGATCAACGGCAACAGCGCCCGGAGCGTGTGCCTGGCATCTCCGACGAGGTTGACCTCCATGGGATAGCGCAGCGAAAGCATCGCAGGCGAGATGTCGATCTGCACGCCCCTCGCCTGTCCCTCCTCGGGAAGGAACTCGGCATAGGGAAAGCCGGAGCCGATAACGAGGAGGGTGTCGCAGCTGTTCATCATGCGGTAGCTCGGTCCGGTCCCCAACAGGCCGATCGCGCCCGTGACATGCGGCTGATCGTCGGGAACGACAGCCTTGCCCAGGAGAGCCTTGGCAATGCCCGCCTGCAAAAGCCCGGCGATGGCCGAGACTTCCTCCTCCGCCCCGAGAGCCCCGGCTCCGACGAGAATCGCTACTTTCGAGCCGGCGTTGAGAACATCGGCCGCCTTTTGCAGATCTTTGTCCTCCGGCATCACCCTCGGGCCGGCATATCCTACGCCTGAATGCAGCGTGCCGTGCTTGCGAGGAGGATCCTCGTATTCAAGACGCTGCAGGTCGTTGGGAATGATCACGGCCGTCACCTTGCGCTCGCCGAGCGCAATGCGGATGGCGCGATCCATCAGATGGCGGACCTGCGGAACGGACGAAGCCTGCTGAACGAAGGCACCGGCCACGTCCTTGAACATGCTCGTCAGATCCAGTTCCTGCTGATAATGCCCGCCCAAGGCGTCCCGAGATTGCTGGCCGACAAGGGCGAGAACCGGGACATGGTCGAGGTTGGCATCATACAATCCGGTCAGCAAATGCGAGGCACCCGGGCCGGAGGTCGCGATGCACACGCCGAGTTCGCCCGTAAATTTGGCATGGGCTGCAGCCATGAAGGCCGCCATTTCCTCGTGCCTTGCCTGGATGAACTCGATCTTGCCATCGGAGCGATTCAGAGCGCCAAACACGCCGTTGATGCCATCGCCGGGATAGCCGAAAATCCGGCGCACGCCCCACGCATACAGGCGATCCACGATGAAGTCGCCGACGGTTCCGGCCATGACCATCTCCTGCTACCGTTGTGGCGACCGAACCAGCAAGGCTCGTCCCTGTTCCGGAGCCGGAACAGGAGGGCGGTGATCATTTGGGTGCCCGTTATCGCCGCCCCCCTACTTCATCGATATGCTGCAGAAGATCGAGCGGATCATCGTAGACGCGGATTGCTCCCGCATCCTGAAGTTCATCGGTTCCGTAGCCGCCACTGAGCAGCCCGACACCCAGAGCCTTGCAGCGCACCGCAGCCAGCATGTCCCAGATGCTGTCCCCAACCACAATGGCGGTTTCGATCGCCACTCCCAGCCGCTCAGCCGCCGCCAGAAAGAGGTCTGGGTCAGGCTTGGCGTATTTGACCTGATCCCGCGTCACCACCGGGGAACGATCAGGATCGACGCCGAGCGCTGCGAGATTGACAGCCGCGGTCTCCATGCGTCCGCTGGTGGCGATGGCCCAGGGAATGCCGGCTTGTGTCAACCAATCGAGCAGTTCACGGGCGCCTGGCAGCGGATGGATGCTGCTGCCATAGCGTCGATAGGCGGCCGCATGATTTTTACGCAAGCGTTCGACTCGCTCTTCACTGATATCCAGTCCGGTCTCACGCAGGAGCTGGTTGGTGAATAGACCCCCGCTCATGCCGATCTTGCGATGAATGCGCCAGACAGAGAGCTTGATACCCTCGGCATCGAGGGCCTCCTTCCAAGCCAGCACGTGCTGATAAACGCTGTCGACAAGCGTGCCGTCGAGATCGAACAGGAATGCTGGCTGAATTCGTGTGCTGTTGGCCATTGCAGTCGTCCTCCTGGGTTGGCGTTCATCGTCCTGCCGGAACGCTCAAAGACGGTTTTCGGATAGTCGGGAGCTTGTGATCTGCTCCGTCTCCGCCTTCGAGTCGGCCGACGCTTTTGCGCCGCTACGAACGAAGGTGATGTCAATTCGAGAGAAAACAACAGGGTCGCGTCGGCGCCGCCACCATCCCGGGTGTTTGGGGCATGAGAATGCCGTATGGCACCTTCGGCCCTGGCACTGCGTTTCGGCATCGGCGGATAGTTTATAAGGAGCTACGCCGGCCAGCGCGAATCTCGCATATTGCCCGTGGAGGATTCAGTCCGCTTTGGCAAGTAAATGGATCCGATCCGCCAGTTGAGCCTGATCATAGGGCTTGGACACGAAATGACTCCCGGCAGGAATTCTCTCTTTTTGAGGAGCTCCGGTCGTAACGAGAACGTGAACCCGAGGCCAGCGGGTGCGCACTATTCGAGCAAGCTCGATACCATTCAGTTTCCCGGGCATATTTATGTCCGTAAAAATCACCTTCACATCCTGTCTCTGTTCCAGGATCTGGAGGGCCTTGTCCGCATTTTCGGCCTCGAGCACCTCGAGATGCCGGTCTGCGAGAAAATCGGCAATCACGATACGCGCGAAAACTTCGTCCTCGATCACAAGCACTGCAGGGCGCGGCTGATCTGACTGCATGGGAGCGGGGCCCTGTTTTCCGTGCCACCAAACGAATGATCACACCCCGCGTTCCCCCTGTCGGGTGCATTAAGACGCCGAGATGCGGATCGAAGGCGACGAGAGCGATGGCGCCGGCTCTCGCGAGGCTCCGTTCAGGGAAGGACCTCCACGCGGAACAGTTGCAGCATTGGCTCGTTGGGAAGGGGCGGTTCTATGGAAAGGCGACCATGAGGGAACCTGATCGGTCGTGCCGCCGCTTTCGAATCCAGCAAAGGAGGCTGCCATGCAGGTAAGCGATGCAATGACGCGCGATGTGCGCGTGGCCAATGCCGGCGAAACAATCGCCCAAGCCGCCCAGCTGATGGCCAAACTCGATGCCGGCGTTTTGCCCGTCGGTGAGAACAACCGGCTGGTTGGGATGATCACCGATCGAGACATTGCGGTGCGTGCCGTAGCCCACGGCAAGGGGCCTGATACGAGCGTCCGAGAGGTGATGACCAAGGACGTAAAATACTGTTTCGCCGATCAGGAAATCGAGGAAGTGACCCGCAATATGGGCGACATTCAGGTACGGCGCCTGCCGGTCGTCGATCACAATAAACAGCTGGTTGGTATCCTTTCGCTGGGCGATGTCGCCGTCACGACCGGTGATGGAGCCGCCGGCGAGGCCCTTTGCGGCATCTCCCGTGCCGGTGGCGCACATAGTCAGACCGGATAGCAAGGAGAGCTTCCGCGCCTCGGCCGCAGCCGGAAAAGGGATACTCGAAGGCCCGTCATCCCTGAGTGAGCGCCTCGCGGCAGGCGGCGGATAAAGCTCAGCAGCATTGGATTTGAGATGATGGCCACCACCTTTTCAGATCGTCGGCAGGCAGGGCGTGCCCTGGCCGGAAAGCTCCGACATTATGCGGGGCGCAAGGATGTCACGGTCCTTGCGCTGCCTCGAGGCGGCGTGCCGGTTGCCTACCAGGTCGCCAAAACTTTGAAGGCGCCGCTCGACGTCTTCGTTGTGCGCAAACTCGGCGTGCCCGGCTATGAAGAGCTTGCCATGGGTGCGATCGCCCCCGCGAATGTACGCGTTTTGAATGACGAGATCGTCACCAGACTTGCCGTGCCGGCATCTGTCATCGATGAGGTCGCAGCCAAGGAGCAAAGAGAGCTCGACCGCCGCGAGCGGCTCTATCGCGGCGACCGCGCACCTTTGCGGCTGCGCGGCCGAAATGTCATCCTGGTCGATGACGGGCTTGCCACCGGCTCGACGATGCGCGCGGCCATAAAGGCGCTGCGGCAAAGCCGGCCCGCTCATATCGTCGCAGCCGTACCTGTCGGCAGCCCGGAAACCTGCGAAGCGATGAGGGATGAGGCCGACGAGGTTCTTTGCGCAACGACGCCGCAGCCATTCGTCAGCGTCGGGAGTTGGTACGGTGATTTCTCCCAGACCAGCGATGAGGAAGTTCGAGATCTTCTTGCCAGGGCGGGAGCGCGAACCTCATCCGGGGATGATCCGGCCGACGCGGTCGTGGCCGCATTGAACAAGCATATCCTGCAGTTGTCCGGCGGACCGCAGGATTATGATCACCTTCTCGAGCAGATAGACGAGGCTCCCTTCGTCCTTCTCGGCGAAGCCTCGCACGGCACGCATGAGTTCTATGAAGAACGTGCACGGATTACGCGGCGCCTGATCGAAGAGAAGGGCTTTGTCGGCGTGGCCGTCGAGGCCGATTGGCCTGACGCTTACCGGGTCAACCGCTACGTTCAAGGGGCGGGCTGCGATCTCGACGCGGAGGAGGCGCTCGCCGACTTTCGTCGCTTTCCGACCTGGATGTGGCGCAATAAGGTTGTCGTCGACTTCATCGAGTGGCTGCGTCGGCATAACCGGACATCGGAAGGGACGAAGCCCAAGGCAGGCTTCTACGGTCTCGACCTCTACGCCCTGCATGGTTCCATGAAGGCGGTGCTGCATTATCTGGATCGGGTTGATCCGGCCGCGGCCGAGGTCGCACGGCACCGTTATTCCTGTTTCGACCATTTCGGCCCCGACCCGCAAATCTATGGTTTCGTCGCCGGCACCGCGATCGGAAAATCCTGTCAGGAGGACGTCGTGGCGCAATTGGTCGACATGCTGAAGCGACGCCCCGCGCCCGCCGAGGCCCAGGCCGGCCTGCTCGACGACGAACTTTTTGCGGCACAGCAAAATGCCCATCTGGTCAAGAATGCAGAAGCCTATTATCGCGCCATGTTTCTTGCTCCCGAGTCGACCTGGAATTTGCGGGATCGCCACATGGCCGAAACGTTCGAGGCCCTGGCCGCTCATCTCACTCGGCGGGTGCAGTTCCCCAAAATCGTCGTCTGGGCTCACAACTCGCATCTGGGAGATGCCCGGGCGACGGATAGAAGCAGCCATGGCGAGATCAATCTGGGACAGCTCATTCGCGAAAAGCACGGGCATAAAGCCTTTCTCGTGGGCTTCACGACCTATCGCGGCACCGTGACGGCTGCCTCCGACTGGGGTGGACCAGCCGAGCGCAAGAGTGTCCGGCCGGCCCTGGCAGACAGCTACGAGACCTTGCTGCACGGTGTTTCTTTCGATCGCTTCCAGCTCGATCTGCGGGGAAACGGCGCAAGCCTGCCCCGGCGGCTGCTCGAGCGGGCGATAGGCGTGATCTATCGGCCTGAGACCGAACGGGCCAGCCATTATTTCCGAGCCGATCTCTCGGCACAATTCGATGCCGTGCTGCATTTCGACGAGACCCGCCCGGTCGAGCCACTGGAGCGCAGTTCCGAATGGAATGGCGAAATCCCCGAGACCTATCCTTCCGGGGTGTAGAGGACGGTCGGAGAACCATAGTGTGACTGGCCCCGCCAAGAGGGGCAGCATCAAGGGGCAATGCAGTTCACTTAAGCGTCTTCAGGCCGGCCCGACCTTTGTCATTGCCGGCTTGACCCGGCAAGCCAACCTGGATCTCCGTATTGCGCGGGCGGTTTCCGGATAACCGGGTCGAGCGCGGCTATGACAATCCGGAGCGCTTCTTTCTCAAATGAACCGCACTAAGCATCAGGGGCAGCATGCGCCAGAGACCCTTCACCTGACTGGGTCGCCGGTGGCTCAGGATTTCTGTCTCGGCTTTTTCTCTTCGGACAGCCGGTTGGCTGCATGGTCCTGCAATTGGTCCGTCTGGTTCCTCTTGCTGTCCATGCCTCTGTCCTTGGAGTGCTGAGACTTGTCGCGATTGGACAGAACCATGTTTTCCTCGATCTTGTCTTTCGCAAGATCGGACGTCCCGCCGGTTCCGGCGCCCTTGCCAGCGGTACCAGAGCCCATATGTTTCTTGCTCGCATGCGCCACAGCAATTCTCCTTGCGGTTTGCCCTCTCATTCCAATGCGGCCCGCGAGAGGCTATTGGCCGTCGCGGTCCTTTTGTTCGGCGGGCGAATGCCGTTGAGGCCGATGCCCCTCCTGTCCCGAACGATTGTGTTTGTTATGGTCACGGCTCTCCTGATTGAGGCCGCCGCGGCTCACCGGAAATTCCGCCTGACGCGCCTCCCGCTTGGGGAGAGGAAGAATGCTATCCCCCGGCCGGCTCAGCGACGTTTCCTCCTGACGGCGATCGGGGACGTCCGGCTTTCGCTCCAGAGTTCGAAGCTGTTGCTCATGGGTCTTTCTGCCCTGCAAGGGCTGGCGCTTGCTTACATTCTTGGCCATCGTCGACCTCTCAACGGGCGGGGTGAGTGCCACCACCCTTCTTCTCGGGATCATGGGTGTGATGACTGTCTCTTTCGCCGCCTCCGCCGGATACGGCACTGCGCCGGCGGTGCCCCGTATCTGCGGCAGGTTTTTCGACCTGCGGACGGTCCTTTGCATTTTCATGGGAAGCACCGGGGCCGCCATGGCGAATGCTTCTCGGTGTCTTGGCCGAGGTAGACATATCCGTCTCCTGTCTCACCGGTCCTGCTGATAACCCTGATTTTTCGTGTTTTGCTTGATATTGGCTTGCTGGCCCTGCTGCTGAGGATTTTCAGGCCGCTGCTTGCCATGGGGCGCCTGGTCTCGGACCGGCGTCTTGGGATCACCGGTGCCCTTGTGGCTCTGGTTCTCCGGAGGAGTGGGCGGGATCTTGGTCATGACGTCCCCTTCCTTGTATCCAGTGACCCAACTAGCGCCGCGCGCCCATGTTCCCGCTTGTTTTCGAGTGGTCGGCTTCATCTTGTCGGATGGCAAAGCCCTCCCTTGGCAAGCCAGGGCTTTCGAAATCGCGTTGCAGCGGCGTCATGATTTCAGGCGCGCTGGGGCTGCCGCCCGCAAGCGATCCCTGCAGGGCACATCTCGCGGATATGGCCGGTCCAATCCCGCCGAGGCGCAATGCCTGGTTCTGGATAGCGAATTCCGGGAGGAGCCAGAAATGTCCGATGCAGGCTCGCAGATTGGCCAACACTCGGCTCCCCGCCGGAACGCCGGAGTTTCACTGCAGGGATGGACTGCCCTCATCCGTCGAGTGCCGCCCATTCGTCGCACGGCGACGACGTGTCGCCCGACCATAGCGCGACATGCTGTTCATCCGGTCGCCATCCAGGGCACGCAACGCATCCATGATGTCATCGAAGGGAACGACGCGCCCCCTCCTGATCTCCCGAAGGCTAGGAGTTGCCTCCAACGCGCAGGCATCCGATGCCCAGGAGGCCAGGATCGCCCGCTTCTCATTCAATGTCAGATCCGGGTCGGCAACGACATCCCTTGGGTGATCGAAAGCCTGAGCGGGACGAAGAAGCCGGGAAATATCGAACTCGTTTCGTGTTGATCGCTTTTCCATGACAAGACCCTCTCCGATCTCGGGGAGCGCCGATTGCGCTCCCCAAGCCATTGGAATCAAGCGGCCTTTGCTGGTTTATGATGGTCGGCAGCTTCTGCGGTGCGAATTTCGATGCGGCGGGGCTTCATCGCCTCGGGGAGGCGCCGAATAAGATTGATCTGCAATAGGCCGTTCTCGAAACTGGCGCTCTCGACCTCGATATAATCGGCCAGATTGAAGCGGCGTTCGAACGGCGCAGCCGAAATGCCGTGATATATGTAGTCCAGCTCGTTCTTCGCATCCGCCTTGCGGCCGGTGACGGTCAAGAGATTTTGCTGGGCAGTAATGCTTATATCGCTGGATTTGAATCCGGCGACCGCCAAGCTTATGCGGAAACTGTCTTCGCTCGTGCGTATGATGTCGTAGGGGGGATAGCCTTCGGCTGTTTCCTTCGAACCTGCGTTCAGAAGTTCGAAGAGACGGTCAAAGCCAATTGCCGAACGGGCAAAAGGGGTGAAGTCGTAGGTTCTCATAGCCACATCCTCATCAAAGCAACATGGTTACAAGCAGGACGCCAGACGCAGTCGGCGTCCGCATCGAGCCCCATCGGGCGCCCGACGCGCAAAGAAATGGTACAAACCAAGGCCGTTTCAAGGGCTTGGACGGTATTTTTACAACGGCCTCGGAGCCGTTCCGCATGCCCGGATCTTTCACGCTTTCCCACTGGAACACCGCAGGAAGAGCGGACGGCCCGGCCCGCGCGCTCGGCTTTCCGAAGGCGTCGTATCAACCGACGTCGGCATGGAATAAAACACGCGCTCCTCCCCGGAATATCATCCCGCACGGCTGGCGCCCTGTGGGACGACACGAATTCCGACGCCGTTCGACCTGATCCTGCGTTCGGCCCGCTAGTGGGTGGGCCGGCGCACAGGAGCCTTTTCGAGCCGTGAAGCCGGAAACCATGGTTCGATCTTGCCGTCGGGCCTCATGAGATCGACGTTTCCTTCCGGATCATTGCCGGGACCGAAATGCAATGCGACGACTTCGAAGGTCGCATCGATGTCGAACATCACCGACAGCGATGTCACTATACCGGGCTTGATACGGACAACATCACCGATATTCACCATCTCGACCTCTTTATCTGCTTTCGGAGCACGTCAGGCGCTTTGCCCCCCAACAACAAACTCATGGGTCGGACCGAACCTTGTAAGCGCAAACCGCGGGTCTCGCAGCGATGCCCGGTCCGGACCGTGGGCGTCTCGGGCTCTGCGCAGCCGTTCCTTGGACCAGCGAAGGTTTTTATTCTCCCACGCCCCGGACCTCGTAAAGGTCACGGGCGTTGATGTCCTATCCTCCGTCAGCGCGACGCCGGCGGCTTCTGTGGATTCATCCAGAACCGGCATTCCTGCTTCGTCCAACGCCCGAGCAAAAATTCGGCGGCATTCATCCGGGTTCATCCGCCCGAGGGCAGCCAGGTAACATGCCTCGCGCGCGGCGAAATACGCTGGACCTCTTTGCGGCGGCCAACGATGCAAGAGATAATATGAAGCCTCCGCTACGCTGGAGACCTGATGTAACAGGTTCGTCCGAGGCATAAATCGGGCCGGTTTTTCAAATGAAACTTTGCTCATCACAAATTGGAATCAAGCTTCAGGAACCTTATTGCCTAATATGCCTGGCGAGGCGGCCGCATATGTACATGCAACCGCCGCCATGAAGGTCAGCTTTTTACTTCGATCCGCCTAACCTGGGCTTTCGCCTTTTCGGTCTTGGGAAGCGTGACAGTCAGCACGCCATTTTTGAAACGGGCACTGATCTTCTCTTCTTCCACTTCGAAGCCGACCGGAATACGACGCTCGAAGCGACCATAAAAGCGTTCGGAAAATTGCTTTTCCTTGTCCTCAGTCTCCGAGCGCTTTTCGCCCTTCACCGTCAGCACCCCCTCGCTGAGGAATACTTCGATATCCCTCTCCGCCAGCCCCGGCACCTCGGCGGTCACCGTGATCTCCTTTTCATTGTCCGAGATTTCGACGCTAGGCCAGTTGGCACCGGAAGAGCCGATCCTGCCGACATTTGGCAGTCTGGTGTCGAACGATCGGAAGGCATCGTCGAACAGCCGATTCATCTCGCGGTGCAGCGACAGGAAGGGATCGCGGTCCCCCTCTCGAAAGAAGCTGGGAAGCTGGCCGGCGCTGTTGCGCCCCCAAGGAATTAGATCACGCACACTCATCATCTGTCTCCTTCATGCTCAATCGGTTGACAAATGCTCTCGGCTGCGCCGGATCTTTCCGTCCGGCGCTTTGCCTTGCGTGGCCATTCGGCTATTAGGCCGCGTGCTTCTCGCTTTCGATCGCCCGCATGCCGGTCTTGGCTTGAGCATCGCCCCCCGCGATCTCGATCCGGCGTGGTTTCATCTCTTCGGGAAGATCACGCCTGAGATCGATCGTCAGCAGGCCCCTGTCGAGGTTCGCGCCCACGACCTTGATGTGGTCGGCAAGCTCAAAGCGTTGCGTAAAGGCGCGTCCGGCAATGCCCCGGTGCATATATTGCGCTGTATCTTCGCCTGTCTTCTGACCGGACACCATCAAGACGTTGCGTTCCTGGGTAATGCTCAGTTCGTCTTGAGAAAAGCCCGCTACCGCCATGTCAATGCGGTAGTCGTCGTCGCCTGTCTTGATGATGTCGTAGGGCGGCCAATTGCCGGCCGTTTCAATACGGCTCGTCGCCTCCAGGGCATTCAGCATCCGGTCAAAACCGATGCTCGAGCGGAACAGCGGTGTAAAGTCAAGAGTGGTTCTCATAGCCACATCCTCCTGTTGAAGCAACATGGATACAAGTTTGGTTTTCCCGCCGCGCACCTGGCCGCAGAGCGGGAATGCCGGTCCCCTTGAGGCGCCCGGCAAATACGAATTAGGTCACGCCTCCGGCATTTCAAGAGGCCACCGAATGATTTTGAATGGGCATGCATGCGAGCGCCCTCAGACAGTCCCGCCTGAGCCCCGGCTCGACCGGCATGCACGAAAAGGACAAAAAAACATCAACGCATTCAATGGATTATCACTCAATGCCCCGGACTGCTAAAAATTTTCATCGACGCTCTTGAAATCGAAAAAGCCCTCAACCACCTCATTTCGCGCGCGACGCCGCTTGGGTCGCGCGCCCCGCTCCGGTCGCAGGATCGGAGCGGTGGAACACTCAAAATTGTTTGTCCTTGAAGGAGAACGATATGACGTTCCGTCCATTGCATGACCGCGTCCTGGTCCGCCGCATCGAAGCCGACGAAAGGACGGCGGGCGGTATCATCATTCCCGATACGGCCAAGGAGAAGCCGCAGCAGGGTGAGGTCGTCGCGGTCGGTCCTGGTGCGCGGGATGAGGCCGGTAAGCTGGTCGAACTCGACGTGAAGGTCGGGGACCGCATTTTGTTCGGCAAATGGTCAGGCACCGAGATCAAGATCAATGGTGAAGATCTCCTCATCATGAAAGAAAGCGACGTGCTGGGCGTGGTCGAAAACGCCAGTGCCGTGAAGAAGGCCGCCTGACGGCTTCTTCCTCCCCATTACAGTCTAGATAGCTGCCTATTGCAGGAGAGATCCAATGGCTGCCAAGGAAGTCAAATTCTCCACCGACGCGCGTGACAAGATGCTGCGCGGCGTCGACATTCTCGCCAATGCCGTCAAGGTCACGCTGGGCCCGAAGGGCCGCAACGTCGTGATCGAGAAGTCGTTCGGCGCGCCCCGCATCACCAAGGACGGCGTCACCGTCGCCAAGGAGATCGAGCTCTCGGACAAGTTCGAGAACATGGGCGCCCAGATGGTGCGCGAGGTTGCCTCCAAGACCAACGACTTGGCCGGCGACGGCACCACCACGGCGACCGTTCTCGCCCAAGCTATCGTCAAGGAAGGCGCCAAGGCGGTGGCCTCGGGTATCAATCCCATGGACCTCAAGCGCGGCATCGACAAGGCCGTTGAGGCGGTCGTCACCGAACTGAAGGCCAACGCACAGAAAATTACCAAGAACGACGAGATCGCCCAGGTCGGCACGATTTCGGCCAATGGCGACACCGAGATCGGGCGTTTCCTGGCGGAGGCCATGCAGAAGGTCGGCAATGAAGGCGTGATCACCGTCGAGGAGGCCAAGACGGCCGAGACCGAGCTCGAAGTCGTCGAGGGCATGCAATTCGACCGCGGCTACCTTTCGCCGTACTTCGTGACCAACCAGGAGAAGATGCGCGTCGAACTCGAGGATCCCTACATCCTCATCCACGAGAAGAAGCTGGGCAACCTCCAGGCCTTGCTGCCGATCTTGGAGGCGGTCGTGCAGTCGGGCAAACCCCTCGCCATCATCGCGGAAGACGTGGAAGGGGAGGCTTTGGCGACGCTGGTGGTGAACAAGCTGCGCGGCGGCCTGAAGGTTGCGGCCGTCAAGGCACCGGGCTTCGGCGACCGGCGCAAGGCCATGCTCGAGGACATTGCCATCCTTACCGGTGGTACGGTGATCAGCGAGGATCTTGGCATCAAGCTGGAGAACGTGACGCTCGATATGCTCGGCCGGGCCAAGAAGGTGGTGATCGAGAAGGAAAACACCACCATCGTTGACGGTGCGGGCGGCAGGAACGACATTGACGGGCGCGTGGCCCAGATCAGGGCGCAGATCGAGGAGACGACCTCCGACTATGATCGCGAGAAGCTGCAGGAGCGGCTGGCGAAGCTCGCGGGCGGGGTCGCGGTGATCCGCGTTGGCGGGGCAACCGAAGTCGAGGTCAAGGAGCGCAAGGACAGGGTCGATGACGCCATGCACGCGACGCGCGCTGCGGTCGAAGAAGGCATTCTTCCGGGCGGCGGCGTAGCCCTGCTGCGGGCATCCAAAGCCCTGGACGCTCTGACGGCCGACAATGCCGACCAGAAATACGGCATCGACATCATTCGCCGCGCAATCGAGGCGCCGATACGCCAGATCGCCGAAAATGCCGGCTGGGAAGGCTCGCTCGTCGTCGGCAAGCTGCGGGAAAGCGCCGAATACGCCCATGGCTGGAACGCCCAGACCGGCGAATACGGCAATCTCTTCGAGCAGGGCGTGATCGATCCTGCCAAGGTCGTCCGTACAGCCCTGCAGGATGCGGCCTCGGTTGCCGGCCTGCTCGTGACCACCGAAGCCATGGTGGCCGAAAAGCCGAAGAAAGAAGCAGCTCCTGCCATGCCCCCCGGCGCCGGCATGGACTTCTGATCGATGACGGCCGTGCCACTCCCGAACGGGAGTGGCATCCGGCATCACATCGTCGAAGGCAACGGATTCTTACAAGCCATCTGAGCGCGAATATCTGTCTCGCTCCGCCCGAACTTGATCGCTCGTATAGATGGGCGCATCCTCGACGAAGCCCGACCAGCCCTCATTCCGATAAGTTTGCTCGCGCGTGCGGACATCCACGGAACCGCGCTGCAAAATAGCCCTGGCAGTCTCGGCATTGTCATCGTCAACCGTAGCGGTCACCAGGCTGCCACCTCGACGTATGCCCTCGGCGTAGACTTGAGCCTCATCCTTCTCGACGCCCCGATCGGTCAGAGCCCCCACGAGCCCGCCGGCCACGCCACCGACAACGGCTCCCGTAGCCGCGCCCGCGACCGTTGCGGCGAGCCAGCCAGCCGCAACGACCGGCCCAACCCCGGGAATGGCCATCACGCCAAGGCCTGTCAGAAGGCCACCAATGCCGCCGACGGCCGCTCCAACTCCAGCCCCCGCTCCGGCGTCCGTGGTGGCGTCCGTCGCGGCATCTCCGTCCGGGTCAACGCCATCGACATTGTTGGACACCAACCCGATATCGGCCTCCGGAATGCGAGCAGCCCGAAGCTCTTTGACAGCCATCGAAGCCTGCTCTCGTGTATCGAACAAGCCGCTAATCGTTCTTTTCATCTCGATCGCTCCATTTTACGTGAATAGACTCACTTAATTCTGAATTATTGCGCGACGATATTTCCTTTGTAGTCCAGGCCGACCGATACGGACTTGCCGTTCTTGGTCGCGTTTCCTCGCCAGATACCCTTGTCATCCTTCGCGAGCCCCTGAATGGAAGCGTAGCCAGCGGCCGAGAGCCGATCGCGGGCCTGGCCTTCGGTGAAGCTGTTGGCCCCTTCCTGCAAAGTGGGTTCCGCGCTGGTGGGCTGGCGCGAAGAAGAAGTTGTATCGGCGCTGGCGCCCAACTTCTGAGCGTGCTGTTGATGCATCTTGAGGACCGGCAATGTCTTGCCCGCAAAGCCCTTCAGTTGAGGATTGTCACCCCTGGTCGAGTACTCCGTGAACAGGGCGACGGCTTCGTCATGCGCCTTCTTCTGGTCGGCGACATAAGCGTCATCGAAAGCCGCCCCGGACTTGCCCGCCAGGCTGTCCAGGCTTGTTTTATGGGCGGCGTCCAGTGCCTGTGGCATTTGGATGTTGCCGGCGGCCGCAAGCGTGGACTTAAGTTCATCACCTGCCTTGGTATGATCGTCGATCATCTGCTGCGCGAACGCTTTCACATCGGCATTGCTCGCGTTTTTCAATGCCAGCTTGCTGGATTCGATTTCGAACATGTTCGAAACAGCCGCCTTGCTCACAAAGTCTTGCGCACTTGTCGCTGCAAGGGCGATCGTGGGGAACAGCACGCAGACGGTGGCTGCGCACATCAGTTTCTTGAGCATTGCTTCGCACCTTTCGGTTGGATCGGCAGCGCGCCGCCTTAGGGGCATTGGCATGCGGACGACGCGTCCCCTCTGACGGCCCGGCTACCGACTCCGAAGAGCAGGCTGACCGGACCGCCCCGCAGCGAAGCCGGAGTCGGGGGCGCTGGGCACAACGGCCTCGCGCGGTTCGAACCTCATAGGTCCGGCTTTGTTCCTGAAAATTGGAGTGGCTCGGCCTGGGTCGTGACTGGGAGCCAGGCCGGCCGTTTGCCAGCGAATATTCCTGTTTGAGAGGATGCAAAAGAGTGTGATCCTCACTCGGCTCGAAGAGCCGAGGCCGCTTTCAGAATCTGCCCGCCGGCGATGGGGATCGAGAGCTTGGGCACAAAGACAAGCCGCGCCGATCAAGCCGCCTTCTTGTTGACGCCTGCCACTGCGAGCTTGGTGAGAAGCTCGTCGGTCTTGATCTCCTCCTGAAGCGTCTGGTCGAGGAGTTTTGCGATGTCCGGCTTGCCCAGCTGCTGGGCCCAGGTCTTCAACGTGCCGTAGCGCGAGATCTCGTAGTGCTCGACGGCCTGTGCGGCGGCGGTGAGACCGGCATCCAGCGCCGGCGCGCCCTTGAACTCCTCCATCACTTCCTTGCCTTCATCGATGATGCCGAGGATCGCATCGCAGGTCTTTCCGCGGGCCGGCTTGCCGAGCTTCTCGAAAATCTCCTGCAGACGGTCGACATGACCCTCGGTTTCCTCCCGATGGGTCTCGAAGGCCTTCTTCAGCTCAGGCGTCTGGGCCTCTCGCGCCATCTTGGGCAGGGCACGCAAGATCTGCTTTTCAGCATAGTAGATGTCCTTCAGCGTCTCCACGAACAGGTCCTGCAATTCCTTTGCCATTGATTCCTCCTGAGTAATCCAAGCCGATCATGCGGCACCGGCTAGAACTGCGTTGCATGCGATGCGTTCCATCCAAATCCGCCTGCTTCCTCACCCGGAATGGCGATCAACGGTACGACCGGCTCCTCAGAAATTCCTCGGAACGAGTTTCTCCTTGCTTTGTTCGTATGGCGCCACGAAGCCGGGAGGAAAGCCATGCCTTTGCCGAAACGCGCCATCTGCGTCGTCGCAGGAACAGGGCTTCTTGCAGGAGTCGCGGCTTCCGACCCTCTTCCGCCCGATGCCACCTATCGTGCTTTGCCGACCCAGCCTTTCTCCGATGTGAAGGCGGCCGATGAAGCGCAGAAGGACGGCGTGATGAAGCGCCAGAAAGATGTTCTCAGCGCCCGCTACGACCTCTCCAGCCATCCCATTCCAGGGGCTTTCATGTCGGGCGGGCGCAAGCCGGTCCAGGGAGGCGTGCGGGTCAAGCTGCCTGCGGGCGTCAGCTGGGATGAGCTTGGCGCCATGTCCCCGGCGGAAATACGCAGCAAGGATCTCCTGCCGCTCGGCTTTCGACCGCTCCCGCATGTCAAACAAGCAACGGGTGGCCAGGTTTTTCCGTCCGAAGAAATCAAGGAAATCTTGAAGCGAGAGGGGCGGGACCTCACCCGCTTCGATGTCGATTTCGACATTCCTTCTCAATTCACACCCGAATTTCCGCCCCCGATCTTTCTCACGACCCATCCCGAGCTCGGCGATATCTCACGTGGGCGGCTGCTGTCGATCCGCAACTATTATGACCTCACCAATGGCATTCTCACGCCGGTCCAGCTCGAGGGCCTGCGCCTGCTGCTGACGCCATTTCCCCAAGAGGAATTCAATCAGACGGAAGACCGCAAGAGCGCCGAGCCGAGCCTGGGCGTCGCATGCCTTGATTGCCATTCGAATTTCCACACGAATGCCGCCTTCCACCTGACGCCCGATGTCAGACCCCAGTCAGAGCGTTTCCGGCTCGATACGACGAGCTTGCGGGGCGTCTTCAATCAACAGATCCATGGCTCCAAGCGATCCTTGCGCTCGATAGAGGATTTTACCCAGTTCGAGCAGCGGACCGCTTACTTCAACGGCGACCACATCAGCGCCACACGGAAGGGCGCCAATCTTCCCGACCGCACCAATCAGGTCGCCCTGATGGCGCAAATGCAGAATATCGTCGATTTCCCCCCTGCCCCGAAGCTCGACCCCTTCGGGCGCCTCGACCCCACCAAGGCGACAGCCGCCGAACTCAAGGGCGAGGCGGTCTTCATGGGCAAAGGCAAATGCAGTGGCTGCCATAATCCTCAAACCGAATTCCTCGACAACAATATGCACGACCTCAAGCTGGAGCGCTTCTACAGCCCAGGGCGGGAGGAGAATGGCTTGATCGCTCTACCCGACGGGCCGATCAAAACCTTTACATTGCGAGGCATCAAGGACTCGCCTCCCTATCTCCATGATGGCCGCCTGCTCACGCTCGACGACACTGTCGAATATTTCAACCTGGTGCTGGGCCTGAAACTGGACCAGTCCGACAAACAGGCCCTGGTGGCCTATCTGCTGACGCTATAGCGGGGAGGATGCGATGAGATCGGTGCTTGCAGCGTTTGTACTCGTTTCCTCTGCCAGCCTGGCAAACGCCCAGGCGGCCAATCCGGGTTTTTCCGCGCCCGATCAGAAAGCGCAATCGAATGACGAAAACGATTTCAACAATGCGGACCACCTGTTCGTTCGCCTGTTGACCATTGGCGGCAAGTCCGAGGTCGATCTGGGCTTGCTCGCCGCCGAGCGCGCGACGGCGGAGTCCACCAAAAGCTTTGCCAAGCAGATGGCAAACGATCATTCGGCTGGTAATCTGCGCCTGGCTGCGATCGTGAAGAAAACCGCCCTTCAAAAGGTCCCTGAAACCGACCCTGCCCACCAGGATCTGCATCGTCGATTGGGAGACCTCCGAGACAAGGCCTTCGACCACGCCTATCTCGGAGCGCAAGTCGACGAACATATCCGCACGGCTCAGATACTCGCCTGGGAGATTGGCGCCGGCCAAAATGCCGAGCTGAAGAAGTTTGCGGCCGATACACTGCCGACGGTCCTGGCACATTTGCAGCATGCACAAGACTTGGTTTCGGGCTCGTCGGTGGATCTGGCCGAGACGAAGGTCAAGTAGGCCTCCAAATTGCCTGGAGCAAAATGCGCTTCTACCAGCCGCATTTTCTCTCTAGCTCTTTGTTTCGACGCATTTCTTGATCGGGCGAGCGGCAGACCATGATCGCGCCCGCTCGTCCTCCTTTGCGGCGGGGCTCAACTCGTGAACGGCGGCGACGTGTCGCTCGGTCGGGGTGGCCAGCTGACTTTCAAACATACCGGCAGGAATCCGGCCTCCCTCAGAGTTCCCCGCAGAGGGCACCCCGTGACGATCTTCTTAGAGCGTTTTCCAGAAAATCAGAGAAACCGCACTTTGCTCTAGGATTTCCGCCGCCAGTCCCCGGCCATTACGTCGATACCGCCAACTGCGTGCGCCCTGCTCTATCTGAAACAGACTTGGCATCGATTTGCCACCGGCTTTGGAGGCCACGCCTGGCTTTCACCTGATCTGTACAGCCTCGTTCGGAGGCGCGGTTTCTGCCTGTGTTTATCCGCCTGCCTCCACAGTAAAGGCAGAAGGAACAAACCTTCGAAGTGCTGGTTCGGGGGCAACGAAAACATCAGCACGGTGAGAGAAAATTGTGAAACATATTCTGGTGACCGGCGGCGGCGGTTTCATAGGCCGGCATGTGGCGCACGAGCTGACGAGCCGCAACTACCAAGTTCGAATCCTGGATGCTCTGGTCGAGCAGGTCCATGGCAGCGGCGATGTCGAACTTCCTGCCGGCGCAGAACTGATCAAGGGCGACATCCGCGACCCTGAAAAGCTTGGCCAGGCGTTGCGCGGCGTCGACGCCGTCATTCATCTCGCGGCGGAAGTGGGTGTCGGGCAATCGATGTACGAGATCGCACGCTATGTCGGCGCGAATGATCTCGGCACGGCGGTTCTCCTGCAAGCCATGATCAAGCAGCCGATCCAGCGGATCGTCGTGGCCTCGTCGATGAGCGTCTATGGCGAGGGCCTGTACGGGACCAAGGATGGTCGTCGGCTAACCAATGTGCGACGCCGCACCTCCCGCATCAAGGCTGGGCTATGGGACCCGGTTTCCGAGAACGGCGAGGCGCTGATACCCCTTGCGACCGACGAGCAGAAAACCGTCGACCTTGCGTCCATCTATGCCCTCACCAAATATGCCCAGGAGCGCGCGGTGATGATCTTCGGCGAGGCTTACGGGGTCGACGCCGTCGCATTGCGCCTCTTCAATGTTTTCGGTCCCGGACAGGCCCTGTCCAATCCCTACACCGGCGTACTCGCCAACTTCTCCTCGCGACTGGCCAGCGGGCAGCGGCCACTGGTGTTCGAGGACGGCGAACAAAAACGCGATTTCGTCCATGTGCGTGATGTCGCCCGCGCTTTCCGCCTGGCTCTCGAACGACCACAGGCGCGCGGGCATGTCATCAATATCGGCAGCGGGCAGGCTTATTCGATAGCCGGCATCGCAAGAATGCTCGCACAGGCCATGAATGTTCCGGACCTCGCGCCAGAGATCCTGGGGAAGGCGCGATCCGGCGATATTCGCAACTGCTTTGCCGACATCGCCAAGGCTCGGGATTTGCTGGGCTACGAGGCTGAGCACCGCCTGGAAGACTCGCTCGACGAAATGGTGCGCTGGGTACGGGGCACCAAGGTCGTCGACCGCAGCGCGCAGATGAAGCGCGAGCTCGAGACAATGGGCCTGGTTTCATGACAAGAACGGCAACAAACGCGTCGATCGTCGTCACCGGCGGCTGCGGTTTCGTCGGTTCCAATCTCGCCGACAGCCTGCTGGGCAGCGGTGAGAGCGTAACGATCATCGATAATCTTGCACGGCCCGGCGTCGAACAGAACCTGGCCTGGCTGCGGGATAAGCACGGCCGCCGGCTGGTTGTCCGGATCGCCGACATACGGGACCGCAACGCGTTGTCACGGGCGATCGGAAACGCAAAGGCGATATTCCATCTGGCTGCACAGACCGCTGTGACCACGAGCCTGGTCGACCCAACCGACGATTTCGAGATCAACGCGCGCGGGACGCTCAACCTCCTCGAATCGGTTCGCGCCACGGGACGCGACATTCCCGTGATTTTCGCCAGCACCAACAAGGTCTATGGCGCACTTTCGGAGATGGCGATCTCCACCATCGACGGCAGCGATTTGCCAGCTGATGAAACGCTTCGACGCCACGGGGTGAATGAGGACCAGCCGCTCGACTTCAGCACCCCCTATGGCTGCTCGAAAGGCGTGGCCGACCAGTATGTGCTCGACTATGCGAAGTCCTACGGCATTTCCACGGCCGTGCTGCGAATGAGCTGCATCTATGGGCCTCGCCAATTCGGCACCGAGGACCAGGGCTGGATCGCTCATTTTCTCATCCGGGCGCTCTCTGGAAAAGCCATCACCATCTTCGGCGATGGCAACCAGGTCCGCGACGTCCTCCACGTCTCGGATGCGGTGGCCGCCTATCGCCTGTTGCTGCAGGGTATAGACAGGCATCGCGGCAAGGCCTTCAATCTCGGCGGCGGTGTTTCCAACGCCGTCAGCCTGAACGTTGTCCTCGGCGAAATATCCCGCATCCTGGGGCGCAAGGTCGAGGTGCGCCATGCCGAGGCAAGGATCGGCGATCAGCGCTATTTCGTCGCCGATACCAGACGGATCCAGACAGCGCTCGAATGGCAGGCGAAACTCGGATGGCGCCAGGGCCTGGAGGACTTGGCAGCGTGGCTGGGCAAGCATCGCACCACCGCGCTCACGCATGAGGAAGTCGGCACCAGCGCATCTCGCCCTTATCGACTGGAGCCGACATGCTCCAGCGTTTGAAGCATCGCCCTCATCGAATTCTCATGACGGTCGACGCCGTCGGTGGCGCCTGGCAATACGCCATGGGGCTGGCGGAACAGATGGTCACGGCCGGTCATGCGATCGTCTTTGCCGGGCTTGGCCCGGTTCCATCACAACAGCAACGGCGCCAAGCCGAACAGATCGGTGCAGTGGTCTGGCTCGAGACGCCACCCGACTGGATGGCAACGAACTCGGTCGAGCTGTTGAGGCTGGCCGGCGAGCTCGAAACCCTCGTTCGGGACCACGCCATCGACCTGGTGCACCTGAATGCGCCCAGTCAGGCGGCCGGATTGAGGGTACCCTGCCCCGTCGTCGTCGTCTCCCACTCCTGTGTCGTCAGCTGGTTCCATGTGGTGCGCGGCTCGAAGCTGCCCGCGCCATGGGCCTGGCATGAGGACTGCAATCGCGCGGGGCTCGAGCGCGCGGACGTGGTGATCGCCCCCAGCGGCAGTCATGCAGCCTCATTGAGAGCATGCTATGGCCCGCTCCCCCGGCTCAGAGTGGTCCACAACGGCGTTCCCTCCGTTCCGGCGTGGACAGGCCGTCAAGATACGATCTTCGCCGCCGGCCGCTGGTGGGATGCCGGCAAGAACGGACGGGTTCTCGATGCCGCCGCTGCATCGTGCATGTGGCCTGTCTTGTGCGCCGGATCGCTGACGGGGCCGAACGGCGACGGCATCTCGTTCCACAATGCCATTCCGCTGGGTTCGATTTCCCACGATGAAACAAGGCTCCGGATGGGCACGGCAGGCATCTTCGTATCGCCGTCGATTTATGAACCCTTTGGCCTTGCGGCCTTGGAAGCGGCACAGGTCGGCACGCCCCTGATCCTGGCGGATATTCCCACCTACCGCGAGCTGTGGTCCGGTGCCGCGCTGTTCTTTGCACCCGATGACCCGGCCGCGCTGGCCGACACGATCAACCGCCTCTCCACCAGCCCTCCCATGCGAGCCAGGCTCGGCAGCGCGGCTATGCGGCGCTCTCGTCGTTACACGGTGTCAAAGCAGGCTGCGGCGACGAGCCTGGCCTACGAACAGGCATCGGCAATTCACGCAGGGGGGCATTGAGATGCGCTTCGTCTTCTATACGCACTCGCTTGTCTCGGACTGGAACCATGGCAATGCCCATTTCCTGCGCGGCGTCATGCGCGAACTGGTCTCGCGGGGCCACGATGCCGTGGCGCTCGAGCCCGCCGATGGCTGGAGCCGTGCCAATCTGATAGCCGAAGCCGGCCAGCGGGCCGTTGCCAACTTCGCCGCCGACTTCCCCAGCCTGCAGTCTGTTTCCTACGACGCTGCGTTCGATCACGAGGCGCTTCTCGCCTCGGCCGACATCGTCATCGTCCACGAATGGACCGATCCGGAGCTCGTCAGACGCATCGGCATGGCAAGGCGGCGCAGCACCGGCTTCATTCTGTTGTTCCACGACACCCATCACCGTGCGGTTTCTGAGGCCGCCACCATCTCGTCGCTCGCACTCGAGGACTATGACGCGGTCCTTGCCTTTGGCGAGACGCTGCGCGAGCGCTATCTGCGCAACGGCTGGGGCAGGCAGGTGCATATCTGGCACGAAGCCGCGGACGTTTCTCTTTTTCATTCCCATCCCGAGATTGAACGGGACACGGACCTGGTCTGGATCGGCAACTGGGGCGACGGCGAACGTTCGGCGGAGATCGCCGACTATCTGGTCGAGCCTGTCCGGCGCCTGGGGCCTTCCGCCAACGTGCATGGCGTCCGCTATCCTCCCACCGCACTCGCGGTGCTCGCGAATGCCGGCATCCGATTTCGCGGCTGGATTCCGAACGCTCAAGTGCCGAAAGCCTTCGCGCGCCATCGCGCAACCGTGCATATCCCGCGCCGGCCCTATGTCGAAAGCCTTCCCGGTATTCCGACCATTCGCATGTTCGAGGCGCTGGCCTGCGGCATCCCATTGATTTCGGCCCCATGGGAAGACACGGAAGACCTGTTCCGCCCGGGCGTCGATTTCCTCTTTGCGAGCAACGGCGCGGCCATGGAGAAAATGTTGCGGGACGTTCTGCACGATACGGAGCTTGCCCGCTCGCTCGCCGCGCATGGACTGGAGACGATCAAAACGCGTCACACCTGCGCCCACCGGGTGGACGAACTGCTGGCGATACTCCGCCCCTATCAGCGGCGTATCCCGGATCAGCAGCCGGCTATGGAGAGCGTGCAATGAAGATCGCCTTTTACGGCTCGAGCCTGCTTTCCTCCTATTGGAACGGAGCGGCGACCTACTACCGGGGCCTGTTGAAGGCACTCGCCGGCCTGGGTTACGAGATTACTTTCTACGAGCCGGACGTCTATGACAGGCAAAAGAACCGCGACATCGACTGTCCTGATTGGTGCTCTGTCGTCGTCTACGATGCTACGCCGCAAGCGCTGGCGCAGGTCACGGCGCGGGCGGCGGAAGCCGACATCGTGGTCAAGGCCAGCGGTGTCGGCTTCGAGGACGAGGCCTTGTTGCTGGAAGTTCTGCGCCATGCGCGTCCGGATGCGTTGAAAGTGTTCTGGGACGTCGACGCTCCGGCGACCCTGGCTCAACTTAGAGACGAGCCGGACCACCCATTGCTGCGCTCGCTGCGCAAAATCGACCTCGTGCTGACCTATGGCGGCGGCGACCCTGTCGTCTACGCCTACAGGGCACTGGGAGCCGCCCATTGCATTCCCATCTACAATGCGCTCGATCCCGACACCCATCACCCCGTCCAACCAGACGATCGCTTTGCGGCCGAACTCGGCTTTCTCGGCAACCGCCTGCCTGATCGCGAAAAACGGGTGGAAACCTTTTTCCTCCAGCCCGCAGCGCGCAATCCCGCCAAGACGTTTCTGCTTGGAGGCGCGGGCTGGGGTGACAAGCCCAAATCCTCGAATGTCCATTGGATCGATCACGTCGGAACCCGCGACCACAACGCCTTCAACGTCACGCCCAAGGCCGTCCTCAACATCAGCCGCGACAGCATGGCGAACAACGGGTTCTCGCCCGCGACCCGCGTCTTCGAAGCAGCCGGCGCGGGTGCCTGCCTCATAACGGATGCCTGGATCGGCATCGAGCTGTTCCTGAAACCCGACGAGGAGATCCTGGTCGCCCGGGATGGGCAGGACGTGACCGAGATCCTCGCCACCCTGACATTGCAGCAGGCGCGGGCCATCGGGGCGGCGGCCCTTCGCCGGGTGCTGGCCGAACATACCTACACAAGGCGCGCCGCCATGGCCGATGAGACATTCCGGCGCTTTGCGAAACGGCCTTCGATAAAGGCGGCAGAGTGATGAAAACGCCCGCTAAATTCCTCTTCTTGGGGCTTTCCCTATCATCGTCCTGGGGAAACGGGCATGCCACGACTTTCCGGGCACTGCTCCGCGGCCTCCATGCTCTGGGCCACGAGATCACGTTCCTCGAACGCGATGTGCCGTGGTACAGGGACAACCGCGATCTGCAGCAGCCGGATTTCTGCGATCTGCGCTATTACGCTTCCGTGTCGGAGCTCCGCTCCGAACATCGCGCCCTGCTTCGAGCAGCGGATGTCATCGTCGTCGGCTCATTCGTGCCCGAAGGCGTTGCGGTCATAGAAACCGCGGCTGCACTCTCAACCGGCAGCCTGTGCTTTTATGACATCGACACGCCGGTGACTCTGGCCAAACTTGCATCCCACGATAACGAATACATAGCCGGCCATCAAATCAAGCTTTTCGACATCTACTTTTCTTTCACGGGCGGGCCGACACTTGAACGCCTCCGCCTGCAGTTCGGGGCGAAACGGGCGGAAGCGCTTTATTGTTCGGTCGACGAGACGCGCTATGCGCCAACGGGCGAAGAGCCGGTCTGGGATCTGGGATATCTCGGGACCTATAGCCCGGACCGGCAGCCGACGCTGGAGCGCCTGCTGATCGATGTCGCCACACGCATGCCCGGCCACCGTTTCGTGGTGGCCGGTCCCCAATATCCCTCCGGCATGTCCTGGCCGCGTAATGTCGATCGGCTGGCGCACCTGCCGCCTTCCGAACACGCCTCCTTCTATAGCCGCCAGCGCTATACGTTGAACGTTACCCGCGCCGACATGATCGCGGCTGGCTGGTCGCCGAGCGTGCGGCTGTTCGAGGCGGCCGCATGCGGGTGCCCGGTGGTGAGCGACCGCTGGCCCGGCCTGGAAGATCTGTTTCCGGCGGGCAAGGCCATTCATGCCGCAGAGACGACCGACGATGTTTGTCAGCTGTTGAACACAATCGACGAGGCCAGCCGACGGGAGGTCGCCGCGCGTGCGCGCGACATCGTGCTGACCTCGCATACCGGCCGAGCCCGCGCGCGGGAGCTCGTCGCGCATCTCACCGCACCTTGCCAGCAGGAGCCGTCAACCGGCTCCCGAGCCGCATGACCTCAGGAGACGTCGAATGTCCCGCAATAAGACCAAAACCATCATTGTCGCCGGCGGCGCCGGCTTCTTGGGATCCCACCTGTGCGAGGCCCTTCTCGCGCAGGGGCGTGAAGTCCTGTGCCTCGACAATTTCCTGACCGGAAACATGGCCAATCTTCGCTCGATGCAGAACCATCCGCGTTTCAAGCTCGTCGAGCACGATATCTGCACCACGTTCCACCATGACGGGGACCTTGCCGAGATCTACAATCTCGCTTGTGCGGCCTCGCCCCCGCACTATCAGGCCGATCCCGTCCATACGATGCAGACCTGCGTGGTCGGCACCCTCAATCTGCTCGACCTGGCAGCGCGTAAGGGCGCCCGCTTCGTGCAGGCGTCGACCAGCGAGGTCTATGGCGATCCCGAGATGCATCCGCAGAAGGAGAGCTACACCGGCAGCGTCAACTGCACGGGGCCGCGCGCCTGTTACGACGAGGGCAAGCGGGCGGCGGAGGCAATGTGCTTCGACTTCCTGCGCGCCGCCCGTGCCGACATCAGGGTGGCGCGCATCTTCAACACCTACGGACCAAGGATGCACGCCCAGGATGGGCGCGTGGTTTCGAACCTGGTTGTCCAGGCCATCAAGGGCGAACCGCTGTCTCTCTATGGCGACGGTTCGCAGACCCGCTCCTTTTGTTACGTTTCCGATCTGGTGGACGGCCTGATCCGGCTGATGGCCATTGATCCGGCGCCAGACGGTCCGATCAATCTCGGCAACCCTGCTGAATTCACGGTGCGCGAGCTCGCGCAATTGGTGCTCGAGATGACCGGCTCCAAATCCGTGACCAGGTTCCTTCCCCTCCCCGTCGATGACCCCAGGCGACGCAAGCCCGACATCGCCAGGGCCGACAGGATGCTTGGCTGGAAACCTGTCACATCGCTGCATGATGGACTGGCGAAGACCATCCGATATTTCATGGAAACCGAGACGGAGAGCGAGGTGCCGCTCGTCGAGCCTCATACTCTCCACAATGGGACGGCTTCGGATCTCGGATTGGTCAATCCCTGACAGGCGTACCGCAGATATCCGACCGCAGACAGCGGACAAGGCTCTCTTCATAGGTATTGGCCAGAGCCTTGGCCTGCGGCCCCGCCGGCGTGGCGGTGGCCCATAGGCCAAGCTGGAACGCGAGATAACAGGGCAATAGCCCGAAGATCAGATCGGGGTCAGGGGTGGCACCGCCGGCCGCTTGCACCCTTCGGCACAGCGCCGCGACCTCGCGGCGCTCGAGGCCATGCTCGACAATGGCGCCGGCCACATCCCAGGCGATGTCCTGGCAGCCGATGAGGTCGTGGCCTTCGCAGTGGTCGAGACCGTCGAGCTTGAGGATCGATCCCGGCGTAATCAGCCATTCCCAGGCATGCAGACGGTTGTCCGAACGGATGGGACGCACGCGATCATGGAGCACATCCAGGCTCGCAAGCCGCCGCTCCAGCAAGGCGGCAGCCTCTGTTCCGAGCGCTTGCGCCGCGTTGTGCATTGCCATCTCGCCGAGCTTCTGCAGGGAAGCGCCCGGTCCGGATCCGCCCAGGCGGCGCGCCCGAAATGCCAGGTAGTCACCCAAGCGCCGCAGGAATGCATTGCGGTCGACACAGCTCTCGTCGAGCGGCCGGCCCTCTACCCATTTCTGCACGATGAACCCGTGGCAGAGCGCGACCGTCTCGGGCCCAAATCCGGCTGCGGCAAGCCGTGAGGCATCGTGAAATTTGCGCTGGCCGACGTCGCCGAGGCCCGCGAATTTCACCAGCCAGCGCCACCCGGCAGCATGGGCGATCAGCTTGCGGCGTGCGAAGCGGCCATCTTCGGGCGGGCATACAGGTGCGGCCATCACGTGGTCGCATGACAGGTCCCGCAGATCTCCATCGACGGGACCGATCTTTTCCTCCACCCAGTGTCGCAGCCCGCGGGAATGGAAGACGATATCGTGACGCGAGGCCGGGTGATGCGTGACGCAGTCCCAGATCGCCCTTGTCTCGGGGGATGCGCTCGAACCCGGCTGTCCCTCATGGCTGGGAAAAAAGTGAATACGATGCGTCTCGACGCCTTGCTCGAGCAACCATCGGGCGACGCTCGCAAACGAACTGCCGGAGAGGCCGGGCCCCTCATCGACGATCGCAAATGCCACCGATCTATCGACCACCTTCTCCTCGAGAAGGTCGCGATCGGCATGGATCTTCCGATCGAAGGGGTGGCCGACCGGCCGCACGCTGATGGCAGGCGCTGCATGGAGCGCGGCCGCGACCAGCGCTCCCAGGCCGATCCCTATGCTTCTGATGCCGATGACGCAGCTGTTGGCGGCGAGGCCTGAGCTGCGCGCCGCTTCGAGATAGCTTTCCGGATAGAGCGCATAATGCGCGAAGCCCTCGCCGGTCCTGGTTTTAATCAAGCCGTCGAAATGAATCTCCTGAAGAAGCAGTACAAGGGTGCCATGATCAGCGGCCCCGGCCCTCGTGTTCGTCCAGGAAAGATCGATCGCCTCGGCCATTTTCAGGAGCAGTCGCGCGCCGCTGGATTGGGGCGCCGAGCGAAGGTCGCGTCCCCGCCTGCCGAACTCCGCATCCGCAATGCCCTGCACGAGTTCAGCCGCACGTATGAAGGCGCCGACCAGAGCGGCATGGCGATCTATCCCAGCAGGAAGCCGTCCCGCATGCCGCAGGGCTTTCGCGACGCAGGCTTTCACGTCGGCCGCATCCTCGCGTCGCTCAAAATCGCCATAGACGATCATTCGGCTCTCTCACAGTCGTGGAGTCGCCCAACAGCCCGACGCCGGATTTGATCCGTCCTGACGCCTCAGGAATAACCGCGCGGTCGGAAGGAACATTCCTGGGGTGTCCCGGTTAGGCCGGCAAGATCGTTTCCAGCCATGACCATGCGAGGCATACCGATGGCGCGCAGCAAAATTCGTATCGGCATCATCGGCGTCGGCAACTGCGCGTCTTCGCTCGTTCAGGGGATCACCTTCTACCGGGACATCCACGACAACGAACCCGTGCCGGGCCTCATGCACGTCCAGCTCGGAGGCTACAGACCCGAGGACATCGAAATCGCCTGCGCGTTCGACGTGGCACAGAGCAAGGTCGGCAGCGATGTCGCCGCGGCCATCTTCGCGCCGCCGAACAACACCGCTCGTTTTGCCGAGGTATTGCCGACTGGCGTCACCGTGGAACGCGGGCCGACGCTCGATGGTATCGGCAGGTATCTTCGCGGTCCGATCGAAGAAGCCGACGTTCCCGAGGTCGATGTCGCGGAGATCCTGCGCCACAGCCGGACCGACGTGCTGGTTTCCTATCTGCCGGTCGGGTCGGAGCAGGCCACGGCCTGGTATGCCGAACAGGCCCTTGCCGCCAATTGCGCTTTCGTGAACTGCATCCCTTCCTTCATCGCCTCGCGGCCGGAATGGAGCGCCAGGTTCAAACAAAAAAATCTCCCGCTCATCGGCGACGATATCAAGAGCCAGGTCGGCGCCACCATCGTGCACCGCATGCTGGCCAATCTTTTCAGGGAAAGAGGCGTCCGGCTCGACCGGACTTACCAGCTCAATTTCGGAGGCAATACCGATTTCCTGAACATGCTGGAGCGCGAGCGCCTGGAATCGAAGAAGATCTCCAAGACCCAATCGGTGATGAGCCAGCTCGACGTGCCTTTGGAGCCGGAGAACGTCCATGTCGGACCGAGCGACCACGTGCCGTGGCTGTCGGACCGCAAATGGGCCTATATCCGGCTGGAAGGCACCACCTTCGGCGGCGTCCCCCTCAATGCGGAACTCAAGCTTGAAGTGTGGGATTCACCGAATTCGGCGGGTGTGGTGATCGACGCGATCCGCTGCGCCAAACTTGCTCTGGATCGCGGTGTCGGCGGGGTCCTGGAAGGGCCAGCCAGCTATTTCATGAAATCCCCGCCGCGCCAGTTCACCGACGCCGAAGCCCGGCAGAGAACGCTGGACTTCATCGCCGGCGTGCCTGCGGAACCGGCAGAGGCGGCCGAATGACCACGACATTCTTCCTGCTGCGCCATGCCGCGCATGATGATGTCGGCAGTTACCTCGCGGGTCGCACTCCCAATGTGTTCCTGGGATCTGCAGGACGGGCGCAGGCGCTCCGGTTGGCCGAGCGCATGCGTCGCGAGCGCTTCGCGGCGATCATTTCAAGTCCGCGCGAGCGCACCCAGCAGACCGCGCAGGCCGTATCGGTCACATGCGAGGTGGGGCCGGTCGAGTTGTGTAACGATCTGGACGAGATCGATTTCGGATCCTGGTCGGGCAGGACGTTCAACGAACTCAGCCGGGACCCCGCTTGGCGGCGCTGGAACGAGCAGCGCCCTATCGCGGTGACGCCGGGCGGAGAGAGCATGGGTGCCGTGCAAAAGCGTGCATGCGCATGCATGCGCGCTCTATCGCTGCGCTATGCCGGCGAAAATGTCGTCCTGGTCAGCCACGCCGACGTCATCAAATGTGCGATATGCAACGCGCTGGGCCTGCCTTTGGACGGGGTGTTCCGCTTCGATATAGACCCGGCCTCGGTCAGCGTGATGGCCCTGTCCGGCGACCATGCCAAGCTGGTCCGGCTGAACGAAACCATATCATGACGTTCAAACGGGGATGACCTTCGCCGGCAGCACGCGCGACTGCACCAATCATTCCAAGGAGATACGGCATGAGGATGTCCAGCTCGGTGATCAGGCAACGCATCCAAGAATTAGGACCCTGGTTCCACAACATCGAATTGGAAGGCGTCTCTACCGCCCCGGATCACTTCCTGGGCAACTATCCTTTCATCAAATGGAACAAGTTCGCTCATGCGATCCCGGCCGATCTGACCGGCAAGACCGTGCTGGATATCGGCTGCAATGCCGGCTTCTATTCGATCGAGATGAAGCGGCGAGGCGCCGAGCGTGTCCTCGGAATCGATTTCGACGAGGCCTATCTCGCCCAGGCGAAATTCGCTGCCGAGGTGGCGGAAACCGAGATCGAATTCCGGCAGCTTTCGGTCTATGACGTCGGCGCGCTCGGCGAACGCTTCGACATCGTTCTCTTCATGGGCGTTCTCTACCATTTGCGGCACCCCCTCCTCGCGCTCGACCTGGTCCGGGACCATGTGGTCGGCGATCTCCTGGTGTTTCAGTCCATGCAGCGCGGCAGCGACGAGGTGGCCGCAGTTGAAGAGAACTATCATTTCTGGCGCGAGGATCTGTTCGAAGACGCCTCCTTTCCGAAATTGCACTTCATCGAGCATCGTTATGCCGACGATCCGACGAATTGGTGGATACCCAATCGCGCGTGCACGCAAGCCATGCTTCGCAGCGCCGGTTTCGAAATCGAGGCTCACCCCGAAACGGAAGTCTATGTGTGCCGGCCCGCGGGCCGGCCGGGCGGCGAAGGCGCGGTCTACCCGGCCGCAGGAGCAAAGGCATGATCGAAGCGGCGATGATCTGGAACGAGCCGAACAACAAGTCGCACTGGGATCCGGAGCTCGACCCGGACTGGAGCCGGTTTGCGGAAATGGCGATGCTGGCGGCGGATGCGATCACGCGCGAGAATCCGCATCTGACCAGGGTTCTGGGCGGGATCTCTCCGATCGATCCTGGCTTCATGAGCCGCATGAAGAATTTCGGTGTGCTGGACCATGTCGACGCCGTCGCCGTGCACGGCTTTCCTCTCGATTGGAATCTCTGGCAAATTCACCAATGGCCGCAGAAGCTCGACGAGATCAGGACCGTGACCGATCTTCCGATCTGGGTCAGCGAAGTCGGCATCTCCACCTTCGGAGCGGAAGAGGTTCAAGTCTGGGGGCTGGACCGCACCGCCGAGCTCCTGTTGGGGCAGGCCCCGCGCATCCAATGGTACAGCCTTTACGATCTGCCGATGGCCTGGGGAGCCACGACACGGCACCGGGAGGCCGAAGGCTCGTCCTATTACCGCCACTTCTACATGGGCCTCCTGCGCGAGGACGGCACGCCGAAGCCCGCACTCGATGCATTTGCACGCCACGCGCCGGCGATGGGACTGGTTCAATGGTTCCATTACGAGGACCCGCGGCTCGACGAAGCCGTGGCCTGGATGAAACGGCTGGGCGTCACCTATCTGCGCACCGGGCTGTCCTGGGCGGACAGCTTTCGTCCCAACGCGCTGGACTGGTTCGACCGCCAGATGGCCGCGCTCGCTGATTTCGACGTCACGCTGACCTTCTGCTTCACGCCCGAGCATCGGGGGTTCATGCCCCATCATACCAGCCCCCCTCTCGTCCCGGACGAATTCGCACGCTTTTGTGCGGCGATGATCCGGCGATATGCCCCCGCGCAGGCCAGCACCCCGGCAATGGAGCCGCTGCCAGCCGGGTGACGGCCTGCAAACGAAAGCGCATGCGATGGCTTTGCACAGAATCGGCGTGCTGACTTTCCACCGCTGCATCAATTACGGTTCCTACTGGCAGGCGCGCTGCCTTGTCGAAGGCTTGCGTGCCATGGGACATGATGCGGTTCTGCTCGACCATAGCTCGACCAAGGCGAACCGGCGGGAGTGGCGATGCGCTCTCCAGCCGCAGCCCTCCTCGAGGGGCCTTGGCGGAGACAGGCGGACCCACGCGCTCAAGACGCGAGAGTTTTTCGATGCGTTTGCCAGGCTCCCATTGTCGATGCCCTTTTCGACTGAAGACCCCGACCTGGCGGAAGAATTCGATATCGTTCTCGTCGGCAGCGACGAGGTCTGGAACCTTCGTCATCCCTGGTATGGGGGATATCCGATCTTTTACGGGAAGGGCCTGAAAACGGACCGTCTCGTGGCCTATGCCGCCAGCTTCGGCAACCATCCAGCTTCAGACGGTCTGCCGGACCAATGGGCTGCGCTCCTGGCCAACTTTACCGCGATATCCGTGCGCGATGAGAACAGTGAGCAACTCGTACGTGGGGCACTCGGTGTGGCGCCCGAAGTCGTAGTGGACCCATGCCTGCTGTTTCCATCTGTCATCGACCGCGGCCCCATCGAAACCGAAACGCCTTACGTGGCCGTCTATGGCCACGGCTTCCCAAAATGGTTCGCCGCGGCGGCGGCAAAATGGGCGTCCTCCTCCGGACTGCGCCTCGTCAGTGTCGGCTATCGCAATGACTGGGCCGATGCGCAGCAGATCGCCGCCGGCCCCGAACGCTTCGCGACGTTGATGGCTGGCGCCACCGCCGTCGTCACCAATTTCTTCCATGGCTGTGTGTTCGCGCTGCTCAATGCAAAGCCCTTTGCCTGCGTCTCCTCCGACTATCGCGCCAACAAGGTGCGCGATCTGATGCAAACGGCCGGCAGCCCCTTGAACCTGGTCACCGAAGCGAATGTCGGGACTGTCCCCGGTCTGCTCGAAGCCCCTCCCGGTCCAGAGGTTCGCCGTCGTTTGGATCTGTTGCGCGCCCGATCGCTCGACTATCTCCGGCATGCGGTGGCGCCATGAAGGTCGAGCGGAGCGAGTGGATTGTCAGCCCAGCCGAAATCGTGTCGGCCGGGCTGTGCATCGGTTGCGGAAGCTGTGTCGCTCAGGAGGGTGGCCGTGCTGCCGAAATGACCTGGGATAAATACGGTCAGTTGAAGCCCAGCGGCGGCGATTGGCTCACAACCCGCTCTCCAACGTTCAGCCGAACCTGCCCGTTCGCACCAGCGTCGATGAACGAGGACGAGCTGGCGACGATCCAGTTTCCTTCCGCAAGCCACATCGACGGGCACATAGGCCGCTTTGAAGCAGCCTATGTCGGTCACGCCGAGGAACAAGGCTTTCGCGCCGAGGGCAGTTCGGGCGGCATGGTCAGCTGGGTTGCCGCCGAGCTGCTGAAACGGGGCCTGGTCGACGGTATCGTCCATGTCGCACCCAGCGAAGACCCTCATACCGACGGTCGCCACTTCCGCTATCGAGTTTCTCGCACCTTGAAGGAGGTCCGCGGGGGGGCGAAGTCGCGCTATTACCCAGTCGAGCTGTCTGCGGCGCTGTCCATCATCCGCGCCGAGCCGGGCAAATACGCCGTCATCGGCATCCCCTGCTTCATCAAGGCCGTCAATCTGCTTCGGATCGAAGATCCGCTGCTGCGTGAGCGCATCGCCTTCACACTGGGCCTTGTCTGCGGCCACATGAAAAGTTCTCGTTTCGTCGAGAGCCTTGCCTGGCAGATGCAGGTTGACCTCCAGGCCGTCACCGCCATCGACTATCGGATCAAGGATACGGACCGCCCGGCCAACTGGTACACGGCGCAGTTCCTCCTTGGCAGCGGAGAGAGACGGCGCAAGGATTGGTGGCATCTGGTCGACGGCGACTGGGGATCGGGTTTCTTTCAGAACTCGGCATGCGACTTCTGTGACGATGTCGTCGCGGAAACGGCCGACATTTCATTCGGCGATGCCTGGGTCGAGCCATACTCGTCCGATGGCCGGGGCACCAACATTGTCGTCGTGCGCTCGGCGTGCCTCCACCGCCTGCTCGAAGAGGCCAATGGCGAAGGACGCCTGCGGCTGCGCGCCGTGGATGCCGGCTTTGTCCACGACACCCAGGCGGCCGGTTTCAGGCAGCGTCGCGAGGGGCTCGCCTTTCGGCTCGACAGACGCGGCGACCGCCTGCCGTTGCGCAAGCGCGTCGATCCATGTCGACATGGTTTGGGAACGCGGCGCAAGCTCATCTATCTTCTCCGGCGCGCCATCTCGAGATGGAGCCACAGGATGTTTCGTCTCGCCCGGATGACGGGCTGTCCCCCGATCTATCTCTTCTGGGCGAAGACCGTGCTCGGGCTCTATCGCGCCCTCGCCTATTCCCGGGGCCGGGTCGGGGGGCTCTGCGACCGATTGCTCGGTGACCTGCCGCCTTCCGGCAGCAAAAGCTGACAAGCGGCTGCGTTACGGAACAAGGCCGACCTGAACGGCAAGGGCTCGCCCCCGCGAACAGTCATACTGCCGGAAAGCTCGGAGGGCCTTCAGCTGAGGAAAGCATCGGGCAGGACCAGGAACAAACCTCGCCTTTTCAGGTTCGGTCTGCGTGTTGATGGAGAAGCGAGATGAGCGAAGCGACGACCACCACCGATCACGACCAAATCCGCAAATGGGCTGAGGCAAGGCAGGGGCGACCTTCCCGGATCAAGACATCCGGCAAGGGAGGCGTGCTCAGGATCGATTTCGGCGAGGCGGAGGAAGAGTTCGAAGAAATTTCCTGGGAGGAGTTCTTCAAAATCTTCGACGACAATGAGCTTGCCTTCCTGCATCAGGACAAGACCGCGAACGGCAAGACGAGCCGCTTCAACAAGTTCGTCAATCGCAACTGAGCTGTTTATCGCCGCTCTTGTTTGGCTCCAGCCATAGGTGAATGCGTGACATTCGATGTGCTTGATAGGCCGGCCGATGCGGGGCACCCGGTGAAATCGATGCGGGCAGCCGTCGTAACCGGGCCTCGCCAGATCGTGATCAGGGACGTTTCCGTGCCGCAGCCCGGTCCGGGGCAGGTTCGCGTCCGCCTCGAGGGGTGCGGCGTGTGCGCCTCCAACATCACGCCCTGGGAAGGGCCGGAATGGATGACATTCCCCACCGATCCCGGCGCTCTCGGGCATGAGGGATGGGGCATTGTCGATGCAATCGGCCCGGATGTCGGGTCCGTCCGCGTGGGCAGCCGGGTAGCGACACTCTTCGGCAACAGCTATGCCGAGTACGATGTCGGCGATGCCGAGGCCCTGGTCGAACTGCCGCCATCCCTTGCCGGATCGGCTTTTCCCGGCGAGCCGCTGGGCTGCGCCATGAACATCTTGCGGCGCAGTGACATCCATCCGGGCGAGCGCATCGCCATCATCGGCATCGGCTTTCTCGGCGCGCTGTTGGTCCAGCTTGCAACGCATGCCGGGGCCGAGGTCATCGCCATTTCTCGACGCCAGTCTTCCCTGGAGCTTGCCCGCGCCATGGGCGCCTCCACGCTGATACCCATGGTCGATCATCACGCCGTCATCAAACAAGTGGCAGAGCTCACCGGCGCTGCGCTCTGCGATCGCGTGATCGAGGCAACGGGGAAACAATGGCCGCTGGACATGGCGGGAGAACTCGTGCGCGAAGGCGGGAGGCTCGTCATAGCGGGCTACCATCAGGACGGCCCGCGACAGATCAACATGCAGCAATGGAACTGGAAGGGCATCGACGTGATCAACGCGCATGAGCGCGATCGAAACGTCTATATCCGCGGTATCAAGGAGGCCATCGAGGCCGTGCAGACGGGTGTTCTTACACCTGACCGGCTTTATACGCACCGCTACCCGCTTTCGAGGCTGGGCGATGCGCTCGACGCCACGCGCGAGCACAAGGACGGGTTCATCAAGGCGCTGGTGGAACTGCAATGATTCCGGGAGCCGCGTCTGCCGCAAGGGCACCGCGCCTGGGTTTTCTCGGTGTCGGATGGATCGGCCGGAACAGGATGGAGGCGGTCCTGTCGAGCGGCCTCGGCCTCTCGTGTGTACTCTGCGATCCCTCATCCGAGATGATTGCCGCGGCGCGCGAGCTTGCTCCTGCCGCCGATGTCGTCGACAGCTTCGAACAACTTCTCGCCGCCGAACCGGACGGCATCTTGATTGCAACGCCGAGCGCCTTGCACGCGGAGCAGTCGATGGCCGCGTTGAACGCCGGCATCGCGGTCTTCTGTCAAAAACCACTCGGACGTAATGCCGGTGAAGTCGCCGCGGTCCTGGAGGCCGCACGCCGCCGCGACCGGCTCCTGGGCGCCGATTTTTCCTATCGGCACACACGCGCGACAAGGCTCATTCGAGATCTCATTCAAGACGGGGCGATCGGACGCGTCTACACGGCAGATTTGGTCTTTCACAACGCATACGGCCCCGACAAGCCGTGGTTTTACGATCCAGCTCTGTCGGGCGGTGGCTGCGTCATGGATCTGGGGGTCCATCTCGTCGACCTGCTGCTGTGGATGCAGGACTTCCCCGAGGCAATTTCGGTGGCGGCCGATCTCTTTGCCGCCGGGCAGAGACTGGAAAACCGACACAGTCAGGTCGAGGACTATGCTGTCGTGACACTCGGCCTGGATACGGGCGCCGTCGCCCGTCTCGCCTGCTCGTGGCGTCTTCACGCCGGCTGCGACGCGGTGATCTCCGCCACGTTCCATGGCACGAAGGGTTCGCTGGCGTTCCAGAATGCCGCCGGGTCGTTTTACGATTTCACAGCCGAACTGCGCCGCGGCACGCATTGCGAGGTGATTGCGTCTCCCCCTGACCATTGGGGCGGACGCGCGGCGGTGGATTGGGCCGGTCGCCTCGCAGCAGGGCATGGCTTTGACCCTGCGGCCGAGCAGTTCCTGCGTGTTTCGCAAGTTCTCGACAGCATTTATGAAAACGCTTTGTGAAGTTTCCTGCCGCAATGACGCTATTTCTCATGGCAGGGAACCGTCTCGACAGTCGAACGCGGCTCCGAAACCCGTCTATACGAACCTGCCGTCGAAAAGAAATGGGCCGGCCCCACTTCGCACAAGCTTGGAAGGAACAATCCGCATCGCGCGTGGTTCGGGCGCATTCACTCATGGAGAGAACCAATGTCTGAATCGCGCGAATGGCTGGTCCAGTGGCTCAGGGACGCGCATGCCATGGAAGAGCAAGCTGAAACGATGCTGTCAGGTCAATTGAGCCGCATCGAGAACTATCCGGAACTCAGCAATAGAATTCGCAACCATTTGGAAGAAACCAAAGAGCAGGCCGCGCGGCTGAAAGCTTGCCTGGATGGTCTGGATGAAGGTTCCTCCATGCTCAAGGACGTGGGCGGCAAGTTGACCGCGATGGCGCAGTCGATCAGCGGCGTATTCGCCGGCGACGAGGTCATGAAGGGATCGCTCGCCAGCTATACGTTCGAGCACATGGAGATTGCTTCCTACACCATTCTAATCGCGGCGGCGGAGGCGGCAGGCGAAACGGAGATCGTTCGCGTCTGTCAGCAAAATCTGCGCGAAGAGGAAGCGATGGCGGCGTGGTTGAAGGATAACCTGCCACAGGTCACTCAGAAGTTCCTGATACGCGCGGAAGCTGAAAGCGAGAGCGCAAAGCGCTGACTTGGACAGCGCGTCAGAAATCCGCGGCGTGTTTCGGCGAGAACGCCGGCCAGCCTCGCCTCCAGCCATTGAGTCTCGGAAGCCCGTCTTGGTTTGAAACCAAGGCGGGCTTTCAGCGTTGGCATTGTCCGGCCGCGGACGGAGCTCCGAGCTTTCGCGCTGATCACTTCAAGGCGTAGAGATAGGCGGCGATGTCGCGCGCCTGCTGCTCGGTGATCCCGGTCGAAGGCATGGCGGTGTGCGGGTTGATCTCCCTGGAAGCACGGATCCATCGGATCAGGTTCTTCGGATTGTTCGCCAGCACGCCGCCGACGAAGACCCGGTCGGCAAAGCTGGCATCGAGCCGCGGGCCGACTTGGCCTTTCGCACCCGGAACACCTTTAATCGTGTGACAACCAGAGCAGCCATTTGCCGCCATGATGGGAATGGCCCGTGCGGCCACGCCGCCGGTGGCCGAATCCGCTTCGAGCGTGCCATGTTCGCCCTGAGCGGACCACCAGATCACCGTCCCGACCAGCACTATCAGGAGAATGAGAACGCCGGCGGCCTTCACGGCAGATCTAGACTGGGCGGGGGGCATTCACCACCTCCCTGCTTCCATTCTTTCGGATCCACAGCCCTGCCAGCAGCAAAGCGGCACCGCCATAGATGAGGCCAGCGGGAACCCACATCACCAGACCGGCGAGTTGCTGATCCTCGATCGGCGTCAGCCCCCACAGCCCGGCGCCGGCGGCGTTCTCCATATACCAGGGTCTGGGTGAGAGCAGCAGCAGGACGCCGAGCAGGCCGGTATGAAGCGATGTAACAAAGAGATGCAATACGGCGCTGCCATAGCTGTGCCGTGTGCCGGCGCGCGGCATGAGCCCCCACCAGAACAGCAAGGCTGTGCCGAGGAAGCTCGCATGCTGAGCATAATGCAGCACGCCTCGCTCGAGTGCCGCCTCGAACAGAACCGGTATGTGCCAGGCCCAGATTGCGATGCCGTGAATGATGGTGGCGTTGAGCGGCGAAGTGAGAAAGGCCCAGACCGCCTTTGGAGCGCCGCCGTGTGTGAGCCTGCCTGCGAGGCGCCGGAGCGGAGCGGGTAACGCCCAGATCAGGGCTGCCGCCGGGGCCGAGGCGACGAGAAGTGGCGCTGCCACCGCCATCAGCAGTTCATGCTCGATCATATGCGCGGCAAAGACCTGTTCGCCAAGCGCATGGATCGGGCTGACCAGTGCTCCCGTCAGCACGCTCCATCCAGCCGTGAACACCAGAGCCCGCCGTATGAGCCGGGGCCGGCCTCGGGCGCTGCGGTTCCACAATCGCCTCGCCCCGACAGCATAGATGAGAGCCAACGCCACCAGCGGCAGGGTGATGGGAAACGCAAGCGTCCAACCAGGGTCGGGCGCGCCGGCACCGTAGCAGATCGAGGTGGAGAAGAACGGGTCGGGTCTCATCGCAGGCACCCGTCGAGAACGAGCGAGGCGCTGCCCTGCATGACGATGACCAGGGCAAACAGAAGAGCCGCCAATATGCCGAGATCAGCAATGAAATTCTCGGTGCTGCGTTTGCGGCCCGATTGCAAACCAGCGCCGCTCCGGCGCTTGGCCCACCAGGACGACGCACCGCCCAGAAGCGAAATCAAAGCAAGCAGCAGTGCCACGGGAAGCACAACGGCGACCCGATGATCGCACTGCCAGGGCACCAGCGCGTAGTTCAGCTGCGTCGAGGTGGCCCAGGCCAAGGGCCCGGCTAGAAGACCGCTCCAGGATGTTCCCAAAGGCGACGTGCGCATGTCACTCGAGCCTCGGTAGCCAGTAGATGAGCAGATAGATCGGGATCCAGGTCAGCACCACGAAATCCCAGTAGAAGACGTTGTCGCCGACATCGCCGAAGCGCCGGCCGCTGTGGCCATGACGCGTAAACATCAGCACCGTCAGCACGATCGTGTCGCCGACATCGGTGATCAGGTGCGTGGTGTGCAGCCCGAGCAGCACCCACAGCATCGAGCCGTAGGCATTCGTGTCCCAGTAAATGTTCAACGCCGGGAACTCGAACCAGCGCACGACCAGCGGCGCGATGCCCAACAGCGACATGACAACCAGGCCGATCCGCACCGGCACGATCGCGCATTGCTTGGCATGGCCGTTCAGAACGTGGTTCGGAACCATGCTGACAATCAGCAACATTGTTACGATCGTTCCCGGCCAATGATTTGGTGCCGCGGCCCCTAGCGGCCATTCGGGCCATGTCAGCGCCAGATAGAGATAGGTGCCGGCTGCCAGCGCGAAGCCCGTGCCTTCCAGGGCCATGAAGCCGAGCGTGCCCCACCAGGTCGTGCTGCGCGAACCATGCCCAAAGGTCGGAAGGGCGGAGACATCCGAGGCCGGGCGTTGCTTCATTCCTCGTCCTCCGGATTGCCCTTGGGCCAGAACCAGCCGATCAGGGTGACAGCGAGCGGGAGGGCGCCCCAGACGATCGCCCATGGCGTGAAGATCGAATAAAGGAAGGTGCCCCCCACGGCCGCGGCTGCTAGCAGGGGCCAGAGTGACGGCCCTGCCGATTTTTCGCGGATGTCGGGCTGGGCGTCCGCCACCGTCGAAACCAGGAGCTCACGCGCATCGACGCGAAGCCCCGTTGCCACCGGCATCGTCTCGCGTTCGGCCCAGAGCGGCTCGGCATGGGCGACGACGGGAATGCGCTCGAAATTATAGCTCGGGGGTGGCGACGGCGTCGCCCATTCCAGCGTGCCGGCGTCCCAGGGATTGTCGCCGGCCGGCGCGCCCTTCAGCGCTCCATGCACAAGATTGAAGATGAACAGCAGAAAGCTCGAAAAGAAGAGAACGGCCCCGGCGGTGATGAACAGGTTGATATTGCCCCAGCCGAGTTCGGCCGGATAGGTGTAGATCCTTCGCGGCATGCCCCACAAACCAACGATGTGCATGGGGAAGAAGGCAGCGTTGAAACCGATGAAAGCCAGCCAGAAATGCCGCCGCCCCCAGCGCTCGCTCATCATGCGGCCGGTGAACTTGGGGAACCAGAAATAGGCTGCCCCAAGCAGTGGAAAGACCGATCCCCCGATCAGCACGTAGTGAAAATGCGCCACGACGAAATAGGTGTCGTGCACCTGCAGGTCGAGCGGCACCGAGGCGAGCATGACGCCGGTGAGCCCCCCGATGACGAAGATGAAAAAGAAGCCTAAGACGAAAAGCAGGGGCGTTCGGATCATCGGCCTGCCGTCCCAAAGCGTGGCCACCCAGCAAAAGATCTGCAGTCCATTGGGAATCGCGATCAACATGCTCGAGGCGGTGAAGAAGCTTGCCCCCAGCTTCGGCAGCCCCGTCGCGAACATGTGGTGGACCCATAGGCCGAACGACAGGAAACCGACCGCGATCAGCGACAGAACCAGGCCAAGATATCCGAACACCGGTCGCCGTGCGAAGACGGGAATGATCGCCGAAACCATGCCGGTCGCGGGCAGGAAGATGATGTAGACCTCGGGGTGTCCAAAGAACCAGAACAGATGCTGGAACAGGAGGACATCGCCGCCTTCGGCCGGATTGAAGATGTGGGTGCCGACAAGCCGGTCGAGGATCAGGAAAGTCGAGGTGATCATCACCGCCGGCATGGCGAAAACCACGACGAAGGAAGTCACCAGCATGGCCCAGACATAGACCGGGATCTTGTCCAGCGACATGCCGGGCGCGCGCTGCTTGAGCACGGTGACGATGGTCGCGACAGCGACGGCCAACGACGAGACTTCCGTGTAGGTGATCATCTGTGCCCACACGTCGGCGCGCTTGCCTGGCCCGAACTCCGGCCCGGACTGGGGCACATAGGCGAACCATCCGACATCGGGCGCCATCGAGAGAGCAAACGAGACCCAGGCAAAGAGCCCGCCGGAAACATAGACCCAGTAGCCGAACGCGTTCAGGCGGGGAAAGGCGATGTTGCGCGTGCCGACCATCAGCGGCACCAGATAGAGGCCGCTCGCCTGCACGACCGGCACGGCGAACAGGAACATCATGGTGACGCCGTGCATCGTGAACAGCTTGTTGTAGAGATCCGGCCCGATCAGTCCGCGTTGGGGGCCCGAAAGCTGGATGCGCATGACGACGGCGTTGAGCCCGCCCAGGCACAGAAAGACGAATGCGGTGATGAGATAGCGCCGCGCGATGACCTTGTGGTCGACGCTCGCCAGCGCCCCGATGAGACCGGGCGGCGTGCGCCAGGTCCGCGTGAGCCAGCGATGCAGGCTGGCGTCGTCCATCTCGCTATCGCGGAGACGGTCAGGTTTCGGCGCAGCCTCTCTTTCGGAGACCGCCTCGTGCCCGGGCGGCAGGCCGCGCCCGCTTATAAGGCCGGCGCGGCTCATTTCAGGCCCTCCAGATAGGCGACGATCTGATTGAGCTGGTCGCCATCGAGCTCGACCATCGGCATATGGACACCGGGCTTGGCGCCCTGCGGATCGGCTATCCAGGCGGCGAGATTGCCTCGACTCATCGTCAGTGTTCCGGCGGCGAGCGTTTGGCGGCTGGCGATGTGGGTAAGGTCGGGGGCAACCCTTCCCCCTGCGGGCGTGCCGCGTATGGTGTGGCACATCACGCAAGGACGCTTGATAAACAGCTCGGCGCCGGCCTTGGCCTCCTCGCTTGCCGGTGCAGCGGCCGCCTTCAGCTGGTCATTCCACCAGGCATCGAATTTTGTCCGCTGCTCAGCGATAATGAAGGTGCCCATGTTGGCGTGCTGCGCACCACAGAACTCCGCGCATTGGCCGCGATAGACGCCGGGCCTGTCCGCTTTGATATCCAGCACGTTCAAATGGCCGGGGATGAGGTCCAGCTTGCCCGCAAGGCTCGGGACCCAGAAGGAGTGGATCACGTCCGTCGAGGTCAGAAGAAGCCGCACCGGCTCGCCGGCCGGTATGTGAATCTCGTTGGCCGTCGTCAGAATGCGGCTGGGCGTGGCATCCTCATAGCGAACCTCCCACCACCATTGGTGTCCCGTCACCCGGATGGTCAGGGCGGCATCCGAACCGATCGCGGCGAGCGTCCTGTTGGCGAAAAAGCTCAGCACGGTGAGGCCGATCAGGATCATCGCGGTTAGTGCGGTGGCGGCTCCGACCATGCGTAATTTGCGGCGCTCCGCGCCGATATCGAGCGCCAGCGGCTCGGTGCCGCCGCGCTGCCCCATCAGCAGAGGCGCGATGAGGGTGACCATCAACAGCACCCAGACAAGGGTGCAAAGCCCTGTGAAGAACCAGATAAGCCAAGCCAGCTCATCGGCGGCGGGCCCTTTGGGATCGAGCGCCGACTGCCACCCCGCGCATCCTTGCAGACACAACAGGCAGGCGGTGGCGTATGCCGCCGAGGCGAGGCTCCTCACGGCGATTTCCCCAGCGTCGCGGCATCCGGCATACGATTTTCGGCCGGATGCACCATCATGTCGTCATTGCGGGAGGGCGCGGCGGCGGAAGGTGCGTTCCCGCTCAGCGAGCGCACATAGCCGGCAAGCTCCCAGATCTGATCGTCGGGGATTTTGGTGCCGAAGCTCGGCATGCCGTTCGGACGGCCGTCGCGGATCGTGGCATGGATGCTTTCGATCGAGCTGCCATAGATCCATTTTTCGTCCATCAAGGCCGGGCCCATGCCGCCGCCGCCATTGGCATGGCATCCAGAGCAGTTGAACCAGCTGAACAGCCGTTTGCCTTCGCTGAGATGAAAGGCATTGGCCTCGAAGCGTGCCGCCTTGCTGGACCCGGCAGCAGGTGTCTGGCCTCCGGCCTCCAGCGTGGTGACCGGGGCGGGCTGCACGGATCCGAACGGAGGTTGCGGACGCGTCTCGCGCTCTTCGCGCTGGCACGTCGGAAGTGCCAGCGCCGCAGCCAGCAGCAGGGGGCCGGCCGGCCTCATGGCGCTGCGCTCGCGGTGGCAGGCAGCAGCGGCACGCCATATCGCGCCAGGATCCCATCGATCTCAGCCTTGTGCCGGGTGAGGGCTGCATCGATTTCGCTGCGCATCGCATCGTCCTCGCGCCGCACGCCCATGGAAATGTCGTAGGTCATCGGCAGCAGCGGTCCGTCCATGGCAGGCGCGACCGGCGTGATCCGGAGCGGCACCTTCTGCTGTCCGGCGAAATAACCGGCGAGAGGTCCCCAGACCACCGCCAGATCGATGTCCCCGCCGGCCACCGCCTGGACGATGCGGGCCGCGGGGTTGGGCGCGGAATAGTCGCCATAGACCGGGTAGCCGATGAGATGGCCGACGATCCCGCGTCGGCCGAGCGCCTGGACAGGCGGCGAGTTGCTGCCGTCGTCACCGATCAACTGCACGCCGATGCGCATATGGCGCAGGCGCGGATCGTCGAAGGACGTGATGTCCGCATCCTTCGCTCGCGTGACGAAGACATAGGACGATCTGTAGTACGGCGCCGTGGTGCGCAGCATTTCGAGATTGGTCGGGGTGCCGAGCACCAGATCGCAGAGCCCGGCTTTCAGAGTATTGCGAACGAAGCCCCGGCGCTGCGCCCACCATGTGTAGGACAGTTTGGCGCCGAGGTCGGCGGCCACGATCTCGGCGATCCTGTTCTCGAAGCCCTGGCCGGCCGCGTTGGAAAAGGGCATGTTGTTCGGATCGGCGCAGGCTCTGAGATCGCGCGCACCGGCCGCCGCCGCGCCGAGCGCGATTGCAAAAGCCGTGACGGTGGCCTGAAGTCGCCTGTGTGCGCCCGGCCTCCCTGTCGTCTTGCGTGGATCAGCGCAGTCGGAACACATAAAGCGTGCCTCCTGCCGTGGTCGCCGTTTTCAAGTCCTTCATGGCATTGGCGAAACCGAGTGCCGCGGTAGCGTCGCGCGGGTCGAGATCGCCGGAGGCGATCGCACCGGCCCAGCCGCCGACTCCCGACAGAATGGCGACATATTGGTGCCCGTCGGGGCCGCGATAGGTGATGGGCTGGCCGATGATCCCGGAAGACGTCTTGAATTGCCAAAGCAACGCGCCGGTCTTTGCGCTGACGGCCTTGAACCAACCTTCCATGGTTCCGTAAAACACGACATTGCCGGCGGTCACGACCGCGCCGCTCCACACCGGAAAATTCTCCTTGATACTCCAGGCCGGCCTCTCCGCGGCGATGTCCCAGGCCGTGAAGGCGCCGCGATTGCCGCCGGGACCGGGTACCATGCGAACATTCATGCCGACATAGGGCGTGCCGGCGATGTAGTTCACCTCGACGCCTTCTTCATCCATGCATAGATTGTTATGCGGGATGTAGAGCAGGCCGGTCTTCGGAGAAAATGCGGAAGGCTGCCAGTCCTTGAGACCGGAGGCCGTCGGGCAGATATTTCGAACGACTTTGCCGGTACCGGTCTGCTTGTCTGGATTTACGATAAGGCGGCCCGTCTTGAGATCCACACCCCTGCTTGAATTGACAGGTCCGTATGGCGTTGCCGAAAGAACCTCGCCGGTGGTCCGGTCCAATATGTAGATGTAGCCATTGCGCTCCGGCCGGACGAGCACCTTGCGGGGCTTGCCGCGCCAGTTCATGTCGAGCAGGATCTGCTCATTGATGCCGTCATAATCATGGAGGTCGTGCGGGGTCCACTGATAGAACCATTTCGCCGCACCGGTATCGGGATCGCGCGCAAAAATGCCCGCGGTCCACTTGTTGTCGCCGGGGCGCAAATCCGGGTTCCAGGGACCAGGATTGCCGGTGCCGTGAAAGATCAGATCGAGGTCGGGATCGTAGGAGATCCATCCCCACATGTTGCCGCCGCCGATTTTCCAGGCGTCGGGCGGCCATGTGGTCACGCCGAGGTCCTTGCCCTTGTCCCCATCGTAGTATGGCTTGAAATCGGACCCGATCAGCACGTCCTCGTCAGGCCCGGTCGCGAACGCCGTCCAGATCAAGTGCCCGTCGCCGGCGTCGAGCGCTTTGACCCAGCCGCGTACGCCCATCTCACCGCCGGAATTGCCGACCAGAACCTTGCCCTTCACCACCAGCGGCGCCATGGTGATGGTCTCGCCGATGTTGATATTGCCGAGATGAGCGTTCCAGATCGGCTTGCCGGTGTTCGCATCGAGCGCGATGGTGTGGCCATCGAGCGTGTTGAAGAAGAGGCGGCCGTCGGAAAAGGCCGCGCCGCGATTGACCACGTCGCAGCAAGCAACTCCCTGGGCCGCGAGGTCGGGCGTGGGCTCGTATTTCCATTTCATCGGTGCGCCCGGCTTGGCGAGATCCAGCGCGTAGACGAAATTGGGGAACGGCGTCACGATATACATGGTGCTGCCCACCACGAGCGGCGCAGCTTCCTGGCCTTTGTTCACACCGGTCGAGAAGGTGAAGGCCACCTCCAGATTCTTGACGTTGTCCTCGTTGATTTCCGCGAGTTCGCTATAGCGGGTCGAAGCGTAGTTCTTGGCCGGCATCGTCCATTGCCCGTCTTCGGGCGGCGCGGCGGCTGTGGGCGGCGAAATCGCCGGCCCCGGAAGCGTTTCCGAGGCGACGGCCGGCAATGGGACGCCGAGCAGAAGCAAAGCCGTGACGACAAGCGGGAGAACATAAGCCTGGCTCGACGCCGGGCAGCCGGTTCGTGCCGGGGCATCATATGGTGCTCTGAATCGCACGACTGGCGTCATTTCAAAGTCAGCCTCCGGCGCCGGCCGCATCCTGCGGCGGCGCGACGACAGCCGGGACCGGGAGGTCCAGAGCTGATGACGAAACTCGCGACGATGCATGGCGTTGAAGCATCATTGTTCGATGGCAGCATGACCGTTCGATGCCGGACGGTGCACGGGTCATCGTCACCATCAGGCAAGCTGATCGCTCTGCTGAGCCCACCGAACGGACAAGCCGCTGCTTTGTTCCTGCTGCGCGGCTTTCCTTCGCAGGGACGACCTGTAACAGCCTTGTCCCCGCCGGCAGACGGCTGGGATCGGCAGCTGCGAAAATGTCGCCCCTCCTGGAAGGAACGATTGTGGTGGCGCCGTGTTCGACACCTCATGGAGCAGCTTCGATCCGATTTCGCCGTCATGGGGCAGCCAGGCTATTGGCTGGCGCTGGGACTTTTGTCGGTTCCATACGGATTGGGAGTGTGGTTCCTGCTGGAAACCTGCCACTGCCTATAGGTTGACGCGAATGCCCTCAGCATCGCCCAAAAAAGATGCGTGAGCCGGAATGCGGCCTGGCCCGGGCGATGAAGGCCATGGTCGCTTCAGCGGCCATCTGCGCGTAGTCCGCGAAGAGCCCCCCTAAGCCGCCGGCTCCCAAATCACGCCGTTACACACGATTGTGGAACGGCGATGGAACGGACGCTCCCCACTCTTGTTGGGAACGCTGCAATCGAAGGCCTCCGGGATGCGCAGCGCACAACAACCACTATCGGCGTCTGGCTGGCCCCTCCGGGGAGCCGCGCTCGGGTTTTGCGCCTTGTGCCTGCCATCCTGTTCCGGGGTCCTAAATCCGCTAGGTCCTGTCGGGGCGGGCGATGCCGAGATACTCGTCGACGCAACCGTGGTCATGCTGGTCATCGTAATTCCGACGATCATCTTGGCTTTCTGGATGGCGTGGCGTTATCGCGCCTCCAACAAGGCCGCTGAATATCTGCCCTACTGGTCCTATTCCGGCAGGATCGAAGCGGTCGTCTGGTCGATTCCGATTCTGACGATCATGTTCATCGGCGGGCTGATCTGGATCGGTTCCCACAAGCTCGATCCGTTTGCACCTCTGTCCTCCAGGGAACCGACCCTCGAGGTGCAGGTCGTCTCGCTCGACTGGAAATGGCTGTTCATCTATCCCCAATACGGCGTTGCTTCCGTCAATGAACTGGTCGTTCCCGTCGGCACGCCCGTTCGTTTCTCCATCACTTCGGCGAGCGTCTTCAATACTTTCTTTATCCCGCGCCTGGGCTCGATGATCTACGCGATGCCCGGCATGGTCTCTCGGCTGCATCTTCAGGCGGACAGTCCTACCCAGATCTGGGGGACCTCAGCGCAATTTTCGGGCGACGGCTTTTCCGACATGCAGTTTCAGGTCAGGAGCGTTCCCGGCGTCGAGTTCGGGCATTGGGTGGACAACATCGTCACCGCAGCCCCGGTCCTGGATAAAAACGTCTACGCCGGACTCCTGCGCCAGAGCCAGCGTGTTCCGCCGACGTCCTACCGGCTCACCGATCCCGGCCTCTTTGACGCCGTGGCCACACAGGCGCTTCCGCCCGGACCGGGACCGATGCCCGGCAATTCCCCGCATGCCGGGCGCGAGCTTTCAGCAGGCGGAAAGGATTGAGCATGTTCGGAAAGCTGGACCTGACGGCGATCCCCTTGTCCCAACCCATTCCCCTGGTCACATCGGGCGTGGTGATCCTGCTTGGGTTCGGCGTGCTGGCATTGGTCATCATCAAGGGCTGGTGGCCCTACCTTTGGCGCGAGTGGATCACCAGCGTGGACCACAAACGAATCGGCATCATGTACTGCCTTCTCGGTGTCTTGATGCTCATCCGAGGCTTTGCCGATGCAATCATGATGCGCACGCAACAAGCCGTCGCCATCAATGCCGAAGGCTATCTCCCGCCTGAGCACTACAACCAGATCTTTACGGCCCATGGCACGATCATGATCCTGTTCGGGGCCATGCCTCTAGTGCTCGGCTTCATGAACTTTCTCGTGCCGCTCCAGCTCGGCGTGCGCGATGTCGCCTTTCCAACCTTCAATTCGGTGGGGTTCTGGCTGACCGCGAGCGGCGCCCTGCTCGTCAACCTGTCCCTCTTCATCGGGGAGTTCGCCCGCACCGGCTGGCTGCCCTACCCGCCGCTGAGCGAGGCCACCTACAGCCCCGGCGTCGGCGTCGACTATTATTTGTGGGCCGTCCAGATCTCGGGAATAGGAACGCTGATCACCGGGATCAACATCGTCACCACCGTGCTGAAGATGCGGTGCCACGGCATGAGCTATCTTCGCATGCCGGTGTTCTGCTGGACCGCATTGGCCTCGTGCCTTTTGATCGTGGCAGCATTTCCGATCCTGACCGCTACGCTCGCGATGCTGACCTTGGACCGATATGCCGGCTGGCATTACTTCACGAACACAGCAGGCGGCAATCCGATGATGTTCGTGAACCTCATCTGGGCGTGGGGACATCCGGAAGTCTACATCCTCGTCCTGCCGGCCTTCGGCATTTTTTCGGAGATCTTCTCGACCTTCTCCGGCAAGCCGCTTTTCGGCTACCGCTCGATGGTGGCCGCCACCTTGTTCATCTGCGTCATTTCCATGCTGGTCTGGCTGCACCATTTCTTCACCATGGGAGCCGGCGCAGCGGTCAACACCTTCTTCGGCATCTCCTCGAGCATCATCGCGGTGGGCACCGGCGTGAAGATCTACAATTGGATCTTCACCATGTATGGGGGCCGTGTCCGGTTCGAGGTGCCCATGCTGTGGTCAATGGGGTTCGTCTTCACCTTCGTGATCGGCGGATTGACGGGCGTGTTGCTTGCAATCCCGCCGGCGGACTTCCTGACGCACAATTCCATGTTCCTGGTGGCGCATTTTCATAATGTGATCATCGGTGGAGTGGTGTTTGGCATCTTTGCAGGCATCGAGTTCTGGTTTCCGAAAGCCTTCGGCTTTCGTCTGCACGCGGGCTGGGGCAAGGCAGCCTTCTGGTTCGCGTTCATCGGTTTCTGGGTAACCTTCACGCCCCTCTACGTGCTGGGATTGGAGGGAATGACGCGGCGCCTGCAGCACATCAATTTCCCGGAATGGAGTCCCTGGCTTTCCTTGTCCGTGGTGGGCATCGGCATACTTGTCCTGGGCGCGATCTCGCAGGTTGTGCAGCTGGTGGTCAGTATCCGCCAGCGCGACCGTCTGCGCGACGTGACGGGCGACCCGTGGGACGGCCGTTCGTTGGAATGGGCGACGCCGTCACCGCCGCCTTTCTTCAACTTCGCCGTCACGCCGAATGTCGAGGGCGAGGAAGCCTATTGGGGCATCAAGCTGCGCGCGGTGGAGTCCCAGCAACTATCCCCCGAACCGGAATACCGACCGATCGAAATGCCGCTGAACAGCCCCGTCGGGGTTTACACGGCGTTTTTTGCCTCCGTCTTCGGCTTTGCAATGATCTGGTATATTTGGTGGCTGGCGATCGCGGCCCTGGCTGCGGCTTTCGCGGGTTTCGTGGTCTTCGCCTGGCGTGACGTAAACGAGTTCGAGGTGCCCAGCGACGTGGTCGCGCGTGTGGATCGTGCCCGACGGGCGGCGCGTGAAGCCCTCCTCGAACGGCTCGCCCGCCAGGAGCCGGCGTCATGACCAATGCCGGGCTGCCAGCCAGCGTCGAAGCTCTTCGGCGTGTTCGCGAAGATCCCCATCGACTTGGCCATCGCAGCCACGGCGGCGACGCGCCCGCCGCGGGCACCGGTCATGGCACGACCGGGCCCGCCCAAAAGCGAATCCTCGTCGGCTATGGCTTCTGGATCTATCTTCTCAGCGATATCGTGATTTTCTCCTGCTTTTTCGCTGCCTTTGCGGTGCAACGGGAGGCGAGCGCCGGCGGTCCCACCATCGCGCAGATCGTCGACGTGCGGCGGGTCGGCTTCGAAACGGCGGCGCTCCTGCTCTCCAGCTATACCTGCATGCTGTCGTTCGCCGCCACCAATGCCAGGAGCATCCTGTGGACTCAGGTCTTTCTGGCCCTCACCGGATTTCTGGGATTGCTGTTCGTTCTGCTGGAATTGCATGAATTCGTCGAACTCGCCGCCCAAGGCATCACGCCCCAGCGCAGCGGAATGCTAACCTCTTTCTTCGGCCTGGTAGGCCTGCACGGCTTGCATGTGACCGCCGGCGGACTTTGGCTCGCCACCATGATGGCTCAGATCCAGATCAAGGGATTTCGTCCGGAGATCATTCACCGGCTGATCTGCTTCAATCTCTTCTGGCACGCCCTGGACATCGTCTGGATCGGCATTTTCACGATCGTCTATCTCATGGGAGTTGGCGCATGAGCAGATCTGAATCGGACATGCATCGTCACCCCGGCGCAGCGACCGACCTGGCAGACCACGCTCCCGGCGATGAACCTCGGGAGGACAGCGGACATTGGGTGCGCAATGCCAATCTGGGTCTGGGATTGTCGATCCTGCTGACCGCCGCGGCCTTTCTTCTGGCCGGACGGCCCATCATCTACGCACCGGCCATACCAGCAGCGCTCCTTGTACTCGCCATCGCTCAGATGGGTGTCCATCTGGTCTTCTTCCTCCATATTACGACCGGGCCGGACAACACCAACAATGTATTGGCGCTCGCCTTTGGTGTCCTGGTGGTCTTCCTGATCGTCCTCGGTTCGATATGGATCATGGGCCACCTGGCGCTCAACATGATGCCTATGGAGCGAATGGAGCAGATGCAGCATTAACTGACGAAGCCGAAGACAGTCCGGGAAAAACATGCGGCCACACATTCGCGGCTTCCCCGGCCACAGTCATACCTGATCGTTGCATCATTCCGGCGGAAATCCGTTTCCGGCCGCCCCCGCCAGTGCAAGGAAGGAAAGGAGACCGACATGCCCGCCAAGCCAACCATCGCGCGTATCTGGCGCGGTCGCACGCGAAGGGAGATCGCCGATGTTTACGAGCCTTACTTGCGTGCCGAAGGCATTCCGCTGCTTGAGAAGACCGCACTCGGGGTGCAGTTATTCCGGGAGGATGGAGAGACGGAGACTTGGTTCACCACCATATCCTACTGGGCCAGCATGGACGCCATGACCGCTTTCACAAAAGGGGGGCCGACGAAGGTCCACCATCTGGAGCGCGATGCCGAATTCCTGATCGAGCTGCCCGAGCGGATCGAGATCCACCGCATCCTCGTCGACAGGCAGGGCCTGCGCTGAAGGCCCGAAACGATCGCAGCGGCCGGCACCGCACCGTTCAGGTGATGACGTTCCGGCGACGGGCCGTTTCCCTGACAATGACCGAACGCCTCTAACTCATTCCGGACGGGTGATCTTGTGTCACTCGAAAGGCTCCTGCTCCAGGACCGGAATGAAGATCTCGTCCCGCTCGGTGACCGCCCAGATGATCTGGATGAACGGCATCCAGTAGCGCTTGGTACGGATGCTGCGGCGGGTGGTCAAGGGCACGTCCGGGACGGCGACAATCATCGTTCGGCCGCCCTGGCCGAACAAAGGCTTGATCTCATTGTCGATCTGCCAACGGGTATGCCGTCCGAAGGTGATGGCCAAACAGGATCCCTTGAATCCAATCATAATCTGATTGCCGGCGCGGGAAAAATTCATGCGATCGGTCTCCTACGTCCGGAAGGATTTGGCAGAGGCTGTGGCATCGCTGAACTTCCCGGCCCCGCCCCGCCCTTTTCCACACGAACCGCCCCGATGCGCGTGCGATCGAGCTGAAATTCGCGTCGTCACTGGCGGGGGTATTTGTCTGAGGCGACGGCCGGGGACAGCATCATCGCTTCGGCTAATTCAAAGCATCTGGCGGGGTGGCAACAGGAGGCAGGGACAGCCATTTCGAGTTCGTCGGTCCCGTCGACGGGCGTGGCAAAAACCAGCCTCTTGCAGATGAAGCATGCCCAGCTGATTTCTACGATTTCCACCTCGAGCTCTTCTGTGTTCATCAGCATTCTCCGCCGAGTATCCGTTCAAACTCCTCAGGAAGAATGACGTTCCCCGGACGTCCCCGAAGAGTGACGCAATCCGGACCCGCGCAAGAGCTTGAGCGAGTTCGGCAATGGCGGAACGGCGGCGCCATTTGTCACGCGCGCACCTCTCCCGTTGCGAACGCTAGAGCAAAGCGCGTTCAAGCGTGAACGCTTATTTGCTCCAGCTCATTGTTCCGACGCGTCTTTGCGATTCTCGGTGACTTCGTCTAATCGCAAAACGCTATAGGCCCGCCCAATTCGATCGGCGCTGGAACAGGATGATGCTGTGTTGGTTGGGATATCCGAATGTCCGGCGAAACAGTCATCCGCCGCCGGTTTGACGGGTACCAGGGAGAACATCATGGCTGACAGACTATCCCTCGATGATTTACGCCGCGAGTTCGACACGCAGGTGTCCGATCTGAGGAAGGAAATAAATACCCTTGCCAAGGCCATGTCGGAACACGGCTCCGATACATGGGGACGGACACGCTCGGCAATGTTCGAAGCTGCCGATCGAACCGGAGATACTCTTCGCGAGGCGCGAGCGCAGGCGCAGCGCGTGTCCCATGCAGCAAGGGAGAATCCTAAAACGGCTGCAACGCTCTTGTCTTCCGCCGGCGTGGTGAGTTTTCTCCTGGGCTTCGCCCTCGCAAACGCATTGCGCAGCGAGGACCGGCGCTTTTAGCTGCAGGGGACGATAGCCGGAGTAGGGCGCGGCTGACGGCATGCGAACGGTCCCGTTTTGTTTGAAGGCCTCGGGGAGCGCTACAGCTCCTGGAGGCAGGGTTTCAATTCCCGGGCTTGACCGCGCCCCGGCCGGTGTTGGAATCGCGGAGATACCCCATGGGACAAGCAACCTTTTCCAGCCCCGTTGAAGTGAACGGCCTCACGATCAGGGATGCGGATGAAGCAGCAAGCTACCTTGCCGACTACTGGCCGGTCCGCGGGGGCAAAGCCTATGACCTGGCTAAAGCCGCCTGCACTGAAGCGATCGCGGGGCATCGAGACCCTGACGAGGCGAGAGCTGCATTCCTGTTTGCTGCGAAGGAAGCCGGCGTCATTGCTCTGGACTAAGTTCGCAGGGTCAGGAACCAACGCCCGGCTCCAACGTTTCTAGGCCGGAGGTGATCTATGGACGTCCACTGGAGCGCCCCGGTCAGAATTGAGCTGGCCCCCGGGCAATATCGCATTATCAGCTCGACCCTCGAAGCCGCGACCTTCCTGTTGAAGGAATGGCCGGACGGAGACGAGAGCATTGCCGTTTGGGCGCGACGTGTCTGCCAGGAGACATTTACGGGCGTGCGGGCAGCCGAGGATGCCCGATCGGCCTTTTTCCTTGCCTGCCGCAATGCGGGACTTCGAACCATGCCATAGGCAATGGAACAGCACCCCGGGAACCCGAAAATCTGGAGTCATCCGGTTGAAGTTCGATACCGGCAGGGAGAATTGCGATGCCTGATCCAACCGATCCGACGCCCGTTGTTCCGCCGGTGACCACCCCAGCGCCCATACCGGAACCGACCCCCCAGCCTCCCAGTGACCCGCCCATTCCGGGCAGCACTCCGATTCCGCCAGACCTACCGGATCCACCGCAAATGCCGCCGCTGTTTGGGCCTGCAGAGACGGGACCTCCGGAAAGCCGTTGAGCTCGACTTGCTCGGCCGCACATCATACCCTCCGGAAGGGACGCGCCATAGCTGTCTCGCCCGCGGCATATGATATCGCTTCGCAAATCCGGAAAGCCGGGGGCTGCCGCCAATTCGGCCGAGCTTTTTATTTATCCTAAGCGGCCCGGCCCTCATGCTTAGGAGGCGCGAAGCACGAGAAACCGGACCGCCGGACTTTGCTCTGCGAGGCCGGAGCAGGGTCAACACGGGGCATCCGCGACCTCACGCGCATCGAACTTCAACGCTGCCCATGTGTTCCATGAAATTAATACGGCCCGGTGGTGCTTTTTCCGGCAAGGAACGAGAAGCCGGGGTTACCTCGAGGGCAATTCCCTGCTGCCGGCGCGCCACCGGCTATCGCGACGTCGCACCGGAAATGGCAACGTCCTCGCACGATGCAATTGCAGTGCCATTTCAACGCGAGGGCCGATTATGCCGCTAGTGGCGCTATCAGCGCAGACCGCGTGCAGTCCTCGATCTTGTTCTGCACAGAATCAAGATCGCCGTCGACGACGACAAAATGGCTCTCGCTAAAGGAGATCGTGGTCGAGTCACCGTTGGACTCGAGAAAACAAATGCGGTCGACGTTAACGGCGATCACATGGTGATCATAGGCGCGTTTAAGGCGGCAGATAATCGGGGGCATGGGCGTCGTCCTTCTAAGGTGTAGTCGGCCCTATGCTGGCACCGAGCATGCGCTCACACCCTGACGCGATATGAGCGATGGTTAAGCTGGCGTCCTCTCCTGAGACAAGACTATCACTTCGATAGCCTTTGTCGATCCTGCCGTAACGTCTACCTCCTCGAAAAAATCGCCCGCCGCGGGGGGCGAGCGGGCAAGTCTGGGTTGTCGCGGAAGTCGACGGTATCTAACGCCGTTGAGCTCGGTTTGTTCCCTCACCTCGAAACACGCCCTGCAAGGAGCACCCGACGAGCGGCAATGCACCGCGCATCCGACCGAAGCGTAGGCACGCTCGGCGAGGCCATAACGGCGGCGATTGCTGCTGGTTCGGGCGGAAGCCCGGCGCGTGCGGCGGGCCTCTGCTTGCATCAGTCGAGCCGCGGCTTGGCCGAAACGCACACAATCCCGTCACTTAAATTCGAGTGTCTCACTTCTGGGGTGCACTCCACAACCCGTCACGCAAACTCTTCCGGGGGCATGCCTCCCACATCACGCCTCGAGAGCAATGCCCGAGATCTCGGCGCAGATGGCGACCAGACGATCCTGCAGCGCCTCATCACGAGCCTCGGCGTTCGGTTCCATCCTCTGGAGATGATAGAAATAGTGGCCGGTGACATCCGCCTTCGGATCCTCGCCGGCGACGAGCCAGGTCTGGGTCAGATGCGCTTGGCTCATGTCGTCGGGTGCGCCCGGTCCTCCCATCCGCGTCGGCACCCAGCCCGGCTCCAGCGCATTCGAGAAGACGCCGGGCCAACGCCGGGCGATCGCGAACGCCAGCATCGCATCGTGGAGTTTGCTTTCTGCATAGGCGGTCGAGCCATTCCAATGACGCTGCTTCCACAGAATGTCATCGAGATTGGCGTGTGCATGACGGTGCATGCCAGAGCTGAGATAGACGAGTCTTTTCGGGCGCCGGATCAACGCGGTGAGGATATAGGCCGATAGCGTGTTGATTGCGAAGACATGCGGCAGGCCATCGGCGGTGAGCCGATGCCCCTCGCGATAGCCCACCGCCGCATTGTGCATGACCGCGTCGAAGCGGCCGAGCGCGTTGACCTGGGCCGCGACGTTCTTGGCGCCTTCGATGGTCTCAAGATCGCCGACTACGACGGCTTTCGCCTGGGGTAGCTCTTTGCGGGCCGCCTCGGCGCGCGCCGCGTTGCGGGCGTGGAGGACGATCTCATGGTCTTGAGCGGCAAGCAGATCGGCCGCCATCATCCCAAGGCCGGTGGATGATCCGGAAATGAAGATACGTGACATTGAATTTCACCTGTTGTTGCACGGGCGGCCCCGAAGCTCCCGGCGAATGTATTGACGTCATGATTGCGGGCTTCGGGCGGCCAGGACGAGCCCGGCTCCGAGCAGAGCGCAGACAGTGCCGAACAGATAGACGGCAGCGTAGTCGAACTGACCGGCGATGACACCGGCGATGGGCCCCGATACGCCGTAGGCGATGTCGAGGAAAGCAACGAATGCTCCCATCGCGCTGCCGCGGTTGGCGGGTGGCACGCGCTTCAAGACTTCGACACCGAGGGCGGGGAAGACCAGCGCGCAACCAAGGCCCGTCACCAGGGCCCCGGCGAGTGCGACGACTTCATGCGGTGCCGCCCAGATCATGGCCTGACCAATCGCCTCGACCACCAGCGACCATAGTGCGACACGGTAGCCGCTCATCCGGTCCGGAAGGGAGCCGAGGACGAGGCGGATGAAGATGAAGCCGATGCCGAAGGCTGTCATGACGAGACCGGCATGGCCCCAGTTCCGCGCCGCGAAGTAGAGCGAAGCGAAGGCGGTGAGCCCTGACAGACCGACACCTTGCAGCATCAGGCCGAGGCCTTCGCGCCAGATCTGCCAGATCACCTTATGGAACGGCAACCGCTCGCCGGCGGGGTTCGTATAGGACATTTCGAAGGAGGCGATGCCCCCGGCAAGGAGCGGCGCCGCGATACAGGCGATCATTGCTGCCTGGAGACCATAGGCCTGGTAGAGCAGCATGCCGATCGGCGCGCCGACCGCTAGGGCCGCAAACATCGCGATGCCGGTCCACGACATCGACATGCCGGCACGTTGCGGGCCGACGGAGGCGATCGACCAGGAAACACACCCGGTAACGAACTGGCTTTCGCCGAAACCCGCGACGAGGCGCCCCAGAACGACGACAGCGAGGCTGATCATGGGCGACAGGCCCGGCATGGCCGAGATGAGATACATCAGCCCGGCCAGTGCGCAGACGACCGCGCCCTGAAGGGTAGACCGTTTGCCGCCATGCTGGTCGGTCAGACGTCCGGCATAGCCGCGCGTGAGCACCGTCGCCAGGAACTGGACACCGATGGCCAAACCGACAACGAGATTGTTGAAGCCAAGCGTGTCGTGGATGAACAGCGGAATGACCGGCAGCGGCAGGCCGACACAGAGATAGCCGCAAAACAGCGCGGCGATGATGCCTGGTGCTGGACGGGAAAGATGGACAGGCGCGGCGCCGGATAGGCGGGCGCGATTGACGGTTGGTGCTGACATGACAGCCTCCATGCCGGTAAATTGAAGAAGGGAAGAAGCGCCGGCCGCGGCAGCTGCGCCTTTGCGTCAGGCCGAAGCCTCCGGAACCGACGTCCCGAGCGGCTCCGGCCTGTAGCCGCTCACCTCGAGCAGATGAGCGAGTGAGGCGTTCACACGCGCGTTCAGCTTGGCGGCGTCGACGCCGATCAGCTTTCCGCCGCGCTTGCGAATTTCGCCGGCCACCATCACCGTATCGACATTCGAGCGTTCGACGGCGTGCACGATGGTGCCGATGGCGTTGGTCGCCGGGAAGACAGCGATGTCATCGGTGCGGACCATGATGATGTCGGCCTGCTTGCCGGGCGACAGCGTACCGATTTCGCTTTCGAGCCCCGCCGCTCGGGCGCCGTTGACAGTGGCGGCCCTGAGCACCGCTTCCACCGAGATCGGTGCGGGCACAGCGCTCTCGCCCCGAAAGCGCCGATAACGCATCGCCGAGCGCTGCTGCCCGAACAGGGCATGCATCTCGCCGAACAGGTCGCTGCCAAAGGCGGTGTCGAGATCAATGCCGATCGCCGGCGACAGGCCATGATCGATAGCCTGCTGATAGGCAAAGCTCTCATCGTCGAAACCGAACAGCGCGTCCGAGCGCGGGTTGACGGTGACGTTGACGCCCGAATTCCCGAACAGTTTCCACGTCTCCTGCGGAATGCGGGTGCAGTGATTGAAAATGTTATGCGGCCCGAGCACCCCGGGCTCTGCGAATTCAGGACCGAGTTTGGCGAGATCGCCGATGAACTCGGTAAGGATGCGCATGTCGAGGCCGCGCGCGACCCTCCACCATTCGAGATTGAGCTGGCCGAACAGGCCGACGCGCACCAGGCCGCTGCCGGTGTTCCAGTTGTCGGCGAGACGCCTGAGATCACCGGGCAGATGGGCGGCGGACGCCTTCTTGTCCATGGCGGCGCCGACCATGTGCAATGCCCGGATGCCGCTGCCGTCCAGCGCGTCAAGCGCCGCGTCGGTATGCTCGGGGCTGCGCGACGAATGGCAGGCGTCGATGATCGTCGTGATGCCGGCATCGAGCGAGGCGAGGGCCGTCAGCTTCGTGCTCAGATACATGTCTTCCGGACGGTAGTGGGTGCCCAGCGTCTCGGCGACGACGGCGATATAGGCGAAGAGATCGTCCACGTCGGGCATCAGCCGGCGCAGCACGCCGAGCCACATATGATGGTGGGCATCGACGAGCCCAGGCATGACGATGCTGCCGCTGGCATCGATCGTCTCGGCGTCGCCTGCCGGGAGGTCGGCGCCGACTGCGACGATCCGGCCCCTCTCGATCAGCACGTCGCCGGTAGTAAGGCTGGGAATCTGAGGGTCCATCGTGACGACGGTGCCGCCTTTGAAAATCATGCGGCTGTTCTTCTGTGTGCTCATGATCAATTCCTCTTCCGGGTCGACGAAGCACGGCTGTTATTGCTCCCAGGGCGTCTTGAATTAAGTGCGCTTATGTCAGATGTTTCCTGACTGAATCTCAGGAGTAGAAAGCCATGCCGTTTGACGGAAGGATCTTGTCCGGCGTGAGCGTGCTGGCCGCGGTGGTGGAGGGCGGCAGCTTCGTCAAGGCAGCCGAGTTGATCGGGATCACGGATTCCGGCGTCAGCCGCGCGATCGGCCGCCTTGAGACCCGGCTTGGCGCGCGGCTTCTCGACCGGACGACACGCTCCGTGACCCTCACCGACGAGGGACGACGCTTCTATGAGGAGGTGAAGCCGCATCTGGAGGCCATCGAGGACGCTGCGGCGATCGCTTCAGGTGCCGCATCCGCCGTTCGCGGCCGCCTGAAGGTGGATATCGATCCCTTCTTCCTTCCTCTGGTGCTCGCCGGGCGCCTCGGCTCCTTCACCGAGCGTTATCCAGAACTCTCGATCGAGTTCGTGACGAGCGAACATGTCGGCGACCTGGTGGGGGATGGCATCGACCTCGCCATTCGATTTGGTCAGCCACGCCTTGCGAGCCTGGTGGCGCGAAAGCTGATCGAGGCGCCGATTTTGACGGTGGCTGCGCCGCGCTATCTCGAGCGATTTGGCAGGCCCGCACATCCGTCCGATCTCATCCGGCATCGCTGCCTGCAGTTCCTCGATCCTTATACAGGCCGGCCTTTCGAGTGGGAGTTTATCCGGGGCCATGAAACATTCGACGTAGCAACCAAAGGCCCGCTCACCTTCACGGACCCGAAGTCGATGCTCGCCGAATGCATCGCAGGTACCGGCATCGCGCAGGTGATAGGCTGGGGTGTCGGTCGGCTCTTGGAATCGGGCCAATTGATCGATCTATTCCCGGACTGGCACGGTGAGCGGTTTCCGCTCTTTGCCTTTCATCCCTCACGCAAACATCTACCTGCGAAGGTGCGCGCGTTCATCGATTTCTGCGCGGAAATCACGATGCAGCTATAGCGCGAAGGTCCCCGCACCTGCGCACTTCGGCGGCCAGGGCCTGAATTCCTGCTGGGGGATCGTTGCTTGGCAAGCCCTGGGCGTGCTGGGCCAAGGCGCGCGATGCGCAGTCGACGCCGCCATTCGGCAAATCCCAGCGAGGTTTCGGCCGGAAGCGGGGCGTGAACGTCCGGCGGTTAGAACCTGCCCCCAACCGCCCAGCCGTCGAGGTCGCGTTCGAGCGAAGGGGTGTCGATCCATGTCTTGCAGACATTCCATCGCAAGTCCGAGGTTGTGCGCGAACAAGAAAGCTCGTCCCTACTGCTGCCCTTTGGGGGAATTCATCTTGCAGATTGCCGGCTCTCCACTCCTGAGTTGAGGGTGCCTGTTTCCCAGTTCAACCTGGAGCCTCGTCCAGCCGCGACATCTACTGCTGATTGCGCAAGATATCGGCGGCGCGCTCGCCGATCATGATGCAAACCGCATTCGGATTGCCGGAAATCAAAGTTGGCATGATTGAAGCGTCGGCGACCCGCAATCCCGAGATTCCCCGGACGCGAAGTTGCGGGTCGACGACGGCCATTTCATCGCCACCCATACGGCAGGTTCCCGCAGGATGGAGCGCGGCATGGGCCTCTCGCTGGCAGAAGGCCCTGATATCGGCCCTCGCCGTCGATCGTGGCGACGGCGTATGCCTCGCAGCCACATATTTGGCGAGTGCTGGCTGGGACATGATGTCGAGGGCGGCCATCGTCCCGTCCGTCAGCGCCTCGAGATCATAGGGATCGGAAAAATAGCGAGGCGCGACCCGTGGATTGTCGGCAAAGTCGGCGCTGGCGAGCGTGACCTCGCCTCTGGAGCGGGGCCGGATCTGTCCAAGATTGACCGTGCAACCATTGCCGCCCGGAACCGCTTCGACGCCTTCCTCGATACCCGCGCCGACGACCATGAAATATTGGATATCGGGCTGCGCCTCATTTTTGTCGGCCCACCAGAACGCGCCTCCCTCAATGAGATTGGAAGCGGCCGGTCCACTGCGAAAAAGGGCATAATTCAACCCCGCCAGTGCCTTCCAATGCAACTTCTTGTACTTGTCGTAGCTGTGCGGACCATTGAGCTGATAGATAAGTGAAATCTCGATGTGGTCCTGAAGGTTTTGGCCAACGCCCGGCAGATCGGCATGAACGCGGATGCCATGGCGTGACAGCTGCGTGGCGGGACCGATCCCGGATAGCATCAGAAGTTTGGGCGTGGCTATCGCTCCGCTCGACAGGATCACTTCCTTGCGTGCCCTGTATACCTGTCTGGTCCTGCCCTGGATGCATTCGATGCCGATCGCGCGGCCTTTCTCGACGATGACGCGGGTCACGGCGGTCTTCGTCAACACCCGAAGGTTACGGCGTCCGCCAGCGGGCTTGAGGTAGGCACTGGCAGCGGAACTGCGCCGTCCGTTGCGCGCGGTAATCTGATAAAGCCCGCACCCCGCCGGATCGCCCGAATTGAAATCGGGATTATAGGGCAGCCCGGCCTGCTGGCAGGCCTGGAGCCAGGCGCGCGTCAGCGGATGAATATGGTCGATGTCGGAAACGCCGAGCGGTCCGCCGACGCCATGGATTTCGTTGCAAAACCGATTATTGTCTTCCGCGCGCTTGAAATAAGGCAGCACCTCGGCATAGCCCCATCCCGTGGCGCCCATCGCAACCCAGCGCTCATAGTCACCTGGAACACCCCTGATATAGATCATCGCATTGACGGAACTGCCGCCGCCGAGCACCCGGGCCTGCACCATGGTCGGGTTTTGTGGTCGCCCTTGCTCCGATGTCGGCTCCCAGCCTATGCGCTTGAGCAGCGAGCCCTGCGCCGTCTTGTAATAGGCACCGGGGATATGGATGTAGGGATTGCGGTCGCGCGGCCCTTCTTCCAGAAGCAAGACGTCCTGCCCGGCATCTTCCGAAAGACGTGAGGCGACGACACATCCGGTCGAGCCGCCGCCGACGACGATATAGTCGAACGTCCGTACGTCCGCCGACCGGAGCGAGTGGATGCCGAGGCGAGCCGATCCCATATCAAGCAATCCCCTTGCGTCTGCCCAGGATGGACGCACCCGCCTTGAGCGCCAGCGCTGCAATAGTCAGGGCAGGATTGACGGCGGCGGAGGTCGGCAGGACGGAGGCGTCTGTGATGTAAAGATTTTCCACGTCATGGCTGCGGCAGTCCGGATCGACGACGGACGTCTGTGGATCGTCACCGAGGCGGGCCGTGCCGCATTGGTGCGACGTCGTCCTGCGACCGAATGTGTGGGTGAGAACGATCGGAAATCCCGCCTTGCGCATGACCGCCCGGGTCTTGGCGATCAGCGCTTCGTGAGCGCGCATGTTCGAGCGCACCCAGTGCATGACGATGCGCCCGTCACGCACCATGACGCGGCTTTCCGGATTGGGAAGATCCTCGCTCGTCAGGAACCAGCCATAGGCATAGCGCGCGAGAAGCTTGGTGAACCAGCCCGGTGCCGGCCCCGGAAAATTAGCCTTCAGGATATTGCCGGTGATACGGCCGAGCAGCTGGACATTGCCGAGGGGAAAACCGTACTCGTTGTCTTCGTTATAGAAATCGTTGAAGGCGATCGTCTTCTGATAAATGCTGTCATTCGGCCTGCGCGGATCGATGGCGAGCATCGCCGTCGTATTGTGATTCATGAAATTGCGCCCGAGTTGGTCCGAGCCGTTGGCCAGCCCGGTCGGGTGCGCACGACTGGCCGAACGCAACAAGAGCGCCGCCGATTGCACCGCGCCGGCGGCAACGACGACCAATCCGGCTGACAGGCGCTGCTCGACACCGTCCTTCACATAGATCACGGCCGCCACTCTGCGCCCGCTTTCGTCGGTCTCAAGGCGCGAGACATTGGCTCTCGTCACCAGGCTGACCTTGGAATGGGCCAGCGCACTTGCCAGAGGGCCGACCTCCGCATCGATCTTGCCCTGCCCGGTATTGGGAAAGGCATCCCAGCCCGTCTTGGCTCGCTCCAGCCACGCGTCGAGATCGATTGCGAGCGGCAGCGCGGAGGGATGCACGCCCACCCCTTCCAGCCGCCGACGAATGGCGGCGATCGCCGGCTCGTCCGGGACTGGCGGATAGCCATAGGAATGGGCATGTCGAGGCTCGGTCGGATCCTGCCCGACAGAGCCGCGGACCCGAAAAATGGCTTCCGCCTGGTCGTACCACGGCGACAGGTCTTCATAGGAGATTGGCCAGCCCGGTGAAACGCCATCCATATGGGCACGCGGTTCGAAGTCCTGGCGGCGGTAGCGATACATCACCGCGCCGAAGAACTTCGAGTTGCCGCCGACATAGTAGTAATTGCCCGGCAGGAAACTCTGGCCGTCCGTGCCCAGCCATTCTTCGGCTGAGCGATAGAAGCCTTGTTGGAAGATCGCGACATCGTCCCGCGCCTGGGGAGTGTCAGTGAGATAGTCCCCTCTTTCGAGGATGACGATGCGGAGCCCGGAAGGGGCAAGGCTGTGCGCCAGTGATGCCCCTCCAATGCCGGAACCGATGATGACGACATCTGCCGTGGTTGTCATGAAGATCGGCCTCAGTCGATGCGGGCTTCGGTGTCGGCGTCGAAGAGGACAATCCTCGACGTATCGACGACCAGGCGGGCTTCGCTCCCCGGGAGGGCCTGTTTCGGCGGCAAGCGCGCGGTCACTTCGGCACCACCGAGCTGGAACACAACCAGCGTGTCCGGGCCGGTCGGCTCCACGACGTCGACGTCGACGACAAGATTGGCATCTGCCCCATTGGCGGCGACAGCAAAATTCTCCGGGCGGATGCCGGCGAGGACCTTCCGGCCGCTATATTTCCGCGCGGCCTGTTCCGAAACGGGAATGCCTGAAATACGGGAGGACGGCCGGTTGGCAATGTCGAAGACGACAGTCGCGGTCGCGCCTTGAACCTCGAGACAGGCCGGAACAATGTTCATGGCGGGGGACCCGACGAAGCGCGCCACATAGACATTGGCCGGACGGTCATAGACTGCCTGTGGCTCGTCGAGATGCTGCACCACGCCATCCTTCATGACCGCGACGCGCGTCGCCAGGGTCATGGCTTCGATCTGATCATGGGTGACATAGACGATGGTGGTGCCGAGCCGCGCATGCAGGCGCTTGATCTCCGTGCGCATGTCGACACGCAGCTTGGCATCGAGGTTCGACAGCGGCTCATCGAACAGGAAGAGCTTGGGCTGGCGCACGATCGCACGGCCCATGGCCACGCGCTGGCGCTGGCCGCCGGAAAGCTGCGAGGGCTTGCGGTCGAGGAGATGGGTGATCTGCAGCATGTCTGCCGCCGCCTTGACGGCGGCTTCGCGTTCGCCCGGTGAAACACCGCGGATCTTCATGCCGAATTCGATGTTCTGGCGCACCGTCATCGTGGGATAGAGCGCATAGGACTGGAACACCATCGCGATATCGCGATCCTTGGGAGAGAGGTCGTTGACCACTTTGCCGGCAATCCGGATCTCGCCACCCGTGATGGTTTCAAGGCCTGCGATCATGTTCAGGAGCGTGGACTTGCCGCAGCCTGACGGTCCGAGCAGCACAAGAAAGTCACCCGTGTTGATGGAGATCGATACTTCCTTGAGCACGGCGAGGCTGCTGTAGGATTTGCGGACGCGGTCGATTTCAAGCGTGGACATGGGCTCAGCCTTTCACGGCGCCGGCGGTCAGGCCGCGGACGAAAAAGCGTCCTGCGACGACATAGACGATCAGGGTTGGCAGGGCGGCGATCATGGCGGCAGCCATGTCGACATTGTATTGCTTGCGCCCCATGGTGACGTTGACGATGTTGTTGAGCGCCACCGTGACCGGGGAGGACGTGCCGGCGGTGAAAGACACGCCGAACAGAAAATCGTTCCAGATCTGGGTGAACTGCCAGATGCAGGAGACCACGATGATGGGGAGGGCCGTCGGCAGCATCACGGAAAAGAAGATGCGGAAAAAGCCGGCCCCGTCGATCTGCGCCGCCCGCGTCAATTCATCGGGTATGCCGATGAAGTAGTTGCGGAAGAACAGTGTGGTGAAGCTGATGCCGTAGACGGTATGGACGAGGACGAGCCCGGCAATCGATCCCGACAGGTTCAATCGGCCAAGCACCTGCGCCATGGGCAGGATGACGGCTTGGAACGGCAGGAAGCAGCCGAAGAGCAGCATTCCGAAAACGAAATTCGCCCCGGGGAAGCGCCATTTGGTTAGGATATAGCCGTTGATGGCACCTATGGCGGTCGACAGTCCGACGGCCGGAATGACCATCAGCAGCGAATTGACGAAATAGGGCCGCAGCCCGTTACAGGCGGTGCCGATGCAAGCCTCCCCCCAGGCCTTCCGCCAGGCTTCGAAGGTCAGCGCCTGCGGCGGTCCGATGAAGGAACCGGCATAGATTTCATCAAGCGACTTCAGCGAGGTCACGATCATGACCCACAGCGGCATCAGGTAGAACGCCGCCAGGCCGATCAACGACCCGTAAATGAACAGGCGCCCGATCCTGTGGGAACGGCGCGCCGAAACTGCGTCAGTGGCCATGACGGTCCTCCCGCAATTCCGAGTAGAGGTAGGGAATGATGATGGCGGCGACCGTCATCAACATCATCATGGCACTGGCCGCGCCGACACCCATCTGGTTGCGGCGGAAGGTGGCCGAGAACATGAAGGTCGATGGCATTTCGGTCGCGTTTCCGGGCCCGCCATTGGTAAGCGCCAGGACGAGATCGAAGCTCCTGATCGAAATGTAGCTGAGCAGCACGACGACGCTGAGGAAGGCCGGCCGCAACATCGGGATGATGATGCTCACATAGGTGCGCGGCAGGCTCGCACCCTCGATCTGCGCGGCCTTGACGATCGAATTATCGATGCCGCGCAGGCCGGCGAGGAAGATCGCCATCGCAAATCCTGTCGATTGCCACACGGCCGCGATCACCACGCAGTAGATCGCGTATTCAGGCCGTGTGATCCAGTCGAAAACAAAGCCTGACCAGCCGAGTTCGTTGACGACTTTCTGCACGCCGAGATCCGGATTGAGGATCCATTTCCAGGCCGTCCCCGTCACGATGAAGGACAGAGCCATCGGGTAGAGATAGACGGCCCGCAGCGCCCCTTCCGCACGGATTTTCTGGTCGAGCAGAATGGCGATCAGCAGGCCAACCGCGATGGTGATCGCCAGGAACAGGAGCGTGAAGATGAAAAGATTGGCGACCGCCGTTTCCCAACGCGGGGTCGACCATAGGCGACGATATTGCTCCAGGCCGACGAAATCGTAATGGGGAACCATCTGCGACGAGGACAGCGAGATCCAGCCTGTCCAGGCTATGAAGAGGTAAACCCCCACGAACACCGCTACCAGACTCGGCGACAGCACGAACCTGGGCAGCCAAAGGCTCAATCGGTCCTTCAACGATAATGTACTGCGCATGACCGTATTCTCATGGTTCCCGCATAGACTCCGCCTTGGGGAGGCGCCGCTCGGGTCACTCCCGACCGGCCCTTCGCAATCAGGTCAGCGCGCGTTGTCGATCCCAGCGACGAGGGCCTGGACGGCGTCCTTCGACGACATGTCGGTGACGAAGAACTTGCTGACGACATCGCTGAAGACGCCGGCGAACTGGGGCTTGGCCGCGAAGCCCTCGGTGAGCCCGCCCAGCATGGTTCCGCCGGCGACGGCGGCCTCGCGGTCGGCGAAGCTACGCTGCGCGCAGGCATCGAAATCGTCGACCGAGACGTCGGAGCGGGCCGGAATGGAGCCCTTGATCTTGTTGAAACCTTTTTGGACTTGAGGATCCATAATCGATTCCGCCCAGGCGTCCTGCGCTTCGATCGTGGCCGGATCGCTCAGCTTGAAAAGGCCGAACGCATCGATGACGAATTTGAAATTAGGTGTCGCGGTCGGCGTAGGGAAACATAGGAAATCGACGCCGGGCTTCATGCCCTTGGCAAGGAACTCGCCCTTGGCCCAATCACCCATGACCTGCATGGCGGCCTTGCCGCTGGCAACCAAACCGGTCGCAACAGCCCAGTCCCGCCCGGTAAAGCCCTCGTCGACCAGCCCGCGAATCTTGCGCAGTCTATCGAAGGTAGCGACCATCTTGTCGCTGGAAAGAGCCTGTTCATCGAGATCGATGACAGCTTTCTGATAGAAATCGGGGCCATTGGTATCGACAAGAATGGCTTCGAATACTTCGAGAATCTGCCAGGGCTCGTCGCCGATGGCGAGTGGTATCACGCCCGCCTTCTTGAGTTTGTCGCCAGACGCGATCAATTCGTCCCAGCTCTTGGGTTCGGAGATGCCGGCCTTGTCGAAGACGGCCTTGTTGGCCCACACCCAGTTCTGGCGATGCATATTGACCGGGACCGAGATGAAATCGTCCCCGCTCTTCACGAACGCCAGCAACTGCGGCGCGAGCGCCTTGTCCCAGCCATTCTTCGTGTAGAGATCGTTGAGGGAGCGCAGCACGCCTTCCTTCCCCCAATCGAGCCCCTCATATCCGAGAAACTGCATGGTCGCCGGCGGATTGCCGGCGGCCAGGCGCGTGCGAAGCGCCTGCAGGGCATTCGCCCCGGATAAGCCTCCCACCGCACTGTCCTGCCAGCGGTACCCCTTGGAGGCGAGCTTGTCGGTGATGACCTTGAGCGCCTTCACCTCGCTCTCGGATACCCAGTGATGGATGCCCTCGACCGTCCCCTTGCTCTGGGCCATGGCGGCGCCCGGCATGAGGAAAATCGATGCAGCGAGAAGCGTCGTCCATTTCATATCAGTTCCCCTTTTTTCATTTTGATGTGGAGGCACACCCGCAAATCCGCGCGCTTCGGCGATTGTCGGACCTGCGGATCGGGCTTAGATGTCGGCCGGTTCGACTGCGGCCGCGTAAGGCACGTTGCGCCCGCCATAGCGGCGGACGCGGATGTTGGCCTGCTCGGCATGACCCGCGAAGCCTTCCATCAGGCAGAGCCGCGAACCGTAAGCGCCGATCAAGGCCGACGCCGCATCGGTCTGGATGCGCTGATAGGTGCAGGTCTTCAGGAACTTGCCGACCCAAAGCCCGCCGGTGTAGCGAGCGGCCTTGTTGGTCGGCAGCGTATGATTGGTGCCGATGACCTTGTCGCCAAAGGCGACATTGGTTCGGGCGCCGAGGAACAGGGCGCCGTAATTCCTCATATTGTCCAGGAAATGATCCGGGTCACGCGTCATGACCTGGACATGCTCTGACGCCACGAAATCGGCCTGGGCGACCATCTCCTCGAGGGTATCGCACAGGATGACCTCACCAAAATCCGCCCAGGCCTTGGCGGCGATCGCCGCCGTCGGAAGAATCTTCAGCAGGCGGTCGATCTCGGCCAATGTGTCCCGCGCCAGTTTTTCGGAATTGGTGATCAGCACGGCCGGCGAATTGATGCCATGTTCGGCCTGCCCCAGGAGGTCGGTCGCCACGAGTTCACCGTCAACACTGTCATCGGCGATGATCAGGGTTTCGGTGGGGCCAGCGAAGAGGTCGATGCCGACCTTGCCGAACAAGAGGCGTTTTGCCTCGGCGACATAGGCATTGCCCGGCCCGGCCAGCATATCGACCGGGTCGATCGTCTCGGTGCCATAGGCCATCGCCGCAATGGCCTGGACACCGCCGAGGCAGTAGATTTCGTCCGCCCCGGCCAGCGCCTGCGCCGCCACGATCTTGGCGGAGATCCCACCCTGGAACGGAGGGGCGCAGGTGACAATCCGCCCGCAACCCGCGACGCGCGCGGTCAACACCGTCATATGCGCCGAAGCCAGCAGGGGATATTTGCCGCCCGGGACATAGCAGCCGACATTCTGGATCGGTATGTTTCGATGGCCGAGGACAACGCCCGGAAGCGTCTCGATTTCCAGGTCCTTCAGAGCATCCTTCTGGGCCTTCGCAAAGGTGCGGATCTGATCCTGCGCGAAGTCGAGGTCCTCGCGTTCGCGCCGGGTCAGCGCATTGATGCAGCTGTCGATTTCCGCCTTGCTGAGGCGGTAGGAGACGCGATCGAACTTGTCGAACCGGAGGGAAAGGTCACGGACGGCCTTGTCGCCGCCGGCCTCTACCTCGGAAAGCAGCGCCTGCACGGACTTGGTGATGCCGTCGTCGGTCTCGCCGGCGACGGGGGCTTGCGCTGTCTTGATGTGCCGTATCATGGCAATGAACCTTGGTTTGCGGAAGCGATACGCTCCGCACTGCAAAGTGACGAAAGACGGTGGAACGGGACGCGCAGCGCCCCCGTCAGCCGCGGCTAGAGCGTTTTGCGGTTAGACGGGGTCACCTAGAATCGCAAAGACCGCGTCAGAACAATGAGTTAGAGCAAATAAGCGTTCACGCTTGAACGCCCTTTGCTCTAGAGATGCTGCTCGCGAGCGCGCATCTCGGCATAGGCGGCCTGTTCCTTCTGGTAATAGGCCGGCGAAGGGAAATCCCACCAGCCGGTGGCAAAGGGACCAGCCGCATCGCGCGACACGATGACCTCGACCAGGGCCGGCCCGCCGCATTCCAGCGCCGCCTTCAGGCTGCTTTCCAGATCCTCGTCCTTCTCGACCCTCCAGGCCTGCAGGCCGAAGGCCCGAGCCGAGGCGGCGATATCGGCGGAATAAGGCTCGCCATTACCGGAATGATGATTGAACTCGGAGGCGACATGGCGGCCCATGAATTTGCGTTGTCCGCCGCGGATCGACATGTAGCCACTGTTGTTGAGCACGAGGAAGACGGTGTTGATGCCGTTCATCACCGCCGTGCCCATCTCCGGCAGCGACATCATGAAATCGCCGTCACCGACGATCGCCACGACCTGTCGGTCGGGACAGGCCAGCTTGGCGCCGAGTGCCGCCGGAACCGCCCAGCCCATCGGCGAATAGGACCCCGATGTCAGATGCGTGCGCGGCTCGTAGATCGGGAAACTCTGCTTGACGGAGCCTTGCGTATTGCCCGAACCGACCACGACGATGCCGCTGCGATCGAGAACCTTGCGCAAGGCAGCCAGCGGACGCTGGGAGGTGAAGGGAGTTTCGCGGCTGTTGATACGCGGAGCGACCTGCGCCTCCCAGTCGGCCTTGGCCTTCTGCACATCGGCCAGGAATTTTTCGCGGCGCGCCAGCATCCTGGATGACTCGGCCTCGGAAATCAGCGACAGGAGCGCCTCGAGAGTGACCCTGGCATCGGCGACGATACCGACTTCCGTCTCATAATTCTTGCCGATCTCGCGGGGATCGAGATCGATATGGATCAGCTTTGCCGACGGAATGGAGAAGGATACGCCCTTGGCATAGGAGGAGGCCGACCAGTCGGTGAAGCGGCAGCCTACCGAAACGACGACGTCGGCGGAGGCCGTGATCGCGTTGCCGCAGGTCGTTCCTGTCTGGCCGACGGCGCCGATGAACAAAGCATGGTCTTCGGAAATGGCGCCCTTGCCGTTCCAGGTGATGGAAACGGCCGCGCCGAGCTTTTCGGCCAGACGCGTCAGTTCAGCCGAGGCATTGGCAGTGATCGCGCCGCCGCCGGCAACGATCACGGGCCGCTCGGCGGTGAGCAGCAGCTTGACGGCGGCTTCGATCGCTCTTGGATCGGGATAGGCAATGCCGACCGGCAAGCGCTTTTCCAGGGGATGGATGGTCACATCGGCCGCTTCGACCTGCACGTCCATCGGCACTTCGACATGAACGGGACCGGGACGGCCGGTCAGCATGGCATTGAAGGCACGATGCATGATGCTGGGCAACGCCTGAACCGAATGAGCCTGCCAGGCGCGCTTGGTGACCTGCTCGGTGATGCGGGGAAAGGCGTTGTCCTGCTGGCGCTCCAACTCCTGCATGGTGCCATGGCCATGCATATAGGTCTGGGGAGAACCCGAGACGTAGAACAGGGAGGTGGAGTCGCAATAGGCCGTCGCCAGCCCGATGATGGTGTTGGCGGCGCCTGGACCGACCGAGGTGGAGCACGCCATCGGCCGACCGCTGGCCCGGAAATAGCCGTCGGCCATATGGACGGCACTCTGCTCATGCATGACCTGGATGAAGGGAAGCTGCGAGCCTTCCTCCAGGAAAGCGTCGAACAAGGACCAGATCCCGTGACCGGGTACGCCCGCCACATAGTTCACGCCATACTCTTTCAGCGCCCTCGCAACGACCTGACCGCCTGTCAGCTTCATTGGACCGTCCCTTGCTGCTCGTTGTGATTGTAAGCCGGGGGGTGCCGTGCAAGCATTCTGCCCCCCAACGATGGCCTATTCTTCGGCGCGGCAGCAGTGCTTACAAGTTCGCAGGCGATGAATCACTGACGCAGCATGATGCGAACTAAGGGTCAGCTCGCGTCGGTCGCTTATGCCGATGGCAGCCTGTTCGCCCCATCCGATCCCAGCCACCAACGACCGCGGTTCGCCGGAAAAGCACAAAGCCCCTGCCCCGGTTCTTCGCAATGAGCACTTCGTCCTGCTTCACAATGCGTCAGGTAAAATCAAGGCGCGCAATTTTGTGCGCGCGCGAGGTGTGGCTTCCTGCAAGGCACGACATCACGGGCGAAGGGAGGGTGCACCATGCAGAACCGGACGAGGGACTTGGCCTTTGCCGATGATTTCATCACCGCAAGGCTGGTGGAGAATGTGACCGACTACGCTGTCTCCGACGCCATCGTGGTCAATATCAGCCCTTCGGCCATGGTGACGGGGGATGACCACCCCGCCATCGCGCCGGCCTGGAAGTCCACCTGGCTTAAAGGAGGCCGCATCCGGTCCGCCGACCGCGCCGTGGTCATCAAGGTAGTCAAGCCGACAAATCTGGGCGGCTGCATGTTTCGCGGCTGGGATTGGCTCGGCAACCGCATTCGCAGTTTTCCACGCGACACACCGCTGTTCATTTCTGCGCAGGACGAGATCGGCCGCGTCACCGTCGATCCCCGCGTCTTCACCAATGAGTTGCCCGCCACCCAGGCCGCACAGGATTTCACCTTGAAGCTGAACCTGTGGTGGTCGCCGGGCGATACGGACTGCTTCATCCACAATGAACATCCCTTCCTCGAAACCCACACGCAGATCCACGGGATCGGGCGCATGCAGAAATTCAAGGAGCGCGACCCCTCGACGATCTACGAGGACGTCGTGATGCCGATCGGCTATTCGCATGATCCGTTCTGCCGGGTCACCGGCCCCAACCAATGGACCTATCCCTGGCATCGCTATTATGCCGAGACAGACAGCGTGTGGCTCGCCATCGAACTCCACCCCTGAGGCGAGGGGCTGTTTCAACTCATCTGAATCATGTCCGATCCGTCGCCGAGATATTGAAGCGCTTCACGTGGGATCGCCGGATCATTGCGATCCATGACGGTGAGGGCCTTCAGATGTTCACGGCACAGCAGGCCGGGGCCGCGATAATGCAGCGCGACCTTGGTGGAATAGGGTTGGCGAAACACATTCGCGGCGACGCCGCTGGCAATGCCGAACATGAATTTCTTCGAGTTGCGTTTCACCCGGGCATAGACGCCGAATGTCATCTCGTTCGACTGGATGCCCTCGAAATCGGCGGTGAACAGGCGATCGGCGACCGGAAAACAGAAGCCGTAATATTTGAAGACATACTCGATCTTGGAAGGATCGTCGAAGCTCGGGAATCTCTCTACGTAGTAATGCTGGAGAAACTCCTTGTTTCTGTAGATACAGAAGGCTGACTTCAGGACAAAGCCCTTATAGATCGAAGAAAACTGATAACGATCATAAACACCGACGATATCGTTATGATCAGCGTTGTTTTCGACGATCATGCTGGAGACGAAACGGGAGAACTCCGGCAACTGGCGAGCCGTAGCCATGGCATGAAAGAAATTTCCATCGACAAGCGTGCGGAATTCATCCGGATCCGTAAAAAGTATCGCTACGCTCAGGCCAAAATAATTGGCAATAATGCGCAAGTTGGTAGCAGAAGGGATATGCGCGCCCGACAAGTATTTATTGAACTGCTGTCGATTGACATTAATTTTGCGGCAGACGGCCGCGACAGAGCCATGCCGGTCGCACAACGTCCTGAGATTGGCTGCAAGAGCGCTGCCATCCTTCCCGAGATGCTCCACCACTTGCCTCCATCTTTGACGCGATCTGACGCAGATTCTACGTCGTAGTGAGAATGACTTCAATGGCCTGCGAAATTGTAGTCCGGCCTGGATCTGGCCACTCTCTGCCGACTGCGGGCTGAAAGAGGTTCTGGCTGTGATTTCAACGCAAACAGCTGGCTGGTCGATCATGGGAACGGGCACGATCGCCACCGAACATATGGTCTCGGCGATCCGTTCGGTTGGCCATGAACCGCGATGGGTCGTCAGCAGAAACGATGACTATGCCAGGTCCTTCGCGGAGGACATGGACATTCCGCGAATATCGACCGAAGCGCAGCAGGCATTGGCCGATCCCGCCGTGAACTTTATCTATGTCAGTGCGGCTCGTGCCCGGAGAGGACATTATATCTCGGCCGCTGCGGCAGCCGGCAAGCACGTTCTATGCGACGGTCCACTTGCCGCTGCGAGCAGTGTTGTACAAGCCTTGGCCGAGCGGTGCGAGCGCTCGGGTGTCGTACTCTGCGTGAATCAGCCTCTCCGCGCCTCCACCATCCATCAGACCATGGGCAGGCTGGTGCTCGAAGGCGAGATTGGTACCCTGCGATCCCTCATGATCGTGCGGGGCGTGCCATTTCAGTCACCGGCCTACCGCAGAAGCGCGGAGCTGGAAGAACCTGTTGATCTGCTTCTCGACATTTCGGTTCAGGATATCGATCTGGCCCGCTTCCTGACAGGCAGGGACCCGATCGAGGTTTCGGCGTTGCCGGTGGCATCCGGCAACAGAACCCGCCAACAGATGGTTTACGCAATAAACCTGACCGGTGATGTCCTCTTCCAGGCCTATGAGAGCTTCACCACGGCCGAACTCGACAGCATAGTCATGCTCGTGGGCGATCAGGGCACACTGATCGCCCACGGTACCCTCAATGGCAAGATATCGGGCACGCTGGTGCGGCGCCTGGGAACGCGCAATGAATTGATTCCCGTCAGAGAGCGGGACCCCTATTGCACCACCGTTGAAAGCTTCGCCTCACCGATGCGCCAGTCTTCGCCTTGGCTATGCCGCGGCGAGGATTGCGTCATGGCTTTGCGGACGGTGGAAGCGCTCGCGGCGGCGGAGAGAAAACGCCGCATCATCACCGTTTGAAGACTTCCGCTCGCGCACCTGGAACAGCGAAGGCCGCCAAAATATGGAAACCAAGCACAACCAATTGATCTTTCACTCCATGGCTTCCAGATGGAATACGCTAGCCATCGACATCGATATCACACGCAGCCTCGGGTTCGATGGTCTCGAAACCTCCGGAACCAAGATTGCAGCCTTTCTCGAAGCCGGCTTCAGCCAGGTGGATCTGCGCGAACGCCTTGCAGATCTTTTCCTGCCGGGCATCGGCTTTCTCATCGATGTGGAACGGCAGGGCGAGCACCGGCGTGACATGCTGCGCGAGGCTGAGGAGCTGTGTCAGCTGGCGGTCGTCGCCGGAGCGAGAGGGATCGAGGCGATTACCGGTCCCTTGGACCTGAGGGCCTTCGAGCCCGAGGCGGCGAACTGCTATCCGCAGCTCTACCGCGGCCTCATCGGCATGACCGAAGCGGAGCAGACGGCCTTGACGGCCGGAAACCTTGCTGCCGTTGCCGATATTGCCGCAGACCATGGCCTGATCGTGTATCTCGAGGCCTTGTCCTGGACGCCGTTGAACAGCATGGATGCCCAGTTGCGCATCATCGACGGATGCAGGCGGGACAATGTCCGCCTGGTGATCGATTTCTGGCACGCCTATACGGCAGGCGATACGCCGGACCGGATCGCCCGGCTCGACAAGAACCTCATCTATGGCGTGCATCTATGCGATTCCCTGCCCTATGCCGGCGGCATCCCGAATGAATCGATCCTGCGCGATGTTCCCACAGGAAGCGGCGCTCTCGATCTCAAAAGCTGGGTCGATGCGGTCAAAGCCACCGGATATGAGGGCTGGTGGAGCTGCGAGCTCTTCTGCAAGCGCCAGCATCAGGACAACAGCTACGCCGTTGCACAGGATTTAAAGATACTGATGGAGCGTCTGATCCTCGATCGACGCAATCAGTTCCCAGATGATGAATAGAGGGGCAGGCAAATGAAGCTTGACACCATGCGCCTTGAGGGCAGCCAGCACGGCCAGGCCGTGATTGATCGCGATACGGTCGAGTTCATTGCCCAGGGCAAGACCGATTGGTTCTTCAATCCCTTGGACGGCTCGCGCCTGTCGAATGTCGTTCGCCTGACGCAGGAGGTCGATGAACGGGCATTCACTCTTTCAGCAAGAATATCCGTTGACTTTGCCTCGGCCTATGACGCCGGTGCGCTCTTCATTCAGTGCGACGAGGAGAATTGGGCGAAGGTCGCTTTCGAGTATTCCGCGCAGCACAAGCCGACGATCGTGAGCGTCGTGACCAAAACGACATCGGATGACGCGGACGGCCCGAACCACGATCAGGACCACATCTGGCTTCGTCTTTATTGCGACGGAAAAATCATTGCTGCTCATTTCTCCGAGAACGGACATCGCTGGCGATTCCTGCGTTTCTTCACCATTCCGGGAGTCGGGCGCAGGCCGATACGAGTCGGCCTCGGTGCGCAATCTCCAACCGGAACGGGGACGCGCGTCAGGATGTCGGACGTCAGATTGTCCCCTGCCCGTATCGAAAATCTCCGGAACGGGGAATAGAGGTCGCCGAGCACCATCGGCTTTCAAACCAGGGCGAGCGGGTGTGCATCGCCAACCCTGTCATTGCCGACGGCACGCGGGAGGACGACAGCAGAACAATTGGCGCGGCCGTGTTGCTGATCGACGGTTGCGTCCAAGCTCCGGAGCCATCAAACGGGGCCTGTAGGGTGTCGCGCATTGCGCCGCCAGCAAACCTGCTCTCGCCAGGAGGGCCGCGCTTGGATGCGAGCATTTTGTGCAGCAGCATTTATTTCGAGAAATGACCCCGTCTCGCTGTCGGCTCTGTGTCGCCAGACGCGGAGGAACTCCCTATGTCCGCGATTCATCCGCACCAGATGACCACCCCGACACCCGACCAATATGCTGTCGGCCTTACCGAGTTTGGACCTGATCGCCCTATCCTTGCTTCGTCCGGCATCCACTCAGGAAAAGCCGCGCGCAGTAGCGCGCCCGTATCGTGATCTCCTCGAGATCCGGCGGCGGGCGCAGGCCGAGCATGATGGCGCGCTGCGGCTCCATGGTCATCATTCCCCGGAGCACGCCGACGGCAACCATCGCATCGCCCGCCTCGATTTCTCCAAGCTTTTGCCGGCGCTCGAGCCAGGCCGCCATAGTCTGGCTGGTGGGGCGCAAAGCCAGCTCATAGAAGGCGGTGCCAATCTCGGGAAAACGGTCGCATTCGGCAATGACGAGGTGAAGGCTTGAGACCGCCTCCTCGTCGAAGCTCAAGGTACCATAGCCGATGAGAATACGTTCAAGCGCCTCCTCAATCGGCAACTCTTCAAGCCGCTTTTCGTCCAGCTCCAGATAAAAGCGCGAGATCCGGTCCGCGACGACACTGCGGAACAGATCGGCCTTGGTCGGGATGAGCCGGTACATGGTCTTGGTAGAGACCCCAGCCCGTTCGGCAACCCGCCCCATGCTGGCACCAGCATAGCCGCGACCATGGAACTCGTGGCGTGCCGCCGCGACGATCAACTGCCTTGTCTCGGCATCCGGCCGGATTTGCGGCCGTCCGCGCAGACGCTTTGGCGTTTTATCATTAAGGACCATGGTCATTTTCCAAATTCTATTGACAGCACCGACGGCTGGGAGTATTTGGGAAAATACCAATTTTCCTAAATGAGAGCAAGCTCATTCCGGCGGCTCCAGCAGGAAAGGATCCGATCATGAGCAAGCATGAAGTCATCGTCACCGATGAGAAGACCGTCCCCGTGACTGAGGCTATTCCTGGCATAGAGCTGGCGAATGAGCCGTCCCTTCCCGTCGCACCCAAGCCGACAAGAAAAATGCGCCCGATGCGCTGGCTGTTACTGGCAGGCGTCGCCCTCGCCGCCATGGCGGGTGCCGGCCATTATGGCTGGGACTATTGGACCGTGGGGCGCTTTCTGGTCACCACCGACGATGCTTATGTCAAGGCCGACAGCACCACGATCGCGCCCAAGGTGTCGGGCTATATCGCAGCGGTGCTGGTGAACGACAACCAACCGGTGAAGGCAGGCGAAGTGCTGGCTCGCATCGATGACCGCGACTTCAGGGTCGCACTCGAACAAGCCAAGGCGCAGGTTGCGGCCGCCAAGGCGACCATCGCCGACAAACAGGCGGCGCTGGTGGCCGAACAGGCCGAGATCGACGCGGCTCAGGCAACGGTCACGGTCGACCTCGCCAACCAGACTTTCGCCGAGCAGGAAGACAAGCGCTATACCGAGCTCGCCCAGAAGGGTTTCGGCAGCGTCCAGAATGCCCAGCAGGCCGCCTCTCGCATTGCTGCCGCCCGTGCCGCGGTCACGCGCGACACCGCCGTGCTCGCCAGGGCAACCAAGCAGCTTGATGTGAACCGGGCCGAACTGACCCAAGCTGAAGCCGCGCTGGCCGGGGCCGAAGCCACGCAGCATCAGGCCGAACTGAACCTCTCCTATACCAATCTCCTCGCTCCCATCGACGGTGTCGTCGGCAATCGCACTTTGCGGGTCGGCCAATATGTCCAGGCCGGTACGCAGTTGATGGCGGTGGTTCCCAGCCATGAGGCCTACATCGTCGCCAATTACAAGGAAACGCAGCTCACCGACGTCAAGGCGGGGCAGCCGGTCGAAGTTGAAGTCGATACCTTCCCCGGGCAGATCTTCAAGGGCCATGTCGACAGCCTTTCGCCTGCGAGCGGCCAGGAGTTTGCCTTGCTACCGCCGGACAATGCCACCGGCAATTTCACCAAGGTGGTGCAGCGCATTCCGGTAAAGATCGTGCTGGACGAAGCCAGTGCGCCATCGGTCGTGCTTCGCCCCGGCATGTCGGTCTATCCCTCGATCGACACCAGGGCCTCGACGACGCGGATCGCCTCGGCAACTGCTACCGCCACCAACTGAGATCCTCTTCACAAGAAAGCCATGGCAGGAGGCTGCGATGTCATCATCGGCCCAGACCGTTCGGCTCGGTTCTTCCATTCCCACCTCTATCGCCGCCAAGCCCGCCGACAAGGCCAGCACAACGGCCTGGATCGCTGTGCTTGCTGCCATGATCGGCGCCTTCATGGCGATCCTCAACATCCAGATCACCAACGCTTCGCTGCTCAACATTGAGGGCGGCATCGGCACTGGCGTCGACAATGGGGCCTGGATCTCGACCTCCTATCTGATCGGCGAGATCGTAGTCATTCCCCTCACCGACTATCTCAGCCGTGTGTTTTCGTTTCGGCGCTACATGCTGACCAACGTGGCGCTATTCGCCCTGTTCTCGGCCGCCTGCGCCTTCGCCCACGATCTCGGCACCATGATCGTATTGCGTGGCCTGCAGGGTTTCGCCGGCGGCGTGCTGATCCCGATGGCCTTCACCATGGTCCTGACCCGCCTGCCCAAGGGCCAGCAGCCGATCGGCCTTGCCATGTTCGCCCTGTCGGTTACCTTCGCGCCCGCGATCGGCCCGACCATCGGTGGCTATCTCACCGAGAATTATGGCTGGCAGACCATCTTCTTCGTCAACGCGCCGCCGAGCCTGATCATGTTCGCCGCGCTCTACTTCACGCTGGAAAAGAAGCCGATGCAGCTCTCGCTCCTCAAGGAGGGCGACTGGGCCGGCATCGTCACCATGGCGATCGGGCTTGCAGCGCTGCAGACCGTGCTCGAAGAGGGCAACAAGGATGATTGGTTTCAGTCGTCCTTCATCGTCAAGCTCGCCTTGACAGCGGCATTGTTCCTGAGCGCCTTCATCATCATCGAACTGACAGTCAAGAAGCCTCTGGTCCAGTTGCGCCTGCTCGCGCAGCGCAATTTCGGCATCGGCATCGTGGTCAACGTGCTGGTCGGGGTAGCGCTGTTCGGTACCGTCTACATCCTGCCGCAATATCTGGGCCAGGTGCAGCGCTACAATGCCGAGCAGATCGGCCTGGTGCTGGCCTGGACCGGCCTGCCGCAGCTCCTCATCATTCCATTCGTGCCGTTGCTGCTGAAACATTTCGACGTGCGCTTCATCGCTTTCGTCGGGATCAGCATTTTCGCGGCAAGCGCTTTCATGAATGTCAACCTGTCGCCGGACAATGCCGGCGACCAGTTCTTCCTGCCCAACATCGTGCGCGCCATCGGTCAAGCGCTGGTGCTGACGCCGATCAGCGTGATCACCACAGCGGGAATCGCACCAAGTGATGCCGGTGCCGCCTCGGGCCTGTCCAATATGCTGCGCAATCTGGGCGGTGCCGTCGGCACGGCTACGCTGGGAACGGTGCTCACCAAGCGCGAGCAGTTTCACTCCAATATCATCGGGCAATCGGTCACGCTCGTGCGCGATGAGGTGCGTGATCGGATCGATCACCTGACCCAGTATTTCATGGCGCATGGCGTAACCGATGCGATCCTTGCCCAGCACAAGGCCATCGGTGTGATCGGTGCAACCGTCCATCGTCAAGCACTCATCCTGGGCTTCGGCGACACGTTCGCCGTGATCGGGACCGTGCTGGCGCTCGCGGCAGTCGCCGTATTGTTCACCCGCAGGATCCCATCCGGTAGTGCCGGTGGCGGAGCCCATTGAAAGCACTTAGATCCAACGTCTCGGGCAAATCGTGTCGCGTTCGGCCAAGTCTTCGGCAGAATGCATTCGCCATGTTATATCAGATAGCACCGACTCCGTCGCGGCCACCGCCGCGCCAAAGGCGCTCCAGTGGCAGTGGCCGTGAGCGTGTCCTCCCGTTGCGCATGCGATCACTTCATGCCGCCGGTTGCAGTTAATTGGAGCGAGTCGCTCTGATCTCGAAAAATGACCGGGCCTTTTTGAACTCGTCACGGTGTGTTTTTACCCATGTTTTCACACTGGTCGGTACAAATCCCTCCTGGCCGGGCTGTGGAGTGAAAGACTTTGCCGGGATCGCATCCACGCCGTCGGAGGTCTCAGCAAAGTTGCGGAACTGAGGGCGACATGCTCGCCAGTAGTTTGCGTGGATTGGAAAAACAAGGCTAAAGTGCCCCTCATGAATGAGGTCCTTAGCAGGCTGGTAGCCGGGTTTGACCAGTCGGCGATATTCATAGCGCTTTACGATCAATTCGACCGTCTCCGGTATGCGAATGCCGCCTTTCGTTCGGCCTTTTTTATCGAGGAGCATGAGGAGCCGACCTGGCCGGAGATCATGCGTCGCAATTTCGAGGCGGGACGAGGCACGGTCTTGCGGATCGGCAATTTCGATGAATGGCTGATATCGACCCAGTCGCGACGGGGAAAGATTGCGTTTCGGGCCTATGAAACCGATCTCGTGGACGGTCGATGGCTATGGATGAAGGAAAGCGTTCTTGATGACGGCTGGATGCTTTGCGTGGCAAGCGACATCACTGCCTTGCATGCGCATACTCGGGACCTTCGGCAAGACCGCGATAGCGCGGTGAAGGTCGCCTATACTGATGAGTTGACCGGCGTTGCAAACCGGCGGTTTGTGATGGCCCGTATCGAGGATATGCTCCGACGGCAAGGTGCAACCGGGGGCCCGGTCGGCTGCTTGGCAATCCTCGACATCGATAATTTCAAAACCATCAACGACCGGTACGGTCATCCAGCAGGCGACCAGATTCTCCGAGCTCTCGCAAGCACGATCAGTTCCGGCTTGAGACGTGTAGATTGTTTTGGGCGGGTTGGTGGTGAGGAATTCGTCCTTGTTATGCCGCGGACCGATGGAAACGAGGCGGTCCTCATACTGGAACGCATGCTCGCACGCGTTCGGGTGTCCCAGCCCTTAAAGGATCATCGGGACCTCAGAATCACATTCTCGGCCGGCGTGACCGAAGCAGCTTCGGAGGACATTGCCCTCAGCCTATATGCCCGTGCAGACAAGGCGCTCTACCAGGCCAAAATGCTTGGTCGTAATTGCATCGTGCTTTCGGCCGGTGGTGAGGAGGATCTATCTGCGAACGGCTAGGTTCAGGCTTGGTTTTACGGACCGTCGCGGTCGCGCAGCGGCTTGGCAGGCTTTCCGCGTGTGGGGCTGGCAAGCTGGTCGACCTTGATGAACCGAAAGGAGGTGCGCCAGGTGTTTAGTCCCGGCATTTGAGGCCACGAAGTCGGAGAGATGGCTTTCGAGCTGTTCGTGGCGATCATAGTGGTAGCGCTGAACGGTCGCTTCCTTGATGGTCCAGTTCGTGCGTTCGACCTGCCCATTGGTCCAGGGATGGTTGGGCTTGGTCAGGCGATGTTCGCCTGGATAGCTGGCCCACGATCGTTTCGGGCGAACACTGACGTAAAACGATTCGAGAGATACACCATCAGGTGCACATGCTCCAATATCCTGTTAACTTATAGCGATGTGTATCGCACTCAGCACGACCTCGCCATTCTATTGCGGCGCAAAGCGTTTTTCATGCATTGAACGCCATTTATCAGTTTTTCACTCATTTAATATTGCATAAATTTTTTACTTCAATGCTTTTGTATAATGATTTTAATATCAAATACATGAAATTTTTATGATATGTTTATAATTCTAGTCGATCTTCCAAAAAATCCGAAGACTACTTAATTTAAATAACAAATATACTTATTTTTTCGGGAATATATATTCATATAATATTAGAAATATGGCTTATTGTTGAACGTCACGTTTGGGAATAATGTTCGATTCCTTGAGTAATATACCTTAAGGTAATCCCATGTTTTGGCGGAGATATTGACGCAAACGCTTTGATGGTTATTCATTGCGATATTGATTGTTTGATTGCGTGAAATGGCTTGTTCATGGAGCACCTTGCGAATCCAAGGGGTTTGTCTCGCCGGGTGGGAGGTTATCCTTTGGCAGTTCAACGTGACTCGTCAGGGAGAAGAAATCGACAAATCTCTCGCCGTTTCACAATCATATTCTGCACAAGCATAGTGCCTCTTCTGTGGGGCTGCAGTACGCCGCGCTCCGTGGTCTCCGATACCAGTTCGGTCACGGTCGTGCCGCCCGAGGCGGCCTTCGCCTCCCTGGGGCCGGGGGCGCCGCCGGTAATATCGATCGTCCAGACGACCTATGCCAATGCGACGCGCCAGGCCATCGCGCTCGCCACCGATGGAGCCGCGCCGGGACAAAACGAATTGCGGGTCGATGTTCTAGGCATCAGCAATTCGATTGCCGGTGTGGAGGACAGGCTAGCGGACCGACCGCTCAATGAAGAACAACTTGCCGGCGAGGCCCAGACGGCTCTGCCGGGAGTGCCCATGCGCCGTTCGCTGACCTATGTCCAGAACCAGTATGGACCTTTCGGCTATGCGCTCGGCCGGGCCGCCCGCGGTGAATTGTGCATCTACGCCTGGCAGCGCATCGCAACCCCGGATCTCGACGTGTCCCTGTTCAACCGGCGCGCCACCGTCTCCATCCGTCTTCGCCTGTGTCGTCCCAATGCGACCGAGACCAACCTCGTCGCCGCCATGATGGGCCTCAATGTCAACGCATCGCTGTCGAGCGGAAGTTGGTCACAGGCGCCACGCCCCCTGTCCCCGGATATCGGAGCCGCCGGCGCACCGATCGGGCCCTCGCCTCTGTCGGCAGCGCCTCCGCCGGCGGCTCCCGCCGCGGCGGTCCCTCGCCGTAAGCGAGCACCTGTGCGCGCCGGGGTGTTCGCCTCCCCACCACCTGTCATGGCCCCGGCTGCCACCGGCGTTGCCATTCCTCCCCCTCCCGCCGTGCAAGCGGGCGCCGGTTCCGCCGCCGTGCCGCCGCCACCCGTGATCCCGGCTCCTCCCCAGGGGACACAGCCATGACAAAAGCTCTCGTCGTCTTGTTCTGGTTGCTCACCTCTCTTTTCGTGCTGGTGCTGGTAACCTTGCCGATCAGCCAGCAGACCCATCTCATCGCGGGCACCACCGTGGTGATCGCGATGGCGCTCCTCAAGGCGGTCAAGCCGACCGGCGTCTGGCGCCTGATCGCGCTTGCCCTGGGAACATCGATCGTGCTGCGCTACGTCTACTGGCGCACCACCAGCACGCTGCCGCCGATAAACCAGCCCGAGAATTTCATTGTCGGGCTGATTGTCTATCTGGCTGAAATGTACTGTGTCGCGATGCTGGCGCTGTCGCTCTTCGTTGTCGCCACGCCGCTTCCGTCACGGGTGGCGCCGCGCCTGCGCGACGATGAACTGCCGAGCGTGGATGTCTTCATTCCCAGCTACAATGAAGGGGCCGAACTTCTGGCGGGAACGCTCGCGGCAGCATTGGGCATGGATTATCCGCCCGACAAACTGCATGTCTATCTCCTCGATGACGGCGGCACGGAGCAAAAACGCAACTCGAAAGATCTCCAGGCGGCAATGGAGGCCCAGCAGCGTCATGCGCAGCTGAAACGCCTATGCGAGGAATTGGGTGCCAACTATCTCACCCGTGCCCGCAACGAGCATGCCAAGGCCGGCAACCTCAACAACGGCCTCGCCCACTCCTCCAGCGATATCGTGGTCGTCTTCGACGCCGATCACGCTCCGGCCAGGGACTTCCTGCATAGCACCGTCGGCTTCTTCCGGGATGATCCGAGCCTGTTCATGGTGCAGACGCCGCACTTCTTCCTGAACCCGGATCCGATCGAACGCAATCTGCGCACGTTCCAGAAGATGCCGTCCGAGAACGAGATGTTCTACGGCATCATCCAGCGCGGGCTCGACAAGTGGAATTCCTCGTTCTTCTGCGGCTCAGCAGCGGCTCTTCGCCGCTCCGCTCTCGAGGCGACCGAGGGTTTCAAGGGCCGCAGCATCACGGAGGACTGCGAAACGGCCATGGAACTGCACGCGCGAGGCTGGCACAGCATCTATGTCGACAAGCCTCTGATCGCAGGCCTGCAGCCGGCGACATTTGCCAGCTTCATCGGCCAGCGTTCGCGTTGGGCCCAAGGCATGGTGCAGATATTGCTGTTCCAACGTCCTTTCATGAAGCGCGGCCTCAAGATCTCCCAGCGCCTTTGCTATATGTCGAGTATTCTATTCTGGTTCTTTCCCCTGGCGCGCCTCGTCTTTCTCGTCGCCCCGCTTTTTTACCTGTTCTTCAATCTTGAGATCTTCGTCGCCTCCGGCCAGGAGTTTCTGTCTTATACGCTCTCCTACATGCTGGTGAACCTGATGATGCAGAACTATCTTTATGGTTCGTATCGTTGGCCCTGGATTTCGGAACTCTACGAATACGCCCAGACGCTCTATCTGCTGCCAGCGCTGGCATCGGTCATCATGCATCCGACCAAACCGACCTTCCGGGTGACGGCCAAGGACGACTCCGTCCAGGAAAGCAGGCTTTCTGAAATAGCCTGGCCGCTCTTCGCCTTTTTCTGCGTGCTGATCGCCGGCATGGGCATGACGGTCTTCCGCCTGATCGAACAGCCCTACAAGGCGGATGTCACCTTGGTGGTCGGCATGTGGAACCTGCTGAACGTTCTGCTGGCCGGCTGCGCGCTCGGCGTGGTCTCGGAGCGTGGCGAGCGCCAGTCGAGCCAGCGCGTGAGGGCGGACCGGCGTTGTGAGTTGATACTCGGCGATACTGTCATTCCGGCGATGATCGAGAATGTCTCCACCAACGGTGCAGGCATCAGCATCGTCGGAGCCGTCAAGGGTCTCGAGCGCGAGAGCCTGTTGCGGATCCGCTTTACCCCATTGTCGCGATTGGACGGGAGGCCGGAATTGCCGGTGGTCGTTCGAAGGGTTAGTGCCGGCGCCGGAAGCACGACGATAGGAGTGCGCTTCCAGACGTCGGACCCGATCCATTTCCGCCTCGTAGCCGATCTCCTCTATGCAACGTCCGACCGCTGGACGGCCTTCCAGGCCGCCCGTCGCTACAATCCAGGCATCTTACGCGGCACCATCTGGTTCTACGCGCTGGCCCTCAAGCAAACGGTGCGCGGCCTGATCTATCTCTATCGTGCTTCCGTACCGGCCAGGGCCGATTCCCCGGTGCCGCAACAAAGGGCGGGAGAGCCAACGTGAGAGGCCTGATCTTCATCCTGGTCGCAATGGCGCTGCCGCTGGCAGGCCTGTCCCATGCCCGGGCTGATCAATCGGCATCTCCCTTCGACATGGCGCCCGAGAGGAGCAACGCGCCGGCGCCCGCCTTGTCGCCATCATTGCCCAGCCCGGTTCCCCCGACACCGACTGCCAATCCGGCGCCCCAGCCCGCTGCCCCGCCACCGGCTGTCGATCCGACACCCCCGCCCTCGCCGCAGGTGATTGCTCCCCCATCGGCACTGCCCAAAGTCGAAGCGGCTCAGGCCGAAACCTTCGACCGGCCTCTGATGCCTTTTCGGCATCTCGTCCTCGAAGGGGAAGTCGACAGCCGGGCCTGGTATGTCGTTCTGACCAAGAATCAAGTCGCGAGCCCGACCACGCTGACCTTGGGCTATAAGGCCTCCGTCGTGGTGGCGCCTGAAGCATCCCGCCTCATCCTGTCCATCAACAATCAGACGGTTTTCGATTCGCCGATCACGGCTTCCGACCAGACGGGCAAGCTTTCCGCCGAACTGCCTGCCAATCTTCTGAAGGCCGGGCCAAATCTCGTCCGGCTCCAGGTGGTCCAGCGTCACCGTACGGATTGCACTATCAACTCCACCTACGAGTTACGCACCGAAATCGACAGTGTGGCCACAGCCTTTCATTTCGCCTCCTCGGCAGCGGCGCGATTGTCGCGCGTGGAGGATCTTGCCGCCACGGCTCCCGATGCCAACGGCCTGACGCATTTGCGCATCATCGCGCCATCCCTCGGCGCCAAGGCGTCCGCTAACCCGATCCTGCGCTTCGCTCAGGCTGCTTCCATTCTCATCGGCATGCCCAACCTGGATGTTCTGGTTACCGATCGCACGGGAGATTCGATCGAGCCTGGAACCGTGACGGCCGTGATCGGCACCGTGGAGGAGGTACGGCCGTTGCTGCGCACCGTGCCGAGGGACGCCGATTCCCGCCCCATCGTGACATTCGTAGACGATCCAGCGCTCGGCCCGTCGACACTGTTGGTGTCGGGGCCCGATGCCGCTTCCGTCTCCAAGGCCGTCGACGCGGTCGGCGCGTTGGTCGACCGCCCGCGAGGAAACATCCGTGACATGCTCGATACGAGTCGGTGGTTCGCTCCAAATCCGCCGCTCCTGCTGCGGGAAAGCCATGTCAGGTTTGCCAGTCTCGGCGTTCCCACCCAGGAGTTCGCCGGCCGCCGCTTCAGGACCGAATTCCAGATCGGCTTGCCTTCTGACTTCTACTCGGTTTCCGCAGGCGAGGCGACGCTACTGCTGGATGCCGCTTACAGCGGCGAGGTGCTGCCTGGCAGCCATCTTGATATCTATGTCAACGGAAACATAGCCGCCACCACGCCTCTGCGAACCAGCGGTGGTGAAATCCTGCGACATCTGCCGATCCGCATTCCCATGACGCATTTTCGTCCGGGGCCGAACCGCGTCACCTTCGAGGCACAGCTCTTCACGACGATGGACTCGCAATGTGCGGCGGGACCGACCAAAGGCAATAATCGTTTCGCCCTGTTCGATAGCAGTGAATTCGTGATGCCGGACTATGCGCGCATCGCCCAGCAGCCGAACCTAGCAGCGCTGCAGGGCACTGCTTTTCCCTATAATGGTGCCGTCGATCCGGTGGCGCTGGTGGTCAGCAGATATGACAGCCCGGTGATGTCGGCAACCGCGACGCTTCTGGCGCGCATGGCTTTAGCCGCGGGGCGCTTAATCAACATCGACCCCAATGCGCCCTCTCTCGACGACCGCCATGCCCTCTTCGTTGCGCCGGCTCCGGATATTCCCGAGCAGGTGCCAGCGCAACTCAATCTCGATGAACAGCTGCGCACTGGCTGGAAACCCCACAACGATGAACCCATCCTCCCTTCGGCCGCTGCTGGAAATCCGCCGGGCCCGACGCTTGCGACGCTGCCCGTGGCCGCAACTGAACCCGCTGATACCCAGGAAACCTTCGATCGCTGGCGCGACACACTGAAAGCAGAAGGTGGTGGCTGGCGAGGCAATGTGAGTTCCTTTCAGGATTGGCTCCAGCGGACCTTCCAGGTATCCAGCCAGACCCTTCGCTTCCTGCCTAGCCGCGACGTGGCCTTTCATCCTTCGCGAGATACCTCGGCCATGATCGCACAAGGCCCGAGCCCAAGCGGCAACAAGACCTGGACGCTGCTGACGGCACCAAGCACCAGGGAACTGCGTGCCGGTGCCAATACCCTTACGTCCAGCCCGCAATGGTTTCAGCTTTCCGGACGCTTGGCGACCTACAATACCCGCCTTGCCGAAGTGCAGATCCAGCCTGTTACCACCTCCTCTCTCACCGCCACCCAACCTCTCTCCTTCACCAATCTGCGTCTGATCGCCGCGAACTGGCTCTCGGAGAACCTCCTGGCATTTGCATTCCTGCTTTTTGCGGCTTGCCTCCTGCTCGGCCTCGCGACAGCTTTGCTCTTATCCCGCATAGGCCGGAGAATCTCTCAATGATCGAGCGCCGCATGTTCGGCTCCGTTCGTCTGCTGGTTACCATCGCAATGATCGCGACATTCATGCTGACGGCCAGCCAGGGCGGGGCGGCCTCGTTTGGGCAGCCGGCCAAGCCCGGCACTCTTTCGACAGAGCAATGGCAGTCCTGGCGCGACCGCTTCGTGACGCTGGACGGCCGCGTCATTGATACGGCCAACAAAAGTATCAGCCATAGCGAGGGGCAGGGCTACGGTCTCCTGCTCTCGGTGCTGGCACTCGATCGCGCGACTTTCACGCGCATCTGGACTTTTACCCATAATGAAATGCTGCTGCGCGACGATGGGCTGGCGGTATGGCGCTGGGACCCCGACAGCAAGCCGCATGTCACCGACGTCAACAACGCGGCCGACGGCGACATCCTCATTGCCTATGCACTCGCCCTGGGCGGCAATCTGTGGGAGGTGTCATCCTGGACCGAAACCTCCCGCAACATGGCGGAAGCGATCGGACAGCGGCTTGTGCGCCGGGTTGGCGCGCACACCGTCCTCATGCCAGGCGTCAAGGGTTTCGGCCCGCAGGACAGGCCCGATGGACCGGTGCTCAATCTGTCCTACTGGATCTTCGAGGCTCTGCCGGTATTGGCGCGCCTGGCGCCCAATACAGACTGGAAGGCGCTGGCCGCGAGCGGCGAAGGACTGATACGGGATGCCCGCTTCGGCAGTGCCGAACTTCCTGCCGACTGGATATCCCTGAAATCAGCCAAGCCGGCCCTGGCGACGGGCTTCGAGCCTCGCTTCAGCTATGATGCCGTGCGGATCCCGCTTTATCTCCTGCGCGCGGGCAACAATGACCAGGCGTTGCTCAAGCCGTTCGCCAAGGCCTGGGGAAATGGCACCGCGGCACCGCCCATCTTCGATCTCGCGGGCGACAAGCAGATCGGCGCCATGGACGATCCAGGTTATCGGATGATCGGGGCCGTGCTGCAATGCGCTCTCGACCACAAGCCGGTTCCCACCGAACTGCGATCGCCGAAGCTGGAAGTGTACTACCCCGCCACCCTCTATCTGCTGGCCCTTTCGGCCGTTGCGCAACATTACCCGGAGTGCCTGTGAGACCGTTCGGCTTGCGTATCGTCATACCAGGATTGGTGCTGCTGGCCTTGGTTGCCTGGCAGATCACCGGTCCATGGCCCAAGCCGGACGCCCAATCATCTTCCTGGCGCCAGCAAGAGGCGGCGCCGTCAGCCCCTGTCATAAGGCCCGGAAGCGCCCAGGCCGCCGAGATCCTGACGCCAAGAAGCGACGAGCCTCCCCCTGCTCCCCCTCCGGCACCATCGGCGGCGCCCCAGCCGGCGGCCCCGCTGCAGCCCTCCCCCGCGCCAGCCGAAGCGGCACCTCCGCCGGCGGTGGCGGAACAAACCGCCAAACCGGCGGTCGATGAAACGGCGCTGCGCTATTTTGCGCGCCAGGGCGATACTCGGCGCCTGAACACCGAAATCGCGCGCTTGCGCTCGCTCTATCCAGATTGGGTGCCGCCCGACGATCCGCTCAAGGCGCCGCCGGTCTCCGACCCCCAGCTCGACTCCTTGTGGCAACTCTATTCGCAAGGGCAGTTCGCCGCTGCGCGCGCTGCCATCGTTGCCCGCCAGGGCAGGGAACGCGATTGGATCCCGCCCAAGGACCTGCTCGACCGTCTTGCGGTGGCGGAAACGCGCGAGCGCCTCGTGAACGCATCGAACGCCAAGCAATATATGACCGTAATCGAGCTGGCGACGATGACGCCCAGCCTGCTCACCTGCGGCGATGTCGATGTTCTCTGGCGCTTGGCCGAAGCCTTTGCACAGACCGATCGCAAGATGCGGGCCCAGGATGCTTACCGCTATATCCTTACCTCCTGTACCGATCCGCATGATCGTCTCTCGACCATGCAAAAAGCAATGACATTGCTGCCTCGCTCGGATATCGAGCCTTTGCTGGCTCTCGGCCGTTCCGGAACCGATGGAGACGAGTTCCGCTCGATCCGCGAAGGGCTGGCGCGCAACGCGGTTGCGGCCGGAGGCGCAGATCCCAAGCTGGTGGTCGATCCGTCCGACTTACGATTACTCGGCGACATCGCCAGGACCGACAAGTCGCCGGGGGATGCGCTGCTGTTGGGCGGTTATTTTCGCGGGCATGGCGATTCCACGCAGGCCGAGCAGTGGTATCGCCGGGCTTTCGAACGGCAGAATACGGCGGCTGCCGCGGAGGGCCTTGCCCTGGCCTTGATCGATCTCAAGCGGGCGGCGGAGGCGGAAGCCATTCTGGCTCCCTGGCACGATGCCAATGACGGGGCCCGCAAGAGCTATATGGCGGCGATCGCCAATCTGCTGGCCCAGCAGCCGCCGCCGGCACTGACCGCGGAGGTCCTCGCCCGCGTTGTGGCAGCCGTGGCGGCGCAACGTGATCCCGCCGCCGCGCAGCAACTCGGCTGGTTTGCCCATTACTATCGCCAGGAGGAGACGGCCGCCCGCTGGTTCGCGGCCGCCTTGAGCTGGAAGCCCGACGATGAACCTTCCGCCTACGGCCTCGCCATTGCCAATCTCGGCATGAACCGGCGCGACATGGTCCGAAGCGTGGTCAATGCCTGGGGTCAACGCTCGCTGCGCATTCGCGCTCTCCTCGATCCGGCACTCGCCCGTGAGTTGGCGCGAACGAACCCGCAGACCGGTCCGGCGACCCAGGCTCCCTGGACGGTTGGGATGCAGCAACCTTCCCAGCCATCGCAATTCCCGCAAGCGCCGGTTCTATCTGGGCCTGCGCCCCAGCAGCCCGTTTCGGGAGGGTCGGCGCCGGTCGCCGCGATGCTACCGGGACAAGTGCCGCAGGCGATGCCGGCCTCCCAGCCGCAGGTCTTTATGCCTGTGCCTCAAGCTGATCAGGGGCAATCGATCGCCGACCAGCCGATGGTGACCGAGAGGCCCGCCAGGCGCGCACCAACACGCCCGCGCCAGACCGCGGCCACGCCGGCCGCTACGTCTGCAGGACGAGGAAGTTGTCCTGGAGGGGTTGCCGGCGGATGGTGCCTGATGAAGCTCGATCGGCCGTCCGAGGCGGTCGTCGTCTTTCAGGCGGCCTTGTCAGCCGGATCGGCCCAGCAGAGGCAGGATGCCGCCTACGGCCTGTCTCTGGCCTATCTCAGGCTGGGCCTGACATCCCAGGCGGCCGCGGCCTCCACCCAGGCCTCTCAGCCGACCGGTAGGGCCAGGGAGCTCAATCTGTCCATTCTCACACAGCGCATCCTCAAGGACTATCAGGGGGGACGCTATGCCCAGGCCCTGATGGCACTGGACACGCGCGCCAGCCTTGCGCCGGAACAGACCGATCTCCTGATGTTGCGAGGCTGGTCCTATTTCCACCTGCAGCGCTTCGCCGAGGCGCGCCGCGTGTTCGAAGCGGTAGCCGCGACTGGCAACTCCGAGGCAGCGGGGGCCATCGAGGCCGTCAAGGAGGCCACCCATAGCCGCTTTTGAGAAGCGATGCCTATGGGTTCCGTGGCAGATCGGAAACGGAGAGATACCGGCGCGAACAACCCCCACAGTTGATGTTCAGTTGATCGCGGCAATCTCGCAGCGGGAGAGAGACTCAGCGCAGCTGCGCCAGCGCCCGGATGCGAGGCGAACGGCTGCCCCACGCCTTGACCACATCATTGAGGGCATCACGCCGCCCCATGGATCTGCTCACCACGGCGAAACCATAGGCCGAGGTTTCATCATCGGGGCGCCAGCTGAGGGCCGTCGCGAACCACCGAAGCGCCGTCACGTCCTGCTTGAAACTGTGGGCGTACCAGCCGAATTCCTGAGCCAGCGAGACGTCACGCTTGGCGGCTACGGCTGCCGCCATGCGCGACAGGGCACCCGGTGAGAGAGAAGCCGGAGGCCTGGCCGACAGGAGATCGGCCGTGATCCGCAGGTAAGTCCTGCGCGCCTCGTCGTCGTTCTTCTGCCAGGGAGAGAGAAGGGTCTCCGCCTCTGCCGGCCGTTTGAGCGCAAGGAGGGCGACAGCCAGCGCATTTGCCGAAGAGGCGGAGGCGTTCCGCGCGAAGGCGAGACGATACCAGTGCTCGGCCTGCACAAAGTTGTCGCGGTGCAGGAAGAAATTTCCCATCAGCAAGGCGTCGGCAGCCGCGCCATTGGCCTCGGCCATGGCCTGGAAGAGCTTGAGATCGGCCGCGCCGAGCGGCTTGGCCGGATCCTCGGCGGCGGCCGTGACAGCATCTCGGGCGAATGCCTCGCGGATGGAACGGAACCCGTCGCCGGTGCTTGCGTCTGCTCCCAGAGTTTGCAGCGGCCCGAGTTCCGAGGGGGAGAGCCAAGCGGCGGCTTTCTGCAGCGTTGCCAGCCGGATATCGGGATCGCTGCACTTGGTGAGAATGTAACGATAGGCATCCAACGCCCGGCTTCGGCGATCCGTTTGTCCGAATGCCTCGGCCACGCGCCAGAGAACCTCGACATCGCCGCAGGTGAGCAGACTGGGTGTGGCGGCAGCGAGGGTGACCGCCTCAGCATATCGTTTGGCATTGGAGGCCGCGAGAATGCGTTCGCGTGTATCCGCAACCGTTACCCTGGCCATCAGGTCCCGAGGGGGAGACCAGTTCGGCTCGGACCTTTGGCGCAAGGCGACGGCTTCTCGGACGGCTGCAAGCCGCCCCTCGGCATAAAGTTGCCACAAGGTGGCGAGTCTTGCGTCGGTCGTCGACGGCGACTGGGAGGGAGACTTTGGCGGAACCCAGCCGGGATAAAGAGACTGCAGGCGCGTCACTTCGCTGATGTACCGGCTGGTTTCGCCATTTCGCGCGAAATAAGCCAGGGCTGTCTCATCGACGTGACGATCCCCAGCCGCGCCATCTTCCGCCGTATCCCCGGGAACCAGTGTCCGAACCGTTGTCGAGCCCGTCGTCGCTTTGCTCTCGACAGGCGCTGCCGGAGGAGCAGCCGGCGACGGCTTCGCGGCCATGGGCGCAAGGGGAATAATCGCCGAGCTTGACGAGGCGGGGCTTGCGGCAGACGGATTGGCCGGCTGATGGACCGTGAAGCCTGGAGCCGGCTTCGACGGCGCCAGTGGAATGATCGCCAAATCCGATTGGGATGGCGCCGAGCGCGGGGTCTCTGGAGAGACGGCAGGTGCCGGACCTGACGTCAAGGGGATGATGACCTGCCCCTCTCCAGTCGCCCTGGCGGGAGGCGGGCTTTGTACTGGCGCAGCGGGGATGACGGCTCCTGCGGCGGCGGGCGCGGGCAGCTGTTTCTCGGCACCGTCCGCAGCGACGATCGTCACGACCATCGCGACAAGGGCCACACTCCCTATCCTTATGGCCTTTCTTCTGCAGTCAACGGCGATGTCATCTTTGCCCGGCATGCGCTTTCCCTGTCGTCTCCCTTCACCAGGTATGGCGCAGGCCGGCAGTGGCCTTGAGGACATGGTTTTCGCTGCCCGAGCGAGGGCCGAGCGCCATCGAATAGCCCGCTTCGCCATAGAGGACCCAGGCGGCGCCCCAGGCATAATAGCCACCTATGCCGATGTCACCCCACAGCCGTTGATTTCGTTGGGTGAGAAAGGTGCCGCCGATATCCAGTCTCGTACCATCGAGGATGGCATAGTCGAGGCCCGCCGTGCCGTAGATCAGAAGATTATGTGCCTGGCCGCCGGCGTCCCGCCAGCTGGCAAGCTTTTCGAGCCGGAGACCGCCAAGGCCATGCAGGCTCTCGGCCCGGTCGAACCGGACAGCGGCACCAGAGAGATCGGTGAAGCCATCCACGTGCACGTCGGTATAGGCCAGTCGTGCCCATGGGACGAGCGTCCAGTCCGGCGCCAGGCTGTAGCGCTTTCCCACCTCCAGAGCAGCTGCGGTCGCCCAACCTTCGCCATGGCCTCCGACCTTGTCGGAAAGGCTGCTCTCGAACCAGGTGAATTGGCCGGTGAGATCGGCGTAGAGGCCGTCATTGCCATGCCAGGTGACGTCGGCTCCCACACCATAGCCGGTTGTCGAGATCCTGCCCCTCCGCGCCATTCCAGTGACCGGATCGCGGGTCACATCGATCGTGGCTTTGGAAGTGCCTATGCTGGCGTAGAGACCGACGGTGGCAAAGCCGGCGGTCGTCTCCAGAGCGGTTCCTTCATAGCCCGCTTGCATGAAGCCCAGCCATTGCCTGTAGGCGCTGCCCTGTCTGGGATCATAGGAGGCGGCCTGGCCGCCTATCCGGCCCCAGGCGCCAGCGCCCTGCAATATCGGCTCTGCCACGCGGCCGGCCCAGCAATCATCCGGCCGACCTGCCATCTCCGGCCTCTGCCCCAGGTTCCCGCCGGGTGGGCATCGCGGCGGAATGCGGCTGGCGTTGCGTTGCTGCAGCATGGCGAGGGTGGCTCCGGCAAAGTTGCCCAGAATGTCTGGGTAGGCGACCGCCGTCTGGGCCGACGCACTCAGTCCCACCGTGCGCAGATACCAGTCCTGGTCGTTGACGCTCGAGCCGACCCCTCCTTTGAACAGGTTGTAGTCATAGGCGCCGGCCGCGACGACCGACGCCAGCGAGAAAGCATTCGGGTCGGTCGTAGCGCCATCGGCGGCAGCCACGACGCGGATACCGTTGCCGACGGTCGCAGCGCCCTGGCCGCCGGCATTATGGATCGCAAGAATGGAATGTCCGCTCGCCGTGCCCCCGTTTATGGTCAGAAGGTCCGAAGCCGAATTGTCCGCGCCGAGATAGGTGTTGAGGACAATGGCGCTGCCCTCGCCCCCGACATAGGAAGCAACGCTCAGAACATTGCCGACGCCGGTGCCGGCCACTTTGGCCACGCCATTGTTCAACAGGGTGCCATTGACGGTAAAGGTCCCGGAATGTCCGTTCCCGAAACCATCGATCGCATTGGCGACCGCAACGATGCCGCTATTGGTCAAGGTCCCGGTGACGCTACCATAGCCGCCCAGCATTGCCCCGGCAGAAACCTCTATGCCGCCGCCGCCGCTCAGGGCCGCACCGGCGTGGGCCGCATCGCCAACGGCCAATATGCCCGAGGCGACACGCGTTCCGCCGGCATAGCTGTTATCGGCATTGGTGATCAGCATGCCCGATCCCTGGCTGACCAACGCGCCGCTACCGGTGAGGGGACTGGAAGTGGCGATCCGAAATCCTGCATTGTCGATCGTCAGGTTTCCGGCCTGGATGTTGAGCTGGGTTCCGGAAAAGCCCGAAATGAAAGCATCGTTGTTCGCGAGAGCCTTCAGGACGCCGACGTTGAAATTGACCTGGGCCGTGCCCTTGCCGGCCGTCAGGGCAAGCGTTTGCAACTCCCCCTGACTGCCAAGGTTGAGCGTCCCTTTGCCGGCCACTTGCGATGCCACGAGAACGCCACCCGTAGCGACCATCCTACTGCCATCGATGACGTCGAGCCTGCCTGTGCCCTGGTCCCCGATTGTCACCGCACCGCGGGCGATCCATGAGGAACCCGAACCAGCGATGACCGCGGTGCCGCTACCGCCTGCTTTCGAACCGATGGAGGCCGCGGCACTCACAAGCGCTCCGCCAGTATCGATGTTCAAGAGAGCCGTGCCGGCATTGCCGATGGTCAATGCCCCGGCATTGGTCCAGACAGAGCCTTCTCCCGCGATGTGCGCCGTGCCGCTTCCGGTCGCGGTATTGCCGAGAATACCGGCATTGGTATCGACGCGCCCTGCGTTTACCACGGTCAATATACCGCTACCCGCATCGCCGATCGTCACCGCCTTACTGTCGGTCCAGCTCGACCCCGCGCCATCCACCGTAACCGTACCGCTTCCGCCTGCGGCCCCGCCAATGATACCGCCGCCGCTTCTGGCGGTTCCGGCTTCGCTGACGATCAATTGCCCGATGCCGGCCAAGCCGATGGTGAGCGTTCCCGTCGAGATCGACGACCCCTTCCCGGCCACCGCCACCGAACCGCTGCCATCCTGGCCGACGCCGAGCGTGACATCGTCCGCGCGGACTGTGCCGCCGGCATTGACGGACAGCGTCCCGACAGCATGCACGCCGACACTCAGATCGGCCGTCGTCAGTGTCGATCCGTTCTTGCTCACCGTGGCCTCGCCGGCGCCATGATCGGCGATGGTGATCTCGCTGTCGGCGCCGATGGTGCCGCCATTGGTCACCAAGAGGCTGCCCGCCCCGTCGGCGCCGACTATCAGAAATGAATCGCTGTGGAAGTTCGAACCGTCGCCGTCCACCGTCAGTACGCCGGACCCTGTGGCCCCACCGATGCTGACACCCTCGGCAGCGTTGGCCTGTCCGCCGGCGGTGACCGTCAGCGAGCCCTTCCCTCCTGTGCCGATGGCGATCCCTCCTTCGACGGACAGGGACGAACCGCCGCCATTGACCGCGAGGCTCCCCGAAGAACCATCGAGGCCCGCGATCGTCAGATCGTCACCGGCAATGACCTTGCCGCCATTCTCGACCGTGAGCGCGCCGTCGCCGGACCCTGCGATCAGGAAAGAGGAACCAACCGACAGGGTAGAACCCTCACCGTCGACCGTGATGGTCCCGGTGGAGCCGGCCTGAGCCGCCACCACGACAGTGCCCGCTTCGACAGAACCGCCGCCCTGCACGATCAGCGCGGCTTTACCGGCATTCCCGACCTCGAGCTCGTTCTGTACGGTGAGAGCCGAGCCGTCCCCAGCGACGGTCACCGTTCCCTGTGAGCCGGCTTCATCCGCGATCACGCCGCGGTCGGATAAAGACAGCGTGCTTGCGGCCTGGATGGTAAGGGCGCCCACGCCACTGGAGCCGACCGATAAATCTGCGACATTGGCCGGCGCTTCGGCGCCTGAAACTCCCAATATGACAGTATTGGGCGTGGTGGTGTCGATGCTGACGGCATCGCCGCTGGTCGGCAGCGTGGCGGGCGTCCAGTTGGCCGCATTCATCCAATCATTGTCGACGGCGCCCGTCCAGCTCTGTGCCCTCAACGAGGCCGGGCGAACAATGCAGGTCAGCATCGTCGTTGCCAAGCAGATCGTCAAAACAGATGCAAGCGTGGCACATTTTCTTCGTTGCAATGTGTCACCCAACGCCGTGAATCGCGTCTTCCAGGAAGAATTACTATCGAAAAAATGACGCGAGTTCTATGCGGCTTGCGCATGTCTCCGCATAAAATTTCTGCAGGGTTGGAGTGTAAGCGGGTGTCTTTCTATTGGGAGTTGGCGCTCCACGAACTCGCAATTTTTAGAAGGCCTTGGTTGTTCAATCCCGGCATGCCATGGGCTGGAGGGCGAACGCTGCCGGTCCGAATGGCCGGAAAGTTATATCAAAGGGCAGTGTCGCAGATCGAAGAACAATCGTCTGCACGCAAACTGGCATTCGTTTGATGGCACATCAAAGATGTCGCAGAACGAAGTATCCAACAACAAATAGAATCCTGCTGGAGCTACATCTCGTCGACGACCGGCCCGATATGTGTGCCGGTCCTCAGCGCGTCATTCACGACGATGAGACGTTCGCCGACGGCTGCCACGAACTTGCCACGGATCCCCTCCGTGACAATTAGCCGGGAGGAGGCGGTGCAGCGTTGAGCGGTTGAGAACCTGAAGCCGAGATCGTCCATCGAGCGGGTCGGTTGTTACCTTCCGGCCCTTGCCGTACGCCAGGGCAACATTCCGATATAGACATATCTCACACCAAGCTCACTCTGCCGGTGGCGATGTCATAAAGGCCGCCCACGACCTTGACTTTACCCTTGGCAACGAAATCGGCGATGATGGGACCTGCTTTCTCGAGCTTACGCACATTGTAGCGTATGTTCTGAAGGGTTGCTTCGGCAAGGGCATCGGAGGCCTTGGCCTTTTCGGCACGATCGATAGCCGGCTTGATGGCTCCAACAAGTTGCGGAAGATGGCCTGGCAACGCGACCTTGTCCTTGAGCACCTTGATGGTTGCGGCCACGGCACCGCAATTGGAATGCCCCAACACCACAATGAGCGGCATGCCCAGGAACTTGACACCATATTCTAGGCTGGCCAGACCGTCGTCATTGACGAAATTACCTGCGACGCGCACAACGAAAAGATCGCCGGGGCCTTGGTCGAATGCCAGTTCGGGAGCAACACGCGCATCCGCGCAACTCACAAGGCCAGCAATGGGATACTGCGCGCTGGAACGAGCCTCTCGTCCTGCCGAATAATCACGATTCTGCGACGAGTTGCTGGCGTAGCGCGCGTTGCCTTCAAGCAGCCTTTTCAATGCTTCGTCGGGTGATATGGTGTTCTGAGCGGGGGGTGTCTCTGATTGCTGCGCTGCAGCGGGCAAGGCGAGCCCGCCAACAAATGCGCCAGCAAGGCCGGTCGCCAGGAGTCTGCGGCGCGTCAGGGATATTGCATGTTGGTCGCACATAGAACCCATCCTGGTATATTGAGCATGCGCCAAAGAACTGTGGGGTTCTTAGCTGTGCCGGTGTGAGATGATCGATACCCCTCGATGGTGAGCGCAAAGAACTGGAATCCCGAGTCCAAACTTTGCAGGATTCTTTATATTGAAGCTTGAAGCACATGCGGACTTACCAATATCCGTTCGCCGCCCTGCACGGCGGCTGAGCGAATCCTTCATGCGCCGCGCCGCCAGTTTGCGTCTGGCGCCGGGGTTCAAGCCGGCTGTAGCTCGCTATTGCCATCGCATGACTGCTAAGCCGCCTGTCGTATGGCCGATTTATAAGCTCTTCGATCAGTTTGAACGCTATGTCGCTGCCTATCTCCTGATTCATAATTATTATGCTTGGCGTGAAGGCCAGGGCCCTTCACCGACGCTGGCAGCTCTCCAGAAGGTCACTCCGTCGAGCGCCCGCCAGACAGCAGGCTTCGTCGCGGCGTTGAAAGCCGGCCGCTTCCTGGAAAGCACGGTCGAACCTGCTGGTGGTCGAGGAAAACCGCTCAAACCCGCCGCCGTGATGGTGGAGGAAATTGGACGCTCCGGCCGCCTCTTCGTCTCGGCCTTGGATGAAATCGAGACCTGGCGGCCAGCCTGGGCCATTGCCCTGACGGATGTCGACAGGCTGGGCGTACTCCTTCAGCGCTCCGCAGCTTTCGTCCTCGGCGACGGCACCCTCATCCACCCTTTCCAGCGGGTCTTGCATTTTGCTGGCCGGGATTGCGGCTATCCGTTGCTGACGGCCATCATCGGTGCCCACTACGCCGCGACCGTCAAGGAGTGTCCCCAGGCCGTTCCTCTCAGCCTGCGCGCTTTGGCTGCGCGCTTTCAGGTTTCGCGCGCTCATGTCGGCAATTTGCTGGACGAGGCCAGGCAGGCAAATTGGTTCGTCATCGAAGCCGGGAGCCTCATTCATCTCGAGAACGATCTCCTGGTCGAATTCGAGAACTGGGCTTGTTGGCAAATGCTTCACTATGGCGAGATAGCGGCGACGCTGGAGCAACCGGCAACGCCTGCGTGAGCAGCAAACATCAAGTCTGCTAGAGCTGTACTGGATCGAACAGACGAGACTTGAACGAGCTGGCACCAAGGCCACTTCAGCTCGCCACACGCAAGAACCGCCCCGGTCAATCAGATCAGGACGGTCATTGATTTATGACAGAATTGGTTGCGGGGGCAGGATTTGAACCTGCGGCCTTCAGGTTATGAGCCTGACGAGCTACCGGGCTGCTCCACCCCGCGGCAGGTATTAGAGTTGTTTGTCATGGTTTATTGAGAAGTTTGCTTTGCA
>NZ_PUEJ01000019.1 GCF_002982075.1 Labrys okinawensis | reverse complement strand
ATCTCCGGAGACTTGTTCTCCAGCGCCATCAGCGCAGAACCCTTGGTGATCGGAATGTCGTCGCCGGGGAACTCGTACTTCGACAGAAGCTCGCGAACCTCCAGCTCGACCAGCTCCAGAAGCTCCGGATCGTCGACCATGTCGACCTTGTTCAGGAACACCACCAGCGCCGGAACGCCGACCTGGCGCGCCAGAAGGATGTGCTCGCGCGTCTGCGGCATCGGGCCGTCAGCCGCCGAAACAACCAGGATCGCGCCGTCCATCTGCGCCGCGCCCGTGATCATGTTCTTCACATAGTCGGCGTGGCCGGGGCAGTCCACATGCGCATAGTGACGGTTCTTCGTCTCGTACTCCACATGCGCCGTCGAGATCGTGATGCCACGAGCCTTCTCTTCCGGAGCCTTGTCGATCTGGTCATACGCCGTGAACGTCGCACCGCCCGTCTCGGCAAGAACCTTCGTGATCGCCGCCGTCAGCGACGTCTTGCCATGGTCAACGTGACCAATCGTGCCGATGTTGCAGTGCGGCTTCGTGCGTTCAAATTTCTCTTTGGCCATCGGGGCCTCCTTCACCTGTCGCCGAAACGGCGGATGAAACTCAAATCAAAGGGATCAGGCGTATTTCGCCTGGATTTCAGCAGCGACGTTGGACGGCGCCTGTTCGTAATGATCGAACTGCATCGTGTAGCTGGCGCGGCCCTGGGTGAAGGAGCGCAGCTGGTTGACGTAGCCGAACATATTCATGAGCGGAACCATGGCGTTCACGACATTCGCGTTGCCGCGCATGTCCTGGCCCTGGATCTGTCCACGCCGGGAGTTGAGATCGCCGATGACCGAGCCGGTATATTCTTCCGGAGTCACGACCTCGACCTTCATGATCGGCTCGAGCAGAACCGAACCGCCCTTCTGAAGGGCTTCACGGAAGGCCGCACGCGAGGCGATTTCGAAGGCGAGCGCCGACGAGTCGACTTCGTGGAAGGCACCGTCGATCAGCGTGACCTTGACGTCGACGACCGGGAAGCCGGCAACGATGCCAGCACCCAGAACCGACTGGAGGCCCTTTTCGACGCCGGGGATATATTCCTTCGGCACCGCGCCGCCGATGATCTTCGATTCGAACTCGAAGCCCTTGCCGGCTTCGTTCGGCTCGACGATGAACTTGACGCGAGCGAACTGGCCGGTACCACCGGTCTGCTTCTTGTGGGTGTAGTCGATTTCGGCCTGCTTGGTGATCTTCTCGCGGAAGGCCACCTGCGGCGCGCCGACATTGACCTCGACCTTATGGGTACGACGCAGGATGTCGACCTTGATGTCGAGATGAAGTTCGCCCATGCCCTTGATGATGGTCTGGCCGGACTCCTGATCGGTCGACACGCGGAAGGACGGATCTTCCGAGGCGAGCTTGATCAGCGCAAGCGCCATCTTTTCCTGGTCGCCCTTGGTCTTGGGCTCGATCGCCATCTCGATGACGGGCTCGGGGAACTCCATGCGCTCCAGGATGACCGGATGCGCGGGATCGCACAGCGTGTCGCCGGTGCGGGTATCCTTGAGGCCGACCAGGGCGACGATGTCACCGGCATAGGCTTCCGAGATTTCCTCGCGATTGTTGGCGTGCATGAGCACCATGCGGCCGACACGCTCGCTCTTCTCGCGGCTGGAGTTGAGTAGGGACATGCCCTTCTCGAGCTTGCCGGAATAGATGCGGCAGAAGGTCAGGACGCCATACTGGTCGTCCATGATCTTGAAGCCGAGCAGCGACAGCGGCTCGGAGTCCGAGGACTTGCGCTCGACTTCCGCCTCGGTCTTGGGATCGATGCCCTTGATGGCAGGCACGTCGACCGGCGACGGCAGATAATCGACCACCGCGTCAAGAAGCGTCTGCACGCCCTTGTTCTTGAAGGCGGAACCAGCAAGCACCGGGTAGAAGGCGCCGGTGAGGACGGCCTTGCGGATGAGACGCTTCAGCGTCGCTTCGTCCGGCTCCTGGCCGTCGAAGAAGGCGGCGAGAGCGTCGTCATCGAGTTCCACAGCAGCTTCGATCAGCGTGTTGCGGTATTCGTTCGCCTTCTCGACCATGTCTTCCGGGATCGGAAGGTTGGCATCGAACTCGGCGCCCAGCGATTCACCCGACCAGATCACGGCCTTCATGCGAACGAGGTCGATCACGCCCTTGAAGTTCGACTCCGAACCGATCGGCAGCTGAATGGCGATCGGCTTGGCGCCAAGGCGCTTCACGATGTCGTCCAGGCACTTGTAGAAGTCGGCGCCCGTCTTATCCATCTTGTTGGCGAAGACGATGCGCGGGACCTTGTACTTGTCGCCCTGGCGCCAGACAGTCTCGGTCTGGGGTTCGACGCCCTGGTTCGAGTCGAGCACGCACACCGCACCGTCGAGCACGCGCAGCGAACGCTCGACTTCGATGGTGAAGTCGACGTGGCCGGGAGTGTCGATGATGTTCAGGCGCTTGCCCTGCCAGAAAGCGGTCGTCGCGGCGGACGTAATGGTGATGCCGCGTTCCTGCTCCTGGGTCATGAAGTCCATCGTGGCGGCGCCGTCATGGACTTCGCCGATCTTGTGGGACTTGCCGGTGTAGTAAAGGATCCGCTCGGTCGTCGTGGTCTTACCGGCGTCGATGTGCGCCATAATACCAAAGTTGCGGTAGTCCTCGATCGCGTGCGTACGGGCCATCGTATGATCCTCGATCCTGCTTCCAGCCTTACCAGCGGTAATGCGAGAAGGCGCGGTTGGCCTCGGCCATCCGGTGCGTGTCTTCGCGTTTCTTCACGGCGTTGCCGCGATTGTTGGAGGCGTCCAGCAGCTCGCCCGACAGCTTCTCTTCCATGGTCTTCTCGTTGCGGTTACGAGCCGCGCTGAGGATCCAACGGATGGCGAGAGCCTGGCGGCGCTCCGGACGAACTTCTACCGGGACCTGATAGGTCGCACCACCGACACGGCGGGAACGAACCTCGATCGCCGGAGCGACATTCGACAAGGCCGCCTGGAACACCGTGATCGGGCTCTGCTTGGCCTTGGCTTCAATGGTGTCGAAAGCGTCGTAGACGATCTTTTCGGCAACCGACTTCTTGCCATCATACATGATGGCATTCATGAACTTGGTCACGACGAGATCACCGAACTTCGGATCCGGAATGATCTCACGCTTTTCTGCACGATGGCGACGGGACATGGTGAAATCTTCCCTTACTTCGGACGCTTCGCGCCGTACTTCGAACGGCGCTGCTTACGGTTCTTGACACCCTGGGTATCGAGGACACCGCGGAGAATGTGATAGCGGACGCCGGGCAAGTCCTTCACGCGGCCGCCGCGGATCATGACCACGGAATGCTCCTGAAGGTTATGGCCTTCGCCGGGAATGTAGCCGATGACCTCGAAGCCATTGGTGAGACGCACCTTGGCAACCTTACGCAAAGCCGAGTTCGGCTTCTTCGGGGTCGTCGTATACACGCGAGTGCACACACCGCGCTTCTGCGGGCATGCTTCCAGGTGGCGCGCCTTCTCGCGATACACTTTCGGTTCGCGCGGCTTGCGGATCAGCTGGCTAATGGTTGGCATCGTTCGCCCTTCAACATCGATTAGTACGCCCTTACGAACGCACTGCTTTGCCCTGCGTGAGCATCCACGCAAAACGAAACCGCGCCAGCTTCCCTTTTGGGGGATGCAAGCGCGACACCCACAGAGGATCGCAACGCGGGGCGCAACGATCATGACCGGAACTGTGTCTGGTAGTCCGGAGGCAGCGTTTAAGAACTCAGTTCCGCGTCTCGTCGACTGCAGGAACAATACGTCTTACGGCCCGCCCTGAAAGTGAGGTGGTCTTTAACTGCCGACTCGCCTCCCGTCAAGCACGAAGCGTGTCAAAATTGCCAATAGGTGCGGTTTTCGAGCCGATAGGACCTTCTGCATAGCCCCTTTGCCGTTTTGCATGGCTTCGGGTTCGAGGGAGCCCTCCCCCGCGACTTGAACATGACCCCATCACAGACAAAAGGGCGGCCCTCGCGAGCCGCCCTTCCATTCAACCGCTCGGTTGAATTTTCTTATTCCGCCGCCGGTAGAGCCACGACTTCGGCATCGCCGGCCGGTGTGCCGGCCTCAGCCTGCTTCTGCTGCAGGATGAGGTCGTCGCGGCGCTTGGCGATCTCGCGGACCCGCGCGATCTGGGCGCCGGTGCCGGCCGGGATGAGACGGCCGACGATGACGTTCTCCTTGAGGCCCTCCAGCGTATCCGACTTGCCGTTGACGGCAGCTTCGGTAAGCACGCGGGTGGTCTCCTGGAACGAGGCGGCCGAGATGAACGAACGCGTCTGCAGCGAGGCCTTGGTGATGCCGAGCAGCACCGGGTGGCCGGCCGCAGGCTTGCGCCCTTCTTCGACAGCCTTGAGGTTGGCTGCGTCGAACTCGATGCGATCGACTTGCTCGCTGGGCAGGAACTCGGTCTCACCGGCGTCGGTGATCTCGATCTTCTGCAGCATCTGCCGGACGATCACTTCGATGTGCTTGTCGTTAATCTGCACGCCCTGCAGACGGTAGACTTCCTGGATTTCGTTGACCAGGTAGGCCGCCAGTTCCTCGACGCCCTTGACCGCCAGAATGTCATGCGGAGCCGGGTTGCCGTCGACGATGAAGTCACCCTTCTCCACGACGTCGCCGTCCTGGAGATGGATGTGCTTGCCCTTCGGGATCAGATATTCGACCGGCTCCTGATCAGCCTCATGCGGCTGGATCACGAGACGACGCTTGTTCTTGTAGTCGCGGCCGAACTGGATCGTACCGGTGATCTCGGCGATGATGGCCGCATCCTTCGGACGACGCGCCTCGAACAGCTCCGCCACGCGCGGCAGACCGCCCGTGATGTCGCGGGTCTTGGCGCTTTCCAGCGGCACGCGGGCGATGACGTCGCCTGCGTTCACCTTCGAGCCCGGATCGACCGAGATGACGGATTCCGCCGCCAGGAAGTAGCGGGCGTCACCGCCGCGCGACAGCTTGGCGATCTTGCCGTCGGCACCCTTGATCACCAGGGCCGGACGCAGATCCGCCGACCGGCTCGACGTCCGCCAGTCGGAGACGACGCGCTTGGTGATGCCGGTCGACTCGTCGGCGCTCTCGTTGACCGAGATGCCGTCGACCAGATCCTCGTAGCCGATCACGCCGTCGAGTTCGGTGATCACCGGGCGGGTATAGGGATCCCACTCGGCAATGCGCTGGCCGCGCTTGATCTTGTCGCCGTCGTCCACCTTGATGCGGGCACCATAGGGGACGCGGTTGACCGAGCGCTCCGTGCCGTCATGGTCAAGGACCACGACTGCCAGGTTGCGGGCCATGGCGATCAGCTCGCCTTCCGAATTGCGCACGACGTTGCGGTTACGGATCTTGACCGTACCCTCGAAGGTCGACTCGATGTTCGACTGCTCGTTGATCTGCGCCGCGCCGCCGATGTGGAAGGTACGCATCGTGAGCTGCGTGCCCGGTTCACCGATCGACTGCGCCGCGATGACGCCGACAGCCTCGCCCATGTTGACGCGCGTGCCGCGTGCCAGGTCGCGACCATAGCAGGTGGCGCAGACGCCGTTCTTGGTCTCGCAGGTGAGCACCGAACGGATCTTGATCTCCTGCAGGCCCGAGGCGCTGATCAGGTCGACCGCCTTCTCGTCGATCATCTCTCCCTTCTGCACGATGATGGTGCCGGTGGAGGGATCGGTGATGTTCTCGGCCGCGGTACGGCCGAGGACGCGCACGCCGAGCGACGCCACGACCTGGCCCGCATCGACGATCGCGCGCACGCCGATACCGCCTTCCGAGCCGCAATCGATCTCGGTGATGATCGAGTCCTGGGCCACGTCGACGAGACGACGGGTCAGGTAGCCCGAGTTCGCCGTCTTCAAGGCGGTGTCCGCCAGACCCTTACGGGCACCGTGGGTCGAGTTGAAGTACTCGAGCACGGTCAGGCCTTCCTTGAAGTTCGAGATGATCGGCGTCTCGATGATCTCACCCGACGGCTTGGCCATCAGGCCGCGCATGGCGCCGAGCTGACGCATCTGGGCCGGCGAACCACGAGCCGAGGAGTGCGCCATCATGTAGATGGAGTTGATCGGCTTGTCGCGGCCGCTCTCATCCTTCTTCACCGCCGAAATGCGATCCATCATCTCCTTGGCGAGACGATCGGCGCACTTGGCCCAGGCGTCGACGACCTTGTTGTACTTTTCGCCCTGCGTGATCAGGCCGTCATTGTACTGCTGCTCGTAGTCCTTCGCGAGAGCATCGGTCTCGGCGACGATCTTCCACTTGTTCTCCGGCACGACGATGTCGTCCTTGCCGAAGGAGATGCCGGCCTTGAAGGCGTTGGAGAAGCCGAGTGTCATGATGCGGTCGCAGAAGATGACCGCTTCCTTCTGACCCACGTTACGATAGACGACGTCGATGAGGGCGGAGATCGCCTTCTTCGTCATCAGATTGTTGGCGGCGTCGAAGGGAATCTTCGGATTCTTCGGCAGCAGCTCGGCCAGCTTCACGCGGCCGGGCGTGGTGTCGTAGATCTTGGTGACCTCGTTGCCCTCGGCATCGACGCCCTTCCAGCGCCACTTGATCTTGGAGTGCAGCGTGACGACCTTGTTGTCGAGCGCATGGTCGAGCTCGCCGATATTGCCGAACACCATGCCCTGTCCGGGCTCGCCGTCCGACATCAGGGTCACGTAATAGAGACCGAGCACGACGTCCTGCGACGGCACGATGATCGGCTGACCATTGGCCGGATGCAGGATGTTGTTGGTCGACATCATCAGGACGCGCGCTTCCAGCTGCGCCTCGAGCGACAGCGGGACGTGCACGGCCATCTGGTCACCGTCGAAGTCCGCGTTGAAGGCGGTGCAGACCAGCGGATGCAGCTGGATGGCCTTGCCTTCGATCAGCACCGGCTCGAAGGCCTGAATGCCGAGGCGGTGCAACGTCGGAGCGCGGTTGAGCAGCACCGGATGCTCGCGGATGACCTCGTCGAGGATATCCCAGACTTCCGGCTTTTCCTTCTCGACCAGCTTCTTGGCCTGCTTGACGGTGGCCGACAGGCCCTTGGCGTCGAGGCGCGAATATATGAAGGGCTTGAACAGCTCCAGCGCCATCTTCTTGGGCAGGCCGCACTGATGCAGCTTCAGCTCGGGACCGACGACGATCACCGAACGGCCGGAATAGTCGACGCGCTTGCCGAGCAGGTTCTGCCGGAAGCGGCCCTGCTTGCCCTTCAGCATGTCGGACAGCGACTTCAGCGGACGCTTGTTGGCGCCCGTGATGACGCGGCCGCGGCGGCCGTTGTCGAACAGCGCGTCCACAGCTTCCTGCAGCATGCGCTTTTCGTTGCGGATGATGATGTCAGGCGCACGCAGCTCGATCAGCCGCTTCAGGCGGTTGTTGCGGTTGATGACGCGGCGGTAGAGATCGTTGAGATCCGAGGTCGCGAAGCGGCCGCCGTCGAGCGGCACGAGCGGACGCAGATCCGGCGGGATCACCGGAACGGCGGTCAGGATCATCCATTCGGGCTTGTTGCCGGACTGGATGAAGGCCTCGATGATCTTCAGGCGCTTGGCGAGCTTCTTGGGCTTGAGCTCCGAGGTGGACTCGGCGATCTCGATGCGCAGGTCCGCCGCGATCTTCTCCAGATCCATGGCGCGCAGCATCTCGCGGATGGCTTCGGCGCCGATCATGGCGGTGAACGAGTCCTCGCCATATTCGTCCTGGGCGCGCGCATACTCGTCCTCGGAGAGGAGCTGACGCTCCTTCAGCGGGGTGAGGCCGGGCTCGATCACCACGTAATATTCGAAGTACAGGATGCGCTCGAGATCCTTGAGCGTCATATCCATCAGCAGGCCGATGCGGCTCGGCAGCGACTTCAGGAACCAGATATGGGCGACGGGCGCGGCGAGCTCGATATGGCCCATGCGCTCGCGGCGGACGCGCGAGAGCGTGACTTCCACGCCGCACTTCTCGCAGATGACGCCCTTGTACTTCATGCGCTTGTACTTGCCGCACAAGCATTCGTAGTCCTTGATCGGTCCGAAGATGCGCGCGCAGAACAAGCCGTCACGCTCGGGCTTGAACGTGCGGTAATTGATGGTTTCCGGCTTCTTGATCTCGCCGTAGGACCAGGAAAGAATCTTTTCCGGCGAAGCAATCGAGATCTTGATCTGATCAAAGGTCTGCGGCTGCGCTACGGGATTGAAGAGATTCATGACCTCTTGGTTCATGGCCGTCTCCAGGTTTGCGCTAAGGCGGGGCCAACGCCCCTGCCCGCGCGGATAAAAATGGGGGGCGGGTCTTCAGACCCGCCTCATTCGCGGCACGGTCGCGGCGGGCCCATAGACCCGCCTCCCGGGCAGTGTCACTCGGCAGCCTCGGCCGGCGGCAGCATCTGATCGGCGTTGCGCAGGCCGGTGAGCTCGACGTTGAGCCCCAGCGACCGCATTTCCTTGACCAGAACGTTGAACGATTCCGGAATGCCCGCCTCGAAGGTGTCGTCGCCGCGCACGATGGCCTCGTAGACCTTGGTACGGCCGGCCACGTCGTCCGACTTGACGGTGAGCATCTCCTGCAGCGTGTAGGCGGCGCCATAGGCTTCGAGGGCCCACACCTCCATTTCGCCGAAGCGCTGGCCGCCGAACTGCGCCTTGCCACCCAGCGGCTGCTGCGTGACCAGCGAGTACGGACCGATCGAACGGGCGTGGATCTTGTCGTCGACCAGATGGTGCAGCTTCAGCATATAGATGTAGCCGACTGTCACCTTGCGGTCGAAGGGGTTGCCCGTGCGCCCGTCATACAGCTGCACCTGGCCCGAAGCGTCATGGCCAGCCATCTTGAGGAAGTCGACGATGTCGCTTTCCTTGGCACCGTCGAAGACCGGGGTCGCGATCGGCACGCCGCGGCGAAGCGTCGAGGACATGTCGACGAGCTCACGCTCATCCATGGACTCGATTTCCTCGTTGTTGCCGTAGATGCGCTCGAGCGTATTCTTGAGCTGGCTGGCTCCCTTGCCCTTCTTGTAGGCATCGATGGCCTGGCCGACGAGCTTGCCGAGGCCGGCAGCCGCCCAACCCAGATGGGTTTCGAGAATCTGACCGACATTCATGCGGCTCGGCACGCCGAGCGGGTTGAGCACGATGTCGACCGGAGTGCCATCCTCGAGGAAGGGCATATCTTCGATCGGCATGATGCGCGAAACCACGCCCTTGTTGCCGTGACGGCCAGCCATCTTGTCGCCCGGCTGGATCTTGCGCTTCACGGCGACGAAGACCTTGACCATCTTCATCACGCCGGGCGGCAGTTCGTCGCCGCGCTGCAGCTTCTCGACCTTGTCCAGGAAGCGCTGTTCGAGACGTTTCTTGGATTCGTCGTACTGCTTGCGCATGGCCTCGACTTCGCCCATCAGAGCGTCGTCGGCCACGGCGAAGTTCCACCACTGCGAGCGCGGATACTCCTGCATCACGTCGGCAGTGAGCACCGTCTCCTTCTTGAAGCCCTTCGGCCCGCCGATCGCCGCCTTGCCTTCCAGCATCTCGACGAGACGCTGATAGACGTTGCGGTCGAGGATCGCCTGCTCGTCGTCGCGGTCCTTGGCCAGGCGCTCGATCTCCTCGCGCTCGATCGCCTGGGCGCGCTCGTCCTTGTCGACGCCGTGGCGGTTGAACACGCGCACTTCGACGATGGTGCCGGTGACCCCCGGGGGCACGCGCAGCGAGGTGTCGCGCACGTCGGAAGCCTTCTCGCCGAAGATGGCGCGCAGGAGCTTTTCTTCCGGCGTCATCGGGCTCTCGCCCTTCGGCGTGATCTTGCCGACCAGGATGTCGCCCGCCTGCACTTCGGCACCGATATAGACGATACCGGCTTCGTCCAGGTTCTTCAGCGCTTCTTCCGAGACGTTCGGGATGTCGCGCGTGATTTCTTCCGGACCCAGCTTGGTGTCGCGGGCCATCACTTCGAACTCGTCGATGTGGATCGAGGTGAACACGTCCTCCTTGGCGATGTTCTCGCTGAGCAGGATGGAGTCCTCGAAGTTGTAGCCGTTCCAGGGCATGAAGGCGACGAGAACGTTGCGGCCGAGCGCCAACTCACCGAGCTCGGTCGAAGGACCGTCTGCGATGATGTCGCCCTTCCGGACCACGTCGCCCACGCGCACCAGCGGCTTCTGCGTGATGCAGGTCGACTGGTTGGAGCGCTGGAACTTCATCAGGCGGTAGATGTCGACGCCCGACTGGGTCGGATCGAGATCGGCGGTGGCGCGGATAACGATACGCGTCGCGTCGATCTGGTCGACGATGCCGGTGCGGCGGGCGGCGATCGCGGCGCCCGAGTCACGGGCCACCACGCTCTCCATGCCGGTGCCGACGAAGGGCGCATCGGCGCGCACCAGCGGCACGGCCTGACGCTGCATGTTCGCACCCATCAGCGCGCGGTTGGCGTCGTCATTCTCGATGAAGGGAATGAGGGCCGCGGCGACGGAGACGAGCTGCTTGGGCGACACGTCCATGTAGTCGACGCGATCGGGCGTGACCATGACGTTTTCGCCGGCGTGACGGCAGACTACGAAGTCCTCCGTCAGGCGGCCTTCCTGGTCGACCGGAATGTTGGCCTGGGCGACGTAGTATTTGCCCTCTTCCATCGCCGACAGATAGACAACCTCGGGCGTGACCTTGCTGTCGCGGACGCGACGGTAGGGCGCCTCGATGAAGCCGTACTTGTTGACGCGCGCAAAGGTCGCCAGCGAGTTGATCAGACCGATGTTCGGGCCTTCCGGCGTCTCGATCGGGCAGATGCGGCCATAATGCGTGGGATGCACGTCGCGCACTTCGAAGCCGGCACGCTCGCGGGTCAGACCACCCGGGCCGAGCGCCGACAGGCGGCGCTTGTGGGTGATTTCCGACAGCGGGTTGGTCTGGTCCATGAACTGCGAGAGCTGCGAGGAACCGAAGAACTCGCGCACGGCGGCAGCCGCCGGCTTGGCGTTGATCAGATCCTGCGGCATCACGGTGTCGACGTCGACCGACGACATGCGCTCCTTGATGGCGCGCTCCATGCGCAGCAGGCCGACGCGATACTGATTTTCCATCAGTTCGCCGACCGAGCGCACGCGGCGGTTGCCGAGATGGTCGATGTCGTCGATCTCGCCCTTGCCGTCACGGAGGTCCACCAGCGTCCTGACCACGGCCAGGATGTCCTCCTTGCGCAGAACGCGCACGGTGTCCTCGGCGTCGAGGTCGAGGCGCATGTTCATCTTGACGCGGCCGACCGAGGAAAGGTCGTAGCGCTCGGCATCGAAGAACAGCGACTGGAACATCGCCTCGGCGGAGTCGATGGTCGGCGGCTCGCCCGGACGCATCACGCGGTAGATGTCGAACAGAGCCTCTTCGCGCGAGTTGTTCTTGTCGACCGCCAGCGTGTTGCGGATATAGGCACCCACGGTGACGTGATCGATGTCGAGCACCGGAATCTCATCGAAGCCCTCGTCGCCGAGCAGCTTGAGATTCTTCTCGCTGAGTTCCTCGCCGGCTTCCAGATAGATTTCGCCGGTGTTCAGATTGACGATGTCTTCGGCGACATAACGGCCGATCAGGTCCTCGTCGGTGACACGCAGGGCCTTGAGGCCCTTCTCGGCCAGCGCGCGGGCTGAACGCGCCGTCAGCTTCTTGCCGGACTCGACTACGATCTCGCCGGTATCGGCATCGATGAGGTCGGTGGTCGGCTTGACGCCCTTCAGACGGTTCCAGTCATAGGGAACGCGCCAGCCGTCCTTGTCGCGGACATAGGTGATGGAGTTGTAGAAGGTGCGCAGAATATCCTCGCCGTCCATGCCGAGGGCAAAGAGCAGCGAAGAAACCGGAATCTTGCGGCGGCGGTCGATGCGCGCATGCACGATGTCCTTGGCGTCGAACTCGATGTCGAGCCAGGAACCGCGATAGGGAATGATGCGGGCCGCGAACAGGAGCTTGCCCGACGAATGGGTCTTGCCCTTGTCGTGATCGAAGAACACGCCCGGCGAACGGTGCATCTGGGAGACGATGACGCGCTCGGTGCCGTTGACGATGAAGGTGCCGTTCGAGGTCATGAGCGGCATGTCGCCCATGTAGACATCCTGCTCCTTGATGTCCTTCACGGAGCGGGCACCAGTTTCCTCGTCGACATCGAACACGATCAGGCGCAGCGTCACCTTGAGCGGAGCGGCAAAGGTCATGCCGCGCTGGCGGCACTCGTCGACGTCATACTTCGGCGCTTCGAATTCGTACCGGACGAATTCGAGCATCGCCTTGTTGGAAAAGTCCGAGATCGGGAAGACCGACTTGAAGACGGTCTGCAATCCCTCATCCGTCCGCCCGCCTTCTGGCTCCAAGACCTGCAGAAACTGGTCATAGGAAGCCTTCTGAACCTCGATCAGGTTCGGCATCGTCGCGACTTCGCGGATCTTTCCGAAAAACCGGCGGACGCGCTTGCGGGCATTGGTCGTCTGAGCCATGTGGTCCTCGTCCTTTCAAGCAAGCCCGGCGCCATCGCACCGCTCCTGCAGGCATTTGATTGCGCAGGGAAGATGTGCCTTCCCCACCCGGCGCCGTGCCGCTTGACGCGGGATCGACGCTGAAACTTCCGGCCGGCGTACCCGGCCTTTTCCGTTCTCGTCACGGCAGACCGGAAAATCCCGGGAGGCCCAAGTCCAAAGACCCAAACCTCGAAGATTCTCTGGTCCGCCGTTCCGACGCCCGAGCCAGGTCCAAATGGAGTCCAGCCCAAAACGCCGAAAAGGCCCCGGGGGAAACCCCGGAGCCAGAACGCCTGAAGCAAGCTCTCTTACTTGAGCTCGACCTTGGCGCCGACCTTCTCGAGGGCGGCCTTGATCTTGTCGGCTTCTTCCTTGGCAACGGCTTCCTTGACGGGCTTCGGAGCAGCTTCGACCAGGTCCTTGGCTTCCTTGAGGCCGAGGCCGGTGATCGCGCGGACTTCCTTGATGACCTCGATCTTCTTGTCGCCGGCAGCGGCCAGAACGACGGTGAACTCGGTCTGGGCTTCAGCAGCCGGAGCAGCAGCGCCGCCACCAGCCGGAGCAGCAGCAACGGCGACGGCCGCAGCAGCCGAAACGCCCCACTTCTCTTCCAGGGCCTTGGCGAGGTCGGCAGCCTCAAGCACGGTCAGGCTCGAGAGGTCTTCAACAAGCTTTTCAATCTTGGACATTGTCCATAATCCTTGGTTTTGGTTCGTACCGGTTTAATCGGGTTGCGAACGGCCTTACGCCGCTTCGTCTTGCTTGGCATAGGCTCCGAACACGCGGGCCAGCTTGGCAGCCGGGGCGTTGACGACCTGAGCGATCTTGGTAGCCGGGGCCTGGATGAGGCCGACGAGCTTGGCGCGCAGTTCGTCCAGAGACGGCAAGGTCGCGAGCGCCTTGACACCGTTCTGGTCCAGAGAGGTCTTGCCCATCGCGCCGCCCAGGATCACGAACTTGTCGTGGGCCTTGGCGAAGTCGACGGCGACCTTGGGTGCAGCCACCGGATCGCTCGAATAAGCGATCAGGGTCGGGCCCTTCATGAGGGGCGCGATAGAGGCCACATCCGTGCCATCAAGAGCGATCTTGGCGAGGCGGTTCTTCGCGACCTTCACAGTCGCGCCAGCCTGCTTCATCTGCTTGCGCAGGTTCTGCATCTGGGCGACGGTCAGGCCGGAATAGTGAGCTACGACGACAACCCCAGTGGTCGTGAAGACCTCCTGGAGAAAGCCGATGAACTCCTGCTTTTCCGCTCTTTCCACGTTGCTCTCTCCGGTTGCAGCTTTCCAGAATTCATAGGAAAGCCGACCGTTGCACTTGCCGCCTTCCGGGTGCCGGCGAGCCGGTACCTTGGCGAAGGCGACGCTCGATTGCCTGTCCCTCATCATCACATATGCGTCAAAATGACACAGGCCGTGAGGGCGAGTGAGTCGGATCGAACCAATTCACGAGGCAGCCGCGAGGCGGACACCGAAAACCGGTCTTCCCCGTCTATGCAGGCCAAAAGGAGCGCTTTTGAGGGCCTCTCCCGGCAATTAAGCAGGTTTCCCTGCGCCTGCAGTCTCGGACAGGACATAGCCGAAGAGGTTCGAAAACCTTTACGGCCAGTCTGCCGTCCAAATTGCTTCGGACAGCAAAAATCCCGGGCTGTTTACACATCCCAGGGTCATGAACCTTTGATCAGTTCAGTGAGAAGCGCGATATAGTCCCTCCTGGGCGAATTGCCAAGGGGGAATTTTGCCAATAGGGAATTTTGACGCTGCCTCCCCTTATCCGGCGATCACGCCGCCGGTCGAGCGCATCCTATGTCGAACCATCCCCGCGTTCACCCCAAACGAGGCGTGGGTTTCCAACCATTGGAGAGGCCGGGTTGCGGCTGCTCTCAATCCCGTTCCGCAATCAGCCAGTAAACCAAGCCGCCGAGGAAGCCCGGCAGCGACACCAATGCGCCGATGGCCAGCGTGCCGATATGGGGAGTGCCAAACAGAAAACGCAGGACGCACAGTGCGACGGCGAAGCCGATCACGCCCCCCGCCAAGGCCGACTGATACCAGCGCAGGCGGAGTCCGCCGCTGATGAAGCGCCCGAGCATCAGAGCCGGCAGCCCGGCCAGGAGGACAAAGAGAAAGACCCACCCCCAGATACTCAGAGCCTCGCCCAGACCGATGGAGGGAGGCCGACTCGTGTCGGAAAGGGGCATGCGCATCTGCCACAGGACAGGCGCGACAATCACGCTCACGACGAATGCGGCCGCGCAATAGCCCAGCCCCTTGCGCATCGCTGTCCCTATGTCCCCTCTTCTCTCCTGCATCGAGCGAAAGACCCCGAACCGAGTTTTCTCCGCGGGAGCCCGCGGGCGCCGGTGCCGGTCGGACGGCATTTCCAGTGCTTGCCGGCCGCCGGAAGCAACGCCTCCCGCACCCAAGAGAAAACCCCGCCGAAGCGGGGTTTTCAAGTCGTTCGTTTCGAACCGGATCAGGCGCTGAGCACGCTGGCCGGATCGATCTTCACGCCCGGGCCCATGGTCGAGGACAGGGCGACGCGCTGGACATAGGTACCCTTGGCGCCGGTCGGCTTGGCCTTGACCACGGCATCGGCGAAAGCCTTGATGTTCTCGGCGAGCTTTTCGGCCGAGAACGAAGCCTTGCCGACGGCCCCGTGCACGATGCCGGCCTTCTCGACGCGGAACTCGACGGCGCCGCCCTTCGAAGCCTGCACGGCACCGGTGACGTCCATGGTCACCGTACCGACCTTCGGGTTCGGCATCATGCCGCGCGGGCCGAGCACCTTACCCAGACGGCCGACCAGCGGCATCATGTCGGGGGTGGCGATGCAGCGATCGAACTCGATCTTGCCGCCGTTGACGATCTCGACGAGATCCTCGGCGCCAACCACGTCAGCGCCGGCAGCGCGGGCTTCGTCAGCCTTGGCGCCGCGGGCGAACACGGCCACGCGCAGGGTGCGGCCCGAGCCGTTGGGCAGGTTGCACACGCCGCGGACCATCTGGTCGGCATGGCGGGGGTCGACGCCCAGGTTCATGGCGATCTCGACGGTCTCGTCGAACTTGGCCTTGGCGCGGTCCTTGATCAGGGCCACGGCCTCGTCGAGACCATAAAGCTTGATGCGGTCAATGCCTTCCTTGGCCGCGCGGATACGCTTTCCTTGATGTGCCATCATATCACCCGACGATCTCGAGGCCCATCGACTGGGCGGAACCCTTCACCATGGCCATGGCGGCCTCAACCGTATCGCAGTTGAGATCGGGCAGCTTCTTCTCGGCGATCTCACGGATCTGGGCGATCGTGATCTTGCCAGCCTTGGCGCCCTTGCCGGGGGTCTGCGAACCCGACTTGATGCCGGCAGCTTCCTTGACCCAGTAGGACACCGGGGGAAGCTTCAGTTCGAAGGTGAAGGAACGATCCTGATAGGCCGTGATGATGACCGGGATCGGCATACCCTTGGTCATCTGCGCGGTCTTGGCATTGAAGGCCTTGCAGAATTCCATGATGTTGAGACCGCGCTGACCGAGCGCAGGACCGATGGGCGGCGACGGGTTCGCGGCGCCGGCCGGAACCTGAAGCTTGACGTAGCCCGTAATTTTCTTCGCCATTTGTTGCTCCTATGCGGGTTGCCCCGCGGTTAGTGGCCACCAAGACGATGACCGGAAGCCATCGAACCGATGGCCGGAGTTTCGCGGTTCGGTTCCGCAAGACGGCGATGGCCCTGCTTCCCCTCCCGCGTACGGGATCAGACCTTTTCGACCTGCCCGTATTCGAGTTCGACCGGGGTTGCCCGGCCAAAAATGGAAACCGCCACCTTGAGGCGGGCGCGGCTTTCGTCGACTTCTTCGACGATGCCGTTGAAGGAGGCGAAGGGGCCATCAGCCACCTTGACCTGCTCGCCGACCTCGAAGCTGACGGAAGGCTTGGGACGCTCGACGCCATCGGCGACCTGCCCCTTGATACGCTCGGCCTCGCGGTCGGGAATCGGCACGGGCTTGGCCTTGTCGGCGCCCAGGAAGCCGGTGACCTTCGGCGTGTTCTTGATGAGGTGATGCACCTCATCCGTCAGATCGCACTTCACCAGCACATAGCCGGGGAAGAACTTGCGTTCGGTGTCGACCTTGCGGCCGCGGCGAACCTCGACGACCTTCTCGGTCGGCACCAGGATCTCTTCGAACAGATCGGAAAGCCCACGCTGGGCGACCTGCTCGCGAATCGACTGCGCGACCTTGTTCTCGAAGTTGGAATAGGCGTGAACGATGTACCAGCGCTTGGCCATTATGGATTTCCCTAGCGGCCCAGACTTACGATGAGAGCGACTCCGTGCAGCAGGAACCAATCCGCGACTGCGAAGAAGATCGCCATGAGAACAGTGAAGATGACGACCATGAGGGCCGTGATCATGGTCTCCCGGCGGGTGGGCCAGGTAACCTTGTTCGTTTCATTGCGAACCTGCCGCAAGAACTCCATCGGAGTCGTCTTTGCCATCGTCCTACCGCCTTGACCGAAACAGGATTGTTCCGGCACTCATTTCGAAATCCTGCCTCGCAAATGCAAGACAGAGCCTGAGCGGAGCATGGATGATGCGGAAATGATCCGACCAGCCAGGCCCTGCGACGACTGTGAACCTCGCAGGGTTTGCCATCCGCCCAGCGGGCGTGCAAATCCTGTCCGGCCGTTTTTGCCAACACAAAACCGAGGGTGCGGCCAAGCCCCATCCCCCGGCTTTCATGACAGAGCGAAAAAAGCTGAACGCCTCATCCGCGTAAATTGGCAGGGGCAGCAGGGATCGAACCCGCGACCTACGGTTTTGGAGACCGTCGCTCTACCAGCTGAGCTATACCCCTACGCGTTGCTCGCGCGGCGCCTACATAGCCGCGCAAATGATTTGGCGCAATCCCACAGATGGGGATGACTGTGAAAAATTGCATGCCTCCAGCGGGTGAACGGTCATCCCGCGCGCCGTGCGGCATGCAATGCTGCGCCGCTGACGCGGGACCGCGCTGAAGGCCAGCCTCGTTCCGCTCGCGGTCCCGGATCCGCGCCGCACCACCGGATAGTGCAGCGCATCCGGAATGACATCGCTTTCCGCTCAGACCGGCTCGACGGCCACCGCGGTGCCATAGGCCAGCACCTCGGTGATTCCATCCATGATCTCATTGGCATCGTAGCGCATGGCGATGATGGCGTTGGCGCCCAGCTCCTCGGCGTGGCGCACCAGAAGCTCATAGGCTTCCTGCCGGGCGGTTTCCGCCAGATTGGTATAGACGGACAGCTTGCCGCCGAACACCGACTGGATGGCGCCGCCAATATTGCCGATCACACTGCGCGAACGCACGGTGATGCCCCGCACCACGCCGAAATGCTTCACGACGCGGTAGCCTGGGAGATCATTGGTGGTGACGACGATCATGACCTTTTCCTCGAATGCGGGTGGAGCCACCAATACAAACAAAAACGGCGCAGCCAAGGCTGCGCCGCTTCAACCTCGAGCTTTCGCCCTGGCTTATTCGATGATGGCGGCGACGACGCCGGCGCCGACGGTACGACCGCCTTCACGGATGGCGAAGCGCAGCTTCTCTTCCATGGCGATCGGCACGATCAGGTTCACCGTCATGGCGATGTTGTCGCC
>NZ_PUEJ01000018.1 GCF_002982075.1 Labrys okinawensis | reverse complement strand
GCACCTATGTGGAAACCCAACTGGTTCCAACCTTGAAGCCGGGCGACATCGTCGTCATGGACAATCTTGGCTCCCACAAGGGAAAGCAGGTACGCCAAGCCATCCGAGAGGCAGGAGCAAAGCTGCTATTTCTGCCCAAATACTCCCCCGATTTGAACCCAATCGAGCAGTTCTTCGCCAAACTCAAACACTGGCTGCGCCAAGCCGCCGCTCGTTCTCTCGATGAGCTCACGCACGCCATCCAGCACATCTTGCAGCAGACCAAACCCAGCGAATGCGCGAATTTCTTTGCTAACGCAGGATATGATCGAACCTAATTTCATAATGCTCTAATGGATCGGCGGAAATCCTGAACGTGCCACCAAAGTCCATAACGGCAATGGCCTTTGAATCAACGCGGTATAGATTCGCTCTCAAATCCGGACCCCAATCCCACATGAGCTTTTGATCCAACGCGTTTCCATCATTGTCGACGACCGCGATAGATCGATCTTCACCATGCTGGATAACTGTTATAGTAATACCAAGATCTATTATTGTTCTACTAACTTCTTGATATTTTAAATAAAATACATCTGTCAAATAAAATCCAATTAAGATACCCAATGTCAGCAAAAACACGCTGCACCAATACCGATATCTGCGACCTGTATTTTCTCTTCTCTCCATAACAAGCAATTTAACGTCTTGTCATGAAGACATGTCGGCTCTCGCAACACAATTCCATGCAAAATTCGTGGATTATCAAAAGAAGGCCGTCGCCCGTCCCGGACCGAAGCAGTCCCAGTGCCGGTCTGAAGACCGGCACACCAGGAAGCCCCTCACACCGCCTCCCACGCGCCGCTCTTTTCCGAGCGGAAGAGCGCGTCGATGATCTTCATGTTCTGCACGGCGTCGGCCGGGCCGTAGGGCAGCGTGATCTCGCCGCGGATGGCGGCGGAGAAGGCATCGACCTCCTCGGCATATTGGTCGACGGGCGCGATGGTCTGCGCCACCGCCGAGGCATCGCCGAGCCTGGAGCCGTCGTCGGTATAGACGGTAACGGCCTCGGCCTGGGGCGCGTTGAAGGGAATGGTGATCTCGAAGCGCTTCCTGGTGCCGACGATGTCGACCCGCTGCAGCGGGGTAAGCTGCGTCGACACGGTGAATTCGGCGCGGCGCCCCTCGCCGAAATCGAGGATGGCCGAGGCGAGGCGATCGACGCCGGTCGCCGGATCGCGATCGACGAGGGCGACCACCCGCCGCGGCTCGGCCTCGAAGATGAAGCGGCCCGCGACGATCGGGTAGCAGCCGATATCCAGGATGCCGCCGCCGCCGATGTCGAGCTGGTTGCGCACATTGGCCGGATCGACATTGTAGTAGGAAAAGAAAGCCTGGATCGCCCTGACCTCGCCGAGTTCGCCCGAACGCGCGGCCTCCCTTGCCCTCAGCCATTGCGGGTGGAAGCGTACCATGAAGGCCTCCATCACCAGCCGGTCGCGCGGCAGCACCAGGAGTTGAGCCGCATCCTGGGCCGTCAGGCCGATCGGCTTCTCGCACAGCACATGCTTGCCCGCCGCAACGGCCTGCAGGGTGAGCGGCACATGGAGATGGTTGGGCAGCGGATTGTAGATGGCGTCGATATCCGGGTCGGCCAACAAAGCCTCATAGGACCCATAGGCCTTGGGAATGCCGAGCTCCTTGGCGGCGGCCTCGGCGCGGGCGAGGTCGCGCGAGGCGATGGCGACCGCTTCCGCGCCCTTTGCGCGCTGGATGCCCGGGATGACCTTGCCGGTGCCGATCTTTGCCGTCGACAGGATGCCCCAACGCGTCTTGGCCATGGCGATTCGCTCCCGAAAATAAGTCTGACATATGGATTCGACTCATTCTTGGCATGGCCGGAAGCCGGAGGAAAGACCCGCCGTCGCAGACGGCTCCGAGACGATTTGCGTCGCAAGCCGTGACCGAGGACGAGCTATGGACTCGACCTTCCAATTGGCGGCAGATAGACAGATCCGATCCTTCGGCAACAGAAATAGTTTCAGCCCATGAGCAACAACAGAACACGCCGCCCGGGCGATCCCTGGAAGAACGCCGAGGCGGTCTTCAAGCCCGCGGCGCCCAAGGCGCCGGCGGCTGCCGCTGCGCGGCCGGCGCTCCCAAATGCCAAGGAACTGGTTTCGCTGCGGATCGACCGCGACGTGCTGGAGCACTTCCAGGCCGATGGGCCCGGCTGGCAGGACCGCATCAATGCGATCCTGCGGGAAGCCTCCGGCGTCGATCACTAGAGCAAAACGCGTTTTCACGAAAACGCTTTTTTACTCTAACTCTTTGGTTCGACGCGTCTTTGCGATTCCCGGTGACTCGGTCAAATCGCAAAACGCTTTAGCCCGGACTTCGGCCGGACGAGCTGAATGCGGAAAACGACGGCTGAAAACGCGCTTCAGCTCGTCACCAGGAATTCCGGGTCGGCCGGGATCTGCATGGCCGTGACCAGGTGATTGGTCTTGCCGGCCAGGCCGATGATGGCGAGCAGCTCGCCATATTGCGCATCATCCATGCCCTTGGCCCGTGCGGCTGCCGTATGGGAATGCACGCAATATTGGCAGGAATTGGCGGATGAAACCGCGATATAGATCAGTTCCCGCGTGAGGGGATCGAGGGCGCCCTCGCCCACCATCACCGCCTTGACCTCCTCCCAGGTGCGTTTCAGCAGCACCGGATCATTGGCGAGGCCCCGCCAGAAATTATTGACGAAATCGGATTTGCGCGTGGCCCTGATATCGTCGAACACCGCCTTCGCGGCCGGATTGGCGGCGACCTCGTCGTCGCTGAGAAGTCTTACCGTCGCCATTGTGGTCTCCTTATGCAGATTGCGCGCCTAAGCGTAGCCATACGAACCCTCGAGCAAAGCGCGTTCGCACGTGAACGCTCGTCTGCCCTAACTGTTTGTTTCGACGCACCTTTGCGATTCTCGGTGATTCCGAGAAATCACAAAACGCTTTAGCACGACGTTTGTCATTGCCGGGCTTGACCCGGCAATCCAGCTCTTTTCAGCATGATGCGTGCTTGGCACCTGGATGCCCGGGTCAAGCCCGGGCATGACAAAAAGGCAGCGTTTCTATCGCGATGTCAGATAGTCCAACTGCGCTCCGGCGATGCGATCATTCGCGGGTTACCCCAGCCTCTCCCCGCTCTCGCCATCGAAGAGATGCAGGGCCCTGTCGTCAAACCCGATGCCGACTCTTTCCCCGATCTCGCGCTGGAACTCCTTGTCGACCTTCACCGTCACGCTGGCGCCACCGCAACGGCAGGTGACCAGCGAGTGATCGCCGATCAGCTCGATGGCGAAGACCTCGCCGGCGAACTTGCCGAGATCGGGCTCGGTTACCCGGCAATCCTCCGGCCGGATGCCGGCAACCGCCCGTGGCGCCGAACGGGTGTTCGTGGTGCTGAACCCGCCGGCCTCGGAGGAAAAACGCCCTTCCTTCAGCTCTCCCTCCAGGAAGTTCATCGGGGGGGAGCCGATGAAGCCGGCGACGAACAGATTGGCGGGCCGGTTGTAGATGTTGGCCGGCGTATCCAATTGCTGCAGCACGCCCTTGTCGAGCAGCGCCACACGGTGGGCCAGCGTCATCGCCTCCACCTGGTCATGGGTGACATAGATGGTGGTGATACCGAGCTCGTGCTGCATGTGCTTGAGTTCGGCGCGCATATGGCCGCGCAGCTTGGCATCGAGATTGGACAGGGGCTCGTCCATCAGGAAGGCGGCGGGACGGCGGATGATGGCCCTTGCGAGCGCCACGCGCTGGCGCTGCCCCCCGGAGAGCTGGCGGGGCAGGCGGTCGAGCAGATGATCGAGCTGCACCTGGCGCGCCACGTCCTTCACCGCCGCCTCGATCTCCGCCTTGGGGCGTTTGCGCACCGTCAGCGGGTAGGCGATGTTGGCGAACACCGTCTTGTGCGGATAGAGCGCATAGGACTGGAACACCATGGCGATGTCGCGATATTTCGGCAGGACATGAGTGACGTCGCGCTCGCCGATCCGCACCGAGCCGGAGGTCACGGTTTCCAGCCCCGCGATCATGCGCAGGGCTGTGGTCTTGCCGGAGCCGGAGGCGCCCAGCAGCACCAGGAACTCGCCGTCCCTGACCTCGAGGTCGAGCCCCTTGACCACCTCGACCGCGCCGAAGGATTTGTGGACGTTGTTGAGCGTGACTTGCATCTTCACCCCTTCACGGCGCCGACCATCAGGCCTCGCGCGATATGCTTCTGCAGGAATGCAGCAATCACGATGACGGGCACGATCATGATGACAATCAGCACCGACATGTACCACCATTGCGGGCCGCGCGTGGTGTTCTGGGCCGAGACCAGCACCGGCATGGTCTGCGCATTGGCATTGGAGAGGAACAGGGCCAGAAGATACTCGTTCCAGGCCAGGATCAGCACCAGCATGAAGGTGGCGGCCAGGCCCGAGCGCACCAGCGGCAGGGCGATGGTGAAGAAGACACGCAGCTTGGAGGCGCCGTCGATCTCGGCGCTTTCCTCCAGATCCAGCGGGATGCCGGCGAAGAAGTCGCGCGTCAGCCAGACCACGATCGGCAGGTTGACGGCGGTGTAGGTCGAGATCAGCGCGATCTGGGTATCGAGCAGCTTCAGGTTCTGGAACATCACATAGATCGGCAGCACGGCCACGATCGGGGGCATGATGCGGTTGGAGATCATCCAGAATTCGATGTCGTTGTTGCCGAGTGCCGCCTTGAAGCGCCGGCCAATGGTGCCGAGGATCATGAAGAACAGCACCAGGGCGGCCGCCACCGCCGCCGGCCAGGGCACGGCGAACGCAGCCACGGCGACGATCGCGCCGGCAGCCAGAACGATGAAGGCGATGATCGCCGCGAGTTTCACCTGGAAACGGATGCGCACCAGGGCATAGGCGGCGAGCGAACCGATGATCAGGGCCAGGATCGTGCTCGCCAGCGCCACGATGATCGAGTTCACATAGGGCCAGAGCGTGTTGTTCTGGAACAGCATGAAGTTCCAGGCGTCCAGCGTGGGCTGGAAGTCGACGAAGGGCAGGTAATAGGGGCCGGCATCGACCTGGATCTGCACCTTGAGCGAGGTGACCAGCACCCAGTAGAGCGGGAAGAGCACCACCAGGGTCCAGCCCAGCAGCGCGGCATAGGTCAGCGCCTTCGGGATCGGCGCCAATTCCTCGAGGCTGCGACGCTCGAACAGGCGGCGCAGCAAAGGACGATCATCGGCGTCGGCACTCATCCCTGATACCTCCGGCTGGGGCGCACCACGAAATTGAAGAAGGAGACGCAGGTGATCGTCGACACGAACAGGAGCAGGTAGCCCACCGCCGCCGAGCCGCCGAAATCCTGGGTGCGCCAGGCGATGAAGGAATGCAGGGTCAGCGACTCCGTCGCCAGGCCCGGGCCGCCGGCCGTGAGCACGTTCGGCATGTCGATGATCTTGAAGGCCTCGATCAGGCGGATCAGCACCACCGTGGCCGCCACCGGCGCGATCGCCGGCCAGGTGATGTCCTTGAAGATCTGCCAGGGGCCGGCCCCATCGAGATGGGCCGCCTCGAGCTGGTCGCGCGGCTGGTTCTCGATGGCGGCCAAGAGCACGATGAACATGAAGGGCGTCCATTGCCAGGTATCGCCGACCAGCACCATCAGCCGCGCCGACCAGGCCTCCGTCGCCCAGGACCACTGGCTGACGCCGAAAAGCTGGCTGAGCGGGGCGAATGGCCCCTTCTGCATGTCGGCCAGCATGCGGAAGATGTAGGCCACGCCCACCGGCGTCACCATCACCGGAATGAAGAAGATCACGCGGAACCAGCCGCGGGCGCGGATCGGCTGGGCGCAGAGCAGCGCGAGGCTGAGCCCGATCAGGAACTGCACTGCCACACCCACCACGACATAGAGCAGCGTGTTCAGGAGCGTGCCGGGAATGCCGCCCGCCACCGTGGTGGCGAGCACGACATAGACGATGCCGGCGATCAGGCTGGCGGTGATCAGCCGGCCGAGGAAGCCGAAAAGCGTGAAGCCTTGGCGCGCGAAACGCACCAGCCACAGCGCCAGCAAGGCCAGAAGGGCGGCGAAGAGCAGCCATTCCAGCGGGCCGAAGGCCTTGAGCGTGCCGAGGAAATGATATTGCTGGGCACCGAGGAAGAGGCGCAGATAATTGTAGAAGCCGATGAAGGTGAGCGTGAAACTGCCGCCGGCGAGCTTGAAACGCGACAGCGACAGATAGGCCGAAGCGACCAGCGGAAAGATGGCGAAGGCCAGCAGGATGAGCACCGCCGGCAGCACCATGATGCGGCCGGAATGGCGATCGACCCATTGCGAGAGACGCTCCCGCCGGTCCGCTTCATCGGGAATGGAGAGGTTGACGGCCATATTTTTCTCAACGCGTCGTTTTGAGATTCAACCGGTTTTAAGATGGCGCCGCTCTTTACCCTCCCCCGGAGGGGGAGGGTCGACGCGCAGCGTCGGGGTGGGGTGACTTTTTCGCGGCGAAGGCGTTCTGCAGCCTCGCTCGTCTTGCCAGAACGAAGCGCCTCATCACTCCACCCCGGACTTCGTCCGCCCCTCCCCCTCTAGGAGGAAGGTAGCCCCTATTTCGCGCCCAGCGTGTTCTTGTAGAACTTCAGCTGGTCCTCCGTGCCGATCTGGTCGTTGAGGTCCTTCCAGCCATCTGCGACTGCCTTGATGGTGGCCTCCTCGTCGATCTCGCCGGCCAGAAAGCGGGCGATCGCCTCGTCCAGCACGACCTGCTGATATTTCTGGTTCTGCGGGATGCGCAGGTCCAGGATCATGTTCGGGCTGTTGAGGCTATCCTTGATGGCGCCGAGATAGGAAGCCGCCGCCTTCTCGCTCATGCCGGCTTTTTTCCAGCCTTCATTGTAGCTGAGCTGCGATGTGCGATAGGCATTGAAGCCGGTCTTGCCGATGGTGACATCGACATTCGACTGGGCCGGCGCGGTCATATAGGAGAAGAAGGCGTAGGCCGCGTCCTTGACCTTGTCCTGCGCCTTGGCATTGATGCCGCCGCTCCAGCCGCCGAATGCGGCATAGGGCGCATGGTTCACGCCGTCGATCGCATTCGGGCAGGTTTCCTTGGAGCAGGCTTCCAACTTGCCGCTGTCCCAGTTCAGCACCTGCTTGGAGCCCGGCATGATGGTGGCGCCGGTCTTGTCGATCACCTTCGAAGTCGCGGGATCAATGGCGAGCACGCCGACATCGCCCCAGTCGAGATTGAGGGCGCATTTGCCGGAGGTGAACAGCGGGCGGGTGTCCGACACGTCCATGTTCAGTTCGTCCGGCGGGCCGTACTTGCCGGATTCCTTGAGGAAGGCCAGCGCCTTGCGGAAGGCCTCGTTATCGACGAGGGGCGTCATGTCCTTGGTGTTGAAGAAGGTGCCCTGCGACGTGCCCTTCGACTGCGTCATCGAGCCGACCACGTCCGTGACGAACCAATAGCTCTGGGCGTTGCGCTTCTTGGCGATGCAGGAGCCATAGACCTTCTGGCCGTCGACCTCCATGCCGTTCAGCTTCTTGGCCGCTTCCAGATATTCGTCCCAGGTCGTCGGCGGCTTCAGCCCGGCCTTCTCGAAGATATCGGTGCGGTAATAGAGCATATGGAAGTCGCCATCGAGCGGGACCAGATAGGTCTTGCCGCCATAGCTCGATGAGAAGTCGCGGAAGAAAGGGGCGATATCGTCCCAGGCCATCGCCTTGTCCTTGGCGACCCGGTTGCCGATGTCCTCGAGATAGCCGCCTGCGACGTAGTCCACCATCCATTGCGGCGCGAACACGGCCGCATCCACGGAATTGGTGCCGCTCGCCCAATCGGTCAGCACCTTCTGGTAGAGATCGGAAAAGGGCACCGCAATCACGTTGATCTTGGCACCCGTCAGCTTTTCGAACTCCGGGGCGCGCCGCTGCAGCGGCTCCTGGATCGCGCCCGTCTGCGTCATGATGTTGACGGTGACACCGTCGAACTCGCCCGCCATGGCCGGCACCGTCGCTCCCGCGAGCGCGGCGGCCATCAGCGCGGCACCAACAACTCCGCTTCTCGAAGCCATTCGTCCCTCCCAAATGTCGTTTTTGTGTTTTTATGCCGATGTCCGTCGCTGCATTCACGCCAGCACATCTATGCAGCCGGACATCGCGGGCGATTATGACACCGGCGCTGAGAAAACGTCAAATGTCGGATCAATGACAGGAAGATCGCTTTTACTCCAGAATCAGCTATACGATCGACGAGGAGTTCTTGGACGCTATACCGTTGATGAAAACATTGTTTGCCTGCCCGCCAAGTTTGCCTTTCTGCCTCCTTGCGGCAACGGACAGTACAGTTTATCGTTCAATATTCTCGTGCCATTTCCTCTACTGTAATATCCCGAATTATTTGCCGGCTCCTGCAAGGGCCTGAAGACCAACGATGACATGTCTCCCCGGTTCGTGATGAAAGACTGGCCATGTGAGGAAGCGGCATCGTGTTTGCGCCCTTGATGAAAGGCCATAAGGGGCTGGCGCGCGTCGGGGCGTCGCAATGGAGCGTTTGCGAGGCCGATCCTCACTTCGTTTTCAAGCTCGGCCCCTGGCCGGCCAGATATATCGCCATCGAGGTCATTTCGAGCGGTCCGGAGCTCGAGCCGCATCTTTATATCGATACCGGTCATGGCTTTCGGCCGGAACAAGTGTTGCCGCTGCCGCCGGCACGCCATGGCGTCTATGCCTTCGGGACAGGCAGGATCAGGGGTTTCCGACGCGTGCGTTTCGATCCCTGCGAGGACTATCCAGGCCCCGAAGCGGAACCGGACAGCTTCACCCTGAACATCCGCGCGGCCCGCTCCCTGGCATCCCTCCGCCGGCAACTCGGCGCTGCGGCAGACCACCTGCACCTGCTCGAACTCGATGAATTGGCCAAGGCACCGCCGCCGCCGCGGCAGCTCCCGCCGGAGGAGCATTTCCAGGCCGTCCTGAACCTGGCGGAAGCGGGTCTCGCCGACATGGCACCACATGACGAAGGGCAGCCGGCACCGCTGCTTTCCTTCGTAGTTCCTTTACGTGATACCCCGCCGGCCTTTCTCGACGCCCTGCTGAATTCGCTGCGCAGCCAGCGCGCCGGCAACTGGGAGCTGGTCCTGTGCGACGATGCGTCCAGCAACAGGGCCACCCTTGCCCGGCTCGAGCGCATGGAGGGGCAGCCTAGGATCCAAGTCCTGCGCACGCCGCACAATCTGGGTATCGCCGGCGCAACCAATCTCGGCCTCGCGGCAGCGCGCGGCGACTGGGTCGGCCTCATCGACCACGACGATGCCCTCGCACCGCTGGCCCTCGACTATCTCAACGACACCATCCGGCGCCACCCCGAGGCACAGTTCATCTACACCGATGAAACCATCACCGACGCCAGGCTGAAGCCGATCGGATATTTCTTCAAGCCGGCCTATGACCCCGTGCTGCTATCCGGGGTCAATTACGTCAATCATCTCTCGCTCTATCGCCGTCAGCGCCTGCAGGCGCTGGGCGGGCTGAGCGCCGGCTTCGACGGCTCCCAGGACTATGAGCTCCTGCTGCGCTATCTCTCGGAGCTCCCCCGGCATGCCATCATCCATCTGCCTTACCCCGCCTATCTGTGGCGGCGGCACCGGGCCTCCTATTCCGCCACCTTCACGGCAACGGCCGTCGGCCATGCCCGCCGGGCCCTGGCCGCGCATTATGCCAGCAACGGTGTCGCAGCGCCCGTCGGCCCGGCGCTGGTACCCGACCTTCATCGTGTCGAGTTTTCGCCCGATCGCCGCCAGTGGCCGTGCGTGAGCATCGTCATTCCCAATCGCGACAGTCCCGCCCTGATCGCCCGCCTGCTGACCGACCTCTATGAGCGCACCGATTATGCCGATTTTGAGGTCATCGTCGTCGACAATGGCAGCACGGACGCACGCACGCTGTCGCTCTACGAGACGATGCGCGGGCAACACCGGAACTTTCGGACGGTGATTACGCCCGAACCCTTCAACTTCTCGCGCCAGGTCAACCGGGGCATGCGGGAGGCGAACGGACAGGCAATCCTTCTGCTCAACAACGACATCGAGGTCATCGCCGCCGACTGGCTCAAGGAAATGGTGAGCTGCCTCGACTATCCGGAAACCGGCATCGTCGGTGCCCGCCTGCTCTATCCCTCCGGCCGGCTGCAGCATGCGGGCGTCATCGTGGGGCTCGGCGGCCTGGCCGGCCATTGGTACGCCAACGCGGCGCAGGACTCGTCGGGACCGATGAACCGCCTCAAGGTGCGCCAGACTCTGAGTGCCGTCACGGGCGCCTGCATGCTGATCTCGCGCCAGTGTTATGCACAGGTCGGGGAGTTCGACGAGACGGCTTTCGCCATCGCCTATAACGACATCGATTACTGCCTGCGCGCGGCGGCCGTCGGCCAGCGTACGGTATGGACGCCCTTCGCCACCCTCACCCATCATGAATCCGCCACGCGGGGCAGCGACGAGACAAAGGCGAACAAGGAACGCTTTCAGCGCGAGAAGGAGGCCCTGCGCCAAAAATACCACACGGATACTTTCGAGGACCCGGCCTACAGCCCCTGGTATTCCAGGCACCTGGCCGCCCCCCGCGAGATCCTGCCGCCGATCCTGCCATTGTCGCGGTCCTGGGCGACACCCCCGCCCGTTTCCGGCGAAGCCGACACTTCGCCTCCTTCTCGAGGCCGACCAGGCATGATTGTCACCGGGCACCATTCCCGCAAGGCACGGCCACCGGCATGAAGCTCACCCCGCTCGTCGATGTCGTTCTGCTGGACGGCCGGACCGTGTCGCAAAGCTGCCTGCCCTGGCTCAGGATCGAGGCGCCGGCGCGGCAATGGGCCGGACGCTGGGTCCGTCTCGTCTTCGAGGCCAGCCTGCTCGATCCGCTGACCCGGCCGGTCCTGCGTATCATCCGTCCAGGCGGTGACGAGGATGTGATATTGCCAGCGCCATCCTTCGGCCGTGGAAGCTGGATCGGTTTTCTGCCGTCGGACGCGACGGAGTTGCATCTGTCGCCGGCCGATTGGATCGGCCCGTTCGGATTCCGGGTGGTGAGCCTCGGCCGCGTCGGTCCGCTCCGGCGACTGGGGAGAGGCGCACGGCGCCATCCCAAGGCGGTCATGAGCGCTCTGTGGGCCGGCATGCGCGGCGATCGGCAGGTGAAACAGGCGCGGCTGAAGCGCGCCCTGGGGGCAACGCCCCTCGCCATGTACGAGGCTTGGCGCCTCGAGCGCAGCCGCACCATCGAATGGACGGGCCTCGACATGCCATCGCAGGCTGCCGCCGACACAGGTTTCCACCTGGTCATCATCGGGGATCCCTCAAAACACGCGGCGGCGTGGCACGGCTTCCTCGCCTCCCAACCCCTCAAGCGCATCACCCTGTCATGGGCATCCCCTCGAACCCCGCTCGCTCCCCTCCTCGATGCGGGAAGGGATGACGATCTGGTGATCGGTTTGCGTGTGGACGACCGGCTGAACGATTTTGCCCTGGCGGCCGTCGCCCAGCGCTCCATCGAGGACCCCGCGGCCCTCTACTATGGCGACGAGGAATGCAACGGCTCGCCTCGCTTCAAGCCGGACTGGAGTCCCGTCCTCGCCCGCCATGCCGCGTTGGTGGGGCAGGCCTGGTTCGCCCGGAACGATTGGCTGCGCCAGGTGATGCCTTCCAGCGCCACCGTCGAGGACCTGGTGTCACGTCCGCCCATCGACGCTCTCGTCCGCGCCGTGCATATCCGCCGCATACTGCTCGCCACCTCGCATGCAAGCCCGGCCATTCCTCTTACCCCGCTCAGCCCGGCCGTCATGACCGCCAGTGGACGGCCGCCGATGTCGACGGTCATCATTCCGACCCGGGACCGCGTAGACCTGCTGTCGGCCTGCGTCGGAAGCCTGCTCGAACGCAGCCCGCAGGACCATTTCGAGGTCGTCATCATCGACAATGGCAGCAAGGAGCCGAGCACCCTCGCCTATCTGGATACCGTGACGAGAGACTCTCGCTTTTCCGTCCTGCGCAGCCCCGGGTCCTTCAACTTCGCGGCAATCTGCAACGAGGCAGCCGGGCGAGCCCGCGGCGATACCCTGGTCTTCCTGAACAATGACACCGAGATCCTGTCCGACGGCTGGCTGTCCCGCCTGACGGGCTGGGCCCGACAGCCGGACATCGGGGCGGTCGGAGCGAAACTTCTCTACAAGGACGATACGCTGCAACATGGCGGCGTCGTGCTCGGCATGGGCGGGCGGGCCGCCCATTTCGAGCGGCGCCTGCCGCGCTCCGACACCGGCTTTTTCGGACGCCTTTCCACGCCGCATGAATTGTCGGCGGTCACGGCCGCCTGCCTGGCGGTTTCGAGCGAGAAGTTCCGCCGCATTGGCGGCTTCGATCAGCACAATCTTCCGATCGACCTGAACGACATCGATCTATGCCTGCGGCTGAACGAATGCGGCTGGCGAACCTTGCTGGATCCGTGCGTGGTCCTGCACCATCACGAATCTGCCTCCCGCAGCAGCAAGGCACCGTCCGAGGTCCTCTACGGAAAAGAGATAGGATATTTTCGCTCCAAATGGCTTCACCTGCTCAGGAACGACCCCTACTTCCATCCCGCGCTTTCGCTGGAATGGTATAGGGCGGCGCTCGGATGAATGCAGTTTTCGACTATTTGTCCGAAATAGATCATTTGGACATGAAACAGGGCTACATATTGCAGCGCAGCGATTTAGAGGCCTCATTCATGCCGAACTGCGCTATGAAGAGATAGAGGCTGGGCCATCACAGTGGTATATCGAGAAACGCTTCCGACTGGAAAAGTAAATGCTATCGAAATGGCTTGGCAAGCTGCGGCGCCGATCAGTCCCCGCACCCCTATCCGCGCAGAAATCGCCAAGAATATTTGACCGCTATGTAATTTCGATGCCCACTCACCAAAACGCCGTCGACGTCATCCAAGGTTGGACCAGTGCCTTTCCGCCGGAATTCGGAATTAAGGCAGGGGCTCTGGCGACCTATCTGGATCCGCGGATCGCCTGGATGATGAACCAGTATGGCCCGCTCGAGGGCAAGGTCGTGCTGGAGCTGGGGCCACTGGAGGGCGGCCACACCGTCATGCTCGAACGGGCCGGCGCCATCGTCGATGCCATCGAAGCCAATCAATCGGCCTTCCTGCGCTGTCTGATCACCAAGGAGATCTTCGGCCTGTCGCGCTCTCGCATCTGGCTCGGCGATTTCGTCAGATGGCTGGAAGGTACCGAGAAAACCTACGATCTGATCGTCGCTTCCGGCGTGCTCTATCATGCCAACGATCCCCTGCATTTGATCGATTTGATCGCAAAACGAACCGACGCGGTCTATTTCTGGACTCATTTCATGGATGATGAGTTCATGCCGCCCTCGGATCCGAGACGGGCGGTCTTTGCAGACAAGCCACAGATCCAGGATTTTCATGGTGTCGCCGTGCGAACCTATCTGCGGACCTATCGCGGTGCCGCCAACCATGCCGAGTTCTGCGGCGGTCCCATGGATCAGCATCGCTGGCTCCACCGCGACGACATGTTGGCCGCCCTGCGAGCGGTGGGCTTCAGCCACATCACATTGGAAGACGTGGATCCCGACCATCGCTACGGGCCGGCAATGTCGATCTATGCGCGAAAATAGAACGATCGATCCCGAATTGTTCGAGCAAGCCGGCGCCCGCGGCAAGTTCGATTGGACAAGAATAGCGGTGCGGATGAGCGCGATCTGGATATGAAAACGGATCTGAAGCAGCAAAAGGACGGCGAAGCCAAGGAACTCCTGCCGCCTCCCGGCACGAAGGACAGGCCCAGGCGGACGGGGCTTGCCTTGCGTCAATTCGCCAATGCCACCAAGGTGTTGCGGGGGCGGAGTACAGAGGTCACCGTCATTGACGAGGCCCCCTCGCCCGAGGCCGTTCCCGACCTCGGTTCGCGCGGATCAAGACCTTATCTGTGGAGCTTCGTCCTGCTGGTGCTCATTCCCAGCATCGCTGCCTTCGTCTATTTCTTCGCCATCGCCTCGGACCAGTTCCAGTCCGAAGCCCGTTTCACCGTGCGGGCCATGGAACCGGAAACCTCGGAAAAGAGCGGTGAGGCCGAAACCGCGGCCACCCCGACAAGCGGCTCGATGATACCGGTGGCGACGGCTCAGAACGCCCATATCGTTGCCAATTACATCCGCAGCCGCGCCATCATCGATGATATCGGCACGCAGTTGAACATCCGGGAGATCTTCCAGCGTCCGGAGGTGGATCGCATCGCCCGCTTGCCCGAGAACGTCTCGATCGACGAACTCACCGATTATTGGCAGCGCAAGGTGGATGCCTATGTCGACCCGGTCTCCAACATCGTCACGGTGGATGTCACCGCCTTTCGCGCCGAGGATGCCCTGCGGCTCAACCGGGCCGTGCTGGCCGAAAGCGAGAAACTGATCAATCGCATGTCGGAGCGGGCACGGCGAGACGCAACCAAGGCCGCCGAAGCGGAAACGAGTCAGGTCTTCAAGCAGTTGCAGGACAGCCTCAAGGCGCTCCAGGACTTCCGCAACAAGGACGCGCTGATCGATCCGAGCCAGTCGGGCACCCAGATCGCCACTTTGCTGATGCCCCTGATGACGGAACGGCTGAAGCTGAAGAACGACGAGGCTGTAATGGCGGCCGAACTTCAGTCCGATGCTCCCAGTCTGCGCGTCTTGCGCAATCGCCTCGCTTCCCTGGACGAGCAGATCGCCGCGCTGCGCGGACAATTGACGGGTAGCGACTCCCAGACTTTGGCCACCTCGCTCGCCAAATACGAAGAACTCGACGTGGATCGGCTGCTCAACGAGCGCAAATATGCCCGGGCACAGGCGGCACTGGATCGCGCCGAGATCAGGGCGCAGCGGCAATCCGTGTATCTGAGCATGTTCGTGCCGCCGAGCCTGCCGGAATTCGCCAAATATCCCTACCGTCTCGTCTATCCCTTGATGTTCTTCCTGTCCCTGCTGATCATCTGGGCGATCGGCGCCCTCACTTATGCGTCCGTGGAAGATCATCGGCTGTGAGCAATGACCGGCATCGGCCTTCGGGGGCTGGAACAAAGTGCGATTTCCTTGAATCGAAACTTTTCGCCAATCCGTCGTTTCTACGTCTTTTCCTGGCGGAGAGGCCTGCCGGTCTTTCCGAGAAACACGCTGCGGCTCGAAATCGACCGGCCCCGCAGCGGAGCCGGCATCCCGGCTCGGCCCTGCAGCTGGGAGGCCATGTCGGGTGAAACGGCTCAGGTCCCTCCTGAAATCGTTGCGGGGCCGCCCGGTGATCGCGCCGGATTTCGATCCTGTCTTCTACGCTGCCCATCATCCCGATCTGCAGGATCTGCCCAGCGCCGAGCATTTATGGGCTCACTATGTCGAGCACGGCCGGCGCGAAGGGCGTCCACGCAATCTCGACGAAGCGATCGCGGAATGGGAGCGGCGCTTCGGTCCGCTCCCGCCCTCCTTCGACGTCACGGCCTATCGCCTTCTCAACGAGGACCTCGCCCGCGCCTACACGCATGACCACCAATTCATCCGCCATTTTCTCGAACATGGCAGGCAGGAGGGACGGCCTTATGCCGTCGATAGACCCATCGGCGGTTCGAACAATGTTCCCGCCGGTGCCTGGCCGGCGCTGTTCCGCACGCCCGAATTCACCGCCATGGCCCGGGATTGGCTGCCTGCGACCGCCCTGTCGCGTACCGAGGCGCTGCGCCTCTTCGTGGAGCAGGGCATCGAGCGTCTGGCCCCGATCAGCTTCAGGCATGGCTTTGACCCACAGTTCTATCGCCAAACATATGAGCTGACCGACGCAGCCAATGCTGTCGATCTTTACCGGAACTGGCTCGTCGAGGGTGTTTCGGCCGGCCTTGCGCCCAATGAAACCGTCTTTCTGCAGCCTTATCTCGGCGAGAGCTGCTATCCCGCCGATTTCGCATGGCAGGCCTATCGGGCGGGGCTGTCGCCGGCAGAAAAAAGCGGAATCGTCAATCGCGCCAAGGCCCTGGCACATTTGTTCGAGCGTGGCTTCGAGGCAGAGGGGGCAGTCGGCGATGCCGCCAGCTTCGATCTCCTGGCGGCGATCGGCGACTTCCAGTTGCGGCGTGGCCGTCTCGGATTGGCGGCCCGCGCCTATGACCAGGCCGAGAGGCATGCTGCGGCCAGGTTCGACGGCCCGCTGCTTTATCGGCGCGGCAAAGCCCGGCAGGCTCGATCTGCGGACGAAGCTCTGTGGGATTTCCGCCTGGCAATCGCGCGAGATGACCACCCTTGGGAGGCCGTGGAGGCAGCCGTTTCGCTGTTGATCGGCAAGAGAGCATTCGGGGAAGCCCTGCAGATCCTGCGCGAACAACAGGAGCGCTGGAAAGGGCGCGCCGACTTCCTCGCCTGCGTCCATCGCACCCTCCAGGCCTGGTTCGATCACGCCAAGCTCAGCGCGCTCGAACTCTACGGCGTGGGAGGGCGCGAGGAAGCCAATGGCGTCATCGAGGCCGCCCTGGGTGGAATTCACGCGGCGCTCGCCACCCTCGACCGCCTGCCGCCGGCGCTGCCGCTCCCGGCCGAAGGCCCCGTCGTCATCCTGGCCAACCAGGAACTGCGTCAATGCCGGCACTACCGGGTGGAGCAGAAACTGCGCCTGTTCGAGCAGGCCGGCTTGCAGGCGGAGGCCTTCGACGAGACACAGGCCGATGCGTTCATCGCCGCTCTTGCCGGCGCGAGGGCCGCGCTCTTTTATCGGGTGACCGCCACGCCTGCCGTGCTGCGGGCCATTCTCCATGCTCGCGCCCTGGGCTTGCCGACCTATTACGAGATCGATGATCTCCTGTTCGACGACCACTTTTTCCCGCCGGACCTCGCCACCTATGAGGGGCAGATCACGCCGCAGGAGCATCTCTATCTCCAGCTCGGCGTCCCGCTCTATCGCTTTGCCATGGCCCAATGCGACACGGCGATCGCGTCGACATCGGCACTCGCCCGGCACATGCAGCCACTGGTTCGCCTGGGCAGGGCCCTGGTACTGCCCAACGGGCTCGATGCGCGCAACGATGCCTTCCTCGCGCGCGGGCCCGAATTGAGGCCGGCCGACGCGCCGGTGACGCTGTTCTACGGATCGGGCACCAAGGCGCATAATCTCGATTTCACCCGGGAGCTTGCTCCTGTCCTCCTCGATCTCATGCGCGAATATCCGCATCTGCGTCTGGTCGTCGCCGGTCATCTGAGGCTCGTGCCGGAATTCGCCGCCCATGCCGGCCGGATCACCCAGGTCGGTTTCATCGAGGATATCGGCGAATATTGGAGCGTATTGCAGGCCTGCGACATCAATCTCGCCGTGCTCTCGCCCGGCGAGAGCGCCGACTGCAAGAGCGAAATCAAATGGCTGGAGGCCGCAGCCTGTGCCATTCCGTCGGTGGTCAGCGCCACCGCCACCTACCGCGAGACGGTGGCGCACGGCATGGATGGCTTTCTGGCCAAAAGCGGGCGAGAATGGCGCGATTGCCTGAAGGCGCTGATCGAGGCCCCCCAACTGCGGCTGGACATGGGACTCCGCGCCCGCGAGAAGGCCCTGCGGCTCTATACCCTCGACAGGGGCGCCGAAACTCTGGCAAGGGCCTTCGCCCCCATGCAACGGAGGGCCATCCCGAAGGCGTCTCCGGCTCGAGTCAAGGTCCTGATCTGCAACGTTTTCTTTGCACCGCAAAGCTATGGCGGCGCCACGCGGGTGGTACAGGACAATGTCGATCACCTCATCGATGATTGCCCGGATATCGAAGTCAGCATCTTCGCCAGCGACGAGGGACGCCAGCCTTACGAGACGCTGAGTTGCGAGGGCTACAGAGGCCGTCCGGTCTTCAGGATTTCCGTCCCACCGGACCGCCTGCGCGACTGGCGGCCTTTCAACCCGAGCCATGCCACGCAATTCCGCAGAGTGCTCGATCTCGTCCAGCCAGACATCGTGCATTTTCACTGCATCCAGCGCCTGAGCGCCTCCATCGTCGAAGCGACGGAACAAGCCGGAATTCCCTATCTCGTCACCCTCCATGACGGCTGGTGGATCAGCGACTCCCAGTTCTTCATCGATCGTGACGGCCTTTTACGGCTGCCTGATCGAGACCCGTTCGAGATCTGTCCGGTCGAGGGAGTGAGTCTGTCTCAATCGGTCGCACGCCGCCAGGCCCTGGCTGCGCTGCTGGACAAGGCTGCAGCGGTTCTCGCCGTGTCGCAGCCCTTCGCCACCCTGCATCATCATGCCGGCATCGCCGCGGTGGGCGTGATCGAGAATGGCGCGCCCGCCCTCCAATTCCATCCACGCCGCCCCAGACCGGACGGGCGTCTCGCTCTCGGACATCTGGGTGGCCGCTCGATCCAGAAAGGCGCCACGCTTGTCGAGGCCGCCTTGCGCAAGGGCCGTTTCGAGCGGCTGGCGCTGACCATGATCGACCATGCTCTCGCGCCGGCTGAACATCTGTCCACCTGCTGGGGCGCCACGCCGGTTCTCCTGCGCGGTCCCTGCTCTCCGTCCGAGGTGGCGGCGCTCTATGCCGGCCTGGACACGGTGCTGGCGCCTTCGGTCTGGCCGGAGAGTTTCGGCCTGGTGGCCCGGGAAGCGGCCTCGCTGGGCCTGCGCGTGGTGGCCTCCGACAGGGGAGCGATCGGCGAGTGCATTCGGCTGCCCGAGGAAGGCGTGGTCATCGATGTCTCCAGCGATGCGGGACTCACCGATATCCTGGGTGCGATGAACGCCAATCCCGAAGCATGGCGGGCCGGGCCCCCTCCACCGCCAGGCATCTTGCGAAGGGCGGCCGACCAAGGCCGCGAACTGGCGGATCTTTATCGCACCATTGCGCGCAGTGCCGAACGCGGCGCGTCGGCCCATCTCAAGCCAAGCGGCGGCGAATGAGGCCCACGAGGCCGATGGAGATGAACCAGGCCAGGATCGAGCCGAGCAGGACCAGGCCGATGGTGAGCACACGGCGCGGATAGCGCGGTTCCTCGGCTTCGGCCGGCATCTCCACGGTGTGGAGATACAGCATCTTCCTTTCGCTGTAGATGCGGGCCATGTTCAGGCTGATCGAGGCCTGGGCATAGCGTTTTTCCGCGATCTTCTGTTCCAGATCGAGATTGGCGAAGCGGCTGAGCTTCTGGGACAGGGCGCCATTGTCGCCCTGCTGCTGCATGCTGGTGATGCGGTTCTGCACGCCCTTCACCTGCTCCTTGAGCGAGGCGATCCGCTGGGCGGCCAGGCGCATCTGGGGCGCATCGGCGGCGACATAGGCCGAGCGGGTCGCATATTCGGACTGCATCGTCAGCAGCTGGCCCTCGAGCTGGGTCAGCAGCGTGCCCAGATTCTTGCTCTCCTCCTTGACATCGAACACGCCTTCGGCGTTGCGGGCCTTCTCATAGGCGACGCGCGTGCTCTTGAGGGCCTCCCCGGCCAGCTGCAGGTCCCGCTCGGAGGCGGCGACGGTGTCCTTGAACATGCGCTCGTTGAGTTGGTTGATCATCGCCTCGCATTGCTGGACCACCGCGGTCGCGATCGTCTTGGCATCGGCGGCGCTGAACGCCCTCACCCGGAGCGTGACGATGCCGGACGGCATGGAGACCGCCGCCGAGGAACGCCGCGTCCAGTAATTCGTGAACTTCTCGATCGGCAACGCCGCATTGAAGCGGGAGAAGTAATCGATCTTGTCGGAGCTGTAATATTTGCGCAGATCGATGGCGTCCTGCAGCTTGGCCACCAGGGCCTGGCTCTCGGCATAGGACACCACGATCATCGTATCCTGCACGATCGCCATCGGCGGCAGGCCGGTGGCCGAGCCGAGATCGTCCATCTTGGGCAGCGCACCGCTGGAGACCGTGAATTTGGCGATCGATTCATACTGGTCGGAGGCGATGAAGCCGAAATAGCCGATCGAAGCGATATTCGGCAGCACCACGACAAGAACCAGCAGCACCAGGCGGATGATGCGTTCGCGCGCCCGCCGGCGCAGGCCCTGTGCTCCGGAAAAGGCCTGCTTGGACCGGCTGGAGAAGCGGGCGCGGCGCGAGGCATCGGACAGCGCCTTGGAGACGGACCGCATGCGTTCGATCGATCTGCCTTGCCGATCGTCGAGTTCAGTCTGGATTTCGTTCATCGATCCGTCAGCGGTTCAAGCGGTTGTACATGGCAATGGCATCGGGCACGTTCGGGTACATGGTCAGCCGTCCATCCGCCAGGACGCCGCCACGGTCGCAAAAGGCCGTGATCGTGGCCATCGAATGGGAGACCACGATCAGGCCGGCATTCTTGCGCCTCTCGTCGAAAGCCTGCCGGCAGCGCAGTTGGAACTTGGCATCGCCGACGGCGATGATCTCGTCGATGAGATAGACGTCGAACTCGATCGCCATCGACAGGGCGAAGGCCAGGCGGGCCGACATGCCGGAGGAATAGGTCTTGATGGGCACGTCGAGATAGTCGCCGAGATCGGAGAAGTCCTCCACGAAGCGGGCCGCCCTGGCAATGTCGGCGCCATAGGCCCGGGCCACGAAATGCACGTTCTCCCGCCCCGACATGGCCGGATGAAAGCCGCCCGCAAACCCGATCGGCCAGGATATGCGCACGGATCTGCGGATCCTGCCGCCATTGGGCATTTCCGTGCCCGAAATCAGCCGCAGCAGCGTCGACTTCCCCGCCCCGTTCACCCCCATCAGGCCATAGGAATAGCTGGTATCGAAGATCATCGATACCCGGTCGAGAATCATCTTCCGATGCTTCTCGACCTTGTAGTACTTCGTCACATTGCTGAGTTGAATCATGTCGACCGAAGAACTGCCATCCAGGATTGAAGCCCCACCCCTCGCGGACGAGACCACCATATCAGGTTCATGCCCAATTCACTATTCAAATGGCCAGGCATCGGCATCAACGCGACCGGTCGAAAGCTGGCAGGACGTGCGACAGGGCTTCCCTATACCTGCCTTCGTTGTGCTCTGAATTCAGCCTGTCGCAGCAGCCTTGCCGGAGACGGTGCCACAACTCTTCGGAACGATAGAGCCGGACGATCGCAGCGGCGAACCCCTCGGTGTCGTCCACCGGCACGGCGAGCACTTCCTGCTCATGCTTCCAGCCGAGCTGCTTCGCCAGCAGATCGGTGATCACTGTGGGCACGCCGAACGAAGCCGCCTCGTAGACCTTGTAGGGGGTCCCGGCGGCAAAGCGCGTCGGGGCAATGGCGATACGGGAGGTGTCGTATATCGGGGCGAGATCGGCCACCGGCCCGTGCCAGGTCACCCGGCTATGCGCCAGGAAACGGTCGAGCGCCAGGCCGGGAGCGACATGCCCGACCAGATTGAGCCGGGTTTCCCAACCGAGTTCCTCCTCGACGCGCGGCAGGATCTCCTCAATGAACCAGGTCAATGAATCGTAGTTGGGCGTGTTCTCGGCATAGAGGCTGCCGACGAAGACGATACCAGCCCGCTCCTGGAAACTGCGGGGGGTCGGGGTGACCGGCCGATAGGTTCCCACCACCCTGGCATGGGGAAAGCCGAACTCGCTTAGGACGGCTGCTTCGGCGGGGCTGACGGTGACGATTTCCTGGCAGAAATGGCCGTGCTTGAACTCGCGGGCCATGGCCTCGCCGAGATTGAAGGGCCGGTTTTCGCGCC
>NZ_PUEJ01000017.1 GCF_002982075.1 Labrys okinawensis | reverse complement strand
GCCCATGCAGCCTGAGATGCTCGGCCGCATTGCCGGGCACCTTGGCCTTCAGGCCCGTGAACAGCCAGTATTTGTAGAGTTCGACCCGATCCTTGCCGGCCTGGGCCGGATTGGCGTCGGCAAAATAGACCGGATCGAAGGCATGCCCGAAGGAAATCGGCGCCAGGCGCTCGAACCCCTCCCGCATCATCGCCCGCAAAGCCTCCTGCTTGTTCGACACCTGCCCAACCCACCGCGAGTTCAGCAGGTTGAACTCCTCCAGATCAAGAAACCGCAGCCAGTACCCGTCCGCCAGACCCTCTGCCTGCGCAAGCTGATCGAATGTCGCCAGATATCCGGCCGCATGGCCTACCGTTTGATAATGCTCCAGAAGGGCATCGTCGGACATACGCGCGCCCTTGAAATACAAGGACCGGTAGAGGTCCGGATTAAATTGATAGGGAAGCCGCCCTTCCCTGCGGCCATGTTGGAGGAAGTGCTTGATCGCCGCATAAGCGGAACCAATCCCAGCCAGATCCGGATAATTGCCGATATAGCCTTTCCAGTCGAAGAACTCCGGCAGTTTGCCGTACTCCGCTTCCAGACTCGCTATATATTGGGCAACCCCCTCTTCGCTGTGAAGTCTTCCTTCGGCCGCACCATGCTTGCGATAATGCTTTTCAGCTTCCGCACGGGAAAGACCCTGAAGGTCGTAATGGGCGCCCACATATACCCGCCAGTCGAAGCCGTCCGGGAGCGATGGCAGATTGCTATTCTCACCCCTCTCCTCCCGCTCCTTGCTCCGAGCATTAACAAGATGCCCGACTTCTTCGTTTCGCCTAATTCCAAGCCAGTGGCTTACTTGCTTCAACATAGTGCACCAGTTCGACCGCCCGCATCATCAATCTATAGACAAAATATACATTCTAAATAAGTACTAAGCCATATAAATACAAAATTATTAATATAATATACATTTTTTACATACTTAATCTTCGAACATACCTTTTGTAAGATATATGATTTCCATTCGGCTCTTAACTTTTAGCTTTTCCATGATGTTTCTAATATGAACACTCACAGTGCTCTCCTTGAGGCCGAATTTTTTTGCAATATCCATGTTTCTTTCGCCTCGCCGAAGGCATTTGACGATTTCGATCTGCCGCGGAGTGAGCCCCACCAACTGCAATTTTGCTTCCTGGGGGGCAGCAGAGGCCATATTGGTGCCGCCAATACTGGATGCCGGGATAAAAATCCCGCCCGCCCAAACAAGACGTATGGCCGCCAGCACGATTTCGAAGGTCGAGCTCATTCCGATGAACCCCTTCGCTCCCAACTCCAGCGATCTTCCTATCTGAAGCGGACTCTCCACGTCTGAAATAATGACAACCTTCGCAAGTGGAAACCGCTCAAGGACCAGAGGCAGATCTTGGTCGATAACTCGGTGTGTCGCCTCAGCACCTAAACCACACAACATCACCAACGGCGCTCCTCTTCCACCCTGCAAATCGAGCTGAGACAGCGAAGAACAACCAACTATGGAGGCCGCAGCATTATATATTCTTAGGCATTGAACTATACATCCAAGAATTAATTTGTTTTCACACACTATAAAAATATCATCTATAGTTCCTCCAACTTTCAACGTCACATCAATCACCTTCACGTTCTCTGACGAAGAAACATTAAGATTGCCTGGCAAAACGTTTCCACCTTCTCCGTCATCGTCGGCAGAAAACGGGCGATCATTTCCCTTGCCCCCTCTTGCGTTTCCCAAGAAACCGCCCCCTTACGTAATAGCCGTATGACTGAAGGGCCCGCATAACATGTAAACCCTTACATATCACGGAAAAAAGACTCAAATCCCCCGATTTCATAAGCAAAGAATAAAGTCTTTATGAATTTAGACATCAGATAATCATATTATCCAAATGGATATTTACTGATTTGTCCAAAACGTAAACATTCAGGTGGAAGCGTAAAAAATTTACGGCTTGTAAGCGGGACATGCTCGAAAGCCGGAGCCCGCTGGCGATGATGCCGAGCCCCATACGTCGCAGAAGTACGAAAACTCCCTATTCAAAGGGCTATCCACAAGGATCAAGACAGCTTTTTCGAGCCGGCGCCTGACCACATAACGTTTCCGTCCAAGAAACCCACATGCAGGGTCGTCGCATGAGAGGAACTCGAATTTCCAGACATCCGCCATGGAAACAACCGTGATGGAGATGGCCATAACACCATCGTTTCCCGTCGTCTCACGCCGTTCGGACGTACCCGCGGGATCCTGCAGTTTCTCGCCGTCATGTGCAGGCTTACGCGCGGTTTAGCCCGTGTCGCCGCGCGCGAAACACCACTCGACGACGACCGGCGGGCGGTCAGCGGCCGGTCCGGACAATTGGAAGTGCGACCGACAATCGGATAGCTTCCGCGTTTAAGAGGCGCGAAACAGGGACGACGTTGATGGTCTCACGGAATGAGAGGCATGGGGTTGACGACAACAAATCCTACCGGCGCGCAATCAGCGAATTGTTTGGTCAATTCGAGGCCCTTTGTGAAGGAGCAATCGGTGTCGATAAACATTCCAGGATCGCTTGGATAAATGATCCGTACCGCGAATTACTTGGCATAGAGCGAATTGTCGACATTGTTGGCCTCGATGTCGAGGATATCATCCCAGAAAGTCAACTAAGAACGGTGGTAGAAACGGGCCGGCCCATTCTTCTGGACATCATGCAATTTGGACATCGTCAATTCGTGGTGTCTCGGCTGCCCTTGCTGGACAAGTCCGGCTCGGTGGTCGGGGCGGTCGGCTTTGTTCTCTATGATCGCGTGGATCAGCTCAAACCGCTCGTCAACAAGTTCGAGCAACTCCAAAAGGAGCTCGACCATGTACGCCAGGAGCTTGCGGTCGAACGGCGAGCGCGCTTCGGATTCTCGAATATCGTCGGCAACAGCGCCGCGATACAGGAGGTAAAACGCCTGGCACGACGGGCCGCGCAATCGGAGAGCCCCGTCCTCATTCTCGGCGAGACCGGCACCGGAAAGGAACTGCTCGCTCAGGCCATCCATGCCACATCCTCGCGGAATTCCGGCCCGTTCGTCGCCGTCAACGCATCGGCAATTCCCGAAAATCTGGTTGAGGCGGAGTTCTTTGGCTATGTGCCCGGCGCCTTCACCGGCGCAAGTACGAAGGCGCGGGAAGGAAAGTTCAAGCTGGCCGACCGCGGTACTTTGTTTCTCGATGAAATCGGGGACATGGCCCCTCAACTACAGGTCAAGCTCCTGCGCGTGCTCGAGGAGCAGGTGTTCGAGCCGCTCGGCTCCGACAAGAGCGTAAGGGTGAACGTCCGCCTCGTGGCGGCGACCAGCCGCAACCTCGAACAGGAAATGGAGGCCGGCAGATTTCGCCGCGACCTCTACTATCGTCTCAATGTGCTGACCGTCAAAGTGCCGCCCCTGCGAGAGCGGGTGGACGACGTCGCACCGCTCGCCGAAGCGCTGCTGGAAACCCACGCCCGCAATCAAGGCATGCTGCCGCTCGAGTTGACCGACGATGCCCTCGCGCTTTTGATGTCCTACTCATGGCCCGGCAATGTACGCGAACTCAGGAATGTGCTCGAACGCGCGAGCGTCGCCTGCGAGGGCACGCAGCTTTCGGCGGACAAATTCCTGAACGTTCTCCCGAGCCTGCAAACACCCTTCTTGCCGGTCAATCGCTCCCAGAGCCTGGCCGATGCCCTCGCCTGCCGCGAGCGAGAGGTCATCAAGGAGGCGCTCGCCGCCGCGGGCGGCAGCAAACCCGTCGCGGCGCGAGCTCTTCGTATCTCGCGGTCGCGGCTGTATGAACGGCTTCGAATCCTTGGACTGTCCTGAAATCAGGATTCCTTGTCCGAGAAGCTGGACACGGCGTTTTCGTAGAATTCCCATAGGGTTAGGGCCAGCCGCCGCCAAGGTCTGTCCGAGATCCAGGACTCCTTCGCCCGCTCTCAACACCAAGCGATCGAAAATACGCCTGATTTCAGCAGGTTAGAAACTGCGTGAAACTGGCACGCTCCTTGCTCCCGTTCCGGATGCAAGCCTCGACCGGCATTGCCAATGCAAACGCCATAAGAAGACGGAAGGGAGAGAGATGTCAAAGGCTGCAATCCTCATCGCGCCGGATATTCCAAGTTAGGTCCGGACCCGACAAACACGCCCAGGCGGACATGTGCCTGTGGTCGACGGCCATGAGGTTTCCCGCGCATTCGAAGCTGAAAGTGCCCGGAACGCTCAGTGAGCCGATGATGAAGGCGTCGACGCCATCAAGGATGCTTTTCGCCGCGCAAGACAATGGAGCCTGGCGCCGGCGCGACGCCATTTCGGCGGCCCACATCAAAAAGAAAATTAGGGGAGATTATGAACTTTCTCATCTGTATCGGCGCTTTGGCGCTTCTCATGTTCGTCGCCTATCGCGGCTTCAGCGTGATTTTGTTCGCGCCGATCGCAGCTCTTCTCGCGGTTCTGCTCACCGATCCAGCAGCCGTCCCGCCAATGTTCACTGGCGTTTTCATGGACAAGATGGTTGGTTTCGTAAAGCTTTACTTCCCGGTCTTTCTGCTCGGAGCCGTCTTCGGAAAAGTAATCGAACTCTCAGGATTTTCGAAATCCATCGTATCGTCGGTCATTTCGGTCATCGGCCGGGAAAGAGCGATATTGTCGATTGTGCTGGTATGCGTCATCCTGACTTATGGTGGCGTATCCCTCTTCGTCGTCGTGTTCGCCGTCTATCCTTTTGCTGCCGAAATGTTTCGGCAAGGCGGAATTCCCAAACGCCTCATTCCCGGCACCATCGCGCTCGGCGCGTTCACCGTGAGCATGGATTCGTTACCCGGCACCCCGCAGATCCAGAACATCATCCCGACGACGTTCTTCGGCACCAATACCTGGGCCGCCCCGGTGCTGGGCCTTGTGGGGACCGTCTTCATCATGGCTGTCGGCCTGACCTATCTCGAATGGCGCCGCCGCGTCGCGGCTGCCCGGGGAGAAGGGTATGGCGAAAACCATATCAACGAGCCCGAAGCCTTCAAGGCCGAGATGCTGCCAAACCCGTGGATCGCCATCCTTCCCCTCATCGTCGTCGGCGTCGTGAACAAGCTCCTGACGATGGCGATCCCCATGTTTTACGGCAAGTCCTATGAGGTCAAACTCACCGCGGCGGCCAAACCACTGGTCACGGATGTAGGCCCCATTACGGCCATCTGGGCGGTGGAGGGCGCGCTGATACTCGGCATCTTCACGGTGCTCGTCTTCGCCTTCAAGCCGGTGAGCCAGAAATTCGCCGAGGGCACCAAGGCCGCTGTCGCAGGCTCGCTGCTTGCCTCCATGAACACGGCGGCCGAATATGGTTTCGGCGGGGTGATCGCCGCCCTTCCCGGCTTCGTCGTGATTGCAGACGCCCTGCGGCAAATTCCCAATCCGCTCGTGAACGAAGCGATCACCGTGACCTCCCTGGCCGGCATTACCGGTTCGGCGTCCGGTGGCATGAGCATCGCACTTGCGACCATGGCGGACCAGTTCATAGCCGCCGCAAAAGCAAGCGGCATCCCCATGGAGGTTCTCCATCGGGTGGCGGCCATGGCCAGCGGCGGCATGGATACGCTTCCCCACAATGGGGCCGTGATAACAGTCCTCGCCGTGACAGGCCTGACTCACAAGACATCATATGGTGATATATTTGCGGTGACCTGCATCAAGACGGCCGCCGTATTCGTTGTCATCGCGTTCTACTACGCTACTGGACTGGTTTAATACCGAATATCTTCTTGCAGCAAAGGAATGAAGTCATGCTAAAAGGAAAAACCGCGCTCGTCACCGGCTCCACCAGCGGAATCGGGCTTGGCATCGCGCGTGCCTTGGCGGCCAGCAAAGCCGATCTCATCATCAACGGTCTGGGCGAAGCCGACGCGATCGAGAAGCTTCGAAGTGAGCTGGCCGAAGAATTCGGCGTCCGGGTCCTCTATCACGGCGCCGATATGTCGCGGCCAGCCGAAATCACCGCGATGATCGAGTATGGTGCCAATGCGCTGGGCAGCATCGATATTCTCGTCAACAATGCGGGGATCCAATATACGGCACCGGTGGAGCAGTTTCCCGCCGATCGGTGGGATGCGATCATCGCAATCAATCTATCCTCCAACTTTCATGCGATTGCCGCGGCCTTGCCTCGGATGCGTGAACGCAATTGGGGCCGTATCATCAATGTCGCCTCCGCCCATGGCCTTGTCGCCTCCCCGGCCAAGAGCGCCTATGTCGCCGCAAAACATGGCGTCGTGGGTCTGACAAAGGCCGTCGCCCTCGAAACGGCGCAGACCGGGATCACCTGCAATGCCATTTGTCCCGGTTGGGTACTGACACCGCTGGTTCAAAAGCAGATCGACGATCGGGCCAAGAACGCCTCTATTCCCGTCGACAAGGCCAGGCAGCTCATGCTCGCGGAAAAACAGCCGTCGGGCGAGTTCGTGACACCCGAACAGCTCGGCCAGGTCGCGGTGTTCTTGTGTTCGGAGGCTGCGTCACAAATCCGGGGCTCCTCCATCAGTGTCGATGGCGGCTGGACCGCGCAATAGCCGAGAGTTCGGCCGCTTGCGGCAAGGTTCCACGGAGACCGAGAGTTGAAGAACAAGATTGTTTCGATCGAGGAAGCCGTCAGCCTTGTGCGCGACGACGACACATTGTGTTTTTCGGGCTTCGGCACCAATGGCGTGCCGGAGCAGCTTGCGGTCGGCCTGGCACAGCGGTTCCTGCAGACGGCGGCTCCCCGGAACCTGACCCTGCTCTTGGGGGAGGCCCGGGGGATGGAGCGACCCGGGGGATGAACCTGCTGGCCCATGAAAACCTGATCAAGCGCGCCATTGGTGGCCACGCCTGGCGTCGACATCGAACGGGACGTTCTGGCCCAGATGGCTTTCCGGCCGATTATCAGGAGCCCGGGTTGAGATGGATCGAAGGATCTTCCTGACAGAACCAATGGGCCTCAAGGACATGCTTTTGTCGATCAAGCTTGTCGATCGCGTCACCTTCGACAGGCAGCAGCAGACACTGTTCCTCAATTTTGAAGGACTTAAGCTGCGAAACCTGCAGGATATGGACTCTGTCCGCAGCTGCGTGGAGGCAGCGTGCAGGTCGGCCGGGAAAAAAGTACCCGTAATCGTGAACTATGATTCATTCGAGATTGAAGAAGATATCCTCGATCAATATGCGGCTATGGTTCAATACTTGACTGAGAGATACTACACGCATGTTTCACGGTATACGACCAGTGCGTTTCTGCGGATGAAGCTGGGAGAAGCCCTCAACGAACGCGGGCTTGCCCCTCATATTTTCGAGACCAGAAACGAAGCACTCCACGCCACGAGACTGAATGGTTTCCCCGGCCACCCAGCTTGCTAAACTCAATGCCCGGACGGGCGCCGGTCCGCTGGCGACCGGCAACCTTGCGGTTTGGGTCAGACCGTTGAAAGGGTTGCGGTATCCGGATCGGGCCGATAGCCTCGCCCCCCGAAAGAAATGGCATTTGCAGGTTTCTATTTTGATTGCGAGTGCAGCACCCTGTCCCATGCCTGCCGCTTCCGACGCATGAGATCGGAATTGCGCGCAAGCCTGGTGTACGCGATTGCCATGCTGTTGCTGGCATGGAGCCTGGTCCTTTCGGCGGCCTCGGCGCAAGAAACCCAGACCGCACCCGCGGCCGGCAAACCGCTGAATGTCGGCGTCTATGTCAGCCCGCCCTTCGTCATGAAGAACGGCGCCCATTATTCAGGTATGGCGATCGATTTATGGGAGGCCACGGCGAGGCCGCTGGGGCTGTCCTATTCCTACCGTGAGTATCCCACTTTCGAGGCGCTGATCGAAGCGGTGCGCAGGGGCGAGGCCAGCGTAGCCGTTTCCAATTTGACGATCACGAAAGATCGGGTGGAGCGTATCACCTTCTCCCAGCCCTGGTATGATGCCGGCCTGCGCATCATGGTGGCTGAGCGCGGCGGCGCGGGCTTCTGGCAGGTTCTGGGTGGGCTGGAACGAGCCGGCCACCTGCGGGCGATGGCATGGCTCGCGACCCTCATCCTGGTTGCCACGCTCGTGCTGGCATTGTTCTACCGACGTTTCGACACGACCTTTCCGGATCGTTGGCATGAGGGACTGGCCGAGAGTTTCTATGAGGTCATGTCGGTCGCGACCTCGGGCAAGGTCACGCGCCCTAATGCCCTGGGTTGGATCGGCCGCATTTCGGGAGGCATATGGATGGTCTGCGGCGTGGCCGTGATCGCCTACGTCACCTCATCGGTCACCAGTGTGATGACGGCCCTGACCCTGACGCATCAGATCAACTCCCTGGCTGATCTTCCGGGCCGGACCATTGGCGTGCGCGGCGGCAGTGTCGCGGAAAACTATTCCAATGACCTCAGGCTTGCCACCCAGGCCTACCGGAGCATCGACGAGGCCGTGGCGGGGCTCGGCAGCGGCGAGATAGCGGCGATCATCGATGATGCTCCGGTTCTGGAATATTACGCCCATACCCACGTCAAATCGCCTCTGTCGGTGGTGGGCCCGATCTTCCATCCCGACAAATACGGGTTTGGCTTTCATCATGGCGACAATCTCAGTCACACCATCACGCTTCAGATCCTGGAATTGCAGGAGTCAGGCGAACTCGAAGCGCTGCGTCGCAAATATTTCGGCAACGAACGATAGCGCCCGCGCTGCGTGACTCTTCAGCCCTGGCCGGACGGGATGACGGGGGTCAGGCCGACCAGGGCTCGGTGGGGAGCATTCGCGCAATGGCACCTGCTATCGTCTGACCGAGACGAGGAGCATCATCGGCCGCTCCAATTCCTCCTCCAGCGCCGGTGTTTCCTCGACTTGCTCCCGAGACGGCGCGAACTCATCGATGGCTTCCAAAGCAAATCCGGCCCTGATCAGCGCCCTGAGTGTCGTTGCGATGGTTCGGTGGTACTTCAAAACACCCTTGGCGAACCAGTCGGTGCGGCGTTCCCCTTCGATGGCATAACGATTGACCGGCCACGTCTTCCTCCCATCCTCGTCTTCGATCCAATGAGGATGGGCCGCGGCCATGAAGATCGGGTGTTCGATGGAGAAGACGAGATGACTGCCCGGCGTGAGCGAACGGTGGATCATGCGCGCGAGCCGGTCGAAGTCCCGGACATAGTGGAACGTCAATGAGCTGAACGCAAAATCGAAGGCGCGTTCCTGAAGGTCGATTGTCTCGATGTCTGCAATTCGGTACTCGACTGCAGGATCGGCGCTCAGCGCACGAGCCCGGGCGATCATCGTCTCGGACAGGTCGATCCCCAACACGGTCTCGGCGCCACTTTCACGCAACCAGCGTGAAACCCAGCCGAATCCGCACCCAAGATCGACGGCGCGCTTGCCGGCCACGTCAGGAAACATCCCGCGCAGCACCGGCCATTCGGGCGCGCCGGCAAGGCCGTGAATCTGGCGCGGAAGCTGGCTGTAGCCGGAAAAGAAGACAGGATTGTCATAGATGTTCTGTGCCATGATAGGCTCCATTCAAGAGAAGGAGACGAGGCACAGGTCGCACGGAGGGCCTCGTCCACGAGTGGCGAGGCCAAGGGGCCGTTCCCGCTGTCTTGCTAGCGCGATCGAGCTCCCCGCATCCCGCCGATGGGGATGCGGGCGAAGCGGGAGACAATGTGCGTATCCTCTTCGACCATGCGCAACCATGGTCGATCACCGCTCGCCTTGTCAACCGTCGCTCGACCGACCTATGAGCCCAGCAGGCGTACGCCGACAGCGATGCTCCTTATGAGCAGAGAAACATTGCTCACTGCATCTCGGGCAGGCGGTCGATGAGCTTATCCAGCGTCATCGGATAGTCCCGTATGCGGATACCCGTGGCATTGTAGATCGCATTGGCGACGGCGGCGGCGACGCCGCAGATCCCCAGCTCGGCGACGCCCTTGGCCTTCATCGGCGACGAGATCGGATCTGTTTCGTCGAGGAAGATCACCTCCTGGTGCGGGATATCGGCATGAACGGGAACCTCATAGCTTGCCAAGTCGTGGTTGACGAAGAAGCCGGAGCGCTTGTCGACGACCAGTTCCTCCGTAAGGGCGGCGCCGACGCCCATGGTCATCGCGCCGATCAGCTGACTGCGCGCCGTCTTCGGGTTCAGGATGCGACCGCAGGCACAGGCAGCAAGCATGCGCCTGACCCGGGTCTCGCCGGTGGCGGCATCGACGCCGACCTCGACGAAATGCGCGCCGAAAGTCGACTGCTGATACGTCTTGGCAAGATCGCCGTATTCAATGCCGTCCTCGGCAGCGAGCCCCTCCGCGCCGGCCGCCTGGGCAAGCGAGGCGCTGCGATTGCCCGAGCGGACCTGGCCATCGGCGAAGACGGCTTCGGCAGAATTGAAGCCGAGCCTTTGGGCCACGGCTTCGCGCAGCTTGACGCATGCGGCATAGACGCCGGCCGTCGAATTGTTGCCGCCCCATTGCCCGCCCGATCCGCAGGAAACCGGAAACGTCGAGTCACCGAGGCGGACCGTCACCTTCTCGACCGGGATGCCCATCATTTCCGCCGCGGTCTGGGCAATGATGGTGTAGCTACCGGTGCCTATATCCGTCATATCGGTCTCAACCGTGACCGTGCCGCTGTCGTCGAGTCGAACGCGCGCCGCCGACTTGGTCAACAGGTTGTTGCGAAAGGCGGCGGCAACGCCCATTCCAACAAAAAAGCGTCCATCGCGCGTTCGGCCAGGCTGCGCCTGGCGCCTGCTCCAGCCGAACCGCTCTGCGCCGGTACGCAGGCATTCGACCAAACGTCGCCGTGAGAACGAACGTTCCGGATGCTCGGGGTCGACCTGCGTATCGTTGAGGATACGAAACTCCACCGGGTCCAGTCCGAGCTTCTCCGCCATCTCGTCGACCGCAATCTCCAGCGCCATCATGCCCGAGGCCTCGCCCGGCGCACGCATCGCGTTGCCTTCGGCAAGATCGAGCACCGCGAGCCGCATCGAGGTCATGCGGTTGGCGCCGGCATAAAGCAGGCGCGTCTGGCTCACGGCTGTCTCCGGGCCGCCACCCGGCAGGTCGCCGGACCAGCTTTCATGACCGATCGCGGTGATCTTGCCCTCGCGCGTCGCGCCGATGCGAATGCGTTGGATCGTCGCCGGCCGATGCGTCGTATTGTTGGCCATCAGCGGCCGCGTCAAGGCGACCTTGACCGGCCGCCCGGCCGCGCGTGCACCGAGAGCGGCGAGCAGTACGTCGGAGCGCAAGAACAGCTTGCCGCCGAAACCGCCACCGATGAACGGCGAGATGACGCGAACCTTGTCCTTGGCGATGCCAAGCGTCTCGGCGAGGTCGCCGGCCGCCCAGGCGATCATCTGGTTGGACGTCCAGACGGTAAGCTTGTCTCCCTCCCAGGCGGCAATCGAAGCATGGGGCTCCATCATCGCATGCGATTGATCGGGCGTCGTGTAGGTCGCGTCGAGCTGGACTGGAGCCGCGGCAAAGGCACCGGCAAAATCGCCGACGGCAGTATCCGCAGGTCCCCCAAAGCCAGGCTTGGGCGTGCCGGCCGAATTCCTCGCCGACGCAAGATCGAAGGCACCGTCGGCCCGCGTGTAGTTCACCTCGACCAGATTGGCGGCAGCGCGCGCCTGCTCGAATGTCTCGGCGACCACCAGTGCAATCGCCTGGTGGTAATGTTCGATGGCAGGGCCACCGAGCAGGGTCGCGGTGTTTCGGCTGCCCTTGCCGAGCTTGCCGGCATTCTCCGCCGTGACGATGGCGAGCACGCCAGGAGAGGCCTTGGCTTTCGCAAGGTCGATCGAGGCGATCCGCCCCTTGGCAATCGCCGCCCCGACCACATAGCCATAGGCCTGGTTCGGCGCGACATCATGGCGTTCATAGGCATAGGGCGCCATGCCCGCGGTTTTGAGAGGGCCGTCGACCCGGTTGACGGGTTGGCCAATGACCTTGAGCTGGTCGATCGGATTGGTGGTGGCGGGGGTGTCGAATCTCATGGCTCATCCCCTTGCCTCTGAAAGGATGGCACCGAGCGTGCGTTCGACCAGCCGCAGCTTGAATGCATTCTGCGGGGTCGGGTTGGCGCCGGCGAGAAGTTGAGGGGTGACCGCCATGGCACCACGTGGCAGCGCCGCTTCAGCCGCCTCGACGCGCCAGGGCTTGTGTGCCACGCCACCAACGGCGATGCGCCCGCTCCCGTCCTTCTGGACGATTGCCCCGATCGAGACCAAGGCGAAGGCATAGGAGGCGCGGTCGCGAACTTTCCGATAGATCTGCCTGCCGCCGATCGGCTTCGGCAATGTGACCGCGCTGATCAGTTCGCCGGGTGCGAGAACTGTTTCCTTGTCCGGCGCGTCGTCCGGCAATCGATAGAACTCGGCAATTGGAATGCTGCGTGCCGTCCCATTCGGGCGCAGCGTCTCCACCGTCGCGTCGAGGGCGCGCATGGCCACCGCCATGTCGCTCGGATGGGTGGCGATGCAGGCCTCGCTGGCACCCAGGATCGCGTGGTTGCGCGTGAACCCGCCGATTGCAGAACAGCCGCTACCGGGCCGACGCTTGTTGCAGGGCTGGCCCGTGTCATAGAAATAGGGACAACGCGTTCTCTGCAGGAGATTGCCCGCGGTCGTCGCCTTGTTGCGAAGCTGAGCCGAGGCGCCGGCGACCAATGCGCGCGTCAGCAGGGGGTAGTCGCGGCGCACGCGCTCATCCGCTGCAAGATCTGTGTTTCGCACCAGGGCGCCGATCCGCAAGCCGCCGTCCGGCGTGGCCTCGATCGTGTCGAAGGCGAGGCCGTTCACATCGATGAGATGGGTAGGCGTTTCGATCTCGAGCTTCATGAGATCGAGCAGATTGGTGCCGCCGGCGATGAACTTGGCGCCCTGGACCCGCGCGGCGGCGGCGATTGCTTCGGCCGGCGAAGCGGCGCGTTCATAGGTGAAGGACCTCATGCCTTCCTCCCCGCCACCTCGCTGATGGCGTCGATGATGTTGGAATAGGCAGCGCAGCGGCAGATGTTCCCGCTCATGCGCTCTCTGAGTTCGGCGCCGGTCACCGCCGGCCGAGACATCAGATCCGCACTGACATGGCTCGGGATGCCGGCCTTGATCTCATCGAGCGCCGCGACCGCCGAGCAGATCTGCCCGGGCGTGCAATAGCCGCATTGATAGCCATCATGCTTCACGAAGGCGGCCTGCATCGGATGGAGCTTGTCGGGCGTGCCCAGCCCCTCGATCGTCGTGACGCGATCGCCCTCGTGCATCACAGCCAGCGTCAGGCAGGAATTGATCCGGCGGCCTTCGACGATCACCGTGCAGGCACCACATTGGCCGTGGTCGCAGCCCTTTTTCGTACCGGTGAGATGGAGGTGCTCACGAAGCGCGTCGAGCAAGGTGGTACGCACATCCAGCCTCAACGTCCGCTTCTCGCCATTCACAACGATCGACACGTCCGACAGGTTGAGCTGGTCTGGCATCGTTGATTTCCCGGCGGTTGCAGCCATCTGGGCCTGAGCCTGGGACGGCAACCCCAGCACTGCGGATGCGGCTCCGGCGATCAACAGGTCACGCCGCCTTATCTCGTGGTCGGGACTTTGCATGCAAGGTTCCAATCTGTTCACGCGGGTGCGACAGGGGCTGAGCCCCACTCACCGACGAACAAAGATATGGATTGGTGGTTCCCGGCCGATTCAGGCGATCTCGCTCGCAAGCCGCCATAGCTCGATCGGGCAGCCAGGCGCGCCTACTCCTCGCTGTTCCGAAATTCCGGCGTCTTTTCCGCAGACAGGCAGAACGCTCATAGGGCTGCGGGCCAAACTAGCGATCCCCTGCCGTCGCTCGTTTATGAGGCAGTTCAGTTCGCCCGACCCTGGGTGGCAGCCTGCATTGTTCGAAGGTAATGCTCCGCATGCTGATAGTAGTTTTCTGCGGCAATCAGGTCGCCCGCCGCAGCTTCGGCATGGGCGCGCCTCAGATAGCTTTCATAATTCTCGCGCGCATTGCGGGCGTTCTTATGCCCGGCGCCACTCGAAGGCGCCGGGCGCTGAAATCGAATTCCAGATGTTGATTTTGTGTGATTATAATTCGTGTTCATTGAGATCCTGAGCCATTCCAAAATGGCTTCGTTGTGGCGTTGATCAGCCGAGCTGGTCGGCAACGATCTTGCGCAATTCCTCGCGACTGAGGCCGCAGGGTTCGGGCTGCCAATCCCTTTTGGCTTTTGGCAGGGTTGGGACGGTTGTGGTTTTGGTGCGGCAGGGCTGTTCCGCCGCCGTTGCATTCCGATTGATGATGGTCTTCATGATTTCTCGTCGGCCGGCTTCAACGCGAAGTCGCCGCTTTCTGGTGAAAATTGCTGAGATCCGTACGGGCAGGGCGTCTGCAATCCAGTCCTGGGAACGGTTCGGCGCCAAGCCTTCTGCGCGCACCCAGTACGGCTGGGAGATCTCTGCCCGCCAAATGTGGATTTGCGAAAGGGCGAAGGCTATTCGCGGATCAAATCACGCTGGCTCGGTCACGCCTCTCTCGTACCGGCAGATAAGCACGAACCCTTTGAATTTCAACCCCGAGCAGACCATCAGGCCCAGCTTCACCCAGGGCGACGATCGCATGAGAGTTCTGTGTGTTTATGGCCCGTCACCGCCAGTTTTCCAGAATCTCCTCGCTGCTCGCAACCTCGATTTGTTCGGTAAACCGGGTGAGATAGAGCTGCATGAGAGCATCATGCGTCTCGTCCGAAGAGCTGCAAAGAGCATCGATCGCCAGCACCACGCGATAGCCTCTATCGATTGCCCCGAGGACCGTTGCCAACACGCAAACATCCGTCTCCCCGCCTGAGATGACGATGGTATTTACGTCGGTGTCCGTCAAAAGCCGGTCGAGATGTCCCTCCGTCCAAGGTGAATAGACCGTCTTGTCCAAAACCAGACCCGGCGGCACGAAGCGCTCCAGCCGGGCGACCAGCCGGACGGCATCGGGACCGATTTCGTCCAGGGTCACACAAGCCCATTTGCGATAATAGCGCTCCCAACTTCCCCTCCCCTCTCCGGCCCGGGCAGCCGGTATGAATCTGGTGAAGATCGTTTGAGCAGCGTGATGCGCGCACAGCGTCTCTATCACCGGCGCTACCTTCTCGAGCCAGGGCACTGCCCATGGATAGCCAGGCCCGAACAAGCGTTGCATGTCGATGCAAAGGTGAAGGCAGTTGGGACCGAGCGGTCCATGAACGAGGCCCTGCGCAGCCATCTGGACGCACTCTTCAGAGCTTGACGTTTGCTTCGCGTGCCCAAAGGCGCAATTGGCGGCAGGTTTCCACGAAGCGGGTCATCGATCCGGCATCGCTGAGATAAACCAGGCCTTCGTCGGCATCGAGAGCAATACCGGATTTGAGCAGAAGGGCCTCGGCTCCGTTGCTGAAACCGATGAACTTGCAGTGTGCGAATGCATCCGCCACGAAATCTCGCGCGGCCGCCTCGCTTGTCAGGGCTTCGGCTCCTGCATCCGACAGCAGAAGGGCCACGGCATCGAAAAGCACGGACGGGCCGCCATCGATCATGTGCTTTGCCGGAATGAGCGTTCCGTCCTTAGCCTGCGCCCCGCCGACATGGGGGGCGATCACTTCCAGCGTCGCGCCTTCCTTTTCGACGGCGGTCTGCAGCGCCGCGAGCATCGCGGCATCCGTTCCCTCACCGACCAGGACGCCCACCTTGCGGCCCGCAAAGCTGGGTGGACCATTGCGGACGATGCTGAGGGCCGGCGACGGCGGGAGATCCTTCCGGGGCGCAACGGCGGCATCCGCGGGCTTGGGCAATCTGCCGATCCCCAGCCTGCCGGCGACCGCTGCGCCCAGCCCCTCGTCGATGTTCAACAGATGCGAGACCATACGCTCGCGTATGCTCGGATTCTCGCATTTACTCAGTTCGAACGTCAGTGCCATCGCGATGTGCCTTTGCTCAGGGCCGGTTTGGCTGATGTAGAACTGCCGTGCCTGGCTGTAGTGGTCGGCGAAGCTTTCGGCCCGCAGGCGAACCTTCGGCGCTTCGACGTCCTCGCGATAAGAGCGGAAACCGCGAGCGGGGTCCTCCCTCGGTCCTTCTCCCCATGAATTCGGCTGATAGTTGGCGCGGCCGACAGGGTTGCGCATCGCCATGTGCCCATCCTGTTGGAAGTGGGCGAAGGGGCATTTCGGCGCATTGATGGGGAGGTGGGTAAAGTTAGTGCTTCCGAGCCTCTTGAGCTGAGTATCGAGATAGGAGAAGTTGCGGCCCTGCAGCAGCGGATCGTTGGAAAAATCGATCCCGGGCGGCACGTTCTGCGTCATGAACGCGACCTGCTCGGTCTCCGCGAAGAAATTGTCGGGCATCCGGTCCAACACCAATCGCCCGACGGGAATGGGCTCGAGCACCTCCTCCGGTATGAGCTTGGTTGGGTCCAACACGTCGAAGTCGAACTGGTCGGCGAACGCCTGATCGAACAGCTGCACGCACAGCTCCCATTCCGGGAAATTTCCGGTTTGGATCGCTTCCCACAGATCGCGGCGATGAAAGTCGGGATCGGCCCCATTGATCTTGACCGCCTCGTTCCAAACAACCGATTGCATACTGAGCTTCGGCTTCCAGATGAATTTAACGAAGGTCGATTTGTCCTCGCTATCGAGGAAGCGGAAGGTGTGGACGCCGAAGCCTTGCATGAAGCGGAACGAGCGCGGAATTGCCCGATCGGACATCACCCACATGACCATGTGCATGGATTCGGGCGTCAGGGAGATGAAATCCCAGAAATTGTCATGCGCTGATTGGGCTTGCGGGAAGGCGCGGTCCGGCTCCGGCTTCACCGCGTGGATCACATCCGGAAACTTGATGGCATCCTGAATGAAGAAGACCGGGATATTGTTGCCGACGAGGTCCCAATTTCCTTCTTTCGTATAGATCTTCACCGCGAAGCCGCGGACATCGCGAGGCAGATCGAACGAGCCCTTGGAACCGGCGACAGTCGAGAAACGCACGAAGGCCGGCGTCTTTTCCCCGGCGCGCTGGAACACGTCGGCACGGGTGTATTGCGACAACGATCTGTAGGTCTCGAAATAGCCATGGGCTCCATATCCGCGGGCATGGACGACACGCTCGGGAATCCGCTCATGGTCGAAATGGAAGATCTTCTCCCTGAAGTGAAAGTCCTCCAGGAGCGTTGGCCCACGCTGACCGAGCTTGAGGCTGTTCTGATCGTCCGCGACGGGAGCGCCCTGGGCCGTGGTAAGCCGCGCCGTGCCGCCTTCTGCCACTTGATGCAGTTCGCCGCCATTGCCGCGCGTCAGCGATTGATCATGGATCTTCGCGATTTCGTCTCGGGCTTTCTTGACCATGCGGGTATCTCCATGAGTTCGCTTGTGCGCGCGCCAGCGCCTGCCGCCCGCGTGGACGTGTTTTCAAGCGCGATCAGCGCCTGCCACGACAGAGCCCGCGACGCCTCGTGACCCCTGATAGAAACCGGGATCGCATGCCGCTTCGCGCCAATTACAGGGCTCTGACCAAGATCCTAGGGACGCTGATCCAGCCTCGGATCGAGGGGATTTCCGCTCCACAAGGCGCCGTAATAGGCATCGACGGCTCTGGGGCGATCCGGATTGTCCCAGTCCCAGTCATTTTCGGAGCTGTATTTGGGACCGCCTCTAAGCTGGTCCTCGGTCAAGTTCGTCTGATAGCCGCCGAGATCGGTGTTGTAGGTCAATGTATTCCAGGAAAGGGGATAATGGTCGGCTCCGATCCCGAGAAATCCGCCAAATCCAAGTACGGCGTACGAGACTTGCCCTGTCTTCTTGTCGATCATGACGCGTTCGATCGAGCCGATCTTCTCTCCGTCGGCGCCATATACGGCAGTGCCCTCGACCTTGTCGCTGCCGATGAGATTGCCATATTCCCTGCTCTCGATCGTCATGGAAAACTCCTCTTTGAACGGCTCTTGGGTGAGGGCGGCCTCTCCATCCGCCGCCGTGATCCGGCGCGAGCGGGGATCGGTCGAGCCCGCTCGCCATCGGAGACACACCGAACTCCCCCAAGTGCCATTGGTTCCTCTGCGTGAGTGCGAAGACCGCCCAAGGCGGGCGGCAGAGGCACGAGCCCGCGATGGCGCGATGGGCAGCGTGAGCGACGGAACACATGCCCGGCGTTCTCACCGCCGGGCTATTCTTTTGAAAATGCGCTGCCCGAACGGACATGCACACCATGTGCGATTTGAGCGGAACCCTGCGATGCAAGGCTGGTTAGGAGCGCACGAAGGGTCCGACGCCTTCGTGGGCCAGCGACGCGGAAACCGCTGACCGAGCGACCCGGCCGATGCTCCCTCCCCTGAGCCAATCGGTCGGGTCGCAACGTTTCGGGTCCTGTGTCCTGTTTCGCGTCGTCGATTTCCTCGAACCGCTCGCCGAGCTTTTTTGAGGTTGGACCAGAATTTCCGGGCCAGCTTTCTTTGCAAGGCGAATGAAAGCCCGACTGTTTCGAACGGCGCTGTTGCAATGTTTGCACGATTGATCTGGAGTGCTGCAATCATAGTCTTTGCCATTTTCTGCGGCATTGTCTGGTGGGTAAACACCACCAATCCGGCAAAGCAAGGCGCCCAACCGCCCGCTCCCGCGGTCAGCGACCGCGAATGACCGACGCGCTCGAGAGAGGGGGCAGGTTTCGCTGGCGGATATTCGTGCCGCCGAGGCATGAGGCGCCCAGGCCTCCCACTTGTCCGATACAGGGGACGGCAGAAGAAACCTCAGAGATGACGGAGCATGATGCTCATGTGGCAGCCACTTGACCCGATGGCAGTCCTGCCGCTCGTTTTTGGCATCGTCATTCTCCTGACGGCCTGGCTCCCGCTCGTGCTGAGGCGTCTGCCTCTCTCCCTGCCGATCATTGCCTTGGGCATCGGATATTTCGCCTATCCCAGGAGTTGGGCAGTGCCGCCCCCCGAGGCCATCTTCAACCGGGGGAGCTTCGAGCATCTCACCGAATTCGTCATCCTGATCGCCTTGATGGGCAGCGGATTGCGCATCGAGCGCAATTTTGACTGGCATCGCTGGCGTGTGACGGCACGAATGCTGATACTCGCCATGCCCCTGACCATTGCAGCCATTGCGCTGTTGGGCCGGATGACTGGCGGCCTGTCCTGGGCGTCCGCCCTGCTGCTCGCGGCGGCCCTGGCACCCACTGATCCCGTGCTTGCCGCCGATGTTCAGGTGGGAGCCCCAGGTCGCGAGGAAGGCGGCGAGGCCCGGTTCAGCCTGACCACCGAAGCAGGGCTCAACGACGGCCTGGCCTTTCCCTTTGTCCTTCTGGCGCTGACCCTGGCTGAGCCATCAGGAAACACCGACTGGATCCACTGGTTCGCCTATGAGTTCGTCTGGAAACTGGTCTGCGGTGCCGCCATCGGGCTTGCGACCGGCCGCTTCTTCGGCTGGCTCAGCTTCAGGTTGCCACGGCTCGAGCTGTCGAAGACCGGCGATGGCTTGGCCGCAGTCGGCATGACCTTCATCGCTTATGCGATCACCCAATTGCTGCATGGCAACGGCTTCATCGCCGTCTTCGTGGCGGCGGTCGCCTTGCGCGCGACCGATCGGGGCCACGACTACCATTCCGATCTGGAGGGGTTTTCAGAGCAGATCGAGCGCATCCTCATGGTCATCGTGATGATCATCTTCGGCGGCACGATCGCAGCGGGCGGTCTCCAGGGATTGACGTGGCATGACGGAGCCATCGGCCTTGCCATCCTCTTGCTCGTTCGTCCGCTGGTGGCTTGGCTCAGCCTTGCTGGACTGGGCCTGCCGGCCCTTGCGCGCGGCGTGATTTGTTTCTTCGGCATAAGAGGACTGGGGACGCTCTATTATATGGCCTATGCCAGCGGCCATGGCAGCTCACCCGAGATGGAGCGTCTACTGGCGCTGACATCGTTCGTCGTCCTGGCCTCGGTGATGCTGCATGGCGCGTCGGCAGGGCCGGTCATGATGTGGGTCGATCGGCGCCGGGCCGCCATTCGGCGCGGCAGAGACGGCGGCCCCGCGTCCGCCTGAAACGAGATCCATACGCTCAGAGCTTCCATGTTCGAATGCGATTGGAGCCATACGGCCACTGACCGGCAGACGCCGCTACGGAACTTCTCGTGCAGACCGATGTTCGGGAGGCTCCTTGAACATATCGCGAGGAGATAGCCATGCGCAGATTGTTGATGGCGGCCAGCATCGTCCCGTTGCTTGCGACGCCCGCGCTCTCGCAGACAGCGACGACGACGACGACGCAGACTTTCGTCACCGCAAAGCCGACGGACGTGCTCAGCAGCAATCTGATCGGATTGAACATTGACAATGCGGCGGGAGAGGATGTCGGCGAGATCAAGGATCTGGTGATTTCCGACGGTCAGCTCACAGGCTTTGTGGTCTCCGTCGGCGGCTTTCTAGGCATCGGCGACCACTATGTGGTCGTGTCGCCTTCAAGCGTGAAGATCAATTATTCCGAGAGCGACAAGAAATGGTCCGCCAAGATGGAGGCCTCCAAGGACCAGCTCAAGGCTGCGCCGCCGTTCAAATATGAAGGGCGATGGCAGAAATAGTGCTCGGCGTTTTTTGTGGGAGCGGCCACTTCGAGGAGCCGAATATTCTCAGCCCTTCTGAAGAAAGTGCCAGCCCAAACATCCACAATTCGACCGATGCGGCTCCGATCCCCCAATAGCGCTTTGCGATTAACGGAGCCACCCGGGATCGCAAAGACGCCCGAGCCGATCCTTCGGATTGGCTCGGAAACAAGGAGTTGGAGCAATGAGCGTCACGCTCGAACGCGCTTTGCTCCAGGGAGGCATTGATGAAATCGAAGAAACTCTCGAAAAGCGCCTCTGAAACGACCTTTGTCCTGGTTCTCGATGATGGCGAGGAAGCCTTTGCCGCGATTACCGAGTTCGTCAGGCGCGAGAATGTCGCCAGTGCGTCGCTCACGGCGATCGGGGCCTTCAGCCGGGCGACCGTCGGCTGGTTCGATTTTGCCAGCCACTCCTACCGGAAGATTGCGATCGACCAGCAGTGCGAGGTCCTCAGCATCCTGGGCGACGTCGCCGAGGGCGATGACGACAAGCCGAGCGTGCATATCCATGCCGTCCTCGGCCTGTCGGACGGCACGACGCGAGGCGGACATTTTCTCGACGGTATCGTCCATCCCACCCTCGAGGTGATCTTGGTCGAGACCCCGGTCGATCTGCGCCGCCGCAAGCGTGCGGATCTCGGTATTGCCCTCATCGACCTTTCGGATTGAGCGGACGTCCGCCGGCGGCATCTTGCCGGCAGATGGATCACGTCCCGTTTGAGGAGGCGCCGACAGATCCCCATTTGGCTTGGAAGAGACCGCCGATGCTCATTTTCGAAAGATTGCTGCCATGGCGACAGATACCCTGAAGTCAAACGCTCCGGCCACTCGGCCTACGATATTTGAATGGTTCCTTCCCGTTCCTGCCATGTGTTTCGCCGGCTTGCTCGTGACCGATATCGTTTATTGGCGGACAGCGGACATGATGTGGGCCGACTTTTCGGCCTGGCTGGTAACCGCTGGTGTGATCATGGGCCTGCTTGTCTTTCTCGCAGGGCTCATTGATTGGGCTTCGGGCGGCTGGAGGGCCGCGAGACGGCCCGCGTGGCCGGGCGTCATCGGCTACATGCTCGTCTTCATCGTGTCTGTCTTCAATGCCCTGATCCACAGCAGGGATGGCTGGACATCGGTCGTACCGACAGGACTGATCCTGTCGGCCAGCGCCGTCTTGCTCTTGCTCGTCACCGCCGCGGTGGATCGCGCCCGACCGAGGGCTGGATCATGATCAATCACCCATTCCTTCGCATAGCCCCTGGCTGTCTTGTCCTGGTCCTCGTCCTGTCCGCCTGCAGTGACGGCGGCGGCAACCCGTCCGATCAGATCGGCCCCAACCCCAAATTGCCGCAGCAATCCGAATATCTTTTCCCGCCGATGCATCTGGCCTCGGTGACCGGCTGGAAACAGGGCGAAAAGCCATCCGTGCCCCAGGGTTTGCAAATCCAGGCCCTCGCCACCGGACTGGAACACCCGCGGTCTGTTTATGTGCTGCCGAACGGTGATGTGCTGGTCATCCAGTCCAAAGCGCCACCGGCTCCTGCTCCCAGGAGACCGAAGGACATCGTCATGGCCCTGGTGGAGGCGATGGCCACGTCGGCAGGAAGCGGTGGCGACGACAAACCTTCCAACAAGATCACGCTGCTCCGGGACACGAATGGCGACGGAACGCCCGATCTTCGTACGACATTTCTGGAAAACCTGCATTCGCCCTTCGGCGTGGCGCTGGTGAACAACGATCTCTATGTCGCCAATACCGATGCCATCGTCCGATATCCCTATCACGAAGGCGATACCAGGATCACCGCTCCCGGGCAGGTACTGACGCTGCTGCCCGGCGGCCCGATCGACCATCACTGGACGAAGAGCCTGGTTGCGAGCAAGGATGGATCCTTGCTGTATGTCGGTGTCGGGTCCAACAGCAACGTCATGGAAAACGGACTCGAGGCGGAGAAAAACCGCGCCGCGATCTGGGAAGTCGATCGGGCAACGGGTCGTTCCCGCATCTTTGCCGGTGGATTGCGCAACCCGAACGGATTGACGTTCGAACCTCAGACGAATGTGCTCTGGGCCGTCGTGAATGAACGCGACGAACTCGGGCCGGATCTCGTCCCGGACTACCTGACCTCGGTGAAGGATGGGGGCTTCTACGGATGGCCCTACAGTTACTATGGCCAACATGTCGACCCCAGGGTCATGCCCCAACGGCCGGACCTGGTGGAAAAGGCCATCGTTCCCGACTACGCGCTGAGCTCGCACGTCGCCCCGCTCGGCCTGGCCTTCTACACCGGGACGAACCTCCCCCTTCAATACCGGGGCGGAGCATTTATCGGCGAGCATGGCAGTTGGAACCGCTCGAAACTCAACGGCTACAAGGTTGTTTTCGTGCCGTTCAAGGACGGGCGCCCTGATGGCGCGGCGCAGGACGTCGTGACCGGCTTCCTCGGCCCGGACGACGAGGCCCGTGGCCGTCCCGTGGGACTCGCGGTCGACAGGAGCGGTGCGCTGCTGATCGCTGATGATGTCGGCAACACCGTATGGCGGCTCAGCGCCTCATCCCAGCAGGCCAGCCAATAGCCCGATCCCGGCGAGGTATTGATGCATGACCGCTCAGCCACCCTTCTTGCGATCACGGATATAAAATAGAAGCGTCCCCGCACGACGGCGGGGACGCCAAACTAGGCCATCGGGCTAGCTGTTCTTATGGCTCTGTTGGCCAGCTTTCACGTGCTGGTCATGCGTGCCGCCGCGGGTCTTGTGATCCTCATCGCGATCCGTGCGATGCTGATCCTGCGAACTCGCGTTCTTGTGGCTCTGCTGGCCGGCCTTCACATGTTGTTCATGCGTGCCGCCGCGCGTTCCAGAATGGGTCGTCATCTGATTTCTCCTGTTGATCGGAAACTACACGCGATATGGACGTGGCTCAGCGCCCACCGTGCGAGGCCTCGCCGCCTTTGCGGCCAGCTTCGGAGGCCCGCTGCGGATCCTTGGCAAAGTTTCCGCCCGATGTTTCGCCGCCCTTCCGGCCGGCTTGCGACGCCAGCTCACGGTTTTTCGAGAAGCTTCGAGTTTCGTCCGGCGCGTTCTCGCCGCCCTTTCGGCCGGCTTCGGATGCAAGTTCGGAATCCTGCGAGAAGCTGCGCTTTTCGGCAGGGACGCTTTGGCCGCCCTTGCGTGCAATGTCGCGCTGCTTTTCTTCATCCATCGATGCAAAGCCACGATGATCGGTGTTAGCCATATGACGGCCTCCTTTCGATGTGCTTGAGCAACTTGCTCGCCTTTCCAACAAAGGATGCCAGAACATGTTCCCACAAAACTTCATGCTTTATAGTCAAGCCCAAGTCTCGCTAGACGTGCGACAGAATATCACAGTTCAACTTAAAATTATATTTTAACAAATTGAGCAAATACTCAAAAATAACTCTGCCGATGTTCGAGGGAGAACGCGCTCTTCATAGGGGAGGAGGTTGCGTTTCAACTGCGGCACACGATGGGAGAAGACGCAGCGTGAGCTGGCGATTTGTTGCACGCATTTTCCGGGGCTTATGGCGAAACCTAGACTTCGCAGCGGCGTTAGGTGCGAACCCACTTCATAGGGAGCATGTTGAGCGATGCGGCAACGACGCGATGAACGCATTCGGGAGCGCGCCTATCAGATTTGGGAGGCAGCGGGTCGCCCGGATGGAAAAGCCATCGAGCATTGGGCTCAGGCAGAGCACGAAGTCGAGGGGCAGACATCGGCAACCGACGCCATGGTCGCAGGCAAGGCCGGCTTCAACGTCGACCAGGACACTACACCTAGGGAAGAGCCCGGCGAGCCGAGTATTCAGCGCGCCCAGATCGACAAGAAGGCACTTCCCCAGTCGAGCCCGCCAAGGGGGCGTTGAATGGTTCGGCAGAAGATCGTCGTGATGCCGTCGGCAAGCCAGGAAATGAATATTCCTGACGACGAGGAACGGCTGAAGCCTCACCCCCACGACCATCGGCCGTTCCGCGTTCTGCTGGTGGCAGGATCACAGCGCCGCTTGAATAGCTGCCCAGGCCTGGACTCCAAGGCCAGGGCGCTGATGCATCGCATGGCCGCGCGCATGCCGCTTGGATGGCAGGTCGATCTGGAGGATTTGGGCAACGAACATGGCAGACCCAAGATCCAGGCGTGCAATGGCTGCGTCAGTTCCTCGATGGCGCTCTGCGTCTGGCCCTGCAATTGCTATGGCCCGGACAGCGATCACCAGCCAGATCTCTTGTGGAACCTGCATCTCTACGAGCGTCTTGCTCGATCGGATGCCTGGGCCTTCATCGGGCCAATCAATTGGTATGGCCCCACAACTTCGTTCAAACTTCTGTTCGATCGTCTGGTTTGCATGAATGGCGGAAACCCAAGACCGGATCTGATCGAAAAGAAGAACACCCTGATGGCGCAGGCACTGGAGCGATCGCCGCAATGGCGCGACCTGAGCCGCAACCATCTCGAAGGCCGGACCGCGGCCTTCTTCTGCTACAGCGACCTTGGAGCCAAGGACCTCGGGCCCGACGGCCGACCCAAGCTTCTCAAGCACAAGGAATGGTTTGAGCCCGGCGACGAGCCCTATCGAAACGAAAGAGAGGCCTATCAAGCCCTGGTCTGGCAGTGCCGGTATTCAGGCATCGAAGTGCCCGACTGCCTCTGGCAGTGCGCCACGATCGGCGTGGACAGGCTCTATTCGGATGATCAGGCCGATAGCCTCATCCAAGAAGGAAGCGCCTTGGCGACCTTCGATGCATGGGTCGATCGCTTCTGCGCCCATGTCGAGCAAAAGGGCCTGATAGGCGATGTTCTCGATGCGGAACGCCGCGCGAGATCGACCACTCAATAGGGGCCGGTCCGGCAGGTCGGAGGCTGGCCGTGCCGCCTGCTATTTCGCTTTCGGCGGCACCAACTTTCCTCGGTTGGCGACCAGTCCACGAACGAGTTCTTCGAGATAAGGCAGGAATTCGAAGATGACGATCATTGTCATCAGGGCCGCCACATAGCCGATCGGCAAGGGCTGCGCCTTCCACGTCAAATCGAAACGAGGCGCTTGGCTACCCAGTCCGAACAGGGCGAGGAACTGCTGCCAATGCAGCGAGACGACGCACACGATCGCCATGAGCGGGATCATCTCCAGGAAGCTATGGACATGTTGTTCGATGGGTGTGACCTCACGCGCAGTGGTCGCGTAGCTCACATCCCACAGCGCCGTTGCTTCGTGAACGAAAAAGGCGGCGATCATGACCGATATGATGAGGGCATTGATCTCGAGGAAGATGCCGGCCAGCAGGGGAATGCCGACCTCCGCGAACATGAGAAGATGAATGAGGGATTCCTTGGCACCCGTCGCCGTTTCAATATGCGAGGCCCGATGGCAGATCCAATCGGCAAACCCTGCCAGCAACCACAGCGGCAGGATGAAATACATCAGCAGGAGAATTGTTGGATCGGCCATGCGGAACTACCCCTAAATGATCTGCGATCCCCGAATCCTGTTCACGGCCAAGGAATTATACTCAGATTTCACAGGCTAAACCTGTTCGGACATGGCCCGTCGATCAGCCGTCCGAGCGTCTGAGGCGACGAATCTCGACCCCGTTCTCGGCGGCGGCCTCTGCCGATCCCTGGCTCTCATCGTCGAGCCCCAATCCGATGGCCGCCAATCCTTCGCCCAGCAGGTCAGGCAGGTTGGGGGTGGCAACCAGATAGTTGCCGAGATGAAGAGACGCCGCATCCCGCTCGAGCGCCAGGGTGCGTGCGGCTTCCCATTCGCCGGCAGCAAAATCGCCGCGCCCGATATAGAGGAGCGCAAGGAGATCGGCGCGCTCATCGATATTCAGGCCGGCGATCATGCCCCGAAATTCATGCTCGCTCGCCTCGTCGGGATCACCGGCCGAAAGCGTATCGACATTGCGGTCATCCATTGCGTCGGAACCCGACTGCGGATCGTTGTCGCCGTCCTTGACGTCAAGCCGGCGGGCTTCGACGATGAGGGCCCGAACCTTATCGATGGCAATATCCATGGAAGGCTCCTTGCAATTTCAGGGGGTTGCCGGCGAGACCATGCGGGTGCCCGCCGCCCGGTCCGGCATGACGCGTCCTCGCTCCGCCGGAGCAAGGACGGCCTTCGAACAACGCAAGCCATGCTTGGTTCCCGACGGCCGGTCCGGAGCTGCCGGCGGAAAGCCGGCCCAGGGCGTTGGTTACGAACGCTCAATGGCCGACACCCGTGATGGCGCGATCGCTTGATGGGCGCTCCTATTGTTTGGCGTGGAGAGCGACCCAGGCGCCGAAGGCGGTCATGAATTTGGACAAAAACGTCTTCGTGTCGGGTTTGGCGATATTGCCGTCCGCATCGAAGAGATCAGCGATGCCACCGATATAGGCTTCCGGTTGCTGCATGGCTGGGACATTCAGAAAAACGAGCGACTGCCGGAGAATGTGGTTGGCCCCGAATCCACCGATACCGCCAGGCGACCCTGTCGCGACGGCCGCCGGCTTGCCGTCCCACACGCTTTTGCCCATGGGCCGGGAGCCGACGTCCAGCGCATTCTTCAAGCCACCGGGAATTGACCGGTTATATTCCGGGGTCACGAACAAGACAGCCGACGTTTTGGCGATGCTCTCGCGAAAACGGGTCCACGACGACGGCACGGCATCGCCTTCGAGATCCGGGTCATAGAGGGGAAGATCGCCTATCTGCACGAACTCGCACGCCAAATTGTCCGGCGCCAAGGCAACCAGGGCCTTTGCCAATTTGAGATTGAAGGAACCTTTGCGAAGGCTTCCGACGAGAACGGCGACGCTGAATGCCTGGTCCATGAATTGCTCCATCGTGCTGAATGGTTCATCGCTGCTGCAGTTTCCTGCACATGCGCCTCTCTGCTGTGACCGAATTTTTCAAAATTCGTGCCCCTGTTCCTTGAGAGAACGAGGCTGCTCAACTGCCTTTCTTCTTTGCCTGAATGTCTGATGCGCTTGAGGTTTCACAAATATTGAAACGATTTCCGGATGGAGTTTTCGTATGCGGCGCTCCATCGATACGATAGCCGTTTCGATTTCGGTGGTCCGGATGTCGTCGACGAATTCGAGACTGAGCGCTGCAACGATTTGATCCGGCGACAGATGGAGCGTGAGCACGCCATTGACGCGTTCGACCTCGGGCTCTCGCTGGGCAAGTTCCTTGATGGAGGCATCGATCTTCTGGTGTGCACGCTCTCCAATCAGAAGATCCTTGCTCTCCCTCGCAACGATCAAAGCCACGAGTGTCAGCATCAGGCCTATGACAAGCGACGCCGCCCCGTCGAACTGCGGCGCCTGGAGCCATTCGGATAAGGAGAGCCCCGCTGCCGACAGGGCCAACCCTGCGAGCGCAGCGGTATCTTCCAGGAGGACCATGAAGGCTGGCGGATCCTTGCTGACTTCGATGGCTTCAAGGTAGCCCTCCCCTTGCTTGGTCTGTTGGAAGGCTTTCAGCGCGATGATCCAGGTGCCTCCTTCAAAAAGAGCGGAAGCACCGAGAACGCAATAATTGACAAAAAGGTGGGTTATCGGAAAAGGGTGTACGATACGCGAGAGACCCTCATAGATCGCAAAACCGCCTCCCATAACGAAGAGCAGCAACGCGACGACAAGGGACCAGAAATAGAGTTCGCGCCCGTAACCCAGGGGATGCTTCTCATCGGGGCTGCGGGCCGAACGGCGATATCCATAGAGAAGAAGGCCTTCATTGCCCGAGTCGACGACGGAGTGAATGGCCTCGCTCAGCATCGAGGAACTTCCGGTCATTGCCGCAGCCACGAATTTCGTCGCGGCAACAAGCATGTTGCCGATCAAGGCCGCGTAGACGACGTGACGAGACTTTCCATTCCTCGCCATGAACCCTGTTCCATTCAGGCCGAGCGTTCCCACGCATGCAATACCAACGGCGCTGAAGCTCCACCTGTTCCCGGCGCCGCTGGAGGCAGCTAGAGGAGAATCCTGCCCCTTCCCTCGAAGTCACAGGCAGAGTTTGCGACGTGCTCGCCGGGAATGACGGAGGCGAAGGCGAGGACCCCTGCCGCGCCGTCTCCGTCATTGCCCAAGACATAGCGCTGGTCGAACTTCACCTCGGATCGGTTGTTCCCGATCGTCCGTCGGCAGGAACCCGGATTGGGTGCGGTGACTGATCCGACGGGCACGGCAATATGTGACCTTGATGCCCCCTCCTCCAAACCGGCAGGGACACAGGCAAGACCTGAAGACATGACCTGATCGTTGGCGGTGGCGTTCCAACTCGGGCAGATGACGGCATGCTGCGGCCCGGGAAGAGACCGTGGCATGCCGTCTGACTGCCGCCAAAGCGTTTTGCGATTTGGTGAAATCGCCAAGAATCGCAAAGACGTGTCGAGTCAAAGAGCGAGAGCGAAACAGCCTTTCAGCCTAAACGCGCCTTGCTCTCGGCGCCTATCCTCGCCTGCTGCGCTCACTCGTGAGCGGCATGACAGGAAGAAGAATTACTGGATCACCTCGATCACGGCACGACTGTCGGGATCGACGAGCACCACATCGTCATTCTGGTCGACGATAAACTCATAGCTCTTGATACTGGGCACCTCGGTGACAATCGTGTCCGGTATCGGCACCAATTCAACGTCACTCGGCACGCTGACACCGGCTTGCACGTCGAAGCTGCGCTCGACTTTGACCACGCGACGCTCCCGGGCATAATCGAGAATGAGCCGGCGCTGCGCGGCGGTCAATCTGAGGTTGCTGGCTGCGCGGGCGTGGGCAGGTCCGCGACCCTTGCGGATGACTTCGACCACCTTGCGCGTGCGTGGCTCGACGATGACGATTTCATCCCGAACGACGACATACTCATAGCTCCGATATTCCGGGACGATTTCAACGATGTCAGGCGGCAACGGCCTCGGCCGCACGCGCGCGGGCAGCGCCCGGCCGACATTGATGTTGACGTCGATGTCGACATTGGTGCGTTCGCCGGAACGGAAGAGCATGTCGCGCACCCGGCTGGCTTTTTCCTTCGGAACATTCAGATTGCCGACCACGTCGACATCTGTGCTATCCGGGCGAGCCTCCCCCGTCTGCTGGCTTGGTTTCGTCGTGGGCGTTATCGGCCCGGCATTGCTCGGCGCCGGTTGCTTTTTCTCAGGCTGGGATTGTTCGGCGGGCTGAGGTGCGCTCTCGTCGGCCGGGAGCGTTTTCTGCTGCGCAGGCTGTCCCTCGGGCTGTGCCTGATCGAGAGTCTTCTTGGACTTCAGCTTATTCTGGGGCTGCTCGGCGCCGGTCCTTCGAGATTTGGAAGGCGGGCAATTACCTTCCTCCCCCGCCGGGCATTTTGCCCTGTCGGTTTGCTTGGGCTCGGCCGGCCTGGTCTGATCCGTATTGCCGGCGGGATTGTCTGCAGCACCTTCGGGTTGCGCGGCCGGTTTCTTGCGTGGTTGATCGGCGTTCAACTCCTGCTGAGGTTGGCTCGATCCTTTGCGGGGTGTCTCCATCTTGTTGGCGGGCTCCTGCTGCATGGCCGGAGCCTCGCCCTGCTGAGGTTGCTGGCGCTTAGGCAGGATTTCATCCTGCGCGAAGCCAGGGCCGGCAGCCAATGCGACGGAGAACGCCGCTGCGGCGACCGTTACGAACAATCTGGTTCTCATCGGATACCTCTATTGCTTCAACAGTGAGGTTTGCGCCGTTCCGAAGCATCGCGACCCATGGTTGTTCCCTATCGGGCCAACACATTTGACGTGTGAGTGCCGCCGAGCGGAAGCGTCCTTCCTCGACCGGTCGTGCCTTTCGGCCTGGTTTCGCCCGCCGGCGGTCAGAGCCTGGCCCGTCTTCTTCGGGCGCTGGGGTCGTGGCCGGAAACATCCGGCAGAGCAGCCGGAATGCCGGCGCCGAGGAACGCGTGCTGTTCGAACAGCAAAAGAGCTGATCGCCCCAATGATCGCTCGAACGAACATTTTGGCTGCAACACGGTTCGGGGCGATGATGGGCGCATCGATATCATCGTCGGACAGTCGGCCGCCTCAGGGCATCGTCGCCGTGTTCGGAGGCTCCGGCTTTCTGGGACGCAGGATCGTCGAGCATCTTTTGAGCAGCGGCGTTGCCGTTCGCTCGGCCTCTCGGCATTCGCAGCGCGCGGGAGACGCGGAAAAAGGACAGGCTCATGCCAGTTCCTTTACCCACGTCGAGGCCGATATGCGCGACGAGGCTCAGGTCGCTAGGGCCGTTGCGGGAGCCCGTGCGGTCATCAACGCCGTCAGTCTTTATTCGGAACATGGCGACACGACATTCGAGCGCGTGCATGTCGTGGCAGCTTCCCAATTGGCAAAAGCGGCCAGGCAGGCGGGCGCCGAACGATACATCCATATATCGGGTATCGGCTCGGATTCGCGCTCCCGGTCGAAATACATCAGGGCGAGAGGGCAAGGCGAAGAGGCCGTCGGCGCTGCATTTACCGGCGCGACATTCGTCCGGCCCGCAGTGATGATTGGTAAAGATGATGCGCTGCTGAGCACGATCGCGAGGCTGGCGCGCACGCTTCCGGCCTATCCGCTGTTCGGACATGGCGAGACCCGTCTCCAGCCCGCTTTCGTCGAGGACGTTGCGGAGGCCGTTGCGCGTCTCACCATTGGCGAAGCCCGGATCAAGGCAGGCCCGTTCGAGTTTGCCGGGCCAGGTGTCTACACCTACCGAAATCTGGTGCTGGAAGTGGCCCGTCTGCTCGGTGTCCAGATCCGGCTGGTCCCCATTCCGTTTCCCGCCTGGTACGCGCTCGCAGCGTTATGCGAATTCGTCCCCGGAGCGCCGCTGACGCGCAGCCAAGTTGAACTGATGCAGATCGACAATGTTGCAGACGCCGGGCGCCCCGGATTCGACGATCTGGGTATTGAATCCCACAGCCTCGATCAGGTCATACGGGCAATCCTCGAAAAATCCTGACGCGGACTTGATAGCAAAAGGGAGTGCGATCATGGCGAAATGCGATCAATGCGGTAACGACTACGACAAGACTTTTCAGCTATATTTTGGGGAGCGAACCTACACATTCGACAGTTTCGAATGCGCAATCCAGAAGCTCGCTCCTATCTGTCCTCATTGCCAGGTCCGTATAATCGGGCATGGCGTCGAGCAGGGCGATGTCATCTACTGCTGCGCGCACTGTGCCGGACAGGAGGGCGCAAGAGCACTGACCGATCGCGCTCCCTGAGCGTATCCTTGGCTGGCCTTCCATCGCCCCGGCGAAGTGCCTTCGTCGCACCGCCGGACCTGCGACGTCGTCCTGCTCGCGCCATCAATGGAGAGGTCGGATCAGACCTGAATACGCAAATATCGAATAAGTCCGCTGCGGCGGACAGATTCTGCCGCTCCTTTTACGGAACGAATGAGCGAGAAGCCTGTTCGGGAATAATTCCCTACTCATCGATTGCTTGGGTTGGCGATGAGGAACGACAAGTGAAGGTGCGCCATGAAGGAGCATGACCGACACTCAGAACCACATCAGGACATGCAAACGCGTCATTACTTCATGTTTGCCGTCAACATGGTGCTCAGCCTGATCATCATGTATTTCGCGATGTTCTCGATGATCGATGGCTGGAGCGATTTTTATAACAATCTCAACACGGCCTATATGGCGCTGACAATGGTGGCTCCCATGGGAATTATCATGCTGGCAACCATGGGCGGCATGTACAGGAACGGGCGGCTGAACGTGGCCCTGTATCTCGGGCTGGCCGTTCTCCTGATCGCCTCGTTTGCAGGGACGCGCAGGCAGGCGCTCATCGACGATCACCAGTTCATCGCCTCGATGATCCCGCATCACTCCGGAGCCATTCTGATGTGCCGCGAGGCGAAGCTGCGGGACCGGGAACTGGTCGACCTCTGCGGCCGGATTGCCCAGGGCCAGCGCAGGGAGATCGAACAGATGAAGGCGATCCAAGCAAGGCTGAACAGCTCGGGCTGAGGCGAGAAGTCCAAAACATATCTGCGGCTTCGGGGAACGAGCAGGAGCCATCTCAGTTGGGAAGGCGCGAAGCCGGAGGTTTGTCGTCCTTGCCCACAGCTTCGCCAAGCGGCTCGGCCTTGCTGCCCGCTCCCGGTCGAGCCGCTATCGGCATGGGTCCGATACCGGGAAGCCGCGCCGCCGTGCCTGTGGCTGCGCCCAAGAGCGTCTTTGGCCGCACGGGCTCCTTTTGGATGGAAACGACGGTCCTGAGGCGATCTGTTCGGGAGGACACAGCGAAAGGGAATGCCATGCCCAATATCGATCAGCTGCGCGCCAGGATCGATCAAGGCCGAAATGGCGACAAGATTCCATTCCCGGATCCTGCCGCTGCCCCGCTCGGCACCGACGACGAAGCGGCCGATACCCCACCGACGCCCGAGCGCTTGCAGATGGCATCGCGCCACGAGCACCATGCAGCAGAGGCGATAGGTCCCGGTGCCACTGACGAGAGATCGCGGCCCCTCGATGGACGATACCGCTATTGGGAACAGGCCCGTGCAATGGTCCCGCTGGTGGTGGGATTCCTCATTGCTGCTTTTTGCATTCTGATCTTCACCTGGTGGCGGCTGTCGTGAAAGGGAAGCTTGGTTATCGAAAGCCATGGCCTGCGCGTTGGCAAGCGAAGATCGGCGACTGCGGACTGCTGGTGGCATTTGCCCAGGAGGTGGAAACGTGAGCGCCCTGACGCCGGATCAATGTCGGCAAGTCCTGATCTACGCACCGGAAGAAAGCGAATTCACCACGCAGCATGAGCGCGCGGGACGAGTGGAGCTCGCTCGCCAGCTCGGCGCGTTGAAGGGCTTCGAATTCGGTGGGCTGTGGGATCAGAGTCATTTCCGGCAGGCGAAGCCTTATTTCCTGCCGAGCAAGGCCCTTAGACCTCATGAAGCCATAGAGCTGGGCGTTTCCTCCGTAGCAGACCTCTATGGAGGCGTCGTGCCACACGACTTCGTGGCAACCAAGGCAATCACCCACGGCTTGATCACCCCTTGCGCCACCGCGCCGGCGGGCTGGTCGCATGCCTTCTCCACGTCTGTTCAGGAGGTGGTGCTCCCCGGCATTTCGGCGTTTTCCGCCGAAGATGGCATGGCAGCCGGTCTTGCGCTGCTCAAGCGCCATCCGGTGCGATGCAAGCCAGCCAATGCGACCGGCGGCCGAGGCCAAGCCGTCGTCCGGACCATGGCACAACTCGTGAAATACCTTGGCGCGATGGGCGAAGACGAAATCGCAACGCATGGCGTCGTCCTCGAGGAAAATCTGTCGCAGGTGCAAACCTGGAGCGTGGGCGTCGTGGAGGTCGGCGACATCCGGGCGTCCTATTATGGCTTGCAGCGCATGACGCGCGACAATCGAGGAAGGAATGCCTATGGCGGCTCCTCGCTGGTCTTTGCCCGTGGCGGCTTCGACGATTTGCTCGGACTCGACATAACCGTCTCGATCCGCGCCGCCATCGACCAGGCCCGGCATTACGATCAGACTGCGTTTTCCTGCTTCCCGGGCTTGATCGCATCCAGACGGAACTACGACGTCGTGCAAGGCTTGAACGGGCAAGGACAGTGGCAATCCGGCGTGTTGGAACAGTCCTGGCGCGTCGGCGGGGCCAGCAGTGCCGAAGTCGCTGCCCTTCAGATTTTTCAGGCTCGTCCGAAGATCGGCTCCGTGCGAGCCTCCAGCGTGGAAGTTTACGGAAACTGCACGCCGCCGCCGGGGGCCGTTGTTTATTTCCACGGCCACGACGCCGATGCCGGCCCGATCACCAAATATTCCATCGTTGAGAAAAATGGTCACGCAGACGTTTGAGATCGACATCGCCGTCGGCAATCAGTCCGTCTCCGGTACATTGCTATCGCCGCCGGCCAGGCTTCCTGGTGTGTTGTTCGTGCATGGATGGGGTGCCAGCCAGCAACCCGACCTTGATCAAGCGCGCGAGCTCGCGGGGCTGGGATGCATCTGTCTCACCTTCGATCTGCGCGGCCACGCCCGCGACAGCGCTCAGCAGCAAGTGGTCACGCGTGAGGACAACCTGCGTGATCTTCTGACCGCCTATGATCTCCTGGCCGCCCATCAGCATGTGGACCCGCAGATGATCGCGGTCGTCGGCAGCAGCTATGGCGCCTATCTCGCGACGATCCTGACCATGCTCAGACCTGTCAAATGGCTGTCCCTGCGCGTGCCCGCCCTCTATGAGGACAGCAATTGGGACACGCCGAAGGCCAAGCTCGAACGGGTGGCACTGGCGCAATATCGCCGACGCTCTTTGGCTCCGGGCGAAAATCTCGCTCTGCATGCCTGCACCCGCTTCGAGGGAGACGTATTGCTGGTGGAGTCGGAAAACGACGACTTCGTTCCTCCCGCCACGATCCGCAATTATCGACACGCCTTCGCACATGTCCATTCGATGACCTACCGCATCATCGATGGCGCCGACCATGGCCTGACCAGCAAAACCTGCCAAAAGGCCTATTCGTCCGTCCTGATCAACTGGGCAACCGAAATGATCGCAGGCGAGCGAAGAGGGCGGTGAAGGCGAGGAGCGCTCTGCAATCGGCGCGCAGAGCAAGGATAGCGAACGCCATATCGGGTTTGCTCCGCGTTCTCGACATTTGACATGGACGGCAGCAGTCCAAGATCAGACATTTAGCGATAGGCCGGCAGCAGATTGCCATGCGCGGCGATGAGGTCGTCGACCAGGTGCCAGATCTGGTCGGGCGACAATTCCGCCGAGGTGTGGGGATCCAGCAAGGCAGCCTGGTAAATGGTTTCCCGCCGCCGTTCCAGGGCCGCATGCACCGTCAATTCCTGCACATTGGTGCTCAACCGGATCACGGCCGCGAGCTGGCGCGGCAGAGAGCCGACCTTGATCGGCTGAACGCCGTTGCGGTCGACATGGCAGGGCACCTCGACCACGCAGTCGGCAGGCAGGTTGTCGATCAGCCCCCCATTGCGGACATTGCCGTAGATCAGTCCGGACTGGCCCGTCACGAGCGCATGAATGATGCCGGCGGCGTATTCGTTGCTGCGGCAGATCTCGACGGGCGCGCCACCCTCGAGTTCACTGCGCAGCTTGTTCCAGCCGGCGATCTGGTCCTCACAGCGGGTGATGTATTCGTCGAGAGGAATGCCGTAGCGCTCGATCAGGTCATCGCGACCCCGCTTGATGTACCAGGCCGTATACTCGGAAAAATGCTCGGAGGATTCGGTGACGAAATAGCCAAGCCGCTGCAGCACGTCGAAGCGGATGCGATCGTCCGGCGGCACCTGGCCATCCACCGCCAGTGCCTTGAGGCGGGGATAGAGATCTTCAGTGCTCCCATCCCGGTGGCGCTTGTTGAATTTCAGGAAGAAGGCAACATGGTTGATGCCCGCGGAGACATAGTCGATGTCGGCGATGTCCTCGCCCAGGCACCGAGCAAGGTGGGCCGAAGTGTGCTGCACGCTGTGGCATAGCCCGACCGTACGCAGCTGCGGCGCGATCTCGCCGATGGCCCAGCAATTGATCGCCATCGGGTTGACGTAGTTCATCAGGAGCGCATCGGGGCACAAATCCTCGATGTCCCGGCAGATCTCCTGCAGGACCGGAATGGTACGAAGGCCACGGAAGATCCCGCCGATGCCGAGCGTGTCGGCAATGGTCTGGCGCAGGCCATAGCGTTTGGGAATGTCGAAATCGACCACCGTCGCGGGCCGATACCCCCCGACCTGCATCATCAGGATGACGAAATTCGCGCCGGCCAGCGCCACACGCCGCTCGGTCGTGGCCTCGATGCGCACGCGCGGCAGGTCCAGCCCGTCGCAGATGCGCCGTGCAACGATCTCGGAGGTTTTCAGGCGCTCGCCGTCGATATCATGCAGGCTGATCACGCAATCGGCGAATACGCCGTTGCTGAGCACGTCGCTCAGGATCGCTTGGGCGAAAACCGTGCTCCCGGCTCCGATGAGACAGATCTTGGTCAAGGGAGGTCATCCTTGCTGGTTGAGACATCACCGGGATGCGCCGGGCAGACCCTGCTTGCCGGTTGACTGGAAGGCTGCGTTTATTCCATTCATGAAAACGGGATGTCTTCCCAAATTGTGATAATTTATTCCTGAATCGAAGCGTCGAATTTTCCGTTCCATGGCGAAGCAATCACTGGCCGGCCGAGACGAGCATGCCGATTGGGCCGATCCGTTCGATAGCGGCTCCTTCCATGTCGAAAGCCATGTCGCCGGTGCCATGGCGGCGGCGCACTGGCACGACCATGTCGAAGTCAACCTGCTGCTGGAGGGGCGCATGAGCTATCTCTTCCAGGGACGGCGGGAAACTGTGGAAGCGCGGCGGCTTGCACTCTTCTGGGCCGCGATCCCGCACCGGGCCATCGAGGTCGTGTCGGGCTCCAGGCTGATCTGCCTCTACATCCCCTTCCAGGATTTCATGGCGCTGCCTATCGCAGGCTCGCTCCGGAAAGCCGTCATGCATGGCGCCTTCCTGAGAGCGGCTCGGATCGATCCGGCGGACACGGCCACCTTCCAGCGCTGGGTCGACGAATGGCCCGGCGCCGGCTCCGCCCGCCAGCGCCTGATCCTGGACGAGGCCTGCCTGCGTGTGCGCCGCCTGGCGCTCGATCCGCTCGAGACCAGCGATTCCGCCCGGCGCGACGGTACCGGCGAGCGCCGCGAAGGCCGATCTCCGTCGCTCGATCATGCCGAGCGGATGATCGAGATCATCAATCTGCGCTTTGGCGAAGAGCTCTCCATCGCCGCGATCGCCGCCGAGCTCGGGATCCATCAGACCACCGCCACATCGGCGTTCCGGCGGATTCTTGGCATGTCGATCAACGAATACATCATTCGCTTTCGCCTGAGCCGGGCCCTGCATCTGCTGGCCGACACCAACCAGCCGATCCTGGACGTGGCCTATGCCTGCGGCTTCGGCTCGGCCAGCCGGTTCTACGAGGTCTTCAAGAACCGCACCGGCGTTACGCCGCGCCAGTTCCGCAGTCAGCTCTCCCCACGCTGACGGCAAGGCTGAAGAGCCCATCCAAGCCTTGCCGCCAGCAGGCAGACATCGCCTGCGGCCTTCCAGCCCTTTTCTCCTCTTCGACATGTCGGACGACCAGCCCCAGCGTGCCTTGCGAGAAGGGCGCCGTCCGGACGCCTCCGGTCGTGCCCGGCCTTGATAAAATCATAAAAAATCAGAAAGATGATTGACTCTGACGTTTTGATGACGTTGATTGATTTTATCGGAGCGGGTCCTAGCCCGCTAAATGCAGCGGGGAATGCATGTCTCAGGGGTCGAGCAAACTGGAGCGCCTGGATGCGATCCGCGGCCATCTCTACACGCACGGCCCCTCCACGATTCAGGCCCTGGCCGACGCGGCAGGCGCCTCGCTCGCCACCATCCGCCGCGACCTGCAGATCCTCGAGGAGCAGGGCATCATCGACCGGGCTCATGGCGGAGCCCGCATCGCAGAGGGGTCGAGCGTCGAGGTTGCCTTCAGCGCGCGCGAGGGCCGCAACCTCGCGGCCAAGCGGGCGCTTGCCGCGGCCGCCTATGAAAAGCTCACCCCGCACGCGACCATCTTCCTGGATGCCGGCACCACGGTACGCCAGCTCGCAAGGCTCCTGCGCATCAATCCGATGCCGATGACCGTGTTCACCAACGGCCTCCTGGTGGCCCAGGAACTTCTGGACGTGCCCAAGCTGCGCGTGGTCGTCATTGGCGGCCAGCTGCGCAACGAGAATGCCTCCCTGGTCGGACCGGAGGCCGAGGCGATGCTGGAGCGGCTGTGGTTCGACCAGCTCTTCCTCGGCGTCAGTGCCATCGGCCCGGATGCCACGATCTACAGTGTCGACAGCGCCGAGGCGAGCCTGAACGCGCGCATGCTCAAGCGGGCCGAGAAGCGCTTCATCGTCACCGATTCGAGCAAGTTCGGGGTGATGTCCACTTATGCCGTGGCCGCGCTCGCCCCCTCGATCAGCATCATGACCGATGCCAACCTGTCTTCGGACTGGCAAAGGCAGCTGCACGACATCGGCATGCCGCTCACCCTGGTGAACGTACCCGCGGGTGCTTCCTGATGGCCGGAATCCTCGCAATCGACGGCGGTGGCACCAAGACAATCCTGGCGACAGCGAGCCGGGACGGTGCGATCGGCAGCTGGCTGGAAGGCGCCGGAATCAACCCGGTCGACAATCCCGATTGGCTGGCCAGTTTCGAGGCGCTGGTCCGGACGGCCGGTGAGGCTGCCGGGGCCTGCGACCATGCCGTGCTGGCCCTTCCGGCCTATGGCGAGATTGCGGCTGTGACGCAATCCCAGCACCAGGCGGCGGCGTCGGTGTTCGGACGATCCCATGCGATCCTCAACGATGTCGAGGCAGCGCATATTGCAGCCTTCGCCGGCGGGCCCGGCGTCCTGATCCTGGCCGGAACGGGGTCGATGGCCTGGGCCATCGACGAGCGTGGCAAAAGCCTGCGTGTCGGGGGCTGGGGCGACGCCTTCGGCGACGAGGGCAGCGCCTTCTGGATCGGACGAGAGACGATCGCCCGCGTCAGCCAAGCCCTCGACGGACGCCTTACGGCGCCAGCGCTGGCCGAGGCCGTCTTCGCTTTCCTGGGGCTCGATCGGGCCGATCCCCCGCGCGCCTTGCTGCAATGGCATGTCGAACTGTCCCATCCCCGCTCTGAGATCGCCGCCTTGTCGGTTCTCATCGACCGCCTGGCCAAGGCTGGCGACCAGGCGGCCGCGGCCATCCTCGACGAAGCGGCCGACCATCTCGCCCGCCATGTGGAGGCGGCCTGGCGTCGCATGGATGCAAGGCCATACCGATCATGGAGCTATGCCGGCGGCGTGTTCGCCAGCAGAGGCGTGCTGACGAGGCTTACGGCGCGCCTGGGGGCCCCTCCCACGCCGCCGCGACTTCCCCCGATTGGCGGCGCGCTGCTGCGCGCCGCGCAAGACCTCGATTGGCCCGTGGATCAAGCATGGATCGAACGCCTGGGCGCCTCGATCACAGAACATGCAAGCCACGCGAGGAATGGCCGCACCTGACCATACAAAGAGGGATCATTGACATGTTACGGCACGGATTGCGTGCGTTCGTCGCACTTTCTGCCCTGATGCTGGCCCAACCCGTCTGGGCTGACGCGGCCAAACCCCTGGCGGGGCAGAGCATCTCGGTGTTGCTGCCTTCCGGTCAGCGCCCGGGATTGGCCGAGGATTTCGAGAAGGAAACCGGCATTCACGTCGACCTCCAGTCGCTGTCCTGGAACGACATCCGTGCCAAGCTCGTCACGTCCCTGCTCGCAGGCAGCGCGCCGGCCGATGTCACGGAGGTGGACTGGTCGTGGACCGGCCAGTTCGGCGCAGCGGGCTGGTATACCCCGCTCGATGGCCTCCTGGACGAAGCAACCGTCAAGGACATCGCGACCAGTTCGATCTTCCGTTACGACGGCAAGCTGATCGCCCTGCCCTACAACAATGATTTCCGGGTCCTCATCGTCAACAAGGAGCATTTCGAAAAGGCCGGTATCGCGGCCATGCCCAAGACGCTCGACGAATTGCTGGCTGCCGCCCGGACCCTCAAGGAAAAGGGTATTTCCAAATACCCGATCGGCATTCCCCTTTCGCCCGCGGAAGGCACCTCGACCGCCTGGTATCTTCTCACCAAGGCCTTTGGCGGCGAGCTTTTCGACAAGGACTTCAAACCCTTGTTCACCGACCCGTCATCGGCGGGCCACAAGGCCCTGGCCTTCGAGATCGATGCCCTCAAGCAGGGCCTGATCGACCCGGCCGCGCCCGGACTGATCGACATGGACGTCCATCAGCTTTTCATGAACGGTCAGGTCAGCATCGAGATCTGCGGCGAGGTCGGCCGGCTCGCCCTCTTCAACGACGCCAGCAAATCCAAGGTCGCCGGCAAGGCCGTGGCCGCCCTCTTCCCGACCGCAAGCGGGGTGACGCGCAGCCTTGGCCTGCCCGAGGCCATGGGCATTCCCGTCCCCTCCCAGAAGAAAGAAGCGGCGCTGGCCTTCATCAAATGGATGAGCGCCAAGGAACAACAGCTTAAAAACTATACCGAAGCCGGCACGCTGGCGACACGCACGTCAGCACTCCAGGACTTGGACAAGGCCGGCAAGCTCGAGAGCGGCAAAGTCCTGATCGAGCAGGCCTCCACGGCCGGCGGCCTGTTTCCGCAGGGGACGCCGATCTGGTATCCGCAGTTCAGCTCCGCCGTGTATACGGCCATAAACCAGGCTGCCAAGGGCCAGTTGAGCGTCGACGATGCGCTCAAACAGATCGCGGATGAAACCCAGCGGGCCATGCAGCAATGAGCGTGACGGCTCTGACCCGGACCGGCACGGAGCGGAACAGCGGCGCCAGAAGCGACGCCTGGCTCGGACTGGTGCTCGCCGCTCCCATCGTGCTGACCATGATCGGGTTGGTGATCTGGCCGGTCATCGCCACCATGTGGCAAAGCCTGCATCGGGTCGATCCGATGCAGGCGGGCACGCCCTTCGTCGGCCTCTCCAACTACACGGCCCTGTTCTTCGACAAGAATGCTTTGACGGCCTGGGCCAATACGCTTTTCTACGTCGTTCTCGCGGTCGCCCTGGAGACCGTCGGCGGCGTGGCCGCGGCCGTACTGCTCAACAGGCTGACGATCGGCCGACGCTGGCTTCTGGCGATCGTGATCCTGCCCTGGGCCCTGCCCGGCGTGGTCAACGCCATCGTCTGGCAATGGATCTACAATCCCAGCCATGGCCTGCTCAACGGCCTCCTCACGGCCATTGGCTTTGATTTCGACAGGCATGTCTGGTTCAATGATCGCAGCTCCGCCCTGATCCTCGTCACCGTCGTGCATGTCTGGCGCACCATGCCGCTGACCGTGGTGATCATGCTGGCGGCCCTGCAATCGATCCCAAAGGATATCTACGAGGCTGCGCGGATCGACGGCGCCAATCGTTTCCAGCTCTTCCGCATGATGACGCTGCCTCTCATCCGCAGCGGCCTGGCTATCGCCCTGGCGCAATCGACGGTCACGGCCTTCAACCTTTTCGACGAGGTGTGGATCCTCGCCGGCTCGAGCCTCGACACCCGCTCCATCCTGGTCCAGGTCTATCTGGAGGCTTTCCAGAACCTGCGCTTTTCCCGGGGCATGGCGCTGTCGGTGCTGGTCATGTTCATTTCGCTGGCCGTTTCGCTCGTCTTCGTCTCACGCGTCTATCGCGAAACCAGGCTCGATTGACCCATGCGCGCCCTCCTGTCCCGTTTCGGCCTCATGCTGGCCTGCGCCGTGCTGGTGCTGTGGTCGCTGGTGCCCGTCTACTGGGCTTTCGCCGCCAGCCTGACGCCCACGCCCGACCTCACCGCCAGCACGGTGCGCTTCTTTCCGCAGACGCTCACCCTGGATCACTATGCCAAGCTGTTCGGGTTTGGCACCACCATGGCCAATGACACCATGGTCTGGCAGCAATTCCGCGCCGCGCTGATCAACAGCATCGTCACCGCCCTGGGCGCGACGATCCTGTGCGTCGCCCTGGCGGCGGCGGGCGGCTATGCCTTCGTGCGCCTGAACTTCCCGGGGCGCTCGGTGATCTTCATCCTCGTGGTCGCCACCTTCGCCATACCGGGATACACGGTCCTGATACCGCTTTATCGGATCATGACGACACTGCGCCTGGTCGATACTTATCTCGGCGTCACGCTGATCTATGTCTCGGCCTTCCTGCCGCTGTCGCTATGGCTGATGCGCAGCGTCTATCAGTCCCTGCCCCTTTCCATCGAGGAGGCCGCCCAGATCGACGGGGCGAGCCGGCTCTACATCCTGGTCAGGATCGTGCTGCCGATGGCGGCTCCCGGCTTGGTTGCCGCCGCCATCATCACCTTTCTGGGGGCGTGGGGTCAGTTCATGGTGCCCCTGATCTTCTCACCCACCATGGCGACCAAGCCCCTGACCATCCTCGTCCCCGAATTCGCGACGAAGAACTTCGTCGACTACGGCCTGATCAACGCGGCCGGCTCGATCGCGATCATCGTGCCGACGCTGATCGTCATCTTCCTCAACCGATACCTGGTCAGCGGCCTCGTCGCCGGCGCGGTCAAGTGACCGACCATCGAACCCATCCAACCCAGTGAGTACAGTCATGAACGTCACCGAGCGCGTCATTTTCGAACAATTCCCGTTCTGGGAGCGGGGCCTTGGGGCAGCGCTCCCGGCCATCGACGCACCGATCATCGTCATCATCGGTTGCGGCACCTCGTATAACCTCGCCGTCTCGCTTGCCGCCGTCTTCAATGCCCATGGCCGCAGGGCGATCGCCGTGCCGGGCGGGGAATGGCTGAGGCGCCCGCAAACCTATCTGCCCGATCCTGCCGGCGCGCATGTCATCGCGCTCTCGCGCAGCGGCGAAACCACCGAAACCGTGGCGGCCACTGCCGCCAGCCGTGCGGCCGGCCTGATGGTGACGGCATTGACCTGCGAAAGCGAGGGTGCCCTCGCCCGCGAAGCCGATCATCTCGCCTTCACGCCGACCCACGGCGAAGAGGGCATCGTCATGACGAGTTCCGCCTCGCTGATGCTGCTGCTCGGCCTGAGGATGGCAGGCGTGGCGGTCCCCCCTGCGGTGGTCCAACAAGCTGAAAAACTGGCGAAAACCCTGGACGAGCGATTGGCCGGGCGGCTCGCCGGCCGCAGCCATTTCGTCTATCTCGGCGGCGGCGCTCATTATGGGATCTGCCTGGAGGCTTCGCTGAAGCTTCAGGAGATGAGCCAGAGCTATACCCAGGCTTTCCATCCGCTCGAATACAGGCATGGTCCCGTCAGCCTGCTCGACGAGCGCACACTCGTCGTCATGCTCTACGATCCGAACACCTTGCAGGAAGAGGCCCAGCTCGTAGCGGAACTGCGCGAGAAGGGCGCCCTCGTGGTGGGCCTGGGCGGACCGGGCGACATCTCTCTCGATCTCGATGTCGCCGACGAGCTGCGCGGCCTGGTCTGCCTGCCCGCGCTTCAGCTCCTGGGCGAGCGTGTCGCCCAACGCCGCAATGTCGATACGGTGACGCCGCGGCATCTGACCAAGGTGGTCAAGCTCGCATAAGGGGACGTGCTTTCGCCAGGCTTCGTGAGCAGCATGCGGCCCCTCCGCAGGGGCCGATTCTCGAGGTGGCACGGAACGGCGCCGCCGCATTCGCCGGGACGGCGCATGTTCCAAGCCTCTCAATCCGCCAGCATGTAATCCGCCACGCTGTAGCTATGGCTCGCCTGATAGGCATTCCGACCCCGGTTCATATGCGTCAGATTGAAGGTCCGAATGGCGCGCAACACGCGGCCGCTCGCGAGGAATTTGCGTATCGAGACGGAGCCGCGCACATTGATGCCGAAAATGTCGGCACCACGCGGGAAGAAGTAGCCGACGTCCTCCGGCATGGCGACGCTCTGCTCGAGAAAGGGTTCGTCCACTCGGCTCGGCGTGGCTGAACGATCCGTCGTGAAATCCGAAAGATGCACGATGAATCTGGCGCGGACATCCTCGCCCTGGGCATAGAGCGTGAAAAGCTCCATCCAGCTTGCATTGACGCGGATAAGCGGTTTGTCCGAGGTCGACGGCAGGCAGGAAACCGACCAGTAGTATCGCTCGGTCTTGCGCCGGATCGGAATGCAGCCTGGGCCGTATAGGCCGAGAATCTCCAGCACCTGCCCTGCCTGCGGGCGAGACAGCAGTCTTGCAAATCGAGCGGCATATTTGAAGCGATGCTCCAGCGACTCGGAGCGATCGGCAGCGTCCTGCAAATCGATCCTGCCCTCGATCCACTCGCGCTGTTGCTCGAGATCGAGGAATTGCCGCACGCCAGTGATTTTCGGGCGAAGCCTCGTACCCATATCAAGCGCCCTGTGACATTCGTGTGCTCGGCATCGTGCCGCTCCCATAGTCTCACCCGGGCGCTTGCCGCTTTGCTTCCTGCAACTCAAGCCGCACGGGTTTGAGCGAGCGCGCGGCTTGCCTTGCTCTCCTTGAGCCCGATCAGGATCGCGGCAGCCCCGGCTGCGATGATCGACAGCACAAGATACCCGATACTCGAATTGCCGACGATCTGGTCCGCCCAGGTCTTGATCTGGGGCGAGAAGAAGGCGCCCAGATTGCCGAGCGAGACGATGAAGGCAATCCCGCTCGCGGCGCCGACACCGCTCAGATAATTGGTCGGCAGACTCCAGAAGACAGGTTGTGATGCAGTCAGGCCCGGGACCGCGATGCAGAAGGCGATTATCAGGAGCCAAGGATTGTTGGTGAACGACACCGCCGCCGAGGCGAGAACGCCAAAGACCACCAGCCAGAACGCCACGAGTCGATGGTTGTTGTGCCGATCGGCATAGACGGTCGCCAGGCGCGTCATGATCGCAGAGCAGAGCCAGGGCAATGCGAGCAGAAGGCCGACCGTGAGGTCCACCTTGCCACCCATCGCCGAGGCAAGCTTGGATGGGAAGAAGAAGGAGAAGGGCGAGGTGCCGACCTGAAAGCAGAAATAGATCAGGATGAAAGCGATCACGCGCGGATCCTTCAGGACACCAAGGGCGGAGTGCTGCACCTCCCTCGCCTTCAGTTGCTCCTCGCGCTCGATCTCGGCGGCGAGCGCGCGGCGCTCGTCGGGCGAGAGCCAGGAGGCGTCGGCCGGACGGTCGCAGAGGTAGAAGTAGGCGATTACGCCGACGACCGCTGCGGCAAGCCCCTCGACGACGAGCACGAACTGCCAGTCCTTGAGACCGAGCACGCCGTCGAACTGGAGAAGCCATCCGCTGAGCGGACTGCCGACGACGAGCGAGAGCGGGACACCCAGATAGAAAAGGCCGGTCGCCCGCGCCCGCTGTTTCGCGGGGAACCAACAGGTCAAAAAATAGAGGATTCCCGGATACAACCCGGCCTCGGCGACACCGAGCAGGAAGCGCAGGATGTAGAACACCCACTCATTGTAGCTATACATCACAGCCGCAGAAATCAGTCCCCAGGTCACCATGATCCGGGCGAGCCAGACCCGGGCGCCGAACCGCCTGAGGACGAGATTGCTCGGAACCTCGAACAACGCGTAGCCGATGAAGAAGACGCCGGCTCCGAAGGCATAGGCCGCTTCGCTGAGGCCGGTGTCGCGCTGGAAGGCGAGCTTCACGAAGCCGATATTGACCCTGTCCAGGAAAGCCAGGAGCAGCATCAGGACCAGGAAGGGGATCAGCCGCCAAGCCGATTTCTTGATGGCACGGGTGAGCACGGGATCATCGCCGGTCGCTTCCATCGTCATTGCTTCCTCCCTGGTCATGGTTCGTGCCGGGTCGGCGGTGCGAGGGGATGCTTGCGGGCGACGAGATAAAGATGCTCGCAGACGAGCACGGTCTCGTCCTTCTGGTTGAACATCTCGATCGCCTCGACCACGACGCCCATGTCGGCCCGCTTGTGGTCACGCTTCTCCGTGATGGTGGCGCGGACCCGGATCGTGTCGCCGATGAAGACAGGCCGGATGAAGCGCAGCCGGTCGTATCCGTACGACATCGCATGCGGATTGATCGTCGAGGCGGTCATGCCGATGCCGACGCTGAAGATCAGCGTGCCGTGGGCGATCCTCTGCTTGAAGTCCTGCGTCGCGCACCAATGCGCATCCATGTGGTGGGGGAAATTGTCACCGGTCTGGCCGGCATGGATGACGAAGTCGGCCTCGGTAATGGTCCGGCCGAAGGTGAGCCGACAGGTGCCGATCTCGTAATTCTCGAAATGCTGCTCGATGACAACCATGCCAGCGCCTCCCGTGGCCTGCCGCTTCGATCGGCCCGGTCGGCCGCCCACTGGCGCGGTCTGAACCGGTACGTTTCCTCAAGTGGTTTCGCAGATTTTTATATGCGAATATTTTATTCATATATAGAAATCCAGATGGAGCGTCAATCGACAAGATAGATGTGGATCGCGGATTGGCCGCCCGGCGCGCCGTGTTATGGTCGGCGGCTTGCACGAAGGGGACAATCGAGTGACAGCCAAGGACGACGGCGAGGATCGGTACAAGGCGCCCGCGCTGGACAAGGGACTCGATATCCTGGAACTCCTGTCCGGAATCGATGAAGGGTTGTCGCTCGCCGAAATCGCGAAGGCGCTCGATCGCTCCCAGAACGAGATCTACCGGATGCTCGACCGGCTCGTGCGCCGCAACTACGTGATCCGTACCCCATCCGATCGCTTCGAGCTCTCCCTGAAGCTGTTCGACCTCGCCCACCGCCACCCGCCCATGCGGCGCCTCGTGAGCCTCGCCCTCCGCCCGATGCGGCTTTTTGCGCGGGAGGCCGAGCAGGCCTGCCATCTCACCGTTTATGCCCGCGGCAGCGGTGTCGTGGTGGCGCAGATCGATGCGCCAGACTACTGGGGAATATCGGTGCGGGTCGGTACCCTCATCAATCTCCTCAATACCGGATCAGGCCACATACTCCTCGCTTATGCGTCGGACGAAGAGCGGGAGCTGATGCTGGGCGAGCGCGAGCACGTGCCGAACGAGACCTGGCCGGAGCGGCTCGACGAGGTTCTGGCAAGCGTGCGCGAGCGCGGCTGGGAGATGCGGCCGAGCCAGCAGGCCGAGGGGGTCACGAACATCTCGGTCCCGGTTTTCGGTGTCGGCGGCCGCCTTCTCGCGGCCCTGACCTGCCCGCGTATCCGCCGCCTTCTCGGCAGGCCGCGCAGCGAGCAGCAGATCCTCGAACTGTTGCAGGCGTCCGCCAGCCAAATCTCGGCGGCGGCCCGCATCAACTGAAGCAGAAAACCCGCTGAAACAAAGGGTTGGAGAGAAAATGCGATTCGGAGAAATCGCGTTTTGCCAACCACTCCCCATAAGATCGGCTGCAGGCCCGGCCTGCCGGCCCGCGATCCCGCAAGCTTGCCTTCCTGAATTATATATGAAATTATAATTCATATACGAAAGACAACGACACAAGTCTGGTGACCTGCCTGGACATGGTAGCCGTTCCCGACAAATACGGAGGTCACGCCGATGCAACAAGAATTCCCAGCCGGGGCGCGTGGCTCGCATCACGCGGTCCTGCCGCTCGACGGCCTGGTGGTTCTCGACATGAGCCAGTTCCTGTCGGGTCCTTATTGCTCGCTGCGGCTGCTTGATTTCGGCGCCCGCGTCATCAAGATCGAACGGCCGCAGGGCGGCGACCTCTCTCGCAGCCTTTATCTCAGCGATACCGAGATCGGCGGCGATTCCACGATTTTCCACGCGATCAACCGCGGTAAGGAGAGCCTCGCGATCGACTTGAAGAACCCCGCGGACCTGGCCGCCCTGCGCACCCTTCTGACGAAGGCCGACGTCGTGATTCAAAACTTCAGGCCGGGCGTCATCGAGCGCCTCGGCCTCGATTACGCCTCGGTTCGGGCAATCAACCCGCGCGTCGTCTACGCCTCGATCACCGGTTACGGCAACGAGGGTCCCTGGGCCGGACGGCCCGGCCAGGATCTGCTGGCGCAGTCACGCTCGGGCGTGATGTGGCTGAACGGCGACGAGACCCAAGAGCCGGTGCCCTTCGGTCTCGCCATCGCAGACATGCTGGCGGGAGCTGCGGCCGCGCAGGGCATCCTGGCAGCGCTCGTCCGGCGGGGCATCACCGGTCTAGGCTCGCATGTCGAGACGAGCCTGCTCGAAGCGCTGGTCGACTTCCAGTTCGAGGTGCTGACGACCTTCCTCAACGACGGCGAGCGCATGCCGCGCCGGTCCTCGCTCCGAAGCGCCCATGCCTATCTGGCTGCCCCTTACGGCGTTTATCCGACCCGGGATGGTTTCCTGGCCATTGCCATGACGCCGATTGCAAAGCTCGCCGACCTCCTTGATATCGCCGAGCTGGCGCCCTACCGCGACGATCCGAAGAGCTGGTTCGGCGCGCGCGACGAGATCAAGGCGATCATCGCCGCACGGGTGGCGACCGAGACCTGCGATCACTGGCTGGCGATCCTCGAGCCCGCCGACATCTGGTGCGCCAAGGTGTTGGCCTGGCCCGAGCTCCTCCACAGCGAGGGCTTCAAGGTCCTCGACATGCTTCAGACGGTGCAGCGCGAAGACGATGTCGCGATCCGCACCACCCGCTCACCCCTCCGCTTCGACGGCGTGCGGCCACAGGTGATGCGGGCGGCGCCACGGATCGGCGAGCACACGGGTGCGATCCGACGGGAGTTCGGGCTGTGACGGTTAGGCTGAAGGGCATGACCTGGGACCATCCGCGCGGCTACGATCCGATGGTCGCCTGCTCGCGGCTCTGGGCGCAGAAGACCGGGATCGAGATTATTTGGCAGAAGCGCTCGCTGCAGGATTTCGAGTGCTTCCCGGTCGAGGAGCTGGCGCGCCGATACGATCTCATCGTCATTGATCATCCGCATGTCGGGCAGATCACGAAGGAGGGTTGCCTCCTTCCGCTCGATGTTTCGGGGCGCGAGGTCGAGCGGGAGGCTCTTGCGCATGGGTCGGTCGGCCCGTCCTATCCGTCCTATGCATGGAAGGGCCGGCAATGGGCCTTCCCGATCGACGCCGCGACTCAAGTCCAGGCCTTCGTGCCGGGTCGGATCGCCGGGCCGGTGTCGTCCTTTGCCGAGATGATGGACCTTGCCCGCACCGGACGCGTCGCGCTGCCGTTGCGGCCGCCCCATTCCCTGATGACCTTCTACACGCTGGCGGCGCATCTCGGATATGCCTGCGCGGCCGATCGGGAGCGGTTCATCGCGCCCGACGCGGGGGTAGAGGTCTGGGAACGTCTGTCCGAGCTCGTGCGTCTCGTCGATCCCAATGATCGCGAACGAGATCCGATCGCCGTCTTCGAACGCATGGCCGGGCTGGATTCGACGATCGCCTGCGTCCCCTACATCTACGGCTACGTGTCCTATGCCTGGGACGGTTTCCGGCCAGTGCGGATCCACTTCGCCGACATCCCCACCATCGATGGACGAAAGCCCGCCGGAGCCGCGCTCGGCGGGACGGGCATTGCGGTTTCGGCCATGAGCCGGCATCCGATCGAAGCGAGCGACTTCGCCTATTGGGTCGCCAGCGCAGACGTTCAGCGCGGCGCCTACGCCGCGGCAGGCGGCCAGCCCGGCCACGCCGCAGCCTGGGAGGATAGTGACGTCAACGCTGCCAGTGCCGGATTCTACGAGAAGACCCGCGCGACGCTCGAAGGTTCCTATCTGCGGCCGCGCCACGATGGGTATATGCCCTTTCAGGCAGCTGCTTCGGAGCGGATCAACGCGGGGCTCGCAGCCGGTGAAGGCGCAAGGCCGCTGCTGCGCGATCTCGATGATCTGTGGCGGATCGGATCGGGTTCATAAGCCCGGAGAGTTCGCCGGACCATTTGCTCCGGCCTCGCCGACGCCTTGATCGCAGGCGGCGCCGGTGCCAACGCAGCTTCAGAAGAACCCGAGATTGCGCTGCAAGGCTGACTGAAAATGGGTGTTCAATGCGGCCTCCGCCGCATCGGCGTCGCGCGACTGGCAAGCCTTCAGGATGTCGACATGTTCGCGCAAGGTGCGAAGTGCCAGCGGGGCCGTGATCTTTCGGTCGAGACGCAACAGCCGCAAATAGTTGTGCACACGCCGCAGATTCGAGGTGATCAACGGATTCTGCAGGATGCCGATCACCGTTCCGTGCAGAACCACCTCCATCTCCTCCATCTCCTTGCGGCTGTCCGGGGCGAGGCCATCGCGCGAGATCCTCTCGATCAGATCCTCGTGGCGCTTGCGGATCGCGTCCATTTCAGCCTCATCGCCCGTCTCCGCATAGGCTCGTACGGCGGCTTTCTCCAGAATTGAGCGGAACTGATAGGTCGCTCGCGTCAGTTCGAGGTCGGGTTTTATGAACTGGATGCCGGACCGGGGATGAATGGTGACGATGCCTTCCGCCTCCAGCGTGCGAAGGGCGTCGCGCAGGGGCGCGACTGGAATGTCCAGGAGCTTCACGAGGTCGTTCTGCGACACGAAGGCACCGGCCGGCACCGTCTTGTCGAACATCCCCTCCAGGATGCGCTCATAGGCAACGTCGCTCAGCAGTTTTCCCGCCGGTGCCGCCGCCTTTTTCTCGATGCGCGATGTGGTTCGGCCCACTTGTCCCCCTCCATGTTTTAACATATTAACTTATTCAACTGATATTTCAGAGCGCTACATAAGTCGATCAGAAACATGCCCCTTCGCCTTGTAGACTACCGCATCACGCGTTTCCAGTTTGCCCGAGACCGCGTCATCGGCGACAGCCAGGTGCGCGCCGACGACGCCAATGTGGTGGCGCTGGAGCTGATCGCCGACAATGGCGCGGTCGGTCTCGGCTTCGCGCAGACGCTGTTCGTGCCAATGCCGGCGGAAGCCGAAATCGGCCGCATCTTCCGGACCGAGCTGTGGCCGGCGCTGGAGGGGGGCTATCCTTCGGCCCTGGTCCACCGCGTCGGCCGGCCGCGCGGCGGCAACCAGCGGACGCCGATGCTGCCCTTTGGAGAGGCGATCCAGGTGGCCCTGTGGGACCTCGCCGCCAAGGAAGCCGGGCTGCCGCTGTTCAAGCTGCTCGGCGGCACCCGCGGCCGCGTCAGGGCCTATGCCAGCGGCCTCGACTTTCATCTTTCCGACGATGCCTTCGCCGAGCTTTTCGGGCATGCCGACGCAATCGGCTACAGCGCCTTCAAGATCAAGGTCGGCAGCCCCGATTTCGACTGGGACCTGCACCGCATCGAGTTGTTGAAGAAGAGCGTGCGCAAGAACGCCCTGGTGATGATCGATGCCAACGAAGCATGGGGCGCCAAGGAGGCCGCCGCCAAGCTGGAGAAGATCCACCGCGCGGGCCATGACCTGCTCTGGGTCGAGGACCCGATCCTGCGCAACGATTATGAGGGGCTGCGGTTGCTGCGCAGGGCCTGCCCGTGGACGCTGATCAACTCCGGCGAATATCTCGACGCGACCGGCAAGCGCATCCTGATGGAAGAAGGCGCGACCGACATCCTCAACGTGCATGGCCAGGTCACCGACGTCATGCGTATCGGCTGGCTGGCCGCCGACAAAGGCATACCGGTGTCGCTCGGCAACACCTTCCTCGAGCTGGGCGTCCACACCGCGTGCGCCCTGCCGGAGGTGGAGTGGCTGGAATATTCGTTCCAGAATTTCGACCACCTCGTCGAGGAGCCGGTGCTGATCGAGGACGGCTTCGCCTATGCGCCCGAACGCCCCGGCCACGGCCTGGTGCTCAGCGAGACGGCCCGCAAGCAATGGCATCGGCCCGAGCTGCTCGGCCGCGACGCGCTGGGCGAGGCGCCGCACAATCCCCGTGTCGGCGCGGCGCCGCGCCAGCGGCAAACCGCAAACGACTGCTGACAAAAGAACATTGCATCCGGAGGAAATTGCCATGAGACATGCCCTCGGCTTTGCCGCCCTCTTTGCTGCGCTGACGGCCACCCCCGCTATGGCGCAGGAACTCACCGTCTGGGACTGGAAGTCGGGCGACCCGGTCACGTCAGGCTATTTCGCGAAGGTGAAGGCGGATTTCGAGGCGGCACATCCGGGCGTCACCGTCAAATACGTCATGCAGCCGCACGACCAATATTACACCCTGCTCGGCACGGCCCTGTCTTCGGCCGGCGGTCCCGACCTCATCCTCCTGCATGGCGGTGCGCAGGCCAGGGAGCGGGTCGGCGCCATGGTGAAGCTGGACGACAAGGTCGCCGACATCAGGGGCGACATCAAAGGCTGGGAGGAATTTACCGGCAAGGACGGCGCCGTCTACGCGGTACCGCTTTCGATCCAGGGCTTTGTCGTCTACTACAACAAGACGCTCTACAAGAATGCCGGGCTCGATCCGGAAAGCCCGCCCAGGACCTGGAACGAACTCAAGAAGGCCTGCGATGCGATCAAGGCCAAGGGCGACGTGCCCTGCTTCACGCTGGGCAACAAGGAAGGTTTCGGCGCCGAGTTCTTCTTTTCCTCCATGGCCGCCAATTCCTTCTCCGACGCCGAGCAGGCCGAGTGGGCGGCCGGCAAGCTGAAATGGTCGAGCCCCCAGGTGAAGGCGATCCTGCAGGCCTGGGTCGATACGCAGGCCTGGGGCTGGTACGCCGAGGGCGCCAATTCCACCGCCAAATTCATGGACGAGTATGAAGCCTTCATGCGCGGCGAAGGCGCCAACACCATTGGCCTCATCTCCGACGTCGCCCACTGGAAGCAGTTCGATGAGTTCCTGGGCGCCGAGAATGTCGGCGTCTTCAAGCCCCTCTCACCCACGTTGGCCAGCGACAAGAAGGCCGACGACCTGAAGTTTCCGCTGTCCGGCGGCATCGGCTATGCCGTGAACAACAAGTCGCCCAACGCCGATCTCGCCATCGACCTCGCCAAGGCGTTCGCCGCCCCGGCGGCCATGCAGGTGTTCTTCCACGATGCCGGCACCATCGCCGCCAACACCAAGGTGGACACCAGCACGCTGGCGAGCCCCTCGGCCAAGGCGATCATCGGCTGGATGGCGACGTCGGGCGCCCCCACCGCGCACACCAACATGACGACGGCGGAAATCGAGGAATGGCACCGCCAGAGCCAGTTGTTGCTCAATGGCGCCGTGACGGTGGACGCCGCCGCGGCCCGCATGGATGAAGTGCAGGCGCAGGCACGGGCGGGACGATAGCCAGGCTTGGCGGGATGGCGGCGGGCGCTCTCCAGAGTTTGCAGGATCGGCCACCCCACGTCCGCTACTGCCTTCTGCCCGCCTCTACGGGGAGAAATGTCCGGCGGGCAGGAAGGGCCGGCGTCCATTGTCAACGACATTTTCCAAAAGCCGGCACATCCCATGACCATTGCACCTCGCCCCACCACCCGGAAGAAATCCGGCTTCGGCAGCCGCTCGGAACGCCGTTTCGCCTATCTTTTCGTGCTGCCGGCGCTGCTCCTAGTCCTGATGTTCCGCATCATTCCGCTGGTGTGGGGCTTCGTGCTGTCCTTTACCAACGCCAACGGCATCGACCGCATGGATTTCGTCGGCACCGACAATTATGCCGCGATCGCCCGTGACCCGGTCTTTCACGACAGCCTGGCAAATACCATCACGCTGCTGGTCACCTTGCCCATCTGGATCATGCTGCCGATGCTTCTGGCGATCCTGATCCATCAGGGCGTGCCGGGCGGCAAGGTCTTCCGGGCCGTCTATTTCTTTCCGGCAGTGCTGTCATCGGTCATCGTCGGCTCGATCTTCAACGTCGTGCTGCGGCGCGACGGCAGCCTGAACGCGCTGTTGAAACTGGTCGGCATCTCGCCGGTGGACTGGCTGGGACAGGGCGGCACCGCCATGGCCAGCCTGATCGCGGTGCAGCTCTGGTCCACCTTCGGCATGAGCCTGCTGATCTTCCTTGCCGGCCTGTCGACGGTGCCCAAGGACATGCTGGAGGCGGCGCGGCTGGACGGCGCCAAGCTGTGGCAGACCTGGATCTACGTCATCATCCCCTCGCTGAGGCCGATCATCGAATTCGTGGCCGTCGTCACCACCATCGGCGTGCTCACTTCCATGTTCGGGCTGATCTACGTGCTGACGGCAGGCGGGCCCGGCACGGCGACGACGCTGCCGGAATTCCTGATCTGGCTGGAGCAGGGCAAGATGAACCGCCCGGGCTATGCGGCGGCGATCTCGATGGTGCTGTTCGTGCTGATGGGCGGTCTCGCCTGGCTGCAGATCCGCATCATGAACCGCAACTCGAATTTGTGAGGCGATCATGGCCGCAGCGGGAAAACGCGAGAAGCGTACGCTCTGGATCCTCTCGGTGCCCATGGCGCTGCTTGCGCTGTCATGTGTCTACCCGGTCTTCTTCGCCGTCAACAATGCGCTGAAGACCAGCAAGGGCTACATCCTCAACCGCTTCGGCATCGTCAGCGAGCCGACCTTCGACAATTTCGTACAGGCCTGGTCGCGCGCCCGGCTGGGCGAGTATTTCTTCAATTCGCTGATCGTGACGGCAGGTGCCGTGCTGCTGTTGCTCATCGTCTCGTCGCTGGCCGGCTTCGCGCTGGCCGTGCTGCGCTTTCCCTACCGCAAGGCGATCTTCATCGTCATACTCGCCTCGCTGATGATCCCGGTGCAGGTGGTGCTGGTGCCCTTCTACCAGACCGTCATCGGGCTTGGCCTGATCAACACGCGCATCGGCCTGATCATTTCCTACACCGCCTTTTTCCTGCCGTTCAGTGTCTACCTGATGACCGCTTTCTACAGCGGCCTGCCGCGCGAGCTGGTCGAGGCAGCGCGGATCGATGGCGCCAAGCCGTGGCAGGTCTGGTGGCATGTCATGCTGCCGATGGGCAAGCCGGCGTTGATCACGCTCGGCATCCTCAACACGCTCTATTGCTGGAACGACGTGCTGATCTCCCTGCTGGTGCTGCAGGACCAGCGCACGCTGATGGTCGGCATCGCCGCGTTGCGGGGCGAATACACGACCAACGTGCCGCTGCTGTCGGCTGGCATCGTTCTGGCCGCGGCCCCCATCGTCGTCCTCTACATCATCTTCCAACGCCAGATCGTGTCCGGCATCGCCGTCGGCGCGGTGAAGGGATAGTCGCTGAAGGGATAGTCATGCCCCAGGTCGAGCTCAAGCATGTCCGCAAGGCTTATGGTGCGTCCGCCGTGATTCATGGCGTGTCGCTGGCCATCGAGCAGGGTGAGTTCTGCGTTTTCGTCGGCCCCTCCGGCTGCGGCAAATCCACCTTGCTCAGGATGATCGCCGGGCTGGAGGAGGTCAGCGAAGGAGACGTCATCATCGGCGGCCGGCTGATGAACGACGAGGAGCCGTCCGATCGCGGCGTCGCCATGGTCTTCCAGTCCTACGCGCTCTATCCCCATATGAGCGTGGCCGACAATATGAGCTTCGGCCTGCGCATGGCGGGCCGACCGCGCGCAGAGATCGACGAGAAGGTGGGCAGAGCCGCGCGCATCCTGCAGCTCGACCATTTGCTCGACCGCAAGCCGGCAAATCTTTCCGGCGGCCAGCGCCAGCGTGTTGCAATCGGCCGTGCCATCGTGCGCAACCCCGACGTCTTCCTGTTCGATGAACCGCTGTCCAATCTCGATGCCGAGCTGCGTGTGCAGATGCGAGTCGAGATCGCCAAGCTTCACCGCACGCTGGGCAACACCATGATCTATGTCACGCATGACCAGACCGAGGCGCTCACCCTGGCCGATAAGATCGTGGTGCTGCGTGCCGGCAAGATCGAGCAGGTCGGCTCTCCGCTCGATCTCTATGAGGATCCCGACAATGCCTTCGTCGCCGGCTTCATCGGCTCGCCGCGCATGAATTTCCTCAAGGCCGTGGTAGTCGATGGCGGGGGCGCCGTCTCGGTCGGCGGCACCACGGTCAATATCGGCCATCTCGCCTCCAGACTGGAGGAAGGCCGCGAACTCCAGCTCGGCATTCGCCCCGAGCACCTTGCCGCAGCAACGGGCGCCGCACTGACGCTGACCGCCGATGTGACCGAACGACTCGGCCCGACCAACTATGTGCATGGCAGCTTGCCGACAGGCGAGCAGATCGTCGCCGAGCAGCGCGACCGGCAGGCCGAATTCCGGCAGGTTCTGACGGTGCGCTTCGAGGCGGAGAAGATACGGCTGTTCGACGGGAGCGGTGTCCGCATCCGGTAGCGGCGGCCAATCGTAAGGCTTTCTTCGAGATTGCCCTTCCCTCGCTGAGAGGGGCTGGGTGGGGGACTCGCTCGAAGGACGGACCGCCCTTGCAAATCTCTATAATATATCATAAAGCCTTTCTGATAGATCAGAAGGCTTGAGGGAGGAACCGTGAAGATAACCGGCTTCACCTGCTGGCTCGTCGAGACCGAACCAGGGCCACAATTCTTCTGGCGCAGGGGCCTGGCCGGCTCGCATGGCGACGTGGCGCCCGGCACCAGGCCGCGCAAGGCCGTTATCCGCATGGACACCGATGCCGGTATCCATGGCGCGATGGAGCTGGTGCGCGGCGCCTCGGCCATTGACCTGATTGCGCGCCGCTATCATGCGCTGATCGGTGAGAACCCGCTGATGACCGAGCGGCTGTGGAAACTGATCTGGGAGATCGACCGGGTCGAGGAAATCCACATGCGGTCGCTCGGCATCCTCGACGTGCTGTGCTGGGACGTGAAGTCGAAGGCGGCAAACCTGCCGGTCTATCAGCTTCTGGGCGGCAACGACCCGAAAGTGCCGGCCTATGCCTCCACCGTCACCTGGCCGACGCTCGATGACTACGAGCGCCACATCAAGCTGTGCATGGATGTGGGCTTCACCGCGTTCAAGCTGCATGCCTGGGGCGATGTGAAGCGCGACATCGAACTGTCGGCTGCCCTGCGCAAATGGACCGGACCCGATGCGGACCTCATGTTCGACGGCTCCGCCGGGTGGGACTATGTCGACGCGCTCAAGGTGGGCGTCGCGCTGCAGGACCTCGGCTTCTCCTGGTACGAAGAGCCGATGCGCGAATTCCATCTCGGCTCCTACGCCAAGCTCTGCGAGAAGCTGACGATTCCCGTGCTGGCCGCCGAGACCTCCGACGGCGTGCACTGGAACATGGCGAGCTGGATCGAGGCCGGCGCGCTGGACATGACCCGCGTCAGCGCCTTCTACAAGGGTGGCTTCACCGGTGCGATGAAGATCGCGCATATGTCGGAATCCTTCGGCATGCGCGCCCAGGTTCACGGCATGAGCCTGGAGAATGCGCAACTCTGCGCTGCGATATCGAATAACGACTATTACGAGCAACTCGTCGTCGACGAGCGGCAAATCCGGAACCTGACCAGCCTCGGCCCCCTGGCCATCGAGGATGGGTATCTCAACGTCAGTTCCGAGCCGGGCGTCGGCTACAACTATGACTGGGCCGGCCTCGATCGCAGCGCCTGCGCCAAGGTCGAAGTGACACGGCGCCACAACAACTAGAATTTTCCTTCAGGGAGGAAGCCATGACCTTCGCCGCGGATAGACGCGCGTTCCTCAAGTCCGTCGCCGCACTGGTCGCCGCCGGCGCCTTGCCACGCGCGGCGCTCGCGCAGACCGCCAACATCAACTACTGGCATCACTTCTCCAGCCAGGTCGAGTTCGCCGGCCTCGATGCGGTCATGAAGGCGTTCGCGGCCAAACACCCTGCCGTCAAGGTCACGCAGGAAAACATCCCGAATCCTGAATTCATGGCAAAGGTTACGGCAGCCGTTGCGGCCGACAGCAAGCCGGACACGTCGCAGGTTACGGCCGAGCGCGTCGCCGACCTGACGGCGATGGGCGCGCTGGTCGACCTTACGGATCGCGTCAATGGCTGGAGCGGCAAGACCGACTATCCTGACGACCGCTGGAAAGGCGTAACCAGGGACGGCAAGATCTACGGTATTCCCTCTTTCGCCTTCGTCGACTGGATGTATTACCGTAGGGATTGGTTTGAAGAAGCCGGCATCTCGGCCCCGAAGACCTTCGCCGAATTCCTGGAAGCCGCCAAGAAGCTCACCGACGCTTCGAAGAACCGCTACGGTTTCGGCCTGCGCGGCGGAGCCGGAGGCCAGAAATATATCATCGACGTCATGGAAGCGTTTGGCGCGCCTCTGGTCAAGGACGGCCATATCGGCCTGGACAAGGCGCCGGCGGTGGAGGCGATCAAGTTCTATGCCGGCCTGTTCACCGAACATAAGGTCGCGCCACCGAGCGCGCCGAACGACGGCTACCGTCAAATTGTCGAAGCCTTCAGCACCGGTCAGACGGCGATGTTGTGGCATCATACCGGTTCGATCAAGGACATCGAGAAGGCTCTCAAGCCGGGCGAGCAGTTCGCAACCGCGACGATGCCGGCCGGCCCTTCGGCCCGGATCGCGCGGCTTGCCTACGCCTATAATGGCCTGATGAAGGAAACCAATGCCGACGCCGCGTGGAGCTGGGTGTCGTTCTGGGCGGAGGCCGATGCGGCATTGGCGTTTCTCCAGGCCACCGGCTATTTCCCCGCATCCGCCAAGCTGGCCCAGCACGCCGCGATCACTGGCAATCCGATCTATGCGCCCGCGGCCGAGGTGCTCGGCTACGGCCAGCTGCCGCCCAGCTTCCCCGGCCTTGCCGGCTGGTCCGAAGGCGTGGCTCTGCCGGCCTTCCAGCGCGTGCTGATCGGCCAGGCGACGGCAGAGGAAGCGGTCGACGAGATGATCGCCGGTCTCGAAGAGGCCAAGTAACCTTCCGGGCCGCCCTCCGTTTTTTGGAGCGGTCTTCCCCGTTCCCCGGGGCCGGCAGGTAGCGCTCCTGTCTCCGATGCAACAGTCGGGATTTCAAATGACGAATGCAATCGCAACGCCGGCCCGGCCGGCGAGAGGTCCGATGGCGTGGGTCGGAGAGCTCTCCGAGACCCGCTATTGGATGTATATCCTGCTGATCCCGAGCTTCGTCCTTATCCTGGCGGTGGTGCTCTACCCGACGCTCTATGGCGCGCAGCTCTCCTTCCGCGAGATGCGGATGAACCGGCCGGCGCTGGGAACCGGCCTGATCGGATTCAAGCACTATATCAGGCTCTATTCGGACCCGGTCTTCTGGACCGCCCTGTGGAACACGGTGGTGTGGACCACGGCCTCGGTCGCTCTCGAATTCCTGCTCGGCCTGGTGGCGGCACTGGCGCTCAACCGCAACCTGCCCGGCACAAAGCTGCTGGGCGTGCTAATCCTGCTGCCCTACTTTCTGCCCAATGTCGTGGCCGGTCACATGTGGTCGCTGCTGCTCGACCCGCGCCTCGGCGTCATCAACGACCTATTGGTCAAGGCCGGCATTCTCGGCAGCTACAAGGCATGGTTCGCCGATCCTTCGACGGCAATGGCGGCGGCGATCCTGGTCGAGGCCTGGCATGGCTTCCCGTTTTTTGCATTGCTGCTTCTGGCCGGCCTCAAGGGCATTCCGGCGGATCTCTACAAAGCAGCCAACATCGACGGCGCGGGGCCGCTGGCGCAACTCAGGCTCATCACCCTGCCCATGCTGCGCACGGTGATCGCGGCGGCTGTCATCCTGCGCGTCATCGGCCTCGTCAACTCGCCGGACCTGCTGCTGATCCTCACCGGCGGCGGTCCTGGGCGCGCCACCCAGGTGCTGTCGCTCTACGCCTTCCAGGCTGCCTACAAGGACTTCAACTTCGGCTATGCGGCCGCGCTTTCAGTGGTGATGTTCGTTCTGCTGATGCTGTTTGCCTGGGCCTATATCCGCGTCTCCAAAGTCAACAAGGATTGATCCGATGGCGACGATCTCGAAATCCTCGCGCAACTGGGACATCGCGACCTACGCGGTTCTCGTCCTGCTGGCGATCTTCTGCCTGTTCCCGATCGTCTGGACATTCCTGACTTCGATCAAGGTCGACGCCGACATCGTCACCCAGACCATGGTCTACCTGCCGACGCGTTTCACCTTCGATCACTATGTGAAGATCTGGACCCAATCGGACTATCCCGTGCTCGTCTTCAACAGCCTGGTGGTTACGTCCATCACGGTGGTCATCTGCCTGCTGACCGGCACCCTCGCCAGCTATGCATTCGCGCGCTTCAACTTTCCCGGACGCGGATCCTTGATGCTGGGCTACCTGGTCGTGCGCATGTTTCCAGCGGTCCTGATGATTATTCCGCTGTTCGTCGTCATGCGTTCGGTCGGTCTGCTCGATTCCAAGTTCGGCCTGGCCATTGCCTATACAAGCTTCCTGCTGCCGCTTTTCGTGTGGATGATGAAGGGCTTCTTCGATGCCGCCCCGAAGGAGCTGGAAAGCGCGGCGCGCATCGACGGGGGCACCCGCTTCAGCGCCATGTGGCAGATCGTTGTGCCGATCACCCGTAACGGCCTGGTGGCGACCAGCGTCTTCGTCGCCATCGCAGCATGGAACGAATTCCTGTTTGCGCTGATGCTGACCACGAGCCAGGGCGCCCGTACATGGCCGGTCGGCCTGCAACTCATGGTCGGCGAGTTCCAGCTTCCCTGGGGCATGCTCGCCGCCGGCGGCATGATCTCGATCGTGCCGGTCGTCGTCATGTTCGCGATCGTCCAACGCGCGATGGTGGCAGGCATTACCGCCGGCGCGGTGAAAGGCTGATCAATGGCAAACCTGTCGCTTCAAGGCATCCGCAAGAGTTTCGGCAGCGTCGATGTCCTGCACAACATCGACATCGAGCTGGACGATGGCGGCTTTCTGGTGTTGCTCGGGCCTTCCGGCTGCGGCAAGTCCACGCTGCTTTCGATCATCGCCGGGCTGGAGCCGGCCTCCGGCGGCGATATCGTCATCGGCGGCAGACGGATGAACGACGTCTACCCCAAGGACCGTAACATCGCCATGGTGTTCCAGTCCTATGCGCTCTACCCGACCATGTCGGTCGGCCGCAACATCGGCTTCGGCCTGGAAATGCGCGGCGTCGGCCAAGCCGAGCGGAATGCGGCGATCGACAAGGCGGCCAGCCTGCTGCAGGTCAAGCACCTGCTCGACCGCAAGCCCGGCCAGCTTTCCGGCGGCCAGCGCCAGCGGGTGGCAATGGGGCGCGCCATCGTGCGAAACCCGGAATTATTCCTGTTCGACGAGCCGCTGTCCAACCTGGACGCTCAATTGCGGGTCGAGATGCGCACCGAGATCAAGCGGCTCCACAATACGCTCGGCACCACAATCGTCTATGTTACGCACGACCAGGTCGAGGCGATGACTCTGGGCACGCTGGTCGCAGTCATGAAGGACGGCGTCATCCAGCAGCTCGCCGATCCGCGGACGATCTATGACCGGCCCGCGAACATGTTCGTCGCTGGTTTCATCGGTTCGCCCTCGATGAACTTCATCGAGGCCACGATCGCACTCGAGAACGGCAGGGCCACGATCAGGCTGTGCGACGGCCAGGTTCTGGATATCCTCGTCGCAGATGCCGAGAAGACCGGTTTCGACGGCCAATCGGTCATTGTCGGCATCCGGCCGGAGGCGCTGACATCGGGTTCCGTCCCCGGCGCCACACTGAAGGGCAGGGTCGACGTCGTCGAACCGACCGGACCGGACACGATGGTGATCGTGGACGTCGGAGGCAAGAAGCTGACAGCCCGGCTCGGAGCGCGGGAAAGCCCAACCCTCGGCGAACAGATTTCGCTCTCCGTCGATCTCGCGGGGATCGGCCTGTTCGATCCGGCGACCGGTCAGCGCTGGCAATTCCCGAAATAAGATCGCGCTGCAAATTTTCAGGCGAGCGCACATCGGCGAGCCTGCGAGCGAACTTCCACGGCGATGGAGGAACACCGAGGTCCGAATAATACTGCCTTACCCCGTTCTGAAGCGATCACGATAGAAACCCGGCGTAATGCCGAGCCGCTTCTGGAATGCCCTATGCAACGCGTGGAGGCTTCCAAAACCCGCGCGTTCGGCAACACGAGCCAAGGGCCAGTCCGACGTCTCCAGCAGCGTCTTTGCGCGTTCGATCCGGGCAACCTCGACAAATTGCGCAGGTGTCGTGCCTGTCTCCTTATGGAACGATCGCGAAAAGGTTCGCTCACTCATACCCGCACGTATCGCAAGAGCAGGTCCCGACAGATCGCCGATGGGGTCTTCTATGATTTCGTTGACCAGGTTGCGCAGGCGCGGCGTTGCCATGGCCTGGGTTGCCAACCCCGAGCTGAACTGGGACTGGCCTCCCGGCCTGCGCATGAAAAGTACCATTTGCCGGGATACGGACAGGGCCGTCTGCGCACCGCAATCGGCCTCCACCAATGCGAGGCACAAGTCGATTCCGGCCGTGATGCCGGCCGAGGTATATATAGGCGGTTCGGCCACAAAGATCGCGTCTGACTCGACATCGACCTGCGGGCGTAATTGCTTGAGGAGAGCCACCGAGTTCCAGTGCGTCGTCGCGCGCCTGCCATCGAGGAAGCCCCCTGCAGCGAGAACGAAAGCGCCCGTGCACACGCTGGCAAGCCTGCGGGTTCGGCCGGCGCGCGCCCTCAACCACTCGATCAGCCCGGTCTGGAAGATGACTTTTCGCAATCCGTCTTCGCTGCCTCCGGCAACGATGATCGTATCGATGTCATCCGGCAGATCGTCGAGTGCGACGGCATTGCCGAGGCAAATCCCTCCGGCCGAACTGCAAGTCATCGATCCGCCTGCCGGCGACGAGAGAACGAGTTCGTAAGGCGCCACATGCCCGGCCTTATAGAGGTTCGCCATCGCGAAAACCTCCATCGGCCCGACCACATCCAGGGCCTGTACACCGTCATAGCCAATCACGGCGATGAGCCTTGGTTTTCGAGATCGATCCTGCATTGGCGTAAAATGCGATATTTTTGACGTTTTCGCCAGGGTGTTTCAGCACCTACTTTGGCGGTGCCTGCTTCAACCCGAGATAGCCTGATGCACCGCCTTCTTCTTAAAGCCCTTTTCTTCCTCTTCATGGTTGTGCCGATCTCATTTCATGCCGACAAAACACCGGCTGCCGAAATGGGCGCTTTTCGATTGCCGCCTGCCAAGCCCGGGCGCCCTCGCCCGCTCATCGCGATCGTGGCCGACAATGCCGGCACCGAAACGACCGATCTCATGGTTCCCTATGGCGTGCTGAAGGAAGCCGATGTCGCTGATGTCGTCATCGTTTCGACGCATCCCGGTCCAGTCACCCTGATGCCCGCACTCACAATCCAACCGGACATGACCATGCGTGCATTCGATGCGCTTCACCCCGACGGCGCGGATATTGTGATCGTGCCGGCGCTGCATGACGACAAGAACGAAAGCGTCATCAACTGGGTGCGCGAGCAAGCACACAGGCACGCCTTCATCGCCTCCATCTGCGAAGGCGCATGGGTTGCCGCTCGGGCCGGCGTTCTCGACGGCCGGGCTGCAACGACCCACTGGTACGCATTGGCCAAGATCGCGCGGACATTTCCCCGGATAGTATGGGTTCGAGACAGGCGCTATGTCGTCGACCGCAATGTCATGACCACCACTGGTGTGAGCGCCTCCATTCCGGCAAGCCTTGCACTGATCGAGGCGCTGGCCGGACGTGCCAGGGCCGAAAGTGCAGCGGCCACGATCGGAGGCCACGCCTGGAAACCAACACACGACACAAGCCGATTCCGCCTCACGGCAGGACACGTGTGGACGGTCACCAAAAACGCACTTTCGCCCTGGCGGCATGAAATGCTGTCCATTCCGGCAACGAACGGCTTTGATGAAATTGCGCTGGCTCTCACCGCAGATGCCTGGTCGAGGACTTATCGCTCTCAGGCGATAATCGGTCCATCCAAGGGCCTCATCCGATCACGTCATGGCCTCATCTTGTTGCCAGACGCGGCTCCCGCGAACAAGCATCCCCAATTGTCTCTTCCTCGCACAAGGCCGACGCAAGCTCTCGATGAGGCTTTGACCGCAATCGCGAGCCGCTATGGCAATGCCACGGCAGATCTTGTCGCGCTTCAGTTGGAATATGGTCGCAATGATCCGCAAATGGCGAATTAATCGCCTAAATCCGTTATCGCCCCAACCGGCGGCATCGCTATGATGAGCCAACGGGCAAGGACCGTCCTTTCCCGGAGGGCACCGCTCCCCCCTCGCCGATAAAGCTTGGTTGCTTAGCCCCGATTTCTGCGCGTTTGGAGAAGTCGGCGGGCAGCCGAGGAGACACTCACTCTGCGATCCTGGTCAAATACGACGCGATCGACTGCGGTGCCGGGATCACCGCCACGATCTTCATCTGCGCGATGTTCCGGTTTTTCGCTTCTTCCAGATGAGCGTCGAACATCGCAGCCGCGGCATCGATCGCCCCGCGCATCAGCAATTCGACGATCAGGCGATATTCGGAAATGGCGATACGGTCGCGCGGCAGGCCGAATTGGCGCAGCAGCCGCTCCGAAGCCACGACCGGCAGCAGATTGTCCCGTATCAGGTCGCGCAGCCTTTCGTTCGGGGTGGCCATCACGCAGGTTTCGACGAGTTTTGTCTCCAGCCCCTCCCCCTCGACCAGATCGGCATCCGATACGGTTCTTTCGGCCTCGGACAGGCTCTCAAGCAGGGCCGTCAATCGTGCCCGATCGATGCGAGGAGCGGCCGACACCAAGGCAGGAGGTTCGAGGATGCGCCGCAGGGCAAAGCGATCCTTGATAGATTTTGCGGTGAGTGGTCCGGCGATCCAGTGGGAACTCTGGTTCTTATGCACCAGTCCCCTTTCCTGCAGGCGTCCGAGCACGTCCCGCACCACGGTGCGGCTGACATGGAAGTGATCCGCCAGCTCGGTCTCGATGATGCGGTATTGTCCGAATACGACGCAGGCAGCGACATCGGCCTCGATGGAATCGTAAATGCGTTCCCAGGTCGACCTGCTCTGCAGCGCTTCGTCGATTGCCTCGGGCACCATCAGACCCAGTGTCTTGATATCGGTGCGCAAGGGCGCGACGCGCCGTCCCGGTGCCCCGACGAGATAACCGCGCCCATCGAAACGGTGGATGAGTTGTTCGGCCTCTAGGCGGAGCAGGGCCTTTTGCACCGGGGCACGCGATGTCTGAAAGATCTCGGCGATAGGCCCCTCGAGCAAGACCAGCCCCCGCGGCAGCAGCCCGTCAGCGATATTGGCACGCAAGACGTCTTCGACAATTTCGTAGCGCCGCTGGGCGGTCTGGCGAGGCTTGGACAATGGCATGCCGTAAACGGACCTCCTTGCGGGCGTCATCGCTGACCGCCGCCTGAACTGCGTGTCTATCGCGTTTGGCACCGTGTGTCCTCGCACTCGGATAAATGATTTCTGCATACCATAATTCAATTTTTGCTGCGGAGAATTCATTTCCAGCGAAATTTCCCGCCAAATCTACACCACCAAGCCGCAATTTCTTCCGCCTCCCGGTCCTGCCCTTAGCCTCCGCCACTCCCGCCGAACGATCACGCATCATCGAAAAGCGTAAGAAACCTCGTTGAATATGGCCAGTTTCCAACAAAATTGGCGCAGACCTCGCCACCTCCCCGTCGGGGACCCAAAATGCGCGACCGCTCAGATTTTGGGCGGGCGATGCACAAAAAAGATTGTTGCATACAAAAATCGATTGAACTAAGATCCAAGCACTCATTGCCGCAGAAGCAATGCAGAGGCGAACTGAATCAAGCAAGTTGATCGATATTTGATCGGACGCGACCGTATTGCGGCCGCTCGATATTTATCACATCAAATTAAGTCACTGGTGAATCACGCTATTCCTAGGAATAGCTCGGCACCTGCGTGGCCTAATACGACCCGGGAGGCTCGTTTGGCAGATGTGCTTCGTTTATCCGGCATCAGGAAGTCCTATGGCGACCTGCATGCCCTGGACGTTATCGATCTCACGATCCCCGACAATGCCTATGTCTCGCTTCTCGGGCCCAGCGGTTCGGGCAAGACCACGCTTCTGCGCGTGATCGCGGGATTTGAAGATCCCGACCAAGGTAGCGTCGCGCTCGGCGGCCGTCCCATCGACAATGTCCAGGCGCATCGGCGCGGCATCGGCTTCGTCTTCCAGAACTTTGCCCTGTTCCCCCATCTCTCCGTTGCCAGGAACATCGCCTATGGCCTTGAAAACCGTGAAGTCGGCGCGCTGACGGATCGCGCCGCCATTCGCCGGAGGGTCGGCGAAATGATCGAGCTGGTCGGTCTGGCCGGCCTGGAGGACCGCGGCGTCGCCCAGATCTCGGGTGGCCAGCGTCAACGCGTAGCGCTGGCTCGCACACTCGTAACCGAACCGCGCCTCGTGCTGCTCGACGAACCGCTCGGAGCGCTCGATGCCAATCTGCGGGCCCGGATGCGGGCGGAGCTCAGGAGCATTCGCGAACGCCTCGGCGTCACCTTCCTTCATGTCACCGGCAGTGAATCCGAAGCACTGGCCATGGGCGATATCGTGCTGGTGCTCGACCGGGGCCGCATCGCCCAGTCGGCGGATGCCGACACCATCTATAACCGCCCTGCCGCGCCTTCCGTCGCGCGCTTCCTCAACTGCTACAATCTGTTCGAGGGAACGCTCTCGGGCGCGGACTTTGTCGGGCCGGCGGGCAGGTTCCCGACTGCCGGAAGCCCACGCCTCACCGGCGGGAAAACCGCCTACGCCGTCCGCTATGACCGCATTCAGGTGCGCCCGATCTCTTCGGCCCTGGCGACGGACGAAGTGGGCGTCGAAGGCGCCTTCATCGCCAGCGAATATAGCGGCGCGGCGGTGAATTCCTTCTTCGCACTCGATAGCGGCCAGGTGGTGGAGGTGGAGACACATCTCAGCCATCGCCCTCCCGCCGCGTACGCGCCGCAGGAACGCTACGGCCTCGTCTGGAAGCGCGACCTTGCGCTCCTCTTTGCGTGAGCACCGGCCATGTCTCTTGCTGACCCCCGCCCCGGAACGGAGACCGACTGGATGACGACGCCTCCCGGCAGCGAAGCGGCGGCGCCGCAGGCTGCATCGCCGCCCAGGTCCCGCAACAAGATACTATGGCTGCTGGCCCCGGGCGTGGCATGGATGGTGCTCTTCCTGCTCGTCCCCATCCTGATGATGGTCTATGTCTCGTTCTGGACGCAGACCACGTTCAAGATCGAGCCCATCCTCACCACTAGGAGCTGGGTCAGCTTCTTCACGAGCGATACCTATCTCCAGGCCCTCTGGACCACGATCCGCATCTGGCTGACGGTGCTGGCCGCGACCCTCGTGGTCGGCTATCCCACGGCCCTTTTCGTGGGCCTCTTCGTGCGCAACAAGGCGCTGCAGACCACGCTCCTGGTGCTGTGCGTCATCCCGTTCTGGACCTCGTTCCTGATCCGCGTCCTTGCCTGGCGCCCGATGCTGGGCAAGGAAGGCGCCATCAACCTGATCCTGCTCAAGGCCGGCATCATCACCCAGCCGATCGAGGCCCTGCTCTTCTCCGACCTCTCGGTTGTGATCGGCATGACGCAGATCTACTGCGTCTTCATGGTCGGCCCGATCGCCTTCATGCTCGGCCGGATCGACCCGAACGTCATCGAGGCGGCGCGGGATCTCGGCGCCGGCTTCTGGCGTATCTTCCGCACCATCATCCTGCCCCTGTCGATGCCCGGCGTGGTCGTCGGCTCGATCTTCGTTTCGGTGATGGTGCTGGGCGAATTCGCCACCTCCGCCGCCTTGTCCGGACGCAAGGTCAACCTGCTCGGCAACATCATCGTCACCCAGGTCGGCTCGCTCAAATGGGCCTTCGCCGCGGTGGTCGGCGTCGTCCTGACGATCGTCATGGGGGCGGTGGTCGCCGCCCTGCTGCGCGTCGTCGATCTCAGGAAGGAGCTCTGAGCCATGCAGGCACGCGGCGTCAAACCGGTCCTGGCCGTCTACACGGCCCTGTTCCTCCTGTTTCTCTACGGCCCCTTCGTCGTGCTGGCGATCCTGTCCTTCCAGACCGGGCCGGAGGGCGGGCCGCAATTCCCGATCATCGAATGGTCGACCTACTGGTACCAGCATCTCTTCGGCCTGACGCCTCCCTCGCGCATCGCCCCGCTGCCGATCGAAGAGAGCCTGGGGCGCTCGATCATCCTCGCTATCATGACGATGGTGGTCTCGACCGTCCTGGGCGTGACGTCCGCGCAGGCCTTCCGCAAGAAATTCCGGGGCTCGGGCATCGCTTTCTATCTGATCGTCCTCGGCATGATGGTGCCGGGCGTCTTGGTGGGCCTCGGCATGGCACTGGCGGCCAATGTCCTCGGCATCGACCGGCACTGGTGGAGCACGGCCTTCGTTCTCCACGTCGTCTATACCTATCCCTTCGCCTTCCTCGTCATGCTGGCGATCTTCAACCGCTTCGACCAAAGCGTCGAGGAGGCCTCCTGGTCCCTGGGCGTCTCGCCGATCCGCACATTCCGGAAAGTGACATTCCCGCTGATCTTTCCGGGCGTCCTGTCGGCGATGCTGTTCGCCTTCACCCTTTCCTATGACGAGTTCTCACGCACGCTCTTCGCCTCGGGGCGCGACCTCACTCTGCCGCTGGCGATCTACGGCACGTTCTCTGTCGAGATCCATCCGAATGTCTTCGCGTTCGGCGTTCTGACCACCCTGTTCTCGTTCGCCCTGCTCGCGGTCTACGCAATCCTGATGGGCCTGTCGGTCCGTCGCGGCAGGCGCGTCGCCATCCAGGAGGAGGCATGATGCCCGGCCCGAAAACAGCCATCGTCACCGGAGCCGGCTCGGGTATCGGCAAGGCCATCGCCGAACGGCTTGCGGCGGACGGCTATGGCGTGCTCGTCAATGATCTGGCACTGGAGCGGGCGCAAGCCCTCGCGGACGCCATCCAGGCGGGAGGCGGCAAGGCGGTCGCAGCAGCCGGCGATGTCTCCCGCGAAGCAGATGTCGCAGCCATCGCCGCCGCGGCCAGAACGCATCTCGGCCCGGTGGACCTACTCGTCAACAATGCCGGCCATGTCCATCAATGCCTGTTCGAACATCTCGAACCCGGCGATTTCGATCGCATGTTCGCCGTGCATGTGCGCGGCACCTACCTGATGATACGGGCCGTGTTGCCGGCGATGCTGGAAGCGGGATCAGGCATCATCATCAATGTCGCATCCCAGCTCGGCCAGATCGGCGGGATCGAACTCGCCCATTACTCCGGAGCCAAGGCCGCGGTGATCGGCATGACCAAATCGCTTGCCCGCGAGGTGTCGAGCCGCGGCGTTAGGGTCAACGCCGTCGCGCCGGGACCGATCAACACGCCGCTGGTGAAGGCTCTCTCGGATGGCTGGAAGGACCGCAAGGCCAGGGAACTGCCGCTCGGCCGCTTCGGCGAGCCGGAAGAAGTGGCGGCGACCGTCGCCTTCCTCGCTTCCCCGGCCGCCAGCCTCTTCGTCGGCCAGACGCTCGGGCCCAATTCCGGCGACGTGATGTTGTGAACGCGCACAGGGAGAAGACAGCACCATGACGAAGGCACGCATCGTCCTGATCACCGGCAGCGGCATCGGCATCGGCCGCGCCAGCGCGAAGGCCTTCGCCGCCCTTGGCGACCATGTCGTGGTTACCGACATCCTGGAGGCGGAAGGCAAGGCCGTCGTCGAGGAGATCAAGGCGGAAGGCGGCTCGGCCGAGTTCATGGCGCTCGACGTTCGCTCCACCAGCGACGCCGATGCTCTCGTCGCCGATATCGAGGCCCGCCATGGCGGCATCGACGTCGTCGTCGCCAATGCCGGCATCGCTCATCGTGTTCCCCTCGCCAGTCTAGACGACGACAAGTGGGACCTCACCTTCGATATCGACCTCAAGGGCATCTTCCGCGTGGCGCGGGCTGCCCTGCCCGGCATGCGCGCCCGCAAATCCGGCGCCGTGGTCGCGCTGTCCTCGATCATGGGCGTCGCCTATGGCTGGGACGAGCATGTGCATTATTCATCGGCCAAGGCCGGTGTCGTCGGCCTGGTGCGGGGCCTCGCCGTCGAGGTTGCCCGCGACGGTGTCCGGGTCAATGGAGTGGCCCCGGGCTATATCCGCACCGCCCAGCTCCTCTCCAAGGAACATTCGCTCGGACCGGAAGGGGCCGAGGCAGCTGGCGCCTTCATTCCCATGGGCCGTATCGGCGAGCCCGAAGAGATCGCCGACGTGATCGTTTTCCTCGCCTCTTCCAGCGCTCGCTACCTCACGGGCCAGACGCTGGTGGTCGATGGCGGCCTGCTGGTGGGCCGCTACTGAAACAAAAGCAAATGAACCAGAACCGGAGAAGGAACGATGTCTGACCGAAGCGAGATGACGCGCCGCTCTTTGCTGAAGCGATCCGCGGGAATGATGGCCCTGGCCTTGGGCGGCGGCACGCCGTTCATGTCTTCCCGCGCTGCCTGGGCGCAGGGCAGCAGCCTGGCAGGCGAAAGCCTGCGCACGATCGGCTTGTCCGTTACGGTGCAGGAGCGCATCCTGGCCGAATTCAAGGCCGCCTCCGGCGTGGGCACGACGTCGGGCACCGCTGCAACCTTCCCCGATGCTCAGACCAAGATCCTGTCGGGCTCGAAGGACTATGATTGCTGGGAAGTGATCGCTGAACGCCTGCCCTCGGTGGTGATGACCAACAATGTCGCGCCGATCGCCGTCTCGTCGCTGAAGAACTGGGCCAATATCCGCGACACCTTCACCAAGCCGAGTGACAAATGGGATCCCAAGGCCCAGATCACCGGCCAGATCTGGCAGGACGATGCCCATAGCCAGCTGTGGATGGTGCCGGCCGTCTATAACTACGACTCCATCGGCTACAATCCGGACGTTCTGTCCGACGAGGAGGCCAACAGCTGGGCGGCGATCTTCGATCCCAAATGGAAAGGCAAGTCCGGCCTCAACACTGACCCGCTTATCGCCTTTGGGCAGGCCGTGATGGCGATGAACTCGCTGGGCCTGTCGGCGGTCAAGAACCCGGGCAATCCGTCTGAAGCCGAAATCGACGAGGCCGCTAAATTCCTGGTTTCGAAGAAGAAGGAAGGCCAGTTCCGTGCACTCTGGGGCGATTTCGGCGAACTGGTCAATCTTCTCGCCTCCGGCGAGATGGTGGTGTGCGACGCCTGGCAGCCCGCCGTGATGGCGGTCAAGGCCCAGGGCAAGGCCTGCAGATATGCCCGCCCCAAGGAAGGCTACCGCGCCTGGGCGATCGGTCCTTCGCTCATCGCCGGCTCCGCCAACAAGGAAGCCGTGGCCGCCTACGCCGATTATTGGCTTTCCGGAAAGCCCGGCATCACGGTTTCGGAACAGGGCTATTACTCGCCCACGACCAATATCAAGAACGAGATGGCGCCGGAGAAATATGCATTCTGGTACGAAGGCAAGCCCTGGGTCGGCGCCGCCGAGCGCGGCATCAAGGAAGGTGACCTGCGCGACGGAGGCAGCCTGGCGGAACGGGCCGCCAACGTCGCCTATTGGCACCAATGGCCGGACGCCTACGACCATCTCATCCAGAAATGGGACGAGTTCCTGAACGCCTGATCACGGTCCGGGCGGAAAGCACGCCTTCCCGCCCGCCTCTTCAGAGCAAAGTACGATTTCGTTGAATCGCACTTTTCTCTAACCATTTGTTTTAACACGTTTTTCTCAATCGAAAAGTTTATCGGCTTTTCTGGAAAACGCTTTAGCCACTGCCGCGGAGCCTGACGCGATGGTCCACGATCTCGAACTCATCAAGGTCGGCAAGGTCTATGACAACGGCACACCTGCCGTCGCCGGCTTCGACCTTGCCGTGGCCAAGGGGGAATTCATCGCCTTTCTGGGGCCTTCCGGCTGCGGCAAGACGACGACGTTGCGTATGATCGCCGGCTTCGAAGCCATCTCCTCCGGCGACATGCTGATCAAGGGAACGCGCATCAACGACGTGCCGCCCGAACGGCGCCCGACCTCGATGATCTTCCAGAACTATGCGCTCTTTCCCCATATGACCGTCCGCCGCAATGTCGGCTATGGCCTCGAGGTCAAGGGACTGGCCAAAGCCGAGCGGGAGGCGAAGGTCGACCGTATCCTGGCCACGCTCGGCCTCGAAGATGTCGCCGACAAGCGTCCCGACAAGCTCTCCGGCGGCCAGCGCCAACGCATCGCCCTGGCGCGCGGCCTCATCGTGGAGCCCGATATCCTCCTGCTGGACGAGCCGTTGGGCGCGCTCGATGCCAATCTGCGCAAGGCGATCCAGAACGAATTGAAGCTGTTGCAGAAGAGACTGGGCGTCACCTTCGTATTCGTGACGCATGCCCAGTCCGAGGCCCTCGCCCTATCCGACCGCATCGTGGTGATGAACCAGGGACGCGTCGAGCAGATCAGCCCGCCGCACCAGCTCTACACCCGGCCGAACACGCCCTTCGTGGCGCAGTTCATCGGCCGCAACACCATTCTCGACGGCTCCGTCGGCGGTGTCGAGGATGGGCGTGCGGTGGTCGACACCCCGCTCGGTATCCTGCGCGGCACGGCAAACGGCGCCCTGGCCGAGGGCAGTGCCGCCAAGATCGTCGTCCCGGCCGAAGCCATAGAAGTCCGCTCGGCCTCTGAGGCGCGCGCTACCGGGATGGGCAATGCCATCGCCGCCACCGTCCGGCGTCTCGACGTCGTCGGGCACATCTCGCATCTGTCCGTCGAGCTGCCGGGAGGCCGGGCGGTGTCCCTGGAAGCGCATGTCGAGAAATACCCTCCGGGCCTCTTCGCCCCGGGAGGAGAGGTCGTATTGGCGTGGAATGCCGCCGAGGCAACCGTCATTCCGGCCGCCTGACCGACCACCTATTCAAGAAGACATCGATTTCAACATGAAATGAGGAGACCTCACCCATGGCAAAGGAAATTCTCTGCGGCTTCGGCGTCGACGTCGATGCGGTCGCCGGCTGGCTCGGTTCCTATGGCGGCGAGGACTCGCCGGACGACATCTCGCGCGGCCTTTTCGCCGGCGAGGTCGGCTCGCCCCGCCTGGTGAAGCTGTTCGAGCGCTTCGGCATCAAGACGACCTGGTTCATCCCCGGCCATTCGATCGAAACCTTTCCCGAGCAGATGCAAGCCGTGGCGGACGCCGGCCACGAGATCGGCATCCATGGCTACACCCATGAAAACCCGATCGCGATGACGCGCGAGCAGGAGATCGAGATCCTCGACAAATGCATCGATCTCGTCACCAAGCTTTCCGGCAAGCGCCCTACCGGCTATGTCGCGCCCTGGTGGGAGTTTTCCAACGTCACCAATGAGCTGCTGCTCGAACGCGGCATCAAATACGACCATTCGCTGATGCATAACGACTTCACGCCCTATTATGTGCGCGTCGGCGATTCCTGGACCAAGATCGATTATTCCGGCAAACCGAAGGACTGGATGGTGCCGCTGAAGCGGGGGCATGAGACCGACCTCATCGAAATCCCGGCCTCCTGGTATCTCGACGACCTGCCGCCGATGATGTTCATCAAGAAGGCGCCCAACAGCCACGGCTTCGTCAATCCGCACGACATCGAGCAACTCTGGCGCGACCAGTTCGACTGGGTCTATCGCGAGATGGACTATGCCGTCTTCCCGATCACGATCCATCCCGACGTCTCGGGCCGCCCGCAGGTCCTGATGATGCTGGAGCGCCTCTATGCGCACATGGCCAAGCATCCCGGCGTCAAGTTCGTCACCATGAACGAAATGGCCGACGATTTTGCCCGGCGCTTCCCGCGCAAGAAGTGACGGCGGAGGCCGGGCCCCCTATCCTGGGCCCGGCCTTGAATGCATTCGGGAGAGGCCGACGAGCCTTTCGAGCACGACGATGCGCCGAGGAAGATCTGCATGTGTTCGCTCTGCGGCATTCTGGGTGGCAATGAGCACTGGGCCGACGCCGTGGCCCGACCGGGCGTCTTCACGCGCAATGGCGACAGGATCGATCGCCGCCGCGAGCGGATGAACCGCGTACGCATTGCCTGCCAGGTTCTGGAACCCTTCGGCATGAGCCTCTCCGACTGGCAGGGCGCTTCCTTCCTCCTGTCGACCAAAACCGGCAAGACCGAGATCATCGACGATCTCGGCCATCTGTGGCCGGCAGCCGAAAGGCTGGCCAGGCGCGACTGCGATCCGCTCTCCCTGCCGGTGATCGAAGCGATGGAGAAGCGCCATGGCCGATAACGTCCCGGCCTTCACCCCGGTCCACCTCCTTACCGGCTTCCTCGGTTCGGGCAAGACGACCTTGCTGCGGCGGCTCCTGTCGGATCCGGCCATGGCGCGCACCGCCGTGCTGATCAATGAATTCGGCGAAATCGGGCTCGACCACCACCTGCTCGAGCCCATTGACGAGACCATGGTGCTGCTGCCGTCCGGGTGCCTGTGCTGCACGATCCGCGGCGAACTGGCCCAGGCGATCCGCGATATCCATGCCAGGCGGGAGCGCGGCGACATCCCCTCCTTCGATCGGCTGGTGATCGAAAGCACCGGCCTGGCCGATCCTTTCCCGATCCTGTCGACCATCAAGGCCGATCCCGTCCTGCGGCATCATTTCCGGCCGGGCACGGTGATTGCAACCGTGGATGCGGTGAACGGCCGGTTCCAGCTCGAGACCCATGTCGAGTCGACACGCCAGGCCGCGATCGCCGATCGGCTCGTGCTCACCAAGACCGACATCGCCGACGAGGTGACGGTCGCCCGGCTCCTCGATCGGCTGCGGCGCTTCAATCCGGATGCGCCGATCCTGCGGGCCGCCGACGGTGACCTCGATGCCCCGGCACTGTTTCATCAGGATGACCTCGCTTCTGCAGGCCAGCCCGAGCGCTCGACCCGCGCATGGTTCCGCCAGACCTTTCAAAGCGACGATCCGGTCGCCCCCGAGACAGCCAGCCAGCCCGGCCATGAGCATGGGTCGGGCGACCGTACGCGGCATGGCGAACGCATCCGCTCCTTCGTGGTCACGGTCGATGAACCGATCGACTGGACGGCCTTCGGCATCTGGCTGACCATGCTCCTCAACCGTCATGGCGACCGTATCCTGCGGGTGAAGGGCATGCTCAACCTTGCCGGAGAGATTGCCCCGGTGGCAATCCACGGCGTGCAGCATCTGGTGCACCCGCCCGTGCATATGCAGGCCTGGCCCGATGACGACCGACGCTCGCGCATCGTTTTCATCGTGGATGACCTCGATTCCAGCTTGATCAGGCGCTCCCTCGCGGCCTTCAACAGATTGGCGGTCCCCCTGCCGCAGCGATCATGATCAAGTGATTTCGAATGCCATTGTCTCTGCCCCGCCGTTCGAGTTCCCCATGAAGGGAGATGCATTGGAAGAAAAGCTCCCCGCACCTGCCGTTCGCAGTACGGAACGACCGACCCTGCGGGTGTTGGGAACCGAGATTTCACACCTCGAGGAACTGCGCCTCAAGGCCGAAGCCGACCTCGGCATCAATGTCGTCTTCGACACCCAGGACTTCATCACCGCCCAGCACAAGGCGGCGGCCGAGCCCGGCAGCTATGACGTCTACGACCAGTGTTTCCACAACCTCGATATCGTCTGGTATTGGCGCGCCATCCAGCCCATCGATCTCACGCGCATCCCGCTCTGGAACGAAATCACCGATCTGACCAAGACGGGACGGCTCGATCCGGGCGCCCGCATCGGGTTCGGGGACGCTCCCGTGACCAAACTCTTCGTCCAGCCGAACCGCGCCTTGGGCCCGACGCCTTCGCGCTGGCTTTCGATGCTGCCGACCACCCATAATTTCGATTCCTTCGCCTTCCGGCCGGATCTCGCCAATGGCGATGCCGAGCAGATCGTCTCCTGGGGGGCCCTGCTCGACGAGCACTGGCATGGCAGGGCGGCCCTGGTCGATGAGCCGGCGATCGGTGTCTTCGACGCGGCCCTCGCCGCCCAGTCGCTGGGATTGATGAGCTTCGAGGACATCGGCAACATGTCGACCGAGGAGATCGACACCCTGCTCGGCATTCTGATCGAGCGGCGCAAGGCCGGTTTCTTCGCCGGTTTCTGGAAGACCGCGGCGGAGGCGGCCGGCCTGATGCGCGACGGCGGGGTCGTGATCCAGAGCATGTGGTCGCCCGGCATCACCGCCCTGCGCCATTGCAACGTGCCCGTGATGGAGGCGGTACCCCGCGAAGGCTATCGCGCCTGGCATGGCGGCTTGTGCCTTTCGAGCAACCTGTCGGGGCGCATGCTCGACATCGCCTATGAGTATCTGAACTGGTGGCTGTCCGGCTGGCCGGGCGCGGTGATGGCCCGCCAGGGCTACTACATGTCCATCCCGGCCCGGGTTCGGGCTTTCCTGACGCCGGACGAATGGGCCTACTGGTACGAAGGCCTGCCGACGCAGGCCGATTTGCCTGGACCGGACGGCACCATCACCATCAAGGCCGGATCCGTGCGCGATGGCGGGTCCTACCGCCAGCGCGCCAACTCGATCGCCGTCTGGAACACGACGATGGACGAGCACAATTATCTGGTTCGGCGGTGGTCGCGACTGGTGAACGCCAGCTGATCCAACCCTGCCGTCGGAGACAGACCGGCTTCGGAAAGCCGAAAGTGCCAGCTGGCCCCGACAGCGCATAGAGCCTGCGGCAAGGCCATGTTAGAAGAACGCGGCGGCAGTTTGCGGCGATCCCTCGAGCGCATGAGCCATGAACTCCAATCCAGCACGCAGCCGCTCGCGGCTTATCGGTCCGCCCAGACCAACGCGCACGATCTCGCTCGGCTCGCCTGCGACAGTGAAGACATCGCTTACCACCACGCCGATACCCGTGCGGCGGACATAGCTGGCAAAGGCCGATCGCGTCCAGCCATTGCCGAGCGGCAGCCAAATATTGAAGCTCAGGGGATCGGACAGATAGGTGCCCGGTTCGAAGAATTGTGATGCCAGCTTCTCGCGGGCGGCGGCTTCCGCGCGGATGAAGCGCAGGATGGTGTCGGCGGTGCCGTCCTCGATCCAGCGCGTGGCCACGGCGACCGTCACCGGCGAAGCCATGACCGAGAGGGCTCGCAGCGCCGCACTGAACGACCAGCCTGCGCGCGCATCGGGCGCCACCACGTAAGCAAGGCGCAGACCTGCACCGATGCATTTGGCCAGGCCCGCTATGTGCCAGCAGATATCGGGTGCTATCGCCGCCAAGGGCGGCGGCCCATGCGTCGGAATGAAACCATAGGCGTCATCTTCGACGATCGACAGCCGATGCCGGCGCGCCACCGCGCAGATCTCGGAACGCCGCCTTTCGGGAATGGTGACCGTGGTGGGATTCTGCAGTGTCGGATTGAGATAGAGCGCCTTCGGGCGATGACGCTGCACGGCCTCCTCGAGGGCCTCGGGCAGGATGCCGTCTCCATCGGTTTCGAGGCCGACGAGGTTGAGGCCAAGCTGTGCGGTGATGGAGCGCACGCCAGGATAGGTGATCGCCTCGGACAGCACCGTCTCGCCCGTTCTCGCGAGCAGGCTGAAGATCCCGACAAGGGCGGGATGTGCGCCGGGCGTGACGAAGATCCGCTCTTGGGCAGGCACCAGCGCACGACGGCCGAGCCAGGCGGACGCGGCATCCTTGTCCATCGGCGCCCCTCCGAAGCCCTGATACCGCAGCAACGGCAACAGATCCCGGGCTACGCTGACGAAGCCGTCCTGCATGCGGGCGACCAGTTCGGGATCGTCAGGTTCGGGCGGCATGTTCATCGAGAAGTCCGCAAGCTGCTGGCGCCGCGGGTCGCCGTCTTCCCGCAGAGTGGCGTTGCTGCGCACGAAGCTCCCACGCCCCACGACCGACTCGATCAGGCCGCGTTTGCCGGCCTCGACATAGCCCCGCGCCACCGTCGTGAAGTCGACACCCAGCATAGCGGCGAGCTTGCGCTGCGGCGGGAGGCGTGCGCCCACTGCGAGGACGCCCTGTGCAATGTCCTGCGCGATGGCGTCGGCGATGGCGAGATAAAGAGGGCCATCGTTTCGGGCCAGATCAGGTCGCCAGTCTTTCATGATGGTCTCCAGCCGCCTCACAAATTGACTGTATATTGATAGCTATGACACCTGTCATCCATCATTTTAAAGAAAATTGACTGCATCTTAGCAGGACAGGGCGATGTTGGATTTCGAGGCAATTCGAACGCAGAATACGCATGGATTTTGATACTTTTGCTCGCCTCAGTCATAAATTGACTGCCATATTGAATGTATAAATGGCTTTTTTGACGATAAATTGACTGCCGCAACGTTGGCATGATGATTGCTTTAATGGATGCGACACGCCGAGCGGCGTGTCCTGCCCATAGAGGAGGTTCAGCATGCCAGCCGTCACCAAGCCCGCGCATCAGAAGGGCGACTATTTCGTCGACTACGAGCAGAAGCTTTTCGACGACGTCAAAGCCGAGCCGGGAGAGAAGGCCCTCGTGACCTTCCATACCGTCGCCTTCGAAGGGTCCATCGGCTTCGTCAACCTGCTGCAGGCCACGCGCCTCAAGCGCAAGGGCTTCGAGACCTCGGTCCTCCTCTACGGTCCCGGCGTGACGCTGGGTGTCCAACGCGGCTTTCCCAAGCTGGGGGACGAGGCTTTTCCTGGCCATCTCAATTTCAACAACCAGATCGAGAAGTTCCTGGCGGAGGGCGGCAAGGTCTATGCCTGCCGCTTTGCCCTGCAGGCGCTCTACGGCCATGGCGAGCCCTCCCTCATCCCCGGCATCCAGCCGATCAGCCCGCTCGATGTGCTCGACCTCATCCTGCTTCACCGCAAGGACAACGCCTTCATTCTCGACACCTGGACCGTCTGAGGCCCGCATCGGCGGGGTCCGGCCCCGCCGCCCGACCCATGGAGCGGAGGATTCGCAATGAGCGCAAAGGCATCGGTCCGGGCTGCCGCCGTGCAGATCGCGCCTGACCTCACCTCGCGAGAAGGCACTCTCGCAAAGGTACTCGATGCCATCGCGGAGGCGGCCGGCAAGGGCGCGGAGCTCGTGGTGTTTCCCGAGACTTTCGTGCCCTGGTATCCCTATTTCTCCTTCGTGCTGCCCCCAGTGCTGAGCGGCAAGGAGCATCTGCGCCTCTACGAACATGCCGTCTCCGTTCCCAGCCCGGCTACCGAGGCCGTGGCGGCCTCTGCCCGGCAGCACGGCCTCGTGGTGGTTCTCGGCATCAACGAGCGCGATCACGGCTCGCTCTACAATGCTCAACTGGTCTTCGATGCCGACGGCACGCTGCGCCTCAAGCGACGCAAGATCACGCCGACATTCCACGAGCGCATGATCTGGGGTCAGGGCGATGGATCGGGCCTGGCGGTGGTCGACACTGCCGCCGGGCGCATCGGCGCCCTCGCCTGCTGGGAACACTACAATCCTCTCGCCCGCTACACGCTGATGGCCCAGCACGAGGAAATCCATATCGCGCAGTTCCCCGGTTCGCTGGTGGGACCGATCTTCGCCGAGCAGATCGAAGTCACCATCCGCCACCACGCGCTCGAAAGCGGCTGCTTCGTCGTCAATGCCACGGGCTGGCTGACGGAGGCTCAGATCGCCTCGATCACGCCGGACGAGGGACTGCAGCGCGGCCTGCGCGGCGGCTGCATGACGGCGATCATCTCGCCCGAAGGCCGGCATGTCGTACCGCCCCTCACCGAGGGCGAGGGCATTCTCCTGGCCGATCTCGACATGAGCCTGATCCTCAAGCGCAAGCGCATGATGGACTCGGTCGGTCACTATGCCCGCCCCGAACTGCTGCATCTGGCGCTCGACGGCCGTGCCGCAAGTCCCCTCGAATTCACCCATCCCCTTGCCGAACAACCCGATCCAAGGAGCCTGTCCGATGGACAACACAGCAACCCTGCCGGCGACGCAGCTGATCAACGAGTTGCAATCCTTCGGAGCGCGGCTGGTTGACCCGAAGGCCGGGCATGAGAGCCGCAGGGGTGGCGCCGGACCATCCGACCACAAGGCGATGACCATCGACGGCATGACGGTGATGGTGCCCGTCCATACCGCGCCGGCCTTCGAAAGCCCTTATCTGGTCGAGAAGCCCGATTCCCTCGGCCGAAGCCGTATCAGCCGGGAGGGGCGGCCGGTCGGCGAAGTCACCTTCCCGCTGCGGCCGCGCTTTTACGACCTGACCACGGCCGACGGCATCCCCTACTCCAAGATCGCGGTGCTCCACGGCCGCGACGTGCTGGCTACGACCGTGCTGCAGACCTGCATCCGCTACCAGAGCCGCAGCAAGACCTGCCAGTTCTGCGCCATCGGCCAGTCCCTCGCGGCCGGCCGCACCATCGCGCACAAGACGCCGGCCCAGCTGGCGGAAGTGGCGAAGGCCGCCGTCGAGCTCGACGGCGTCAGACACATGGTGATGACGACGGGCACTCCGCGCGGCGAGGATCGCGGCGCCGCCGTCCTCGCCGACAGCGCCAGAGCCATCAAGGCGGCCGTCGACCTGGCGATACAGGCCCAATGCGAACCGCCGGAGGACGACGCCTGGTTTGGCCGCCTGCGCGAGGCGGGCGTCGACGCGCTCGGCATGCACCTGGAAGCGGTCACCCCAGAAATCCGCGGGCGCATCATGCCGGGCAAGGCGCAGGTGCCGGTCGAGAAATACATGTCGTCCTTCGCCGCCGCCGTTCCGGTCTTCGGCCGTGGTCAGGTTTCGACCTACATCCTGGCGGGGCTCGGCGACACGCCGGAGGCTATCCTCTCGACCTGCGAGAAGCTGGTGGCGATCGGCGTCTACCCATTCGTGGTGCCCTTCGTGCCGATTTCCGGCACACCGCTCGAAAGCCACCCCACCCCGACGCCCGGCTTCATGCACGCCATCCTCGCCCCCCTCTCGGCGATGCTCGTGAAGGCGGGCCTGAAGGCCGCCGACATCAAGGCCGGATGCGGTCGCTGCGGGGCCTGCTCGGCGCTTTCGGCCTATGAGAGGGGAATGGCGACATGATCCTCGAACCATTCAAGCCCTTCCTCGCCTGTGAATTCCAGGTCAAGTTCGCCACGCAGCCGTGGGAACGGGCGGGGGCCAGGGCGCTGCGGCGGGCCGTGTTCTGCGAGGAACAGGGCCTGTTCCAGGAGGATGACGCCGACGCCGTCGACGCATATGCCATCCCCATCGTGGCGCTCTCCATGCTGGCCGTCGCAGCCGACCGGGTCGTCGGCACGGTCCGCATCCACGAGGAAACGGATGGCGTCTGGTGGGGTTCGCGCCTTGCCGTTGCCGCCGACTATCGCAAGGTCGGCGCGCTCGGTGCTTCCCTCATCCGCCTCGCGGTCTGCTCGGCCCATGCGAGAGGGTGCCGGCGTTTCCTCGCCCGGGTACAGGAGCAGAACGTGCTGCTTTTCCGCCGGCTGCACTGGCGCAGCATCGAGGAGATCGAACTTCTCGGCCGGCGGCACCACCTGATGACGGCCGATCTCGACCATTATCACCCTTTCGAAAATGCCGAACAGGGTTTCCGCGCCCTCGCGCGCAAGGCTGCCTGAGGAAATTGCGATGACGATCGATCTCACCAGCCTTGCCGCATCCCTCCGCAACAACCGGGGGATCAATGGCAAGCAGGACATCGCCGCAGTGGCGGCCAGCCTCGGCCTCTCTCCCGACATGCCCGTCCCCGTCGGCGACGATTGTGCCGTCATCGCGGCAGATGACGGCCATCTCCTCTTCGCCATCGAGGGCTTCATGAACGAGTTCGTCGCGCGCGATCCCTGGTTCGCCGGCTGGTGCGGGGTGATGGTCAACGTCTCCGACGTGGCTGCCATGGGGGGGCGCCCCGTCGCCGTGGTCGATGCCGTGTGGGCCGATGGCGAGGAGGGCGCGGCTCCGGTCCTTGCTGGTCTGAGGGCGGCGGCCCGGGCCTATGGCGTGCCGATCGTCGGCGGGCATACCAATGTGAGGACGGATCGCGGCCAGCTCTCCGTCGCCATACTCGGCTGCGCCGACAAGCTCCTGACGAGCTTCGACGCCCGGCCGGGCGACATTCTCATTGCCGCCATCGATCTGAGGGGACGCTATCGTGAGCCCTTCTCCAACTGGGAGGCGGCGACGGACGCGCCGCCCGCCCGGTTGCGGGCCGACCTTGAAATCCTGCCGGCCCTCGCCGAAGCCGGTCTTGCTCATGCTGCGAAGGACATCAGCCAGGGTGGCATCGTGGGCACGACGATCATGCTGGCCGAATGTTCGGGCGTGGGCATCGACATCGATCTCGGCGCCGTTCCCTTGCCGCCCCATGTGCCGATGGAGCGCTGGCTCACAACCTTTCCGAGCTTCGGCTATCTGATCGCCGCCACGCCGGCGGACGCGCAGGCCGTCGTCGACCGCTTCGCCGAGCGCGACATCGCCGCGGCTGCGGTCGGTTCCTTCAACGCCTCCCGCGAAGTCGCTATCTCGCTGAAGGGGCGCCGCGAAGTCATCCGCAACCACGCGGCCCAGCCGCTGCTCGGCCTGTCACGGCAGGAGGCGGCGGCATGAACATCACCGGCCCGCTCCGCATAGCGATCCTGACCCACTCGACCAATCCGCGTGGAGGAGTCGTGCACGCCCTGGCCCTGGGAGAAGCCCTGACGGCACTCGGTCATGATGCGGTCGTGCATGCGCCGGACGCGAAAGCGGCGGGCTTCTTCCGGAAGGCGCGCTGTGAGACCGCCTGTGTCCCCGCCTCTCCCTTCGAGGGAGATATTTTCGGAATGGTGGAAACGCGCATTGCCGATTACCTGCGCTATTTCGGCGACCATGCCCGCCGGCGCTTCGATGTGTTCCACGCCCATGACGGCATTTCGGGCAACGCCCTGGCGACACTGCGCAGGGAACGCCTGATCGCCTCCTTCGCCCGCACCGTGCACCACGTCGACAGTTTCGAGGATCCCCGCGTCGCGGCGCTGCAGGCCCGCTCCATCCATGGTGCGGACCGCCATTTTGCCGTCAGCGAGCACTGGCGCCGGAAGCTCGACCGCGACATGGGAATCGCCGCGACCATGGTGGGGAATGGTGTCGACACCACCTTCTTCCAGCCCGAGAAGGATGGCACGGAATCGGGGCTGGCGCGGCGTCTCGGCCTGGGACGAGAGCCCGTCTTCCTGAGCGTCGGCGGGGTGGAGGAACGCAAGAACACGCTCCGCATCCTGCAGGCGTTCAGCCAGGTGCAGACCATTTTGTCGGATTCCCAACTCGTGCTGGCGGGCGGCGCTTCGGTTCTCGACCACGCCGCCTACCAGGCCGAATTCAGGCTGGCTCTCGACCAGTCCCGCATGCTGCCCGGATCCGTGGTCCTGACGGGACCAATACCCCAGGCGGAGATGGCCGCTCTCTACAGGATCTCCTCCGCACTGGCTTTTCCCTCGCTCAAGGAGGGCTTCGGCCTTGCCGTCATCGAGGCCATGGCGTGCGGGATCCCGGTGATCGCCTCGCACATCCCGCCATTCACCGATTACCTGACGGATGGCGACGTGGTCTGGTGCGATCCGATGTCGACGGGCTCGATCGCGGACGCGATGATCGCGGCCATCCGTTCTCCTCAGCGCGAAAGGCTGGCCAAGCGCGGCCCGGTGGTCGCCGCGCGGCACAATTGGGCCGATACCGCACGCGCCCATCTGCCGGTCTATCGAACCCTCGGAGCCCGCCAGCATGCCTGAGATGCGCTTTGTCATACGCTGGCCCGATGGCGGGGAAGAGAGTTGCTACTCCCCCTCCCTCGTCATCAAGGACTATTTCGCACCGGGCGGCTGCTATTCGCTCGCCGACTTTCTCGAACGCAGCCGCATTGCCCTCAACATCGCCAGCGACCGCGTGGAAGCCAGATACGGCGTGCCCTGCTCGCGGGCGCTCGGGCAGCTGCACGCCATCGAGGTCAGCGCCCGCCGTTTCGCCGACAGCCCCGCCTCCACCGTCACCTGTATCGCCTTTATCGAATGAAGGAGCTGCCCATGCGTGCCCCTCTTCCCACTCACCACAACGTCGTCGTAGTCGGCGGCGGACAGGCCGGCCTGTCCGCGAGCTACCATCTCAGGCGGCACGGCATCGACCATGTCGTCTTCGAGAAGAACCGCATCGCCCATACCTGGCGCAGCCAGCGATGGGATGCCTTCTGCCTGGTTACCCCCAACTGGCAATGCCTGCTTCCGGATTTTCCGTATACCGGCCCCGAACCGCGAGGCTTCATGCCTCGCGACGAGATCGTCGCCTATGTCGAGGCCTTCGCCCGCAGCATCGACGCGCCGATCCGGGAAGGCGTCGCGGTCACGCGCATCGCCCGAGGGGAGGAAGGCTTTCTTGTCGAGACGAGTGAAGGCGGCGTGACCGCCGACGCCGTCATCCTCGCGGTCAGCGCCTATCATGTCCCGAATATCCCCGCGATGACCGCGAACGTTCCCGAGGGCATCGTCCAGATTCATTCCTCCGCCTACAAGAATCCCGCGCAGCTGCCGCCCGGCAAAGTGCTGGTCGTCGGCTCGGGTCAGTCCGGCTGTCAGATCGCGGAGGACTTGCACCTGGCGGACCGCCCCGTGCACCTCGTCGTCGGCAGCGCTCCCCGCTGCCCGCGTTTCTATCGCGGGCGCGATGCGGTAGAATGGCTCGACGATCTCGGCCAGTACGAAATCACGGTGGAGGAGCATCCGCTTGGAGAGAAGGTCCGCCGAAACGCCAACCACTATCTCACCGGGCGGGGCGGCGGCCGCGATATCGACCTGCGCCGCTTTGCAAGCGAGGGGATGGTGCTGCATGGCCGGCTGACCGGCATCGAGAACGGTCGTCTCGAATTCGGCGACGATCTCGCCCGCAATCTCGACGCCGCCGACGCGGTGTACAACGGCATCTGCGGCCTGATCGACCGGCACATCGCCGACAAGGGCATTTCCGCGCCCGAAGGGGTGCATTACAGCCCCGTCTGGCAACCGGGCGCTGCGGTCCACAGCCTCGACCTCGCTGCTGCCGGCATCGCCAGCATCGTGTGGAGCACCGGCTTTCGTTCCGACTGGTCCTGGGTCGACTTACCCTTCCTCGACGAGACCGGCTATCCCGCCCACCGGCGCGGCGTGACGAATGAGGATGGCCTCTATGTGGTCGGCATGCCCTGGCTCTGGACCTGGGGATCGGGGCGTTTCCTGAGCGTCGGCCGCGACGCCGGCTTTGTCGTCGATCACCTTGCGGACCGGCAGATCACCGGCAGACGCCGCCCACCCGTCAGAATGGCCGTCTGAAGGCGCCTCACGATGAACGTTCCATTTCTGATCGACCGGTCGCTCGCACGCGAACCACAAAAGGCACAGGCCGGCCTTGGCCCGGTGCTCCTCGGCATGCCGCACCTGGCCCTGAATGGCCTGTCGGAGACCTGGCTGCTCAAGGAACTGGGGCACAGGCACTGGCTGATGCTGGCGCAGATGGCCGGCCGGTCGGTACCCGACTTCAGGGACGCGGCCGGCGCGCCGGTCTACGCCGCCTTCCGTTCGGTGGAAGTCTGCGAGGCGGCCTTCGAAAGGGCTCGGGAGAACGACGTCCTGCATATCCGCAGCGCGCTGTCGCGGATCTCGCGCACGCAGACACTCAGCCGCCACGAACTCGCGATCGGGGGCGAGATCATCGGCTCGGTGACGCTGACCTCCGTCTTCGTGCACCGCAGATCCGGATCCTCCAACCATTCGATTGCCCGCATCGAGGTTGCCGATCTTCCGCCGTTCGATCCGGCGATACGGCCGGTCCGCGCCTCGCCTGTCTCTTGCAGTGATACGGGTGCAAGTTACGGTCGTTTGAAGTTCACGCCCTGCCCAAGCCAGGATTTCAACGGGGCCGGTTTCCTTTATTTTACCAGCTTCCAAACCTTCGCCGACAGGACAGAATGGGCCCTGACTCCCGACCTCGCGAGGAGCAGCCTGCTGCAGGATCGCAGGATAGACTATTGCGGCAATATCGACCCGGGAGAAAGCATTGACGTGACGCTCAGCCAGCCGAAGATCCAGGACGGCACCGTCTGCTGCAGCTGCCGAATCGAAAGAAGCAACGATGCTGTATTGCTGGCCTTGATCAGAACATCCAGACGCTTTTCCAACACCAATGTTGTTTGTTGAATCTAGTCCTGGTTAGCAAGGGTTCCGGCGGCAGCACGAAGCTCCAAAACCGAACTGCCGAACCGGCACGCAAACTCAAGCAGCGCAGCTCTAATTGAGCGGCTCGCCGCACAAATGCTTGTATACCGTGGTCCGAGACAATCCGAGCGCGCGTGCCGTATGCGTGACGCTACGATGGACACGATATGTTGCCCGGATCTCGCGGCAGATCCGGCTGGCCAGGCCACGGTCCCGGCATGCCGGGCAGGTATCGCCAGAATCCCCCGCGCCCTCGACGAGGCAGGTTTCGTCGATGAACGCTCCCTGTCGACGCAGGAGAAGGCGCTGGAGCAGGCTGCGAAGTTCGCGGATATTACCTGGCCATTCGCGCTGAGCCAGGCTGGCAATGGCGGCATCCGTGATCGCCACGCCCGGGGCCAGCTCCTGCAACAGGTGTTTGACCACGAGCGCAAAGTCGCTGCGGGCCGACAAAGGCGGCAGATGCAGGACGAGACCGTTGAGCCGGTAGAGCAGATCGGCCCGGAAAGCCCGCTCCGCCACCATCGCCTCCAGGTTTCGGTTGGTGGCGGATACGATCTGGACGTCGACCTTGTGGATCTTCAGCCCGCCTACCGGCCGCACTTCCCGGGCGTCGAGAAAACGCAGCAAGGCCGTCTGGGCAGAGAGCGGAATATCGGCGATCTCATCGAGGAACAGGGTGCCCCCATCTGCCTGTCGCGCCAGGCCGATGGATCCTTCCGTGCGGGCATTGGTGAAGGCGCCCTGCTCATGGCCGAAGATTTCGGCGACGAAAAGCTGTTCGGCCAGCGCGCCGCAATTGACGGCGACGAATTCCCCGCGCCGGCCGCTCACTTCATGAATATGGCGCGCCATCAGTTCCTTGCCGGTGCCCGTCTCCCCGGTGAGATGGATGGGCATGCCCATGGCGACGGCCTGCCCGATATCGGCCATCGCGGCCTTCACCGCCGCGTCCGCGCAGACGAACCTCGGCGCGGATCCCCCCTTGTCATGCGGCCTTGCCTGCGGCTCCTGGTGCAGGTTGCGCACGGCAAGCCCGGGCGCGATCTGGCGGCAAACCATCAGGACCTGGCTGCCCGCGGCATCGCGTATCGGGAAGACGCCTCCCCGGAGAAGACCATCCAGCGCCCTGGCGAAAGGCATCTCGAACAGGGTGTCGAAACGGGCGTCCGCCCCGGCCGGCAGGCCGGACAGCAAGGCGGAGCCGGGACGGTTCAGCGCCGTGACGACCCCATCCCGTGAGAGCGCCAGCAACCCCGCCGACAGCGTATCGAGATATTCGGCGCGCGGGTGGAAGGCCAGGATGAAATTGTCGGCGCATTCCTGGAAGATCAGCCCGTTCTCGATCTGCGCGGCGGCCATGCGCACCAGCGCATGCGTGTGCTGCTGCCGTGCCTCATTGGCGCAGGATGCGTCGAGCAATCCCAAAACCTGGCCGTGCGCGTCAAGGATGGGCGCCGCCATGCAGCTGAGATGGGCGTGGCACGTGAAATAGTGTTCTCGGCCAAAGACACCGACGGGTTGGCTGGCGTCACTGGCCAGCCCGAGGGCATTGGTGCCCCGCCGGGCCTCATCCCACAGGCTGCCGGGAATGATGGCACGCCCGGCCGTGCTTTCCGTGAAGGCCTGATCGCTGATGGTGTCGAGCACCATGCCACCCGCATCCGCCAGCGCGATCATCAGATTGGAACCGGCGATCTGCGCGTAGAGCACCTGCATCTCGGCGAGAGCCAGCCGGCGCAGGCCCTCCATCTTCTGGCGCCGGCGTGTCACCGTGGCGAACGGCACCACTTCGCCGCGGGGCCGGCGATGTGGGTCCAGGCCGAGCTCCCGGCAGCGCTGCCAACTCTCGGCGATCGGCAGCGGCAAGGTACCGCCAGGCAGGCGTTCGCCGCGCTCGAGGGCGTTTCGCGCCCGGTCCATTCCCGACAGGATCTGCATGACCTACTCCCCGCTCTCGGCAACCTGGCCAGCAACACCAAGGCCTGCGAGCGCTGTACGCGGATTGGACACACCGCCCGCGCAACTGTTCAGCCCGCCAGCAATGCCAGCTTGATGAAACAGCCTCAAATGTTTGAAATATATAATGTATTCATTGTGGCACGGAGATTGCTGCCATTCCGGCGAAGCGCGGACAAGACCGGGCTCGCGGAGGAAATCACAATGAAGGCGCAAGTACTCACCCGCTACGACGACGACCTGATGGCCGGCCAGTGGGTCGACCTCCAGGAGGTTCCCGATCCCAGGATCGAGAAGTCGAACGACGTCATCGTGCGGATCGGCGGAGCCGGGGTTTGCCGCACCGATCTCCACATCATCGAGGGCGTCTGGCGCCCGCATATGGATCCCACTGGCGACCGGTTGCTGCCGCTGATCATGGGGCATGAGAATGCCGGCTGGGTCGAAGCGGTCGGCAAGGAAGTCGAGGGCATCAAGGTCGGCGATCCCGTGATCGTGCACCCCAAGATCTCGGGCGGGACCTGCCTGGCCTGCCGCCGCGGCATGGACATGCACGGCCCGGGGCGTTTTCCGGGGCTCGACTGCAACGGCGGCTATGCGGAATTCCTGTGCACCTCCGAGCGCAACATCGTCCCGCTCCCCAAGACGCTCGCACCCAAGGAAGTGGCACCCTATGCCGATGCGGGCCTGACCGCCTATCGCGCCGCCAAGAAGGCGACGCGCCATCTGCTGCCGGGGGAGAGCTGCGTGGTGATCGGCGCCGGCGGCCTCGGCCATATCGGCATCCAATGCCTCAAGGCCATGTGCGCCGCCGACGTCATCGTCGTCGACAAGTCCGACGCCTCCCTGGCCCTGGCCGGCAAAATCGGGGCGGACAAGCTGGTGAAGGCCGACGGCAACGAAGTAGAGGCCGTGCTGGCGCTCACCGGCGGGGCCGGCGCCGAAGCCGTGATCGACTTCGTCGGCGAGAAGGGCACCACGGCCAAGGGCCTTGCCATGACCCGATCGGCCGGCAGCTATTACGTCGTCGGCTATGGTGAGGATATCCGGGTCCCCACGGTCGACATGGTCATCACGGAAAAGAACATCATCGGCAACCTGGTCGGAACCTGGGCCGAGCTCGTCGAACTCATGGCCCTGGCCGATCGCGGCCTGGTCGAGTTGACCACGGTGGAATACCGGTTGGCCGATGCCAACAAGGCTCTCCAGGATCTCAACGCCGGCAGGATCCATGGTCGCGCTGTCCTCATTCCGTGACGAGAAAAGCCCAGGCCTCCCCCCGATCGGCGGGGGCCGGGCACTCCCATTGCCGCACCCGGGCGACCGGGACGGCAGGGGCGCGGCAAGGCTGAAAGGGCGAGCCATGTGCAAGGTCCTCACAAGTCAGAGCCCGCTCCACTTTCGCAAGGCGAGCCGATCGATGCGTATCGCCGGGCACTCGACGACGGTGAGGCTGGAGGAGGCGTTCTGGCAGGTCCTCGACGAAATGGCGCTGCGGGAAGGGCTCTCGACCTCCCGGCTGATTTCGGTGCTGTATGAGGAAGCACTCGAACGCCATGGCGCCGCGCCAAACTTCGCTTCGCTCCTGCGCACCGTGTGCCTGCTCTATCGCGGGATGATCCCGCCCGAGGGCTGACAAGCCGGGTGAGGCCGGACCGCACCGGCCTCTCCTCCTGCCGTCAACTCGCCTGGGCGATCTTGGCGATCCGTTCCTCGGCGATCCAGCGCGCCGTCAGGATCAGCGCACCCATGGCGAAGTCCTTGTCATGGGTGTCAATCATCTCACGGGCGAGATCCTCCAGCTTCTGGAAGAACCGGTCCTTGCTCTCTTCCTCGCGGGTCTGCTCAGTGGGCATGTCGTCCTCCTGTGATTGACGCCTTGCGGCCTATTTGAAGAGCTGAGGCGGGAAGGTGACGAGCGCGGCATGGCCATCGGCATCGCCCATGGCCAGATGACGCCCGTCCGCCGACCAGGCCAGCGCGGTGACCGTGCCGCCAAACGGCCGCACGAACAATTCGTCGCGTCCGCCGATCCGTGCCACCACGATGCGGCCATCGGCATAACCGGCCGCCACCAGGTTGCGCGTGGGATGGGAGGCAACCGCCTCGACCAGGATCAGGCCGGTATGACCGGTCAGCAGGGCCTGGCTGCCGGCATCGCCGCTCGTCCCCCAGGCTGCGATGCGATAGGCCCCGGAAGCCACCAGTTGCCCTGCCGCGCCCCAGGCCACTCCCCTTACCGGCGCGGGAAAATCGAGGATCGTGTCGGTCCGGCCACGCGGGACATCGACAATGCTCAAGCCGCCAATTTCAAGGCCGCACGCGATGCGGTCGCTTTGCCCATTCCAATGCAGGCCCGCCGCCGGCGAGGGCAGCGTTACCACCCGTTGGACCGAGAGTTCTTCGTGCAACGCCAGTATGACCAGGCTTTCTCCGCTCACCCCCGCCAGATATCGGCCATCGGGAGAGAATTTGAGGGCTGTGGTGTCGGGAAGCGCCGTCGGCAAGCGCCCGACGAGGTTTGCCTTCTGGTCCAGGACGCAGAGATCATCGCCATCCGACAGGGCTGTCATTCCCGATTGCGCCGCGTGGTCGAGCGCCCGGACGGAGCGGCCAAGACGAAAGAAATCCTCGCCCCGTTCTCCCTGTGCCGAAATCCGCCGGACGGTCCCATCATCGGTCCCGACCAGGAAACCGCTTTCTCGGAAGGCAACGACAAGGGGGGCGCGGCCCTCCTGCACGGAAACTGCGGTCAGGGGCGCCGGCGGCCTGGCGCGCGGCAAGATTCTCATCTGTCCGAGGTCGCCGCTGACCCGGATACGGCTTTCCGGTCCCTCGGCTTCCGCCACGGGAGCAAGAGCGAGCGTCCCGTCGAGGGCCGTGAAGGCGACGGAACTTCCCTGCCGATCGAAGCTCACGCCCGCAATGGGCGCGGGCCGCTGCCAACAACGGCCCAGCAGGTCGAAGAGCGTCGGGTTCTGTCTGCTTTGCTGGTTCATGGTGCCCTCCCCTCACGCTCCACGGCCTGCCGGAGCAGGCGGTCGAGTTCCTCGATTTCCTGCTCGGCTGTTTCGATGCGCCCGGCGCATTCACGCTGCCGGCCGGCGGTCACGTCGGCGCTCTCGCGCATCGCCTGGAGATCGCACCGCAATTCCCGCGCCAACTCTCCCTCCGCCGGCGCCTGCTTCAGGGCCAGCTCGAGGCGCAGCACCTCCATGTCGACACCTGCAATGACCTGGGTGAGCTTCAGCGCTTGCTCGTTGAGAGCGGACAGGCCGGCAACCAGCCTGAGGCGGCGTGTCAGCAGGTCCTGACTGGATATTGGCTGTGTCATTGCCGCTTCTTCTCCTCCGCTGCCTCCGGCCTTTCCCAGCCCGACAACAGGTTCGGCAGCTCCGGCAGCTGCGCTTTGAACTGGCGTTGCGCCGCCTCTAAATGGCTTCTGAGCTGGTCCCAGATGTCGACGCGCAGCAGGCCGGTGGTATCGCCGGTGAGACGTTCGATATCGTCCACCCGAAACTGCCGCGAAAGGGAAACCCCCGAGAAGACGAAGTCGCGCAGCGTGATGGCATGCCGCTCCACGAAGGCATGGAGCAGGGGGTGGGTCTCCTCCGTCACCCCCGCTTCTGTCAGCTCGGCAATCATGAATTCGTGAAAATGGCGCTGCAGGCGCAACTGGCTTTCCCCCAGAAAGCGCATGGAGAAGATCAGGTCGCGCGGCATCAGCCGAAGCAGATCCGTGATGACCTCGCTCTCGCCGGGCCCCTGGAAAGCCGAGGGCGATCGAGGATTGTCGGAAGAAGACATCGGCACGATCCCGAATGGCTGGATTGTCTTAACGCCGACAGGATACTCCGTGAAAATAAGTTGTCTACAAGATCTACAAGCCATTTCATTAATAAATACGCCTGTCATTTAAATAGATAAATAGCGTTACATTTGTAAATTACATCTGTAACATTCTGTTACACCTCCGGCGAGCATGCGGACATCCGATTCCTTCAGGGCGCCTGAAGCTGCACAATTTAGAGCTTATCGCGAGTTGGCACGGTCCTTGCTGTATCGTTCTCCATAAGAAGCCCATCGCGTTCCGGCGCGATGCCAAAAGAACGAAGGAATGGGGAACCCAAGGTCGGAATGCCATGGCGCCGCGTGCTCACGCATCAGGCGAGCCAGGCTTTCAGCACCACTCCAGATACCTTTGCCGTGATCCACTCGAGCGACCGGATGGAGGCATGCATGCCCTGGACCGGCCGCCCGCACTCATCGGCGGCGATACCTGCCGCTCCCCGCCCGGACCATGGGGGTTCGTGGCGCAATCTGGTGGAGGCTCATGGCTATGACGTCTTTGACGCTCAACAAGATAACCTCGCAGCGCGGCATTTCCGTCGGCGAGGCGACCAAGAAGATATCCGATCTCGGCTGGAACCCGACCTATGTCCAGGAAGCGATGACCTTCCCGACGGACTACAAGATCAGCAAGGCGCCGCGCGACCCGATGAAGCAGGTACTGCGTTCCTATTTCCCGATGCAGGAGGAAAAGGACAATCGCGTCTATGGCGCGCTGGACGCCGCCTTGCGCGGCGACATGTTCCGCAATGTCGAGCCGCGCTGGGTGGAGTGGATGAAGCTCTTCCTCGCCATCATCCCCTTCCCGGAAATCTCGGCCGCCCGCTCGATGGCGATGGTGGCCAGGCTGGCGCCCGGCGAGGATCTGCGTACCGGCTTCACCATGCAGATGGTCGACGAGTTCCGCCATTCCACCATTCAGATGAATCTGAAGAAGTGGTACATGGAAAACTATATCGATCCGGCCGGCTTCGACATCACCGAAGAGGCCTTCGGCAAGTGCTACGCCACCACGATCGGCCGCCAGTTCGGTGAAGGTTTCATCACCGGCGATACCATGACTGCGGCCTGTATGTATCTGACCGTGGTCGCCGAGACCGCCTTCACCAACACGCTGTTCGTCGCCATGCCCTCGGAGGCCGCGCGCAATGGCGACTATGCCCTGCCGACGGTGTTCCTTTCGGTGCAGTCAGACGAGAGCCGCCATATCGGCAATGGCCACTCGCTGCTGATGGCCGCTCTCAAGGAACCGGAAAATCACCTGCTGCTCGAGCGCGACCTGCGCTACGCCTTCTGGCAGAACCACGCCATCGTCGATGCCGCCATCGGCACCTTCATCGAATACGGCACCACCAACCGCGACAAGAACAAGGAATCCTATGCGGAGATGTGGCATCGCTGGATCTTCGAGGACTATTACCGCACCTATATGCTGCCGCTGGAAAAATACGGCATCAAGATCCACCACGACGACGTGCAGACGGCCTGGAAGCGCATTACCGAGAAGTTCTATGTCCACAAGGTGGCGCAATTCTTCGCCGTGGGCTGGCCGGTGAACTTCTGGCGTATCGAGGCCCAGCGCGAGCAGGACTTCGAGTGGTTCGAGCACAAATATCCCGGCTGGTACGCCCAGTTCGGCGATTTCTGGAAGTGGTACGACAAGCTCAGCCACCGCGGCGAGAAGGTTCTCGTGTTCAACGAGGAGGTCGGCTACGTCTACCCCCACCGCTGCTGGAGCTGCCTGGTACCCTGCCTGATCCGCGAGGACATGGTGGTGGACGAGATCGACGGGCAATTGCACACCTTCGCCCATGAACTCGACCGCTGGACCGCCGTCGAGGCTTTCTCCGACGAGTATCAGGGCCGCCCGACCCCGGCGATGGGCCGCTTCAGCGGCAAGCGCGAATGGGAAACGCTCTATCACGGCTGGGATCTGGCCGATGCCATCAAGGACCTCAACTTCGTGCGCTCCGACGGTAAGACCCTGGTGCCACAGCCGCATCTACGCTTCGACAGCAAGGACATGTGGACGCTCGACGACGTGCGCGGCCACACCCTGCAGTCGCCGCTCACCCTGCTGCGCGAGATGAGCCCGGCCGATCGCGAGAAGCACCTGGCCGAATATCGCGCCGGCTTCACCATCACCCCGTTCAACTGAGGGACGAAAACCGCGGAAGCCGCGACCCGGCTTCCGTCCGGTCCCGGCGACCCCTTCCCGGCTCGGGAAGGGGAACGGGAGAGTATTGGGAGGAGAAGACCGATGAGCGGTGCCCACACTGTGCGTCTGGAGCCGGTCGGCGTCGAATTCGAAGTGGAACACGGCGAGACGGTGCTGAATGCGGCATTCCGTCAAGGCATAGCGCTGCCGCATGGCTGCAAGGAGGGACAATGCTCGGCCTGTAAATGCGTCCTGCTGGATGGCGAAGTCGACATGCTCAAATATTCGACCTTCGCGCTCAACGACATGGAGAAGGACAGCGGCCACGTCCTGTTGTGCCGGACGATCGCCTATTCCGACATGGAGGTGGAGCTCCTCAACTATGACGAGGAGGTGCTGGCGAAATCGATCGCGGTGAAAACCTATCAGGGCCGCATCACACGCATCGAGCGGCTGACCCACGACATCCGTGGCATCGAGATCAGCCTCAATTCGCCGATGAAATTCTGGGCCGGCCAATATGTCGACATCACGGTCACCACGCAAAAGGGGGAGACGCTTACGCGCTCGTTCTCCATGGCAAATACGCCGGACCAAACCCAGACCCTGTCCTTCATCATCAAGAAATACCCCGAAGGGAAATTCTCCGGCGAGCTCGACGCCGGCGGAATCCAGGTCGGAGCCGAGGTCTCCATCGTCGGACCCTTCGGAACCTGCTTCCGGCGGGAAGAACGCGAAGGACCCCTGATCCTGGTCGGCGCCGGATCGGGCATGTCGCCGGTCTGGTCGATCCTCAACGACCATCTGGCCAGCGGCGAACAGCGGCCGGTCTATTTCTTCTATGGCGCCCGCACGCGCGAGGACCTGTTCCACCTCGACCGGATCTCGGCCCTGGTGGAGCGCCATCCGGAGGTGCGCTTCATCCCCGTTCTCTCGCATGCCGGGGAAGACGGCGACTGGCAGGGCGAACGCGGCTTCGTGCATGAAAGCGTGGGCGCCACGCTGAAGGAACTCGCCATCGACGGACAGGGCGACGTCTATGCCTGCGGTCCGCCCCCGATGATCGACGCCCTGCAGCCCGTTCTCTTCATGAACGGCTTCGAAAGCGAGCACGTCTTCTTCGACAGATTCACCACTTCGTCGGGCGCGACCTCGCCCGGCCACTAGAGGAGGTGCGATTTCTCTAAATCGCACCTCCTCTCTAAGCCTTTGTTTTAACGCGTTTTCTTAACCGAAAAGTCTATCAACTTTTCTGGAAAACGCTCCAAGGCCCGCCCTCACCAGAGGCGGATCGTCGAAACGCACCACAACCAGGGAGTGAATACCATGCCTGCCATTTCGAGTTCGGTTGGATCCGGCGCAGCCGGCGCGGCGATCTTCGCCGATTCCGACAGCCGCAAATACCGCTATTTCGATCCGAGGGGACAGCGCGCCACGCATTACGAGGACGTCACCGTCGATGTGCAGCCCGATCCCGAGCGCTACCTGATCCAGAACTGGATCATCAATTTCGCCGACGGCAACGGCGCCTATGTCAAGGGCAACACGCTGGCCCAGAGCTCGAACTGGCATGCCTTCCGCGCCCCTGACCAGGAATGGGAGCGCACCCACTACCAGCGCCAGTCCAAGATCGAGACCATGGTGCAGAGCGTGATCGCCAATGGCCGCAAGTCCGGCGCGCCCAGGAGCTTCGACAAGGTCTGGATCAGCATCCTGCAGCACCATCTGGGGGCCTGGAAACACGCCGAATTCGGGCTCGGCACATCGCTGATGCAGGCCCAGCGCTACGGCTACACCCAGATGATCAACAACGCCACGCTGACCAACTCTTCCTACAAGCTCCGCCTGGCTCAAGACATCACGCTCTATCTGGCCGAGATCGGCATGGATATTCCCGGCTGGAACGACGAGCTCGGCAAGAAGACCTGGCTGGAAGACGGCATCTGGCAGGGCACCCGCGAAGCCGTCGAGACCATCATGGGCGCGACCGACTATCTGGAGCAGTATTTTGCCATCAACATCGTCTTCGAGCCCCTGGTCGGCGAACTCTTCCGCTCGGGCTTCCTGATGCAGGTGGCGGCCGCCAATCACGACTTCATCACCCCGCCGGTGATCTCGGCTGCCGAAGCCGACTATGAGCGCAATCTCGCCAATACCATCGACCTGATCTACCTGCTCGCCCATGACGAGAAACACGCTGCAGGCAACCGCCAGCTGTTCAAGGCTTGGCTGAAGAAGCACCGCGCCCTCGCCGACAAAGCGGCACTGGGGCTGCAGCCGATCTGGTCGATGCCGCATTCCAAGCCTGTCTCGTTCGAGGATGTCCGTGCCGTCTCGCAGGAGCGGATCGGCCAGATCCTGCGCGAACTCGGCCTCGACGACTGACCGGCCGGCAACCATCCAAAGGGAGAAACGACCATGTCCACGGCAGCACGCGATTCCTCGCACGCCAATATCTTCAAGTCGATGAAGGACATCACCTTCGAGCAAACCATCTCGCACCAGTGCGGGGTCACCATGAACGACTCGGTGGAGGCACGCGCCATCGCGGAATTCATGGGCAAGAAGGAGGGAGTGATCGTCACCTACCAGCCCGCGCTGATCCGCATCGACGGCGACGGCAAGCTCATCTTCAAGATGGACGAGATCAGTGAGTATCTCGGCCGCGAGATGACGGCCGAGATCTTCGAAGTCAACACCTCCACCCATTATGGCCGCATGGTCAGGATCGACGACAACACGGTGATCCTGTTCGGCAATATGGACGAGGTCTTCGAATACATCTGAGCACGACGGCAAGTCTTGGGCGATGCGCAGCGGCGTATCGCCTGCCCCTACGACCAAGCCTCCCCCAGGCGGACCGGCCGGAAACGAACAGCCGTCATACCGAGGAAGGAAGGACAAACAGTGCTGGACGCATCATGCCCATCTCCTGCCACGGGAATCCTGCGCGCGCCAAACGACTGGCGGGCGCTTGAACCGAGCCCGGGCCATGCCGGGGCGAAGACCGGAACACGGAACGGTTCGAGCCCGCAGACCGGCGCTGACCATCGGGCCTGCTGCGGGTGCGCCGACTGCCCGCTTCGCGCCGCCCGATCCGGCAGCCGCGACATGACCAAACCGTGAGCCCGTTCGCAAGAATACCCATTCAATCAAAAGCCTAGCAAAGCTGATCGATGGAGGAAGCCATGTATATCACGCCTGAAGGCAAGGAAATTTTCGTCGTGGACGGTCACACCCATTTCTGGGACGGCAGCCCGGAGAACCAGCGCAACATCCACGGCAAGCAGTTCGTGGAATGCTTCTATGCCTATCACACCGCGCTCAGCCCCAAGGAGCAGCTGTGGCCGAAGGACAAGTTCGAGAAATACAGTGCCGACGATCTCTATCGCGACCTGTTCGTCGACGGGCCGGATGATGTCGCCATCGTGCAGTCGACCTATCTGAAGGATTTCTACAAGCAGGGCTTCAACACCCTCGAACGCAATGCCGAGATGGCCAAGCGCTATCCCGAGCGCTTCATCGTCAACGGCTCCTTCGACCCGCGCGACGGCGAGGCGGCGCTCGAATACATCCATTTCATGAAGGAGACCTACGACATCACGGGCGTGAAGATGTACACGGCCGAGTGGCACGGGGATTCCAGGGGCTGGAAGCTGACCGACCCCAACGCCTATCGCTGCTTCGAGCTGTGCGAGAAGCTCGGCATCCGCAACATCCATGTCCATAAGGGTCCGACGATCATCCCGCTCAGCAAGGACGCCTTCAATGTGGGCGACGTCGACGACGCGGCCACCGACTTCCAGAACCTGAACTGGATCGTCGAGCATTGCGGCCTGCCCCGCCTGGACGATTTCTGCTGGATCGCCGTGCAGGAGACCAATGTCTATGGCGGCCTTGCCGTCGCCCTGCCCTTCATCCATTCGCGCCCGCGCTATTTCGCCGAGGTTATCGCCGAACTGCTGTTCTGGCTCGGCCCGGACAAGATCCTGTTCGGCTCCGACTATGCGATCTGGACCCCGCGCTGGCTGGTGGAGAAATTCTGGGCCTTCGAGCTGCCCGAGGACATCAAGCGCGAACGCGGGGTCGATCTCACCCCCGAGATCAAGGAGAGGATCCTGGGCCTCAATGCGGCACGGCTCTACGACATCGACATCGCGGCCAAGAAAGCGGCCCTGGCCAAGGCGCCGCTGTCGATCGCGGCGGAGTGAGCGGCATGATGAGCGCTTCGCTCCGCGGCCACCGTCAGGCCGAACTCCGGCGGCGGCTGTCCGAGGTCAACGATCCCGAACTCGACGAGCCTGTCACCAATATGGGCTTCGTCGAGCGCGCCGAGATCCTGGACGATGCCGGCGTGGAAATCGAATTCAGGCTGCCCACCTATTGGTGCTCGCCCAACTTCGCCTTCCTGATGCTCGATGGCGTGCGCGAGGCGCTCGAAGCACTGTCCTGGAAACCCGCCTACCGCATCCAGCTGCAGGACCACATGTTCGCCGACGAGGTCAATCGCGGCATCGCGGCGGGCAAGAGCTTCGGCCAGATCTTCGGAGAGATGACGGGGGATCTCGATCTCACGGCCTTGCGCGAGACCTTTCGTGCCAAGGCCTATAAACGGCGTCAGGAAGCCGTGCTGCTGGGATTGCGGAAGGCCGGCCTTGGTGACGACGCTGTCCTCGCCATGGACCTTGCGGCCTTCGATGCCGCGCAGCTGGTGGGACCGGACGCGGTGGCTCAGAAGCCTCGCTACCGCCAGGCCCTGCTCGAACGTCATCCTCATATCGGCCGAGGAGATGGCGTTTTCCTGACCTGGGAAGGCGAGCCCCTCACCGCCGCCTCGCTGGCCTCCTATTTGCGAGACCTGCGCAGCTTGCGGATCAACATGGAGTTCAACGGCGCCTTGTGCCGTGGGCTCAAGCAGACCCGATACAAGCAGGCCGACTTCGCGGACGGCGAGCCGACACTGGTCGACTTCATTCTTGACCGCGTGCCGCCTGCCGCCGGGAACGTCCCCGCCGTCAACAGCTGAATCGACGCCTCGCCGCGCGAGGCCAATAACAACCGCCCGCGAGGGCGGAAGGAGGAGCCATGCCCAAATTGATGCTTCACAATTCGCACGCCCGCCGCGCCCTTGCCCGCGGCGTTCACCAGCTCGCGGCAGCCGTCGAGCCGACACTCGGTCCCAAGGGCATGAATGCCATGATCGACCGGCCGATCGGCACGCCGATGGTGACGCGCGATGGCGTTTCCATCGCCTCGGAGATCGAACTGCACGATCGTTTCGAGAATATGGGCGCGCAGGTGGTGCGCGAAGTCTCGATGCAGACCAACGAGATCGCCGGCGACGGCACCACCACCGCCATTGTGCTCGCCAATGCCCTGGTCCAGAAAGGCGTCGAGGCCAACGAGCAGGGCGCCAAGGCCGTCGACCTCGTAAAGGGCATCGACCTCGCCGTCGATGCCGTGGTGTCGTCCTTGAAAAGGAGCGCGCGCCCAGCCCGCGAGAACGGCGCCCTGGCGGCCGTCGCCAACATCGCGGCCACCGATCCCCGCCTCGGCGGCCTCGTGGCCGAAGCCTTCGAGAAGGTGGGTGCCGACGGCATCATCACCACCGATTTCAGCATCACCACCGAAACCACGCTCGATGTCGTCGAGGGCATGTCCTTCGACCGCGGCTATATCTCCCATCACATGGTCACCGATGTGGAGAAGATGCAGGCGGTGCTGGAGCGCCCTCTGATCCTGCTGACCGACCTCAAGATCAAAGACCCGGCCTCGCTCGATGCGGTCAGGGCGATCGCCGACAAGGCCGGCAGGCCGCTGCTGATCGTGGCCGAGGAAGTTTCGCCCGAGGTGGTCGTAACGCTGCTCGGGCGCAGCGGCGCCGGCAAATATCTGATCGTGCATCCGCCGGAATACGGCCATTGGCGCAAGGCGCTGCTGGAGGATCTCGCCATCATCACCGGCGGGCGCGTCGTCGCCCGTGACCTTGGCGGCCAGCTCGAACAGATCGAGGCGGCCGATCTCGGCAGCGCGGAACGGGTGCGCACGAGCGCCACCCATACGGCGATCATCCATGGCGGCGGCGACAAGGCGGCGATTGCAGCGCGCCGCACCCAGGTCCAGCATCAGTTCGAGAACGCACCGCCCAATATCGAGCAGGACAAGTTGCGCGAACGCCTCGCCAAGCTTTCCGGCGGAACGGCGGTGCTCTATGCCGGCGGCGTCACACCGGTCGAGCAGAAGCGCACCATCCAATTGATCGAGGATTCCCTTTCGGCCGTGCGGGCCGCGCTCGACGAAGGGGTGGTCGCCGGCGGCGGCTCCGCCCTGGCCCAGATCGGACCGGTGCTCGACCCCCTGCTTGCCGGTCTCGAAGGAGATGTCGCGGCGGGCATACGCCTGGTGAAATCGGTGCTGACGCGCCCGCTCTGGCGCATCGTCGCCAATGCCGGCGGCGATCCCGAGGCGGTGGTGGCGAAGGTGTCGAGCGTCAATGGCGGCTTCGGCTACAATGCCGCGCTCGGCGAATATCAGAACATGTACGAGGCCGGTATCATCGATCCCGTTCGCGTCACCTGCACCGCGCTGACCAATGCCGCCTCGGTCGCCAAGCTGATCCTCACCACGGAGACCCTGGTGGGCGATCTCGCCGAGGACGAGGATCCAACCGCCGGCCCGGCCCTCGGAGGCGGCGCCGAAAAACTCGGCCGCGCCTGAGCGCGCGGCCATCCGGCCGGAATACGCAAGGACCTTTCGGATCGAGAACCCGGACGAGGCGGCCGTCTCGTCCGGACAGGTCGGGTTCGGCCTTGCGCGGACTCATTCCAATTCGAACGATGACAGGTACGGAGACAATCATGGATGGAAACGAAGCCCCCAATATCGGCAAGTGCCCGGTAGCGCATGGAGCGCGTCCCGGTTTTGAGGTTCGCTCGAACCGTGACTGGTGGCCGAACCAGCTGAACCTGAAGATCCTGCACCAGCATTCGAGCCTGTCCAATCCGATGGGCC
>NZ_PUEJ01000016.1 GCF_002982075.1 Labrys okinawensis | reverse complement strand
GCACCTATGTGGAAACCCAACTGGTTCCAACCTTGAAGCCGGGCGACATCGTCGTCATGGACAATCTTGGCTCCCACAAGGGAAAGCAGGTACGCCAAGCCATCCGAGAGGCAGGAGCAAAGCTGCTATTTCTGCCCAAATACTCCCCCGATTTGAACCCAATCGAGCAGTTCTTCGCCAAACTCAAACACTGGCTGCGCCAAGCCGCCGCTCGTTCTCTCGATGAGCTCACGCACGCCATCCAGCACATCTTGCAGCAGACCAAACCCAGCGAATGCGCGAATTTCTTTGCTAACGCAGGATATGATCGAACCTAATTTCATAATGCTCTAGAGAAAAGGTGCGATTAGAGCATCGCGCCGAAAAGTGGGTACCGGTTTTCGGCAAAAAAGATGCGGCAACAAGGAATTACAGCATCGAGCCTGATTCAGAAATCAGGTTCGATGCTGTAGCCGCGCATACGGGGTCATCTCAACGCCCGCTCCATGATGACAGCCGTCGCCGGCGGTCCCTTGGCGCGGGCATAGTAGGCCTGCCGCCTGGCGATCTCGTCGAAGCCGTGGCGTCGATAGAGGCGAAGAGCGGCGACATTGTCTTCGGCGACCTCCAGGAAGACCTTGTGCGCGCCTGCTGCCGCGAGCCGTCCGAGATGGTGCTGCAGCAACAGGGTCGCCAGTCCCGCGCGGCGGGAGGCAGGCGCGACGGCGATTGTGAGGATCTCGGCCTCATCCACCACCAGGCGCGACAGGGCAAAGCCCGTCGGCGCTCCCTTGCCGCCCGGCCGGGCGATATGGGCGATCGTCAGGCGGTCGGCCAGCATGCGTTCGAATTCATGCGCATCCCAGCCGCGTTCGAAGCCCGAGGCGTGGATGGCGGCCAGGCCCGCCGCATCGCCGGCCCTGGCGTCGCCGATGACGGGAGGCTGTGTGCGGCCGAACCAGCTCATGGACATTCCCTCATCATTGGCCGCCATTCCCGGGAGCACGGCGTCCTCGTCCGCTCCTGGAAACGCGGCGCTCGCAGGCTCATCGCCCTGTCCTCACTGCCGTGCGATCTGACCGTTCTGCTGCGGCGTCGCGTCGGCGGGCTTGAGATAGGTCGGCCTGGGCGGCGAGTCGGCGGGGTCGGCGAGCAGGCCGAGCCTGGCCACCCAGTCGATATCCGGCGCCGGGCTGGCATCGACGATCTGGCCGGCCGTGCCGGCGGCCTTGGCCTCCTCGAACAGCAGCGGCGCGGCCGGCCCGGCCATCTTCACCGTCGCCGGTCCGAGCACGCGGGCCGCCTCGCGCAGCGGGATGCAGCCGGCCTCGACGATGCTGCGGCCGCGATTGGAGAAGAGTTCGAAATAGACATGGCCATGGCGCGCATCGATGGCGACGGCGACGTGCTGGCCGTCATTCTCGTCGATATGGGGCGCGGCGATCGCCGCCAGCGTGGAAATGCCGACGCAGGGCACGCGCAGCGACAGGGCGAAGGCCCGCGCGGCCGAAATGGCCACGCGCAGCCCGGTGAAGGATCCCGGCCCGACCGTGGTGGCGACGCGGTCGATCAGGGAAAACCCGCCCGCCCGCTCGACGACGTCGCGCACCAGCGGAATCAGCGCCTCGGCCTGGCCGCGCGCCATCGGCAATGTCTGCGAGACGATGGCGCCGTCATCGGAATCGAACACGCTGGCCGAGCAGGCTTCGAGGGCTGTGTCGATGGCCAGGATACGCATGGAAAACACCTATGGCATTTTGCGATGTGGTGGCGACACCGAAAATCGCAAAGACGCGTTCGAACAAGGAGCGGGAGCAAAAGAGCGCTTCCGTGTAAACGCGCTTTGCTCCAGGAGAGGGCCGGACCGTCCGGCAGCCGCAAATCCCAGCGATATCGCAGGACTTGGTGCCTGTGCAACGCTTTCCTGGCGGCGCAGGCGCTGGGCTCTCAAGGGGTTTTGCGACTTGGCGCAATCGCCAGGAATCGCAAAGACGCGTCCAATCAAAGAGTTGCAGCAATGCGGCGTATCCGTCTGAATGCGCTTTGCTCCAGCAGGCGCGGGCCTTCAGACCGCCTCTTTCCAAAAATGACAGCAGGCGGGTCCGAAGAGCCTGACCGAAAAATCTGTCAAACTCGGCTTTTGCCATTGCCGGGCTTCGTCCCGGCAATCCAGCGCGGCAATCTCGACAAGTGGCGGTGTCGGGATGCCCGGAACAAGCCCGGGCATGACAAAACCGAGCCTTTCGCCGCTCTGTTTGCAATGATTGAACCAGGCTCCGAAGACCCGCCCCGGATGCGATGCTTCACGGCACCAGCAGGTAGATCGGCAGATAGCCTTGATTCTGCAGGAGTTCGACCAGTTCGGCCACCGGGAAGGCGGCCAGGAACAGGCAGGCGTCCAGAAAGGTGCGCGTCACCAGCGAGGTCTGGATCTCCAGCGTCGGCACCGAGCGCCACAGCGCGAAATTCGGTACGAAGCGGGGGACGCGGGCGCAATAGGCGTCATAGACCGCGCCGAACTTGTCGTGGAGGAACTGTTCCTCCTTATGCGTCACGATGGTGAAGATCACCACGGTGATGGTGAAAACCAGCGCCGTGGTGGTGAGAGTGCCGAACTGCGCCCCGGCCCCGGCGGCACCGATGAAGGAGAAGACGTAGAGCGGATTGCGGCAGATCGAGTAGGGGCCATCCTCGACGATGAGCTGCTTCTTGCGTCCGCCGATATAGAGGGAGCACCAGGTGCGCCCGACGATGGCCACCACGATCAGCACCAGTCCGACGCTTTCGATGGTCTCGTGGAAGCCGTGGCCGGCCTCATCCTGCCACAGCGAGTCGGTGAACAGCAGCACCACGAAGCCGAGTACGCCGAGGAGGCTGAGGACGATCCGGCGTGTGGTCTGCACGGCATTGATGTCGACGGGATTGCCGACATCGCCGCTGCCCTTGATATTGTTCATGAGCCTGCCCGATTGGGGTTCTGGTCGAGCGCGACCAGCTCCCCAGCGTCACGCCAATGCGATCGTCCCGACACGGGACCGGCACGACTCTAGAGCAAAGCGCGTTCAAGCGTGAACGCTTATTTGCTCTAGCTTATTGTTCTGACGCGTCTTTGCCATTCTTGGTGACTCCGTCTAATCGCAAAACGCTATAGCGCGCCGCGCCGCGGTCGTCCATGCGCGGGGCGCCGCCGACGCAGCCCCGAACTCAGGTTAACGAGTGCCGTTAATACCCTCCCCCTTCAGGGAAGGGTACCGGCGTGCCGATCCGTCAGGCCGGACGGTCGGGTATGGTGATCCGGAACGTCGCGCCGCTGCTCTCCGCCGTCTGTTCGATCAGCGCCAGCGTGCCGCCATGGGCGCGCACGAGCTCGGCGGCGATCGCCAGGCCGAGCCCGGAGCCGCCGGGGCGTGTCGAGCCTGAGAAGGCCTCGAACAGCTTCTGGCCGGCTTTCAGCGAGACCCCCGGGCCGTTGTCCGCCACGTCGATGATCACCACGGCGCCGTTCCGCCGCCCGCTGATCTCGATCCGGTTCGGCGAGGCGTCGGGCGTGACATGGCCCTCCAGGGCCTGCACGGCGTTGCGGCACAGATTGAGCAGGACGCGCGAGAGCTGGTCGGGGTCGGCGTCGATCTGCAGGTCCGGTTCCAGCGTCTCGACCCATGCCAGCCGATCGTTCGTCTCGCCGAGGCCGAGCAATTGGCGCGTATCGGCGACAACAGGGGCGAGTGCGATCCGCCGCCGCGTGGGCAGCGGCTCGGAGGCGAGCCCGTAGGACAGCGTCGACTGGCAGAAGGCGATGGCCCGGCCGATGGTCTGGATCAGTTTCGGCGCCAGCCGCTGCACGATGGGATCGTCGGTCTCGGTCAGGCGGTCGGAAAACAGCTGCGCGGCCGCCAGCATGTTGCGCAGGTCGTGATTGATCTTGGAAACGGCGAGACCCAGCGCCGCCAGCCGGCTCTTTTGCTGCAGCATGCCGTGGAGCTGGCGCTGCATGGCGGCGAATTCGCGTTCCGCCACGCCGATTTCGTCGCTGCGGCCGGAGGTGCGGATCACGCCCGCCTCATCCTCCGGGTCGGCGGCAAAGCGCATCATGGCGCCGGTGAGTCGGCGCATCGGGCGCACGATGAACAGGCTCAGGGTGAGATAGATCAGGCCGGCGGTGATGGTGGAAATGGCCAGCGTGATCACGAGCCAGCGCCGGGCGAAGTCGTACATGCCCTGCTGGAGCGGCGTCTCGTCGACGACGATCTCGACATATTGCCCGTGCATGGGCGCATCGCCGACCACACGGATGAAGCGTCCCTTGGGCGCCAGCAGCGTGTCGAGCGCGTCGCCGATCGCCTCCATCGCCGTGAGGCTGCGCAGATCTGTGGCGATGGCCACGGTGGGCGGCATGTCGGAGGAAGCGAGCAGCCGCTTGCTGTCGTCGGTCTTCAACGCCACCATCTTGGCGCCCACCGAGGCGAGGATCTGCCGGGCGAGATCGTCGGAAACCATGCCGTCGGGCGCCGCTTCCAGCACCAGCGCCGCGGTGATGGCGGAGGCGATGCGATTGGAGAGCCAGTTGCGCCGATAATTGGCCACCACCGGCAGGTAGACCAGCACCTCGGCCAGCAGGCCGAACAGAATGGTGAGGACGAGCAGGCGGGCCGATAGTCCGAAACGGCCGGGCCTGTTGCCGGGCAGGGGGCTGGTGGGGGTGGAACGGGGCACGTCTTTGCCTTAAAGGAATTTAGGGAGCCTCGCCAGAGGGCTTGATGCGGCGCACTTGCGCTGTCTTGGATTTGGCACGACCTTTGTCATTGCCGGGCTTGACCCGGCAATCCGGCCTCTTGCTCGATTGCGTCGGGGGGACTGGATAGCCGGGTCAAGCCCGGCTATGACAAATCGGAGCGGTGTCTCCCTAAGCGAACGGCGTTTCACCCGCGCTTGCTTTTTTCTGGCTTTTTGGGCGCGCTTCGACTATAGGGCCGCATCCCGGCGCGGATGTGCCGGATTTTGCCCGCCCCCGCCGACCCCGCTGGACGACATCCCGGCCGGGCCCTGGTGGACGGCGATCCTGGCCAGATGGCCCTTTCGTCGCAAGACGGTACCGGCAATCGCGCGCTCCGCGCCGCGATGCTTCATGAAAGGAAGACCCGATGTCGATCAGCCAAGAGCGCAAGACCGCGCTCATCAAGGAATATGGCTCCAAGGCCGGTGATACCGGTTCCTCGGAAGTCCAGATCGCGATCCTCACCGAGCGCATCACCAATCTGACCGGCCATTTCAAGTCGCATGTGAAGGACAACCACTCCCGTCGTGGCCTTCTCAAGATGGTGGCTCTGCGCCGCTCGCTGCTCGACTATCTCAAGTCGCGCGACGAAGCCCGCTACAAGTCGATCATCGAGCGTCTCGGCATCCGCCGCTAAGACCGATCAAGCCCGGAAGGCTCCAGGCCTTTCGGGCTGTTCCCTTTCAAGACCGGGACGCGGCGGCATGGGGCCGGCGCGAAAGCCCACAGACCGGATAGGCAGCAGGCCATGGCAGGATCGCAGGAAGCAACCCTCGGACGTTGAGCGTCAGGATGCTTCCCGCCATCTTGCGATGGCCGCTTTTGTTTCAGGCGCCATTGGTTGACGCCCTGCCTCGTCCGGTCGATCCACAAGAGTAGGATTGATCCTTAATGTTCACAATTTATCGCGAAGAGCTGGAATGGGCCGGCCGCAAGCTGACCCTCGAAACCGGCAAGATCGCCCGTCAGGCCGACGGCGCCGTGCTTGCCACCTATGGCGACACCACGGTACTGGCCACCGTCGTCTCGGCCAAGGAGCCGAAGGCCGGCGTCGATTTCTTCCCGCTGACCGTCAACTACCAGGAAAAGGCCTTCGCGGCCGGCCGCATCCCCGGCGGTTATTTCAAGCGTGAAGGCCGTCCGTCCGAGCGCGAGACCCTGATCTCCCGTCTGATCGATCGCCCGATCCGCCCGCTCTTCGTCGACGGCTATCGCAACGACACCCAGGTCATCGTCACCGTGCTGTCGCATGACCTGATCAACGACACCGACGTCGTCTCGATGGTTGCCGCCTCGGCCGCCCTCACGCTCTCCGGCGTGCCCTTCATGGGCCCGGTGGGCGCTGCCAGCGTCGGCTACATCAACGGCGCGCTCAAGCTCAACCCGACGATCGACGAGATGAAGGAATCCTCGCTCGAGCTCGTGGTCGCCGGCACCGCCGACGCTGTGCTGATGGTGGAATCGGAAGCCAAGGAGCTCTCCGAGCAGACCATGCTCGAGGCCGTGATGCTCGGCCATTCCGGCTTCCAGCCGGTGATCGAGGCAATCATCCGCCTCGCCGAGAAGGCGGCCAAGGAGCCGCGCGACTTCCAGCCGGCCGATCGTTCGGAGCTGGAGAAGGCCATGCTCGGCGTGGTCGAGGCCGATCTGCGCGCCGCCTATTCGATCACGGCCAAGCAGCAGCGCTATGCCGCCGTCGATGCTGCCAAGGCCAAGGTCGTGGCCCACTTCCTGCCCGAGGGCGAGGAAAACCCGGCCTACACCAAGCAGGAGATCGCCGAGGTCTTCCACGAGCTGCAGGCCAAGGTCGTGCGCTGGAACATCCTCGACAAGGGCACCCGCATCGACGGCCGCGACGTCAAGACGGTCCGCCCGATCGTGGCCGAAGCCGGCATCCTGCCGCGCACCCACGGCTCCGCCCTGTTCACCCGCGGCGAGACGCAGGCCCTGGCCGTCGCCACGCTGGGCACCGGTGACGACGAGCAGTTCATCGACAGCCTGGAGGGCACCTACAAGGAGCGCTTCCTGCTTCATTACAACTTCCCGCCCTACTCGGTCGGTGAGACCGGCCGCATGGGCTCGCCCGGCCGCCGCGAGATCGGCCACGGCAAGCTCGCCTGGCGCGCCGTTCACCCGATGCTGCCCCCGCAGCACGAGTTCCCCTACACCATCCGCGTCGTCTCGGAGATCACCGAGTCCAACGGTTCCTCCTCAATGGCCACCGTCTGCGGCACCTCGCTGGCGCTGATGGATGCCGGCGTGCCGCTGCGCGCCCCGGTCGCGGGTATCGCCATGGGCCTGATCCTGGAAGGCGAGCGCTTTGCCGTGCTCTCCGACATTCTGGGTGACGAGGACCATCTCGGCGACATGGACTTCAAGGTGGCCGGCACCGAGAACGGCATCACCTCGCTGCAGATGGACATCAAGATCGCCGGTATCACCGAAGAGATCATGAAGGTCGCTCTGGAGCAGGCCAAGGGCGGCCGCCTCCACATCCTCGGCGAGATGGCCAAGGCTCTGTCCGGCGCCCGCGCCGAGCTCGGCGAGCATGCCCCGCGCATCGAAGTGATCACCATCCCGGTCGACAAGATCCGCGAAGTGATCGGCTCGGGCGGCAAGGTCATCCGCGAGATCGTCGAAAAGACCGGCGCCAAGATCGACATCCAGGACGACGGCACCATCAAGGTCGCCTCGGCTTCGGGTACCGCGATCAAGGCCGCGATCAACTGGATCAAGTCGATCGCTTCCGAGCCCGAGCTCAATGCGATCTATGACGGCACCGTGGTCAAGACCACCGATTTCGGCGCCTTCGTCAACTTCTTCGGCGCCAAGGACGGCCTGGTTCACATCTCGCAGCTGGCTGCGAACCGCGTGAACAAGGTCACCGACGTGGTCAAGGAAGGCGACAAGGTCAAGGTCAAGCTGCTCGGCTTCGACGAGCGCGGCAAGGTGCGCCTGTCGATGAAGGCCGTCGACCAGGCCACCGGCGAGGATCTGGAAAAGAAGGCCAAGGCCGAAGGCGAAGCCGCCGCCGAGTAAGGCGGGCTTCCAGTGCTGCAAATCAGAAAGGGCGGCCCGCCGGGCCGCCCTTTTTGTTGTCGCTCCGTTCAGGCGGCGCTGGCCTGTCCGACCCGATAGCGCGCGGCCGGCTTGGGATGCGAGAGGTTCGGCGACAACCTCTTGCGGGCTGCCTCGAAGCCGGCCCAGTCGGCGAGTTCGGGCAGGGCCGGGATCGTCACCACCTCGCCCTGGTCGAGGCCGGCGAGGGCGGCGTCCACCATGTCCTCGGCCGACATCACGCCGATGCTCTCCGGCAATTGTTCGACGGGCACGCCGAGGACGTTCCAGAAATCGGTGGCGGTAGCGCCGGGCAGGACGGCCTGGATGCGGATGTTCTTGTCGGCGAGTTCGTGGTGCAGGCTCTGGCTGAAGGCGAGCACATAGGCCTTGCTGCCGCCATAGACCCCGTTCAGCAGTTCCGGCGCGATCGCCACGATGGAGGCGATGTTGACGATGGTGCCGCCGCCGCGCTCGACGAGGCCGGGGACGGCGGCATAGGTCAGCCGCGTGAGCGCGGTGACATTGAGGCCGATCATGTCCTCCATCTTCTCGGCCGAGGCCTGGAGCAGGGGCGTCGCGCTGCCGAAACCGGCATTGTTGACCAGTCCGGTGATGCTCTTGTCGCTCTTCAGCACGGCCTCGACGGCGGCAAGGCCGTCGCGGGCATTGAGGTCGGCCGCGAGGATGCCGACATGGCGGCCGGTCGCCTTGCCAATACGGTCCGCGAGGGCCTTGAGCTTGTCCTCGCTGCGGGCGACGAGGATCAGGTCATAGCCGCGGTGGGCGAGGCGGTCGGCATAGACGGCGCCGATGCCGGAAGAGGCGCCCGTGATCAGCACGGTGCCTTTGGATGTGGCGGACACTTTGGAGGTGGCGGACATGGGAAATCTCCATGGGTTGCAATGGCCGGAGATTAGATCCGCTGGCTTTTGTCTCAAATGTCATATATGCCACCTTTCAGGACAAGAATGGAGGCGCTCATGCAACGCGTCGGCTTTCTGATTTCGCCCAATTTCCAGTTGATGAGCTTTGCCGCTCTCTCGGCCTTCGAATTCGCCAATTATGCGGCGGACAAGGCCCTCTATGACATTGCCATCGTCTCGGAAAGCGGAGGCCCCGTGCGCAGCTCCGTCGGCCCCACGCTCGACAGCCTTCGCTTCGACGAGCCCGAATTCGACACGCTGGTGGTCTGCGGCACGCCCGATGTCGATCCGCCGACGCCTGATGTCGTCGGCTATGTGCGGCGGGCGCCGGCGCTGTCCCGCCGCGTCGCCTCGATCTGTACCGGCGCCTTCGTGCTCGCCGAGGCGGGACTGCTCGACGGCCGGCGGGTGACCACCCATTGGCTGTGGACGCGCGACCTGCAGGCCCGCTTTCCGCGGCTCAAGGTGGACGAAGACCGCATCTTCATCGCCGATGGCCAGATCTGGACCTCGGCCGGCATGAGCGCAGGCGTCGATCTCGCCCTCGGCATGGTGGAGGAGGATCACGGCGCCGAGCTCGCCCGCATCGTGGCCCGCCAGCTCGTGCTCTATCACCGGCGCGGCGGCGGCCAGTCGCAGCATTCCAACCTGCTCGATCTCGACGCCAAGTCGGACCGGATCCAGACCGCGCTCACCTATGCCAGGCGCAACCTGCACACGCCGCTGTCCGTCGAGCAGCTTGCCGAGGTCGCCCATCTCAGCCCGCGCCAGTTCAGCCGCGCCTTTCGCGCCGAAACGGGCCAGTCGCCGGCCAAGGCGGTGGAGAATCTGCGGGTCGAGGCGGCGCGGCTGATGATGGAACAGACCCTCCATCCCATCGACATCGTGGCTCGGGAGACCGGGTTTGCCGATCGCGAGCGCATGCGGCGCGCCTTCCTGCGCGCTTTCGGCCAGCCGCCGCAGGCGATCCGGAGGCTGGCCAAGGGTGCCGCCGCGTGACGGGGCCGACGCTCGATTGTTCCGGGCGTATCCAAGAAGCGGGCATGGCCGTGCTGGAGCGTTTTGCGATTAGACGGAGTCACCTAGAATCGCAAAGACGCGTCAGGACAATGAGTTAGAGCAAATAAGCGTTCACGCTTGAACGCGCTTTGCTCTAGAGACGAATCGGGGGCGGCGGTAGCGCCGGCCGATCATCCGGAGAGAATTCATGCCACGTCGTCTGCGCTTTATGCTCCTCGCCGTTTCCTGCCTTGTCCCGACAGCCTTGGCCGCGCAGGGCAAGGCCGACGTGGCCTTTCCCGCCGAGGCGCAGGGCGTGTGGACCCGCGATGTCGAAAGCTGCGCCAGCAAGAAGGATCTGCGGGGCGAGGCGCCGCTGCGGATCACGGTCGAGGGCAAGGAATGGACGGAGGAGGGCAGCATCGGGCGGGCCAGTGCCGTTACGCAGATCGCCAAGGATCCCCCGACCTGGCGGCTGCAGATGTCGGAAGACAGCGAAGGAGAAACCTTCGACTACACCGTCATCCTGGTGAAGATCGGCAAGGAACTGGCGGCGGTTTCCCACGCGACCGTTGACGGCGAGAAGACCCCGCTGGTGCATACCTATCGTCAGTGCGGATAGGATCGCCGCCACGAGGCCCAGCGGGAACTGCTCAGTGCCCGCAAAATGCGCCGAAATTGGAGGCCGGAACCGCCCGGCCTGTTGCTTTTCTCCCGGCATGTCGCTATAGACCCGGCTTCCCCGCATCGACCGGCTGATAAGGGCTGCCGTGGCGATGTTGTTGGCTCGGGCGCTTTTCAAAAAGCACACGGCTTACCGGTGGCGGAACCCAACAGGTTTCGGCGCCTTTTTTATTCGGAGACGAGCAAAATGCCCAAGATGAAGACCAAGTCGGGCGCCAAAAAGCGCTTCAAGATCACGGGATCGGGCAAGGTGGTGCACGCCCAGCAGGGCAAGCGCCACGGCATGATCAAGCGTACCAACAAGCAGATCCGTAAGCTTCGCGGCACGCGCGTCCTCTTCAAGACGGACGGCGACAACGTGAAGAAGTATTTCCTGCCGAACGGCTGATCGCCACGGCAACGCGAAACCTTAAGGAGATCAGCAGATGGCACGCGTGAAACGGGGCGTTACGTCCCATGCAAAGCACAAGAAGACACTCGACGCGGCGAAGGGCTTTTACGGCCGCCGCAAGAACACGATCCGTATCGCCAAGCAGGCGGTCGATCGTTCGATGCAATACGCCTATATCGGCCGCAAGCTCAAGAAGCGCAACATGCGCGCTCTGTGGATCCAGCGCGTCAACGCCGCTGTCCGCGAGCTTGGCCTGACCTATTCGAAGTTCATCGCGGGCCTGGCCAAGGCCGGCATCGAGATCGACCGCAAGGTGCTGTCCGATCTCGCCATCCGCGAGCCGGAAGCCTTCAAGGCCCTGGTCGAGAAGGTCAAGGCTGCCGCCTGAGCTGCAGCTTGCCGCAATTGTTCTTGGAAAACCCGCCACGGCAACGTGGCGGGTTTTTCATTTGGGGCTGCCAAATCGCACCGAGCGCTGCAAACTGGGTGAACGGCCCAGCCGCCATCCAGGGAGTGCCGACATGGCCGCGAAATCGAAATTGACGCCGGCGAGCCTTGCCGAACTCGGCCCGGCCAAGCTGGCGGAGCTGATCGTCGAGGAGGCGCAGGCCAATCCGGCGTTCCGCAAGCGGGTGACCGCGGCGCTCGCCGGTGCCCAGGGGCCCGAGGCGGTCGCCAAACTGGTGGAACGGCGCCTGGCGGCGCTGGAAAAGGCGCGCTCCTTCATCGATTGGCCCAAGATCAAGGAATTCGAGAAGGATCTGGCGGCGACGCTCGCCAATATCATTGGGGAGATCGGTCCCGGTTCCGCGCCGCTCGCCGTTGATCTGCTGCTGCGTTTCATCGCCACCGCGGCGGACGTTTTCGCGCGGGCCTTGTCCTCCAACCGCCTCGAAGATCTCTATAACGAGGCGGTGTCGGCCCTGGGGCCGCTGGCAACCCGGCTGGAGCCGGCCGATCTTGCCGGCCTGCCCGACAGGGTGATGGCTCTTACGGACAGGGCCGGCGATATCGCGCCCGCTTTGATCGCCTCCCTTCTGGAGCAGGCCTCGGCGGCGGATCTGGATCGATGGGACCGCCTGCTGGCGGACAAGGTGGCGACACTGCAATCGGCCTATAGGGCTGGTCCCTATCGGGAATTGCGCCAGGCCATCGCCGTCAGGCGGGACGACCTCGATGCCTGGATCGCTCTGGAAAACGAGAAGCCCCGCGAGTCCCGTGACGGGCTTGCCGTCGCGGAGAAACTGCTCGCAGCCGGCCGGGCAGAGGAGGCCCTGTCCTGGCTGGATATCGAGGAGCCCTCGCGGCTTGCCTATGCCGATGCGCTGGATCTTGCGGATGGCGTGGTCAGGCGGGATTTCCGGCTGCCGGCCCGGAGCGGTCTCAAGGCGCGCATCCTGGAGGTGCTCGGCCGCAGGCAGGAAGCCCAGGAACTGCGCTGGGCGACCTTCGAGGCGACGCTCGATCCCGGCATCTTGCGGGCCTATCTCGCCAGGCTCGATGATTTCGCCGAGTTCGAGGTACTCGACAGGGCCTTCGCCCATGCCCTGACCGCCAAGACGCGCTACCGCGCCCTTCATTTCCTGACCGAATGGCCGCGCCTCGATCATGCCGCCCGGCTGGTGCTCGATTTCGGCCTGGTCTGGGACGGCAGCCACTACCAGGTGCTGCAATGGGTGGCGGACAGGCTGCAGGAGGAGCAGCCTCTTGCCGCCAGCCTGCTCTACCGCGCTTTGGTCGAAGACATCCTGATGAAGGGCAAGTCGGCGGCCTATGGCCATGGCGCCGCCTATCTCGCCAGGCTGGACGATCTCGCCACGCGGCTCGATCCCGCAGCGCTGTCGAAGCTGGGACGCCTCAGCCATGCCGATTGGCGGGCCTATCTGCGCCAGCAGCATGGCCGCAAGGCAAGCTTCTGGGCAGCCGTCGCGCGGTAGTCTGCCGGGATTTCTCCGGGTGCATGGCATCTTGCCGTTCTTGCCTTCCGGCGAACGCAGTGTGTCCAAGAGCGGGCAAGATGCCCGTGCAGCCGAAGGCGCTCCTATTGTGGACCGTGCTGGCCGGCTTGTTCCCGTGGAGATGGCGAGGTGATCCGGCCGGGCGTATCGTCACAATGTTTGCATTCCACCCGGGGAGCGCGCATGCGGATATGGATGTCTCTGACCGCGGTCGCCATTGTGGCATCAACGGTCCCGGTGCGCGCGGATGCGCAGGCGTTGCGCGAGAGCCGCCGGACCTGGCAGGCCTGCCAGCACGTCGGCGGCGAGGATTGGCTCGGCTGGCGCCGCGGTGCGCCCGGCCACGACACCTTCCAATATTGGCGCGCGGACCGGAAGAAGCCGGCCGTTTTGCGCCTCGAACGCCAGATCGGCGAACTGGCCCGCGAAAAAATCACCTATTGCTTCGGCAGTGACGGTGCCCTGGCTTTCATCCGCACGCGGACCGATGCCGTCAATGCAGCCGAGGGGCGCCATCGAAATCGTCCGGTGAGCCGAGTGGGCAGCATTCAGGTCGGGCCGGGCGGCGGCGTCCTCAAAGTCACCGGCGCCGTCGTCGACGACAGAGGGCGGCCGCACGCGTTGAACAACCGGTTATGGGTGATTCCGGCCGTCTGCGAAGCGCTGCCTCTTTATGCCAGCCGGGAGGAGGTCGAACGAGCCCTTGCCGCGGGGCTCGGCGATGGCGCAGGCAAGCGCCCGGCATTCGAGCCGGCGACGCTCGCCTGGTGCGCCAAGGCCGAATTCGACCCGTCCTGAAGCCTATTCGCTCGGGGCGGTCAAACCCTTGCGCTCCAGGATCGACCAGCATTCCTCGGCCGTCTCGGCAAAGTCGAACAGGGTCAGGTCCTCGGCCTTGATGAAGCCTTCCTCGACCAGGGCGTCGAAATTGATGATCCGGGTCCAATAAGCCTTGTCCATCAGCACGATCGGGCAGAAGGACATCTTGCCCGTCTGGCGCAGGGTGATGATCTCGAACAATTCATCGAGCGTGCCGAAGCCGCCCGGAAACACCACCAGCGCCGCCGAATGCATGGCCAGATGCATCTTGCGCATGGCGAAATAGTGGAAGCGGAAGGAGAGGGAAGGGGTGGTGTAGGGGTTGGGATATTGCTCGTGCGGCAGGGTGATGTTGAAGCCGATGGTGGGAGCGCCGGCCTCGGCGGCGCCGCGATTGGCGGCCTCCATGATGCCCGGGCCGCCGCCTGTGGCGATCACGTTGAAGCGCCCGCCGCCATCCTCGTTGAGGGCGCCGCCGCGGCGCGAAGCGATGTAGCCGAAGGTGCGCGCCTCCTTGTACCAGCGGCCGTGATTGCCGGGCGCGTTCTCCCTGACGCGGGCCGAACCGAACACCACGATGGTGGAGCGGATATGGGCCGCCTTCATCCCCTCCTGCGCCTTGGCGTATTCGAGCTGGAAGCGCACGCCTCGGGTGGAATCGCCCAGCATGAAGTCGGGGTCGAGCGCGGCCAGCCGGTAGGCCGGCGCTTCGGTTCGCTGCAATTCGTCGACCTTCGCGCGCGTCTCGGGGGTAAGAGCCTCGACGGTGGACAGCATGTTGGTGGGCGCGGAATTGTCGGGAGACGGCATGGAGACCTTGCATCGAACGATAGGACGGTCCGACTCTATTGAGCCGTTGCGCCCGGCACTGCAAGAGCCCAGCGGTTGCAGGCAAAGAAGAACGGGCGAGATGCCCGCGCACCCGACGACATGCCCTATAGCGTTTTGCGATTAGACGGAGTCACCAAGAATCGCAAAGACGCGTCAGAACAATGAGCTAGAGCAAATAAGCGTTCACGCTTGAACGCGCTTTGCTCTAGAGCCCGCGCCCCGACAGCATGTTGCGGCGGATGCGCTCCAGCGCCGAGTCGGCGCCATCGGGCCTGACCGCCGGCTCGAAGGCGGACAGGAATTCCAGCAGCGTGTTGGCGAGCGTCTCGCGCCTGAGGCCGTAATGCACGTTCTGGCCCCGCCGCTCGCGCCGGACCAGGCCGGCATTCTCCAGAATGGAAAGATGCTTGGAAACCGCCGGCGCCGACATCGCATCGGCGAGCTTTTCGACCACCTGCCCAGCCGTCATGTCGGCCCGCGACAGATCGGCCAGAATCCGCCGTCGTGGCGGTGAGGAAAGCGCTTCGAAGACCTTGTCGACCGTCATCATCCCTTCGCCATTTTCGCCAGGCTGCTCACAAGCCCTTGATAACACGGGTTTTTAAATATTTTCAAGATTGATTAATTAGATAATTAGCGAATATGTGAATCATTCAGATGATAGAAAAGCGGGGTTCGAAATGCCGCCGGGAAGGGCATCGCAGCCATTCATCGGGCGCTTGAGCGCCATTTTGCCGGGGGTATCCCGGGGCCGCAATTCCCGCTTTTTTCGTCGGTTCGGGTGCAAAACCGTTATTCGGTGGCGCAAATCTGCAGTGCCTGATCTGTCGAATGCGGTTCCCTTTTCCGCCTGAAATAGGCTAGAAGGCACCTCGATTTGAGGAAGTGACGATGAACGACCTGACCAGCCTGGAAACGACCCTGTTGTCCGAGATCGCCGCCGCCGGCGACGAGGCGGCCCTGGAAGCGGTGCGCGTCTCGGCGCTCGGCAAGAAGGGCTCGATCTCCGAGCGCCTGGCCACCCTCGGCAAGATGGCGCCGGAAGAGCGCAGGCAGGCGGGCGCCGCCATCAATGTCGTCAAGGACCGCGTCACCGCGGCGCTGGCCGAGCGCAGGACCGTGCTGAAGGCCGCCGCGCTGGAAGCGCGCCTGGTGGCGGAAGCCGTCGACGTGACGCTGCCGGTGCGCGAGAGCGGCACCGAGCTCGGCCGCATTCACCCGATCAGCCAGGTCATCGACGAGATCACCGCGATCTTCGCCGATATGGGCTTCGCCATCGCCGAAGGCCCGGATATCGAGACGGACGAATACAACTTCACCCTGCTCAACTTCCCGCCCGGCCATCCGGCCCGCGAGATGCACGACACCTTCTTCCTGGCGCCCGACGAGAAGGGCGAGCGCAAGGTGCTGCGCACCCATACCAGTCCGGTGCAGATCCGCACCATGCTGAGCCAGAAGCCGCCGATCCGCATCGTCGTGCCCGGGCGCACCTATCGCCATGACAGCGACCAGACCCACACGCCGATGTTCCATCAGGTCGAGGGGCTGGTCATCGACAAGGTGAGCCATGTCGGCCACATGAAGTGGGTGCTGGAAGAGTTCTGCCGCGCCTTCTTCGAAGTGCCTTCGGTGAAGATGCGCTTCCGTCCCTCCTTCTTCCCCTTCACCGAGCCGTCGATGGAAGTCGACATCCAGTGCTCGCGCAAGGGCGGCGAGATCCGCTTCGGCGAGGGCGAGGATTGGCTGGAAATCCTGGGCTGCGGCATGGTGCATCCCAATGTGCTGCGCAATTGCGGCCTGGATCCCGACGAATATCAGGGCTTTGCCTGGGGCATGGGCATCGACCGCATCGCCATGCTGAAGTATGGCATGCCGGACCTGCGCCCCTTCTTCGACGCCGATGTGCGCTGGCTGTCGCATTTCGGCTTCCGCCCCTTCGACCTGCCGAGCCTGGCGGGCGGCCTGACGGCCTGAGGCCGCCGCGGCATCGAAGCAGATCTGAAAAGCCCTCCTCCGTTTGTCTGGGGGAGGGCTTTTTCCATAACCCGCTGGCGCTTGCGCAGCCCCTCACCCGTACCCTCGCCCCGTTCTTACGGGGAGAGGGTACGGGTGAGGGGCTGCGCGACGCTTCAGATCACGATTGTCAGACCGCGATTGTCAGATGGCGCACACCTGCGGCTTGCGCCCGATCCAGGGCGCGGCTTCCTCCGCCTGCGCGGCGAGCTGCAGGATCGTCGCCTCGTCGCCGTGGCGGCCGATGAACTGGATGCCCACGGGCTTGTTGCCGTCGGCCATGCCGAGCGGCACCGACATCGCCGGGAGGCCTGAGATGTTGAAGGCGAACATGAAGGCGGCGTCCGACCAGCGCGCCAGATAGCGCTCGCGATTGCCGTCCTCCATCGACCAGTAGCCGACCGGGCGCGGCGGCTGCGTCAAGGTGGGCGTGACGAAGGCGTCGAAGGGCGCAAGCTCCATGGCAATGCGCTGGGCTGCCTTGCGCACGGCACCGATGCTGGCCGAATACTGCGTCGCCGACAGCGTCCTGGCATATTCCAGCATCGACCAGTTGAAGGGCTGGAGATCGGCCTCTTCGGGCGGGCGCCCCGCGAATTTGGCGTGCTGGGTGAATTCGGTCGAGGTCTCCACCGCGATGATGTCGTTGTAGCGCCACCAGGCTTCCTCGAGATCGACCTCGAAGCGATATTCCTCCGCCGTGTGGCCGAGGCTCTCCAGCAGCCGGACGGCGTCCTCGACCGCCGCCTTCACCTCGGGCGCATAGGGATCGCCGAAGGGGGCGGTGAGGGTGTAGCCGATCTTCAGGCCCTTGGGGCGCCTGGCGAGCAGGGACAGCCAGCTCTCCTCGGGGCGCGGCGCCGTATAGGGATCGCCCGGCAGATTGCCGGCGACGACGTCGAGAAAGGCGGCGGTATCGCGCACGCTGCGGCTGTTGCACAGGAAATAGATGCAGCCGAACCACAGATCCGCGTCGAAGGGCCCGTAGCTGACGCGCCCGCGCGAGGGTTTGAGACCGACCACGCCGCAGCAGGAGGCCGGCACGCGGATCGAGCCGCCGCCATCGGAGGCATCGGCGATCGGAACGATGCGCGCCGCGACGGCCGCCGCCGAGCCGCCGCTCGAGCCGCCGGCGGTAACAGCCGGATTCCAGGGATTGACGGTGGGGCCGTAGAGGCGCGGCTCGGTGGAAATGCACCAGCCATATTCCGGCGTGTTGCTGCGCCCGATCGGAGCGAGGCCGGAGGCGCGCATGCGGCGGCCGATTTCGGAATCGGCGGGGCAGACATAGTTCTGGAGATAGGCGAGCCCCGAGGTCAGGGGCGTGCCCTTCCATTGCGTGCCGAGATTCTTGAGCAGGAACGGCACGCCCGCGAACGGGCCCGTGCCCGGCGCCTCCGCGACCTGCCGCGCGACATCGAAGGTCGGAATGACGACGCTGTTCAGCTTGGGATCGAGGCGGGCGACGAGTTCGATCGCCGTCTCGACCAGTTCCGAAGCCTTGACCTGCCTGGTCCGCACCAGCTCTCCGAGCGCCAGGGCATCGGACTGAGCATAGAGCTTGACGAGATCCTCCGTGACGGCAGCCATTTCCTCACCCATTTCTTCGATCGGCCTGTGATGGCCGCCAGTCTGGAAGGAAATGTGGCTGAATTGGATGCCTGTTCTTCCACTATCTCTTGCCTTGTCCGGCGCGCCGCGGTGGTTGTCACGGGGCTAGACCGATCGGCGGGGTGGAGGTTATGTCGCCGCAATACCCGCCCTATCATTGCTTCGCTCGCGATGACGGGCTTCGATGAACCGACCTCCACCGCAGGGCGCGCCCATGGTTGAACGCGCCCCGTGCGCCGCCCTAGCGCAGCGCCTGCGGCCCGAGCGCCCCCTCCACGGTGACGCTGACCTTGGTGAGGGGATCGGCGATATCCTCCAGCCCCTTGCCTTCGGCATCGACGCCGAAGATCAGCGCGACCACGCCGCCGAAGATCATCACCACCGAACCGACGACATAGCCCCAGAACAGCGGATCGCGCTGCGTGCCGTCACCGACCAGATAGCCAAAGATCAGCGGGCCCATCGAGCCGACGATCTGGGCGACGGCGAAGAAATAGGAAATCGCCTGGCCGCGGACTTCCAGCGGGAAGATCTCGCTGACGGTGAGATAGGCCGAGGACGCACCGGCCGAGGCGAAGAAGAAGGAGACGCACCAGAACAGCGTGTGGGTGTTGGCGCTCAGGCTGCCCTGCTTGAACAGATAGGCCGAGACGAGCAGGACCAGCCCTGCCAGCACATAGGTGCTGAAGATCATCTTGCGCCGGCCGATCGTGTCGAACAGCGGCCCTAGCAGCAACGGGCCGATCAGGTTGCCGATGGCGAAGGGGAAGAAATACAGCGCCGTCTGCGACTCGTTGAGGTGGTAGAAGTTCTGCAGCACCAGGGCGTAGGTGAAGAAGATCGCGTTGTAGAGGAAGGACTGGGTCACCATCATGGTGATGCCGAGGAAGGTACGTGAGGGGTATTCGCGGAAGAAGACGTCCACCAGCTTGGAGAAGGGGACCGATTCCTCCGGCTTGACATACATCGCCTTGCTGTCGTCGACCGGGGCCAGGGTGACGCCCTGCGCTCGCACGCCGGCCTCGATGCCGTCGACGATGGTCTCCGCTTCCCTGGCCTGGCCGTGGGTGACCATCCAGCGCGGGCTTTCGGGGATGTGCCGGCGCAGGAAGATGATGATCAGGCCGAGCACCGGCCCGATGAAGAAGGCGATGCGCCAGCCGACATTCTCGGCAAACAGGCTGTGGTCGAGCAGATAGAAGCTGCCGATGGCGCCCAGCATGGCGCCGGCCCAATAGGTGCCGTTGACGGCAATGTCGACCCGGCCGCGATATTTGGCCGGAATGAGTTCGTCGATGGCCGAATTGATCGCGGTATATTCCCCGCCGATGCCGAGGCCTGCAACGAAACGCCAGAGATAGAGGAACCAGGGTGTCCAGGCGAAACCCGCCACGCCGGAGCCGACGAGATAGATCGCCAGCGTGATGATGAACAGTTTCTTGCGGCCCCAGCGGTCGGTCAATCGGCCGAAGAAGAGGGCGCCGACCACCTGGCCGATCAGATAGATCGTGCCCGCGAAGCCGACCTCCGCGCTCGACATGCCCAGGCTCTGCTTGAAGCCGGAGGCCGAAACGAGCTGGATCTCGATGCCGTCGAGAATCCAGCTGATCCCCAGGCCCACCACGACCATCCAATGGAAGCGGGCCCAGGGCAGGCGGTCCATGCGCGCCGGAATGAGGCTGCGAATGGCTTTGCTGTCGGTCAGGTCTACCGGCATGATCACGCTCCTTGCAGTGCTATTTCTTCCCACACTATTGTTTGTTAACGTTTTGTAACAATTTGGCGCTGAATCGCTTCATGTCAATGCTTCCGATATTACCTCTTGGGAAAGGGGCAGCAGACGAACAGGTTGCGGGCTGCACGCGAGACCACCTGTGATTGCGACATCTGTCGATCCCTATCGCCGACGTATAGGAGATCTGTAAGTTACTTTTCCACATGGCATAACGATCGCGCTGGCAACGGAGAGACCTGGAAAGGCGGCCAGGCGCCGCGTGGCGTTTCAGGCGGCGTGCCGGGCTGTGCGGTGCGAAGTGCCGGGCCCGGGGGCGTCAATGTCTCGTTAACCCCTGCCGGCCATTTTCCGCCGCCGACCGCAGAGCCTGTGTTCTATTCGCGCAAGGCGGTTGCCGGGCGGTTGCACGGGGGGGTATACCGGTTATCCGCTTCGCCCTGCTTTGGGCCCTCATCCGCGGTTTCCAGATTCACGGTTCAATGGCCAAGCTTTTTCATCATCCTGTCGACCCGCAATCGCGCTTCATCCGCCTCGTGCTCAGCGAAATGGACGTGGCGACCGATCTGGTCGAGGAAAAGCCGTGGGAGCGGCGCGAAGCCTTCCTGCACATGAACCCGGCCGGCGTGCTGCCCGTGATGATCGACGCCACCGGCCTGATCGTGCCCGGCGCCTCGCCGATCTGCGAATATCTCGACGAAGCCTATGGCGATGCCCTGGGCGAGCAGCGTCTGCTGCCCCGCGACGCCAGGGCGCGCGTGGAGACCCGCCGCCTGATCGAGTGGTTCAGCATCAAATTCTATGCCGAAGTCAGCGAATATCTGATCACCGAGAAGATCCTGAAGCGCTTCCTGCCGATCGGCGAGGGCGGTTCCTCGCCGGATACGGCGGCGATCCGTGCGGCCAAATCGAATGTGCGCTATCATCTGCGCTATGTCGGATATCTGGTGCGGCGGCGGAACTGGCTGGCGGGAGACAGGCTGTCCTACGCCGATTTCGTGGCTGCGGCGCATCTGTCGATCGTCGACTATCTCGGCGACGTGCCCTGGGACGAGGACCAGGCTGCCAAGGAATGGTATGCCCGCCTCAAGTCGCGTCCGTCCTTCCGCCCGCTCCTGGCCGAGACGCTGCGGGGCACGCCGCCTTCGGCCACCTATGCGGATCTCGATTTCTAGCTTGGTATTTTCCGGCTTGAGGCTGCCTGCGTTCCGTTGCCCACGGCCTGCGGCCGTGCCGGGGATGACGGTGCAAGTGCTTTTGAACTTTGCGGAGGGGCAGTTCCCCGGACGCCGGTGGCCTCGCGCAAGGAGGTCGCCGTGAGCGCCCTCAAGACAGAGCTCCTCCAGCGCGCCGAAGCGGAAGGCTTCGATGTCGTCCGCGTCACCACGCCCGAGGCCATCCCCGAGGCGCCGGCACGGCTGCGCCGCTTTCTCGAGGAAGGGTTCCATGGCGAGATGGGCTGGATGCAGGAGCGCGCCGAGCAGCGCGGCGCCCCCGCCACGCTCTGGCCGGAGGTGCGCAGCATCATCATGCTGGGCGTCAACTACGGCCCCGACGGGGATCCGATGGCCGGGCTTTCCGATCGCTCCGGCGGGCTGATCTCGGTCTATGCCCAGGGCGACGACTATCACGACGTCATCAAGAAACGGCTGAAAAGCCTCGGGCGCTGGTGGGGCGAGGTGACAGGGGCACCGCTCAAGGTGTTCGTCGACACCGCGCCGGTGATGGAAAAGCCCCTGGCCGCCGCGGCGGGCCTGGGCTGGCAGGGCAAGCACACCAATCTGGTCAGCCGGGACTTCGGCTCCTGGCTCTTTCTGGGCTCGATCTTCAGCGCCACCGAAATCGAGGCCGATGCGCCGGAACGGGACCGGTGTGGCTCCTGCCGGGCCTGCCTCGATGCCTGCCCGACCGCCGCCTTTCCCGCGCCCTACCGGCTCGATGCCCGGCGCTGCATCTCCTATCTCACCATCGAGAACAAGGGACCCATCCCCGCCGAGTTTCGCGAGGCGATCGGCAACCGCATCTATGGCTGCGACGATTGCCTGGCGGCCTGCCCCTGGAACAAATTCGCGGTGGCGGCACGCGAACATAAACTCAAGGCGCGGGAGGCACTGCAGGCCCCGCGGCTGGCGGAACTGGCGCGGCTGGACGATCCGACCTTTCGGGCGCTGTTTGCCAAGAACCCGGTGAAGCGCATCGGGCGCGACCGTTTCATCCGCAATGTACTGATCGCCATCGGCAATTCCGGCGATCCGGGGCTTGTCGAGGAGGCCGAACGGCTTCTCGTCGACGGATCGGCGCTGGTACGCGCCATGGCGGTCTGGGCGCTGGCCCGCCTCGCTCCCAGCCGCCTGGCAGCCCAGTCCTGGCGGCGGCAACAGGAGACCGACGCCGATGTGCGGGCGGAATGGCGGGCTGCGGGTCATGCTGCACCGGCGCCTCAGGAGGCCTTATAGCGATGATCGGACGCAGGGATCGCTTGACGGCGGCGGCGTTCGCCAATAGCGATGCGAACGGGGCAAGCAAGGAGCAGGCCGATGGTCCACAAGGGCGGCGCGCGACGTGACAATTGCAAGCCATCCAGGCGTTTCGGCGAGGCCGCCCAGTTCTTCCGCAGCTGGACCGAAAAGCCCCTGCAGATGGGATCGATCACGCCTTCCAGCCCTTTCCTGTCCAAGGCAATGGCCAATTGCGTCGATCCGGCCTCCGAAGGGCCGGTGGTGGAGATCGGGCCCGGCACCGGTCCGATCACCCAGGCGCTGGTCGAGCGAGGCGTCGCCGAGGATCGCCTGGTCCTTGTCGAATACAGCCCGCAATTCTGCGATCTCCTCTCCCGGCGCTTTCCCAGGGCGACTGTGGTGCAGGGCGATGCCTATGCCCTGGCCAGGACGCTGGACGGCCGGCTTCCCGGCAAGGCTGCGGCCGTGGTCTGCGGCCTGCCGCTGCTGACCAAGCCGGAACGGCAGCGCCTCGACCTCTTGTCGCAGGCCTTCACCCTGATGCAGCCCGACGCGGCCTTCATCCAGTTCACCTATTCGCTGACCTCGCCGATTCCCACCAAGAACGCCTTCTTCACCTGGCAGGCGTCGCCGCGTATCTGGCGCAACGTACCGCCCGCCCGCGTCTGGACCTATCGCCAACTGCTGAGGAACTGATTTGAATACGAAAGACCGCCTGATCTGTGGCCTGGATGTCGACAGCGTCGCCAAGGCCGAAGCCCTGGTAACCCGGCTTGGCGACAGCGTGACCTTCTACAAGATCGGCTATCAGCTCGTCTTCAATGGCGGCCTGCCCTTTGCCCAGGACCTGGCGCGTTCGGGCAAGAAGATCTTCCTCGACATGAAGCTGCACGACATCGGCAACACCGTGACCAAGGCGGTCGAGGCCATTGCCGGCATGGGCATGACCTTCCTCACCGTGCATGCCTTCCCCCAGACGATGCGGGCCGCGGTCGAAGGCGCCCGCGGCTCGGACCTGAAGATCCTCGCCGTCACCGTGATGACGTCCTATGACGATGCCGACCTCGCCGAGGCGGGCTATCGCCAGAGCGTCAGCGAACTGGTGGCCCAGCGTGTGGCCCAGGCGATGTCGATCGGCGTGCCCGGCCTGATCCTATCGCCGGAAGAGGCGGTATCCACTCGCAACAAGGTGGGTGACAGCATGCTGCTGGTGACCCCGGGCGTGCGCCCGGCCGGCAGCGACAGCGGCGACCAGAAGCGCGTGATGACGCCCGGCGATGCCATCCGCGCCGGGGCCGACCATCTCGTGGTGGCCCGCCCCATCGTGGCGGCTCCCGATCCCAAGGCTGCGGCCGAGGCGATCCAGGCGGAGATCGCGGCGGCGGCAGAGTCGGTACCGGTCTGAGCGCCATCATGCCGCGCGTCCTGGTCCAGCTCTTTCGTGAAAGAGGCCGCCTGCGCCGTCTGCCTTATTGGCTGGGCCTCCTCCTGGTGGCGGGCTGTTTTGCGCTGGGTATTCGTGTCTTCGAAACCTTGCAGTTGGGAGCGGGGTTGCGGCGCTCCGGCCTCTTGGCGTTTTTCGCCATCCTGCTGGCCTGGCTGGCCGGCCGACGCCTCTCCGACATCGGTGCCTCGCCATGGATTGCCAGGGCGGTGATTTTCGCCTCGGGGGCGGCGCCTTCCGTTCTGTACTATCTGGCCATGAACGACAGGGTGCCACTCGGCATCGCCATCACCTTGACAAGCGCGGCGATGATGTTCGCCTCCGCCTGCCTTCTCGTCCTCGGTCTCATCCCAGGCGGGCGGGGAGCCAATCGCTATGGGCCGACGCCGGAAGAAAGAAAAGCCCTGGCGAATGCAGCCAGGGCTTTCGAATAGCAAGCCCGTGAACGGGCCGTAATGGGCTGATGGGTTGGCTCAGTCCTTGGCGCGTTCGACGTAGGAGCCGTCTTCCGTCATGATCACCACGCGGGTGCCGGCGGTGATGTGCGGCGGCACCGTGGTGCGCACGCCGTTGGAGAGGGTGGCGGGCTTGTAGGAGGAGGAAGCCGTCTGGCCCTTGGTCACCGGCTCGGTTTCCGTCACTTCCAGGACCACGCGGGCCGGCAGTTCGATCGCCACGGGCACGCCGTTATAGAGGCTGATCTGGCATTCCATGTTCTCGGCCAGATAGACCGACTGGTCGCCGATCACGTCGGCCGGCACCGCGACCTGCTCGTAGCTGTCCATGTTCATGAAGGCGTAGCCATGCGCATCTTCATAGAGATAGGTGTGCGACTTGGTCTCGATGAAGGCGCGCTCCACCTGCTCAGTGGTGCGGTAGCGCTGGACGGTCTTCACGCCGTCCGACAGGCGACGCATGTCGATCTGGGTGGTGGGCGTGCCCTTGCCCGGGAAGAAACTCTCGGCCTTGAGCACGACGTAGAGCTGATTGTCGATCTCGACGACGTTGCCCTTGCGGATCTGACTGGCGATGACCTTCACGATGATGTCCTGAAACGTTTCGAATGAGCTAAAGCGTCTTGCGGTCTGGTGGAATCATCCCAGACTGCAAAGACGCGTCGAACCAAGGCGCTAGAGTAAAGACGCGTTTTCACCAAAACGCGCTCTGCTCCAGGGACGATTGTGGGCGCCTCTTACACCGCCCCGCCGCCGAACGAAAGCGCGAAGCGCCGGGAATCGGTGAAACAGCAGCGAATTCACGCCTCCTTGCGTGTTTTCCGGCGGTATCCGCGATGCCAACGCCACATCATCACGAGGCCGTGAGCCTGTAACGAACCTCGACCCGCCGACGAATAAATCTGGGAAGCGGCCCTTGTCGGGGTCGAAGACTGACGAGGCCGTGGATGAGGCGATCGACGAAGAGGCCATGTTTTGGCGCTTTGCGGCTGGCTTTGCCGGCATTGGGCCTGATCGTGCCCTTGCTCGGTGGCGCGGCGCCGGTCGAGGCGAGGCCGCTCACCGTGGTGGAGCTCTTCACCAGCCAGGGCTGTTCGTCCTGCCCGCCCGCCAATGCCAATCTGGCTGCGATCAGCCGGCGGCCCGGCGTGCTGGCCCTGAGCTTCAGCGTCACCTATTGGGACCGGCTGGGCTGGAAGGACGTCTTCGCGCGCCCTGACTACACGCAGCGCCAGGTGACCTATGAAAGGCCTCTCGGGCAGAGCGGTCCGTTCACGCCGCAAATGGTGGTGAACGGCCGGGCCTCGCTGGTCGGCAACGACCTTGCCGAGGTCGATGCGGCGATCGCCGGGGCAGGCGTGCCGGATGCCGCGCCGAGCCTGACCGTCTCATCCGGCCATGTCGCCATCGGCCGCCAGGCCTCGCCCCGGAGCGGGCTCGACATCTGGCTGGTGCGCTATGACCCGAGGCAGGTCGAGGTGCCGGTGCGCGCCGGCGAGAATGCCGGCCGCACCCTGCCGCACAAGAATGTCGTGCACGATCTGGTCCGGCTCGGCCGTTGGAAGGGCGAAGCTCTCGATCTGCCGATCGCGCCGGCGCCGGCCGGCCTGCGCACCGCCATCCTGCTGCAGGCGCCGGATGGCGGGCCCATCCAGGCAGCCGCCACCGATTGAGGTGGCATCCAAACCCTCGCCTCTCCACCCGCCGGGCGGCTCGTCCGGCTCTCCCTGCGCCCCGGCGCAATCACAGAAAGGAACGGATCATGGATCATCTTGCCAAACTCGCCTCTGCGGGCCTGTTGGGCCTGGGGCTGGCTTTCGCCACGGTCTCTCTGGCGCAAGCCCAGGACGCGATGCCGCAGACGAACACGATGCAGTCGCAAACGATGAAACCGACGGCGATGCAGGGTGAAGCCATGAAGGGCGATGCGATGAAGGGCGACACCATGAAGAAGCCGATGAAGAAGATGGCCAAGAAGAAGATGATGAAGAAGCATCGCAAGGCCATGAAGGCGATGTGAGCGACGGCGCTTCGAGGCCAGCTCGCCAGATGACGGACGCCTTTGGCGATGCGCTCCGTCATCCCGGAAAAAGCTCCGGATTGTCATAGCCGGGCCTGACCCGGCTATTTGGAAGCCATCCACGAACTGAACTGTATTGCCGTCGGAGACCGCGCTCAGTTCCGGGGTTCGGAGACCAGCCAGCCCTTGTAGCGCACGATCAGGCCGAGCAGGGGATGGGCGATCTCGACATGAAAGTTGAAGCGCCCATCCTCGGCGCTCTCGAAACTGTCGCCAGAGGGAGCCAGGAACCGGGGCAGCCTCAGGCCGAGGAAGCGCCAGTTGCGCACGACGAGCTTCAGCCTGCCGTCCTCGACCAGGAGGGCCAGCGCGAAGCTCAGCAGGCCGAAACGTTCGTCGACCAGATAGGCGTTGCGGCCGCGCCCGGCGGTCTGGACCGAGCGGAAGCGGCGCCCGGCAAATTCCCGGGTCCAGACCTCCCGTCCGTCCTCGATCTCGAACGTTACGCGCACCGGAACATCCGTGCCGGCCTCGGGGAAGCCGACGAGGGCGCCGACCAGCCGCGACAACAACCCCTTGCCGCGCTCTACGCTGGCGCGGCCGCTGACGACGTGGCCCGCTTCATGCCGGTGCAGGGCCTGGATGGCCGGCGGCAGGTCCTGGTAGGCCGAGCCCAGGATGCGCGGGTAAAGCGGCAGGCTCGCCTCGGCGGCGAGGTCGCGCGTGCCATGGGCGAAGGGACGGCCGGCAAAGACGCGATCATAGTCGGCCAGGGTGAGGGCGCCAGCCGCCGAGCGGGCGCCCGGCTCCGGCCTGGTGCCATCGAGGCGCTGGCGGATCAGGGCCTCGATCGCCATGGCCGGAATATAGGGGCCGTCGTCGCCCTCGGCCGTGAGATGCCAGCCGCGGGCCAGCTTCTCGCCGCGATGCCCCGCGCCCTCGACCTCGACGACCATGCCGCCGCGATGAGAGCCCCAGCGCAGGATGCGGCCTGCCCGGAGGAACAGGCCGGCGAGCGGCGCGAGGGAGGGCAGGATTTTCCAGCGCACCAGCAGGCTCAGCCCGATCAGGCAGTGGTGCAGGATCTCCGGACGCGGGCCGGCGCCGACCCAGACCGAGCGCAGGCCCGGCCACAGATCGGCGAGCAGCAGGAGATCGGGCACCTCCACCAGGGAGAACAGCGTGTTGGGCAGCGGCAGCTTTCCCGGCGGCGCGATGGTGAAGCGGCAGGTTTCGGTGAGCGGATGCACGAGCAGGGTCTGCCCGCGCCGCCGGGCAGGCACGGCCTGACCGGCATATCCGGCGATCGCCCTGAGCACGTTCTCGCCGACGATCGCATGTGGCGAGGGAGCGATGCCGGCGCGGATGGCATCGATGCGCGAGAAGGCGCCGGCAAGGTGCCTGACGACCGCGGCGGTAAGCACGGGAAAACTGCTGACGCCGGACAGGATGGCGACGCCGCGCTGCCGGGCCGCCGCGTCGAGGCCGGTAACGCCGCGCACGAAGGCCGCCCCATCCGAGAAGTCGAAATAATCGGCGCCATGGGCGATCGCGGCCTCGATCAGGCGATAGGGCTGCTTGCCATAGTCCTGGAAGGGGCCGCTGGCATCGACGATGACGTCCGGCTTCAGGGCGCGCAATTGCGGCTCGAGGGGCTGGTCGCGGTCGAACTCGGCCGGGAACAGGCGGGCCCGCACGGGACGGCTGGCGCAGAAGAATTCGGCCTTGGCCAGAGAGCGTCCGGCGATGATGAGGGTGAGGCGGGGCTCGTCCGCCAGCAATTCCGCCAGCCGTCCGCCGAAAATGCCGTAGCCGCCGACGATCAGCACGCGCAGGGAGGGGGAAGATGCAGTCACGGCGAGGCTCCAGCTCCGCATGCGTACAGGGCCTGGACGGAGCCGGCAAGTTGGAGCCTTGCACCAGTGCCGGGGCGGGCTGTGCCATCGGGTGAAAGGAAAATGTCATCCCGTGCACACTGCGCCGCAAAGTGGCGCGGCCCTTTTCTGCCTGCGGACCCGCCTCTGCGGCGCAGCATTACAGGCCGCACCGCGTCCGGGATGACCGGAACGCTTTCACCCGATCGCCCAGCCGTTCCTGCCGCCCGCACTTGCGTCTTGCGCCAGCGCCCGCCATAAGCGCTAGCCGAGGCACGATTTTCCGGTGAGGCCCGCGGCGGGCTTGGCCGGAAAATCGTGCACGTTTTCGATATCTTGCAGCTTGTTCTCGATCGCGCCGGTGGCTCGATCGAGAACAAGCTGCCTGGACAATATGGAATCCTCCAGCCATGACGAAGTTCGTGGAACGCGTCTTTTCGGGCGTTCAGCCGACCGGCAACCTGCATCTGGGCAATTATCTCGGCGCGATCCAGCGTTTCGTCGAGATGCAGAAGAGCCATCAATGCATCTATTGCGTGGTGGATCAGCACGCCATCACGCTCTGGCAGGATCCCAAGAGCCTGGCGAGCGCCATTCGCGAGGTCACCGCCGCCTTCCTGGCCGCCGGCATCGACCCGAAGGCCCATATCGTCTTCAACCAGAGCCAGGTGGCCGAGCATGCCGAGCTGGCCTGGGTGTTCAACTGCGTGGCGCGCATGGGCTGGCTCAATCGCATGACCCAGTTCAAGGAGAAGGCCGGCAAGGACAAGGAGGCGGCCTCGGTGGGCCTGTTCGCCTATCCCACCCTGATGGCCGCCGACATCCTGGTCTACCGCGCCACCCACGTGCCCGTCGGCGAGGATCAGAAGCAGCATCTGGAGCTTGCCCGCGACATCGCGGCGAAATTCAACAATGATTTCGGCGATTCCATCGCGGCCAACGGCTTCAATGGCGGATTCTTCCCGCTGCCCGAGCCCCTGATCCAGGGGGCGGCGACCCGCGTGATGAGCCTGCGCGACGGGTCCAAGAAGATGTCGAAATCCGACCCTTCCGACCTCTCGCGCATCAACATGACCGACGATGCCGACACCATCGCCGCCAAGATCCGCAAGGCGCGCACCGATCCCGAGCCGCTGCCGAGCGAGGAGGAGGGGCTGAAGGGCCGCCCCGAGGCGGACAATTTGGTCTCGATCTTCGCGGCCCTTGCGGGGCGTACGGTGGCTGAGGTTCTCGCCGAGTTCGGCGGCGGCCAGTTCTCGACCTTCAAGACGGCGCTTGCCGATCTCACCGTCGCGAAGATCTCGCCGATCACCGCCGAGATGAAGCGCCTGATGGCCGATCCCGGCCATATCGACGCGGTGCTGGCCGAGGGCTCGGACCGGGCGCGGGCGATCGCCGCCCCGATCATGGCCTCGGTGAAGGACATTGTGGGCTTCATCCGGGCGAAGTGAGGCGGCGTCAGGGAAGGACCGAACCTCGTTCGGAAATAACTCAAGCGCTTGCTTTGTCATGCCCGGGCTTGACCCGGGCATCCAGGGGGCCCGTCTTTGATGTATGGCGGGAAGAGCTGGATTGCCGGGTCAAGCCCGGCAATGACAAAGGTCGGGCGGGTGAACCTCAACGCTCTGTGGAAGGAACCGACATGCTGAAGATCTGGGGCCGCACCAATTCCTCCAATGTGAAGAAGGTGCTCTGGTGCGCCGAGGAACTCGGGCTCGACTATGAGCGCATCGATGCAGGCGGCGCTTTCGGCGTGGTCAACGATCCCGCTTATCGCGCGCTCAATCCCAACGGGCTGGTGCCCTGCATCGAGGATGACGGCTTCGTGCTGTGGGAATCCAATGCCGTCGTGCGTTATCTGGCCGAGGGCGACCCCGAGCGCCGGCTGGTGCCGTCCTCGCGCCAGGACAAGGCGTCGGCCGAGCGCTGGATGGACTGGACGACCTCGACCATCGCCGGTCCCTTCCGCGACGTGTTCTGGAACGTCGTGCGCCGGACCGCCCAGGACCGGGTCGAGACCGAGCTCTCCCGCGGGCTCGACAGCTGCGGCCGCCTGCTGGCGATCGCCGACAAGGCGCTGGCCGGCCAGGCCTATCTGTCGGGCGAAAAATTCGGCATCGGCGACATCCCGCTCGGCTGCCTCGCCTATGGCTGGTTCAACATGCCGATCGAGCGGCCGGACCTGCCCCATCTCGCAGCCTGGTACGAACGCCTGACCGAGCGCCCGGCCTATCGCCGGGCTGTGATGATCCCTCTGACCTGACGAACGGGAACATCCGGGCCGACATTCGCGTTACCGAGCCGACCATTGTCATGGTCGCTCGGAGAAGGTGTGCATGCTGTCTGGTGTGATCTCGCTGCTGATCGGTATCGTCGTCATAGGTCTCGTCTGCTGGGTGTTGATGTATGTGATCGACCGCCTGCCCGTGGATGGGCGCTTCAAGCAGATCCTGCGTATTCTCATCATCCTCATCGCGGTGCTCGCCATCCTCCAACGCGTCGTGGTGCTGATGGAGCCCGTTCCGACATTGTGAGGAACGGCTGCCCGGTGAAAGCGGCTTGCCCGGGCCCGGCATCGCGATCGGGCGCAAACCCGACATGTTCGGGAAAACCCTGAAAAAGCTGCGGGATGGCTTGCCTTTCGCCAAAGCAAATTGCATGGTCTTCGCCCTTTTTCCACCGCTCGCGGCAGCTCGGTCCGCTTGCGGGTCGTTATGCCAGGACGCATTCCATGAAGGTTACGCTCGAACGGACTGCCCTTCTCAAATCGCTGGGCCACGTCCACCGCGTCGTCGAGCGGCGCAACACCATCCCGATCCTGTCCAACGTGCTGATCCAGGCCCAGGGCGCCAGCCTGCTGTTGAAAGCGACCGATCTCGATCTGGAGGTGGTGGAGTCCTCTCCTGCCGACGTCACCATGGACGGTGGCACCACGGTGCCGGCGCATACCCTCTACGACATCGTCCGCAAGCTCCCGGACGGCGCCCAGGTCTCGCTGGAGGGGGGCGGCGAGGCAACCCAGCTGATCGTGCGTTCCGGCCGCTCGCGCTTCACCCTGCAGACGCTGCCGCCTTCGGATTTCCCGGATCTGGCGGCGGGCGAGTTCCCGCATAATTTCCAGCTCAAGGCCGCCGATCTGCGCAAGCTCATCGAGAAGACGCAGTTCGCGATCTCCACCGAAGAGACACGCTATTATCTCAACGGCATCTATCTGCACACGCTGGATGTCGAGGGCGAAACCCGCATCCGCGCCGTGGCCACGGACGGCCATCGCCTCGCCCGCGTCGAGCTGCCGGCGCCCGAAGGCTCCAGCGGCATGCCCGGCGTGATCCTGCCGCGCAAGGCGGTCGGCGAGATCCAGAAGCTGATGGAAGATGCCGAGGCCATCGTCTCGGTCGAACTGTCCCAGGCCAAGGTCCGCTTCACCATCGGCCCGGTGGTGCTGACTTCCAAGCTGATCGACGGCACCTTCCCCGATTATGCCCGCGTCATCCCTGTCGGCAACGACAAGGCGCTCACCGTCGAGCGCGCCGACTTCACCGCCGCCGTCGACCGCGTCTCGACCATCTCCTCCGAGCGCGGCCGCGCCGTGAAGCTGTCGCTGGCCGACAGGCGCCTCGTCCTCACCGTCACCAACCCCGATTCCGGCACGGCGACCGAGGAGATCGAGGTCGACTACGACGCTGCCCCGCTCGATATCGGCTTCAACTCGCGCTATCTGCTCGACATCGCGGCGCAGCTCGACGGCGATACCGCCTTGCTGAAATTCGCCGATCCGGGCTCGCCCACCCTGGTGCAGGACCGCGAAGGCGCCGCCGCTCTCTATGTGCTGATGCCGATGCGGGTGTAAGCCGCGACTTGCCTTCTCCGTCCAGCGGGGAAGGTGCGGGTAACTCGCGGCGTCTGCCCTGCAGGCGATGGCGCTCGAAATGCGGTGTGCCGATCTCCAGATCGGCATCTGCCATGTTGGCGAGCACGGCGGTTGCAACAATGCCGATCTGGAGATCGGCACACCTGTTTCACGCTTGTCCCCGCAAAGTTAGCGCCGGGAGCAGGACGTCCGCGCTCCAAGAATGATCTCGCCCCGCATCACCCGCCTGATCCTCACCTCCTTCCGCTCCTATCCGCGGCTCGATCTTGCCGTGGATGCCGGCATGGTGGTGCTCACCGGCCAGAACGGCGCCGGCAAGACCAATGTGCTCGAGGCCATCTCGCTGTTCACCCAGGGCAAGGGCCTGCGCCGGGCGGATCTGGAGGACATGGCCAGCGAGGATGGGCCCGGCAGCTTTGCCGTTGCCGCCGAGGTGGAGGGCGCGCTCGGCCCGGCGCAGCTCGGCACCGGGCTGGAGGGCCCCCAGAGCGGCCCGCGCAAATACCGCGTCGACCGCCAGCCGGTTTCCTCCGCCGCCAGCTTTGCCGATCACCTGCGCCTGGTGTGGCTGACGCCCTCGATGGACGGGCTGTTCTCCGGCTCCGCCGGGGAGCGGCGGCGTTTCCTCGACCGGCTGGTGCTGGCGGTCGATGCCGGCCACGGCACCCGCGTCAATGCGCTCGAACGCGCGCTGCGCTCGCGCAACCGCCTGCTGGAGGATCCCCGCGCCGACCAGCGCTGGCTGGACGCCGCCGAGCATGAAGTCGCCGATCTCGCCATCGCGGTGGCGGCCTCGCGCGCCGATACGGTGCGCCGTCTCGCCGGCCTGATCGAGGAGGAGATCGATCCCGCCTCGCCCTTCCCCCATGCGCGCATCGCCCTCGACGGCGCCATCGAGAACGCCGTGCTGGACGAGCCGGCGCTGGCCGTGGAGGAGCGCTATCGCCAGACCCTGCGTGAGGGGCGCCCACGGGATCGTGCCGCCGGCCGCACGCTCGACGGGCCGCATCTGACCGATCTTCTCGTCGTGCACGGTCCGAAGGGCATCGCGGCCGAGCGTGCCTCCACCGGCGAGCAGAAGGCCCTGCTGCTCGGCCTGGTGCTGGCGCATGCCAGGCTGGTCGCCCGTCTCGCCGGCATGACGCCGATCGTCCTGCTCGACGAGGTTGCCGCCCATCTCGACCCGATGCGCCGCGCCGCCCTCTATGGCCGGCTCGAGAGCTTCGGCGCGCAGGTCTGGCTGACCGGGGCCGACCCCTCCGCCTTCGAGGCGATCGCCGGCCGGGCCGCGGTCTATCGGGTGACGCCGGGCCGGGTCGAGGGCTAGTCCTGCCGTCATTGCGAGCGCAGCGAAGCAATCCAGAGCTGGAGAATGCGGCGCTTGCGGTGCCTGGATTGCTTCGCTGCGCTCGCAATGACGCTCAATGCTTCAGCAGCACGTCGAAGCGGGGATTGATCTCGTCGAAGATCGGCAGCGAGGCGGCGCCCAGCACGACGGTATGATGCCCCACCGAGCCGGCCATCAGCCGGGGGAGGCGGCGGCCGCTGCGCGAGCCCACCGACATCGGCAGCGGCTCGGCCTTCTCGATCAGGCTGGCCAATACGCCGGCCGGGGCCAGCCCGCCGAGCAGGATCGTCTCGGGATCTAGGGTCGATTCCAGGATGTTGACAGCCCCGGCCAGATAGGGGGCAGCGTCCGCTACCCAGCGTTCGACGGGCGCGGATGGCGCGCCGTCCAGTTCGGACAGGGCCGGAGCGCCGGGCTGATCGGCGAGGAATTCCTGAGCGGCGCTCAGGGAGAGGTAGCGTTCCAGGCAGCCGCGATTGCCGCAGGGGCAGGGCTTGCCGTTGGGCGCCACGATCATGTGGCCGATCTCGCCGGCATTGAGCGAGGCGCCGCGCCAGGGCTGTCCGCCGAGGAAGACGCCCGCGCCGAGCCCCTCGTCGAGGAACAGGAAGACGAAACTGTCGATCGCGCGGGCGACGCCGTGCAGCCGCTCGCCGATCGCCGCCGCCATGGCATCGTTCTCGATCTGCACGGGCTGGGCGAGAGCCTCGGCGATATGCTGCCTGGCATCGGGATCGTCCCAGCCGGGCAGGGTGGTCGGGCCGGCGGTGGTGATGGCGCCGACCCCGAACCGCACGGGCAGGGCGACCCCGGCGCCGAGCAGGCGCGAGGCGGGAATGCCGGCCTCAGCGGTCAGCTCGTCGGCGAGCCGCCGCAGGGCCGGCGCCGCGCTGTGGGGCGAGGGGCGCTGGGCCGGGATCTCACGGATGGCGACAGGCTTGCCGGTGAGGTCGACCAGGGCCGCGATGATGGCGCTGTGATCGACATGAAAGCCGAGCGACCAGGCACCCTCGGGATTGATGGCATAGGGAATGGAAGGCTGGCCCCGTCCCTCGCGCTTGGGCTCGCCGGCGAGGAGAAAGCCGGCCTGTTCCAGTTCCTCGACGATGTTGGAGATCGTCTGGTTGGTCAGAGCGGTCTCCCGGGCGATCTCGGCGCGCGAGACCGGCCCCAGCCTGCGCACCGTGTCGAGCACCACGCGCCGGTTGTGGGAGCGGGTGAATTCGAGATTGGTTCCCGCGACGCTTCGGCCCGGTTGGAGCGCCCTGTTGCTCTCGCGCCCTGCCATGTCCACTCACTCCCCAGAGCAAAGCGCGTCCGGATGAGAACGCTCATTTGCTCTAACTCTTTGGTTCGGCGCGTTTTTGCGATTCTGGGTGTTTCCGTCAAATCGCAAAAGGCTTCCCGATTTCATCGGCGACTATGGCAGCATGTTTACATTCAAACAAATTGAGTTAATAATTTTTCCGGGCGCAGAAATGGTCGGGAGCCATCGAGAACTCTCAGCGCCTTTGAACCATGCAGGGCGGCCACCGGCTGCCGATCGAATTGCAAGCGGGAGATGATTGCAATGTCTGGAATTCACAAGGCCGTCCTGGCCGGAGTGGCGATGACGGCCCTGGCAGGATTGTCGCCGGCAGGGGCCGAAACGCTCAATGCCCTGTTCATGGCGCAGGCCGCCTATAGCGACGCCGACGTCAAGGCGATGACGGCGGCCTTCGAGAAGGAAAATCCCGGCGTCACCGTCAACGCCGAATTCGTGCCCTACGAGGCCCTCTACGACAAGATCGTCGCTTCCAAGGCCGCCGGCGGCGCCGGCTATGACGTCGTGCTCTACGACGTGATCTGGCCGGCCGCCTTCGCGCAGAACGGCGTCCTGCTCGATGTCACCGACCGGTTGAAGGATCTCGATCGCTCCAAGGTGTTCGACGGCGCCTGGGCCACCGTGAACTATGACGGCAAGACCTATGGCATGCCGTGGATCCTCGACACCAAATATCTGTTCTACAACACCGAGATCCTTCAGAAGGCCGGCATCGCCGAGCCGCCCAAGACCTGGGACGAACTGGCCAAGGACGCCAAGATCATCAAGGACAAGGGACTGGTGCAATATCCCATCGTCTGGAGTTGGTCGCAGGCGGAAGCCGTGATTTGCGATTATGTCACCCTGACGGCGGCCTATGGCGGCACCTTCTTCGACGGGGACAAGCCGGCCTTCGACAAGGGCGGCTCGCTCGATGCGGTCACCTACATGGCCGACAGCCTCAAGAACGGCCTCTCCAACCCCAATTCCAAGGAATATCTGGAGGAGGACGTCCGCAAGGTGTTCTCGGCGGGCGACGCGGCCTTCGCGCTCAACTGGACCTATATGTATGCCAAGGCCAATGATCCGGCCGAGAGCAAGGTGGTCGGCAAGGTCGGCGTGGTGCCGGCTCCCGGCGTCGAGGGCAAGAGCAAGGCGTCGGGCGTGAACGGCTCGATGGCGCTCGGCATCACGGCCGGCTCCTCCAAGCCGGATCTCGCCTGGAAATACATCGCCTATCTCACCTCCAAGCCGGTGCAGGACCAGTATGCCAAGCTCAGCCTGCCGATCTGGAAGGCGTCCTATACCGATCCCGCCGTCACCAAGGGGCAGGAAGCCCTGGTCAAGGCCGCCGATGTCTCCATCGGCCTGATGACGCCGCGCCCCACGGTCGCTTCCTACCAGGAGCTTTCCACCATCCTGCAGGCGCAGATCCAGAACGCACTGGCCGGCAAGGCTTCCCCCGCCGACGCGCTGGCGGAAGCGGCCAAGCAGGCGGCGCGCATCCGCTGAGATCTTTACCCTTCCCTGGAGGGGAGGGTCGACGCACAGCGTCGGGGTGGGGTGACTTCTTTAAGAGTGGCAGCCTCTCTCGTCTCGGCCTGCGTATTTTCACCCCACCCCGGCCTTTCAGGCCGACCCTCCCCCTGCAGGGGAGGGTATAGTGGAAGGAATCTGCCTGATGATGAGCGGCCGTGTCGGCATGCCCTCACCATGGCTTCTGCTCGGCCCGATGCTGGTCATCGTGTTCGCGGCGGTCGGCTATCCCATCCTGATGACCCTGTGGCTGGCCTTCACCGATACCCGCCTGATGGCGGGGCCGGGGGCGGCGCATTTCGTCGGGCTGGAGAACTTCGCCTATGCCTTCAGCGATTCCGAATTCCTCGCCGCAGCGGGGCGGACGATCTATTTCACCCTGGTCTCGATCAGCGCCTCGGCGCTGCTCGGCGTCGGCGTGGCGCTGCTGCTCAACGAGAAATTTTACGGCCGCACCTTCTGCCGGGCCCTGCTGGTGCTGCCCTGGGCGGTGCCCACCATCGTCAATGCCCTGATGTGGCGGCTGATCTACCAGCCCGATTTCGGCGTGCTCAACGCGGTGCTGACCCAGAGCGGGCTGATGGAGAGCTATCGCAGCTGGCTCGGCAGCGAAGGCAGTGCCATGAATGCGGTGATCCTGGCCGATGTCTGGAAGAACTATCCGCTGGTGGCGCTGATCGTGCTGGCCGCGCTGCAATCGGCGCCGCTGGAACTCTATGGCGCCGCCACGCTGGACGGTGCCAATGCCTGGCAGCGCTTCAAGGCCGTGACCTGGCCGGTGATCGCGCCGCCCCTCCTGGTGGCGCTGGTGCTGCGCTCGATCGAGGCGCTGAAAGTCTTCGATATCTTCTATGTGATGACCCGGGGCGGGCCGGCGAGCTCGACCAAGACCATGAGCTTCTTCGTCTATGAAGAATCCTTCCGCTTCATGCGGGTGGGATCGGGCGCCTCCTACGCCCTCATCGTGGTGCTGATCTGCATGGTCTTCGTCGGCTTCTATGTCCGGCTGATGCGCAGGCAGGAGGCCTGATCATGCAACGCAGCGCTGTAGCGACCTTCTTCCTTTATTGCGGCGTCGGCCTCTTCCTGGTGGTGACGCTGGCGCCGGTGCTCTGGCTCGCCGTGATGAGCATCTCGCTGCCCTCCGACCTCACCACCAAGCCCCTGTCTCTCATTCCGCGCCATCTCGATTTCAGCCGTTATGCCCGCCTGCTCACCTTCGAGGCCAACAGCCCGGGCGAGGCCTTCCTGATGGCGCTGCGCAACAGCCTCGCGAGTTCGCTCGGCGCGACGGCCCTGTCGCTGCTGGTGGCGGTGCCGGCGGGCTGGGCCTTTTCGCGCTACCGCAATCGCGGCGTCTCGGCGGTGCTCTATGGCGTGCTCGCCACCTATATGACGCCCGCCGTGGCGCTGATCCTGCCGCTCTATTTCCTCTTGTCGATGCTCGGGCTGCTCAACAATGTGTTCGGCCTGATCCTGGTCTATTGCTCGATCCTGACGCCCTTCACCGCCTGGTTCATCAAATCCTCCTTCGACGCGGTGCCGGGCGAACTCGAAAGCGCGGCGGCGATCGACGGCGCTTCGACGCTGCAGACCCTGTGGTGGGTCACGCTGCCCTATGCCCGGGCCGGTGTCGCCACGGCGGCCCTGTTCGCCATCCTGCTCGCCTGGGACGAGTTCTTCTACGCCCTGCTCTTCACCTCGAACCAGAACGCCAAGACGCTTACCGTCACCATCGCCGATTTCGCCGCCGGCCGCGCCACGGATTTCGGCCTGGTCTCGGCCGCGGGCCTGCTGACGGCGCTGCCGCCGGTCCTGATCGCCTTCATCCTGCAAAAGTCACTGGTTGCCGGCCTGACGGCCGGCAGCGTCAAGGGTTGATATCATGAGCACAATCGTGCCGGGCGCGGGCCTGGCGATGATCGAGGCCGAAATGGCCCGCCAGCATGAAGACGCGCTGGTTTCCTTTCACGGCGCCGGACCGATGGCGGCGCGGCTGGCGGAGAGCATCCGCCGCACCGGGCGGCTGACGCTCGCCGCCATGGGCGGCTCGCACTGGGTCAACCGGGCGGCGGCCGTGCTCTATCGCCGGCTCGGCATCGAGGTCGAGACGGAGGTGGTCTCCGAGCTCCTGATCACGCCGCAGCCCGACCGCGAGCGCACCGTGCTGCTGGTCTCGCAATCCGGCAATTCGGGTGAGATCGTCGCCTTTCTCGAACGGCCCGCCGGCCGGCAGGAACGCTTCGGCCTCACCCTCGACGCCGGTAGCGCGCTCGGCCGGGGCGTGCCTGCCCTCGTCGGCGTCGGCGGGCCGGAAAAGGCCTTCGCCGCCACCCGCAGCCTCCTGGTCAGCCATGCGCTGCACCTCGCCGTGCTCGCCGCCCTGGGCCTGCCGCCGGGACGGGCGCTTGCCGTGCTCGGCGCGCCCGCCCGGCCCGATCTCGGCGAGGCCCTGTCCGCTCTCGCCGCCTGCACCTCGCTGATCCTCAGCGGCCGGGCCGAGCTGCAGGGCGTGGCCGAATCCGGGGCGCTCTGCGTGATGGAGCTCGCCCGCCTGCCGGCCCTGGCGCTGGAGGGCGGCCAGTTGCGGCATGGCCCGATGGAGATGCTGTCGCCGGCGAGCGGCATCGTGCTGCTGCGCGCCGCCGGTCCCTCCGCCGGCCTGGCGCCGGGGCTGGTCGCCGCCTGCCGCGCCGCCGGATCGCCGGTAGTCGTGTTCGATCTCTCCGGCGAAGCCGATATCGCCGACGCCGTTACCATCCGCCTGCCGCGGGAGGAGGGCATGGCGGCCATCTTCGCGGTGCTGCCGGCGCTGCAGTCCTTCCTGGTGACCTTCGCGGCCGGCCGGGTCGATCATGTCGGCGAGCCCCTGCGCTCGACCAAGGTGACGACGGAACTATGAAGGAGCCGCTCTATCTGATCGGCAACGTCAATGTCGATCTGGTGATGGGCCCGCAGGCGCCCTGGCCGCAGCCGGGCACGGAAGTGATCGTGCCCGAAAGCGAATTCCGCGTCGGCGGCGCCGCCGGCAACACGGCGCTGGCACTCGATGCGCTCGGCGTCGACTATCGGCTGATCACCAGCCGCGGCAACGACATGCTGGGCCGCTGGCTGGCCGAGCCTTTCGGGGCGCGGGCCGAAGGCTGGACGGTGGCCGAGGGGGCGACCACGGTGTCGGTCGGCATCGGCCATCCCGACGGGGACCGCACCTTCTTCACCACGTCGGGCCATCTGCATGCCTTCGGGCTCGAGGACGTACTGGCGCAGCTCGACCAGGCGGGGGAGGGCTGCGTGGCCCTGCTGGTCGGCCCCTTCGTGATTCCGGCCCTGCTCGCCGATTATGACGAACTGATCGCCATCCTGAGGCGCCGGAACTACCGCGTCGCCCTCGATACGGGCTGGCCTGACGGCGGCTGGACGCCCGGGGTGCGCGCGCGGGTGAACGCCTGGATCGGCCATTGCGAGCATGTCCTGATCAACGACATCGAGGCCAAGGGACTGACCGGCGCCGACACGGTCGAGGCGGCTGCCGAGATGATCCGGCCGCTGCTGCCCGCCGGTGCCAGCCTGGTGATCAAATGCGGGCCCAGGGGCGCCCTGGCCTGGCGCGGGGACGAGCATGTCGCGGTCCCGGCGCCGAAGGTCAAGGTCGTCGATACGATCGGGGCCGGCGATACCTTCTCGGCGGGCTATTTCGCCAGCCTGGCCAAGAGCGACGATCTAGAGAGGGCGGTGGCGAATGGCGTGGCGGTCGCCTCGCTGGCAGTCTCGACGCGGCCGCGGCGGTATCGGTGAGGGCAGTGCCACCACCCCTCATCCGGCTGCCGCCACCTTCTCCCGCAAGGGGAGAAGGGGACTTATTGGACTTGGGATGCGGTACTCGGCACCGGGCAGTTAAGCTCGATCTAACCCACTAAAACTCCTTCTCCCCTTGCGGGTATCGTCAACTCTCTTGAGTTGACGATAGCGTCTTTGCGATTCTGGGTGACTCCGTCAAATCGCAAAGACGCGTTAAAACAAAGAGTTAGAGCAAATAAGCGTTCAGTCATGAACGCGCTTTGCTCTAGAGGTCCCGGCAGGGGGGATGAGGGGTGACTTCTCACCCCCTCACACATAACCCCGGCGCTTCACCTCGGCCCAGCTGTCGTCGAGCGTCTTCTTGGCGGCGGCGATCAGGGCGTCGACTTCCTCATGGCTGATCACCAGCGGCGGGGCGATGATCAGCGTGTCGCGGGTGGCGCGCATGACCAGGCCGTTCTGGAAGGAAAAGTCGCGGGCGATCAGGCCGACCGTGCCCGTCTCCACCGGCCAGGAGGCGCGGGTCTTCTTGTTCGGCGTCAATTCGAGGGCGCCGATCAGGCCGACCATGCGGGCTTCGCCGACCATGGGATGGTCGCCCAGCGCGAGCCACTGCTTCTGCATATAGGGGCCGATATCGCTCTTCACGCGCTCGACGATCTTCTCGTCACGCAGGATCTTGATGTTGGCGATCGCCGCCGCCGCGCAGGCCGGATGGCCCGAATAGGTGTAGCCGTGGTTGAAGTCGCCGGCATTGGCGATCACCTCGGCCACCTTCTCCGTCACCATCACGCCGCCGATCGGCAGATAGCCGGAGGAGATGCCCTTGGCCATCGCCATGATGTCGGGCTGGACGCCGAAATATTCGCAGCCGAACCATTCGCCGGTGCGCCCGAAGCCGCAGATCACCTCGTCGGAGACCAAAAGGATGTCGCGCTCGCGGCAGATGCGCTGGATTTCCGGCCAATAGGTCGCGGGCGGAATCACCACCGCCCCGGCGCCCTGGATCGGCTCGGCGATGAAGGCGGCGATGGTGTCGGCGCCGAGCTCGTCGATGGTGCGCTCGAGCTCACGCGCTGCCCACAGGCCGAACTCCTCGGGGCTGCGGTCGCCGCCCTCGGCATACCAATAGGGCTGGGCGATATGGACGATGCCGGGGATCGGCAGGCCGCCCTGGGCGTGCATCGGGGTCATGCCGCCGAGCGAGGCGCCGCCGATGGTCGAGCCGTGATAGCCGTTCTTGCGGGCGATGATGGTCGATTTGCCGGGCTTGTCCTGGGCCGCCCAGTAATGGCGCACCATGCGGATGATCGTGTCGTTGGATTCGGAGCCCGAACCGGTGAAGAACACCCGGCTGAACTGCGGCGGCGTCACTTCCGCCAGCAGGCGCGACAGCTCGATGGCCGGCAGATGGGTGGTCTTGAAGAAGGTGTTGTAGAAGGGCAGTTCGCGCATCTGCTGCGCCACGACCTCGACGATCTCCTCGCGGCCATAGCCGACATTGACGTTCCACAGCCCCGACATGCCGTCGATGATTTGGTTGCCCTCCGAATCCCACAGATGCACGCCCTTGGCCTTGACGATGACGCGCGCACCCTCGGCGTTCAGGCCCTTCGTGTCGGTGAAGGGATGCAAATGATGCGCGGCATCGATCGCACGCAGTTCCGCGGTGGTGAGGTTGGTCTGGTGCAAGGTCATGATGCGTGCTTTCCCGAAAAATGTGATCTCAATTTTGTGATCACAAATTCAGGAAGTCAAGGGAGATACGCCATTATGGGGCATGGGCGGAGGCGGACGTCCCGTCCCTCCATCGTCCCATCGACCGGCACGCCCAAAAAGAAAAACGCTCTATGCGCCCGCCAGGACGATCTCTGCCTCATGCTCCACCGGAAAATTCACCGAGCGGGCGATGAAGCACATCTCATGCGCCTTCTTGTGCAGATCATGTGCTTTCTGCAGATCGGTGCCGGCGGCGACCACGATGTGCGGGCGCAGGGTGACCTTCTCGAACTGGCCGGCGCCGCCCGCCACCTCGAGCATCACGCCCTCGGCCTCGTCCTCGTAGGAGAGCACGCTGACGCCCATCTGCGAGCACAGGCCGAGATACCACAGCTTGTGGCAGGCCGAGAGCGAGGCGACCAGCAGGTCTTCGGGGTTCCAGCGCGTGGCGTCGCCGCGAAAGCTCGGGTCTGACGAGCCTTCGATGGTCGGCTTGCCTTCGGCCAGGATCTGATGAGCGCGGCTATAGCCGCGATAGGTCGAGGTGCCCTCGCCCTCATTGCCGGTCCACACGACCGTGACCTTGTAGCGGTGTTCGCGCCCTGCCATGCCTTCCTCCTTGCCTCGTTGTGGGCGGGAGGATGCCCTTTTGCCGGGCTGGTTCGCAAGGCGGCGGAATTGTGCGTCACTCGCCCGCGCCGGCCGGCCGCAGGGAGCCGGCCAGGAAGTCGACCACGGCGCGCACGGCCGGCAATTGCCCGCGCCGATGGGTGGTCAGCACCGTGGTGGTGACCTCGCCCGCCTGCCATTCCGGCAGCACGGGCACGACCAGGCCGGCGGCCACCGCCGCCGCGCTGATCGAGCGAGGCAAGGCGGTGATGCCGAGCCCGGCCTTGGCCGCCTCCAGCAGGGCGACGGATTCGTCGGCGAAGAAGCGCGGGCGGGGCGTGACTTCCGCCGTCTGATGGCCTGCCGACAATTTCCAGCCCGGAGCCCGGGGCTGGGCGAGGAGGCCGTCATGGCCGGCGAGATCCCCCGGCGTAGCCGGCGTGCCGTTGACGGCGAGATAGGCGGGGGCCGCGACCAGGCCGAACGCCTCGCGGTGCACAGGCCTGGCCATCAGGTCGGAATCGGGCAGGGGGCTGAAATGGCTCCTGAGCGCGATGTCGAAGCCTTCCTGGATGAGATCGACGAAACGGTCGGTGACATGGAGTTGGATCTGCAGCTTGGGCAGGGCCGCCGCGAGCCTGGGCAGTTGGGCGGCGAGCTGGAACTGCGCGGCGGGTACCGAGGCGGTGATGCGGACGGTGCCGCTCGGTTCCGCCCGCCGGGCCAGCACGGCGCTTTCGGCCGCCTCGACCTCGATCATCGCCGCGCGCGCATGCTCGAACACCTCCCGGCCGGCATCGGTCAGCACGAAGCTGCGCGAGGTACGGTTCAGGAGGCGGGCGCCGAGCCGTGCCTCCAGTTCGGCCACGCGCTTGCTCACCGTCGATTTCGGCACGCCCAGGCGCCGGGCGGCGGCGGCAAAGCTGCCCTGTTCGACGGCTTGGGCAAAGAGGACGAAATCGTTGAGATTCGACAATCAAAGTCTCCAATCATGGACTTTAGATCCATGATTGGCAGTCTACAGCTTCAAAGTCCATGCCGGCATATTGTCTCCGTCGATTTGACAGGAGATTATGACAATGGAACCGATCCTCTTCGCTGGTTATCCCGCTGGCAGCTCCCTCGGCCTCGTCGCCGCCTTCGAGTGGCTCGGCAGGCCCTATCGCGCGACCCGGGTCCACATGCCTGACGCCATGCTGACCGAGGCCTACGCCAGGGTGAACGGCCGCCAGGAAACGCCGGTGCTGCTCCGAGAGGATGGCAGCGTGCTGACCGAGACCATGGCGATCGCCCGCTGGCTCGAACTGCGCGACGAAGACCACCGCATCAGCTTTCCCGCCGGCAGCGCCGAGGCGCATCGCATGCACCAGTTCATCGGCTTCCTGAACACCGGCTTCACCGGAGCCTTCACGCCGCTCTGGGTGGCGCTGGAAATGCAGGATGGCAGCGAGGATTACAGGCAGGCGCTGCGGACCTTCGGTCGCGGCCTGGTTGCCCACCGCCATCGTCAGCTCGAGGCGATGATCGGCGGTGCGCCCTATCTGATCGGTGACCGGCCGAGCCTGGCCGATGCGGTCTTTGTCGGCGTGGCGCGCTGGGCCGAGTTCCATCAGGCACTCGATCTCACGCCCTTCCCGAAGATCCAGGCGCTGAAGGCCAGGCTGGAGGCCGATCCGGCCGTGCGCTTCGCCCATGCCATCGAGGACGGCGTTCCCGCCACCGGCTGCGGCGCCATGCGCGGCCTGCTGCCGCTGGAGGAGGTGTTGGGTGAGATAGGCGCCAGGCTCGCGGCTTGAGGCAGTCGTTCCCGGGATAGCCGGCACCCCTGCCGGCTCTTGGAAACACGTCGCTTGCAGGAAGGAAGAGCCGGCTGGATGCCGGCGGTCCCGGGAATGCCTTACATCGCCCGCGTGCCGTTCTTGTGATAACGGGCAAGCACCGCGCGCAGCCGCGCTTCGGCTTCCGCATGGGGAGGCAGGCCGAAGCGCAACCAGCGCGGATTGGCGGAAAAGCGGCGCACCCAGATGCCGGCCTGGCCGAGCTGGCGGAACAGCGCCGGGGCGTGGGCGGTCTGCAGCAGCCGGTAGAGATCGGTGCCGCCGATCACGGCGCCGGCCTTGGCGAGGTCCTCGTCGAGAGTCTGACGCGCCGTGCGCAGCGAGGTGCGCGTACCGTTCTGCCAGAGGATGTCGGCGAGCGCGGCCCGGCCGATGGCGATGGCCTCGCCCGAAACCGCCCAGGGGCCCATGGCCTGGCGCAATTTGCCGGTGAGCGAAGGTTCGGCCAGCACGAAACCGAGCCGGATGCCGGCGAGGCCGAAGAATTTGCCGAAGGAACGCAGCATGACCAGGCCCTGCGTGCCGGCCATGGCGGCCAGGCTGACCTGCGGCATCACGTCGGCAAAGGCCTCGTCGATGATGAGGGCGCCGCCCCTGGCATATTTTTCGGCGGCGAGCGCCAGCAATTCCTCGCGGCCGAAGAAATTGCCGTCGGGATTGTTCGGGTTGACGAGAACCGCGATCTCGGAGCCGGCCAGGTCCTCGAAGCGGCGGGCCTCGCGCACATGATGGCCGCCCAGCGCCCAGCTGCGGGCATGTTCGGCATAGGTCGGCCCCAATACGCTCACCGTGCCGGCCGCGAACAGATGCGGCAGCCACTGGATGGCGGCCTGGGTGCCCGGCGTCGCAACGACGCAGGCATCGAAGGGCACGCCATAGCATTGCGCCGCGACGGCCTCCAGTTCGCGCGCCTCGTCCGGGGAGGGCAGGGCAGCCCAGGATTCGGCCGGAATCGCCGGAATCGGATAGGGCCAGGGGTTGATGCCGGTGGAAAGATCGATCCAGGGCCCGGAGGCCTGCGGGAAGAGGCGACGTGCCTCGCCGAGATTGCCGCCATGCTCCACTGCGCTCATTCGCCTGCCACTCTTGTCTTGACGCCCGCAACCAGCGCGACCAATGTCGCGCCAAATTTGTTCAATGGAGGGTATGGCCATGGTGGACGCGGCGATCAAGCTTCATGACGCCAGCGACGCGATCAAAAAGGCGAGCGACGCCTTCGACTGGTCGGATCCGCTCGATCTGGAATCGCTGTTGACGGAAGAAGAGCGGCTGGTCCGCGACACAGCCCGCGACTACGCGCAGGACAGACTGATGCCGCGCGTGCTCAAGGCCTATCGAGACGAGGATTTCGACCGCGCCATCATGTCCGAGATGGGCGAACTCGGCCTGCTCGGCGCCACGATTCCGGAAACCTATGGCGGCGCCGGCCTCGGCCATGTCGCCTATGGGCTGGTGGCTCGCGAGGTGGAGCGGGTTGATTCGGGCTATCGCTCGGCTATGTCGGTGCAGTCCTCGCTGGTGATGCACCCGATCCATGCCTATGGCAGCGAGGAGCAGCGCAAGAAATACCTGCCCAAGCTCGCCCGCGGCGAACTCGTCGGCTGCTTTGGCCTCACCGAGCCCGATGCCGGCTCCGATCCGGGCTCGATGAAGACCCGTGCGGTCAAGGTCGCCGGCGGCTATCAGCTCGACGGCACCAAGATGTGGATCACCAATTCGCCGATCGCCGACATCGCGGTGGTCTGGGCCAAGCTGGACGGCGTCATCCGCGGCTTCATCGTCGAGCGCGGCACCAAGGGGTTCTCCACGCCCAAGATCGAGGGCAAGCTCTCGCTGCGCGCCTCGATCACCGGCGAGATCGTGCTCGAGGGCGCCGTGGTGCCGGAAGAGAATTTGCTGCCGAACGCGAAAGGCCTGTCCGGGCCGTTCGGCTGCCTCAACAAAGCACGCTACGGCATCGCCTGGGGCGCCATGGGCGCGGCCGAGTTCTGCTGGCATCGCGCCCGCCAATACACGCTCGACCGCAAGCAGTTCGGCCGGCCCCTGGCGGCGACGCAGCTCGTGCAGAAGAAGCTCGCCGACATGCAGACCGAGATCGCCCTCGGCCTGCTCGGCGCGCTGCAGCTCGGCCGCCTGCTCGACGCCCACACCGCGGCGCCGCCGGCGATCAGCCTGATGAAGCGCAATAATTGCGGCAAGGCACTCGACATCGCCCGTGTCGCCCGCGACATGCATGGCGGCAACGGCATCGCCGACGAGTTCCACGTCCTGCGCGTGGCGCAGAACCTGGAGACGGTGAACACCTATGAGGGCACGCATGACGTGCACGCCCTCATCCTCGGCCGCGCCCAGACCGGCATCCAGGCGTTCTTCTGATTTTTCCGGGTGCGCGGGCGTCTCGCCCGTTCTTGCTGCTCCGACATCAGCGGTTCAAGAACGGGCGAGGCGCCCGCGCACCCGGAAGATCTGCGCGAAACATCTTCCAATTTAATACCGCTTGGCCTCGCCTGCCGGGCGCGCTCTTATGCGCGCAATCGATCTCAGCATCCGAGGAAACCTCATGCGCCTGTGGCTGAAGGATCCGCTCGCCATTCTCGCCGAGGGCGCCGAGCGCGGCATCGTCGTCGAGGGCAGCCGCATCGTCGAGCTGGTGCCGGCCGGGCGCGAGCCGGCCTCGCCCGTCGACAAGGTCTTCGATGCGTCCAGGCATGTCGTGCTGCCGGGCCTGGTCAACACCCATCATCATTTCTACCAGACGCTCACCCGCGCCCATCCCGATGCCTGCGACCAGCCGCTGTTTCCCTGGCTGAAGACGCTCTATCCGATCTGGTCGCGCCTCGATCCCGACAGCTTCCGCCTGTCGGTGCGCCTGGCGCTGGTCGAGCTCCTGATGTCCGGCTGCACCACGGCGGCCGATCATCACTACGTCTTCCCGGAGGGACTCGAAAACGCCGTCGACATCGAAGTCGAGGAAGCCCGCAGGCTCGGCATCCGCATGACGGTGTCGCGCGGATCGATGAACCTGTCGCAGAAGGATGGCGGCCTGCCGCCCGATTCCGTCGTACAGGACGAGGACACCATCCTGGCCGATTGCGAACGGGTGGCGAGCGCCTATCACGACACCAGGCCGGGCGCGATGACGCGCATCGCCTTCTCGCCCTGCTCGCCCTTCTCGGTGACCAGGAGCCTGATGCGCAAGACGGCCGATCTCGCCGAACGCTTCGACTGCCGCCTGCACACCCATCTGGCCGAAACCCATGACGAGGACGATTTCTGCCTCGCCACCTACAAGTGCCGGCCGATCGAGCTCCTCGACGAGGTGGGCTGGATGACCCCGCGCACCTGGCTTGCCCACGGCATCCATTTCACGGCCGACGACTGCACCACATTGGGCCGCCACGGCGTCGGCATCTGCCATTGCCCGACCTCCAACGCCGTGCTCGCTTCCGGCTTCTGCCATACCGGCCTCCTGGAAAAGGCCGGCGCCCCGGTCGGCCTCGGCGTCGACGGCTCTGCCTCCAACGATTCCTCCAACCTGATGGAGGGCGTGCGCCACGCTTTGATGATCAACCGCCTCTCGCATGGCGCCGAGGCCGTCTCCTGGCGCGACTGCCTGCGCTGGGCGAGCGAAGGCTCGGCCCGCTGCCTCGGCCGCGACGACATCGGCGCGATCGCGGCGGGCCTGGAAGCGGACCTGGCGCTCTACACGCTGGACGAATTGCGTTTTTCCGGCGCCCATCATCCCATCGCCGCCCTTGTCCATTGCGGCGCCCATCGCGCCGACCGCGTGATGGTGGCCGGCCAGTGGCGCGTCGAGGACGGCCTGCCGGTGGGGGTGGATCTCGGCGCGCTGCGCGAGGCGCACGGCAAGGTGGCCGCGAAGTTTTTGTGATTTCCGGGAAGCGCCGCGGCTAGGACGTTCGCGGTCCCAGCCGCATCGCTTCCTTTGCCTCGACCTGGGCATGCCGTTCTGCTATCGGCAAGCCATGCCCGACCTCCGCGCCCCTCTCCGTCTCCGTCCCGATCCGGACGGCACGTCCGTCGAATACCGGTGGATTCCCTTCGACCGCGCCGATCCGCGCTGGAACGAGCCGCTGGTCGACCTGGCGGCGGAGGGGCTGCTCACCGAGGCCTGGTATGCCCGCACGGACGGCGGCAACGCGCCCTATTTCATGCCGATCGCGGGCGCGGTGAAGACGGTGGCGGCCCGCGCCAGCGTGGCACGCCTGGTGCGCGAGGCCGATGCCGCCGTCGCTCACCTCGGCCTGCGGCTCAAGGTGCTCGACGCCTACAGGCCGATCGAGACCCAGGCAGGCCTGTGGACCTTCTTCGAACAGCAGGTGGCGGCCGAGCGCCCCGAGCTTTCCGCCGCCGAGCAGGAGGGGATCGTCCGCACCTTCGTCTCCGATCCGCGCCGCTTCGACCGCGAGGACGAGACGACCTGGCCGATCCATTCCACCGGCGGCTCCGTCGACGTCGTGCTGGTGGATGCGGCCAGCGGCGCCATGCTCGACCACGGCGCCGGTTTCGACGAGGCCCATGAGCGCTCCTATACCGATCACTATGAGCGCCTGCTGCAGCGGGGCGAGATCGCCGCCGACGATACGCGCCTGGTCAACCGCCGCATTCTGGTGAATGCGATGGTTAACGTGGGCTTTACCAACTATGCGTACGAATTCTGGCACTTCGATTGGGGAACGCAGGCCCATATCCTGACCTTGCAGGATGAAGGCCAGGCCGGTGCCCCCCAAGCTGCGTGGTATGGAACCACGGATCTGCCGGAAGGACTGCCTTGAACTTCTCCACCTTCAAAGCCAAGGATGCGCCCCACGCCATCGTCTCACTGGGCAAGCCGCTCGAGGTCGGGGTTCCGCACGTCATCTGGGCGCATGGCTGGGGGCAGGATCATCGCGCCTTCCAGGCCCTGGCCGGCTCGCTGGAGCGGGCAGCCCATCATACCCTGATCGATTTTCCCGGTTTCGGCCAGAGCCCGGTGCCGCCCGAGACCGGCCATGCCGGCATCTGGGATACGGCCGACTATGCCGATGCCGTCGCCGAATGGCTCGGGACCCTGCCGCGCGGCCGGCGCATCTGGGTGGGGCACTCCTTCGGCGGGCGCGTCGGCCTGCGCCTGGCAACCCGCCATCCCGATATCCTCGACGGCATGGTGCTGGTGGGCTCGCACGGCCTCAAGCCCATCCGCAGCCTGATGACCCGGCTGAAGATCTTCCTGCGCGTGCGCGCCTTCAAGGCGCTCAAGCTTCTCGAAAAAGTCGGCGTCGATGTCTCGGCCCGCAAGGCCAGGTTCGGTTCGGCCGACTACCGCAATGCCGGCGCCATGCGCCCTGTTTTCGTCAAGGTGATCGGCGAGGACCAGAGCCAGGATATCAAGGCGATCCGCATTCCCGTCCGCATCATCTGCGGCGCCCTCGACGACCAGGCCCCGCCGGAAATGAGCGAACGCATGGGCCGGCTCATCCCGGGCGCCAGCGTCAGCATCCTGCCGGGCCTCGACCACTACACCGTTCTCTCCGATGGCGGTCCCCAGATCGCCCATACGGTTGCCAAACTCCTGGAGGGGGAGGGGTGAAAGCGTGGCTGGAAAGGGCTGTGCGAGACGAGAGCCTAACCGGAGCAGCTGCGAGGTCGATGTCCCCTCGCCCCGCTTGCGGGGAGAGGGTAAGGGTGAGGGGCTGCACAAATTATGGTTATCGAAGCGCTTCGCCACTGCATGGCAACACCATCCGATTCATAGTGGAGAAGGTCGCGCTGCCCCTCACCCTTACCCTCTCCCCGCAAGCGGGGCGAGGGGGGAGCCGGCGTCGCGCTCTTCCATACAATCGCCCCGCCTGTCCCTCTTTGCCGGATCGCGTCCAACCCTATGCTTGAAACACTAGCCCCCGTGCTGAACTCGCCGTATCTCGCGGCCGCCCTGGTGCTGGCTGCCTTCATCCCCTTCGCCTGGAAGCGCTTCCTGACCTATCTGCATATCTTCCAGCAGGAGGAATATGACGGCAGGCGCTTCCTGCACTGGCTCTTCTACAATGTGGTGGTCGACACCAAGGCGAGCCTCGCCATCGTCCTCCTGTCGGTGATGGCCAAGCTCTATCCCTCACCGGCAGCGGTGCTCGCGCTGTTCATCGCGGTGATCCTGCTGGTGGTGGCGCGGCGGGAGCGCGATCCGCGCCAGACCGGCAAGAAGAAGCTGGCGATGACGCAGCGCGCCACCCGCATCCTGCGCGTCGCCTTCGCCCTCGTGCTGGTGATCGGCCTGATCGGGTTGGGCTTCGGCGTGGCGCCGGTCTGGGTCGTGCTCTTGATCCAGCTGATCCCCTTCGCCCTGGTCGCGGCGGTGATGATCCTGCAGCCCGGCGAGAACCGCATCCAGCAGGGCTTCTGGAACGAGGCGCATGAGAAGCTAAAGCGCCTGTCCCCGGTGGTCGTCGGCGTCACCGGCTCCTATGGCAAGACCTCGACCAAGCACATCCTCGGCCACCTGCTCGAAAGCGCCGGCTCGGCGCTGATCACGCCCGGCTCGGTCAACACGCCGATGGGCATCGCCCGCATCGTGCGCGAGCGCCTGGAACCCTATCACCGCCATTTCGTGGTGGAGATGGGCGCCTATGGGCCGGGTTCGATCGAACGCCTCTGCCGTCTCGCCCCGCCCGACATCGCGGTGGTGACGGCGGTCGGCGCGGCGCATTACGAGCGCTTCAAGTCGCTCGATACCGTGGCCAAGACCAAGTTCGAGTTGCCGACCGCGGCGATCGCGCGGGGAGGCAAGGCGATCATCAACGATGCCGTGCTCGCCTTCAAGGACGCCCGCGACTTCACCGATGCCCACCGCGCCTCGATGGTGCTGGTCGGCAATGGCGAGGGCAGCGAGGCCCGCATCAACGCCGTCACGCAGGAAAAGGACGGGCTCAAGGTTTCGCTCACCTATCTCGGCAAGGACTACCAGCTCTCCGCCCCGCTCTACGGCCTGCATCACGGCAGCAACATGGCGATTGCCTTCGTCACGGCGCTGGCCATGGGCATCGACGCCGAGACGGCCGAGATCGCCATGCGCTCGACGCCGCAGATCAGCCATCGCCTCGAGGTGAAGCGCCAGGCCGACGGCACCGTCATCGTCGACGATGCCTATAATTCCAATCCGGCGGGTTTTGCCTCGGCCCTGGAGATCCTGCCCCTGCTGGTCTCGGGCGAGGGTCGGCGCATCCTGGTGACGCCGGGCATGGTCGAACTCGGCGCCGCCCATGCCGAGGAGCACCGCAAGATCGGCACCAAGGCCGGCGAGACCGTCGACATCCTGCTGGCCGTGGCGCCCGATCGCATCCGCGATTTCATCGACGCCTACAAGGCGGCGAAACCCGACGGCCAGGTGGTGGAATGCGCCAGCTTCGCTGCGGCGCAGGCCTGGATGGGCGGCAATCTGAAGGCCGGGGACGTCGTGCTGCTCGAAAACGATCTGCCCGACCTCTATGAGCGCCAGTTGCGCCTGTGATCGGCAATCGTAAAGATACGATTGGAGACCGCAGAGCCTTCATCGCCGCCAATACGCGCCCGCTGCCGGTGCCGCATGCGCCGGAGATCAGCCTTTATCTCGCCGACGAGGTCACGCCGCTCTGGCTCAAGACCGAGGAAGAACTCGGTGAGATGGGATTGCCGCCGCCCTTCTGGGCCTTCGCCTGGGCCGGCGGCCAGGCCCTGGCGCGCTATATCCTCGACCATCCCGAGCATGTCGCCGGCCGCCGCGTGCTCGACTTCGCCTCGGGATCGGGCCTGGTGGCGATCGCGGCCATGAAGGCGGGAGCGGCGCAGGTCCTTGCCGCCGATATCGACGCCTTCGCCGTGGAGGCTATCCGGCTCAACGCCGATCTCAACGGCGTGGCGATCGAGCCCTCGGGCGAGAACATGCTCGGCTGCTTCGATTGTCCCGTCGACGTCGTCCTGGCGGGCGACATCTTCTACGATCGCGAGATCTCGGCGGAAGTGCTGGCCTGGCTCAAGGGTTGGCGCGAGCGCGGCGCCGCCATCCTGGTGGGCGATCCCGGCCGGACCTATCTGCCCAAGGACGAACTGAGCCTGCTGGCGACCTATCAGGTGCCGGTCTCGCGCGATCTCGAGGATCTGGAGATCAAGAAAACCAGCGTGTGGACGCTGAAATAGGAAGCGAAACTAAGGCCGCGGGACGTCTACGCGAATGAGCGTGGAAAAGTCGGGGCTGTTGTCGGCGGCCTTGGCGCGCGCGTCGATGCGGCCGCGCTGGCGCAGCTCGCTGAGCGGCACCTGATGGCTGAGGGCGCCGATGTCATAGAGATAATCGGGCAGGTAGCCGCTGAGGAGCACGCGCCAGTCCACCGGCAGGCCGGGATCGAGTTTCCGGGCGAGGTGGAACGGCACCGTGGTGCAGTTGGTGGTCGCCGTGTTGTAGAAGCGGGGTTGGGCGGCAAGGGCGTTGGCTTCCGAAACAAGATAGAGGAACAGCTCCCTGGCCTGGACCGGACCGATGCGCAGCCGGAAAAGCTGGACATCCTCGGCCCTGACATTGGAACGCACGCGGATGACGTCGCGCTCGTCGGCGGCGATGACCACCAGTTCGTTCTGCTTGAAGAAGCCGGAGATCGCCGAATAGACCTCGCCCTTCCGGCGCCTGATCTCGACCGAGAAGACGAGGTGGCGTCCATCCGCAAAGCCGAAGCTCAGCATGGTGTGGGCGATGGCGGGGCCGGCCCAATAGGAGGCGAACAGGTCGACGCCGGTGATGGTGTCGAGATCGTAGCTGCGATCGTCCCAGCGCGGCGTGAAATCGGTGTCGGAGCGCCACTCGAAATCACGCACATTGGTAAGCCTCGCCATGGAGCCTTCCACGCTGGCGGTGAACTGGCGCGCCACGTCGGGCGCCCACTCGCCCTTGCCGGTCGGCTGGATGGTGGACCACCAGATCAGCAGGGCGGCGGCGGCGAGGACGAAGGGAAGGGCAAGCCGCCAGCGTGCCGCAAGGAGGCCGGCCAGGGCCAGGAAGGCGAGGATGAGCCACAGGGCCGCCACGGCATAGCGGCCAAACTCGCCGAGAGGCAGGCGATACCACAGCGCCAGCGTGCCCCATAGAGCGATGAGGGCAGCTGCCAGCACCAGGACGAGACGGCCGGCGACGGTGAGCAGCCTGGCGATCATGAACGCTGTCTCACCCCAGCTTCAGCTGCCCGCGCGCGATCTCGAACAGCATCACGCCGGTCGCCACGGCCAGGTTGAGCGAATCGGCCTGGCCGCGCATCGGGATCTTGACGAGGTGGCTGCAGGCGGCGGCGAGGTCGTCGGGCAGGCCCTGCTGTTCATTGCCCATCAGCAGGAGGCAGGGGCGGCCGGCATAGGCGACCTCGCGATAATCATGCCTGCCGGACAGATGCGTGCCGACCACGAGGCCCTCGAAGCCCTTGCGCCAGGCGAGGAAGGCCTGCGGTGTTGCCGTCGCCAGGCGGACATTGAAGATCGAACCCATGGTGGCCCTGACGGCCTCGATGCCGAAGGGATCGGTGGTGTCGCCGATCAGCACGATGCCCTCGGCGCCGACGGCGTCGGCGGTGCGGATGATCGTGCCGAGATTGCCGGGATCGCGCACCCGGTCGAGCCCGATCCAGATCTGATCGCGCGCGATCTTGACGCTGTCGATCTTCTCCAGGCGCTGCTCGAAGACGCCGATCACCGTCTGCGGATTGTCGCGGCGAGACAGTTTTTCCAGGATCTCGCCGGTGACCTCCAGCACCTCACCGCCGGCCTGCCGGGTGGCCCTGATGGCGCGGGTGAGCATCGGTTTTTCTTCACCCGAGCGATGCACCAGGATACGGATCGGCCAGCCGGCCTCGATGGCGTCGGCCACCAGCTTCAGCCCTTCGGCGATGAAGAGGCCGGCCTCCTGGCGGACCTTGCGCATCTCGAGCGCGCGGATGTCCTTGATCAGCGGATTGGTCAGGCTGGTCACGACGCGGGAGACGGGCGCGGCAGGCGCTGCCGGGCGGGGGCGTTGAAAGCGGGGCTTCATGCCGGCGTCCTTTCGAAGGGAACCATCATCCCCTTCCCTCTGCCTGCGGCCTCGCCGGGGATGACAGGCCGCCGCGGATTGGTAGAAGCTTTCGGCCTCATGCGGCACTCCAGCGCGAATAGAGCGAAGTGGAGAGCAGGCGCCCCGAGCCTTCTTCGGAGACGACGAGTTCGCCGGAGGTGATGTCGCCGCCGAGATCGCCGAACACTTCGCGGGTGAGCTCGTGCACCGCCACGAAGGAGGCGCGGATGGCATAGGCGGTGACGATCACGAAGGCCGGCTTGTTGGTGAGCACGGCCCGGCAGAGGTCGAGCATCTTGGGCAGGTCGCGGAACAGATCCCACACCTCGCCGCCGGGGCCGCGGCCATATTTGGGCGGATCGAGCAGCACGACGTCATAGTGTGAGCCGCGGCGCTGCTCGCGCGCGGTGAACTTCATGGCGTCATCGACGATCCAGCGGATCGGCGCGTCGGCGAGGCCGGCCAGGGCCTGGTTCTCGCGCGCGAAGCCGATCGATTTCTTGGAGGCGTCGACATGGGTGACCTGCGCGCCATGCTTGGCCGCCAGCAGGGAGGCGACGCCGGTATAGCCGAACAGGTTGAGCACGCGGGCGGGCCGTTTCAGGGCGTTCAGCGCCTCGATCATGTAATCCCAATGCGGCGCCTGCTCGGGAAAGAAGCCGAGATGGCGGAAGGGCGTGAAGCGGCCATGGAAGGCGACGCCGCGATAGGAGACCGGGAAGGTCTCGACCGCCCGGCGGGCGAATTTCCAGCGCCCGTCCGAACCCTCATCCTCGGCATTCATGCCGAGGAAGACGGCGTCGGCCTTGTCCCAGGCCTCGGGTTTCAGGCGCCGGCCCATGGCCTGCGGCTCGGGGCGGTCGACGAGGAGCTTGCCGAAGCGTTCGAGCTTGCGGCCTTCACCGCAATCGACCAGGCGATAATCGGCGAAGCCGGGCGTCACCAGCAGTTGCGGCAGGGTCTGGGAAGCGGAATTTCGTGGGTCTGGCATGGGCGGACCAAACAGGAGTTTGGCCTGCGCGGCAAGTGCGTTCTTGCCGGGTTACCGTGCCCGGTGTTCGGCGGGTGCCGATCACTTGGGCATCGGGCGAATGTGCACGGGCTTTGTCATTGCCGGACCTGGTCCGGCAATCCAGCCGCCTGGCAGGTGGGCGGGGGCTTCTGGATAGCGGGGCAAGCCCGGCTATGACAAATGAACCAGACGGGCCCTAGAGCGTTTTGCGATTAGACGGAGTCACCAAGAATCGCAAAGACGCGTCAGAACAATGAGTTAGAGCAAATAAGCGTTCACGCTTGAACGCGCTTTGCTCTAGACTGCGGCTACGACGACATGCGCCTGAATCTTGGCGGCCACCTCGCCATCGCCATGCCTGGCGGCAATCGCGGATGCGGCGTGGTCGGTTGCAGCCTCCAATTTCGCTGCGTCCCGGGCCTCGATTTCGGTACGAAGCAGGGTTCCCTGGCAATAGGCGACGGCCGGCAGGCGCGGCGAGGGGGCGCGGCTTTGCTCGGCTCTCGTCTCGATCAGCACGCGGGAAAAGCCGGCGTCCTCCAAATCGCTGCGGATCAGTCCGGTGTCGTGATAGCCATGCGGCGTGCGCGCCAGAAAGCGCGGCGGATCGTCCGGGAACATCTCCGCCAGTGCCTTCGTCACCTCATCGGCAAAGATGTTCTCCTCGATCCGGTCCCAGACGTTGAACAGGAAGTGTCCGCCGGGTTTGAGGACCCGCCTTGCTTCGCGATAGGCCTGCGGCCGGTCGGGAAAGAACATCGCGCCGAACTGGCAGCAGACAAGATCGAAGGCGGCATCTTCAAACGGCAATGCCTGGGCATCCGCCCGGTGCCAGCTGATGCGGCTGTCCGGAGCCTGCCGCGAGGCGGCGTAATCGAGCATCGGCTGGTTGAGGTCGGTCACGGCATAGCGGGCGTCGGGAGACAGTTTCGGCGCCAGTATGCGGGTGACGGCTCCGGTGCCTGCGGCCATTTCGAGGACTGCGACGGGCGACAGGGAGGCGGCCCGTCTTGCCAGGTCGGCGGCGAACGGCTCGAAGATCAACGGCACCATATAGCGGTCGTAGTTTTCCGGAATGGAGCCCGTGAACAGCTTGTCCGCTTCCAACATGGCCAGCACCCGCCATCGGTTTGACCGCCAGCTTAGCACGAATGGCTCGCTTCCGCGCGCCGCCGTGGAAAGGGGTGATTCCACCCACCAAAATCCGTATGCCTTGAAAAGCGCAACGCCCCGGCATCGGAGCGGGGGCGTCGCGCGGAAGGGCGGTGAGGCAGGGGGGGCGATCAGTCCGCCGGCAGGCTGACCGAGACGGGAATGGTCTTGACCGTCACCGTCCTGCTGGCAGGTGCCTTCACGCTCACGATCTTGGCGCTCACGGGCTTGACGGCGGCCGGCTTGGCCGGGGCGGCAGGCACCGAAGCGGGTTTGGCGGAAATGGGTTTGGGCGTCGCCGGGCTGGCGGCCCTCGGTGGCGCCACCGGCACCGAGCCGGTGCGATCCACCGGAGTGGGCTGGGCGTTGGCGTCCTTGGCCACGAGCTGATCGGCCGGCGTGTCGAAATTGTAGACGTCCGGGCGGAACTGCACGCTGCCGTCGGGGCCGCCCCAGCCGGTCAGATAGACCCAGGCCACGGGAATCGGCTTGGCCGGCTTGATAGTCTTGGGCTCGCCGGAATCGATCTGGTCCTGGATGGCCTGGCCGCTCCATTCGGAGCCCTCCATGATCCAGGCGGCGAGATCCTGCGCGCCGGCGACGCGGATGCAGCCCGAGGACTGGAAGCGCACATCGTTGCGGAAGAGCTCGCGATGGGAGGTGTCGTGCATGTAGACGGCGTCGGAGTTGGGCATGTCGATGCGCAGGAAGCCGAGCGAGTTCCACACGCCGGGATCCTGCTTGGCGAGGAAATCGGAAGCACGCGCCTTGCTCCAGTCCACGGTGGCCGGATCGATCTCCTGGCGGCCGCGATAGAGCCGGATATGGTTGGCCTTCAGATAGCCCGGATCCTTCTGGAGCTTGGGCATGATGTCGGCCTTGAAGATCGACTGCGGCGCGTTCCAGTAGGGCAGGATGTTGATGGCGATGACCTTGGTCTGCAGGGTCGGCGAGGCGCGGTCGGGACGGCCGACCACAGTGGTGTAGGTGCGCGCCACCACGCCATTGTCGACCGCCTCCAGGGCGGCGGCGGGAATGTTGGAGACGATGTAGCGCTCGCCGAACTTGAATTTGAGGGCAGCCAGGCGGTTGGCGGAGGCGTCGAGCTCGCGCAGCCGCTGCTCCACCGGTACGTTGAGCGCCAGCATGGTCAGGCGGCCGACCGAGCCGGTCTCGCTCAGGCCGTGCCGGGCCTGGAAGCGCTTGAGCGCATCCTGGGTGGCCTGGTCGAACTCGCTGCTGGCGGGCAGGGACGGATCGAGGTCGCGGGTGGCGGTCAGGCGGTCGCGCAGGGCCTTGGCGAACTTGCCCCTGGCGCCGATCCTCAGGCCGGCGGCCGCCGGCGGCAGGGCCTGCCAGCCGCCATTGTCGGCGATCTCCTCATAGGCGGAGATCGCCCTGAGTGTCAGCTCATAGGTGCGCGGGGAATAGTTGGGCTCCTCGTTGGCGAAAGCCGGGAGGGTGAAGGCGACGACAAGGGCGGAGGTCAGGGCACCCAGGCGCCGAATGGCGACCAGACCGCGCAGCGGGGCGCCGGACCATCCCGTTCTCGAACTTCCAATTCGCGAAGAAGCGCGGCGGGACGAAGTCTCCCGGTTCTGGAACGAAAAGGAAAGCCAGGAGGAGGTCATGAAATCACTCAAACGCAACAGGAGACACTTACAGGGCCTCAGACTATCGTGCGGATAGTGAATCTTTCCTTACGGGAGCTCCTGCGGCCGTTAACGATGATCGGATTGTCTTTGGCGACCCCGAAAGACCGGCGGGCCCGACTGTTGTCATAGCCGGGTCGAGCCAGGCTATGACAAAGGCCGTGCGAATTCGAAGATCCAGCATTACCCCTTAGGGGCACGCTTGGCGCAGGCGGGCCATCGCCTTGGTCACGCCATCGAGCGAAAAGACGTAATGGGTCTTGTTGCCCCGGCCCGAGACCGCGTCGACGGTCATGGTGCGCTCCTGCTTGAGGGCGGCGAGGAATTCCGTCTCCCGCGTGCCCGACCGCCGCAGCCAGGCGCCATTGCCGGATGAGATCATGTGGAAGGGCTGAGCTCCCACATTGACCAGGATGTCGGCATTGCCGGCAAGGGCATAGCCGGTCTGCAGGCTCGCCTCGCTGCGGGCCTCCGCCTGCCTGGCGGCACGAATGAAGAAGGAAACATCGCCATGATTGAGCGATGCGGGCTCTTTGCTGATCGGGCTAGAATAGATAAAACAGTGGTTCCCTGAGTTATCAGTATAGGACCACGTGCTCCATTTGCCGAATACGCCTAAAGATTTTGGTGATGACGCAAGTACACCTGTGGTCGAAAGAGCGAAAATGACCAGCGCGAAAATCGATAGTTGAGTCATGTTTGCATGAATTCCTCGTTCTTGCCCCCGCGTGACAATGTTTGGGCACAGATGTTAACGAGGCTCTAAGGCATCATTACAATTAGATTACTTTTGAGCGCCGCCATTCATGGCGCTCTCGGCCATGGCGAGGAGATCGGGGAAGAAGGCGTCGAAATCCTCGAGAAATCCCTGCTGCTGCTGTTCCAGCACAGTCTGGAGCCCGACGAATTCCACCGGCCGGCGCAGGCGCTTGCCGAGATGGGTCATGGCGGTGCTGACGCCTTCCATCGTCTCGTAGTCGCCGAGCCATTGCGTGAGGGAATCGATACGCCGATAGGCCTTGTCCGGCAGGTCGGCGCGCGTGGCGGGCAAGGAGGCCCGCACCTCGGCCAGGAATATCGGCAGGGGCTGCCGGTGATAGCGCTCCCAGCGCTGGATCAGGCAGTGGTCGTAGACGACGTCGACGATCACGCCGGAAAAGCGCCGGAAGGTCGGCCAAAGACGTTGGCGGCTGTGCCGCGTGAGGGGATGGGCATCGGTGAAGGCGTCGATGCGCCGATGCAGCTCGATGCCGTTGCGATAACGGCCCTCGAACTGTTCGAGCTGCGGCAGCCGCAGCAGGTCGGGCAGGAGATTGCCGACCCTGAACGCCGCATCGGGCGGCGAGAGCAGGAGATGGGCGAGATAGTTCATGCGGATCCGGGGGCGAAACAGGTGCCCGTTTCGGCAAGATATGAGGGCCGGCGCGCCGGGACGCAAGAAGCACCGGCCCTCGGGCAGGGTTCGTCCCTCTGCTTGGGAGAGAAGACGGGGGACGATCCCTGCCGATGCTTTGACCCGCCGGGCGGAAGGGTGGATGCCGCCGAGCGGGAAGTGTCGCTGTCAGAGCCTAACGGCGGTATCCCGGCGTCAGCAGCACCTTGATCGAGTCGGTCGAGTTGGCGAGCTTGAGCGCCTCGTCCCAGTCGGTCAGGTCGTATTGATGGGTGACGATGCCCTTCGATGTCACCAGCCCGCGCGTCAGCAGGTCGATGGCGATCGGATAGCAATAGGGGCCGAGATGGGCGCCGCGGATATCGAGCTCCTTGCGGTCGCCGATGATCGACCAGTCCGCCGAGGTTTCCTTGCCGAACACCGAAAATTCCACGAAGCGCCCGAGCTTGCGGATGATCTGCAGGCCCTGGGTGACGCCGCTGGGATGGCCGGTGGTCTCGATATAGACGTCGCAGCCATAGCCGTCGGTGAGGGAGCGCACGACCTCGTCGACGTCCTGCGTCTTGGGGTTGATGGTGACGTCGGCCCCGAAGCCCCGGGCGAGTTCCAGCCGGTCTTCCATCAGGTCGACCACCACCAGCTTCTTGGGCGTCTTCAGCCGGGCGACCTGCGTCATCAGCAGGCCGAGCGGGCCGGCGCCGGCGATCACCACCACGTCGGCGAGCTGGATGTCGCCGCGCTGCACCGTGTGGATGGCGCAGGACAAGGGCTCGATCACCGCGGCATCGGCCAGCGGCATTTCCGCCGGGATCTTGTGCACGCGCGCCGTGGACGGGAACTTCATATATTCGCTCATGCCGCCATCGGCGACCTCGCGCTGGAAGCCGAAGATGTTGTGCACCTCGCACATCCAGTAGCTGCCCGAGCGGCAATAGCGGCAGCGGTCGCAGGGCACGATCTGCTCGGCGATCACCATGTCGCCGGCCTTCACGCCGAAATGCTCGGCCGCCCCCGGCCCCAGTTCCTCGACATAACCGAAGAATTCATGCCCCGGAATGACGGGCGGCTTCACATAGGGATTCTTGCCGCCCCAGAACATGGCGGCGCCAGACCAGCATTTGCAGTCGCTGGCGCAGATGCCGCAGGCCCCGATCTTCACGACCAGTTCGTTCTGGCCGGCCACCGGGCGGCCGACCTCCTCGACCCGGTAGTCCTCGGGACCGTGGCAGACGATGGCCGTCATTCTCGAATTGCTGGCGGGCATGGCGTTCCTCTGTGCTGGATATCGATTGTGTTTGTTGCGGCGCTCCGGGCGACGAAGCCGCCGTCACGCCGCGAAATTGGCGGTGCGGTTTTCGTTGAACAGGGCGCGGAAGCGGCTCGGCGACATGCCTTTCTGCAGGGCGAAGTGCCGGTTGAAATTCGACAGATTGTTGAAGCCGATCCGGAAGCAGATGTCGGTCACCGGGCTCTTCTCGCTCATCAGCAGCTGGCAGGCCAGATTGATGCGCATGCGATTGACATAGTGCACGAAGGTCATGCCGGTATGGCGCTTGAAGGCACGCGAGAAGCCGCCCGGCGTCATGCCGGCAATGGCGGCGATGGCGCTCTCGCTCATATTGCCGTCGAGATGTTCGCCGACATAGGCGAGCGCCCGGTTCATGCCGCCGGACATATAGGCCGAGGGGTCGGGCAGATAGCCCGCGCTGGTGAGATTCTTGCGGCCCTTGTCGGCGGTGAGCAGGCCGAGCAACTGCACGAACAGAGCGATGCGCTCGGCGCCATGGGCGTTGAGAAGCGCCGTCATGATCCTCCGGGCGGTCTCGCCGGTCGCAGCCCGGAACAGCAGGCCGCGCCGGCTCTCGTCGAGCAGGGCGGCCACCGCCTCGAGTTCCGGGAAGACGCCGATGCAGGATTCGATGAAGGTCTGAGTGAATTGCAGCACGATGCAGCGGCGGGGGATTGTGGTGCCCTCCGGGACGTCGCTGATCCAGTTGTGCGGCAGGTTGGGACCCGTCATCACCAGATTGCCGGGGACGAAGTCGCCGATGAAATCGCCGACGAAATAATGCCCCGTCGTATCGGTGATCAGGTGAATTTCGTATTCGGGATGAAAATGCCAGCGAACCGTGCGGAAGGGGTAGCCATGCGCCCAGACGATGAAGGATTCGCCGCTGTGAATCTGCACCAGTTCGAGCTGTGGCTCCATCGTTCTCGCCTCCCACATCCCAGGCCGACCGGGCTTGGCTTCTTGTTGAGGTTTGCCCGGTACCAGGGAGCCTACTGCAACGCGGCGGCGCTAGCTACCAGCCTTCGGCGCCAAGAGTGATACTTTTTTGATCGACGGTACCGGCCAATTGTCGGGCGCCAGGGAGGTCCGTCCCGCTGCCGGCATTCATCTCGCGGCATGACGCGACCATGACATCCGCGAAGGTCAAGCGCAAAATCCGCCGTATGATTTGAAATAATTCAAAGCTACCCACTTGCGATTGAAACAAAAACGAGGTGCTATTTGCCACCGCGTCGTTTTGCCCATGTGAGGGAGAACTGTATGAAACGTTTCGTTATTGCCGCCGCTCTGGTTGCCGCCGGCGCCGCCTCGGCTTTCGCCGGCCCGATCGAGGATCGTCAGGCCTTGATGAAGACCATGGCCAAGAACACCAAGGAACTGGCGGCGGTCGCCAAGGGCGAGACGCCGTTCGACGCGGCCAAGGTCAAGGCCCTGCTGCAGGTCTATGTCGACGACTCGGCCAAGCTGCCCGCGCTCTTCCCGGATGACAGCAAGACCGGCGGCACCGATCCGACCACGGCTGCGCCGAAGATCTGGGAAGACCAGGCCGGCTTCAAGGCCGCGGCCGCCAAGCTCGGCACCGATGCAACCGCCGCCCTCGCCGCGGCCGACCAGGCCAGCTTCGCCAAGGCTTTCGGCACGGTTGCCTCCAACTGCAACGCCTGCCACGGCACCTACCGCATCAAGAAGAACTGAGGTTCGAGCAGACCTGCCGGGGATGCTTCACCCAGACTTGATCTCAAGCTGACATTGCCGGGCTCGTCCCGGTAATGTCGTTTTGAAGGCGTCTGCGCGGCGCCTGGCGGGTCCCGCCGCGCCGCGCGATGCCTCGATGACCCGGGACATCCGGAGCGTTTTGTAATTTGAACCGGTCGTTCAAATTACAAAACGCTCCGGGGGCGGGACGGCCGGGTCAAAAGACGATAAGGGCCGGGAAACCTGCGGGCGGGCACGCGCCGGGAATAAAACCGGGGCGGCGGCTGTCGGGCGAGACAGGCCTGGACAATGGCGTTCAAGCCGGAAAAGGGGGCTTTCCCGGATGTCACTGAAGCGAATACTCGGTGGGTTGGTGGTGCTTGGCCTGATCGGGCTGGGCGTGTTCTGGTTCGTCACGCAACCCTCGCCCTTGCCGGCCTCAGCTCTCTCAGCGGATTACAAGCCGGACCTCGCCAATGGCGAGACCATCTTCAATATCGGCGGTTGCGTCTCCTGCCATAAGTCCCCCGGCCAGGAGGATCGGCTCAAGCTCGGCGGCGGCCTGGCTCTGGGCTCGCCCTTCGGCACGTTCTACGCCCCCAATATTTCCCCCGATGCCAAACAAGGCATCGGCGCCTGGAGCGAACTCGAATTCGTCAATGCGCTGCAGCGCGGCGTCGGGCGCGAGGGCGAGCATCTCTATCCGGCCCTGCCCTACACCTCCTATGCCCATATGAAGCTGGAGGATGTGCGCGATCTCTATGCCTATATGAAGACGCTGCCGGCGGTCGATACCGTCGACAAGCCGCATGCGATCGGCTTTCCCTTCAACATCCGCCGTCTGCTCGGCGGCTGGAAGTTCCTGTTCTTCGACGACAAGCCCTTCAAGCCCGATGCGTCCAAGAGCGCCGAATGGAATCGCGGCGCCTATCTGGTGCTCGGTCCCGGCCACTGTTCCGAATGTCACAGCCCGCGCAACGCCTTTGGCGGTATTGAAGCGGATAAACGGTTTTCGGGCGGGCCCGATCCGGAAGGCAAGGGCTGGGTGCCCAACATCACCCCCCATGCCGACGGCATCGGCAGCTGGACCGAGGCGCAGATCGCGAGTTTCCTGAAGGATGGCTTTACGCCTGACTATGATTCGGCCGGTGGCAGCATGGCGGAGGTGATCCAGAATACGGGCCATCTCAGTGACGACGACCGCAAGGCGATGGCTGCCTTTCTGGTGACGCTGCCGGCGATCCCGGGCAAGGCGCCGAAGAAGCCCTAGAACATAATCCCAAGAAGCCGCACGGCTTCCTGGACAAGATTATGCGTCGAAACAAGGGCTTGGAGCGTGATCCGATCGATTGATCGGGCTACGCTCCAAGCAGGTTTCTCGGGGCGGGGCGCTCCTGTCCCGATGGAATCCCGATGGAATCACGCAGGGCGCGTCAAAACAAAGAGGTAAGAACCAAGCGGCGTTTTCTCATAAGCGCGCTTTGTTGCAGGCAGGGACGATACGTGGTGCGAGCGCCGAGAATTCTGACGTCGATCAGGGCGGTTCTGACCGGGGCGGGGCTCGCTCTCGCCTCACCGGCGCTGGCCGCCGATTCCTATGCGCTGGTGGTGGGGATCGATGCCTATGAAGCGCCGATCAATTCCCTGCACGGGGCCGTCAACGACGCCAAGGACATTGCCCAGGCCCTGACCAAGGCCGGCGTCAAGAAGCTGACCCTGCTCACCGACAAGCAGGCGACCAAGCCCAATATCCTCGCCGCCTGGAAGGAGTTGATGGACCAGGCCCAGCCCGGCGACACCTTCTACTTCACCTATGCCGGCCATGGCTCGCGCGAACCGGGCAAGCCGAACGATCCCGATTCGCCGGACGGCTTGAACAACATCCTGGTGATGACGGACTTCGCCCCCAAGCTGCCGGGCGCCCTCAACCGTATCGTCGACAAGGAAATGGCGGTGCTGCTCAAGCAGGCGGCGGCCAAGCAGGTCTACCCCGTCGTCGTCATCGATGCCTGCAACTCCGGCACGATGTATCGCTCGGTCAGCCTGAGCCTGACCTACCGGGCGACGCCGCAGGCCAAGATCTCGCGCGAGGAATTGCTGGAATTCGCCCCGCCCGTGCCCGACGTCTCCACCAAGATCGCCGCCAACGATCCCTTCACCTTCCTGGCGGGGGTTTCCGACGACAAGCTGGTGCCGGAGGTGGCGATCGACGGCCAGCCGCGCGGCGCCTTGTCCTATGCCTTCTCGCGCGCAGTGGAGGGCAAGGCCGATGCCGACGGGGACGGGACGACCACCGAGAAGGAACTCGTCGCCTTCGTGCGCGCTTTCGTGCTGCAGGCGACGCAGAGCCAGCAGGTCTCGCAATCCTTCCCCGACATCAGCCGCGACATTCCCGTCTTCCGCTCCGTCGCGGCCGGCCCGAAGGGGAGCCAGGACGACATCGTGAAGGCGATCGCCGTTGCCGAGCAGGCCGCGACGAATACCAAGCTCGCGCTTGCCGTGCGCAATGGCAGCCTCCCCGATGCTCCCCCCGGTGCGACGCTGGTGGATGACGAGGCCGGCGCCGACCTCGTCTATGATGCGGCGGCCGGCACCGTGGAAAAGCGCGTGGCCGGCGTGGTGGCCGAGGGCGTGCAGCCTTCGGGGCTCGGCGGCATCGTCGCCAAATGGCGGGCGATCGCCTTCCTGCAGGCCATGGCCGGCGGTTCGATCCAGCCTTTCGAAGTGGCGGGCGGTTCGCGTACCTTCAATCGCGGTGAAAAGCTGACGGTGGGCCTCGCCGCCTCCAGCCACCGTTTCATGACGCTGTTCAACCTGCCGCCCAACGGCAAGGTCGAATTCCTCTATCCGACCTCCCAGGCCGAGCGCGATGAGGATTGGAGCGGCAAGCCCTTCACCCTGCCGCTGCAGGTGCGCGATCCGCCTTTCGGCGCCGAGCACCTGGTCGCCGTCCTGTCCGACCAGCCGCTGGACCAGCTCCATACCGCCCTGCAGAAATTGTCGAGCCCGCAGGCCGCCCAGGATCTGCCCGACACGCTGAAGAACGCCCTGAGCGGTCAGTCGGTCACGGTCGGCATCGCCAATGTCTTCACCAGCGCGGGGACGCCATGATGCGCTTCATGCGGCACCTTCAGATCGCCGCGGGCCCGATCGCCGTGTGCCAGATCATCGTATGCTTGGCGGCCCTGATGACCGCCGGTCCGGCCCTGGCCGACAAGGCCCTGATCGTCGGCATCGATAGCTACCGGGACAGCAGGCTTTCGGCCGAGCTCGGAGGCGGCGCCCGCGCCGATGCCCTGCGCATGCAGGGGCTGCTGACGGGTACGCTTGGCTATGGCAAGGACGATATCCAGCTCCTCGTCGACGATCAGGCCACCGGCACGGCGATCCTCGCGGGACTGCGGGACTGGCTCGGCCGTAGCAAGCCGGGAGAGCGGGTGTTCTTCTATTTCGCCGGCCAGGGCCAGTCCGCCAAGACCGGTAGCGGGCGTGAGGACATCCTCCTGCCGTTCGATGCCGCCGCCAAGCCGGGCGGTTTCGGCAATGCACTGAGCCGCAGCGAGATCGACCGGCAGCTCGGCCGGCTGGCCGGCCGCCGGATCACGGAGGTGATCGATTCCAGCCATGCCGGCACGGTGACGCGGGCGATCAGCGTGGAGGCCAGCGGCGGGGGCAACCCGGCGGCCCGCTCGCCGCAACTCGACGGCTCCACCCGTTCGATCGTGGTCGAGCCCGCTCTCGGGGAGGAGCCGGTGGCGGTGCCCGAGCCGGCGGGCCTGGATTTCGTCAAGTGGCAGGCGGTTTCGCCCGCCCAGACCGCCCTGGTCGACGAGGAACCCGCGCCCGCCTATCGCGGCGTCTTCACCACCGCCTTCGCCGACGGCATCGAGAAGGGGCTGGCCGACACCAATGGCAACGGCACCGTCTCGAACCAGGAGCTGCTCGACTATGTGCGGGCGCAGTCATCCGCCTATTGTGGGCGCCATCGCGACCGTTGCGAGATGGGCCTGACGCCGATGCTGTCGGGGGAGGGGGCCGCCCTCAAGGTCGCGGCCGACAAGACAGGCAGTGGCGAGGCGCTCAACCAGGGCAAGCCGACGGCGGACAAGATCCTCGATCTCTTGGGCGCCAGACTGTCCGACAGCGTTACCGTGGAGCAGTTCCCGCCTTCGCCGGTGCGTTTGGGCACCAGGGACATGCGCTTCAAGGTGACCTCGTCGCAGGACGGCTTCCTGATCCTGCTCTCGGTCTCCGACGAGGGCGAGGTGGTGCAGCTCTTTCCCAATGCGATCGCCGCCGCTCATGGCAAGGATGGCCGCATTCGCGCCGGCAGCCCGATCATGGTGCCCGATGCCAGCTACGGCATGCGCTTCGATGCGACCTCTGTGACAAAAGGTACAGTCCTGGCGCTGGTTGCGGTCGATCCTCTGAAACTGTCGAAAGGCTTCGTCACGCGCAAGATCGATGTGATCCCGCAGGACGAGGTCAACGGCTCGGTCCTGCCCGAACTTGCCGACAGCCTCGCCAGGCCCGCCAATGCGGACGGTGTCAAGGCCAATGCCAAGGCGGTCGGACGCTCCGTCGCGACCATGCGTTATGAAATCGTGCCGTGAGGAACTCGCCATGACCTGCAGCCAGAACGACTTTACCGCCGGTCCGATGGCAGCAATCATGTTCGCGAAACCGTCGAGAAGTTCCGTCGACGGCATTGAGCTGCCCCGTTCATGCCGCCTGGCCGCAGGCGCCAAGGCCAACAAGCAACTCGGATGGCGCGGCCTCGCCGCTCCGTCCCGTCACATCGTCCCGTGAGGAGACCGTCATGTTTTACCGCAATCCCTTGCGCATCGCCGGCCTGATGGTCGCGGGCGCCCTACTGACGGTGGGGCTGGCGGCCTCGACCTCGCAGGCATTTGCCCAGACCAGCACCCAGAATAGCCCCGCTCCCGCGCCTGCCGAAACGCCGGCAACGGCCAAGCCCGCCCCTCCGGCACAGGCTGAGGCTCCGGCTGCCGCTCCTGCGCCGGCCGCGGCCGCAGCCGAGGCGTCCAAGCCCGCGCCGGCACCGGCTGCTCCGATCGTGGAAGCCGAGCCCGAGCCGGCAGCGGTTCCTGCCGCGGTTCCGGCGCAGGCTCCCGCGCCCGCCGCCGCTCCGGCCGCATCTCCCGCGCCTGCACCTGCCGCGGCACCTGCCGCGCCTGCCGCCGCCCCGGCTCCAGAGCCGGCGCCTGCGCCGGCGCCGACTCCGGCGGCGGCTCCCGCCCCGGCAGCGCCTGCACCTACGCCTGCGCCGGCCTCTGCTGCCGGCATTCCGGCCGATGTCAAGGTGCCGAGCGATCCGGTGGCCAAGGCGGCCTTCGACGTCCTGGACAAGCATTGCTCGCGCTGCCACCAGAACGGCATGCTCAACCGGGAGAAGCCGGCCAAGAATTTCGGCAATATCCTGCATCTGGACGAGATCGCCGCCGATCCGCACCTCGTCCAGGCCGGCAATCCCGAGGGCTCCAAGCTGTTCCAGCAGGTGCTCAACAAGGAGATGCCCTATGACGTGAACTACGAATTCGACACCACGAAGCCGGAGGTCACGACGGCCGATATCGAGGCGTTGCGCACCTGGATCAAGGCAACCGGCGATCAGGAAGCCGCCGCCTGCACCGGGCGCAAATTCGTCACGTCCGAAGACATCGTCGCCGCGATCTCGGCCGATCTGCAGAAGCAGGACGATCACCGGGTGCGCGGCATGCGCTATTTCACGCTGACCAATCTCTACAATGCCTGCGCCAGCGACGAGGCGATGAACGTCTATCGCCAGGGCCTGGTCAAGTTGATCAACGGGCTCGGCCGCCGCTCCGACGTGATCAAGCTCGCCACCGTCGACGAGGCCAAGACGATCGTGGGGATCAATCTCGAGGATCTCGGCTGGCAGGAGAGCGACTGGAACACGGTGCTCGCCAACTATCCCTATGCCGCCAAGCCGGATGTGCGGGCCTACGACTTCATCGCCCAGCAGACCAACACCGAACTGCCCTATGTCCGCGGCGACTGGTTCACCTTCGCCGCGTCCCAGCCTCCGCTCTACGACACGCTGCTGCAGCTGCCCAACGACTTCCCCGGCCTGACCGACAAGCTCGGCGTGCCGATGGCGGACAATATTGCCAAGTTCATCGCCCAGCGTGCCGGCTTCCAGAAGTCGGGTGTGTCGCAGAACAACCGCCTGATCGAGCGCCATCCGATCAGCACCGGCTATTTCTGGACCTCCTATGACTTCGCCGGCTCGAAGGGCAGGCAGAGCCTGTTCCTGCACCCGCTCGGCCCGGAGCAGGACGGTATCGCCAACGGCTTCCATCATGACGGCGGCGAGAGCATCTTCTCCCTGCCCAACGGCTTCCAGGGCTACTATCTCAACAAGTCCGACGGTACCCGCCTCGACAAGGGACCGACCCAGATCGTGCGCGATCCTTCGCGGCGCGACCTTTCGGTGACCAACGGCATTTCCTGCATGGGCTGCCATGATCAGGGCATGCGCAAGGCCAAGGACGAGGTGCGCAAGGCGGTGACCGCCGACCGTTCCTTCTCCAAGGACATCCGCGACACCGTCGCCTCGCTCTATCCCGACAACGCCAAGATGGATGCGATCATCGAGGACGACTTCCAGCGCTTCAATTCGGCGATGAAACGGGCCGGCCTCGACCCGACGCTGAAGCTGGCGGGCGTGGAGATGACCAACGCCCTGTTCAAGCGGTATGAGGACGACCTGTCGCTGCGCCGCGCGGCGGCCGAATACGGCTATCCGCCGGAAGAGTTCAAGCAGCGCTTCATCGATGCCGGCCCTGAGGCCATCGCTCTGAAGCGCCGCCTGGAGCAGGGGATCGTGCCGCGCGACCAGTTCGAGCAGCTCTTCGCGAAATTCGTGGAAGGTGCCACCGAGGACCGCGTGCTCGACACCTCCAAGCTCGAAGGCGCCCAGGCCGTGGCGCCGCCGATCGACAAGCCCGCCTCCGGCGGTTCCTTCGACCTGCAGCTGACCTCGGACAAGAGCGCCTACAATATCGGCGACAAGGCGGTGCTGCAGGTGGTCTCCACCCGCGACTGCAACCTCTTCGTGGTGAATGTCGACAAGATGGGCACAGGCACCATCATCTTCCCCAACAAGTTCCAGACCGAGAATGCGGTCCGGGCGGGAGAGCGGGTGGTGCTCGGCGGTTCCGGCTCGAAATTCGCCTTCAAGCTGCGCGATCCCGGCCAGGAGAAGGTGGTGGCGGTCTGCCGCGTGGGCAATGCGACGCGCAGCATCGCCGGTACGACTGTCGATCCGGTGGCCAACAGCTTTGCCTCGATCCCCAATTTCGAGCAGGGCCTGACCCGCCAGATCGTCGTCGAGGCCAATGAGGACCGCCAGGAAGCCTCCGGCCTCGACAATGACAGCCGCAAACAGGCCCAGTTCGCCAAGATCGCGCAGGCGACGGGCAACAAGGTGGCCCCCGGCGCTCCCGACGCCGCCAAGCAGTCGGTCGCCTCCACGGCCATCGTGATCCCGGTGCGATGAGGGAGGTGAGTATGGGCGTCTCCTTCCTCCTGAAGCTTGCTGCCGCCACCGTCATCGGCCTGGCGTCGGCAGGCGCGGCCCTGGCCGATTGCGCCAGCCTGGATGCCCAGGTGAAGGCGGCGATCGGGGCCGGCAAGGCGGATGCCCTGCCGGCGCTGGCCGATGCCATCGCCAAGGACACGACCTGCGACAGCACCTATGTCGCAAAGGCACGCCGCTCGATCGCGCTCGCCGTCCTGCTCGGCGGCGAACAGGCCGGTGGGGGCTATAGCCCGCAGGCCGTCGCCAGTGCGGCGGCGATCGCCCGGCCCTGGCAAGTGGCGATGGCGCTGGGCGACGTGAAATACGATGCCAAGGACTATCCGGCAGCGGTGGAAGCCTATGAGGCGGCCATCAACGACATCCGCAATGTCAAGGACGTGCCCAAGGCGCCGCCGCGCGAGATCGAGGAATATCTGGCCAAGCGCGCCTATCAGGCCAAGTCGCTGGCGCCGAACTATATTTCCTCGCGCGGCGTGCGCGGGCAGGCCGAAGGCGTGATGGTGCCGACCTTCCGCAATTTCACTGCGGTGTCCGTGCCGGTGCCGATCCGCTTCAACACCAATGAGGCGGTGCTGACCGAGGACGGCGACAAGGCGGTGGACGATCTGTTCAACTTCCTCAAGACGCAGAGCGCCGGCTCGGTGATCCTGACCGGCCATACCGACGAGCGCGGCGATCCCCAATACAATATGAGCCTGTCGCGCGCCCGTGCCCAGACCGTGGCGGAGGCCCTGCGCCGCCGGGGCCTGACCCTGGTGATCCGGGTGGAGGGCCGCGGTGCCCGCGACCCCTTCGCCGCCGACGACCGCTCCAAATACAGCCGCGACGACCTCTATTCCTTCGACCGCCGGGTGGAATATCAGGTGAAGTAGGCAGGGCCGGCAGGTTCCGGGGGCACGGCATCTTGCCAATAGGCGCCAACTTTGCAGGCTGAAGCGCCCGAAACGCGGAGTGTCGATCTTCAGATCGACATCTTCCTTCCGTGATATTTTTCTTGCGAAAGTATCATCTGCAAGAATGTCGATCTGAAGATCGACACTCCAATCCTGCGCATTCTGTGCAAAGTTAGCGCCTATGGGCATCTTGACGGTTCCTCCTCCGTCGCCAAAGCCGCCTTGCCGAGAGCGGCACGATGCCCGTGCATCCGGAGGAGTCGCAGGCCCGCCGTCATCAATCTGAATTTGTCGGATTATTTCGCCGTCAAGCCAGCCTGCTCGCTTGACTTTGGATCGGCGCTCCCGGACCTTTTGCCTTCCTGACGGTCAGAGGCCGCAGGGGGAGGAAGGGTTTCCAGAGGAGAGCCATATGAAGTTTTCACGTCGCATTGCAGGCGCCGCGTTGACGGGGGTCGCCATGACCCTGGCGCTGGGGCTTGCCGGCCCGGCATCGGCCCAGAGCTTGAAGAAAGTCGGTATTTCGGTCGGTTCGCTCGGCAATCCCTTCTTCGTCGCCACGATCAAGGGCATCACCGACAAGGCCAAGGCCATCAACCCCAGCGTCGAGGTGACGTCGGTCTCCTCCGACTACGATCTCAACAAGCAGTTCACCCAGATCGACAATTTCATCGCCGCCGGCGTGAACGTCATCATGCTCAACGCCGTCGATCCGCAGGCGATCCTGCCGGCCGTGAAGAAGGCACAGGCTGCCGGCATCGTGGTGGCGGCTTTCGACGTCGCCGCGGCCGGCGCCGACGTCACCGTGATGACCGACAACGTCAAGGCGGGCTCCGAAGCCTGCCAGTACATCGTCGACCAGCTCAAGGGCAAAGGCAATGTCCTCATCGTCAACGGGCCGCAGGTCTCCTCGGTGACCGATCGCGTCAAGGGCTGCAAGGAGGTGTTCGCCAAGAGCCCCGACATCAAGGTTCTGTCCGACGACCAGGACGCCAAGGGCTCGCGTGACGGGGGCCTTGCCGTGGCGCAGAGCCTGCTCACCCGCTTCCAGAAGGTCGATGCCGTCTTCGCGATCAACGATCCGACCGCCATCGGCGTCGAACTGGCCGCCAAGCAGCTCAACCGCAACGAGTTCATCATCACCAGCGTCGACGGCGCCCCGGATATCGAGGTCCAGCTGAAGAGCGGCACCTCGATGATCAAGGCTTCGGCGTCGCAGGATCCCTACGCCATGGCCGGCAAGGCGCTGGAGCTGGGGGCGGGCATCATCGATGGCAAGAAGCCGGATCCGAACGTGATCCTGCTCGACCCCGTGCTGATCACCAGCGAGAATCTGGCGAACTACAAGGGCTGGGAAGCCGCCCGCTGAGTTTCAGTCCGGAAGCGCGGGCAGGGCGCCCGCGCTTCCGGGGAACGGGGCCGAGTCAGTCGGGCATTTCGCCATGGCCGCGGAGAGACAGCCTTTGGGATCGCAGGCATCCTTGCGGGCATCTCTCTTTCCCGGACCCATGCCGTTGCAGAAGCGGGCAGATGCCTGCGCTCCCGATGAGGGGCCCTTGCATCGGAATTTCCGTTTCAGCCTCGACCTCGGCGTGCGGGTACCGGCCCGGCGGCTTGACACCGCCGGGTTCGTAATCGAAAGTGAAACCGGTTTCACTCAGCAAAGAAGCGAGCATGCGCTTCGATCTCGCCATCCTCACGCCCTATGTCGGCTTCCTCGCCCAGGGGGCGCTGCTGACGCTGGAGGCTTGCGTCCTCGCCCTGGCCGGCAGCCTGGTCTGCGGGGCGCTGGTGGCGATCGCGCGTACGTCGGCCTCGCTCTGGTTGCGGCGCGTCGCCTTCGTCTATGTGGACCTCTTCCGCAACGTCCCCTTCATCGTGCAGCTCTTCTTCTTCTATTACGGTCTGCCCGAGATCGGCATCTATCTCAATGCCTTCGCCACCGGCGTGATCGCGCTGTCCATCGCCGGCGGCGCCTTCGCCTCAGACGTGATCCGCTCCGGGATTCTCGCCATCGACACCGGCATTCTCGAGGCGGCGGAGGTGAGCGGCCTGTCGAAGCGCACCATCTTCACCCGCATCGTCATGCCGATCGCCCTGCGCACCTCGATCCGGCCGCTCGGCTCGGTGTTCGTCAACCTGGTCCTGACCTCTTCGATCCTCTCGGTCATCACGCTGAACGAGCTCACCGGCGCGGCCAAGATCGTGGCCTCCAATACCTTCCGTCCCTTCGAGGTCTATGCTGCCCTGCTGGTCGTCTATGCAGCGATGACCTATCTCATCTCGCTCGCCATCGGCCTCATCCATCGGCGCCTCAACCGCGACATGATGGAGGCGGTCCGCTGATGCGCTACACCGAGTTCACGCCTTATGATCTGGTGCTGCTGGCGCAGGGGCTCGGCGTCTCCCTCGGCCTGTTCGTCGGCACCACGCTGGCCGGGCTCGCGCTCGGCGCTCTGCTGGCCGGGCTGCGCTTTTATCGTCTGCCCGGATTGAACCCGGTGCTGACGGCCGTGACCGAGCTGCTGAAGAACTCCCCCGTGCTGGTGCAGCTCTTCCTGGTGTTTTTCGGCGTGCCGGCCTTCCTGAAGATCAACGTCACGCCCGTCACGGCGGCATCGATAACCCTGACAGGCAATACCGCGGCTTTCGTCTATGTGATCGCCACCGCCGCCATCGACGCCGTCGGGCGCGACCAGCTCGAGGCCGCCAGGGTGTTCGGCCTCACCCGCTGGCAGGTGCTCAAGCATATCGTCACGCCCCAGGCCACGGCCTTCGCCATCGGGCCGCTGACCGGGCTCCTGGTCAACCAGCTCCAGGTCACCTCGCTGATTTCGGTGATCGGCGTGATGGACCTGACCAAGGTCGGCAACATCCTCAACCTGCGCACCCTCAAGCCCTTCGTGGTGTGGAGCGTGGTCGGCCTCTTCTACTACGCGGCGGCCAAGACGGTCGCCTGGCTGGGGGCGCGCTACGAGACGAGGCTCAGGGCCCATAGCGCCTGGAGAGGTATCTAGGGCGTGTCATCCATTATGGTTTGGAGCGAGATGAGGTCAAAAACGGCGAGATGGGAGGAGCAAGCGCTGCCAAGACTTGTGTCTTGGCAAGCGAGGCGACGCTGCAGATGGCCATTTTTCACCTCACCGCCTCCGGCGGCGGGGCGCTTTTGGCCGATTGGCGCGTCGCATATCGTAGCAAGCCGAAAGGCTTGCGTCCTCACGCTTCTTCCACTCGGCCAAAATCGCTCCCGTCTAGCCCGAAACCATAATGGATGACACGCCCTACATGCTGAAAGTCGAAAAAGTCTGCAAGGATTTCGGCTCGCACCGCGTGCTTGACGGCGTGGACCTTGCCATCGAGCCCGGGCAGGTCGTCTCCGTGCTCGGCTCGTCCGGCTCGGGCAAGTCCACCTTGATCCGCTGCATCAACGGGCTGGAGAAGCTCGACGCCGGCCGCATCACCATCGACGATTTCGACGTGTCCAAGCCGCGGGACCTCACCGAGGCGCGCAAGCGCTCGGCCACCGTGTTCCAGCTTTTCAATCTTTATCCGCATCTGACCGTGCTGCAGAACATCACGCTGGCGCCGCTGGAGGTGCTGCGCCAGCCGCGGGCGGAAGCAGAGCACCGTGCCGTCGTGCTGTTGGAGCAGGTCGGCATGGGCGACAAGGCAAGTGCCTATCCGGCCCAGCTTTCCGGCGGCCAGCGCCAGCGCGTCGGCATCTGCCGGGCGCTTGCCATGAACCCACGCTATCTCCTGCTCGACGAGGTGACGAGCGCGCTCGATCCGGAAATGACCGCCGAGGTCCTGGCCATCCTGGCCAGGCTCGCCCGCACCGGCACCACCATGCTGTTCGTCACCCATGAGGTGGAGTTCGCCCGACGCATCTCGAACCGTATCGTCTTCCTCGAACATGGCAGGCTGCTGGTCGATCTGCCGACGGAAGCCTTCTTCGCCCCCGAAGTCGGGCGCGACCATCCGCGCATCGCGCAATTCCTTTCGAAAATGCGGAAAGATTAGGCCCTGAAATGTTGCTGCTCGCCAATGCCGAAGCCTGGCCCGGATTCCCGCTGACGGTCGAGATGCTGCGGGCGGGCGCCGACAGCCTCGATGCCATGGTCGCCGGCATCGGCCGCGTCGAAGCCGAGCCGCGCGTGCGCAGCGTCGGCTATGGCGGCTGGCCCAATATGCTGGGCGCGATGGAATGCGATGCCGCCGTGATGAACGGCACGACGAGGGAAATCGGTTCGGTCGGCGCCGTGCCTGACACCATACCGGTCGCCGCCCTGGCCCAGGCCGTGATGCAACGCCTGCCCCATGTCATGCTGACGGGCACGGGCGCCCGGCGCTTTGCCAGTGAAATCGGTTTCTCCGTCGATGAGGTGCTGATCGAGGATTCCAGGCGTGTCTGGCGCGAACGCCTCGAAGCCGAGCTCGATGCCGAGCAACTGGCCCGTTTTCCCGACATACCGCTCGCGCCCCTGTCGCGCGCGATCACCGATCCTGAACGAGTGAGGGACACCACGGTCTTTCTCAGCGCCGACCGCCGGCGCGGCATCCATACGGCGACGTCCACCTCGGGCTGGGCCTGGAAATATCCGGGCCGCCTCGGCGATAGCCCCATTCCCGGCGCCGGCTTCTATGCCGACAGCCGTTATGGCGCCGCCGTCTGCACCCATACCGGCGAGATGACCATGCGCTGCGCCACCGCGCGCACCATCGTGCTCGCGCTCAAGCTCGGCCGCTCGCTGCGCGAGGCCGTCGATCTCGCCGTGGAGGAACTGGCCGAGCTCGCCGAAGGCTTTCTCGGCGGCGTGGTGATCCATGCGGCCGATGCCGAGGGACACCACGAGGTGGTCAATTTCCGCTGCGAGGGCGAGATCCGCTACTGGCTGTGGGACGATACCATGGCGGAGCCCGAGCTCCGGCCGGCAAGAACGATCTGACAGAGGGGAGTGCACAATCATGAAGAAGATCCTGCCTGTAGTACTGGGCCTGGCGATCGCCGCCTGCGCCGCCCTGCCGGTACTCGCCGGCAAGCTGGACGACATCCGTTCGCGCGGCAGCGTGCGGATCGGCGTCTCGCTGGGAGGCGAGCCGATTGGTTTCCGCGACGCCCAGAACAATCCGGTGGGCTATGATGTCGACGTCGCCAACCTTCTCGCCGAAAAGCTCGGCGTGCCCGTGGAGTTCACCGACGTTTCCGGCGATGCCCGCATCTCGATGCTGGTCTCCGGGCAGCTCGACATTGTGGTCGCCAACACCTCGGCCACGCTGGAGCGGGCCAAGACGGTGAACTTCTCCATCCCCTATAACCGGGCGGGCCTGCGTATCCTGGTGCAGGCCGATGCGGGCATTACCAAGCTGGAGGATCTCGGCGGCAAGTCGGTGGTAGTGGGGCGCGGCACCACCGGCGAGAGCTTCCTCAAGAAGGCGGTGCCGACCGCCAATCTCGTCTATGTCGACCAGTTCGCCCCCGATGGCGTGCTGCAGCTCCAGCAAAAGCGCGTGGACGCGGCGATCGAGGATTCGTCCCTGCTCGACTATCTCGCCACCAAGAACCCCTCGCTCGTCACCCTGCCGGGGCTCTATTCCAACGATCCCATCGGCATCGCGGTGGCCAAGGGCGATCCCGAATTCGTGCGCTGGCTCGATATGTTCGTCTCCGACTACATCCAGTCCGGCGCCTATGAGGCCAATTACAAGAAGTGGTGGGGGGAGAAGGCCAACCCGCCCAAGCTGACCCCGCTCTGGTGAGGGGGGCGGCCATCACCCCGTCAGGCGCGGCACGTAGCGGGTCGGCACCAGTTCCGGCTCGAAGGTGCCCCCGCCGGCGGGAGGTTCGTTGAGCAGGCGCAGCATGCGGGCGACATAGGCCGCCTTGTCGTAGCCGATCGAGGAGATCGGATAGGCCTCGAAGTCGAGCAGGGAGAGATTGTCGAAGCCATAGAGACGGAAACGGCTCGGCCGGTTGCCGGAAAAGTCCGCCCTGAAGACGTCGAGGATGCCCATCGCCATGGCGTCGGACGTGCAGAATACCGCATCCGGGCGCTCGCCCTCGAGCAGGCTGGCTGCCAAAGCATGGCCGGAACGATAGGAATAGTCGCCCTGCAGGGTTTGCAGCAGGGCGATGCCATGGCTTTCGAAGGCGCGATGAAAAAGGCCGATGCGTGCCTGCTCCACCAGAGAACTCGCCCGGCCCGTGACGAGGCTGGCGCATTTGACGCCCTTGGCAGCGGCATCCGCGACCGCCTGGCCGATGCCGACGGCTTCGTCCGGAATGATGGCGGGCGAGCGATGATCGTGGCGGCCATTGAGCATGATCACCAGGTCGGAGCGGAACATGCGCCTCACCGTCGCCGCGTCGGCGAAATCGGAGAACACCAGGGCGGCATCGACATGATAGGCCACGCCCTGGCGCAGGAACTCCTCGACCTTGTCGGTGGAGCCGACCCGCACCAGGATGACCTGCCGGCCGCCCGCCTGGATCTCGGCGAGCAGCAGGTCGAACAGGTCGAGATCGGAAAGATCGTGGATATGGTTGACCAGGACGGCGACGAGATTGACGGTCTGGGTGGTCAGGCTCTGGGCCAGGAGGTTGACGCGATAGCCGAGTTCGGCGGCCGCGGCCAGGACGCGGTCGCGCTTGGCGTCGGATACCGGCCGCTTGGAAGCGGAGAGTGCGCGCGAGGCGACGGCCCTGGAGACGCCGGCGAGCGCGGCCACGTCGCTGATGGTCGGTGCTGCCTTGCGCCTCATGCGGCCTTGCCTGCTCCTCCAAAACGTTTTGCGATTTGGCCGTATCGCCAAGAATCGCAAAGACACGTCGAACCAGAGAGTTAGAGCAATGCAGCGTCAGGGTGTAAACGCGCTTTGCTCCATGGAAACGCGAAATCGTACCTGACGCCACGGCCTAATACAGGAAACAACGGTTTGAAAGGTCTCTTCTGTCAATGACGATCTGCTTCGATATCGGAGGCTCCGCCATCAAGGCGGCCCTCGCCACGCCGCGGGGCGAGGTCAGGCCCTTTGCCCGCATTGCGACGCCGCTCGACGATTTCGGGGCCTTCGTGCAGGCGCTCGCGCAACTGAGGCGGCAGGGCGGGGCCGGGGCGGGCGATGATATCGCCGTGTCTATCACCGGTGTGGTCGATCCACGCAGCGAAATCATCGCCTGCGCCAACATTCCCTGCATCGACGGGCGGCGGCTGGCTCCCGACCTGGCCGAGCGGCTTGGCGTGCCCGTGCACGTCGCCAATGACGCCGACTGCTTTGCCCTGGCCGAGGCGGTGAAGGGCGCCGGGCGTGGGCATCGCATCGTCTTCGGCATCATCATCGGCACCGGCATCGGCGGCGGCCTGGTCGTCGACGGCCGGATCCTCACCGGCGCCGGCGGTTTCGCCGGCGAATGGGGGCATGGACCGGTGGTGGCGAGCGAGGCGGGCGAGCCGCCGGTCGCGATCCCGCGCTTTGCCTGCGGCTGCGGCCAGGAGGGCTGTGTCGACACGGTCGGCGGCGCACGCGGCCTCGAAAGGCTGCACCGCCATCTCACCGGGGATGCGTGCGAGAGCACCGAGATCATCGCGGCCTGGCGGGCCGGCGATGCGGCGGCGGCCCGCACCGTGGCCTGCCAGGTCGATCTCGTCGCCTCACCCCTGGCCCTTGCGATCAATATCGTCGGTGCCGACATCGTGCCGGTCGGGGGCGGCCTCGCCAGCGTGCCGGAACTGATCGCAAGGCTGGACGAGGCGGTGCGCCATCGCATCCTGCGGCGATCCTCGGCGCCGCTGGTGGTGCCTTCGACCCTCGCGCCGGAGCCCGGGCTGATCGGCGCGGCCCTCCTGGCCCATCAGGGAGAACGCTCGTGACGGCCTTGCTCGAAATCTGCGTTGCCGACGCCGACAGCCTCGAAGCCGCGATCGAGGGCGGCGCCGACCGCATCGAACTGTGCTCGGCGCTCGAACTCGGCGGGTTGACGCCGTCATCGGGCCTGATGCGCCTGGCCGCCCAGGCACCGATCCCGGTCTATGCCATGATCCGGCCGAGGGCCGGCGACTTCGTGTTCTCGCCCCGGGAGGGCGAGATCATGCTGGCCGATATCGAGGCGGCGGGCGGAGCAGGGCTGGCCGGCGTGGTGCTGGGGGCATCCCTGCCCGGTGGCCGGCTCGACGAAGCCCTGTTGTCGCGCCTGCATCTGCATACCGAGGGGCTCGGCACCACGCTGCATCGCGCCTTCGATCTGGTGCCGGACCGGCAGGTGGCGCTGGAGACGGCCATCGCGCTCGGCTTCGAACGCATCCTTACTTCGGGAGGAGCGGCCGGCGCTCCCGCCGGGCTGGACGAATTGGTGCGCCTGCACCGGGCGGCCCGGGGCCGCATCGGCATCATGCCGGGCTCGGGATTGACGCCGGCCAATATCGCCGCGCTGCTGGCGGCGCTTCCCGTCACCGAGGTGCACAGCTCCTGTTCGGCGGAAGGGGAGCCATGGAGCGCCGATGCCGTCCGCCTCGGCTTTGCGGTGGGCGGACGACGCCGCACCAGGGCGGATATCGTCCGCGCCTTCCGGGCGGCGATGGCGGGAGTCTAGATCAAGCCGATGGATAAGTCCGGCCCTGGTCGAGCCGCCCCTCACCCTTACCCTCTCCCCGCAAGAGGGGCGAGGGGTGCCCTATGTCGGGCCTTGGTGCGAGATGTTGCGTCTGCAGGATAAGGCGAAACGCCGAAGTCTCCCTCACCCCGTTCTTACGGGGAGCCTGTAACCCGTGTATCCGGTTCAAAGTGTTACCCATCTATCCGCTGGACAGGGTGAGGGGCGGCGTGACGGTTCAGATATAGCCTAAAGGAATGGCCGCCCGGAGGCGGCCATTCCAGCGACCAGGATGCGCTGCTTCAGATGATCTGGCGCAGCACCACGAAGAGCACGAAGGACAGGGCCATCGAGGCGGGGAGGGTGAGCACCCAGGCCATGATCAGGTTGCGCACCGTCGACATCTGCAGCCCCGTGCCGTTGGCCGCCATGGTGCCGGCGACACCGGACGACAGCACATGGGTGGTGGAGACCGGCAGGCCGAGATAGTCGGCGGCGCCGATCGTCGCCGCGGCCACGATCTCGGCCGAGGCCCCCTGGCCATAGGTGAGATGGGTCTTGCCGATCTTCTCGCCGACCGTCACCACGATGCGCTTCCATCCCACCATGGTGCCGAGGCCGAGGGCCAGGGCGATGGCGACCTTCACCCAGGTCGGGATGAACTTGGTCGTGTTGTCGGTGGCTACGTGATAGGTCTTGATCGTCTTCAGGTCAGCGTCCGACACCGGCAGCAGCTTCTTGGAGTCGATCAGCTTGAGGGCCTCGCCGATCAGATACATGTCGTTGCGGGTATTCGAGACCAGCCCGGCAGGCACCGCCGCGGCCGAGCCATAGGGCGAGAGCTGCGAGGTGGTCTGCTCGATGAAGATCTTCAGGGCCGGCGTCGTCTCGTCGCTCCAGTTGCGCGTGCGCACCGCCTCGGCGACCTTGGCCTTGGCATCGGCGGGGGCGACCGTCACGCCCGGCTTGACGTAGTTGCCCAGGACCGAACCGGCCGCGGTCGAAGCAGCCTTGTAGGTTTCGAGATAGTTGATGTCGGGCGTGCGGTTGAGGGCGAAGGCGGTGGGCACCACGCCGATCAGGATCAGCATGATCAGGCCCATGCCCTTCTGGCCGTCATTGGAGCCGTGGAAGAAGCTGACCAGCGTACAGGTCAGGATCAGCAGGCCGCGGATCCACAGCGGCGGCGGGTTGTTGCCCTTCGGCTCGACATAAAGGGCCTTGTTGCGCACCACGACCTTCATCAGGAGCAGGAGGGCGCCGGCCAGGAAGAAGCCGAACAGGGGCGAGATCAGCAGCGACAGGCCGATATTCTTGGCCTGGGACCAGTCGACGCCGCTGGTGGCGGAGCCGGCCGGCGCCAGGAACTGGTTGGCGAGGCCGACACCGATGATCGAGCCGACCATGGTGTGCGAGCTCGAGGCCGGCAGGCCGAAATACCAGGTGCCGAGGTTCCAGACGATGGCGGCGATCAGAAGCGCGAACACCATGGCCAGGCCCGCGCTCGAACCGACCTGCATGATCAACTCCACAGGCAGCAGCGAGATGATGCCGAAAGCCACCGCACCGCTCGCCGTGAGCACGCCGAGGAAGTTGAAGACGCCCGACCAGATCACCGCGAATTCGGCCGGCAGCGAGTGGGTGTAGATCACCGTCGCCACCGCATTGGCGGTATCGTGGAAGCCGTTGACGAATTCGAAGCCGAGGGCGATCAGCAGGGCCAGGCCGAGCAGGATCCAGGGCACGGCCACCGCACCGGTGAGATCGGCGACCAGTGCGTAGCAGACATAGCCCAGGCCCCCGAGCAGGATCAGGGCGATCACGATATTGGGCAGGTTGCCAAGAGAACTCGGCCTGTCGAGCGGATGGCCGCTCCTGTGGCCCGAAGTAAGGTCCGTCATCTCCAAACACCCCCGTGTTTCCATGGTCTGGCGACCCTTAGGCGGGGTTCGTGAAGCTTGGATGACAAAATGTTAATCTGGCGCAGCGACAGGCAAGAAGGTTGGCCGGTCATGCCAACGCCATCGATGCTAAGCCCGACCGAGCCCGTCATTGCGAGCGTAGCAAAGCAATCCAGGGCTTCTAGAAGCGGTGGCCTTCGCTCCTGGATTGCTTCGCTACCCTCGCATTGACGCGTGAGTCAAACATCGCGACCCGGGCATCAGGACTCGTTCGCGGATGAAAACGCCTGCCGGCGCCACAGGATTTGTATGGCCCGGTCGAAATCGGCGGTGGCCTTGTCGAAGGCGCCGAGCTGGCGGTGGACGATGCTGCGCTTGAAGAGGGCGTCGGCATGGCCGGGGTCCAACGCGATCACCCTGTCATAATCGGCGATCGCCTCGGGAAAGGCCCGTTTGTGGTGATAGGCAAGAGCCCGTTCGTAAATGGCGTCGATGGCGTGGGGCTTGCGTTCGATTGCCCTGCTGAATTCGGCGATGGCCCTGTCGAGGTCTTGCTCGCCGGGCCTCGCCGGGCTGTCATCGGGCGACATGGTTTCGGATTCGGACATGCTGACGGAACGCCTTTGCACCTCGGCAGAACCTGCCGGGACTGCGGCGAGGCCTCTTCATCCGCCGCACGAATCCCGAGTCACGCTCGAGAGAATCTGCCGGCATATGAGCAGCAACGTTAGGGAATGTCCATGACGTTGCGTTAGTACCGAAGTCGCCTTCCCGACGGTGGTGCCGAGAGGTCGATATTCCGCAATCCATCCGGTGTGCTTTGCTTTTTCCTTGACTTTGCGCTGCAAAAAGCGCAGCAACCGGCTGTATCGACCGCTCGGGGGTTCGCGCGGCGCGCTGGTTTTTTGCTCGTTGAGAAGCAGCGCCTCACCTCCCGGCCGTCCCCACTAACATTCCGCTGCTCCCATCCGCGCGTGGGTCGCGATATCGCCGTACCGTCTCATCATGCCATTGCGGCGGGTGACGGGCTGTGATCGCGGACCCGGACGGTGGCCGCGCTGCCGTCCGATCGACGAGCGTGGCATGAAGGATTTGATGTGACTTCCGATGTAACTTTTGCGTCGCTCGGCTTGGCCGAGCCGCTTTTGCGTGCGCTCGACGCCGCCGACTACAAAAACCCCACCCCGATCCAGCACAAGGCCATTCCCGCCCTTCTCGAAGGGCGCGACATGATGGGCCTGGCTCAGACCGGCACGGGCAAGACCGCGGCCTTCGCGCTGCCGATCCTGCAGCGCCTGTCGAAGTCGCGCCACGGCGCCGGCCCTAAGGGCGTGCGCGCCCTCATCCTGGCGCCGACGCGAGAACTCGCCATTCAGATCGACGAGAGCTTCCGCACCTATGGCGTGCATATGGGCTTCCGCACCGCTGTGATCTTCGGGGGCGTCAGCCAGGGGCCGCAGGTCAAGGCATTGTCCGACGGCGTCGACATTCTGGTCGCCACGCCCGGCCGCCTGCTCGACCTGCAGCAGCAGCGCAAGGTCCGCCTCGACAAGGTGGAGATCCTGGTGCTCGACGAGGCCGATCGCATGCTCGACATGGGCTTCTCGCGCGACGTGCTCAAGATCGTCGACGAGACGCCGCTGGAGCGCCAGTCCCTCCTGTTCTCGGCCACCATGCCGAAGGCGATCAAGAAGCTCGGCGAGGAAATCCTGCTCGAGCCCGTGCATGTGGAAGTGACGCCGGAAGTGGTGACGGTCGACAAGATCGACCAGCATGTCTACCACGTGCCGGCCTCGGTGAAGCGTTCGCTGCTGCTCCATCTGCTCAACGATCCGGCGATGAGCCGCGTCATCGTCTTCACGCGGACCAAGCATGGTGCCAACCGCGTCTCGGGCCATCTCGACAAGGCCGGCATCCCCTCGGCAGCGATCCATGGCAACAAGTCGCAGAATGCGCGCCAGAAGGCCCTGGAGGATTTCCGCTCCGGCGCCACGCGCATCCTGGTCGCCACCGATATCGCCGCCCGCGGCATCGATGTCGACGACATCACCCATGTCGTCAATTTCGAGATGCCGGTGGATGCGGAAAGCTATGTGCACCGCATCGGCCGCACCGCCCGCGCCGGACGCAGCGGCATCGCCTATTCCTTCTGCGATCCCAATGAGCGCGACGAGCTCAAGGCGATCGAGCGCCTCACCAAGAAGCCGCTGATGGTGGCCGCTCCGGTGCAGGGGCTCGAAGCCGATCAGAAGCACGGCGAGCGTGGTCCCCGTCACCCGCATCAGGGCAAGCCGAACGGCAAGCCCCGCAACAGCGGGCAGCAGGAAAAATCCCATTCGGGCCAGCCGCGTTCGGGGCGTTCGCGCCGTCCGGGTGGCCGCAACAATCAGCGTCGCGCCGCCTGAGGGCGCGGCCTTTTCATTCCCTCAATAGGACCTGCACATGGCAAAAGAAGAACTGATGGAATTTGAAGGCGAGGTTTCCGAAGTGTTGCCGGACGCCCGTTTCCGCGTGAAGCTCGACAATGGCCACGAGATGATCGCCTACACGGCCGGCAAGATGAAGAAGAACCGCATCAAGACCATCGAAGGCGACCGCGTCACCGTCGAGATGTCGCCCTACGACCTCGACAAGGGACGCATCATCTTCCGCCACAAGGACGAGCGTGCTTCGTCCGGCCCCCGTCCGCCGCAGCGCGGCGGTGGCAATATGCGTCGCCGCTGATCGGATTCGGGGGCGGGTCGTCAGACCCGCCAGGACACCCCTTTGCCGGGAGCGCGGGCTGGTGCGCCGGTCTTCGGAGCCCCGGCACGGACCTCGCACCGGAACCGGGAAAAACTCTACCCTTGTCATGCCCGGGCTTGTCCCGGGCATCCAGACAGCGCAAGTCGCCGCGAGTGCGATCCCTGGATCACCGGGGTCATGACCAGGCTCGAGGTCCTCCCCGTCGGCGCTTCGTTTGCGGGAATGCCGATCCTGCCCCATCGCGCGAGGGACCGAGAAGATCGGCACGGCGGCTCTCTGCGCTCAATATCGCTCATTCGACAATTTGGGCTTGCCACCCCGGGCCCTTCTTCCGCATCGATGGCACAGCCTCGAATCCGGAAGACCCACCATGAGCCCAGACGAACTCGGCCTGCGCCGCGCCATCATCGACAAATGCCGCTGGATGAACGCCAACGGCCTCAACCAAGGCACCTCCGGCAATATTTCGGCCCGCTTCGGCGACCGCATGCTGATCACCCCCTCGGCCGTCCCCTATCACGAGATGGAACCGGACATGATCGCCGCCATGCCCTTCGAGGGCGAGTACGGCGCCTGGCAGGGACCGCTGAAGCCGTCGGTGGAATGGCGTTTCCATTTCGACATCCTCAAGGGGCGCCCGGATGCCGGCGCTGTGGTGCATACCCATGCCACCTGGTCCACCATCCTCGCCATCGCCCATAAGCCGATCCCGGCCATCCACTACATGATCGCCGCCTTTGGCGGGCCAGACATACGCTGCGCGCCCTATGCCCGCTACGGCTCCGAGGAATTGTCGCGTTTCGCCCTCGAGGCGCTGGAAGGCCGCAATGGTTGCCTGCTCGCCAATCACGGCATGATCGCGGTCGGCTCCAGCCTGGACAAGGCGATGTGGCTCGCCCATGAACTCGAAACCCTGGCCAAGCAATATTACTATGCGCTGCAGATCGGTGGCGCGAACATCCTGCCCGACGGCGAGATTGCCCAGGTGGTCGAGGGCTTCAAGAGCTACGGCCTGCAGGACAGGGAGTAAGGGGCAAATCCCCAACGCTTCTGCCGCCGGCGGAGCGAACACCACTGTTCCCCATATTCGTGAATCGTGAAGGAAGAAGGACGTAGCAGGCTACCTCCCTTGGGGGCGGAGCTACCCCCAAAAGCCGAATGGATATTCACCACCGGCACATTAAGGTTCTTGCCGTGGCGGTGTCTCGGAAGGGCGGGTTTGGGGCATGCGGGCTGTCTTCTTTGTTGCGTGGCTGTGTCTGGGCACGGCCCTTTGTTCGCGGGCGGTGGCCGGCCCCGATGCGGCTCCCAGCCCGCGAGGGCTCTCGCGCATCGACGCCGCGTTGCCCGCCACCATCGAGGGCCAACTGTCCTATCCCGGGGAGGGATTGCCGGACGATCTCAAAGTCTGCGCCGTCAATCTTGCGACCACAAAGGAAACTTGTACCGGCGGGCGCATCAGGCTGAAGCGCAAGGGGCGGCCAGCCGGCTATCGGCTGACGGTGGCGGCCGGCGACTATCAGGTCTATGCCGTCAGTCGGGAAAGCGGGCAGGAGGCACGCGCCTATTTTACCGAGTTCGTAACCTGCGGCGTGCAGGCCGGCTGTCCCTCGCATGCCATCATTCCGGTGCGCCTGGCTCCGGGCGCGGTACGCAGCGATGTCGACCCGGGAGACTGGTATGCCGATAAATGGCCGGACGCGGTAAAGCCGCTGGCAGAACCGACGGTCACCACGCAATCCGACAAACCCGATCCTCGCGTGCAGGGCAGGCCGCCTGCAGCGTCCGCCGAGGGCAAGCGATCCCATACGCTGCTCGGTGAGGCCAACCAGAGCTGCGACGCCGCGTTGCCGTTGCTTGCCGAGCTGAGAAGTCGCCTCTCCGTGACGGCGATCGGCGGCACCGCCGTTCGAGCCGGGGACATCAAGACGCTTTCCTGGTCGGTCGGCCCACAGCAGGGCCGTGCTCCGACCTATCTCATGATCGCCGCCGATGCGCCTGTCCGGGTGAATGGCAAGGGATTCTATGTGCTTGCGCCCGATGCCATAGCCCCGTTCCGCCTTCGACAATTCAAGGAATTGACGCGTATCGTCATTCCCCTGCACGTCGGGGATACGGCGCGCAGCGGCAGCCTCGATGTCAGGCCGCTTCAGGCAGGAACCCTTCATCTCACGGCCGCCATCACCGGTTTTGCGCAATGCGGCGAGCTTGCCGATGACTCGCCGAGGTCGATCGATCTGGCGGTGAGTGCCGGAACACCCGAAATCGTGATTTCAGATCGTTTCGAACTCAGGAAACCCGATCAGAGCATCCTGTCGCCTGACGGGACACGCCGGATCGACATTGTCGGTCCGCGCTGGCGATTGATCGATGTCGCCAGTGGGAGCCAGCTGTCGGAGCAAGTCGGGAAGGAGCCGCGCTTTTCACCGACGGGGCGCTTCGTAACCGCGACGGCTGAAGAGCAGTTCAGCCTCTACGATGCCGTCGACGGCAAGTTTGTTCAAAAACTATGGACCGGCAGTTGGGACCTCGCCTGGGACGACCGGGACAGCTTCCTCGTCATCGGCGCAAGCGGGCGCGGCTTCATCAACGTCCTCTATCCCCTCAGCGAAACGGATCCGGACATTCAAGTGGGAGACGGTTGCCGGGCCGCATGCCCCGGTGTGGAGAGTTCGGCCGTAAAGATCGATCTGGAGAATAATCTGGTGCTGGGGCGCGGGACCCGGGCGTTCGACACAGTGGCCGATGCATATGCCCGGCTGATGACGGGAACGGCGACGTTCCGGGACATTCGCAACAAGCCCAACAACGCCGTCGAGACGTCCGGCGACGGCAGGCCCATGGTCTATCACAGCTCGATCAATGCCTTTGCGGCGCCCTATCAGACGGTCGCCTTGGCGATCCCCAAACGGTGGGACTTCATTGATGGCCTGAAGTTCACCGTGCTGGGCGACCGTTCCTACCAAACGGACGCCCCGGCCGTGAAGGCGAATGCGGCCCTGCATCAATTCCTGGTGCAGCCCATCCTCGCCTCGGGCATGCCGGCAGCCGACCCGGTATCCAGCGATCCCATCGCTGTCGCGACGAGGGGAATAGGCCGCGTCTTCCTGCCCGACGAGGCCCAGCTTTCCAAGCTCGAGCGGCGCCTGGTCGATTTCGGCCTGGAAATCAATACGGGAAGCAATCTGGCGACGTTGCCGGCGAATGCCGTCCTGAAGAACTCGCGCAAGCCCGATATCTGGCAGTTCGTCGGGGACAACAAAATCCAGGTGGCGGCGAGCAGTGAAAACTGCGGATCGGCCGACAAAGGGGCCGATGGCACCATAACCATCGATGCCTTCACCCCGATCGTCGAGCAGCTCTCGACGCCGCGTTATAAGCTGACCTTCTTCGGCGGTAGCTGCAATGGCGGCAATGGCGGTTTTCTCGATGCGCAACGCTTCATGCATGATTCTCGCGAACCGGGAGAAGTCTTCGACCTGATCGCCGGAACCAACGAGGATCCCGACAGTCCCGCTACCTGGTGCCCGACCCGCATCGGCGCCTGCGGCATCTCCGGAACACTCTTCTTCGAACGTTATCTGGTCATCTGGTCCAGGGAGAGCTTTGCGGCGGCGGTCTATGACTTGCAGACGCGCAAACTGCTGCATTCGCTGATCCGCCTGCCATCGCCCGACGTGATGGAGCGCATCTCCCTATCGAACGATCTCAAGACCCTCACCAAGATCGATCGAGATGGCGGCTTCCAGATCCTGGACCTCAGCCGCAGCCAGAAGAGCGCCGACGGCAAATTCACCAGCCAGTCCGTGCAGAAGCCCGTCATACTCTATGGCCGTGTGGTCGATGACGAGGTGGTGGTATGGGCCCCCACGGGCCAATTCGACGCCACCATGGAAGGCGCCAGCTTCGTTTCACTCAAGCTGCCGGGAAGGCAAGGCCAATACACGCTGCAGCAATACCGTGGCGTCCTCCATAGGGCGGGCCTGCTCAAGGAAGTGCTCGCCGGCAGGACGCTTCCAGACGTCGCGATTGATCGCTTCCCTCCGGTGATTGCGGTGAAGCCGACTCCCTCACCGCGCGTGACGGCGGAAATTGCCGTCACCGAAGGCGAGTTTGCAGCGTTGCGCATCTATCAGGATGGCCAGTTCACCGACGAGATCGCGGTGGCGGCGGGCGAAAGATCGGCTTCCGTCGATGTGCCGCGCCTGGCCGGTGCGCGCTGGATCGCCGTCGTAGCCAAGGGCAAGTCGGATCTCTACAGCCAGGCTGCGACCTTCGATGCGGGCCAGCCCGGAACCGGGCGGCGACGTGTTCACCTCATCAGCGTCGGCGTCGACAAATATGAGGACCCCGGCATCAGCCAGCTCGAACTGGCGGCAAGTGATGCCGGGCGCTTCCACGCGGCGATCGCAACCAAGGCCGGCGACAGCGTGGATATCGTCTCGCAGGCCCTGCTGACGGATGAGCAGGCTTCGCGAGAAGCCATCCTCGCCAGGCTGCGCGTGGCAATCGCCGCCGGCGAACCGGGCGACACCATCCTGCTGTTCGTGGCGGGGCACGGCATCCAGACGCCCGACGGTCAATATTATCTCGCGACGAGTCAGACACGACTGGCCGATATCGCCGGTACGGCTTTGCGCTGGAGCGATCTCGCCGCTGAGCTGGCAAAGGCGAAGTCACGCGTCGCCGTCTTTCTCGACAGTTGCCATAGTGGCAGCGCCGGCACCGGCTTCTTCGCCACCAGCGACAGTACGGCAAGCGCGCTCATCGACAAGGTGCCCTCCGGCATCGTGATCTTCTCCGCGGCGAAGGGACGAGAATTATCGGAGGAAATGCCCAGCCAGGGCGGCGGCGTCTTCACCGACGCTCTGGTCAAGGCGATGGCGAACAAGGCCACCGACCTCAACGGCAATGGCGCAATAGAGGCCTCCGAACTCTATGCCGGCGTCAAGGGCAGCGTGATCAAGGCCACGGACGGGCGGCAGACGCCATGGTTCGCCCGCAATGACATGGTGGGCGACTTCGTGCCCTTTTGAGCGCTCGCGTTCGGTCCGCGGAGGCGCCCGGCGACGCGCCCCCCGTGATGTCGGTGTCTTACCAGGTCGGTACATAGGCGCCCTTGTATTTGTCCAGCACGAAGGCCCGGACCTCGGGCGAGCGATAGGCCTCGGCCAGGATGGGCACCCAGGGCTGGTCCTTGTCCGCCGCGCGCACCGCGATCAGATTGGTGTATTGCGGCTTGAGGTCCTCCAGCAGCAGGGCTTGCCTGGTCGGGTCGAGGCCGGCCGTGACGGCGTAATTGGCATTGACGGCCGCGGCATCGACGTCGTCGAGGGAGCGCGGCGTCTGGGCGGCATCGACCTCCAGGAAGCGCAACTGCTTGGGATTGGCGGTGATATCGGGCACGATCGGCTTGTAGCCGACGCCGTCCCGGAGCGAGATCACGCCCTTGTCGCGCAGCAGGAGGAGCGTGCGGCCGCCATTGGTCGGATCGTTCTGGATGGCGATGGTGGCGCCATCCGGCACCTCGCTCCAGGCCTTGTGCCTGCGCGAATAGACGCCCAGGCGTGAATTGATGATCGGGGCGATGCCGACGATCTTGTAGCCGCGGTCGGCGATCTGGTTGTCGAGATAAGGCTGGTTCTGGAAGGCGTTGGCCTCGATTTCTCCGGCATCCAGCGCCGCATTGGGCACGACATAGTCGGAGAATTCGACCACCTCGATGTCTAGCCCGCGCTTGGCGGCGACCGGCTTGGCCGCTTCCAGGGTCTCGGCCATCGGCCCGGGCGTGGCGCCGACGCGGATACGGGTCGGCGAGGCCAGCGCGGCGGGGCCGGTCAGCAGGGATGCGGCGGCGAGCGTCAGGAGGGAGCGGCGGGTGAGGGAGAGGGGCATCGATCGATCTCGTCAAAGGGATGGACGATGCGATGGTAGAAAAATTAATTCATTAAATCCATAAAAATTATATATTATTCATCGCGACCACTCCTTCAGGGTTCATCCGAGTTGGCGGGTCATGGCGCCAAGCGGCTTCCTGGTAGGCGGGTCCCCAGACCCGCCTACAGGGGCCGCATTTCCAGGCGGGTCTGGGGACCCGCCCACCGCGGGCGACGCCAAGGGCGATAGGTCAATCTTCTCGCGGTCCGGCGTTACAGGATGAACTGGCTGAGATCGGTGTTCTTGGCGAGGTCGCCCACCGTCTTCTGGACATAGTCGGCGTCAATCGTCACTTTCTCGCCGCCCTTGTCGGGAGCGGTGAAGGAGATCTCGTCGAGGATGCGTTCCATCACCGTCTGCAGCCGGCGCGCGCCGATATTCTCGACGGAGGCGTTCACCTGCACCGCGATGGCGGCGATGGCGTCGATCGCCTCGGGCGTGAAGCTGAGCTCGAGGTTCTCCGTGCCCATCAACGCCACATATTGCTTGATCAGGCTTGCTTCCGTGTCGGTGAGGATGCGGCGGAAGTCGTCCTGGGTCAGCGCCTGCAGCTCGACGCGGATCGGCAGGCGGCCCTGCAATTCCGGCAGGAGATCGGAAGGCTTGGCGACGTGGAAGGCACCGGAGGCGATGAAGAGGATGTGGTCGGTGCGCACCGCGCCGTGCTTGGTCGACACGGTGGTGCCTTCGATCAGCGGCAGGAGATCGCGCTGTACACCCTCGCGGCTGACATCGGCGCCGCCGCGGTTCTCGCGGGCGCAGATCTTGTCGATCTCGTCGAGGAAGACGATGCCGTTGTTCTCGACCTGGCGGATGGCCTCCTGCACGATCTGGTCCTGGTCGAGCAGATTGTCGGCCTCCTCCTGGATCAGCTGGTCGTAGCTGTCACGGACCGTGGTGCGCTTGGTCTTGGTGCGCCCCGAAAAGGCCTTGCCGAAGATGTCGCCGATCGAAACGACGCCCATCTGGCCCTGCGGCAGGCCGGGCAGCTCGAAGGTGGGCGAGGAGGTGTCCTTCATCTCGATCTCGATTTCCTTGTCGTCGAGCTCGCCTGCCCGCAGCTTCTTCTGGAAACTGTCGCGGGTGGCCGGGCTCGCCGTGGCGCCGACCAGCGCGTTCAGCACGCGCTGTTCGGCAGCCAGATGAGCCTTGGCCTGGACTTCCTTACGCTTTTCGGCCTTTACCAGCGCTATGCCGATATCGACGAGATCGCGCACGATCTGTTCGACGTCGCGCCCGACATAGCCGACCTCGGTGAACTTCGTCGCTTCCACCTTCAGGAACGGCGCATTGGCGAGCTTGGCGAGGCGCCGCGAAATCTCGGTCTTGCCGACGCCGGTCGGCCCGATCATCAGGATGTTCTTGGGCATTACCTCTTCGCGCAGCGTCTCGTCGAGCTGCAGGCGGCGCCAGCGATTGCGCAGGGCAATGGCGACGGCGCGCTTGGCGTCATGCTGGCCGACGATGTGGCGGTCGAGTTCTGAGACGATTTCGCGGGGGGAGAAATTGGACATAGGCACTCGGGAGGAAGGGTAAAGCTGCTACATAATGGCTGAAACGCGAAAATCCAGCATCGAGAATTGCAGGCGGCCCCGCAATTGCGCGAAGGAAACCGAGGGGCGGAGGTACGATGTTAACGCAATTTCCCGGTTGAACGGCATTGGTCTGAAGATTTGTGAGGGATGATGGCCTCTTTGCCTTGACAGGAGTCTTGTCCCACCGTCAGGATGCCGCCGCCTGCGGGGACCGCCTACACCGATGGTGCGCCGGCTCCGGCAGGCGTGCTCCAGTGTTCGTAACGGTCCGGAAGAGGCCGAACAGGTTGAAATGCCGCCCCGGGGCGGCGATCAGGTTCATCATCCTTTTGCTTGGGGGAAGCGTCGTGGCGTCAGTCGACTTCGTCAATGTCAGGAAATCATTCGGGACCCACCCCGTCATCAAGGGAGTGGACATCGAGATTGCCGATGGCGAGTTCGTGATCCTGGTCGGCCCTTCGGGCTGCGGGAAATCCACGCTCCTGCGCATGCTGGCGGGCCTGGAGAACATCTCGGACGGCGAGATCCGCATCGGCAAGGACGTGGTCAACAACCTGCCGCCCAAAGAGCGCGACATCGCCATGGTGTTCCAGAATTACGCGCTCTATCCGCATATGAGCGTCGCCGACAACATGGGCTTCTCGCTCAAGCTGAAGGGGGCCAGCAAGGCCGACATCGAAAAGCGCGTGAAGCCGGCGGCCGAAATCCTCGGCCTGTCCAAGCTGCTCGACCGCTATCCGCGCCAGCTCTCCGGCGGCCAGCGCCAGCGCGTCGCCATGGGCCGGGCGATCGTACGTGACCCGCAGGTCTTCCTGTTCGACGAACCGCTCTCCAACCTCGACGCCAAGCTGCGCGTCGCCATGCGCGCCGAGATCAAGGAACTGCATCAGCGCCTGAAGACGACGACGGTCTACGTCACCCACGACCAGATCGAGGCCATGACCATGGCCGACAAGATCGTGGTGATGCATGACGGCATCGTCGAGCAGATCGGTGCCCCGCTCGATCTCTACGACCAGCCGGCCAATCTGTTCGTGGCCGGCTTCATCGGCTCGCCGGCGATGAATTTCATCAAGGGCCGGCTCGATCCGCAGGATTCCAGCCGTTTCATCGCCGAGGATGGCAGCGTGCTTCCGGCCCGGGCGCCGCGCCAGGCGACCGACAAGCCGCTCATCTACGGTCTCAGGCCAGAAAGCCTGCGGTTGAGCGCCGGCGGCATTCCGCTGAACGTCGTGGTTACCGAACCGACGGGATCGGAGACCCATATGATGGCGAGACTTGCGGGCACGGACGTCGCCTGCGTCTTCCACGAGCGCGTGGCGGCACAGCCCGGCGAGACCATCAATGTCTCCATCGATGTCGGCTCGACCCATCTGTTCGACGCCGAAAGCGGGCGCCGGCTGGAGCCCGCCGCCTGAGCGGCCTCGTCTGACGTCCGGAACCGGCCGGCCTTTGGGCCGCCGGGACGCGTGTCGTGCCAGCAGGGGGCGGGCCACTTCCCGTGGACGTCGCGGGAGGGCTGCGTTGCCTGCGGCGCCGCCGAACTGCCCATAACGATAAATTGCCATTGCCAGGGAGGACTTCGATGACGATCAACAGACGTGATCTGCTCACTGCTTCCGCAGGTCTCGCCGCGGCCGCCGGTTTGGGCCGGTTCGGCATCGGACCGGCTTTCGCACAGGGCGCCGAGCCTGCCTACAAGCCCGAAGAGGGAGCGAGCCTGCGCGTGCTGCGCTGGACCCCCTTCGTGCAGGGCGACGAGGATGCCTGGCTCGCCAATACCAAGAAATTCACCGAGGCGACCGGCGTGCAGGTCCGTGTCGACAAGGAGAGCTGGGAGGACATCCGTCCGAAGGCGGCCGTGGCCGCCAATGTCGGCTCGGGGCCTGATATCGTGCTGTGCTGGTTCGACGATGCCCATCAATATCCCGACAAGCTGGCCGACCTCACCGACCTCGGCACCTATCTCGGCGGCAAATATGGCGGCTGGTATGACGGCCTGAAGGGCTATGCTACGCGCGAAGGCAAATTCATCGCCCTGCCGCTGGCGGCGATCGGCAATGCCATCTGCTACCGCGACAGCCATGTGAAGGCGGCCGGCTTCAATGAGTTTCCCAAGGATACCGCCGGCTTCCTCGAATTGTGCAAGGCGCTCAAGGCCAAGGGGACGCCCGCCGGATTCCCCCATGGCAAGGCGGTCGGCGATGGCAACAATTATGCCCACTGGCTCTTGTGGAGCCATGGCGGCAAGATGGTCGACGAGAGCGGCAAGGTCACCATCAACTCGCCCGAGACCATCGCCTCGATCAAATATGCCAAGTCGCTCTACGAGACCTTCATCCCCGGCACCGAGAGCTGGCTCGACATCAACAACAACCGGGCCTTCCTCGCCGGGCAGGTGTCGCTGACGGCCAACGGCGTCTCGCTCTATTACGCCGCCAAGAAGGACGCCAAGCTCAAGGACCTGGCTGCCGATATCCGCACGGTCAACTTCCCGGTCGGCCCGGTCGGGCAGAAGGTCGAGCTGCACCAGACCACCTCGGCCCTGCTGTTCAAGCATTCCAAATATCCCGAGGCGGCCAAGGCCTATCTGAAGTTCATGTATGAGGAACCTCAGATGAACGCCTGGATCAGCGGATCGAGCGCCTATTGCTGCCAGCCGCTCAAAGCCTTTGCCGCCAATCCGGTCTGGAAGGCCGACCCGATCCATGAGCCCTATTCGCATGCTTCGGAAACGCTGCGGCCCAACGGCTATGCGGGCCCCCTCGGCTACGCCTCCGCCGGCGTGATGGCCGATTATGTGCTGGTCGACATGTATGCGGTCGCGGTGACCGGCCAGATGTCGCCGGAGGATGCGGCGGCCCAGGCCGAGAAGCGCGCCAATCGCTACTACCGGGTGTGAGGCCTCCTTCTAGTGCTCTGTCGGGCCTACACCCCTCATCCCCCTGCCGGGACCTCTAGCCAACTCCAAAGGAGTTGGCGACACCCGCAAGGGGAGAAGGAACTAGATCCCGAGGGTTAGGCCGACTGAGCAACCTTCACTAGAGCTCGGCGCATCCAAAGCAATCCCCTTCTCCCCCTGCGGGAGAAGGTCCCGGCAGGGGGATGAGGGGTGAAACTCCCTCCTTTCTCCTTCCCTCCCACCAAGGCACCTCATGAGCATCGCGACATCGAGACCACGGCCGCGACCTTCCGCCTTCGCCAGGCTGGCGCAGAGCAGGGGCGCGCTCGGCACGCTCTTCATGCTGCCGGCGGCGGTGTTCCTGATCTGCCTGCTGGCCTACCCGCTGGGCCTGGGGGTCTGGCTCGGCTTCACCGACACCAAGATCGGGCGCGAGGGCATTTTCATCGGACTGGAGAATTACGAGTTCCTCTGGGCCGATTCGGTGTTCTGGCTGTCGGTGTTCAACACCGTCGTCTACACGGTGGTCGCCTCGATCCTGAAATTCGGCCTCGGCCTCTGGCTGGCTCTGCTGCTCAACCAGCATCTGCCCTTCAAGTCGCTGTTCCGGGCGATCGTGCTGCTGCCCTGGGTCGTGCCCACCGTGCTGTCGGCGCTGGCTTTCTGGTGGATCTATGATTCGCAGTTCTCGATCATTTCCTGGTCGCTGATGCAGCTCGGCCTGATTCAGCAGCCGATCAACTTCCTCGGCGATCCTCTCAATGCCCGCATCTCGGTGATCGTCGCCAATGTCTGGCGCGGCATTCCCTTTGTCGCCATCTCGCTGCTGGCCGGCCTGCAGACCATTTCGCCCTCGCTGCAGGAGGCGGCCTCGCTCGACGGCGCCACCAGCTGGCAGCGCTTCCGCCATGTCACCCTGCCGCTGCTGACGCCGATCATCGCGGTGGTGATGACCTTCTCGGTGCTGTTCACCTTCACCGATTTCCAGCTCATCTATGTGCTGACCAAGGGCGGCCCGGTGAACGCCACCCATCTGATGGCGACTTTGTCCTTCCAGCGCGGCATTCCCGGCGGCCAGCTCGGCGAAGGCGCGGCCATCGCGGTTGCCATGGTGCCCTTCCTGCTGGCGGCGATCCTGTTCAGCTTCTTCGGCCTGCAGCGCCGGCGCTGGCAGCAGGGCGGACAGGAATAGCGGAGGCATGACGATGAGCTCGAACCAGGCCACCGCGCCGCTCGCCGACCATGTCGAGGGCATGGGCTATCTCTCCAGCCTGCCGCGGCGGGTGGTGACCGTCTACCTGCCGCTGCTGGTCTTCGTCATCGTGCTGCTGTTCCCGTTCTACTGGATGGCGATCACCACGGTGAAGCCCAACGATCAGTTGACCGATTACGCCAATCACAGCCCGTTCTGGGTGGTGGGCCCCACGCTCGAACATATCCGCTACCTGCTGTTCGAGACATCCTATCCGGGCTGGCTGCTCAACACGATCTATGTCTCGGTCGGCGCGACGGCACTGGCGCTGTTCGCCTCCGTTCTCGCCGCCTATGCGATCGAGCGCATCCGCTTCAGGGGATCGAGGATCGTCGGCCTCCTGATCTTCCTGGCCTATCTGGTGCCGCCCTCGATCCTGTTCATCCCGCTCGCCTTCATCGTCTTCAAGCTCGGCATCTACGATTCCAAGCTTGCCCTGATCTTCACCTACCCGACCTTCCTGATCCCGTTCTGCACTTGGCTGCTGATGGGCTATTTCCGCTCGATTCCCTATGAGCTGGAGGAGAGCGCCCTGGTGGACGGCGCCTCGCGCTGGCAGATCCTGGTGCGGGTCATCCTGCCCTTGGCGGTGCCGGGACTGATTTCGGCCGGCATCTTCGCCTTCACCCTGTCGTGGAACGAGTTCATCTACGCGCTGACCTTCATCCAGTCGTCCGAGAACAAGACCGTGCCGGTGGGCGTGCTGACCGAACTGGTGCGCGGGGACATCTTCGAATGGGGGTCCCTGATGGCCGGGGCGCTGTTCGGCTCCCTGCCGGTGGTGATCCTCTATTCCTTCTTCGTCGACTATTACGTGTCGTCGATGACGGGGGCGGTGAAGGAGTAGGGTACCCGGGGCGAGGGTTTGACCCTGCCGGGAGGACGGGCGCGATTGCCCGGACCGGTCGATCATAGCCGCCGCTGCTATCAGCGCCGGTTGCGGCGATCCTCGTACATCTGTTCGAGCGGATCGATGAAGGAGCCGCCGAACAGCACATAGGCGACGACGAAATAGACGAATTTGGCGAGGGTGAAAAAGCCGATCCATTGCAGCAGCACGAAGGGCGCGCTCACCGCGACGAGGCCGAAGCAGACCAGCGCGCTGGCGACGAGGCAGGCCAGCAGCACAACCAGATGCATCAGCAGTTGCGTGCCGTTGTCATAGGCGCTGAGATCGAACCTGCCCTTCATGCCGCCTCCGGTTCAGGACCGGGAATCTCCGCTATCTGTCCTGGGCGAATTTGTAGGCGGCCGCTTCCGGCACCTTGCCGCTGATGCAGGCCTTGAACTTGGCGACTTCCTCGGGGCCGAACGTGCCCAGGCCCTGGGCCTGGCATTCCGAACTCGCCTGGCTGTATTCGGCTTCTAGCTTGACGCAGCGTTCGCGCTGCGGCGAGCCGGGTCGGATGCCCCTGCGGCTGCAGGTGTCGCCGGCAATGCCCTGGGAGGCCTTGCGCCGCATGCAGTCCGTCATGGCCGCGCCCGCCTTCACGCCCTCGGCCTGGCAGGCCTTTTCGAGGGGATTGGTGGTGGGAAATTCAGGTTGCTTCTCCGCCGCGCAGCCCGCGAGGGCGACGGCGGCGAAGACGACGGGAAGGCTGATCCGGAAGGAGAGCATGCGCGGGCGGCTTTCTGCCTGTGGTGAGTCTCGCCCTCTTATCAGAGATCGATGCTCTCGATCACCAGATTATGGTTGGTATAGACACAGATATCCGCTGCGATGTTCATCGCCTTCTTGACGATCGTCTCGGCATCATAGTCGGTGTCGACCAGCGCCCTGGCGGCGGCCAGGGCGTAATTGCCGCCCGAGCCGATCGCCATCACGCCGTTCTCAGGCTCCAGCACGTCGCCGGTCCCGGTGAGCACCAGCCCGGCCGATTTGTCCGCCACCAGCATCATTGCTTCCAGCCGGCGCAGATAGCGGTCGGTCCGCCAGTCCTTGGCGAGCTCGACGCAGGCCCGCGTCAACTGGGTGGGGTATTGCTCGAGCTTGGCTTCCAGCCGCTCGAACAAGGTGAAGGCGTCGGCCGTGGCCCCGGCGAAGCCGGCGATGACGTCGCCCTTGCCGAGCCGGCGGACCTTGCGGGCATTGCCCTTGATCACGGTCTGGCCGAGGCTGACCTGCCCGTCGCCGCCGATCACCACGCGGCCGCCCTTGCGGACCATCAGGATGGTGGTGGCGTGGAAGGGGGAGCGGGGGCCGCTGTCGGGGCCGGCGGAAGGGTTGAACGTCATGGGAACCTCACTGAACATGCCCTCTATCTAGGAGGTCGCGGGCAAAAGGCAAAGGGCGGGGACATCCAGGTTTCCGAATCCAGGTCAATGCGTGTTCCGAACAGCGCATTGCGGATGCCCGTGCACCTGGAACGGCTGCTCGCCCAGCGCCAAAAGTCATCCGCTATTAACTTGAGTTCGCGGCCTTGGGGGAAATCCGATGCCCCTTTATCCCACCGCCCAACTCGTCTATCGATTTTGGATGAACAGCATCTTCGCCGGCCTTTCCACCACCATTTTCGAGACCATGTCGCGGCTGGCCCGTGAGCATGACGCCGTCAATCTCGGCCAGGGCTTTCCTGACGATGCCGGCCCGCTCGATGTGCGCGAGAAGGCGGCTGAAGCCGTGATGACGGGCTGGAACCAGTATCCGCCCATGCTCGGCCTGCCCGAACTGCGCCGCGCCATTGCCGAGCACTATGCCCGCTTCCAGGACGTGGTTGTCGATCCCGACAGCGAGGTGATGGTCACGTCCGGTGCAACGGAAGCGATCGCCGATGCGCTGATGGCGCTGATCGAGCCGGGCGACGAGGTGGTGCTGTTCCAGCCGATGTACGATGCCTATCTGCCGCTGGTGAGGCGGGCAGGCGGGGTGCCGCGCTTCGTCACCCTGCAGCCGCCGCATTGGCGTCTGACCCGGGAGGCGCTCGACGCCGCCTTTTCCGCGCGCACCAAGGTGGTGCTGTTCAACAACCCGCTCAATCCGGCCGCCGTCGCTTTCTCGGACGAAGACCAGGCCCTGCTGGCGGAATATTGCGTGCATTACAACGCCATCGCCGTTTGCGACGAGGTCTGGGAGCATGTCGTCTTCGACGGCCGCACGCACCGGCCGCTGATCGGCTTTCCAGGCATGCGCGAGCGCACGGTGAAGATCGGTTCGGCCGGCAAGATCTTCTCGCTCACCGGCTGGAAGGTCGGCTTCGTCATGGCGGCCGCGCCGATCCTGAAGGTGATCGCCAAGGCGCATCAGTTCTTCACCTTCACCACGCCGCCCAATCTGCAGGCGGCCGTGGCCTATGGCCTGGGCAAGGAAGACGCCTATTTCACCGGCATGCGGGCGGACCTGCAGCGCTCTCGCGACAGGTTCGCGGCGGGACTGGCCGGGCTCGGCTTCGCCACCCTGCCGAGCGAGGCGAGCTACTTCCTAAATATCGACCTCAAGGCCAGCGGCATCGAAGAGGACGATGTCAGCTTCTGCAAGCGCCTGGTCGCCGAGCACAAGGTCGCCGCCATCCCCGTCTCGGCCTTCTACGCACAGGATGCGGTGACGACGGTGGTGCGGTTCTGCTTCGCCAAGCGCGACGAGACCCTCGCGGCCGCGCTCGCCAATCTGAAGGGTGTGGCGCGGCGGAAATGATGGGGGGGCGCGTTTCCACCCCTCATCCGGCGCTACGCGCCACCTTCTCCCACAAGGGGAGAAGGCTGATCCGCGCCTTTTCTTGCAAGCCAAAACCAAGCCGTAAGTCCCTTCTCCCCTTGCGGGAGAAGGTGGCGGCAGCCGGATGAGGGGTGAACCACTGCCGCCCTCAGTCGCGCCGGCGCGCGCCCAGCCGGGCGAGGAAGGCCAGCGAGACGCTGGTGAGGCCCAGCGCCATCAGCCACCAGGGCTGCCAGGCGGCCGGGCCCGCGAACATCATCACCAAAGCCGAGGCCGAGACGGCGAGGGCGGCCGGGGCCGAACGATCGTCGTCGCGGTCCATGCCCATCAGCGTCAGCCAGAGGGCGAGCGCCGCCAGCGCCACGCCGACGAGGCCGAGCTCGAGCCAGATCTGCAGCGCGGCATTGTGGGGCGAGGACAGGAGCTGGCCGCCGACCCCGCGGGTCAGCGAGGAACTCGAATCATATCCGAAGCCGGCTAACAGGTGGTTGGGCAGGGCATAGGTCACGTCGCGCCAGAGCGCGACCAGGTGATCGCCCTCGGCCGGCAGCAGGAAGCCGCCCCAGCGCGCCATCATCCAGCCCGCCAGCGGTGCGAGCACCAGCAGGACGAGGGCCGAGATGGCGACGGCCAAAGCAGCGGCCCGCCGGCGCCACAGGGCCAGGGTCATCACCACGATGCCGGCGATGAAGGCGGTGAAGATCACCAGATCATGCACCAGCCAGAGCGCCAGGATCATCACCAGGCAGAGCAGCAGGGCCTGCCAGCTGCGGCCGCGCGCCAGCACCGCGCCCACGGCCGGCCAGACCAGCAAAGCCAGAAGCATGGCGGCGCGCGTGCTCTCGGCGTCCTCCGTGCCCGTCTCGCCGAGGCCCCGCAGGGGCGAGCCCGGCAGATATTCGAGGATCAGGGTCACGCTGGCAATGCCGACGCCGATCGGGATGAGATTGGCGTCGCTGAAGCGCACCCGCGGCTTCAGGCAGGAAATCGTGACGGCGAACAACAGCACGATAACCAATATGCCCGGGAGCCGGCCTGCCGCCGAGCCGGGCCGGGGAGTCCACCAGATGCTGACGGCGGCCCAGAGGAGCAAGGCGAGCAGCGCCAGGGTGCGGGGAGAGGTCAGCGCGCCCCGCAGGCGGCGCAGCGCCGTCGGCAGGCGATTGTCGAGCGCCGCCGCCAGGATCAGCAGGGCGGTGGCGATCGGCACGATGATCGCCACGGCGTGGCGCGAGAACATGGCGAAAAACGGCGCAAAGATCACCAGCAGGAACAAGCCCAGCCGGGTCAGGAGGCCCGATACCGCGAGTGCGGGGTCGAGCGGAGCTTCATAGGCGCGCCGTTCCATCGCCTCGTCCTCAATCGTCGAGCGCTAGCTATGGCGGATGGCGGCCTGGGCGTCGATGACGAAAAAGTCACACTATGGTTAAAATCGACTTTCTATTCCTGGGCCCGCCGGCTTCCAGCCGGCTCCTGGAGCCGATGCGCCTGCTGGACAGGAAGGAGCCGGCTGGAAGCCGGCGATCCCAGGAATTCATTGCACTTACCGGTTCGATGCGTCACAGCGGCGCGATGCGCGTGTTCGACCAGCCCCTGCCCATCGACGATGCCCTGCCCACCCTCAGGCAGGCCCTGCAGGCTCGTTCCAATGCCGTTCTCGTCGCCCCGCCCGGCGCCGGCAAGACCACGCGCGTGCCGCTGGCCCTCATCGACGAGGCCTGGACAAAGGGGGGCAAGATCATCGTGCTGGAACCGCGCCGCCTCGCCGCCCGCGCCGCGGCCGCCCGCATGGCCGCCACGCTGGGCGAGCCGGTCGGCGCCACTGTGGGCCTGCGTGTGCGCCTCGAATCGCGCATTTCGGCCAGGACCCGTATCGAGGTGGTCACCGAGGGCGTGTTCGCCCGCATGATTCTCGACGATCCCTCGCTCGATGGCGTGGCGGCCGTGCTGTTCGACGAGTTCCACGAACGCTCGCTCGATGCCGATCAGGGGCTTGCCTTCGCGCTCGACGCCCAGGCGGGGCTGCGCGAGGACCTGCGCATCCTGCCGATGTCGGCCACCATCGACGGCGCGCGCGTCGCCGCGCTTCTGGGCGATGCACCGGTGATCGAGAGCGCCGGCCGCGCTTTTCCGGTGACGACGCATTATCTCGGCCGCGATCCGCGCCAGCGGCTGGAAGAGGCTGTCGCCGACGCGGTGATGCGGGCCCTGCGGGCGGAAGCGGGTTCGATCCTGGTGTTCCTGCCCGGCCAGGGCGAGATCATCCGCACGGCCCGGCTGCTGGCGGAGCGCAACCTCGGGGAAGGCGTCGACATCGCCCCCTTGTTCGGCGTCATGGACGCTGGCGACCAGGACCGTGCCGTGGCGCCCGCGTCGCCGGGGCGCCGCAAGGTGGTGCTATCAACCTCGATCGCCGAAACCAGCCTCACCATCCAGGACGTGCGGGTGGTCATCGATTCCGGTCTCGCCCGGGTACCGCGCTACGAGCCCGATCTCGGCCTGACGCGGCTCGAAACCGTCAGGGTATCGCGGGCGAGCGCCGAGCAGCGGCGCGGCCGCGCCGGGCGCACTGAGCCCGGCGCCTGCTACCGGCTGTGGGAGGAGGCGGCCACCGGCGCCTTCGAGGCTTTCGCCAAGCCCGAGATACTGGCCGCCGATCTCAGCCCGTTGTTGCTCGATTGCGCCGCCTGGGGCGTCGGCGATCCCCTGGCACTCGCCTGGCTCGATCCGCCGCCCGCGCCCGCGCTCAAGGAAGCGAGGACGCTGCTGACGGCGATCGAGGCGCTGGATGGCGATGGCCGGCTCACGGAAACGGGGCGCCATCTCTCCAGCCTGGCGCTGCCGCCGCGGCTGGCGCGCATGATCGTGGCCGCCGCGCCGGCGGGGGAAGCCCTGCTGGCTGCCGAGATCGCGGCCGTCCTCTCGGAGCGCGGCCTCGGTGGCGACGGCACCGACCTCGTCGAGCGCATCGAGCGCTTCCGGCGCGACCGCGGTGGCCGCGCGCTGGATATGCGCCGGCTGGCCACGAATTGGGCCAGAGCGGCCGGCAAGGAAGCCGGAGGCGGTAAAAGCCGTGGGGACCTGGGCGGTGCGGGCGATCCGGCCCGGGCTGGAGCGGTCCTTGCCCTGGCCTATCCGGACCGTGTCGCCGTGGCGCGGGGGCAGCCCGGCAGCTTCACCATGGAGAACGGGCGGGCCGCCCGCCTGGAACCGCATGACCGCCTGGCCCGCGAGCCGACGCTCGCCGTGGCCGAGATCGCCGGCAGTGCCGGTGCGAGCCGCATCCTCCTGGCAGCGCCGATCGCCGCCGAGGAAATCGCGGCCTTGCCGGGCGTCAGCGAAAGCGTGAGCGTCGGCTATGACGCGGCCAGCGCCAGCCTCAAGGCGCGCGCTGTCAGGCGCTATCGCCGGCTGGTGCTGCAGGAGACCACGGCACCGCTGGCCCTGGATGCCGAGGCTGCCGTCATGCTTGCCCGCGGTCTTGCCCAGAGCGGCATCGGCCGCCTGCCCTGGAGCAAGGCCCAGCGCCAGTTGCGCGACCGCGTCGCCTTCCTCAGGGCCAGTGGCTCGCCGGATTGGCCCGACCTCTCCGACCAGGCTCTGACCGAAACGGCCGAAACCTGGCTCGCTCCTGTCATCGAAGGGGTGCGGGGGCTTTCGGGCATCACCCCCGAGCATCTGGAGAATGGCCTTGCGGGCCTGCTGCCCTGGCACGAGTGCAGGCGGCTCGACATCGAGGCGCCGGCCTTTTTCGAGGCACCGACAGGCTCGCATCTCGCCATCGACTACGAGGCGGAGGGCGGGCCGGCCATTTCGGTGCGCGTGCAGGAATTGTTCGGCCTTGCCAGCCATCCCAGCATCGCCGGCGGCCGCGTGCCCCTCACCATCAACCTGCTTTCGCCGGCACATCGGCCCGTGCAGGTGACCAAGGACCTGCCGGGCTTCTGGAAGGGCTCCTATGCCGCTGTCCGGACCGAGATGAAAGGGCGCTATCCCCGCCATCCCTGGCCGGAGGATCCGGCGGCGGCTCTGCCGACCACGCGGGCCAAACCCAGGGGCACTTGAAGGAATGGTCGCATCCCGCCGATCAAGGATGCCGGACGAGTCCGAGGACCGGAGATCCATGGTCAAGCTCGTGTAACGCGGGATATATCCAACGGGCCGGTGCAGGCCCAAAGGTTCCGAGATGACCTTCAACCCCTACGATCCTTCGCATCGCTACGGCGAGCCGCCCGCACCGGAACCGCTGCGCGGACAGACCACGGCGCTACCCCTGACGGCGAGCATGCGGTCGCAACTGCGCGAGGCGCAGTCCCCTGCCGCTTCCAGTCCTATCTGCGCAATCGCTTTCGTCATCTGCCTGTTGCTGATTTCGTTTCTCGGTCTGTGGCCGACCGTCATGGCCTCCGGAACCAATCGCGCCCTGACGGGCGTGATCCTCGCCGCCGCCTCGATCTCTCCCTATGTCTGGCTTCGCATCAAGGCCGGGAAGGACCTCGGCGCCGGAAACTTCCTGCGTTATTCGGGGGATCTCGTGATTCGGCGACATGTGCGGCGGTCGCCGTCCGACGATGACAGGTCCAGCTCGAACGCCCTCAGCATCGGGGGATTCGAGGTCACGCTCGGTGACGAAGGAAGCCTCGACGATGTCGACGTGACCTGGTGGCTGAAGCTGCCGGAAGGCGAGTTTAGGATCGATGAAGCGACCGCAAGGGCAGCGCAGGACGCGCGTACCGGAGAGGTCGACTATGCGCCGCAGTCGAAGCTGATCTTCGAGATCCGCAATTGGCAGGGGGCGATCCTATACCGCCGGTGAGGATACCGCCGGAGCCGCGCTGTCATAGCCGCCCCCTCTGTGGATCCCTGCTGTCACCGCGCCTCGGGGAGGGGCGCTGTTGCCCACCATCCTGGATTCAGCCAAGCGGGAACCCGGTATCGGCGGAGCCCGCCGGGCGGTACAGTCTGTGGATCCGGCCGGTCTCGCTGCCTTCCACGCAGTTCACATAGGTGCCGATCAGGCGGTCCATCTCAACCGGCTCCATGCCGGGAAAGAGATGGGCATAGGCCTCGACCGAATCGGCGACGATGGTTGGGCTCACCGCATTGATGCGCAGGCCGCGCTTGAGCTCGATCGCCGCCGACAGCACGAAGCTGTGCAAGCCGCCGCTGATCACCGCGCCGCCGGTGACGCCGGGCCAGGCCTCGTCGGCAAAGATGCCGCTGGTCAGAGTGAAGGAGCCGCGATCCTTGAGAAAACTCTGCCCGATCAGGACCAGATTGATCTGGCCAAAGAACTTGCCGCGCATATTTTCGAGAAGCTCGTCCTCGGTCAGGGTCTCGAACCTGTCCAGGGCGCCCGACTCGGCGACGCAGATGCAGGCATCGACCGGGCCGACCGCCTCATAGAGAGCCCGGATACTCTCTGCCGAGCGGATGTCGACCACCGCATCAGGGCCTCGGCGGCCGGCGGCAATCACCTCGTGACGCTTGCCGAGCTCTTCGCAGAGCGGCCGGCCGATGGTTCCTGAGGCGCCGATGACCAGGATGCGCATGTTGATCTCCTCGATTACGGCGCGGCCCCGGCATTCGCCGTCGCCGCGCTGGGATGATCCACCGACATTGCATCCCGATTTTTGATCAGTGAATGCTCTCTTATCTTAGCTTGGCATGAAGAGAACGAGGGATAATGTGGGCCCTCCGGCCGATCTCCAAGCCGATCGCCGGCCACGCGCAAGCCGAACCAGCCCGATCAGGATTTGTCGTCCTGACTATGGACCTCCCTAAGCGCTTCGGCGAGGGCGTCGGTTGCCGGCGACGGCGGCAGCGAGACGATGCGGATATCCGGCGGGGCAGCCTCCTTGTCGATGGAGCGCGACTCGGCGCGACGCGGAAGATGATCCAAAATACGATGCCACAGGTCTAAAAAGGTCATGTCGATAACCTCGAATGATTAAACACTTGTTCAAATACTAAGTTCCAAAATTGCAGAAAATCAGACGTGAAAATTCAAGAATGTTAACCAAATATAACATTCGGGTGGGAGGGGGCTGCCCGATTGATTGAGGGCGAAACTCAGCTATGCCGATGCCGCAAGCTGGGTTGCTTTGCGGTGACGACCGTGTAGCCCCTGATCGGAGCCCGTAACGCCCGCGCACGAATTCCGTACGCAGGATCGGGCCGTTGATGGAAGTCGCGGCGGCGTCGATCTCCTCGTCATTGTCCGTCAGCCGGATCGCTCGATGACGGTACCCTGCTTCAGGAGCCGGTTTTGCGAATCCCGGCCGATCCGTTGGAGGGTATCTTCACCCGGGACTCGCTGCGATCTGCGGCTCCGTCACCCGATCGTCGCAATCTGCGTGAGTTCATGCGAGTCCCGATTGACTTCCCGGACGCCATCCCCCATAAGCACCGGCGAATTTGGCGTCGCCCCATCGGGCCCGGACGCACCCAGGGCGAAGGCCGGGGCGCGTTTTTGGTGTTCGGGGGAGCGCTTTTCCAGTCAACTCGATCGGCATCCGGCCGCGACCGCGGAGAACGACCCGTGAAACGTACTTATCAACCGTCCAAGCTTGTTCGCAAGCGCCGCCACGGCTTCCGGGCCCGTCTGGCCACCAAGGGTGGCCGCAAGGTTCTGGCTGCTCGCCGCGCCCACGGCCGCAAGCGCCTGTCGGCCTGACCTGGCCGGGTTGGCGCAATGATTGCGTATCATTGCGCGCGAGCACTGTGCTCAAGAGCCTCCGAGCCCTCATCGATGCAGCGTCTGCTCAAGCGTCGGGACTTCCTTTTCGTCCGCGAAGGCCGCAGGGCACATGCTGCAACGCTATCCCTGCAGGCACGCCGCCGCGCAAGCGCTGGCGCAATCGAGGCTGCGCCGTCGACGCCTGAGGATCTTGAGCCGCGCGTCGGCTTTACCGTGACCAAGAAGGAAGGTTGCGCCGTCGAGCGCAACCGGATCCGTCGGCGCTTGCGCGAGGCGGTGCGGCTGTCTGGCGCGCTTCACGCGCGCGAGGGCTATGATTATGTCGTGCTCGGGCGGCGCTCCGCCCTCGATACATCTTTTGCGACGATCGTTGATGAAATGGTAACGGCGTTCGGCCGTGTGCATGGCGAGCGCCAAGGCGCCCGCAAGCCACGCCGTTCGGCCGATGAGGCTGTGCGATGAAGAATGTTGACACCAAGAACGTCGTTCTGGCGGTCGTCCTGACGCTGCTCGTCGTCGTCGTGTGGGAATATTTCATCGGCCAGCCCATGCAAAGGCGCCAGCAGGAAGAGGCGCGGCTGCAGCAACAGGTCCAGCAGGCCCAGCAGGCGCAACAACAGCAGCCGGCCGCCACTCCGACGCCCGGCATTCCCGGCGGCGCTGGTGGCCAGAAGCAGTTCTCCAGCCGCGAGGAAGCGGTGGCGGCGAGCGGCCAGCGCGTTCAGATCGACGCCCAGCGCCTGATCGGCTCGATCAATCTCACCGGCGGCCTCATCGACGATCTCGCTCTGCGCGGCTATCGCGAGACGCTCGATCCCAATTCGCCCAACGTCAAATTGTTCTCGCCGCGCGGCACGCCGATCCAGGCAGCGAACCACCACGATATTCTCGAAAATCACGGCCCCTATTTCGCCGCCTTCGGCTGGAAGGCCCAGCCGGGCGCCAAGATGAAGCTGCCCGACAGCAACACGGTGTGGACGGTCAAATCCACCAAGCCGCTGTCGGCGACCTCTCCGGTCGAGCTCGAATGGGACAATGGCGAGGGCCTGGTCTTCCATCGCACCATTTCGATCGACGGCGACCGGGCTCAAACCGGCTGGCTGGTGCCTACGACCGGCGATCTCCTGCCCGCCGACGCGCTCGACCTGCCGCGCCAGAACCTGCCCAAGGACAAGCAGGCCAATGCCGCCAAGCCGGTCGGCGGCTTCCTGTTCACCATCAAGGACAGCGTCGAGAACAAGACATCGGCAGCCGTCCAGATCGCGCCCTATGCCTATATCCTGCGCCAGGGTACGCCGACCGTCGGCGGCAACATGGTGCTGCATGAGGGCCTGATCGGCCGCTTCAGCGGGGCGCTGGTGGAAACCGGCTACTCCAAGCTGGAGGCCGGCAAGCCGGTCGAGCATCCCAACGCCACCGGCTGGCTGGGCTTTACCGACAAATATTGGGCCAACGCCCTGGTGCCCGACCCGACGGCGACCTTCACCGGCAGCTTCGCGATGGACGATCGCAGCGGCAAGCCGGCTTATGCCGCGCAGCTCGACCGGCCGGTGCAGACCATCGAGCCCGGCGCCAAGGCCGAAGTGAGTACCGATCTGTTCGCCGGCGCCAAGGAAGTCGCCACGCTGTCCTATTACGATGAGAAGCTGAAGTCGGATTATCTGTCCTACCTCATCGACTGGGGCTATCTGTGGTTCATCACCAAGCCGCTGTTCCGCCTGATCGAGATCCTCTTCCATCTCCTCGGCAATTTCGGCCTCGCCATCCTCGGCACCACCGTCATCCTCAAGCTGTTCTTCTTCCCGCTCGCCAATCGCTCCTACGAGTCGATGTCGCGCATGAAGAAGTTCCAGCCCGAAATGCAGAAGATCAAGGACGAGTTCCCTGACGACCGCATGAAGCAGCAGCAGGCGATGATGGCGCTCTACAAGGAGCACAAGATCAATCCGCTGTCGGGCTGCCTGCCGATGCTGCTGCAGATCCCGGTGTTCTTCGCGCTCTACAAGGTGCTGTTCGTCACCATCGAAATGCGCCAGGCGCCGTTCTATGGCTGGATCCACGACCTGTCGGCACCCGATCCGACCACTCTGTTCAACCTGTTCGGCCTGATCCCGTGGACGCCGCCCTCCTTCCTGATGGTCGGCTTCTGGGTGGTGGTGATGGGCATCACCATGTTCATCCAGATGCAGCTCAACCCGGCGCCGCCGGATCCGACCCAGGCCGCCATGTTCCGCTGGATGCCGATCATCTTCACCTACATGCTCGCAGCCTTCCCGGCCGGCCTGGTGATCTATTATTGCTGGAACAACACGCTCTCGATCCTGCAGCAGGTCTTCATCATGAAGAAGAACGGCGTGAAGGTCGAATTGTGGGATAACCTCAGGGCCATGTTCGGGCGCAAGGCGCCCTCGGCATCGAGCTGATGTCGGAGGGCCCGGACTATACGGCGGCGGGCAGGAAACTCTTTGCCTCGACGTGGGATTTTCGCCACGCCGCCAATACGCTGGAGGCCTTGCCGCCGCCCGACGGAGTCGAGATCGCCCTCGCCGGGCGTTCCAATGTCGGCAAGTCGAGCCTGATCAATGCGCTGACCAATCGCAACGCCCTGGCCCGCACCTCGCATACGCCCGGGCGAACGCAGGAACTGATCTTCTTTTCCTCGAACGCGCCGCTGACCCTGGTGGACATGCCCGGCTATGGCTATGCCAAGGTCAGCGATGCCAAGGTGAAGGCCTGGACCCGGCTGATCCACGATTATCTGCGCGGTCGGGTGAACCTGGCGCGGGTCTTCGTGCTGATCGATGCCCGCCACGGCCTGAAGACCACCGACGATGCCGTGCTGAAGACGCTGGACCTGTCGGCCGTGGTCTATCAGATCGTGCTGACCAAGGCGGACGAAGTGAAGAAGCCCGAGCTGGAACGCCGTATCGCCGAGACCCGGGAAAAAATCTCGCGCCGGCCGGCCGCCTTCCCGGAACTGATCGTCACCTCCAGCCGCAACGGCACCGGCATGGACGAATTACGCGCGACCATCGCCCAAATCCTGGCCGAACGCGGCGGCCTGACGCTGTGATGGCCGACCGGCTCCTCACCGTACTGGGCTGCCTGTTCGGCGCGGCCGGCATCGGCCTGATGGCGCTGGCCGCGCATGGCAAATGGCCCAGCATCGATTATGCCGCCATCATGGTGCTCGCCCACGCGCCGGCCCTGATCGCCATCGTCGCGGCCGTTCGCGCCGGCTTGCTCCATGCAAGCCTGGCCCGTCCCGCCGCCTTCCTGCTGGCGGCGGCCGTGGCCCTGTTCTCGGCCGATGTGGTGCTGAACGCCATGACCGGCCAGCGCCTGTTCCCGATGGCCGCGCCGATCGGCGGTACCGGTTCGATGCTGGCCTGGCTGCTGGTTGGCGTCTCGGCGCTGGCGGCGAAGAGGTAGCGGAGCGCGGACATCCTATCCGCCCTTGGAAAACGCTGTGCTTTCAGGAGAGGAAGAGGCGACATAGCGACATGCGAGCATGTCGCTATGATGTCCACGCCCCAAGCCTCACCTGATCGGCAGCACATTCGTATATTTCACCTGCGCCAGGGCGAAGCTCGATTCGATCGAGGCGATGCCGTCGAGGCGGGTGAGCTTTTCCTTGAGAAAGCGCTCATAGGCGGCGAGGTCGGCGCAGACCGCGCGCAGCAGATAGTCGCGCGTGCCGGTCATCAGATAGCATTCCAGCACTTCCGGCCAGGGGGCGATGGCGGCGGCGAACCGGTCGAGGTCCTCCTCGCGCTGGCGCTCCAGCTTGATCGAGATGAACACGCTGACCGGCAGCCCGACCTGCTTCTGCTCGACCACGGCGACATAGCCGCGGATGACGCCGCTCTCCTCCAGCTGCCGCACGCGGCGCAGGCAGGGCGAATGCGACAGGCCGACCTGCTCGGCCAGGGCCTGCACCGTCATGCGGCCGTCCTCCTGCAGCAGGCGCAGGATCTTGTTGTCGATCATGTCGAGCGGCATGGGCCTTCCCCTGGGGTCGCAGGCGTGAGCTGGAATTGAGACCATATTAAGCTAAATGTTTCTCAATCCGAGTGATTATCGCTAAGATAATGCTCAGGATCTGATAAGATCAACCAAAATCGCTTCTCGGCTTTTGATATAACGAGACAGTTCAGCTGGAACCCCTGTCATGGCCGACCCTCGTCTCCCCTTTCTCGCCGCTCTCGAACGCAAGGCCCTGTGGCTGTCGTCCTGGATGATCCACAATGCCAACCACCTGAGGGCCAAGGAGGATGGTCTCAAGATCGGCGGCCATCAGGCCTCCTCGGCCTCGCTGGCGACGATCATGACGGCGCTCTATGGCGCGGTGCTCAGGCCGCAGGACCGCGTCGCGGTGAAACCGCATGCCTCGCCGGTCTTTCATGCGCTCAACTATCTCTTCGGCCTGCAGAGCCTCGAAAAGCTGCAGAATTTCCGCGGCTTCAAGGGTGCCCAGAGCTATCCCTCCCGCACCAAGGATATCGACGACGTCGATTTTTCCACCGGCTCCGTCGGCCTCGGCGTGGCCCAGACGCTGTTCTCGGCCCTGGTACAGGACTATGTGAAGGCCAAGGGCTGGGGCGAGTGGCCGGAAGGGCGGATGATCTCGCTCGTCGGCGATGCCGAGATGGACGAGGGCAACATCTTCGAAGCCTTGCTGGAGGGCTGGAAGCAGGGCGTGCGCAATGTCTGGTGGATCGTCGACTACAACCGCCAGTCGCTCGATGCGGTGGTGCGCGAGGGCCTGTGGCAGCGCTTCGAATCCATCTTCCGCAATTTCGGCTGGGAGGTGGTCATTCTCAAATATGGCCGCCTGCTCGAGGCGGCCTTCGCCGAGCCGGGCGGCGAGGCGCTGCGGCACTGGATCGACAACTGCCCCAACCAGCTCTATGCGGCGCTATGCTATCAGGGCGGCTCGGCCGAGGGAGGCAAAGTCTGGCGCCGCCACCTTACCGATGCCATCGGCGACCAGGGCGAGGTCAGCAGGCTGATCGAGAGACGCTCCGACGCCGAACTCGCGGCGCTGATGACCAATCTCGCCGGCCATGACATGCCGAGCCTCGTCGACGCCTTCGAGGCGGCGGCCCGCCATGACAAGCCGACCTGCTTCATCGCCTATACGGTGAAGGGCTTCGGCCTGCCGTTTCAGGGCCACAAGGACAACCATGCCGGCCTGATGACGCCGGCCCAGATGGAGGCCTGGCAGCAGGCCATGGCCATCCGCCCCGGGCATGAATGGGACAAGTTCGAGGGGCTCGACCTGACGCCGGAGGCGATGCAGTCGGCACTCGACCAGGTGCCCTTCGTGCAGAAGGGCAGGCGCCGCCTGGCCGCGGCCAAGGTCGAGGTGCCGGCCGCGCTGCCCTACCGGGCCTCGGCCTCGATGTCGACCCAGCAGGGCTTCGGCATCATCCTCAACGATCTCGCGGGGACGGACCTGGCCGTCGCCGAGCGCATCGTCACCACGGCGCCCGACGTCACCGTCTCCACCAATCTCGGCGGCTGGGTCAACCGGCGCGGCCTGTTCGCCCGCGAGGAACTGGCCGACACCTTCAGGAAGGAGAAGATCCCCTCGACCTTCGCGTGGGACTTCTCGCCCAAGGGGCAGCATATCGAGCTCGGCATCGCCGAGATGAATCTCTTCATCCTGCTCTCGGCGCTGGGCCTGTCCCATTCCATCAATGGCGAGCGGCTCCTGCCGATCGGCACGCTCTACGATCCCTTCATCCAGCGTGGCCTCGATGCGCTCAACTATGCCTGTTACCAGGATGCCCGCTTCATGGTGGTGGCGACGCCCTCGGGCATCACCCTGGCGCCGGAGGGCGGGGCGCATCAGTCGATCGCCACGCCGCTGATCGGCCTGGCCCAGGACGGCCTCGCCGCCTTCGAGCCCGCCTTCGTCGACGAGCTCGCGGTGATCATGCGCTTTGCCTTCGACTATATGCAGCGGGACGGGGAGGGTGACCCTGACGAGACCACCTGGCTGCGCGACGAGACAGGCGGCTCGGTCTATCTGCGCCTGTCGACCCGCACCATCGACCAGCCGCAGCGGACGATGTCGCGGGCCCTGGCCGCCGATATCGTCAATGGCGCCTATTGGCTGCGTCCGCCGGGGCCGAACGCCGAGATCGTGGTGGCGGCCATGGGGGCCGTGGTGCCCGAGGCGATCGAGGCCATCGGCCTGATGGGCGAGGACCGCCGCGATGCCGGCCTGCTGGTCATCACCTCGGCCGACCGGCTCAATGCCGGCTGGACGGCGGCCGAACGGGCCCGCCAGCGCGGCAATGCCGGGGCCAGGAGCCATATCGAGCGCCTGCTCGCGCCACTCTCGCGCGATTGCGGCCTTGTCACCGTGCTGGACGGCCACCCGGCCACCCTGGCCTGGCTCGGCAGCGTGCGCGGCCAGCGTGTAACCTCGCTCGGCGTGGAGCATTTCGGCCAGACCGGCAGCATTGGGGATCTCTATCGCCACCACGGCCTCGACGCCAATGCCATCCTGCACGCGGCCCAGGCCCTGTCGCCGGGACGGCCCATCCGCAACCGGCGGGAGCTGGCGCCGGCGGAATGAGGGGGCGGCGACTACCTTAGCGGAGCAAAGCGCGACGAGCCTCCCCCAGCTTGGTGGAGGAGGCTCGTCGCATTTCGCTTGGTGTGGTCGTGGTGTTCGCAAACCGGCTCCTTACCGGGGATTGCCACGAATCCCAACCCTTGCGAGATTGCGGCTCTCGCAAGGGTATCCCGATGTCCTCCTCCGTCCTGCGCGTCGCCACCTTCAACACCCAGCTGCTGGCGAGGCCCGGCGTGCGCTTCCATGAGCAGCCGCCCTATTCGCCCGAGGAGTATGACGCCAAGACCGCCTTCATCGGCGGGCTGCTCGAACGCGGTCAGGTCGATCTCGCCGGCTTTCAGGAAGTGTTCCACGAGGAAGCCCTGCGCGAGGCGGTCTGGAAGGCGCCGCGCCTGCGAGGAGCGACCGTCAATGCGCCGCTGGCGGATGATGACGGCCCCAAGACGCCGGACGGGGCGTTGAACGCGCCGCGGGTCGGGCTGGCGAGCCGGCTTCCCGTGCTCAAGGTCGAATCCATCGCAGCTTTTCCGCCCGGCCTCGGCCAGGGCTTTGCGGTCAGGCGCGACGAAAACGGCCGCCAGCAGGCCGTGCCGGTCGGCATCGGCTTCTTCGAGCGCCCGGTCCTCAGGGCCGAGGTGCTGCTGCCCGACAGCGTGCCGCTGACCGTCTATGTGGTGCATCTCAAGTCGCGCCGGCCCGTGGTGCTGGAGGACGAGGACCGGCGCGACCCCGCCGTGCGTGCGCTCGCCGTGGTCAGGGCGCTGCTGCAGCGGGGCGCCGAGGCCGCGGCGCTCAGGGTGATGCTGTCGCGGGAGATGGCGGGACGGGGTACCGAACCCCGCCCGGTGATGGTGCTGGGCGATCTCAACGACGAGCTGACCAGCGTGACCACCGAGCTCATCCGGGGCGAGCAGCCTCTGCCCGAGACGCTGAAGCCGCTGATGGCCGATCCCGGCGACTGGCAGCGCAAGAACCGCCGCCTGTGGGACCTGCATCTCTATGCCGCCTCCGACCAGCAGGCCATGCACATCAAGGGCACCACGCTCTATACCCATATCCATTTCGGCGATTATCAGGTGCTGGACCACATCCTGTTCAGCCAGGAATTCCATAGCCGCAATCCGCACCGGATCGGCGATTTCCGCTATCTGCAGGTCTATAACGACCACGTCGTCGACACGCATATGACCGACATGACCCGCAATATCCGCACCGCCAGCGACCACGGCGTGCCGGTGGCGGAATTCAACCTGCTCACGGCCGCTTCACGCAAGGTGCTGCAAAATGGCACCAGTAGTGCGGGTAATGTGCCTTCCGGCACCGCGAATGCTTAACTTTTCGCTAAGACTTCCGTAACATCATGGTTACGAAATCGTTTCACAGGCCGAATCGTGACGGGAAAGATCCTCATCGTTCTGCATCAGGAACATTCTTCGCCCGGGCGGATCGGGCGCTTCCTGATCGAACGCGGCTACGAACTCGATATCAGGCGCCCCCGCTTCGACGATCCCCTGCCGGAAACCATGCGCGACCATGCCGGCGCCATCATTTTCGGCGGCCCGATGAGCGTGAATGACGGGGACGCCTGGATCCGCCGCGAGATCGACTGGATCGGCGTGCCTCTCAACGAGGACAAGCCCTTTCTCGGCGTCTGCCTCGGGGCCCAGATGCTGACGCGCCATCTCGGCGGCCGTGTCTCGCGCCATGAGGCCGGCACGGTCGAGATCGGCTATTGGCCGATCGAGCCGACGGCGGAAGGCCGTTCCCTGATGTCCTGGCCGAGCCATGTCTATCATTGGCACAATGAAGGCTCCGAGCATGTCCGTGGCACCCGGCTGCTTGCCACCGGCTCGACCTTCGCCAACCAGGCTTTCACCTGCGGGCGCGCCGCCTATGGCCTGCAGTTTCATCCCGAAGTTACTTATCTGATGATGAACCGCTGGACCACGGGCAGCGAGGAAAGCTGCAAATTGCCCGGCGCGCAGGATCGGGCGCAGCAATTCTCCAACCGTTGCCAATATGATCCCGGCATGCAGCAATGGCTGCACCGCTTCCTCGATCTCTGGCTGACGCCGGCCATGGCGATTGCCGCTGAGTAGGAAGAGAACAATATATCCGCAAGCATCGGTCTCGCCGGTTCGGCGCGGAACCGGAGGGTCGATCTTCAGATCGACCCCCATCACCTCCCCAGCTTGGCCAGCGCTTCCGCCGCCAGAAGCTTCGTCAATTCGCCCGCCGAATAGCCGTCCTGGGCAAGACGCGCGGCCTGGCCGGACCAGAGCGACATGAAATCGCCCGAGCCCTGCGGTTCGGTCTTGGCGCGCAGCGGTGCCAGGGCGCCGCCGGCGAGCGGGAAGGCGGGGGCGAGGTCCGATATCGGGCCGACTTCGCGCATCAGGCGGTTGACGATGCCGCGGGCCGGCCGCCCCGTGAACAGATTGGTGAGAGCCGTCTTGTCGGCATCGGGACTGCGCAGGGCGGCGGCATGCGGGGCAGGAAGACGAGCCTGAGGCGTGAACATATAGGCGGTGCCGATCTGCACCGCCGCCGCTCCCAGCGCGAAGGCCGCCACGATGCCGCGGGCGTCGGTGATGCCGCCGGCGGCGATCACCGGCACCTTCACGGCATCCGCGACTTGCGGCACCAGGGCGAAGGTACCGATCTGGGTGGCGATGTCGTCGGTGAGGAAGACGCCGCGATGGCCACCCGCCTCGAAACCCTGGGCGATGATGGCGTCGCAGCCGCGATCCTCGAGCCAGCGCGCCTCGTCGACCGTGGTGGCGGAGGACAGGATCTTGGCGCCCGTCGCCCTTACGCGGTCGAGCAGGGATTTCTCGGGCAGCCCGAAATGAAAGCTGACGATTGGGGGTCTGAACTCCTCGACGAGGGTGCAGAGTTCGTCGTCGAAAGGAGCCCGGTTCGAGCTTGGAATCGGCGCGGCGGGATCGATGCCCACCTCGCGGTAATAGGGTTCGAGCCGCTTGCGCCAGCCGGTTTCGCGGGCCGCGTCGGGCGTTGGCGAGGTGTGGCTGAAGAAATTGACGCTGAACGGCTTCGCGGTCTGCTGGCGGATGAGGCCGAGTTCGGTGCGGACCTGTTCGGGTGTCAGCGTGGCACAGGGCAGCGAGCCGAGCCCGCCCGCTTCGCTGACCTCGATCACCATGTCGTAGTGACAGGGGCCTGCCATCGGCGCCTGGATGAGGGGGATCTCGATGCCGAAGAGCTCCTGAATGCGCCGATCGGGCCACATCGCCGTTCTCCTTGTATGGTCTATGCGGCGTTTCCGAATGTCCCCACGACCGGGGGCGGAAATGCCACAAAGGACTAAACTGAAAACAGGCCTATCATTTCCTTTTTGAAAATGATAATTGTTTTTTCTTTCTTAAAAAGAGAATAAAATTGGATCTGTCTTCCCTCGATATCTTCCTTGCCGTTGCCGACGAGCAGAGCGTTACCAGGGCTTCGAGCCGGTTGGGGCGAGTGCCGTCCAACGTGACCACAAGGGTCAAGCAACTCGAACAGGAACTCGGCGCGGCGCTGTTCAGCCGAGAGGGCAAGCGCATGCGTCTGACGCAGGAAGGCGAGGTCTTCCTCACCTATGCCAATCGTCTGATCGCCCTGGCGGATGAAGCCCGCGGCGCGCTGAAGCCGTCGGGGCCGGCGGGATCTTTCCGGGTGGGGACGATGGAGAGCACGGCTGCGAGCCGCCTGCCGCCGGTGCTGGCGAAATTTCACGCCGCCTGGCCTGCCGTTTCGCTGAAACTGATCACCGGCGGCACGAAGGGGCTGATCCGCCAGCTGCTCGCGCATGAGCTCGATTGCGCCCTGATCGGCCAGCCGTCCGTCGAGGGGATCGACACCGGCTATGATGTCGGGCGGCTCGAAGGCGAGCGCGTCTTCACCGAGGATCTGCTGATCGTGCTGCCACCCCGCCATCCGCCCATTGCCGAGGCTGCCGACCTCAGGGTCGACAGCCTTGCCGCCCTGGAGCCGGGCTGTACCTACCGGGCGGTGGCCGAGCATTGGGCGCGCGGCGCCAGGAGGCTGCGCGTGCAGGAGCTGGCCTCGTATCATGCCATGCTGGCGGCGGTCTCGACCGGCAATGCCATCGGCGTCATGCCGCGTTCGGTGCTCGACCTCCTGCCGGGCGGGAGCGAAGTCCAGACCCATCCCCTCGGGCGGATCGAAACCCTGCTCGTCCGGCGCCGGGGCGAGGCGTCGCCGGCCTTCGAGGCATTCCGGCGGGCATTCGTGGAAGGGTGATTCCGGGCGGCGGGCCGTCAATCCTTCAGGCAGGCCTCAGCCAATTTCTGGAAGGAGCGCGCGCGGTGGGAGATGGTGTTCTTCTGCGCTTCCGTCATCTCGGCGAAGGTCTTGTCCGAGCCGTCCGGCTGGAACATCGGATCATAGCCGTGCCCGTGTTCGCCGCGGGTGGGCCAGACCAGGGTACCCTCGGCCCGCCCCTCGAATGTTTCGGAATGGCCGTCGGGCCAGACCACGGTCAGGACGGAGACGAAGCTGCCGCGCCGCTGGGCCGGCTCGGTGGCTCCGGCAGCGAGGAGTTCGTCCTGCGCCCTCTGCATGGCGATGTCCCAGTCGCGGGTCGGGCCGGACCAGTCGGCGGTGTAGACGCCGGGCGCGCCGCCCAGGGCCTCGATGCACAGCCCTGAATCGTCGGCGATGGCCGGCAGGCCGGTGGCTTCGAGGGCGGCAAGCGCCTTGATGCGGGCATTCTCGACGAAGGTAGTGCCGGTTTCCTCCGGTACCGGCAGGCCGAGCTGCCCGACGGAGACGACATCCACGCCATAGGGCGCCATCAGGGCCTTGAACTCGGAGAGCTTGCCGTTGTTGTGCGTGGCGAGCACCAGCTTGCCGGTGAGGCGCCGACCCATCACGCCACCGCCTGCTTCTGCAGTTCGACCAGCTCGCCGATGCCCTTGCGGGCCAATGCCAGCATGTCCAGGAACTGCTCCTGGCTGAAGGGGGCGCCTTCAGCCGTGCCCTGGATCTCGACCAGGCCGCCCGAGCCGGTCATCACGAAGTTGGCGTCGGTCATCGCTTCCGAATCCTCGGCATAGTCGAGGTCGAGCACCGCCGTTCCCTTCGAGATGCCGCAGGAAATCGCAGCGACATGGTCCTTGATCGGGCTGACGGTGAGCATCTTGCGCTCCATCATCCACTTCACGCATTCCTGGAGCGCGACGAAGCCGCCGGTGATCGAGGCGGTGCGGGTGCCGCCATCGGCCTGCAGCACGTCGCAATCGATGGTGATCTGCTTCTCGCCCAGACGCACCAGATCGACCACCGCGCGCAGCGAGCGGCCGACCAGGCGCTGGATCTCCTGGGTACGGCCGGACGGCTTGCCGGAAGAGGATTCGCGGCGCGTGCGCTCATGCGTGGCGCGCGGCAGCATGGCATATTCGGCCGTGACCCAGCCCTTGCCGGTGCCTCGCAGCCAGGACGGCGGCTTGTCCTCCAGGCTGGCGGTGCACAGCACATGGGTTTCGCCGAACTTGATCAGGCAGGAGCCTTCGGCATAGCGAGCGACGTTGCGCTCGATCGAAACGGGGCGCAGCTCATCGAAAGCGCGGCGGGAAGGACGCATCGGATTCTCCAAATTTGTGGCCGCCTTGTAGCCCGGCCAGCGCTGCCTGTCACGGTGCCGTGCATATTGCGTGGCAATGAAGGGATGGGACCGGGGGCAAGCCCTCGCCCGGAGCGTCACCTGGAAGCGCAGCCATCCTACCTGGACGGGTAGGATGGGGAATTCAGAGAAAAATCTTCAGAACCATGTTACATGTTACAAAATATGAAATTTGTAACATGGATTTTAAGGCTCGGTCTTGCCGGGACGTAAGCGGAGCCATATCTGCCATCATATTGATTGGAAAGGATTATTTTTCGAGCGCCGACAGCCCCCAGTCGCGAAGAAGGGGGCATTTCAACCTGGAATCGGCTGTCGCTTGAACCACGCTTCCAAAGGGGCTACGGAGGTGGGGAACGAAACTCACCTTTGGCTACAATCTCAGGGACATTACGTTATGGCACGTAGCAAGATCGCTCTTATCGGGGCGGGACAGATCGGTGGCACGCTGGCTCTTCTGGCCGGTCTGAAGGAACTGGGCGATATCGTGCTCTTCGACGTGATGGAAGGCGTGCCGCAGGGCAAGGCCCTCGACATTGCCGAGGCTGCCCCGGTCGATGGCTTCGACGTGAAGCTTGCCGGCACCCAGAGCTACGAGGGCATCAAGGGCGCCGATGTGGTGATCGTCACCGCCGGCGTGCCGCGCAAGCCCGGCATGAGCCGTGACGATCTCCTCACCATCAACCTCAAGGTGATGGAGCAGGTCGGCGCCGGCATCGCCAAATATGCCCCGGATGCCTTCGTGATCTGCATCACCAACCCGCTCGACGCCATGGTCTGGGCGCTGCAGAAGTCCTGCGGCCTGCCGGCCAACAAGGTCGTCGGCATGGCCGGCGTGCTCGACTCCTCGCGCTTCCGCCACTTCCTGGCCGACGAGTTCAACGTCTCGGTGGAAGACGTCACCGCCTTCGTGCTCGGCGGCCATGGCGACACCATGGTTCCCTCGGTGCGCTACTCCACGGTGGCCGGCATTCCGCTGCCCGACCTCGTCAAGATGGGCTGGATCACCGAGGCACGGCTTGCCGAGATCGTGCAGCGCACCCGTGACGGCGGCGCCGAGATCGTCAACCTGCTGAAGACCGGCTCGGCCTTCTATGCCCCGGCCGCCTCCGCCATCGTGATGGCCGAGAGCTATCTCAAGGACAAGAAGCGCGTGCTGCCCTGCGCCGCGCATCTCACCGGCCAGTACGGCGTCAAGGATCTCTATGTCGGCGTGCCCGTGGTCATCGGTGCCGGCGGCGTCGAGCGCATCGTCGAGATCCAGCTAGACAAGGAAGAGCGTGCCGGCTTCGAGAAGTCGGTCAATGCGGTGAAGTCGCTGGTCGACGCGTGCAAGACCATCGCTCCCTCGCTCGCCTGATTCCCAGAGCAAAACGCGTTCGAATGACAACGCGTTTTTGGGATCTGAGGCGATTTCATCAAATCCCAAAACGCTTTAGCCAATCTGGAGCTACTGGCCATGAACATTCATGAATACCAGGCAAAGGCGGTTCTGAAGGAATTCGGCCTGCCCGTGTCGAAGGGCGTCCCGGCGCTGACGGTGGAGGAAGCGGTGAAGGGGGCGAAGGAGCTTCCTGGTCCGCTTTACGTGGTGAAGTCTCAGATCCATGCGGGCGGCCGCGGCAAGGGCAAGTTCAAGGAACTGCCTG
>NZ_PUEJ01000015.1 GCF_002982075.1 Labrys okinawensis | reverse complement strand
GAGGGGGATGACGCTCCTGGACTTGAAATCAGGCTCGCCCCTCCAGTATGGACTGCTCTGGAGCTGAATTGGGGGTGCCATGAGTCTTGGCCTGATCGCCCTTCTCGACGATGTCGCCGCTCTGGCGAAGGTGGCTGCGGCATCGCTGGACGATATTGCCGGTCAGGCCGCCAAGGCGGGCGCCAAAGCCGCCGGTGTCGTCATCGACGATGCCGCCGTCACGCCGCGCTACGTCACCGGATTCGCCGCCAAACGGGAATTGCCGATCATTGGCAAGATCGCCGCCGGTTCGCTCAAGAACAAGCTTCTGATCCTCCTGCCCGCCTCGCTTGTGCTCAGCCTGTTCGCACCGCAAGCGATCACCCCCCTGCTGATGCTCGGCGGTGTCTATCTGTGTTATGAGGGCGTGGAGAAGATCTACGAGCTCGTCGTGCCCCACGCCGCCCATCAGCATGAAGCGGAGCTCGCTTCGATCAACCCCAATGCGCAGTCCTTCGAGGACCAGAAAGTCGCGAGTGCGATCAAGACGGACTTCATTCTTTCGGCCGAGATCATGGCCATCACGCTCGGTTCCGTTCCCGACAGCGGCTTCGTGGCGCAGGCCGTTATCCTGGCCGTCGTCGGTATCGGCATTACGGCCGCGGTCTATGGCGCGGTCGCCCTCATCGTCAAGGCCGACGATCTCGGTGTGGCGATGGCCAGGACTGCCTCTTCTTCGCCTGCGGGCAGGCCGTTGCGTGCAATGGGCCGGGCGCTCGTGGTGGGAATGCCTTATTTCCTGAAGGCGCTCGGCCTCGTCGGCATCGCCGCGATGATCTGGGTCGGCGGCGGCATCATTCTGCACGGCTTCGAGGCCTACGGCCTTGGCGCTCTCAGCCATCTTCTCCACGAGGCCGCCGAAGCGGCCGCGCACAGCCTGCCGGCAGCCGGCGGAGTGGTGTCATGGCTGGTCCAGGCCGCGGGCTCGGGACTGGCCGGGATTGCCGTGGGACTGGTGACAATTCCGGTAATCAGCTATGTCGTCGCGCCGATCTGGCGCCGCTTCAAGCCGAAGCCTCGCAGCGCCTGACATCAAGAGCTGGTTCTCATCCACCCGGCCATTCCACAGGCCCCGGCGGCCCCCTGCCGGGCGCCTCACAGATGCTCGGCCTCTCGGCGATGTATCGGCCCGGAATTCCTGCTCGAGCACCAGGGGGCTTTTCTTTTGGCGCTCGTTCTTGTTCGGCTTGGTCCTGATGCCCCGACGGATGAAATCCGCCGGCCCAACACCTTGTTTTATCTCTCAGCCTGCCGAACCGTTCGCCGGGCGAAGACGGAGAATGCCGGACCGTTGACGTGCTGAGGCTCGTCATGGGCGACGCGCAAATCGTCGAACCCCAGGATGCCTAGAACCGCCAGAAGGTCTTCCTTCTCCATCCAGTAATGTCGATTGACCGGACCGCCGCAATATGCCGATTTCTTCCATGCGCCGTAATAACTGCGCTCATGCAATCTGACAGTCATGCCGCGAAACGCGACTTCTTCGCAAATTTCCTGGTAAGGGGGCTTCTGTGACTTGAACGGCACCCGCCTGAGATCTTGGGGCGGCATCGATGTCTCGTCGAAATAATGCGTCCAGACATAGATCGCGTCCGTCCTGGCCGCCAGCAGCTCGAGTAATCGCAGCGGCTCTTCCATGTGGTAGAGAACTCCGCACGCAACGATGAGGTCATAGGGCGGGTCCTTTCGTTCCAGCCATTTGACGAAGTCACCGAGGTGAAAACGGGCGTGCTGCAGCCTGAAGATCTCCTTGGCGATCAGGCAGCGCAGGAAAGCCTTCTTATTGGCTTCCACGGCATCGAGGACCTCCGGACCGAGTCTGTCCAGCATCCTGGAATGGGACGCTTCCAGAGGTCCCAATTCGAGAACGCGCCGGCCGGCAATGGGCCCGAATTGTTCGAGGGCCCAATGGATCCTGCCATCCTCGTGCATATGGGCGGGGCCCGCCTGGATACCCAGTTCCGACGGGAAGGCATGATTCCAGCCCGGAATCAAATCGACGGCATTCTGCGGCGAAGGCTCGGAGAAAACATATCCATCGGTCAAATGGAATTCTTCGATATCTTCTTTCGATTTTGCCGGTCGTACACGGCGGAAAATCTGCTGAAGCGGATTGGTCATCTCGTCCTGCGCTGTAGAAGCATTCGCTTCCACGTTGTCGGTTTAGGTCTGGCTGTCAATCGCATCTGCGTCAATTTTATCCCGCTTACCCAGTCAATTCACCGAAGCAAGTGCTTTGGCCAATCCGCACGGCTGCGAAACGACCTGACCTTGCGAAAGCGGAGCGTCTTGGACCGTCCATCTCACGATATGCCGTGATGGCGTGTCCACAGGCGCAGATGATCGACCAGCGCCCGCAGCTTCGCCGGCTGGCGCTGGCGGCGCGGGTAATAGAGATAGAAGCCGGCAAAGGGGGGGCCGAAGGCCTCGAGCAGCGGCACGAGGTCGCCGCGATCGAGATAGGTGCGGAAGGTGTCGTAGACGCCGAAGGTGATGCCGGCACCGGCGCGGGCCAGCCGAATCATGGTGGCCATGTCGTTGGTCGTCACCTTGGGCTCGACGGCGATCTCGAAGTCGCGGCCATTCTCGGTGAACTCCCAGCGATAGGGGGCAAGGTCCGGCCGGGCGCGCCAGCCGATGCAGTCATGGGCCAGCAGATCGCGTGGATGCTGCGGAGCGCCGCGGCGGGCGAGATAGTCGGGGGAGGCCACCGCCAATTGCCGCTGCTCGCCCGAGACCGCAATGGCGATCATGTCCTGTTCGATCACTTCGCCCAGCCGCACCCCGGCATCGAAACCGGCCCGCACGATGTCGTCTTCCTCATCCGTCACCGTAAGGTCGAGCCGGATGCCGGGATAGGCCTGCAGGAACCCCGTCAGAGCCGCGCCGGACAGGAAGGTCTCGGCAATCGAAGAGACGCTGATCCGGAGCGTGCCGGTCGGGCGCCCGCGTTCGTCCTGAACCGCCCGCAGCGCCGTATTCACCTCCGACAAGGCCGGTCCGACGGCCTGGCAGAGCTGTTCACCCGCCTCGGTCAGGCGCACGCTGCGCGTGGTGCGCTGCACGAGGGCGACGCCGAGGCGATCCTCCAGGCGCTGCAGGCCCTGGCTGACGGCCGAGCGGGTGACGCCCAGCCGCTCGGCCGCGAGGCGGAAACTGCCGGCCTCCGCGACAGCGATAAAGGTGGAGATGCCTTCGAAAATATCTGCCATTGGTTAGATAATCTAACCAGGTTATTTCCGATTGGCAACTCGATCGCTCCAATCGATCGGTCTAGGGTGTTTTCCAGCGAAGCCGACCGTCGGCTGCGCATGAAACAGGCCCCTGACGCGAGGAGGATGGCGATGGTCCATCGCAGCGTTGCCGGACGGATTGCAATGCATGGGGTGATCCCGATCCTGCTGGCAGGAACGAACCCGGCACCGGCCACGGACACGCGGGCTCCCGCCCGGGGGCAGATCACCGAAAGCGAAGCGAAGATGACTGAACACGCCTATGTGGGAATGTGGGTCACGGATGACGGCTATGTCCGCCAGGAATTGCTGCCGAACGGACGCTACGACGAAGCACGCGGCAGCCGCAGGAGCGCCTATCGCGGCCGCTACGAGGTTCGCGGCTCCCACATCGATTATTGGGACGACACCGGCTTCACCGCGGATGGCCAATTCGTCGACCGCGACACGCTGCATCACGGCGGCATGGTGTTCCGGCGCCGCTGAGCGGCCGCCGGCCCGGAGCCCCGCGCTCCGATCGAGAGCGAGGATATAGATATGACAATCCAAACACCGGTCTGGTTCATTACCGGGGCCTCTTCGGGCCTCGGCCGGGCCTTGGCCGAGGCCGTTCTTGCCAGGGGATGGCGGGCGGTCCTCGCGGCAAGGAGGACGGAGGCCCTGGCCGATCTTGCCGCCGCCCATGGCGGGCGAGCGCTCGCCATCGAACTCGACGTGACCGATGCCGGCGGGATCGACCGAGCCGTCGCAACGGCCGAGGCCCGGTTCGGGCGCGTCGACGTCGCCGTCAACAATGCCGGCTATGGCTATCTGGCGGCGATCGAGGAGGATGAGGACGCGCAAATTCGGGCTCAGTTCGAGACCAATGTCTTCGGCCTGGTCGGCGTCACCAAGAGGATATTGCCCGGCATGCGGATGCGCCGGAGCGGGCATATCGTCAATATCTCCTCCCTTGGCGGCCTCGTCGCCTTCGCGGCGACCGGCTACTACCACGCCACCAAATTCGCTGTGGAGGCGCTGTCGGAATCGCTGGCGCAGGAGGTCGCACCGCTCGGCATCAAGGTGACGATCGTGGAGCCGGGTGCCTTCCGCACCGACTGGGCCGGCCGTTCCATGGTCGAGGCGCCCACTGTCATCGCCGACTATGCCGAGACCGCCGGCCGGCGTCGCGAGCAGACCCGTGCCATCTCCGGCCGGCAGCCCGGCGATCCCGCCCGCGCGGCGCTCGCCATCATCAAGGCGGTCGAGGCGCCGGAACCGCCGCTGCGCCTGCTGCTTGGCGCGCCGGCCCTGCGCATCGCCCGCGAGCGGCTGGAGGCGCAGCGGCACAATTTCGAGAGCTGGGCCGAGACGACGCTGAGCGCCGATTTCCCCGAGCCGGCCAAGGCCTGATGCCGCTCCGCGAGCGGACATGAAACGAAGGATCATGAGATGAGTGCAATTGCAGGAAAAGTCGTGGCCATCACCGGCGCCAGCAGCGGTATTGGCGAAGCCAGCGCGAGGATGCTGGCCGCAGCGGGCGCCAAGGTGGTGATCGGCGCGCGCCGCACCGACAGGCTGGAGAAGCTTGCCGCGGCGATCGCGGCCAATGGCGGCGAGGTGAGGGTACGTGCCCTCGACGTGACCTCGCAGGCCGAGGTCGCCTCCTTCGCCGGTTTCGCGCGCCAGGCCTTCGGGCGGCTCGACGTGATGGTCAACAATGCCGGCGTGATGCCGCTCTCGCCCCTGGCGGCACTGCGCCTGGCGGAATGGGACCGGATGATCGATGTCAACATCAAGGGCGTGCTTTACGGCATCGCCGCGGCGTTGCCGATCATGGAAGATCAGGGGGCGGGCCAGATTGTCAACGTCTCCTCGATCGGCGGCCATCACGTTTCGCCCACCGCTGCGGTCTATTGCGCCACCAAATTCGCGGTGCGGGCCATTTCGGATGGGCTGCGCCAGGAAACGGACCGCATCCGCGTGACGGTGATCTCGCCTGGCACTACCACCTCCGAGCTCGCCGACTCGATCGGTGACCCCACCGCGCGGGAAGCGATGAAGGCGTTCCGCGCCGTTACCATCAGCCCGGAGGCCGTGGCCGCCTCGCTGCTCTATGCGATCGGCCAGCCCGACGACGTCGATGTCAGCGAGATCGTGGTGCGGCCGACGGCGAGCCCGCATTGAGGAAAGGCTTCATTTGCCGGCTATTGAGCTTGGCTATTTCGCAGCCTTCACATAGCGCCTCAGCTGCTCCAGGCTGAGCGCGCCGAAATAGACGTCATGGCCGATCACGAAGCCGGGCGTGCCCTGGAGCTGGAACAGGCGGGCGGCGACGTCGTTCCTCGCCAGCATGGCGTCGATCTGCGGGCCTCGCGCGGCAAGTTCCTTGTCGAGCCTGACGAGGTCCACGCCGGCCTTGCCGGCCGCTTCGCGCACGGCATCCTTGTCCATGGTGCGCGGCAGGGCGAAGAGGGCGGCATGCACCGCGCCATACTTGCCCTGCCAATTGGCCGCGAGCGCCACCCTGGCGGCATGGACCGAGGCCTCCCCGAAGATCGGCCATTCCTTGATCACCAGCCGGATGTCCTTGTTTTCGCGCAGGAGGGCGTCGAGGCGCGATTGCATCACCCGGCAATAGGGGCAGCGGTAATCGGTGAACTCGATGATGGTGACCTTGCCCTTGGGATTGCCGAGCACGGGGGAGGAGGGATCGGTGATGATGTCGTTCACGTCGATGTCGGCGGAGGCCGCACGGGCGCCGCCCGGCCAGGGCGCGAGGCTGAGAAGGCCGATGACGAGGAACAGGAAGGCCGCGAGAAGCGGGGGCGGGACACGCCGAGATGCCATGATGGGTCCTTGCGATCGCAATCGCGCGCTCACACGCGTTTTGCCGTGGCGGGCGCCAGGCCCGCGGCCCGATTCGACGGGCTGCCGGCACTCTCCATGCCGCCGGCCTTCTACGCAAATCACAGATGCGCCAGTGGGAATTGCATTCGCGTGAACGGCTGGCCGCTCCACGACACCGATCATGGAGGCGGAAACCCGCCAGGGCGGCCCGTGATGCATTCCGCTCGAATGAGGCCGGCGGACCTCCGCGGCGCAGGCTTTTCAATTTTCGGAACGGGGTCGGATTCGGAACCCCGGAGGTCGGTACTGGGGCGGATCGCAAAGGTATATCGGGGCACTATGACGTAGGGGCGTGGCTATTGGGACTCGCAGACGTCGAAATCCCGGCTGGCAGACGATGAAGCGCCCGCGTCAACGGGGGAGGAACGATCGTCTTGTCGCGCGCAATGCTTCGTGGATCGGATTCTGGTGTTTTCTGGCCAGCGCTTATTATTGTCGTTGGCTTCGTATTATGGGGAACGCTGTTCCCCGCCAGCCTGACAAGTGTCGCCACCGCGACGCTCAACGGCATCATCCATACCTTCGGCTGGAGCTTCGTCGTTTCGACGGCGTTCTTTCTCGTCTTCGCAGGCTTCCTGGCCTTCAGCCGCTTCGGCCGGATCAAGCTCGGCCATGACGACGAGAAGCCGGAATTCTCCACGGTCTCCTGGGTCTGCATGATGTTCAGCGTCGGCATGGGCATCGGCCTGATGTTCTGGGGCGTCGCCGAACCCGTGTCGCATTTCGGTGCGCCGCCCCATGGGCTCGCCCAGCCGCAATCGAAGGAAGCGGCGATCGTGGCGATGCAATATGCCTATTTCCATTGGGCCCTGCATCCCTGGGCGATCTATGCCGTCGTCGGCCTGGCGCTGGCCTATTTCAGCTATCGCCGCGATCTGCCGACCCTGATGTCCAGCGCCTTCCAGCCCTTGATCGGCGACAGGGTGCACGGCCCGATCGGCCGCACCATCGACGTGCTGGCGATCATCGCCACTCTGTTCGGCACCGCGACCTCGCTCGGCCTCGGCGCGCAGCAGATCAATTCCGGCATGAACTATCTGTGGGGTACCGGCGAATCTCCAACCATCGCCCTCTCCATCATCGCCGTGCTTTCGGTGCTCTTCATCCTCTCGGCGGTGTCCGGCGTCGGCCAGGGCATCCAGTTCCTCAGCAACATGAACATGGTGATCGCGGTCCTGCTGCTGTTCTTCCTGGCAGTCTTCGGCCCCACCGTGTTCATCTTCGATACGCTGATCGAGTCGCTCGGCTATTACCTCAGCGATCTCGTCTCGATGTCGTTCCGCACCGCCGCCTTCAGCGACGGCAAATGGCTGGCCAACTGGACCATCTTCTATTGGGCCTGGTGGATCTCCTGGGCGCCCTTCGTCGGCGTGTTCATCGCCCGCATCTCGCGCGGCCGCACCATCCGCGAGTTCGTGGTCGGCGTGCTGCTGATCCCCAGCGCCGTCACCTTCATCTGGTTCACCATCATGGGCGGCACGGCCCTTCATTCGGAACTGATGGGCGCCGGCGGCCTGGTCGAGGCGGTCAAGGACCAGGGGGCGCCGGTATCGTTGTTCGCTCTGCTGGCGCAATACCCGATGGCGACGGTGACCTCGACCATCGCCATGTTCCTGGTGGCGATTTTCTTCGTCTCCGGCGCGGACGCGGCCTCGGTGGTGATGGGCATGCTTTCCAGCAGGGGCGCACCCCACCCGCAAGCCGGCATCGTGGTGCTCTGGGGCCTGCTCGCCGGCGCCTCGGCCTGCGTGCTTCTGGTGATGGGCGGGCTCGCCGGCCTGCAGACGGCCTCCATCATCGCCGCCGCTCCCTTCCTTCTGGTGATGATCGGCCTGTGCGTCTCGCTCTGGAAGGGGCTGCTGGATGAACTGGAGACGCATGCCGTCCTGCACGATGCCAAGGCGGTGCAGTCGGCAGAATAGGCAGGCCGATTTTGCGGGATGCGGATGGGCGGGCAGAACCCGCCCGTTTTCGCGAGCAAGACCAGCCGCTGGCTACTTAGCGGCCACGCCGACCAGCGTGTCGTAAATGAAGGCCGTCCCTTCCTTCAAGGATTTGACGGCGATGCGCTCGTCATTGCCATGCATGCGCTCCAGCGTTTCATTGTCCAGCGGGTAGGGATAGATGCCGTAGGTCGGGATGCCGCGGTCTCGCCAGGCGGAAGCATCCGTGCCGGCCTCGAACAGGGCCGAAACCACCGTGGCTTCAGGCCATGTCTTCTTGCCGGCCGTTTCGAGAGCCTTGAAGAGGGGCGTGTCGGTCGGGGATGCCTGGGCTTCCGTGCGCTTCTTGTAATAGGCCTTGGCGTCGGCTTCCGACAGGGTGGTGTCGACGCTGATCTTGATGGCCGGATCGGCGATGGCCTTCTCGACCTGGCTCCGCACATCCCAGGGCGTCGAGCCCGGAACGAGGCGCACATTCACATAGGCCTCCGCCGTCCCGGGAATGACGTTTTCCTTCACCCCGGCCTTGATGATCGTCGTCGCCACCGTGTTGCGCATCAGGGCATGCCAGAGCAGCGGATAGTCGCCGGTGGCGGACACGCGTTTTCCGGCCTTCTTCAGCGCCGACGCATCGCTGCTGGAGGCCAGCGTCTCAAGATCGCGCTTCATCTGCCCGGTCGCGCTCGAGGCGAGGGCCTGAAAATAGGCCCTGGTCTGGCCGGTGAGGGTGGGCTCGGTGTCCCATACCGACAATTTCGCCAGGGCCCGAGACAGTTTGCCGACGGCGCTGTCGGGCTGCGGGCGCGAGGAATGCGTCGGGGTACCCGTCACCTTGAGCCTGAGGCCGGCATAGATCTTATCGCGCGTCGTGATGTTGACCTGCCGGGTGACGCCCTTCTTGTCTTGGAAGATCCAGCCCCCTTCGTTCAAGACGAATTCGGCATCGATCTTGTCCCAGTGATTTTTCGCCAGCCAGTCGGTGCCGTAGTCGCCGGCTTCTTCATCGGCCTCGGCCAGGAAGATCACATCCCGCGACAGCGCCACGCCGCTCTTCTTGAGCTGGAGAAGGGCCTGGACGAACACCGCCTGTCCGCCCTTGAAGTCCATGGCGCCCCGGCCGAGGACATAGCCGTCCTTGATCTCGCCGGCGAAAGGATCGACGCTCCAGGTGTGCCGTTCAACCGGCACCACATCCGAGTGTGCGGCCAGAAGTACCGGCTTCTTGCTGCCGTCGCCCTTCAGACGGGCGATGAAATGAGCCACTCCGTCCTTGGGCGTCTTGATGATCTCATTGTCGATGCCGGCATCGTCGAAGACCTTTTTGAGGTAGGTGACTTCCTCCAGCGTTCTTCCCGGCGGGTTGGACGTGTCGAAGCGCAGAAGCTGTTGAAGAAGCTCCACGGTCTTGTCGGATTCTTGCGCTGCAAGTGGGGAGGTTGAACCTATAAGGTTGGCGACACCAAAAACTGCCAGGCAAACTGAAAGAATAGGTGGACCCAATTTCATAACTTTTCCTCTTGGTATTCTGATTTTTGGTGGATCTTGCTCCTCTTTCCGGGGCTCTTGCTCACCCTAGCTCAAAAATCTTCTGCGACAAGCGGCGATAAATCGATACAACACGCTTGTCTCGGCCGTGCTGGTGCGAGGTAGGCCGTCGTCTGGCGGCTGAGCACCCCTCCCTACTGCACACGACCGCCCTGCCGCCGAATGCCGCCACACTTGTTACTCCCACCTCTGCGCCTTCCGGTGGCACTCTCTTCTCACCGATGACAAGCCAGCGGCGTGCCTGTGCACCCCGCGCACGAGGCGCGACAGGCGCCCGGAGAAGGAGATTTGCGATGACGGCATCAGCCGGAAACGGACGAAACGAGGCTTCAGGCATGCATACGCCGCTGGTGGTATCGCCTCAGGATTGGCACGCGGCGCATGGGCGGCTGCTGGCGATGGAAAAGGCGCATACCCGCGCCCGCGATGCCCTGGCGGCACAGCGTCGCCGCATGCCCTGGATGGCGGTGGAGAAGGCCTATGTCTTCGAAGGGCCGCAGGGGCGGGCGAGCCTTGCCGAGCTGTTCGAGGGCCGCAGCCAGCTCATTGCCTATCGCGCCTTTTTCGAGCCGGGCGTGTTCGGCTGGCCCGATCATGCCTGCCGGGGCTGCTCGATGGTGGCCGACCAGGTCGCCCATCTCGCCCATCTCAATGCCCGCGACACCACGCTGGTCTTCCTCTCGCGGGCCCCGCAGGGCGACATCGCCAGGCTGAAGCAGCGCATGGGCTGGACCATGCCGTGGTACACCGTGCTCGACGATTTCGACTGGGATTTCGGCGTCGGCGAATGGCACGGCACCAATGTGTTCTACCGCGACGGCGACAGGATCTTCCGTACCTATTTCGTCAACAACCGCGGTGACGAGCAGATGGGTGGCACCTGGAACTATCTCGACATCACCCCGCTCGGCCGCCAGGAATCCTGGGAGGACTCGCCCGAAGGCTATCCGCAGACGCCGCCCTACAAATGGTGGAACTGGAACGATGCCTATGTCGAAGGCGCGGCACCCGACAAGCGTTGGGTGGAGGTCTCGGATGCGGGTGAGGCGGCCTTCCGTAAATAGGGGCGGTGGTCGATGGGGGTGGTTTCCCTTCCATCGAGGAAGGGAACGGCATCGGCGCGCCGATCTATGCCTTGCCTGTGCGGGACTCTGCCTGCCGTCTTGCCAGGGGCGGCGGGCATCCGCATGATCGCGCGGCAAGGAGGCCGATATGCCCAACGAGATCACGCTGAGCGAATTGCTGCGCCAGGAGGCGGTGCTCACCTTTCCGGCCTTCGACAACGACACCGCCATCGATCTGGGCACGCTGGCGCTCGGCATCGCCCGCGAGCGCACCTTGCCGGTGGCGATCGATGTTAGCCGCAACCGCCAGCAGCTCTTTCATGCCGCCCTGGCCGGCACGTCGCCGGACAATGACCAGTGGATCGCGCGCAAATCGGCAGTGGTCTATCGGTTCGGGCATTCCTCCTTCTATATGGGCCAGTCGACGCCGCCGGGGGGACCCTCCTTCTATGATCGCTTCATGGTCGATCCCAAGGAGTATGCCGCCCATGGCGGCAGCTTTCCCATCATCGTGGAGGGCACCGGCCCAGTCGGCGCCATCACCATATCGGGCCTGCCCCAGCAGGCCGACCATGAACTGGTGGTGGAGATCATCGCCCGCTTCCTCGATCAGCGCTTCGGCAAAAAGGCGCTGTAGCGCTCCTCCAGACCGCGGCCGGTGTCGGCCTGACCCCGGATCACGCTCGGGGACAGCCTTGATCGCGATCCGGCACGATCTGGCGGCACCTTGGCGCATGGCAAGGGCCTTGAGCCACAGGCCGCGCCCATGCGATGGGTGTTTTGTCGGAGCAGCGTCGACGCCAGCTCCGCGGTTCCGATCGAAAGCCCCCGCGATGCGCGTCACCATCTATCACAACCCGGCCTGCGGCACCTCGCGCAACACCCTCGCCATGATCCGCCAGTCGGGCGAGGAGCCGGTGGTGATCGAGTATCTCGGCGCACCGCCCTCCCGGGACAAGCTCGTCGCCTTGCTGGCTGCCATGGCGATGCAGCCGCGTGACCTGCTGCGCGAGAAAGGCACGCCTTACGCTGAGTTCGGCCTGGGCGACCCGACATGGAGCGACGAGCAGATCATCGACTTCATGCTGGCGCACCCGATCCTGATCAACCGGCCCATCGTCGAGACGGCGCGCGGCACACGGCTGTGCCGCCCTTCCGAAGCGGTGCTCGACCTCCTCGACCAGCCGGTCGCGCGCTTCGTCAAGGAGGATGGCGACGTCGTGACCTATCGCCGGACCTGATCGAGGCACGCCCCGAACCATGCATGCGGAACGCTCGCCCCTTGCGGCCATCATCGCCCTGGGTGTCACCCAGATCATCGGCTATGGCACGCTCTATTACAGTTTCAGCATCCTGGCCGCCGATATGGCGAAGGGCCTGGGCTGGACCACGGAATGGGTATTCGGTGCGCTGTCTGTCGCACTGCTGATCGGCGGCGCCACGGCGCCCTGGGTCGGCCGGCTGATCGACATGATCGGGGCAGGCCGGGTGATGGCGGTCGGCTCCCTCGCCGCTGCGGGATCACTGGCCGCTTGTGCCTGGGCGCCCGGCGGCGTGGCCTTCGTGGCGGCGCTGATCGTGATGGAGACGGCCTCTAACCTGGTGCTTTATGGCGCCGCTTTCGCCCTCCTGGTGCAGATCCGGCCTCGCGCGGCCCAGCGCAGCATCACCTATCTCACCTTGATCGCCGGTTTTGCCTCCACCGTGTTCTGGCCGGTGACCACCGCCCTGCATGAGCGGATGAGCTGGCAGGGCGTCTATCTCGTGTTCGCCGGCCTCAATCTCGCGGTCTGTTTTCCCCTCTATGTCTGGCTTTCGCTTGGCCTGTCGAAGCAGGGCGGCGCGGCGGTCGGCCAGCAGCCGGCCGTGACGGGGCTGCTCGCGCCTGCCCAGCGCCAGGCGGGCTTGCGGCTGATGATCGTGGGGTTTGCCGCGCTCTCGCTGGTGGTTGCGGCCATCCTGGTCCACATGATCCCGCTGCTGTCGGGCCTCGGGCTCGGCGCGTCGGCGGCGGTGATCGGCACGTTGTTCGGCCCGTCCCAGGTGCTCAGCCGCCTGGTCAACATGGTGTTCGGGCGCAATTTGCCGCCGATAGGCCTGGCGTTGATTGCGGCCACCCTGATGCCGGCTTCCGTGGCGCTGCTTGCCCTTACCGCGCCCTCCACCACGGGTGCGATGGTGTTTGCGGTGGTGTTCGGCCTCGGCAACGGATTGTTCAGCATCGTGATCGGCACCCTGCCGCTGGCTTTGTTCGGCAGCGAGGGCTATGGCACGCTGCAGGGCAAGGTGATGGCCGCCCGCCTGATCGTGGCCGCGATGGCGCCCTTTGCCTTCGCCTTTGCGCTGACCTCCATCGGCGCCGGCCTGTCGCTCGCGGTGACGGCCTTGATGGGCGGGCTGGGCGGAGTGTCCTTCCTGGCGATCCGCTTTCTGGTGGGGCGCCCCGGCTGACAGACATCGCCGGCGAAACTGCAGGGAAACCGTCCAAGGACGCCAATTCCCATTTTGGTTCCTTAATACCTCCCGCCTGGTTCGCCTTGCCCGGCAACCGCAATGCAGTACAGCACAATTCTCCGGCACCTGCATGCCGGTCCGCTGTGACGGATTGGCAACATGATACCATAAATCTTCTGCTTTCCCTCCGTGGCAGGGGGAATCTTATTGCGCGAATTAGCGAAGTATATGCAACCTATGGTTGGGTTCGCCCAACGCAGTCCATCCCGACATACAGCTTGTGCAACCGTCAGCCCGGGCCGACGGCAAGGAGGAGCTATGTGCCGGAAGTCAACAAGATAATCTTGGAAGGTCGTTTCGATGTCTCTTAAACCCCTCCTGCTCGGCGCAGTTGCCAGCATCGCCGCAATCGGCGCTGCCCAGGCCGCCGATCTGCCCATGACCAAGGGCGAAGCCGTTGAATATGTGAAGGTTTGCTCGGCCTTCGGCCCGGGCTTCTTTTATATTCCCGGCACCGACACCTGCCTGAAGATCGGTGGTGAAATCCGCGCCGACTACCGCGTCTTCGGCGGGGATTCGGGCTATCGCCTGGTAAACGGCAACAACACCCAGCGTTTGCGTTCGGCCAAATTCGGCAGAAATGACGACCGTTCCGCCTTCAACACCCAGGGACGTATCTGGTTCGACGCTCGCACCGAGACCGAATGGGGCCTGTTGCGCTCCTATTTCCAGATCAATGCCGACTCGCATCCGATCAGCAGTCAGGGACGTGGCGGCACTTACAACGGCAACCGTTTCTCGATCGACAAGGCCTTCATCCAGTTCGGTGGCCTGACGGCGGGTTATGCTCACTCCTTCTTCGGCTTTTACGACAATGATTTTGGCGACACCATCTGGGCGCCCTATTATGCCGAGAGCAACACCGTCAACCTGCTCGCCTACACCGCGGAGTTCGGCGGCGGCTTCAAGGCCACCCTGTCGATCGAGGACGGTCGCGACCATCGCGTCGACAATTGGATCGGAACGGCTCTTCTCCAGGCCGTCGCGTCCCAACAGGGTGCCGGCCCGGTAAGCATCGGGCGCTATCAGGGGGGGCAGCAGGTTCCCGACGTCGTGGCCCAGCTGCGCTTCGACCAGAGCTGGGGATCGCTGGCGGTGCAGGGCGCCCTGCATCAACTGCGCACCGCGACGGAGACGACTCTGACGGCCGGCGGAACCACCCAGACGCTCACCATTGGCCACGATGACAAGTGGGGCTATGCGGTCGGCGGCAGCGCGCTGATCAAATTGCCGTTCATCGATGGCGGGCATTTCGTGGTTGAAGGCCAATATGCCAGGGGAGCCCTCGATTATCTTGGCGCCAACAATGCCTTCTTCGGCACGGGGCCTGGCGATCTGTTCCCGACCATCGGTACGGGGCAGGTGGTGACCAGCAACGGTACGTCCAAGGGTTGGTCAATCGTGGCGGAACTCGGCGGCAACATCACTCCCGTCCTGAACGCCAATCTGGTTGGCAGCTATATCGACATGAAGGGCGATAATCTGCTCTCCCAGTTCGATTATAGCGCCAAGGAATACACGATCGCCGGCAATCTGACCTACACGATCGTCAAGGGCCTGACCGTGGCCGGCGAAGTCGCCTACACCCATTCCAAAGTCGAGTTTTCCAACGCCAGCCAGAGCCTTGGTGCCAGCGCCGGTGCCTGGCAGACCGGTGTGCGCCTGAAGCGCACTTTCTGACGAACTGTCCGGTCTTGGTCGGCCAGATAGGCGTTGTTTAACTCCAAGACCACGAACTGGATGGCCCGGGCTTCGTCCGGGCCATTTTTCATTCATGTGACCTGCTCATTCATACGGGCGTCCGCTACCAAGGCATTTGCGGGCGGGTGGTATGATTGCTTGAATGCCGAGGTCGGGGCGATTCGAAAGGACGGAGAATGGCTGCCCGCTTGACGATCGAAACGGAGCTGGTACGCCGTCTGGTCGATCGCCAGTTTCCGGACTGGGCCGATCAGCCGGTCCGGCCGGTCGAGCGCAATGGCTGGGACAATTCCACCTTCCGCCTGGGCACCGACAAGAAGGTGCGCCTGCCGACCGCCGCCCCCTATGTGCCGCAGGTGGAGAAGGAGTGGCGCTTTCTGCCTCGGCTGGCTCCACACCTGCCATTGCCGATCCCGGCCCCGCTGGCCCTCGGCCGCCCGGCGGAGGGCTATCCCTATCCCTGGTCGGTCTATCGCTGGATCGAGGGCGAGCCGGCCGTGTTCGAGCAACTCGCCGATCCCGCCGGATTCGCCGTCGACCTCGCGCAGTTCCTGCTGGCGCTGCAGCGCGCGCCCCCGGAGGGGCCGTCCGCCGGCGTGGATAATTTTCACCGCGGCGGCGCGCTTTCCTTCTATGACGCCGAGACGCGGCGTTGCCTCGACCAGCTCGCAGGCGAGATCGATGCCGCTGCGGCGGGTCGGGTCTGGGAGGCGGCATTGGCGGCGCGGTGGCAGCGGCCTCCCGTCTGGGTGCATGGCGATATCGCCGTCGGCAACCTGTTGCTGCACGAGGGACGGTTGAGCGCCGTGATCGATTTCGGCAGCAGTGCCATCGGCGATCCCGCCTGCGACCTGGTGATCGCCTGGACCTTCCTGCGGGGCGGAAGCCGCGCCGCTTTCCAGGCGAAACTGGCGGAGCAGGCAGGATTTGACCACGGCATCTGGGCCCGCGCCCGCGGCTGGGCCCTGTGGAAGGCGCTGCTCATCTGCTGCGGCCATGGCAGCACCCTGCCGACCGAGCGGCCGGCCCGGGAGGTGATCGCCACCGTGCTGCAGGAGCATGCCGCAAGCGATCGTGATTGAGCGACCCCGGCAGTCGGGCCTGTCATCCCCTTCCCGCCGCCTGCGGCGGCGCCGGGAATGACAGGTCAAGCTTTGCGCCCCCGGTATCAGTGGTGGCTCGGGCCCTCGACTTTCACCTCATTGCCCTTGGCATCATAGAGCTTGCCGTTGAGGAAATAGTCGCCCTCATGCAACATGGAGATATCCTGGTAGCGCAAGGTGCGCTCCATGCCGGCCACGAACACTGACTGCCGATCGGAATTGCCGGCCCTCAGATGGTTGAACACCAGGTTCAGGGTGATCGCCATCAGCGCGGCCGAACTGATGCCGGAATGGAAGATGGTGACGAACCAGGACGGGAAGTGCTCGTAGAACTGCGGGGCGGCGATCGGGATCATGCCGAAGCCGATCGAGGTCGCCACGATGATGAGGTTCATGTTGTTGGCGTAGTCGACCTTGGACAGGGAGCGGATGCCGCTGGCTGCCACCGTGCCGAACAGCACGATACCGGCGCCGCCCAGAACCGCGGGCGGTACGGCCGCGATCACCCGCCCCATCACCGGCAGAAGGCCCAGCGTCACCAGGATGAGGCCGGCGGTCGCCACCACGAAGCGGCTCTTGATGCCGGTGACCGCGATCAGGCCGACATTCTGGGCAAAGGCGCTCTGGGTGAAGGAGCCGAAGATCGGTGCCAGGGTCGAGGAGAGCATGTCGGCGCGCAGGCCGTCGCCGAGGCGGCGCGAGTCGACCTTGGTGCCGATGATCTCGCCGACCGCCAGGATATCGGCCGAGGTCTCGACCAGGGTCACGATGATGACGATGAACATCGAGACGGTGGCGGCGACGCCGAAGGTCGGCCAGCCGAAATGGAACAGGCTGGGCAGGGCCGCGGTGGGGCCGGTGGCAACCTTGGAGAAATCGGTCATGCCGAAGGCCATGGCGACCGCGGTGCCGATCACCATGGACAGCAGGATCGACAGGCGCGAAATGGCGGCATTGCCGAGCTTGCTCAGGAGCAGCACGATGCCGAGCGTGGCGCCCGCGAGCGCGATATTGGACACGCTGCCGAAATCGGCGGCCTTGGGATTGCCGCCCATGGCCCAGCGCGCCGCCACCGGCATCAGCGTGAGGCCGATGGTGGTGATCACGATGCCGGTGACGAGAGGCGGGAAGAACTGGGTGATCTTGGAGAACACCGGCGTGATGAGAAGCCCGAGCAGGGAGGCTGCCATCACGGCGCCGAGCACGGCCGGCAGGCCGTCGCCCGTGGGGCTGACGACGATGGCCACCATGGTCGCGACGCCGGCAAAGGAGACGCCCTGCACGAGAGGCAGCCGGCAGCCGAACAGGGGCAGGCCCAGGGTCTGCAGGATGGTGGCCAGGCCCCCCGCGAACAGCGAGGCGGTGATCAGCATGCCGACTTCCTCGGGCGCCAGGCCGGCCGCCTGGCCGACGATCAGGGGCACGGCAACGATGCCGCCATACATGGTCAGGACGTGCTGCAGACCATAAGCAAGGTTGGCGCCGATGCCCAGATTCTCGTCTTCGGGGCGCTGCAACGCAGGGGCGGCGGTGCCGATGGATGTTGAACTCAAGCCGGTTTCCTCCTTCATGCTTTCTTATCGAATGCAATTCCCGGACCAGACGGGCGCGGGCCGCGTCGCGATGGGCGGCCAGCCCGTGCGGGGAATGGCCCGCAAGCAAACGGGGACCTAGCCCGCTGTTCATCGTCCGCGCGAAGGCGCAGGCAATGGCAAACAGACATGACGTAGCGAATAGGGTGCCGCGCCCTTTCAGGGGCCTCAGGCGAAGGAGTGCAGCGTTCCGGTCTCCCTTGGCCAGCATGCACCCGAAGAATTGAATTAGCTCTATTGATTGCAGCTATGATCCATCAGGGTAGAGGCCGCTGGAAGTAAGCCCCAATCGGAAAGACTTCCGCGCCAGATGTGATAATGCCTGTGTAGCGTGGCAGGCAGGCTACCGCGAATATTGCCGCATTGGCGTGAATACGATGCGGCTACTCGACTGGCGCAACCAGGGTCCGAGCCGGATCTATCAGATTGAACGACAAGCTGCGATGTTAAGGCAAAAAACGCTGAAGCGTAACCGCTTCTTTGTTCCGGTGCTTTGATTCGAAGCCCCCGGTCGATTGCCGCTTTTCCCGCGCCGCAAGGGGCTCCGGGAAGATCAGCGCCCGGAGGCGAACCACCAGCGGCTCTTGTTGCGCGAGGCGATCTGGCTGTTCGCCTTGCCGTTGCCGGTGACGACCACCAGCCTGTTGACCTCGCCGTTGCGATAGGCGCGCAGGAAGCGGGCATAGTCCTTGAAGGACACGCAGCCATTCGAATCGCCGCGCGGCCCGAGCATGTAGGTGTGCGCCAGCAGGCCATCGCGCCCGAGCACGGTGCCCGAGCCGTTGGCAGGGATCATGCGCAGGGCGGCAACGCCATGGAACAGGGCCTCGCGCGGCCTGAGATCATAGGTCTGGGGCGGCGTGGCGCCCCGGTTCTTCACATGCACCGAGGCGGGATCATCGAGATAGGGGCCGAGTCCGGAATGGGCTTCGAGCCTCTCGCCATTGGGCATGAACACCGTGCGGGCGGAGATGTCGTAGATGGCGGTGCGATTGCCGGCCATCGGACGCGACAGGGGCGGCTCGATGGCGGGCCGGTCGAGGGGGCGCCCCTCATCGGGCGCGATGGAGGCCAGGGCCGTCAGGGGAATGGCCGGACGGGTGGGCGGCAGCGGGACGAGATCGGCCGGATCGCTTCCGGCCAGGCCGGTGTCGATCGGGCTATCGCCGGCGGGACGGATCGGCGGCAAGGGCAGGGTTTCGGCAGCGGCATCGGGCAGGCTGCCCGTGACGACGACATCCGGAGCCGCCTGTTCCGCCGGTGGCGAGGGCAGGGCCGCGACCGTCTGCACGGAACGAATGACCGGGAGGGCCTCGTGCGTGCCGTCGTCATCCGGGGCAAAGGACATCAGGCTGGCCATTACGGGTGCGGACGGGTGAATGCGTCCGCCTGCGGCAGGCAGGCGCACGCCTTCCGCGATTTCGGGACCGGTATTGCCGGCTGCCGGTGCGGGCGTAGCGGCGGCAGCTTCGTGTTCCGGCGGCCGCGGCGCCGGCCGCAGCACGCCCGCCTGCACCAGGGCCTTGGGGGCGGAGGGATCTTCGGCACGCAGATGAAGATGGGTGGGTTTGGAAGCGGAGACCATCGAGGGTGCCACCAGCGCGACCGCCGTCCAGGCTGCGGCAACGGTCCCGAAGCACAGCCCGGCGAGCGCAATCCAGCCGGCGGTATTCCGGCGAGGCCTGCGGCCTCGGACATAGCTGCCGGTGGGACGGGCGTGGGTCATGTTACTCGCTTCCGGACGGCCAGGCGCCTTGCGGCGCGAGGACCCAAGCGTTTTGCGATTTGGTGGAATCACCAAGAATCGCAAAACGCGTCGAACCAAAGAGCTAGAGCAAAAAAGCGTTCACGCCTGAACGCGCTTCGCTCTAGGGGTGGGTACTGAATGCGGTTGCCGGCGAGGAGGAACGCCTCGCGCCGTCGATCCGCCGATCGACCCGCAAATCTTTGCCCAATCTTGGTAACCAAACCCTTTACGCTCGGGCCCGGACTGTCCCGTTCGCGCGATTGTGCGGATGGCTGGCTGAGCACCTGGGAGTGTCAGCCTCGCAGATCCATCGGATGATGGAGCGGGCCGACATCCTGGTGGCCGGCAAATGCTTCGTTTCCGAATGTCAGCGGGGGGCTGACACTCCGCGTTAGCGGCGCCCTTCATGCAAACGCGGATGTCGGATCAGACGATTCCCGGCACGCCCTCCGGCGGCACCGAAAGCAGGGCCGCCAGCGTGTTGAGGCCCTGGCGCAGGGCCTCGTGGCTCGGCGCGGCGCCGAGCGAGATGCGCAGCGCCGCCGGCGGGGCCCCGACGGCGAAGGCCGCGCTGCCGACCAAAGCGAGCCCGGCCTTGCGCGCGACCGCGCTGAGATCGGCCCCGATCCAGGCCGATGGCAGGCTCAGCCAGAGATGGTGCGCATCGGCGGCCGCACGATAGGTAAAGCCGTTCAGCGCCGTTGCGGCGATGGCCTGGCGCGCGTGGTTCTCGCGGCGGATCGCGGCCGTCAGGCGGGCCATCGTGCCGTCCTTGATCCAGACGGTCGCCAGACCGGCCATCAGCGGGGGCGCCATCAGGTTGATGATCCGGGTCTGGGCCGTGATTTCGAGCGCCTCCGCCTGCCCCGGTGCGACGACATAGGCCAGCCTCAGGGCGGGTGTCGCGCATTTGGACAGCGTGGCGATGTGCCAGCTCCGCTCGGGGGCGAGGGCTGCGAGCGGGGCCGGCGCGTGTTCGGGCAGTGCGCCATAGGCGTCGTCCTCGATGAAGGCGATGCCGTGCTCGCGGGCGATGGCGACCAGGGCCTGCCGGCGGCCCGCGGGCAAGGTCGCGGTCGTCGGGTTGTCGAGCGTCGGCACGCAATAGAGCGCTTTCGGCCGTTGCGTCCGGCAGAGCGCCTCGAAATCGTCGGGCAGGAGGCCGTCACCGTCGGTGCGTACCGCCGCCAGCCTCACGCCGCAGCGGGCGGCCACGGAGCGCAGGCCGGGATAGGTGACTTCCGGCGCCGCCAGCACCGATCCCGGCTCGAGCAGGGCTGACACCACGGCGAACAGGGCCGCCTGCGAGCCCGAGGTCACCACCAGCCGCTCGGGTGCGACCGGCCCGAGACGGGACGCCAGGAAATGCGCGCCGGCTGCACGGTCACCGGGAATGCCGGCATTGTCCTGATAATGCAGCCGCGCCAGCGCATGGGGAGAGGCGAGGACGGCCGCGACACCGTCGGCGATGGCCTCGCGCAGTCCGGCCTCGGCCGGCTGGGGCGGCATGTTCATGCTCAGATCGATCAGGGCCATCGCCTCGGCCGGGCGGGATTCGTCGACGACGACGCGGGCAGGCGCGATCCGGGATGGGCTGACGATGGTGCCGCGCTTGGTATTGCCCTCCACCAGCCCGGCGCGGCGGACCTCGTTGAAGGCCCGCGTCACCGTGGTGAGGTCGACGCCGAGCGCCTTGGCGAGCTGGCGCTGCGGCGGCAATTGCACGCCCGGTGCCAGGCGTCCCGAGCGGATGTCCGCCGACAGCGCCTGGGCGATGGCGAGATATTTGGGCGCGTCGCGGGTCAGTTCGGCGGGAAGCCAGAATGCCGCAGTCGAATTGTCTTGCATTTGTATGCCTACAATATTACAAAAGGCGTGCCAATCGGCCCAGAAAAATCGCCAAATTTCTCGATATCGGGCCGATCCTCTTGATTCTTGATGGCAGGATACCCATATTTGTATGGAATTTCAATCCATACATTCTGTCGGGACGAAGGAGCCCTTCGATGGAACAGCAATCGGCAGCTTCGCAATCGATCTGGCGCTGCGGCATGCGCGGCCGCTGCCCGCGCTGCGGACAGGGCAAGCTCTTCAACGGCTTCCTGACGCTCGCTCCCAAATGCAATGCCTGCGGGCTCGATTATTCCTTTGCCGATCCGGCGGACGGGCCTGCCTTCTTCGTGATGATGACCATGGCCTTTCCGGCCACCGGCTTCGGCATGTGGATGGAACTGAGCTTCGAGCCCCCGCTCTGGGTGCATTTCGTCACCACGCTGCCTTTCCTGCTGCTGTCCTGCATTCCCATCCTCCGCCCGATCAAGGGCGTGCTGGTGGCGAGCCAATATATCAACAAAGCGGAGGAGGGGCGCCTGGTGCCGCCGGACGAAGCCCTGGGCGAGCCGCCACGCCTGGCCCGGCAGAGCTGACGGGCCTGGTTGCCTCACCCGGTTGTAATGAGCCAGAATAGCGCACTTTCTCTATCTCTTTGTTTTGACGCGTTTTCCTAATCGAAAGGTCTGTCAGCCTTTCTGGAAGACGCTTTGGGCTCGACGCGTGAAACAGAGGGGCTCGCCTTATGTATTCGTCCTTGGCCGTTCCGCTGTCGCCGCGCGATTTCCATGACCGGATCTATGCCGGAGAGATTGTCCGCTTCGGCGAACTCTCGCCGATGCAGGCCTTGGTAGCCTTCACGCGAGGCCTCTTGGAAGAGGCCTTCTTTCCGCACCGGCCGCCCGAGATTCATCGCCATCTAAGCCATGACCGGCAGGTCGAGGAATTTTCCCGGCTGCAGAAGGCGTTCGTCCAATCCCAGGAGGTCAAGCGTCTGTGGAGCGACGTCTTCGCAACGCTCGGCCTCGATCCGGAAAAGCTCGCGCGCGACCGGCTGCATCTGCGCTTCCAGCCTCATCAGGAGCCCGCCGCAAACCTGCCGAGGGCCCGCAGCACCGCCACCATCGCCTTTCACCGCGACACCTGGGGCTCCAACCTCTATGCGCAGACCAATTGGTGGGCGCCGATCTATCCGATCACGGCCGGGCGCACTTTCGCGATCTATCCCGATCTGTGGAGCCGGGCAGTGCCCAATACCAGCGCTTCCTTCGATCTCGAGGCCGTGCTGGCCCGTGCCAAGATCGCGGGCCGCCATGCCGTCGATGCCGACGACGCCATTCCGCATCTGAACGGGTCCGTGGATGTCGGATCCGTCGAGCCGGTGGTGATCGAACCGGGCGAGGTGATCGCCTTCTCCAGCGCGCATGCCCATGCCGGCGTGCCCAACAGCACCGATTTCACCCGTATTTCGCTGGAAACCAGGACGCTCTGGATCGAGGATGTCGAGGCTGGACGCGGCGCCCCCAATGTCGATGGCGACGCCCCCTGGATGGCGCCCGGCTGGTTCCGGCGCGTCAGCGACGGCACCAGGCTGACGGAGCTCCTGGGCCTCGACGCCCTCGAGCCTTATCGCCGCGAAAATCCGGTGACCTGACGATCCCGGAACGCAGGCCTCGTCAGGTCGGCTGCTCGGCCTCATGCCGGTTGCGATGACCGCTCATCGAAGCCCCGGCATTGTAGGGCAGCTTGGCGTTCACCGGCGAAGCCAGCAGGGAAATTGCGGTGACGAACAGGAACGCCATCGAGAAGTCCGTGAGCGTGGCGTGCTCATGCCCCAGCACCAGCTTGGAGCCGGTCAAGGCGAGGGCGCCGGCGCAGATGCCGAAGGACAGCATCAATTGCTGGAAGGTGGTGTAGAAGCTGTTGGCCGAGGACGTGCGGGTCGGCGGAATGTCGTCGTAGCACACGGTGTTGTAGGCGGTGAATTGCAGCGACATCGAGAACCCGCAGACCAGCAGCACGGCAAAGATGGCCCAATGCGGCCAGTCCGGGCGGAACAGGGCGCAGGCTGCGTAGAGCATGCTGGAAAACACGCTGTTCCAGATCAGCGTGGTGCGGAAGCCGAACCGCTTGAGGATCGGCTTGGCCGCCGCCTTCATCAGCATGGAGCCGCAAGCAGTGGCGAAGGTGAGCAGGCCGCTCTCCACCGCCGACATGCCGAAACCGATCTGCATCATCAGCGGCAGCAGGAAGGGCTGGGCGCCTTGCGTGATGCGCGACAGCGAGCCGGCGACCAGCGAGATGCGGAAGGTGCGCACCCGCATCAGGCTGAGGTCGAGGATCGGGGCGAAGTCGCGCGGCTTGCGGGCGTGGACGACATAAATGGCACCGCTGACGACGCCGATCACCAGGAGAGCGATGGCGAGCGGCGCTTCGCCGGCGCTGCCGCGGCTGGTCATTTCGAAGCCGAACAGCAGGCAGGCGAGTGAAATGCCCGAAAGCACGAAACCTTTCATGTCGAAGGGCTCGCGCTTGTCTTCCTTCATGTTGGGAATGAAGATCTGGGTGAGCACCAGGCCGAGCAGGCCGATCGGGATGTTGATGTAGAAGATCCAGCGCCAGTCGAGGAAGGTGACGATGAAGCCCCCGACCGGCGGGCCGAGGATCGGGCCGATCAGCGCCGGCACCAGCAGCCAGCCCATGGCGGAGACGAGGTCCGATTTGTCGACGGTGCGCAGCAGCACGAGGCGACCGACCGGCACCATCATCGCCCCGCCAGCGCCTTGTAGCAGCCGCGCGGCGACCAGGACGGGCAGGGTCGGCGCCCAGGCGCACAGGATCGAGCCCAGCATGAACACGGCGATGGCGATCGAGAACACGCTGCGGGCGCCGTAGCGGTCGGCGATCTTGCCACTGGCGGGGATCAGCACGGCTAGGCTGAGCAGATAGGAGGTCAGCGCGATGCTCATATGCGCCGGCGAAACGTCGAAGGAGTTCGCCATGGTCGGCAGGGCAGTCGCCAGGATGGTGGCGTCGAGCTGTTCCATGAACATGGCGCTGGCAATGATCAGCGCGGTGGTTCTGAAATTGGGCCGTGCCATTCGAGGCATCGGGCCGGCGGTCACTTCGGACATTGGAGCAGGCAATTCATGACAAGGCCCGTCCCGAGGGGCGGGCCAAAATGGTGGCCGACTCGAATGCCGGTCATGACGCTTGGTTGGTTATAGGCATGCTTTTGTTCTGACGAAATGGCAAAAGTAGGGAGAGACAACATATAGTTTCGCATAGCTGAATCGCACTGCGTGAGATGCACGCCCATTCTGGGGCTCGCTTGCTCCTGCTGACCACGGACCAAGATCTTATCCAAACGTATAAGACATTATCCCGAGGGATTGTTCTTCTCAAAAAAGAGTAAGATTCTTTCGAAAATTTTGCTGTTTTCGCGAATGAACGATGCTTTCGCGCTTGATTTTTGTCGTTTTCGGGCGGCATAAGCCTATTTATCGGGAAGGGGATGGGCCTCTTCCCTCAAGCGCCGGACATGCCGTTGCCGACCCGTTTCAACATCTTTGCTTTTGCGGATGACGCCTTCCCATTGCCGGCCTTCATGCCGGGCATGGGCATGAGTGTCCGCAGTCAGTGCGAGGGTGCCGGCAGCGACCTGTCGAACGCGAACCGTTTGATCGTCGCCCGACTGGCGCAGGATCACACGAGACTCTGAACCGGCGGCAGGGCAGTCCCCTCCGCCTTGATGGCAGGAGGGTATGTACGCCCACGGCACACTCCACATCCACCGAGCAGCAGGCATGCGCACGGGCCTGTCCGAGCTGCGTTTCCGGCTTGGCCGTTGGCCCGCGTGCACATCATCATGCTGTCATCTTTTCGTCTTTTCGTTGCCGGACAACTGTCCAGCTAGACCAGCCAACGGGGCTGGCCGGGAGTCAGACAGCGAAACTAGAGCAAGGCGCGTTCAAGGCTGAACGCTCGTTTGCTCTAGCCCTTTGTTTAGACGCGTCCTTGCGTTTCCTGGCGCTCCCGGGAAATCGCAAAACGCTTTGGCCGCCGGCCGGGCAACCGGCCATCCATTCCTCCAGCCAGTGTTAACTCCAGGAGTCGAGCGTTGAGGTAGTCATGTCGTCCCACCCCGCTTTGATATTGAATGCCGATTTCAGACCCTTGCGGTATTTTCCGCTGTCGCTGCTGTCGTGGCAGGATGCGCTGAGGGCCGTGTTTCTCGACCGCGTGAGCGTGGTGGCGGAATATGATGCCGTGGTGCGCAGCCCGTCGACGACGATGCGCCTGCCCTCCGTCGTCGCCTTGCGCGATTATCAGAAGGTGGAGCGCACGGTGCCGTTCACCCGTTTCAACCTGTTCCTGCGCGACGGCTTCACTTGCCAATATTGCGGCGATGGCTTCCAAGCCCGCGATCTCCAATTCGAGCATGTGGTTCCCCGCTCAAAGGGCGGCGCCACCTCGTGGGAGAACATCGTGGCGGCCTGCGGCGACTGCAATGCCCGTAAGGCGGACCGCATGGACATGAAGCCCTTGCGCAAGCCCGCGCGGCCGTCTCCCTGGGAACTCCTGGAGGCCAGCCGGCACTATCCGCACAACTATCTGCACGAAAGCTGGGTCGACTATCTCTACTGGGACAGCGAACTGGTTTCGTGAGGATCGTCGATCCGGAAGAGGGCGGTGGCGACACCGCCCTCTTTTTGCGCGATCATGGCTTGATCGATCGAAATTGCCTTCTATAGCGTTTTGCGATTAGACGGAGTCACCAAGAATCGCAAAGACGCGTCAGAACAACGAGTTAAAGCAAATAAGCGTTCACGCTTGAACGCGCTTTGCTCTAGGAGAGAAAGATGCCGGAACTGACCGATTTCAAGGTGCTGACGTTCGATTGCTACGGCACGCTGATCGACTGGGAAACCGGCATCTGGAATGCGCTCCAGCCCCTACTCAGCGCCGCCCGGCGTACCATCGGCCGCGAGGAAGCGCTCGCCGCCTTCGCCCGCCGCGAGACCGAGCAGGAACTCCAGACCCCTTCGCTGCTCTATTCGACCCTGCTCGCCGTCACCCATGCCCAGCTGGCGCAGGACTGGGGCATCGCCGTCCATGCCGACCTGCATGAACGCTTCGGGGCTTCCGTGCCGGACTGGCCGGCCTTTCCGGATTCGGCGGAGGCGCTGGCTTATCTCAAGCGGCACTACCGGCTGGTCGTGCTTTCCAATGTCGACCGCCGCAGCTTCGCGGCCAGCAACGCCAAGCTCGGTGGCCTTTTCGATGCGGTCTACACCGCTGAGGATGTCGGCTCCTACAAACCCGATCCGCGCAATTTCAGCTATCTGCTCGAGCATTTGTCGCTGCAGTTCGGCCTCGAACCGGCCGATGTGCTGCACACCGCCCAGAGCCTGCACCACGATCACGTCCCGGCGGCGCGGATCGGCCTGGCACGGGCCTGGATCGACCGCCGCGCCGGCAAACAGGGCGGCGCCACCTTGGTGGTCGAAGGTGTGCCAGAGCCGGATTTTCACTTCCACAGCCTCGGCGCGCTGGCCGAGGCGCATCGCAGAGCACTCGCCACTCACTTCTGACCTGTCACGGCGATTGTCTGTTTCTGCCGCGGGGCGTCAGTCCGTGCGCGGCACCTTCCGAGTTCGTCGATCTCTTATCGCAGCCATGAAAGTGCGCAATACTGTCTGATGGAACGCCTCGCTGAACCGGCCAATATGCGCGGCGGGATCGAAATAGAACGACTTCTCCAGTAGGTCGTGGTTGTACTCGTCCAGCATGACCCACAGCGGCATGTCGTCGAGACCCGCCCGTCTTCGTTCAAGTTTCGGCACCTCCAATGCCAGTCTGTCCGGGGAGGGAGGCGAAGAGGTGATGGGAAGAATGAAGAGATTGGTCTTGCCTGCCTTGTCGACGACGACGGCGACCAAAGAGACCGGACGTGCTTTTCGTCCTTCCGTCTCGCCGGCCCCGTGCTGCCGACGCCAGAGATAATCATAATGCCAAAGATCACCGGATCGAGGTTTTGGCATGAACCGGCTCTACTTTAAACCCGCTTCCGCTTCCTCGAGCAGCTTCAGGTGCTCGGCCGGTATTTCCTCGATGGCATAGCTGCGGCGCGGATCGCCTGCGAAGCGTCGTTCATACGTTTCGATATCCATCAGCACGTAGCGAGCCTTGCGATGCCGGGTGATGGCAATCGGTTCGTGCTCGGCGGCTGCGAGAATGTCACCGAGGTTCTGTTTCAATTGCGTGGAGGCGAAGGACTTCATGTCAAGCTCCAATTTAGACAAAATAGACAAATTGGACAAGATTTGCAAGATTTCCTCCATGCAGCCTTGATTGCAGATAGGCTGACCGGTTCTGCCTGATCGGTGCCATCTGATCGCCGTTGCGGATAATCCGGATGAGTGCCGGGCTGTGCAGCACGGACCGCCCCTTGGCGCCGAGCTGGCGTTGCAGATCTCCGGTGAAGCTTATCTGCTCCCTGACCGGAGTGCCGCCGACATTCCGAGGCCACGCCGCTAGACTGGAACGGCCACCTTGAAAATAGGCGACCGTTTCATCCCATGTTTCAAACCAACGATTGGGCTGATCGGGGCGAGAGTGGTCCTCGAAGAATTTCATTTCCGGAATGTCGTAAAACCAGCGCAAGACCTGGACTGCATCGACATCCGTTCCAAAGAATGATGTTTGCATGTCGCTCCCTCTCGGGTCTTGCGCCTGATGCTCGTGCTTCCGGGCTACGGCGCCCTCGCGTCGATCAGGCCCTGCTGGCGCAAATCGCTCCAGAAGGCGTCGGGAATGGCAACACCGAGCAGGCTGACATTCTCGGCCGCCTGTTCCGGCGTGACGGCACCCGAGATCACGCTCGCCACGAGCGGGTGACGCAGCACGAACTGGAAGGCGGCCGCCTTCAGCGGCACGTTGTGAGCGGCGCAGACGGCCTCGATCCGCCGCACCTTCTCGATGATCTCCGGGGCGGCCGGCGTGTAGCGATAATAGGGCGTGGGCACGCCGGCGCCGGTGGCGAGGATGCCGGAGGCGAAGGGCGAGCCGATCACCACGCCGACCCCGCGCTCCTCGCAGAGCGGGAATTCGAGGTCGAGCGGGCCCTGGTCGATCAGAGTGTAGGGCATGGCGACCAGGAAGAAATCGAGGTCGAAGCGCTTGAGCATTTCGGGAATGGTGCCGAGCACGTTGACGCCGGCGCCGATGCCCTGGATCTCGCCGTAGTGCTTGAGCATTTCGAGCGCGCGCCAGCCCGAACGCTCCAGATCGAGGAAATGCTGGGCCACCAGGTCGGCCGAGCCGACATGCGGCACGTCGAGGTCATGGATGAGCAGGAGGTCGATGCGATTGATGCCGAGCCGCATCTGGCTCTGCTCATAGGCGCGCATCACGCCGTCATAGGTATAGTCGAAGCGCTCCTGGAAGGAGAGGCCGCCATACCAGAACGGTCCCTTGAAATTATCGACGTCCTTGGGCCGGTGAAAGGTGCGGCCGATCTTGGTGGAGAGGATGAAATCCGAGCGCGGGCGCTGCCGCAGCGCCTCGCCGAAACGCAATTCGCTGAGGCCGCGGCCATACCAGGGCGAGGTGTCGAAATAACGGATGCCGGCGTCCCAGGCGCCCCTGAAGGTGGCGCGGACCTTATCCTCGTCGAGGTTCTCGAACATGTCCCCCATCGGGCCGCCGCCGAGGCCGACGGGTGTGAGCATGACGGAAGTCTTGCCGAGCCGGCGAGGCGCGGCATTGCCGGGCATGAGGGGGAGCTGCATGGATTTCCGTCCCTGAAGTCTTGAAGGTTGGATTCTGATTTGTCCGACAATGGTAGTGGCAAACGGCTTGCTGTCCAGAGGGGATGCCTCTTGACGCCTCTGGAAAAGCGACCACCTTTCGCTCGGCGTCGATCTCGGCGGCACCAAGGTCACCGCCGCTCTGCCCGGCGATCTCTCCCTTCCCCATTCCCAGCTGGCAAAGGCCGCCGAATGAGCATCGACACCGCGCTGATCGATCGTCTGAGCCAAATCCCTGATTTCGGCGACGTCGCCGGAATCCGATGCTAAAGTCGTCGTTCATGAGGCGCGCAACGAAAGAATGACGACTTGGGAGCGCTGCAATGGCGACGGTTCGGTACATGGTTGCGGATGTCGAGCTTGCCGTAGCATTTTATACGAGTCATCTGGAATTCGGGCTCGAACGGCAATTCGGGCCTGCAATGGCGATCTTGAAGCGCGGCGATCTTTCGCTCTGGCTTGCGGGGCCGATGGCCTCCGCCGCAAGACCCATGCCTGATGGACGCAAGCCCGAGCCGGGCGGATGGAATCGCTTCGTCCTGGAGGTTCGGGATCTGCCGGGCCTGGTGGCTAGGCTGCGCGGGCGCGACGTGCGGTTTCGCAATGAGATCGTCGAGGGGCCGGGCGGCCGGCAGATCCTTTGTGAAGACCCCTCGGGCAATGTGGTCGAGCTGTTCGAGCCGGCATGAGCCTGATCGTCCCCAAAGCCTTCGTCTACCTGACCCGGGGGAGATCGGAGCTCTTGTTGCTCGCTCATCCCGGCCACCCCGAGGCTGGCCTGCAGGTTCCGGCTGGCACCGTAGAGGCTGGCGAGGATCCGAAGGATGCGGCTCGCCGCGAGTTGATGGAAGAGACGGGGCTGACGGCGTTCCGGATTCGGGCCTTCCTCGGCGAGACGACCCGCGACATGAGGCCGTGGGGCAAACAAGAACGGCATCGGCGCTTTTTCTTTCACGCCATCTTCACCGGCATTGCTCCGGCCCGCTGGCGCCATTTCGAGGACCACGGCGGCCCCGCCCCAATTCCTCTGGAGCTGTTCTGGTGGCGGCTGGACGAAGGCGAGCCCGATCTGATCGCGGGACATGGCGCCATGCTGCACCGAATTTCGCGCAGCGCCTGAGTTTCGCGATGCCACGCACCGAGGAAACTCAGTCCTGCGCCAATCGCTCCCTTGCCGTGCGCAGGATCGAGGCGGTGATGTCCTTGAGGCCCTTTTCGACGGCCCGGCTCCAATGCCAGTAGAGCGGCACCAGCAGCCGTGAGCCAGGGCGCATGGCCACGAGGGTTCCCTGTTCGAGATGGGCGGTCACCATGGAGAGCGGGTTCATGCCCCAGCCGAGCCCGGCGAGCGCGCCGTCGACGAAGCCGCCGGAGGAGGGGATCCAGTGGCTCGGGCGGCGAATGGGCTTGCCGAAGGTCTCGACCAGCCAGCGGTCCTGCAGCGCGTCCTTGTTGTTGAAGGTCAGGCAGGGGGCTTTGCGCAAGGCTTCCTCGTCGGCGCCATCCGGGAACCAGCGCCGCATGAAGGCAGGGCTGGCGGTGGCGATGTAGGTCTGCGTCCCGAGGGCGCGGGTGCCGCAGCCCTGGACCGGGCCCGGCGCGGTGGCGACGGCGGCGCTGACCTCGCCGCGGCGCAGCCACTCGGCGGTGTTGCTCTCATCGTCGAGCACCAGGTCGAACAGGCGTCCCTCCAGGCCGGACAGGGCGGGAAGGAACCAGGTCGCCAAGCTGTCGGCATTGACGGCGATGCGCACGGTAGGGGCGGGCCCCGGCGGCACCAGGCCCCCCAGTTCGCCGCGCAGTGCATGCTCCATCAGGCCGACTTCCTCGGCATGGCGGCAAAGCCGCTTGCCGGCCGGCGTCGCCGTACAGGGCTGTCCCCTGACGACCAGGCCGGTGCCCAGGCGCTCTTCCAGGAGTTTGACCCGCTGCGAGATCGCCGAAGGCGTCACCCCGATCTCCTGCGCCGCCTTGTCGAAGGAACCGGTGCGCACCACGGCGGCCAGCGCTTCCAGCAGCGCATAGTCCAGCATGGATTAATTTTCCTAATCCAGAGATAGGTTATTTAAATTTTCTAATTCTCATGGCGCGTGTAGTCAAACGCCATTCCCGGCGATCGGCAGGGATCGGGGAAGCCCGCAAAGGGGAAGACCATGACCAACGCGCTCATATCCGGATTCCTGCTCGGCCTCAGCCTGATCGTGGCGATCGGGGCGCAGAACGCCTTCGTGCTGCGGCAGGGTCTCAGGCGCGAACATGTGTTCTGGGTCTGCCTCGTCTGCGCTTTGTCCGATGCCGTGCTGATCAGCATCGGTGTCGCCGGCTTCCAGGCGGTGGGCGTGGCCGTGCCCTGGATCGAGCCGGTGATGCGCTATGGCGGTGCCGCCTTCCTCATCCTGTACGGCCTGCGCAGCTTCCGCTCGGCGCTTGCCGATCATGGCGTGCTCGATCCGGCCGATGGTGTGGGGCTTGGACTTGGCCCGGCGCTCGCCACCTGCCTCGCCTTCACCTGGCTCAACCCGCATGTCTATCTCGACACGGTAGTGCTGCTCGGCTCGATCTCCACGCAATATCAGGGTGCCAAGCTGGCCTTCGGTGCCGGTGCGGTCAGCGCCTCCTTCCTGTTCTTCTTCTCGCTCGGCTATGGCGCGCGCCTTCTGCGCCCGCTCTTCGCCCGGCCCGGTGCCTGGCGGGTGCTGGACGGGCTGATCGGCATGACCATGTGCGGGCTGGCGTTGAAGCTGGTGATGTGAACGGATTGAGGCCGGTCCTCAAACCGCCCCCCGCGCTCACTCCTCGTCCTTCAGGCGATAGCCGATGCCGGGCTCTGTCTGGATGATGCGGGGATTGGCGGGGTCGCGCTCGATCTTGGTTCTGAGCTGGCCGATGAAGACGCGTAGATAATGCAGGTCCTCGGCATGCGCCGGCCCCCACACCGAGGTCAGCAATTGGCGATGGGTGACGACGCGACCGGCGTGGCGTGCCAGCATGGCAAGCAGATCGTATTCCTTGGGCGTGACGCGAATGGCCTCGCCATCCCGGCTCACCAGCCGTTTCAGCGTATCGATGACAAGGCCGTCCCTCTCGAAACGGGTGGTGTTGCCCTCGTCCTGCGCCTTGTGGCGCAGGGCCGTGCGGATGCGGGCGATCAATTCGCCGATGCCGAAGGGCTTCTCGACATAGTCGTCGGCACCGAGATCAAGGGCGGCGATCTTCTCGGTCTCCCGGTCGCGCGCCGACAGCACGATAACGGGCACTTTCGACCACTCACGCACTTTGGCGATGATGTCCTTGCCGTCCATGTCGGGTAGGCCGAGATCGAGGATGACGAGATCCGGCGCGGCGGTGGCGATCAGGCGCACGGCGTCGGCGCCGTTGACAGCCGGCGTCACCTCGTAGCCGGCGGCGATGAGCGCCGGTTTGAGAAAACGCTGGATCTGCGGCTCGTCGTCGACAACCAGAATGTGCATGCGAAGGAACTTTCGACGGAACCGGGGGCGGGTCTGCCCGTCCGTGCTCGGGTGTGCCGATCTCCAGATCGGCGCAGGAACGGTATCGATGCCGGTCTGGAGATCGGCACAGCGGAAAGGTACATACCATCATGCCCCGGCCGGCAGGCGGATGACAATGCGGGTGCCGCGCTTGCGCACGGCAGGGCTTTCGGCGGTGATGGTGCCGCCCATCGCCTCGATGAAGCCGCGGCTGATCGACAGGCCAAGGCCGGTGCCCGGCGCGCGTCCGTCGACCTTGCCCCGCCGGTAGAACTTGTCGAAGATTCTCTCCAGATCATCGGGGGGAATGCCCTTGCCCTGATCGGTGATGGTAACAACCACCTCGTCGTCCTCGCGCCGGGCGAACACGGCGGTGGGCGTATCGTCTCCGCCATATTTATGGGCATTGTCGAGCAGGTTGAACAGCACCTGGCCGAGCAGGGCCTGGTCGCCGCGCACCGGCGGCAGGTCGGCCGCCAGGCTGGTTTCGATCAGGCGGGTGGGGAAGGCTTTCCGCGCGCGATCGACGGCGGTGCGGACGACGTCGGCGACGTCGAGGAAATCGCGCCTCGCATTGAGGGCGCCGGCTTCCAGGCGGCTCATGTCGAGGAGGTTGGCGACAAAGCGGCTCAGCCGGGCTGCCTCTTCTTCGATGGAGGCGAGCAAATCGTCGCGGCTTTCCTCGTTCATCTTGGTGCCGAGCTGGCGCAGCGTGGTGACGGCGCCGGTGATGGAGGCCAGCGGTGTGCGCAGATCGTGCGAGAGAGAGGAGAGCAGGGCGCTGCGCAGCTTCTCGCTTTCCTCGAGCGCGGCGGTGCGCACATTCTCCTTTGCGAGCTTGGCCCGGTCGATGGCGATGGCGGTCTGGTCGAGGATGGCGACGAGAATGCGCTCCTCGGCCGGGGAAAGCGGCTCGGCGCCCTCGGGTTGCGCCAGGCCGAGCACGCCCACGGCGCCGTTCGGGGTGAGGATCGGCCTGAACTCGAAGGCGATATTGGGCAGGGTGCCGGTTCCCCGGCCGGCGATCTCTCTCTTTTCAAAGGCCCAGCGCAGCGCCGTCATGTCGGTTGTATCCAGGCTGATGTCCGGCGGCCAGGCGGCGGCAACGGCGAGCTCGTCCTCCTGGGGCACGGCGATGACGACGCGTCCGTGCAGCGTCGCCTGGGCATGGGCGACCGCCGCCCAGAGCACGTCGTCCAGGCTGGTGATGCCGGAAAGCTTCCGGGAGAATTCGTAGAGCGACATGATGTTGGCGGCCCGCCGCCCTTCGCCCTCCGCCCGCTCGCGGACCCGTCCGGCGAGGTCGCCCGCCACCACGGCCACGATCAGGAACACGGCGAGGGCGAAGACCTCGTGCGGCTCGGCGATGGTGAAGGTGTAGAGCGGCGGAATGAAGAAGAAATTATAGGCGAAGAAGGACAGCACCGCCGCCGTGATGGCACTCCAGCGCCCGACCGTGAGGGCGCTGGCGAGCACCGCCATCAGGAAGAGCATGGAGGCGTTGGGCAGATAGACGAAATGCCTGAGGCCGACACCGATGCCGACTGCCGCCGCGACGCAGCCGACGGCCATGGCGAGACCGGCCAGGGAAGGCTGCAGGACGAGCCGGCGCCACCATTGCCGGGCGGGAGGGGCTTCGGCCACGGTGTTGGTGATGACGGTGACGTTGATCTCCTCGGAGCGGTGCAGGAGATCGTCGGCCAGGGAGCGCCCGGTGGCGCGCTGCCACCAGCTCGCCCTGCCGCTGCCGAGCACGATCTGGGTGACGTTCTCGGCGCGGGCCAATCTCAGAATTTCGCCGACATAGTCGTGGCCGTTGAGGCGCCTGACTTCCGCACCCAGGCGCTCGGCCAGACGCAGATTGGCCTCGAGCTCGGCAAGCGCCTCGCCGCCGACTTCCTGGCCGGGGCGCTCGACGGTCACGGCCAGCCAGTCCGCATTCAGCCCGGTGGCAAGCCGGCCGGCCGCTCTCACGACCTGCTGGGAAAACTTGTCGGGCCCGACGCAGACGATCAGCCTGTCGGCCGTTTCCCACGGTCCTTCGATGGCATTCTGGCGCAGATAGGCCAGCATCTGGTCGTCGACGCGCTCGGTCGTGCGGCGCAAAGCGAGCTCGCGCAAGGCGGTGAGATTGCCCGGCCTGAAAAAGCCGTCGGCAGCGCGCCTGGCATTGTCGGGCAGATAGACCTTGCCGTCTTCCAGGCGCTGGATCAGTTCGGTGGGCGTGATATCGACGACGATGACCTCGTCGGCTTTCTTGATCACGCTGTCCGGTACACTTTCGCGCACCGTCACCCCGGTGATGCGCGAGACGACATCGACCAGGCTTTCCAGGTGCTGGATGTTCAGCGCCGTCCATACATCGATGCCGGCGCCGATCAGCTCCTCGACATCCTGGTAGCGCTTGGGATGGCGGCTGTCCGGGGCATTGGTGTGGGCAAGCTCGTCGACGATGATCAGGCGCGGCCGGCGGGCGAGCGCCGCGTCGATGTCGAACTCTTCGAGCTCGCGGCCGCGATAGTCGACCGTCCGCCGCGCCAGGATCTCGAGCCCCTCGGTCAGGGCGGCCGTTTCACTGCGGCCATGCGTCTCGACGATACCGACAACGACATCGACGCCGGCCTGCTTTTCACGCCGCGCCCGCGACAGCATGGCATAGGTCTTGCCGACGCCCGGCGCCGCGCCGAGAAAGACGGTGAGCCGGCCGCGTCCTTCCCGCCCCGCCAGGGTCAGCAGGGCGTTGGGATCGGGACGTTTGTCGGGGGGACTGGGCATGGGGGTGATATGGTGTGCCGGTCTTCGGCCGGCATGTTGAAGAAAATGCCGGTCCGAAGACCGGCACACCGAAGAATTCACTTCTTCATAGCATCAAGCGCCAGATTCAGCGCGAGAACATTGACGCGCGGCTCGCCGATCACGCCGAAGAGCCGGCCTGACGTGTGGTTGTCGACCAGGGCTTTCACGTCCGCCTCCGGCAGATTGCGGGCCTTGGCGACGCGCTGGATCTGCAGCGCGGCATCGGCCGGCGAAATGTCGGGGTCGAGGCCGGAAGCCGAGGTCGTCACCGCGTCGGCGGGAACGGCGCCGGTCACGCCCTGCTTGCGCAGGGACTCGACCGAAGCGGCGACCCTGTCGGCCAGGGCCTTCGATGTGGGGCCGAGATTGGAGCCCGTCGAGTTGCTCGCATTGTAGGGCTGGGACACCGTCTTGCTGGGGTCGTTGGGATCGGTGCCCGAGGTCGCCGAGGGACGGCCCTGGAAATAGCGATCCGACGTGAAATTCTGGCCGATCAGGGACGAGCCGATCACCATATTGTTGCTGGTGATCAGGCTGCCGTTGGCTTGGCCGGGCAGGGCGACCTGGGCGATGCCGGTGACGGCCAGCGGATAGAGAATGCCCAGCAGCAGGGTGAACAGGGCCATCATCACGATGGCGGGACGAAGATGGATTAGCATGGGTTTGCTCCCTTGGAGAGCGAAAACGGGATTGCCTCGGAAGGCGGGAGCCCTCCCTGCGAGGAGGGACGGTGTGCGGGCGGTGGATCGGTTCGGCGCGGACAGAGCGAGCCAGCGGGCCACGCTCCATCCGTTTCTCGTGCGCATCGCCGTCACACCAGGTGCAGGGCGGCGACGACGAGGTCGATCAGCTTGATGCCGACGAACGGCACCAGCAGCCCGCCGAGGCCGTAGACCAGGAGATTGCGCCTGAGCAGCGCCGCCGCGCCGACCGGCCGGTAGGCAACGCCCTTGAGGGCCAGCGGAATCAGGGCGATGATGATCAGCGCGTTGAAGATCACCGCCGAGAGGATGGCCGACTGGGGCGAAGCCAGGTTCATCACGTTCAGGGCGCCGAGCTCGGGATAGGTCGCGATGAACAGGGCCGGGATGATGGCGAAATATTTGGCGACGTCGTTGGCGATCGAGAAGGTGGTGAGCGAGCCGCGGGTCATCAGCAATTGCTTGCCGATGCCGACGATCTCGATCAGCTTGGTGGGGCTGGAGTCCAGGTCCACCATGTTGCCCGCCTCGCGCGCCGCCTGGGTGCCGGTCTGCATGGCGACGCCGACATCGGCCTGGGCCAGCGCCGGGGCGTCATTGGTGCCGTCGCCGCACATGGCGATGAGGCGGCCGCCCGTCTGCTCTTTGCGGATATAGGCGAGCTTCTCCTCCGGCGTGGCTTCGGCCAGGAAGTCGTCGACGCCGGCCTCCGAGGCGATCGCGGCGGCGGTGATCGGATTGTCGCCCGTCACCATCACCGTGCGGATGCCCATCGAACGCAGTTCGGCAAAGCGCTCCTTGATGCCGGGCTTCACCACGTCCTTGAGGTGCACGACGCCGAGAATGCGGCTGCCGTCGGTAACGCCGAGCGGCGTGCCGCCCGTGCGGGCAACCTTCTCCACCGCCTGGCGGAAGGCGGCAGGGGCGGCCTCCAGCGTGGTGCCGGCGAACTTCACGATCGCATCGACCGCGCCCTTGCGGATGGAACGCCCGTCGATATCGATACCCGAGAGGCGGGTCTGGGCCGCGAAAGCGATCGTGATGATCGCCTTGGCTGTCAGGTCCGGCTGGGCAAGACCATAGTCGCTCTGGGCAAGGGCGATGATCGAGCGGCCCTCGGGGGTCTCGTCGGCAAGGCTTGCCAGCAGCACGGCTTCGGCCAGATCCTGCTCGCTGACGCCGGGGACGGCCAGGAATTCGGTCGCCATGCGGTTGCCGAAGGTGATGGTGCCGGTCTTGTCGAGCAGCAGGGTATCGACGTCGCCGGCAGCCTCGACCGCGCGGCCCGAGGTGGCCACCACGTTGAAGCGGATCAGGCGATCCATGCCGGCGATGCCGATGGCCGAGAGCAGGCCGCCGATGGTGGTGGGGATGAGGGTGACCAGCAGCGCCACCAGCACGGTGATGGAGAGCAGCGTGCCGGAATAGCCGGCAAGGCCCCACAGCGTGACCACGGCGATCAGAAAGATCAGCGTCATGCCCGAGAGCAGGATCGACAGGGCGATCTCGTTGGGGGTTTTCTGGCGCTCGGCGCCCTCGACCAACGCGATCATGCGATCGATGAAGGAAGAGCCGGGCTGGGTGGTGATGCGCACCTTGATCCAGTCCGACAGCACCTGCGTGCCGCCGGTGACGGCGGAGCGGTCGCCGCCGGATTCGCGGATCACGGGGGCGGATTCGCCGGTGATGGCGCTCTCGTTGACCGACGCCACGCCTTCGATCACCTCGCCGTCGCCGGGAATGAGGTCACCGGCTTCGACGATGACGATGTCGCCGACGCTGAGCCTGGTGGCATCGATCACCTGGAAGTTTCCCAGCTCGGCCGCCGCCGAAGGCATGCGTTTGGCCTTGAGGTCGGACTTGGTGCGCTTGAGGCTCTCGGCCTGCGCCTTGCCGCGCCCCTCGGCCACGGCTTCGGCGAAGGTGGCGAACAATACGGTGAACCACAGCCAGGCGGCGATCTGCGCACTGAAGCCGGCCCCGGCGCCGGTGAAGGCGTCACGCAGGCTGAGCACGGTGACCAGGGCCGCCACGACCTCGGTGACGAAGATCACCGGGTTGCGGACGAGCAGCCTGGGATCGAGCTTGACGAAGGCATCCCTGATCGCCGGCAGCAGGATGGCCGCGTCGAACATGGACGGGGATGTAGGTTTGGAAGACATGACAGCCGTTCCCGGAAAGCATTTTCGAACGAAGCGGATGCAGGTTCGCGTTACGAAAATGCGGTATGAAAAAGTGGCTGAGGGTGTCCCGAGCCGGTACGGCCCGGGATGGCCTCAGAAGGTTTTGCGGTCAGAACGTTTTTCCCGCGAGCATGACGAAATGCTCGACGATCGGCCCCAGCGCGAGGGCCGGGAAGAATTGCAGGCCGCCCACGATCAGGATGATGCCGACCAACAGGCCGACGAAAAGCGGCGTGTGTGTCGGGAAGGTACCGGCCGAGGCGGGTACCCTGGTCTTGGCGGCCAGGGAGCCGGCGATTGCCATCACCGGCACCACATAGGCAAAGCGGCCCAGCAGCATGGTGATGCCGAGGGTGGTGTTGAACCAGGGCGTATTGCCCGACAGGCTGGCAAAGGCCGAGCCATTGTTGCCCGCTGCCGAGGAGTAGGCGTAGAGAAGCTCGCTGAGGCCGTGCGGACCGGCATTGCCGAGTTGCGACAGGGCGAAAGACGCCATGGCGGAGATCGCGGTGAAGCCCAGAATCGCGGTGGGCAGGATCAGGATCGCCAGCACGGCGAACTTCATCTCGCGCGATTCGATCTTCTTGCCGAGGAACTCCGGGGTGCGACCGACCATGAGGCCGGCGATGAACACGCTGAGGATGGCGAAGACGACCATGCCGTAGAGGCCCGAGCCTACACCGCCGGGCAGCACTTCGCCCAGCTGGATCAGGAACATCGGGATCAGGCCGCCGAGCGGTGTGAGCGAGGAATGCATGGCGTTGACCGCGCCGCAGGACAGGCCCGTGGTGACGGCGACGAAGACGGCCGACATCGCCTGGCCGAAACGCAGTTCCTTGCCTTCCATATTGCCGAGGGCCGGATCGAGGCCGAGATGTGCGAGGATCGGATTGCCTGACGTCTCCGCCCAATAGACCACGGCGACACCGGCGATCAGGAGGACGCCCATGGCCGAGAGCAGGGCCCAGCCCTGGCGGCGGGAGCCGACCATCTGGCCGAACGCATAGACGAGCGCCGCCGAAATCGACAGCATCGAGAAGATCGACAGGTAATTAGCCAGCGCGGTGGGATTCTCGAAGGGATGGGCGGAATTGGCGTTGAAGAAGCCGCCGCCATTGGTGCCGAGCTGCTTGATCGCTTCCTGGCTCGCCATCGGCCCCATGGCGATGGTCTGCCTGGCGCCTTCCAGCGTGGTGGCGTCGACGCTGGCCTGCAGGGTCTGGGGAATGCCCATCGCCACGAAAGCCAGGGCGACGACGACGGCGATCGGCAGCAATATGTAAAGCGACGACCGGGTCAGATCGACCCAGAAATTGCCGAGCGTCTGGCCGCCCGAGCACATGAAGGCCCGGGTGAGAGCCAGTGCCAGGGCGATGCCGGTGGCGGCCGAGACGAAATTATGCACCGTGAGCCCGGCCATCTGGCTGAAATGGCTCATGGTGCTTTCGCCCGCATAGTTCTGCCAGTTGGTGTTGGTGACGAAGCTCACCGCCGTGTTGAAAGCCAGATCCGGCGTCAGATTGCCACAACCCTGCGGATTGAGCGGCAGATAGGCCTGCAGCCGCAGGATCGCGTAAAGCGAGGCAAATCCTGCCATGCTGAAGAACAGCATGGCGAGTGTATAGGCGAGCCATCCCTGTTCCCGGACCGGATCAATGCCGGAAAGTTTGTAAAAACCCTTCTCGACCGGCGTCAGGATAGGCGAGAGGAAGGTCCTCTCACCGGAGAAGACACGAGCCATATAGGCTCCCAGTGGCTTCACCGCTGCGAGCACCAAAGCGAACAGAAGGATGATCTGAAGCCATCCGTTCAAGGACATGGAAGTTCTCCAAAAGAGCACGGGCCCCGCTGAATTTCTCGCGGGAAGGGTTCCCTGGAGAAATCGGCGTTGGGCCCGGAAAAGCGAGAAAGCGCAGGAGGCGGGACCGTTTCCCGATGAGCCGGTCCCGCCCCCGCCGCGCACCGGCGCGGGGGCAGCCGGCACGGGAGGGCGGTGAAGCCACGCAGCTCAGAAACGTTCGGGGCGCACCAGCGTGAAGACGAGATAGGCGCCGAGCAGGATGGCCACGAGCAGGCCTATGAGGGGATCGAACATGATGCGCCTCACAGCCTGTCGAGGATGCGGGCATAGATGACCATCAGCAGCAGGCCGCCGAGCCCCAGCGCCATATAGGCAAGATCTAGCATGACAAACTCCAACCCGATTGGGCATGGATGTGGTTTGCCACCAAAGCGCGTCAGGGTTCGATTGCGATTATCGAGCCCCGGCATAAGGAAAGTGTAAGGATGGGGGATGGACGCCGCAGCCCAAAACGAGATTAAGGCAGAAATGGATTGACGATGCGCAGGCGCCCTTCGACGAACAGGCCGTTCTGCATGTCCTCGGACCACAGCCTGTCGCAGTCATTTATCAGGGCTGCCGCGACGATCATGGCGTCGTAGACCGAGAGCTTGTAGCGTTCGGCCAGGTCGATCCCGGTCTCATGGATTTCGACGGTGTTGGGTATAACCTGTAATAAGCTGCGCAAAGGCGACAGGAATTGCCGAGTTTCCTGCCATGACATGGTAAGTTTACGGTGGGTCACATTGGCGATTTCGTTCAAGACCTGAACGCTGATCGTGCCGCCCGTGAGGAGAAGTTCTTCTGCACGGTCCGCCTTGCTCGTATCCGACGATGCCAGATAGAGCAGAATATTCGTATCGAAGAAATCACCGGACATCGGCGCTATCGCGCATTGGCTTCATCGCGGTCAAATGTGAAATCCGCGGGCAATCTTCCGCGAAAAGCGCGCAACCTGCGCAGCAATTCCTCGCGGCCAGGTTTGCGGGCGATTTCCAATTGCCGCTCGTCGGCGATACGGATTTCGATGTCGTCGCCTTCTTTCAGCTGGAGGGCCTCGACGACTACGGCAGGAATGCGAACAGCCAGGCTATTGCCCCATTTAGCGACCTGCATGAATACGGCTCCGGATATACATACCATAGTATGTATAGGGTCTCGGTAGCCTGTCAACCTCGCCCCAAGCTATCGCAGACTCGGCGCCCAGTCCGGCGGGGCCAGCTCGAAGCCTTCGAAGCGGAAGCCGGGGGCAACGGTGCAGCCGACCAGGGTCCAGTCGCCGAGGCTGCGGGCTGCCTGCCAAACGCCCTTGGGCACCACGCCCTGCGGCCGCTGGCCGGCGGCGAGATCCGTGCCGAGGATCAGGTGTTCCGTGGTCGCGCCGTCGGCCGAAAGGTCGAGGGCCAGTGGAGAGCCGGCATGGAAATGCCAGATCTCGGCGGCGTCGACCCGGTGCCAATGCGAGCGCTCGCCCGCCTGGAGCAGGTAATAGATCGCAGTCGAGGCCGGCCTGTCGCCGTGGTGGGGTGAGTCCTGGAAGGTCTGCACATAATGCCCGCCTTCGGGGTGGGGTTGCATGCCGAGGAGGGTGATCATGTCGGCGGCAGTCGTCATGGTCATTTCTGCTGTCTCGAAAAAAGCCGATATCCGGGGCTCCTGGCGGAAGCAAGGGCCCGGGTGCCCGCGAGTCTGTCAGAAGCGGTTCTTGCGCTCGCGCAGTTCGGCGAACACGGCGACGGGATCCGCTCCCGCCAGCCCGAGCTGCGCGGCAATGCCGGGGGCGTCGGCGCGCAGGAAGGGATTTTCGCGCTTCTCGGCGCCGAGCAGGACGGGCAGGGTGAAGCGGTGGGCGCCGCGCTGGACCTCGACCTCGGCGGCCCGCCGGGCCAGCGCCTCGTTGGCGGGATCGACCGTGAGGGCGAAGCGTGCATTGGCGAGGGTGTATTCGTGCCCGCAATAGAGCCGGGTGTCGTCGGGCAGGGCGCGCAATTTGGTGAGCGATCGCCACATATCGGCCGGCGTGCCTTCGAACAGCCGGCCGCAGCCCAGCGAGAACAGGGTGTCGGCGGCAAACAGCAGCTTCTCCTGCCTGAACCAGTAGGCGATATGGCCGACCGTGTGGCCGGGCGTATCGATGATCTCGGCCACAAGCGAGCCGACATTGACGGTGTCGCCTTCGCTGACCGTCTCGTCGACAGCGGGGATGCGGTGGGCATCGGCTTTCGCCGCCACCACCCGGCAGCCATAGGAGGTTTTCAGCGCCTCGACGCCCTCGACGTGATCGGCATGGTGATGGGTGACCAGGATGTCGGTGAGCCGCCAGCCGCGCCGTTCGAGGGCCGCTTCGATCGCTTCGGCCTCCGGCGCGTCGATGGCCGCGGTGCGTCCGCTCGCCTCGTCATGGAGCAGCACGCCGAAATTGTCGCTCCGGCACAAGAACAGTTCGATCAGCGCGCTCATTCTCACCCTCGCGGCATGCACATTTCCTTGGAGATGCGACTCCTTCTATGCGATTGGCGATGCGAGGTCACGCAAACGATGGTGCGGGCCGACGGTGATGAAGGAGTTCAAGGCATGTCCGGCGAAACCGTGGTGATCGGCGATGCGCCCCTGACCATCGATGCGCTGGCCGCCATCGCCGCCGACCGCCGTCCGGTCGTGTTGTCGCCCCGTGCGCGTGAGCGCATCGGCGCGGCGCGCACGGTGATCGAGCAGGCCATCGCGGAGAACAAGCCGGTCTATGGGCTGACCACCGGGCTTGGCGCGGGCGTCGACACCCGGCTTTCCGCCGACGATCTCGCAGCCTTCCAGCGGCGCGTCGCCTTTGCACGCGCGGTCGGCGTGGGCGACGAAATGCCGGTCGCCGAGGTCAGGGCCATGATGGCGGCCCGCATCGCCGGCATGAGCGTCGGCCGGACCGGCGTATCCCTGGCGGTGGTCGAGGCGCTGGCCGCGGCCCTCAATGCCGGATTTCATCCCATCGTGCCGACGATCGGCTCGATCGGCGCCGCCGACCTCGCGCCGCTTGCGCATATGGCCCTGGCGCTGCTCGGCGAAGGCCAGGCCGAATATCGTAGCGAACGCCTGGACGGCGCCGAGGCCTTGCGCCGCGCCGGGCTGCAGCCGGTGCCGATCGGGCCGAAGGACGGGCATGCGCTGGTGGTGGCCAATGCCGCCTCTACCGGCCGCGGTGCCCTGGTGCTCGCCGAGGCGCGCCTGGCGCTCGATACGCTCGACCGTGCCGCGGCCCTGTCGATGGAAGCCTTCGGCGCCAACATCACGCCTCTGTCGGAGGCCGTGAATGCCGCCCGACCGGCCCCCGGCCAGCTTGAGGCGGCCCGCATGATCTATGCCTTGCTGGCCGGCGGCCCGCTTGGCGACAACAAGGCGAGCCGGCGCGTTCAGGACCCGTTGTCCTTCCGCTGCGTCGCGCCGGTGCATGGCGCCGCGCGCACCGCCTTCGCCGAGGCGGAGGCGATGGTGCTGCTCGAACTCAACCATTCCGGCGACAATCCGGTGATCGTCGAGGGGCAATTGGTGTCCAACGGCAATTTCGACATGACCGGCTTCACGCTGCGCTTCGAGGCGCTTTCGCAGGCCCTCTCCCATGCGGCGACGATCTCCGCCCAGCGGGCCCTGAAGCTGATGTCGCCCGTCTATTCCGACCAGCCGCGCTTTCTCACGCCGATGGGCCAGAGCCGCACCGGCTTTGCCACGCTGCAGAAGGCGATCGGCGCGCTGGAAGGCGAGATCCGGGCACGGGCGCAGCCGGCGACCCTGGCCTTGCTGCATGCGGCCGACGGCGTCGAGGACCATGCCGCCAATGCGCCGGCAGCGGTGACCAAGCTGGGCGAGAGCGCGGAGCGCCTCCTGGTGCTGGCGGCCTGCGAATTGGTGGTGGCGGCCCAGAGCATCGATCTGCGCGGCTCTGTGACGCTGGGCGAGGGCACCGCCCGCATCCGCGATTTCGTCCGTGCCCATGTCGAGCGCCTGGAGGAAGACCGTCCGAGCGGCCCGGACGTCTCCCGCCTGGCGGATGCGATCCGGGCGCGGGGGTGGTGAGGCTGACCGGCATTCCGGCTGGTTGACCGTCTATTTGTCAGGCAATAGCTTGAAGCCAATCAAAACGATCAACGCCATCCGGGCCCTGACATCATGCTCGACTACCCCATCATCGACAGTCACGTTCATCTGCTCGATCCGGCACGTCTCGGCTATGCCTGGACGCAGGGCATCACCGGCCTGCGCTCCAAGGCTGAGCCGGCGGATGTGTTCGCTGCAGCCAAGCCGGTCGAGGTCGAGCGTTTCGTCTTCGTGGAGGTCGATGTCGACGCCGGCCAGCATCTGGCCGAAGCCGCCTGGGTCAGCGAGCTTGCGGCGGCCGAGCCGCGGCTGGGCGGCATGGTGGCGAACCTGCCGCTCGAAAAGGGGGTGGCGGTCGAGGCCGATCTCGAGCAACTGCGCCAACACAAGCCCCTGCGAGGCATCCGGCGGCTGATCCAGGGCCAGTCCGATCCGGACTTCTGCCTGCGGCCCGATTTCCTGGCCGGCCTCAAGCTGCTGGCCCGCCATGATCTTTCCTTCGACATCTGCATCCTGCACCACCAATTGCCGAACGCGATCCGCATGGTGCAGCAATGCCCGGATGTCCGCTTCGTGCTCGATCATATCGGCAAGCCGGCGATCAAGGTGGGCGAGATGGACCCCTGGCGTGCCGATTTGAAGCGGCTCGCCGCGTTGCCCAACGTCCATTGCAAGATTTCCGGCGTGTGCACGGAGGCCGATCACCGTACCTGGACCCGCCAGGAGATCACGCCCTATGTCGAGCATGCCCTGGAAAGCTTCGGCTTCGAGCGCGTGATGTTCGGCTCGGATTGGCATGTGCTGGAACTGGCGGGGACCTATCCCGACTGGGTGCATGTCGTCGACGAGATCGTGCATGACTGCTCGCCGTCGGAGCGGCGCAAGCTGTTCAGGGACAATGCGGCGGCGTTCTATCGGCTGAGGTGAGGAGGCCGAGGATGGCGTTCTGTCGAGCGGCACCCCTCATCCCCCTGCCGGGACCTTCTCCCGCAAGGGGAGAAGGAATTTGATTGGGATGGGCCGCAAAATCTTGCATGCGGCCAGACTGCGCCCCTTGCCAAATGGAGCCCCTTCTTCCCTTGCGGGAGAAGGTGGCGGCAGCCGGATGAGGGGTGGACCACCCTCTACTGCGTGACGACCTTGACCCGGTCGCCCGGCCTGAGCGGGCTAGTTTCGTCGAAGCCGTTCAGCACAAGGAAGCGCTCGAGCTGATCCTGCGGCCCGGCCATGCGGGCTGCCAGGGATTGCAGCGTGTCGCCCGAGCGCACGGTGACGATATCGATATGCTCGGGGCGCACATCGCGCTGCTCCTCCGGGGTCATGCGCCGGAAGCTGTTGGCGGTTTCCTGGAACAGGGCGTCGGTCGCGGCATTGAGGTCGCGCGCCGCCAGGATCAGGCGGTAGACGTCGCTGCCGAAGCGGATGGCATAGAGGCGGAAGCTCCAGTCCGTGCCGCGGGCGAGGGCGGTTGCTGCCTCGTTGCCGTTGATGCGCAGGGTGGAAACCGAGGAGGTATCCACGCCGCTGATCCAGCCGGAGGCGAGATAGTCGGACAGCGACTGGCCATCCTTGGTCTTGACCGTGTCGAGACGCAGCGCCCGGCCGTTGCCATCGATGCCGAGAATGGCCTGCGGCGTGTTGTCGAGGGTGAAATTGGGCGGCGCGATGAAGGTGAAGGCCAGGCGCGGCTGCCAGAAGATGCGGCCCTGCACATAGCCTTGCGCGGGATCCTCGCCATAGGTGAGCCCGTCGATCACCGACAGATAGCGGAATTTGTCATGCTCGCCCGAGCCGGGGGCGCCATACTGGGCCGCCTCGGTGTTGGCCTTGGCGATGCGTTCGGGCGTGGAGGGATGGGTCGACAGGAAGTCCGGCGTGGTCTGGCGCGAACGCGCCTCCACCTGCCGGCGCATCGAGGTCAGGAAGCGCGCCGCGCCATAGGGATCGAAGCCGGCCTTAGCGATGGTGCGGATGCCGATCTCGTCGGCGTTCAACTCCTGCTGGCGCGAAAAGCTGGCCAGGCTGTTCTGGCTCGAGGATACCAGGCCGGGATTGTGCACCATGCTGGCCACCTTGGAGACGACCAGGGACTGACGCTCGCGATCGGCGCGCGCGGCGGCATGGCGCGCGGAGACATGCGCCATCTCATGGGCGATCACGGCAGCGATTTCGGCATCGTCATTGGCGAGCGCGAGCAGGCCGCGTGTCACGTAGAGCCGGCCGGAGGGCAGGGCGAAAGCATTGATCGACGAGGCGTTCAGCACCGTCAGCTTGTAGGGAATGTCGGGCCGATCGGATTGGGCGGCGAGACGCTGAACGAGATCGTCGAGATAGCGCTCCAGGGCGGCGTTGCGATAGGCGCCGCCATAGGAAGCCAGGACGCGGGCGCTTTCGCGGTCCTCCGCGTTGGGGGGAGCGATGACGCGCGGAGCGTCTGCGGGAAGGGCTGCCGGCGTGGCGCGCGAAGGATCGCCCGCCTCGTTGTCGCCCACGGTGGCGCAAGAGGACAGGCCGAGCGCGAGCGCCAGGGCACAAACCCACCGCCAGTTCGGTTGTCTTGCCGCGCCCCCCAGCATCTCGTCCAGCTTCCACTCCTCCTACGGCGACACCGGCGCGACCTGTTCGATCGCCGCCGGCTCGGTAATTTCGATGCGAGGCCCGTCGCGCATCGTCACGACGCCGCGGGCCCTGACATAGCTGCCCTCGAGGGCAGTGGCGGTGAGACCGGTTGCCTCGAAACGTGGCCATTGTTTGGCGGGTATCGCCAAAGTCACGTCTTCGCGCCAGATTTTGCCGAAATCGATCCACACGGTCGTCTTCGTCACTCCAACATGCAGCACGCGTCCCGCCACGATGACGAAGCCGTCGGCGTGGCGGGCAACGGCCTCGGGAGTCGCCGCATCGGCGACTGCATAGCCCGGTTCGGCCCAGAGGCCAAGCCGAGCCCGACGGGCATTGTCTTCTGCAGTCATTAATTCTGTGTAACACGCCTCTTCCCCAGCGGAAGGTCGAATGCGCGCCAGTCCGCGGGCGGTGAGATCGGCCACGAGGTCGCGGCCCTCGAGATAGAGAGCTCCGCGCAACGCGCCATGCCTGTCTGGCGTCGCCGAACCCACCAGAGTCGCGACGGTGCCGGCAAGATCGGGCAGCCGCAGCGAGGCAAGATCCACGCCCGCAAGCCGGATCCTGCGACCGTCCGCGAGCAGAATATGACCGTCACCGCTCTTGCCGGCAATCGTCACATTCTCGCCGGCTTCCGCCGGGACGGCGCAGGGATCAGCCAATGCCGCGTGCAGATTGCTCGAAAATATCGCAACGGCGGCCATTGTGCCTAAAATTTGCGCAGACCATGGCAAGCGAGTGGCCCTCACATTGAGCAGAGGTAATTTTTGTCATGATTTTTCATGATCTTAGCATGTCGTTTCGCAGTTGGCACGCGGCTTGAAAGAGCGTGTTCGACCGCAACGCGACTTTCGTCCGATTGCTCATCTTGCGGCGAAGCTCGATCCGGAACCCGAGCCGCGGTTCCCTGGAGCAAGGCGCGTGTCGAACGAGACGCTCAGTGCTCCAACTCTTTGTTTTGACGCGTCTTCGCGGCTCCTGGCGCCATCGCCAGACCGCAAGGCGCCATAGGGGATAGGACAACATGAAAATAGTGATGGCCATCATCAAGCCGTTCAAGCTCGAGGAGGTGCGCGATGCGCTCACGGGTCTGGGCGTGCACGGTCTGACCGTGACCGAGGTGAAGGGGTATGGCCGCCAGAAGGGGCATACCGAGATCTATCGCGGCGCCGAATATGCGGTGAGCTTCCTGCCCAAGCTGAAGATCGAGGTCGCGGTGCCGAGCGAACTCGTCACCAAGGTGATCGACGCGATCACCGCAGCCGCCAAGACCGGCCAGATCGGCGACGGCAAGATTTTCGTGATGCCGATCGAAACGGCGGTGCGCATCCGCACCGGCGAGCGCGACGGCGACGCGCTCTAGGTCCCCCGCCGCCGATGCCCTCGACTCCCATGAGACAGGATCCTTTCCAGATGACTTCCCTTCGTTTCCTCAAATCCGCCTTCATGGCCCTCATGGGCGCCGGGCTGCTTGCGGGCCCCGCTCTCGCCCAGACCGCAGCGCCGCCGCCGACGCTGAATTCCGGCGACACGGCCTGGATGCTGGTATCCTGCGCGCTGGTGCTGATGATGATCGCGCCGGGCCTGGGCCTGTTCTATGGCGGCCTGGTGCGTGCCAAGAACATGCTGTCCATCCTCATGCAGGTGCTGATCGTCGCCTCGGTGGTGATGGTGATCTGGGTGTTCTATGGCTATACCCTCGCTTTCAGCGATGGCGGTCCGCTCTTCGGCGGCTTCTCCAAGGCCTTCCTCGCCGGCATCACCAAGGACACGCTGAGCGGCACCATTCCTGAATATGTGTTCGTCTGCTTCCAGATGACCTTCGCGGCGATCACGCCCGCCCTCATCGTCGGCGCCTTCGCCGAGCGCATGAAGTTCTCCGCCGTGGTGCTGTTCTGCCTGCTCTGGGTCACCTTCATCTACATCCCGGTCGCCCATTCGGTGTGGCAGTCCACGGGCTGGCTGTTCAAGCTGGGCGCCTTCGATTTCGCCGGCGGTACCGTCGTGCACATCAATGCCGGCGTTGCCGGCCTGGTGGGCTGCCTGATGATCGGCAAGCGCACCGGCTTCGGCAAGGAGCAGATGCCGCCCCATTCGCTCACCCTCTCCTGGGTCGGCGCCGGCCTGCTGTGGGTCGGCTGGTTCGGCTTCAACGCCGGTTCGGCGCTCTCGGCGGGCGCCAGCGCGGGCCTTGCCATGATGACCACCTTCGTCGCCACGGCCGGCGCGATCCTGGGCTGGTCGCTGATCGAATGGCTCACCCATGGCAAGCCCTCGATGCTGGGCGCCGTCTCCGGCGCGGTCGCCGGCCTGGTGGCCGTGACGCCCGCAGCCGGCTTCGTCGGCCCGGCCGGCGCCATCGCGCTCGGCTTCGTCGCCGGCATCGTCTGCTTCTTCTTCGTGACGACCGTGAAGAATGCCTTCGGCTATGACGACAGCCTCGACGTGTTCGGCGTGCATGGCATCGGTGGCATCCTCGGCGCTCTCGGCACCGGCGTGCTGGCTTCGCCTTCGCTGGGCGGCGTCGGCTATGCCGAAGGCGTGACGATGGGCAGCCAGCTCTGGGTGCAGGTCGAGGCGGTTGCCTTCACTGTGGCGATGACGGGCATCGGTTCGGCGATCCTGTTCAAGCTGGTCGACCTCGTCGTCGGCCTGCGTGTCGACCGCCAGACGGAGGCCGAAGGCCTCGATATCGTCGAACATGGTGAACGCGCCTATCACAGCTGAGCCTGACTGTACGACACGGATGCGATCCCCGGCCTATGGCCGGGGATTTCGTTTTTTGCCCGGAATGGCAGAAAATCGATCGTCTCCGGTGAAATTCCGGCTTTACCTCACGCTCAAATCTCCAAATCCCATCTGATTCAAGCTTCACGAAAATGAAGGAACGTCGCCCTGCTGTCATTTGATGTCGTTTGTAGGTCTCTTGCACAGCGGCTTGCAGGACACGATAGTGGGCAGGTCGAACGCTCGGGCAACGAGCGCAAATTCCATCAGGCGAGCCGCAGGGAACATTGACATGACGGGTAAGAACTTCACGCAGCAAGGGTCGGGTCTCATTCTCGACCGCCGCGAATTGATGAAGAGCGCCGCGGCGCTCGGCCTGAGCCTCGGCGGGTTGGGAGCGCTCGGCGGGTCGGCCCTGGCGGCCGACACCCCCAAGAAAGGCGGCACCTTGAAGCTGGGCATGGAGGGCGGTTCGGCCTCCGACAGTCTCGATCCGCGCACCTATGCCGATTCCGTGCCGATCTCCTACGGTTACCAGATCTGCAACGGCTTCGTCGAAATCGGCGATGACGGCCTGCCCAAGGGCGAGTTGTTCGAAAGCTGGGAATACAAGCCCGGCGCCAAGGAATGGATTTTCAACATCCGTAAGGACGTCACCTTCCATAATGGCAAGACGCTCGACGCCGATGATGCGATCTATTCGATCAACCTGCATCGCGGCGATACCAAATCGGCCGCCAAGGATCTGCTGAGCTCGATCACCGACGTCAAGAAGCTTAGTGCCAACCAGATCCAGATCACCTTGTCCGAGGGCAATCTCGACCTGCCCTACAACCTTTCCGACTATCACGTCCTGTGCGTGCCCAACGGCTACAGCGACTTCTCCAAGCTGGTCGGCACCGGCGCCTACAAGCTCGAAGTGTTCGAGCCCGGCGTGCGCGTGGTCACCAAGAACACCGGCAATTACTGGAAGCCCGGCCGCGGCAATTTCGACGGGATCGAACTGCAATACATCCAGGATCAAGCGTCGCGCCTGCAGGCCCTGATTTCGGGCCAGGTCGATGCCATCAACCGTCTCGACGCCAAGACCATGGACATCGTGACCTCCTCGCCCGACGTCAGCGTGGTGCAGAGCAAGGGCACCGGCAACCGCTTCGCCTTCGTGGCGCTGTGTGACACCGATCCCTATACCAATGCCGACCTGCGCTGGGCGCTGAAATATGGCATGGACCGCAAGAAGATCGTCGACACCGTCTATCAGGGCTATGCCACCGTCGGCAACGACACCACCATCAGCCCGTCGCACAAATACTATGCCAAGGATGTGCCGCAGACGCCCTACGATCCGGAGAAGGCGGCTTTCCACTACAAGAAGGCCGGCAGCCCCAAGCTGGAGCTCAAGGTTTCGGAAGGTGCCTATAATGGCGCGACCGATGCGGGCCTGCTCTACCAGGAAGCCATGAAGCAGGCGGGCATCGACCTCACGGTCACGCGCGTTTCGGGCGATGGCTACTGGTCGAACATCTGGCTGAAGGAGCCGTTCTGCGCTGTCTATTGGGGCGGCCGTCCCAATATCGATCTGCAGCTCTCCCAGACCTTCCTGTCCACCGCCAATTGGAACGACACCCATTGGAAGCGGCCGGAATTCGACAAGCTCCTGATCTCCGCCCGCGTCGAAACCGACGAAGCCAAGCGCGCACAGATCTATGCCGAATGCCAGAAGATGATCCACGACGATGGCGGCATGGTCTGCTACGCGGTCGGCGACTATCTCGATGCCTACTCCAAGAAGATCATGGGAACGGCTCCGCACCCGCGCTACGACATGTGCGACCAGCGTGTCGCTGAAAAGGGCTGGTTCGCCTGAGAACTCTTGGGGGCGACACGCGTGAGGCGTCTCGCCCCCTACCTTTCAAACTGCGGAATGAAGGGCGCGCGCGGGGGGAACTGCAGCGTGCCCGGCCTCCGTCGGCAACAGGTCGAAAGGGCACATTGTGGGACGTCTTATTGGTTGGCGCATCGTCCAGGGGGTGGCGACGCTCTTCGCAATCTCCCTCATTCTGTTTATTCTAACCCTCAACCTGCAGGGAAATGCGGCGGATGCCGTGCTCGGCCAGGCTGCAACGGCGGAAACCAAGGCCGCTTTCGAACGCAGCATCGGCCTCGATGTGCCGGCCTGGCAGCGTTATCTGAGCTGGCTGTGGAACATCATCACCCATTTCGATTTCGGCCGGTCCTATACCAACCAGAACGTCATCGTGAACGATCTGTGGCCGCGCTTCACCAACACGCTGTTCCTGGCCTGCTATGCCGCCGTGATCGCCGTACCGCTCGCGGTGATCACCGGCATCACCTGCGCCATCACCGAAGGGCGTCTGGCTGACAGGGCCGCCAATGTGCTGGCGCTGATCGCCATCTCGCTGCCGGAGTTCTTCATCGGCGGCGTGCTGATCCTGCTCTTTGCCGGTTATTGGCGCTGGTTTCCGCCGCTGGCGGCCGTCCATCCCGACATGGGCTTCTTCACCCGCCTTTACGTGACCTTCCTGCCGGCGGTGGCGCTGACCTGCCTGGTCACCGCCCATATGATGCGCATGACACGCAATTCGGTGCTGTCGATCATGTCGACGCCCTATGTCGAAATGGGCTTCCTCAAGGGCCTGACGCGTGCCCGCGTCGTCACCAAGCACGCGCTGCCGAACGCGGCGTCGCCGATCATTTCGGTGGTGGCGCTGAACATCGCCTATCTCGTGGTCGGCGTGGTCGTGATCGAGAAAGTGTTCACCTATCCCGGCGTCGGCCAATACATGATCGACGCAGTGACCAAGCGTGACGTGCCGGCGATTCTGGCGTGCGGCATCCTGTTTGCGGCCGTGTTCATCATCCTCAATACGATTGCCGACGTGCTGGCGATCATCCTCAATCCGCGTCTGCGGCATCCCCGGTAGGAGAGCAGCATGGTCATTTTCGGACACAAGGCGCCGCTCACCGCCGTCATCGGCCTGTTCATCATTGCGCTCAACGTGGTCATCGCGGTCGCCGGTCCCTGGCTTGCGCCCTATTCGGAGACGCAGACCGTCGGCAAGACCTGGGCGACGATTTCAGCGACGAGCTGGCTGGGAACCGACCAGATCGGCCGCGACATGCTCACCCGCCTGATCTACGGTGCCCGCCTCACCATCGGTATCGCCCTCGTCACCACCATCCTGTCCTTCGCCATCGGCATCACGCTCGGTCTGGTGGCCGCTGTGACCGGGCGCTGGATCGATGCCGTGCTTTCGCGCACCGTCGACATCGTGATGTCGGTGCCGCTGCTGATCTGGGCGCTGATCATCCTGTCGATCTTCGGCCAGACCCTGACGTCGCTGGTGCTGACCATCGCCTTCCTCGACTCCAGCCGCGTCTATCGCCTCGCCCGCGCGCTCGGCATGAATCTCGCCTCGCTCGATTTCGTCGAGGTGGCCAGGCTGCGCGGCGAGGGCATCTGGTGGGTGGTCTGGCGCGAGATCCTGCCCAATGCCGCCGCTCCCCTGATGTCGGAATTCGGCCTGCGCTTCTGCTTCAACTTCCTGTTCATCGCCGCGCTGAGCTTCATCGGCCTCGGCGTGCCCCTGCCATATGCGGACTGGGGCGGCATGGTGCGCGACAACATCACCAGCCTCAAGCTCGGGCGGGCGGCGGCGCTCTATCCTGCTGCCGCCATCGCTCTCCTCACCATCGGCATCAATCTTGTGGTCGATTGGTTCCTGTCGATCGATGCCCGCCCGTCCGGCGCGCAGGCGGAAATGTAAGGGGGCTGAGATGGCAGATAACAAAACCTCTTCCGACCTGATCCTCGAGCTCGAAAAGCTCAAGGTCGAGACCATCACCGGCCGGGTTCTCGTCGACAATGTCGACGTGACACTGCGGCGGGGCGAGATCCTCGGCCTCATCGGCGAATCCGGTGCCGGCAAATCCACCATCGGCCTGGCGTCGATGGCCTATGCCCGCGCCGGCATGCGCATCACCGGCGGCTCGATCAAGCTCGACGGCACCGAACTGCGCGCCTCCACCGCCGCGCAGCGCCGCAACTTCCGCGGCAAGAGCATCGCCTATATCGCTCAGAGCGCCGCCGCCTCCTTCAACCCGGCCATGACGCTGATGGACCAGGTCTGCGAGGCGCCGGTCGTGCATGGCGTGATGACGCGGCCGGAAGCGGAAGCCTATGCCCGCAAGCTCTTCCGCATCCTGCAGCTGCCCAATCCCGACACGATCGGCGACCGCTACCCGCATCAGGTCTCGGGTGGCCAGCTTCAGCGTGCCATGGCCGCGATGGCGATGAGCTGCCGGCCCGATGTGATCGTGCTGGACGAGCCCACCACGGCGCTCGACGTCACCACCCAGATCGAGGTGCTCGCTCTGCTGCGCGACCTCATCCGGGAATTCGGGACGGCCGGCCTCTACATCACCCATGACCTCGCCGTGGTGGCGCAGATCGCCCACCGCATCATGGTGTTGCGCCACGGCAAGACCGTCGAGGTCGGCGAGGCCAAGCAAGTGCTGGAGGCTCCGCGGACCGATTATGCCCGCGCCCTGGTGAATGAGCGCCGCGAGGCCGAGCATCTCCAGCTCACCGCCCCGCCAGAGGGGGCCGAGCCGGTACTCTCCATGACGAACGTCACTGCCGGCTACGGCCCGGTTGCGATCGTCAAGAATGCCTCGTTCAAGCTTGCGAAGGGCGAGACCCTGGCGGTGGTGGGCGAGTCCGGCTCCGGCAAGAGCACGATCGCGCGCATCGTCGTCGGCCTGCTGCCGCGCTGGGAAGGTGACGTCTCGCTCAACGGCAAGACCCTGCCGCCGGCGCTGCCCCAGCGCAGCAAGGACATCCTGCGGCGCCTGCAGATGGTGCATCAGATGCCGGACGTCGCGCTCAATCCGCGCCAGACCCTGGGCCAGATCATCGGGCGGCCGGTGAGCTTCTATTTCAACCGCTCGGCAGGAGACGTGCGCAAGCGCGTGCTCGAATTGCTGCGCCAGGTAGGCCTGCCCGAGGAGTTCGCCGATCGCCGGCCCGGACAGCTCTCAGGCGGCCAGAAGCAGCGCGTCTGCATTGCGCGCGCATTGGCCGCCGAGCCGGAGGTGATCATCTGCGACGAGCCGACTTCCGCTCTCGACCCGCTGGTGGCGGAGGACGTGTTGAAGCTCCTCAAGAAGCTGCAGGACGATCTCGGCCTCGCCTATATTTTCATCACCCACGATCTCGGCACGGTGCGCCGCATCGCCCATCGCACGGCGGTGATGTTCAAGGGCGAGATCATCGCCCAGGGGCCCACGGCGGATATCTTCGCACCGCCCTTCCATCCCTACACGGAGAAGCTGATCAGCTCCGTACCGGAGATGGATACGCATTGGCTCGACAATATTCTCGCCAGCCGCAAGGTGGCGTGATCCGATGGTTCGCTGAAAGGGCCGGTCTTCGGACCTAATACGGTTCACTTAAGCAGGAACCGCTCCGAATTTGTCATAGCCGGGCTTGATCCGGCTACCCAGAAGCCGCACGGACGAACCGTCGGGGAGCTGGATTGCCGGGTCAAGCCCGGCAATGACAAAGGTCGAGCACCCCGAAACGCTTAAGTGAACTGCATTAGGTCTTCGGACCGGCCCTTTTCGCTCGTTTTTCTTGAAGTATTTTCCAATGTCCCCTGTCCGCACGATCGAACATTTCTTCATTCCCCTTGCCGACGGCACTCGGCTGGCCGCGCGCCTCTGGCTGCCCGAGGATGCCGAAGCCAGGCCGGTGCCGGCGATCCTCGAATATATTCCCTATCGCAAGCGCGACGGCACGCGCGGGCGGGACGAGCCAATGCATGGCTGGTTCGCGGCCAATGGCTATGCCGCCATCCGCGTCGACATGCGCGGCAGCGGCGAGTCCGACGGCCTGCTCGAGGACGAATATCTGCAGCGGGAACTCGATGACGCCTGCGAGGTGATCGCCTGGCTGGCGGCCCAGCCCTGGTGCACGGGTTCCGTCGGCATGATGGGCAAGAGCTGGGGCGGCTTCAATTGCCTGCAGGTCGCGGCACTCAACCCGCCGGCCCTCAAGGCCGTCATCAGCGTCTGCTCCACCGACGACCGTTATGCCGACGACATCCATTTCATGGGCGGCACCCTGCTCAACGACAATCTGTGGTGGGGCTCGATCATGCTGGCCTATCAGGCCCGGCCGGCCGATCCGGCGCTGGTCGGCGAGGCCTGGCGGGCGCAATGGCAGCATCGCCTCGACCATCTGCCGTTCTTCCCGGCGCTCTGGCTCGCGCATCAAAGGCGCGACGCCTATTGGCGGCACGGCTCGATTTGCGAGGATTTCTCGGCTGTGCAATGCCCCGTCTTTGCTGTCGGCGGCTGGGGCGATGCCTATACCAATGCCATTCCCCGCCTGCTCGAGGGGCTCACCGTGCCCAGGCTCGGCCTGATCGGGCCCTGGGCGCATATCTATCCGCAGGACGGCGTGCCGGGACCGGCCATCGGCTTCCTGCAGGAGGCCACGCGCTGGTGGGATCACTGGCTGAAGGGAGTGGATCGCGGCATCATGGCCGAGCCGATGATGCGGGCCTTCGTCGAGGAGTGGACACCGCCGGGCCATCGCGATCCGGTGCCCGGCCGCTTTGTCGGCGAGACGACATGGCCGTCGCCGGAGATCGTCGCCAGGGCCGTCCATCTGGCGCCGGGCGCCCTGGCGGCCGAGCCCGGCCGGGCCAGCGAAATCGCCTTCACCTCGCCGGCCTGGACGGGAGCGGCGGCAGGCGAATGGATGGGCACCGGCGTCGCCGGCGAGGAACCGGCCGATCAGCGCCATGACGATGCCTTCTCCTGCTGCTTCGATGGCGAGGTCCTGACCGAACGGCTTGAATTGCTCGGCGCGCCGGAGATCGAGGTGGAGCTCGCCTCCGACAAGCCCCTGGCCCAGCTCTGCGCCCGGCTCTGCGACGTCGCCCCGGACGGTTCCTCGCGCCGTATCGCCTATGGGGTGCTCAACCTGACCCATCGCGACAGCCATGCCGAGCCCGAAGCCCTGGTGCCCGGCCGCTTCCATCCTATCCGTCTCAAGCTCAGCGATTGCGGCTATGCCCTCGCGCCGGGCCATCGCCTCAGGCTGGCCTTGTCCACGGCCTATTGGCCGCTGATCTGGCCAGCACCCGAGCCGGTGACGCTCACCTTGCGCTGCCCCGGCCGGTTGACCCTGCCCGTGCGCAGGGCCCGCGCGGACGACGTCGTCATTGCCTTCGAACCGGCGCTGAGCGCGGCCCGTACGCCGACGACCAAGGTCGCAGAGGGACGGATGGCGCGCACTACCTCGCTCGACCTCCTCACTGACACGGCGACCTATGTCACGGAAGGGGAGGGCGGCCTGTTCGGCGAGGGCGTGCTGCGCTTCGACGAGATCGACACCACGCTCTCCCATAGCCTCCGGCGCGAGCTGACCGTCAGGGGCGATGATCCTCTCAGTGCGCGCTACCGCCTCACCGAGAGCTATCAGATGGGGCGTGAGGGCTGGCAGATCCGCATCGAGGTGAAGACCGCGATGCAGGCGACCGCCACCGATTTCATACTGGAGGGTGAACTCAAGGCCTCGGCCAATGGCGAGATGGCGGCCGAGCGCCGCTGGCATGAGAAAATCCCGCGCGATCTCTTGTGACCGCAATTGCGCCTTGGGCGCGCCATATCGGGCCATTCCATTAGGAACCCCTCCTGAATGGAATGGCCGCCATGACCTATGTGGTCACTGAGAACTGCATCAGATGCAAATATATGGATTGCGTGGCCGAGTGCCCGGTGGATTGCTTCCGGGAAGGCGAGACCATGCTCGTCATCGACCCCTTGCTATGCATCGATTGCGGCATCTGCGAACCGGCCTGTCCGGCGGATGCCATCCGCTCCGGTGCCGAGAGCGGGCTGGAGGCCTGGGTTGAATTGAACGCACGGTATGCCCATCTCTGGCCGGAGATCACCGTGCGGCGCGAGCCCGCGGCCGATGCCAGGCAGTGGGACGGCAGGCCGGGCAAGCTCGCCCTGTTATCGCCTCGGCCGGGCGCCGGAGACGCAGGACAGGCCGGGTAGAGGACAGGCCGGGCGTCTTGGCTGTGGTGAACTCAGGCAAGCCTCTACCGCCGCGAATGGCTGCTCTGTGCAGGCGCGCCTTGAACCGTCGGCACAGTTCGGCTAGGCAGTTTTAGCAAGATTATAAACTTTCGGGATTTTCTGGCATGACCTACGTGGTCACTGAGAACTGCATCAAGTGCAAATATATGGACTGCGTGGAAGTCTGCCCGGTGGACTGTTTCTACGAGGGGGAGAATTTTCTCGTCATCCATCCCGACGAATGCATCGATTGCGGTGTCTGTGAGCCAGAATGTCCGGCGGATGCCATCAAGGCCGATACCGAAAAGGGCCTGGAGGCCTGGCTCGAACTGAACGCCAAATTCGCGCAGAGCTGGCCCAACATCACCGTCAAGCGCGACAGCTTCCCTGATTCCAAGGAGTGGGACGGCAAGCCGGACAAGCTGCCGCTGCTCTCGCCGGAACCGGGCCAGGGCGACGCCTAACCGCTGGATCCGGGCCATATCCGAGCCGGTTCGACACGACTGCGCGGGCGGCCTCACCGCCCGCTTTCAGGGCCTTGGGGGCAAGCCGCCGTCGAGGTGCCTGCGGGCATGCCCGTCGCTTTTTGCATAGCGGCTATTCACAAAAACCGCGCGGTATCAACCTTAACGAGCGCTTTCCGCGCCGTTTTTGCGCGTAAAAGCGTTGATTTTTGCCGATTTTTGGTATATATACGGGGCATGGTCAAGAGAGAGACCGAGTTACCCCGCCGCTGCTCCGCACAGGGGCAATTTTTTTGTGCCAGCTTCAAGGGACCTCAGTCGGTCGGTGCAAATTGCGCCGATAGATACATGGAATTTTTGACCGTCCTTCAGTTCGACGTTCCTCGCGGCGGCTCTTGAAGCTTTGGCCTGGTTTCACTGTCGAATGGTGTTTGCGGCAACAGGCGCGAGCCTGCCCGTGGTTTGGTGCGGCTGCCGGTTCGGCATCCGCCAATGATAGGAGCGTTGAAGCGTCATGACGACAGCGAAGAAGACGTCCACGAAGCAGGGTTTCAAGACGGGCGAGAGCATTGTGTACCCCTCGCATGGCGTCGGCAAAATCGTGTCGATCGACGAGCAGGAAGTAGCCGGTTTCAAGCTTGAGCTGTTCGTGATTTCCTTCTCCAAGGATAAGATGACGCTGCGCGTGCCTACCACCAAGATCGCTTCCGTCGGCATGCGCAAGCTGTCCGAGCCGGCCGTGGTCGCCAAGGCGCTCGACACGCTCAAGGGCCGTGCCCGCATCAAGCGCACCATGTGGTCGCGCCGTGCGCAGGAATACGAAGCCAAGATCAATTCGGGTGACCTGATCGCCATTGCCGAGGTCGTGCGCGATCTCTATCGCTCCGATGCTCAGCCCGAGCAGTCCTATTCCGAGCGTCAGCTCTATGAAGCGGCTCTCGATCGCATGGCGCGCGAGCTCGCCGCCGTCGACGACCTCATCGATTCCGAGGCCGTGAAGGTGATCGAAGCCAACCTTGCCAAGGGGCCGAAGCGCGGTGGCGCCAAGGAAGCCGAGGCGGACTTCGACGAGGCTGCCGAGGAGGAAGAGGCCGCCTGAGGCGCTTTCCCGATCAGACATACGGAAAACCCCGCTTCGGCGGGGTTTTTCTTTTCCGGAACCGCAGAGGCCCGTCCGCTCTTCGAAGCGTTGCGCCGGCAGGGGAGAAAGATGCGGAGGAGACGTGCCTGACCCGAGGAAGACGTCAACCCGGCCGTTTGCCTGCCAAGGCGCGGGGAATGCCGCCGAGATCTTGTCGCGCCGGGCCGAGCATCTCGAAGCCCGCATGGCGCATCAGTTCCGCCACCGCCTCTTCCTGGCCGATGCCGAGCTCGAAGACCAGCAGCCCGCCGGGGCGCAGCAGGCGGGGCGCGCCGCTGGCGATGGCACGATAGGCGTCGAGGCCGTCCGTGCCGCCGTCGAGCGCGAGCACGGGATCATGCTCGCGCACCTCCCGTTCCAGCCCGGCAATGTCGGCGGAGGGAATATAGGGCGGATTGGAGACGATGAGATCGAATTCGCCTTCCAGCCCCTCCATCCAGTCCCCCAGCTGGAAATGGGCTCGCCCGGCAACGCCATTGTCGGCGGCATTCAGAGCTGCGAGGCTCAGGGCATCGGCCGCCTGATCGATGCCGATCCCGCTTGCCCCGGGTCTTTCATGAAGCAGGGCGATCAGGATGGCGCCGGTGCCGGTGCCGAGATCGAGCAGACGATAGGCCGCATCCCGCTCGGGCAGCAAGGCAAGGCAGGTCTCGACGATGGTCTCGGTATCCGGTCGGGGCGACAATGTCGCCGGACCCAGGCGGAATTCCAGGCTCCAGAATGCGCGATGCCCGAGGATACGGTCCACCGGCTCTCCGCCGAGGCGCCTGGCAGCGAAGGAGCGGGTTTTTGCCGCGGCCTCCGCCGTCACCGGGCTGTCGGGAGATAGGGTGATCGCGGTCGGCCGCAGGCTCGTGGCTTCGGCGACCAGCCAGCGGGCATCGAGCTCGGGGGTGGGAAGATCGGCTATGCGGAAAGCGGCGAGAAGCTCGCGATAAAGGCCGCCGAGCGTGGTCATGAGAACGCCCCGGCTGGGACCGCGGACCTCCCGCCCGCTCCGCTCACGCGCGGGCCTCGCTGGCGGCGAGCAGCCTGGCCTGGTTCTCGGTCACCAGCGCGTCGATCACCTCGTTGAGGGCGTCGCCGGCGATGATCTGGTCGAGCTTGTAGAGGGTGAGGCCGATGCGGTGGTCGGTCAGGCGTCCCTGCGGGAAATTATAGGTACGGATGCGTTCGGAACGGTCGCCCGAGCCGACCTGGTCGCGCCGGTCGGCGGCGCGGGCACTGTCGACGCGCTCGCGCTCGGCCTCGTAGAGGCGTGCGCGCAGCATCGCCATGGCCTGCGCCCGGTTCTTGTGCTGGGAGCGTTCGGCCTGCACCGCCACGGCGATCCCGGTGGGCAGGTGGGTGATGCGCACGGCGCTGTCGGTGGTGTTGACGTGCTGGCCGCCCGCGCCGGAGGCTCTGAAGACATCGACCTTGAGGTCCTTCTCCTCGATGGCGATGTCGACCTCCTCGGCCTCGGGCAGCACTGCGACGGTGGCGGCCGAGGTGTGGATGCGCCCACCCGCTTCCGTCACCGGCACGCGCTGCACCCGGTGCACGCCGGATTCGAATTTCAGCTTGGCGAACACGCCCTTGCCCCTGATGGCCAGCGCGACTTCCTTGTAGCCTCCCATGGTGCCTTCGGATTCGGACAGGATCTCCGTCTTCCAGCCCTGAAGATCGGCATAGCGCATATACATGCGCAGGAGATCGCCGGCGAAGAGCGAAGCTTCGTCGCCCCCCGTGCCGGCGCGCACCTCCAGAATGGCGGATTTTTCGTCGGCGGCATCCTTGGGCAGCAAAGCCAGTTTGATCGCCGTCTCCAGTTCGCCGAGGCGCTCAAGCAGGGTCTTGCGCTCCTCCTCCGCCATCTCGGCCATCTCGCCGGCCATGGCCGGTTCGGCGATGATGGCTTCGACCCCCTTCAATTCATCTTGCGCGCCTTGCCATTCGCGGATGAGCGCGGCGACGGGATCGAGCTCGGCGAGTTCGCGCGCCAGGGCCACATAGGCATCGGCGTCGGGGCCGGAGGCGAGTTCGGCCTCGACGAAATCGCGACGGCGAAGCAGGGCATCAAGGCGGTCGAGGGGAAGCATGGGGTAGTCCTGGGATTGTCGGAGCGCGGACATCCTGTCCGCATTCTGGAAACTGCGCATGGGATGAAAAGCGGACGAGGCCGTCCGCGCTCCCGGGCCAGCCTCGCTATAATGGAATGCCGCGTTCGGCGGCGAATTCCCTGAGAGCAAGGCGCAACGGCCTGTCCGCTTCGGGCTTGAGATGGTGATCGACGAGTTCGGTGATCTCGGCCGCTTCGATCTCGAGCAGCATGGCCTTGACCGGGCCGATCGCAGACGGCGTCATCGACAATTGCCGGAAGCCGAGGCCGATCAGGGCCAATGCCTCCAGCGGCTTGGAGGCCAGTTCCCCGCACAGCGTCACCGGCACGCCGGCTGCGTTGGATTTGTCGGCGATCATCTTCAGGGCGCGCATCACCGAGGGGGAGAGCGTGTCGAAGCGGCCCGCCACGCGGGCATTGCCGCGGTCGACCGCATAGAGGAACTGGAACAGATCGTTCGAGCCGACGGACAGGAAGTCGGTGCGCTGCAGGATCTCGTCGAGCTGGAACAGCAGGCTCGGCACTTCCACCATGGCGCCGAGCTTGACGAGATCGGGCAGGGGCTTGCCGTGGCGGCGCAGGAAGGTGATCTCGCGCTCCACCACCTCGCGGGCCTGGTCGAACTCCTCGGAGGCCGAGATCATGGGGAACATCACCCTGAGCTCGCGTCCGGCGGCGGCCTGCAGCAAGGCGCGCAGCTGCGAGCGCATCAGGCCGGGGCGGTCGAGGCCGAGGCGAATGGCCCGCCAGCCCATCGCCGGATTTTCTTCCTCGACCTGGTGCATATAGGGCAGCACCTTGTCGCCGCCGATGTCGAGGGTGCGGAAGGTCACCGGCCGGTCGCCGGCAGCCTCCAACACGGCCTTGTAGAGGGCATATTGTTCGCCCGTGCGCGGGAACTGCGAGGCGATCATGAACTGCAGCTCGGTGCGGAACAGTCCGATGCCGTCGGCGCCGCTCTCCTTGACGTGCGGCAGGTCGACCAGGAGGCCGGCATTGATATAGAGCTTGATGTCGCAGCCATCGCGGGTGCGGCTCGGCTTGTGGCGCAGGGCGAGATACTGCTCCTGGCGCTTGGCCCGGAAGCGCACCTTCTCGGCATAGGCATGCTCGACATCGGGGGCCGGGCGCACCTGGACTTCGCCGACCGAGCCGTCGACGATGATGGCATCCCCCTGTTCGACCAGGCTGGTAATGCCCTCGACCTCGCCTACGGTGGGGATGCCGAGCGCCCGCGCCACGATGGCGACATGGCTGGTCGGACCGCCCTCTTCGAGAATGAGGCCGCGCAGATTGTCGCGCGAATAATCGAGCAGGGCCGCCGGGCCCATCGAACGCGCCACCAGCACCGCATCCTTGGGCATGGAATCGGAGGAGACGTGGTGCCCATCGCCGGTGAGCTGGCGCAGCAGCCGGTTGGCGAGATCGTCGAGATCGTAGAGGCGCTCGCGCAGGATCGGATCGGCGACGCGCTGCATGCGGGCGCGCGTATCGGACTGCACGCGCTGCACCGCCGCCTCGGCGGTGACGCCGGTGGCGATGACCTCGCGCATCTTGGTGATCCAGCCGCGGTCCTGCGCGAACATGCGGTAGGCTTCGAGCACGTCGAGCGTCTCGGTGGCGCGGGCGAGATCGCCGCGGTCGAGCATGGTGTCGATGGCATCGCGCAGGCCGACGATGGCATTGTCGAGGCGATCGGTCTCGCGGCCGACATCGTCCGCGATCAGGGTCTTCACCACCACACGCGGCTCGTGCAGCACGACATGGCCGAGGCCGACGCCTTCGGAAAGCGGTGCGCCCGTCAGCTGCAGGGCACGGCGGCTGGCGAGGTCGGCGCCCGGGCGGGCAAGGGCCTGGAGCTCGCCGGAGGCGATCATCTCGGCCAGCACCATGGCGACCGTGGCGAGCGCTTCGATCTCTTCTTCCGAATAGGCGCGCTGGGCCTTGTTCTGCACGACCAGGACGCCGAGCGTCTCGCCGGCGCGCAGGATCGGCACGCCGAGGAAGGCGTTGTAGATCTCTTCGCCCGTCTCCGGCTTGTAGGCGAAGGAGGGATGGTGCTGCGCGTCCGCGGTGGTGACCGGCTCGGCTTCCTTCGCGACGAGGCCGACCAGGCCTTCGCCCTTGCGCATGGTGGTCAAATGCACCGCGTTCGGATTGAGGCCTTCGGTGGCATAGAGTTCGAGCGTGCCGTCGGTACGCAGGACATAGACCGAGCAGACCTCCGCGACCATGTTCGCGGCGATCAAGACAACGGTCTTGTCCAGCCTCTCCTGCGCCGAAACAGGCTCCGCCATGACTTCGCGGAGCCGCTTGAGGAGCAGGCGCGGGCCGCCGATCGCGCCACGCATCCGATGCCTCCATGTCCTCGACAGGTCCGGCGACCCGGCGAACCCGGGGCCGTCCGCTGCCTCAGAGGGCCGGCCGGTTCTGGCGAAGCGGCCGGTCAGATAATGAATAGGGGCGTGCCTCGCGCGAGAATCCAAACGAAGCACGCACTAACTTTTTGTTCTGTCGCAAGATTTCACGGAAATTGAAAGAAGTATTTCCGTTTCTGCCGGGCACTGCGTCATCGGGGCGCTGTGCCGTCGTCATCAGAACAAGGCGCGGTTGCTCAGGCCTTGTCGAGCCCGTAGAGCGTGTGGAGCGTGCGTACCGCCAGTTCGGTATAGGCCGCATCGATCAGCACGGAAATCTTGATCTCGGAGGTAGTGATGGCGCGGATGTTGATGCCGCGGCCGGCGAGGGCCTGAAAACAGGTTGCCGCCACGCCGGCATGGCTGCGCATGCCGATGCCGATCACCGAAATCTTCGAGACGTCCATATTGGTCTCGACATTGTCGCACACCACGTCCTTGCGCGCCTTCTCGATCACGTCCTTGGCGCGCTGGAACTCGGCCTGCGGCACAGTGAAGGTGATGTCGGTGGACGCCCCGTCGGCCGAGATGTTCTGCACGATCATGTCGACATTGATGTTGGCGTCAGCCAGGGGCACGAAGATGGCGGCGGCGACACCCGGACGGTCGGCCACGTCACGCAGGGTGATCTGCGCTTCATCCTTCGAATAGGCGATGCCGGTCACAACCTGCTGTTCCATGATGTCTTCCTCGTCGCAGATCAGGGTTCCGGGATTGGGGTTTTCGGGATCGTCGAAGGACGATCTTACATAGGTCTTCACCTTGTGGACCATGGCAAGCTCCACCGAGCGCACCTGCAGCACCTTGGCGCCGAGGGAGGCCATTTCCAGCATTTCCTCGAAGGCGATGCGGTCCATGCGCTGAGCCTTCGGCACGATGCGCGGGTCGGTGGTGTAGACGCCGTCGACATCGGTGTAGATGTCGCAGCGTTCGGCGCCGATCGCGCCGGCGATGGCGACGGCGGAGGTGTCCGAACCGCCGCGCCCCAGCGTGGTGATGCGCCCGCTCAGGGGCTCGATGCCCTGGAAGCCGGAAATCACCGCGACCTCCCCGGCGGCGAAGCCGTCATCGAGATTCTTGGAGGGGATCGCCGATATGCGTGCGGAACCATGGGCCGCCGAGGTCTCGATCGGCACCTGCCAACCCTGCCAGGAACGGGCCTTGATGCCGATGCTGCTGAGCGTCAGCGCGAGCAGGCCCGAGGTCACCTGTTCGCCGGAAGCGACGATGGTGTCGTATTCGCGCTGGTCGTACAGCGGCGAAGCCTCGTTGCACCAGGCCACCAGTTCGTTCGTCTTGCCGGACATGGCGGAGACCACCACCGCGACGTCGTAGCCGGCGGCGACCTCGCGTTTGACATGCTGCGCCACATTCTTGATGCGCTCGACATTGGCGACAGAGGTGCCGCCAAACTTCATGACAAGACGGGGACGCGGGCTGCCGGACATACGGCCACTAGGCTCCGATGAACTCTCGAACGTTGGTAAGACGCTCTCGATGAGGGACGCCGCACAAAAGCGGGCCAGGATACGGTCCCGGCCGTGGCTGTTTGCATGAGGCGAGGAGATGCGGAGACCTGCGGCCACCGCGCCGCGGGATTTAAGCGAAAGGGCCGAGGATGGCAAGCGAAAGGATGGCGATGCGATCATCCCGCCTGCGGTGCAGCATGCAAAGCCGAACCGCAGGCGCGGGCCGTACCGAACGGAGTCTTCCGGTCTTGCGGTACCGGATCTGCACCGCACCACTTCGTGCTGCGGCGCGTCCGGGATGACTTCTCCTATTTCTCCAGCAGGGGCGTGATCCGGCGCAGGGTCACGCGGCGATTCTCCTGCTCGGGCTCGGGCGTCGGGATCTTGAGATAGCGCTCGCCGAGCCCCGCCGTGACCAGATTGTCGGGCGAGATCACGTAATATTGCGTCAGGGCCTGCTTCACCGCCTCGGCCCGCTCCTTGGACAGGCGCAGATTATAGGCATCGTCGCCCACCGCGTCCGTATTGCCCTCGATCACGAAGACCTCATCGGGATGGGCGGCCACGATACGCTCGATGATGCGGCCGATGCGGTCGAGATTGGCGATCTCCTCCTCGCGCACGAATGATTCGTTGAAGCCGAAACGGATGGTGTCCAGCTCGACGCTGGGGATGGACTGGCGGATGGCGGGCTGTTCCATGATCGCTTCTGGCTGGGCAAGGAATTCGGACCGCGCCCAGCGTCGCGGCAGGGGCCTGAGCGGACGGGCCGCGAATTGCTGCTCGATCTGGTCGTCGTCGACCTCCGCAGCCCAGACGCTCTGATAGCGCTGCCCGCGCGGATTGATGTCCATGTCGAAGCGTTCCTCGCCCTCATAGCGCCGCAGCCGATCGGTGCGCTGGCCGCGGTCGCTCAACAGGCGACGGCGCAGGTCGTTGCGGTCGTCCCGCAGATATTGGGCAAAGGCCTCGCGGTCTTCGGGGCTGTAGCGCTGGTCGTTGGCGGCATCGCGATAGACCAGGATGCGCCGGTTGAGCTGGTCGACGGTCAGCACGTTGGAGGGACGCCGGTCCGCCAGGATGGCGGGGATGTCCTGGGGACGGGGCGAATCCTGGCGGAACTGCGACCGGCCGAAGGGCGAACCGCGCCCGTTCTGGTCCTGTTGCTGCCCGCCGCCATATTCCTGGTCCGCCACGCGGTTGCGCAGGGCGGCGCGCGCACCGTTCAGCCGCTGGATCAGGGCCTGTTCTGTGGCTTCCGACAGGTTTCCGGCAGCGAGAGCCGAGCGATAGACGTTGAGGCGCTGGCGCAATTGCTGGTCGTTGAGGCGGTCAGGCGGCGTGGTGTCGCCCAGAAGGCCGATGGCGCGCTGCTCCGCCGCCTGATCGACCGGCCCCTGCAGGGGGCGGCCCTGGCCTTGCTGGCTGCCGTTCCCCGGCGGAGGCGCAAGGCCCGGCCGGCTTTCCTGCCCCTGTTGCGTGCCGTCGGCCGGGAGCGGAATTCCTCCCTGGCCGGGGAGCTGGTTGCGACCGCCGGGGCGGCCGTCCAAAGGACGATCCTGCGGCTGGCCGTCATCGAGGCCCTGCGGCGTGCCCTCGGTGTCGGGCTGGCCCTGCATGCGGTCGCGGCGCTTGCCACGCGGTTGGGAGGTGTCCCCGCCTTGATCCGCATCGGGCTGGGCGGGAGCGTTCGGCTTTGCTGCCGGCGCGTCCTGTCCGGTGGTCTCGCCGGGAGCCGCGGGCTTCTGGCGCTTGGGCTTTGCGGCCGGGGCCTCCTGCGCCGGCTCTTCGGCGGTCGGCTTGCCGGGAGCTTCCTGAGTGGCATCAGGGCTCGGCTTCTGGCGTTTGGGCTTCGCGGCGGGGTTCGTTTCGCCGGGCGCTGATTCGCCGGGCGCTTCCTGGCCGGCCGCATCGGGAGTCGGCTTCTGGCGGCGGGGCTTGGCGGCGGGCGCTTCGTCGGCGCCGGAACCAGGCGCTGCGCCGCCCTGCTCGTCGCTCGGCTTCTGCCGCTTCGGTTTGGCGGCGGGAGCGCCGCCATCCTGGTCCTGCGATTCGGCGGGCGCGGCCCGTTTTGCCGGCGCGCCTTCGCCATCCTGTCCGGCGCCCTTCTTGTGGCGCTTCAGAATGTCTTCGACCGAGGGCTTGGCGCCCGGCGCGGGCGCTTCGGTGGTGGGCGCCTGGGCATCCTGCGCCAGCGCGGTCTGCACCAGTACGATCGCCGTGGGCGAAACGGCGAGCATCAGCGTACCAGCCAGACGGATCAATTTTTTGCGCAGGAGCATCGCGACCTCTTTTGATTGGGCCGCCATCATCCCGATCGCGGCTGAACCGAAACTGAACGCGGATCGCCGAATATCCGTCGGTGCCCGGGACGCGTTCCCCGGCGTCGGACGCGATGCCGGAATCGGGGCCAATGCTGCAATCCATTGTTCCCGCATCGCTTTTGCCGAAAGCCGGCCCTTACCGGCACGATCCTCTAACGCTCGATCCGCGTCGACAGGATGAGGGAGGTCGAGGTGCGCTCGACGCCTTCCAGCGCACCGATGCGATCGGCGAGTTCGTCGAGCTCGCCGACCGAACGAGCCTCGATCACCGCGATCATGTCGAAATTGCCGCTGACCGAATGCAGCGTGCGCACGGCGGGAATTTCGCGCAGGCCCGCTTCAACTTGACGGATCAGTTTCGGCACGGTGGTGAGCAGCACATGGGCGCGCAGCAGCGAGCGGCTATGCTCCTCGGAAAGCCGGATGGTGTAGCCGGCGATCACGCCGCGACGTTCGAGGCGGGCGAGGCGGCTCTGCACGGTGGTGCGGGAGACGCCGAGACGCCGGGCGATCTCGGCCGTGGAGGCGCGGGCGTTCTCGCGCAGGATGGCAATCAGGGCATCATCGGCGGGTGTCGTCATAGTGACGCTATATCGTGCGGCATTGTGCAAAGAAAGTTCGGCATATCGTCGAAATGCAGGCTTCGAAAGGAAGGGTGGCAGGCGTAGGCTCTTTGACGAGATCTTGGACAGGAATCGCGACAGGGGAGGCCCATGATGCGCAAGGTCGTAGTGGCGGGAGCAGGCAAGATCGGGGCCTGCATCGCCGATATCCTGGCGGTCAGCGGGGACTATGACGTCACCGTGATCGACCGGTCGGCCGAGCAGCTGGAGGGGGCCGAGCTGTCGGCGGCTGTGGAACAGCGCGAACTCGACATCGAAGACGAGCGGGCCCTGCGCACCGTCCTGGACGGCGCCTATGCCGTGCTCAGCGCCGCGCCTTTCCATCTCACCACCCGTATCGCCGAGGCGGCGGCGCGTGCCGATGTCCACTATCTCGACTTGACCGAGGACGTCGCCTCGACGCGCCGGGTGCGTGATCTCGCCGCCTCGGCCAAGAGCGCCTTCATTCCCCAATGCGGCCTCGCCCCGGGTTTCATCTCGATCGTCGCCAACGATCTCGCCCAGCAGTTCGACAGCCTCGATTCCATCCGCATGCGCGTCGGGGCTCTGCCGCAATATCCTTCCAACGCGCTCAACTACAACCTGACCTGGTCGACCGACGGCGTCATCAACGAATATTGCGAGCCCTGCGAGGCGATTGTCGACGGCCACCGGGTCGAGGTGCCTGCGATGGAGGAGCGTGAGGAGTTCTCGCTCGACGGGGTCACCTACGAGGCCTTCAACACTTCGGGCGGGCTCGGCAGCCTGTGCGAGACCTATCTGGGGCGGGTCCGCACGCTGAACTACCGCACCATCCGCTATCCCGGCCATGCGGCGATCATGAAGGCGCTGCTGAACGACCTCGATCTCAGGCACCGCCGCGACGTGCTCAAGTACATCCTCGAAAATGCCCTGCCGGCGACGATTCAGGACGTGGTGGTGATCTTCGTCACCGTCAGCGGCAAGCGTCATGGCCATCTGGTGCAGGAAACCTATGCCAACAAGATCTACAACCGCCGCGTCGGCTCCCGGCTGCGCAGCGCCATCCAGGTGACGACGGCCTCCGCCATCTGCGCCGTGCTGGACATGCTGGTCCAGGGTGAACTGCCGCAGAAGGGCTTCATCCGCCAGGAGGACATCGCGCTGTCGGCTTTCCTCGCCAATCGCTTCGGCAGCGCCTACGCACAGACGGCGGCTCGATAGGTTTCTGGGATCGCAGGCCTCCTCGCCCATGGGCGCCAACTTAAGGGCCGGGCGAGATGATTGGATTGAAGATAAGGCTAGTGCGAGTCCCTTTCGCCCCGTTCTTACGTTAGCGCCTATAGGCGCGCTCGCCTGCATCTTCCTCGCCTCCAAGCTCGCAATTTCAAGAGCAGGCGAGGACGCCTGCGATGCCAGGGAGCATCCCCCCTCCAGTCATCTCATCTCTTGATAATTAAGCATTATGCTTTAATAATTGAGAACTTTCCGGCTCAAGATCTTTCATTCCTTGGAGCACGATGGCGATCATGTCCCAGCCGAACGCGCCCGCGAGCCGCAAGGGCAGCAACTCCGTGCAGGTGCGCCGCTACAATGAGCGTGTGGTGCTCGAGGCCCTGCAGCGCCTCGGCCAGGCCTCCAAGGCCGAACTCGCCCGCTCGGCCAATCTCACGCCCCAGGCCGTGGCCACCATCGTCGACCATCTCGAGGAGGTTGGGCTTATCCGCCATGAAGGCAAGAGGGCCGGGCAGGTGGGGCAGCCTTCCACGCTCTATGCGCCGGCGCCCGATGGTGCCTTCTCGATCGGCCTGCATGTCGGCCGGCGGGCCTTCGATGCCGTGCTGGTCGATTTCACCGGCCGGACCCTGCGCATGGAGACCAGCGAATACGAATATCCCGAGCCGCGGGTGGTGGCAGAGCTGGCGGCTGCCTATGTCCGAACCTTCCGGGCCGGCCTGGCGCCCGATCTGCGCAGCCGGGTCGTCGGCGTCGGGGTGGCGATGCCCTATTTCATGGACAGCTGGACCAAGGAACTGGGCATGCCGGCTTCGATCACCCAGGCTTGGGAGGATTTCGATTTTGCCAAGGCCCTGGGCGACAGCATCGACCTGCCGCTGTTCTTCGAGAACGACGCCTCCGGCGCGGCGACGGCCGAGCTGGTCTATGGCCGGGGCCGCGAGGTCCGCGACTTCATCTATCTGTTCATCTCCACCTTCATCGGCGGGGGGCTGATCATCAATGGCAATCTGGAGACCGGCCCGAACGGCAATTCGGCCGCCTTCGGTCCCTATCCGGTGACGCCTTCGCTGCTGTCGAGCGTGCCCCCGCCGAAAGGGCCCTTCGAGATCCTGCTGCGCCGGGCCTCGATCCATGTGCTGACCAACCATTTGCGCGAGAATGGCGTGCCGATCCGGCGGGCGCACGAACTGGCGGAGATCGGCCAGCAAGCCGAGCCTTTCCTGGGGGAGTGGATCGAAGACTGCGCCGACGCGCTCGCCCAGGCCATCGTCGGCGCCATCGCCGTGGTCGATGTCTCGGGCATCGTGATCGACGGCATCCTGCCGGCGGCCATTCTGCAGCGGACGGTCGAGGCGGTGTCGCACCGTTTCCAGGCGATCGTGCCCGAAGGCCTGTTCGCGCCCGAGATCGAGGTGGGCACCATGGGGCCGCGGGCGGCGGCGATCGGCGCGGCCATCCTGCCGCTCTACGCCATGTTCGCGCCGGACAGCGCCACGCTGGTAAAGGCCAAGGCGCCGGGCGTCGGTCGCGCCAGCCTGAAGGCCTATATCGGCGCGGGGTAGGCGAGGGGCCGCAGGCTTGACAGTCCAGGGGTATGGATATATCCATTTGCTTTAATAATTAAAGGGGGGACGATGATGGAGGGCGTATCTCGGTCGCGTCGTCGCCGGTGGGCAGCGTCATGAAGAACGGCCTAGCCGATGAGGATTTCGGAGCCTCGCTCGCCACTCCCCTCGCAGCTGCCGGGCTGGTGAAGGCCTCCAAGCGTTTCGGCGGAACGATCGCCCTTTCCGACGCCAGTTTCGATCTCCTGCCGGGCGAGGTGCTGGCGCTCCTGGGGGAGAACGGCGCGGGCAAGAGCACCTGCGTCAAGCTGCTCGCCGGCGTCTATAGGCCGGACGAGGGGGCGGTAACCATCGGCGGCCAGCCGGTGGAGCATTGGTCCCCCCTCGAAGCCCAGCGTCGCGGCATTGCGGTGATGCATCAGCATCCCGGCCTGTTCGGCGACCTGACGGTGTTCGAGAACATCTTCGTCGGCCACATGCCGCGGCGCTCGCTGGCCCGCATCGACTATGAACGCATGCGTGAGGAGGCGCGCGCCCTGCTCGATGTGGTCGGGCTGCAATGCCTGCCCGAGGATCCCTTGAAGGAACTGCGCACCTCCGAGCAGCAACTCGTCGAGATCGCCCGCGCCTTGTCGGTCAACGCCAAGGTGCTGATCATGGACGAGCCGACCGCGGCCCTGTCCCAGCGCGAGGTCGAGCGTCTCTTCGCCGTGGTCGCCGATCTCAAGGCCCGCCAGGTGGCGATGATGTTCGTCGGCCATCGCATGGAGGAGATCTACCGGATCGCCGATCGCATCGCCGTGCTGCGCGACGGCCATCTGATCGGCGTGAAGCGGGCGGCCGAGCTCGACCGCGACCAGGCCGTGCAGATGATGATCGGGCGGCCGCTCAAGGCCATCTACCCGCAATGGGACTCCAGGCCCGGCCAGGAAGTGCTCGCCGTCTCCGGCCTGTCGCGCGAAGGGGCGTTCGAGGACGTCTCCTTCACGGTCCGGGCCGGCGAGATCCTCGGCCTCGGCGGGCTGGTGGGCAGCGGGCGCACCGAGATTGCCCGCGTGCTGTTCGGCATCGACCAGCCGACGGCCGGCCGCATCGAGATGGCAGGCAAGGCAGTCACCTTTGCCGATCCACCCGCCGCCATGGCCGCCGGCATCGCCTATGTCTCGGAAGACCGGCTCGGCCAGAGCCTGGTGATGGATTTTCCCATCCTCGACAATGCGTCCCTGCCGGTAATCGAGAAGGCGACGATGGCCGGGCTGGTGATGCGGCGGCAGGAACTGGCCCTGGTCGAACCGCATCTCAAGCGCCTGAAGCTGAAATTCCGCAGCTTCGACCAGCCCGTGAAGACGCTCTCGGGCGGCAATCAGCAGAAGGTGGTGCTGTCGAAATGGCTCGCCACCCGGCCCAGGCTCCTCATCCTCGACGAGCCGACCCAGGGCATCGACGTGGAGAGCAAGTCCGAAGTCCATACCATGATCGCGGAACTCGCCCAGCAGGGCCTGGCGATCATCCTGATTTCCTCGGAACTGCCGGAACTGGTGAGCATGTGCGATCGCATCGTCGTGCTGCGCGAGGGCCGGATGACCGGCGCCTTCTTACGTGGGGAGGTCGACCAGGAAAAGGTAATCCGTGCGGCCACGGACGCTGGCGGCGCCTCGGCCAGCGAGGTTCCGCAGGCGCGGCGGGAAGAGGCTGCAAGGCGCGATGAGCCAGAGGGTACCTGGCTCAAGGCACTGCTGCGCCGACGCGAGGTCGGGCTGGTCGGGGCCATGGCGGCCGTGGTCCTGCCGGTGATGTTCCTCAATCCGCGCATGGTCAGCCCCGAGAATCTCACGGCCATCGCCATGGACGCGGCGCTCCTCATGATCGTCGCCGTGGCGCAGATGCTGGTCCTGCTCACGCGCAACATCGATCTGTCGGTAGCCTCGGTGATCGGCCTGTCGGCCTATGGCGCCGCCAGCTTCATGCACGCTTATCCCGACAGCTCGGTGCTTCTGGGCGCTGCCGCGGCCTGCGCCATCGGGCTCGCCTGCGGCGCGCTCAACGGGCTGGTGGTGACCCTTGGCCGCGTGCCGGCGATCGTGGTCACGCTCGGCACGCTCTCGGTCTTCCGCGGGCTGAACAGCCTGTGGGCGGGCGGCCGCCAGATCAGCGCCGACCAGGTGCCGCAGGCCTGGCTCGACATGACCAGCGCCCGTATCGCCGGCATTCCGGCCGTGATCCTCATTGCCCTTGCCTGCCTGGTTGCGATCGGCGCGATCCTCAAGCACTGGCCGCTCGGCCGCGAGCTCTATGCCATCGGCTCCAATCCGGATGGAGCCGCCCTCATCGGCATCCGCCGCACGGCACTGGTGCTCGGCGCCTTCATGCTGGCGGGCCTGCTCGCCGGTTTCGACGGCGCCTTGTGGGCATCGCGCTATGCCACCATCGACGCCCGCGTGGCGCTCGGCTTCGAACTCACCGTGATCGCCTCGGTGGTGGTGGGCGGCGTCGCCATCAGGGGCGGTGCCGGAACGGTGCTGGGCGTCGCGCTCGGTGCGCTGACGCTCCTGGTGATTCAGAACGGCCTGACGCTGGTGCGCGTCGATCCGCTCTGGCTGCAGGGGGTCTATGGCCTCGTCATCCTGCTCGCCATCGGTGTCGACACCGTGATCGGGCGACGGACCCAGCAGGGACGGAGGGCGCGATGAAGACCAGTCTCATCGAAAGGATCGCCAGCTGGGAGAACTTCCTGGCCCTGTTGACGGTGGCGGTGCTTGCCTATGCGGTCTTCGCGGTGCCGAACTTCGCTACGGTCTTCAACATCTCGCAGGCCATTGCCGGCGCATCCGAGCGGGCCCTGATCGTGCTGCCGATGGTGCTGCTGATCATCGCCCGCGAGATCGACCTCTCCGTCGCCAGCATCCTGGCTCTCAGCAGCGTGGTGTTCGGCCTGTTGATCCGCGAGGGCGTGGCGCTGGAGGGGGCGATCGCGCTGGCACTGCTGACCGGCATCCTGGCAGGCGCTTTCAACGGCGTGCTGGTGACCTATCTCGGCCTGCCCTCGCTCGTGGTCACCCTCGGCACCATGGCGATGTTCCGCGGCATCGGCTACATCCTGCTCGGCACCGGCTCGGTGAACGAATTTCCCGAGAGCTTTACCGATTTCGGCATCGACACGCTGGGCGACACGCCGATCCCCTGGACGATCGTGCCCTTCCTCGTGCTGGCGCCGGTCTTCGCCGTCCTCCTGCAGAGGAGCGGCATCGGCCGGCGCATCTATGCGATCGGCGGCAGTCCCGATACGGCGCTCTATGCCGGGGTGCGGGTGGCGCGCATCCGCCTCGGCCTGTTCGTGCTCAGCGGCTTCATCTGCGCCATCGCCTCCATCGTGTTCACGGCCCGCCTCGCCAATGCGCGGGCCGACAATGCCATCGGCCTCGAGCTCGACGTCATCACCATCGCGCTGCTCGGCGGCGTCAGCGTCTTCGGCGGCAAGGGCAAGCTCACCGGCGTTTTCCTGGCGCTGGTGCTGATCGCCACGCTGCGCAACGTACTGGGCCTCAGCCAGATCGGTGGCGATGCGCAGGGTACGGTGATCGGGCTGTTGCTGATCTTCTCGCTGCTGCTCAGCACCACGGCCCAGCGCCTCTATGGCGGCCTCCAGGCGAAGTTCAAGACAGCCGGCCTGCCGAAAGGGCCGGAACGGACGACCTGACTGAAAGCGTAGACCAACAACGACCTGAAGAGAGGCGTGAAGGAGGAGACGAGCCATGAAAAAAGCGATGAGAACACACCTGATCCTGACCACGGCCATCCTGCTCGGCGCAGCGGTCCCGGCCCTCGCGGCCGAGAAATGCGCCAAGGAGCCGGTTACCGTCGGCTTCCTGCCCAAGCTCGACACCGACCCCTATTTCCAGGTCGCCAGGACCGGGGCGGAAGAGGCCCAAAAGGAGATCGGCGGCAAGGTGATCCAGCAGGCGCCGTCCCAGGCGACCGCCGAAGCCCAGATCGAGTTCATCAACAATCTGGTGTCCCAGAAGGTCGACGTCATCGCCATCTCCGGCAATGACGCCAATGCCGTGACGCCCGCCCTCAAGCGCGCCGCCAAGCAGGGCGTCAAGATCGTCTCCTATGATTCCGACGTCTCGGAAGCCGCCCGTTCGCTCTTCTTCAACCAAGCCAAGGGCGACAGCCTGGCCGAGATGATGCTGGAAAGCATGGGGCAGATGATCGGCTATGAGGGGGATTTCGCCATCCTCTCCTCCACCCCGACCGCCACCAACCAGAATGCCTGGATCGACTTCATCAAGAACAAGATGAAGGAGCCGAAATTCGCCAAGATGAAGCTGGTGCAGATCGCCTATGGCCAGGAGAGCGAGCAGGTCAACCAGCAGCAGGCCCTGGCCCTCGTCCAGGCCTTCCCGAACCTCAAGGGCATCATCATTCCCGCCGGCATCGGCCTGCCGGCCGCGGCGCGCGCCCTCGAACAGGCGGGCAGCCTCGGCAAGGTCAAGCTGACGGGCCTGGCGCCGGCCACCCTGATCAAGAAATACATCCAGAACGGCTCCGTCCAGGACATCTGGTGGAACGTCAAGGATCTCGGCTACCTCACCTATTACGGCGCCCAGCAACTGGCGCAGTGCAAGATCGAGGGCAAGCCGGGCGACAAGTTCAAGGCCGGGCGGCTCGGCGACTATACTGTGGGCGAAAAGGGCGAAGTGGTGCTCGGGCCGGCCAAGATCGTCACGCCGGCCAATGTCGAGGAATTCAAGTTCTAGCCGAGCCGGCGAAGGGAGCGGGCCTTATCATGCCCGGGCTTGACCCGGGCATCCAGTGCACGGGCCGTCGCCGCTTCGAACGCAAGACTGGATTGCCGGGGTCGAGCCCGGCAATGACAAGGCTCGAGCCACCTTCGTTCAGACATTCGGGACATTCACATGCCGCAATCCTGGTCGCTCGACTGGTCGCATGGCCAGGTGACGGTGCATGCCGGTGCCGCCGCTCTGGGCCGCGTGCGCTTTCGCCTCGAGGATGGCCGCTTCGTCGAACCCTTCCACGAGGCGCCCTGGATCACGGCCGGCGAAAAAGTCGAGCCGGGCCTGGAGAATCTGCGCGGCGATTGGCCGTGCCTGCCTTTCGGGCGGCTCTACAGCAGCGATGATCCCCTGGTCGGTGCCTGGCGGGGACTGGTGGATGCCTCGCTGCCGGACGCCGCCCATCCGCTCGTCCCGAGCGACCGCCTGCTGCATGGCTACAGCGCGGCGTCCGAATGGAAGCTGGTGGCGCGCATGCAGGATGCGATCAGCCTCAGCCTCGATTATCCCGGCGACTCGCCCATCGAACGCATCACCCGCACGATCCGGCCGATCGATGGCCAGGCGGGGTTGGAGGTCTCCGTCGAGATCCGGGCCCGGCGCCGTTGTGTCAGGCCCTTCGGCTTTCATCCCAACTTCGCCCTGCGCGGTGCGCCGGGATCCTTCCGCATCGAGCCCGGCCCCTATCGGTTCGGCCTGACCCATCCGGTCGCGGAGCCGGCGGCGCGGGCCGAGCCGGACCGCCGGTTCACGACACTTGCCGATGTCGCGGTGAAGGCGGGCGGCAGCGAACGTTTCGACAGGCTGCCCTTCGCCGATGACCGCGAGGACATCTTGCAGCTCTGCGGCATCGAAGGCGGCGTGCATCTCATCGATGAGCACGACCGCGTCGCCTGGGATCTTTCCTGGGACACGGCGAAGCTGCCATCCTGCCTCCTATGGATGAGCAATCGCGGCCGCAAGTTCCCGCCCTGGAATGGGCGGCATCTGTGCGTGGGTGTCGAGCCCGTGGCCTCGGCCTTCGATTTCGGGTCGGTGATCGCCGCCTCGGACAATCCCATCGCGCGTGCCGGCGTGCGCACGGCGCTCACGATCGAGCCCGAAACTCCGCTCACGCTCGGCTGGCGCATTCGCGGCCATGCCCAGGCGCCAAGCTAGCGCGACGGTTGCGTTTGTGTGAATGAGCGCAGGATGTGCGGAGTGTCGGGCTCCGGCTGACATCTTATCTGCCGGTGAGGACTTGGCTTTCAAGATGTCAGCCGGAGGCTGACACTCCCAATCCCGCCAAATGTGATTATAGTGCTGGCACCCCGCCTGCCGGTTCGCCTTTGTGGGCGCGTATTCAACTGGGTGAGGGCGCGTTGATCGCAAATTGCGCGGCGAAAGCCCGGATATAGGCGGGCCGGGCTTCGCCGCGAGCGACATAGGCCGCCAGATTTCGATATTCGTCCAAAAGACCGGATGGCCTCAGGCGCAGCAGCACGGATACCATCAGGAGATCGCCCGCGCTGAACGCACCGTCGAGCCAGTCGGCATCGCCCAGGCGAGACGAGAGCTGGTCGAGCCGGGCGCGAACGCGGTCCTTGACCAGCGGCAGGCGCTCCTCGCTCCAAGGCTTGTCGGCTTCGAATATCCTGGCTGTCACCAGTTCGAGGATCGGGGGCTCGACGGTGTTGAGCGCGGCAAACATCCAGGTGATCGCCCGCGCGCGGGCATCGGGAACCCCCGGCAGCAGGCCCGCATGCTTCTCGGCGAGGTGAAAGACGATCGAGCCGGTCTCGAACAGCGACAGGGAACCGTCCTCATAGGTGGGAATCTGGCCGAAGGGATGCAGGGCCAGATGGCCGGGCGCCTTCATGTCTTCGAAGGAAACCAGGCGAACCTCATAGGGCTGGCCCACTTCCTCGAGCGCCCAGCGGACGCGGGTGTCGCGCGCCAGTCCCTTGCCGCCGTCGGGCGAGCGTTCAAAGGCCGTGATGGTGATTGTCATCGCATCCTCTACCTTGCGTGAGGCGAATTTCTTCGGCCTCCTATTGGAACGACGAACGAGCCTGCCGGAGGGCGACATCGGCCTTGAATTATTTCCAGGGCCGGGCGCAGATCCAACAGGCCCGATTCCGATCTAGGGGCGTTGGGGAAAGAGCGAGGTCGCATGAACTACCCTGCCGGAACAGCCTATATCGATGGCGCCTTCGTGCCGATGTCGGAAGCCAAGATCTCGGTGCTCGACTGGGGCTTCCTGCATTCGGATGCGACCTACGATGTCGTGCATGTCTGGAAGGGCCGCTTCTTCCGTCTCGACAGTCATATCGAGCGCTTCCTGCGCTCAGCCGACAGGCTGCGCCTCACCCTGCCCGTCTCGCCCGGGGAATTGGCCCGGATCCTCGCCGAATGCGTCGCCCGTTCCGGGTTCCAGGATGCCTATGTCGAGATGGTGCTGACGCGCGGCGCCTCGCCGACTTTCTCGCGCGATCTTCGCGATGCCCGTCACCAGCTGATCTGCTTTGCCATTCCCTTCGGCTGGATCCTCAGGCCGGAACAGCGCGAGGCCGGGCTGTCGATCGTACTGTCCGACATCCGCCGCATCCCGCCGGATTCGGTCGATCCCACCGTCAAGAACTATCACTGGCTGGATTTCGTCATGGGCCTCTACGACGCCTATGACCGCGGCGCCCAGAGTGCCGTGCTGACGGACGCCGGGGGCAATCTTGCCGAAGGTCCCGGCTTCAACATCTTCACCGTGCGCCAGGGCCGGATCGCCACGCCGGATCGTGGCGTGCTGCGCGGCGTCACGCGCCAGACCGCCATCGCCCTCGCCGCCGAGCTCGGCTTTCCCCTGGAGGAGCGGCTCGTGGCGGCGGCCGAGGCGCTGGCAGCCGACGAGGTCTTCGTCACTTCGACCGCCGGCGGCATCATGCCGGTGACGCGGATCAACGCCGCCGCCGTCGGCGCGGGCCGCATGGGGCCGGTCACGAGGGCGCTGCTCGAAGCCTATTGGGCTAGGCACGATGATCCTGCATGGTCGACGTCGGTCGACGAGGTGCTCTCGGGGAACCTAGCAGGATAAGGCGTGACGGCCTTCCCCGCTCCGCGAAGAAGGCGAGCCATCGCTTCCTGCTTGCTGCATGTTCGATGCCGCCATGGCATTTTTTCTTGTCTCTTGGCAGGCGGCAGCCCTATGTGCATTCATGCTGTCATGCAGCATGACGATGCTGCAGGGCATTTCTCGCCTTTTCGACACCTTGTTCCAACGGCCTAGAGACTTCCCTCCATGTATGATTATGACATGCTCGTCATCGGCTCGGGCCCGTCCGGCCGGCGAGCCGCCGTACAATCGGCCAAGCTCGGCAAGTCGGTCCTGGTGGTGGAGAAGGGGCGGCGCGTCGGCGGCGTGTCGGTACATACCGGGACGATTCCTTCCAAGACGCTGCGCGAGACGGTGCTCAACTTGTCGGGCTGGCGCGAGCGCGGCTTCTACGGCCGCGCCTATCGCGTCAAGCAGGATATCGGCGCCACCGACCTGATGGTGCGTCTGCAGAAGACGCTCGACCACGAGGTCGAGGTGCTGGAGCATCAGTTCAGCCGCAATACCGTGCGCACGGCCCGCGGCGAGGCGCGCTTTCTCGGGCCGCACGAAATCGAGATCACCACGGAGACCGGCACGCGCAGCACGGTGACGGCCAACTACATCCTGATCGCCTGCGGCACGCGCCCCTTCCGCCCCGACTACGTGCCGTTCAATGCGGACAATGTCTTCGACAGCGACGAGATCATCGAGCTGCCCCGGCTGCCGCGCAGCCTCACCGTGATCGGGGCCGGGGTGATCGGCGTCGAATATGCCACCATCTTCAGTGCCCTCGACGTCGCCGTCACGCTGATCGAGCCGCGCTCGAGCTTCCTCGATTTCATCGACAAGGAACTGATCGAGGAGTTCATGCATGAATTGCGGGACCGCAACGTCTCGCTGCGCCTGGGTTCGCCGGTGGTCTCGATCGAGTGCGAGGACAGCCGTGTCGTCACCAAGCTGGGCGACGGACGCAAGGTATCCTCGGAGATGCTGATGTTCGCCGCCGGGCGCGTCGGCAATACCGACAGGCTGAACCTCGATGCGGCCGGCCTCAAGACCGATCATCGCGGCCGCATCGGCGTCAATCCGGCGACCTTGCAGACCGAGGTGCCGCACATCTATGCGGCCGGCGACGTCATCGGCTTTCCCAGCCTCGCCTCCACCTCGATGGAGCAGGGACGGGTGGCTGCCTGCCACGCCTTCGGCCTCGATCCGCCGCCGCCGCCCGAATATTTTCCCTATGGCATCTATTCGGTACCGGAGATCTCCACCACCGGCCTGACCGAGGAGGAAGTACGCCAGAAGGGCATTCCCTACGAAGTCGGCATCGCCCGGCTGCGCGAGACCTCGCGCGGCCATATCATGGGGCTGAACAGCGGCATCATGAAGATGATCTTCTCGACCAAGACGCGGCGCCTGCTGGGCGTGCATATCTTGGGCGAAGGCGCGACCGAACTGATCCATATCGGCCAGGCCGTGCTCAATCTCAAAGGCACGATCGACTATTTCATCGAGAACACCTTCAACTATCCCACCCTCGCCGAGGCCTACAAGATTGCCGGCCTCGACGCCTGGAACCGGATGGGGCGTTAGCGCGGCGCTGTCCGGGCCCTGTCCCCGCCTCGTGTAAAATCATAGGAGTTCGCCGTGTCCCCTGACCGCAAACTCGTCGTTCTTCTCGACGTCGACAACACGCTGCTCGACAATGACCGCTTCGGCGAGGACCTCGGCGACCATATCGAGGAAGCCTTCGGGGCGGACCAGCGGGCCCGCTACTGGACGATCTACGGCAAGATCCGCGACGAATATGGCTATGCCGATTACCTCGCCGCGCTCCAGCTCTTCCGCGCCGGGCTGGACGATGATCCCGGCCTGCTGCAGATGTCGAAATTCCTCTTGGAATATCCCTTCGCCGAACGCGTCTTTCCGAGGGCCCTGGAGGCGATCGCCCATCTCAAGACGTTCAGCGCTCCGGCCGTGCTCTCGGACGGCGACATCGTGTTCCAGCCGCGCAAGGTGCAGCGCGCCGGCCTGTGGGATGCGGTGGAGGGGAGGGTGATGATCTATCTGCACAAGGAGCAGATGCTGGACTCCGTGCAGCGCCATTATCCGGCGGCGCATTACGCCATGGTCGACGACAAGCCGCGACTGCTCGCCAAGATGAAGGCGGTGATGGGCGAAAAGCTCACCACCATCTTCGTGCGCCAGGGCCATTACGCCCTGGAGGCGGACATGAGCACCATCGAGCCCAAGCCCGACGTCACCATCGAGCGCATCGGCGATCTCCTGACGCTGGATCGGGCGGCTTTCACGAAGGCGGGATGAATTGGGGGGCGGGTCTTCAGACCCGCCATCTTCGTCCCGGCGGATGCTTGGTCTGAGGACCTGACCAATCGTCTCGATCAGTGCAGAGAAAAGCGCGGTTTTGTCATGCCCGGGCTTGTCCCGGGCATCCAGATGCAGCTCCAGCCGAGATTGCGGCCCTGGGTTGCCGGGACCAAGCCCGGCAATGACAAAGAAGGTCGAGGTTCCCGCGACTTTTCGATCAAAGCTCGGGAGGCCTACCCCCCGAGAACAGCCTCAGCGCACCAGTTCAAGGATCTCGAGCGTGCTGCAGCAGGTCTGCGGCATTTCCAGCCGCAGTTTGCGTGGGCCGGCCTTGAACAGATAGGCCACCGCGTCGGATTTGGGCGAGGCGCCATAGGCGACCGGCGGATCGTCGCCATTGGCATTGCCGCCCAGGAAGACGAAACGGGTGTTGCTGACGCGGTAGAGAAAGCCGCTGACCCGCTGGGAGCCGTTCACCTTGGCGAAGAACAGCTTGCCGCCGCGTTCGCTGATGGCGCATTTGAAATAGGGATAGGCGTAGACGCTGCCCTTGCCGTCATTAGCCTTGGAACCGTCGTCGAGCTGGGCGCTGCGGCAGCGCCAGCTACCGACGAGTTCGCGCGTATTGGCGATCGGCCTGGGCTCACCGGCGAGGATCTCCTCCAGGGCTATGCCGTCGGCCGTGTAGCGGGCGTTGGAGCCGAGCACCGCATCGACGGCGCTGCGGCGCGTCTGCTCGAAATTCATCAGGCGGGTGCGATCGGCATCCTCGATCGAAACGGGCAGCAGCGGCGTGGGATCGAAGTCGGAGGCGGCCAGGGCCGTGCCGGTGGCGGCCGCGAACCAGGCGAGAGCGGCGACGGCCAGACGACATCTAGTCATGATGATACTTCCAATTGGCAAGACGATCTGTTTGCCCCAGCTGGTGCTGCCCTGGCAAGGTGGTCGCAGCGTCATGGGTCATCGCGCGGTGTCTGGAGCCCGGAAGTATTTTCGCCTAAATGCTAGGTGCTTTTCTTCCGCCTGCCCTGCAACGGCGAGACATTGTTTGTGACTGTTCGCTATCTCTTCGCTGCTGCCCTCCTGCTGGCGGTTTTCGCTTGCCTTGCCACGCCGGGCAAAGCCCAGGCGCGCCAGGAGAGCCTGGACGAGGCGATCTGCCGCCTGATCGAGACCTCGGCGCGCGCCAACGACATTCCGCCCGAGCTCTTCACGCGGCTGATCTGGCGCGAGAGCAGCTTCCGGCCCGGCGTCACGTCCAGCGCCGGCGCCCAGGGCATCGCCCAGTTCATGCCGGGCACGGCGGCCGAATGGAAGCTCGACGATCCCTTCGATCCCGAAAAGGCGATACCGGCTTCCGCCGCCTATCTCACCGCGCTGAAGAACCAGTTCGGCAATTGGGGACTGGCGCTCGCGGCCTACAATGCCGGCCCCAGGCGCCTGTCGGACTGGTTCACGCGGCAGCGCTATTTGCCGGCGGAAACCGAGGCCTATGTCCGCTTCATCACCCATCGCAGCGTCTATGACTGGGCTTCCGCCGACGGGCTCAAGCGTGAGCGGGAGCCAGCCAAGCCGGCCAATTGCCTCGCCGTCGTCACGGCTGTGCGCAAGGAGGCGCCGCGCATGATCGAAGGGCCCTATGCGCCCTTCGGCGTGCAGCTGTCCGGCAATTTCTCCAAGGCGATCGCCATCGCCTCCTATGAGCGGGCGGTCAAGCGCTTCCCGGCCATCCTGGCGGGCCGGGAGACCTTGATCATCGGCACGCGCATGGCCGGGCGCGGGCGGCGGGCCTTTTATCGTGTCCGCTTGCCGGCACGCAGCATGCGTGAGGCGGGCCTCATCTGCGACAGGCTGCACCAGGCCGGTGGCAGCTGCGCGGTGCTGCGCAATTGAGGCCGGTGCCGGCCGCCCAAAGAAAAAGCCGGATGCGGGGGCACCCGGCAGTTGGGTCGTTGGGTCGGGCCGCAAAGCCCGAGAAAACCACGAGTGCGTCAACAGCTCGAAGTCATGCGGGCGGGCCCGCTCGAATGCCAGGAACGGTCTCAAGGCATCCGACTGCGAACTCAACCAGTGGGCCGGGGTTTGGTTCCGTGCCTCGGCGAGAAATTTTTGAAGCGGCCGCGAGCGCGCTGCGTAGAGCCTCGGGTGGGGCGCACCGGCGCTGTCGATATCAGAACATAACATGAACAAAATACTCGACAGGCACGGCGAGCTCGCCTAATTTTCCGGTCTCGATTCCGAAGTCGTCCAACGTTTTGCCGGCAGCGGCAGGAACCGGCTGGGCGGAATTCGTGCATCGTCACGGTGGAGCGAGATACCAGCCGATTTCGGTTTTCTGAACAGGGAGATCCGCCAATGACGTCGCAGGCCAGCAAATCCGAACGGGCTTTGCCGGAGGATCTGGAGGCGGACGTGGAGCGCGTCATCGCCGATTGCGACGGCGATGCGCGTATGGCCGTGCGCGTCCTGCTGGTCGCCAACAGCCACGCCATGGCGGAAATCTCCGCGCTCGAGGCCGAGATGGCCAAGCTGCTTGCCGACGTCTCGCGCGGCTATGCCCGCGGCCATTGGGAATGGCTGCTGGAACGGGCCGAGATCGGCATTCCCTATTCCCGGGGATAACCGAACGGAAGCTGATGCAACCCAGCCCCCTCGCTCAATGCAGGCAGGAAAAGAAAAAGCCCGCTTACGCGGGCTGGGAGGTTAGACGAGAGAGAGACGAGCTGGAAAGACGCGAACAACACGGCAGGGAGGGGATCTGTTCGGAGATTGCCGCGCCGTTCGCAGAATCAACTTAGCCGCTACGCTGTGTTCGCGCACACCGGCAAATTTGACGGACATTGGAAGAGACCCGCAGGCTGCGGCCGCCGCCTTGCCCGGCTTGCCGGAGCCTGCAGGACCGCTTGCCTCGCTGCGGGCCGGTGGCTTATGACGGCCGGCATATCCGCTCCGGAAACAGCCTCCGGAAACCGGCTTCCGGCGCCCGGCCGGGTTTTCTGCAATGATGTGAAATGGATAATGAGCTACCTCGATAATTTCATCAATCGCATGACGGCCCAGCGCAACTGCCTCGACCTTGCGGTCGAACTCGTCCGGGGCGTCGAGGGGCCGGTTCTCGAATTCGGTCTCGGCCACGGCCGGACCTATGACCATTTGCGCCAGAACTTCCCCGATCGGGACATCTATGCCTTCGACATCAGGGTGAGCCCCAATGTCTTCGTGCGCCCGGCGGACGAACTGCTCTTCCTCGGCGATATCGCCGAGACCATCCGCACCGCCGCCGAGCGTCTGCCGCGCAAGGCTGCGCTGGCCCATTCCGATCTCGGCCTCAAGGACAGGCAGGGCGCCGTGCCGATCGTGGCCGACATCATCGCTTATCTGCCCGGTCTGATGGCGAAGGGCGGCTTCTATATCTCCAATGTCGACATCGCCCTGGTGGACGGCGAGGTGCCGCCCGCCTTCCGGCGCCGGGACTTTCCCCAGGCGACGGGCGACCAATATCACATCTACGAGATTGTCTGAGAGGGGCGGGCGCATGCCGCCGTGGCGGGTGCCCTCGGGAGAAGTACCGTGAGCGACAGAGTCGAGGAGATCGAGGGGGTCAGGGTGCTGGTCTGCGCCGGGGACGGCGAGAAACTCGCCGGCGAGGGCGATGTGAACTGCTTTCTCGGCAAGGCCTGGGAGCAGGAGGCGACTATGATCGCGATTCCCGTCGCCCGGCTCGCTGACGATTTCTTCCGCTTGCGCACGCGGCTCGCCGGCACGGTGGTGCAGAAATTCGTCAATTACCGCCTGCGCCTCGCCGTGATCGGCGACATCTCGGCCTGGATCGCCGGTAGCGACGCCCTGCGCGATTTCGTGCGGGAAGCCAATCGCGGGCAGGATATCTGGTTCGCCGCCGACCTGGCGGAGCTGCGCAGCCGGCTATAGGCTTACCGTTCCGGTGACAGTCCATTTAATTGACAAAGCCAAAGCGCTCCGAGAGGTTACTTGCCTCCACGTCAAAAAGATCAACGATTTCAGGGATAAATGGCGGAGAGGGAGGGATTTGAACCCCCGATGGAGTTGCCCCCATGCCGCATTTCGAGTGCGGTGCATTCAACCACTCTGCCACCTCTCCGCAGCTGGTCGGGCGCTTCATATAGATATGCGCCGCGCGGGGCAAGACCGGAAGGGCGGAAAAATTGGGAGAAAATTGCGGCATGGCGCGGCGGACGATCGGGGCGGGCGCTTTGGCCCTGTCGTCCTGGTTCCAAAGAGCCGGCGAGAAAAATGGAAGCCTGCGTCGGTGTTTCGATTGCCAGCGGCGGGCGAGGTGCTTAAGTCGGGAGGGCGCCTGCGTCGGGCCGGCGCCCTCGCGGCATCACAGCGGAGCCCATGTCCGTCATCTCTTCCGCCTATTCGGGATTTCGCTTGGCCTATGAGGCGCTGCGCGGACATCGCGGCTGGGGGCCGGCCTGGCGCAAGGCGGCGCCCAAGCAGGCCTATGACGTGGTGATCGTCGGCGGCGGCGGGCATGGCCTGGCCACCGCCTACTACCTTGCCAAGAATCACGGCATCACCAATGTTGCGGTGCTGGAGCGCGGCGGCATCGGGCTCGGCAATGTCGGGCGCAACACCACCATCATCCGTTCCAATTATTTCTCGCCCGAAAACATCCGCTTCTACGATTTTTCGCTGCGATTGTGGGAGGGGCTGGAGGCCGAGCTCAACTACAACGCCATGGTCTCGCAGCGCGGTGCCCTCAATCTCGTGCATGCGGATGGGCAGCGCGATCTGCTCGCCCGGCGGGCCAACCAGATGCTGCTGGAAGGCGTCGATGCCGAGCTGCTCGACAAGGACGGCGTCAAGCGCCTGGTGCCGCTGGTGGATGTCGACAATGGCCGCTTTCCCGTGCTCGGCGGCTTCCTGCAGAGGCGCGGCGGCACGGTGCGCCACGATGCGGTGGCCTGGGGCTATGCCCGCGCCGCAGACCGGCGCGGCGTCGACATCGTGGAGAAGTGCGAGGTCACGGGCATCACGCGTGAGGGCGATGCCGTGACCGGCGTGGAGACCAGCCTCGGCAGCATCCGCGCCGGCAAGGTGCTGTTCGCCGTGGCCGGGCATTCCTCGCTGCTGGCGGCGATGGCGGGCTTCCGCCTGCCGCTGGAGACCCATGTGCTGCAGGCCTTCGTCTCCGAGGCCGTCAAGCCGCTGATCGACTGCGTCGTCACCTATGGCGCCGGGCATTTCTATGTCAGCCAGTCGGACAAGGGCGGCCTCGTCTTCGGTGGCGCGCTCGACGGCTACAATTCCTATGCAAGGCGCGGCAGCCTGCCGATGGTGGAGGACGTGCTGGCGGCCGGCCTCACGCTGATGCCGGCCCTGGGGCGCCTGCGCGTGCTGCGCCAATGGGGCGGGGCGATGGACATGACAGCCGACGGCAATCCCATCATCTCCACCACGCCGGTGCGCAATCTCTATCTCAATGGCGGCTGGTGCTATGGCGGCTTCAAGGCGATCCCCGCCGGCGGCTTTACCACCGCCCATCTGGTGGCGACCGGCGCGCCCCACCCGCTGATCGCCCATTTCGGCCTGGAGCGCTTCCGGGAGGGGCGGGTGATCGATGAACGGGGCATCGGCCCCTATGCCTGGATGCATTGAGATGGGCGAGCCCGTGGCAGCATTTATCGTCATTGCGAGCGTAGCGAAGCAATCCAGCCTTTGCGCCCTTTGGCCCCTGGGTTGCTTCGCTCGAGCCAATCCATATGGATTGGCCGGGCTCGCAATGACGTCGAGCTTTAATGCCAAGGCCTCCCCGTCATGCTGAGAATTGCCTGTCCCCATTGCGGCCTGCGTGACGAGGTCGAGTTCCGCTATCGGGGCGATGCCTCGGTGCGGCGGCCGGGCGAAGAGGCCGAGGCGCAAGCCTATTACGATTATGTCTATGAGCGGGCCAATCCGGCGGGCTGGCACCTGGAATGGTGGCAGCATGTGCATGGCTGCCGGCAGGTGCTGAAGGTGCTGCGCGATACCGTCAGCCACGAGATCCAGGCCGTCGTCAGCAGGCATGACGAGATCGCCCTGCCGGAGCGTCCGGCATGAGCGGGCCCTATCGCCTCGCCGAGGGCGGCCAGATCGACCGCGGCAAGCCGTTGTCCTTCCGCTTCGACGGCAAGATCCTGCATGGCTATCGCGGCGATACCCTGGCCTCGGCCCTCCTGGCCAATGGCGTGCGCATCGTCGGGCGCTCGTTCAAATATCACCGGCCGCGCGGCATCTTCACGGCCGGAGCGGAAGAGCCCTCGGCCCTGGTGGAACTGCGTGCCGGCGCCCGGCGCGAACCCAATATCCCCGTCACCACCATCGAGCTCTTCGAGGGGCTGGAGGCGGTGAGCCAGAACCGCTGGCCCACGCTCGGCTTCGATCTCGGCGCGGTGAATGGCTGGCTGTCGCCCTTCCTGCCGGCGGGTTTCTACTACAAGACCTTCATGTGGCCGGCGGCCTGGTGGGAAAAGGTCTATGAGCCGTTGATCCGCCGCGCGGCGGGGCTGGGACGGGCAGCGCGGGAGCCCGATCCCGACAGCTACGACACCATGCATGCCCATTGCGACCTCCTGATCGTTGGCTCCGGGCCATCGGGGCTCGACAGCGCCCTGGCGGCCGGGCGGGCCGGCCAGCGCGTGATCGTGCTGGAGCAGGATTTCGCCTTTGGTGGCTCGGCGCTGCTCGATCCCGCGGCGCGCGACGACCTGACCGACAAGCTTGCCGAACTCGCGGCGCTTCCCGAGGTGACGCTGCTCAACCGCACCGGCGCCTATGGCCTCTATGACGGGCTGGTGGTCGGCGCCGTCGAGCGGGTGGCCGATCACCGCGCCGTGCCGAGGCCGCACGAGGTGCGCCAACGCCAGTGGATCATCCGCCCGGGCCGGATCGTGCTCGCCACCGGCGCGCAGGAACGCCTGATCGCCTTCCCCGGCAATGACCGGCCGGGCGTGATGCTGGCGTCGGCTGCGGCGACTTATGTCGCACGCTTCGGGGTGGCACCGGGGCGAAGGGCGGCCTTCTTCGTCAACAATGACCGCGCCTATGCTTCGGCCAGGCAGCTTGCCGCTGCCGGCGTCGAGATCGCCGGCATCATCGACACCAGGCCCGATTCGGCGGCCGGCCGCGAGGCGGAGCGATCCGGCATCCCCGTCTGGTTCGGCTCGCAGGTCTCGGCCACCGAGGGCGCGCCGCTGCATGTCCTGACCATCACGCCGGTCGCGGCGAGGCTGCGGCCGCAAATGCTGCTGGCCGATCTGCTCTGCATCTCCGGCGGGCACGATCCCCGGCTGCAGCTCGCCGGCCAGGCCCGCCTGCCGTTCGAATGGGACGACAAGGCCGTGGCCTTCCGCGCCCGGGGCAATGACCGGATCGAGATCGTCGGCGATGCCGCCGGTGTGGAGGGGGAGGGCACGCCGCCCCAGCCTTTCTGGGAGGTCCGGCCTTCGCGCGGCGCGAGCAAGGCCTTCGTCGACCTGCAGCACGACGTCACCGCCGACGACCTGCGGCTGGCGGTGCGTGAGGGCTATGCCCATGTCGAGCATGCCAAGCGCTACACCACGCATGGCATGGCGACCGACCAGGGCAAGACCGGCGGCCTCGTCGGCAGCGCCATCCTCGCCGCCGAGAAGGGCGAGAGCCTTGCCGAGACCGGCCTGCCGACCTCCCGGCCCTATGCCTCGCCGGTCTCCTTCGGTGCGCTGGCCGGGGCCGAGACGGGCGAGCATTTCCGTCCCAAGCGCCGCCTGGCTCTGCATGACTGGCATTCGCGGCATGGCGCCGTCTTCGTCAGGCTCGGGCTCTGGCTGCGGCCTCTGGTCTATTCCCCCTCACGCGATACCAGCTGGGCGCCGGTGCTGGCCGAGGCCAAGGCCGTGCGCGAGGCCGTCGGCGTCACCGACGCCTCCTCGCTTGGCAAGATCGACATCCAAGGCCGCGACGCCGGCGCCTTTCTAGACCGCATCTATGCCAACACCTTTTCGTCCCTGCCCGTGGGACGGGCCCGTTACGGCCTGATGCTGCGCGAGGACGGCATCGTCCTCGACGACGGCACCACGTCGAGATTGGCCGAGGACCATTATTTCGTCACCACCACCACGGCCAATGCCGGGCCGGTGCTGGAGCATCTGGAATTCCACCACCAGGCGGTTTGGCCCGATCTCGACGTTGAGATCACCAATGTCGCCGATCAATGGGCGACTTTCGCCGTGGCAGGCCCGAAGGCCCGGGCGGTGCTCGCCCGCATCACCAGCCAGGATCTCGACGACGCCGCTTTCCCTTTCATGGCCGTCGCCGAGGCCGTGATCGCCGGGGTTTCCGGCCGGCTTTTCCGCATCTCTTTCTCGGGCGAACTCGCCTATGAGGTCAGCGTGCCCTCAGGCCATGCCGAGCCGGTGTGGGAAGCGATCCTCGGCGCCGGCAAGCCCTTCGGCATCAAGCCCTATGGGCTCGATGCCCTCAACCTGCTTCGGATCGAGAAGGGGCATGTCGCCGGCAGCGAGCTCAACGGCCAGACCACGGCCGCCGATCTCGGCCTCGGGCGCATGCTCAAGAAGAAGGGCGATTATGTCGGCCGCGTCCTGGCGGGCCGCCCTGGCCTTGCCGACCCCGGACGCCTCGTCCTGGTCGGCGTGAAGGTGGACGATCCCGGCCGCAAGCTGCGGGCCGGTGCCCATCTCACGGCGACGCCGGAGTCGAAGGAAAGCCTCGGCTTCGTCACCGCTGCCTGCCCGACCACCGAGGGGAAGGGCTTCATCGGCCTTGCCCTGCTGCGCGGGGGCAGGGAGCGGATCGGGCAGAGGCTTCATGCCGCCGATCCCGTGCGCGGCGAGGCCTGCGACGTCACCATCGTTTCTCCGCATTTCGTCGATCCGGACAATCTCAGGGTGAAGGATGCTTCGCCGGTCGGGGCCGTCGAGCCGCTGGTCCTGCCGCGTTCGGTGCCCGGTCATCACGCCCTGATCCCCGATCGTCCTTCCGATCGCGTCGCCGAGGTGCAACTGGCCGAGCGCAGCCCCGATATCGCCGAGATCAAGCTGCGCCGGGGCGGGGAGGCGGGCCTGCGCCGGGCGCTCCAGGCCGAGTTCGGCCTCGATCTGCCGGAGCCCGGCCGGTCGGCGGTCTCGGGGGCGCTGAAGCTGCTCTCGCTCGGGCCTGGCGACTGGCTGGTGCTGGACAAGCACGGACGTCCGGGCAGTCTTGCCGTCAGCCTCAAGCATGCGCTCGGCGAGAGCGCCTCGGTGGTCGATCTCTCCTCGGCCTTCGGCGTGCTGCGCCTGTCGGGGCCCAAGGCGCGCAGCGTCCTGATGAAACTATGTCGGATCGACCTGCATCCGCGCGTGTTCGGGCAGGGCCATGTCGCGCGCACCCTGATGGCGCAGATCCCGGTCCTGCTGCACCAGGTCTCCGACGAGCCGGCCTATGATCTCTTCGCCCCCTCGACCCTGGCCCAGGCCTTCGCCGAGGTGCTGGTGGAGAGCGCGGCCGAATATGGCTTGAGGCTGGACTGATCCCGGGACCGCCAGCATCCCTGCTGGCTCTTTGAGACGCTGCGTGTGCAGGAAGTGAGGGCCAGCAAGGATGCTGGCGGTCCCAGGAAAAGCGCTCCGCCGGAGAAGGCGGAACGCTCATTTGCGAACGATACTGCGAGCCTCAATGCTTGGCAGCCGCCGTGGCGCCAATGCCGGTCTGCGACCGGACATACTGGTCGTCGAAGCCGGCCCGGTCCTCGGCGGCGCGCTGGCTGTTGTCGAGCTTGGAGAACAGCCAGATGCCGGCAAAGGCCAGGGCCATCGAGAACAGTGCGGGGTTCTCATAGGGAAACGGCGCCGAGCCCTTGGGGTGGCCGAGCACCGCTTCCCACACGCCGGGCGAGAAGATGACGCCGAGCAGGGCCGAGATCAGGCCGAGATAACCCCCCATCACGGCGCCGCGCGTGGTCATGCCGCGCCACATCATCGACATCAGCAGCACCGGGAAGTTGCAGGAGGCCGCGATGGCGAAGGCCAGGCCCACCATGAACGCGACGTTGACGTTCTCGAAGGTGATGCCGAGCACCATGGCGACGATGCCGAGGACGATGGTGGTGATCTTGGAAACGCGGATCTCGTCCTGCTCCCTGGCCTTGCCGCCCTTGATCACGGTGGCGTAGAGGTCGTGGCTGATGGCGGAGGCGCCCGCCAGCGTCAGGCCGGAGACCACGGCCAGGATGGTGGCGAAGGCGACGGCGGCGATGAAGCCGAGGAAGACATCGCCGCCGACCGCGTCGGCCAGATGGATGGCGGGCATGTTGATGCCGCCCCGGATCGCCTCCAGCCCCTTGGACGGATCAGTCAGGAAGGCCGGGTTGGTCGACACCAGAGTGATGGCGCCGAAGCCGATGATGAAGGTGAGGATGTAGAAATAGCCGATGAAGCCGGTGGCGTAGAACACCGATTTGCGGGCTTCCTTCGCGTCGGCGACGGTGAAGAAGCGCATCAGGATGTGCGGCAGGCCGGCCGTGCCGAACATCAAGGCGAGGCCGAGCGAGATGGCCGAGAGCGGATTGGCGAGCGTGCCCGGCTGCATGATCGCCGCGCCCTTGGGATGGACCTCCACCGCCTTGGCGAACAGGGCTTCGGGGCTGAAGTTGAAGGTGAGCAGCACCATCAGGGCCATGAAGGTGGCGCCGCCCAAGAGCAGGCAGGCCTTGATCAGCTGCACCCAGGTGGTGGCGACCATGCCGCCGAAGGTGACGTAGAGCATCATCAGGACGCCGACGATGACGACGGCGTAGCTGTATTGCAGCCCGAACAGCAGCTGGATCAGCTTGCCGGCGCCGACCATCTGGGCGATCAGGTAGAAGGCCACCGTCACCAGCGTGCCGAAGGCTGCGAGCACGCGGATCGGCGTCTGCTTGAAGCGGAAGGAGGCGACGTCGGCGAAGGTGAACTTGCCGAGATTGCGCAGGGGCTCGGCGATCAGGAAGGTGACGATGGGCCAGCCGACCAGCCAGCCGATCGAATAGATCAGGCCGTCATAGCCCTTCATGTAGACCAGGCCGGAAATGCCGAGGAAGGAGGCCGCTGACATGAAGTCGCCGGCAATGGCAAGGCCGTTCTGGAAGCCGGTGATGCCGCCGCCCGCCGTGTAGAATTGCGAGGCCGATTTGGTGCGGTTGGCGGCCCAGGCGGTGATCCCCAGCGTGAGAAGGACGAACAGGCCGAACATGACGATGGCGTGCCAGTTGGTCGCCTGCTGCTGGACCGGTCCGGAGACCGCGTCGGCGAGGGCCTGGGTGGCGGTGAGAGCCGGCAGGAAGGCGGCGAGGGCGAGGGTGCTGCGCTTCATCCGCGTGCCTCCTTGACGATCTCCTGGGTCAGCGTGTCGAATTCCGCATTGGCCTTGCGGACATAGATGCCGGTGAGGATGAAGGCCGCGATGATGACGAGGATGCCGATCGGAATGCCGATGGTGGTGACGCCGGTGCCCAGATGCTGCCCGAGCACGCCCGGCAGATAGGCCACGACCAGGATGAAGCCGAAATAGATGATCATCATGATTGCCGAAAGCGTGAGGCTGAGCGTTCTTCGGCGCCGCACCAGTTCCTGATATTTCGGATTTTGCTCAATGGATTTGTAAGAAGACATGTTGTTTCCCCCGACGCCGCTTTACCGGCAAGGCAGCCCAGATTTTTGTCGGCCCACCATCTGGTTCAACCTAGAGCAAAGCGCGTTCAAGCGTGAACGCTTATTTGCTCTAGGTTATTGTTCTGACGCGTCTTTGCGATTCTTGGTGACTCCGTCTAATCGCAAAATGCTTTAGAATTAAGCCAACATGTCGCGCAATGGACAATTGCGGCTATGCCCATCCCTTGGCCGTCCTGCGCCTGTTGTTGTGCGTTATTGCGTTGATGAGGCTTGGTCGTAGCCTGGGTTCCTTGGAAAATTCTCGGTCGTCCGGCAGCAATGCCGGATGGGCCCATCTGCCCGCGTGCTGGTGAAAACTCGGACTGGTCAACAATATCTTAACAGCCGCTTCCTAGCCTGACCGCAACACGAGCGGACAAGGCGGGCATGGAGACGATCTCGGTCATTCTATTGTTGTTGCTGGCGGTCGTTCTCAGCGGCGCGCTGGCCAGGATGCTGCCCATCGTCCTGCCTCTGCCACTGGTTCAGATCGGCTTCGGCGCGCTCATCGCGTCCTTTGCCAATTTCAGGGTCGAGCTCGATCCGCAGGTCTTCTTCCTCCTGTTCCTGCCGCCACTGCTGTTCCTGGATGGCTGGCGCATTCCAAAGGATGGCCTGTTCCGCGACAAGGGCACCATCCTCGAGCTCGCCTTCGGCCTGGTTGTGTTCACCGTGATCGGGGTCGGCTTCTTCATTCACTGGATCATCCCGTCCATGCCGCTGGCGGTGGCCTTTGCGCTCGCCGCCGTGCTGTCGCCGACGGATCCGATCGCGGTATCGGCCATCGCGGCCCGAGTGCCCATCCCCAAGCGGCTGATGCATGTGCTGGAAGGCGAATCGCTGCTGAACGATGCCTCCGGCCTGGTCTGCATGCGTTTTGCCGTCGCCGCGGCCCTGACCGGCACCTTCTCCTTCACCAGTGCGCTCGGCACCTTCCTGTGGGTGGCGAGCGGGGGCATTGCCATCGGCATTGCCGTCACCTGGGGTGCGTCCCTCGCCAATCGCTGGGTTGCGCGCCGCTTCGGCGACGAGGCGGGCTCCCAGGTGCTGGTCAGCCTGCTGATCCCCTTCGCCGCCTACCTCCTGGCCGAAGAATTGCATTGCTCCGGCATCCTGGCGGCCGTCGCCGCCGGCATGACCATGAGCTATGTCGAGCGTTTGGGGCAGTCGCTGGTCGCGGCCCGCATGCGCGGCGGCGCGGTGTGGGACATGGTGCAGTTCGCGGCCAACGGCATCATCTTCGTGCTGCTCGGCGAGCAGATTCCCCAGATCGTCGCGGCTGCGGCCGAGAGCCATGGGGCGATCTGGATGATCGTCTACGTCCTCGCCATCACGCTGGCGCTGGCGATCCTGCGTTTCCTGTGGGTGTGGACCTCGCTGCGCTTCACCCTGTTCCGCGCCGCCCGCAAGGGCAAGGCGGTGATGCTGCCAAGCTGGCGGCTGATCGCCGCCGCCTCGCTCGCCGGCGTGCGGGGCGCCATCACCCTGGCCGGCGTGCTGACGCTGCCTCTGGCCCTGACCGACGGTTCGCCCTTCCCGGCGCGCGATCTCGCCATCTTCCTGGCGGCCGGGGTGATCGTGATGTCCCTGGTGGCAGCGAGCGTGGGGCTTCCCCGGCTGCTCAAGGGCCTGGAATTGCCGCCCGAACCGTCCCATCAGGAAGAGGAGGACCAGGCCCGCATCGCTGCGGCGGAGGCCGCCATCAAGGCGATCGAGCGCACCCAGCACGAATTGGGACTGGGACGCAGCGATGCCGATCTCTATGTCGATGCCAGCGTGCGCATCATGGAACTCTATCGCCAGCGCATCGACGGGCATCTGCAGACCGGCGAGGAAGCCGAGCTGACTCGCCGGATCGACGAGATCGAGCGCCAGCTGCGCCTGGCGGGCCTCAGGGCCGAGCGCGACGAGATCTTCCAATACGCCCGGACACGGCGGCTTTCGGACGAGGTAGCTCGCAAATTGGTGCGCGAGCTGGACCTGTTGGAGGCCCGCTTCGCGACAGGGTGAGGCGGGCAGGAGCCAGATTGGTGGGTCGATCTCCTCAGCTCCATTATTTGATGGAGCTGGATCGACCATCTTCCTTCGAGCGGGGCAGTTTCAAGATGGTCGATCTGGAGATCGATCCACCTGTCTTGCGCTGTACTCCGCAAGATCGGGCCCATGCCTGAAATGTTCGTTTCCATCTCTACCAATTGTTTATAATTCAAACTTTTAGGTCGTAAGGCCCGATAAGTTGACTCTCATCATGTTTGTTTTGTCATCGATGCGTTTTCCCTACCATCGTCGCGAAGCGGGCTGATGTCGTGTATCAGGGACTCATGCTTTGAAAGGGTCTCGAGAATGAAGAGCGAAGTGCGTGCCGTGGTGATCGGCGGGGGCGTGGTGGGATGTTCCATCCTCTATCACCTGGCCAAGATCGGTTGGACGGACGTCGCCCTCATCGAGAAGAACGAGCTGACCTCGGGCTCGACCTGGCACGCCGCCGGCGGCATGCACACCTTCAATGGCGATGCCAACGTCTCCAAGCTGCAGAAATATACGATCGACCTCTATCGCGAGCTGGAGGCGCTGACGGGTCAGTCCTGCGGCATCCACGCCAATGGCGGCCTGATGCTCGCCGCCAATGAGGGCGAGATGGACTATCTGCGCCTGGTCGCCAGCCGGGCCCGCTACCTCGACATGGAAACCGAGATCATCCCGGTGGCCGAAGCCAAGCGGCGCAACGTGCTGATCGAGGAGAAATACTTCACCGGTGCGCTCTGGCGCTCGGATGGCGGCCATGTCGATCCCTGGGGCACCACCCACGCCTATGCCGCCGCGGCCCGCAAGCTCGGCGCCGAGATCCATCGCTTCACCCGGGTCACCGGCCTCAGCCAGCGTCCCGACGGCTCTTGGGACGTCGCCACCGACAAGGGCTCCATCCATGCCGAGCATGTGGTGAATGCCGGCGGCCTGTGGGCTCGCGAGATCGGGCGCATGGTCGGCATCGAGCTGCCGGTGCTGGCGATGGAGCACCATTACATCGTCACCGAAGCCATCCCGGAGCTGGAGGGCCTCGAGAAGGAGATCATCAACACCACCGATTTCTCCGGCGAGATCTATGTGCGCCAGGAGGGTAAGGGCGCGCTGCTCGGCACCTATGAGCACAATTGCACGCCCTGGTCGGTCGACAAGACGCCGGATGATTTCGCCACCCAGCTCTTGCCCGACAATTTCGACCGCATCGCCCCCGAGCTGGAAGTCGGCTTCGAGCATTTTCCGGCCGTCGGGCGCGCCGGCATCAAGAAATCGATCAACGGGCCCTTCACCTTCGCCCCCGATGGCAATCCGCTGGTCGGCCCGATCAGGGGCCTGCCGAATTTCTGGGTCGCCTGCGCCGTGATGGCGGGCTTCAGCCAGGGGGGCGGCATCGGGCTGACCCTGTCGCGCTGGATGGCCGAGGGCGATCCGGGCGCCGACATCATGGCCATGGACGTCGCCCGCTTCGGCGTGTTCGCCACGCCGCGCTACACCAAGGCCAAGGTGATCGAGAATTATCGCCGCCGCTTCCGCCTCGCCTTTCCGAACGAGGAACTGCCGGATGCCCGCCCGCTGCGCCGCACGCCGGTCTATGGCCGCCTGAAGAAGGCCGGCGCGGTGTTCGGCGCCAATTTCGGCCTGGAACACGCGCTCTGGTTTGCCCCGCCGGGCGTCGAACCCGTCGAGAATCCCACCTACAGGCGCTCCAACGCCTTCCCCTATGTGAAGGCCGAATGCCTGGCCGTGCGCGAAGCCGTCGGTCTCTATGAAACGTCCAACTACGGCAAATACGAGATCACCGGCGCCGGTGCGCGCGCCTGGCTCGACAAGCTGCTGGCCTGCAAGCTGCCCCGCCCGGGTCGCATGGCGATCGCGCCGATGCTCAACTCGCAGGGCCGCATCGTCGGCGATCTCTCCATCGCCTGCCTCGCCATCGATCGCTATCTCCTGATCGGCTCGGGCTTTGCCGAGGCTTATCACCTGCGCTGGTTCTGGCAGCAAGAGCCGCCCGAAAACGTGCATGTGCGCTCGGCGGCTTCGACCCTGACGGGCTTTTCCGTTGCCGGCCCGAACGCCCGCACGCTGATGCAGCGCCTCATGCGCGAGGATCTCTCGCCGGACGCCTTCAAGCTCTTCGCCGTCAAGGAGACGGCGGTCGGCATGTCCCCGGTGATCTTCTCGCGCGCCGGCTTCACCGGCGAGCTCGGCTATGAAGTCTGGAGCACGCCGGATTTCCAGGCCACGCTCTATGACGAGATCGTCGAAGCGGGCGCCGACCTCGGACTCAAACTGTTCGGGGGCAGGGCGCTCTCTTCCTTGCGCCTCGAAAAGGGCTATGGCTCCTTCAACAAGGATTTCCGGCCTGATTACACCCCGGCCGAAACCGGGCTCGACCTCTTCATCGACTTCAAGAAAGAGGGCTTCACCGGCCGTGACGCCGTGCTGGCGGAGCGCGAGCGCGGCCCGAAGCGGCGGCTTGCGGTGCTGGAGGTCGATACCGATACCGAGGTGATCGGCTACGAGCCGATCCTCAAGGACGGCAAGGTCGTCGGCCATGTCACTTCGGGCGGCTATGGCCATTATGTCGGCAAGAGCCTCGCCATCGGCTACGTCAAGAGCGAGTATCACGAGGAGGGTGCCGCCTTCGCCATCGACATTTTCGGTGAGGATCGTCCGGCCATCCTGCGCGCGGCACCCCTGCACGATCCCAATGGCGGGAGGCTGCGCGGATGAGCCGGGAAAACACCGGGTCTGAGCACGGCCGTGCCGGCCGGCGCGAGCGCGGCGCCCGCAACACTGGACCGTTGACGACGCAATTGCCGCGGCTGACCAACCGCTTCGCGCCGGTCGATATCCTCTCGCCCGAGCAGGTCGAGCGCATCCTCGATGCCGCCTATGCGCTGCTCGAAACCGACGGCATGAAGATCCTCAGCCCGAGGGCGCGCCAGGCCTATGCCGCCCATGGCGCCCTGGTCGACGAAGCGACGCAGATGGTGCGCCTCGGCCGCGACATCGTCGAGGCCATGCTGGCCAAGGCGCCCGGCAGCTTCGTCCTGCATGCCCGCAATCCCGAACGGGACCTGCATGTGGGCGGCAATGTCGTCAATTTCGGCCCCGTCAACGGCGCGCCCAACATCCGCGACCTCGATCGCGGCCGCCGCTATGGCGACCTCGAGGCCTTCCGCGACATCCTCAAGATCACCAACGGCCTCGGGCTGCTGCATTGGCAGGGCGGCGTGGTGGTGGAGCCGGTCGATGTCGCCGTCCCTGTGCGGCATCTGGAAATGTACCGCGCCCATATTGAATTGTCGGATCTGGTCTGGGCGGCGCGCGGCGTCGGCGGCGTGCAGGCACGCGATGCGCTGGCGCTTTCGGCGATCGAGCATGGCTGCAGCATCGAAACCCTCGCCGAACGCCCGACCCTGATGACGGTGACCAACGTCAATTCGCCCCGCGTGGTCGACGAGGACATCCTCGACAGCATCATGATCATGGCCGAACATGGCCAATGCGTGGTGATCACGCCCTTCACGCTGATGGGCGCGATGGCCCCGGTGACCCTCGCCGGTGCCCTGGTGCAGCAGACGGCCGAGGCCCTGTCGATCATCGCGCTCTGCCAGATGCTGAGGCCTGGCGCGCCCTGCGTGATGGGCGGCTTCACCTCCAATGTCGACATGAAGACCGGCTCCCCCGCCTTCGGAACGCCCGAATATGTCAATGCGGCCCTGGCGACGGCCCAGCTCGGCCGGCGCCTCGGCGTGCCGGTGCGCACCAGCGCCGTCAATGCCAGCCCGGCCCCGGACGCCCAGGCGACCTGGGAGACCAGCTTCTCGCTCTGGGCGGCGATCATGAGCCACAGCCATCTCATCAATCACGCGGCCGGCTGGCTCGAAGGCGGGCTGTCGGCGAGCCTCGAAAAGATCGTGATCGACGCCGAATTGCTGCGCGGCTGGGCCGAGATCCTCAAGCCCGTCGAGTTCGGCGACGACGAGATCGCCCTTGATGCCATCCGGGGTGTGGCGCCGGGCGGCCATTTCTTCGGCTCGCCCCACACGCTCGCCCGCTACGAGAACGCCTTCTATCGCCCCGTGCTCTCCGACTGGTCCAATTTCGAGAACTGGCGCGACGCCGGCGAGCGCACGGCGACCGACCGTGCACTGGATGTCTGGAAAAAAACGCGGAATGCCTATGTCCCGCCGCCCCTCGATCCGGCCGTGCGTGAGGCTGTTGATGCCTATATCGCCAGGCGCAAGGAGGAGATCGGGGGATGAGCCCAACGGTATCAAGACCGAACAAGCGATAGGCGCAGCGCCGGTTTTCTGGGATCGCTACTTCCAGCCGGCTCTTCCTTCTTGACGAGTACAGTGGTTGCAAAGCCGGCTGGAAGCCGCCGGTCCCAGGAAGGGTGGTCCCTACAAATCCCAGGCCCGATAGAGTTCGTTGAGTGCCTTTGCCGTGTGGCATTCGACGGCGGGCAGGCCGGATTGGCCGATGATCGCGGCATATTTGCTGGAGCTGTCGCGAGTCTTGACCAGGATCCAGTGGACCATCTCCCATTTGAGACTGTCCTTGGCGCCCTCCAGATGGCCGGCGCGGCTGGAGCGGTTGACCAGCGTGCGCTTGAGATAGCGATAGAAGCGCAGCCAGTGATGGGAGGTGATCAGGATCGCACCCGTCGCCCGGGCGAAGCGCTGAGGCATCAGGCGCGAATAGTTGCCCTCCATCACCCAGCGCTCTTCCATGATGGCAGCATCGTGCAGGGCCGCGAACTCGGCCTCCGGCCGGGGCTGCCAATCGGTATGGGGCAGATGGTGGAGCTGGTCGAGATGCACGGCGGGCACCGCGAGCTTTTTGGAGAGGGCGACGGCCAGCGTCGACTTGCCGGCATTGGAAGGGCCGAGGACGACGATGCGCTCGCCGAGGCAAGCCAAGTCTTTCACGGTCGTGGGCAGCATGGTGGCACCGATCATGAAAATTGGGGGCGAGCCCAATGCGCCAGGCGGGTGGCGTTGTCAATGACGGTGCCAGAGAAGGCGGAGTATGGCCTGCCCGTTCACCCCGTTGTGATCGGGCAATTGCCAGGGTTACGAATAAAATCCAGCACGGTGTGTTTTCCAGACGAACCTTCTGCGTGACGGATCGAGACGGAACTGAGCCATGACCACCGCAAGCACGACCACCGCAAGACTGAAGAGCCTCTCGCTGGGAGTCATTCCCCTAGTCGCCTGCCTCATTGGCGCGAGCCAGGCCGATTCCGCCCAGGCGCGCAACTGGCGCATCAATCCGGCGCGGACCTCGGTGGGCTTCGTCGTCGACGGCATCGGCTGGCCACGCACCAAGGGGCGCTTCCGCGATTTCGACGGCAGGATCTCGATCAATTTCGACAACCCCGCCGCTAGCCGCGTCAGTTTCAAGGTGGCGGCGAAATCAGTCGATGTCGGCTCGCCCTCCTTCAACGACTATCTGCGTACCGATGCCTTCTTCGACGTGGCGCAATATCCCACCATCACCTTCACCTCCACCAAGGTCGAGAAGGTCGATGACAGCCACGCCCGGGTCACCGGCGATCTCACCATCCGAGGTATTACCCGACCGCTCACCATCGATGTCGCCCTGGACAAGCCGGCCGACAGGGGAAGCTCGCAGATCGGCTTCCGGGCGACGGGCGTGATCAAGCGGCTCGCCTTCAACATGAGCGCGGGCTTTCCGGCGATCAGCAACGACGTCGACCTGATCGTCACCACGGAAGCGCAAGCTCAATGAGAAAGACTTGCCCAGTGACGAGGGTGGTGATGAAGGGAACGGCATCCCGCAGCCATCGCTGGAGCGCGACCGGGCAATTCCTGCATTGGTCCTGCGCTGCCCTCATCCTGTTCATGCTGGGGCTCGGCCTTGCTATGGTGGAATGGGTGGAGGACCAGGGCCAGCGGTTCGATCTCTACCAGCTGCACAAGAGCCTGGGCGCTCTCGTCTTCCTGCTGATGGCGTTGCGCGCCGCCTGGCGCCTCCTGGCCCGCGCGCCGGTATTGCCGGAGAGCATGCCGCGCCATGAACGCGTGCTGAGCAAGACCGTGCATGTCGCCCTCTATGGCCTGATCTTCGCCATGCTGGTCACCGGTTATGTGATGATCTCGGCCTCGCCGCTGCCGCTGCCGATCCAGCTGCCCGGAGGAGGGCATGTTCCCAATCTCGTTGCGCCCGATTTCGAGCTTTCCGAACGGATGAAGGCGCTGCATCACCGCATCGCCTTCGTGCTGATCGGCCTCGTCCTGCTGCATGTGGCCGCCGCCTTCAAGCACTGGCTGTGGGATCGCGACGGCGTGCTGCAGAGCATGCTGCCGGGGCGGGGCTGAGGCTTCATTGCTTTGCCAAGCAGGACCGACTCCGCGTAAGACAGGTTCTTGGCCTTGCCTTGCTCGGAGTTTGCCATGAACGGTGCGCAGGACCTCGGCGGCATGATGGGCTTCGGGCCGATCGCGCCGGAAAAGGACGAACCTTTCTTCCATGCCGACTGGGAGAAGCGGGCGCTGGCCGTGACGCTGGCGATGGGCGCGACCGGCTCCTGGCCGCTCGATGCCGGGCGCTATGCGCGCGAGAGCCTGCCGCCGGCGGATTATCTGTCCTCCTCCTATTACGAGATCTGGATCAAGGCCTTGATCAAGCTGCTGCTGGCGAAAGCGCTGGTCAGCGAGGCCGAGCTTGCCGAGGGGCGGGTGATCGAGCCGGGAAAACCGCTAAAGCGCGTGATCAAGGCCGCCGAGGTGCCGGCTGCGCTCGCCGCCGGTACCCGCTGCGACCGCCCGGTCACCCAGCCCGCGCGTTTTGCCGTCGGCGAAGGCGTCAGGGCGCGCAACGAGCACAAGATCACCCATACAAGGCTGCCGCGCTATGCGCGCGGCCATCTCGGCACCGTCGTGGAGGCGCATGGCATGTTCGTGCTGCCGGACAGCAACGCCCATGGCGAAGGCGAGAACCCCGAATGGCTCTATACGGTGCGCTTCGCCGGCACCGAGCTCTGGGGGCCGCAGGCCGACCCGACGCTGACAGTGATGCTCGATCTGTGGGAGAGCTATCTTGACCCCGCTTGACGCCATTCCGTCCATTCCGCGCGATCGTGGCGAACCCGTGTTCCGGGAGCCCTGGGAGGCTCGCGCCTTCGCGCTTGCCGTCTCCCTCCACGGAAAAGGCGTGTTCACCTGGCCGGAATGGGCCGAAGCGCTGGGCCGCGAGATCGCGGCGGCGCCTGCCGACGATGGCTCGCATTACTACGAACACTGGCTGTCGGCGCTCGAGAAACTGGTGGCAAGCAAGGGCCTTTCGAACAGACCGGGAAAAGGGTTCGGATAGGGATCGCCACCCCTCATCCGCCTGCCGGTCCCTTCTCCCGCAAGGGAGAAGGGGGATTTTTTGAAAGCGCAACGCCAACCGATAGCCTTCTCCCCCTGCGGGAGAAGGTGCCCCGAAGGGGCGGATGAGGGGTGGACGCACCCCATCCTACCAAGGCAGCCCAGCCCGAGCCAGAATGGTGTCCTGGACCACCGTGGGAGATTGCAGGATGTCGGCATTCCAGAAACGGACGATTGTAAACCCTTGTGCCGCCAGCCAGCTGTCACGAATGTGGTCGTGCGTGCTCTCGGCGTGCTGGGAGCCATCCGCCTCGATGATGAGGCGATATCTAAGGCAGACGAAGTCGACGACATAACGCCCGATCGGTACCTGGCGGCGGAACTTCAAATAAGCAAGCCGACGGCCGCGCAAAAGATGCCAAAGCTTGGCCTCAGCATCCGTAAGATCGTGACGCAATTTACGTGCGAAATCGCGTTGCTCAGGCTTCATGGTTTCCATCCAGAGGCCTGAGCAGTTTCGTGCTGGGAGGGGTTTCGTCCACCCCTCATCCGCCCTTCGGGCACCTTCTCCCGCAAGGGGAGAAGGTAAAGTGGCTTACCGCACCAGGATGTTGCGGAACTGCCAGGGGTCGGAGGTGTCGATGTCCTCCGGGAAGAAACCGGGGCGGCCGTCGAGCGGGGTCCAGTCGGTGTAGTAGCCCTTGACCGGGCCGAGATAGGGCTTCTGCACCTCGAGGCACCGGCGGAAATCCATTTCGTCGGCCTCGACGATGCCCGCGTCCGGATTCTCCAGGGCCCAGACCATGCCGGCGAGCACGGCCGAGGTGACCTGCATGCCGGTGGCGTTCTGGTAGGGCGCGAGCCTGCGGGTCTCCTCGACCGTGAGCTGGGAGCCGTACCAATAGGCGTTCTTGCCATGGCCGTAGAGCAGCACGCCGAGTTCGTCCGCGCCGTCCTCGATTTCCTTCTCGTCGAGGATGACGAACTTGTCCTGCGCCTTGCCGGCGGCGCCGAACATCTCGTGCAGCGAGAGCACGGCGTCATTGGCCGGGTGATAGGCGTAGTGGCAGGTCGGGCGGTAGACCGCCTCGCCATTCTCGTGCACCGTCAGATAGTCGGCGATCGAGATCGCTTCGTTATGGGTGACGAGGAAGCCATATTGCGGGCCGGGCGTCGGGCACCAGCTCAGCACGCGGGTGTTGGCGCCGGGCTGCAGCAAATAGATCGCCGCGCCGCAGCCTTCCTTGTGGGTGCGGCCGGTCTCGGGCATCCAGGTCTCGTGCGTGCCCCAGCCCAGCTCTGCCGGCTGCATGCCTTCGGAGATGAAGCCCTCCACCGACCAGGTGTTGACGAACACCCCGCGGGGCTTGGGATGCTTGGCGCGCTGGGTGTCGCGCTCGGCGATGTGGATACCCTTGACCCCGACCTTGCGGGCGAGCGCGGCCCATTCCTCGCGGGTCTTGGGATCGGCCGAGCCGTGGCCGGTGGCCTCGGCGACGTCGAGCAGGGCCTGCTTAACGAACCAGGAGACCATGCCGGGATTGGCGCCGCAGCAGGAAACGGCGGTGGGACCGCCGGGCGTGCGGCGCTTGGCGGCCAGCATGCTTTCGCGCAGGGCGTAGTTGGTGCGCGCTTCCGGGCCGGCATTCTTGTCGAAATAGAAGCCGAGCCAGGGCTCGACCACCGTATCGATGTAGAGCGCGCCGAGGCTGCGGGCAAATTCCATGATGTCGACGGAACCGGTGTCGACCGAGAGATTGACGCAGAAGCCCTGGCCGCCGCCGGCGGTAAGCAAGGGCTGCAGCAGGCTCTTGTAGTTGTCCTTGGTAACGGCCTCCTGCACGAAACGAATGCCGTGCTCCTCGATGATCTTGCGGTCGGCATCGAGCGGATGCGGGTCGATGATGACCATGCGCTCCTTGTCATATTCGAAATGACGCTCGATCAGCGGCAGCACGCCGCGACCGATCGAACCGAAACCAATGATCACGACGGGGCCGGAAATCTTACCGTAGACAGGCCATTGAGCCATTCAATCCTCCAAAATGTGCAAGCCCCAGCGTTTAGGCGCTGGGACCGGCGGGTGCAAGTTTTGTCGCGTGAATGTGAAGCGGGGATGACACGGAGTGTCGACCTTCAGGTCGACATGTCCTTCCAACGGGCTCGGCATTGCCGAATGGCGGTGTTTCAAGAATGTCGACCTGGAGGTCGACACTCCAATTTCGAAAACTACGCCGCGAAACGCAAGCCGGTGTCGTTGGCCGCCTCGGCGACGAGCGCCGCGAAATCGGGCGCGGTTTCGAGTTCGCCGGTGGCGTTCACCAGGCCGGCCGCTCCCACCAGCCCGTCGGGCACCAGCTCCAGGCCGAGGAAGCGGTTGCGCTCCACCGGACCGGGCAGCCAAAGGCGCTCGGTGAGGTCGGTCGAAAAGCCGAAACGGCTGTAATAAGGGGCATCGCCCACCAGGAGAATGGCCTTGTGTCCATATTCCTGCGCGTAGCCGATGCCATGCCACATCAGGCGCGCGCCGAGACCCTCGCTGCGATAGCTGATATCGACGGCGAGCGGTCCCAGCAGCAGGGCCGGGCGGCCGGGGCCGGCGGAGATGTTCCACAAGCGCAGCGTGCCGATCAGCCGGCCGTCATCGACGGCGGCGAAGGCCAGGCCCTTGGCCGGCAGGCGGCCTTCGCGCAGGCGCTCGCTGGTCTTGGCGAAGCGGGACGGACCGAAGCAGGCGTCGAGCAGGGTCTCGCGAGCTTCGAGATGGGAGGAGGCTTCCTGGACAATACGGATCATGGCCGTGGCTCCTTCAAAGGATAGAGCGACAGCCCTCGCACCGATGAAACGGCCGTACGGGACGATGGGAGGTCATCCCGTGCGCGATGCAGCGCAAAGCGATGCGTCGCAGACACGGGACTGGGTTCAGGATGAGACGCCAGAGCGGTCCCGGATCTGCATCGCATCATTGCATGCTGAGATGCGTCCGGGATGACACCCTTGTCAGATCACCACGGAGGCCAGCGGCGGGAAGCCGTTGAAGCCGATGGTGGAATAGGTGGTGGTGTAGGCCCCGCAGGCTTCGATCAGCACCTTGTCGCCGATCGACAGGCTCACGGGAAGATCATAGGGGGTCTTCTCGTAGAGCACGTCGACGCTGTCGCAGGTCGGTCCGGCCAGGACGCAGGGCGCCTTGGCGTCACCGTCCCTGTTGGTACGGATCGGGTAGCGGATGGCTTCGTCCATGGTCTCGGCAAGGCCATGGAACTTGCCGATGTCGAGATAGACCCAGCGGATCTCGTCCGTTTCGGCTTTCTTGGACACCAGCACCACCTCGGCCTCGATCATGCCGGCATCGCCGACCATGCCGCGGCCCGGCTCGATGATGGTCTCGGGCAGCTGGTTGCCGAAATGGGTGCGCAGCGCGTTGAAGATCGCTTCGCCATAGGCGGGCACGCCTGGCATGGCGCGCAGATATTTGGCAGGGAAGCCACCGCCCATGTTCACCATCGACAGCGTGATGCCACGCTCGGCCATTTCGCGGAAGATGCCGGCGGCGGTGGCCAGGGCGCTGTCCCAGGCCTGCACATTGCCCTGCTGCGAGCCGACGTGGAACGACACGCCATAGGCGGTGAGGCCGAGGATCTGGGCCTGCTCGAGCACGTCGGGCGCCATGGAAGGCGCGCAGCCGAACTTCTTCGACAGCGGCCATTCGGCGCCGGCGCCATCGCACAGGATGCGGCAGAACACGCGCGAACCGGGCGCGACGCGGGCGATCTTCTCGACCTCGGCCACGCAGTCGACGGCGAACAGGCGCACGCCGAGCTCGAAGGCGCGGGCGATGTCACGCTCCTTCTTGATGGTGTTGCCGAAGGAGACGCGATCGGCGCCGGCGCCGGTGGCCAGGACCTGCTCGATCTCCACCACGGAGGCGCAGTCGAAGCTGGAGCCGAGGCTGGCCAGCAGGTTGAGGATCTCCGGGGCCGGGTTGGCCTTGACGGCGTAGAAGACGCGGGTGTCGGGGAGCGCATGCGCGAATGCCGAATAGTTCCGCTCCACCACGTCGAGATCGACGACGAGCCGGGGGCCGTCGGCGGGGGTACGTCGGAGATAGTCGAGGATGCGGTCGGTCATGGCGGGTCTCCCCAGAATCCAAAGGGTGTCACAGATCGGTGCGACACCACCGCCGCCGCGGGGTGGAGCCGCGGACGTTCGATGCTGACGCGCCGCCCACCGCCGGAAAGGCCGGATGCCTCACCGCGACGGGATGCAAATCGCCACACAACGGATCAAGCCGCTGCATGGTTCGAAACTGCCTTGGATTGGATCGGGATACCCGGTCCGCACGCCTGGCAAAGAGAAACAAGCCTCTTCAGTCGCTGGATATGGAAACCAGCCGAGACCAAAAAAGCCCGTTCGTCGTTGCTTCAAGCTGCGTCCCCCGCGGAGTACGGGGTTCACCGGTCGCCTCCGGCTGCCGATCGTTGTTCGGGATTAGATGATGTCGGCACTTGAACGATGCCTGATCACCTCAGGGGATCACTGCCGCGATCCCTGTACATCCCTGGCGACCGTCCAGCCTCTTGTCTGGATGTCCACCGACCGACACGCGGCCACAGGCACGTGCGAAATTGGGCAAGGCGGGAAATAGGGAGAATGGACGTCACATGCAAGAAAAATTTTCGCCCGGACCGAAATTTTTCTGCGACGCAAAAAGTCAAAATTCACGTGGCCGGCAAAGGAGTTATGCCAAGGGCCCGCTCGCATGCCGACGACAGGGGCCGGAGCGGGGCCACGGGGCCTTACATGGCGCCTTTTTTAGGCGCGACGACCGGCGATCGCAGCCTGATAGGGGATTTGACTCTCGCCGTGTGGTGCGATCGCAAAGGCAGCTTTGGCCAGCTTATGCGCATGCCTGCTGATGTCGTCGGGCCAGCCGGCGATCATGGCAGCGAATTTTTCGTCGTCGCCGGCAAACAGGGCGCGAATCGCTTCCTCATAATGGGGCTCGTCGCCGGCCATGGCACTCATGAAACGGTAGGCGGCCTCGCGCGCCTCGCGCAGCCGGTCCGTCGCCTCGGAGGCATGGCGTGCCTCGTCGACCAGCCGGCGCAGCGCCACGGAGGCACCGCCCGGCTGGGAGGCCAGCCAATCCCAATGACGCGGCAGCAGGGTGATTTCGCGGGCGACGACGCCGAGCTTGGGACGCCCCGGCCCGCGCGGCGGCGGCTCGATCAGGGCATAGCGCGCGCGGATGTCCTCCGGCGTGCCGCGCAGGTCGAGATCGACAGGTCTGCCCGTCGCCTCTTCGAAAACATGCACCGGCGAGGCCTCGCCCGCGTCCTGGGCCTGGCGGATGGCGATGGCAACGGTGATGGCATCCCCTTCGGCCAGACACTTGCGTCCGGCGAAGGCGATGAGGGCAAGATGGGTCATGATCGCTGATCCAGTTTAACCCGGAGGATAAGCTCGGGCGAAATCGATGTCAATATTACCCGGGTGAATATGGGCGCGCATCCGACAGAGAGGCCGGCCGTGCCAGGAAAACGGCAGGCGTCTTTTTCCTGCATGGCAGCCCTGTGTGCGGTGCGGCAGAGATTTCTTGCAATTCATGTTGCGGTGCACAATATCTTGGATCCTAGGGAGGTGACGACTCGGGGGTAAGCCACGAGGACTGCGAGATGAACCAGATCACCACCATGGCCCCCAGGGGCATTATCCGGCAGTTGAGACCGTCCGATCTGCCGAAGTTTCGCGATCACCTGCTGCGGCTGGACCGCGAAAGCCGGCATGACCGTTTCAACGGCGGCATCAGCGCCGCCTTCGTCGCCGACTATGCAGAGCGCAGCTTCCGCGATGGTGCAACCGTGATCGGTTATGTCGAGGATGGCCAGGTTCTCGGTGCGGCCGAATTGCACGAATTGCCCGAATTGGCGGAGCCGACGGCTCAGATCGCCTTCAGCGTCGAACGTCACCGCCAGCATCAGGGCATTGGCGGGCGCCTGTTCGCGCGCCTGCTGCTGCACGCGCTCGGCCTCGGCTATACCCGCCTCGAGGTCTCCACCCATGCCGACAACGCCAGCATGAAAGCGCTGGCCCGCCGCTTCAACGCCAAGCTCAGCTTCGCGCAGGGCGAGACCATGGGCGTGATCGAACTCGATCCGGCGGTGACGCTTGAGCATCCCGCCTTCGAGGCCATCGGCGAAATGCTGCCGGGACCGCTGACCCTGACGATCGTGGGCGACGGTATCGCCAGAGCGGCGGCCTGAGCGGCTGAAGTCTCGAGGTCAGCTATTCTCGAGACTTGATCCTACTTGTAGCGCCGCTGGTTCTTCGGTTTCCAGCTGTCGAGCCAACGCCGGATCCGCGCCATGAAGCCGGTGGCGCTGCTCGACACCGCCACCGCCCGTTCGTCGACGGCGTCGGCGGCGGCACTGACGTGGCCCTCGATGCGGGTCAGCATCGGGTCGATTCTCTCGCGCTTGAAGCGACGCAGGCGGAAATAGAGCCAGATCAGCCCGATCGCCAGGCCGCCGAACACGAAGATCCGCAGCCACGGAATGACATATTCATCCGGCCCGGTCGCTGCCCGGATCGAGAGCGCGTTGGGGAACATGGTCAGATAGGTGACGCGCCAGCCATAGCTCTTGATCACCACCCATTTCGGGCTTTCGGAGCTGGACTGGAAGGACTGGGCGGCGGCCATCAGGTTGCCGGAGTCGAACTTGTAGTACCAGGGGAAGCCCCAGTCGGTATCCTCGTTGCGATACACCCGGAGGGCGCCGCTGGGATAGACGGTGTTGATGAAGCGCACGTCGCGCGTGTTGGTCGCCTGCACATTGGGCGCCTCGCTGTCGAAGAAGCCGGAGCTGTCGAGGCGCTTGGTGTCGGTGCCGACGATGCGCACCACGTCGTAGCGCGGCAGCACCTGGTCGAGCCAGCAATAGCCGACCACCAGCACCAGGACGATCAGGAACCATTTGAACAGGCGCAGCATGAACTCTCCCGTGTGCGCGGGCATCTCGCCCGCTTCTTCCTATCCGACAGGTGGGGCCTTTCCAAGAGGCCGGCAAGGGGGCGGTTGTTCGGACCCGCGTTCCGGCGCGGTGGCTCCCCGGCAGGTCTGAAGAGCCTGACCGGAAAATCTGTAAAACTCGGCTCCTGTCATTGCCGGGCTTCGCCCCGGCAAGCCAGTGCCGCACTCTCGACGAGTGGCGGTATCTGGACGCCCGGGTATGACAAAACTGAGCTTTTCTCCGCGCTGTTTGTGATCATAGAGTCAGGTTCTGAAGACCAGCCACCCGTTCTTTATCCCTTCGGGATTGCGCCCCAGGGTCCCGCCTGCGGCGGGGGCTCTTCCTCCGGCGTGCCGTCGCCGAACAGATCCTCCCAGGCCTCGTCGTTCTTGAGCGCCTCGTCCCTGGACAGGAACTCCACCACATAGTTCTGCTTGCGCTCGGTCCAGCCCTGATAGGCCTTGTAGAAGGCGGGCTTGTTGCACAGGAAGAGCTGGCGGATGTCGAGCGGCGTGAACTCGCTCAGGAGCTGGTTGACGAGATCACGGTCCGGCAGTTGGGCAGCACGATAGAGATAGAAGCAGCCCGGCTCCGTCGGGCCGGGCAGGCGGGGCTTGAGTCCCTGCTCGGCGGCGCGCAGGGCAGCCTCGACCACCTCGAATTCCGGCGGCAGGTCATTGGCGTGACGCATGGCGAAGCGGCGCAGGTCCTGGCGGTTGAGGCGGGCCAGTTCCGCCGGCGCGTCGGCTTTGCCGGCGAGGACATTGGCCAGCATGAAGTCGAGCCGCTGGCGCAGCAGCGCCTTGGCATTGAGATCGGCAGCCTCGAAGACAGAGGTGATCAAGCCGTTGAGCTGCAGGAAGTGCCAGACATCCACGGCGCTTTCGAGATCCTTGGTTTCCACCGCACCGATCTTGGGAAAACCCGGGGCCACCCCGCGATAGAGCATGGCGGGGTAGGACATGTCTCTGAACAGATAGAGCCCGTCGAAATAGTTGGTGTAGAAATTGCCCTGGCTGTACTCGGTCTTGCGGAAACGCACCGGATGGCGGGTGATGTCGCCCACCCGGCCGGCGAGCTTGATCATGGTGTCGATATAGGCGTCGTCCTGCCACAGATCGTCCTTGGCGCGGAAATCCTCGATCAGGCGCGACAGCTGCTCGGCCTCGCCCAGCCGGTCGGTCGGCGTGTTGGCCTCGACGGTGACGGAGCGCAGCTCCAAGAGGTCGGCCGGGCTCTTGATGCGCCACATCGAGTGCACGAGTTCGCCCATCACGGCCTCGCGCACGCTGAGCGCCATCAGTTCCCTGGCATTGTCCTGGATGAAGTTGCGCAGCACCGACCGCATGGTCGAGAACTGGGCATTCAGCAGCGGCGCCTTGAGCTGGTCGAGGCTGAGCAGGATGAACATCCGGTTGCAGCCCTCGGGATTGAGGTAGCGGATGTCGTCGAGCTCGTCGCCGACCTCCGGCGAGAAGCCGGAGAGGTCGATGTGAAATTCGGTGAGCGTGGTGCGCTTGCCGATGAGTTTCTCCAGCGCCGCATTGTAGCGCGCCACCATGGTGGGGGAGGAGACCTCGATGAGGTTCCCGAACATCAGCCCCGCTTCGATCAGGCGCTCCATCATGACGGCGACTTTCTAAGACCATCTGTCATTCCGCACGCATCCCGGCATGAAATGCTGCGATGCAGATGCGGAACCGCAAGGGAGACGAGCCTCATCCTGCCGGCGGTCCCGGATCTGCGCCGCATCACTGCCTGCTGCAGCGCGTCCGGGATGACAGAAACCGACCCTGTGCTGACATCGTGCCTCATGCTCCGCGCTGCTCCAGATAGCGTTTCTTGGCTTCCTCCATGCGCCCCATCTCGCGCACCGCATTATCGATGGCGGCCTCGTCCGACTTGTCGGCATAGCGGAATTCGCTGTCGGCGTAACGGTTGATCTCCTGGATCACCATCTCGACCGTGATCGGCTTGGCAAGTTCGGAGATCATCGCAAGCTTGGTGGCGTAATCCTTGGTGAGGAAGAGGTCGGGCTTTTCCATCCACTCGTCCGGCAGCTCGAAATCCATTGCCCTGACCTTGATGGCATCGGTGATGTTCTTGATGGCGCGGCCGGTGAAGCGTTCGTCCGCCTCCTGGATCGCCTTGAGATAGGCGCCGAGCTTGGCGACGGTGTCGAGCGCCCCGATCTTGCCCTGCACGCTGTCGAACACCTTGGTCAGGGCCTCTTCCTGCGGGCGCGCATGCGCCTCGTAGGAGGCGGCCACCGCCTTCTTGATCTCCTGGGCGGCAAAGAGGTCGTGCTCGCCCAGCGGGATCTTGTGGCGCTTGCCGAGCAGCAGGGAGAGCAGGTCGATATAGTCCTCCTTGCTCTGCGGCCCGTCCACCAGGAAGCGGGCGCCTGCGCGCTGGCGCAGGGCATCGTCGACATTCTCCGGGAAGTTGGAGAACATGCCGAAGGTGCAATTGCCGCGCACCACCGTATTGGCGCCGGCAAAGCTCTCCATCAGCACGGCGGTAATCTCGAGCTGGCCCGAGGAGGATTGTCGGTCTCCGCGCTTGCCGGCGAGCTGGTCGATGTCGTCGATGGTGCCGAAGCCGATCACGGCGGGGTCGATGATCTCGCGGATGAAGGCCTTGGCGTTCTGGGCCGACTTGCCCTGGTAGCTGTCGATGCTCTCGGTAGAGAGGTTGGCATAGCGGAAGGGATAGCCGGCATTGCTGCAGTAATCGTTGAGCAGGCCGGCCATCATCTGGATCAGCGTGGTCTTGCCGGTGCCGGGCTTGCCGTCGCCCATGAAGGTGAAGATGAAGCCGCCGAGCTCGGCGAAGGGGTTGAGGCGCTTGTCGAAATCATAGGCCATCAGCATCTTGGCCAGCTTCATCGACTGGTATTTGGCGATGTGGTTGCCCACCACCTCGGTCGGCTTCTTGAAGGCCATGGTCAGCGCGGTGGAGCGCTTGTGGGTGGCGGGCGTGAAGCCGTTGAGCTGGAAGTCGTCGGCCTCGACGCGGTAGGCGGCACTGGTGAAGGCTTCCAGGCGCGGTGCGGTACCGGCGCGCAAGGCGACCGCTTCCATCAGCCGCTCGCACCAGGCGGTCAGGGTCGGTACCAGCTTGAGGCTGCCATCCATCCGGCTCAGGATGCCGTCGAGCTCCCACAAGGCGCCTTGCAGGGCGATGGAGGGATTGTCGGTGAGGATTTCATCGAGTTCGCCGACCTCGGCCTGGCCCTCGCTCGCCTGCGCGGCAAGCAGGAAGGAGAGCATGTTGGCGGTGACATGCAGGCCGATGAGGGAGGCCGCCGCGAGGAGCTCGGCGAATTCGGCGCGCCGGGCCGGATCGAGGCGCCCCTCGCGATTGTCGCGCTTGAGCTGGCCGAGGGCGGTGCGCTCCTCATAAAGCTCGCCCACCGCCATGGCGGTGGCCAGGGAGCGGCGCAGAGCCTGCAGCACGCTGGCCTGGGCCGGGCTCATCAAGGCTTCGCCCGGGTCGGCCTGGCTGATGCGGGCGATCAAGTGGACGCCGTCCTGGGCCGCGCTGGAGCGCGCGGTCAGCCCCGGCGTGGTGGCGCGGAACAGCCGGCCGGTCGCGGTTGGAATGCCGGGCGAGCGTTCGGCCGGCGCGCTGCCCGCCTGCGCGGGCCTCGCCTTGGCGATGCGCGGCGCATGGTCGAAGCCCTCCATCACGGCCAGGGCCTGGGGATAATGCGCGCGGATCGCCGCTTCGCGGATTTCCATCAGATTGAGGGAAGCGGTCATGGGGTCCTCGTGGCCTTTCTACCCTCCCTTGGAGGGGGAGGGGCGATGCGAAGCATCGGGGTGGAGTGGCTAGGCACCCCGTGGCAATCAATATCAGGGAAAGAGTTTTCCGACGGAGGAACACCCCACCCCGGCCCTGCGGGCCAACCCCAGGCACTTCCAAGAGGAAGTGCCGATACCTCCAGGGGAGGGTAAGAACGCCCTCTGCCCATCCTCTAAAACCCCGTCAGCAGGGAACCGTCCTCGCCGACCACATATTTGCGCACGTCGCGGAAACCGGGCGGATCGCGGTCGACGAGAACCTGATAGGGCAGCACCGGCAGGACGAGCGAGCGTTCGAGCCGGGTCACGCCCGCCTCGGCGGCAGCGGGCTGGTACTGGTCAAGGTCGAAGATCTCGCGTTCCACCGTGGAAAGCAGGCCGGCGGGCACCCGCTCGCTTCGGGCCGAGACCAGCGTCTCGATGGTCCAGGCCAGGGCCCAGTCGCTCTCCTCGGTGCGCGAGACCTCGGCGAGGATTTCACGCAAGGGGCCGGTCTGCTCGGTGAAGGCGTGCGAATACATCGGCCCGACATGGATGCGCCTCAGGAGCTTGGGATGCAGATTGTCGAAATCGACGTCGAAGCCGCGGGCGATGGTGAGGAGCTTGAGGCTGGAAAGCGACTGCGCCATCAGGTGGGACTGCACCTGCGGCCAGCGCATCTGATCCTCGTTGAGGATGACATGGCCGGTATCCTCGACCACCAGGAGGTAGATCACCGGCAGGCTAAGGGCGCTGTCATAGACGGCCCAATGCAGCAGATAGCGCCGGCGCTGCGCCTTGGCGTCGGACAACAGCAGGAATTGCGGGTGGTTCTGGGCGAAGAACAGGCCGCGTGATTTCAGCGTCTCGTAATAGATGCGCTGGCTCATCGCATATTGCAGGCTGGTGGGTCTCGCCCGTTCGGAGAGGATGGCCGCGATCATCGCCTCCTTCAGCCGGGCCTGGTCCGGCTGGTTGGCGAGGTGGCGGTCGACCTGCACGAGGTCGTTCGCCATCGTCATGATCTCCTGGAACACCGGAAAGCCGCTCTCCGAGCGGTCGATCGTCAAAGTGAGCGGCAGTGAGGAGACGCGGCCCGACATCAGGTGCTTGAGGCTGAGGGCGGTGAAAGTCTTGGCCAGGCGTTGCAGATAATTCTCGATCAGGTCGAGCTGGATCCTGGCGAACTCGCTGCCGCCATATTTGGCGTCGTCGACGAGGCTTGCCTGGCTTCCCTGGCCGGTCTGGCCGGCGATCTCCCGCAGATGGCGGATGATGCGGGAGAACTTGCCGAAATAGCGCCGCATCGCCTGGGGATCCGGCAGGGTGACGTGGTCGTTACCGGGAGGGGTCAAGGGCGGGCCTCGGCAATCTTTACCCTCCCCTGGAAGGGGAGGGTCGGCCCGTGGGCCGGGGTGGGGTGATTTTGCCGGAAGGATTTGAAGCCTTCCATGCTATCCCGTGGGCAAGGCGGCACTGCCACCCCACCCCGAGGCTTCGCCTCGACCCTCCCCCTCCAGGGGAGGGTAGGCTTCATGCCCCGCCATAGAGATTCTTGTCGTGCTTCTCGACGATCTTGGCGAAGCGGCGGGCGAAGCGCTCGTCGGATTTGGCCTTTTCTTCCAGGATCTTGCGGGCGAAGACCATGTGATCCTCGTGCTTTTCCATCATCTCGGCCATGCGCTGATTGGTGGCCGAGCCGATCGCGGCCATGGCAGCCTGGGCCTCTTGGTCGGTCTTGACTCCGATCTCGTTGATGCGGTGGGCGACATCCTGCTGCTGGGCCGTCTTGAGCGACTTGGTGAGCGCATCATAGAGCACCACGCGCTGCTTGGTGTCGGTCTGTAGCTTGTTGATCAGCACCATCTGGGTAGCGGCCTGGTTCTGCAGGCTGTCGACCCAGCTCTTGCCCTGCTCGATATAGCGCTCCAGCGTCTGCGACTGCGCGAGCTTGACCTGCTCTTCCTGCACGAGGCTGTTATAGGTCGCATTGGTCTGGGCGAGTTCGGTTTCCAGGCGCGTGCGGGCGGCGGCATCCTGTTCCATCGAGATCTTGTTTTCGAGGTCGATGATCTTGGGATCCATGGCCAGGACTTGGGCGCGGATCTTCTCCAGTTCCGCCACGGTGGCTTCGCGGTCCGCCAGGGTGCCGGACAGGTTCTTCTCAACCCGGGCCTTGTGGTCGTTGAGCACGCCGAGCTGGTTCTGCAGGAGGTTGACGATGATGTCGGACTTGGAGATCAGGTCCTGCAGCTTGTCGTCGATGGAGGCGGCGCGCAGGCGCTCCTCGCGCATGGAGTCCGACTTGGCGGAGGAGAAGATGCCCACGAAGCTCTCCCAGCCGGACTTCTCGCGCATGGCGTCGAATTCCTTGGAGAAGCCGGCGGTGACGTCGTCGAGACCCATGATGAGCTCGGCGATGTTGGCGTTCATCGCGTTGGAATGGGCGTGAACGTCGTCGAGCGTGGCGTTCTGGATGTCGATGGAAATATCCTCGCCCTTCTCCATCTTCGAATGGGCGAGCTCGATCCTCGAGCTGACTTCGGAAATCTTGGCCTGGGCCGCCTTGATTTCAGCTTCGGCGGACTTGATCGCGGCGTCGAACTCGGCCATGCGGCTCTCCCCTGGGTTTGCCATCCCGGAGCAAAACGCGTTCATGCTGAGCGCTTATTTGCTCCAGGCTCGTTGTTTCCCGGCCAATCCAGCGGATTGGCCAGAGCGTCTTTGCGTTTCTTGGCAATTGCGCCAATTCGGAAGACGCTTTGACTATTGAGCAACCAGATAGGGGAAATCGAGACAAGTTTAAAGGGCGTGGCGAGGGGGCACCGACTGGCGTGTGACGTAGGGCACATGGTGACCGGGGAAAGGGCGCGTGCGGGCCTTATGGGGGTGCGATGAAGCGGCCGATGCCGGCAATACCGCAAGCAATCGGCCGGACGGCCGCAGCGCGAGATTTCTCTAAGTGAAGAACCCTTTAGCGCATTGTTGTTGCGGGCTTTTTCATTTCGGGGGCGCGCTATTGCGCGGGGTGGGCTCGTCTCGGTGTCTCCTTCACCCCTCCGGCGTCTCCGCCACGATCGGGGTGATCCTCAGCGAGGCGATGCGGTTCTTCTGCTTCCTCAGCACCTGGAAGCGGTAGCCATGGAAGGTGAAGGTCTGGCCGGCCTCCGGGATGGTGCGGGCCTCGTGGATGACGAGGCCAGCGATGGTGGTGGCCTCCTCGTCCGGCAGCGTCCAGTCCATGGCGCGGTTGAGGTCGCGGATCGGCACCGAGCCGTCGACATTGACGGCGCCGTCGGCCTGCGGGCGCACGCCCGTCACCACCAGATCATGCTCGTCGGAGATGTCGCCGACGATCTCCTCGATGATGTCCTCCAGCGTGACGATGCCGAGCACCGAGCCGTATTCGTCGACCACGAAGGCGAAATGCTGCTTCCTGCGGCGGAAGGAGCGCAATTGGTCGACCAGCGAGGTGGTATCGGGTACGAACCAGGCCGGCAGGGCGATCTCCTCGATGTCGAGCTTGAGGGGATCGTTGCCGGCGGCATCGAGGGCGCGCAAGAGGTCCTTGGCGTGCAGCACACCGATGATGTTCTCGGGGCTCTCCTTCCACACAGGGATACGGGTATAGGGGGCGGCCAGCACGCTCTGCACGATCTGGGCGGGCCCCTCGTCGAGATCGACGGAGAACATCTTGGTGCGGTGGACCATGACGTCGTCGACGGTGAGTTCCTGCAGGTCGAGCAGGCCGCCGAACATGTCGCGCTCGGTCTTCTCCACCGAGCCTTCCTTGTGCAGGAGGTCGACAGTGCCGCGCAATTCGTCGGTGGCCGAGAGCAAGGAGGGATGCTTGCCGACCTCCAGGCCGACGAGGCGCAGGATCGCGCGCACCAGCCAGCCGAGCAGGCCCGTCACCGGCGAGAAGATCAGCACCACCAGCCGCACCGGCCAGCCGACGGCCAGGGAGAAGCGCTCGGGATAGTTGATGGCGATGGTCTTGGGCAGGATCTCGACGAAGATGATGGTCAGCACCGAGATGACGATGGTGGCGTAGAAGATGCCGACATCGCCGAAGATGTCGAGCAGGATGCCGGTGGTCAGCGCCGCGGCGGCCGTGTTGACGATGCTGGTGCCGACCAGCAGCGAGCCGATCATCGCCTCGCGGATGTCGAGCAGCTTGTTGACGACCTTGGCGCGCTGGCTGCCGTTCTTCTCCAGCGACAGCAGCCTTGCGCGCGAGGCGGCGGTGAGGGCGGTCTCGGAGCCCGCGAAGAAGAAGCCCGCCAGCAGAAGCAGGAAGACGATGAAGAGCGAGTACCAGGCCTCGGGATGCATGGGTTCCTTCCGATCAGGCCCAAGGAAGGAGAGGGATCGTCATTGCGAGCGCAGCCAAGCAATCCAGATCTTCATGGTGGGCCAAATCTGGATTGCTTGGCTGCGCTCGCAATGACGGTTTAGACATCATTACGCTCCCAGCTTGCCGGCGTCGGCGAGCTTCTCTTCCAGGAAGCCCGTCACGGCATGGGGATCGACATCGTTGGCGATGAAACTCTCGCCGATGCCGCGGGTGAGAATGAAGGTGAGCTTGCCGCGCTTGACCTTCTTGTCCTGCAGGATGGCGTTCAGCAACTCGTCCGCGGTGCCGGCTCCGCCCGGCACCTGGTCGATGCGGGTGGGCAGGCCGGCCGCGGCGAGATGGGCGGCGACGCGCGAGGGCGTTTCCTGGGAGCACAGGGCGAGCCGCGCCGAGAATTCATGGGCCAGCACCATGCCGATCGAGACGCCCTCGCCATGCACGAGACGGGCCGAGTTGTAGCCGGTGACCGCTTCCAGCGCATGGCCGAAGGTGTGGCCGAGATTGAGGAGCGCCCGCTCGCCGGTCTCGGTCTCGTCGCGGGCGACGATGCCGGCCTTGGCGCGGCAGGAGGTGGCGATGGCCTCGACCCGCGCCGGCCCTCCCGCCATCACGTCCTGCCAATGCGTCTCGAGCCAGTGGAAGAAGGGAGCGTCGTTGATCAGCCCGTATTTGGCGACCTCGGCATAGCCGGCGCGGAATTCGCGCCGGGAGAGGGTATCGAGCACCTGCGTATCGGCCAGCACCAGGCTGGGCTGGTGGAAGGCGCCCACCAGGTTCTTGCCGTGGCGGGAATTGATGCCCGTCTTGCCGCCCACCGAGGAATCGACCTGCGCCAGCAGGCTGGTGGGAATCTGGACGAAGCGCATGCCGCGCCGGACCGCTGCCGCTGCAAAGCCGGCAAGATCCCCGATCACGCCGCCGCCGAAGGCGACGACGAGATCGCCGCGCTCGACGCGCGTGGCGATCAGGCTCTCGCAGACCTCGGCGAAGGTGGCGAAGCTCTTGGAGGCCTCGCCGGGGGCGACGGTGATGGTCTGATGCTCGATCCCGGCGGCATCGAGGCTCCCCGTCAATGTCGCCAGATGCAGGGCCGCGACATTGGCATCGGTGACGATGGCCAGGCGCGCCTTGGGCGCGAGGGCGGCGATGCGTCGACCGGCCTCGCCGAGAAGGCCCGGACCGATGGCGATCTCATAGGAGCGCGCGCCCAGCGCGACGGGAACGACGATGGGCTGGCTCATGCCGGTTTGTCCGATCTTTCTGTCGATAAATAATGTTCGAGGGCGGTGACGACGTCCTCCAGCACCGTCTCCTGGGCGACGTCACGCGACAGCACGGTGACGTCGGCTCCGGCATAGATGGGATAGCGGGCTTCGATCAGCTTGCGCAGCGTGCCTTCCGGATCGGCGGTCTGCAGGAGCGGGCGGGTCGGCTTGCGGCGAACGCGCCGCATCAGCACGTCGAGTTCCGCCTTCAGCCAGATCGAGACGCTGCAGCGGGCGATGAGGGCGCGGGTCTCCTCATTCATATAAGCGCCGCCGCCGGTCGCCAGCACGATCGGCTTGTCGCAGGCGAGCAGCCTTGCAATGACACGGCGTTCTTTGTCGCGGAAGAAGGCCTCGCCATCCGAGGCGAAGATCTCGGAAATGGTCTTCTGGGCGGCTTCCTCGATCTCGGTATCGGCATCGCGGAATTCGAGGCCGAGCCGACCGGCCAAGCGCCGGCCGACGGCGCTCTTGCCCGCCCCCATCATGCCCACCAGCACGACCGACCGCCCCGCGAGGGCTTCCGCCATTTTCTTCTCGCGCTCGGCCGGGACAGGGGGTGTCGCAAAGCCGCTCATATCGTCCCGCATCAACAAGTCCATCGTTCTAATGAACCGGAGAGGGGCCTCGATGCAAGAGCCTGAGGGGCAAGCGGAGGGCACAACGCCATGGTGCTGCCCTGAATCACGCATTATCCTGGCACTGTTGCGTTCAGGATCCTCATGCCCAGCCTCTTCCGCTTCCTTCTCATTCTCCTGCTGCTGGGATTGGCCGGTTTCGGCCTGGTCTATGCGCTGGGCACGTTCGTAAAGCCGGCGACACGGCCGATGAGCCAGGACATTCCTCTCAAGAATCTCGAACCGGCCGAGGAGCCGCCGAAGCCCTGAAGCAGGAGCCGCCCGCAACCGCGAGGATTCAGCGAAACAGGTTTTAGAATGACGAGCGCCGGGAGATTCAAAGTGAGGCCATCGCTTTTCGCCGCCATGTCCATCCTCACGGCCTTGCCCTTGTCGCCGGCCGCCCAGGCCGGGAGCGAGGGGCTGGAATCGCGGGAGTACAAGGTCGGCCTCGACCCGGCCGCCTTGCCGGGGGATTCGGACGCGGCGATCTTGGCGGTCGAAGAGCGGCTCAGCCAGGTGACGAAACTCGAATTCGGGCAGCCCAAACAGATGCAGGTGCAGTTCTTCGATACGCAGGAATGTGCCCTGACCCGCGCGTCCATGCTGCTTCGCTCGCGCGAAAAGCCCGGTAAGACACCGCGCATCACCTTGAAAATCCGAAATACCGATATGCTTGCCGTTAAAACCATGCCCATCGGGCTCTCAAGGACGGGCGAGACGGCCTTTCAGGACGATTATGGCATCGGGCCGACCGGCAAGCCCTCGAGCGACTTCTCGAAATCCTTTTCCTTCGACGACACTCCGCCGAAGACGCTGAGCGAGCTTGCCCAATCCATCCACAATCTTCACGAGATCGTGCCGTTCCAGGGAAACTCGGTGCTGCAGGCCGGACCGCGGGTCGCCCAAACCGCCTATGCCTCCGAGCCGCTGCCTATGAGCGCCAAGCGGAAGATCCGGCTCGAGGCCACCTTGTGGTATCCGGCAGACGGCGGCAAGCCACTGGCAGGGGATGTCTCCTTCACTCTGGAAGCGCCGTTCGACTATGGTGAGTTGCGGGCGGCCGACAAGCTGCTGCTTGATCTCGCCAAGCAACTGGGACCACTGAAGGGGTCTTCGGCGGAAAAGGCGCTGGCTGTCATTCCCGAGTCCTGCCGCTAAAGCGTGTTGCTCGAAAGCCCTGACAGGCATGCCTCGGTCGGGAGGCGCCGTCCCGCCGATATCGGACTGTCGCCGCGAGCCGATACCAATCAGATGACAAACCCTGTATGGCCGGTGTGATGCCTCGCCCGAGTTTCCTTTCCGCCCGTCCCTCGTTCAGCCTGCCGCACCTGGCCATGCCGCCGCGGGCCGACTGGATCTTCGCCTTCCGCACCACCGTCGTCGGGCTCCTCGCCCTGGCGATCGCTTATGCGCTCGGGCTCGAACAGCCGCAATGGGCGATGATGACCGTCTATATCGTCAGCCAGCCCGTCGCCGGCATGGTGCTCGCCAAGGGCCTGTTCCGGTTGGCCGGCACGCTGATCGGCGCCCTTGCCTCGGTGGCGATGGTCAAGCTCACGGGCAGCGAGCATCTGTTCTTCCTGGGTCTGCTGGCCGCCTGGATCGGCTTGTGCACCTTCGTGGCCTCGACGCTGCGCAACCCCGAGGCCTATGGGGCGGTATTGGCCGGCTATACGGCCGCCATCATCGGCCTGCCGGCTTTCGACAATCCTCATCTCGTCAACGAGCTGGCGATAGCGCGCTGCATCGAGATCATGCTCGGCATCGTCTGTGCGGGCCTCGCCAGCCGTTTCCTGCTGCCGCAGCTCGCCCGCGACGTGCTGGTGGAACGGGCCGGCGCAAGCCTCAGGGACATCGCCCGCTATGGAGCGGGCGCGATCGGGGGCACTGCGAAGGCGGAGCTCGACGCGCGCTATCAGCGCCTGATCGTCGATATCGAGGCGCTTGCGGGCATGCGCGCCTATGCCCGCCTGGAGGCACCCAGCCTGGTGACGCATGGGCGCATGGCCCGGCACACGATCGGCCATATGCTCTCGGCCATCTCGGCCGTGCATACGCTGCTTGCCCATGCCAGCGCCCCCGATTCGAGCTGGCGCCCGCTGCTCAACCGCATCAAGACCATGCTGGAGGGGATCGCACAGGGCGATTGGCTCACCCAGGATGTCCGCCCCTGGCTGCGGCAGATCGAGGAATTCTGCCGCGAGGCCGAGGCGATGCGCGGCGCACCGCTGCAGCCGCACGAGGACCGGGCCGCGGCGGCAGCCCGCATTACCCTGCTGATCGAGTTTCTCACCGCCATCCGCCAGGTGCTGGAGGGACTGGCCGCCCTGCGGCTGCGCGCGCCCGACCCGCCCGGCCAATGGAAGCTGCCGGCCCTCGCCATCGATCGCGACTATGAGGTAGCGGCCGTCAACGCCATCCGGGCGGCGATCGCCACCACCATCGTCACCGCCTATTGGATCGCCACACGGTGGGCCGATCTCGCCGGGGCCGCGGTGATGGTGGCGGTGATGTCGAGCCTGTTCGCCACCATGCCCAATCCGCTGCGGTCAGCCTGGGACTTCCTCAAGGGCACGGCCTATTCGGTGCCGTTTGCCTTCCTGGTCGGCCAGCTCATGCTGCCGCATCTGCCGGGGCTTCCCTGGCTGCTGGCGCTGATCGGGCTGGTGCTGCTGCCGGCGGCGCTGGGCATGGCCAATCCGCGCTTCACGCCGATTGCAACCGCCTTCGCCATCAATTTCCTGCTCTTTCTCAATCCGCGCCAGCCGATGGTGGCCGAGCCCTGGCTCTTCCTCAATGCGGCGATCGCTGTGCTCGGCGGCGGGCTGCTCAGCCTCGCCGTGTTCGCGGTGGTGCTGCCCCGGCGCCCGCAAAGCGTGGTCGAGCGGGTGGTGGAGGCATTCCGGGCCGATCTGACCAGGCTCTGCCTGCATGAGCGCCTGCCCAAGCCCTCAGCCTTCGAAAGCCTTGCCTATGACCGCATCAACCAGCTGATGGCGCCGCTGGAACGGGTCGGCAGCAAGGGCCAATATGTGCTGGACGGGAGCCTGGCCGCCGTGACCATGGGGCTGGAGATCCTGCGCCTTCGCCGTTTCCTGCGCGAAGGCCAGATCGAGCCCGACCATGCCGCGGCCGTTTCGGAGATGCTGGTGCGCCTCGCCCGCCTCCTCGCCATCCGTATCCCGCATGCCAAATTGCTGCGCGACATGATCGGCTCGCTCAGGGAACTGGCGGCCGAGATCGTCAAGGAAACCAGCCCAAACGCGCATCTGCAGGCGGCGGCCTCGCTCAGGGTGATTGCCTTGGCCCTGGAGGATCACCCGCTTTATTTCTGAGGCCGGGCGGGAGGCGGACCGAAATGTCCCTGCCGCGGCCCGAGTCTCTGCGGGTGATTTTCCTGCCGTTAACCCCGAGGCGCTAGGCTGGCTCCATGTCAAAACCCGCCAGTGACAGCCGTCTCATCAACGCCTTCCTCGACATGGTGTCCGCGGAGCGCGGCGGCGCCGACAACACGCTGCAGGCCTATCGGCGCGATCTCACCGATTACAGCGATTTCCTGAAGGGGCGCGGCGGGGCAATCGCCACGGCAGGTGCCGACGAGGCGAGGGCACATCTCGCCGCGCTCAGCGATCTGGGCTTCAAGGCGACCACTTTGGCGCGCCATTTGTCGGCGATCCGGCAATTGCACAAATTCCTTTATGCCGAAGGTTTCCGGACTGACGATCCAACCGGCGTGCTCGACGGGCCCAAGCGCGGGCGTGCCCTCCCCAAGGTGCTGGATGTGGCGGAGGTCGATCGCCTGCTTGCAGCGGCGGCCGAAGGAATCGAGGACGCTACGCGTCCGCTGTCGGAACGCCTGAGGGCGGCGCGGTTGAGTGCCCTGCTCGAGACGCTCTATGCCTCGGGGCTGCGTGTCTCGGAGCTGGTCAGCCTCAAGCGCACCGCGGCCCGGCCCGGGCTTGCCATGCTGAACGTGGTGGGCAAGGGCGCCAAGGAAAGGCTGGTCCCGCTCACCGAGGCCGCCCGGCGCGCCATGCAGGCCTATCTCGGCTTGCTCGCCCAGACGGGCAGGGACGGCGCCTCGCCCTGGTTGTTTCCATCCTTCGGCGAGAGCGGCCATCTCACGCGCCAGCATTTCGCGCGGGAATTGAAGATGCTGGCGGTGGGCGCCGGCATCCGCGCCGACCGAGTCAGCCCGCATGTGCTGCGCCATGCCTTCGCCAGCCACCTCCTGCAGAACGGTGCGGATCTGCGCTCCGTGCAGATGATGCTCGGCCATGCCGACATCGCCACCACGCAGATCTATACCCATGTGCTGGACGAGCGCGTGAAATCGATGGTGCGCGACCTGCACCCACTGGCGGATTGAGGCTGCCGCGGCAGGCGAGGCGCCCCAAGGCGGCTGCTTGGTGGCGAACCGCCTCGGCATGATCAAGGCCTCTGTTGACCGGCGCATCTAGGGCAGGCGGGGAATGAAAGAAGAGATTTCTTTCCTCAATATACTTGATTAATTAGCGAAGTTTGTGGAGTGGCTGCTTGATGGGATCCCCGCGTCTACTGAAAGCTCAAATAATGGTGAGTTGAATTCTATGTGTGCCCGAATGGCTGCAAGCTAACCTAAGGATTTATTTCAAATCGTGATTTTAAATGTAAATAAGCAGAGAATTTAAAAAATATTTTCGTATCTTCAGAAGTTTTTACGCTGCAGAAATAGAGATTCTGATGTATGGGCTCTACAAAAAAGAATTAATTTAGATAAAAATAAAACTCATAACGATTTGTTTATTCGCGTGCAGCTTATTATAAAAATATATTTGATTTAATTTATAGAAAAGTAAAACGTTTTATATTGGTATATGTTTTTAGAAATATTTATGCCCGCTACAATTTGCATTCAATATGATGCCTTCTGGTGGGGTGATTATATTACACCTTATTCTTCAAATTAGAAATAAATATAAACTTGACATATGTAATAAAATTCCAATAGATCTTTATAAATTCTGACGAGTGCAGTGTGATGATCGTCGAGCGTTTATCCATTCCCGAGGTTGCCCGGGTTCGTCCGCGGCGTTTTGGTGATGCTCGGGGGTATTTTTCGGAAGTGTTCAACGCGCGCGTGTTTCGCCAGCAGGTGGCGGATGTCGAGTTCGTCCAGGACAACGAGGCCTTGTCCGGTGCT
>NZ_PUEJ01000014.1 GCF_002982075.1 Labrys okinawensis | reverse complement strand
ATCTCCGGAGACTTGTTCTCCAGCGCCATCAGCGCAGAACCCTTGGTGATCGGAATGTCGTCGCCGGGGAACTCGTACTTCGACAGAAGCTCGCGAACCTCCAGCTCGACCAGCTCCAGAAGCTCCGGATCGTCGACCATGTCGACCTTGTTCAGGAACACCACCAGCGCCGGAACGCCGACCTGGCGCGCCAGAAGGATGTGCTCGCGCGTCTGCGGCATCGGGCCGTCAGCCGCCGAAACAACCAGGATCGCGCCGTCCATCTGCGCCGCGCCCGTGATCATGTTCTTCACATAGTCGGCGTGGCCGGGGCAGTCCACATGCGCATAGTGACGGTTCTTCGTCTCGTACTCCACATGCGCCGTCGAGATCGTGATGCCACGAGCCTTCTCTTCCGGAGCCTTGTCGATCTGGTCATACGCCGTGAACGTCGCACCGCCCGTCTCGGCAAGAACCTTCGTGATCGCCGCCGTCAGCGACGTCTTGCCATGGTCAACGTGACCAATCGTGCCGATGTTGCAGTGCGGCTTCGTGCGTTCAAATTTCTCTTTGGCCATAGCCCCGTTTCCAGCATTGGAGGATTGGGTATTTCGCCGGTGCGAAATATCGGGCGGCTCGATAGGGGTTTTTGCGCCGACGCGCAAGAAGAGAATGGAGCGCGAGGTTTGGGTGGCCCGAAATCCGACCGGAAGGGAATGGAGCGGGTGAAGGGAATCGAACCCTCGTATTCAGCTTGGAAGGCTGCTGCTCTACCATTGAGCTACACCCGCAAACCAAACACAGGGTTCTTTGGACGTTTGGTGGAGGGGGTTGGATTCGAACCAACGTAGGCTGAGCCAACGGATTTACAGTCCGTCCCCTTTAACCACTCGGGCACCCCTCCAAAACGTCCTTCCGCAACGCTGTGAAGCCGCTGCGAAATCGAAGCGGCCAAGTGGCGCGACCGCTTCGTTCAGAGGGCGCCGTTATGGTGAGGGGATCGGTGCCTGTCAACCCAAAAGGCGAAGATTGACGACGAGTTTTTGCACTTAATTACCGACGGGGCTTTTTTTGGCACGCCGGGCATGCCATGGGCAGTCTCCGGAACGGAGAAAAACATGAAGGACAGGGACCGCAGGGGCCATCGCGGCCACCATCGGGGCTATGCCGGCGAAGCAACGCCCGACACCGTGGTGATCTATGGCTGGCACCCGGTGCGCGAAGCGCTGCAGAACCCCAAGCGCAAGCTCAAGCGGCTGCTCGCCACCGAAAATGCCCTGAAAAGGCTCGCCGACGAGAAGGTCGAGACGCGAATCAAGGCCGAAACCGTCCGACCGGGCGACATCGACCGCCTGCTCACACCCGATTCGATTCACCAGGGGCTCTACCTGGAAGCGGCCCCTCTGCCCGCCCCCGCCTTCGGGGAACTCGGCGCCCAGGATATCGTGCTGGTGCTCGACCAGATCACCGATCCCCACAATGTCGGCGCCATCATCCGCTCGGCAGCCGCCTTCAAGGTGGCCGCCATCATCACCACCGAGCGCCATTCCCCCGCCGCCACCGGCGTGCTGGCCAAATCGGCCTCGGGCGGTCTCGAACATGTGCCGGTCATCTCCGTGCGCAATCTCGGCGATACGCTGGATGAAATGGGGGAAAGCGGCGTGACGCGAATCGGCCTCGATTCGGAAGGACCGGCGACATTGGAGGGCACGGCGTTCGGCGGACCGCTGGCGCTCGTACTCGGCGCCGAAGGCAAGGGCCTGCGTCAGCGCACACGCTCGCTCTGCGATGCCCTGGCCCGCCTCGACATGCCCGGCGCGATCAAGAGCCTGAACGTCTCGAACGCTGCGGCGCTCGCACTCTATGTGGCGAGGGCCAAAATACCGGCCTGATACCTTTCTGCGGTTTGCCTCGGGGCACCGCGAACCGCAAGCATCGAGGCGTTTCTATTTCGCGGGCTCGAAATCCATGCTTTCGAGATTGGGCCGCGGTACCGGCAGCGCTCTCGCCTCCTGGACCGGCTCCGGGCGCGGTTTCGGGGCAGCGGCGGGTGGCAGGGTCTTCGCCGGATCGATCTTCTTCGGCGCAGACAAGGCCGCACTGCGCGGCTTCGGCAGAGTCGGGCGCGGCAGGGTCTGCGGTGTTCCGACGACGTTGCGCGGCGGGCGAAGCGAACGCATCCCCGGTCCGCGCTCCTCCGGCAGGACGTCGTAGGGCTCTTCGATATCGGGCTCATAAACCGGCCCCCTCACCCAAGGGCGCGGATAGGCGGGGCGTGGATAAAAGCTGCGGGTCTCGTAGCCGCCCTCGTCCTCGCGATAAACAGTCCCCGGATGGTAAGGGCGCATGGGCGCCTCGAACTCGCTGCCCCAGCCCCCATCACCATAAAAGGGAGCGTCGCGCCAGCCCGCCTGGGCCTGCGTCAGGGGGATGGCGGCAAGAGAGAGCGCAATTGCCAGCAGGGAAACGGGACGGATGGTCACGGCATCATCCTCGAAAACTTCATCCGCCGCTCGTAGCCAATGACTTTGGCGGAATAAGGATTGGTTAACCCTTTTCTTGCCCCGTCACCAGACTCTCCAGAAGGACGCGCCGCCCCTCCGGCATGGCAAGGCCGCGCGGCGCAAAGACATCGCGCTCCAGGAAATACTGGGTCAGCCGCAAGGCATCCGCGATATCGCCAGCCGCGGGCATGCCGTCCTCGCCGCGCAGGAAGGCCGGCAAGCGCAACAACCGGTCATGCCAGGGGGCTCCGGCCTCCCGGCAAACCGCCCTGCCGCTCTTGGGGGAGACATAGATGAGGTCGTCCTGCCGGCCGGTAACGGCGCAGGTGGCCAGATCGAGGCCGAAGCCGAGGTCCGACAGGACCTCGAGTTCGAAGCGGGCGATCAGCGCCGGCGCCAAATCGGGCTCTCCCAGCACCTCGACGAGGTGGCCGAGCGCTTCGTGAAGGCCGGGATGCGGATCGCGTTCGGGCAGCAGGCGAACCAGTGCCGCCACATGCGTCATGGCGAACAGGGCCTGCCGGGAGGAGAGGAAGCGGGCGGCGTGCAATGTCAGCCCTTCGACGGCGAAATGGCCGAGATGACCTTCGATCCGGGCACGCCAGGTCAATTGCACCTCATTGCCGGGCTGCAGCACCGGCTGCAATGTCCGCGAGCGCCCTCCCCGCACCATGCCGAGATGACGGCCGTGGTCCCGGGTCATCGCCTCGAGGATCACGCTGGATTCGCCGTGGCGGCGCACGCCCAATATGTAACCGCTGTCGATCCATTCCATCGGACTGCCCGCCCTAACAAGGAGCGCATGGCGTGGAGTGTCGGCCTCCTGGCCGACACTCATAAAGGGAGCCCGCCTCAGGGCTTCTCCACCGGGAATTCCAGGCCCATTTCGCGATAGCGCTCGGGATCGTCAGACCAGTTTTCGCGCACCTTCACGAACAGGAACAGATGCACGGGCGCTTCGGCCATGGCCGCGATTTCCTTGCGGGCCGCCATGGAAATCGCCTTGATGGTTTCTCCGCCCTTGCCGATGACGATCTTCTTGTGCCCCTCGCGCGTGACATAGATCGTCTGCTCGATACGGGCCGAACCGTCCTTCATCGAGGTCCAGGCCGTGGTCTCCACCGTCGATTCGTAGGGCAGTTCGTCATGCAGGCGCAGGAACAGCTTCTCGCGCGTGATCTCGGCCGCCAGCGAGCGCAGGGGCGCATCGGAAATCTGGTCCTCGGGATAGAGCCAGGGCCCGGCGGGTATGATGGAGCCGAGATGCTTGGTGAGGTCCTCCACGCCGCTGCCGGTCAGCGCCGACACCATGAAGGTCTCGTCGAAAGGCAGCCGTGCGTTGACGGCCTGGGCAAGCTCCAGCAGTTTCTCGCGCTTCACCGCATCGATCTTGTTGAGGATGAGGATGCGCTTCTGCTTGGTGGCGGAGAGCTTTTCCAGGATCGCCTCATTGCCCTCGTCGAGCCCGCGCTGGGCGTCGACGAGCAGGCAGACGGCATCGGCATCGGCCGCGCCGCTCCAGGCGGTGGTTACCATGGCCCGGTCGAGCCGGCGCTTGGGCTGGAAGATGCCGGGCGTGTCGACGAAGATGATCTGCGCGTCACCGGTCATGGCGATACCGCGCACGATCGCGCGCGTCGTCTGGACCTTGTGGGTGACGATCGACAGCTTGGCGCCGACGATGGCGTTCATCAGCGTGGATTTTCCGGCGTTGGGGGCGCCGATCAGGGCGACGAAGCCGCATCTGGTGTTTGAGGTCTGGTTCATTTCAGCTTTCTAAAGCGTTTTGCCATTTGAGGGAATTATTTCAAATCGCAAGGACGCGTCGAAACATGGAGCTAGAGCAAAGTGAGGTTCGCAGAAACCGCACTTCGCTCTAGCAGACATTGACGTGCCGACATACGGCGTGATTGGCCGAGGCCGAGCAGCGGCCGGTTTATTCTTGGTTTTCCTAGGAGATCGACCGAGCCCAAGGCTTATGGAGGGAGCGGTCCGTCTGGAGGGAGCGGTCCGTCGACCCGATCAACCGTGGCGCCCCTCCAGGGAGATCCCCTCGCGTGCCATGAAGGCAGCAGCGGCGGCCTGCTCGGCCAGGCGCTTCGACTTGCCTTCGCCTTCGGCCGAGGTCAGCGTCTCGATATCGACGGCAATCACGAAGCGTGGATTGTGATCGGGCCCGGTGCGCGAGACCAGGCGATAGGTCGGAGCCTTCAGGGCACGGGCCTGGGCCCATTCCTGCAAGGCGGTCTTGGCATCGCTCGGTGGCCGGACCGGCGCATGGAGCCGTTCGCGCCAGGCCTTCTCGACCACGGCACGCGCCTTGTCGTAACCGGCATCCACGAAGACGCCGCCGATCAGGGCCTCGCAGACATCGCCCAGCGTGGTGACGCGCTTGCGTCCGCCCGAATGAGCCTCGCCCAGACCGAGCTTGACATGCGGACCAACCCCCCAGTCAGTGGCAACCGCGGCGCAGGTCTCCTTGCGCACGAGGTCGGAAAGCCGGCGCGACATGGCGCCTTCCTCGTCATCGGGAAAGGCGCGATAGAGCATGTCGGCAACCGCCAGGCCGAGCACGCGGTCACCCAGAAATTCGAGGCGCTGATAGCTCGCCAGCCGGCCCGGCCCGTCGAGGAAACTGATATGCGTCAACGCCCGCTCCAGAAGAGAACGATCGGCAAAGACATGGCCGAGCGCAGCTTCCAGTGTTTCGAGCGGGGGTTTCTTCTTCGAACTCATTGTATGATCTTAAACAGACGCATTTGTGCCTTGGCTGTCGAGAACAGGACCCGCCAGGGTTTGCCCACGAAATTCTCGAGCGGAATATAGCCGACACCGGCGAGATCACGCGAATCGTCGGAATTGTCGCGATTGTCGCCCATCACGAAGTAATGGCCGGCCGGGACGACATATTCATCGGTGTTGGGCAACACCATCACGATGTCGCCCACCAGCAGCGTCGGAATGTTGGAACCACTCGGCACGGAGAAATTGCGGCAAGAGGCGAGCAGCAGAACACCGCCGGCGAGCAGCACCCTGCCGTGGCAGCTCGCATGTGGCCGAATTCGGCGCAATATCCCGTCAGACGTGGTCCGATCGGCCATTATCGAATGAGCGAGAACAAACGGCTGCCGCGCACGGTCCACGGCCACTGCCAGAAGGCGAGCGGCGAGGCATCGTCGGCGACGGAGAAGAAGATGATCTGGCCCTTGCCGACGAAATTGTCGAGCGGCACATAGCCGACGGCGGCGAGGTCGCGCGAATCATCGGAATTGTCGCGATTGTCGCCCATCATGAAATAGTTGCCCGGCGGCACGACATATTCGTCGGTATTGTCGTAATACCCGGTATCGCCCTGAATCTCGATGACCTCGTGCTTCACGCCATTGGGCAGGGTCTCGATATATTTCGGCACTTCCTTGTCACGCCCGAACTCATCCTTGACCAGATAGCTGCCGGCCTGCTCGCGCTGAACCATGGTACCGTTGATGAACAGCCGGCCCTGGCGCATCTGGATGCGGTCACCGGGCAGACCGATGACTCGCTTGATGAAATCGGTCGAATTGTCCTTGGGCAGCTTGAAGACGGCGATGTCGCCGCGCTTGGGCCCCTCGCCCGCCCACAGGCGGCCCGATGGCAGGATGCTGGAGATCACCGGCACGGAGTAGCGCGACCAGCCATAGCTGTATTTCGAGACCATAACGTAATCGCCGACCAGCAGCGTCGGGATCAGCGAGCCGGACGGAATGTTGAACGGCTGGAACAGGGCCGTGCGGACCACCAGCGCGATGATGAGCGCGTGAATGATGATCTTGATGAGCTCGCCGATACCGCCATCTTTCGACGTTTTCTTGGCGGCGCCGCTGGTGTCGGGCGTCTTGTTCGGTTGGCTGGCCACGCTCATCGATCTTCCATCTTTGGAGGCGGTCCTCGGCGGGACCGGAGCCTCGAAACATTGCCCCGATCCAAGATCCCGCGAGAACCTTGAAATTACGCAAAGCTTCCGGAGCCGGCCCTGGGGCAAGCTCCGGAAGCTTTGTAACGAAACAACTCTGTTGCGGCTGCTATAGCCCCTGCGGATTGAGGGTGCAACGACAGAGCCTGCCGCCCGCGCGCGTGGTGAGGCATGTCACACACCGGATGAGAGCGGGGCCCGTCCTCGTCTGGCGCCGTACCATGCCTGACGAAACGCCCGGTGGCATCGATCATTCGCCGGAATGACCTTCGTCACAAACAGCACGATTTCGGCAATTGCACGGCGGCGCGCCACCTTTCCACTCAAGCGCGCAGTCGGGCCTCGATCACCACGAAAGCCTGCGCCAGTGGATGCTCGTCGGTCAGGCTGAGATGAAGATGGGCCTCATGCGCCTCGGGCAGCATGCCGCCGAGGCACCGCAAGGCCGCGCCGCTCAGCCGCAATTCGGGCCGGCCGCTCTCGGCATTGAGAATTTCCATATCGTGCCAGTGAATGCCCGCCCTACCGTTGATGCCGGTTCCCAGTGCCTTGGAGCAGGCCTCTTTGGCGGCGAAGCGCTTGGCCAGCGTACCGGCCTTGTCGGCACGGCCGGCCGCCTTGGCGCGTTCGCCTTCGGTGAAGCAACGCCGTTCGAAGCGCTCGCCGAAGCGGGCGAGTGCATCCTCGATTCGGCGGATGTCGCAGAGATCGCTGCCGATGCCGATAATCATCCGGCACGGCTCCGGCCAGCCGCCATCGCCGCCTTGACGGTGCGGATGCTCTCGGCGAGCCCGACGAAAATCGCCTCTCCGATTAGGAAATGCCCGGTATTGAACTCGGCGAATTCGGGCACCGCAGCCAAGGTTTCCGAAGTCTCGAAATCAAGCCCGTGCCCGGCATGCACTTCGAGGCCGAGGCCGGCAGCGATGGATGCGCCGAGCTTCAGGCGCTCGAACTCGGCGGCAGCGTGACCGGTCTCGCCCGAGGCGACGGCTTCGCACCATGTCCCCGTATGCAATTCCACGATATCGGCTCCCAGAGCGGCGCAAGCCTCCAGCACCGCCCTGTCCGGCTCGACGAAGAGGGAGACACGGATGCCGCCTCCCCTGAGCCGCGGGATCGCCGCTCGCAGGTTGGCCTCGGCCGACCTGACGTCCAGCCCGCCCTCGGTGGTCCGCTCCTCGCGCTTCTCCGGCACCAGGCAGACGGCATGGGGCTTCACATCAAGCGCGATCGCAAGCATCTCGTCGGTCACCGCCATCTCGAAATTCAGCGGCGCCTTCACCTCCGCCCGGATGCGCCGGATGTCGGCATCACGGATATGGCGGCGATCCTCACGCAGATGGGCGGTGATGCCGTCTGCGCCAGCCTCGACCGCCAGATGGGCGGCGCGGACGGGATCCGGCCACAGGCCGCCGCGCGCATTGCGCACCGTGGCGACATGGTCGACATTGACGCCGAGGCGGAGGGCCCTGGGCAGAACGGCTTCGCTCATGTTCAGGCCTGTCCTGCAAGAGCGCGGCTGCCGGGCTTGACGGCCGGCAGGCCGGCCAGTTCGGGGGGCAGCTTGTCGGCTTCGAAGGTCGGGATGTCCAGGGTCGCCAGCGCCACCAGGGGCTTGCCGAGCTCCGCCTTGCCGCCCGAGCGGTCGATCAGGCAGGCCGCGCCCACGATTTCGCCGGGCTGGTCGGCAATGGAGGCCAGGCATTCTCGCGAGGACAGGCCGGTGGTGATGATGTCCTCCACCATGACCACGCGCGCGCCCTTGGGAATGGCGAAGCCGCGCCGAAGCTGGAACTGGCCGTTCTCGCGTTCCACGAACACCGTCTTGGCGCCGAGGGCGCGCGCGGTCTCGTAACCCGGCACGATGCCGCCCACGGCCGGCGACACCACCATGTCGATGGGCCCGTAGGCGGCGCGGATGCGCTCGGCCAGGGCCCGGCAAAGGCGCTCGGTGCGCGGGGGATCCATGAAGACGAGATTCTTCTGCAGATAGACCGCCGAATGGCGCCCCGATGTCAGGATGAAATGTCCTTCGAGCAATGCTCCCGCCGCCCGGAACTCCGCCAGCACCTCATCCTGCGTCATCATCATCTCCTAATTTTTCCGGTTGTACGGGCTACGCTTCCGGGACGTGCAGATCAATGGCCGACACCGGTCGGAGGGAGAAAATTTCATGAAATGCCGACCCGGTGTCCCGCCCTTGGGCTGACGGGAGCTTCAAAGGCGGCTTTGCGATTTCCGGAGAGTTCGTCTAATCGCTACACGGTTTAGCCGCCGACTTCCCGTTGTTGCCCAGATACGGAGTGCGAGTGCCGTGAGAACATTGATCTTCTGCCTCGCGCTGCTGCTCGCCGGATGCACGATCGGCGACGGCGGCCTCCGGCCGCTCTTTTCGATGGGCTCGTCGGAACAGGCTTTCGTCGAGCGCTACGGCAAGCCCGATTTTCGCTCTGAGGAAGGAGGCGCCATCCGCCTGGTCTATCTCGGCAATCGTCTCGACTTCCGCCAGCGTGGCGACACCCCGCCCCTTCCGGTGGTCGAGCAGAAACGCATGCTAGCGCGATATGGCCTCGCCTATGATCGCAGTTGCGCCGTCCTCGTCAGCCTGATGTTCGGTCGGGTGATCGGGATGACCAGCATCGGCGGACAATGCAGCTGACGCCGTCGCACGCGCTTGCAGCGCGGACATCCTGTCCGCCTCTCCGCTTATCGGAAAGAAAGAGGCGGCCATCGCGACATGAACGCATGTCGCCGGGATGTCCGCGCTCCCGGCGTTAGATGACGCGCTGCACCTCGCTCACGACCTTGCGGGCACGCAGGCCGTCGATGATGGCGAGCAGGTGCTTGAGGTCGTAGACCTCGAGATCGATGATCATCTCCGTCATGTCGAAGGAGCGGCGCTGCATGGCGAGATTGTCGATATTGCCGTCTGTCTCGGCAATCACCTGGGCGATCTGGGCAAGCGTGCCGGGTTCGTTGATCGAAACCACCTGGATCCGGGCGGGATAGCGCTCGGCGCGCGCCGCCTCCAGATCCCAGCGCACGTCCAGCCAGAGCTCTGGCCTGTCCTCGAAATCGGCCAGCGCCTGCGACTGGATCGGATAGATGGTGATCGCCTCGCCCGGCGTGAGGATGGCCACGATGCGATCCCCAGGCACCGCCCCGCCCTCGGCAAAGCGTACCGGCAGATCGCCCATCAGGCCGCGTACGGGAATGGCGGCCTTGGCAGGATCGCCGCCGCCCGGAAGCTTGAAGCGCAGGTTTTGGCCACCCTGCAGGCCGAACCAGGTCTCGTCGAGCCCGGCGGCGGCATGGCTCGACTGTTCGAGCTTGAAGTCCGGGAACACTGCCCGCACCACGTCCTGCGACCGCATTTCGCCGCGACCGACGGCGGTGAGCACGTCGTCCACGCTCTTGCGGGCCAGCCGCTTGAGCGCGCCCTGCAGGGCGTCCGGGCTATAGGTCTTCTCCAGCCGTTCGAAGGCGCGCTCAATGATGCGTTGGCCAAGCCCCGCATATTGGGCACGGACGGCCGAGCGGGTAGCACGGCGAATGGCGGCCCGCGCCCGCCCGGTCACCACCAGCGTTTCCCAGGCCGCAGGCGGTGTCTGCTGTTTGGCGGTGATGATGGCGACCTCGTCGCCATTATAGAGTTCGGAGACCAGGGGGGTGGTGCGGCCATTGACGCGGCAGCCCACCGCCGTATTGCCGACATCGGTGTGCACGGCATAGGCGAAATCGATGGCGTTGGCACCGCGCGGCAGGGTGATCAGCTTGCCCTTCGGCGTAAAGCAGAACACCTGGTCCTGGAACAGTTCGAGCTTGGTGTGCTCGAGGAATTCTTCCGGATTGTCGCCCTCGGCCAGCATTGCCATGGTCCGGCGCAGCCAGGCGAAGGCCCGGCTCTCCCCTTCCAGGCGCAGGCTGTCGCCGGCCTTGTTCTCCTTGTAGAGGGCGTGGGCGGCGATGCCGAACTCGGCGATGCGATGCATCTCCTCGGTACGGATCTGCAATTCGACGCGCTGATGGCCCGGACCGATCACCGTGGTGTGCAGCGAGCGATAGTCGTTCTGCTTGGGCGTGGAGATGTAGTCCTTGAAGCGGCCCGGCACGAGCGGCCATTTGGTATGAACGAGGCCGAGTGCGCGGTAACAATCCTCCACCTTGTTCACCAATACGCGAAAGGCGAAGATATCGGAAAGCTGCTCGAAGGCGACCTGCTTCTGCTCGGTCTTCTTGAAGATCGAATAGGGCCGCTTTTCACGCCCTTTGACCGTCGCCTCGATGCCGCGCTCCTGCAGCCGCTCGCGCAGATCGTTCTCGATCTCCGCAATCAGCGCGCCATTGCGGCGTTTCAAGCCTTCAAGGCGGCGGACGATAGTTTCGTAATGGGCCGGCTGCAATTCGTGGAAGGAGAGGTCCTCCAACTCCTCGCGCATGTCCTGCATGCCCATGCGCCCGGCAAGCGGGGCGTAGATGTCGAGCGTCTCCTGGGCAATCCGGGCGCGCTTCTCGGCTCTCATGAAATTGAGGGTGCGCATATTGTGCAGGCGGTCGGCCAGCTTGACGAGAAGGACACGCACATCCTCGACGATGGCCAGCAGAAGCTTGCGCAGATTTTCCGCCTGCTTGGCTTCCTTGGAAACCAGATCGAGCTTCTTGATCTTGGTCAGCCCGTCGACGAGCGCGGCAATCTCCTTGCCGAAGCGGCGTTCGATCTCGCCGCGCGTGGCATCGGTGTCCTCGATGGTGTCATGCAGCAGGGCGGCCGCGATGGTGGCATCGTCGAGCTTGAGATCGGTGAGAAGCGAAGCCACCTGCAGAGGGTGGGAAAAATAGGGATCACCGGAGGCGCGAAACTGGGCACCATGCTTTTGCATGGCGTAGACATAGGCGGCGTTGAGAAGATCCTCGTTCACGGCCGGGTTGTAGGCCCGCACCTTGTCCACGAGTTCATATTGCCGCATCAGGCGAAATGGCGCCGTCACTCACAGTCTCCCGCCGGCAGCGTTGCCGCGCCCGGCTCACCTCGTTACCGCGCTTCGGTCGAACCGAAGCATTACGCTATTCAATACGGGTGCAGCGCAAAAGAAAAGCGGGCCGGTGGTGCCGGCCCGCTGAAATCGCCTGGGAGGAAGCGGAGAGCTTATTCCTCGTCGTCCGAGCCGTTGTTGGCCGGCGGCACCAGCCCTTCCAGACCGCGCAGCAGGTCTTCTTCCGACATGCGGTCGAAGGCGACATTGTCGTCGGAATCGCCGGCGGTGAGAGCGGCCGGATCCGATTCGGGCTCGTCCACCTCGACATATTTCTGCATCGAGTGGATCAGGTCTTCCTTGAGGTCATCCGGGGTCAGGGTTTCATCCGCGATCTCGCGCAGAGCCACCACCGGGTTTTTGTCACGATCGCGATCGACCGTCAGCGCCGCACCGCCAGCGATCATGCGGGCGCGATGGCTGGCCAGCAGAACCAGCTCGAAGCGGTTCTCGACCTTGTCGATGCAATCTTCCACCGTGACGCGGGCCATGGCGACGCCTTTCTGTACCGTGTTTTGGGATCAAGCGCGCCAACTACACCGTCAGCCAAGTTTGTGCAACCCCAAAAGGCCGATCCGTGATATCCTCCCACCTTCGAGGCGACGAGATTGACCGCAAGTTCTACCTCATTCGACTTATATATCGAGGCTGTTCGTCTCGATATTGCAATAATCCTGTAAACACTCTCATTGGAAAACACTCAATCTAACGACAATGCTGACAACCTTGACATTCTATACCGCGATAGGCACAAGCTGAATGTATCGGGCCTAAACTTGCCGTTGCTGCCGTTCCGCTGGGATTACACAGAGAGCCCCTTCTCGATGTTGCCCTTGGGATTAATTCTAGACTGTAATTTAGACCGATTTCAATCGCCTCAGATCAAACCGAGCATCAGCAGAACGAACCTCAACTGGCAGAAGAATGAACAACACCCAGGAACGCATCGCTCTCTTTATTGACGGCGCCAATCTTTACGCAACGGCGAAAAGCTTGGGGTTTGATATCGACTACCGGAAAATGCTCAAGGAGTACCACAGCCGCGGCTATCTGGTGCGAGCGTTCTATTATACCGCCCTGGTGGAGGACCAGGAGTATTCGTCGATCCGCCCGCTGATCGACTGGCTGGATTATAATGGCTACGCCGTCGTCACCAAGCCGACCAAGGAATTCGTCGATTCCACCGGCCGCCGCAAGGTGAAGGGCAATATGGACATCGAGCTCGCTATCGATGCCATGGAATTGGCCGACCACATTTCCCACATGATCCTGTTTTCCGGCGACGGTGATTTCCGCTCCCTGGTCGAAGCCATGCAGCGCAAGGGAGTGCGCGTTTCCGTGGTCTCCACCATTTCGACACAGCCACCGATGGTCGCCGACGAGTTGCGCCGCCAGGCGGACGAGTTCGTTGACCTCGTCACCCTTCAAAGCAAGATTGGCCGTGATCCTTCCGAACGTGCGGTGCGTGGACAGGCCGGCGGAAGTTTCCCGGCCGGTCCCGCGCCGACGCGCCAGCCTCCCCAGCAGGGCTTCGCAGGCCAGACCCCGGGCTTCATGTCGGCGAGTCCAACCGGCCAATCCGACGATCAGTAGGCCAAGAACATTGCCTCGTGCGCTCGGCCTTCTCTCTTGGCAGATCCCGCATGGGCGGCTGCGTCAGCGCCGCTGTCTCGTTCCGGGGCCCGAGTGTTTTGCGATTTGACGGAATCGGCAACAACCGCAAAGACGCTCTGGCCAATCCATTGGATTGGCTTGGAAACAGGGAGCTGGAGCAAGCTGCGTTCTCTTCAACACGCCCCTTGCTCGAGTAATCGATGATCGCCAATCAATTCCAAGAACCTGGGCGCGACTGCCCGCTCTGCGAACGGCTCGTCGCCTTCCGTCTGCAGGCACGCGCCAGGCATCCCGATTGGCACAACGCGCCGGTTCCCAGCTTCGGTCCCGCTGCTGCCCGGCTGCTGATCGCTGGACTAGCGCCGGGGCTCCAGGGCGCCAACCGCACAGGAAGGCCTTTTACGGGCGATTGGGCCGGCGACCTGCTTTACGAAACATTGGGCGATTTCGGCTTTGCCACCGGCATTTATGACGAGCGGCCCGATGACGGCCTCGAACTCGTCGACTGCCGCATCACCAATGCCGTGCGCTGCGTGCCGCCCGAGAACAAGCCGACCGGCAGCGAAATCGCCACCTGCCGCCCCTTCCTGGCCAATACGATCGAGGAAATGGCAAACCTCAAGGTTGTCCTGGCGCTCGGCAAGATCGGGCATGACAGCGTGGTCACGGCCCTCGGCCGCAAGCCCGCCCACTTTCCCTTTGCCCATCACGCGCAGCACCAGATCGGCGAGCTGACGCTCGTCGACAGCTATCACTGCTCTCGCTACAACACCAATACGGGCCGCCTGACCACGCCGATGTTCCGAGCTGTCTTCGAGACGATCCGCGCCATTCTCGAACGTTGAGCGCATCCTCGGGACGATCAGCCTTTATCGCGCAGCAGGCGCCCCTTTTCACGCTGCCAGTCCCGTTTCTTCTCGGTCTCGCGCTTGTCGCCGAGGCTCTTGCCGCGGGCGAGCGCGAGTTCGATCTTGGCCCTGCCCTGCTCGTTGAAATAGAGCTTGGTCGGCACGATGGTCAGGCCGTCACGCTGCACGGCACCGATCAGCTTGTTGATCTGGCGTTTGTGCAAAAGCAGTTTGCGTGGACGCTTACGCTCATGGTTGAAGCGATTGGCCTGGAGATATTCGGGAATGTCCGCGTTGAAGAGCAGCAGTTCCTCGCCGGAAGGCCCGGCATAGGATTCGCCGATCGTCGCCTTGCCGAGGCGCAGGGATTTCACTTCGGTACCGGCCAGCACGATCCCGGCCTCGAAGGTGTCGAGCAACTCATAGTTGAACCGAGCCTTGCGGTTGTCGGCAACCAGCTTGCGAGCACCGTCCTTCTTGTCCGCCACGTATCACCCAAAGAGAGCCTTCGAGCGAAATGCTCGAAAATGGGCTCTACCTTCTTGTTTTGGAAGCGTTTTCCGGGACGAGCCCACAGTCCGTCCTTTTGGACGGAGAGGGCCGGCCTCCTCCGCTTCGATGTTTCAATTCAGCAGTCCGGCATGCACCATCGCCTGCCGGATCTGGGCACGCGCCGCGTCCGTCACCGGCACCAGCGGCAGGCGCACCTCTTCCTTCAGGCGCCCGAGCATGGCCAGGCCGCATTTGGCCCCGGCGAGTCCCGGCTCCAGGAAGGTCGCACCATGAAGTGGGATCAGGCGGTCCTGAATTTCAAGGGCCGAGGCATAATCTCCGCGCAGCGTCGCCTCCTGCAAATCCGCACACAGCCGCGGCGCGATATTGGAGACCACCGAGATGCAGCCCTGGCCACCGGCTGCATTGAAGGCGAGAGCCGTCATGTCCTCGCCTGAGAGCTGAATGAAATCCGGCCCGAGTTGCTGGCGCTGCTGGGATACGCGAGCGAGATTGCCGGTGGCATCCTTCACCCCGACGATGTTCTTGAGCTCATAGAGGCGCTTCATCGTCTCTACCGACATGTCGACCACCGAACGCGGCGGGATGTTGTAGATGAAGATCGGAATGCCGATTGCGTCGTTGACAGCCTTGAAGTGCTGGTAGAGTCCTTCCTGCGTCGGCTTGTTGTAATAGGGCGTTACCACCAGCACGGCATCCGCCCCGGCCTTTTCGGCATGGCGCGCCAGATCGATGGCCTCGACGGTATTGTTGGAACCGGCACCGGCAATCACGGGAACGCGGCCATTGGCCTGGGAAATGCAGATCTCCACTGCCCTGTGATGCTCGGCGTGGCTGAGCGTCGGGCTCTCGCCGGTGGTGCCTACCGGCACCAGGCCGCTGGTGCCTTCGGCGATCTGCCAGTCGATCAGGTCACGAAAACCTTTCTCATCGATGGCGCCGTCGCGGAACGGCGTCACCAAGGCGGTGAGCGACCCTCTGAACTTTGCCTTCGACATCATCTCAACTCCACGATCCCTGGGGCAAGGCGCGTTTCGGCGAAAACGCACTCTGCTCTAACTTCTGGTTCGACGCACTTTTGCAATTCGGGGTGATTCCACCAGATCGCAAAAAGCTTTGCCGGACGGCTGCCTCGGTGATCTCAGCCGGGCGCCAGACATATACGAGCCACCCGGTCACGAAAAGAGCATGGACAGCGATTTGCGGCCGAAAGCCCCCCATTTCAACGGGATGATCTTCGCATCGCTCTGGTTAATGGAATGAGTCAGGCTCGCATTGCCACTTTTTAAGGCAGCAGCCGCGAATCCGCCGCCTTCGGGCCTTGAAAATCACCTTTTCCTCGTGCCTCACTGATGGCGAGAATGCGGCATTCCAACGTCGTCATTCACGCTTCGTCAATCAGAGGACGCGACAATCGCCGAACTGGGTCACCTGGATTGGCGTGGCGGCAATGCTCTTGCGGTTCATGACGGGTACATCCCTCTTCGTTGCGGTGCTGACCGGCGCACTCGCCGCCCCGGTCACGCGGCCTGGCGATGCCACCCTCAAGCATCCGGCACGCACCGTCGCCCTGCGCACCGATGCCGTCGCCCCGGCCGATTCAGCTCGCCCCGATACCGAAATCACCGGTTCGATCCTCGTTCCGCCGCCGCTGGTGAATCAGCTCGACATCCTGCGCCAGGCGATCGCCGCCTATGAGAGCAGCGACCGTTCAGGCGGCGACAGCCTCGCCCGCTCTCTCACCGATCCGGCCAGCCAGGCCGCGGCAGAGTGGATCGCCATCCGCAGCGCCGCGCGCCATATCGGGCTCGCCCGAATCAAAGCCTTCCTCGCTGCCTATCCGAGCTGGCCCGGCAACGGCTTGATCCGGCGGCGTGGGGAAGAGGCACTCTACAATGAGGGAGCGGATGCCGACACCGTGCGCGCCTTCTTCGCCTCGTCCCAGCCGGAGACCGATGAGGGCAAGGTCGCCCTCGCCGCCGTATTGCAGCGCGACGGCAACCCGGACCGAGCTGCCGCCCTCATTCGCGATGCCTATCGCAACGACAGCCTGTCCGGTCAGCTCGAGGGCGATATCCTGCGGGACTACGGGGCTTTGCTCTCGCCGGCCGATCACAAATATCGCGCCGATCGCCTGATCTATGATGGCAATTATGATGATGGCTTGCGTGTCGCCGCCCGGGCCGGCCCGGAGGTGGTGACGCTTGCCAAGCAGCGCATTGCCGTGGCCCGACAAGCCAGGAACGCCGGCGCCCTGCTGGCCGCCAATGTTTCGAACGATCCGGCCTATGTCTTCGCCCGTGTCGTCTATCTCCGGCGCCAGAAAAAGCCGCGGGATGCCGCCGCCCTGTTGCTGAAGGCCCCGCGCGACGCCGTCGCACTCGTGCGCCCCGACCAATGGTGGACGGAACGGCGCCTGGTGGCGCGGGCCCTGCTCGACCAGGGTGATGCGCGCACCGCCTATGCCGTGGCTGCCGGCTTTACGGCCGAGAGCGACACCACCCGCATGGAAGCCGAGTTCCATTGCGGCTGGATCGCGCTGCGCTTTCTGAACGATCCCCGGGCCGCCGCCCGGCATTTCGCCAATCTAAGCGCCGATTCCCAGCGGCCGATTTCGGTCGCGCGCGGCGCTTACTGGCAGGGCCGCGCTGCCGAAGCGGCCGGGGACAAGGCCGGGGCGACCGGGTTCTACCAGGCGGCCGCGCGCTATCCCATCACCTATTACGGCCAGATCGCCCGGGCTCGCCTGGGGCTGCGGACGCTCGACCTCAACGCCCTGCCCGAGGCCACGCCCGCCAGCCGTGCGGCCTTCGACGAGCTTCCGGCGGTACGGGCCATCAACCAACTCTACACACTCGGCAAGCGCGACTATGCCCGCATTCTTGTCACCGACATGGGACGGCAACTCCAGGACAGCCAGCAGCTGGCCCTGCTCGGCCAGATTGCTCTCGACAATCAGGACACCAAGACGGCACTCACCGTGGGCAAATCGGCCACGCAGCGCGGCCTGCCGCTCGATGCGATCGCCTTTCCGATCGGCGCCATTCCCGGCTTCGAGAGTTCGGGCAATGTCGAACGCGCCGTCGTCTACGGCATCGCCCGGCAAGAAAGCGAATTCGGCCATGAAGTCATCAGCACCGCCGGTGCGCGCGGCCTGATGCAGGTGATGCCCTCGACCGCAAAGGCGACCGCACGCCTGGCCGGTATCGCCTTCGATGCCAGGAAGCTGACCAGCGATCCCGTCTACAATGCCCGCCTGGGCGAGGCGCATCTGGGCGATCTGATCGGCCGCTTCCGCGGCTCCTATGTCATGACCTTCGCCGCCTACAATGCCGGCCCCGGCAAGGTTGCCGAATGGGTCAAGGCCTATGGCGACCCGCGCGATCCGAAGGTCGATCCGATCGACTGGGTGGAGCGCATTCCCTATACGGAGACGCGCAACTACGTGCAGCGCGTGCTGGAAAACGTGCAGGTCTACCGCTCACGCCTCGATACCAAGAGCTCCTTGCTGATCGAGGCCGATCTCCGCGGCAAAAGCCGGTGATACCCAGAGGCGCCTTTCGCCAAACTCTTGACTTTAGATCGAAAATTGCGAAGCGGCCAAGTCTCGGGCGCGTCGGCATCTTCGGGACTTGGAGCAGGCTCCCGGCTCAGAATGTCCGGCGAACGCGCAGCACGCCGGTCCAGCCTCGAATGTCCTCTTCATAGGGAAAGAAGTCCTGTCCGCCCTTGGCCCGATAGGATGAATAAAACCCCTCGATGCCGAAGGAGAGACCGCGCGTAACCGTGTAGACAGCGTTGCCGCCTGCAACCCATCCCCTTACATCCGGGGCCGCCGGATTGACATAGTCCCGCGTGGTCGCTGCGCTGTAATCGAGATAGGAACCGAGCAGGTTCACGGTGAGCGCCGGCGTGACGTTGACACCCATTTCGCCGGTAACGGTCCAGCCACGGCCGAGATCCTTGCGCCGGCTGAAATTCTCATAGGCCGCATCGACCTGCTGCCAGCCAAGGTAAGAGGAAGCACCATCGGCGTAGGTCCCCTCCACCGCGATGTGGGCCCCGGAGCGGATCGGCAGGTTGAGAGCGAATGCCCCACCGACGGCATAACCATAGTCGGAACCACCGATCTGCGGTGGACCGGGATAGCGGATCTGGTGGGCGGCGCCGAAAACGGCCAGGGTGCCCCAATCGCGGTCCAGACGGAGATTGCCGACGATGTCGGGCATTGCGGTTCCACCCGCCGGGCGTCGCGGCTCGGGAAAACCGAAGAAGTTCAGCACATCGCTGCGCGTGCCGCGGGCATCCTCGAGCGATAATGTCGCCGAAAAACCGCCGCCGAATTCCTGTGTATAGGCGATCAGATTGGTGGTGGCGGCATAGCCGAAATAGGGCTGCAGGAGATCATTGCCGTAGTCGAGGTCGTAGATGCCGAAGAAACTATGGGCATAGCCTGCCGTCAGGCCGCCAAACTGCAGAAAGGCCTTGTCGACCACGAATTCCGTCCTCGCGGCCGGACCGACATAGGCATCGATCAGGAAGAAGGAGCGCAGCAGGCCATAATCGGTGTTGGTACGGGCATCAAAACCGATCTGGCCGCGCGTGACGAAGCCGGTGAAGTCATCCTCACGGGTTCTCTGGCGAGTGACGACATAGTCGGCCCGCACTTCACCGCTGATCTTCACGCAGGTATCGCTGCCTGGCAGTTGCCAGAAACCCACACCCATCTCGACGCAGGCCTGAAGGTAGCTCTCCGGAGCTTCTTTGCTGACCGGCAAATCCTGCGCATGGGCCGCACCAGCCCCCAAGATTGCGCCGGCAATGCCGACCACCGCTGCCTTCATCGTTCTTCCCCAAGGTGACGGCCCGTCCCCAGCCGCACAACCTCCAGCTGCAGAGTGCGGCAAAAGCCGGGGCAACTCAATGAAATGCCGCAGGTCGTGCCGCCATGGGCCGACTATTCAGGCAACGCGTTGCCAAAAGAGCACGCCGCAACGTAAAGACGATTCTGCCTGAAATAGCGTTAGAAGGTCGTGACGCGGTATGATCAATTCTCCGCCGCGCACGAAGAAGTCGTTTCGTTTATCTGGAACGCTCGCTACGCTAGGAGCAAGGTACTATCCTGCTAGAGGTCTGCGAATGTCGACGTCTTTTCAAGTCAGCCGTGAGCGTGCCGTCGCTCTGCATCGCAATGGACATGTCGACCAGGCGATTTCGGCCTATCTGGAACTTCTGAAGCAGCAGCCCGACAGCGCCGATCTTCTCGGCCTTCTCGGCGTCGCCAAGGAACATGGCGGAGCCCCCGAAGAAGCCGAACGCCTACTGCGCTTGAGTCTGCAGGATCGGACAACAGTTCCCCTCGCTTACCGAAATCTCAACAATCTGCTTGGTCTCCTAATTGAATCTGGCCGACAGGAAGAAGCAAAGTCAGCCGCCGAGGCCTATTCACCAGACGTCTGGCCCCCGGGACGCGTCCCGGACACCGTCGAGCACGATATCATTGTCAGCCTCGTCAGCGCCCTCAAAGATGTCGGCCTTGCCGATTTGGCTCTCGCAATCGGTCTCCCCCACCTGTCCACAATGGGAAAGGATGTCGAATTTGCCATGTCGATCGCCGACCTGCTCCACGCTGCTGGCCGCGATGATGATGCCTTTGCCGTGTTGGATCGAGATTTCGGTCCAGGAGAAGAGCTACCCAACCTGCATGCGGTTCGCGCCGCACTTGCCTACAAGCGCAATGATTTAGCCGCGTGCAGACAGAGCAGTCACCGTTTTGCCGTAAGCATGCCGATCCTGCTATCCGAGTCCACCTCCTCGCAGCAATTCGTGCTTGCTGTCTTCAACCGCTCGCCTGAATTAGTCACCGATTTTCGGGAGCCTCATAACCATCATTACAGTAGTAACTTCCCTTCGCAGCTGGTAAAGGCCTTCGCTGATCGTTTCCGCTTCATGTCCGTCCTGGCAGATTCTCCTACGGCCGTCGATGCGCTACGTGGCATGCCGCGCCCGGCGCTGGCCCTGAACAATGTCGTCAATGCCGAACAATTGATGGTGGAAGACACGCTGCAGCGTGTCAGCGCCTTCGAGGACAGCCTTGGCGTCAAAGTGATTAATCATCCCAAGCTTGCCGTCCAGGCAACCCGCCAGAAGAATTCGGACCGTTTCGCCGACATACCGGGCATCGTTTTTCCGAAAGTCTACCGCTACCACAGCGACAAGGATCAGAGGCTAGCGTTGATCGAGGAGATTGAGAGCCGTTGTGGCTATCCAGTCATCATTCGCACCGTCTTCCAGCAAATGGGTGTAGGAACCCAGCTGGTCGGTGATCGACAGAGCCTTCGTGAAGCTTTGGACAAACTTGAAGGTTTTCAATTTTACGCAATCACCTACCTCCCAACTTGCCAGAGCGACGGAAAGTTCCGCTCATTACGTGCAGCATTCATCAATAAGCAGCCTCTTATCATACGCGCCGACTACAGCGACCATTGGAATGTGCGAGCGCGCCGAAATCCGCAGCGGCAGGATTTCTATCGGAAAAATCCCCATCTGCTGGACAAAGCTAATCGCATAGTGCTCGATCCCGAATACGAACTGGGCAGCAATCTCTATGACAAGATTAAAATCGTTGCCGAAATAATGCCTCTTGAAATCTTTGGGGTAGATTTCGACCTCGCCGAGGACGGGAATCTAATAATTTTCGAAACGAACGCCACGATGAATTTACTGTCGACATCACCAAAGGAGTTGGAATACCCGCCTCAGATCGAAAAAAAATTACGTCAAATACTTGAGAAATTTCTTATTAGTCAAATAGCCAGATAGCTCAAAATGCTTTGTTGGCTCAGAATCTCTTTTCTATATCCCCTCGGCTCTTTATTCCAGCGGCATACGTCACAAAAAAAGCCCGGCATTTGCCGGGCTTTCGAAATCTCAATTCCCAGAGGAATTAGAAGACGCGCTTCAAACGAACACCGGCCTGCCAGATGTTGCCCTTACCGCGAGGCAGGACGGTCTCTTCGCCAATAGAGAGACCTTGGCCATTATCAACATGCGTATAAGCAACTTCGGCGCTAACCGACAATCCCTTCACGATCGTGTAGGCCATGTTTGCAGCGATAGTATATTCTTTGATCTTGAGGCTGCCGCCATCAATATAAGCACGATCATATTTGGTGTCGAGGTAGCTAGCCACCAAGTTTGCGTTCAAGACAGGCGTGATGTTCCCGCCGAGTTCGGCAACGATTGACCAGCCCTTACCACCCTTGAAGCGGTTGGTGTTGTCGATAAAGAAGTCCTGCCCACCATTCACGCTGTTTCCGACACCAAGGTAGTCGAGAGCGCCGTTGGCGTACTGTCCTTCAACGACGAAATGACCATTGTCGATGAACGGCAGTTTGATCAAACCGGATGCGCCGACAGCCCAACCATACTTGTTCGAGCGCGGAAGGATATCGTCACCATTCTCATCAACGCCAGTACGATACTGGTGTCCAGCAGCCTGAACCGCGACAGCACCCCAGCTCTGATCTAAGCGAAGCTGACCGACAACATCTGGAACCTGCTGCCCACCCTGAAAGTTAGTCAAAGCATTCGCGCGATGATCGCGACCATCTTCAATTGACAGCGTGGCGCTGAACCCACCACCAAACTGAGCGGTGTAGGCGATCAAGTTGACAGTGTTACTCTCAGCGTAATAAGGGGCCCAGATAGTGTCACCCCAGTCATTATCATAGAACCCGAAGAACGAATGGGCATAACCAGCCGTCAAGCCGCCGAATTGGATGAAGGCCTTGTCGATGCTGAAGGTGTTGGAATTGTACGTGCTGTCACGCGGGCCACCAATCTTGTGGGAGTCAGCGTTGATCTGGAAATAAGAACGCAACAATCCCCAATCCGTCTCGGTGCGGGCATCAAACCAGATGCGTGCCTGCGTATTGAAAGCCGAACGATTGTCGCCGCGGTTAAACTGGTAGTTCTTGCTACCACCGAAGACGCGGTAGTCGGCGCGGATTTCACCGCCGATCTTGAGGCAGGTGTCGCTGCCAGGGATGTAGAAGAAGCCGGGACCGAAAGCCGAGCAGACCTTCACATATTCAACGGCTTCGCCCTTGGTCATGGGCAGATCGGCAGCCTGGGCAGTGCCGATGGCGGCAATACCAGCAGCGGCGCCGAGGAGAAGGGACTTCATCGTCATTAGATGACCTCCAAGACAGTTATTATTTGATCGAAAGCGCCGCTTGGTGCTCCGACCGACTCGCGAGACCCCGATCACACGTTTAACTTGCAATCTGGACACGACCCATCGAGTGAATCGTTGTCATGACATTGCTTCACTGCCTCTGGTTGTACAATAGCGATTGCGCCCGACAACCCAGGGTCGCGGCATTTTGGCAAAGCTGTGTAGCAAAAAGGACACACGCAGTATTTTCGCCACAATTGAGTCGAGTTTGGGCGAAAATCCCGGTTTTCCGAGCCATCTTCCGTACGAATGACATAATTTTGCAGGACAGAGTGAGGACTCTGGTGAGGCGATCGGACATGACGCCTCCCAATGTTCGAGGGAAGTGAAACCGCTGCGCGTCGTTTCGAGATGGCCACTCCAGTCGATTTCGCCCTGGCGAAAGCATCGATCCGGAAGCAAAGGCGCCGAATTGTCCAACTCCGCGCGAGCGGGGCTGACGTACGATTCGGGCGAATCTCATTCGCGGGAATGGTGTCTCAACGCACCCCTCCTCGAACACAATACAGCAGATTCCGGACCGCCCATCCCATCCGGCGCTATTCACGCCATCGAATATTGAACTCCGGTCCTAGTGATGATGAACGGAATAGGCGCGAGTGAGGGGTGTGGCCAAAAAATGCAGCAGCCGGCTTGTACTGCAAGAACGCCCCGGTGATACCGGCCGTGCCAATCGGGCTGGAAACCCCTCGCCGCCTACAGCCCCCGACGCTTTACCCACAAGGCCCGGGAAATGGCTGAGGCCTACGATAAAGGCTGATAGCATTTCACATGCCGGCCAGCTTAGAATAGTCGATGACCTACAACTCAGGAGGCGATAGTAGTGTCTCCCATAAAGAAAGGCCCGGCTTTCGCCGGGCCTCTCCTTAATGATTCGAACTGAATGATCAGAACTGGCGCGTGATACGCATGCCGGCCAGCCAGTTGTCGTACTTGGTTCGTGCACGACCGTCGATGTCGGTGAAAGTATGTTCGAGCTTGCCGTGGGTCCAACCGACCTCTCCGGCCACCTTCAGCCCCTTGACGATCGTGTAAGTCAGGTTGCCGCTGATGCTGTACTCCTTGATGCCCGCGTCAGCACCGGGGTTGTACCGGTCGAACGAAGTGTCAATGTAGCTGGCAACTAGAACGGCCTGCAGCTGAGGCGTAATGTGCCCGCCCAATTCACCGGTGATCGACCAGCCTTTGCCGGAATCGAGCCGGCCAGCGTCATTTACGAAACGATCAGACTGCGCGACGAAAGTGTTGTAAGCGCCAAGATAATCCAAGGCACCGTCAGCATACTGACCTTCGACGACGAACCAGCCATCGATAGCGGGAATTTTGATCAAACCAGTGGCACCGACGGCATAGCCATATTTGCTGCTGCGGCGAACATTCACGACGTTGCCATCAGCATCCACGTAGTTCTCACCTGTGCGAGACTGATGCCCCGCCGCCTGCACCGCGAGCGAGCCCCAGGACTGATCCCAACGAACCTGACCGACGATGTCCGGAACCTGCTGCCCACCGTCCCTCACAAACGGATAGATAACATCATCGTTTGCAGTGACACGATGGTCGCGGCCGTCTTCGATTGACAATGTGGCGCTGAAGCCGCCGCCAAACTGGGCGGTATAGGCGAGCAGGTTAACGGTCTTGCTCTGAGCGTAGTAATTGCCTTCAAGGGTGTCGCCATATTCGTTGTCATAGAAGCCGAAGAACGAATGGGCGTAACCAGCAGTCAGGCCACCGAACTGGATGAAGGCCTTATCGATGGTGAAGTCGTTCCGCGCGCCGTCACCGCCACCACGGCCCCTCAGCCGGTTGGAGTCGGCGTTGATCTGGAAGTAGGAACGCAGCAGCCCCCATTCGGTCTCGGTACGGGCATCGAACCAGACGCGGGCCTGGGTGTCGAAAGCCGAACGATTGTCGTTACGATTAAAGCCCGTGCCGCCGAAAGCATAGTACTTGGCGCGGATTTCACCGCCGATCTTCAGGCAGGTGTCGGTGCCAGGGATGTAGAAGAAGCCCGGGCCGAAGGCCGAGCAGACCTTCACATATTCAACGGCTTCGCCCTTGGTCATGGGCAGATCGGCGGCCTGGGCAGCGCCGATGGCGGCGATACCGGCGGCTGCGCCGAGAAGAACTGATTTCATCGTCATGAGATGACCTCCAAGACATTTTTACTCGGCCGGAAACTTGACCTCTCCGACCGGCTCGCGAGACCCCGGCCCCAACCTCTGGCGGCGGCCCGGAGACGACCCATTGCGTGAATCGTTGAAAGTGACAGTGCGGCAGTCGCCGTCATTCCACAACGTGAAAACGACCAAATCCCAGGCACTCACACCGTTTTGCCCAATACATGTCACCCAAAAGACACAACTTTCACCGTACAGCGGGGTCGCAGTATGGATAAATCAATCAAAAGTTGTGCTTTTCTTACTCAATCAACCTGAGGAAGCGACTGCGTATCTCATAAATTTGCCCAATTTAGGACAAATTCGTTGCACGTATAAGTTTGGTTGCTATAATTGATCGAGCCTATACTTAAAGTTACAAGAAATCCCATTCGCACGTTTAGCGAGTATCGAACAGGGAAAGGCCAAAATGGCAGGATTGCGTCGCAGTCCCGCCGATGTCGCGCCCGATCCACCACATGACATTCATCGGAGTGAGTTTCGCGGGAGCGCAGGCCTTGCCTCGGCGTGAATTCCGGCGAACAGGCCCAAGCGCCGCTGTTCACCCGCCTGGGAGTGAACAAGGCGAGTGCGCCAGGCTCCGCTCGAGCTTGGAGATTGAACGACTAAAGCTGGGGCAAGGCACGCCGGCGCAGATCGAGGGTTTCGGCAAGATTGCCCCGATAGGAATGATGGCCATTGTGTCGGATCGTTGCCATGGTATCGACCCATAGCTCGCCACCGCAAGCACGCCAACGATCGCAAAAAGCATAGTCCTCGCCAACCGCCTCGCCGTCCACCACCGGAATGTTGAACAGCGGGAACAGGCGGAACGGCACGTTGTGATAGGAATAGCCTTGGTCCCTGTAGCGGGCGACCATCGTCTCCAGCATGTCGCGACGGCAAAGCATGGCGCCCGCTCCGACCCGCAGGGCGCGCGCAAAGCCGTTGCGCAGGTCCAGCCGCCCCTGCCCCGTCAGCGCCTTCGGGTCTTCGAAGACGACATTCCAGCGCGACACGGCGGCATGAAAATCCTCGAGATCGCGAGCGAAAACCTTGCTGGTCTTCTCATTGTCGTAGCCCTTCGACACATAGGGCGCGGCCGTGAAAGGCTTGTCATGGAGCTGGCTGAACTGAAGCAGCCGCCCTATCGTCTTGGGCGATATCTCCATGTCCGAGTCCAAGCAAAGAAGATAGTCGCTGCGACCTTCGAGGAAATAGCTGACGACTGCGTTGCGCGCATGTTCCAGATGTGGAATGCCCGATTGCCCGAGAAAGTCGACTTCGACTTTCCGCTCTTTCAAATCCAAGGCGATGCTGAGGAAAGAGCGTACGGCATCGATGTCGACAAAGCGGTTTCCACATACGCAGGCGATAAGAATACTGGGCCTTTTCATTACGACACTGCTCACAATAAAATTATAAAACGAATTCGTAATTCTGAAAAATTAGACAACTCAACTAAAAGTTGAATTTTCAAGAGTTTTCGATTTTCGCTAGTTACATGGCTATGAATCTATATATTTCTGCTACGAATAACGAAATTAATTGCCTCACACAATGTGAAAGAACCCTACTCACATAGGCATCACTTAATATTGAAGCGGTAAACTGGCACCGCTTTCGTCACCTTCTTGTGAGAAAACCAAATACGAAAAATAGACCCATCGATTTTTTGGAAGACACCGAGTGCCATCTTGCCAGTGCCCCGGGATCACAGGTCAAAGGACCGCGGCAGCCATGCTCACCCGGTGTTCGTTGATGGCGATATAGTCGTCGAGTTTGCCCGGCTGGCTTGCCACCAGGCCGTCCTGGGCATAGCCCCAGAACAGATCGCGCATCGCCGCCGCCAGACGCATGGCCGCGAAACCCTGCTTCTCTTCCCCTGTCGGTAGATGCCCCAGCCAGTCGGCAAGGCAGATGCGGACCATTCCGTCATCCAAACCGGCATTGTTGAAAAAGCTGGCGAGATCGACCAAAGGCTGGCCCTGCCCGGCATACTCCCAATCGAGCAGCCAAAGGCGTTGGCCATCATCGATGATGTTGTCGCCGTGGATATCGTTATGAGCAAAGCCCGCGGGTACGGCGGCGAGCCGTGGTGCCAGGATGCCGAGCAGCGGCCGGTAACGATCGGCGGCTCGCTGCCAACGATTGGGCTCCGCGGTCAATTTCTGAAGGTAACGGCCGAGGATGGTGAGCGGGGTCCTGTCGCGCGATGATCCCCGATAGTGTTCCGGCACCGTTCGCCGGATGCTGTTCAGCAACGCCAGCACGTGTCGAAACCTCGTCTGGTCGCGGAAATCAGCGCTGGCGAGTGTGCGTCCCTCGATATGCCGCAGGATCATCAGCCCGGGTTCCGCCCAGACCAACTCGGGCCCAAGCCCGCATGCGGCAGCGGCACGGGTGGCAGCCTGCTCGGTCGCGCGGTCGATGTCGTGCGCCGCATTGTCGGCGGCGATGCGAGCCACGAAGCGACCATGCCGCGCTGTGATCAGAAGATTACGATTGGTCAGCCCACCGGCCACAGGCTCGACAGCGATGGGACCGTCCCACAAGGGCAGAACTGCGAGACGGTCGTGAAGATCAGGCTTTCTCGGCATGACTGTTTCAAGCGAGGCGCTGCAGGATCGACCCTTCCGGACACCGAAAGCAAAGCGCGTGCGAGTGACGCGCCTTGCTGCACGATTGCCGACGCTTCGTCGCGGAGGCGGAAGGTTATCGCCGCCCCCGGCCGAACACCATCAGATCCGGCTAGATAGCCCCTTCCAACGTCTTGCGATAGAGTTTGAGGGCGCCGGCCTTAGTCAGGGTAACGGGATTGCCACCTGCAGTCGGATCCTTCGGAGCCATCTTGGACATCAGGTCGAACTTCTGATCGTCGACCTTGAGGCCCGCCAGCGTGTGCGGCACGCCGAGTTCCTCGCGCAGCGCCAAAGTCCAGTCGAGGAAAGCCGAATAGCGCGGCTTCAAACCGATATAGGCGGCGAGACGCTCGATCTTCTCCTTCACAGCCTTTTTGTTGAAGGCGATGACATAGGGCATGAACACCGCATTGGTCAGGCCGTGATGGGTATCGTAGAGCGCACCAACCGGATGGGAGAGCGCATGGATGGCACCAAGGCCTTTCTGGAAGGCGGTGGCGCCGATCGCCGCGGCCGACATCATATGGGCGCGGGCTTCGAGATCCGTGCCGTCCTTATAGGCGCGCGGTAGGAACTCCTTGACCAGGCGAACGCCCTCCACCGCCATGCCCTCGGCCATCGGATGGTAGAAGGGCGAACAATAGGCCTCCAGGCAGTGGGCCAGCGCATCGAGACCTGTGCCCGCCGTGATGTGCTTGGGCATGCCGACGGTCAACTCGGGATCGCAGATCACCACCTTGGGCATCATCAGGGGATGGAAGATCACCTTCTTGGTGTGGGTCTTTTCCTGGGTGATCACCCCTGCCCGGCCGACTTCCGAGCCGGTGCCGGCGGTGGTCGGCACGGCGACGATCGGCACGATGCCTTTGGGATCGGCCCGGGTCCACCAGTCGCCGATGTCCTCGAAATCCCACATCGGCCGCTTCTGCCCGGCCATGAAGGCGATGACCTTGCCGGCATCGAGGCCGGAGCCCCCGCCGAAGGCAACGACGCCGTCATGCCCGCCCTTGCGCAGCACTTCCAGGCCCGCATAGACGTTGGATTCCACCGGGTTGGGCTTCACATCCGAAAAGATGGCCGCATGCAGCCCGGCGGCCCTGAGGCTCTCCAGCGCATCCTTGGTCATCTTTTGGGTGGCGAGGAAGGGATCCGTCACCAGCAGTGGCGCGCTGATGCCGGCACTCTTGCAGGCTTCCGCCAGTTCCGAGATGCGGCCGGCGCCGAAGCGGATGGCGGTGGGATAGCTCCAATTGGCGCGTGGAGACGTCGTGGTCATGGGCGGTGTCCGAGAAATGGATGCGGGATTCGGTGCGCCGGTCTTCAGACCGGCATGGGTCGGGAACAATGCCGGTCTCGCTCCATCTCTCGATGGAACTGAGAAGACCGGCAGACCAGGTCAGATCGTCCTGAGGTGATAGCTTTTGGGCTGGGTGAGCGAGTCGTAGCCGAGGCGCGAAAGCCCCGTGCCGCGGCCGGTATCCTTCACGCCGGTCCAGGTCAGGCCGGGATCGAGATAGTCGCAGCGGTTCATGAAGATCGTGCCTGTCTCGATCTCGGCGCCGATGCGCTCGGCCGCGTCGAGGTCCTGTGTCCAGATCGCCGCCGTCAGGCCATAGGGCGAATCGTTCATCAGCGCGACGGCCTCTTCGTCGGACTTCACCTTCATGATGCCGACGACCGGGCCGAAGCTCTCTTCCATCATCACCGACATCGAATGATCGACATTGGTGAGGACTTGCGGGGCGAGATAGGCCGTGCCGGCGGCGTCGGCCGCAAATTTCGCCGTGTCGATATGAGCCTTGGCGCCCTTGGCCAGGGCCTCCGCGGTCTGCTTGCGCACCCAGTCGGCGAAACGCAGATTGGCCATCGGGCCGAGCGTCGTGGCCTCGTCGAGCGGATTGCCGAGCACATACTGGCTGGTGAGATTGGCAAAGCCGTCGACGAAGCGGTCGTAATGGCTTTCATGCACATAGATGCGCTCGATGCCGCAGCAGCACTGCCCCGAATTGTAGAAGGCGCCATCCACCAGGTTCTCGATCGCGTGCTCGACATTGGCGTCGGCCCGCACATAGGCCGGGTCCTTGCCGCCGAGTTCGAGCGCAAGGGTCATGAAGGTGCCGGCAGCGGCCTTCTCGATGGCGCGGCCGCCCGCGACGGAACCGGTGAAATTGGTGTGGTCGACCAGTCCCTTGGCCAGAATGTCGCTGGTCTGCTCGTGCGTGAGCACGAGGTTCTGGAACACGCCCTTGGGCAGGCCGGCCGCATCCATCGCCTTCTGGAAACGCTCACCGACCAAGATGGTCTGCCCCGCATGCTTGAGGATCACGGCGTTGCCGGCGATCAGGGCGGGAGCGATGGTATTGACGGCCGTCATGAACGGATAGTTCCAGGGCGCCACCACGAAGACCAGACCGAGCGGCTCGCGCTTGATCATGCGCTTGAAGCCGGGGCGGTCGTCATCGGGAATGGTCGGCGCCAGGCTGTCCTTGGCGATGCGCACCATATAGCGAACGCGCTCCTCGAAGCCGCGGAATTCGCCACCATAGCGCACCGGCCGGCCCATCTGCTGGGCAAGCTCCGGCACGACCTCCTGGTTCATCGCCAGCATGGCGTCGAGGAACTTCAGGACATAGGCGCTGCGTTCCTCGATGGAGAGCCGGCGCCATTCCTTCTGGGCCTTGCGGGCTGCGGCCAACGCCGCCTCGATCTCGGCGGCACTGGCCGCCGGGCGGCGCACCAGCTCCTTGCCGTCGATGGGAGAGATACAGACGATATCGGACATGATTGAAACCCCGGACGGCCTGGCGCACCGTCATTGCGAGCGCAGCGAAGCAATCCAGCTTCGCCCCGCTTGAAAGACTGGATTGCTTCGCTGCGCTCGCAATGACGAAGCCTCCATTGGAGAATGAAAGTGTGATCCCGGAGTGTCCGGGGCCACCCTCTTTGTGATCACATCTAGATGATTTCGAAGTAGCGTTCCAGCTGCCAATCCGAAATCGTGCGGCGGAACTCGCGTTCCTCCCATTCGCGGGTGGCGGCATAATGCTCGACGAAGGCGTCGCCGAAGAGCGAGCGGGCCGCCTTGGAAGCCTTAAGGCGCTGGGCCGCATCCCAGAGCGAGCGCGGCAACTGACGCGCCTTGGGGAATTTCTTGTCATAGGCCGAGCCCTCGACCGGCGCGTCGGGCTCGATGCGGTTTTCGATACCCCACAGGCCCGAACCGATCGCCGCCGCCAGGGCTATGTAGGGATTGATGTCGGCAGCCGCCACCCGATACTCGACGCGCTGGGACTTCTCGGAACCTGGAATGACGCGCAGGGCGCAGGTGCGGTTCTCCACGCCCCAGCTCGCATCGGTCGGCGCCCAGAAGCCGGGAATGAGGCGGGTGTAGGAATTCACCGTGCAGGCGATCATCGCCAGCAATTCAGGCATCAGCGCCTGCTGGCCGCCGACGAACCAGCGCATCTCGTCCGACATCGCATGCGGCTTGGACGGATCGTGGAACACGCCCTTGCCGGTCTTCAGATCCGAGAGCGAGGCGTGCAGATGTCCGGATTGCCCCGGCCAATCATGCGACCACTTGGCCATGAAAGTCGCCATCCAGCCGCGCTTCTGCGCCAGGATCTTGGTGTAGGTCTTGAACAAGGCGGCCTTGTCGGCCATGGCCAGGGCCTCATCGACCTTGATCGCCGCCTCGAGCACGCCGGGGCCGGTTTCGGTGTGCAGGCCCTCGATCTCCATGTCCATCTCCCGGCACATCTGCAGGAGATCCTGGTAGAAGTCGGCATGCACGCCGGCGCGCAGCATGGAATAGCCGAAGAAGCCTGGCGTGATGTTCTTCAGATTACGGAAGCGTTTTTCGCGTACGCTATGGGGTGTTTCGTCGAAGACGAAGAATTCGAACTCGGCCGCCGCCGAAACCTTATAGCCCATGTCGGCTGCACGCTTGATCACCCGGCGCAATGTGCCGCGGGGGCAATAGGCCTCGGCATCGCCGGCGAACTCACCGATGAAGAGCGGCATGCCGTCTTCGAGCGGGATGATACGCATGGTCTCAGGCAGAAAACGGGCCTCGGCATCGCGATAGCCGTTGTGCCAGCCCGCAAAGCTGGTGTTGTCATAGAGCTGGTCGTTCGAATCCCAGCCCAGCACGACGTTGCAGAAACCAAAACCCTTCTCGAGCGCACTCTCGAACTTCTCGCGAGCCATGTATTTGCCGCGGAAGACGCCGTCTATGTCGAAGACACCGACCTTCACATCGGAAAAGCCGTGTTCTCGGACATAGGCTATCGCCTCGGCTGCATTGGTCGGTCTCGCTGGGTTCGCCATGATCCGCTGGTTCCGTCTCTCTAGGTTTGTTCTTTGTGGATAGTTCTTCGCGTGCCGGTGACCGGCCCGGGCAGCGACCCGGGCCGGCCGACGCCACGATCAGGTGCTCTGGCCGACTGCCTTTTCGGCTTCGGCGATCTCGCTGGCCCGTTTGGCGATGTCACCGCCGATCGGCGGGCCCTTGAACCGACGAGCCTCGATGCCGAACCACAACACCAGGAGCAGCACCAGCAGGCCAATAGCGTAGTTGATCAGGATGTCGAAGGGCGGCTGGATACCGGCATACATCAGGACGAGCACACCGAGTACGGCGATCGCGCCGAGAGGCTTGGACCAGATACCGAGGCGGAAAGGTCCGAACTCGGTCCAGGTCTTGCCCTCCGCCAGCAGTCCTGCGGCGATCGGCATGGCATAGGAGACATAGAGGAACAGCGCGCAGCCCGCCGCCAGCGCGGCGAAGGCGGGCGAATAGAGGGTGGCCGCAACCGAGAGCACCGCTCCCAGCCAGATCGCCGCCACGGGTGTGCGCCAGGTCGGGCTCACACCCTTCCAGACGCCGGAGGCCGGCAGGCCGCCGTCACGGGCGAAGGCATAGATCATGCGCGAAGTCGAGGTCAGGCCGGCCAGGGCGCAGATGAAATTGGCCAGCACGATGCCGATGGCCAGCACGTCCTTGAGCAGGCCCGGCGCGGGCAGGTTGTTGAACAGGTTGAACCAGCCGGCGCCGCCATCCTTGGCGGTCTGGGCCAGGTCCGGGCTGGCTAGCACGAAGGACACCGCCATGGCGAAGCCGAACACCAGCGACCAGAACACCGAATGGATCATCCCCCTGGGCACGGCGACACGGGCATTCTGGGTTTCCTCGGAGGTGTGCGCCGAAGCATCGAAGCCGGTGATGGTGTAGAGCGGGTAGAGCAAGCCGACCAGGAAGGCGATGAAGGCAGGCCGTGCTTCCGGCACGTAATTGCCGCCCGGATCACCGGTATTGTTCACGAAAGTGGTGAGACGCGAGAAGTCCCAGCTGGCTCCCCACCCCAGGAAGGTCAGGGTCAGCACCACGGCAACTACCAGAATGAGATAGCCGGAGAAGTCGGTCAGCAGCGTGGTGAGTTTGATGCCGAAATGGTTGATCAGCGCCTGGACCAGCGTGATCAGGCAGACGGCCACCACCTGCGCGGTGTAGGCAGAACTGTTGATCGCTTTGGCCTGTTCGGCCGTCATGCCTGACGGCAAGGGGTCGGTCGTGACGGAAGTCCATGCCGTCACGTCGACATGGAAGACGCCCGAAAGCACGAGATCCCGGAACAGCAGCCAGACGCCGACATTGACCGATGCGACCACGAAGATCAGGCCGAGCAGGTTGATCCAGGCGGTTGCCCAGCCCCAGCCGCGACCGCCGAGAATCGAGGACCAGTGATAGAGCCCGCCCGCCGTGGGATAGGCCGAACCGATCTGTCCGAGACAGGCCGCGACCACGAGAGCGAACACGCCGCCGATGACCCAGCCGATCGTCGCTTCGAAGCCCGAACCGGTTGCCATCGCCAGCGGAAATGAGGTGATGCCGCCGGCCAGGATACAGATGATGGAAAAGGAGATCGCAAAATTCGAAAAGCCGCCCATGCGGCGCGCCAACTCCTGCGCGTAGCCCATGGAGTGGAGGACTTTGACGTCCTCGTCAGTCGATCCGCTCATAGAAAGTCCCCCGACTTGTGGTCCAGGATCGGTCGACAGTGGACCGATAGACCGTGGACCGATGGATATTACCTTTCACTCAGCTATCGTTTCCGGCCGTTCGTTCCGGCTCTCTCATTTTGGCGAATCGTCTCCGGGCAGGCCGATCCGCTTCAGGATGGTAGCAAGTTTCATGCCCCATTCTTCCTGCTGATTCGGCGTTGCCAGAAGATCGTTGCGGATTTCGATCATCACGCTGGGAAGACCCTGGCTTTGGCCATGGCGATCGAGCGTATGATAGACGCGGTCTCCCGGGCTGTAGGGCTCGTTGACCCCGACCACCAGGCTCGCATCCTCGCGCAGAGCCGCGATCATCGGGCCCGACAGGCTCTCGTCGCGATCGAAGAGAATACCGACATGCCAGGGACGCTGGACGCCGTTATAGACCGGATTGAAGCTGTGAATGCCGATGATCGCTGCCGGTCCAGCGTGCCGCTTGGCGGCCACCGCCGCGGCAACCCCCGCATGGAACGGTTCATAGACCTCCTGGATCCGCCGTGCGCGTTCGGCATCGCTGAGATCCGCATTGCCGGGAATGACGGTGCCCTCGCTCTTGAGGGTGATCGCGTCGAAAACCGACGGATCGCGATTGCAATCGATCACCAGCCGGCTCACCGCGCAGGACACCAAGGGCGCGTCGAGCTCGCGCGCCATCACGCGTGCCACGCCGAGCGCTCCCGGATCCCAGGCGATGTGGCGTTGCAAGTCGGCATCCGACAGGCCGAGCTTGCCAAAACGCGGAGGAACGAAATTGGATGCATGCTCGCAGACGAGGACATATTCACCCCTGCCTCGGCCGTTATCGACAATGGCAGAATCCGGCTGGATTTCCCCGCCCGAAGTTCCTCCGGCAGCTCTCTCGGCGAGCGATTCTAACATTCATTACGTCCGGGCTTGTTTTTGTATTGAGTGTTATTCTGAGTACAGCCGTAGCCGACTTGTCAATTGTGAAAATTGTGTCCACCTTCCACTCTCGCTTTTCCGGAGGGAGTCGCCTGATGACCAAAAGCCCAGACGCGGCGGCCACTGCAAGCGATCAGACCTTGGCGACGACCATCCGCAGCAGGCTCGGTTCGCTGACCCCCACCGAGCGCCGCGCCGCCCATGTCCTCTTGTCGAACTATCCGTTCGCAGGCCTTGAAACCGTTGCGCAATTTGCCTCGCGCGCCGGCATCTCGGCACCTTCGATCCTGCGCTTCATTGCCCGCCTCGGCTTCGGGGCCTACGCCGATTTCCAACGTCATCTCAAGGACGAACTCGAAGCACAATTGCAGTCGCCGCTGATGAAGCAGGCGCCGGAACAGGCGAACCCGACCCCCCTCTCCGCTTTCGCGGCGGCTGTGGTCGCAAACATTACGCACAGCTTCGAGGCGATGGCGCCGGCCGAGTTCGATGCGATTCTCGCCATTATCACCGACACCAAGCGCCGGCTGCATGTCGTCGGTGGTCGCCTTACCGAGGCCGTGGCGCTCTATACCGTGCGCCATCTCAGGGTCATCCGCCCCGATGTCACGCTGGTTGAGGGACAGGCGGCAACCTGGCGCGACCAGGTCATCGATTTCGGCAAGCGTGACGTCCTGATCGTCTTCGACATCCGGCGCTACCAGGACGATGTCATCCTGCTCGCGCAGGAGGCAACCGAGCGCGGCGCCACCATCGTGCTGTTCACCGACCAATGGCTATCGCCGATCGCCCGCTTTGCCCGCCATGTCATTTCAGCGCGCACAGGCGTGCCGTCGAACTGGGATTCGAACGCGGCGATCCTGGCGATCATCGAGGCCTTGATGGCTGCGGCCACCAAGACGCTGTGGGATCTTTCCAAGGCCCGCATGGAAGCCTTGGAGATCCTGCGCAAGCACAGCCAGCGCCCGGGTTAGCAGGCTGTTGAAGAAGTCTGTGGCGCGGCCGAACCGAGTATGATTCATTCACTCGTTGATGCGGCGAGGTGGTGGATGCGAGGTTCGGACAACCGCTCGGGATCGCTGTTTTCCTATGTTGATCTGGAGGCGCGGGTGCGCAGCGATCATCCGCTTCGACGGATCAAGGTGTTTGCCGATGATGCGCTGGAGGGACTGAGCAAAGATTTCTCACGGCTCTATTCGGGAATGGGCCGCCCGTCGATCCCGCCGGAGATGCTGTTGCGGGCGATGCTATTGCAGGCCTTTTATTCGATACGCTCGGAACGACAGTTGATGGAACGGCTGGAGTTCGACCTGTTGTTCCGCTGGTTCGTCGGCCTGGGCATTGACGAGACGGCCTGGGATCACTCGAGCTTTTCCAAGAACCGTGATCGGTTGCTGGAAGGGGAGATCGCGGCGAAGTTCTTGGCGGCAGTGTTGGCCCAGCCGAATGTGAAGCGGCTGCTGTCCAGCGATCATTTCAGTGTCGACGGCACGTTGATCGAGGCCTGGGCGTCGATGAAGAGCTTCAGGCCCAAGGCGGGCAATGGTGAGGGAGGACCGCCAGCAGATCCACCCGCATCGGGTGGCCGTAATGGCGAGGTCGATTTCAAAGGTCACAAGCGCTCCAATGAGACCCATCAGAGCACGACCGATCCCCACGCCCGGCTCTATCGCAAGGGTTCTGGTATGGAAGCCAAGCTGTGTTTTATCGGCCACGCTCTGATGGAGAACCGATCTGGCTTGGTCGTCGACACCCGACTGACACAGGCTGACGGCCATGGCGAGCGCCGTGCGGCCCTTTCGATGATCGAGCCGCGCGCGGACCGGCCGCACGCGATCAGTCTGGGCGCCGACAAGGCTTATGACGCCGAGGACTTCGTCAATGAACTGCGGTCGATGAACGTGCGCCCACACGTGACCCAAAACGACAACGGCCGGCGTTCGGCCATCGATCGGCGCACGACCCGCCACGCCAGCTACGCGATGAGCCAGAAGATCCGCAAGCGGATCGAGGAAGCGTTCGGCTGGATCAAGACCGTGGCCGGCCAGCGCAAGACAAGGTTCAAAGGACGAGACAGGGTCGGATGGGCATTCGCCTTCGCCGCGGCGGCCTACAATCTGGTTCGCCTGCCCAAGCTGGTTGGAGCGCAGCCATGACGCTGAAAGGCAAGTGGCGGATCATTCAACTGGAGGCTTTCGACGAAGACTATCTCGATCTGGTCGAGCCGGCATACATCCAGATCGACGAGCGCGGCCTGGGCGAAATGGCCTTCGGCGCCCTGACTGCCGCGCTCGACTGTGCCTACACGCAGAGCGGTTTTGATTTCAACTGGGATGGCTCCGACGAAGGCGACCAGGTCAGCGGCGACGGTTGGGCGGAGCTCCAGGATGACGGCTCGCTCCTCGGCGAAATATCTTGGCGCAACGGCGACGAAACCAGCTTCAAAGCCGCTCCCTGGGCGACTTCTTCAACAGCCTGTTAGAGCAAAGTGCGACTTCTCCGAATTGTACTTTGCTCTAACCTTTTGTTGTGACATGTTTTCTTAATCGAAATGTCTGTCAACTTCTCTGGAAAACACTCTAGCCCTTCACGGCACCGGCGGTCAGCGAGCGCCCGATATAGCGATAGGCCAGCAGGCTGAGCAGCAGAGGCGGCAGCACGGAGAGGATCATCACCGCCGCCGCCGTGCCCCATTGCACCCCGCCACCGCTGGCCGCGAAGAAGAACGAGGCGCCGACGGTGATCGGCACGGCGCTCTGCGTGGTCAGCATCAGGCCGAACAGGAATTCGTTCCAGGCATAGATGAAGGCCAGGATCAGCGAGGAGGCGATGGCGGGCGCGGTCAAGGGCAGCACCACCCGCCACAGCACGTAGAAGGTGCCGGCGCCATCGACCAGCGCCGCCTCCTCGATCTCGATCGGCAGGTCCCTGACCGCGTTGGCGATCAGCACCAGCACCAGCGGCAGGTTGACGAGGCACAGGATCAAGGCGAGCCCGAACCGGGTATCGAGCAAGGCCAGGCGCTGGTAGATCAAATAGATCGGGATGGAGAAGATGATCAGCGGGATGGCACGCAGATTGGTCACGCCGGGCAGCAGCCAGCGCTGGCCGATGCCATGGCGCACGATGGCGTAGGCTGCCGGAAAACTGAGCAGGATTGCGAACAGCGAGCCCAATGAGGCGGCAACCAGGCTGTTGACGAGATAATGCGCGATGTCGAAACGGTCGGAGATTTCGAAGACCCTGGCGAAATTCTCCAGCGTCGGCGCCTCGATCAGCAAGGACGGGTTCTCGGCTATTTCGGATTCGCTCTTGAAGGCCGCGATCAACGGAAAGTTCAGCGCGAAAGCCGCGAGGAGAAAGACGATCCAGCGCAGGAGGGTGAGAAGCCGTGTCATGCGCGGCGCTCCGCCAGCTTCATCAGCCCAGCCACTGCGACATAGGACATCACCAGCAGGATGAGGGACGCGGCGACGGCCATCCCGATATTGCTGCCGCGGAAGAACGCCTCGTAGATATAAATGCTAATTGTGGTCGTGCTGCCGCCGGAGCCGCTGCCGGTCAGCACATAGACATTGTCGAACACCCGGAAGCTGTCGATGAAGCGGAAGAAGAAGGTGATGGCGATGGTCGGCGCCATATAGGGCAGGTCGATCCAGCGCAGCCGTCGGAAATAACCGGCGCCATCGATGGCGGCAGCTTCCCTGATCTCGATGGGGATCGCCTGGTAGGCCGAATAGAGGATCAGCAGGGCAAAGGGCGTCCATTGCAGGACCTCGATGGTGACGAGCGTGGCGAAGGCATTGTCCGGGCTGAGGAAAGCGGGGCTGTCACCGGTGAAGAGCAGGAAATAATAGGGGATCACGCCGACGAATTCCTGCAGCACCAGGCGATACATCAGGCCGACCAGGGCCGGGGCCAGCATCATCGGCAGCATCAGGACGGCCATCAGCCAGGGCCGCTTGGCCAATAAGGGGCTGAGAAAGATGGCGAGGAACAGGCCAAGCAGGATCTGGGCGATCGACGCAGCAACGGCAAATTTAAGGGAGAAGCCCATGGCCTTCCAGAACGCGCCATCCTGGAGCACGCCTAGGAAATTGCCGAAACCCTGCAGGTTCGGGCTGCGCAGGGTTTCGAAGGTCACGTTCGAGAGCGCGTAGACGATGTCGATGCAAAGCGGCAGCGCCACCAGAAAGATCAGGAATCCGGTCATCGGAGCGATGAGCAGATAGGATGTCTTGCTCTTGGCGAGCGCCATCAGGCTGTCTCCGGGCGTTGCTGGGAGTGCGGACGTCCCCGTCCGAAGACGCGAACCTAAGGCGAGAGGCGTGACGCCAAACGCTCTTTCGCTCCGTTTGTACGGGGAGAACGCAAGAACCGGGGGCAGCGTAAGCCCGCCGCTTAAGTTAGCACCTGCGGACGCGTCACCTGCGCTCCCGGGATTGCGCCCTATGACGGGCACTCGATGCAAACGCTATTTCTTCAACAATTCCTGCATCTTGGCGGTCGTTTCCTTCAGCGTCGCATCAAGGTCGGCCTGTCCCGCCCAATAGCCGGTGAAGGCCTTGGCCTGGGCCTCGTAGACCTGCAAGGCGCCGGCTGAGGTCCCTCCCGTCATCACGAAACCGTACTGGCCGGCGAAGTCACCGATCTTGGCGAGGTCCGGCCGCTTCGGCAGGGAGGACGTCAGGCTGGCATCGAGCGCCGGCGAACCACCCGCCTCCGCATAGATCTTCATCGCCTCCGCGCCGGCGAGCCAGTGCAGGAACTTGACCGCGCCCTCCTTATGGGTCGAGGCCTTGTTGAGGCCGAAGCCAAGTCCGTGAATATGCGTCGTGCGCCCCTCAGGCCCCTTCGGCGGAGCCAGCGCATCGATCTTGCCCGCCACCGCGGCGTTCTTAGCCGGATTGTCGAGATCGGCCGCCGCAGCGTTCCATTGCAACATGGTGGCGACCTGCCCGGCACCAAAGGCGGCGTTGGCCTCGGCATATTCGTAGGAGAGCGAATCCTTGGGGCTGGCACCGGCATCGTAGAGCTTCTTATAGAGCTCCAGGCTGGTACGGTAGGCGGGCGAATCCACAGTGATCTTGCCGGTGGCGTCCTGCCAATCGGCGCCATAGGAGCGCGCCATGGTCTGGAACACCATCATGTTGAACAGGAGGTTCTTCATCTGCAGCACCGTGCCGTAGCGGGTCGGACTGGCGCGATTGATGCTCTTGGTGAAGAACAGGGCCGTGGCGGCATAGTCGTCCCAGGTCCATTCGTCCGGCTTTACCGGCTGCAGCGGCTTGCCGAGATATTTCTGGGCGATCTCGCCATAGGTCTTCTTCCAGCCGTCATCGGCCAGCAGCTTTTCCATCAGGTCCTTGCGCACATACATGAAATGCAAGGACAGGTCCGTCGGCACGCCATATTGCTTGCCGTCGAACTGCATGGTCTTCAGCACCTTTTCGCCGAAGACCTTGGCGCTGTCGGCCGGTAGGTCCACCGGCTGCATGAAGGGCGCATATTTGCCAAGCGAATAGGTAGCGATCAGGTTGAGATCGAACTCGGTCGACCCCGCCGCAAGATCGGCCTGCAGCTTGTCCCAGAACCCTTCGCGGTTGAAGAAGATCAGCCTGACCTTGTCGGCCTCGGCAAGACCGGGGCGCTCATTGTAGGCCTTGGCGGTCGCCCGGAGAGCCGTTTCCTCCGGCCCGCCGGGCCAGCCGAGAACGGTAACGTCGGCCATGGCGCCGGTGCTGCCCGCCAACGCCAGGGCCAGACCGGCCAGCAGCGCTCTGCATCTGTTCCTTCGGCCTCGCTTCATCTCAGACATGGATCCACCTCCGGTGCGCTTTCTGGTTATAGGTCGACGAGATCGGCCACGCCGATCAGTCCCGCTTCGGCGCCGAGCGCGGCAGCGCGGAATTCGGGACGGTAATGGGGAGGAAGCCCAGCGGCTTGTCGGCGCAGCCGGTCGAGGAAGCCCTCGGCCAGACCGAGGCCGCCGCCAATGACGAAGCAATCCGGATCGATCAGCATCTGCAGGGTGCGGGCGGCACGGACCAAGGGGCGCACGGCCCCGTCGACGAGGGCTTCCGCTTCCGGATCGCCGCCGCGGGCGGCTGCCAGCAAGGCCGGCGGGCCGGACCATCGTCCGCTGCCGGCGGCCGACCGCGCCAGGGCAGAACCGGCCGCAATGTCTTCCAATCGCTGCTCGCCTGCCGAGAGATCGGTAAGGATCTGGCCGACATGCCCTGCCAGCCCGCTACGGCCGGTCAACAGACGCCCGCCCAGCACGAAACCGCCGCCGACGCCCGTCGATACCGTCAGGAACACCATGTCGGTGCCCTGCCCCGCGCCGAAGCGATATTCGCCCCAAGCCGCGGCCTGGGCGTCGTTGACGGCAGTCACGGGCACCTTGAGGCGCTCGGTCAGGACCTCAACGAGAGGATAACCGTCCGGCACCGGCAGGATGGCCGGATTCAGTGCCGACCAGCGGCCTCCTGCGATCCGGCCGGTGACAGCGATGCCGGCGGCAGCATAGCGTCCGCTCCAATCGGCTATGCTCGCGGCGACGGCATCCAGCCAGGCCTGCGGGCCGCCCTCGCGTGCGGTCTCGACACGGCGCTGCGCCACCACCCTGTCGCCGTCGACCAAGGCCGAGAGGGTCTTGGTGCCGCCGATATCGATTGCAAGGACAGGCCGTCGTTGCATGGGCGTTCCTAGGAGGATGGAGCAGAGGGCGACTTCACCGCCTCGACGAACCAGCTCGTGATGTGCTCGGGGCGAGTGATGGCGGAGCCGACCACCACGGCATCTGCGCCGGCCTGGCGTGCCGCCTGCACCTGTGCCAGCGTACGATAGCGCCCCTCGGCGAAAACCGGCCTGCCGAGAGCCACGACCCGGCGCACGAGGCCGATATCCGGCTCCTCCGGCACCGGCCCGCCGACATAGCCGGACAGGGTGGTGCCGATCACGGATGCGCCCGCCTCGGCGGCGGCGACAGCATCCGCCAGGTCGGCGCAATCGGCCATGGACTGCCGCCCGGCGGCATGAATGGCGGCGATCAGGGCAGGCACGGAGACCGGGCGCACGCGCTGCGTGGCATCGAATGCGATGATGTCGGCACCGGCATCCGCCAGATCGGCGACATCCTGCAGCAAGGGAGTGATGAATACGGGCGTGTTCGCTTCGGCGCGTTTGACCAGCCCGATGACCGGCAGCGACGTTGCCGCGCGCACAGCCCTGACATTGGCCAGCCCCTCGATGCGCAACGCTGCCGCGCCGCCTGCCGCGGCAGCCAATGCGAAGCCGACGACAATCTCGGTCCGGTCCATGGCGCCGCCGATCACCGGCTGGCAGGACACGATCAATCCGTCGAGCGATCGTTCAACTGGGGTTGCCACCCCATGCTCCTCGTTTGCTGCTGAGGAAGCCTGACATCAATGGGACCAGAATGCAACCTGTTTAATACCAGTGACGCAGTCCTCCGTGCTTTAACCACGCCGGGCCAGTTCGACCATGAAATCATAGGCGTCACCACGGTAGCGGCTGCGGGTCAGCTCGACCACCCGGCCGTTTTCGAGCGAGCAGCGGCGCTCCATTTCGAGGATGGGAGCGCCTGTTTCGATCTCGAGCAGGCGCGCCTCGTGGGCGGTCGCCACATCGGCCCTCACCCGCTGCAACGCCCGCACAGGCTGGCAGCCCCGGCGATCGAGGGCGGCATAGAGGGAGCCTTTGATGAGATCGGGGCTCGGCAGGAATTCGGCCGGCAGCACCGAATATTCGATTGCCATGGGCACCCGATCGGCCAGACGCAGCCGGTGCAGACGGCAGACCTCGGCCCCCGGCGACAGGCCCAGGGCCATGGCTTCGGCGCCGTCTGCCATGCCAACCTCCCTGCGCAGCCAGGTGGTGCCGGGAACACGGCCGCGCGCCACCATGTCCTCCGAGAAGCTGGTGAACACCGTCATCGGCTTTTCCAGGCGCAGCGCGACGCTGGTTCGCGCACCGTGGCGCTGCACCAGCAGCCGTTCCTCGACCAGCCCCTTGATGGCATTGCGCACGGTCACGCGCGACAGATCGAGGCGCTGAGCCAGCTCGCGTTCACCCGGAATCATCGCGCCCGCCGAAACGACGCCTTCGGCAATCGCGCTCCGCAGGGCATCCTGCAAGCGCCGATACAGCGCCGTCGGGCTTTCGGTTTCCAGGCGCCCCTTGCGCAGCAGATGATCGATCAGCCGCTCGACCTCGGCGTTTTCCGCCGGTTCGGAGCGATCGGCACTCTGGTCGGGAGAGAAGGAAGAAGACATGCGGCACCAGGTATTTTCAGGCAAAAGCGCTTTGCGGCTCAGTGGACTGACCAAGAGCCGCAAGGACACGGCATTACAAACACCAGGCAAAGCAGTCTTTCCGACTGTACCCGCTTTGCTTGATTGGGCGGGATCGCAAAGGCGCGTCCGCAGCTCCATCATTCGATGGCCGAACCGTTCTTGCCTGACTCGCCCCTGTCTAACACGCAATCTTGATTGACGCACCGACAACAAGAAAAGGGCCGGTCAGCGTTGCTGCCCGGCCCGTAGGTCCTGAAACCGCATCGAAGAACGCATTTCGTGCTCGAAAATCGGAAAGTTCGATCGTTCTCAATAGGCCAGCGCCGGCGCCAATCGTGCCGGCGCCTGCACGGCCGCCCGGCGCAACCCCCAGCGCAGCAGGGCGCCGGCTGCTGCGAAGCTCGCGGGATCATCGGCCACGCCGCCCCCAGCGGTCGCCGCATCCTCGAGCAAGGTCAAGCCGACAATCACCACGGCACCGACGATGGCCACCGTTGCCTTGCCCCAATGAATGCCCGAAGACGGCTCCGGGGACGAGGGCGACCTGCGATCGCTGTGCACGGGCTGGGGTCGCCACACCCGCGTCGCATCGGGAACCGGGCGATAGCTCGGCGCCAGCACCGGCTCGGGCAGCGGTGGGCGCAGATGCTGATCCGGCTTCAGCTCGATCTCGACCTTGAACTCGCCGGCGACATAGACATAGTCGCGGATACGCCCGGTCAGGCGCGGATAGGCGAGCGTCGCCTTGAGCACCGGCTCGCCCGTGCTCGAAATCCCGGCCGAAAACTGGGCGCCCGGCGAATGCGCGTTGGCTCGCAGGGTCAGCTGGCATTCATAGGTAACACTGTTGGATTTGCGGTCCCAGCTCAACTTGCCGCCGGACACCAATTCGCCAAGCACCGTCGAGGTCTGCTGGCGCGCCTGCGACTCCAGCCCTTTATTGCTGTAGACGAGAAGCGGCACCTTGTCGGTCGGCTGCAGGAAGATCGCCCCCTTCAGCTTGACTTTGGCCGAGAAGCCATTGCCCTTGATCTCGATGATCGGCAGGTCGTCAAGCTGGTAGCCGAAACCGAAATTGTTCGCGAGCGTCCTGGCTGCCGGGTTGCTTCCGGCATCGGGCGGTGTGCGCACAGGATGGGACGGGTTCGTGCCGGCCCTTGTCGGGGCAGGAGCAGGCGTGGGCGAGCCAGATACGGGCGGGTTGGCCGGCTGGGGCTTCGCCGTCAGAGCCGGGCCTGTCGTCGACGTACCGCGCAAAACCACGCGGCGATGCTGCTTCGGCAGGTAGATCACCTGCCCGGCCTTGATGAGATCGGGATTGACGATGCCGTGTCCGGTCTTGGCGACGACAGCCGGCTCATTGTTATAGGCATAGATCTCCGGCCAGCGCACCGGATTTCCATAGTAACGGCCGGCGATCCCCCACAAGGTGTCGCCTTGCTTGATCACATAACGCCCTGCCTTCACCACGCTTCTCCCGGAAATGTATTTCTGCCAATCATTGGAATGTGCTGCGTCCAAGGCTAGGCCCGCATCTTGACAGGAATATTATGGTCCCGGGTGAAAAACCTGGTCCTAGGTCATTGATCCCTTACGAGAGCCGAGTATCAATCCAGCCTGATCTGCACACTGGCCGTATGCCCTCTGGCATCGATCACCGAGAGGCGGGCAAAGCCCTTGCCGGGCTTGTCCCAGACAGCCTCGCGCCGTTCTTCGCCGATCACGATCGGCAGGCCGTCGGCGAGCCAGGTGAAGGGCGGCGCGCCCCCCATCGCCTTGAGAGCCAAAGCGGCATCCGGCTGTCCCCCGGAAACCTCGACCCGGGCGCCATCGGGCGGAAAGGAAATCACCAGCGGGGCATCGCCCGAACCAGCGGCGGCAATTTCGGGCAACGCGCCGGGACGGAAGCGCTGCAAGGCCGGCGGCAGTTCGGAGGTCCGCGCGAACACCACGCCGGATGGCGGAGGCTTGAGCGGCACGCGCTTCTCGCCGATGCGCTGGAAGGCATCGAACAGGATGGGAGCGGCAGCCTTGCGGCCGACGAGATCCGAGACGGGCGCCCCATCGGGCCGCCCGACCCAGACGGCGACCGTGTTGGCGCCGTCGAACCCGACCGCCCAGGCATCGCGATAACCATAGGACGTGCCGGTCTTGTAGGCGATCTTGCCGCCCACCGCGTTCTCCGGCGGCGGCGCGCCGATCAGGACATTGCCGACCTGCCAGGCCGCGGCCTTCTCGAACAGGCGATGGGGCTGCGCGCCGATCGACCGGTCCTGCGGTCGCCAGATCAGCGGCAGCGCCTCTCCGTCACGGGCCAGCGCAAGGTAAAGGGTGGCGAGATCGGTGAGCTTGACGCCGGCGCCGCCGAGGCCGACGGCAAGCCCTGGCACCGCGTCGGGCGGCAGGGATGGCTCGGCGCCGGCATTCTTCATGCGTGCGATCAGCCGGTTCGGCCCGATCGAATTGAGCAGCATCACCGCCGGCACATTGAGGGATTGCTGCAGGGCGCGGCGCATGGTGACGGTGCCCTGGAAGGCATCGTCGAAATTCTCGGGCTTGTAGACCCCGAAACGGGCGGGACGATCATCCACCAGCGTCTCGGGATGGGCGAGGCCATCCTCGAAGGCAAGGCCGTAGATGAACGGCTTGAGGGTGGAGCCCGGCGAGCGCGAGGATTCGGCCAGATCCATCTGCCCGGCCCTCGCCTTGTCGAAATAGCCGACGCCGCCGACATGTGCCCTCACCTCTCCGCTGGCATTGTCGACGGCGACGATGGCAACCGAGACGCCGCCGCCCAAGGCGGTCGCTCGCTCGCGAGCCAGGTTCTCGAGCTGCTCCTGCAGGAAGCGCGCAATCGTGGTCGTCACCACCGGATTGGGCTCGCTTCTGCCGGCCTGGACCTGACGAACGAGGTCCTGGCGCACCAGCCGTTCGGCGACATGGGCGGCCAGGATCGGGAAGGGCTTACGCCCCTGCGGTGCTGCCTCCAGCGTGGCGGCCTCGGCCTGGTCGGGATGCAGCACGCCCTTGCCGGCGAGAAGCCGCAGCACCCGGTTTCGGGCTGCCTTGGCCGCGGCGGGGGCCCGGTCCGGGCGGCGCGATTCAGGGGCCTGCGGCAAGGCCACCAGCATCGCCGCCTCCGCCGTCGAAAGACGCTTGGGTTCCTTGCCGAAATAGGCCAGCGACGCGGCCCGTGTTCCCTCCAGATTGCCGCCATAGGGCGCCAGCGCCAGATAGAGGCCGAGGATCTGCTCCTTGCTCAGCCGGTTCTCGATCTGGACGGCGCGGATCATTTCCGCCGCCTTGTCCGCGAAAGTGCGATCGGGACGCGGCTCGAGCAGGCGGGCAACCTGCATGGTCAGGGTCGAGCCGCCGGAAACGATGTGCCCCCGGCTCAGCATCTGCCAGGCGGCGCGGACCATCGCCACCGGATCGATGCCGTGATGGGAATAGAAGCGCTTGTCTTCGTAAGCGACCAGCATAGACAGGAAGCGCCGGTCGACCTCCTCCGGCCTGGCCGGCAGGCGCCAATAGCCGTCCGCCGTGGTGAAGGGGCGCAGCAGCTTGCCGTCGCGGTCCACCACCAGGGGCGAATAGGTCACGCTTTCGCCCAGCGGCACCGGGCCAAGGCGCCGGAGCGCCTCCGACAGCGCAAAGCCGCCGGCGTTCACGGCAATGACAGCCGTAAACAGAAACGCGCAGAGAATATGGACGCGCCGGGCGGTCATGGCGGGGTAGTCTCCGACTTCACCCTCCCCTCGAGGGGAAGGGTATAGCACGGCCCTCGCCTCATTTCTCCGTCACCGTCAGCATGCCGGTGGCCAGCGTGGCATTGCGCTCAGGCTGATACATATCCTCCACCGTCGTGCCGGGCAGGATGTAGCGGCCGGGCGCTACCGCGCGGACGACATAGGCAACCTTGGCGGCCTGGTCGGTGAACGCGGCGACGAAGCGGTCGTCGCGGAACTCCGAATGGGTCACCTCGGTGAGATCCTTGAGCCAGGACATGCTGCCGGTCTCGCCGGTGACGACCAGATTCGGATTCTCGATCTCGAAGCCGGCGGGCAGCCGGTCGACGAGCAGGAAGTTGCCGGTCTGGTTGTCGCCGCTGCGGCTGGCGCTCAACACCACAACCAGCCTGGTGTTCTGCTTCACCTGCGTGGGATCCACGGCCTTGCCGTCGAGCGAGAAATAGCTCCTCGTCAGGTTCATGCCGTTATTGGCGGCGGGCTCGGGCACGACGGGCGAGCCGGAAACCGCAACCACAGCCTGCAGGGCCGAAGTGCCGGGGTTGGAGACGGAATGCGGGGTCTTGAGGGCCTCGCCGCGATAGACCTTGTAGAACGCGCCCTGCTGTTCCGAGCCATCGACGGTCAGCTTGAGGGAACGGGCCTGGTCAGCGACGCTGCGAGCCGCGAGCACCATCCAGGTCATCTCCTGGGTCGAGGCATAACGGGATCTCGATCGCGCATCGGTGATGACTTTGAGCGCCGCCTTGATCACCGGCAGGCCGGCATTGCCGTCACCGGCAAGCGCCACCACCGCCGCGGCATCGCGCAGCGGCGAGCCGTAATTGCGATAGGCCAGGCTGGTATCGCTGGTCTCCTTCTGGAGCGCCTCGGCAGCCGAGCCGAACGCCTCGCCGGCCCGCGATTTGTCGCCGAGCATGCCGAGGGCAGCAGCGATCTGGGCCCGCGCCATGGCGCTGCCGAACTGGCCGATCTTGGTGTCGGCGAGATATTTCAGATCGCCCGCCGGCGCCCTGCCCGCCCGGGCCAGCGTGTAGAGGGCATAGGCGACGTCCTCGCCCTTGCCCTCTTCCACGTCGGGCGCGTTGCCGACACGGTTGCGCAGATAGTCGACCGCCTGGTTGAGCGCCAGCTCCGGCACCGCGAAGCCCTTCTCGCGGGCGCGCAGCAGGAAGTCGGTGACATAGGCCGACAGCCACAACTCGCCGCTATCGGCATTCCACAGACCGAAGGCGCCGTTCGAATCCTGGCGTGCGAGCAGGCGCTGCACCGTATCGCCCAGGCGCTCCTTCACCGTGCCGTCGAGATCGATGGCATTGCCGCCGAGCTCGCTGAGATAGAGCAAGGGCAGCGCGCGGCTGACGAGCTGTTCCGAGCAGCCATAGGGATAGCGATCGAGATCGCGCAGCAGGCCGGGCACGTCGAGGGCGCTGAACGGCCCCACCGAAAGCGAGACCGCGCCGGTGCCGGGAACCATGTCGGAGACGAGGTCGGCACTGACGGTGATGCCGCCGCCATTGGCGGCGATGGTCTGGATCGTGCGGCGCGTCACCGGCGGATTGGCCGGCAGAACGCCGAGGGTGAAGCTCTGGTCGATGGCGACATTACCCGGCCCCGCCAGGGTGGCGACCAGCTTGCCGGTGCCGATGCCGTTCGCGGTAATGGGAATGTTCACCGGCGTGCGCGAGCCTACGGGCCCGATCTTCACGGTCTGGTAGAGGGCCGAGGGCTGGGCGCCGATCGGCCCCGCCACGTCGACGGCGAGCGTATAGTCGCCCGGCGCGGCCTCGGCGTTGACGAGGTCGAGGCGGAAGCGCGACTGGTCGCCCACCGCAAGGAAGCGCGGCAAGGTGCCGGCAATCACCACCGGATCGCGCACTTTGACGTCCGCCGACCCATGGCCGACCTTGGTCGGGGTCCAGGCCACCGCCATCACCCGCACCAAACCATTGAAGGCGGGAATGTCGAAGCTGATCTCGGCCGTGCCGTCGGCACCGACCTCGACCAGGCCGGAGAACAGCGCCAGGGGCGCCTGGGTCGGCGGGGGGCTGTTGAAATTGGCTCCGCCGTCGCCGCCGGTGCGGATCCGCCCCTTCGCTCCTTCCATGCCGTCGATCAACTGGCCGTAGAGATCATGCAGCTCGGCCGAAAGGCGCTTCTGGCTGTAATAGAACGTCTCCGGTTCCGGCGGCTTGTAGCCCGTCAGGTTGAGGATGCCGACATCGACGGCCGCCAGGGTGACATAGGCTTTCTCGCCGGCGAGGCCCTCGATCTTCACCGGCACCTTGAGAGGCTGGCGCGGCTTCATCAGCTCGGTCGGCGTGAGCGTGACCTTGAGCGTGCGTTCGTTGCGGTCGATGCCGAACCAGGCGAGGCCGATCGCGCGGGTCGGCATGCGCTTGGCGGCAACGTCCATCGGCCGGAAGTGGGTGACCACGACATAGGCGCCCGTGCCCCAGTCCTTGCCCACGGTGACGGGAACGGTCGTCCCCTTCTCCGGCACGTCGACCAGGGTGGAAGACAAGAGCTTCTCGCCGACCACCTGCACCGAGGCCTTGCCGGCAAAACGGGCATCGATCTTCACCTGCAGCGTATCGCCGGTCTTGACGCTGGTCTGGTCAAGGGCGACCGGCAGCATGTCGGGCGTGTCCGCCTTCTCGCTGGTGTAATAGCCCGCATAGAAGGAGCTGGAGGAGGAAGCCAATCCATCCGCCGAGATTTCGAGACGGTACTGGCCCCACTGTACCTGCGCGGAGATCTGGGCGGGCTTGTCGGCCGCGAGGTCGACCGTGCCGCCGCTGACCTTGCGGGCGGTGGTGACGGCCTCATAGTTCCAGCGATTATTGCTCTTGTACCACTGATAGGTCGTGGTCAGGCGCTTGAGGGTCCAGGTCGCGCCCTTGGCCGCCACCTGGTTGCCCTGGGGATCGACGGCAACGGCGTCGAACAGGGCCTGCTGGCCCTCGGGCACCGTGCCTTCGGCGAAGCCGGGCTTCAAGGCGAGCATCGGGCCGGTGGCGGCGATCGACAGGGAGGCGCTGCGCACCACGCCGCGGCCGCCGCCTTCCTTCATGCGGATGACGAAATTGGCCTTGAGCGGACGGGTGGTCGTCGGCAGCTGCGGCAGCGGCACGGTGAATTCGGCGTGCCCCTTGTCGTCGGTCTGGGCGAGATCATCGACGGTGTTCTGCACCGTGTCGACGCTTTCGTCCGACAGGCCGAACGCATAGTTCTTCCATTGCGGGAAGGGCTGACTGTCGATGGAGACCGAGACGTCGCCCTCGATATCGAGGCCGGCGGCAGGAGCGCCGAAGAGATAGCGGCCGTCCACCTTCAGATTGGCGCCGCTGGTGCGGTCGATACGCGTGCCGGAGGTGGCGAGGTCGAACTCGATGCGATCGGGCACATAGTCCTCGACCAGAAAGGTGGTCTCGCCGACCGGCGCCGCCTTAGGATCGGTATAGGCGACGACGCGCCAGGTGCCGCTGGCGGCAGAGGGAATGATGGCGATATCGGCGGTACGGCCGCCCGCGCCCTGGTCCTTCAGCACGGTACGGGAATATTCGACGCCGTCGGGGCGCTGCACCACCATGGTGACGGGCACGTCGGCCAGGGCATTGGCATTGCCGTCGCGCAGCAGGATGGCGGCATGCACCGTTTCGCCGCGCCGATAGACGCCGCGTTCGACATAGACGAAGGCATCGGCCGGTCCCGGCGGGTCGCGCCCGGTGACCCCGCGATCGGTGAGGTCGAAGGCCTGCTGGGTGAGGTCGATGAAGGCGTAGTCGTTCTTCTCGTCTGAGGCCACCACGAGGGCTGGCTCCTGGCCCTCATTGCCCTTGGTGAGGCCGGCATCGAAGAAGGCGGCGCCATCGGCCCCGGTCTTCACCGAACCCAGAATCTCGTTGTTGCGGGCGAGCAGGCGCACCGTGACATCGGCGAGCGGCTCGGCGGAAGCGATCGAACGCAGGAAGACGTGCAGGCCGTCCTTGCCCTTCAGCGTCGACAGGCCGAGATCGGAGACCACGAACCACTGCGTGGCGAGCTGGCTGTCCTCGTCCTCCGCCACTTCGCCGGCGTGGGCCGTCATCACATAGAGGCCAGGCTCGATCTTGCCGAGCGCTTCGTCGACCGGAAAAGCGGTGGTGACGTCCTGATTCGGCGTGCTGGTGAGGTCCATCGTGCCTTCCCAGACCTTCTTGCCCTTGGTGCGGGCAATCTCGCTGGCCTGGGAACCGTAGATCTGGTCGAGGAAATTGGAATCGATCACCGCCGAGATCAGGCTGCGGTCGCCGACCCGGTAGAGCGCGAGCTTGGCCTGGGTGGTGTTGACCGAGACCAGAGGGATGCCGTTCTGGCCGGTGCGCGGCAGGACATAGCTCTTGCCGACGAACTGCACGGACGGCAGGCGGTCGCGCACATAGATCTCATACTCGGCGTTCTTGAGGAGGCTCTCATCCACAGCCGAAGGCAGGCCCTGGCGCACGGTGACCTTGTAGCGCCCGCCATGCTTCAGTCCCTCGACGCACAGCTTGGTGCCGTCGACGGTGACGGCCGAGACGGGGCCCGGCTCCTGGCTGAAATAGGGCGCGTAGTCGGCGACCGCGTTGCTCAGGGGATCGGAGAACTGGAAGCACAGGCGCGGCTGCGGCGCGTCGCTCTCCACCGTATAGTCGGTGATGCGGAAGCCGTGATCCTTGCGTACTTCCTCATAGGCTTCACGGATCTCGGCATTGTCGACCAGATCGAGGCTGGCGCGATAGGCGTTGAGGGCCGGACGCCAGTCCTCGCGCTTGACCAAGGCTTGGGCGACGTCGTTGAGCGCGTCGGCCTGCTCCTGCGGCGTCTTGGCCAGCTGATAGGCCCTGATGGAGGCGCCGAGCGCCTTGTAGGGCAGTTCATAGCCGTCCTGGCTGTTGAAGGGCTCCGCCACCAGCAGCAAATCGGCGAGGCGCTTCCACATCGCACCGTCATTGGGGGACAGGGCGATGAATTGCTCCACCACCACAGCGGTGTTGCGCGCGTTGTCGGAGCCGATGGCCGCTTTCAGCTCCTCCTGGAGCTGCGGCGCGCTCTTCTTCATGGTCTTGGCCAGCTTGGCGATGCTGTCCTTGTAGCTGTCGGCTGCGTAGGAATGGCTATCCACCTGGAACCGCGGGGCCGCCTGCGCGGGGCTGGCAGCCACCCAGCTCAGCACGGCGAGCATGAGCACGAATGCCGAGAAAAACCGCACGAAGACGCCTTGGCGCGCTGCCTGCCTGACCATGTTCCCTGTCCCTCTTATCCGCCCCTGGGCCTATGCGGCGGTCCCCTTCCACGCTAGCGCGCCGGCGTGACCTGGGCGTGTCGTCAGTTATGCGGGAGAACCCAGTCGATAACTGACGGCACGCCCAGGTCACGCGATATGCACAGGGAAGGGGCCACCGAGCCTGCAAGACTAAGGGCGCCCCGGTTCGGCGGCAATCATGATTCAGAGAGTTTTCACCATCTGTACCGGTGGGAACAGCGTGCGTACCGGTGTTTTTGCAGCCGGCTTATTTTTTCCGCGCAAGAGGGCTGGACAACCAGGGAGGCGCTGGCTATACACCCGCGGTCTCGCGGCGGCCTCGGCTGACTCGCCGGATGCCTAGGTAGCTCAGTTGGTAGAGCATGCGACTGAAAATCGCAGTGTCGGTGGTTCGATTCCGCCCCTAGGCACCATCTCCTCTTCCCTTCCTACATTTTGACTGACGACACCGCGGGTGCATGCGGCTGGATCGTATTGCGCGTGGGGGCGAGCAAAATGAAGTGCTCGCAATAATATGCACCGTCACCACAATACTAAGTACGACGTTCGCGAGGCTTTTGTGGGCGATCGAAGAAGGATCCAATTAAATAAAAGAACAACATCCCCAGCGTTATCGGAAGGAGTACATTGTCTAGCCAAGTATTTCTGATTAAAACTTCAAGCCTTGTGATCATCAGAAATAGTAATCCTGGCGCTAGCGCTAACTGCGATAACGCAACCCATCCCTTATATGCGATGATGTCGCCGGCCTGGCGACTATACATCGCGGCGCCCAGGCAACCTCCGGCCAAAGTGAGATATAGCCCCGCCAAAACAAGGCCCACCCGGCTGACGCGCACCGCCATAGCCTATTCCTCATCCCTTATCGTCACATGTTATATCGCCCCGCGGCTCGGCCCAAGATCTGATGGACTGCATCTTTGGTAGTGCCCCCATGCGCTCCCATCGCTATCAGTTTGACATACGCTGGAGGCATCCGGTCACAGATTCGCGGGATGGCGAGAAGAAACATAAACAGGCCGCACACGAGGAAGCTCTTAAAAAAACGGCGAAGTCTCGATTTATTGCAAGGTACACGGGACCGCCTCGCACCTACCGTCAACTCATGTGGCAGTACGCTCGCTGTGGTCGCGAATTAGACGTGGCTCGAAAAAGCGGAACGCTTCCTCGTCAGGAGGCCTGGGCCTATGAGCTTACTACAAAGCAGTGTTCTACCGCTGATCAGAAAGCACTCGCTGCCGCTGCGACAATGAGAATTGAGCTACAAGAGGTCCGTCGTTCCTCGAAAGCCTGCTGCATTTACCTTGCACCCCGTGAACCGCAGGCGCTGATGAGAGCGGGCCACATTGTGGGGTGGGCATCCCTCGCTGTCAGCCCGACTGATCGAATGGCGAAGAAGTCACATTGGAGCCGGGGATTCAGCCAATCGCACTCCGCACAGCGCAACCAAATCCCGCCGCCCCCTACGCATTTCCGTCGCGGAGCGCTCGACAAATCCCCGGTCAGAAAGAACCTTGCCCTTCTGATCGGGGAGCGAAGTTTGGTTGGGGTCATCGGCCCGGGCGCGTGGGCCATGGGCAGATCCATGCGCTCGAGCCCGGCCGGCAGTCCGATCGAAGCCGAGGATTGCTCTTCGCAAGCCTCGCGAACGCCGACCTGACGCCTGCATAGCATGGGATCGGGGCAAGAGTTTGAAACGCCGCACCGATTGTCAGCCATCCTCTCGGGATGATGCCCCGACCGGGAGCTGGCCCGCCCTGCCGCCGCTACTGCCAGGTCCAGCGATTGTTCAGGCCCTGGCCGCGCTCAAGCGTCGGATTGCCCCCCCATTTGCGCTCACTCCAGGTTTCGTAGAGCGCCAGGTCGAGGGCGTTGTCCTCCCGGATTTTCCGGCGCAGGTCCTCGCCGATATCCTGGCTGCGCAGCGCATTGGTAGGCGCGGCATTCTCATGCGGCAGTTTCTCGAATTTCCAGCCGATATCCTGGGTAATCCGCTCCATCACCGCATCGCAGTTGCGATAGTCGCCGACGAACCAGAATGTCTCGAACTGCCTGGAGAGAAATTCGAACCTCTGGCGCTGGCTCATCTTGCGGATGCCCAGGGAGGACAGGCCGAAATAGTGGCGGAAATAGAAGCGGCTGATGCGGTTGTGTTTGTTGGTCGGATACCACTGCTCGAAGGACATGCCCACGACCCGATGTCTCTCCGGCGTCTTCTGCAGGAAATTGTAGAGCGAGACGTAGAAGGACACCGGCTCCCGGAGCAGCCCGACCTCCCGGATGACGCGTCCTTCGAAGCCCTTGGCGGCGGTGCGCGGCAATCTGTGGCCGAACAGGATGCGGATCTCGTCGCGATCGGCTTGGGGCACGCGGACCTTCGGATCGAGCCAGGGCCGTTGCTCGGGCTTGGAATAAATCACGGCGGAGCCGCGCGGCGGGACGTCGTGCAGGAGATAATCCCTGACGCTCAGGCCGGCGCATTTCAGGATATGCGGAAAAAGATAGACCGTGGTGTTGCTGCTCATCAAGTCTCGCCAGGTTCAACGCCCTGCCGGCACCGGCCGGACGCGTTGAGCCCCTCACCCCTCATTTCCTGGCCAGGGGAACATTCGTGCCGCATGGACCATGGTGTCATTCGATCTTCCGTGCCGCCCCAGCCCGACAAGCACCAGGCCGACGGGCCGTCAACAGGCACTGGGATAGACTACATATAGCAAGCCGGCAGCGAGGCAACGGGCCTGTTCGCGAGGGCACACATGATTGCAACCAATCGTGTAGGCCTTCCAGGGCAGCGACAGATGCGGACAAATGACAACGGCCCGCCCTGGCGGACGGGCCGTTCGATCGTAGTGCTGCTCGCCTCAGACCTTCCGGCGCCGGCGATACTGGTCGATCACCACGGCACCCACGATGATGGCGCCGAGCACGATCTGCTGCAGGGAGGCGGGAACGCCGAGGAAGGTGAAACCCGAGGTCACCACCGAGAGGATGAGGAGGCCGATCACCGTGGAAGTGATGCGTCCCACGCCGCCGGAGAGCGAGGTGCCGCCGATCACCACCGCCGCGATGGCCTGCAGCTCATAGCCGAGACCTGCGCCGGCCTGGCCCGAGCCCGCACGGGCGATCTGCACCACCCCGGCCAGGCCCGAAAGCAGGCCGGCGAAGCCGTAGACCTTGACCAGGTGCCACTTCACGTCGATGCCCGAAACGCGCGCGGCCTGCATGTTCGAGCCGATGGCATAGGTGAATTTGCCATAGCGCGTGTAGCACATGGCGATGTGGAAGATCAGCGCCACCACCAGGAAGATCACCGTCGGCACGTCGATGGAAAAGCCGAAGAGTTCCACGGGCGAACCGATGACGCGGAAGGAGGGCGTGAAGGTGCTGACGGGCTGGCCATTGGTGTACCAGGTGGCGAAGCCGCGCGCCGAGACCATCATGCCGAGCGTGGCGATGAAGGGCGGCACATTGGCGTAAGCGATGAGCGCGCCGTTGATGACGCCGGCCAGCAGTCCCGTCGCCAGCCCGGCCAGCACGGGAATGATGAAAGGCAGATCGGTGAGATGCGGATAGACCACGGAGCGGGCCGTGCTCACCTGCGCGAGCGAGGCGGCGATCATGGCGGTGGCGCCCACCACGGAGCCGGAGGACAGGTCGACGCCGCTGGTGATGATGGTCTGCGCCACGCCCACCGCGATGATGCCGATCACCGCCACCTGCAGGAAGATGATGCTCAGGCGACCCGCATTGAAGAAGAAGCTCTGGCTCTTCAGCGGCCAGCCGATGAGCTCGAATATCGCCACGATGACGGCGAGAACCGCCAGGATGCTCAGTTCCTGCGGCAGCCTGCGATGCGGTTTGACGCTGGATATCTGCGGCGATTTGCCGGCAGCCTCGTTCGCGGACATGGGATCCTCCAATTTTATCGCTAAGCGCCTCACGGCGCGCCGTATCGGGGTTCTTCCAATTCCAGGGACCGCGCCTCAGCGCGCGGCCAGTTCCATGATCTTGACCTGGTCCGCCTCCGCCCGGTCGAGGATGCCGGTAGCGTGGCCGGCATGCATGACGAGGATGCGGTCGCTCATGCCCAGCACCTCCGGCAGTTCCGAGGAAATCATGATCACCGCCACGCCCTCGCCCGCCAGCTTGCTGATCAGGCGATGGATTTCAGCCTTGGCGCCGACATCGATGCCGCGCGTCGGCTCGTCGAGGATGAGTATCTTCGGCTTGGTCAGGAGCCAGCGGCCGATCAGGACCTTCTGCTGGTTACCGCCGGACAGGTTCTCGATGCGCTCATGCAGGTTGGGTGTCTTGACGCGCAGCGCCGCGCTCATCTCGGCGCAGGCCGGCGTCGCCTCGCCCGAGGCGACGAAGCCGGCCCTGACGTAGCGCTGCGTCAGCACCGCCATCTGCATGTTTTCGAGGATGTCGAGAATGAGGAAGCAGCCGGTGTCCTTGCGATCCTCGGTGAGGAACGCCATGCCCTGGCGCATGGCGACGGCAGGCGAGGAGATGGAGACGGGCTTGCCGAAGACCTCGATCGTGCCGGAGGAGGCCGGCGTGACACCGAACAGGGTTTCCGCCACATTGGAGCGCCCTGCCCCGACCAGCCCGGCGAAACCGAGGATCTCGCCGGCGCGCAAGTCGAAGGAGACATCGCGGAAGACGCCGTCGAGCGTCAGGTTCCTCACCGACAGGACGACGTCGCCGATAGGCACCGTCTCCTTGGGGAACATCTGGGTGATCTCGCGGCCGACCATGCGGCGGATGATCTCGTCGCGCGTGAGGTTGGCGGCCAGGTCCGTGCCGATATATTTGCCGTCGCGGAAGATCGAGACCTCGTCGGCGATCTCGAACAGCTCGTTCATCTTGTGCGTGATGTAGACGATGCCCTTACCCTGCGCCTTGAGGTCGTGGATGATCTCGAACAGATGCGCGACTTCAGTCTCGGTCAGGGCCGAGGTCGGCTCGTCCATGATCAGCACGTCGGAATTGTAGGAAATCGCCTTGGCGATCTCGACCATCTGGCGGTTAGCCACCGATAGCGATCCGACGGGCACGGTGGGGTCGATCTTGATCTTGAGCTGCTCGAACAATTTGGCGGTGCGCCGGTTGAGCTCGCCATGATCGACGAAGCCGAGCCGGGTCAATGGCTCGCGTCGGATCCAGACATTCTCCGCCACCGTCATATATTGCATCAGGTTGAGTTCCTGATGGATCATGGCGACGCCCTGCTGGAGCGCATCGAGGGGGCCGGAGAACTGCACCTCCTGCCCGCGCAGCTTCATCACGCCGCTGTCGCGCTGATAGACGCCGGCGATGATCTTCATCAGCGTCGACTTGCCGGCGCCGTTCTCGCCCATCAGGGCATGCACCGTGCCGGGGCGCAGCTTGAAGGAGACATTGTCGAGCGCCAGCACGCCGGGAAAGCCCTTGCGCACGCCTTCCACCTCGATGAGATAGGCAGAACCCGTGGTACCGCGGCTCGGCGCCGCCGATTGCACTACAGCCATCGTCATTCTCCCTCATGCTTGCGCCGGAGCTGCCGACGTGTTTCATCGGCCCGGAACAGGGGTCCGGACATTGCCGCGTCTGACGAGAAAATCGCGCACCCCCCGGCTTCCTGAGCCGGAGGGGCTCCGCGCCGTTCGATCAGTTCTTCTTGAGGTAGTTGTCGATATTGGCCGGGGTCACCAGCTCGAAGGGCACCCAAACCATGGGGTCGACCTTCTCGCCCTTGGCAAGCTTCAGCGCCGTATCGACGGCACCCTGGCCCTGGCCGGCGGCGTTCTGGAACACGGTGACCTGCAGATCGCCATCCTTCATGGCGCCGAGGCCATCCTGCGTGGCGTCCACGCCGCCGACGAGGACCTTGCCGCCGGCAAGGCCGGCCTGCTTGAGGGCCTGGATGGCCCCGATGGCCATTTCGTCATTGTTGGAGATCACGGCAGCCGGCTTGATGCCGGAGGTCAGCCAATTGGTCATCAGGTCGATCGCCTGGGTGCGGTCCCAGTTGGCCGTCTGCTTCTGCAGGATCTTCATGCCCGTGCAGGGCTCCTTGGCGATCACGTCCTCGACATCCTGCGTGCGCTGGCGGGCGGCCTGGTTCGACAATTCGCCCATGATCACCACGATATCGCCCTTGCCTCCGAGGAGCTTGCAGATCTCCTTGGTTTCGAGCGTACCGGAATCGACCTCGTTCGAGCCGACGAAGGCGACCTTCTCCGGCAGCTTCTCTTCGGAGGGCATGCGGTTGACATAGACGAGGGGGATGCCGGCATCGGTGGCGAGCTTGGTCATCTGCGGGGTTGCGTCGGTGTCGACCGGGTTGACGATGATGGCATCGACCTTCTGGGCGATGAAGTTCTGAATCTGGCTGAGCTGCTTGTTGACGTCGTTCTGGCCATCCTCGATCTGGAGATTCACACCGGACTTGGTCTTGGCATAGTCGGTCATGCCGTTGCGCAACACGGTGAGGAAGTTGTCATCGAACTTGGCCATGCTGACGCCGATATTCTCGGCATAGGCCGTGCCACACAGCAAAGCCGTTGCGGCGAGCGCGAAAAGGGTCCGTTTCATCGTGTCTCCTCCCTGGGTCGGATGTCCGGCAGCACCCGTCATTTTCCGGATAATCCCCTTGCGGGGAATTGGTGGATCGTTGGAGCGTTTGACGCTTCAGCCAATCCGCTGGATTGGCCTGGAAACAAAGAGTTGGAGCAAAAAGCGTTCACGCCCGAACGCGCTTTGCCCTAGGACGCCAGGCCTGCCGCTACCAGCGCCATGCTCGCGGCAAGGCGGTCCCGGATCTGGCTGGCGTCCATTTGCTGTATGCTTTCGGCGAAGGGTTCGAAGGAGAGCGCACCGCCATAGCCGCCGGCGCGCAGCGCTCTGATCTGATCGATATTGCCAAGACGATCATCCGCCCCGACAAGGCCGCGATGGCTGTCCCGCATCTCCCCCACCGCGACGGACGCATCGTCCACGCCGGAGATATGAACCAGCCCTGTGCGGTCCGGGAACAACGCAGCCTCGCCCGCAAGATGATGATGGAACGTATCATGCACCAGTTTGAAGGTCCGCGCACCATCGACGGCATCGATGGCGGCGACGGCCTCCGACTTCAGGCGCAGGGAGCAGATCTCGAAACCGAGAGGTTCGACGAGGCCGATCAGCCCGCGTGCCGACAGGATCGGTTCGAGCGCCTGCAAGGCTTCGATCAGACGGGGAAGGCGCTCATGGTCGCCACGCCCCTCACCGTCATTGCGGGGCACGAGCACCAGAGCCTTGGCGCCGGCAGCGGCCGCATAGTCGGCCAGTTCTTCAGCTTCCGACGCGCGTGCCGCGGTCCAGTCATTGAAGCGCTGGAGGGCATTGATTGAAAGGATGTCGATGCCGGCGCGCTGCGCCTCTTCTTTCACCGAGGCCGCAGGCGTCCCGTCGAGGATGGCGTTGCCGGCGAGGTCGTTGCGGATCTCGACCCTGGCGAGCCCCAGATTGCGGGCGAGCGCAAAGAACTCGGCAGGCCGCAGCTTCGGCGCGGTCATATGGTTGAGAGCGAAGGGTTCGGCTTCGCTTGTCATGAAACACTCCTTGCAGGCGTGAGCGCCCTATTTCCAACCTCGGAGGCGTTTTTCCGACGCCATATGCTCTCCGGTACCAGTCATCAAAATGGAATGATTGGACCGTTTTTTACCTTAATTGGAATTAATATTCTATTTTTGCACTGCCCTGTCAAGTACGCATTTCGGTCCTGCTGGCTCGCGCGAAGTCGCTGCCGGCGCCGAGACATCCTCCCCTCGATCTGGGAAGCGTGGGAGGCAGGAAAACTCGTGAACAAGGACACGGGTCAGGAGCGACCGTCGAACGGTTCAGATATTTTCTGGAAGATAGAGGTTGAAAGGCAGGAAGATCTGTCCGGTTCCTTCCACGGTACCGGCGAGACATGCCTGAGCCATGACGCGGATGAGTTCCACCGGCAGTTGCGGCAGCGGCGTCGCGATGACGAAGGAGATCACCTCTTCGCTCAAGGCAAGCCGCGAGTCTGGCGTCAGTTCCGGGCAAACGGCCACCAGTCCCTTCGCCTTCTCTTCCCGCAGGGCGGCAATGACCCCTTCCATGCCGCCTCCGGCCACATAGAGGCCGGCCAGGTCCGGATAGCGCCTGATGAGCCCGAACGTCGCCTCATAGGCTATGCTCGACTCCTCCAGGTTGACGCGGCTGTCCAGCACTTCGAACTCCGGGGCATGTTCGCGGAAGTAGCTGCGCAGCCCGATCTCGCGCAGTTCATGGCCGTGGAAACGGTGACTGCCTAGAATGATGCCGATCTTGCCGGCTTGGCGTGCGGTGCGCGCAATGAGCCAGCCCGCCGTGCGCCCGGCCTTGCGGTTGTCGAGGCCGACATAACCGGCGCGATGTTCGGCCGCGAAATCGGACAGCAGCGCGAAGACGGGCACGTTGCGGGCCTTCAACTCGGCGACCGCCCCAGTAATCAGGGGGTGGTCCACCGATACGACCGCCAGGGCCTGGCAACGCTCGCCGAGGCTGTGCATCCGCTCGGCCACGGCCGCCGGCGAGGTATCCCCGTGGTGCTCGATGATGGCGGAGATGCGAAAGCCGTGCGCCGAGGCAGCCGCCTCCGCAATGGATTGCGCCAGCAGGCTGTAGAAGGGCGAGGCGGATTTGAGCAGCAAGAAACCCAGGCGCAAATGCGGCACATCGCGATCGAGGCGCTGCTGGATCAGCCCAGCGGCATAGTAGCCGAGCGCCTTGGCTGCCTCGGCCACCCGCCGGGCCGTTTCCGGCCGGACCGGGAGCCGGCCGTTCAGCACGCGGTCGACCGTTGCGGGGCTGACACCCGCCTCCCTGGCGACATCCTGGATCGTCGGCCTGCCCATGGTCATTCCTGATGGAATTACATCATGATGATAGCCGTTCTGATGCATTTTGATAGAAATTGTCAACGCCCCGTTGAGCCCGGAACCGGTGCGACATAGCATCGGCGCCAAGGATGAAGCCCGGTCGCAACCAGGCTGGACGCTCGAGCCAATCCGTCGGATCGGTTCGGAAATAAAGAATGTGAGCAAATAAGCGTTCTCGCTTGGACGCGTTTTGCCTAGGGGAGCTTGCAATGAGGCCGACCCGGCGCGACTACAGTCTGATCGGGCGCGATGCCCAGGCCGCCGTCGAGAGCGGCCTTGCCGCAGCCGAATGGTATCGCTGCGACATTCCCCGCAAGCGCATGAAGGAACTGATGCAGCGCAAGGACGCTCCGGCGATCCGCGACACCGCGCTGTGGCTGGCCGGCCTGCTGGCAAGCGGCGTCGCCGCCGGGCTGCTGTGGGGGACTTGGTGGTGCGTGCCGTTCTTCGCGCTCTACGGCATTCTCTACGGCTCGGCCTCGGATTCGCGCTGGCACGAATGTGGGCACGGCACGGCTTTCCGCACCCGATGGATGAACGACGTCGTTTATCACATCGCCTGCTTCATGATCATGCGCGAGCCGACGATCTGGCGCTGGAGCCATACGCGCCATCACACCGATACCATCATCGTCGGCCGCGACCCCGAGATCGCGGCGATGCGCCCCCCGGCAATCCTGCGCCTGATATCGAATATCTTCGCGATCGCCTCGACCTGGACTGGCCTCAAGGGCCTTGTGCTGCACGCCACCGGCCGGCTCAGCGAAGAGGAAGAGACCTTCGTGCCGGACATGGAACGCGGCAAGGTCTATCTGGTCGCGCGCATCTGGCTCGCCATCCATGTCGCTACCCTTGCACTTTCGCTGGCGCTGCAATCCTGGCTGCCGATGATGTTCGTGGGGGTCCTGCCCACCATGTATGGCGGCTGGCTGACCCTCTATTTCGGGCTGACGCAGCATGCGGGCCTGGCCGAGAACGTGCTCGACCATCGGCTGAACTCCCGCACCGTCTACATGAATCCGTTCTTCCGTTTCGTTTATTGGAACATGAACTATCACGTCGAGCACCATATGTTCCCGATGGTGCCCTACCACGCGCTCCCGGAACTGCATAAGGCCATGCTCGCCGACACGCCGACGCCCTATCGCAGCACGATCGAGGCCTATCGCGAGATCATCCCGGCCCTGCGGCGCCAGATGAAGGATCCGGAATATTTCGTGCGCCGGGTGCTGCCCTCGAGTGCCCGCCCCTATCGCCCCGACCTTCATGGCGAGGTGGTCATGCCCGACGATCCGCGTGCCCGCTTTGCCGGCCAGCACCATTGACGGACACAAGACTGAAAACCACATCGGGAGGAGATTATGAGCAACTGGATCGATGCCTGCGATGCCGACGATATCGAGCAGGAAGACGTCCTGCGCTTCGACCACGCCGGCCGCACCTATGCGCTCTATCGCAGTCCGGACGACGAATATTTCGCGACCGACGGGCTGTGCACCCACGAGCAGATCCATCTGGCCGATGGCCTGGTGATGGACGACATCATCGAATGCCCCAAGCATAATGGCCGGTTCAATTACAAGACCGGCGAAGCCAAGGGCGCGCCGGTCTGCATCAACTTGAAGACCTATGCCGTCCGGCTCGCCGGCGGCAAGGTCCAGATCCAGCTGGGGTGATGCGATGCAGCCGGGCATGGTCATCGTCGGCGCCGGCGAGGCGGGCGCCAGGGCAGCCTTCGCCCTTCGCGAGAATGGCTGGGCCGGCTCCATCACCCTGATCGGGGACGAAGTCCACGCCCCCTATGAGCGCCCGCCCCTGTCGAAGGCGGCGCTGCTGGACGAGGCCGGGCCCTCCCCGCGCTATATCGTCGCCGAGGCGCGTTTCGAGGCCGAAGCCATCCTCCATCTGGCAAAGCGCAGCGTGGTGGCGATCGAGCCGGACCGTCGGCTGGTCCGGCTCGATGACGGCAATACCCTCGCCTATGAGAAATTGCTTCTTGCCACCGGCGCCGCGCCGCGCCGGCTGCCGCTGGCCGGCGCAAACCGGCCCGGATGCGTGACGCTGCGGCGCTTCGAGGACGCCCTGCATCTGAGGGAACGCTTTCGCCCGGGCGCGGAGATCGCCATCATCGGCGGCGGGTTCATCGGCCTGGAACTCGCGGCAAGCGCTCGCCAGCGCGGCGCGGCGGTCACCATCATCGAGGCTCTTCCGCGCCTGCTCAGCCGGGGGGTGCCGGCCGATATCGCCGAGGTCGTGCAGGAGCGTCATCGCGCCGCGGGCTGCACCTTGCTGTGCGGTGAAGGCATCGCCGCCATCGAGGAGGAGCCCGACGGCCTCGCTGTCCGCCTTACCAGCGGCAAACTGGTCCTCGCCGATCTCGTCGTTCTCGGCGTCGGCGCCTCGCCCAGCACGGCGCTGGCGGAGGCTGCAGGCCTTGCGATCGACAACGGCATCGCCGTCGATTCCAGGCTGCGCACCAGCGACGAAGCCGTCTTCGCCGCCGGCGACTGCTGCTCCTTCCCCCTGCCTGTCTATGGAGGACGGCGGGTGCGTCTGGAATCCTGGCGCAACGCCCAGGAACAGGGTGCCCATGCCGCCCGTGCCATGCTGGGCGAGAACACGGCCTTCGACGCCATTCCCTGGTTCTGGTCGGATCAGTATGACCTGTCCCTGCAGGTCGCCGGACTGGTCGACGAAGGACGCCGCACCATTCGCCGGGACGGTGCCGACGGCTCCTTCATCCTCTGCCATCTCGCCGATGACGGACGCCTGGTCGCCGCCAGCGGCATCGGCCCCGGCAATGCGATCGCCAAGGATATCCGGCTTTGTGAAATGCTGATCGCCAAGCGCGCCCATCCTAACAGGGACAGGCTTGGCGATCCCAATACCCGCCTCAAATCCCTTCTCGCCGCCTGAATCAAAGCGCCTATCAGCGTCTTTGCTCTGCCTTTTGTTTCAACGCTGCTTTGCGCTTTCCGGCAATGCCGTCAAATCGCAAAACGCCTTAACGCGCCCGGTGGTCTGACGATGCGATGAGCCCCGGGACAGCATGGAGATCGTCATGGCCCGCCTTCGCCCGACCGTTGCCGACCTGCTTGCCCTTCGCGGCAAGAGGCAGGTCGCCAAATTGAGAGTCACCACGCTCGAGGAAGCCGAGGCGGCCGAACGCGCCGGCATCGGCATGCTTTCGGTTCCACCCGCACTGATCGCCGAGCCTGCTTTCCGTGACGCCGCGCCGACGGCCTTCGCGGTCACCGGCCTGGAGTATGGCCATTACGTCACGGCCGAGGATTATCTGCGGGCCGCCTTTCTCGTCCGGCAGCAAAGTTCGGACGCCGTTTATTGCGCCGCCAGCCTGGCCACCATCCGGCGGCTTCGCGACGAGGGTATTCCCGTGGTGAGCCATGTCGGCCTCATCCCCTCGCACCGGACGTGGACCGGCGGCTTCAAGGCGGTCGGCAAGACCTTCGAGACAGCCTGGCAGGTCTGGCAGCAGGTGAAGGCTCTCGAAGAAGCTGGAGCCTTCGCCGCAGAGATCGAAGTGGTTCCCGAAGAGGTCGCCACCGCAATCAGCCGGCGGACCAGCCTGTTCATGATCTCCATGGGCGCGGGCGGGGGATGCGATGCGCAATATCTGTTCGCCGATGACGTTCTCGGCGCCCATGACGGACACTATCCCCGCCATGCCAAGGTCTATCGCAATTTCCGGGGCGAGTATGAGCGCCTGCAGAAGGAACGCGTCGCCGCCTTCTCCGAATACAATGCCGACGTCGTCAACGGCGCCTTCCCGGCACCGAATCAGCTGGTCACCATCGCCGGCGATGAACTCGGGCGCTTCCTGAAAGCGCTCGATGCCATCTGACGTCATCCCGGGTGCGCGGGCGTCTCGCCCGCCTCTTACCACTCGAGCTATGTTTCCAAGAGCGGGTGAGACGCCCGCGCACCCGCGATGATCAGGCGATCGGCGGGGCCGAAGCGATATCCTTGTCGAAGCAGCGATCGATCACGCGCTGGAGATTGGCGGCGTGGCGGAAGCTGGGTTCGGCATTCTCGCCGCTCTGTACGGCCGCGATGAAGCGCTGGTAGTTGGTCTTCACCGGATCGGCGTGGAGGTCGCGCCAGGCCTGGCTGTGGATCCCGTCGCCGGTGCAGATGCGCAGGCTCGTGTAAGGGCCGTGGTTGATCTCGATCGCGCCCTTGGTGCCGAAGACGCTGAGTTTCAGGGTGTTGGCATAGCCGGTCATGAAACGGCTGGTGTGGATCACGCCCAGCGCCCCATTCTCGAAGCGTACCGACATTACCGCGCTGTCGTTGGCGTCGAGCGGATAGTCGCCGATGCGGTCGCCGGGCGCCTTGTGGAAGGTCGCCAGCTGAGCCTGCAGGGCGACCGGCGTCATGCTCACGGCATAGCTGGCGAAATCGAGGATGTGAATGCCGACATCGCCCAGCACGCCCTTCGAGCCATGTTCCTCGGACAGGCGCCAGAGCCAGCGCGGTTCCGTCGACCAGTCGCCCCAGTGATTGCCCACCAGCCAGCTCTGGCGATAGGAGGCCTCGACATGGCGCACCTCGCCGATCTCGCCGCGCGCAATGATGCCGTGGGCGGCCTGAAGGGCGGGCACGTCGCGGTAGGACAGGTTGACCATGGCGATCAGGCCGGCGGCCTCGGCGGCGGTGGCCATCTCGTCGGCCTGCGGGAAGGTTTCGGCCAGCGGCTTCTCGCATAGAACATGCTTGCCGGCGAGGATCAGCTTCATCGTGGTGGGATGGTGAAACCTGTCGGGGGTGACGTTTGCCACGGCGTCAAAGCCGCCCCAGGCGATCGCCTCGTCGAGGTCGCCGAAGGAATGAGGGATGCCATGCTCGTCGCTGAACTGACGGGCTCTCGCCTCGTCGATGTCGACGCCCGCCACCACTTCGGCGTCGGGAGAAGCCTGGAAATGCCGCGCGTGGTTGGCCGCCATATTGCCGGTGCCGAGCACGAGAATGCGGATCTTGGACATGGAAGAGATCCTGGGATCGCGGACGTCCTCGTCCGCTCTCGGAAACGCGATGCTTGTTTGGAAGGAAGAGCGGACGAGGACGTCCGCGATCCCAGGGTTACCGGAAGCCTTCTTCCCCATCCTGGTGAAGCCGCGGACCCTTGACTTCCAGGGGCACCGGGGCCTTGTCATGCGGCGTGTTGGGGGCCTCGTTGACCCGCTTCCAGGCCGTCGCCGGATTGTAGGCCCACTTCACCGCGTTGCCGAGCACCTTGCGCACGGTCGCATTGTGGTAGGTCGGATAGGCTTCATGGCCCGGGCGGAAATAGAAGATCTTGCCGGCGCCACGCTGATAGGTCAGTCCCGAACGGAAGACTTCGCCGCCTTCGAACCAAGAAATGAACAGCGTCTCCATCGGCTCCGGCACGGTGAAGGGCTCGCCATACATCTCCTCGTGCTCGATTTCGAAATATTCGGGCAGGCCCTCGGCGATCGGATGGTTCCTGTTGAGCACCCACAGCCGCTCGACTTCTCCGGCCTCGCGCCAGGACAGGGCGCAGGGCGTGCCCATGAGCCGCTTGAAGATCTTTGAAAAATGGCCCGAATGCAGAACGATAAGGCCCATCCCCTCCCAGACGCGCTCCTGCACGCGCTGGACGATCTCGTCCTTGACCTCGCCATGCGCGGTGTGGCCCCACCACAGCAACACATCGGTATTGGCAAGCTTCTCGGCGGTCAGGCCGTGCTCGGGTTCATCCAGCGTCGCGGTGCCGACGCTGATGCCGCCAGCCTCTTCGAGCGCCGCCGCGACCTCGCCATGGATGCCCTTGGGATAGAGCTGGCGCACCAGGGCGTTGGTCTGCTCATGCCGGTTCTCGTTCCAGACGAGTGCGCGGATGGTCATATCGAAATTTCCTTTGCCGACGACGGCGATTCAAAGCGCTTTAACAAAAAGCTCTGCCACATCCGGCTTGGTGATTGAAGCGGGTTGTGGATCTATTTTTTGGCCCGGCGAGAACCGCCGGGACCAATCCTCGCGGCGCCCTTGGCGCTCTCTGACAAGGCTCCAGCCGGTCCTTCAGAACGGCCCGGCAACGCCCTGATCAGGCCGGCAGCCGCCGCAGGGCCGTGCCGTCTGCCTTGAAGACGTGGGAAAGATCTCCAGGCACTCCGATATTCACTTTGGTCGCGGCGACCACGGGCGCGTCCCCGGCGTGGCGCAGCGTCACCAGCCGGCCATCCGCCGTACGCACATAAAGGAAGTGGCTTTCGCCCAGTTCCTCGACGACCTCGACATCGCCGGCGAAGGAGGCCTCTCCACCGGTCTCCTGCAGATGCTCGGGCCGGATGCCGAGCTTCACCTTGTCGCCGGCGCTCACGCCGGTGCCGTCGACCTTGGCGATCACGCTGCCGCCGCCCGGCAACGCGACCTTGACGCCGGACGCGTCGGCGCCCTGCACTTCGGTATCGATGAAATTCATCTGGGGTGAGCCGATGAAGCCGGCCACGAACAGATTGCGCGGATTGTGATAGAGCTCCAGCGGCGCTCCGACCTGTTCGACATTGCCGGCGTTGAGCACCACGATCTTGTCGGCCAGGGTCATCGCCTCCACCTGGTCGTGGGTGACGTAGATCATGGTGGCGCCCATCTGCTTGTGCAGCTTGGCGATGGAAATTCGCATCTGAACGCGCAACGCCGCGTCGAGGTTGGAGAGCGGTTCGTCGAACAGGAAGACCTTGGGATTGCGCACGATGGCGCGGCCGATGGCGACGCGCTGGCGCTGGCCGCCGGACAGCTGTTTGGGCAGGCGCTCGAGCAGCGGGGTCAATTCCAGGATCTTGGCGGCCTCGCGCACCTTCTGGTCGATGGTCTGGGTGTCGGTCTTAGCCAGTTCCAGGCCGAACGCCATGTTCTGATAGACATTCATGTGCGGGTAGAGCGCATAGGACTGGAACACCATCGAGATGCCGCGATCCTTCGGCGTCTTCTCGTTCACGCGCTGGCCGTCGATCATAAGATCGCCCGAGGTAATGTCTTCCAGGCCCGCGATCAGGCGCAGCAGGGTGGACTTGCCGCAGCCGGACGGGCCGACGAAAACCACGAAATCCCTGTCCTCGATGTCCAGGTTGACGCCGTGTACGGTTTCGATCCGGCCGAAGGCCTTGCGGATATTCTTGAGTGTCACACTCGCCATTTGCTTAACCCTTGACGGCGCCAGCGGTCAGACCCGCGACGATCTTGCGTTGGAAGATGAGGACGAGGACGATGAGGGGCAGCGTCACGATGACCGAGCCGGCCATGATGTTGCCCCAGGGCAGCTCCTGCTGGCTGGCGCCGCTCATCGAGGCGATCGCCACCGGCACGGTGCGGTTGTCCGGCGAGAAAGTCAGCGCGAACAGGAACTCGTTCCACGCCGCGATGAAGGCGAGCAGGCCGGTCGTGACCATGGCCGGCCACATCAGCGGCATGAAGACGCGGCGTACCACCGTCCAGGGGCTGGCGCCGTCGACGAAAGCGGCCTCCTCCAGCTCCCGCGGCAGTTCCTTCATGAAGGTGGTGAGCACCCACACCGTGAAGGGCAAGGTCAGGATCAGGTTGGAAAGCATCAGGGCCGGCATGGTGTTGTAGAGGCCGAAGGCACGCACGACCTCATACATGCCCGAGAGCACCGCGACCTGCGGGAACATCGATACGGCGAGGATGGTCATGAGCAGGAGGCCCCTGCCCTTGAAATGAACCCGCCCGAGCGCATAGGCAGCCGTTACCCCGAGGAAAAGCGAGATCAGCACCACCGTCACGGCGACGACGATCGAGTTCCAGATGTTCCAGGCGAAGGGCTGCTGCTCGAACACACCGACATAATTGGAGAAATCCAGGCTGTCGGGCAGCAGCGAGGTCGAGAACAGCGCCTGACCGGTCCGCATCGAGGTGAGGATGGCATAGTAGAAGGGGAAGACGGCATAGAGGACGATGACAGCGACCAGCGCCCAGAATCCGATCGGCTTGAGGACCTTGCTCATCTCGTTCCATCCTCCGAAACACGCACCTTGCCCACCGTCATGGCGAACACGGTGATGAGGCCGATCACCAGGAACAGCAGCGTCGCCGCCGCCGAGCCGAGGCCCGTCTTGGCGAAGTCCACCAGTTGCAGCCGGGCAAAGCCCGACATCGAAATGGTGTCCCGGCTACCCGAGGTCAGCACATAGATCAGGTCGAAGATGCGCAGCGCGTCGAGGGCGCGGAACACCACGGCGACCATCAAGGCCGGGCGGATCAGCGGCAACGTCACCTTGAAGAACACCTTCACGGGGTGAATGCCGTCGACCTTGGCCGCCTCGTAGCAATCGGAGGGCATCATCTGCAGCGCCGCCAGAATGAGCAGGGCCATGAAGGGCGTCGTCTTCCAGACGTCCACCATGATAACGGCCCACATCGCCGTCTCCGAATTGGCGGTCCAGGCGATCGGAGCCGAGATGATGTGCAGGCTGAGCAGGATGTGATTGAGGATGCCGAACTGATCGTTGAGCATCCACAGCCACATCTTGGCCGAGACGATGGTGGGAATGGCCCAGGGGATCAGCACGGCGGCGCGCACGATGGCGCGCCCCTTGAAATTGGCATTCAGCACCAGCGCGACGATGGTTCCGAGCACCGTCTCCAGCGCCACGGAAACCAGCGAGAACCACACCGTATTCCAGACCGAAAGCCACCACACCTTGTTGGCGAGCAGGCCGATCCAGCGTCCGTCGACATTGGCGAGATAGTTCGAGAAGCCGACGAGCTTGTAATTGCCGGGATTGCTGAGCTTGGCATCGGTGAAGCCGAACCAGATGGTGCGAAGAAGCGGCCATCCGGCGACGACCGCCAGCACGACCAGCATGGGCAGCAGGAACAGCCATGCCGACCGAACCCTTGTCCGTGTCAGTTCTGATTGACTTGCCATCGGGGACTCCCAGAAGGGCAGGAAGAGTTGGCCGGCATGTCAGCCGCCACTCCAGTCGAAACGCGGGAAATCCATACGTGCCCGGCGGCCGGCGAAGGCCCGGGGCGTTTTGCGCTCTGAGCAGTCAGCTCGAACCGCAAGGACGCCCTGGCCAATCCGCCGGATCGGCTTGGAAACACCGAGCCGGAGCAGACAGGTGCTCCCTCATGGCGCACGCTGCTCCTGGCATCAGGAACCAGGCCGGGTCGGCCAGATCGCGAGGGATGATAGAAGGGAGGAAAGAGCGCCGCGAACCTGAGGGTTCGCGGCGCAGTCGGGGAGGATCCTACCAGCCCGAGCCCTTGATGTTGGCGAGTTCACCGTCAAGGTCCTCGAGAGCCGTCTCTGCCTTGGCCTTGCCGGACAACACGCTGGCAATCGCGTTCCAGAAGGCGTTCGAAACTTCGTTGTAGTTGGCGCCGGTGATCTTGGAGGGACGGGCGACCGCACTGGTGAAGGTCGCCTTCAAATCGCCGAAGAACGGCACGGCCTTGAGGACATCGGCATCCTCGTAGAGGCCGGCAATGGTCGGGTTGTAGCTCCCCTCGATGGCACGGCGCTTCTGTTCTTCCTTCGAGGTCAGGTAGACGACAAGGTCTGCAGCAAGATCGGCCTTCTTGGAATATTTGGAGACGGCGAGCTGCCAGCCACCAAGCGTGCCGGTGTTCTTGCCGTCAGCGCCACCCTTGGGCAGGGCCACGACACCGATCTTGCCCTTGACCGGACTGTCGGCACCGTTGCCCAGCGACCAGGCATAGGGCCAATTGCGCATGAAGGCCGCGTTGCCGGACTGGAAGACGCCGCGCGCTTCCTCCTCGCCATAGTTGAGCACGCCGTCCGGCGAGATCTTGCCGATCCAGGAGGAAGCCAGGGTCACCGCCTCGGCCGCCTTGGGATTGTTGATGGTGATCTTGCCTTCAGCGTCGACGATAGTGCCGCCGCCGAAGGAGTCGATCCACTCCAGCGCATCGCAGGTCAGGCCCTCATAGGCCTTGCCCTGGAACACGAAACCCCAGAACTTGTCGTTGCCGCCCTTGCGCTCGCCCTCCTGGACCTTGGCCGCGGCTTCGGTCATTTCCTGCCAGGTGGTCGGCGGCTTCAGCCCGTTCTTCTCCAGGAGATCCTTGCGGTAGTAGAGCACGCCGGCATCGGTGAACCAGGGCATCGCCACGAGCTTGCCGCCCACGGTGTTGTTGTCGATGATCGCGGGAAAATGCTCCTTCTCCGCGCCCTTGGTGTAGGGCGCCAGATCGATGAAGTGATTGGCGAGGATGCCGGGCCAAATCACGTCGATCTGGAAGACGTCGATGTCGCTCGCGCCGGCCGACAGCAGCTGCTGATAGAGCGCCAGCCTTTCATTGGTATCGTTGGGTGTCGAGACGATCTTGACGGTGTTGCCGGTCTTCTTGGCCCAGGCTTCCGCACCACTCTTGCACAGCGCCAATTCCTGGCCGACCGCGCCGCAGGAAATCGCGACCTCGGCAGCGCTGGCGAAACTCGTAAGAGCGATAGAGGCAGTCGCGGCCAAAGCCCAACGCATGAACATGCGGTCGTCCTCCCTTTTATGTGCCGTAGCTGCCTCCTCTATGGCAGGTCAGCATAGGCAACCGACATTTCCTCGTTCGAAGTCCCTTTTGGCAGAGCTTCTATAATCTACTTCAAAGCGCTTTGAATTCTCATTCCGACAAAAGTTTGCCTTTGTCAAGGCGACCCCGTGGCAAAACTGCGTAACAACTAAGGCGCCTGAGCAGATCCTCCAAAAGTAGCATGCTCCATTCAAATAATTTGATTGAAATTCGGAACCGTTGATGGCTTTGAGCGATTGCGTGAGAAACTTGTGAATTTCCGAACAAATATGCCGGTTGCGCTACCTATTTGCCGGGAAAGAATTAAGGTGACTCAGAAAAAATAATAGAAAGCGCCAGTCCAAAGCGCTTTAATGAACAGATGCGGTCTGATCGCTGCTTGCGATCGGGAGACTACCAGGACGGGTACGCAGTATCGCGAGCTATTCGCCGTACCCGACAAGCGTCTCGCTCCGATCCGTGGCATGACGGGCTTGCTTCTGTTCATCGAGAGAAACGACAAGGCCCCGGAAGGAACGTTGCGGTGAACTTGAAGGAACTGTCACAGCATCTGGGCCTGTCCCAGACGACTGTCAGCCGCGCGCTCAACGGCTTCCCGGAAGTTGGCGACGCAACCCGCAAGCGTGTGCTGGAAGCGGCCGAGACCTTCCAATACCGCCCCAACGCCAGCGCGCGCAAACTCGCCACCGGCCGCGCGGGAGCGATCGGCATCGTATTCTCGTCCGATCGCAACATGCTGCTCGATCCGATCTTCACCGATTTTCTCGCGGGCGTCGCCAGCCAATGTTCGCGATCCGACAATGACGTGCTGGTCTCCTCGGCCCATGGCGACGAGGCCGGCACTTATCGGCGCCTTGCCCGCGTCCGCTCGGTGGATGCCATGTTGCTGTCCTCGCCGACGGTCGACGATCCGCGCATCGGCATGCTGCAGCGGTTGGGCATGCCTCTGGTGGTGCATGGGCGCACGCAGACCGGCCTCGATTATCCCTATCTCGACATCGACAATGAGGGAGCCTTCGACAAGGCCACCACATTGCTGATCGATCTGGGCCATCGCCGCATCGGGCTGCTCAACGAAAACCTGCACTTCACCTTCGCCACGCATCGCTCGCGAGGCTGGCGCCGGGCGCTGACCGCCAGGGGCCTCCCCGCCCCTCCCGAACTCGAGGGCGGCGCCCGCATGACGGAAGAAAACGGCTATCGCATGGCGCGAGGCCTGTTCGACCTTCCGGACCCGCCGACCGCCCTGCTCTGCTCGTCGATCTTCCTGGCGCTCGGGGCCATGCGGGCTGCCCGGGAAACGGGCCGGATCGTCGGCAAGAACCTGTCGCTGATCGCCCATGACGACGGCCTCGACGCCATCCGGCCGGAAACGCTGACGCCGGCCCTCACCACGACCTTCTCGTCCATCCATGCCGCCGGTGTCCGCGTGGCCGAGATCGCCATGGCCCTGTCGAACGGCGCCGATCCCGCCGCCGCCGCGGAAATCTGGCCGGTCGACCTCGTCTTCCGCGGCTCGACCGTACCGCCCGCGCCCTGATTACTCGGCCGGCGCCGACACGGTCGTGCGGTCGCGATAGAAGACAAACAATCCGCTGCCGATGATGATGCAATTGCCGACGACGATCGGCAGCGTCGGCACGTCGCGCCAGACGATCCAGCCCATCAGCGTCGCCCATACCATGGCCGAATATTGGAACGGGGCAAGCATCGCCGCTGGCGCCATGGCCAAGGCGCGCGTGATGCATATGAAGCACACCATCGCAACGATGCCGACGAGGAACATCAGGGCAAGATCGAACCAGCCCGGCGTGACCCAGGCAAACGGTATCGTTGCCGCGCCGATCACGCCCGCGCCGGCGAACTGCCAGACCACGAGGGGAAGCCAATGCGTACGCCGCAGGCGCCGCGTCACGGTAACCGCCAAGCCGAACATGATGGCGCCGATGAGGGCGATGGGCGAGGCGGAGGAAAACAGTTCCGCCGAGGGCTGCAACGCCACGAGAACGCCGATGAAGCCGGCGATCACCGCGCCCCAGCGGAACGGCTCCACCTTTTCGCCGAGCAGGGGAACCGACAGGGCGGTAATGATCAGCGGTGCCGCCATGTAGAACGTCATCACATCGGCGAGGGGCATGCTGCGCGTCGAGAAATAGAAGCAGAAGGTGTCGCCGGCCATGCACAGGATGCGCAGGACCTGGAGCCGCCACTGACCGAAATCGAAGAGATCGACCTTCAGGTGCCAGACCATCGGCGCGAGGACGATGGCTGCACCGACGGAGCGCAACAGCAGCAACTGGCCGACCGAATAGTCCGCAACCAGCCATTTGCCGAGCGCATCGTTCAGGGCGAAGAGGAACACGCCGATGAGATAGAGCGCAATGCCCATGCCGACGCTTGCGGCCCCGATGCCGGCCTGGCGGAGGGAAGTCATTTCGGTCTCGTTTCCTGCCGGGGCAAGGCACCATTCAGCAATGGATGCGCCTTGTTCCGGCTCCTTGGTTCGAAGCGTCTTTGCGAGTCAGCCCGAGTCCGTCAACTCGCAAAGCGTTTCCAGGCGCGTGGCATGATGTCCGAGCGGTCCGGCCGTCCGCCGGGCATCACCCCGCCCCGCCGGATTTCCATTTGTCATACCAATATCCAGAGGCAGCGGAAAGAGGCAATCTTTCGCTGCCCGCAAGGGATTCAGGCGGCAGCCATCTTCGCCGCCATGTCCGAAGCGAGCAGGCCGTCGAGCGCGACTTTGATCAGCGGGCGGCGCACCCGCAGGGCGTTGAGGGCCGTCACCGACCATTCGACATAGCAGGTGCCCGGCTCCACCGTCACGGTGGCCGACGCGGGCTGGCGGCGCAGGAAGCCGGCCTCGCCGACGAAGGACTGCGGCCCGAGAACCAGGCTGCGCCCGGCCTTTTCCACATGGGATCGCCCCTCGAGCACGTAATAGACCTTCTCGACAGCCTCTCCCTCCCTCAGCAGGGTGTCGTTGCCTTCGCTGCGCCGCCAATGACCGATCTTCATCAAGGAGCGGAACTCGCCCGGCGATAGCCCGCCGAGGGCAGCGAACAGCCGGCGCTCTTCGGCGCTCAGTCGAAACTGGGTGCGGGCCAGGACCAGCCTGGCCATCATCAGGAGATTCACGCCCAGATTGACCACCGTCCAGAACAGCGCGTCCCACAGCATGATCTCGGGCACGACCAGATAATAGAGAATGTAGAGCAGGGTCGAGACGACCAGGAGGGCGCGCAGGACGAGCTGATCGCGACAGGTCAGCGCCGCGACAGCAATGAGGGCGGCGGCATGGATCAAGCCGAACCGGACGATTTCGAAGAACATTTCAGCACCAGGACGGGAAGGCCGGCTGGGGCATCACGCCGCCAGCCACGGCATCGACATGGTGTGTTCGCCGCCCAAATGCTGTGCGCCCTCGCACGAGTCGGCCAAGAAGATCAAAGCCCGGCGCCAACGGCATTTGGGTAGGCATGTTCCGCTCTGCGACGTGATCTGGCTGCCCACGCCTCAACGATTCGGAGGCAAATGCTTCAAAAACGTCGTTGCCAGTGGGGTTTTGTCTGGTGGGCCCGGAGGGACTTGAACCCCCAACCAGACCGTTATGAGCGGCCGGCTCTAACCATTGAGCTACAGGCCCGGCTGTGCCAGACGCCGCATCTATAGGCAGAGTCTCGTCAAGGTTCAATCGGCTTCCGCAATTGCGACACCTGCCTTAGATCCCGTCATCATCCCGCCGCCTTCGATTGCAAGGTTCCGCTCGCAATTTTCTTCATTGGAGTTCATCGATGCTACCGTCCTTCCTCGCCCGACCCGCCCTCGCCGCCCTGCTGCTGGCTGGCGCGCTCGGTGCCGCCCAAGCCGAGGATTTCAAGCGCGTGGTCGCCATCAACGGCGAAGCGACGGTCGGTGCCAAGCCGGACCTGGCCTACGTCAGTATCGGCGTGCAGAGCGCCGGCAAGGTGGCGCGCGAGGTGCTGACCGCCAATTCCAAGACGACCGGTGAGGTTCTCGCCGCGCTCAAGGCAGCCGGCATCGATGCCAAGGACCTGCAGACCTCGGGCTTCAGCGTGCAGCCGGCGAGCCAGCAGGACGGCAAGTTCTCATCGAGTTCGGAGGACGGCCCCGCCATCGCGGGTTATACCGTTTCCAACACCGTGAACGTGACGCTGCGCGACCTGCCCAAGCTCGGCGACATCCTCGACAAGGCGGTCAGCGCCGGCGCCAACAGCATCGAAGGCATCCAGTTCATCGTCTCCAACCAGTCGGTCCTGCTGGATGGCGCCCGCAAGACGGCCCTGGACGATGCCAGACGCAAGGCGGAGATCTATGCCAGGGCCTCCGGCCTGCGCCTGGGCAAGCTGGTGGATCTGAGCGAGAATACTGGCCCGATCGGCAGCGGCCTCTATCGCGCCAAGGCCGTGCAGGACTCGGTGCCGATCGAGTCCGGAGAGAGCACGCTGAACGTCACCGTATCCGCGCGTTTCGAGCTGGAAGACTGATCCTCCGCGCCTCTCCCAGTATCGGGCAAGGTTCCAGGGGCCAGCAGGGCAATTCCTGCAATGCTGGCCCCGCCGGCTTTCCGCACACGCAAGTTTGTTTCACGCAGCAAGGCCGATTGGGTAACAAAGATGCTTGCTTGACTGTTCTCGCCGGTTTAGGACGGCGTAACCGCTATTAATCGGAAAGCTTATCGTGCGCGCACGCCTTGATGCTGTTGACTGGAAAATCCTGCAGGAACTACAGGCCGATGGCCGCATGACCAATGTGGAACTGGCCAAGCGCGTCGGCATCTCCGCGCCCCCCTGCCTGCGGCGCGTGCGCGCCCTCGAAGATGCCGGTGTGATCAAGGGCTACCGCACCCTGCTCGACGAGGCTTCGCTCGGCTACGAGATTACCATCTTCGCCATGGTCAACCTGACCTCGCAGGCGGGCGCGGATCTGCAATCCTTCGAAACGTATGTGAAGAATCAGCCCCTGGTACGCGAATGCTGGATGCTGTCCGGCGACGTGGACTTCGTGCTCAAATGCGTGGCGAAGGACCTGCGCTCCTTCCAGGCCTTCGTGGCGGAGCTCACGGCCGGCCCGGCGGTACGCAACGTCAAGACCGCGCTCACCCTGCGTTCCATCAAGGACGACCCGATCGTTCCCCTCGAACTCGATGTGAGCGAAGGGGCCTAAACGAGCTTGCTCAGCAGCCAATGCGCATAGCTGGATGCCAGCCAGTCATAGCGGCGCGGCGTCGGGTCGGGCACTTCGGGAGCGGCATCCACCGAGCTCGTGGTGGCAAAGAGCGGGAAGCTCTTGATCACGCCGCCCGATGACGACAAGAGCGTTACGCGGCCATCGAGCGTGTCGACGCTGTCGATGCTGATCAGGCCGCCATCCGAATCCACGGGAAAACTGATGTCGGTGAGTGCCACCGACAATGTCGCGCCGCCCTTCGCGCCGGGCTGGTAGCGCGAGCCGAGCTGCCGGACGAGATTGCGCTGGAGATAAGGCGGCATGCGCTGGAGCCAAAGATTGCCGCTGCCGCTGACCTGCACCCTGCGGATGACCGGTATGGCCGGATTATCGGCGTAGGAAGTGGCGCAACCGGTGAGCAACAAACCTGCGCCAATGGCCAGGAAGCCTCTGCGCCCGACATGTCCCGAAGTCATGATAGCCTCCTGCTCGCGATATTTGCTTTCTATAGAACGCGCCGCGCCGCCGATCGAAGCAAATTTGCGCGACCATGTCGCATGTCTTGACGATAGTGCATCCGACAGCAAAACGCCGCACCCGGTGGGGTGCGGCGCCTTGTCAGAAAGGGTCTGAAACCGGCCGTCGGCTCAACGCCAGGCGACGTTAGCGATCTCATAGGCCTTGGGGCCCTTGGGCGTGTTGACCTCGACGGAAACCCCGATCTTCTTGCCAACCAGCGCGCGGGCGAGCGGCGAGCCGATCGAAATCTTGCCGGAGCGTACATCGGCCTCGCTCTCGCCGACGATCTGATAGGTCTTCTCTTCTTCCGTGTCCTCGTCGATCAGCGTGACGTGAGCCCCGAATTTGACGGTATCGCCGGACAGTTTGGAAACGTCGATCACTTCGGCGCGCGATAAGATGTCTTCGAGTTCGGCGACACGGCCTTCATTGTGGCCCTGTGCTTCCTTGGCCGCATGGTATTCGGCGTTCTCGGAAAGGTCGCCATGGGAACGTGCCTCGGAAATCGCCGCGATGATGCGCGGCCGCTCGATCTGCTGCCGTTCCCTCAATTCTGCCTCGAGCGCGGCATGACCTGCCGGCGTCATCGGGATCTTGTCCATTGCTTCGTCTTCTCTTTCCAAACGCAAAAAAGATACGCGCCGGACGGACTTCCCCGGCGCGGCTGACATATCGGATTTGCAATACTACGGTACCCTCGCCCCAGCGGGAGAAGGCGCCCTCCTTCAGAAATAGGACTGCAGCGCCCGCACTTCCAGATCACCGCCCTTGTTGGCCTTGATCCCCTGTGCAGCCGCCACCGCTCCGAAGAGAGTGGTGTAATATGGGACTTTATGCAAGAGGGCGGCACGTCGCAACGAACGCGAATCCGCCAGGGCCTGGGCTCCCTCCGTGGTGTTGAACACCAGCTGGATACTGCCGTTCTTGATGGCATCCACGATATGCGGACGACCTTCCAGGACCTTGTTGATACGCGTGGCCTCGACGCCGTGGCCGGCAAGGAACTGCTGCGTGCCGTCGGTGGCGACGATCGTGAAACCCAGATCGGCAAGCAGGCGCATCGAATCGAGGATGCGCGGCTTGTCGCTCTCCTTCACCGACACGAACACCGTGCCGCCGGAGGGCACGGTCACGCCGGCGCCGAGCTGGCTCTTGGCGAAGGCGACGGCATAGTCGCGGTCGAGGCCGATGACCTCGCCCGTCGAGCGCATCTCCGGGCCCAGCACCGTGTCGACGCCCGGGAAGCGCGCGAAGGGATGCACCACTTCCTTGACCGCGATGTGATCGAGCCTCTTGGCCTTCAGGTCGAAGGAGGCCAGGTTCTCGCCGGCCATGACGCGCGCGGCGATCTTGGCGATCGGCTCGCCGATCACCTTGGCCACGAAGGGCACCGTGCGCGAGGCGCGCGGGTTGACTTCGAGCACGTAGATCAGGCCGTCCTTGATGGCATATTGCACGTTCATCAAGCCGCCGACGTCGAGGGCGAGCGCCATCGCCTTGGACTGGCGCTCCAATTCGGCCAGGATTTCGGGGCTCAGCGAGCGCGGCGGCAGCGAACAGGCCGAATCCCCGGAATGGATGCCTGCTTCCTCGATATGCTCCATGATGCCGGCGACGAAGACATCCTTGCCATCGGCCAGGACGTCGACATCGACCTCGACCGCGTCGGAGAGATAGCGATCGAACAGCAGCGGGTTCTTGCCCAGCAGCGTGTTGATCTGGCCCGTCTTGTCGTTGGGATAACGCGTCTTGATCTCCGGCGGCACCATTTGCGGCAGGGTGCCGAGCAGATAGTCGTCGAAGGCGACCTCGTCGCGGATGATCGCCATGGCGCGCCCGCCCAGCACGTAGGAGGGGCGGACCACCAGCGGCAGGCCGAGATCGGCGACGACCAGGCGCGCCTGTTCGACCGAATAGGCGATGCCGTTCTTGGGCTGGCGCAGGCCGAGCTTGTCGAGCAGGCGCTTGAAGCGGTCGCGGTCCTCGGCGAGGTCGATCGCGTCCGGCGTGGTGCCGAGGATGGGAATGCCCGCTTCTTCCAGCGCAGCCGCCAGCTTCAGCGGCGTCTGCCCGCCGAACTGCACGATGACGCCGTGCAGGCTTCCCTTTGATTTCTCGACCTCGAGGATCTCCAGCACGTCCTCGGCCGTGAGCGGTTCGAAATAGAGGCGGTCCGAGGTGTCGTAGTCGGTCGATACCGTCTCGGGATTGCAGTTGACCATGATGGTCTCATAGCCCGCATCCGAGAGCGCGAAGCAGGCATGACAGCAGCAATAGTCGAACTCGATGCCCTGGCCGATGCGGTTGGGACCACCGCCGAGGATGACCACCTTCTTGCGGTCGGACGGGTTGGCCTCGTCGGCCGGCGCACCGGCGAAGGGCGGCGCATAGGTCGAATACATATAGGCGGTGGGCGAAGCGAATTCGGCGGCGCAGGTGTCGATGCGCTTGAAGACGGGATGCACCCCGAGTTCGGCACGCAGGTTTTTGACCGTTCCTTCCGGAACGCCGGCCAGCGCATCCAGGCGGCGATCGGCAAAGCCCATCGCCTTGAGGGAACGCAAGGCACCCGGTGTCCTGGGCAGGCCGATCTCGCGCACCTTCTGCTCGGTCTCGACGATGCCGCGGATCTGGGCGAGGAACCAGGGATCGACCTTGCAGACGCCATGGATCTCGGCGTCCGACAGGCCCAGGCGCATGGCCTGGGCGATGTTGAGCAGGCGGTCCGGCGTCGGCTTGCCGAGCGCGGCCCGGATGGCGTTCTTGTCGTCGCCCTGGCCAAGGCCCTCGATCTCGATCTCGTCCAGGCCGTTGAGGCCCGTCTCGAGCGAGCGCAGCGCCTTCTGCAGGCTCTCCTGGAAGGTCCGGCCGATGGCCATCGCCTCGCCGACCGACTTCATCGCGGTGGAGAGGATCGGCTCGGCGCCCGGGAACTTCTCGAAGGCGAAGCGCGGGATCTTGGTGACGACATAGTCGATCGTCGGCTCGAAGGAGGCCGGCGTCGCGCCGCCGGTGATGTCGTTCTCGATCTCGTCCAGCGTATAGCCGACCGCAAGCTTGGCGGCGACCTTCGCGATCGGGAAACCGGTGGCCTTGGAAGCCAGCGCCGAGGAGCGCGACACGCGCGGGTTCATCTCGATGACGACGAGGCGCCCGGTGGCCGGATCGACGGCGAACTGCACGTTCGAGCCGCCCGTCTCAACCCCGATCTCGCGCAGCACCGCGATCGAGGCGTTGCGCATGATCTGGTATTCCTTGTCCGTCAGCGTCAGCGCCGGCGCAACGGTAATGGAATCGCCGGTATGCACGCCCATCGGATCGATATTCTCGATCGAGCAAACGATGATGGCATTGTCCGCTTTGTCGCGGACGACCTCCATCTCGAACTCCTTCCAGCCGAGCACGCTCTCCTCGACCAGGACCTGGGTGGTCGGCGAGGCGTCGAGGCCGCGCTCGATGATGTCGATGAACTCGGCCTTGTTGTAGGCGATGCCGCCGCCGGTACCGCCCAGCGTGAAGGAGGGACGGATGATGGCGGGAAGCCCGATATAATCGAGCGCCTCCAGCGCCTCGGAGAGGCTGTGGGCCAAGCGCGAACGCGGCGTCTCCAGGCCGATCTTGGCCATCGCCTCACGGAAGCGCTCGCGGTCCTCGGCCTTGTCAATGGCGTCGGCATCGGCACCGATCATCTCGACGCCGAACTTCTCCAGGACGCCCATCTCGGCGAGCTTGAGCGCGGTGTTGAGCGCGGTCTGGCCGCCCATGGTCGGCAAGAGCGCGTCGGGGCGCTCCTTCTCGATGATCTTGGCGACGATCTCGGGCGTGATCGGCTCGACATAGGTCGCATCCGCCAGGTCAGGATCGGTCATGATCGTGGCCGGATTGGAATTGACCAGGATGACGCGATAGCCCTCCTCGCGCAGGGCCTTGACGGCCTGTGTTCCCGAATAGTCGAATTCGCAGGCTTGGCCGATGACAATCGGGCCGGCGCCGATGATCAGGATGGAGGAAATGTCGCTACGTTTTGGCATCGCTCGTCCGATTTGGGAGGGCCGGCATGAAAAAGCCGCGGAGGGGACTCCACGGCACCGGGCGGATCGAGCGGTTCGACTAAACCATTTTGGCGTCTTGCGAAAGGGGCCGTTTGCGGACTGCTGCGGAAAGTGACGATCGCGAGAGGGAATCCAGGGGTCGACCGGCCTTCAGAGCGGTTCTTGCGACGTGCATTCCGCCGTTAGGCCGCCCGGCATACGCAGGATGTAGATGTAGAGCGTGTCATCAGGGCCGAAGTTCATGACATAGCTGTCGATCGCCTCGCCCCGCGCTGCAGGAGCGCACGGCAGGATTCGGCCACCTGCGCCGACAGAGATGTGGCAACCAGCCCCACGGCGACGAGGGTGCGAATCAAGACCCAGGCCATCGGCTTTCCTTTCGAGGAGGGTTTTGGCTCGGAACCATAGGAGATGATGATGCCGCGTCACCCTGGAAACGGCCACGTTTCGCCATCATCGCCCCTCACACCGGTTATTGCTGTGTTTCAGCTGCGGAGACTTTGCATGATCGGGCCGCGATTTGCCTTGCTCGCCACCTGCCTTGCCTTGGCGGCCTGCCGCCCCGCCGGATTATCCGCGTTGGACCGGTCCAGCGTCACGGGCGTGCTTCTCGACGAAGGCCGCCCTGTCGCCGGAGCACAGATCCGTGTGACCAACTCGCGCCTACCAAGCCGCTCGACGCTCACCAGCACGGACCAGCGGGGACGCTTCTCACTCAGCGCAGGCGATGCCGTGTCTGCCACCCCTGGCGCAGACGTGTTGCGCATCGAAGCGAACGGCGAGGACTACCACGCTGTCGGGCTGGTCCCGGCCGGTTCCGCCGCCCTCACCTGCCAGATCGACGCCAGTGGCACCTATGCGCCGAACAGGCAGGAGCGCTTCTGGAGCGGTAATGATATCGAGTGGAAGCCGGGGCAGCCGGTCAAGGCGCTGAACTGCAGGTAAGGCCGAAATCGATTCCGGAAATAGGCGCTCTTCGAGTGCGATCGCCCGTGCAGGAGGCGAAGAGCGGACAGGATGTCCGCGCTCCTGCCCTCATCGCGCCTGCGCCAGCACGAAACGCCGGAAGGCGGCGACCTTGGGCAGGGCCAGTGCGCCCGGCGGATAGGCCAGATAATAGCCATAGCCCAGGGTGACTTGCCGATCGAACAGCGCCACCAGGCGTCCCTGGCGGATCAGGCCTTCGACCACGCTGCCAACAACCAGACCCACCCCCTGCCCCGCGAGCGCCAGCTCGATCAGCACGTTCTCATCGTCGAACGCCGGCCCGGCCTGCGCCAAGGCCGGATCGAGATGGGCGACGGCCAGCCATTCCCGCCAATCGCTGCGGTCCTGGTCATGCAGCAATCGCGCGCGGGCAAGGTCCGCCGGTTCGAGGAGGCGCAGGCGTTCGACATAGTCGGGCGCGGCCACCGGTAGCATAGCGGATCGCCCGATCAATTCGGCCGTCAAGCCGGGCCACTTGCCGAGCCCACCGCGAATGGCCAGGTCGATGCCTTCGGCCACGATATCCAGCGGTGCCTCGGTATGGCGCACCGAGATCTCGATGGCGGGATGGAGCTCGGCAAAGCGCGGCAGGCGCGGCGCCAGCCAGCGGGCCCCGAAGGAGGGCGTGGTGGTGATCGAAAGCAGGTTCTGCGAGCGCCTGATGCCGGCGACCGCACGCTCGAGTTCCCCAAAGGCCGCGGTGGCCGCCGGCAGCAATTGCTGCCCGGCGGCGGTGAGCTGCAGGCTGCGCGTCGTGCGCTGGAACAATTTCACGCCAAGCTGGTCTTCCAGCACCCGGATCTGATGCGACACCGCCGCCTGGGTGACGTTCAGCATCTGCGCCGCCCGGGTGAAGCTGAGCGCCTTTCCCGCGACGGCGAACACACGCAGAGCCGGCAGGGACGGCAGCGTCTCCATATGTCCCACTCACAAGAAAAACTTATAAGTGGTGCATTATATTCAAGCCGAACTCGTTTGTCGAACGGCTCGTACTTTCTGAAAATAGCCATCAGATCACCGGATTCACGCAATCGGTGAGGAGGAATTTTCATGATGGATTCTTATCTAACTGCCGGCTTGACCAGGGGCCTTAGCCTTGCGTTGTCGCCCCAGGTCGCAACCGATGACGCGGAACGGATGGCCGGCGGGCAGCTCGGCGAGGAAGCGGGCGAATGCGGCGAGCCGGCGAAAGTATCAAACCCCGGCCGTGTAGTCGGCATCCTGGCTATGGCGTGGAGCAAGTTCAACTCGCGTCCGCCGAAAAAGCGCGGCACCGCTGGATTTGCGCGTTGAGATGAACCCAAAACCTGCCCGACGAGGGCACGCCAAAATGTGGAGGGTCGATATTCAGATCGACCCTCTTGTAAACATCGCGCTTGCAGAGGAATGAAGGTGATCGATCTGGAGATCGACCCTCCGGTACTGCCTCGGACGGCCTTACCGGCAGCTCTTCCAGCGACCGAGATCCATGTGGAAATGGTCCTCGTGATATCCATCCGAGCCGGGACCCAGCACGACCTGGAACACGCCGCACGTCACGCCATGAACCTGCTTCAGGAAGGCAGCCTTGGCCCCCCCGCCCTTGAAGTCATGACGGACGGTGATTTCCTTGCCGCTGGCCGTGATATAGCCGGAAATGTCGATGGCATTGCCCTTGGCATGCTCGGAGAGCTTGGCGCCGCGTATATTGTTCATGCCGCGGCAGACATAGGAGGCGGCCACCTTGATGGCGACCACGTTCTCGCCGAGATATTGCTTGGCGGCGGCCTGCATGCCGGCCTCCCAGCGTACCAGGCCGTTGACCATGGCGTAATCGACGGTGGCGGCCGGCACCAGCGTCGTGCGGCTGCTCGGCCCCAACGCCATCAGACGATAAGGCTGCGCAACGCTGCAGGCCCCCTTCACGATGGCGGCTTCCGGCACGGCGCGCGCCAGATTGTTGATGGCGATGCCCGCGCCCGGCAACCCGCCAAGCATGGCGACCTTGGTCTCCGGCGGCGGCGCATTGAGGCCCGGATTGGTGGTCATGCGGTCGTCGATACCGCCGGGGCGGCGCACGGGCAGAGGCACGAAGGCATGTGACAGGGTGCCCGGCGGCAAGGCCGCGTCGGGCTTGGCATTCGGCGCGGCGTCGGCTTGCGTCGACGTCCCTTCGGGCTCCGGCCCTGCCATGTCGATATCGGTATCAGGCCGCTCCGGCGGCAACGGCGTGTCGGCGGCATAAGCCGATACCACCGTGGAATCATTGGGGCGAGGACGCTCCGGCGGCGTGGGTACGCCGCCATGGACGATGAGGTCCGGCAGGCCCTCCAGCCCCGTCGAAGCCCTGATGGCTCGCATCTGGTTGGGCTTGGGCTGGAGAGGCGGCAACGGCTTGGCGTTCGCCGCGGCGATGCTCTTCTGAAAGTAATCCGGCAGAGGAACCAGCGTCCCATCTGCCGATTGCGCCGAAGCAGTGACGCAAGAAACCATCAGGAAGAGACAGGCGACGCTTGCTCGCATGCACACTGCTCCGGTTGCGATCAGGCGTTGTGTTGCGCAACTGCGGCAACACCATGGCGAGATGCCATGTTTTCGACAAACCGCTTAAAGAGGTAGTGGCTATCCTGTGGACCGGGGGAAGCTTCGGGATGGTGCTGCACGGAGAACACCGGCTTGCCGGTGACGGCGATGCCGCAATTGGAACCGTCGAACAGCGAGGCATGGGTTTCCACCACGCCGGCAGGCAGGCTGTCGCGGTCGAGCGCGAAACCATGGTTCATCGAAACGATCTCGACCTTGCCGGTGGTGAAATCCTTGACCGGATGATTGGCGCCGTGGTGCCCCTGCTTCATTTTGGCCGTACGGGCGCCGAGGGCGAGGCCCAGCATCTGATGGCCGAGGCAGATACCGAAGATCGGGATGTCCTTTTCAAGCAGGGTCTTGATCGCCGGCACGGCATATTCGCCCGTGGCCGCCGGATCGCCCGGGCCGTTGGAAAGGAAAATCCCATCGGGCTGGAGAGCGATGATCTCCTCGGCCGGCGTGGTGGCGGGCACCACGGTGACGGCGCAGCCGGCCGCCGCCAGCAGGCGCAGGATGTTGCGCTTCACGCCGTAGTCGATGGCGACCACCTTATATTGGGGCGCCTCCTGCTTGCCGAAGCCCTGCGACCACTCCCAGGTGGTCTGGTCCCAATCGAAACGCTGCGCCGTGGTCACCGGCGGCACGAGGTCGAGGCCGTTCATCGAGGGAAGCCCGGCTGCCTCGCGCTTCAGGCCCTCGACATCGAAATTACCGTCGGGATCGAAGGCGAGCACCGCGTTTGGCATGCCGCCCTCGCGGATCCGGGCGGTCAGCGCCCTGGTATCAACGCCGGCAATGCCAGCGATGTTGCGGGCCTTGAGCCAGGCATCAAGATGGCGGCTGGCGCGGTAATTCGCAGGCTCGGTGATCGGCGCATGCAGCACCACGCCCCTGACGCCGGAGGAAGAGGCCATGTTGACCGTCTCGATGTCCTCGTCATTGACGCCGACATTGCCGATATGGGGGAAGGTGAAGGTTATGATCTGCCCGGCGTAGGAGGGATCAGTGAGGATTTCCTCATATCCCGTCATCGCGGTGTTGAAGCACAGTTCGCCCGCCGCTTTCGTCACGGCCCCGAGCCCGGTGCCTTCGATCACGGTGCCGTCTGCGAGGACCAGGAGCGCGGTTGCCTTGGGTTCCGCCCAGCCATTTTCCATGTCTCTGTCCTTCGCGCTCGCTTGTGTGACGGTCATTTTCATCTTAAGTGCCGGATGAATGGCGGCGGCATACTCGGCTCCGCCCGGCAGACGCGGCGGAAAGTAGGGGGCGGACGGCTTGCCGTCAACCCTTGGCGATGCTCAAAATCATAAGATATTTCAATGATTTGAGACAAGCCCACCAAATATTTCGCTGCCGCGTGCCGCCCGGTGAACAATTTTGATTCCAGGAAAGGTAGGGCATCATGTCTCTGCGCGACGATTTTACCACTGCCGTCAAGGACGCCATGAAGAGCGGCGACAAGGCCCGCCTGTCGGTCGTGCGCATGATCCAGGCTGGGCTGAAGGATCGCGATATCGCCGCCCGCGGCGGCGAGCATGACGGCAAGATCCCGGAAAGCGAGATCCTGTCCATGCTGCAGAAGATGATCAAGCAGGCCCAGGAGACGCTGGAGACCGCGCTCAAGGCCGGCCGCGAGGAAATGGCAGCGGCCAGCAAGGCCGAGATCGAGATCCTCTCCTCCTTCCTGCCCAAGCAGATGGACGTGGCGGAGACCAAGGCGGCCATCGCCGCCGTGGTTGGCGAAATCGGCGCTGCCGGCGTCAAGGATATGGGCAAGGTCATGGCCGTCCTGAAGGAGCGCTTCGCAGGCAAGATGGACTTCGGCAAGACCAGCCCGCTGGTCAAGGAAGCGCTCGGCGGTTAAGGACGTCCAAACTCCGCGCTTTTCCGAGACCGATGCGCCCGCTAGATTGCCGGCCGCTGCAACGATGAGGCCGGCATGGCGCCTTCACCACGCTTCCTGGTTCGGTTTTCGGTGGTTCTGTTCGCCCTGGCCGGCTTGGCGTCCTGCGCCGACCGGCCCGGTGCGTTGATGCTGCATCCGGTCTCGATATCGGCAGGTGTCGGCACGCCGGTCAACATTCTGGTCGCCACCACCCGCCAGCGTTCCGAAATCGACAAGCGCGACTTCACGGCCAAGCGCAATTTCGGCCTGAGCTACGAAGCCTACACGATCTCGGTGCCGCCGAACCATGTTGCCGGCAATATCGAATGGCCGAAGAAGCCGCCCGGCAATCCGGCCGTCAACTTCGTGGTGACCAGTTCGGCCCCCCTCGACCAGGCTCGCTTCGATGCGGCGGTGGTGAAGGACACCAAGGGTACCGGCGAAGTCATCGTGTTCGTGCACGGCTACAACACCAACTATCAGGAAGCCGTTTATCGGGTTGCCCAGCTCGAGAAGGACAGCGGCTTCCCCGGTGCCGTGGTCGCCTTCGCCTGGCCCTCGCTCGGGACCTTGACCGGCTATGTCGCCGATCGCGAGAGCACCACCTATTCGCGCGATTATCTGGAGACGACGCTGAACGGTCTCGCCCGCACCCCGGGCGTCAAGCGCATCCACATCATCGCACATTCCATGGGCAACTGGCTGGCGGTGGAGGCTCTCCGTCAAGCCAGGATCCGCGGCAACTCAGCTTTCCTTCCCAAGCTCGGCGAAGTCTTCCTGATGTCGCCAGATATCGACATCGACGTCTTCCGCACCCAGCTCGACACCATCGGCAAGCTCAACCAGCCCATTACCGTGGCGATTTCGCGAGACGATCGCGCGCTCGGCTTCTCGCAGCGGCTGGCGGGCGATGTGCCGCGTGTCGGCAATGTCCTCATCGACAACAAGGAGGCTCAGCAGGCCATTGCCCATTACGGGCTGCGGGTCATCGACATGTCGGATGCCAAGAGCCTGGATTCGATGAATCACAGCAAGTTCGTCGGCCTGCTGCCTTCCCTGCACCAGATGGCGAAGAGCGATGCGGCGGCAGCACGCGGCAATCCGATCTCACGAACCGGGCTGTTTGTCGTCAACACGGCCGGCACGCTGCTGCAAACTCCGTTGCGGCTGGGCGAGGCGATCGTCGGGCAGTAGCCTTCAAGCTTTGATGAAGCTGGCCGCGGTGGCCTGAACTCCGCGTTCGAGCGGCATCGGCCGGAATCCGAAATAACGCTCGAAACTGCTGCCATCGACCAGGAACGGACGATCGTGCTGATAGGACGTCTCGCTCCACTCCATCAGAAACGGCACGAACGCCCCCATCAATCTCTGCAGCCAACCCGGAAGCACCTGCAAGCTCGGCTTCACACCGAGCGTGGCGGCGGCCATGCCGATCACCTCGCGCGGGGTGCGCGCCGGCGCGCAGGGCATGACCCAGGCCCGGCCATAGGCGTCGTCCGGAGCGTCGGCGAGCAGGATCGCAGCCGCGGCCACATCCGGCGCATAGGCAAAGGCATGCGGCTCGTCGGCAGCGATGACAAGTCGCGCCGCGCGGCCGGCGGCCAGGCGGCCAATCACCTCTTCACCGAGCACCGACAGCATCACGCCGGGACCGTAGAAATCCGGCACCCGCAAGGCCGCGGTCTTCACCGCGCCGGCAGCCTGCCATTGACGCGTGATGGCAGCGCGCACCCTGCCCTTGCGGCCGGACGCGTCCAGGGGCGTGTTCTCATGCAGCGGCCCGCGCTGGGGACCGTGCATGTAGAGATCGTCGACAAAGACCAGACGTGTCCCATTCGCGGCGCAGGCCGCCAGCATAGTGGTCATCAGCCGGGGCCAGTCCCTTTCCCAGATGGCGGCGTCATAGGCGAGACCGACCGTGCAGATCAGCACGTCGTACCCCTTCAGCGCGGCGGTCAGGCTGGCTCGGTCGAGGGCATCGCAGGCACGGAACCGCGTGCCGGACGGCAGATCAGCGGGTTCGCGCCGCTGGGCGACAAGCGCCTCTCGGCCCGCATCCGAAAGCTGCCGTGCGATGGCGCGGCCGATGGGACCGTATCCCAGGATCATGATCTTGGCAGACATGGTGCGTTCTCCTTGATGAGGAGATGCTAGCAAGCGCCCTATCATAACTCCAATGCATGCTTTATATTCAATATATGCGCGATGTGCATTTGAAGGCGATCGATCTCAACCTGCTGACGGCGCTCGGCGCCCTGCTCTCCCAGCGCAGCGTCAGCCGCGCGGCGCGCGAGATCGGCCTCAGCCAGCCGGCGATGAGCCGGGCACTCGATCGCCTGCGTCATCTGTTCGGCGACGAACTGATGCTGCGCTCGGGCGCGGGCATGGTGCTGACGGCACGCGCCGAGGCTTTGGCGCCGCAGGTGCAGGAGATCCTGGCCGATATCCGTGCCCTCGTCGCCGAACCGCGTTTCGATCCGTCCTCCGAGCATCGCACGCTGCGGATCGCGGCGGTCGATTCGCTGACAACCCTGCTCTTTCCCGGCGTGATGGCGCGACTGCTCGAGGAAGCGCCGCATGTCGACCTCCGGGCGGTGCCGATCGCAGCGGACATCGCCCGTCGTCTGCAAAGCGGCGATATCGACCTGACCTTCGCCCTCGCCAACTACCCGCTCGCGGCCGGAACTCACAGTGAGACGCTGATGGATGACCGCCTTGCGCTGATCATGCGGCGCGATCATCCGGCCGCTCGGAACGGGCCGCTCAGCCTCGCCGCCTATGCTGCCCTCACCCATGTCACCGTATCCGTCTTCGGGGACGGCAGCACGGAGGCGGATGCAGCGCTGGCAGCGGCGGGGCTGGAACGGCGCATCGGCCTGACCACACCCCATTTCACCTCGGCCCTGATGGCTGTTGCCCGGACCGACATGGTGACCGTGCTCTCTCATGCCTTCGCCCGGCAGTTCGCCGAAGCCCTGGACCTCGTACTGCTGGACCCCCCGCTCGAGCCGGCCGTCCTGAAGATCACCATGGTCTGGCATGCTGCGCGCAAACATGATCGCCTGCTCGCCTGGCTGAGGGGCGTATTCCGGCAGGTCGCGAGCGGTGTCGCCGATCAGGTGCCGCCACGCGGCTGATGATCTCGCGCGTGATGCCTCCACAACTTGTGGAGGCATTTCCTCAGAAGCACAGATAAAACGAGAACCCGAACTATCATCGCACTCCCTTTGCACGCCTTGATGATCGGTGGATGCCAAGTACAGTCATTCGCCATCGTCAGCAACGGCACCATCACGGAGGAATTTATTATCATCTCCTCCGCACAAATCTCCAAACTCAACGTTTATTCTCATTTTTCATAAAATATAACTATATCGTCACGAAATTGTTATAAATCTCAATGTGGCTTTTCGGAGACAGTTATTAGTTATAAGAATGTCATATCAGTATTTATTCTCCATCAATGTTGTGAATCTTCAGAAAATTGCGCAAAGACACCTCGGCTCTCGCTTCACGAGCATCCGGCCACAATTGCCCTCAAAAGGCGACAGGTCGGGCTCGGCACTGAAACGAACCAGCCCGATGTACCCAACCCAATTTGCTCAGTGAGCTATCTGATGACGATCAAATCTCTTCTGCTCGGCGCCGCGGCCAGCCTCACCGCTCTCGCTGCCGCTCAGGCCGCCGACCTCCCCATGACCAAGGGGGAAGCCGTCGAATATGTGAAGGTCTGCTCCGCCTTCGGCCCCGGCTTCTTCTACATTCCCGGCAGCGATACCTGCCTCAAGATCGCCGGCGAAATCCGCGCCGACTATCGCTTCTATAACCAGAGTGGCGATGGCATTAAGGCCAATACCAAGAACGACTTCGGATCTGACTTCTACAAACAGAATCGCGACATCCACTCCAGCGCCTTCAATACCGAGGCCCGCATTTCCTTCGATGCGCGCACTCAGACCGAGTTTGGCCTGCTGCGTTCCTTCTTCCAGATTCGAGGCATCAGCCATCCCATCAACTGGGATTCTACTAAGGATACCTCCGGCAATACCTTCTCGATCAAATATGCCTACATTCAATTCGGTGGCCTGACTGCTGGTTACGCCCATTCCTTCTTCGGCTTTTACGACCTTGACTTCGGCAACACGGTCTGGGGTCCCTATTATGCCCAGTCCAACGTCGTGAACCTGTTGGCCTATACGGCTGATTTCGGTAGCGGCTTCACAGCGACCCTCTCGATCGAAGATGGCCGTGACCATCGCCAGAACGCCTTCGCCAAGAATCAGCAGGGCGGCCAGCAGATTCCAGACGTGGTCGGCCAGATCCGCTTGAAGCAGGACTGGGGCTCGGTGGCCGTCCAGGCAGCCGCCCATCAATACCGTACAGCCGAGACGATTGTTCCGCGCGAAAACAAGTGGGGTTACGCGGTCGGCGGCACTTTGCTCGTCAACATCCCGGTCATCGACAAGGGTCACTTCGTGATCGAAGGCCAGTATGCCGATGGTGCGCTCGATTATCTCGGCATCGGCTCCAGCAAGCTCAAGGGCCAGAACTACTTCTTCAACAGCAATGGCGGCTTCGACGGCGGCAAAGGTTGGTCGGTGACGGCCGAACTCGGCGGCAATTTCGCACCGCAATGGGGTGCCAACCTGGTCGGCGCCTATATCGACACCACCTATGACAAGTTCAGCAATCTGGGCGACCGCAAGGTCAAGGAATACTCGCTGACCGGCAACGTGGTCTACACGATCGTCAAAGGCCTGACCGTTACCGGCGAAGTCACCTACACGCACCAGACCATCGACAACCTGTCCTATGTGCCGGCAGCTGGGGTTGCGGCGATCGCCCGCGACGCCAAGTCGGACTTCTGGATGGGCGGCGTGCGTATCAAGCGCACCTTCTGATCGACGGCTCGTCTCCGATATTGAGGAAGGTCCGGCTTGCCCGGGCCTTTTTCATGCGGGCTGCGAACATGGCGATCTCGGTGTGCTGGTCGTCAAAGGAAGTCTTCCGGATGCCGATAGCCGCGACGGCCGCGGATGAAGGAAATGCCGCCGCCCACCAGAACCACGATGAAGGCCAGTGCACCGACGATCTGCGCGGCAGCCACCAGACCGTCGACCAATCCCAGCACCGTGCTCAATTCGGCCTCCCGCGTTTCTGGCCATGGCACCATAGGTGCCGGGCCTTTTCATGACATGGGCGATTCTCCGCAGGCACGCTCTCGCATCTGAGGACAACGGGGAAAGATTCGACTCAACGCCTTCCGTGCTAGAGTGAGCTACTTGTGCCGCCGGCCTGCATCCTCACATAAGAGCCCATGAAATACCCGCCTTCCCTGCTCGACGAAATCCGTGCCCGGCTGCCTGTGTCCGAGGTGGTGGGCCGGCGCGTGAAGCTCAAGAAGCAGGGCCGGGAGTGGCGCGGCCTCTCGCCTTTCAATGCCGAGAAGACGCCGTCCTTCTATGTCAACGACCAGAAGGGCTTCTATCACTGCTTCTCCTCGGGCAAGCATGGCGATATCTTCCGCTTCCTGAGCGAGGTGGAGGGCATTTCCTTTCCCGAAGCGGTGGAGCGTTGCGCCAACGATGCGGGCGTCACCCTGCCCAAGATGACGGTGGAGGATGTCCGCCGCGAAGAGCAGCGTGCCTCGCTGCATGAGGTGATGGAACTTGCCGCCGCCTTCTTCCAGTCCCGCCTGCAGGCACGCGAAGGTGCGGCGGCACGCGGCTATCTCGCCGATCGTGGGCTGACGCCGGCGATCCAGGCCGAGTTCGGCATCGGCTATTCGCCGAACGAGAAATTCGCCCTGCGCGACCATCTCGCCGGCAAGGGCGTCGACCGCGACGCCATGATCGAAGCGGGCCTTCTCATCCATGGCGAGGACATCCAGGTCCCCTATGATCGCTTCCGCGACCGCATCATGTTCCCCATACATGATGTACGCGGCAAGGTGATCGCCTTCGGCGGCCGCGCCATGGACAAGGAGGCATCCGCCAAATATCTCAACTCGCCCGAGACATCGCTCTTCCACAAGGGTGCCTGCCTCTACAACCATCATCGCGCCCGCAAGGCCGCCCATGAAAAGGGCGGCGTCATCGCGGTGGAGGGCTATGTCGACGTCATCATGATGAGCGTGGCGGGTTTTGGGCATACGGTCGCGCCGCTCGGCACGGCCCTTACCGAAGACCAGCTCAATCTGCTCTGGCGCATGAGCGAGGAGCCGGTGCTGTGCTTCGATGGAGACAAGGCTGGGCGGCGCGCCGCCTATCGGGCCGTCGACGTGGCCCTGCCGCAGATCGGCCCCGGCAAGACCTTGAAATTCGCGCTGCTGCCGGGCGGGCAGGATCCGGACGAACTGGTGCGCAGCTCTGGTGCCACGGCGGTGTCGGAAGTCCTGCAGGGCGCTCTGCCCCTTTCCGACATTCTCTGGGCTCGCGAGACGGAGAGCGGCGACTTCTCCACGCCGGAGCGGCGCGCCGCGCTCGAACGCAAGCTGATGGATGCGCTGGCGCCGATCCGGGACGAGACGGTGCGCAAGCATTATCGGGCGGAAATGGATAACCGCCTGCGCAGCTTCTTTGCCCCGGCCCGGACGGCCCAGTCCGGCTTCGCGGGCGGTCCGCAGCGGGCCTGGCGCCAGGGCGGCAGCCGGCGCGAAACATCGCCGGCCACGCATCTGGTGACGCCGGCGGTCAGGGAAAGCGCACGCATGCGGGGCGGCCATGGCAGCATTCCCGCGCGCGAGGCCCTCATCCTGGCCGTCGTGGTGGCCCATCCCTATCTGCTGGACGACCATTGCGAATTGCTGGCGGGGCTCGAGTTCGAGAATGTCGAGGCGAGCCGCCTGCGCCAGGCCTTGATCGATTGCGTGGCGCATGGGCTGCGCGAATCAGTTGCGGTCGAGGCCGAGCTGATGACCCAGGGATTCGAACGTTTGCTCGCGCATATCGCCGCTTTGAGCAGTCCAACCCACTTTTGGGTGCGACGGGACGCCGCGTTTCCCGACGTTCGGGACGGATTCGTGCATGCAGTGGCCTTGCATCATAAGAATCGCACGCTACATAAGGAACTCAGGCTCGCCCAGGCGGCCATGGACCAGGACTTCACCGAAGAGAATTGGGCTCGGCTCACCAATATCAAGGCGCAGATCGCCGCGATGGAAGGAACCGAGGCGATGATCGAGGGGTTTGGAGCTTCGTCCGGGCGGACTTCGCGAGCCGTGTAGGACTAGCAGGGTTAACGGCGGATTAGCCATTGCCCGGGTAGTGATAGCGCCAGTTCCTGGAACTGGAATTTCGATTCTGGCAGTTGCTGCAAGGCGTTACGCAGACGAATCGAAGGTCTTTCCCAGGGCGCTGGAGCAAGGCGGCGACAAGTCGGGTGGCTCCGGGTACCGGATGCTGCCCTTTTTGGTGTTGGCAAACAGTCGGCCTTGGCGGGAATCTCCTGCCGGGTGCGGGTTTTGGGTCGGGGTCCCCAATCGAGGCGAGGACCATGCACCAAAGCCTTGAAGTTGTTTGGAATTGCTTGGACGCGCCGACAGGCGAATCTAGGAAATTCCGCATCGGGTTTGGCACAGGGTGCACGGATGCGCCAGTGCTTGCGGGCCAAAATCTGTGGCCCGGGTGAGTTGACAGTTGTCGGCTTCGGACCGGCAGGGACGTGATGCGGGATTTCAGAGCTCTACCCGGCGGGGCGAGCTGCGAAATCCTGCTTGAGCGAGTGAGGGAAAGCAACGATGGCGAAAAAGGAAGCTGACAAGGAAGAAACGCCGGACACCGAAGCGCCGAGCCAGGACAGCCCCTTGCTCGATCTGTCGGATGCCGCGGTTCGCGCCTTGATCAAGCGCGCCAAGAAGCGTGGCTATGTCACGCATGAAGAGATCAACAACGTCCTGCCTTCCGATCAGGTCGATGGCGACCAGATCGAGGACGTGCTCGCCATGTTCTCCGAAATGGGGATCAATGTCGTGGAGAACGAGGAGAACGAGGAGTCCGAGGAGGCTGCTCAGGGCGAGGAGGAGGAAGCCGAAGGCGGCGACCTCGTCGAGGCCACTTCGACGCGCGCGATCGCTTCCACCACCACGGCCAAGGAACCGACCGACCGCACCGACGATCCCGTGCGCATGTATCTGCGCGAGATGGGCACGGTGGAGCTCCTGTCACGCGAAGGCGAAATCGCCATCGCCAAGCGCATCGAGGCCGGCCGTGAGGCGATGATCGCCGGGCTGTGCGAAAGCCCCCTCACCTTCCAGGCCATCATCATCTGGCGCGACGAGCTCAATGATGGCAAGATTCTCTTGCGCGACATCATCGATCTCGAGGCGACCTATGCCGGCCCCGACGGCAAGAACCCGCCGGCAGTGGCGAGCGATGGCGATGCCGAGGGCGGGGAGCCCGAGCAGCAGCAGATGGACGACGACGCCTTGCCGCCGATGGACGGCGAGATGGACGAAGACGACATGGAGAACAACGTGTCGCTCTCGGCCATGGAAGCCGAGCTCAAGCCCAAGGTGCTCGAGACCTTCGACCGCATCGCCGACGACTACAAGAAGCTGCGCCGCCTGCAGGACGTGAATGTCGAGAGCCGGCTGCAGAACCGTTCGCTCTCGCCTTCGCAGGACCGCAAATACAAGAAGCTGAAGGAAGAGATCGTCGTCAACGTCAAGAGCCTCTCGCTCAACCAGGCCCGCATCGATGCTCTGGTCGAACAGCTTTACGACATCAACAAGCGCCTGATCAGCTATGAAGGCCGCCTGATGCGTCTGGCCGAGAGCTATCGCGTCGACCGGTCGGACTTCCTGAAGACCTATCAGGGCTCCGAACTCGATCCCAAGTGGATCCTGCGCGTCTCCAAGCTCGGTTCCAAGGGCTGGAAGGAGTTCGTGGCCCACGAGCTCGAGACCATCAAGACGATGCGCGAGGATATCCATAACCTCGCCACCGAGACCGGCCTCGAAATCACCGAGTTCCGTAAGATCGTGCATATGGTGCAGAAGGGTGAGCGCGAAGCTCGCCAGGCGAAGAAGGAAATGGTGGAGGCCAATCTGCGCCTCGTCATCTCCATCGCCAAGAAATACACCAATCGCGGCCTGCAATTCCTCGACCTGATCCAGGAAGGCAATATCGGCCTGATGAAGGCGGTCGACAAGTTCGAATACCGCCGCGGCTATAAGTTCTCGACCTACGCCACCTGGTGGATCCGGCAGGCGATCACCCGCTCGATCGCCGACCAGGCCCGCACCATCCGCATCCCCGTGCACATGATCGAGACGATCAACAAGATCGTGCGCACGTCGAGGCAGATGCTGCACGAGATCGGCCGCGAGCCGACCCCGGAGGAACTGGCCGAGAAGCTCGCCATGCCGCTCGAAAAGGTGCGCAAGGTGCTCAAGATCGCCAAGGAGCCGATCTCCCTGGAAACCCCGATCGGCGACGAGGAGGATTCACATCTCGGCGACTTCATCGAGGACAAGAACGCTATCCTGCCGATCGACGCGGCCATCCAGTCCAACCTGCGCGAGACCACCACGCGCGTGCTGGCGTCGCTGACCGCCCGCGAGGAGCGCGTGCTGCGCATGCGCTTCGGCATCGGCATGAACACCGACCACACGCTGGAGGAAGTCGGCCAGCAGTTCTCGGTGACGCGCGAACGTATCCGCCAGATCGAGGCCAAGGCGCTGCGCAAGCTCAAGCATCCGAGCCGCTCGCGCAAGCTGAGGAGCTTCCTCGACAATTGATGTCCTGCGAGCGCGGACGTCTCAGCGACATGCCTGCATGTCGCGATGTCCGCCTCTTGGAAACGAAAAGCCCTCCGTGCCCGGCATGGAGGGCTTTTCGTTTGTCAGGGCAAGGGTTGCTTGCGAGGACCGGTCGGCGCGGCAGCCGGCTGGGACCGCGGACGTCTCGTCCGCTCTTGGAAGCGCCCCGCTTGGGGATGGGAAGAAGCGGACGGGACGTCCGCGGTCCCAGGTCCTGCGCTTCCCGCACCACATGGGCAAGCGACAAAAAAGGGCTTCCCAACCACGGTCGGGAAGCCCTCTTGCCTGCGAAAGCGCAAAGACTCCAGGCGCTACTCTGCCGCCGGCACCGCTTCGGCCGGCTTGGCCTCCTTCTTCTTCCTGCCCGGCGCAAGCATGCGCAGCGTCACGTAGAACACCGGCGTCAGGAACAGGCCGAAGAAGGTGACGCCCAGCATGCCGAAGAACACGGCCGTGCCGAGAGCCTGGCGCATTTCGGCGCCTGGGCCGGTGGCGATCAGCAGCGGCACCACGCCCAGGATGAAGGCAAAGGCCGTCATCAGGATCGGGCGCAGGCGCAGGCGGCAGGCCTCCACCACTGCTTCGATCGGGCTCTTGCCATCCCGCGCTTCCGCCTCGCGCGCGAACTCCACGATCAGGATGGCGTTCTTGGCGGCAAGGCCTACCAGCACGATCAGGCCGATCTGCGTGAGAATGTTGTTGTCCATGCCACGCGCCATCACGCCAAGCAGAGCCGAAAGCACGGCCATCGGTACGATCAGGATGATGGCGAGCGGCAATGACCAGCTTTCATACTGGGCAGCCAGCACCAGGAAGACGAACAGAACCGACAAAGCGAAGATGAAGATCGCGGTATTGCCGGTCGCCCGCTCCTGGAAGGCCAGGTCCGTCCATTGGAAGCTGGTGCCCTGCGGCAGGGTTGCCTTGGCCAGAGCCTCCATCTCGTCCAGGGCCTGGGCGGTGGAGACGCCCGGGCCGGCATTGCCCTGCAGCGGCACGGACGGGTACATGTTGTAGCGCTGGATCAATTGCGGGCCGGAAACCTCCTTCACCTCCACCAGCGTGCCGAGCGGCACCAGAGCTCCCGACGCCGAACGCACACGCAGGCCGCCGATCTGCTCGGGATCGTTGCGGAAGCGCTGGTCGGCCTGGGCCTGCACCTGGTAAACACGCCCGAACGCATTGAAATCATTGACATAGGCCGTGCCGAGATTCTGCTGCAGCGTGTCAAAGATATTGGTGATCGGGACGTTCAGTATCTCGGCCTTCTGCCGGTCTATATTGAGGAAGAGCTGCGGCGAGTTGGCCGAGAAGGTGGTGAACACGCCCGACAGCTTGGGGTTCTGGCGCGCCTTGCCCATCATCTCATAGGTCGAGGCGAGAATGCGCTGGATGTCCGAGCCCAGCCGCTCCTGCACCTGCAGCTTGAAGCCGCCCGCATTGCCGATACCGCGCACCGGCGGCGGCGGGATGGCGATGATGAAGGCCTCCTCGATCACCTGCATGCGCCCGAACAGGTCCTTGATGATCTTGTCCGCCGTCAGCCCTTCCTTGAGACGCTCCTCGAAGGGCTTGAACGGCACGAAGACCGCGGCCGAATTGGTGGCATTGGTGAAGGTGGCACCGGAGAAGCCAGCAAAGGCCACCGCATCCTGCGCCCCGGGCGTTGCCCGCGCAATTTCGGAAACCCGCCGCGTGACGGCATCGGTACGCGAGAGCGCGGCACCGTCCGGCAGTTGCACCACCACGATGGCATAGCCCTGGTCGAGCGTGGGGATGAAGCCCTGCGGCACCTTCTGCACCGCCCAGACCGTGCCGGCCAGCAGTCCCGCATAGAGCGGCAGCATGATGATCTTTCGCCGGACGACGCGGTTCACGCTGGAAGCATAGCCGTTGGACAGGCTGTCGAAGCTGCGGTTGAAGCCGCCGGCCAGCCTCTTGCCGAGCCTCGTCAGGGGATTGCGCGGCGGCTCATGGCTGTGCGGCTTGAGCAGGATCGCGGCGAGCGCCGGCGACAATGTGAGCGAGACGAAGGCGGAGAGGAAGGTCGAGACCGCGATCGTCAGGGCGAATTGCCGGTAGAACTGGCCCGATATGCCGGGGATGAAGGCGGTGGGAATGAAGACCGCGCCCAGCACCAGGGCGATGGCGATAACCGCCGTGCCGACCTCGTCCATGGTTTCGTGCGCCGCATCGCGCGGCGACATGCCCAGGCTGATGTTGCGTTCGACATTCTCCACCACCACGATGGCGTCGTCGACCACGATGCCGATCGCCAGCACCATGCCGAACAGGGTCAGCGTGTTGAGCGAAAAGCCGAAGGCGGCCATGATCGCACAGGTACCGATCAGCGAAATCGGGATGGCGATCACCGGGATGAGCGCCGTGCGCCAGCTCTGCAGGAAGATGATGATCACCACCACCACCAGCACCACGGCCTCGCCGAGGGTGTGGTAGACGGCGTTGACCGATTCCGCGATGAACTGGGTGGGGTTGTAGACGATCGAATAGGCGATTCCCGGCGGGAAGGACTGCTTGAGTTCCTCCATCTTCTTGATGATCTCGTCGGCCGCCTGCAACGCGTTGGTGTTGGGGCGCTGGAAGATCGCCAGCGCCACCGCCGGCTTGCCGTTGAGGTAGGAATTGGTGACGTAGTCCTGCGCGCCGAGTTCCACGCGCGCCACGTCCTGGACCCGAACGAGTTGCCCGTCCGGGGTCGAACGCACGATGACCCGACGGAACTGGGCGACATCCTGGAAGCGCCCCTGGGTGTTGATCGTGACCTGGAAGGCGCCGCCCGAACTGGTCGGCTCCTGGCCGATGGCGCCGCTGGAAACCTGCACGTTCTGGGCCTGGATCGCCTTGACCACGTCGGACGAGGTCAGGCCATAGCTGGCCAGCTTGTCCGGATCGAGCCAGACGCGCAGGCTGTATTGGCGCTCGCCGAAGATGGTGAGGTCGCCGACGCCGTCGAGACGCAGGAGGTCGTCGCGCACATTGTTGCGGGCGTAGTTGGAGACGTAGAGCTGGTCGTAGCGGTCATCCGGGGAGAACATGTGGATGACCATCATCAGGTCGGGCGAGGATTTCAGCGTGGTGACGCCGAGGCGCCTGACATCGTCGGGCAGGCGCGGCGTGGCGATGGCGACCCGGTTCTGCACCAGCACCTGCGCTGTATCGAGATCGGTGCCAAGCTTGAAGGTGATGGTCAGCGACATCGAGCCGTCATTGGAGGCATAGGAGGACATGTAGAGCATGTTCTCCACGCCGTTGATCTGCTGCTCCAGCGGCGTGGCCACGGTGGCCGCGACGGTCTGGGCATTGGCGCCGGGATAGCTGGCGCGCACCACGATGGTGGGCGGCGCGATCTCGGGATATTGCGCGACCGGCAGGCCGAGAAAGGCGATGGCGCCGACAAGGGTGATCACGACCGCCAGAACCGACGCAAAGATCGGCCGGTCGACGAAGAAATGGGCAAACCGCATGGACCGCTCTCTCAGTTGGCGGCTGCGACGGCGGTCGCCGGCAGGGTCGTCAGCTTGGGATCGACCTTGATGCCGGGTCTCACCCGCATCAGCCCGTTGACGACGATGGTCTCGTCACCCTTGAGCCCCTCGCGGATGACGCGGTAGCCGTCCACGCGCGAACCGACACGCACCGGCTTCAGCGAGATCGTATTGTCGGCGCCGACGACATAGACGACGCGCCGGTCCTGGTCGGAACCGAGCGCGTCCTCGGGCACCAGCACGCCCTTGTATTTGTCGGAACCGAGAATGCGGATGCGGCCGAAAAGGCCGGGCACCAGGGCGAGATCCTTGTTCTCGAACACGGCGCGGGCCCGCATGGTGCCGCTGGCGGCATCCAGGCGATTATCGGTGAAGTCCATATGGCCCTTGTGGATGGGCTCGCGCTCGTTGGAGGTGGCGACCAGAACCTCGTTGAGATTGCCGTCGCTCGAGACGCGCAGCGATCCGGTCGAGAGCTTCTGGTAGGCGAGATAGGAACGCTCGTCGACGTCGAAGTAGAAATTGATCGGATCCATCGACACCACATTGGTGAGGACGGTCTCGTTCGCGTTGACGAGATTGCCCAGCGAGACCAGCCGGCGCGACATGCGCCCGGCGATCGGCGCCTTGATCTCGGTGAACTGCAGATCGAGCTTGGCGCGGTTTAGGGTTGCCTGCGCCCGGTTGAGGTCAGCCTTGGCGGTGGCCAGGGTCTGGGTGCGCTCGTCATAGATCTGGCCGGTGATGTTGCCGGATTTGCGCAGGTTCTCGGCACGGCTGACGTCGCCGGCGGCGAAATCCACCCGCGCCTTGGCGGCCTCCACGCCGGCCTGCGCCTCCTCGAGGGCAGCCTGGTAGGGACGCTGGTCGATGGTGAAGAGCGGATCCCCCGCCTTGACGATGGCGCCGTCGACGAAATGGATCTTGTCGACATAACCCGAGACGCGAGCCCGGACATCCACCCGGTCGACCGCCTCGAAGCGGCCGATGAAGTCGTCATATTCGACGACTTCCTTCACCACGGGTTTGGCAACGGACACGGCAGGAGGCGGCGCGTTCTGAGCGAGCGCTGCGGTCGAGAGCCCCAAGGCCAACAGGGTACCGATGACGCCCTCGCGGCCACGCAAATTTTCTAGTATCATTTTACCTTCACGCATTGCTGCCCCTTTGTGGACCCTGGTGAAAAATCAATAGTTCAACGAGAGCCGACATCAGGCATGCCGAGGGCCCCGTCTGGCGGGTCCATCGACCATCCCGATGCCGGCTCCCTTGTCCGGCAAAACTGAAAAATGAAATCCCCCGCGGCTCCCGCCGTCTTGTGGGGCTCCTTGATTTTGGTCTTCCCGCGGCAATTTCAAGGCCAGCGGATGGAGACCGATGCGGAAAAAAACGCGAACCCGCGCTTTGGAGAGGTGCGCCGAGGTTCGGGGGCAATGCCTGCCCGGGGCATTTCTACAAACGCATCGGCTGTGCCGAAAACCGGAATTCCGTTTTCGGCACAATGTTCTAGCGGCGCAAGCCGCGATGCCGATGGCCGCGATGCTCCCATTCGTGCCCGTTCTTGCCGTCGGGCGGATCCTGGATCGCCTCGTCGCAGGCACCGAAGAAGCGGTACCAGGGCAGGATGCACTCGATCCTGGCATTGTCGGCGTAACGCTCCCCTTGAGGGCGGGAGGCCGCCTGTCCCGTACCTGTCCCAGCATAGAACCCACCCATCACGATCATGCTGGCGAGAATGAGCTTGTTCATGTCTGTGTCCCAGGAATCGCTGCCGCATCCCATTGCGGCCGGCAAATTCTAGTGAAGCACGCCGGCGGGAGCAAATCCCCGCAGCCTCCGCGCGAAAGCTCGTCCTCCCACAACCGGGCGGAAGATGCGCCCATTGGCGACAGGCGTCAATGCGGCTATCGTGCGGCCGAGATCAACCAGTCTGGGACTTTGCCGTGGCCTCCTTCCTCAAATCCCTCTCCTCCTTGTTCGGGGGCAAACGCGAATCGGATGGCGAGCCGGCCCCCAAGGGCGATGGCGAGGAATATAACGGCTTCACCGTCCGTCCCGCGCCCTACAAGGAGGGTGGCCAGTACCAGACCTGCGGCTATGTGGAAAAAGAGATCGGCGGCGAACTCAAGAGCCATAAGTTCATCCGGGCCGACCGTTTCGCCAGTCTGGACGATGCCGTGCAGTTTTCCCTGACCAAGGGCAAGCAGCTGATCGACGAGCAGGGCGAGGGTTTGTTTCGATAATGTGAAAAAAAGCGCGAGGGGGGCTTGCATCCCCTGCTTGGCTTGGTTATCAGACCGCCCATGGAAGCGCCGGTCGCTTCCCAGCGCGCCCGTAGCTCAGCTGGATAGAGCATCAGACTACGAATCTGAGGGTCAGAGGTTCGAATCCTTTCGGGCGCGCCATTCTCTCCTTTCCCTTCACATTGTCAGTTGCTTGTGGGCATGAGCCGATGTGCTGTCTCATGCTCGAGCAAGGATGACGCGTCGTCCTGTCCTCTCCAGGCGATGAGGCCTTTCTCAAATTCCCGGCATCGCGTAAGAGCGCGGTTCCCTAGGCATTGACCGCACCGCACCATGATCCGTCTCGAAAACATCTCAAAGCAGAACGGCAACCAGATTCTGTTCATCGAAGCCTCGGCCACGCTGCAGAAGGGCGAGAAGGTCGGGCTCGTCGGTCCGAACGGCGCTGGCAAGACGACGCTGTTCCGCATGATCACCGGCGAGGAGGAGCCCGATGAGGGTCGCGTCTCGGTCGACCGCGGCGTCACCATCGGATACTTCAACCAGGATGTCGGGGAAATGACGGGCCGCAGCGCCGTCGCCGAGGTGATGAACGGGGCCGGGCCGGTCAGCGAGGTCGCGGCCGAGTTGAGGGAGCTCGAGGCGGCGATGGCCGACCCCGACCAGGCCGACAACATGGATGCCATCATCGAGCGCTATGGCGAGGTGCAGGGGCGATTCGAGGAGTTGGGCGGCTACGCGCTCGAAGGCCGCGCCCGCGAAGTCCTGGCCGGGCTCAGCTTCAGCGAAGCCATGGTGGACGGCGATGTCGGTGCCCTCTCCGGCGGCTGGAAGATGCGCGTGGCGCTGGCCCGTATCCTCCTGATGCGCCCCGATGCGATGCTGCTGGACGAGCCGAGCAACCATCTCGACATCGAGAGCCTGATCTGGCTGGAAGAGTTCCTCAAGGGCTATGAGGGCGCCCTCTTGATGACCTCGCATGACCGTGAGTTCATGAACCGCATCGTTTCCAAGGTGGTGGAGATCGATGGCGGCACGCTGACCAGCTATTCGGGCGATTACGAGTTCTACGAGCAGCAGCGCGCCCTCAACGAAAAGCAGCAGCAGGCGCAGTTCGAGCGCCAGCAGGCGATGCTGGCCAAGGAAATCAAGTTCATCGAGCGCTTCAAGGCGCGTGCTTCCCACGCGGCCCAGGTGCAGAGCCGGGTGAAGAAGCTGGAGAAGATCGACAAGATCGAACCGCCGCGCCGGCGCCAGAGCATCGCCTTCGAGTTCCAGCCCGCTCCCCGCTCGGGCGACGACGTCGTCAGCCTGAAGGACGTGCACAAGGCCTATGGCGACCGCAGCATCTATGAAGGCCTCACCTTCCAGGTCCGCCGCAAGGAGCGCTGGTGCGTGATGGGCATCAATGGCGCGGGTAAATCCACCTTGCTCAAGCTCGTCGCCGGCACCGCCGAGCCCGACAAGGGCACGGTCGTCCAGGGCGGCAGCGTCAAGATGGGCTATTTCGCCCAGCACGCCATGGACCTGCTCGACGGTGACCGCAGTATCTTCGAGACGCTCGAGGATGCATTTCCCCAGGCGGGCCAGGGTTCGCTGCGGACGCTGGCCGGCTGCTTCGGCTTTTCGGGTGACGACATCGAGAAGAAATGCCGCTTCCTCTCGGGCGGCGAAAAGGCTCGGCTGGTCATGGCCAAGATGCTCTACGACCCGCCGAACTTCCTGGTGCTGGACGAGCCCACCAACCATCTCGACCTCGCCACCAAGGAGATGCTGATCGCGGCCCTGTCGCAATATGAGGGCTCGATGCTGTTCGTCTCGCATGACCGGCGCTTCCTGGCCGCCCTCTCCAACCGCGTGCTGGAGCTGACGCCGGACGGCATCCACCAATATGGCGGCGGCTATACCGAATATGTCGCCCGCACCGGCCACGAGGCGCCGGGGCTTCATAGTTGAGACGGCCCTGCCGGAGTTGACGCCGGATCAGGCGCGCCGATCTCCAGATCGGCATAGCCGGCGGGCGCCATCGCTTCACTGAAAAAGATGCCGATCAGGCGATCAGCACTTCGGCTACTTGCCCATTGGCCTCAAAATTGGCACCCATGCCGTTCACGGAGAGGGGACAAGGGCGCAGCATGACGGGGCCGAAAGAAGCCCTTATCCTTGAATATGCCGCAAGAGGACGCCCACCGCCTGGAGGACATGCCGATGAAACTGACGGTCCAGCCTTTCCTGATGTTCCAGGGGCACGGCCAGGCGGATGCCGCCATGAACCTCTATGTCTCCCTGTTCCCCGATGGCGAGATCCTCGATGTCGAGCGCTATGGCCCCAACGAGATGGGACTGCCGGGCTCGATCAAGAAGGCGCGCTTCAGCATCGCCGGCCAGAGCGTGATCTGCATCGATAGCCCGGTGCAGCACAATTTCACCTTCACCCCGTCCTTTTCGTTCTTCATCGATTGCGAGACGAAAGAGGAGCTGGATCGCCTCTTCGCGGCCCTGTCCCAGGACGGCACGGTCTTCATGGCCCTCGACGACTACGGCTTCAGCCGCCGGTTCGGGTGGGTCGCCGACCGTTTCGGCGTCTCATGGCAGATCAACCTGCCGTTCGAGCCGGCGGAATAGAGCGCTTTCGAGAAAAGCTGATGGACTTTTCGATTAAGAAAACGCGTCTAAACAAAGAATGAGAGAGTAAAGTACGTTTCGGAAAAATCGTATTTTACTCAAGACCGGCTACGCCTCCGCCTCCTGCATCAGCCTGACCGGCCCGTTTCCCGCACCGGCGAGGCGGTCATCGGTATTGAGCAGGGTGCAGCGCTCCATCGACAGGCAGCCGCAGCCGATACAGCCCGTCAGCTCGCTGCGCAGATTCTGCATCAGGGCAATGCGGTGGTCGAGTTCGCCGGCCCAGTGCGTGGCGAGCATTTCCCAATCGCTGCGCGAGGGCGGACGATCGTCCGGAAGCTCGGCAAGGCGCGCCCCGATCTCCGCCAGCGAGAAGCCGAGTTCCTGCGCCACCTTGATCAGGGCCACGCGACGCAGCACGGCCCGATCGTAGCGCCGCTGATTGCCTTGGCTGCGCCGGCTGCGGATCAGCCCCTTGCGCTCGTAGAAATGCAGCGCCGTCACCGATACGCCGCTGCGATGAGCCAGATCGCCGACGCTCATCTCAACCATGGATCGTCTCCCAGAAAACCTCTTGACCTTAACTTAAGTAGAGGTTGTAGGCCAGACAAAGTCGCGATGCCGAAATGGCGCCGGGCCTTGTTCGAGATGGATGCCGCGAGTTGGAGTCGAAGATGGACGCGCAAGTCAGCACTGGAACCCAAGCCCATTGGCGGGAGATTGCGGTCGGCCGCTATGCCGGCGCGACAGCCACGCTCTGCCTTGGCGTCGCCCTGTTCGCCTTCAACAGCTTCCTGGTCTCGACCGCCCTGCCCTCGGCGATCGACGAACTCGGCGGCGCTTCGCTGATCGCCTGGTCCGTCAGCCTCTATCTGATCTTCGCCATTCTCGGGGGCACGATCGCGGCACTCCTCAAGGCCCGCTATGGCGCGCGGGCTGCGCTGATCGGGGCCGCCCTGTTGTTCACGGCCGGCACCTTGTTTGCCGGCCTGGCCCCGGCCATGGCCGTGCTGCTGGTCGGCCGTGCCCTGCAGGGCTTTGGCGAAGGCCTGATCGCCGCGATCTGCTATGCGCTGATCCCGGAGATATTCCCCTCCCGGCTGGTTCCCAGGGTATTCGGCGCCGAAGCGATGGTCTGGGCCACGGCGGCCTTCGGCGGTCCGGCCGTTGCCGGCATCATCAGCGAAACCGTGTCGTGGCGGGCCGCCTTTCTGGTCAACGTGCCGCTCTCCCTGATCTTCATCGCCCTGGTCCTCAAGGTCGTGCCGCATGCGGACCGGCAGCAAGCGGCGGCGGCGCTTCCGCTCGTCCAGCTCAGCGCCATCGGAGCCGGCATGGCGGCGGTGATGATCGCCGACATGGCCGGCGCCGGCAGTGGCGCCATCCTGCTGCTGGTGCTTGCCGCACTGCTCTATGCCGGTGCCGTCTACAGCGACAGGCGCTCGCCTGCGCGGCTGTTCCCCAAGGATGCCTTCCGGCTCGGCCAGCCCATCGGCCTCGGCCTGTGGATCGTCTTCCTGATGCCGATGGCGCATTCGGCCGCCTCGGTCTATCTCGTCTACCTGATCCAGCATCTATGGGGCTATGGCGCGACGCTGGCGGGAGCGCTCAACGCGGTGATGGCCGTGTGCTGGAGCCTCGTCGCCATCGCCGTGGCCAGCGTGGCCTCGCAGAGGATCCGCCGCCGGCTGATTTGGCTGGGACCGCTGTTCCTGGTGCTGGGACTCGTCGCCATCATCACCGCGCTCTGGAAAACCGACATCGTGCTGCTCGTCGGCGGGCAGGTCCTGATCGGCGCCGGTTTCGGCGCGAGCTGGGGCTATCTCAGCCAGGGCCTGATGGAGGCCTCACCGGTGGAGGAGCGCAACCGCACCTCGGCCCTGCTGCCCACGCTCCAATCGGCAGCCTATGCCATCGGCGCCGCCGTGCTCGGTTTCGTGGCCAACGCCAATGGCGCGGGCTCTGCCACCACGGGCCCGCAACTGCAGCAAGCCATGCTGACCGTGTTCATCCTGGCTATCGCGATCGCCCTGCCCGGCTTCTTCGCCGCGCTGAAACTGGCACCGCAGTTGTTCCGAGAAAAGGAAGAGCCGCGCGAATGTCTGGCATGAGGTCAACGAGGCTCGCATAGGGTCAAGCCCGGCATGAGAGATCGGAGCGTTTTCTCTTCAAGAGAAGCGCTGCCGACGCGCAGCCGTCGCTGCCGCCGGCCTCCCCTGCAGGCAAGCGGCTTGTCCGAGCTCTCGAAATGGCTGCTTGTCCTTCCCATGTGGGAACCTTCATACAGGGTCCCGATGATTCGCCTTTTTCGCCCGTTCCTGTGCCTGATGCTCGCATTGCTTTTCGCAGTGACGACCGTGGGCTGGGCGATGGCGAGCACACGCATGGCCGGCGATCTCGCCACGAGCCATCACGCCGCCGGCAAGAAGGCCGACGCGCCGCATCATGACCAGGCGACGATGACAGGCGAGATGTCCTGTCATCCGCCGGCGCCATGCAGCGATGAGGACGGTGCCGGTGAAGCCGCTTCCACCTGCTGCGCCTTTGCCTGTCATGTCGCCGTGGAAACCGATGCTCCCCTCCTGAACGCCCGCACCTTCATCATCGCCATCAAGCTCGCCTTCATGGAACCGGGCTTGCCGATGGCGATGCTGTCCCTGCTCGACAGACCGCCCAGGCGGGCCGACGCGTCCGCCGGCTGATCGTCCCCCTTCTGCCTTCCGTTCGGCGCCCCTGCGTCGCCGGAACTCCCGCGGGCTCGGCCGACCGGTCGCGATTCGAGGCGATTGACGCCTCGCACTCCGCCTTGTCTCCAAAACCTGTGCGCCTGCGGCTGCCTTGAAGGCGGCCGGACGCTGCTGCCCGAGAAGTATCATGAAAATCGCCATTCCGACGGCTCTCGCCGTCGCCCTGTCCGCTTGCGCGCCACCGCCCAAGCTTGCCGTCGGCCCTGACCCGTCCAATCCCGATACGCCGGTGCCGCGCCTGCACTATACGCCGGTGACCTCAGGCACCCTCGATTTCCGCCCCGTCGAGCCCAGGCCCTGGGTTGAAAGGAACGACAGGGTCGCTCCCAAGCGGGAGGGACAATAATGGCCCTGCCAGTTCTCATCGCCCGGTCCAATCGGCTGGCCGTGCTGACCGTGCTCGCCTTCGGCTTGGCGGGCTGCGCCAGCTTCACACCCGATGGCGGCATGATGCCCGTCAAGGGACGCGTCGCATCCGAACTCGGCAAGGAAGCCGTCAAGATCACCTCGCCGACCGAGGCAGCCCAGGCCAAAGCCCGCATCACCAACCTGCTTGCCCGGCCTCTGACGGCCGACAGCGCCGTGCAGATCGCGCTTCTGAACAATCGCGGCCTCCAGGCCGACTACAACACCCTCGGCATTTCCGAGGCCGCCTATGTCGCGGCAAGCCTGCCGCCGAGTCCGACCTTCCAGCTTGAGCGCGTGGCGGCCGGCGGCGAGCTCGACATCGAGCGCCGGCTGGTGGCGAGCGTCCTCTCCTTGCTGACCCTGCCGGCTCGCCGCGACATCGCCAAGACCCAGTTCGAGGCAGCCCGCTACCGGGCCATCGAGGCGACCTTCCGCCTCGCCGCCGATACGCGCCGGGCGTATTACCGCGCGGTGGCGGCCCGCCAGACCGTCGGCCTGCTGCAGAAGGCCCGGCTTTCCGCCGAAGCTGCCGGCGATCTCTCGCGCAAGCTCGGCGAAACCGGCGGCGCCACCAAGCTCGACCAGGCGCGATCAGCCTCCTTTTATGCCGAGGTCTCGAACCGCCTCGCCGAAGCAAGGCTTCAGGCCGGTATCGAGCGGGAGGCCCTGATCCGCCAGCTCGGCCTGTGGGGGAACGAAATCGACTATAAATTGCCGGGAGTTCTGCCGGCCACGGCTGGAAAGTTGCCGTCCTCGAGCGCAATCGAGGCGCAGGCCGTCCGCAGGCGCGTCGACCTGATCGCAGCCCGGCTCGATCTCGACGCCATGGCCGCCGAGCTCGGCCTGACCCAGGCGAGCCGCTATGTTTCCCTGCTCGATCTCACGGGCCTGGCCAACTACACCCGCGCCAGCGAGGACGGCGCGAAGAAGCGCAACTATCCGCGCGGCTTCGAGCTCGAAGTGCAGATCCCGCTCTTCGATCTCGGCGAGACCGGGGTAAGGCGCGCGCGCGAGACCTATATGCAGGCGGTCAACCGGCTGGTGGACAAGGCCGTCACGGTGCGCTCCGAGGCAAGGACCGCTTTTCTCACCTATCGCGGCCGGCACGAGATCTGGCGCCAGTACCGCGCACGCATCCTGCCCTTGCGCAAGACCATCAACCAGCAGGCCGTGCTCGAATATAGCGGCATGCTGATCGACGTCTTCGACCTGTTGACCACCACGCGCGAAAGCCTCGACGTCAGCGTGGCTGCAATCGGCGCACAACGGGATTTCCTCATCGCCGGCGTGGACTTCCAGGCTGCCCTCATCGGCGGCGGCTCGGCCCCGTCATCGGGCGGGGAAACCGCCATGGCCGCCGCGCCCGCTGCCGGCGCCGCGCATTGATCACAGGAGCTGACCTCATGACGGTATCCCGCCGTTCCTTTCTCGGTGCCGCGGCCCTGATCAGCGCCGGCACCATCTCCAGCCGCGCCCAGGCCGCCGCCATCCCGGAAGCGCCCACCATGAAGGAAGCCGGCATGCAGCCCCCGCTCGTGCCGACCAGCGGCGTCGACTACAACCCCGTGGTCACGCTCAATGGCTGGACGCTGCCCTGGCGCATGAATGGCGACTGGAAGGAATTCCATCTGGTCGCCGAACCGGTGGTGCGTGAGATCGCCCCCGGCATGGTCGCCCATCTGTGGGGCTACAACGGACAATCGCCGGGCCCGACCATCGAGGCCGTCGAGGGCGACAAAGTGCGCATCTTCGTCACCAACAAGCTGCCCGAGCACACCACCATCCACTGGCACGGGCAGTTGCTGCCCAATGGCATGGATGGCGTCGGGGGACTGACCCAGCCGCATATCAAGCCCGGCAAGACCTTCGTCTACGAGTTCCAGCTGCGCAAGAGCGGCACCTTCATGTACCACCCGCATGCCGACGAAATGGTGCAGATGGCGATGGGCATGATGGGCTTCTTCGTCGTGCACCCGCGCGACCCGGCCTTCCGGCGCGTCGACCGGGATTTCGTCTTCCTCATCAACGCCTACGACATCGAGCCGGGCTCCTATGTGCCCAAGGTGGCGGAGATGACGGACTTCAATTTGTGGACCTGGAACAGCCGGGCCTTTCCGGGCATCGATCCCCTGGTCTGCGGCAAGGGCGACAAGGTCAGGGTGCGCTTCGGCAACCTCACCATGACCAACCACCCGATCCACATGCATGGCTATGACTTCAAGGTCTCCTGCACCGATGGCGGCTGGGTGCCCGAAGCAGCCGCCTGGCCGGAGGTGACCATCGACTGCGCGGTCGGGCAGATGCGCGCCTTCGACTTCACCGCCGACGCCGAGGGCGACTGGGCCATTCACTGCCACAAGTCGCACCACACCATGAACGCCATGGGCCACGACGTCCGCAACTATATCGGCGTCGACAAGAAGGCTGTCGCGGCCAAGATCCGCAAGCTCGTGCCCGACTACATGCCCATGGGCTCCGCCGGCATGGCGGACATGGGCGAGATGGAAATGCCGCTTCCCGACAACACCCTGCCGATGATGACGGGCTTCGCCCAGTTCGGCGCGGTCGAAATGGGCGGCATGTTCTCGGTCGTCAAGGTTCGCCAGGGCCTGGCCGCCGGGGACTACAAGGATCCGGGTTGGTTCAAGCACCCGGAAGGCACGGTCTCCTATGAATGGACCGGTGCGTCGAAGAACGCCTTCCACGCGCCCTCCGCTCCCGAGAACCGTAGCAGCACCGCCGAAGTCCGCGTGATCAAGCCCGGCCGGCGCTCCAACCACGATCAGCACTGATTCCCGATGAAAGGAGCATGGATGTTTTCGAAAATCCTATTTGCGGCCGCACTGGCCCTCGCGGCCGGGCCGGCCCTGGCCGATGCCGGCCACGCGCATGGCGAGGCGCGCGCCTATGGCGAGCCGGGCGATGCCAAAAAGCCGGCGCGCACCATCGCCATCACCATGCGCGAGACCGACGGCAAGATGATGTTCATCCCCAGCAAGATCGAAGTGCGTCAGGGCGAGCAGATCAAGTTCGTCCTGCGCAACAATGGCGAGATCGATCATGAGATCGTACTCGCCACCCTGGCCGAAAACCTCAAGCACGGCGCCGAGATGCAGAAGAATCCGGACATGGAGCATGACGATCCCAACGCCCGGCGCCTCAGCCCCAAGAAAACCGGCGAAATGATCTGGAAATTCACCAAGGTCGGCGAGTTCGACTTTTCCTGCCTGATCCCGGGCCACCGCGAAGCCGGCATGACCGGCACGATCGTCGTCACCGCCAAGACAGGAGCCTTCTGATGCGCAAACTCCTCCTCACCCTCGCCTTCTCCGTCCTCGCGACATCGGCCCTGGCGCAAACAGCGCCCGTCAAGGGCGAAGTCACCAAGATCAACGAGGCCCAGGGCAAGATCACCCTCAAGCACGGCCCGATCAAGAATCTCGACATGGAAGGGATGACGATGGTGTTCGCCGTGGCCGATCCGGCCATGCTCAAAACGGTCAAGCCCGGCGACAAGGTTTCCTTCGAGGCTGACCGCGTCAACGGGCGCCTGACGGTGACCAAGATCGAGAAGGCGAAGTAACGCCGGCTCGACCGGCCCCCTTCCCTCGAAGGGGGCCGCTGAACCACTGCAGGTTTTGGAATGCGCAGAGTTCTCTTGATAGCCGGAATGTTCGCCGGTCTTGCTTCCACGCACGCGAATGCCGGCGACGGCGCGCTTGCCGGCGTGCTGGTGCGCAATGGCTGCGTCGAGGCGAAGGTCACCAGGGTCTACCGCGCCGCATCCACATCGGTGTTCCAGGCCAATTGCGGCGGCACCTCCCACCGCATCATCGAGGTGGAATGTGGCACCGCAGGGTGCCGCCTTCTGCTTCGGGGAGATACGTATGGCGAGGCTGAATAACCTCGCCTTTCGCCCTAATGCGGTTCACTTAAGCAGGAACCGCTCCGAATTTGTCATAGCCGGGCTTGACCCGGCTACCCAGAAGCCGCACGGACGAACCGTCGGGAGCTGGATTGCCGGGTCAAGCCCGGCTATGACAAAGGTCGAGCACCCCGAAACGCTTAAGTGAACTGCATTGGCCTTTCGCCCCGTCAATCCTCCATCAGGATCTGCAGCTTGACGTCCGTGGGCAGGGCCTTGGCAGCCCGCTCGAAGGCCGCGATGGAGTCCTTGAAGGCATAGGTGCCGGTGATCAGCGGCTTGAGATCGACCTTGCCGGAACCGATCAGCGCAATCGCACGGTCATAGATGTTGGCATAGCGGAACACCGTCTCGATGCGCACTTCCTTGGCGATGGCGCCGGGCACGTCGAAATTGACCGGATCCACCGGCAGGCCGACCAGAACCAGCGCGCCTCCGGGCCGCACCAGGTCGAAAATGCCGGTATACGCCTTGGCACTGCCGCTCGCCTCGAACACCACGTCGGCGCCCCATTTGTCGGTCTCCCGCTCAATGGCGGCGGCGAAGCTTTCCTTCGTGAGGTCGACGGGAATGATGCCGTCATAGCGGCCGGCGATCTCGAGCTTTTCCTTGCTGAAATCGGAGATCAGCACCTTGCTGCAACCGCCGGCCAGGGCGGCGAGCGCGACCATGATACCGATCGGCCCGGCTCCGATCACCGCCCCGACGTCGCCGGGCGCGATGCGGGCGCGCGCCGCAGCCTGCATGCCGACGGCAAAAGGCTCCACCATCGCGCCTTCGGCGAAGGAGACATTGTCGGGCAGCTTGTAGGTGAAGGCCGCCGGATGCACCGTGAAGGGTGTGAGTACGCCATGCACCGGCGGCGTCGCCCAGAAGGTCACGGACGGATCGACGTTGTAGATGCCGAGTTTGGAAGCCCGCGAGCTCAGGTCGGGAATGCCGGGTTCCATGCAGACGCGGTCGCCGACCTTGAGGTTGGTCACCTTCGAGCCGACCTCGACTACGGTGCCGGCCGCTTCATGGCCCAGTACCATCGGTGCGTTGACGATGAAATTGCCGATGCGCCCATGGGTGTAATAGTGCACGTCGCTGCCGCAGACGCCGACGGTGTGCAACGCGATCTTCACATCGGTCGGCCCTACCTCGAGCGGGAGATCTATCTCGCGCAACGACAATTCGTGCTGGCGTTCAAGGACAAGGGCGCGCATGGAATTCCTCCGTTCAAGGCTTCTATCGCCGGAGCACCGGCAAGCATTCATCGGGCATTATCGCCAGTTTGTTGCGACAATCAACCAAGTCGGGCAACCGGCGACGGCAAGCTAGCGGACATGTTACCAGCTATCGATGCCGATCGGTGCATCAACCGCAAACCGCTCTTCACGCCGCATCGAGCTTGTGGATCAGGTCCATGATGCCTTCGCTCATGGCACCGTAGTCGCGGCTGTTCTGCAGGTCTCCGGCCACACGGTAGCCGTTCATCACCACGATGCGGTCGGCAAGGGCGATCATCTCCGGCATGTCTGAGGTGATGAGCAGGATCGAGGTACCGGCATCCGACAGTTCGCGAATCAATTCATGCAGATAGGCCTTGGTCTTGATGTCGATTCCAACCGAGGGTTCGTCGATGATCAGGAGCCGCACCCCGGCGGCCAGCCATTTGGCCACGCTGATCTTCTGCTGGTTGCCGCCGGAGAGATTGCCGACGAGCTGCCCCAGCGAGGGCGTCCGCACCTCCAGCTTGCGGATATAGGGCTCGGTAGCCTTGCGCACGGCGCGATCAGTGAGCATGCCGCCAAAGCCGGCGAGCTTGCGCCAGATCGCAATGCCGGCATTGTCCAGCACCGAATGCAAGAGAATGAGCCCCTCCTGCTTGCGGTCCTCGCTGACATAGCCGAGGCGGTGGGTGTGGATCGCCTCGCCGACACTGGTGATGGTGACCTCCTTGCCGTCAAGCCGGATGGTGCCCGACGTCGCCGGCTGCAGCCCCATGATCGACTTGGCGAGCTCCGTGCGCCCTGCTCCGACCAGGCCATAGAGCCCGACGATCTCGCCGCGGCGCACGGTGAGATCGATGTCGCGATGGCCGAAGGGGGTGGCCACCTTTTCGAGCTGCAGAACGGGCGCCGCCCCGGCATGGTCGCGCGGCTTCCAGTCCGGGATCTGCTCGCTGCGCCCGATCATCAGGCGCACCAGGTCCTGGCGTCCGAGCCCCTCCATCGAGCGGCTGTCGCAGGCATTGCGCCCATCGCGGAGCACGGTGACCTGATCGCAGATTTCCTGTACCTCCTCCAGCTTATGGCTGACGAAGAGCATGCTCACGCCCTCGTTCCTGAGCTTCTTGAGCAAAGCGAACAGGGCGACGGTCTCATGCGGCGTGAGGGAGGCCGTCGGCTCGTCGAGCAGCAGTACGCGCGAGCGCAGGGACAGCGCCTTGGCAATCTCCACGAGTTGCATCTTGGCGACGCTGAGCTGCGAGACCGGGGTGGCCGGGTCGAGGTCGAGCCCGAGCACGTCGAGCCAGCGCCGCGCCTCGGCATTCACCGCGGCATAGTCGATCGGCTTGAACAGGCTGGCGCTCAGGCGCTCCAGCATGATGTTCTCGCCCACCGAGAAGCGTGGGATGAGGTTGCGCTCCTGATGCACGACGCCGATGCCCCTGGCGATGGCGTCGCGCGTCGAGGCGAAATGGGCGGGCTGTCCGTCGACCACCAGTTCGCCCTCGTCGGGCCTGAGCACGCCCGTGATCAGCTTGATCAGCGTGGATTTGCCGGCGCCGTTCTCGCCCAGCAGAGCATGGATGGAGCCCGGGCGCAGCGAAATCGAGACGCCTTCCAGCGCCTTCACGCCCGGGAAGAACTTGCTGACGCCGCGCGCCTGGAAGACCGGTGCCGAAGTCTGAGCCGCCATGTTCAGATCCTCTTGAGGCCGCTGTTAACGCGGATCTCGCGCCAGCGGTTCATGCCGACAGCCCACAGGATCAGCGCACCGAGCACGACCTGCACCAGGAAGGGGTCGATATGGAAGAGCACGAGCGCCTGGGTGATGATGGCGACGATGATCACGCCGAGCAGCGTGGCGAAGCTGGAGACGTGACCGCCGGCCAGCACGGCGCCGCCGATCACCGGCGCAGCGAAGGAGAGGATCAGCCAGTCGTCCCCGATGGTCGGCTGGCCGATCTCCAGCCGCGCCACCAGCGCGATGCCGGCCAGGGCCGCCAGAAGCCCCGAAATGGCATGCGCCGATATCACCGTCCGCGACACCGAAATGCCCGACAGTTCGGCCGAATGGGCATTGCCGCCCACGGCCAGGATGAAACGGCCGAGCGGCAGGCGATTGAGCAGATACCACATCGCCGCGAACACGATTGCCGCCGGGATCACCAGCCAGGGCAGCGGCCCCAGGAAGGTGGTGTTGCCGAAATCCTTGACGCTTTGCGGCACGCCATAGAAGGGCTGTGCTTTGGTGATGGCGAGGTTGACACCCTTGAACACCGACAGGGTGGCCAGGGTGATGACGAAGGCCGAGATGCCGGTGCCCGCGATGAAGGCCCCGTTGACGATACCGGCCAGGAGGCCGATCCCCGCCGCCAGCAGCGCGGCCAGCGGCGCCGGCAAGCCCCAGACCTGCATCATGCCGGCAAAGGAGATCGCGGCGAGCCCGCCGATGGCGCCGACCGCCAGGTTCATCTGCCCGATGGCGATGATGATCATCTGCGAGAAGGCGATCAGCATGTTCACGGTGATGGCGAGCAGCAGCACCTGGATGTTGAGCGGCGACAGGAAGGACGGGTTGAAGCTGCCGATGAGGGCGATGGCCACCACCGCGATTGCCAGGGGGCCGAACCAGTCTGTCTGTATGAAACGGGGCATCACACCATCCTCCGATGGGCGAGATAGGAACGGCGCGCCTTGTCGATCAGCACGGCGGTGAGCAGCAGGCAGCCGAGGCAGGCCTGCACCCAGAACTCGCCGATCTGCAGCAGCAGCAACCCGTTGGTGAGCATCGTCACCAGGATGGCGCCCAGCACCGTGCCGCTGACGGAGACACGGCCGCCGCTGAGCAGCGTGCCCCCCAGCACCGGGCCGAGAAAGGCGGGCAGCAGCCAATCCTGCCCGAGCTGTCCGGCCATCGAGGGAATGGCGGCGCCGGTGCGCGCCACCACGAGCATGGCCGTGATGGCGGCGAGCGCCCCCGACAGCATGTGGCAGAGGATGAAGACACGCCCGACGCGCACGCCGGAAAGCTCGGCGGCCTCGGGACGGGCGCCGGCCGCCAGCATCTCGCGGCCGAGGACGGTGAAGCGATAGAGCACGCCGAGCGCCACCGCCACGAGGAGGGCGACGACGAGAAGCGGCGAGACCAGGCCGAACAGGCGCAGCCGCCCGAAATTGGAGAAATCGGCCGGTATGCCGCGGAAGGATTGAGCCTTGGTCAAATAGATCATCGTTCCAAAGAAGATGCTCATGCTGGCCAGGGTGATGATGAAGCTGTGGAGGCCGGAGCGCACCACGACGAAGCCGTTGATCCAGCCGAGCGCCGCCGCCAGGGCGATGGCGCCGAGCGCGGCAACCGGCCAGGGCAGGCCCGCCAGCTCTACCAGGGCGCCAAAGGCCATGGCGGCGCAGACGCCGATGGCGCCGACCGCCAGGTTCAGGCCGCCGGTGACGATCACAACCATCATGGACAGGCCGACCATGATGTTGACGGCGGCCACGCGCCCCAGCGTGAACTGGTTGAAAGGGGAGAAGAAGCCCTTGGTGGCAAGGCCGAACAGGCAGGCGAACACCACGATCAGGACCAGAAGCCCAAACTCGTTGGTCAGGTAGAAGCGCACCGTGCCGCTTTGCATCGGCTTGCCGGTCGCCGGGGCGAGCGTTGCGGTTGGGGATTCGTCACCGGCCATCGGCGGTCTCGAGCTCCGTAGAAACACAGGTCGGAATGGGCCGAGACTCCATCCCCGTATTGCGGGACGGGATGCAGGCATCGGCCCAGTACCATTATTTGCAGGTCAGATAGGTCTTCTCGAAGCTCGCCAGCAGCGTCTTGGTGATGCCCTGCATGGCCGAGATGTAGTTGTCGACGCCGGAGGCATCGACGAAGACCGTGCCCGAATCGATGAAGTGGCTGGTCAGCGCATTGGACTTCCAGGGCGCATCGGCCTTCACCGTGCAGCCATTGCGCAGCTTGTCGGCGGCGAAGGAGCCGATATAGCCCTGGCCATAGGGGTTCTGCAGCATGGTGCCGCTGACGAAACCGTCCTTGATCGCCTTGAGCACCACCTCATCATGGTCGATGCCCACCATCTTGATGCGCTTGTCGCCGATCTTGCGCAAAGCGTTGGAGGCGACCACCGCTGGCACCCAGGCGGTGGTGACGATGCCGTCGATCTCGCCGGCATGGGCGGCAAGATAGGCGTTGATCTTCTCTTCCGCCGGCTCGGGGGCGTCGATGTCGGCGATGACCTGCACCACCTGCCCGCCCTCTTCCTCGGCGGCCTTCTTCACCGCGTCGATGCGAAGCTGGGTGTTGGGATCGACCAGGAAGCCGGTGAAATGAGCGATGCGCTTCTTGCCGCCCATTGCCTTGAACAGTTCCTTGGTGCCGAGATAGGCCGAATTGCCGGTATCGGTGCCGAGGCAGAAGGCAGCCTTGGAGGGGTCCTTCAGACAGCCGGCCAGCGCCATCACCGGTGCGCCGGTATCGGCCAGCTCATTGGCGGTCGCCACCGAGCCGACCGGATCGCCCGGGAAGACCAGGAAGGCGTTGTAGCCTTGCGTGACCAGGCTTTCGAGCAGTTCGTTCTGCTGGCTGAGCTCCCATTTCTGCGGGACCTTGTAGTCGGCTGCCCCGAGCCCGAAATCCTTGGCCGCGTCCTTGCCGGCCTGGTCCCAGGCGGCGAAATAGGGATGCGGGCCGCCGGGCACCAACGCCACCTTGGTATCGTCCGCGGCCAAGGCCGGCAGGGTGCCGGCAAACAGGACAGCCGCAGCTGCACAAGCAAAGAGCTGACGTCGAACGAACATGAAATTCCCTCCCTCTGGGGCATGATCTGCCGCGGGCGCTCCTCGTGTCGCTCGGCCCGCTTGACAGGCATGGATACTAGGATCCAAGCTCGACATATGCAACAGTGTTTGCGACATCATGGTGGTGAGGCTGGCTTTCCCCCCTGCCACCCCGATTCAGGATGGAGCGCCACACAGTTGCGATCACTGCGGTTTTTGAAGGAGCCGGCCCATGTCTGCCTTGCCCAGTAAACAGCCGGGGCCGGACGAGGACGGACTGGGCTTTGCCGTCGACCTCAATCGCAAGCAACCCGTCGGCGACCAGATCTACGAGGCCCTCAAGCAAGCCATCATCACGGTCCGGCTGTTGCCGGGCACCTCGATCAGCGAGAATCGCATCTGCCGCCATTTCGGCGTCTCGCGCACGCCGGTGCGTTCGGCGGTGGTGCGGCTGAGCGAGGACGGCCTGATCGACGTCTATCCCCAGCAGGGCAGCTTCGTCTCCCCCATTCGTCTCGCGGAAGTGCGCGACAGCCATTTCATCCGCAAGCATCTGGAACTGGCCTTGCTGCGCGAGGCGGCGGCCCGCTGGACATCGGCCAAGAGCGCCGAGGCGCGCGCCATCGTGGAGACGCAGCGCCAGGCCATGCTCGCCGACGACAAGGACCGCTTCTTCGAACAGGACGAGCGTTTCCACTACGCCTTTGCCGGCTTTGCCGAGCGCGAAGGCGTATGGCCGACGATCGTGCAGGTCCGGGCCCGCCTCGCCCGCTTCGTGCGGCTGTTCGGCACGCCGGCCCGCCTGCCCCTGGTGCTGGAAGAGCACCTGGCCGTTCTCGATGCGCTCGACGACGGCAGGACGAATGAGGCCGCCGAGCGGCTCGAACGGCATCTCGACATGATCTTCACCATGCTTGCCCAGTTGCCGGACGAGTATGGCCCCTATGTAACGGAGTAACCGATGCGGCTCACCAACAGCACGCTCGCCCAGCTCAAGGCTGGTATCGCCAAACCACGCTATGATCGGGCTGCCATTCGGCCCGGCATCGTGCATCTGGGCACCGGCGCCTTTCATCGGGCGCACCAGGCCGTCGCCATCGACGATTGCCTGGCCCGCGGCGAGATGGACTGGGCCATCCTCGGCAGTTCGCTGCGCGGCAGAGAGACGCGCGATGCCCTCGCCCCCCAGGACGGCCTGTACACGCTCGCCATCCGTGACAGCGGCCGCGAGGAGCTGCGCGTGATCGGCTCGGTGCTCGGCGTTACCGTGGCGCCGGAAAATCCGGCCACCCTCCTAGACCAGCTTACGGACCCGGCCATCCGGATCGTCACGCTGACGATCACCGAAAAGGGCTATGCGGTCGATCTCGGGAGCGGCGGCCTCAGGCAAGACCATCCGGACATCGTCCACGACCTCGCCAACCCGCAGCTGCCCCGCTCGGCCCTCGGGTTCCTGGTGGAGGCGATCGCGCGTCGCCGCCGCGACGGCAGTCGCCCCTTCACCGTCCTGTCCTGTGACAACCTTCCGCAAAACGGGCGCACCCTGAAGCGCGTGCTCACGGAATTCGCCGCGTTGCGGGACAAGGACCTGGCAGCCTATATCGCCGGCGAGATCCCCTGCCCCTCCTCCATGGTCGACCGCATCGTACCGGCGACGACCGATGTCGATCGCGCGGCCATTTCCGCTTCGCTCGGGCTCGAAGACGCCTGGCCGGTGCTGGGCGAGCCGTTCAGCCAGTGGGTGATCGAGGATCGCTTCGCCGCCGGCCGGCCGCGGCTGGAGGAAAGCGGGGTGGAGTTCACAGACGATGTCGAACCCTTCGAACATATGAAGCTGCGCCTGCTCAACGGCACACATTCCACCATCGCCGCCGTGGGACGGCTGGCCGGCCATGACTTCGTGGCGCAGGCGATCGCCGATCCCGTCATCCGCGACCTGATCGAGCGCTATTGGCAATGTGCGATCCCGACCCTGGCCATCCCCGCCGACCGGGCCTTCGCCTATACGAGGCAGCTTCTCGGCCGTTACGAGAACACCTCGCTGCATCACCGCACCGCGCAGATCGCCTCCGACGCTTCGCAGAAACTGCCCCAGCGCATTCTGTCGCCCCTGCGCGATTGCCGCGCCAAGGGACTGCCCTGCGGCCCGCTCGTCTTCGCCGTCGCCGCCTGGATCCGCTCCTGCGGGGGCAGCGACGACCAGGGCCGCCCCCTGCCCCTCAACGACCCGACCTTCGAAGCCTGGACCAGCCAGCCCGACCAGCGCAATGTCCCGCCGCAGGCGGTCATCGAGGCTTTTCTCGGCCTCTCCGCGGTTTTCGGGGAGGACCTGCCGCGCGACGCGGGCTTTGTCGACGATCTGCAGGCGGCCTATCGGGCGATCGCCACCCAAGGCGTCCTGAACGCCGCCCAATCCTGGAGGCAGAAATGAGAGCCCTGAGCTGCGACGAACCCGGCAAGCTGAGCATCATCCGGCGTGACGAGCCTCGCGCCGCCGGAAACGAGGTGCTGGTGCGCATTCGCCATGTCGGCGTCTGCGGCACCGACTACCACATCTTCCATGGCAACCAGCCCTATCTGAGCTATCCCAGGGTGATCGGCCACGAGCTCGGCGCCGAAGTCGTCGCCGCGCCGGCGGGATCGGCCCTGCGCACCGGCCAGATCGTCTCGATCATGCCCACGATCTATTGCGGCCATTGCCGCGCCTGCCGGATGGGCAAGACGAATTGCTGCCAGCACCTGGAAGTCCTGGGCGTACATCGCGACGGCGGTGCCTGCGACTATATCGCGGTGCCCGAAGCCAATGTCATTCCGGCCGACGGCCTCACGGCCAGCCAGGCGGCCATGGTCGAATTCCTGGCCATCGGCGCCCATGGCGTGGCGCGCGGCGGCATCGGGCCGGGACAGCGCGTGGCCATCGTCGGCGCTGGCCCCATCGGAATCGCGGCCGCCGTCTTCTCCAAGGTGGCGGGCGCCCATGTCAGCGTCGTCGACATGAACCCCCGCCGCCTCGCCTTCTGCGCCGACGAATTGGGGGCGGACGCCGTCTTCGAGGCTTCGGCCGATATCCGGGACCGTCTCGGCCAGGCGACGGACGGCGACTTCTTCGATTGCGTCGTCGACGCTACAGGCAGCCCCGGCGCCATGCAGAAGGGCTTCGATCTCGTCGGCCATGGCGGCGCTTATGTGCTGCTGTCGCTGGTGCGCGCCGACATCGCCTTCAACGATCCGGAATTCCACAAGCGCGAGACCACGCTTTATGCTAGCCGCAACGCCGTCCGGCAGGATTTCGAGACCGTGCTGCAGGCCATGCGGGACGGCAAGGTGCCCCTGCGCGCGCTCGCCAGCCATGAAGGCAGCCTGGACGATGCGCCGGGCCTGATCCCGGAATGGTCCAGGCCGGAGGCCGGCGTGATCAAGGCGATCCTGACCGTCTAGGGCATCGTTTGATTTTTCAAGGTCACGCCGCCCCTCACCCTTACCCTCTCCCCGTAAAAACGGGGCGAGGGGACACAGACGTCGCGACTGATCCTCCGGCCTCCCAGTCTCGTCTAGAGCAGGGTGATTTTTGGTTGAATCGTTGGATTCCCAAATCGATTGAGAAGTGATTCAAGATAGCTGCGGCGGAGGAGGCCGCAGCGAATGGCAGTTCCTTATTCGATGGACCTTCGTGAGCGGGTTGTTCGAGCGGTCAAGGAAGAAGGGTTTTCGCGCAACCAGGCGGCGCTGCGTTTTGGCATAGCGGTTTCGACGGCGGTGCTTTGGCTGCAGCGGGACAAGGCAAACGGCAGTGTGGCGCCGGGGAAGATGGGGGGCCATAAGCCGCGCGCGATCAGCGGTGAGCATCATGACTGGCTGGTTGGGCGCTGCCGAGACGGAAGTGCCTTCACGATCGCCAAGTTGATCAAGGAATTGGCCGAGCGCGGGCTCAAGGTCGACCATCACAGTGTGTGGAATTTCCTGCACGAGCAGAAGCTGAGTTTTAAAAAAGGACGCTGGTCGCCAGCGAGCGCAGCCGGCCCGACGTCGCCCGGCGCCGGCAGCAATGGATCAAATACCGTCCCCTGATCACCCCCGAGCGGCTTGTGTTCATCGACGAAACTTGGACCAAGACCAACATGGCCCCGCTCCGCGGCTGGAGCAAATGCGGCGAGCGGCTCGAGGCCGTCGTTCCCCATGGCCATTGGAAGACCCAGACCTTCATTGCCGCTCTGCGCCATGATCGGGTGGAAGCACCCTGGGTCCTGGATGGTCCGATCAACGGCGAGAGTTTCCGCACCTATGTGGAAACCCAACTGGTTCCAACCTTGAAGCCGGGCGACATCGTCGTCATGGACAATCTTGGCTCCCACAAGGGAAAGCAGGTACGCCAAGCCATCCGAGAGGCAGGAGCAAAGCTGCTATTTCTGCCCAAATACTCCCCCGATTTGAACCCAATCGAGCAGTTCTTCGCCAAACTCAAACACTGGCTGCGCCAAGCCGCCGCTCGTTCTCTCGATGAGCTCACGCACGCCATCCAGCACATCTTGCAGCAGACCAAACCCTGCGAATGCGCGAATTTCTTCGCTAACGCAGGATATGATCGAACCTAATTTCATAATGCTCTAACGGTTGAGCGAGATAGGACTGTCTCAGCATGAAACGAGCGGTCAAAGCCCCCCTCGCCCCGTTTTTTACGGGGAGAGGGTGAGGGGCGGCACCACCTGGAAAAGTGGCTAATGTGGGTAGCCCTGATGCCTTGCCTGCCGCGGCCAAGAGCGGTGACAGGTCACAGATTTCTAAGGCGACGCCTCCAGCAGATTGCGCGCCAGCTTGGCGACCTGCTGGCGGATGTCCGGCACGGCCACGATCTCCCAGAACGTGCCCGAAGTGATCGGCCCCACGGCGAAGAGGCGGTGCGAGGCGGTACCGTCGGCCCGCAGCACGCCGCAGTCGAGGCCGACATCCAGCCCGAGTCCGAGGCTGTCGGGGCGCACCAGGCCCTCGGCGAGCAACTGGCGCAGAATAGGATTCTCGGTCGCCGTGACGTCGGCCGCGCGGCCGCGGCACTCGAAGACGGCATCGGCGTCGATCCGCCTTTCGGACGCGCCGGTGCGGGCGGTGTAGCGCACCGTCACACGACTTCCCCGCGGATCGAAGCCGGTGACGCGCCCTGCTACGATAGCGAGTTGCCCCGTCCGGCGCGCCGCCTCGATCCGCGCCGCGGCGTCCGGCGCCATGCGATGACGATGAATGTCCCACCAGGCCCGGGCGTGCCGCAGGAACCGCCGGCGGGCCTCCTGCGACAGGCTGCGCCAGAGAGGCTGCGTGTAGGGGCGCAGCCCGTCGACGACGGCCCGCCAATCGCCCCCTGCCCTCTGGTGCTCTGCAACGAGCCGGCGCAACCAGCGCGTGAGATAGGTGATGCCCGTGCCATAGGGAATGTCGGCGGCATCGAGGCGCAGCGGCTGGACCGGCCTGTGCGCATGCGGGCTGAGGCCGCGCCTGGAAATGGCGGTGATCCGGCCCCGATGCCCGGCATGCAGCAGCGACAGGACCCGGTCGGCCATGGTGAGGCCGGTCCCGACGATGACGACGTCGGCATCGGAAGAAAAGGCTGCCGGCCCCGCATCGAACCAGCCGTCGAAACGCCAGGGGGCCGGCGGCAGCTTGGGGCCTTCATTGCCGGTGGCGAGAATGGCGATATCGGCATTGAGCCGCCCGCCCCCGTTCAGATGAACGGCGGCGCCCTCCCCGGTCTCGGTGATGCCGACCGCCTCATCCTGCACGATGGCAAGGCGCCGGCTGCCCGGCCGCTGCACGAGATGCGGCGAAAGCAGATCGGCGAGATAGTCGCGATAGAGGCGCCGGGGGGCGAAGGACTGAGCGTCCGGGCAATGGATGCTGCTGTGCTCGCCGACCCAGCGCCAGAAATGGTCGGGGTCGTCGGGATAGGCGCTCATATTGGCAGCGCGTACGTTCAGGAGATGGTCGGGATGGCTGGTGCCATAGGCGATGCCGGCACCAAGCTCCCGGCTTTTCTCCACCAGGGTCACCCGCAGATCCGGATGGCGATGACGCAGCAAATGAGCCGTCGTCAGCACTCCGCTCGCTCCGCCTCCGACGACGATGATATGCCTGGAGGAGACGGACGGGTTGGTCGACATGCCACATGCTTCAATTAATCTACCTTTTTGATAGATCAAACAGGTGCAGCCGGCAAGCTGTCCCGATCAGCCGATCGCGCGCAAACCAACCCGCTGCCGGAGCCGCGGTCAGATATGGTACATCAGGGTCAGGTCGTCGAGATCGGCCAGCGCCCGCATTTCGGCAAGCGTGCGGTTGTCGAGCACGGTGGAAATCGCCTGACGTACTTCCAGCATCATCAGGCGCACGGCGCACTGGCTCTCGTCGGAACAGTCGTCGCAGCGCTGATAGGCCGTGCGGCTGGCGCAGGGAATGGGCGCGAGCGGCCCGTCGAGCACGCGCACGATATGGCCGACGCGGATCTCGCTTGCCGGCCGGCCCAGGACGTAGCCGCCGCCCTTGCCCTTTTTCGAATGCAGGAAACCCGCATTCTTCAGTTCACCCAGAATGGTGTCGAGGAACTTCTTGGGAATGCCGTTCTGTTCAGCGATGTCGGAAACGAGGCATGGCTTGCCCGGCTCGGCGCCGGCCAGATGCACCATCGCCTTGAGGCCGTATTTGCCCTTTTTCGTCAGCATGCGGCCCCCGGACTGCGATTCGGAAATCCACTTCAGCCTTCTGGTAATAGCAAAAGGATTGATTTGCTACTCATGCCGTCTCCAAAGCCTGCCAAAACTTGAGCGAAGCGGGTTCAGGCGTGAACGTTCTTAGCTCCAGCTTCTTGTTTGGAGTTGTCTTGGTGATCCGGCGCGATCCCGTCGGATCGCAGGACGCTATGTCGATAAGCCGCTGCCGCATGACTTTGCGGCAGACGCGCGGAACCGCCGAACAGTTTCTCGCGCAAGGTGCCCTCGGCATAGGCCGTCTTGTAGCGCCCCCGCCGCTGCAGCTCCGGCACCAGCAGATCGGCGACATCGCGGAAGGTCTCCGGGCGCACGGCAAAGGCTAGGTTGAAGCCGTCGATGCCCGTTTCGTCGACCCAGGCCTCGAGCTCGTCGGCCACGCCGGCAGGTGAGCCGACCACCACCGGCCCGATGCCGCCGATCGCCACATGCTCGGCGACCTCACGCACAGTCCAGCGGCGATCGGGATCGGCACGGGTGATGTTCTCGAGTGCCGAGCGCCCGGCCTCGTTCTGAACATGCTCCACGACCGCATCGGGATCGAGCCGGGAGAAATCCACGCCCGTCCAGCCGGACATCAGCGTCAGGGCCCCTTCATGATCGGCATAACCGCGATAATCGGCGAACTTGGCCGCCGCCTCCTCATCGGTGGGCGCCACGATCACCGTCAGCAGGGTAAAGATCAGGATATCGGCGGGGTTGCGTCCAAGGCGTGCAGCCGCCTGCCTGATCGCCGCCACCCGGCCGGCGATCACCTTGCGGCTCGGCCCCGAAATGAAGACGCATTCGGCATGCCGGCCCGCAAAGCCGAGGCCGGCCGGCGAGGTCCCCGCCTGGTAGAGCACGGGCGTGCGCTGCGGCGAGGGTTCGCTCAGATGCAGGGCATTGATGCGGAAATGCGGGCCGTCATGCTGCACCTTGCGCACCCGCCCGGGAACGGTGAAGACACCGGCCTCGGCATCGGCGACCACGGCATCATCATCCCAGCTTCCCTCCCACAATTTGTAAACGGCCGCCATATAGTCCTCGGCGATGGCATAGCGATCGTCATGCGCTGTCTGCTTGTCCCTGCCGGCGCCTCGGGCCGCGCTGTCGAGATAGCCGGTGACGATGTTCCAGCCGATACGCCCCTCGGTCAGGTGGTCGAGCGTCGACATGCGGCGCGCAAAACCATAAGGCGGCTCGTAACTGAGATTGACGGTGACGCCGAAACCAAGATGGCGCGTCACCGCAGCCATGGCCGGCACGAGCAGCAGGGGGTCGTTCACCGGGATCTGCGTGGCATGCTGCAGGGCGGCCTCGCCATTGCCGCCATAGACGTCGTAGACGCCCAAGACGTCGGCCAGGAACAGCCCGTCGAACAGGCCCCGCTCCAGGATGCGGGCGAGATCGAGCCAATAGTCGAGCCGGTTATAGCTGCGCGAACGATCCCGGGGATGGCGCCACAACCCCGGGGATTGGTGCGCCACGCAATTCATCTCGAAGGCGTTGAAGCGGATGGGTTTGGACATCACTCGGCTTCTTTACCCTCCCCGCAGGGGGAGGGTCGGCCTGAAAGGCCGGGGTGGGTGGAAACCTAGCACGGGTAGAGTTCTCACCCCACCCCGACACTGCGTGTCGATCCTCCCTCTCCAGGGGAGGGTAAGAAACCTATCCCGCCGCCGTCTTGCGATGGGAGGGCGCGACGACATTGGCAATGACCTCGCCGAAGGGGCCGGCATTGCGGGCCGGCCCGAGATCATTGCCGGTGGTCTTCTTCAGCGGGAGCTTGGGGAAGACCAGTTCGGCGAAGCGATAGCACTCCTCCAGATGCGGATAGCCGGAGAGGATGAAGCGGTCGATGCCGAGCGCCATATATTCCTTCATGCGCTCGGCAACCTCGTCCGGGTTGCCGACCAGGGCCGTACCGGCGCCGCCGCGCACCAAGCCGACGCCGGCCCACAGATTGGGGCTGATCTCCAGTTTGTCGCGCGAGCCGCCATGCAGCGCCCGCATGCGGCTCTGCCCCACCGAATCCATGCGCGCGAATACCTTCTGGGCGGTAGCGATGGTTTCGTCGTCGAGCTTGGAGATCAACTCATCCGCCGCGCGCCAGGCCTCGGCCGAGGTCTCGCGCACGATCACATGCAGGCGGATACCGAAGGAGAGCGTGCGGCCATATTTGGCGGCCACCGCCTTGGCATTGGCGATCTTCTCCGCCACCTGCTGGGGCGGCTCGCCCCAGGTCAGATAGACATCGACATGCTTGCCGGCGACCTCGTTGCCTGCATCCGACGACCCGCCGAAATAGAGCGGCGGATAGGGCTGGTTCACCGGCGGATAGAGCAGCACGCCGTCCTCGATGCGCAGATGCTTGCCCTCGCGGGCGACCTTGCCGCCCTGGAGGAGCTCGCGCCAGATGTCGAGGAACTCGTCGGTGACCTCGTAGCGCTCCTTATGGTCGAGGAAAACGCCGTCGCCCTTCAATTCCACGGGATCGCCGCCGGTCACGACATTGATGAGCAGGCGCCCGTCCGACAGGCGATCAAGGGTTGCCGCGGAGCGGGCCGCGAAGGCAGGCGTGGTCAGGCCGGGACGGATCGCCACCAGGAAGCGCAGGCGCTTGGTCAGCGGCACCATAGCGGAGGCGATGACCCAGCTGTCCTCGCAGGAGCGCCCGGTGGGCAGCAGCACCCCGAAATAGCCGAGGTCGTCGGCGGCCTTGGCAATCTGCGAGAGATAGCCGAGCGAGACATGCCGCGCCCCCTGCTCGCTGCCGAGATAACGCCCGTCGCCATGGGTCGGCAGGAACCAGAGCACATCGGTTTCCTGGGCGGGCGGGGGCAGGTCGAGATCATAGGGCATGGTAAAGTCTCTGGTCATAGATTGGATGGTCGATCTCCTGATCAACCATCTTGAAAACGCGGGACGGGATGGAGCGCGAAGACGGTCGATCTGGAGATCGACCCTCCATGCTCCGGCGCCTTCGGCCGTAAAGTCTGCGCTTATGGAGGTCGGCCCAATTCGGCTCGCCTATTCATCAATAGGCTCCTCGTCAGATGGCGCCGTGGCGCGGCGGATTGATGCCGTTGAGCCAGTAGTCGCCGATGGCACGGTATTTCCAGCGCACGGGATCGTGCACGGTGTGGGTGCGGGCGTTGCGCCAGAAACGGTCGAAGCCGAACTGGGCCTGGGTAGCGCGCGAGCCGGCGAATTCGATCAGCTTGCTGCCGGCCAGCAGCGAAGCCTCGGTGGAGGCAACCTTGGCCTCGGCAACGGCCACCGAAGCGGCTGCCACCGTCTCCACAGTGGGGTCGGCCACGGCGATGTCGGAAAAGCGCCCTGCCCGCTCCAGCAGCGCATCGGAGGCGGCCACGCGGATCTTCACTTCGCCGATGCCGGCGATCGTGTAGGGATCCTCGTAGCCGTGATCGAGGCCGCTGTCCTTCCAGGGGCGGGCATGCTTCTTCACGAAGCTCAGCGTCTCGGCGAGCGCGGCCCGCGCGATGCCGGCTTCGACAGCGGCGTGCATGATCTGCGCCACCGGCCCCATCGAAGTGGGCCGGTCGAACACGGCCTTCAACGAAATCACCGAAAAAGGATGCACTTCGACATTGTCGAGCGTGGTGGTGCCCGAGCCGGTGACCCGCTGGCCGAAACCGGCCCAGTCGTCGATAACCTCGAGGCCGGGGGTCTGGCGCGGCACGAAGGAGATGGTCGAACGCCCCTCGTCGTCATTGGCGACAACGGCCACCCAATGGGCGAACAAGGCGCCGGTGCAATAGAATTTACGCCCGTTGAGGCGCAGCACCGGCCCGTCCTTGCTGAGACGGGTGTTGTGATCCTGGGCGGTCTTGGTGCCGATCTCGGACAGGGCATTGCCGATGCGCTCCCCGGCCAGGATGCGGCCATAGAAGAAGCGCTTCTGCTCCTCGCTGCCTTCCAGCCGCAGGGCATGCAGGATGAAGAAGTGGTTCTGCGGGATCTGGCCGATCGAGCCGTCCGCGGCGGAAAGAAGCGCGATCACCTCGGCCAGCGTGCCCGAGGACACCTCGGCGCCCCCATAGGCCTTCGGCACGGTGATGGCGAGAAGGCCGGCATCCGACAGCCAGTCGAGCTCCTCATAGGGCAGGCGCCGCTCTCGGTCACGCTCGATCGCGGTTTCGGCGATGCGGGCGGCGACCGCGCGCGCAGCGGCGAGCGCCTCCGCATCGTCCTTGATGATGTGGGCCTTGCCGGCCCGCAAGGGCGGTGCCCTGAACGCAACCAGGCGCTCGGGTGGTGTATCGGCGGTCAGGGCGGCGGCAGTGGGCATAACTAAGTCCTATTCCGGGTGCGCGGACGTCTCGTCCGCAATTTGGAAACTCAACACTGGCGGCAAAGAAGAGCGGGCGAGACGCCCGCGCACCCGGAGAAATCAACTCCAGGGATGACGCGGCGGGCTCACCCCGTTCAGGGCGTGATTGCCGACATGGTAGAATTTCCAGCGCACAGGATCGTGCAGCGTGTGGGTGCGGGCATTGCGCCAATGCCGGTCGAGATTGTACTGGCCGAGGGTCGACCGCGTGCCGCCCAGTTCATGCAGCTTGTTGGTGGCGAGGATGGCGATCTCGGTGGTCAAGACCTTGGCCTCGGCAACGACGATGGCGGCCGCCGTCACCCCCTCCTCGGTCGGCTCGACCACGATCGCATCGATCGCCCGCCCGGCCTTCTCGAGCAGGGCCTCCGCGGCATGAAGCTTGATCTTGAGGTCGCCGATCTGGGCGATGGTGAAGACATCCTCATAGCCGTGCTCCTGACCGCTATCGATCCAGGGGCGGACATTGTTGCGCACGAATTGGATGGTCTCCTCGATGGTGCCGCGCGCGATGCCGGCATCGACCGCAGCCTGGATGATCTGAGAGACCGCGCCATTGGTCGAGGGGTTCTCCCCGCCGAGATAGGCCGGAATCACGCCTTCGGGCTCGACGCGGACATTGTCGATGCGGACATTGCCGCTCGCGGTGGTGCGCTGCCCGAAGCTCGACCAATTGTCGATGATGTCGAGGCCCTCGGCGTCGCGCGGCACGATGGCGAGGTTCACTTTGCCGGCCGGATCGACGGCACCGATGTGAATGTAATGCGCGAAAAGCGCCCCGGTGGCGTAGAACTTCTCACCCTTCACCCGGTAGCCGTCACCATCGGGGGTCAGCGTGGTCTCGAAGGCGCCGACATGCTTGGATTTGGCCTCGGAGAAGGCATTGCCGAACCGGTAGCCCGAGAGCACGCGGCCGAACCACAATTTCTTCTGCTCTTCCGAAGCGGTGGCCCTGATCACATCCACGGCGGCAAGGTGGTTCTGCGGAATCTGGCCGATGGAAGGATCGGCCGCCGAGATCAGCTTGATCACCTCCGTCAGCGTCACCCAGGAAACGCCGGCACCGCCATAGGATTTGGGAATGGTGATGCCCCAAAGCCCGCTCTTGGAGAAACGGTCGAGTTCGGCGGCCGGCAGGATGCGTTCGCGATCGCGCAACGCCGCCCCGGCCACGAATTCAGCCGCCAAAGTCTTGGCGACCTCGATCGCCTCGGCGTCGGACGCGATGACATGGGCCTGGGGTTCGAGGTCGAACTGGGGCGGCGCGGAGGTGAGCGGCGGCGCAACGGAAATGGTCATGATGATCCCGGTCTTCTTGAGTCAGGCAGGATGGAAGCCGCCATAGCCGCCCTGGGCATAGACGAGCGGCCTGCCATCGGCGGTGCGGATGCCTCGTACGGCCCCGATGATGATGGAATGGCTGTGGCGGTCGATGAACTCCTCGACCTCGCAATCGACGGAGGCGAGCGCTCCCTCCAGCGCGAGCGCGCCGGTGAACAGACGGCGCCAGCTGGCGTTCTCGTAACGCGCCGCTCCCTTGATGCCGCCCCGCCCCGCAAAGCGATCGGCGACATGGCGCTGATGGTCGGCCAGGATGTTCACGCAATAATGGCCGTAGCGACGGATGACCGGCCAGGCGGAGGCGTCGCGGTTGACGCAGATGATCATGGTCGGCGGTTCGACCGACAGCGACACCGCCGAGGTCGCCGTGAGGCCGGTCCGCTCGTCCCCCTCACCCGCGGTGATCACGCTGACGCCACCGGCAACCAGCCGCATGGCATCGCGCAGATTCGGCCCCGTAACCGGCGGCAATTTCACGGCGATATTCATGTTCGTATCCGTCATCCGAAAAAGCAGCGGAGGCTCGGCCTCCCCTTTCGCTGGCACCCAACGGCGCGTCGTGGGCGGATGGTGCAACAGTAAAAATCTTATGTCTATAGATTTTGTAGAATTTATGGGTGAAAAAATGAGAGCCTCGGCTCTCGCTTTTGCGGGCGCGCATCGCTCCTTGGCGTCATGCTGCCCCTCGCCCGTCCCCTCTCCCCGTAAGAACGGGGCGAGGGGGCACAAGCGTCGCTGTTTATACTCATACTTTTCATCTCGCCCGACGGTTGGGCGAGATGAGGTCGTTTCAAGATGGAACTCGCCATCGAGGCCGCCCTCGCCCCGTTTTTATGGGGAGAGGGGACGGGTGAGGGGCGGCTCGACCTCGGTTTGGTTTCCGCCGCCCCCTGCCCTTACCAGGCCGGCTGGATCGCGCCCTTGAAATTGGCGTTGATGAAATCGGCCACTTCCTGATTCTGGTAGGAAGCGACCAGCTTCTTGAAGATCGGCTTGTCCTTGTCGGCCTCGCGCACGGCGATGAAGTTGCCATAGGGATTGTTGGTGCGGCTTTCCTGGATCAATGCATCCTTGGCCGGCGTCAGGCCGGCGCCAAGCGCATAATTGGTGTTGATCACCGCGGCGTCGAGGTCAGGCAGCAGATTGGCGAGCTGCGAGGCCTCGATTTCCTTGAATTCGACCTTCTTGGGATTGTCGGTGACGTCGAGCACACTCGGCACCTGGCCTTCGGCGGTCTTCAGCTTGATCAGGCCATTGGCTTCCAGGAGCTTGAGAGCCCGTCCGCCATTGGAAGGATCATTGGGAATGCCGATGACGGCGCCTTCCTTCAGATCGGCGAAAGCCTTCAGCTTCTTCGAATAGAGGGCGATGGGCTGCACCAGCGTATAGCCGATCGGCACGATCTTGTAGCCGCGGGCGGCGATCTGGCTGTCGAGATAGGGCTTGTGCTGGAAGGCGTTGGCATCCAGATCGCCCTTCTCCAGCGCCTCGTTGGGAATGGCGTAATCGGAGAAAGAAACCAGTTCGATGTCGAGGCCATCCTTGGCGGCGATCTTCTTGGCCACTTCCCAGATGCGCTCCTCGTCGCCACCCATCACGCCGAGCTTGAGCTTCTCGGCGGCAAAGGCCGCGCCGGCGGGAGCCAGGGCGAAGACCAGGGCCAGGGCAGCGCCGGCAAGGCGGCGACGCGTCAGAGTATAGGCGGACATGAGAGTCTTTCCTGTTTTAAATAGACATTGAATCCAGTCGGGCGGCATTGGCAATGGCTCCCGATTCCGTGTCGCAAATTATTGCATTCGTTCAATAAATTGCGAGGTATTCAGGTCTCGGATGCCTCGGCATCGTCGAGACATGATATCAGTCCTGTCGCACGCGTTTGTTGACCTTGCGCGCGGCCAGGTCGCCCGCCGACTGAACGCCCTGCACGAGCAGGATGAGGATGAGAACCACCGCCCCCATGACTTCGGGCATGAAGCGCTGATAGCCATAGCGGATGGCGACGTCGCCCAGGCCGCCGCCGCCGACCACGCCGGCCATGGCCGAATAGCCGATCAGGCTCACCGTGGTGAGCGTGAGGCCAAGAACCAGACCCGGCAAGGCCTCTGGAAACAAAACCTTTCTGATTATCTGGAACGGCGTGGCTCCGAAGGAGCGCGCCGCCTCGATCAGCCCGGCATCGACCTCGCGAATGGCGCTCTCGACGATACGCGCGATGAAGGGGGCCACCGCGATGGTCAAGGGAACGATCACGCCTTTCAGGCCGATCGAACTGCCGACCAGCAGCCGTGTGAACGGAATGATCGCGACGATGAGGATGATGAAGGGCACCGAGCGCACGGCATTGACGATCGCACCGAGCACGGCATTGACCTTGGGAGCGGCCAGCAATTCACCGCGCCGGCTCGTGGCCAGGAAGATGCCGAGGGGCAGACCCAAAATCGTTCCGAACAGGATGGAGACGCCAACCATGATCAGGGAATCGCCGGTCGCGCTCCAAATGACCTTGAGGATTTCAGGCGACATAGCCGATCACCTCCCCTTGCAGGTTGAGCCGCTCCACCGCCGAGACCACGGCAAGCCGGGTCGCCTCGTCGCCGGGGACGGACACCAGGAGCGCGCCGAAGGGCTCGCCGCCGATGGTGTCGATGCGGCCTGCCAGAATGTTGATGTCGATGCCGAGAATGGTGGTGAGACGGCTGACCACCGGTGCCGTGGCATGCGAGCCGGTAAAGGTGATACGCAGTACCGCCTGGCTTCCCGGGCTTGGCTGGTCCGAGAGGCGCCGGGCAAGATCGGCCGGCAGCTCGACGCCGGTAACGCCACGCACGAAACTGGCCGTGGTAGCGTGACGCGGCTGGGTCAGCACCTCGAAGGCCCGCCCCGTCTCGATCAGCTTGCCGGCCTCGAGCACCGCGACCCGGTGGCAGATTTCCTTGATCACCGACATCTCGTGCGTGATCAGCACGATGGTGACGCCGAGACGCTGGTTGATATCGGCGAGCAGCGCCAGGATGGAAGCCGTCGTCTCCGGATCGAGCGCCGAGGTCACCTCGTCGCCGAGCAGGATCTTGGGCCGGGTCGCCAAGGCGCGGGCAATGCCGACGCGCTGTTTCTGCCCGCCGGACAGTTCCGCCGGATAGCGGTTACGCTTGTCGGCCAGCCCCACGAGGTCGAGCAGCGGCTCGACGCGATCGCGGATTTCAGCGTCGCCGATGCCGGCCACTTCCAGGGGAAGCGCCACATTCTCGAACACCGTGCGCGAGGACAGCAGGTTGAAATGCTGGAACACCATGCCGATGGAACGGCGCACCGGGCGCAATTCGCTTTCGCTGAGCGCATTGACCTCGATGCCGTCGACGACGACGCGGCCACCGGTCGGCCGCTCAAGCCCGTTGATCAGCCGCAGCAGCGTCGACTTGCCGGCACCGCTGCGCCCGATCACGCCGAAGATCTCGCCGCGCGGAATCTCCAGGCTGAGATCGTCGAGCGCGAACACGGCCGCACTGCCCTTGCGCGCGGCGAAAGAACGCGACACGCGCTCGAAGCGCACGATCGGCTCGCCTGCCTCCGCCTTACCAGGCAAGGCCAGGCTTTCCACTCTCACAGGTGCGTTCACGCGACCAGCTCCTCCAGCAGGGAGTGCAGGCGCCGGGCCACCTGGCCTGAGAGATAGCGTTCGGCATCACGCGGACCCACGAAGGTCATGCCGTCGAACCGGCTGAAACGCCGGCTGGCGGCATGAAACGCAAAGCGGCGCGCCTGCGGTTCGCGCACCACGATGCCGACCGCGGCACCGGAGATCTCGATAACATAGGATTCGGAATTGGAGGGATGGGACATGGATAAAGCCGCCACCTGGTGGCGCTCCGAAATGACAGGGAATACATGTGTTCAGACCGGCTTCAGCAACAACAGCAGCCGCAACACATCTTTCCGTCTGGTTTTTCGATATCCATTCCGCTGACAACGATCATGGGTCACTTCCTGTCTGGAGCCCACGACATCAGCCGTGGCGCTTTAGCGTTTGATGACGCGGCGCAAGCTGCTCGCTCAAATCCCCGCGACCGACTCCCTGAGAAGCCGATGACACAAAAATAAATAGTCCACAAAATTAGTCAACTGTTGTTCGGCGATTTTTTCGATGTCCACAACCGAGCATCCGAACAGCGTTGCGGCCCTCCATAAACCGCTGCGCGACAGAACTCAACCGCCGTAATGTTCAGACAATCGGCGCAGAAACTGGGGCGGCAGTGCATCGGGCCAGTAGTCGAAATTGCAGACCCGACGTATATCAGGCATAGTTACGTGGTTTCGGTCGACAAGATGCGACGAAGGACCCTGCATTGGTCTGCCGGCGCCCTTCACTGGCGCGATGACGGTGCCCTGGCGGGAAATTCTCGTCTTGCGGGGCAGGCTCCCTTTTCCGACTGCGCCCTTCTCACAGATATTTGCGAAAGACCTTCCAGCTTAGCCGGCTGCCGAATCCCTTGTGTCACGAGACAAAGCAGCAGAGATTATAATGGTTTGAAGCTGGCACCTTGCCACGTCAGACGATCGGTGGCCGTCACCCTGTCCGGGATGGCAAAAGCGGCCGATCGAGCAAATGCTTTTAGGTTGGAACGTGCTTCCTGCTCGAAATCATCTGCTTGTATCTTGAGAAAATGCGGGTACTTCCTGGTTTCGTCCGAGCGATGAAGCCGAAGATTCCGCAAGGGGAGTCATAACGCTCGGCAGAGGCCAGGCTCGGGGCTGCGATCGCAATCGCTGCACCGGGAAGGGTCAGGCGCGCGACTTTGGTCGTGCGGGTGCCGCAAGAGAGGAAGCAAGACGTGCTGGACGCGTTTTTCAAACTGAAAGAACAGGGCACCTCGGTGCGGACGGAGGTGATCGCCGGCATCACCACCTTTCTCACCATGGCCTATATCATCTTCGTCAATCCGGAGATCCTGTCGACCACCGGCATGGACCGCAATGCGGTCTTCGTCGCGACCTGCCTGGCCGCCGCCCTCGGCTCGCTGATCATGGGCCTGATCGCCCGCTGGCCGATCGGCATGGCGCCGGGCATGGGCTTGAACGCCTTCTTTGCCTTCACGGTCGTCGCCACCATGGGCTTCACCTGGCAGCAGGCGCTGGGCGCGGTGTTCATCTCCGGCTGTATCTTCCTGCTGCTGACCGTCACCGGCGTGCGCAGCTGGCTGATCGCCGGCATTCCGCATTCGATGCGATCCGCCATCGCGGCCGGTATCGGCCTGTTCCTCGCCATCATCGCGCTCAAGAGCTCGGGCATCGTAGTGGCCAGCCCCGCCACGCTGGTGACCCTGGGCTCGCTCAAGGAGACCGGCACGCTGCTGGCCATCCTCGGCTTCTTCATCATCGCCGCCCTCGACGTGCTGAAGGTCCGCGGTGCCATCCTGATCGGCATTCTCGTCATCACCGCGCTTTCGATTGCGCTCGGCGTCAGCAAGTTCGGCGGCGTCATTTCCATGCCGCCCTCCATCCTGCCGACCTTCCTGCAGCTCGACCTCGTGGGCGCCATGCATGCCGGCCTGCTGCATGTCATCCTGGTGTTCGTGCTGGTCGAGGTGTTCGACGCCACCGGCACGCTGATCGGCGTCGCCAAGCGCGCCGGCCTGATCCAGCCCGACAAGCCCAACCGCCTCGGCCGCGCCCTGCTGGCCGACAGCTCCGCCATTCTCGCCGGCTCGCTGCTCGGCACCTCCTCCACAACCGCCTATGTCGAAAGCGTATCCGGCGTGCAAGCCGGTGGGCGCACCGGCCTCACCGCCATCGTCATCGCCATCCTCTTCCTGGCTGCGCTGTTCTTCTCGCCGCTCGCCGGTTCCGTGCCGGTCTACGCCACCGCTCCGGCCCTGCTCTATGTGGCCTGCCTGATGATGCGCGAACTGCTCGAGGTGGAGTGGGACGACATCACCGAGGCCGCTCCGGCCGCGCTGACCGCGCTGATGATGCCCTTCACCTATTCGATCGCCAACGGCCTCGCCTTCGGCTTCATCAGCTATTGCGCCATGAAGACCCTGACCGGCCGCCCGCGGCAGGTCCATCCGGCAACCTGGCTGGTCGCCGCATTGTTCGTGGTGCGCTTCGCCTTCTTCTCCGGCGGCTGAGCCTCCGCACATCGAGTGCAGCACCCATGAAAAGGCTAGGTCAGCGGCGCTGCCCTAGCCTTTTTCGCACCGGCGGCAGGATCAGACATAGGAGAGGATACGGCTCGCCAATTGCGAATTGCGGTCCTCGTCGCGGCGTGGGCGCGGCAGGTCGACTGCCAGATCCAGCGCGACAGCGCCTTCGCGCAGCACGATCACCCGGTCGGCCAGCGCCACCGCCTCCGACACATCATGGGTGATCAGGATGGCGGTGAAGCCATGCTCACGCCAGATGCGCGACAGCAATTGATGCATCTCGACCCGCGTCATGGCATCGAGTGCGCCGAAGGGCTCGTCGAGCAGCAGGATGTCGGGCCGGCTGACCAAAGCGCGCGCCAGGGCGACACGCTGCCTCTGCCCCCCGGACAAAACGCTCGGCCATTCATTGGCCCGGTCACCCAATCCCACCTCGTCGAGCGCGGCCTGGGCCAGGTCGCGCCAGTTCGGGCCACGGGCGATGCCGACATTGCCGATCACCCGCTGCCAGGGCAGCAGCCGCGCATCCTGGAACATCAGGCGGGCGGCGGGATGAGCTCCCTGCGCGGCGGCTCCGCCCACCGCGACCTCGCCGGCGCTAGGGCGGTCGAGGCCAGCAATCAGGCGCAGAAGCGTGGATTTGCCGCCGCCCGAGCGCCCGACGACGGCAACGAATTCGCCGGGCTCGATGGCGAGATTGAGCCTGTCGAGCACGACCCGGTGATCGAAGGCCTTGGATGCCCCCTTCAGCTCGATCGACAGTCCCTTGGGCGGCGACGATACGGAACGACCCGAAGGTGCCAAGCTGTTGCGGGTCAGTTCGGGAACGAAATAGCCATCTTCGACATGGAGCAGAGCGTTGGTCATGCCAGAGCCTCCCGGCGGGGTCGCGCATAGGTTGGATGCCATTGCAGGGCGGCCTGCTCGAGCAGCTTCACCAGCGTATCGGAAAGCTTGCCGAGCACCGCATAGATGATCACGCCGAGCAGGATGACATCGGTCTGCAGGAATTCGCGGGCGTTCATGGTCATGTAGCCGATGCCCGACGAAGCCGAGATGGTTTCGGCTACGATCAGCGTCAGCCACATGATGCCGAGTCCATAGCGCAATCCCACGAAGACCGACGGCAGGGCGCCCGGCAGGATCACCCGCCAGAACCGCGCTACCGGCCCCAGGCCGTAGACGCGGGCCATCTCGGTGAGATGCGGATCGATGGTGCGGATGCCATGATAGGTATTGATGTAGACGGGAAAGAGCACGCCAAGGACGACGAGGAAGATCTTGGCGCTCTCGCCGATGCCGAACCACAGGATCACCAGCGGAATGATGGCCAGATGCGGGACGTTGCGCAGCATCTGCAGAGTTGAGTCGAGCAGCAATTCGGCCGGGCGCCACACACCGTTGGCGACACCGAGCGCGAAGCCGATCAGACCGCCAATGGCCAGGCCCTGCAGCGCGCGCCCGGCGCTGACACCGACATTGTGCAGGAGGGTGCCGTCCTGGAGGGTCTGCCAGAAGGCGAGCGCCACTGCGCTCGGTGCCGACAGCACCCTGGCCTGCAGCCAGCCGAGATCGGCAGCGATCTCCCAGCCCGCCAGCAACAGCACCGGCAGCAGCCAGGGAATCAGGCGTTGGGCCATCCCATTCATGCGTCGCGACGCCATTGTCCCCTCCCCGGTCAGAGCGTCACGCCGGGCCGCAAGGCGTCAGAAATCTTGATCGCCTTGGGAATGAGGCCGAGCTTGTGGAAGGTGTCGGCGATCTGCTGCTGGGCAGCCACCGTCTCGGCCGTGATCGGTTGCACGTTCCAGGACTGCCGTCCGAGCGCCAGCTTGAGCACCGGCGCAGGAATACCGACGGCGGGCGCGAGTTCCTTCGCCGCCTCGTCGACATGGTCCTTGGCCCATTGGTCGATCTCGTTGATGGCGGCCAGCACAGCGTCGATCGCGGCCGGATTGGCCTCGGTGAAAGCGCGCTCGCCCAGATAGAATTGCCGGTTGGCGACAAGGCCCTCGCCATTGGCAAGCTGGCGCGCCTCGATAGCAATCTCGGCCGCCGCCTGGAAGGGATCCCAGATCACCCAGGCATCGATGTCGCCGTGCTCGAAGGCGGCGCGCGCATCCGAGGGCGTCAGGAACACCGTCTGGATGTCGCCATAGGCCACTCCTGCCTTCTCTAGCGCCTTGACCAGGAGGTAGTGAACGTTCGATCCCTTGTTGAGCCCGACCTTCTTGCCCTTCAGTTCCGCCACCGATTGCAGCGGGCTGTCCTTGCGCACCAGGATCGCCTCGCTGAGGGGGGCGGCCGGTTCGTTGGCGACATAAACCAGGGGCGCGCCGGCCGCCTGAGCGAAGATCGGCGGGGCCTCGCCGGTAATGCCGAAGTCCAGGGCGCCGACATTCAGGGCCTCCAGCAACTGCGGACCACCGGGAAACTCCGTCCAGGTCACGCCGAAGCCGAGCGGTTCGAGCTTGCGTTCCAGATTGCCGCGCGCCTTGAGCAGCAGGAAGGTGCCGTATTTCTGATAACCGACCCGGATCGTCTTCCTCGCGGCTCGCGCGGGCCCGAGGGTGGCGGTCACGGCGAGAACGGGCGCGGCAGCAAGCAGGGTGCGGCGGGTCCAGAGTGCAGTCATCAGTTCTTCCTTCAGGGGATATCCGCCGCCATAATCCCAATAGTTGATAGATTTAGTCAATAATTAATTCATCTCTTTCAGCTGCGTGATTTTGGCCACGACCTGCGCCGCTCCTCCCTGTGAGGGTGGCTCGCGGCGTGATTCCGAACCGGCAGCTAACCCTCTGTTGTAACGTTGTTATCTCCGCAGATCGCCACCTTAATTCTATATAGTCTATAAAATCAGTTGACTTATAAATATCGCCATGGTCGATTTCACACCGAGATTCAACCAGACGGTCCAATGCCATGACGACGTCAGCCGAAAGCCTGCCCATCTTCGATTTCCGCCGCTTCGACACCGGAACGGCGGAACGCGCGGCCTTCCTGAAGGATTTGCGCGCGGCGGCGCGCGGCCCTGGCTTCTTCTATCTCACCGGCCACGGCGTTCCCCAGCAGCTGATCGACGATGTCCTGCGCCTGTCTCGGCGCTTCTTCGACCTGCCCGAACGGGACAAGCTGGCGATCGAGATGATCAACTCGCCCCATTTCCGCGGCTATAACCGGGCCGGCTTCGAGCATACGCGCGGCAAGCCCGACTGGCGCGAGCAGGTCGACATCGGCGCCGAGAAGCAAGCTCGACCCCTCGATCCGAGCGCGCCGGCCTGGCATCGCCTGCAAGGCCCCAATCAATGGCCGGAAGCGCTGCCCGAATTGCAGCTCATCACGCTGTGCTATCTCCAGGAAATCACCCAGCTCGGCATTCGCGTCCTCAGCGCCTTCGCGCTCGCTTTGGGCCAGAAGGCCGATGCCTTCGAGCCGATCTACACGCCCGAGCCCAACCAGCTCCTCAAGATCGTGCGCTATCCCGGCCGCGATGCCAGCGAGGGCGACCAGGGCGTCGGCGCCCACGAGGATTCAGGCTTCCTGACCCTGCTGCTGCAAGACGTGCAGGGCGGCCTTCAGGTCGAAGGTGAGCAGGGCTGGATCGACGCCCCGCCCATCCCCGGCACTTTCGTCGTCAATATCGGCGAGATCCTCGAACTGGCGTCGAACGGCTATCTGCGCGCCAACGTCCATCGTGTGGTTTCTCCGCCGGCCGGTACCGACCGGCTGTCGGTGCCCTTCTTCCTCGGTGCCAATCTCGACGCCGAGGTACCGCTGCTGACGCTTGCACCGGAGTTGGCAGTCGAGGCGCGCGGCCTGACGCAGGACCCGCTCAATCCGCTCTTCCGCGAGGCCGGGCGCAACTATCTCAAGAGTCGCCTGCGCTCCCACCCCGACGTCGCCCGCCGCCACCATCCCGACCTCATCGACGCCAGCAAGCCGGCGCAGGTCGCCTCCGCCTACTGATCTTCGGTTCGATCTTCAAAGCCACGCTTCAGGAGCCCTTGGCATGACCACCGATTCCCGACATTTCGAGACCCTCGCTCTGCATGGCGGCAGCTATCGTGCCGACCCGGCCACCGGCGCCGTCGCGGTGCCGATCTACCAGACCACCTCCTACCAGTTCCAGGATACCGGCCATGCCGCCCGCCTCTTCGCTCTGGAGGAACTCGGCAACATCTATACCCGCGTGCAGAACCCGACGACCGACGCGCTGGAGCAGCGCATAGCCGCCCTCGAAGGCGGTGCGGCGGCACTGGCCGTCTCGTCGGGGCAGACGGCCTCGGCCTATTCGATCCTCAACCTGGCCCAGGCCGGCGACAACATCGTCTCCTCCACCGACCTCTATGGCGGCACCTGGACCCTGTTCGCCTCGACGCTCAAACAATTCGGCGTGGAGGTCCGCTTCGTCGATCCCTCCGATCCGGAGAATTTCCGCCGGGCGAGCGACGACAAGACCCGCGCCTTCTACGCCGAAACGCTGCCCAATCCCAAGCTGCAGGTGCTGCCGATCCGCGAGATCGCCGATATCGGCCGCTCGCTGGGCATCCCCCTCATCGTCGACAACACCGCCGCGCCACTGATCGCCCGCCCGCTCGAACATGGCGCCGCCGTCGTGGTCTATTCGGCGACCAAATATATCGGCGGCCACGGCACCTCGATCGGCGGGCTGATCGTCGACGGCGGCAATTTCCCCTGGGAAGACCATGCCGACCGCTTCCCCCTGCTGACGCAGCCGGACGAGGCCTATCACGGCGCGATCTGGACCGAGGCCGCCAAGCCGCTCGGGCCGATCGCCTATATTCTGCGCGTGCGGGTGAAGCTCCTGCGCGACGTCGGCGCGGCCCTGTCGCCCTTCAACGCCTTCCAGCTGCTGCAGGGGCTGGAAACCCTGCCGCTGCGCCTGCGTCAGCACAACGAGAATGCCGTCAAGGTGGCGGACTTCCTCGCCAAGCACCCCGGTGTCAGCCATGTCATCTTCCCCGGCCTGCAGTCGGACGAGAACCGCCGCCGCGCCGAGGCCTATCTCAAGGGCGGCTATGGCGCCCTGGTCGGCTTCGAGCTCAAGGGCGGCATAGAGGCCGGCAAGCGTTTCATCGATGCGCTCAAATTGCTCTACCACGTTGCCAATATCGGCGATGCCCGCTCGCTCGCCATCCACCCGGCCTCGACCACCCATCAACAACTGACGCCCGAGGACCAGCTCGCGACCGGGGTGACGCCCGGCTATGTGCGCCTCTCCATCGGCATCGAGCACCCGGACGACATCATCGCCGACCTGACGCAGGCCCTGGCCGCCGCCGAAGGCGAGCACGACGCGGCAGAACGCCAGGCGGCCTAAAACATCGCTCGAGAATAGCGCCTGTCATCCCTTGGATCCCCTTCCCTCGCTTCGCTCGCCGGGGATGACAGTGCTCCTCATATCCTACCGGCCCCGGATGGAACCCATGTCCAGACTTCCCGCTTTCTCGCGCCGCAAGGCGCTCAAACTGGCCGGAGCGGCCGGTGCCCTCGCTTCCCTCGGGGCCGTCGGCGGACGGATCCTCTCGCCGGCCATCGCGGCGCCCGCGCCCAAGATCCGCCTGGCCTGGACGGAGGTGGCCGCCTGCCATTCGCCGCTCGGCTTCGGCGCGGCGAAGGGCATCTATGCCAAGCACAATCTCGATGTCGAGCTGTTCTATCAGGGCGCCAGCGGCCAGACGCTGATCCAGGCCCTTGCCACCGGCAAGGCCGATGCCGGCGCCGGGCTGATCGGCGACTGGCTGAAACCGCTCGAACAGGGCTTCGACGTCAAGCTGTTCGTCGGCTCGCATGGCGGCTGCCAACGCCTGCTGGCGCGCAAGGATTCCGGCATCAAGACACTGGCCGACGCGAAGGGCAAGACGATCGCCACCTATGGCATCGGCGCCCCGCCCCAGGTCGCCTTTCAGGTCAGCTTCGCCAAGGCCGGGCTCGACCCTGAAACCGACGTGACCTGGAAGGCCGTGCCCTTCGAACTGGTCGGCGAGACGCTGAACCGGGGCGACGTCGAGCTCGCGGCCCATCTCGACCCCTGGGCCTGGGCCATCGAAAAGCAGTTCGGCTTCACCAAGATCGCCGACACCCAGACCGGCTTCTACGAGGGCCACACCTGCTGCGTCCTCGGCGCCAGCGGGCCCTTCCTGGATGCCAACAGGGACGCCCTGCGCCGCCTCGCCGAGGCGAATATCGAGATCCACGAATATACCGCCAGCCATCCCGACGAGGTGGCGCAGTGGTATTTCGAAACGCTGAAGCCGGCCGGCCTGACGGCCGCCCAGCTCACCGAAATCCTGGGAACGCTGGTCTATCACAACCATCCGATCGGCCAGCCTCTGGTCGACCAGATCCGCCTCGCCGCCGAGGACCTCAAGCTGGTCAAGGTGCTCGATCCCACCACCGATCCCAAGGAGTTCGCCGAACGGGTCACCATCAACCTGCTCGCCTGAGGCCTTGCGATGAGCGACACCCTGCGCGCACCCACTCCCGGGATCCTCGAGGCGACGCCGCCGTCACGGGCCGCCCTGCCCGCGCTCTGGAACCGCGTGTGGAAACATGGGCTCCTGGCCTCGGCAACGTTCGCGGCCACGGCCGCGATCACCATCGGCCTGCCCGACGTGGTGCCCTGGGGTAGCGCCGGGCTGTTCGCCGCCCTGGCCGGCACGGCCTCGCTGGCCTTCCTCGTGCTAGCCCTCACCATCCAGCGCCTCGGCGGGCTGGGGCGCACGCTCCTGCATTACGGCCCCTGGTTCGCGGCGATCGGCATCTGGCTGGCGCTGTGGGAACTCTCGACGGCCAAGACCGGATGGCTGCCCAAGCCGTTCTTCTCGCCGCCGCACGGCCTGCTCCACGTCTATGTCACCGAGAGCCAGCGCCTCCTGATCTGCATCGCCTATTCGCTGCGCCTGTGGGCAGCCGGCTTTCTCTCGGGCATCGCCGTCGGCTATGCACTCGGGGTGGCGCTCGGCTGGTCGAAGCGCTTCAGCTATTGGGGCATGCCCGTCCTCAAGCTGATCGGCCCGATCCCGGCCACGGCCTGGATCCCCTGCACCTTCTATTTCTTCCCCAATACCTTCGATGCGAGCGTGTTCATCGTGGCGCTGGCCTCCGGCATACCCGTCGCCATCCTGACAGCCTCCGGCGTCGCCTCGGTCAACCGGGCCTTCTACGACGTCAGCCGCATCTTCGGCGCCGGGAGCTGGTACCTGATCCGCAACATCGCCATCCCCGCCTCCCTGCCGCATGTCTTCGTCGGCCTGTTCATGGGGCTCTATTATTCCTTCGCGGTGCTGGTGGTCGCCGAGATGCTCGGCGCCAAATACGGGCTCGGCTGGTACATCCAGTTCCAGACCGCCTATTCGGGCTATGCCAATGTCTATGCCACGCTGCTGATCATGTCCGTCATCTGCGCCGGCATCGTGAAGCTGCTCTTCGTGCTGCGCGATCGCCTCCTTACCTGGCAGAAGGGCTTCATCTGATGGCTGCATCGAGCCACAGCATCGGCATCGACGTGCATGCCGTCAGCCATCATTTCGATCTCTCCGGCGCAGATCTGCCCGTGCTGGACAGCGTCGACCTCAAGGTCGAGCCCGGCGAGTTCGTCGCCCTGCTCGGTCCCTCGGGCTGCGGCAAGTCGACCTTGCTGCGTCTGATCGCCGGGCTCGAACCGCCTGCCGCCGGCGCCATCCTGGCCGACGGCCAGCCGGTCATGGCCCCCGATCCCTCCCGCATCCTGGTCTTTCAGGACCCGACCCTGTTTCCCTGGCTGACGGTCCGCAAGAATGTCGCGGCCGGGCTGGAGGCGCGCGGCGTGCTCGCCCGCGAGCGCCACCGCATCGGCCAGGCCCTGGCGCTGGTCGGTCTGGAGCGCTTCGCCGACGCCTATCCCCACCAGCTTTCCGGCGGCATGGCGCAGCGGGCCTCGCTGGCGCGGGCGCTGGTGCACGACCCGTCCCTGCTGCTGCTCGACGAACCCCTCGGCAAGCTCGATTCCCTGACACGCCTCGCCCTGCAGGACGAATTGGTGTCGCTCTGGCAGCGCACCGGCTTCACCGCCCTGCTGGTGACCCACGATGTCGAGGAAGCCCTGCTGCTCGCCTCCCGCGTGATCGTGTTCTCCGACAGGCCCGCGCGCATCAAGGCGGAATTTGCCGTCGACAAGCCCTATCCGCGCCACCGCGACGATACGGAACTGGTTCATCTGCGCCGAGAGATCCTGCAGGCGCTCGGGCTGAGCCTTTCATGAGTGCCCTGCCCGTATTCACTCGCCTTTTGCAGATCTCCGGGGCTGTCATCGTCGCGCTGTCCTTCGCCTGGTGGTGGATGACCTACCGGGATGTGATCGGCTACAACTATCTCTCGCTTCCCGATGCCAGTCTCTGCCTTGTCAGCAACAGCGATATTTGCCAGCTTGCAAGATCGCTGTGCCGCAGCACCCATCCTCTGGCGATCGTCACCTATTGGTCGGCCAGCCTGTGGATCGGTGTCGCGGCGCTCTGCGCCAGCTTCGCGACGGGGCCGGCACGAGATGCCTGAACAATGACGGCCGGCCCGAGTTCCGGAGTCGGATCAACCACATACGGGGTCTCCCTCAACTTCAGAATCTGAATCATCGACCGTCGGCACAGCCCTTCCTAGTTCCGGCGTCGTTCAAAGGACATCAAGAGGACCACAAATGCCATTCTCATCCCCCCTGCGCTCCCTCTTCGGCAAGAGAGCGGCACGGCTGACATCCTGGGTTGCCGCCGCGGCCATGATGGCAACCGCCGGCGCCGCCCAGGCCGCCGACGTCACCGTTGCTTCCAAGATCGACACCGAGGGCAATCTGCTCGGAAACCTGATCGTGCAGGTCCTGGAGTCCCATGGGCTGTCGGTCAACAATCGGGTCGGGCTCGGCACCACGCCGATCGTGCGCAAGGCGCTGGTGGCCGGGGATATCGATCTCTATCCCGAATATACCGGCAATGCCGGCTTCTTCTTCAACAAGGCCGACGACAGCCTGTGGAAGGACGCCGCCAAGGGTTATGCCGAGGCCAAGAAGCTCGACTACGACGCCAACAAGCTGGTGTGGCTCGATCCTGCTCCCGCCAACAACACCTGGGCCATCGCCGTCCGCAAGGACCTGGCCGATGCCAACAAGCTGAAGTCGCTCGGCGATTTCGGCAAGTTCGTCACGGGCGGCGGCAAGGTGAAGCTGATCGCCTCCGCCGAGTTCGTCAACAGCGCCGGCGCCCTGCCCGCCTTCCAGACGACCTACAGCTTCAAACTCTCTTCCGACCAGCTCGTGGTGCTTTCCGGCGGCGACACCGCGTCCACCATCAAGGCGGCGGCCGAGCAGACCGACGGCGTCAACACCGCCATGGTCTATGGCACGGATGGCGGCATCGCCGCCGGCAATCTCGTGGTGCTCGACGACGACAAGTCCGTCCAGCCCGTCTACGCCCCGGCGCCGGTCATTCGCGAATCCGTGCTCAAGGCCCATCCCGAAATTGCCGAATGGCTGAAGCCGGTCTTCGCCAGCCTCGACCTCACCACGCTGCAGGAGCTAAACGGCCGAATCCAGGTCGATGGCGAGGCGGCCAAGGACGTGGCGGCCGACTATCTGAAGAAGAAAGGCCTGGTGAAGTGAGTTCAAGCGCCGGGGAAGTACAGGCCGACAACAGCGCTTTCCCGGCGCCGCCCGTCGCCACGGGCAAAAATGCCCTGGCCTTCGACAAGCTCGGCGCCGTCATGGCTGTGATCGCGGCCTCGGCGCTGGCATTGCCTTTCGCCAATTTCCGGCCGAGCCGCATCGGCCAGGCCCAGGGCATCGGCTTCATCCAGGCGCTTCCCACGGGGCTTGCCTGGGCCAGCCTCGCCCTGCTCCTCCTCTGCCTGGCCGCTCTCCTGCGCCGGAGTTCGCCGCGCGTCAGGCTCGTCTTGGCCGTCGGTGCACTGGTGCTCCTTGCCATCCTGATCGGCCTGGTACCCCAAGTCCTGATCCCACCCGGCAGTGCCCGGCCGCGGGTCGGTCCCGCCTCGGGCTTCTGGCTGCTCTCCTTCTCCTTTGCCATCCTGCTCACCGACGCGCTGGTCAAGCTGGCGCTGCGTCCGCTCCAGAGGGTCGTCGCCCTGGTTCTCGCCCTGGCGGTCTTCCTGGCCTTCCTGCTCTCCGGCCATTGGAACGGGCTGTCGATCATGAAGGAATACGCCACCAACGGCTCGGGCTTCGCCGCAAACGCCGTGGTGCACGTCACACTCGCCTTGGCTTCGCTTTTCGGCGCCCTCGTCGTCGGCCTGCCGCTCGGCATTCTCTGCCAGCGCCACCAGGGGCTGCGCGGCGCGGTGCTGCCGGCGCTGAACATGATCCAGACGATCCCGTCCCTGGCGCTGTTCGGGCTGATGATCGCGCCGCTGACCTACCTGGCCAAAACCTATCCCGTCGTCGAGGCCATCGGCGTGCACGGCACCGGCTCCTCGCCGGCCCTGATCGCGCTTTTCCTCTATGCCCTGCTGCCGGTGGTCTCCAACACGGCGATCGGCCTGGATTCGGTCTCTCCCAATGTGGTGGATGCCGCCCGCGGCATGGGCATGACGCAGTGGCAGCGCCTGTTCCAGGTCGAACTGCCGCTGGCCTTTCCAGTGATCCTGACGGGCGTGCGCATCGTGCTGGTGCAGAATATCGGCCTGGCCACGATCGCGGCCTGGATCGGCGGCGGCGGCTTCGGCGTCTATGTGCAGAACGGCATGGGCGCCACCGCCATCGATCTCGTCCTGCTCGGCGCCATCCCCACCATCGCCCTCGCCTTTTCGGCGGCCATCATCCTCGATGCCATCGTCGATACACTCAAAGGACGGCACGCATGATCGAAGTCAGGCAAGTCAGCCGCCGTTTCGGCTCCCAGCTGGCCGTCGACAATGTTTCGCTCACCATCGAGCGCGGCACGATCACCGTGCTGGTCGGCACCTCAGGCAGCGGCAAGTCCACTTTGCTGCGCATCATCAACCGGCTGATCGAGCCGACCACGGGCACCGTGCTGATCAACGGCCAGGACACCTCCGGCCTGTCGGGCGAGGAACTGCGGCGCGGCATCGGCTATGCCATCCAGGGCCACGGCCTGTTCCCGCATTGGACGGTGGCCCGCAATATCGGCACCGTGCCGAGCCTGCTCGGCTGGGACCAGGGGCGGATCGCCAGGCGCGTCGACGAACTGCTCCGCCTGTTCGATCTCGACCCGGCCCTCTATGCCGAAAAACTGCCGCATCAATTGTCCGGCGGCCAGCAGCAGCGCGTCGGCGTCGCCCGAGCCCTGGCAGCAGAGCCCGCCGTGCTGCTGATGGACGAACCCTTCGGGGCGCTCGATCCGATCATCCGCGCCAAGGCGCAGGAGGACCTGCTCGCCCTGCAGCGCCGGCTCGGCATCACCGTTGTCCTCGTCACCCACGACATGGAAGAGGCCATGCTGCTGGGCAACCGCATCGGCGTGATGGATGGCGGCAAGCTCCTGCAATACGCCACGCCGACCGAGATCCTCACCCATCCGGCGCCCGGTTTCGTCGAGCGCCTGATCGGCGGACCCGACCGTTCGCTGCGCCTGCTCTCCCTGCTCAGGGTGGCCGATTCCGTGCAGCCGGGCACCGCAGAGGGCAAGCCCGTGCAGGAAAATGCGACACTGCGCGACGCGCTCTCCGAATTGCTGTGGGCTCGGGTGCAGGCCCTGCCCGTCACGGCGGCGGACGGCACGCCGCGCGGACGCATCACCCTGCCGGCCATCCTCGACCTGGCCGGGGCCGATGCGCATCGCGTCGAGGATAGCCCGGCATGAAATGGCTCGGTTACGGCGCCAGGGCGCTCGCCCTTATCCTGCTGCTGCTCCTGCTGCTCGACACCGAGCTGTTCGCGCCGATCCTGGCCGGCCTCAACGACAATGGGGCGCCGGCGGTCTATCGCCAGGGCAGCCTCCTGTTCCTTTCCCTCAGCCATCTCGGCCTGGTCGCCGTCTCCACCTTCATCGGCGGGGCGCTCGCCTTGCTGGCGGGCATCTTCGTGACGCGGCCGGCGGGCGCCGAGTTCCTGCCGCTGTCGCGGACCATCGTGAATATCGGCCAGACCTTTCCGCCGATCGCCGTGCTCGCCATCGCGGTGCCCTCGCTCGGCTTCGGGGCGGAGCCGACCTTGCTCGCCCTTACGCTCTATGGATTGCTGCCGATCTTCGAAAACACCATGGCGGGCCTGAAGAGCGTTCCGGCCACGGCTCTCGACGCAGCCCGCGGCATGGGCATGACCGGCTGGCAGCGCCTCACCAAGGTCGAGCTGCCGCTCGCCCTCCCGGTGATCCTGACCGGGATACGCCTTTCCTTCGTGGTCAATCTCGGCACGGCCACCATCGGCTCCACCGTCGGCGCCAAGAGCCTCGGCGAAGTGATCATGGCCGGCATCACCACCACCAACACCGCCTACATCCTGCAGGGCGGCATCATCGTCGCGCTCCTGGCCGTGCTCATCTATGATGCGCTCGGCAGCCTCGAGCGTTCACTCGCCAAGCGTACCGGCACGGCCGGCGCACGCTGATCGGAGGGGCCGCCATGAACGCCTCGAACAGCCGCAAGCTCTCGCGCCGGACCGGAAGGCCGGGCGCCGTATCCGACCTGATCTGGGGCCGGCTGATCGACGAGGCGCAGGCCGCAATCGCCGCCGAGCCGCAACTCGCCACTCAATTCTATGCCGGCGTGCTCGATCATACTTCCTTCGAAGATGCCCTGATCCAGCGCCTGGTCCAGCGCATCGAGCATCCGGACATGCCGGCCTCGGTGCTGCGCCATGCCTTCCGCACGGCGATCGCCGCCGATCCCGGCATCTGCCTGGGCATACGGGCCGACATCCAGGCCGTGCTCGAGCGCGATCCGGCCTGCCAACGCTATCTGGAGCCGCTGCTCTATTTCAAGGGCTTCCATGCTTTGCAATTGCACCGTCTTGCCCATTGGCTGTGGCGGCACGGCCAGCGCAATTTCGCCCTCTATCTGCAAAGCCGGGTCTCCGAGGTGCTGCAAGTCGATATCCATCCCGCCGTTCCGATCGGACGCGGCATCTTCTTCGACCACGCCACCGGCATCGTCATCGGCGAGACGGCCGTGATCGAGGATGACGTCTCGATCCTGCAATCGGTGACGCTGGGCGGCAGCGGCATACAGTCCGGCCAGCGCCACCCCAGGATTCGCAAGGGCGTGCTGATCGGCTCGGGCGCCAAGCTGATCGGCAATATCGAGATCGGCGAAGGCGCCCGCGTCGGCGCCGGCTCGGTGGTGACCGCGTCGGTGCCGCCGCACAAGACGGTGGCTGGCGTGCCGGCCCGCATCATCGGCGACACGCCGGGCGCCGAGCCGGGACGGACCATGGATCAGATCTTCTTCGATGTCGGCCTTTGAAGCGAGGCGTAACACCCAATTTCAGCTTGTGAATTGACTTATAAACCAGTGGACAGTGTGTAATAATTTATTTTACGATCATAGTCTGCTGAATGGATGAAACAGCTGACAGAGATCGGGGGCGCCGCTGCCGACCTTGCTATCGCGGTATAATCGCCCGATCATGCCTGGAAGCAGTGACATCCTTCCGAAACCACAGGCGCCGGCGCATGCCGCCGGGCCTGTGAGATAAGAGAGAAACGGGGCGCCCTGTCGTGGATATCGACCATGCGGGGAATGAAAGGGACTTCCATGCTGAACACAGTCAAACGCGGCTTCACGTGCGGCGCCGGCCTCGCCGTCGCAGCACTCGCGGCCGGCTTCATCGCCGCGGCGCCGGCCCAGGCCGGCCTCACGCTCGACAAGATCAAGGAGCGCGGCGTCATCAAGGTCGGCGTCGGCAGCCAGGCCGGCTTCTTCGCGCCCGACGCCAATGGCCGCTGGCAGGGGTTCTTCGTCGATTTCGGCCGGGCGCTCGCCATCACCGTGTTCAACGATCCCGACAAGGTCGAGTTCACCAATTCCTCGCCCCAGCAGCGCCTGCCCGCCCTCCAGGCCGGCCAGTTCGACATCCTGCTTTCGGCCGTGACCCAGACCATCACCCGCGCCTTCAAGCTGAATTTCCATTTCGGCCCGGTGGTGTTCTATGACGGCCAGGGCATCCTGGTGAAGAAGTCGCTGGGCGTGAACAAGGCCTCGGAACTCGACGGCGCCACCATCGGCGTGCAGAGCGGCACCACCGGTGAACAGAACATCGCCGATTTCTTCAAGAAGACCGGCAAGACCTACAAATCGGTGGTGATCGAGGATACCGCCACCTTCACCCAGGCTTTGACCTCCGGCCGCGTCGACGCGCTGACGCAGGACGGCACCGACCTCGGCCTGCGCCGCGCCGCCCTGCCCAACCCGGACGAATATGTGCTGCTGCCCGAACGCCTGTCCAAGGAGCCCCTGGCGCCGGCGGTTCTGGGCGGCGACGACCGCTGGCTCGAAATCGTGAACTGGACCGTCTATGCCACCATCCAGGCCGAGGAATTCGGCATCACCAGCCAGAATGTCGATACGTTCCTCACCAGCGAGGATCCGGCCATCAAGCGCTTCCTCGGCGTCGATCCGTCCCTCGGCCAGGCCATCGGCCTCGACCCGAAATTCGCCTACAACATCATCAAGAAAGTGGGCAATTACGGCGAGATCTTCGAGCGCAATCTCGGCAAGAGCACGAAGATCGGCTTCGATCGCGGCCTCAACAATCTGTGGACCAAGGGCGGCCTGATCTATTCGCCTCCCTTCCGTTGAGGACAGTCCGGAATCGGAGTGTCGGTCTTCGGACCGGCATTCTCCTCACGCGACCCATGCCGAACAGGTGTCGACCTGAAGGTCGACACTCCGGGTCCGCCCCCTTTGGGATCCCTCGATGGCCGACACGATCAGCATAGCTTCCCCTGATGTTCCCGGCCCCATCGGCAGGATCCGCCGGTGGTGGGGCGCCCATCCCTATGGCCAGCTCCTGCTGATCGCTGCCCTGGCTCTGTTCCTTGGCCTCATCTGCCATAACATCCTGGCCAGCATGCACCGTCTCGGCATGGCGCCCGGGCTCGACTATCTCTGGCAGCCGGCCAATTTCGACATCACCGAGAGCCTGCTCGTCTATCAGGCCGGCGACAGCTATGGACGCGCCATCGCGGTCGGCCTGCTCAACACGCTCAAGCTCGCCGTGCTCGGCTGCCTGTTCGCCACCGTCCTCGGCACGACACTCGGTATTGCCCGCCTGTCCGGCAATCTGCTGCTCTCCCGCCTCGTACAGGCCTATGTCGAACTGATCCGCAACACGCCCCTGCCCCTGCAGCTGTTCTTCTGGATCGCCCTGACCCAGGCCCTGCCCCCTACAAGGCAGGCCTTGCAGCCTTTCGGTTCGACCTTCCTGTCGGTGCGCGGCATCTTCCTGCCCTGGGTCGAGATCGGCAATGGCCAGAGCCTGTGGCTGCTGGCCGCGGTGCTGGTGCTGCTCGCCATCGCGGTCAGGGCCTTCATCCGCCGCCTGCAGCATCCCCTCTCGGCGTTCGGCCTTCTTGGCGTGCTTGCCCTCTTTCCCGCCATCGCCTTCGCCTGGATCTGGCTCGCCGGTATCACCTTCACGCCGGATCTGCCCGTGCTGCAGGGCTTCAACATCCGCGGCGGCATCACCCTCACGCCGGAATTCGCCGCCATGCTCGTCGGGCTGACGATCTACTATTCCGCCAGTATCTCCGAAAGCGTGCGCAGCGGCATCGAATCCGTCAATATCGGCCAGTGGGAAGCCGGCCGGGCGATCGGCCTGCCGCGCGGGCGCATCATGCGCCTCATCGTGATGCCGCAGGCGATGCGTGTGATCACGCCCCTGATGACGTCGAGCTATCTCGACCTCACCAAGGACACCACGCTCGGCATCCTCATCGGCTTTACCGAGGTGACCGCCATCATCAAGACCAGCGCCAACAACACCGGCAACGCGGTCGAGACCATCATCGTGCTCGTCGCCGTCTTCCTGGCCGTGAGCATGCCGACCTCCTACCTGATCAATCTTTATAATCGCAGCCTGGCCAAGCGAGGGATCATCGCTAAATGAGTTCGATGTCCCTACCCGATGCAGCGCGGATACGCTCGAGCCGGCGTTGGCAAACGCTGAAGGCCGGCCTGTTTTCATCCCCCCTCAACACGACCATTACGCTCGTCGTGCTGGCCCTGATCGCCTGGGTCGGTTCGCATCTGATCGACTGGGCCTTCATCCGGGCGACCTGGTCAGGCACCGCGCAGGATTGCCAGGCCAATGGCGGCGCCTGCTGGGCTTTCGTCGGCGTCAATCTCAAGCTGATGCTGTTCTGGACCTACCCGTCCGACCTCCTCTGGCGTCCGATTCTCAGCCTGGTCCTGATGTTCGGCCTGGCCGGCCTCAGCACCATTCCGCGCTTCTGGGGGCGGGGCCTGATCCTCGCCTGGATCGCGGTGCCCCTGGTCACCTGCCTGCTGCTGCGCGGCTACTTCTCCGGCGTCATCGTCTCGACCAATGATTGGGGTGGCCTGCCGCTGACCATGCTGATCTGGACGATCGCCTATGCCTCGTCCTTCCTGATCGCCATTCCGCTGGCCCTGGGGCGCCGTTCGAGCATGGGCGGCGTGCGTCTGGTCAGCACCAGCTTCATCGAGATCGTGCGCGGCATGCCGATGCTGGTGGTGCTTTATGTCTCCAGCCTGATCGTGCCGATGGCCCTGCCCTATTTCGACGTGAACCTGTTCTTCAGCGTCGAAGTCGCCCTGACCCTCTTCATCGCCTGCTATCTGGCGGAGGTGATCCGGGCCGGCATGCAGGCCCTGCCGGCCGGCCAGGGCGAGGCGGCCCGGGCCCTGGGCCTGAGCTACTGGCAGACGACCGGCCTGGTGATCCTGCCGCAGGCCCTGCGCGCCATCATCCCGCCTCTGGTCAATCTGGGCATCGGCGTCCTGCTCAGCACCCCGTTGATCGGCTTCATCGGCATGATCGACTTTCTCACCGCCGTCAGGAACACGGCCGCCACCAATGAGCAGATCTGGCCGCATTCCTATCCGGAAGCCTATGCCTTCGCCGCCCTGGTCTATTTCCTGATCTGCTTCCCGGCTTCGCGCTACAGCCTGTGGCTCGAACGCCGCCTGAAGGCCTCCACCAGCCATCAGGCAAAGAAGGGCTAGAACCCGGGGTGCAGGTCTTCAGGCTCGCTCCCCAGAGGGCAACGGGTTCAGGTGAATGCGAGGCGCAACGACCCTCCCCTCGATGGGGAGGGCAAAGTACGGCGCGACGTCAACCCGAACTTGTCGCCCTCCCGCTCTACGATAATATCTTGACAAAATAATACGGTCGTACATATTGGAAGAATGGCACGCGCATCGAACCGTGAAAAGCTTCTTATCGCCGGGCTCGGCCTGATCCATGAACATGGCTACAACGCCACCAGTGTGCGCGACGTCGTGCGTGCGGCCGGCGTCCCGCAGGGGTGCTTCACCAACCATTTCACCTCCAAGGAAGCTTTCGGCCTGGAGGTACTGGGTCTCTATCGCGCCGAAAAGCGCGAGGACGCCCACAAGACGCTGCTCGACGACAACCAGCCGCCTCTCGAGCGCATTCGAGGTTATATCGACGCCAGGACGGAGCGCTTCAAGCAGAACGGCATGCGTTGTGGCTGCATGTTCGGCAATTTTGCGGCCGAATCCAGCAGCGACAGCGAGGCGATCCGCCTCGAACTGCTCGATATCTTCGCCGAGAGCCGGCGCGCCATGAGTTATTGCCTGGAGGCTGCCGTCCGGCTCGGCAAGCTGCCGAAAGGGTTCGACTGTCACGAGGCTGCCGCCTTCATCCTCTCTTCGCTGCAGGGAGCCTTCCTGGCCGCGAAGACGGAACGCACCCCCGAACCGGTCGAGCGTTTCAAGAAATTCCTGTTTGCTTCCGTCCTGCGTTGAGACCTGCTGGACTCAAGCTTAACTTCGAACGCGCATCATCATCCCGAAATAATACGCTCGTACGTATTTAATATTTTTCAGAACGAGGTCCTGCAATGCCAGACTCGGCACTCAGCGTTTCCGATATTACCCGGCCGATCAGCCCATCGCCCGACCCTCGCCGCTGGTCGGCTCTGGCCATTCTGCTGACCGGCGCCTTTCTGGCCCCTCTCGACTTCTTCATCGTCAATGTCGCCATGCCGGCCATCACGACCGGCCTCCACAGCACCGCCGCCGACGTGCAGCTGGTGATATCGGGCTATGCCGTGATCTATGCGGTTTTCCTGATCACGGGCGGACGGCTCGGCGATATTTTCGGCCGCAAGGCAATCTTCATGGCGGGCCTGGCGGGCTTTGCCGTCGCCTCGGCCCTGTGCGGCCTCGCCTGGTCGCCGGCCGTGCTGATCGCGGCGCGAATGCTGCAAGGCCTCGCCGCAGCAGCCATGGCGCCCCAGGCACTCGCCTCCGTCCACGCCCTCTTCCCGGCGCATGAACGCGGGCGGGCGCTCAGCATCTATGGCGTGGTGCTTGGCCTGTCCTCCATCGTCGGCCAGTTGCTGGGCGGCGCCCTCGTCGGCGCGGACCTCGACGGCTTCGGCTGGCGTCTGATTTTCCTGATCAACCTTCCCATCGCACTCGTTGCCTTTCTCGCCGCTATTCCGCTGCTGCGCGAAACCCGCAGCGAAAAGCGGCCGCGTCTCGATCTCGGCGGCGTCGTTCTCTCGAGCCTGGCACTCAGCAGTCTGGTGGTGCCCCTTGTCGAGGGCCGTGAACGCGGTTGGCCCTGGTGGTCCGTCCTGATGTTGCTGGCAACGCCGGTCTTCGTCGAACTCTTCCGCCGCTACGAGCTCAGTCTTGCCCGCGCGGGCGGCGACCCGCTGATCGATCTCAGCATCTTCCGCCTGCCGGGTCTGGTTCGCGGCATCGCCGCCATCCTGACGCTCTACGCCATGGCGACCTTCTTCCTGACCTATTCGATCTATCTGCAGGGCGCGCTCGGCTACAGCGCCTGGCATGCGGGGCTGGCCATCCTGCCCTTCTCGGCTGGCTTCCTGGCCGGATCCACCTTCAGTCCGGCGATCAGCCGCCTCACTGGCGGTTTCGCGCCGGCCTTCGGCTTCAGCAGTTCGGCCTTCGGCGCCGCCGCGACCGCCCTGCTGGTGCTGGCCTTCCCGCCCGGCGCGATGCCGCCTCTTCTGCTCATGGCCCCCGCACTCGGCTTCATCGGCCTCGGCATGGGCACCTCGATGCCGACCATGATGCGAGCGATCGTCGAACGTGTCGGGCCCCATCATGCCGGCCTGGTCGGCGGCATCGTGAACTCCACTCTCCAGGTCAGCGCCGCAATCAGCGTGGCGGTTCTGGGCGGGCTGTTCTTTACCATACTCGGCGCACGTACCGATGCGGGCGGCATCGGCACCGCCTTCGCCTGGACCTTGCTGGCGATCGCCGCCTTCCATGTGGGCGGAGCCTATCTCGCCGCCGGCCTGGGCCAGCGCAAGGTAGCCTGCCGGGCGCTTCCGTCGGTCGCGGACTGAAGCGTTTCCAGAACAGCTGATAGACTTTTCGATTAAGAAAACGCGTCGAAACAAGAGTTGGAGAGCAAAGTTCGATTCGAAGAAATCGCACTTTGCTCAAACGAAGGACAGCCATGCCATGACGGATAAGGTCATCAAGATCCCAAGCCCCGACCACCCGATCACCGTCGAACCCAGCCGGGAGCGCATCGTCGTCCGGGCCGGCGGGCGGGTGATCGCGGACAGCCTGAAGGCTCTCCGGCTGCAGGAAGCCTCCTATCCGGCTGTGCTCTATGTTCCGCGAGACGATGTCGACATGAGCGCGCTGACGCGCAGCGACCACGCCACCTATTGCCCCTATAAGGGCGACTGCTCCTATTTCAGCCTGCCGGCGACCGGCGAGCGCGGGGTCAACGCCGTGTGGAGCTATGAAGCACCCTACCCCTCGGTGGCGGCTATCAAGGACCACCTCGCCTTCTATCCCGATCGGGTCGACGCCATCGAACGGCTGCCGATCGCGTAGAAGCGTTTCGTTAGCCACTCACTTTGCTTGAGGAGCAGCGCAAACCCGACAAGAAGAAAATCCGAACCGGCGAGCCGGCCTCAAGCCTTGCCATGCCAGGGCACCAGCAGCCTTTCGGCAAGGCGAACCAGCCATTCGAAGCCGATCGCCACCAGGGCGATCACGAAGATGCCGAGAACGACGATATCGGTCTGCAGGAAATCCGAAGCCGTCTTGATCATGATGCCGAGCCCCTGGGAGGCGGCAACCAGTTCGGCCGCGATCAGCGTCGACCAGCCGACACCGAGCCCGATGCGGATGCCCGTCAGGATCGACGGCAACGCGTTGGGCAGGATGACGTGCCAGAGCACCTGCCAGCGCCGCGCCCCCAGCGCTCGCGCCGCGTCCACCCGGTCCGGCGGCACGGTAGCGACCCCGCCCGCCGTGGTGATGGCCACCGGCGCGAAAATCGCAATCAGGATGATCAGTACCTTGGTGGTCTCGCCGATGCCGCACCAGATCACCATCAGCGGCAGATAGGCAAGCGGCGGCACCGGGCGCAGGAATTCGATGATCGGATCAAGAACGCCACGGGCGATCGGGCTGAGGCCGATGGCGATGCCGGCCGGCACGGCCGTCACCAGCGCGATCAGCAAGGCGGCAAGGATGCGCCAGAGGCTGGCGTCGAAATGCTGAAGCAGGGTCGCGTCGGCATAGCCCTCCGTGGCGACCGTGACGAGCTGTTCGACCACCGCGCGCGGCGACGGCAAATAAAAGGCCGGCAGCCATTCGAAATAGCTGGCAACCGACCAGAGCAGCAGCAGGCCGAGGATGGTGAGGACGCGCACCGGCGTCGCGCCGAGCGGCAAAGCGGATTTGCGCGAGCCGCTCTTGCCGTTCTGCTCCTCGACATCGTCCAGACTGACGGAATTGGCGAGATCGCTCATGCATCCGCTCCCTTCAGCACGGCCGCGAGCACTCGCTCGCGCAGGGCGATGAAGGCAGGATCGGACTTGATCGACCGGCTGCTCTCCCCGGCCAGGACCCGGCGTGAGAAATCGGTATGGAACTCGCGCGTGATGCGCCCCGGGCGCGGCGACAGCACCACGATGCGGGTGGCAAGGAAGATCGCCTCTTCCACACTATGCGTGATCAGGAAGACGCTGCGTTGCGTGCGGTCCCACAAGCGGATCAGCAGTTCCTGCATCTTCTCGCGCGTGAGCGCATCGAGAGCGCCCAGCGGTTCGTCCATCAGCAGGATTTCGGGCTCGTTGGCGAGTGCGCGCGCCATGCCGACACGCTGGCGCATGCCGCCTGACAATTCCCAGATCCTGTGATCGGCGAACTCGGCAAGACCCACCAGATCGATGATGCGTCCGCAGCGCTCCCTGCGCACGGCCGTATCGAGCCCGGCAAGCCTGGGGCCAAACTCGATATTGCCGCGCACCGAAAGCCAGGGAAAAAGGGCATCGTCCTGGAACACCACGCCGCGCTCGCCGCCAGGCCCCGTCACCGGCTTGCCGCCAAGGCTGATCGTTCCCGAACTCGGTGGCAGAAACCCGGCAAGGAGCTTGAGCAAGGTGGTCTTGCCGCAGCCGGACGCCCCGACCGCCACGACGAACTCGGCGGATTCGATGGTGAGGGAGACATTGCTGAGGGCGGTGACGGAACGCCCTCCTCTTCCGGAATAGACGACGTTGACGTCACGGGCGGACAGAGCGGACACGGGAACCCCTTTCTGCCCTTGGAACCTCATTGCGAGCGCAGCGAAGCGATCCAGGCCCTGGGCGAGGCGAGACTGGATTGCTTCGCTGCGCTCGCAATGACGATGGGCCACCGTTTCAATGCATCGAATAAGGCCCGCCCCGGGAGGGAGGAGATCCCGGGGCGGGCAAGCCGACGAAAGCCTATTGAGAGGAAAGCTCCGTCAGGGCCTGTGCGGCGAAGGCCTTGTTCACATAGGCGGAATAGTCGGGCAGCACCGCCGGGATCTTCTTCTGTTCGGCGAGGAAGCCGGCTGTATCCGCGATCGCTTTGACCGTGGCGCCGCCGAGAAGGTCGGGCGAGGATTGCTCGGCCAGAAGCGGCCAGACATTCGCCTTCAGAAGGCCCGGCACATCCTCGGGCTTGGAACCGGTGAGCCGGGCGATCGCCTTGGCCTGATCGGAGTCGACGCTCCAGGCCTCCGGATTGTCCCGATAGGTCTTGTAGGCCTCGCCGGTGACCTTGACGAAGGAGGTCACCACGTCGGGATGCGCCTTGGCAAAGTCCTTCGAAGCGATCCAGGCATCGAAGGTCGGCGCGCCCCATTTGGCGACGTCGGCCGAGGATACCAGCACCCTGCCCTTTTCCTTCAGCTTGCCCAAGGCCGGATCCCAGACATAGCCGCCGTCGATATCGCCGCGCTCGAAGGCCGCAGCCAGTTCAGGCGGACGCAGATTGAGGATCTGCACCGATTTGGGCGCGATGCCCCAATGCTTGAGCGCCGCCAGCAGGCTGTAATGCGAGGTGGAGACGAAGGGCACGCCGATCTTCTTGCCGGCGAGATCCTTGGGGTCCTTGATGGTGTCGCGCACCACCAGTTCCTCGGAATCGCCCAGGAGGGCGGCGACGAAAATCGTCTCGATCGGCAATTGGCGGCTGGCGGCCGCGGCGAGCGGGCTCGAACCGACATAACCGATCTGCACGTCGCCCGAGGCGATGGCCGCGATCACGTCGGCGCCGGAGTCGAATTTGCGCCAGGCGATCTGCCAGCCCGTCGCCTTTTCATAGGCGCCCGCGGCCTGCGCGGCCTTGGCCGGGTCGACCCCGGTCTGAAAGCCGATGGTCACCTTGTTGTCGGCCGCATGGGCGGCCCCGCCGAACGCGGTGCCGAGAGCCAGGCCAGCGGCCAGGAACAGGCGGCGATTGAGCGATGTCATGTGAGATCCTTGAAGACGCGATCCGCCATGCGCTGCACAGGAGCATTGTAAAACGCTCGGCAACGTCGATGCGGTGATGAAGGGTGTAGGAGGTGCAATGCTGGTCCGGCGCCCGAATGCAAAGGACTCAGCAGCAACAACAATTGGTCATGCGATCCCCTCCACAGGTTCGGCTTGCGGGGAAATCAGGGATGCCCGCTCGTCATGGTCGAAGGGTGCGACGGCGGCCCGCATATGTCAATTATTTTCTATAGATTTAGTAGAAAATTAGAAATGGAGAAAGGCGGACGCGAAGGATCCGCCTTGAAAGGTGTCTGTTCGGCGCGGGGCAAGGCCGCGCGAGCTGAACGTGCGCTACACAATCAGCTCTGCAGTTGCCGGTCGTCTCAGCCGACGATCTCGTTGCCCGAAAAGAACTGGGCGATCTCGATCTTGGCATTGTCGAGCGAGTCCGAGCCATGCACCGAGTTCTCACCGACGGACAGCGCATAGAGCTTGCGGACGGTGCCCTCGGCAGCATTGGCCGGGTTGGTGGCGCCCATCACTTCGCGATGCTTGGCGACGGCATTCTCGCCTTCCAGCACCTGCACGACGACGGGGGCCGAGATCATGAACTCGACGAGCTCGCCGAAGAAGGGACGCTCCTTGTGCACGGCGTAGAAGGTCTCGGCCTGCTCGCGGGTCATGCGGACGCGCTTCTGGGCGACGATACGCAGGCCTGCCTTCTCGAACACGGCATTGATGGCGCCGGTGAGGTTGCGGTTGGTCGCGTCGGGCTTGATGATCGAAAAGGTGCGCTCGAGAGCCATGATCGTCCTGGTTTCTTTGGGTTGAGGTGAGCGGCTTATAGCCATGGCCCTGCCCGGCTTCAACCCCCAGAGCAAAAGCGCGTCTTGATGAAAACGCCTCCCGGGTGATTCCGCGAAATCCCAGCCGTATCCGGCAATACTCCGTTTCCTTGCGGCCAAGCAAAAGCGGCGACCGGAGGGCCGATCGCCGCTTGCTTGTCTTCCTATCTTCCTGCAGAGGAGCTCAGGCCTGCTCGGGTTCCAGCAGCACTTTCCAGATCAGGCCGCCAACGATGGCGCCGACCAAAGGCGCAACCCAGAACAGCCAGAGCTGGTTCACGGCGCCGGTCTGCGCAAAGAAGGCGACAGCCGTCGAACGGGCGGGGTTGACCGAGGTGTTGGTGACCGGGATCGAGATCAGATGGATCAGCGTCAGGCCAAGACCGATGGCGATCGGCGCAAAGCCGGCCGGCGCCACCTTGGAGGTCGAGCCCAGGATGATGACGAGGAAGGCTGCCGTGAGCACGATCTCGGCGATCAGGCAGGCGATCATGCCGTATTTGCCGGGTGAAAGATCGCCGAAGCCGTTGGAGGCAAAGCCGCCGACTTCGAAGCCGGGCTTGCCGCTGGCGATGGCGTAGAGCACCGCCGCGCCAGCGAGCCCCCCGACGACCTGCGCGATCCAGTAGGGCACCAGCTCAGCCCAGCTGAACCGGCCGCCGACAGCCAGGCCCAGAGAGACGGCCGGGTTGAAATGACCGCCGGAGATACCGCCGACCGCGAAAGCCATGGTCAGGACGGTCAGGCCGAAAGCCAGGGCTACACCTGCGAAGCCGATGCCCAATTCCGGGAAAGCCGCCGAAAGCACGGCGGCGCCGCAGCCACCGAAAACCAACCAGAACGTTCCAAAGAACTCTGCCGCGAGTTTTTTAATCATGTCTCATCCATTTGGGCTTGTCTTACGTGAGGTTGCTCGGTCCATGCCGTGAATGACTCATCTTCATGGACCGGTTTTTGCTGTCGCCCGGCATCCTAAATTGACGTTGGGGAATGAATTAATATTCTACCTCCCCAATCGCACGGATAGATGAAATATCATGATTCTAACGCAACAGCATGGTTCAAATGCCGGAATCGCGAGTGGAGTCTCAGCAATTGGTTAAAAACGGCGGCAGGCCGCCGCGCGATTCGACAAGACCAAACCCTAACATCACGCAACGGAAAGACGAGATAGTTTTCCGCACGGATTACTATAAAAGTGGAAGCTGCGCCTCGCTGCTCAAACACCATGCTCTCAGGCTGGCGGCAGAAAATCCGGATTGAAAACGATCTCCCACAGATGGCCGTCGGGGTCCTGGAAATAGCCGGCATAGCCACCCCAGAAGGTCTCCCGGGCAGGCTTGACCGGGCGCGCACCCGCGGCAATCGCCTGACGCATCACCGCGTCGACCTCGGCTTCGCTGCCGACATTGTGACCGAGGGTGAATTCGGTCGGGCTGCGCGCCGACTGCGCAATGCCGGCGTCATGGGCGATGTTGGCGCGCGGAAATAGTGCGAGCCTCAAGCCGTTCTGCAGGTCGAAAAAGGCGACGGTGCCATGTTCGAATTCCCGGCCGATGATCCCCTCCGTCGGCAGGCCGAGGCCGTCACGGTAGAATCGGACGGCGGCTTCCAGATCGTCCACGCCGATGCTCAAGACGCTGATAAGCGGTTTCATCGCGAAAACTCCTTGTTCGATGTACTGCGGGAACCTCCGACAGCCACGCCGGCGCGAAAGTGCCCTCTTTCCGGTGAAGCGTCATGCAGCACGCCTGCCTCGAGGAACTCGGCCATTTGCCGGGAGACTGCCCCTTCCCGGCGGGTCGTCGGCACTGGATGGCGGCAAGATGAGAGCAAAAAAGGTCAAATTGGAGGAGCGAGGCGACACCTTTGGCTCTGGATGATTGCCCTGCCGGCCGGCTCATGCCAAAAGCCCGGCCATGTTGCATGTGAACGGCCTTACCTATCGCCTGGGACCGCGCGTCCTGTTCGACAACGCCACCGTGGCGCTGCCGCCGGATGCGCGCGTCGGTTTTCTCGGACGCAACGGCACCGGCAAGACCACCTTGTTCCGCATGATCATGGGCGAGGTCTCGCTCGATCTCGGCAGCGTCTCGGTGCCGTGCGGCATGCGCATCGGCCGTGTCGCCCAGGAAGCGCCGGGTGGGCCGGAAACCCTGATCGAGGTGGTGCTGGCGGCCGACGAGGAGCGCACGGCCCTGCTGGCCGAAGCGGAGACGGCCAGCGACCCCCACCGCATCGCCGAGATCCAGACCCGCCTTGCCGACAAGAATTCCCACGCCGCGCCGGCCCGCGCAGCCACCATCCTTGCGGGCCTGGGCTTCGACCATGCCGCGCAGAGCCGCTCCTGCTCGGAATTCTCCGGCGGCTGGCGCATGCGCGTGGCGCTGGCCGCCTTGCTCTTTACCGAGCCGGATCTCCTGCTGCTGGACGAGCCGACCAACTATCTCGACCTCGAAGGCACGCTCTGGCTGCAGGACTATCTCGCCTCCTACCCCCACACCGTGGTGGTGATCAGCCATGACCGCGACCTTCTCAACGCCTCGGTCGACTACATCCTGCACCTCACAGAGGGGCGGCTCGAGCTCTATCGCGGCGGTTATGACGGCTTTGAAAAGCAGCGCCGGGAAAAGCAGGCGCTCAGTCTGAAGCTCAGGAAGAAGCAGGAAGACCAGCGCCGCCACATCCAGTCCTTCATCGACCGTTTCAAGGCCAAGGCCACCAAGGCCGCCCAGGCCCAGTCGCGCATGAAAATGCTCGCGCGCATGGAGCCGGTGGCGGCTCTCGTCGACGAGGAAGTCAGACCCTTCGATTTTCCGCCGCCCGCCAAGCCGCTTTCGCCTCCCATCATCGCGCTCGAGGGCGCCAGCGTCGGCTATGGCGAGCGCACGGTGCTGTCGCGGCTCGACCTTTCCATCGACAGCGAGGATCGCATCGGCCTGCTCGGCTCCAACGGCAATGGCAAGTCGACCTTCGCCAAGCTGCTGGCCGGGCGCCTGACGGCAATGGCCGGCCGCATGCGCCGCTCCTCGGCGCTGAAGGTGGCCTATTTCGCCCAGCACCAGCTCGACGAACTCAATCCGCAGGCCTCGGCCCGCGACCATGTCGCCGAGATGATGATCGGCGCCACCGAAGCGCAGATCCGCGCCCGCACCGCCCAGATCGGCTTCGGGGCCGACAAGGCCGACACGCCGGTTTCCAACATTTCCGGCGGCGAGAAGGCACGCCTGCTGATGGGTCTGGCCACCTTCGGCGGCCCGCATCTGCTCATCCTGGACGAGCCGACCAACCATCTCGACATCGACAGCCGCCAGGCCTTGATCCAGGCACTCAACGACTATCCCGGCGCGGTGATCCTGATCAGCCATGACCGCTATCTGCTCGAAGCATGCGTCGACCGGCTCTGGTTGGTGGCGGACGGCACCGTCAAGGGCTTCGACGGCGATATGGAGGATTATCGCCGCCTCGTGCTGGCCAAGCCCACCGTGGAGAAAAACGAGCGCGCCGGCGAACCGACGCAGCGCCAGGCCAATGCCGCGCGGCGGGCACAGACCGCGGCCGACCGCGAAAAGGTCCGCCAGATCGAAGCGGCGATGGAAAAGCTGCAGGCCATCATCGCGGATCTCGACGAGAAGCTTTCGCGTCCCGGCCTGTTCGAACGCTCGCCCGACAAGGCGGCCGAGATGGCCAAGGCGCGCGCAACCGCCGAGGAAAGGCTGCTCCTGGCAGAGGAAGCCTGGCTCGAAGCCAGTGCCGCCCTGGAGGAGGCGTCTTCCTAATCAAGGACTGGAGGAGGCCTGATATGGATTGTAGACGCAGACTGACGATCCTGAGCGGGCTTGCCCTGGCAGGCGGCATGAACCTGCCGGCGCTGGCGCAGGAACCCAGCGTGGCTGAGCGCTTCGCGGCCCGGCTGAATGCTCATGACATCGACGGCTTCGCTACCCTGTTTGCCGATGATTACATCAACAACCAGGCCAGTGCCGCCGCTCCGGCTCGCAAAGAGCTGAGCGCCAAGCAGGCGACCGTAGCCTTCTTCCAGGCCCGCCTCACCGCCATGCCGGACCTGCAGGTGGGGATCGAGACGCAGGTGAGCCAGGGCGACAAGGTTGCGGCCAGCTTCGTCTACAGCGGCACGCACAAGGGCCCCTATTTCGGCATCGCTCCCACCGGCAGGCACCTGCGCTTCACCTCCTGCGACATCTTCCGCATCAAGGCCGGCCTGATCGCCGAGCATTGGGGCATGGGCGACATCGCCGGCGTTATGGCGCAGTTGAAGGGATAGTTCTGCAATCCCAAAACGTCTTGGGATTGCGACCTCACACGACCTCCCATCAGGTCTGACTGGCCTGCCGGAATTGGCCCGTCATCCCGATTAGAGCATTATGAAATTAGGTTCGATCATATCCTGCGTTAGCAAAGAAATTCGCGCATTCGCTGGGTTTGGTCTGCTGCAAGATGTGCTGGATGGCGTGCGTGAGCTCATCGAGAGAACGAGCGGCGGCTTGGCGCAGCCAGTGTTTGAGTTTGGCGAAGAACTGCTCGATTGGGTTCAAATCGGGGGAGTATTTGGGCAGAAATAGCAGCTTTGCTCCTGCCTCTCGGATGGCTTGGCGTACCTGCTTTCCCTTGTGGGAGCCAAGATTGTCCATGACGACGATGTCGCCCGGCTTCAAGGTTGGAACCAGTTGGGTTTCCACATAGGTGC
>NZ_PUEJ01000013.1 GCF_002982075.1 Labrys okinawensis | reverse complement strand
CCGCTCTGGCGCAGTACGTGCCACAATCAGATGTAGGCGCAGCGAACGGCGTTGCTCCTTTGGATAGGATAACGAAAGTGCCTTCAGCAAATATAATGTAGAAAATCTGCCCGTGAATTCATATTAATGAACATTGTCGGCAAACAGAGAGAAGCTAGGGGAGCTAAAATCTTGCGATATGTCTGTATTTCTTCTTTTGAGGAGTCCATAACTGAAGAGTCGAGGCATTCGGGGTATGACAGTTGCATCTAGGCAATTGATCGAGATTATTGCTGGGAGATGAGAAATGTCCGTTGTTAATTTAGCTGGCGATTTGACGGCAGGGGTTTCGTTGCAAGGGGGGCAATCTCCGAATTCCGGCTCAGTATTCAATTTAGGTGGTCCTGGAAATGTAGTATCAATTGTAGGTTTTTTTGAGCCTTATACTGCATATGTAGATATAAAAGATGATTTTGCAACAGACATCACAGTAGTAAATCTAAATTACAAATCTATAAATATTGATAGTTACTTTTCTATATCAGGAGCGGATTTAAAGGGTAGATTTTATATATCGTCAAGCGCAAATATTGAATTGAACGCTGATGGTGTAAGTAATTTCAGTAATCGGGACCAGTTTTCTGTATTTGCCAAAGGTAGCATCACGTTTAATTTTGGAAACGGAACTGGTTATTTTGAAAATAAAAATGATTTCTATATTAATAATCTGCCGTCTAAAGCGTCGTCTGATTTGAAATTCAATTTCAAATCATTTCGCACAGATGGTGGATGGAGTTTGAGAGGATATTTTGGGGGAGCCTCCACCAATATATATCTGGCAAACAATTCAAAATTGGAAATCAATGTCGGGGAAGGGGACAACAGCGACGCTGAATGGCTCCGGTCCATTTGTGAATGACGGCCTAATCCGTGTCGATCACGCGAGTTTCATTATAAACGGCGCTCTTACTGGCACTAACGGCTATGTGCAACTCGACACAGCTCACGTCACACTGGCTGGTGGAACGGACACAGCTGCAAACCAGATATTCGCCCTCTATGGAGGAAACAACACACTCACCATTCCGGGTGATCAGTTCAAAGGCGTCATTCGAGGTTTCCAACAGGGAGATGCGTTGGATACTGGAATAGCGGGGACCCCGCATTATGATTCACAAACTGGTATTCTGACGATCACCGACGGTTCAGGTTTAGAGCATCGCTTCGATATCGGCACTGGATACAAAGGTGTTTTCTCAGATTCACCAACCGGCGTTATCACCTATGCCGGCTCTCCCGGTCCACTGCCGCCAGAGCCGTTCACCGCATACCTCTGCTATTTGACGGGAACCTCGATCCGTACCTTGAAAGGGGAGGCGACCGTTGAAAGTCTGAAGGTTGGCGATGTGGTTGTCACGGCTTCGGGACAGCAACGCATGATCACTTGGATCGGCCATTGGCTGAGTCGCGCCGATCATAATGAGGAGAGCCATGCCAAAGCATGGCCTTATCGCATTCTGGCTCATGCCTTCGGAGACGATCAACCGCGGCGCGATCTATGGCTGTCTCCCGATCACGCAGTTGCGGTGTCGTGCCTTTCTAATGTGCTGATACCGATAAAGCATCTGGACAACGGGGCGACTGTCTCTCAGGTGCCGATGGACGAAGTCAGTTATTGGCATGTGGAGCTGGAGCGGCATGATCTGCTTCTTGCAGAGAATTTGGCGGCCGAGAGCTTCCTCGACACGGGAGGGAGGGAGGTGATTGGAGTGACCGAATTAGAACGCTCCAAGCATGCTTTCCGTACCGCGAGCGGCCGGCCGCAGGCGAAGCTTCCGCAGCGCAAGACCTGGCAAGAGGATGCTTGCTTGCCGCTCGTAACCGAAGGACCGGTCGTGACGGCAATCCGCGCCCAACTGCTGGAACGAGCAAGAAAACTCGGCTGGTCGCTTTCCGAGCATGCCAAGATTGAGTTCCGGGCGGAAGGAGCTGAGGATGAACTTCAGGTTCACGCATTATCGGAGACGTTCTATCGCCTGACATTCCCAGCTCGCACGCGCGCGATTGTGCTGTCCAGCGCCACCTTCGTCCCGCGTCACGCCGATGTTACGACCCATGACGACCGCTGCCTTGGGGTGCCCTTGCGGCGGCTGGACGTGCAAGACTCCGGGGGGGTCCGCAAAATTCCTCTCGATGATACAGCCCTCATCAAAGGCTTCCATGCCATCCAGGAATGGGCGGGAGACCAATGGCGCTGGACCAACGGCAATGGCATCCTTGCATGCGGCCTTTGGGCAGGAGCCGTCGGGTCGGTTACGCTTGAGATCGAACTTGCTCGCGAGCGAGGGTGGACCCGGGCATGGGTCGAGCCGGGCAATGCGGAGATCGGCGAGAAGCGGCACCAGCAGAAAAATTGACCTTGCGATCCTGCCCCAGACACCGAGGACCTTTACGCAGCTAAATATGGTCCGTACCGTTTTCATTCGGGACAGGCGATGAAAGTTTCCTGGGTGGTGAAGTTGGCGATATTCGCCATGTTGGCCCGGCACAGCAGAACCGGAACCGAATTTGTATATAGTTACCGCTTTGTGGCGCAGAATAGTTCTCTCTATCGCCGGCCTGGTTACGGGAAGCCAAAAATAAAGCGCCGCACCTGTTGGGGGGGTGCGGCGCCCGAATAGAAATCAAACTATGCAATATCCAAAGGCGCAAATACGCCTTCATCTACTCTTTGGTGCTGACAATCGTTACCGAACCGTCGATACGCTTGAACATTTGCCGTGGACGGGCTGCAATCCAAACAATGATTGCCGTTCCATCCATGTCCATCTTTATAAGACGCTTCGTCTCCAAATGCAAGAGTTATGAAACGGGGCGTCTTGAAATTTTCGTGAGGTGAGAAAACTGTGCAGCCCGTGATGGGGTGGGGGGCATTCCGGGTCGAGAGCGTTGGAGGCAGGCCGTTCGGTAATTTTTCGCTGGCGGCACGCGAAGCGATACTGCCATGCAAGGTCAGGTTGATTGAAAACAAGCAGAAATGCGTTTATATATGAGACATTACGTCTAGAATATATTCTTGACATTTATAGGAGTTGTCAGTGGCCATTGCGCAGCAGGCGGCACGACCCGTCGGAAGACCGCGCTGCATGGAAACGCATAAGGCGATTTTGCATGCAGCGGCCGAATTGCTTGAACGCGCTCCCTATCGCGATATTTCGGTCGAACGCATCGCGGCTCTCGCCGGGGTGGGCAAGCAGACCATCTACCGCTGGTATGACAGCAAGGCCGATCTTCTGCTCGACGCCTATCTCGCCCGTTGCACCGAGGTGCTGCCGCCGATGGTCGCCGGTGGCGAGCCCATGATGAATTTCCGCAATTATGTGCGTCGCTTGGCTGAATATCTCAACGATCCGATGATGGAAGGCGCCTCCAGGGCCCTGCTTGCAGAGGCGCAGTTCGAGCGTCCGTTCCGAGAGCGCTTCAGCGAGATTGTCATGAAGCGCCGCCAGGAGATCGCCCGGGCTTTCGTGATCTCGGCCATGCACAAGAAACAGATCCGCGACGACGTCGATCCGGATACTGTGCTCGACCTGATCATGTCGCCGATCTTCCAGCGTTTCCATACCACAGTGACGCCGCCCGATGCGGCCTATGTCGACAAGATCTTCGACATGGTGCTGGCGGGGCTGGCCGTGCGGAACGAGCCTGCGGCTCGCGTTGCTGCGGAATAAGATTACAGAACGACAGCTGGCTGCCTCCGCAGCCATTCTTTTTGAATGTCAGGTGCCGAAAATCTGCTGACGCCCGGCCATCAGCGCGGCCACCTCCTCCGCGGCCAGAGGGGCATAGCCGTGGCTGTCCACGCCGACATCGAGGCTGTAGCCGAAGGGTTCGCCGTCGAGGCGGCCATGCACATGCCCGAACAGATGCCAGGCGCCGCGCCAGGCTCCCGGCCATTCCCGCATCGGGTAATGGCACATCACGATAGTCTGGCCCTTCCAGCGTAGCTCCCTGATCTCGCCGATCGACCGCAAGCGCCCGGTCGATTCCAGCTTGGCTTGGTCGTCATGATTGCCGAGGACAAGGTGGATCTGGCCATTGAGGCGTTCCAGATAGGCTTCGGCGGGCTTGCCCGCGCGAAAGCTGAAATCGCCGATGTGGTAGACCACGTCGTTGGGCGCGACCTTACCGTTCCAGCGCGCGATCAAGGCTTCGTCCATCGCCTCGACACTGTCGAAGGGGCGCTTGCACAGGCGGATGATGGATTCATGGCCGAAATGCGTATCGGCGGTGAAGAAGAGCTTGCTCATTGGTGCGTCCATCGAGCGGCAGTGGCCGTCTTGCTTAGAACGGTCGGCCACCCCAAACCATCGGACGGCGGTGCCGCCCCTTGTCATGCCCGGGTTTGACCCGGGCATCCAGAGCCTTGGCAATCAGACCGGTGAGGGGCAGACTGGATTGCCGGGTCAAGCCCGGCAACAATAAGGGTCGAGCCGTCACGGCGCAGGAAGGCGCTTGCCGAACTAGCGCCGCAGATCCGGTGGGGTCGCTTCCTTGACCAGTTCGGCGATCGCCTCATCCAGCGGCAGCACCGATTGCGCCTGCGAGCCGAGACGGCGGATCGAGACGGTGCGCTCGGCCCCTTCCTTCTTGCCGAGGGCGAAGATCACGGGGGTCTTGGCGAGGGAATGCTCGCGCACCTTGTAGTTGATCTTCTCGTTGCGCAGGTCGATTTCCGCGCGCAGCCCCGCGGCCCTGAGGGCGGCGACGACCTCTTGGGCATAATCGTCGGCATCCGAGGTGATGGTGCACACCATCACCTGCTCGGGCGCCAGCCAGAGCGGGAAATGGCCTGCATGGTTCTCGATTAGGATGCCGAGGAAGCGCTCCATCGAGCCGCAGATGGCGCGATGGATCATCACCGGCGTCTTCTTCTCGCCGTCCGAATCCACGAAGAAGGCGCCGAAGCGCTCCGGCAGGTTGAAGTCGACCTGCGTGGTGCCGCACTGCCAGTCGCGGCCGATGGCATCCTTCAGGGTGTATTCGAATTTCGGCCCGTAGAAGGCGCCTTCGCCCGGATTGATGCCGGTCTTGATGCGCCCGCCGGACTGCTCCTCGATCTCACCAAGCACCCGCATCATCACTTCTTCGGCGCGATCCCACAATTCGTCGGAACCGACGCGCTTCTCCGGCCGGGTCGAGAGCTTGACCACGATCTCGTCGAAGCCGAAATCGGCATAGGTCGACAGGATGAGATCGTTGATCTTCAGGCATTCGGCCGCCATCTGCTCGTCGGTGCAGAAGATGTGGGCATCGTCCTGGGTGAAGCCGCGCACGCGCATCAGGCCGTGCAGGGCGCCCGAGGGCTCGTAGCGATGCACGGCGCCGAATTCGGCAAGGCGCATCGGCAGGTCGCGGTAAGATTTCAGGCCATGCTTGAAGATCTGCAGGTGGCCCGGGCAGTTCATCGGCTTGATGGCGAAGACGCGGTCGTCATCCGTGTCCTCGCCAGCGGATTTCGCCATGAACATGTTCTCGCGGTACCAGCCCCAATGGCCGGAGATCTCCCACAGATGTTTGTCGAGCAGCTGCGGGGCATTGACCTCCTTGTAATCGGCCTTCAGGCGCCGGCGCATATAAGCGATCAGCTCCTGGAAGACGGTCCAGCCCTTGCCGTGCCAGAACACCACGCCAGGCCCTTCCTCCTGGAAGTGGAACAGGTCCATCTCCCGTCCCAGGCGGCGATGGTCGCGCTTTTCGGCTTCCTCGATCTGCTTCAGATAGGCGTCCAGCTCCTCCTGGTTGCGCCAGGCGGTGGCATAGATGCGGGTCAGCATCGGATTGTTCGAGTCGCCGCGCCAATAGGCGCCGGCCACCTTCATCAGCTTGAAGGCGGTACCGATCTGGCCGGTCGAGACCATATGCGGCCCGCGGCAGAGATCGAACCAGTTGTCCTGGTAATAGATCTTCAAATCCTGATCGGCAGGGATCGCCTCGACCAGTTCGACCTTGAACTTCTCGCCCTTGTCGGCGAACACCTGCTTGGCCTTGTCACGGCTCCAGATCTCGCGGGTGAAGGGGGCATTGCGGGCGATGATCTCGCGCATCTTCGCCTCGATCTTCGGGAAATCTTCCGAAGAGAAGGGCTCGTCGCGATAGAAATCGTAATAGAAGCCGTTCTCGATCACCGGGCCGATGGTGACCTGGGTGTCGGGCCAGAGCGACTGCACGGCCTCGGCCATGACATGGGCGGCATCGTGCCGGATCAGCTCCAGCGCTTCCGGGCTCTCGCGGGTGACGATCTCGATGCGGGCGTCGCGACCGATCTCCTCGGCGAGGTCGGTCAGTACCCCGTCGAGCTTCATGGCGATGGATTTCTTGGCGAGGGATTTGGAGATGCCCTCGGCAACCGCTTTGCCGGTCACGCCGGCATCGTAGGAACGCTGATTGCCATCAGGGAAAGTCAAAACAGGCATAGGTTTCTCCAGGCTCACTCCTGCCAACCAAGCAGGTAAGCGATTTCAGGTGATTGGAGGGCTTACTGGCCCTCATCGCAGGTAAAGGGCCGCCGGCGGCGATAGCGCCACGGTCTATACCAGCTCGTGTCGGCGGGCAATCGTTCCGGCACGGGATCGAGGCCTGATCCGCCCCAGGGATGGCAGCGGCAGATCCGGGCGAGGCCCATCCAGCCGCCGGCCCATAGGCCGTGGCGCTCGATCGCCTCGTCCGCATATTCCGAGCAGCTCGGAAAATAACGGCATTGCCGCCCGATCAGAGCCGACAGCGTGACCTGATAGGTCCGGATGACAAGATGTGCCGCGGTGCGAGGCCAAGTCATGACAAGGGACGGCCCATGACGAGAGGTGACAGGGTCGAAGCCCTTCCGGGCTCGGTCTGGATCAGAGTTCGAGGGCGATATCGGTCTGGAATGTCTCGACGATCTCGATCATACGCCGAACCTGGTCGAAGGCCGATTGCAGCCTTTCCTCCAACTCGATGAGTTCGTTGAGAGAGGTGACGGTGAACTTGGCTCCCCGCAGGAATTCGCTGCGCTTGAGGGACAGGCTGCGGTCCGCCCAGATGGATTTATAGGCGAGCACCAGTTCATCGGGATAACCCTTGAACAGGGCGGCGAGATCCTTGTCCGTTTCGATACGACTATGAACTTCGAATTTCTTGCCGCCGATCAGCCCCGACTTGACGTTTCGCCGCAGGATCAGTTTCAACATGGTGCCCCCGTCCTTACCTAAACGCGCTGCTCATTTCCGGAAAAACCGGCAAGTTCAAGAGCAGAATGGGGCTTTTCCGTCACAATTCGCAAGGGGCAGGGGGTAAATCATGAAATCGCAGGCTTCCAGCCTGCTCTAGGAAACGCCGAAATCGGAGTGTCGACCTCCAGGTCGAAATCATTCAAAGTCGCCGTTTCCAAGAGTGTCGATCTGGAGATCGACACTCTTTTGCAAGGCTCACTCCGCCGCCTTGCCCTTGGCTTCGATACTGTCGAAGGCCGAGACGACAGCGTCGAAAGTGAGCAGGGTGGAGGCGTGCCGCGCCTTGAAGTCGCGCACCGGTTCCAGCACCGCGGCTTCGGCGAAACGCCCCTCGGGGGGCGGGCCGTTCTCCTTGAGCATGCGGCGCATGGTATCGCGCGCCGCGCGCAATTCGTCTGCGCTCGCGCCGATGATGTTGCGGGCCATGATGGAGGAGGAGGCCTGCCCGAGGGCGCAGGCCTTCACGATATGGGCGAAATCGGAGACCTTGCCGTCTTCGACCGCCAGCTCCACCGAGACGGTGGAACCGCACAGTTTGGAATGGGCCGTGGCTGCGGCATCTGCGCGCGGCAGATGGCCGATGCGCGGAATATTGGCTGCCAATTCGAGGATACGTTTATTATAGACGTCGTCGAGCATGGGTGGACGCTTGATTGTATGCGCTTCGTTCTCAACTATATAGGCATGAATGGGTCGGTTGGGGAGGGGTGTTCTCCAGGCCGGTATGATCTAAACCCGCAGGGTGGATTTTGACGATCTGTCTTGGCGGTGGGAGTAGTTTTTGATGGATGCATTGGTGGACAAGCCTGCGGCCAAGTTGGAACGTGATGACGCGATCCGCGCCCCGCTGCCTCGCCCGACGCGCAAGGAGGCCGAAGCCGCCGTGCGGACGCTGATCCAGTGGGCCGGCGACGATCCGGATCGCGAAGGGCTGGTCGACACGCCCAAGCGGGTGGTCAAGGCCTGGCGGGAGATGTTCAAGGGCTACGAGCACGATGCCGGCGAAGAACTCGACACGGTCTTCGAGGAAGTCGGCGGCTATGACGATATGGTGCTGGTGCGCGACATTCCGTTTTATTCGCATTGCGAACACCACATCGTGCCGATCCTGGGCCATGCCCATATTGCCTATTATCCGAGCGGCGGCGTCGTCGGTCTGTCCAAGCTGGCGCGGGTGGTGGAAATCTATGCACGCCGCCTGCAGACGCAGGAACATCTCACCGCCAACGTCACCCAGGCCATCGAGGAGCGCCTCAAACCGCGCGGCTTGGCCGTGATGCTGGAAGCCGAGCATATGTGCATGGCCATGCGCGGCATCCAGAAACAGGGGATCTCCACGGTGACGACCGGATTCACCGGTATCTTCAAGTCGGATCCGCAACAGCAGATGCACTTCCTGAGCTTGGTACAGCGCGCCTATAAGGCGCGCTGAGCGATACCCGGCGGCAGGGCTGCTTCTCACGAACGGTGCCGTTCGGCGTCCGGACGTCTTATTCCCTTCATGGGTGTGCCGCACGCTGGACAGCATGTGGCATGGATCGTGCACGGGCTGGGGCAGCCACATCTCGAAGGAGTAGCGATGATGCTGCAATCGACCGAGCTCAAGGCGCTTTTCCCGCAAGCCGGGGATATCCCTGCCGAATTCCGCCTTCCGGGCGAGATCCACCAGGACAGCGTGCTGGTGAATGGGCAGTTGCTGGCTTGGACCGGCGAGAGGCAGAGCGTGATCTCGCCCATTCATCTGCGCGACGGGGAGGGGCGATTGCAGCCCGTCAAGCTCGGCTCGATTCCCGTCGGCGGCATCGCCGAGGCCGACGCTGCATTGGCGGCCGCCGTCGGCGCCTACGATAATGGCCGTGGCGCCTGGCCGACGATGCGGGTCGCCGACCGGATCGCCTGCATGCTGGATTTCATCCGCCAGATGGTGGCGCGCCGCGGCGAGATCGTGCGGCTGATCATGTGGGAGATCGCCAAGTCGCTGCCGGATGCGGAGAAGGAGTTCGATCGCACCGTCGACTATATGCGCGCCACCGTCGATGCCGTGCGCAATCTCGACAATGAGAATTCACGCTTCCAGATCGTCGAGGGCACGATCGGCCAGATCCGCCGCACGCCTCTGGGTGTCGTGCTGTGCATGGGTCCCTACAATTATCCGCTGAACGAGACCTTCGCCACGCTGATCCCGGCCCTGATCATGGGCAACACTCTGGTGTTCAAGCCGCCGCGTTTCGGTGTCCTGCTGTTCGAGCCGCTGATGGAGGCGTTCCGCAGCGCTTTCCCGCCGGGCGTGGTCAATTTCGTTTACGGCAAGGGCGCAGAAATCGTGCCGCATCTGCTGGAGTCGGGGAAGGTGAACGCGCTCACCCTGATCGGTTCCAGCAAGGTCGCCGACCATCTCAAGAAGCTGCACCCCAAGACCAACCGGCTGCGTGCCATTCTCGGCCTCGACGCCAAGAATGCCGCCATCGTGCTGGCCGATGCCGATCTGGAACTGGCGGTGAAGGAATGCCTGGCAGGCGCATTGTCCTTCAATGGCCAGCGCTGCACGGCGCTGAAGATGCTGATCGTGCACCGCTCCATCGTCGACCGCTTCCTGGAGCGCTTCACCGAGGAACTCGCCAAGCTCAAGATCGGCATGCCCTGGGACAAGGGTGTCAGCATCACGCCGCTGCCCGACAGGGCCAAGACGGACTATATGAAGGCCTGTGTCGAGGATGCCGTGGCCAAGGGTGCCAAAGTGATCAATGCGGGCGGCGGGGACGAGGTCGAGACGCTGTTCCGGCCGGCGGTGGTCTATCCAGTCGCCGAAGGCATGAAGCTCTATCGCGAGGAGCAGTTCGGGCCGATCGTACCGGTGATGCCGTTCGACGACATCGAGACGGCGCTCGACTATGTCATCACCTCCGAGCATGGCCAGCAGGTCAGTATCTTCTCCTCCAGCGCCGACGATATCGGCACCCTAGTGGATCCGCTGGTGAACCAGGTCTGCCGGGTCAACATCAACTGCCAGTGCCAGCGCGGGCCGGACGTCTTCCCCTTCACCGGCCGCAAGGATTCGGCCGAGGGTACGCTCTCGGTCACCGATGCGCTGCGCTCCTTCTCGATCCGGTCGATGATCGCGGCCAAGCAGACCGAGCCCAGCAAGAAACTGCTCGACGAGATCACGCGCAGCCACAAGTCGAAGTTCATCCATACGGATTTCATCTTCTGAGCCCGTGCAAATCTTGCCACCCGTTCCGCGAGTATCCGCATGACGACCTCGTTCCCCGCGCCCGGCGACAAGACCTCCCTTGAGGAAGGCCTTGTCTTCACGCCGAAATTCGACCGTGACGGCCTGATCACCGTGGTGACGCTCGGTGCCGAGCATGGCGAGGTGCTGATGGTCGCGCATATGAACGCGCAATCCCTGGCCCGCACGCTGGAGACCGGCGAGGCCTGGTACTGGTCGCGCTCGCGCCAGGCGCTCTGGCGCAAGGGCGAAACGTCGGGGCAATTGCAGCGTGTGGTGGAATTGCGCACCGATTGCGACCAGGACGCCCTGGTCATGCGCGTCGAAGTCGGTGGCGATGGCGGCTGTTGCCACACCGGCCGCCATTCCTGCTTCTACCGCGTGGTGCAGAGCGAGGATGGCGGGCCGGCACGGCTGGTGATGGCGGAATAGTGCCAGCCTGCAAAAAGACTGACCAATCGAAGATGGGCGGCCCTGGGATCGCCAGCATCCTGCTGGCTCTTCCCCTCCAACAAGCGCTGCGTTTCCAAGAGCTAGCAGGATGCTGGCGGTCCCAGGAAGTGTCTTCCCAGCAGGGTACACACCCTCCGTTCACTTCTCCACGAAAGCCTTGAGGCGGGCGAAGGCGGCATCCCACTGCGCGGAGACTTCGTCGAGATAGGAGCGGGCGGCCTCGATCGGTTCCGGGCGATAGGCAAACTGGGTCTCGCGGCCGACACGAAGGCTGGAGACCAGTCCCGCTCCTTCCAGGACGTGGAGATGCTTGGTGATGGCCTGGCGCGTCAGGCGCGTGTCGGTCGACAGCTTGGCGATCGATTGCGCCTGTCCGCCGCTGAGCCGGCCAAGCAGGGAGAGCCGGGTCGGATCTCCCAGCGCGGCGAAGGTGGCCGCGTGATCCTGGGCCGGCGGTGCGATATCAATTCTCGACATGGGCTTTGATGTTTTTCACCTGTTCCGCCCAGCCGCCGTCGTTCATGCGGAAGGCTTCGGCCCGGCGGTGGGCAGGAATGGCATCGAAACCCGACTCGATTACGCTGAGATGCGTCCCTGTCCCTTCCGGCCGCAGATGAAATTCGACCAGAGTCGGCTTTTCCTTCGAATAGTCGACATCCGGATCGACGGCATAGGGATGCCAGGTGAAGGAGAACAGGCGGGGCTTGTCCATGCTGACGATCTTGGCTTCCCAGGCGACATGCTCATAACCGGGATAGGTGATGTGACCGCGCGAGATCTGGCCGGGCACGAAAGGCCCGTCCAGCTTGACTCGGAACCACGTGCCGAATTCCTCGTGATCGGTCAGGGCACGCCACACACGCTCGACGGGCGCGTTCAGCTCGATGGTCTTTTCGATACGATCTGACATAATTGCAACCTCCTGGTTGCCTATGTATGTCAGATCGCAGCGCATTGCGCAACCATTTGGTTGCTTGACTTGCGATTTCTCAGCTGGTGCGTTTCATGCTGAGGACGGCGAGGAAGCTGATGATCGCGGCCGCGCTGACATAATAACCTACCCAGGGCAGGCCGCCCTTCTGCAGCAGAATCTGTGCCAGATAGGGCGCGAGCGAGGCGCCCAGAATGCCGCCGAGATTATAGGCGCTGGAGGCGCCGGTGTAGCGCACCTTGGTGGGGAACAGGTCGGGAAGGAGGGCTCCGAGCGGCGCGAAGGTCAGCCCCATCAGCGCCAGCGACAGCGACAAATAGGCAAGGACCTCGAAGCTGTTGCCGCTGCCGAGCAGGACGGGCAGACAGAAACCCGAGGCCGCCGCCAGCGCGCTGGAGATCAGCAGGACTGGGCGGGCGCCGAAGCGGTCGGACAGGGCGGCCGAGATCGGCGTGGCGATCGCCATGAAGATGACGGCAATGCAGAGCAGGCCGAGGAAGTCGCTGCGTGAAATATGCAGCGTGTTGACGCCATAGCCCAGGGCGAAGACGGTGGAGATGTAGAACAGGGCGTAGCACACCACGATGGCGAGGGAGCCCTGGATCAGTGGCACCCAATGGTCCCTGAGCACCTCGAGCAAGGGCACCTCGACGCGCTCGTTACGGGCCATGGCCGCGCGGAACTCCGGCGTTTCGCTGATGGAGACGCGCAGATAGAGGCCGATGGCCACCAGTGCGGCGCTGATCAGGAAGGGGATACGCCAGCCCCAGGAGAGGAAGCTCGCCTCGCTGAGGAACATCAGGAGGACGAGGAACAGGCCGTTGGCCATGAAGAAGCCGATCGGCGGCCCGAGCTGGGGGAACATGCCGAACCAGGAGCGCCGTCCCTGCGGGGCGTTCTCGGTGGCGAGCAGGGCCGCGCCGCCCCATTCACCGCCAAGGCCGATGCCCTGGCCGAAGCGCAGGATGCACAACAGCAGGGGGGCCAGGAAGCCGGCCTGCTCGTAGGTCGGCAACGCGCCGATCAGTGTGGTCGACAGGCCCATGACCAGCATGGAGGCGACCAGGGTGGATTTGCGGCCGATGCGATCGCCGAAATGGCCGAACAGGATGGAGCCGATCGGGCGGGCAAGAAAGGCGATGCCGAAAGTGAGGAAGGCGTTGAGGGCCTGCGATCCGGGCGCCGTCGACGGGAAGAAGGTCTGCCCGATCACCAGGGCCGCGGCCGTCCCGTAGATGTAGAAATCGTAGAACTCGATCGTGGTGCCCACCAGGCTCGCCAGCACGATGCGGCCGATTCCGCCCGGCACTGCCTGGGCTCCACCGGAGCCCGCAGCAGAGTTGGCTTCAGCGTTTCCTGCCATCTTATTTTCCGTCTATTAATTGTGAAATATCGCGAGAGACGTGATTCGGCGAAAGGGCCGAAGCATTCGGGTTATCGCGCCCTCCGCCGGGAAGTGAAACAGGAAACGCAAATGTCTGCCAAAGATGATGTGACGATCGCTTTCTATGCTGAACAGGCGAGCGCCTACACCACGCGCGGACAAGTGGCGCAGAAACGGCGGCTCGATCAGTTTCTCTCGCATATCGGTCCGGGCGGAGCCATACTGGAACTTGGCTGTGGCGCGGGACAGGACAGCGAATACATGCTGGCAGGCGGCTTCGACGTCACGCCGACTGACGGCACTCCGGAAATTGCGTATGCCGCCGCCAAACGACTGGGCCGGCCGGTCGAGGTGCTGCTGTTCGAGAACATCGAGGCGCGTGACGTCTATGACGGCGTCTGGGCCAACGCCTGCCTGCTCCATGTGCCGCGCGCCGAACTGCCGGCAATCATCGGCAGGGTCCACCGGGCCTTGAAACCCGGCGGCGTTTTCCACGCCAGCTTCAAAGCCGGCGAGGCGGAGGGCAGGGATCAGTTCGGCCGCTATTATAATTATCCTTCGGCGACGTGGCTCGAGCAGGCCTACCGGCTCGGCCCCTGGGAGAGCGTCGGCATCGAGGCGGCCAAGGGCGGCGGCTATGACAACAAGCCGACCGACTGGCTTTTTGTTCTGGCCCACAAGGCCGGACGCTGACACAGCTGGCGCGCTGGGCGCGGAACCCGATAGCCGAAGCTATACTATTTGCTCTGGCCTTACGGCAGCCTCCGGGAGTAGGGACCTCGCATCGGCACAGACCTTTGCGGAAGGGCTGCGCATGAACCAGGAACCATCATGAATCGCGCCCAGAAAGCCGCTCTAGGCAGTGCCGGCATCGGCCTCGTCGTCCTCGCGCTCAAATTCGGCGCCTATTGGGTGACGGGCTCGCTCGCGCTCTATTCGGATGCCCTGGAGAGCATCATCAACGTGGTTGCGGCGGGCGCCGCCTTCATCGCCCTACGGGTGGCCTCCAAGCCCGCCGATGGCGGCCACCCCTATGGTCACCACAAGGCCGAATATTTCTCCGCCGTGATCGAGGGGGTGATGATCGTGCTGGCGGCGATCCTCATCCTGGTGAAGGCCTATGACGGCATTCTCGCGCCCAGGGCCCTCGAAATGCCGCTGCTGGGCCTGGTGGTGAACGCCGTGGCGACCGCGATCAATCTCGGCTGGGCCTTGACACTGCTGCGCTGGGGACGGGCCTGGCGCTCGCCGGCCCTCGCGGCCGACGGCCGGCATGTGATGACCGATGTTTGGTCGTCCGGCGGCGTCCTGATCGGCGTTGCCCTCGTGGCCGTGACGGGCTGGCTCATCCTCGACCCGATCCTGGCGGCGATCGTCGCCGTCAACATTCTGTGGTCGGGCTGGGTGATGATCCGCGATTCCGTGTCCAGCCTGATGGATGCCTCGGCGCCACCGGAAATTCTCGACCAGATCGCCAAGATCATCGCCACCCACAGCGAGGGCGCGCAGGAGGCGCACGATGTCCGGACCCGCCAGGTCGGCAGCGTCATCTTCATCGATTTCCACCTTGTGGTGCAGGGCACGATGTCGGTGACCGAGTCGCACGCCATCTGCGACCGCATCGAGCTGGCGCTGCGGCAGGCGATCGAAGGCGCGCGGGTGACCATCCATGTCGAGCCGGAGGAAAAGGCCAAGCACAAGGGCGTGCCCGTCCTGCTGGCCTCCTGAGGCTGCGAGCCTATCGGCGCCGCTTTTGCTGGTGGAAACACGCCGGACTTCCAATGCCGCGCCACGACTGCAAAGTGAGTGCCAATAAACCGTGGGTCCGCGATCAGGCCTGGCGCGCCTGCCGCAGCATGGCGCGCACGATCATCCGGTGGAAGGGCAGCACCGCGGCGAGATAGGCGCGGCCGAGACGATTGTGGGTGAGGACGAGCGTGGTCAGCGTGATGCGCTGGCGCTCGGGCCGCCGCGTCACGTCGATCACAACCCGAAAATCGAGATGGCTGTCGTCGAAACCGGCGACCAGCCGGTCCGGTGTCTGGCTGAGCACCGGAAAGATGCCGAGGGCTCCAAGTCCGGCCGGAGAGGACGGCGGGCGGGTATGCAGGCCGAGGGGCGCGACGACGAGGTTCCTGAGAGCAAGAAGCATGGCGACCCAGCGCGGCGAGCGGGCCATGATACGCTCGGCGGCGCCTCTCGCCTCGAGTTTCGGCAGGGCGATATCCAATGCATAGGCGTCGGCGAATTGCGCGCCGGGAAGAAGGCCGGCAAGAGCGGCGTCGGGGGCGACGGCAATGGTGTTCATGGAAACGATGCTCCACGCGCTCCAAGGTCTGGGCGGAATGGAGCGATGACGCCGAATATAGAGCCGCCGAGGACGAGGGGCGCGTGCCGCGATGTCGCACGCGCCCGTGGAGCTCAGACCATGTCGGGCAGCGGGGCTTCCTCAGGGGCCGGCGCCGACGGCAGCACGATGACCTTGGTGCCAACGGGAACGCGGTTATAGAGGTCGATGATGTCCTGGTTCATCAGGCGGACGCAACCCGAGGACACCTTGGTGCCGATGGTCGCCGGATTGGTGGTGCCGTGCAGGCGATAGAGCGTGTCGCGGCCGTCGCGGTAGAGATAGAGCGCGCGGGCGCCGAGCGGGTTGTCGACGCCGCCCGGCATGCCGTTGCGATAGGGCTCGTTCAGTTCGGGATCGCGGCGGATCATGTCCGGCGTCGGGGTCCAGCGCGGCCATTCGGCCTTGCGGGCGATGGTGGCCTCGCCCTGGAAGTTGAACGCCTCGGTCTTGCCGACGCCGACGCCGTAGCGGATCGCCCGGCCGTTCTCCTGAACAAGATAGAGGAAACGCTGGTTCGGGTCGACGACGATGGTGCCGGGCTGCTCTGCGGTCTCGTAGGGAACCTCGCGGCGCCAATATTTCGGCGGCACTTTGGCGAGGTTCACGGCCTGGACGGGAAAGCGATCATCCTCGATGCCTCCGTAGAGGGAGACATAGTAGGGATCAGGCGTAAAGGCAGCTTGCTGTAAATTGGCATGTCTCTGGCTGCCTCCCGTTGCGCAACTGGCAAGAAAAAGCGGTGCGCCCAGAAGAAGTATGCGTCGCGTCAGTATCATTTCGACCCCGAATATCCAGTACCGTGTTCCAATGGCAGCTATGAGCCAGCAAATCCGAGGAGCGGTTGCTCCGATGAATTGGGCGATAGAGGCGCATTGCGGCAGGATTGCGCACCGAATCCGGGGTGAAGGCCAGGGACGGTAAAAGCGCACGCAACTGTGATCGAATGGCAACAGAATTGCGGGCGGAGGCGTCGATTCTTCCCGTGCTCCGGGCCGGGCGTCACTCAGCGTGCGACCACCTCGATGTCGCCGTCATGGCCGGCCTTGACGTCGAACTCGCGCGTGTAGACCCGGCCTTCGTGGCGGGCCACCACGGTATAGTTGCCCTCGGCCAGGATCAGGGAGGGAAAGGCGCCGATGGATTCGCGGATGACGTCGCCGCCCGGCGTCAGCACCGACCAGGCCGTATTGGCGATCGCTTCGCCGCCGGCCTGGCTGACCAGCTTGAGCGTCAGCGTTGCCGCCATCTGGTGGAAGGTGGCCTCCGTCAATTTGCCGGTGCCGATCGAGATTTCGGCGGAGACGGTGGCATTGGAGTCGCCATAGGTGCATTCGACGAAATAGCGTCCCTCGGGCAGGCGCAGGATGCTGGTGGCCGGAACTCCTTCGGCGATGAGCCGGCGTTCGCCGGTGGGCTGGATCACCATGACGCGTGCGGTCAATTGCTCGGGCGGGATCGGCTTGTCGAGCACCGAGGCTTCGATCTGCAGGCCGCCCGCCTTGATCACCAGTCCTTGCCGCACGGGCGCCTTGTCCACCTCGATTTCCTTGGTCGCGGCAGCGAGGCCATAGGCGACGTGAACGACATAGCGCCCGGGTGCCAGCGAGAATTCCGGGGCCGGCTCCTCGGACTCGGCCATCTTCACCGCATCCGCCTCGCCTTTGCCGAGGCGGAACACCCGCCATTTCAGGCCCGATGGGATCGGCGCGCCTTTTTCGGCGAAACTGGCGGAGAGTTCGACCTTGCGTGTGACGGCCGACTCCCCGGGCGCAGCCTGGGCAGGTGCCTGCGGTGCCGCCGCGGGGGTGGCGGCGGGACTCGGCGGCGTCTGCGCGGCCGCAGGCAGGACCGTCAGGGCGCCCGCCAGCAGAAGGGCCGGGGTCTTGGAGATCGAGGTCTTGAAGATCGAAGTCTTGGCAATCATGGCCGCCACGATTCACGGAAAGGCGGCGATTTCAAGCCCCATCTTCACGGTGTGGTTCGTCATCGCCCTGCTTGGCCGAGGATAAGGTTCCGGACAGATCCTGGATCTGGCGCTGAGCGCGCTCCGCCCGGGCGGCGGCCAGGATCGCGGCGAGCAGTCCGGGAAAGCGCGATTCGATGTCGTGGGCACGCAGTGTGATCAGGCGATGCGTGCCCATCGCACGCGTGCGCGTCAGGCCGGCCTCGCGCAGACGGACATAGTGATAGGTCAAATTGGTCTTGGAACTCAGGCCGTTGAAGGCGGAGCAATTCTGCTCGCCATCCTCGAAGAGGCCGAGGATGATATCACGGCGAATGGGATCGCTGAGCGCTTCGAGGACCGTCGTCAACTCGATCTGATCGGTCTCCGGGTGAAAGATCGTCTTGGCCATGACAGTGACATATCGACTGAATTCCGTTGGTTCAAGACTCATTGAACTCGTTGACAGGAATGGGGAGCGAGTCCATAAGTTCAATAATCATTGAACTTATGGACTCGCTATGTATCGCACCCTGGCCTGGCTGGCACTGGGCGCCTTCGCCATCGGCAGCGAAGGCCTGATGATTGCCGGCATCCTGCCGCGTATCGCCGAGGATCTCGGCATTCCGGTCGCCCATGCCGGTCACCTCGTCACCATTTTTGCGCTTGCCTACGCGGTGGGCTCGCCCCTCATCGCGGTGGCGACGGCGCGCTGGGAACGCCGCACCCTCCTGATCACGGCCATGGCCGTGTTCAGCCTCGCCAATCTCGCTGCGGCGTTCGCCACCGGCTTTCTCACTTTGGCGGCAAGCCGCATCGTGCTGGCGCTATCGGCTGGGACCTTCATGCCGGCTGCCTTTGCCTATGGGGCGATGTCGGTCGAGCCGGCCAAGCGCGGGCGGGCCCTGTCCTTCATCTATACCGGCATGACCGTGGCGCTGGTGATCGGCGTGCCCTTGGGGACCGCCATCGCCGCGCATCTGGGCTGGCGGGCGACATTCGGCATGGTCGCCGCCATGAGCCTGCTGGTGCTGGCCGGCATCGTGCTGAAACTGCCGGCCGTGTCGGGACCGCCGGCGCCGGGACTCGCCGATCGCCTGGCCGTGGCCCGTCGTTCCGATGTGCTGGAAGTCATCGGCCTGACGGTCGTGGTCCTGGCCGGTGCCTTCGGGGTGTACACCTTCATCGGAGCCTATCTGGAGACCGTGCTGGGCGCCTCGCCCGAAGCAGTTGCCGGCTTCCTCATCCTGGCTGGCCTGGCGGGAGCCGCCGGCAATACATTGGGCGGCCATGCGGCCGACCGCTGGAACCACCGGCGCTTCCTGGCTATCGTCCTCACCGTCCTGGTCGCGAGTTTCGGCGTGCTGCCGCTGATCCCGGCGTTCCTGCCGGGGCTTGGCGGCTGGGTCGGAGCCGGGCTGGTACTGGTGCTGTGGGGCCTTTTTGGCTGGGCTTTTCCGGCGGTGCAGCAGGTGCGCCTGCTTGCCATCGACCCGCGCCTGGCCTCGGTCCTGCTGGCGCTGAATGCCTCGGCCATCTATCTCGGCACCGCGGCCGGGGCGGCTATCGGCGCCGTGGTGGTCGAACGCTATTCGGTCCAGGCCGTCGGCTGGGTGGGAGCGGCCACCGAGGTGCTGGCGCTCGTCTTTCTGCTGGCGACACCCTATCGCCCGGCGCGGGAGGCGCCGGCGGGCGGGGAGGTCAGCACTGTCGCCCGCGCGGATGCGGCGGAATGATCCTGCCGCATTCCAGTGCCTCCTAGATACGGGACTGCGCTGGGAATGAGCCCAATGGCTTACGATCCCGGGTCTGCACTGCAGATCCCGGGTCAGCACTGCAGATCCCGGCTCTGTGCCGCACCCCGCGTGCTGCGGTGCGGCCGCGTGAGCCACTACCCGCCGCAAGGGAATGAGCGAAAACCTCTTTTTTATCAGCGAGATGGCCGCGATTGCGTAACCGCATCCCGCAATCGCCTATCGCAAAGATGGGGAGGACTCGCGCTTATCGCGCCGGAAGTCCTACCCAAGGCCAGCCTCAGGGCTTATGTGAGCGTTCGTCTCCTCGGGCAAGGCGCGTTTGATCAAGATGCCGCCTCGCTCCAACGCCGCGCTTTGACGCGGCTTTGCGGGTTCGGCGCAGGTGCCGGATCGCAATGCAATGGGAATGTACGCCATGGATGCAATCGAGCTTCTGAAGACCCGCCGGTCGGTGCCCCCGGCGCTGTTGTCCGAACCGGGACCGGACGCCGTACAGCTCGAGACCCTGCTTGCCATCGCCACGCGCGTGCCGGATCATGGCAAGCTTCATCCCTGGCGTTTCGTGATCTATCAGGGCGCAGCGCGCGAGAAGGCAGGGCAGGTGGTCTATGATGCCTTCATGACCGCCTGTCCCGACGCGGACGAGGCGGCCCGCAAGAAGGAATCGACCCGCTTCACCCTGGCGCCGCTGGTGATCGGCGTGGTCTCCACCGCCGCCAACCACGTGAAGATCCCGCTGTGGGAGCAGGAATTATCGGCGGGAGCGGTCTGCGAGAATCTCGTGATCGCCGCCCATGCGCTGGGCTTTGGCGCGAGCTGGCTCACGGGCTGGATGGCCTATGACGAAAGGGTGCTCGCCAAGCTGGGCATCGGCTCGCATGAAAAGCTTGCCGGCTTCGTGCATATCGGCACGCCCCGGGAAGCCGTACCGGACCGGCCCCGCCCCAAGCTCGAAGATCTCGTCACTTTCTATGGTCAGAACGCAGGTAATTAATTACCACATATGTAAGTGATTGTTTTTAAATGGAAAGAATTGACGCGTGTTTAAAATATCGCGTTGACGCTCGTTCGGCTCTCGTGTAGAAGCACCCCAACTCGGCGGCCGTTCGGCCGCCTTGTCGTTTTCAACCGTCGGATCGACAGCGCAACCACAGGCGAGACCATGTCCACCTTTACGCTCAAGACCGCCGATATCGAGAAGAAGTGGGTCATCATCGACGCCAAGGGCCTGGTCGTCGGTCGTCTGGCTTCGGTGATTGCAACGCGCCTGCGCGGCAAGCACAAGCCGACCTACACGCCCCATCTCGATTGCGGCGACAACGTGATTGTCATCAATGCGGACCAGGTGGTGTTCACCGGCCGCAAGTACAATCAGAAGGTCTATTACCACCACACCGGGCATCCCGGCGGTATCAAGGAGCGCAGCGCCAGGTTCATCCTGGAAGGCAAGTTCCCCGAGCGTATCGTCGAAAAGGCCGTCGAGCGTATGATCCCGCGTGGTCCGCTCGGCCGCAAGCAGATGCTCAACCTGCGCGTCTACAAGGGTACCGAGCATCCGCACGAGGCTCAGCAGCCCGAAGTGCTCGACGTCGGCGCCATGAACGCCAAGAATGTGAGGGGCTGATCCGATGGCCGATACGCTCAATTCGCTGCAGGCTCTCGGTGAGGCTGCTGCCGCTGCCGAAGCGCCCAAGCATGTCCAGAAGCTGGACGCCCATGGCCGCGCCTATGCCACCGGCAAGCGCAAGAACGCCATTGCCCGCGTCTGGATCAAGCCCGGCGCCGGCAAGGTCACGGTCAACGGCCGTGAGCTGGACGTCTACTTCGCCCGCCCGGTGCTGCGCCTGCTGATCCAGCAGCCGCTGACCGTCGCCAACCGCACCGGCCAGTACGACATCAACATCACCGTCGCCGGTGGTGGTCTGTCCGGCCAGGCCGGCGCCGTGCGCCACGGCGTCTCCAAGGCCCTGACCTATTACGAGCCCGAACTGCGTTCGGCTCTGAAGAAGGAAGGCTTCCTCACCCGCGACAGCCGCGTGGTCGAGCGCAAGAAGTACGGCCGCGCCAAGGCTCGCCGCTCCTTCCAGTTCTCGAAGCGCTAAGCTTCCGGACAGCACTTTCGAAAACCCCGCTTCGGCGGGGTTTTTTGTTGCCTGTTCAAGGCTTGGGCGGAGCCGTCGATCCCCGCACCATCAGTTCGGTCGAAAATTGCCGCCGGCCCGTTTCCTCGGGCGTGTCGAGAATCATCTCGACGGCGAGCTGGCCCATCGCTGCGATCGGCTGGGCGATGGTGGTGAGCGGCGGTTCAGAGAAGGCGCTTTCCGGCACGCCGTCGAAACCGATGACCGAAACGTCTTCCGGCACTGACAGGCCTCGCTGCTGCAGCCATTCGAGGGCGGCGAAGGCGATGCGGTCCGACATGGCCAAGAGAGCGGTCGGCGGGGACGGGGCCGTGAACAGCCATGCCATCGCCTTCTCGACATCCGCCTCCTCGTTCTGCGTTTCGAAGATCGGCACGGCGGCGGTATCGATGCCATGCTCGGCAAGGGCGGCGAAATAGCCGAGCACGCGGTCACGCGAACTCGAATAGATCGCGGCATCGACTTCCCGCATGGTGGCAGGGCCGGTGCGGTCGTCGGCGAAGGGCATGGAGAGAATGGCGAAGCGCCGGTGGCCGAGACTCGCCAAATGGTCGGCCGCGGCCTTGGCGCCGGCGAAATTGTCGACGCCAATGGCCGCGATGCCCTCATCGCGCGTGCCCAGATGCAGCGCGACGAAAGGCAGCTGGCGCTCGCGCGTCAGCTCGACCAGCCGCGGCCCTTCGTCGATGCAGAACAGGATGAAGCCGTCTACCAGGGCGCTCTGCACGTTCCAGGCCAGCTTCTGCTCGTTCATGGCCGAGACGAGCGCGATGCCGGCGCCGCGTTCGTCGCAGGCCTTGGAGATCGCCGCCATCATCAGGCGGGCGAAGGGATCCTCGAAGAAATAGGACAGGGGTTCGGCCGTGACGATGCCGAGCGCATTGACCTTGCCGGCGCGCAGCAGGCGTCCCTTGGGGTCAGGCCCGCGATAGCCGAGCGAGGCTGCGATCGCCTCGACGCGCTCGCGGACTTCCGGCCGCACCAGGCGTGGGCGGTTGAAGACGTTGGAGGCGGTGCCTTGCGACACGCCCGCAGCCTTGGCCACATCCGCCAGCCTTATGACCTTGTCCAAGGGTTTCTCCCATTGCGTTGCGCGATGTTCCGCGGACCGGAGTGGCGGCCGACCACCGTGCTGTCTCGTTTCTCCCTCCGTAGGGAGGGCGAAGTGATGGATCCGACTGTAGCATGTCGTTGGATCGATTCAATTTTGCTTGACCTTCGATGGATTTTTCGGTAAAGATTGAATCGATTCAATCATTCGCAAAAGTCCCATCTGCCCGCAAGTTGCGGGTTGTTTTTGCACAAAGTATTGAATCGATTCAATAACACAAGTGCGGAGCACCCGTGATGATTCCCTCGAGCTATTTCTTCAAGACAGCCTATCGGCGCCGCTGGGAGCAGCCGGCTTCGCCGGAAACCATGCCGCCGATCGAGCCTAGCCGGGCCTGGTACAGCACCTTGGCGACCGCGATCAGCCATTGGCGCGCACCCAAACCGTCCGGTCGGGGTGGACGCCGGGTGCGGTGAGGGCGCCAGGCGCCTCGCTCGAATAATACCGGCAGAGCGGCGGACACCGCGTCGACCCCCGAAATCGAAATCTCCCAGCTGGGGCCGTGAAGCCGGATCGCGCGCGGGGATCATTCCGTCCTGAGGGAATGGCAATCCAAGACGAGGCCTCAAACAGCTTCTGTGGCAAGCTCGGTCCTTCTCGATTCGGAACCGAGCCATGTCCTTCAGCGTCCGAGATATCTGGTTCAAGGGCTATCGCTCACTGCGCTCGATCCATTTCGAGGTCGGTGACCTCAGCGTGTTCGTCGGCGCCAACGGCACGGGCAAGACCAATCTCTATCGCGGCCTCCAGTTGATACAGGCGGCGGCACAAGGCAGTTTCGCCTATGAATTGGCTCGCGAAGGCGGATTGGCGGCAGCTTTGTGGGCCGGCTTGCGCCCAAAGAACGAGCCAGCCCGCATTCACCTCGATGTCGGCCTGATCAGCGACAGCGCCCGGTATCGCTACCGCATCGAGGCCGGGCTGGTGCAGCAATCCGGCGGGGCCATTCTGGGCAACGGTTTTCTCGGTGAGCCTCAGGTCAAGGTCGAGACCCTCAAATTCAGCCATGGCGGGCGCGAACGGACGGTGCTGGAGCGCAAGGGCCCGGCCGTCAGCATCGCCGGCCCGGATGGCAAGCGGCGTCCGTTCGGAGTGCCGTTGCTGGCGTCGGAAACGGCGCTGGCGACACTGCATGACGCCGATCGCCTGGCCGACCTCGCCGCCGTGCGCCGTGCTCTCCTGGAGTGGCGTTTCTATCATGGCCTGCGCACAGATCGCGACTCAGCGCTGCGCCGGCCCTGCTATGCCCTGGCCACGCCGACGCTGGCCTCAGACGGCCACGATCTGGCGGCCGTGTTCGCCACGCTCGTCCATATCCGTGCCGACAGTGAAACGCTGTTCGAATCTGTCGATGAAGCCTTTCCCGGTGCCCGGCTGGTGGTTCCGATGCCCGATCGTATGGCTTCCTTCGGCATGACCTTTCCCGACAATCCCAAGCGCGTCTACGAGGCGAGCGAGCTTTCCGACGGCACCTTGCGCTATCTCGCGCTGGCCGGGGCATTGCTGTCGGCCCGGCTGCCGCCCTTCATTGCCCTGAACGAACCGGAAGCCAGTCTCCATCCCGATCTCCTGGTACCGCTGGCGGGCATGATCGTGCGTGCTTCGCGGCGGGCCCAGATCTGGCTGGTAACGCATTCGCAGGTCCTGGCGGACGCCATCCAAGACCTTTCCGGCGTAGCGCCGCACCGCGTGATCAAACGCGACGGCGAAACCTGGCTCGAAGGGCTGCGGCTGTCGGGCGATTTCGCCGGGGATGACTAGAGCACATCTGCAATTATGACAGCCGGCTGGAGGGTCGATCTCCAGATCGACCTCTTCCGTGCGTCCGGCGTTTCCAAGAGGTTGCTTAACGGGCCGTATATTGCTCGTCGCTGACCTGTTCGAGCCAATCGACCGCCTTGCCGTCCAGTTGTTCCTGGATGGCGATATGGGTCATGGCCGTGGTGGGGGTGGCGCCGTGCCAATGCTTCTCGCCGGGCGCAAACCAGACCACGTCGCCCGGCCGGATCTCCTCGATCGGGCCGCCCTCGCGCTGGGCCAGGCCGCAGCCGGCGGTCACGATCAGGGTCTGACCGAGCGGATGGGTATGCCAGGCGGTGCGGGCGCCAGGTTCGAAGGTGACGCTGGCCCCCACGGCGCGGGCCGGCTGGGGTGCGCTGAACAGCGGGTCGATGCGGACGGCGCCCGTGAACCAGTCCGCGGCTCCGCGTCCGGAAGGCTGCGAGCCACCCCGTTTGATTTCCATGACGATCCTCGCGCTCGATGGGAGAAGGCCGGATCTTAGCGGTGAAGACCGCATGACGATAGCCCGTTCAGGCCCGCTTTCCGCCATGGAAGGCGAGAAGCGGGCCGAGCCGGGAAGGGTGGCGCGATCAGCCAGCGAGCACATCGATCCCGGCCGATGCCGCGCAAGCAATCTATTGGGTGACCGCTTCCGAGGCGTATTTGAAGGTGGGTGCCGCCTCCAGCTGTTCCTTGGTCATCGCCAGCATGCCGCGGGCAGGATAATCCCGCACCTGGTTGACGGGCTGGGTCTCGGGAGTCCCGGGGGCTGCCGATGGGGTTCCGGCAGGCGCGGGAGCGCCCGCGCTGGGCTGAGGCGCCGCCGGTGCGGTGTCGCTCCAGGTTATGGCGCTGTAGGGCAGGGCTACATTCTTCTCCCCTATGCCCAGGAAGCCGCCGACGCCGATGACCACGCCGATGACCATGCCTTTCTTGTCGACCAGCACGTCGTTGACATTGCCGATATTCTCATCCTTGGCATTGTATATCTTCACGCCGACGAGCTGGCTGCCCCTGTATTGGCCGGGCTCGGCCTTGGTGAGGAAGGAAACGGCGCCTGTCGGCGCGGGGGTGGTCTGCTGCGCCAAAGTCGCGGTGGGTAACCCCAGCAGGGTGACGAGAGCGATGGTGTAAGTGGCTTTTCTCAGGATCATGGAAACCTCCTTTGACGAGCCGTTCCACTTCATCAAACCAAATTGGCGGCGCGATGTTCCGATGGGGCCGCGACCATGCCGCGGGCATATTCCCTTTGTCACGCATTGCCCTTAAAGCCGGGGGCGATATTCGTTAAGCAGAGCAACGCGAGAGCAAAGTGCGATGTCTTCGAATCGCACTTCTCTCTACCTCTTTGTCTCGACGCGTTTTCCTAATCGAAAGTCGATCAACTTTCTGGAAAACGCCTTGGAGGAGATTCCCATGGCTGGCCCCACCGACGATCCCAAGCGCCCGCGCCCGACCGACAACGCCGTCTTCCGCAAGGAGGTGCTCGGGGGCGCCACCGAGCCGACCTATGGCGGCATCCTGTCCTTCATGCGCCGGCGGTTCCAGCGCGACCTGGCCGGCATCGATGTCGCCGTCTGGGGCATTCCTTTCGATGCCGCCGTCTCCAACCGGCCTGGCGCCCGCTTCGGACCTCAGGGAGTCAGGCGCGCCTCGGCGATCTTCGACGGTGACCCGCAATATCCTTTCCAGGCCGATCCGTTCGAGAACCTTGCCGTGGTCGACTATGGCGATTGTTCCTTCGATTATGCGCGCCATGGCGAGATCCCGGCCTGTATCGAGGCGCAGGCGCTGGATATCATCGAGACCGGCACCATGCTGTGCTCGATCGGCGGCGACCACTACGTCACCTGGCCGCTCCTCAAGGCGCATGCCGCCAAGCATGGTCCGATGGCGCTGGTGCATTTCGATGCCCATCAAGACACCTGGTACGATGACGAGGGCCGCATCGACCATGGCTCCTTCGTGGCGCGAGCCGTGCGCGAGGGCATCATCCGGCCCGACCGTTCCATCCAGATCGGCATCCGCACCCATGCACCGGATGATTGCGGCATCGAGATCCTCTATGGGGAAGACTTGGAGACGCTCAGCGTCGCCCAGGTGGTCGAGCGCATCCGTCAACGGGTCGGCGACGCCAAGGCCTATATCACCTTCGATATCGACTGCCTTGATCCGGCCTATGCGCCCGGCACCGGCACCCCGGTCGCCGGCGGTCCCTCCTCGCGCCAGGCCCTGATGATCCTGCGCAGGCTCGGCTTCCTCGACATCGTCGGCTGCGATCTGGTGGAGGTTGCGCCCGCTTATGACCATGCCGATATCACTTCGATTGCGGGTGCAACCGTGGTTCAGCATTATCTGGGCTTGATTGCCGAGCGGAAGCAGGGCAAAGCCGGGAGATGAGCAACGAACGCAAGAACTCCCTGACCTACGCCGATGCCGGTGTCGATATCGATGCCGGCAATGCCATGGTCGATGCCATCAAGCCCCTGGTCCGCGCCACCCGCCGCGTCGGCGCCGATGCCGAGATCGGTGGTTTCGGCGGCCTGTTCGATCTGAAGGCCTGCGGCTTCAAGGATCCCGTCCTGGTCGCGGCCAATGACGGTGTCGGCACCAAGCTGAAAGTGGCGATCGAGACCGGCATCCACGACACGGTCGGAATCGATCTGGTGGCGATGTCGGTGAACGACCTGGTGGTGCAGGGCGCCGAGCCGCTGTTCTTCCTCGACTATTTCGCCACCGGCAAGCTTGCGCCGGGGCAGGGCGTCGCCATCGTCAAGGGCATCGCCGAAGGCTGCAAGGATGCCGGCTGCGCGCTGATCGGCGGCGAGACCGCCGAGATGCCCGGCATGTATGCCGATGGCGACTATGATCTCGCCGGATTCGCGGTGGGCGCCGTGGAGCGCGATGCCATCCTGCCGCGTGGCGGGGTGGCCGAAGGGGACGTCATCCTGGGCCTGGCCTCGTCGGGGCCGCATTCCAATGGCTATTCGCTCATCCGCAAGATCGTCGAGCTCTCGGGGCTCGGCTGGGACGCGCCGGCCCCCTTCGCCGAGGGCAAGACCCTGGGCGAAGCGCTGCTGACGCCAACGCGGATCTATGTCAGGCCGCTGCTGGCGGCACTGAAGGCGACGGGCTCTGCCGTCAAGGCGCTCGCCCACATTACCGGCGGCGGCTTCCCGGACAATATTCCGCGCGTGCTGCCTGACGGTATCGCCGCCTCCATCGACCTCTCTTCCTTCACGCCGCCGCCGGTCTTCGGCTGGCTGTCGCGCATCGGCGGTGTCGAAGCCCTTGAGATGCTGCGCACCTTCAACTGCGGCATCGGCATGATCGTGGTCACGGCTGCCGCCGATGCGGCCGCGGTGGAGGCGGCTCTCGCCGAAGCCGGCCTGCCACCGGTGCGCCTGGGCACGGTGATAAGGCAGGAAGGTGCCGAGCGGGTCGTCTATAGCGGCACGCTGACGCTATGAAGGGACGCAAGCGCGCCGCCATCCTGATCTCGGGGCGTGGTTCCAACATGGCCGCGCTTATCGAAGCTGCGAGGAATCCGGCATATCCGGTTGAGATCGTTGCGGTTATCTCCAATCGGCCGGGTGCGCCCGGCTTGGCCCGGGCGCGTGAGGCCGGCATCGCAGCCGAGGCGATCGACCACAAGGCTTTCGCGAGCCGCTCAGATTTCGAGGCGGCGCTGGAAGCGCGGCTGGAAGCCCATGTCGTCGATCTCGTAGTGCTGGCAGGCTTCATGCGGTTGATGACGGCGCCTTTCGTCCAGAGCTGGGCCGGGCGGATGATCAACATCCATCCGGCTCTGCTGCCGGCCTTTCCCGGGCTTGCCACCCACGAGCGCGCGCTGGAGGCCGGGGTGCGCCTGCATGGCTGCACCGTTCACTATGTCACGCCCGGCATGGATGAGGGGCCGATCATCGCGCAGGCGGCGGTGCCCGTGCTGCCGGGCGATACGGCTTTGGATCTCGCGGCCCGCGTGCTGCATGCCGAGCACAAACTCTACCCGATCGCCCTTGCCCGGGTGGCGCGCGGGGAGGCGCCGGTCATGGGCGAGCGCGTCGAGATCGCTCCCGGCGATCTCCTGTTCTGCGAGTGACATCGGCGGCCACGTCGTCGCCCTATGAAAGCTCGCTAGCACTCAGCTTTTCAGATGGAATTTTCGAGGAATCAAATGTCGATCATGAACGGTGTCGCGCTTCGCATGAAGAAGGGAACGGCTTTGTCATCAGCCGCTGCGTGCTGCGCCGTTGTGCTGGCTCTTGCGGGCGCTGCGCCGGCCCTGGCCGAACCCGCGACTGCTGAAGGTGCCCGCAAGCTGACCGAGACGTTCCAGTCCTATATCGGCCCCGTGCCGTTCGAGAAGGGTTTCATCACCATCGCGCCCAAGGACGATGGCTATGACGTGACCCTGTCCTTCGATGGCAGCAAGCTCGACGAGGCCAAGGGCAAGGGCGTCGCGGAAGTGTTGCGCATGAACCCTTACGTGGTGCGCCTGACGCCGCAAAGCGACGGCAATTGGGTGGTGAAGAGCGGTCCGGCACCCATCGCCATGGCCTGGAGTCGCGTCTGGAAGGAAAGCCCGGAGACGGGCAGCTTCAATTTCGCCGCCTGTGCCAGTCAGGGCATGTTCGTACCCAAGCTGATGAGCTTTGCCACGCTGACGGTCGGCTGCGACGGCGGTGCGGCGACGGTTCGCAATCATGATGCCGACATCGATCTGTCGACGGGCAAGTTCGGTTTCATGACCAGCAGCGAGCCCGATGCGAATGATGGTGTCGACGTCAAGTTCGAGAGTCAGCTGCAGGGGCTGAAGGGCAAGGTCCAGGACAAGAAGGACACGCAATTCCCTGTGTCGTTCGATCTGGCCGGCGGCCAGCAGACCTTCTCGGCCACGGGCATGCGCTTTGCAGCGATCTATGACCTCGCCGCCTTCCTGCGCGAGCATCCGTCCAAGGGCCAGATCGTGCTGGCGCAGGACGACCTCAAGACCAAGCTGCGCGCCGCTTTGCCGCTTTGGCAGGAGGTTTCGAGCACATCGCAGATCGAAGACCTCGTGGTTACCCTGCCTTTCGGCCAGGTCAAGCTGGGCAAAGCCAGGCAGGCCTATGGCCTTACCGGCCTGGTGAAGCAGGGCTACTATTCCGATGCGCTGAACTATTCCGGCCTGGTGATCCCGGAGGTCGTGGTGCCCGAATGGGCCCGTTCGCTGGTTCCGGCCGAGGCGAACTATGCCACCAAGCTGTCGCTGAACGGTCTCGACGGCATGGCGGACGTGCTGATCCGGGGCGTCGATGCCACGCAGGACCCGCCTTTCAGCAAGACGATGGCCGTGGCGCTGATGACCCGGCTGCTCGACGGCGATCTCAACTACAAGATCGATTTCAACGTCGCCGCTCCCGCCTACACCCTGAAGGGCAACGGCAGCGCGGCCGTCAATCCGGAGCCGACGGCCAGCCTTGCGGTGGCCGCTACCGGTTTCGACGCGGTGGTGGAAGGCCTCAGCAAGGCCAATGTCGAGGACGCGCGCAAGGCGGTGTTCTTCCTCTCCTTCGTGAAGGGGCTCGCCAAGGAAGAGGGGAACGGGCAACTGGTCTGGAACGTCTCCTACGACATCGTCACCCACAGCGTGAAGGTCAACGACCAGGTCTTCCGCCTGCCGCAGCCCGATTGAGTCAAGACGTGCCGGCGGTGCGCCTGCGGCCGATGACGGTCGTGAGCCCGCCGACCAGCAGGAAGGCCGTACCGAGCAAGGCGGCGAGGCCTGCAAAGAACCAGCGCCCGAGCAGACCGTCCAGCGTGGCGTCGGTCGGGATGGCCGGATTATAGGCGACGGTCACACTGTCGCCTTCGTGCAGCAGGGAACTGCGCACGAGGTTGGTGAAGCGGATCACGCTGCCCTGCGGTGTCGAGAAGCTGACGACCGGATAGGGATTGACCGAGACGATGGTGCCGGCGGCGGACGCCGTGCGCGGGCTGCGCCATTCGTTCATGCCGAGCACCGGGGTGGCCAGCAGTCCGACAAAGCCCAGGATGAGGAAGCTGCGCCCCACAATGCGCAGGGCTGCTGGGCCTTCACGTTTCACGCTCACCATCGCTTCATACCACTCGCCATTCCGATGCCCCGGGGTTTACGGCACTTGCCGCCCCAAGGGAACAGCTAGGTCGCGAGATCGGCGGGCTGGGTCCGGCAGGAATGAAGCAGCCGTCATTGCGAGCGCAGCAAAGCAATCCAGACTTGGCTCACACGGAGGACTGGATTGCTTCGTTGCGCTCGCAATGACGAAAATCCAGCTCGGCTATCAAAACGGCTTTCCTCCTAGAACAGGATCCGCCTCAGAGGGCCGGGTAAGGAGGACATATGTCGCAGCAACCTGTCCAGCGACAAGCCGCCGGATCCCACAATCGACAGAACGAACATGCCTCCGGCGATGGCGAGGTCCTTCTCGAAATGCAGCAATTCGTTCTGGCTGGCGAAGTCCATGTGGAAAAGCGTCGCCGTCGCCAGGCAGAACAGGCCGAGCAGGAGGGCGCCGATGCGGGCGAGAAGGCCGAGGGCGAGGGCCAGGCCTGCCCCCAGTTGCAGCGCGATGACGCCGACGACCAGGGGCGCGCCGATGCCGATCACCGCCATGGACTCCACGGTGCGCGTGAAATGCAGCGCCAGGATCGTGCCTTCGTGAAGGAAGATCAGGGCGAGCAGCAGCCTGCCGGCGAGCAGCATGGCATCGGCGAGCCCGGCCTTGATCTTGCTGATTGGCGTCATTGCAGCCACCTCCGGGAGAGAGGGCCGGCAAGTGCCTTGGCGCCTGCCGGCTCACACGTCACTTCGTCACCTTGGTATCGATGGCTTTCTGCAGGTCTTCGAGCTCCTCGCAGCCCTGGGGACAGAGCTTGCCGAGTTCCGACAACTGAACCTTGGCCTTGTCGACGTCGCCGGTCTCGACATAGAGCTCGCCGAGATATTCCCGGGCGGCCTTGTGCCCGGGCTGCAGTTCCAGCGCCTTGGTGTAGTAGGTCAGCGCCGTCTGGTAGTCGCCGGTCTTGCGCAGCGTGAAGCCGAGCAGATTGTAGACGTCGGCCTGCTGGGTGTCTTCGGCCAGGCCCCGCAGTTCCTCCAGCGCGCCGGTGTAGTTCTTGGCCTCGATCTTGGCCTTGACGGAGGTCAGGTCGGGGGCATCGGTGGACTCGATATTGTCGACGGCATAGGCCGGTATCGAGAGCAGCGTGGTGGTGACCGCGGCCAGGGCCAGCGTGGCCAGCGCGGTTGCGACTGCATATTTCAGCATGGTTTCTCTCCTGATGGCGATGTTGGCGGGTTTCAGATCTGGACGGCCGGCGTGAAGCCATAGGCATTGCCGTCCTTCACGAAGGTTCCGCTGCCGGGGAACGGGAAATGCGAACCGCAGATCCTGATATTGTCGGCGATCACCCGGTCGATGAGTTTGCGCCGGGTGGCGATGGCCATGGGGCCATCCTGGTCATAGGCGCCTTGCCAATCGGGATGCGGGGCGAGCAAAGCGGGCACGTACATGATGTCGGCCGAGACCATGAACTGCTCGTTGCCGGAACCGAGGAGATAGACCGAGTGGCCCGGCGTGTGGCCGGGGGCGGACAGGATCCGGATGCCCGGTCCGACCTCCGTCCCGTCCTCCACCAGCTTCCAGTTCTTCCATTTCGGAAAATTCTCGACGATGCGCTTGCCGGCGGGCCGCCGCCCTTCGGCGAGCTTCTCGACCCGCGAGGGATCCGTCCACCACTTATATTCCGCGGCGCTGACGACCAGTTCCGCATTGGGGAAGACCGGTGCGTTGGTGCCCTTTTCCATCAGGCCCCAGACATGATCGGGATGGAAATGCGAGATCATGATGGTGTCGATGGCCTTGTAGTCGATGCCGGCTGCCGCCATGTTGGCCGGCAGATGCGTGGCATTGGCCTGCCATTGCCCGACGCCGGAGCCGGCATCCATCATGATCAACTTGCCGTCGATCTTCAGCACGACCACCGTGAGGGGGATCGGCATGAACTCCGTGGTCAGGCCGGCCTTTGACAAGGCTGCCTTGGTATCCTCCACCGAGGCATTCTTGATGAAGGTCGGGTCGTGGGGCTTGCGCCAGATGCCATCGTAGATGGCAGTCACCTCGATGGATCCGACCTTGTATTTGTAGAAGCCCACGCTGGGCTCGACCGGTGTCTCGGCGAAGGCGGGGGCGATGAATTCAAGTCTTCCCGCCAGGCCGAACGCCGCGGCTGCCGCCGCAGAACCCAGCACCGTACGGCGCGTCATCTTCAGCATTCTGGTCACTCCTGTTCAACGGCTCATGCCGGACGGCTGCACAGGCAGTCAGTGCCTCCGCTGAGTGACCAGACCCGCAGGCGTGCGGAATTATTCCCGTGCGGCGCGAAGTTTTTTCGGGAGCCCGGGCCCGTTCTAGATGGAGAGGAGTGGCCCCTTCCCGCTGAGGGTCGATGCCTCCGGCATGAGATCCTGCAGGGATTGGCGGATGGTCGGGGCGCAGGCGAGGACCCGGTGGTCCTCCAGCAAGCCGGGACCGTGCGGAAAGCTGCTGGTCCAGCCGCCGGCCTCCTCGACCAGGAGCAGGCCGGCGAGGACGTCCCAGCTCTTGAGGGAGAGCTCGCAGAAGCCGTCGATACGGCCGCAGGCGACCGCCGCCAGGCCCACGGCCGCGGAGCCGTTCTGGACGAAGGCGTAACCCTGGCCAAGCAGGTCGCCGATCAGCGCGAGATAATCTGCCGCAGGATGCCGGAGCGAATATCCCGCATCGATAACCGCGTCCGCAGGGCCGTCGGTCGCCCGCACGCGGATGGGCTGGCCGTTGCAGAAAGCGCCCCGGCCGCGCCGGGCGGTGAAGATCTCGTCGCTGATGGGATCGTAGACGATGCCGCTCTCCGTCCGGCCGCCGACGCAAAAGGCGATCGACACGGCGAAGTGGGCTATGCCACGGGCGAAGTTCAGGGTGCCGTCGATCGGATCGATGACCCAGAGATGCCGGGCGGGCGACCCCCCGGTCTCCTCGGTCAGGATGCCGTCGGCCGGAAAAGCTCCGGCAAGTCGATCGATTAGGAAACGATCGATTTCCAAATCAGCCTGCGTCACCGGATCGTGCCGACCTTTTTCGATCGTGGACGGGGCTTCGCGGGAGCGGAAGTAGCGACGGGCGATCGCGCCGGCGTCGCGGGCGCAGTCCTGGGCGAAGCGGTGCCGCCGGTCGATGTCGTCACCGGTCACGACTTGCGCTCGCGCCTTGCCAGCAGGGAGCGCCTGACGTCTTCCTCCGCCTCATCGAGCAGGGAGGTGATGGCCTTGGCCGTGGCAGCCGGATCTCGCCTGGCAATGTTGTCGACGACCGCCTGATGCAGGGCCAGGGAGTGGCTCTGGCCTTCGGGATTGTCGTCCGTCAGACGGAAGCTGATCATCAGGGCCGTCTCGATCAGTGCAGCGAGCGAGCCGATCAGCTCGTTGCCCGATATGCGCAGGATGGCCTGGTGAAATGCCAGATCCGGCACGGCGAAACGTTCGCTGTCATCGCCGGCCTGCTCCATCTGCGAGATCAGCCGCTGCAGCTGCGAAATCTGCTCGCCGCTGGCCCGCTCGGCGGCGAGGGCGGCCGCCATCGGCTCGATGGCGCGGCGCAGTTCGAACAGGGAACGCGCCTCTTCAGCCGTGGTTCTCGATCCGTAGCGCCAGACCAGCACGTCGGGATCGAGGAAGTTCCAGTCCTGGCGGGGGCGCACGCGCGTGCCCACCTTGGGCCGCATTTCCACCATGCCTTTGTTGGCGAGTACCTTGACGACTTCCCGCAGCACCGTGCGGCTCACGCCATGGGCGGCGCTCCAGGCATCGGCATTCGGCAATTGGTCGCCCGGGGCGAGTTCGCCCCGCACGATGCTCTGGCCGATGTCGTTGAGGAGACGCGAATAGAGGCTTGTGCCGGTGGCGTTCCCTCCTGACGCGTTCATGAGTGAAACCTTGGAGGGAAGAGCTTTATTCTTCATCGTGTCCCGTATTCACATCGCGCGCCTGATGCCGAGCAGCGTCAGGTTCGCAGTCGCGGCTCTTTTTCAACGGCGGCTGGTATAGGGAGCCTGAGGCCGGGGGCGGGCGTATCGATAGCTTGCCCTGGTTCGGCCGCTTCGTCCAACCTCGAACGCCCCCGGCGATCCCTGAGATCACAGCTTCATATCGAAATTGACCTTGAAGGCATGGCCCTGGGTGTGACTGGCAAGCTGGCCGGAATAGGTGGCTCCCAGGGTCGCGTTCGCCGTGAGGGCGATATCGACGCCGGCTTCCACCGCCAGCGCATCCTTGGCAAGCGGCGCGCCCGATATCGTGAAGGACGAGCCGTTGTTGAAGGCCAGATTTGCATTCTGGGTCACGTCGTCAAAGGCGTGCTGCCAGCCGAGCGTGCCGCGCAGGTTCAGCCTGGTCCCGGCAAGGTCGAAGCCGGTGGAGGCATGGAGCCCCAATGTGGTGTAAACCGTGTCCGCCGAGCTCTCGGGGCTGGTCAGCGCGGCCGTGGTGCCGCCCTTCTCGGCAAAGCCATCCATGTCCAGATGGACATAAGCAAGATTGGCGAAGGGCTCCAAAGCGCTCCGGCCGACATCGAAGCGATAGCTGAGCTCCCCGAAGGCCTGTGCCGTCGCGGCGTCGTAGTGCCCCGAAAGCGTCTCACGGAAAGCGGGGAACACGACATTGCGCTTGGTATCGACATTGTGCCAGCCATAGATGGCGCCGGTGCGAAAGCCGAGCTGCCCCCATTGCGTGCCGCCATAGAGTCCGAGTTGATAATTGTTGCCGGACCCGTCGGAACTCCGGGCGGCGACGTCGAAGCTGGTATGGCTGTAGCCGGCGAGAACACCGACGCGCCAGGTTCCGACCGGCGCATCGATACCGCCGATGAAGCCGCCGCCGGTACGGTCGAAGGCGGCGGCATCGCCCGAACCCTCGGCCCTGCCGGTGGCTGCGAAGGGACTTCCCCAGACGACGATGCCATCCGCGCTGCCGGTGGCGGCCCCGCTCGTTACCCCGGCAATACTGCCGAAGGCGGAGCGCAGGCGCCGGTTGGCAGCCTCGCGCGGGGAGCGGCTGTCCTCCAACAAAGCTCCCTTGATGTCGGCATGGATCTCGCCCGAAAGCGCATTCCCATAGGGGCGCACATAGCGGTAGAAGCCGATCCCGGTCTCGCCCGGATGGTTCGGGTCTTCCTCCCGGTTCAGGATGTGCATCGACCAGCCGTCGGGCGTGTTCTTGAAGACCAGGCCCTCGACCTCCTGCTCGCCGTCGATCTTGAGATTGCCGATGAGCTCGACCTTGCCCGTCAGCAGATTGGCACGGTAGATCAGCTTCTGGTCATTGTCCGTCGAGAAATACATCCAGCCATTGAAGATCTTGCCGCCCTGCGCCTGATCGATGGTCTGCGACAGGGGAATGTATTTCTGGAACGACCAGTCCGAAAGGTTGTAGACGGCAATCTCCGTCGCATTTTCATAGGCCATGCCGTAGCCGACGCCGTTCTTGGCGTCGACGGCCACCCAGCTGGCGATGTCATGCGTGCCGTGCGGTGGATTGAGGGAGAAGGCTTGGCCCAGATAGGTCATTGTTTTCGCATCGTAGATGGCGAAGACCGGCCTTTCATATTTCTGGTTGGTGGTGGGGGAGCGGTTGCTCGTATCCAGCGAGATGTAGAGCTTGCCGTCCGCATAATCGATGTCGCCGATATGGTTGAGCCCGATATCGGAATATTGGGAGGGATTCTTCAGGGCATCCGGAATGGCTGGGGTGACCAGCAATTGCGGGTCGAAGGCGCCATTGGTCATTTCCAGCGCATTGGTGCCGGAGAAATACCAATTGGTGCCGTCGGTGGTGACGCCTTGCCCGCGGGAGGCGTCTACGCCCGAGAACATCGTCTTTTCCACCATGATCCAGGGCTCGACCGCAAGGGCTGGCAGGCTGCTGATTGCAAACAGCGATAGGCCCGCAAGGCAAGGCCATGTTGCCCCGCGGAGCCGATATGTGGATCGGGCCCAGGCAGGGGAAAGGAACGCAGCGGCGTTTTCAGGCGGTTTGCTCGGCCTATCAGGCGTTGTGGCGGACATGGTCTCGATCTCTCGGGTACGGTTTTCGTGGTGGCGCGACAGGCGCGCGGCAGCGTCCGCCGACGCGCGGGCCGGCGATGACGTTCGGCAGTGCGGTTGAGGCGACGTGACCCGGCCGATGGCGGTAACCGCCCGGCCCTGGACATTGGCAAGGACTTGGAAGAGGCGCGCCGGTACGGGCGAAGCCTTATCAGCGCGCGGTAGGTACAATCAGAGCATCGGCTTGATGAAGCGTACCGTCATCCGCAGGGCGGAGAATGGGGTCTCGGCGAAATGGCGAGCTGAGCGAGAATTCCTATTGCTGGTCATTATGCGCGTCGCGGGCAGGTACGGTCCGGGGGTGGGGTCGGCCCGGTGCCTGCTCGACAAGGTGCTTCATAGAGGCCGCTCGTGACATTAGTATGAATAATATGAAGAATAGAGATGGCCGTCGTCGGGGCCGGCCAAGGCGGCGTGGCCGGCCGGGCGGCGCCGGAATTCCGCCAGGTGGTCTGGGAAAGAGAGCGAAATTATTCCGCCGCTGCCCGATTGAGCGAGGCGATCAGGTCGGTGAATCGTTCGCCCTGAACGGCGACGTGATCATACAGGCGCGTGGAGGCAAGGGCGCTGTCGCCGGCCAGCAGGGCATCGACGATGGCTTCGTGCTCGGCCAGCGAGGTGCGCATGCGGTTGCGCACGCGCAGCTGCAGCCGGCGGAAGGGGGCGAGGCGCTTGTGCAGGGCGGTGGCCTGTTCGGCGATGAAGTCGTTGCCGCTGGCCACATAGATGGCGCGATGGAAGCGCTCGTTCTCGTAATAATAGACGTCTATGTCCCCGCTGTCGGCAGCCTTGCGGCAGGCTTCGAGCGTACTCTTCAGGGCGGCCTCGTCGCTCGGCAGCAGGCGGCGGGCGGCGAGGCGTCCGCAGATCGCCTCGAACTCGGCCATCAGGCTGAACATGTCGATCAGGCGCTTGGGATCGGGCGCGCTGACGATCGCGCCGCGATGCGGACGAATCTCGACGAGGCCTGCGGCCGCCAATTGCTGGAGAGCCTCGCGGATCGGTGTGCGCGAGACCCCGAACCGGGCCGCCAGCGAGACCTCGTCGAGCCTGTCGCCGGGTTTGAACACGCCGGTGGCGATTTCCTCCTCGATCTGGTTGCGCAGGCGGGTCGCGGGTTTTTCGCTCATGGCCGATATCCTCCGCAATCTCGTACGACTCCGCAGGCGACGGAGTCAATCTCGCTAAAATTGTATACAATTTTATTGTAAATGTTTTAAAACTGCAATAATGTTGAATGCAACCGCAGGCGGAACCAGCCAGCCTCGGATGGATTGAAGAGGAAAACGCCATGTCGCTCACCCGGAGGCAGGTCCTGACTGCCGCACTCGCAACGCCATTGGTCATCCGGTCCGCCGGGGCTGCCCGCGCCGCCACTACGCTGAAGATGTCCCATCAATTTCCCGGCGGCACGGCGGAACAGGGCGATTTCCGCGACCGCCTCTGCCGTATCTTCGCCGCCGAGGTGGAGAAGCGCACCGGCGGCGCCCTGAAATTCGACGTCTATGCCAATGCCTCGCTGATGAAGACCAATGCGCAGTTCTCGGCCATGCGTCGTGGCGCCTTGGACATGTCGCTGTTCCCGGTCGCCTATGCCGGCGGCGAGCTGCACGCCACCAATCTGGGCCTGATGCCCTGCCTGGTGACGAGCTATGAGCAGGGCGCCGCCTGGAAGAATGCCGAGATCGGCAAGGCGCTCTCCGGCATCCTGGAGGCCAAGGGCATCAAGATCATCGCCTGGGTCTGGCAGGGCGGCGGCGTGGCCTCGCGCGGCAAGCCGGTATTGACGCCCGACAGCTCCAAGGGGCTGAAGATCCGCGGCGGCAGCCGGGAAATGGACCTGATGTTCACCGCCGCCGGGGCGCAGGTCTCCACCATGCCCTCGAACGAAATCTATATCGGCATGCAGACCAGTGCGCTCGATGCGGCCGTGACTTCCTCGACAAGCCTGATCTCCTTCCGCCTGGAAGAACTCGCCAAATCGCTGACATCGGCGCGCAAGGGCTCCTTCTGGTTCATGCTCGAACCGCTGCTGATGTCCAAGACCATCTTCGATGCCCTGCCTGCCGATCAGCAGAAGACGCTCCTCGACGTCGGCGCCGAGATGGAAGGCTGGGCCACCAAGCAGGCGCGGCATGACGACGAGGAGGTCGCCAAGGTCTATGCCGCCAAGGGTGTCGAAGTCGCCGATTTCAGCGCCGCCGATCTCGCCGAATGGCGCAAGATCGCCGAGGCCAGTTCCTGGAAGGATTATGCGGCCCGCTCGAGCGAGGCCGCGGAATTGCTGAAGCTCGCGCAGAAGGTGGCGTGAGATGGGCGGCTCGATCCAGCACGACGCCATTCTCGCCGCCGACGAAGCCGGCCCGGCCCAGCGGGCAGGGGTCGTGCAGCGTGCCTTCGCGGCGGTCAACGCCGTCGCCTTCCGGCTTTCGGCCGTGGCTCTGCTGGCGGCGGCTGTTGTCCTCACCTTCGGCGTGATCACCGGCCATATCACCCGCCAGTCGGTGCTCTGGCAGGACGAGGTCACCATCTACCTGATCGCCGGCGCCATCTTCCTGTCGGCAGCCTCGGTGCAGGCCGCGCGCGGCCATGTCGGCATCGATATCCTCGACCATTGGCTGCCGGCTGCCGCCGGCACCAGGCGGCTCGCGGTCGATGCGCTGGTGCTGTTCTTCTGCATCCTGTTCGCCTGGAAATCGGGCTCGCTCCTGCATGAAGCCTGGGTGGACGAGCAGACCTCGCATTCGGCCTGGGGACCGCCTCTGTGGATTCCCTATTCCCTGCTAACGGCCGGCATGGTGCTGCTGGCTGCGCAGGTTGCGCTGCAGGTGGCGGAACGCTCGCTGCCGGTCTTCGTCATCGTGCTGCTCGCCGTCGCCGCCTTCGCCGTGTGGTCGCGGCCGCCCTTGCCGCTGCTGACCGGCCTGCCGCAATGGGGCATCGGCGTCGCCTACTGCACCGCCACGCTGATCGTGCTGTTTTCGGGCATGCCGATCGCCTTCGCGCTCGGTGTGGTGGCGCTGACCTTCATGATCCTGTTCATGCCGGCCGCCTCGATCGATACGCTGGCGCAGAACTTCTACGAGGAGCTGGCCAATGTCATCATCCTTGCCATCCCGCTCTTCATTCTGAAGGGCGCGGCGATAGGCCGGTCCAACGCCGGCAAGGACCTCTATTCGGCCTTGCATGCCTGGCTCTATCGCATTCCGGGCGGCCTCGGTGTCGCCAACACGGTGGCCTGCGGCCTGTTCGCCGCGATGGCGGGCTCCTCGCCCGCCACCTGCTCGGCCATCGGTGCCGCCGGCATTCCGGAGATGCGCGCTCGCGGTTATTCGGGCGGCTTTGCCGCCGGCATCATCGCGGCCGGAGGCACGCTCGGCATCCTCTTGCCGCCCTCGGTGACCATGCTGCTCTATGCGGTGGCGGCGGAGGTCTCGCTCGGCAAGCTGTTCCTGGCCGGAATCGGCCCGGGCCTCCTCTTGATGACGATGTTCGCCGTCTACGCCATGCTGCATTACCGCAAGGAGAAGCGGCAGGCCCTGGTGCAGGCCGAGCGCATCGGCATTCGCTCCGCCATCCTGCATGAGGAGAGCTACACCCTCGCCCAGAAGCTGCGCATGATCGGCTGGGTGGTACCCTTCGTCTCGATCCTCGCCGGCGTGATGGTGGTGCTCTATGCCGGCTGGGCGACGCCTTCCGAGACAGCCGGCGTCGGCGCCGTTCTCGCTCTGGTGGTGATCTCGGCCATGTACGGCATCTGGCGCCCCTCCAAGGTTATGCCGATCCTCTCTGGCACGCTCAGAGAATCGACCATGCTGTTGATGATCATCGGCATGTCGCTGCTCTATTCCTATGTGATGAGCTATCTCCAGATCAGCCAGTCGGCGGCGGCCTGGATCATCAGCCTGAACCTGTCGAAATGGCTGCTGCTCACCGCCATCCTGCTCTTCGTGGTCGTCCTCGGCTTCTTCCTCCCGCCGGTCTCGATCATCCTGATGACGGCGCCGATCATCCTGCCGCCCTTGAAAGCGGCCGGCTTCGACCTGATCTGGTTCGGTGTGGTGATGACCATCGTCATGGAGATGGGGCTGATCCATCCGCCGGTCGGGCTCAACATCTTCGTGATCAAGAATATCGCGCCGGACATCCCGCTGGGGGATATCATGCGCGGAACGCTGCCCTTCGTCGGATTGATGGCGTTGGCGGTGGTGCTGGCCTGCCTGATACCCGGCCTCGCCACCTGGCTGCCCGATCTGATCATGGGGTGATCCCAATGACTCGGCTTGACAGGGTATGGTGAACAGCGATGAGCAGAAACTTTCTGCAGGAATTCCTGGAAGCGGTCGCCGAACGGGGGAGGGGCCTCATCGGCCTCGAACGGCCCTCGTCCCAGGAGCGGCCGGCGGATCTGCTGGCCCTCAGCAATGCGCTGCTGACCGGCCGGGGCGAGGTTTCCGGCGTCGCTTTGGCGCAACAATGGCTTGATGCCTATGCCGCAGCCGATGACGAGCACCGGCGCCGCCATCTGGCGGCGCTGGCCGATGGCTTCGGCCCCGACCAGTCTCGCCTGGATGCGGCAATCGAGGCCTATCTCCAGGACAAGTCCCCACGGACCATGGCCGAGCTCAACGCCGCCGCCGAACCGAGGCGCCAGGAGCTCTTCCGCAGGCTCAACCGCCCCGCCGGCGGCACGGCCGCCCTGGTGCGGCTGCGCGAGGACGTGCTCGCCGACCTGCCGGGCAATGCGAAGCTGGAGGCCCTTGATGCGGATCTCGCCCATCTCTTCTCGTCCTGGTTCAACCGGGGCTTCCTGATGCTGAAGCGGATCGACTGGACGACCCCGGCGAACATCCTCGCCAAGATCATCCAATATGAGGCCGTTCACACCATCCATAGCTGGGAGGATCTGCGCAGCCGGCTGGAGCCTTCGGATCGGCGCTGTTTTGCCTTCTTCCATCCCCAGATGGCCGACGAGCCGCTGGTGTTTGTCGAGGTGGCCCTGACGCAGGACATCCCGGCGACGATCGCGCCGCTGCTCGCTCTCGAACGCAAGCCGATCCGGGCCGAGGATGCGACCACCGCGGTGTTCTATTCGATCTCCAATTGCCAGACCGGCCTGCGCCGGGTCTCCTTCGGCAATCTCCTGATCAAGCAGGTGGTCGAGGAACTCCGGCGCGACCTGCCGAAGCTGAAGACCTTCGTGACTTTGTCGCCGGTTCCCGGCTTCATGGGCTGGCTAAAGCGCGAACTCGCCAAGAAGGATGCGCATATTCCCGGCGTTGCCGACCTCTCTGTGCTGGAGGGGCTGTTCCAGCCGGCCGAACAGGGCGGCACCGGGCCGACCGAAGCCGTGCGCGAGGCGCAGCTGGCCGCCGCCGCCCATTATTTCCTGGTGGCCAAGACCCCGTCGGGTGCGCCGATCGACCCGGTGGCTCGGTTCCATCTCGGCAATGGCGCCCGCCTCGAGCGCATCAACTGGCGGGGCGACGTCTCGGCGAACGGGCTGCGTCAGGCCGGCGGCCTCATGGTCAATTATCTCTACGATCTGGACGCCATCGAAGCCAATCATGAGGCCTTCGCCAACCAGGGCGTGATCGCCGCCAGCCCGGCTGTGCGCAAGCTGCTGAAAACCGCGGAGACGCAGCCGGCGCGTCGCAAGCCGGCCGTGCCGGCCTTGCCGCCGCCCGCCCGCAGCGCCGATGCAGCCCAGCGGCCTCGTTCCACTTCTTGAGGAAACTCGCGTGTCGAACCATCTCTTCAGCCTGATCCGTTCCCGGATGCCGGAAGCGGGAAAACCCTTCCTGACCCTCGCCGATGGCAGCGGCTTCGACTATGGCGCCGTGCTTGCCTGGTCGGGCCGCTACGCCAACGCCCTGCGCGGCTATGGGGTCGAGACCGGCGATCGTGTGGTCGTCCAGGTCGAGAAGAGCCCGCAGGCGGTGTTTCTCTATCTTGCCTGCCTGCGCGCCGGCGCGGTGTTCGTGCCCCTCAACACCGCCTATACCAAGGCCGAACTCGATTATTTCGTCGGCGATGCCGAGCCGCGCCTCCTGGTCTGCGCGCCGGAAAAGGCGGATGAACTCGGCGAGATCGGTACCCGGCTCGGTGCTGCCGTCGCGACCCTCGGCAGCCTTGGCGACGGCTCGCTCACCGAGGTGGCAAAAGCCGCACCGGAGAGCTTCGACGAGGTCACGCGCGGCGAAGACGACCTGGCGGCGCTGCTCTACACCTCCGGCACCACCGGACGCTCTAAGGGAGCGATGTTGACGCATGGCAACTTGGCGTCCAACGCCCTCACTCTCGCCGATTATTGGCGCTTCAGCCAGACGGACGTGCTGCTGCATGCCCTGCCGATCTTCCACACGCATGGCCTGTTCGTGGCGATCAACACCACGCTGATGGCAGGCTCCTCGCTGATCTTCCTGCCGCGCTTCGATGCGGCGGAGGTGCTGCGCCACCTGCCCGGCGCCACCTGCATGATGGGTGTGCCGACCTTCTATGTGCGCCTCCTGCAGCAGGCGGGCCTCACGGCCGAGACGACCGCCCATATGCGTCTGTTCGTGTCGGGATCAGCGCCCTTGCTGTCCGAGACGCATGAGCAATGGAAGGCGCGCACCGGCCACGCGATTCTCGAGCGCTATGGCATGACCGAAACCAACATGATCACCTCCAACCCCTATGACGGGGCGCGCGTGGCCGGCGCCGTCGGCATGCCACTGCCGGGCATCTCCCTGCGCATCGTGCAGCCCGAGACGGGTGAAGCCCTGCCGCAAGGGGAGATCGGCATGATCGAGGTGAAGGGCCCCAATGTGTTCAAGGGCTATTGGCGCATGCCGGAGAAGACCAAGGCGGAATTCCGGACCGACGGCTTCTTCATCACCGGCGATCTCGGCAAGATCGACGATCGGGGCTATGTCCATATCGTCGGACGCGGCAAGGACCTGGTGATCACCGGGGGCTACAACGTCTATCCCAAGGAAGTGGAGACGGAGATCGACGGCATCCCCGGCGTGTTCGAGAGCGCCGTCATCGGTGTGCCGCATGCCGATTTCGGCGAGGGGGTGACGGCCATCGTGGTGCGCAAGCCCGGCAGCACGGTGGAGGAACGAACGATCCTCCAGACCCTGGAGGGCCGCCTGGCCAAGTTCAAACAGCCCAAGCGCGTGCTCTTCGTCGACGAATTGCCGCGCAACACCATGGGCAAGGTCCAGAAGAACGTGCTGCAGACGACCTATCGCGATCTCTACGCGCGGGGGTGAGGCGTGAAAGCCTTCTCCCCTTGTGGGAGAAGGTGCCCCGAAGGGGCGGATGACGGGAGAAACGCACCCTTGAAAGGCATGCGCCAACACCCCTCATCCGTCATTGCTGCGCAATACCACCTTCTCCCGCAAGGGGAGAAGGGTTTTTGCCTTAGCCCAGCTTCGGCTCAATCTGCGTCGACCAGAGCGCCGCATCCGCCGCGTCGCGCAGGGTGACGGTCATCACCCGCGTGTCGGCGGCGATGGCGACATGGCCGAAGAATTGCAGGCCGGCGGCGGGGGACAGGTTCTGCTTGTCGGGCCCGGGCGCCTTCACATATTTCAGCTCGGGGCCGAACGTATTGTCGAGATCGGCCGGTCCGAACGTGCCCGAATGCAGCGGGCCGGAGACGAATTCCCAGAAGGGGTCGAAGTCCTGGAAGGCCGCCTTGTCCGGGTTGTAGTAATGGGCGGCGGTGTAGTGGACGTCGGCGGTGAGCCATACCGTGTTCTTCACGCCGGCTGCCTTGATAAAGCGCAGGAGATCGGCGAATTCGAGCTCGCGGCCGAGCGGCTTGCCGTTCTCATTGTTGGAGACGGCCTCGAAGCCCTTCTTCTGATCGGCCTTGTCCCACACCACCAGAGCGAGCGGCATGTCGGCGGCGATCACCTTCCAGGTCGCCCTGGAATTGGCGAGCTCGCGCTTGAGCCAGGCGAGTTGCTCGGTGCCGAGGAAGGCGGCTTCCCCGCCCTCGGTGGTCTGCAGATTGGCGCCGTTCGGACCGCGATAGGTGCGCATGTCGAGCATGAAGACGTCGAGCAGCGGGCCATAGGGAATCTTGCGATAGACCCGGCGCGGCTCGGCCAGCGTGGTGGCGATCGGCATATATTCGTGGAAGGCCTGCGCGGCGCGCGCCGCCAGGGCCGCGATCGACTTTTCCTTGTAGCGCTCGTCGTTGAGCAGGTCCTTGGAGGAGGACCAGTTGTTGGTCACCTCATGGTCGTCCCACTGGGTGAAGACCGGAACCTGCTGGTAGAGCGCGCGGAAGTTCTTGTCCATGAGGTTGTATTTATACTGTCCGCGGAACTCATCGAGAGTCTCGGCGACCTTCGACTTTTCCGGCGTGACGATGTTCTTCCAGATGGTGCCGTCGGGCAGCTTCACCTCGGGCTTGATCACGCCGTCGGCATAGATGTTGTCCCCGGAATGGATGAAGAAGTCCGGGTTGTGCTTGAGCATGGCCGAATAGATCTTCATGCCGCCGCGATCGACGTCGATGCCCCAGCCCTGGCCGGCCGTGTCGCCGGACCAGACGAAGGAGACGTCACGCAGTCCGGCCGGGGCCGAACGCAGATGCCCGGTGACCAGCTCGCTCTCGACGCTGGTATGGGCGAGGTCCTGGAAGCGCACGCGGTAGAAGATCTCCTGGTCCGCCGGCAGGCCTTCGGCCAGGATCTTCACGGTGTAGTCTGTCTCGGGAGAGGCGGTCACCGTCGGCAGCCGGTTCACCGTCTTGAAGCTCTCGGTTGTCGACCATTCGAAGATCGCGTTGGCCGGTCTGTCGGTGCGCGACCACAGCACGGCCCTGTCGCCGGCGACGTCGCCGGACTGCAGGCCGGCCGTTACCTCGGGGCGGTCGGCAGCGCGGGAGACGCCCGGCATGGCGAAGGTGCCCGCGGCCCCGAGCAGGCCGGTTGCGGCGGTTGCGGTCAGGAAGCGGCGGCGGGACAAGGGTTTTTCGATGAAGCGCATGGCGACTCTCCGGCTTGAAATGCGCTCCTTCTTGGCCACCGACATGACAGGGGCATGTCAGTTGGTTGGAGGAATTGTAAACTGGACGTGAGAGGAGCATCGACCGGGCTCCCCTGCGGGGCCCTGCAGAAAAAATTCACAGGCGGCCTGCTTCCGCTTGTGGCATAGGGAGCTGGGGATCTTCCATTGAGCAGACCGGGTATTTTATGGCTTTCTTGATGCAATCTGAGCGTAAATGCGGTGTTCGTCGCCGGGTCGTGCTGGCTGGCGTGGCGCTTGTAGGGCTGGCCTCGTCGCAAGCCATGGCAGAGCCGGCCACCGAGCAGGGCGCCAAGGCGATCCGTGACGAGATTACCCGTTATTTCGGCCCGAAAGTGTTCGAGAAGGGCATTCTCACGATCAAGCCCAATGGCGACGGCTATGACCTCACCTACGATGTCAGCAGCAGCAAGCTCGGCTTGCCAGCGGACGGTGCCCAGTTCAGCTTCGGTCCGTTCACGGGACACGTGAAGCCCGAGGCCGATGGCAAATACGTCTTCGAGCAAACGACGCCTTCGCTCGATTTCACCTATAAATCAGGAAAGGCCGGGCCGCAGAGCGAGCTGGTCCAGCGGCTGAAGAATTGCACCGGAAAGGGCGTCTTCGACCTCAAGGCCGTGCAGTTCGCCGACCAGAGCATGAGCTGCGAGTCGGCCGTCTTCACCATGCGTTCGCCGATCGAGGATATCGACGCCAGCCTCGGAAAGATCGATTTCGCCTTGATCGGCAAAGTCGGAGAGGCCGGCAAGTCGGACCTGAACATGACGGGGGACCTGCTGGATCTCGTCGAGACGGTTACCGTAAAGGATCCCGCCAATCCGGCGCCGCCGATGGTGCTGCGCGCCGATCGCATACACGAGACCTTTGCGGCCAATGGCTTCAGCAGCCAGCAATTCATGCAGGCCCTGGCCTATTTCGCGGCCCGCAAGGCGGGGGACAATGGCAAGGCGGCCCAGGAGCAGGCGCGGGCCAAGCTGAAAGCCATGTTGCCGCTGTGGAAGACACTGGCCGCGCAGATCCGCTATGACAATCTGACGGTGGGGACGCCCAAGGGCATCATCAAGATTGCCACGGTGGATACCAATCTGGCCTCGAATGGCCTGGTGAAGACAGGCAATGTCGGCCTGAACCTGGCCATGAACGGTCTGGTCCTGCCGGACGGCATGGTGCCGGACTGGGCCAAGGCTGTGGTGCCGGACAAGGCGACGCTCGACATCAACCTGACCGGCCTCGATCTCGAGACGATTGCCGGCAAGGCGATCGAAGTCGGCACCGATGCCAAACCGGCTCAGCCGGGTGCTCTCCAGGCGGCGCTGATGCCGTTGCTCCTGGCGGGCCAGCCCAAGCTCGCCTTCGACCAGACGCTCACCGCTCCCGCCTACGACGTGAAAGGGAAGGGAGAAAGCTCGCTGCTGCCCGCCCAGCAGGGCAAGGCGACGGTCTCCGCCTCCAATCTGGATGAGATCGCCGCGGCTCTCGGCAAGGCCGGTGCCGCCGGTCCCGGGCCTCAGCGTGCGGCCATGGGCATCGCCTTCCTCAAGGGCCTCGCCAAGACGGAGGCGGACGGCCGGCTGACCTGGGACATCGACTTCGACAGTCTCGCCCGCAAGGTCACGGTGAACGGCCAGTCCTTCGGGCCGGGGGCGCAGAAGTAGGGCGCCTCCACCCTGTAAGCGATGCTGCGAGGGCGGCCTTTCCCGAAGGGCCGCCCTTTTCGCGCCCGGAATACGGCGCGGAGATCAGGCAAGCTCTCTCGCCAGCACATGGCGGACTTCCGCCACCAGGGCGGATTCGCCGGGTTGAGGCGGCAGGATGGAGAATTCGATGTCGGGCATGGCCGGCAGACCGAGACCGGTATCGAGAATGGCCATGCCTGCGGGTATGGCGGAACGGTTGAGGCAGGCCACGCCCAGGCCGGCGGCGAGCGCCAGATGGAGGCCGGCGACCCCGGCAGCCGAATGGGCGATCTCATAGTCGATAGCGCTCTGGTTGAGTGTGCGGATGATCAGGCGCTGCAAGGCACAGGCTTCCGGAAGCACGACAAGCGGGAGGCGCCGGGCCGCATCGAGCTCGAGGGCGGGGGAAGCCACCCAGGACAGCGGCTCACGGCCGAGCCGGATGCGGCCATCCTCGTCGGGGGTGACGTCGTCGTCGAGAAGCCGCATGGACAGGCCGATGTCGAAGTCCCGGCGGCTCTCGATCATCAGGCTCTGGCGGGTGGCGACATGCAGCCTGAGCTGCGGGTAGCGCTCACGCAGACGCTTGAGCAGGAGCGTGATCGTCGCCGGGCGGAAATAATCGGTGATGGCCAGGCGCAGGTCGCCGGCCAGCGGCCTGCCCAGCACGTCGCGAAAAGCTTCCTCGCTGAGCGCCAGCATCCGGCGGGCATGCACGACCAGGCGCTCGCCGGCTGGCGTGAGGCTGGCGCCGAGCTTGCCGCGCACCAGCAGCGGCACGCCGCAATGCTGCTCGAGCTTGCGGATCTGCTCGCTGACGGCTGATTGCGAGCGATGCACCCGAGGCGCCGCGGCCGACAGGCTGCCGGTCTCGGCGATGGCGACGAGGGTCTGCAGGAGATCGACATCGAAGGGGCGCATCTATCCATCCGTTTTTCCGATGGATATCAGCATATCTTCCCGCTTTTCAGAATGAAAGCTTCTCTCCATACAGGCGCTATCCCTGTTGGAGGAGCTGCCATGCCCGATATCTCTTTCACTGTTTCCGGCAAGGCCGGCGCCAGCCTAGCCCGCCTCGCGCAGCGCAGGTGGGCAGTCGGAGGTTCGAATGTCTAGTCTACGATTGTATATGTTTCAGTCCGGCACTCAGCGCTGCAAGCTGCACCACATCAAGATGAACCAGGGTGAGGGCGACGATTACGAGATCCCGGTTCCGTGGTTCCTGGTGACGCATCCGGAGGGCGCGGTGCTGATCGACGGAGGCCTAGCGGTCGAGGGCCTTGCCGATCCCAAGGCCTATTGGGGCGGCAGCGCCGAGGTCTTCCGCCCGGTGATGAGGCCGGAACAAGGCTGCGTCGCCCAGCTCGAAGCTCTGGGCATCCGGCCTGGCGATATCCGCTTCGTGCTGCTCTCGCACCTGCATTCGGATCATAGCGGCGCGATCGGGCGCTTTCCGAACGCCACCCATGTCGTGCAGCGCCGAGAATACCAATATGCCTTCACGCCGGACTGGTTTGCCGCCGCAGCCTACGCCCGCCGGGATTTCGATCGGCCGGGCCTCGCCTGGCAATTTCTGGAGGGCAAGGCGACGGACGATTTCGATCTTTACGGCGATGGCGCCATCCGCCTCCTGTTCACCCCGGGCCATTCGCCCGGCCATCAATCCGTAATGGTTGATCTTCCCAACAGCGGCCCGTTCCTGCTGGCGATCGATGCGGCGTATAGCTGGGATCATTGGAACGAGAAGGCGCTGCCGGGCCTGATGACCTCGGCCAGCGATGTCGCGCGCTCGGTGCGCAAGCTGCGTTTCCTTGCCGACAGGGTGGGGGCGAGCGTGGTGCCGGGCCATGATCCCGAGGCCTGGGCTGGTTTCAGACAGGCCCCGCATTTCTACGATTGACGCCACCCGTCTCGGCAAGGTTCCCGCTCAGGCCTCCAGGGCCTGGGCGAGGTCGGCGATCAGGTCCTCGGCATTCTCGATGCCAACGCTGAGCCGGATGGTGGCGTCCGTCACGCCGAGTTGGGCCCTCAGCTCCGCCGGAACCCCCGAATGGGTGGTCGAGGCGGGATGGCTGGCGAGGGACTCGGTACCGCCCAGGCTGACGGCGAGCTTGAACACTTTCAGCGCGTTGAGCAGGCGGAAGGCCTCGGCCTGGCCGCCCTTGATCTCGATGGAGAAGGTCGAACCCGCGCCGGTGCATTGCCGTTCGAACACCCGGCGCGCCGGGCTATCCTCCGGCAGCGCATGCAGCGCATGCACGGCGGCGACACCGGTATGGGCGGCCAGGAAGTCGGCGACGGTGACGGCATTGCGCGCGGCCGCCTGCATGCGCAGCGACAGGGTTTCCAGCGAACGGCCGAGCATCCAGCAGGTATGGGGATCGAGCTGGGTGCCGACGGCGCTGCGCAGGGCGCGCACCGGCTTCAACGCCGTTTTGCTGCCGATGGCCGCGCCGGCGATGAGGTCGCTGTGGCCGCCGATATATTTGGTGGCCGAATAGACCACGATATCGACGCCATGGCCGAGGGGCCGCTGGAAGAGCGGACCCAGCAGCGTGTTGTCGCAGATGATCACCGGCCGGGTGCCCTGCATTTCGGCAATGCGATCGGCGGCGGCACTCACGAGGGAGAAGTCGACCAGCGTGTTGACCGGATTGGACGGGGTCTCGATCAGGATGACGCTGACGCGGCCCGCCACCATCGCCTGGTCGGCCGCCTGGCTGATCGAGTCGGCATGGAGGCCGTCGATGAAGCCGGTGTGCCCGATGCCGAAATCGGCGAGGGTGCGGGCGAGCAGCGTTTCGGTGCCGCCATAGAGCGGCTGGCTGTGCAGCACGACATCGCCGGGGCGGGCATAGGCTAGCACCGCCATGGAGATCGCGGCCATGCCGGAGGAGAACAGCAGGCCCGCTTCGCCGCCTTCATAGATGGCGAGGCGGTCTTCGACGATCTCGGTATTGGGATGATTGAAACGGGAATAGACCAGCCCCGCCGCGCTGCCGGCGGGCGGCGTGCGCCGCCCCGAGGTATAGTCGAAGAAGTCGCGCCCGTCCTCGGCCGACTGAAACACGAAGGTGGAGGTGAGGAAGACAGGCGGCTTCACCGAGCCTTCCGACAGGGCCGGATCATAGCCATAGCCCAGCATCAGGGTTTCGGGATGCAGGGCGTGGTTGCCCAGCATGTGCTTGTGGCTGCGATCGACGGCCATGACCGGCTCCTTTCACGTGCATTGTCGGAAACGGTAGGATGGCGCGTATGGTGCTTTCGGCCATGAAGCCTGTCAAAGGGAAGGAGTCGATCGCTGCAGTGACCGACTCCTTCGGCGAATTGGGAGGGCATCAGGACCTCGACTCCGCTGCCAAGGGCTCAGCAACGAAATCGGGTGCTTCATATCGGCTCAATACTCGACGACGCCGTCGAGCGCGTAGTGTTTTATGGTCTTCCGGTTGGCGATCAATTCGTCGATCGTGGGCTCGCCGGTCATGGCGCGGCGGATGGCGAGCTTGGTCGCCTCGTAGTTGGTGCGATAGAGGTCGGCCTTGTCGAGGTTGGGGTCCCCCGGGCAGCGCGGATCGAGCCAGATCGTGATGATGATGCAGATCTTGTCCGTTTGATCCTTCGGCAGCACGCCCTCGATGACGCAGTCGACGATCGCGTCGCCGGTCGCCCCCTGAACGACGCCGCCGAGAAGCTCGACATAGGCGGCGTTATGGATCGTCACCTTCGTCGTCATCATGGTGGCGGGACGGACGAGTTGGTTGAGGTCGCGCACCACGAACATGCGGGTATGGCCGACCGTCTGGCCAAGCATGGCGGCGAAGCCGTGGCCGACCGGTCCGTCAACGGAGCCGATCAGCACCTCCGGCATGGCGTCCGTGTATTGGCCTTCCTTGGCGAGCACAGTGGCTTCGCCGGTACGAAAGATGATGTCCGTCAAGTCACTGCTCCTGTTCCGGGCCCGATCGGCACGATGAGACCTTCTTGTGGCAGCGGATGATGGGCCGGCGGTCTTGATAATCGCAAGCCTCCGGGCTTGTGAAAAAAGGACGCATAGTTGTTCTCGGGAGTCGGGGCGCCTGGCTCCAAGCCCGCGTTGTGACGAGTTCTCGCGACAATTGGTGGTTCCATCGATCACAAGGCGCTTTGGCGCTATGGTCGCAGTTCCAACCTCGTGGTGGCTCCCTTCGTCATTGCGAGCAGAGCGAAGCAATCCAGTCTTTCACGCATGGCACCAGCTGGATTGCTTCGCTCTGCTCGCAATGACGGTCGAGCAACAGGACCATGATTGTAGCTCTAGCCTGGCAGGCCGAGCTCCGCCCGCATCTTTTTCGACAGGCCCCGCGAGACGATGAAATGCGACTGGCGCAGATAGTCGCGCAGCTCGTCGTCACTCAGGCCCGGCTCGGCATAATGCTGGATCCACTTCATGCCGCGCGAGGCGAGATAGGGAGCGGGGCGCAGGCCGGGCTGTTCCTTGAGCACCTCATAGGAGATCTCGCTCACCTTGAAGGTGTAGCGGGGCTCGCCGTTCTGCTGGCCGCCGACGGCGAAGACCTTGCCGCCGACCTTCCAGACGTGGGCTCCGCCCCATTGCACCACATGGCTGGTGGCCGGGAGAGAACCGCAGAAGGCGTTGTACTCCTCGTGGGTCATGCCTGGGCCGCGGTCGCCGGAAGCTTGCGGATCGCCACCTTGTTGTCGTGGAAGGCACCGCCGCCAACCGGGGCCGGGGCATCGGCGCCGGTGAGGGTGTTGATGCCCTTGCCGTCCTCATAGGCGCTGTTCGGCCAGATCGACTCGGCCACCAGTACGCCGCGGCGCAAGCCCTCGAAGAGCTTGGCATGCAGCCTTACCTTGCCGCGCGGGCTTTCGAGCTCGACCTTGTCGCCATCCTCGATGCCGTGGGCCTCGGCATCGTCGGGATGGATCAGCACATCGGGCCGTTCTTCCTTGGCGAGCGAGGTGGGGGTTTCCGTGAAGCTCGAATTGAGAAAGTTCCGGGCCGGACTGGTGGTGAGGCGGAAGGGGAAGACCTCGTCGGCCAGCTCGATCGCCGTCCAATAATCGGGGAAGGCGGGCATGTCGTGCACCGGCCCGAACTTGGCGGGCGCCGCATAGGGATTCCCCGGCCAGTCGGCCTTGAGGCGGAACTTGCCGTCCGGCCAGCCGAATCCTTTCAGGAAATGGGCTTCCTCAAAGGGCTGCTGCACGTCGAGCCAGCGCTTTTCCTCGAGCTCGGCCAGCGTGCCGCGGTTCGAGGCCTGCAGGGTGCGGTCGATCAATTCGCGCGGATCCATGGCGAAAGCGGGATGCTCGGCGCCGACGCGCTTGGCGATCGCGCTGATCACCTCGTGATTGTTGCGGCATTCGCCCGGCGGCTCGATCAGCTTGGGGCCGAGCAGGATGTGCTGCTGCCCGCCGCCCTGGTAGACGTCGTCATGCTCGACGAACATGGTGGCCGGCAGGATGATGTCGGCCATGCGGGCGGTATCCGTCATCACCTGCTCATGCACCACGGTGAAGAGGTCCTCGCGGGCAAAGCCCTGCTTCACCTTGTCCTGGTCGGGGGCGACCGACATCGGATTGGTGTTCTGGATCAGGAGCATCTTCACCGGGCCGCCGCCGCACAGCGCTTGCGTCTCGCCGGTGAGGATGGGGCCGATACGCGTCTGGTCGAGCTCGCGCACCTTTGGATCGCGCACGTCCAGGCCCTCGATCAGCGTCTTGCGCCAGCCGAACATGCCGGAATTGGAGTGCAGCGCGCCGCCGCCCTCATATTGCCAGGCGCCCATCACCACGGGAATGGCGCTGACCGCATGCATCGAGGCCGCGCCGTTGCGCGAGCGCGCAAAGCCATAGCCGAGGCGGAAGAAGGTACGGGGCCGTTCGCCCAGCAGTTTGGCCAGGGCCTCGATATCGGCCACCGGTACGCCGGTGATGTCGGAAGCCCATTGCGGCGTGCGGCTGGCGAGATGAGCCTCGAACTCCGCCGGATGATCGGCGAATTTGGCGAGATAAGCCCGGTCGGCATGGCCGTCGCGGAACAGCACATGCATGAGGGCGCACGCCAGAGCCCCGTCCGTGCCCGGCTTGAGGATGATCTTGACGTCCGCCTGCTGCATGGTGGCGTTGTCGTAGACGTCGACGGCCACGATCTTGGTGCCGCGTTTCTTGCGGGCAGAGGCGGCATGGGTCATCACATTGACCTGCGTCACCACCGCATTGGTGCCCCAGAGCACGATGCAATCGGACTGGGCCATCTCGCGCGGATCGGTACCCGTCATGCGGCCATGGCCGGCGAGATAGCCTGACCAGGACAGCGAAGTGCAGATGGTGGAATACTGGCCCGAATAACGCTTGGCATTCCGCAGGCGGTTGATGCCGTCGCGCATAACCAGGCCCATGGTGCCGGCATAGTAATAGGGCCAGACGCTTTCGGCCCCGAAATCGCGCTCTGCGGCCAGCATCGCCTCGGCGGTGCGATCGAGCGCCTCGTCCCAGCTGATGCGCCTATATTGGCCCGACCCCTTCGGCCCCGTACGCATCAGGGGATGAAGCAGGCGGTCCTTGTGGTGCACACGCTCGGCATAGCGTGCGACCTTGGCGCAGATCACGCCCTTGGTGAAGCTGTTGTCGGCGGCGCCATAGACCCGCCCCATGGTGTTGCGGTCGAGCACCTCGATCTCGAGGGCGCAGGTCGAGGGGCAATCATGCGGGCAGGCGGAAGCCCTGCGGATCGGGCCGAGCGGTCTGTTCATCGGGATCTCGTCATGTCACCGTCACATCGTAGGGCGAGGGGGCCGCAAGAGCCAGCCTTGCGTGCGGGCATTGCGATAATTCATCGATCCATTCATGCAGGGAATGGACCGAATGTGCCTTTGGCATCACGGCTGCGTTTGTTTCCTGAAGGCGCGGGAAACCTGGAGCGTCAGCCTCCGGCCGACGCTCCGAATTCCGCTTGGATGAAATCCACGACTGCCACTAGGCAAGGGCGCGCGTCGCCGCCAGCACCTCGGCGACGTGGTCCGCCACCCTCACCTTCGACCAGACGCGGGCGATGATACCCTTGGCGTCGATCAGCAAGGTCGTGCGCTCGATGCCGAGATAGGTGCGGCCATACATCTGTTTTTCCCCCCACACGCCATAGGCGTTGAGCATGTCGAGGCTTTCGTCGGAGGCGATTGGCGTGGTCAATCCGTGCTTTGCCACGAATTTCTGCTGCTTGCGCACCGGATCGTGCGAGATGCCGAGCAGGTCCGCGCCGGCGGCGGCGAAATCCGCCTTTGCCGCTGAAAACTCGATGGCTTCGCGGGTGCAGGCCTGCGTATCCGCCTTGGGGTAGAAGAAGATCACCAGTTTGCGGCCGCGAAAATCCTCGAGCCGAACCGTGCCGCCATCGGCGAGAGGGAGGGCGAAGGCGGGAGCCGCCTCGCCGGCCTGCAGGGGATGCATATGCCTTCCTTTCGGCAAAATGGTACGTCAGAGCACAATCGTGTATGTTTCGGGACAGGCGCGGTCCAGGCCGTTCTGCATCCGGGCACCCGTCTCTCGCGACGGGAAGGTCCGATGCGTGTTTGCCCAGCGTATCCGCGGATAAGACGATTCGGAATTATCGGCTTATCTCAACAATTTGCATCTTCATCCTACTGCGTCTCCTTAACGGTACGGCAACCTGGGTGAGGCCATCATCTCACCGGCATTGCCGTGGGGCATGAAGGATTTATCGCAAGAGGCTGGCGAATCGTTGATGGCGAGGGACGCACAGAACGCAGTGCATGAATCGACGGCTGCCCCCGATGAGGCGGCGGCCTTGGAGACCGCTGCGGAGCAATTGCCATACGACTATGCCGCGGAAGAACTACCGACAGACCCTGTCGAACAGCCGCCGGCCCGGCCACGGCGTGGCAGCGGCCGGGTGCTGTTGCGCAGCGCCGTGTCCGTGGCTGCTACGGCAGCGGTGGTGGTCGGGGCGGCTATCGGCATCTTTTACTGGCGGCTCGGCAACGGCCCGCTGTCACTGCCCTTCATCACCCAGACGGTGCACCAGGCCATCGCCGCCAAATTGCCGCCGGGCTATCGTCTCAGCCTGAACGATGTGGCGATCGAACGGCGTCCGGAAGGGCTGGTCGCGATGATCCGTGGCGTGACCGTCAGCGAGCATGACGTCGTGATAGCCTCGGCACCGCGTATCTATGCCGGTTTCGATCTGACGTCGCTGCTGCTCGGCAACGTCAACGCACGTTCGATCGTGGTCGAGGGCGCGGCGGCGACCGTCAATGTCAGCATCGACGGCCGGTTCACGCTCCAGGCCGGGGTCGACAGCACGGCGCCCCCCGCGGGAGGGGCCCTGTCGCTTGCCGCGGTTCTCAACGGCTTCGACACGATGATCGCCTCGGTCGGCTCGATCGACAGGGTCGAGCTGCGTGACGCCGCGCTGGCGGTGCACGACCAGGCGATCGGGCACGACGTCGTCCATCGCGGTATCGACCTGACCGTCCGCCGTACCGCCGCCGCCGGTGGCCTGTCGGTGGCTCTGGCCGCCGCGGGAGGCTCCATCAACGCCACCACGGAAGGCGGCGACGGCGAGCCGCGCTCGATCGACATCAAGGCCAGCAATATCGGGGTCACAGAACTCGTGGCGGCTCTGGCGCCGGGTGTCGAGCAGCCATCGGTCAAGGCCTCCTTCGATGTGCTGGCTCGTGCCAGCATCAATCCGGATGGTTCGGTTGAGATGGCGCAGGTCAACATCGCCAGTGCCGGCGGCAGCTGGAATGTCGAGCCGAAGGAGCCTCCCTTCGTGTTCGATGGCGCTCAGGTCAGCCTGAACTGGGACAAGGCCGCCGGCGCCATTCAGATCGGCCAGGCGATGGTCAAGTCGGGCGAGGGCATCCTGGATTTCAAGGGAAAGGTCGTTCCGCCTTCCGAGGCGACAGGGCCGGTGTGGACTTACGATCTGCAGGCGCCGGACGTGCTTCTGGCGAGCCGCCGCGAGGAGCGGCCACCGCTGAAACTCGACCGCATCGGCCTTAGCGGGCGCTATGATCCCGCCACCAATCGCCTCAGCCTGGACAAGGGCGAGGTGCAGGGGCCGACGGTCGCCATCGATTTCAGCGGTGCGATCGGCTTCGGCGGCAAGACCCCCGCGATCGACCTGACGGCGAAAGCCAGGACCCTGTCGGCGGTGGCGTTGAACCGGGTATGGCCCGTCTTCTCGGTGCCGGAGATCAAGATCTGGCTGGAGGATCATATCAAGGCCGGTATCGTCGACGGAGCAACGCTCAAGCTCGCAATTCCGCAAGGGGCGCTGGCATCGGTCAATGGCAAGACGCCGCCCTTGCCCGACGAAGCGCTTTCGGGTTCCGTCCCGATGTCGAAAGGCATCGTCCAGATCGTCGATACGCTGCCGCCGATCAGCGAGGTCGAGGGCAGGGTGGATTTCTCCGGCCGCCGTCTTAGTGTCCATGTCGACAGCGCGTCCGTCGAGACCGGCGACACCGGTACGCTCTCCCTGGCGGATGGCACCTATTCGATCAGCGATTTCGCTCTGAAACCGCCGAACCAGTCCGCGGTCTTCGGGGTGAAGGGCCCGGCGCAGGCCGTGGCCAAGCTGATGACCATGCCGCCGCTGGCCGAGGCCGCCAAGGGCCTGGATATTCGTCCCGACGAGGTCAACGGCACCGCGGATCTCAAGGTCAAGCTCGACCTGCCTCTGATCGACCATCCTCGCCCCGAGGACATCAAATACGCGATCACGGGCGGCGTGCAGGAAATGTCGATCGACCATGTTGCCGGCAGCAGCCTGCAGAACGGCACGATGAAGCTCTCGCTCGAGCCGGGGTTGATGCTGCTCACCGGCAAGGGCGTGTTCGATGGGCTGCCGGCCAATTTCGACCTGCGCAAGGCCGAGGGCCAGGAGCCGCAAATGGCCCTCAGCGTCATCCTGGACGAGGCGACGCGAAAGCGTAAGGGCTTCGATTTCGGCGACGCGCTGACGGGACCGATCCAGGCCGACATCCATCCGGTCGCCGATCCGCGTGACCCTCGCTACGACGTGGATATCGATCTGGCGGCGGTGCGCATCAAGGACCTGTTGCCGGGCTGGCAGAAGCCGGCCGGCGCCCCGGGCCGGATCAGCTTCAGTTGGGACCCAGCCGACAAGGGCGGCGGCACGCTCGACAAGCTGACGGTGGAGAGCGGGCCCGTCTCGCTGCGCGGCACCGTGACGATCGGCCCGGACAACAAGCTTCGCAAGGCGATGATGGATATGATCAGCCTGTCGCCGGGCGATGATTTCCAGGGCGTTTTCGAGCCGCTCGGCAATGGCTGGAAGGTCTTCGTGCGTGGCAATCGGCTCGATGCTCGCCCGCTGCTGTCGATGCTGCAGAAGCGCGCCAAGGGGAGCAGTGCGAGCACCAGCATCAATGCCGATATCCGGATCGGCCAGGTGGTCGGCTTCAATGACGAGAGCGTCGCCGATCTCGGCCTGTTGCTGGACAGCAAGGGGACGACGATCCGCAAGCTCGATCTCAGCGGCAGGCTAGCCAATGGCCAGGTCACCGCCTCGCTGGGCAATGAGGGGCGCAGCGGCAATCTGGTCACGGTCCAGTCCACCAATGCCGGCGCCGTCATGCGCTTCCTGGATCTCTATACCCGCCTGCGCGGCGGCGCGCTCGGCGCCCGCTTCTCGCCGGTGATCGACAATATGCGTGGCCGCCTTGTGATGCGCAGCTTCGCGGTGGAGAACGAGACGGCCCTGGGACAATACCGCGACACGTTGAAGAATGCGGGCAAGCTCTCCTCCTACGCGCCCGGCAGCGGCGATTCCGCCCAGTTCACCAGGCTCGAACTCGCCTTCACCCGGACTGCTTCGCGGATCGGCATCCTGGATTCGGTCGTCTGGGGCCCGGATGTCGGCGTCAGCCTATCGGGAGACCTCGACTACGGCACCGACAGGGTCAACCTCACCGGCACCTTCGTGCCTGCTTATGCCCTGAACAACATCTTCTCCAAGATACCGCTCATCGGCGGGTTGCTCAGCGGCGGTCAATATGGCGGCCTGTTCGCCATCAACTTCAAGGTGTCGGGGCGGGTCAACGCGCCAGTCCTCACGGTCAATCCGCTCTCGGCGATTGCGCCGGGCTTCCTGCGCAAGATCTTCGAGTTCCAGAAGCAGTCGAATTGAGGGTTTCGGGTCGCCTGCCGTGCGGTCTCCCGCGGCTCGCGCCGGTCAGAACCTGTAGCGCAGCAGCCGGCCAACCCGGCCGAGGGCGGGAATGGCCTTGAATAGCCAGACGGCCAGGCGGGCCGAGCGCGACATTCTGGCGATCTGCGCCGGGTCGTAACCCTGGCTGTCGTAAGCGAGCAATTCCTGCATGAGCTTGAGCCGTGGGACCTGCCGCTCGATGTCATGGGGGTCGCCAAGGCTCCAGTTCAGCTGCGCACCGGTGGCGCGCACCGAAGGCTGCTTGCGGATCATGCGCAGGCCGAGGCTGTTATAGGCATCGAAGGCGATCTCGCCATTGTGAAAATGGCTGGCCAGCCGGTCGAGCAGGGGGATGGCCTGGTCGGCCGGCAGATAGGGAAACATGCCTTCGGCAAGGATCAGAGCCGGGCGGCCTTCAGGCGCAATGGCCTCGAGCCAGGCGGGATCGGTGACGGATGATCCGATCAATTGGTAGCCCGCGCGCTCGGGATAGAGCCGCCGCCTGAGTTCGATGACTTCGGGATAGTCGACGTCGAACCAGCGCACGGTGGCTGGCGGATCGATGCGGAAGACGCGCGAGTCCAAGCCGCAGCCCAGATGCAGCACGATCGCCTCGGGGTGAAAAGCGAGGAAGGCGCGGGCCCAGTTGTCCAGGATGTGGGCACGCATCGCCAGCCCGATCATCATGTCGCGATTGATGCCGAGGCGCGAGAAGTCGTAATCGATCCGATCGACCGCAGAAGCCGCGAAACGGTCCTGCAAGAGCGAGTCCGGCAGGCGGCTTTCCTCACCCTTGGCGTAGAGGGTGATGAGAAGGGTTTCCTTCTCCTGGCTCAGAGAAATCTTTTCCATGGTCCGCGTACGCTAGAGCAAGCCGCCTGGGAATTGTTCGCAAACAAGTGCTCCGTCATCCCTTTCCGCCGGGGATGAAGATCCTTCCGATTCGATTATCTGCGGAGCGCACGGCGTCAATGCCGCGAGAGGCGTCTGGCATTGGCCCGTACCCGCCGCTCAGCCGGACGGGCTGCCGCGACGGCGACGGACATCAGGCCGGAAGCCAGGTCACGCGCATCGGCCTCGCCGAAGGCGGCGCGCAGCCCCAGTTGCGCCATTTCGTCCGTTGCCGCGACCGCACCTTCCGCAAGGGCCTCGAACTTCTCGGTCACCATGCGGCTGGCTTCTATCAGATTGTCGGGGTGGGGCCAGAATGGCAGCGTCGCCAGGATGGGCATACGATGGCCGATGGTGACGGCGCTGGCCTGGCTGGTTTCGAGGACCGAAGACATGGCCCGAATGAACATCACCTGGAATGAGAGCATGCAGCCTCCGATTCCCGGTTAGTTTGGGCCGATACACCGTCCAGGGCAAGCTTGATGGTTGCAGATGATCGTTACGAGGGCGGACAGCCTCCCGCGCCGCGACGTCTTTGCTATCCGAGCCGGCGCCAGGGCTTGAGCTTGTCGGGCTGTGCTCCGTCGCCGCCGGTCGGCTGGTAGCGCGTATGCGAGACTGGCACCTTGCCGGCCTCGAGCGCGGCGATCGTCGGGCCGTTGCTGATGTCAAGGGCGTCGAAGCCGCAGCGGATCATATAGGCGATGCGGTCGAACAGGATGTCGCCGACGGCCCGGAGCTCGCCGGCGAAGCCATAACGTTCCCGCGCGATACGTGCCAGGGAGAAGGCCCGGCCGTCGCCGAATTTGGGAAAGGCGAGGGCCAGCAGCGGCAGATTCGGCAAGGCATCGGCCAGCAGCTCGATGTCATCGGCCGGCTGCAGCACCACACCGACCGGGGCGTTGCGGGTGGCAAGACTGTCCCTTTCTGCCAGGAAGCGCTTCAGCGAGACGATGACGGCCCCGTCCGGCAGGGCCTCTTCGTCTCCGGCCAGCTTATAGATGTCAGCCTCGAATTGGCCGTTCTTCCAGAGGGGCACGCGCGTCTCCTAAATCCCCACGCAAAGCGCAGGCTTCTCAACTGTATGGAAGCTATCTCTTAGATACCACTTCCAGCCTTTTCAGGCGAAACATGAATGCCGCATTCGACCTTGGACTTGCCGCGCCAGCGTCCGGCGCGGGCATCCTCGCCTTCGGCGACGCGGCTGGTGCAGGGCATGCAGCCGATCGAGGGGTAGCCCTCGGCGACCAGGGGATGCGGCGGCAGGTCGTGGCGTTCGAGATAGTCCGTCACGTCCTTGGAGGTCCAGTCCGCCAACGGATTGACCTTGATGCGTCCGGCATCCGCCTCGAAATATTGCAGGGCCGCGCGAGTCGAAGCCTGATGGCGCTTGCGGCCGGTGATCCAAGCCGAGAAGGGCTCAAGCGCGGTGTCGAGCGGGTCGACCTTGCGGATCCAGCAGCACATGTCCGGATTGCTGTAGGCCAGCAGCCGGTCGGAGTCTTCCTGTTGCACCAGCGCCTGGCGAGGCGAGGCCGTGCGCAGGTCTGTGAGGCCGAGCCGGCGGGCGAGTTCGTTGCGATAGAGCAGGGTCTGGCTGAACAGCCGGCCGGTATCGAGGAAGATCACCGGCGTGGCACGGTCGATTTCCGCCACCATGTGGAGGAGGGCAGCCGATTCAGCGCCGAAGCTCGACACCAGGGCGATGCCGTCCTTGTAGAGCGACAGCGCCGCGCGCAGCACGGTCTGCGCATCGGCATTGTGATATTGCGCCGCCAGGGCGAGCGCCTGCGCTTCCGGATCGATGGCTGGGTTGGCCAAATCGAGGTTCACGGAAGCGACCGAAAGATCAAGCACGCTGTCCATAGAGTGCCTCCTTGAAGGGCGGCAGGCCGACACGGCGCACCGCCTCCAGGAATGTTTCCTGTGGGGAGAGACGCAGGCCCAGATAGGTGTCGACCACCTTCTCGACCGCGTCGACGATGCCGTCGGCGCCGAAGCCGGGGCCGACGAGTTCACCGATCGAACAATCCTCGCGGGCCGAGCCGCCCAACGTGATCTGGTAGTTTTCCACGCCCTTGCGGTCGACGCCGAGAATGCCGATCGCCGCGACGTGATGATGGCCGCAGGCATTGATGCAGCCGGAGATCTTGATCGGCAGGCTGCCGATTTCCGCCTGGCGTGCGGGCGAACCGAAACGCTCGGACAGGCCCTGCGCAATCGGAATGGCGCGAGCATTGGCAAGCGAGCAGTAGTCGAGGCCCGGGCAGGCGATGATGTCGGTGATCAGCCCTTCATTGGCGGTGGCGAGGCCCGCGTCCTGCAGGGCCGCGAACAGCGCCGGCAGGTCGTCGAGCTTCACATGCGGCAGCACGAGATTCTGGAGATGGCTGATGCGGATCTCGCCCAGCGAATAGCGGTCGGCGAGATCGGCCACCAGGTCCATCTGGTCGGAGGACGCATCGCCGGGAATGCCGCCGATCGGCTTGAGCGAGATGGTGGCGATGCCATAGCCCGGCTGCTTGTGGGCATGGACGTTCACCGACACCCAGTGTGCGAAATCGGCATCCTTCGCCTTGGCCTTGTCGAAGACCGGCGTCTGGCCGATCGTCTCGAACGGGCCGGCGACGAAATATTGCTGCATCGCCGCCACCGAATCCGGCGTCAGCTTGAGGGCGCCGTCACGGATCCGTTCGAACTCGGCTTCGACTTCCTCGCGGATGGAATCGAGACCCTTTTCGTGAACGAGGATCTTGATGCGCGCCTTGTACTTGTTGTCGCGACGGCCCTCGAGATTGTACACGCGCATGATCGCCTCGGTGTAGGTGAGGAGATCCGCTTCGGGCAGGAAATCGCGCAGGGCCTTGCCGACCATGGGGGTGCGGCCCTGGCCGCCGCCGACGAAGACGCGGAAGCCGATCTCGCCAGCCTCGTTGCGCACGATCTGGTAGCCGATGTCGTGGACCTTGACCGCGGCCCGGTCTTCCTCGGCGCCGGTGATGGCGACCTTGAACTTGCGCGGCAGATAGGACAGCTCCGGATGGGCCGTCGACCACTGGCGCATGATCTCGGCATAGACGCGCGGATCGGCGACCTCGTCAGCGGCGGCGCCGGCGAAATGGTCGGCCGTGACGTTGCGCATGCAATTGCCGGAGGTCTGGATGGCATGCATCTCGACATCGGCGAGGGCCTGCAGCACATCCGGCACGTCCTTGAGGGCGATCCAGTTGAACTGCAGGTTCTGGCGGGTGGTGAAATGGCCGTAATGACGGTCCCAGCGGCGGCCGATGGTCGCGAGGGTGCGCAACTGCTTGGAAGAGAGCGTGCCATAGGGCACGGCAATGCGCAGCATATAGGCATGCAGCTGGAGATAGACGCCGTTCATCAGCCGAAGAGACTTGAACTCCTCCTCGGTGATGTCGCCCTTGATGCGGCGCTGCACCTGGTCGCGAAACTCGGCGACGCGCGCATTCACGAAGGCGTGGTCGAATTCGTCATAACGGTAGAGGGCACCCATTATTCGGCAGCCTCGGCGAGTTCGGTCTTGGGCAGATAGGCGATGGTCGGGCCCAGCGCCCGGATGGCTTCGCGCAGCTTGGCGGGACGGGGCCTCTCGCCGCTGACGTCGAGCTCGACGGCGTAGATCTCGACGACGTCCTGCTCATTGGCGGCGGCGTTGACGCTGGCAAGGATCGCATCGGCGGTGGCCTGATCGGGTTCGATGGCGCTGTCGGCCACGTCGAGCGACCAGCTGCCGCTGGGGGTGCGGAACACCACGCGCCCATCCCTGAGGCGGTTGGCTGTGATAGCGAGCGGCATGACGAAAACCCCTTTTTGGAATTCGTCCACGATATCGGTTCTCGCGCGCAATTTGTCAAATAGATTTCAATACATAAAAATAACGTAAATTAAAGTGGTCGCGAAAATTCGATATATCGATCAATGCGATGGCTAAAAAGGCATGCATCCTGGACAAGGCTGCCCGGCGGTCATGCAACCTTCCGGCGATAGGAATAACGGCTGATTTCTGTAGAAAAGGCGAGCGAGCGGTAGAGAGACCGGCCGGCATCGTTGCCTGCAACCACGGGCAGGCAGGCCCCTTTCGCACCCTGCTCGTCGCGAGCCCAGGCAAGCAGGGCGCTGACCGCATTGTAGGCATGGCCCCGGCGCCTGAAGGCGGGATCGGTCGCCACCGCGTTGATGCAGACGATGCCATCGTGCGCCGCACCGAAGGCGAGGGCGGCGGGGCGGCCGTCCTCGGCCGGCGACACTGCATAGCCGGCCGGAACGGCGACGGCGCCGAACAGGGCTCGGGCATGAGCGGCAGTCGCCGGGGAGAATTTCTGAAGCCGTGCGTGGGCCTCGAACCAGCTGTCGTCAAGACTCGGCTGCACGAAGGCTACGCCGTGCTCACCATAGGGCGGTGCGGCAGCGAGGTCGCGGTAGAGCACGCAGCTCTCATCTTCGCCCGGTCCGTATCCGGCCTCGTCCAAGGCGGTGCCGATATCCTGCGACGATACGCTCGACAGGCGAAAGATGGTGGGCAGGCCATGGTGGGTGTAAAATGCCTCGGCTGAGCGAATCTGCTCTCCCGGCTGTCGCGCGCCGGGCCAGAGCAGGCTGATGGAGTTGGCCCGCTTGGTATACCCATGCGAGAAGCGCAGCAGCCAGCCGTCGAGCCATACCGTCTTCAAGGCTGGCCAGCCGTTCAGGCATGCCTCTTCCACCCGCCGCGCCAGCACGTCCTTGTTGTCCGCCATGGTTGATGCACTGCCTGCTCGTTGAAACCTGGGTCGCCCGCCGCGTAGATCGCCGATGAGGCGCTTGTCTCCACGCCGGACCACCTATCCTTTTGTAGCCCAGGCTTGACCGGTTGGTCGACTTGAGCTTTGCGGCAGGCTGCCCCTACAAGGCTGGCTACCCCGGACGTGTCGTGAGTCATGGATAGTAGCAAGGCCATGACTGACGACGCGTTCCGCCGGCACCTCGCGGTGCCCTAAGTGTCGAGCGGTTGAACGAACTCGTCTGGAATCGCAAAGACGCTCGAGCCAATTCGTCGGATTGGCTTGGAAACAAGGAGCAGGAGCAGACGGGCGTTCGGTCGTGAACGCGCTTTGTTCCAGCGCATTGACGTTTATCGGAGCTTGCCATGTTGCGTCTGGAACCCCGCCATACCGCCCTCGTGATGATCGATCTCCAGAATTGGATCGTCGGCCGGCCGGTGGCGCCGCATTCGGGCGGGGATGTCGTCGAGCGGTCTTTGCGAATCGGCAAGGCGCTGCGCAAGGCGGGCGGCACGGTCATCCTGGTGAGGGTGGCTTTTTCCGATGGCTATGGGGATGTGGTGAAGGTTCCCGTGGATGCGCCCATGATCCTGCCGGAGGACAAAATGCCTGCCGAAGCGGTTGCCTTCGATGCGAGAATCAACCCGTCGAAGGCCGATGTGGTGATCACCAAGCGCCAATGGAGCGCCTTTTATGGCACGGAACTGGATTTGCAGCTGCGTCGGCGCGGCGTCGACACTGTCATCATCAGCGGTATCGCCACCAATTTTGGCGTCGAGGCGACGGTGCGCGATGCCTTTGCCAGCAACTATGCCGCGATCGTGGCCGAGGACGCCACCAGCAGCATGACGGCGGAGATGCATCGCTTCTCGATCGACCACGTCCTGCCGCGCGTCGCCCGCATTCGGTCGAGCGGGGTGATCATCGATGCCCTCAAGGAAGCGATGAGGGATTGAGGGGCTGGGTATCGCCATCCATCCTCAATTATCGAGCAAAGCCGGGCGGGAGAACTGCTCGACGATAAAATCCAGGAATACCCGGACCTTGGGCACGAGATGGCGCTTGGAGGGGTAGATGGCAAAGATCGCGGTCTCCACTCCAGTCCAGTCCACCAGCGCCTGTTGCAGGCGGCCGGCGCGCAGATCTTCTTCCACATAGGTGAGAGGAATGAGGCTGAGGCCGAAGCCGGCCAGCAGCGCCTCGCGCACCGCCACGCTCGATGTCACCTTGTAGCGTCCCTTGATCGGCACGCCGACGGTTTCTCCGTTCTTGGCGAAGGTCCAGTGATTGACGTGACCCGACAGGCTGAACTGCACGCAATTATGCTGGCGCAGATCGTCAGGAGCGGAGGGCAGGCCCGTTCGCGCGAAATAGGACGGAGCCGCGCAGACGATGTGAGGAACCGCCATCAATTTGCGGGCGACGAGGCTGGAATCCTCCAGGATATCGCTGCCGCGAATGGCGACGTCATAGCCTTCCCTCACGATGTCGATCCGGCGGTCGTCCATGTTGAGGTCCAGCGACAGGCCGGGATTGGCCTCGAGAAAGGCCGGCAGGGCAGGGGTGAGATGCCTGAGAGCCATGGTCATGGGGGCACTGACACGCAGGAGCCCGGTCGGCGCCAGCATGAGGGCTCCGATGGAGGCGCCGGCATCGTCGATATCGTCGAGAATCTGGCGTACGCGTTCATAATAGAGCGAGCCCGCTTCGGTGAGGCTCATGCGGCGGGTGGTGCGGTTGAACAGGCGCACCGAAAGATGCGCCTCGAGTTCGCCGATATTCTTGCTGACCGCTGCCGGCGACAGCCCGAGGGCCCGGGCCGCCTCGGCAAAGCTGCCACGCTCGACCGCCTGGCGAAAAGCCTTGAAAGCCGTCAATTGATCCATCGATTGAACACCTGTGGTAGTGAATATCGTAATCTGATGGCATATTATCACTTGGTGGTGGCTGCATAAAATCATGGCCTCGATCGCGGATGCGATCCCATGATGCAGGTGTGCCGTGACCTTTCTCGCCAAGAGCCCCGTTGCCGAGGCCTCGCTGATCGAGGCGCATTGGAAATCGACCATCGAAGACCGGATGTCGGCCAATCATTTCGATCCTTCACATGTCCTGTCCGAACACGAGATCGGCGAACTGGTCAGGCTGGCGACGCTGGCGCCGTCCGCCTACAATCTGCAGAACTGGCGCTTCATCGCGGTGCGCGGGGCGCAAGCCAAGGCCCGCCTGCGTGAAGCCGCCTATGGCCAGGCCAAGGTGAGCGAGGCGGCCGTCACCTTCATCGTCTGCGGCACCTTACCCGGCAGCGTCGATCTCGGCGCAAGGCTGCGCCCGTCGGTCGAGGCGGGCCTGATGCCCGAGGGCATGGCGGAAGGCTGGGTGGAGGCGGTCCGCCGGCAGTTTAAGGGCAACCCCCAAGCCGAACGCGACGAGGCGATCCGTTCCGCCAGCCTCGCAGCCGCCACGCTGATCCTGGCTGCGTCCGCATCGGGCCTTGCCTCGGCACCGATGACGGGCTTCGACCCCCAGGCGGTCAGGGAGGAATTCGGCCTCCGACCGGAAGAGATTCCGGTGATGCTGGTCGCCGTCGGTCTGGCGGCTGGCGGCAACTGGCCCCAGAAGCCGAGGCGGCCGCTGGAAGAGGTGATGGTGCTGTCATGAGCAGTCTCAGTCAGGCTTCCCCGGGCGGCATCATGGGCTATGGCCGTTCTTTCGACGTGCTGCTCACGGCAATCGCGCCGGCGGTATGGGGCAGCACCTATATCGTCACCACTCAGCTCCTGCCGCCTGGCTACCCCATCACCGTGGCGATGCTGAGGGCGCTCCCCGCCGGCCTGCTGCTGCTGGCGCTGGTGCGGCAATTGCCGGCGGGACAGTGGTGGTGGCGGGTCGTGGTCCTGGGCGCCCTGAATATAGCCTTCTTCCTGACAATGCTGTTCATCGCGGCCTATCGGCTGCCGGGCGGCGTGGCTGCGACCATTGGCGCCATCCAGCCCTTGATCGTGATCTTCCTGACACGTGCCGTGCTGGGCACGCCGGTGCGGCTGGCGGCGATCGCGGCGGCGCTGGCCGGCCTTGTCGGTGTCGCCTTGCTGCTGATCGCGCCCAGGAGCGTGGTGCTGGATCCAATCGGCATCATCGCGGGCTTGGCCGGAGCGGTCTCCCTGGCGCTGGGGACGGTGATGAGCCGGCGCTGGCAGCCGCCTGTCTCGACGCTGGCCTTCACGGCCTGGCAGCTCACGGCGGGAGGCCTGTTGCTGATCCCCGTGGCTTTCTGGCTCGAACCGCCTTTGCCGGCGCTCAGCCCGCAGAACATGGCAGGCTTTGCCTACCTTGCCCTGATCGGCGCGGCGCTGACCTATATGCTCTGGTTCCGCGGCATCGCCCGGCTCGGCCCCTCGGCCGTGGCGTCCCTGAGTTTCCTCAGCCCATTGACCGCCGTGGTATTGGGCTGGGGCCTGCTCGGCCAGTCGCTCACCCTGCTGCAGTTGCTCGGCATGGCGATGGTGATCGGCAGCGTCTGGCTGAGCCAGAAGGTCCAGGCCGGAGCTGGGAAGTAGGGAAAGGTCATCCCGCACGCATTGCAGCACGAAGTGGTGCGATGCAGATGCGGGACCGCGTCGTAGTACCGGATTTGGTGAGCGGTCCCGTGTCTGCGAAGCAGCATTTCATGCTGCATCGCGCACGGGATGACCGCGCCGGTCAGGCCGGCACCGGCGCGTCCTCGCGCAGCAGGCCTTCGCTCTTGAGGTCGTCCCACAGTGCCGCGGGGATCTTGGCGCCCATGATCTCGGCGTTGCGGGTGACTTCCTGGGGCGACTGGCCGCCGGGAATGACGGAAACCACCTGGGGATGGCCGAGCGGGAATTTCAGCGCGGCCTCGACCAGCTTGACGTGATGGGAGGCGCAGACCCGCTCGATCCTGGCGACGCGGTCGAGGATTGCGGGTGGCGCCGGATCGTAATTGTAGAACGCACCCGGGCGCGGGCCCGTCGCCAGGATGCCGGAATTGTAAGGGCCGCCCAGCACGATGCCGATCTTCTTGTCGGCGCAATAGGGCAGGAAGCTGGTGAGGGCTTCCTGTTCGAGCAGTGTATAGCGGCCGGCCAGCAGGAAGACGTCGAAATCGCCGGCGCGGGCCAGGGTCTCGGCCACCTGCCATTCATTGATGCCGGCGCCGATCGCCTTGACCGTGCCTTCGCTGCGCAACTGCTCGAGCGCGCGATAGCCGCCCTCCATCAACTCCTTGATGCGCTGGTCGGAAGCCTCTTTCGAACCATGGGTGAAGATGTCGACATCGTGGGCGAGCAGCACGTCGATGGTGTCGATGCCCAGGCGCTCCAGCGAGAATTCCACCGAGCGCATCACCCCATCATAGGAATAGTCGTAGACCTCACGGCGGGACGGCGTGTCGAAGAACTTGCCGATGCCGGTGCGCTGATCCGGCGGCACCACCTTGAGCAGGCGCCCGATCTTGGTGGAGAGGACGTAGTCCTCGCGCTTGCGCCGGCGCAGCAGGGGGTTGAGGCGCGTCTCGGCGAGGCCGAGGCCATAGAGCGGTGCGGTGTCGAAATAGCGGATGCCGGCGCCCCAGGCCGCATTGACGGTAAGGGCGGCGACATCCTCGTCGAGGGCGCGGTAGAGATTGCCGAGCGGGGCGGTGCCGAATCCGAGTTCGGTAAAGGGAATTACCGCGCCGGAACGGCTGGTGTGCTTGCGGATGGCGAATTTGCTGTCGGGCAATTTGTTGGTCATGGCCTCTCTCTTCACAGGTCTTCGAACAAGGTGGGGTTTTCGGCGGCAAAGGCCACCAGTTCCGTGATGACGGAATCGAGATGCGCCTCCATGGCGCTGGCCGCGGCATCGGCGTCACCGGACCGCAGGGCCGTGACGATGGCCTGGTGGTCGACCAAAGTGAGGGCTATGTGCCGGGGTGAGGAGAGCAGCCGGCGGACGCGGTCGAGATTGGCGCGGGCTGCCTCGACGGCCGCCTTGACGCGGGCAAAGCCGAGGGCGTCGAGCAGAGTGAGATGGAATTCGAGGTCGAGCAGGTGAAAGCCGCGACGGTCGCCGGCCTCGGCCGCAGCCTCTTGGTAACGCAGATTGCGCTCGAGCGTCGGCAGCAGCCTGTCGTCATGGTCAAGGGCCAGGCTGCGAACCGCCTGCGCCTCCAGGGCGCGGCGGATGAACATGCTTTGGCGCACCTCGGCGAGCCGGATGCGCGAGACGCGGGTGCCGCGCTGCGGCAGGATCTCCACCAGGCCTTCGCCCTGCAGGCGGGCCAGGGCTTCGGAAACGGGAAAACGCGATACACCCAGTCTCTCGCAGAGGGCTGATTTGTCGATATCCTCGCCCGGCGCGAGCTCGAAGCCGATGATGGCTTCCCTCAATACGGCCAGCACGCGCTCCGTCGTGCCGCCGCGGCCCGTGAGGCCGAGCGGCTCGAGAAAGGCATAAGAGGCTTTGACCGCAACGTCTGACATGCTAACATGTTAGCAATGCCCGTTGGCTTTGCCTAGAGCAAAGCGCGGTTTCTCCGAACCGCACTTTTCTCTAGCTCCTTGTTTCGACGCGTCTTTGCGATTCTTGGTGGTTCCGTCAAATCGCAAAACGCTACAGCTCCTTTTCAACTGGATGTCGTCATGCAGATCGTTCCCAAAACCGCCCGGACCTTGCGCCTCAATGCCAGGGACAATGTGCTCGTCGCCATCGACGTGATCGAGCCCGGGGCGGAGGTCGAGGGTGTGGCGGCGCTGCAGCGCGTGCCCAAGGGGCACAAGATCGCCGTCGCGCCGATCGGCGAGGGCGAGCCGATCGTCAAGTTCGGCCAGATCATCGGCTTCGCTTCTCAGCCGATCGTACCGGGTTCGCACGTCCATTCGCATAATTGCGAGTTCCATGCCTTCGAGCGCGATTATGCTTTCGCCGAGGATGCCCAGCAGGAAGCCATTCTGCCGCTCGATCAGCAGGCGACTTTCCAGGGCTATCGCCGCCCCAACGGCAAGGCGGGCACGCGCAACTATGTCGCCATCCTCACCAGCGTGAACTGCTCGGCCTCGGTGGCCCGTTTCATGGCGGATGCCTTCAACCAGTCCGGCATCCTGGCCGACTATCCCAATATCGACGGCGTGGTGCCTTTCGTGCACGGCACCGGCTGCGGCATGGCCGACAAGGGCGAGGGCTTCGAGATCATGAAGCGCACGCAGTGGGGCTATGCCTCCAATCCCAACATCGCCGCCGTGCTGCTGGTGGGCCTGGGCTGCGAGGTGTTCCAGATCGGCCGCATGAAGAGCGAATACGGCATCGTGGAGGGCGATCATTTCCAGACCATGACGATCCAGGATACCGGCGGCACGCGCAAGACCATCGAGCAGGGCATGGAGCGTATCAAGGCGATGCTCCCGCTCGCAAACCAGGCCAGGCGCGAGACGATTCCCGCTTCCGAGCTGATCCTGGCGCTTCAATGCGGCGGTTCGGACGGCTATTCCGGCATCTCCGCCAATCCCGCTCTCGGCGCCGCCGCCGACCTGCTGGTGCATCATGGCGGCACGGCCATTCTTTCCGAAACGCCTGAGATTTACGGCGCCGAGCACCTGCTGACCCGCCGCGCCGCCAGCCGCGAAGTCGGCGAGAAGCTGGTCGAGCGCATCAAGTGGTGGGAAGAATATACGGCCAAAAACAATGGCTCGATGGACAACAACCCGTCTCCCGGCAACAAGGCCGGTGGCCTGACCACCATTCTGGAGAAATCTCTCGGCGCCGCGGCCAAGGGCGGCACGACGACGCTGACCGCCGTCTATGAATATGCCGAACCCGTGAAGGAGAAGGGCTTCGTCTTCATGGACACGCCCGGCTACGATCCCGTCTCGGCCACCGGGCAGGTCGCCGGCGGTGCCAATGTCCTGTGTTTCACCACCGGCCGTGGCTCGGCCTATGGCTGCAAGCCGACGCCGTCGATCAAGCTCGCCACCAATTCCGACATCTATCGCCGCATGCAGGACGACATGGACATCAATTGCGGCGACGTGCTGGAGGGCGTCTCGATCGAGGAGAAGGGCAAGGAGATTTTCGACAAGATCCTGGCCGTCGCCTCGGGCGAAAAGTCCAAGTCGGAAGAACTCGGCTACGGTTCCAACGAGTTCGTGCCCTGGCAGGTTGGCGCGACGATGTAGTTTCGGAAGCGGCCCGGATTGTACGCCACTTGTTATTGCCGGGCTTGACCCGGCAATCCAACGCTTCAGGCCGGCGCGTGGCCGCCCCTGGATACCCGGAACAAGCCCGGGTATGACAAGTGCCGAGCCGTTCTCTGATCAAAGACTTCTGCCATGCCCTTCATCTCCCATAACGGTCATCGCACGCATTATCAGACACTCGGTGCCGGTCTACCCGTCGTTCTCCTGCATGGGCATTTGCTGAGTTCCCGATGCTGGCTCGAGGGCGGCTTCGCCGAAGCGTTTCTGGCCGATCACATGGTGGTGCTGGTGGATGCGCTCGGCCATGGCCAGAGCGACAAGCCGGCTGATCCCGCCGCCTACCGCCTCAAAGACCAGGCCGGCAAGGTGGCGTCTGTGATGGATGCCCTCGGCATCGAGAGGGCGGATGTCATCGGGCATTCGATGGGGGCGTGGACTGCGGCCGGCATGGCGAGGCACTGGCCCGATCGCCTCCAATCCCTGACGCTCGGTGGCTGGGACCCGGTGAAGGGCGTCGCAGCGGCCTTTCCGCCGGGTTTCGAGGGGCCGTTGCTTTTCGAACAGGCCCTCGAACTGGCGCGGGCCTTCGTGCCGCATCTGGTCTCCTGGGTGACGCCCGAGGACGAGCCGGGCCTTCGTGCCAGCTGGGATGCGCTCGCCGAAATGGATGGCCTGGCGGAGGCCTTGCTGTCGGGCCGGGCGCCGGTGCTGATGTGGTGCGGCCGCGACGATATCCGCGGGCGCCATATGAAGGTCTTCGCCGAGCGCCATGGCGTCGAGATGATCTGGACCGCGGGCAATCACAACAGCGTCGTCTATGAGCACGCGCCCGAGGGGGCGCGGGCCGTCAGGGCCTGGCTCAGGCCGGATGGCTAGGATGCCGGCCGTTTCTCCGGCACCGCGAGGAAAGCCAACAAGGCAAGAGCCGCGATGATCGCCGCGGCGAAGAAGGGCGCGCCGGGCAGTTCGATCACGGCTTGCTTGCCGGCGAACAGGCCGAAAAGCTGGGTCGCCATGGCCGGGCTCAGAATGGCGGTAATGCCCATCAGGCCGGAGATCGCGCCCTGCAACTCGCCCTGAGCATCGTCGTCGACCTGATGCGACATCATGGCGTTGATGGCTGGCATGGCAATGCCGGCAAGGCTGGAGAAGCCAAGCAGCGCGTAGATCATCCAGCCCTTGTTGGCCAGGCCATAGGCGACCAGCACGGCCGCCTCGAGCGCCAGGCAGATGGCGGCGGTCCGCCATTCGCCGAGAAGCCGGATGATGGCGCCGACCAGGCCGCCCTGCACGATCCCGGTGATCACACCGAAGGCCGCCAGCGACAGGCCGACATCGAACTCGCTCCAGCCATAGCGGTAGATCGTGTAGTAGGCCCAGATGGCCGGGTAGACATTGTTGGCCAGGAAATGCAGGAACAGCACCAGCCCGGCGCCGAGCAGGAAGGGGTGGTGGCGAAAGGCGATCAGGGTGCCGAGCGGATTGGCGCGGGACAGCGAGAAGGGGCGGCGCTTTTCGGGCGGCAAGGTCTCCGGCAGCACGAAATAGCCATAGACGAGATTGGCGATCGACAGGGCCGCCGCGGCGAAGAAGGGCGCCCGCGGGCCCAGCCCGGCAAGCAGGCCTCCCAGGGCCGGACCCAAGGCGAAGCCGACACCGAAGGCTGCGCCGATCATGCCGAAGGCCTTGGCGCGCTCCTCGGGCTTGGTGATGTCGGCAATGAAAGCATTCGCCGCGCTGTAGGAGGCCCCGCAAATGCCGGCGATCAGCCGTCCGAGGAAGAGCCAGGCGATGGTCGGGGCGAAGGCGGTCAGCAGATAGTCGATGCCGAGGCCCCCGATGGAGAGCAGCAGAATCGGTCTGCGCCCGTGCGCATCGGAGAGATTGCCGAGGATCGGGCCGAACAGGAACTGCATGGCCGAATAGGCCACGAACAGCCAGCCGCCGATCACCGAGGCCTGGGCGATTTCGACATGGGCGACGTCCTCGATCAGGCGCGGCAACACGGGAATGATGATGCCGAGGCCGATCATGTCGATCAGCACGGTGACAAGAACGAAGGTGAGGGCGTGAGGGCTGGTCTTCGATTCCGTCATGGGCCACCCTATCTGAAATACCAGATCCTCCGCAGGTTGTCCTTCTAGCCGGCCGCAGCCGCGGCGTGCAATCGGCGAAGCCGCGGAGACGGGATTGGTTCTCGCTTGGCGCAATCGCGCAACAATCGTAGAGAGGGCGCGATAGCGTCTGTCGGCCCGTTGCGGACGCGCCTTGCTCTTGGAATGAAGGAATAGAGGATGTCGACGGATTGGAGCGGAGATCTGACCACGGTGATCCCGCCGGATCATCCGCTGCGTGGGCGCGTGGTGCCGCCGGGCTCCAAGTCGATCACCAACCGGGCTCTGCTGGTGGCGGCGCTGGCCAAGGGCACCAGCCGCCTCACGGGGGCGCTGAAGAGCGACGACACCCGCTATATGGCGGTGGCGCTGCAGGCCATGGGCGTGACCGTCGAGGAGCCCGACGCGACCAGCTTCACCGTCATCAGTTCCGGCCGCCTGATGAAACCGGCGGCGCCGCTCTTCCTCGGCAATGCCGGAACAGCCACCCGCTTCCTGGCCGCCGCCGCGGCCCTGGTCGACGGTGACGTCGTGGTGGATGGCGATGCCCATATGCGCAAGCGCCCGATCGCACCGCTGGTTGCGGCACTCGGAGCGCTTGGCATCGCAGCCGAGGCGCCGACGGGGTGCCCGCCGGTCACCGTGCATGGCAAGGGCAGTTTCGGGGCAGGGCGCGTCGAGATCGATGCGGGACTGTCGAGCCAATATGTCTCCGCTCTGCTGATGGCGTCCGCCTGCGGCACGGAGCCCGTGGACATCGTGCTGGCGGGGGGCAAGGAGGGCGAGGAGATCGGCGCCCGCGGCTATATCGACCTGACCCTCGCAACCATGCGGGCTTTCGCGGCCGAGATCGAGCGGCCTGATGCCCGCACCTGGCGCGTGGCCCCGACCGGCTATCGCGCCACCGACTATCTGATCGAGCCGGACGCCTCTGCCGCGACCTATCTGTGGGCCGCCGAGGTGCTGACGGGGGGCGCCATCGACCTCGGCGTTCCCGCCGAAGCCTTCACCCAGCCGGACGCCAAAGCCCATGCCCTGATCGCGGCTTTTCCGCATCTGCCGCCGGTGATCGACGGTTCCCAGATGCAGGATGCGGTGCCGACGCTGGCCGTTCTGGCCGCCTTCAATCAGACGCCCGTGCGCTTCACCGGCATCGCCAATCTGCGTGTCAAGGAATGCGACCGGGTGTCGGCGCTTGCCGACGGTCTGACCCGCATCCGCCCCGATCTCGCCCGCGAGGAGGGCGACGATCTCATCGTCGCCTCCGATCCCGGCCTGGCGGGCCAGACGCTGCCGGCTTCGATCGACAGCTATGCCGATCATCGCATCGCCATGAGCTTTGCGCTGGCCGGGCTGAAGATCCATGGCATCTCCATCCAGGATCCGAGCTGTGTCGCCAAGACCTATCCTGGCTATTGGCAGGCGCTGGCCTCGCTCGGGGTGCAACTGGAGGAGAGCCGCGCGTGAAAGCAGGCTGAGGCGGGGGGCAGTGGTGTGATGATGACGGCTTCTCCCGCGCACAAGCCTGTGATCGTCTGGTTTCGTGACGATCTGCGCCTGCGCGACAATCCTGCCTTGCATGCCGCCTGCCAGGCCGGCGTTCCCGTGCTTTGCCTCTATATCCACGAACCGGCGGGTGAAGGACGGCGGCCGGAAGGTGCAGCTCTCTGGTGGCTGCACGGCTCGCTTGCAGCGCTGGATACGGACCTTCGTGAAAGAGGCGGGCAGCTGCACGTCCTTGCCGGCGCGGCCGAGGAAATCCTGTCTACGACTGTGGACAATCTCGGCGCCAGCGCCGTCTACTGGAACCGGCGCTATGATCCCGCCGGCCGGGATCTCGATACGGGAATCAAGGCCAGCCTGCGCGCTCGCGGTGTCGAGACGCATAGCTCCAACGGCTCGCTCCTGCGGGAACCCTGGACGGTTTCTTCCCAGTCGGGCGCGCCCTATCGCGTCTTCGGAGCCTTTTGGCAGGCCCACCGGCAGGGCGTCGTCGATCCGCCCCTGCCGGCGCCGGCCGCATGCGCCTTTACGCCGCTTCCGGAAGCGTTCGCTCGGCGCTTTGACTATCCAACCGGCCTCGAGCCTGATCCGCAGCGCCCCGATTGGGCCGCGGCGATGCGTGGGGACTGGAGGCGCGGGGAGGCGGCGGGGCTTGCCTGCCTGCAGGACTTCCTCGACGAGGATTTGGCCGGCTATGCCGACAATCGCGATCGTCTCGATGGCAGGACGACATCGCGGCTATCGCCCTACCTGCGCGCCGGCAATGTATCCGCACGGCAACTTTGGCATGCCCTGTCGGTGCGGCAGGATGGCGGCATGGCGGCCGGCGATCGCGACATCGAGAAGTTCAAATCGGAACTCGGCTGGCGCGAATTTTCCTATTCCCTGCTCTATCACTGTTCGCCTTTGCACGAGCGCAATCTCCAGCCGGAATTCGACGCCATGCCCTGGCGCCGGGACAGCCAGGATCTCGCCGCCTGGAAGCAGGGCATGACCGGCTATCCCGTCGTCGACGCCGCCATGCGTCAGTTGTGGGCAACCGGATGGATGCACAACCGCGCCCGCATGATCGTGGCCTCCTTTCTGGTCAAGCATCTGCTGATCGATTGGCGGGACGGGGAGCGCTGGTTCTGGGAGACCCTGGTCGATGCCGATCCGGCCAACAATCCGGCGAGCTGGCAATGGGTGGCCGGGTCGGGCGCCGATGCCGCGCCCTATTTCCGCATCTTCAATCCGGTGACCCAGGGCGAGAACTTCGATCCGGAGGGGCGCTTCGTGAAGAGGTGGCTGCCGGAGCTCGGACGCCTGCCCGCTCCCCTCGTTCACCGCCCCTGGACAGCCTCGTCCGCACAGCTCGATGCGGCCGGCATCCGCCTCGGCAAGACCTATCCCCTTCCCATCGTCGATCACAAGATCGCTCGCGAAAGGGCGCTGGGGGCATGGCGTTCGCTGCGCAGCTAAGGCTCGATGGCGAAGGCCAGGACCATGGCCAGCAGCGACGTCGCAGCCCCTACCGCGATAAGGTTTCTGCCGCTAGGTTGAGGCCCGTTGAGTCTGAGGGGGGAGCCATGGCGGAATTGAACAGCGCGGTTGCACTGGCCGAAGCGATCCGGAACGGCAAGGCGTCCGCGCTCGAAGCCGTCGAGGCCAGCCTGGCCCGGTCGACCCTGGCGCAACCGCGGATCAATTGCTTCACCGAGATCTATGCCGAAGAGGCGCGCGAGCAGGCCGCCCGCGTCGACGCGCTGCCTCTTGCCGAGCGGGCGGGACTGGCCCTGTGCGGCGTGCCGATCGGCATCAAGGATTTCACCCCCATCGCCGGCAAGCTGACGACTTTCGGCTCGAAGGTCTTTCGCGACCACGTCGCCGAGCGTGATCCGGTGATCGTGCGTCGCCTGAAGGCGGCCGGAGCCGTGATTGTCGGCCATACCACCACGCCGGAATTCGCCTATTCCGGCCATACCCAGAGCCCCCTGTGGGGCATCACCCGCAATCCCTGGAATACCGAGTTCAGCGCGGGCGGCTCTTCGGGTGGCTCGGGGGCAGCGGTCGCCGCCGGCTGCGTGATGCTGGCCGAAGGCACCGACATGGGCGGTTCGGTGCGCATTCCCGCTTCGCTCTGCGGTGTGGTCGGGCTGAAGCCGAGCTTCGGGCGTATCCCGATGGATATCCTGCGCACGCAATATGACACGCTCGCCCATTTCGGGCCGCTGGCGCGTTTCGTCGATGACGCCGCCCTGTTCCTGGCGGTCAGCGAAGGACCGGATGACGCGGACGCCCTGTCCCTGCCGGCCCTGCCACCGGCATTTCCCGTCGCGCCGGCGCCGGCCCGCCCGCGCCTTGCCGTTTCGCTCGATCTCGACACCCATGCGATCTCGGACGAGGTTGCCGACCTGTTCCACCGGCTCGTCGACGATCTCGCCCGGTCCGGTGCCGAGGTAGCCTGGGTGAAGACCCCGTTCAGCGTGCAATCGGTCCTCGATTGGGAGGATCTGTGGGCCTATTGCTTTGCGGGCGATGTCGGGCATCTCCTCGAAGGGCATCGGGGCGATCTCGATCCGAACGTGGTCGCGCTAATCGAGGCCGGCCGCAAGCTCGATGCCGTCAAGCTGAGAGCCATCGAGCACCGTCGCACCGCTCTGTGGCGGGCTTTTGCCGAAGTGCTCAGGGGATACGATGCCCTTTTGTGCCCCACCACCTGCACGACCGCGCCCTTTGCCGATCCCGCCCGGCGCGAGCGTGACGAGATCCTGCCCGACGGCCGTTTCAAGTCGGTCGACATGACCGGCCATTTCAACCTGACCAGTTCATGTCCGGTCATTTCAGTGCCGATGGGCCTCGGCGCCAGCGGCATGCCGGCCGGCGTGCAGATCGTCGGCCATCGCCATGACGACCGCGGCGTGCTGGCGTTGGCCAAATGGATCGAGGGGCTGCGGCCTCCCACCTTCCCGGCCGCCGCCTGACGCATTCCCCCGAATTTTTTACACGAAAGCCCCTGTCGCCATCATGTGGACACCTCTGTCGGACCTTCCCGCCCATAATCCGCCCAAGCCGCTCCATGGCGTGCGCGTCCTCGAACTCGCCCGCATTCTGGCCGGACCCTGGGCCGGGCAGCTCCTCGCCGATCTCGGCGCCGAGGTCATCAAGGTGGAGCGGCCGGGGCAGGGCGACGATACCCGCACCTGGGGCCCGCCCTTCATCACCACGGAAGACGGCGAGAATCTCGGTGCGGCCTATTTCCATTCCTGCAACCGGGGAAAGCGCTCGCTTGCGCTTAATTTCGAGACGGCCGAAGGGGCCGACCAGGTCCGCGCCCTCGTGCGCGACGCCGATGTCGTGCTGGAGAATTTCAAGGTCGGCGGTCTCAAGAAATACGGGCTCGACCACGAAAGCCTGAAGGCGATCAATCCGCGCCTGGTGACATGCTCAGTCACGGGATTTGGACAGGATGGTCCGTATGCCTCCAGGGCAGGCTATGACTTCATGATCCAGGGCATGGGCGGCATCATGGATCTCACCGGCGATCCCCAAGGCGAACCGCAGAAGATCGGCGTCGCCTTCGCGGACGTCTTCACCGGAGTCTATGCGGTAGTCGGCGTGCAGGCGGCTCTGCGGCGGCGCGAGATGACGGGGCTGGGCGGGCATGTCGACATGTCGCTGTTCGACGTGCAGCTCTCCGTGCTCGCCAACCAGGCGATGAACTATCTCGCCTCCGGCAAGAGCCCGACGCGCATGGGCAATGCCCATCCCAACATCGTGCCCTATCAGGTGTTTCCGGCCAGCGACGGCCACATCATCATCGCCTGCGGCAATGACAGCCAGTTCGTCAAGCTCTGCGGCGTGCTCAACATCCAGGATCTCGCAGCCCACCCCGATTATCTCACCAACAAGGATCGGGTCCGCAACCGCGACACCCTGGCGGCCCTGATCGCCGGATTGACCGGGCGACGCACCAAGGCGGATCTGCTGGCATCATTGGAAAAGGTCGGCGTGCCGGCCGGCCCGATCAATTCGGTCGCCGATGCCCTGCATGATCCCCAGGCCACCCATCGCGGCATGATCGTCGACCTGCCGCATCCAGGCGTGAAGGGCGGTTCCATTCCTTCCGTGCGCACGCCCATCCTGATCGATGGCAAACCGATGGTGGCACGCACGGCGAGCCCGGACCTGCCGAAGACTTAGAGGGATTGGGGTGCCGATCTCCAGATCGACATTCTCGGAACCTGTGCCGACAAGGAAATCCGATCCCCCTCCATCTCTTGATGGAGCTGAGGAGGTCGGCACACCGACGTCGCGCTCATCCGGGTTCAAGGCCATGCGTAAGTTCGATGCATGGAGCAAAAAGGCCGCTGCTGGAGCCAATGCAGTTCACTTAAGCGTTTCGGGGTGCTCGACCTTTGTCATTGCCGGGCTTGGCCCGGCAATCCAGCTCCCCGACGGTTCGTCCGTGCGGCTTCTGGGTAGCCGGGTCAAGCCCGACTATGACAAATTCGGAGCGGTTCCTGCTTAAGTGAACCGTATTAGCTGCTGGAGCGGCCTTTTCCGTCTGTTAGACCGGTGCGGGTGGGCAAGGTCTCCTGTCTTCAGCTGAAGACCTTGAAGCGGTCATTGTCGTTCATGAAGCTCTTCTCGGGGAAGGGCTGTTCGTTGGAGCCGAAGGGCATCTGGGCGCGCAGCTTCCAGGATTTCGGCACATCCCATTCCTTCTGCACGGCCTCGTCGACCAGCGGCGCGTAATGCTGCAGGCTGGCGCCGATGCCATGCTCGGCCAGCGCCGTCCATACGGCGAACTGGGCCATGCCGCCGGACTGCTCGGACCAGACCGGGAAGTTGTCGGCATAGAGCGGGAATTTCTCCTGCAGGCTCTTCACCACGTCCTGGTCCTCGAAGAACAGCACGGTACCGGCGCCGGCGGCGAAGGAATCCATCTTGGCCTCGGTCGAGGCGAAGCTGTCGGCCGGCACGATCTTGCGCAGAATTTCCTTCGTCAGATGCCAGAACTTGTCGCTCTGCTTGCCGAACAGGATCACGGCGCGCGAGCTCTGCGAATTGAAGGAGGAAGGCACATGCTTGATCACGTCCTGGATCAATCTGCTGATCTCTTCCTCGCTCTTGGGCAGCGTCTTGCCCAGGGCGTATTGGGTGCGGCGGGTCTTGATATGGTCGATGAAGGTTTTGGACATGAGGTGTCTTCTCTATCTTCTTGACGGCGGGGAGGAGCCATCATGGGCGGAAGGTTCTATCGCGGCTTTCCATGCCCGAAACGAGCCGGCATGGCTACCGCGACAATCTCGATGGTTAGATGGGAAAACGTTGAGATGTCGTAGCGCTTCCCTCGGAGAATGGAACAGCGTTGCCAAAAGGCCAGACGGACCGCTGCGATCCGTCTGGCAGTTGGCGACGCAAGGCCGGGCCGGCCCGGCCTTCCTCCTCAGGCGGTCGCAACGGTTTTCCGGTTGAGCACGGCGTCGACGCTGAGGCTGCCGGCACCGAAGGCCACGATCTGGAGCAGGCCGCCGGCCATGGCGATGTTCTTGAAGAAGTGGATGAACTGGTTCTGATCGCCCAGATTGTTATGGAAGAAAGCGGCGGCGGCGACCGAGAACACCGCCATGGCAAGGGCGACGAGGCGGGTCTGGTAGCCGGCGATCAGCAGGAGGCCGCCGACAAGCTCGACCAGGATGGCGATGATGACGCCGAGATAGGGAAGCGGCAGGCCGACGGCTGCGATGTAGCCGGCCGTGGCGGCAGGCGCCGTCAGCTTGCCGAAGCCACTGAGAAGAAAGATCGCCGCGATCAGTACGCGGCCGAGCAAGGGGGTGTAGCGAACGTCTGAGGACATGGCAGTTTCTCTTTATGATTGGGGAGGCGGTGAACGGGACTATCCCCTCAGCCTTTGATCTCGGTGAAGTGCGCACTTTCCAGCGCCTTGGCCAATGCATCCGTGGCACCCGAGGGGGCGAGGGCCACGATATGGATCTTCGGAAGCGGCGAAGCCTGCTCCTTGGCGGAGGCAGGGAAACTGGCTTTGCGTCCGAACAGGCAGTCCAACAGGCTGGTGATAGACATGGCGTGCACCTCATCTGAACTTGACGCCGTTATCTCAAAGATTGATGTCCAGGAAAATATGGATAATATAGACAAATAGGTTCGAGAAAGTTGATATGTCAGATCCCCGTCCCACGCTCGACCAGCTTCAGGTCTTCCTGGCCATCGTCGAGGCCGGCAGCTTCGCGGGCGCGGCTCGCCAGCTCGGGCGGGCCACCTCGGTGGTCAGCTATACCATTGCCAATCTGGAAGCCCAGCTCGGCCTGGAGCTCTTCGATCGCCAGTCCACCCGCAAGCCCCAGCTCACCGAAGGGGGCAAGGCCATGCTGGCCGAGGCTCGCGTCGTGGCGCGCGGTGTCGGGAGCCTGATCGCCAAGGCCAAGGGGCTCACCTCCGGGCTGGAGGCCGAGGTCACGCTGACTGTCGATGTCATGTTGCCGCCCTGCGCCCTGGTGCGGGTGCTCAACGCCTTCCAGGCGGAGTTTCCCACCGTGTCGCTGCGCCTGCATGTCGAGGCGCTCGGCGCCGTCACCCAACATGTGCTGGATGGCATTGCCGATCTCGGTGTCGGTGGGCCGCTCTCGCGGGACATCATCGGCATCGAGCGGCGCGGCATCGGTTCCATCCGCCTGATTCCCGTGGCCTCTCCCTCGCATCCTCTGGCCGGGCTCGGCAGCGAGGAGGCCGATGTCAGGGCGCAGGAGCATGTGCAGCTTGTCCTGACCGATCGCTCCAAATTCACCGAGGGACAGGAATTCGGCGTGGTCAGCTCGAAGACTTGGCGCATCGCCGATCTCGGCGCCAAATTCATGCTGCTCCGCTCGGGCATCGGCTGGGGCAGCATGCCGGAGGACATGGTGAATGACGACATCGCCGCTGGCCGGCTGGTGCGCCTGGCCATGACGGGCTGGGACCGCAATCTCTACCCTCTGCAGAGTATCCGGCGCACGGATACCGCTCTCGGCCCTGCTGCGAGCTGGCTGCTTGCCAAGCTGAAGGCGGCGCTGGACGAGACCGGCGAGGCACTTGCCGCTGCGCGTAGCGCGGCGTAAGCGCAGCAAGGAGCCCGCCTCGCCTTGGAAGGCAACAGGTCGCTGATGAGAGCGGCCTATCGCGGTGCCGTCCCCTTCATCGGCACGACGGTGACCTTGGTGCCGTAGCTCTGAAGCGCTTCCAGATATTCGGGCTTGATGCCGTCATCGGTGATCAATTCGTCGATGGCGGAGAGCTCGCAGAAAGTCGAGAAGGAAGGCGCCGAGAATTTCGAGCTGTCGACCACTACGATGGTGCGGCGGGAAGACTGGATCATCTTGCGCTTGAGCGAGGCGACTTCGAGCGCGGCGTCGGTGAGGACATTGCCGCTGACGGCATAGGCGCCGGTGACACAGACATCGGCATGCACGGTGTTGAAGAAGCTCTCGCCCGGCTCGCCCCAGAGCGAGCGCCAGCCGCCGGGCCGAATGGTGCCGCCCGGCATGATCACGCGCCAGCTCGGTACGTCGGAACTCACCTGGGCGATCTCCAGGCTGTTGGTGACGACGGTGAGGGAAAGATCGCGCAGGGCGGCGGCCCGCACTACTTCCATCACGGTGGAACTGGCTTCGAAGATCACGCTCTCGCGATTGTTGATGCGCAAGGCCGCCTCGGCGCCGATGGCGATCTTCTGGGCGCGCTGCATATGGGCGTTGATCTGCGATTCACGTTCGAACGTTGCCTGCAATGGCGGCACCAGCAGGGCGCCGCCATGGGTGCGCTCAAGATAGCCACCTTCCATCAAATGTTCGAGGTCGCGGCGAATGGTCGATTGCGAGCCACCGATCGAGTCGGCCAGTTCCTGGATGGAGGCCGCCCCGTTGATGCGCAGATGCTCCAGAATGAGCGCCCGCCTTTTGGCGGGGATGATCTCGACGCGTTTGGTGGGGGCTTCCATATAATGCGGGCTCCTTTAGAGCGTTTTCCAGAAAAGTTGACAGACTTTTCGATTAAGAAAACGCGTCAAAACAAGGAATAAGAGAGCAAAGTGCGATTCGGAGAAATCGCACTTTGCTCTAGGCGTGTGGATCATCGATACGGCCCCGAAGGGGATGGACCACCCCGGCGCCGCAGGACCACACAGGCCAGACTTAGGCACAATCTTGCAGATTCTGCCATCGAAGCACGTTGCTTCCCAGATGGACAAAAGGCGGATCGACGGGATCCGCCTTGCCAAATCGGCCTGGCAGGCCGAACGGTGAAGATCGTCAGGCCACCTTCTTCAGGGCTGCCGGCTTGAGCACGTCCTCGGCGATCGCCAGATCATCCTCCAGGCTGCGCTTGGGCTTGAGGCCGCTCTTGGACAGTTCGCCATGGTAGGCCTTGACGGCCTCGTCCGGCGCGATGCTGCCGTCGGCAACCTGGCGCATCAGCGCCAGCAGCGCGAGCGGGTCCTCGGCGAGGTTGATCTTGCGGCCGAACAAGGCGACGCGGCCGCCATATTTTTCGGCCTGGTGCAGCAATTCGAAGGTATCGCGGGTGGTGCCGGCGCCCCCGCCGAGCACGCCGACCACCAGGCTGGGATCGAAGCTCGCCAATTCCTCCAAGGCCTTGGGGCCGTTATAGACGATCTTGAGGAATTGCGGGCGGTCCGCCTTGGTCACGCCGGCAAGGCAGCGCAGGATGCTGTCATTGATATATTCGCCGATCTGCTCGCGATCGAGGCCGCAATCGACATTGGGATTGAAGACCTCGAAGAAGTACTTGAAATTGTTATCGGCGGCCTCTTCGCGGAAAGCAGCGAAGGCATCGAGCGCCTCGTAATCGTGATCGATGTCGTTGAGGAATGTCACCGAATAGAGGCCGAGATCGGTGCCGATCACGGGAGCGCCGATCGCAGGCTCGTTGGTGCCGTACATGGCGCGCGAAAGGTTGGCGGTCCGGAAATGGCGGGAGGGGTGCTTGGTATAGGCCTGGTGACGCACGCCGCCCCAGCAATCGGTGGTGTCATTGGCGCGAATGGCGGGCTTCACCGCCGAATTGCGGAAGACGCCGCGCTCATGCAGCAGTTCGAGATTGGAGGCCGACACCAGCATGATGTCGACGATATCCTGTTCGACGATGGCCTGGATCTGGTCGATAAATTCGCTGCGCGTACGCACGCGGCCCTGGCCGCCATCGGCGCTGCGGGCAAAGCCGGTCGCGGCCAGGCCGGAGCCCATGTCGCCGTCCTTGGCATCGGCGATGATGAAGTCGGAACGCTTGTAGTTGCCCGCTCGAATGTTGCGCAGTTTCTGGTCGAGGCGGGTTTGGGGGTAGGCCATCGCATAGGCTCCTTGGACTGGCGATGAATGCCGCCGCTTCCTCGCAGCGGCGAGTCGCATTCATTTCAATGACACTCATATACGATCAAAATCTTTCAAACCAGTGCAAAGTTTTCCGTTCGCAAGGATTGTCGTAGCCGCAGGGAGCAGGAATCCCCGTCAAAGGACGATGAGACGTCGTATGGATGAGATTCATCATCCGCCGCCGCGCGCGGGGCGGCCTGCGATGCCGCTTCGCCGCCCGTTCGGATGACGCGAAGCGATTTTGCCTGGCTGGAAGCAGCGGCGCGCTGAGGACGCCGCTGCCGGCTACGGAACCGAGGCGAGAGTGTCGGCGGCCGGCTGTCGGGCTGGCCGCGCTGCATGGGAGAAAAACGAACTCAGCCGCTAATTGGGGCGGGCGCTGCCGACAAAGCTTCCTGCAGCTTCTGCTCCTGTTCCGGCGACAGCGAGGTCTTGATGACCCGCCCCTTGAGGCCGCTGAACTCGGCCAGCACCTTCTCTGGCTGAACCTTGCGGACCAGCACGAACAGGGCCGAGGAATTGTTGGGAATGGTCTGGCCGAGCGACTTGATGAAGTCGTCGTCGATGCCATAATCCGCCAGCGAACCGGAGAGGGCGCCGACGCCCGCGCCGACGGCGCCGCCGATGGCGAAACCGGCCAGCGGATTGAGGAAGAGCAGGCCGACAAGTCCACCCCACAGCGCACCGGAGAGCAGGCCGGAACTCGCGCCGATGCCGGTCAGGTTGATGCTTTGCTTGAGATGAACCTTGCCCTCGGCATTGCGGGTAACCACCACGGCATCTTCGAGATCGACCAGATATTCCTTCTTCAGCGCATCCAGCTTGAGCAGGACCTTGTCTGCTTCATCGATGGAATCAAAGCCGATGACAATGAGATCGGACATCCAAAGCTCCTATGATGGCCCGTGATGACGCGCATGAGGCGTCGTGAAAGCTGCTTATCCAGCAACCTTGTTGAATCCATATGACCGTTGTCGGGCCGGATTGTTCCCTGCCGCAGAGGCGCAGCGATTTCGATGGCAGCCTTCCGCTTGCCCGATCTCACTGGGGTGCGGCATTGGACGCATAATTGCCGGCGAATTCTTGCGTGGGTGGAATGGGTTTGATCACGTCGATCAGCACGCCATTGGGATCGGCCGTGATGAAATGACGCTGCCCGAACGCCTCGTCGCGCAAGTCCAGCAGGATTGGCAGGCCCGCCTGCTTGAGTCTTGCATATTCGGTATCGACATCGCCGACTTCGAAATTGAGCAGAAGACCGCCGGCCTGCCCGCCGCGCGTCTGTTCGGGAATGGTGTGATGATCGCCATCGAGCACGGCGAGATTGACCGTCTCGTCGGCCTCCGATTGCAGATGCACATACCAGTCGGCTTCGAACAGGATCCGGAAACCCAGGTGCTCGACATAGAAAGCCGCAGTCGCGGCCACTTGTTTGGTCATGATCACGGGATAGTAGCTGGTGATCTTCATGGACATTCCTGCGCCTCTCCTATAAACATGCAGACTGAATGTTTTTATTAACATACAGGCTGCATGTATGCAAGAAGGTGGCCGACGTACCAATCCGGATCGCACGCTCAGAACTCGAACGGCCTTGATTGCGGCTGCCCGGCGCTTGTTCGTGGCCAAGGGCTATGCTGACACGGGGACGCCTGAACTGGTGGCGGAGGCAGGCGTGACGCGCGGTGCGCTCTATCATCATTTCGCTGACAAGCAGGCGCTGTTCCGCGCAGTCGTGGAGACGGAGAATGCCGCATTGGCCGACGAGATCGAGCGGGCGGCACCGGCAGAACTGGGGGCAATGGAAGCGCTGATCGCGGGCGGGGAGGCTTTTCTGGCCGCCATGTCAGAGCCGGGGCGTACCCGGCTCTTGCTGATCGAGGCTCCGGCCGTGCTGGGACGGGAAACGATGGATGCCATCGATGCCAGCCATGGCGGACGCACGCTGCGCGAAGGCATTGCCGCCGCGGTTGCAGACGGGGCGTTGCGGCCGGTGCCTGTCGATGAGGCGGCACTGCTTCTGTCTGCGGTCTATGACAGGGCGGCACTGTCGATTGCGGCGGGGGCGGATGGAGAGGAATGGCGGGCGCTCATCCGGGCCGTGCTCGATGGCCTGCGTCCTGCGGCTGGATGAGGATCAGATGGCGCATTCCGATCACCTCTCCGAAGACGCCGCGCTGACGATCTCCGCCGCGTTGCGCCGTATGGGACTGCTCGGGCCGGGAGAGGAGGCGCGCTTTACGGCGTTGACCGGGGGAGTTTCCTCCGACATCCACCTGGTCGAAACGCCGAGCCGGCGCTTTTGCATCAAGCGGGCTTTGGCCCGCCTCAAGGTGGCTGCCGTCTGGGAGGCGCCGACGAACCGCAATGCCGCAGAGGCGGCCTGGATCCGTCAGGTCGGCCAGTGGTTGCCCGACGGCGTGCCGACCTTGCTTGGCCAGGACGAACAACTCGGCCTGTTCGCAATGGCCTTTCTGCCTCCCGAACTCAACCCGGTCTGGAAGGTCGATTTGCTGGCGCAGCGAGTCGACGCTACCTTTGCGGGCCGCGTCGGCGCCGATCTAGGCCTCATTCATGCCGCCAGCGCGCGGCAAGCGGGCCTGGCAGCCCGTTTTGCCAATGATGCGACCTTCCAGCCGATCCGCATCGAGCCTTATCTCATTGCCACGGCCCGCGCTCATCCCGACCTGGCTGGCAAGATTGAGGCCGTCGCCACTCGCACGCTCGCCAACAAGAAGGCGCTGATTCACGGCGATGTCAGCCCCAAGAATATTCTGTGCGGGCAGAAAGGCCCGGTTTTTCTCGACGCTGAATGTGCCTGCTTTGGCGATCCGGCCTTCGATCTCGCCTTCTGCCTCAATCATCTCCTGTTGAAGGGCGCGCGGCGGGGCGTGCCGCGCGCGGCCTATCGCGGTGCCTTCGAAGCCCTGGTCAGCGCCTATTTCGACAGGATCGACTGGGAAGACCGCGCCGATCTCGAGGCCAGGACCGCTGCCCTGCTGCCGGTGCTGTTTCTGGCGCGGGTGGATGGCAAGTCGCCCGTCGAATATCTGGCGCATGCGGATGAACGCGAGGCCGTGCGCCGCTTTGCCAGACCCCTGATCGCCGACCCGCAGCAAGATCTGATCGCCATCGCCAATGCCTGGATCCGCCAATGACCGATATAGCCATTCGTAGACTTGTTGCGCGCCGGATCTGGGATTCTCGCGGTCGTCCGACAGTCGAAGCCGAAGTCGAACTCAGCGATGGCACAATCGGGCGGGGCATCGCCCCGGCCGGCGCCTCCCGGGGTAGCCGTGAGGCGCTCGAACGGCGGGATGGCGGCGAAAAGCTGGGAGGCCTCGACGTCCAGGGAGCTCTCGCCGGTATCCGCGAGGAGGTCGCTCCGCTGCTGATGGGCCGCGACCCGTTCGATCAGGCGGGGCTGGATGCGGCGCTGATCGCACTGGACGGCACGCCGACCAAGCAGAGACTCGGCGGCAATGCCACCGTCGCGGTTTCGCTCGCCGTGCTGCACGCGGCCGCCGCGAGCCGAGGCCTGCCGTTGTGGCGATATCTGGCCGGGGAGGGGGAGGTCAGCCTTCCCCTGCCGGAGATCCAGATCTTCGGCGGAGGCGCCCATGCCGGCCGCCGCACCGACATCCAGGATTTCATGGTGATGGCGCCGAAGGCGGTGAGCTTCGCCGAGGCGCTGGAGATCACGGCCGAGGTCTACCTTGCGGCCGGAAAGATCATGGCCGAGCGTGGCCTGCTGCAGGGCGTTGCGGATGAAGGAGGCTGGTGGCCGGCCTTCAACTCCAATGAAGAGGCACTCGATACGCTGGTGCTGGCCATCGAGCGCGCTGGTTTCACCCCGGGCGACGAAGTCGCGATCTCGCTCGATATAGCCGCTTCCGAATTCGGCCGCGACGGGCGGTATCGGCTCGGCCTGGAGGGGCGCGAACTCGATCGGGATGGCTTGGCGGATTATCTCCTGGGCTGGTGCGAGCGCTATCCCATCCTTTCGATCGAGGATCCCTTCGCCGAGGACGATGCTCTAGGACTGGCCCGCTTTACCGCGGCCGTGGGCCATCGCATTCAGGTCATCGGCGATGATTTCCTGGTCACCAATGCCGGGCTGGTCGAACAGGCGGCGAGAAACCAGACCGTCAACGCGGTGCTGGTGAAGGTCAACCAGGCTGGCACGGTCAGCGAGGCCAAGGCAGCCTGCGAGGCGGGACGGCGTGCCGGCTTCGGCACCATCGTGTCGGCCCGCTCAGGCGAGACCGAGGACGTCGCCATCGTCCATCTCGCCATAGGCTGGCGTGCCGGACAGTTGAAGGTCGGATCCTTCGCCCGCTCGGAACGCATGGCCAAATGGAACGAGGCCCTGCGCATAGAAGAAGCCTTGGGATCCAGGGCACGCTTTGCCGGCGTCGAAGGCCTGCCCTGCAAGGGGAGGCAGAACTCCCACGGACGTTGACCTAAAGCGTTTTGCGATTTGACGGAATCACTTCGAATCGCAAAGACGCGTCGGAACAAAGAGTTAGAGACAATAAGCGTTCACACTTGAACGCGTTTTGCTCTAAGGGGCGAGCAAGATGAAGGGATTGTAGATAAGGCTGCCGGTGAGGGCCTACTCGCCCGTTCTTAGGGGAGAAGGCAATTGGCATCATACCCTTGTCTTGAGCGCCTCTCGGCCGGGGGCGCCCTCGAAAGGCGGTGCAGCGCGTTTGCGGACATCGTCGTGGCGGAGGCGAAAAGACATCCTGCCGGCCGACGCTCGGGAGGGGCGGGCGGAGCGTGGACCGTCAGGCAAAGAAAAGCCGGAGAAGGGAGCGCTCGTCTTCCTCCTCCGGCTGGTATTTACCTATATGACGTTACGTTTTTGCAATCGAAATCTGCGCTTGGATGCTAACGTTAAGCATCTCCAGGCAAATAAGGCGTTTGCAACCCCATAACTTCATCGCAAGCTTGCGCCGCCTCCTAACAAAGCTGGCTACAGGCATCAATACAAAAAACGGCCTGCATGGCTCTTGCGCCGAGATAAATCGATTCACTGCTTGGATGGTCGAAAATTGTCTGACCTGAGCCTGTCTAATATATGCTAATTCTAAGAAAATTCGCGCTATTGGTCTGGCCCGCATGCTGAATCCCAATACCAGCTTCCCGAGCATAGAACCGGAATGTGACCGGACTGATACCAGGGCGGTACCGTGATGTCGTTCGGTTGCCGAGTCGACAGTCGGCGAGCCTCAATCCGGAGCTGGCGGTTGCGGCAGCAAGGGCTTACTCCTATCACGGGGCAGATGGGCAGGAGTGATAGGGGGCAATGACGGCCAAGATTCTTGTGAGTGCCTGCCTCGTTGGGCGGCCGGTACGCTATGACGGAGCCGCGAAGACGCTGGATCATCCGAACCTCGCACGCTGGCGCGACGAAGGGCGTCTCGTGGTCGTCTGCCCCGAACTCGCCGGAGGATTCAGCGTGCCCCGGCCTCCCGCCGAGATCGATAGGGGCTTGTCCGGCAGCGACGTGCTGGCAGGCACGGCACGCGTGGTCGATCTCACCGGTGCGGACGTGACTGCTCTCTATCTCGCCGGAGCAAGGAGTGCCCTGGCCTTGGCGCGGGCGGAGGGCTGCCGTTTCGCGCTCCTGATCGACGGAAGTCCGTCCTGCGGGAGTGCCTTCATCTATGATGGAGCGTTTGCCGGGCGTAAACATGCCGGCGCTGGCGTGACGGCGGCGCTCCTGCGGGCGGAAGGTCTCGAGGTTTTCACGCCGTTGGAAATCGCCGTTCTCGCGGCCAGACTGGAAAGCATTGGCGCGGCGTGAGGGATATCCGGCTGCATCAGCTCAGGTCTTTCTCCATATAGACCCTGCGCAGGCCTTTTTCCTCGGCGCGATGGGTTTCGATATATCCGCGGCGCGTGTAGAGCGCGATGTTTTCCGTCATTGCCTCGTTGGTGTAGAGCCGGATGCGGCGATAGCTGGCATTGCGGGCCATGCTCTCGGCAGCTTGCAGCAGGCTGCGACCAAGACCCTGTCCCTGGGCTGCAGGAGCAATGGCGATATTGTCCAGCAGCAGGGCGTCACCCTCGGGAATCAGAACGAGAATGCCCTGAATCTCCCCCACGAGTTCGATGAGGTGCACATGCCGGTCGCGGATCGATGCCGCATGATCATCGAGCATTGGTCCGGGTTTACGGCCGATGCGGGCGATATAGGGAGAGTAGGCTGCCTCGATGATGCGCTCGACCGCAGGAAGATCCGCCTGTGTCGCAAGGCGCATGGTTCGCTCCATCCTGTCCTCCCGGTGCTCGAAGGGCTTCATCTCAAACCGCCTCATCTCATTCAACACCAGCCAGCAGCAACGGGCATTCCCGTGCTCGGTCGACGTTCTCAGCCGCCATTTCCTCATACCAATCTGTGGCGCAGGCGCCCGAGCTGTTCTAAGCAGGGGAACGACGCCCCAATCCGTGCCGTATCGAGGAGACTTCCGATGACGTCCGCCGCTTCCGCTTCCGCCACGCCGAAATGGGTGACGTTGTCGACCCATCGGGCCTGGCTGCTGCAGCAGGCCGAAGCCCTGTTTTCCGTGTTCGAGCGGAACAGCCTCAACCCCCTCGGCGGCTTCTACGACCTCGACATGGCCTGCAAGCCGTTCGCGCCAGGACAGCCGGCCGGCAGCCCGCCGACGCGGCAGATCCATTCGACCACCCGCATGGTGCATTGCTTCGCCATCGCCCAGCTGATGGGGCGCCCCGGTGCCGACGTGATGATCGATCACGGCATGGACTTCATCTGGAACGGCCATCGCGACAAGGACAAAGGCGGCTATTTCTGGGGTGTCGGCTATGAGGGCCCGACCGACGACACTAAGCAGGCCTATGGCCATGCCTTCGTGCTGCTGGCGGCCTCGAGCGCCAAGGTCGCCGGCCATCCCGATGCCGACCGTCTCCTCACCGATATCTCCACCGTGCTGGACGAGCATTTCTGGGAGGAGGGGCCGGGCGCCACGGCCGAGGAATTCACCCGCGACTGGCAGCCCTTCGACACCTATCGCGGCCAGAACTCCAACATGCATCTGACGGAGGCCCTGATGGCGGCCTTCGAGGCGACCGGCGACAATGCCTATCTCGGCAGGGCCGAGCGCATCGCCGATCTGATCGTGCGGCGCCATGCCGCCGGGAACGGCTGGCATCTGCCCGAGCATTTCAGCCAGGATTGGCAACTCGACAAGGACTATTCCGGCAGCCCGGTCTTCCGCCCCTATGGCACCACGCCGGGTCATTGGCTCGAATGGGCGCGGTTGCTGCTGCAGCTCTGGGAACTGGGCGGGCGCAAGCTCACCTGGCTGCCCGACGCCGCCGGGAACCTGTTCCGTCAGGCCGTCAAGGACGGCTGGGACCATGAGAAGGGCGGCTTCTTCTATACGCTCGACTGGACCGGTGCGCCGCGCATTCGCGATCGCTATTGGTGGCCCTGCTGCGAGGGCATCGGCGCGGCGGCGTTCCTCAACGCCACCGATGGAGACGGTTTCTACGAGGAATGGTATCGCACTATCTGGAACTTCAGCGCCGCGCGCTTCATCGACAAGGTGCATGGCGGCTGGTTCCCCCAGCTTGGCGACGACCTCCAGCCCAACACCGGCCCGTTCTACGGCAAGGTCGACATCTACCATGCCCTCCAGGCCTGCCTCATCCCGCTGCTGCCGACCACCGGCAGCATCACGCGCGGGCTGATTACGGAGGGGGTGAAGCTGTGAAGGCACGAGCTGCAAGCGTCGACGCCGAGAGAGGGAAATTTCGTTTAAACAAAGAGATATAGAGAAAAAGTCATTTCTTTCCTCATGAGCAATTGAGGACAACTACACTCTCATTCGGCGTCGGACTGGTTCGCCGGATGCGCCTTGACGAAGGCCGGATGCCCTTCGGCCTCGGCCTCGACGCGGCGGATGCGGGGATAGTCATCCAGCGGCACGTCGAACCGGCGGGCGGCATAGAGCTGCGGGATGAGGTAGACGTCGGCCAGGCTCGGTGCGTCGCCGAAGCAATAGGGGCCATCGCCGATCAGCGCCTCGACGGCTTTCAGACCTGAGCCGACCCAGGTTGCGATCCAGGCGCTGACTTCCGGCTCGGCCTGGCCGAGCGTCCGGCGCAGATAGGTCAGCGGGCTGAGATTGTGCAAAGGCTGGATATCGCTGCCGATGATGGCGGCGACGGCCCGCACCTTGGCGCGCTGCGTAAGGTCGGCAGGCAGCAATGGCGGCGTAGGATATGTCTCCTCGAGATATTCGAGGATGGCGGACGATTGCGTCAGAGCCGCGCCGTCGTCGAGTTCGAGTGTCGGTACGCGCTCCTGCGGATTAATCGCCCGATAGGCCTCGGCATGCTGTTCGCCGCCATTGCGCACGAGATGAATGGGAACATGCTCGGCGTCGAGGTTCTTGAGGGCAAGCGCGATCCGGACCCGATAAGAGGAGGTGGAGCGCCAATAAGTGTAAAGTTTCATGGGCGTGCTGCCTTCCTGTCGTGGCGAGGGGTGGAGCCGATACGCGCGAAACCCGGTGTGCCGATCTCCTCAGCTCCATCGAAAGATGGAGCGGGATCGGTATCTTTTTGCGAACCATATCGCTCATAACAAGGCCGGTCTGGAGATCGGCCCACCAAAGCCGCGCCAGCCTATATCCTTACGACGAGACTACAGCGCCGGACGGATCACTGCACGGCATTCCCCGAAGCCGATGGGGGCGAAACCTTCGCGCCGGCAGCGGCCCCGGAGGAGCACCTCGTCGCCGTCTTCGAGGAAATGCCGCTCCTCGCCCGTTTCGAGGCGGATGGGATTCTTGCCGCCCTGGCTCGCCTCGAGCAGGCTGCCGCAGCCATCCTGGCCCGGACCCGAGATCGTGCCCGTGCCGAGGAGGTCGCCGGGACGCAGATTGCAGCCATTGGACGTGTGATGGGTGATCATCTGCGCCGCCGTCCAATACATGTGCAGGGCATTGGAGCGAGCGAGCGGATGGGCCGTCAATCCGCGGGCACGCATCTCGGCGGTGGTCAGCAGCACCTCGAGTTCGATGTCGAAGGCACCCTCCGCCTGATCGGCGGCGTCGGTGAGATAAGGCAGTGGCGTGGGATCGCCTGCCGGGCGCGGCGGCTGTGCGATCCGGAAGGGGGCGAGTGCTTCGGCGGTGACGATCCAGGGAGATATGGTGGTGGCGAAGTTCTTGGCGAGGAAGGGCCCCAAAGGCTGATATTCCCAGGCCTGGATGTCGCGGGCCGACCAGTCGTTGAGCAGGCAGAGGCCTGCAAGATGATCGGCTGCGGCGGAGATGCCGATTGGAACGCCAAGTTCGTTGCCGGGGCCCACCCAGACGCCGAGTTCGAGCTCGTAATCCAGCCTTGTGCTGGGGCCGAAAGTGGGTGTCTCCGCCTCGGGCCGTTTCGCCTGACCGAGCGGCCGGATGAGTGGAATTCCCGAGGGACGCACTGACGAAGCGCGGCCGTGATAACCGATAGGAACATATTTGTAATTGGGCAGGAGCGGATTGTCGGGCCGGAACAGCTTGCCCACAGTGGTGGCGTGGTGAATACCGACATAAAAATCGGTGTAGTCCCCGATCCGGGCCGGCAGATCGAGCAGGCAGTCCGAGGCCTTGTACAGCAACGGCTCTACCCTCGATCGCAGGGAACTGGCCTCGGCCAGCAGGTTGGATACCGCCTGGCGCAGGGCGCGGCGGGGCCCTGCGCCCAGCGCCAGCAGATTGTTGAGATCGTTCCCCCGCGCAGCTTGGGCCGCCCGTTCGGCTGAGCCGCTGAGAAGGCCGCCGTCGAGAACGGCGCGCAGGTCGAGAATGGCGTCGCCGATGGCGACGCCGGCGCGCGGTGTTGCTCCCCCCGGGCTGAAGATGCCGAGCGGCAGGTTCTGGATCGGGAAATCGGCATGGCCGTTCGCCGAAGCAACCCAGCTCGTCAGCTTGGGATCGTGTGTCTGGTCGAGTTCAATCATCACGGCCTGCTCGGATCGAAATGCTTGGTCATCTTGTGGCCGTAGCCGCCATAATCCTTCTGCAGGGCATCGGAACTGGCTGCATAGGCGGTGACCCGTTGCGGGAAACGGCTCTCGAACATGAAGGCCAGGGTGTGTTCCAGCCGGTGCGGCTTGAGCTCGATATGGCTTGCCGTCTCGAAGGCATCGAGATCGGGCCCATGGGGCAGCATCATGTTGTGCAGCGAGGCGCCGCCCGGCACGAAACCGCCGCCGGTCTTGGCATCGTATTGGCCATAGACCAGGCCCATGAACTCGCTCATCACGTTCATATGGTACCAGGGCGGACGGAACGTGTTCTCGGCCACGAGCCAGCGATCCGGGAAAATCACGAAATCGATATTGGCCGTGCCCGGCGTTTCCGACGGCGAGGTCAGCACGGTGAAGATGGAGGGGTCGGCATGGTCGTAGAGCACCGGCCCGACCGGCGAATAGCGCCTGAGGTCATATTTATAGGGCGCGTAATTGCCGTGCCAGGCCACCACGTCGAGCGGCGATTGGTTGATCGTGGCGGACCAGAGAATGCCGCCCCATTTGACATGGAGGCGGGAAGGGACCTCCCGGTCCTCATAGGCGGCGACCGGGGTGAGGAAGTCGCGCTGATTGGCCAGGCAATTGGCCCCGATCGGCCCGCGCTCGGGCAGCGTGAAGGCCCCGCCATAATTCTCGCACAGATAGCCGCGGGCGGGACCGTCCTTGAGTTCGACCCGGATCTTCACGCCGCGCGGAATGACGGCGATCTCGCCCGGCTCGATGTCGATGATGCCGAATTCCGTCCATAGACGCAGCGAACCCTGCTGCGGCACGAAAAGCAGTTCGCCGTCGGCATCATAGAAATACTCGTCCACCATCGAGCGGGTGATCAGATAGACATGGGCGCCCATGCCGGCGTGGGTGGTGGCATCGCCGGCCGTGGTCAGGGTGCGCACGCCCTCGAGGAAGGAAACCGGCTCCGCCGGGATCGGCAGCGGATCCCAGCGCAGCGGCGCGATCGGCAGATCGATTTCGGGCGCGGGTGCCGTACGCCAGAGCCCGATATCGGCCTTGGCGAACTCGCCCCAATGGCTCACCGTCGGGCGAATGCGGTAGAGCCAGGAGCGCTCATTGGTGGTGCGCGGCGCCGTGAAAGGGGAGCCGCTCAGTTGCTCGGCATAGAGCCCATAGGCGCAGCGTTGCGGAGAATTGCGGCCGAGGGGCAAGGCGCCCGGCAGTGCCTCGGTTTCGAAACCGTTGCCGAAGCCAGACATATAGCCGGCCTGGATGGCGCTGGCGACCGAGCCATCTCGATCGGAACCGGTTTTGGGAGACTGGAGATTCATGATCACCTCCTCAATTCGACTGATGCCGATATAATCGTTGCATTTGTAACTATCAAAGTTGTGGCCGACATCACAGATCCTCCTTGCTGAAGGCAGCGGCGACCGGATGGCCGAGGCCGTCGTCATCAACGCTTCTACCGCGTGTCTCGGGCGTCACTATGAGCACGCACAGGGCCGGCACCACCATCGCCGCCGCATAGACCGCAACCGACATGGGCGTGCCCGTCCGCTCGATCAGGAGCGCGCCGATCAGGGGGGCGACCGAACCGCCGAGCACGGAAGCGGCCTGATAGGATGCGGAAAGAGCGGTGTAGCGCACCCGCGTCGGAAACATCTCGGTGACGTAGGACGCAAGGCCGCCGAGCAGGAAACCATGGGTGCACAGGGCAAGGACAGCGCGCAGATAAAGGGCCGATGGCGAGGCGCCCTGCGCCAGGGTGAACAGGGCGAAGGCGGCAATGGTCGCCCCGATGAAGCCGGCGATCATCACGGGCCGGCGGCCGATGCGATCGCTGAGCCAGCCTGCACCGAGAATGACGGGCAGAGAAGCCAGCGAGGCGATCAGGACGACATCGATGGCCTGGGCGCGGCTGAGCCCGAGCCTGGTTGTCGCAAGCAACAGCACGAAGGTCGAGAACAGATAGAGCAGGGTGTTTTCGGCCGCTTTGACGAAGAAGACCTTGGCCATCGAGACCTTCTGGGTCGAGAAGGCTTCGGCCAGCGGCGCATGGGCTACTTCGGTTTCCGCCTTGATCTCCAGGAAGGCTGGCGATTCATCCACCTGTCGGCGGGCCCAGAAGCCGAGAACGATCAGCACCACCGAGAGCAGGAAGGGGACGCGCCAGCCCCAGGCCAGGAAGGCCTCCTCGCCGAGCCAGAGCTGGACGAGGCCGAGAACGCCGAGGGCGAGGACATTGGCGGCCGGGCCGCTTGCCATCGGAAAGCTGGTCCAGAAGCCGCGATTTTGAGCCGGCATGGATTCGGCCACGATGGTCAGGGCGCCGGTTGCTTCGCCGCCGACGGCTACTCCCTGGAAAATACGGATGAGCAGAAGCAGGAGGGGAGCTGCGACGCCGATGCTCTCATAGGTCGGCAGGAGGCCGATGGCGACGGTGGCCACGCCCATCATCAGCAGGCTGACGATCAGCGTGTTCTTGCGGCCGAGCCGGTCACCGATCACGCCGAAGACGATGCCGCCGAAAGGGCGGGCCAGGAAGCCGGCGGCAAAGGTGCCGAGGCCGAGAAGAGTGCCGACAAAGGGGTCGTCCGCGGGAAAGAACACCTTGTTGAAAACGAGCACCGTGCTCGCGGCGAAGATGAAGAAATCATACCATTCCAGTGTCGAACCTAATGTAGCGGCAAGCATTACCTTCAGGCGAGACGCCATCGAAGTCATCTTCATCCTCCCGATCCCCGATCGTTGGTTATGCGGCCGTTAGGGCAGAGACGACCGCTTCATTATCAAGTTGCAATCGTAACTGTCGATAATGTAACTATCAAAGGATGGCCAAGCTCACGCTCGAGAATTTTCTGCCCTATCGCCTCAACCGCATCGGCGCGGTGGTATCACGCGACTTCCGGACCGTTTACGGTCCGGACTACGACCTGACGGTGCCCGAATGGCGGGTGCTGGCGACATTGGGCGAATTTGAGGAGATGGGTGCGAAGGCGATCGGTGCGCATTCCTCGATGCACAAGACCAAGGTCAGCCGGGCCGTGCGGGCGCTGGAGGAACGCCGCTGGCTCAGGCGCCGCGAGAATGTCGAGGACAGGCGCGAGGAGATCCTCAGCCTCACGCCGCTGGGCCGGCGCGTCTATACCGAGATCGTGCCGCGGGCCCTGGCTTTCGAAGCCACGATGCTGGCAGCCCTCGGCCCGGAGGCCGAGGTGCTCTTACGCAGCCTCGACAAGCTCGAGGCGAGCATGGATTTGCGCTGAGCGCATTTGTATGAGGTCGGCGTAGGCGTCAGGCGGCTCGGGCATCGATTGTCCGGGCCGCCTTCGATGCATCCACCTCCGGGTTTCGGCCGGAGGGCAGATGCCAACCCTTGATGATGCCATAGATGGCGGGAATGACCATGAGGGTCAGCAGGGTCGAGGACACCATGCCGCCGATCATGGGAACCGCGATGCGCTGCATCACCTCCGATCCGGCCCCCGTGCTCCACAGGATGGGGATGAGCCCAGCCATGATGGCGATGACCGTCATCATCTTGGGGCGAACCCGTTCCACGGCACCCAGCATGATCGCTTCGCGAAGATCTGCCCTGGTAAAGGGCAGGTCCTTGCTGGATCGCTCCGCCTCCACTTCGGCCAATGCCTGCTGCAGGTAGATCAGCATGACGACGCCTGTTTCCGCAGCCACGCCCGCCAGAGCGATGAATCCAACGGCAACCGCAACGGACATGTTGAAGCCGAGCCACCACATCAGCCAGATGCCGCCGATCAGGGCAAAGGGCAGCGACAGCATGACGATCAGCGTTTCCGTCAGGCTGCGGAAGTTGAGATAGAGCAGCAGGAAGATGATGAGCAGCGTGACCGGCACGACGATCTTCAGGCGGGCCTCTGCCCGCTGGAGATATTCATACTGGCCGCTCCAGCCGATCGAAGTGCCCGGCGGCAGCGTGACCTGCGCGGCTACCGCCTTCTGCGCCTCGGCGACATAACCGCCGAGATCGCGCCCTGCGATATCCACGAAGATGTAGGTCGCGAGTAGGCCGTTCTCTGTACGGATGGAGGTCGCACCACGTGTCAGTTCGATCTTCGCCACCTCGCCCAGCGGTATAGTGCCGCCACCGGGCAGGGGAACCTGCACGTCTGCGGCAATCGCCTGGCGGCTGGAACGCAGGTCGCGCGGGTAGCGGATGTTCACGCCATAGCGCTCCCGGCCCTCGACGGTCGTGGTCACGGTCTCGCCGCCAAGTGCCGTGGCGATGACGTCCTGGACATCCCCGATGGTGAGGCCGTAGCGGCCGAGCGCATCCCTGTCCGGCACGATGTCGAGATAGTAACCGCCGATGACCCGCTCGGCATAGGCGCTGGAGGTGCCCGGCACGGTTTTGAGGATGCTCTCGATCTGGCGGGCGATCTTCTCCATCTCGGCAAGGTCCGTGCCGAAGACCTTAACCCCGACCGGCGTGCGGATGCCGGTGGACAGCATGTCGATGCGGGCGCGGATCGGCATGGTCCAGGCATTCGACACACCTGGAAATTGCAGCGCCCTGTCCATTTCCGTCTTGAGGTTGTCGAGGGTGACGCCCGGCCGCCATTGCTCTCTCGGCTTGAGGTTGATGATGGTTTCGAACATTTCGGTGGGCGCGGGATCGGTCGCCGTCAAGGCACGTCCCGCTTTGCCATAGACAGAGGCGACCTCGGGAAACGACTTGATGATGCGGTCCTGCATCTGAAGCAATTCACCGGCCTTGGTGATCGAGATACCCGGCAGGGTGGTCGGCATATACATCAGCGTGCCCTCGTCCAGCGTCGGCATGAATTCAGAGCCGAGCTGGCGCGCCGGCCAGACCGTGGCGGCAAGCGCCGCCAAGGCAAGAATGATGGTGAGAGTCTTGGCTTTCAGGACGCCGTGAATGACGGGCCGGTAGAGCCAGATCAGCAGCCGGTTGACCGGGTTTTTGTGCTCGGAAATGATCCTGCCGCGCACGAACACCACCATCAGGGCCGGTACCAGGGTGACCGACAGGAGGGCGGCGGAGGCCATGGCGAAGGTCTTGGTGAAGGCAAGCGGCCCGAACAGCCGCCCTTCCTGCGATTCCAGCGTGAAGATCGGCAGGAAGGACACCGTGATGATGAGCAGGCTGAAGAACAGGGCCGGACCGACCTCGCCGGCGGCATTGGTCAGGATCTGAATGCGGGACTGGCCGGGTGCGGCGCGTTCGAGATGCTTGTGGGCATTCTCGATCATCACGATGGCGGCGTCGATCATGGCTCCGACGGCGATTGCGATGCCGCCGAGGCTCATGATGTTGGAGCCGAGGCCGATCAGCTTCATGGCCGCGAAGGCCATGAGGATACCGACGGGCAGCATGAGGATGGCCACGAGGGCGCTGCGCAGATGAAGAAGAAACACGATGCAGACGAGGGCGACGATCACGCTCTCCTCGAACAGCGTTCCCTTGAGTGTCTCGATCGCCGCCTCGATCAGGTGAGAGCGATCATAGACGGGTACGATCTCGGTTCCCTTGGGCAGGCTTGCCGCTATGTCGGCCAGCCGCTGCTTGACACTGTCGATGACCGTGAGTGCGTTGGCGCCGACGCGCTGCAGCACGATGCCGCTCGCCACCTCGCCTTCGCCATTGAGCTCGGTGATGCCGCGGCGCTCGTCCGGACCGATCTCGACGCGAGCGACGTCCCTGAGACGAAGAGGTACGCCGGCACTGGTCCTGAGTACGATCTCCTCGAGATCGGCCGGCGATTTAACATAGCCACGGCCGCGCACCATGAATTCGAATTCGGAGAGTTCCAGCGTGCGTGCGCCCACGTCGCGATTGCTGGTCCTGACCGCATCGCGCACCGTCGACAAGGAAATGCCCTGGGCTCGCAGCCGCAGCGGATCCACCACGATGCTGTATTGCTTGACGAAGCCGCCGACGCTGGCGACCTCGGCCACGCCCTCTGCCTTGGAGGCGGCGTAGCGCAGCTTCCAATCCTGCAGCGAGCGCAGTTCGGCGAGCGACGTCTCCTTGGCGACGACGGCATATTGATAGACCCAGCCGACGCCGGTGGCGTCGGGACCGAGGGTCGGGGTAACACCGGCCGGCAGGCGCTGGGCGGCGGCGTTGAGATATTCGAGTACGCGGCTGCGGGCCCAATAGGGGTCCGTGCCGTCCTCGAAGATCACATAGACGAAGGAGACGCCGAAGAAGGAGAAGCCGCGAACCACCTTGGATTTCGGCACCGTCAGCATCGCCGAGGTGAGGGGATAGGTGACCTGGTCCTCGACGACCTGCGGGGCCTGGCCGGCATAGTCGGTGTAGACGATGACCTGGACGTCCGAGAGATCGGGGATGGCGTCGAGAGGCAGGGTCTTCAACGCGTAGAGGCCGGCCGCTACGGCAAAGGCGGTGCCGACGAAAATCAGCACGAGGTTGCGCGCCGACCAGGCGATGAGCCGGGCGATCATGGCGTTACCTCCGGGCTGGTCATGCCGTTCAGTGCGGCCTTGAGGTTGCTTTCGGCATCGATGAGGAAATTGGCTGATACCACCACGCGGTCGCCCTCCGTGATCCCGTGGCGGATCTCGGTAAAGCCGCCGCCCCGGTCGCCGGTCTCGACAGTGCGGGGCTCGAAGCGTCCGTCGCCCTTGGCAAGGATGACGAGCTGGCGAGTGCCGGTGTCGATTACGGCGCTGTCGGGAACCGCGACCACCTCATTGGCATCGCCGGCCGCGATCTCGACATCGGCGTACATGTCCGGCCGCAGCAGGCCGTCCGGGTTGGCCAATTCGATCCTGGCCCGCACGGTGCGGGTCTCCCTGGCCACTTCGGGGTAGAGCAGGGAAACGCGCCCCTCGAAGCTCCGGCCCGGCAGGCTGCGTATGCGGATCGTCGCCGAGGCGCCCGGCCGGATGCCGCCGAGTTCATATTCGGGCACGTCGGCGAGCACCCAGACGGTCGAGATGTCAGCGAGGCGGAAGAGGATGTCGCCGGCTGCCGCCTTCATGCCTTCGCTGGCGCTGCGCTGCAGTACGATGCCGTCGCGCGGAGACCGCCACGTCATCGACAGCGGTACCTTTCGGCTGCGTTCGAGGTCGGCGATGGCCTCGGCGGGGACTCCGAGATTCTCCAGTCTCTGGCGCCCGCCGCCGGTGAGGCTTCCCCGTCCGCCACTGCCGAGGTCTGTCAGGAATTGCGCGCTGGCGGCAGCGATCTCAGGCGAATAGAGCTGGAAGAGCGCCTGACCCTTCACGATCCGCTCGCCGGTCGTCACGGTGGCGACCTGGTTGATGAAGCCATCGGCGCGGGTCGTCACCACGCTGATGCGGCGTTCATCGAGCTGCACGCTCCCGGGAGCCCGCAACGGGCGAACGAGCGAACGCCTGGCGGCGGTCTCGGTGCGAACGCCGGTCTGCTGCAGCTTGCCCAAGGCGACCTTGACCGTTCCTGCTTCCTCGCCTGCGTCTGCATGGACCGGGATGTAATCCATCCCCATGGAATCCTTCTTCGGCACCGGCGAGGTATCCGGCAGGCCCATGGGGTTTCGGTAATAGAGGATCTGCCGCGATGATGCGGACGCCGTGGCGGTCTCGACCGAGGGCTTGTCGAAACCCACATCCTCGCTGGCGTGGACGGCGAGGAAATCGCGACCGTCGGCGGTTTTGGCTGGGATGGCCGAATAGGCCGGCAATGCATCGGGCGCGCGATAATAGATCACCGGTCCGGTAGGCGCCGGCTGGGTGTTTGCCGGGAGCAAGGCCTCGTCGAGCCGGGGCAGGATCTGCCGCAGCATGGGATGGGCGAAACCCTGTCGCCCGACCCAATAGCCTCCCGCCCCCGCCGCGAGGATCGCGGCGAGGAAGAGGACGGTCGTGCCGGCTCGCTTCATGGCACGGCCCTGAAGATGAGCCTGGCCTGGAGCGTGCCGGTCTCGCCCTGCAGCTTGGCCGCGAGCGACAAGCGCCAGCCGCCCTCCATGCCCAGTCTGGCCTTGAAGCGATAGATGCCGGCCTGGCTGGAAGCGAGCGGCTCGATCGGCGCCTTCATGGTCTCCATGCCATCCGGCGCCATGTCGAGGCGAGACGCGAAGATTACCGCGTCGGGGATAGGCTTGCCGGAACGTTTGTCGACGAGGCGGACGGCGATTTCGGCGCTTTCGCTCTGCCGGATCTCCGGTTGGATCAGCTGGAACTCATAATCTTCGATGCCGGCCTGGGCCGGCGCGGCGATTGTCCAGGCAAACCCGATCAGGGCGGGGATGGCCGCCTGCTTGATGGCTGATGATGTCATGTTGCGATGCTTCCAAATTCGTCCAGATCCACCGGCGTCCTAAAAACGCCGGTGGTTGGGCAACGGCGTCCTCCGGACGCTGTGCGACGAGTGGCTCCAGCGGAGCCATGGATGAATTCAGAGGCGGGGAGGTCGGTCCGGCGGCGCCGTCACGAAAGGTGTCTTGTCGCGATCATTGCCGAAGAAAGCGAGCGTGCCGGTTTCGAAGGCAGGCGCCACGATCAATCCGGCGATCGGGTCGCCAGCCGTGCATTTGGCCAGGCAGACCAGAGCGACGGGACAGGATTTCTGCCCCCCGGGGAGCGAGGGCTTGCCCTTGGGGCAGCACGGCATGTCGGCAGCCATGGTTGCCTGGTCAGCCGCCGGCATAGGCATGGCCGCCACGGCTGCCGAGAAAGGCGCCATGGGAGCAATCAGCAGGCTCACGATCATGAAGATCGAGAGCAGGCGGGATATGAGAAGCCAGCGGGTCACCAGCATTTCATCTCATGCCCCCCCGCAATTGAGAAGCCCGGGCCTGTTCACATTCTCGTCGGCAGATAAACCAATCGAATTGGCTCGACCTTTGTCGTTGCAGGGCATGACAAAGGTCGCGCTTCAGTTGTTTCCTAGCACTTCCTAGCCGCCCACCATGAGCTTGACGATCTCGTCATGATTGGTTTCGGCGATCTTGCGCTCGCCGGCGAGGGTGCCGCGGCGCAGCACCACGATCCGGTCGGAGACGGCAAAGATATCCTGCAGATTGTGCGAGATGAAGATGATGCCGCGCCCCTGGGCCTTGAGGGTTTGGATCAGGGAGACGACCTTGCGCTGCTCGGGCACGCCGAGCGCCGCGGTGGGCTCGTCCATGATCAGTACCTGCGCGTTCCAATAGACCGCCCGACCGATGGCGACCGCCTGGCGCTGGCCACCGGAGAAATTGCCCACCGGAGCATCGAGGCGCGTCACATGGAAGTCGAGCTGCGCCATGGTCTCCTGCGCCGCCTTGGCCATCTTCTTGCGGTCGAGCACGGGCAGAAAGCCGAAGGCTTTCGTCATCGGCTCGCGTCCCAGAAAGATGTTGGCCCCGATGGAAAGATTATCGGCCAGAGCAAGGTCCTGGTAGATCGTCTCGATGCCGTGGCCGCGCGCGGCTTCGGGAGTCGCGAATTTCACGACTTCCCCCTTCAGCCGGATTTCGCCGCCATCGGCCTGGTAGACGCCCGAGATGGTCTTGATCAGCGTCGACTTGCCGGCGCCGTTGTCGCCGGCGAGAGCGACGACTTCGCCGGCATTGAGCTGGAGCGAGACGCCATTGAGCGCGGTCACGCCGCCGAAATGCTTGGAGACGTCGCGCACGTCGAGGAGGGGCTGGTTGCTCATGAACGGCGGCCTCCGGCGATGCTGCGCTGGGCCTGGTCGACCAGCACGGAAACGATGATGACGACGCCCACCGACACGAACTGCCAGAAGGGTTCGACATTGATGTAGACGAGGCCGAACTGGATGACGGCGATGACGAGGGCGCCGGCCAGCGTGCCCGAGATCGAGCCCGAACCGCCGAACAGGCTGGCGCCGCCGATCACCACGGCGGCGATCGAATCGAGCAGGAGAGGCTCGCCGGCCTGGGCGGCGCCGGCGGTAAAGCGGGCCGCATAGAGCACGCCGCCGATGCCGGCGCAGACGGCCGACAGCACATAGAGTTTGCGGGTGTGGCGGCTGACATTGATGCCGGCGCGAAGCGCGGCCTGCTCGCTGGCGCCGATGGCGTAGGTGTGCTGGCCGAAGCGCGTCTGCGAGAGCAGATAGTGCATCAGGATCAGGAAGAGCGCTGCCACGATCACCACCACGGGCACGCCGTAGAAGCGGCCATTGCCGAGCGCCGCGAACCAGCCGTTCGAAACTGGGACGGTGGTGCCGCCGGCCAGCAGATAGGCGATGCCGCGCGCCACGCCATACATGCCCAGCGTGCCGATGAAGGGAGGCACCCGGAGTTTCGAGATCAGGAGGCCGTTGATATAGCCGGGGATGGTCGCTACGGCGACGCCGGCCGCGATGCCGACCAGCATGGCGGGGAAGGGCGGCATGGAGGTGCCCATCAGATTGGCCGTATGGGCCGCCACCACCGCCGACAGCCCCATGATGAAGCCGATCGACAGGTCGATGCCGCCCGAGATGATCACGAAGGTCGAGCCGAGCGCCAGCAGGAGCGGCGCGACGGCATAGATCGAGATCGACTGCAGGGTAGGGACCGAGAATACGAAGGTCGAGCCATAGGCGATGCGGGCCCAGCACTCGAAAAAGACCAGGAGCAGGACCAGGAAGAGCCAGGCCCTGAGCTCCGCGATGCGCAGAAGGATGGGATGGGGTCCTGCCGCGGGCTGCGCCCGGCTGAGGGAAGATTGGGCTGCCGACATCAGGCGCTCCGTTCAGGGGACATAAAGAGGCCGCCGGGCCGGAGCATTTTGCTCCAGGATCCCCGGCGGCGCAGATGCAGGGAAAGCCTCATTCCTTGTAGATGAAGGCAGCGACTTCCGGCTTGTCGACGTTGGACTTGTCCATCACGGTGAAGCCCGTGCCGATCGAGGCAGGGATCGACTGGCCGGTGAGATGGGCATAGGCGGAAAGCACGCCGAAATAGCCGATCTCGGCCGGATGCTGGGCGATGGCGATATCAACCAGGCCCGACTTGATATTGTCGACGATCGAGGCCGGGGCGTCGAAGGCGGCGACGCGGACCTTGCCGCTCTGGCCGGCCTGCTGCACGCCGTTGGCGGCGCCCAGCGCGGAGAACAGATTGGCGCCGAAGACGCCGGCAAGATCGGGATTGCGGGCGAACACCGACTGCATCTGCGAGGCGGCCTTGTTGGCGTCGTTGTCGTTGAATTGCGTTTCAAGGACAGTGACGTTGGGGTAGTTCTTCATCTCATCCTTGAAGCCTTCCTCGCGCTGGTCGGTGGTCGAGATGCCCGGCTTCACGTTGGAGACATAGACCTTGCCCTTCTCGCCGATGGCCTTGGCGAGGGCACGGGCCGCGATGCGGCCGCCCAGTATATTGTCCGAGGCGACATAGGAGAGCGGAAAGTCGGCGTCACCCGCACCGGTCTGGTACTTGCCGGTGCCGATGAAGGTATCGACGGTGATCACCGGAATGCCCGCGTCGGCGGCCTTCTTCAGGGGCTGGACGAGCTGGACCTTGTCCGTCGGCGCGATCAGGATGGCGTCGGGCTTGCGTGCGATGACGGCGTCGAGCACCGGTGTCTGCGTTACCGGATTGAAATCGGGCGCGCCCTGGAACACGAGTTCTGCTCCCACCACCTTGGCGGCGGCCTCGGCGCCCTTGCGCATCGATATGTAGAAGGCGTCGGTGGTCAGGCCCGGAATGAGGGCGATGGTGTATTTCTTGTCCTGGGCCTGCGCCGGAGCGGCGAGCACGCTGGCCCCGATGGCGACAGCCGCGAGGGCCGTAAGCAGTTTCCTCATGTCGTTTCCTCGGTTTGACGAAGTGGTCGATCCCTCCGGCAGGGACCCTCCTCTGACGCGAGGTATCCAGCCGGCTACGGCGGGCAGACCCGCCGATCGAGTTGAGGAAAGGATGCCGAGAATGGCCGGGCGCTGCAGGTGCGATTGCGCCTGCGGAGCCGTCTCCCTCCCTGAATTTGTTTTTGTCTTTTGTGAATTGTCAGACTATGGTTTCGCCCCGTAGGCGTCAATTAAAGATATTGCGCGTGATAAAATTGACAAAATACATCCTGTCTGGTCGTAAGGAATGTAAGCCAACCAATTGAAAATAAATAATAATTTTTTATTTTGGATCAAAGAAAACAGAAATCCTACGATGGAATTTTACGACGTGTAAAAAATAATATTGTTTACTCATGTAAAAAATAAGAACGATCGAGCGGAGGGGGAGCAGCAGGGCGGTGCGAAAGATCAGGAACATGGCCGAGTTCGCCGAACTCAGCGGGATCTCGCGGCCGACGGTCTCGAAATATTTCAACGATCCCGGCAGCGTACGCAAATCGACCCGAATCCGTATCGAACGGGCGCTGGCCAAATATGACTACCGGCCGAACCTGTTTGCGGTGAACCTCAACCGAAAACGTCCCAAGATCATCGGCGTGATCGTGCCCGACACCTCGGACATGTTCTATTCTGAGATGGTGCGCCATATCGAGCGGCGCTGTGCGCAGGACGGTTATTTCGTCCTGGTGCTGTCGTCGCGCGGGGATGCCCTGCATGAGGCGCGCTCGGTGGAGACGCTGCTGTCGCTCAAGATCGCCGGAGCGATCATCGCTCCCCTCGGCGCCTATACCGACGCGACGCGGATGGAGACCCTGCGCGCCCATATTCCTGTCGTTTATCTCGATTCCTCGCTGCAGGACGGCTCCCCCTTCGTCGGCACCGACAACGAGCAGAGCATCGGCCTGATCACCGATTATCTCTGCCGCACGGGGACGCCGCCCAGCTTCTTCGAAATGCCGGCGGTCAATCACAATGCCGCCGAACGCCGTAACGCCTATGTCCAGGCCATGGAGCGGCTCGGCTTCCAGCCCGAGATCATCACCGTGGCTGGCAGGCCGGACTGGCGTTTCGAGGAAATCGCCTATGCAGAGGCGCTGCAGGTGATCGACGGGGCCGGGTTTCCGACCTCGACGGTGCTGTGCGCCAATGACCGCATCGCCGTAGGGGTGATGGCCGCCGCCTTCCAGCGCGGCCTGAAAGTCGGGCGTGAGGCCGATTGCCGCCTGCGCGTCGCCGGTCATGACGACCAGCCCTATAGCCGCTTCGGCTGCCCGCCCTTGACCACGGTGGCGCAGGATTTCTTTCGCCTCGGCAATCTCGGCGTCGAGCTGCTGCTCGCCCAGGTCGAGGGCGGGGAATCTCTGCAGGGGCAGCAGCAATTGCGGCTCGAAGCCCAACTGATGATGCGGGCCTCGGCCTGATCGCGATCCATCGTTCACGGAGACTCGACATGACCACGCTTCTCGACCTCGCCCCCGCGCGGCGCTCTGGACAATCGCGGGGTATCGCGTCCATCTGCTCTGCCCATCCGGACGTGATCGGGACGACGCTGGCGCATGGCCGCAAACGCGGGCGGGAGGTCCTGATCGAAGCGACCTGCAATCAGGTGAACCAGGAGGGCGGCTATACCGGCATGACCCCGGCCGATTTCAGGCGTTTCGTATTCGAGAAGGCTGAAGTGGCCGGTTACGAAACCGCCGGATTGATCCTTGGCGGTGACCATCTCGGCCCCAATCCTTGGCGCCATCTCGAGGCGGAGGAGGCGATGGCCAAGGCCGAGGCCATGATGGCGGCCTATGTCGCGGCAGGGTTCGGCAAGATCCATCTCGATGCCAGCATGGGCTGCAAGGGCGAGCCCGAGGCGCTCGACGACGAGACCACGGCAAGGCGTGCCGCCCGCCTGACCAAGGTCGCGGAGCAGACCGCCCGCGACAACGGCCTGCCCCTGCCGGTCTATATCATCGGCACCGAGGTGCCTGTGCCGGGGGGCGCCTGGCACGCGCTCGACGGCTTGCAGCCGACGGCCGCGTCCGCGGCGCGCCAGACTATCGAAACCCACCGGACCGTGTTTCGCCAGCAGGGCGTCGAGGCGGCGCTGGAACGTGTGATCGGCCTGGTTGTGCAACCCGGTGTCGAGTTCGGGCATGAAGACGTGGTGGTCTACCAGCCCGAAAAGGCCCGCGATCTCGTCGGCGTGCTGGGCGACGAACCCTCTCTAGTGTTCGAGGCCCATTCCACCGACTACCAGCCGCGGGAGAAGCTGGCGAGGCTGGTAGCCGACGGCTTTGCCATCCTCAAGGTCGGGCCTGGTCTGACCTTTGCTTGGCGCGAGGCGCTCTACGGCCTCGATCTCATCGCCGGGGAACTCGATGCCTCCTATGGCGAGCGCCCGCTGGCCAAGGCGATGGAGGCCCTGATGCTGGCCGAACCCGGCTACTGGCAGCGCTATTATCAGGGCGATGCCGCCAGCCAGCATGTGCTGCGCCACTACAGCTATAGCGACCGCATCCGCTACTACTGGCCGCATCCGGCCGCGGCAGGCGCCGTCGCGCGCCTGGCGCAGGCGCTCTCTGGACGCACCTTGCCACCCACTTTGGTACACCAGTTCCTGCCGGCCGCGGCGGAGCATGCGGGCCGGCTCGACATGGCGGCCTGCCTGTCTCTGGCCATACGCGCGGTGCTGGACGATTATGCCGAGGCGACAGCGGCTCAGTGAGTCGGTGCCGTCATTCGGTAACAAAGCCGTGAGAGCGGCCGTAGAGAGGGTGGCTCGTGCATAATTCCATGCGCGAAGAGGAGTGGGCGGCATGGTTGCGGCAGTCGATCGCCGGAGATGCACCGGCCTATCGGCGGTTCCTGCAGGCGGTGATCCCTTATCTGCGCGGCACGGCGCGCCGCTATTGCGAGCGCTTCGGCGCGCCGCCGGCGGAAATCGAGGATGTCGTTCAGGAAGTGCTGCTCGCCATTCACCTCAAGCGCGGAACCTGGGATTCCTCGCGCCCGCTCGGTCCCTGGCTGTCGGCGATCGTGCGCAACAAGATGATCGATACCATGCGCCGCCGGGGGCGGCAGGTGATGGTGCCGATCGAGGACGTGATCGAGGTTCTCGAAGCGGAGGAGCCGGCATCCGGACTGTCGCAGCATGAGGCGGAGAAAATGTTGGCGCATCTGAAACCGCCGCAACGGGACATCGTGGAGGCTATCTCCCTCGGTGGCGTCAGCATCCGGGAGATGGCCGGCCGGCTGTCCATGACCGAGGTGGCCGTTCGAGTCGCCCTGCATCGGGGCCTCAAGAAGCTCGCAGCGCTCTATCGGAGTGAGAAGCCGTGAAGACCGACGATCTCATCAATGCCATTTCCGAGGACGCGCCGGTCGGATGGTCCCTCGGCAGGGCTTTCGGACTGGCGGTGATCGTCGGCACGGCCTTGTCGGCCGTAATTTTCTTCGTGGGATTCCGGCCCCGTCCCGATATCGCGGCGGCGGCCGAGACCTGGCGCTTCCTGTTCAAATTCGTTGTGACGGCGTCCCTGGCTGTTTCAGCCTGCGGCCTGATTCTGCGCCTGGTCAGGCCGGGTGCACGATCCGGCGGATGGCGCCTTGCCCTGGTGATTGCTCCCTTGCTCCTGATCGGCGCGGTCGTGGTGGAATTGGTGGTCATGCCGTCCGCGACCTGGGGAACGCGCTGGGTGGGCGTGAATGCCCGCTATTGCCTGATGCTGATACCTTTGCTGGCGCTGGGGCCGCTGGCCTGCATGCTCTATGCCCTGCGCCAAGGCGCTCCCGAGAACCCCGGCAGGGCGGGGGCGGTGGCCGGTCTGGCCGCCAGCGGCATTGCCGCGACGCTCTATGCCAGCCATTGCGTGGACGACAGCCCGCTCTTCGTAGCCACCTGGTACAGCCTGGCGGCAGGTCTCGTCACTGTCGCGGGATATGTCGCCGGCCGTCGCCTGTTGCGCTGGTGAGTGCGGCCTGGCCCACGGACATTAGCCTGTGCCTCAATGAGGTCGCTTGTTTGAAATAATGCCTTAACGTGTTGATATTTATTATATTTTTGATTTATGGGTCTGCTGCTAAGGTAGTCGGTTTTCTCGGGCAGCCGCTGTGAAGCTGCTTCGCCTTCCGCGCAGAAACGAATGATTTTGTTAGCTTTTTGTCAGCGTGAGTGTTCACATGGCCATCCTCAGCCGCGATTTTGCAGGACAACTCGCTGTGGGGCGCGGCGGCACGGAGCACTGCGGCGGCAGATCCGCCATCGCGGGCTCAATCGAGGCTCATGCTCACCCAGCGCGGGCCATCGAGCCGGTCGTTCACGCGCGGACAGCTTTCCGGGTTTCACTTCATCTTGCCTGGTAGATTGCCAGATTTGTATAGGCCGCTGACAACAAAGGCGTTTCTATTCCTGCTTCCTGTGCCCGCGTCAGCAGGTCGCCGATGATCTGATCCGCTTCGATCGGCGCGCCTTTCTGCAGGTCCCGATACATGGAGGAGGCCATGGCCGAGCCTTTCTGGGTGAGCATGGCGCGGGCCATGTCGAGGATGGGCGCGCCAGGCAGTTTCCCCACGGCTTTCACCACGCTCACCACCTCGTCGAAGAAGCGCAACACGAAGGCAAGGCCGCCCGGAGCGGCTTCGATCTCGCCGACCGAGCCGCGCATCAGGCAGCAGATGCCGCCGAGGCTGGCGAGAGTGATCCATTTGCCCCACATGTCGCGCTCGATGTCGTCGGAGAGCTTGGCGTTGAAGCCGGCGCCCTGCATGGTCGCATCGAGGGCCTTGATACGCTCGGACCGCTCGCCGCTCATCTCGCCATAGATGAGGTTGTGCATGGGCGTGAGCTGTACGATGCGCTCTTCGCCGTCGATGGTGGCGGCGATCAGGCAGACGCCGCCGAGGAGGGCTTTCTCGCCGAAGCGGGCCTTGATGACATCGACATGCCGCATGCCGTTGAGCACCGGCAGGATCATCGTCTCGGAAGCGATGGCGGGCGCGATGTCGTCAAGCGCGGCCTCGAGGCCATAGGCCTTCACGGTGAGCAGCACGAGGTCGTAGGTCTCAGCAATGTCGCCGGTGGTGACCAGCTTCGGTGCCAGTTCGGCATTGCCGAACGGGCTGACGATCCGGAGGCCTTCCGTCCGCAGCTTTTCCGCTCGTGCGGGGCGAACCAGGAAGGTCACGTCACGGCCCGCCTGCATCAGCCGGCCGCCAAAATAGCCACCCGTCGCTCCAGCGCCGACAACAAGGATACGCATGGTCCCTCCACACTTGGATGGCTGCATTCGAAGTTGAGGGTATAGGTCGGCGCTGGATTGCGAACAAGCAAGCTGCGCTTGCTCCAGAGCAAAGTGTGTTCAAGCGTGAACGCTCATTTTCTCGAGCTCCTTGTTCCGGCGCGTCTTTGCGATTCTTGGTGGTTCCACCAAATCGCAAAACGCTTTATCCGAATTGCGGCTTGGTCAGCATCAGCCAGAAAATGGCGAGCACGGCGACGAAGGCCGGAAAACCGCAGGCAAACCAGATGCGGAAAAGCCGGTAATAGTTTGGTGGAAGGGCGGAATTCTCCTGCACGGCCTTCCTGGCGAGATCGCGCATCTTCACCTGGATGACGACGACGGGCAGCCAGAACAGGCCGGTGAAGACATACAGGCCCAGCGACAGCAGGATCCATGGCGAGCTCAGCGGCCAGCCGATCTCCTGCGCCAGCAGGGCACCGGTGAGGGGCTGCAGCACGACAGCGGTGGCGGTGAACAGGAGGTCCGCCGTGACGACGGTGCCGGCGACGTGGGCGATCAGCCGGGCGTCATCGGTGCGATGGGCGACGAGCATGAAAAAGGCGATGCCGGCCCCGGTGCCCAGCAGCACGGCGGCGCCGATCACATGGAGCCAGAGGAGCAGGTCGGCATAGGTCATCGGGCGTCCTTGATGGCGAGTGCGACCAGAGCGAGCACTGCCGCCGGCAGCGTTTTGAGGAAGGGGCCGAGCGGGTCGAGCCAGAGGTCGGGCGTGAACAGGCTTCCGGCGAGGAGATAGGCAAGGGTGACGCCGATCATGCCGGTCGCGGCGGCCGGCATGGTTCGTCGCCAGAGCATGGCCGCGCCGAGCAGGAGATCGGCAAGGGCGCCGCCATGGACGAAGAGCGCCGCGGTCGTCGGCGCAAAACCCCGCAGCGTCAGCACGACCTTCGCCTTGTCCGCCTCGATGAGACCGATCAGGCCCGAGAGCAGCCAGAACAGGCCCAGCGTCGCAACGATCACCGGCTTGAGCAGGAAGAGGCGCGCGAACCAGCGTTCGCGCACAGTGCCGCCGACGGCTTCCAGAATCTCGGGCAGGGCCTTGAGCGACCGGCCATTGGCGGCGCCGAGCGGCGTCGGATCGCCATCGATGCCGGCCAGGATCTGGTCGAGCGAGGTGGTGCGCATCGGCGGGCGCCAGCCGAGCAGGCCCGCCAGGTCGCCAAGCCGAAAGGCGAGGCGAAAGATCCAGAGCGGCCAGCGGGCAAAACGGGCGGGCGGCAGCCCAAGCCTTGCCCGCAGCGTTGCGACGATTTCCTGGAGGCTATGCGCCCTGTCCTCGACGAGATCATAGATGCGCCGATGAGGGAGGCGTCCTTCCACGACGGCCAGCGCCGTTGCGGCGACGTCATCGAGCGCTACGCTGCGGATCGATGGCGCCGGCGGCAGCGGAATGAAGCCGGGCAGGCTGGCGAGCGCATGCAGCAGAGCGCTGCCGCCATAGGCCGAGGAGCCCAGAACCAGCCCGGGCCTCAGGATGGTCCAGTCGAGCGACGAGCCTTCAAGCGCCTCGTCGGCAATGCCTTTGCTGCGCATGAACACGGTAGCGGCATCGGGCGAGGCGCCGACGGCGGAGATCTGGACGAGGCGCTTCACCCCAACCTGTTCGCAAGCCTCAAAGAGGGCGACCATGGCGAGCGATTGGGTCACCATGACATCGTCGCCGGGCCCGTCCTGCAGCACGCCGGCAGCGTTGATCACGGCGTCGACGTCTGCCAGGAGCGGACGCCAGGCCTCGGCGCTGACGAGATCCTTGAGGTCATGCTGCAGCCAGCGCACGCGCGGTTCGCGCAGGCGCGCCTGGCCCACGGAACGGCCGAGACCCGTGACCTCGTGGCCAGCCGTGAGCAGGGCCGAGACGATGGCCGAACCGATCAGACCGTAACCGCCGGGAACCAGGATGCGCATCACGGCCCTTTGCCCGGTTTGTCATGGTGAGGCAAGACGGAAGAATGGCCGGTACGGAGGAAAGGGCTAGCGCTTGGCGATTTCGTCCATCGCGGCGCGCCAGGATTTCACCAATTGGCTGCGTCGTCCGGGATAGCGCTCGCCGATCTCGCTGGCTGCCGCGATGCGATCGGTGCGGAAATGGCGGAAGTCCTGGCGCAATTCGCACCAGGCCGCCAGCATGCGTGCTTCATTCATGAAGCCGATGGCGATGGGCCAGATCACGCGCGTGGTCGCCTGGCCGTTGAGGTCGCCATAATCGATGCGAAGCTTGGCCTGCGCGCGGATGGCGCTGCGAAACACCTCGATCGCGACCCTGTTGTCGGGAAAGCTCCTGTGGCTCGGCCCGGGCAGGGCCACCGGATTGCGGGCGATTTCCTGCGCAGCCGGCGGCAGGACCGCCTCGATCTTGGCGAGTGCATCGCGGGCTGCGCGGCCGAGCGTGTCGTCGCCGCGCTGCTCGACATAGCGCAGGCCGAGCACGATGGCTTCGGTTTCATCTTCCGAGAGCATCAGCGGGGGCAGGAACAGACCAGGGCGCAGGATATAGCCGATGCCGGCTTCGCCCTGGATGGGCGCGCCCTGGGCGACCAGCTCGGCGATGTCGCGATAGAGCGTGCGCTCGGAGACGGCGAGTTCCGCGGCGAGCACGGCCGCCGTCACCGGGCGGCGCTTGCCGCGCAAGATCTGCAGGAGCGAGAGGAGGCGGCTCGTTCGGGCCATGGCGTCTCATTGGTCTTGGTATCGCCATTCTATATGCCTGAGTGACAGATCCTGTCAGGAGGTTTTTCGGCGGGCGATGAGAGCGGGCGTAAATAGTTTGCATCCATTTAATTAGGATGCTAATTATTAGCTATGGAAAAGATTGACGCCCTGCGCTTCGCATTGACCGGTAAAACCCAGCAGATCGGCCGCCATTGGCGTCGCCTGGTGCATGACATCGTTGCTACCCATGGCGTCTCTGACGCTGCGGCGGTGCCACTTATCCAGATCGAGCGCATGGGCGGCGGTGTGAATCAGACCGAGGTCGCCGATGCGATCGGCATCGAAGGACCCTCCCTGGTGCGCCTTCTCGATCAGCTTTGCGCCAGTGGCCTGATCGAAAAACGGGAGGGGGCTGACCGTAGGGCCAAGACATTGTGGCTCACTCCTGAGGGCGAGAGAGTGACAAGCGTGATCGAGCAGGAACTCGTCGCCCTGCGCAGCCGCATTCTCGGCCATCTGCCGCAGGACGACATCGAGGCAACGCTGCGCGTTTTCCGGGCTATCGAGGAGGCATCAGCCCGCCAGCAGGCGGAGGCGGCGACATGACCGCCGGCTTCCCCCTACCAACGGTCCGGGACTGGGTCTTTTCGCTCAAGGCGTTCTCGGCCTCGATGCTGGCGCTCTATATCGCCCTGGCCGCCGGGCTGGAGCGCCCTTATTGGGCGATGGCGGCGGTTTATGTCGTCGCCAATCCGCTGGCGGGGGCCACCACGTCGAAAGCGCTCTATCGGGCCCTCGGCACCTTCATAGGCACGTCCGGATCGATCCTGCTGCTGCCTATTTTCGCGCCGGCGCCTGAATTGTTCATCATCGTCGTCGGCCTATGGACCGGCGTCTTCCTGTTCGTCTCCCTGCTGGATCGCACGCCGCGCAGCTATGTCTTCATGCTCGCCGGCTACACGCTTCCCCTGATCGCATTGCCGACTGTCAGCGCGCCCGAAACGATCTTCGACGTCGCCGTTTCGCGCGCCGAAGAGATCACGCTCGGCATCGTCTGTGCCGCCGTGGTGAGTTCCCTGTTCTTTCCGACCCGGATCGGGCCTGTGCTCGGACAGCAGATCAAGCGCTGGCTGCGCGACGCGGGAGCCTGGGCGAGCACCGTGCTGACCGATGGCGCCGGGAACGGGGCCACGCCGGAACGCCAGCGCCTCGCCGCCGACATTCGGGCGATGGACATGCTGATCAGCCAGCTCAGTTATGATACCGCGAACCAGGCGACGGTGCGCATCGCCCGTGAATTGCGGGGACGCATGGCGTTGCTGCTGCCGCTGCTGTCCTCTCTGGAAGACCGTCTGGCTGCCTTGCGCGAAGCCGGCGGCGAGATCGCCGGCATCGACGCCTTGCGCATGCGCCTCCTCGATTGGATGCGTTCGGGCGAGGGTAATGAACGCGGTGAAGCCGATCAATTGCTCGCCGACATCGCCGCGCTGGAGCCGAAGACTGACCTGGAAAGCGCTGAGGAGGCGCAATGGCCGGCCTTGGTGCTGTCGAGCACGCTGGAGCGCATGAAGGAGCTGGTCGATCTGTGGGAGGACTGCCGCCAGCTGCAGCGGCAGATCGAGCTCGGCGACCGCATCAGCCGTTGGCGCCCGACCTTCCGTATGCGCCGGACCGTCGGCAAGGTCAGCCACTACGACTATGCGCTGCTAACCTTCCAGGCCGGCTCGGTCGTGCTTGCCACCATCCTGTCGGGCCTGATGTGGATATGGACCGGCTGGAGCGAGGGGTCGGGCTGCGTGATCATGACGGCGATCGGCTGCTCCTTCTTTGCCGCCATCGACAACCCGGTCAGCCAGATCCGCAGCTTCACGGTGTGGACGGCTGTCAGCGTCGGCCTGTCGGCGGTGTATCTCTTCGCCCTTTTGCCGCTCGCCCACGACTATGTCGGGCTGGTGGTGATGTTCGCCGTGCCCTTCATCCTGGTCGGGACGCTGGTTTCGCGCCCGCAATTCAACATGATCGCCATGCTTCTGTCGGTGAACACGGCATCCTTCGTCGGGCTGCAGGCCAATTACAGTGCCGAGTTCGCGGCGTTCATGAACTCGTCCGTCGCCTCGATCCTCGGCGGTGCTTTCGCCTTGGTCTGGACCCTGGCCACCAGGCCCTTCGGGGCGGCGATGGTCGCCAGGCGCCTGGTCAGGGCCGGCTGGGCGGATATTGCCGCGACCTCGCGCGGCGGGCGCAACGCCCATGCCGAGGCCTTTGCCGGACGTGTGTTCGATCGCCTCGGCCAGTTGGTGCCCCGGCTGGCCCAGGGCGTCAGCGAGGACGTGGCGGCGGCCGACCTTCTGGTGGAACTGCGTGTCGGCATCAATGTGCTCGACCTGCAGAGGCTGCGCGGCAAGCTGTCATCCGCGCAGCGGCGGCGCCTGCAGCAAGTGCTGGACGCCATCGCCCGCTTCTACGCTGAGCGCGCGGCGACGGGCAGGGCGGTCGATCCGCCAGCGTCGTTGCTCGGCATCATCGACGAGACCCTGTCGGAGTTCACGCAGGGCGTGGAGCCGAGCCTGCGCCGGAATGCCGTGCAGGCGCTCGTAGGCTTGCGGCGAGCTCTGTTTCCCGCTTCGCCAGCGCCCGTGAACCTGGCCGCACCCGCAGCCATGCCCTTCCTTCCCAAATTGGAGCTCGCATCGTGAACGCCGACATCGATATCTTTGGCGTCTATGTGCCGAGCCTGATGATCCTCGCACTCCTCGCCGTCATCACCAATCTTCTGCTTCGTTCCGTACTGGCCAGGGTCGGCGTCTACCGCCTCGTCTGGCATCGCTCGCTGTTCGATCTCGCGCTGTTCGTCATCGTCCTGAGCGGGCTATTTTCAATCTTTCAACGGTTTGCATCGTGAAACGCTTTTTTGCCTCGCTGGGGCGAGTTCTCATTACCCTTATCGTCGTCGCCCTTGCCGCCGGTTTCGGCTGGCGGTTGTGGGATTATTATATGAACGACCCGTGGACACGGGATGGCCATGTGCGCGCCGATATCGTCGGCGTCACACCGGACGTGTCCGGGCTGGTCAGCGAAGTGCTGGTCCGCGACAACCAGCAGGTCCATCGCGGCGACATCCTCGTCCGTATCGATCCCAAGCGCTTCGAGCTTGCCTTGCAGCAGGCCGATGCGGCCGTTTCCGGCACCAGGGCGACGCTGGAGCAGGCGAAGCGGGACTATGCGCGCTATAGCGAACTCGGCAAGGACGTGGCGTCTGCCCAGAAGATCGAGCAGGCCCTGGCAAGCCAGGACGTGGCGAGCGCCAACTATCAGCAGGCCCTCGCCAACCAGGCGGTGGCCAAGCTCAATCTCGATCGCTCGGAGATCAAGGCACCCGTCAATGGGGTGATCACCAACTTCAGTCTCAATCCCGGGGACTATGTCACGGCCGGGAAGGCCGTGACCGCTCTTCTCGACACCGACTCGCTGCGTGTCGAGGGCTATTTCGAAGAAACCAAGCTGCCCCGCATCGCGATAGGGGATCCGGTCGACATCCACCTGATGGGCCAGCCGACCGTCATCACCGGCCATGTCGAGAGTATCGCCGGCGGCATCGAGGATCGCGAGCGCAGCGACGGCTCGAACTTGCTGGCCAATATCAACCCGACCTTCTCCTGGGTGCGCCTTGCCCAGCGCGTGCCGATCCGCGTGGCGCTCGACAAGCTGCCCGAGGGGTTTCGCCTGGTGGCGGGCCAGACGGCGACGGTCACCGTCAAGTCGAAGCCTTCTCAGGCCAGTGCCGGTGGACCGGCTGGAACGAGCAGATCCTGAGGAGAGACGAGGATGCGGCATCGACTGCAGAGGTGCCGTCCCGATCTTTCGAGTTCCCCATTTCAGAGCAAACAAGCATACGGTCGTGAACGCGCTTTGCTCCCGGTCTATAGAGTGGCGCCCCTTTCCCGCCGAGGACTCATCATGACCGCTTTGATGACCGCCGAACTCGCCTGGTACGCTACCGGCCGTTTCTACCGCGCCAATGATGGATCGCTGGCCGATTACGGCTACTTCCTGCATTTGCCGTTTGCGGATGCGCCGCTGTTCGACGGCAAGCCGTCGGAGACAAGTGCGCATTTCACCTTCGCCGCCACGCCGTTCAAGGCGGATGGGATCGACAATGGCGCGCTCTCGCTCGGACTCGACCCGGTCGGCCAATTCTCGCTGTATCTGCAGCGCCGGCCGGGGGCCACCTTTGCCGATCCGGCCTCCTTCGCACAGGGCGAATGCATCGCCACCTTCCGCCGCACCAGCCTCGTGGTCGGCACCACAGTCGCCGCTTCCCTCACATCAGCAAGCGGAGCCATCCTTGGCACCAATGTGTTTTCGGCGCGTCTGATCGCGAGCAATCCGTTCGAATTTGCCGGCAAGCTCTACGATCTTGCCCAGACTGTCGGCATGGGCATCACCCAGTTCGGAACGGCGGCGACCACGCCGGTCGCGCCGCCTCCTCCAGGCTATGATCTCGTCTTGCCTTTCACGGGATCGGCCATCGCCTTGGGTCGAGCCGGTTAGGCCGCCGATGATGACGCGGCGCTTCTGCGCGGGCAGGCGCGGGTGGTCGCTCCGCGCGAAGCGTTCAGCGTCTCAGGGCGGTGGCAAGATCATGAATGTGCCGGGCGCCGATGCCGCAGCATCCCCCGATCAGGGTGGCGCCCGCATCGGCCCATTCGCAGGCAAAGCGGGAATAGGCGGTCGCCGTCAGGTCCTCGCGCGTCCCGTGCAGGGTCTCGTTGGCGGCGCCATCTCCCTCCTGTTCTTCGAAGGCATTGGCATAGACACCGATTTCGATATCGGATTGCCGCTCGCGGAGGGCACGATTAGCCACGCGCACGGCCTTCCCCATCACCTCGGGCCTGCTGCAATTGAAGAGCAGGGCGCTTGCGCCCGATCCGGCCGCCCAGGCGGCGGCGTCGGCCACGCTTTCGCCGGAGCGCAGACGCGGTTCTGAGCTCTCCTCGCCCATCGCGTCGGCCAGTGTGAAGGAGACCCAGAACGGCTTGCCCGTGGCTGCAACGGCCCGGCGCACGGCTTCGCCTTCGGCGATCAGGCTGAGGGTTTCGCCGAGCCAGACATCGACATGGGGTGCGAGGCCGGCAACCAGCACTTCCAGATAGTCCTGGACGCGGGAAGGATCGAAGCGTTCGGGCTCATAGGAACCGAAGATCGGCGGCAGTGAACCCGCTACCAGCACCTTGCGGCCGGCCCTGCTATCGGCGGCCTGCCGTGCAAGCTGGCCGGCGAGGTTGGTCAGGGCAGGCGCCTGCTCACGAAAGCGCTGCTCGCCGATGTGAAAGGGAACCAGGGCGTAGCTGTTGGTGGTGATCACCTCCGCACCGGCCTCGATGAATTCGGCGTGAACCTGTCGGACGATGTCGGGCGCTTCCATCAAAGCGAGGGCGGACCATTCGGGCTGGCGCAATTCGGCGCCGAGGCGAAGCAGTTCCCGGCTCATACCGCCGTCGAGAATCCGGATCGTTCCGGGCATGGGGCGCACTCCAACGATGACGGACAAGCCAGTAGCCGTCATCGCGCCGAAGAACAAGGGTTGCTGAGGGAGCCGGGGAGGGCAGTCGCAAGTCTTGGCAGCGGCATGGCCGAGAAGCGATGGGCATTATGCTCCGCTGCAGCGGCGCGAGCCTCAATCGTTCGAGGCTTCGTTGGGAAGCAGCAACTCGTTGGTAAGAAATGCAACTTCGGTGCGGTTCTTGGCCTTGATCTTGCGCATGATATTGCGGATGTGAACCTTGACCGTGCTTTCGGTCATGTTGAGCTTGTGGGCGATGATCTTGTTCGGTTCGCCCTTGCGCACGCAGGCGATGATCGCCAATTGGCGTTCGGTGAAGTGCGGCCGCCCCTCGGCAGCCGGAGATTGGCCCTCGGTCGGGGCAGTAAGGCCCTGGCGCGCCGACAGCAGGCCGCTGGCGGGAACGAAGGTGCCGCCAACATTCACGATGCGAATTGCTTCAATGGCCACTTCCAGGCTGAGGCTCATGGTTACAAAGCCGCGCGCGCCCCGTTCCAAGGCGGAGACCATGGTGGCCGGATTGTCGATGTCGGACAGGATGACCACGCGCGCACCCGGCACGCTGGACAGGATGCGATCGAGCCCGGACTGGATGGCCCGGGCCGTGCCCTCTTCATTGGTAGCGCATAGCAGGATGATCGTCGAAGGGGCATGCGTGGAGGACGTCAGCCAATCGTCGATGGTGTCGTAGCCGACGGCTGCAAGATTTGCAGAGGAGGTCGTCAAGCACATCGTCAGACAATCGCGCCAGAAGGCACGCTTGTCGATTACACTAACGGGGATCCTCAAGTAACGCTCTCCCTCGTGTGCCAGACCGCTTTCACCGATCGATCTCACCTGCTTCCCCTCCTCCAATTGCGAAATAGGCAAGGACTTTCAGCAAAATGTCAAACTTCCAAATTCTCGCGACCGAAGACGAAGATAGTTTTCTTTTTGGAGAAATATTAGACTTGTCGCCGTCCTGAGCCAAGAAAGCAGGCTTGAAATGACTTGGATTCGACGCCGTTTCTTGACACCAGGGCAACCACCCACCGCCTGAGTGAGAAACACCATGGCGCCGGACTGCGATGTGCGATTTCGCACATTGCCTTCAGATCATGGCACGAGCGAGAACGGGCAGGATGGTACCAGCCATGCCCGGGGGGCGGCGGCTTCCCCGCATGGGGGGGCCACCTCTCGGGCGGCGTATGTTGGGCGGTGCGGTATCCCCCACGCCTTATGCAACGAATCTGATCGCCTGTTGATAGCGCTACGTCACTACCGGTGACGGACGGGGGCAGAGCAGCATCGATGGGCGCGCCGGATCGGCGCTAGAATCCGGATAAGGAGCGTGCACCACCGAGAAGATATACAGTATCGACGGGATTGGAGGCTTGCGGAAATACGATCGAACCTGTGGCGCCGCGCCCGGGCAAATCGCAAGGAGGGGGTAAGCTGCAGGCGCGAAGGCCAGGTCTTGCCGATACTGCTGAGGAGATACCATGAATAATACCCGTTTCGGCGAGGCCGGGACGGCACGAGCGAAACCCGTGGCGACATGGCCGCCCCGGGTTTCCATCATCGGCAGAATATATTCGATCTCAACCAGGCTCGCGACGGCGACTGTCAGGCTCGCTTGGGAAGCTCGTTACCAAAACTCGTCCAATGAGCCGTGTTCAGGATGCTACGTCCCTCGACTTCAATGTCACCATCGGCCGTCATCACGATTCGCACCGGTCCATAAGCCACCAGATCGATGGTGATCGTGCCGGTGTCGTCATCAATGGTGACCATCGATTGACTCTGTTGAACTTTAGGCATTACGTCGTGACCCTTGTTTATCATCGGTTCGACCCCACCGTTCGCGGGAATGGCGAAACATCGTCGTATCGAAGATTGAAACGGCTGCCGTTTCTTGACAGATACTCAACCGATCAACCTTTGTTGATTAGCGACTAACTAACACCAGACTGAAATGAACTCAGAGTGCTGCCGCTCTACTTTCGAGATTTAAAGAGACATTGAAGTATATAATCTAAGTCTTCAACCTATCGCGCCAGGCGCTCGCGAAGTAATCTAGGAACTAGCATCCCGCTACGTTTTGCACTATCATACCGCCCCGAGGTTTAGGGGGCGGCATATGAGAGCGCTCGACAAGATATATTATGATATTGTCGATGAGATTGGCAGTGTACCGACGTCTCGCGACGTAAAAGGGATGTTGAATCGCGTTGTTCAGAGTTATGGATTGCGCACAGCGGCTTATTTTGCTGTAAATATTCCTAGCTCTAATGGCGACGATCCCTATTTGGCTGTTACTTACTCCGATGATTGGGTTGAGCACTATAAGAGTGAAAATTACGTTAGAATAGATCCTGTTCTAAGGGAGGGGTTTTCGGCTGTCCTGCCCATTGACTGGCGCAAATTCGACCTGAAGGGATCGAAGCTCCGTGCCTTTTTCGGCGAGGCTGCCGAATTTGGGCTCGGGCGCCAGGGCCTGACCTTCCCTATCCGCGGCCGCCACGGCGAGCGCGCACTCTTCACCATCACCAGCGACGTCTCCGATCAGGAATGGGATCAGACGTTGGGAGCGTTCCAGCGCGACTTCCAGGTCTTGGCCTACCACATCCACAATGCCATCCTGCGGACGGAGGCCGTTGAAGAAGAGGAAGTCCATCTTTCTCCGCGTGAGATCGAATGCCTGAAATGGGTTGCCCGCGGCAAAACAGTCTCGGAAACTGCGACGATACTCTCCCTTTCGGATCGGACGGTGCGTTTTTACCTCGATCTGGCTCGAGCAAAACTGAATGCAACCAATGTTACTCATGCCGTCGCCAAGGCAATGAATATGAGCATTTTTTTCGGATCGAGGTAACCCGTCAAATACGCCGTATTTCTAAGGGAATAAGTGGCCAATAAATTCGAGCAGATTCCGACGGAGGGTCTGTTCGATGATTGAAGTCATTCAAAGTTACGAACGTCATTTACATACCGAAACCCTGGATGCACTTTACCAGATGCGTGCAAGGGTCTTTAAAGACAGGCTTGATTGGGACGTCAACGTTTCGAATGGTCGCGAAATCGATTATTTCGATGATTGCGACCCCGTTTACTTGATATCGCGAAATCAATACACGGGCCGTGTTGAAGGTGGTCTGCGCCTGTTGCCGACGACTGGTCCCAATATGCTGCGCGACGTCTTTTCAGTACTGCTGCCGGATGGCGAAATTGTGGAGAGCCCGCTGATTTGGGAAAGCTCTCGCTTTGCGATCGATCCGGATCTGGCAAGTGACGGCAGTCGCCGCCTGCATTCGGTCACGACCGAGCTGCTGTGCGGCATCGTCGAGGTCGGCATGCTTGCCGGCATCGATTTCGTGGTGTCCGTCTACGATGCGCGTATGGCCCGCATCTTCAAGCTCGCCAATTGTCCGGCGGATATCATTGGTGTACCCACCAGAATCGGCCGCGTGATGACCTATGCCGGTCTTTTCGAGATCAGCGAGGAGATGCGCGCCGGGATCGCTGCAGCCGGCCAGATCACTGGTTCGGTTCTGCGCTCCGAGACGCAGGTCCACGCGGTTGCGGCTTAAGCCGCAGTTACGGGTGGGTAGAGGCGTTCATTGAGCTGCGGCGCCTGGCTGCAGCTCCTTGCGATTGCCTCGCGGGTGCGAGCCGGATCCCTTCGCCAGGTTTCGGTAGCGCTTGCCGAGGTGTCATAGGCCTCAAAGGGTGCGGACCCTTTGCGTTCGTCTGTCCGGCGTATCGGCATAGTGGCCGGTGCCGCCCGTCAGTTCATTTCGACGATCGACCAATCGAGGCGCCGTGCTGCCACCGAGCCAGTGCGGTTCATAGCGGATCTCAGAGCGCGAATGCGCCAACATTTCGCTTCTTCGGCATCGCCACCGACGAAGCGGGGTGCCGTGTCGCCCCCGATGGCAAGATCGAATTCGAAATGGGTCGGCGGGTGAGCAAAGCCCGTGCCGAGCGCCTTCAGGCACGCCTCCTTGCGGGTCCAATTTTCGAAAAAGACGCTTTGCCGCTCCCCGGGCGGCAATGCGTCGAATTGCGTGCGCTCGGCAGGTGAGAACACTTGCAATGCGACGCCGTCCTCGATCGTGCGAACATGCTCGATGTCGATGCCGATCTCGAAATCGTTCGCGACGGCGAGGGCTGCCCTATTGTCGCTATGGCTCAGATTGAAGCAGATCCGCCATTCCGAGGGCTGGGTGGTGCAGAAGGGCTTGCCTTCGTCGCCATAGCCGAATCCGACCGCTTGCGGGGACATTGCGAGGTAATCGGCGAGAATTTGCCTGAGCCTCCCGCGCGCTGCCACGAAGCGGCGACGATGCCGTTCGAAGCGGAATTTATCGGCGCGCACGCGTTCCTCTTCCGACAAAATCTCCCAGTTGCGGTCGAGGCTACCCTCGTCGGCGTCGAGATCCCATTGCCAGACATGAACGTCCCGGGAAGCGGGTGGAGTGGGCGGACGAGGGGGCATCGAAAGCTTGGCTTCTACTGGCACGGCGATTGATTGATTCTAGAGGATCAGCATTGAGCTCGGCGCGCAACTTTTCCCGTGTGGAACGGTCGCTGCGAAGCGTCCGCCGTCGCTCCCACCTTTAGAGCCGGAGCGTACGGCTATCGGCTTAGTGGTGTGCGCCCGCGGGATCGATAGGCGCTACTCCTTTTGGTCCGAGTTTGCCTATCGGGTGGGGGAGGGGCATTCAATTTCCCGAATTGAGGCGGTGATCTTCGAACACTACAATAATGGCAGTGTTTCGTTGGATGGGTTCTTTGGGTCTGCATTGAGCTTCAGCTGTTTTCTTGCCTGCCGCAAACCCTCATTTTGGTTGGGCGCAGTCAGGGAAGCGTAGGGAGCCTACCACTCCAATAATTCCTTCGTAGAAGGTAATATACCCTGTAAGTTCGAAAATCTACCTGTGAAGATTTTTTCGTTTCACGGTAAAATCACGCAGAATTTCGAAACATAAGTTCGCATGGATATTGAGATATTGCTCGCTCATATCTGGACGGAGAAAGGCAATAGCTGACCTGGGAATGTTCGACTCAATTACGGGGCTGGTTTGCCGGGGAATGTGCGAAAGCGCACGCGACGCATTCGAAAGCCGGAGTACTCCGGTTCGCGCTCTATCGTGACTCGGCACCTCTCGCCGCCCCAGGAGTCGAAGGAAAGCAAAGAATATCACATTCGAGCTGCAGGGCGCCGGTAGCGGCGTCTTGGCGGCGTGCCTGCGGCAGAGCGATCTTCCGGGGCGGTTGTTACACGATTTTGCATGGGGGCTCCGTGAAGGCGTTTCAGACCAATCTTTCCGTCCATCAATTGATCAGCGAGCAGGCCGCGCTTCGCCCGGATAGCCTCGCGGTGACCTGCGACGGCGTTTCGATCACCTTCGGCGAATTGAACGCTCGTGCCAACCAGCTCGCTCACCGCCTGCTCAAGATGGGGGTGAAGCCCAACACGCTGGTCGCCATCGGCCTGGAGCGGTCGATCGACATGGTCGTGGGCATGCTGGGCATCATGAAATCCGGTGCCGCCTATCTGCCGCTCGATCCGAGCTATCCACGCGAGCGGCTGACCTTCACGCTGGAGGATGCCAAGCCGCTGGCATTCGTGACCACGACCACGGGCCGTCCGACGCTGCCGCCGAGCGACCTGCCGATGATTTTGCTGGATCAGGATGCCGGCAGTCTCGGCGCCGAACCGGTTACCAATCCGGACATAGCGATCGATCCCCAGTCGCTCATTTACGTCATCTATACGTCGGGCTCCACCGGCCGCCCGAAGGGTTGCAGGCTGTCGCACCACAATGTCGTGCGGCTCTTCCATGCAACCGACCATTGGTTCGGCTTCGGTCCCGAGGATGTGTGGACCTTCTTCCATTCGCATGCCTTCGACTTTTCCGTGTGGGAAATCTGGGGAGCGCTGGTCTATGGCGGGCGTGTGGTGGTGGTGCCCCACCGGGTCAGCCGCTCGCCCGAGGATTTCCTGGACCTGCTCGTCCGGGAAAAAGTGACCGTGCTCAACCAGACGCCCTCCGCCTTCCGCACCTTGATCGAAGTGGACCGGCGCCGGCCGGAGGCATCCGTCTTGGCTCTGCGCTACGTGATTCTCGGCGGCGAAGCGCTGGAGTTCCAGATGCTGCGCCCCTGGTTCAACCGCTATGGTGATACCAAGCCGCGCATCATCAATATGTATGGCATCACCGAAACCACCGTCTTCGTGACCTACCGCCCGGTGTCTGCGGCCGAACTCGACGGCACCAGGGCGAGCCTGATCGGTGTGCCGATCCCCGATCTGACCGTGCATGTGCTCGACGAGAACCGCAAGCCTGTGCCGGTGGGCGAGGAAGGCGAGATCTATGTCGGCGGGGAGGGAGTCTGCCTCGGTTATCTCAACCGTCCCGAGCTGACGGCAGAGCGTTTCATCGATTGGCGTCCCTCGGACGATCAGCCCGTCGAAAAGCTATACAAGACCGGCGATCTCGTCCGGCGTACGGCGGATGGCGATCTCGAATATCTCGGGCGCAGCGATCATCAGGTGAAGATCCGCGGCTTCCGCATCGAGACCGGGGAAATCGAAAATCAGCTCATGCGCCACCCGGCCGTAACGGCTTGCGCCGTGATTGCTCGCACGGACGGCCCTGGCGAGGCGAAGCTGGTCGCCTATATCGTGCCTTCGGCAACGCCTGCGGATGCCGCTACCCTGAAGGCGCATCTGGCGCAGACGCTGCCGGACTACATGCTTCCCTTCGCCTTCGTCGATCTCGGCGAATTGCCGATGACCGAGAATGGCAAGCTCGACCGCAAGGCGCTGCCGAGCCCGACTTTTACCACCAGTCCGATCGTGCCCGAGGCGCGCGACGAGCTTGAACAGAAGATTGCGGCCATCTGGTCGCGGGTTCTGTCCGTGCCCGACGTCAGCACCAAGGTCAACTTCTTCGACCAGGGCGGCAGTTCACTGCAGATCCTCACGGTTCTCGCCGAAATCCAGGAAAGCATCCATCCCGAGCTTCGCCTGAGCGATGTGTTCGAGCGTCCCACCATCGCGGCTCTCGCCAATTTCATCCGCTCGAGCACCGCGCCTGCCGCGGCCCCTGCGGCCAGGCCCGAAAATCTGCGCGCCCGCCAGCAGGCGGAGGCGCTCCAGCGCATGCGCCAACGCCAAATGGGAGCGGCAAGGTGAGCTCCATCTCCGACCCTCCGCTCAACGCCATCGCGGTGATCGGCATGGCGGGCCGTTTTCCCGGCGCCCGTTCTGTCGGTGAGTTTTGGCAGAACCTGCGCAACGGCGTGGAATCGATCACCCGTTTCGAGGACAGCGAACTCGAAGATACCTTCGGGCCGGACGTTCGGCGCGCGCCCAATTTCGTACGGGCCCGGCCGATCCTGTCCGATGTCGAATATTTCGACGCAGAGTTCTTCGGCATGTATCCGCGCGAGGCGGAACTGACAGACCCGCAGCATCGCGTCTTCCTCGAATGCGCCTGGGAAGCGCTCGAGGATGGCGGCTATGATCCGGCTAGCTATCCTGGCAGCATCGGCGTCATCGCCGGCTGCAGCATGAACACATATTTCCTCCATCATGTCGTCGGCAATCGCGACGTCTCGGAGGACTTCACCAACGCCTTCCAGGTCGGGCAATACCCGATGCTGCTTGGCGCCAGCCGGGAGTTCCTGGCGACGCGTGTATCCTACAAGTTCAACCTGAACGGCCCGAGCTTCAGCCTGAATACGGCCTGCTCGACCTCGCTGATGGCTATCGCGCAGGCTTGCCAGCAATTGCTGCTGTTCCAGAGCGACATGGTCATTGCCGGCGGCGTTTCCATCACCTTCCCTCAAAAGCGCGGCTATCTGACCCAGGAAGGCGGCATGGTGTCGGAGGATGGGCGCTGCCGCCCCTTCGACGCCGATGCCCGGGGCACCGTCTTCGGCAGCGGCGCCGGTGCCGTGCTGCTGAAGCGGCTTGAGGACGCGCTTGCCGACGGGGATCACATCTATGCCGTGGTGCGCGGCAGTGGCGTCAATAATGACGGTTCCGCCAAGGTCGGCTATACCGCACCGAGCTCGGAAGGGCAGGCCGCCGCCATCATGATGGCGCATGCCAATGCCGGGGTAGACCCCCGCTCGATCAGCTATGTCGAATGCCACGGTACCGCGACGCCACTCGGAGACCCGATCGAGATTGCAGGCCTGACAAAGGCCTTCCGGGCCACCGGCGACGACGGCAGGCAGTATTGCGCGATCGGCTCGGTGAAGAGCAATGTCGGGCATCTGGATGCGGCGGCCGGTGTGGTCGGCTTCATCAAGACGGCGCTCAGCCTCGAAAATCGCCAACTGCCGGCAACCCTGCATTTCAAGACGCCCAATCCGCGCCTCGGCATCGAGGACAGTCCGTTCTTTGTCAATGCGGCGCTGACGGACTGGCAGGAGGGCCCCGAGCCGCGCCGTGCGGGTGTCAGCGCTTTCGGCGTTGGCGGCACCAATGTGCATGTGGTGCTGGAAGAGGCGCCGTCGCTGGAGCCGCGTGCTGTGGGCCGGGATGTCGAAGTCCTTACCCTGTCGGCGCGAAGCGAATCCGCCCTGGCCAAGGCCCGCGCCGAGCTGGCTGGCCGGCTGGCCGCCAATCCGGCTCTGGAGCTTGCGGATGTCGCCCATACGCTGCAGGTGGGGCGCAAGGCCTTCGACTATCGTTGGTCGGTGGCCTGCAGCGATAGGACGGCGGCTGTCGCTGCTCTGAACGACCCGGCTGCTCGGGCCTTCAAGGCCGTCAGCGATGCGGGCGTCGTGTTCATGTTCCCCGGACAGGGATCGCAATATCCCGATATGGGGAGGGGCCTTTATGAAGCCGAAGCAGGCTTCCGGGCCGACATCGACCGTTGTGCGGCGATCCTGCGCCCTCATCTGGATTGCGATCTCAAGGAAGTGCTCTATCCCGCCAAGCGCGAGGCCGACGATCACAAGCGCCTGGCGGCCACCTGCTATGCACAGCCGGCGATCTTCACGGTCGAGTATGCCTTGGCGCGGCTGTGGATCAGCCGGGGGATCGTGCCCAGCGCGATGATAGGGCACAGCGTCGGTGAATTCGTCGCGGCCTGCCTTGCCGGGGTCTTTACGCTCGAAGAGGTGCTGCCGCTCGTTGCGGCCCGTGGCCGCCTGATGCAGGACCTCCCGCCGGGGGGAATGCTCGCGGTAAGGTTGTCCGAGGCCGAACTTGCGCCTTTGCTGGGCGCCGATCTTGCCATCGCCGCCATCAACGGCCCTGCTCTGTGTGTCGCAGCCGGGCCGGACGATGCCGTCGATGCGCTGGAAGCGCAGCTGAAGGCGCGTGGTGTCGTCAGCCGCCGGCTGCACACCTCGCATGCCTTCCACTCTCCCATGATGGATCCGATCATCACGCCCTTCACCGAGGAAGTGCGCAAGATCGGGCTGAAGGCGCCGACCATTCCCTATGTCTCCGGCGTCACGGGCCAATGGATCACGGGTGAAGCGGCGACATCCCCCGATTATTGGGCTCGTCATTTCCGCGAGCCGGTCCGTTTTGCCGACGGCCTGTCGCTCCTGCTCGGGGACACAGCGGCGGTCCTGCTCGAAGTCGGTGCCGGCAACACCTTGACCACACTGGCTCTGCAGGGTGCTGCAAGGGGCAGGGCGGTGGTTTCCTGCCTGCCCGACGCGGCGCGCGAGCGGCCCGACCTGGAGACCATGGCCGAGGCCCTGGGCCGGTTGTGGACTGCCGGCGCGGCCGTCGACTGGACCTTGCAGTCGAGCCGACCCACACGGCGCAGAGTGTCCCTGCCGACCTATCCTTTCGAACGCAAGCGCTACTGGATCGAACCGCCGGTGCGCGAGACAGCGCCTGCGGCCAGTCCGCAAGCTATTCCACGATCCGAAGCGGCGCTTTCCCAAAATGCGCCGCCCGCCGCGATCCTCCCAATGCCGCTCCCCGAGCAAACCGTGATGTCCGACATGACCGCCCGCACCGACACCATCAAGGCCGCCATCATCTCGATCTTCGCCGATCTGTCCGGCGAGGACGTGGCTTCCGCCGAACCCGGCACGACCTTCTTGGAAATGGGTTTCGATTCCCTGTTCCTCACCCAGGCTGCCCAGGAATTGTTGAACAAGTTCGGCCTCAAGGTCACCTTCCGTGCCCTTCTGGGGGACCTCGGCAGCATCGAGGCCCTGACAGAACATGTTGCAGCGGCGTTGCCGCCCGAGAAGTTCGCACCGGCCCCCATCGAAGCTGCGCCGGTCCCGGCAGCGGCGGCGCCGGCCGTTGCTCCGGCGCCTGCCGTCGTTTCTCCGGTCGTCCAGCCAGCGCCGCTTCTTCCGGCAGCGATCCCGCTCGCCGGCACGGGCGCCGGGGCGGAGGGCCTGATGCGCGACCAGTTGCAGGTCATGGCCCAGCTGATGCAGCAACAGCTCGAGGTGTTGCGCGGCGGTGCGGTTTTGCAGGCGCCGGCCGTCCAGGCCGTCATGGCTCCGCCCGTCGCCGCGGCAGCGGCGCCGCTTCAGGCCGAAGTCGTTCCGCAGCCTGCCGCGGTGCCCAGGGCCGATGCGGCTCCGGTCAAGGAACTGCCCTCGCGCTTCGGCGTCTACAAGAACAGCCAGAAGTCGCAGGACCAGGGGCTGGATGCCCGCCAGCGCAGCCATATCGAGGCGCTGACCTCGCTTTGGAACACCCGCAGTCCCGGCTCAAAACAGTTGACGCAGGACTACCGCAACGTCCTTGCCGACCCCCGCGCCGCTTCCGGCTTCAATCCGGACTGGAAGGAGATGGTCTATCCCGTGATCGCGGCCCGCTCGAAAGGCTCGCGCATCTGGGACGTCGACGGCAACGAATATATCGACCTGGTCAACGGCTATGGCCAGACGATGTTCGGCCATGCCCCCGATTTCGTGGTCGAGGCGGTCGACCGGCAGTTGCAGGAAGGCTTCGCCATCGGTCCGCAATCCGCCAGGGCCGGCAAGGTTGCGGCTCTCTTCTGCGAGATGACCGGCAATGAACGCGCCACTTTCTGCAACACCGGTTCGGAAGCGGTGATGGCCGCCATGCGCGTGGCGCGTACGGTCACCGGGCGCAAGCGCGTCGTCATGTTCGCCGGCGACTATCACGGCCAGTTCGACGAAGTTCTGGTCAGGGGACAGGTCCGTCAGGGCGAACATCGCTCCCTTCCGGTCGCGCCGGGTATTCCGCCGCAGTCGGTGGAGAATGTCACCGTTCTGGAATATGGCGCCGAGGAGGCTCTTGCCTGGATCCGCGAGCATGCCGGCGAACTCGCCGCCGTGGTGGTCGAGCCGGTGCAAAGCCGCCGTCCGGACCTGCGCCCCGTCGAATTCCTCAAGCAGGTTCGCGCCATTACCGAAGCCTCCGGCACGGCGCTGGTGTTCGACGAGGTCGTGACGGGTTTCCGCATGCATCCCGCCGGCATGCAGCATCTGTTCGACATCAAGGCTGATCTCGCCTGCTACGGCAAGGTGGTCGGCGGTGGTCTGCCGGTCGGCGTGCTGGCCGGCAAGGCGAGCTTCATGGATGCGCTGGACGGCGGCGCCTGGCGCTATGGCGACGACTCCTATCCGGAAGTCGGCGTCACCTTCTTTGCCGGCACTTTCGTCCGCCATCCGCTGGTCCTGGCCGCGCTCGAGGCCGTGCTCGAGCATCTGAAAGCCAGGGGACCAGCCCTGCAGGAGGAGGTCTCGGCCCGGATGGGGCGTCTGGTCGAACAGCTGTCGCGCTGTTTCACCGAATGCGGCCTGTCCCTGCCGGTCCCAAGCTATGGCAGCCTGTTCTACATCAATCCGAGCCATGACTACCGTTTCGGCAGCCTGCTCTACTATCATCTGCGTGCCCGCGGCATCTATGTGCACGAGGGCTTCCCCTGCTTTCTCACCACCGAGCATACGGACGAGGATGTCGCTCGGATCGTGCAGGCTTTCCGCGAGAGCATCGAGGCCATGCAGGCCGACGGCATGCTTCCTGGCGGTCCTCCGCTTTCAGGCGGTGACGACAAGACCGAAGCGGCAGCAAAGGCGGCTGCCATCACGGGGCCGATTGCACCGACCGCTTCCCAGACAGAAGTTTGGCTGTCGGCACAGCTTGGCGACGAGGCCTCCTGTGCCTTCAACGAGTCGATCAGCCTGAGTTTCGATGGTCCCCTCGATGAAGTGGCTCTACGGGCATCCCTCAACGACGTCATCGCGCGCCACGATGCCCTGCGCATCCACTTCGATGCGACAGGCACCCGCATGAGCTTTGCACCCGAGCTCCATCTCGACCTGCCGCTCGTGGATGTTTCCGGGGAAGCCTCGCCGCAGCAGGCTCTGAAGGCGCGGATCGAACAGGATGCCAGGACCGCCTTCGATCTCGTTGGCGGGCCCCTTGTCCGCGGCGAACTGGTTCGGCTCTCGCCGGACCGGCACGTCCTCGTCTTCACCGCCCATCACATCGTCTGCGACGGCTGGTCCGTCAATGTGCTGATCGGCGAACTCTCGGAGTTCTATCGCGCCAGAGTCGAGAATAGTCAGCCCGTGCTGGCCGAACCGCTCCCCTTCAGCAGCTATGCCCAGACCGTGCAGGAAGTGGCCGATGACGAAGCCTATTGGGTCGGGCAGTTCCGCACCGCGCCGCCGCCTCTCGAATTGCCCAGCGATCGCGCGCGGCCGCCGATCAAGACCTTCAATGGCGGCTCGGTCCAGTTCGCCATCGAAAGGCCGCTCTATGAGGCGGTCCGCAAGGCCGGGGCCAAACGGGGCAGCACCCTGTTTGCCACGCTGCTCGCTGCCTTCGAGATCCTGATGGGGCGCCTTGCCGGCCAGAATGAAGTGGTTGTCGGCATACCGGCGGCTGGCCAATCCCTGGTGGAGGATGATCGGGCGCTGGTCGGGCATTGCGTCAATCTGCTGCCGCTGCGTGCGAATTGGCAGGACGGCACGAGCTTTGCCGAGTTTCTGGCCCAAACCAAGCAGAGCGTGCTCGAGGCCTATGACCATCGCAGTTGCACGCTCGGCACCATCCTGCGCAAGCTGACGCTCCCGCGCGATGCCAGCCGGCTCCCGCTTGCCGAGGTGCAGTTCAATCTGGAACGCCTGGGCGGAGACCTGGCTTTTCCGGGCCTGACGACTGAGGTCGTCCCCAACCCTAAGCGCTTCTCCACCTTCGATCTCTTCGCGAATGTGACGGAATCCGCCAACGGCTTGCGCATTGATTGCGACTACAATGCCGATCTCTTCGACGAGGCTACGATCCTCCGCTGGCTGGGGCATTACCGCACCTTGCTGCAGGCGATCGCCGACGACGTCACGACGCCGATCGAGCGTTTGCCGTTGCTGGCCCCCGGCGATGTGCCTGCCTCCCTGGCCGGGCCCTCCCTGCCGGCACCTTCCGATCCAAGCCTGCTCACCATTCATGGGCTGATCGAGGCACAGACGGCGGTCAATCCGGAGGCCGTGGCGGCACTCTTCGAGGACCAGCAACTCACCTATGGTGATCTCGACCGGCGGGCCGGCCAGCTCGCGGCGCATCTGCACGATCTCGGTCTCGGGAGGGGCGCCCGTGTCGCCGTACTGGTCGATCGCTCGCTCGATATGCTCGTCTCGCTGCTGGCGGTGCTGAAGGCGGGCTGCGCCTATGTCCCGCTTGCCACCAATCACCCGGCAGCTCGCCTCAATGGCATTCTGGCCGAGGCCGACGTCGCAGCCGTGGTAACTCAGGCGGCCTATGAAGACATCGCTTCGGCCGCGCCCATGACGATCCTGGTCGATCGCGACCGCGATGCGATTGCCGCACGCCAGCCCTTGCCCACCTCAGGCGCCAGGGTGGCAGGCGAGGATCTCGCTTATGTCATCTTCACCTCCGGCTCGACGGGCAAGCCCAAGGGGGTCGAAGTAACGCACGCCAGCGTCGCCAACTTCCTGGCCTCGATGCGCCAGGTGCCTGGCTTCACTGCCGAAGACCGGCTGCTGGCGGTCACCACGATCTCCTTCGACATCGCGGCGCTCGAGCTCTATCTGCCGCTGGCTTGCGGCGGCAGCGTGGTCATTGCGCCTCAGAGCGAGACGGCGGATGGCCAGGCCTTGCTGAGGCGGTTGCAAGACTGTGGTGCCACGGTGATGCAGGCCACCCCGATCACCTGGGTGATCCTGCTGGAATCCGGCTTCAAGCCCTCGCCGAAGCTGAAGATGCTCTGTGGTGGCGAGGCGTTGCCGCGCAGCTTGGCGGATCAGTTGGTCCAGAATGGCGGCGAGCTTTGGAATATGTACGGCCCGACCGAGACGACGATCTGGTCGTCGGTTGCCCATATCCATCCGGGTCCGGATCCGATCACGGTTGGCCATCCTATCGCCAACACGCAGTTTCATGTGCTCGACAAGTTCGATCGCGTGCAGCCGCTCGGCGTGGTGGGTGAACTCCATATCGGTGGAGACGGCGTCGCCCGCGGCTATTTCCGCCGCCCCGACCTGACAGCCGAAAAGTTCATTGCGGACAATGTTTCGGGAATGCCCGGCGCGCGGCTCTATCGCACGGGAGATCTCGCCCGCCTCATGCCGGGTGGCCGTCTCCAACTTCTGGGGCGCAACGACCATCAGGTGAAGCTGCGTGGTTTCCGTATCGAACTCGGCGAGATCGAGGCCGCGATCGGAAAGGCCGGTCTCGACGTCAATGCGGTGATCCTGCGCGAAGACAATCCGGGAGATCCCAGGCTCGTGGCCTATTACGAGGCCCCTGCATCCAGCGCACCGAGCATCGAGGCTCTTCGCAATGCCCTTGGCCGGGACCTGCCCGATTACATGATACCCAGCCAGTGGGTTCGCCTGGACACGATGCCGCGTGGGTCGAGCGGCAAGCTCGATCGGCGCGCCCTGCCCAAGCCAAGCGAGTCGACCGCAACCGAGCTGTCGACCAGCTATGTCGCACCCGGCAATCAGGCCGAGTCCATCCTGGCCGGGATCTGCGCCGAGGTTCTCGGCCAGGCGAGGGTCAGCGTGGCGGACGATCTGCTCATGCTTGGAGCCGACTCGATCCATATCTTCCAGATCGTGGCGAGGGCGAACCAGGCTGGCCTGAGCCTGTCGGCCAAAACTCTGCTGCAGCATCGCACCATCGCCAAGGCGGCGGCTACGCTCGCTGGGGTGTCGCCGGCCGAGGAACCTTCGGATCTCCCGCAACTCGTTCGCGTCGCCAGGAGTAGCCGTCGTGTTGCCGCCAACGCCCTGCAATCTCCGGAACGGTGAAGCCGATGGCTGGTTTTGAAACAAGCAGCGACGTCGGTATGGGCTCCCAGGGTGCCGGCACGGACCTCTACGCCTTTCCTTGTTCCCTGGCCCAGGCCCGCTTCTGGATCCTGGACCAGATCACGCCGGAGGACCCGGCCCTGAACGTTGCGGTGCGGTGGCGCCTGCTGGGCCGGCTGGATGTCGGCGCGCTCCAGCAGGCGCTGAATGCGGTGATCGATCGACACGAGATCTTGCGCACCAGCTATCGCGATGTCGACGGCGAACCCGAGCAACTCGTTCATCCCGAAGCGACCATCCAACTCCCGGTCATCGACCTGACCCTGCTGCCGGAAGCGAGCCGTCATGAGGAAAGGGAGCGGATCAGCCAGATCGAGGCGCGCAAGCCTTTCGATCTTGCGCAGGTGCCCAATCTTCGCGCGACCCTGCTCAAAGTCGCGAACGATGAGCACATCATCCTGGTCACCATCCACCACATCGCCTGCGATGGCTGGTCTGTGGGGATCATCGCGCGTGACATGATGGAGTTCTACCAGGCCCGGCTGCGATTGCGGGCCCCCAGACTAGCCGACCTTCCTTTGCAATACGCCGATTTCGCGGTGTGGCAGACCGAATGGATGAAGGTGAACGCCCTGAAGAGCGAGCGGGCCTATTGGACCTCGCAACTGGCCGGGTTCAAGCGCTTCGATCCGCCCTCCGACAAGCCGCGTGGGGGAACGGGGGCCGCGCCGTCCCTCATTCTCGGGCGCCAGCTGCCCCGCACATTGACCGATGCGATGTCGGCCTTGGCGACGGCGGAAGGCTGTACGTTCTTCATGGTCGGGGCGGCCGCACTGATATGTCTGCTGTATCGCCGCAGCGGCTCCGAGGACATTACGATCGGTACGCAGATCGCGGGGCGAGACCGTATCGAACTCAACGACATCGTCGGGCCCTTCATCAACACCGTGCCCCTGCGCGCCAGGATCGCCGGCAATCAGAGTTTCCGCCAGGTGCTGGCGCAGATGCATGACGTCATCGAGGGGGCGTTGCTCAACCAGCATATGCCGATCGAAGACATTATCGCCATCGCCAAGCCTACGCGCGAGCCCGGCCGTAATCCGTTGTTCTCAGTCAATCTGATCTGCCAGCGCTCGTTCATACCGACCGATGAACGCCCGGAACTCAGCCTGGTCGATATGCCGTCCGTTTCGCCGGGCGCCCTTTACGATCTGAATTTCTTCTTCGTAGAGCGCCCCGATGGCTGGCGCATGTCCTGTGAATACGACACCTCGCTCTACAACCAGGAAACGGTGGAAGGATATCTGGCCCAGTTGCAGGATCTGCTCGGCGGCTTCGTCGCCGATCTGGATCGGCCGATAGGCGAGCGAGCCAGCCCGGCGCCGCTTCCCATGCCGGCTCAGGAGCCGATACCCACGCGCCCGACCATGGCTCCCGATGGCCATGTGCGCGTCGAGGCCGAGCTTGCGGATATTTGGGTCAATATCCTCAAGGTGCCGATCCTCAATCCGAAGGACAATTTCTTCGCGCTTGGCGGACATTCACTCTCTGCGTTCCGCATGCTTTCGCGCGTCGAGAAGGTTTTCGGCAAGCGCATTTCCTTTGACGAACTGCATAGCCACCCCACCATCGGCGAGTTGGCAAAGCTCCTGGGCGGCCCCGTAACCACCGAGGCGAAGGGAGCGGTGGTCATGCAGCCGCATGGCGCGAGCACGCCGATCTTCGCCTTGCACGACACCTTCATCTACCAGGAACTGGTCAACCATTTGGGGGAAGATCAGCCCTTCATTTCGATCCCCTTGCCGGCTTTCGCCGAGGGAGGAGCGCAAACCAGCCGGGAAGAGATGGTGGAGCACTGCGTGCGCATCATCGAGGAGGCACGCCCGCAGGGCCCCTATATCCTGCTCGGCTTCTGCGCCGCAGCTCGGCTCAATGTCGCTGTCGCACGCCGCCTGATCGAGAAGGGCCACACGATCGAGCTGTTCGTGACGCTCGACGCCTGGGCCCCGGGCTATTCGAAGCGTCAGTCACGGCTGAAGGGGATGCTGGGGCGATACTCCTATCAGATCCAGTCTGGCCTCTATTATGCCCGTTGCCTTCTCGGCGGCGCGGAGGAGCGCCGGCATGCCTTGAGGCGCATTCGGCTCTTCTTGCAAGCCGTGTTCGGCCGCAAATCCTTCGAGGACGGGCCGGACGAAGACGCCCGGATCGGCCATTGGGTGATCGAAGCCGGCCGGGACGAGGACGGCACACCTTTGCCCATGCCGATCCTTGCCTTTCACAATGAGAACATGCCGCTCGGCTATTTTCTCGACAGAACCATGGGTTGGAGCGCTTTGACCTCCAAAGGCGTCACCATGGTCCCTGTGGCTGCAACCCATGAGGAACTCATCCGCCGCACCGCTTCCAGGGTGATCGGTGACGTCATCAAGGCCACGCTCAAACAGAATTCCGGTCGCTGAGGATCTCCATGCCAGCCTCTTTCATCCGATTGCCGGTAAGGTCGAGCAGAAGAAGGGGGCTCGTCGGAGTGCTTTGCCTGGGAGCGGCATTGCTGGCGGTCGGTCTCGGTGTCGCGGGCCTGGCACGGGCCGGGGATCCCGAAGTCGCGGTCACGCTGGTGCCGCTGTCGGGGTTGTGCGGCGGCACATCCGCTGCGTCGCAACGCGACATTGCCGAGCGCCTCGCGGTCAGAGCCTGGTATGCCAGGAAACCCGAAAGCGCTGGAAGCGCGGCTCGGTTGCCTGTCATATTCTTCAATGCCGGTTGGGGCGGCAGTGCCGAGGGCCATATGAACCAGATCGATGCCCTGGTTCAGCGTGGCTACGTGGTGATCGGAATCGACCAGAAAGGCCCCGAAGCCTACAAGGCGTTCGTCGATTTTTCGAACGAGGAGGCTTTCAAGCGTACCAGGGCGGCTGTCGATCTCAAGGCAGGCGCATTTGCCAAGGACAACAGCGCTGTCCTCGATATTTTGCAGGCTGCCATCCCGTGCAGCGAAAATCATGATGTCGCGTCGGTACTGAAGAGGCTCGATTTCGACCGGGTCGGCATCATGGGATATTCGTTCGGTGGCGCGGTTGCCGCCGAAACCAGCAGGCAGGATCCGCGCTTCAAGGCCGCGGTCAACCTGGATGGCTGGTTGTTCGGAGATGTCAGCAGGCTCGGCTTGCAACGCCCCTTCCTCGAAATCAGCGACGATAGCGGGCTGCCGACCGCGGCGGACCTCAATTCAAGCGATACAGTGCTGCGCATGACGTCGAAACTGACGGACGAAGACTACACGCAGGTTCGGGCCAATATGGACCGATATGGCGGATATTTCCTCGTCATGACAGGCAGCCGGCATCAGAGCTTCGTCGATGCCTCTCAACGGTCGTTCCTGGCGCGGATGGCCTCCCTCCTTCCGAGCGCCAATCGCACGATCGAGGCTGTGAATAGCTATGCCGGTGCTTTTCTTGATCAGTATGTCGCCGGTAAAGCTTCCGACCTCGGAAGGTTGATCGCTTCGCGGGACGATCGCGTCAAAGTTATATTTGCCAAGCCGCCAGCGGTGGAGGCGACACAATGAGAGCGCTTGGCTGCGCGTTGCAGGGGGCAGGAGCGATAGGCGAAAACGATTCGTGGCTCGCGTTCGGGAGACACGAAATCGCCATGAAGCAGCCTTTTTCCGGTCTGGCGGCGCCCTTGCGGCCGGCCGCCAGCGCGTCAATGACGGAAAAGGAGCAAGCGTTTCTCCGTGAGATCTGGAGTCAGCGTGGCAATCAAACGGGCAGGGCAGGGAGGTTGCCGCTGTGATTCCAGAAAGTGTCCATTGTAACTCGTTGAAGGGAAAGAGCGTTTCCTGAGTGTTGCTAGGGCGCGTCGATAAATTGAGCTTGTTCTCATGCTTGATCCCGTGCCTGCGAAAACGCAGGAAGCCTTTAAAGGCAGGAAGTGCAGTTTTACCTGTTCGATAGGTAACACATTGCTTCCCTAACGACATAAGACGAGCTAATACGTGGACGCCGTACTTTGGACCGATTGGCCCTTTAAAAAGTATCACGTCGGTGTCACGGAGCCTGGGGTCTAACGTAACGCATAATACAAAACTCCATGTGCTACTTCGCATTCTTATGGAGTTTACAAAGAGGCTGATACATAGTAGTAAGTAGCTTGAAAAACTATGCTTGACCGTTGCTGCGCGGGTATGCGGCATATGGCTGTTCCAATACAAGCATAGAATAAAAATGCTCAGAATTGAGTGCGCCGGTTGCCAGAATATTGACTGCCACAATGCTGCTTCCTCAAGCATGCGTGTGGTGTTTGTCGGATGACTTGTTTGGAGATTGAGACTGTGACTGATTATTCCGCGAGTAGCCAAGCTTTGATGCCATTTGCGGTAGGTTCAGTGCTGCCGTTGAAGTCGTCTTCCTCTGTCGTTGAGCTTAAGAGGGAGAGGCCCATGGAAGACAGCCCTCAGGATGAGTCCGCTTCTGGCAAACTCGACCAGGATTTGCAGACCCGGATCGTCATCATCGATGAGAATGCTCTTTCTCGCAGCTGCTTGATGCGTTGTCTTGCTGCGAGCGAAGGAAATTTCGTTGCGGAAGGATATTCGCGCATTGCGGATTGGGAGGCTGCGGGGGCGGCCATGTCGATGTCGATCGTCCTTCTCTGCGCGACGGGACGAAAAGCAACGGACACGGCTATAAGGCGCGATCTGGATCTTGTCATTCAGGCAGCACCCGAAGCACGCGTCATCCTCGTTTCCGATTATGAGGAGCCAACGGAGATCGTTGCGGCTTTGGAAAGGGGCGCGAAAGGCTATATCGCCATGAGCTCCAATCTCGATGTCGCAATCGCCGCCATCCGGCTTGTGCGCGCCGGTGGTACTTTCGTGCCGGCTAGCGGCTTGCTGTCATCGCGTTCTCAAGGCGCCCAGGCGAGTGAGGAAGGCGAAACCAGCGGACGGTCTCGTCAGACCGTTTTTACACAAAGGCAGCTCGAGGTGATCGATCGCTTACGTCAGGGCGAGTCGAACAAACTCATTGCCTACAAGCTCAATATGGGAGAATGCACCGTCAAGGTGCATGTTCGTAACATCATGCGCAAGATCAAGGCGCGCAACCGCACCGAGATCGCCTTTTTGACCAATGAATTGTTCTGACGCATTCCGCGTGATCGCCGATATAGGCACCGCCCCGAGACCATAATTGGTTTCGGGGCGGATCTGTTTTGGCGGGCCGGTTCCGTTTATGGAGCGCAAGCGAAAAGCGTAAGCCGGTACCGGCGTGATCGCATATTGTGGGGTGATCGCTGCATCTTGATGCCGGTGCAATCCAGCACCTGCCGCGATTCCGAGGTGCCGCCTTTCACCGCCAGGCAGGTCAGGCAGGCAGGGTCTCTGCTCTCATTTTCCGCGAAGCAGGCGGCGGCGAGCCACCTCGCCTGTCCTGCAGCCAGGCTTCGAGATCGGCAGCTTTCAAGGGGTGGCTCAGCAAATATCCCTGGGCGATCTCGCAACCCAGTTCGCGCAGCATCTGCTGCTGCCTTTCGGTTTCCACGCCTTCCGCCACGACCGCGATATTGAGGCTCCGGCCGATGCTGTTGATTGCCGTCACCACGGCAAGCGCGCTCGGGTCGGTCACCATCCCTTCGATGAAGCTTCGATCGATCTTCAGCTCGGAGAAGGGGACATGCGTCAAGCGGCTCAGACTTGAATAGCCGGTGCCGAAATCATCCATCGACAACCCAACACCGAGAGCCTGAATGGCGGCAATGGTCGCCAGAGTGGTCGGATGGTCGTCCATCATCACGCCCTCGGTTATCTCCAACATCAAAGTATGCTTGGGAATATCGTATTGGCGCATCAGATGAGCCAAGACATCCGGCAGATTGCGATTGCGGAAATGCAAGGGCGACAGATTTACGGAGATCGCCGGGATCTTTTTGCCGGCAGCGCGCCAAACGGACATCTGGCGGCAAGCCTCACTGAGAGCCCAGATACCGATTTCATCGATCAGGCCGATCTGCTCGGCAATCATGATGAACCGGCTGGTGGAAATATTGCCCAAAACAGGGTGAGCCCAACGGATGAGGGCTTCGACACCATGGAGGGAACCATCCGCGAGATTGACTTGCGGCTGATAGAGCAACCGCAATTGCCCCTGCGAAACTGCCTCACGCAAGGCCGCGCCCAATATCACCCGCTCCTGGGCGCCGTCGACGACTTCGTGCTCGTAGAGGAAAACGGCCTCGTGCCCGGCCATCTTTCCTTTGCACGCAGCGGAATCGGCCCTTTTCAGCAGGGTTTCGACATCAGTGCCGTTGTCGGGATAGAGGCTGATGCCAATGCTGATCGAGATCGGCAGCAGCAGGTCGGCGATCGCAAAGGGTTTGGCGACGGCGTCCACCAGCTTCTTGGCAACCATGGTGGCGTAAACGCTGTCGGCTTCCGGCAGGATGATCACGAAGACATCGCCGCCGAAGCGTCCGACGATGTCGTTGGGGCGGAGCTGGTTCTGCAAGCGGGTGGCGATCTGACCGAGAATCTGGTCGGCCGTGGAGTGTCCGAAGGTGTCGTTGATGTCCTTGAAGCGCTTGATGTCCAAGCGCAGCAACGCCATCTTGTCTTGTTTCTCGCTGGCTTCCGCGATCGTCTGGCTGGCCCTCTGATAGATCTGGCGGCGATTGGGCAAGCCTGTCAGCATATCGAAATAGGCAAGGCGATTGATATGCTCCTTGGCCTCGTGTTGCTCTATTGCCAGGGCGCAGAGATGGACGCAGGCTGAGACGATCTCCTCGTGGAGATAGCTGGGGCCGCGTTTTTCGCGAAAATAGAAGGCGAAGGTCCCCGCCACCCGACCATCCCGTAGCTTGATGGGGACGGACCAGCAGGCTCGCAGGCCCAGCGGCAACGCCAGGCCCTTGTAAGGCGCCCAGAGCGGATTGGTCTCGATGTCATCGACGAGCACGGGCTCACCGAAATAGGCGGCCGTCCCACAGGAACCGACGCTGGGACCGATGGCGATTCCGTCCAGAGCATCCGAATAATATTGGGGCAGGCTCGGAGCGGCGAGGGGACGCAGCAGGCCATTCTGATCCACCCTCAGAATGGTCGAGATCACGTCCCGCGTGATGAATTCAGCCTTCTTGCAAATAAATTCCGATACATTTTCCAGCGAAGCGCCGGATACCAATTCCTCCAGCACGGTGTTCTGCAGCGTCTGGATCATGCGCGCGGGGGTATTGCTGTGAATGGTGACGATCGTCTCCGTGACGTTCTCGTCGATGTCACGAATATGATCAGTATAAATCAGTAACGTAATTTCATTGCCGAATTTATCATGACCGTTGATCTCCTCCAGGCCGCCACGCTTGGCATTGACAAGGCGCTCGAGACTGAGACGGGTCGCCGAAGGCGTGGCCTTGCTGACGAGCACCGAAACGAGCGGCCGACCGATCACATCCTCGGACTGATATCCGAGCATCTTGGTAAAGCTCGGATTGATCCAGACGATTTCGCGCCGGGCATTGAGGACCGCCACCGCCTTGTCACTCTCTTGGACAGAGCGTCCGAGGAGCTGAATGCCTCTATCACGCGTCAGTGGCATGCTTCTTCCCAATGTGTCCTTGTGCCTGACGATCATTGGCGCGTCCCAGTGCAACAGACATCGCAATTGAGGTCGGTAACGATGCTATAGCACTCCAGCGATCTTGTTAAGTCTTCATTGGCGATCGACATTGGACACGTCAGGACCCGAGATTGGAACAGTGGCTGTCAGGCTATACGATACTTCCATTGCTCTCGAGCATCAGGCTTCGATAATCTCTTACCCTTCTATGGCGACTGAAAGAGTTCACTGGTCATGCAGACGAGTTCGGTTCTGTTGCGGGCCTGAATCTTCTTCATCATGTTGCGGACGTGAACCTTCACAGTGCACTCGCTCATATTGAGTTTGTGAGCGATGACCTTGTTCGGATCACCCTTACGAAGATTTTCAAGCACGGTCAGCTGGCGCTCGGTCAGCAGGGCAGAGGCGCGCTTCTGCGGTTTGGCCTCGGCCGCAGGCGAACTGGCGCCACGGGCGGAAAGCAGGCTGCTGGCCGGAATGAAAGTGCCGCCGACATTGACGAGATTGACGGCGCCGATGGTCACGTCGAGGTCCAGGCTCATCGGAACATAGCCCTTGGCGCCACGTTCCAGCGCCGCCACCATGCCGGAAGGATCTTCCACGTCGGAAATCACGATGACGCGGGCATCGGCCGCAGCTTCCAGGATTGTATCCAAACCCTGGTGGAGCGCAGCCTCGGTCGCTTGGCGCCCGGTCGCACACAGCAGAATGATTGGCGCAGTGATTTTCGCCGCGGCATTCTGCCATTCCCGGATGTTTTCATAGGCGCGGATTTCGAACTCGCTGACGGCATCACCCAGGCAACGGGTCAGGCAATCGCGGGTGAAGGTGTTGTCGTTGATAATGCTGATCGCGGCTTTTTCTGCCACGATGTCCTTGTCCTCGCGGACGGACGGAGCTTCCTTGCTACCCACGTCGAAGACCCGCCTGTCGCGCTGGTACTGCAGGGGCCGCCGCCTGTCGAGGATGGTGGAAGCGTCTGTGAGGGCGATGTTCATGTTCAATCCGCAACGTGTTGGTACTATGCTGACTAAGGGGCAAGTTATGCGAGATCGATGATTTGGTCGTTAGCTCGGAGTCCGCAGACATAGCAATGAGTACAAATTCTGGGGCAATCTGGCTCGGACGTGGTAGAGAAATGACTCTAACGGCGTAGGCGCCCATACACCTTGCCCGGGCAGGGGCGGCGGCAGAGATCGAGGATTCGGGCCTTTTGCCGTATGCGTGCCTACTGCTTGAGCGTGCCAGCCACGAGGCGGGCGACAGAGAAGGCGGCATTTGCGATAGAGATGTGCTTCTGTATAATTGGAAGCAATTTCTGCATCCAATCCGAAAGGCGGTATGATTTTATGAAATATCCCTTGGGCAGGCTGCAACCTTACCGTGCGACATGCGGCCTATGGCAACACGGAGGATGCGAGAATCCACTTGTGCGCAAGGTAAAAAAGGGAGGACAAAATAGTCTGAAAAGTCTCTTTTGAAGATTTCCGTTGTTGTTCATAATTACGAGTGCGGCCGCCACCTCGAGGCGCCGTCGGCAAGGTATAAGAGCTCCGGACTTTGTGAGCCTGCCGCGAAAGCGAGGAAAGCAAAATGGACGATGGTGCGCCCCGCAACGACCAGCATCCGGCTTCCGGAGCTCCGGCTCCACGCTCAGGCAAGGAGCGTCGTCGTTGGTCGCGGCAACCCAGCGGGCAGCAACATGACATTCCGCCGCCGCCTCCGGCGCTGACGCCTCTGATTTTTTCGACAGAGGCGTTTCCGGCGGGTGACCAGTTCGCTGCCTGGCAAGGGCTCAATGCACCGCTTGTCGATCTGACGCTGCCCGACGGGGTGACGGCGCAGGATGGATTTGCGGCCCGCCAGGTCGCGTGGAATCTCGGCGGCATGCTGGTCGTGCAGCAGAAGGCATCCGCCCACAGCTATCATCGTTCCGCGGCCAAGCTTCGCTCCAGTCTTGTCGATCACTGGGTGATCATCTTCAGGCGCGAGGGAAAAGCCTGGACCGAAGTCGGCGGGCGCGTCGCCGAGAGCCAGCCGGGAACGGTCGAGATTCGCTCCCTTGCCCATGCCTTCCGGGGGAGGATGCTGGACTCGCAGAGCCTGACGCTCTACTTGCCGCGCGATCTTTTTGCTGATTCCTCTGCGATGCTCGACGCAAACAACAATCGGATCCTGTCGCGTAACCTTGCCGGCCTGCTGATCAGCTACGTCGACAGCCTGGAGGCACGGCTGAGCGAGTTCAGCAAAGATGACCTGCCCGGTGTGGTCAACGCCACCAGGGACATGATCCTGGCTTGCATGGCCTCCACGGAGGAGTGGGCGGCGGTGGCCACCAAGCATGGAACGGTGGCCGCGATGGAACGTGCCCGGCGCTTCATCCGCAACAATCTGCAGACGACCACCATTACCCCTGAGCTGCTGTGCCGGGAACTCGGCATTTCGCGAACCCATCTCTATCAATTGTTCGAGCCGAGCGGGGGCGTGGTTCATTATATTCAGAAACAGCGCCTGCTTGCCGCTCATGCGGCGCTCAGTGATCCATCGGACCGTCGCCTGATCGCCGAAATCGCCGAGAGTTTCGGCTTTGCCTCCGCTGCCGATTTCAGCCGCGCCTTCAGCCGGGAGTTCGGCTACAGTCCGCGGCAGGCCCGCAGCGCGCCCGCGCCGAGCCGTGTGATGAAAGAGGGGACGCTGGACGCGGACGGCTTGCCATCGTTCGAGCGCTGGCTCCGGGCTTTGGGAAGCTGAAGCGTTTTGCGATTTGACGGAACCGCCTGGAATCACACTCACGCCATCACATGACGTAACGGAGCAAAGCGCATTCAGACTTGAAGGCGCGCGGCTTCAGGTGACGGTGGCTCGGTGTCACGATCGATTGGCGATGATGCTGTGTCTTGCGTGATGGACAGCTTTTTCACGCAATGTGTTTCAAAGGAAAGCAGGCATGTCTTCGAATAGGCGGAGCGGCGAGCGGCAAATGGGTGATGCGGGCGAGATCAAGCCGGCCATTCCTGCTGCCGTCCTGGAGGGATGGGCCGCCATCGCCGATATTCTGGCGAGGCTCCTGGAGCACACCGTCGCATTTGTCATGCAAGGCGTCGGCCAAGGCAGTGAGATCGTTGCCGTCGGCCGGGAGGCCGATGACGGTCATCGTCCTGGTCCGGTGCCGCACCGAAGCGCCCTGGAGCATTTCAGTAAAGTGGTTGCACGCGCCTCCGACGCTTCCGCCGGCGGAGACAGACAAACGGAAACAGTCACCGACATCGGGGCAGGGCAGGCCTTTCTTGGTGCACCGATCTATGGGCCGAAGGGAGAGATTTTCGGGGCGCTGGTGGTTCAAAAGCAGGATGAAGCCGGATTCCCGCCAGCCTATCAGCGCCTGCTGATCCGTTTTCGAAACGAGATCGAGCGTGACGTGAGATTGCTGTTCCACACTGGCAGCGACATGCCACGCGACGACAAACGGATCGAAACCGAAAGGCGGCTCGGCGACGATCGTTTCAACTTGTTGCTGGAACATGTGGCTGACGACTTCTTCGTCCATGACGATCAGGGAAGATTCCTCGACGTCAACCATCACGTGACGCTCAGCACCGGTTTCAGCAGGGAAGAGCTCCTGCAGATGTCGGTTCCCGATATCGTCGAGGATTTAGACTTGGAATGGGCCAAGGGTGTATGGGCCGAGGCCGAACCGGGCGTGGCGCAGACGCTCTACGCAAGGCATCGCCGCAAGGATGGTTCGCTTTTTCCGGTCGAGGTCCGGCTTTCCTGCCATCTCCATCAGGCCAGGAAGACTTTTTTTGCCACCGTGCGCGACATTAGCGAGCGGATAGAGGCCGAGGACGCCAATCGCCGGCACAACGCCGAGCTCGAGGTCAGGGTCGCCGAACGCACGGCCGAATTGCGCAAGAGCACCGATCTGCTGCAGGCGGTTTTCGATGGCACCACGGATGCCATTTTCCTGAAGGATCTCGAAGGCCGGTTCGTGATGCTGAATCAGGCGACGGCCCGATTCCTCGGCCGGCCGGCGGCCGAGATTCTGGAGCGGGATCTTAGGGACGTGGTCGATCCGGAAAATGCGGCCCGCATCCTGCGGACCGATCGGGAGATCATGGCGCGCGGCAAGGCCGTCACCATGGAGGAAAGCTTCATCGTCAATGGCGTCAGGCGCCATTTCTTCGTGACCAAGGTTCCAAGGCGCGACGAGAATGGCGATGTGATCGGCCTGATTGGCGTTTCGCGTGACGTCACGGACATCCGCGCCACGGAAACGGCGCTGCGTCACAGCGAAGCGCGCTGGGAATTCGCGCTCAATGGCGCGGGCGACGGTTTGTGGGACTGGGACCTGCGCACGGGGCACGTCTTCTACTCCCGGCAGTGGAAGGCGATGCTGGGGCATGCCGAGAGCGAGATAGGGCCCACCCTCAACGAATTCGTCGATCGCATCCATCCGGACGACCTGCAGGCGAGTTGGGAAGCGGTGGAACGGCACATGCGCGGCGAGGCGCCCGATTTCGTCATCGAACTGCGCATGCGGGCCAAGGACGGGTCCTGGCGCACCATTCTCGATCGCGGCAAAGCCATCGAGCGCGATGAGGACGGCTCTCCCCTGCGCATCATCGGAACCCATACCGACATCACCGCGCGCAAGCAGATCGAAATGGAATTGTCGGCGCGCGTCCGCTGGCTGTCGGAGATGATGGAAAACTTGCCGATCGGAGCCGCTTTCGTGACCGATGACGGCATTCTGGTCAACCGTGCCATCGAGGACCTTACCGGTTACGGCAGGGAAGAGCTGTCGAAGCCGGATGCATGGTCCAGGCATTTTGGCGATGATCTGTTCGAGGCTCTCGCCTCCGGGGAGAACGGCGATCGCGCGGGCCGGACCTATCACACCGGGCAGCACAGTTTCTTTCGCAAGGACGGCATGCTGCGCTTGGCCGAAGTGGCCGCTGCCAGGGTTGGCGACCACGCCATCTGGCTCATGCGCGACGTTACGGACAACAAGGAGCTGGAAGCCCAGCTCAGTTCCCTCGTCGACAATCTGCCGCATGGCGCTGTCTATCGCCTGGTGCAGACACCCGACGGAAAATTGTCACTGCCCTATGTGAGCGCCGGCATCCTGGCTCTGACCGGCGTGCCGGCCAGCGAGATCATGGAACGGCGAGGCGCCTTCACTCAAACGATCCATGAAGACGATTTGCCCCGCTACAACGCGATGCTGGAAGTTTCGCTCTCGCGTGGCGACGTCTTCGATTGCCAATTCAGATGCAGGACGCGCGATGGCCGGGTTCTCTGGCTGCATTGCCGGTCCGGGCCGCGCTATCAGGCCGATGGCACGGTGATCTGGGACGGCGTCATGCAGGACATCACCGCCCGCAAGCAGGCGGAGGATCTCATCGTTGCGCTCAAGGAGCGCATGGAACTTGCGATCAGGGTCGGCGGCGTCGGCATATGGGATATGAACGCCCAGGAGCAGAAATATATCTGGGACGACCAGATGTACGTCCTCTACGGGCTGGAGCACGGCGCTTTCGACGGCAGCATCGAGCGCTGGCTCTCCTTGCTGCATCCGGAGGATGTCGACCGGGTGTTTGCACAATGGCAGGAGGCCACCACGGAGACGGGCGCATTCGAAAGCGAATTCAGGATCGTGCATCCCAGTGGCGCCATCCGGTACATTCGGGGGCAAGCCAAGGTCTTTCGCGCCGATGATGGCTCGGTATTGCGCGCTCTGGGGATCAACCAGGACGTCACCGAGGAAAGGCGGACAGCCCAGGCTCTGATCCAGGCGCGCAAGGCCGCCGAAGCGGCTCAGGAAGCCAAAGGCGAATTCCTGGCGGTGATGAGTCACGAAATCCGTACGCCGATGAACACGGTGCTCGGCATGACGCGGCTGGCGCTCCAGGCCGAGCAGGATCCCAGGCAGTGCAATTATCTCGAAAAGATCAGTGCCTCGGCGCAGACGCTGACCTCCATCCTCAACGACATTCTCGACTACTCCAAAATCGAGGCCGGCAAGCTGGAGCTGGAGGAAAGCGAATTCAAGCTGGAAGCCGTTCTCGAATCGGTCTCCGCCGTGACCGCCATGAAAGCCGAGGAGAAAGGCATCGAGATCATCTATGCCGTGGCGCCCGATGTGCCCACGCGCCTGGTCGGCGACTCGCTCCGGCTCGGACAGGTGTTGATCAATCTGGTGAACAACGCCGTCAAGTTCACCCACAAGGGCGAGATCGTGGTGTCGGTCGATGTCGAACAGGCGACGGCCACCAACGCCATCCGGCTGCAATTTGCTGTACAGGATACCGGGATCGGTCTCGATGCCGATCAGGTCGCCGGTTTGTTCCAGGCTTTTACGCAGGCGGAGAAACACGTCTCGCGCCAATATGGCGGAACGGGCCTGGGACTGGCCATCTGTAAGCGCCTCGTCGAAGGCATGAATGGGCAGATCTGGGTTTCGAGCACACTGGGCAAGGGCAGCACCTTCTATTTCACGGTCGAATTCAGGTCGCCTCAACGCGCTGCTTCGTATGACGGTGTTCTGCGTTCCAGTGAATTGAAGGGCAAAAGGGTCCTGATCGTCGATGACAATGCCAGTGCCCGCGAAACATTGGCGGGGATGGTGCATGATTTCGGCATGGAGACCCATGTCGTCGGGTCCGGCAAGGCCGCATTGACGGCGCTGAGCCAGGCCTGTGAACAGCAGCGGCCTTTCGAAGTGGTTCTGATGGATTGGCGTATGCCCGGAATGGATGGCCTGGAAACCGCGGGGCACATCAAGAACGACGCGAGGCTGAAGAGCACGCCGGCCGTTCTGATGGTGACCGCCTATGGCCGCGAGGAAGTGCTCCGGCGGGCCGAGCAGCTCGGCCTGCATGGCGTGCTCGTCAAACCGGTCACCGTGTCGGTGATGTTCAACACCATCGTCGGGGTCTTTCACGGGACCACGAGCAAGGCCGCCACCGCTTGGGACGAGCAGGCGGACAGGGTCTTGCCGCCGCAGCCGCAGGACGAATTCCTGGAGGCTCTGGCTGGCCGGCACATTCTGGTGGTTGACGACAATGCCTTCAATCGGGAGGTGGTCGGCGATTTCCTGCAATTGGCCGGCATGAGGGTGGATACCGCGGTGAACGGTCGCGATGCCCTGGAGAAGCTGGAAACGGCCACCTATGATGCCGTCCTGATGGACGTTCACATGCCGGAAATGGACGGTCTGACCGCCACTCGCAGGATACGCGCGCAGGAACGCTGGGCTTCGCTGCCCCTGATTGCCCTGACTGCCCAGGCCCTCACCAAGGATCGCGAGGCCAGTCTCGCGGCGGGCATGAATGCGCATCTGACCAAGCCGATCGACGAGACAGCCCTCTTTCGGACGTTGGCGGACTTGCTTCCCGCGCCCTCTCCATCACAGGATTCCGAAGACGGGCAGGCCCCCCGCACTGCGCAGGCAGATGGCGGTCAGGACATTTTCGCATCCGTCAGCGGGGCCGATCTGTCCGCGGCTCAGAAGCGTCTGGGCGGCAGCCGCGAACGGCTGCAGCGTCTGCTCCAGGGGTTCGTTCGTGATTTCAGGGAGGCTCCCGCGCAACTCCATCAATCCGCCTTGCGGGGGGATACCGGAGCCGTTGCAGCGCTGGCGCATGCCGTCAGAGGGGCGGCTTCCTATCTGGATGCCCAGGAGCTGTGTGCGGCTGCAGCCGATATCGAGGAGGTTTCCCGTCGTGGCGACCTCGACGAGCTCCGGCTTCTTCTTCCCGCATTCCGCGACAGCCTGGCAGTGCTGCTCGGCCAGCTCGATCGCCTTGCCACAGAAGCTGTGGCAGGAAGGGCAGAGCCGGGGCACGATGGTTTTCGCAAGGTCATAGGGCTCATTGCAGCGGCCAAGCCCTTGCTGCAAAGCGGTGACTATGCCGCCTATGCCATCCTGGATCAGATCATCGCCGAGTTGTCCGGCAGCGTCGAGATCGAAAGAGCGAGGGCAATCCTCGGTCATTTCGAGGAGCTCGAACTGGCCGAGGCGGAAAACCTCTTGCAGCAATTGCATGCCGATCTGGAACAACAGGTGTTTGAAAGATCTCAAGGTGAGTGACGCTTTTCTGCAAACGGTGCTGATCGTCGACGATGACCGGATCAATCGGGCAGTATTGGCTGAGCTGCTGCAGCGTGAATGCCGAATACTCCTGGCGAAGGATGGGGAGACCGCTCTTCAGCGCGCGCGGGACGAACGCAGCATCGACTTGATTTTGCTCGATGTCTCGATGCCGGGCATGGACGGCTACGAGGTGCTTCGTCGGCTGCGCTCCGAGCCCCAGACCGCCAATATTGCGGTGATCTTCATCACCGCCCTCACGAATGAACAGGACGAAGAGCGAGGGCTTTCGCTGGGCGCTGCCGACTATGTCGTCAAGCCGATCAGTCCTGCCATCGTCAAAGCCCGCGTGCGCAACCATCTCAAATTGGTGGCGCAGCGCAACGAACTGGAGCGTCTGTCGGAAAAGGACGGCCTGACCGGCATTGCCAACAGGCGCTATTTCGACAAGGCCTTCGAATTGGCGTGGCGACATGCCATTCGTTCCGGTGAGCCGCTCAGTGTCGGCATGATCGATGTCGACCACTTCAAGGAATATAACGACCATTATGGTCACGGTGCCGGCGACGAGGCGCTCCGGCAGGTCGCCCAGGCCCTCGAGCGTGCGGCCGGGCGGCCCTATGACGTGGTGGCCCGGTATGGCGGCGAGGAGTTCGTGATGCTGCTGCCCGGCCTGCACGAGTTGGAGCCGTTGCTTGAAAGGCTGAGACGCGCGGTGCTCGACCTCAATCTGCCGCACGCCCGGTCCCGTACGGCCGAGGTGGTGACCATCAGCTGTGGCGGGGTGGTGGCCTTCGTATCGCAGACGGATAAGCCTGCCGCATTGCTGGGATGGGCCGATAAATTGCTGTACCGGGCCAAACAGCAGGGACGCAACCGGGTGCTGGTCTGGCAGGGGCAAAAGGAAGGGCTCTTCCTTCCGTTGGGGCAGGGCATGGCGAGCAAACCACCGGAAAGCGCCGGATGAGTGCAGGATGCGGAGGGCGGAAATGCCGGTCGTTCAAATGAAGAACGGAGCCGGCCGCCGAAACAGCTGCGGCTCCGATGGAGGGGGAGCCGAGCCGTCGTTCTCCCCCGGGCTTTCCTGGCCGGACACTTGCCGACGAAAAGCAGTCCCTCGTCAAGAAGACCGGGCAATATCCAGGCTCAGGCGTTGCATGTCCGCTGCATTATGGAGCTCATAACCCTCGGCGCGCAGGATTTCGCGGGATTTATGCGCAATTGCCGTGCGGCTCTTCACCTTCAACTTCTTCATGATGTTGCGGATGTGGACCTTGACGGTGCTCTCGCGCAGGTTGAGCTCCATCGCAATGGCGGCATTGGACTTGCCTCGGCTGACGGCTGCAATGATCGACAATTGCCGTGGGGAAATGCGCGGATAGTTTCGGCCGGGCTGTTCCTGGCGAGCGAGGGAAGGCTCGGACGCGGCCCGGATCAGACTGGCGGCGGGCACGAAGACCCCGCCGGCGATGACCAGCCGCGTTGCCTCGATCGCCACTTCGGCGCCGAGTGTGCTGGGAATGTAGCCCTTCACACCGAGATCGAGAGCCCTGAAAATGCTGGCGGGATCCTCGGAGTCCGACAGGATGATGATAGCAGCCGGCGGGGTATGCGCGGTTGCTGCGGCCAGGGAGGACAGATCACTCGGAGCCTCACCCTCGCAGATGATGACAAGCGAAACTTCTTCGTGTTTGTCCGCGGCGGCATTCCATTCGTCCAGCCTGGCGAACGGAAGAATTTTTCGTTCAGGAAATTCTACCGCCAAGACGCGACTTAAGCAGTCGCGCTGTAATGTCTTATTATTGACGATGGCGATTTGTCCTGGTGGACTGCTTACTACCATGGTGGTGCCATATGATTGACCAGGTTGCCTCAAGGGCACCGAGGAAGATAGATCTATCGGACGCAATTTGGACACTTCACAAAACGTATGGACGGACAGGGTAGGACCGAACTCTAGCCAAAGGGCAGACAACTACTGCCGGGGATGCCGGACTGAACAAAACGTCCCCTGGATCATGAATTCGCCCGTTATCCGCTGGTCATGCCTGGCAAAAGCAGGATGTTCCGCGAAGGAAAGACTTGTGAATTGCCGCCACCTCGGCGATTCAGTCCGGTATTTCCTTGGTCTAGAGCACTGCAATGCCATCATGAGCACCTGCAGAATGTTGCAAGCTCTGCTCCAATTCAATCTAGCAATGTTGATAGCTCGTGAGCGGAAGGTGGGACCGATTTAGGTACTATCTAATTCGAAGGCGGTACCCCGAGCTGGATCGCGGCGAGGGCTGGGGTAGAGAGAGACGCCGATTGGCGTGGTGGCGGCGACAAATGGTATTGCCGCCGGCATCGATAGGTTTTTCCGGGCAGCCGGCCGGTTTCCTTGTCGCGCCGGTCGGGTGAGCCCGCTCCTCCCAAGAGGGGGGCTCCCGGAAATCGCAAGGGCGGCGAAGCGACGAATCAGGCTCCCTGAAAAGTACTGCGCAAGGAAGCGAGGTCGCGATAAACTTGGTGTTTCGGGTCAGGAACGCGGGCGACGCAGGAGCACTGGCCAGTCGCGCCTCGGCACTTTGTTGAGCACCGCGCCCATCACCTTGCCATTGGCCTGCTGTAGGGTATCGAGCGCCTCCGTCACGTCGTCGCTGGTGGTGCGGCCTGCCTCGATGACGAAGATCATCGTGTCGAGAAGTGGCGCTACCGCCTTGGCGTCGGAAGACAGGCTCATGGCTGGCAGATCGACGATGACACAATCATAGGCATTCAGCGCCTTGAGCTGTTCCTGCATGACGGATGAGCCGATAAAAAGATCGATATCGACCGAGCCGCCGGCCCTGTTCGCGGGAATGAAGTCGAGTCGAGGCGCCAGGTTGATCGCGGACGCCGTGATCTGCTTGCCACGCTGTTGCAGAACTTCGCTCAGCCCGTAGCGGGCGTCAGGGGCATAGTGGCGGCTCAGCGCGTCGTCGCGCAGATCGCAGTCGATCAGCATGGTGTGGCGGCCGCTCGCGGCAAACAGGTGAGCCAGGTTGGCGGCGATCGTGGACTTGCCTTCATGGGGCAGGCACGATGCAATGCCGATGACACGCGCCCCGGAACTCTGCTCCTTGCCCATGATCGCCGTTCGCACGGCTCTCAGGCTTTCGGCGAAGGGAGAGAGCATGCCGGCCTGCGAGATCGCATAGGCGAAGTAGTTCTCGCCCGAACTGGCCTGGCGCCGCTTGAGCCGCAGCGATTTGATCGCTTCCACCAGCGTTTTTGGCAATCTGGCCAGATACCGGCGGAAATCCGCGAAACTGTGCGGCAAACCGGCGCCGCGCTTGTCGGTCGCAAAGGGGATGATGCCGATGCAATTGAGACCGAGCTCCCGCTGGACATGCCGCTTGGCCCGCAGCGTGCGGTTGAGCGTATGAAAGATACTGACCGCGCCAAGGCCCGTCAGCAGGGAGAACGAAGCTGCCAGCAGCAGGATCAGCCTGGTTTGCGGAAAGCTTTTGGAAAGCGGTTCAGCCGCGGAACTGATGATCCGGGCGTCGGAGGCCGAGAACTGGCGGTCAGGCAGGACGCCCTTGCGTACCGCTTCCTCGATAGCCTGTTGCTGGCCCTTGATCTCGTCGATGCGCCCCTGCAGCCATTCATTGTTGCGCTGCATCGACAGCGACTTGGCGTCGATCTGGTCGCGGATGAAGGCCGCAGTGATCGAATTGGCGATCGAGGCGGCCTTGGTCGCGGATTTCGACCGGTAGCCGATCTCCAGCACCAGGGATTGGCCGATTCGGCGCACCGTGACGCGGTCGCTGAAAGTGGCGAAGGCGGCCGCGTCGTGACGCTTGACCAGATCCGGCGTCACGCCCTGGGCCGGCAGCGGACCAACGAACTCGGGGTCGTTCTGCAGATTGAGCGTTTGGAACACCAGGCGCAGAACCCGTTCAGACTTGACGATCTGGATTTGGCTCTCGATCTGCGAATTATCGAGGTTGGTCTGCAGGAGGCCGGGATCGACCCCCTGGGAACTCGAGAACGAGCTTCTCGGCTCCAGAATCACGAAGGAGGCCGCGTAAAATTCCGGCGGCGTGCTGACGATATAGATGATCGCGGCGACGACGCAGAGGATGAACCACAGCACCAGGCCCCGGGCATAGCGCATGATCTCGACGAGAATGTCGCGCAAGCCGAAACTCGTGGGCTGATCATTCAGCGGCCTGAGATAGAGCATGTCAGCGGCCTCGAACCTTCAACAAAATCCATGAACAGGGCGACATTAGAACGACGGGACCGCGTGCAATCCCAACGATCCGGTTCGAGCGCGCTCGAACGTTTCACTTTGTAGAAAGCCCGGAAGCAGAGCGCTGCCGCGCGACCAGTTCCGCGCCGGCAGTGCAGAGTTCAGGTCGAATGCCGCGCTTATAGAGTTAGGGAAGGAATGTCGCAATGCTTGGCTCGCAATACTATTGGTCATGATCACGAAAGGTTTGGCCGATTGGCGTTCGCAGCGCGCCAAGCTCAAATCACATACTGAAAACATGTTGCGGCGATGGCATGACTTTCCAAAAAAGATGTCATGCTTTTCCGGCCTGCCTCTCGCGGATGAGGTCGAGATAGCCTTGGGCCGATTTTCGCCATGAAAAGGCTTCGACACGCTTGCGCCCCTGTTCGACGAAGGCGGAGCGCAAAGTGTCGGAGGAGGCCAGGCTCTGGATATGCCGGAGCCAAGTCGCGGGTTGGTCGGGCGGCGCCAGCAAGGCGGCCTCACCGCATACTTCCGGCATGCTGGCCCGATCGGATGAAATCACGGGGCAGCCGAGTGCCATGGCCTCGATGATCGGCAGACCGAACCCTTCGGTAAAGGAGGGAAACAGCAGGCACAGCGCGCCTTGCAGCAAGGCTGCCAGGTCGTCATCGTCGACGAAGCCCATGAACCGGACATTCGGAGCGGGAGTCCCGTGTTCTTCCGTGGCAAAAATGCTGGATTGGCCGCCGGTCACGACAATGTCGATGCCGAGTTCGTCAAGGGCTTCGGCGAGCTCGAGCACCATGGCGACATTCTTATGGCGGGCGCGGCTGCCGATGATGAAGACATAGGGACGCTCGAACCGGTGCTTGCTGCGAATCGAGGAGCGGGATGCATTCCAGCGAAAGACATGCTCGTGGCCATTGGGCAGAACGACAATGTCTTCGCGAGCGATCGGCAGATGGCGCGCAAGCTCGCCCGCCGAGAAATGCGAGACGGTGGTGATCGCGGCGGCGCGCCGGACCAGCAGCGGCAGGAGCGTGCCGTAGACGGCGCGAAACGCCTTGCTGTAGCTCGCCGGCATATTCGCGACATTCGCATCATGGATGCAGACGATCTGCCTGCGGCGTACGACGGGTCCCAAATTGCACAGATTCAGCAGGAAGCGACGATCGAGCGTGGGCAGCGTCATCTGTTCCCAGAAATGCCCGCGCAGGCGCTGGGATCGCTTGGTCTGGATGGCCCGATAGGCAGGCGCCTCGCTGCTGCCGGGCAAATAGAGGCTGGCTCGTCCTCCCTGCTCCTGCAGGAGGTCGTCGATATGCGCGGTGATTTCCCGCGCATAACGTTGCACGCCGGTGACCGGTTGGGTGAGGAAACGCCCGTTGATCGCAAAGGAAAGCGGCTCGGTCATGGTGGCCGAAAGAGCTCGTGGGGCGGGAGCCGTGTCAATTGCGCTCGACTGCGGCAGTGTGTCGATGTTCATCGCAGGCATTCCCCTTCGATGCAAGCAACCTGAGGACCAGCGTGCGGGATGTCGGCCGAGACAAGCCACAACAGTCAAAAAAAGAACGCCCGAAGTCGGTGGTGCTTCGGGCGCAAGGCTGACAGTTATTCGATCGCTTGAACTGCGGCCGACTCTTGAACCAAGCTCAATAGGAGCCGGAGGGACGCAGTACGGCGGGGATCGTCTTCAGGATGATGACGATGTCGCTCCACAGGCTCCATTCCCGCACATAGCGGACATCGAGGCTGACGCGGTGCTGGTAGGACACGTCGCTGCGGCCGCTGACCTGCCACAAGCCGGTGAGGCCGGGACGCACCTTGAGATAGTCCTCGATATGGGCGCCGTAGCGCACCATTTCATCGCGGACGATCGGGCGCGGGCCGACAAGGCTCATGTCACCCCGGATTACATTGAGGAGCTGGGGCAGCTCATCGATGCTGGACTTGCGCAGGAACTGGCCGAGCGGCGTGATGCGCGGATCATTCTTGAGCTTGTGGGTCTCTTCCCATTCCTGGCGGGCAGCACTGTTGGCAGCAAGGTGCTCGCGCAGCACTTCCTCCGAGTTGGTTACCATCGAACGGAACTTCAGGCAGGGAAAGAGTGCGCCACCACGTCCGACGCGGTTGTGCCGAATGAAAATCGGCCGGCCCTGAAGGACGAGCAGCACTCCGAGCAGCAGCACGAAAAGTGGCATTAGGAAGACGAGTGCAGCCGAGGCAGTGACGATATCGAGCACGCGCTTGCCTCCTCTTGCCAATTCCAGGGATAGGCCGCTTTTTTGCCTATTTGATTGGAACAAGGAAGCATCGTCTTTGCCGGGTATACGGCTAAGATTGTTCGAGCTAGCCAAGTTTTCCATCTCTCGCCTCGGTCAGAGTGCTGCATTACGTTATGGTATTCATCCCGGGTGGCACTGCCGTTCAGCATATTGCGCTGCAGCAGCCAAAACAAAATCGGACTTGGTACGGCGTTTTGAAGTTTTTGCCGACGTTCTTAAAAAACAAGCCGAAACGTGTTTTGATTTGGATGAATTTATTGATCCTGAATTGCTGAATTTTGTGTTGGAAATCAAGGATTAGAGCTGTTGGAATTTGGGGGGGTTGGTACCTACCGTTGCGGTGAGTTGGCGGCATACCCCTATACAAAAAGGATAGAGTTTGAATTACTCCATACGGTTTAAGAGGTAGGGGTAGGCGGAAGCCGCGTTACGGAAAGGGGTTACGTCTATCTCTTTGGAAGGTTGGCTGGCTTAATTCTCCCCATCGTGGCCGCATTTTTCCTTACCCCGGGGAGGGGTAGTGTTAGCCGATCTTAGACTCTCGAATAGGACTGCCATGCTTTCGGCGCCGCCGGGGAGGCATCTGCGCCATAGGGTGGGCCTTCGAAGGGAGGGAATGGATAGTACCGAAAGCGCAATCATGGCGGGGCTCACTAGGAATTTGGCGGGTTTCGGGCGAAAAATGGCCAATACCTCACCCGGGCGGGATGTGTGCTAGAACGCACGTCGTGGCCGGCCGGCACATGCTAATCCGCAACGCTTGCGGTCACCCCCGTCGCAGTTTGCCGGGCGTTTCGTGCTCTGGCGGAATGGGGCGTATTACCCCCTTCGTCGTACGTCCGAATGCTTGGGAGCGGACGACGAAAACTGTATTTGTGCTTTGAATCGGGCATTCGACTTGGGCCCCGCAGGAAGAATTGGTGCAATGCGAGTTGCAATCGTACATTACTGGTTCGTCGGCATGCGCGGCGGCGAAAAGGTCATCGAGGCGCTCTGCGAGCTTTTCCCGCAGGCAGACATCTTCACCCATGTCTATCGGGCCGATGCCGTGTCGCCTGTGATCCGCCGGCACAAGGTGTCGACATCCTTTATCGACCGCCTGCCCGCGGCCCATCGCCTCTATAAGTCCTACCTGCCCCTGATGCCGATGGCCCTCGAAAATCTCGACCTCCGCGGCTACGACTTGGTGATCAGCAGCGAGTCCGGGCCGGCCAAGGGCATCGTTCCGCCAGCCGATGCGACTCATATCTGTTATTGCCACTCGCCCATGCGCTACATCTGGAACATGTTCCATGACTATCGCGAGCGCAGCGGTTTCCTCACGCGCATGATGATGCCGCCGATCGCGCATTACATTCGCAACTGGGATGCGGCCTCTGCGTCACGCGTCGATCATTTCGTATCGAATTCGAAAACCGTGGCCCGGCGCGTCCAGTCTTATTATCGACGCGATTCAGATGTCATATTCCCACCCGTCGATACGATGGCATTCCGTCCCGTCGAGGCGTCCGAACTGGAAGACTACTACCTGATGGTGGGGGAGCTGGTCCGCTACAAGCGGCCGGATCTCGCGGTGGAGGCATTCAACCGAACCCGCAAGAAACTCGTCATCATTGGCGGCGGCGAGATGTTCGCCAAGGTCAAGGCCATGGCTGGGCCGACCGTTTCGGTCCTGGGACCGCAACCCTTCGGCGCGTTGCAGCACCATTATGCCCGCTGCCGTGCCTTGGTGTTCCCTGGCGAGGAGGATTTCGGCATCGTGCCGGTGGAAGCGATGGCCAGCGGGCGTCCCGTGATCGCCTATGGGCGGGGAGGAGCGACGGAAACCGTGATTGCCGACAGGACCGGGGTGTTCTTCCAGACACAGAGCGTGGAAGCCATCATCGATGCCATCGAGCGTCTGGAAGCGATGGATATCGATCCCTCAGCCATCACGGCCCATGCGGCAGGCTTCGGCAAGGAAGTCTTCACCGAGAAGATGCGCGCTTATGTCGATCGGCGCGTGCATGAAAAGAGCGCGCAGGCATAGTCGATGTGACAGCGTCGCTGCGTTATTTCAAAGCAGACTGGATCGGGCCTTTCCGCAAGGTCCGTTCATTGAAGGACGGTATTGAGCCTCATGAGTTTCGAAGCATTTCACAGGGCCGCAATTTCCCGCAAATCACGACGTTCCGGCCTGCGTCGCGTGGCGATCGCCGTGCTCACCACGGCAGTCGCCACGGTGGGTATCGCAACGACGGCGCTGGCGGAGCCCTATCTGCTCGGTCCGGAGGACAAGCTCAAGATCAGAGTCTATGACTGGCGGGCTTCCTCCAGCGAGGTGCATGAATGGGCCGCGTTGACCGGCGAATTCGTGGTGGGCGCGTCCGGCAACGTCTCCCTGCCGCTCATTGGTGAGGTGCCGGCGGCAGGCAAGAGCACGGGCGACCTGTCTGTCCTGATCGGTGAGAAACTGCAGGCCAGCATCGGGCTCTCCAACCGGCCGGATGCCTCGGTGGAAGTGTCGACCTACCGGCCCTTCTATATATTGGGGATGGTGACCACGCCCGGCCAGTATCCCTATAAGCCCGGCCTTACCGTGCTCCAGGCCGTCAGCACGGCGGGAGGCGTGCTGCGCGTCTCCGATTTCGGTCTCCTCAGTTTCCAGCGGGAGAGCCTGGTCAATCGCGGCGATCTCAGGACCCTGGCGGTGGAACGGCTGGGGCTGCTGGCGCGCGAGGCGCGCCTCGATGCCGAGCTGCAGGGCAGTGATACCATTACCTTCCCCAAGGACCTGATGAGCCAGGCCGATACGCCGCAGGTCGCCCAGATGATGAAGGAGGAGCAGCTCCTGTTCGAAGCGCGCAAGCAGGCGTTGCGCTCGCAGGAGGATGCGATCAACCAGACCAAGAAGCTGCTCGGTTCGGAGATCGAATCCCTCAAGGCCAAGAGCCAGTCGCTGCAGCGCCAGCTCGAACTGGCCAAGGAAGAACTGGATAACGTCAACGGCCTGGTGTCCAAAGGCCTGGCCGTCGCCTCGCGCAAACTGGCGCTGGATCAGAACGTCTCGCAATTCGAAAGCAATCGCCTCGATATCGACCTGCTGATCTTGCGTGCCCAGCAGGACATCTCCAAGGCGGAACGCGATGTCGTCGACCTGCACAACAAACGGCGCAACGACATTCTGACCGAGATCTCCGATGTACGGGGCAAGATCTCCGTGAATGCCGAAAAGACGACCACGACACAGGGGCTCGTTTACAACGCCGAGGTGCAGGCGCCGCAGGCTGTGGTCTCCCAGATGGGCAACCTCAACAGCAAGCTGACCTTTGCCATCATCCGGCGGGTCGGGGACAAGACGCAGACCATCGAGGCGAACGAAGCCGATCCGGTCTATCCCGGCGACGTAGTGAGAGTGGAACGCTTGGGAGCTGCACCCAACGGCCAGGAGATCGTGCCGCACTCTTCCGCCTCTGCACAACCCTGATCGCCATCTGCGGGAAGGCGGCGCTTCTCGTCTCCCCGGTGCTGTCTTATCGGGCGTCATGGAAGATCAGGCCCACAGTGTGCCTGTGTCCCGAGCGAACACGGCTTACACCGTGGCGCAGATTGACGCGATAGGAGCCCCTGCTGCCCTGGACGGGCCGATTATGCACGGCGAAGGCGACGGCATCGCCCTGGCGCAAGGGCACGACTTCGACCCGGCTCTGCATGCGGGGCCGCTGTTCGGTGAGGACGAACTCCCCGCCGGTGAAATCGCGGCCGGGCTGCGAAAGGAGAATGGCGACCTGGATCGGGAAGGCCAGGTCGCCATAGAGATCCTGATGGAGGCAGTTGAAGTCTCCGGGCCCATATTGCAGCAGCAATGGGGTCGGCCGGTTCTGGCCGGCCGCATGGCAGGCCTTCAGAAAATCGGCATGGGCCGCCGGATAGGCCTCTTGGATTCCCATGCGCTCGTTCCACGCATTGGCGGTGGCGGCGAGGCGGGGATAGAGCGCGGTTCTGAGCTCACCAATCAGCGCTGGTAAGGGATAGGCGAAGTAACGATATTCGCCTCGGCCAAAGCCATGCCTGGCCATATGGATGTGGCTGCGGAAATGCCGTTCCTGATCGTAGAGATCGGCAATGCCCCGGCATTCCTCGGGCGAGAGCAGGCCGCCCAATACGGCGCAGCCATAATCGTCGAGTTCCTGCGCCAGGCCTTCCCAGTCATAGGCGGCGATCCGGTCGCCACCGGAAGAAGCAGGCGCAGGCGGGGAAACGGGTTGGGGGCGGGGATGGCCAGGCATGGGCTCGTCCTTTCGTCATCATGATGGGCTCACGACGACTCTAGGCTGGTCCGGTCGTCCCGACATTCCGATCTCTGCTGCCTGTCTTGTCGCACGATCGCGTACCGTCAAATAAGACGACACCGCGGGCGGCAAGCGCGCGGTGCGTTCAGAGACGGTTCGACGGTATCGGGGGTCAGTGTTTGGTCTGCGTCTTGGCGAAGCGGCACTCGGCGGCCATGGCAGCGGCATCCAGGCGCACCATGGCATCGGTGATGATCCTGCGGGCCTCGATCGGAATCTTGCCGCGCATGGCCAGGAAATCGCCGGCGCGGCGATGATCGGATTCGGGTAGGGCTTCGAGCTGCAACAGGGCATCGGCCCAGCGAAGGCAGGCCTTGACCTTTGCCGGGGATCTGCGGTCCCTGAGATTGGCTATCGCGTCATGCGTGGCGAACTCATATTCGAGTGCCGCTGCGATGGCCGGGTCTTTCGGCTCTTTCATGGATGCCTAGCTCACTGGGGTCGTTCGGGTGGAAGGTAGATTGCTCCGAGACAACTTAATGAAATCGATCTCAAAATGCAGACCGGCAAATTTGCGGGGTATTTTTAGGGTGATGCAGGAAAATCGATTTTTTCCTCGATCGAAAGTAGCAATCCATTCCACCATGCGGCCAGGAGACGTAGCTGTCGTGCCGCCGTCACGGTGCCAGATGACGTAAGGAGAGGCCTTGAGTGGTTTAGCGGCGTTTACGGCCCGCCGGTTTCGGGCGCCGGCATGGCCTTTCCTTCACTCCTTTTTTCTTCCCCATCTACCGCAAAGAGGTATGGGAAATCGGTAAAACCGGGGCCGGACACCGGGGTGGTCACCGCATTCCGTGTCGATTTTCCTCTCTTGGGGCGGCGTGATGCGCATGATCGGGAGCAGGGGTCGAAATCCGGCGGAACGGGCGATAGGATCGCCACCGCGTCGGGGATCGTCCTGTCCCCGGCGCCAATTCGAGGAGTCCGCCATGACGAACATTCCCACCACCCGGCTGCCGGATGGTTCCGCTATGCCCGTGTTCGGGCTTGGAACCTGGGGGATGGGGGAGCAGAGGCGTGAGGCTGCGGCGGAGGTCACCGCCTTGCGCGCCGGGCTCGACCTCGGCATTGGCCTGATCGATACCGCCGAGATGTATGGCAGCGGCGGTGCCGAACAGGTGGTGGGACAGGCGATCGCGGGACGGCGCGATCAGACCTATCTCGTCTCCAAGGTCCTGCCTTCGAATGCTGGCCGCCGCCAGGTGGTTCGCGCCTGCGAGGAGAGCCTGAAGCGGCTGGGCACGGACCGCCTCGACCTCTATCTCCTGCATTGGCGAAGCTCCGTGCCGCTAGAGGAGACGATCGCGGCCTTCGGCGAACTGAAGCAGGCCGGCAAGATCCTGCGCTGGGGCGTTTCCAATTTCGACGTGGATGACATGCAGGAGGTCGAAGCACTCAGCCCGGACTGTCAGGCCAACCAGGTGCTCTACAACCTGACGCGGCGCGGGATCGAGTACGACCTGATCGGCCATTGCCGCGAACGCTCCATGCCGATCATGGCCTATTCCCCCATCGAGCAGGGAGCGCTGGCCAGGAACCGGGTGCTGGAAGCGATAGCGCGCGAGCATGGGGCGACCCCCGCACAGATCGCGCTCGCCTGGGTGCTCGACAAGCCCGGAATCGTTGCCATTCCCAAGAGCCGTCATCCCGAACGGGTGAAGGAGAATCTGGGGTCGCTGGCGATCAAGCTCAGCGATGCCGATCGCAGCAGCCTCGACGCCGCCTTTTCGCCGCCGCGCCGCAAGCAGGGATTGGAGATGCTCTGAACCGCTCAGGCCCAGTTGCGCTTGCGCATAGGAACCAGGGGACCGAGGCTGTCGAGATAGGCCGAGCTTCCATTGTCGGCATAGGTCGACAGCACGACATTCTTGTCGCGGAACGATTTCAGCACCTGCCCGAGACCATTGGCTCCCTCGGTGCGAACCTGCCTGACGAGCCCGAGGTCGATGTTGATCGGGAAGATCTCGGTGGCCTGGCCGCATTGATGCAGCACCACGCCGGTGGGATCGACGACGAGCGAGCGGCCGACACCGCCGCCATCCAGACCGTTCACGTCGAAGACGTAGCAGGAGAACATCACCGCGGTAGCCTGGACGATGGCCAGTTCGGCCTGGCGATCGGTCGTGCCCGTCAGTACCGGGTGGATCAGCACCTCGACGCCCGCCGAGGTCAGGGTGCGTGTGGTCTCCGGGAACCAGATGTCGTAGCAGATCGACAGGCCGAAACGGCCGACGTCCGGCACGTCGAAGACCAGGAACTCGCTGCCGCCCGTCACACCCGCCTCGAACGGCATGAAGGGAAACATCTTGTCGTAGCGGCCGACGATTTCGCCGGCAGGATTGATCACCACGGCATGGTTGTAGGTCTTGCCTTCACGCTCCACGAAAACGCTGCCGGGAATGATCCAGATGCGATGCTTGGCAGCCAGCGCCTGGAAGACGGCCTCGTCCGCGCGAGGATCGGCGGCGGCACAGGCGTGCAGGGGCCCGTGCGCGGCCAGTTCGCTGAACACCACCATGTCGACGCCGGGATAGAGCGCGACCGCCTTTTCCAATTGGGCCGCCATCGCCGCAATGTTCTGCCCGGTGACCGGCACGGGCATCTGGATGCCGGCAATCAGGAAGCGGGAATTGTCCCGCCGCGGAAGCGGGGCCGATGCGTCGTTCACCTCGGGGTGAATGCCTGACATGTTTTTCCGGTTCTCATGGACTCACTCCAGTTGCCGGGTAGCGGTTTTCGCGGCGGAATCCAAGCGGAGCACGGAGCGGGGCTGTGGAGCGACGAGATCGTCGAGGGCCACGCCCTTGAACGGCTTGGTCGATTTCAGCACGATATAGCTCGACAGATTGCCGATCTTGGGGCCGAGCTTCAGCAATTCGTCCGACAGCATCTGATAGGAACCGATATCGGGGCAGACGAAGCGAACCAGATAGTCGATCGGACCGCTCACCTTGGTGCATTCCACCACATAGCGCATGGCCATCACCATCTTCTCGAAGGCGAGAAAATCGTCGAGGCCATGGCTGTTCAAGGTCACGGCGGCGATGACGTCGACATGGCGGCAGACTTTGGCGATGTCGATGCTGGCGTGGTAGCTCGAAATTACGCCGGCTTTTTCGAGACGCTTGACGCGCTGCAGGCAGGGGCTCGGCGACAGGCCCACCGCATCGGCAAGTTCCTGGTTGGTGGCGCGGGCATCGGCTTGCAGGCGCGCCAGGATGCGCAGGTCGACCTGGTCGAGCCGGATCGAGCCATCATCGTCTTTCATTGTTTCGCTCCCTGCCGCTCGACCTCCCGCCGCGACTCCAGCGGGCCCGCCTTTCTAGGCGGCATGAGGATACCCTGCGGGTGATCTCGTCAAGACGGGGCCTGGGTTCCCGGCGGCACAAACTTGCGCGCAGCCATGCTCGGACAGCAGCAAGTGTTGAAATGTGACGGAAATTTGGCAGCACTTTTGCTGGGTCCGACGCTACACTGGCGCACAATAAGAAGGCACCCGCAAGGGCAATCCAGGGGAAGTGAAACCATGGCGTCATCCCTCATCGAGCGGCTCACCCGCAAGAAGCCGGTCAGTCGACTGGTCGCCGATACCGCTGACAGCGGTGATGGCCACGGCCATCTCGGCCGCTCCATCACCTTGTTCCAGCTCACCATGTTCGGCGTGGGTGCCACGATTGGTACCGGCATCTTCTTCGTGCTGAGCGAGCAGGTACCCGTCGCAGGGCCGGCAGTGGTGATCTCCTTCGTCATCGCTGCCGTTGCAGCGGGGCTGTCGGCGCTGTGCTATGCCGAGATGAGCTCGATGATCCCGGTCTCCGGCTCTTCCTATTCCTACGCCTACGCCACGCTGGGCGAGGGCGTCGCCTTCTTCGTGGCCGCCTGCCTGGTGCTTGAATATGGCATCTCTGCCGCCGCGGTGGCGGTCGGCTGGGCCGAATATGTCGAGAAGCTCCTGAGCAATCTGACGGGCATCGTGCTGCCCGGCTGGATGATCAAGGGGCCGATCACGCTTCCTGACAGCGACAACCCCTTTGCCATGGCGTTTTTCGCCGACGGCTCCGGCCTGATCAACCTGCCGGCCGTGATCCTGGTGGCGCTGTGCTGCCTCTTGCTGCTGCGCGGCTCCAAGGAATCGGCCCGCACCAACGCCATCATGGTGCTGATCAAGCTGGCGGTGCTGACGCTGTTCATCGTGATTGCCGGCAGCGCTTTCAACGCTGCCAATTTCACGCCCTTCTTCGGGGAGAAAGGATTTAACGGCGTGCAGGCGGCGGCCGCGTCGATCTTCTTCACCTTCGTGGGCCTCGATGCAGTGTCGACGGCCGGCGAGGAAGTGGTCAATCCCAAGCGGAACCTGCCGCTCGCTATCATTGCGGCCCTGGTGATCGTCACCTCCTTCTATGTCCTCGTCGCCGTTGCCGCTCTCGGCGTGCAGCCGGCCAGCCAGTTCGACGGGCAGGAAGCGGGCCTCGCCACCATCCTCCAGAACATCACCGGCGCGGCCTGGCCTGCCAATCTCCTTGCGGCCGGCGCAGTGATCTCGATCTTCTCGGTGACGCTGATCGTGCTTTACGGCCAGTCGCGCATTCTGTTCGCGGTGTCCCGCGACGGCATGCTGCCGGCCATCTTCCATGACGTGAACCCGCGCACCATGACGCCGGTTGCCTGCACCATCATCGTCTCGGTCTTCGTGGCTCTGATCGCCGCCTTCGTTCCGGCCGGGCTGCTGTGGGATCTCACCAGCATGGGCACGCTGGTGGCCTTCACCGTGGTCTCTGCCGGCGTGCTCATCCTGCGTTATACCCAGCCCGACATGCAGCGCGGCTACCGGGTCCCGTTCGGCCCGGTGCTGCCGATCCTCTCGATCATCGCCTGCGTCTATCTAATCCTGCGGCTGAGCGGCATCGTCTACGCCATTACCGGCGTGTGGATCGCGATCGCGGCGCTGCTCTACTTCACCTATTCGGCCCGCCATTCGCGGCTGGAGATCCCTGACAACGCCGTCGGCGAGGCAGCCCAATGAAATATCTCGTTGGCCTTTCCGCCGACCAGGGCGGGCGCGAGGCGCTCGCCCTCGGCGCGGTGCTGTCGCGCTCCTGCGGCGCCTCCCTGGTCGTGTGCACCGTCACGCCCGATACCTGGGGCCCGCCGTCGCCGGCGCGTGTCGATGGCGAGTATGGCAATTTCCTGCACCAGCACGCCACCAAGGCGCAGGAGAAGGCCAAGGCGAGCCTGCCTCCCGATGTCCAGGCCGAATTCGTCATCGTCTCCGCCGCATCCGCCCGTGAAGGACTGCTGCAGGTGGCCTCCGACATCGGTGCCGACTGCCTGGTGCTGGGCTCGACCCGTGCCGCCCCGCTCGGCCGTTTCGGGGAGGGGCATGTCACCACGGATGTGCTGCGCTCGGCTCATCTGCCCGTCGCCGTGGCGCCACGGGGCTATTCAGCCGATGCGAGGACGCAGGTGCGGCGGCTGAGCTGCGCCTTTGCCGGCAGTGCCTCTTCGCCGGGGCTGGCCAGGCGCAGTGCCGATCTTGCCCAATTGCTCGGCGTTCCCCTGCGCCTGGTGACTTTGGTGGTGCGCGACAAGCAGATGTATCCGACCGGCGCAGGCTATGACGCCGAGAACATCGTCTCCAACACCCTGCGCGAACAGGCAAGCGCTGCGCAGGCCGCCGTCCTCGATCATTGGGACGGGCCTGTCGAGATCTCCGGGGAGATCGGCGACGGCAAGAACTGGAAGGCTGCTTTCGATTCGCTGCTCTGGGCGAATGCCGAATTGCTGGTGGTGGGCTCGAGCAGCCTGGGGCCTCTGATGCGAGTGTTCCTCGGCTCCAACTCCAGCAAGATCGCGCATAACTCGCCGGTACCCTGCCTCATCCTGCCGCGCGTGGACGAGTAGGGCATTACCGGGTACCAAAAACTGGGTCCTCGGGGCCCAGTTTACTCGAAGTTCAGGGGTGGGCGGTCGCGCAGGAGTGAGCGCCGGCTCCATCGGAGGAAATCATGACGGCCAAATCCTTCAACCAGCCGCTCGGCGGAAACGAGATGCCGCGTTTCGGCGGTCCCGCTACCATGATGCGGCTGCCGACGCAGCCGACCACGGAGGGGCTGGACGCCTGCTTCGTCGGCATTCCCATGGATATCGGCACCTCGAACCGGCCGGGCACCCGCTTCGGGCCACGCCAGATCCGCACCGAATCCTGCATGATCCGCCCCTACAACATGGCGACCCGTGCCGCCCCGTTCGACAGCCTGCAGGTCGCCGATATCGGTGACGTCGCCATCGATACCTTCAACCTGCCCAAATGCGTCGACATCATCACCGACGCCTATCGCGAGATCATCAGGAATGGCTGCCGGCCACTGACGCTGGGCGGTGACCACACGCTGAGCTATCCGATCCTGCGCGCCATGGCCGAGAAATACGGACCCGTCGGCCTGATCCATGTCGATGCCCATGCCGATATCAACGAACATATGTTCGGGGAGCCGATCGCCCATGGCACGCCCTTCCGCCGGGCGGTGGAGGCAGGCGTGCTCGACACCAAGCGCTGCGTGCAGATCGGCGTGCGCGGCACCGGCTATGCCGCCGACGATTTCGACTGGCCGCGCGAGCAGGGCTTCCGCGTGGTACAGGCCGAAGAGTGCTGGCACAAGTCGCTGACGCCGCTGATGGAGGAAGTTCGCGCCCAGGTCGGCAGCGGACCCGTTTATCTGACCTACGATATCGACAGCCTCGATCCCAGCATCGCCCCCGGTACCGGCACGCCGGAAATCGGCGGCCTCACCACCATCCAGGCGCTCGAGATCATCCGCGGCTGCTGGGGCCTCAACCTGGTCGGCTGCGATCTCGTCGAAGTGTCGCCGCCCTACGATCCGGCCGGAAACACCGCGATCACCGCGGCCAATCTCCTGTTCGAAATGCTCTGCGTGCTCCCGGGCGTGCAGCGGCGATAGACCTCAAGAAGCGGTGCATCACATGTCAGGCTCGTCCCTCACCGCCGGCGAATATCTGGTCAGGCTGCTGGAATCCTATGGCGTCGACCTGATCTTCGGTATTCCCGGCGTGCATACGGTGGAACTCTATCGCGGCCTGCCGGCCACGAAGATCCGTCATGTCACGCCGCGCCATGAGCAGGGCGCCGGCTTCATGGCCGACGGCTATGCCCGAGTGACGGGCAAGCCTGGCGTGTGTTTCATCGTCACCGGCCCGGGCATGACCAACATCGCCACTGCCATGGGCCAGGCCTATGCGGATTCGGTACCGATGCTGGTCATCTCGGCGGTGAACGCGCGGGAGCAGCTGGCGATGGGGCAGGGGCGGCTGCACGAACTGCCCTCCCAGCGCAATCTGGTGGCCGGGGTTAGTGCCTTCAGCCATACGCTGCTCGATCCCGATCAGCTGCCCGAGGTGATGGCGCGCGCCTTCACCGTATTCAATTCCCAGCGCCCGCGTCCGGTACATATCGAAATTCCGCTCGATGTCATCGTGGCGCCGGCCGGCCACCTGCCGACACAGGCCTGGCCGCTGCCGGCCAAGGCCTCCGCGGGCGCGGTCGATATCGAAAAGGCCGCGTCCATCCTCAAGAGCGCCAGACGCCCGCTCATCGTGGCGGGGGGCGGCGCGGCCGATGCGGCGGCCGAGATCACCGCCATCGCCGGCAAGCTCGATGCGCCTGTCTTCACCACCATCAATGGCCGCGGCATCCTGAAACCCGGCCACCCGCTCGCCCTCAACGGCAATCTCGGCATGGAGCCTCTGCTGGAGGAACTCGCAGCCAGCGATGCGATCCTCGCCATCGGCACCGAGTTCGGCGAGACAGAAATGTACCCCGAGCCCAAGCCGCTCGATTTCGGCGGGCCGCTGATCCGTATCGACATCGATCCGCTCCAGCTCGCGGCCGGCCTGCGCTGCGACCTGCCGATCGCGGCCGATGCCAAGCTGGCGGCCTGCGCCCTTTCGGCCGCTCTCGGCGAGGGACGCCCGGCGGGTGAGGGCGAGGCACGCGCCAAGGCCGTGCGAGCCAAGGTCGAGGCCGGCCTGTGGCCTGCCTGCCGCGTGCACGGCAGGTTGATGGAGATCGTGACGAAGACCCTGCCGGACGCGGTTGTGGCCGGCGACCAGACAGAGCCGGTCTATGCCGTCAACCAGTTCTACCAGGCACCCCAGCCCCGATCCTTTTTCAACTCCTCAACCGGCTATGGCACGCTCGGCTATGGTCTTCCCGCGGCCTTCGGCGCCAAGCTCGGCGCGCCGGACCGCCCGTCCGTCTGCCTGATCGGCGATGGCGGCCTGCAATTCTCCCTGCAGGAACTGGCGAGCGCCGTCGAATCCAGGATCGCCACCGCCGTGATCATCTGGAACAACACCTCCTATGGCGAAATCAAGGCCTTCATGGCGGACAGGGATATCCCGCAGATCGGCGTTGACATCTTCACGCCGGACTTTGTCGGCCTGTCCCGCGCGCTCGGCTGCGCGGCGGCGCTGCCTGGCACCATCGAGGAATTGACGCAGGAGCTTGCCGCCTCCGCCACGCGCGACGTGCCCACCGTAATCGAGATCCGGGCGGGCTCGTCGTTGGCATCCGCATTGGCGCAATGAGGGCCTCCATGCAGCACCAGCTCTTCATCGACGGTCGCTGGCAGGATCCCCTGGAACCGGGGCAAATTGCGGTCTTCGATCCCTATCGAGGCGTTGCCTATCACCAGGTCGCGGCAGGCGGTCCTGCCGATGTCGCCAAGGCGGTCGAGGCAGCGAAGGCGGCGTTTCCGGCCTGGCGCGCCGCCGGAGGCCGTGAACGGGGGCGTCATCTCAAGGCGATCGCCGACAGGCTGACCGAAAGGGCGGAGGAGCTTGCCCGCATCTCCTCACGCAACAATGGCAAGCCGCTCGGCGAAGCCCGGATCGACATGGCGGATGCGGCCGCGTCCTTCGCCTATTACGCCGAACTGGCGGCCGATCTCGAAGCCAGCCAGGATCGGACCGTGCCGGTGCCGGATGCGGCCTTCGGGGCGCGTCTGCGCCGCGAGCCGGCGGGTGTCGCCAGCCTGATCGTGCCCTGGAACTTCCCGCTGGTGACCACCTCCTGGAAGGTGGCGCCGGCGCTGGCGGCTGGCTGTACCGTCGTGCTGAAACCATCCGAAATCACGCCCGTGGTCGAGCTGGAGCTTGGTGTCATCGCCGCCGAGATCGGCCTGCCGCCCGGCGTGCTCAACATCGTGACCGGCACCGGTGAGCGGGTCGGGGCGCCGATGACGGTGCATCCGGATGTAGCGAAGATTTCCTTCACCGGTTCCAATGCAGTGGGCGCGCGGGTGATGGCGGCCGGTGCCCCCGGTACCAAATCGGTCAGCCTGGAACTTGGCGGCAAGTCGCCGATCGTGGTCTTCGGTGATGCCGATTTCGACCAGGCGGTGGAATGCATTCTCGGCGGCATCTTCTTCAACGCCGGCCAGATGTGCTCGGCGACCTCGCGCCTCCTGGTCGAGCGCTCGATTGCTCCCAGGCTGGTAGAGGCGGTGGTGGCGGCGGCGCGTGCCCTCAGACCGGGCGATCCGCTTGACGAGGATACCCAGATCGGCCCGATCACCATGAAGCCCCAGCACGACAAGGTGCTGTCCTATATCGGGCGCGGCAAGGCCGATGGGCTCAAGCTGCTGACCGGCGGCGGCAAGCCGGCCGGGTTGGACCAGGGGTGGTTCGTCGAGCCCACCATCTTCGGGGACGTCCCAGCCGACAGCCCGCTCTGGCGCGAGGAGATCTTCGGTCCCGTGCTATGCGTGCGCAGCTTCGAGACTGAAGCCGAGGCGATCGAACTCGCCAATGACAGCGATTTCGGCCTGGTGGCCACCGTCGTCAGCGAGGATGGGGACAAGGCCAATCGCGTCGCCGATGCGCTGGAGGCCGGCCATGTCTGGATCAACAGCCCGCAGGCGATCTTCGTCCAGACCTCCTGGGGCGGCTTCAAGGCCAGCGGCATCGGCCGCGAGCTCGGCCCCTGGGGGATGTCGTCCTATCTCGAGGTCAAGCACGTCACGACGCGCTTGACACGATAGCGAGCGGGTTTGCTAGGGTCTGACCGTATGCCCAAGAAAAAGCATAAGAAGAAGCACAAGATAAGATCAGGAAAGCATAAGGGGTTCGCAATGAAGACCATTCGTAATGTTGCCGATCTGCGCGTTGTCATGCATCGCAACGAGCAGCCGATCTATTTCATATCGGCAACGAATTTCAACCTGATCGGCATTGATGAATGGGTAAGGAACTTCAAATTCATCAGCTATATCGATTGCTTCGACGGACGCCACCCCAATGTCTTCGTTCCCAGCGAGATTCCCCACGCTGAATTCGAAAGTATCGAGGACATCAACAACTATCTTCTCCAGCACAAGGAAGTGATCGACTACATCAAGCGCCGCGGCGGGCGTGCGGTTGCGACCTTCCTGATGTTCGACGAGACGACCGAGGAGATCTGCAACGATCTCGGCATCGAGGTGTGGTTCCCCAAGGCGTCGCTGCGTCAGCGCTGCGACAACAAGATGGAGACGGTGCGCATCGGCAACAAGGCCAAGGTGCCGTCCGTCCCCAACACGCTGGCCGGCGCCAAGAGCTACGAGGAACTGCTGGCCGCCGCCAAGAAGGCCGGCATCGGCACCGATCTCGTCGTGCAGACCGCTTTCGGCGACAGCGGGCACACCACCTTCTTCATCGCCAGCGAGGACGACTACAACAAATACGCCAAGGAGATCTCGGCCGAGGACGAGGTCAAGATCATGAAGCGGATCAAGTGCCGCGGCGCCACCATGGAGGCCTGCGCCACCAAATCCGGCACGCTGGTCGGTCCGCTGCTCACCGAAGTTGTCGGCCAGCCCGAGCTGACGCCCTATAAGGGCGGCTGGTGCGGCAACGAGATCTTTCCTGGCGCCTTCTCCGAGACCATCCGCGCCAAGGCGCGCGACATGGCCTATCGCTTCGGCAACCAGCTGGTGAAGGAAGGGTATCGCGGTTATTTCGACCTCGACTTCCTGATCGACGTCAAGGACAACGAAGTCTATCTGGGCGAGCTCAACCCGCGCATCTGCGGCGCCAGTTCGATGACCAATCACGCCGCCTTCGCCTATGCCGATGCGCCGCTCTTCCTGTTCCACCTGATGGAATTCTCCGGCATCAAGTACAAGATCGATGTCGAGGAACTGAACAATCGCTGGGCCCAGAAGGAATTCATCGATTCCTGGTCGCAGGTGGTGATCAAGGCGACCGACGACATCGTCGATATCGTTACCCACGTCCCCTCATCGGGCATCTATCACATGGCGCCCGATGGGAGCGTGTCCTATGACCGCTTCGACTATCACCGCCAGGCCATCGAGAACGAACAGGAAGCCTTTTTCCTGCGCATCACGGGGCCCGGCGACTATCGCTATGAGGGTGCCGATCTCGGCATCCTGATCACGCGAGGCCGGGTGATGAACGACGAGTTCGACCTGAACGAGCGGGCGCTCAACTGGATCAAGGGCATCAAGCGGCTCTACGCCACCAAGCCGCTAACGGAAGTCCAGCGCGACGACACGCCGTCCGCCGGCTCGTTCAAGATCCTGTAAGCGCGATCATGGATCTCCTGTTCGAAGCCGTGGAAGAGGACCGGCCCGGTGCCAAATGGCGCCGGCTGTTCGACCGACATTGGCATGCCTATAGCCGCTGGTTCATGCGGGACGGCATCAGGGCGCGCCCGACCTATCTGGCGAGCTTGAAGGCGATGCGTGCCCATATGCCGGAACTTCTGCCGGCCTATGAGGCGATCGTCTCGGCGGCCGGCGATGGCGATCTGGAGGCGCGCTTCCTGTCGATGTGGTGCCCGCCGGTCTATGTCGGCGGCTGCTCCCAGGCGATCATCACCGGTCCCGAGCCCGCCCTGATCCGCAATTACGACTACAGCCCGCGTCTCCTGGAGGGGTCGTGGCTCGCCACCCGCCTCAACGGCAAGCGGGTGGTGGCCGTGGTCGATTGCCTGTGGGGCGTGCTCGACGGCATCAACGAGGATGGCCTCGCCGTCTCGCTTTCCTTCGGCGGGCGGACAGCCGCGGGGGCCGGCTTCGGCATTCCGATCGTGCTGCGCTATATGCTGGAATTCGCCTCTAACACGGCCGAGGCGATCGAGATGTTGCGGCGCATCCCGGTGCACATGTCCTATTCGGTGGCGATGGTCGATCGCGCGGGCCGGCACGCCACCGTCTATGTCAACCCCGACCGTCCGGCCGAGGTGGCTGCAAAGCTCGTCAGCACCAACCATCAGCACGGCGTGGAATGGGCGCGCCATGCCCAGACCACCAAATCGGTGGAGAGGGAGGCGGCGCTGGAGAAGGCGCTGGCAGCCCATCAGAATACCGAGAGCGTCCTGGCGGGCTTCCTGCGTCCGCCCGTCTATCAGACCTCCTACGGAAGGGGCTACGGTACGCTCTACACGGCGCTCTATCGGCCGCAGGAGGCCTCGGTCGAACTGGTCTGGCCCGGCGTGATCTGGCGTCAATCCTGCGCGGAGTTCCGGGAAGAGGCGCGCTTCATCCGGTTCAATGACGGCGATTCCGATGGTTTCGCCCCGACCTTCAAACATGGGGCGGTAAGCTGAGCGTCCCCGGTCCTCGATGATGGGAAAAAAGATCAGCCGAGGCCGATAATAAATTGAAAATACGGAATAAAATTCCGTTTGGGGAGGGCGCAATGAAAGTTGTCGTTCTAGGGGGCGGCGTCGTCGGCACGGCTGCGGCCTGGTATCTTGCCAGAGACGGCCATGCGGTCACGCTGATCGAGCGGCATGCCGATATTGCCTGCGGCACCAGCCAGAGCAATGCCGGGCTGGTATCGCCGGGCGACTCCACCGCCTGGGCTTCCCCGGTCGCGCTCGTGACCTTCATCAAGTCCCTCTACAAGCCCGACATGGGCATCAAGGTCCGCTTCAATCTCGATCCGCATTTCCTGGCCTGGACCTGGCGCTTCCTCCTGCAATGCACGCAGGCCCGTGCCAATGCCAACACCGAGGTGAAGCTCAGGCTGGCCTTCTATGCGCGCCAATGCATCAACGCGTTGCAGGAGGAGACCGGCCTTGCCTATGACGACAAGCGCAAGGGCATCCTCTATTTCTACCGTTCGCAGCAGAGTCTCGATGCCGGCGCCAAGCATATGGGCTATATTGCCGAGCGCGGCCTGAAGATCGAGGTCGTCGATCGCGAGCGCCTGGTGGAACTGGAACCGGGGCTTGCCGCCGTCAAGCACCAGATCGCCGGCGGCGTCTATTCGCCGATGGACCAGACCGGTGATTCCAGCCTGTTCGCCCGCGGCCTTGCCGAACTCGCTCGCGAGCGCCATGGCGTGCAATTCCGCTTCAAGACCACCGTGACCGCCCTCGATATCGAGGGCGACAGGGTGAAGGCCGTGCTGACCGACCAGGGGCCGGTCGCCTGCGATGCCGTCGTGGTGTCGCTCGGCCCGGAGAGTTCGCTGCTCGCCCGCAAGATCGGCATCGATGTGCCCGTCTATCCGGTGAAGGGCTATACCGCCACCATCCCGGTCGACGACGACAAGGGGCCGACCATGGGCGGGGTCGACGAGGACAGGCTGATCGCCTATTCCCGCCTCGGCAATCGCCTGCGCATCGCCTCGACGGCGGAGTTCGCCGGCTATGACCGCACGCACAGGCCTGCCGATTTCGCCGCCATGTTCAGGACGGCGCATGACCTGTTTCCCGGGGCCGTCGATGAGAGCAAGGCCGTGCTCTGGGCCGGTCTCAGGCCGATGATGCCGGGCTCGGTGCCGGTGCATGGACGGGCGCGCTACGCCAATCTCTATCTCGACACCGGCCACGGCCATGTCGGCTGGACCATGGCCTGCGGCTCGGGAAAGCTCACCGCGGACCTGATCGCCGGACGCCGACCGGAGATCGACACGACAGGCCTGCTCTACCGGAATTGACGCGATGCCGGATCCCCAGATTTCCATCGATCTTTCCCGGATCGAACACAATGCCCGCACCATCGTCGAGACCTGCGCCCGATCGGGCATCACCCCCTTCGGGGTGACCAAGGGTACCTGCGGCATGCCGCAGGTGGCGCGGGCAATGCTGCGCGGCGGTGTTGCCGGCATCGCCGAGTCGCGCTTCGAGAACATCCGCCGGCTGCGTGATGCCGGCATCGACTGCCCCATCATGCTGCTGCGCAGCCCACCCTTGTCGCGGGTGGAGGAACTGGTGCGCACGGTGGACATCAGCCTGCAGTCCGAGCTTCAGCTGATGCGGGAGATCTCGCGTGTGGCCGAGCGGCTGGGGCGGGTGCATGACGTCATCCTGATGGTGGACCTCGGCGATCTCCGGGAAGGGATCTGGCCGAGCGACCTGATCCCCACCGTCGAGGCGGTGATGGAGCTGCCCGGTGTGCGCATTGCCGGTGTCGGCACCAATCTCACCTGTTTCGGCGCCATCATTCCCACCAGGGAGAATCTCGACCAGCTCGTCGCCCATGCCTACAAGGTCGAGAGCGTGACCGGGCGGAACCTCGACTGGGTTTCGGGCGGCAATTCCTCTTCGCTGCCCCTGCTGCTCGCCGGCGGCATGCCGGCGGGGGTCAACAATCTCAGGATCGGCGAGGCCATCCTGCAGGGCGGACGCGACACCTTCCTGGAGCAACCCTGGGAGGCCCTCGACCGCGATGCTTTCGAGCTGACGGGCGAACTGCTGGAAGTGAAGGTGAAGCCCTCCATGCCGATCGGCAAATCCGGCATCGACGCTTTCGGCAATGTACCCGTCTTCATCGACGAGGGCGATCGCCTCCGGGGCATTGCCAATATCGGGCGCGAGGACGTCATCGCGGAAGGACTGACGCCGACGCGGGCCGGCGTGCGCGTTTTGGGGGCTTCCAGCGACCATCTGGTGCTCGACCTCACCGATGCCGATCCGCCGCTCGCCGTCGGCGAGGATGTCAGCTTCCGGCTGAATTACGGAGCATTGCTGACGGTGATGACGTCGGAATATGTGGAGAAGGTTCCGATGCGGGACGTGATGGAACAGGGCCTGACCAGAAGCTATGTGATCGAGACGGACGAGGCTGGGCGCGCTCTGCTGGCCACCCATCATGTCGCGGAGCGCATCGAACGCCTGGGCTTCGAGCCGGCGGGTGCGGAAGCGTCGGTCGTGCTGTCCACCGATGCCCGGCGCGCGGGTATCATGCCCTTCGTGGAGGCGGCGGGACGCCGCTACGATGCGCTGGGACTGATCTGGATCGATTCCGAGGCGACGATGATGCCGGATGACGGCGAGGGGACGCCCGCCGAAAACGCCGTTTTGCGCCGACTGCTCTCCCGTCTGCCGCCCCATATCGCGGCAGAAAATGTGGTTCTTCTTGGCCTGCGCGAGGCGGATCCGGCCGAGGCCGAGGCGCTGAAGGCTTCGCGCATGCGCATCTACACCATGGCGGAGATCGACGCGGTGGGCCTGCGCCACGCCATGCGCGAGGCGATCGCCATCGCCTGCGCCGGCACGCGCGGTTTCCATCTTTGCTATTCGCCGACCGCCACCGACATGTCGGACTGGAGCGGCGGCATCGGCGGCATCACCGTGCGGGAGACCCATTCGGCCATGGAGATGGCGGCGCTCAGCGGCAGGCTGCGCTCCCTCAGCGTCTCGGGCATCGATAGCGGATTGCCGGCAACCATCGGCGCCGAATGCGCCAACTTCATCCTCTCCGCCTTCGGCAAGACGATCTTGTGAAGGCGACAAAGGACGACGAATCCATTCCATCACCCAACAGGAGTAATTCCATGATCAAGCGTCTTCATCCCGGCAAGCGGTTCTGCGAGGCCGTCATCGTCAATGGCATCATCACCACGGCCGGTATCACCGGCCGCGACGAGGCAGCCGATACGATTGGCCAGACCCGCGATATCCTCGCCCAGATCGATGCGCTGCTGGCCGAAGCCGGCACCTCCAAGTCCAACTTGATCAGTGCGAGCATCTGGCTGCGGGACATCGCCCATTTCGACCAGATGAACGAAGTCTGGGACCAATGGATCGACAAGGACAACTTGCCGGTGCGTGCCACCGTGGAAGCGCGGCTGGCCGCTCCGGGACTGCTGGTCGAAATCCAGGTCAGCGCCGTGGTTTGAAACAGCCTCCCGGTTTGAAACAGCCTTCCGGTTTGAAACGGATCAATGCCCTTGCCGGATTGCCGAAGCCTCCCGCGCTGAACCGGGAGAGGACGCTGCGGTGTCTGCGGTTCCCGGGAACCGCAGATGCTCCTACGAGTTGTCCCTAATATTGCGCCCGGCCGCGACATCGCGCCGAAGGCAGGCATTCGAATCCTTGACTCTCCATGACATATTTTGAAAAGAAAGAGGCGTAAACAGACCAAGTGCCATGCCGTTGAGCAGGGCCATATCTTCGGATGCCCCGGAAATCGGCATTCGGCTCGGGAGGCGGGCGCCGGATGAACCGGCCATCACCCGCGAAAGCGTCCTGCGATTGGCTTAATCGGCAAGGCGTTGAACAAGGGGGCGGCAAGGCGTCGTTTTCAAGGAAGCGTGTTTTGCGCCAGAGATCACAAGCTCCTTTCGGCAGGACCGGATGGTGCCGTGATCGGCAAGGTGAAAGGGCTTTTCCCGATGGAATGGGCTGGGAGAGAAAGCAATACGGCGGCGGAGCCGTCCTATGCGCGCACCTATTACCGCTGGGCTCGCTTCTACGATCTCTTTTTCGACTGGCCGTTCCATCCCGGGCGCCTGGCGGCGGCGCGGGCCGTCGCCCAGGCCGCCGGCAACAAGGGCGATGTGCTGGTCGCGGGCGTCGGCACGGGGCTCGAACTTGCCCTGATGCCGGATAATCTGCGCATCGTCGGCATCGATCTCGCCCGGCCCATGCTCGATATCGCCCGCGAACGGGTCAAGCGCAAGGGACTCGGCCAAGTCAAGGCCCTCCGGGTGATGGATGCGCAGGCCCTGGAGTTCCAGGAGGGCCGTTTCGACGTGGTGCTGGCGCCCTACCTTCTCAGCGTGGCGCCTTCGCCCCGGCAGGTCCTGGAGGAGATGTGGCGGGTAACCCGGCCGGGCGGCGAGATGATCATCCTCAATCATTTTTCGGCTGAAGGCGGCTGGCGCGTGCGGGCGGAGAAAGCCCTGATCGGCGCGGGCGGCTGGCTCGGCTGGAGACCCCATTTCCCCTATGCGGTGATCACCGACTGGCTGGCCAACCGCCCCGAGGCGCAGTTGCTCGAGCGGCGTGAGGTCGCTCCCGCCCGCCTGTTCACCGTTCTGCGCATCCGCAAACCGGCCTGAAAAACCAGTCTGACATTGCGAAGGTGCGGGCCGGGCGCGTAGACTGGCGATCTGTGCGGAGTGTTGCCATGACTGTCGCCGTCTCGATCCAGAACACGCCGTTGGAGCATCCCTCCGAACCGATCCTGCTGCGTCAGGACAAGGCTGGCGTGACCACGCTCACGCTCAATCGGCCGCAGCAGTTCAACGCCCTCTCCGAGGGGATGCTTGCGGCCTTGCAGGAGGCGCTCGACGCGATCGCCGGTGACGGGACGGTGCGTTGCGTGGTGCTGGCCGCCAATGGCAAGGCCTTCTGCGCCGGGCATGACCTGCGTCAGATGCACGCCAACCGCCAGCTCGATTATTATCAGGCTCTGTTCGCGCAATGCAGCCGGGTGATGCAGGCAATCCAGGCGCTGCCGGTACCGGTGATCGCCCGCGTGCATGGCATTGCCACGGCGGCCGGCTGCCAGCTGGTGGCAAGTTGCGACCTCGCCATCGCCTCGCATGCGGCACGCTTTGCCGTCTCGGGCATCAATGTGGGGCTGTTTTGCTCCACGCCGGCGGTGGCTCTGTCACGCAACGTCTCGACCAAGCGCGCCTTCGACATGCTGGTCACCGGCGGTTTCATCGATGCCGAGACGGCAGCGGATTGGGGCCTGATCAACCAGGCGGTGGTCGAAAGCGAGCTCGATTCCGCCATTGCGGCCAAGACGGCCGACATCCTGGCCAAGAGCCCCACAGCGGTGCGCTATGGCAAACAGATGTTCTACCGCCAGCGCCAGATGGCATTGAACGAGGCCTATGCCTTTGCCGGCGAGGTGATGGCCCGCAACATGATGGAGGAGGACGCCCGTGAGGGCGTCGAGGCCTTCCTGCAGAAGCGGCCCGCGCGCTGGGGCGCCTGACGCCGATCAGTGGCTGATCGATTTCGACATCAGGTTGATGATCACCACGCCGGCGAGAATCAGGCCGATGCCGATGATGGCCGGCAGATCGAGCGATTGGTTGAAGACGACGAAGCCGATCACCGAGATCAGCACGATGCCGATGCCGCTCCATAGCGCATAAGCGATGCCGACCGGCATGGTCCGCAGCGTGTAGGAGAGGAAATAGAAGGCGGCCATGTAGCACAGGCCCATCATCACCGTCGGCCAAAGCCGGGTGAATTCGTCCGAGGCCTTGAGGAGTGAAGTGGCTATGATTTCGAGGATCACCGCAATCACCAAAGCGGCGTAGGTCATCACGGCTGAGCTCAATGGGAGGTCCTCGGAAAGGCGCGTCGCCGATGCAGCGTTGGAAAGCCGGGCAGGGCGGCCAGATCTGCGATAGCCAAGGCGCCTTCTTCTGTAAAGGAGCGGCTCTGCCGGGGAACCATTCTGCGACCATGCGTCCGGGGGCCAGTGCCGTTTCCGGCAATATGCCGGCGATCTCGCTTGCCGATCGTCAGAAAATGGCAACGGCCAAGCGCTTAAACGGCACCGGCGCGCGAATTGCTTCGCGCGCCGGCCGGTTCTTGGCGGATGAGGGGAGCACCGAAGCGCTCACCTCTCATCCGGGGATGATCCAGATCTTTGGTAGCTGGAACGTCAAGCGGCGGAGGCCGCCTTGGCTGAGCCAGCGCAAATTTCCAGGATCTTCGTAAGGTTAGACACTGGATCACCTCCTTTCGTGGGTTGCGAACATCTTCAAGATGGCGGCGATGGCAGGGGATGTAAAGAGCCCGAGGTCGAAGGGGTAGAAATGGGGCCGAAACGCCCTTGTTTGGGCTTGAAACCTGGAATATCGCCGGGTTAGCCGCCGAGATGTTGTCGAATCCCCGCAACGAGGGCACGCAGGAGTCGGCGAATCCCTCGGCCTTGATTCGGGCCGGGCGGGCATGTTGCCGGCTTCTGGCTGCGGTGTATCAAGGAGAAAACGGTGAACGAGGCATTTGTTGTCTATGGAGCGGCAGGCTCGGGCTCCGTTCCGATCGAGGCGACCCTTAGCCTTCTGAAATTGCCGTATCGCGTGGAGGAATGCGCTCCCTGGGAGGGACAGCAGGAGGAAAACAAACTCGCCGACATCAATCCCATGCGACAGGTGCCGGCTTTGGCACTGCCGACGGGCGAAGTGATGAGCGAGAGCGCTGCGATCCTGATCTGGTTGGCCGATAGCTATCCCGAGGCGCGGTTGGCACCGGCTTTGAGCGAGCCGGCGCGGCCGACGTTCCTGCGTTGGATGACGTTCGTCTCTTCGGCCATCTATGCCCTCTATTGGGTCGCCGACAACCCTTCTCGCATCATCGAACATGCCGGCCACCACGCGACCGTCAAGGCTCGCCTGTTCGACCGCATCGCTCGCTGCTGGGAATTGATGGGCGCGCAGTTGCGTCCGGGCCACTATTTCCTCGGCGAGAATTTATCGGTTCTCGACCTCTATGTGGCAACGGCGTCGCGCTGGTCGCCCGGGCGACGGCGTTTCTATGAGGTTGCGCCCGGCCTGGCGGAGGTCGTCCGTCGCGTGGATACTGATTCTCGGCTGACGGCGATCTGGGCGGAGCGTTTCCCGTTTACGCAAGGATGGGAGCGTTAAGGGGCAAAGCGAAAGCAGGCCGGGGAGCGAGGCCGCCCTTCTGATGAGACCCATTGCCGTTTCAGACTCCGAGCCGATCATGCCGTTCAGGGGGCTGCTGGAATGCCACGTCACTCCCTATATCTGGAAGGCGCCGGCACCGTTTCCCGTTGCCGGCCAGATTGAGAAACAGCAGGCAGACATTTTGGCATGATGAAGAAAATCGGTTTTCTTTCGTTCGGGCACTGGACACCATCGGCCCAATCGCAAACGCGATCTGCCGCCGATACGCTGCTGCAGTCGATCGATCTGGCCGTCGCGGCAGAGGAACTGGGCGCGGATGGCGCCTATTTTCGCGTCCATCACTTCGCGCGCCAACTCGCCTCGCCTTTCCCTTTGCTGGCAGCCGTGGGAGCCCGGACCAAGCGTATCGAGATCGGCACGGCCGTGATCGATATGCGCTACGAGAACCCGTTCTACATGGTCGAGGACGCCGGTTCCGCCGATCTCATCGCGGGAGGGCGCCTGCAACTCGGCATCAGCCGCGGTTCGCCCGAGCAGGTGATCGATGGCTGGCGCTATTTCGGCTACCAGCCGGGCGAGGGCAAGAGCGACGCCGACATGGGGCGCCAGCACGCCGAGGTCTTCCTGAACCTGTTGCGCGGAGAAGGCTTCGCCCAGCCCAATCCGCGGCCGATGTTTCCCAATCCGCCGGGGCTGCTGCGGCTCGAGCCGCATTCGGAGGGCCTGCGTGAACGGATCTGGTGGGGCGCCTCATCGGATGCAACCGCGGTCTGGGCCGCCCGGCTCGGCATGAACCTGCAAAGTTCGACCTTGAAGAACGACGAGACGGGCGAGGCCTTCCATATCCAGCAGGCCAAGCAGATCCGCGCCTATCGTGCGGCATGGAAAGAGGCCGGCCATGCGCGCGAGCCGAGGGTCTCCGTCAGCCGGAGCATCTTCGCGTTGGTGAATGATGAGGACCGGCTGTATTTCGGGCGGGGAGGCGATGGAGAGGACCAGATCGGCTTCATCGACGAGCGGACGCGCGCGATCTTCGGGCGCAGCTATGCCGCCGAGCCTGACGTGCTCATCGAACAGCTCAAGCAGGATGAGGCGATCGCCGAGGCCGATACGTTGCTTCTCACCGTCCCCAACCAGCTCGGCGTCGCCTACAACGCCCATGTCATCGAGACGATCTTGACCAAGATCGCGCCCGCGCTCGGTTGGCGGTAAGCAGGCCGGTCGGCGGCTGCAAGAGCCACGATCGGGCGTTGCCTTAAGAAAAGGCACCCGCCAAACAGGTTTGGCGGGTGCATCATCCGAATTTTTCAAGGCTTTGAAATTACGCCATCTTCGTCGGCGGCGATGGATGTTCAAGGACATCCATCGCACCTTGGGACTTTCTCCGTCTATCCTCAGCTGCAGCCGGTGGTGCCCCCGCAGGTATCGCACTTCAGGCAGGTGCCGTTGCGCACCAGCGTGAAGTTGGCGCATTCGGGGCAGGCCTCGCCTTCATAACCGCGCAGCTTGGCTTCCTTGCGCCGCTCCGACGCCGGCTTGACCGCAGGCGTTGTCGGGGCTTCCCAGGCAAGGGCGTCGAGCGCGGGCTCCTCCTTCAGTGCCGTGGCACCGACGGTCTGGGCACCCGGGCCAGCCACGACGCCGCGGCTGAGACCGGTGTTTACGGCGCTCGACAAAGCGGTGATGGCGCCGCGGGTATCGCTGGTAACAGGGGCGAGCGTATTCGAGGCAGCGGTCGCTCCACCCGGCATCACCACGAAGCGTTCGGTCTTGGAGCGCACCAGGCCGCGCGAGACCGGCACGGTCACCGGCTGGGCCGGGGCCTTGCTCTCGCCGTCGCCGCGGCCGAGCGTGGCATGGCCGTCCTCGTCCGGCACGACATGGGCGAGGTCGTAGCGGCCGATATAGGAGATGGCGAGCTCGCGGAACACGTAGTCCAGAATGGAGGTGGCGTTCTTGATCGAGTCGTTGCCCTGCACGAAGCCCGAGGGCTCGAAGCGCGTGAAGGTGAAGGCTTCGACATATTCCTCCAGCGGCACGCCATATTGCAGGCCGAGCGAGATGGCGATGGCGAAATTGTTCATCATCGCGCGGAAGGAGGCGCCTTCCTTGTGCATGTCGATGAAGATCTCGCCGAGGCGACCGTCGTCATATTCGCCGGTGCGCAGATAGATCTTGTGGCCGCCCACCACCGCCTTCTGGGTGTAGCCCTTGCGGCGATCGGGCATCTTCTCGCGCTCGCGCGCCACTTCCACCCGCTCGATGATGCGCTCGACGATCTTCTCGGCGACCTGGGCCGCCCGGGCGGGCACGGGGCGCTCGAGATGCTCTTCCACCGCATCGGCCTCATCCTCGTCGGCCAGAAGCTGAGAGTTCAGCGGCTGGGAGAGCTTGGAGCCGTCGCGATAGAGGGCGTTGGCCTTCAGCGCCAGGCGCCAGGACAGCATATAGGAAGTCTTGCAGTCCTCCACCGTCGCATCGTTGGGCATGTTGATGGTCTTGGAGATCGCGCCCGAAATGAAGGGCTGCGCCGCCGCCATCATACGGATGTGGCTTTCGACCGAGAGGAAGCGCTTGCCAAGGCGTCCGCAGGGATTGGCGCAGTCGAACACCGGCAGGTGCTCGGCCTTCAGATGCGGGGCGCCTTCCAGGGTCATGGCGCCGCAGACATGGATGTTGGCCTTCTCGATATCCGCCTTGGCGAAGCCGAGATGGACGAGGAGGTCGAAGGACGGCTCGTTGAGCTTCTCGGCCGGGACGCCGAGCGTACCGGTGATGAAGTCCTCGCCCAGCGTCCACTTGTTGAAGACGAACTTGATGTCGAAGGCCGAGGCGAGGGCCTTCTCGACCACGGCGAGCTTTTCCTCGGTGAAGCCCTTGGCGGCCAGCGAGGTGTGATTGATGGCCGGAGCCTGACGCAGCGAGGCATGGCCGACGGCATAGGCCTCGATCTCGGCGATGTCGGCTTCCGAATAACCGAGGGTGCGCAGGGCCGCGGGAACGGCGCGGTTGATGATCTTGAAGTAGCCGCCGCCGGCCAGCTTCTTGAACTTCACCAGAGCGAAATCGGGCTCGATACCGGTGGTGTCGCAATCCATGACGAGGCCGATCGTGCCGGTGGGCGCGATCACCGTCGCCTGGGCGTTGCGGTAGCCATGGGCTTCGCCGAGCTCGAGGGCGTTGTCCCAGGCGGCCTTGGCATGTTCGGCGATGGCCTTGCCATTGTCGCCGAGAGCGGCGAGGGAGGCGAGGTCGAGGGCGACCGGCGTGGTGGACAACGCCTCATAGCCGGTGCTCTCGCCATGGGCGGCGCGACGATGGTTGCGGATGACGCGCAGCATCGCTTCGCGGTTCGGCTCGAAACCGGGGAAGGGGCCAAGCTCCTTGGCCATCTCGGCCGAGGTTGCATAGGCGACGCCGGTCATGATCGCCGAGAAGGCGCCGCCGAGCGCGCGGCCGGCATCGGAATCATAGGGGATGCCGGAAGTCATCAGCAGGCCGCCGATATTGGCATAGCCCAGGCCCAGCGTGCGGTAGCGATAGGACAGTTCCGCGATCGCCTTGGACGGGAACTGCGCCATCATCACCGAGATTTCGAGCACGATCGTCCACAGGCGAACGGCATGCTCGTAGGAGGCCAGGTTGAAGCTGCCGTCAGCGTTGCGGAACTGCAGCAGGTTCAGCGAGGCGAGATTGCAGGCCGTGTCGTCGAGGAACATGTATTCCGAGCACGGATTGGAGGCGCGGATCGGCCCCGAAACCGAGCAGGTGTGCCAGTCATTGATGGTGGTGTGGAACTGGATGCCCGGATCGGCGGAGGCCCAGGCGGCGTGCCCGATCTTCTCCCACAGGTCGCGGGCCTTCAGCGTCTTCACCGTCTTGCCGGTGATGCGGGCCTTCAGCTCCCAGTCGCCATCCTTCTCGACCGCGTTGAGGAAGGCATCGTCCACGCGTACCGAATTGTTGGAGTTCTGGCCGGATACCGTGAGATAGGCTTCCGAATCCCAGTCGGTGTCGTAGGTGTCGAAGGCGATGTCCTTGTAGCCCTGCTTGGCGAACTGGATGACCCGCTTGATGTAGTTGTCCGACACCAGGGCGCGGCGGGCCGCCTTGATCTCACGCTTGAGGGCAGGGTTGCGCTCGGGGTCGAAGCAGTCCTCGCCCGGGCCTTCGCATTGCACGCAGGCGCGCATCACCGCCTTCAGGTGCTTCTGCACGATCTTGGAGCCGGTGACGAGCGCAGCGACCTTCTGCTCCTCGCGAACCTTCCAGTCGATATAGGTCTCGATATCGGGATGGTCGGCATCGACCACCACCATCTTGGCGGCGCGGCGCGTGGTGCCGCCCGACTTGATGGCGCCGGCGGCGCGGTCGCCGATCTTGAGGAAGGACATCAGGCCGGAAGAGCGCCCGCCGCCCGAGAGCTTTTCACCCTCGCTGCGCAGGGCCGAGAAGTTGGAGCCGGTGCCCGAGCCATATTTGAACAGGCGCGCCTCGCGCACCCACAAATCCATGATGCCGCCCTCGTTGACGAGGTCGTCGGCAACCGACTGGATGAAGCAGGCATGCGGCTGGGGATGCTCGTAGGCCGAGGTCGAGGAGGTCAGCTTGCCGGTCTTGTAGTCGACATAGAAATGGCCCTGGCCGGGGCCGTCGATGCCATAGGCCCAATGCAGGCCGGTGTTGAACCATTGCGGCGAATTGGGCGCGACCATCTGCATGGCGAGCATGTAGCGATGCTCGTCGAAGAAGGCCTGGGCATCGTCCTCGCTGTCGAAATAGCCGCCTTTCCAGCCCCAATAGGTCCAGGTGCCGGCGAGGCGGTCGAAGACCTGGCGCGAATCCGTCTCGCCAACATAGCGCTCGGCCTCGGGGAGGGCGGCCAGAGCCTTCTTGTCGGGGATGGTGCGCCAGAGCCAGGACGGCACGGCGTTTTCTTCCACGCGCTTGGTGCGGGCGGGCACGCCCGCCTTGCGGAAATATTTCTGCGCCAGGATGTCGGCGGCGACCTGGCTCCAGGCCTCCGGCACGGCGATGCCCTCCAGCCGGAAGACGATCGAGCCATCCGGGTTCCGGATCTCGCTCGTCGCCGTCCGGAACGCGATGGACGCGTAGGGGGACTGCCCCTTCTTGGTGTAAAGCCGTTCAATCCGCATTGCGTTCTGCCCCGAAAATTAGACGCAAAAATCCGCGCCGTGCCATCGTTACGGCTCGGTTCGAAATCTGTCTGACATCCTGTTTACTCGTCGGTGAGTACATGGCCCTGCCAACGTTCGAATGCCGGGCTCCTGCCCCGCAATCCCGCGAGGTCACCCCCGCCGCCGACGTTTCCGACTGTGACTCAATAGGTAGGACTCATGGGGATGGGCGTCAAGATTTAGTGCCGGCAAAATGAGTGCCTATCTACATATAGTAGAAGCTGTGGAAATCGGGGACAAGCTTGAGCCACAGCCTTCAAGGTTCCGGAATCTCTGGCGAAATTGCCGCCTTCAACCTGTCTTTGAATTGCCATGTTCCGGTCATGTTTCATTTACCATCCCCGGCGGTTGATCCAAAATGGCACACAAGCCCTTGTGGAGAGATCGCCGAAGGCTTGCCGTAAGGGCAAGCGTGGGAGGGCGTGAAGGACGAATCGGGGCGCCTCGTTCCTTCACCCGCTTCGGGCGCGCGATTCGTCCTCGTCTCCGCCCTGGGTGATCAGGCGGGCGCTCCGCTGATTGCGCGTGTGGATCCACAGCCAGCTCAGCGCGACGCTGAGGCGGGAGCGCACGCTGATCAGGAAATAGATGTGGGCGATGCCCCAGATCCACCAGGCGAGCGCGCCGCGCAGCTTGATCCAGCCGAAGTCGATCACCGCGCGCTTCTTGCCGATCTGCGCCAAGCTGCCCTGATGCTTGTAGCGGAAAGGGGGTGGGGCAGGGTCGCCCGCCAGGCGAGCCCGAATCACGCGGGCGACATAGACACCGGCCTGCTTGGCGGCCGGCGCGATGCCGGGGACCGGCTTGCCGTCAGGACCGGCAAGGCTGACGGTGTCGCCGATAGCGAAGATCTCGGGGTGACCGGGAACGGTCAGGCCCGGCTCGACGATGATTCGGCCGTTGCGGTCCGCCGGGACGCCGAGCCATTCGGCGGCGGGGGAGGCGCGTACGCCGGCGGCCCAGACGATGGTGCGCGCCGGCAGCAGCTTGCCGCCATAGATGACACCGTCGGCCGTGCATTCGGTGACCGCAGCGCCGAGAACGACCTCGACGCCAAGGCTTTCCAGCGATTGTTTCGTGTAGTCGGACAGGTCATCAGGATAACCTGCCAGTACGCGAGGCCCGGCTTCCACCAGCACGACCCGAGCCTTGTGGGTGTCGATCCGCCGAAAATCGGGAGCCAGCGTGTCGCGCGCCAGCTCGGCGATGGTGCCGGCGAGTTCCACGCCGGTCGGCCCGGCGCCGACGATCACGAAAGTGAGTAGGGCATCCTGCACCGCGGGGTCTGTCTCGCGTTCCGCCTTCTCGAAGGCGATGAGAATGCGCCGGCGAATTGTGGTGGCGTCCTCGATCGCCTTCAGGCCGGGGGCGTAGGGCTCCCATTCGTCATGGCCGAAATAGGCATGGCGCGCGCCTGTCGCCAGAATCAGCGTGTCGTAGGCGAGTTGCGCGCCGTCCTTCAGGCGCACCCGGCGCGCGGTTGCGTCGACGCCGGTGACTTCGCCGAGCAGCGTGGTCACCTCCGGTCGCCCGCGCATGAGATGGCGAATCGGCCAGGCGATCTCGGAGGTGGACAAAGAGGCGGTGGCGACCTGATAGAGCAGGGGTTGGAAGATATGGTGGTTGCGCCGGTCGACCAGCGTGATCTCGACCGCTGCACCCTTGAGATGATGGATGGCCTCCAGCCCGCCGAAGCCGGCCCCGACCACCACGATGCGGTGGGATTCTCCCGCCATGATATAGCCTCCTGCTCCATGGTTTCAGATCGCGCTTAATCCCACGCCATCGCATGGGATTAAGCGCGACAGGATCCTGCGTCCGCGCACAGAAGCTTGTAGCATCGCCTTCTCGCAAGCAGAGTCGGAAAGAACGGGAAGATGAGCCTCACCGCCAAAGCCCATCAGCTCCATGACGAGGAGCGCACGCTCCTGCATCGATTGCGCCAGGAGCGGCGTGCGCAGCGGCGGTCGGCTCCGGCCGGCTTGCCCCTCGGCGCCCGCATCGCCGATGCCGTCGCCGCCACCATGGGAAGCTGGCCTTTCATCATCGTGCAGTCGGCCGTACTGGCGGCCTGGGTGGTGCTGAATGTCGTCGCGTTCATGCAGCATTGGGATCCCTATCCCTTCATCCTGCTCAACCTGGCGCTGTCGTTCCAGGCCGCCTATGCCGCGCCCTTCATCATGATGAGCCAGAACCGGCAGGCCGCCATCGACCGGGCCGCCGCAACGCATGACTACGACGTCAACACCAAGGCGGAACTGGAGATCGAATTGCTGCATGAGAAGATCGACCTCCTGCGCGAGACCCAGGTCGCGGAGCTGATGCAATTGGTCAAGCGACTGGAGGAGAAGCTCGATGCAGCGGGCGGGGCGCCGCCGGCCTGAGACCCGTGTCTTCGCTGCCTTGCACGCCGGCCGTCGCCGGTCCATGGTCCGGCCCTCCCTATCGCTACCGAGTCTGCCATGCCCCGTTCCATCATCATCGACACCGATCCCGGCCAGGACGACGCCCTGGCGCTGCTGCTGGCGCTTGGAAGTCCCGAGCTCGAGGTGCTGGGCATCACCACGGTGGCGGGCAATGTGCCGCTGGCCCTGACGAGCCGCAACGCTCGCGTCGTTTGCGAACTTGCGGGGCGGCGCGACATCACGGTCTGCGCCGGGGCGGACCGGCCGCTGCTGCGCCCGCTGGTCACCGCCGAACATGTGCATGGCAAGACCGGCCTCGACGGGGCGGACCTGCCCGAGCCCACCATGCCGCTCAGCCCGCGCCATGGCGTCGACTTCATCGTCGAGACCCTGATGACGCGCCCCTCCGGCACCATCACGCTCTGCCCGCTCGGCCCTCTCACCAACATCGCGCTGGCGCTGCTGCGCGAGCCGCGCATCGCCCCGCGCATCAAGGAGATCGTGCTGATGGGCGGCGGCTGCTTCGAGGGCGGCAACATGACGCCGGCAGCCGAGTTCAACATTTTCGTCGATCCCCATGCCGCCAAAGCGGTTTTCGCTGCTGGCGTTCCGATCACCATGGCGCCCCTCGACGTGACGCACAAGGCGCTCACCACGCGCCCGCGCGTCGACAGGATCCGGAAGATCGGTTCGAAAGTGTCCGAAGCTGCGGTCGGTTGGCTCGATTTCTTCGAGCGTTTCGACGTCCAGAAATACGGCTCGGAAGGCGGGCCGCTGCATGATCCCTGCGTGATCGCCTGGCTGCTCGAGCCTGGGCTCTTCACCGGCCGTTCCTGCAATGTCGAGATCGAGACGGAATCTCAGCTCACCCAGGGCATGACGGTGATCGACTGGTGGGGCGTCACCGACCGTCCGAAGAATGCCTTCGTCCTGGGCGGCATCGACGCCGAGGGCTATTTCGACCTGATCGCGCGGGCGATCGCGCGGCTGTAGAGCCTGCCGACGTGCCGTTTGCGTCAGAAATCGCTGATGACACGTTGCGCAACGGTGGACATCGCCGCCGCGCTTGGCCATAAGACTTGCAACGGAATACGAAACGGCAGCCCTCGATGAAAACGCTTCTGCAGATCTTCACGTGGTGGAACGGCTCCACGATCGGAACCCGCTTCTGGACCTCGCGGAAGGGCGAGCGCGTGGGCGAGGACGAGTTCGGCAATGTCTACTACCGCACCAAGGGCGGCGCCGTGGATCCGACCATCGGCGTGCAGCGCCGCTGGGTGCAGTATAACGGCTATGCCGAGGCCACGGCGATTCCGCCGGGCTGGTGGGGCTGGATGCACCTTCAGATCGACACCCCGCCGAGCGAGACCGAATACAAGCCGCGCGAATGGCAAAAGCAGCATCGCCCGAACCAGACCGGCACGGTGAACGCCTATCACCCCAAGGGTTCGATGCTTTCCCATGGCCACCGCCAAGCCGCGACCGGCGATTACCAGGCCTGGTCGCCCGGGGACTGACGCACCGTATGGCTGGGGTGTGGCCATGTCTGTGGCCGTCTTTTCGCCCCGATGGCGCGCTATCGCTTCTCGACTCGTCCAGACACGGATCCCTTTGCTTTTGCGTCCGCTTGCCTTCCTTCCCCCGATCGGCCGCTCGCGTTGCCTTGCCATGGCAAGCGCGGCCTGCCTCGGCTTGATCCTGGACAGTTCCGCCGCCCGGGCCGAACGCATCGCCAATCCCACCGCGGTGTTCACCGGCCTCGACAAGATCTCCGGCGAAATCAGTACCTTCGAGGCACCGGTTGGACAGACGGTGAAGTTCGGGGCGCTCAGCGTGACTCCGCGCGTGTGCTACAGCCGCTCGGCCAATGAGGATCCGCAAACCACGAGTTTCGTCGAGATCGACGAACTCACCCTCAGCAAGAAGGTCGAGCGCCTGTTCAATGGCTGGATGTTTGCCTCCAGCCCAGGCCTCAATGGTGTCGAGCATCCCGTCTACGATGTCTGGCTCAAGGACTGCAAGGGCGGCAAGACCAGCGATCCACCGCCTCCGCCCGTCGTGACGGCGCAGCCGGATACCAAGCCTGCCAAGGGCAAGAAGGGACAGGCGGCGGCGCCTGATCCGGATGCCGCTCTGCCGCCAGAAACCGGCGACGGCAGCACCGATTTCTTCGACCAGCCGGTGGATCCCAACGCGCCACAGGACTGAGCGGACAGCCTTGGCGGACTTAGAGCAGGGTGATTTTTGGTTGAATCGTTGGATTCCCAAATCGATTGAGAAGTGATTCAAGATAGCTGCGGCGGAGGAGGCCGCAGCGAATGGCAGTTCCTTATTCGATGGACCTTCGTGAGCGGG
>NZ_PUEJ01000012.1 GCF_002982075.1 Labrys okinawensis | reverse complement strand
GACGCAGGCTCCAAGATCGCCGCCCTCGAAGCCGCTGGCGTCAGGGTCTCTCCCTCCCCGGCACGCCTCGGCACCACGCTCACCGAACTGCTGAGCGACTGGTCGCCCCGGCGCCGGCAGGCGGCCACGGGCTGAACCGGCGCTCCCGCAACACTCATGAATGCCGGTCCCCCGACATTCACCATACCGCCTTCTCCCGGGCGGTATGGGCCTTTCCTTCCGGCGGCGGGTGCGCATCAGCGCAGACCCGCCGCCAAAGCGGTAACGGAACGAAAGCAGGCTGCACCGAAAATGCCACGACGAGAATGACGACGGGAATCGTTCTTCCGAACCGGCTGACCCGGCTATCGCCGGTTCAGGCGCGCCCCATAAACCGTTTTAGGTATACCTAATGCAAGACCGGATAGCTTATATGCTTTATGAAGAGCATGGCGCTATCTGGTCCAGCTCAAGCAAAGCGCGTTGAACGAAACGCTCCTTGCTCCAGCTGCTGATTCCGACGCGTCTTTGTGATTCCTGGCGATTCCGCCAAATCACAAGTACGCTGTGGGCGATTTGAGAGAGGAAGAGTTCGTGGCTCCAAAAATTCAAGCGCGTTGGCCGATTGCCGACGAATCCACTCCCGAACTGGTGCTGGAACGTTTCTCTCCGGAACAGACCTACAAGACCAAGGTCTATACCGCGCTCAAGCACGCCATCGCCAATATGGACATCTACTCCTCGCCCGAGCCAACCTGGATCGACGAGCGCCAGCTTTCCGAGCGCCTTGGCGTCAGCCGCACGCCGGTTCGCGAAGCCATCGCCATGCTCGAGCAACAGGGTTTCGTCAAATCCCTGCCCCGGCGCGGCATCATCGTGCTGAAGAAGACCAAGCGCGAGGTGATCGAGATGATCCAGGCCTGGGCCGCGCTGGAAAGCATGGCGGTGCGCTTGATCTGCCAGCGCGCCAGCGACCGGGAAATCGCGCGGTTGCGCACGATCTTCCAGGAGTTCAACGACGCCCACAAGCCGGCCGACTATCCGCATGAATATTCGACCGCCAATATCCGCTTCCACCAGACCATGATCGAGCTCTCCGGCTCGCAGATCCTGGCCGAGATGACCGAAAACCTCGTGCTGCATGTGCGCGGCATCCGCCAGATCACCATCGGCCGCGACGATCGCGCCAGCAAGTCGATCGTCGACCACCTCAACATCATCGAGGCGCTCGAAAAGCGCGACATCGCCAAGGCTGAGGCCTATGCGCGCGACCATACGCTGGGCCTGGCGGACTATGTCGCCAAGCACAGCGAAGGCATCTTCGACTGAGAGTGCAGCCAGAATGATCTGCGATTTGATGGAAGAGCCATGGATCGCAATGACACGCTGAAACAAGGTTGTGGAGCAAAGCCGCGTTTTTGCGGAAACGAGCTTTGCTTCGTGAAGAGCGATCAGGGCAAATAGCTCGATCGTTCCCCTGTCCCGATACGATTGGAATCCGCCATGTCCGACCTGCCCGCCACCATGACCGCCATCGCCATCAGCCGGCCCGGCGGCCCCGAGGTGCTGGTGCCGGAAGAGCGCCCGGTGCCACGCCCCGGGGACAACGAGATCCTGATCCGCGTCGCGGCCGCCGGCGTCAATCGCCCAGATGTGCTGCAGCGCGCCGGCGCCTATCCGCCACCCAAGGATGCCTCCGACCTGCCGGGGCTGGAGGTTGCCGGCGAGGTCGTCGCCATCGGGCCGAATGTCGCCCGCTGGAAAGCCGGCGACAAGGTCACCGCCCTCACCCCCGGCGGTGGCTATGCGCCCTATGCCGTGACCGATGCCGGCCATGCCTTGCCGGTTCCTGATGGCCTCGACATGGTCCAGGCCGCGGCCATCCCCGAGACCTTCTTCACCGTCTGGCACAATGTGTTCCAGCGGGGCCGCCTGCAGAGTGGCGAAACCCTCCTCATTCACGGCGGCTCCTCCGGCATCGGCACCACGGCGATCATGCTGGCCAAGGCTTTCGGCGCGACCGTCATCGTCACCGCGGGCTCGCCGGAGAAATGCGAGATCTGCCGCAAGCTCGGCGCCGATATCGCCATCGACTACAAGGCCGAGGACTGGAGCGCGGTCGTCAAGCAGGCGACGGACAAGCGCGGCCCCGACGTCATCCTCGACATGGTGGGCGGCAGCTATATCGCCAAGAATTATGAGGTGGCGGCGTTGGAAGGACGCATCGTCAACATCGCCTTCCTGCAGGGCTCGAAGGTCGAGATCGACTTCGTGCGGCTGATGACCAAGCGCCTGAGCCATATGGGCTCCACCTTGAGGGCCCAATCGGTGGCGGCCAAGGCGGCCATCGCAGCGGCAGTGGAAGAGCATGCCTGGCCCCTGCTGGCGCAAGGGCGCTGCCGCCCGCTGATCCACGCCGTCTTTCCCCTGGCGGAGGCAGCCAAGGCGCATGCGCTGATGGAAAGCAGCAGCCATAGTGGAAAGATCGTGCTCACCGTGTAAGCCGCGTTGGTCCTTGTCGGCGACGTGACCAGCCGGACCGGGCTTCAGACCCGGATATGCCCGGCCGGGACCTCGTGCACCGGCGGCCGCGTGGGCCGCGCGGTGCCGACGTTTCAGACTGCTTCGGCCGGTACGGGATCCGGGCGCACGACGACCGTCGTCGCCACCGGATAGAACTCTTCGCCCGGCATGCCGACGCGGCGCGCATGCTCGCGAATGGCCGCGCCGTCCTTGGCTTCATAGATGCAAAACGTGCCGATGCGGCCGTCCGGCTCGTTCACCACATAGCTGCGGATCCAGCGAACCCGGTCCGACATCTCTTCATTGCCGATCTGGGCCGACTTGGCGCCAGCCTTTTCCAGCTCGGTGAGCGACGCCCAGGCACTCGGCCGGCGAATGACATAAAGTTGCATTGTCTGAGTTCCTTCGAATGTCCGGGCCGTTGCCCGGACCATGCCGTGTTGCAGCCACGCACCATGCGTGACGAAATGGAAACTAGGGCAGACGCGGCTTGGCCGTCCTTACCAGCGGCTGATCTCTCGTTGATCATTCACGAACGTTGGCAACAGCCGGCCTATCCTTGTGCGGCCAGGGGGACGGGGGAGCGGAAATCAATTTCTGCTGTATCTCGGCGGCCAACATCCTGAGCCGGCGCGAGCCGATGCGGACGGCGGTGCGTTCTGCCGCCGCAATCTCGGTCCGCGCCGCGGCGGTGTCTCCCGCTTCAATGTGGACGCGGGCCAGCTCCAGCCGAACACGAGCCGCATGGTACTCAATTCCGGCACTGGTCCACAGTTGACGGGCAAGCACCAGAAACCGCACCGCGTCGCTGTCGCCCGCAAGCAGATAATGCGCCTCATTGATGAGAGCATGCACCGCCGGCTGCGTCCAGCGGCCGGATTCCGCCTGCAATTCGTTCAATGCTTCGGCTGCGATATCGCGAAGGCCGCCCATTGCGGAAATGCGCATCTTGTGCGCCAAAAGGATGCCGCGCCGCTGGATATGGTACCAGCTTGCGCCGGCCAGCGCCCGGTCGAGTGCCGCCAGGGCCACCTCCACCTGGCCCGTTTCCGCCAGCAGGACGGCATTGCCGGGTTCGGCATCCCAACCCGCGGCGTAGGCGGCAGCATAATCCTGCCGGGCGTGGTCGAGATCACCGATCATCGCTCGAATATCGCCGCGGACACGATAGCCGTCGCCTATCGACCAAGCTTCCTCCTCCGAGAGCTTCGGCAGAGCCAAGTCGATCGCCGCGAGCGCACCGATCAAGTCCCGTTGCGCCCCGAGGATCTCCGCGCGGTGCAGATCGCAAGCGCCGGGTATGGTGGCGTAGCTCGCCTCGCTCCAGCTGTCGAAGCCTTCGCTCCATTGCCGGGCGCGCGACCAGTCGGGGAAAGTGCGGCAACTCCACAGGATGTTGCAGTAGACGAGACTTCCGAAAATCGGATCCACATTGCTCGACAGGGCGATGGCGGCGGCGTGATTCTGCTGGCTCTCCCCCTTTTCGATGTGGCCGAGCGAGATATTGTAGAAGCCCATATAGACAAGCGTGAGCGCAATCAGACCCGGATCGCCACAGGCTTCGGCAGCGCTGTGAGAGCGCGATGACAATTCGAGCGCCTCCGCAGCACGGCCCTGGAAGATCGCCTGCCGCGCCTTCATCCACAAAAGGTAGGCGGTGGTTCGCGGGTCTTCCGTGCCGCCCAGAAGGGCTTCGGCGCGTCCTAGCCAGCCGGAGGCGGCGGCCGGCGCGGAGCGCTCCAACTCGAGTTTGGCGATGGTTACCGCCGCTCGTGCGGCGAGGTTGGGCCGGCCTTCGGCGACATAGGCGGCGAGGGCCCGGGTCAGCACCGGGATCGCGGCAGCGGGACGGCCTTGGCATTCCACCGCCAACGCCCACACATCGATATCTGCCCCGCAAAGTTGTCCATCGGCATCGAGGCTCTCGAAGACCATCGCGGCGCCGCGCCAGTCCTTTGCTTTGGCAAGCGCCAGCGCCCGGGCGCGATTGGAGTCCTTTGCATCGAATTCCGGGACGGCGACACCAAGGCTCGGCTCGTCGATCGCAAAACGGTAGCCGTGCCGGACATAGCTGCGGATCGCATTCTCGAGACCGCCGGCAGACAGGGCCGCACGGGCCAGGCTGACGGCGCGCTGCAGGGATGCTTCGGTGACATTGAGATTTGGCCACAAGGCATCCATCAGTTCGTCTTTCGGGACGACGCGGCCGGCATTGCGGACGAGATAGACCAGAAGATCGAAGACGCGCGGCTGCAGTTTTTGCACCGTTCCCCGCAGCCTGAGAGCGCGCGCGTCCTCATCGAGTTCAAAGAATCCGAAACGATGCTGCATCGAGGCCTGTCTCAGTGAGAGCCCGCAAAACTTGGAATGATCAGCAAATGATCAGCCGCCGATAAGGACTAGCTTCAGCGCTCATCGCATTTTCGCAGTCACATTACGAAACTAGACTGCGGATGAAAAGCAACATGCCCGAACTTCGCCAAAACAGGCTGTCAGCGCCGGACGCCAGCGCCGTTCCGGACGCAAGAGCATTGGCATTGCAGGCAGCCATACTCTCCCAAGCCACTCGTTGGTCCGACCTGGCAGCTGGCGTGGGCGGCTACCTCTCGGGGCTCGGCGCCGCCTTGATCTGGAGCGGCTGGTGGACCGTGACGCGCCTCGGTGTGGTCAACGATCTTGCCGCCTCCGACCTCGCGGCACTGCGGTTCGGCATTTCGGGTCTTTTGCTCCTGCCCCTCGTCTGGCGCGATTGGCCGGCAATCAGACTGGTGGCGCCTTGGCACCTATTGTTCATGGTTGTCGGTGCCGGCGCGCCTTATGCGCTTGTCGCGGCGACCGGCGTCAGACTGACATCGGCCGGTCTTGGCGGCGCGATCACCGTGGGGCTCTTGCCGGCGTTCACATTGATCCTGTCCACGCTGTTCTTGCGCGAGCCGGTCACGCGGGCGCTGATCACCGGCATCGCCTGCATTCTGGCGGGCGCGGGTTGCGTGATCGCCGGTACTTGGAATGCGGGATATGACGCCTCCGGCCTCGGCTTCTTCGTCGTCGGAGCGCTCATGTGGGCGGGCTACACCGTCTCGCTCAGATATACGGGATTGCGGCCTCTGACCGCGACGGCGGTCATTTGCGTCGCATCGCTGCTGCTCTACACACCGGTCTGGCTGATCATGTCCGGTCCGGAACATCTGTTCGCCGCGGCCGCCCGGGAACTGCTGCTGCAGTTGCTCTATCAGCCTCTGCTGTCCGCCATCGCTGCACTCTACTGCTATGGCCGGGCCATAAGGCGGCTCGGCGCCACGCGCGCCTCCGTCTTCGCGGCGATTGTGCCGCTGTTTTCGGTGATCATCGCAGCAGTCGTCCTGCATGAGAGCCCGAGCATGATCGAGGCATTCGGTGCCGCGCTGCTGTCAGCAGGTGCGATGGTTGCAGCGCGAAGACCACCAGCCCGGCCACGGCAATCCACCATATCGAGAAGCTGCCGGCCGGTATCGGCCGGTTCGAGCGCCGCGACAATCACCACTGACCAGCAGCAACCCCAACGGCCCCGAAGGATCTGACCATGTCCAACATTTACGGCTCTATTCTCGAAACCGTCGGCAATACCCCTGTGATACGCCTGGGGCGCCTCGAGCCGAAGGGAATCGAACTCTACGCCAAACTCGAAGCCTTCAACCCGCTCGGCTCTGTCAAGGACCGGCTGGCGCTCGGCATCATAGAAGCCGCCGAGCGCGACGGCAGGCTGCAGCCAGGCCAGACCGTGATCGAGGCAACGAGCGGCAATACCGGCATAGGGCTCGCGATGGTCTGCGCCCGCAAGGGCTACCCGCTGGTCATCGTGATGGCCGAGAGCTTCTCGGTCGAACGCCGCCGGCTGATGCGCTTCCTCGGCGCCCGGGTCGTGTTGACGCCAGCCTCCGAGAAAGGGACCGGAATGGTCGAGAAAGCGCGCGAACTCGCGGCTGCGCATGGATGGTTCTGGACCCGGCAGTTCGAGAACGAAGCGAACGCCAATATTCACAGCGACACCACCGCCCGCGAGATATTGCGTGATTTCGGGGGGACGGGGCCCGACTATTTCGTCACCGGCGCGGGCACGGGCGGTACGCTCAAGGGGGTGGCGCGCGTCCTGCGAGCCGAAAGCCCGAAAACGCGGATCATCGTGGCGGAACCTGAAAACGCCCCGATGCTGGCAAGCAGCATCGGCCAGCAATACAGGAGCGACGCCACCCCGGCCGCAAGCCACCCCCTGTTTCGCCCGCACCCCATGCAGGGATGGAGCCCGGACTTCATCCCCAAACTGACTGGCGACGCTGTCGACTTCGGCCTGATCGACCTCATCCAGCCTGTCGCCGGCTCGGAGGCCTTGCGTCTGGCCCGGGAACTCGCACGCCAGGAGGGCATTTTCTGTGGTGTCACGGGCGGTGCGACATTGGCGGCCGCGCTCGACGTCGCGAAGACGGCGCGGCCAGGCAGCCGGATCCTTTTCATGGTGCCCGACACCGGCGAGCGCTACCTTTCGACACCGCTATTCGACGCAATCGGGCAGGAGATGGATGCGGCCGAGCAGGAAATCTCGAACTCGACTCCACTATGCCGCTTCGGTGGTCCCACGTCGCAGGCAGCGGCGGTGTCCGTGGCAACGATCGATCCGGCGCCTGATCATGCTCGCCACTTCGTCGAACAGGCGATCAAGGATCCCGGCCAACCCGTGGTGATGTTCGCGCTGGAATGGTGCGAGTTCTGCTGGGCAGTGCGCAGGTTCCTGAAGGACATCGGCGTCCCCTTCCGTTCCGTTGATCTCGATTCAGTGGCAATGCAGGTCGGCGATCTCGGCGGAGACATTCGCAAGGTGCTGCGAGTAATGACCGGTGCGGCCACGATCCCGCAGATCTTCATCGGCGGTATTCACGTTGGCGGTTCGGTCGACCTGCTTCAACTTCATGATGCCGGCAAACTCGTATCGGTGCTCGATAAAGCCGGCGTTACTCCAACCGGCGACATTACGCTGACGGCGCGGAGCTACCTGCCGAAATGGCTCGCCGCCCGGCCCGCCGCCTGATGTCCAGCAGATCCATCTCCAACGCGAGCCCGAGGTAACCTTCTTCAAACCCGCCAGATCCACTGCAACTGCTTCCTGGCCGGAAGGAGAAACATGAGGCTCCGTGATGCGGTACGACATGCGGCTCCGGCGCCATGGCGCTTCTCGATTAGTCCATGCCTCTTCGTCGAACGCAAAAGGCCGGAGCGATCCCTCATGGCATCGCTCCGGCCTGGGCATGAAACGAGACGAAACGCGTCCTCAGCCAGCCTTGGCTGTCTTGGCCGGCGGGGTATTGCGCCCCCATCGCAACGATCCAAGGCCTGCGGCCTTGGCGAGACGGGAGCGCTCCGCAGCATAATTCGGCGCAACCATGGGATAATCCTCCGGGAGGCCCCATTTGCTCCGGTATTCCTCCGGCGACATATTGTATTTGCTGCGCAAATGCCGCCTCAACGATTTGAATTTCTGGCCGTCTTCCAGGCAGACGATGAAATCGGGCGTCACGGACTTGCGTACTGGTACAGCTGGACGCAATGGGGCCGCCTCTTCGACTACCGGCTGCTCCCGGAGCTTCGACAGGCTGTCGTGAACCATTGATATGAAAGATGGCAAACCGTCCGTCGGAATAGAATTATTAGCGACGTAAGCTGCGACGATATCCACCGTAATATCGATTAAATTATTGTCAGCTTCCTGCATATCCGAAACGATCCCCGATTCACGTTTGATGAAAGCAGCATTTTGCCACGTTGGGCCAAAAAAGCACATTACATTTCGTTATAGTTAGAAATCGTTGCCCGGATCGACAGCCGACAACCGCGACATATTGAGGCAGCCTGACACCCAGGCCAGGAATATTTGCCCAAATACCATCCCTCCTCATTCATCAGACATGCCTTTGAGCAGGACGACGCCGGCCCTCCCCGCCGTTGCTTTCCCAACCAGCGTCGGCGTTTTGGGTTGCGCGAAACCGCTTGTGCGGCCTTTTCAAAGAAATGGCCATCGGTGCTGCCGATCACCGGCGGAAGGGAAAGAACACCGGCACACGCCCGTCGAGCCGCCCGCTGGGCAAAAGCAGGCCATGGCGTCCTGGACTGCGCCGTAATGCTGCCATGACGGCCATGCACGGTGTCGCCGACGATGCGGTCGCCGCGGGAGAGCACTCGCCGGGACTCTGTGCCAACTGCCGCCTGTTTTTGCGCGTGCTCGCGGCCTGATCCGCCAGGAAGCCGGCGCTGGAAGAGGTCGGGCATCCTCGGAAACGGCAGCGAATCCCCGCCAGGGAACGCGCCGTATCACAACGAGGGAGACGCGGCGATCTAACGCAGCGATTGGGTGAGCGATACCGAGCGGCCCGGCCCGGACATCGGCCTTTTCTTCAAGGTGGCGGATTCGGCAATCATGGTGACCAGGATCGCGATTGCCAGAACGGCGACGATGCAGACGGAGAAATGGAACTGTCGGCCGGCATCGCCGCGCGAAACACGGCGGAGGCGGTGGTTTTCCTCGGTGAAGTCCAACAGCGTTTCGTCGCGAGGCATGGCAGCACTCCCTCTGTCACGACAGGCTTCCGATGCCCCTCAATGACAGCCAACCGGTGCTCCGCTCTGTGCGAAATTGCACAGCAGTCTTATGAGTTTCGACCGTTTCAGCTCAAGAATTGATGGTACATCCTGGTTTAAAATGAAAACCGATGATCGTAAAATGGCCGGAATCGAGCCATTACGAGAGGGAGCGATTCTATGGAAAAGCCCTTAGTTGGATTTCTGGGAACGAAGCCGACGCCGACCAGGCGATATTGATTGTGCTTCTGCAGCCGATCTCTACGATATCGCGATCAAAATGACATCGTATGAAGGAAGCCTTGTTCCGTCCGCGTTGAGCCGGTTGCGCAGCAGGAGATCCCGCATCCTCGGGCTGACAGAGGAACATTTGAGCGCCCGGATGCATTTGCTTGCAAAGAGGTATTGCAACCATGATCCTAGACGACAGAAACACCCTCGTGCTGGTCGGTGATGGCAGGAAGGCGCTTTTTCTGCGCCAGATCGGACGTGGCAACAAGGCCAGTCTCGCCGTCGACCAAGTTCTGCAGGACGACAATCCCGCCACGCGGGAACAGGGCACCGACCAACCCGGGCGTACCGGCACGGGCAGCAATGGCCGCACCAGCGCCATCAAGGAAACCGATTGGCATCGGCTGGGCGAAGAGCGTTTTGCGGCCGGTCTCGCCGAAATGCTGTATCGGCGTGCTCATGCCGGCCAATTCGACAGGCTGGTCGTGGTCGCTCCGCCAAAGGTGCTCGGCGATTTGCGTCAAGCCTTCCACCAGGAAGTCCTGGACCGCATCAGCCGCGAAATTCCCAAGCAGATGACTTCGCACCCGATCGAAGATATCGCAAGAATGCTGCGGGAATAGCGACGCCGTCATCCGATCTTAGAGCGCAGCGGCCGATCCGGCGCTTGAACAGGACAGGGGAGGCGAGCGATACATGGCTGGCCGGGCCTCTCGATGAGCTGCTGGTTTTTCAAGTCCCCTCCTGGCGCCCCTTATCGGGCCGGGCCGCACAGTTCATAGAGCGCCTGGCCCATCGTCACATTGACCGGGCGCGATCTGGCCAGAGGATGGCGGACGATATAGCGATCGAGCAGTTCGACCGCCGCCTCGTCGGTTACGCCGGCAAGGCACTGACGGCGGTGGCTGGTAAGCTGGCAGCCATCGCCGAGGCAGGTCGAAAGCTGCTCCATTACGATGGCCAAGGCGAAGCCACGTCTATAATCGTCTGGCCAGCCGAGCCAAACATCGTAGCCCTGCGCCGGCGACCCGGCACCCTCCCCGCTTTTGGAAGCGGAGAGAATGGTGGCGGGCGCTGTAGCCGCCTCGTTCCCGGCAAAACCTGGTTCGAACCCACCCCAGGGCGGGAACACCGCCGCCATGAGCAATCCACTTGCTGCAAGCCAGTTGCCGCTCTGCATCGCGCTCTCCCGCTGCTCCGGATGGCCGGATCGCATCGGTCTGCCGAAATCCGGCACCTCCTTTGCGGGTATCGGAAGATACACCCAAACGAGGCGTTGCGGGCGTGCTTCGCGCTGGCGGGATGACGTATCGCCGCGCGCCGGCAGCGGCCTATTTGAACGGGCGGGCCCATTCGGCAAGCCGGCGCCGAAAAGCTGCCGGCCAGGCCTTCACATCCGGCCGCACGACGATGGGCTTGCTGTGTTCCTTCCAGGCCAGAAAGGCCTGCTTCTTCGATACGTCGACAATGTAGAATGCCGTTTCGTCCGGGCAGTAGATCTTCAGGCAGGAAGAGCCGATCACTGCATCGCCCTCGACATCGACGCTGCCCAAGCCGTTCAGGAGGCGCTTGAATGTCGCCTCGTCCGGCCCGAGCATCTCGACCAGCCGGCCGGCGATCGTGCCATAGCTGAAGATCTGGCCGGGATGCTCCGCCTTCAGCTCGAGCGCGTTCTGCCAGATCATCGGATCGGGCGTGGTGGCCGTCTTCTGCGGGGCGGAAAAGCCCGTCTCCGGCAGCCACACCCATCGGGTGCCATTGCCATAGGAAGTGATTTCCTCGAAGACGAAGCCGACACCGGAGCTCACGAATTCCACATTCTGGCATTCCCCGATGGGACCATCGAAGCGCGCCGGCTTGCCCGGCAGGAACGCGATGATGAACCGGGCGGGCGCGCAGGCATTGCCGCCGCTGCCGACATAGCCGATCGCATAGCCGGTCTGGCCGATGACACCGATCTTCTCCAGAGCGACCACGTGGTTTTCGGCGACGATCTTGCCCTCGACCTCGAGCTGGCGGCCATCCTCGTCGGTCTCGACGAGGGCAATCTTACGCCCGAACAGTTCCAGAGGCTGCCAGCGCACGGGCTTTCCGGCGTGGGCAGACGCAGCCAGGAAGAGGGCAACGCCAAGCCCCGAGCAGAGTTTCACGGCAAGACCTACACATGGGCCCGGCGGGAAAGCTCTGTAAAGGATTGGCACCCTGCAGATGCCTCGCGCTCGTACCCACCTGCCGATCGCAAGAAACTTGCCCCGCCTCATCGCACCCAGCATCGATGTACTCCTGTCAGACAGGCGTCGATAACGTGCATCTAATAGCACTCGACCAGTCGCCGCCACTGTTCCGGCCGGAGCAGCCCGCGCCCGAAACCACCGCCGCGCGATACCTCTCTTGGGATCGATTCGGTCGACGTCATTCGAGGTGCCCATCTCCGTTCCCAAACGCACGAAGCGGACGCCTAAGGCCATCCGCCCTGGGCAGATCAAATGGCGCATTGATCTTGCGTCGCGCGACGGCTACGAATTTTACCATCCGGTTACGCTGGAGTATCTCCGCCCTCAATCAACGACGATGCTTCAAAGAGGCTGGACAAAATCTCAATGCTCGTGGATAGCACGAGCCAAGAAAAAGCAGAGGAAAGAAGAAGCCATATGTTTCCAGATCCCAGAGGAATGTTACTGCAAGTTCTACCCAAAGGGGGTATCGGTGCCGAGATAGGCGTTCTTATGGGCGATTTCTCTGCTCAACTGCTGCAGGCTACCCAGCCCCGGAAACTATATCTGGTCGATCCGTGGATGCATTTCGACGATGCCGCCCATACGACAACCCTCTATGGTGGGACAGCTTTTACGCGCGAGGAAGTCGAGGGCCGCTATCCACGAGTGCTCGAACGATTTCGTGAGCAGACACAGGCAGGGCTAGTCGAGGTCGTTCGGGACTTCTCTACTCGATGGGCCAAGCGGGTCGAGGATGGGACGCTCGACTATGTCTATGTCGACGGCGACCATAACAAGGATGCGGTTGCCGCCGACATCGATGCATTTTGGCCGAAACTGAAGCTCGGCGGCATCATGGCATTCGACGACTACACCTTGGGCGGATGGTGGAAGGATGGCGTGGTTGCGCCCGTTCACGCCTTGCTCGGCCGCGAGCGCTGCCAGTTGGAACTAGCAGTCGGCAGCCAAGTCGCGGTGCGCAAGCTGTAGTGCCTGATGTGCCTTCCTATCGTTCAGGGAAGGCACATTCGGCCACCCACGCTGGTCGCAACGATATTTTCTCATCAGTCGTCTATCCATGTCCTCGTCATCTTCCGCTCTGTGGCGACGATGTCGCCTCCACGGTTGGCGCCTCAAACCTCTTACGGTAACTCCAAAAAAGCGAGAGCGCAGAAATCTTGCTATCAGGCTGTGACGAGACGCAGCGGCGTTTTAGGGGCAATCCCGTCTGGTGATCCAGCCAAGTATGACAGGTTAACGCTTGCCGAGCGTCCCATTTTTCATCCAGATAACTGAACCGATAGTCCCATATGTCGTAATCTTTACCCAAAAAGTGTTCGGAACCCACAAGAACACAATCAGAATGGACGGCATCCTTTGGCAGTCCATCTCGTCGGAATACAAAATTACTTTCAACATATTTTGATCCGATATCGCTACGTTGGTAAGCTTTTGCCCCTACTACAACGAGTTCCCTATGGACCACCTTTCCATTGAGGTATTTTAGTTTCCTGATTACCTGAAACTGCTCAATCGACCCGAGCTTGACATTGGCCTCCAGTAGGGGACGGCAGGAGGCGCTGGCTATCGTTTCCGTCGCTGCGCCCGTTGGCAAACAAAGAGCGACCATCACCACGCTCAAAGCAAAGATCTTATAAGTCGATCCCATTGCAAACTCGCCTTATTTTAGGCGAGTATGCGCTGGTTCGTCCCGCTCTGCAATTTTCTCTCATTTCGTGAATAAAAACGCCCTTATAGATGCGCGACGAACCACAAGACCCGTGTCTTCGCCTCCAATATATGCGCCCATCCAAGTGGTTAGGAGTTCTCTCGCTGAAACAGATATATTCCAGATCTGAGATTGCACGCACACAGTGGCGATGCTGTTTAATATCACATCTGAACTCGATCTAACGCCATCGTATCGAGATACCAACCCAGAGAAACGCTGGGCAAAATGGCAGAACATTCGCCGTCCTCTGCCGACAAAATTGCAAGATCGCGATACTTGGATTTTTGCGAATTGAATTTGTAGAAATAGAGGATAGCCTCTCCGGCTAATGCCCCGAGAGGCTATCTCCGTTGGCGTATCACCGCACTCGAACACACTGCCCACTGCCGCTGAGGCCGGCTGAGCCTGAATAGAGAGCCGCCCCGATCAGATAGATAGGCGTCGTCCCCTGCGTTGAGGTCAAATCAAAGGTATGCGGGCCAGCACGCAGGGTACCGCTGCCAGGAATCTGCGACATCCCATAGCCGGGTGCAAGCGGCCAAGAATTGGGCGCCGTGTTGAACGAAACCTGCGTTGTAGTGATCGACGTGCCGGTTCCCGCCACTGCAATAAGTCCCGCGGAGCACTCCCACATACCGGGCGTTAGATTGACTGTTGCGACAGTCACAGGACTTCCATTGGGCACGGACGCCACCGACCCGGCAACGCTCGCGACCTCTCCCGGCTGGCCCTGGTAAAGTGCCGACGCTGCGTCCGTAGGTCCCCAACTGAAGGCATTTACCGGAGGATGACTTTCCGCCCCATTCAAGCCAGCAAATACGTTGTCACGCACCGTTACGCTGGTCGCAGTCGGATCAACAACGATCAAGTTATTGTACTGTAAATTGTGGTGATAAAGGTAGTTATTGATAGTCCTCACACCGTTCGCGTTTCCTTGGGTTCCGCAAGGATTATTTGAACCAAATACGTGGATATAACTACCAATTGCAGCGCCATTTCCGTCGTTCGACAACCAAGCCTGCTCCAAGGTTCCGTTCGATACTCGGCAGAAACGAAAGAAATCCTGGTTTTGACCCTTCCATGTTGCGTTTGCGTCGGTAAACGGCTTGGCAACCAGCCAGTCCCCGCCGCGGATTGTCAGGAGACCGACAGACTGCGCGTCAACAAAACCGGATGTCGCATTGCAAGAGAAATTATCGATGTTGTATTCGAGGGGAGAGTAATCCGCTTTTGACGAATATATTTTGATACATTGCTTCGCGTTACCGGCGGCACTGTTAAGAATTGAAACGTCCTCAAAAGGTCCTACGGCACCGGCTGCCCCGCTTGCATAAAAAGTGTAACCGGTCTTATAATTCTGTACGATCGTATTAGTGATATGATTTACGAAAGCTCCTCTTCCTATCATCGTAATACCATCTCCCACTGTAGGATCGGTGGTCCCGATGGGCTCAGAGTTGCCGTCGAAATAATTTATACCACTATAACAAGACGTATTTTCGATCTGAGATCCTCCAGCATTAACAATGTACATACAATTATTAAAGTTATTTATTTTAATATTGTGCGTGTAAAGATTCTTTGATGGCTTAAATACTCCATAGAAACCATAATTATTTCCGCCAACTTTCGCTTGCGCAGCCGTTAAATCCCGCAGCTCTATTCGATCCTCATCGGGGACATTGCCAATCGTGGAGGTACTGCATATATTCACGCCGTCTACAAATTTATCCTGAATCGGATTACCCGAGCTGTCCAAGAGCGGGCCTGTACCAGCATTATTCTTCCAGCTGCTGTCTGCTCCGAATATCAGATTGGTCTGATCCTGGCCGCTTCCCTGGAATACGATGGATATTCCACAGCTTTTGATAGGGCTGCTAAAATAAGCTCTCCCCTTTGGGAAACGTATATATAGATCGTTCCCAGCAAATGTCGTCCTATATTTTTGAATGATGGAATTGACAGCCACACCATCAATTTCATCATCGAGGGAATTCGCGACAAGGCCGGCATTCGTTTTCCACTGCGCAAGCGTCCAACCAGTGGAGTTCATGCCATTGAAGTTCGTAATCTCGAAAAGCCGGTGATGGAACCCGTCTCCCATATAGCCCCAGCCGCGCAGCGTTCCCTCATCCACATTGATCTGGTTTTGCGACGCCGGCAGCGGCGCCGAGCCAATGCCGAGCGTTCGAAAATCCTGGGGTGTTGCAAAGAGGGGGCTCGAATATTGCGGCGCTGGCACGGTCGTATCCGGAGGCAAAGTATCAGCCAGCAGAACTCCATTTTGCGACAGGAGACCCCCCAGCAGAGATCCCACGACTGCTATTTTCTTGCAGACATATTCTAATTTCATACCGTCACCTCTCTAAATGTCGGATCAGATCTGAAAAACCTCTATTTTTCAGCCGCAAGACGAAGCTCCCACTAACTCAGACGGGAATTGGGTGCTTCTTCTTCATTGCGTGAACAAATGATGAACAAATAGGGATGATGTCTCAACGGCGGGCGTGTTACGAAAATGAGAGAGTCACCTCCTTGCATTTTGGAAAAAGGATATTTTTGGGGAGCTACGGCGCGCCGATGATGGACAACCGGCTGATATGTAGCGCGGCTTGTAATTCGACGGGCCTGGCATCCAAGCGAGGCGCTCGACGTCGGCGAGGTCCTGAAGCGTTCAATACCGCCTTCCCCTGAGGCGTGCGAAGGATGCTTCGGCTGTAGCAACTCGACCTGCCTTCATGGGTGACGGTGGCGCAGAAGGTGGAGTGCAGTTCAGTGCATGCAATTTGGAAATAGGCAGAGCACAAAGCCGGCGCCCAGCCAAAGCCTGCATAAAAGCCCGGAGCAACGTAGTGGTCCGCAAGGCTGCACCTGCGAACAACACCCTGCTCGATCATCTTTTCTATGAGAGAAATGGTAGCGGGAGAGGGACTTGAACCCCCGACACGCGGATTATGATTCCGCTGCTCTAACCAGCTGAGCTACCCCGCCACGAGGCCCGGCGCTGCCGGACGGGCGGCTTATGCAAGGCTGGGCCGAAACTGTCAAGCGGGTGGGAGAGGAAATCTTCTCCCCTCCCCGTCTTTGCTGCGGTTTTGCCTTCGAATCCGCGCCGTCAGGCCTTGGCGAAGAGGCCGAGCAGGCCCTTGTGGATGGCTTCGTTGCCGGCCACGGTGTCGCCGGTGTCCAGCATGGTGTCACCGCCACGGATGTCGGTGACAAAGCCGCCGGCTTCGCGCACCAGCACGATGCCGGCTGCCAAGTCCCAGGAGGAGAGCCAGCGCGAGGCGAGGCCGTCGAGGCGGCCGGATGCGACATAGGCCAGGTCCAGGGCGGTGGCGCCGAAATTGCGCACGCCGGCGACCTTGCCCATCACGGCGCCGAGATCGGCGAGATTGGTCTGGTGCTGGCCGCGGCCGAGGCGCGCCAGGCTCATGCCCACCATCGAATCCTCCATCAGGCGGCGGCCGGAGACGCGGATGCGCCGTTCGTTGTGGAAGGCGCCCTTGCCGCGCTCGGCCACGAACAGGTCCTCGGTGGCGGGATTGTAGACGACGCCGGCCACCAGCAACCCCTCGCGCTCCAGCGCAACGGAAACCGCGAAGAAAGGCACGCCATGCAGGAAATTGGTGGTGCCGTCGAGCGGATCGATATGCCAGCGATGGGTCTTGTCCGCGCCTTCGACGACGCCGGTCTCCTCCATCACGAAGCCATAGCCCGGGCGGGCCCGCTCGAGTTCCTGATGCAGCGTGCGCTCGGCCTTCTTGTCGGCGACGGATACGAAATCGCCCGGCCCCTTGGCCGAGACTTGCAGGTTCTCGAGCTCGCCGAAATCGCGTTTGAGCCCCTTGCCGGCCTTGAGCACGGCAGCAACCATCACATTCATCAAAGGTGAACGCAGCATCATGGAACTTTCAAATAACGGTCGCCCCGGAACACGGGGCGCAGGAATGGGAAGCGGCCTGTCTAATGGAAAATGCCGCCGATATGAACGGGAAAATGCGGCCGTAGTGAAAATTCGAATCGCCGCGGCCGGCGGCGCTCACAGGTCCCGGTAATAAGCCTTCCCATGGCCGTGCAGGGCCTCTTCCTCCGCGCCGATGTCATAGGGGGGCGACGAGATCGGCTTCACCGCCTCGACGCAAACGCTACGAAATGCGGACGCAGGGCGGCGAGGCCTCACTGGCCCGCTCGATATCTCGCGGGTGCCGCGCACACACGCACCCCGCCGGGCCAGCACGTCGACGAAATTGATCTCGACCACCGGGCGCTCCCGGGTTCGACGTACCGTGCGCCTTGACGCTCGCCACGTAGCCGCGCGAATGACGCTCGATTACCGCCCTCGCCGCGGCATCCAATGCGGCCATGCCGCTCCCGATCCCTACATGCCGTAGAAGCGAGCGCCCTGAATGGCTGCGGCCCGCACTTCCGGCGTTTGCCGCGCGACATATTCGTCGAGCTGCTTGTCCTCGAGCCCAGCAGCCTTGGCCAGCAGATGCCACATGCAGGCCAGCACCGGATTGGGCGCCAGGCCCATGCCGGCCGCATACATCCGTGCCAGGCGGTTGCGGGCGATCGGCGAACCGCGCAGGGCGGCGCGCTCGAACCAGTCTGCCGCCATTTCCTGGTCGCGCGGCACACCCTCCCCGTTGAAGAGGGCGATGCCATATTCCACCATGCCGTCGATGTTGTTGGCATTGGCGGAGGCAAGGAAATAATCGGCCGCCTTCTTCTTGTCGGCCGTTACGCCCTTGCCTTCCTTGGTCAGCACGCCGAGCGAATAGAGGGCATCGCCATTGTTGGCGAGCGCCGCCTGGCTGAAGCGCTTATAGGCGGTGGCATAATCGGGCGGGCCATTGGTGGTGCGCAGGGCGATGATGCCGAGATTATAGGCCGCCTCCGGCACGCCCAGCTCGGCGGCGCGGTTGAGCAGCAGCATGCCGCCCGGCTCGTCCTTGGGCACGGTCTTGCCCAGGAGCTTGGCCATGCCATAGGCGAACATGGCGTTGCGGTCACCGCGCTCGGCGGCTTCGGAATACCATTGCGCCGCCTTCACCGGATCGGGCGGCACGCCAAGGCCATTGGCATAGAGCTGGGCGATCAGGGTCATCGCCGCGGGGTCCTTGTCGGACACCACCCGTTTGGTGGCTTCCTCCAGGGCCTTGAGATAGTAGCCGCGCTGGAAGGCGCCATAGGCCAGATCCGGTGGCGGGCCGGACGGCGCAGCGGGCGCCGCGGCCTCCGCCGGCGTGGCCGCATCAGCCGGCGGGGGAGCGTCACCGGGCTGGTTCTCGGCCGGCTGGGCATCCGCGGGCGCGGGTTTGGTTTCTTCGCCGGCGTTGGCCGCCTCGGCGGGCTTGCCGGCATCGGGCTCGGCCGGCGTGCCAGCGTCGGCGGGCTTGGCAGCTTCCGCGGGCGGCGGCGTCTGCGCCTGGCCGGGCATGACGGCGAGAAGAACCGGCAGCGCGAGCGCGGCCGCAACAGCGATGCGCTTCATGCGAGACTCCCTCTCTGCTTCAGCAGCCGGTCCGACAGCGCAACCGCTTCGGCCGGCCCCTGCTCGTGATTCCAGACGGCATTGCCGAGCGCCACGAAATCGGCGCCCGCATCGGCGAGCAGCGGCACCGCCGCCAGATCCGGCGCAAAGGCGACGCAGGGCACCTCGAAAAGCTCGGCCCACCAGGCGGTGCGCTCCACCACGCCCTCCAGCGGCGGCAGGCGGCCATCGCGCGCCGGCTCGCCGAACATGACGTAGTCGACCCCACTTTCAGCAACGGTCATGGCCTCGTCGCGCGTGCGGATACCACCGGCCCCGACGATGCGCTCGGGCTTGAAGCTGTCCAGCGCCTCGGCGAGGCCCTTGCGGCCATCATTGAGATGCACGCCGTCGGCCCCCGCCCGGGCCACCACCGCGCTCCAGCCGCTGACGAGCAGCGCCGCGCCGGCGCCCTGCACCACGGGCGCGATCTCCTTGATCAGCTTCTTGGCGCTGTTGTCGTCGCCGGCCACCGGAGTGAACAGCACGCAGGCAATGTCGCCGGCCGACAGCGCCGCCCGCAGGGCGGGCAGGAAGGCAGCGACATCGTCGATGGCAGGGGTGACCAGATAGATCTGGACGGGGGGACGGGGTGGAACTTCAGCCATGGCGGGAATCCCGGGAATCCTTCTTCTCGCTACGGCATTGGTGCCGATCCCGGAATCGGCGCCAATGCTGTAAGGTTTCGCCTCCGCTTCGCATCACCTGGGGAATGTGAAGCTTTTTTCCGGAATGGCTCAAGCGAATTTCGGCTCGAACTTGCCGGCCTTGTAGCCCTTGGCCATCTCGTGCAGCGGGATGACCTTGATCTTGCCCGCCTGGCCCGCGGTACCGAACTCCTCGTAGCGCTGCTTGCACAGTTTGATCATCGCATCCTGGGCGGGCTTCAGATATTTGCGCGGGTCAAATTCGCCCGGATTTTCGGCAAAGATGCGGCGGATCTGGCCGGTGATCGCCATGCGGCAGTCGGTGTCGATATTGACCTTGCGCACGCCATGTTTGATGCCGAGCTGGATCTCCTCCACCGGCACGCCCCAGGTCTGCGGCATCTCGCCGCCATATTTGTTGATGATGTCCTGGAGTTCCTGCGGCACCGAGGAGGAGCCGTGCATGACCAGATGCATCTCGGGCATGCGCTGGTTGATCTCCTTGATGACGTTCATCGCCAGAATGGCGCCATCGGGCTTGCGGGAAAATTTGTAAGCGCCGTGCGAGGTACCCATGGCGATGGCGAGCGCGTCGACCCTGGTGTCCTTGACGAACCTCACCGCCTCGTCGGGATCTGTGAGGAGCTGGTCATGCGAGAGCTCGCCCTCGGCGCCATGGCCGTCCTCGGCCTCGCCCATGCCGCTTTCCAGGCTGCCGAGCACACCGAGCTCTCCCTCCACCGAGGCGCCGACCCAATGGGCCATGTCGACAACACGGCGGGTGATGCCCGCATTATAGGCATAGTCGGCCGGCGTCTTGCCGTCCTCCTTGAGCGAACCGTCCATCATCACCGAGGTGAAGCCGGCCTGGATGGCGGTCAGGCAGGTAGCTTCGTTGTTGCCATGGTCCTGGTGCACGCAGACCGGAATGTCCGGATAGATCTCGACCGCCGCATCCATCATCTTGGTCAGCATGATGTCGTTGGCATATTGGCGCGCACCGCGCGAGGCCTGCATGATCACCGGCGAACCGGTGGCCTTGGCGGCCTCCATGATGGCGATCACCTGTTCCATATTGTTGATGTTGAAGGCCGGGACGCCATAGCCGTGCTCGGCGGCATGGTCGAGCAGCTGGCGAAGGGTGATGCGTGCCATTGCGAGGTCTCCAGGGGCATGGGGCGGATCTTACACCCTCCCCTGGACGGGGAGGGTCGGCCTGCAAGGCCAGGGCGGGATGACGTGGCCCTCAATTCTCGAAAATGATCCTGGACAGAGCGCGATTCGTGCGAAGAAGCTGCCCCACGCCAAGGTTTCGCATCGCCCCTCCCCTCCAGGTGAGGGTACCGCCCGCTCAGGCGCGCAGGATCTCCACGCCCGGCAGCGGCTTGCCCTCCAGCCATTCGAGGAAGGCACCGCCCGCCGTCGAGACATAGGAGAACTGCTCGGCCACATTGGCGTGATTGAGCGCCGCCACCGTGTCGCCGCCGCCGGCGACCGAGAGCAGCTTGCCGGCCTTGGTGCGCGCTGCGACATGCTTGGCGGCCGCCACCGTGCCATGATCGAAGGGATGCAGTTCGAAGGCCCCCAGCGGGCCGTTCCACACCAGCGTCTCCGCCTCGTCGATGGCGCCCTTGATGCGCTCCACCGATTGCGGGCCGGCATCGAGGATCATGCCGTCGAGCGGTATGGAATCCAGCCCATACGCATGGTTCGGCGCATCGGCGGCGAAATGATAGGCCACCACCGCATCGACGGGCAGGATGATGGCGCAATTGGCCTTCTCAGCCTTGGCGAGGATGGAGCGGGCAGTATCGCCGAGGTCGCGCTCGGCCAGCGACTTGCCGACCCCGACGCCCTGGGCATGCAGGAAGGTGTTGGCCATGCCGCCGCCGATGATGAGGGCGTCGACCTTGGCGACGAGATTGCCGAGAAGCTCGAGCTTGGTCGAGACCTTGGCGCCGCCGACCACGGCGACGACAGGGCGCTTGGGCTGTTCGAGTGCGCGCGAGAGAGCCTCGATCTCGGCCTGCATGGTGCGCCCGGCATAGGCCGGCAGGAGGTGCCCGAGACCTTCGGTCGAGGCATGAGCGCGATGGGCCGCCGAGAAGGCGTCATTCACCCAGATGTCGCCATTGGCAGCCAGCGCCTTGGCGAATTCGGGATCATTCTTCTCCTCGCCGGGGTGGAAACGGGTGTTCTCCAGGCAGAGGATGTCGCCCGGCTGCAGGGCGGCGACAGCCTTGGCCGCCACCTCGCCGATGCAATCCTCGGCGAAGGCGACGGGGCGCTTGGCCACCTCCGCGAGCTTGGCGGCAACCGGCTTCAGGCTCTCCTTGGGGTCCACACCCTTGGGCCGGCCGAAATGGGCGAGCAGGATGACCTTGGCCTTGGCGCGGGCGAGCTCCAGGATGGTGGGGATGATGCGCTCGATGCGGGTGGCATCGCTGACGACACCCTTCTCCATCGGGACGTTCAGGTCGACGCGTACCAGAACGCGCTTGTTTTCCACATTCACGTCGTCGAGGGTGCGAAAAGCGCTCATGCCTGTCCTGTCCATCTGTTTTTCGGCAAGGTGCCCAGGTCGTCAGCATGGATTGGCACCAACCCATACCGAACACACGCCCTAGCACACCCCGCCCGCCTCGCAAAATCACCGGCGAGCAATAGAGCAAGCGGGCGGATCGATCCAGCGGTGAACGTAAGAAACGGGCTGAAATTGCGTCGCCGGCCAGGCAATGGGCCTGGGAGCGTAGATGTCTTGGAGGGCAAACGCCCGCCGCTTCACTCCGTGTTTGAATGGTGATTCAGATTCGACCAATTGCTGCGATTTTCAGTTTCACCATGGCTGCTGTGCCGATTGATCTCACTTCTCTCGCGCGTGCGATAATGGAAAGGCAGCGTGTGCCTGAAGGCGAGAAACAGAAAGCCCGCCAGTGCCACAAGGCCCAGCAGCCCGACAAACGTGTCCCCCATCGCACGCCCCCTTGATCAGCAGCACACGCCGATCCTACCACATCGCACAACAGAAACGGCGCCCCGGTTTCCCGGAGCGCCGTCTTCAACTCAATTCGAGCGTGCCGCTCAGATCAGGCTGGCGAAATGCACCGCCGTGTCGGCCATGCGGTTCGAGAAGCCCCACTCATTGTCGTACCAGGTCAGGATGCGCACGAACTTCTCGTCGATGACCTTGGTCTGGTCCAGCGCGAAGATCGAGGACGCCGGGTGGTGGTTGAAGTCACGACTCACCAGCGGCTCGTCGGTATAGGCCAGCACGCCCTTGAGCGGGCCGCGCTTGGAGGCCTTGATGATGGCCTCGTTGACCTTCTCGACGCTGGTCCTCTTCCGGGTGTTGAACTTGAGGTCGACCACCGAGACGTTGGGGGTGGGCACGCGGATCGAGGTGCCGTCGAGGCGGCCCTTCAGCTCGGGCATCACCAGGCCGACGGCCTTGGCGGCGCCCGTCGAGGTCGGGATCATCGACAGCGCCGCGGCGCGGGCTCGGTAGAGATCCTTGTGCATCTGATCCAGCGAGGGCTGGTCGTTGGTGTAGGAATGGATCGTGGTCATGAAGCCGCGCTCGATGCCGAAGGCGTCGTGCAGCACCTTGGCAACCGGCGTCAGGCAGTTGGTGGTGCAGGAGGCGTTGGAGATGACCAGATGATCCTTGGTCAGGTCCTGGTGGTTGACGCCATAGACCACGGTGAGATCGGCACCGTCGCTGGGGGCCGAGACGATCACGCGCTTGGCGCCCGCCTTGAGGTGGGCAGCGGCCTTGTCACGCGCGGTAAAGATGCCGGTGCACTCCATCGCGATATCGATGTTCAGCTCCTTGTGAGGAAGCTGGGCCGGATCCTTGATAGCGGTGACCTTGATCTTCTTGCCCTGCACGACGATGGAATCGCCCTCGACCTTCACCTCGGCCGGGAAGGTGCCGTGGATCGAATCGTAGCGCAGCAGATGGGCGTTGGTCTCCACCGGCCCGAGGTCGTTGATGGCGACGACCTCGATATCCTTGCGCTTGCCCTCGACGATGGCGCGCAGGATGTTGCGGCCGATGCGGCCAAAGCCGTTGATGGCGACACGAACTGTCATCCGATATTTCCTTTCTCTGCCTTCAGCTAGAGCATTTTCCGGGAAAGCCGATCGACTTCTCGATTAGGAAAACGCATCAAAACAAAGAGTTAGAGCAAAGCGCGCCTGGGCACGCCTCGCCCGCTTACAGCTCATGCTCAGCCGTTGTGGCGGCGCAGGGCGGTTTCGGCCACGGCTTCCGCCGTGATGCCAAAATGGTTGTAGAGGTCCTTGATCGGGCCGGAGGCGCCGAAGCCGGTCATGCCGACGAAGCCTCCGTCGATGCCGATCACGGCGTCCCAGCCGAAGCGGACGGCCGCTTCCACCGCGACCTTCACCGGCGCGTCGCCGATGATCTTGGCCTTGACCTCTTCAGACTGCGCGATGAACAGCTCCAGCGAAGGCACCGAGACCACGCGGGTCGGCACGCCGCGCTGATTGAGTATGGCGCGGGCATTCATGGCGATCTCGACCTCGGAGCCCGAAGCGAACAGCGTCACCGCGGCCTTGCCGCCGCCGGTGCCGGCCAGCTCATAGGCGCCCTGAGCGCACAGATTGGCCGTCGTGGCTTCGCGCAGCAAAGGCAGGTTCTGGCGGGTCAGCGCCAGGATGGTCGGCCCATTGGTGCGCTCGAGCGCGAGTTGCCAGCATTCGGCCGTCTCGATCGCATCGCAGGGACGGAACACCCGCATGTTCGGAATCGCACGGCAGGCGGCCAGATGCTCGACCGGCTGGTGAGTCGGACCATCCTCGCCGAGGCCGATCGAGTCATGGGTCATGACGTAGACCGGCGCGGTTCCCATCAGCGCCGCAAGGCGGATGGCGGGACGGGCATAGTCGGTGAAGACGAAGAAGGTGCCGCCGGCGGGAACGAAGCCGCCATGCAGGTAGATGCCGTTCATCGCCGCGGCCATGCCGTGCTCGCGGATGCCCCAATGGATATAGCGGCCCTTGAAGTCCTTCGGCGTGATCTCGACCAGGCCCTTGGCCTTGGTGTTGTTGGAAGGCGTCAGGTCGGCCGAGCCGAGCACCAGTTCCGGCATGACCTCGACGATGGCATTGAGGGCGGCCTCGGAAGACTTGCGCGTCGCCATTGCGGTGGGGGCAGCGGCCAGGGCCTTCTTGTGGGCGAGAATGGCCTTGCCGAGCTTGGCGGGGCGCACATGGCCCATGCGGCGGTTGAATTCGGCCTGCTTGCGCTCGGAGAGGGTGGCAAAACGCTCTTCCCAGGCTTGGCGGGCAGTGGCGCCACGCGAGCCGGCTTCGCGCCAGGCCTTGAGCACGTCGGCGGGCACCTCGAAGGGGGCGCCGGTGATGCCGAGATTCTCCTTGGAGAGCTTGGCCTCTTCCGGCCCGAGCGGCTCGCCATGGGCCTTGGAGGTGCCGGCGCGATGGGGCGAACCGAAACCGATGGTGGTCTTGCAGGCGATCAGGGTCGGCTTGTTCGACTTCTGGGCAGCCTCGATGGCGGCCGCGACGGCATCCTGGTCATGGCCGTCGACATTCACGGCGCGCCAGCCGGCGGCCTGGAAGCGCTTGATCTGGTCGACCGAGTCCGAAAGCGTCAGCGGGCCGTCGATGGAGATGCCGTTATGATCCCACAGCACGATCATCTTGTTGAGCTTGTAATGGCCGGCGAGCGCGATCGCCTCCTGGCTGACGCCTTCCATCAGGTCGCCGTCGGAAGCCAGCACATAGGTGTAATGGTCGACCACCTTCTTGCCGAACTGGGCGGCCAGCATCTTCTCGGCGAAGGCAAAGCCCACGGCGGTGGAGATGCCTTGCCCGAGCGGGCCGGTGGTGGTCTCGACGCCGACGGTGTGGAAATTCTCCGGATGCCCGGGGGTCTTGTGGCCGAGCTGGCGGAAATGCTTGAGCTCCTCGACCGTCATGCCCGGCACGCCGGTCAGGTAAAGCAGCGAATAGAGCAGCATCGAGCCATGGCCCGCCGACAGGATGAAGCGGTCGCGGTCGGCCCAATGCGGATTGGCGGCATCGAACTTCAAGAAACGCGTGAAAAGGACGGTGGCGACATCGGCCATGCCCATGGGCATGCCGGGATGGCCGGATTTGGCTGCCTCAACTCCATCAATCGCCAAGCCACGGATGGCATTGGCCAGGCGGTTCTGCATTTCGGTGAGTGCCATGGAGTGTTTCCTGATGAAATTCGCCGGAATTTGGCAAAAAAGGGCGGTGGGTTCTTAGCACCTCATCCCCGACTGTCAATGATCCCCAGGCTTGTGCCTGAAATTCACGCAACCGGCGGTGAGGCGATCGAAAGCCAGAGGTATCATCAGGGGAAGGCCGGCGGCTTTCGCTTGGCCGCGGTGCGAAACCGCGATACTTTGATATTTAAGCAAAAACGCGGAGCGGCGCCGTCATGATTCGATGGAATGCCGCGATAGGGAAAGAGTGAGTAGGCCCTTGTCTGTGGATGCAGCCTTGCAACGATTGAATACGGCCCTGGCCAAGCTCGAGGAGGCCGCCGAGCATCGCGCGGAACTCGACCGCACCATCGGCGGACATCGCATCGAAGTGCAGGCGCTCTCGGAAGACCGCAATCGCCTGGCCTTGGAACTCGACGCGAGCTATGCACGTTTCGCTGCGATGGAAACCGCCAATCGCGACGTATCGCGACGCCTCGACCAGGCGATGGATTCCATCCGTTACGTGCTTGAGCCGCAGGACAGCTAGCATGGCGCATGTATCCGTCACCATTGCAGGCCGTGCCTATCGCATGGCGTGCGACGAGGGCCAGGAGGAACATCTCCTCGGCCTCGGTCGTCAGCTCGACGCCAAGATCGATGCCCTGCGTTCCTCTTTCGGCGAGATCGGTGACATGCGCCTGGCCGTGATGGCCGGCATCATGGTCGCGGACGAACTGTCGGAAATGCAGCGGCGGGCAGCAACCCTGCAGCAGGATCTCGATGAATTGCGCCAGACCCGCGACAATGCCCTGCAGCGCGAGCAGCAGACCCAGATGCGCGTGACTCAGGCCTTGACCGACGCCGCCAGCCGGGTCGAGAAGCTGATCGATTCCCTGTCGAAGACCGGCGTCTAGAGCAAAGCGCGTTCAAGTGTGAACGCTTATTTGCCCTAACTCATTGGTTAGACGCGTCTTTGTCTTTTCCGGGATCTCGGGATGCCTGCGATCCCGGGCCGTTCGCGCTCTCAGCAATATTTTCATCGCCCTCTGGCGCTCGCATCGTCTCGACCCTATTATCTCGGCGCGGTGCTGCCTGGTTCGTCAGGACAACTGTATCCCCGGGGCCATACGACTCCCAAGGGAGCTGTCACTGTTCTCGCTCGAGGGCTTGGACATTACGGCGCCCACCTACATCAGTAGGCGCCCGGGATCGAACCGTCCAACGGCCGAGGTGGCCCGCTCCCTCCTCTTTTCATGCGCGTAATGGCCTCCACCGATCACAAGACCCAGTTGCGCCACAAGGCGATGGCGGCGCGTTCAGAGATCCGCGGTCATCAGCGCCAGGCAGCGACGGCGAGAGCCGCCCATCACGCCTTCAGCCGCCTGAAATACACCAGCGGCATCGTCGGCCTCTATCAGGCCTTTCGCGACGAGATCCATCCGGACGAAGTGGCCGAGCGCCTGCACCATGCCGGCCGCAAGCTGGCGCTGCCGACCACGCCGAAATACGGCCACCCGCTCACCTTCCGCGCCTGGGCGCCTGGCGACCCGCTGGTGGTCGGACGCCACAACATCCCCGAACCCTCGCCCGAGGCGGAGGAAGTCCATCCCCAGGTGCTCCTGGTGCCGCCCGTCGCCTTCGACCGCCGCGGCTACCGCATCGGCTATGGCGCGGGCTTCTACGACCGCACCATTCCGCAGTTGCGGGCGATGCATCCCGTCTTCACCCTCGGCTATGCCTTCGCCTGCCAGGAAGTCGCGTTCCTGCCATCCGAGCACCATGATGTGCCGCTCGATGCCATCGCCACCGAAAACGAAATCATCACAGTGACGGGGCGTTAGGGTCTACCCTCGGCTATGATTTTGAATTTGATGAGGTCAAAAATGATTGGATGGGAGGAGCCAGCGCTGCCCAGACTCCCGTCTTGGCAAGCGAAGCGACGCTGCAGACGACCATTTTTAACCTCACCGCCTTCGGCGGCGGGGCGCTTTTGGCCGATGAGCGCGTCGTATCAGCCACAGGCTTTGCCTGTGGCGAACGTAGCAAGCCGAAAGGCTTGCGTCCTCGAACTCCCGCGCACTTGCTCCACAACTGCGGACATCCTCGGCCAAAATCGCTCCCGTCAAATCCAAACCATAGCCGAGGGTAGACCCTAACATGCGCTTGCTTTTCCTCGGCGACATCGTCGGCCGCACCGGCCGCAATGCAGTGATCGAACGCCTGCCGGGCCTGCGCGAAGCCTGGAACCTCGATGCCGTCATCATCAATGGCGAGAACGCCGCCGGCGGCTTCGGCTTGACGGAGGCGATCTTCGACGAGGTCGTCGCCGCCGGTGCCGATGTGGTAACGCTCGGCAATCACTCCTTCGACCAGCGCGAGGCCCTCGTCTTCATCGAGCGGGCGCCGCGACTGATCCGTCCCGCCAATTATCCCAAGGGCACGCCGGGGCGCGGCGCCACACTGGTGGACCTGAGGAACGGAGCCCGGCTGCTGGTGATCCAGGTGATGGGCCGGGTCTATATGGATGCGCTCGACGATCCCTTTGCGGCGCTCGAACGAGAGCTCGCCGCCTGCCCGCTCGGTCTCGGCGCCGACGCGGTGGTGGTGGACGTGCACGCCGAGGCCACCAGCGAGAAGCAGGCGCTTGGCCATTTCGCCGACGGGCGCGCCAGCCTGGTGATCGGCACCCACACCCATGTGCCGACGGCGGATCACCAGATTCTCAGCCACGGCACCGCCTATATGTCGGATGCTGGCATGTGCGGCGACTATGACAGCGTGCTCGGCATGGACAAGGAAGAGCCGGTGCGGCGCTTTATCCAGAAGACACCGGGGCTGCGCTTCGAGCCGGCGACCGGCGAGGCGACCCTGTCGGGCCTGGCGGTGGAGACCGACGACAGCACGGGCCTTGCCGTGAGGATCGCGCCGGTGAGAATCGGCGGGAAACTGTCGCGGGCCGAGCCGGCTTTTTGGGGAGTCTAGCGCACCGGGAACCCGCGGCATCTCGCCTGGCATCCCGGGATTTGCCTCTCGGTATGGATTTTTCCCGCCGCCTTTTCTATAAGCCGCGCCACAATTCATTGGGTTCGCTTCGCGGAGCCTCAGATCGACACAAGGCAGGACACATGGCCGGTCATTCCCAGTTCGCCAACATCATGCACCGCAAGGGCAAGCAGGATGCCAAGCGTTCCAAGCTCTTCTCCAAGCTCGCCCGTGAAATTACGGTGGCGGCCAAGCTCGGCCTGCCCGATCCGAACATGAATGCGCGCCTGCGCGCGGCCGTGCTGGCCGCCCGCGCCGAGAACATGCCCAAGGACAATATCGACAGGGCCATCAAGAAGGCTGCTGGCGCCGACGGCGAGAACTATGACGAGATCCGCTATGAGGGCTATGGCCCCGGCGGCGTGGCCCTGATCGTCGAAGCCCTCACCGACAATCGCAATCGCACCGCCTCGGACGTGCGTTCCTATTTCACCAAGGCCGGCGGCAATCTGGCCGAAACCGGCGCTGTGTCCTTCATGTTCGACCGGGTCGGCGTGATAGAATATGACGCCGACAAGGGCTCCCCGGATGCCATGCTGGAAGCCGCCCTGGAAGCCGGAGCCGATGACTGCGCTTCCTCCGAGGATGGCCATGAATTTATCTGCGCCGCCGAGAATCTCGCCGAAGTAACCAAGGCTCTGGAAACCCAGCTTGGCGAGGCCCGCAAATCCGGCCTGGTCTGGCGTCCGCAGAACACGGTGGCCGTCGACGACGAGACCGGCGAGAAGCTGATGCGCCTGGTCGACAATCTCGACGACCATGACGATGTGCAGCACGTCTATGCCAATTTCGAGCTCTCCGACGCCCTGATGGCGAAGCTGGCTGAGTAATCCGGGGACCGCCGGCTTTCAGCCGGCTCTTGGAATCAGACCGTTCGCAGGAAAGGGAAGAGCCGGCTGAAAGCCGGCGATCCCAGGAAAATATGTCCCAGACCCCCATCCGTATCCTTGGCGTCGACCCGGGCCTGCGCCGCACCGGCTGGGGTGTCATCGAAGTACTGGCCAACCGATTGACCTTCATCGCCTGCGGCACGGTGTTTTCCGACGACAATGAGGAACTCGCCCACCGCCTGCTCGAACTGCACAAGGGCCTGACGGAGGTGGTGACCCGTTTCGAGCCCGACGAGGCGGCGGTGGAAAAGACCTTCGTCAACAAGGATGCCACGGCAACCCTGAAGCTCGGCCAGGCCCGCGGCATTGCCATGCTGGTGCCAGCCCAGGCCGGCCTTGCCGTCAATGAATATGCGCCGAACCTGGTCAAGAAGACCGTGGTGGGCTCCGGCCATGCCGACAAGCAGCAGATCCACCTGATGATCAAGGTTCTGCTACCCAAGGCCGACCCGAAGTCGGATGACGCGGCCGACGCCCTGGCCGTCGCCATCACCCATGCCCATCACCGCACCAGCCATAATCTGGCAGCGGTCCTGAAGCGGTCCTCCTGAGACGCTGGCATCTCGCAGATGCACGCGCTCCCAGGTAAATAGCGCTTGCCACCCCGGTTTGCCGCCCCTAGAACAAATCGTGAATTTATTCGAGGATTCGCCATGACCCAGGCTCGCCGCGCCGCCGTGTTCTCCGAACTGCACCAGCGTCCCGAACTTTTCCTCATTCCCAACGCCTGGGATGCCGGGTCCGCCAAGCTTCTGGATTCGCTTGGCTTTTCTGCCATTGCCACCACCAGCGCCGGCCTCGCCTTCACCTTCGGGCGCAAGGATGGCCAGATGTCACGCGAGGAAACGCTCGCCAATGCCCGGGCCATCGTGGAAGCGACCGGCCTGCCGGTGAGCGCCGATCTCGAAAACGGCTTCGGCGATGCGCCGGAAGACTGCCGGGCCACCATTCTCGCGGGCATCGAGGTCGGGCTCGCCGGGGGCTCGATCGAGGACGCAACCGGCCGGCCCGAGCAGCCGATCTACGAATTCGGCCATGCCGTCGACCGAGTGCGCGCCGCGGCCGAAACCGCGCGGGCCGGAGGTTTCGTGCTCACCGCCCGCGCCGAGAATTTCCTCCACGGCATCGCCGACCTCGACGATACCATCCGCCGCCTCCAGGCCTTTCAGGAGGCAGGGGCGGAGGTGCTCTATGCGCCGGCGCTGACTCGCCTCGACCAGATTGCCAGCGTGCTGAGCTCGATCGACCGGCCGCTCAACGTGCTGTTCACGGTGGGCGGGCAGGATTTCACCGTCGCCGACCTCGCCAGGCTCGGCGTGCGCCGCGTCAGTGTCGGCGGCTCGTTCGCCCGCGCGGCTTTCGGCGCCCTGAAGCGGGCCGCCCTCGAGCTGCGCGACCAGGGTACCTTCGGCTTTGCCAAGGATGCCATGTCCTATGCCGAGCTTTCTGCTCTCTTCGGCAAGTGAGAAATCCTGGGATCGCCGGCTTCCCGCCTGCTCTTGAAGCCGCGACACCGGCGGGAGCGAGAGCAGGCTGGAAGCCGGCGGTCCCAGGATTAGGCCCATGCCCCGAATCACGGCAAAGCATTAGAACTGCCGTGAGAGGATTTTCATGATCGGTAAACTGCGCGGGATCGTTGACAGCTATGGCGAGGATTGGGTGATCCTCGACGTGCAGGGCGTGGGCTATGTCGTCTATTGCTCCACCCGCACGCTCAGCGCCCTGCCCTCCGTCGGCGAAGCGACGGTGCTCGCCATCGAAACCTATGTGCGCGAGGACCAGATTCGCCTGTTCGGCTTCACCAGCGACAATGAACGGGATTGGTTCCGCCTGCTGCAGACGGTGCAGGGCATCGGCACCAGGGTGGCGCTCGCCATCCTCTCTACACTCAAACCGGCGGATCTCGCCTCCGCCATCGCGCTGGGGGACAAGGCTGCCGTGGCCCGCTCGCCCGGCGTCGGCCCCAAGGTTGCCCAGCGCATCGTTTCCGAGCTCAAGGACAAGGTGCCGAGCTTCGGCCATGTTCCCGCCGACGTCATCAGCCTGCAGAGCGATCTCGGCGAACAGCGCGCCGCCGGCCCCGTCAGCGATGCGGTGTCTGCCCTGGTCAATCTCGGCTACGCCCAGACCCAGGCTTCGGCTGCCGTCGCCGCCGCCTTGCGGGAAGCGGGTGAAGGCGCCGAGACGGCCAAGCTCATACGCCTCGGCCTGAAGGAATTGTCACGATGAAGCCCACGCGCAAGAGCGCCGGCGGCGAGGCACCCAAATCCGCCCGCCTCCTGAGCGGCGATTCGCGTGACGAGGATGCGGCCGATTCCAAGCTGCGCCCGCAGGACCTCGGCGAGTTCGTCGGCCAGGCCAAGGCGCGCGAGAACCTGTCCATCTTCATCGAGGCCGCCCGCAAGCGTGGCGATGCCCTCGACCATGTGCTGTTCGTCGGCCCCCCGGGCCTCGGCAAGACCACGCTGGCCCAGATCGTCTCGCGCGAGCTCGGGGTCAATTTCCGCGCCACCTCGGGGCCGGTGATTGCCAAGGCCGGCGATCTGGCCGCCCTGCTCACCAATCTCGAAGAACGCGATGTCCTCTTCATCGACGAGATCCACCGCCTCAATCCGGCGGTGGAGGAAATCCTCTACCCCGCCATGGAGGATTTCCAGCTCGACCTCATCATCGGCGAGGGACCGGCGGCGCGATCGGTGCGCATCGATCTCGCCAAGTTCACGCTGGTGGGCGCCACCACCAGGGCCGGGCTGCTGACCACACCGCTGCGCGACCGCTTCGGCATTCCCATTCGTCTGCAATTCTACACGGTGGAGGAGCTTGAGCTGATCGTGAAGCGCGGCGGCCGCGTGATGGGCACGCCGATCGCCGATGACGGCGCCAACGAAATCGCCCGCAGGGCCCGCGGCACGCCTCGCATTGCCGGCCGCCTGCTGCGCCGTGTGCGCGACTTCGCTGCGGTGCTCGGCGCCGAAACCATCACCAGAACCATCGCCGACAAGGCCTTGAGCGCGCTGGAAGTCGACCAGGCCGGGCTCGATGCCATGGACAACCGCTATCTGAACCTGGTGGCGCTGAGCTTCGGCGGCGGCCCGGTGGGCATCGAGACGATCGCCGCGGCGCTGTCCGAACCGCGTGACGCCATCGAGGACATCATCGAGCCTTATCTGATTCAGCAGGGCTTCCTGCAGCGCACGCCGCGCGGCCGGGTGATGACGCCGCATGCCTATCGCCATCTCGGTCTGGCAGTGCCGAGTTCGACAGCGCCCCAGATGCCGCTGTTCGGCGACGAGGACTGACGCAGCTTTTAAAGCGTTTTACAGAAAAGTTGATGGACTTTTCGATTAAAAAACACTGAGAAACAGAGAGTTAGAGAAAAACAAGAGGCGGACAGGACGCCCGCGGTCCCCACCTGAGCGTTGCCGTTGCAAACCTTGCAAGGTTCGTGTGGCCAATGCTTCGGCTGGAACCGCGGACGTCTCGTCCGCCTCAAAAACACACAGGATCAGGCGGGTCCGAAGACCCGCCCCCGCTTAAGAATTGCCGCCGTTCAGCACGGTGACGGCGCGGCGATTCTGCGACCAGCAGGAAATGTCGTTGCAGGTCGCGACCGGGCGCTCCTTGCCGTAGGAGATGGTGCGCATGCGGCTGCCCGAAATGCCCTGCGCCATCAGATAGTCGCGCACGGACTGGGCGCGGCGCTGGCCGAGGGCGAAGTTGTAGTCGCGCGTGCCGCGCTCGTCGGCATGGCCTTCGATGGTGACGGAGTAGCGCGGATAGGCCTTCAGCCACTGGGCCTGCTTGTTCAGCGTCTGCTGCCCTTCGGGGGTGATGTCGGACTGGTCGACAAGGAACAGCACGCGGTCGCCGACATTCACGACGAAGTCCTGCTGGCTGCCGGGCGATGCAGCGCCGCCGGCGCCGTAGCCGCCACCACCAGCGCCGCCGGGCCCGCCAAGGCCATCGCCGGCACCCGACTTACTCTTACAGGCCGCCAATGCGAGCACGCAGGTCAGTGCAGCGGCAAAGCGCAGTGCAGGGACCGCGCGCAGGGACGTCATCATTCCGGTTACTCCTCCGGTCGTCAGAATTGGTAAACCAGCCATAGCGAAAGCTGGTTAATCGAACGTTCCGCAAACACGGCCCGCGGCGATTTCTTGACCGCCGCGCCGCGGTCGCACCCCACCCCAAGAGCTAAACTGCCACTATGGTTAACCAAGTGCTGATCAATTCCGGCACAATGGTGGCCCCGGCTGGGCTCAAGCGAGGCGCGCCGCCATTCCCCGCCACTGTCGCATTTATGTCACACAGGAGCGACATGTGGATTGAGCTATAATACCTTTAGTCCATGCATTTTATAGATTGACAAGGTTGATTGATTTAGTGGAGATTTGGTCAGCTTCTCTCTCGACCGGAAACCATCCCATGACGATCAAAACGCTTCGCCTTGCGCGCCTTAGAGATACGCTCGGCGTCCTCCTCGCCCTGGGCCTGGTGCTCTGGCTGATTTTCGGCGCGCTCGCAGGGGCTCGCGCCGCCGAACTGCTGAATGTCTCCTATGATCCGACGCGCGAGCTCTACAAGGAGATCAACACAGCCTTCATCGCCGATTGGAAGGCCAAGGCCGGCGAAGACCTCACCATCAAGCAATCGCATGGCGGCTCAGGCAAGCAGGCACGCTCTGTGATCGACGGCCTCGAGGCGGATGTGGTGACCCTCGCTCTGTCCGGCGACATCGACGCCATCGCCAAGGCGACCAAGAAGCTCCCCGACAATTGGCAGTCGCGCCTGCCCCACAACTCCTCGCCCTACACCTCGACCATCGTCTTCGTGGTGCGCAAGGGCAATCCCAAGGGGGTCAAGGACTGGGACGATCTGGTCAAACCCGGCATCGCTGTGATCACTCCCAATCCTAAGACCAGCGGCGGGGCGCGCTGGAACTATCTAGCCGCCTGGAGCTATGCCTTCGACAAGAACAATGGCGACGAGGCCAAGGCCCGCGATTTCATTGCCGCCCTCTACCGCAACGTGCCCGTGCTCGACTCGGGCGCCCGCGGCTCTACCGTCACCTTCGCCCAACGCGACACCGGCGACGTGCTGATCGCCTGGGAGAACGAGGCCTTCCTGACGCTGCAGGAGTTCGGCGCCGACAAATACGAGATCGTCTCGCCCTCCTCCTCCATCCTGGCCGAGCCGCCGGTCGCGATCGTCGACGCCAATGTGGATGCCAAAGGCACGCGCAAGCAGGCCGAAGCCTATCTCAACTTCCTCTACACGCCGGCCGCCCAGAAGATCATCGCCCACAACTTCTATCGGCCGATCGACGAAAAGGCCGCCGATCCGGCCGACCTCGCCCGCTTTCCCAAGCTCAAGCTGGTGACGATCGACGATGCCCGCTTCGGCGGCTGGAAGACCGCCCAGCCCAAGCATTTCGGCGATGGCGGCGTGTTCGACCAGATCTATAAGCCGCAATGATGCGGCCAACCGACGAAGCGAAGCGGGCCTGCGGGCCCGTTTCTTTTTGGGACTTCCCTGCAAAATGCTGCCCGACTTCCACAGTCGCTCGATCGGCGGGTTCGGTCGGGATAGTCCACATATAACACGTAATTGTTGTGGAATTTACCCAATTTAACACATTGACAATGTCGATTGATTTAGTGGATATATGAAGAAGTTGTAAATTCTCCTTTCCCGCTTCCAGGTTGTGAAATGAACGGCATGACCAGCCTCACCCGCCTTCGCGACACCCTCGCCGTGCTGCTGGCCCTCGGCTTCGTGCTGTGGATGACCTTCGGCGCGCCCACGCGCGGCCATGCCGCCGAGTTGCTCAACGTCTCCTATGACGCCACGCGCGAGCTCTACAAGGAAATCAACAAGGCGTTCGCAGCGGATTGGAAGACCAAGACGGGCGAGGACCTCACCATCAAGCAGTCCCATGCCGGCTCCGGCAAGCAGGCGCGCGCCGTCATCGATGGGCTCGACGCCGATGTGGTGACGCTGGCCTTGTCCAATGACATCGACTCTATCGCCAAGGCGACCAAGAAGATCCCGGAGAACTGGCAGGCCCGCCTGCCGCGCAATTCCACGCCCTATGCCTCCACCATTGTCTTCGTGGTACGCAAGGGCAATCCCAAGGGCATCAAGGACTGGGGCGACCTCGTGCGCCCCGACGTTGCCGTGATCACCGGCAATCCCAAGACCGGCGGCGGCACGCGCTGGAACTATCTGGCCGCCTGGGGCTATGCGTGGGACAAGACGGGTGGAGACGAGGACAGGACGCGCGAATTCGTGGCGGCCCTCTATCGCAATGTGCTGGTGCTCGACAGTGCCGCCCGCGGCGCCACCATCACCTTCGCGCAACGCGAGGTCGGCGATGTGATGATCGCCTGGGAGAACGAGGCCTTCCTGACGCTGAAGGAATTCGGCGAGGACAAGCTCGAGGTGGTGGTACCCTCGATCTCGATCCTGGCCGAGCCGCCGGTAAGCATCGTCGACGCCAATGTGGATGCCAAGGGCACCCGCAAGCAGGCCGAGGCCTATCTCAACTTCCTCTACACCCCGGCTGCCCAGAAGATCATCGCCCATAACGGCTATCGCGCCAGCGACGAGTCAGCCGCCGATCCGGCCGACCTCGCCCGTTTCGCCAAGCTGAAGCTGTTCACCATTTCCGACCCGCAGTTCGGCGGCTGGGCCAAGGTCCAGGCCAAGCATTTTGCCGATGGCGGCATTTTCGACCAGATCTACAAGCCGAAGGGGTGAAGGCACGTCATCCCGGACGCGATGCGGCACGCAGTGGCGCTTTGCAGAGCCGGGACCGAGCTCCGAATAGAGCGCCTTTCTCGTTTTACGGTCCCGTGTCTGCGACGCAGCATCTCATGCTGCATCGCGCACGGGATGACATTCCACCCAGGAACCGCCCATGGCTCTTGCCGCCACCCTTCGCGCCCCTTTCGTCAAGCCGAGTGCCCTGCCGGGCTTCGGCCTGACGCTCGGCTATACGATCTTCTATCTCAGCCTGATCGTGTTGATCCCGCTGGCCGCTCTGCTGCAGAAGGCGGCTGTGCTCGGCCCCTCCGGCATCCTGGCCATTGCGGCCGAGGGGCAGGTTGCCGCGGCGCTGAGGGTCACCTTCGGCATTTCCCTGATCGCCGCCCTGGTCAATGTCGTCTTCGGCGTCATCGTCGCCTGGGTGCTCGTGCGCTACGACTTCCCGGGGAAGCGCCTGGTCGACGCCGCCGTGGACCTGCCTTTCGCCCTGCCGACGGCCGTGGCGGGCCTGGCCTTGTCGAGCCTTTATGCCTCCAATGGCTGGATCGGCCAGTTCTTCGCCCTTGCCGGCATCAAGGTCGCCTTCACCACCAAGGGCATCTTCGTCGCCTTGGTCTTCATCGGCCTACCCTTCGTGGTGCGTACGCTCCAGCCGGTGCTGGCCGAGATCGACAAGGAAATCGAGGAAGCCTCCGCCACGCTCGGCGCCACGCGCTTCCAGACGGTGACGCGCGTGCTGCTGCCCCCGCTGCTGCCTGCCGTGCTGACCGGCTTTGCCCTCGCTTTCGCCCGTGCCGTCGGCGAATACGGCTCGGTGATCTTCATCGCGGGCAATATTCCCTATGTCTCGGAAATCGTGCCGAGCCTGATCTTCCAGAAGCTCGAGCAGAACAAATATGCCGATGCCGCCGCCATCGCCATCATCATGCTGGCGATATCCTTCGCCATGCTGCTGGCGATCAACCTGATCCAGGCCTGGAGCCGCAGGAGGATGGGCGATGCCTAATTCAACCTCCGAACTGGCGATCGAGCTCTATCGCGAACCGCCCGTCAGCCGTGAACACGCGGTCACCACCGAGACGTCCTGGGTTCGCCGCGTCCTGATCGGCATCGCCCTCGTCTTTCTCGCGGCCTTCCTGGTGCTGCCGCTGATCGAGGTGTTCTACCAAGCATTCCGTAGCGGGGCTGCCGCCTATTTCGAGTCCTTCGAAGACCCGGATACCCGCACCGCCGTCTGGATGACCCTGATCGTCGCCCTGATCGCCGTGCCGCTCAACATCGTCTTCGGCGTGATCGCGGCCTGGGCCGTGGCCAAGTTCGACTTCAAGGGCAAGAGCCTGCTCATCACCCTGATCGACCTGCCCTTCTCGGTCTCTCCCGTGGTGGCGGGCCTCGTCTTCGTACTGCTGTTTGGCGCACAGGGCCTACTCGGCCCCTGGCTATCGGCCCATCGCATCCAGATCATCTTCGCCCTGCCCGGTATCGTGCTCGCCACTATCTTCGTGACCTTCCCCTTCGTGGCCCGCGAGCTCATTCCGCTGATGCAGGCCCAGGGCAAGGCGGACGAGGAGGCGGCGCTGACGCTGGGCGCCTCGCCGCTGAAAATGTTCTGGACCGTGACCGTGCCCAACATCCGCTGGGGCCTGCTCTATGGCGTGCTCCTGTGCAATGCCAGGGCCATGGGCGAGTTCGGCGCAGTCTCGGTGGTGTCGGGCCACGTCATCGGCGGCACCAACACCATGCCGCTGCATATCCAGATTCTCTATGAAGGCGGAGGCTCGGCCGCGATCGCCGCCTTCGCCGTCGCCTCTCTGCTGGCAATGCTCGCATTGGTGACCCTCGTGGCCAAGACGCTGCTCGAATGGCGCTATGGTGACGAACTCGCTCACGGCGCCAAACACTAATTCGTTGTTTCGACGCACCTTCTGAACCGAAAAGCCTGCCAGTTTTCCAGAAGATGCTTTAGCAAGGACCAGATCATGGACATCCGCGTTACGGGCCTGACCAAGAGCTACGGCGTCTCGCCGGCCCTGCACGGCATCGATCTCGAGATCAAGTCGGGCGAGCTTCTCGGCTTGCTCGGTCCTTCCGGATCGGGCAAGACCACGCTGCTGCGCATCATCGCCGGGCTCGAGCGCCCCACCACCGGCACCGTCTTTTTCGGCGCCGACGACACGGCCGGCCTGACGGTGCAGGAGCGCCGGGTCGGCTTCGTGTTCCAGCATTACGCGCTGTTCCGCCACATGACGGTGGCCGACAATGTCGCCTACGGCCTGAGGGTTCGTCCGCGCGCCAAAAGGCCGGCCGAAGCCGAGATCGTCAGGCGCGTGGCCGAGCTGCTCGATCTCGTGCAGCTGGGCGCCTTCGGCCAGCGTTACCCCTCCCAGCTTTCCGGCGGCCAGCGCCAGCGTGTCGCCCTCGCCCGCGCCCTTGCCGTCGAACCCAAGGTGCTGTTGCTGGACGAACCGTTCGGCGCCCTCGATGCCAAGGTCCGCAAGGATCTGCGCAGCTGGCTGCGCACCATTCACGACAAGACCGGCCACACCACCATCTTCGTCACCCACGACCAGGACGAGGCGCTCGAACTGTCGGACCGCATCGCCGTGCTCGAAAAGGGCCGTATCGACCAGCTCGGCGTGCCCGACGAGATCTATGACCATCCGGCCACACCCTTCATCTTCGGCTTCATCGGCGAGTCCAGCCGCGTGCCGGTGGCGATCTCGCAGGGACGCATCCTGCTCGACGGCACGGCCCTGCCCTTCAATGCCGACGGCCTGCCGGACGGGCCGGCCAGCCTGTTCGTGCGCCCGCACGACGTCACACCAGTGGAGCCGGGCGCCTCGTCTCTCAATGGGCTGATCGTGGCGCAGCGCCGTGTCGGCGCCACTCGCCGCCTGGAAGTCGCCTTGGGCACGCAAGGCACGGTAGTGGAGGTCGATACGCCAAGTCTGCGCAGCAGCGAGAACAACAAGCCGGTCGGCCTCAAACTGCTCAACGCCGCCGTTTTCGCCGGCAATGGCGAAGCCCGTTATTTCCGCGGCGCGGCGACGGAGCCGGTGGTGGTCCGGCCGAGCGCCTTCCAGCGCGCCTGAGCCCAGTAGTCGTGCGGGCCGGCCGCCTCTGCGGCTCCCGCCCCACTGCGCGTGCATAGCAGGTCTGCGCAGGCCCACGACGCCGCGGGTGAGGCTTCCGCCCCTCGCAAGGATGGGTTAACGCTGGCTAGCATTCCAAGGGTGCCGTCTCGCCGCCGCCCGTTGCGGCAATACCGTTTGTCCCGGTCAGGTGATCATCAACTTGCTCTCGCGCTTCCGCCCCGACAATTTCATGCTGATGCTCCTGGGTGTCGTGGCGTTGGCGAGCTTCCTGCCCGTTGCGGGGCGGCCGGCCGAGATATTCGCAGCCCTGGCCAATGGTGCGATCGCCCTGCTTTTTTTCCTGCACGGCGCCAGGCTGTCGCGCGACACGGTGATTGCGGGCCTTTCACACTGGCGTTTGCACCTCACCATCCTGCTGGCGACCTACGCCCTCTTCCCGGTGCTGGCGCTCGCGCTCGATTACGGCCTGGTGTCGCTGCTGACGCCGACGCTCGCCAGCGGCATTCTCTTCCTCGCCATCCTGCCCTCGACGGTACAGTCCTCGATCGCCTTCACCTCGATAGCGGGCGGCAATGTCCCAGCCGCCGTCTGCGCGGCATCGGGCTCCAACATTCTCGGCATCTTCATCACACCGCTGCTGGCGGGCCTGCTTTTCGCCTCGCGCGGCGTGGGCTTTTCCGGCTCGGTGCTGATCACCATCGTCACCCAGCTCCTGCTGCCCTTCGTACTCGGCCAAGTGCTGCAGCCCTGGATCGGTGGCTTCGTACGCAGGCATCGCTTCGTGCTGAGCTTCGTCGACCGCGGCTCGATCCTGATGGTGGTGTATCTGGCCTTTTCCGATGCCGTGACGGGTGGACTGTGGCGGCAATTCTCGGCCACGGCCCTGCTCACCATGGTGTTCGTCGATGCCGCCCTGCTCGCCCTGGTGCTCCTGATCACCACCTATGGCAGCCGCCGTCTCGGCTTCTCCAAGGAGGACGAGATCACCATCGTGTTCTGCGGCTCCAAGAAGAGCCTCGCCACCGGCGTGCCGATGGCAACCGTTATCTTCGCCGGCCAGAACATCGGCGCCATCGTGCTGCCGCTGATGCTGTTCCACCAGATCCAGCTGATGACCTGCGCCATCCTGGCTCAACGCTATGCCCGGCGCCTGAAGGCCCTCGCGGCGAGCCAGGAAGAAGACCCGACCGAGGATTGGCCCGAAACGGCGCCTCGCACACAAGAAGCGTCATCGCGGGCCAAATAAAAACCCCTCCCCGGCGTTGAAACCGGAGAGGGGTGATTTTTCGGGGTGCACGGGCATCTTGCCCGTTCTTCTCTTCCTGCAAGCATAGAGTTTCCGAGAACGGGCAAGATGCCCGTGCACCCGAAACTCGCTTCTTGCGTCAGTTCTGCTTGAACAGATTGGTGGACCAGGCCGGATCGGAGGCAAAGCCCTGCGTCGGTACGCGCTGCTCGGGCGTGCCGAAGATCGAGGCCTGCCAGAGCTGCGGCCCCTGGCCGAGGTCGCGGAACCACATCAGATAAAGGCCGTTCGGCGCCCAGGTCGGGCCTTCATTGTGGAAGCCCTCGGTGATCATGCGCTCGCCCGAACCGTCCGGCTTCATGATGCCGATGCCGAACTGGCCACCCTTCTGGCGAGTGAAGGCGATCAGGTCGGAGCGGGGCGACCAGACCGGCGTGGAATAGCGGGCACCGCCCTCGCCACTGGAAATACGCTGCTGGTTCGAGCCGTCAGCGTTCATGATGTAGATTTGCTGGGTGCCGCCGCGATCGGATTCAAACACAATGCGGCTGCCGTCCGGCGAATAGGAAGGCGAGGTGTCGATGGCGCTGCCATTGGTGAGCTGGGTCGCCTGCTTCGACTGCAGGTTCAGGACCTGGATGGTCGAAGAGCCGTTCTTTTCATAGCTCATGATCACCTTGCGCCCGTCCGGCGAGAAGCGCGGCGAGAAGGTCATGCCCGGGAAGTTGCCGACTACGCCGCGCTGGCCGGTCTGGACATTGGCCAGGAAGACGCGCGGATCAGCATCGCCGAACGACAGATAGGTCAACTCTTGGTTGGTCGGCGAGAAACGCGGCGTCAGAACGAGGTCGGTGCCGCGGCTGAGATAGACGGTGTTAGCACCGTCCTGGTCCATCACGGCCAGGCGCTTGACGCGCTTGTCCTTGGGGCCGGACTCCGAAATGAAGGCGATACGCGTGTCGAAAGCGCCCGGCTCACCCGTCACCGCCTTGAATGCAGTATTGGCGGCGAGATGGCCGAGCTGGCGCCAATTATTGGCCGAGGTCGAGAATTGCTGGCCGGCGATCTGCTTGCCCTGGGCGACATCCCAGACTCGCACCTGGATGCCGAGGCCGTTGCCGGTGGGCACGACTTGGCCCGCCACTACGACCTGGGCGTTCAGCGTCTGCCAGCTTGCGAAATTCGGCGTGGCATTGGGACCGACCTGCTCGACAAAGGCCTTCGGATCGATCGGCTGGAACAGGCCGGAGCGGCTGAGATCGTTGCTGATGATGCCGGAAAGATCGCGCCCGCCGCCGCTCATCGGCATGATCGCAACCGAGACCGGGGTTACACCGGCCCCGCCGTCGAAATGCAACGTCATGATGTTATCTTGCGCCGCCGCAGGCACGCTGACGCCGGCAAAGGCCAATGCCAGTGCGGTCGCAACCAGGCGGACCTTTGACTGAATAAGGGAGGCGATGGACATTCTCATCTCTCGACTTTTTGGAGGCCTTGCGCTTGCTTAGAAGCTGCCCGGCCTCACCTCGTAGTTGAAGACCTTCCAGGAAGCGTAGATCTCACGCTTGAACCTGAGCGGGTTGTCGGATGTTATGCAGCGCTTGATGGCACGCATCACGGCACCGGAAACCGTGGCGCTGGTCGCATTAACCACCTCGCTTTGAGCGACGGTTCCGTCCTCGTTCATATGAAGACGGATAGTCGCCTTCTGCGTATCGCCGTCGACGCCCAGCTGAAGATTGAGGCACCCCTTGATCTGGCTGTTGATCATGCCTTGCATGGCCATCTGCTCGGAGGGAGTAGCCTTTCGCCCGGTCGCCTCAGGTCTGCCTGTCGAAGCCGTTTCACCAACATTATCACGGGTATTGCCGGCACGACCTGAAGGCTTTGCCGGTGTGCTTGCGGGTGAGGCTGACGGCTTGTTCTTGCCGATCGTTTTGCTGAAGTCGAAATCATCGAACTTCTTCGCATTCGCGGCCATCTGCTGTTTCTTCGCAGCATCCGCCTTGGCCTTGGCGTCAGCAACCGCCTTTGCTTCGGCATCGGCCTTAGCCTTGGCCTCTGCAACAGCCTTGGCTTTTGCCTCTGCGTCAGCCTTCGCCTTGGCTTCGGCAATCGCCTTGGTCTTCGCTTCGGCATCAGCCTTCGCCTTGGCATCCGCGACCGCCTTGGCCTCCGCATCGGCCTTGGCCTTGGCCTCTGCAACAGCCTTGGCTTTCGCTTCGGCCTCGGCCTTCGCCTTGGCGTCCGCGACCGCCTTGGCCTTGGCATCAGCTTTAGCCTTTGCCTCCGCCTCGGCGATCTTCTGCTGCCGCTCGGCCTCCGCCGCTTCCTTGGCCGCAGCCTCGGCCTTGGCGGCAAGCTCGGCACGAGCCTCGGCCTGCGCCTTCGCAGCGGCATCGGCGGCAGCCCTGGCCTGGGCCGCCTTCGCGGCGGCGTCCGCCTTGGCCTGCGCGGCCTTCGCTGCGGCAGCGGCCTTGGCCTGCTCCTGCGCCTTGGCAGCAGCTTCCGCCGCGGCAGCGGCCTCGGCCAGCTTGGCGAGGGCCTGCGTGTCAGGTTTCGGATCGGGCTTGGGTGTCGGCGGGGGCGGCGGAGCGTCGTCGGCATTGTCCGCGACTTCGGCATCCGGCACATCACGCGTGGGCGGCGTCGGCGGAGCCTGCACCTGCTGCGGCGCGTCCTGTCCGCCGCCACCGCTGGCCGACGGGCTGGGATCGCCCTTCATAATCTCGGCATATTGTTCAGGCGTGACTGTATTCATCGGAACGTCCGGCGCCGAGTCGAGCGGCTTGGCGGCCGGAAACGCGAACAACAACGCTCCCAGCAAAATTGCATGCACCGCCGCCGAAACGGGAAGTCCATAATCACGCATCGTACTCAAACCGGCCTTTCAAACCCCAATCCCGACGTCATCGCCCGTTCGATACCCTGCGACGTCGCCAAGCTGCCCCGTTCCCGTGCCCGCCCGTCAGCGCGCGCATCAGCCGAAACGAGGTAAATGCGAGCATTCCCGTTCTAGCTCTGCGGCTGGGTTACCAGCGCGGCCTTCTTGAAGCCGGCGCCGGTGATGTCACTCATCACCTTGGCAATCTGGTCCCAGCTCGCCTTGCCGTCTCCCTTGACGAAGATGCGTTCTTCGACCCCTGCCCCATTCTCCGTCATCGCCTTGAGGCGACCGAGCAAATCGGGCTCCGGCTTGTCGCTGTCGTTCAGATAGGACTGGCCGTCCGCCTTGATGGAGACGGTGATCGGGCGCTTGTCCACCGAGATGGCCTTCGCCTGAGTCTGCGGCAGATCGATATCGACGCCTTGGGTCAACAGCGGCGCGGCGACCATGAAGATGATGAGCAGCACCAGCATGACGTCGATGAACGGCGTCATGTTGATATCGGCGATCGGCGCCTTGTGACGGCGCCGGCGGCGCGTCCCGCCGCCCGAGCCGCCGGATCCTGTCGCAACACTTCCACCCATGATGCTTTCCTCGAGATAGGGGCCGGAACGAGGCAGCCGCTCAGGCGGCCAGGCGCTCGTCGATCTGGCGCGACAGGATGGCGGAGAATTCGTCGGCAAAACCTTCCAGGCGAGCCTGCTGCTTGGCGACTTCCGCGTTGAACTTGTTGTAGGCGATCACCGCGGGAATGGCGGCGACCAGGCCCATGGCGGTAGCGAACAGGGCTTCGGAAATGCCGGGCGCCACGGCGGCGAGCGAAGTGTTCTTGGTGGCCGCGATCGACTGGAAGGCGGTCATGATGCCGACGACCGTACCGAACAGGCCGATGAACGGGCTGGAGGAGCCGACGGTGGCGAGCACCAGGAGCTTGGATTCCAGACGCTCCACCTCACGCTGAACGGTGACGTCCATCACCTTCTCGATGCGGGCCTGCAGGCCGAGGAAGGAGCGGCCGGGCGATTCCAGCGAGCGCTTCCACTCACGCATGGCCGAAACGAACAGGCCGGCCATACCGTAGTTCTGGCGCTGCGACAGCGAACGATAGAGCTCCTCGAGGCTCTGGCCCGACCAGAACACCTGCTCAAAGCGGTTCATGGCGGCGCGCGACCGGGAGAACAGGATGGCCTTGTCGATGATGATGGCCCAGCACCACACCGAGGCTGCCATCAGGCCCAGCATGACGATCTGGACGACCAGACCGGCATTCATGATCAATCCGAGCAGGCTCACATCGGTTACCGGAGCCAGGGCCGTCTGGGCCATATCGGCGGTCGCTTCCATTCCTTCAATTCCTCGTCCTGAGGCCGGCGGGCCAAAGCCGATCCCGAGGATCGGCGTCTTCTCAGTCTATCCGGTCCGCAGGGGATCGGCACATTCGAGCTAGGCTGATCCGCGCAAGATCGGCATATTCGCAGCAACACTCGGCGAGCCCGATCTCGATCCTGAGCTTCAAGCCAAGATCAAGCCTGCCTCAGGTGCCGCCCCGGCACACACCAAACGTTACTCGGGAAATCCACGCGCCTGATTGTGCAGAGCAACAACTCCAGGCGTCACGGGCTCCTTTTGACGTTTGAATGTGACCGCAGTGCGGCACCCCTTCCCAACCGCGATAAGCGGCGGATTCCAGGCCTATTGATCATCGGTACCGTTAATGTCGGGTTACGGCCGGCCTCGATTCGCGAATTCTTATTTATGATGCACCGCAACATTGATGACGGCGGCTCCAGGTCCCCCGATTACTGATCCCGACTGAAGCGTTCTGCGATTTGAGGAAAGCTGCCCGGACCGCAAAGAAGTGCGCAAACAAAGGACCGGAGAAAAGAAGCGTTTACGCTCCGACGCACTATGCTCTTGATAGCACAGTACGCAGACTCTCCGGCAGGCGCTGCGGCCTGCCGTTACGGATACAGACCACGAGCACCTTGGCGGTGGTCAGGACTTCCTCGCCCCGCCGGATGGTCTGTTCGAGATGCAGCGAGGGCCCGCGTACTTCACCCGCCTTGGTCTCCACCTCGATGATGTCGTCCATCAAGGCAGGACGCATGAATTCGACCTGGATCGACCGCACGGCGAAGGCGATTCCTTCTTCGCGATGGAGGGCGAGCTGGTCGACCCCGAGCGCACGGATGAACTCGGTCCGCCCCCGCTCGAAGAAGCGCAGATAATTGGCATGGTAGACGATGCCGGAGAAATCGGTGTCCTCGTAATAGACCCGAAGAGGCAGCATGTGGCAGACATCGTTAAGCACGCCGCCGAAATTTGGTGGGGTTTGCGCCTTTTCTATCATGGGGAAAGCCGTTTGTTCAAAGTTTCGCCTGACTTGACCTGTGTGGTATCGACGTGACCGGAGCATGATGCGTTGTGGTGAGAACACGCCTTGCTCGAATGCCGAGTTTCGACACATCCTTGCGATTTACGGCGATTCCGCCAGATCGCAGAACGCTTTGGATTGATTGCAACCGAATGAGCCGCCCTATGCTCCGCCCCGCTTCCGCCGCCCTTCTGCTGGCCGTGACCCTGGCCCTGCCCTCGGGCCCGGTACGCGCAGCGTCCTATGACGAGGGACTGATGCCGCCCGGCAGCGTCGGGCAGGACCAATCCGCGCAGGATAATGGCTACACGCCCGACCAGCCTTACCCCCAGCCGCCTGCTCAAGCCGAATATGACGGCACCGTCACCGGCTCGACTTATGAGCAGCCTCCCGCCGCCGCAGCGCCGACCCCGTCGCAAGGCGGCTACGTTGTGGCCCAGGAGTCCACCATGGGCGATCTCCTCGTACGCGTACAGCGGCTGGAAGGCGAGAACCGCAGGCTGCTCGGCACCGTCGAGGATCTGCAGTCTCAGGTGCGCCGCCTCCAGGACGACATGAAGCGCCAGCAGGAGGATACCGAATATCGCCTGCAGGCCCTCGAAGGCGGCGGCGGCAAGGCTTCCGCCCCCAAGCCCGCCCCCAGCGCGCCTCCGCGCCAGAAGAGCGGCCAGAACGCTCCCCCCGCCACGCAGCCCAATTCCCTAGGCAGCCTTCCCGCCGGCGGCGGCGACGACGTCGCCATGCAGGACTCCACCGGCGATGTTCCCGACCAGGCGCCGCCCTCGACGCCGCGCCCGCGCAACTCCACCGTCGCCCCTGGCCTGCCGGGCATCGCCGTCGACACCTCGCGCCCCATGGCGAGCAACGAGCCCAATGCCGGCGCCGAACCGGCGCCGGCTCCCGGGGCTCCAGCCACGCCGGAAGCCGAATATGCCGCCGACTATCGCCTGATCGAGACCCAACGCTACGACCAGGCCGAGGCCGCCTTTCGCAATTTCATCGCCAGCCATCCCAAGGACAAGCGCGTGCCTGACGCCATCCATTGGATCGGCGAGAGCCTCTATCAGCGCAAGCAATATACCGACGCAGCCGAGCAGTTCCTGAAGGTCACCAAGACCTACGCCAATTCCAGGCGCGCGCCCGCCAGCATGCTCAAGCTGGGTATCACCTTGGCGGCCATGGGCGAGAAAGACGCCGCATGCGCAGCTCTCCAGGCGGTCGGCAGCAAATATCCTAAGGCCGGACCGACCATCCTCAGCGGAGCCGATCGCGAGATCAAGAAGAACGCCTGCAAGGTGGGGTGAGGACGTTGTCGTCGCTCACGCTAACCCTCTCCCGATCCGGGAGAGGGTAAGGGCAAGGATAAGGGGTAGGGAGCGGCCCCGAAAGACTTCATGACGCGCGGTGCCGTGCAACGGGAAGCCACTTTGTCTACGCCCATCGCCCCCAACGAACTCCCGGCTTTGTTCGCCGATTTCCATGATCGCACCCATGTCGTCCTCGCGGTCTCCGGCGGCGCCGATTCCACCGCTCTGATGCTGCTCGCGGCACGCTGGCACGCGCAGAACCCGCAAACCCGTCTCACCGTCGCAAGTATCGATCACGCCCTGCGTCCGGAAAGCGCGGAGGAATGCCGTATCGTTTCCGCGAGAGCCGCCGATCTCGGCCTGCCCTGCATCATCAAGCGCTGGGAGGGCGACAAGCCGGCCGCGCGGCTGCAGGAGGCAGCCCGAAGCGCCCGCTATGCCCTGCTGGCCGAAGCGGCGGCTGAAATCGGAGCGGATGCGATCGCCACGGCCCATACGCTCGACGACCAGGCCGAAACCGTGCTGATGCGCTTGCTGCACGGCTCCGCCATCGACGGCCTGGCCGCCATGCGCCCGCTCACGCCTCTCCGTCCCGGCCTCGGCCTTCTGCGTCCCTTGCTCGGCGCGACCCGGGTCCGGCTGGTGACGACCCTGCAGGCTGCCGGCATGACCTGGCTTGAGGATCCCTCGAACCGCAACGCCCGATTTGAGCGCGTTCGCCTGCGTGCCCTTCTCGACCAGCTCGCCCCGCTCGGCCTCGACCCGGCACGCCTGGCCCTGCTCGCCCGCCGGGCCGCGCGCAGCAGCGATGCGCTGGAAGCCATTACGGCCGAGCGCTTCGAGATCCTCGCCCACGGAGACCAAGACCGTCTGCGGCTCGACGGCCCCGGCCTCGCCGCCTGCCCGGCCGATATCAGGCTGCGTATCCTGGAGCGGGCCATCCTGCTCGTGCAGGACAAGAGCAGGGGATCGGCCTATGGCCTGCGCCTCGACCGCCTGGAGGCGCTGGGGGCGGCACTCGAGCAGGCCCTCGATCCGGGCCACGGCCGAGGCAAGTCCTGGCAGCGCAGCCTCGGCGGCACCCTGCTGCGGCTGGACAGGTCCGGCAATCTGCAGGTCACCCGTGAGCCCGAACGCCGGCGCGGTGCCATAAAAAACAAGATGTAGAAATTGTCATTTTCTGCCGACCTTGCCCTAGAAGCGGCAAAATAACGGCCTATTTCAAGAAATTAGCGGCGCATGCGCCACTCGAATCTTCACCGTGACAAGCCCTCGGCACTTCTATAAGGGAGCGCAGGGCTATCTATCCCACCGGCTTGCCTTGGCATTTGGCTCGCCTGTGCCTATTTTAGCCGCGATATGCTGTGGCGTCCCCTGCTTGAGGCAGGCCGTCCGCCGCGAAAGGCGAGAGATGAACGCGAACTTCCGAAATTTTGCGCTTTGGGTGATAGTCGTGCTGCTGCTGCTGGCGCTCTTCACCCTGTTCCGGCAGACGGGCAGCCAGAGCGCTTCCGCCAACAGTGCCATTTCCTACTCGGAACTGGTGAAGTCGGCCAAGGACGGCAAGGTCAAGGATGTCACCATTACCGGCAACGAGCTGACCGGCACCTACTCGAATGGTGAGAAGTTCAGCGCGCAATTGCCCAACGACCCGGGCTTGGCCAAGACGCTGAACGATCTCAACGTGCAGGTCAGCGCCGCTCCGCCCGCCGAAACGCCATGGCTGTTGCAGCTGTTGCTGCAAGCCCTGCCGATCCTGGCGCTGATCGGCGTCTGGATCTTCCTGTCCCGGCAGATGCAGGGCGCCGGCGGCAAGGCGATGGGCTTCGGCAAGTCCAAGGCCAAGCTGCTGACCGAGGCTCATGGCCGCGTCACCTTCGATGACGTCGCCGGCATCGACGAGGCCAAGGAAGATCTGCAGGAGATCGTGGAATTCCTGCGCGATCCGCAGAAGTTCCAGCGCCTGGGCGGCCGTATTCCGCGCGGCGTGCTGCTGGTCGGTCCGCCCGGCACCGGCAAGACCCTGACGGCGCGCGCCGTCGCCGGCGAAGCCAATGTGCCCTTCTTCACCATTTCCGGCTCCGACTTCGTCGAAATGTTCGTGGGCGTCGGCGCCAGCCGCGTGCGCGACATGTTCGAGCAGGCCAAGAAGAACGCGCCCTGCATCATCTTCATCGACGAAATCGACGCGGTCGGCCGCCATCGCGGCGCCGGCCTCGGCGGCGGCAATGACGAACGCGAGCAGACCCTCAACCAGCTGCTGGTCGAGATGGACGGCTTCGAGACCAATGAGGGCATCATCATCATCGCGGCGACCAATCGCCCCGACGTGCTCGACCCTGCCTTGCTGCGTCCCGGCCGCTTCGACCGCCAGATCGTGGTGTCGAACCCCGACCTCTCCGGCCGCGAGAAGATCCTGCGCGTGCATGTGCGCAAGGTTCCGCTCGCTCCCGACGTCGACCTCAAGATCATCGCCCGCGGTACACCCGGCTTCTCGGGCGCCGACCTGATGAACCTGGTCAACGAAGCGGCCCTGCTCGCGGCACGCCGCAACAAGCGTATGGTCACCCACCTCGAGTTCGAGGACGCCAAGGACAAGATCCTGATGGGTGCCGAGCGCAAGACCATGGCGATGTCTGAAGAGGAAAAGCGCCTCACCGCCTATCACGAGGCGGGCCATGCCATCGTCGGCCTCAACGTGCCCAAGGGCATCCCGGTGCACAAGGCCACGATCATTCCGCGCGGCCGCGCGCTCGGCATGGTGAAGTTCCTGCCCGAGGGCGATCGCTACTCGATGAAATATATCGAGTTCACCTCCCAGCTCGCCGTCGCGATGGGCGGCCGCGTGGCCGAGGAGATGATCTTCGGCAAGGAGAACATCACCTCCGGCGCTGCCGGCGACATCGAGCAGGCCACGCGCATGGCAAAGGCCATGGTCACCCGCTACGGCTATTCGGACGAGCTCGGCACCGTAATGTATGGCGAAAACCAGGACGAGGTTTTCCTCGGCATGTCCATGGGCCGTACGCAGAGCGTATCGGAGGCGACCTCCCAGAAGATCGACGCCGAAGTGCGCCGCCTGATCAACCAGGGCTGGGACGATGCCAAGCGTATTCTCACAGAAAAGCGGGACGACCTTGAGGCCCTGGCCCAGGCGCTGCTCGAATATGAGACGCTGACCGGCGACGAGATCCGGGACCTCCTCAACGGCAAGCCGCCGTCCCGCGATCCGCTGGAGGAGCCGCAGACGACACGCGGTTCGGCCATCTCCGCCGGCAAGCCGCGCCGCCCGCCGCCGCAGCCCGAAGGCGGCATGGAGCCGGCGCCCTCCGCCTGACAGGCGGCTTCCCATCAAAGACGATCAAGGCCGGTCCCCGCGACCGGCCTTTTTCATGCCGTGAGGGACTACCCGGTAAGAGGTGGTGCGTAGCGCCCCGGTGGATAGGCGTGGTGGCGAAAATCGCGGAAGGAACCGGCCGGACTCCATTTTGATTGTTACCTGCGAAACACTGCCTCTTCTCAGCTTGAATCGCCCCTGTTCAGCTTGCGGAGGGTGAACTATGCAGCAATCGTCGCGGCGCCTCCGCAGGCGTGGCGGCGCCCCTCCAGCCCAGCCGCTCTGGCGGCCGACAGAGACAGTCCCATGCTGAGATATTTCGCCGGCGCCGCTGCGCTCGCTCTCCTCGCCGCTTCGCCCGCCGCAGCCCAGAGCTGCGCGCAGAATCTGAGGACTTCCGGCGTGCCGCTGCTCACCGGCCTGACCTACTCGACCTGGGCTGTGTTTCCCAAGGTCGCTCCCGCCAGGGCCCTCGACAATGTCGGCCGCGCCCTGTCCGCCGAGGGCATCGATGTCGTCAGCGTCGACAAGCGAGCCGGCGTGCTGATCGCCGACCAGGATGGCGCCAATAATGGCCGTCGCCAGACCGTCCGCGTCACGGCCCGCAAGACCGGCAACGGCACCCGAGTCGATCTGCAATTCCACGTACAGGCCGGCCAGATAGCCACCGAGGACGCTCTGCGCTCGCATATCTGCCGTGTCGTCAACACCGCGGGACGATAGGAGGCGTGGTGTCGGGCCGCCCGTCCCGCCTCGGGGCCGGACACGGGCTTTTGATCATCCCCGCATGATTTCCGCCTCAATCGCCGGCCAGTCTCGCTCGGCCGAAGTCGGTACGAGGGGGGCATCGATGACGATCGCGATCGAACGGCGCGTTTTTCTCTATCTCGCCGGGGCGGGCGCCGCCATCAGTTTGGCGCCGAATGCCTTCGCCCATCACGGCTGGTCATGGGCCGAAGGCGAGCAGATGGAATTGAAAGGCACCATCAAGACCGTTTCGATGGCGCCGCCTCATCCTTCGCTGGAAGTCGCCGCCGAAGACGGCGTGCTGTGGCGGGTCGACCTCGCCAATCCCGGCCAGACGCAACGCGCCGGCTTTACCGGCGACACTGCCAAGCCGGGCGATGCCGTCACGGTGCTGGGCAACCGCGCCAAGGATCGCGGCAAGGCCTGGATGAAGGCCGTACGCGTCACCATCGCCGGCAAGAATTACGACATGTATCCCGATCGGATCCAGACACGCTGAATCCGGCGCCCTTCCATGTTGGAGCTTTTCGCAGCCTGGCCGGGAGCGGTACTGCTGCGCGACACGCCCGCGGCCTATATCTTCGTCAATGCCGGGCACATCCTCGGTATCGGCTTGCTGCTCGGCGCGATCCTGCCGCTCGATCTGCGGCTTGCAGGACTATGGCCCAAGGTGCCGGTCGCGGTCATCGGGCCGTTCCTGACCCGCACGGCCGCCACCGGCCTCGGCCTTACCCTCGTCTGCGGCCTATGGCTGTTCAGCGTACGTCCGGCGCACTATGCCGACAATGCCGCCTTTCAGGCCAAGCTCGCTCTGCTCGCGCTGGCCCTGATCAATATCGGCCTCCAGCACCGCCGCCCGGCCTTCCGCGCCGCTCTCGCCGGTGGGCCATTGGCGGCGAGCGTAAGGGTATCGGCCCTCGTCTCGGCCTTGCTCTGGCTCTCGGTGCTGGTGGCCGGGCGCTGGATCGGTTTCCTGTAGCCGGCCTGGCTCAGGCGGCGTCCCTGAACTGCAGCTGCGCCAGCCGGGCATAGAGGCCGCCCCGCGCCACCAGGGCCTCGTGCGTGCCCTCTTCGACGATGCGTCCGTCATCCAGCACGATGATCCGGTCGGCCGCCTGCACCGTCGCCAGGCGATGGGCGATCACCAGGGTGGTGCGTTCGGTCATCAGGCCGTCGAGAGCTGCCTGGACTGCCTTCTCGCTTTCGGAATCGAGCGCAGAGGTCGCCTCGTCGAGCAGCAGGACGGGCGCATCCTTGAGGATGGCGCGGGCGATGGCGATACGCTGGCGCTGGCCGCCCGACAGCGTCACGCCACGCTCGCCGATCGGGGTGTCGTAGCCTTGCGGCATGGCCCGGATGAAGCTGTCGGCCGCGGCCAGGCGTGCCGCCTCCTCCACCTCGGCATCGCTCGCGTCGGGGCGGCCGAAACGGATATTGTCGCGGGCGGTCGCCGCAAAGACCACCGGATCCTGCGCCACCACGGCAATGCGCTGGCGCACGCGCTTGGGATCAGCCTGCGGCAGCGCGACCCCATCCAGCCTCACGCGTCCGAACTGGGGATCGTAATAGCGCAGCAGGAGCTGGAACAGCGTGCTCTTGCCCGCGCCGGACGGTCCGACGATGGCAACCGTCTCACCCGCCTTCACCGCGAGATCGACATCGTGCAGCACCGGCTTGTCCGGCTGGGCGGGATAGGCGAAGGTCACGCCCTCGAAGGCGACGGCACCGCGCGCCGGCTCGGGCAGGGCCAGCGGCCGGGCCGGCGCGGAGATCGCCGGCCTTTCGCCGAGAAGCTCGCCCAGGCGCTCGGCGGCGCCGGCCGCCTGCACGAGCTCCGCCCAGACCTGGCCGAGTTCCGAAAGGGCGCCGGCCCCGAACACCGCGTAGAGCACGAATTGCGACAAGGTGCCGGCCGTCATGGTGCCGGCGACCACGTCATGGGCGCCGAGCCAGAGCACGCCGACCACCGAAGCGAAGACCAGGAACAGCGCGATCGCGGTCAGCACCGCACGCGAGCGAGTGGAGATCGCCGCCGCCTGGTAGGCGTTCTCGACCTCGCCCGAAAAACGCCCGATGGCGAGCCGTTCGGCCGTGAAGGCCTGCACCACCCGCATCGCGCCGATGATCTCGCTGGCATAGGCGGAGGCGTCGGCCAGCGTGTCCTGCGCCTTGCGCGAGCGCGTGCGCACGGACCGGCCGAAGGCCACCAGGGGCAGCACGATCAACGGAATGGCGATCAGCACCAGCGCCGAAAGCTTGGGGCTGGTCCACACCATCATCACCACGGCGCCGGCAAACAGGAAGAGGTTGCGCAGGGCGACGGAGGCGGAAGAGCCGAAGGCCGCCTTGATCTGCGTGGTATCCGCAGTCAGGCGCGAGAGCACCTCACCGGTCTTGACAGTGTCGAAGAACAGGGGCGAGAGCTGGGTGAGATGGGCAAAGACGGCAGTGCGGACATCGGCGACCACGCGCTCGCCGAGGGTCATCACCAGATAGTAACGGGCGGCGCTCGCCAAAGCGAGAATCAGCACCACGCCGGTCATGGCAAGGAAGTAGGAATTGATGGCGGCGGCATGCCCCACCGAGAAGCCGAAATCGATCATGCGGCGCATGGCGACGGGGACCACCAGCGTCGCCGCCGCTGCCACCGTCAGAGCCATGAAAGCCATCAGGATGCGGCCGCGATAGGCCAGAGCATAGGGCGCCAGCGCCATCAAGGGGCGGAGAGACCGGCTGTTCCTGGCGGATTCCGCGGTGTTTTCTCGGATTTTCGGATCGGTTTCCGTGGCCACGTAGCATTCTTCCTTTCGAGCGCGCGGGACAATGCCCCGCTGTGGGCGCGGCTGCAATCTCACCGGCCCAAACCGCTTCAGTTTGCCGCGCTCTCCATATTATCGCGCAGTGCAAAAAAGCGCTTGACTGCGACGGCTGAGAGGCGCAAGTCGCGATTGTTCCGGCCTTTGGATTTATTCCAAAGGAATCGTCCCTGGCCGGACCCCACGAGATCAACGAGATCATGCCAAGCGACAGTAGCAGTCGAATGTTCGCGCCGTTGACGGCTTGTAAGGACTGACCGCTCGCGGGCTCGTCCTTCCGGCCGGCAACGGCCGAAAGGAAGGAAGAGCCATGGAAGACCTGGCTGAAAAAACGGTTGAGGTCGCTGACCGCGACATCCTCGAGGTTTGCCTCGGCCTCGAGCACGTAGCCGATATCGTCGAACTGCTCAACGAGCAGGAGATCGAAGAGCAGGCCCACGTCCTGGTGCACCTGCCCGACGAGCGGGCGATCGAAGTGCTCGACCAGCCGGGGCTGGACGATCCGGCGGCGCTGATCGAAGCCCTGCCCGCCGAACGGGCGCTCAAGCTGATGGCCGGCATGTCCTCGGACCGCGTGGCGGATGTCTTCCGCTACATGGACGATCCGCCGCGCACCGATCTGCTCAACCGTCTCGATCCCGAGACCCGCGCCTCGCTCGACAGGCTGCTGTCCTATCCGGAGGACACCGCCGGCGCGCTGATGACCACCGAATTCGTCTCCGTGCCCTCGTCCTGGACGGTGGAGCAGACGCTCGATCACATCCGCCGCGTCGAGCGCACGCGTGAGACGATCTACTCGGTCTATGTCCTCGATCCCAAGACCCGCCAGCTCCTCAAGGCCGTGGCGCTGCGCCGCCTGATCACCGCCGACCCCAAATCCTCGGTGCTGACCGCCGCCCGCTTCGACAAGCCGATCACGGTTGCCCCCACTGCCGACCGCGAGGAAGTCGCTCGCCTGATCGCGAAATACGACCTTCTGGCCGTACCTGTGGTCGACGACAGCATGCATGTCATCGGCATCTGCACCTTCGACGACATCATCGACGCCATCGTGGCCGAAGGCACCGAGGACGCCCAGAAGTTCGGCGGCATGGAAGCCCTCGACGATCCCTATGACCAGATCGGGTTCTGGTCGATGATCAAGAAGCGTGCGGGCTGGCTGTCGGTGCTGCTGCTCGGCGAGATGCTCACGGCGAGCGCCATGCAATTTTTCGAGGGTGAACTCGAAAAGGCGGTGGTGCTCACCCTGTTCATCCCGCTCATCATGTCCTCGGGCGGCAATTCCGGCTCGCAGGCGACCTCCCTGCTCATCCGCGCGCTGGCGCTGAGCGAGGTGAAGCTGAAGGACTGGTGGCGGGTGGCCCTGCGCGAACTGCCCACCGGCGTCGTGCTCGGCGCCATTCTCGGCCTGATCGGCATCGTGCGCATCGTCGTCTGGCAGAAGGCCGGATTCTACGACTATGGACCGCATTGGGCGCTGCTGGCCCTGACCATCGGCTGCGCGCTCACGGCGATCGTCACGTTCGGCTCGCTGACCGGCTCCATGCTGCCTTTCATCCTCAAGAAGGTCGGCTTCGACCCCGCCAGCGCCTCCGCCCCCCTGGTCGCCACGCTGGTCGATGTGACCGGCCTCGTCATCTACTTCACCGTCGCCCTGGTCATTCTGAGGGGAACGTTGCTGTAGCCGGCGCAGAAAGGCGATTCCCGCATGTGAGAAATGCGGGGCCAGTGCTTGTATCCGGACCGAAATTGCGCTATCGAGCCGCCCACTCATTCGAATTTGACTTGTCCGACCGGGGTAGCGCTCCGGCACAGAGCAGGATTTGACCCCATGAAGGCCGACATTCATCCCGACTACCACAAGATCAAGGTTGTCTTCGTCGACGGCACCGAGTTCTACACCCATTCGACCTGGGGCAAGGAAGGCGATACCCTTCAGCTCGACATCGATCCCAAGACCCATCCGGCCTGGACCGGCGGTTCGCAGCAGGTTCTTGACCGCGCCGGCCGCGTGTCGAAGTTCAACCAGCGCTTCGCTGGCATCAGCTTCAAGCGCTGATCGGAACGAACCTTTTCCATATCGACGCAAGCGGGCCTTCGAGCCCGCTTTTGTTTTGGGCTTTGGGGATCCTGAGAAGCCTGGCTCAATCATCGCAAACAGAGCCGGAAAAGCTCGGTTCTGTGATGCGAGCTTGTCCGAAATACCGCCCCTTGTCGACATTGCGGCGCCGGATTGCCGGGACGAAGCCCGGCAATGACAACGGCCGCGTTTTACAGATTTTTCGGTCAGGCTCTCCAGCCTACCGCGTCATGAAAGCTCGCTGCCTTTCTCTACCCTCGACTCGATGGGGAGGGTCGGGCCGCGGGGGCGAGGCTGGGTGATCATATGCAAGCCGCAGCGACGCAGCAGGATGCAGACCTGCTTTGCTCTTTCGCGAGACGCCGCGCTTCCAGAGGAAGCTGACGATCCGTCCTCCACGACAAAAAGAAGCCGCGATAAGATATCGCGGCTTGTCCAAGTCGAAACAGGGAGGCGTCAAACAGAGTGAACAGGAGCCACTCGAACATCCAGCGAGCTGGAATGGCGTCGAGGCTATCGCAGAATTCTTGATGTTCGGTTAACGCCCGGCCCAGGTCAGGCAGCGGCCGCGCAAAGCCTGTCCTCCTTCGATGCCGGCGTCAGCCGGCACGATCCCAGCAGCGCCACCGTCAGCGCGACGAAACCAGCTGCAAGCGAGATCCAGAAGCCGTCGGCGGCGCCGAAGCGGTCGATGACCCAGCCCGAGACGAAGGAGCCGACCGCCATGCCGATGCCGATGCCGGTCATCGCCCAGGTGATTCCTTCCGTGAGCTTTGCCGCCGGCACATGCCGCTCGATCAGACCCATGGCGGTGATCAGCGTCGGCGAGATCGACACACCGGACAAGAACAGCAACAGCGCCAGCATCGCCACGCCGGAAACGAACAGCAGCGGCACCGTGGTGGCAGCGGCGACTGCGATGGCGATCAGGAACTGCCGCTCGAGCGGCATCTTCAACTTCAGGGCCCCGAACACCAGGCCAACGACGAGCGAGCCTGCGGCATAGCCGGCGAGCACGAAGCTGGCCGCGCCGGCCTGCCCCAACTGCCTGGTGAAGGCGATCACGGTGACTTCCGCCGTTCCGAAGATCGTGCCGATGGCGACCAGGACGAAGGTCAGGATCTGCACCGGCGGCAGGCGGATGGCCGAGGAGCCGCCGCTTTCGGTGAAGCGGACCGGCGGTTCGGTGGATTTCTGCGTCACGAACAGCGCCGTGCCGACGGCGAGAAACACGGTCGAGACGAGGGGACCGGCTTCTGGGAACCAGGCCACGCTCAGACCGACCGCAAGGATCGATCCGGCCATGTAGACGACTTCGTCAGCCACCGATTCGAAGGCGAAGGCCGTGTGCAGCTGCGGGGTGTCGCGATAGAGCTCCGACCAGCGGGCCCTGACCATCGCCGGCATGCTGGGCATGGTGGTGGCGAACAGTGCCGCGGCAAACAGGATCCAGGCCGGCCAGTGGAAATGCGCGGCCAGCAGCAGAACCGAAAAGGCAGCAACCGACAGGCTGGTGGCAGGAATTAGGACGCGGCTCTGGCCGTGGCGGTCGACCAGGCGGGAAATCTGCGGGGACATGAAGGCATTGCCGAGGGCGAAAGTGGCCGACACGGCACCGGCGAGCCAATATTCGCCATGGGTCTGGGAGATCATGGCGACGATACCCATGGTCACCATCGCGAGCGGCAGGCGCGCCAGGAAGCCGGCAGCCGCGAAAGCCTTTGCCCCCGGCGCTCGAAAGATCTGGCTGTAAGGATTGGACATCGGGCACTCCAAAGCGGAAGAGAAAGCATTGACATACGCAACGTATGTATTCGTCATAGTTGCATACGCGCCGTATGTCAAATAATATACGCAGCGTATATGAAGGAAATGGTATGGCCCGTAAACCGCGAGCCCAGATGATCGCCGAGACGCGCGCCAAGCTGCTCGCCGCTGGGCGCGCGGCCTTCGGCACCGTCGGTTATGCGCAAGCGTCGATGGACGATTTTACGGCGGCGGCCGGCCTGACGCGCGGCGCGCTCTATCACCATTTCGGCGACAAGAAGGGCCTGTTCGCGGCGGTCATCGCGGAACTCGATGCCGAAATGTCCAGGCGGCTTTCGGCGATCTCGGCCCAGGCCGAAGATCCCTGGCAGGGTTTCGTCGCCGAATGCTCGGCCTATATCGAGATGGCATTGGAGCCGGAAATCCAGCGCATCCTGTTTCGCGACGGCCCGGCCGTCCTCGGCGATCCCTCACAATGGCCGAGCCAGGATGGCTGCATCGCTTCGATGAGCGCGACCTTGGCTGCGCTGAAGCGGGAGGGCGTTCTCGCCGATATCGACCCGGAGGCCGCGGCCCGGCTGGTCAATGGCGCCACTTGGCATGCCTCGCAATGGATCGCCAATGCAGCCGATCCCAAGGCGGCATCCGTGCAGGCAGTGAGAGCCTTTCATGCGTTGCTGAACGGCCTTCGGCGTCATCCAGCCTGAACGTCAGCGTTGCCCTTGAGGGGGTCAGGTCTTGAAAAAGGCACTCGCCGCCGAGAGCGAGGCAGCCTTGCTGGCCTTGGCTTCCTCCAGGCGCACGATCTCCTGCCTCAGGGCCGCGATGCGTTCGTCAAGCTCGTGCAGCGACAGGGTCGAGAGGTCCTGTCCGATCTGATGTGCCACCGTTACCTTTCGCGGCTCGTCATCGAAAATCGCCATGTCGCCTCCTCACTTCCCATCCAAGCCAGCCCCGCTCCCCGAGCTCCGCTGCAGTGGCCACTCTAACCCCATTCGCCCCGATTATGAAAAGCTCATCGGTGAGCGGTTATGAGCGAGAGCCGGAATCTTCGCTCACATTCGCGGCAAGACCGGCCCGCGCGCCGTCTTTCGCAAACAGTTTTCGGTAGCACTCGCCGCCCTGGTACGGGCGGCGGCAAATGCGAGCAGTGCCTGCAGCACCCGACGATGACTGCTTCCACTCCGGCTCCGCCTCGCCATCGAGCCCTAGCCAGAGTGGGTTTCTGTCGACAATCCCGGCAGGAAAGCGGCGCAACAGACTTTCCTTTCGGGTCAACCACGACTATATGGGGTATGAATCCCGACAATCAGCTCGCGTCGGGCTTCGTTCCAGGAGGCTGGGGCGAGGCGGCAGCGAGCCCATGCTTTCCGAGGAGATGCAAATGTCGACCGCCCCGCTGATGCCGAAGGCCACTGCTGTCTGGCTGGTTGAGAACACCGCCCTCACCTTCGACCAGATCGCCGAGTTCTGCAAACTGCATCCATTGGAGGTCAAGGGCATTGCCGACGGCGAAGTCGCGGCCGGCATCAAGGGTCTGGATCCCGTGATCTCCAACCAGCTCACCCGGGAGGAGATTGCCCGCGGCGAGCGCGATTCCCATCATCGCCTCCGGCTGGCCGAGCCGAAGGTCAAGATCGCCGTCGCCAAGGTCAAGAAGGGTCCGCGCTACACGCCGGTCTCCCGGCGCCAGGACCGCCCCAACGCCATTCTCTGGCTGGTCAAGAACCATCCCGAACTCAAGGACGCCCAGATCATGCGTCTGGTGGGCACCACCAAGACGACGATCGCGGCCATCCGTGACCGCACCCACTGGAACACCGCGCAGCTGACCCCGGCCGATCCGGTCATGCTGGGGCTGTGCACCCAGATCGACCTCGACTTCGAAGTCGCCCGCGCCTCCAAGGACCGGCCGCCCGAGGCCGAGAGCGCCACGCTGCTGCCGGCCGAGATCACCACGGGACCGGCGGCCGACCGGGGCCAGAGGCCGGACGACCCCTTCGCTTCGCTCGGCAACAAGCCGCGCCAGACGGAAGACGAGGACGAACTCGACGTCGCCAACGTGTTCGCCAAGCTCAAGGGCATCAAGCAGAAGGAAGACTGACGCCCTCGGGGGTCAGTCCATACCCGTCATGCGAAAAGGGCTCTTCCGTCGGCGCGGAAGAGCCCTTTTTCTGGTGCAAGCACCTGCCGGCAGTGTCCGCGATCCCAGGCGCTGCACCTTAACCCACCCCCTTTCAAGGTGTTTGGACTAGGTCGCCGGAAAAGGCTGGTAAAGGGCATCGAGACCCCTCATCCGCCCCTTCGGGGCACCTTCTCCCACAAGGGGAGAAGGCAACTGGCAAGCGCAGCGCCACGAAAACTGCCCCCTTCTCCCCTTGCGGGAGAAGGTGCCGGCAGGCGGATGAGGGGTTGCACCACCCTATCCCGACCTTTTCCCGGTTTGTTCGAAACACCTTGAAAGGGCTGCACCTTAACCCAGGCTCTCCTGCGCGGGATCCCGGCAACAGAAAAGGGCGCGATCGATGATCGCGCCCGGTGATCCCGCTGAGTTGCGGATCTTTTCCTCATGGAAGCGGACGCCCGAACTCGTCCCGCACGCCCTCGTAGCGGACATAACCGACAGGCGGCACGTCGTCATCGCCATAAAGGTCGCTCGGGCGCCCCGCCTTCGCGGCCGCCTGATCTTGCCCTCTGAGCTGGGCCAGGCCGGCGGAGATCGTCTCGACGAAGGACATGGCGCCGCCGACCACGGCAGCGGCAATCGAATAATGCAGACGCACCTGCGTCCCGTGCAGGGCCGGGGAATAGCTCCAGTGCCGGCCCCATTCATCTTCGTGGAATTCGACGCTCGACATACTCGTACCCTCAACAAAAAGTAAATGCGCTCTCGCGATATGTTTCCTATTTTCAATGCTTTATGCTAGATTATCAACCGGGTGAACCTTTCTTCACCGTCAACAAAAACTTGATGATCATGAGGTGGGCATGAGCAAGTCGGGAGCCGGCCTTGGTGCGCTGTGGACCTTTGCCGTCGCCGCCCGCCATCTGAGCTTCGCCAAGGCCGCGATCGAGCTCGACGTGACCCCCGCCGCAGTCAGCAGCCAGATCCGCGCTTTCGAAGACCGTCTCGGCACCCGGCTGTTCTTTCGCACCAGCCGAAGCATGAAGCTCACTCATGCCGGCGAAGAGCTGCTCGAATCCACAAGCGGCGCTCTGCGCACCATCGACGAGGCCCTGCGCCGGGCCGCCAACACCACCCAGCGCAAGAGTTTCACCGTTTCTTCCGGTTCATCCTTCGCCGCCAAATGGCTGGTGCCACGCCTGCCGCGTTTCCGGCAGCAATTCCCCGATATCGACATGCGCATCGACATTTCCGACACGCTTGCCGATTTCAATCGCCAGGAAATCGACGTCGCCATCCGCTTCGGCCGCGGCGCCTATGCCGGCCTGCGCTCGGATCGCCTCTTCGTCGAGGACGTCTTTCCGATCTGCAGCCCTCAGCTCCTGCACGGGCCCGTTCCCCTGCGCGAACCCAACGATTTGCAGTATTTCACCCTGATCCATCTCGACTGGCACAGCCAGGATTCGATGTGGCCGGACTGGCGCATGTGGCTGATGGCTGCCAAGGCGGACAAACCCGATCCCACGCGCGGCCTGCATTTCAGCCAGTCGATCATGACCCTGCAGGCGGCCGTGGATGGCCAGGGCGTGGCGCTGGGCAACACCAGCCTGGTGGGCGACGATCTGGCCGCCGGCCGGCTGGTACGCCCCTTCGACCTTTCCTTGAAGATCGCGCCTGAATTCGCCTATCACCTGGTGGCGCCGAGGGCCAAGGCGGACAAGCCGATGATCAAGGCGTTCCGAGACTGGATGCTCGCCGAAATCGCCAGCGGCAAGGCGGTTTGATCGCCCGGATCGCATCAAACCCCACTGTTGGCGCCGCGGCGTCCGCCGCCCCCAAGCGTCAGGCGATGATGTCCGGCGTCAACAGGTCCTCCAGCAGGGACATGCGGTCCTTGAGATGGAGCTTGCGCTTCTTCAGGCGTTGAAGCTGGAGACGGTCAGGGGACCCCACCTGTTCCAGAGCGGCAATCGCGGCGTCGAGATCGCGGTGTTCCTGGCGAAGCTGCCCCAGCTCCGCAACCATCGCGGCTTCCTCCTCCTCGGTGAGCGGATTTGACAAGCCCATACCCTTCCATTCCGAATGGCAGCTTCGGTATTTCGACCATCCTGCTGCCCTATGCCCCTTCGGGCACGGTGCCGAACTATGCCGAGCCGATTCCCCGCCCGCAAGCGCTGCGGCAAGATATCGCCATCTATTTACACCCGTTTGGCAGAGCTTGCCGGACAACTTTCACAAGCCCTTCCTAGGCCTTTGATCCAGCATTCTTTTTATGCCCTCCACACCACATTACCGCGCGGTAACCTATTGTTCCGACTAAATTTATTGCTGCTTTGCACAATCGATTCAACGCTCGAATCCGCGATTTTCCTTCGACATAGGCGACTTTTCGTGAGAACGTTAAATGTCGGAACTGTGACACAAGGAGCCGTTAATGCCTGTGCAGTCGCATTTGGTCGAACTGGAGCGCAAACATCACGCTCTTGAAACGGAACTCACCATCGCACTGGCTCATCCCTCCTCGGATGACCTCAAGATCGCAGAGCTGAAGCGTAAGAAACTCCTTCTCAAAGACGAAATTGCAAGATTGAAGAGCGCCGAGAGGCTGCACTGAACCAGTCGACACTGGTGTATGTTGACCGCCGGACCGGAGCAAAAGCCGGTACCGGCGGTTTCATTTTGTGGCCAGATCTCGTGGATCCACGTGCCAATTGATACGGACAGCTCCCCCAGACAGGTTCAGGATCGGCTGCGATCGAAGCAACAACCCATGGAGGGTTTGCTATGGCCAGCACGACACGGCGTTGGGGGATCGGCCTGGTTTCTTCCTTTCTGCTGGCTTGCGCCATGCTGCCCGTTCCCGGTGCCGTCACCGGCCAGGCCCGGGCGGCACCCGTCGTGGCTGTCCGGGCGCAGGCCCCCAGCCTCGACGAGTTCAAGGCCGTACTGTCGGACTATGGCCAATATATCTATTCCGAACGCTACGGCGAAGTCTGGAAGCCTTCGGTGGTGCCTGCCGGCTGGCATCCCTATCCAGCCTGCCGCTGGGTCTATGACCGCACTTACGGCTGGACCTATGACGATCCCACCGTCTGGGGCAAGATCATCCATCATTACGGCCGCTGGGCCTCCGATGGCAGCAATGGCTGGGTCTGGGTGCCCGGCACGCAATGGAGCCCCGCCTGGGTGATCTGGCGCGGCGGCGGCGACTGGACCGGCTGGGCGCCGACCCCGCCCGCGACCGATCAGCAGGAGATCAGCCTCGCCAACTTCAACGTGGACAGGCAATGGACCTTCATCGAGACGGCCAAGCTCGGCAATCGCTGCGACAATGGGCCTTCCTCCGCGCCGGCCGGTACCTTTGCCGGCTCGACGCCGGTGACCCGCATCAAGATCGTGCGCGGCATCGCCGTGTTCGTGCTGCCGCAGCCGGCCCTCGTCATCGACTATGACACCGGCCCGGTGGCGCCCTGGTCGAATGAATTCCTGGGCGAATGGCTGCTCTGGCTGAATACCGCCGCTTCCGCCGCCTCGCTCAGCGTCGGGGACAGCCTAGCCGCCTGCGCGCCTCCTCCGCCTCCGGCGGCACCCCTGGCGACGCCCGTCACTTTGCCGGCCCCAGCGGCGCCTCGCATGAAATCCTGGAGCCCGCCGCCGCCTCGCTCCAGCAAACGGCGTGAAGTGCGGGTCACGGTGCCGGAGATCCCACGCAGCCGACGCCGGATCTATGGCGGGCCTGGGCCCGATTATGGCGACGAGCCCCCGATCTACAGCCCGCCGCGCCGGCGCCGCCCGCCCGTCTGGGACGAAGGGCCGATCGTGCAGAGGTCGCCGCGTTATCCCAGACCCGGTCCCGTGATCACCCCCTCCAGCAACCCGGCTACGCCCAGTTCAGGCCAGCGCCGTCGCTGGCGGCCACGGCCGAACCCCGACGGGAATCCGTCGTCACGGTGAGTGATCCGGTGATCGCAGCAGGCGAGGCGTTGAAATAGCGCCTCGCAGCGGTATGGTTCAGGCAGTCCCCGTGCTGGATTCGATCATGCCCACCACCGCCTCCCTACCCCGCCGCCATTGGTTCGAGATGACGACGGAGGATTTCCGCACCGGCGATACCGCCAACTGGATCGCCGTGCTGCCGATCGCTGCCGTCGAGCAGCACGGGCCCCATCTGCCTGTCGGCGTCGACAGCATGATCATGCAGGGCTATCTGGAGCGCGCCATCCCGCTGATCCCCGCCGATATCCCGGCGACCTTCCTGCCGATCCAGACCATCGGCAAATCCAACGAGCATCTGGAATTCCCCGGCACCCTCAGCCTCTCGGCCGAAACCGTGATCCGGTCCTGGACCGAGATCGGCGAGAGCGTGCATCGGGCCGGCGTCCGCAAGCTTTTGATCGTCAATTCCCACGGCGGCAACATGGCGGCGATGGACATCGTGGCCCGCGAACTGCGTGTGCGCCACGGCATGCTGGTCGCCTTCACCTCCTGGCACATGTTCGGTTATCCGAAGGGCACCTATTCCGATGACGAGACGCGGCTCGGCATCCATGCCGGCGAGATCGAGACCGCTCTGATGCTTGCCTTTCGCGCCGACCTCGTGCGCATGGACAAGGCCAAGGATTTCCGCCCGGTCACCTACGAAATGGAGCAGACCTTCAAATATCTGCGCACCGGCCGCCCCGGCGGCTTCGGCTGGATGGCCCAGGACATCCGCCCCGAAGGCGCGGCGGGCGACGCCAGCAAGGCGACGCCGGAGCATGGCGAACTCTCGGCCGCGTTCGGCGCACAGGCCCTGGTCGATCTGCTCAGGGACATCAGGGATTTCGACCTCTCGCGGCTGAGAAACGGGCCGCTCGCGCCGTGAGACGGCCCGCCGCCCGAAGGACATGACGGTTTCTCGTCCTGCGATTGGGCCGCCCCGGTGATCCGGAGGGGCGCATGCTGCGGGCTTCAGGACGCGCTTTCGGAGGCGGGTGATGACAAATCTCGACGATCTGCAGCAGGGCTACGAAGCTCAATCGAAGGCTGCAGAGCTCTTTCAGGCAAAATCCGACGAACAGGCGCATCTTCTCAATCGCTTCGCACTCGAGAAAATACTCATCGCCTTTCATCGCGGCTTCGAAGGCCAAGTTCTGGCGCGATTGCTGCTCGCTTTTCGCAGTCTGGCTGTAACGGCATTCGTGACCGGCCGCTCGGAGGAGGGACTCGCCGCCTTGGGTACAGGGCTTGCCTATGTCGATGTCGGCCTCCGCCATTGGCCGGGTGCCCCGCCACTGCTGGACGAGCAGGCTCAACTCATCCGTCTGGCGGAGAAGGTCGGCGGGCGGCCTGCTGCCTATGTCGTGGAGGAAGTCACGGGCGACTGGCGTTGGCCATTCGACAAATGAAATCCAGACTGCTGCGCGAAACCGCCGAGCCCAGCCCCATTCTCAGGCCGCCACCTTCTCGGCTTCTTCCAGCAATTGCAGGTCGCCACGGCCGAAGGACACAGTCACGTCCTCGCCCATCTGCGGCGGCGGCGCGCCCGGATTGTTGAAGGTATCGAGCGAGACGACATTTTCGTTGAAACGCACGCGAATACGAACGATCGAGCCGAGGAAGCTGACGAGTTCGATGCGGCCGGTGAGGCTGTTGCGCCCCTCGCCGCCCGCGCCCAGCACCACCGCCTCGGGGCGTAGGGCCAGCGTACGCGTCTCACCATTGCTGGCACCCTGCAGGCCGCGGCTGGTCACCACCTCCTGCCCGTCGACGGAGAAGCGGCCAGTGGCGGCATCGACGACCTTGCCGGTGAGAAAGTTGAGCGTACCCACGAAAGAGGAGACGAAGCGGGTCTTGGGAAAATTGTAGATCTCGAAGGGCGTGCCGACCTGTTCCATCTGTCCGGCGCTCATCACCACGATGCGGTCGGACATCGACAGTGCCTCTTCCTGGTCATGCGTCACGAACAGCGTGGTAATGCCGAGTTCCTGTTGCAGCACGCGGATCTCGTCGCGCAGGGATACGCGGATCTTGGCATCCAGCGCAGAGAGCGGCTCGTCGAGCAGGAGGATCTTCGGGCGTACCGCGATCGCACGGGCCAGTGCCACGCGCTGCTGCTGGCCGCCGGAGAGCTGGAAGGGATAGCGGTCGGCGATCTGCGGCAGCTTGATCATCTCCAGCATCTGCTTGACGCGGCTATAGATCTCCGCAGGCGGCTTCCTGGCGATCTTCAGGCCAAAGCCGATATTCTCGGCCACCGTCATGTTGGGAAACAACGCATAGGCTTGGAACACCATGCCGACATTGCGCTGGTTGGGCGCCAGGCCGGTGATCTCCTTGCCATCCATGCGGATGGACCCCGATGACGGCGACTCGAAGCCGGCCACCATGCGTAGGACCGTGGTCTTGCCGCAGCCCGAGGGGCCGAGCAGGGTGATGAATTCCCCCTTCTGCACCGACAGATCGAAACGCTTCACCACCTGGTTGGCGCCGAAGCTCTTCTGCAGCCCGGTGATCTCGAGAAAGGACATGCTGGCCTCCCAGTGCTGGTTCAACGTGCCGCCCGCGCGCCGCGCGAGCGGCCGACGAGCTGCAGCAGGCCCATGCAGGCCCAGGTGATGATAAAGGCGACGATGGCAAGCGCCGAGGGCTCATAGGCCCGGTTGGCGCCGATCAATTGCAGATAGGTACCGAAGACCGGCCGGTTGAGCAGGCTGGCGAAGGTGAACTCGCCGATGACGATGGCAAAAGCGATGAAGGAGCCGCTGAGCACACCGGAGCGAATATTCGGCAGGATGACCTGCCAGAGGATGGTGAAACCACTCGCCCCCAGGCTCTGGGCTGCCTCGGTCAGAGTCTTGACGTCGATGGCGCGCAGGCCTGCATCGACGGACCGATACATATAGGGCAGCGCCAGCACGACATAGCCGAAGGTGAGCAGGAGGTCCGTGGTCCATTCGCTGTCGGTCAGCGGCAGCCAGGACGAGGAGTTGAACATCCGGATATAGCCGAAGACGATGATGATCGCCGGAATGACCAACGGCAACAGCGTGATGAATTCCACCGGCGACCGCCAGCTCGGCAGGCGCAGACGCACCAGATAGGCTGCCGGCACCACCAGGACGATGCTCAGCACGATGGTGGCGAGCGCAAGCAGGATCGAACGGACGAAAGCATGCTGGAATTCCGCCTGGGCGAACACCACGCGATAGGCTTCAAAACTATATTGCCCGCGCAGCATGCGCAGCGAGAACTCGAAGGTGGAGAGCAGCGGGATGATGAAATAGCTGATCGCCAGAAGGATGATCAGCCAGGACAGCACGGAGGACTTCTTCATCGCACCCACCGCTCGCTATAGCTGCGCAGCCAGATATAGGCGCCGCTGGAGATGCTGGTGATCACCACCATGCCGAAGGCGATGGCATAGCCCAGATTGGGATTGCTGAGCACGTCGCCTCGGATCTGGGCGAAGAGCTGGATCGGAATGATCGGCAGGCTGGATCCGGTCAGCGCATAGGCGGTTGCCACCGCACCGAAGGCATTGGCGAACAACAGCAGTGTCGCACCCAATATGCTCGGCAGCAGGATCGGCAGGGCGATATGCTGCCAATAGTGGAAATTGCTGCCGCCCAGTACGGCATTGGCCTCGCGCCATTCGCGCTTCAACCCGTCGAGAGCCGGCGCGATTACCAGCACCATCAGCGGAATCTGGAAATAGAGATAGACCAGGGTCAGGCCGGTGAAGCTGAGGATGTTGAAGCCCGTCGAGTAAAGGTTGAAGCCGAGGTAGTCCCTTAGCAGGACGGTGACGAGCCCGACCCGCCCCAGAGTCGCCAGAAAGGCGAAGGCCAGCGGCACGCCGGCGAAATTCGAGGCGACACCCGAAAACGTCATCACCGCGCCGCGCATCCACTCCGGCAGGCCGCCGAGAATGACCGCATAGGCCACGAAGAAGCCGATGAAGGCGCCACCGAGGGCCGAGGCGAAGCTGATCTTGATGCTGAGCCAGAAGGAGGAAACGATCGCCGGATTGGTGAAGAGCTCGGTGATGTTGCCGAAAGTGAAATGTCCTTCCCGGTCGAAGAACGCCCCCACCAGCAGCAAGGCCGTGGGAACCACCAGGAAGAGCAAGGCAAAGAGCACGAAGGGAGCCATGCCCAGCACGGCAAGCCCTCCGCCGGTTCTGGCCGAGCCCGGAGCTACAGCTGGGACGGTGTTTGTGGTGGTATTCATCGCGGCGACCACAATAGCACGCGTCCTGCCCGGAGAGCCCGGACAGGACGCGCAGGAGAGGACAATCGATCTTACTTGACGGCGGCGCCGACCACGCTGTCCCAATCCTTGGTGATCTCGGCCTTGGCCGCGCTCTGCTCATCCAGGGTCGGGAACACCGCCTTGGCGTAGGCCTCGGCCGGCGGGAGCTTGGCAAGCAGGTCTGCCGGGATCTTCTTGTTGGCGACGAGGTCGTTGAAGCGGATCGGATGGCAATAGCCCTTCAGATAGCCGATCTGGCCTTCGTCCGAATAAAGATATTCCATCCACAGCTTGGCGGCGTTGGGATGGGGCGCATACGCGCTGATGGCCTGGACATAGACGCCGGCAACCACGCCGCTGGCGGGAATCACCACGTCGACGTCCGGATTGCCCTTGAGCGTGTCACGATCGGTAAGGGCGTTGTAGTCCCAGCGCAGCACGATCGGGGTCGCGCCCTGGGCCAGCGAGGCGGCCTTGCCGATGGTGGGCACGAAATTACCCTTCTTGTTGAGCTCGGCGAAGAATTTCAGGCCCTCGGCAGCAGCCTTGCTGGAATCGCCCTTTGCGGCTGACAGGCCGGCGGCATAGACGCCCTGGATGGCCTGGTTCGCGGTGCGGGGATCACCCGCCAGCGCCACGGCATTGGCATAGTCGGAGCTCAGCAGGTCGGACCAGTCCTTCGGCGAATTCTTGACGATGTCCTTGTTCACCTCGAAGGCAAGCACGCCGTAATAGTCGCCATACCAATAGCCGTCGGCATCCTTGGCATTGTCGGGAATGGAAGCCCAGGTCGCCACCTTATAGGGCTGGATCAGGCCGTCCTTCTTGGAGGTCGGACCGAAGGAAAGGCCGACGTCGATCACATCGGGAGCCTGCGGACCGGTGTTGCCCTTGTTGGCCTTGATGGCCTCGACCTCATCGCCCGAACCGGCATCGGGGTTGAGTTCATTGACCTTGAGGCCATACTTGGCCTTGAAGCCTTCGATGATGGCGCCATAACCGCACCAGTCATGCGGCAACGCGATCGTCGTGAGTTGGCCTTCCTTCTTGGCGGCGTCGATCAGCTCCTGGCTCTGGGCAAACGCGCTGCCCATCGAAGCCGCCAAAGCCAGTACGGATACCGATGCGATACCCAGCCACGTTTTCCTGCTCATCGTCCAACTCCTTGATGGTGCCGCAAGGCCCATTTTATCCGTAAGGGTTTTTACAGCGGCGCTGGTATCAATGACGGTTGACACTTTTGTGTCAATAGAAGCTGTCATATATGACAGCCCTCAAATTCACTGTTTGCAGCTATTTTTACGGGTTTACGACATTCGCCCGATCCGTTAGGAAGTGAAAAAGCCCGGCCATCGGATGAGCCGGGCTTTTGCGTGTCCGGGTTTTGGAATTCCGAGCGAAGGCGTTTTTGCGATTTGGTGGGACCACCAGCAGGAAAGCAAAACGCGTCGGAACGAACGAGTTGGGGCAAAATGGCGTTTCCGTTCGAACCCGTTTTGCTCTGAGGAATTCCGGGGCCGAGGGCCAGAGAGAGAAGGGAGATCACCATGGCCAATGTCGTCGTGGTCGGGTCGCAATGGGGCGACGAAGGCAAGGGTAAGATCGTCGACTGGCTGTCGGAACAGGCCGACGTCGTCGTGCGCTTCCAGGGCGGGCACAATGCCGGCCACACCCTCGTCATCGGTGACAATGTCTATAAATTGTCCCTGCTGCCCTCGGGCATCGTGCGCGGCAAGCTCTCGGTGATCGGCAATGGCGTGGTGCTCGATCCCCGCGCCTTCGTCGCCGAGGTGAAGAAGCTGAAGGAACAGGGCGTGTCGGTGACGCCCGAGGCCTTGCGCATCGCCGAGAACACCCCGCTCATCCTTTCCCTGCACCAGGACCTCGACCGCCTGCGCGAGTCGGCGACCGACGGCACCAAGATCGGCACGACCGGGCGCGGTATCGGCCCTGCCTATGAGGACAAGGTGGGCCGGCGCGCCATCCGCCTGATGGACCTGGCCGACCTTTCCGCCCTGCGCCCGAAGATCGCCCGCCTGCTCAACCACCACAATGCCCTGCGCCGCGGCACCGGCCAGAGCGAGATCGATCCGGAGGCGCTCTATCAGGAACTGGCGGACATCGCGCCGCAGGTCCTGCCCTTCATGGACGATGTCGGCGCGCTGCTCGACAAGGAGCGCAAGGCCGGCAGCCGCATCCTGTTCGAAGGCGCCCAGGGCGCGTTGCTCGACATCGACCACGGCACCTATCCCTATGTCACCTCCTCCAACACGGTAGCCGGGCAGGCCGCCGTCGGCTCCGGCCTCGGGCCGGGCGCGCTCGATTATGTGCTGGGCATCACCAAGGCCTATACCACGCGCGTGGGCGAAGGCCCGTTCCCGACCGAGCTCACCGACGAGACCGGTCGCCTGATCGGTGAGCGCGGTCGCGAGTTCGGCACGGTCACCGGCCGGGCCCGCCGCTGCGGCTGGTTCGACGCCGCGCTGGTGCGCCAGACCATCCGCACCTCCGGCATCACCGGCATCGCCCTCACCAAGCTCGACATTCTCGACGGATTCGAGACCATCAAGGTGTGCGTGCGCTACGAGCTGGACGGTCGCGAAATCGACTATCTGCCGGCCAGCCAGGCCGCCCAGGCCCGCGTCAAACCCATCTATGAGGAAATCGAGGGCTGGCGGGAAACCACCGCCAAGGCCCGCTCCTGGGCCGACCTGCCGGCGCAGGCGATCAAATATGTGCGCCGCATCGAAGAGCTGATCGGCGCGCCGGTGGCCGTGCTCTCCACCAGCCCCGACCGGGACGATACGATCCTTGTGCAAAATCCCTTTCAAGTCTAAGAGCAGACCTAATCCCGTCAGATTCGGGCATTAGTGCGTGATCTGCTGCGACGGCACTGCGCGGGTTGCGACCCGCGCGGCGCCTGGATTGTCCGGCGGCGATCTTGTTCTCCGGAGCAGGATCGGGCGTGGTTTCCGCTACGTCATGGCGACAAGGCCTGTCTGCAGCGGATCATGGGCCCGGAGCAAAGTGCGATTTCTCCGAATCGGATTTTGCTCTTACGTCTTGTTTTGACGCATTTTCCTAATTGAAAAGTCGACAATCTTTTCTGGGAAGTGCTTTCGTGAAGAGATCGAGACAGAACGCGTGTCGACGGACTATTTTCCTCCCATTCAGCGAGCCGTGCAGGGTCTTTCCCCCAATACGCAGGAAACCCGTCAGGCGCTCTATGAGAAAGCCCGCTCCGCTCTTCTCCGCCAGCTCAATGCCGCCGATCCCGCGCTGACCGAAGGGCAGATCGCCCGGGAACGCAACCTGCTCGAAGAAGCCATCCGGCGCGTCGAGCACCATTACGACGAGGCCGAGTTCACGCCTGAACCGGTGGCCTCCGAGCGTCCGGCTGCCCCCCAATCACAGTCCGACACTGCATCGACCGGCGACGAGGCATCCCAAGACGAGGCCTCGACCCCTGCCTCGCCGCGGCCCAACGGCCTGCCGGCTTTTGCCGAGCGCAAGGCCGAGAAGCGGCGGCCGCAGGCGCCCCGCCGCAACAGGTCCAACGGCAATCTCAGGCGTTATGCCCTCATGGCCGCGACAGCGGCCATCATCATCGGCGGCGGCGCCGCTACCGCGCTCTATTTGCGCGGCAGCGACGACAGCCCCGTGCTGGTGCCCCAGCAGGCGACCGCGCCGCAGGCAGCGCCCAAGCCCGCGCCCGAACCCGGCAAGTTGAACGACCGGCTCGGCGGTACGCCGGCTGCGCCCCAGACCGAGGTTGCCACCGGCAATCCCCCGCCCCCGGCGCCCGCGCCAGCCACCCCGGAGCCCGCTGCGCCGGCCCCGCAGGCTCCGTCTGCGCCCGCGCCATTGCTGCCCTCGGCCCAATCCGAAGCGCCGGAGGGCCAGCGTGCGCGCCTGATGGAGGAAGATCCGAGCGCTCCCATGAAGGGCCGCCTGTTCGAAGGCACCGTGAATTGGCGCACGGAATCGCAGGCCAGTGGTACCAATGGCCCGCTCGATACCGTCGTCGTCGGTGAGATCAACGTTCCCGACCGCAAGATGAAGGTGCTCCTCACCCTCAGGCACAATTCCGACCGTTCACTGCCGGCGAACTATCTTCTGAACATCCAGATGAGCGTGCCGGCCGACTATCCCAGCGGAGCGGTCGGCGACGTCAAGAGCGTCAACGTCAAATCCGATCCGCAGGTTCCGGGCCTGCAACTCGACGGCGCCTTGATGAAGGTCACCACGGGCGTGTTCCTGATGGGCCTGCTCGACCCGCCAGACGAGAAGGGCCGCAACGCCAAGATGTTGCAGACCAACCAGTGGTTCGATCTGGTGTTTACCTTTGCCAATGGCCGCAACGCCGTGTTCACCTTCGAGAAGGGACCGACGGGCGAGAAGGCCTTCAACGACGCCATGGCAGCCTGGAACGCCGACGCCGCCGCGGCGCAATAACCTTCCAGAACAAAGTGCGATTTCTCGGAATCGCACTTTCTCTCTAACTCTTTGTTTCAAGGCGTTTTCTTGATCGATAAGTCTATCGGCTTGTCTGGGAAAACGCTCCGGCGCCCCCTCAGGGCGCTTTCACGGCCGTGACGTGCAGTTCGTGCTCGCGGCCGTCACGGGCCTTCCAGGTGATCGACTGCCCCGGCGACAGGCCCAGCAGGGCCGTGCCGATCGGCGTGAGGATCGAGACCTTGCCTTCGGCAATGTCGGCCTCCCCCGGATAGACCAGCCTTACCTCGCGCATAGCGCCGCCCTCGGTCTCGAAGGTGACGACAGAACCGATCTGCACCACGCTGTGCCCCACCTCGGTCGCCGGAACAATCTCTGCCCGGTCCAGCTCGCCGAGCAACGCCTCGGCCACTTCCGGGAACCGATCGAGGGCCGAGGTCGCGAGTTGTGTCAGACGCTCGAAATCGACGTCGTTCACGATGATGCTGGGCCTGGCCTGATTCTTCAGGGGGTGATTCATGATTGGCTACCTTAAAGTTGGGCGCGATACGGCACGCCCGCCCCACCCGCGGCTATCCGCTGGCTGGGCATGGCGACAAGAACGGATGCACCGGCCCTCGCGCTTGGCGCGAACCTGCCGGCTGAGGCGTTGCGATGTGACGGACTGAGAATGCGCCGGATGATAGGCCGCACCTTAGAGGAGCGGCGCGCCCCGAAGCTCGGAGCGCAAATGGCCGAGCCCGGGGCTACGCTTCTGCGATCGGGAAAAGACGAAAGGTGGTTTTGACCACGGTGCTCATGGCTCCACCATGTTGGTCGAGGCCGATCCTGTCAAGCCGGCGCGGGCAATGCCTCTCCACCGGCGAAAATGCGCATCGTTGGAATCGCACTTTGCCCAAGGAAAAGCCGCCCGAAGGCGGCTTTCCATTCGCTATCGCAAGCGGCCTCAGGCTGGTGCGTGCGCCGCCTCGAGACGGGCGACACCGGAGCGCACCGCCGCCTGCACCTTTTCGAAGGCTCTTACCTCGATTTGGCGCACTCGCTCACGCGAGACACCGAACTCGTCGGAGAGCTCCTCGAGCGTGATGGGATCATCGGCAAGGCGGCGTGCCTCGAAGATACGGCGCTCGCGATCGTTCAGGACGGTCAGGGCCTGGCGCAACGCGGTGGAGCGGTTCTCGCTCTGCTCTGTTTCGGCCAGGCGGGTCTCTTGGTTGGCGGAATCATCCACCAGCCAATCCTGCCACTCGCCATCGCCTTCCTCGCGCACGGGAGCATTCAACGAAGCATCGCCGCTCAGACGGCGGTTCATCTCCACGACTTCCTGCTCCTGCACGCCGAGCGACTTGGCGATCGACTTGACCTGATCGGGACGCAGATCCCCCTCATCCAGCGCGGAAATCTGGCTCTTGGCCTTGCGCAGGTTGAAGAAGAGCTTTTTCTGGTTGGCGGTGGTGCCCATCTTCACCAGCGACCAGGAGCGCAGAATGTATTCCTGGATCGAGGCGCGGATCCACCACATGGCGTAAGTGGCAAGGCGAAAGCCTTTTTCTGGCTCGAAGCGTTTGACGGCCTGCATCAGGCCGATATTGCCTTCGGAAACCACTTCGCCCAGCGGCAGACCATAACCACGATAGCCCATGGCGATCTTGGCCACGAGCCGCAGATGCGAGGTCACCAATTGATGGGCTGCTTCACGATCGCCATGCTCGCGCCAACGCTTGGCAAGCATGTATTCCTGCTCCGGCTGAAGCATCGGGAAGCGACGAATTTCTTCGAGATAACGCGACAGGCCACTCTCGGTGGCCAAGACGGGAAGCGCGGCAGAAGCCATATGTTCCTCTCCTCTGAACCCCCATCGAGGGCGGTTCAAATCGCCATCCCTCATCGAGAGCAGACGGCGCCTACGTGATATGGGGACGACGCCGGCCTTTGCGAAGACCTTGTCAGATCTTTCGAAGGCGCGATATCTAGCGGCCCCGCATGTGCCCACCCCGGCAAATCTATCGACCTGCTTCTACCGAGGAATCTCACCAGCCATGGGGCATTCGTCACCCAGGCGGCCGAGCACGGACCAATCCCGATCACCAACTCATCATGCGCCCGATTGCGGCGATTTCGCGTTGCAATCTTTCACGGGCGGCCATGCATTAATGTGACAGCTCGGTAACAGTGTCAAATTAAGGGTTGTTAATCGATTTCAGGCGGAGGGAACCGCCACCCCTTCCGCGCGTTTACCGTAACACTTTGTTTACCTTGCACCAACCGCCAGCCGGCCTAACCTTTCCAGGAATGCCTTCCGCCATCGCAGGTCGGCGATGCTGGAAACCGGCCGTGGCCCCACTGCTGACCAACGGGAGACATCAGTATGGACGGCGATAAGCGAACTGCTCAGGCCAAGGCCGATCTGTCCGAGAGCCTCGGCAAGGACCTCGACGCCCTGAGGGCGGAAGTGGCCCGCCTGACCGAACAGCTCAGCGCCTATGTCGATGCGGAGAAGAGTTCCTGGTCGAAATTTCTGTCCAAGGAAGCCAGGCACGCCAGGCAAGTGCTCGACGAGAAGGTGAACGAGGCCGGTGCCAAGGCCAGTGAACTTCGCGGCGCCGCGCAGGAGCAGGTATCCGACCTTCAGAAGGCGATGCTCGACTACATCACCCGCAAGCCGCTGCAATCGGTGGCACTCGCCGCCGGTATCGGCTTGATCCTCGGCCTGTGGAGCAAGGGGCGTTCGTGACTCGTCTTCTTGCCCTGGGCACCCTCGCCAAGGAGGAACTGAGCGCCGTCCTGCGTCAGTACGGGACCGTGATCCTTTGGCGCTTCGTCGCCGGCTGCTGCCTTCTCGCAATGGTGATCGTCGGGCTGATCAGCCTGCACCGTTTCCTCGCTGAAACCTATGGCCCCTATTGGGCCGACGCGGCGCTCGGCGCCGGATTTGCGGTGCTGGCCGTATTGGCGCTGGTGATGGCTCAGGCCGCCGAGAAGAAAGCCAAGCGCCGCCGGCTCCTGGCCGCAACCCTGGTGACGGCGGCGGGCGTCGTCGAGGAGAGCTTGCCGAATAAGAAGACGGTCAGCGGCGCCCTGGCGCTCGCGGCCCTGGCTGGCGGCTTCTGGCTCGGCCGCAAGCGCTAGAGCAAAGCGCGTCCAAGCGTGAACGCTTATTTGCTCCAGCTCATTGTTCTGACGCGTCTTTGCGATTCTTGGTGACTCCGTCCAATCGCAAAACGCCATAGAGCGTCAAAAACGGTAGAGAGAAAATGCGATTCGGAGAAATCGCATTTTCTCCAGGCCAATCTAGCCGTTGCGCAGCGCATCGGCCAAGGCTGCCAGGTCGGCCGGCAGCGGGCTTTCGAACACCAGATGCCTGCCGCTGACGGGATGCTCGAATCCGAGCAGCCGGGCATGCAGCGCCTGCCGACCGAGCCCGGCAAGCACCGCGCGGGGGACCTCCGGCAGCAGCGCAGCCTTGGTCTTGAAACCGCTGCCATAGACTGCGTCGCCGAGCAGGGGATGGCCGAGATGGGCCATGTGGACGCGGATCTGATGGGTTCTGCCGGTCTCCAGCCGGCATTCCACCAGACTGACCAACGGCTGCCCGCCATGGCTGTCCGAGGCTTGCCTGCCGAAGGCCTCCACCAGCGAATAATGGGTGATGGCTTCCCGCCCGCGCCCGAGCGCTACCACGGCCATCTTCTCGCGATTGCGCGTGGAGCGGTCGATGCCCGTCTCGATGGTGCCATGGGGACGCGTCGCGCCCCAGACGAAGGCCAGATAGGCCCGCTCCAACGGCCCGGTGCGGCCGTGATCGGCAAACTGGGCTGCCAGACCCTGATGCGCCCGGTCGTTCTTGGCAACCACCAGCAGCCCCGACGTATCCTTGTCGAGGCGGTGCACGATACCGGGCCGCTTCACGCCGCCCACGCCCGACAGCGAATCACCGCAATGAGCGATGAGCGCATTCACCAGCGTGCCGCTCTCATGGCCGGCGGCCGGATGCACCACCAGGCCGACGGGCTTGTCGATGACGAGCAGATCGTCGTCCTCGTAGACGATGGCAAGCGGAATGTCCTCGCCCTGCGGTTCGGCGGGCTCGGGCTCGGGAACCCGAAGCGCGATTCGCTGCCCCTGCTTGAGCATATGGCCGGCATCGAGCACCGCACGGCCGTCGATCGTGGCATGGCCGGCTTCGATCAGCGCCTTGATGCGGGTACGCGACAGGGGCTGCAGATCGGGCCTGCTAGCGGCCGCCTGGCATTGGCGAACCAGGAAGCGGTCGATACGCTCGCCGGCTTCGGCGACCTCGAAAAACGTCTCTACGGAGCTGCTGTCGATGCTGTTCATGGGCGCCTACTAGAGCAAAACGCGCTCGAGTGGAAACGTCATTTGTCTCTAACTCGTTGTTTCGGCGCGCCTTTGCGAGTCCTGGCGGCTCCCTCGAATTGCAAGACGCTTCAGGCGTGAATGTCAGCCATGCCAAGAATTCACACCGCAAATGGGCAGATCGCGCAGATTGCCGCTTGCCGCCGTCCTGATTTGCCGCTATAGGCGCACTCCTTGCCGCTGCTCCCATCGTCTAGTGGCCTAGGACGTCGCCCTCTCACGGCGAAAACAGGGGTTCGAGTCCCCTTGGGAGCGCCATTCGCTTTTCAGGCGCTTAAACAACCATTCCCACATATCGGCTGATCTACGGCGCTTGCCGCTGATTCACGCGCCAAACGAAAAGCGCCGCGGTTTCCCACGGCGCCCGGCAGATTTTCGTCAGGGACGGGAAGCGGCCGACGCGTCAGCGCATGCCGACCAGACGCTTGGGCGTACGATATTCCACCACCACGGCCCGCGGCGCGACAGCTGCGCGGGGGGACTTCGCGATCGGCAGGCTGAGACGGCGCTCGACCGGCTTCACCGACCGCTTGGCAACCGCACGCACTTCCTCGACGCCGACACCGAGCAGCGATGCGGCGATCTCGACCTGCTGGTCGAAGTCGTCATTGAGACACTCGGCGGCGAACAAGGCTTCCTCGATGGTCGGAAGGGCCTGCTTGACGCGCCTGCTGCCGAATTTGGTGTTCCAGGTCTCGCTCACGGATCTATGCCTTCTCTTTCACTTGCCGCCACCATAGCAGGATTCGCGCGATGTTGCAGTGCAACAAAGGCTGAGCAGCTATGCGTTGCAATTCCGGCAAATGTTGGGATCGCCGCGCCAGAACACCTTCTGCCGCTTATGACGGGTGGCCGGGGCTGCCGCCCCCGGCATGCCCGCCGACCTTCCGGCCTGGATCAGCAATAGTTTCCAGCCGAACAAGTACCCTGCCTCCCTACCTTACCCTGATCAACATTCCATGCATGGTTAGGTTATGAACCGGCCTGGCACCTAGGGTATGACGCTTCAAATACCTTTGCGTAAGAAATACCCATAAAGAATAAATTACCCAATGGAATTCCAGGAAATCACCTCCCTAAATCGTCTAATCCTGACAATTCTAAGTCCGCCATTTCCATAGCGACTGCTGTCAGAACACCTGACGCTATCTGATCGCAATGCGATACACTGCGTTAGACTGCGATGCAAAAACGCAACAGACTGGCTGGTTTCCAAAGGATGAGCTCTGAACATGCTTAATAAGCCTTCACTTTTCGGCTGTCGCAGCGCTATGATGCCTCCGATTAGACGCCGCGTTGATCCCACCTTCGAGTAACGGTTCGATATTTGTCATGACATCACGTTTCCCGCGCCTGGCACTGGTGCTGTTCATCCTGCTTGCTGCCTTCTCCACGCAGACGGCGGCCGCCCAGACCGCCCCGGCGAAGCAGGGACCCGAAGTCATCGGCGACGTCGTCGGCCTGACGCCGGCCGTGCACGGCTCAATGTCCGGGCGCCTCGAAATCGGTTCCAGCGTGCATCAGGGCGAGAAGATCGTCACCGGCCCGAGCGGCGTGATCGAATTGCGCTTTCTCGACAACACCCATCTGATGCTCGGCTCGAAATCATCGGTGACACTCGACAGCTTCGTCTATGCCGGCAATGGCAAGGCCAAGTCGGTCGTGCTGCAGTTCGCCAAGGGTGCCTTCCGCTTCGCCACCGGCGATTCGGCCAAGAGCGCCTACAAGATCCATGCCCCCCAGGCTTCGATCGGCGTGCGCGGCACCAAATTCCAAGTCGATTCGCGCACCCCCACCAGCGCCATCACGCTCTATGAGGGCAAGACCTTCATCTGCCCGCCTCGGCGCCCCATTCGCTACTGCAAGCTGGTCAAGCCGGGGGAAACCGCGCTGGTCGGCGAGGATCGCGTCATCCGTATCGTGCCTGCCGCGAGTTCCCCGACGGAGCATTGCACGGGCACCCCCAATTCCAAGATCTGCGACACCTTCGGCGGCAAATAACGGCCTCCAAGCAAACGCAACACCTCCTTGACGGGCCCCTTCTGGGGCCCGTCCCGTTTCGCGCCCGGGATTTCAGAACTTCTTGCTGAGGAATTTCGAGCCACTCCAGCCGAAGCGCCAGGGCCGCTCGACCGCCTTGCTGATTCCGATGCGGGGTCCTATGGCGATGGGCGGCTCATGGGCCCGCCGCAGGAGCTCAAAGGGTGGCTGCGTCAGCGCCAGCCCATTCTGGCTGCCGGTCAGCCCCAGGGCCTGGCAGAGCCGCCCCGGTCCGGAGCACAGCAGGGCCGGATTGGCGAGCCCCCTCCTCTGCGCCATCCGCTCCAATCCGGCCACCGGCTCGAGCGCCCTCAGCAGCACCGCGCTGGCGCGCCCGGGTTCTCCGGAGACGATGTTGGCGCACCAGTGCATGCCATAGGACAAATAGATGTAGATATGGCCCGGCGGGCCGAACATCACGGCGTTGCGCGGCGTCGGCCCGCGGAAGGTGTGGGAGGCCGGATCGTCGCGATCATAGGCCTCGGTCTCGACGATGACGCCCCCGACGCCATCGACCAGAAGCGTCATGCCAATCAGATCTCTGGCGACGGCGAGAACGTCGCGGCGGTAGAACGCGGGGGGAGCGTGGGCCTGGGAGGAATCGAGCATTCTCGGATTTGAAAGATTATTGGGCTCTTTTGCGGGTTTTTGCGCGAAATTCTCGGTCAAATTAATCTATTGTCACGAAATCGGCTCGGTTTGAAGCGTCGCGGCATTGACAGGCGATAATCCCTGTTTAGCTTGCGGGCGCAGTAGAAGTTAGGAACTTTTTGATGAACGACGCTTTCGACCGGCGGCTTTTCCTCAAGGGAGCCGTAAGTCTCTCGACCCTGATGGCACTGGGCCTTCCCACCGCAGCATTTGCCGATGAAGGCGTGCTGACCTTCGGTCCGCCTGCGCCCTTTTCCTTCGAGGGCCTGATCGAACGCGCCAAGAAGCTGGCGACCGAGGCCTATGTTCCGACCGAAAAGCCGGCGCCGGACATCACCTCCAAGCTGACCTATGAAGAGCTCGGCAAGATCAAGTTCAAGACCGAGGACGCCCTGTGGGCCAACGGCCCGGCGCCCTTCCCGGTCACCTTCTTCCATCTCGGCACCTTCTTCCAGAAGAAGGTCACCATCAACGTGGTCGAAGGCAAGAACGCCAGCGAGATCATCTACCGCAAGGCCTCCTTCGACATGCCGCCGGACAGCCCGGCACAGGCCATGCCCGACGGTGTCGGTTTTGCCGGTTTCCGTTTCCAGGAGCCGCGCAACGGGCCGGTCGACTGGAAGAAGAATGACTGGGTCGCCTTTCTCGGCGCCTCCTATTTCCGCGCCATCGGCGAGCTCTACCAATATGGCCTGTCGGCCCGCGGCCTCGCCGTCAATGCGGCTGACCCCAACCCGCCCCACCAGGAAGAATTCCCCGATTTCAAGGAGTTCTGGCTGGAAGCCGTCCCCGGCTCCGCCGACCAGGTCAAGGTCTATGCCCTCCTGGACGGCCCTTCCGTCGCCGGCGCCTTCTCCTTCCTGATGACTCGTGCCAAGGCCGTACTGATGGATATCGAGGCGCAGGTCTTCACCCGCAACGACATCAACCGCTTCGGCCTGACGCCGCTGACCTCGATGTACTGGTTCTCCGAGACGGCCAAGCAGACCGCGATCGACTGGCGTCCGGAAGTGCACGATTCCGACGGCCTGGCGATGTGGACGGGCGGCGGCGAGCATATCTGGCGCCCACTCAACAACGTGCCGGCCACCACGACTTCGACCTTCACCGACGCCAACCCGCGCGGCTTCGGCCTCCTGCAGCGCGACCGGCTGTTCGACCACTATCTCGACGGCGTCAAATATGATCTGCGCCCCTCGCTTTGGGTGGAGCCGCTGGCGCCGTTCGGCGAAGGCACCGTCCAGCTCATCGAGATCCCCACCAATGACGAGATCCACGACAATGTCGTGGCGATGTGGGTGCCGAAGGATCCCGTCAAGGCCGGCCAGCAATTCACGCTGAAATATCGCCTGCATTGGGCCGCGGACGAGCCCTTCCCGACCAATCTCGCCCGCGTGGTGGCGACGAGGCTGGGCAATGGCGGCCACCCAGGCACGCAGCGGCCGGTGGGTCTGCGCAAATTCGTGATCGAGTTCCTGGGCGACCCGCTCAAGGACCTTCCCTATGGCGTCAAGCCTGAGCCGATCATCACCACCTCGCGCGGCGAATTGTCCTACATCTTCACCGAAGCGGTACCCGACGGCATCAACGGCCATTGGCGCGCCCAGTTCGACCTGCACGCCACCGGACCGGAGCCGGTGGAAATGCGCTGCTATCTCAAGCTCGGCGACAAGGTGCTGAGCGAAACGTGGCTCTATCAGTATCATCCGTTCGCATAGCGCCGGATGGTCTGAGACATCACGTTCCGGCGATCCGGGGGTACTGCGCCCCGGAAATCCACGGCGGAAATGACGAGATCCTGCCGCGCCCGCCACAGGGCCCGGCGCCAAGGCTCCGCCTTGGGGGAGAACAAGGACATGGCCACCTTTATCCTGATACCCGGAGGCTGGCAGGGCGGCTGGGTCTACCAGAGGGTGGCGGAGATCCTGATCGCGCACGGGCACAAGGCGGTGCCGGTCACGCTTTCGGGCCTCGGCGATGTTCCCGCCCCCACGGCCAATCTCGAGACTCACATCGGCGAGGTCGTTCATGCCGTGGGGTCTCTCGGGGACGATCTCGTCCTTGTCGGGCAATCCTATGGCGGCATGCTCGTGAGCGGCGCGGCTGATGCTGCGCCATCGCAGATCCGGGCATTGGTCTATGTAGACGCTTATGTGCCGGATACCGGCGACTCCGTCTTGTCGCTGACGACGCCGCGTTTTCGGGATCTCTTCATCGCTGGCGCGAAGGCTGACGGGCTGACCTGCGCACCGCCCGCCTCTATGGATCCCCGCTGCAGGCCGCATCCGATCGGAACGTTTCTCCAGTCCATCAGTCTCGGCGGGCGTTGGCGTGAGGTGCCGCGCAAGACCTTCATCGGCGCATTTGGATGGGAAGGCAGCCCGTTCCTCGACCTCCACCGGCGCCTCAGCAGCGAGCCGGAATGGTCGACCTTTGCTTTCGATTGCGGACACAATGTCGCGCGGCTGAAGCCCGAGGCGCTCGCTGAAATCTTGCTGGCCCAGGTTTGAGCACCAGGGACCGCGATCCGCCCGTTCGCGGCCTCTGCATAAAATGCGCCGTGCGGTGAAGCGCAGAACGATGCGCTGCCTTCCCAAAGCCGGCGTCTTGCTCTAGACACCCCTTTTACCGAAGGGAGTCCCGATGCCATCCAGCACTACGGCTGGGCAGGCCGTACCTGTCGCCATCATCATGGGAAGTCAGTCCGATTGGGCCACGATGCGCCATGCAGCGCAGACCCTGGATACGCTCGGCATCGGTTATGAAGCTCGCATCGTCTCGGCTCACCGCACGCCGGACCGCCTCTACGACTTTGCCAAATCGGCCAAGGCGCAGGGCTTCAAGCTGATCATCGCCGGCGCTGGCGGCGCGGCCCATCTGCCTGGCATGGCCGCGGCGCTCACGCCCCTGCCCGTCTTCGGCGTTCCTGTCGAATCCAAGGCGCTTTCGGGCGTCGACAGCCTGCATTCCATCGTGCAGATGCCGGCCGGCATACCCGTCGGCACCCTGGCGATCGGCCGGGCCGGCGCCGTCAATGCCGCCTTGCTCGCCGCTGCGGTGCTCGCCCTCGGCGATGAGGCCTTGGCGACGCGGCTCGAACGCTGGCGCGCCGCCCAGACGGCTGCGGTCGCCGATCATCCCGTTTCCGACGACACGGTGAAGGCATGAGCCAAGGACTGCACACGCCGCGCGTTGCGCCGGGCGGAACGCTCGGCATTCTAGGCGGCGGCCAGCTCGGCCGCATGCTGGCCCTGGCAGCTGGCCAGCTCGGCATACGCTGCCATATCTATTGCCCCGATGATACCAGCCCGGCCTTCCAGGTCGCCGACCGCTTCACCTGCGCGGCCTATGAGGACGAAGCGGCGCTTGCGGTGTTCGCGCAGAGCGTGGACGCCATCACCTACGAGTTCGAGAACATCCCTGCCGCGACGGCAGCCATCCTCTCCGCGGCCCGGCCCGTCCTCCCTGCGGTGCGGGCGCTGGAAACCACCGCGGACCGCCTGACGGAAAAGAGCTTCGTGCGCTCGCTCGGCATCGGTACCGCCGAATTCCGGGCCGTCGACAGCCATGCCGACCTTGCCTCCGCGGTTGCAGCCCTGGGCCGGCCCAGCGTGCTCAAGACCCGGCGCTTCGGCTATGACGGCAAGGGCCAGACCATCATCCGGCCCGGCGGCGACCTGTCGGAGGCGCTGGCGCGCATGGGCGGCCAGCCCGCCATCCTGGAAGCCTTCGTTCCCTTCGAGGCGGAAGTGTCGGTCATCGCCGTCCGCGCCGACGACGGGACCGTTCGTACCTATGACCTCACCGAGAATTTGCACCACGATCATATTCTCGACCAGTCGATCGTGCCTTCGCACTTTTCATCCCTGGTCGAGGTCGAGGCCCGCGACATCGCCGCCCGGATCATCGCCGCGCTTGACTATGTCGGCGTGCTCGCTGTCGAGATGTTCGTGACATCGGACCGCCAGGTCCTGGTCAACGAGATCGCTCCGCGCGTGCACAATTCCGGACACTGGACGCAGAACGCCTGCCTGGTCAGCCAGTTCGAGAATCATGTGCGCGCCGTCTGCGGCTGGCCGCTCGGCTCCACCGAGCGCCATTCCGACGCCGTGATGACCAATCTGATCGGCGACAGCGTGCATTCCTGGCAGGGGCTGGCCGCCGAGCCGAATGCCTCGGTGCATCTCTACGGCAAGCGCGAGGCGCGTCCCGGCCGGAAAATGGGCCATGTCACACGCATCAGCCCGAGATCTCGCTAATCCATGCTAATCAATATGGACAGCGGCCATCCCTTCTGTTATGACGCCGCTTCCAAATTCGGCGGTGCCTTGGCACCGGGGTTTCCTGTTGCCAAGCCGCCGCAGCGATTCACACCAGGATAATAGGACAGCACGCGTGCAGGTTCTCGTTCGCGATAACAATGTTGATCAGGCGCTGAAGGCGCTCAAGAAGAAGATGCAGCGTGAAGGCATCTTCCGTGAGATGAAGCTGCGCGGCCACTACGAGAAGCCGTCCGAGAAGCGCGCCCGCGAGGCTGCCGAAGCCGTTCGCCGCGCCCGCAAGCTGGCTCGCAAGAAGCTGCAGCGCGAAGGCCTGATTCCCGCAACGCCCCGCGTTGTGAAGAAGTAAGTCGGATTTTCCGACCAAACGACTGGTTGGGACGAACGCCCGGGCAATTTGGCCGGGCGTTTGTGTTTGTGCTGCCGCTTGACGGGAATCTCCGGGAATCGCCAGGACGCGTTCGAACAAGAGGGTGGAGCCGGTCGTCAACCGGCAGGATGGGCGGAAAGGTTTTACTTTCCGGCAAGGTTAATCCGGCAGATTGCTCCCCGTATCGCTTTTTCCACTCTGCCCGGACCATCATGGCTCAGTTTCCGTCTTGCCCCCACCGCGCCTGGCCGCAAGGCCGAGCACAGGCATTGCGGGCGCCGGGATGGGGCCGGTAGGATTGGGCAGCAGTTGGATCACGGCCAGATTTGCGGCCTCCTTGTAAAATCGTCTCGATGGACCCGGACCGACAAGATGACACTTTCCACGACAATCACGGCAGAACCCCCACCCAGAAGCTCCATTTCCCGTATCGCCGCCCTCCTGATGCTGGGCGTTGCGGGCTTCGGCCTGGTCGGCTGCGCCTCCACCGGCGGCGGTGGCGATGACGGCGATGCCAGCAGCCGGCAGGTCTCCTCGGCCGATATCGGTTCGCTTTCCTCGGTAATCGAAAAGAACCCCAACGATCCCGAAGCCTGGAACATGCGCGGTTCGGCCTATGCGCGTTCCAACCAGTACGGACCGGCCATCTCCGACTTCAACCGCGCGCTGCAGATCGATCCGAACTTCGTGCAGGCGCTCGCCAACCGCGCTCTGGTCTACCGCAAGACCGGTCAGACCGGCCAGGCCCTTGCCGACTACAATCAGGTGATCACCAACGATCCCAACTATGCGCCCGCCTATGTCGGCCGCGGCAACATCTACCGCCTGCAGGGCCAGACCCAGCAGGCCATGGCCGACTACGACAAGGCCATCAAGATCAAGCCCGAAACGGCGGAGGCCTATTACAATCGCGGCCTGATCCGTCAGGCCGGAGGCAATCACGAGGTGGCGATCGACGACTTCACCTCGGCGATTTCCAACGATCCGCGCGCGGAGGCCCCCTATTATTCTCGTGGCAGTTCCTATCTGCAGTTGCAGAAATACAAGGAGGCGCTGTCCGACTTCGACCAGGCCCTGCAGATCAACAACCGCAACGCCGCCTCCTGGGCCGGCCGCGGCTATGCCCAGGCCGGCTTGAACGACACCCAGAAGGCGCGCGAAAGCTTCCAGCGCGCCCTGGCGATCGATTCGAGCAATGCCGCGGCCAAGAGCGGCCTCAGCCGCCTCGGCGGCGGCGCCTGAGCGCGGACGCGGACTTAAACCGCGTCGAATGGGACACAGCGATCCTTCCCCGGCTTCGGGGAAGGTGTCGTTTTGCGGAAATGGTGGAATGAGAGAGCGGCGCTGCTTGGGACCGTCGGGAATTTCGTGTCCGGGCAGGCGTTTGACCTATGCGGCCCTGACTTTGATGAGGCGCCCGTCGAATTGCCGGTAGATGGCATGACGACGGCGGGTCTTAGACAATCGCCATTCGATGCAGCTTTATACCCAGGCGACGTTCGTCCGAATTGATGCCCTGTTGCCCGGGGCTGAGCGCGGCATCGATGCCGATCGAAATTTCCAGCGTCGAACCAATCGGAGCCGGCGGCAGGGCAATCTGCAATTCGCGTCTTTCAGCGGTTGCCAAGATGATTTTTTCCGTGAACCCGGCGGGGTGAGAAGAAATAGTCAGCTCCTGTTGGCGGTTCGCATCTGGTGCGAACGCGCTGAGTGTCAGAACCAGTGTCGATGCCATCCCGTCATTGCAGGCGGGCATCTGAAGAACGGCCAATGTGCCGTCGCTCCGGACGCCGTCCGGCTCCGTTCCACTCCAGCCGAACACGCAGTAGGGTTGGATATTCGTCGTTGTTTCGCCGCGTGAAAGCGGCGAAGGGAGAATGGCCGTCGCAGGTCGCGGAAGCCCCCAACTCGCCCCGAAAAGACGACGCAACGGGGAAGCTGGGGAAGCACGACTTGGCATCTGGACTGCCTGATCGAGCAGTTCCCCCCAGAAGGAAGCGCTCGAAGCCCGGCCATCGATGCGCTGAAACGGGCCAATCACGCCGGGCTCGACAAACTCCACATCGGGGCTGATCAGCCGGACGCCTGGCTTGTCGAAATACAGGGCTTCCGTCGCCACACTCGATGAAAGAGTGACGACAGCTCCAACCCACGGAGCTGCCATCAAGGCGTAGATGTTGTCGCGCGTGAAGCGGCTTTTGGGCAAGGCGCGATGAAGCATGGCAAGATCGGGATTTCCAGGCGCGTAGGGATGCGGCTTCAGCAGAATTTGGCGCCCGGCCGCGATCTCGTTCACTTGATCGACAAAAGGTGCTGCGCCTTGAATGCGGCTCCCTGCAATCAGGCTGCTGTCATCAGGGACCTGCCCTGCGAACACGATTGCCTCTGGCTGGACGGGCAGCGGCTGCATTCGGGCCTTGAGTCCTGCTGCGCCGGCAACGACCTGTTCGGGGGAAGCGGATCGTTCGGCAAGCAGGGCCTGGAGCGCGGAATCGTTGCTGCGCATGCGCAGGAACAAATCCGCACAGAAGCGAATGGGATCGATCGAGATATCGATCAGTCTTTGTCCGTGGGCATTGAGCGCGCGGATGAGATTGGGGGGCATCTCGAATCCCAGCACCAGATCAAATGCCCGAAGCCGCTCAAGCATCGGCATGATGAGGTTGACCACGTCTGGATGGGAAAAGACATGCGCCCATCCGCTCTTGTCCGGCGGCCAACCATGGCGTGCTGCGAGTTCCTCGAGCAGGGAAGGTTCGCCATTCGGCAGGATGGAGACACGCTCGACCTCGACTCGAAGCGGTCTCAAAATCTGGAGGAATCTATTGTAGAACCAGTGACCAATGACAGGATCCGCTTCGGGCATGCCGAGCACGCTGGAGCGAAAGACATCGTGGATGGTGGCTACTCTCATCGGTTCACATCGGTTGAATCGAGGGATGCACTATGGCCTGGATCTGCACGGGACATCTGCAGTCTGTCGACCGATACAGTATAGTCACGCCCGCTCCGCGGTTCCCAGAGCACAAGATGGCAAGCGGCTCCCAGAGCCAGGGAAAGACAACCGCACTCCATCTTCCGAGCGGCAGGAAGAATCACACTTTGGGGCTTACATCCCACGGCATCGATCCAATATAAGGCTGAGCGAATGCGGCCGGGACGAATGCGCCCCCGGCTGCACGCCTATCCGTTTTTCAAGAGCGCGCCCGCGCTCCGGAGATTGCCATGGCCGATACGATTGCTTCGCAGGATAAGACCTCCGACAAAATTCCCGTCACCGTTCTCACCGGCTATCTCGGCGCCGGCAAGACCACGCTGCTGAACCGCATCCTGACCGAACCGCACGGCCAGCGCTTCGCCGTCATCGTCAACGAGTTCGGCGAGATCGGCATCGACAACGACCTCATCGTCGATGCCGACGAAGAAGTCTTCGAAATGAACAATGGCTGCGTGTGCTGCACCGTGCGCGGCGACCTCATCCGCATCATCGATGGCCTCCTCAAGCGCAAGGGCAAGTTCGACGCCATCCTGGTGGAGACCACGGGCCTGGCCGATCCGGCCCCGGTGGCGCAGACCTTCTTCGTCGACCAGGATGTCGCCGAGAAGACCCGCCTCGACGCCGTGGTCACCGTGGCCGACGCCAAATGGCTGAAAGATCGCCTTAAGGACGCCCCCGAGGCCAAGAACCAGATCGCCTTCGCCGACGTGATCGTGCTGAACAAGACCGACCTCGTCACCGCACCCGAACTGCATGAGGTCGAGATGCGCATCCGCGCGCTCAACCCCTATGCCAAGCTCCACAAGGCGACGCGCTCCAATGTGGCGATCGCAGACGTGCTCGGCCGCAATGCCTTCGATCTCGACCGCATCCTCGACCTCGAGCCGGCCTTTCTCGAAGTCGACGAGCACGACCATGATCATGATCACGACCATCATCATGGCCATGATCATCACCACGATCACGGCCTGAAGCACTATCACGACGAGACCATGCAGTCCCTGTCGCTGAAGATCGACGGCGATGTCGACCCGGCCAAGTTCATGCCCTGGATCGACCGCATCGCTCAAAGCGAGGGACCGAATCTCCTGCGCTGGAAAGGTATTCTCGCCTTTAAGGACGAGCCGCGCCGCTTCGTGCTGCAGGGCGTGCACATGATCGTGGACGGCGACCTCCAGCGCGAATGGAGACCCGACGAGAAGCGCGAGTCTCGCCTGGTGTTCATCGGGCACCATCTCAACCGGGACGAACTCGAAAAGGGTTTCCGCGCCTGCGCAGCGTAGGGAGGAGATTGCACCCCTCATCCGGCTTCCGCCACCTTCTCCCGCACGGAGAGAAGGGATTTCAATGGGATGTGTCGAGCCGAATCAAACTCCTTCTCCCCTTGCGGGTGTCGTCAACTCACTTGAGTTGACTAGAGGTCCCGGCAGGGGGATGAGGGGTGAATCGCCGCGCAACCCCAGAACATCCCCGCCTCTTGTCTATGAGCCCCGCCTTGAACACCACTTCCTTCCCCTCTTTGTCCGAAAGCGTCACCCCGATCGAGGCTGGCAGCCATGTGCTGGCCTGCCATTGGCTGGGCCGCACGCCGGTCTTCGCTTTGGCCGATGGCACGGTGCTCAGGGCGGAGATCGGCGAAGAAAAGCGCGATGCCCTGTTCGGTGATGCGGGCCTGCTCGCCGTCACCGCCAACGCCAGCACGCTCGTCGCCGGCGGCGACGATGGGCGTATCATGGCCCTCTCCGCCAATGGCGAGATCAGCCAGATCGGCGAGGCTGGCAACAAATGGATCGACGCGGTGGCGGTCTCGGCGGGCGGCGCGACAGCCTGGTCGGCCGGCAAGGCCGTCTATGCCCGTGACGAAAAGGGCAATGTGAAGCAGTGGACGGCGCCTTCCAGCGTGCGGGGCCTGGCCTTCATGCCCAAGGGCTACCGCCTCGCCATCGCCCATTACAACGGCGTGTCGGCCTGGTTCCCCAATTCGAGCGCCGCGCCCGAATTCTATGAATGGAAGGGCAGCCACCTCGACATCACGATTTCGCCCGACAACCGCTTCATCGTCACGTCCATGCAGGAAAACACCCTCCATGGCTGGACGGTCGCCGAAAAGAAGCACATGCGCATGTCGGGCTACCCTTCCAAGACGCGCTCCTTCTCCTGGTCGCATGATGGCAATTGGCTGGCGACCTCGGGTGCCGATGCCGGCATCGTCTGGCCCTTCCAGAGCAAGGACGGCCCGATGGGCAAGGCGCCGCGCGAATGCGGCATTCGCCACGCCAAGGTTACGCGGGTCGCCTTCCATCCCAAGGCACTGGTGCTGGCGCTCGGTTACGAGGATGGCTGCGTGCTGCTCTGCCGGCTGACCGACGCCTCCGAGATCCTGGTCCGCCGCGCGGTGCCGGGCTCGGGCATCACGGCGCTGGCCTGGGACAAGAACGGCGCCCAGCTTGCTCTCGGCGCCGAGGATGGCGCCGCCGGCATCCTCACCTTGCCCGGAGCCGCCTGAGGCGATGTTCGGCCTGTTCCGCAAATCCAGCCAGGCCGAGCGCGACAGGGCCGCCGCCATCAAGCAGATGGTTCGGGAGATCCTCGCACTCGGCGAGGAGACCACCATCTCCGTCAGCGAAATCCAGTGCGGCGACGCCGCCTGCCCGGGGACCGAAACGGTGATCCTGGTGATGCAGCCAGGCGTCAAGACCAGGGCCTACAAGGTGCTGGCGCCGCTGTTGGAAGTCGAGCGCGCCGAGGTCGAACAGGCGCTGGCCGGGTAGCGCTTGAGGTCCGTGGAACTACAGGTGCCAGGGCAGGATATCCGCTGGGAGCGCCGCGCTCATGCCTTTGCCGCCACCACCTCCACCTCGACCTTGAACGCCTCCCGTGTGAAGCCGGAGACGATCATCAGGGTGGAGGCCGGCGGCGGATCGGCGACCACAGCGTCGCGGGCCTTCATGTAGCCGGCCATATGTTCGCGGCCGGTGACATAGGCATTGATCCTGACGATGTCAGCGAGCCCCATGCCGGCTTCCGCCAGGATGGCTTCGATGGCCTTGAAGATCAGCCTGGCCTGCGCCTCGGCGCCCTCCGGGATAGTCTCGTCCGGGCCGATGCCGAGCTGGCCGGAACAAAAGACCAGGCGGGCGCCGGCCGGCACCTCCATGGCGTGGCTGTAGCGGGCGAAGGGCGCGCGCAGCGCGGGCGGCGTGATGGCGCGAAGCATGGCGGGAAGGATCTCTTCGAAAATCTCGTCGGCGCAAAATTAATCGTGATTACGACTTGTGCAAGTATGAATTGGCGCTAACAATCGGGCCTCGGCGTTACGGCCTTTCAATACCGGCGCCTCGCAAGACGAACCCGAACTGAGGCGACAGGAATGAACAGCATGCTCAAGACCGCCGTGCTTGCAGCGACGGCAGTGGTTTTTGCCGGCTTGAACGGCGCCTATGCCGAGGACCTCGTGAAGGTTCGCTTCGGCACCAACTGGCTGGCCCAGGGTGAGCATGGCGGCTACTACCAGGCGGTGGCGGACGGCACCTATAAGAAGTTCGGCCTCGACGTCGAAATCGTGCAGGGCGGCCCCACCGCCAACAACGCCACAGCTCTGGTCGCCGGCAAGAACGATTTCTACATGGGCGGCAATCTGGTCGAGGTCTTTTCCGCCGCCAAGGAGGGCATTCCCCTCGTCGCGGTGGCGGCCACCTTCCAGAAGGACCCGCAGATCCTGATGACGCATCCCGGCGTCGGCCTCGACAGCTGGGAAGATCTGAAGAAGGCTAAAACCATCTTCATCGGCCCCGATTTCCAGGCCACCGGCTATGCCTGGATGAAGGCGGCCTTCGGCTTCACCGACGAGGTCGTCAAGCCCTACGACTTCAACCCCGGCCCCTTCATCGCCGACAAGGGTTCGGTCCAGCAGGGCTATGTGGCGTCCGAGCCGCTCCAGGTGGAAAAAGGCGGCGGCTTCAAGCCCAATGTCTTCCTGATCGCCGACCAGGGCTGGAACACCTATTCGACCCTGATCGTCACCCGCCAGGACATCATCGACAGCAAGCCCGACGTGGTGCAGAAATTCGTCGATGCCTCGGCGATCGGCTGGGCCACCTATCTCTATGGCGACAACAAGCTCGGCAATGCGGCGATCCAGAAGGACAATCCCGACATGACCGACGAGAACCTCGCCTTCGCCGTCAAGCAGATGAAGGCCTATGGCATCGTCATGTCGGGTGACGCCGAGAAGAGCGGCATCGGCGCCATGACCGACGAGCACATGAAGTCCTTCTTCGACAAGATGGTCGCGGTCGGCCTCTACAAGCCCGATTTCGATTTCAAGAAGGCCTACACGCTGAAATTCGTGAACAAGAATGTCGGCTCCGACCTGATCAAGAAGTGAGTATTGTGGACTGTATCTCATCGGCCGGGTGGAAGCGCTCTGTTTTGCTGGGGCAGCGCTACCTTTACTGTGAAAATCCGTCTCGCGAGGGCGACCCACCGATCGGATATGCCGGAGGCCCGTCTTGAACCCTCCTGCCCGCCCGACCGTCGTCTCGCTGCGCGACGTGGGCAAGACGTTCTCCTCGGGCACCACCGCGCTCCAGCATCTCGATCTCGACATCCGCCAGGGTGAGATCCTCTCTCTGCTGGGGCCGTCGGGCTGCGGCAAGTCGACGGCCCTGCGCATCATCGCCGGGCTTGGCGAGGCCTCCAGCGGCAATGTGGCCTGGGCGGGTGGCGGCATGGATCACTCCCGCGACGTCGGCTTCGTCTTCCAGGAACCGACGCTGATGCCCTGGGCCAGCGTGTTCGACAATGTCTGGCTGCCCTCACGGCTCAAGGGCGTGTCGCGAAAGGCTGCCCGCGATGCGGTGATGCAGGCCCTCGACAGCGTCGGCCTCACCGCCTTCGCGCAGGCCTATCCGCGCGAGCTCTCCGGCGGCATGCGCATGCGCGTCTCCATCGCCCGGGCCATGGTGACCCGCCCACGGCTCCTCCTCATGGACGAACCTTTCGCCGCGCTCGACGAGATCACCCGCCAGAAGCTCAACGACGACCTGATGCGCCTGCAGGCCGAACTCGGCTGGACGGTGGTGTTCGTCACCCATTCGGTGTTCGAAAGCGTCTATATTTCCGACCGCATCGTGGTGATGGCAGCCCGGCCGGGACGTGCTTTCGCCGAACTCATCATCGATGCCGAACGCCCGCGTGGCGCAGCCTTCCGCACCACGCCTGTTTATGTCGATTATTGTCGCCAGGCCTCCGCCGCGCTGACCTCGGCCATCGGCAGGGCCGCCGAGACCGTCGACGGACATTGATCGCCAAGAATTTGGATCGCAAAGGTTGGATCGAGAGGACCGGGAACAGGATGAGCGCGATCAGTTCGGCGGACGATGCCGTCACCCCTTCCGCACCATCCCGCCAGGGCCCGCCGGCCCTGCTGAAATGGCTGTTGCCGTTCGCCTTTCTGGTGGTTGTGCTGGGACTTTGGGAATATTGCGTCGCCGCCGGCCTCACGCCGATGAAGGTCGTACCGGCCCCCAGCGAAATCTGGGCCGCCTTCTTCCGTGAATGGGAAACACTGGGGCCGGCCTGGCTCTTCACCCTGGAAGTGACCTTGAAAGGCTTCGTGCTCGCCGTGGCGGGCGGAGTTTGCCTGGCCATCCTGTTCTCGCTGTCGCGGCTGGTCGAATATACGCTCTACCCCTATGCCATCATCCTGCAGGTCACGCCGGTCCTGGCCCTGGCGCCGCTGTTGCTGGTGATCTTCTCGCAGGCCACCGTGCTCCTGATCTGCGTGTGGCTCGTCGCCTTCTTCCCGGTGCTGGCCAACACGCTGATCGGCCTGCGCTCGACCGACCATAACCTGCTCAATCTGTTCGAGCTCTACCGCGCGTCGTCCTGGCAGAAGCTGTGGCTGCTGCGGCTGCGCGGCGCGCTGCCTTACTTCCTCGGCGGCGTACGCATTGCCGGCGGCCTGTCGCTGATCGGCGCCGTGGTATCGGAGCTCGCCACCGGCGCGGGCGGCGCCCGCGGCGGGCTTGGTTATATCATCTATCTCGCGCCGCGCTATTTTGCCTATCCGCGGGCCTATGCCGCGCTGGTGCTGCTATCGCTGAGCGGCATCGCCATCTTCCTCGCCCTGTCCTATCTGTCGCATCTCCTGCTGCACAAATGGCACGAGAGCGCGCTGAAGCGGGAAAACTGACCGTGTCCAGATCCGTCCAGACTGCCGCCAAGATCCCACCCGCTGGCCGCTGGGCGGTCGAGGCCAGCGTGCCGGCCTGCCTGGTGCCACAGAGGCTCGCCGGCATCGACCAGGACGGCCTGGCGCGCATATCCCTGACCGTCGCCGACGGACGCATCGAGGCGATCGAGGCCGTGACGGGCTCCTCCGATGCGCTCAGCACCGGCATGGTCTTTCCGAGCTTCGTGGAACTGCACACCCATCTCGACAAGGGCCATATCTGGCCGCGCCGCCGCAATCCCGACGGCACCTTCTTCGGCGCGCTCGACAATGTCACCCTGGACCGCGAGGCCCATTGGTCGGCCGCTGACGTCGCCGCCCGCATGGATTTCTCGCTGCGTTGCGCCTATGCGCATGGCACGTCCGCCATCCGCACCCATCTCGATTCGATCGGCAAGCAGATCGGCATCTCCTGGCCTGTCTTTGCCGAGATGCGCGAGAAATGGGCCGGCAGCATCGAGTTGCAGGCGGTGGCGCTGTTCTCCATCGAGCATGTGGCGGATCGTGCGCATATGTCCGAGATCGCCGCTGCCCTGCGCACGCATGACGGCATTCTGGGCGGCGTCACCTATATGGTGCCCGAACTCGACCAAGGCCTGGATACGCTGTTCCGTGTGGCCGCCGACAATGGCTTCGACCTCGATTTCCACGTCGACGAGACCCAGGACCCCACCGCCCGCTCCCTGCATCACATCGCCGAGGCGGTCTTGCGCCATCGTTTCGCCGGCCGGGTCACGGTCGGCCATTGCTGTTCCCTTGCCCGTCAGGAAGAAGACGAGATCAAGGCGACCATCGAGAAGGTGGCCGAGGCCGGCATCGCCGTGGTCTCCCTGCCGATGTGCAATCTCTATCTGCAGGACCGCGTTTCCGGCCGCACGCCCCGCTCGCGCGGGGTGACGCTGCTGCATGAATTGAAGGCCGCCGGCGTTGATGTCGCCGTCTCCTCGGACAATACCCGCGACCCCTTCTATGCCTATGGCGATCTCGATGCTCTCGAGGTCTTCCGCGAGGCTGTCAGGGTGGCCCATCTCGACCACCCCTTCGGCGACTGGCCCAAGGCGATTACGGCGACGCCGGCCTCGGTGATGGGCATCGATGCCGGCCGGCTGCGCGTCGGAGGGCCAGCCGATTTCGTGCTGTTCAAGGCCAGGAACTGGACGGAGCTGCTGTCCCGGCCTCAGGCAGACCGCATCGTGGTGCGCAATGGCCGGGCCATCGATACCACTTTGCCCGATTATGAAGAGCTGGATGCGCTGCTGGGGGGCGGGTCTTCAGACCTGCCTGCTTCCAACCACCCCTGATCGCTCGAATCGGCGGGTCTGAAGACCCGCCCCCCGAAAATCTCCGCCAGGTTCGATCGCATGACCGATATCGCCGCCCTCAAGGCCCGCCTGCCTGACATTCGCATCGAGGATCACCCGACCCTGGTCAGGCAGAAGAGCCGTGACTTCTTCTGGTATTCGCCGGTGCTCAAGCGCGAGCTCGACCACGTCACCGGCGATTGCGTCGTCTTCGTCAAATCCACGGACGATGTCGTCGCCACGCTCGCCGCCTGCTATGCGCTCGACATCCCGGTCACGCCCCGCGGCACCGGCACGGGCAATTACGGCCAGGCCATGCCGCTGTCGCGCGGGGCCGTGCTCGACCTGTCCTTCATGGACAAGATCGTCTCGATCGAACCGGGCGTGCTGGTCGCCGAGGCCGGCGCGGTGATGGCCGAGATCGACAAGCAGACTCAGGCTGATTCCGGCCAGGAATTGCGGCTGCACCCCTCGACGGCCAAAACCGCAACCATCGGCGGTTTCGTCGCCGGCGGCTCCGGCGGCGTCGGCTCGATCACCTGGGGCGGGCTGCGCGACTGGGGCAACGTCACCCGTCTCAAGGTGGTGACGATGGAGGCCAGCCCGCGCATCCTCGACCTCACCGGCGAGGATCTGCACAAGGTCAGCCATGCCTACGGCACCAATGGCATCATCACCGAAGTCGAGATGCCGCTGACCACGGCCTTCAAATGGATCGACGTGATCGTCGGCTTCGATACGCTCGCCGAGGCGGCTGCCTTCGCCAACGAGACGGGCGAGGCCGACGGCATCCTCAAGAAGCAGCTCGCCGTGGTCGCCGCGCCGGCCGCGCATGACTACTTCAACCGGCACCGGCGCTGGATCCCGCGCGACAAGCACGTGGTCTGCGCCATGATCGCCCCCCAGAACTACGATGCCTTCCTCACCATCACCCGCCGCCGAAGGGGCGCCCAGCTGCTGTTCTCGACGTCCGATATGAGCGAGGCGGACCGCAAGGGCCTGCCCGACATCTACGAACTCGGCTGGAACCACACCACGCTGCGCGCCCTCAAGATCGACCCCGCCATCACCTATCTGCAGACGCTCTATCCCTTCCCCAACCAGCTCGAACTCGTCTCCAAGATCCATGCCGTCTTCGGAGACGAGGTGGTGGCCCATCTCGAATTCGTGCGTTTCGACGGCAAGATCACCTGCTTCGGCCTGCCGCTCGTCAAGTTCACCACCGAGGCGCGGCTCGAGGAGATCATCCGCATCCATGAGGACATGGGTGCGCCGGTGTTCAATCCGCACCGCTATACGCTCGAGGAAGGCGGCATGAAGCAGACCGACGAGGCGCAGCTCGCCTTCAAGCGCGAGGCTGATCCCAAGGGCCTGCTCAATCCCGGCAAGATGATCGCCTGGGACGATCCCGATTATGATTATTCTTCGAACCGGACCTATCTGTTCCGGGGCATGCAAATGGAGGTCTGAGTATGTGTGGCGCTCATAATCAGGATGACACCAATCTGGCGACCGGAACGTTGCAGGTCGATGACGAGCGGGTGCGAATCACCCGCTACGATTTCCAGCCCGGCCAGGAAACGGGCTGGCACCGGCATGAATATCCCTATGCCGTGGTGCCGCTGGTCGACGGCACGCTGCGCATCGTCGACGCCCAAGGCGAAAAGCTGGTGCCGCTTTCCGCCGGCATATCCTATTCGCGCCCGGCTGGCGTCGAGCACAACGTCTTCAACGGCGGTCAGGCCCACATGGCCTTTGTCGAGGTCGAGATGAAGGGCTGATGCGGGTTCTCGTCCTCTTCTCGCATCCCTGCGAGGAATCCTTCGGCGCGGCGCTGCATGGCTGCGCCGTGGAGGCCTTGCGCAAGTCTGGTCACGAGGTCGATGATTGCGATCTCTATGCCGAAGGGTTTCAGCCCGTGCTCACGGCCGCCGAGCGGCGCACCTATCACGACACGGCGAAAAACCGTGACGGCGTGGCTGGCTATGTCGAGCGCCTGCAGCGCGCCGAGGTGCTGGTGATCGTCACGCCGATCTGGAACTATGGCTTTCCGGCCATCCTCAAGGGCTTCTTCGACCGGGTCTTCCTGCCCGGCGTGTCCTTCACTCTGGTCGACGGCAAGGTCCAGGGCAATTTGCACAACATCACCAAGGTCGTGGCGGTAACCACCTATGGCGGTTCGCATCTCAAGGCGTTCCTGATGAGCGATCCGCCGCGCCGCGTGGTTACGCGCATGCTGCGGGCGGCGGTGAAGCCCTTCGCGCGCTTTCACTATCTGGCCCATTACTCGATGAACCTGTCGACGGATCGTTCGCGCGCCGCCTTCCTGGCCAAGGTGGAGCGGACGCTGGCCAAGCTTTAAGAACTGCACCGGATAAGAAGTTTCTACCGGATTTCAGCGAAAAGCTTACGAAATCCTCGACATTTTCTATCAGAAACTGTATCTGAAGCCGGCTACAGCAAATCATCAGCCGGCGGATCATTGCCATGCGACATCCGGCCTCCAAGACACTTGGTTATCAGTTGATCCACGTGGCCCGGCTGCATCGGGCCCGCACCGCCAAGCTCCTCGAAGGACTCGGCCTGTTTCCGGGCCAGGAACAGGTGCTCGAAGCCCTGGCCGGGCGGGACGCCCTGTCGATGAGCGAATTGGCGGAGATTCTTCGCGTCAGGCCGCCCACCGCCTCCAAGACGATCGCGCGCCTGTCGGCCGCCGGCCTGATCGAGCGCAAGGCGACCGATGGCGACGGACGCGTCGTGCGCGTCGGCCTGAGCGCGGACGGCAAGGAAAAGGCCGCCGCCATCGCCGCCTTGGCCCTCGACATCGAGGCGGAAGCCACCAGCCATCTCGACAACAAGGACCGCAAGCGCCTGCGCAAGCTGCTCAAGCGGGTCGAGAAAGGCTTCAAGCACGCGCTCGGCGGCGAGATCGACGCCGATGACGACGACGAGGGCGATACCGACGAGGCTTGAAGGGAAGTTTGTGGCGCGACAAGCCTTCTCCCCTTGCGGGAGAAGGCTTAGGGCGCTCCTCACCTCGCCATAATACTGTCGACCAATTCCTTCGCACGGAAGCGGTAACCGGCATTGTCGACGGCCGTCCAGCCGCCCTTGCCGTCATCGACGATGCGGCTGCGCATGCCGCCGGCCTTGGCGATGATGTCGTAGTCCTGCCCCGAATCGGCGGGATAGGCGAAGGTCATCACCAGATCCGTCGAACCGACATTGACCGAGCGGTGGATCCAGTAGGGCGGCACATAGCACAGGCTGCGCGGCCCGATCTCGACGGTGCGGATCTCCCCGGCTGGCGATTCCAGCAGCATGATGCCGTGCCCGCTCTCACCGTAATACATCTCCGGACGGTTGGGATTGGCGTGGATATGGCCGCGCGTGAGGAAATATTCCCGCCCCACCTTGCCGGGAATCATGCGGGTGACCCCGATGATCATGTCGCCCGCGTCCGCCGAGGGTTTGTAGTCCGTGACCTCATAGACGACCTTGTCGCCGAGTTCGGCGAGGACGGCCTGATAGGCAGCCTCGTCTTCATAGAGGCCGGCAAGATCACCCATCGTCTTGGTGTAGCGGTTGGTCGCCCCCCGCAATTCCCCCTTCTCGACATCGACGACGCACAGACCTGGCTCGCGCATGGACATATCAACCAACCTTTCTTTTGACAGCGGCAATCTGGGAAGCTCGCCATTTTGTAGCATCACTACATTTTTATCGGCACCTCGACAACCCCGACCGCATTATCTTAACTCATTTTGAGCTAATTTCCGCAATATTGCGTTGCAATATTTCACGTATGTGATTTTATTTCAATTTTTTAAAAATTGGTTCGCTTGACCCCTGTCAAAAAATGTACTTATGCTACAGAACAGGGCCGGAAAAAATGCCCTGACAGACGACGTGGAGGAGAGAGCCGATGAAGAAGACCCTTTTGGGCGGCAGCCTGGCCGCAGCACTGCTGGCCGGCACGATGGGCATGGCGAGCGCCGCCGACTGCAAGATCGGCGTGGCGATGTACACGCTGAGCGCCCCCTATTTCGCCGCCCAGCAGGCCGCCGCCATCGACCAGGGCAAGAAGGCGGGTTGCGAGGTCACCACCTCCGACGGCCAGAACGACATGGGCAAGCAGATTTCCGACGTCGAGGACATGGTCGCCAAGGGCGTCAACCTCCTGATCCTCAACCCGCGTGATCCGGAAGGCCTCGTCGGCGCCGCCAATGCCGCCACCGCGGCCGGCGTGAAGGTGGTGGTGATGGATTCCTCGATCAACACCAAGGCCAACATCGTCACCCAGGTGCGCTCCTCCAACGACCAGAACGGCTTCCTGGTCGGCCAGTGGCTGGCCAAGAAGATGCAGGGCAAGCCCGTCAAGATCATCCTGCTCTCGGGCTCTCAGGGCAACGAAGTCGGCCGTGATCGCCGCCTCGGCGTGTTCCGCGGTTTGGTCGAGGGCCAGCTCGTCAATGATGGCAAGGCCAGCTTCGAAGTGCTCGGCCAGGGCTGGGGCAATTGGGCGACGGAGGATGGCCTCAAGGCCGCCGAGGACCTGCTGCAGGCCCATCCCGACGTCACCGTGCTGCTGGCCGAGAACGATTCGATGGCTCTGGGCGGCATGAAGGCGCTGCAGGCTGCCGGCAAGAATGACGTGCTGGTCCTCGCTGCCGCCGACGGCCAGAAGGAAGCGCTCGCCCTCATCAAGGAAGGCAAATATGGCGCGACCGGCCTCAACGATCCCGATCTGGTGGCCCGCACGGCGGTCGACATCGGCCTGAAGGCCCTCAAGGGCGAACTCGGCGCCGACACGCCCAAGCTTCAGCTCACCACCCCCGCGGTGATCACCCAGGAGAACGTCGACAAGTTCTACAAGAAGGACGCGGTGTTCTAAGTAGCGACTTCGACACGAGATTTGCCTTCTCCCCTTGCGGGAGAAGGTCCCGGCAGGGGGATGAGGGGTGAAGCACAGACTCGGCAAAGTCGCGTGTCTCCCCTCATCCGCCCCTTCGGGGCACCTTCTCCCGCAAGGGGAGAAGGACAGGCGCGCCGTTTTTCCTACTCGACGACTCCAAACCAGCGAGGACATCATGTCCGAACTCGCCAGGCTCACCGCCATAACCAAATCCTTCGGCGGCGTGCACGCCCTCAAGGGCGTCGATTTCGACGTCCAGAGTGGCGAGGTCCATGCCTTGCTCGGCGAGAACGGGGCCGGCAAGTCGACGCTGATGCGCGTGCTGGGCGGCGAACTCCAGCCGAGCAGCGGCGAGGTGAAGATCGCCGGCAGCCATGTCGATTTCCGTGATCCGCGCATGGCCAGGGCGCTCGGCATCGCGGTGATCCACCAGGAACTGGCGCTGGCCCCCGATCTGTCGGTGGCGGAGAACATCTTCCTGGGCGAATTGCCTGGCGTCTTCGCCGGGCCGGGGCTGAAGAAGCGCGCCGGCGAACTGATCAAGCGGCTCGGCTTCGATATCGATCCGGGCGAGCGCGTCGGCAATCTCGCCGTCGCCCATCAGCAGGTGGTCGAGATCGCCAAGGCGCTGTCGCGCGAGGTCAAGATCATCATTTTCGACGAGCCGACGGCTGTGCTTTCCGATCGGGATGCCGCGCGCCTGCACAAGGTCATCGCCGACCTCAGGGCCCATGGCGTCGGTGTCGTCTATATCTCCCATCGCCTCGAGGAGGTGATGCGCATCTCCGACCGCATGACGGTGATGAAGGACGGCCAGCTCGTCGGCACCGTCGCCGCCAAGGAGGTGAGCATCGACGACATCATCCGCATGATGGTCGGCCGCCCGCTCTCCGCCCTGTTCCCCGAGAGGGGAGAGCGCAAGATCGGCGAGGAAGTGGTCAGCGTCTCGGCCCTCCATGCCGGCCGCAAGGTCCGCAATGTCAGCCTGGCCGTGCGCGCCGGCGAAATCGTCGGCCTCGGCGGCCTGGTCGGCTCCGGCCGCACCGAGGTCGCCCGCCTGATTTTCGGCGCCGACAAGCCCGACAGCGGCGCCATCAAGCTCAAGGGCAAGCCGGTGCATTTCCGCTCGCCCCGCGACGCCGTCGCGGCGGGTGTCGGGCTGGTGCCCGAGGACCGCAAGCATCAGGGCGTCATCCTGGACAAGCCCATAAGGGTGAACGCCACCATGGCGCGGATGTCGTCGGTCACCACCGCGCTCGGCTTTCTGCGCCGGGGCCTGGAACGGCGCACCGTCAGCGAACTCGGCCAGAGCCTGCGCCTCAAGGCCGCCAGCGTCGAAGCGCCCGTCTCGAGCCTGTCGGGCGGCAACCAGCAGAAGGTGGTCCTGGCCAAGTGGTTCCATGCCGATGGCGATCTCATCATTCTCGACGAGCCGACCCGCGGCGTCGACGTCGGCGCCAAGACCGAGATCTACGCGCTGGTCAATCGCCTGGCGGAAGCCGGCAAGGCCGTGCTGGTGATCTCCTCCGAGCATCAGGAACTCTTCGGCCTGTGCGACCGCGTGCTGGTGATGCGCGAGGGCGAGATCCGCGGCGAACTCAAGCCGGACGACTACAGCGAGGAAAACCTGCTTTCCCTGGCCATGAGCGAGGGCGGACAGCCCGGCAAAACAATTCAAGCTGGAACGGTATAGGACAATGACAGCTCTCAGCGAGAACCGCGGCGACGGCAAGCGCGGCTATGATCTCGGCGCCCTGGTGCAGCGTTTCGCGACCCTCGGCATCTTCCTGGTCCTGGTCATCGTCGCCTCCCTGTGGACCGACAGCTTCCTGACCAAGAACAACATCCTGAACGTGCTGCGGCAGGTCGCCTCCGGGGCGGGCATCATGTCGGTGGGCATGCTGTTCGTCATCCTCACCCGCGGCATCGACCTTTCCGTCGGCTCGGTGCTGGCGCTGGGCTGCGTGCTGACCGCCTATTTCATCGCCAAGCTCGGCTATGGCGTCGGCGTCAGCATCGCCCTGGTGATCCTGTGCGGCGCCGCCTGCGGCCTCGCCGTCGGCTTCTTCGTCGCCTATATGCGCCTGCCCTCCTTCGTGATGTCGCTGGCCATGATGGCGATCGCCCGCTCGCTCTCCTTCATGATCTCGGAAGGGCGGCCGATCTCGATCGGTGACGGCGGCCAGGCCCTCGCGGACTTCGGCGCCGGCTACTGGCTCGGCATCCCGCAACCGGTCATCCTGATGTTCGCGGTGTTCATCGTCGGCGGCATCGTGCTGTCCTTCACGCGCTTCGGCCGCATCATCACCGCCATCGGCTCCAACGAGGAGGCCGTGCGGCTCTCCGGCATCGCGGTGCCGCGCTACATCCTCTCCGTCTATGTGATCTCCGGAGCGCTGGCCGGGCTCGCCGGCGTGATCTCCGCCAGCCGCACCACCATCGGCTCGGCCCAGGTCGGCGTCGGCATGGAGCTCAACGTCATCGCGGCGGTGGTAATCGGCGGCGCCAGCCTGATGGGCGGGCGCGGCGACGTGGTCAACACGCTGCTCGGCACGCTGGTGATGGGCATCATCGCCAACATCATGAACCTCGCCGGGGTGCCTGGCTACAGCCAGCAGCTCTACACCGGCCTGATCATCGTGGTGGCGATGCTGCTGCAATACGCCACCGGCACCCTGAAGCGATAGAACACGACCCGACGCGCTGCCGACTCCGTGCTGCGGACTCCGTTGACAGCGCGTCTCTTTTTGTCTAGTTTTTCACATAAATGATCATATTTCACAAATGTGAATATCGATCATTCACCGCCGCCGGGCGGTGCGACCCAGGGAATCCCTCCAATGGCTGCAACTCAAGGATGGCACAGCGCACAGGGCCGGGCCTTCGGCGGTCCGCTCAAATACATCCAGCGCGCCGGTGAAATCGGGCGCCTCGCCGATCATCTCACTCCGCTCGGCAGCAAGGCCTTCCTGCTCGTCGACGGCTTCGTCTTCGAGAAGCTCGGCGCCTCGATCCTCGCCTCGCTGGAGGGCAGCGGCCTCGGCCTCACCATGGAGAAGTTCAACGGCGAATGCTGCCGCGAGGAGATCGACCGGGTCACGGCCCTGGTGGCCGAAGCCAAGGCGGACATGGTCGTCGGCATCGGCGGCGGCAAGACGGCCGATACCGCCAAGCTGGCCGCGATCGCCAACAAGGCCCGCATCGCCATCGTGCCGACCATCGCCTCGACGGACGCGCCGACCAGCGCCATCGCGGTGACCTACACGCCGCAGGGCGTGTTCAAGGAATCCTTCATGCTGCCGCGCAATCCGGACGTGGTGGTGGTCGACAGCGCCCTGATCGCCAAGGCGCCGGTTCGCTTCCTGGTCGCCGGCATCGGCGACGCCCTCTCCACCTGGTTCGAAGCCCGCTCCAACCTGGAATCCCGCTCCGACAACTTCATCGCCGGCGGCTATCCCGCCCCGCTTGCCGGCATCGCCATCGCCAAGACCTGCCATGAAGTGCTGATGCGCGATGCCCTGGCGGCCAAGCTCGCGGTCGAGAAGGGTGCGCTGACGCCGGCTGTCGAGAACATCATCGAGGCCAATACGCTGTTGAGCGGCCTCGGCTTCGAGAATTGCGCCGTTTCCGCCGCCCACGGCATCCATGATGGCCTGACGGTGCTGGAGGAAAGCCACGGCTTCTTCCACGGCGAGAAGGTCGCCTTCGGCGTGCTCTGCCTGCTGATGCTGGAAGGACGTCCTCTCGCCGAGATCGAGGAAACCGCCCGCTTCTGCAGATCCCTGGGCCTGCCTACTACCCTCGCCGACCTCAGGCTCGGCAAGGCCTCCGCCGCGGACATCGAGCGCGTCGCCAAGGCGGCCCTCAAGGAGGGCTCGATCACCTGGCGGGTCGCCGTGCCCCTGTCGGTGGAGATCGTCCGCGACGCCATCATCGCCCTGGACGCCTTCACCTCCTCGCTCTTCGGTGCCGAGCGGCAGGCCCACTGACGGCCGCCGCTTCGCTTTTCCCGATTCCGCCATTCCCTATCCAAGGATTTTGACCATGCGCGCAGCCGTCATGTATTCGCCCGGTGACATTCGTCTCGAGGACGTTCCCAAGCCGGTCGCGGCAACCGGGGAGGTGCTGCTGCGCGTGGCGGCCGTCGGCGTATGCGGCTCGGACCTGCCGCGCATGCTCACCAAGGGCGCCCATCGCATGCCCATCATCTGCGGGCATGAATTCTCCGGCCATATCGCCGAGGTCGGCGCCGGCGTGACCGGTTTCGAGAAGGGCGAGCTCGTGGGCGTCGCCCCGCTCATTCCCTGCCGGGTCTGCGATCAATGCGCGACCGGCAATTTCTCGCGCTGCCGCAACTATGACTATTTCGGCAGCCGACGCGACGGCGCCTACACCGAATTCGTCTCGGTGCCCGTCGGCAACCTGCTCAAGGCCCCGGCCGACGCCGATCCCCGCGCCATCGCCATGACCGACCCGGCCTCGATCGCCCTCCACGCCGTCTGGAAGGCGCCGCCCACCATGGGCCAGCGCGGCGGCGTCATCGGTTGCGGCCCGATCGGCCTGTTCGCGATACAGTGGATGAAGCTGATGGGCTGCACGGAAGTCGTCGCCGTCGACGTCTCCGAGCAGAAGCTCGAACAGGCGCGCGAGGCGGGCGCCACCCACACCCAGCTGATCACCGATCCGCTGCCATCGGGGCTGAACTGCGACCTCATCGTCGAGGCGGCCGGCCATCCCTCCTCGATCAACTTCGCCGCCAAGCTGGCCGGCCCGGGCGGCCATGTCGTGTTCATCGGCATTCCCGTCGGCGAGGTCGCGCTGGAGAACCAGACCTTCCAGCACTTCCTGCGCCAGGAAGTGTCCCTGCACGGCGCCTGGAACTCCTTCGGCGCGCCCTTCCCCGGCAAGCAGTGGACGGTGTCCCTCGACGCTCTCGCCACCGGCGAGCTCAAATGGCAATTCATGATCACCCATGAGCTCACGCTCGAGGAACTGCCCGGCATGTTCGAGAGCTTCAAGCGCAAGAACGAGTTCTTCTCCAAGGTGATGTTCAGGCCGTAGACTAAGTTCCTTCTCCCCTTGCGGGTGTCGTCAACTCCCTTGAGTTGACTAGAGGTCCCGGCAGGGGGATGAGGGGTGTCGGCGGATACCCGGCAAGCGCGCGGCTCCCCCCTCATCCGGCACTTCGTGCCACCTTCTCCCGCAAGGGGAGAAGGAAGTCGCCCCATTTCCGGCAATCGGGAGGTCCCATGCCACGTCTTCTCGGCCTGGATTTCGGCACCGGCGGCATCAGGGTCGGCGTGTTCGACCTCGACAGCCGCACGATGCTCGGTGAGCGGGAGGTCCAATACGCCACCCGACACCCCCATCCGGGCTGGGCGGAACAATCGCCGACCGAGTGGTGGGAGGCGCTGGGCCGGGCCAGCCGCGGGCTGATGCGCGATCTCGGCTCGCCCGTCATCGACGGCGTCTGCGCCGCGACCACGGCCTCGACCGTGGTGGCGTGCAAGCGGGACGGGACGCCGCTCCGCCCCGCCCTCCTGTGGATGGACTGCCGGGCCGCCGACGAAGCGGCGCGAACCGCGCGCTCGCAGCACCCCGTGCTGGCCTATGCCGGCGGCAGCGATGCGGCCGAATGGCTGGTGCCCAAGGCGATGTGGCTGTCGCGCCATGAGCCGGACGTCTATGCGAGCGCCGAGATCATCTGCGAGTGCCTCGACTACATCAATTTCAAGCTGACGGGCCTGTGGGTCGGCTCACGCATGAACGCGACCTGCAAGTGGAATTACGATTCCGTTACCCGCCGCTTCCCGGACGAGCTCTACGCCGAATTCGGCATTCCCGACCTCGCCACGAAACTGCCAGGCGACATCAAGGCGGTGGGCATGCCGATCGCCCCTGTCAGCGCCGCTGCGGCCGAGCATCTCGGCCTTGCCAACCGGCCCATCCTCGCCCAGGGCGGCATCGACGCGCACACCGGCATCGCGGGTGCCGGCACGCTGCGGCCGGGCGAACATCTGCTGATCGGGGGCACCTCGATCGTCCATCTCTTCCAGCTCGCGGCCGAAGCGCCGGTCACCGGCTTCTGGGGTCCTTATCCCCATGCCCTGGTCGACGATTACTGGCTGGTGGAAGCCGGCCAGGTTTCGGCCGGCTCGGTGATGTCCTGGTATGCGCGTGACATGTTCGGGCTCGACCAGCAGGAGCGAGCCGCCCTGGTAGGGGAAGCGAGCGCCCTGCCCGTCGGCGGCACCGGGCTGCTGACGCTCGATTATTTCATGGGCAACCGCACGCCCTATCGCGACCCCCTGCTGCGCGGCGCCGTGCTGGGCCTCGCCCTCAGCCATACCCGGGCGGACCTTTATCGCTCCGCCGTCGAAGCGGTGGCGCTGGGTTCGGCAAACGTGTTCCGCCGCATCCAGGAGCTCGGCATCGCCTGCAACCGCATCGTCTCTTCCGGCGGCTATGCCAAGAATCCGCTGTGGCTAAGGGCTACGGTCGACGCCATGGGCATGCCCGTCGAACTCCTCGGCCAGACCAATCTCACCCTCGTCGGCACGGCCGCCTCGGCCGCCACCGGCGCCGGCCTGTTCGGCGATCTCTTCGCCGCGGCGGATGCGGTGGCCCAGCCGGTCACCCTGGTCGAGCCCGACCTCGCCGCCCATGCCCGCTATGGTGAATTGCTGCAGGATTATCTTGAAGCAACGGAGCTTCTTGCGCCACTCTCGCGCAAGCTGGCATCCAGACAGCTTGAAGGATCGCGTTGATGAGTGTCGGCAATCTCGACCATGACGTCCAGTTCAGGACGATGTCCGGCGAGCAGCGCGAGCTCCTGATGATCCAGGTCGCCAAGCGCTACTACGAGCTCGACATGACCATGGGCGACCTGGCCAAGGAGCTCAACCTCACACGCTGGCAGGCGAGCCGCCTTTTGAGCGAGGCACGCGAGGCGGGCATCGTGCGCATCGAGATCGTGCCGCGGGCGCCGCGTTCTCCCGACATCGAGTCCCGGCTGCAGCGGCGCTGGAATTTGAAGGAAGCCGTCGTTGTCCCCAACAATGGCGAGGAGGACGAAGGCCTCCTGCTCGATGCCGTGGCGCAGGCCGCCGCGCGCATGCTCGCCGGGCTCGGCAAGGTGCCGCTGATCGGTGTTTCCTGGGGCCGGACCATGAGCGCGGTGGCCCACCGCCTGCCGCCCTTCTGGAACGAAGGCGTGGAAGTGGTGCTGCTCAACGGCGCCATGAACATCCGCTCGCCCTCGGTACGCACCAACAACACCGCCGAGCTCTTCGCCCGCTCGGCCAATGGCACGGCAACCCTGCTGCCGGTGCCGGCCATTCTCGGCCATGCTGCCACCCGCGTGGCGCTGGAGCAGGACCCCACCATCGCCAGCGTGCTGGAGCTCGCCCGCCAGGCCCCGGTGATCTGCTTCGGCATGGGCACGATCAGCCCCGATTCCGTCCTGGTGCAATCGGGTTTCGTCACCGAGGCGGAAACCGCGGCGCTCAAGGCGAAAGGCGCCGTCGGCGACATCCTCAGCCGCTATATCGATGCCTATGGCAATATCGTGGATGCCGACATCGATGCCCGAACCATCGGCCTGGACCTGCGTTATTGCCGGGAGCGCAAATTCTCGATCGGCGTCGCTGCCGGCAAGTCCAAACAGCCCGTCACCCTTGCCTGCCTCCGGGCCGGCTATGTCAATGTGCTCGTCACCGATGAAGAGACGGCACGTTTCCTCCTGGATGAAAGCCACCATGGATAAGACCGACAAAGGCACGCCGGCTGCCTCCAAAAAGCCTGCTCCGGCCGCCCCGGCCCTCAGCGTGGTGCCCACCGGCTCCGCCCTCATCGTGTCGGGTCAGGGGGCCCATGCCCGTAATCCCGGCACGGCCCTCAAGCCGGAATGGTTCGAGGCGATCGAGGTCAATCTCAGCGCCACCGAACGCCGGGCCGCAACTCTCGGCGGGCGCCGCACGGTGAAGAAGGAATACCAGGCCGCCTGGCTGGTGAAGGCGGTTCAGTGCATCGACCTCACAACTCTGGCCGGCGACGACACGCCCGGCCGCGTCCATCGCCTCGCCCTGAAGGCGCGCCGCCCTATCCGCGAGGATATCGTTGAAGCCCTCGGCCTCGCCGATGCGCCGCCCACGGTGGGAGCCGTGTGCGTCTATCCCACCATGGTCGCCCCCGCCGTCAAGGCGCTCGCCGGCTCCGGCATTCCCGTCGCCTCGGTGGCGACCGGCTTTCCCGCCGGCCTCACCCCCCTGCCCCAGCGCCTCGCCGAAATCCGCTACGCGGTGGACCAGGGGGCCCAGGAGATCGACATCGTCATCAACCGCGCCCAGGTACTGACGCAGGACTGGAACGCCCTCTATGACGAAATCCGCGCCATGCGCGAGGCCTGCGGCGAAGCCCATCTCAAGGCCATTCTCGCCACCGGCGACCTCAAGACGTTGCGCAACGTCTACAAGGCCTCGATGGTCGCGATGATGGCGGGCTCCGATTTCATCAAGACCTCCACCGGCAAGGAGGACGTCAACGCCACCCTGCCCGTCAGCCTCACCATGATCCGCGCCTTGCGCGACTATGGCGAGTTCACCGGCGAGGCGGTCGGCTTCAAGCCGGCCGGCGGCCTGAGGACGGCCAAGGATGCCCTCGCCTGGCTGGCCCTGATGAAGGAAGAGCTCGGCCGCCCCTGGCTGGAACCCAACCTTTTCCGCATCGGAGCCTCCTCGATGCTCGCCGACATCGAGCGCCAGCTCGAGCATTTCGTAACCGGGCGCTATTCGGCGCTGACACATCACGCTCTGGCTTGATTTCTCACCCTCCCCTGGAGGGGGAGGGTCGGTCCGCAGGACCGGGGTGGGGTGACTTCCCCCCTCGCCTGCCGGCACCACACGATCAATGTCTTAACCATTTTTCACCCCACCCCGACGCTTCGCGTCGACCCTCCCCTCCAGGGGAGGGTGATACAGCCCTCTCCGGCTGGAGGAACACGCCGATGCCCACCGTAAAGGAAATTCTGCAAACCATGGACTATGGTCCTGCGCCCGAAGCCGACAATCACGTGACGGCGTGGCTCGCCAGCCACGAAAAGGGCTTCAAGCACTTCATCGGCGGTTCCTTCGTCGCCTCCAAGGGCAAGGACACCTTCGAGGTGGTCAATCCTGCCCGGGACACCCTGCTCGCCAAGGTGGCCGCCGGCACGGCCGAGGATGTCGATGCCGCCGTCAAGGCCGCGCGCAAGGCGTTTCCCGCCTGGTCGGCGTTGCCGGGCCATGAGCGCGCCCGTTATCTCTATGCCATCGCCCGCCATATCCAGAAGCGCGAGCGCTTCCTCTCCGTGCTGGAGACTCTGGACAACGGCAAGCCGATCCGTGAGAGCCGCGACATCGACATTCCCCTGGTCGCCCGGCATTTCTATCACCATGCCGGCTGGGCCGAGCTGGTCGAGACCGAATTCGCCGGCTACGGCCCGGTTGGCGTCTGCGGGCAGATCATTCCCTGGAACTTCCCGCTCCTGATGCTGGCTTGGAAGATCGCCCCGGCTCTGGCCGCCGGCAACACGGTGGTGCTCAAGCCCGCCGAGTTCACCCCGCTGACGGCGCTGGCCTTCGCCGAGATCTGCCGCGAAGCCGGCCTGCCGGATGGCGTGGTCAACATCGTCACCGGCGACGGCGCCACGGGTGCGGCCCTCGTCGCCCACCCGGATGTCGACAAGATCGCCTTCACAGGTTCCACCGAAGTCGGCCGCCTTATTCGCCAGGCCACGGCGGGCTCAGGCAAGAAGCTCTCGCTGGAACTCGGCGGCAAATCGCCCTTCATCGTCTATGAGGATGCCGATCTCGACGGCGCCGTGGAAGGCGTCGTCGATGCGATCTGGTTCAACCAGGGCCAGGTCTGCTGTGCCGGCTCGCGCCTGCTCATCCAGGAAGGCATCGCCGAGCGCTTCCTCGGCAAGCTGCGCCGCCGCATGGAGACGCTGCGCGTCGGCGATCCTCTCGACAAGTCCGTCGATATGGGCGCGATCGTCGCGCCGGTGCAGCTCCAGCGCATCCAGGCCCTCGTCAAGAAGGGCGAAGAGGAAGGCGGCACGCTCTGGCAGGCCGATTGCGCGCTGCCGGCCAAGGGCAACTTCTTCCCGCCCTCGATCTTCATCGATGTGGAACCGTCCTCCACGGTGTCGGAGGTCGAGATCTTCGGCCCTGTCGCCGTGGCAATGACCTTCCGCACGCCCGACGAAGCGGTCCAGCTCGCCAACCACACCCGCTACGGCCTCGCCGCCTCGATCTGGTCGGAGAATATCAACCGCGCCCTCGACACCGCCGCGCGCATGAAGGCCGGGGTTGTCTGGGTCAACTCCACCAATCTGTTCGACGCCGCCGCCGGCTTCGGCGGCTATCGCGAGAGCGGCTTCGGCCGCGAGGGCGGCCGCGAAGGCCTCTATGAATATCTCAAGCCCGACTGGGAGAAATCCCTGCCGGCTGCCGAGGACAGCAAGGCCGCCGCGCTGGGCGTCGCCCCAGCCGAAGCGCCTGCCGTCACCGGTCTGCCCAGCATCGACCGTACCGCCAAATTGTTCGTCGGCGGCAAGCAGGCCCGCCCGGATTCTGGCTACAGCTACACGGTCAAGAGCACAGCCGGCGCCACGCTCGGCCAGGCGGGCCTCGGCAATCGGAAGGACATCCGCAACGCGGTCGAAGCGGCGACCAAGGCGGGCGGCTGGGGCGCCGCCACGGCGCATAACCGCGCCCAGGTGCTCTATTACATCGCCGAGAACCTGTCGGCCCGCGCCGCCGAGTTCGAGCAGCGCCTCGTCAGCTACGGCCACAGCGCCAAGGCGGCCAAGGCGGAGGTGGAGAAGGCGGTCAGGCGCATCTTCTACTACGCCGCCCAGGCCGACAAATATGACGGCCGCGTGCATTCCACCCGCTCGCGCAATGTGACGCTGGCGATGAACGAGCCGTTCGGCGTGGTCGGCATCCTCTGCCCGGACGAGGCGCCGCTGCTCGGCTTCGTCTCGCTGGTGCTGCCGGCGATCGCCATGGGCAACCGCGTCGTCGTGGTGCCCTCGCCGGCCTTCCCGCTGGCGGCAACCGACTTCTACCAGATCCTGGAGACCTCGGACGTGCCGGCCGGCGTGATCAACATCGTCACCGGCGCGCGCGACGAGCTCGCCAAGACCCTGGCCGAGCACGACGACGTCGACGCCCTCTGGTATCACGGCTCCAAGAGCGGCGCCGCTTCTGCCGAGAAGGCCTCCGCCGGCAACCTCAAGGCGACCTGGACCAATCAGGGCCGCGCCATCGACTGGCTTAGGGATGCGCAGGCCCAGGGCGCCGACTATCTGCGCCATGCCACCCAGGTGAAGAACATCTGGGTGCCCTACGGCGAATAGGGCTGCACCAAGACAGGCAGCGCGATTTCGGCGAGAGGGAGTGAACGACTCCCTCTCAACTTTTCCGGAGAACGCCCGAGCACTCTTATGGCCGATCGGCGGCGATCTCACCGGGTTGCTTAGGCTTGTAGGCGCCCTTGGTGATCACCTCCTCGCCGACCTCGACCAGGTGATGACCGACGGTGCGCAGAAGATGCAGCGCGACGGTGATGTCGCTTTCGACGATGTCGAGGAATTCGCGCGTGCCGATGCGCAGGCCGGTCAGATCGGCCGTCGCGATCATCGATACCATGCGCGTCTGGCCGAGGATGACGGCGAGGTCGCCGATCAGGCGTCCGGGCAGGATGGTATCGATCAATTCCTCCTCGCCCAGCGAATTGAGCCAGCGCAGCTCGGCGCTGCCGGAGGCGACGACATAGGCGCCATCGGGTACCTCGCCGGTGCGGAAGACATAGTCGCCGGCTTTCGTCGACATCCAGCGCGAGGCATAGGCGAGCAGCTCGATCTGGCTGCGCTTGAGGCCACGGAAGCTCTCCACCGCCGAGAGCACCTCGACCTTGGCCTGCAGATCGCCCGAAATCGAGGCGTGATAGGCCGGTGCCGGTGGACGGCTGGCCCCATTGATCAGGCGGCCGTCGCGGATGGTGACCACCAGGTCGAAATCCTCGCTCTGGGCGATCTGCGGCTCCAGCACGATGATGGTGCTCTCGGGCAGCAGGGCCCGGAGCCTGAGCCAGATGGCGCGGCGGTCCGCTTCCGAGGCGCTCGCCATGGCGTGATCGAGCAAGACGAGATCGGGCCGGCGGATCAGGGCCCGGCCGAGACCGATGCGCTCGCGCACCGCCGGCGAGAGATTGGTGCCGGCGATCGCCGTGCGCACTTCCCCCACCAGCAGGCGCAGGGCGCCGGCCAGGCCGTGCGCCTCCACCACGGCCATCAGCACGTGATGGATCTGCCGGCGGGTCGCCTCCGACGGCGCCACGAACAGGCCGAACACCAGGTTCTCCAGCACGGTCAGGTCGTAATTATAGGCGCCGGCCTCGATCGACGAGAAAGTCCCACCGGCCAGCTCCCTCAGACGCGCGCCGTGGCGAGCACGCGCGGCTACGATGGCGGCTGCGAGTTCGGCGGGAAAATCGGTGCCGAGATCGCTCGGCGCGATGTTGAAGAGCAGCGACAGCAGCGTGGCACGTTCGGCGGCGCTCATGCCAGCGACATCGCGGGCCTGCTCCTTGGATGCGACCGATCTCAGGCGCTCGAACAGCTCGGGGCCGATGGTGGTGAAGCGGCGCAGCAGCGGATGCCGCGGCCCGACTTCGCCGAAGGCCCTGACCAGCGTCGATGCGAGGTCGATCGAGAAGGCCAGGAGCTGCTCGGCAATGTCGAGACTGGCGATTTCGGCCAGGAGAGCTTCACCTGGATGACTCGATTCGGTCTCGCCATGATGATGGACGCCGTAGAGCAGGTTCTCGCCGATGGTCAGGCCGGGATTGATGGCGCCGGGCTCGAAACGGTCGATCTGTCCGGCGAGCCCATCCGCCTCCAGGCGCCGCGCCACTGCCTCCCTGAGGGCGAGGACGCGGCCGGCGAGATCGTCATGCTGACCCGAGACAAGATAGCCGTCGAGGGCACGATCGAGCAGCATTTCCGAACGGCCGATCACCTCGATGACGTCGAGCCACCAGGCATCGACCTCGCTCTCGTCCTTGAAACCGACGAGCCCGCCGTCACCCCAGGCAATGTCGAGCCGATCGGGGCTGTTGGCGGTCTCCGTCGCTTCGGCCAGGGCCTTGGCGACCTCGCCTGAGGGCTCGTCGGACGGCCGGGGTTCGAGGTAGAGCGGCATCCTGGTGTTCTGGGCGATCGTGCCGCGAAACAGATAGGGCGTGCTGTTGGCGACGCCGATGCGCGCAGCCAGGACGGCCGGGCTGACGCCGGCGAGGTCGAGGTCCGATATGGCCACCTGCCCGGCGCTCGGCGGCGAGGCGCCCGAGAAGAGGTCGCACAGGGCCCGCCGCACCAGCATGTCCGCACTCTGGATGGCGACGAGCGACCCGCCGGGAATGAGGAGGTCGACCTGGTCGAGCAGGGGCACCCCGCCAAGCCCCGCCACGGTGACGTCGCGCAGATGGATGGCGCCGTTCAGGCGCGGAACATCGGCATCCGCCACCGCCGGGGCGGGTGCATCGGGCACTTCGAACTGTTCCAGGAGGGCGTCATAACGCGACGAGGCCTCCTGGGCCTGGTTCCAATAGGTCAGCAATTCGCGCCAGGGATCGGCGATGTCGCGGGAAGCGGCCAGCGCCGCGATCAAGGCGCCGACGCTGAGCTGGCCATGGATGACCAGATAGCCGCCGATCAGGAAGAACAGGAAGGGGGTGAGCTGCGTGATCGAGTTGTTGACGAACTTGATCAGGAATTTGCGCTCGAAAATGCGCAGCCGGATCGTATAGAGCTCACCCAGCTGCCGGCTGAACTCGGCGAGACGGTAGCGCAAGCCGCCATTCTGCCTGAGATCGGCCACCCCGGCGACGCTCTCCCCGATGCGCTCCGACAGAGCCCGCACCCGGCTGACACGCTGGTGATGCAGCCTGTTCACATAGCGCTGCATGCGCGGGATCAGATAGGCCTGCACCGGGATGAGGCCGATGCCGGCAATGCCGAGCCAGACATTCTGAAGAAAGAGGAAGGCGACGATGGTCAGGATCTGGCCCGCCTGGAACACCGGCTGGGCGAAGGCATCGCCCATCACGCCGCTCAACGGCTCCGCCTCGGCGGTGACCATCGAAACGACTTCCCCCTGCGAGACGGTGTCGAAGCGCTGCAAGGGAAAACGCAGCACCTGCGCGATCAGCTTGTAGCGCAGCCGCCGGATCAGCCTCTCGCCGATGACGCCCCGATAGATGCTGAGCTGCATCTTGATGACGCCATTGGCCAAGGTGCAGACCAGAAAGGCCAGGCACAGCACCACGAGAAGCGTGGTCTGGTCGAGATGCAGGCCCAGATGGTTGAGCGGTGTGACATGCCCCTGAAGCGCTCCGTTCAGGATATATTTCGGCAATTCCAGGGAAAGATACAGCACTGGAAAGGAAGCCACGGTGGCGGCCAGCAACATGAGCTGATGCCGTTTGCTGTGCCGCCAGACGAAGGAAAACAGCCCGGATCTGTCCGGATCGCCATTGCTGGACAAAAGTCGCCTCCCGCCCGTTGCGAGATCCCCACATCTTCATGTGTGACTACAACCCACAATAGCAAGCCGCCGGCAGGCGAAAAGCGCTAGAGCAAAGCGCGTTCAAGCATGAACGCTTATTTGCTCCAGCTCATTGTTCCGACGCGTCTTGGCGATTCCTGGTGACTCCGTCTAATCGCAAAACGCTATAACGCGAGACTGTCACCACATATGCAGGGACGTCGTGCCCTGCGCCGTGCCGTGCCAGGAGGCCGTCTCGATATTGAAAACGAGCGCACTGACCACTTGCCTGGCGACGTTCTGGTGGAACGCCATGACGTTTTCGGCCTTGAGGAAGAAGGATTGCGTCAGCAGGCGGCGTCCCGATCGGGCATCGGACAGCGTCACGACGACATTGAGATGCGGCTCGCCGGTCATGACCTGGCCCTCGACCAGATAGTCGACCCCGGCGGCCGTCCTGGGTGAAGGCCTGCGCCGCGCCGGGGTCTGCACCACGATCACGCGCGAATTGGCGATCGCGCCCCTGATTTCCTGTACGATGGTGTCGAAAGCGGGCTTCAACCCGCCATCCACGCCGCGCAGACTGAACGGCATCACCGCGACCTTGGGCTCCGCCGCGCCGGCATCGAGATCGAAGTCGTCGGGCACCCGTTCCGGCGTGTCGGCAAGGCTGCCGGACGGCAGATACATGTATCCCCGCCCAGGCACGGTGTGGATGATGCGGTGCTCTTCGTCGCCAACGCTCTGGCGTGCATCGCGAATGCAGCGCAACAGAGCCCCCTCGGTGACCACTGCGTGCGGCCAGACCGCCGCGAACAATTCGTCCTTGCGAACGACCCTTCCGGCATTGCGGGCAAGATAGCTCAGCAATTTGAAGGTCCTGGAACGCACCGGCACGCGTGCACCGGCCTTGCGCAATGTACCTCGGCTGAGATCCAGAACGGATTCGCCGAGCCTGAATGTCAGCTCCTGATCCATGTCTCTACTCTCTCGGCAGTGGGTCCGGCGGGGTTTGCCCCGCTCCATCTGTGGTGCCGCCGAAAAGCGCAGGAGGATCTGCAGGGAGCCTCCGGCTGTCTCAGCCGCCGCTCCAGTTTCGCTATTCCTGTCGGAGAAACATCATCAAAACAGATGAGAAGCAGCCGGATTTCTTGCGATCAAGGTGCTCATCGAGAGCAAAGCGCCGATCGACATGATCGCACCCGGCGGGCAGGGTAGCGCAATTCCCCAGCCCCCGGACATCACGCCATGCGCGGCAGCGGCGCCAGGCCGGCCAGCAGGGCGACCACCTCGGCCTGGCGGCTGCAGCCGGTCTTTTCCAGGACGCCGCGCACCTGCGTGCGCACCGTGTTCGGCGTCACCCCGCTATGCTGGGCAATGTCCTCGACGCTGTCGCCCGTGGCGAGGCTGCGGGCAACGCGGGCCTCTGCCGGCGTGAGGTCGAAGAGGGACTGCACCAGTTCCACCGGCGGCGCCTGCGGCGCGGTCACCGGCGTCAGGATCAGCGTCGCCGCGCTGCTGACGAAAATGTCGCGCGCGCTCAGGCGGATCGGCACGATATGGGCGACCATGGCCTCCGTCTCCCCGCGCACCGGGAAGGAGCGCACGCTCGCGCCATGCGGCTGATCGATGGTGACGATGGCGTCGCGCAGGAGCTTGTCGGCCGCCCGATCGACGAAGGAAACGCCGTCGAAGGCGCGCCAATGCACGAACGCGCCGAGATCCTCGATCAGGCTGTTGGCGGCCAGCACCTTGCCCATCCGGTCGAGCACCAGCGCCGGCAGGCCGAGAGCGGCCAGGGTCTGGCTGGCAACGCGCGCCCGCTCGAGCTGCAGGCGGGCAGTCATCAGGGCACTGCGGGCCAGATGGGGGCGCAATATGTCGAAACGGTCGACTAGGCTCCGCTCGGCCGGTCCCTGCGCCAGCCAGCGCGTGAACAGCAGCAGCAGCATTTCCCGCGTCGGCAGTTCCACCGTGGTCACGATCATCGAGCCAATGCCCGAGGGGCGCCAGAAATCGCGATAAAGCGGCTCCCGTTCGAGCTCCATCTCGGTCATGATGTCCCGCTCGGTGATGAAACCCGCGCGCGAGGATGCCAGCACACGCGAAAGGCCGTGGCCACGCTGGGCAAAACCACCCGCCAGCGCCGCCTTGGCCCTCTCCCGGGCGCCTGGCGAGGCCGTGAGCATGGTGGCGTCCTTGCCGAAGACATAGAGGCTGCCGCCCGCGCCCGCCGTCATGCGCGAGAGCGTGTCCAGCGTGCCCGGCCATTGCTCCGGCACGAAGGCACATTCGTAGATCCGATCGACCAGTTGCTGATCCATGACGGCTTCCTCTCGAAAGCAACGCCTGCATTATTCCAGATCACGCCGTCAATTCATCAGAAAAATATCGATTTCTTTCCTTTAATCCGCAAGTCTCAACTCGAAAAACACCTGATCGCGTAAGACTATACCATCAACCGTGAGGCCGTCGGGGTAACCCGTCTCCGGCCGGAAGGCATCCGGCACGATCCGGGTCATGCGAAAGCCCCTGCGCTGGTAGAAGCGCAGATTGCCGATATCGGCCGTGGCCGTCGAGACGACCAGGGAACGGGCGCGCCGCTCCCGGCTGAAGGCGACAGCCGCCTCGACCAGGTCTCGCCCGATGCCCCTGCCGCGATGCTCGGCCAGCACCGCCAGGCTCTTGAGCTCGAGCACGCCGGGTTCGTCTGTCGCGATGATCTGCACATGGCCGATGATCGCGCCCTCCCGGCGGGCCACCAGCACGTCGCCCAATCCGACATAGACGGCGATCTGAAGCGGTGAATCATCGGCCAGGCCGAACAAGGCCTGCAGGGCGTCACGCGGCCCCTCATACCGTTCTATCGTCATGGGGCATATCCACAGGCGGGATCGGGCATCATCGCACCGGTTCGCGCAGCCAGTCCGGCACCTCGCCGAAACCTTCGACCAGGTGATCGACGATCGCCCGCAGCTTGCGCGGCATCGGCTTGACGGGCGGCCAGACCGCGGCGATCGGCAAGGGCAGCGGCGGATGGTCGGGGAGCAGGGCGACGAGGCGGCCATCGGCCAGGGCCTCATGGGCGATGAACATCGGCAGCAGGGCCAGCCCCAGGCCGGCGATCGCCATGTCGCGCATCACCTCGCCATTATTGGCGGCGATCCGCCCGCGCATCGGCACGCCGACGACACCGCCGGCCCCGTCGGCCAACTGCCAGACCTGGGTCGCCTGCAGGTTGCGATAGCCGATCGCGGGGTGATCCGGCAGGCTGGCCAGGTCCTTCGGCGCCCCCCGCCGCTCCAGATAATCGGGGCTGGCGCAGACCACCCGCGGATCGTCGCAGAGCTTGCGGGCGATCAGGCCGGAATCCGACATCTGGCCGATGCGCACGGCAAGGTCGAAGCCGCCGCGCACCAGGTCGACGAAGCGATCCTCATAGTCGATCACCAGCTCGAGGTCGGGATGCCGCAGGGCGAAGGCTGCCAGCAACGGGCTGAGATGACGGATGCCGAAGCTCATCGGCGCCGAGATGGCGAGTGAACCGCGCAGGCCCGCCATGCCCCAGGCCACGCTCTCGACCGCATTGGTCATCTCGGCCAGGGCCGGCCGCAGCCGCACCGCCAGTTCAGCCGCCGTCTCATTGGCGAGAATGCGCCCGGCATGACGCTGGAACAAGGGCGCGCCCAGAGCCAGCTCCAGATCGGCGATGCGCTTGCTGACCACCGATTTCGACAGGTTCGCCCGCGCCGCCGCGCCGGAAACCGTGCCAGTCTCCATCACGTCCAAAAAGGTCTTGATCTCGTCGATGGTCCATTTCATGGCGGCAATCTGGATTGGTGTGCCGATCTCCCTACCGCCATCAAGTGATGGAGTGTGATCGGCACATTGGAGCTAGGAATGCCGATCTGGAGATCGGCACACCAATTGCCTAGCCCGTCTCCATGGTCTTTCCAAGCCCAGCTGTTCGAAATCTTCGAACGCAGCGTGTGCAAGGATCAAGCTACACGGCCCGACCGTTCGCGCCGATATTGCGGGCAACGTAACACGAAGGAGGCTGCCATGCAGCTCACCGGCATCCATCATCTCACCGCAATCACCGCGAATGCCCCGGCCAACAAGCGCTTCTACACCGACACGCTCGGCCTGAGACTGGTCAAGAAGACCGTCAACCAGGACGACACCAGCGCCTATCACCTGTTCTACGCCGATGGCGAAGCCACGCCCGGCAGCGACCTCACCTTCTTCGACTGGCCGGTCGCACCCGAACGCCGCGGCACCCATTCGATCAGCCGCACCGGCCTGCGCGTTTCCGGCGAGGACAGTCTGAACTATTGGGCGGCCCGCCTGAAGGATCTGGGCGTGACCGCCGGCGATGTCGGCCTGATCGACGGCCGGGCCAGCCTCGAATTCGAAGATCCCGAAGGCCAGCGCTTCAGGCTGGTGGACGATGGCGGCAACGGCGCCCTGCATCCCTGGAGCCGCAGCCCCGTGCCGACTGAACACCAGATCAGGGGCCTTGGCCCGATCACCATCTCGGTGCCGAAGAAGGAGCCCACGGATGCCGTGCTCACCCGCGTGCTCAACATGAAGGAGGAGCGCGACTATGCTTCGCCCGACGGCGAGGGCCGTGTACATGTCTACCGCATGGGCGAAGGCGGCGCTGCCGCCGAGCTGCATGTCGCCGTGCAGCCGGGGCTCGGCACGGCCCGCCAAGGCGCCGGCGCCGTGCATCACGTCGCCTTCCGCACCCCTGACGTGGCGGCGATCCATGCCTGGACCGAACGCCTCGGCCAGTTCGGCATTCCGAGCTCGGGCGAAGTGGAACGCTACTATTTCCGCTCGCTCTACTTCCGCGAGCCCGGCGGCAATCTCTTCGAGATCGCCACCGATGGTCCCGGTTTCGCCGTCGATGAGCCGCTGGAGAGCCTGGGCGAGCGCCTGTCGCTGCCGCCCTTCCTCGAAGGTCGCCGCGCCGCCATCGAAGCCGGCCTGCAGCCCCTGTAATATCGGCCACAACCATAGTCCAACCAACGCAAGGCCAGCGCCGGGTATCCCCCGGCGCTGGTTTCTTGTTGGAGGCAAGCCTGAAGCGTTTTGCGATTTGATGGAATCACCAAGAATCGCAAAGACGTGTCGAAACAGGAAGTTAGAGCAAATGGGCATTCGCGCTTGAACGCGCTTTGCTCTAGAAACCGCACCGCGGCGGAAGCGCACAATCGTTCAAGATCGCAGCCGCAGCAGGCTCCATAAGTCGCATCCTTCGAGAACGGAGCAAGGCACCATGGAAACCACGCCCAAGGCGATCAACTTCGCCGAGAAAATCGCAACGATCGGCGATTTCTGGCAGCCCCGCGTGATTGCCGAAATGAACGACTACCAGTTCAAGCTGGTGCGAATCGAGGGGGATTTCATCTGGCACGATCATCCTGAAACGGACGAGACCTTCATCGTCCTCAGCGGCCGGCTGCGCATCGATTTTCGTCATGGCGCCGTCGTGATCGGGCCCGGCGAGATGGCCGTGGTGCCCAAGGGCATGGAGCACAAGCCCTACGCGGAAAGCGAGGTCCATCTCCTGCTGATCGAACCGCGCGGCACGCTCAACACCGGTCATGAAGGCGGCGAGCGCACGGCGCAGAACGACGTCTGGGCTTGAGATTGCGGCGCGGTTGCGCGGAGCTGGCGCCCACACGGCAAGCAGCGGGGCAGGTCACTGCTGCACCGGTCATCCCGTGCGCGATGCGGCACCTAGTGCTGCACTACGTCCGGGATGACCTCGCAGGCAATTGCCGTAGCGCTTGATCGCCTCCACATGAGGCTGTCTACGCCCCTGCAGGCGGGTCCTCGCCCGGTGCCAGGGTCATCACGTCGGCCCAGTCGGGGTGCTTGCGATATTGCGCTCGCACATAGGGGCAGAGCGGCAGGATGCGCGAGCCGTTCCGGCGTGCGTCCTCCACCATGTAGGCCACCAGGGCGGCGGCAGCGCCGGTGCCGCGCATCGTCTCGGGAGCGCCGGTGTGGTCTGCGCTGATCAACCCGGCCGCGTGCCTGGTGAAGACGAGCTCGGCCTCCCCTTCCACGCCGTCGATGCGTGCGACATAGCGCCCACGCGGCTCGGCAAGTTCCTCACGACGAATGTCGATCTCAGCCATTGCGGCCTCCCTTGTTGGTTTCGAGCCATTGACGTGCCTCCGACAGGTCGGCGGGCGACAATTCATGGCCTGCGTCGATATTGTGAGCGGTGACCTCGGCGCCCTGTTCCCTAAGCCAGGCCTCGAGCCGCGGCGCTTCCTGCCCAAAGGGGTCGCGCGCACCGGTCAGCATCAGGGCCTGCGTTCCGGACAGATCGGCCTGCGGCAAGCTTTCGAGCACCGGCATCGCCCGCAGCAGAATGGCCCGCCTGATGACGCCGGGATGCAACCCCATCATGGCGGCGATGAAGTTGGCACCGTTGGAATAGCCGAGGAAGGTCAGGCGGGCGGGATCGAGCCCATAACCCGTCACGGCCCCTTCGACGAAAGCCGCGAAGGCCTTCGCCTCGAAGGCGATGTCGGCCTGATCGAACTTCGTCATCCCAAAGCGCCGAAACCAGCGCAGCACGCCTTCCTCGTGGCTGCGCCCACGCACGCCCAGCAAGGTCGCATGGGGCGCGATCCGACTGACCGGCGGCATCAGATCAGCCTCGTTGCCACCGGTCCCATGCAGCAGGATCACGGTGCTGCCGTCGGGCTGGTCCGGCGTGAAGAAGCGATGCACGAAGGGAAGATCCCGGTGCGGCAGTCGCGGCTCTCCCGGCAGGGAGAATTGCGGCAGCATGGCTTTCAGATCCTCGGCCCGCCCGGCATCCCCAGGCGGCACGAACAGGCGCTCGCCGAGACGATCGGCTTCCTCGTCGATGGCAAAACCCGGACCATCCGTCGCCACTTCGATCAAGGTGCCGCCGGGCTCGCGCACATAGAGCGAGGTGAAGTAGTTGCGATCGTGGAAATTGGTCGGCGATGAGTTGAGACGCGACAGCGCAGTCTCGTGCTTGCGCACCTCAGCCACGTCCGCCGCACGAAAGGCGACATGATCGGCCGTGCCGGTGCCCGGAGCACCCGGCACATAGCCCGAGGCATCGCGGATATCGACGGCATCCGTATCCGACAGCAGACGCTGGACATTGCCCTCGCGCGGCCCGGGCCGATAGCCAAAACGCGTGACGAAGGCTGCCGTCTCCTCAGGCTGGTCGGTCAGCAGGGTCACGGCACGCAGGCGCCGCGGCGCGATCGCCTCGCTGCCCCAGGGCGCGGCAGCGGGCAGGTCGGCGCCCACCAGCTTGACGATGACACCATCGGGATCCTTGAGCCGGAGAACGGATTCGCCGAACTCCTGCGACGGACCCGTCATCGGCACGCCATGGCTGAGCGCCCGCGTCATCCAATCGCCGATGCTGGCCGAAGGCACGGCAAGGGCGATCTCGGCAACCTGGCCATTGCCGACACGACCCGGAGCGCCGTCCTCCCAGACCAGGAAGGTGACGATGGAGCCGGGAGAACCGAGACGGTCGCCATAGAAAAGATGGAGCTGCTCGGCGTCTTCATAGCCGCCCGTGCGTTTGACCAGGCCCAGGCCGAGGAAACCGACATAGAAATCGACATTGGCCTGCACGTTGCGGGTCATCAGGGTGACGTGGTGGATGCCGCTTGCGGCAATTGCCGTCATGATCGCTTCTCGTCTCTACGCCAGTCGATAGTCCCAACCTCGCATGATCGTTTGTGTTCGTCCAAGCCGCCGATGACGAACTCGGCGTTCGCGGTTGCCGAACGGCAAAAAGGTTTTGGCCGGATGGCTCCCTGTTTATGGTGAGCCATGGGCCGCCCGAGCAGAGTTTGAGATCTTGCGGCCGACAACGCCCCGGAGGATCGAATGAGCTGGAACCCTGCCCTGACACCCGGCTGCCCCGATGCGATCGGCATCGACGCGATCGAAACCCTGATCGTGCCGCGTTCGCGCGATCTCGGCGGCTTCGAGGTGCGTCGCGCCCTGCCCGCCCCCAAGCGCCAGATGGTGGGGCCCTTCATTTTCTTCGACCAGGCGGGTCCGGCCGAGTTCCTGACCGGCCAGGGCGTCGACGTCCGCCCGCATCCCCATATCGGCCTGGGCACCGTCACCTATCTCTATCGCGGCGATTTCCACCATCGCGACAGCCTGGGCACCGACCAGGTCATCCATCCCGGCGCCCTGAACTGGATGGTGGCCGGGCGCGGGGTCACCCATTCCGAGCGGACCTCGGCGGAAGCCCGCCGCGGCCCCAACAGCCTGTTCGGCATCCAGACCTGGATCGCCCTGCCGGAAACCCATGAGGACATGGCGCCGATGTTCGAGCATCACGGCAAGGAGACTTTGCCGGTGATCGAAAGCGAAGGGGTCAGCGTGAAGCTGATCCTGGGCAATGCCTATGGCGAGAAAGCGCCGGCGACAATGTTCTCGGAAACCTTCTATGGCGATGTCGTCCTCGCCCCCCGTGCCAGGCTGCCCATGCCGGATAATCATGAGGATCGCGGTCTCTACATCACGCAAGGCTCCGTCACCATCGCCGGCCAGGATTTCGCTGCCGGACAGATGATGGTCTTCCGTCCCGGTGACGCCATCACCGTTGCGGCCGGCGACCAGGGTGCCCGCCTGATGATCCTGGGCGGCGCCACGCTGGGCGGGCCGCGCTATATCTGGTGGAACTTCGTCGCCTCATCGAAGGAACGCATCGAAGAAGCCAAGGCGCAATGGCAAGCCAAGAAGTGGGGCCAAGGCCTGTTCGATCTGCCGCCGGACGATCGGGCCGAATATATTCCTCTACCCGACTGATACCAGACTGAGGCTGCATCCGGGGGCGGGTCGGAAGACCCGCCCCCGGACGGCGCTGGCACTCTGCGAGGAACCTTCTTCATCATATGGAGAAGGTTCGTCATTTTTTGGGGATGACTTTGCGCAAGATTCCTCATATAAGTTGACGTTGCGCGTGACCTTGCCGATTGACTCAGTTTGTGGAAATGCGCAACAAAATGAAGGGCGCCCTCAAGACGTGGCTCAGGCGCCTGTCCCGTCGCCACGCGGGCAATAAGAAACAAGCCATTTCCAGGGAGAAACCAGATGTACAGGAAGATAGGAGCCGGCCTCGCCGCGCTGACGGTCAGCGTCCTGCTCGCCACCACCTCCGCCTACGCCGATTTTTGGTCCGATGCCTCCAAGGACCTGCAGGGTGTCACCATCCACGGCATTTCGGAAAGCACGCCGCCCTCGAATTATGTGAAGAATGTGCTGGGCCCCGCCTTCACCAAGGCCACCGGCATCAAGGTGGAGTTCGAAGCCACCTCCTGGGACCAGATGTACGACAAGGCGATCAAGGACATGGAGGCCAAGACCGGCGTCTATGACTTCGTCTATATCGAACAGGATATCATCTACAGCTATCTCGCCCGCAACTTCCTGGTCGACATCACCAAGACCCTCGCCGACAAGCCGGCGCTGAAGGCGCCGGACTATGATCCCGCGAAGTTCACCACCTTCGCCAACTACTTCAAGGACGAGAAGGGCGACCTCTACGGCGTGCCGATGGAGGCCTTCATCAAGATCTACCTCTATCGCAAGGATCTGTTCGACGATCCGGCGGTGAAGGAAGCCTACAAGAAGAAGACCGGCAAGGATCTCGCGCCCGCCAAGACCCATGAGGACTACAAGGCCATCGCCGATTTCTTCACCGAATGGGGCAAGGACAAGGGCGAGGAATTGTGGGGCTCGACGGTGCAGGCCAATACCGGCCACCCCGCTTCCTGGTACGAGTTCTTCGAAAGCGTCGCGCCGACCTTCGGCGTCTATAATTGGGGCATCGACGCTTCCAAGAACTATGCCGCCACCGTCGCCAATGGCGGCTCGATGAACAGCCCCGAAGCCAAGAAGGCCCTGGAATACTGGCTGAGCCTGCTGCCGGACGCGCCGCCCGAATCCACCGCCAGCACCTGGGACGAAGTGGCCGCCACCTTCGCGGCCGGCCGCGCCGCCCAGGGCCTGGTCTATGGCGAGAACGCCGCCTGGATCGCCACCGATGCCGCCAAGTCCAAAGTCGTGGGCAAGGTCGGTGTGGCGCTGCCCCCGACCTCCCCCGGCGTGATCGAAGCCGCGGAAGCCGGCAAGGGTTATATCGGCTATTATGACGGCGGCGCATTCGGCATCTCCTATGCCTCCAAGAACAAGGAAGCCGCCCTGCTCTTCCTGCAATATATCGCCCAGGAGAGTGTCCAGGCCGATTGGGCCGTCGCCGGTTCGCGCATCACCCACACCGCGACCTATGACGATCCCAAGGTGAAGGCGCAGGACGAGAAGACCAACGGCTACTATTCGCTGATGAAGAAGGACGGCAAGCTCTTTGCCGGTGCCCCGCCCTACCCCTTCCACGCCCAGGTGCGTGAAGCGACCGCCTCGATCTTCTACAAGGCCATCACGGGCGACCTTTCGGCCTCCGACGCCCTCGACCAGATGGCCGCCACGACGGAAGCCGAACTCAAGAAGCTCGGCTATCGCAAGTAAGGACGCTGCCGACCTCCGTTCGTATAGTCATCCCGGACGCACTGCAGCGCCAAGCGCTGCGGTGCAGGTCCGGGATCGCATGACGATAAAGCGCATATTTCCGAACGGTTCCGCGTCTGCGGTGCACCATAGCAGGCTGCATCGGGCGCGGAATGACCAAGAGATGGCAATTACTCCAACCCTTTTGCCTCGCGGGTGAAGGAACCCTCATGCGATCGTCGACAACCGGCTGGCTGCTGCTGGCACCCACCCTGTTCATCCTCGCTCTGTTCGGTGTCGTGCCGTTCATCTACGTGATGGTGGTCTCCTTCACGCAGTGGAACAGCTTCGCTGCCGATCCGACCATGCATTTCAACGGGCTCGACAATTTCCGCGCCCTCGTCTTCGATGCCGACTTCCTCAAGTCGATCTGGGGCACGTTGAAATTCGGCTTCTTCGCCGTGGTCAGCGAGATCGTGCTCGGTTATTTCCTCGCCCAGCTCTTCATGCGCGACTTTCCGGGCAAGGGCTTCTTCCGCACCATCCACACCCTGCCGCTGGTGATCGCCCCGATCGCCGTCGGCGCGATCTGGCGCCTGCTGCTGACGCCGGGCCTCGGCCCGGTGCCGAGCTATCTTCGAGCCTGGTTCGGCTACGACCTCAATATCAGCCGCTTCTCGGACCAGGCCTTCACCGCCGTGGTGATCATGGATATCTGGCATTGGACGCCGTTGGTGACGCTGACCCTGCTCGCCGCCCTTTCGTCCCTGCCCAAGGATCCCTTCGAGCAGGCGCAGATCGACGGCGCCAGCCGCTTCCAGATCTTCTGGCACATAACCTTGCCGATGCTGAAGCCGGCCATCCTCGCCACCGTCTTCATCCGCCTGATGGACGCCCTGCGCACCTTCGACGAGATCTTCATGCTGACCTCGGGCGGTCCGGGCGATGCGACCCGCTTCGTCGGCCTCTATATCTTCCGCGTGGTGTTTCCGAAGAAAGACTACGGCTATGGCGGCGCCATGTCCGTGCTGGTGCTCTATCTCACCATCGTGATGTGCTGGCTGCTCTATTCGGCCCTGGTGGCCCGCCGCGATCTCAGGAGGCCCGAGTGATGCGTAAGCCCAACGTCTTCGTCAGCCTGTTGCTCTGGATCGTGCTCAGCCTGATCACGCTGGCGCCGATCTACTGGCTGTTCGTCGTCTCCGCCAAGAGCCGCGTCGAACTCTTCGGCAGACCGAGCTTCCTGCTAACCTCCTTCTTTCCAGACAATTACGCCAACGCCCTGACCGATCCGAACCTGCAGAAATACATGCTGAATTCGGTGATCGTCGCCACTTCCAACGCCGTGCTGGTGAGCCTGCTCGGCTTCCTCGCCACCTATGCGCTGACGCGTTACAAGCTGGTCGGCAAGGAGAACATCTTCTTCTGGACCATCACCAACCGCATGGCCCCGCCCGCGGTGTTCCTGCTGCCCTTGTTCCTGCTCTATACGCAGGTCTTCGTCGTCGGCAATTGGAAGCTGTTCGACACCCGCATCGGCCTTATCCTGCTCTATTGCGTGTTCAACCTGCCTTTCGCGGTGTGGACGCTGCGTCCGGTGCTCGATTCCATCCCGCAGGAACTCGATGAAGCCGCCACCATCGACGGCGCCTCGACCTTCCAGCTCCTGACCAAAGTGATCTACCCGCTGGCCCGGCCAGGCCTCGCCGTCACCATGATCCTGACCTGGATCTTCGCCTGGAACGAATATCTGCTGGCCGCCACCCTCACCAGCGTGGAGGCCCGCACCATCACCACGCTGCTCGCCGAATATGTCTCGGTCACCGGCACGAACTGGGGCCAGCTCGCCGCCACCGCCATGCTGACGCTGATCCCCGCTCTGGTGATCCTCGGCATGGTACAGCGCCATATCGTCGCCGGCCTGACTTTCGGCGCCGTGAAGGGATGAGGCCATGAACCAGTTCGCCAATCTCGACAAGCAGGATGAGGAGCTCGAAAAGGCTCCCGTCGAAAAGACCGGCTTCCTGCCGATCCACACCAACGGCTTCGACCGCGGCTTCATCGCCGTGGTGCTGCTGATCGCCATCCATCTGTTCTGGATGCGCTTTGTCGAGCAATCGCTGTCGATCTATTTCGCCACCGCGATCTCGCTGGTGCTCGGCTATGTGATCATCAAGAAGGGGTGATGCCGCTGGCGGTGATACATGGCCCAAGCGTCATTGCGAGCGCAGCGAAGCAATCCAGGTGCCGCCGCGGCCGCGTTTTCCAACTCTGGATTGCTTCGCTGCGCTCGCAATGACGGTGCTTGATCGGTCAAGCATCAAGACCGCTGGGATGGCTCCCCTGCCAAGGCACAAACCCAAGGTAGCCCTTGCGCTTCAGGCTCCGCCCACTATTGTCATACAAAATACGATGGCAGGACTGGAGGGAGCGGATAATGGCCAAGCGCATCATGTTCACCGGCGGCAGCGGCAAGGCCGGCCGCCATGTGGTGAAGGATCTCCTCGACCATGGCTATGAGGTGCTCAACATCGACACCCGTCCGCTGGACGATCCGCGCGTTCGTACCCTGATTGCCGATATCACCGATGGCGCCCAGGTCTTCAACGCCCTCTCGAGCTATATGGGCACGCATGAGTTCGACGCCTCGCTGCGCCCGCAGAAGGTCGATGCCGTCGTTCACTTCGCCGCCATTCCGCGCATCATGATCGTGCCCGACAACGAGGTGTTCCGCGTCAATGCGCTCGGTACCTACAATGTCATCGAAGCGGCAACCAAGCTCGGCATCTCCAAGGTCGTGATTGCCTCGAGCGAGACGACCTATGGAGTCGTCTTCGCCCACGAGCACCGCAATCCCGCCTATTTCCCGCTCGACGAGGATTATGACGTCGACCCGATGGACAGCTATGCCCTCTCCAAGGTGGTCAACGAGAAGACGGCCCGGGCCTTTGCCCTGCGCGAGGGCATCGACATCTACGCGCTGCGTATCGGCAACGTCATCGTTCCCGAGGACTACACCGAGAACTTCCCCAAATGGTTCGCCGATCCCGGTTTCCGAAAGCGCATCGCCTGGAGCTATATCGATGCGCGCGACCTCGGCCAGATCACCCGGCGCGCCATCGAGAAGGACGGTCTGGGCTTCCAGGTCTTCAATGCCGTCAACGACGACACCTCGTCCAATCTGCCGACCGCCGAACTTCTGCGGCGCTTCTATCCCGATGTGCCGGTCAAAGGCACGCTCGGCGAGTATGAGACGCTGTTGTCCAACAAGAAGGCCCGCGAATTGCTAGGTTTCCGGGAAGAACATCCCTGGCGACGTTATGTGAAAGGCTAGAGCAACGTGCAATTTGGCGAAATCGCCAAAAAACGCAAAGACACGTTCGAACAAAGAGCCAGAGCAGAACAGCGTTTCCGTTTAGGCGCCCTTCCCCTCCGCCTTCACAACGCCGCGATCGCACGCGCCGATCAGGCCGCATCCGTCTCCTGTGCGAGCCCGCCGCTCACGCCGGTCTTGCCGCGGATTGCATAGGCCAAGGGGTCGCGGCCCATCTCCACCGCCAGCGTCATGAAGGTTTCGGCATTACAGGGAAGGTAGGAGGATTCGAGGCGTGCCAGCGTACTGAAAGTCACGCCCGTGAGCGCACCGAATTGTCGATAGGTCATCCCGCGCATTGCCCGCGCTTTCCGCAAATCGTCGCCAAATCGCTTCCAATCGATTTGAAGCGACGTGGAGTTCTTCTGGAAGGGACGGTTCGCTCTTTCCTGCATTTCTTCACTCACTTCACGCCCGGTGAGATCGCGCTACATTGCCTGACACTCTTGCAGAAAACATTTTGAAATATTTCATCGCGACTTCTTCAGAATCGAGAAGGTTTCGCAAAACGCACTGGACTTCAATAGCTATACGTAAGGCACTCCAATAAACCTTACCATATCGGAACGCATTCAGCGTTACAGATCAAACTCGTAACATCACAATTTCTTGAAGACGCTGCAAAAGCGCACAGCACAACTTCAACACAGCAAGCACAATAGACCAAACGGGGCCCGGCTCACGCCAGACCCCGCTCTCAGATCGTCCAGTTCGGATCAGAAGACACGCTTCAGGCGAACGCCACCCTGCCAAGAGCTAGCGGAGCCATCCGCAGACCCCAACGGCCCGATGCCAAGTTCCTGTTTGGTGTGGGTGTAGGATACTTCGCCTGCCACTGACAGACCCTTGACGATCGTATAGGTCAGATTGCCCGCAATGGTGTATTCCTTGAGGGAGATATCGATACCCGGGACGACGTTTCGCAGGATGCCGTCGGCCTTCACGTCGATGTAGCTGCCCACAAGATTGGCGTTGAGCTGCGGCGTGATATTGCCGCCGAGTTCGGCCACGATCGACCAGCCCTTGGTTCTGTCATAACCCGTAATACCGCCCGGCCCGATCGACGAGGGGAAGAGGTCCGACAAGCCGATGAGCGTGCCCAAGCTGTTCTTGACACCGAGATATTCGGTGGCGCCATCAGCATACTGACCTTCAACGATGAAATGACCGCCGTCGATGACAGGTATTTTAATGAGGGCCGTACCGCCGATGGCGTAGCCGTATTTGCTGTCATGAGTCGTGGGGATCGAAAAGGGCGCGGTGACGCCGCCCAACGTAACCGACCCGTCGACACTCTCGGGTGCGCGCAACTGGTGGAGAGCCCCCTGGAGGGCCAAGGATCCCCAACTCGAGTCATAGCGCAGTTGACCGACGACGTCGGGAATTTGCTGGCCGCCCTGCAGATTGATGTCAAAGGCGGCAGGACCGAAGACGGGGGACGTGCCGCTGATGCCGACGTCGTTGACACGGTGGTCGCGACCATCTTCGATCGACAGCGTGGCGCTGAAGCCACCGCCGAACTGAGCGGTGTAGGCGATGAGGTTAACCGTGCTGGTTTCAGAGTAGTAGGCCGCCCAGATCGTATTGCCGTAGTCGTTATCGTAGAAGCCGAAGAACGAATGGGCGTAACCAGCGGTCAAGCCACCGAACTGAATGAAGGCCTTGTCAATCGTGAAGGTGTTGCCGTTGTAGATGCCACCACGGCCTTGAGCCGAAATCGGATGCGAGTCGGCGTTGATCTGGAAGTATGAGCGCAGCAGGCCCCAATCGGTCTCGGTGCGGGCATCGAACCAGATGCGGGCCTGCGTGTTGAAGGCCGAGCGATCATCATTCCGGTTCTGCCCACCATTGGTCAAGACATTGTTGATTGATGTCGCAGACGTATTAATGCCCACCCGGTCGCCGCCGAACGCGCGATAGTCGGCACGGATCTCGCCGCCGATCTTGAGGCAGGTGTCGGAGCCAGGGATATAGAAGAAGCCGGGACCGAAAGCCGAGCAGACTTTCACATATTCAACGGCTTCGCCCTTGGTCATGGGCAGATCGGCGGCCTGGGCGGCGCCGATGGCGGCAATGCCTGCCGCAGCACCGAGAAGTACGGATTTTATCGTCATCAGAAATCCCTCCGGGAATTATTTTACTTGCGCAAAGGGGGGTTTCTTGACCTCGCACCCCGTTTGCAACGCCGACCGAACTTGGCGATGCTTGAAAAGCACTTGGTCGCCACGTGAATCGTCGCCATGAAGGTGCGATATTCTGGAAAGCGCTACAATAGAGTTTTGCAACCTCGGCCATGGTAGAAAACATTTTGGCAAATATGTGTCACTTAAAAGACACATCTAGACCAGCCCAGCTTACGTTACAAAAACATCTATCCTTTTCGGTAGAATCAAACTTTATCGCAACAAAATAAAAGTCTATTTCTACGTTTTATAATTGCAACACATAAAACGAATACGCAAAATCCCTATCTCGCAGGCAAAAGCCAACACACGACTCCCATCGCGGGAAAATCACTTTCCGCGTGGTAATATAAGACTTATCGACCCGCCGCTGCCGCCCACCGATGCCAGAGCGAGTCCGGAAAAACTCCTATCCGGCATCCCGTTTTGCTTGCAGGCGGCAGGCCTTGCAACGTGACGAAAAATCTCGCTCGGGTCGAACGCGGGCAAGCTCCGCAGGATCAATGATCCGGCAGAGCTTGCCTGTCCTGTCTGCGGTTGAAGCTGGCGGCCCTCAGGCCTTCTCTCGGGGCCAGGGCGTCTCGGCCACCGGCGTCAGCGGGCCCTTGCCGTCTCGCCAGGAAACGAGATTGTCGACCACCAGCTGGCCCATGGCGCGGCGGGTGTGAATGGTGGCCGAGCCGACATGCGGCAGCAGCACCGCATTGTCGAGAGCCATCAGCGCTTCGGGCACGTTGGGTTCGTCGGCGAAGACATCGAGCCCCGCCGCGAGAATGGTGCGATTGCGCAGCGCTTCGACCAGGGCATTCTCGTCCACGACCGAACCGCGGGCGACATTGATCAGCACGCCCTCGGGACCGAGAGCCTCGAGCACCTCGGCATCGATGAGATGGCGCGTCTCGGCCCCGCCGGGAACGATGATCATCAGCGTATCGACCGCCTCCGCCAGCGCCTTCACGCTGGGGTGATAGGCATAGGCAACGTCCGCCTGGCGACGGCGCCCATAATAGGCGATCTTGAGGCCGAAGGCCTCGGCGCGGCGGGCGATCGCCTTACCGATTCGCCCGAGGCCGACGATACCGAGTGTACGCCCGCGCAGCGTCGCCGGCGTCAGCGGATAGTTTTCGTTCAGCCATCTGCCCTGCCGCAGGAAGCGGTCGGCCTGCGGCACTTCGCGAATGGTCGCCAGCAGCAGGGCCATGGCGAGATCGGCGACGTCCTCGTTGAGGACCTCGGGCGTGTTGGTGACGACGACACCATGCCGCGCCGCCGCAGCGGCATCGACGGAATCATAGCCCACACCGAAATTGGCGATGATTTCGAGCTTGGGCAAAGCCGCGATCAGGGCTTCGTCGACATGGGCATGGCCGCCCGCCGCGATGAAGCGCACCCGGTCGGCAATCCCGGCCAGCACGGCATCGGGATCCTGCGCCTGCCAGAGCTTGTGCACGGTGAAAGCCCGGTCCAGGGCCTCGACTGTTTGGGCAAGCATGGGCTTGGGCATCAGGAGATCGGGTGCGGACATGCCGGGGGGCTCTCACGGAACGGAATTGATCGAAAGAAGGCGCCAAGGCCTAAAGCGTTTTGCGATCCGGCGAAATCACCAAATCGCAAAATGCATCAGAACAAGGCGTGAGGGCAGGCCGACACCGTCAGGACACCTGCCCGCCAATGCTTACAGGGCCGGCAGCTTGCCGCCGAGCTCGTCCTCGATATGGGCCTGCACGATGGCATCCATGTCACGATCAGCGACGAAGCCGAGTTCGAGGGCGCGCGCCGTGTCGAAATCGCGCGGCCAGCCGGCCACGATCTTCTCGATCACGGGATCGGGCTGGTGCTTGATCAGCGCCACGGCCTTGTCGCCGGCCGCACGCCGCAGGGCCTCGATCTCCTCGGCCACCGTCGCGGACAGGCCAGGCATGGAAAGATTGCGCCGCGCGCCCAGGCGGGCCGTGTCGATCGCCGCGGAATGGTGGAGGAAGCCGACCGCCGAACGCGGGCTGGCGAACCAATGGCGCACATCGTCGGAGACCGGCAAAATGGCTTCCTGCCCGTTCAGCGGCTCGCGCAGAATGCCCGAGAAGAAGCCGGAGGCTGCCTTGTTGGGCTTGCCGGGGCGCACCGCGATTGTCGGCAGGCGGATGCCGATGCCGTCAAAGAAGCCGCGGCGGCTGTAGTCGGCGAGCAGCAGCTCGCCGATCGCCTTCTGGGTGCCATAGGAGGTCAGGGGCGTGTTGAAGAACTCGTCACCGATGCGCTCCGGGAAGGGCGCCCCGAACACGGCGATGGAGGAGGAAAAGATCACGCGCGGATAATAGCCCTCACCCGGCCTGGCATCGCCATGGGCCTGGCGGATCGCCTCGAACAGGCGCTGGGTGCCTTCCAGATTGATGCGATAGCCCTTGTCGAAATCGGCTTCCGCCTCACCCGAGACGATCGCGGCGAGATGGACGATCACGTCGGGGCGCGCACCGATCAGGCGTTCGACCGTGCCCGGTACGGGCAGATCGTCCTGGCTGGCGCTGCAGGCGAACGGCAGACCGTCGGGCACCTGGGGCAGCACGACATCGCTGAGCAGGGCTTCGCTGACGGGCTTGCCGCCCAGCTTGCCGTCGCGGCTCATGCTTTCCAGCAATTTGCGGCCAACCATGCCGGCCGCACCCAGGATCAGGACTTTCATCGCCTCGCCTCGTCATTTCCCCGCGACCGAAAACCGCCAGCCGAAGCTGCGCATCGCGCCGCACCCTTTGTCTCATGATGCCCGTTCCGGGCCCGAAGGACGGCTCGAATCCGCCGTTTCTCAGCCCTAGCGATAAGGCCTTTGCCGAGGTGAGGCAAGTTCTTGTCTTACAAATTCAGCAAGGATGTGATGGCGCATGACAAAGGCCCCGTCATCGCTTCCGGGGCCTCGCCATCATTCGCCCCGGGGAGCGCGATCAGGAACGCGGCCCGAGCATCGCAGTCAGCGCGCCCTGCGGATCACGGCATTGGATCACCCACATTTCGCCGGGCACTTCCATCGGTTCAATCAGGATCTTGCCGCCATTATCGGCAACGCGTTTGGCCGTCTCGTCGATGTTCTCGACCTGGATGTAATAGACCCAGGTCGGCTCGCCCATGTCCTTGGTGCGGGTCATCATGCCACCATAGTCGGTGCCGTTCTGGCCATAGAGCTGATAGACGCCCATCGGCCCCATATCGAGACCCTGGTGCTTCTCCCAGCCGAACAGCCCCGCATAGAATTCGAAGGCGCCTGGGCCATCCCCGGCCTGCAGCTCGCGCCAGGCGATATGGCCGGGCGTGCCCAGCCCCGGCAATTCCGGCGCCTCTCCCTGTCCCTTGAACAGGCCGAACACGGCCCCATAGGGATCAGCGGCAATGGCGAAGCGGCCGACGCCGGGAATGTCATCCGGCGCGCGATGGACCTTGCCTCCGAGCTTCACCACCTGGGCAGCGGAGGCATCGACATCGTCGGCGGCGACGAAGCCGGTCCAGTTCGGCGGCACATTGCGGGCGGCGGCATCGGGCGGAATGTCCATGAGGCCGGCTACCAGCGCGCCCTTGTTGGAGAACAGCGTGTAGGTGAGGCCCGGCATGCCGGAATCCGCAGCCTCCCAGCCCAGCACGGCGGTATAGAAGGCCGCCGCTGCCTTCACATCCGTGGTCATCAGTTCGTACCAGACAAAACTTCCATGTGTGACGGACATGATAGGCTCCCTTGGAGGCCGGTTTCGGATCAGGTTCCCGGTGGAGGAGGATAGGCCAGCACCATGACGGGCCGAGTACAGCCAGCCTCGCCGGCCATCGGTGTCAGCCGCAGCAGCCATGCGCGGCAGGCTTGTCCTCATATTCGTCGTGCCGCCGCACGAAATCCATGGTCGAAGCTTCGTTCCGCCCCTTGGGAGCCCGGTCGAGGATCATCAGGGTACCGATCAGTTCCTCGGGACCGCGGGCATAGCTCGAATAGGTATGGAACACCTCGCCCTGCTCGTCCCTGTAGAAGGCACTCAGCCCGGGCAGTTCGTCATGGCCCTGAGCGCTGGGCAGGCTGGTGAAATTATAGACGATCTCCTCACCCGCCAGGTCTTCCCGGCTGAAGGAGACGTGATAGTCGAAATTGAAATCGCTGCCGAAGGCGGACACCCACGGAAAGCGCCAACCCATGCGCGCCTTGTAAGCCTCGATCTTCGCCAGCGGCGCACGCGAAACGGCGGTGAGCGTGACGTCGTGATGATTGAGATGGGCCAGCGCACCGTCGAGATGATCCGCCAGGAAGGAGCAGCCGGTGCAGCCGGCATCCCAGTCAGGCCCCAGCATGAAATGATAGACGATCAGCTGGCTGCGGCCTTCGAACAATTCGGCCAATGTGCACCGCCCGTTGGGCGTGTCGAACAGATAGGCCTTGTCGACCTTGACCCAGGGCAGTGCCATGCGCTCGGCATTCAAGCGGTCACGCGCCCGTGTCGCCTCCTTCTCCTTGATCAGCAACGCCTTGCGCGCCGTCAGCCATTCTTCCCGAGACACGATCTGGTGGGCTGGCATATCGACCTCCCTGCAGCAGCTCCTGGATTGCAATTTCTGGATTGCTTGACTAAATAGGTTGATATCAACATTATCGGCACATGTCAAAACGCGTCGACCACCAGCGCTTTTCACCCCAGCCGGGCCTCGATGAAGTCGATCCGCCGGACGCCGAGGGCGAAAAAGGCCCCCTTGTTCCGTTCGCCACGACCCTGCTCGTGCGCGATACCTGCCTGTGCCTGCACGTCCAGAGGGCAGCGCGGATGCTGGCCCGCCGTTTCGACGACGCCCTCCGCCCGGCCGGGCTGACCAACAGCCAGTTTTCATTGCTGATGGCGCTCAACCGCCCTGCCCCGCCGCCGATGGGGCCGGTGGCGGCGCTGCTCGCCATGGACCGCACCACTCTCACCGCCGCCCTCAAGCGGCTCGAAGCCCGCGGCCTCGTGCAGGTGATGCGCGACCCGGCGGACAGGCGCTCTCGCCTGCTCGCGCTCACGCAGGCGGGACAGGCGCTTCTGGCGCGGGCCACGCCGATCTGGCAGGAGAGCCATGCCCGGCTCGAAGCGAGCCTGGCGGACGGCCAGGTCATCCGCCTCAGGCAGGATCTCGCCGCGCTGGGCTGAACGCGCACAGGCAAAGGCCCCGGTTTCCGGGGCCTGAGTTGGGCGATGATCCGACGTCTTCCGCGTCAGTTGAAAGTGTAGGACAGGCCACCCATCACGCCGAAGTCGGGCTTGCGACCGCCCGGCGAATAGGTGCCGGCGAGGTTGGCGCGCCACTTGGCGTCCTCCGAGGTCCAGCCGAGACCGGCAGCGATACCGACCTGGCGGTGATAGACTGCCATGCCGGCTGCCGCCGAGACCTTGCCCGGCCTGTCGTCATAGCGCAGCGCCGAAGCGGCCATCGCCGAGGCGATGCCCTTGCGGGCTTCCTTGAGATTGTTGGAAACCTGGCTCTGCAGATTGGCGATGCTGCCACCGATGCCGTTGAAGCGATCGTCCAAGGCTTTGATCGCACCGCCGACATTGTCATAGTTTGCGTTGTTGACCGTATAGGTCGGCGCGCTGAGCTTGCCCGTAGTCGGATCGAGCGCAGCCCCTCCGCCCAATGCACTGGCAACGGTAGAGGCCGTATTATAAAGCTGCGAGCCATTGATGGCCTGTTTTGAAGCGCTCGATATCTCCCCATTCGCAACATTGTTTACGGTCACCGGCGTACCGGCATTGCCCAGGGTGACGCTGGTCCTGGTCGACGGATCGTCATATTTCACAGCTGCATTGGCGAGATTGGTCGTATTCTGGTCAAGCTGCGTCAATGCACCCGACACGGTACTGAACTGGGTTGGATTATCCGCGACATTACCGCTGGCATCAACGGCCTTCACGTTCTGCGTGAAGCCCGAAATCGTACCCGTTTTCGCATCATATGTCGCATTGCCACCCAATGTCGTGGCCGTCGAGGTGCCGAGATTGTTGACGTTGTTGCCGAGCTGCGTGACCTGTTGGTTGGCGGCTTCGATCGCCTGGTTTGTGGCATAGAGCTGCGAACCGTTGACGGCATCGGTCGAGGTCGCGGTTATCTGGCCGGCTGCGACATTGGTCACCGTCCGCTCATTGCCGGCCGACCCGACGCTGACCGTACTGGTCGCATTTGTACCGGCGAAGGTATAGTTGGTGCCGTTGATCGTCGTGCCGGTGGTGTTGACCACCGTCGAGGTGACCGAGCCAGCGCCGAGCGCGACATCGCCGTCATTGGCCGAGGCCTGGGCGCCATTGCCGATGGCGGTCGAGTTGGCCGTCGTCGCGCTCGAATTGGCGCCGATCGCCGTGGCGCCATCGGCCAAGGCCTGGCTGCCCGCGCCTATCGCGGTGGAACCGGTGCCGCTGGCCTCGGCGTTCTTGCCGGTGGCAATCGATGCCTCGCCGCTAGCCTTGGCCTGCGTTCCCGTTGCAATCGAGTCGTTGCCACCCGCGTCGGCACCATTGCCAGTTGCGACGGAGGAAGTTCCGGTCGCCTGGGCATCGTTGCCCGCGGCAAGAGATTTGGCACCGCTCGCTACGGAACTGGGGCCGATAGCCACGGCGCCATCACCGCTGGCGACTGAATCGGGATCGGTCGAATTGGCGTGGAAATATTTGATGCCGCCGCCATTGATCGAGCCGCCGATCTTATCGAGCACGCTCTGCACGGAAGTGAAGGTGCTGCCGCCATAGTTCAGGCTGGTGATTACCATGCCGCTGCTGGGATCGAAGCTCGAGCCGCCCCCGAGGCCGCTCGCCACCGAATTGCCCAGGCTGAACAGCTGCGAGCCGGTGACGGTGTCTGTCGAGGTCGACGACACGTCGCCATTGGCGACATTGGTGATCTTCTTGCCGCCGGCGTCGATGCCATTGGTCGTCACGCTCGGCCCGCCGGTGATGGCGAGGCCGGTGGTGTCGATCTTGGCGGCCCCGATCGTCAGGCTGCTGACGATGGTGACATCATTGGCAAGGTTGAAGGTGACGGCGTTGCCCGATTTGGCGATGGCGATATTGCCGTCGGTGTTGTTGAGGTCAACCGTATCGCCCGGGGCCACGTTGGACGAATTGGCGCCATTGGCGCTGAGGTTCCAGCCCTTGTTCGCCGTTTGCTGCACGTCATAGAGCTGCTGGCCCGTGATCGCATCGGTCGAGGTGGCCGACACGTCGCCATTGGCGACGTTGGTGATCTTCTGCGGCGAACCGCTGCCATGGCTGGCGTCATAAGCGCCGAGCGTCGAATTCCATTGCAGCGCGTCTGTCTGCAGCGCCGTCACCGAGGTATTCACCGCGTTGAAGGCATTGCCGACATCGTTGTAGGCGGTGCCGCCGATCAGGTAGCTCGGCGCGCTCACCGTGCCGGTGGTCGGATCATAGCTCGAACCGCCACCGAGACTGCTGGCAACCGAGTTGCCGAGATTGTTGGCGGAGTTGCCGACAGCCTGCAGCTGGCCGACATTCACCGCATCGGTGGCATTGGTGCCGGCCGCGACATTGGTGATCGCCTTGCCGCCGGCATCGATGCCAGCCGTGGTCACGCTCGGCCCGCCCGCGATGACGAGGCCATTCGTCGTCACCGTGGTGCCGCCCACCGTCAGGCCGGTGGCATCGAGTGTATTCCCGCCTGCCGTGACGCTGTCCAGCGTGATGCTCTTGGCGAGGTCGAAGGTGGCGTTCGTACCGTTATGGGCGATGACGATATTGCCGTCGGTGTTGCTCAGATCCACCGTGCCGCCGGGACCGACATTGCTCTTGTTCGCCGTATCGCCGCCGGTCGAGAGGTTCCAGCCGGCATTGGCATTGGCCCCCACTGCCTGCAGCTGGCTGACATTGACCGCATCGGTGGCGGCGACGCCGTTCGCGACATTGCCGATGGTCACCGGCGTCCCGGCATTGCCGAGGGTGATCCTGTCCTTCACCGCCGGGTCGTCATACTTCACAGTGGCATTGGCGAGGTTGGTGGTGTTGGTGTCGAGCTGCGTCAACGCCCCAGCTACGGTGGTGTAGCCCGTGGTCGTTCCGACATTGCCCTTTGTATCGATCGCCGTGACGTTCTGGCTGAAGCCCGAGAGCGTACCGGCATTGGGGTCATAGGTCGCGCCGCCGCCAAGAGTGGAGGCCGTGGTGTTACCCAAATTGTTGACGTTGTTGCCGAGCGCTGTCACCGACGTCGACACGGTGTTGAGCTGACTGAGATTGACCGCATCGGTGGCGTTGGTGCCGGCCGCGACATTGGTGATCGCCTTGCCGCCGGCATCGATGCCGGCCGTGGTCACGCTCGGCCCGCCCGTGATGGTCAAACCGGTGGCGTCGAGCTTGGAGGCGCCCACCACCACGCTGGAAGTATCGATCGTCACGGTGCCGACGGACAGGCTGTTGGCGATCTTCACGTTCGAGGCGAGGTCGAAGGTGGCGTTCGTACCGTTATGGGCGATGACGATATTGCCGTCGGTGTTGCTCAGATCCACCGTGCCGCCGGGACCGACATTGCTCTTGTTCGCCGTATCGCCGCCGGTCGAGAGGTTCCAGCCGGCATTGGCATTGGCGCCGACCGCCTGCAGCTGGCTGACATTGACCGCGTCGGTGGCCGCCACGCCGTTCGCGACATTGCCGATGGTGACAGGCGTGCCGGCATTGCCGAGCGTGATCCTATCCTTCACCGCCGGGTCGTCATATTTCACCGCGGCATTGGCGAGGTTGGTGGTGTTGGTGTCGAGCTGCGTCAGCGCCCCGGCCACAGTGGTGAAATTGGTGGCGGAAGCAGCCGCGTTGCCCTTGCCGTCGATCGCCGTGACGTTCTGGCTGAAGCCCGAGAGCGTACCGGTCGCCGGGTCATAGCTTGTACCACCCCCTAACGTCGAGGCGGTCGAGTTGCCGAGATTGTTGGCGGAGTTGCCGACAGCCTGCAGCTGGCCGACATTCACCGCATCGGTGGCATTGGTGCCGGCGGCGACATTGGTGATCGCCTTGCCGCCGGCATCGATACCCGCCGTCGTCACGCTCGGCCCGCCCGCGATGACGAGGCCATTCGTCGTCACCGTGGTGCCGCCCACCGTCAGGCCGGTGGCGTCGAGCGTATTCCCGCTTGCCGTCACGCTGTCCAGCGTAATGCTCTTGGCGAGGTCGAAGGTGGCGTTCGCACCGTTATGGGCGATGACGATATTGCCGTCGGTGTTGCTCAGATCCACCGTGCCGCCGGGGCCGACATTGCTCTTGTTCGCCGTGTCGCCGCCGGTCGAGAGATTCCAGCCGGCATTGGCATTGTTGCCGACCGCCTGCAGCTGGCTGACATTGACCGCGTCATTGGCGGCAACGCCGTTGGCGACATTCGAGATCTTCTGCGGCGAGCCGCTGCCATGGCTGGCATCATAGGCGCCCAGCGTGCTGTTCCACTGCAGGGCGTCTGTCTGCAACGCCGTCACGCTGGTATCCACGGCACCGAGCGCATTGCCGACATTGTTGTAGGTGTTGCCGCCAATCACATAGCTGGGGGCGCTCACCGTGCCATCCGGATTGACGGTCGAGCCACCGCCGAGATTGTCGGCGACCGAATTCGACACCGCGTAGAGCTGCGAGCCATTGACCGCATCGGTCGACGCCGCGGCGATATTGCCCTTGGCGAGGTTGGTGATCAGGGTGAGGTCGCTCGCCCCGATGCCGCCCAGCGTGATCTTGTCCTTCACCGCCGGGTCGTCATATTTCACCGCGGCATTGGCAAGGTTGGTGGTGTTGGTGTCGAGCTGCGTCAGCGCACCGCCAACGGTGGTGTAGGTGGTCGGCGCGCCGGCGGCATTGCCCTTGGCGTCGATCGCCGTGACAGCCTGGTTGAAGCCGGACAGCGTGCCGGTATTCGGATCGTAGGTCGAGCCGCCGCCGATCGTCGACGCCGTCGAATTGCCGAGATTGTTGACGTTATTGCCGATCGTCGTGACCGAGGTCGAGACGGTGTTCAACTGGCTCAGATTGACCGCATCGGTTGCCTTGGTGCCGGTGGCGACATTGGTGATCGCCTTGCCGCCGGCATCGATACCGGCTGTCGTTACGCTCGGCCCGCCCGCGATGGTGAGGCCGGTGGTGTCGAGCGTGGAATTGCCGGTCGTGACGCTGTCTACGGCGATGTCCTTGGACAGGTTGAAGGTGACGGCGTTGCCGGTCTTGGTGATGGCGAGGTTTCCGTCGGTATTGTTGAGGTCAACCGTGTCGCCCGGCGCGACATTGGAAGAATCGGCGCCGTTGGCGGTCAGGTTCCAGCCCTTATTGGCCGTCTGCTGCACGTCATAGAGCTGCGAGCCGTTCACCGCGTCGGTCGAACCGGCCGCTACCGCGCCATTGGCGAGATTGGTGATCTGGGTCGGTTGCGTCGCACCGGCGCCGCCGAGGGTGATCTTGGTCCTGGTGGCGTCGTCATACTGCACCGCATTGGCCGTGGCATTGCCGACCACGGCGAAGAGCTGCGAGCCATTGATCGCATCGGTCGAGGTCGCCGTGACGTCTCCATTGGCGACGTTGGTGATCTTCTTGCCACCGCCATCGACCCCGGCCGTGGTAACGCTCGGGCCGCCATTGATGACGAGACCCGTGGCGTCGAGCTTGGAAGCGCCCACCACCACGCTGGTTGTGTCGATCGTTACCGCGCCGACGGACAGGCTGTTGGCGATCTTCACATTGGAGGCGAGATCGAAGGTCGCGTTCGTACCGGATTGGCCGATCACGACATTGCCGTCGGTGTTGCTGAGATCGACCGTATCGCCCGGCGCCACCTTGCTGGTGGTCGCACCCTTGTTGGTGGAAAGGGTCCAGCCCTTGCTCGCGGTCTGGCTGACCGCATCGAGCTGGCTGACATTGACCGCGTCATTGGCCGCCACGCCATTGGCGACATTGCCGATGGTGACAGGCGTCCCGGCATTGCCGAGGGTGATCCTGTCCTTCACCGCCGGATCGTCATACTTCACCGCGACATTGGCGAGGTTGGTGGTGTTGGTGTCGAGCTGCGTCAACGCACCCGCCACCGTGGTGAAGTTCGTGGCGGAAGCCGCCGCATTGCCCTTGGTATCGATCGCCGTGACGTTCTGGCTGAAGCCCGACAGCGTACCCGTTCCGGTATCGAACGTCGTGCCGCCGCCGATGGTGGAGGCGGTCGAATTGCCGAGATTGTTGACGTTGTTGCCGATCGTCGTGACCGACGTCGAGACGGTGTTCAACTGGCTCAGATTGACCGCATCGGTGGCATTGGTGCCGGCGGCGACATTGGTGATCGCCTTGCCGCCGGCATCGATGCCCGCCGTGGTCACGCTCGGCCCGCCCGTGATGGTCAGGCCATTCGTCGTCACCGTGGTGCCGCCCACCGTCAGGCCGGTGGCGTCGAGCGTGTTGCCGCCTGCCGTGACGCTGTCCAGCGTGATGCTCTTGGCGAGGTCGAAGGTGGCGTTCGTACCGTTATGGGCGATGACGATATTGCCATCGGTGTTGCTCAGATCCACCGTGCCGCCGGGGCCGACATTGCTCTTGTTCGCCGTATCGCCGCCGGTCGAGAGGTTCCAGCCGGCATTGGCATTGTTGCCGACCGCCTGCAGCTGGCTGACATTGACCGCATCGGTGGCGGCGACGCCGTTCGCGACATTGCCGATGGTCACCGGCGTCCCGGCATTGCCGAGGGTGATCCTGTCCTTCACCGCCGGGTCGTCATACTTCACCGTGGCATTGGCGAGGTTGGTGGTGTTGGTGTCGAGCTGCGTCAGCGCACCCGCCACAGTGGTGAAATTGGTGGCCGACGCCGCCGCGTTGCCCTTGCCGTCGATCGCCGTGACGTTCTGGCTGAAGCCCGACAGCGTACCCGTTCCGGTGTTGAACGTCGTGCCACCGCCGATGGTGGAAGCGGTCGAATTACCCAAATTGTTGACGTTGTTGCCGAGCGCCGTCACCGAGGTGGAGACGGTGTTGAGCTGGCTCAGATTCACCGCATCGGTGGCGGCGACACCATTGGCCACATTGGTGATCGACTTGCCGGCCGCGTTGATGCCGGCCGTCGTCACGCTCGGGCCGCCCGTGATGGTCAGGCCCGTGGTGTCGAGCTTGGAATTGCCGGCCGTGACGCTGGTGAAGGTCGGCGTCATCGACGTGGCGATGGCGATGGTGTTGCCGGTCTGCGTGATCGCGATGTTGTTGCCGGCCTGGTAGGTCACGGTGCCGCCGGGCGCGATATTGGTCAGCGCGCTGCCCGATGCCGTGCCCGTGCTGCCGGCAACCGTGCCCGTATTGGCGTTCCAGCCCTTGCTGGCGGTCTGCTGCACGTCGTAGAGCTGCTGGCCGTTGACGGCATCGGTGGAGGTCGAAGTCACCGCGCCATTGGCGACGTTGGTGATCTTCTGCGGCGAACCGCTGCCATGGCTGGCATCGTAGGCGCCGAGCGTCTTGTTCCACTGCAGCGCATCGGTCTGCAGCGCCGTCACGCTGGTGTTCACCGCGTTGAAGGCGTTGCCGACATTGTTGTAGGTGGCGCCGCCGATCGTGTAGCTCGGCGCACTCACCGTGCCCGTCGCGGGATTGTAGGTCGAGCCGCCGCCGAGATTGCTGGCGGTCGAATTGCCGAGATTGTTGACGTTGTTGCCGATCGTGGTCACCGACGTTGAGACGGTGTTCAACTGGCTCAGATTGACCGCATCGGTGGCGTCGGTGCCGGCCGCGACATTGGTGATCGACTTGGTCGCGGCGTTGATGCCCGCCGTCGTCACGCTCGGCCCGCCCGTGATGGTGAGCCCGGTGGTGTCGAGCTTGGAATTGCCGACCGTGATGCTGTTGGCAATATTGAGATTGCTCGCAAGGTTGAAGGTGGCATTCGGACCGGTATGAGCGATGACGATATTGCCGTCGGTGTTGCTCAGATCCACCGTGCCGCCGGGGCCGATATTGCTCTTGCCTGCCGTGTTCCCGCCGGTCGAGAGGTTCCAGCCGGCATTGGCATTGGCGCCCACCGCCTGCAGCTGGCTGACATTGACCGCGTCGTTGGCGGCCACGCCATTGGCGACATTGCCGATGGTCACCGGCGTCCCGGCATTGCCGAGGGTGATCCTGTCCTTCACCGCCGGGTCGTCATACTTCACCGCGGCATTGGCGAGGTTGGTGGTGTTGGTGTCGAGCTGCGTCAGCGCACCCGCCACTGTGGTGAAGGTGCTGGAGGTGCCAGCCACATTGCCCTTGGTATCGACTGCCTTGACGCCTTGGCTGAAGCCCGACAGCGTACCGGTCGTGGTGTTGAAGGTCGTTCCGCCGCCAAGAGTGGAGGCCGTGGTGTTGCCCAGATTGTTGAGGTTGTTCCCAACCGTCGTCACCGACGTCGAGACAGTGTTGAGCTGACTGAGATTGACGGCGTCGGTGGCGGCGACACCATTGGCCACATTGGTGATCGACTTGCTCGCCGCATTGATGCCGGCCGTCGTCACGCTTGGCCCGCCCGTGATGGTCAGGCCCGTGGTGTCGAGCTTGGAATTGCCGACCGTGATGCTGCTGGCAATGGCGAGATTGCTCGCCAGGTTGAAGGTGGCGTTCGGACCGGCCTGCGTGATCACCACATTGCCGTCGGAATTGTTGAGATCCACCGTGCCGCCCGGCGCGATATTGCTCGTCGTCGCGCCCTTGTTGGTGGAGAGATTCCAGCCCTTGTTGGCTGTCTGCTGTACGGCGAGGAGCTGCGAGCCATTGACGGCATCGGTCGAAGACGCCGTCACCGCGCCATTGGCCAGGTTGGTGATCGTCACGCCACCGGCCGGCGCTCCCGCACCGCCCGTGGCGCCCAGCGTGATCTTGTTGCCGCCGGGAGCATCGTATTTGACCGCGATGTTGGCCAGATTGGAGGTATTGGTGTTCAACTGGGTCAGCGCACCGGCGATGGTCGTCTGCGTGGCAGCCGCGCCGACCGCACCGGTGTTGCTGATCGGATTGATGTTCTGGCTGAAGCCCGAGAGTGTACCCGTTCCGGTGTTGAACGTCGTGCCGCCGCCGATGGTGGAAGCGGTCGAATTACCCAAATTGTTGACGTTGTTGCCGAGCGCCGTCACCGAGGTGGAGACAGTGTTGAGCTGGCTCAGATTGACAGCGTCGGTGGCGGCGACACCATTGGCCACATTGGTGATCGACTTGCCGGCCGCGTTGATGCCGGCCGTCGTCACGCTCGGCCCGCCCGTGATCGTGAGCCCGGTGGTGTCGAGCTTGGAATTGCCGGCCGTGACGCTGGTGAAGGTCGGCGTCATCGACGTGGCGATGGCGATGGTGTTGCCGGTCTGCGTGATCGCGATGTTGTTGCCGGCCTGGTAGGTCACGGTGCCGCCAGGCGCGATATTGGTCAGCGCGCTGCCCGACGCGGTGCCCGTGCTGCCGGCGACCGTGCCCGTATTGGCGTTCCAGCCCTTGCTCGCGGTCTGCTGCACGTCGTAGAGCTGCTGGCCGTTGACGGCATCGGTGGAGGTCGAAGTCACCGCGCCATTGGCGACGTTGGTGATCTTCTGCGGCGAACCGCTGCCATGGCTGGCATCGTAGGCGCCGAGCGTCTTGTTCCACTGCAGCGCATCGGTCTGCAGCGCCGTCACGCTGGTGTTCACCGCGTTGAAGGCGTTGCCGACATTGTTGTAGGTGGTGCCGCCGATCGTGTAGCTCGGCGCGCTCACCGTGCCCGTCGCGGGATTGTAGGTCGAGCCGCCGCCGAGATTGCTCGCGGTCGAATTGCCGAGATTGTTGACGTTGTTGCCGAGCGCCGTCACCGACGTGCCGATCGCGTTCACCGCCTGGTTCGTGGCGAAGAGCTGCGAGCCGTTCACCGCATCGGTGGAGGTGGCGCTGATACGGCCGGCCGCGAGATTGGTGAGGGTCCTCTCCTTGCCGGACGAGCCGATGCTGACCGTCGAGTTGGCGGCATTGCCGGCATAAGCATAGCTCGTGCCGTTGATCGTGCCGCTCGGCGTGTTGACCACGGCGGCCGTGGTCGAACCGGCGCCGAGCGCGACGTCATTGGCATTGCCCGCATTCGAACCCGAGCCGAGAGCGACCGCATTGGCGGCGGCGCCCGTGGCCTTGTCACCGAAAGCGAGGGCACCGGCCGCGGCGGCATTGGACTGATTGCCCAGGGAAACCGAGCCCTGGCCGACGGCGAAATTGGCATTGCCGATGGCAACGGCGCCCGCCGCGGCGGTGGTACCGGCAGCATTGCCGGCGGCTGTGTTGTTCGCACCGACCGCGACGGCACCGGTGCCGTTCGAGACATTCGGATCGCCGATCGCCACTGCGCCATCGCCGGTTGCCTTCTGGCCGCCGCCAATCGCGACGGCCGTTCCCGTAGCCGTGGTGGAATTGGCGATCGTCCCGCCAGAGCCGATGGCGACGTTTTGGCCGGTCGAGCCACTGATGGTGCCATCGCCCATGGCAATGCCGTTGGCACCATTCACCGCGGCGCCGCGGCCGATGGCGATGCCGGAACTCGCCGCGGCGGCGACCAGCGATTGAGCGCCGATAGCGATCGAATTGGCGGCAGCCGCATTGGCGCCGCCGCCGACATTGCCGCCGAAAGCCAGCGAATTCAGGCCGCCGGCCTGCGTGCCGGCACCGATGGCAACCGAATAGTCACCGGTCGCTGCCGTGCCGGTGGAAAAGGCATTGCCGCCGATGCCGACCGCGTTCTTGCCGGTGGCCTTGGCCTGATCGCCGATCGCCACCTGCGAGCCGGTACCCGAGGCATTGGCGCTCGGGCCGATGGCGACGGGCGAGGACCCGTTGGTCGCGGTGGAGGTTGCATTGGCGAAACCACCGATAGCAACACCGGCGGTAATGCCGCCGGCCGTGTTCTTGGCGACGGCGCTGGCGCCGAGCGCCACCGTGCCGAAGCCGGTGCCGGTGGCGTTGGCACCATTGGCATAGGCACCCTGGCCTATCGCCACGTCTCCATCGGACATGGCCTGCGAGCCGCGCGCAATGGCGACCGCGTTGAGGCCATTGGCGAGGGATCCCACCCCCACGGCAATGGCATTGGCGCCGATAGCCTGCGTATTGGTTCCAACCGCAATGGCATTGGAGCCGCTGGCATTGGCGTTGTATCCCATGGCTTCGGCCGTCGCGCCCGAAGCATTGGAGTTCACGCCAATGGCAAACGTATTCTGAATGGCGACGGCGCCCATGCCGATCGCCATCTGGTTGGCATAGACATTGAACCGAGAGCCCTGGCGGCTCGGGTCTCCGATCTGGACAAAGACATTGTTGCTGTTATCGATGCCGCCGCGGAAGAACTGGGAGATTCCGGAGGTACCGTTGTTGCCGCCGCCGCCCAGGACCAGATCCTCGGGCGTCGCTCCCTGAGCACCATCCTGGTTTGCGATGATCTGGAGAGCCTGACCGGTGCTCGGGGAACACCGCATGGTGTTTTGTGCCGGAATCGAGCCTATGGCGGTATTGACCGTGCTGCAGCTCAACTGTGCCCAGGCCTTGTCCGGGCTCAGGCCGACCACCCCGAGCAATGCCAATGCGGTTGAGGCGAGGAGGACCTTGTAGTGGCCGTTCACCAGGCCGCCGGAGGCCTGCACTGCGGCGGATATCCGGCACGACACGCCTCCACCAGCCGTCAACGAACCGACGCCGAGCCGCTTGTCCTTCATACCCATCACACGATGGGCCATGCGCAGGAGAGCATGGATACGCCGGCGCAGGCTGCGATGGGCGCGCTTGGCGAGATCGATAGTGTCTTGGTTCGGCATGGGACCCCGGCTCGTCATAAACGTCGCGTCTTGCAGGCAAAGCCGCCCCTCACCGAAGAAGGCTTTGATAGCAGTTGACCTAGGGATTCCCGGTTTCCGGGCGGCGATTCTTGTTTCGAATACTTGATCCCCCGACCCGGCGTACCTCTTTGGGTGCGCCAGCAGCCGTAGCGTCAGGATGGCATAATCCAACGCATTCGTGGTTAATACCCACGATTCTTCCGATGTGTAAATATACTTAGAAATCGAAGTGTTAGTATATTTCTACCTCTTTTTGGAAAATTCGGAGAATGCTAGGCAAACAAAATCTGCATTGTCTTAATTTCTTCTAATCCTAAAGTGTTACAAACTAGAATATCCGCCTCAATATTTCTTCAAAATATCTCAAACTTGAACAAAATTTGCGAAGTATATTTACCAGAACCTGATATAAATATATCCATAAATCGATTTACAAATCCGAGAGAGACAATGCTATTGTTTGACAACAAAAACCAACAAAGATAAGTTTTCTGCAGAACCATCAAAGATCAATGGCTGAATTTATATTTTACAACCATGATGCCGTTAGATCACCATAGTGGCCGGGAATGCTCAGCGAAATAGGCGAGAAAAGGCGGCTACAACCTGGAGGGCGCCCTTAATCCAAAGGGGTTACGCCGCACACTTTCATACCCTCGTCGAAGGCGCTGTTGCGCGCGCGCAACAAGCAAAAAAAATCTGGTGACCCGCCCTGCCCCGGGTCGCTCCTGCGGCTTTTCCGGTTGCCACGCGAAACGTCCGGCCCCCGGCAACCGTGGTGCCAGATCCCGCGCACTGAGCCGCTGACGGGGATGCTGCGGAGGCCCTCTCAGCACCAGCCCCGTCGCCAGGCACGATAGCGTTTTGCGATTTGACGGAGTCCCCGGGAGCCGCAAAGACGCGTCGAAACAAGGCGCTGGAGCAAAGCGCGTTCGGTCATGATCGCGTTTTGCTCAAGAACAGGCATGGCGGCGAGATTTCGCCCGGCACGGGCTTGCCGTCAAAAGAAAGGGGCGGCCCCGAAGGCTGCCCCGGCAAGGTGAATGCCGCCGAAAACTATTGGGCCGGAGCAGGCTCGGGCTTCGGTTCGGGTTTCGGCTTGGGCTTGGGTTTCGGCTTGGCTCCGGGGGCTGCCGCCGGCGCAGGCGCGGCGGGCGCTTCGGCTGCCGGTGCCGCCGGCACTGGGATCTGCGTGGCATTCGACCCGCCAGCGCCCGGTGTCGAACCAGCCTGCGCGATGTTGACGCTGATCCCGTCGACGAGCAAGCGCCGATCGGCGCCCTGGAAGAGCAGTTCGAAGGTCAGCTTGGTGTCGCCCTTCACCGGAAAGTAGCCGGCAAGATGGAGCAGCCCGCTCTTCTCCACCTGAGGGGAGAGCGTGATCGTGGGCTCGAGCACCAGGGCCGCAGCAAGATCGAGCCCCGCCTTGCGCTGACCGGCAAAGATCTCGGCCAATTTGGCATCGCTGTTCTCGCGCTGGAAGCCAGCCGAACCGAGATCGCGCAGCACCGAATAATTGCCGGTCTTGTTGGCCTGGTCGAGCGCGATCAGGGTGGAGCGCACCAGCATCAACACCGTTTTGGAATCGAGGTTCATCGGCTGAGGGCCGGCGGGCGCGGCATTTGCGGGAGCCGGCGGGCCCGGAGCGGGCGCAGGCTGCTGCTGGGCCGTGGCCGGCAGAACAAGACCGCTCGCAAGCACGAGGGCAAGCACGCTGCCTCGGCTCATTGTAGGCATGAGGTGCCTCCGCCGGGCCGGTTTGCTCTGCGATGGAGGAAGTATCATAGGGATCCAGGCCTCGTTGAAAATGGCATGATGCCAAGGTGTCACAGATTTCCCCGGCCCTGTCACCTCGCAAGTTTCAATCTATCCACGCCTGCGCAGACCCGATACATGTGGCAGCGTCAGATGATCGAATACCATAGCACCACCGCGGTGTTGCTCGGCTCAAAAACGTTACGGAAGAAACAATGCGCGCTCGCGTCGGTTACCTTCTCCTCGCCCTGGCCGCAGGCGGCTTCGGAACGATTGCGCCGACGCCGGTGCTGGCGCAGGACCAGCCGACGCCCAATGCCGCCGGCAAGGGCAAGCCGGCAGGAAAGAAACCGGCCAAGCCGGCATCCGGCAAGCCAGCACAGGCCAAGCCGCCCGTCGCCTCTTCTGCCCCCGTCGTGCTGCCGGAGCCGCCTCTGCCCACCCAGCAGGCCCGTAAGCTGGAGCTCGCGCGGCAATGTACCGACCTGGTCGATCAGATGTCGCGCGGTGCCCTCAACAGCAAATACGACGTGCAGTCGGGCTGGAACCGTCAGGATCCCAAGCAGCATGTGTTCCAGAGCGTTGCTGTCATCGACCGGCCGGAAGTGACGCCGGCTAACGGCCTGGCCGCCATCATCGCCACGCCGACGCCGTCGGGCAGCTGCGACGGGGTGACGGTGCAGGTCTTTCCGCTCGCCAGCGACTGCGCCACGGCGCAGAACTACATGCGCTCGACCGGCGCCAGCCCGATCCCGATCCTCAACACCCAGATCATGATCGACCGCAACGGCAAGCGCATCTTCCTGCTGCCGGGCGTGAACAAGACCTGCATCGCCGTCTCCGTCGATTCCAGCTTCGGTCCCCTGCCGGTCGCCCAAACGCCGCCGTCACCGGCACCCGGGCCGATTCCGGTGCCCGGCACCATCGTGCCGCATGCCACGCCGGCCACGCCGCCAAGCTCGGAGATCCTGCCGACGGCCCCGGCTCCGAAATGAGCCGGGGAGCACCGGCAGGCGTCCCGCAGACCGGCTGTGCATGACGGAAGGGAATGGCTTGATTCGCATTTGCAACCTGCTCTAATCGCCGGACGCGCCGCTCTCCTCGCTTTCCGGCGCCTGTCAGGCCTCAATAGAAAAGCAGGTCATGCTCGATATCTCAGCCCTCCAGTCGATGAAGGTGTTGTTCGCAACGCCCTGCTACATCTCCGCCGTCAGCATGAATTATGTGGTCAGCATGTACAGCCTGGCCTGCGATGCGTCGCAGCTCGGCCTCAAGACCGTGCTGCACATGCATTCGGAGAGCCTGATCACGCGCGGGCGCAACATGGTCGTGCTGAAATTCATGCAGGACGAATCCTTTACGCATCTGTTCTGGATCGACTCCGACATTTCCTTCACCACCCAGCAGGTGATCCGCCTGCTGCTGGCCGACAGGGATGTGGCGGGCGGTGTCTATCCGATCAAGGCGCTGACCTGGCCTGAGACCCTACCGGGCGGCCTCAGCAAGGAGGAGATGGAAATCCGCTATGCCCGTTATGCCTTCAATCCGGTCGATCACGGCAAGACGCCGATCAGCCGGCATGTCGATGATGAAGGTTTCATCGAGGTCTCGGAAGCGCCCACCGGCTTCATGGTGATCAAGCGCCATGTCTTCCCCAAGCTGATGCAGGCCTATCCCCATCTCAACTACACGCCGGACGGCCCGCCGAACAATCCGCTCAAGCCGCTGCACTGGCTGTTCTTCGACTGCATGGTCGATCCCGACTCCGGGCGCTATCTGTCGGAGGACTATGCGTTCTGCCGGCGCTGGCGCGACATCGGCGGCAAGGTCTGGGTCGATTCCCAGTCCAAGCTGCAGCATCTGGGCCAGTATAATTATGTCGGCGATGTCGAGACCAGCCTGAAACAGCAGGGGCATTGGTAGGGCCGGGCCGACACTGCAGATACGGACATTTTGCAGAAACTCTGCCGAGGAGCGTGAATGTCGGACCAAGCCATGACGGCGCCCCTGGCCGAGCTGCTGCGCCCGGCACGCCGCACCCATATCGTCGACATCGGCGCCAATCCCATCGATGGCGAACCTCCCTACAAATCCATGCTGGCGGCAGGCCTCGCCCGGCTCACCGGCTTCGAGCCGCAGGCCGAGGCATTGGCCAGGCTGGAAGCCGCCAAGGGGCCGCACGAGACCTATCTGCCCCATGCCATCGGCGACGGCGGCGAGGTCTATCTCAATCTCTGTGCCTATTCGGGCTGGAGCAGCCTGCTCACCCCGCGCCAGGCCGCACTGGAGGTGTTTTCCTATTTCAAGCCCAATGCCGAGGTGATCGGCCGCATTCCCGTGCGCACGACCCGCCTCGACGATCTCTCGGTCCTGCCGGAGATCGACATGCTCAAGATCGACGTGCAGGGCGCCGAGCTCGCCGTATTCCGCCACGGCCGCGAAAAACTGCGCCCAGCCGTGGCCATCCAGACCGAAATCTCCTTCGTCGCGCTCTATGAGAACCAGCCGGCCTTCGGGGAGATCGACATGGAGCTGCGCTCGCAGGGGTTCGTGCCGCATTGCTTCAAGGCGGTGAAGTTCAGCCCGATGGCGCCCTATGCCAGGCCCGAGAGCTGGACGCCGGCCACCAACCAGCTCCTGGAGGCCGATGTCGTCTATGTCCGGGATTTCGTCGATCCCGATGCCATGACCGACGAGCAGCTCAAGCATCTGTGCCTCCTGGCCCAATATCTGTATGGCAGCATCGAATTGTGCGGGCGCTGCATCGACCTGCTCAGCCGGCGCGGCGCCCTGCCGCAGGATGCGCTGGCCCGTTACACCGCCCTGCTGGAAACGGCCCGGCCTTCGACCGAAGCTGAGGGGGCTTGACGGCGCAGCGGCGGGCGCGTTCTGTGAAGCACCAGCGAGACCCCTCCCCATGCCTGCCGATACCAGCGCTTCCCGTCACCCCGAAGTCGCCGCCTTTCTTGCCGCCCACCCCGATACCCGCTTCATCGAAGCCTTCACGCCCGACCTGACCGGCTATGGCTTCGGCAAACGCCTGCCGATCGAAGAGATCGACAGCCTCTATCGCTCCGGCATGGGCTTTTCCGCTGCCCCTTATGTGCTCGATGCCCGGCATGACGGCTATGGCTCCGGCGGCATCGGCTGGGACGACGGCGATCCCGATGCCAAGGGCGTACCGATCCCGGGCACGCTGAAGCCGATGCCCTGGGCGGCCGTGCCGACGGCGCAGGTCATGCTGGACATCGCCTACGCCGTCTCGGGCGAGCCGCTCTGGACGGATCCCCGCCATTTGCTCAAGACCATCCTCGCACGGCTCGCCGCCGACGGGCTCCATCCCACCGTCGCCTGCGAATACGAGTTCTTCCTCACCGACGGCACGCGGGAGGCCGACGGCCGCATCCGCCCGCCGATCCTCAAGCGCACCGGCCGCCCGCTCGGCCCGCCCACCAATCTCTCCGTGCTGACGCTGGAGGAAGTGGCGCTGTGGTCGGCTAGGGCGGACGACGCGGCACGGGCGCAGAATGTACCGATGGGCAGTATCATCGCCGAGATGGGCGTCGCCCAGTTCGAGACCAACCTGCACCACACCGATGATGCCGTGCTGGCCGGCGATCATGCCATTCTGCTCAAGCGCCTGATCCGCGGCACCGCGCGTGCCGAGGGCTGGGACGCCACTTTCATGGCCAAGCCCTATGAGGACGAAGCCGGGTCGGGCCTGCATGTGCATGTCAGCCTGTGCGACGCCGACGGCCGCAATCTCTTCGCCGATCCGGCGACCGGCGAGCAGCTGATCCGCCACGCCATCGCCGGCATGCAGCGGCTGATGCCCGAGTCGCTCGCCTTCTTCGCACCCAACCACAATTCCTTCCGCCGCTTCGGCGGGCTGTTCGCTCCGGTCAACCGCAAATGGGGCGAGGACAATCGCACCGTCGCCCTGCGCATCCCCACCGACAAGGGAGCGGGGCGGCGGATCGAGCACCGCGTCGCCGGCGCCGACGCCAACCCCTACCTGGTGCTGGCGGCCATCCTCGCCGCCGCCCATTACGGCATCGTCCGGAAGCTCGAACCGGATGCGCCGGTGGTCGGCAAGCATGCCGGCTTCACGCGCGACCCCGGACTGCCGGGCGATGTCTTCGAGGCGGCCCGCCGGCTGGCACGGGCAAGCATGCTGAAGGAGTATTTCTCCAAGCGCTATCTGGAGACCTACGCCCATCTGGTCCATGGCCAGCACGAGGATTTCCTCTCGGTGCTGAGCCCGCGGGAGTACGACCTGTTCTTCTGACGATCCTTCCCGGGAACGGTCATACTGGGGATAGGGCTGACTCGTCGTTGCGAGCGAAGCGAAGCAATCCAGCGGGCCTGGAGGCATAGAGTTTACGGCCCCTGGATTGCTTCGCTTCGCTCGCAATGACGTCAAGCGGGTCGAACCTTGCAGCCGAGCTCAGATCCCGCGCGCGCCGCGGGCGCGCAGCCGGATCATCACGCCGCGGTCGTGTTCCTCGGCGCGCCTGTGGGCCCTGACCTGCAGCAGGTCCTTGCGGGCGATCAGGCCGACCAGGCTGCCGCTCTGACGATCGAGCACCGGCACCCGGCCGATATCGGCGATGGCCATGCGATCGGCGAGCGCGCCGGCCAGTTCGTCGGCATAGCCGATCTCGAGTTCCTGCCCCTCGAGGATCTCTTCCAGTGACAGAGACTGGATGTCGTCATCCTCCGAGGCATGCACCGACCAGTCGAGGATATTGGCGCGCGAGACCATGCCGACCACCCGCCGCTCGGCATCGACGACCGGATAGCTCTTGTGACAGGGCTCCCCGCTGGTGAAGAAGGCGATGGCCCGCGCCACCGTCATCGTTGCGGGCAGCGTGTCGACCTCGCGCACCATCAGATCGGCCACGCGGGCAAGATCGAACGGATCGGTATGGTATTCGCCCGAGATGTGATGGCCGCGGCGGGCGATCTTCTCGGTGAGGATGGAACGCTTCATGGTCAGCACGGTGGTGGCATAGGCCATGCCGCAGGCGGTGAGCAGGGGCAGGAGCACGCCAAGATTGCCGGTGAGTTCCACCGCGAACAAAGTCGCCGTCAGCGGCGCGCGCATGGTGCCGCCCATCATCGCCGCCATGCCGAGCAGAGCCCAGAAGCCGGGATCGGCCTGCGGCAGGACAAGGCCAGCCAGGGTGCCGAGGGCGCCGCCCAGCATCATCAGCGGCGCCAGGACGCCGCCGGAGGTACCCGAGCCGAGCGAGATGGACCAGATCAGCGCCTTGACGACCAGGAGCAGCAGCACCGCCTTGACGGCCATCTCGCCCGAGAGGAGATGGCGGATGTTATCGTAGCCCACCCCGAGCGCGCTCGGGTCGAACAGGCCTCCGATACCGATGGCGAGGCCCCCGAACAGGGGCCACCACATCCAATGCAGCGGCAGGCGGTGGAAGAAATCCTCGCTGGCATAGACCATGGCGGTGAGGATCCCGGAGCCCAGCCCGGCGACGATACCCATCACCACCCAACCAAGGAAACCGGGCAAGGTCAGTGCCATATGGCCGGTGAAGCCGAACAGGGGGGTGGGATCGAGCAGCAGGCCGCGCTCGGCCGCCGCCACCGACGCGGCGACCACCACCGGCAGGAAGCTGCGCGGCTTCCATTCGAACAGCAGGAGCTCGATCGCCAGCAGCACGGCGGCGATCGGCGTGCCGAACACCGCCGTCATGCCGGCTGCGGCACCGGCGACCAGCAAGGCTTTGCGCTCATTGGCGCTGAGACGGATCATCTGCGCGACGAGCGAGCCGATGGCACCGCCGGTCATGATGATCGGACCCTCGGCCCCGAAGGGACCGCCGGAGCCGATCGAGATCGCCGAGGAGAGCGGCTTCAGCACCGCGACCTTGGGATTGATCCGGCTCTTGCCGATCAGGATCGCCTCCATCGCCTCGGGAATGCCGTGGCCGCGGATCTTCTCCGAGCCGTAGCGCGCCATCAGGCCGATGATCAGGCAGCCGACCACCGGCACGAACACGGCGCTCCAGCCCAGCGGCGTAGCGGAGATCGGCAGGTTCTCCAGGGAAAATCGGCCGTAATAGGCGATGTTGGTGCACAGGGTGATCAGGCGCAGCAGCACGAAGGCCGCGCCGACGCCGGCCGTGCCGACGAAGACGGCGATCGCCATCAGCAGGATCACCCGCCGATCCGTGGTGAAGTCGCCCAGGCGCGCCGGCAATTCGCGGATCCCCGCCTCGGCGTCCTGCCCGGGCGTGCCCAGAGTCGAAGTCGTCATGTCGTCGATATCCATCTGTCGGGCAGCGACCTGCCTGATTTTTATATCGCAATACGATATATTTTGCGCAAGTCAACGGATTTTCGTAGAGAGTGCAGCAGACAGGAGAATCGCGGAACCATGGACCCCGAGCGGCAGCAAGACCCTGACTACGCCGCCCTGGCGCGGTTCCGGCACGCCTTGCGCAAATTCCTGGTCTTCAGCGAAGCGGCGGCCGGTGCCGCCGGACTGACTGCTCAGCAGCACCAGGCGCTGCTCGCCATCGCCGGCCTGTCGCAGGATGGCGCGCTTTCCATCGGCGAGTTGGCGGAGATCCTGATCCTGCGTCACCATAGCGTGGTCGAACTGGTCGACCGTCTCGCCAAGCTCGGCCTGGTCGAGCGCATGGCCGATCCGGCGGACGGACGTCGCGTCCTGGTGCGCCTCACAGCGGCTGGCAGGCAGAGGCTTCAGGCCCTGTCGGAAACCCACATGAAGGAATTGGCGGCCATCGGCCCGGCGCTTTCGGCCTTGCTGGCCGCTTTCCGCGGCTGATCACACTGCCGGCATCGGCGCTGACGCCCCCCTCAAATCGGTGTGAAGCGTAACGAAGCTGCCCTCCCCGCCCGTATAATCATCGACAATCCGACGGATGGAGGACGATGATGAACCGGCGCGGCATTCTGATCATGGCGGCAGCCCTCACGGCGAGCCTGGGCACAGGCCTGTGGTTTTCGGCTTCGAATGCAGAAGAATCGCCACACAGGGTTGCCGCTCCCGGCTTCGACAGCCGATCGACGGCAGGCTCCGACACGGCCGTGCTGGCAGGCGGCTGCTTCTGGGGCGTGCAGGGTGTATTCCAGCACGTGAAAGGCGTCACCTCGGCGGTTTCGGGCTATGCCGGCGGCACGGCCGACACCGCCAGCTACGAAACCGTCTCGACCGGATCCACCGGCCATGCCGAGGCGGTGCGCATCCGCTTCGACCCTCGCCAGATCTCCTATGGCCAGATCCTGCAGATCTATTTCTCGGTGGCGCATGATCCCACCCAGCTCAACCGGCAGGGTCCCGACAGCGGCACGCAATATCGCTCGCAGATCTTCACCACCAGCGCGGAACAGGCCCGCATCGCCGCCGCCTATGTCAGCCAGCTCAACGGCGCACATTCCTTCGCCCGCCCGATCGTGACGCGCATCGCGCCGCTGCAGGGCTTCTTTCCGGCGGAAGCCTACCATCAGGATTACCTGACCCGCCATCCGACCCAGCCCTATATCGTCATCAACGACCTGCCCAAGGTCACCGCGCTGCGGCAGCTCTTCCCGGCTGCCTATCGCAGCGACCCGGTCTTGGTGGCCGGCCGGTGAGGCTTATCTAACATGACAGTCGTAATGGCGTTGTTCGGCCGTCATTGCGAGCGAAGCGAAGCAATCCAGAAGCCATGAATGCACTGTTTCTCGGCCCTCGCCCTCTCTCGCTTCGATCACGAGAAGCTCGGCCGGAATGACAGCGCGCTTGTTCTTGAACGGTCCCTAAGCCGTGGCACCTGCCACCTCGCGGCTGAAATGCACGATACGGCGGTCAGGACGCTCTTCGATCCGCTCGATGGCGTAGCCGCGCCGCCGATACCAGGCGACATTCTCGGTGAAACGCTCATTGGTGTAGAGCCGCACAAGCCCATGGCCCTCCCGCCGGGCCCGGTCCTCGGCAAAATCGAGCAGGCTCGAACCCAAACGGAGACCCTTGAACGCGGGCGCCACGGCGAGGCTCCAGATCAGCAGGTGATCGGGTTTCGGCTCGATGATGAGGGCCGCCTCCGGCGCCTCGGACGGGCCGGACACCCAGATCTCCATCGTCTCGAACAGGGCGGCGAAATCGGCGTCATGCGGCGGCAGGGCCATGCCGATGCGCTGTTTCAAGGGGGCATAGGCAGCCTGTTGCAGGGCGGTGATTGCAGGAATTTCGGTTCTGGTGGCGCGGCGGAGATTCATGAGGAAATTCGCAAGGGGCGGTCGCACAAGCAATCGCTCAATCGGTACCGGACGACAAGGACTTCTTCCTGGGGCGCGGCCCCCATTCAGCCGTCAGTCTTTCCTCGCATCAAGGCGTTCGAGATAGGCGCACAGCATATCGGCCATCGCATCTGAATAGGCCTCGATCTCGGCCGGCGTCCGAGGGCTTTCCGAAAACTGCTTGCCCACCGCACGCAGGGTCGCGCTGATCAAATCGCCGGCCAAGGTTCGGCTCGTTTCCGAGGCCTTCGGCAGGGCTTCCCGCATGAAGGCCTCAATGATGCCCTCTCCCGCTGCCTTGGCCGCCTCGGCCTCGGGAGCATCGCGGTAGAGCGGCGCGGCATCGTCCAGCGCCACGCGCACCGCCGCCTCGTCGCATTCCGAGCGGATGAAGGCATGGACGAGAATGCGCAGCCTTTCGAGCGGCGGCTTGCCGCCATCCTGCAGGATGTCGCGCAGCAACGCGCTGGTCTGCCGCCATTCGTCGCTCTGCAGCCGAAACAGGATCGAGGCCTTGTTGGGGAAATACTGATAGAGCGAGCCGACGCTGACGCCGGCCTTTTCAGCCACCCGCGCGGTGGTGAAGCGCTGGGCGCCTTCCTTGCGCAAAACCTGAATGGCAGCCTCCAGGATCGCGGCGACCAGCTCGGTGGAGCGGGCCTGCCGGGGCTGTTTTCGCGAGGAAACAGAAGAGCTTCGACGGTCTGTCATCGGCGTGCACGGCAATGCGAATAGTGAATACGACGAATTATTCGTATTTCTAGTCCGGCGCAAGAATGCGTTTTCCCAACCGGAGTCTGCCATGACCACCCTGACCACCGCCCCGTTTGCGCTCCTGCTGGATCGCCTGTTCGAAGAAGCCGATGCCACCTCGCCGGCGCGGATCCCCGCCGTGGCCGAGCTCTCCGGCCCGGAACGCGAGCGCCTGATGCGCAGCAAGACCGAATATCGCGACCTTTATGGCCGGCTGAAGGACCTGCCGCTGGCCGTCTCGCGCGAAACCGGCCTGCTGCTCTACATGCTGGCACGCAGTTGCCGGGCCCGCACGATCATCGAATTCGGAACCTCGTTCGGCATCTCGACCCTGCATCTGGCCGCGGCCCTGCGGGACAATGGCGGCGGGCGCCTGATCACCAGCGAGTTCGAGCCCTCCAAGCTGGAACGGGCCCGGCAGAACCTCGCCGCCGGCGGCGTTCTCGATCTGGTCGAGATCCGGGAGGGAGATGCGCTGCGCACGCTGGCTACCGACCTGCCCGAGTCGATCGATCTCGTCCTGCTCGACGGCGCCAAGGCCCTCTATCCCGATATCCTCGATCTGGTGGAGAGCCGGCTCAGGCCTGGCGCCCTCATCGTCGCCGACAATGCCGACTACAGCCCCGATTACCTCGCCCGTGTGCGCTCGCCGGCCCGGGGCTATCTGTCGACGCCTTTCGGCGAGGAGGTCGAGCTCTCGATGCGGATCGGCTGAACCCATTCCCATGGCTGCCAGGCGGGGATGGAAAATCTCCTCGCCGGATCGAGAGCGAGAGGGGCAGGTTCGGTGTGAAGGAACGTTTCGTGCCCTCCGGCGGTTGATTGGTTTTTTGTGGGCAATCCCCCTGCAGCTGGAGGTATCGACAGATGTCCGACGTTACCGCGAATGCCGGTCCGGCACCTGCACATCCCGTGGAACCAAGCCTGCACAGGGTGATGGGCCCCTGGCTCCTCCTGCTCTTCATCGTCGGCGACATTCTCGGTACCGGCATCTATGCCCTGACGGGTCAGGTTGCCAAGCAGGTCGGCGGCGTGGTCTGGCTGCCCTTCGTGGTGGCCTTCGCGGTCGCGGTGGTCACCGCCTTCAGCTATCTCGAGCTGGTGACCAAATATCCCAAGGCCGCCGGGGCCGCGCTCTACACCCACAAGGCCTTCGGCATCCATTTCATCACCTTCATCGTCGCCTTCGCGGTCATGTGCTCGGGCATCACCTCCGCCTCCACCGCCTCGCGCGCCTTTGCCGCCAACCTGTCGGGCGCCTTCGGGCTCAACCTCGGCGGTGTCGGCATCACCGCCGTCGGCCTGCTGTTCATGGCCGTCTGCGCCGCCGTCAATTTCCGCGGCGTCGGCGAGAGTGTGAAGGCGAATGTCATACTCACCTGCGTGGAACTCACCGGCCTGCTGATCATCATCGTGATCGGGCTGTGGGCGATCGGCGCCGGGCAGGGCGACGTCTCCAGGGCCTTCGAATTCAAGACGGCGGCGGAGGGCAGCGTGGTCTGGCCCATCATCGCGGCCACCACGCTCGCCTTCTTCGCCATGGTCGGCTTCGAGGACTCGGTCAACATGGCCGAGGAATGCAAGAATCCCACCCGCCATTTCCCCATCGTCCTGCTCGCGGGGCTGCTCATCACCGGCGTCATCTATGTGCTGGTGTCGATCTCGGCCATCACCCTGGTACCGCCCGAGCAACTTGGCGAGGGCGAGACGCCCCTCCTCAAGGTGGTGCAAGCCGGCGCGCCCAATTTCCCCCTGGGGATCTTCGGCTTCATCACCATGTTCGCGGTCGCCAATAGCGCGCTGATCAACATGCTGATGGCAAGCCGCCTCGTCTATGGCATGAGCCGAGAGCATGTGCTGCCGCCGATGCTCGGCAAGGTTCATGCCAGCCGGCGCACCCCCTATGTCGCGATCGCCTTCACCACCCTGCTCGCCTTCGCACTCATCACCTTCGTCGGCGAAGTGCCGGCGCTGGGCGGCACCACGGCACTGCTGTTGCTGGCGGTGTTCACCATCGTCAATGTCGCAGTTCTCGTGCTGCGCCGCGACCAGGTGCAGCATAGCCATTTCCGAACGCCTACGTTCCTGCCGGTGGTCGGCGCCTTGTGCTGCGCCTTCCTGACGGGACCCTGGACCGGCCGCGACCCCGTACAATACCAGATCGCGGGCATCCTGATCGGCGTCGGCATCATGCTCTGGCTTGTCACGATCTTCGTCAACCGCGCCACCGGTACACAGCGAGCCGAACCGGACATGGGCAATATCGGCGGCGACGGGCCGGTCAACTGAACCCGCCGCGACGCGATGGCAGATTGCCGAGCCGGCACATTGCCATCACCATGCGACAACCATGCAGCGCTCGACGGGCCGAAACGATGCAACAGCAGCTTCCCTCCGTCTATCAACAATTGGGCGGTGAAGACGGCATCTCCCGGCTTGTCGATTTGTTTTACGACATCGTCGAGCAGGATCCTGCGGCAGCCGCACTCCACGTGCTGCATCTCGACGGCCATGGCGTCGCCCATTCGCGGGTCGAGCAGACCCGCTTCCTGATGGGTTTCTTCGGGGGCCCGCGGCTTTATGTCGAGTTTCACGGGCATTCGGACGTCCGCGCCGTCCACGCCCACGTGCCTGTTACCGCCGAGACCCGCGACATCTGGATTCGCTCGATGGACAAGGCGTTCGACCAGGCCGGCTTGCCGCCGGAGGTCAAGAAGAGGGCGATGAAGGCGCTGACCACGGCGGCCCACCTGGTGCACGACGTCAATCCGCTAGGGATCGCGCATGAACGGCCATGACACAGCAATCTGAGAAATCGCCGGCCAGATAAGCTATTACCGTCAAAACTTCTGTAGCTGCCCTGCCAAGACCGCTTTTTTCTCATCATAGTCCTGGATACCGCAAAGACCAACACGCGCTACCGAATTCTCAAGAATGCTTCGCGCGCCTTTCGAGATATTCTTTTCGGCAATGAGGCTTCCTTCTACATAATGCGCCCCGATGAGCAGCACACCTCGAGGATTATCTTTAAAAGAAAATAACGGCGTCACAGCTATTTTGATACGATTTGGAGGATCACCTCCTCTCCACCTATAATACTCAATCACATCTACAGAATATTGATAGATTTCAGGCCCTTCAAAATCTTCGTACTTAGCAATAAAATTCCAATTTCGTTTGTAAACTATAGGTTTATGAATTTTTTCCCTCGAAATAATTCTCACCGCAGCGACTAAATCATATTTTTTCGCATACTCCTTCAATGTATCTTTTTCGAGTTGCAAACAAGGCACTGGAGAAGTGGCAAGCGACACACTCGAACACATAGCCGCGCCGACGATGCCAAGTATCACGCCTTTGCCTAAGTGGCTTGAAAAGCTCTTCATCGGAAGCCTGCTGAATTCTGACGCCGCAAACATGGTATCAGGTTGGTACAAAAATCAAATGAGCATGCTTCCCTGCATCCAAACCAGGCAGAAGCGACGCCCGTTCCCGAACGAGGCCTCATGCCCCCCACCCGCATCTGCTGCGCCACATGGCCCAGCGCCGCGCCAGCATTGATGAATTCGGCGAGCCGGGCGAGTCCCTTCCCCCCTCTCCGCCAACTCGGTCAAGGGTAGCGATACCCCGTCCACTTCAGAACCCGAAAAATCGCAACCCCTTCAGCAAGGTCGCAGAGCCCCTCACCTAAAATGCAGCTTGCGCTTCTGCTGGCCGTCCGCTTCGAAATTGGCGGGGTCGAGCCAGGCCTCGTAGCCCGCCTTGAGGCGAGGCCATTCGCCGTCGATGATCGAGAACCAGGCCGTGTCGCGGTTCTGGCCCTTGGCCACCATGTGCTGGCGAAAGACACCCTCGAAGGTGAAGCCGAACCGGGTCGCAGCCCGCTTGGACGGCTCGTTGAGATTGTGGCACTTCCATTCGAAACGCCGGTAGCCGAGGGTCTCGAAGGCGTAGCGGGCGAAAAGATAGAGGGCCTCCGTCGCCACCCTGGTGCGGGCGATCGCCGGGCCCCACAGAATGCTGCCGATCTCGATGACGCCATGCACGGGGTCGATCCGCATCAGCGCCTGACGGCCCTCGGCCTTGCCGGTCGCCTTGTCGATCACCGCGAAGAACATCGGATCCGCCGTGGAGGAAGCCTTGTCGAGCCAGGCCGAGAAGTCGTCGGCACTTCCCGGCACGCCCTCGAACAGATAGCGAAAGCGCCCGTCGGCTCCCGGCTCCTGGGCGGAATGCAGGAGATCGGCGCCATGGCGCGCCGGATCGAGCGGCTCCAGGCGGGCATAGCGTCCATCGAGCACGACGCGCTCCGGGCGCGGCACGCCCTTCCAGGTCGTCAGGTCCATCGCAAGTCCTTCGCGCAGATGCGATCAGTCGATCGTATTATTGCGGGGTCGCGATGCGTTGTTCAAGCGAAAGCACCTGCTGGCGCACAACGCCGGACAGGGCCTTGGAGGAGGCGACCGAGGTGAAGTCCGTATCGGGGTGGGGCACATTGCCGGCGCCGCGGAACACCTTCAGGCCATCTGGCATCACCACGATGTCGCCGTTGCGCAAAGTGGGATCGACCGAGATCGGGATCTGCGGCAGGCCCCGCGCATTGGACTGGCAGGTACAGGCCGGATTCTCGCTGTCGCGGAAGGCATAGGCGGTGGGCAGGGCGGTGTAGAGAGCGCCGGCCTTGTCGACGGCCGATTCGATCGCCGGCTTGGTGTTGCCGTTGCTGCCGTCATTGGAGCCACTGGCCTTGTAGAGCACCATCTGGCCGCCCGAGCAGGAGGCTTCGCACATCGAGGTCTGCATGTCCTCGTCGCGCTGGGAGCGGATGAATCCAGTGGCGAAATAATAACCGTCGCAGGTGCGCACACAGTAGCCGCGGGCCTTGGGCGTGCTTACCACCGGCGCTGGCGCCGGGCGCGAGCGCTGCTGCGGCTGCTGCTGTTGCGGCACTGGTGCGGGCGCCGGCCGCGATTCCTGGCGAGGCCGGAACAGGAAGTCGAAGAGGCCTGCCTGAGCACTGCCGCCCACGGCGACCGTCAGGAGCAATCCAGCGGCAAAGGGCGCAGCGAGCCGGGTCATCCCTGATCGGGCTCGAAGACCGATCAGGGATGACCCGGCAGATTTCAGGAATTTGCAGAATTTCCGTACCTGGCCCGTCTCCGAGTCAGGCACGGAAATTCTGCGTGGGCGTCTCAAGGTCATGGCACGGGTCCTGGCAGAGCGTGAAGGGCCGGCTACAGCCGGCCCCGCTTTCTATGCAAGCATCCCGTCAAAATCATGTCGGTGACAGTTTGTCGCCGATTAGTGATTGTCGCGGGGCACCCCATAGGTCTGGGCGACCTTCTGATACTTGACCGCGGGCTTGAGCACCATACCGTCGCCGAGCTGATCCACCATGGCGCGCTGGATTTCCTGCCAGGGAGTCTGGCTCGGCGCATATTGGAAGCCGCCCGCCGCGGCGAGATCGGCCCGGCGCTTCGCCAGTTCCTCGTCGGAGATCAGAATGTTGGCCTCGCCCTTGTTGAGGTCGATGCGCACCCGATCACCCGTCTGCAGGATGGCGAGCCCCCCGCCCGCCGCCGCTTCCGGCGAGGCGTTGAGGATGGAAGGCGAGCCCGAGGTGCCCGACTGGCGCCCGTCGCCGATGCAGGGCAGCGAGGTGATGCCGCGCTTGATCAGGGCCGCCGGGGGCTGCATGTTCACCACTTCCGCCGCGCCGGGATAGCCGATCGGCCCCGTGCCGCGGATGAACAGCATGCAGTGCTCGTCGATGCCGAGCGAGGGGTCCTCGATGCGGTGGTGGTAGTCTTCCGGGCCCTCGAACACGATGGCCCGGCCCTCGAAGGCACCCGGGGCCTTGGGATCCGAAAGATAGCGGTCGCGAAACTCCTTGGAGATCACGCTGGTCTTCATGATCGCCGAGTCGAACAAATTGCCCGACAGCACGATGAAGCCGGCATCCTGGACGAGCGCGGTGTCGAAGGTGCGGATCACGTCGGGCAGCTCGATCTTGGCATCCTTGCAGTTCTCGCCGATCGACTTGCCGTTCACGGTGAGCGCATTCTCGTGGATGAGCTTGTGCTTCATCAACTCGTTGACCACCGCCGGCACGCCGCCGGCATGCTGGTAGTCTTCGCCGAGATACTGGCCGGCCGGCTGCAGGTTGACCAGCAGCGGCACCTTGTGGCCGATGGTCTGCCAGTCGCGGATATCGAGTTCGACACCGATATGGCGGGCGATGGCGTTGATGTGGATCGGGGCGTTGGTGGAGCCGCCGATGGCCGAATTGACCACGATGACGTTTTCGAAGGCCTCGCGCGTCATGATGTCGGAGGGCTTGAGATCCTCACGCACCATGTCGACGATGCGTTTGCCGGTCTCGTAGGCCATCTGCTGGCGCTCGCGATAGGGCGCGGGAATGGCGGCCGAGCCGGGAAGCTGCATGCCGAGGGCCTCGGCCAGCGAGTTCATGGTGGTGGCGGTGCCCATGGTGTTGCAATAGCCCGTCGACGGCGCCGACGAGGCCACCATGTCCATGAAGCCCTCATAGTCGATCTCGCCGGTGGCGAGCATTTCGCGGGCCTTCCAGACGATGGTGCCGGAACCGGTGCGCTCGCCATGCCACCAGCCATTGAGCATCGGGCCGACCGACAGGGCAATGGCCGGGATGTTCACGGTGGCGGCCGCCATCAGGCAGGCCGGAGTGGTCTTGTCGCAGCCGATGGTCAAAACCACGCCGTCGATCGGATAGCCATAAAGCAGTTCGACCAGGCCGAGATAGGCAAGGTTGCGGTCGAGCGCGGCGCCCGGACGCTTGCCGGTTTCCTGGATCGGGTGCACCGGAAATTCGAAGGCGATGCCGCCGGCCTCGCGGATGCCCTCGCGCACGCGCTCGGCAAGCACGAGATGGTGACGGTTGCAGGGGGAGAGGTCCGAACCGGTCTGGGCAATGCCGATGATCGGCTTGCCCGACTGCAATTCCTTGCGGGTCAGGCCGAAATTGAGCTGACGCTCGATATAGAGTGCGGTCATGCCCGGATTGTCCGGATTGTCGTACCAGGCCTGTGACCGCAGTCTTCTCGTCTTGTTCTTGGTGTCAGCCATGGCAAGCCTCCCTGTCTTCGTGCCCCGCCTGCATCCTCGGCAGGCAGCAGTCTTCCTGCAACGAGACGACTTAACACTTTTGTCAGACTATTCGCAACGCCTAAGCGACGAATAGCAGGACAACGTCCCAGGCAGCGTTTTGGGGCGCGATCGGAAGCTCAAACATTTTGTGATTTTCGGCGAGACGGACGGCGGGCGGGTCTTTGGGACCCGCCCATCAAAATGCCCCTTGCGATAATCGGCCCGGCTCACGCGCCGGCGGATGGCGCTGCCCGGTAAGTCCAGCGGCGCACGCCCTCCGCCAGGACGCGGCGGAGCGGTTCGTCATAGAGCTTGAGCAGGACGAAACTCGCCACGCAGACGATGACGATCACGACAGGTCCTTCGATGCCGGCGTTCTGATCGCCGAAACGCAGGCGATAGAGGCCATTGATCCAGCAGAACAGCGGATAATGCAGGCAATAGATCGGATAGGACAGATCACCGCCGATGGAGGACCAGGCCGCGAGCCGCCCCTGCAGGGCCGTGCGCGCACCGGCCAGGATCAGCAGGGGTGCCAGCACCGCGATCCAGACGAGCTGCGTCCAGAGCGGCAGCTCGAAAGGCAGGTAGAACAGCGCCGCCATGCCGGCCGCCAGCGTCCAGAACAGGCGCGCCCCCCCCAGCCAGGCCGGCAGGCGGTCGAGCAGATGGAAGATGGCGACGCCGGCGAAGAAGGATGCGCCCACACGCGGAAATCCGCGCCAGAACGTGTCGGTGGTGTCCCCGCCCAGGCCGGTAAATGGCAGGATGGCGAGGCAGCCGAGGAAGAGCGCGATCGCGAGCGGGAGCTGGCTCACCCGCCGGGTGGCCCACCAGAACGCATTGACGGCCAGTTCCAGGAACAGCGAATATTGCGGGCCGTTCAACGGGAACACCTGCGGCCCGCCGATGGCGCCTGGCGCGCCGAGATAAGGCAGGTTGACCAGGCCGAGCAGCAGGGCCAGCGTCAGCGCGGCAAACGGCACCTCGCCCTCGAGGTGCCCGGAGCGCAGCCCGACATAGAGGGCGCTGACCACCAGCCCCAATAGGATCAGCGGCATCAGCCGGATCAGCCTGGCGCGCATGAAGCCGGAAAACGACAGGGACTGCCGGCGCTTGCCATAGGCCAGGCTCAGCACGAAACCGCTCAGGCAGAAGAACAGGTCCACCGCGAGGCCGGCATTGACGGCCAGACCGGGCACGCCCAGCCAGCGGCCGAGATGGAAGACCAGCACGGACAGCGCGGCAAAGCCACGCAAACCATCCAATGACGCCAGGTGCTGCGGCGAGCGCCCGGCCTCCTGCTCTCCGGAACCAAGCGCGGTCATGGCTGGACGCTCGCTTGCTCTGGTTCCTTGTTCCGAGGCGTCTTTGCGATGCTTGGCGACGCCGTCAAACCGCAGAACGCTTTAGGCTCCGTCACGGCCATCGCCAGCAACCTTCAGTCGTCGATCTTGTTCACCATCCACGGAGCCAGATCGTCCCCGTTCCGTCAATTCAGCCACTTGGAGCGTCCCCCTACGTCGAATAGACCTCGGGAGGAGGAAATCGTGCTTAGGCCGTGCTTCTCTCCGGCTTTCGGATGAAGCCGAAATCCTCCTTGACACGCGCCTTGCCGCGATTTGCAAAGACAGGAGAATGCGCCCGCATTAAATCTTGCCTTGCTCGCGATTCCCGCCGCCACTCTTGCACCGCCAGGACACGCCATCACGATGACTTCCACCAGCGCGCCTCGTCTCGTTCCGGCCTTCTCCCGCATCGGCGAGGAGAATGCCTTCGCCGTACTCGCAAGGGCAACGGATCTTGCGCGCGAGGGGCGCGACATCATCAATCTCGGCATCGGCCAGCCCGATTTTCCCACGCCCGACCATATTGTCGAGGCCGCCATCAAGGCGCTGCGCGACGGGCATCACGGCTATACGCCGGCCACCGGCATCCTGCCCCTGCGCGAGGCTGTGGCCGCTGACGTCGAGCGCCGCACCGGCGTTGCCGTCTCGCCGGACGAGGTGATCGTGGTGCCGGGCGGCAAGGTCACCATGTTCATGGCCATCCTGATGTTCGGCGAGCCCGGCGCGGAAATCCTCTATCCCGATCCCGGCTTTCCGATCTACCGCTCGATGATCGAATTCACCGGCGCCACGCCGGTGCCGGTGCCGATCCGCGAGGAGAACGGCTTCGCCTTCTCGGCGGCCGAGACGCTGGCGCTGATCACGCCGAAGACCCGCCTCCTCATCCTCAACTCGCCGGCCAACCCCACCGGCGGCGTCACGCCCAAGGCCGAGATCGACGCGCTGGTGAAGGGGCTGGAAGCCCACCCGCATGTCGCCATCCTCTCCGACGAGATCTACAGCCAGATGAGCTATGACGGGCTCCAGCACGTCTCGCTCCTGACCTATCCCTCCATCCGCGACCGCCTCATCCTGCTCGACGGCTGGTCCAAGACCTATGCGATGACGGGCTGGCGCATGGGCTTCTCGCTCTGGCCGAAGCCTTGGGGGGATGCCGCCCGCAAGCTCGCCGTCAATTCCTATTCCTGCGTCAATGCCAGCGCGCAATGGGCCGGGCTTGCCGCCCTCACCGGCCCGCAGGATGCGGTGCATGCCATGGTCGCCGAGTTCGACAGGCGCCGGAAGATCGTGGTCGACGGCCTCAACCAATTGCCCGGCGTCAGCTCCGTCGTGCCGAAGGGCGCCTTCTACGCCTTTCCCAACATCCGGGCGACCGGCTGGAAGGCCAAGCCCCTCGCATCCGCCCTCCTCGAAAAGGCCGGCGTCGCCACCATCGGCGGCCCCGATTTCGGCGTCTATGGCGAAGGCTATATCCGGCTCTCCTACGCCAATTCTGCCGAGAACATCAGGCGGGCCCTGGCGCGGATGGGCGAGTTCCTCGGCGCCAATCCGGGAACGGGTGCCTAGAAGATGGACGTTGCGATCCGCGTTGGACAAGGCAGGGCGAAGCAAGTCAAGACGCAACGCCAATGTCCCCCTCGCCCCGCGAGCGGGGAGAGGGTAAGGGTGAGGGGCAGCTCAATACTCGCCCAACCCCTTGCGCCGCCCCTCATCCTCACCTTCTCCCCGTAAGAACGGGGCGAAGGGGTGGCCAGCGTCGCGCCATCAACATGCAGACGTAGTGCCCAAAACACGCCCCACGCCCCTACTTCGACCTGAATTCGCGAGGAACAACGACATGACCGATCTCGTCTCCATCGGCGAATGCATGGTGGAATTGTCGCACCGCGGAGACGGCATGTCGCTGGGCTATGGCGGCGACACCTTCAACACCGCTGTCTACGCCGCCCGCCTCGGGCTTGACGTCGCCTATGCCACGGCATTGGGGGACGACCCCTATTCCCAGGCGATCGCCGACCTTGCCGCCGGCGAGAAGGTCGACATGGCTGGCGTGCCGCGCCTGGCCGGCCGAGTGCCCGGCCTCTATGTCATCGAGACCGATGCCAAGGGCGAGCGGCGCTTCTATTATTGGCGCGACAGCGCGCCGGCCCGCAGCCTGTTCGAGCTTCCCGAGGCCGAAGCGCTGATCGCCCGCATCGAGAGCGCGGGAATCGTCTATTTCTCGGGCATCACGCTGTCGCTCTATGCGCCGGCGGGCCTGGAGCGCTTCGCTGAGGTGCTGGGCCGGGCCAAGGCCGCCGGCGCCGCGATCGCCTTCGACGGCAATTACCGCCCGCGCGGCTGGGGCGGCGATCCCGCCCGCGCCCGCCAGGTCTTCGGCCGCTTCCTGCCGCTGGTCGACATCGTCATGCCGACCTTCGACGACGAGCAGGCCCTGTGGGGCGATGCCACGCCGCAGGACACCATCGCCCGCCTCGCCGGCCACGGCATCGGCGAGATCGCGGTGAAGGACGGCACCAACGGAGCCTTCCTGCGCCACGGCGGCATCGATGGGCATGTGCCGGTTCCCGAGCCCGTCTCGCCCGTCGACACCACCGCCGCCGGGGACAGCTTCAACGCCGGCTATCTTGCCGCCCGCCGGCGCGATCGCACCAATGCGGAAGCCGCCCTGCAGGGCCACCGCCTCGCCGCGCGGGTCATCACCCATCGCGGCGCCATCATTCCGTCCGAGGCGATGGCCGGATTGTGACTCACAATTCACGCGGCTGCCGTTGGAATGCCATGTTCTGTCAGCATGAACGGCCCGTCTCCTGATCCTGGACTGAACAATTCAGGAGTGGATACCGGGCACGGTGGCCACTTCGAACCCGTTCTACTGCTGACAGGAGGCTCTGATCGTATAAAACGATTCAGCTTCTGGGATATTCGCATTGAAACGGGATCAAGGCATGGCTGAAGTGGTGGGCTCGCTCGACCGCGCGGTGGCGCGCGACGACGTCCCCAATGCCCCCGCGGCCCCGATCCCGGCGGCCGAGCGCCCGAAGAGCGGGCTGCTCCAGCGCATCGACTGGAGCAAGGCCGGCCTGCTGGTCGGGCTCGCCATCTTCACCATCGCCGCCGCCGCGCTCTACCAGATCTTTTCCGGCATCACCTGGTCGGAGGTGAACAATGCGGTCTCGCGCATCGCCTGGGGCCAGGTGGCTCTCGCCTTCCTCGCCACCGCCCTCTCCTATGGCGCCCTGATCGGCTACGACCTGCTGGCCCTGCGCCATGTCGGGGCGCGGCAGGTGCCGCTGCCGGTCATCGCCTTCACCTCCTTCATCAGCCACGCCTTCACCTACACGCTCGGCTTCGGCGTGCTCACCGGCGGCGCCGTGCGCTGGCGCATCTACCAGGCCCATGGCCTGAAGCCGGCCCTGATCCTGGCCGTGGGCGCCCTCACCACCCTGACCTTCTGGCTCGGCATCGCCACGGTCGCCGCGATCTGCCTGCTGTTCCAGCCCTCCGTGCTGGCCCCGCTGGACGGGCTCGCCCCCGGCCTCAACCTCGCCATCGGCCTCGCCGTGCTCGGCGGGGTCGCGCTCTGGGTGATCGTCTCGGCCGTTCGCCCGCGCACCATCAGCGTCGGCGAGCACGCCATGCCCCTGCCCGGCCCCGGGGCGACGCTCGGGGCCATCCTGGTCGGCCTGCTCGACACCGTGGCCGCCGCCGGGGCGCTCTGGCTGATCATGCCGGCCGGCCCGGATGCCGGCTTCATGAGCTTCCTGGCGGTGTTCGCCGTCGCCACGGTGCTCGGCGTCATCAGCCATGTGCCGGGCGGCGTCGGCGTGTTCGAGACCACCCTGATCCTGGCCCAGCCGCAGATCCCGGCGGCGGACATGCTGGTCTCGCTGATCCTGTTCCGCCTGGTCTACTACGTCGTTCCCTTCGCCATCGCCTGCCTGATGTTCGGCGGCTACGAGATCCGCCAGCGCCAGCATTCGGTGGGCCGGATCGCCCGGACCGTGCAGGCGATCGCCCGGCCGATCATCCCGCGCGCCGCCAGTATCGCGGTGTTCATCGGCGGCGTCATCCTCTTGTTCTCCAGCGCCACGCCGGAGGAACATTACCGCATCGCCATCCTGCGCGGCGTGATTCCCCTGCCCTTCGTGGAGGTCTCGCAGCTGGCCGGCAGCATTTCGGGCCTGGTCCTGCTGGTGATTTCCTACGGCCTGGTCCGGCGCATGGCCAATGCCCAGCGCATCGCCGTGCTGCTGCTGGTCGCCGGCGCCGTCTTCGCGCTGTTCAAGGGCCTCGACATCGAAGAGGCCATCATCTGCTCGATCGTCGCCGGCCTGCTCGTCCTCTACAAGGACGAGTTCTACCGCCAGGCGGACCTGTTCTCCGTCAGGCCCTCCTTCGAGTGGATCCTGGCCTGCATCGTCGCCATCGGCGCCACCGTCTGGCTCGGCTTCTTCGCCTATTCCAATGTCGACTACCAGCACAAACTGTGGTGGGATTTCGCCTATAATGCCGATGCCCCGCGCTTCCTGCGGGCGACACTGGCCATGGCCGTGGTCGCCATCGGCATCGCCGCCTATATCCTGATGCATCCCAGCCGCGCCGCCTTCGATCCGGCGACGCCGGAGGAACTGGAAACGCTGGTGCCGCTGATCGAGGCTTCCACCCGCTCGGACGCGCATCTGGCCCTGCTCGGCGACAAGCGCTTCCTGCTCTCGGCCAGCGGCAAGGGCTTCACCATGTATGGCGTGCAGGGGCGCAGCTGGATCGCCATGGGCGACCCCGTCGCGCCCGAGGACGAGGTCGACGCCATGGTCTGGCGCTTCAAGGAGCTGGTGGACCGCAATGGCGGCACGCCGGTGTTCTACCAGGTCACCACCGGCCACCTGCCCGCCTATCTCGACGCCGGCTTCTCGCTCGCCAAGCTCGGCGAGGAGGCCTGGGTCGACCTCAACAAGTTCACGCTGGAAGGCAGCGAAGGCCGGCGCCTGCGCCAGGCCCGCTCCAAGGCCGAGCGCTCCGGCGCCTCCTTCGAGATCGTGCCCGCGGCCGGGGTCGACGCCATCCTCGACGAACTCCAGGCGGTCTCGGACGCCTGGCTCGACCAGAAGGGCAACAAGGAAAAGGGCTTTTCGCTCGGCTTCTGGTCGCGCGACTATATCAGGCGCTATGACCAGGCCGTGATCCGCCAGGACGGCCGCATCGTCGCCTTCGCCAATATCTGGCGGGGCGCCGACAAACAGGAATACACGGTCGACCTGATGCGCTACCTGCCCGAGGGACCGGCCGGCATGATGGACCTGCTCTTCATCGGCCTGCTCGCCCAGGCCAAGAGCGAGGGCTTCGCCTGGTTCAATCTCGGCATGGCGCCGCTCTCCGGCCTGCCGCGCCACCACTTGGCCTCGCTGTGGAGCCGCGTCGGCTCCTTCGTCTACAAGCGCGGCGACCGCTTCTACAATTTCGAGGGCCTCAGGGCCTACAAGGACAAGTTCAAGCCGGATTGGCGGCCGAAATATCTTGCCTTCCCGGGTGGCCTGGCCCTACCGCAGATTCTCATGGATGTTACCGGCTTGATCGCTTCGAGCCCGAGACGCGCTTTGCCCGAGGAGGCCAGTTGATGCGCCGCATCGCCCTGTTCTGTTTCGCCCTGCTGGCCTCGACGGCATCGGCCCTGGCGGCCCCGCGCGAGATCAAGGTGCAGGAGGAGATCCTCGGCACCGTCACCGTGCTCGCCCCCGAGGAGGAGCCCACCAAATTCGTCGCTTTGCTCTCCGACAAGGACGGGCTGACGCCGGCCTACCGGGTCGTGGCCGACAGACTGGTGGACCAGGGCGCCGCCGTGATGCTGATCGACAGCCAGGCCTTCATCGACGGCCTCGCCAAGGGCGACGAGGAGGATTGCCACTACGCCTTCGGCGACATCGAGGATTCGGCCCGCGAGGCGCAGCGCCAACTGGGCATGCAGACCTGGCGCTGGCCGGTGGTGATGGGGCTGGGCACGCTGGGCGGCACCTTCGCCTATATCAATCTCGCCCAGGCGCCCGAGAACACCGCCGCCGGCGCCGTCTCCACCGGCTTTTCCGACGAGATGGCCTCCAAGCTCCGCATGTGCGAGGGCGCGCCCGTCTCCAAGGCCGCCGACGGCAAATGGCAGTACAAGCCGCTCGCCAAGGTGCCCGGGCGCTGGACCTTTGTCGGCGCCGCCGCCCCCGACGCCACCACCCAGGCCTTCGTCGCCGGCACCAAGGATGCCCAGTCCGTCGTCGCCGACGGCGGGCCGGATGCCCTCATCGATGCCGCGGTGAAGGCCGCGGTCGAGATGGGCGCGCCGCCCAACCAGGAACTCGGCGACCTGCCCCTGGTGGAACTGCCGACCTCGGGCCCGCCCACCGGCCTCGCCATCTTCATCTCCGGCGACGGCGGCTGGCGCGACATCGACAAGACCATCGGCGAGATCCTGCAGAAGGAAGGCGTCGCCGTGGTGGGCGTCGATTCGCTGCGCTATTTCTGGAGCACCAAGGAGCCTGACGTCATCGCCGGCGACCTCACCCGCATCATCGGCTACTACACCAAGCTGTGGGGCGCCAAGCGCGTCGCCGTGATCGGCTATTCCCTGGGCGCCGACGTGATCCCCTTCGTCTGGCAGAAGCTGCCGCCGCCCATGCAGAAGAAGATCAACCTCCTCGCCATGCTGGGCCTGGAGCCGACCGCCGATTTCGAGATCTCCGTCTCCGGCTGGCTCGGCGTCGCCTCCTCCTCGGACGTCGACCTCAAGCCCTATCTGCCCGGATTGCCCTTCGAGAAGACCATGTGCTTCTACGGCAAGGAGGAAGTGGTGGAGAACGGCACCGCCTGCGTCTTCCCCGAAATGAGCAAGGCCACGCTGGTGGAGAGGCCGGGCGGGCACCATTTCGATGGGAACTACGAGCCAGTGGCGCGGGCGATTTTGGAGAGGTTAAAGAAGTAGGGGTGAGCCCCCAAGACGGATCTATCGACAAGAGGCTAACGGCAGGACGCCGGTAGCCTCAGAACCATATTGTATGTTGGAGTGGGTCAACCGCGCCCTTGTCCGCTACCTAGTACTTGTTAGTGTGTGATCGGGCGCTGCCATATGAATTTCATGGCGCATTATCTTTGGGGCTATCCAATGCTTCTGAACGAAATAGAACAGGCGCAACGTCTCGTAAAGACAGACGCCTATCAAATGTCCATCGGCGAAATCGTCACAATGTACGAGGACAAAGAGTTAACGATAGACCCGGAGTTTCAGCGTCTTTTTCGATGGAAGATCGGACAGAAATCTAAGTTGATCGAGTCCTTATTGCTGGGCATTCCGATTCCTTCCATTTTTGTTTTCGAAAAAGATGATGGTACATGGGAGCTGATTGACGGCCTTCAGCGAATTTCTACTATTTTGGAATTTATGGGGCGTTTGCGGGAGGGGGACGGCCTGCGGGTCCCTTCTGTCCTTGAAGCCACTAAATATCTGCCTTCACTTCACAACGGTGTCTGGGAGGCGTCAGACCGAATCAACGATGTGCCGAAGGCTGAGCAGTCTGCCATCGACAGAAGTCTGCAACTTGCAATTCGTCGTAGTAGGATTGCCGTAGAAATATTGAAGCGCCCCAGCGATGATCAAACAAAATATGACCTATTCCAGCGCTTGAACGCAGGTGGAAGCCAAGCAAATGCGCAAGAACTGCGCAACTGCATCGTGTTGATGATCAATGGTGTCTATTTCCGCGAAGTTAAGGCTGCCGCTGAACAGGGAATATTTCAGACCATTATATCCGTCGGTGAAGACCAGCAGGAAAAGCAGCGACACATGGAACTTGCCATGCGCTTCCTTGCCCATGCGTTAATACCCTATGATGGCCGCTTGGATGTCGAAGAATACATTGACGAAAGTTCCGTTTCGCTCGCCCGAGCGGGAGACGCGGAGGGCGCCGTAAATCTTATCAATCAGACCTTCAGCCTGCTACATAGGGCAGCAGGTGATGACGCATTGAAACGCTTCGAAAATGGCCATCATGTGGGCAGAGTCGGTCTAGTCGGCCTCGAAGGGATTGCAGTCGGAGTAGCGAAAAACCTTCCCGCAATACTTGCACTTGGAGAAGGAGCCGGAGTTTTCGTCAAAGGCAAGATCGAGACCTTTTGGCTGCAACCAGCTGTGGCCACGTTCACGTCACCGGGTTTGCGGGGCACGGTTCGCATCCAGCGGACCGTGCCGTTTGGGGAAGCGTGGTTCAAACCGTGAGCAAGCCTTATTCGGAGGACGATTTCTCAGCCCAGATTACCGAAGATCGCAATTGGCGTATGAAGGAAATTTCAGACCTCAAGTCAGCTATACGTCAGGGGGATGGGAGAGCCAAACGTGTGCTGCTTAGAGCGCTTGTCACAATCTGCTATGCTCATTGGGAAGGATATGTTCGGTTCGCAGCAAAAAAATACCTTGAACACATTGCACTGCGGAAGTTTCAATATAGCCAACTAGGTCCGCAATTTTTCAAAAATTTTTTCCTTCCCCGGCTTGCACTTGCCACCACTTCAAAATTGAGCATAACAGAACGATGCTCATTAGTCGAAGAGATACTGAACTCGTCAGATCGCCGATTTAGTCGAGTAAACGACGATCTAATCAACACCAAATCAAATCTTAATTTTGATGTTTTTTCAGATATTTGTATTGTTTGCAGTGTACCGATCGAGCCATTTTTGGATTGGAAAACCTTCATCGACGTGGTGCTGCTAAAACGTCGCAACGCAATAGCGCATGGGGAAGAGACGCTCATTGCTGTCGATGATCTCGATGAAGTAGCGAACGAGACGATATCTCTGATACGGACCTTTGGCGATGCGCTGGAAAACCACGTTGTTTTGCAAACATACAAGGCTAGATAATGCCGCGCAAAATTACGATAAATGGAGATTAACTGAGATTCGCAGGCAAACTAGGCTGATGAGCCAGGAGCCGTCGTGTCGCAGGAGGATCGCAACAGGGCCCGCCGGCCTCAAGATGTGCAGAAGGATCGCTTTCGTTTACGCCCCCCTCGAAAAGACCGCCGAACGCATCTAGGCTCATCGTCTGGGGGACCACACATTCGAGGGGGAACGCATGATCAAGGTATCGGGTCTCGACAAGCTCACACAGCAGATGAATGAACTCGCCAAATTCAGCGAAGAGGTGGACGGCGAGCTAGCGACCGTATCCTTCGACCCCACCGACCCAGCCAGTATCGAGGCGGCGGTCAGCGAGATAGAAGCCGCGATTGAGCAGAAAGCCATCCCCTACGAGGGCAACGATATGGTATTCGCGCTGCTGGAGCAAATGAAGGAGAATTTGCGCGACCAGATCTTGGAGAAGGCAGCAGCCGCCCGATTGGAAGGCGACGGAGAATGACGTTGAAGTCCGCTTTCGCTGACCTAAACAATGCCATCCTCGACCTGCAGCAGGCCGACTATAATACCTATGAAAGACCCCTGAGGAAGCTAGCCAGCGCTCTGAAGACGGAAGAGTTCCGCCCGACTAGCGACGCGTTGAGTGCAAAAGTCGACTTCGATCGGTTCCTTGCCGACAGCGATCAGGGCGGTAGCATGATGGGCAGTGCGAGCCTCAAATGGCCGGACGACAAGGAGCAGGAGCTCGGTCTCACCATTGCCCTCATCGAGCGCGGAGCCGCTGACCCCGACTGGTTCATGAACTTCAGCCACCATTGGTTCTACAATGGTAATAAACTCATCTCTGGCATCCAGAAGATGACGAAGTCGGTCATCGTTCCATTCGGTCGCGACTTCAAAGCGTTCGTGGAGCGGTCGGCGCCTGCCATGACCGATGTCCCATCCACCTCCGTCGACCTGAGCAAGGTTTTTGTGGTTCATGGTCGCGACAACGGTACCAAGGAGACCGTGGCGCGCTTTCTTGAGCAGCAAGGGCTAGTGCCGGTTATCCTGCACGAGCAGCCCAGCCGAGGGATGACTATTCCCGAAAAACTAATCGCCAACAGCAATGTCGGCTTCGCCGTGGTCCTCCTGACGCCGGACGATCTCGGCAGAGCCAGGACCGACGCCGAAGAGAAGCCTCGCGCGAGGCAGAACGTGATGCTCGAATTGGGCTACTTCGTCGGGCGCCTGGGCCGGGACAAGGTCTGCGCGCTACTCAAGGATTCGATCGAGCTACCATCGGACTACGTTGGCGTCGTCTACGTCCCTTGGGACGATGCAGGCGCCTGGAAGATGGAGCTAGCCAAGGAAATGCATGCCGCCGGCTACGACGTCAACTTCAACAAGGTCATCAAGGGCCGCTGACCAGCGAATGAGCCCTAGATGAGGGCCGTCGCGCGCTGCCGATCGCAGTCAAAGTTCAGCTTGCTATGACCCGTATCCCCAATCATCTTCCAGCGCGAGGACTTTTCCACTCCCCGACTTGCCCCGGTCACATCCCTGTGGAACCCTCCCCCCTTCCACCGCCTTTCGGGATGCCCGCCATGCCTCGCCTCAATCGCCGCCAGACGCTGGGCCTCGGCCTGGCCGCCGGCTTTTCCGTCACCATGCTGTCGGGCGCGGCCGAGACCGCCGAGGCAGCGCCTGCCGGCACCACCTTCTCGCTGCTGCTCGTCAACGACATCTACAAGGCCGGCGACACCAAGGGCCGCGGAGGCTTTGCCAAGCTCGCGGCCGTGGTGAAGGCCGAGCGCGCCCGCGGCGTGCCCATGCTGTTCTGCCATGCGGGGGATTGCTTCTCGCCCTCGCTGATGTCGGGCTTCGACCAGGGCGAGCACATCGTCGCCCTTACCAACATGATCCGGCCCGACATCTTCGTGCCCGGCAATCACGAGTTCGACTTCGGCACCGAGGTCTATTTCAAGCGCATGGGGGAAGCGAACTTTCCCTTCTACGCCGCCAATATGCGCCGGGCCGATGGCAGCCCTATCCCCGGCATGAAGGACAATTCGATCCACGAGCTCGGCGGCATCAAGGTCGGCGTCACCAGCCTGGCCCTGGCGGCGACGCCCCAGATGTCGCAGAGCGGCGACCTCACCTTCGCGCCCGAGCTGGAGACGCTGAAGCGCGAGGTGGAGATCCTGCGCAGAGAGGGCGCCGAATTCATCGTCTGCGTCGCCCATACCGATCGCGACATGGACAATGAGATCGTGCGCTCCCGGCTGGTCGACGTGCTGCTGACGGGCCACGACCATGATCTCGCCATCAGCTATGACGGCCGCACGGTGATGGTTGAGTCCAACGAGGAGGGCAATTTCGTCACCGCCATCGATTTCGTGGTGACGGCGAGCGGCGAAAGCAAAAGCCGCAAGATCGCCTGGCTGCCGAGCTTTCGCATGCATGACAGCCTCTCGGTCGAGGCGGACCCCGAGGTGCAGGCCGCGGTCGACAGGCTGGAGGCCGAGCTCTCGCGCGAGCTCGACGTCGAGATCGCCACCACCGCCGTCGAGCTCGACAGCCGCACCGCCAACGTGCGCTCGCAGGAGACCGCCATGGGCGATCTCATCGCCGATGCCATCCGCGCCCGCACCGGCGCCGATTGCGCCATCATCAATGGCGGCGGCATCCGCGCCAACAAGGTCTATCCGGCCGGCGCCAAGCTGACCCGCCGCGACATCCTTTCCGAACTCCCCTTCGGCAACACCACCGTGCTGGTCGAGCTCAAGGGCGCCGACATCAAGGCCGCGCTCGAAAACGGTGTCTCGCAGCTGCAGAACTATGCCGGGCGCTTCCCGCAGGTCTCGGGCCTCGCCATCACGGTGGATGCCAGGGCGCCGGTGGGCGCGCGCGTCACCTCCGTCAGCGTCAATGGCGAGCCGCTCGATCCGGTCAGGCGCTACAAGCTCGCCTCCAACAACTTCATGCTGGCCGGCGGCGACGGCTATGACGCCATCGGCCGCGGCCGCGTGCTGATCGGGGCGACCGACGGCAAGCTGCTCGCCAATGAGGTGATGGTCTATCTGCGCGAGAAGGGCACGGTGACCACCGGCGTCGGCGGGCGGATCAGGGTGGAGGGCTGAGGTGAACGGTTCTTTACCCTCCCCTGGAGGGGGAGGGTCGACGCGTAGCGTCGGGGTGGGGTGCCTTCCTTGCAAGAAGATATCGTCTCATCCTCAAAGCCGGCGCTTCTTCACCCCACCCCGGCCTTGCAGGCCGACCCTCCCCCTCCAGGGGAGGGTAAAGAACCCGCACTCCGGCCGGCAGCCAAACGGGGGCGCGGCCGGCATCCGATGGTATTGAGAGCCTCACAGCTCGTCGGGGGCTTCGATCTCCGCAATCTTGCTCTTGGTTTCATTGTCGAACATGGCAGCCTTCCCATTGGCCTCGGCCATGAGATGCACGCCCTTGTTCGTGATGAAGAACCAGACGATCCGTGAGGGGCCGGCCTGCTTGCCCTCGAGCTCCTCGGAACCGAGACGCCGCAGGCTCGTGCCGTCATAGGACAAGGTGGGATCCCCGGCCGTGATGCGTTCGAGCGTCTGTCCGCTCGCCTTGCACAGGGCCCGGATCAGCTTCGTGTAGCGCGGCTCGGCCGCCATGGCCGCCTGGAGACGCTCGGCCCGATCGGGGATGGCGGCTGCGCGGCGGTCGACTTCGGCGCGCAAATCCTCGAGGGGGAGCACGCGCAGGTTCGGCTGACGCCGCAGCCAGGCGGCGTTGAGCTTGATCAGGTCTTCGGAGTCCTTCAGCGCAAAGAAGCGATCGTTGATGGCATTCAGGCGGTCCCTCGCGGCGTTGTCGCCGAAATACTCCCGACGCAGATACGCACTCAGCCCGGCCTCGCCGAGCGCCTTCACGCCGGCACTGCCCTCGTCGAACAGAGCGAGATGGCGCCGCGCGCCCATCCCCTCCAGGCCCTGCCTGACGATGGCGACGATGTATTCGTTCCAGCCCGAATTGAAGACGAACTGCGCGAATCCGCCATTATTGACCTGCGCGAGGTAATAATCGACATAGTAGCTGGTCAGGGCCGAGCGGCTTATCTCGTTCGCCTTCAGGTGCTGCCGGAACAACTCGTTGACCACGGAAATGTTCGACAGGATGATGTCGTAGGTCTCGCTACTCTCGAAATTTTCCTTGGAAACCATGATGACATCGCTGGATGCCAGGATTCGGCTTTCCGGGTTTGCAGCCCCCTGATTGCCTGCCACCGACATCAGGCCCAAGGCCAGGGCCACGCGACGAAACAGCGATACCAAGCTTGCCATTATCCCCCTACCCGCTCGATGTCAGTCCCCACCCCGCCATCAATCGAAAATGCCGCGGGCCGTCAATGGCCGGCAAGGCCCGCATGCGAACCAATGCCGGAATCCGCCCTCGGCATTTGGCCTTTGCCCGATCCCGCCTGGGTTCGGCCCGGCACCGGATCGGTGGAGAGCAGCGGCGCGACGATGATGTCGGCCAGCCTGTCGGCATCGCCGCTGAAGCCGTGGCCGCCGGCCTCGCGCAGGATGGCGAAATCCGGGCGCGCCTTGGCCAGGGCCGGGCAGGCCAAGGCGGCCATGCGGTCCTCCTGGCCGTAGATGCACTGCACATTGGGCGCGTCGATGCGCGCCGCCTCGGGCAGGAGCGCGATCTCGTTGGGATAGTCGTCGTCGCTGAGTTCCACCCGCATGTCTGTCGCCGGCGTGATCGACAGCAGGGAGACCACCGCGACGATGCGCTTGATGCGCAGCGGCAGGCGGTTATAGACCAGCGGCAGCGCGTCGCCGCCGAAGGAATAGCCGACCAGCGCCACCCGATCGACCGGCCAGGCGGCGCGGTAATGCTTGATGATGCGCTTGAGATCGGTGGCGACCTCGCCCGGATCGCGCTTGGCCCAGAAATAGCGCCGGGAATCGATGGTGACCACGCCGACCCCGCGCCGGGTCAGGGCCGTGGCGAGGTCGACATTGAGCTGGCCCATGCCGCCATCGCCCGTCAGCACCACGGCGAGCCGATGGGCGGGCTCGCTGGGTTCGGAGACATAGAGCGGCAGGTCGGAGAGCTCGTCCGGGCCATGCGGGCCGGCATCCTTGCCCAGGGCCTGCGCGGCCTCCTCGGCGGCGCCCTCGTCGCCATCCTCGATCTCCCGCAGCGCGTCGAGGCTGGCGGTGGTCGCGGCCGAGACGTCGGCGCTGGCGAGGGCCGCCTTGTCGACGAGGCAGGCCGAGACCGTATCGGGCTTCATCGTGGTGGTATGGACGGCGATCACGCCGGCGATGCGATGGCTGTCGGCCTGCAAGGCGAGGGACCGCGCGGCATCGCGGCCGAGGCCGGCGCCGGCCAGCACGGGCGTGACATAGGGCGCGATCGCCTGCTCGCGCTCGATGCGCAGCGTGGTGTCCTCGATATGGCCGGCGAGTTCGGGGCAGGTCATGCGGTGGCGGCCGCCGGCGGTGCGCCGTGCCGTCGGCCAGTCCAGGCCGATCACCAGGTCGCCGCGCTGGCGGAATTCGCTGGCGAGGGTTTCCTCGTCACGGCCGAAGCCGTCCGCGTCGGACAGCAGCACGATGACATTGGCCGGCTTGTCGGCGGGCTTGTAGAGTTTGACATCGTCGAAGATCGCGTCCGGCACCTCCTGCGAGGGCGCGGCCTGCGCCGCCGCCGGCAGTTGCGAGAGGATCATCAGGGCGGACAAAGCAAGGAACAAACGCATGGATCACCCAACGGCATGCGACGGCCCACCGCTTCGCATGCCCAAGGACATGGCCTCGGTTCCGGATCGGACAGCACTCCAGAACCGACGAGATGTCCTGAGGTAAGCTATGCCCCACCCGTCCTGCTGTCGAGTCCGCGATGGGGCATCGGCCCATCACTTCATGTTGATGCGCGTCATCATCACGGCGGCCAGGATCAGAATGCCGCCGACGAGCTGGTCGAGGCTCAGGGCCTCGCCGAAGACGAAATAGGCGATGACGGCCGACAGCACCGGATGCGAGAGCAGGATGATCGCCACCACGCCGGCGGGCAGCCGGCCGATGCCGACCGCGCTCAGCCCCTGGCCGAGCACCTGGCAGATCAGCCCGAGGCCGATCACCACCGCCCAGCCCTGCGGCGACTGCGGCAGGAAGGTGCCGCCCTCGACCAGCACGATGGCGATGAGCCCGAAGGCGGCGACCACGGTGGAAACCAGCGAGGCGTCGGCGGCAAGGCGCGTATTGCGCGCCACCCTGAGCGCCACGAGGTAGAAGGCGTAGGCCAGCGCCGCGCCGAGGGCCAGGAGATCGCCCTTGCCCATGGTGAGGCCGGTGCGGTGGGCGCCGCTGGTGATGGCGACGCCGACCAGGGCGATGGCGAGAGCCGCCAGCACCGCCGGGCGGATGCGGTCGCGCAGCAGCACGAAGCCGGCGACCACCGAGGCCACGGGCGCCAGATTGGAAATGAAGCTGGCATTGGCCACCGAGGTCAGCGGCAGGGCGGCATGGTAGAAGGCGAGATCCCCGGCAAAGGCGACGCCGGCGAGGCTGGCCGCCAGCAGGCCCGGCCGGGTCAGCAGCGACGCCATGCTGTGACGCCCGGCCCGCCGCCTCTCGGCCTCGGCCCAGACGAACAGCACCGGCAGCGAGAACACCAGCCGCCAGAAGGCGGCGGCGGCCGGGGCGACATCGGCGAAGCGGATCAGGATGGGCGACCAGGCGATCGCCAGCACGGAGGCGATCATGGCGCCCAGGCCGACGGAATCGAGCGCGGGCAGGCTGGCCGGGCGCGGGGCGGAAGCGATGTCGCTCATGGCAGGCTCTATAGCGTTTTGCGATTTGACGGAGTCACCCAGAATCGCAAAGACGCGTTAAAACAAAGAGTTAGAGCAAATAAGCGTTCAGTCATGAACGCGCTTTGCTCTAGGGCTGGTACTCGTACTTGGACTCGTACTTGGCCTCGTCGACGGACAAACGGATCGAACTGGCTCGACCTTTGTCATTGCCGGGCTTGACCCTGCAATCCACGCCCCTTTCAGGCCGGGAAGACGGAGCCGCTGGATGCCCGGGTCAGGCCCGGGCATGACAAAGGTGGTGCTTCAATTGTCTCCGGATCGTGACTTGCGGGCAGAATACGCCGCGCTTCACATAAGCCAAAACGAATGTATCTTATGGCAGGATTTCATTTTCTTATGGATCGCTCCGATGCGCCATTTCGATACCGACAGCCTGGAAACGCTGGTCACCATCGTCGATCGCGGCGGCTTCACCGCCGCCGGCGAGGCGCTCGGCAAGACGCAGGCGGCCGTCAGCGTCATCGTCTCGCGCATGGAGGCACGCATCGGCAAGCGCCTGCTGGAACGCTCGCGCAAGGGCGTCACCCCCACCTTCGCCGGTGAGATCCTGATCGGCTATGCCCGCCGCATCCTCAGCCTGGAGGACGAGGCGCTCGCCGCCATCGGCGGGGACGAGGCGGCCGGGCGGGTGCGCCTCGCGGTACCCGACGACTTCGTCGACATGATGGTGTCGCCGCTGATCGGCGCCTTCTCCCGGCGATTTCCGCGCGTGCAGTTGGAAATGCGCTGCGACCTCTCCTTCCGCCTCGAGCCCATGCTGGAACGCGGCGAGGTCGATCTTGCCATCATCACGCAGGATCCGGCCCGGCCGCTCGGCGAGGTGCTGCGCCGCGAGCCGAGGGCCTGGTGCGCGGCGCGCGACCACCGGCCGGAACTGATCGACCCGCTGCCGCTCGCCATGTTCCCGGAGGGCTGCCGCTGCCGGCCGGACGCGCTCGCCGCCCTCGACGCCATGGGCCGGCCCTGGCGCATCGCCTACACCTCCAGCCACATGCCCGGCATCCATTCGGCCGTGAATGCCGGCATGGCGATCACCATTCTCGGCATTTCCTCCATTCCCAAGGAATGGCGCCGTCTGGGCGAGGAGGAGGGCTTTCCGGAGCTGCCGCTTCTCGACATCGCCCTGGTCGTGCCCGCCAATGCCAGCGTCGCCACCAAGCGCTTCGCCACCTTCCTGCGCGAGACCGTGCTGCAGCAGGAGGCCCTGGCGGCCTGAGGAGCGTCAGAACAAAGAGGCTTGTTTGATCGGGCCGCGTTACCGTCCGGACAGAATGTCCGGCCTCCGGCGTTTTCTTGGAACCGTCAGCCGCCCAGCAGCGCTCCCTTGATCCCCTCCGCCCGCGCCGAGAGCAGGAAGGCGGCGCTGTCGGCCAGCGCCTCGCTTGCGCGGCCGAGCAGGTTGATGCGCACGCCATGGTCGGCGGCACTGCGCGCGGCCGCGGCCGCCAGCCCGGCCCGGCAGGCCGCCTGCGGCCAGGCGTCATCGCCGCCACCGACGACGAACAGCACGCTGCCCCCCGGCGCCAGCACCGGCAGCGCCGCCTGGAGGGCCTCGATACCATGGCCGAGATTGAGCGCCAGCTCCGCCTGCCTGGCTTCCCGTTCCTGCCCCTGCCCCGCCGCCATGGTGGCGTTGCAGACCAGGCCGTCGAGGCGCCCGAAGATCTCGATCACGGCGCCGACGAAGGCGGCCGCCTCGCCCGGTACGGCAAGGTCGCAGGCATAGGCCAGGCAGCGCCCGCCATGGCCTTCGATCACGGCATGGGCCTCGGCCAGCTCCTGCGCCGAGCGCGCCGCGATCGCCACCGCCGCGCCCTCCGCCGCCAGGCGCTCGGCAATCGCCCGCCCGACGCCCCGCGAAGCACCCGTCAGGGCGATGACCTTGCCGGCAAGTTCCAGATCCATGCGGCCCCCATTCAAATTCGAACCGCGACACTGTCAGATTGGTGAAAAGGGGGCAACTGAGAGGGCGCAGGCTTTTCGGGTTCACGGGCATCTCGCCCGTTCTTGTGCTCCGACAAACGCAACGTTTCCAAGAACGGGCGAGATGCCCGTGCACCCGAAGAAATCACCGCATCAGGCGCGGCACCGTGCCGGTCAGGCCGGTGGCCTCCCGGATGAACAGCCGCTTGGCGGCCGGAAAGCGCTCCACCAAGCCGAGGCCGACATCGCGCACCAGGCGGATGGCATCGTGGTCGTTGGAGAAGAGGCGGTTCAAGCCGTCGGTGGCGATGCCCATCGAGACGGTGTCGAAACGCCGCCAGCGCTGGTAGCGTTCCAGCACGTCCGGGCTGCCGATATCCAGCCCGAGGGCCGCCGCATCCACCACGCATTCGGCCAGTGCCGCCGCGTCGCGGATGCCCATATTGAGGCCCTGGCCGGCGATGGGATGGATGATATGGGCGGCGTCGCCCACCAGAGCCAGCCGGTCGGCGATGAAATTGCGGGCGATGCGCATCGACAGCGGGAAAGCCGCGCGTGGCCCGATCACCTTGAGCTCGCCGAGCTTGAGACCGAAGCGGCGCTCCAGTTCGGCGTGGAAGCCGGCATCGTCGAGGCTGAGGATGCGGTTCGCCTCCCCGGTTCTCTCCGTCCAGACCAGGGAGGAGCGCCGGCCGGTCAGCGGCAGGATGGCGAAGGGGCCGGCGGGCAGGAAATGTTCCTCCGCCCGCCCTTCATGGTCGAGTTCGTGTTCGACGGTGGTGACGATGCCGGACTGGCCATAGTCCCAGCCATGCATGGCGATGCCGGCCTGCTCGCGCAGCCGCGAGCGCCCGCCATCGGCCGCCGCCAGCAATTGCGTGGCGATGTCGTCGCCCGACGGCAGTTCGGCGGTGATGCCGTCCTCGGTCAGCTTGTAGCGGCTGACGGAAGCCCCCTGCCCGCGCAGCTCGACGCCGAGGGTCTCGGCCCGCGCCACCAGCGCATCGAGCAGCAGCCGGTTCTCCACCATATGGCCGAAAGGCTCGCCCGGCTCGACATCGCCGGCGAAGGACAGGAAGCTCGGCCGGATCGGATCGTCGAGCTTGGAATCGGTGATCACCATGTCCAGGATCGGCTGGGCCTGGTCGGCCACTGCCTGCCAGACGCCGAGCTTCTCCAGGAAACGCCGTGCGCCGGTGGCGATGGAGGACGAGCGCGGATCGCGCGAGGGGCCCTTGCCGAGCACGGGATCGACGATGACGACCGAAAAGCCCGCACCGAGCTCGGTCTTCAGAGCCAAAGCGAGACCAAGGCCGGCGAACCCGCCTCCGGCGATGACAAGATCGGCTTTGCCGGCCATTTCCGCACCTCGTGCTTGACTTTCGACGGCAGGATCGGCTGCTCTGCCTTCCATCAAGGAAAGCCTCATGTCCGATCCCTTTGCGAATCTGATCTCGATACTCGATCTCGAACAGCTCGAACACAATCTTTACCGCGGCACGAGCCCGCAGGGCGGCTGGCAGCGCGTTTTCGGCGGCCTGGTGATCAGCCAGGCCCTCGTGGCGGCAACCCGGACCGTCGAGCCCGACCGCCATGTGCATTCCTTGCACGGCTATTTCCTGCGCCCCGGCGATCCCAGCGTGCCGATCATCTACCAGGTCGACCGGCTGCGCGACGGCAAGAGCTTCACCACCCGCCGCGCCATCGCCATCCAGCATGGCCAACCGATCTTCTCGCTTTCCTGTTCCTACCATCGCCCGGAAGAAGGCTGGCACCATCAGGCGACCATGCCCGACGTGCCCACCCCCGATCAATTGCCGAGCATCGCCGAGCTCAAGGACCAGTTCCTCGGCCATCTGCCCAAGGTGGTCCGCGACTATTGGGAGCGCGAGCGGCCGATTGAGCTCAGGCCGGTCGACATGAAGCGCTACATCGCGCGCACGCCCCAGGAGCCGCGGCAATATATCTGGATCCGCGCCGCCCGTTCGCTGCCCGACGACCGCGCCCTGCACGAGGCGGTGCTGGCCTACACCACCGACATGACCCTGCTCGACACCACTCTCGTCGCCCATGGCAAGAGCGTATTCGATCCCGACGTGCAGCCGGCGTCGATCGACCACGCCATGTGGTTCCATGCCCCGTTCAAGATGGACGAATGGCTGCTCTACGCGCAGGAGAGCCCGTTCACCGGCGGGGCCCGCGGCTTTGCCCGCGGCGAGATCTGGCAGGAAGGCCGCCTGATCGCCTCGGTGGCCCAGGAAGGCCTGATCCGCAAGCGCTGGGACAAGCCGCCCGGCTGAGTCAGCTTGGCCCGGGGGGCTCGGACGGTCGGCGCTATTTCGCCGTGAAGAAGGTCAGGAGCACCTTCCCCTTCTCGCCGATCAGGCAGACGAAGCGGTCCGGCCGGCCCGCCTCCTTCCCTCTCTTGATATAGGCCTCGCCCAGGACGACGGCCTTGACCGGCACATCGCCGACCTTGGTATCCGCCGCCGAGACGGCGATGCTCTCCTGGTCGATGACGAGATCGGCGATATCGGGCGACTTCTGCTGAAGGGCAAGCAGGCCGCTTGCCTTGCAGGCCGTCACCTCCGGGGCCTCAGCCGCCTGGGCGTCGAGCGCCAGCAGCAGCCCGCCCGCGGCAAGAAGTGAGCGCAAAATCATCGCCATATGGTCAGTTCCCCACCTTGCTCCAGCAAAATTGCCCTGGTTAACGCAAGGTGAGGTCATTTGTTCCGCGGCTACCTGCCGATCGCGGCGAGAATGGATCTTTCCAGCACGGCGCCGTCGCCTTCCACCTGCACCATCTTGGTCCGGCTCGTCGCCCCTTGCGTGATCGACACGCGGCTGGCGGCCACGCCCAGCGCCTTGGCGACCAGCTTGACCAAGGCCTGGTTGGCCTCTCCGTCGGCAGGCACGGCACGCACCTTCACCGTCAGCACGGCCCGGCCGTCCGACAGGGTTTCCACGCTGCCGAGCACGTCCTTGCCGCCGCGCGGGGTCAGGCGCATGGCAACGAGCAGGCCGTCCGGCGTGACTCGCCAGGGGATGGCAGGGTCACGAGCGCTCAAGGCACGTAGGGATAGATGTAATAGGCGATGATCCGCTCGATGAAGATCGCGATCAGGATCGCCACGAAGGGCGAGAAATCGATGCTCCCGAAATCGGGCAGGCGCCGCCGGATCGGCGCGAACACCGGTTCGGTCAGGCGATAGAGGGCGTCGCCGATCGCCGCCACGGTCGGGTTGCGGCGGCTCACCACGTTGAACGCCACCAGGTATGAAAACACCACGGAAGCCAGCACGATATAGATATAGAGCTGCAGCAGGATGAGGATGATGTCGAGGATTGCGCGCATCGGGTCTCCAAGCCTTCCGGGCCATTCACACCTGTTCCTGATCTAGCGACCGGGAGGTTGCACCGCAAGTGCGGCGGATGAGAAGAGGCGGACGCCGCGCCATTGCCTCTCACCGCGATCTCTGCGACACATTTATCATGAGCACGCATGATCACGATCACGACCATGACGACGACCATCATCATGGCGCGCCGCCCTCCCCGATGGCCGAGCGGGTGAAGAAGCTCGAAACCCTCCTGGTCGAGAAGGGCTATGTCGACCCGGCAGCCCTCGACGTCTTCATCGATACCTATGAGAACAAGGTCGGCCCGCGCAACGGCGCCCATGTCGTCGCCCATGCCTGGCGGGACGAGGAATTCAAGGCCTGGCTGCTGGAAGACGCCACCGCGGCCATCGCCTCGCTCGGCTATTCGGGCCGCCAGGGCGAACATATGAAGGTGGTCGAGAACAAGCCGGGGCTCCATAATCTCATCGTTTGCACCCTGTGCTCCTGCTATCCCTGGTCGGTGCTCGGCCTGCCGCCGGTCTGGTACAAATCCGCCCCCTATCGCTCGCGCGCGGTGATCGATCCGCGCGGAGTGCTGGCCGAGTTCGGCCTCACCCTGCCCGATGACACCGAGATCCGGGTCTGGGACTCGACGGCGGAGTTGCGCTACCTCGTGCTGCCCCAGAGGCCCGACGGCACCAAGGGTTGGAGCGAAATGGCGCTGGCGCAGCTCGTCACCCGCGATTCCATGATCGGCACCGGCCTTGCCATCCAGCCGGGCGGGCTGTGACTAACGTCAACAAGCACCTTGTCATCCCCGGCCGAGCTACCCGCAAGCATAGCGAGAGAGAGCGAAGCCTGTGACGATACCCTCGGCCTGCGGCCTCGCCGGGGATGACAAGTTCCGTCTCATTTGCGTTCGAAAGATCTTAAAACCCATGACCCGCTTCATTGCCAATGCCCGCATGTATTCGGTCACGCCGGAGGTCGAGGAGCACTGGAAGGCCCTGCTCGGCCATGTCATGGCGAGCGCCAGCGTGGCCTTCGACTATGAGCCCTACCCTGCCCCGCAGCCCCTGGAAGTGCTGTGGGAGCGCGACGATCTCGGCTGCGTCTTCATGTGCGGCTATCCCATCGCCTTCCAGCTCTCGGAAGTGATCCCGATCGCCGCGCCCATCCCGGCCGCCGCATGGGCCGGCGGCAAGCCGCTCTATCGTTCCGACCTGATCGTGAAAGCGGACAGCCCCTTCCGGCGCCTCGAGGATACGTTCGGGCACCGCATCGGCTGGACCGTCGAGCACTCCCACTCCGGTTTCAATGCGCTGCGCCATCATTTGCTGCCCCATCGCTCACCCGACCGTCCGGCGCTCTACCGCGAGGTCGTCGGCAATCTCGTCACCGCACGGGGGATTCTCGACAAGGTGCTGGCCGGCGAGATCGATGTCGGGCCGCTCGACGGCTATTGGCACGAGCTCATCCGCGCCTATCGCCCGGACCTGACCGAGGGCATCCGCGTGATCGGCTCGACCGGCCTGGCGCCGATCCCCTCCTTCGTGGCGGCGCCCGGCCTGCCGGCGGAGACGATCGTGCGGCTCAAGGCCGCCTTTGCTGCCGCCCATCACCAATCCTGGTTCCCGCCTCTCGGGCAGGCCTTGCGGCTCACCGGCTTCGCATCGGTGGAGGAGGCCGATTTCGACAGGACGCTGGCCTGGGACCGCGAGGCGCGGGAACAGGGCTACGCCACCATCGCCTGATATCGGGACCCGCCTCCCTCATCCCAAAGAAAAAGGGCGGAGAGACCCCCTCATCCGCCCTTCGAGATCCCTCCCGGATCCGGAAGGGCGTTATCCTTGATGGGAGCCGCTCAGTACAGCGGTTCGGGCTCCAGGCTCGAACGCCGCTTGGCCTTGGGGGCGGGGGCCGGCTCGGGCATGCCGCCCATATCCGCCTGCACGGCTTCGGGCTGGATACGGACCGTGGGAACGGTGCGCGACTGGGCCACCATGGGCCGCCGCGGCTTGGCCGCAGGCGCCGATGCCTCGACACCGGACGGTCCCTGCTGGAAGTTGAACTGCGGCTGGCCATTGCCACGGGCCGGCGGCAGGGCAATGTGGGCTTCATCCGTCTGGGCCGAGCCGACATGCGCCTTGCCGACGGAGCCGCGCGGGCGGATCGGAGGCAGCGCCTCCGGCGTCATGCCCGCATCCACATCATTCTGGGCGACCTGCACGTCGGGCACGGCATGGCGCTTGGCCGGGCCGAGGCGAGGACGGGCCGGCGGCAGGATGTCGATGACGGGATCGGCCTGCGGTCCGGCGGCATCCTGGTAAGCAACGGCAGTCGGCAGGGATTTGGCCGTGGGACGCGAATATTTACGCGGCTGCGGCGCGGGCATCGGTTCGGCAGCGGCCACCGTCGTCGGCAGCGGAGGCATCTCGGCCTGGGCCACCATCACCGGCGGAGCGTAAGGCGCATCGCCACCGCGCCGGCGCTTCTCGTAGAAAGCGTTGCCGCCGGCAACGGCCACGTAATGCATGTTGTTGTAGGGATAGGTGTAGCCGGCCGTGTGGAAGAAATGCACATTCTTCGACATGCCGGGATAGCGCTTGCCGCTGAGCACCAGATCGGCGATGCGGAAGGCACGTTCGCGGCCGGAATCGTTCATCTTCTTCGTCAGCACGCCCGGAGCGAACTGCACGCGCTGGCCAACCGTGCCGCAGATCGAGCGCGGATATTTGCCGGACTCGACGCGGTTCATCACCACCGTGCCGACGGCGAGCATGCCGTCATCGCTGGACCGGTTGGATTCGAAATACATGGCACGCGCCAGACACTCACGCTCATTCGTGGTGCTGGCCACACGCGAGGACGAAAAGAGGGCGCAGCCGCCAAGAGCCGAGGTTGCCGCCGCAATCGCGAGGAAACGCAGGGCAGATGTGAGGGTTCGTGTCTTCATGCGCTCGTTGTGTCGTGAGAAAGTTAACGACCGGTAATCATTTTTGTGGCGGAATTGCAACGAGCCTGCAAAACTTCTCCATATGAAGGGCTTTTTAACGGGATGGTTACCCGAATCTTGCCAGCCGTGCCCGATTTGCAACACTTTGCGGCGTCGGAAGTGCCCTTTGGTTAACGAACTCAAGCACTGGATGGCCGCTCGCCGATCTCCTGGCGCAGCCATTTGAGCAGGGTCGATATCGTGCGATGGCGCCAGCGCGCCTCCGGGGCGATCAACCAGTAACTGCCCAGCGAGACATCGGTGTCGAGCAGCTCGACCAGCCGCCCCGCCGCAATGTCCGCGTCGGCCTGCAGGCTGGTCGAGAGCGCTACGCCCTGGCCCGCCAGGGCCGCATCATGGGTGGACGAGGCCGACCACAGCCACGGTCCCTTCAGCGTCGCGGCCCGATAGCCGGCGAGGCGGAAGAAGCGATGCCATTGGCTGGCATTGTCTTCGTGGACGAGTTTCTGGCCGGCGAGATCGGCAAGGCTGGCAATCGGCGCCTGTGTCGCCAGCCAGGCCGGGCTGGCGACGGGAAAGATGCGCACGCGCTGGAGCAGGGCCGCCATCACGGGCGACGTCGGCGCTTTCTCGGCGAAGATGATGGCGGCGTCCGCGTCATGCCGCGCGAAATCGGGCTGGTCGGACGTCGCCCGCACCACGATGATCGTGTCCCGCAGAGCCGCCTGCAAGGCATCGAGCCGCGGCGTGAGCCAGCGGGCCGCCAGGCCCGGCGCGCACCATAGCCGCAACTGGCCGCGCAGGTGCTGGGCCGGCCGCAGTTCCATGGTGATTTCGGCAATCTGCCCGAAAGCCGCAGTCGTCACTTCGAAGAGGCGGGCGCCGGCCTTGGTCAGCCTGACGCCGCGCGCTCCGGAGGTGACGAGATGGAGGTCGAACCAGGCTTCCAGGTGGCGCACATGCCGGGACACCACGGTGTGGCTGACGCCGAGCGCCTCGCCGGCCTTGCGCATGGAAGAAAAACGTCCGACCGCCTCGAAGGCCCGGAGCATGGACAAGGGCGGCAGTCGGCCGCCCAAGGCCGGTTCGGCGCCATCGGCGGCGTCCATGTCCTCGCTGCCGGATGCACCATCGTCCGAAGGACTGTTGCCTGGACCCGCCACCGCCATGTCCTTCCCATGCCCAAATTCCCAGGCCCGCATTCTCAGGCGCAGGCCCGACACGATGTCGGGGCCCTGCCCGCCGCAATCCGTCGGCGGACTGGTGCCTCAAGGCTTCAGTGGTTACAAATCCGCACCACCGCGGCAGACATAAAACACCTGCCGCCTGCCGGCAAGACGTGGCAGGATTCTCCCCAAGCGCCTGATCAGCCGCAATCCAAGAGTGTCGTCACGAATGGCTCCGAACCGATCGGAAAACAGCCCGTCGATGGTCCCGCACCGAGATTGACGAGGCTGTCGTACAGCGCCATAGCATGCGCCCACAGCGCATTGATCAAGCAATCGGAGTTCGATCCATGAATGCACCGGCCACCAAGGCGCATGGCGCCAACCGCACCCAGACGGAGGACCTTCTGGAAAGGCGCGCCAGCGTCTTCACGCGCGGCATGAGCGCAGGCCAGCCGGTCTTCGCCGCCAAGGCCAAGAACTCCGAGATCTGGGACGTGGAAGGCCGTCGCTTCATCGATTTCGGCGGCGGCATCGCCGTGCTCAACACCGGCCACCGCCATCCCACCGTGATGAAGCGGGTGCAGGAGCAGCTCGATCGCTATACCCATACCTGCCTGATGGTCACGCCCTATGAGCCGGCCGTGCAGGTGGCCGAGAAGCTCATCGAGATCGCGCCGATCTCCGGCCCCAAGAAGGTGATGCTGGTCACCACCGGCGCCGAGGCCGTCGAGAACGCCATCAAGATCGCAAGAGCCCATACCGGCCGTTCCGACGTCGTGGTGTTCAACGGCGCCTTCCATGGCCGCACCCTCCTGGCCATGGCAATGACCGGCAAGGTCGTGCCCTACAAGACCAAGTTCGGCCCCTTCCCGGGCGGCGTCTGGCGCGTGCCCTATCCGATCGAGCACAAGGGCATTTCGGTCGACGACACCTTCGAATCGCTGAAGTGGCTGTTCAAGACGGATGTCGACCCCAAGAACGTCGCCGCCATCGTGATCGAGCCGGTGCAGGGTGAAGGCGGCTTCTACATCGCCTCGCCGGAATTCCTCAAGCGCCTGCGCGCGCTGTGCGACGAGCATGGCATCCTCCTGATCGCCGACGAGATCCAGACCGGCTTCGGCCGGACCGGCAAGTGGTTCGCCATGGAGCATTCCGGCGTCGAGCCCGATTTGATCACCACTGCCAAGAGCCTGGCCGGCGGCTTCCCGCTCGCCGGCATCGTCGGCAAGGCCGATATCATGGATGCACCGGAGCCCGGCGGCCTCGGCGGCACCTATGCCGGCAACCCCGTGGCCTGCGCCGCCGCGCTCGGCGTGTTCGAGGCCTTCGAGGCCGAGGACCTGCTGGACAAGTCGATGAAGCAGGGCGAAACCATCCTCAAGCGCCTCAAGGCCATCAAGCGCAAGAAGACGGGGCGCCCCATCGGCGATATCCGCGGCCTCGGCGGGATGACGGCTTTCGAGCTGGTCACCAGCCATGGCGGCAACGAGCCCGATCCGGCGGCGGCCAAGGCCCTGGCGGCCGAGTGCCTCGAGCGTGGCCTGATGATTCTCACCTGCGGCGTCTATGGCGAGACGGTGCGCCTGCTCGCTCCGCTCACCATCCAGCCCAAGGTGCTCAAGGAAGGCCTCGACATCCTCGAAGCCGCTCTGCTCGGCAGCAAGTGAGCCGCGTGACGGGCCTTTTCAGACCCGTCGCCCTCGCCATCCTGCTGGCGCTCCTCAGCGCCGGCGGGTCTACTCTTGCCGAGGTCCGCTTCGGCAAGAACGTTTATATCGGCGGCCATGATTTCTCCAACCGCCACTACGGATCCGTGCATATCGAGACGACGACACGGCGCCCGCCATGGTATGGCTGCCGCTGGTATCGGCCCGGCTCGCGCTATCAGGGCCGTGTGATCCGCACGCGCACGCAGATCTGCAATCTCAGGCAAATTCCGTATTCGCAGAGGCGGCGCTAACGTGGTGGGCCGGTCTTCAGACCGGCTCTTGCGAGAGGCCACGCCTGCTCAGCAGCTCTCGCGATAGATACCCTCCCTGCCATTTCTTGGCGGCGGCTCATCCATCAGAATATCCATGCACTCATCGGCTTCGCCAGCGGGTGAAAACTGCAACTTTCGCTGCAATCGCAGGAACGTCCCAAGATATTTCCAATCCTTCGAGGGCGTATCGTACTTCATCGCTAGAGCAGGGTGATTTTTGGTTGAATCGTTGGATTCCCAAATCGATTGAGAAGTGATTCAAGATAGCTGCGGCGGAGGAGGCCGCAGCGAATGGCAGTTCCTTATTCGATGGACCTTCGTGAGCGGGTTGTTCGAGCGGTCAAGGAAGAAGGGTTTTCGCGCAACCAGGCGGCGCTGCGTTTTGGCATAGCGGTTTCGACGGCGGTGCTTTGGCTGCAGCGGGACAAGGCAAACGGCAGTGTGGCGCCGGGGAAGATGGGGGGCCATAAGCCGCGCGCGATCAGCGGTGAGCATCATGACTGGCTGGTTGGGCGCTGCCGAGACGGAAGTGCCTTCACGATCGCCAAGTTGATCAAGGAATTGGCCGAGCGCGGGCTCAAGGTCGACCATCACAGTGTGTGGAATTTCCTGCACGAGCAGAAGCTGAGTTTTAAAAAAGGACGCTGGTCGCCAGCGAGCGCAGCCGGCCCGACGTCGCCCGGCGCCGGCAGCAATGGATCAAATACCGTCCCCTGATCACCCCCGAGCGGCTTGTGTTCATCGACGAAACTTGGACCAAGACCAACATGGCCCCGCTCCGCGGCTGGAGCAAATGCGGCGAGCGGCTCGAGGCCGTCGTTCCCCATGGCCATTGGAAGACCCAGACCTTCATTGCCGCTCTGCGCCATGATCGGGTGGAAGCACCCTGGGTCCTGGATGGCCCGACCAACGGCGAGAGTTTC
>NZ_PUEJ01000011.1 GCF_002982075.1 Labrys okinawensis | reverse complement strand
GGCAAGTGCCCGGTAGCGCATGGAGCGCGTCCCGGTTTTGAGGTTCGCTCGAACCGTGACTGGTGGCCGAACCAGCTGAACCTGAAGATCCTGCACCAGCATTCGAGCCTGTCCAATCCGATGGGCCGGGGCTTCAACTATGCCGAGGAGTTCAAGAAGCTCGACCTTGCGGCGGTGAAGCGGGATCTGTTCGCGCTGATGACGGATTCGCAGGAGTGGTGGCCGGCCGATTTCGGCCATTACGGCCCGCTCTTCATCCGCATGGCCTGGCACAGCGCCGGCACCTACCGCACCGGCGACGGTCGCGGTGGCGCGGGTGCGGGCCAGCAGCGCTTCGCTCCGCTCAACTCGTGGCCGGACAACGTCAATCTCGACAAGGCCCGCCGCCTGCTCTGGCCGATCAAGCGCAAATACGGCAACCGGATCTCCTGGGCCGACCTGATGATCCTGGCCGGCAATTGCGCCCTGGAATCGATGGGCTTCAAGACCTTCGGCTTTGCCGGCGGCCGCGAGGACGTGTGGGAGCCGGAAGAGGACGTCTACTGGGGCAGCGAGAATGTCTGGCTCGACGACAAGCGCTACAGCGGCGACCGCGATCTGGAGACCCCGCTCGCCGCCGTGCAGATGGGCCTGATCTATGTCAATCCCGAAGGGCCCAACGGCAATCCCGACCCGCTGGCGGCGGCCCGCGACATCCGCGAGACTTTCGCCCGCATGGCGATGAACGACGAGGAGACGGTGGCGCTGATCGCCGGCGGCCACACTTTCGGCAAGACCCATGGCGCGGGCGACGCCGCCAATGTCGGGCCGGAGCCGGAGGCGGCCGGCATCGAGCTGCAGGGCCTTGGCTGGCACAACCAGTTCGGCACCGGCAAGGGGGGCGACACCATCGGCTCGGGCCTGGAGGTGACCTGGACCTCGACGCCGACCAAATGGAGCAACAATTTCTTCTGGAACCTGTTCGGCTATGACTGGGAGCTGACCAAGAGCCCGGCGGGGGCCCATCAGTGGCAGCCCAAGCACGGCGCCGGTGCCGGCTCGGTGCCGGATGCGCATGACCGCTCCAAGCGCCATGCCCCTGCGATGCTGACCACGGACCTGGCGCTGCGCTTCGACCCGGCCTACGAGAAGATCTCCCGGCATTTCTTCGAGAACCCGGATGCCTTCGCCGACGCCTTCGCCCGGGCCTGGTTCAAGCTGACCCATCGCGACATGGGCCCGCGCGCCCGCTATCTCGGCCCGGAGGTTCCGGCCGAGGAGCTGATCTGGCAGGATCCGCTGCCGGCGGTGGACCATGCCCTGATCGACGAGCAGGACGCGGCCGAGCTCAAGGCCAGGATCCTGGCCTCGGGCCTGTCGACCGCCGAGCTGGTTTCCACCGCCTGGGCCTCGGCCTCGACCTTCCGCGGCTCCGACAAAAGGGGCGGGGCCAATGGCGCCCGCATCCGCCTGGCCCCGCAGAAGGACTGGGAGGTCAACCAGCCGGCGCAGCTGGCCAAGGTGCTCGGCGTGCTGGAGGAGATCCAGCAGGGCTTCAACGCGGCGCAGGCCGGCGGCAAGAAGATCTCGCTGGCCGACCTGATCGTGCTGGGCGGCAATGCCGCGGTCGAGCAGGCGGCCCGCAAGGCGGGCCAGGAGGTGGCGGTGCCCTTCGCGCCCGGCCGCACCGATGCGAGCCAGGAGCAGACCGATGTCGACGCCTTTGCGGTGCTCGAGCCGGTGGCGGACGGCTTCCGCAACTATCTGAAGACGACCTACAGCGTGCCGGCCGAGGGACTGCTGATCGACAAGGCCCAGCTCCTGGGCCTGACGGCGCCGGAGATGACGGTGCTGGTCGGGGGCCTGCGCGTGCTCGAGGCCAATGCCGGGGGCTCCCAGCATGGCGTGCTGACCGACCGGCCGGGCGCGCTGACCACCGACTTCTTCGTCAACCTCACCGACATGGGCACGGCCTGGAAGGCGACCTCGCCGGCCGAGGACGTGTTCGAGGGCCGCGATCGCGCCACGGGCGAGGTGAAGTGGACCGGCACCCGGGCCGACCTGGTGTTCGGCTCCAACTCCCAGCTGCGGGCGCTGGCCGAGGTCTATGCCAGCGACGATGCGAACGCCAAGTTCGTCACCGACTTCGTCGCAGCCTGGACAAAGGTCATGAACGCCGACCGCTTCGATCTGGCGTGACCCGATCGGAGAACCGCGCGTGAAGGCTTGCGGCGCAGCCCTCCATGGGTGGCAATACCCTCCCCTGGAGGGGGAGGGCCAAGAACCAGCGCGCCGCTTCTGCCCGCAAGCCAAGCAAACTCACGAGAATTCAGAAGAAGCCGCGGCGAATGCCATACTGGTCCAGCTTGCGGTACAGCGTGGGACGAGAGACGCCGAGCCGGCGGGCTGCCCGGCTCAGATTGCCGTGCTCGGCAGCAAGAACCTGACGGATCGCCTGGCATTCGGCCTCCTCCAGTGTTCCCGTCCCCGCCAGGGGTGACGAAGCGAGCACAGGCCGATCATTGCTTGCGGCGGCGCGGGTGAGCTCTGCCGGCAGGTCGGCGACGCCGACGCTGCCGCCATTGCTGAGCACATGCAGCTTCTCGACCAGATTGCGCAGCTCGCGCACATTGCCGGGCCAGTGATAGGCCATGAGATGATCCAGCGCCTGCGGCGTGAACGCCAGTGGCTCCATCTGCATGCGGGCAGCGATCTTCTGGTTGAAGTGATCGAGCAGCAGCACGATGTCCTCCCCGCGCTCGCGCAGGGGCGGCACGCGGATCGATACCGTGCTGATGCGATAGAAGAGATCCCGGCGAAAGCGCCCTGCCTCCACCTCCTGCCTCAGTTCGCGATTGGTCGAAGCCACCAGCCGCACGTCGACCGGCCGGCGCCGGCTGTCGCCGATGCGGGTCACCACCCGGTCCTCGAGCACGCGCAACAGGAAGGGCTGGATATCCAGGGGCATTTCCCCGATCTCGTCGAGGCTCAGCACACCGCCATTCGCAAGCTCGAACACACCCGGCTTGCCCTCGCGGCTGGCGCCGGTGAAGGCGCCGGGCGCATGGCCGAACAACTCGCTGCCGAACAGTTCCCGGGTGATGGCCCCGCAATTGAGGGCAATGAACGGAGCATTCGCCCCTGCCGGGCTGCCCTGCTGAAGGAGCCTGGCGAACAGCTCCTTGCCGACGCCCGTCTCCCCTTCGATCAGCACGGAGGTGACGTCATTGGACTGCGCCACCCGGCAGGCAATGTCGACGGCTGCGCGCAAGGCGGGACTTTCGCCGATAATGGCGGCCCTGGCCTGATTGAGACGCGTGGAGGCCGGATTGACGGCCGGTACGAGGCTCGGCGACGCAACGGGCGGAAACACCAGCGCCGCTCCCCGCAGGTCTCCGTCCAGCTCCAGCCGGTTGACATGGCAACTCTGAAATTCCTGCGGCAATTGGCTGACCAGCCCATCCAGGCTGTCGGCGGCCGTCAGTTCGACCAGCCTTCGGGCCGGAGCGCCCGAGAAGGAGGCGAGGAAACCGCCCTCGATCGGCCTGGGCAGGTTGGCCTTGTAGATCACCCGGCCATGACGGTCGACGATCATCAATCCGTCGGAACGGCGATAGCGCGGCGCCGAGGTGATGAAGGCTTCGAGGAGACGCGTGCGTTCCTCGCTCTGCTGGTCGGCCAGGGCCTTCTCGATTTCCCGCGCAGCCGCCGCGACCAGAGCAGTGTTGTGGGGCCTGAAGATATCGGGATGGCCGGAAAGGTCGACCACGCCGATGATGCGCCCATCGAAAGGATCGCGCACCGGGGCACCGGCGCAGGTCCAGGCCTTGATGCCCGCGCAGAAATGCTCGGCCGCATGCACGAAGACGGGTTCACCGGCCCAGAGTGCGGTCCCGATGCCGTTGGTGCCCACGACATCCTCGGTCCATTTGCCGCCGACCGCCAAATGGATGTCCATGCCGTCGCGCAAAGTGCGTTCGTCGCCGACGGTATCGATGAGGGTGCCTTCGCCATCGGCGAGAACCAGCATGGCGCCGGTGCCCTCGAGCAACCGGCCGATGGTGAAGAAGGATCGGCGCGCCGCTTCCAGCAGTTCACGGTTGAGATAGGCCAGATGCTCGACCTCGTCGCGCCCTCCCCTGAGGGGGGCCTCATTCTGCTGCGCGTCGATACCGCCGGTGGCGCAGCGGTGCCAGGAATCGCGAATGAGGGAGCGGACCGGCGAACGCGCGCGATCCTTGTCCGAAGCACCGGAGAGCAGATTCTCCCAGGCCCGCATGGTCCGTCGTTCGTCATAGTCGAGATTCGCCACCGACAGGCTTCGGGCCTGTCGACCGGATTGGGCAACGCTGGTGCGGATGTCGTCCAGATCGATATCGCGTGTCATGCGTGCTTCACATTGCTCTCTCGAGTGGCACCTCTAGTTCATGGGAGTTCCAATCGGATGGCGGCGATAATGCAGGACACGACATGCCGACGCCATGCAGCAGGTGGCAAGGCCACGAGGAATGCACCGCCCTCGCAAGGCCCGTGGACATGCGAGAACGAGGCTCCGGCGTTCATTCCAGTTCCAGCCGGCGGCCGATCTCGGCGACGAGCCACTCTTCCATACGGTCGCCGGACAATGTTTGATTATCGAGATCGGCGAGCCGGGTGGCGATCGGCTCGTCGAGCGGGGCAAAGAAACCATTCTCGCTCGTCGCCAGCACGAAGGTCTCGCTTCCGTCGCGAGCCGTGACCTGGCCGAGATGATGAAGCTGGCGGCTGGTGTTCTCATCCACCACGATGACACGGCCGTTGAGGCTGACGCGTATCCGGGGGAGCGGTTCCCGGGGGGGAGCGCCCGTGCCCATGTCGTGGAAGATAAGGCCTTGGGGCTGGGGTTTCGGCTTGGCCGCCTTGCTCGCGGAATAGGCGCCCGCGCTGAACTGATCGGCAAGACGCGTGATGGTCGAACGGTTTTCCGACAGAAGCCTGCGAAAGGCGGCATCCTCCCGGCGCGGGCCATCCCGCTTGGAAATAATCTCGACCACGAATCCCTCCCAGATTTCATTGGCCAGAACGGCGGCATTTCATGCTCTGTCGCGAGCATATTCCTTTTCCACCCACCCCACCAGCATCACCTTATAGGCCCGTTCTCCGCAGCGCGGGTAGTAGAGGAGTACGACATCGGAAGTTCCCCCCGCACTCCCCTCGGCCGTCGGTTACCCTCGAGTTGCAGGTGGAAAACGCAAAATGCCATCCGTGCCGGTGCGCGGAAGAAATCGCTCTCGGTCTCGATCCCGAGGACGATCCGTTGCATGGCGAACAGGAGGGGCGATTTCTCCAAGGCTCCCGGTCGTCAAATTGACGGCGAGTACCTTTTGATCTGCCTATGCCCGGCGCAGGGCCTCGCGCATCGCCTCGACGCATTGCTTTAGCGGTGGGGCGGGATCCACGTTGTATTTCCAGTTGGTCAGCTCAACGGTTAGGGATCCCTCGTAGTGCTGACTGCGAAGATAAGCAATCAGTCCGTCGAGATCGACGATGCCCTCGCCCCAGGCGAGATGACTGCCTTCAGCATCGGAGTCGGTGAAATGCACATGCGCGACCCGTCCCGCGAGTTGCGTGAAATAGTCCTCGGCTCGCTCATGCGTCATCACGGCGCCCGCGACATCATACACGGCGTGGAGCACGGGGCTCGCGAGCGCATCCATCAACGTCCGGATTTCCTTGGCCGAACGAATGATGTTGGCAAAGGAATCCGGCAAAGACTCCATCCAAAGATCGACACCGAGCCTGCGCGCGCGGTCGCAGAGAATGCCCATGGAATCGATGCAGCGCTCTAGCGCCAGCGAAGCCGGCTCGTCGCGATAGCCGCCACCCGCCGTGACCAGCAGGGCCGGTGCACCACATTCGACGGCGAATTCCATCGACTCCAGGAAATAGCGTACCGAACGGTCGCGAAGTTCCGGCTCCTTCGCCGAGATGTTGATGGGATAGATGCACTGCTCCGGCGTGAAAGCGACGATATCGAGGCCCATGCCGCGCACCTTGCGCCCCAGCGCCCGCGCATCCGCCAACGTCTTGTCACCAATGTAGAAGTGCGGGGCGGCCGCCCAGAGTTCGATGCGAGAAACCCCGGCATCACAAACATCGGCCAGAAACCGATCCATCGTATGCCTGACGTAGTGGAAGTTCATCGCACTGATATTGCGTTCGTCGAGCGCCATTGGATTTCCTCTCCTCGATGGCCCGAGAGGTGGTGATTTCAAGCCTGTTTCCACAATAATATGAGAATGTTCTCAAAACGATTGATGACTTCGAGTCGCGCGCCCTCTTCCTTCCGGATCAAGGCAATGGCGCTCGCAGGGTGAAGTCCGCGACGGTTTCCTCGGTAAAGCGGGCTATCTGGGCTGCCACCTCTTCCGGCGTCCAGCCGAGATGCGGGGCAGCCAATTTTGCCGCCGTCTCCGCATGGGACAAGCCAAGATCCGACTCCCATCCCACGCGAAGACGGCGGCGCAGAATATCGGAGAGCGAGCGAGCCTGCTCGTGCAGCACGGCCTGGGCGACGGAGGTCTCCGTAACATGGTCTATATCCGCGATGCGAAACGCCCCTTTGTCGAGCGGACGCGGAGGGCCGGACGGTTTCAGCCGGCGAGCTACCGCACGCGTAAGCCTCCGTCCGGCGTCTTGGTGAGTCATCAGCAGCCCGCCCGTGAACGTGAAGAAGTTCGGCAAGCCCTCATCAGTAAGGTCATGCGCGCGGACTGCAGCTGAAGAACTTTTGCCGTCGCTGGCGAGACTGCGAGGCCGAACGCCGGCCCAGGCGTAAAGCACGTCCTCGCGCCTCAGCCCAAAACCGGGAAACAGCCGCCCGATTTGAGCAAGGATGGCGGCAATCTCTGCTTCGGTTGCGCGGAACCCGTCGGGTCCGCCGCCGGAGGGAGAGTCCCATGGACCGGCGTAGTGAAGCTCACCCCAGGGAATCAAGTAGAAGGGCGCGCCGGCCACGGTGACAGTCTCGAAGCCGATGCCGCGCAGCCTCTGCGGCAACCGGACGACGATGTTCGTGCCCTTTTCGCCGGTATTTTTGCGAATATGCGGCGCCCCGGCAAGCGCGATGATCTCATCCACCCATACGCCCGCACAGTTGATCACCGCACGCGAAGACACCTCGCGCGCGCCCTCCGCCCCCGTCAATCTCACCCCCCAAAGCTCGCCCTCACGCATGAGAGCCGCCACTGCCGTATGGTTCAGCGCCTCCATACCGATAGCCCGGGCCTTCATCACGGTGTCGACCACGATGCGCTCGGGCCAATGATACTGGTACTCGGTGAAACTTATCGCGCCGCGAATATCTTGAAGTCCCGCCATGCCCTCGAGAGCGGGATGCGCCCGTGCCTCCTGGGCGGGAAGAAGGCGAAGATCCAGCGCCACCTTGCCACGATCAGCTGCCGCCATCAGCCGGAAGGCGAGCCGGGCCTTCCAAGGCGGAATGGCGTTTTCCCGTGTCAGCGGAACGATGAAGGTGACGGGCTTTACCCGCTCGGGTGCCGCTTGGACGAATTCAGCCCGCGCCTGCATCGCGCGGCGCATGAGGTCGAAGCACTCGATCACAGTGCGCGGCCGGGCCAGAAACGCGGCGATCGAGCCGGTGGCGCCGGAAAAATATCCAAGCCCGCAATGTTGCAACCTCGAGGTCTTGCTGGAGGTGCCCGAACCGTAATCGTCGCGCTCGACGAGCAAGGTGCGATAGCCTGCCGCCGTCAGGTGCTGACCTGCCGCTGCGGCGATGATGCCGCCGCCCACGATCAAGGCGTCGTAGGTGTCCGTCACGTCCAATCCCACCCTGTCGTCCACTGCATAATGACATTTTCACACTCGAATGTGAGAACGTTCGCAAAATTTGGCGAAGGATGTCAAGTTCGCTTGACCCAGCCGGTCTGAACATAATACGTATTAGGACGTCATATAGAAAGGTACGGCCATGTCCCTCCCCTCAGCCTTTGATGGCGGCGTTGTTTCGGCGCTCGGTGCCTTCGAGGCAAAATCGGTCAAGCACGTGTTCTTCGTGGCCTGCGGCGGCTCGCTGTCGATCATGTATCCAGCCAAGTTCCTGCTCGATCAGCATTCGCCGCTGCCGTCGGATGTCTACAACGCCGCCGAGTTCGTTGCCCGCGGGCCGCGCTCTCTCGACAAGAACTCTTTGGTGGTTCTGTGCTCGATGACCGGCACGACCAAGGAAACGACGGCCGCCGCCGAATTCGCTCGCACCAGGGGGGCGACAACCATCGGCCTGACGGTCGATCCGGCCTCTCCGCTCGCCAGGACGGTGGACCATGTCGTCGGCTTCGAGGCGCCCTACACCACCGGGGTGCCGATCGACGCCAAAAACAGCAACTACTCGCGGATCTACCAGATCGTCATGGGCCTGGTCGCCCTCACTGGCGGCGAGAACCTCATCGAGACCCTGATCACGAGCGTTCTCGCCCTGCAGCCCGCCATTGATCGGGCGCAGGTCGCTCTTGCACCGATGTTCGAAGATTATGCGCCGCGCTTTGCCAAGCAGGATGTCGTCTATACGGTTGCCAGTGGCGCGAGCTACGGCGCGGCCTATTCCTTCGCCATCTGCGTGCTCATGGAAATGCAGTGGATCAATAGCCAGGCGATCCACGCCAATGAATTCTTCCACGGCCCCTTCGAGGTTCTGGACAAGGATCGCGCCTTCATCCTCATGAAAGGCCTCGACAGCACGCGACGTCTCGAAGAACGCGCCGACGAGTTCCTGCATCGTTTCGGCAGCGCGGAGAACATCCTGGTCCTGGACGCCGAAAAGCTCGATCTTTCCGGCATAGACCCGCAGTTCCGCGGCAATTTGGTGCCACTGATCTTCTTCGACACGCTCTGGCGTTTTGCCTATAAGATCGCCGACCTGCGCAAACATGCGATGCTCGAAGGCCGGCGCTATATGAAGAAGATCAGCTATTGATCGAGCTGGATAGGGCGGATGGACAAGCAATCACACCTCTTGCCGCTCTACGAACAAGTCCGGCGTTCGATTCTGGCCGGGATCGAATCCGGCCAGTTCGCCGAGGGCAGCTTCCTGCCCTCGGAGCTCGAGCTGATGGCTCTCTACGGCGTCAGCCGGATCACCCTCAGGCGCGCGATCGGTGATCTGTGCGCCGACGGTCGCCTGCAGAGGCAGCAGGGCCGCGGCACCGTGATCAAGCCGCGCAAGGTGCAACAAACATTGGTTTCTCTTTCCGGCTTTTCCGAAACCATGGATGGCCTCGGCCGGAAGAGCGGCCACCGCATTCTCGCGCGCGAGGACAATCCAAAGGCCCCGGCCATTCGCGACCGCCTGCAGGCCGAGGCTCTCATCCGCTTCGACCGCCTGTTGGAAGACGGCGGCAGGCCAATGACCCTGGAAACGCTCTGGTTTGATGCAAAGCGTTTTCCCGAGGTGATCGAGCCGGTCGCCGCCGGTGGGTCTTTTTTCGCGGCATTGCGCGACAACGGCATCGAGCCGGCTCATGCCGAACGGCAGATCGATGTTGGTCTCGCCTCGCCAGCCGAGCGTACCACCCTCGCGATTAGTGCTGTCCAGCCAGTTTACCGGATCGAAAAGGTCGTCACCGATGCGCAGCATCGCCCTCTAGCATTGTCGCAGTTGGTCACGCCAAGCCATCTGGTCACCTACACGATCAAGATCTGAAGGGTTCGACATGCGGGTTTTCGATATGGCCGCGGTTCACGCGGCCCTTCCCTGGCCTTTTTTGATCGAGGCGCTGCGCGAGGCTCATCTTGGCCCGGTGCCGAGTTCGGAGGTTGTGGTCCAGTCCGATCCCGCTGGTGGTGAAGCGCAGTTCGTCACTCTGCCCGGCTGGGCACCCGGTGGGCCGATCGTGGTAAAGATGGTCGGTGTCTTCGCGAAGAACGCGGCTCTCCAGCCGCCGCAGCCCGCCGTTCAAGGTTTGGTGGTTCTGTTCGACGGCACAACGGGTGCTCCGCTTCTCGCTGCGGATGGCGCGGCGATGACGGCGCGTAAGACAGCGGCTGATTCCGCCCTCGGCTCGCTTCTCCTCGCGCGGGAGGACGTCGAGGATTTGTTGATCGTCGGAGCCGGAGCGCTGGCACCGCATTTCGCCGAGGCGCATCTGGCGGCCCGGCCCTCGCTGCGTCGTGTCACGGTCTGGAACCGCACCGCAGCGCGGGCCGAGGCAGTCGTCGCTCAACTGCGCGCCAAGGGCCGTGACGCCACGGTCGGTAAAGATCTCGACGGTGCGATCGCCCGCGCCGATGTCGTGTCCTGCGTTACCATGTCCGACAAGGCCCTGGTCAGGGGCGAACTCCTGCGGCCAGGCACCCATCTCGACCTCGTGGGCGCCTATCTGCCGACGCTGCGGGAAGCAGACGATACCGCGCTGTCGCGAGGCACGATCTTCGTCGATACTCGCATCAATATGAAAGGCGGCGGTGACCTTGCTCAGGCCGTCACGTCCGGCGCCATCACCTGGGAAGCCGTGAAGGCCGACCTCTTCGAACTTGTCCAGGGGAAAACACAAGGCCGCACCAGCGCCAACCAGATCACCGTGTTCAAGAACAACGGCGGCGCACATCTGGATCTTTTCACCGCATCGGCTCTTTCGCGCACGCTTGGCTGACGCTTCAGGCGTCAGCGAGAACACGTGCCAGGAAGGCCCGGGTGCGCTCGTGCTGCGGGCGCGTCAGGACGTCGGCTGGGAGCCCTTGCTCTACAATCGCCCCGCCATCCATGAAGATCAGGTGGTCGGCGACGTCCCGGGCAAAGCCCATTTCATGCGTAACGACCACCATTGTCATGCCGTCATCCGCCAACTGACGCATCACGGCGAGGACCTCGCCGACAAGTTCGGGGTCGAGCGCGGACGTTGGCTCATCGAACAGCATCACGTCCGGCTTCATCGCCAGCGAACGGGCGATGGCCGCGCGCTGTTGCTGGCCGCCGGAAAGCTGGGTGGGATAATAGCTCGCGCGCTCCTTCATGCCGACGCGCTCCAAAAGCACCATCGCCTCTTCGATCGCCGTGGCACGCGGCACGCGCTTGACCAGGACCGGCGCCTCGACGACGTTTTCCAGCACCGTCTTGTGCGGGAAGAGGTGAAACCCCTGGAAGACCATGCCCATGCGCTGGCGCTGGCGGGCGAGTTCGTTGAAGCTCATCTCATAGAGTTTGTCGCCCTTCCAGCGCACGCCGACAGGCTCGCCATTGAGGAAGATCGCGCCGCCCGTGGGCTTTTCCAGATAGTTGAGGCAGCGCAGCAGCGTGCTCTTGCCCGAGCCTGACGGACCGACGATGCACGTCACTTCGCCGCGGGTCACCGCAAGGTCGATGCCCTGCAGCACTTCGTGCATGGCAAAACTCTTGCGGAGCCGCTCGACCTTCAGAAGCGGCTGGACATTCGCATGCTCGTTCATCACAGGGCCTCCTGCTGGCGCGCGAACAGACGGAAGGCGAAAGAGCCTCTCGCTTTTTTCGAGCCGGCGCCGCGTTCGGATTTCAATCGCTGCTCGACGGCATGTTCCGCGACCGTCAGCACTGTTGTGAGCACCAAGTACCAGATCGTTGCAACCAGCAGCAGCGGCACCGTCTGATAGGTGCGCGCGTAGACCATCTGGGCCGAATAGAGCAGATCGGGTAGCGCCAGCACGGACACGAGCGAGGTGAATTTCAACATCGAGATCGTGTCGTTGCCGATCGGCGGAATGACGATGCGCAGTGCCTGAGGCAGCACGATGCGACGCAAGGTCTGGCCGCGTGTCATTCCGAGCGTGGCGGCTGCTTCGGTCTGGCCGGCATTGACGGCCTGAATGCCGGCCCGGATCATTTCGGCGGCATAGGCGCTTTCGGTAAAAGCAAGGCCCATGATTGCGGCGCTGAAGGGGGTGATGAGTTCGTTGGTGTTCCAGGCGAAGAGTTTCGGCCCGCCGAACGGAATGCCGACTGAGACCTCGGGCAGCAGCAGCGCCAAATTGTACCAGAAAATCATCTGGACCAATGGCGGCACGCCGCGGAAGAACCAGATCCAGCCCCAGCTCACCCATTGAAAGACATAGCTGCCCGACAAGCGCATGATCGCCAGCAGGACACCGATGGCAAGACCGAGCACCATGGCGAGGAACGTCAGCAAGAGCGTCATGCCCAGGCCCGACAAGATCGCCGGGTTCAGCATATATTCGGCGACGACGTCCCACCGCATGTTCTTGTTGGTGACAAGGACCTGCAGGAAGATGACCGCAAAAACCGCCAGAATCGCGCCTCCGATCCAATGGCCTATTTTCGGCACAGCGATGGGCTTGAGATCATGAATGGAGGGGCGGTGTCGCAGTTGATCAGACATCGTCATTCCTTGCTGCCGGTCCGATAGGTGTCCTCGTCCGAATAAACTTCGAACCAGGCGCGGTCTTAAAGATCCGCGGGATGTTCTTCGGTGATGAGAAGGGCCTTGCTCAGCATCCCGGCATCGTTAAGGCCCCATTTTGCCATGATCTTTTCATAGGTGCCGTCATCGATCATCGACTGGATCGTGTCCGCCAGGACCTGTCCGAGCGGATCGTTCTTGCGGACGCCAATGCAGCTGTTGACGGGCGACAGGACGAGCGGTGAAACTTTTAGGTCAGCGGTCTGCTTGGCCATATAAGCCAGCTTGACCGAGCCGCCCACCGTGGCCTGGGCACGATTGGAGCGAACGGCGAGTTCCGCCTGCGCCTGCGTGCCATGCGTTTGCATGACGACCGGCTTGTCCTTGCATTCGTTGGCGTTCAGCCTCTCCAGAAGACCGATATCCCACGAACCGTTGAGCACGGCGACCGTCAGGCCGCAGGCCTCGGATACGGACTTGATGTCCAGCTTGCTGTCGGCCGGATAGGCAAAGGAGGTGCCGATCCGGCGCTGAGAAACGAAGTCGAGCGCCTTCAATCGCTCTGCGGTGGTCCCGAAGGACGCAAAGCCCGCGTCGAAACGCTTGGACTGAATGCCCGGGATGATGGCGTCGAAGCTGGTGCCCTCAAAGGTGAAAGGCACGCCCAGCCGCGTTTCCATTTCCTTGGCGATATCGACGCTCCACCCCTTGAGCTGACCGTCGGAGTCGAGGAATTCATCGGGCGCCCAATCATTGAAGACCGCGGCCTTCACACCCTTGTCCTTGTATTCTTGCGGCAACTTGTCATGGAGGGCGGGGATGACACCGGCGAGCGCCGGCATTGCCAGCATCGCGCCCAGAATGCAGCCGGCCAGAATGGATCTAATCATGAAAGCCTCCTTCTCGTAGCGAACCCGCCGGGTCCGCGATGCGTTCTCTGGTTCCCCTTGAAGTTGTTTTTAGAGAACGTTCTCACATATGAGACACGGAGTCAGCGCATCCGTCAAGCGGCGAATCCGGAAGAATCTCGGAGCAGTCGCGCTATTAGCGCGAGTTCAAGAAGGCGCTTTAAATAATGCTGTCGCTTCTTTTCGAAATGCGCATGATAGGATTCTCACTTGACCGGCTGGATATATGAGAGGAAAGCCCGATTTGGCTGCGAAAAGCAAAGCGACGATCGCAGATGTCGCACGTGCGGCAGGTGTCTCCACCGCGACTGCAGGACGCGTGCTCGGCGGCTATGGCTATACGAGCGAGGAAAAAAAAGAGCAGGTTCTCAAGGCGGCACAAGAGCTTGGCTATCGGCCCAATGCGCTCGCTCGAGGCCTCATCACAGGCCAGACCCGCACGCTCGGCGTGGTCGCCGGCGATATCCAGAACCCTTTCTATGCCTCGGTCCTGCGTGGCATCTCCAACGTCGCCGAGGCGAACGGATTTGGCCTTCTGATCACAAACAGCGACGAGGCCCAGGCGAAAGAGGTCCATTCGGTCGAGCTTCTGGCGCAAAAGCAGGTGGACGGCCTCATCGTCACCCCGAGCGACACGCGCAAAGCGCGGCATCTGCATAATCTCAAGGGCATGGGTATGCCCCTTGTGCTGATAGACCGCGCCGTTGCCGGTTTGATGGTCGACCGTGTGGCGACGGACAATATCGCCGCGGCTGAACAGGCCGTCCGCTATTTGATAGCGGCTGGACATCGCCGTATCGGCATCGTGGCAGAACTCGTCGATGAGACAAACGGCGGATTGGATGCTTTTTTGGCGCGCGCCATCGCCGGCGATCCGATTGAAAGCGAGTTGCTCTATCCAAGCTGGCAGCGCCTTCTGGGCTATATCCGGGCGCACCGGATCGAGGGACTGCCCGTTGATCCGCGCCTGGTTCAGCGAGCCGGAAGCTATTCCGCCCTGGCCGCCCAGGCGGCGGTCCCACGCCTGTTGACGATGCCTGACCCGCTGACCGCCCTGTTCACCACGGACGGCACCATGTCGGAAGGCGTCATGCGGGCGCTCACAGAACTGAAAATGTCCATCCCGCAAGACCTCTCGCTCATCTGCTTCGATGACATCGACTGGATGAGCTTCCATCGCCCCGGCATTACGGTCGTCGCCCAGCCCCGACTGGCCATGGGAGAAGCTGCGGCACGAATGCTTCTGGAACGTATTCGCGGTGAGGACTATCCACCCCGAACTGTGCTGATGCCCGCCGAAATGATCGAACGTGGCTCCGTCGCTCAACTTGACCAGCCGAAGGCGGTCCCGGAACACCGGCGCAGTGGCTTGAAGCGTTGAAACTTCCCGCCTTCTCTCGTTTCAATCGGCTTCCCAGCCGCCATCCCGCGGTCGCTCGTCAGGATTGCCTGGCTTTTTCCGGTCACGCTCTCTCGGCCCGATCCCGCTGACGCCACCACCCGCATCGAGGCGACGTGGAAGGCGTTTGCATTTTACCGCACGGTCGGCTAATTGAGAACGCTCTCATATCCTTCTCAGGAGCGTAGGCACTTATGTCACGGCCCGTCAGAATCCTCGCCTTCGGTGACAATGTGGTCGACTGCTATCGCGACCAGAACCTGATGTTCCCCGGCGGGAATTGTGTGAATCATGCAGTTTTTGCCCGCCGTGCAGGGGCTGTTACGGCTTATATCGGCGCGGTCTGCAACGACGACGCCGGCCGCCTGATCCGCCAGGCATTGATCGAGGAGGAGGTCGATATTTCCTCGTTGCGCATCGAGCAGGGTCAGACCGCCTATTGCGTGATCGAGACGCAAGATGGCGACCGGATTTTCGTCGGTTCCAATCTTGGCGTGTCCATAATTGCACCCTCGAGGGCAGATCTAGCCCGCCTTTCGGATTTCGACGCCGTTCATACTGGCCGCTCGAGCCATGTCGACGCATGGCTGCCGCGTTTTGCCGAGTCGACGAAAGTCTCCTACGACCTCGCGACCGTTCACACTCCAAAGCGCATCGACCAGGTCGCTCCCCATTGCTTTCTCCTAGCCTTCTCCGCCGGGGGCGCCACTTACAAGGAGGCACTGGCGCTGGCGCAGCGCGGGCGCATAGCGGGCGCGCAGTGGAGCCTGGTCACACGCGGGATCGAAGGCGCCCTCCTTGTCGGGGAAAAGGGCATATGCGAAGCGCCGGCCAAACGCGTCGACGCCATCGACACATTGGGCGCCGGCGACACCTACATAGCCAATGTCCTCGTCGGCCTGCTTGACGGTCGTCACCCCGAAACAATTTTGATGGAAGCTGCAGAAGCCGCAGCCAAGACTTGCATGATGAGCGGGGCCTTCGGGCATGCCGCCCCAATGAGGGTCGACCTTTCGAACATGATGAGCTTGGAGGAGATTTACCGCACCACACGCCCTGCAAGAGCGCCCGCAGAGGCTTGACGAAACAAATGCGGCAAATCCTCCGCCGCAAGTCCGAGGCGTGAATCGGTAACACAATAGTCGATCCATCGGCTTCCGCCCTCACCCGCCATCGTCTGCGTGGTGACGATCACCTTCGACCCGCCTGGCGCATGCTGCAGCGCATTTTCGATCAGATTGACGTGCAACTGCCTCAGGCGGTCGTGCCCGCAGGGCCGCGATCCGGGGGATACCCATAGCGGCCAGACGCACAGACAAGGGCGATGATAATCGTCTCTTTTCTGAATCGAGCACTGTGGTTTATGTTGTTTCCATGAAGATGCGTCGCAGAAAAAGCGAGATATCTCCTGATCTTACGCTGGATGGCGTCGGTGCCCCGCACCAGCAGATCGAGCGTGCGATCCGCAGCAAAATCCAGACCGGCGCCTGGCCGCCGGGATATCGAATTCCGCCGGAAGAAGACCTGGCGTTCACGCTTGGCGTCTCCCGAGCACCGCTGAATAAAGTGCTGAACAATCTGGCGAACGCCAAGATCATTGTACGGCGACGGCGTTTGGGGACTTTCGTCAGTGAACGCACGGACAATCACGCCGTCATCGGCGTTATCGATATTCGCCACAAGATCGAGAGCGCAAACAAGACCTACAGCTTCGAACTTCTCGAACGCGAGGTGGTCGACGCTGCACAGGCCTATGGATGGCAGGAGGCGGTCGAGAACGAACGACTGCTGCGGCTTGAACTCGTCCACCAGGCCAACGGCACGAACGAGGTGTTCGAGCAACGATTTATCCGCATTTCGGTCATCCCCGAAGTTGAATTCGAAACCTTCGATGAAGTGCTGCCGAACGAATGGCTGCTGGCGCGGCTACCGTGCACGCGGCTGATCAATACAATCCGGGCAACCAATGCGGACCGCCGTATCGCCAAGGCGCTCGGGCTCGCGCCCAACGAACCGCTGCTCGTGTCGGAGCGGCGGACATGGGCGCACACCGATGCATTGACCTGGGTCAAGTTGTCTTTTCCCGGCTATCGCAATGAGTTCATCGGAGAATTCAGCCCGCTCCAACCACTGGCGAGTCTGGGCTGACCGGCTCGCGGCTTCGGGGATTACCATAGTGAACGACGCAGACAGTGGCACCGACATGAGGGTTCTGGCGACGGAGCTGAGGACCAAGGTCTTTGCGGAAGTGCCGTGCGAGGTTGCGATGATCGTGTCCTCCGACACGATCAACAAAAGCTATCTGTCCGGCTATGTGAGCATGGCGCACGATCTGGCGCCGACTTATCGATCCGCGGTGCTTGCCTCTCGTGACGGGGCATCGCTGGTTGTAAGCGCTGCCGATGCAGGCCCAGCGCTCGACCTGCTGGGCGATCCCGATCTCCTCTATCGCTACGGTGTTTTCCATTTCGCGACGGCGGCCTTGGGACCGGCGGGCTTTGGCCGGCCGGCAAGCACGGGTTTTGAGGACGCTTTTGTCGAAGCCCTGAGGACATTAAGGCCAGCGAGCGGTATCGTCGGCGTGGACCGCACGAATGACGATCTGGTCTGGAACTTGTGCCGCGAGATGTTCGGTGACCGGGCCGTCATCGACGTCACGCTGGACATCGCAAGGGCGCGCGCCACGAAGACAACCGGTGAGGTGGCGCGTCTTCGGACCGCCGCGCGATTGATCGAGAATGGCTTCCGGTGGGTGATCGAGAACGCTCGCGCCGGCATGACCGAATTCGACCTGACTGCAGGAATCACGGGCAATATCGTCGCCGGCGGAGGAATTCCGCGCTTCGTTTCCGTGACAACGGGGTCGAGATCGGCGCTGGCGGATGCCTATCCCACCCGGCGAACGATCGCCAAGGGCGAGATGATCCGTATCGATGCCGGGTGCACCGTCGACGGCTATTGGTCCGATATCGCCAGGACTTTCGTTTTCGGCGAGCCGGATGCCCGACAGCGCAGGATTTACGAGGCGCTGCGTGTGGGACTGGATGAGGAGCTTGCGGCGGTGCGCGCGGGGATCGCAGCCAATGAGCTCTTCGGGGTGGCGGTAGAAGCCGTGCGCACCAACGGCCTGCCCGAATACAGGCGGCAGCATTGCGGCCATGGCATCGGGCTGCGGTCTTATGACTCGCCACTTATCAATCCTACCGACGCCACCCCGCTCGTCGAAGGGATGTGCCTCTGCCTGGAGACACCCTATTACGAACTCGGCGTGGACGGCATGATGGTCGAGGATACGGTCTGCGTTACGGCGACGGGACATGAATCACTGATGACCATGCCCCGTGAACTTTTCATCCTGCCGTGAATGAGGTTCAACCGTCGATCTCGGCACACAGGCCATAAAGCGCATCGCCAGTTGCGGTGAGAGTGGGGAATCTCCGGAAGATCACGATACCATCGGCGCCAAAGCGGAGTTCGAGCGGTCTGGCCAGGGGCAGGCCAAGCGGATGCAGATATCCTGCCGGGTCCCCGCTTCTGACCGGGTCACCGACCTTTGCGATCGGTTCGAAAAGACCGTCTGAAGGCGCGTAGATCGAGGAGGCGGGCGGCAGCATTTTCAGCCTGCGGGCAGGCTGGGCTTCCGGAGCCGAAATCTCAGGCGCGATCCCCAGCTGGCGCAGGACACGGCGGATGCCGGCCTCCGCCAGATCGGCGCCGGCCGGCGACAGCCCGGGTCCGCCGCCAAGCTCCGTTGTCAGCGCCGCCAGCCCGTGTGCGACCGCCGAAGCGTACAGCGTCGTGGCTCCGCCCCCACCCTTGCCATCGGTGAGGATGGTGTTCGGCGCACGAAAGCTGTCGAGCAACTCCTCGATCCGCCGCTCCTGTTGCGGCGTGCGGCCGCGATGCGCGAACGCCACGGGCATGTAATCGAGCGAACTTCCGCCCGAATGAAGGTCGAGCGCGTAATCGGCCAACGGAAAGAGAACTTCGGTCACGTAATGCGCGATCATGGCGGTGGGACCGCCCATGGCGTCGCCAGGAAACAGCCGGTTGAGGTTTCCGCCATCCAGGGGAGAGTTTCTGCGCCCCGCAATGACCGCCGGCCGGTTCAATTCCGGCAGAATGATAACCCGGCCTTTGACCTTCGTCTGCGTAAGGGCGTGGGCGATCCGGCGCAAGGCGACCTGCCCTTCGTATTCGTCGCCATGCGTTCCGGACGTCAAAAGGACGGTCGGGCCTTCACCCCCGTTCACGCAGATCATCGGAACCGGAAGCCAGCCATAGGCGGATGTGTCGGATGAATAGGGAACGCGGGCATAGTCGGATTGAACGCCATGCCTTTCAAAATCGATGGTGGACCAGACCTGACTAGCCATACAACCTCCCTATCGTTCGCCGGGCGAAGCCGCGGTGGCCCCCTGTTCCGTTTCGCTCATGTTCGTTTCAGGCGGAACTCCGCCGCCGTTGGTGCCACGCTGGCAAGGATCGCGGCGAGCATGCAGATGACCGCCGTCGCAACGAGAATCGGCGTGATGCCGATGAACGCCGACAAGGGGGCGATCGCCGACAGTCCCAGCGGCGCAAGCCCATAAGATACGATGAAATCGAGCGAGGAAACGCGCGCGAGCTTTTCGCGGGCAATCCCGTCCTGGATGGCGGTGAACCAGATGACGTTGAACAATTCCATCCCGAAGCCGGCAAGGGCATAGGCGGCCATCGGAATCCAGAACGTCTCTGCCGCCAGGAGGCTGAGCGGCACCAGTGCGTAGCTGCCCAAGCCGGCGAGCGCCCACCAGCCCCTCTTGGCCGGATTCCAGCTGGAAACCACAACGGCCCCGACCAGTGCGCCAGACATATATGCCGTCACGCTGCACGCCAGCAAAGTTGCGTCGTCGAACAGGTCGGCGCTGATCACGGGCACAAGTACATTGGTGACGGAATAGCCTGTCGCCACGACCGCACAGAGCGCTGCGAGCGCGGCGAAAAACCAGGGATGGCGCCGCGCCTCGCGATAGCCTTCGATGAAGTCTTCGGCGAAGAGCCTCATATAGGCGGCATGCGGCGTTGACGGGCCGGCTTGCTTGCGAGGTTCGGCCGGCCATGGTGGCAGCAGGGCGCTGATGGTCCAGAGAACCCCGATCGCGAGGAACGCAGCCGTTACGCCAAATGCGGTGGCGATCAGCGTGGCGGCGGCAGGCCCGACCAGTATCGTCCCCCGAACCGAGAGGCTGAGCGCCGCATTGGCGGTTTGGAGGTCCGCGACAGGCACGACGCGCGGCACGATCGACTGATAAACAGGTCTGGAGGCGCCCTGACCGATACCCGACAGGAGCACACCCGCACCTATCAGCAGCGACGCCGCCTGGCCATCCCAGGCAAGTCCGATGCAGATGAGCAGGGCTCCGCAGGCGGCGATCAGGCTCGAGGCCAGTATGATCCTGCGGCTTCCGATCCGGTCGGCCATGACCCCGCCGATCGGCACCGCGGCAAGAAAGCCGAGCGAGCGGAGCGCGAGGAAAAGGCCGAGGTCGATCGCAGACAGAATATCCTGCGAGACGGCGAAGCCGAGCACGAAAGGCAGCGCCCAGGTGGCAATGCCGCAAGCGGTATTGCCGGACCAGAGCCGAAGGAAGGACATTGAGCGGACGCTGGACACCGGCTTGCACAGGCCTTTCGGCAAGGATCGAGGGTGCTCTTGAAAAGTGCGGCCCACCGCTAGGCTTTCTGGATCTCGTCCAGAATGCGGACCCAGCTGCGCACGCCCTTGTGAAACCGTTCGATGTCGTAGCGTTCGTCGGGCGCGTGAATCGCGTCATCGGGCAGGATGAAGCCGATCACGATGCAATCTATGCCCAGCATCTCCTTGAACTGCTGCGCGAGTGGGATCGATCCGCCCGAGCCCTTCAAGACCGTCGGGCTTTCCCATTCCCTTGCCAATCCGCGGGCCGTTGCCGTCACGAATGGATTGTCCTCGGGCAGAGTAACGGCGCTGCTGCCCGGAAAACCCTCGAACGCCACCGTGCATCCCTCCGGCAAGCGCGACCGGACATAACGCTGGAAGATCCGGCGGACGTTCTCCGGATCCTGCCCCTCCACCAGGCGGAAGGACAGCCGCGCGGTGGCAGAACCAGGAATGACGGATCGCTCCCCGGGTCCCTGGTTTCCGCTGGTGACACCATTGAAATCGATCGTGGGCCGGCCCCAGATGGCCTCAAGCGGCGAATAGCCGTGCTCGACAATCCCACCCGTCAGATCGACCTTGTCGAAGAGGTCGGTTTCATCTGAAAGTGCGCGCCATTGGGCACGAAGCGTTTGCGAAATCTCCTCCACGCCATCGTAGAAGCCTTCGATGGTCACGCGTCCTGCCTCGTCGTGGAGGTCTGCAAGCATCGAGCTCAGAATGCGGATCGGATTTGCCGCCACCGCTCCGAAAAAGCCCGAATGCAGGTCGCGGTTCGGCGCGAAGATCGTGACCTTTTCGTGCAGCAGGCCTTTCAAGCGCAGGCTCAGCGCCGGCTGCGTCGGAGACCACATGTCGCTGTCGCAGATGAAGGCGATATCGCAGGCCAGTTCATCCCGATGCGCCGTCAGGAAAGCCGGCAGACTGTGGGAGCCGGACTCTTCCTCGCCTTCGAGCAGAACCGTCACTTTGCCCGCGAAGCCGCCATACGCAGTCTTCCACGCGCGGAGCCCTTCGATGAATGTCCATAACTGGCTCTTGCTGTCCGAAGCACCCCGTCCGTAGAACCGGCGAACCCCGTCTTCCTCGACTATCTCAGGCTCGAATGGCGCATGCCGCCAATCTTCCAAAGCGCCGACCGGCTGGACATCATAGTGACCGTAGAAGAGCAATTTCGGCCGGCTGGCGGAGAGCTCGTCCGTCGAGTGGGCCAGCACGAGCGGGTGCCCCTCGGTCTCCACCACGCGCGCCTCGAAACCCAAGCCGGAAAGCTCGTCGCATAACCAGCGCGCCGCCTGCTCGATGCCAGGCTTTCCTTCCGGATCGCTGGAAACGGACGGGATGGATATCAAATCAAAGAGCTTGGCGGTCGCGGTTTCCAGATTGCGATCTGCTTCCAGAAGGGCGTTCTCGACATTGGACATGGTCTCGCCTGTATGTTGTTTCCGGCTTCCGGTGGTGGTGGTCTGGTCAGCTGCGCTGTCCTGCGGGTCAGGGGTCGAAGCCGTACTCGTTTTTCAGGTAGGCCCGCAGCGACACCAGATCCGCCTTCGCCACGGACACCTGCATGGACGACGGGGTTTCCTTCAGCCCGGTCGAGCAGCCCATCACCACGACCGGTCCATCGCTCTCAAGGTCAGGGATATCCTCGAGCGCGGCAAAGGCGGCGCTCGAAGAGACTTCCTGCCACAGCCCCTGGCGGGCCATGACTGCGTGAGCGGCACGGGCCGCTTCGTCGTCGACCAATAGCGGGATGCCCTTGCTTTCACGCATGGCGACGACGGATCTGTAGCCGTTCACCGTGGTGGCGGTCCCGGACTGTATCGTCGGATTTGCATGGACCGTCGTGGCGGACAGGCCAGCCTTGATGGCGTGATAGAGGGGGCCGCGCGCCGCAGGCTCGACCGATACGAGCTGCGGTATTCGATCAATATGCCCCAGCAGCCGGGCCTCGTTGAAGCCTTTGTAGATGCCGTACAGCATCTCGCCGTAGCCCGTAGGCACCACGACGGCCGCTGGAACCAGCCCATCCAGATCGGCGAGAATTTCATAAGCGATCGTCTTGTAACCTTCCGGCCCCCAAGGGTGCCCGGTGTGCACCGTCGTGAGATTGCTGACGGGGTAGGTTCCGGGAATCTGCTGAAGCAGCCGCATTGCGGGCCAGCGGTCTTCCGCCGGCAGGAATACCGGAAACGCGCCATAGCCGAGGATCATGTCCCGGAATGCCGGGCTGATTTCAGGCATGGTGAGAACGACGCAATTCAATCCCTCGCGACTGGCCATCGCCGCCGCCGATACGCCGTGATTTCCGGACGAAGCAACAATGATGGTCGATGCTCCTTCATGGAGGGCGGCCGAGACCGTAAAAAGGTTCAGTCGGTCCTTGTGGCTCCAGGTCGGGTTCCGGCTCTCGTCTTTCACGAGCACACCACGCCCGCGGAACCGTCGAGGCGCGACACCTGAAACGTCCACCAGCGGCGTACCGCCGACCGGCATGGTCATTTTCGGGTGTAGCGGCGGCAGAAGCTCCTGCCAATCGTTCCAGCCGGAGCCCTTCCTGAAGGAGGCGCGGGTCACCGCTGCGTAATCATAGGCGACCTCGAGCGGATATTGCATGTCTTCCTTGGAGGAGACGGGGCACCCTGAAAGCAACGCCGGCAGCAGGGGAAATACGGGGTTCGTCGGCCCGAGCGAACGTTGCTCCGTCGCCAGCGACAGTGTGTCAGCCACTAGATTCATGTCTATTGCCTATGAATTGCTTGGATTTTATTTGGTCGTTGTGCCTGGCAGGCGCCAGGCTGAAACTCAGTGGAGAATCTGCTCCAGAAAATGCTTGGTGCGTGCTTCGCTCGGATTGCCGAAAAACACGGAGGGCGGCGCCTCTTCGACAATTTTCCCTTGATCCATGAAGATGATGCGGTCCGCGATCCTGCGAGCGAACCCCATCTCATGGGTGACGCAGATGATGGTGATTCCGTCATTTGCGAGATCGGCGAGCGTCTCCAGCACCTCCTTCACCATCTCGGGATCAAGGGAGGATGTCGGCTCGTCGCACAGCAGGATCTTCGGCCTGGAGCACAGCGATCGTGCGATCGCCACGCGTTGCTGCTGGCCTCCTGACAGTTGGCGCGGATACTTGCCTGCCTGCTCGGGAATTCTGACCCGTGCCAGATAATGCTTCGCAAGGTCTTCGGACTCCTTGCGCGGCATTTTGTGGACCCACCTCAGCGCCAGAGTGCAGTTTTCAAGAACCGTTAGGTGTGGAAACAGGTTGAATTGCTGGAAGACCATGCCGACATTCCTGCGGACCGCATCCAGCACCCTCGACTTTTGCGACAAGGTGATACCGTTCACCCTGACAGCCCCGCCCTGGAATGGTTCAAGACCGTTGATGCAGCGGATCATCGTCGATTTTCCCGACCCGGAAGGCCCGCAGACGACAATCTTCTCGCCCTCCTTTACGGTTAGATTGATGTCGGCCAGGACCTGAAAGTCGCCGAACCACTTGCTCATGCCTTCGATTTCGACAGACCTTCCAAAACTACTTCCGGGCATTGCGGGCTTCCTCTCATGGGGAGCATCGTTTGAACGCGCCATCACAGCGCTCCCGCCCGATCGCGGCCGGAAACGGCGACGAGCGAAAAGACCGCTGACAGAGCGACACGGGTTATGATGGTGATGCAGATGTAGATTGCGCCGGCGCTGAGCAGCGGCTCATAAACGTCGAGCGTACGCGAGCGAATCTCGTTGGCGAACCCCATGACGTCCATCACCGTAACGGTGAAGGCGAGCGCCGTGGACTTGCAAAGCATGATGACTTCGGTTGTGTAGGCGGCAAAGCCGTTGCGCAGCATGGCTGGAAGAATAGCCACGCGGAATGTCTGGAAGCCGCCTAAGCCGAGCGATTTGGCAGCTTCGATCTGTTCCCTCGGGGTTTGAAAATAAGACCCCCGCATGATCTCGGACGTGTAGGCCATCTCGACGATGGACAGGCACAAGACAGCGCACCAGAACGGACTTGAAAACACGTTCCAGAGAAATGTTTCCCTGATGATCGGGAGCACAGGGAAGCCGTAATAGATAACATAGAGAACGAGCAGCATGGGCACGCCGCGAATGCAGAACATGAGGTTCCACACGGCCCGCGACAGCAGCCCGCCGAAATAGATCTGGATGAAGGCAGAGCTGGCCGCGAGCACAAAGCCAATGACGAGCGAGAGGATGAACAGCCCAAGGGTCGTCGATAGTCCGCCCAGTATTTCCTTGCTGTAGGTGATGATGAGGTCCATCAGATTTCTCCCATGGACCGGCGCGACTGCTTTTCCAGCCTGTGGAACAGCTTGGCCGACACGAAGGCGAAGACGATGAAAATGGCGATCGCGATGCCGTAGAAGGTGAATGGCGCTCCGGTCGAGCGAGCCCCGATCGAGGCGGTGCGAACGATGTCCGAAATGCCGATAATGCTCAGAAGGGCGGTTTCCTTCATGCTGATCAGCCAAAGCGAACTCAGATACGGAATCATCTTCCGGTAGACCTGAGGGAGGATGATCAGGGCGAGCGACTGAAAGACCGAGAAGCCCAGCGCACGTCCCGCTTCATTTTGCCCGGATGGTATGTCTGCCCAGCTGGCCTTGAAGAGTTCGGTCGAATAGGCGCCGAGCACAATGGACGTCGACATGATGCCGGGAACCAGCGGGTTCACGGTAAGATGCGACATGCCCGGGATCATTGCCAATGCGCCGTTGATGATGCCATCCGCCGTGTAGAAGATCAGGAGGAGGAGGAGGATGTCGGGCAGGCTTCTGAAAATGTAGGTGTAGAGTTTTATGATCGCAGCCGCGCCCCACAGCCTGGATCTTGCGGCGATCGTAAGCGCGATCCCGATAAGGATGCAGAATGCGAAGCTGAGAACCGCGACTGTCAGGCTGACGCCAAAGGCTCGTGCGAATTGCCAGCCCCAACCTGCTTCCAAATACTCAAGCATCCAGCACTACCTTGGGAATCGATCGGACGGGCGCGGCGCCGCAAACGGGACGTGCGGCGCTATTGCCGCTGTCCCGGATACGGCCGGCGACGGATCGATATTTGCGAGAACAGATTGACGACCGCCTGCCTCGCTTCCGGCAAAAGGTGGCCGTCTTGAAGTCCGACGTCGTTGTGACGACGTCCGGCATCGCCTACTTGATCGGCGGGCCCCACTTCTTGGCAAGCTCGGCCCACTTGCCGTTGTCGCGGAGCGTCTGCAGCGCCCCATTGAACTCATCGCGCAACGCCGTGTCCTCGGGACGAAATGCCATGCCGATCCCTTCGGAGACCTGCACCGGGTCGCCGATATTGACCATCTTCGGCGTTTCGTCGCCCTTTGCGAGGAATGGCTCGATGTCACCCAGCACGACGTCGACACGCCCTGCCCTGAGATCGGACACCAGCGCATCCATGGATGGATAACGCCGAATTTCCGCACCCGGATATGTTTTCTCGACATAGGCGGCATTGGTCGTTCCTTGCTGGACGCCGATCACCTTGCCTTTCATGGCTTCGGGGGTGATGTTGAATTCCTTGCCTTCCACCACTCCGAAATATGAATAGGTGCGAGCATAGGGTGCGCTGAAGATGACACGCTTCTTGCGTTCTTCAGTGATGCCCATGCCGCCTATTATGACGTCGAATTTCTTGGCCAGCAGGGCGGGAATGATGCCGCTCCATTCGTTCGTCACGAAGCTGCACTTCGCCTTCATGATCTCGCACATCGCATTGCCAAGATCGATGTCGAAACCCTGCAGCGTTCCATCCGCAGCCGTCATGTTGAAAGGAGGGAATCCACCCTCGTTTGCAATCGTGATCTGCCGTTGTGATTGGGCTTGCGCCCCGGTCAGCGATGCCATCAGCAACGTAGCCGCGAGAACCCGGGATGGGAGCGATCTCATTGATTCCCCTCATTTTCATTTGTAATTACAAATGAACGGTACTTGAGAGGCCGGCGGATTGTCAACCGGCAAAATCGCAGCCGCGCGAAACTCCGCGGCCTGGGCTGTAAGAGCCATGCCAGATTTACCGCTCGGTATTGGAAAAGTTCGAAGCCCGTCGGCGCGGAGCATGCACCGATGCGGCATTCCTGAGCCGCGACCGCCAGAGGCTTCCCCATAATCGTGACCAGCGAAAATCGTTGAGCAGCCCGCGATACTTGGCGAGGCCGGGCAGGATGACGGGAGGCACGGCCTGGCCATTTGTTGTCCCGGGCGCAGCCAGCTCGCTCGGCATCCCGATAAGCCATCGGCGCTGCGAGCAATTCCTTGATCTTACGGTCAGCCGATCAGCGATGCAGGAACGCAGGCCGTTCGGATCGAATATCAGGTGCAGTACGGGTTTCGATTCCGATCAATACTGAATTCAAAGTCAGGCTGCCGTCCGGTTGGCGGCAGAGCCTGTTTCGGCACTGGATCACTTGTGACAAGGTTTGCAACGGCTCATGCCACGCGGCTATATCGAATGCCCCATTCTACAGGACCAATCCGTGCCCAGCAGCGAGATCGAAGACAGTATGCCGGCAGGGGCGAATCTTGCCGAAGAACTTGAGCGCGCCCGCGTGGCCTGGCTCTATTTCGTGGGAGGCCAGACCCAGCAGGAAATAGCCGAGCGCATGAACATCACCCGGCTGAAGGTGAACAAGATCATCGGCCAGGTTCGGGATACAGGCAAGGTGCAGATCCGTGTCAGCTTGCCGCTGAGCGACTGCATCGCTCTCGCGGAAAGGGTCTCGGCGCGATATGGCCTGGTCGAGTCGGTCGTGGTGCCGGACGTGGCGGACTATCTCGAGCAGAAGCGCGTCATCGGCGAGGCGGCCGGCATGCTCGCCAGTTCGCTGATCAATGGTCAGGACATGGGTGTGGGCATCGGTTCGGGCCGCACGCTGAGCTATGCGGTGCGTGCGTTGACGGCGAAACTGCGGCCGACGAGCTGGGTGGTCGGACTGACGGGCGGCGTTACCAGCGGTTCCTCGACAAATACCTTCGAAGTGGCGACGGCCTTCGCCCGCTCCCTCGGCGTGGAATGCCACTATTTGACGGCACCGATCTATTGCGCCAATCCGGAAAGCCGCAATGCGGTGCTTCTGAACGAGGAGTTGACCGATGTCCTGGCGCGCACGGAAATCGCCGACATAGGCCTCGTTTCCTGTGGCCCGCTATCGCATGACACCTCGCTCACGCAGATACGGGTCGTGAAGGATCATCTCGACGCCATTCTCAATCTGGGCGCCGTCGGCGAATTCATGGGATGCTTCCTGGATTACCAGGGCCGCCCCATCGACCACTTTCTCAACGAGTCGATCATCGCCCTGCCGCCGGACAAGCTCAAGATAAAGCCGATCTCGGTGCTCGTTTCAGGGGGTACGGACAAAATCCCGATTATCCGGGCGATTCTGCGGGCAGGGTATGTCAACCGCCTCGTAACCAGTGAATCGGTTGCCAGAGCCCTTCTGCAGGGGCCACGCTAGCGCCCGGCCGTCACGAAGACGGCAGATCTTCGCCTCGCATCATACCAGCGGCATCGATGCTTGACCGACAAAGCATCGTCATTGCTTCGCTACGCTCGCAAGGACGCGCGGGTCAAACATCGCATCCGTTTCTCGCCGCAGGGATAAGCCCGGCAGCGGCAAACGTTCCGCGTCTTTCAGCTCTTCGGCCAGACCGATCCGGGCATATACGCTGCCCCGCCGGGACTCAGCCAAGGGCGTGCTGGCGCGCCTCTGACATGGCCCTCAGCATGACATAGGTCGAAGCCGCACCCGGATCGATATGCCCCATCGAGCGCTTTCCGAGCTTGGCTGCACGGCCGCGCCGCGCCTCCATTGCCGCCGTCGCCTCCATGCCATCCTTGGCGCCGTCCCTGGCGGCGATCAGGATATCGAGTGTCGAGCCTTTTTCTCGTGCCCGCTCCAGCGCCGCGGAGACGGCCGGCACCCAGGCATCGATCATGGTCTTGTCGCCCGGCTCGGCGCGTCCGCGGTCTCGAATCCCCTGGCAGGCCGCGGAAAGCCAGGCCGCCAGGGCTTCGGAGTCGAGATTGAGGCGATTGCCGACCGCCGTGCCGGCCCGCAGGAAAGCGGTCGCATAAAGCGGCCCCGAAGAAGCGCCGACGGCATCGAGAAAGGCCTTGGCCATGCGCTTGCATATGCCCTCGATCGCCTCATTGTCAGGCCCCTCGTCGAGAGCCTTCTGCACGGCGCGCCAGCCGACCTCCATGGTGACGCCGTGGTCTCCGTCGCCAATGACGCCGTCGAGCTCGGAGAGCCAATCCTTTTCCGCGATGATCTGGTTGCCGACATTCTGCATCATGGCCCGGAACAGGGCGGGCGTGATGTCGCCATCGGCGATGAGTTCGCGAGCGGCTTCCGTTGTCGCCGCGCCACGATCGCTTGTCCGTTCGGGCTGGCGACGCACCGTGCCCTTCTCGACGACCGGGTCCATTGCGCCGACGGTCAGGGCCAAAGTGCGGCAGGGATGGTCAAGCAGGGCCTGAAGCGTGTCGTCGAGCTTCATCAGCGTCACCGAGGCGCCTGCCATTTCCAGCGACGTCGCATACTCGCCCACCCAGGAAGCGTGGATCCTCACACCGAGGGCGTCGAGACGCTGCTTGACGCGCCGGAACATCACATAGAGTTCGATTTGCGAGGTTGCGCCCAGACCATTGACCAGGACGCTGACGCGGTCTCCCTGCGCGAGCGAAAGCTCCCTGGTCAGATTGTCCATCAATTCGTCGGTGACGACATCGGCCGTCGCCAATTTCTGGCGCCGAATGCCCGGCTCGCCATGCAGGCCCATGCCGATTTCCATGTCTTCGGCACCGATGGTGAAATTGGGCTTGGCCGTCTGCGGCAGGGAGCACGGACTGAGCGCCACGCCCATGGAGCAGGTTGCGTCATTCGCCGCGCGGGCAAGCGCTTCCACGCGCGCGAGAGGTTCGCCGAGATCGGCAGCGGCGCCGGCGATCTTGAACACGAAGAAATCGCCCGCAATGCCGCGCCGCTCGTTCCTGCGTTCGTGAGGCGCGGAAGCCACGTCGTCGGCCACCGCGACCTGGCGCACGTTCATGCCTTCGCCGGCCAGTTCCTCCGCGGCCATGGTGAAGTTCAGCACGTCGCCGGTATAGTTGCCATAGAGCAGCAGCACGCCGGCGCCTCTATCGGCAGCGTGCGCCGCTTCGACGATGTGCGCGGGGGACGGAGAGGCGAAGACATTACCCACCGCCGCGGCATCCGCCAGGCCGCGTCCCACATAGCCCGCAAAAGCAGGCTCATGGCCGGATCCGCCGCCGATCACGATGCCGACCTTGCCGGCGCGCGGTCCGTCCACGGCAACGATGGCGCGGCCCGTTTCTCCTTCCACGCGCAGCAGGTCGGGATGTGCGCCCGTCATGCCCTCGATCATTTCCTGGATGATCTGTTCGGGCGCATTGATCAGCTTCTTGGTAGAGACCTGTTCGTTCATCGTTTCTTGTTCCGCGAATTCTTCAATCATGTCCGTTCAAGCTGCTTCGCCGCGCAGATAGCGACGAGAGATGGCATCGAAGGAGATGGCCAGCACGACGATCGCACCCGAGACAATGCCCTGCCAGTAGGGCGATACGCCAAACAGGACGATAATATTTTCGATGATGGCAATGATGCCGGCGCCGAGAATGGCTCCGATGGGACTGCCAACGCCGCCCGTGGTGGCGACGCCGCCGATCACACAAGCCGCGATGGGGGCCAGTACCCAGGTGTCGCCGATGGATGGCTGGGCCGTTCCCAGGCGCGCCACCATGAGGACACCCGCCAGTGCTGCGAGAGCGCCGGCCGCCACGAAAACGATCAACCGGACGAGGTCGACACGAATGCCGAGCATGCGGGCGGCGCCCCGGTTGTTGCCGATCGCATACATGTAGCGGCCGAACGGCGTTTTCATCATGACGAAGGTGGCGACGAGGAGGGCACCGATCATCGCCACGAAGGGAACGGGGACGCCGAACAGGTCGCCGCGGCCCAGATACTGGATCTGCTGCGGGATGCCGGTGATGGCAACGCCGCGCGTCAGCACCAGATTCGCACCGCCGTAAATGCCCGCCGTGCCGATCGTCAGCACGAGCGAGTGCAGCCGCAAGCCCGTAACGAGCAGCCCGTTGGCAAACCCAAGGCTCGCGCCCAGGGCGATGGCGAGCGCCATTGCCGTATAGGGCTCGATGCCGAATTTCATCATCAGGACACCGGAGGCGATCCCGCAGAGGCCGCCTATCACGCCCAGCGACAGGTCGAGTTCGCCAAGCACCATCAGCATGGATTGCGCGATGGTGATGAGCCCGACGAAGGCGATGCCGCGGGCCACGACGGACATGTTGTAGGAAGTGAGGAAATAAGGTGAAACGATCGCCGACAAGGCAAAGATGACCGCAAGGGCCGCAAGGACTCCCGCGAGTGGATCGCGCAGGACCGTGGCAAGTGATTTAGACGACATCCGCGTTCATCTCAGTCCCAAATATGGCGCCCACCAGCGTTTCCGTGGCCGTGTCGGCCGTGACGAATTGGCCGGTCAGGCGCCCGTTATGCATGGTTATGATGCGGCTGGCACATTTGCGCAGTTCGGCGATCTCGGACGAAATGAGGATGACTCCGACGCCGTCCTCGGCCAGCCTCTTCATGATCCGGTAGATTTCGGCCTTGGTGCGGATGTCGATGCCCTTGGTCGGCTCATCGAAAATCAGGATCTGCGGCCGCGTGGCCAAAGCGCGGCCGATGATCGCTTTTTGCTGATTGCCACCCGACAGATGCGAGATACGCTTGCCCATGCCGGCGGTGCGGATGCCGTAATCGTCGATGATGGTCCGGACCGCACTGCGCTCGCGTTTCTGGCTGATGCCCAAGGGGCCGACGGTGAGAGACAGGATGGAGATACCGATATTCTCGTGCAACGAAAGCTGTGGGAATATGCCGTGAAGCTTGCGCTCCTCGGACAGGTAGAGCATGCCGGCCGCGACGGAACGGGACGTATCGTTGAGCCGCCAGTCCTTGCCTGCGACCGTGACCTTGCCGGCGCTCGCCTTGCGATACCCAAAGATGGTCTGCATGATTTCGGAGCGCCCTGCCCCGACCAGGCCGGCGAAACCGAGGATTTCGCCGCGGCGAAGATCGAATGAGATGTCGCTGAAACGCGGACCGGTCAGCCCCCTGACTTCCATGATCGTATCGGTCGCATGGCCCTCGGGACGAAAATGCTCATCCAGCGCCAAATGACGGCCGGACATGGCGCGTATGAGATCCGGCTCCGAAATATCGGCGATCCGTCCGCTTTCGATTTTCTCGCCGTTGCGCAGCACCGTATAGTCGTCGCCGATGGCGAAAACCTCGTCCATCTTATGGCTGATGAAGACGATCGCATGGTTGCGATCGAGGAAGCCGCGCATGACCTTGAAGACCCGCTCGACCTCCACACCGGTCAGCGCGGAAGTCGGCTCATCGAGGATGAGAACCTTCATGTCCTTGTTCGTGGAAGCGCGCGCGATCTGCAGCAGTTGCTGATCCGAGACCGAGATATTGGCCACCAGGTCCTGAGGGCGAGCCTCGATGCCAAAACGGTCGAGATAGGCCTGCGCCTCCGTCATCAAGGCACGACGGTTGAACAGCATGCCGCCATGACCCGTGCGGTTCAGGGGCATGAAGAGGTTCTCAGCAACGCTCATCTGGGGAAACAGCGTGAGCTCCTGAGGCACATAGGCGATATTTCGATAGAGGGAGGGCTCTTCGGCGGGATCGCGGCCATCGATCCTGATGGTCCCCCGCGAGGGGTGTTCCGCGCCGGTGAGAATCTTGACCAGGGTCGATTTGCCGGCCCCGTTTTCGCCGGCCAGGATATGTGTGCGCCCGAGCTCGACCTTGAGATCGACAGCATTGAGCGCAGTCACGCCGGGAAAGTCCCTGCCTAGTCCGGTGGTTTCAAGATAGGCCATGGACCAAGTCTTTCACTTTGGACGATAAGGCGCGGGCAAAGGAGCCCGCGCCTGTCTACTCTTTGTGCGAGATACTCAGCCGCCCACGTTCTGCTTGGTCAGGAAGGCGTTGCCGGTGTCGATGAAATCGGGAACGGGCGCCCCGGTCGCCTTGGCCCACAGCATCATCACCGACCAGTAACCCTGCAGTTCAGGCTGCGACGCCGAAGAACTCTCCGCGACGCCGGTGCGGATCATGTCGAGCATTTCCGGCAGGTTATCGAGCCCGACAAGCGTGACCTTGCCCTGTTTGCCAGCTTCGACGATGGCCTGGCCGATGCCGATCGGCCCCGCGGCATCGGAGGCAACCCAGCCCTTGAGATCGGGATGCGCCTGCATGATGGCAGCGGCCTGCTGCTGCGCCGTCTGAATGCTGTCGTTGTCGATCCCTTCGGCCACAACCTTGATACCGGGATGTTCGGCAAACACCTTGCGATGGCAGTCGGCCCGGATCGCATGATTGGGCGCCGTCGGCACGCCCATCATGATGGCGACTTCGCCCTTGCCGCCGAGAAGTTCGACGAGACGGCGCGAAGCGATCTTGGCCTGCTCACAGAAATCCGATCCGATATGGGTGATCGACATGCCCTCGGGCGGCACGGAATCGAACAGGACGAGCGGGATCTTCTGGCTCTGGGCTTCTTCCAGCGAAGCGCGATTGCCCGAGGGATCCAGAAGATCGATCGCCAAGCCATCGGGATGGGTGGCGAGCGCACTGTCCAGGATCTGGTTCTGCTGCACGACATCCGCGGACTGGGGAGCGGAATAGACGATTTCGACATTGGCGCCCGTCTGGGCCTTCAGTGCCGCCGCAGCCTGCTGGGCACCCTGATTTACCTTATCGAACCAGGGATGGACGACCTTTGGCACGATGACAAAGCGGTAGCTGTCTTTCTTGACGGTACCGGGCGCGCTTTGGGCCAGGGCTGCAGCAGGCAGCGCAAAAGCGGCACATGCGATCAGCGTCGCGAGCTTATTCATGAAGTCCTCCCTCTATGGTCGACAGGCAGAACAAATCCGCCCGCGGCGTGCCGTCTGACTGCAGTCAGTTCCAGCCGCCTTCACCACTCGATACACATGTATTTTCATTTTTACAAGAGTTGTGGGAAGCGCGTCGACAGAGGTTACCCGCGGAGCCTCAGCTGCCTCACGGCAGGAAAGCCAGGGTTCTTGAGCGCAGGATCTGGGGAAGGATCGCCCCACATCGGCGGCATTCGCCTCCCCAGACGCGCTGATGTGCATAGGGGCGAGCGCGAAGCGGCAAACGGTTTGCGGATCTTCGATGGCGCGGATCCAATCCGGCGGCCAGTCCCGCGGCAAGCGCCCCTGCTCTTCCGAACAAGGCGCATCATTGCCCAAGGCTGCCGGCCTTGGGGTCGTGAAGGGCCGGATTTCCGGCATGCTTCCTTTGCAGTTCAATGTCTGATCGGCGTCGTGTTCATGAAGGCCAACGTGTCCTCGAACGACCGAATGCCCGCATCGGAGCCAAGGCCCGTCGCCACCAGTGCCGCCGATGCCTGGGCAAAGTTCAAGGCTGTCTTCAGATCCATCTTGCGATGCAGGCCGGTGATGAAACCAGCGTCGAACGCATCGCCGCACCCGGTCGTGTCCACCACCTCGATCTGGAAGGCCGGCTGGCGAACGATCTCGCCGTGAGCGTCCATGAAACACACGCCATCGCCGCCCAGCGTGAATACGCAGTGTTTCACGCCGCGATCGAGGAAGAACCGGCCCGCACTCTCGATATCGGACGTGCCGGAAATCTGCCGCGCTTCCTCGATGGAGGGCATGAAGTAGTCGATATGGGGAAACAGGGGCGCGATAAGATCGAGCGTGCCGTCATTGGCGCCGAGCAGGTCGAACGTTGTCGTACGCCCGCGCGCTTTTGCCTCGGCCAGCAATTTGCGGCTCGGCTCGCCGTCGAGCTTGGCCAGCAATCCGGTACCACCCAGGTGAATGATCGGCGGAGCCAGCACCGTATCGAGAGCGCTCTCGGCAACCTCGAAATGATCGGAGGCCCCTCGCGCATGGAGCGCCGGTCGGTCGCCATTGCGCCGAATATTCAAAATGGTCGCCGATGTCGGCACGCCTGTGAGGCGCTGCATCTGAGCCGTATCGACGCCGAAGCGCTGAAGTGTCGCAAGAACGAAATCTGCTTTCTCGTCATCGCCGACGGCACCGACGGCGAGGCAATTCAGCCCAAGCTTTGCAAGGTCCACCACCGTGCCACCGGCGGTACCCGCAACGGTCAGCCTGATTTCGTCGATGAACTCCACATTGCCGCCAGCGGGAATGGCATCAACCGGCCGCCCGAGCACGTCGAGGATATAAAGCCCGATGACCGATACATCATGAGACATGGAAACCTCTTGGAATAAGACACAAGATTGGCTGGCGCCGCAGGCGCCTGCTAGCCGCGATTGCGCAAGGCGAAAATGGTTCCTGCGATCAGGATGAAAATGCCGACGATGGCCAGCTGCAGCGTGCTTGGAATACCCACGAAGATCAGAACGTTGCTGACCAGCGTTATCAGGAGCACACCGAGCAGCGTCCCGATCACCGATCCGGAGCCGCCCGTGATGCGGGCGCCGCCCAGAACGACGGCCGCGATGATCTCAAGCTCCATGCCGGCAAGATCGAACGGATTGGCGAGGCGGTTGCTCGAGACGTGGATCACACCCGCAATGCCGGCGAGCAACCCGGCATAGGCAAACACGAACACCCGCACGCGAAACAGATTGATACCCAGGCGCTCGGCAATCGCAGAATTGCCCCCGATGGCGAAGATGGCGCGGCCCATCAGCGTGCGTTCCAGGATGTACCAAGTGACGATAGCGGCAACGGCCAGAACCAGGACCGTCGCCGGCAACACGGACACAACGCCATTCGAGGCGCGATGGGTGAACAGCGAGGCCTTGCCGAACGCATCCATGGCGGACGGGATGTTCATGAACAGGGCGGTCCCGATGAATGTCAGCAGGAAACTGCGGATGACATATTGGGTGCCGATCGTGACGATCAGCGACGGCGCCTGGAGTTTTTGAACGAGCACTCCGTTTACGATTCCGAAGGCTGCACCGCCGAGGGCCGCAAGGATCAAGATGAGCGTCATCGGCATGCCCGGGAACCAGGTCGTGACGACCATGGTCAGGACATACATCACGAAGGCGGCAATCGCCGTGAACGATACGTCGATGCCCCCGGACGCCAGCACGACCAGCACCCCCATCGCGAACAGCCCGCGCACCACCGACGCGCGCAGGATGTCGACGATATTGCTCATCTGGAGGAAGTCGGGATTGGCGGCGATCACGACCAGGCAGGTCGCAATGGTCAGCAGCAAGGTGAAGAGTTCGGGGCGGCGCCCCATCAAGTCCCACCAGCGGAGCAAGAAGCCGCGGCGCTGGGGATCGGCAGCGGTCGTGGATGCAATCTCGGTCATTGCGCGATCTCCGCCGACGTGCCGGCCATGGATTGATAGATCGCGTCTTCGGTCAGCCCTTCGGCCTTGTGCGCGGCCACAATGCAGCCTTGGCGCATGACGAGAATGCGATCACAATTCTGCAGAAGCTCCGGCAAGTCATCGCTGATGATGATGACCCCCATGCCGTCATCGGCCAGGCGCTGGATGATCCGGAAGATCGTGTCCTTCGATCCCACATCCACGCCGACGGTCGGCCCGTGCAGGATGAGGAGCTTGGGGTTGATGGTAAGCCACCGCCCGATGAGCACCCTTTGCTGGTTGCCGCCGGAAAGGGACTGAACCGGAACCGTCACGTCAGGCGCGACGATCTGCAGGTCGGCAACGCTGGCTTGCGCGGTGCGGCGAGCACCACGGGAACTGATAATGCCGAGCGCATTGCGCAGACGGTCCAGGATCGGCAGCGTTATGTTGTCCTGGATCGACTTTTCAAGAAACAGGCCCTCGGTAAGCCGGTCTTCGGGAACATAGCCAATGCCGTGTTGTATGGCCTGTAGCGCCGATTGGGGCGTGACCGTCTTGCCGGCGAGGCGTATCTTGCCGCTCAACGCCGGCTTTACGCCGGCCAGCGCCAGAGCCAGCTCGTTGCGGCCGGAATCCAGCAGCCCCGTGACGCCCAATATCTCGCCCTTTCTCACGCTCAGCGAGATATTTCGAAAAGCCCGGCCATCATCGAGAGTGTCGACCTCGAGCAGGACATCGCCGAGCTTTGGGTCGGTTCGATAGCGTGTCTCGCCGATCTCGCGGCCCGTCATCCACCGGCTGAATTCAGCCTTGCTGTGATCGGCGACGTCGAGTTCGGCGACCTTCATCCCGTCGCGCATGATGATTGCGCGGCCCCCGAGCAGTTTGCACTCGTCGAGCTTATGCGTGACGAACAAGACCGCGACGCCTTTGGTGCGCAGCCGCTCGACGACGCCAAGCAGGTTTTCGACTTCCTGCCGGGTTAGCGATGTCGTTGGCTCATCCATGATGACCAGGCGTGCTTCGGACGCGACAGCGCGGGCGATGGCGATCAACTGGCGCGTCGCGAGCGGCAGCGTATCCGTGCGACGCGTGAGAAAATCACCGGCGGTCGGAAGATGCACCTCCGCCAAGGCCCGACGCGCGGTTTCATGGAGCGCCGTGACGTTCAGCCTGCGGGCCAGACGCCCCGACGCCTCGACGAGTTGCTCGGTAAACGCGACGTTTTCGGCAACCGAGAGATTGGGGAGGAGCGACAGGTCCTGATAGACCGTCTCGATGCCGGCCCGCAGCGCCCCGATCGCGCCCAGATCGCCGGCCCTGCTTCCGGTAGACCGGCCATCGATCAGGATTTGCCCCTCATCGGCAAGCTGAGCGCCGGAAAGGATCTTGATCAGCGTGCTCTTGCCGCAGCCATTCTCCCCCATCAGGTGATAGATCTGCCCCGCCTCGATCGTCAGGCTGACATCCTTCAGCGCCATGACGCCGCCAAAGGATTTCCTGACGTTTCTGACCTCGAGAAACGGCGGCAAAGGGGGCGGCGCAGGATCGGTCGCATGCATGGTAAATTCCCATAGCGTTTTGCGATTGGGTTGCGGCACCAAGAATCGCAAAGACGCGTCGAAACAAGGAGATAGAGCAAATAAGCGTTCACGCTTGAAACTGCTCTGTTCCAGAACTCCCGGCGCGTCCTCCGGTGAGGCATCGATGCCCGTCGGAAGACGCGTCGGCGAGCGATGCTCGTTGTCAGAACGGGAACTTCTTGTAGTTCGATTTGTCGACATCAACCCAGGCTTGGCCCTGCATGATGATGCCCTTGCCGGGCCCCTTGATGACGGTCATCTTTTCGTAGCCCGGCACGCCGAGATTGATCCCGTCCTTGATCTCCTCACCCTTCAGGACCATCTCGGAGACCTTGTTCATGACGTAGCCGGCATCCTTTGGATCCCAGAAGAAGATCTGATTGACGGCGCCGCTTTCCAGATAAGGTCCGGTATCCTTGGGAAGGCCGAGGCCATAGACGCAGACCTTGCCCTGAAGGCCGGCTTCTTCCACGGCCCGGCCGATACCGATCACGTCAATGGCAGAGGAGCCCTGGAACCCCTTGATGTCCGGATATTTGCGCAGGATCTCCTTGGCCTTTTCGTAGGCGCGATTGGCATCGTTGAAGGATTCGTTCTTGGCGGCAACCAGTTCCATGCCCGGATATTTCTTGGCGTTTTCGGCGCCGGCATCGACCCACTGGTTATGCGTCAAGCTGCCCAGCGAGCCGACGAACGACGTCCATTTGCCCGACTTGCCCATGCAGGCGGAGAGCTTTTCGTTGATACGCGCACCGAAGGCCTTGTTGTCGAAAGCTTCGATGTCGACATCGGTGTTCTTCAGGCTGTCACCCTCATGGGTGATGACCTTGATCCCGCGCTGAGAGGCTCGGCGAAGGACGCCTTCGAGTGCGGAGGGGTCCATCGGAACGACCGCGATCGCCGACACTTTCTTGGCGACGAGATCTTCGATGATGCGGGCCTGCTGAGCCGCATCCGCTTTGGCGGGGCCGATCTGGCTGGCGCTCAAGCCGGGGTTGTCCTTGCCGAACGCATCCACGCCTTCGTTCATGCGGATGAACCAGTTTTCGCCCGTGACCTTGACCACGGTCACGATGGATGGCTTGTCCTGGGCGAACGAAGCCCCGGCCATCAATATGCCTGCCAGCATCGTACAAGCCGCCAGCTTGGTAATCTTGCTCATAGTTTCCTCCATTTTAAGCAAAATCGTCTTTTAAGATCGGCACTGCCGGTCCTGTTGGATCTTCACGGTGCCGAGCGGATCGCGAACCGGGCTATCGTCGCTTCGGCGTGAACCAGACGCCCAGATGCACCCGTGAGAAGGCCAGGAGGGCGAGCAGCAGGACGCCCCAGGCAAGGTCTCGGAAAAAATTCGAAATGTTCATGAAGTTGAACAGGCTGGAGAGAATCTGCAGCGCCGTCGCAGCCAGCAGCACACAGATCACCTTGCCGTATCCGCCTTCAGGCTTAACGCCGGCCAGAACGGCAATCAGAATGGCGATCAACACATAAGAGCCGCCATAGTCCCATTTCACCGAGGAATTGCGGGCCGCGATAATGACCCCGGCGACGGAAGACAGCACGCCGCAGAGGGTATAGGTAACCAGCAGCATGCGCTTTTCATTGATACCCCCATAACGCGCCGCCTTGGAATTACTTCCCAGCAACATCAATTTCATGCCGAACGGCGTGTATTTCAAAAGAAAAGCCAGTCCGGCTGCTATTGCCAGAAACAACGCAAAGCACACGGGAACGCCGAGTACCGGCATGTTGCCGAAGTCATCCAGTGGCTCGATGAAGCCCATGGTGATCGCGGAGCCGTTCGTCAGGAACACCGCAATGCCGGTGAACAGCAGCTGTGTTCCCAATGTCGCGATCAGGGGCGTCAGCCGCGCATAGGCGATCACGCTTCCGTTTACCAGGCCACCGATCAGGCCCACGAGAAGCGCCAGGCCGGTGAAACCCCAGAAAAACAGGGTCGGCGCGTCGTCGGCCACGATGAAATGGCTCGTCACCTGAAAGGCGGCGATGCCGGCAAGGTTCGCCAGGGCGATGCCCGACAGATCGATGCCGCCATTGCCCGAGATCATGGCCAGCATGACGCCCAGCGCCAGAAGGCCGAGTTCGGGAACCTGCGACGCCATGGATTGCAGATTGTAGCTGTCGATGAAACTGGAGCCCGCCAATAGAGCTCCGGCCGCGAGAACCGCGGCATTGATCAACAGCAGAAAAGGCGCCTGCCGGTTCAGGCTATAGGACGACACTTTTTCCTCCGGTTTGCGAAGAGTACAGCCCCCGATCGTGTTCTCCGTTGACCACGCTTTCGGCGAGGACCTTTGAGATGTCGGCGTAGTGGCCCGGCCGGCTCAGATCCGTGACCGTGATGTCGCCCCTGCCCGCCCAATGATCCGCGATGGCATCGAGCAGGGGCCTGCCTGCGCCATCCGCGCCGAGCGCAATCGTCATTGATGGTTCCCTCCCGAGGCAAGCCGGGTGCCCGATGGCCACGGCTCGTGTCTGCTTTGCAGTTCTTGACATTTGTCGATCCTTCTTTGACAATTGTCAATATCGACGCTCGGATTTGGATCCGATGACATCGACGTGCCCCGCCCGCCAGGCGGCGAGCGCATATGAGGAGAGGAAGCGTGGATCTCTTGCTTGAGGTGGAAGGGCTCAAAAAGTCCTTCGGCGGCGTTGCTGCCTTGCGAAATGGCGCCTTCAAGCTCCATGCGGGGTCCGTCCATGCCCTGTGCGGCGGCAACGGCGCGGGCAAGTCCACCTTCCTGAAGATCCTGATGGGGCTGCATCGCAGAGACGCCGGCGTGATCCGCCGCCGCGGCAAGGCCGTGGAGTTCTCCACTCCGGCCGAAGCGCTGGCTTCCGGCATTGCCATCATCGAACAGGAACTCAGCCCGGTTCCCCACATGACGGCGGCCGAGAACATTTTCCTCGGGCGCGAACCGTCGGCCCGCTTCGGCGGCATCGATTTCCGAAAGATGAACCGGGAAGCCCAGGCGCTGTTCGATCAGCTCGGCTTCAATATCCGTGCCAGCCAATACATGATGAATCTCTCGGTGGCGCAGATGCAGCTCGTGGAGATCGCCAAGGCGCTGAGCCACGACGCCGAGGTCATCTTCATGGACGAGCCGACCTCCGCCATCGGCGAGAAGGAAGCCCAGCACCTGTTCTCGGCCATCGAGCGGCTCAAGGCCGCCGGCAAGGGCGTCGTCTATGTCTCCCACCGGCTGTCGGAAATCTTCCAGATCGCCGATTCCTATACCGTCTTCCGGGACGGCAGTTATGTAGGCAGCGGGGCCTTGGCCGATATCACCCGGCCCGAGCTGATCCGCATGATCGTCGGCCGGGAACTCGGGGAGGAATATGTCAAGACCAACCGTCCCGCCGAGACGATCAGCTTCGAGGTCAGCGGTCTCACCGCTCCCGGCAAGATCGAGGACATTTCATTTTCGGTGCGCCGGGGCGAGATCTTCGGCATCTACGGCCTGATGGGATCGGGTCGTACCCAGATCTTCGACTGCCTGTTTGGCCTGGACAGGCCGACAGCCGGCAGTATTACCCTGGACGGCGAGAAGCTGGCCATTTCTCGTCCCGCTGACGCCATGCGCGCGGGTATCGCGCTCGTCACCGAGGACCGCAAGCTCACCGGCCTCAATCTTTCCGATAGCGTGCGCAACAACATCTGCTTGGCGAGCCTGCCGGAGTTGAGCCCGGGTTTCATCATGCAGCACCGGCGGGAACGGGCTGCCTCGGCCGACATGATCGCGCGGTTCGGTATCAAGGCAGCGCGCGATACCATGCCGGTTTCCGGCCTGTCCGGTGGCAACCAGCAAAAAGTCGTGCTCGGCAAGTGGTTCCTGCGCCAGCCCAGGCTTCTCCTGCTGGATGAGCCGACGCGCGGCGTCGATGTCGGCGCCAAGCGCGAGATCTACCGCATCATCTGCGATTTCGCGGCGGCGGGCGGCACGGTCGTGATGATCTCATCCGAAATAGACGAAGTGCTCGGCATGTCCGACCGCATCCTGGTGATGCGGCAGGGTCGGTCAGCCGGGATCCATCGGCGCGAAGAAACCGACGCGCAGTCGCTCGTGCATCTGTCCACCTGAGATCGACGTCCCGGTGTATCGGCCGGCACAAGAAGGAAATCCACGTGTCCGCTAACCAGAATCCTTCGACCAGCATCTGGCCCGGCAAGGAACATCGTCGGCTGATCGTCCAGGAATATGGCATCTTCATTGCCTTCTTGTTGCTGGCCTTGATCCTGTCGTTCTCCAACCAGTACTTCCTGACCGCGGGCAACATTTCCAACGTGCTGTTGCAGACCGCCATAAACGGCGTCCTGGCTGTTGGCATGACTTTCGTCATCCTGACGCGGGGGATCGATCTGTCGGTCGGCTCGGTAGCGGCACTCACCGGCATCGTCGCCGCCAGTTTCGCGACCACGTCGGCAACAGCTGGCCTGTCGGGCGCGCCTTACCCGTTCTACCTCGCCTTGGCGGTGGGTCTTCTGGTCGGGCTTGCCTGTGGCGCGGTTTCCGGTGTCATCGTCTCGCGTTTCGCGGTTCCGGCCTTCGTGGCCACGCTCGGCATGCTCTCGGCGGCGCGCGGCCTGACACTCATTTATGGCGGAGGCCGGCCCGTGCCCGCTCTCACGCCCGAATTCCGCTGGATCGGCACCGGCAGCCTGTTCGGCATTCCTGCACCCGTCATCCTGCTTGCCGTTGCGTTTGCCCTGTCCTGGTGGGTCCTGAACCGCACGCGCTTCGGCCGCTATATCTATGCGGTGGGCGGCAACCCGCATGCCGCCAAGACCTCGGGCATCAACGTTGCCCGCATCCGTTTCAGCGTCTACGTCATCTCCGGCGGACTTTCGGGCCTGGCGGGCATGATGCTGGCGGCCCGCACCGGCTCCGCCCTACCCCAGGCCGGCATCGCCTACGAGCTCGATGCCATCGCGGCCGTGGTGATCGGCGGCACCAGCCTGTCAGGTGGCGTCGGTCGTATCACTGGCACGCTGATCGGCGCCCTGATCATCGGCGTGATGAACAACGGCCTCGATCTGATGGGCATCCAATCCTACTACCAGCAGGTTCTCAAGGGTGCCCTGATCGTCGGTGCCGTGATGCTGGACCAGAAGAGAAACCAGGGCGAGTAAGCCCCGTGCCATCCGGACGCTCGCGCCCGCGATCCAGAACCGCGTGCCGTCAAGGCTGCGGCATTTTTTCGGAGGAGAACGACCATGAGGAAACTGCTTTTCGCCCTGGCCGCGGCCACGGCGTTGCTAGTGACGCCGGCCCTGGCGCAGGACAAGAAAATCAAGATCGGCGCGGCCCCTTACGGCCTCAACGCCGAGTTCATGCAGATCTGGACGGCGGCGCTGAAGGAGCATCCCGCCGTCAAGAGCGGAGAGGTGGAACTGACCGTCTTCGACGGGCGCTACGATGCGCTCGTGCAGCAGGAACAGTTCAACACGATGATCACGCAGAAATTCGATGCGATCATCTTCGTGCCCATCGACATCGAGGCCGGTGCCACCGCCGTCCAGGCCGCGCATGATGCCGGCATTCCCGTGGTCGGCTCGAACACGCGCGTCCACTCCGACCTGTTGTCGTCCTATATCGGCTCCGACGACACGATCTCCGGCTATCTGGAGGCCAAGAGCGTGCTCGACAAGATCGGCTGCAAGGGCAATGTCGTCATCATCGAGGGCCCGATCGGGCAGTCGGCACAGATCTCCCGCCTCGAAGGCAACAAGAAGGCCTTGGCGGAATGCCCGAATGTAAAGGTTATTGAAGACCAGACCGCCAACTGGTCACGCGCCGAGGCGCAGACCCTGATGGAAAACTGGCTGACGGCACATCCCGGCCAGATCAACGGCGTCATCGGCCAGAATGACGAGATGGCGCTCGGCGCGATCGAGGCCATCAAGGCGGCCAAGCTGAACGTCAAGGATTTCGCGATTGCCGGCATCGATGGCGTCACCGACGCGCTCCATGCGGTCAAGCAGGGCACGATGACCTCGATCCTGCAGGATGCCCGCGCCCAGGCGCAGGGAGCCCTGGACCTTGCCATCTTCCAGGCCAGGAAGGGCAACTACAAGCCGCAATCCGATATCTGGGCCCAGTATCCCAGCATGCCGTTCAACAATGGCACCGCCAAGGAATACAACGTGCCGTGGACGCCCGTCACCGCCGACAATGTCGACAAGCTGCTCGCCGCTCGCAGCAAGTGATTCTTACGCGCGGGGCATCGCCTCGCCCCGCGCCTTCCGCCGACAGGACCCATCGACATGACCGATATCGCGCCTCAAATCGACCTGACCTTTCCGCTCTCCGGCAAGGTCGCCCTCGTCACCGGAGCCGCCTCCGGTATCGGTGCGGCCATTGCAGCGGCTTTCGCCGCCAAGGGAGCCCGGGTCGCCGTTCTCGACATCAACGCCGAACTCGCCGCCGTGCAGGCGGCCAAGCTTGGGAATGGCGCACGAGCATTCGTGTGCAATGTCACCGATCCTGAATCCGTCAATGCCGCGATCACGGGTACGAAGGCTGCGTTTGGTGGCATCGACGTCGCGGTCAACAGCGCCGGGGTCGTGTTCCTGGCTCCGGCCGAAGATCTGCCGCTGGACCACTGGACCAGGACGATCGACATCAATCTCAAAGGCAGCTTCCTGGTCACGCAGGCTGTCGGCCGGGAAATGATCGGTGCCGGCAAGGGCGGCAGGATCATCAATCTCGCTTCGCAGGCGGGCACTGTCGCCATCGAGGAGCATGTGGCCTATTGCGCCTCGAAATTCGGCGTGATCGGCATGTCCAAGACCTTTGCGGCCGAGTGGGGCAAATACGGCATCACCGTCAACACGCTTTCTCCCACCATCGTGCTCACCGAACTGGGCAAGAAGGCCTGGGCGGGAGAGAAGGGCGATGCCGCCCGAAAACGCATTCCCACCGGTCGGTTCGCCTTTCCCGAGGAAATCGCGGCTGCGGCCGTTTTCCTCGCTTCCGCCGGTGCGGATATGATCAATGGCGCCGACTTGCTGATCGATGGCGGCTACACGATCCTTTGAGCCGAAGCGCTCCAGGAACCCATAGGAGAAATCATGCAGCGGTTCGTCAACAATCCCGACGAAGTCGTCGAGGACACGGTAAAAGGGTTCGTCAAGGCCCATTCCGATATTGTTCGCCTCGCCGACAATCCCCGTGTCATCGCCGCCAGGAATGCGCCTCGTGCTGGCAAGGTAGGCGTCGTCACGGGCGGCGGCTCCGGCCATGAGCCGGCTTTCATTGGCTATACCGGCGAGAACATGCTCGATGCCGTCGCTGTCGGAGAACTGTTTTCCTCCCCCACGGCCAAGAGTTTCTACGATGCCATCCGTGAGGCCGATGGCGGAAAGGGCGTAGTCTGCCTTTACGGCAATTACGCCGGCGACAACATGAACGTGAAGATGGCGATCAAGCTCGCCGCAAAGGACGGCATCGAAGTGGCGACTGTGGTTGCCAACGACGATGTCTGCTCGGCGTCCCGCGACGAGCGCGAAAAACGCCGGGGCGTCGCTGGCGAGATCTTCATGTGGAAGGTTGGCGGCGCCAAGGCGGCAAAGGGCGCCTCGCTCGAGACCGTTCGCGCGACTGCGCAAAGGGCGATCGACAATTGCCGTTCGATCGGCGTGGGCCTCGGTCCCTGTACCCTGCCGGCTGTCGGCCATCCGAATTTCGAGATCGCACCGGGCACGATGGAGGTCGGCATTGGCCATCACGGCGAGCCGGGCGTCCGCGTGGAGCCGCTGAAATCCGCGGCCGAGATCGCTCGCGACATGTGCACGATCGTTCTCGACGACCACGATCTTCCCGAGGGCACCGAAGTCGCCGTGCTGGTTTCCGGCCTCGGTGCGACACCGCTCAATGAACTCTACATCCTGAACGATACGATCGAATCCGAGATCGTCAAACGCGGCCTGAAAATCCATCGCACCTATATCGGCAATTACTTCACCTCGCTGGAAATGATCGGCGCAACCCTGACGGTCATGGCTCTTGACGACGAACTGAAGGAACTGCTCGATACGGACGTGCGCTGCGCTGCAATCTTGTAAAGAGAACGCCTCATGCAAACCCTGAACAATGCGGAAGCCGGCGACATCGTTCTGGCCATGGCAGAACGCATTATCGAAAATCGGGCCTATCTCAGCGAAATCGACGGCAAGATCGGCGACGGCGATCACGGCGTCAACATGGCGAAAGGCTTCAACCTGGCTGCCGAGCGGCTCAAGGGCAAGAACGCCTCCCTTTCAGGCTCGCTCGACACGCTGGGCACCGTCCTGATGACCGAGATCGGCGGTTCGATGGGACCGCTCTATGGCGTCATGTTTACGGAATTCGCCGAAAAGATCGAGGGTGTCGACGCCATCGACGCCGCCGCCTTCAGCCGCATGCTGCATGCGGGCCTCGAAGGCATTCAATCCATCGGCTCCGCCAAGGTAGGCGACAAGACGCTTCTGGACACATTCGTTCCGGCCCTTGCCGCGTTCGATGACGCAAACGCTGCCGGCAGATCCTTTGCCGAAGCCCTGGATGCGCTTGTCGAAGCAGCAGAAAAGGGGCGCGATTCCACCATAGATTTGGTGGCCAGGATCGGACGCGCCAGCCGTCTGGGCGAACGGTCCCGCGGCGTCCTGGACGCCGGGGCAACCTCCTGCGCCATCATTCTCAAAGAATTGTCACTCGGCGCCCGCGAGCAACTGCAATAAGAGACGGCCGATTTGCGCAACATGGCGGCCCCCCTTTATGCTTGGAGGGTCGGGCCGCTTTTTGTTTTGAATCTTCGCAAAACGAGACAAAGGCATTGTCCTGCAAGCCTTCCCGACCGACGCAGGAGCAATGGCAAACAAGATGGCGCTGAGTAAAAAAAACGCCATGGCCAAGCCTGGTCAGGCGGAATTGGCCGATGTCATACCGCTGCGATATGGCGACGATCCCTATGTGTGGGCCTGCTGGCTTTATTACGAGGACGGACGCACACAGGGCGATATCGCCGAGATAATGGGAATCTCGCGCGCAACGGTCAACAGCTACCTTGCCGAAGCGCGCAGCCGCGGCATCGTCAGCATTTCCATCGAGCCTGCGCGGCTGAGCTCCCTGGTCGTCGCGCAGGAGCTGAAACAGCATTTCGGATTGACCGACTGCCTCGTCGTGCCCGACGATGACGGATCGCGAACCTTGATCGACCGCCTGGGAGCCGCCGGCGCGCAAGCCGTTGCAAAGCTGCTGAAATCCGGCGACACGGTGGCCGTCGCATGGGGGCGCACAGTCCTGTCCATCGCCGAAAACCTGCATATCTCCAATCTGCAGGACGTGACGGTCGTCCAGGCCACCGGCGGCACCCGAGCCGGTTTCGCCTATACGCCGGAGCTGTGCGCGGCGGCGCTCGCCAAAGCCACGAATGCCCAACTCATCAACATCACCGCGCCGGCTATCGTGTCGAATGCGCAGGTCAAATCGGCTTTCTTGGACGAGCCGGTCATTGCCGAGCAATTTCACTCGCTGACCCGAGCCAACAAGGCACTTTTCGGCATTTCGTCCCTTCGGCCGAATTCGACGATCCACACGAGCGGATTCTTCGAGGACGTGTCGATCCAGGACTATCTGGCCAGAAATGCCGTCGGCGTGATTGCTGGCCGTTTCATCGACGCCCATGGCCACCCCGTTTCCGGACCTCTGGACGACAGGACGATCGGCATTTCACTCGATCGGCTGCGCGATAGCGACATGCGCATTGCGGTTGCCGGCGGTTTCGACAAGGTGCCGGCCATTCTGGCGGCGCTGAGAGGCGGCTATGTCAGCGTGTTGATCACCGATGCGGCGACCGGGCGCGGCATCCTCCATGCCGACGGGGTGGCGCAGATCCACAGCAAGCCTGCCCAACGCTTGCGGCAGGAACCTTCGGCTGTCCCGCCCAGCCATAACCGCACCCATATCAAGAAATTTCTCAACAACCCCGATGACGTTGTCGATGAAATGCTTGACGGGGTCATCAAGGCGCATGCTGCTCATGTCGCGCCGATCAACGGCTCAAAGCGTGCACTGGTTGCGCGCCATGGCCCGCGTGCGGGCAAGGTCGGCCTGGTCATCGGCGGCGGTTCCGGCCACGAACCCTGCTTTCTCGGTTATGTCGGCAAGGGGTTGGCCGACGCGGTGGCGATCGGCAACGTCTTCTCCTCGCCTCCCCCTGTTCCGATCCTCGAATGCGCAAAGGCTGCCTCGGGCGGAGCCGGTGTCCTTTTCGTCTACGGCAACTATGTCGGCGATGTCATGAACTTTGAAATGGCGGCCGAGCTGGCGCAGGAGGCGAACATACCCACACGTACGGTGCTGACGACTGACGATATCTCCTCCTCACCGGTCGAGGATCGCGACGGACGGCGCGGCGTGGCGGGCAATTTCTTTGTCTTCAAGATCGCCGGCGCCGCCTGCGATCGCGGACTGTCGCTCGAGGAATGCGAGGCCATCGCGCGCAAGGCCAACAGGCGCACCTATACGATGGGGGTCGCGCTGGAACCATGTTCCCTGCCGCAAACCCGCCGGCACAACTTCGAGATCGGTCCTGACGAGATGGAAATCGGCATGGGCATTCATGGCGAGCGGGGCGTCATTCGCGAGAAGATGATGCAAGCCGACGAAATCGTCGACCGCATCATGGACAGGGTCTTTTCCGAAATGGCTGCCGGCCCGGGAGATCAGGTGGCGGTTCTGGTCAATTCGTTCGGTTCGACCCCCCTGATGGAACTCTACATCCTGTTCAAGCGCGTGGAAGAGCGTCTCAGCGCCAAGCGGATCAGCATCGCGGCGAACTGGGTCGGCCATTACTGCACGTCGCTCGACATGAACGGTGCATCCATATCCATCCTGCACCTGGATCAGGAACTATCCGATCTCCTGTCGCATCCTTGCGATACCGCCTTTCTTCGGGTCACCGCAAAAGGGGCGCCTCCTGCAGGACCGCTACCTGCGGTCCAATGAGAATTCCACGCTGTTCGGGAGATCAATGCAATGCCGGAAACCGCAGCGCGCCGCCTCAGCTGGATGTTCCAGCTGATTGCTCTGTCGATAAAGGCGGAGAAGGAATATCTGTCCGACCTCGACGGCGCGATCGGCGACGCCGATCACGGCATCAGCATGGCCTTGGGGTTTTCGGCCGTCAACGGCGCGCTCGCGAGACTCGATCTTGATCAGGCCACGCCCTCCGACGTCTTCGCGGCAGCGGCCTCCGCCTTTCTCGACGCCGTCGGTGCATCCACCGGCCCCCTTTACGCGACGGGTTTTCAAAACGCTTCCAAGGCCTTGAAAAGCCAACAGTCCCTCGACCTGCCGGAACAGGTCGCCATCGTCGAAGCCATTACCAAGGGTATCCAGCTGCGTGGCAAAGGGCAGCGCGGGGACAAGACGATGCTCGACACATGGGTTCCGGCAATGGAGGTCGCCGTTCACGCCAAGGCAAACGGCCTGACCATCGGGCAGATGTGGCGCCATATCGTGGAGGCCGGCGCAGAAGGCGCGCAATCAACGAGGTCCATGGTCGCGACCCGCGGCCGCGCCGCCCGGCTTGGAGAACGGTCCCTGGGCCATATGGATCCCGGCGCAGCGTCCGCCCTGATCATTCTGCGGGCGATGCAGGAAGCCTTTGCTGAAAGGGGCTAGCCTCCTGAGGCGCCGTGGAAACGGCATCGAAGCCAACAAAGGCCAAGAAGACCACGAGCCCCTGCGGACCCTCGGGGTCCTTCGGCGAGCCCTCGGGAAAGCTCCGATTATCGGTCTCGGCAGCACTTGCGCCGGAATATGATCGACTGCGGCCGCGGACGACCGCCGGGACATCTCGGAGGCCGTCTTGCTTCCAAGCCGCATATGTGTCGGCCGCGATGTCGTGCGTTTTCCGATTACTGCCGGAAAACCCAGTTCAGGACATGTCGGAAGATCCCATTCTCAGCCGCGCGCAGCCTGGCAGCGACCTTTGGTCCCGTCATCGTACCACGATAATGGCAGTCGCACAGCAGACGATGGGCCAGCCCCTGGCTGAGCTCGAAATAATTGCAAGCATCGCCGAATGTGTCGCCGGCCAGGCCGTCGGCACGCAGGACCGCGTCATCATAGGCGAGAGCGACGGGACCTTGGTCAACGCGCAAGGCGCCCCGCGCCACTTTCGAATAGGTTTCAATACGCAGGAAGGGCACAAGCGGAGCGTCATGCCTGTCCAGGAGCAAGGCCCAGCGCTCCCGTCGTTCGGCGCGCGTCAGCGCTTTGCGCTCGGCCTGAAGCGGTACGATGTCGGCCTTGAGCCGGAGTTCGTCCAGACTTTGATGCAGCATGGAAACCTCCATTGGCTTGGTGATGGCGCAAGCAGCGATGCTGAGCGCCGGGACCGTCGAGGGGAAGCGCTCGGCGACTTCCGCTACTCCTCGACCCTGTTGCCATGCCCGCCGTTACGGCTCGGGCATGGGACGCCACTCGACCCGCCGGCGTCGTTCAGTTCGGAATGCTTCGGGCGTCCGAACACCAATGTAGACCCTTTGTTCCTCGTCTCTGCTCAGCAGCATTGAAATTTCTGGGCCAAGACCCAGGAGAAAACGCCAGTGGCGGGAACAGGCGCTGACGCCATTTGTTGGACCCATACATCCGACCGACTTGCCCGCCGGCGGTTGCTCAGTCGGCGGGTATTTTCCTGCTCGGCTCTCTGGGCAGGGAAGGTCTCCAATCGTGCATGCAGACCCATGACCAGCGAAGAAACGAGGTTCTCTGGAGATGAATGCGGAGAACATGAACGAGCGACCACTCGAGGCCAAGGCGGTCACGGCAGTGATCGAGGAACTCGAAAGGCAGGCTGCCGAAAACCCGTCGAAGCTGAAGGTTCGGCGGGATGGCGACACGACCATCGTCGATGGTGAAGTCGACGTGGATGCGGTCGTCATGGTGGTCGTGGGGTCCATGGCAGGCGGTCCCTGAAGCCAGCCGAATGGTGACGAAATGGACCAGCGGCCGGCGCTCATAAGATTAGCAGCACGGCCGCGCTGGATCTGACGGGTACCGGCGAATACTAGATTCCGGTTCTTCGTCCACAGGGAGAACCCGCTCCACATGAGTGACGCCGAGGGCCTCTACCCCAACTCCCGGCATTGAGGCGAATGGCGCTCACGCCCCATTCGCCTTCGCTTTAAAATCAACGGTCGAACTTGACGAGGTCCTTGAAGATAAGCCGACCCCAGATATTGCCATGGCCCTGCACAAGCAATCCGCCTTCGGCAAGCCTGCCGAGTTGAATGGGTGCGAAGCCGAGCTTGTCCGCCAGCCCGCCGATCTCGGCAGCCGCGCCGTCATCGTCGCTCGCCAGAAACACGACTCGCCGACCGCCATGCGAGGCTGGAGCCTCCGCCAGAATGGGGGCGGCCAGATGATTGAAGCCCTTGACCAGCTTCGCGCCGGCGAAGGCGTCGGCGACGATCCTCGCGGAAGGCTGTCCGCCCAGCTCCTCGTCAGGCACGCCATAGGCGTTGGTCACATCGACGATGATCTTGCCCTCCCAGCTGGGCAGCGCCTTCGCCACATTCGGGTGCGACTGGAAGCGCACCGCCAGGAAGACGACATCCGCCTTTACAGCCTCGGCGAGCGTCTTGGGAATGACTCCGGGCCCGATCGCTGCCGCAGCGAATGCGAAGCTTTCCGGATCGCGGGTGGTAGCCACGGCTACTTCGATGCCCTTGCGGGCGAATGCCTTGGCCAGTGCCTGGCCAACTTCGCCGAAACCGATGATCGCGTAGGTCATGTCTGTTCTCCTTCGATCAAGGTCAGAGTTGCGCCAGGCCGCCGTCGACCGCGACTTCGCTCGCCGTCATGAAGCTGCTGTCCGAGGATGCGAGGAAAGCGGCCACGGCACCGATCTCGGCGGGGTCGGCCATGCGCTGGAGCGGGGTCATCGAGGCGAATACCGCCTGACCTTCCTCTCCCAGTGCTTCCTTGGCGAGTTCGGTCGCCGTCGCCCCGGGCGAGAGCACGTTCACCCGGATGCCGGTACCCTTCAGGTCCTCGGCCCAGGTCCGGGCGAGATTGCGCACCGCGGCTTTGCTCGCGCTGTAGGCGGTGAAACCGGGCGCCCCGGTTGTGCCGGCGCTCGAACCAGTGAGGATGATCGAACCGCCCGGCCCCATGAGCGGCAGCGCCTTCTGCACCGTGAAGATCGTGCCCTTCACATTGGTGTCGAAAGTTTCGTCAATATGCTCGGGGGTGATCGCGCCGAGCGGAAGCGGACTTCCAGCCCCGGCATTGGCGAAGACGATATCGAGAGTTCCGCGCTCGGCCTTCACCACCGCGTAGAGCCGGTCGAGATCAGCCTCGTTGGAGACCGAACCCTTTATTGCGCGGGCACTGGGGCCGAGGCTGGCAAGGGCCGTGTCGAGCGCATCCTGCCGCCGGCCGAAGATGAAGACGAAGGCCCCCTCATCGAGGAAGCGCTTTGCCGCGGCGTAGCCGATGCCGGTCGCACCCCCCGTGATGACTGCAACCTTACCGTCGAGCTTTCTCATGACTGTTCCTCAAATACGATGTCTGATCGTGCGGGGCATGCCCCGGAGGATTGGGAGATGGGTCCGCAAGCGCCGGCCGTTGAGTGCGGAAATCCGCACGTCCGTGGTGCGAAATCGATCCAGTGAGTAAGCGCGAAAAACGAACATCGGTGCTGGAAAGGTGCCTTGCATGGCGCAAGAATGCACCATGATCGATTGGGACGACGTCCGTTACTTTCTTGCTGTCGCCCGCAGCGGTTCGGTGCGTGCCGCCGCGACGCGGCTTGGCGTGAATCATTCGACCGTGTTGCGACGCGTTGCCCAGCTCGAGGGGCAGCTTGACGCTCGGATGTTCGAAAAGCTGCCCTCCGGCTACCGGCTTACGGCTGCCGGCGAAGAAGTCCTCGAACTGGCCGATCAGATGGAAGCGTCATCCCATTTGCTGGAGACGCGGGTGTTCGGGCGTGACCAAACGGTGCGTGGGCGCCTGAGGGTCACTCTGGCTCCGAACCTTGCCGCACACTTGCTGATGCCCGACTTTGCCGTATTCGCGCGTCGTCATCCGGATATCGAGATGGAGATCCTGTCGTCCGGCGAACTGGCCAATCTCACCAATCGGGAGGCCGATGTCGCGATCCGCGTCGTCTACGATCGCCAGACGCTTCCGCCCAATCTCCACGGCCTTAAGGGACCGGACATTTTCGGCGGCGTCTACATTTCCCGCGATCGTCTAACCGAATGGCGTGAAGATACGCTTGATTCGCTTCGGTGGATCGTAATCAGCATGCACGGCATCCCGAGCTGGGCCAGCGCAGGTGACATTCAGACTGCCGAGATTTTGTTTAGGGTCACCGATGGCGAGGGGCAGCTTGCCGCAGTCCGGCAGGGGCTGGGGATCACGACCCTGCCGTGCTTCATCGGAGATGCCGATCCGCAGCTTGTGAGAGTACCTGGTACGGCGCTGCATCAATACGGGACCATCTGGCTTCTCACGCAGGGGGAGACGCGCAAGACGAAGCGCGTCCGGCTGTTCACGGAATTCATGTCCCGCAGGCTGGCTGATTACCAAGCCCTTCTCGCGGGCGTGTCCCGGTCTTGAGACGCAGCGCACGCAGTAACTGCCCGCTCGCGACCGCGGCCTGGGGCAAAGCGGTCGGACGAGAGCCTCCAGCGGCAGCCGTTGCCCTATCGCTGAACGAACGGCGGGTTTGCGGGGTAAGCCGGTCGAGCCCGAACGACCGGAACGGGACGCAAAGCAAACCAGCTAAGCCCATGGTCTGTGCGGAACGGTGTTCTGCCGGTGTGGCGACGATGTCTCTTTTGCAAGCCATGGCATCCTAATCGCTCACGCACCCACCCGCGGGTTTTTTGCTTGAGATCGTTCTTCGCTCGCTAGGAGATTGCCGATCGGTTCGCCGTCGCGCCCATCGGAGCGCAACAGCGAATGCGCCCGGGCGTTCAGGCGTTGATGCGAGGACTGAGCAGATCCTTGAGGCCGATGTTCTGGAACATCTCACGGCGCATGCGGTCGCCGACGCGGAACACCTCCTCGGCGCCGTCCTGCGACGGATCGATGAAGACGCGGTAGGGACGCTTGCCGAAGGGCGCGTTGACGATGTCGGCGATCGTGGTCGCGACGGCGCCGGCATCGGCATCGGCCGGCTCCAGAGCCGCAAGGCCTTGCAGCGCCTTCTCGACGCGGGCTTGACTGCCAGCGTAACGCCGTCCTGCACCAGTCGGGCGAGACGAGCCTCGCGCAGCCTTGAGGTTTTTTCGTCGCGTGCGACCACGATCGAGTTCAGTTCTTCGAAGGCGCGTTTACGCGCGACGGACTGCGACTGCGTCTTTCCGAAAGCGATCTCGGCCTGCTGACGCGGTTTGCTGTAGCTCTCGGTCATGGCTTTCCTCGTAAAGGGCGCTCAGCGGGTGAGCTGCAACAAAAAAGGTCAGGCAAATTGCCTGACCTCGCTCGGTCTCATGCTTTCGGCAGTGCCAGTACATCCGTGGTCAAGGGAAAGCAGATCCCGGATTTATCAGGCTGCCTGCAGGTTGCAGGCCGACATCTTGCCCGACTTGTTGTCGCGCTCGAGGTCATAGGCCAGCTTCTGGCCTTCGACGATTTGGCGCATGCCGGCGCGTTCGACGGCCGAGATGTGGACGAACGCGTCCGGGCCACCATCATCAGGCTGAATGAAACCGAAGCCCTTGGTGGAATTGAACCATTTAACTGTGCCAGTGGTCACGAAGAACCCTTTCTTAGCAAGATAGACGACCGCAGCGCGCAAGCACTGCAGATGATGATAACGATGCTTTAAAGGGAGGTTCGCTCAAAACGCGGTTGCCAAATCGCGCGGTAACCAAAGCTCAGCAAGAAAAGATCGATAGCCTTTGATATAGGTTTTGTATCGTGCCGTCAATTTTTATTTTCAGAACTTGGTACAGGGATTGTGAGTCGCCTGGCTGGCAGGCATAAAACTGACGTTACGCCGCTCTTTGGGCAAAAATAATTTCGAAGCAATAGGTGCTTTACTGCGCCGTCCCTTGCGCGACCAAATGGCGATCTCACCGCGCATTACCGCCCACAGAGGGGCGGACAATACTGTACGGCCAGAGAGACGGTCGTCGGCAGGCATCAGCGGCTTGCGCGGCGGCGAATTAACTCCAGCTTGTCGGCGAGGTCTTCGACCGAAATCGGTTTGGCGATCACGCCGAGCGAGGGCAGCGGGTACTCGGCCGCGAGCCCGACCTGGCCGGTGACGAAGATGCTGGGAATACCGCGCTCGTGCAGCCAGGCGGCAGCGTTGGGGCCCGTACGTCCGTCGGCAAGATCGATATCGACCAAGGCGGCGTCCATCTCGAACGCATCGAAGCTCGATACCAAGTCGGCGAAGCTGCCGACCGAGCCGGCAAAGACAAATCCGAGGTCCTCGATCATGGTTTCGACATGGAACACAATCAACGGATTGTCTTCCAGATAGAAGATACGAAGTTGTGGTGACTGCGCGCCCATCGTCCTAAACTGTTTTCTGACCTCGACGTTTCAGCAAACGCGAGAAAAAGGTCCGGCCGCGATGCAACGCAGCCCTCGCGGATCAAAAATGATCTGAGGCGGAGAGCCGAACAGGCCTCGCAAAGCCGAGCGGATGAAGCGCATCCCGTAGCCGGGCTTTGACGGCTCGGCGGCTGTTGGCCCCCCGCTTTCGGTCCACCTTAAGGTCAAGATCGAATTGCTTTCGGACGATAACGCCCACTCCAGGCGGACCCGGCCATCCGAACGCGATAATGCGCCATATTTGAGCGCGTTTGTCGCAAGCTCGTGAAAGCACAACGCAAGGGTCATGCCTGCATCTCGCTTGATCTTGATGGGCGGCCCGGCGAATGTAATGCGGTCGTCTCCGTCATTGCGATAGGGCGAGCAGGTCCGTTCAACAATCTCGGTGAGGTCGGCCGCTTCGCCGCCTGCCTCGAATACGACGGAATGAACCTTCGACAATGCAACGAGCCTGCCGGAAAAATCCTTCGTCATTTGGTCGAACGACGTCGCGCTGCGACGCGTCATTTCAAAGATCGCGGTCACGCTCGCGAGAATGTTCTTCACCCGGTGATTAAGTTCGCGGCGGAGCTCAACCTCACGCTCGATGTGATCCCTGACCTCGCGCTGCCGGAGCCTGGCCAGCAGTGCCGATTGTATGCCGCTCAGCAATTCCAGCGTCGCCACGGGGCGTTGGTAAAAGATCTGCCGTGAACCTGACCATTTGGCGTTAAGTTCCGCGCGGATGCGCGCATGCGGGGCTGCCTTGTCGAGAAGCACGATGATCGGCATCTCGGACCAACTCGGCTGGTCGGCGACATGCGCCGCGATGATGCCGAGTGCCGCCGGACTTAAGGCTTCATGCGTGACGACAACGACGCCCGGTTCCTCAGCGAGTTGTTTGGCGACCTCTCGCGGGCCTTCGGCCCGCCGGACGATCACATCGTGCTGCTTGAGTAGCGTCTCAAGATACTCGGCATCCCGCCGATATGGCGCAAGGATCAGCACCCAATCGAGAGAGGAGTCGGCGCCCAACACGGCGGCCTCACGCCTCCGGAAGCGGGTTATAGGGGACCACCATGACGCCGGAGCTTTGGATGAACAACTCGCGCACGTCGAGATCGTGCGGGCCGTGCCGCTTCTTCACGACCGTGATGCTGCGCCGCAGGCGCCCATCATGCTCCATGATCCGCAGCAGGAGCACGGTGTCCCCCAGGAAGCTCACATCGACATCGATGCCGACGCCCTGCCCCAGCAAGCCATGCTGGGCGACGATCAGGATTGTCAGCACGCCAGCGCGGGCCAGGTATTTGAGCAATGATTGGATATCGCGCACCGCCTTGTCGCGATGCGGGAGCGAGTTGAGATAACCAGTGAAGCTGTCGATCACGACGACCCGCACATTTTCACCGCGCACCGCTTGTTGGACGATCTGCCCGAATTCGCCCGGGGAGATCTCGTTAGGATTGAAGTCGCTGATGATGAGTTGGCCGTCTTCGTGGAACTGGCGCAGATCCATGCCCAGCCCTTCGGAGCGCCGGAAAAAAGTCTCGATGCGCTCCTCGAACAGAAACAGGGCGACGCTTTCCCCGCGTTTGAGCGCAGCGGTCGCGTAAAGGGACGCCATGGTCGACTTGCCAGTGCCAGCCTGCCCGATGACGAGGGTCGTCGTGCCGGATTCCTGCCCTCCGCCGAACATTGCATCAAGTTCGTCGACGCCTGACTTGATCAATTGCGGCTTGACGGTCTGGGCAGCTGCGCCCGGTAGGATCCGTGGGAACACGACCACGCCTTCGCCCTCGCGGATCGCCATGTCGTGATACCCGTCGGCAACAGGCACGCCGCGCATCTTGCTCACTTCGACGCGGCGGCGGATGGCGCCATATTCTTCCAGCGACTTGTTCAGGCAGATCACGCCATGCGCGATACCTTCAACCTCTTCGCCCGAATGTTGGGCATCGGGAACCTGCGTATCGAGCAGGAGCGCCACCACGTTGCGCTTGGCGAGAAATGCCTTGAAGGCAATCAACTCGCGACGAAAACGCGGCGTGTCCCCCGTGATCAGCCGGATCTCGAGGAGGGAATCATAAACGAGCCGGCTCGGCTTGTGTTCCTCGATGGCGGTCTCGATCGCCTTGCGGGTCTCGTCGAGGCGAAGCTCGGCCGTTTGAAAGATCGTCTGGTCGGTGGCGCCGTTGACCGCATCGGAGGCCGACAACTCCTCGACGCGAATCCCATCCAGCGTCCAGCCGTGCGACAAGGCGATTGCTTCGAGTTCGGCCTTCGTCTGCGACAAGCTGACATAGATGCAGCGGTCGCCTGCTGCCACGCCGGCGCGCAAGAATTGAAGCGCCAGGGTGGTCTTTCCCGATCCTGGCGCGCCTTGAAGAATATACAAATTGGAGGCTGGAAGGCCGCCGCGCAGAACCTCGTCAAGGCCGCCAGCGCCGGTGCTCACCAGGGCCTGCATCTTGCGTTCAGCCATATCATTTCCCAATGAACCCAATGAACCCAATGAACCTAAGCCTGGTGCAAGTTTGAACGTTTGGTTGGAAGAATCGTTCCGCAGCTGCTTCGGCATCACGTGGGCATCTGGCCGACATTCGTGAGCGTTACGCCCTTGTTCAGCAGCCATTGCTGCGTGCCGCCCGTTCGTCCACCTGAGAACGATCGCGCATGGATGTAATTTCCGGTCGGCTTGATCCTGACCGCTGTTTTGCAGGATCGGCGGCCATTTCCGTTTGTGGCACCGCGAGACCAGGAAAACCGCCGATGGCGATTTTCTTGCCCGCTTTGAGATGCGCCACGGAAGATCCTCAACGAACGGTCTGCGAGAAATCCACTGCGCCGCCGCGACGCGGCCTCAGAAAATTTATATTTAATATATAGAAATAGTAGTCTATTGTGACTCATTCTTCCGGCGACACCTCGGCGCCGCACTGTAATCGAGATAAGGCACGATGCGCTACAGGCTGAGTTTGCTCGACAAAAGCCCCCTTTCTCCCGGTGACAAAGCCGCCGACGCCCTCAGGCGAACCCTGGTCCTGGCCCGGGAAGCGGAGCGGCTCGGCTATCATCGCTTCTGGGTCGCCGAGCACCACAATGCCCCTGAACTTGCCAGTTCCGCTCCCGAAGTTCTGATCGCCTTCCTGCTGGCCAACACCGCACGCATTCGCATCGGCTCGGGCGGCGTGATGCTGCAGCACTACAGCGCCTACAAGGTCGCGGAGGTCTTCAATCTCCTCGCCTCGCTGGCGCCCGGACGGATCGATCTCGGCATCGGCAAGGCGCCGGGCGGGCTGCCGCTGGCGACGCGCGCGCTGCAGGGCGCCTACGATCCCGCCCGCAAGCCGGGCTTTGCCGAGCAGCTCGAGGATCTCGGCCGCTTCCTGGAGGGACCGGTCGCGGCCGGCGACACGCTGGCCGGATTGAGCGCGACCCCGCACCCGCCGGTGGCGCCCGAACGCTTCCTGCTGGGCGCCAGCGTGGAAAGCGCTGGGCTCGCCGCCACCCGGGGTTGGCAGTTCGTGTTCGCCCGCCACCTCAATGGCGACGATGCGCTGCTGGCCGATGCCGTGGCCGCCTATCGCAGCGGGACCGGGCGACCACCCCTGGTGGCCGTGGCCGCCATCGTCGCCGACAGCGCCGCAGAGGCCGCACGCCAGGCCGCCGGCCTGCAGCTCTTCAAGGTGCACGTCCCCGGCGCACAGAGCGTCACAGTCGGCAGCGAGGCGCAGGCGGAGGATTATGCGCGCCAAGCCGGTGCCAGCGAATTCCGCGTCGAGCGCAAGACGCCGAGCGTTCTCGCCGGCACGGCGGGCGACGTGGTGGCGGCGCTCGATCGCCTGCATGAGGGCCACGGTATCGAGGAATTTATCATCGAGCCGGCCGTGAAGGGCGATGCACGGCTCACTTTGGTCGAGCAGCTCGCACGGGAACACGGTGCCGCCGTGCGGCGGCCTCCGGTCACGCAACAGCCGGCGCTGCGCCAAGTCATTCGCGCCTGACCATTCATCCATTTGAGGAGAGAGATTTGAGCAGGAAACGCATTCCCTTCGGTGTGATGCTGCAAGGCCCGGGCGGCCATATGAACGCCTGGAAGCATCCGAGCGTGCCGGCCGACGCCAGCATCAATTTCGAGCATCATGTCCGCACCGCACGCCAGGCCGAAAAGGCCGGCATCGCCTTCGTCTTCATCGCCGACGGCCTCTACATCAACGAGGTCTCCATTCCGCATTTCCTCAACCGGTTCGAGCCGATCGCCCTGCTTTCGGCCCTGGCCGCCTCGACCGCAAGCATCGGGTTGGTCGGCACGCTCTCGACCTCCTATTCCGATCCCTTCACCGTGGCCCGGCAGTTCGGCTCGATCGACGTGATCAGCGGCGGCCGCGCCGGCTGGAATGCGGTGACCTCGCCGCTGGAAGGCTCGGCCCGCAACTACAATCGCGACAAACATCCCGACCATGCCCTGCGCTACGAAATCGCCGGCGAGCACATCGAGGTGGTCAAGGGGCTGTGGGACAGCTGGGACGACGACGCCTTCCCGCGCAATCGCGAGACCGGCCAATATGCCGATTTCACCAAGATGCACCGGCTCGACTTCAAGGGCCGCTTCCATGCCGCCGAGGGGCCGCTCAACCTCGGCCGCTCGCCGCAGGGCCAGCCCGTGCTGTTCCAGGCCGGCGCTTCGGATAACGGCATCAAGCTGGCCGGCCGCCATGCCGATGCGGTGTTCGCCGGTTCCGAATCCTTCGAAGACAATCGCGAATTGTCGCGCAAGCTCAAGCAGAGCGCGCTGGCCCATGGCCGTTCGGCCGAGCACCTGAAGGTGTTTCCGGGGGTTGCCCCGATCGTGGGATCGACGCAGGAGGAGGCCGAGCGCAAATATCAGGAAATCCGCGCCCTGGTGACGGATCACGAGGCGCTGCTCTATCTCGGCCGCTTCTTCGACCATCACGACTTCACCGCCTACCCCCTCGACGAACCCTTTCCGGATCTCGGCGACATCGGCGCCAACAATTTCCGCGCCCATACCGACCGCATCAAGCGCGTGGCGCGTGAAAAGAAGCTCACTTTGCGCGAGATCGCGCTCGATGTCGCGACGCCGCGCACCAGTTTCATCGGCACGCCGGAGGCGATCGCCGACGAGCTGGTCCGTTGGGTGGAGGGAGGCGCCGCCGATGGCTTCGTGCTCGGCTTCCATGTGCTGACGGCCGGCCTCGATGATTTCGAGGCGCATGTCCTGCCGATCCTGGAGGCGCGAGGCCATCACCGCCCGGCCCAGTTCGGCACCACGCTCCGGGACCATCTCGGCCTGCCCTATCGCGAGAGCCGCTATGCGGTGCCGACGGCCGATACCGGCGAGGAGGCGGCCTGATGACGGCGCAGTTTCCCCCGCCCTCGGCCGCCGCGGCCGAGATCGCGCTGCAGGGCGACGAGTTCATCGCCCTGCGCCGCAAGCTGCACACTCAGCCCGAACTCGCCTACAGGGAAGAAAAGACCAGCGCCCTCGTCGCCGGCTATCTGGAGGGCTGGGGCTACGAGGTGGCGCGCAATGTCGGTGGCACCGGCGTGGTCGGCACGCTCAGAAGCGGCAGGGGTGGGCGAGCCGTCGGCATCCGGGCCGACATGGATGCCCTGCCGATCACCGAGGCCACGGGCCTGCCCTATGCCAGCACGGTGCCGGGGGTGATGCATGCCTGCGGGCATGACGGCCACACCGCGATCCTGCTGGCGGCGGCCAAGCACCTGGCTGAGACGCGCGCTTTTTCCGGCACGCTCAGGGTGATCTTCCAGCCGGCCGAGGAGAATGGCGGCGGCGCCCGCGCGATGATCAAGGATGGACTGTTCGAGCGTTTCCCGGTCGACGCCGTGTTCGGGCTGCACAATTGGCCCGGCGTGCCCGCCGGCGAATTCGGCTTCCTCACCGGGCCGGCCATGGCCTCGGTGGACCTTGCCGTCATCCGCATCATCGGCCAGGGTGGCCATGGCGCCAAGCCCCAGCAGGCGGTCGATCCGGTGGTGGCCTCGGCTTCGCTGGTGTTGGCGCTGCAGACGGTGGTTTCGCGCAATGTCGACCCGCTCGAGGCGGTTGTCGTCACCGTCGGCTCGATCCATGGCGGCATCGCGCCGAATGTCATCCCCGACAGCGTCGAGCTGCAGCTGACCATCCGCACCTTCAATGACGAGGTGCGCGAAAGCGTGCGCCAACGCATCATCGAGCTCGCGCAAAGCCAGGCCACCGCCTTCGGCGCCCGCGCCGAGGTCCATTATCCGCGCGGCTATCCCGTGCTCGTCAACCATGCCGGCGAGACCGAGTTCGCCCGGCAGGTCGCGGCCCGCCATTTCGGGGAAGAGCGCATCCGCCAGCGCTTCCGGCCGATCACCGCGAGCGAGGACTTCGCTTATCTGCTCCAGGAGAAGCCGGGCAGCTATCTCTTCATCGGCAATGGCGACAGCGCCGACCTGCACAACCCCCGCTACGACTTCAACGATGCCATTCTGGTCGACGCGGCGCGCTATTGGGTCGCGCTGGTCCAGGACTATCTCTCCGATAACAGTGAGCCGGCAAAATGACAGACGTCTTCTTCTATACCACGCCGCTGGACGAGAAGGCCCGTCCCCTGATCGAGGCGCTGACTTTCGAATATCAGTCGCGCTACGGCAATTATTGGGGCGAACCGGGCTCGGCGGAAATGAGCCGCTATCCCGCTGAACTCTTCGCCCCGCCCCATGGCAATTTCATGCTCCTGCTGCGCGACGGCGTCGCCATCGCCGGCGGCGCCTTCAAGCGCTATGACGAGCGCACGGCGGAATTCAAGCGCGTGTGGACCCATGTCGACCTGCGCCGCCAGGGCCTCGCCCGCAAGGTACTGGTCGAACTCGAAGCGCAGGCCGCCCGCCAGGGCTATAGCCGCATCTATCTCACCACCGGCTTTCGCCAGCCGGAGGCCGCGGGCCTCTACCTTTCCACCGGCTACACCGCCCTGTTCGACGTCACCAAGGATCCGGAGACCTATGGCTCGCTGCCCTTCGAGAAGGACATCTCCCATCTCGCCACCGCGGCCGAACCGGTGACAGGCGATGTGCCGCCGGCGGACGACAGGCTGGTCGCACTCAGCGCTGTCCGAGCCGCGCGCCAGGCCACGCCGGATCGTGGGCAGGGGCGAAAGACGGGCTGACGGGTATCACCGGTACAGCCTCTTTTTGCCATTTAATCTAGTTTTTCTATGGACTAAGTGAATCAAAACAAGAGAAGGGCGAGATGGCCTCCACCACGGATTTCGACGGTGTCCTTGCAGCGCCCCAGATCGCTGGCCCTCAGGCGAGCGGCGCGTCCGACTATTCGCGCTACCGGGTAGTGTCGGCCCGGCATCCCTGGCGTGCCGTCGGCACGTTGGTGGCCGTCCTCATCCTTGGTGCCACGCTCTATTCGATCCTGACCAATCCGAAATGGGGCTGGGGCGTCTTCGCGCAATATTTCGTCTCCGAGCCCGTCCTGGTCGGGCTCGCCCGTACGGTGCTTCTCACCGTGCTGGCTTCCTTTTTCGGCTTCCTGCTCGGGGGTACGCTGGCCTTTGCACGCGTCTCCAAATCGCCGCTGCTCGCTGGGATCTCCTGGGGCTATATCTGGCTCCTGCGCTCGGTGCCGCTGATCGTGCTGCTGCTGATCCTCAACAATCTCGGCTATCTCTACGCCACGCTGGATATCGGCATTCCCTTCACCGGCATCCGGTTCGCCCAGTATAATCTGGTGGAGGTCCTCAGTCCGTTCGCGGTGGCGCTGATCGGCCTCAGCCTGAACCAGGCGGCCTTTTCCGCCGAGATCATCCGGGGCGGCATCCTGTCGGTAGACCAGGGCCAGCACGAGGCGGCCGCTGCCCTCGGCCTGTCGCGGCGCCGGCATGCCCTCGGCATCGTGCTGCCCCAGGCGATGCGCGCCATCCTGCCGAGTGGCTTCAACGAGATCATCGGCTTGGCCAAGTCGACCTCCATGGTCTATGTCCTGGCGCTGCCGGAGCTGTTCTACACCGTGCAGGTGATCTACCGGCGCAATCTCGAGGTCATCCCGCTGCTGATGGTGGCCACGGTCTGGTACCTCATCATCATGAGCGTGCTCTCGCTCATCCAGCTGAGGATCGAGCGGCATTATGCCAGGGGCGCCCTGCGCACCGCCCCAGCGTCCCTGCTGGGCCGCCTGACCGGCCGTGACAATCGCCGCCAAAATAAGGCGACCGCGATCCCCCGGCCGGCCGCGCCAGCCATTCGCAAGCCGCTGGTTTCGGCGTTGCGTCCGGCCCGCCAGGAAGGACTGATCGAGATCCACGGCCTGTCGAAGCGCTATGGCAGCCACACCGTCCTGGACGATGTCAACCTCACCATCCGGCCCGGCGAAGTCACGGCCATTTTCGGCCCCTCAGGCGCGGGCAAGTCGACGCTGCTGCGCGCGATCAATCATCTGGAGCGCGCCAATGAAGGCTTCATCGCCATCGACGGCGAACTGATCGGCTATGAGCGCCGCGGCGCCGTGCTCTACGAGCTGAAGGAGAGCGCCATCCGTCGGCGGCGGTCCTCGATTGGCATGGTGTTCCAGAACTTCAACCTGTTCCCGCATCTGACGGTGGTGGAGAACATCATCGAAGCCCCTGTCTCGGTGCGGAAGGTGCCGCGCGCCGAGGCCGTCGAGCAGGCCCGCGACCTTCTGGCCCGTGTCGGCCTCGCCGACAAGGCGGACGCCTATCCCCGCCAGCTCTCGGGCGGGCAGCAGCAGCGCGTCGCCATCGCCCGAGCCTTGGCGCTCAAGCCCAAGGTCATCTTGTTCGACGAGCCGACCTCGGCCCTCGATCCGGAACTGGTCGGCGAAGTGCTGGCAGTGATCAAGGAGCTCGCCAGCTCCGGCACCACCATGGTGATCGTCACCCATGAGGTCGGTTTCGCCCGCGAGGTCGCCGACACAGCGGTGTTCATGGAGAACGGCCGCATCCTCGAAGTCGGGCCGCCGGCACAGCTTTTCAATGCGCCCGCCCATTCCCGCCTCGGTGAATTCCTCGCCAAGGTTCTGTGACGCCCAAGGTTCTGTGACGCCAAATTTCATCGACGTCCGTGCCGGCGCGGCGGCCGCCGTTGCCCTTCCTCCCCCCAAGCCCGATCAGGAGCCCCCATGACGACCCGCTTTGCTTCCATCGCCCCCGGAGCCCTCGCGGCTACGCTGGCCCTCGGCCTCAGCTTTGCCGCCTTCGCCGGCGAGTTCGACCTCAGCCCTGAGCAACCCGGCCGCCTGCGCGCCGAGAAGAACGAAGAGGCGATCAAGGCGATCTCGAAGGACGCCAAATTCGCTCGGGACGGCAAGTTCGTGGTGGCGGTCGATCCCGGCCTGCCGCCGATCGCGACCTATGCCACCGATTCCAAGACGCCGGTCGGCTTCGATCCCGATCTTTCCCAGCTTGTGGCCGACAGCCTCGGCAAGGAACTGGTGCTGGAAACCGTGGCATGGGCGGATTGGCCGCTCGGCCTGTCCTCGGGCAAATATGATGCCGTGATCACCAACGTTACCGTGACCGAGGAGCGCAAGGAGAAGTTCGATTTCTCCACCTATCGGCGCGACGTGCTCGGCCTCTATGTCAAGGCGGACAGCCCGATCACGGCGGTGAAGGAGCCCAAGGACATTGCCGGCCTGAAGGTGATCACCGATGCCGGCACCAACCAGGAGAAGATCCTGCTGGCCTGGGACAAGCAGAACCAGGCCGCCGGCCTCAAGCCGATCGAGGTGCAGTATTACGACGACGATGCGGTGAAGACGCTCGCCCTGCAGTCCGGCCGCGCCGACATCACCTTCAGCGTCAACGCCACCCAGGCCTTCCAGTCGGCGCAGACCGGCAAGACCAAGCTGGTCGGCACGCTTTCGGGCGGCTGGCCGCTCACCGCCGACATCGCCGTCACCACCCGCAAGGGCGGCGGCCTTGCCGATGCCGTGACGATCGCCATCAACGGCCTGATCAAGGACGGCAAATACGCCAAGACGCTCGCTCGCTGGAACCTGAGCGCCGAGGCGGTCGAGAAGTCCGAGACCAATCCGCAAGGCCTGCCGAAGAGCTGAGGGGTCGCCGCAATGGGATGAGGTCAGTACCGTCGCGCCGCCCCTCACCCCTAGAGCAAAGCGCGTTCAAGCGTGAACGCTTATTTTCTCTAACTCATTGTTCTGACGCGTCTTTGCGATTCTTGGTGACTCCGTCTAATCGCAAAACGCTATAGCCTCTCCCCGCATGAGGCGGGCGAGGGGGACTTCGATGGAGCGGCTCAAACCGAAAGCGATTCTATCTCGCCCAACCGTCGGGCGAGATGCAGGGCCAAACGGGAGACCACAACGCTTGCGTCCCCCTCGCCCCGCCTCTTGCGGGGAGAGGGTAAGGGTGAGGGGCAGCATAGGGTTCTCTCGCCTTGATTCCCACGCCGCCTATCCAGCAAGCCAAAAAGGACATAAGGACATTCATGCCTTCTCCCCTCGTCAGCCATGTCGGCTTCCTGTCACCGGGGAGCTACCCGGACGATGATCCGGCGGGCGGGCTGGAGCGTACGCTGCAGTTGTTCGAGCTCGGCGAGAGCCTCGGCTATGACAGCGCCTGGGTGCGCCAGCGCCACCTGGAACCGGGCGTCTCCGCCGCGGCGGTCTTCCTGGCGGCGGCGAGCCAGCGCACCCGCCATATCCAGCTCGGCACCGCGGTGATCCCGATGGGGTATGAGAGCCCCTATCGCCTGGCCGAGGATCTTGCCACCGTGGACGTGCTCTCGCGCGGGCGCCTCAATGTCGGCCTCAGTGCCGGTACGCCGCCGCATGCCGAATTGCTGGCACCCCTGGTCTTCGACGGCGAGTGGCGCGGCCATGACTTCTCCCATGCAAGGGTGCAGCGGCTGGCGGACAATCTGCGAGGTCATTATCTCGGCGCGCCCGACAGCCTGATCGACATTCCCGGCGGGCGCATCCGGCCCCGCCTGCAGCCCTACGCCAAGGGGCTGGTGGAGCGCCTGTGGTATGGCGGCGGCTCGCTGCGCTCGGCTGAATGGGCCGGCCGCAGCGGCTTCAATCTGCTGATGGGCAATGTCACCACGGGCGAGGGCACCGACGATTTCTTCGAAGCCCAGGCGCGCCAGCTCGAAACCTATCGGAAGGCTTCGGCGCTGCCTCGCGTTGCCCTCGGCCGCGTCATCGTGCCCTATGACAGCGCCGATCGGGCGACGCGGCAACGCTATGCCGATTATGCCGCCAGCCGGCAGGCCCGCACGCTGGCGCCCAACGGTCCCCGACGCACGCTCTATGCCGCCGATCTCGTCGGCCCCTCCGAGCAGATCCTGGAGCGCCTCGCCGCCGATCCGGTGCTCGCCGGCATAAGCGAGTTCCGGCTGGAGCTGCCCTATGCCTTCGACCAGCACGATTACGAGCAGATTCTCACCGATTTCATCCGTCATATCGCGCCCGAACTTGGCTGGGGAACTGGGAGCGCGGACTTCTCAGCGACAGGCTCGCCTGTCGCGATATCCGCTTCCTCTTCAGCCCGCGGCCCGCACTTGTGAAAGGACGATGCGGACTGGAAGTCCGCTCCAAGGCCCCTACCAAGACAGTCGAGACCTGACATGAATTCCGGCACTCTCCGCACCGCCGCGGCCAAGCCCGGCCGCATCCACGACAACCTCACCGACCTGATCGGCAATACCCCGCTGCTCGAGCTGCACAACTACGCCCGCAACCGCAATTTGTTCGGGCGGATCGTCGCCAAGATCGAGTTCTTCAATCCCGCCGGCAGCATCAAGGACCGGGCGGCCTGGGCCATCATCGCCGAGGCCGAAGCGGCCGGCCGCCTGAAGCGGGGCGATCTCATCGTCGACGTGACCAGCGGCAACACCGGCATCGGCCTTGCCGCGGTGGCCGCCTCGCGCGGGTACCGGGCCAAGTTCTATGTCAGCGACAATATCAGCCAGGACAAGGTCAAGCTGCTGCGCCTCTACGGGGCGGAGATCGTCACGGTAAAGAATGCGTTCTTTCTCGATCCGGAGGCGATCGACAAGATCACGCAGCGCATCCGCGAGGAAAATCCCTTGGCCTTCTTCGCCGACCAGCTTGCCAATCCCGCCAATCCGCGGGCCCATTTCGAGACGACAGGCCCCGAGATCTGGCGCGACACTGCCGGCACGGTCGACATTCTGGTCGGCGGCGTCGGCACCGGCGGCACCACGGCCGGCGCCGGACGCTTCCTCAAATCGAAGAAACCGGGCCTGAAGGTGGTGATCGCCGAGCCGGCGGAGGGATCCATTCCGACCGAGGAGAACCCCTATCCCGACGAGATCGATGGCGTGCACAAGGTGAGCGAGGTTCCGCCCGAGCAGCTTCCGAAGAATGTCGACACGGGGATCGCCGACGAGATCATCGCGCTGAGCACGGCGCAGGCCCGGCGGACGGCATTGGAACTGGTGGCGGAAGAAGGCGTCTTCGCGGGCACCTCCTCGGGCGCCGTGCTCTGGGCCGCCACCCAATTGGCGGCGCGGGCGGAGAACGCCGGCAAGATCATCGTCGCCATCCTGCCGGACACAGGCGAGCGCTATCTCGCCTCGACCTGGTGGCCGCTCGAGACAGCGCCGGGGGTTGAGGGGCCGGGACCAGCGGCGTAGTTGAGTTGAGATTATGAGAAGGCCATGGAATTGACACGCAGCGTCATTGCTTCGCTGCGCTCGCAATGACGAGAACCATTATCGGCCAACATTCAGTGGTCGTCGGCAGCATCGTCAGTCGACCTGACCGTTGCTGCGAGCGTGGGCCTGGGTGATCTGGCTGCCGGGCGGGACGCTGCGGGTCAGCCAGACATTGCCGCCGATCGCCGAGCCCCGGCCGATGGTGATGCGGCCGAGCACGGTGGCGCCGGCATAGATGACGACGTCATCCTCGACGATCGGATGCCGGGGACTGCCCTTGACGAGCGCGCCGCTCTCATCGGCGGGAAAATGGCGGGCGCCCAGCGTCACGGCCTGGTAGAGGCGCACGCGCTCGCCGATGACGGCCGTCTCGCCGATGACCACGCCGGTGCCGTGATCGATGAAGAAGCTGCCGCCGATTTCGGCACCGGGATGGATGTCGATGCCCGTCTTCGAATGGGCGATGTCGGAGATCAGCCGAGCCAGGAAGGTGGCGCCCAGCCCGTGCAGGGCATGGGCGAGACGGTGGTAGATGATCGCCGTCATGCCGGGATAGCCGAGCAGGATCTCGGGGAAATTCGTGGCTGCGGGATCGCCGCGGAAGGCTGCGGTGAGATCGCTGACCAGCACGCCCCGAATGGAAGGCAGCCGGCTGGCGAAATCGCCGGTGATGGCCAGGGCCTGCTCGCGCAGGCTGGCCTCCGGCGGGACATCGTCCCGCGTGAAGGCCAGGCTGCGCCGCACCTGCTCGGTCAGCAGGATCAGGGCATTGTCGAGCGTCGAGCCGACGAAATAGTCGATGTTGCCGGCCCCGATCTCCGACTGCCCGTAATGGCTGGGGAAGAGCGCCGCCTGCAGGCCGTCGAGGATCGAGGTCACCGTCTCGCGCGAGGGCGTGCGGCGGATGCGGCCCTGATGGCGGATATTGTGGGTGATCTCGCGCGAGAGCCTGAGTTGCGCCACCAGGGCATCGAGCTTCCAGCCCGGCGCAAGCGGCCGCGCGGCAGCCGGTGCCTCTTCCTGCAAGGCGATGGCATGCTGCGTGATCTCGGTCATGGCAGGCCCTTTCCTGGAGCGTTCTGCGACGAGGCGGCAGGGGCGAACAGGCGGCGGATAGGCCACCCTTCATCACCTTCACCGCTCTTAGTTTTATTGTCTACTATTTCTATAGACAAATTGTAAATTTCAATCAAAGCTGGATTCTCAAGATTGCACCCATCTCACGGAAAGCCCCATGACGCCTGCCTTTGCTCCGCCGCCGTCGACCTGCTCCAGCCCCGATCGCGGGTCAGCCGGCCCCGCGGCGGAGACGGAGGCTGGCCGTGGCTAAGGCGCGTTATTGCCCGCGCACGGCCTATCTGCGCAGGTTGATCGACCAGGGACGCGTCATCGCCGCCAAGCAGCAGGCAGGCACATGGCTGCGCGAAGCCTATGCCTCGCCACAATTCCTCAGCCTGGTCGCCGAACTGCTCGATCCGGCCAAGCCCGATCGCAGCCGCCGCAACCGCCGGCCGCCGGCGCAATGGCTCGATATCGGCGAGGCCTTCGACGCCTTGCGCGGAGATGGTTTCACCCGCGATCAGGCCATCCTCATCCTGTCGGACCGCTTCCATTGTTCCAGCGGGCTCATCGACAAGGCCCTCGACTTCTACCGGGACGCCCAGCGGCCCTTTGGGATGGCGCCGAGGGAGAAAGATCCCCTCATCGCCAGCGTGGCTGGAGAATAGGCAGGGAATGGCGGGGTTGAAGCCTATTTCACATCTTGCCCACGATGTTTGCCGAAGCCACGCGGCATATCGGTTGTTAGGGCATTTGTCCGGGGCTCCGCCGCGCTGGATATACGTCGAATCAAGACTTCTTTCCGCAGCATGAACCAGATGAGGAGCACCGCATGGCCGACGAACCTGCCGTCCGCCGGACATTGAACGAGGCGGCGGCAAGGCAGCTTGCCAATGCCACCAAGACAAGGGCCCAGTGGTCCGGCATCACGCCGCGCTGGCTGGTATCCTTCCTGCCCTGGACGCCCGTCGAGGCCGGCATCTACCGCCTGAACCGGGTCAAGGAAGATCAGGGCGACATCAGCGCCGAGGTCGAGTGCTCTCCCCGCCGCGACCAGGATCCGGATCTGCCGGAGACCTTCGTCGACTATGAGGAGGCGCCCCGCGAATATTCGCTCAATGCCGTCACCACCGTGCTCGACGTGCAGACCCGCGTCTCCGACCTCTACTCCCACCCCTACGACCAGATCCAGGAACAGCTGCGGCTCCTCATCGAGAAGGTGAAGGAGAAGCAGGAGAACGAGCTGGTCAACAACAGGGAATACGGCCTCTTGCCCAATGCGCATGCCAGCCAGCGCATCAAGACCCGGACCGGCGCGCAACGCCTCTTTCCTTGAAATTCGGAGCAGGCCGCATGCGACACAAGATCGGACTTCTCGGCTTTACGGCACTGATCTTCGCGCTGCAGGCGCCTGGGGCATGGTCGGAAACGCCGCCTGGAATTGCCGTGGTGGCGCAGTCCATCGACGACGTCGCCAGCTTCGATCCGGCGGAGGCCTTCGAGTCGACGACGGGGCAGGTGGCCAACGCGCTTTATCAACGCCTCGTACAGGCCGATCGCGACGAGAGCGCCGCGATCAAGCCGGCGCTGGCCTCGAGCTGGGAAGCGGGTGCCGACGGCAAGAGCCTGACCTTTACACTGGCCAAGGACGCCAGATTCGCCTCGGGCAATCCCGTCCGGCCGGAGGATGTGATCTTTTCCCTCACCCGCGCGGTGAAGCTCAACAAGGCGCCGGCCTTCATCCTGAACGAACTCGGCTGGACCGCCGACAATGTCGACGCCGCCATCGGCAAGATCGACGACGGCAGGGTCAGGCTGAGCTGGCAGGCCGATGTCGGCCCGTCCTTCGTGCTGGCCATCCTCACAGCCAACGTCGCTTCGATCCTCGACGAGACCGTGCTCGCACCGCAAGCCAGTAATGGCGATTTCGGCAATGGCTGGCTGAAGTCGCACTCGGCCGGCAGCGGCGCCTTCAAGATCAGCGCCTATACGGCGCATGAGGCACTGATGCTGGACGCCAACCCCACCTCGCCCGGCGGCGCCCCCAAGCTGCAGGGGCTCATTTTCCGCAATGTGCCCGATCCGGCAGCCCGCCGCCTGCTGGTCGAACAGGGTGATGCCGATATCGCCCGGGGTCTCGGCACGGACCAGATCGAGACGCTCAGGGACAAGAGCCAGGTCAGCCTCTATGCGACGCCCTCGGCACGGCTCGAATATCTTCTGATTAACACCAAGGCCAATCCGACCCTCGGCAATCCCGCCTTCTGGGAGGCCACTCGCTATCTCGTCGACTATGAGGGCATCGCCCGGAACCTGCTGCGCGGGCAATATCGCGTGCACCAGGCCTTCCTGCCCGCCGGATTCCCGGGGGCCCTGAGCGATACCCCCTACAAGCTCGATGTCGCCAAGGCCCGGAAGATCCTGACCGATGCCGGCATCGGCCCGACGAGGATCCGTTTCCCCGTCTTCAATGAACCGCTCTTCCTCACCATCGCCCAGTCCCTGCAGCAGACATTCGGCCAGGCCGGGCTCACGCTCGACATCCAACCGGGCGTGAGCAGCGAGATCTTCGCCAAGGCACGATCCGGCCAGTATGAGGTGACGCTGCGCTATTGGGGGCCGGATTATTTCGACCCGCATTCCAACGCCAGCGCCTTCGCGGTCAACCGCGACAACAAGCGCAACACCATCGCCAAGCAGGCCGGCTGGATCATCCCTGAACTCAGCGACGAGACGTCCGCAGCCGTCCGGGAACGCGATCCGGCGAGGCGCATCGCCCTCTACCAGTCGCTGCAGCGCAAGCTCCAGAAGAGCTCGCCCTATGTCGTGATCCTGCAGGACAGCGACCAGGTCGTGCTCGCCAAGGGCGTTACCGGCTATTTCCAGAATACCCAGGGGGACGTGTTCTACGATCGCGTCGAGAAACATCCGGCTGCCGTGCGCGCCGATACGAACTGACAGGAGACCCGAAGATGAGCCGCAGCCGCGACAAGCTCTTCCTGCTCGAAGCCGGATTCGAGGAACCCAATCATCCGGGCCAGCATTTCGTCTGCCCGCACAGCAACCAGATCGAAGGGCTGCTGGTGAGTTCTCCGGAACTTGCCGGTCGTCTCGACATCGAGCGCGTGCCCTTCGCCCGGCCACGCCGGGCGGTGATTGCCGAACTGGGCGAGGCCAACCAGTCGCTGCCGGCGCTGGTGCTGGGGCAAGGGCCGATTCCCGAGGATGCGGAGCGCTTCGGTGATGTCGCCTTCGTCAAGCCGACCCGGCGCATTCTCGAACTTCTGGCCGAGCGGCATGGCTTTCCGCGCCTGCATGGCTGACGACGAGCCGGAGCAAGGAGGGAGAGCGGGGGCGTTTTCATCAGGGCGGACCCGGCTCCAGAAATGACGTTTTCACAAGGGGAACACGGCCATGCGTTTGAAGCGCCGGGCTCTGGATCAGCTCCTGCAGGGACGCCATGCCCATAAGGGCGGACGCACGCTGGCGCAGCGCGCCCGCAACCTGACGACGATTGCAACGGCCTATTCCTGGGACGAATTACTGGCCGAACGCGGCATCGGGCACGTCACGGCTCTCGAGGTCGAGCGCTGGCTTGCGCTGAACGGGCTGCACTTGCGGCAAGCAGGACCCGGACCGTTCCGGCAAGGTTGAAGCCCATTGGGTTTAGCCCAGGCCATGGCGACATCCACCTGCCGGAGCGTGCCTGGCCCTCACATGCCCTTTCAATTCTCGCGCCGCCCGGCAAAGGCCAGCAGTAGAGCAAGGAAGATCAGGACGCCCGCACCGACCTGCTGCCAGTAGAAGTTCCAGCCGATCAGGAGCAGGCCGTTGGAGACGAAGCCGAACAGGAGCACGCCGAGGATCGTGCCGGCAATGCTGGCGCGCCGGGTACGGCTGAGCGAGGTGCCGATGAAGGCCGCGCCGATGGCGTTGAGCAGATAGGCATTGCCCGAATAGGGCACATAGGCGTTGACGTTGGAGGAGAGCAGGATGCCCGTCACGGCGGCGACGGCCCCGGACAGGATGTAGACGATCGCCAGGATCCGCCGGACCGGCAAGCCGGAATAGCGCGCGACCTCCTCCTGGGTGCCGACGGCGAGGACCGTGCGGCCGAAGCTCGATTTCTCCAGGAGGAGCCAGGCGCCGAGCGCCAGCACCGCAACGAGGAGCAGCGAGACCGGCACGCCGAGGAGGGTGCCGTGGCCGATGAAGGCCAGCGCGGGCGGTATGCTGCCGGCCGGCACATAGGCGGGATTGCCGCCATCGGTGGTGAGCTGCTGCAGGCTGTGGCCGATGAAGAGCGTGCCGAGGGTCGCCAGGAACGGCGTGATCGACAGGCGCGCGATCAGGACGGCGTTGAAGAGCCCGGTGCCGATGCCCGCGCCCACGCCATAGAGGCAGGCCAGCGTTACCGGCTGACCCGCGGACACCGCCGAGACGAAAGCGAGGCTGCCGAGATCCACCGCCGTACCCACCGACAGATCCGTGCCGCCCGAGGCCACCGTCAGGGTCATGGCGATGGCGACGATGGCCGTCAAGGCGACATTGTTGACCAGCACGCCGGTGATGTTGGCGAGCGTCAGAAAGCCCGGCGCCAATGCGGAGAAGACGGCTACCACCAGCACGAGCGCCAGCGGAATGCCGAAGCGCAGCAGCTCCGCTGCCGGCCGGGTGCGCGGCCCTTCGGCCCCAACGGTGCTCATGACGCCCTCCTGCCTGCGAGATTGGCGGTAGCGGCGACGACGGCCAGGATCAGCACACCCTCGATGCCGTTGACCCAGTAGGTCGAGACATGGAGGAGCTGGAATCCGTTGGTGAGCGCGCCCAGGAAGACTGCGGCGAGCAGCGTGCCGGGGATGGTCGGCACCAGCCGGCGCGAAAACATGAAGCCGAGAAAGGCGGTCGCCACCACCGGCAGCAGCATGTCGCCCGAACCGCCGGTCGCCCCGTTGAGGAAGGCGACCGAGACGACACCGGCCAGCCCGCCCAGCAGCCCGCTGGCGACATAGGACAGCGCGACATAGCGGCCGACGGCGATGCCGGCGGCCTTGGCCGCCTCGCGGTGTCCGCCCACCGCATAGGCGCGCAGGCCGACGGGCGTGAGATGCAGCAGTGCGGCGAGGACCGCGCACAGGGCCAGGAGCAGCCAGCCGAGTACGGGAATATCGACCGGTCCCGGCAGGCCGAGCCCGTCGATCAGCGGCGAGGCGGCGGGAATGGTGGTGTTCTCCGTCACCACCAGTTCGAGCCCGGCGCAGACATTCATGGCGGCCAGGGTGGCCAGCAGAGGCAGGATCCGGAGCCAGACCACGGCAAGGGCGTTGACCAGGCCGACGAGGAGGCCGACGCCGAGCGAGGCCGCCACGCAGGCCATGTCCGAGAAGTCGGCCTGGTTGAGCACAGCGAAGATCGCGGCCGAAAGCCCGAGCGTGCCGGCCAGGGAGAGATCGATGCCGCCGGCGATCACGTCCGAGCCGCCGGCGATCAGCACCAGCGTCAGGCCGAACCCCAATATGCCCAGCACCGCCGATTGCGACAGGATGAGGCCGATATTGGCGGGCGAGACGAAGGAGGGCGTGTTGATGGCGAAGAAGGCCATCACGGCCAGGAAGAACAGCAGCCCGCCGGCCCGGACCAGGCGGGCGCCGGCACCGCCGGCAAGATCCCGCCAGCCCGCGCGCGTGCTGGTCTTGTCAGGGTCGCAGTGGATCGAGGGCGATGTCGCTGCGGCGATTGCCTCCAGGGTTTCATGCGGCATGGCTGGCTCCCTCCCCGGGGCCGGCGCCCGTCAGGGCCGCGGCCAGCAGCTGGTCGGACGATGTGACCGACGTTTCATAGGTGCCGACCACGCCGCCGCGATGCATGACAAGGACGCGGTCGCATACGCCCAGGAGTTCGTCGAGATCGGCCGAGAGCAGCAGGATGCCGGCCCCCTCCTCCGCCAGCTCGGCAATGAGGCGATAGATCTCGGCCTTGGCCGCGACGTCGACTCCCACCGTCGGCTCGTCGAGGACATAGATGTCGGAACGGCGGGCCAGCCATTTGGCGATGACCACCTTCTGCTGGTTGCCGCCGCTGAGGGTGCGCACGGGCGCCTCCTGGCCGCTGGCCTTGATCTTGAGCGCCTCGATCAGCCTGGACACTTTAGAACGTTCGCCTGAGCGGTCGAGCCAGCCCAGACGCGTAATCCGGCCCAGACTGGCGAGGGTGGCGTTCTCGCGGATGGAGAGGCCGAGCGCCACGCCCTGGGCCCGGCGGTCCTCCGGCACCAGAGCGAGGCCCGCCTGCGCCGCCGCCACGGGACTGGCGAGGCGTCGCGCCTGCCCGTCGACCTCGATCGTGCCCGCCCGGGCCGGCCGCAGCCCGAACAGGGCCTGGACGAGTTCCTTGGACCCCGAGCCGAGCAGCCCGGTCAGCCCGACCACCTCGCCGCGATGCACGGCCAGGGATACGTTGGCAAAGGCCGGCGGCGCACCGAGGCCCGCAACGGACAGCACAGGCTTGCCGCGGCCGGCGCGATGCCGGGGGAAGAGGTCCTTGACGTCGCGATCGACCATCAGGCGGGTGATCTCGCTGATCGTCGTGTGCGAGGGCTCGACATGGGCGACGTCCCGGCCGTTGCGCATGATGGTCACGACGTCGCAGATGCGCTCGATCTCGGCCAGGTAATGCGAGATGTAGATGCTGGTGAGGCCGCGCGCCTTCAATTGCGCGATAGCGGCGAACAGGCTCTCGACCTCGCGCTTGGCCAGCGCGGCCGTGGGTTCGTCGAAGATGATCAGGCGGGGCTTGGCCAGCAGGGCCCGCGTGATCTGGACGATCTGCTGCTGTGCCGTCGACAGGTCGCGGATGAGCGCGCCGCGCGGCAGGGTGATGCCGAAGAAATGCCGAAGAGCCTCGTCGGCCCGGCGCTGCAGGCTCGCCTGCCAGACGCCGAAGCGCGATGCCATGGTTTCACGCCCCAGGAACAGTGCCTCGCCGACGGTGGCGGTCGGCACCAGCAGCCGATCCTGATGGATGAAGGCGATGCCGAGCTGCTCGGCCTTCTGGGGCGAAAGATGGTCGAGCGGCCGGCCCTCGAATTCGATGCTGCCGGCTTCCGGGCTGACGAGACCGGCCAAAGCCTTGATCAGGGTCGACTTGCCGGCACCGTTCTGCCCGACCAGGCCATGGACGGAACCGGGCGCAACCACGAGCGAGGCGTCGTCGAGGGCCCGGGTCGGCCCGAAGCTCTTGACGAGGCCACGCATGGCCAGAAGGGGTGGTGGTGAGGTCATGGCATCGATCGTCGGTCAACGTCGCCGGCACACCGGCGGGCTTGGCTCTAGCTCAAGGAATGCGGCACGAGACCGGCCACGAGGAAGAGCCACCCCATCCGGGCTTGCGGATGGGGTGGCTGAGCAGGATGGTGTCAACGAGGGCACCCTGCGGGTTCGGTCAGGTGTCAGGCCATCAGGCCTGACCCAGCTGCTTTTGCACCTCGGCGGCATTCTTCTTGTTGGCGATGACCGCCGGCAGGAAGGTCTGCGAGGGCAGCGTGGTATCGCCGTTGAGATAGCGGGCGAGGTTCAGCACCGCCTGGCGGCCGATGACCGAGGGCTGCTGGGCCGCCACCGCGCCGGCCGGCGCCTTGGGATCCTTGACCAGCGCCAGCACCTCGGGCGTGCCGTCGACGCCATAGGTGAGGATCTCGCTGCGCCCCGCCGCGATCAGGGCCTGGGTGGCGCCGAGCTGCGGAATGTCCCAGGCCGACCAGATGGCGGAGATCGATCCCTTCTCCGGGTACTTGCTGAGCAGCGCGGTGATCTGCGCATAGGCATCCTGCACCGTGTTGGGGATGACATCGCGCAATTCGGGCTGGATGATCTTCACCTCGGGATAGTATTTCAGCACATTGCGCAGCTGGGTGTAGCGGATCTCACAGACCGGGACGCCCGAAAAGCCGTTGAAGACCACGACATTGCCCTTGCCGCCGATATCGGAGACCAACTGCAAGGCGAGTTGGGCGCCCAGGGAGAAATTGTCCGAGGTCGCCGTGTTGATGACATTGGTCGAGGGCAGATCGACGGAAAAAACGGGGATGCCGGCCTGGCGCAGCTTCTTCAGCCAGGGATCGACAACCGAGAGCGTGCCGAGCGTCTGGATCACCGCATCGGGCTTTTGCGTCACCAGGGTCTGCAGCTGGCTGACCAGCGTCTTGTCGTTGCGCCCGGCATCGAGGCCGATCGGCGTGCCGCCGAGTTCCTTCACGGTCTCGACCTGGGCCTGATAGGCCTTGAGGTCGAAAAAGTGGTCGGTGCCGGCGACGCTGATCGCGATGGTCTTGCCCTTGAGGGAAGGCAATCCCGCTTCGGCCTTGGAGGCTTCGGGCTTGGCGGCATCGTCGGCGCGGGCGGCACCGCCGAGGGCTGCGGCGGCAGCCAGGGCCGAACCCATTTTCAGGAGGGCGCGGCGCGCCAGCGGCGCGGAGGAAATCGTGGTCATCGGGTCGGTCCAGCTTTGACTTTGGCCCATCGGTCGAGGGCTTCGCCTGAGCACACACGTTCGCCGATTATATGTCAACTAAATTTATAGATTTAATATATTTAGATCGTCGAACACTCTCTGTGCCCACTGCAGAAATGCCCGCTGGCTACTCACCCGGCTGTCGCCAGCGGGTCGCGCAACATCGCTCGCTTGTCGCCTGATCCTGGACGAGCCGACTTGTTGGGCTCTTTGATCGATGCTCGTCCCGGGGTGCTGGCTTCTCGGCCGCTTCTCCGGTCACATCGTCGAGCCAGGCCGGCATCTGCTCCTGTCGAACCAGAACTTCGATGTCCAAGCATGGCGCGCGGGGATCGGAACCCTCGCGACGGCACCGCTATTTTCGCCAAGCGCTTTCGTTCTTCTGCTCGTAATCGCTGAATGCTTTCGAGAGGCCAGTAAGAACTTCGGCAGACGTCTCGAACATTGCCTTCAGCTGCGGCTCGTCCACCTTATCGATATCCTCGCGCAGATGATCGGTAATCTCCCGCAAGCGAGCCTTCGTCTGCCGGATGTGATGTCTGGGATCACCGTCGGTTTGGCTGACCATAGCTTGCTCCTCCTACACAGGCATCCCCCAGCCCAGCCGGACATGCGGCTGTTAACCTAACCACATCGCCTCGGCACCCGTTCCCGATGATGCAAATGGGCTGAGCAGATTGTGACGCCCTGTCCACCTTCCGCAGACGCGCTGCATACGGCGAGGATGGATCAACAGGGCAGCCGGCGGTGGTAACGCCCATGGTTATGACATCGAGGAACAGTCGAGGAACCGATCGCAGCGGCCATCGATCCAATCATCTCAGACTGCGGCCTCGTCAATGCCGGCACTCATCGGCTGTGGTGCGGACAGATTGGAGATCGCCCGCCGCTCCAGCTTACAAAGCTAAATTCTGAATTGTATTCGATGTAAAATTTGGAGTAGGAATTTACCTCGAATGTGTGGCTGTCTGAGCAATCATCAGAGGACCAGGAATTGTTCCGCTTTCGGAGAAAGTCTAAGTTACCAAAAGGCACCCCAGTAAAAGTTAGAAAAATTACGTCTGACGAACAGGCTCTTTCAGAATTTCTTAAACATACACATGAATTAGCCTCTTTTTACGATAGCGATTTAAGCCTTATTCAATTCTCCGCACGGCTTGAGACTGTGCGCAGTGGCAACCTGCCCCTTGGTGCGAGCCTGTTCGATATCTATCCTGGCGCTGCTACAGGCGAAGCAAAGAGAGCCCTAGACAAGGTACTTCTTACCAGGGCTCCCACAACCTTCAATATTACCGCCGCGCCCAATCGCGAAGTGCAGGTCTGGGCATTTCCCGCCGCCGACGGGATCGGCCTGATCGAAGTGGCGAATTCTCCTGCGAGGGCCGCGGAGGCCGAACACAGCAAACTGATGTATCAGGCTAATCATGACGTGCTGACGGGCCTCCAGAACCGGCAGCGCCTGAGTGAGCGCCTCAAGGAAATCTTGACGCCGAATGACGGCCTGCACGTGCGTTCGGCCCTGCTGCAGATCGATCTTGATGATTTCAAATCGGTCAACGACACGCTGGGGCACGGCACGGGCGACACGCTCCTCAAACTGGCCGCCGATCGGATTCGAGGTGTACTGCAGGAGGGCGATTCTGCCTTCCGCTATGCCGGCGACGAATTCGCGATCATCCAATATGGCAAGGACCCGAAAGAAGCGGAGAGTGTGGCGCAGGCTCTCGTCGACGCTTTCAAGATACCCTTCATCATCAATGGAATGCCGCTCTTCGTCGGGGCCAGCGTCGGCGTCGCCTTCGGCCCTCAGCATGGTACACAGGGCGAGGAACTGATGAAGGCGGCTGACATCGCGCTTTATGCTGCCAAGGGAGAAGGACGCGGCTGCGTGCGGACTTTCAATCGCTCGATGATGCTTTTGATCGAGCAACGCGAAAGCCTCAGGCGTAGCCTTCGATTGGCTCTGGAACGGCGAGAACTTCTGCTCGAATACCAGCCCCTGCTCCGCTCATCCGGCCAGATCGTTGGCTTTGAGGCGCTGTTGCGCTGGGATCACCCGGAAATTGGGCGGATAACACCCAACGTTTTCATTCCTATCGCGGAGTCGGATGGCCTGATGGAGGAAATCGGCCGTTGGGTGCTGGAAGAAGCCTGCCGGCAGGCAATGACCTGGCCAGACTCCCTGAACGTCGCCGTCAATCTGTCGCCCGCGCAGTTCCTCGGCGGGTCCATCACCGACGTCGTGGCTCAGGTCATCGACAGCACCGGCATAAACGCTGGCAGAATAGAACTGGAAATCACGGAATCGGTGCTGCTGGAGGAGACCGTGGATAATTTGGATACCCTGAACACACTTAACGTGCTGGGTATCCGCATCTCGCTGGACGACTTCGGCACACGCTATTCCTCCCTCAGCTATCTGAAGAATTTTCCCTTCGATTCGTTGAAAATAGACAAGTACTTCATTCAAGATATCGAGAAGGAACACAAAAGTCAGACGATCGCTCGAGCGATTATTGCCATGGCACACGGTCTCGACATGATGGTAACAGCCGAAGGGGTCGAAACGGCCATGCAAGCTCGATGGCTGATCAACGAAGGGTGTGACATCCTCCAAGGCTATCATCTCGGCCGGCCCATGAGTGCGGAAAAGGCACGAATATTCGCATCCAAGGCCAGAGCCCCACGAAGGCGCCGCGAACGCATCAACTGAAGACGACACATTCCACTGGGATCTCAATAGCAGAGAAGCATATGGCGCCGAACGTCAATCACAACGCTACATTGGATCATGATTTTCACATCATGGTGCAAATTGATATGGAAATGGAGGCTTTCAACTCCAATTGGACGCATTGCGATTATATTTCAACCTTTCTAGCTCGGATGATAAGCCACAACCGGCCGGATTCCGTGCTATTCACGAACTTGTTTTCATCTGCACTCAATGAATTGCTGGAGATCACATTCCGAAGCAATCATGTCGGAGGGACTTTTGTCTGCAAGATTTCGCGCCAAGGTGACACCGAGAGGGTCGAACTCACCTTCACCTGCAGCCAAGATGAACGCGATTTCTTCAAGCAAGCGGTAGCTCGCCTTCGAAGCAGCCGCGCTGAAGCCGACTATATGGATTCATTGGCGGACGCCACCGAGGTGGGCCGCGATATGCTCCTGGTCGAACTTGCCGTCAGCTACAGCGCTGCTGTGACCCTGACCACCGTTGGGGATGACACCATTACGCTCACTGTCGATCTGCCACTTGGAGGCCTCACACATTGAGCGCGATTCCCTTCGCCTATGATGTGCGCTTCAAAGCGCAATTCGACCTTAGCAATCAGGAGTACTCGCTTTCGGGGACGCTGCGACCCCAGTCCTTGAACGAGTTGGCCTCGTGCCTGGCGTTATTGCGGGATTCGATTAATCGCGTAAGAGGCGTGTTCTATGTGAATGTCCGGCGGCTCTCCCAGATGAACAACCTGGCATTCCACGCCTTCGCGCGTGTACTGCTGGATGCCAGCCGGGACAGGCCGGACCTGCAGTTTGTCATCGTGACCTCCAGCGTGGTCGGATGGACGACGGAGAAGTTCGGGCGTTTGAGCCGGATCCAGCCGGCCATCAAAGTCCAAGAGTATGACGCTAATTTCTACCCGGGTCAGAGCTTTCTCGAGGAAGGCGGCTTCATCCCTGTCCTGCGCACCCAGACCAAGATGACATGGCGGCACGAACGCGACATCTTGCCTCGTCACGGCATGCGTCCCGGGATCTACATGGCGGATATCTGTTGCGGTATCGGCGATTTCGCGGCGCTCGTTCAGAGAGAATTCACGCCCGCACGAATTGTCGCGCTCGACCACTCACGCTCGAGCCTTGCCTATGCACGCAGGGTAGCGTCGGAATTCAAGATCAGCGGGATTGAGTACGTCTATGGTGACGCCTCGGAGATGTTGCTGGAAGACAATCAGTTCGATCTCGTGACCTGCCGTCACTCCCTGCAGATATTTGACCGTCCGGCACTAATTCTCAAGGAAATGTACAGAATCTGCAAGCCTGGCGGCCGCGTCTATATTACCAATGAAAAGATATCTCAATGTTTGGGAGAGCCCCGCGGTGAGTCCATTCAATGGACGTATAATGAGCTGTCCAAGCTCTTTACTCATTTCAACATGGATCTCGAGCTGGGTCCCAAGAGCCGCCATTATCTGATGGATGCCGGTTTCGACGATATTCGTGCCGAGTCCATCATGGTAACCAATCTCGACGGAGATCCCCAGGACTTCGCCGATATGATTCATGCGTGGGAGAATACTTTCGCAGGAGAAATGTCCCAAAAACGCGGCGACGATCCCGAGTTCATCGAGCAGTTTCGCAAGGGCTTCCAGGACCATATCTTCGCGGCATTGCATCCGAAGGGATATGCAGGCTGGCCGATCTGGATTGCGTCGGGGCGAAAGCCGCTATGAGTAAGGAGCCAGGAAATTCGTCGCGATTTGGCCTGCGCTCATTCCGAGCGAAATTCGTGCTGGTTGTCGGTGGCGCAGTCCTGTTCGACCTGTTGATCAGCGGTGGACTTGCTCTTTGGAACGTGAACCGGCTTTCGGTGGATGCCACCCAGCAGATCGGCCTCGGCCTGACCAAGGCAACCGGCGAATACCTGCACAATTACATCGATACCACAGCCGAACGGACCGATCTGCTGCTCGACCAGGTCCATACGGAGGTCAACATTCTTGCCGCCTCGACGCAGGCCCTGATCGATCATCCTCAGATCGCGGCGAAGGTGGGTGAAGCGATCGAAGGTGACCCGACCTTCTCCACCCCTCTTGTCTATAACCCGTCCAGCAATTGGTGGCAGAACGGAGCTGGTGATCCGTCGGCTGTGACAGTTTGGGGCTATCTTCTCAACGCGACCAAAAATCTCCCGCCCGACGTTGCGAAAATTGTACGCGACAGCACGGCCTTCAACATCTTCGGTCCTGCTGTCCAGGCGAATGGCACCCGAAAGCTGCAGGTCTACTTCATCGGTCCAAAGAGTGCTCCAATTCTGCGTTCGACGCCCTACACCGATCAAGGCGCAACGTTCGACCGGGTCTACCCGGGCCACAATGCGACGAACTGGTGGGACTTCTTTTTTCCCGAACTTTACGAGGACTGGCAGCGCTGGATCAAGGATCCGGCAAGCAAGCCGGTCAATGAGAAGATCACCACGCTTTCCCCGTATAAAGATGGCGTTACCGGCAAGCTGATCGTCAGTTTCTTCGAGCCCGTCTGGACCAAGGACCGGAAAGACGTCGCCGGCGTCGTCGGTGCCGACCTCACGCTGGACCAGATGGCGGACATCGTGCAAAGCGTGAAAATCGCGGATACCGGCTTTGCATTTCTCGCCATGTCGAATGGCAATGTACTCGCCGTAACGCCCGAAGGTGAAAAGACGCTCGGTATCGGCAATTCAAGCCCGACGGTCTTCGACCGGTCTCTGCGAAAAAGTGCCGATGCGGCCGTGGCGGCGCTTCCCCTCGATCAGAACAACGATGGTGTCATTCAGACAATCCCGCTCGATCGCAATGGTGAAAAGGTCAACTACATCGTCGTCCTCAAGAAACTCAGGCCGACGAACATGTGGAGCGCAGGTCCCATAACTAAGGAAACGATGACGGTCGGCATCGTCGTTCCCGAACACGAGATATATGCCACGCTGATTGCGGCTCAGGATAGCATTTCCAAAGCGACCAACCGCATCCTTCTCTACCAGCTGGCGGCGATCTTCGTTGCGCTCTGTATCGTATTCGCTGCGGTATTCGGGCTGTCGAAGCGTATCACGGCCGGCCTCAGCGCCCTGGCCGGGGCGGCACGCAAGCTGCAGGCCAAGGATTATTCCGTCCGCGTCCACATTCCGACAAGAGACGAGGTCGGCGAGGTCGGCGTCGCCTTCAATCGAATGGCCGAGGAGATAAGTTACCATACTGAGAACCTCGAGAAGCTCGTCGAGGATCGCACACGCGATCTCGAAAATGCCAATCTGGAAATCTCCTCGCTCAACGAACAGCTGCGCAGCGAAAATCTGCGGCTCGGCGCCGAGCTCGACGTGGCCCGTCAGATCCAGAGAATGGTGCTCCCCAAAGAAGGTGAACTGAATGATGTGCCGGGGGTAGAGATTGCGGCCTATATGCGGCCTGCAGACGAGGTTGGGGGCGACTATTACGACGTGTTGCGCGACGGTCAGAAGCTCAAGGTCGGAATTGGCGACGTAACCGGCCATGGCCTCGAAAGCGGTGTTCTGATGCTGATGGTACAGTCGGTCGCACGGGCGCTGCAAGAAACAGGCGAGAATAATCCCACGCAATTCCTTGATCGACTCAATCGAGCAATATTCAAGAACCTTGAGCGAACCAATTCAGACAAGCATCTGTCTCTCTCCTTTCTGGATTATGAGAACGGCAAGCTGACGCTTTCAGGCCAACACGAGGAAGTTGTAGTGGTGCGTGCAGGTGGCGGCGTCGAGCGCATCGATACGATCGATCTGGGATTTCCGATCGGCCTCGAAAAGGACATTTCGCCTTTCGTCGCCACCCGCAACATAGCCTTCTCAAGCGGCGACGTGGTGGTGCTGCATACCGATGGCGTGACCGAGGCGGAGGGCGGAAAGGGCGAACTGTTCGGCTTGGATCGTCTCGTAGAGAGCGTACGCCAGCGTCATGGCTCGAGCGCCGAGGAAATAAAGAATGGAATTGTCCAGGATCTGATGGACTACATTGGAACTAGTAAGATTCACGACGACATAACACTCGTCGTTATCAGGCACAGGTAACATCATGACCACTTTGTACGGATCAAAAGATATTGTGATCGGTATGGACGAACGTGTCAGCCGCGTAAGCCTATTCGACGGGCCTCTCGACCTGAGATGGCATCATTGCGCGACGACATCGGACTTCATCGCCGACATATTCGCCCTGCCCTTCCGGACATCCCGAAACGACTATCGCGCGGTCCGGCACAATATCGGTTATCTCGTGAACGAATTGATCGAGAATGCGGTCAAATTCCACGAGCCCGGCGAGATCAGAGTCGAGGTGGCCATGGGTACCGATGCCTTCAAGGTCAAGGTCTCCAATGTGATCAGTTCCGACACAGCCGCCTCGTTCCAGGCACTGCTGGCCGAGATCACGGTCGGTGACCCCGGTGACCTGCTCATTGAACGCATCGAGGCCAATGCGGCAGATCCGGAGACTTCCGGATCGGGCCTCGGGTTGCTGACTCTGATGAATGATTACGGCGCTCGCCTGGCATGGATTTTCAACCCCGTCGAAGACGGCAGCCGCGTGCAGGTCGGAACATTCGCCACCCTTCCCGTCACTCTGTTGCAACAGTGAATCATGAAGCCAAATACAGAAATCACGACCGACGAATATCGAGTCTGGACCGAAGACAACGTCATCCGTTTCTACGGCACGATGCGGCTGTCAGGAACGGATGCATATGCTCCGATCATGACGCTCATGACCGACGTCCTGACAGCCTCACCGGCGACGATCGTTCTCGACCTGACCGATCTCGAATTTCTCAATTCTTCGGGGATCAACTTATTGGCAAAATTCACAATCGAGGTGCGCAAGCACCCGAATGTAGCACTCGTCGTGCGTGGCAGCTCCGAGATCCCGTGGCAAAGCAAGTCGCTACCCAACCTCAAGAAGCTGCATCAGGCGATCTCCCTGCAAATCGATTGAGCAATTTGTCACGCATCAATACGCGACCGCGCACGTGAAAAAGCGTCCATGCTGGCCTCGTTCGCCAGCATGGATTCTGAATCAGAAATTATCGGGTACCGGGATCCCATAGCGCTTCATAAAGGTCGAAAAACGCTCTAGGGGCAGCGCAGAGCGCTCGGAGTGACGGCCTTCGACATGGTGCACTTCCCAGAAATGGAGACTGCTCCAGACCGAAAACCGCTATCCGAAGAGTTTGCAACATCGCCTTCGCGACAGCCGTTTCCTTGAGCAAGATCAAGGGGCGCCTCGCCAAAATCGTGTTCCCATGACCGGCACCGGTGTGAACGGACGATTTCCTGGCTGTCCTGGAGGTGTTGCACATGGCTGTCGCAAGCGGCGAAGCCACCCTCAAGCCTGTCGATGATGCCCAGGCAGCTTTGATGCCCGAGCTTGGCATGATGCTACGCGCATTCTGGGTGTCTCCGATCCGAATGAACTTTGTCGCATTGGCTTTCGCGATTGTGATCGTCATTGCCCTCACCGCCTATGGCCAGATCAAGCTCAACGAATGGAACCAGCCCTTCTATGATGCGCTGGCGCGAAAGGATTGGCAGGAATTCGTCCATCAGCTCTTTCGCTTTGCTCAAATTGCCATCGCTCTCCTTGTGATGAACGTTGCGCAAGTCTGGTTAAATCAATCGATAAAAATCAAACTGCGCCAAGGCCTTGTTGACGACCTCATCGAGCAATGGCTGAAGCCGGGAAGAGCTTTTCGGCTCTCGACGCGCCCGATCGGGATCAACCCGGACCAGCGCATGCATGAAGATGCGCGCCACCTGACGGAACTCTCGGCAGACCTGGGCATAGGTTTGCTGCAGGCCTCGGTGCTGCTTTCCAGCTTCGTCAGCGTCCTGTGGGCATTGTCGAGCGGCTTCGTCTTCCACCTGGGAACGGCCACCCTGGCCGTGCCCGGTTACCTGGTATGGGCTGCCGTTTTCTATGCGGGCACGGCCTCTCTGCTGAGCTATCTGGTGGGCCGGCCGCTGGTCGGCCTGAATGCCGAACGTTATAGCCGCGAGGCGGATTTGCGCTATGGACTGATGCGAGTCAGCGAGCACATCGATGCGATCACCCTTGCGAATGGCGAGCCCGATGAGAGACGCCGGATCACCATCGATCTGGCCAAGGTCCTTGCCGCCATGAGAAACCTCGCATGGGGCCAGACGAGGCTCACCTGGATCACGGCAGGCTATGGCTGGACCGCTCTGGTCGTGCCGATCGGAGTAGCGGTGCCCGCCTATTTTTCCGGCTCCCTGTCACTCGGCGGTTTGATGGTGACAGTCGGCGCGTTCAACCAGGTCCAATCCTCCCTGCGCTGGTTTGTCGACAATTTCAGTGTGATCGCGGATTGGCGTGCAACGCTGCTGCGGGTCTCGAACTTTCGCCGGGCGGCGGCGCAAGACGACACGGAGGGAGATGGCGCCGATCAGATACAGTGGGCCGAAGGCGAACCGGGACATTACCGGCTGGATCGCCTCTGCGTCTTCGTCCCCGGCGGAAGCACGCGGCTGCGGGAGGAAAGCACCACCGTCGAAGCTGGCGAGAAGGTGGCGATTATCGGAGAGCGGCGGAGCGGCAAGACCCTGCTCTTCCGCGCCCTGGCGGGACTTTGGTCATGGGGATCGGGCAGCATTGTGCGCCCGAAGGGGGAGGCGATCATGTACATGCCTCGTACCCCCTACCTGCCGCCGGGGAATTTGCGCGACGCCCTCGCCTACCCCGCTCCGGCCCAGTCTTTCGAGACGAGGTCTTATGAAACGGCCCTCGACAGGGTCGGTCTGAAAGGGCTGGCGACCGCGCTAGACGAACCAGGACGCTGGGATCGCCAGCTCAATGAAGACGAACAGCAGGCACTCGCCTTCGCCCGCCTCATCCTGCACAAGCCGGCCTGGATCGTCATGGACGAAGTGCTGGACTCCGTCACGGGAGAAACGCATCGGCGCTTCCTGCAAATCCTTCACGAAGACCTGAAGCGGAGCGGCGTCATCCACATCGGCCGTAGCGAAGGGCACGACCATCTGTTCGCGAGAGTCCTCCATCTCGTGCCGGCCAGGAGGGCATCCGAACGCGCCGGAGAGCGGCATTCGGTGCGGGCCTGAATGGCGCAGTCAGGCGCTTGCGGCGTATGCCATGATCCAACGTAGGATTTCCCGCTCCTGCGGCGAGGACCAAACAAGCACAATCGCCCGGATGCGAGCTCCCCGGTCGGAGATCCGGTGTTTGCGATAGATCAACGTCATGCCTCCCGATGTGCCCAAAGTGCAGAAGGAATCTTCAAGCAGAGAGACGTGACGATATGATCGAGGTCCTCGTTGACCAATTTACCAACGATCTCAAAACACTGGCGTGGCTGGCGGCACTCCTCCTCGGGGTGTGCCTCAGTATCTTCGTGGCCTACAGGGCTTTGCGACGGCGCTGAAGTGTCCCCTGATTGACAGGAAGAACAATGCCCTATCCGACGATCGAAGATCTGCCGCTGATGCTACGGGCAAGGCTGCCCCATCACGCCCAGGAAATCTACCGCGCGGCCTTCAACCATGCCTGGGAGGACAATGTTCGGTGCAACTCGCGCCGGCGCGAGGAAATAGCTCACCGTGTCGCCTGGACGGCCGTGAAAACCAGATATCACAAGGAAGGCGACCACTGGGTTGCACTGCCCTAACCGCCCCAGCTCCCGGTTACGCCATTGGCTGGCTGCGATGCTGCCCGATGCAAGCCGGGACCGTCCCTTTTCTCTAGCTTCGTCACTCGCCCTCTCTGGCGAAAAGGCGGTCCCAGGCCAGCATTCCCAGGACCGTGGCGGCGACAAAGAGCAACACGACCGGCCTGGCCGTCGACAGGGCCGCGATCGCAGGTCCCGGGCAAAATCCGGCAAGGCCCCAGCCCACGCCGAAGAGCAAGGCGCCGAGGAGAAGCGGCCGGTCGATCCTCGTCTTGGCAGGAAGATGGAAGCGCTCGTCGAGCCAGGGACGAGACAGGTGGCGCTGCAGGAAAACGCCGGGAATGGCGACCAGTACCGCGCCCGCGAGGACGAAGATCAGGCTCGGATCCCAATGGCCACTCGCAACATTCAGGAAACCGAGCACCCGGGCCGGATCGATCATGCCTGATATTGCAAGCCCCAGCCCAAAAATCACACCGGCCAGCAGCGAGATGGCGGGCCGGAACAGACTGCCGCCATTCATCGCACCAACTCCAGCACGGATGCCGTGAGCAGACCGCTGCCCAGGAACGTGACGGTTGCCACGATCGAGCGTCGCGAGAAGCGGGCGACGCCGATGATGCCGTGCCCGGACGTGCAACCCGATCCCATCCGCGTGCCGAAGCCGACCAGCAGGCCTGCCAGCGCGACCAGCGGCCATGGCGTGGATACGGTCATGGCCGGCAGAGATCCTTTGAAGACGGCAAAGACGAGCGGACCGAGCACCAGCCCGACGATAAAGGCGCCATTGTCGACAACGCGTTGGCCTCCCAGAAGGCGACCGACGATGCCGCTTATGCCTGCTACTCTGCCATTGGCAAGCAGAAGCAGCACGGCAGCAGCTCCGATCAGCATTCCGCCGAACAACGGGTTCCAGTAAACCACCATGGCATCCTCTCGGCCTGATCAGGCATGACGCAACCTTCAAGCCTAGGCCCGCCTCATCCCGCTCCTCATCTGACCCGCCAGCATAGGCCGGCAGACCCCAATATTCGCCTTCGGGCCAGAAACAGCGCCATGGCCGGCGGGCCTGGTCAATGCGCCATCAGAATGGGCAGGTCCGCCTTGTCGAGCACATGCCGGGTGAGCCCACCGAGGAAGGCCTGGCGCAGGCGGCTATGGGTATAGGCTCCCATGACCAGCAGCGTCGCGCCAGCCCGTTCGCAGGCTGCCAGGACCTTCTCGCCGTCGCCGCCGGCGATATCCGGCACCAGTCCCGCTCTCTCCACGACCACCCCGTGCCAGTGCAGATAATCGGCCAGATCCGCGACACCGTTTTGCCGGTCCATCTCGGAGGGAATGGTGATGATCGAGATCTGCTCCGCCTCATGCAGCAATGAAATGGACTGACCGACGGCACGTGCCCCTTCCAGGCTGCCGTTCCAGGCGATCACCACATGGCGGAGCAGATTGTCCGGCAGGCGTTCCCCCAGCATCAGCGTCGGCCGCCCCGAAGAGAAGACCGCCGCATCGAACGCCGCCGCGTCGAAGGGGCTGCCTTTGGTGGGATTGTCGACGATGATGAGATCGTTGACGCGTCCGTTGAGCGCCACGAGGGTCTCGACGTCACCGCTTCTTTCGGTCCAGGAAGCGAAGGTGGCATCGAGCCTGCGATCGGGCTGCAGCGCGACCCGGCTCCCGGCACACCAGCGTTCGAATGCCTGCTTTCCGGCCGCAGCCAGGGCCTTGGCCTCGCAGGAGACATTGCACTGGGGTGGCACGGCGCCTGCGCCGACCAGAAGAACGGGTGGCGCGACGATCGCCAGGTCGGGCCTGACATAGAGCGTGTTGATATGGGCATGCGTATGCTTGGCGAGCCCCAATGCGGCCGCCAGGCGACGCTCGGGCCGCACGCCCGGGCCAGTGGGAACCAGAATGCAGCGAAGTGGCACGGCGGATCTCCTCAAGTGACGCTTCCCGTTCTAGGCTCGGCACGGCCTGCGGCATTGAGCTGAATCAAGTCCCGGTGCCCCGGCATGCGCGGCGTCCACTCCTTGATCCGCGTCAAGGCCGATCGAGGGGCCCCGATTAGAGTCGGCCCACCGGTCACGGGCATTTCAATTCGCGCGCGCCCATCCGGCCCGGGTTCATCGGCTGGATCCGGCTCCTCGACGATGTGCCTGGAACCCATGTGCAGCAACCATGAACGAAATCATGTCCACGACCCTGCCGGTCAATCGCTCCTTCGACGCATTGGCAATCGGGAACTCCGCCAGCCTTAAGCGGACTGTCCGCGACGACGATATCAAGCTCCTCGCAATGGCATCGGGCGACCTCAATTCGGGTGATCCCAACCACGCGATGGGCGATGCCGTTCGACCCGCCGTCATTCACAGCATGTGGGCGGCTAACCTGATCTCGGCAGTGCTGGTCACACAATTGCCCGGGCCCGGCACGATCTACCGCAGCCAGACGCTCGAATTCCACCATCCCGTGTCGGTGGGAGACACGATAACGGCCACCGTGACCGTTCAGGCGAAAGACCCCGCGGACAGCACCGTCACCTTCGAGACCCGCTGCGTCGATCAGGCAGGCCGAGATGTGCTCGCCGGCATCGCCGTCGTCATCGCACCATCGGAGGAACTGGCATGTCGACCTGCGCCGCCGCAGGAGGCGTCGCGCCAGCACCAGCATCGGTTCGCCCCCTTCTTGCGCGAAGCCCGCGCCTTGCCGCCGCTCACCACGGCGGTGGTCCATCCATGCCAGCCCGAGGCCATCCAGGCCGCACTCGAAGCCCGCGCCGAAGGGCTGATCGAACCCATTCTGGTTGGCCCGGACGCCAAGATCCGCGCCGTGGCCGAACAGGCTGGCCTGAGCCTGGAGGGCATACGCATCGAGGCCACTGAACACAGCCACGCCGCCGCGGAGCGAGCAGTCGCCCTGGCCGCCACTGGCCATGCCGCCGCCTTGATGAAGGGTAGCCTCCATACGGACGAGTTGCTGGCCGCCGTGGTCGCGCCGCAATCCGACCTGCGCACGCAGAGGCGCATAAGCCACGTCTATGTCCTGGACATACCGGCCTATGCCAGGCTGGTGGTGGTCACCGACGCGGCCATCAACATCGCCCCCACCCTCGAGCACAAACGCGATATCTGTCAGAATGCCATCGATCTGTTGCATGTGCTCGGCATCGACGAACCGAAGGTCGCCGTTCTCGCGGCGGTTGAAACGGTGAATGCCGCCATGCCCGCGACCCTGGACGCAGCGGCACTCAGCGTCATGGCGGCGCGGGGACAGATCACGGGTGCCAAGGTCGACGGCCCGCTTGCCTTCGACAACGCCGTCGATCTCGCTGCCGCCCGCATGAAGGGCATTGTCTCGCCGGTCGCGGGACAGGCGGACATTCTGGTCGCGCCCGACCTCGAAGCGGGAAACATGCTGGCCAAGCAGCTCATCTATCTTGGAGGAGCGGACGCCGCAGGCCTCGTTCTCGGCGCCCGCGTTCCCATCATCCTCACCAGCAGATCGGACCCGGTCGACGTCCGCCTCGCCTCGATCGCGCTCGCCAAACTAGCGGCCAAGGGAAAATCCTCTCGAACAGGTGCGGCGCCATGACATCGACGGCACCATCCCAGCTTTCGCAAGGCGAAGCGGCTGCGTTCTGGACGCACTCGCCGAAAGATTGGCTCGACACGTTGGACTGCGGCAACCAGGGCCTGACTTCGGGCGAGGCAGAAAAAAGGCTGGCGAGGTTCGGCCTCAACGCCGATAGGAAAGGCCAGCACGAGACAGCGCTGCATGCGATCCTGCGCCGGCTGCTGGAACCGCTTTCGCTCATTCTCTTTGGTGCCGGGCTCGTCTCCATCGCAACCGGCGATGCTATCGGCGGCGCAATCATCGTCGCAATCCTAGTCCTCTCCATCGGGCTGGATACTTTTCAGGAAGGGCACGCGACACGGGCAGCCGAGGCACTCCGCCGCTCGGTCGCCCTCAAGGCCGAGGTCAAGCGCGATGGCAGCTTCAAGCAGGTTGCCGTCGAGAATGTCGTGCCCGGCGACCTCGTCCGCATACGCGCCGGTGACGTCATTCCGGCCGATGCTCTCATCGTGGAAAGCACGGCCTTCACCGCGGCCGAGGCAGCCCTGACGGGAGAGCCCTATCCGGTTGCGAAATCCCCGGGCACGGTGCGTTCAGCCAATCCGGCGGATGCCTCGAATGCGGTGTTTCGGGGTGCCGTCGCACAGACGGGCGAGGCGATTGCGTTGGTGATCGCAACCGGGCGAGCGACCATCTTCGGCACCGCCGCCAGCATGCTCGGGGAGGCGAGCGCTCCCTCCCCGTTCCAGCGTGACCTGCGTGAATTCGGCCTGGTGATTGCTCGCTTGACCTTGGCCCTTGTCGTGCTGGTTCTGGCCGCACGCGTGATGTTCGGCCGGCCGCCCCTCGATTCTCTTCTGTTTGCCGTCGCGCTCGCCGTCGGGCTGACCCCCGAATTGCTGCCAATGATCACCACGGTGACGCTTTCGCGCGGAGCGATCCGCCTGGCGCGTCGCAGGGTCATCGTCAAGCGACTTGCGGCCATTCACGATCTCGGGGCCATGACTGTCCTTTGCACCGACAAGACGGGCACATTGACCTCGGCCCAGATCACGCTCGCCAAGAGCATCGACGTCCACGGCTTGCAGACGGGGCGTCCAGCCGGCCTGGCGGCGGTCGCGGCAGATCTGGGCGGCGACCGGGGATCGCTCGATGCCGCCTTGATCGCTGCCGAACAAGAGCCCTCCCATTCCTGGGCCCTCCTGGGGCGTCGCCCCTTCGACTATACGCGCAGGCTGGGTTCCGTCCTCGCCAAGGGGCCGGATGGCCCGATGCTCATCGTCAAAGGTGCACCGGAGGCTGTCCTTGGTTTGTGCTCGCATATGAAAGACGGGGCACAGATCCTGCCTTTGACGGCGGAAGAGCGGACGAAGGCGCTGGAAATCCTGCACGGCATGGCTCAGGAGGGGCTGCGCAGCATCGCCGTGGCCACACGGCCCTGGCCGGAGCAAGGGCAGGAAATCACCGAAAAGGACGAACAATCTCTGACCTTGGAGGGATTTTGTGCGTTCGCCGATCCGCCCAAGCCGACGGCCGGCCCTGCCATCGCCCACCTTGCCAAGATCGGCGTAAAGCTCAAGATTCTCTCCGGGGACGATCCGCTCGTCGTGCGAAGATTGGCCGGACTGGTCGGCCTCGATGGACGGACGGTTCTATCGGGAAGCGACATTGCCAAACTCGACGAAGACGCTCTGGCGGTACACGTCCGGTCGGTCGATGCCTTTTCAAGGCTGACGCCTGATCAGAAGTCTCGCATCATCAAGGCGTTGCAAAAATCACAGGCGGTCGTCGGCTATCTCGGCGACGGCATAAACGATGCGCCCGCGCTGAAAGTTGCCGATATCGGCCTGTCGGTCGAAGGCGCCACCGGGGTCGCCCAGGCTGCCGCGGACATGATCCTGCTGGCTTCCGATCTCGAGGTCGTCGCCGCCGGCGTGGAAGAAGGACGACGAACTTTTGCGAATATCCTCAAATATGTCCGCATGGGTGCCAGTTCGAATTTCGGCAATATGCTCTCCATGGCGCTGGCATCCATTTTGCTGCCTTTCCTGCCCATGCTGCCGACCCAAATTCTATTGAACAACCTGCTCTATGACCTGTCGGAAATCGGCATTCCCTTTGACCAGGTCCGCCGCGAGGCGATCGCCGAGCCTCAGGTCTGGGACATGGGAGGATTGCTACGTTTTGCAGCCATTATGGGCCCTGTATCCTCGCTCTTTGATTTTCTGACCTTTGCAGTCCTGCTGGCCATCTTCCACGTCGCCCCCGACGAGTTCCGGACCACCTGGTTCCTGGAATCGATGGCCACGCAGATCTCGGTGATCTTCCTGATCCGCACCGCTGGTCGCCCCTGGCGCAACCGGCCAAGTCCGATGCTGGTGGCTTCGTCCCTGTTTGCCCTGCTGGTCGCGCTCGTCGTGCCCTTCACACCACTCGGCCCCTGGTTTGGCTTCGTCGCACCACCTCCTGGTTTGCTCCTGGCCATGGCGGGCATCGTTATCCTCTATCTCGTCTGTGTCGAACTGCTGAAGCCCCTGGCCATCGGCAGGCCACCGAAACCCGGCATTCACAGGGATCCCGTGCCAGCCGCGGCACGCAAGGTGCAGCGTTCCTTTCCTCGATGACCGAGCCGGATTTCAGGCTCGAATCCACCACGCGATTTGATCGGCCTCAACGACAGACCCAGCGAGAATTGAGAAAAGAATGACGGACAGCGCAGTTGTCGCCAAGGAGATCCGACATGAACGAACCGGTCGAGGAACTGAAAACACGGACGGGACTGGTAATCCGGGTCAGGCCTGTCACGCCTGACGACGCTCCCGTCCTGAGCGACTTGTTTCATCACCTGCGCAGGGAAGATCTACGGTTCCGCTTCCTGTCGGCCATCAGTGAGGTCGGCCCGGAATGGATAAGCAGGATGGCGAATGCCGATCACGACCACGTCGAGACCTTTCTTGCCTTCGATCAGGCCAACAATATGGCCGTTGCCACCGCCATGCTGGTTCGCAGCGACGATGGGCAGCGCGGCGAAGTCGCCATCAGCGTCCACGGCGAGTACCGAAATCGGGGGATTGGTTGGGAATTGCTGAGCTTCGTGGCCGAGCAGGCGCGCCGGCGCGGCATGCGCCGGATCGAATCCCTCGAGAGCCGGGCCAATTACGACGCCATTGAACTGGAGCGCAATATGGGCTTCAGCGTCTCGCCGGTGCCGGGCGATGCCACGCTGGCCCTGGTCTCCAAGGACCTTGCAACGCCTTGATCCGCCGGATCAGAAACGGTCGAGGATGCGCTATGACGGGGCGTCCTCATTTGCCAATGCCCGGCGCAAGCGTCGGATGATCACGCGCCTGGCGCGCTCGTCCGCAGCCTGTGCCGTCGTCTGGCTGATGTCCAACAAGAGCTCGGACAATTCGTTGTTCCAGTCGAGCCGCCCGGCATTTTCCGGCGCGATGCGTGGCGGATGCGGACGGTCGAGGCGTTGCCCAATTCCGCCATTCAGCGAGAAGACCTCGTCGATCGATGGCACCAATACGGGCAACCCGGGCCGGGCACCTGCCAGGCTGTTCTTGAACGCGGCGATGGCCTCGCGCTCGCCATGGGTCAGAAAGACATTGCCCTCGACAGGCAGCCGCGCCAGCAGCCACGACAGCAGATCTCCTGCATCGGCGTGACCGGAATACAGATCGATGGATCGGATGCGGGCGCGGACCTCCACCTCCTCGCCCATCAGCCGCACGCGGGAGGTGCCATCGAGAAGGAGGCGGCCGAGCGTGCCCTGGGCCTGGTAGCCCACGAGCAGGACCGTCGCTTCCTCCCGCCATAGCCAGTTGCGCAGATGGTGACGGATGCGCCCCGCCTCGCACATGCCACTGGCGGCAATGACGATGTGGAAGTTACGGAAGCGGGAAATCGCCTTGCTCTGCTCCACGCTCTCGGTGAAATGCACATTCGGTGCTTGCAAGGCCGATGTCAGGGCCTCGCCATCCGGCATCTGGCTGGCATATTTCGCGAATACGCCACTGGCGGCGGTCGCAAGGGGTGAATCGATGAAGATCGGCGTCCTCGGCAGTTCATTCGCATTCATCAGGCTGACCAGATCGACCAGCAGTTCCTGCGTTCGTTCGACGGCAAAGGACGGGATCAGCAAGGCCCCGTTGGAGCGTGCGGCCTCCTTGACCTCGCGGCGCAGCAGGTGCCGCCGTTTTTCAGTCGAAGCATCGGCCCGGTCCGTATCACCATAGGTCGACTCGCAGACGACATAGTCGAAACCTGCCGGCGCTTCGGCATCGGCCTGCAACAATTTGTGGCCGGGGCCGAGGTCCCCGGAAAACAGCAGTCTCGTAATCTTGCCGACCTCATCCGTGATCTCGACCTCGATCGAAGCCGAGCCCAGCAGATGGCCTGCGTTCCAGAAGCGAGCCCTGATCCCGATGGCGACGCGTAGCCAGGTCTTGAAGGCAGCGGGCCTGAAGAGAGCCAGCGTAGCGGTGGCATCCTCGACGGTATAGATCGGCGTAACGGTCGGCAGGCCGCGGCGCCGGTTGCGTATATTGAGTTGCTGGACCTCGGCCTCCTGGATATGGCCCGAGTCCGGCAGCATGACCGAGCATAGGTCGAATGTGGCCGCCGTCGCGAAGATCGGGCCGGTGAAGCCCTCTCGCATGAGCTTGGGCAATAGGCCGCTATGATCGATGTGCGCATGGGTCAGAAGAACGGCACCGATGCCGCGTGCATCGAAGGGAAACGGACGATAATTGAGTTCCTTCTCGGTCTTGGACCCCTGGAACAGACCGCAATCGACCAAAACCCTGGCCTTGGGCGTCTCGATCAGGAAGCAAGATCCGGTGACGGTCTGTGTGGCGCCGAAGAAGCTGAGGCGGGGAAAACTCTTCGGATCCGGGGAGGAGGACTCCGGCATGTCGCTGTTACCCTGTTTTTCAAATGCCAGGAGAATCTAGACCTCCATCGCACGGCGTTTCTTGCGGCAGATCAAAGCAGCCCCGGACCGGCCAGCCGGGCGGTGCGCATTCGCCTCGCCGGGCCCCTCCCGTGCAGACCGGCCGGGGGGCTCCATGCCGGGTTGGCTTGGAACGGAGCGCCGGCTTGACGCAGATCAACGCCGGTTCCGTCGAAGGCATCTAGCAATAGCGGCTTGATCAAGGCATTTCCGGAGAGCGCGCGGTGAGCAGCGGTTTGATCGAAGTGACGTCCAACGGGGAGCGATACGCCCTCAACCCCGACCAGGTGAAATATGTCAGCCTCGACAGCGGGGGAACGTCCTATGTGTCGTTTGGAGAACGGCACGGCCTGACGCTCAGCATCCCCTATGCCGAACTGGTCATGCGATTGAATGACTGGATGCGGCGAGAACCCGACATCACGCCGATCGGCTTGTCGGCGGCCGAGTGAGCCGCGCGATTGCACGGCGGCCAGCCGAAAGAATGGAGACGAGCATGGCACGGCAAAAATTGCCCGCGGTGCGGTTGGAACAGTTGTGTCTGCAAGAGATTCGCAAGGTGGCCGGTCTGCATGCGACACAATCGGTGGTCGTCAAACCGATGCGCCCTGGCGAACATCCCGGAAGACACCCATGGACCGTCGCAGACATCGAGCCTGATCCAGGAGGGGTGTCGACCTGGCAGAAAGCGTTCAACGCCGTCCTGCCGCTGCAGGGAAAATATGACCTGGAATAAAGCTCGGAAAGCCAGGCAGCAACGATTGTGGTGCGCCGGTCGACACCCACCTGCGATCTCCACCTGGTCGCTCGCGCTCGGTGGCTCCGACCAAAGTCTACGCCCGGATACACTTCCGGTAACCCGATCATGGACGATGCAATGAAGGCCATGGTGCTTCACCAGACAGGACAGCCGCTCCGTCTGGAGGTCCGTCCCGATCCGATGCCTTCGCCGGGCGAAGTGAGAGTGAAGGTCGAGGCGTGTGCCGTCTGCAGGACGGATCTGCATGTGGTCGACGGTGAACTGCCCGACCCGAGAACGCCGATCGTCCCCGGACACGAGATCGTCGGGATCATCGACCGAATCGGCAAGGGCGTAACAGGACTGGGCATCGGGACACGCGTTGGCATTGCCTGGCTCGGACACACATGCGGCCACTGTTCTTATTGCACCTCCGGCCATGAGAATCTGTGTGATGAGCCCGCCTTTACCGGCTATTCGCGCGACGGGGGATTTGCCACCCATGTCCTGGCGGATGCGGCCTTCGTCTTTCCCCTGCCACGATGCGAGGATCCCGCAGCCACGGCTCCCTTGATGTGCGCCGGCCTGATCGGCTGGCGCTGCCTGCGTATGGCTGGCGACGCACAGCGCCTCGGTCTCTATGGCTTCGGAGCCGCTGCCCATATTCTCGCCCAGGTGGCTCGCTGGCAGGGACGGGACATTTTCGCCTTTACGCGACCGGGCGACGTCAACGCCCAGAAGCTTGCGCTGTCGCTCGGCGCGGCCTGGGCCGGGGGATCCGACGAGCTCCCGGCTCAACCGCTGGATGCCGCCATCATTTTCGCCCCTGTCGGCGCCCTCGTGCCCCAGGCCCTGCGCGCCGTCCGCAAGGGCGGCAAGGTGGTCTGCGGCGGTATCCATATGAGCGACATACCGCAGTTTCCCTACCGCATCCTGTGGGAAGAACGGCAGCTCCTTTCAGTCGCCAACCTGACACGGGCCGATGCCGAGACGTTCCTGGAAATCGTGCCCAAGGCTGGCATCCGGACAACGGTCACTACCTACGCCTTGGAACAGGCGAACGAAGCCCTCGCGGATCTGCGAGCGGGCCGCTTTCAAGGCGCAGCGGTCCTGGTGCCCTGATTCCATTCGAGCGCCGTTCCGCCCTATCCTCCCGCTCCCAGGGCATCGTCAGGCCAGTTCGCCTGCAAACGGCAAGCGTTTGATCTGCATCAACCGGCTGCCCCCCAACTGACGGTAACGAGGATGGATAGGCGCCCGCCGGCGCACAATTCATTCAGGAGCACCTTCGTTGCGACAGCCCCTTCGCCTTTGCGTTCTCGCCGCTCTCGTGGCCGCCGCATGCACGATAAGCGGCATGTCCTTGGCCGCCGACCGGAACTCCGGCATCAGCGATCGACTGCGCAGCCTATGGAATGGCAGTGGCAGGGCCGCCTTGCCCGCCGATATCGCTTCCTCGAACGGGCGCATCGAAGCCGAACACGTATTGGTCGCAGCGAAATTCGCCGGGCGCGTGGCGGAGGTCCTTGTCGAGGAAGGACAAACCGTCGAGGCAGGTTCCGTCGTCGCCCGCATGGATGTGACCGACCTGCAGGCACAGCTCGCCGGCACGCGGGCGCAGGTCCGGCGGGCCGAAAAAACCATCGCCGAGGCCGAGGCAGCGCTGGCACAGCGCGAAAGCGAACTCGTCCTCGCGCATCAGGAGCTCGACCGCGCCTCCACCCTCGCCACGCGGGGCTACGGCACGACACAGCAACTGGACCTGAGGCGCAGCCAGCTCAATGTCGCGGAAGCAGCAAAGAAGGCCGGCATCGCCAATCTCGACGAAGCCAATGCGGCGGCAGATGCCGCCCGGGCAGAGGTTGCCCGCGTCAGCTCGCTGGTCGACGATGCCGTTCTGACGGCACCGCGACGGGGCCGTATCGAATACAAGCTCGTCCAGTCGGGAGAGGTCGTCGCAGCCGGTGCTCCGGTCGTCACTCTCCTCGACCTGTCAGACGTCTACATGACGATCTTCCTGCCGTCGCGGGCCGCGGGCCGCCTGGCTCTGGGCGACGAAGCCCGCATCATCCTCGACGCTGCCCCCGATTATGTCGTACCGGCCACCGTGAGTTTCGTGGCCACGGATGCCCAGTTCACGCCCAAGGCGGTCGAGACGGCCGATGAACGGGAAAAGCTGATGTTCCGCGTCAAGCTGAGGATCGCACCGACACTCCTAAGACAATACGAAGCCCGGGTTAAGACGGGCGTGCGCGGCGTCGCCTATGTACGGACCAGCCAGACCGCAGCCTGGCCGGATCGGCTTGTGGTGAAGCTGCCGCAATGACCGAGCCTGTCATCGAGCTGCGGGACGTCGTCCATCGCTACGGGCGGCATGACGCCTTGAGCCAGGTTTCCCTGGTCATACCCGCCGGCTGCATGGCCGGCCTGATAGGCCCTGACGGTGTCGGCAAATCGACCCTGCTTGGCCTCGTGGCGGGGGTCACACGCCCCCAGCAAGGCCAGATCCAGGTACTGGGAGGCGATATTCGTTCCACCGAACAATTGCGCCTCAATCGTTCGCGCATCGCCTATATGCCCCAGGGCCTCGGCCGCAATCTCTACCCGACCTTGAGCGTGGCGGAGAACCTGGACTTCTTCGGCCGGCTTTTCGGCCAGGACTCCAGCGAACGCAGCGCGCGTATTGCACAATTGCTGGAGGTGACGGGCCTGTCGGCATTTCGAGACCGGCCGGCGGCCAAATTATCCGGCGGCATGAAGCAGAAGCTCGGTATCTGCTCGGCCCTGATCCACGATCCCGAACTGATCATCCTGGACGAACCGACGACGGGGATCGATCCCTTGTCGCGGCGCCAGTTCTGGCGTCTGATCGAGCGCCTTCGCGAGGACAGTCCCCGGCTGAGTGTCCTGGTGGCAACCGCCTATATGGACGAGGCCGAGCATTTCGATTGGCTTGCGGCCCTGGATGCAGGGCGCGTGATCGCGCAGGGCTCGCCGAACGACATCAAGCGACAGGCCAATGCCCCGAGCCTGGAGGCCGCCTTCGTCGCTTTGTTGCCCGATGCCGGTAGCAAGGGCGAGCTGACGATCCCCCCGCGCCCCGCCGCTCCGGCAGATGGCCCGGCGGCAATCGAGGCTTCCGGCCTCACACGCCGTTTTGGGAATTTCACGGCCGTCGATCATGTCAGCTTCCGTATCGAAAAGGGCGAAATCTTCGGATTTCTGGGCTCGAACGGAAGTGGCAAGAGCACCACCATGAAGATGCTCACCGGGCTTCTGCCCGCGAGCGAAGGCGAAGCCCGCCTGTTCGGCCGCCCGCTGGATGCCGGCGACATGCAAACGAGACGCCGGGTCGGCTACATGTCCCAGGCCTTCTCCCTCTATGGCGAACTCACGGTTCGCCAGAACCTCGTCTTGCACGCCCAGCTCTTCGGCCTGGCGCGGACCGAGATCGAACCACGCGTGGCAGAAATGCTGAGCCGTTTCGATCTGCAGTCCGTCGCCGACACCTGGCCGGAAAGCCTGCCCCTCGGCATCCGCCAACGTCTGCAACTCGCCGTGGCGGTGATCCACCGCCCCGAAATCCTGATCCTCGACGAACCCACGTCGGGCGTGGATCCGGTGGCGCGCGACGGATTTTGGCGCTTCCTGCTGGCGCTTTCGCGCGAGGAAGGCGTCACCATCTTCCTGTCCACGCATTTCATGAACGAGGCCGAGCGGTGCGACCGCATCTCCTTCATGCATCAGGGCAGAGTGCTTGCTGTCGGAACGCCGTCGGAGTTGAAGGCACAAAGAGGCAAGTCGAATCTGGAAGACGCCTTCGTCGAGGTGCTCGAGCAGGCCGGCATGGCGAGTTCGATCGGCAAGGCCCGGACAGTGGCTCCGGCCGAGGCGGCATCCACCAGGCCAAGGCGGCTGGATGGGCGCAGACTATGGGCCTATGCCCGGCGCGAGACGCTGGAGATCATGCGCGACCCTCTACGCCTCGCCTTCGCTCTGATCGGCCCGGTCCTGCTCCTGCTCACTTTCGGATATGGCATCTCCTTCGACGTGGAGAAAATTCCCTACGCCGCTTTCGACCAGGATCAGTCCGCGCAGAGCCGGCAACTGCTCGAGAGTTTCGAGGGCTCCCGCTACTTCGCCCAGCAGCCCGCCATCCAATCGGCCGAGGAGCTCGAGACCCGGCTGCAGAGCGGAGAGCTGAAGCTGGCTATCGAGCTCCCATCCGGATTCGGCAAGGACCTGACGCGCCAGCTCGCCCCGCAAATCGGTATCTGGCTGGACGGGGCCATGCCCTTTCGCGCAGAGACCACCCGCGGCTATGTCACGGGCCTCGCAACGGCCTACCTCACCGATGCCGCAATGCGGCAGAAAGGGCGGGCAGCACCCACCTACCCGATCGGGATTGAGCCGCGTTTCCGCTACAATCAGGCGTTCCGGAGCGCCAATGCCATCGTTCCCAGCGTGATCGTGCTGATCCTGGTGCTCATCCCCGCGGTGATGACGGCCCTGGGCATCGTGAAGGAGAAAGAAACCGGATCGATCGCCAATTTCCAGTCGACCCCCGTCACCAAGATCGAATTCCTTCTGGGCAAGCAATTGCCCTATGCCGCAATCGCCTTCATCAGCTGCCTGACCTTGATCATGCAGGCTGTCTATCTCTTTCAGGTCCCGCTGCGCGGGTCTTTCCCCACCCTGTTGGCGGCGTCTTTCGCCTATGTGCTGGCCACCACCGGCTTCGGCCTGTTCGTATCCAGTTTCGTGCGCAGCCAGGTTGCGGCCATCTTCGCCACCGCCATCATTGCGATCATTCCCGCCGTCAACTTCTCCGGCCTGCTCGTGCCTGTGTCTTCCCTGTCGGGCGGGGGCCGCCTGATGGGTCTTGCCTTTCCGGCCGCGTGGTACCAGCCCGTCAGCGTCGGCGTGTTCGCCAAGGGACTGGGCTTCGGGGACCTCTGGCCCAATCTCGCCGTCCTCCTGCTGTTCGGCCTGGTCTTCATCGCAGCTTCCGTGCTCGCGCTACGCAAAAGGGGAGCCTGACATGGGCCGTCTCACCGCGATATGGCGGCTCGGCATCAAGGAACTCTTCAGCCTGAAGGCTGACCCCGTTCTGGTGGCCTTGATCCTCTACACTTTCACCTTTGCCGTCTACACGGTTGCCACCGGCGCGACCTTCGAGGTGAAGAATGCCTCGGTCGCCGTCGTCGACGAAGACCGCTCCTCCCTGTCCTTTCGTCTGCGCGACGCCCTGCTGAAGCCCTTCTTCGAAGAGCCGGTTCTCATCGACGCCGACGAGGTCGATCGCGCGATGAACGCTGGACGTTTCGTGTTCGTGGTCGAAATGCCCGCCAATTTCGAACAGGATGCCCTGGCCGGGCGCCATCCGTCGGTTCAGCTCAATATCGACGCGACGGCCATGTCCCAGGCCGGAAATGGTGCCTCTTACATCCAGAGCATCATCTACGAGGAAGCGCGGAAGGCCCTTCCCGGTGCGGGCAGTCCGACCCCGATCGACCTGGTAGTCCGGGCCAAGTTCAATCCCAATCTGCAATCGGCCTGGTTCACCGCCGTGATGCAGGTGATCAACAATGTCACGATGCTGGCGGTCATCCTCACGGGCGCCGCGCTGATCCGCGAAAGGGAGCATGGCACGATCGAGCATCTGCTCGTGATGCCCGTCACCCCCTTCGAGATCATGCTGGCCAAGATCTGGGCGAACGGGCTGGTTATCGTCGTCGCGGCCAGCCTCTCTCTCCTGATCGTCGTCGAGCACCTTCTGGGTGTTCCGGTCGCAGGTTCCCTCTTTCTGTTCGTCGGGGCAAGCATCGTCTACCTGTTCTCGGTCACCGCGCTCGGTATCCTGATTTCCACCGTCTCCACCTCGATGGCGCAATTCGGGTTGCTGGTGATGCCGATCCTCATCGTCATGAATCTGCTGTCGGGGAGTACCACGCCGATGGAGAGCATGCCCGAATGGCTCCAGACGGTCATGCAATTCACCCCCTCGCCTCATTTCGTCAGCCTATCCCAGGCCATCCTCTACCGAGGCGCCGACCTTTCCATCATCTGGCCCCAGCTTGCGGCGTTGACGGCGATCGGCGGTGTTTTCTTTCTGATCGCGAGCATACGTTTTCGCAAGGCACTCCTGGCGGCTCAGTAGGACGCGACAACCCCCGATTCAGCCCTTAACCCTTATCGCTAGGATGCGACTGCCGGAGAGCGTCCATCTCCAGGAGATTTTGCCCTCCCGAAGATCCACGCTCCTCACCGCCAGAAAGCCGAAGGCCGCATCAGGCCCGCGAAAACGATCGATTGTTCCGGTCAGCGAAGCCTTCCGCAGCCTTCATTCCCCGGCCCCTCCCGCGATCGCTCCCAGCTTCTGGGCTTCGCACAAGAGGCGATATTTCACGCGCGTCGCCTGCAGATCCCGATACCAGGTGACCAGATCGCCCCACGGATCGTTGATTCTGCTCAGTCCCGAGAGGAAGGCAACCACCGTGCCGATCTCGATTTGCCCGAGGACGACGAAATAGCCCCCCAATGCCAGGATCGCCGTTACGCCGAGCTGGGTCATCAGGTTCATCAGGAAATTCATGGAGAACTTGAGCTTGTAGATGGCCATGTTCTGCAGGAATATCGTGTGGATGCGCGTGTGCTGACGGCCATCGCCGTCAACCGCTCCTCCTGCACCCACGATGGCGCCGCTCATTTCGCGCAGAAGGCCTACCCTCATCTGCACCCGTCTGTTGATGGCGTTCTGCATGAGGGGCACGAAACCGATCTGAGGAAAGAAGACGAACACTACGACGAGCGCCATCAAGGGCTGCAGATAGAGAAGATATCCGACGACGGAAATCAGCACTCCTGCCTGCAAAACCGGCTCTGAAAAAGCCTCGCCCACAAATCCTCCAAGCGGATCTGCCTCCTCCAGAACGATCGAAAGCTGAATGCCTTCGGTCAGGTCCGGAACCGGCACGATCGCACCGCCCTGCCCAGCCACGAACACAGATTGGCGCAATGTCCGGACGGCCCTCTCCCCGATCCAGTTCCTGTAGATGTTGAGGCAGAGCTTCACCAGGCCCTCGGCTAGGCTGATGCTCAAATAAAGGCCGGCCAGCGTGAAGATGGGGCCATAGATACCACCGCGAAGCGCATCGTTAACGATCCGTCTTTGCACTTCGAGAGAGGAGGTGCCGATCCCGAACAAAAGGATCGACAGGACCGTGATCCATAACTGATGGGCGCCACTCACCTGCCAGATGAAGCGATACAGACTGCGAGGCATGCGCCCATCCCCATCGACGTTACCTCAGCCGGCTCAACGGCATGAGCAACTGAAACCGGAATACGCCAAGGGCTCAGCCAAAAGCCGCCTGGCCACGGGCACCATGAAAATAAGCTTTGACCCAGGGATCTTGGGAGACCAGCATCGCCTCCAAACCACCGCTGGCGACAATCCTGCCCTTGGCGATCGCGACAATCCGACTGCACACATTGCGCAAGCTGTCCAAATCGTGCGTTACCATGAAGGTCGTCAGCTTCATGGTGTGATGGAGAACGGAGACCAGCGCGTCGAAATCACCGGCGCCGATCGGATCGAGACCCGAGGTAGGCTCGTCCAGAAAAAGGATCTCCAGATCGAGAGCCAATGCGCGGGCCAGCGCGACGCGCTTTGCCATCCCGCCGGAGAGTTGGGCGGGATATTTGTCGGCCGCATCCGCCGGCAGCCCTACGGTCTTCAGTTTGTACATGGCGAGTTCATCCATCAGATGGTCGGAAAGATCGAGAAACTCGCGCATCGGCAATTGGATGTTCTCCCTCACCGTCAGGGAAGAGAACAGGGCCCCCTGCTGAAACATGATACCGCATCGAAGACCCAGATCTCGCCGCCCCTCGGCACCGGGCGCGTCGAGATTGAGTCCCAATATCTCGATGCTGCCGGCGCGCTTGGGCACCAGCCCCACGATGCTGCGCAACAGAACGGATTTGCCCGAGCCGGAGGCCCCGATCAAACCGATGATCTCGCCTTCACGAATGTCGAGATCGACGTGATCGAGAACGATCCTGTCTCCAAAACCAACGACGAGATCGCGCACCCTGATGGCGACCTTGGCCTGCGGCTCGGACTGGATCATGGTTTTCCTCAACGACCGCGAGCCACAGCCCTCCGGCAACTGTAGTTGAGCGAGTGTCAGGCCTTGAACGGGGCCTGATCGCGCAAGATTGCATTGAGAGTGATGAGGATCTTTCGGGCCAAGGCGATGAGAGCCAGTTTGGGCGGCTTTCCGGCTTGTCGCAGTGCGCGATAAGTTTGGGCGAAGTTGGATTTGGATCGGCTGGCTGAAACAGCAGCCATGTAGAGGGCCTGGCGCACGCGTCGTCTGCCGCCGATGACTTTGCGTGTGCCGCGCATGAGGCCGCTATCGCGATTGAAGGGAGCCAGGCCTGCCAAGGCGGCGATGGTCTTGGGCGAGCGTTGGCCAAGTTCGGGCAGGAGAGCCAGCAGGGTCGTGGAAATGACCTTGCCGATGCCTGGAGTGGAGCACATGAGTTGGCGCCTTTGCTCAAGGCTGTCATGGCGGGCAATGAGGCGAGTGATATGCTGGTCGAGGCTGGCAATGGCGGCCTCCAGCCAGGCGAGATGGTCCAGGAGGCTGTCGCGGATCTGGGCCATGTCGGCTTGAGCCAGGCGCGTCAGTTCCTGCTTGCGGGTGGCGACGAACTGGTCGCGGCGCTTGTGCAGCAAGGCCAGTTGCTGGCGGTGGGGATCATCGGCAGGGTCGGCTTGCAGGTTGAGGCACTGGGCCATGGCGGCGAGCATGCGGGCGTCGATGGCGTCGGTCTTGGCCAGCAGGCCGATGGACTTGGCAAAGTCGCGGGCACGGGCCGGATTGATGCGGACAAGGGACAGTTGCAGGCTGGCCAGAGCCGTACGCAACGGCCCATCATAAGGCCCGGTCGCTTCGAAGGCGACGAGCTTGATTGGATCGGCTCGCAAGCGCTCGAAAGTCGAGGTGATCGCCTGTGGGGTGTTGTCGATGCGCTCGACATGCTGGGTGGTGGCATTGAAAATGTCGAGATGGTGTTTGGAGACATCGATCCCGATGAAGCCAGGGTGTATGATCATCGCGCCTATCCCTGTGCTACGAGGTCCGGTGGTGCGGCCTCGATCAACTGTTCAGGTTGGGTACTCGAACGCGGGCGAGGACCAAGCCGGAAAACGGCCTTAACGGGCCGGGGTGCACACGGTCTCTCGCCCGCACCCATCCTGACACATTCCAACTACACAGGGTGCACGACCCCGTTGACCTGGCGGCCCGCAAAGACCCCCGACCACTGCGGCGTATCGACCTGTCTAGAGTGGGAACGCGAACTCGGCTTTGATTCAGCGCAAGCTCTGCGGGTTCCGAAACCTCGGGATCGGGCACCATGGATTGCGATAATTTGACCTCCGGCTGCTTCCTCTTGAGCCAGATCAACGCAATGGAGTCTCGAAGACGCAAGGTTGGCATCATTCCGATCGAGGCACGCCAAGGGCGTGGATTCCCGCAATCAGGAGGGTTCAATGAAAGCCGATATTTCCTCGACCCAGCTATTGGAAGCCAGGGCCCCCATTCACCCGGATGACTACAAGACCATTGCCGTCCATCTCGATGGCAGCAAGGAAGACGAAGTTCGCCTCTCCCACGCCGAGATGCTGGCGGCGACTTTTGGCGCCCATCTCACCGGCCTTTTCACCAGCCTCTTGCCCGATATTTCAATTTATGCCGGTGAGATGGGCACGGGCGTCAGCATGGACAGGGTGGATGAAATCCAGCAACGCGCCACAGCTGCAATCGAACGGCTGCAACAGCGCTGTGAACGCCTTTCCGTCGCCAACGAACTCCGGCGCATCGAGGATTCTGCGGGATGGCTATCCTCTCTTCTGGCGACGGAAGTCCGAACCACCGACCTGTTCATCGGCAGTTGTCCCCGTGAGGACGAGACAGGCACCGATTGGAGGCAATTGATCGAAGCGGTCATGTTCGAAAGCGGCCGGAGCGTCTACCTGGTGCCGCCCGGACAACCCCCGAGGCAGCCGATTCGGACCGTGCTGGTCTGCTGGACCGATACCAAGGAAGCCAGCAGGGCTGTCGCGGAAGCCCTGCCGCTCCTCAGATTGTCATCGCTCGTCAAAGTTGTAACCGTCGAGGAGGGCGAACGAGGCGCCGAGCCCGACGAGAACATCGGCCAGGCGGATATCGCGACCTATCTGGCGCGGCACGGCGTGGAGACGGTGGTGGAAGTTCTTCCCCTCACGCAGGATGTAACGAGCACACTTCTGCAGGAAGCGCATCGCATTTCGGCGGATCTGATCGTTGCCGGCGCCTACGGGCATTCTCGCGTGAGGGAATGGATCATGGGCGGCACGACCGTTGAACTGGTCGAGAAGGCCGATATTCCGCTCCTGATGGCTCATTGACAGCGACAACCGAGAGCCTGCCTTCGCGCGGCGGCGACCTGGACATTCTCGCGCAGCCCGAGGGTGTCGTTTTTCGATGCCGATCCGGCTTCGCCTTTAGGCCATTCCATGGTTCACGACCTCTCCTTTCCGGCACGACGCGGCGCGGATTCCAAGGATGCATCCGACCATCCGCAGGCTGGCCTGCCTCGGATGGCTTTCGCAGTGCTCGCCGCGATTCCGGCAGCTGCGCTGCTGGCAGGATTGGTTGCTTTCCTGCTGGGGCATTTGGAAGTCGCGCACATCCTATGGCTGGCCGGTACCGTACCAGTGCTGGTCGCCCTGGCGATCACCATCCTGCGCGGCTTGGCGCATGGAAATGTCGGCTTGGACATCATTGCGGCTTTGGCAATGGCGGGGGCCATTTGGAGCGGCGAAGCCCTTGCCGGTGTCGTCATCGCCTTGATGTTTGCGGGAGGCCAGACCCTGGAGCAATTCGCGCAGGGTCGCGCGAGTTCAGCCATGACGGCCTTGCTCAGCCGGGTCGCCCGCACCGCCCAGCTCTATCAAGGCGACCGGCTCCTGACGGTGCCGATCGAATCCCTATTGCCTGGCGATCGCATCCTGGTGCGTCCCGGCGATGTCCTGCCCGCCGACGGGCAGTTGATCGGGCCGGATGCGACCTTGGACGAGTCAGCCCTGACGGGGGAAGCCCTGCCGGTGAGAAGGCTCGCCGGCGATACCCTTGCGAGTGGCATCGTGAACGCGGGAGCCGCCTTCGATCTGCGGGTTGCCAAAGCTGCGCGAGAGAGCACATACGCAGCAATCCTCCGCCTCGTGGAAGGTGCCCGTCAATCCAAGGCTCCCATGGCGCGCATGGCGGATCGCTATGCCATCTGCTTCCTCGTGCTGACCCTGGGGTTGGCCGGGCTGGCCTGGTGGATATCAGACTCTCCTCACCGCGCGCTCGCCGTCCTCGTGGTGGCGACCCCCTGTCCGCTCATCCTCGCCGTGCCTGTCGCGCTCGTCGCCGGCATGTCGCGCTGCGCCAAGCACGGCGTGATGGTCAAGACCGCGGGCACGCTCGAGACAATGGCTCGGATCCGTACCGTCCTGCTCGACAAGACAGGAACATTGACGCGCGGCTATCCCTCGATCGCGCGGATCGAACCCGAGCGATCCGTGACGGTCGAGCAGCTCCTGCGCATGGCCTGCTCTGTCGGTCAGGCGTCCCATCACGTCATGTCGCAGGCTCTCGTCGAAGAAGCACACCGGCGCCATGTCGATCTCATTCCACCGGCCGACGCCCATGAGAGCCCGGGAGACGGCGTGGCAGGATTTGTCGGGGAGGCCCGCGTCAGGATCGGGCGTCTCGACTTCGTCCTGCCTGGTGCCGGGATCGAAAAGGCTTCCTCGGTGCCGGCGGGCCACGCTGCACTCCACGTTTCCTCGAACGGCCATTATGCCGGCCGCGTTCTGTTCAAGGACGAGCTGCGCCCGGATGCGCATTCGACCCTCGAGGCATTTCGCACCAACGGGATCGAGCGCATTGTCCTGCTGACCGGCGACCGCGCCGACGTCGCCCGGCCCATCGCGACGTCGCTCGGGCTGGACGACGTCATCTCCGACGCAACGCCGGAGGACAAGGTGGCTGCCGTAACAGCGGAAAAGCGTCGTAGGCCCACCATGATGGTCGGAGACGGCATCAACGACGCCCCCGCGCTCGCGGCCGCCGACGTGGGCGCCGCGCTCGGGGCACGGGGCGCCGTCGCTGCGTCCGAGGCGGCCGACGTGGTGGTGCTCGTCGACAGGATCGAACGTATCGCAGAAGCGCTCGCTATCGCACACCGCACCCGCCGGATTGCCCTGCAGAGCGTATTGATCGGCATGGGGCTCTCGCTGATCGGCATGGTGAGTGCCGCGTTGGGCTATCTTGACCCTGTGGCCGGCGCCTTTCTCCAGGAGGCGATCGATCTTGCCGTCGTTCTCAACGCCCTACGGGCCTTGCGCCCGGCGTCGCCACCCGCGAACCAGCCGGCATGACCAACCCATCTCCGCATGGAGCAGATCGGCGATCCATTCTTCCGAGATATCGATCTGAAAACGGGATTATCTCGGCGCAGAATGGCCGCCACGCCTGAGCTGCTCTGCCAATCGGTCCAGGAAAGGCCGCTGAGCGGGCAGGATCTTGCCACGCGCCTCCGCCATCGCGAACCACTGTGCCTTGTCCACTTCGGGAAATTCCTGGATGCGCCGGCTGCGAGGCGGCCACTCCATCTCGAACATATTGCTGCGCAGCTCATGGGGATCGAAATCGCCTGCCATCGCCCAGGCAACCAGGCGCTTACCGCTGGAATAGTGGATTTCACCCAGGTCAATCGGCACGGCACGGGGGCACGGCGCCCCGAGTTCTTCCTCGAACTCACGCAGGGCAGCGCTGTAGGCATCCTCGCCGGCATCATATTCTCCTTTGGGGATCGACCAGGCCTGCGGATCTCGCTTTGCCCAGAAAGGTCCTCCGGGGTGAACGAGGAGAATTTCGATGTCGGAGCTTTTCAGCCGATAGAGCAGGATCCCGGCACTCTTCTTCGCCATCGGTTCACGGGCCTTTTGCGCAAGATCAACGCCATCCGGCGGAGATCCGCTACACCTTTGGGAATGACCACCTTTTCATCCCGCGGGCGGAGCGAAAACATGACCTATACCAGCATGCTGGTCCATGTGCAGGACAACAAGGAAAGCGATGAAAGGATCAGGCTCGCGGCATTGCTGGCTTCACGCTTCGGCGCCAAACTCATTGGTATCGGCTGCGTACCCGCGATCGATATTACCGCGCGGGAACGAATAAAACCGGTTTCTCTCAGCCACGACGGCGCCGATAGCCGGCCGGTCCTGCCCTGGTATGGCGACGACGACCTGGAGCCGCGGTTCAGGGATGCCGCGGTTTCCAATCGCGAGGACTTGGAATGGCAGACCAGCATGCAATTTCCGGCCGATGCGCTGTATCACGAAAGTGCCAGAGCGGATCTGGTTATTGTCGGACAGCGCCGCCATAGCCCGCCCAACCTGCCGCACCTGGCACTGGATCCGGCCGAGATCGTGCTGCGCTGCGGCCGCCCTGTTCTGGTCGTGCCACCCAGCCTCTCGCAATTGGCGGCGGACCATGTTCTCGTGGCCTGGAGCAACACACGCGAGGCCCGCAGAGCCGTCATTGACGCTCTTCCATTTCTTCGGGAGGCCTCGCGGGTCAGCATCGTCGAAATCGTTGAAGAGAGCGGCCGGGACAACGCTGCGCGACGCGTTGACGCCGTCGCGGAGTTTCTTAGGCTGCACGACGTTGAAACCCATGCGCAGGTTCTCGAAACGATCGACGGCACGGTTTGCGAGACCATTCTCGTCCATGCCGAGCAGCAACATGCCGACCTGATCGTCGCCGGGGGCTATGGCCACGCTCGGGCGAGGGAATGGATGTTCGGCGGCGTTACGCGCGATCTCCTGCATTATTCGACCAAATGCTGCCTGCTGAGCCATTAGGAGGCCGCCGAACCTTCGTGTTCAGGTAAGCCGGGGCGCCGGGTTACCTTCGAGCGCATTCCCGTGCGACATGCAAAAGTCACGAGGCGCGCGGACCTTGCGCGGCTGTTCCCCAATTCGGCTCGCCGCAACGCTGCAGGGCGAAGAAACCGTCTGCGGCTATGCTGTACTGGCGGCACCCTCACTGCAACACAGATAATTCGATGGCTAGGTGATCGACCCATAACTTCTCACGCAAATGCGGATTGAAGCGAGCTGGACGGAGGCGAGGAAGTTGTCGTCACGCTTGTCGTAGCGTGTGGCGACGGCCCTGACGTGTTTGAGTTTATTGAGGAAGCGCTCGACAGCGTTGCGCTGGCGGCAGAGCCGGCCTTGCGGCACCGATTGGAGCGGTTGACGCAGGGGCCGATAGCGCGAGGTGATGTCCGCCCAAAGGGACTCCGGTGCGTAGGCGCCAGAAGATGCCGTTCAGAACGCGCCGATCATCCACGCGTGCACCCCACGCACTTTCGTCGGCAGAAGCGGCTCGATCACCGACCACTCGAAATTCGCCAAGCCAAACCGCGCCATCTCAACCTCCAAGATTAAGATCAATGAATCACAACGCCACCTCTCAGGGAAGCTTGTTTATGAGAATGTGACATTTTCAGATAAGTATCCTTTATTATACATCATTGCCAATAAATGGCGCGCCCGTGATATTTTGCTGGAAAATTCTACACATTTCTCTTAGCCTTTCTAAGGCCTACCGCTTTGGACCTCTTGAGATCTACAATTTTGCCTCGCGCCGCCTACGTATCTAATCAGAGACAAATTGTTATACGCCAGTATGGACTGCTCTCTCCTCTGGACTGGGGGGATGACTGCAATGAAGAAATGCGCAGAGCCAATCAGTTCTGGAATAGGCTCGTAGAGATCGAACACAAATATATTGAAACGTATCGTTCTTTAATAAACGAAAATCCTAAAATATTAGCTGCACAGAACCAAATTGATGCTCTCATAAAATTTAGGAAAAAATTAGAAACAGAAACAAAATCAGCGCACGATATCCACACCGTGGCTGTCGCAAAAGAGCAAATTCAAGGAGTAGCAGAGAGGATAAATATTCTATCGATAGAAATAAAATCAATGCGCATTCTCGAAAAAAAGAATAACAAAAATAATATAGAAATTAATGAAATAAATCGAAAAGAAGCAGTGAGGTTAATCCGAAAGGACAGCGGAGTATGGTGGCAAACGGCTGAGGTCGCCTACTTGAGATATCTGGATAACCGTCAACGCGCTATGAAAGGCGGGACAGAATTGCGATTCCGATCGCTGGACGCGGACAATATTCAAATCGTCAATCGAAACCGCAGAGATCTGAGCCTCGACGAAATATTTGAAGGAAAGGGTGAATTCTCGTTAACTCCCCTCCCCCCGAATGCTTTTACACATAAAAGCAAGGGCGAACGGCGACGATTGCAACGCACACAATTGACACTTTGCGTGTACTCGAGGAGGCGTCAGCCGCGACTGGTAACTTGGCCCATGCAAATGCACCGGCCTATCCCTGACAATTGCACCATTAAATATGTTACCGTGACTCGCAAGAAGGTGGGGCCTAGAACTGAGTGGAAAGCGACATTCACCTGCTACTGTGATCCCGAACCAGTACTCGTCACTTCTCCAAACGCAACCGCAACCGTCACTTTCGAGCCTCACTATTTCGGCGATTGCTTGCGAGTCGGGCAGGTTACCAGTTCCACCGGGGACAGCGAATGGATCACGTTGCCAAGGCGGGAACTTACTCGTTTCGATTATGTTGGCGAACTTATTGTCGCACAATGCGGCGCCCGATCAGACTTACGAACTGCACTCGCAAATCTCGAATGGAACAACGCCCCGGAACATCTTCAATCGCTCTGGGCGCAGATCAGGGACGCGCCTGTCTCATCTCGGTGGCTTCAAAGACTTATACAGGCTTGGCCTAAAAATGACTGGCAAGATGACAGGCGCGTAAAGTTTGAAGAACGATTTCGGCGAGATCTACGAAACTGGCGCGAGATTACAGGCCTTCGCCTGCGTCTGCAGCGAGCCCGTCTTGATCATTACCGCAAAGCAGCACATGAGCTTGTCCATAGATATGGGACTATCATTGTTGGCGATGTGCCATCGAGACAATGTTTGGACCAAAGCCTGAGAGACATCGACGACACGAAAGCCAAAACGGAAATCCGACGGCTTCAACAGATTGCGGCACCAGGCATCCTACGGCAGGCAATCATCATGGCGGCCAGAGCTCATCATTGCGCTATCGTCACCTCTGACACGCCCCCTAACGAGAGGTAATGTAAATCGGATTTTGTGTATAAATGTATACTTATATTCATGTTGACCAACTTATAATTTATATATACTGTTCATGCAGTCCAGGCCTAGATGGGAATTTCTAGGACTTGAGTATGTGAAGACAAAATCTCCACGTACCCATATATATATGCTATCACATCTGAAAAATCTTGATAGCATCGTTCTGTATAACTTCGTTTACAGAACTCTGTCCGAGATATTGGCTGAACATTGTTGGGTTGGTTCGGTGTAATGCGGTGAATGACGAACTTCAAGAAGAAATCGACGTCCGCTCAGCCACTGACCAAATCGATGAGATTGATTGGAAACATTCTGGCGACGATCTACGGCGGGCCTGTACTGCTCAGGGTTTGACCATAGGGAGTTCTGCGCCTTGACCTGAGTGGCCTTCAGCACTCTGGCATGTTTAGAATCCTCATATCTCGTTCAGCGCCGAAACCTTCATTTTATTGGCGATCGCGATTTGACGAGATCTATTGAGCTATGCAACTTCGTATCTAAAGGTCTCGCACACTGCAGCTTGTCTTGACCTGACAGATCACTGTTCACACACCACAGCCATAAGCGACTGGGAAGGAGTCGGCCGAAAGCGGCGATCCTGCCTCGGGAGTCGTGTGGGACGAGGCGGGCGATGACGCCGGCGAAGTAGGACCGCAGGTCAACGGCACTTTGGTATGCGTGTCTTCACGAGTGCGGAGATGAAGGACCGATTCTGGCCACTGCCACCAGATTTGAGTTTCTTACTCCCGACGAGGCCAAGGTGGTTGGGAGAACGCGTGAATAACAATCTTTTGTTAGAAGGGACGATTTATTTCGGGGGCATGAAAATGAAAACCCCGCCGATTGTTCGACGGGGTTCTTTATCATGAATAAGGCGAGGGTTTTCCGCTTTCACGCCCTCTCCTTCATCGGTCTAAATTAGAAGACTCGCTTCAAACGGATGCCGCCCTGCCAGATGTTCTGCTTCACATCCTTGATGACAGTCGTTGCTTCTTCACCGGTTCCGACCGTATCGAGGACGTTGCCGAACTTGTTGCGAGTATAGGCAACTTCAGCGCTGATGGTCAGGTCCTTTACAATCGTATAGGTCAGGTTGCCCGCGATCGTGAAGGCCTTGAAGGAGGGATCCAACGTTGGGTCGAGGAAGTCCTTGGCCTTTGTGTCGATGTAGCTGCCAACCAGGTTGGCATTAAGGACAGGCGTGATATTGCCACCAAGTTCGGCGACAATGGACCACCCCTTAGCCGTCTTGTAGCGAAGGGTATCGGTGCTGGCGAGGTAGAGGTCACCGGGAACGCCGAGGCTCAAGGAGTCGTTGGTTGCACCAAGATAATGCAGCGCTCCATTGGCATACTGCCCTTCGACCACGAAGTGGCCCTTCTCAATCACAGGGATGTTCAACAGCAAGCTCGCGCCCGCGGCATAGCCCCACTTCTGCTTGTGTGGAAGAGCAACGGGATCACCCTGGGGAATACCATTATTCGAGACTTGAAGCTCTTCAGCCGAACGCGACTGGTGAACGGCAGCCGAAACGGCAATCGCACCCCAGCTTTGGTCGAGGCGCAATTGGCCGACGACGTCGGGAATCTGCTGCCCTCCCTGAAGCGATGAGAACGACACGGTAGAACCGGCCAGGGCAGGGATATAATTCCGTCCGAAGTTGCCATACCGATGGTCGCGGCCGTCTTCGACCGACAACGTAGCGCTGAAGCCGCCGCCAAACTGGGCGGTGTAGGCGATCAGGTTGACGGTGCTTCCCTCGGCGTAATAAGGCGCCCAGATGGTGCTGCCCCAGTCGGCGTCATAGAAGCCGAAGAACGAATGAGCGTAACCAGCCGTCAGACCGCCGAATTGAATGAAAGCCTTGTCGATCGAGAAGGTGTTGTCATTATACACGCCGCCGCGGCCCTGGACGCTGATCGGATGCGAGTCGGCGTTGATCTGGAAGTAGGAACGCAGCAGACCCCAATCAGTGTCCGTGCGGGCATCGAACCAGATGCGGGCCTGAGCGTTGAAGGCCGAGCGATCATCATTGCGTGAAAAGCCGGAGCCACCGAAGACGCGGTAATCCGCGCGGACATCGCCGCCGATCTTGAGGCAGGTGTCGCTGCCGGGGATGTAAAAGAAGCCGGTACCAAAGGCAGAGCAGACCTTAACGTATTCCACGGCTTCGCCCTTAGTCATGGGCAGGTCAGCTGCCTGCGCGGCGCCTATAACAGCAACGCCTGCGGCGGCACCTAGGAGTAGGGACTTCACGGTCATGAGATAACCTCCAAGACTTTGTTCTACAGAAAGGAACGTTGCTCCGTTCCCGCAATTGACACGCAACACCCCCAACCACACGTGAGTGCCGCACCGCCCACTCGTTATACGCGAGAGCCACAATCTAAATGCGCCGACTCAAACGTATTCCGCAACACCTACTTGGCGAGAAAAGCCACAAATCGCCAACTTCAAAACAAAGTGTGATAAAACAGCCACATATTTGCCATTTATGTATCTTTTTATACACAAAAATATAGGAAATAAGTATTATTTATACATAATTTAGGAAAACGTATCTTTTTATATACAAAGAATAAACAATATAGCTCCAAAATAGTTTTATAATATACAAATCTCTATTTTTTATCTTCAACTATATATTCCATAGGAGGTTTTCCTATCAAAAGAGACAGGCGAAAGAATGCTTCTGTTCCGCAGTGTATCTTCTTGTGCTCTAATCTAGAAATAATATTGAAGTTCACTCCGGCTATTTTCGCCATCTCCCGCACAGATATATTCATTTTGGCTCTAGCCTCTTTTAGGTCCTCACAAAATCTATCCCAATCCACCTCAATAACCGTCGATACGTTCCTCATATTACCTCTCTCTATTCCTCTCCTTTAATTTGATTAAATAAAAATTTCATAAAACTGATAAAGTGATATCTTTATTGGTATAAATAGGGTGATTGAATTCCAAAATGTCCAAATTTCATGAAATCACTTTGTATCTTTTTGTATTCAGGCCTGCACGAATCCAACTTGAATGATTATATACGATTTCTATTGACATATCACCTGTCAAGTTACTATGCTGATTAAGCGTGGTTTGCGAGACACCGCATTAAAAATGAAAGCTCGGTTGAGATTGACCTCCCAGCCGGGCTTTCTATTTGAGAATTGGCCATTTCCGGCTGCCTGCTCCACCGCCTCCTCGGCCCGCTTGAGCATTCATTCACGCGTTTTGCGTGATATATCCGTTATATGCAGTCAAAAGTTGTGACGCTCCATCTACGGACGAAGCTTGCAATTCGAAGAAATTATGAATTACGCGGAAGATGATGGGAGCGGCTGCGGATCGCTTATACGAAACTCTTCCATCCCGAGAGTGGATGGGCCGATCAGCGCTATGCGAGCGCCTCCCTGTTCGGCACCATCTGCCCCCGCGCGGAGCAGGGGCCGCATTGGCGTTGCCCTTCGCCAATACCGACACCATGCAGCGTCATATCGACGAGATCGCGCTCAACGTCGCCAGAGGCGCACACGCTGTCTTGCTGCTGGACCGCGCCGGATGGCAAACCACCGCCAATCTCGCCTGGCCGAAGAACATCACGCCGATCCTGCTGCCCTCGCGCTCGCCCGAACTCAATTCGGCTTTCGCGAAGCAAAGGCGCTCCGCTGTCGCCCCCCCTTGGGGGGTCTACGCCTGCTCTACGGACCGGAGGGGTCGCGGTTCTCCAGCCAGTTTCCACCGGCTGTGCGCTATAGCGGCATCTCGCTCGCCGTCCAGGTTTCGGGCACGGTAGGAGGCGGCCTGACTCCGATCGTCGCAACCTGGCTGTTGCTCGTCGATTTCACTTGACGAATAATTAGGAATCCTAAATAGTTGAGGCATGGATCATGCTTCCGACTCAGACCCGATCGTCGTTCGCCTTCGCGAAGGCTTTGAGAGGATTGCCCTCGTTCTTCGCACCGAGATGTGGGTAGCTGCGACTGAAGCTGGTTTGAACCCGAGCCAAGCACAAGTGTTGAGTTTGTTAGCGACACGGCCGGCCGGGCTTCGCCCGAAGGAGATCGCCTCGCACATCGGCGTATCCCCAGCAAGCACGGCGGATACGCTGAGCGCTCTTGTTCGCAAGGGGCTTCTGTTTCGAGACCCAGACCCGCGAGACGCTCGCGCCGTAATAATTCGCACCAGCCCCGAAGGACTCAGCCTCGGCACCTCCATCTCTCGCGCTTCGCACCGGGTGGCCGCTGCGCTTGGCAAGCTATCTCCCGAGGCTCAGGCAAATCTGCTGCTTACACAGATAACATTGATCCGGCAGCTCCAGCTGGCAGGCGCCATCCCCGTCCAGAGGATGTGCGTATCCTGTCGCCACTTTCGGCCGCATGCCCATCCGGGCAAGGCCTCATCGCATCACTGTGCCTTTGTGAACGCCGCGATCGGAGGCCGTGACCTCCGCCTCGATTGCGGCGAGCACGAAGAGGCGGACCCCGCCGTTCAGGCTGCCACCTGGGCGACATTCATCAGCGGATCGCCGCCCCTCCAAGCCCAACCGTCAACCTGAGAAGGAGATATCATCGTGAACGTCACCAACCTGCGAGGCGCCAGTCTCGCGGCAATTGCGTATTGTTGCCTTTCGGCGGGTGCCTCAGCCCACTCCATCAAAGCCGAGCCCGCTAACGGCACTCTGGCGTCGTTCGATATCGTCAAGACCACGATTGTGACCAAAGGGGACACGGCCGTGTTCACGACCCGCGTGCGGGGTGAAGCCGGTAAGGACAAGCCCGACGCCACGGGCAAGTTCGAAGGTTCCCAAGTTTATGCCTATGTCTGGCCGACCAGCCTCGATAGCGGCGATATAGGGTTCGACAAGGCTCAGGGCATCGTGGCCCTCGCCGTGACGTTCCATCCCGATTTCGACGATGCCGCCTATGGCGGCAAAAACCGGCACATCTGGCATCCCCATTGGGTCGTGCTGGCTAAGGACAAGGCGTGCGGCGCCGGCCTGAAGGTGGTCGACATCCCCGAGGGCTCCAAGCCCAAGGTCCCACCGACGTGGCCGAATGTGCCGCTGCTCATCGACAGTCCGGAATATCCCACCACCTTCAAGGGCGATACGGTCGATGTCGAGATCCCGCTTTCGCTCATCAGCGGGATCAGCGGCGCTTCCTTCGACGGGGTCACTGCCGGTCTGAAGGTCAACGGCAATCTTCACGCCCCGCTGCTGTGCGTGGCGGACGTCTTCAAAATAGCATCCGGCGATCTCTCGCTGCCGGGCAAAGTCGTTCCCGCCAAGTAAGCCGGAACAGAAAGCGGCCCGACGACTGCCATCGCCGGACCGCTGGATAACCCCCTCCAAGCATAAGAGAAGGAAATCTATTATGACACACGTTAATCTGGTTGATCCAGCCTCGTCTTCAGCAGCGGTCAAGCCGACGTTGGACAAGATCAACGGCGCCTTCGGCGTCATTCCCAACATGTTCAAGGCCGTCGCCAATTCGTCCGCCGCGCTGAACAGCATGTGGGGTTCGTTCGGCGCCCTCTCGGGCGGCAAGCTCGGCTCGCGGCTCGGCGAGGAGATCGCCGTCGCGATCGCCAACGTTAATCAGTGCGAATATTGCCTCGCGGCCCATACCGCTCTCGGCCGCAAGGCGGGCGCCTCGATCGACGAGATCGCGGCTGCGCAGGTGGGCAAGTCCTCCGATCCGCGCACCCAGGCGGCTCTCACCTTCGCGTTGAAGGTCGTCCGGGACCGTGCTGGGGTCAGCGATACCGACATCGCCGCACTCAAGGCGGCCGGCTTCGACGACGAAGGGGTGGTCGAGATCATCGCCCATGTCGCGCTCAATCTCTTCACCAACTACGTCAACGTCGCGCTGAACGTTCCGGTCGATTTCCCTGCCGTCCAGTTGAAGCGTGTGGCGTGATTCAACTGGCCGGGCTCTTCATCCAAGGGCCCGGCCTTTGATCTCGCAAGGAGACGCACCGCCATTGCTTCGCTCCTCGCTTCATCACCTCAAACCCGCGGTTAGCCGAGTGCCGCAAGAACGAATTGACCAGCTTCCTCGCGGACGCCGAAGAGCCGCCTCCCCTACGCCATCCCAATATGGCGAGCATTATCGCCCCCAAGGTCGAAGGGCTTTACACGGCATTGCGGGAGGAAACGGAGAAGAAGCGCCTGAATGCCGGCGACATCATGCGCTCTCTGGTGAAAGCCATCGTCTTGACGCCCGAGAACGATGAACTCCACATCGACGTACGCGGGGATCTGGCAGGAATCCCGACGCTTGCGACGAACACGAAAAACCCCGCAGCGATTGAACGTCGGCTGGGAAGGCGTGCAGCCTAGCCCTAAGCCGTTGGCACGCCATAGGCGGACAGCACCTCGATCGGACAACGTTTTTCGCATCATCGCGGGCAGCTGCGGGTTTTACTTGATGCTCTTGATGTCTAATTCCTGCGATCCGCCGGCCCGTTACCATCACTTTCTCCTGGCTCAAGCGTCATGGGCCAAAGCACGCGTGCTGGACGCTGGGCATAGGCGGCCGCATAGCCCGGCATTGTGGCGAGCAAGGTCTCGGCGAGGGCGACGCCGAGGTCGCGATGCTTAAGGCCATAGGCGGTCAGCCGCGGCGAAAGGAAATGTGAGTGTGGGCTCTGCCGACCGATGACTGCAATATCACGACCAGGCACCATGCCAGCCTCACTCAACCCGCGATAGAGTCCTGTCGCGAGCATCTCGTTGACCAGCAGGATCGCCGTGGGGCGTTCTTCGCAGGCAAGCAGTTCACGAGCGATCTGATAGCCACCCCTCTCATTTGGCAGGGAACGGAATATATGCTCGTTGGCGAGCGTCAAACCGTGCCTGGTAAGCACGTCGCGGCACCGATCGACAAAGATATAACCAAGATTCGTGTCGTCATGAGGCCGCGTGACAGCAATGTGTCGATGACCGCGCTCCACCAGGCGCTCGATCGAGGCCTGCGCTATGCCCTCGAAATCGAGATCGATCCATGGCTGGCCGACATCCGTCAGACTGCGCCCCAACGTGATGAACGGTATCTTGCGCCTGGCAAGTAGTTCCAGCCGTGGATCGTGGCGTCGGGTAGACGACAAGATGATGCCATCGGCGAAACCGCGCGCAACAACGCGCTTTAAATAATCAAGCGGGTCTTCTTCGGAAGAACACAACAGAGCGACCAGGTCGAGCTTATGCCGGGCGAACACCGCTTGCACACCATCGAAGACGCTCATGAAGAAGGTATCGCCATGGCCCGTGATTTCGGGCCCGGTCTGCATCATGAAGCCGATGATGCCGGTAGAGCCTTTACGGAGTGCCCGGCCCGATTGGTTGGCGACATAGCCAAGGGATTTCGCGGCCTCCAGCACACGTTTGCGAGTTTCCTCGTTGACATCGGGCTTGCCATTGAGGGCGCGCGAGACGGTGCCGATGGAAATGTCGAGATGCTCGGCAAGTTGGCGAATGCCTTTCATGTTTCCTCGTCTCCCCGACTCCGTCGACTGCCCGCATAAGCGCCTATTGACATAAAATAGCTTCCACCCATAGGATCGTAAACGTTTACGGACGCCAGTCGAGGAGTTTCTGGCCGCCGTTCGGGGAGGAAAGTCGTGACGTACAAGGTCGTTTTGTGCGGGTGCGGAGCTATGGCCAAAGGCTGGCTCAAGGCAGTCGCAGACACGCCAGCTCTCAAGGATTGTCTGACGGTCGTCGGCCTGGTCGATCTTGACCGCACCGTCGCTGAGACGCTCTCTCATGAGTTCGATCTCGGCGGCGTTGCAATCGGCACGGATATCGACGCCGTGCTGTCGGAGGCGAAGCCGGATATCCTGTTCGACATCGTGGTTCCCGAAGCGCGCCGAACCGTTGTCGCGACCGGCCTGGCCCATGGATGCCACGTCCTCAGCGAAAAACCGATGGCAGTCTCCCTGGCCGAAGCGCGGGAACTGCTCGGGCTTGCCGAGATTGCCGGAAAATTTCATGCGGTCGTGCAGAACCGTCGCTACATCGCGGGCATACGCCGCATTCGCCGCATGATCGAGGACGGCGCACTCGGTCGCCTCACCGGCCTGCATTGTGACTTCTTCCTCGGCCCCCATTTCGGCGGCTTCAGGGAACAGATGGACCATGTCCTGCTGCTCGACATGGCGATCCATACCTTCGATGCCGCACGCTTCATCTCAGGCAAGGATCCGCTCGCCGTCTATTGTCAGGAGCACAATCCGCCCGGTTCCTGGTACCGGCACGGGGCGGCAGCCAACGCCATCTTCGAACTCTCCGACGATGTCGTCTTCACCTATCGAGGATCGTGGTGCGCCGAAGGTAGTCCCACGAGCTGGGAGAGCGCCTGGCGCATCACCGGTACCATCGGCACGCTCCTTTGGGACGGATTCGACAGATTCGAGGCGAACATCGTCACGGGAACGGACGGTTTCTTTCGCGAGGTTACGCCGATCGGCGTCCCGATCCCGGCAAACGAGGCCGACATCCACGGCCACGCCAGCGTGATCGGGCGTTTCCTCGCTGCGATCCGCACCGGCGACCGGCCGGAAACGGATGGCAGCGACAACATCAAGAGCCTTGCCATGGTTTTCGGTGCGATCGACAGCGCCCGCCACGGCAAGCGCGTCACCATTGCAGCATAGGATATTTTCATGACCAACCCGGCAAGATCCATCCGTATCGGCACCATGGTGCGCGCCTCGGACGGCAGCGCGGCCAGGCGTATCGGGCAAATCGCCGATATGGGCTTCGAAAGCTTCGAACCTTTCTTCTGGCAGACGACCAATGGCCAGGATCTCGCCGAGCTCGGCAGACGCTGCAGAGAAGCCATCGGAGAGCGGGACATCACCATTTCCACGCTCGGCATGTTCGGCAATCCGCTCGAGGGGAGCGACCTCGACCAGCAGACGCTGCAGGGCTGGCAGGACTGCATCGACAATGCTCATCACTTCGGCGCCACTTGCGTTGCCGGCTTTACCGGCCGCCTGCGGGGCAGGCCCCTTGTCGACAGCCTGCCCCGCTACAAGGAGGTATGGAGCGAACTCGCCAAGCGCGCCGCCGACAAGGGGGTGAAGATCGCTTTTGAAAACTGCGCCATGGACGGCAACTGGCAGACCGGTGACTGGAACATCGCGCACAATCCCGATGCTTGGGAACTCATCTTCAACGAAACGCCGGATGAGAATATCGGCCTGGAGTGGGAGCCCTGCCACCAGATGGTCTATCTCATCGAGCCCCTTCCGCAGATCCGCAAATGGGCGCCCAAGATCTTCCACGTGCACGGGAAGGACGCGACGATCCGTTGGGACGTCATCCGCGAGCACGGCATCTTCGGAAAGGAACCGTTCGTCTTCATGCGCACGCCGGGGTTCGGCGACACCAACTGGACGGACATCATTTCCGAACTACGCCTGGCTGGTTGGACCGGCTCCATCGACATCGAAGGCTGGCACGATCCGGTCTACCGCGGCGAGTTGGAAATGACCGGCCAGGTCCATGCCCTGAACTATCTCAAGAAATGCCGGGGCGGCGATTTCGTCTTCGAGCCGACCTGAGACGCCGAGCCGGTAAACAAGAAGAATTGCCGGTGCTTGAGGGATAACCACAAAGGAGGAAAACTATGGCCATCCGCAAATTTGCAATGATCGGCGCCATGGCGCTGGCAGGCGCTTCCCTCTTCTGCCTTTCGGCGAGAGCGGAGGACGTTACGCTCACCCTCTGGTCTCTCGACAAGGACATTCAGCCGGCGCCCAATCTTGTCAAGGCGTTCAACGAGCAAAACAACGGCATCAAGATCGAATACCGGCTGATTCAGTTCGATGACGTGGTGACCGAAGCCATGCGCGCCTATGCAACCGGCCAAGCCCCGGACCTTATTGCCGTCGACAATCCGGAGCACGCGCTTTTCTCCTCACGCGGTGCCTTTCTCGATCTCACCGACATGATCAAGGCATCCAAGATCATCAAGCCCGAAAATTATTTCCCAGGCCCCCTGAAATCCGTCGAGTGGCAGGGCAAGTATTATGGCGTGCCGAAGGCGACGAACACGATCGCGCTCTACTACAACAAGGATATGTTCAAGGCGAAGGGACTTGATCCGAACAAGCCGCCGCAGACCTGGGACGAACTCGTCGAAGACGCACGCAAGCTGACCGACCCGGCTCGAAACGTCTATGGTTTGGCCTTCTCCGCCAAGGCCAATGAGGAAGGCACCTTCCAATTCCTGCCCTGGGTCCAGATGGGTGGCGGCAGCTACGAGAACATCAATGCCGACGGTGCGGTCAAGGCGCTTCAAATCTGGAAGACGATCATCGACGAGAAGCTCGCTTCGCCCGACACGCTGACGCGCGGACAGTGGGATTCCACCGGCACCTTCAATTCCGGCAATGCGGCCATGGCGATCTCGGGTCCCTGGGAGCTCGACCGTATGTCCCAGGAAGCCAAATTCGACTGGGGCGTGGCTCTGCTGCCGGTCCCCAAGATCGATTCCGAGCGTTCATCTGCGATGGGCGACTTCAATTGGGCGATCTTCTCCACCAGCAAACATCCCGCCGAAGCCTTCAAGGCTCTCGAATATTTCGTGTCGCAAGACGACAAGATGTTCAAGAATTTCGGCCAGCTCCCCGCGCGTTCCGACATCGCCATTCCCCAAACCGGGCAGCCGCTAAAGGATGCCGCCCTCAAGGTCTTTCTCGAGCAGCTCAAATACGCGAGACCTCGCGGCCCGCACCCGCAATGGCCAAAGATTTCCAGGGCAATCCAGGATGCCATCCAGGCGGCGCTCACCGGACAGATGAGTCCGAAGGAGGCGCTCGACCAAGCTGCCGACAAGATCCGGGCCGTGCTTGGCTAGCTTTCGCGATGGTCGGGAGGTCTCTGGCCGTCGAACCCGGCCGCGCCCCTTCCCTGCAAGATCACGGGTTACGCTGGAGCATTTGGCGACCTATGAAACGGATCTTCTCAAGCCTCAGGGATGGTCGCGGCTTCGACGTCGTGCTCGTCGCTCTTCCTCTGTGTTTTCTGCTCCTGATGGCAGGCCTGCCACTCCTCTATAATGTCGTGATGAGCTTTCAAGAGGTTGACATGTTCAGCCTCGGCACCATCTCCCGGCCCTTCGTCGGCTTACGCAACTATCGCGCCCTGTTCTCACAGCCGGAAACGCTGCCTATTCTTTACAACACGCTGATCTTCGTTGCCGGTTCGATCGCAGGCCAATTCCTGATCGGCTTTGGCCTGGCGCTGCTCTTCTGGATCAACTTTCCCGGTGCCTCCTGGCTGCGGGGTCTCTTCCTGGTATCCTGGGTCATGCCCGGCCTTGTCGTCGGCGCGATCTGGAACTGGATCCTTTCGGGTGATTTCGGCGTTCTCAACTTCATCCTGAAGGAAGGCGGCTTCATCTCAGGCAACATCTTCTGGCGTTCCGATCCGCATTATTCTCTCTACGCCGTCATGATCGCCAATATCTGGCTGGGAACCGCTTTCAACATGATCCTGCTCTCGGTCGGCCTATCCGCCATTCCAAGCGATCTCTACGAGGCTGCTGAATTGGATGGCGCGAATGTCTGGCAGCGCTTCTGGACGATCACCTTGCCCATGATGCGCTCATCGATCGGTGCCATCGTTGCGCTGGGCCTGATCTTCACGCTCCAGCAGTTCGACCTTTTCGCGGCCATAACGTCAGGTGGACCGAATAATTCGTCCAACGTCACCCAATACTGGGCCTGGGATCTTTCCTTTCGCCAATATGACTTCGCCAAGGGAGCGACTATTTCGGTCATCATGATCGGTTTCGTGATGCTTGCCTCGATCGTCTATGTGCGCTCGACACGACATGAGGTGCGCGGATGAGCAGAAGTGTCAGCAACCGCCTCATGCTCGCAATCGCCGTCATCCTCGCGGGAATCTACCTTTTCCCGCTCTATTGGATGTACATCACGGCGCTCAAGAGCGGTTCGGAGATGTTTGCGACGCCGCCGAAGTTCTGGCCGTCGTCATCGCAGTGGAGTACTTACGCTTATGTCTGGCAAAGCCGCCAGATGGGCCGCTATTTGTGGAACTCGCTGGTCATTGCCGCCGGCGCCGTGGCACTCATCACCGTTCTTGGCGTGGGCTGCGCCTATGTATTGGCGCGCTATCGCAACCTCTGGGTGGATATCGGTCTCTTCCTGATCCTGATGCTGCAGGTGCTGCCCGCCTCGCTCATGATCACGCCGATATTCGTCGGCTTCTCTCAACTCGGACTGTTGAACTATCCGCGCCTGGCCGTGGTGATCGCCATCGCCGCCAAGAGCATGCCCTTCTTCGTGGTTCTTGTACGCGCAACCTTCATGACGGTGCCGCAGGAACTCGAAGAGGCAGCGCTTGTGGATGGCAATAGTCGCATCGGTGCCTTCTTCAACATCGTGCTTCCACTCGCACGCAACGGCATCCTCGTCAGCGCCATCCTGATCTTCATGCAGGCCTTCGGCGAGTTCGTCTATTCGAAGTCGATGATCCAGGCAGCAGAGCTTCAGCCGGCGAGTGTCGGCCTCTACTCCTTCATGGGGCCGAACACCAATGAATGGAACAACATCATGGCCTATGCGACCATCTATGTAACCCCAATTCTCGCTGTCTTCGTCCTCTTGCAGCGCCGGATCGTCTCGGGTCTTACTTCGGGAGCGTTGAAATGACCGCTCAGATCGAATTGTCCGGCGTCAACAAGCACTATGGTGCCTATCATGCCCTGAAAGACATAGATCTGTCGATCCACAAGGGGAGTTTCACGGCGCTTATCGGCCCCTCGGGCTGTGGGAAGTCAACTCTGCTGCGCTCGCTGGCCGGACTCGAGAGCATCTCGACGGGCACGCTCAAGATCGCCGGCGAGGTGATGACCAGGGTACCGCCGCGCAAGCGCGACGTGGCCATGGTCTTCCAATCCTATGCACTCTACCCGCATATGACGGTCGAGGAGAACCTCACCTACAGCCTGCGTATTCGCGGCACGCCAAAGGCGCAAGCGAAGAAGGCAGCGGCGGAGGTCGCCGTGACTACCGGCCTCTCGCACCTGCTGGGGCGCTATCCACGCGAACTTTCCGGCGGCCAGCGCCAGCGTGTCGCGATGAGCCGCGCCATCATCCGCCACCCGAAGGCCTTCTTGTTCGACGAGCCGCTATCCAATCTCGATGCGGCCCTGCGCGTGCACATGCGAAAGGAAATCCGCGCGCTCCACGACCGCCTCGGCGCAACCTCGGTTTACGTCACCCACGACCAGATCGAGGCGATGACGATGGCCGACCATGTCGTCGTCATGCGGGCCGGAGTCATCGAGCAGCAGGGGCGTCCTCTGGATCTCTACGATAAGCCGCTCAACAAATTCGTGGCGGGTTTCATTGGTTCGCCCGCCATGAATTTCATTCCAGCGGTCGGGGGAGAGGACGGCCGTTCGCTCGTGCTCGACCTCGGTCAGCGCCAATCCGTGGACCTCGGCTATGCCGTCCAGGCTGGTCGCAAGCTGATCGCGGGTCTGCGCCCAGAGCATATCGCCATCGCCCCACCGGACGGTGCCATGCTCAAAGTGCCGGTCGCCGTCGTCGAGTCCACGGGTGCGGCGACCCATCTAACCACAGCAACCGCACCGGAACTCGCAGTGGTCGTCAATGGTCGGGCGGGACACTTCGCCGGCGAAATGGTCGGTCTCAACTTTTCACCTGCACAGCTCCACCTTTTCGACGCACAGACGGACCTGCGGATCTAACTCCACCGAGCCCGCGGGACGATCATGCGTGATCGTCCCCATTCACGGTCGGGGGGAAGCAGACGCAGATGCAGTACCAACGGCAAGCCATCCGTCCCCTTGAAGTTGATTGTCCCCGTCCAGATCCATCGATTGCAGCGGCACATGCGATGCTTATCGAGCGGGACGAGCGATCCTCTGGATCAGCCCTTCACGGCCCCAGCTGCCAGGCCTTCGACCAGAAAACGCTGCAGATAGACGAAACCGAGAGCGACAGGGACCACGGCCAGTACGGAGGCTGCCATCAGCAGGCCCCAATCGGTCTGATGGGAACCTCGGAAAATCATGATGCCAGGGGTCAGTGTCCGGCGCGCGTCGTCATTGATCAGCACATAGCCAAACATGAATTCGTTCCACGCCGCAACGAAGGCGAAAACGCTCGTGGCGAGGATCCCGGGCGCCGTCAACGGCAGCAGAACGCGCCAAATGAAGCCAAGGCGCGAGCAACCGTCAATTTCCGCCGCCTCTTCCAATTCCCGCGGGACGTCATCGAAAAAGCTCTTCAGCATGAAGGTGACGAGTGGAATCATGAAGGTGCAGTAGACGATGATGAGCGCGCGATAGGTGCTTAACAGCCCCAGATGCTGCATCAGCCCGTAAAGCGGTACCAGCAGCAGGACACCGGGGATCATTTGCGAAACCAGCAGGGCACCGCCCACGACCCTGCTCACCGGATAGTATCCCCAGCGGCTCAAGGCGTAGCTGGCAAACACCGATACGATCAGGGTCAACAGCGTCGCGCAGACCCCTACGATCAGACTGTTTCGGAAGTAGGTGAGAAAGTCGCTCTCGAACAGGACGCGGGCGAAATTGTCCAATGTCGGAGCTGCAATCAGCAAAGAGGGCTCGTTACTCATTACCTCCGACGCTGGCTTGAGTGCGGTATCCACCATCCACACGAACGGGAACAGGCAGAACAGGCACAGGAGGGCGAGTATGCCGTAGGTAAGGCTGGCGGCAATCAGGCGCTGGCTGCGTGATATCACCATGGCTCAGGATCTCATGCGACGGTTGCCGTAGAAATACACGAAGAACAGGCTCGCCATGAAAGCCATCGACATCGATGCAAGGGCGCAGGCGGCGCCGACATCATAGTCCTGCATGGCATATTTATAGATCATCACCGGCAGGGTCTGTGAAGCATTGAGCGGGCCACCCTCGGTCATCACCCAGATGAAGTCGAAGTTGATGGCAGTCCAGATGATATGAATGACGATCAGAGTGAGGGATACAGCCTTCAGATGCGGCATGGTGATCACCCAAAAGCGGCGGATCGGGCCGGCGCCGTCGATGGCAGCAGCCTCATGCAGATCGGCTGGCACGGCCTGCAGCGCTGCCAGCAGGCTGATCGTGTAAAAGGGAAAGCTGCGCCAGATGTTGACGAAGGTCACCGTTGGCAGGGCGGTATTGATCTGACCGAGCCAATCGTGCGGATTGTCGAGGAGACCCAGTCGCACCATCCATGCATTGAGGACGCCATAATCGGGATTGAGCAACCACATCCAGTTCAGGCCGGCGATGGCGATCGGGATGACCCAGGGTACCACGACAACGCCGCGGAAGAATGCTCTGCCCTTGATCGGCTGGGCGAGGACCACCGCTGCGGTCAGGCCGAGCAGATATTCGCCGCCGACCGAGAGCGTCGTCCAGCTCAGCGTGTGCCAAAGCGCGGGCAGGAAGTCCTCGTCCTCCAAAACCGTGCGGAAGTTATCGAGGCCAGCGTAACCTCGCGTTGCCGGGTCGACGAGATTGCCGTAATGGAAACTCTGCCAGAGCACATTGCAGAGCGGATAGGCAATGAGCGCCAGGATGAAGGCGGCCGAGGGCAGCAGGAAAAGTGCCGCCATCCTGCCCAGATGTGTGTGGCGCGGGGTCGCGCGCCGGATCGAGGCGACCCTGTTCCGGATAGCCATGAGATCCGCATTCGCCATTGCCCAACTCCCATCGCAAGCGCACGCCAGTCACCGCGCCCGCACCTTCCCGCACTGCCGGCCATGTCCGAGGCTTTGAGGCAGACGAAGCGTGCAAGCCTCAATTCTGGGCCGACATCTGCCCGGTCTGGCGCAGGCTCTTGTTGATTTGCTTGCCAAGCCAGGCGGCGACCGCCGCCGGTTCCTCATTCTTGAGAAGCACCCGCCCGATCGCTTCCTCCATGTCACGCGTGATCGAACCGAGGGCTATCTGGGGGAAAGACACGCCGGTTGGCGTCAACGAGGTGAAAGGCGTGCCCCAGATCGCATCGCCCTGTACATCCGTGCGGGGGGATCGATCGGGAAAGACGGCGGTCTGATAGTCCTTGCTGAGCATGAAGGACGCGAACTCCCAGGTCTCGTCGGGGTGTTTACCCTTGTAGATGAAAAGAGGGTTGATTTCGAAGAAGGTGGCGCTCTTGAGGCTCGCGGGCGGTGGCGCGACACGAACATCTTTCATCTGTTCGGGGTTCTGGTCGGCGCGGTTGCGCATCCAGGGTCCATTGATCACCATGGCATATCGGCCAAGCGCGAAATTGGTGTCCTCCTCTTCCCACCCCCAACCCGATGCTTGTGGTGCGATCACTCCCTTGTCGCGAAAACTGCGATAGAGGGCGAAGACCTGCGTGGCCCGTTTCATCGCTTCGGGATCATCGGCCCAATCGTTCCTGAACTTGCCGTCAGATTGGCGCTTGGCGATCTGAACATCGTTCTGGGCCAGATACATGATCAGTTCCTGTGGCGAACGCACACCGCGCCCGGCAATGCCGAAGCCGGGCTTGCCGGTGGTTTGCTTGATCTTGAGGCTGGCATCGACCAGTTCGTCCCAGGTCTTGGGCGGGGCGGCGATACCCGCCTGCTTGAGCATGTCGGTGTGGTAGAGCAGCCCGCGCAATCCGAGATAGTTCGGCAGGGCGACCAGCTTGCCATCGATCGTGAGCCCCTCGAGGGCATTGGGATAGATCGCCTCGCGGTCGTTCCATTTACTGGCATAGGGTGTCAGGTCGGCGAGCGCTTTCATGCGGTCGAACTCACCAAGCCACTCGATCAGCCCCCAGCTCAGATCCGGTGCGTCGTTACTGGCGATCGACGTGACAAGCTTGTCGTGCAGGGCCTGAAAGGCGATGACCTGCGTCTTGATCTTGATGTTGGGGTGGCTGCGCTCGAACTCGGCGATCTTGGCGATGGCCGCTTTGCCATCGGCCTGGGACGGATCCCAGGCAGTCCAGAAATTGAGGGTTACCGGTTCTGCCTTTGCCAAGCCCGGCATCAGTGGCGAAAGCAGGGCGCCGAGCAGCAATCCTATCTTCAGGATTTTCATGATGTCTTCCTCCCGCTTGTTGCGACAGCTTGCTGCTGTCTTGCAGTGTAGTCAGTAGCGGCGGCTCAAGCGACGACCTGTTGGTCGGGCGAGAGCCCCCCCTCCTTGCGTGCACGCTCTGTCCGAAGCTCCTCGACAGAGCGAACGGGCAGTCTGGCAGCACCCTGCCACTCGCGCTTGGGAATGCGGCTCTTGGCGAGGCGAGCCTTGGCATCCTCGATGGCATGGGCAAACTGAGGAAGCCATTTGGCCTGGGCGACCAGCATCTCGTCGGTCATCTGCCAAACTTCCTCGGGCGTGCAGACGGCACCGACCAGGGGGTCATGCAACATGGCGAGCTTGAGCAGGTCGACATCCCCCGTCACGGCTGCCTTCACCGACAGGCGCTGCACGTTTATGGATGCAATGCACGGAGCCGCGCAGGCGTCGGGAAGGGTCAGGCCTGCCACCATGTTCAGACCGAAACGGTCGACGAAGCCGGTGCTCTCCACGATGGCATCCGCGGGCAGATTGGTGATCAAGCCGCGATTGCGAACGTTGAAATGCCCGCGGTAGACACGTCCCGTTTCCAAAGCCTCGATGATGTAGCTGGCATGTTCGCTCGTTCGCCGGCCCGGATCGATCGGCTTGCCGGCATCGGCCAGGAGGCGGGGAAACTCTTCCTCGAACCAGTTGCGCCCTTCGGTACATACTCGCAGATAACCGCCGGTTTCGCCGTGGATCCATTCCGAAAGGTCGATCCAGCGTTCGATCTCCTCCGGCCGTTTGCGGTACCAGGGCAGATATTCCGACAGATGCCCGTTACTCTCGGTCGAGTAGAGGCCAAAGCGCCTGAGCACGTCGATGCGCACCCTCTCTTGCTTGGAGTAGACCGGATGGCGCTCATAGGCTTCCAGCAGTTCCTGCTTGCCGATGCGCCGGCCCTTGTGGCGTATGTCGACGTACCAGGTCTGATGGTTGATGCCGGTGCAAATATAGTCGACGTCCTTGGGGTCCTGCGCACCCAGTACTTCGGCGATCTGGCGCCAGCCATGCTGCACGCCGTGACACAGACCGATGGTGTCGACGCCGCCATGGTCGAGTGCCGCCCAGGTGTTCATCGCCATCGGATTGGCGTAGTTGAGCAGGCGTGCGCCGGGCTCGGCCACCTCTCGGATATCCTTGCAGAAGTCGAGTATGGCCGCGATGGAGCGCTGGCCGTACATGATGCCTCCGGCGCAGATGGTGTCACCGACGCATTGGTCGACACCATATTGTAGCGGAATGCGAATGTCGTCGGCGAAGGCTTCGAGGCCGCCGACCCGCGCGCAGTTGATGATATAGCGAGCACCGGCGACGGCCTCCCGACGATTGGCCGTGGTTGTGATGCGGGCCGGAAAACCGTTGGTTTCGATCATTCGCCGCAGGATCTGTCCGATCATCTCCAGATTGTGCTGGTTGATGTCCGTCAGCGCGAATTCGACTTCCCGCAATTCTGGCACGCAGAGGATGTCGCGCACCAGCGTTCGGGTGAAGCCAACGCTACCGGCCCCGATAATCGCAATCTTCATGGCACCCATGGCCTGCACCCTCCCTGCAACGCAATTTGCCGCCTGCCCGGGCAGCAAACTTGGCTGGATATACCGATTGGATCTGCCCAAGCAGTGGCATATCTTCAACCGAACGCATTTATGCGCAGCGCGGGTAATGCGGACCAGAGGACGATGGTGCTCTTTAGGGTAATTTTGTGCTTAGCCTTCTCACTGCCAACAGCCCGTTCCGCCATACGATTTCGCTACCGCGCCGGCGCGACCGCCTTCATGTGATGCCGACCAGCACAGGATATGAAATTGCGGACGGGCCAGCCTACGATTGGGATGGTCGCAAGCGAGGCACGACGCCTTTTTCGATATTGCAGCACACCATCGCCGGAGCCGGACAGTTGCAATATGAAAAGAGGCGCTACAGGATCGGCCCGGGGGAGACGATGCTGGTAGCCATTCCGCACGCTCACCGCTACTGGGTGGAAAGAAACGACAGTTGGTCCTTCTTCTGGATTGCCATGTGCGGGCAGGAGGCATTGCGTCTGCATCGGGCGATCCTCGCGGCAGCCGGTCCCGTGCTACGTCTGCGCTCGGAGACGATCGATGCCCTCGCCGGGGTGGCTTTGGACCTCACCGATAGTGAGCTGACCGCTGGAAGGGCCTCGGGCCTTGCTTACAACGCCACGATGACGCTGCACGATGATGTCATGGCCCGCCACGAACCCAGCCCGGGCACGGGCCGAAATCTGGCCATTGAGCGTGTGACGGCTCACATCCGTCAGCATCTCGACCGAGATCTCGACGTGTGCGTGCTTGCTGACATTGCAGGAATGAGCCGTGCTCATTTTAGTCGGACCTTTCACCTGATCGAAGGAGTGGCCCCATCCGAATTCGTCATGCGCGAGCGCATGCAACGGGCCGCGCGACTGCTGATCAACGCTCAGCTCAGCATCAAGGCTATTGCCAGCGCATGTGGCTTTGTCGATCCGAACTACTTCGCCAAGGCGTTCCGGCGTACCTTTGCCATCAGCCCGTCGGAGTTTCGCACCACGGGAATGTATGCAGCCCAGCACCGGCACTCAACAGGAGAAAATTCTGCAGACGGCCAATGGCCGCGGTGATTGATCTCGCCGGTGGACCGGGGATCCGCCGCTCCATCGCATCGAGCCTCGCCCCGACCCAGCGCCCATTCACCATCTCGGCGATGATCGCGCAATTCTTGTCTCGCTCATGATCGATCAGCGCCGCTCCGTTCTCGACCTTGATCACCAGGCCGCACCCGTCATACCAGAAGCGGGTCACGTCCTCGGGAGCACTTGCACTCTTGTCATCCCCGGGCTTCGCTCAGGGAGCGAGGGTTTCGATGCCGGTGACCCTGTCGGTCGTGTCGTGTCCATAAACCAGCGGGTCGCCATCCGGCTTGATCGTCTCGACCGCCGGCATCCCGCCGGTAGCGCGTCAACCCACCCATCGAAACCCTTTTCCGCGGTCACGCCGTCAGCAGCCCAGGACGGCATACCAACCGGCCTGAGGAGCTCGCGAAGCCCGAAAGAATTCGGGCCCACATTTAACAGCTTGACAAATACATAAATCTGGAAGAGCCTAATTTTAGAGCGCAAGGCAGAGCTGCCTATTTATGCGTCATATCTGATTACATTTCCAACAGACGAGTGCGTTCTGCACACGTGCGGTTGGTGGCACGGACGCCCACGGCAGACCAGCCGCTGGGCGTTTTTTGTTTTGGAATGGGCTTATGTTGGCAAGAAGGCATCGCATCGGCGTGATGTTCTCGACGACCGGCTCTTACAGCGTGGTCGCGCGCTCCATGCTGAACGGCGCTTTGCTGGCCTTCGAGGAGATATCTCGGTCGTTTCCGGATCTCCGGCTCGAGCCTGTCGTGGTGAACCCTGGCGGCGACCTGGCACGCTATGCCGAGCACAGCCGGCAAATGATCAGCAACGGCATACGCCATGTGGTCGGGTGCTATACGTCATCGAGCCGCAAGGAAGTGATCCCCTGCTTCGAGAAATACGACGCCCTGCTATGGTATCCCTCGCACTATGAGGGGTTCGAGACCTCGAACAACGTCATCTACACGGGCGCTTCGCCCAACCAGCACGTGCTTCCGCTCGTACGCTACATGCTGGCCAATTTCGGCTCGAATGCCTTCTGCGTCGGGTCGAACTACATCTGGGCCTGGGAAAACAATCGCATCTTTCGCGAGGCCATGACGGCACAGGGCGGCAGGGTTCTGGCCGAGCGCTATATCGCGATCGGCGATACGGAATTCGGGCAGGTCGTCGACGCTATCCTCTCGGCCCGCCCCGATTTCGTGTTCAACAACCTCATCGGCGAGAGTGCCTATGCCTTCTTCCGTGCGTTTCGATCGGCCTGCCGGGAGCGCGGCATCGACCAAGCCGCGCAGATCCCGATCGCCAGTTGCACGCTCTCCGAACCGGAGCTGGAGGAGATCGGTCATGAAATGGTCGATGGCCATTTGAGTTCGTCTGTCTATTTCTCCTCGCTGAAGACCCCGGCGAACAAGGCATTCACCAAGGCCTACGAGCAGTCTTTCCCTAACGGTCCGGCCGCATCGGCAGATGCCGAGGCCTCCTACATCGCGGTGCAGTTGCTGGCGCGCGCGCTGTCGGCGGCAGGCACGGACGAGGTGTCCGCTGTCAAGAACGCCGTCGCCCGCCAGAGGCTCTCAGCACCGCAGGGCGAGGTCTGGATCGATCCTCAGACATTCCATGCCTGGCTCACACCGCGCATTGGCCGCTCGAACCAGAAGGCGCGCTTTGACGTGATCGTCGAGGAGGCCGGCCCCATTCAGCCCGATCCCTACCTCGTTCAGTCTTCTCCACGATATGCCGTTGTCTCCCATACGCCAAATTTAAGGGTCGCAAAGTGATGGTTGCTCGTCTCCTCCAGAACTTCAACGGCAGCAGGGCCCTGATCGCTACCACCAACCGCACTGCCGTCGAGGCTCTCGAGATGACACTTGCGAAATTGGGGGTGACCAGCGAGTTCCTCGCCTCCGCCGATGGCCGCGTCGACTTCGACATGGCGAGTTTGAAGGCGGAGCGGGACATCCTCTTCGTAGACGGTGATCTGGAAGGCACTCTTCCCTTGGAGACCGAAAGCGATTCACGCCTGCCGCCTGCGCCAGTGATCGGGCTGGTGGGCGTGGAGGCGCCGAGCCGGCTCAAGCGTCTTGTCAATCTCGGCGCGACGGCCTTCCTGCGCAAGCCGGTGCACAGCTCGGCCATCTACACGGCCCTGTTCCTGGGCGTGAACCAGTTCCTGCTGCGCAATGACATGCAGAACCGCCTTGACGACATGGAGAGACGGCGGCGTGGCCGCCGGTCGGTGATCAAAGCCGTGCTGACGCTGACCGCACAGACCGGCATCGATGACGACGAAGCCTACAACCGGCTGCGGCGTGAAAGCATGCGTTTGCGTGTCAGCCTGGAAGAATACTGCGAGGAGTTCCTCGGCAGGTGGGCGGCAACGCCCAAAATAACGGTACGCGAAGGGCCTTCCGGCCGGCGTGCCGAGACAAAATAAGGTCGACAGAGGAGAACTCACATGACTGGGAAGGCCAAAAGGGGGCTGCGAGCCGCAGCCCTCACGGGGACACTTTTGCTCGGCGTGTCCCAAGCGCTCGCCGCCGACCCGATAAAGCTCGGCGTACTGGAGGATCAATCCGGCGACTTCGCCGTCGCCACCATCGGCAAGGTCCATGCGATCCAGCTGGCCGCCGACGAAATCAACGCCAAGGGCGGCATCGCGGGGCGTCCGCTGGAACTGGTCGTCTACGATACGCAGTCGGACAACACGCGCTACCAGGAATTCATGCGCCGCGTGCTGCAGCGCGACAAGGTCGACGCTGTCTTCGCCGGCTTCTCGTCAGCCTCCCGCGAAGCCTATCGGCCGATCGTCGACCAACTGGACGGATTGGCCTTCTACAACAACCAGTATGAAGGCGGGGTCTGCGACTCCCATATGATCGTCACCGGGGCAGTCCCCGAGCAGCAATTCTCCACTCTCATTCCCTGGATGATGGAGAAATACGGCAAGAAGGTCTACACCCTCGCCGCCGACTACAATTTCGGTCAGATCTCCGCCGAATGGGTGCGTAACATCGTCAAGGAAAATGGCGGCGAAATGGTTGGCGAAGAGTTCATCCCGCTCGGCGTCTCGCAGTTCTCCCAGTCCATCCAGAATATCCAGAAGGCCAAGCCTGATTTCGTGGTGACGCTCCTGGTCGGCACGGCACAGGCCTCCTACTACGAGCAGGCCGCGGCAGCGAATGTCGGCCTGCCGATGGCTTCGTCGGTGAATGTGGGCCAGGGCTATGAGCACAAACGCTTCAAGCCGCCGAGCCTGAAGGACATGTATGTCACCACCAACTACATCGAAGAAATCGACTCGCCATCGAGCAAGGATTTCCTCGCCAAGTTCAAGGCGAAATTCCCGAGCGAGCCCTATGTGAACCAAGAGGCGGAGAACTCCTACCTGGCCGTCTATCTCTACAAGCAGATGGTCGAGCGGGCCAACGGCTCCACCAAGCGTGACGATCTACGCAAGATCATCGCACAGGGCGACGTGTGCATGGATGCGCCTGAGGGCAAGGTGTGCCTCGATCCCAAGAGCCAGCACATGTCCCACACGATCTATCTGGCGAAGGTCGGGGCGGACCATTCCATCACCTTCCCCAAGGTGTGGCAGGACATCAAGCCCTACTGGTTGGGCGATGCCGGCTGCGATCTCACCAAGAACGATCCGCAGGCGCAGTACACCCCGTCCAATCCTCCTCCGAAATCCTGAAGCAGGGCATCGACAGTCTGGTCCGGACCGGGCACCGCCACTATGGCCGCGCCCCTTCCGGGCCTCTCGCCCGCCTTGCAGGCGGCCTGAACCTCGAAATCAGGATTGTTCCCCCCGATGGACGTCGGCACATTCATCTTTTCCTCGTTCTACCAGTTCGGCGATGCCTTCGCCTTCCTGGTTCTCTCCGCCTGCGGCCTCGCCGTCATCTTCGGCATGATGGGCGTGATCAATCTCGCCCATGGCGAATTCATCATGTGCGGTGCCTATGTCACGGTTTCCGCGACCCATGCGGGGCTTCCCCTCCCCTTGGCCATCTGCGTGGGCGCCCTGGCGTCGGCAGCCGTGGGAGCGCTGGTGGAAGTCGTCATCATCCGCCATCTCTACCACCGGCCGCTCGACACCATCGTCGCGACATGGGGGCTAAGCCTGATCGCCACGCAAGGCACATTGATCGTGCTCGGCTCGACGATGGCGGGGGTCGGGACGCCTTTCGGCAGCTTTCAGGTCGCCGACTATTCCTATTCGCTCTATCGCGTCGTGCTCTTCTGCATGGCGATCGCGGTGCTTGCCGGCCTCTATGCCCTCTTTAACTGGACCCGCTTCGGGGTGATGGCCCGAGCCACGATCCAGGTACCGCATATGGCCGCGGCACTCGGTATCGATACGCGTCTCGTCTACGGTCTGACATTCGCTCTGGGAGCAGGCCTGGCCGGGCTGGCCGGCGGGCTCTATGCACCGACGATGACGCTGGTGCCGACCATGGGCACGACCTTCATCATGGAAGCCTTTGTCACGGTGGTCGCCGGCGGGGCAGACGTCTTCCTTGGAACGGCCCCGGCCGCGGCCATACTTGCCGTCGTCAAGTCGGGCATGACCTCCTGGCAGGGGCAGCTCTTCGGGCAGATCGGACTGCTGATCGCCGTCATCATCGTGATCCGGGTTCTGCCCAAGGGCATTTCCGGCTTCATCCTGCGCGAACGGGCCTGAGACGGGGAGAGGGGCATCATGAAAAGTCTCCTGCGTTTCCTGGACCGTCTCGAAGGTCCGCAGACAATGGGAAAAGGGCCAGCATTCTGGATCGGCTTCCTGGCGGTACTGGGCGCGGCATGCGCCTACCCTGCCTTCAGCGACGGCTACACGGTCGGCAATACGGTCTATTTCTTCACCTGGGTCTTCATGGCCCTCGGCCTCAGCCTCATCTGGGGTTATGGCGGGGCACTGAGCTTCGGACAGACGGCCTTCTTCGGTATAGCCGGCTACAGCTACGGCATTCTCACCATCAATTTCGGGGCGAACTTCGGCTTCACCCTGGCTGCCGTCGTGCTGGCAGTCGCGTTCACGGCCGCCTTTGCCGCCTTGCTCGGCTACTTCCTCTACTTCGGCCGCATCACGGGGGTCTTCCTGGGCATCGTCACGCTTTCCGTGACGTTGGTGCTTGAGCGCTTCATGGCGCAGACGGCCGGCCCGGAATGGCACATCGGCAAGGCCCGTCTCAACGGCTTCAACGGCATGAGCAACATGCCTCCCCTGACCATTCCCTGGCCGGGCGGCAGTATCGTGCTGTTTCCCGACATCGGCCTCTATTATGTCGTGCTCGGCCTGCTCGTGGTGACCTATCTGGGCCTGCGCATTCTGGTGAATTCGCGCTTCGGCAATGTGCTCGTCGCGATTCGGGAGAATCCCGAGCGAGCGGAAATGCTCGGCTACGACATCCGCAAATATCAGCTCGGCGCCTTTGTGATCGGGGCCGGTCTCGCAGGGCTCTCCGGCGTCCTCTACACCAGCTGGGGCCAATACATCACACCATCCAGCATGGGCATGACCGCCGCCGCCCTGCCGGTGATCTGGGTGGCCGTCGGCGGCCGCTCCGACCTGACCTCCACTCTCGTGGGGACGCTGGTCGTGCTGTCGGCATTCCAGACCCTCACGATCTACGGCAGCCAATATGCCCTGGTCGTCATGGGCTTGCTGCTCGTTCTCACCGTCCTGATCGCACCACGAGGCCTCGTCCTGTCCGGCGCCGATCTGGTGGGGCGGCTCCTGCGCGGACGCAAGGAAGGAGGGGTATGATGCCGATGCTCGAAACGCGCGCTCTGAACAAGCATTTCGGCGGCCTGCATGTCACCAACAATGTCGACCTTCGCCTGGAAGCCGGGGAAGTGCATTGCCTGATCGGCCCTAACGGCGCCGGCAAGAGCACGCTGTTCCGCCTCATTCTCGGCGAGCATGTCCCCAGCGACGGGCAGATCCTGCTGGCGGGAGAGGATGTCACGACCCTCAAGCCGTTTCAGCGGATCCGTCGCGGCATGAGCGTGAAATTTCAGGTACCCGGCATCTTCAAGGCACTGAGCGTTCGCCAGAACCTCCAGATCGCCATGCAGCATCATTTCGATCCATCCGCACTGTCCGCCGAGATCGATCGCCTCCTTGATTTCCTCAATCTCGGCCCGGAAGCGAGCCAGGCCGCCGGCAATCTCAGCCACGGGCAGAAGCAATGGCTCGAGATCGGCATGGCGATCAGCCTCAAGCCTCGGCTTCTGCTTCTGGACGAGCCGACCGCAGGCATGTCGCCCGAGGAGACCCGCGCCACCGGCGAGATGGTCAAGCGCCTCAATGCCGACGGCATGACCGTCCTGGCGGTCGAACATGACATGGCCTTCGTCCGCCAGGTCGCCCACAAGGTCACCGTTCTCCATTTGGGGCAGGTCTTCGCCCAGGGCTCGATCGACGCGATCGTCGCGGACGAACGCGTGGCGGCCATCTATCTGGGACAAGCTCATGCGTAAGGAAGTCCTGCTCTCCACTCTCGGACTTCGTGCCGGCTATGGCGGCAAGCCTGTCCTCCAGGGCCTCGACCTGGAAGTGCGCGAGGGCGAGATCGTTGCCGTCATCGGCCGCAACGGCGTGGGCAAATCCACGTTGATGAAAAGCCTGATCGGCTTGATCCCCGTCATGGACGGCTCGATCGTCTATCGCAGTACGCCCATCAACGACCTGCCCGCCCACAAACGGGCGCGACTGGGCATCGGCTATGTTCCTCAAGGGCGAGACGTCTTTCCGCGCCTGACGGTCGCCGAGAACATGGCGGTGGGCGCCATGCGCAATCCTGTCGGCGCCGGCAGCGAGCGCGTGCTAGGCCATTTCCCGATCCTGCGCGAGCGCTGGAGCCAGCGTGCAGGTACCATGTCGGGAGGACAGCAACAGCAACTGGCCATCGGCCGCGTGCTGGTAGCGGAGCCTTCCCTGGTCCTCCTGGACGAACCCTCCGAGGGCATCCAGCCCAACATCGTTCAGGACATTGCCGGCATCATGGTCGAACTCAACCGGGCGACCGGCGTCACCATCGTCCTGGTCGAACAGAACATCGACATGATCCGAGCCATGGCACAGCGCTGCTACGTCATGGACAAAGGCCGCATCGTCGCGGCGCTCGATCGGGAAGACCTCGCGGACGGCGAGGCCATGCGCCGCCATCTTGCCGTGTGATCCCACCTTCAAAAGGAGAAGACTATGTCATCGACCCAGACGCCGTGGCTCGACCAATCCATCATGGCGCGCAAGGGCGTCGCCAGAGGCAAGGCGGGAACGTCCCACACCATCACCGAAGCCGAACAGGGCAAGTACCATTACGTCTACGGGCCCTATGTCGAACCCGTCCTTTCGGTTGATCCCGGCGCCGTCATTTCCGCCGAGACACATGACGCTTTCGAGGGACGCATCCGGCATGAGACCGACAAGCCGACGCAGATCCTCAATTTCCCCTATCTCAATCCGCAGAATGGGCCGATTTTCGTGAACGGCGCAGAAAAGGGCGATACGCTCGCAGTCTACATCAAGAGCATCGTCCCCCGAGGCCCCCAGCCGCGCGGCACGACGCTGATCATGCCCGAATTCGGCGGGCTGGTGGGGACGGGTGACACCGCGCTGCTCAACCCCCCTCTACCCGAGCGGGTCAAGAAGCTCCATGTCGATGCCGATATGGGCACGAGGTGGAACGACAAGATCACCCTGCCCTATGAGCCTTTCATCGGCACGATTGGTACATCGCCGGAGATTGAAGCGATATCGGCCCTGCAACCCGACTATTACGGCGGCAACATGGATCTGCCCGATGTCGGCGTGGATGCGGTGATCTACCTGCCGGTCAACACAAAGGGTGCCCTTCTTTATCTCGGCGACTGCCATGCGGCGCAGGGCGACGGCGAGCTCTGCGGCGTTGCGATCGAGCATCCGACCGTCACCACCGTGCAGGTCGACCTGATCAAGAACTGGACGATCAAGTGGCCGCGCCTCGAAACCCGGGACTTCATCATGACCATCGGCTCTTCCCGGCCCATGGAAGATGCCGCGCGCATCGCCTACCGCGAGTTGGTTCGCTGGATGGCGGCCGACTACGGCTTCGAAGATATCGATGCCTATATGCTGCTGACCCAGGCTGGGCGCGTCCGTCTCGGCAACATGGTCGATCCCAAATATACGCTGGGTGCTTCCATCAAGAAATCCTTCCTGGGCTGACGCCCCTCCCACCATGCCCGATCCAACCGGCTAAACGGCGCGCACCGGCGCGCCGGATGCCATAGTCTTGCCTGAAGGTGCCAGATGCCGATCCTCCACAAGGTTGCCGCCGTCCAGTTCGAGCCGACGATGTTCGAGAAGGACCGCAATATCACCGGCCTGATCGGCTTGGTAACGGAGGCGGCCAAGGCGGGGGCCCGCCTGATCGTCACGCCCGAGATGGGCACCACAGGATATTGCTGGTTCGACCGGGCCGAGGTCGCCCCCTTCGTCGAAACCGTTCCCGGCGCCACCACCGCGTGCTTCGAGACCGTTGCCCGGACGCATGACTGCTACATCGTGATCGGCATGCCGGAAGTCGAACCATCGAGCGGGCTCTATTACAACACTGCAGTACTGATCGGACCAGAAGGTGTGATCGGCAAGCATCGTAAGACGCATCCTTACATCGCGGAGCCCAAATGGTCCGCGCCCGGCAATCTCGGGCATCAGGTCTTCGAAACGCCGATCGGGCGCATTGCGCTTCTGATCTGCATGGATATCCATTTCATCGAGACCGCGCGCATCGTCGCACTGAAGGGTGCCGACGTCATCTGTCATGTCTCCAACTGGCTGGCCGAACGCACGCCTGCACCTTATTGGATCAGCCGCGCCTTCGAGAACGGATGCTATCTGATCGAGTCGAACCGTTGGGGACTGGAGCGTACCGTCCAGTTCAGCGGAGGGAGTTGCGTGATCGAGCCAGACGGCTCGATAGCTGCCGTCATCGATGCGGGCGACGGTATCGCCTATGCGACGATCGACCTCGAACTGGCGCGCGATCCCAGCGTGCTGGGGCGCAGAGTGCTCGAACAGCGCCGGCCTGACCTCTACAAGGAACTGCCGACCACAACCTATGCCTGGAATCCGCTGGATTTCTTCGGTCTCTATGCACACCGCCCTCTGCCGCCGGGACGCAAATCCCGCGTCGCGGTTGCGCAATTCTCTCCCACCGACGACGTGGGAGAAAATCTGGCACGCATCGAGGAAATGGTTGTCGCCGCCACGCGCGACAGGGATGCAGACCTCATCGTTTTTCCGGAGCGCTCGATCACCGGGCTGGGGCAAGGTCTGGCCGAAAGCCTTTCCGGGCCTGCTGTGGAGCGGCTGCTCTCGATAGCCGCGCGGGAGAACATCTATATCGTAGCGGGCATGGCGGAGAGCGCGGACGGGCGCGTCCACAATACGGCAGTGCTCGCCGGTCCCGAAGGGCTCATCGGCAGCTATCGCCAGATCCATCCGACTTCCGAAGATCGCAATTGGGCAACGCCAGGGGAGGACTGGCGGGTCTTTGATACCCCGCTTGGACGCCTGGGCCTCTTGATCGGCCACGACGCGATGTTCCCCGAGGCAGCCCGCATTCTGTCACTGCGCGGCTGCGACCTGATCGCATGTCCAGCGGCCATGCGAGAGCGCTTCTACGCCAGTCACCCAGGCTCGGCGATACATCAGAACTATCCGATCCCGACCGGAGCAACTCCCGACCATTGGCACCATTTCCGGGTGCGGGCCGGCGAGAACAATGTCTTCTTCGCCTTTGCCAACATTGCCGACGAACTCAACGGCTTCCCCGGCAGAAGCGGCATATTTGGTCCTGACACATTCGAGTTTCCCCGACGCGAAGCGCATGCGGGTCCCGGCACCTCGCTCGCCTCTGTGAATATCGACACCAGCAATCTCGACACCCGTTACCCGACCAATGTCGTACGGCGCAAGGATATGATGGCAATGCGCCTTCCACATCACTATCTCGACCTCATATAGCGCCGCGACCACTCGCTTGGCTCACCCGCGGCGGTAAAAACATTGCCTACCACCGGCGCCGGTGCGGCGGACATTGCCGGCAAACGCCGATCGCGTCCAGCCATTGCGCAGCGACAACCAAATGTTGAACCTCAGGGGATCGGAGAGATAGGTGCCCGGCACGAAGAATTGCGATGCCAACTTCTCACGAGCAGCGGCTTCCGCGTGGACGGCGGCGACGCAGATCTTGTCAGGCATTCTTCTGTGCTCAAGGCTTCAAACATAATAACCACCCTGATGATCAGATCAGAACGGCAATTGATTTATGCTGGACTTGGTTGCGAGGCAGGGTTGTTCTTAAATTACGCTCTTTCTCAAATTATCGCTGCTTGTTGGAACAGATTTCTGCAGAGTGCAGAGGCAGGTTATTTGATGCAGCACCGTAATTCGGCTTCCTATGCTCCGGTGCAAAATATTTCCAAGATCTGGCACGCTACGCTCATCGTCCGTAAAACTATTGCAACAACCTGGCACGCATTGCCAGAACGAGCAGTTGCGACCGGTTGATGGCTCCTAGCTTCTCGCGGGCGGATAAAATGTGCTTGATCACGGTCGAGCGTGAGATGCCCATGATCCGGGCGATTTCCCAGTCCGTCTTCCCCTCCCCTGCCCATAGGATGCAGTCATGCTCGCGATGTGTGAGATGAAAGTCGAAATCGGGATCGTGTTTCCGTTCAATCGGCTCACATCCGCGTCTCAGCCCAATGAGATGGCCAACGGCAAAGCTCACCAGAAAGTTCAAAGCCGCTCTTTCTCTCTCATTGGCCTCGAAGCGTTCCCCACCGAGCGAAACGCCACATAGCTGCCCCTCGAGCGTGGTCACGGGGATCACATAACCTTCACGGAGCCGAAACTCCGCGGCTTCATCCCTCACGCGCTTCGACGCCGGTTCGGCCGCATAGCGCTCATAGGCCTGCGCCCATGTAAATGCCCCGGTGACAGTGCGCAGGCCGCGAACGATGGGGTCGCGGAATAAGTACCGCCGCTCGGCATAACGCATGGCCCAAGCTTGCGGAAACTTAAAGAGCAGTGTCCTTTCGGCGATATCGCTCTGCGGCAGCACGGGTTCCGGCGGCGGCACGAAGCCTCCAAAAACCGAACTGATACCGAACCGGAACGCAAACTCAAGGAGCACAGCCAGAACGGCGTTGCTGTCGTCGGCCCGCTCGATTGCTTCCACAAAACGCCAAGTCTCGGGTGTGTTGAGTACACGCATACGGCCGCACCTCGCAAAATAGCGACGTCGACAGGGCCAGTCCGATTGAAAGCGCACGAGCCCATAGCAAATAAACGATTTAGTAGTAACATAGCACAGAATTGGGTTGGGTTCGAATTAAAACTCATTTCTCCAATTCAAATCGGGATCCTCGATGTAGACATGCGCAAACGTGTGCCCTCATTATTCCATTCTGATATATATGCATATCTCCTACAGATAAATCGCTTTATCACTTCCCTATCTAGACAACGAACGCGGAATTGAAGACTTTCATGATGAACTTCACTGACGAGCCATAGTGTTGTATTCTGGCCGTCCAAGTATCTATATACCTCGTATATTATACAGAGTGCCTCCACCTGCGTCCGAAGTTTCAGAAAGGTGGCCCTAGGCCGCTTGCGCTCGCCCCATCTGATCGGCCGCCAGGTCGAGGCAGATTGCCGAAAGCAGTCCAACGGCGTCGGCGTAGGAGCCGCTTCCAAAATCCGCAAATGAAGCCATGAAGAATTTGTGTGGTGTGTCGACCAATGCTCCATGATCAACCAGCGCGTCCTCCCTCAGGCAGCACGCCGCGGCGGGTGCCCTTCAACTGCCTCTTCCGCGGCTTTGCGCGCGCGCCGATCCGCCTCCAGAATATGGTCCAGGTCCGAGAACTCTGGCTCGGGCAGGCGCTCCAACACGGCCTCCACCACCTCAGGGATCCCGCGAAAGCCGAGACGGCCATTGAGAAAGGCGGCAACCGCCACCTCGTTGGCAGCATTGAGGGCGACCGCGCCGCGGCCTCCCCGCACCACCTCGAGCACTAGCTTCAGGCAAGGGAAGCGTGCAAGGTCGGGTGGCATGAACGTCAAGCCGCCGCTTATCGTCAGGTCCAACGGGGCGACGCCGGAATCGATGCGCTCGGGATAAGCCAGGGCGTGAGCGATCGGGATGCGCATATCGGGGTTACCCATCTGCGCCAGGACGGACTGGTCGGCATAGGCGACCATCGAATGGACGATGCTCTGCGGATGCATCACCACATCGATACGTTCCGCCGGCATGGCGAATAGCCAATGCGCTTCGATGACCTCCAGCCCCTTGTTCATCATTGTCGCCGAGTCAACAGAGATTTTTCGTCCCATTGACCAGCGCGGATGGGCGCAGGCCTCGTCTGGCGTGATGGTATCGAAGGTTTCCAGGGGCCGGTTGAGGAAGGGGCCGCCGGAGGCGGTGAGGATCAGCCGAATGGCGCCACCGCGCAACCTGGCCTGTTCCGGATAGCATTGGAAGATCGCATTGTGCTCGCTATCGACCGGCAGCAGCCGCGCGCCCGCCCTCGCCGCCGTCTGCATCAAGAGTGCGCCGGACATCACCAGCGCCTCCTTGTTGGCGAACAAGATTTTCTTGCCGGCGCGAGCAGCCGCCAGGGTCGGCTTCAATCCGGCGGCTCCGACGATGGCGGCGACCACGGTATCGCAGGCCGCGTCGCGCGCCACCTCGCACAGGGCTGTCGGGCCATGGCTTACTCGGATCGGCAGCCCAGCATCACGCAAACGGGCTTGCATCCGGCTGGCGCGCTGGCCGTCCGCGACAACCACGACCTCGGGGCGAAATGCCACGCATTGGGCGAATAACCGCTCGAGGTTGTTGTGAGCCGTGAGCGCGAAAACCGAAAAGCGCTCGGGATGGCGCGCGACGATGTCGAGTGTGCTGGCGCCGATAGAGCCGGTTGCACCCAGGATGGCGATACGCTGCGCAGGCACGGCAGGTCTCCGCTACGGGGCTGAAATCGGCATGAGCCGACCCGCGCCAGAAGACGCCGGGGCTTCGACCTGATCACGCCGTTGGCGAAGGCCGGCCAGGCGGGCCTGGGCGTTGCCATCGCGGCCGTAACGGGCGGCAACGTAGATTTCCACCAGTTGCGTAAATTCGCTGGCGATGGTGTCCCCCTTGAGCGTCAGAACACGCTCGCCATCCATATAGACCGGCGCGGCGGGCCGTTCATCCGAGCCGGGGAGCGAAATGCCGATTTCCGCCATCCGGCTCTCGCCTGGCCCGTTGACGACGCAGCCCATCACCGCGACATGCATGTCCTCGACGCCCGGGAAGCGCGAGCGCCAAGCCGGCGCCTGCAACCGCAGCCAGGCTTCGATCTGGCCGGCCAGTTCCTGGAAGTATGTGCTGGTGGTGCGCCCGCAGCCGGGACAGGAGGTCACCATGGGGGTGAAGGAGCGCAAACCCATGGTCTGCAAGATCTGTTGGGCTATGCGGACTTCGACCGCCCGGTCTCCCTTGGGCTCGGGCGTGAGCGAGACCCGGATGGTGTCACCGATACCCTGCTGCAGCAAAATGCCGAGCGCGACCGAGGAGGCGACGATGCCCTTGTGGCCCATGCCGGCTTCCGTCAAGCCCAGATGCAGCGGATAGTCGCAGCGCGCCGCAAGCTCGCCATATACGTCGACGAGATCCTGCACCTGGCTGACTTTGGCAGACAGCACGATGCGGTTCGCCGGCAGGCCGACCTCCTCCGCGCGTGCAGCGTTTTCCAGGGCCGAGACAATGAGAGCCTCGCGCATCACCGCACCCGCCTCGCGCGGCTGAACACTGCGGCCATTGGCATCCATCATGCGTGAAAGCAGCGCCGGGTCGAGGCTGCCCCAATTGACTCCGATGCGCACAGGCTTGTCGAAACGGCAAGCGACCTCGATCATCCGGCAGAACTGCTCGTCGCGCTTGGCACCTCGGCCGACATTGCCTGGATTGATACGATATGACGACCATAAGCATGGAAAACTCCCTGATCTTCATGCCAGGGCGAGTAATCCATGTTGTAGCCAGGCGTGGTATGGGAACAAATACCCATTGATATCGAGCGTTATCTTTATCTGCGATTCGAAACGCTCAGCCATACTCCCGGCAAGCCAAACAAGAGCCAAAATCGGAATTTCGTTCCTTGCCGCACATTTACAATGGTCATTTGTACCCATATTCGCGCGAGTGATTTCCGTTATATTTGCGCACATAGACATCCCAAGGTCGCCCATGGTTGTTCTATCGCAACCCTTCATCGAGACGACGTGGCGTTGACATCAACCGCTCACATCACCAAGAGGTCGACATATCGGTGCACGAAACACCGTTTATCGCCCTTGAAGACGACACATGGCCCTCACGCGACGCGCGAGGACCGGATCCCCCCGAGACATGGGTGAATCCGTCGGAGCAACAAGCGAACATTTTTGATAGATCGATCAATTATGTGGATTGAAGTGCCGACGATTGCCTGAGGTTGCGCAGGAATCGAGAGCTTTTGTGCTGATCCGCGCCCCTACCCGCGCTCCTGCAGCCACCTAACCGTTCCAACCGCTCAGGGCGATGTTCAACATTGCGTAGCGCGTCCGGCCAGCTTGTCCGACCTCTTTTTCCTCGAAGGGGCTCATCATGCGCGTCATCCTTGCTCAACCCCGAAGTTTCTGCGCGGGTGTCGTGCGCGCAATCGACACGGTCGAGCGCGCACTCGAATTTCATCGCGCGCCAGTCTACGTTCGACATGAGATCGTTCACAACAGGCATGTGGTCGAAGACCTTGGCGCCCGAGGAGCCATCTTCGTCGACGAACTCGATGATGTCCCAGAGGGTGCCGTCACAGTATTTAGTGCACATGGCGTCAGCCGTGCGGTCGAAAACGAAGCGCGCGAGCGCGGCTTGCAGATACTCGACGCGACCTGTCCTCTCGTCGCCAAAGTTCACGAGCAGGGCCGCCGCTATGCCGCGAAAGGCTACTCGGTCATCCTGATCGGTCACGCGGGACACCCGGAGGTCATCGGAACGCTTGGTCAGGTTCCAGCACCCGTGACACTCGTACAGACCCTGGCCGACGTCGCGAAGCTGCCATTTGCGGGGGATGCCCCGCTCGCCTATATCACCCAGACCACCCTGGGCGTGGACGACACGCGCGGCATCATCGAGGCGCTGAAGCAACGCTATCCACAAATCGTCGGTCCAGACACCCGCGACATCTGCTACGCAACACAGAACCGTCAGACCGCCGTGCGTGAGCTTTGCCGGCACGTCGACGTGATGCTGATCGTCGGCTCCAAAAACAGCTCGAACACGCGGCGCCTGTGGGAAATTGCGACAGAAGTCGGCGTCCGCAGCCATCAGCTCGAAGACGGGAGCGAGTTCCGTACCGAATGGGTGAACGGCGCAGAAACGATCGGCATCACCGCCGGCGCATCGACTCCCGAAGCGATGGTGCAGGACGTGATTGCGACGCTCAAACGCCTGACCGGGAACGTCTCGATCGACGTTCTGCCCGGCAAACAGGAGCGGGTTTCGTTTCGTCTACCGCAGGAACTCGTTTGACACCGTAGAGTGAAGGCCACGAACAGCACGGGATCCGTCGCTCGGGTATGGTAACAAGTGACCATTGTGCATGGCGCCCCGTCGACGCATCGATGTGGCCGGCGATTTCATTCGGCCATTACGGCGTGATCGCGCTTTTCGGTGCCCTACTTCCAAATCTGACGGCGAGAGATAGCCATGGCATTGCAGGTCCTCGACACCACTGCAATTAATACCTTCCCCGGGCTTGATCCACCGCGCTCCGATCAGGGCCGCTCGATCCGACATCTGGCCGTCATCCTGGACGGCAATAGGCGATGGGCCCGCCGTCTAGGCTTGCCGACGACCGAGGGTTATCGGGCAGGTGGGAGAAACGTGCATGCCCTGTTGCCGTGGTGCGTGGACGCGGGAATCCCGATGGTGACGTTGTGGCCGCTGTCCCTGGACAATCTTAATCGAGATGCTCACGAACTGAGCGGCTTGCTGGCTGTCATCGTCGACATAGTCGACGAGCTGGCCGCGAGCGGGCTTTGGCGCCTCCATATCATTGGTGAATTGAACAAGCTTCCAAGGCCACTCGCGGCGCGCATCCGCACTGCCGAGCAGAGCACGGCGCAGGTCGAGGGAATCGACGTCAATATCGCCATTGCCTATAGCGGGCGACACGAATTGCTGCAGGCGATCAGAGCTTTGATCGAAGAGCACGTTGCAAGAGGCTCCTTGCAGGAATTGCTGGTAAATTTGAGCCCAGAACTTATCGCGAGAAGACTATACACGGCCGGACAGCCCGATCCGGATCTGATTATCCGGACGTCCGGTGAACAACGCTTGTCGAACTTCATGCTTTGGCAGACCGCCTATTCCGAGTTCTACTTCACGCCGGTGTACTGGCCTGCTTTCGGTCGCGGCGATTTCGAAAGCGCCATCGCCGCGTTCCAACGGCGGCACCGGCGCTATGGCATTTGATCCCTCTGAAGCAATTCACCTTCGGACGGAACCGCTGAGAGCCATACCATCATGCCCTACGCAGAGTTTGCCATCCCTCGCCTGTCGAACACGCCCTTTGATCCGAAAGCCGTGAGCGCGACCGACGAGGCCTGGCTGAAAAGAATGGGGCTGCAGACGAGTGATCCGCGCGGATCAGGTTGGCTCATCGGCGGCTCGACATATGTCTCACTGACCTGGTCGAATTTGCCGGAGCGTGCCTCACGCATCGGCGTCGACCTACTGACCAGCATGGGTATCTTCGATGACATCTGCGATCAGGTGATCATCGGCCCCCAACAAATTCGCGATTATCTCGCTCCCGTTTTCGCATTGACATGGGATCCGGACGATTCAACCGCGGATCACGAGAATCCGCTGGCTCGTACCTTCGTTGATCTCTGGTCCCGAGCATCGTCAGGTAGATCGGACCATTGGCGCCGGCGCGCCCAAGGCCATTGGCGTGAGTTTTTGAACGGCTGGATCATTCAAGCGGATTGGCGCGAGTCGGGGACCCGACCGAACCTCTACACCTTCTGGGAAGCGCGCAGGCAAGTACTGGGCGTGCGTGTCATGCTCGACTATCTGGAAGCAGCCTGTGGCTACGAAATCGATCCTCGTGTCATCAACCACCTCACCATTCGGCGGCTATGCGATCTCAGCGTTGACGTCGTTTTCTTGGTCAACGACACCTTCTCCTACGAGCGCGAAAAACATTTCCAGGAGGCCAACAACTTCCTCATGGTGCTGGAGCGAGAGAGAAATTGGTCTCTCGATCAGGCTGTTGGAGAATGCCAGCGCTTGGTTCGGGAAGCATATCGAGAATTCCACCGGCTTCGGTCGAGTTTGCGGCAGATCGCCGTCATGCCCGGATATTGCGGCGAGAAAGAATGGGAGCAATTGGAGCACTACATCGGCATGTGGCACGATATCATGCGCGGCAATTACGACTGGCACCTCTTCATGTTCGAATTGCGCGAGCGTTACTGCGGCAATGACTTTGAAGGCTTAAACTATCTTGAACAAGTTCTCCCGCTGGCCTCCAATCGGGCTATTGCGGTGGACAGCGCCCGAAGCTGAGCAGCCAGGCTCGTAGAAGCGATCCCGCTCGCGGCCATCTGCGCGTCACGCATCCTCCCAACCTTCCTCGTCCGCGAAAACCATATCGCGGAACCCAAATGCGCGATCGTTACGACTGGATGGTTGATCCCACGCTTTGACGGAGCAACCTTGTTTTCCGAATCAAGGGATGCGCTATGGGCCAGGTTCTGCTTGGGGGCACCACGACGACAAAGGCGGTCCGTCGAGCGATACAGCATAGTCAAGAGAGCCTGAGGACGCTGGCCAAGCGCTACGGCATCAATCAGAAGTCCGCCAGCAAATGGAAGAATCGGACCTCGGTCGCTGATCTGCCGACCGGCCCGAAGGAGCCGCGATCGACAGTGCAACCTGAACGCTTCAGTCTCAATCCGATCCAGCAACTGCCGGGACGAAACATCTCGCTCGAGGCAAAGCTCAGGGGCGCGACATGTGGCACAGTGTTCTTGCCTTGCAAGTGTAGCCGCAACTTGATGTCCCGGTTGTGATTGCCGAAGCCGCGGCCGAAAATGTTGACACCGCTCCTGGCAGAAAAACACCTCGTCCCGCTCCCAATCGAAGACGATCCCGCCAGCGGCCTCCTGGTCGGCAAGGATACCGGGACCAGGAGGAGCCAACGCCAAGCCTTGCGCTGGCTCCTTTCTTTCAGCTATGGCGAATTTCGGTGCCCAGCACCTTGAGGCATTCGCGAATGAAAGCCGCAAGCGCCGTCCACCCCTTTGCGGAAACCATGGTGCCGTCGACGTAAGCTTCGGTTGGCGACAAGTCGACATAGGTACCGCCTGCCAGGGTCACTTCCGGCTCGCACGCACCGAGCGCACCGACTTTCTTGCCACGCACCACGCCGTCGACGGCCACCAGGATCTGGACGCCGTGGCAGATGGTAAAGATCGGCTTCTTCGTCTCGTGGAAATGGCGAACGATTGCCTGCACACGTTTGTCCGTGCGGATATATTCCGGGCCGCGACCGCCCGCGCAATAGACTGCGTGATACTCGTCGAGCTGCTTTTCGGCCTCCGAGAATGTCTTGTTGATCGTGAAGAAATGACCAAGCTTCTCAGTATAAGTCTGGTCGCCCTCGAAATCATGGAGCGAGGTCTTGATCAGTTCGCCGGCTTTCTTGTCAGGGCAGATGACATGAACGGTGTGCCCCATCGCTTCCATCGCCTGTTGGTAGACATAAATCTCATACTCCTCGGTGAATTCACCGGTGAGCATCAATATCTTCTTGCCTGGCATGGCTCTTCCTCTTCGCGTACGGGATGTGGGGCGACTTCTGCAGCCCCTTGGTCAGATCGCGGCTAGAACGGTGAATCGGGGAAATAATATTCCTTGGCATTGGCCTGCGTGATCAGCGGGGCGTCGAGCTTGACCGAACCGCGGACCGGGGCCTGGCCAACGAACTGGGCCACGGACATGTAGATCGCGGTCTTGATCATGGAAGGTGGATAAGGGGTCTCGATCGGCGTCATGGCATCGCCATCGATAACCTTCTTGACGATGTCCTTCATGCCGTTACCGCCGAGCGCATATTTGATGTCCTTGCGGCCAGCCTGTTTCACGGCCTCGAGCACGCCGAGCAACATGTCGTCGTCATTGGCCCAGACGGCATCGATCTGAGGATATTTGGACAGGTAGTCCTGCATCAGCTTGAAGGCATCGTCGCTGTTCCAATTGGCGTATTGGATGTCGAGGATCTTGAGCTGGCTATCCTTGATGCCGTCCTTGAAGCCCTGGATGCGCTCGTCATCGATCACGGTTGGAATGCCACGCAACACAACGAGGTTCCCCTTGCCGCCAAGCTTGTCGACCAAGAACTTGGCCGTGGTCTTTCCGACCGCGATGTTGTCGCCGGCGACATAGAGATCCTGAATAGTGGGATCGTTGAGCCCGCGGTCAACCACGGTGATGAAGGAACCAGTATCCTTGACCGCCTTGACGGGCGTCGTCAGTTCCTCGGAAGAATAGGGCAGGATCACCAACGCATCGAGTTTGCGGGTTGCCTGGAGATCTTCGAGCGCACTTACCTGGGCCGCCGCGGACGGCGAAGTCTTGACGATAACTTCGACATCAGGGAATGCCGCGTTGATCTCCTTGGCAGCAGCCTGAGCGTGGTAGACGACCCCCGCGGTCCAGCCGTGATCGGCAGCCGGGATCGATACCGCAATCACCTTCTTGTCCGCCCCCAGCGCAGGGCCCGCAATCAGCAGCGAGCCCACCGCGGCGGCTACAATCCATTTTTTGTTGAACATGGCTTCCTCCCCGGAGTTTGGACCTGTTTCGTATGTCCCGCGTGGTCCGGGCGCGGGACTATTTCGAGAATCTTTGGACGAGCATGGCGATGATGATGATGACACCCTGGACACCCGCCACGAGATATTCAGAGACGAAATCCGACAGCACCATCAGATTGGCGATGAGCTCGAGAATGACGGCGCCGGCAACGGTACCCCAGATATGCCCCTTGCCACCGCGCAAGGCCGTGCCGCCGATGACGACCGCGGTGATGACCTGCAACTCCCAGAGCAGGCCGGTCGTGGGCGTTGCGGCACCGAGGCGAGGTACGTAGCAGAGCGCTGCGATGGCGACGCATCCGCCCTGGATGACATAGGCGATCGTGCGCGTCTGGACGATGGAAATGCCGGAATAGCGGGCGACATCCTCATTGGCACCGACTGCCGCGCATTTGCGGCCAAACTTCATCTTGTAAAGAACGAAGGAGGCAACCGCGGCGACTACGACGGAGACCAGGATCGGAACGGATATGCCGGCGACCGAACCGAAATAGACGGGACGATAAAGGTCCCGCAAAGAGCGATCGATCGGGATCGTGCCGCCATCCGACATATAGGTGATCAGCGCACGGAAGATGCCCATGGTCCCGAGGGTAGCGATGAAGGGTTCGATCTTGCCGACAGTGACGACCAGGCCGTTGACCAGGCCGCAGAACAGGCCGACGGCCAAGGCCATCGCCATGCCCGCTGGTATGGCCCAGCCCCCGAGATGAGGCGCCATCATGTTCATCGCCATGATGGTGATGCCGGTGATGAAAGCCGCCATCGATCCAACGGAGAGGTCGAGCCCGCCCGAGGAGATCACGAAGGTTGCTCCCACGGCGATAATGGCGATGAAAGCGCTGCGGGTGATGACATTGCTGAGATTGGTCGCGGACAGGAAGTCCGGATTGACGGCGAAACCGATGATCATCAGAGCGGCCAGAGCCAGGAACGGCCCGACATCCGTCCAGTTGAAGTCGAAACTCCCTTCGCGCCGGATCGAGGCTGACGTCATGGTCGCGGTCATTGTGTTTCCCCCTCGCTTTTATTGGGCGCCCAAGTTGGTGGTCGCCAGGAGCGCGATATTGCTTTCCGTCATCGCCTCGCCCGAGACCTCGCCGTTGATGCGTCCCTCCTTCATCACCAGGATGCGGTCGCAAATACCGATCAGTTCCTGCATTTCCGACGAGATGACGATGCAAGCTTTGCCGGCAGCCGCGAGTTGCTGGATGAAGACGTAGATCTGCGCCTTGTTGGCGATGTCGATACCGCGTGTCGGCTCATCGATGATGACGACGGACGGATCGCTGAGAAGCACCTTGGCGAGCAGCAGCTTCTGCTGGTTGCCACCCGAAAGCTGGCCAGCTGCGACCCTCAGGCTTTTCAGCCTGATGTCATAATCCTGGACCGCCTCGTCGAGGGCACCGGTCTCGCGCCGGCTGCGCATGAGGAGACCGGGATGGAACCGAGCCAGGGCCGAGAGAGTGAGGTTCGGCGCCAGCCGCTCCTGTAGCAACAAGCCCTTGCCCTTGCGATCTTCGGTCAGATAGCCGATGCCGGCATCGATCGCCTCGCGTGGCGAACGGATATGGATCGGCTTGCCAGCGAGTTCGACGCTCGCCGCCGCGGGCCTGAGCCCGACAATGCCTTCGAAAAGTTCGGTACGCCCCGCCCCGATCATGCCGGCAAAACCGAGGATCTCGCCTTTGTGCAGGGTGAAGGAAACCTCACGCGCAAAGCCCGGCACGCATGCATTCGCCACGCTCAGCATTGGCTCGGCTGTGGCGGCGCGGGTCCTCTCCGGATAGAGAGACGCCAATTCCCGGCCCACCATCAGTCGTGCCATGTCCATCTGGCTCAGTGTCCGGCCGGGAAAAGTGCCGACCATCTTGCCGTCGCGCAGGATCGTGACCTTGTCAGCCAGTCGCTGCACCTCATCCAGCCTATGGCTGATATAGAGCACCGCAGTGCCCTGCGATTTGAGCCTGGCGACGATGCCAAGCAGCCGCTCGACTTCCTCGCCTGTCAGGACGGCCGTCGGCTCGTCGAAGATCACGAGCTTGTGGTGATCGAGCAGCGCCCGGGCGATCTGTACGAGTTGCCGATCGGCGAGAGAGATCTTGCCTATGAGAGCATTAGGCGAGACCATGCAGCCGATCTCGGCAAGCTTCTCTGCCGCAAGCCGCCGCATTGTCCGGTCGTCCAGGATTCCGCGGCGGATACGTTCGCGGCCAAGGAAGAGATTTTCGGTGACCGTCAAGCCATCGGCCAGCAGGATCTCCTGATGCACAAGTACGATTCCCGCGTCCTGTGCCCGATCCGGCGTAACAAACCTTACAGTATTGCCGCCCATCGACAATGTCCCGGCAGTCGGCTCGGCATAGCCGGAGAGCAGCCTCATGAAGGTGGACTTGCCCGCACCATTCTCGCCAATGATTGCGTGGACCTCGCCAGGCATGATGTCGAGCGTGACGTCCGACAGCACGGTCACAGGGCCATATTGCTTGCGAAGGCCTTCCGCACGCAGCACCGGCTCGCGAGCGACCGGCTCATCCTCCTGACGCAACGGATCTTCCCTCTCCCTGTCGATGCCGACTGCGACGGCCATGGCGCGGCTCATTCGAATGCAGGCAACAGGCGATCGCGCGAATGTTCGATGTGCATGCGCATCGCCTCTTCGGCAGCCACCGGATCCTGATCCGCGAAGGCCGCAAGGATCGCCTCGTGCTCGTCGAGTGCCTCCTCGGTGACGCGCGAGTGGAACATCAGGCGGAAGATGTGGAAATGGGTGTGCTGGAAACCGAGAGTCTGGCGGATCAGCTCATTGCCGGCGAATTCCAGGATCTTGTCGTGAAAGACAGCGTCTTGCCGCGCGAAATTGGAATAGCGCAGGCGCTCATCCTTGCCCTCGCGGCGTGCCATGACGCCAGCGGCCTCTTGCAGAATCTTCAACCTGCCGGCGTCCATCGAGGCGGCGGCCCTGGCCGCCCCGGGCGGTTCGAGTAGCAGACGGAGTTCGTAGAGTTCGTCGAAGCGGCGACGCGTGATCTGAGGCGCGGCGCGATAGCCGATGAGATGGGTCTTCACCACCAGTCCTTCGCCCTCGAGCCGGCCGAGCGCTTCGCGAATGGGGGTCTGCGAGACGTTGAATTCCTTGACCAGGCTATCCACGGTTATCCGGGATCCGGGAGCAATCTTCAGCGCCATCAACTGCGCATAGATCGCCTCGTAGACATCCTCCACCAGACTGTTGGCGCGCTGAATCTGGTTGCCCGCGGTGCCCGTTTCGCCCGGTTTGGTCAAACTCGTATTCTGCATGCTTTGCCTCTTGACACGCCCCATCGCTACCATGATGCTCCCTGCAATTCAATCCTATATCCTATAGGATTTTATATAGAAAGCAGCTTGAGCATTTATGGAGGCAGCCTTGAAAAGCAAGAAGAAGACGCATGGCAAAATCTAAACCATTGATATTGCAGGATTTTGCTTCGCCTCACATCGAAGTGGCGCCTGACGATACCGGTAGCGACTTTGAAGAAGCCGAGGCTCCGCCAGCGGCTCGACGCCTTTTGCTCGGTCTCCGGCACGCCCTCCTCTCTACTGCCGGCGAACCGGACCCATCCGTCATCAGGGGACAGAATGCATGATGCAGTTCGCCGCCATCAGGCTGCCGCGAGAAATCCTGTTCGGTAGAGGGCAGCGCCATGCTTTGCCCGTCGTTGCGGCGAGACTTGGCCGGAGGGCGCTGATCTGCACGGATGAGCGTTTCGCCGCGACGAGCCTTTTCGCCGAAATCGTAGCGGCGCTCAGGACTGCCTCGATCGATATGGTCATCCATGATCGTGTATTGCCCGACGTACCGCGGGAAAGCGTAGCGGCTTGTGTCGCGCAAGCCGGGACGTTCGGGCCCGACTTCGTCATCGGCATCGGCGGCGGCAGTTGCCTGGACATGGCAAAATGCGCGGCGCTGCTGCTCAGCCACGGCGGCAGGCTCCAGGACTATTACGGGGAGTTCAAAGTACCCGGCCCCATGCTGCCGCTGATCGCAGTGCCGACCACTGCCGGCACCGGCTCCGAAGTGACCCCGGTCGCCGTCATCTCCGATCCGGACCGAACTTTGAAGGTCGGCATCTCCAGTCCCTACCTCATCGCCACGGCCGCGATCTGCGATCCTGAGCTGACGATGACCTGTCCGCCAGGGCTGACCGCCATCGCAGGCGCCGATGCATTGACCCACGCCATCGAGGCCTTCACGGCAGTCAAACGCGGCGGAAATCCAGATCTTCCTCAACAGCACGTCTTCATCGGCAAGAGTGCCCTGACCGATCATTTCGCCCTGCTGGCTATCGGGTTGCTGGGCCGCAGCTTGGAGAAGGCCTGCTTCGACGGCTTCAACGAGGACGCACGCGCCGACGTGATGATGGGCGCGCTCGCCGCCGGTTGTGCCTTCGGCACCGCCGGAACGGCTGCTGCCCATGCAATCCAATATCCAGCCGGCGCCTTGACACACACCGCCCATGGCCTTGGGGTGGCGACGATGCTGCCATATGTCATGAGCTATAATCGCTCGGCTGCCGGGTGCGAGATGGCCGAGATCGGCCTTGCGCTCGGCCTGCCGAGTGCCGGCCTGAGCATCGAGCAGAGAGCCGATGCCGCCATTCTGGAAATCAGGCGATTGTTTGCGGCCATCGGCATCACGCCGACGCTGGCTGCGCTCGGCCTTGCTGCCGACAAGCTCGACTGGACCGCCGAGCAGGCGGTGAGCATAGAACGGCTGATCAAGAACAATCCCAGACCCCTCGACCTTGCCGCCATGCGCCGCCTTCTCCAGGCAGCCTATGACGGCGATCTCGCGGCCTCCGCCCTTTGAAGATTCAGGAAGTAGCACCATGAATGCCGTCGACCAGGCCACTCGGCCCGATTATCGCACACTTGATTTTCGAGCCTTCTCACAAGGCCTCTATATCAATGGCACCTGGCGACAAGCCTCGAGCAGCAAGCTGATCGATGTCGTCGACCCTTCGACGGAGGACGTATTGGCGGCCGTGCCCGATGCAGGTTTGGAGGATGCAGCCTTGGCCGTCCAAGCCGCCGCTGCCGCGGCCCGGGACTGGCGGGAAACCCAACCGCGCCAGCGCTCGGAGATTCTGCGCCGTTGCTTCGAACTGATGATCGAGCGCTCCGAAATGCTTGCAACACTGATTTCGGCGGAGAACGGCAAGGCTTTGCGCGATGCACGGGGCGAGGTCGCCTACGCCGCCGAATTCTTCCGCTGGAACGCCGAAGAAGCCGTCCGTATCACTGGCGAATTCGGCACGGCGCCAGCCGGCGCCAATCGCATCGTGGTGGATTATCAGCCAATCGGCATCTGCGTCCTCATCACGCCCTGGAACTTTCCGGCTGCCATGGCGACCCGAAAGATCGCCCCTGCCCTTGCCGCCGGCTGCACTGTGATCCTCAAGCCTGCAAGCGAGACGCCGCTGACGGCCTATGCGCTTGCGGCGATCTATGAAGAGGCCGGGGTTCCCCCTGGTGTCGTGAACGTGCTGACGACCGCCAGGCCTGGTGAAATCACCTCGGCGATGCTGGCTGATGCGCGGGTGAGGAAGCTGTCCTTCACCGGTTCGACGAATGTAGGGCGCTCATTGCTCGCGGAAGCAGCCAAGCATGTGATCTCGAGTTCGATGGAACTCGGAGGCAATGCTCCCTTCATCGTCTTCGATGACGCCGATCTCGAAGCGGCGCTCGATGGTGCCATGATCGCCAAGATGCGCAACGCCGGAGAAGCCTGCACCGCGGCGAACCGGATTTATGTACAATCGGGCCTATATCACGCGTTTGCCGAGGGCCTTTGCAAGCGGATGGAGGCCCTCAAGACAGGTGCCGGTGCCGATGCTTCGACCGAATGCGGGCCGATGATCACCAGCAAGGCCGTCAGGAACATCGCACGCTTGGTCGACGACGCTGTCAAAGGCGGTGCGAAGCTGCTATGCGGCGGCTCGCTCCCGCTCGGGAAGGGCTTCTTTTATCCGCCGACCGTCCTCTGCGATGTCCCCACGGGCGCCGCCATGCTTCAAGAGGAAATCTTTGGCCCGGTGGCACCGATCATGTGCTTCGAGGATGAAAACGAGGTAATCGCCCGGGCCAATGAAACAGAATATGGGCTGGCTGCCTACATCTTTACCAGGGACCTCGCGCGCGGCATGCGGGTCGCCTCGAAGATCGAGGCAGGCATGATCGGCCTCAACCGTGGGCTGGTCTCGGATCCCGCCGCTCCCTTCGGTGGCGTCAAGCAAAGCGGCCTCGGCCGTGAAGGCGGCCAGCACCACGGAATAGCGGAGTTCATGGAGGCGAAATATATCGCCGTTGCCCTATGAAGGCGGGCGATCCCTTCCGCATTCGCGACCACGTAGCCGATTTCGACGACATCGTCTCCGATATGGTCAGTCGCAGCGAAGCGACACGGGCCGCAATTCCACTGTTGCCCGATATCGCCTATGGGCATGGGCCGAATGAGACAATCGACCTTTTCTTTCCACCCGGTCGCCGGCATGGATTGCCAGTGCATATGTTCGTCCACGGCGGCTATTGGCGGATGTTCTCGAAGCGAGACTATTCCTATGTCGCCGATACCGTCACGAAGGCCGGTGCCATCGCCGTCATCGTCGATTATGCTCTCATGCCGGCTGTCGGAATGGCGGTCATCGTCGATCAGATAGGTCGGGCAAAGCGCTGGGTGATCGAGAACATTGCAGGCTGCGGCGGAGATCCGTCGCAACTGACCGTCAGTGGCCATTCGGCCGGAGCTCATCTATCTACGTTCCTGTTCAACCAGGCTCAGGTATCGTCCGAGATTTCCGCTGCCTTGCTTCTTGGCGGTATCTACGATCTGAAACCCCTGCAGTCCTCGTTCCTGCAGGCCGAGATCGGACTTACCGACACCGAAGTTGCGGAGTTCTCGCCACTCGGACATCGCCACGACCCGGATACTTGCGTCGATATCTTGGTGGGAGAGGAGGAGACACCACCTTTCCATGGGCAGGCTGACAATTTCGCCATGGAGTTGAGACATCAAGGGCTGTCCGTATCGAGATGCCAGTTGCCGAAGCGCAATCACATGAGCAGCGTCAGCGATCTCGGCACAGCAGGCAGCGCAGCGTACGAACGCCTGCGCAGCTTGATCGAGACCCGGCGGCGCTGATCCGATAATGGATTGCTGCCACACGCTCCACGGTAACCTGAAGAACAGTGTTCCCTATCGAGGCTGCACAAACGGGTGCCAGAGCCATTTGCTTCAACTGACCGGTGAAACAGATGCCTTTCGCATGATTTCGCTGGTGCTCAGGCGCCGGGCTCGATGGGGCGCGAGAGCGTCGACAAGTTCTTGCGACGTAAGAGCTTGGGGGGAAAGCGGCGACAAAAGAAAAGACAGCTTCTTCCCCGATCACCTAAGCGTTTCTCATTCTTCCGCTGAGGATAAAAGCAAATCAAGGAGACGGGACGACTCGTGGCGTTGTCATACCGAATTCCGCCGAATGCAATGGTCGAGCGGACGGCAGCTGCCCCTCGAACAGTTTGATACATTTGCCGCCTCTTTCATGTATCCCGCCTCAAACACTGATTATGGCAACAGCAGGCCTAAAATCTCATGAGCGTTATTAGAATCTCTATAATTTAGAATACCTATAATTTTGTAACGCTAACTAGCTTTTTCTATGCCAGCCCGCTAAGACCCCGCCCGATGACGGTGTTCCTTGGGAATAGTTTTGTGGGCAGCCTCAAATCACTTCTGATTGCACTCGGCTTTTGCATCGCCGGAAGTCTTGTGAGCCCGCTTGCCGCGGCTCCCACCCGTTACCCCCTGACACTCGACAACTGCGGCGTGAAAGTCACTTTTCCGAAGGCTCCGGAGCGTGCCATTGGGCTCGGCCAGAACAGCGCGGAGATTCTGTTGCTGCTTGGGCTTCAGGACAGGATGGCGGGCACCGCCTTCTGGCCCAGCAAGGTCATGCCGCAGCTTGCCGAAGCCAATGCGAAGGTGAAGCTTCTAACCGTCGAGTTTCCGACATTCGAGACAATCCTCGCTGAAAGACCGGACTTCGTCGCTGCCGCGCTCCCGACCCTGCTCGGGCCCAACTGCAAGGTTGCAAAACGGGAGGATTTCGAGCGCGTCGGTGTTCCGAGCTATCTCTCGCCCGGCACCTGCCTCGAAACCACAGGCAGCAAGGACGCCTATGGCAGGCGGGCCGAGCTCTGGAGCATGGAGGCGCTCTATCGAGAGATCGATGAGCTTTCACAGATCTTTGACGTCTCCGATCGCGGGCAGGGCCTGATCGCCGACTTCAAAGCGCGTGAGAAGGCTTTGCGCGCCAGCATCAGGCCAAGTGATAAGGAACTCGCCTACCTCTTCTGGTTCTCCAGCCCCTCTCCTACCGCCGATGCCTATCTCGGCGGCAAGAACGGCGCCTCGGGCTTCATTGCCAACGTTCTTGGCGGACGCAACGCCATTGAGGCCGACGCCGAATGGCCGACGCTGGGCTGGGAAGGCATCATTGCTGCCAAGCCGGATGTCATCGTCATAGCCAGCCTCGATCGGAACCGCTGGGAGCTCGACAAGCCGGAAGCCAAGATGCGCTTCCTCACCACCGATACGGCGGTGAGCCAGCTTCCAGCCGTCAAGAACAAGGCCATCGTGGTGATGGACGGTCAAGCGATGAATCCGACCGTCCGTACGATTTACGGCGCCGAGCAGGTGGCCCAGCAATTGAAAACACTCGGCCTGCTGAAGTGAACACGGAATACGGCGCCGTTCGAGGCAAGGTGATCTTTCCCGGCCTGCTGCTGGGATCGCTGGTGGTGATCTGCTTGGTTGTCGGTCTCAGCGTCGGCATCGGTGACCTGCCAATTCCGCTCGACATCACCTTCGCGGCCGTCGCTAACCGTCTCGGCTGGTCGGTCGGAGAGATCGACCGCGTCTACGAGACGGTGATCTGGGATTACCGCTTGAGCCGCGCCCTGGTGGCAGCCTTCTGCGGAGCGGGTCTTGCCCTGTCCGGCGCCATCATGCAATCCTTGCTGCGCAACCCGCTCGCGGAGCCTTATGTGCTCGGTATTTCCGCCGGTGCGTCGACGGGGGCCGTCGCCATCATTATTTTGGGAATCGGTGCCGGCGCCGTGTCTCTGTCAGCCGGGGCCTTCCTCGGCGCCTTTGCCGCCTTCTGCTTCGTGGCACTCCTGTCCAACGGCACGCGCGGCGGTGCCGATCGCACCATTCTGGCGGGCGTGGCAGCCTCGCAGCTCTTTAATGCCGCGACCTCTTATATCGTAACCACCGCCGGAAACGCCCAACAGGCGCGCGACGTCATGTTCTGGCTTCTCGGCAGCTTTGGGGGTGTGCGCTGGCCGGAATTCATGCTGGTTTCCGGGGTCGTCAGCCTTGGGTTCGTGGCTTGCCTCTCCTATGCGAGGACGCTCGATACCTTCGCCTTCGGCGACGAGACTGCAGCCTCGCTCGGAGTCAATGTCGACCGGGCCCGGATCGTCCTCTTTGCCCTTACTGCTTTAATGACGGCTGCGATCGTCAGCATGGTCGGATCGATCGGTTTCGTGGGCCTGGTCGTGCCACATGCGGCCCGATCCTTGATCGGTCCGCTCCACATCCGACTATTGCCGGCCTGCGCACTTATCGGCGCCATCTTCATGGTATTGGCGGATGTCGCTTCGCGCGCCTTGATCCCCCAACAGGTTCTGCCAATCGGCGTTGTGACAGCGCTCGTTGGCGTGCCCTGCTTCTCAGTTATTCTATACCGGCTGCAGCGTGCGACATGAGCATCACTGCAGAGAATTTGATCTGGCGGATTGGAAGCAAGACGATCGTCGACGGTGTGTCCTTTGAAGCCGAGCCTGGACGAATGCTCGGGCTGCTCGGCCCCAACGGCTCCGGCAAGACCTCGCTTCTACGACTGCTGGCTGGGCTAAAAAGCCCGCAATCCGGCCGTGTCCTGCTAGAAGGAAACGAATTGAAAACGCTCGGCGCTCGGGCGGTCGCGCGCCGGGTCGCCTTCGTCGAGCAGCATGCCACGACCGGTGCCAACCTCAGCGTTGTAGATGTGGTCAGGCTCGGGCGGTTCCCGCATCGGTCATGGCTATCACGCTGGACGCATGCCGACGACAGGACTGTGAACGAAGCGCTTGAGCGCACCGGCATGGAAGGTCGGCGGAACGACCGGTGGCAAAGCCTGTCAGGCGGCGAGAAGCAGCGCACGCAGATCGCCAGAGCCCTCGCGCAAGCTCCGACGGAACTCATTCTCGATGAGCCCACCAACCATCTCGATATTCAGCACCAGATCGGTGTGTTGAAGCTCGTCGCCAGCCTGCCAATCACCAGTGTGGTCGCCTTGCACGATCTCAATCATGCCGCCATGTTCTGCGATCGGCTCATCGTCTTGCAAAAGGGGAAGATCGTAACTTCTGGACCTCCAGAAGCCGTCATCACGGAAGAGCTTATGCGAGAGGTCTTTGCAGTCGAGGCACGTGTCGAGACATCTCCCCACCATCGAAGACCACATATCCATTACTTGCGTTGAACGTCGCGCGGTCTGCGATCCATTCTCTTGCGAAATGGACTTCGAGCCCGGATTGTCCCCCTGGGTGCTTGTCCGGGGTATTTTCGAGCTCGCGACGGGTTGAAGCCTTCGCAAGGAACCGTGCACACCATCATGGCAATTTGCACTCAAAGTACCACCGCGCCCTGCCTTGCGCCCAAGTTGAATTCTGGGACCGCTTACAGCAAAGTAGCGCAGCAGGCGGTGATCTTTGCGGGGGAGATCGGATGCGTTCCCTTGTGGTTTTTGCAACGATCGTGCTCTCGATCACTTCGGCGCTCGCTTGCGGTATCGGTCCTCAGGCAAATGTGAAACTCGACCCGAAAGACCAGGCGGTCTTGATATCGCTGGGGGAGGCCATCAATGTGCAAGAACTGCTGAACGGCTCGCCTGTCGCCGCGCTTTTTTCCGAGCCCTCGGGCGTGCTGACACTCAACGCAACCGACGCCCAAACATTGTCTCGAGCCCTGGCGAGCTTACACAAGGCCACGGCCTGCCACGCCGACGGGCTCACGATGAAGAGAATCACCGAGGATGACACACCGGGCATCAGATTTCTCAGGAAGATCGAGGAGTGCTTGGCCGACGCCTGCGTCGACAATCCGTAATACCAGCGGTTACATCGCTGACCGACATGCGCCAGTCTCCGGCAAGGCCTCGCCCGGTGGGTTGATGCGCAGCCAGGCGGTAAGGTTGGCGCAGTAAAAGCAGCAAGCTCCTGTGGCTGAATAGTGACGCTGCGGCGTAGAGCCGAGAGATAAGCTTGCCGCGAAGGCGGGACAGGCACTGACCATGACAGATCCAGTAATCATTGGACGCCTTGCGCTCTGTTGCCCCCCTCTGGAACTCCCGCATCGACCTGCGCGCATTCAACCAAAACTTTAATCGTTTCTTGGAGTAAGGCTCCAAGTTTCCGTCCCTTTTGCCAGAATATGACATAATGGTAGAGGGCACTCGGCTCGAAAGGACGGACTTCAACCGGGAAGGACGCGAACTGGCTCGCGGCGAAGGTGTTGCTGCTGGAGATGCCGAGACCCGCAGCAACGAAACTCACCTCCTGGCCGATGACATCGACCTGTATCGCCAGATGAGGTTCTGCTCCCATATACCTCATGGCATTCTCGTTCATGAGATGGGATTGCATTCCCGGTTCGACATCCGCCAGCGCCTCTCCCACAAGGTCCTCCGGCCTGATGATGTCCTTTTGGGTGAAGCGGTGACCGCGGGGGCAGACATAGACATTGGTCGCAGTCGTTGCCGGGCACCAGTCGAAAACATTCCCGTCCAAAGGTAACCGAGCAATTCCAAGATCGGCACGTCCCTCCAGGACATGCTCGGCCACCTCAGGATAGGTGCCCGATTTGAGCACCATTCCCGCAAACGACTGGCGCGAACGCAATTTGCAAAAAGCCTCGGGAAGAAGCCGGAGCGAGAAGATATGCGGTGCCGCGATGCTGATCGTGTCGCTATCGACGCCCTTCAGGGATGCAACCGTTTTGGCAACCCTTTCGATCTGGAGGAAGGTGGCGTCGGTGTCGCGAAAAAGGGTCATCGTATGGGCCGTCGGAACCAGCCGCCCCTTGTCCCGCACGAATAATTGCACGCCAAGCAAGCCTTCCAAGATCCGAACTTGCTGGCTGACGGCAGGCTGGGTGATTCCGAGTGCCTTGGCGGCACTGCGCTCCGAGCCCGATCTGACGACCTCGCGCAGGATCTGAAGCTGGCGGAGCGTGATGCCCGTCTTTGAGATTTCCACCATGATGGGCTTCCGTGCAGCTGCCGATTGCCGCCTTTCAGGACAAAGCTCAACTTATACCGTCGCACAGATCGCGCCAGGCCAATCGCCTGCCGAAGGCCATAATTGGTCGTTCGAATTGAAGTGGTAGCAAACCTTATTAGCTGAACTTATCGAAAAATAATCTCGCTTATAAATTGATCTCGGCGAGCGCGCGGGCAATTCTGGGGTCGGGGACAGGTCAGAACGCCACTCGGCGCCATCGGACCAAAGCAGCGTCCTTCGCAACGACAACACACATCAAAAAGTGGTGCCGCTCCCATGCGCGCAGCAAAGGCCTTGCCGTGTCCAATAGTTCCCATTGCCCGTATCGGCGCCAAGCAGCGTTCACCGGCGCGGAGGGGCTGATGAAGAGCGGTCCGATGTTCCGACAGGCCGTCCAGCACGGCATACGCGCTGAGCGGATCGAGAAAAGGCTGGGCGGCAATGCCGTCCTGTGTGGTGTCAATCTCGATATCCGGCCAGGCGAAATTCTCTCGATCCTTGGCAGCAGCGGTTCGGGCAAGAGCACGCTTCTGCGCTGCCTCAACCTCCTGACGATTCCCGACCGGGGCGATATCTGGGTCGACGGCGAGAAGCTGGCCATACGAGCTGCATCGCAGCAGGGCGGGCAAGCCAACGTCATCGACCATCGGCAGGCCCGGCGCATTCGGGCCTCGATGGGCATGGTGTTCCAGAACTTCAATCTCTGGCCGCACAAGACCGTGCTTGAAAACGTTACGGAGGGTCCGGTCCTCGTCAAAGGGATCCGGCGCGATGAGGCCGCCGATCGCGGCCGTCACTACCTGACCAAGGTCGGGCTTTCCGACAAGACGGATGCCTATCCTCGCCATCTCTCCGGCGGACAGCAGCAACGCGTGGCGATCGCCCGCGCGCTCGCCATGGAACCACGCACGCTGCTCTTCGACGAACCGACCTCCGCGCTCGATCCGGAGCTGGTAGGCGAGGTGCTTCGTGTCATGGCGGCGCTGGCGGAGGAAGGGCGCACGATGGTGATCGTCACTCACGAACTTGCCTTCGCAAGACAGGTGTCGACACGAGCTGCCTTCATGCACCAAGGGCTGATCGAGGAAGAAGGCGTTCCCTCGAAGTTCTTCTCCGCGCCGACCTCCAGCTGGCTTCGCAGCTTTCTTGCCTCACATCGATAGAAGGGTTTCCTGCATGGACGGCTTTGCCGTGCAATTCGCCAACGGGCTGAAGACGACGGTGATGCTGGCGCTTGTCAGCGGCGTGCTCGGCATGGCCCTCGGTTTGCTCGCCGCAGCCGGGCGCTTGTCCCGGTGGAAGGCCATGAGTGTGGCCGTCGGCTTCTACACCACCATTATTCGCGGCGTGCCCGAACTGATCATCATCCTGTTGATCTATTTCGGGGGCACGGTCGCCATCAGCGCCTTCTTCGGGCGCTATGTCGAGGTCAATGCATTTCTGGCGGGCGTCGTTTCCCTCACCGTCGTCTTCGGCGCCTACACCGCTGAGATCTTTCGAGGCGCCGTGCTCAGCATACCCACGGGGCAGATCGAGGCGGCCCGCTCGCTCGGGCTGCATCCCTGGCAGACCTGGCTGCTGGTCACCCTTCCGCAAATGTTGCGCATTGCCCTGCCCGCGCTCGCGAACCAGTGGATCTCCCTGGTTAAGGAGACCTCGCTGATCTCGATCGTCGGGCTGACCGACATCATGCGGATCGCCGCCATCGGCGCAGGTTCGTTGCGGGCTCCGCTGACCTTCTATCTGGCCGCGTCGGCCCTCTATCTCGCGCTAACCAGCCTGGCGCTGGTGATCTTCAACCTGCTCGAACGGCGTTTCGCCGTTCGCGGGCGGTGAGGCGTTCCGCCATGGATATCGCACTCCTTCTTACCAGCACCGTAACGCTTGCCGGCGGCATTCCACTGACGCTGCTGCTGACTTTCGCGTCGCTCCTGGCAGGCCTCGTGATCTCGGTTCCCCTGGCCTTCATGCGCGCATCGTCGCGGCGCTGGCTGTCCCTGCCCGTGCTGGCCTACACTTATGTTTTGCGCGGTACCCCGCTGCTCGTGCAGCTCTTCATCATCTATTACGGCCTCGGTCAGATCGGCTTCATTCGGTCGAGCGTCCTATGGGTTGCGCTACGCGAACCATTCTGGTGCTGCCTCATTGCCTTCTCGCTCAATGGCGCCGCCTACACGACGGAGATCTTTCGCGGCGGGATCCAGAGCGTCGCCCCTGGCATGATCGAGGCGGCGCAGGCCGTGGGCATGTCGCCCTTGCAGATCAAGCGCCGGATCATCTTCCCGATCGCCTTCCGAAGCGTGCTTCCCTCCTATGCCAATGAAGTCATCAGCCTCGTCAAGGCGACGTCCCTCGCCAGCACCGTGACGCTGCTCGAAATCACCGGCCTATCGCGCAAGCTGGTTTCGGAGACCTTCGCCCCCTACGAGATCTTCATTGCGGCCGGCTTGCTCTATCTCGGCCTGACATTCCTGTTGACCGGCGCCTTTCACATGCTGGAGGCGCAGTTGAATGGCGCACCGCGCGCCAAATCCAAACCCGGCCGGGTCGCCCTCTCGCAGGTGGCCCATGAACAGTAATCACCATCACGGTCCGCTTCAGCTCGGCGAAGCCGCCTGGCGCGAGATCGATCTGTCGGCGATCGCCTCCAACTACCGCGCCATTCGAATGGCGATCGGCTCGACCACGAAGTTCATCGCCTGCCTCAAGCAGGACGCCTATGGATGCGGAGCAGAACAGGTAGCCGCCCTCCTGTGCGCGGCCGATGTCGATGCCTTCGGTGTGGTCTCGATCGCCGACGCCCTGGCGGTGCGAAAGGCGGCGCCGCGAAAGCCTATCCTGATGTATCCGGGCATTGGTCCGAACGCCGTCGAGCTTGTCCGGAAGCTCGATCTGACGATCACGATTTCCGGTGAAGAGGATCTGCGGAGCTGGCTATCGACCGGCATTCCGCTGAAGATCTTCGTAAAGGTGGATCTCGGTTTTTGGCGCGCCGGCGTGGCTCCCTCGGGTCTTCGGCATCTGATCGATCTATGCGCGTCGCAGGCTAATATCGTGGTCGACGGCCTCTATGCCCATCTCAGCGAATTCGGCCAGGCTGGCGCTTCGGCGCCAGAGCAGGTTACACGCCTGCTGCCTCTTCTCAAGGAACTCGAGGCGACAGGCCACCGTCCCGCAACGATCATGGTGTCGAGCAGTGAAAGCCTGCTTCGCCATCCGGAGTTCGACATGGATGCGGTGGATCCCGGCGCGCTCCTTTTTGGATTGACGGGTGCCCATGCGGATCGCCGGGGGTTGATCGTCCGCCCTGCCCTGTCAGCAATCAAAGCCCGCATCGTCGCACTCAAGGCGAGCGACGACAGTATGGGCGCGCCACCGGACCTTCCGGGATATCGTGCGGCCATGCGCCTGGCTGTTCTCGGAATCGGCTGGGGACAGGGGATGCCGCGATATCCCCGGTCCAAGACCGCCGTGCTGATCAGGGGGCGGCGCGCTGCCATCGTACCCCCCGTCCATCTCGAACATCTTCGCGTCGATGTCAGCGATATTCCCGAAGCAAAGCTCGGGGATGAAGCGATCCTGCTCGGCGCTTCAGGCGCTGAGCGCATCACGTTGCAGGATCTCGCAGATGCCTGGGACACGGACGAAACGGGCGTTGCCTGCGGCCTCCGCGAGAACCTGCGGCGGATACATCTCGGCGAATGATCAGGAACCGAACCAAGAAGAAGGGGAATACCATGAAACGACATCTGGCTTTGGCCGTTCTGGCAACCCTGCTCGCCAGCAGCGTTACCCGTGCCGAGGAGCGCAAGGCGATCACCATCGCATCGGAAGGGGCTTCGCCGCCCTGGGACTACATTGACGCGAACGGTGCGCTTGTCGGGTTCGACATCGATGTGGGCAATGAACTCTGCGCCCGGATGAAGCTGCAATGCACCTTCGTCGCCCAGGACTGGGACGGCATCATCCCCGGCCTTCTGGTCAAGAAGTACGACGCGATCATCGCCGGCATGTCGATCACGGAAAAGCGCAAGAAATCGATCGCATTCTCAGTGCCCTATGCCGTGGGGCCGAACCAGATCGTCATGCGCCGCAACCTCGGCCTGCCGCCCGGTGATACCAAGGCCAAGCTGAACCTGACGGACATCGACGCGGAGAAGAAGGCGCTCATCGACAAGCTGAGGGAGAGCCTGACGGGCAAGACGCTCGGCGTGCTGCGGTCCTCGAATTCGGAGGCTGTCGTCCGGGAGCTCTTCGGCGATATTGCCCAGGTGCGCAGCTATGACAGCCAGGAAAATCTGAAGCTCGATCTTACATCCGAGCGCATCGACGGCGGATTGGGAGACTATCTCGTCTGGAAGCAGTTTCTCGAAACGCCGGAGGGAAAGGCCGTCGATTTCTTCGGCCCCCAGCTTTCCGGGGGCACATGGGGTCCCGGTGTCGGGATCGGCCTTCGCAAGGAGGACGCCGATCTCGCACAAGCCTTCAACAAAGCCATTGAGGCGAGCGCCAAGGACGGGTCGCTCGGCAGGATCAGCCTGAAATGGTTCGGTGTCGATATTTCTCCGCAGACCGAGAAGTGATTGCTCCCCCCGTCCCCGACCCGCCTGTCCCATTTTCTGAATTCATCTCCAAGAGCCTCAGCCATGCCTTCGCCGTTCACGCTTGTCCTGACCGGGCAATCCCTGATTCATCATGATGTTCGCCAGGTTTCCGACGAGAGGTTTGCCACGATCAAATCGTTGATCCAGAAGGCCGATATCGCTTTCACGAACTTCGAGACCACGGTGTTCGGCCGACACGGTGGCTGGCCGCTGAAGGGGAGTTATTTTGGTTGCTCGGCGCCCGTGGTTCTGGATGCGTTGAAGGACATCGGCTTCAATGCCCTGGCACTCTCCAACAACCATGCTTTCGACCTGGGCCCGCCGGGCATCCTGTCGACGCTCGAGGAGGTTGCGGCCAGGGACTTCCTTCATGCCGGTATCGGCACTGATTTATCCAAAGCACAGCGGCCGGGTATCAAGACCTTCGGCAAGAGGTCCGTGGCGCTCGTGGCAGTGGATGCCGGGCCTGGGCCCGCGACGATGTATGCCGCCGACGCAACGGACCGGCGACCGGCACGCCCCGGCGTCAACGGACTCGAGGTTTCAAGGGTATTCGAGGTGGAACCATCGAACTTTGATGCTTTGAGTGGCATTCAGGAGGCGTTTCAAAGCAGTCGCATGGAAAGGAGCAACTATGCCCAGCCCCACGATCCGCCTCAGCTGCACTCCGTCGACGACATCGATTTCTATGGCACGATCTTTCGCAGGGCGAACGGGAACAAGCGCAGGATCCTGGTGGACGAGGTCAGCTCAGAGATCCATCTGTCGGCGATCCGTAAGGCAGCCACTGAAGGAGCCTTCGTCATCGCCTACCTTCATCATCATCATTGGGAACCGAGCTGGCGCGACGTCCCGGAATGGGTCCAGGCATTTGCGCGTGCCTGCATCGACGCAGGTGCGGGCGTGTTCGTCAGTCACGGCGCTCCCGTCCTGCAGCCCGTCGAAATTCATCGGGGTGCGCCGATCTTCTACGGGCTCGGCAATTTTCTGTTCCACCTCGATGAGGGCGAGGCGGTCTGGAGTGCGCCGGAGGTCTGGAAGAGCCTCGTCGCGACATGCCGCTTCGATGCCGACGCCCGTCTCCAGTCGATCGATCTCCATCCCATCGTGATCGGCGGCGAGAGGCTGGAGGCCCTGAATTATCACGAGCGCATCGTGCCTGTTCCCGCACCTGCGACTCTGGCATGCGATATGATCGAGGATCTGGCGGCGCGCTCATGCAAATACGGGGTCTCGATTTCGCTCGACGACAATCATGGGATCATTAATCAGTGCTGACCCTCCTTATGGGCTGGGAACGTCCGCCGCGCCGTCCTCTCTCCTCCTTGCGTCGCCCATGTCGCTGTCAAGCTGGCCGGTTCTGGTGGTAGGCTATTGCTGCAGCTCACCCCCGCCAAGCCATGGCGATCATGTCCGAGGCCTTTTCGGCGATCATCACCACGGGCGCATGGGTGTTGCCGGAGACGATGGTCGGCATAACAGAGGCGTCGGCGATGCGCAGGCCTGAAATGCCGCGCAGGCGCAGCTGGGGGTCGACCACGGCTGCCGCGTCGCTGCCCATCCGGGCCGTGCCGACGGGGTGGAAGATCGTGGTGGCGATGTCGCCGGCAGCCTTGGCGAGATCGTCGGCTGACTGGATCGCCGGCCCGGGCTTCAGCTCCTCCGGTCGGAAGGCCTGCATGCGCCTGGTCGCCATCAGGCGGCGGGCCGCACGGATCGAATCGGCCGCGACCGCACGGTCGCCTTCCGTCGAGAGATAGTTCGGCGCGATTTCCGGATGGGTTTGGATGTCCGGCGAGACGATGCGGACATGGCCGCGCGCCTCCGGCCGGAGATTGCAGTCGGAGACGGTGATGGCCGGAAAGGGATGCAGCGGCGACCCGAAGGCGTCGAGCGACAGGGGCTGAACGTGGAACTCGATATTGGCATCGGCAAAGCGCGGATCCGATTTCATGAAGATGCCGAGCTGACTCGGCGCCATTGCCATCGGTCCCGAACGCTTGAGGGCATAAGTGAGGGCGATCTGAGCCTTGCCGAGTAGTGAAGCCTGCCACTCGTTGAGGGTGCGCGCGCCGCTGATCTTGAAGATGGTGCGGATCTGCAAATGGTCCTGCAAGTTCTCGCCGACCCCTGGCGCGTCCAGCACGAGCGGGATGCCGTACCTGGCCAGGAGCGCCGTCGGGCCGATGCCTGACAGCTGGAGGAGCTGGGGCGTGCCGATGGCGCCGGCCGTCAGCACCACCTCACGCTTGACCGCGACACAAGAGGGCTTGCCGTGCAGGCTCAATTCGACGCCTTCGGCCCGTCCATCGGCGACGCGGATGCGCTCTGCCATGGCATGGGTGAGAATGGTGAGGTTCTTGCGCTGCCTGACGGGATTGATGAAGGCACGCACGGCGTTGAAGCGAAAGCCGGCCTTCTGGTTGACCTCGAAATAGGCCGAGCCGGTGTTGTCGCCGGCATTAAAGTCGTCGATCTGGGGCACGCCGAGTTCCTCGGCCGCCTCGCGCACCGCGTCGAGAACGGGCCAGGACAGGCGCTGGCGCTCGACACGCAGTTCGCCCTCCGCGCCATGGAGGGGCGTGCTCCCGGCATGGTGGTCTTCCGAGCGCCGGAACAGCGGCAGCACGTCGTCCCAGCCCCAGCCGGCATTGCCGAGCTGCTGCCAATGGTCATAGTCGGCGGCCTGGCCGCGCATATAGATCATGCCGTTGATCGAGGAGCAGCCGCCCATCACCCGTCCGCGCGGATAGGCGAGCGAGCGCCCGTTCAGGCCCGGCTCGGCCACGGTCCGGTAGCCCCAGTCGGTACGGGGATTGCCCATGCAATAGAGATAGCCGACCGGGATATGGATCCAGTGATAGCGGTCTGAGCCGCCGGCTTCGAGCAGCAGCACCCTGGCGTTGGGATCCGCACTGAGCCGGTTGGCCAGCACGCAGCCGCCGGATCCGGCGCCGACGACGACGTAGTCGTAGGCCCCGAGATCGGTGCGTTCGCTATCGTGACGTTCGTTCATGCGCCCTCGCGATAGCGTTTCCAGTGATCGGGCATGGCCTCAGCCAGGCCGCAATAGAGGCGATAGCGCGCCTCCAAAAGCGCCCTGTCCGGAGTACTGGGCTGGTATTGCGCAGCCTGGCGCACCATGGCGGCGATGCCGTCATCGAGCGTCGCAAAGGCGGCGGCCGCGACGCCCGCCGCGATCGCCGCGCCCAGCGCACCGGTTTCCTGGCACTCGGCCACGGTGACGGGCAGATCGAGGATGTCGGCGAACATCTGGCACCAGACCGGGCTGCGCGAGCCGCCGCCCGATAACGAGGCGCGGGTGATCTCGGCGCCGGCGCGGCGGAGGCGCTCGATATGGCGGCGATGTTCGAACACCACGCCTTCGTAGAGCGCGCGCAGCATCTCCGCCTTGCCGTGCCAGCCGGCGAGGCCGATGAAGGCGCCCCGCGCGTCGGGATGGGTGGACGCGCCGAACAGAAAGGGCAGGAACAGCGGCAGCTCCGGGTGGGGCGCAACCGAGGCCACCAGGGCATTGCAGGCCTCGAAGCCGGCGGCGCCATGCCCGCCCCCGAATTCGCGCACGAACCATTCGAGATTGACCGCCGAGGTGGCGCTCGACTCGACGGCGACATAACGATCCGGGCGCCAAGTCGAGGCATGGAACACCGTATCGTCCGCCAGCGGCATCTCGCGCACCACCTGGTTGATGCTCCAGGTGCCCGCCACGATGGCCGCTTCGCCGGGCGTGTTGACGCCCGAGCCGATCATCGAGGCGATGATGTCGAAGAAGCCGGCGGCGACCGGCGTTCCCTCGGTGAGGCCAGTGGCCGCCGCGGCGCTGGCGGTGACGCCGCCGGCCGAGGCTTCGGATTCAACAAGCTCCGGCAGCAGCTCGGCGGCATCGCCGAGGCCATAGGCCGCGAGCAGGGCTTCGTCATAGCGCCGCTCGGGCAGGCGCAGCAGGCCCGCGCCGCTCATGTCCGAAAAATCGGAGACGCGCCTGCCGGTGAGCAGCAGCGTCATCGCGTCCTTGCACAGGAAGGCGGTGCCGGCCTGGGCATAGAGGTCGGGCCGGTTCTGCTTGAGCCAGAGCAGCAGCGTCGCCGTTTGGGCTGGCCAGGGCCGCTGCAGGCAGAGCGGATAGAGGGCGTCGGCGACCGGCGAGGCGCGCAGCCCGGCAGCGAGCTCGGCCGCCCGGTTGTCGATCGACTGGATGCCGATCAGCGGCTGGTCGTGCCGGTCGAGCATATAGAGGCCGTTGCCGTGACCGGCCGTGCCGATGCCGATGACGTGCCTGCCTTCGACGCCGGCCCCGTCCAGGCAGCGCCGGATCACCGCGGCGGCATTGGCCCAGAGTTCGGCTATGTCGCGCTCGACATAGCCGGGCTGGGGCTGGCGCGACTGGCCGTCTAGCGCGGCCCGCGCCAGGACACGTCCGTCGAGATCGAACAGGACGGCTTTGACCACGGTATTGCCGGCATCGATGCCGAGGAGATAGCGGCTCACGCTGCGGCCTCGTAGATGGCCCAGGCCTCGCCGTCGTCGGCACCCTGATGGATCATCGCCATCAGTGCCTTGACCACGCGGGCGGGGTTGTCGTGCTGGTAGATGTTGCGGCCATAGACCATGCCATGGGCGCCCTGGCACATCAAAGCATGAGAATTGGCGAAGACCTGGCGCAGATCCGCCTTGCCGCCGCCGCGCACCAGCACGGGGCAGCGGGCGGCCTCGACCACGCGATGGAAATCGGCTGGGTCGCTGGTCGGGTCGGCCTTGACGATATCGGCGCCGAGCTCGCGGGCAAGGCGCACCAGCGTCACGATCTTTTCCGCGTCGCCATCGACGAGATAACCGCCGCGCTCGCTGGCCGGTTGCATCACCAGCGGCTCGATCATCAGCGGCATGCCGTATTTTTCGCAGTCCTGCGCCACCCGCGAGATGTTCTCGATGCATTGGCGGAACAGGCCCGGCTCGTCCGGCAGCATGAAGAGATTGACCACTACGCAGGCCGCATCCATGCGCAGCGCCGGAGCAATGGGATCCTGCGCGTTCTGTAAGAGGGCCCACATCTCGCGATGACGCTGGCGGTTGTAGGGATTGCCCATGTCGATGCGCATCACTAGGGCCGGCTTGTGCTTGCCCGGCATCTCCTGCAGCAGGTCGGCCTGGCCGTAATTCATCTGGATGGCATCGGGGCCGGCATCGGCCAGCATGCGCACGACCTTGCCCATGTCCTCCAGCCCCTCGAGGAAGGAAGGCTCGTTGCACACGCCATGATCGATGGCGACGTCAAGACATTTGCCGGCGCCGAACAGGCGGTTCATCCGAACTTTCTTGGTTAGATACATGAGTCTTCCCTGTGGCTTTTTTACCCTCCCCTGGAGGGGGAGGGTCGGCCCATAGGGCCGGGGTGGGGTGGGAATAGGCAGGGTTGGCGGGGAGAACGAAACTTTCTCGCCAAGAAGTCACCCCACCCCGACGCTTTGCGTCGACCCTCCCCCTCCAGGGGAGGGTAATAGAGAGACCGGAGACGAGAGGTTGCGGGCCGCCAGCGTTGCCGCCGTGAGGCCGTGAATGTGATCGAGATGAGCGAGGAGCCGGTCGATCTCGTCTTGTGTGCGGGCCTCGCTCCAGCCGAGGGCTGATGCCGCCAGCGCGGCGAGTTCGTGGATGGCGTCGAGCGAGAGCCCGCCGCTGAAGGCGATGGTCATGCGCCGGAGCACCAGGTCGGCCAAAGTGGCGACCTGGCTGTTCGAGAGAAGCCAGCGGACCTCGTCGCGGCTGTATTCAGGCAAGCCGGCGAGGCTGATATCGTCGACGTCCGGCGTGAAATCGAGCATCCGCGTGCCGTAGCGTTCGAGCAGCGTGGCACAGCGCTCTTCCGACACCCCCGTCGAGGCGGCGGCGCGGCGCATCCAGTCCCGGCGTTCGGCTTCGCCTCGCGGAAAGTCCTTGCCGCCGCCGATCGCCAGTGCCTCGCTCGAGCGTGTGCGATCGATCCCGAGGCGGGCCAGCACCGTATCGGCGGCCTGGGCACCGAAGGCACGGAATGTCGTCCACTTGCCGCCGACGAGGTTGAGGACGGGGACTGCCCCCGGAGGCGTCGACCATTCGCAGCTGTGGTCGCGCGAGATCTCGGCATTCACATTCGCATCGGCCCGGGGCAGAGGACGCACGCCCGCGAAGCGGAACAGGATATCGGCTTCCGACAGGGCGATGCCGGGAAAGACCTCGCGGATCGAGTCCAGGATATAGGCGGTTTCGCTCGCCTCGCAGCGTACGCCGTCGGGTGTGTCGACACGGATGTCGGTCGATCCGGCGAGGATATGGCCGAAATGGGCGAACAGGATGCACACGCGACCTTCGCGGTTGGCGAAATAGACCATGCGCTCGCCGATGGCCTCGAGGAGGGCGGGGCTGTCGAGGACGAGATGCGACCCCTTAGTGCCGCCGATCAGCGTGGTCTGCCGCCCCGAGAGCAGGGCGTTGGTCTGGTCGATCCAGGCTCCGCTGGCATTGACGACGACATCGGCGGCCAAGGGGATGCGCTCGCCGGTCAGGCTGTCGGTGAGCTCTGCGATCGTGCCATCCAGGCTGGTGAGGCCGAGATGGTTGAGCGCGAACGCCTCGGATGAGGCCGCCTCGGCATCAGCGATCAGTTCGAGGCCGAGCTGCTCCGGCCGGCTGATCTTGGCGTCGTGATAAAGCGCGGCATAGTTGATGTCGGGATGGAAGTCGGGCCAGTTCAGGCGGGTGGCACGGCGGCCGAAAAAACGGCTCTGCGGCAATTGGCGCTCGCGGCGCGCATAGAAATCATAGAGGGCGAGTCCCAGCCTCACGATCAGGGCGCCGCGCGGTCCCGGCTTCGGCCGCCCGCCGAAAAACCGGCGCGCCGCCGACACCATGCCGGAGAAACGATCGCCCAGCGGGACAAGGGTCGGCAGGGCGCTGACATAATGCGGCGCGTTGCGCAGCAGGCGGTTGCGCTCCAGCAGGGACTCCTTCACCAGCCCGAATTCGCCATTCTCCAGATAGCGCAGCCCGCCATGGATCATGCGGGATGGCGCCGCGCTGGCCCCGCTCATGAAATCCCCGCGCTCAACGAGCACGACGTCGATCCCCTGCAAAGCGAGCTCGCGAAAGGTGCTGATGCCGTTGATGCCGCCGCCGACGACGAGGACCGTGGCACGGTCCTTCGCGCGCAACCTGTCGAGCCGTTCCGCCCGGGTGAGCGTCATGCCTGCAACTCCACGCTGTCAGGCCGTGATGGCGGCAAGATGGTCCGCGATGGCGCGGTCGATGGCGGCGAGGTCGTCGGCCGACAGAACGAGGCGCCCGGCGGCGGCATTCTCGCTGGCCTGCTTGTCGTCGCGCGCGCCGCACAGGGCATAAGTGATCCCTGGCTGCGCGATGGTCCAGGCGATCACGAGTTGGGCGATCGTCGCGCCATGGGCGGAGGCGAGCGGGCTCACCGCCGCAGCGAAATCGGCGACGCGAGTGCGGTTGTCGCGCAAGAAGCGGGGGTTGTCCTTGCGCAGGTCGTCGCCGGCGAAATCACGCTCCGGCCCGATCTTGCCGGTGAGCAGACCCAGCGCCAGCGAGGAATAGCTGAGCGTGGAGACGCCGTTAGCGGCGCAGATCGGCAGGAGGCTGGTCTCGATCGCGCGGTCGAGCATGGAATAGCGCTCTTGGATGGCATCCACCTGCCCGACGGCAAGATAGGCGTCGAGGTCATCGGCGGTGACGTTGCTGACGCCGATGGCCCGGATCCGGCCGGCTTGCTTGAGCTCCAACAGCGTCTCCATGGTCTCGGCCACCGATGTGGTCGGGTCCTGCCAATGGGTGATGTAGAGGTCGACATAATCGGTCTGCAGGCGTTCGAGGCTCTGCTCGAGCTCGTGCAGGATGCCATCGCGCCCGAGATAGCGATGCACCTTCTGGTCCATCTCGTCGAAGAAGTGATTGCCCTTGCCGTGATGCCAGTTGAGCCCGCATTTGGTGGCGATCACCACCTCCTGGCGGCGGCCCTTGACGGCTTGCCCCACCAGCGCCTCGGCGCGTCCGAGGCCATAGGCGGGGGCGGTGTCGATCAGCGTGACGCCCTGGTCGATGGAGGCGCGGATCGCGGCGATCGAGGCCTCGTCGTCATGGCCGCCCCACATCCAGCCGCCCATGGCCCAGGTGCCGAGCGCGATGGCGGTCGCCGCGATGTCGGAATGGCCCAGTTTGCGCAAGGGAATTGGAGGGGTCATGTCGGCCTCTTGAGAATGTCGAGAACGTGGGTACCGGTCGCCTCGTCGGTGGCAAGAATGTCGAGATAGCCGCCGCGCAGGATGCCGGCGATCGGCTCTGCCTTGTGGGCGCCGGCGGCGATGCCGATGGTCATTGGGATGGTCCGGAGCTCCTCGGGGCTGAGCGCGACGACGCGTTCATTGAGCGGGTAGTCGCAGAGATGCCCGTCGGCGTCGATCAGATGGGCGATCAGCTCCCCGGCCGCCCGGCTCTGCCGGAGCCCGTCAAGCCCGCCGGCGCCCGGAGCGTGCAGGCTGAAATAGGTCGAGCTCTCCGACAGCACCGAGCCGATGCCGACCAAAGCGATGCGGGCAGCGCGTGCGCGGTCCAGCACCTCGCCGACCGATTGCAGCGACATCAGCACGTCCCGTTCGGCGCGCGAGGCGGCGAAGATCGGCGCATGGATCTGGAAGGCGCGTCCCTGCAGCTTGGAAGCGAGCTGGGCGGCAAGATGGTTGACGTCGACGAAATGCTTGCCCTGCACACCGCCGGTCGCCGGCACCACGGTTACGTCATAGGCGCGGGTGGGCTCCATGGCCTGGATGACCGCGCTGACGCCGACCCCGCCCGAGACGCAGATGGTGTCGCCGTCCCGGAGCACGGTGAGGATATGGTCGGCGACCGACCGCCCGGCAGCCTGGAGGTTGACGCTGTCCTGGTCGGAGGCGGTGGGCACCACCATTGCCTCCGTGAGGCCGCTCGCCTCAGCCAGGGCTTGTTCGAGCTCGAACAGGTCCTGGCGCGGCGACTTCACCTCGATCCTGACATAGCCGCGCTCATGCCCCTCCTTGACGAGACGGTTGACCATCGGATGGGACAGGCCGGTGCGCTTGGCTATCTCGGCCTGCGAAAGGCCTTCGATGTAATGCATGACCAATACCCGATGGATGCGGCGGAGCCGCTGGTCGCCTTCGTTGTCTTTTGCCACGGTGCTTGTCCTATGCCTTCCGAGTCAGAGCCTGCTTGCGCTTATGTAGCAGGTGATCGAAGGCGACGGCGGCAAACAGGATCAGGCCGCGGATGGTGTCTTGCCAGTAGGGCGAGACATCGAGCAGGATCAGCGAGCTCGACACCACCGACAGCAGCGCCATGCCGAGGATGGCGCCGAGGATGGTGCCCGAGCCGCCATTGAGGCTGGCCCCGCCGATCACGGCGGCGGCGATGATGTTGAGCTCCATGCCGACACCGAAGGTCGGCGTCGCCGCCCCGAAGCGGGCCATGTAGATGATGCCGGCGACACCGGCCAGGCTCGAGCACAGCACGATGCAGAAGAACTTCACCCGGGCGGTGCGGATGCCCGAATAGGCGGCGGCCCGTTCGTTGGAGCCGGTATAGAACACGCGGCGGAACAAAGTGGCCTTGCGCAGCAGGATGTCGAAAGTGACGACCACGGCGAGGAAGATCAGGATGACGACCGGTACGCCGTAGACCGAGCCCTGCCCGATGAATTTGAAGCTCGGCGGCAGGGAAAACAGCGACAGCGGCGTGCCGCCGGTGATCGCCAGGCAGAGCCCCCGCACGATCACCATGAAGGCGAGCGAGACGATGAAGGAATGCAGGCCGATGCGCGTGACCGCCAGCGCCATGGAGGCGCCGATGGCCGAGCAGGCGAGGATGGCCATGGCGCTGGCGAGCCAGGGATCGATGCCGGCCAGGAAGAGCCAGCCGCCGATCACCATGGCGAAGCAGACGACGGAACCGACAGAAAGATCGATGGCGCCGACGATCAGCAGCACGGTCATGCCGACCACCACGATGCCTTCGACGGCAAAGGACATCGTCATGGCGCGCAGATTGGTCCAGGTCAGGAAATAGGGCGTGGCGAAGGACATCACCACGCACAGCGCCAGGATGATCAGCACAAGGCCGAGCTCGCGCATATTGCCGAGGCCGCGCAGCCAGTTCAGACGCGCATGCGACGGCGCTTCAGGATGCTTCTGGTTCACTGAGGTCTCACCCATCACGCTCATGCCGCCCTCCCGGCGTCTTTGCTCAATCCGGAGGCGAGGCGGATCAGCCTGTCCTCGGTCATGTCGGTTCCCGTGACCTCGCCGGCGATCCCGCCCTCGTGGATGACGATGACGCGGTCGGCGAGGCCGATCAGTTCGGGCAGTTCGGAGGAGATCACCACTATGCCGGTGCCCTGATCCGCCAGCTCGCGCAGGATGCGATGGATCTCCGCCTTGGCGCCGACATCGACGCCGCGGGTCGGCTCGTCGAGCAGGATGACCTTGGGGGACACCGACAGCATCTTGGCGATGGCGACCTTCTGCTGGTTGCCGCCCGACAGCGTGGCGACCGCATCGTTGAGCGAGCCGCGGCGCAGGCGCAGGAGATCGCCGAGGCACCGGGCCTGCTCCCGCTCGGCCGCGCGGTCGACGAAGCCCAGGCGGGTGGAGACGCGGCCGAGATCGAGGGCCGAGACATTCGCGGCGATCGGCAGGTCGAGGAAAACGCCCGATCCCTTGCGATCTTCCGAGAGATAGACGATGCCGTTGGCGATGCTGTCGGCATAGGTCGCGGGCGTCACCTCGCGTCCCTCGAGCCGGATCCTGCCGCCGCTGCGAGGCATCAGGCCGCAAATGCCGAGCGCCATTTCCGTGCGCCCGGCGCCGATCAGCCCGGCGACGCCCAGCACCTCGCCACGCCGGAGTTCGAAGGAAATGTCCTTGAAGCGCACACCATCGCTGAGGCCCTCCACCGCCATCAAGGCGGGCGCTTGGGCGCTTTGCGGGTTCTTCGGCGGATAGAGCGTGCCCAGCGCCCGGCCGACCATCTTGCCGACGACGCTTTCGGGCGTCATGGCGGCGATATCGTCGGTGGAGACGTGCTGGCCGTCGCGCAGCACGGTGATGCGGTCGCAATGGGCGAAGATCTCCGCCATGCGGTGGCTGATATAGATGATGGAGATGCCGCGCGCCTTGAGGCCGGCCATGATGGCGAAGAGCTTGCCGGCTTCACGCTCGGTCAGCGCGGCGGTCGGCTCGTCGAGAATGAGGATCGAGCAGTCGAGGGTGAGCGCCTTGGCGATCTCGACGATCTGCTGCTCGGAAATGGTGAGCTCGCCGACCAGGCTGTCGGGGTCGATGCTGCCGAGTTCGGCCAGGATGGCGCGGGCCTTTTCACGCAGCTCGCCGTAATTCATGAAGAAGCTGCGGCGGCGGTTTGTTGCGGCCATGAAGATGTTCTCGGCCACCGAGATGCCGCCGCACAGGGCGATCTCCTGGTGCACCAGCCCGATGCCGAGTTCCTGCGCCCGCGCCGGCGAGCCGATCTCGACCTTTTCGCCGCGGATGCGGATCTCGCCGGCATCGGGCCTGACGATGCCGTCGATGATGTTCATCAGGGTGGACTTGCCGGCGCCGTTCTCGCCAGCGAGGGCATGGATCTCGCCCTTGCGGACGCCGAGGCTGACATCGCGCAGGGCCTGGATCGCTCCATAGGCCTTGCTGATGCCTGTCACTTCGAGGGCGAAATCATGGGTCATGGCCGGTCTTCGTCTTGGAAGAGGGGTGGGGGCTGATGTCCGGATAGGGCAACGCAACCCCTCATCCGCCTGCCGGCACCTTCTCCCGCAAGGGGAGAAGGCAATCTTTTGGATGGCGCAACGCTCGCCAATCACCTTCTCCCCTTGCGGGTGTCGTCAACTCTCTTGAGTTGACTAGAGGTGGCGCGAAGCGCCGAATGAGGGGTCGCACTGCGCTTTCCGGACTTCAGCGCCGCCTGAGAACGTTGCGCTTACAGGCGGGTCCGAAGAGCGCCCCGATTATTCCTCGATGCCCTTGGTGCCGCGGCGCTTGAGATAAGCGTCCCAGTAGAAGTCGTCGGCATTGTCCTTGGACACGATGGCAAAGCCGTTGTCGACGAAGGGCACGCCCATCGGGTTGTAGCCGGCACGCTTCCAGTCGTTCATCGGGTCGATCAGGTCAGGGTGCTTGGCCATGAACAGCAGCATGAAGCCCATATAGCCCTGGATGCCCTGGTTGGGGTTGACCGAGCCGAAGACCTGGCCGGCCTTGATCATGTCGAGGATCTTGGCGTTCACGTCGGCGGTCATCACCTTGATCTTGCCGCCGAGCTCCTGGGAGGCCTGGGCTGCTCCCAGGGCCGAATTGGCCTCGGGCATGAACAAGGCGGCGAGATTGGGATTGGCCTGGGCCAGGGACTGCACCGCCTGATAGGCCTTGGTCGGGTCCTGGTTGGTGGCTGCGCGGCCGACCAGCTTCATGCCGGGATATTTCTCGCCCATGCGGGCGATGAAGGCGGCGACGCGCTTGTCATGATTGTCCTGCCCCGGGTTTTCCAGGACGGCATAGTCGCCCTTGCCGTCCAGCGCCTTGGCGACCATGTCGGCGGCGGCGCTGCCCTCCCGGTTGTTGTCGGAGGTGACATAGGAAGCGCGCTTGGAGTTGGGTGAGTCGGCCGCGAAGGTCACCACGGAGACGCCGGAATCCACCGCGCGGTTGATCGGCTCGATGAAAGGATCCGAATTCATCGGATGCACCAGGATGCCGGCCGGGTTCTTGGCCAGAGCCTGGTCGAAGCTCGCGATCTGCTTGGTGACGTCATATTCCGGCGTGCCGGTATAGGCGGTCTTGCAGCCCATCGACTGGGCGGCCTGCTTGAAGGCTTCATAGACCGGGAACCAATATTCCACCCCCGAGACCATGACGTTCATCACATAGGTCTCGCCTTCCTTGCAACGGAACTTGCTGTCTGCCTGCGCGCTCGCGCCAGACACGAAAGCCGCGCTCGCGGCCACTCCGATGAGCCAATTCCTGATGGCCATCCTCACCTCCCGATGGTGTTCGCCGGGCTGTCTCCCGGTGTTGTTTTTAAAATTGAAATAAATTTCACTATGTGATATTCATTTCAATACGGATATAAAGGAGATCGGGGCGGGACGCAATGGCCTTTTGTCGCCGATGTGTGCTGGCATTTGGGAGGGACAGCCCAGGTTCCGATTTCACATGCTCGACACAGGCACCACCGCGTGCGGACTTAAAAGGTTTGCTGACGCAGTCCTTTGAGCCCCATGACGACCGCTGCCAGAATCGTCTCGTCCAGTGTCAGATCCGCGACGATCATCTTCGGCTGCGCAGCAGGTGGAACCGGTCCAGCTCGTGGAAAGCCAGGCCACGACATCCCAAGCAAAACAGCAAGGTCATCCAGGCGTTCAAAAAACCTCCTGCGTACGCTCGCGGCCCACCTCGCGGACTTGATCCGCAAGAAGAAGACCGAGATCTGGTTTCGCTGCGCGTCCTTCGGATCAAGACGAAGCCCGTATCGGGCAGAAGAACGGCCTCGTCCGGCAGTGGGCGCGGCGGGGCACGCGACCGATCCAACCCGCCGATCAGCGCTATGAGAGCGCCTCCCTGTTCGGCGCCATCTGCCCCGCGCTCGGAACAGGAGCCGCGCTGGCGTTGCCCTTCGCCAATACCGACACCATGCAGCGTCATGTCGACGAGATCGCCCTCAACGTCGCCAGAGGTTTGATAAGGCCGATATATAATTTCCCGCCACTTCTCAGGTTCAGCTGGCCAGCGCTCGCTATGGCGATGGCGGGAAGCTCGACGGTCAGGGATGCTGCTGGACGCTGAGGCCGCCATCGACAGTCAGGCAGGCTGCGTTCATGAAGGGACATTCGTCCGAGATCATGAACACCGCGGCAAGCGCGATTTCCCTGGGCGTGGCGATGCGGCCCCCCGGATGCAGCTTCAACGTCTGCGCCCTGGCGGCCTCGGGATCAGGGAAGCTGTTCCAGTAATCGACCACCTTCTGTGTCGAGACATAGCCAGGCGCAAGCGCGTTCACCCGCACGTTGCGGCCGGCATATTCCAGCGCCAGCGACTTGGTCATGCCGAGCAAGGCGTGCTTGGCCAGGGGATAGGGGAAGGTGTGGGGGATAATGGTGAAGGCATGCGTCGAAGCGATGTTCAGAATGACGCCGCCATCGCCCGCAATCATCCCCGGCAGGACCGCCTTGCAGCAGTTCCAGGCCCCCTTGAGATTGACGTCGAAGCATCGCTGCCACTCTTCGTCCGTCGTTTGCAACGGCTCGGCGAAAACATTGATGCCGGCATTGTTGACGAGGGCGTTGATCTCACCGATCGTCGAGGCAGCCTGTGAAACGGCACGCGCAATGCCCTGCTCGTCGGTGATATCAACGGCCCGGTGAGCGATCGGCGCGCCCTGACCCGCCAATTCGTTGCTCACATCGGCAAGAAGCGCTTCGTCCCGATCGATCAGGAAAACGGCTGCCCCTTCGTCCAGGAACGCCCGCACCATCGCCAATCCGATGCCCTGGGCGGCACCCGTCACCAGAATACGCTTGCCTGTCAGTCGACCCGCCATCGCCGTTTCACCCCTACCATTCAGCCACGCTGCCATCCTCGTGGCGCCAGACCGGATTGCGCCAGCGATGGCCCTGCCGGGCGCGCTCCGTCACATAGTCCTCGTTGACCTCGACCCCCAGGCCGGGCCCCTGCGGGATGGAGACGAAGCCATCCTCATAGTGGAACACCCCCTTGTTGGAGATGTAGTCGAGAATGTCGTTGCCCTCGTTGTAATGGATGCCGAGGCTCTGCTCCTGGATGAAGGCATTGTAGCTGACAGCATCGACCTGAAGGCAGGCCGCGAGCGCGATCGGACCCAGCGGGCAATGCGGCGCAAGCGCCACGTCATAGGCCTCGGCCATGGTGGCGATCTTGCGGCACTCACTGATGCCCCCGGCATGCGACAGATCGGGCTGGAGGATGTCGACATAGCCATCCGCCAGCACGCCCTTGAAGTCCCAGCGCGAATAGAGCCGTTCGCCGAGCGCGATCGGCGTGGAACAATGATTGGCGATCTCCTTGAGCGCCTCCTTGTGTTCGGAAAGGACGGGCTCCTCGATGAACAGGAGCTTGTAGGGATCAAGCTCCTTGGCCAGCACCTTGGCCATCGGGCGGTGGACCCGGCCGTGGAAATCCACGCCGATGCCGACATGGGGTCCGATCGCCTCGCGCACGGTGGCAATGGTCGCGACCGCCCTGTCGATCTTGTCGTGCGTGTCGACGATCTGCATCTCCTCCGAACCGTTGAGCTTGATCGCCTTGAAGCCGCGCGCCACCGCTTCCTTGGCATTGCTGGCGATGTCGGCCGGGCGGTCGCCGCCGATCCAGGAATAGACCTTGATCTTGTCGCGGCACTGGCCGCCCAACAAGGCGTGGATCGGCTGTCCCAGCGCCCTGCCCTTGATGTCCCACAAGGCCTGGTCGATGCCGGCGAGCGCGCTCATGTGCACTGCGCCGCCGCGATAGAAACCGCCGCGGTAAAGTACGTTCCAGTGGTCTTCGATCAGCATGGGATCCTTGCCGACGATATAGTCGGCCAATTCGTGCACGGCCGCCTCGACCGTCAGGGCACGCCCCTCCACGACGGCCTCCCCCCAGCCGGACAGGCCCTCATCGGTCTCGACCTTCACGAACATCCAGCGCGGCGGGACGATGAAGGTGGTCAGCTTGGTGATCTTCATGGCACTATCCAATGGTTTCTATGGGATCGGCCCCGGGCCCTGGCCCGGCCGCCCGCCGCAATTCATGAATGAAGGATGAGGTCCGCGGCCTTCCCCGCCGCAGCGAGCACGGCGGCATTGGTGTTGCCGCTGACGATGGCCGGCATGATCGAGGCGTCAACGACCCTGAGGCCCTCGATCCCACGCACCCGCAGATCGGGCGTGAGAACCGCCTCGGGATCGGCATCGTGGCCCATCCTGCAGGTCCCGACGGGATGATATCCCGTCTTGACCGTACGCCGGCAATGGGCGGCGATCGCCTGGTCGTTCGTCACGGCGGGACCTGGGAAGATCTCCTTGTCGATCAGGTCGCGCAGGGGCGCGGCAGCCAGCACCTGCCGCGCAAAGCGGAATCCGGCCATCGTCGTGGCAAGGTCGTCGGGATGGCCGAAGATCTGGGTGTCGATGATGGGGTCGGCGAGAGGATCAGTGCTGGCGAGCGTCACGCGGCCGCGCGCCTTGGGCCGCAGCAGCAGCGAATTGATGGTGACGCCATCGCCAGGGTCGGTGCCCATCACGTCCCTGTCGAGATAGACTGTCGGCACGCAGAACATCTGGATGGTCGGTTCGGCACTGCTCCCGGTCGGATCGAAGAAGGCGCAGGTTTCCACGCCGGTGGTCGAGGCCGGCCCCGTGCCGAACAGCAGATATTGCAGGCCGGCCTTGATCATCGGCCAACCGCGGTCCTGGCGATAGTAGCCGAAGCTTCCCCGCGTCGTGGCGACGACGGGACACTCGTAGTGGTCCTGGAGGTTGCGCCCGACGCCGGGCAGTACAACCTTGGCGGCGATACCGTGACGGGAGAGCTCGTCCTCGGGGCCGACGCCCGACAGCATCAGAAGCTTCGGCGTCTGGTAGGCCCCGGCTGCCAGGATCACTTCAGTGCCGGCCTCCGCTTTATGGCGGCTCCCGCCCTGCAGATAGCCGACGCCGACCGCACGGCCCTGCTCGATGCGGATCCCCGTCACCGTCGCATCGGTCACGATGGTCAGGCGGGGATCACGCATCACCGGGGCGAGAAAGGCCGTGACGGCGCTGCAGCGCCGGCGGGTGGCCCAGTCGATGGTGTGCTGCATGAAGCCGGCGCCGAATTGGGAAGCGCCGTTGAAATCGGGATTATAAGGGATACCCATGCCTTGCAGCGTCTTCACATAGGTCCGCGTCATCGGGCTGGTATGGCCGAGATGCGAGACCTTGAGCGGACCGCCGACGCCATGGAAGGTGTCGGCCAGGTGATCATTGTCCTCCTGCGCCCTGAAATAAGTCAGCATGTCCTCATAGGACCAGGCGCCGTCATTGGCGGCGCCGGGCGCGGTCACGGCTGCATTCCAGCGCGCATAGTCGCCGGGCTGGCCGCGCATATACACCATGGCATTGACGGTGCTGCCGCCGCCGAGCACGCGCCCCTGCGGCACGATCGGCCCGCGCCCGTCGAGCTGGGGCTGTGGCGCGGTCTTGTGCATGGCCAGATAGGTATCCTTGGCCAGGAACTTCATATAGCCGGCCGGAATGTCGATGATCGGGCTGGCCTTCGCCGGCCCGCGCTCGATCAGCAGCACCCGCGCCTTGGCCCGCCCGACGAGATGGGAGGCGACGACACAGGCCGCGCTGCCACCTCCGACGATGATGAAATCGAACTGCCCCCTGTCGGACATCGCGGCCTCCAGGGCTCAGGCGCTTTGGCGGAGATGGTCACCGCCCTGAAGCGGCCGGCCGGAAAGATGTTGCGGTCGAAACCGAACGCTGCCGGCCAATGTCTCCCCAGGCTTGAGAATCGTGAGATCTCCCAGGTCCGGCAGGTTATGGCCATTGGCCAAGTGCGACATCGGCTCGAAGCAGAAATAGTTCCGCCGGAAGGAAGGATCGAATTCGGTAGTGGAAACAAAGAGGAAGGCATGCCTGAATACGGGATCGGCCTCGAAGCGAAGCTGCATGTTCCGTTCCGGCCAGGTGATCACAGCAAGGCCATCCCAATCCTGCAAACCATTATTGATCCATCGATCCGGAATGGAACGAGGGGCGGAAAAGTCGAGCTCCTCGGGAATGGCGATGGGCTCGCCGGGGAGCCATTCCTCCACTTCCGTCCACAGCGCGGTCGTCCTCGCCATCAGCGTCGTGGCCGGCGTCAGCGGGAAATAGGGATGCCATCCCAATCCGTACGGCAGCGGCGCGCTGCCGCGGTTGGTCACGGACAATTGCATTTCAAAGGCCCCGCCGGCGAGGGCGAAACGCTGCTCGGCCTCGTAGACGTAGGGTGTGCCGCCTCCTGTATGCGAGAACACCATCGCAAGGCCCGCCGGGTCCTGTGCGGTGATGCGCCAACCAGCCTGCCAGCCCTCCCCGTGCAGATAGTGCCTGTCCCAATCCGTGTTCGGTTCCAGGACATGGTCCCGCCCCTCGAAACGGAACCGGTTATCCCTGACGCGATTGCCGAACGGCACCAGCGGGTAGCAGGCCGAGGATAGGGCGTCGGCGTCCGACGAGGGCGCCGGCCGCAGGAGAGGAACGGCTACGCCCTCGTCCTCCCACCATAGGCCGAGGACGAGCCCCCCTGCCGTCGACAATTGCGCCCGCAGGCAGCCGTGCTGGAGATCGACAACCGGCATGTCCTAGCCCTTGTTTCGCGCCATGGAGCGCTTGATGGCCTGGATGTTGGCCAGCACGGCGATGACGATGATCAAGCCGCGCACGACCTGCTGGAAGAAGGGGTTGATGCCCAGCAACACCAGGCCGTTGCCGATCAGGGTGATGACGAGAACGCCGAGCAGCGTGCCGAGCATCGAGCCTCGCCCACCCGAGAGCGAGGTACCGCCGACGACGACGGCGGCGATGACGTCGAACTCCAGGCCGCTCGCGGCGGTGGCATTGCCCGAGCCGAGCCGCGAGACCAGAAGGATACCGGTGACAGCGGCCATGGCACCGCCGATGGCGAACAGCATGACCCGGATGCGGCCGACATTGATACCGCTCAGGAAGGCGGCCTGCGCATTGCCGCCAATGGCGAAGACGCTGCGGCCGAAGGCGGTCTTGCGGCTGACGAAGGCAAAGACGCCGAAGAGCACCAGCATGATGATCGCAGCAGGCGGAACCCCCAGGACCGGCCGGTCGAGCGCGTCAACGATATCATTGCGCCCGATCGACACCGGCAGGGCATCGGTGATGAACAGGGCAATGCCGCGCAGCGCGCTCCACAGGCCGAGCGTGGCCACGAAGGAGGGCACGTCGAAAAACGCCCTCAACACGCCGGCGATCGAGCCCAAGAGGCCGCCGACCACGACAGCCAGGGCGAAGGCCGGCACTGTCGGCACGCCCCACTGCAGGAAATAGGCCAGCGCCACCGAGACGAAGGCCACCATCGGGCCGACGCTCACGTCGATCTCGCCGGCGATGATGATCAGTGTCGCCGCCCAGGCGGCGATGCCGATCGTGGCGGCATCGCGCAGGATGTTGATCTGGTTGTTGAACGAAAGGAAGCCGGTGGCGCTGGCCGTGAACACCACGTAGAGCACGATGATTGCTGCGAACAGGCTCAATTCGTTCATGTGGCGAGAGAAATCGAAGCCTGCACGGGCGCCTCGATCCGAAACGGCCCCCCCTGCGGTTCTGTCCTGTGACATCGGGTATCCTCGTCAGTGTCCGGCGATGCAGGCGGCCATGACGGCATCCTGATCAATGTCGGGCGCAGTGAATTCTCCGGCGAACCGGCCCTCGCGCAGCACGAGTACGCGATCGCAGACCAGCGGCAATTCCTCGATCTCGCTGGAGACGAAGACGATGCCGCGCCCCTCGGCGGCGAGCTGCCTTATGATGGCGTAGATCTGGGACTTGGCTTCCACGTCGACACCGCGGGTGGGTTCGTCGAGCAGCAGCACCCGGCTCCGCGCATGGACCCAGCGGCCGATCACCACCTTCTGCTGGTTTCCGCCCGACAGAGTGCCGATCGGCGTGTCGGTGCGGGAGGTCTTGACGTGGAGATGCTCGACGATCCGGCGCGTAGCGGCGGCCATCAGGCTGGCGGAGAGCACGCCGCGGCGGCTGACAGCGGCAAGATCCGTCACCAGCGTATTTTCATCGACACCGAGCAGAGGAACGATGCCTTCTTCCTTGCGGCTCTCGGGGGTGTAGCCGAAACCGCGCTCGACCATGTGACGATAGCATGCGCCCGTCACCGGCTTGCCATCCACATGGATCTCGCCACGGTCGGCCGCGCGCACGCCCATGATGGCCTGCAGCAATTCAGTACGCCCCGATCCCAGGAGCCCGGCAATGCCGAGGACCTCGCCCTGCCGCAGGCGAAAGGACACGGATGACAGTTTCGGCGCCAAAGCGAGATCCCTCACCTCGAGCAGGGTGGTGTCGGCGACCCGGTTCTCCAGCTGTGCGGCCGGCCCGCTTTCCGAGCCGAGCATGAGGCGGACGATCAGGCGCGTGTCCGCCCCCTTCACGTCGACGGTATCGATCACCCGTCCATCGCGCATCACGGTGGCGCTGTGCGCGACCCGGCGGATTTCGTTCATGCGGTGGCTGACATAGATCACGGCGATGCCTTCCGCCGCGATGCGTGTCACCGCTGCCATCACCCGCTCAGCCTCGGCGGCCGCAAGCGAGCTGGTCGGTTCGTCCAGGATCACCAGCCGGGGCTTGCCGATCAGCACGCGTGCGATTTCCAGCAATTGCCTTTCGGCCGGCGAAAGGCTGGCGACGAGTCGCCTGGGCGACAGGTCCAGCCCCAGCCTCGCCATGGCCTCGGCAGCCTCGGCCTCCATCCGCGCCGATTGGATGACGCCGCCTTGGCGCGGCCAGTGGCCGAGGAACAAATTCTCGGCCAGCGACATGCCGGGCACCAGGCTGAGCTCCTGATAGACCACGCGCACGCCGCTGGCGAAGGCGGCCTGTGCGCGGGCAGAGCCGGTCTGGCCGAGGGCCTGGCCGGCGATCTCCACCGTACCGCTATCAGGCAGTTCGGCACCGGTGAGCAGGCGGATCAGGGTCGACTTGCCCGCACCATTCTTGCCCAGCAGAGCCCTCACCTCACCGGCAGCCACCTCGAAGGTGACGTCGTCGAGCGCCAGCACGCCGGGATAGCGCTTGGTGCAATTGCTGATGGAGGCGACCCGTTCGGTCTCCGCCGCCCGGCCTGGGGAAATGGCTGGCGTCATGTCGATATCCTTGCCTGGCCGCAATGGGGAACCTCCGGCAACCCTCAGGGGATGCCGTCGGCATGCGCCTTGAGCCAGGCCTGCCCGTCCGCTGCGCTCTTGTAGACATCGATATCGTAGGCGACCTTGATGCCTGCCGGCGGCTGGCCGTCGATCGACTTGATCGCCTGGGCCAAGGCAAGTTTGCCCAGCCCTTGGCCGGAAATGTCGACGACACCCTTGATGACGGAGTTGTCGGCCAATTCCTGGGCGATCTCGGTGGTCATGTCGCCCCCGAAGACCACGGTCTTGCCGACACGCCCCTGGCTCTTGACCGCGCGCGCGGCCCCGAGCGTAGCCCCACCTGCCTCGCCGAAGAAGGCGTCGAGGTCCGGATGGGAGGACAGCATGGTGCTCGCGACCGAGACGGCCTTGTCGAGGATCGCGCCTTCCTGGTTGGCGACGATCTGGGCACCGGGCACCTTGGCCTTGAGGGCTTCCTCAAAGCCTTTGCGGCGGGTGACGCAGACCTCGACGAATTCGCAGTTGAGCACAGCTATCTTGGGGGCATCCTTCTTCTGCGCCACGAAATAGTCGCCCGCGACCTCGCCCAGCTTGTGACCGAAATCATAGGGGTCGCCAACGGCATAGGCCGAAACATACTCCTTCATGTCGGCCTCGTTCAGACAGGTGTTGTAGCAGACCACGGGAACGCCGGCGTCATGCGCCCGGCGGATCGCGCGATAGGAACCATCGGCCGACACCGGGGAGACGATGATGGCCTGGACGCCAGCCGAAATCAGCGAGTCGATGAAGGAGGCTTCCTTGGTCACGTCCCCCTGGGCATTGGTCTCGATGATGTCGAGCTTGCGCCCGGCGTCGGCGCCACCAGTCTGAATACCCTTGCGCACGCCGGCGTAAAAACCCTGTGCATCCATGTAGATGGCGCCGACCTTCAGATCCTTGCCCTCAGCCATCGCGCTTCCCGCCGCAGCGCAGATGGAGGCGGCAATGGTCGTCATCGCGGCGAATTTCGAGAGCTTCATCGGTTCCTCCCCGTCTTTTGATCGTTGACCAGCCCTGCGCGCTGGATCGAGCCTGCGAGTTATGGCGCGCCTGGTTGCGGCACCATAAAAATAATCATATTATTGTCAAGATAAATACTATTTATTTTCGACTCGCATCCGGACGCGTAGAAATGTGTGGCTGGATGGCCTTGATGAGGCGAACCGCGTTGCGTCTGGCGTGATTTTGGTTTCCAGCTCGCCTCGCATAGCCTTGCCGGTGCCGAAGTCGCGGCGTGGGGGAACTGGAAGTGACTGACATCAGGATCGGCTCGGCACTGACCGAGAATGGCAACCCGATCGCCGCCCACGGCAAGCGCAGCGTCCGGGAAGCCCTGCTGCGGCAATTTGTCGAGAAGATCGTTTCAGGCGAGTTTCCCGAGAACGCGACCCTGCCCAACGAAGCCGAATTGACACAGCAGCTGGGCGTGAGCCGCACGAGCTTACGCGAGACCATGCAGTATCTGTCCGCCCTGGGCATGATCCGTTCGCGGACCCGGGCCGGCACCACGGTGCTGCCGCGCGAGAACTGGAACTATCTCGATCCGCTCGTGCTGGATGCCGTGCTGAAATTCGGCACGGACGAGCGGTTCTACGTCTCCCTGATCGAGGCGCGGCAATTGCTGGAGCCGGCGGCCGCAGCGCTCGCCGCCGCTCATGCGGGCGCCCGGGAACTGCTGCATATTTCCAACGCCCTGGAGGAGATGGTCGAGGCCAATTCCCGCGACAACGAAGCCTGGAGCCGGGCCGATCTCGATTTCCACACCGCCATCATCAACGCCAGCGGCAACTGGGTCTACCGCCAGTTCGCTACTGCCATTCGCGCCGCCCTGCTGGCGAGCTTCCGCCTGACGAACCGGGCGAGCCAGTCCCACGAAAATGCCATCACGAAGCACCGGGCCGTGTTCGATGCCATCCGGTTGCGCGAACCCGAGACGGCCCGGCAGGCGATGATGCGGCTGATCGACGTTGCCCGTGACGAGATCACCGAAGCGCTACGTAAGTCCAAGACACCTACATAAGAAGGTTTAGGTCCTGACGCTCTCCGCTGAAACTGCGGCGGGATTGGTGTTTGCGCATCACATGGACCAATTCGATGCGGTGAAGATGACCTCGGCACATGCCATCGACATGAAGCCGGGCATGGGTCCAGCGCGGCGCTTGATGCGTCGGTGATCCTGTTCGATCCGGTTGTTGAGACACGAACTCCCCCCGAAATCGGAGGGCTTCATTGCAGGACAGAGATTGTCATTACATTCGCGACAGAACCCTTCCGAGAGGTCGCTGGTGCGGTTCGGTGGGTGACACCTCATCTGCAGATATCCTTCACGCATGATCGCAGCCATCGATGAGCCGGATCAGCGTCGAGGCGCGGGTGCCAGAATTGAGAGACGGTGATGGTCGCCGTGCTAACAGGCAATGGGAACATCGCCAAACCGTAGCGGTCACGGCTCGTCTCCTTTTCCGGTACGCTCGCGACGAGATCCGAATCCCGAGCAAGCGCCAGTGCTGCAGAAAAGCCCGGAACGACTGCGGCGACCCGGCGCCGAAGCCCCTTGGCTGCCAGTTCATCGTCGATCGGTCCATGGTCGAGGCCACGTCTTGACGCGGAAATATGCCCGAAAGCCGCAAAGCGTTTCGGCGTCATCCTGCCTTCGAGCAAGGGGTGCCCTACGCGAACAGCACCCACGAAACGATCCTTGAAGAGAGCTTGAACCCGTAACTCGGGCAAAGGTCGGCTTGTCGCGCCGGTTTCCAGGTCTGCGCGCCCCGCGCGCAATGCCATATCATCGCCTTCCGGCTTCTGGGCGAAGCGTAGCCGCACCCCCGGCGCCACCTCCATGACCCTTGCGATCAGGGCTGCGCCAAAGGTTTCCACAAAGCCATCATTGGCATGAATGGTGAACGTTCTCTCCAATCGCGCCAGATCGAGCCGCCTTTCGGTGCGGATGATGGCCTGCGCATCTTCCGCGACCGCGCGCAAACGCTCACGCAGAGCCTCGACCCGCACTGTTGGTGTGAGACCACGTCCCGAGCGAACAAGCACCGGATCGCCGAGCAGATCCCGAATACGGCCGAGTGTCCGGCTCATGGCGGGGGGAGACAGATTCATCTTCTTCGCTGCGGCGGCGACACTCCCTTCTGTCAGTAGGACATCGAGCGCGATCAGCAGGTTCAGATCGGGCAAAATCATCGGCTGCGCTTTCCGGGATAAGCATGCTTCCTGAAGTGCGTTTGACGCATCAATAGAGTTACAAGCATGCAATTTTCACATCAATGCCGTGCTGCTACTTCCTTCGGGCCCCATGCGGAATGTGTGGCGGCCGGCCCCACCTGACCGCGTAGCAGGATGACAACTTCGGCATAGCAATGGCTCAGACAGTTCATCAGCACAGTCATCCTGCGCTGCATCATCGGCCCGCTCATTTCGGATACGCGTTGACGGGGTTGTCTGTGGGCATCCTGCTGTCACAGTTGGGCACGAACGTCGTCGGCATCGGCCTGCCGACATTCATGCGGGAGTTCGGCGCGACCTTTGCTGAAGTCCAATGGGTAGTCGTCGCCTATCTTCTGACCGTCACCGCCTTGATCGTCGGTGTCGGTCGCTTCGCCGATCAACTCGGCAAGAAGAAGCTTTACCTTGCTGGGCTCATCAGCTTCCTGGCGGCATCCGTGATCTGTGCCTTGGCGCCGAACTTGATCGTGCTGATCGCCGGCCGAGGGCTCCAGGGCCTGGGCGGCGCTATCATCATGGCTTTGAGCTTCGCCCTTGTCGGCGAGATCATGCCAAAGGATCGCATCGGCCTGGCCATGGGCGTCCTCTCGATGATGGTCGCGCTCGGCATTGCACTTGGCCCTTCGCTCGGTTCCCTCGCGCTCGTCACCTTCGGTTGGAGGGCGATGTTCTGGGTAAATTTGCCGTTGGGGTTGCTCGCTTATGTTCTGTTGAGCCGCTACTTGCCTCGGACCATCGACACGTCGCACAGCGTGCGATCGCTGAGCAATTTCGACTGGTCGGGTACGATCGTCCTGAGCCTTACTCTTCTTGCCTATTGCGTCGCCATGACCCTGTCGGGAAGTCATGGCATCAATCACTCCCTGGTCCTTCAGTACTTGGCCGGTGCAGTTCTCGGACTGGTCCTTTTTCTCGCAATCGAGACCAAGGCCCGGCAGCCGCTGCTATCGCTGGGCCTGTTCCGAGACCGATTGCTCTCGACAAGCATGATGATCAGCGTCCTCGCCTACGCAGTCATGATGGCGACGCTGGTTCTGGGACCGATCTTCCTGACACGGGGCGTCGACCTCGATACCCGTGCAACCGGCCTCGTCATGACGGTTGGCCCGTTGACTTCCGCCATGATGAGCATTCCAGCCGGTTGGATGTCCGACCGTATCGGGCCAAGGCTCACACTGCTAGGCGGGCTCACCTTGATGACCATCGGCTCAGCCCTCATGTCGTTGATCACGATAGAGCACGGGGTTCAGGAGTATGTCACCTCGATCATTCTCATCAGCCTGGGCCTGGCCTTCTTCCAGACGCCCAATAATACGGCCGTGATGAGCGCTGCCCGATCTGAGCAGCGCGGCCTGGTGTCGGCACTCCTCGCCCTTGGCCGCAACCTTGGCCTGATCACCGGCGCATCCTTGATGGGAGCCATCTTCGGCGCCGCCGCCGGCCAGACCGGTCCAGCGAGCGGCGGCACTGCCGCAGCCACACAAGCCGCAATTGCACGAGGCATGGAGAGCACGTTCCGGGTCGCGGCCGCGATGGCAGGGTGCGCCCTGATCCTTGCCCTGGTCGGTTTCAGGCGCCGCATCACGGATCATGCGTCCAGATAGGCAGCAGCCTCGCCCTCAGCTTCACTATTACAAACCCCGGAGAACACCAATGACCGACATTCCCCATGACGACCTGCTGGAGGTCGCGACCGCTTGCCGTATTCTGCACATGGAAGGGCATGCCGACATGACACTCGGCCACCTGTCGCTCCGTGACCCTTCCGGGCGCGGCGTCTGGATCAAACGCTCCGGCATCGGGCTCGGTGAGGTCGTGGGGCCGGAGGATTTCGTGCTGATTGATTTCGAGGGACACAGGCTCGCAGGAGAGGGGCGTATCCACAAGGAATGGCCGATCCACACCGAAGTCTTACGCGCACGGTCGGATGTTCGCTGCGTTGGGCACAGCCACCCGTTCTTTGCGACGTCTTTCTCCGCACTCGATGTCGAACTGCAGGCAGTCACGAATGAGGCGGCCAATCTTGGCCTGCCGGTTGGACGTTTCGAGGAGACAACCGGCTTGATCGACACGCCGGCGCTTGGTGAGAGTCTGGCACGCTCACTCGGCTCACAATCGACAGTGCTCATGCGCAACCATGGCGTCCTGTTCGTGGGCGGCTCGATTGCGGAGGCAGCGTTGATGGGCATTTTTCTCGAAGGAGCTTGCCGCGCGCAGATGCAACTGCTCGCCACCCGGTTGCCTTACAAAACAACGCCTGCATCGGAGCTGAAGGCAAAGAAAGACCAAATCTTCGATCCCATGCTGATCGACACTTTCTGGAGCTTTTACAAGCGCAAAGTGGCAGGATAATCGGTTCTGTTGCTGCGAACGACTCTCGCGTCGCTATCCTGAGCTTCCGGGCACGTGGCATTCAACAAGGTGGAATATGGTGGCGTGCCGATTATAGCGGCCCTTACCTGCGCGGTTGTGGGCGGTGGACTGGAGTTGGCCAGCCCGCCCCCATATCTGGGTCATGCATAAGACGACTTATTTTGCGCTGCCTGAGGGCCAACGTGGACTCTTCACCGGCCGCGGCCCGACTATCCCCGTCGCCGATCTGGTGGGCAAGTCGCGCATGCTCGACATGATGCCGACGGGCCGGGTGTATCAAGGCCAGGAAGTGGTCGATCTAGCGCTTGCGCAGTACATTGTCGGAAGGGTCAAGCTTCAAGAAGGCGCTGGAACTCGCTCACAAGGCAGCGCAGAACCTGCCGCCGTCTGACTTCGCAATCTGCTCAGCCGTGAGCCACATGCAAATATGTCTGCTTTGGATGCCGCTTACGCCGAGGCTGTCGTCACGGGTGTGGTGAACACCCGGCCGGAGGCGCGTGCTCGACTCGCCGCCCTCGCCGACAAAAGCGCGGCACGTGTGCGGGCCAACCATTGAGATGGTTGTGTTGCAAACTTTCCAGCAAACAGTGCCGCGGCATGAGGGCGCCACCCATCGATGGAGTGCATTTCATGTTCAAGGGCCACCATTTCGCCGCTCGGTGATTCTATTTTGCGTGCGCTGATACCAGGCCTATGGCCGGAGCCCGCGCGCCAGAGCGGCGACATCGTCGAGAAGGGCGATCAGGCCAAGACTCATGGCACCCCCAATTCAGCTCCAGAGCAGTCCATACTGGAGGGGCGAGCCTGATTTCAAGTCCAGGAGCGTCATCCCCCTCCAAGATTGTCGCTGGACGCTTGCCCTCGCTCACAGCCCGGACACCAGGCAGGGCCTCCTGTTTCGTCTGCTGGGGCGATGTGTTGCCCAAACAAAAACCCCGCTGAGTCATGAACTCGAGCGGGGTTTTTGTATTGAACGTTGGTTGCGGGGGCAGGATTTGAACCTGCGGCCTTCAGGTTATGAGCCTGACGAGCTACCGGGCTGCTCCACCCCGCGGCAGGTATTAGAGTTGTTTGTCATGGTTTATTGAGAAGTTTGCTTTGCA
>NZ_PUEJ01000010.1 GCF_002982075.1 Labrys okinawensis | reverse complement strand
GCACCTATGTGGAAACCCAACTGGTTCCAACCTTGAAGCCGGGCGACATCGTCGTCATGGACAATCTTGGCTCCCACAAGGGAAAGCAGGTACGCCAAGCCATCCGAGAGGCAGGAGCAAAGCTGCTATTTCTGCCCAAATACTCCCCCGATTTGAACCCAATCGAGCAGTTCTTCGCCAAACTCAAACACTGGCTGCGCCAAGCCGCCGCTCGTTCTCTCGATGAGCTCACGCACGCCATCCAGCACATCTTGCAGCAGACCAAACCCTGCGAATGCGCGAATTTCTTCGCTAACGCAGGATATGATCGAACCTAATTTCATAATGCTCTAGTGCCGGCAATCTATCGCGATAGTGGCCGGCTTCCCCAGCATCGGTGTGCCCATGCCCGCGATCGCCTATTGGCGGGGTCCGGCCAGCCTTTCCGGGCGGCCGGCTCAATCGGCAAGAGCAGCCAGAATTTCGGTGCCGCTCCTGGATTCTTCCTTTGGCCAGGCGAGAAAATCGCCATCCGCGGCCACGGCGTCGTCGAGCAAGCGGTGATAGAGGGAACGCGGCAATTCGATTGCGCCGAGACTGGTGAGATGGTCGGTGACGAATTGGGTATCCAGCAACTGGTAGCCGCCGCGACGCAGCCGGGCGACCAAATGGACGAGGGCAACCTTGGAGGCGTCGCTCTCGCGGTGGAACATGCTTTCGCCGAAGAAGGCGCCGCCGAGGTCGACGCCATAGAGGCCACCCACCAGCCGGCCGTTGCGATAGGCCTCGACCGTATGGCAATGGCCCAATCGGAACAATTCGCCGTATAGCCGGCGAATCGAGGCATTGATCCAGGTGGTACGACGTCCCGGCCCGGCTTGGGCGCAGCCGTCGATCACTGCGTCGAAGTCGCGGTCCACCACGATCTCGAAGCGGTCGGAGCGGATGGTTCGTGCAAGACGGTGGGAGACGATCACCCCGTCGAGCGGGATGATGCCGCGAAATTCCGGCTCGACCCAGTAAAGGCCGGGATCGTCGGCGCTTTCGGCCATCGGGAAGATACCGCAGGCATAGGCCTTGAGCAGGACCTGCGGCGTGATCTCCAGATTGAGCTCGGCGCCAGACATGGCGAAAGGCCTAGGCGCTATCGCTCATGCCGCCGGCTTCGAGAAATTTCTCGAGCCAGTGAATGTCGTAGAGACCGTTCTGGATGTCCGCATTGCGCACCAGGGTGCGGAACAGCGGCAGGGTGGTCTCCACGCCGTCGACCACGAACTCGTCGATGGCCCGGCGCAGGCGCATCAGGCATTCGGTGCGGGTGCGGCCGTGCACGATCAGCTTGCCGATCAGCGAATCGTAATAGGGCGGGATCTTGTAGCCCTGGTAGACGGCCGAATCGACACGCACGCCCAGCCCGCCCGGCGGGTGGAAATAGCTGATCGTGCCGGGCGAGGGCCGGAAGGTCGCGGCATTCTCGGCGTTGATGCGGCATTCGATGGCATGGCCTTCGATCTGCACGTCCGACTGCTTGATCGACAGCGGGGAGCCCGCGGCAATCTTGATCTGCTCGTTGACCAGATCGATGCCGGTGATCATCTCGGTGACCGGATGTTCCACCTGGATGCGCGTGTTCATCTCGATGAAATAGAACTCGCCATTCTCATAGAGGAACTCGATGGTGCCGGCGCCGACATAGCCGAGCTCGATCATCGCCTTGGCGACGATGTCGCCGATCTTGTTGCGCTGGGCGGCATTGAGGGCAGGCGAAGGGCCTTCCTCCCACACCTTCTGGTGGCGGCGCTGCAGCGAACAGTCGCGTTCGCCCAGATGGATGGCGTGACCCTGGCCATCGCCGAGGACCTGCAATTCGATATGGCGGGGCTTCTGCAGATATTTCTCCAGGTAGACCGCATCGTCGCCAAAGGCCGCAAGCGCCTCCGCCCGCGCGGTGGCGAGCGCATCGGGCAGATCTTCGGCCGTCAGAGCCACCTTCATGCCGCGGCCACCGCCGCCGGCAGCCGCCTTGACCAGCACGGGATAGCCGATCTCGTCGGCGATGCGGGCGGCATCGGCGTCATTGGTGACGCCGCCGTCCGAGCCGGGCACGCAGGGAATGCCGAGGCGCTTGGCGGTACGCTTGGCCTCGATCTTGTCGCCCATCATGCGGATATGCTCGGCCTTGGGGCCGATGAAGGCGATGTTGTGCTGCTCGAGAATGTCGGCGAAGCGGGCGTTTTCCGACAGGAAGCCATAGCCCGGATGCACGGCCTCGGCGCCGGTGATCTCGCAAGCCGCGATCAGAGCGGGAATGTTGAGATAGCTTTCTCGGGCCGGCGGGGGCCCGATGCAGACGCTTTCGTCTGCCAGCTTCACATGCATGGCATCGGCATCAGCGGTGGAATGGACAGCCACCGTCTTGATGCCGAGTTCCTTGCAGGCGCGCAGCACGCGCAAGGCGATCTCGCCGCGGTTCGCGATCAGGATCTTGTCAAACATTCATGTCACTCGATGATCATCAGCGGCTGGCCATATTCGACCGGCTGCTTGTCCTCGATGAACAGGGCGGTCACCGTTCCCGAACGCGGCGCGATGATGTCGTTGAAGGTCTTCATCGCCTCGACGATCAGCACGCGGTCGCCCTGGTTGACCTTGCTGCCGATCTCGACGAAGGCCTTGGCGCCGGGTGCCGCGCCGAGATAGGCGGTGCCCACCATCGGCGATTTCAGCACGCCGGGATGATTGGCCGGGTCGGCAGCCGCGGGGGCGGCTGCAGCGGCAGCGGCAGCGGCCGGAGCTGCCACGGCGACGGCCGGCGCGCTGACCGGCACGGTCGCCGTCACATTGATCTGCCGCGCCACCCGGATGCGCAGATCGGCCTGCTGTACCTCGATTTCGGTGAGATCCGTTTCCGTGAGGAGATTGGCGAGTTCCCGGATAATCTCGGGGTCGATCCCCGATTTGGTTCGCGACATCGTCATGCCTTGCGTTTCCGAGGGGCCGAGGCCCCGTCATTCATTGAGCCGATACGCTCGAAGCCAGCGCTTCGAGGGCAAGTTCATAGCCCTTGGGGCCAAATCCGCAGATCACGCCCTTGGCAGCCGGCGAGACCCAGGAATGGTGCCGGAAGCTTTCACGCGCGAACACGTTGGATAGATGCAGTTCGATTACCGGCAGGCTAACGGCCTTGATCGCATCGTGCAGAGCAATCGAGGTATGGGTGAGCGCGCCGGGATTGATGATCAACCCGACCGCCCCCTTGTGATAGGCCTCGTGCACCCAGTCGAGCAGCACGCCTTCATGGTTGGTCTGCCGGAATTCGATGGTAAGGCCCAATTGCTCGGCGCGCGCCCGGGCCAGCTTCTCGATGCCGTTGAGGTCGAGCGTGCCGTAGACGGAGGTCTCGCGCACACCCAGCATGTTGAGATTGGGACCGTTGAGAATGTAGACGAGCGCCATGCTTGCCATCAGGACCATAAATTGAAAGCCCGAAGCGTGCTGCAACGGGCCTTTTGCTGCGAACGCCCCTTATAGGGCGCTCGATCCAGGAAGGCAAAGCCGGTCGTGAAAAACCGCCTGCTTTGCCCGAGAAGGGGCCGTCCGGTTCAGCCGCAGGCGGTCTGGCCGCATTTGCGCAGCGAATCGATCTTGGATTTGAGGGCATCGTAACCCACGGCGCCGGGCGTGATCTCGCTGCCGAGCACATAAGAGGGCGTGCCGTTGATGCCCAAGGCTTCGCCGAGCTGCATCGTGCTGGCGAGCCCCTTCAGCAGGGCTGGATCCTTCATGTCGGCCTGGAGCTTGGCCATGTCGACACCGGAATCCTGCGCGACCTGCAGAGCGCGGTCCTTGCCCACGGCGCCGCGCGTGCCCAGCAGGACCTGGTGGAACGCCAGGAACTTGTCGCCCTGCAGCTGCTTCTTGACGGCAAGGGCGACCACGGCGGCCTCCTTAGAGCCTTCGCTCAGGATCGGATAGTCGCGCAGCACCACTTTGAGCTTCTTGTCGGTTTCGAGCAGCTTGACCATGTCGGCCAGGCCGCGCTTGCAGTAGCCGCAATTGTAGTCGAAGAACTCGACCAGGGTGATGTCGCCCTGGGGATTACCCAGGACCGCGTTCTGCGGCCCGTTGAGAATGGTGTCCATGCTGTCGGAGAGCAGCTTCTTCTGGCGCTCGGCCGTTGCCGCTTCCTGCTTGGCCTGCATGGCGTTGATGGCGTCGACGATGACCTCCGGGTGCTCCATCAGGTAATTCTTGACGATCGCTTCGACCGCAGGCTTGTCGAGCGGTTCGGCAGCGAGGGCGGGCTGGCCGGGTGCGAGCAAGCCAGTGCCGAGCGCAACCCCGGCCATCAGACGCTTCAACGACATATACTTCTCCAAAAGGCAGGAATCCCAAGAGCAAAACGCGTTTGGAAGAAACGCATTCGGCTCTCACTCTTTGGTTCGGCGCGTCCGTGCGATTTGAGGTCTGTGGCTCAAACCACAAAAAGCTTTGGGACGTGGATAGGTCCAGGCCCGTAACCGATCAATGAATCGCGGTTCCAGGACGTGCGATCTCACACAATCGTGTTCGATCAAAGGCATTTGCCTGGTTTTCGCCAATTGCAGGGCGCGGCTGGCTTCGCAACTACGTTTCGACACGAGATCGACTGGCAAACGCGTTTCAAGAGGACGCAGTCTGCTGTCAGGAGTCCTTGCCCTTCAACCTGTCGAGTGCGGCGAAGGGAGAAAGGCTCGCCTCGTCCTCGCCTCCCTCGAAGGTGACCCCTGGCTTGCGCGGATAGGGATCGAGCGCCAGTGCGAGGAACTCGCTGACGATGGCTCCCAGATCGATGGCATCGCCCACCAGCAGGTCCGGCGGGTCCTCGGCTTCCGGATCGTTCAATTCGGCCAGATCGAACTCGGCATTGGGATCCTGCCCATCGGGCGAGAAGCGGATGTCGACCGGAGCCTCGATCTCGCTCTCGAACGGTTCGGCCGTGACGACGCAAATCTGGGTTATCAGGGCATGAATGCTGCCATCGACCGCCAGCCCGTCCTTGCGGAAGGGGGTGACGTGAAGCTTGGCCGTCAGGGCGGCAACACTGGGAAGGCCGAGCTGCCGGGCGACGGCGCGGCGCTCGTCCTCGTTCGTGTCGATGACGAAGTGGCGGCCGGTGGCCGGAATCTCGCGCAGATGGACCGGACGCGAGAAATGGGGCGTTTGGGTGGTCATGCGCTCTCACCTAGGGCTGGGGTGGGGAAGGGCAGGGAGCCGCTGGCAAGGCTCGCCAGCGATGCATCGCCAAGGGCGTTGGAGGCGCGCCGGACATAGCCGGCGAGGGCCCGTGCCTGTGGCAGTCTCGCCTCGTCGCGGGCGTAGACGTTGCGCAGAAGAACCTGCGTGAGTTCCTCGTTATCCGGCTTGTGCAAGGCGTTGCCATAGGAGGACGAGCATCCGGTATAGATGTCGGCGATCTTGCGCATCTTCTTGGGCACGGCGAGGTCGCCCACGCCCATTTCCCGCATGGCGCGGTCGAGCTCGGCGAAGAAGCGGTCGCATACGCCCTGGGCGATCTCTCGGATCTCGCCCTGCTCGTCGTTGAGCCGGTGCATGAGCAGGAACAGATGCAGCAGCATCATGTCCGTGCGCCCTTCCACCGTATCGGGAACGCGTCCCTCGATGAACAGCGCGGGGTCGCGGCTCTGGGCCAGGATCTGGTCGTAGAGACGGGCAATCTGCGCGTCGCGCGCTCTATTGCGAAACAGGCCGAACATGAGCTCCTTCACCGGCAGGGATAGTCGACCGGGGTTCCCGGCGCCGGCACCGTGCCGGCAGTCCGGCACGATCCGGTCGAAGACCGCACTCTATAGCGGATGCTCCATATAAGTGGATGCTTCCTGAGCGCCAAGGTTGAATTTCACGCGCGAGCGGGTTACGCCAGAACCCACGCGACGATGTGGCGAACGAGCCTGTGTGCCCGATGGAGGCCAAAGTGAGTATAGTTGTGTTGCCCCCCCGTTTTCGGTCTCCCGCGTTGGCGGCCGCTGTCGTGATCTCCCTGGCAGGGCTGTTGCAAAGCTGCGGCTCGATCGGCGAGACCAATGTGCACGGCATCGTGGTGACCGAGAGTACCTTGTCGGCAATCAAGCCCGGTACGTCCCAGGCCCAGGTGCTCGAGGCGCTCGGCACGCCTTCGACCCAATCCACGCTCGACGGCCAGGCCTGGTACTATGTCTCCCAGACCACGTCCCGCCCTGTGGCCTTTCTGTCTCCGCACGTGACCGACCGCAACGTATTGGCCGTCTACTTCACCAATGGCCGGGTGTCGCGCGTCGCCAATTACGGCCTGAAGGACGGCGTCGTGTTCGATTCGATCACCCGTACGACGCCGACGGCCGGCGGCGACCTCAATTTCGTCACGCAGCTCGCACGTGGCATGACCGCCGGTATTCCGGGCTTCGGCCGATAAAAGGTTCGGCGGCAAAGCAGGAAGCGCCTGGGTCCCGGGTGCTTCTTTGCCTCAGTCGGGTGAGGTTCGATGGGGGCGCCGGCCTTAGGGCGTTCCGCCCGGCTCCCGGGTCTCCGGCGTGAAGACCATCTTGAAATAGCTCCAGAAATTCAGGGTCATCGACAGTGCGACGGCAATTCCCACCGCCAGCACGGGCCAGCGTGCGAAAGGCCCGCCCAGAGTGACCAGCGCCATGAAGGCGCCGAGATTGACCAGAGCGGACAGCGCACTGGCGGACAGATAGCGCAGGAACTCGGCCGCGATGTTGGTGCCGGCGCGGTCGCCGAAGGTCAGCGAGCGGTTGATCAGCCAGGTCACCACCATGGCGCAGGCAAAGGAAGCCAGGCGCGCGAGGCGTGCATCGAGACCGAAATTGGCCAGGAGAGTCAGGATGCCGGCGTCGAAGGCGAAGCCGACGAAACCGGCCAGGGCAAAGCAGCATAGCCGCCGGCGCACGGACCAGCCCGAGGAGGGGTCAGCGGACAGGGGCATAACGCAAATAATGCAGCCGCTTGAGCTCCCTTCGCCCGCGCGTGACCGTATCCAGGATCATGCCGGAAAAGAAGGCGATGATGGCCGAGAGCATCAGGCCGGTGGCGAGCACGGCCGTGGGCAGGCGCTTGACCGAGCCGAGTTCGAGATATTCCAGCACGACGGGGGTAGCGGCGGCGAGCGACAGCAAGGCGAGGATACCGGCCACCAGGCTGAAGAAGAGCAGTGGCCGTTCTTCTTTCACCAGCTTGGCGATGAGCTTGAGGATGCGCATGCCGTCCTGCACGGTGCGCAGCTTGCTCTGTGAGCCTGCCGGTCGCTCCCGGTAGAAGGTTTCGATCTCTCCGAGCGGAAGCGACATTTCGAGGGCATGCACGAGCAGTTCGGTTTCGATCTCGAAGCCGGTCGAAAGGGCGGGGAACGTCTTGACGAAGCGCCGGGACATCGCCTTGTAGCCCGACAGCATGTCACGCGAGGATGAGCCAAAAAAGCGGGTCACCAGGCGGGTGAGCATCCGGTTGCCGAAACGGTGTCCGGGACGATAGGCTGTCTCGCCATCGGCCACCCTCACGCCGTTGACGAGATCGAGAGGCCCGGCGCGCAGGGCCGCGACCAGGGCCGGAGCGCTGCTCGGATCATAGGTATTGTCGCCGTCGACCATGATGTAGATGTCGGCTTCGATATCCGCGAACATGCGGCGGATCACGTGTCCCTTGCCCTGGCGGGCCTCGCGACGCACCACGGCACCGGCTTCCTTCGCCAGGCGTGCAGTATCGTCGGTGGAATTGTTGTCGTAGACATAGATGGCGGCTGACGGCAACTGCGTGCGAAACCCCTGGATCACGGCCTGGATGGCCGCCGCCTCATTGTAGCAGGGCACCAAAATCGCAATCGCCGGCTCCGTCCCCTCCATCGTTTCTTCGGTCCTTCGCCTGTCTTCCCGCTCCGGTCCTTATAGCCGCAAGCCGGACTGAGGCGCCAACCGGCCTGTGTCATGGTTAAGGCCATTTGCTCATGCCGGCCGGAGTAAGGATATGGCCTCAGCGCCCCCCGGTGAATCCGTTTGAATGCTCTTCCAGCGAAATGTCAGAGGATTATGCGGCAGGAAAGTGATTTGAAGCGTAGTGAATCCGTAAGAATAGGATCAGGCATGTGCTGCGGAACTGCCGCTTCGATGTTCTGCTCGGAAGATTCCGATTGAATTGGCACTATATTGTTATTGGCGTTTCAAGAAAGCGGCGCAGATAGCAAAAACGTACATTTTGTCGCAGGTTTGTCTTGACCGCCCGGATTCAATCGGGCAGCCTGTCACCATCGATTTTCGGCCGAACGACTTGGCCTCGCGTCATTGGATGCGTGCTGACGAGATCTCACCAAAATTCGACACTCGCTGGGTCCGCTTCGTTGCGGGCTTTGGCTCTCACTACGTTGAAGGAATAGCTCACGATGAGCACAGGTACCGTAAAGTGGTTCAACGCCCAGAAGGGCTACGGTTTCATTCAGCCCGACGATGGCTCCAAGGACGTGTTCGTCCACATCAGCGCGGTTGAACGGGCCGGCCTGTATGAGCTGCGCGAAGGCCAGAAGATCAGCTATGAACTGGTCCAGGATCGGCGCTCGGGCAAGTTGGCCGCTGACCAGCTCAAGGCCGCGGCCTAAGCGAACCGCAGAGTCTTTCGGTATACCGTCAGATTTTCAGGAAAAGCCGGCGCGCCAGCAGCCGGCTTTTCTTTTGTTTGCGATGCAGCAACATGTGTGCGCCGCAAGATGGCGCTGAGTTTCGGCGGTCGACGGCGATTTAAACTTGAAGGATAGTAGGAACAAGCGCAGAATTCGGACGTTCAAGCCAAGGGCTGAGTCCCTCATGGCCGGATTAAAGCCGGCCGATGGAGGTTCGTCATGGATCTGAGTGAAATGATCACGGGTTTTCTGGTTGTCCTGGTGATCGCAATTTTGATTATCGATACGGTGATTGATTGGCGTTCGCCGGCTAAGACCGCGATGCAGGCGAGACAGACCGCCGCTCCCGGCAAGCATAGCCTTGATCCGAAGATCGGCTGCGACATCGTCTGGTGCTGAACGCCGGCGCATTGTGGTGCCGTCACCGCGATTCCCGCCATCGGGCGGGCCGGACAGGCTTGGTCTTGGTATGACTAGATGATCGCGACGCAAACCTGGCGGACGGTATCATTGCCGTGTTGGTGACATTCGCGCCGTATGGAAGCGGCGGCCCTACGTGTTTTTGTAAAGAATCGCCTGCAGGCTCTCATCCTCGATTGGGCTCACAGGCGGCATGCGGCGACTCGCGTTCTTCCTTCCCCGGCTTGCAAAGCGCGTTATCACTCGGATGGGGCGGCTTCCCGCCGTCAAGACCGCGCGTGTAGCCGCGGGACACGCGGGCTGCCAGCGTCGTGATGATATCCTCCCGCTCGGCGAGTGCGGCCCGGAGGTGAGCGATCGTCTCGACCAAGGCCCCAACGGCGGCACGTGCATCACCTCCGCAAGCGGCGATCGTCTCGTCGACGCCGAGCCGTGCAAGCTCGGCACCGCGACGCAGGAAAGACTCCGAAGTCGCCGCGCTCGCGCTCATGGCTTGCCGGAAAGGCGGAGAGGATTGCCTGCCGCCTCCAGCAGGCCGGCCAGACGGTCCAGTTCGTCGTCCAGCCGGACATTGCGCCGAATGGCCCGGCGCAATGCCGTAACGGCATTGCCATCGGTCCGCTTCAACTCGCGGCTGACGATCCACTCGATCGACACGCCCCGGACATCGCCATCCACTCTTTCGTGAAGATCTTCGTCTTCGAGCCGGTCGGATTGGCGCTTCAATTCCTCGATCAGCCTGTCGCGGTTGATCAGCGAGGTCTGGGCCTGGCGAACATAACGGTAGAGCATCAGCAGGGCCGCGCCGCTGCCGCCTGCCTTCTCGACCAGTCGGGCGATCTCCGCGACTTCCTCGGGCCGGGCAGCCTGCATGCGCGTGCCATCGAAATAACCGTCAAGCATGTCGATTACCTTCGGTTTGAGTGCAGGACCTTATGCGCCGAGAGAGCGACTGTCCAGCATTTTGTTCTCTTTTTGTTCTTATCGGCGAGATCGAAGCTGCCGGACAAATATCAAGATCAGACGTCGAAGGAATCCATCAGAACCGTCTGGCTGCGCTGGTATGTATCCACGGCATTGAGATGCTCAAGCAGATGAAATCCAGCGCAATGACTTTCAACACCGGGAACCTGACAGGCTTGGCCGCTTTGCTGACGAAAATGCGGACGGTGCGAACCGGCGCTTCTCCGCTCCCGGCGAAGAAGGGCTGGCTGGCAGTCAAAATGTTCAGAAAAATGGTCGGAGCGAGAGGATTTGAACCTCCGACCCCTAGTCCCCCAGACTAGTGCGCTAACCGGGCTGCGCTACGCTCCGACGCTCATTGAGCGTGGGCTGAATAGGGTTTTTCGCTCTGATGCGCAAGCCCCGATTTCAGTTTCTCGTCATATGAGAGACACGAAATGCACGGGGCGGGCAGGCGAGGTGCGCCGAACCAGAAATATGAGGAAGAATTCCCGCCTGTCTATGAATGCCCCGGTTGCCGCCATACACTGGAAGGGGGGATCGCCGCTGCGTGGAACGAACGTTTCCTGCTCGGCGTTATACCGCGCTGGATTGGCTCGAGGAGCGTGTGATGAGACAATGGGTTATTGCTGCCTGTGCTGCGGCCATGGGCCTTGCTTCAGCAGGCCTTGCTGCGGCGCCTGCTTCAGCCATGCCATTGGCGCCTGCAGCCGGCGCAGAAAATCCACTGCTGCAAACGGTGGCGGATGGCTGCCCGCGCAATTACTACCGCAGCTATGGACGCTGTGTCCCCAACAGCCGGGGCTATCGGGGACCGCGTTACGACGACGGGTATGCCGAGGCACCGAGATATTATGTGCGTCGCTATTATTACGACAGTCCGGGCTACTTCGACGGGCCTGGCTATTACGACGGCCCGCGCTATTGGGCCCTTCCGCGCCGCTGCCCGCCCGGCAGGTATCCGGGTCTGTACGGCCGCTGCGTGTCGGACTGGTGATCCCGGTTCGACTGGCCAAACCGCGAAAATATGCAGGTGCTGGCCTTTGAGGCGAACGTCCCCGGCGACAGCAAAAGACCGGCAAGGATCGTCCTTGCCGGCTTGGTGAGGCGGTGAAACCTCGTGCCGATCAGTAGACGGGGTGGCAATAGCCGCCGCGCGGGCCCAGACGCGTGCCGGGAGGGCAGGGCCGGCCGTAGCCGCTGCGATTGGCCGGCACCGGCCCGCGGCGATAACCGGGAGTGGCCGGAAAGAAGCGGCCGGGACGGTAGCCGGGAGCAGGGCGGTTGGGCACGCAGCGCCCCCAGCGATTGGGGACATAGCCCCGCCCGCAACCATAGGCTACGGTCTCGGCAATGCCGGCATCTGCGCCGATGGCCGGAACGGCGGGCATGGCCGAGGCGCCGGTGGAAAGGCCGGCAAAACCGATCGTGGCCAGGGCGGCCGCGAGAATCAATTTCTTCATGAAAAACTCCTGTCGTTCAGGCGCCCGGCGGGCGCGAATCTGCAATCCACCATGGCGCGATGGTCGCAAATCTTTCCTTAACGGAAGCTGTACCGCGCAGAAGGCAGCCGTTCAGCTTGCTCCATCCGGCCTTGCCTCGGACATGGCCTGCCCGAACAGGATGATGCATGGGCCGTCCAGCTGGTTGGCGGTAAAAACAGCGGCCATTTCGCCGACCGTGGTGTGGAAGCGGCGCTCGCGGGCATGGGTGGCATATTCCACGATGACGGCCGGCGTATCGGCGGCCATGCCGGCTTCGAGCAGGCGCGTGGCGACCTCGGCGACGACAAGCTTGCCCATATAGATGGCGGTGGTGGCGGCAGGGTCGGCCAGTGCCTTCCAATCGAGATCGTCCGGCAGCTTGCCGTTCTTGGCATGGGCGGTGATGTATTGCAGGCGCCTGGCATGGTCTCGATGGGTAAGGGAGACCTCCAGGCTCGCGGCAGCTCCGGAAGCCGCTGTGATGCCGGGAATGACCTCGACGGCGACGCCGGCCGCGCGACAGGCGGCGATTTCCTCGCCGGCCCGTCCGAATATCAGGGGGTCGCCACCTTTCAGTCGCACCACGCGCTTGCCGTCGCGGGCCAGTGAAACCATGAGCGCGTTGATGTCGTCCTGCTTGCAGGACGGGCGATGTCCACGTTTGCCGGTGATGATGCGCTCGGCCTCGCGGCGCGCGAAGTCGAGCACTTCCTGCGAGACGAGGTCGTCATGCAGGATGACGTCTGCCGACTGCAGGGCACGTACCGCCTTCAAGGTCAGCAGTTCGGGATCTCCCGGGCCTGCGCCGACAAGGGCGACGCTGCCCTCGGCCGGGTTTCTTTCCTGCTGCTCGATCGCGGTCACAAGGCCGGCGCGTTCGGTTTCGCCCGGCACGCGATCGGGGTGGCGGAAGGCAGCATTGACGAAACGCTCCCAGATCGCTCTGCGGGCCTGAAGGGAGAGGTCCCGCGCCTGCACCAGAGGGCGCCAGTTGCGCGCGGCCTCCGCCCATTTCTGGAAGCCCGTCGGCAGCAGCATCTCGATTCGGCTGCGGATCGCCTGCGCGAAGACGGGAACGGCGCCGTCGGTCGAGATGCCCACCACCAGGGGCGAGCGGTTCACCACCGCGCCGAACTGAAAATCGCAGAAGGCCGGCCGGTCGACGATGTTCACCGGCGTTCCGGCCCGGCGTGTGGCGGCGGCAAGATGGGCGGCCTGCTCGTCGTCTTCGACATCGGCGACGACCAGGGTGATGCCGTCGAGATCGGCCTCATGCCAGGAGCGGGCGAGGTGGCGGACAGCCACGTCCTCTCGGGCGCATAATTGCGCCAGGGCGTCGCTCGCCACAGGCGCCGCGATGCGGACTTCGGCGCCGGTCGAGGCCAGAAGCTCGGCCTTCCACAAAGCGGCCTGGGTCGCGCCGATGACCAGTACGGGTTTGCCGGTCAGGCGATAGAATACCGGCAATACCGCCAGCGGCGCGATGCGCGCGGGTTGCGAGACAGGATTACGGCTCATCGATCACAGGCTCAACGTGCTCAATACAGGTCTGGGAGGCGCCGATAACTGCCGGCCTTCGCCTCAGTTTTGCCGCACGTCACACAGCCAGCAGAGGCTAAAGTAAATCGGTCGGGCAGACAATGCGAAGCGGCGTTGGGATGCGGCAGGGTCCTTCCGGGCGAGTCCGCGGTCCGCGCCGCAGGAATTGCTACGGGAAAACCCGATTCCAACCGGCGACGCTGTCGCCATTGCGACGCAGGTTCAGCCGATCCGACATTGTCATGCCATTGTCATGACGAGCCCGCATGATGCAACATGCCGTTACGCAAACATCAGCGAAAAAAGGCGAGGCTCTCGCGAGCCTCGCCTCATTCTAGACCTCGTCCTAACCCATCTTCCTGAGACTTCCTTCACGCATCTTTGTGCTGTTTGAAGTGCCAGGACGGCTGCTCGACAACGGTTCATTCACCGGCGGCGCCTGCGGGCTTCCTCCCAAGACTTGGACCCTGACTTCCTTCTACTCATCGCTGAGCTCGGATGCCCTGTCGTTGACGGGAGGGACGCTAGACGAAGTTTTTTTGCTTGTCACGTCTTTGTGCAGCAATCGGCACAAAATTAATATCTTTGCTTAAAATTTGTGCGCGTCGTTTCGCTAGGCTGCGCCGTTCATGCGCAAGGTGATGAGCCGGCAGGTCTCATCACGCTTGCCGCGCGGAGCCCATAAATTGCCAAATAATAGCGGTTTTGGCGGTCCTACCCTTGTGTTTTTGCGAGGGATCGGGTCAAGCTGCCACGAACTGGCGATCGCAAGCGATTTGCCGGACAGGCGTGCGGCGGTTTCGATCAGGCGCGCCTTTTTATCCTGAATCGCGATTTCGCCACATGTGTTACCCGGCGCAGCTAAGGTTCGCCGGCAGTTTGGAGAAGGTCTGTCCTATGCGTTTGAGCCGTTATTTCCTGCCTATTCTGCGTGAGACGCCGAAGGAAGCAGAAATTGTTTCCCATCGTCTGATGCTGCGCGCGGGCATGATCCGTCAGGAAGCGGCTGGAATCTATGCATTGCTGCCGCTTGGCCTGCGCGTGGTGAACAAGATCAATGCGATCATTCGCGAAGAGCAGAATCGCGCTGGCGCCATCGAGCTGCTGATGCCGACCGTCCAATCGGCCGATCTATGGCGCGAAAGCGGGCGCTATGACGACTACGGCAAGGAGATGTTGCGCATCAAGGATCGCCAGGAGCGGGAGATGCTCTATGGGCCGACCAATGAGGAGATGATCACCGAGATCTTCCGTGCCTATGTACGCAGCTACAAGGACTTGCCGCTCAACCTCTACCATATCCAGTGGAAGTTCCGGGACGAGATCCGCCCCCGCTTCGGCCTGATGCGCGGCCGGGAGTTCCTGATGAAGGACGCCTATTCCTTCGATCTCGACCAGGCCGGCGCGCAGCATTCCTACAACAAGATGTTCGTGGCCTATCTGCGCACCTTCGCGCGGCTTGGCCTGACGGCCATTCCGATGGTGGCCGATACCGGCCCGATCGGCGGCAATCTCAGCCATGAATTCATCATCCTGGCGTCGACGGGCGAGAGCGAAGTGTTCTGCCATCGCGACTATCTGTCGATGGCGCCGCCTTCGGCTGGCACGGATTTCGACGACAAGGCCGGGCTGCAAGCGGTCGTCGACCAGTGGACCTCGCTCTATGCGGCAACCGAGGAGAAGCACGACAAGGCGGCCTTCGACGCCCTGCCGGCCGACAAGCAGGTTTCGGCGCGCGGTATCGAGGTCGGGCATATCTTCTATTTCGGCACGAAATATTCCACGCCGATGAAGGCCCTCGTGGCCGGGCCGGACGGTTCCCTCATTCCCGTGCACGGCGGCTCCTACGGCATCGGTCCGACCCGTGTCGCCGGCGCGGCCATCGAGGCCAGCCATGACGAAGCCGGCATCATCTGGCCTGAAGCGATCGCGCCGTTCAAGGTCGGCCTGATCAACCTCAAGCCGGGCGACAGTGCGGTGGATGCGGCCTGCGGCGATCTCTATCTCCAGCTTGGCGCCAAGGGAATCGACGTGCTGCTCGACGACACCGATGAAAGGCCTGGCGGCAAATTCGCCAAGATGGATCTGATCGGCCTGCCCTGGCAGATCATCGTCGGTCCCAAGAGCTTGGCGGAGGGCAAGGTCGAAGTGAAGAACCGCCGCACCGGCGAACGCCAGTTGCTGACGCCATCGGATGCGCTCGTGCTGGTGGGGTGACTCGACTGGCCTGGCCCCACCTCGGCCGGGGAAGGGAATATCATCGATGCCGCGGGCTTGCGCTCGCGGCATTTTTGTAATTGATCAGGAATTTCTCGTATCTATTTGAATTATAGGGACTAATTAAAGAAGGCGCTGTGTCGCTTCGTCGAAGGTGCCTCGGTTGGAGCGTCAAAAAGCCGTGGCAAAGCTGGGCATCGCTGAATTTTTGCCGTGCAAACGCCGCGATTCTCGCGGAGTAAGGGGCCTCGCGCCCCACCTGGAATGCCATGAACGCGTCTGCTTCAGCCACGACATCGTCGGAACCGACCGGAACGCCGCCTTTCTCCGCCTTCGAGTGGATGGTGGCGTTGCGCTATCTGATGCCGCATCGCAAGGGCGGCGTGGCCTCGCTGATCGCCGTCCTGTCCTTTCTAAGCTTCCTCATTGGCGTCGCCGCCCTTATCATCGTGATGTCGGTGATGAACGGCTTTCGGGTGGAACTGCAGTCCAAGATCCTCGGCTTCAATGGCCATATCGTCGTCTCTCCCTATGAGACGCCCCTGACCGATTACGACGCGGTCACCAGTCGCATCGCCAAGGTGCCCGGCGTGACCCTGGCTGTCCCCTTCGTGGAAGGACAGGTGCTGGTGTCTTCGCCCTTCTCGGCGAGCGGAGCCTTGGTGCGCGGCATGAAGCTCGAGGATCTCAAGCGCCTGCCGGGGCTTGCCAACAACATCAAGGACGGCACGCTGGACAATTTCGACCAGGGGCAGGGCGTGGTGATCGGTGCCCGGCTTGCATCCTCGCTGGGCTTGCAGATCGGCGATGGCATCACCCTGATCTCGCCGAAGGGAGACCAGACCGCCTTCGGCACCACGCCGCGCATGAAAGTCTATCCGGTGGTCGCTACCTTCGAGGTCGGTATGTCCGATATCGACAGCGGCTTCGTGATCATGCCGCTGCAGGAATCGCAGGCCTATTTCAACCGTGACGGCGATGCGACGGCGATCGAGGTTTATATCGAGAACCCCGATCATGTGCAGTCGGAGAGCGAGGCGATCAAGGCGGGGGCCGGGCGGCCGGTCTCGATCGTCGATTGGCGCCAGCGCAATTCGGCTTTCTTCACGGCGCTCCAGGTCGAGCGCAACGTGATGTTCATGATCCTGCTGATCCTGGTGATCATGGCCGCACTGGGCGTGGTCTCGAGCATGGTGATGCTGGTGCAGTCCAAGCAGACCGACATCGCCATCATGCGCACCATGGGCGCGACACGCGGAGCGATGCTGCGCATCTTCTTCATCACCGGCATGGCGATCGGCCTGCTCGGCACCATATTCGGCCTGCTGCTCGGGCTGTTGGTGTGCCGCTATATCGAGAACATCCAGGAGTTCATTTCCTGGCTGTCCAATACGCAATTGTTCGCGTCCGAGATCTATTTCCTCTCGCGCCTGCCTGCCAAGACGGATCCGACGGAAGTGACAGTGGTGGTGGTGACCACCTTGATCCTGTGCTTCCTGGCCACGCTCTACCCCGCCTGGCGGGCGGCCAAGCTCGACCCGGTCGAAGCGTTGAGGGGAGGTTGAGCCATGAGCATGTCGGGTGAAGTTCCGGCCCTCGAACTGCGAGGGGTCGAACGCAGCTACCAGCAGGGCCCAACGGAACTGCGCATTCTGCGTGGCATAGACCTCGCAGTGATGCCGGGGCAGTCGGTGGCATTGATCGCGCCCTCAGGGGCGGGCAAGTCGACATTGCTCCATACAGCCGGCCTGCTCGAGCGGCCGGACGGCGGAGACGTGCTGATCTCCGGCTATTCGACCGCCGAGTTGAACGATGCGGGCCGCACCCGCCTGCGCCGCAATTCGATTGGCTTCGTCTACCAGTTCCATCATCTCCAGCCGGAGTTCTCGGCGCTGGAAAATGTGATCCTGCCGCAGATGATCCGCGGCCTGTCACGCCGCGAGGCGCGCCAGCGGGGCGAAGAACTGCTGACCTTCCTTGGCCTCGGCCAGCGCTTCGGCCATCGGCCGAACGAATTGTCGGGCGGCGAGCAACAGCGCGTCGCCATCGCCCGTGCGGTCGCCAATGCGCCACATCTTATCCTGGCCGATGAGCCGACCGGCAATCTCGACCCGGGCACCTCGGATCACGTTTTCGGGACGCTGACCGCGCTGGTGCGAGCGTCAGGCTTGGCGGCTCTGATCGCCACCCACAATCTCGATCTGGCGGCGCGCATGGATCGCCGCGTGACCCTGCGCGACGGTCACATCGTCGAGCTCGACTGACGATTGTGGCACCATGCCCCGGCGCCCGGGGGCTGCTTCATACTATGGTAAACGCCGCAGAGACCAAAGCCGGGCATGGCTTTGGTTTTCCCCAAGTCCTTGATCGATATGGGAAATGCAGACCCTCTGCTTTCCGGGCAGAGGTCGCCTGCGTCGTGCCGGCGGAACATAAGAGAGACATAAGATGGCGGTTCGGCGACGCTGCGCTTGACTCGGAACAAAACGTGAACAAGATGTCTCTATCGAAGAGAGGAGAACATCATGCTTACGCGTTTCGCCGAAGATTTCGCCGCCATCGCTTCGATGAGCCTGTTCCTGGTCATGCTCGCCATGTGGACGAGCTTCCTGAGCGGTGTTTAAGCCAGATTTGTCCACACTTGTCCACAGGCTCTCAACAAGGGGAGATGGCCGGGATGTGACGCTGGTGTGGCCATCGGCGGTCCGGGCGCAGAGTCAGCTTTGGCGGCCGGCCGGATTGCCATAGACCATGGAGAAGGGCAGGTGGCGAGTCGCGCCGCCCGCCAGCGCAGAGCGGAGGTGTCATGGCGGAGAGTAAGGTGAACGGTCCGGGCTTCGTGCATTTGAACGTCCGCTCGGCTTATTCCCTGCTCGAGGGGGCTATGAAGGTCCCCAAGCTCGCCGATCTCGCCAAGGCCGACGGCATGCCGGCCCTTGCGTTGACGGATACCAACAATCTGTTCGGGGCTCTGGAGTTTTCCGAAAAGCTCGCGGGCAGCGGCATCCAGCCTATCATGGGCATCTCGCTGGCGCTCAATTTTGCCGACCGCGAGGATGCTTCAGATCGCCGGCCCCTGCATCAGCGGCGTTTGCCGCGCATGATCCTGCTGGCCCAGAGCGAAGTGGGCTACCGCCATCTGATGGCCTTGTCCTCCCATTGCTACATGGACCCTGCCAGCGGCGAGGAGGCCCATGTCTCGATCGGGCGCCTGGCCGAGTTCCAGGAGGGGTTGATCGCGCTGACCGGCGGTCCCGCCGGTCCGTTGGACATGGCCTTGCGCGAGGGGCTCGACGACCTTGCGCGTACCCGGCTGCAGCGCTTGCAGGCGATGTTCGCCGATCGTCTCTATGTCGAGGTACAGCGCCACGACAGCGCAGAGGAGCAGCAGGTCGAAGCGCCGCTTCTGGAGCTTGCCTACGCCGCCGACGTGCCGCTGGTGGCGACCAATGAAGTCTATTTCGCCGCGCGTGCCGACAGCGAACCGCATGATGCGCTGCTCGCCATCGCCGAAGGCCGCATTCTCGCCGATACGGACCGGCGGCGAATGACGCCGAACCATTACTTCAAGAGCCGGGCGGAAATGATATCCTTGTTCAAGGATATTCCAGAAGCCATTGAGAATACAGTTGAGATCGCCAGACGCTGTGCCTTCCGCGTGCGCACGCGGAAGCCGATCTTGCCGCGCTTTTCCACGGGCCTCGACGAAACGGGCGCGCCCGTCGACGAGGCCGTCGAATTGCGCCGCCAAGCCGAAGAAGGCCTCAGGGCCAGGCTTGCCGCGCATGGGCCGGCTCCCGGCCATAGCGAAGACAGCTACGCCAAACGGCTCGAATTCGAGCTTTCGATCATCGAGCGCATGAAGTTCCCCGGCTACTTCCTGATCGTGTCGGACTTCATCAAGCACGCCAAGGCAAAGGGGATCCCGGTCGGGCCGGGGCGCGGATCCGGCGCGGGTTCGCTGGTGGCCTATGCCCTCACCATCACCGATCTCGATCCGCTGCGCTTCAGCCTGCTGTTCGAGCGCTTCCTCAATCCCGAACGTATCTCGATGCCGGACTTCGACATCGATTTCTGCCAGGAGCGGCGCGACGAGGTCATCCGCTATGTGCAGGAGAAATACGGCGAGGATCGCGTCGCCCAGATCATCACCTTCGGCTCCTTGCAGGCGCGCGGCGTGCTACGCGACGTCGGGCGCACGCTGGAGATGGGATATGGCCAGGTCGACAAGCTGTGCAAGCTGGTGCCGCAGAACCCGGCCAATCCGGTCACTCTGGCCAAGGCGATCGAGGATGAACCGAAGCTGCGCGAATCGGCCAAGGACGATCCGACCGTCGAGCGTTTGCTCAGCATTGCCCAGAAGCTGGAAGGGCTCTATCGCCACGCCTCGACCCACGCCGCCGGCGTGGTGATCGGGGATCGTCCGCTGGTGGAGCTGGTGCCGCTCTATCACGATCCCAAGACCTCGATGCCGATGCCGGCGACCCAGTTCAACATGAAATGGGTAGAGCAGGCGGGGCTGGTGAAGTTCGACTTCCTCGGTCTCAAGACACTCACCGTGCTTGAGCGCGCTTTGATGTTCCTCAAGCAGCGCGGCATCACGCTCGATCTTGCCGCCCTGCCGCTCGACGACAAGAAGAGCTATGAGATGCTCGGCCGTGGCGAGACGGTTGGTGTGTTCCAGGTGGAAAGTGCGGGCATGCGCAAGGCGTTGCTCGACATGAACGCCGACCGTTTCGAGGACATCATCGCGCTGGTGGCGCTTTACCGCCCGGGCCCGATGGCCAACATCCCCGTCTACAACGCGCGCAAGAAGGGGCTGGAAGAGCCGGACTACATGCTCGACCAGCTCAAGCCGGCCCTGGAAGAGACCTATGGCGTCATCATCTACCAGGAACAGGTGATGCAGATCGCACAGATCCTCTCCGGCTATACGCTGGGCGAGGCCGATATGCTGCGCCGCGCCATGGGCAAGAAGATCAAGGCGGAGATGGACGCCCAACGCGTGCGTTTCGTGGAGGGAGCCGTCGAGCGGGGCATTCAGAAGGCCAAGGCCGACGAGATTTTCGATTACCTAGCCAAATTCGCCGATTACGGCTTCAACAAGAGCCATGCGGCCGCCTACGCGCTGGTTTCCTACCAGACCGCCTATCTCAAGGCCAATTATCCGGTCGAGTTCATGGCGGCCTCGATGTCGCTGGATATGTCGAACACCGACAAGCTCGCCGAATTCCGTCTGGAGGCGCGGCGGCTCGGCATCAAGGTCGAGCCTCCCTCCATCAACCGTTCGGGACCGGACTTCGAGGTCCATGACGGCGCGATCCGCTATGCGCTCGGCGCGGTCAAGGGCGTCGGTCTGGCGGCGATGGAGCGCCTGATCGAGATCCGCGGAGACCAGCCCTTCTTCGATCTCGGCGATTTCGCCCGGCGCATCGATCCCAAGGCCATCAACAAGCGCATTCTCGAAAACCTGGCGGCGGCTGGGGCCTTCGACGAATTCGACCGTGACCGGGCACGCGTCACCGCCTCCATCGATGCCATCATGGCGCAGGCGCAGCGCTCCCACGCCGAAAAGAGCGACGGACAGGCCGATATGTTCGGTTCCGCGTCGACCCCGGAACCGCTCAAGGGGACGGTCGTCGAGCCCTGGGAACCCGCCGACCGTCTGCAGCGCGAATTCGACGCGATCGGTTTTTTCCTTTCGGGCCATCCTCTGGATGCCTATGCCACCGCCCTAGAGCGCCTGCAGGTGCCTTCCTGGGCGCAGTTCACCCAGAAGGTGAAGCAGGGAGCCACGGCGGGGCGCCTGGCGGCGACGGTGCTGTCACGCTCCGAGCGCAAGACCCGAACCGGTTCCAAGATGGGCGTGATCATGCTTTCCGATGCCTCGGGGCAGTTCGAGGCCGTGCTGTTCTCGGAAGGCCTGGCGCAATATCGTGACCTGCTCGAGCCGGGCACGGCCGTGCTGCTCGGCGTGCAGGCGGCTCATGAAGGCGACGATGTCCGCATCCGTATCGTGACGGCGGAAAAACTCGATAACGCCACCGCCAAGACCCAACGCGGCATCAAGGTCTTCCTGCAAGGCGAGCAGGCGCTCGAATCCGTCGCCAAGCGGCTGGGCCAGCGCGGAGAGGGAGAGGTCTTCCTGATTCTGCAGCTTGAAGGCGGCATGCGTGAGGTCGAGTTGAAACTGCCCGGCAAGTTCCTGGTGACGCCACAGATTGCCGGCGCGATCAAGGCGATTCCGGGCGTGGCGACCGTTACGCAGATGTAGGCCGCGTGGAGGGCCGGTCTCCGGATCGACCTCCTGGAAGCGTCACGCTCACCGCGGAAGAAGGGAGCCGAGCCGGAGACCGATCCTCCATTTCGAATTCTTCCCGCCTCGGGGCTTGCCTAATCGCCCGCGCCCCCTTATAGAGCGCGCCATTCCACACGCGGACGAAGCGGCCCTGCCGCTCCGGTGCCGTGTTTTGTTTTGTCCGCAATGGCGCGGCAAGGCAGGCACGGTAGATGTCCGCGGAGGCCTTATCAAACCGGAGTTACAACTCTATGGCACTGCCAGATTTTTCCATGCGCCAGCTGCTCGAGGCTGGAGCCCATTTCGGCCATCAGTCGCACCGCTGGAACCCCAAGATGGGGCCTTATCTCTTCGGCGTGCGTAACGGCATCCACATCATCGACCTCGCCCAGACGGTTCCCGCTCTCCATCGCGCCCTGCAGGCGGTGTCGGACACGGTTGCCCGTGGCGGCCGCGTGCTGTTCGTCGGCACCAAGCGCCAGGCCCAGGACGCGGTTGCCGATGCGGCCCGCCGTTCGGCCCAGTACTATGTCAATTCGCGTTGGCTCGGCGGCACGCTGACCAACTGGAAGACCATCTCCAACTCGATCCAGCGCCTGCGCAAGCTCGACGAGCTGCTTTCCGGTGGCGCCCAGCAGGGCTACACCAAGAAGGAGCGTCTCGACCTTACCCGCGAGCGCGACAAGCTCGAGCGCGCCCTCGGCGGTATCAAGGATATGGGCGGCACCCCCGACCTGATCTTCATCATCGATACCAACAAGGAAGACATCGCGATCAAGGAAGCCCGCCGGCTCAACATCCCGGTGGCCGCCGTTCTCGATTCGAATTCCGATCCGGATGGCATCACCTTCCCGATTCCGGCCAATGACGATGCCGGCCGCGCCCTGTCGCTCTATTGCGATCTGGTTGCCCGCGCCGCTCTTGACGGTATCTCCCGCGCACATGGCGAGCTGGGTATCGACATCGGTGCCGAGGAGGCTCCGCTGGTCGAAGAACTGCCGGCTTCGGAAGAGGCTGCTTCGGGCGAGTTCTTCGAGCTCCTGGCTGCTCCGCGCGGCGCTCCCGACGACCTGACCAAGCTGACCGGCGTCGGCCCGCAGCTCGAGAAGAAGCTCAACGAGGGTGGCATCTGGCATTATTGGCAGGTTGCTGCCATGACCCCGGAAGACGTTGCCAAGGTCGATGCCGAGCTCAAGCTCAACGGCCGTATCGATCGCGACGGCTGGGTGGAACTGGCCCGCAATCTGGTTGCCGGCGCCTGATACATCCAAGGCCTGCAATTTCGTTGCAGGCTCCCTATCTATCCCTGAATACGGCCCGGTAGCTTGCCTTCCAATTGTGATGTTGGAGTGGTAAGCGCCGGGCCGCTTCCCATCACCGGACCTGTTCCGGTTTCCCAAAGAGGTATCCTGCGATGTCGAACATTACCGCCGCCATGGTGAAAGAGCTGCGCGAACAGACCGGCGCGGGCATGATGGATTGCAAGGCAGCGCTCACCGAGACCGCCGGCGATCTGGAAGCCGCTGTTGACTGGCTGCGCAAGAAGGGCCTATCAAAGGCCGCCAAGAAGGCCGGTCGTGTCGCCGCCGAAGGGCTCGTCGCCCTGCTGGTCGAAGGCAACAAGGGCGTCGCCGTCGAGGTCAATTCCGAGACGGACTTCGTGGCCCGCAACCCCGAGTTCCAGGATCTGGTCTCCGGCATTGCCGAAGTCGCCCTGAACACCGGCGAGGATGTCGAGGCCCTGAAGGCGGCTGCCTTCCCGGGTGGCGGCACGGTCGAGGAGAAGATCTCCGCGACGGTCGCCAAGATCGGCGAAAACATGTCGCTGCGCCGCGCCAAGATCGTCTCGGTCGGGCAGGGCGCACTGGCGACCTATGTTCACAACCCGGTCGTCGCCAACAAGGGCCGCATCGGCGTGATCGTTGCGCTCGAATCCGCCGGCAATGCCGAGAAGCTGGCTGAGCTCGGTCGTCAGATCGCCATGCATGTCGCTTCCTCGAATCCCGTTGCCGTCGATGCCGCCGGTGTCGATGCCGCGACCGTCGAGCGTGAGAAGACCATTCTCGCCGAGAAATATCGCGAGCAGGGCAAGCCGGAAGCTGCGATCGCCAAGATCGTCGAGAGCGGCATCAAGACCTACTTCAAGGAAGTGACCCTGCTGGAGCAGCCCTTCATCTTCGATCCCTCCAAGTCGGTCGGCCAGGCCATCAAGGAGAGCGAAGGGGCGGCTGGCGGCCCGATCAAGGTGGCTGGCTTCATCCGCTACGCTCTGGGCGAGGGCATCGAGAAGCAGGAAAGCGACTTTGCGGCCGAGGTTGCCGCTCAGGCGGGCCACGCCGCCTGAGGCTCCTGTTCCAGGAGTTGCCGCTGGCCGTATTTCGGCCATGTGGATGATCGAGATCGACAACAGGCGGCTTAGGGCCGCCTGTTGTATAAGTGGCCAGCGAATCGGAGAGCAATCATGGCGGTACTTCCCTATAAACGCGTCCTGGTGAAGCTTTCCGGCGAGGCCCTGATGGGAGGCGAGGCCTTCGGCATCGACCGGGCCACGGTGCGCCGCATCGCCGAGGATGTCATCGAGGCGGTCAAGCTTGGCGTGGAAGTCGCCGTGGTGGTGGGCGGCGGCAACATCTTCCGCGGCTCCCAGATCGCAGGCATGGGCTTGTCGCGGCCCGCGGCGGACTCGATGGGCATGCTCGCCACCGCGATGAACGTCATCGCGCTCGAAGCCCAGCTCGCCTCGCTCGGCCAGTCCGCCCGCGCCATGTCGGGCGTCGCCATGCCCTCGGTGGTCGAGACCTATACGCGCCAGCAGGCGATGGAGCACCTCGCCAAGGATCGCGTCGTGCTGCTGGCTGGCGGCACCGGCAATCCCTTCTTCACCACCGATACCGGCGGCGCCTTGCGTGCAGCAGAACTGGAATGCAATGTCCTGATGAAGGGCACGCAGGTCGATGGCATCTATTCCGCCGATCCCAAGAAAGACCCGGCTGCGACCCGCTATGATCACATCACCCATGACGAGGTCATCCGCAAGGACCTCAAGATCATGGATACGGCGGCGTTTGCGCTTGCCCGCGAGGCACGCTTGCCGATAATTGTTTTTTCGATTCAACAACCCGGATCCCTGGCGGCCGTGCTGCGCGGGGAAGGACGTTGCACCCTGGTCACTCCATAGGACGTTTTTTGATCCAACTGGATCGGAAAACGTTCTGGTTCTTTGTTTTGAAGCGTTTTCTAGAAACGCTTTCGCCGTTTCCAGTACAGAAATTCGAGGGCAGGAACATGACTGCGTCATTCGATATCGCCGAGGTCAAGCGCCGCATGGAAGGCGCCCTGAACGCGCTGAAACACGAACTGGGCGGGTTGCGTACCGGCCGGGCCTCTTCTTCGCTGCTCGAACCTGTGCATGTCGATGCCTATGGCGCCAGTATGCAGCTGTCCCAGGTCGCCACCATTTCGGTTCCGGAGCCGCGCCTGATCAGCGTGCAGGTCTGGGATCGCGGTATGGTCGGCGCCGTAGAGAAGGCGATCATGAACTCCAATCTCGGTCTCAATCCCCAGACCGAAGGACAGGTGATCCGGCTGCGTATTCCCGAGATGACGCAGGATCGCCGCAAGGAACTGGTCAAGGTCGCGCATAAATACGCAGAATCGGCGCGCGTGGCGGTGCGGCATGTCCGTCGAGACGGCCTGGATATCCTGAAAAAGACGGAAAAGGACGGCGCGATCGGCGAGGACGAAGAAAAGCGTCTGGCCGACCAGGTGCAGAAGGCGACCGATGCGATGATCGCCGAAATCGATAAGACGCTCGCCTCCAAGGAGAAGGAAATCATGCAGGTGTGACGGAAGAGGGCTGCAGATTATCCGCAAGGACTATTCTACTTCCCCAATTCGATACCAATTATCCACTGTCTATCCGATGATCGTTCGATAGAATTCGTGCCAGCCGGTTCGGCGGAGAAGCTTCGAGGCACCAATGTTTGGCAGGGACGAAATCGACGATGCAACCGTGGCGGCCCCGCCGGCTCATGTCGCCATTATCATGGATGGCAATGGTCGCTGGGCTTCCAAGCGCCTGATGCCCCGTTTCGAAGGGCATCGCCGGGGCGTCGAAGCACTCAGGCGGACCGTCCGCGCCGCCGCGGAACTGGGCATACGCTATCTCACGCTCTATTCCTTCTCCTCAGAGAACTGGTCGAGGCCCCGCACCGAAGTCGACTATCTCATGGGATTGGTGAAGCGCTTCGTGCGCAACGACTTGGCGGACCTGCATGCCAACAATGTGCGGGTGCGCATCATCGGCGAGCGGGAAGGGCTCGACGCCGAGCTTGCCGAACTCCTGAGTGAGGTCGAGAATCTCACCGCGGCCAATACCGGGCTGACACTCGTGGTGGCGTTCAATTATGGCGCTCGGCAGGAGATCGTCGCCGCGGCTCGTCGCCTCGCCCAGAAGGTTGCCGAAGGGACGCTCAAGCCGCAGGACATCACGGCCGAAGCCGTCGCCGCCAATCTTCACACGCATGATATTCCGGACCCGGATCTGGTAATCCGGACCTCGGGCGAACAGAGACTTTCCAATTTCCTGCTTTGGCAGGCGGCCTATGCCGAGTTCGTCTTCATTCCCTTGCTCTGGCCGGATTTCGATCGGCGTGCCCTGGAGACCGCGCTGGCCGAATATCACGCACGTGATCGTCGTTTCGGTGGGCTCGGCGAGACCGATCCGCCCCGTCAGGCCAATTCCGGGTAGGACCGTGTTGTCGGCGTGCATGTGGGGGATGATGTGAGAGCAGTTTTGTGCCGAGGACCGGCCAGCCGGTTGCGGGGGGCGGGATCATCCGCCCACGGTCTCTGACATGGCGGATGCGTCCAGGGCCAATTGGTCCGATCTTTCCATCCGCATCGCTTCGGCCCTGGTGATGGCCGGGCTGGCGCTGGCCACGGCCTGGTGGGGCGGTCCCCTTTTCGCATTGTTCTGGTTTCTCGCCGCCGCCGCCGTTTTGTGCGAATGGCTGTTCCTGATCGCCGCCGGCCGACGCGACGGGCCGGCCGCCGCGCTTGGGGTCTGCCTGCTTGCGGTATCGACCCTGCTCGTCCTGAGCGGGCAGGGGAGCGCTGCCTTGCTGACAGTTGTCGGCGGGACGGCGGCGATGGGTTGCCTGGCCCGGGTTCGCGGGATGCCGCAGCCCTTGCTGGCCGCGGCCGCTCTACCCTATGCGGCTTGCGTGGTCCTGCCGGTTATCGCACTTAGATTGGACGAGCCTCATGGCATGCGCGCCATTTTCGTGCTGTTCGCCATTGTCTGGGGCTCGGATGTAATGGCCTATTTTACCGGCCGCACTCTGGGAGGGCCCAAGCTCTGGCCGAGGGTCAGCCCGAAGAAGACCTGGTCGGGTTTCATCGGCGGCACACTGTTCGCCGCTCTGGCTGCTGGCGTGGTTGGCGGTTCCTTCCTGTTGGTTCCCGTAGGCGCGGCACTGGCGGCGATCTCCCAAGGCGGTGATCTCCTTGAATCCGCCTTGAAGCGTCGTTTTGATGCCAAGGATGCGAGCCATCTGATCCCGGGTCATGGCGGCGTCATGGACAGGCTCGACGGCTTCCTGGCGGCGGCATTGGCCGCCTTGCTGATCGGGCTCGTGCATGCCGGCCTGCATCCGGCCCAGGGCTTCATAGTGTGGTAGTGCCACAGGCAGGGCCGGCCTGGCCTGGCTTTCCGGTGCGTGAGGGGAACGGATGATGGGTCTTCTGGATAGTTTCGGTCTCGGTGCGCTCGGCTTCGTGCCGTTCATCGTGATCATCTCCATCCTGATCTTCTTTCACGAGCTTGGGCATTTTCTGGTCGGGCGCTGGTGCGGCGTGAAGGTCGTGACCTTCTCGATCGGTTTCGGGCCGGAATTGTTCGGCTATGACGACCGGCACGGGACCCATTGGCGCATCGCGGCAATTCCCCTCGGCGGCTATGTGCGCTTCTTCGGCGACGCCAATGCCGCTTCTCTGCCCGACGAGGAGCGCAACCAGCTGATGACGCCGGAGGAGCGGGCGGTCAGCCTGTTTCACAAACCGGTCTGGCAGCGCATCGCCATCGTCGCGGCCGGTCCTTTGGCCAATTTCATCCTGGCAGCTTTCGTCTTCGCGGCCGCATTCTCGATTTATGGTTACCCGAATTCTGACGCCATTATCGGGCCGATCAAGGCTGACGGACCGGCAGCGAAAGCCGGCCTGCGCAAGGGTGACCGGATCGTCGAGGTCAACGGCACCAAGGTCACCCTGTTCGACCAGCTCCCCGATCTGATTTCGGCCGAGCCGGGACGCCCCGTGAAGCTTACCATCCAGCGGGGGCAGGAGAGTTTCGACGTCAGCGTCACGCCGGAAACGCGGACGTTCTCCACGCCGGATGGCAAGACCGTTTCGCGAGCGATCATCGGTATCGGCCCTGGCGGCATGTCGCGCCTGGATCCTGTCTCTGCCCTGTGGCAGGGCACCAAGGAAACCGGCCAAGGTATTGGTGCATCAGCGAAATTTATCTACGATCTTTTTGCCGGGCGCGGCGATCCCAAGCAGGTGACCGGCATTGTCGGCATTGCGGTAGCTTCCAAGACGATCACTGAAACCATCGGGTTTGCCGGCCTGATCCTGCTGACGGCGGGACTGTCGATTTCCGTCGGCTTCATCAATCTGTTGCCGATACCGGTTCTAGATGGCGGTCATCTAGTCTTCTACGCCATCGAGGCGATCCGGGGCAGGCCGGTAGGAGCGCGCGCGCAGGAGTTGTCCTTCGGCATCGGGCTCATGTTGATAATTACAATCACCGTTTTGGTGTTGGGCCATGATCTGTCACAGCAATTGTCGGGTGGCTGAGGGGCGTGGCGGATTCGCAACGGTCTCCCAAAAAAGGACGGGTGGCGGCCGGGGGTCGGTTTGCATGTGTCCGGAAACCCTGTAGAAGCATTTCCAATGAGCGCAATGCGGGCTGGTGAGGTTTGGCGTTGAACTCGACTTGGTTTGGTAAAAAGAGTGGGATTTAGACCCGATGGCAACAGCAATGTACAAGTTGAAGCTGGGCGTTGCCCTCGCGGCCGTCGCGGTTCCGTCGTTGTTCGGGGCCTTCGTGGCATCTCCTTTGGTGGGCACGGCTGAAGCCGCTCCGAGGAAGCATGTCGCGTCGCGCTCGGCGCCGATCGTCAACCGCATCGTGTTCGAGAAGAATAAGAAAGTCACGGCGGATCAGCTGTCTTCGATCATGGAGACCAAGCCCGGCAGCCCGGTGAACCAGGCCACCCTCAACGCCGATATCGATCGCATGCGCGAGGCCTATAACCGGACCGGCCGCTCGACGGTGCAGATCACCTACCGTGAAGTCCCCCTGCCGAACAATCGTGTCGACCTCGTTTTCACCGTGGCTGAAGGCTCGAAGGTCGGTATCGAGTCGATCAACTTCGTCGGCAACAACAATTTCTCAGCCTGGCGCCTGAAGCGGCAGATGGCCACTGTCGAGAGCGGCTATCTGGGCTGGCTGCGCACCACGGATACCTATGATCCGGATCGCCTCGCCGGCGATGAGGAGCGCCTGCGCCAGTTCTACGTCAACCATGGCTATCCCGATTTCCGCGTCGTCTCGATCGTGCCATCGCTGAACGAGAAGCAGGATGCCTATGTCCTGACTGTCACGGTCGACGAGGGCCAGTACTACAAATTCGGGCCCTCGCAGGTCGAATCCAGCATTTCCGACGTTAATCCCGCCGATCTCGAGGGTGATGTCCAATCCTGGAACAACTGGACCTATCGCGGCGAGGACGTCGACAAGACCGTCGAGGACATGACGGTCAAGCTGGCCGCTTCCGGCCATCCCTTTGCCCAGGTCCGTCCTCGCGCGGTGCGCGATGCCGGCGGCAACGTCATCAGCGTCAACTATGTCGTGGAAGAGGGCGCGAAGGTCTATATCGAGCGCATCAACATCCGCGGCAACACCCGCACGCGTGACTATGTGATCCGCCGCGAATTCGATATCGGCGAAGGCGACCCCTACAACAAGGCCCTGATCGAGCGTGCGACCCGTCGCCTGCGCAACCTGGGCTACTTCAAGAACATCCGCGTCACCAACGAGCCGGGCTCGGAGCCCGATCGCGTGATCGTCAACGTCGATGTCGAAGACCAGTCCACCGGCGAATTCTCGCTGGGCGGCGGCTATTCCACCTCGGACGGCTTCCTCGGCGAAGTTTCGCTCACCGAGCGCAACTTCCTCGGCCGTGGCCAGTATGTGAAGGCCTCGGTGCAGTATGGCCAGCGCACGCAGGGCTACAGCCTGTCCTTCACTGAGCCCTATTTCCTCGGGCAGCGCATCGCTGCAGGCTTCGACATCTTCTCCAAGACCACCGATGACAGCGACTACAGCTACTACAAGGACCAGACCACCGGCGGTACGCTGCGCGCTGCCTTCCCGATCACCGAGAACTTCACGGTTGGTGTGAACTACACGATCTATTCGGAGAAGGTGACGATTCCGGATACTCGTTACACGAATGATAAATTCGATGATGGCGAAGCTTCCGTGGCGATCAAGGAATTGGCTCGTGAAGGACGTCGCCTGGTCTCAATGGCCGGCTATACGCTGACTTACAATACGCTCGATGATCTTAAGCAGCCCAGTTCTGGCATATATGTCCAGTTCAAGCAGGATGTCGCCGGCCTTGGTGGGGATGCCAAGTTTATCAAGCAGTCGATCGATGGTCGCTACTACTACTCGTTGACTGACGACCTCACTTTGATGGTCCGCGGCCAAGGCGGCTATATGCACGGCTTCGGCAAGGACAAACTGGCGATCGTCGATCAATATAGCCCCGGACCCGATCTGGTACGCGGCTTTGCCCCGGGCGGTATTGGTCCGCGTGATATCGCTGGCGGCTCGAAGGGCAACGGGCTGGGCGGCACCACCTATTTCGGCGGTACGGTGGAACTGCAGTTCCCGATCTTCGGACTGCCGCGTGAAGTGGGCCTGCGTGGCGCTGTCTTTGCGGATGCCGGAACGGTATTCGGCTATGGCGGTAAGAAGTACGCGAAATACGGAAACCCAGACGATCCGACGCAGGTGACTTTCAATCTCGTCGACGAACACAAGATCCGTTCTTCCGTCGGCGCCAGCTTGCTGTGGGCCTCCCCGCTCGGCCCGTTGCGCTTCGACTATGCCTATGTCCTGACCAAGGCGAAGCATGACGATACGCAGGCCTTCCGCTTCGGTACGATCGTCAACTATTGATGATCTGACCTGACGTTTTGGCCGGCCGGTCCCTTGGGGCCGGCCGGTTTTTTGTTCACAGGGGCGGCACTTGTCGGATGCCGCAACGAACGGAAATATTCGGTGTTTTGCATCGCGCCCCCTTCATCGTGTATGGGCTGGCGGATGAATGTCCAGGCCGGTAACGCTTTTGCAAAGGGACTGGTTTATTCATGATGGCAAAGATCACCGGTTTCGGAGCAGCCACTCGAAACCGGATTTGGAGGGGCTGACCGTAGCGTGGACTTGATGACGGATCCGGTATTCTTTCACGCGCGCAACCGCCTCACCGTTGCCGATATCGTCGAACTCACCGGAGCCGAGCCGGTGCCCGGCCTGTCGCTGGACCTGTCGGTCGAACGCGTGGCGCCGCTCGATCATGCCGGGGAAGGCGATCTGAGCTTCCTTGAGAATCCGCATTATCTGCCGATGCTGGAAACATCCAAGGCAGCGGTCATCCTGATCTCGCCTAAATTCGTCGATCGCGCTCCGAAGAATGCGCCCCTGCTGGTGGCCCGCGAGCCCTATCGCGCCTTTGCCCAGATCGGCATGGCCCTGTTCCCGGATGCGGCGCGCCCGCAATCCTTCTTCGGGGCCAAGGGTATTTCGCCGGGGGCCGTCGTGCATCCCGAGGCGAGACTGGAGATCGGTGTGACAGTCGATCCTGGGGCCGTCATCGGACCGCGAGCGGAAATCGGGGCCGGCACCATCGTCGGCGCCAATGCTGTGATCGGCCCGGATGTCCGGATCGGGCGCGACTGCTCGATCAGCCCCAATGCGGTGATCCAGCACTCCCTGATCGGCAATCGCGTCATCATCCATGCCGGGGCTTGCCTTGGCCAGGACGGCTTCGGCTTTTCGATGGGGCCGCGCGGCCATCTCAAGGTGCCGCAGGTTGGCCGTGTCGTGGTGCAGGACGATGTCGAAATCGGCGCCTGCACAACCATCGACCGTGGCGCCAACCGCGATACCATCATCGGCGAGGGTACCAAGATCGACAATCAGGTGCAGATCGCCCACAACGTCATGGTCGGCCGGCACTGCGTGCTGGTGTCCAAGGTCGGAATCTCCGGCTCGACGGTCCTGGAGGATTTCGTGGTGATGGGCGGCGCCTCCGCGACGGTCGGGCATATCCGTATCGGCATGGGTGCCCAGATCGCCGGCGCCGCCAACGTCAAGGATGATGTGCCTCCAGGCGCGCGCATGGGCGGCACCCCCGCCCAGCCTCTGGGAGATTATGCCCGCGAGCTGGCCTTGCTCAAGAAGCTGGTCAAATCGTCGCGGGTTCGGTCGGGGCAGGGAACGGATGGGGGATCCACCGCCTGAGGCGCCTTGCCATTTCACGGAAGCCGGGGGAAGACCAACCCTTTGGATTGGCCCCGGAAGGAGGCGTGGGGGGCAAAAAAGCGGTGAAACGCGTTTTGCTCTTGATTTCTGGGGGACAGACGCGTTTTCCAAACCGGTCGGGTCGGAAAACGCTTTTGAAGGCGATATCGAGTTTGGCTTTAGCGCCTGGCCGAAGGCCGGGCCGGTTCAGGAAATGAGACATATATGAGTGAAGCAACCCCTGGAACGCTGGAAACTGCAGATATCGGCAAGCTCTTGACGCTGCTGCCGCATCGCTATCCCTTCCTGCTCGTGGACCGCATCGTCGAGATCGACGGCGACAATTCCGCCGTCGGCATCAAGAACGTCACCTTCAACGAGCCGCATTTCACTGGCCACTTCCCCGAGCAGCCTGTGATGCCGGGCGTGCTGGTGATCGAAGCGATGGCCCAGACGGCCGGTGCAATCTGCGTGCTCAGCACGGAAGGCAAGGCCAGGCCCAAGGTCGTTTATTTCATGACCATCGACGAATGCCGTTTCCGCAAGCCGGTCACGCCGGGCGATCAGATGCGTCTGCACCTGACCAAGCTGAAGAACCGCCGCAACATGTGGTGGTACAAGGGGGAAGCCAAGGTCGACGGCGTCACGGTTGCCGAGGCCGTGGTTTCCGCCATGCTGGTTACTGAATAATGGCGGGGGGGGCTCAACAGACCATTCATCCCACCGCCATCGTCGAGGCGGGGGCGAAGCTTGGCGAGGGCGTCAGCATTGGCCCGTTCTGCGTCGTCGGGCCGGAGGTGGCATTGGCTGACGGTGTCACCTTGCATTCGCATGTCGTCGTCGCCGGGCGTACCAGCATCGGTGCGCGCACCAAGGTGTTTCCCTTCGCCTCGCTGGGGCATCAGCCTCAGGATCTCAAATATGCCGGCGAACCCTCGGATCTCACCATCGGCAGTGATTGCCTGATCCGTGAAGGGGTGACGATGAATCCCGGCACCAGCGGCGGCGGCATGCATACCGTGGTCGGCGACCGCTGCGCCTTTCTGGCCAATTCCCATGTCGGGCATGATTGCAGGCTCGGCAACAACATCATTCTCTCCAATGGCGTCCTGCTGGCCGGCCATGTCTCGGTCGGCGACTATGCCATTCTGGGGGGCGCCGCGGCGGTGATCCAGTTCGCGCGCGTCGGCGCACACGCTTTCGTCGGCGGCCTGTCCGGCGTCGAGAACGATCTGATCCCCTTCGGCATGGCCCTGGGTGATCGGGCCAGCTTGGCCGGTCTCAACATCATCGGCCTGAAACGCCGCGGCTTTGGCCGGGAGCAGATCCATGCCCTGCGTCATGCCTATCGCATGCTGTTTTCCTCCGGCGGGACGCTGAAGGAGCGGGTGGAGAAAGTCGCCGAGGCTTTCGCCGATCAGACGGCGGTGATGGAGATTGTCGATTTCGTGCGCGCCGGCGGTGGCGAGCGTGCCCTGGTGACGCCGCGTGATGCGTCGGCGCGTGATCTCGCAGGCAGCGAGGCGTGAGCGCGCCGCCTGCTGCCGGAACGGTGATGGCCAGGCCCGCTTTGGCGATCATTGCCGGGGCAGGGCGTTTGCCGGCTGAGATTGCGGCAGAGGCGGCGGGGCGGGGGGAAGCGGTCGCGATCCTACCCCTGAAGGGCTTTGCCGACGCCGATTTTGCCAGCTACGCCCAATATCCCGTCAGCCTGATCGATCCGAAGGGGGTTCTGCAGGAATTATCGCGGGCCGGTGCAGACCGGGTGATTCTGGCCGGCGCCGTGCATCGGCCGGGGCTCGGCATGGTGCGCTCCGGCATCCAGGCCGTTCGGCACCTCGAAGAAATCCGCAACGTGCTCGAAGGCGGGGACGACAATCTCCTGCGGGGCGTGATCGCGTTCCTGGAGAAGCACGGCTATGCGGTCGTCGGCGTTCGTGACGTGGCGCCGTCATTGATGGCGCCTGTGGGAACGCTCGGCCATTTATCGCCCAGTCCGGCCGAACTCGAAGGGATCGCGATCGGACGGCGTGCTCTTGCCGCCATGGGGGCGGACGACATCGGCCAAGGGGTGATCGTCGCACAAAAGCGTGTGCTGGCCGTCGAAGCCGCCGAAGGCACGGATAACATGATAAGGCGCGTTGCCCTGTTGCGCCGGCCTGGCCTGTTCGGCCGCCTGCTGCGCCATGGCCGCCCGCCCGTGGCCGAGCAGGATGGCGGGGTGCTGGTGAAGGCGGCCAAGCCGGAACAGGATTTCAGGGCCGACCTGCCGGGAATCGGACCGCGCACGGTACGCCTTGCCAGGAAAGCCGGCCTTGCAGGCATCGCCATCGAGGCGGGCAATGTTCTCGTGCTGGAGCGGGATGCCACCATCGCGGCGGCCGACGCGGCCAACCTGTTCCTTGTCGGGGTATGATGATGACGGATCGGCCTTTGAAGATCGCCATCGTCGTCGGCGAACATTCCGGTGACCAGCTCGGCTTCAAGCTGATGCAGGCCTTGCGGGCGCAGGCCGGTAGGCCCGTGGTGTTCAAGGGCACGGCCGGCCCCGCCATGACGCGGGAGGGTATGGCAAGCCTGTTTCCTCTCGACGACATTGCGGTGATGGGTTTTGCTGCGGTGATCGGACGTTTTCCCACGATCTACCGGCGAGCCTGGCAGGTGATCGACGCCATCGTCGCCGACCCGCCCGATGGCATGGTGATCATCGACAGCCCGGATTTCACCCACGCCGTCGCCAAGCGCGTGCGCCGGCGTCTGCCGCACCTGCCGATCGTCAACTATGTTTCGCCCAGCGTCTGGGCCTGGCGCCCGGGCCGGGCCGTGTCGATGCGGGCCTATGTCGACCATGTGCTCGCTTTGTTGCCCTTCGAGCCCGAAGCCTATCGCCGGTTGAATGGTCCGCCTTGCTCCTATGTCGGCCACCCCTTGATGGAGCGCCTCGATGAGTTGCGGCCCAACGCCGAGGAGGAGGCGATCCGGCAGGGGGCACGGCCGTTGCTGTTGGTGCTCCCCGGCAGCCGTTCGAGCGAAGTGGGGCTGCTCACCGAAGATTTCGGCCGGACGATCGAGCTGTTGTCGGCCAGGAGCGGGCCTTTCGATGCGGTGTTGCCAACGGTACCGCGCCATGCCGAACGCCTGCGGCAGGTGACGGCCAGCTGGGCTACGAAGCCGCGCATCATCACCGATGCGGATGAGAAATATGCGGCCTTCCGCCGGGCGCGGGCTGCGCTGGCGGCATCGGGTACGGTGACGCTCGAACTGGCCCTGGCGCAGGTGCCGATGATCGGCACCTACCGCTTTCCCGCCTGGGAGGCCTTCCTGGCCCGGCGTCTGGTGAAGGGGCGCTTCTTCCTGCTGCCCAATCTGATTCTCGATCGACCGGCCGTGCCCGAACTCTTTCAGGAAGAGGTCGTGCCGGATCGCCTGGCCGGTCTGATGGCGGGATTGCTTGGGGATACGGACGAACGGCGCGCCCAGATGCAGGCCTTCAGCGAGATCGATCAGCGCATGCAGGTCGTGGGAGAGACACCCTCGCAACGAGCAGCCCGCATCGTGCTGGAGACCATTGCCGCCAAGGCGAGGTGAGAGGGGCGGGCGCGTCGGCTGGAAGCGCAGCGACTGCAATGAGAAGGGCGGATCCGAGGATCCGCCCTTTGCTATTCAGCGGCGCTGGGCCGGCGAAACATAATCGCGGCGGGCTGCGCCGGTGTAGAGCTGGCGCGGGCGGCCGATCTTCTGGGAAGGATCCTCGATCATCTCCTTCCACTGAGCGATCCAGCCAACCGTACGGGCGAGCGCGAACAGCACGGTGAACATCGAGGTCGGGAAGCCCATCGCCTTGAGCGTGATGCCCGAATAGAAATCGATGTTCGGATAGAGCTTCTTCTCGATGAAGTACTCGTCGTGCAGGGCGATGCGCTCGAGCTCCAGCGCTACCTCGAGCAGCGGGTCGTCCTTGTGGCCGAGCTCGTTGAGCACTTCATGCGTCGTGCGCTGCATGATCTTGGCGCGCGGATCGTAGTTCTTGTAGACGCGGTGGCCGAAGCCCATCAGGCGGAACGGATCGTTCTTGTCCTTGGCCTTGGCGATGTATTGCGGGATGCGGTCGACGGTGCCGATTTCCTGCAGCATCTTGAGCGCAGCCTCGTTCGCGCCGCCATGCGCGGGTCCCCACAAGCAGGCGATGCCGGCCGCGATGCAGGCGAAGGGATTGGCGCCCGAGGAGCCGGCGAGACGGACTGTCGAGGTCGAGGCGTTCTGCTCGTGATCGGCGTGCAGGATGAAGATGCGATCGAGAGCGCGTGCCAGGATCGGGTTGGGCTTGTAGTCCTCGCAGGGAACCGAAAAGCACATGCGCAGGAAGTTGGACGGATAGTCCAGATTGTTCTGCGGATACACGAAGGGCTGGCCGATGGTGTATTTGTAGGCCATCGCAGCCAGGGTCGGCATCTTGGCGATCAGCCGCATCGACGAGATCATGCGCTGATGCGGGTCGGAGATGTCGGTGGAGTCGTGATAGAAGGCCGAGAGGGCACCGACCGAGGCGACCATCACCGCCATCGGATGAGCGTCACGCCGGAAGCCCTGGAAGAAGCGGGCCATCTGCTCATGCACCATGGTGTGGCGCGTGACGCGGTAGTCGAAGTCCGCCTTCTGAGCGGCCGTCGGCAACTCGCCATAGAGCAGCAGATAGCAGGTCTCGAGGAAGTCGCCATGCTCGGCGAGTTGCTCGATCGGGTAGCCGCGATAAAGCAGCACGCCCTCATCGCCATCGATATAGGTGATCTGAGATTCACAGCTCGCCGTCGAGGTGAAGCCCGGATCGTAGGTAAACATGCCCGTATGCTTATAAAGGGGCGCAATATCAACAACCGTCGGACCAACGGAGCCGCTCTTGGTTGGCAATTCGATTGCCTTGTCACCAATAGTCAGAGTCGCCGTGTTACCGCTCATGCAATCCTCCTTGTACGGAAATACGCGGTCACGCCCTGGCCAGAAAGGAGCCCCCCGGCTCAAGTAAGGCCTACGTATCGCCGATCCGTCGCTGTTGGGTAGACCATTTGCTGCAATGCCGCAAGAATGACGAAGAGGCGAACCGACGGTTCGGCCTTGGGCTCAATCCCCCGGTCGCGGGCTTCCGGTGATCGGGCTACCTGGACGCGAAAGCTTTTCAAAACTTTCGCGTCAAAGCTGCGAAAACGACACCTATTGCGCGAAATCCGCCGGATAGGCAACGTTGATCATGCGGCGCTTGGTCTCAGCCAGCCTGGTCCCTGAGGCGGGCCAAGCTCTCCTCCCGGCCGAGAACGGCCAGCACGTCGAAGACGGGCGGGGAGGTCGTACGGCCGGTGAGGGCGGCGCGCAGCGGCTGGGCGAGTGAGCCGAGCTTGGCGCCGGTTTCCTCGGCTGCCGCCCGTACCGTAGCCTCGGTTGCCGTGGCATTCCACTCGCTCAGGGCCTCGAAACGCGGCACCAGCATGGCGATGGTCGCCCGCGCTTCCTCGCTGAGCATGGCCTTGGCCTTGTCGTCCAAAGGCAGAGGCCGCGCGACGAATAGGAAATTGGCGCCGTCCAGCAATTCCACCAGCGTCTTGGCCCGCTCCTTGAGGCCAGGCATGGCGGCGAGCAACTGGGAACGCTTGGCGCCATTGTCGGCAGCAAGCTGGGCAGCGAGCCCCGGGCCATCCGGGATATGTGGCAGCAACTGGTCGATGGCGGCGAGCAATTCCTCGTCCGTCGAGTTGCGCATATAGAGACCGTTGAGATTTTCGAGCTTCTTGAAATCGAAGCGTGCGGCCGATTTGCCGATCGCGCCCGTATCGAAATGCTCGATCATCTCCTTGGTGGTGAACACTTCCTGGTCGCCGTGGCTCCAGGACAGGCGCACCAGATAGTTGCGCATGGCCGCCGGCAGATAACCCATGGCGCGATAGGCATCGACGCCGAGGGCGCCATGGCGCTTGGAGAGCTTGGCGCCGTCGGGGCCGTGGATCAGCGGGATATGCGCCATGTGCGGCACCTCCCACCCCATGGCTTCATAGATCTGCTTCTGGCGGGCGGCATTGGTGAGATGATCGTCGCCGCGAATGATGTGAGTGATGCCCATGTCATGGTCGTCGACCACCACGGCGAGCATGTAGGTCGGCGTACCGTCCGAGCGCAGCAGCACCAAGTCGTCGAGATCCTTGTTGGCCCAGCGCACGGTGCCCTGTACGTCGTCGTGGATAACGGTCTCGCCTTCGGTCGGCGCACGAAGGCGGATGACCGGCTTGACGTCCTTGGGGGCCGTCGCAGGGTCGCGGTCGCGCCAGCGACCGTCATAGCGTGGCGGCCGCCCTTCCTTGCGGGCGAGCTCGCGCATCTCCTCGAGCTCCTGCTGCGTGGCGTAGCAATAATAGGCCTTGCCCTGGGCGAGCATGGATTCGGCGACCTCGCGGTGGCGGGCCGCGCGGGCGAACTGGAAGATCGGGTCTCCATCCCAGTCGAGGCCAAGCCAGGCAAGCCCGTCCAGAATGGCGGCGATGGCGGCATCGGTCGAGCGCTCTCGATCGGTGTCCTCGATACGCAGCAGCATCTTGCCGCCCTTGGCCCTGGCATAGAGCCAATTGAACAGCGCCGTGCGGCCGCCGCCGATATGGAGGAAGCCCGTGGGGGAGGGAGCAAAGCGGGTAACGACAGGAGTGGACATCGAAGTTGGCAATTCCAAAAGGCTGGGAGAGCGAAGCCAGAGCGGAGGAGCATAGAGGCGTAAAATGGAAGCCCTTGGCTAACCCGGTTCACATCAATAAGCTTGGGGCTTTAGCACAGGGTTTCATCGGGCGGTAGCGGCGGGGGCACCTTTGCCTGGGAATGATCGAGGCCGCGCGCGGGTTGGGGTTCTCGGGAGAAGGCCGGGGCAGCCGGGATTGGCGTTGCCCGGCGGCATCTTGTTCGGGCAGGGCCTGCAGCGGCTGTTGTCCTGGCTGGCAACCGGGCTTGCGGCGGAGATGGCCGCCTTCGAGCTTGCTCTCGTCGTTCCGGTTTTTCTCGGCCTGGGTGTGATTGCCTATTTCGCAGCACCGGAAGAGCCTGGTCTTGTTGTTCCCATGTTTCTTACCGTGGGTGCAGCCTGTCTTGCCTATGGCGTGCGGGGACGCTGGTGGCTGCATGTCGGCCTGATCTGTCTGACGGCCGCGGGGGCCGGCTTTTGCGCCGCCAAGCTGCGCACGCTGAGCGTTGCCGCGCCGCAACTTTCGCGCTCGATGGCGGGAACCGTCACCGGTCTCGTCCTTTCGGTGGAGCCTCGGCTGGGCGGCAGTGCCCGCATCGTCATCAGGCCGGTCTCGGTGGAGAAACTCGAACCTGCCGCCATGCCGGGCCGCATCCGGCTCACGGTCCGCAAGGGCAGCGAAATCCAGGCCGGCGACAGCATCAGCCTCAAGGCCGTCATGCGACCGCCGCCGCCACCGGCCTTGCCCGGCGGCTATGACTTTGCACGCGATGCTTTCTTCGACGGCATTGGCGGGGTCGGTTTCGCGGCGGGAAAGATTTCGCCCGCGGCCAGTCCGGTCGAGGCAAGCTGGGCGGAGGCCTTGAATATCTGGATCGACCGGCAGCGCAACGATCTGACCCGGCGCATCGTCGAGACGATACAGGGCGAGAACGGCGCCATTGCCGCTTCCCAGGTTACCGGTAAGCGCGGCCAGATACCCGGCGACGCCAATGACGCGCTGCGCGCTTCCGGTCTCTATCACGTCGTTTCGATCTCCGGCCTCCATATGGCGTTGTTTGCGGGCGGGCTGTTCGGGCTCATCCGCGCTGTGCTGGCCTTGTCCCGCCGTATCGTGCTCTATCGGGGCACGAAGGAACTCGCAGCGCTGCTCTCGCTGCTGCCGGCCGCTGCCTATACGCTGTTTTCCGGTGCCGAGGTCGCGACGGTCCGCTCCTTCCTGATGACGTCCATCGTGCTGCTGGCCGTCACCCTGGGGCGGAATGCCATCACCCGGCGCAACGTTGCTCTGGCCGCGAGCTTCGTGCTGGTGACCACGCCGGAGCAACTTCTGGGGCCGAGCTTCCAGATGTCCTTCGCGGCGGTTGCGATGCTGGTGACCGCGCATGAGCAATGGAGCCGGCGCAAGCGGGAGAAATCCGCAATGGCGTGGGAAAGGGCCATCGGCGGCGCGGTGACCGTGGTTCTTGCCATGATGCTGACGACGATCGTCGCCTCGCTCGCCACGGCGCCGTTCTCGGCTTTTCATTTTCACCGCCTCACCCTGCAGTCGCTGGCCTCCAACCTCGTCGCAACGCCGATCGTCTCCTTCCTGATCATGCCGCTGGCCATGCTGGCGCTGGTTGCCGAGCCGTTCGGTTATGGCGCTCCGCTCTGGCAGGCGATGGGCTGGGCAGTCGGCCTGTTCATGCAGGTGGCTCGTTCGGTGGCTACCTGGCCTGGCTCCGACCTCGTGCTGCCGCAATTTTCCGCCGCTGCCCTCGGCCTTTTCGCGCTGGCGCTGGTGCTGCTGACCATCCTGCGCACGCGCCTGGCTTTGCTGGCCCTGGTGCCGCTTGGCGGAGGCGTTGCCTTGGCCGCAACGGCGCCGCTGCCGGCGGCCTTGTATGGTGCAAACGGCTATGCGGCCCTCGTCCGCCAGGGTGATCGGCTGACCATGCTGGCGCAGCGATCGGATGCCTTCACGGTTCAGCAATGGCTGCTCGCCATGGGCGATCGGCGCAAGCCGGAGGATCCGAGCCTGGCGTCGCAGCGCCTATGCGACAGCGAAGGGTGTTCAGCCCCCATCGAAGGAGGCGGGGTCTTCATGCTCGACAAGACCAGCAACGCCGCCGAGGAAGACTGCGGACGCGTCAGCGTCCTGGCAGGACCGATTCCGATCGGCTCACGCTGTGCCGCCACAGGGATTGTGATGGATCGCGATTTGATCCGATCGGCCGGCTCGATCGCGCTTTATGCGGAGCCGCCGCCGAGCGGTGACATCGGTCCACGCTGGCGGCTCGTCATGGCCCGCGATCCGCAAGCATCCCGTCCCTGGGCACCGGGCCGGGTGACCCCACCGCCGAAGTCCCCGCCTCAACCGGCGCTGCAAGCCCCGGCGGGAGATTCTCCCCTCGATAGCATCGCCCCGGAAACCGATAATTGACGCGATTTCGCCCATGCTGCGGCTCGTGATCGCGCGAAGCGCGCTCATCGCCGGCAAGTCCGGATGTCAGCCTCTCTCAATAGCGACGGAACAAGCCGACCAGCTTGCCCTGGATCTGCACCCGGTCAGGCCCGAAGATACGCGTTTCATAGGCCGGGTTGGCGGCTTCCAGCGCGATGGAGGCACCGCGCTTGCGCAGGCGTTTGAGCGTGGCTTCCTCATCGTCGATCAGCGCCACGACGATATCGCCGGTATCGGCGTGGTCCTGGCGGCGGATGAGCACGGTATCATTGTCGAAGATACCGGCCTCGATCATGGAATCGCCGCGCACCTCCAGGGCGAAATGATCGCCGGAAGACAGCATTTCCGGCGTGACGCTGATGGTGTGGCTCTTGGACTGGATGGCGGAGACCGGCGTGCCGGCTGCGATACGCCCCATCACGGGAACGAGGACAGGCCGACCGACCTCGTCGTCCATTTCGGGCCTCACGGGGCGGACCTTGCCGAGGTTGCCTTCGATCACATTGGGGCGGAAGCCGCGCTGAGAGGTGGCCAATGACAGGCCGCCGGGAACGGCGGATTCGGGCATGCGGACCACTTCCAGCGCACGGGCGCGGTTGGGCAGGCGCCGAATGAAGCCGCGCTCCTCCAGCGCCATGATCAGGCGGTGAATGCCGGACTTGGACCTGAGGTCCAGCGCCTCCTTCATTTCGTCGAAGGAGGGAGGCACGCCCTGTTCCTTCAGGCGCTCATGAATGAACCGAAGCAATTCATGTTGTTTCTTGGTCAGCATGGCTATCCCGTCGTGGCGGCCGCGAATCACGGTGAAGGTGTAAACAAAACAAGAACAGTGCTACATGTTCCTACTGTGTTCTGCAACAATGAAGTTCAGGTTAAGACGTGGTCAATAGCCCGCTGCGCGAAGATCGATGATCTCGCAGCTTTCGCCCGCTTTTGCTTCCGGTGCAAAGGGCGGCCGGATCACGAGGCAGTCGGCATGCTGCATGACGCTGACCAGCGACGAATCCTGCAATGCCAGCGGCTCTACCTTGAGGATGTCTGACGTATCGTCAAGCATGAAGCGAGCACGAATATAGTCTTCGCGGACATCGTTGGCCGGCCAGGAGCTGGCGAAGACGGCCCGGCGGCGCGGCGGACCGGCATCGGACCGGCCGAGCAGCGTGCGCAGCAGGGGCACCAGGAAAAGGACACCGCAAACGACCGAGGAGACCGGATTGCCCGGCAGTCCGAGGATGTGCATGGGGCCGAGCCGCCCGTGCAGCAACGGCTTGCCCGGCCGCATGGCTATCTTCCAGAAGCCGAGCTGCATGCCTTCGCGGGTCAGGGCGGTTTGGATCAGGTCGTGATCGCCGACGGATGCGCCACCGATGGTGACGAGCACGTCGGCCTTTTCGCTACGGGCCCTTTTGATGGCGGCTTCCAGGGCGGGAAAATCATCGCTGGCGATGCCGAGGTCGAGCACCTCACCGCCTTCGGCCTCGACGAGGGCGCGGATGGCGAAATTGTTGGAGGCGACGATCTGATTCTCGCCGATAGCCTGTCCGGGCAGCACCAGCTCATCGCCGGTGGCAAGGATGGCGACCTTCGGACGGCGATGGACCGGCAGGCCGGGATGGTTCATGGCCGCGGCGAGGGCGATGTCCCGGGGGCCGATGACGGTCCCGGGACTCAAGGCCTCGCGGCCCTCGGCAAAATCCAGGCCGCGGGCCCGGATATGCTGGCCCGGCTTGGCCGTGGCCTCCAGGATGACGCGATTGCCGTCGCGGCGGGTCTGCTCCTGGATCACCACGGTGTCCGCGCCGTCGGGAACAGGAGCGCCCGTGAAGATGCGAACGGCCTGGTTTTCGCCGACGCGCCCGGCATAGCCATGCCCGGCGGCGGACTCTCCGATCAATTCGAGGCTGGCCCCCTGCCTGGCGTCATCCGCTCGCACGGCATAGCCGTCCATGGCCGAGGCGTTGAAGCCGGGCTGCGTTCTCAGAGCGGTGATGGCGGCAGCAAGGACGCGCCCGCGCGTGGCGTGGAGCGCTACGGTTTCGACGCTGAGCGGGGTGACACCGGCAACCACCTTGGCCAGCGCGTCCGCGACGGGAAGCAGGCTCATGCACTTTCCTCCGCATGCCAATCGCCGGATTTGCCGCCGGACTTCTCTATGAGCCTGATCGCCTCGATGCGCATGCCCCGATCGACGGCCTTGACCATGTCGTAAATGGTCAGGCAGGCGACGGAAACGGCGGTCAGCGCTTCCATCTCCACGCCGGTCTGGCCGGCGACCTTGGCCGTCGCGCGCACGGTCAGGCCGGGCAGCGCGGTATCGGGCTCGATTTCCACGGCGACCTTGCTGAGAAGCAGCGGATGGCAGAGCGGGATGAGTTCATGGGTTTTCTTCGCGGCCATGATGCCGGCGATGCGGGCAGTAGCGCGGACATCACCTTTCTTGGCATCGCCCGACAGTACCAGTTCGAGCGTCTCAGCCCGCATCAGCACACGCCCTTCGGCGATCGCGGTGCGGCTGGTCACGGCCTTTTGCGAGACGTCGACCATGTTGGCCTCGCCGGAGGCATCGAGGTGCGTGAGGGCGGCGGCATTCATGCCGCGTCGTCCAGGGCGAGCAGGGTGCGGGTGGCCGCGGTGACGTCGGGCTGGCGCATCAGGCTCTCGCCGACCAGGAACGTGTTGACGCCCGCCTTCTGCAGGCGCTGGACGTCGCCGGGCGTGAAGATGCCGCTTTCTCCGACCAAAAGGCGATCGCTGGGCACCAGCGGCGCCAGCGTTTCCGTTGTCTCCAGGCGGGTGACGAAGTCGTTGAGATCGCGGTTGTTGATGCCGATCATGCCGACATCGAGCGTGAGGGACCGCTCGAGTTCGTCGTGATTGTGGATCTCGCACAGGACGTCGAGGGACCAGTCCCTGGCGGCGGCGATCAGGGACCGAGCTTCGGCATCGGTGACGCTGGCCATGATCACCAGGATGCAGTCGGCACCCCAGGCCCTGGCTTCCACCACCTGGTAGGGATCATAGAGGAAGTCCTTGCGCAAGGCGGGCAGCGACACCGCCGCACGCGCCGCGGCGAGGAAGTCGGGGTGTCCCTGGAAGGAGGGCTCGTCGGTCAGCACGGAAAGACAGGCCGCTCCGCCGGCCTCATAGGCGCGGGCAAGCGCCGGCGGGTCGAAATCGGCACGGATCAGGCCCTTGGAGGGGCTCGCCTTCTTGATCTCGGCGATCAAGGCGGTATGGCCGGCGTCGAGCTTGGCCTGGAGAGCCTTCTGAAAACCGCGTACTGGGCTGGCCCGTTCCGCCAGCCTGATCAAGTCCGGCAAGGGACGTGCCGCCTTCGCCGCTTCGATCTCGCGGCGCTTATAGGCTTCAATCTTTTCGAGAATGGTGGCCATGGCACTCACGCGTTGGAAATTTCAACCAAACGGTTGAGCGTTGCTAGGGCCTTGCCCTTATCGACGGATTCGCGGGCGAGCGCCACCCCGTCCGCCAGGCTTGGCACCCGCCCGGCGACGAGCAGGGCGGCTCCGGCATTCAGGAGGGCAATGTCGCGGTAGGGCGTCTTTTCGCCTTCGAGCACGGCCCGCAGCGCGAGCGCGTTGTGGGCGGCGTCACCGCCTTTGAGATCATCCGGGGTCGCTACCCGCAGGCCGACCTCCTCGGGCGTGATGATGCCATGGCTGATCACGCCGTTCTCCAGGGAAACGATCTCGGTCGGGCCGGTGGTGGTGATTTCGTCGAGCCCGTCGCTGCCATGCACGGCGATGATGCGCGTCGATCCCAGGGTCTTGAGCACCTCCACCATGGGCTGCAGCCATTGGCGGGCATAGACGCCGAGCAATTGCCGCTTGACGCCGGCGGGATTGGACAGGGGGCCGAGCAGGTTGAAGATCGTGCGCGTGCCGAGCTCGACGCGGGTGGGGCCGACATGCCTCATGGCGCCGTGATGGGCCGGCGCGAACATGAAGCCGACGCCTGCCAGCGTGATGCAGCGGGCGATGCCTTCGGGTTTCAGTTCGATGTTGACGCCGAGCGCGGTCAGGACGTCGGCGGCGCCCGACTTGGAGGAGAGGGCACGATTGCCGTGCTTGGCGACCTTCACGCCTGCGCCGGCCACGATCAGGGAGGCGGCTGTCGAGACATTGTAGGAGCCTGAGGCATCGCCGCCCGTACCGACGATGTCGACGGCATCCTCGGGGGCCTCCACCGTCAGCATCTTGGCGCGCATGGCCGAGACGGCGCCGGCCATTTCATCCGGCGTTTCCCCGCGCACCCGCAGAGCCATCAGGAAACCGCCGATCTGCGAAGGGGTGGCCTGGCCGGACAGGAGAAGGTCGAAGGCCTCGGCTGCTTCTTCGCGGGTGAGCGAGCCGGCGGCGGCCTTGCCGATATAGGGCTTGAAACCGTCCATCACGCATGCTCGCTTTCGTTCCGGTTTTCCTGCACTCTGTTCTTGGCGTTCCATTCCTCTGCCAGTTCCAGGAAGTTCTGCAGGATACGGTGGCCGTGGTCCGACATGATCGATTCCGGATGGAACTGCACGCCATGCAACGGCGCACTCTTGTGCTGCAGACCCATGATGACGCCGTCGTCCGTCTCGGCGGTGACTTCGAGATCGGTCGGCAGGTTATCGCGCTTGACCACGAGCGAGTGATAGCGCGTGCCCATGAAGGGACCGTTCAGCCCCCGAAAGACGCCGCGTCCGCGGTGGTCGATCGAAGAAATCTTGCCATGCATGGGAATGGCAAGGCGTACGATGTCGCCGCCGAAGACCTGGCCGATGGCCTGGTGGCCTAGGCAGACGCCGAACAGCGGGATCCGGTCCTTGGCTTTCTCGATCAATTCACAGCAAATACCGGCTTCCGTCGGCGTACAGGGGCCGGGCGAGAGCACGATCGCATCGGGTGCCGCGGCGATCACCTCATCGGCGCTGACCTTGTCGTTGCGATGGACCGTGACGGTGCAACCCAGCTGGCCGAGATAATGCCAGAGGTTCCAGGTGAAGCTGTCATAATTGTCGATCAGCGTCACGGTCATGGAACGGTCTGTCGTCACGGCTCTAGCCTCCTTTGAAGCCATCACGACTAGGCGTGTGGAGGCAGCGGGTCAAGCGCTTCCGGGGGTGGCGATCCATCGGGCGCCGGCGGGTTGGAAGCTGCGGACGGCCGCAAGCAGGCCTTGCTCCCTCACGTTCAAGGTCGGCCATCTCGGCGGTGCTGCCTTCGCCGCATGGGCACCAGCCTCGGCGGGCCGGCGCTCCGCCGAAAGATTCCGCGTAGGCGCTTACCTTCCGAAATCCTTTCGATGTGATATGTGTTCATGCCTGCTCTGTTGCATGGCACAACTTCGGTGCCGCTCGTGTTCGATACATTCCTACGCCAAACAACTTCATGGACACGGGTTCTGCCTGTCGTCTGTTTTTTGATCGCGCTGGCCCTTCAGTCCAATGTGCTGGCAATCGGGCAAGGCGATATTGCGATTGTCATTCTTTTGAATTCCATTTCGATCGGTCTTGTCTTGGTGACCGTATTTGCGGCCTTGCATCATGCCGAATCGATAGCACTCCTTGTCGGTCAACCTTATGGCACGCTCGTTTTAACCTTTGCGGTAACGACCATTGAAGTATCGATCATCGTTTCAATGATGCTTCACGGCGGCAATAATCCAACCCTGGCGCGCGAGTCGGTCTTTTCCACCGTAATGATCGTTTGTTGCGGCATCGTCGGGATAGCCCTGACGGTGGGCGGTTGGCGCCATAGCCGGCAGGATATCAGGAGGCAGGGAACGAGCGCCTTTCTCTCCGTTCTGGTCGCGATCACCGTCCTGACGATGGTTCTGCCCAACTACACCCTGTCGACCGCGCCAGGCACGTTTTCATCCATACAGCTTGTTTTCGTCGGCGTGCTTTCGATCCTGCTCTATGGCAGCTTTGTTTTCGCGCAAAGCTATGGCCAGAAGGAGGATTTTTCAGAGGTTCGCGCATTGGAGGAAGTGCAGGGCGAACATCCTGCCACCGTCAACTCCCTGCCCACGCATCTTGTCCTGCTGTTCTTGGGATTGGGAGGCATCGTTCTGTTGACGGAACAGGTAGCGGCCGGTGTGGAGGATGGGCTCACTTATCTCGGAGTCACGCAGTCCGACGCGATCGTCGGCGCGGGGATTGCGCTCGTCACCCTGTTGCCGGAGGCGATCTCTGCCATAAAGGCATCTCTCAAGAACGAACTTCAAAGGGGGCTGAACATCGCCCTCGGCTCGGCTTGCGCAACCATAGGGCTGACTATTCCCGCGGTCGCGGCAGCGAGCCTCATCACAGGCCGCCCGTTGACCCTCGGCCTCAATGCGGGCGATACGATCTTGCTCCTTCTTGCCCTCGCCATGGGTGTGGTGAGTTTCGGGACGGGACGTACCACGCTTCTGACGGGCCTCGCGCATCTGGTGATTTTTGTTGCCTATGTCCTCCTGATCGTCGCGCCTTGAGGCCCGCTTCGGATCAAGGGCCGGACCGCTCCGGACCCGCGTCCGGGCGGGACGCGCGAAGCCGCATACCTTCCTTCTTGCCATAGGCGCAGGCAAACACTTCGAGCAGCACGAAGAGCGCGAGATTGCGCCCCACGACGGGCTCGAAATAGTCCGACGCCAAGGTCATGCGCGAGGCGACCATCTGCACGGTGTTCCCGAACAATTCCAGCCTCTCCAGGCCATAGGGCAGGAGCGCCCCCAGGCCGGCGAAGACGGCCATGTAGATCAGCGAGGCGAGAGACGAGATCAGCCAGATACCGAAGCCGTAATCGGCATAGGGGACAGAGCGCTCGCTCTCGTACAGCCAATGGAAGAAGAAGATGCCATAGGCCGCGCCCATGGCCGGCAGCGCGATCGCCAGCATCAGGGCGATGGCTTGAAGGCCGCCCGGATAGAAATAGAGATAGAAGTCGGCGAAGAGCACGACATAGGCGGCCGCAAAGGTGAGCAGGGCCGATCGACGGGCGCCGGGCCATCTAGCCATGAATGCGGCCCGCCAGCCTTACTGGCCCCGGCCGGGCTGGCCGGCGAAACGCACGGCTTCTTCGGCGGCCCGGAACAGGGCCTTGGCCTTGTTGACGCATTCGGCATGTTCGCTGGCGGGTACGCTGTCATAGACGATACCGGCGCCGGACTGGACATGCATGGTACCGTCCTTCACCAGCGCCGTGCGCAGCACGATGCAGGTGTCCATCTGGCCGTCTGCGCCGAAATAGCCGATGGCGCCAGCGTAGAGGCCGCGCTTGTCCTTCTCGAGTTCGTCGATGATCTGCATGGCGCGGACCTTGGGCGCGCCCGAGACCGTGCCTGCCGGAAAGCCCGCAGCCAGCGCGTCGAGCGCATCGTGGCCCGGGCCGATGCTGCCCTCGACATTCGAGACGATGTGCATCACATGGCTGTAGCGCTCGATGAAGAAGCGGTCGGTCACGCTCACGCTGCCGACTGCCGAGACATGGCCGACATCATTGCGCCCGAGATCGAGCAGCATGAGGTGCTCGGCCAGTTCCTTGGGATCGTTGAGCAGCGATTCGGCCAGCGCGTCGTCCTCGGCCTTGGTCTTGCCGCGCGGGCGCGTGCCGGCGATGGGCCGGACCGTGACCTTGCCGTCGCGCAGCCGGACCAGGATTTCCGGGCTGGAGCAGACCACGGAAAAGCCGTCGAGCTGCAGGTAGACCAGGAACGGAGCCGGGTTGATGCGGCGCAAGGCGCGATAGAGCGAGAAGGGCGGCAGCTGGAACGGCGCGCTGAAGCGCTGCGACAGCACGACCTGGAAAATATCGCCGGCCTTGATGTACTCCTTGGCACGGGCAACCATGGCCAGATAGTCGGCCTCGGCGGTGTTGGAGACCTGCTGGGCGTGCAGGGCGTCGAGATCGAGGGTCTCGGCAAGCTTGGGCGTCGGGCGGTCCAGGCCGTCGACGATGGTCATCAGCCGCTGTTCAGCGCGCAGATAAGCCTGCCTGGCGGTGACGTCCGCCTGCGGGCGCACCGGCGTCACGGCGGTGATGGCGTCGCGCACGGCGTCGAACACCACCATCACCGTCGGGCGCATCAAGATCGCGTCGGGAATGCCGATGGGATCCGGCTTGGCGGCGGGCAGTTCCTCCACCAGCCGCACCATGTCGTAGCCGAGATAACCGAACAGGCCGGCCGCCATGGGCGGTGCACCCTCGGGCAGCTCGATCCGGCTTTCCGCGATCAGGGCGCGCAGCGTGTCGAGTGGATGCCCGTCCAGCGCCTCGAAGCCTTCGCCAGGCAAATGGCGGTTGATCGAGGCCTCGCCGTTCTGGCAGCGCCAGATCAGGTCCGGCTCCAAACCGATCATGGAATAGCGCCCGCGCGTGGCGCCGCCTTCCACCGATTCCAGCAGGAAGGCGTTGGGCCTGTCGCCCGCCAGCTTCATGAAGGCGGAGACGGGCGTCTCCAGATCGCCCACCAGCGTCAGCGTCAGGATCTGCGCCTTGCCGGCCGCGTAGGCGGCCGAGAAGGCTTCGAAGGAAGGTTCGAGAAGCATGCTGGCGACTCAGAGGCTGCCGGTGCCGACGACACGGTCGACATTGGTCTGGTTGATGGCCACGCCGAGCTGGTCTTCGACCTTCTTGACATATTCCGTCATCAGATCCTGGCTGATGCCGGTCGCGAGTTGCTTCGACAGCGCCTCGGTCTGCGGAGCCTTGGCATCGAGTTCGGGGATCACGTTGTCCTCGACGTGGAAGATGATTCGATCGGTGCCGTTGGCGGCCAGCGCCGTGCCGAAGCCCTTGAGCGGGGTGGCGAACACGGCGGTGACGACAGCCGGGGGCACCGGCTGGCCTTGGCCGTTGCGTGTCAGGTCCCACGCCGGCGTGACCTGCAGATTCAGTCCCTTGGCAACCTCGTCGAGCGACTTGCCGCCTTGCAGCTGCGTTACGAGCTGGTCCGCCTTCTCCTTGAGCTTGGCGATTTTCTGATCGGCGGTCCAGGCGGCGATCACCTCGTTCTTGGCCTCGTCGAGCGTGCGGTCGCGGGCTGGAACGACGGTGTCGAGCGAAAACCACATCAGGCCTTCGTCGCGGCCGTCGACGGCTTCGGGATCGGAGCCGGGCTCGGCGGTGAAGAGCGCGGGAAGAACCTGGGTGGCGAGCGGCACGGCAACGGGCTTGCCCTCGGCGTCACGGCCCTGGGCGTCGACCGGCGGCAGCGTGACGGCCTTGAGCTTGAGCTTGGCGGCGATGTCCTTGAGCGGGGCGCCGCCCATGCGCTCGTCTTCGATGGCGTCACGCAGATTCTTGGCGGCCTCCGATGCCCGTTGGCGCTCCAGTTCGCCGCGCAGGACTGTCTTGGCGTCGACGATCTTGGTGACCTTGACGATGACGTTGGCCAGATTGCCCTGCACGGCGTCCGATGTCGCGCCTTCCTTCAGGGCGAAGGCGGCGTCGGCGATCTTCTGGTCGCTGAGCTGGCGCTTGGACACGGTGCCCAGATCGATGTCTTCGGGCTTGAGCTTGCGCTCGGCGACCAGGCCCTCGAAGGTGATCTGGCCCGAAGCGATGCGGGCGGCGGCGGCCTTGGCCTCATCCGGCGAGGGGAAGGCGATCTGCTCGACCGTGCGCTGTTCCAGCGCTGCCGAACCCGCCTTGTTCTTGTCGAAGGCTGCCTGGACATCGGCATCGGTCACGGTGGCACGGCCGCTCAGCTCGGCCGGCGTCACCAGTATGTAGCTCAGGCTGCGCAGTTCCTTGGTGCGGAAGGCGCCCTTGTTCTCGTCGTAATAGGTCTGCAATGCGGCAGTGTCGGGCGGAGCAATGTCACCTACGCTGCTCTGCGGCAACACGAAATAGGACGTATTGCGCTTTTCCTGCTCGTAACGGGCGGCAGCCTGCAGCAGAGCCTGGGGGACCGGGCCGCCGGCCGTCAGGCCCTGGTCGATCTGGCCCCGGATATAGACCTCACGCTGGCGGGTGAAGAACATCTCTTCGTTCATGCCATTGTTTTCGAGCATTTGGCGGAAAGCATTGGCATCGAAAACGGGCGGCTTGCCGGGTGCGGTGACCTGGAAGTCCGGATCGTTCATCACCGTTTGGACCGTGGTTTGCTGGTCGAGGCCGAGCCCAAGCTTGGCGGCCTGCACCTCCATGGCCTTTTCCGAGATCAGGCCATTGAGAACCTGCTTGTCGAGGCCGAAGGCCCGGGCGATGTCGGGGGTAACCGCCTTGCCGGTGGCGCGGGTGATCTGCAGGGTGCGCGCGCGATAGGCCTCGCTAAAGGTATTGGCGGAAATTGTGGAACCACCCACCGTGGCGACATCGGAATTGCTGCGCCCCTGCAGCCAGCCCTCGACACCCCATAAGGCGAAGCTGCCGCTCAGGAGCAACATGACCCCCGCCGTGAGGATCTTGGCAGGCCCCTTGGTCATAACTTCACGGAATGAGCTCAGCATCGGTGTCTTGGTTCCATCAAGGCAAAAGGATTCTCCAGGCCCCTGTCGGAAGGCCCGGGAAATCCCGCATCGTTTCTACGCTTCTTCGGGGCCGCATGAACGATCCCATGAGGGGCGGCACATGAAAAGCGGCGCATCATAGGGACGAGCACGTGGCGTCGCAATGGCACGGCTGTGGGTTTCTTGCGCCACCCACGCCTTGCTCCATGGGGACGAGGTTGCTAAGCACGCCAGGCAAAGTCCGCGTATCGGGGCGGCCCAGGCAGAGCCTCCCGGCGCAGGTCTCGACAGGCGACAGGATTTCCGAGCCCGCCCCGCCGAGCAGCCTCGGCAATCCTGTTTGACAGAAAGAGGATCAGCAAGATGACAGCAAACCGGCCGCGCCCGCTCGTCGCTGGCAATTGGAAGATGAACGGCCTCACCAAGGGGGTTACCGAGCTCGATGCCATTGCGACGGGTGTCGCGGCCGGGGAAGCCGGCAGTGCGGAGGTTCTCGTCTGCCCGCCCTTCACGCTGGTCTCCCGCTTTGCGGCGCAGGCCGCGGGCCAGCACATCAAGATCGGGGCGCAGGATTGCCATGCCAAGCCCTCGGGCGCGCATACCGGCGACATCTCCGCAGAGATGCTGAAGGATGCCGGCGCGACCTATGTCATCGTCGGCCATTCCGAGCGTCGCACCGATCACGGCGAGAACGACGCGACGGTCAAGGCCAAGGCCGAGGCGGCATTGCGCGCCGGCCTCGTCGCCATCGTCTGCATCGGAGAGACCCGCGCGGAACGCGAATCGGGCAAGACCCTCGACGTGGTGGGCAGCCAGCTCGCGGGTTCCCTGCCGGCCGAAGCCAATGCTGCCAACACCGTGATCGCCTACGAGCCCGTCTGGGCGATCGGCACCGGGCTGACGCCCACGGCGGCGGACGTGAAGCAGGTGCATGATTTCATCCGTGCCCGTCTGGCGGAAGCGCTCGGCGAAGAAGGTAATGGTGTGCGCATTCTCTATGGCGGCTCGGTCAAGCCCGGCAATGCGGCCGAACTGATGGGCGTCGACAATGTCGATGGGGCCCTGGTGGGCGGCGCCTCGCTCAAGGCCGAGGATTTTCTCGGCATCGCCTCCGCCTATCGTTGATGGATATCTGCATCCGCAAGGCGGAGGGCGAGAAGGATCTGAGCTTCATGCTCGGTCTCGGCCGCCGCCTTGCGGCGGTCATCGAGACCGGCTTGCATGAACCGGCCGAAATCCAGGCGTTTCAGGACGCCTTTTCCGCCGTCAATCTCAGGAATCCGGCGGCAGGCAGCCTCAGCCTGATCGCCGAGGATAGCGTCGGTATCGGGCATGGTTTCCTGCATGCCCTTCCGGGGGCCGACGGCATAACCGGCCGGACGATCGGCTATGTGGCGCTTCTGGCCGTCACCGAGGAGGCCGAAGGCACAGGCGTGGCGAAGCGGTTGCTCGCCTCCGCCGAGGACTGGGCGCGGGAGCAGGGCTATGCTGCCCTATCCCTCGATGTCTTTGCCAGCAATCATCGCGGCCGGCTTTTCTATGAAAGGAACGGCTTTGCCACCGAAACCTTGAGACTGGTCAAGAAGCTGTAGGCTCCGGCGGATCAGTGGGCAGGGGCCTTCTTCACCCGCGTCACCATCTGCGTCGGATTGATGAAGCGGAGGGCGATGACCAGCCAGACCAGCGTGCTCAGCATGTAGATGACGGCCATGGCGTCCACCGATTGGGGCGCCCTGACGCCGGACGCCGTGACCGCGGCATAGAGCGAGACGACCAGCGTCTGGCTGTCGGAGCCGGCGATCAGGAAGGTCAGCTCGAACATCGCGATGGTGCGCACCAGCACCAGGAGGAGGGCAGCGAGCGCCCCGGGCAGCAGCAGCGGAATCAGCACATGCCGGAATACCGAACCGGTGCGGGCGCCGAAAACCCGAGCCGCTGCCTCCAGGCGTGGATCGATCTGTTCGACGAAGGGAATCATCACCAGGATGACGAAGGGCAGGGCAGGCACGAGGTTGGCGATGATCACGCCGGCGAGCGTACTGCCCAGCCCGGCCTTGTAGAGAACCGTCGTCAGCGGAATGCCATAGGTGACGGGCGGCACCAGCAAGGGCAGCAGGAACAGCAATGTCACCAGTTTCTTGCCGGGAAAGTCCCGGCGCGCCAGGGCATAGGCGGCGGGAATGCCGATCACGGCCGACAGGAGCACCACGCCGAAGACGACCTGGAAGGTGACGAGGAGCACACCCCCGAGCTGGAACTCCTCCCAGGCCGAATTGTACCAGCGGCCAGTCCAGCCCTGCGGCAGCCAGGTGCCGAGCCAGCGTGTCGAGAAGGAACTGACGACCACCGCGGCGATGACGGCGAGGAGGTTGAGGACGAAGAAGATGGTCAGGGCCCACACCGCCGTGGACCACAGGCGTTCTGAAAGCGGGCGAGAAATCCGGCTGACCATGATTCCTAACCTTTCCCGCCGCCGGCCGGCCCGCGATAGACCAGGGAGCGCAGGCCGAGCACGATGGCGATGACGACCAGCAGGATCGCGCCCATGATCATGGCGATCGCCGAGGCCATCGAATAATCATAGAGCTCGGTGGCTGCCTGGTAGGCCGGAATGGTGATGACCCGGGTGGGGCCTGCCGGGGCGCCGAGCATCACGGCCGATGGATAGACAGAGAAAGCCTGCACGAAGCTCAGGCAGAAGGTCACGGCAAGGCCGGGCAGCAACAGCGGCAGGAAGATGTGGCGAAAGCGGGCGGCTGGCCTGGCGCCCAGGGTTGCCGCGGCATTCTCCAGAGCCGGATCGATGCCGGTGACATAGGAGAGCGTCAACAGGAAGGTGAAGGGAAAGCCGGTGATCACCAGCGACAGGAACACGCCCCAATAATTGTGAACCAGCTTGACCGGGCCGATACCCATGAGGATCAGCGCCCGGTTGAACCAGCCCTGCGGCCCGAGATAGTTGAGCAGGCCCTCGGCCACCAGCACGGTCCCAAGCGTGATCGGCAGCACCAGGATAGTGGTGAGCAGCCGCTGGTTGTCGAGCAGACGCACCCTGAAGGCCACCGGTATGGCGGCGAGCAGGTTGAACAAAGTGGCCGGCACCGCGATCCACAGGGTGGTGGCGATGGTGCCGTAGAGGGCGGGGTCGCTGAAGAAGGCGACATAATTGCCGAAGGTCGAGCCGTCCTTGGGCTGGAACGACAGCCACAGCCCATAGAAGAAGGGGTAGATGAACAGGGCCAGCAGGAACAGCACGGCCGGCAGGGCGAGCAGCGTCACGCCGTCGATGCCGCGCGCGGCGAGGCGTGTCTTCAGGCCGGGGGCGGAGGGGGCGCTCATCGCGCTACCTCGTTGAAGACGAGGACTCGGGCCGGATCGGCCTTCAGATGCACCTTTTCGCCCGGCCGCATGCGCTGCCGCGCCCTGAAGAAGAGTTCGTTGCCCGTCGGTCCCCTGGCCGCTCCGAAGAAGGCGTGGCCGCGATATTCGCAGATCTCGACAACGGCGGGGATGCCCTGTTCCCCGGCAATCAGATCGTCCGGACGGATCGCCGCGACCGCGCTCGGGCTGGCCAGCACCTGGCGGGCGACCCCCTCGAGCCGTTCGCCGGCGATCTCCAGCGTTACGCCGTCGTTCGACGAGGCAATGACCGTGCCCGGCAGGCGGTTGCGGAACCCCATGAATTCGGCGACGTCCAGCGTCGCCGGCCGTTGATAGAGTTCCTCGGGCGTGCCGATCTGGCGGATCTCGCCGTCGCGCAGCACGATGATGCGGTCGGCCAGCGAAAGCGCTTCGTCCTGGTCGTGGGTGACATAGAGGGTGATCGAGCCGAGGCCGGCATGGATGCGACGGATTTCCTGGCGCATCTCCAGGCGGAGCTTGGCGTCGAGATTGGAAAGCGGCTCGTCCATCAGGACCAGGGGCGGCTCGACCGCGATGGCGCGGGCAATGGCGACCCTCTGCTGCTGTCCGCCCGACAACTGGCCGGGCAGCTTGGCGGCTTGGTCGGTGAGCCTGACCGTCGCCAGCGCCTCACCGATGCGCGCGGAGGCCTGTTCGCGCGGCACGCTGCGCATGCGCAGGCCGAAACCGACATTGTCCCTGACGCTCATATGCGGAAACAGGGCGTAGTTCTGGAATACCATGCCGAAGCCGCGGTCTTCGGGGCCGAGCGTATCGATACGCCGGTCGTCGAGCCAGATCGAGCCGCGCGTGGTTGGCAACAGGCCGGCAATGCAGTTGAGGGCGGTCGACTTGCCGCAACCGGAGGGGCCGAGCAGGGCGATGAATTCGCCGCGCTGAACCGTGAAGGACAGGTCCTTCAGGGCGTTCATGGCGCCGAAATCGCGCCCGACCCGGTCGAGCTTCAAATGGCTAAAATTACTCAGTGCTGACATCGAACCTGCCGCCATGCCCACAATGGTGAAAGCGGGGGAGGCTAGCCCGGATGCCTGACGAGGGTCCTGGACCTTCCCCGCGACGCACGAAACCGGGCCTTTCCCGGTTCGCGTCTCATTTGGTCTTGGCGGCGCCGATCTGCTTGTCCCACATGTTGAAGGCCACCACCATCTTGGCCGGATCGAGCGGCAGTTCGGTGGGAATGTCGGCAATCAGCTTTTCATATTCCGGCCTGCCGAATTCAGCGATGGCAGCCTGGCTCTCCTCGGGCGCCATGGAGAGCGTGACGTTCTTCACGGCCGGCCCCGGATAGAAATAGCCTTCGTCATAGGTGTAGGCCTGCTGCTCCGGCTTCAGCATGAAGCTGATGAGATCGAGCAGCACCGCGATCTTCTCCGGAGCGAGGCCCTTGGGAATGCAGGCGTAATGGGCGTCGGTAACCCAGTGAAAGCCCTTCAGCGTCGAGATCGCGGCAGTCTTGGGCACCACGCCGAGCACGCGCGGATTGATGTCCCAGCCGGTGGTGGACACGGTCATGTCGCGCGAACCCTCGCCGAACTCCTTCATGGTCGCGCCCGTGCCGGTGGGATAATATTCGATGGCTTCCCCCAGTTCCTTCAGATAGGCCCAGGTCTTCTCCCAGCCATTGACGGGATCTTTCGGATCCTTGTCGCCGAGGATGTAGGGCAGGCCCATCAGGAAGGTGCGCCCCGGCCCGGAATTGGCCGGGCGGGCATAGATGAAGCGGTTCGGATTGACCTTGGCATAGGCGAGCAGTTCCTCGGCCGTGTTCGGCGGCTGCGAGACGCGTTCGGGGGCATATTCGAGCAGCGGCCCGGAGGGATAATAGGAGACGACGACACCGGCCCCGTTCGCCAGCCCCTGCATGCGGGCGGCCGGTGCGAGCAGGACGTCGTCGAGCTTGGGCAGCGCCGAAGCGAGATCCGGCAGGAGCGGTACCCAGATCTTCTGGTCGAGGCCCGCGGACAGCGCGTCCGTGCCGGTGAGGACGAGATCGATGTCGACCCGGCCGGCATCCTGCTGGGCCTTGAGCTTGCCGGGAAGATCCGGCGCCGGCGCCTTGGTGAAGCTGATCTTCGACACCAGCTCCGGCTTCGCCTTGGCGTAGTTCTGGATGGCCTTCTGGGTCAGGGCAAGATTGCCGGCGACGTCGACGACATTGAGCGTGACGGGCGCCTTCGGCAGGGCCGGGGTTTCCGCCTTGGCGCCGGCAATGCCGAGGGCCGCAAAGCCGATGCCGGCGCCGAGTGCCTGGCGGCGGGTTATCCGAGCAGTCATGACATCCTCCCATTCTTGATCTTTAGCGGCGGCTCGTGCCGCCTGTGGCGTTCCTCGTCTGTGTCGTCGTGCCGTCTTCCGCGGCATCCATCAGGAAATAGGTTTCGACATTGGCGATATGCGTTTGCATGGCCTGGCGCGCGCTATGACCATCGCCTCCGGCGATGGCGTCACGAATGGCCTGATGATCGGCCATGTTGGTCCGCAGTTTGGTGGAGTTCTTGGTCAACTCGCCCAGCCGGTCGAAGATGCGACCGCGCATGTCGCCCCACAGGAGCTCCATCGTCCGGGTGAGCACCGGATTGCCGGTGGCTTCGGCAATGCCCAGATGGAAGGCGCGATCAGCTTCGAAAGAGTCTTCACCCTTGAGAGATTCCTGCCGGTACCAGGCCAGGGCCTGATCGAGACGCTCGATGTCTGCTGGTCTGGCCATTTCGGCAGCGGTGGCCGCAATCTCGCCCTCGATGATGCGGCGGGCCGCGAGCAGGTCGAAGGCACTTGGGCCGGCATCGCCGAGTTCGCCGGCCCGCGGCGACCCGTCGGAGACATAGCTGCCCGTGCCCGTCTTCACTTCGACGAAGCCGGAAATCTCCAGCGCGATCATCGCTTCGCGCACCACCGGTCGGCTGACGCCCAGCTTTCTGGCCAGGTCCCGTTCGGCGGGAAGGCGCGTGCCCGGCGGCAATTCGCCCGAGCGGATGAGCCCGACGACCTGCTCGGCAACCTGCTGGAACAGTCTCTGCGACGCCACGGCCTGAAACGGCATGGTCCTGTCTCGCCGGTCATTCTGCTCGCTTCGAGCCTATCATCGACAGCGGAACATTCAAGTGGCTAGGTGGCCTGACCACATGGCCTGAAGAAAGAGACCCGTGTTCTGTGAAAGGAAGCCTTACGCTGCCAGAGTCGAAACGGGATCGATGCCAAGTTGTCGTCTGAGTTCGATCCAGCCCTTGGGGGTGACCTGTATCGCCCGCGAGTCCTTGCTGCGGCGCAGCCATCCCAGCTTGCACATCGTGCTCAGTAGATGCACGCCGAGAGGGCCCGCGAGGTGATGGCTGCGCTCGGTCCAATCCAGGCATTGGCGCGCAAGCCCCCGTGCGGTGGGCTTCAGCGCCGCAACATCGAGGCCGATCGAGTTGAACCAGGCGTGGCCGCTGGCGGTGACGCGAAACTGCTTGTCGGAGGCCGGGACGAGATAGCCATGCTCGACCAAGCCCTGTGTCACGGCGACGCCGACCTGTCCGGCCAGATGGTCATAGCAACACCGGCAATAACGCAGTTCACGCGCTTTGCCGCTGATCGCCTTGCGCCGCACCGGCTGGTCCGGTGCGAGCACGGACAGGCGCTCAAGCGCCTCGGCGACATGGCCGCCGGCGAGACGATAATAACGATGGCGCCCTTCCGTCTCGACAGCGAGGAGGCCACCGGCAAGCAGCTTGGCCAGATGGGAACTCGCCGTCTGGGGCGCGATGCGGGCGGCATAGGCCAGTTCGCCGGCCGGCAGCGCCCGCCCGTCGAGCAGGGCGGTCAGCATCAGTGCACGGGCGGGATCGGCGACCAATGACGCGGCGAAGGCAAAATCCGGAATTTCGGGCATGGCATCCCCTTTCCGGGATGAGTATGCCCCAACGCCTCGGGGCATGTTTCGATGCAGGCCGAAGCATCGAACCTGAACATGGCGGTAACAAGGACCTGCGTCCACGGAGACCATCCGCCATGGATTCCACTCTTGCTTCGAAACGGGCTCTCCCGCGCTCGCGACGTGGGCTGGCCCTGCTGACGCTGTGCCTTGCGGTCCTCATAGCCCAGGTCGATACGGCGGTCGTCAATCTCGCGGTTCGCCCGATCGGCGAAGCCTTTTCCGCGAGTATCGGCGCGCTGCAATGGGTCGTGGACGGCTATAATCTGGTTTACGCCGTCATGCTGCTGACGGGCGGTTTGCTGGCCGATCTCCGGGGACGCCGGCTGATCTTCATGGCCGGTGCCGCAATCTTCACCGCGGCGTCGCTCCTGTGCGCCTTCTCTCCCACGATCGAGGTATTGATCGCAGCACGGGCGTTGGCCGGCCTCGGTGCGGCGCTCTTGACGCCATCTTCATTGGCGATTCTGCGCGTCACGTGGACCGATCAGGCCGAACGGGAACGCGCATTGGGCATCTGGGCGGCCTGCAACGGCGTTGCCATGGCCATCGGCCCAACGCTCGGTGGCATTCTGCTGCATGTTTTCGGCTGGCCGAGCATCTTCCTCGTCGTCGTGCCGATAGGCCTCGTCGCACTGGCCCTGGCAGGTCTGGTCATTCCCGAATCCGCCGATCCCCAGGGACGACACTTCGATGCGGGTGGCCAACTCGTCGGTGCGGCTGCCCTCGGCGGTCTCGCCTTTGCCGCCATCGAAATGCGCGAGAGGCCGTCCATCGCCCTGGGAGCCAGTTTCCTGGCCGTCCTCTCTCTGGTCTTTTTTGTAACAATCGAGGGAAGATATCACCATAGAGCTTTGGTGCCGTTGGATATTTTTCAGAACGCTACCTTCCGTGGCGCTATCACGGCGACCGCCGGCATGACCTTCGGCATGTATGGTACTCTCTTCCTGCTGCCGCTCTTCTGGCAGGAAGCGGGCCGGCTCAGCCCGACTATGGCGGGCCTTGCCTTGATGCCGATGGCCGCCTTGTTCGTTGCAGTCTCGCCCTTTTCGGGATTTCTGGGCCGAAGGCTCGGCATGCGAACGATGACCGGCGGCGGTGTCGCCGTCATAGGCTGCGGCCTGTTGGCGATCGCAGCCAGCGCCCATCATGTCTCGATCCTGCCGGCCGAAATCGGCCTGGCCTTGACCGGCCTCGGCATGGGCATGGCGACCGGCCCCCTCATGGGGGAGGCGGTGGGCGCGGTCGCATCGGCGCGGGCCGGCACGGCTTCGGCTCTCATCAATGTGGCGCGGATGGTCGGAGCGACGGTCGGCGTCGCCGTCCTCGGCTCGCTCTATGCCGTTCTCGGCGGTGGCTCGGCCGGACTGGCCGCTGCCATGGTCGTGGGCGGATCGGTGCAGATCGTCGCCGCGACAATAACCTGGTGCGCAGCGCCAGCGCAGCGATAGTCCTCGTTGCTCGAGCCAGACCTATTTGAAATGCTTGGAGAGCTTCAGGGCCTGGCCCTGATAGTTCGAATTGAGGCCGGAGCCGTAGAGGATCTGCGGGCGTTCGAGCATGCGCTCATAGATCAGGCGCCCGACGATCTGGCCGTCCTCGACGATGAAGGGGACTTCGCGCGAACGCACTTCCAGCACGGCCCGGGCCGCCTCCATGCCATCGGGTGAATAGCCGAAGCCCGGATCGAAGAAGCCGGCGTAATGCACGCGGAACTCGCCCACCAGCGGGTCGAAAGGCACCATTTCAGCGGCGAATTCCGGCGGCACATGCACGGCTTCCTTGGACGCCAGGATGTAGAACTCGTCCGGGTCGAGGATCATGTCGTTCTTGCCGCGATGGGGAATGGGCTCCCAGAAATCGAGGAGATCGCAGGCCGCACGCTTGTCGACATCGATCACGGCGGTGTGCCGTTTGGCGCGGTAGCCGACGATGCCGTCGCCGAAGCCGGTCAGGTCGACGGAGACGGCGACGCCGCCGGCAATGTCCGGATCCGGCGAGGAGACCAGGCCCATGCGGCGCTGCAATTCGCGCAGGGAGACATCGTCGATGCGGGCCTCGCCGCGGCGGAAACGGATCTGACTGAGGCGCGATCCCGTCCTGACCAGCACCGGAAAGGTGCGCGGGCCGATCTCGGCATAGAGCGGGCCGTCATAGCCGGCCTCGACCTGGTCGAAGGCGCGGGCATGGTCGGTGATGACGCGCGTGAAGACGTCGAGGCGGCCGGTCGAGCTCTTGGGATTGGTGGAGGCGAGAACGCCGTCCGGCATCTTCAGGCTTTCGAGCAGGGGTACGATATAGACGCAGCCCGTTTCCAGCACGGCGCCCTTGGTCAGGTCGATCTCGTGCAGGGCAAGGTCGGCGATGCGCTCGGCCACGGTGCTGCGCGGCCCCGGCAGGAAGCTTGCCCGCATGCGATAGGCCTTGGCGCCCAGGCGCAGGTCGAGGCTGGCCGGCTGGATCTGGTCCGAAGCCAGGGGCTGCTCGATGCGGATGGCGCCCGCCTCGACCAAGCCGGCGATCGCCTGGGAAGGCAGGATGCCATGGCTGTGCAGGATGCCTTGGGAATGCAGGATGTTCGCGGACGGCATGGCTCTCGCTTTTTGCTGCCAGTTTTGGCGTATCTTGGTCTTGCTAGACGAAACCATGCATTGACGCCATCGGGGAGTAGGGCTACTCAACAGTCTTCGTCGTGGTGGATTTGGGCCGGCCGGCTTGCAGCCACGTAAAACAACTCGCTAAAGGGCCGTGGGAAAGAGCGCTGGCGCTCGACTTGCGGCTGTTCAGGATTGCCGCAGATGACCAAACCTTTGACTTCAGCACCTTCCACCCGGGAATTGCGTCCGGCAACCCGGCTCGTGCATGCCGGCACGCTGCGCTCCCAATATGCCGAGACGTCGGAGGCGCTGTTCCTCACCCAGGGGTTCGTCTACGAAAGCGCCGAGCAGGCCGAGGCCCGCTTCAAGGGCGAGGATGCCGGCTTCATCTATAGCCGCTTTTCCAATCCGACCGTGGCGATGTTCGAGCAGCGTATGGCGGAACTGGAGGGAGCCGAGGCCGCCCGCGCCACCGCCTCCGGCATGGCCGCCGTCACCGCGACGCTGATCGGCCAGCTCAAGGCGGGCGATCACATCGTCGCCGCCAAGGCGCTGTTCGGCTCCTGCCGCTATGTCATCGAGGAGCTTCTGCCGCGTTTCGGCGTCAGCTCGACCCTGGTCGACGGTACCGATCTCGGCCAGTGGCGGGCGGCCGTGCGGCCGGAGACCAAGGTATTCTTCCTGGAAAGCCCGACCAATCCCACGCTCGAGATTCTCGACATAGCGGCCATCGCCGGGATCGCCAAGAGCGCCGGCGCCACGCTGGTGGTAGACAATGTTTTCGCCACGCCGCTGCTGCAGAGCCCGCTCGCGCTCGGCGCCGATTGCGTGGTCTATTCGGCGACCAAGCACATTGACGGGCAGGGCCGCTGTCTGGCCGGCGTGATCCTGGCGTCCGAAAAGTTCATCAACGACCACATCCATACCTATCTGCGCCAGACCGGTCCCTCGATCTCGCCCTTCAATGCCTGGGTGATGCTCAAGGGCCTGGAGACGCTGGAGCTGCGGGTCGAGCGCCAGATCGCCAATGCGGCGAAGGTCGCCGACGCCCTGGCTGCCCACAAGGCGATCGAACGCGTGATCTACCCTTTCCGTGACGACCATCCCCAGGCCGAACTCGCGCGCCGCCAGATGAAAGCGGGCGGCACGCTGGTGACCTTCGAGGTGAAGGGCGGCAAAGAGGCGGCGTTCAAGGTCGCCAATGCCCTGAAGATCACTCGCATTTCCAACAATCTCGGCGACACCAAGAGCCTGCTCACCCACCCCTCGACCACCACCCATCAGCGTTTCGAGGAAGATGCGCGTCTCGGCATGGGCATCCGTCAGGGCATGCTGCGTTTCTCCGCCGGCATCGAGAGCGCCGACGACCTGATCGCCGATTTCGAGCAGGCACTCGACAAGGCCCTGTAATCGAGGGGCTGGTCCCAGAGCCTGGCCGGAAATCCGTAAAACTCGACTTTTGTCATTGCCGGGCTTCGTCCCGGCAATCCAGTGCCGCAATCTCGACAAGTGGCGGTAGCTGGATGCCCGGGACAAGCCCGGGCATGCCAAAGGCGGTATTTCTCCCCAAATGGGCTTTGGCGCGACTGCTTCCAAGCGCTATCATGCCAACGTCAAAACCGGCATGGATGCGGGCAGAGCGATGGGGATCTTCGCGACGCTGAAGGCCATGGTCGAACGGGACGGGCGCGCCGTGCTCGTCACCATCACGGACGTGCGAGGTTCGAGCCCGCGCGAGGCCGGCACACGTATGGCGGTGCGGGCAGACGGCGCCTTCTCCGGCACGGTCGGGGGCGGCACCCTGGAATGGCAGGTGCTCGCCGAGGCGCAGGCGCTGCTGGCAGCCGGGGAGGGCCGCCGCATGCGTACCCTGGACAAGGCGTTGGGCCCCGATCTCGGCCAGTGTTGCGGCGGCCGGGTCAGCCTGATGCTGGAGCGCCTGGAGCGGGACGATCTCGTTTGGCTGAACGAACTGGCGGCGCAACCAACCAACGGGAGCGGGGTCAGCATCGGCATGCCGCATGATCGGGGCGGCTTTACGCGTCGCCCGGCCAGCGATACCGAGGCGCAAGGTCTGCCCGCCGGCGCGGCCAGCCGCTTCCTGCCGGACGGGCGGCTGCTCGAAAGACTCGAGCCCGCGAATCCGGCTCTCTATCTGTTCGGAGCCGGCCATGTCGGCCGAGCCCTGATCCTGGCGTTGGCGCCGCTGCCGATCGACGTGGTCTGGTGCGATTCCCGCCCGGACGCCTTTCCAAGTCACGTCCCGCAGCATGTCGTGCTCCGACGCGATGCCGAGCCCGAGCGGATCCTGGCGGCGGCGCCCGATGATGCCCGCATCGTGGTCATGACGCATAGCCATGCGCTCGATCTTGCCATCGTTTCGGCAGCCTTGGCGGCGGATCGCTTCGCTTATGTTGGCGTGATCGGCTCGCAGACCAAGCGGGCTCGCTTCCTCTCGCAATTGCGGCAAGCGGGCCTGGCCGAGCGCCTGATCGAGGGCATGATCTGCCCGATCGGGGTGCCCGGCGTCGAGGGCAAGGAGCCGGCGGTGATCGCGGCCTCCGTCGTGGCCCAGATCTTGCAATTACCCCGTCAGACCGGCAGCCGGATGCCGGTCCTGAAAGGCCACCGGCGTCCCGCCTAGTTGCGGCACGTCGCTGAGTTGGGGAAAAGCTGCGTCACCATGCCTGAACTCTTCGCATCTGCCTTGTTTACGCCTATGAATTGGGCACGTCCATGAATGTGGCAGCAATGGCAGACGCTCACACGCCCCTGATCGAAGCGAGGGGTATCGTCAAGATCTTCGGCGCGCTGAGAGCGAATGACGGCATCGATCTCAAGATCATGCCGCATGAGATTCATGCCCTGCTGGGCGAGAACGGCGCCGGCAAGTCGACCTTCGTCAAGATTCTCTATGGTTTGCTTCAGCCCAATGAGGGGCAGCTCTTTTGGGAGGGCCAGCCGATCCAGCTGCCGCGCCCTGCGGCCGCCCGCGCCATCGGCATCGGCATGGTGTTCCAGCATTTCTCGCTGTTCGACAATCTCAGCGTGGCGGAGAATGTCGCCCTGGCCCAGCCGCCGGGCACGAAATTGCGGGATGTCGAGGAGGGCATCGCGGCGGTGTCGGCCGCCTATGGCCTGCCGCTGGAGCCGCGCCGGCCGGTGCATACGCTCTCGGTCGGGGAGCGGCAGCGCATCGAGATCGTGCGCTGCCTGATGCAGAATCCCAAGCTGCTCATTCTCGACGAGCCGACCTCGGTGCTGACGCCGCAGGAGGCCGACCAGCTCTTCCTCACCCTCGAACGCATCACCGGCGAGGGCAGGGCGGTGCTCTATATTTCCCATCGGCTCGAAGAGGTGAAGCGCCTGTGCCAGACGGCGACCGTGCTGCGCCACGGCAAGCGGGTGGCGACCTGCGACCCGCGGAAGGAAACCGCTGCCAGCCTGGCCCGCATGATGGTGGGTGCCGACGTCGCCATGGTCGAGCATGGGCGCCTGGCCAACCGCGACGGGGCCGTGCGCCTAGCGCTAAAGGGACTCGACCTGCCGGCCGAAGACCTGCATGGCACGGCGCTGAAGGACGTCACGCTGAACGCCCGGGGCGGCGAGATTCTCGCCATTGCCGGCGTGGCGGGGAATGGTCAGAGCGAACTCTTCGCGGCCATCTCCGGCGAGCGCACGGTGGGACCCGAGGCGGTTGCGATCGACGGCAAGCCGGTGGGGGCGCTTGGCGTCACCGAGCGCCGGCGCCTGCGCGCCGCCTTCGTGCCGGAAGAGCGTCTCGGCCATGCGGCGGCGCCGCGCATGACGCTCTCGCAAAATGCATTGCTGACGGGCCACGCCGCCAATGGCCTGGTGTCCTACGGCATGGTCGATATGCGCAAAGCCTCGGCCGAAGCGGCGAGGATCTCCGGCACGTTCGACGTGCGCAAAGGCAAGCCCGATCCCGAGGCCGGCTCGCTCTCCGGCGGAAACCTGCAGAAATTCGTGGTGGGCCGCGAAATGTTGCGCGAACCCGGCGTGCTGGTGGTGAACCAGCCGACCTGGGGCGTGGATGCCGGCGCTGCCGCGCTGATCCGGCAGGCCCTGATCGACCTGTCGCGGCGCGGTGCTGCGGTGGTGGTGATCAGCCAGGATCTCGACGAGATCTTCGAGGTGGCCGACCATATCGCGGTCATCCATCACGGCCGCCTGTCGGCGCCGGAGCCCGTGTCGGCCATGAGTCTGGAGAGGATCGGGCTGCTGATGGGGGGCGCCGATCATGCGGATTGAACTCGAAAAGCGGGCCGAGCGCTCCATTAGCATGGCCCTGGTCTCGCCGCTCATCGCGATCCTGCTCACGGTGGTTTCGGCGGCCCTGATCTTCGCGCTCTACGGCAAGCCGCCGGGTGAGGCGCTCTATGTCTATTTCATCAAGCCGCTGACGGGCCTGCGTACCGCCCAGGAACTGGTGGTGCGCGCCACGCCCCTGGTGATGATCGCGGTCGGCCTCTCGCTCTGCTACATCTCCAACAATTGGAACATCGGCGCCGAAGGCCAATACATCATCGGCGCCACGGTGGGGGGCGGCATCGCCCTGCTGTTCCAGGGCCAGACGCCCTTCTATGCCGTGCCGCTCATCCTCATCGGCGGCATCGTCGGCGGCGCGCTCTGGGCCCTGATCCCGGCGATCCTGAAGATACGGTTCAACACCAACGAAATCCTGACCAGCCTGATGCTGGTCTATATCGCCGACAAGATCCTCGATTATTGCGTGCGCGGCCCCTGGCGCGACCCGGCCGGCCTGAACTTCCCGCTCACCGCCAATTTCGACAATACGCTGCCGGCCTTGTTCCGGCGCAGCCCGATCCATCTCGATTCCATCTTCGCGCTGCTGGTGGTGGCTGCCGCCGCCGTGCTGCTGTGGCGCGGCCTCAAGGGCTTCGAGATCCGCCTTCTCGGCCAGGCGCCGCGCGCGGCCCTGTTCGCGGGTTTTTCGCCCAGGAAGATGACCCTGTTCGTCTTTGCGGTGTCGGGCGCCCTTGCCGGTCTCGCGGGCATCAGCGTGGCCGACGGCACGATGGGCCTCCTGCAGCTTCCCTTCGCCAGCGGCTACGGCTTCACCGCCATCATCGTCGCCTTTCTCGGACGGCTCAACCCGGTGGGCATCCTGTTGTCGGGCCTGTTGCTGGCGCTGTCCTATCTCGGCGGCGAGGCGGCCCAGATCTCGCTCAAGGTGCCGATTGGCATCACCAGCGTGATCCAAGGGCTGCTGCTGTTCTACGTGCTCGCCTGCGACACGCTCATCCTCTATCGCATTCGCTTCGTGCGCGGCGCAGTCAAGGTGGCCTGATGAACCTCACCGAAGCGATCATCCTCACCATCATCACATCTTCGACGCCCTTCGTGCTCGCCGGTATCGGCGAACTGGTCGTCGAGCGCTCCGGCGTGCTCAATCTTGGGGTCGAAGGCATGATGATCATGGGCACGGTCTCGGGCTTTGCCATCGCCTACACGACCGGCAGCGCGCCGCTCGGCTTTCTTGCCGCAATTGTCGCCGGCATGGTCTTCGCGGCGCTCTTCGCCTTCATGACACTGGGCCTCGCCGCCAACCAGGTCGCCTCCGGCCTGGCTCTGACCATTCTCGGCCTCGGCCTGTCCGATCTCCTCGGCACCGGCTTCGTCGGGCTCAACCGGGCCAAGATCCCGTCGCTCGACATTCCCGGCCTGACCGACATCCCGGTGATCGGGCCGATCCTGTTCGGCCAGGATGCCCTGGTCTATCTGTCGATCGCTTTGGTGGCCGCCGTCTGGTGGTTCCTCTATCGCAGCCGCGGCGGCCTGATCCTGCGGGCCGTCGGCGAAAACCACGTCTCGGCGCATGCGCTGGGCTATCCCGTCAGGCTGATCCGCTTCGGGGCCGTGCTGTTCGGCGGAGCCTGCGCCGGCCTCGGCGGGGCCTATCTCTCCCTGGCCGACACGCCCTTCTGGGGGACGGGCATGACGGCCGGCCGCGGCTGGATCGCGCTGGCCCTGGTGGTGTTCGCGTCCTGGCGACCCGGGCGGCTCTTGCTGGGCGCCTATTTCTTCGGGGCCATCTGGATCGGCAATCTGCACATGCAGGCACTGGGCGGCTCGCTGCCGCACTGGCTGGTCTGGCCCCCGCAATTCTGGACCGGCCTGCCCTACCTTGCCACGGTGATCGTCCTGGTGATGATCTCGGCCGGCAAGGGGCGGCGTGGCGTGGCGCCGGGTTCACTCGGCACCGCCTTCGTGCCCGATCGCTGATTTCCGTTTCCGCCGGGCATGGGCCATGGCCCGGCGTTTCGATCCGTATGGCCCGCCATGAGGGGAAACTCGATGAAAAAAACGATATTGGCAGCCCTGGCCGTCTGCGGCCTCATGGCCGCTGCCGGGGTGACTTCGGCCGGTGCCGAGGAGAAGCTCAAGGTGGGCTTCATCTATGTCGGCCCGGTCGGCGATTTCGGCTGGTCCTACCAGCACGATGTCGGGCGCAAGGCGCTGGTGAAGGCGCTCGGCGACAAGGTCGAGACCACTTATGTCGAGAGCGTGCAGGAAGGGCCCGATGCCCAGCGCGCCATCGAGAATCTCGCTGATTCCGGCCACAAGCTGATCTTTACCACCTCCTTCGGCTTCATGGATCCTACCATCAAGGCCGCCAAGAACTTTCCGGACGTGAAGTTTGAACATGCCACCGGCTTCAAGCGGGCCGAGAATGTCTCGACCTATGCCGGGCGCTTCTATGAAGGGCGCTATATCGAGGGCGTGATCGCCGGCAAGATGTCGAAGAGCGGTATCGTCGGCTATGTCGCGCCGTTCCCGATCCCCGAAGTGATCTCGGGCATCAATTCCTTCATGCGGGGTGCCCAATCCGTGCGGCCGGACATGAAGATCAAGATCGTCTGGACCTCGAGCTGGTATGATCCCGGCAAGGAAGCGGACGCTTCCAAGGCGCTGATCGCGCAGGGAGCCGACATCCTGGCGACCCATACCGACAGCCCCGCCGCCACCCAGGCCGCGGCCGAGAAGGGCATCAACTCCTTCGGCCAGGACTCGGACATGATCGCCTTCGGGCCGAAGACCCAGCTCACCGCCATCATCAATCACTGGGACGATTACTATATCGAGCGTGCCAAGGCCGTGCTGGACGGGAGCTGGAAGTCGGAAGACACCTGGGAGGGGCTCGACAAGGGCATGGTGAAGATGGCGCCCTATACCAACATGCCCGAGGATGTGAAGAAGCTGGCCGAGGAGACCGAGGCGGGACTCAAATCCGGCAAGATCCATCCCTTCACCTGCCCCGTCGTGAACCAGAAGGGCGAGACGGTGGAATGCAAGGGCGGTGACAAGCTCGATGCCTCCCAGATCCTCGGCATGAACTGGTACGTCAAGGGCATCGACGACAAGTTCCCGAACTGATCGGCTGTCGCGCGGACAGGCACCGATGCTTGATCGCGCATAATGGCCCACGACTTTCCGGTTCCCGTGCCCAAGAAAGGGGACCGGAGCGGCTTTTTCTGTTAGGGACTGGCTGACCTTTCGGAATGCCGCGCAGACGAGGCCGACACACTCCATGCCATTTGACCGTTCCAGGCTCGAAGCCGTCCGCCGTCCCCTGTCCTTGCTGTCGAGGGAGCCGATGCGATGATCGAACGGGCGATGGCATTGGGGCGCGAGGCCGAAGGCATGATCCGCGTCCTGGCGACGATCAGTGCCGAGGAGGGGCGCCTGACGCGCCTCTATCTCACCTCCGAGCACCGCCAGGCAGCGGACCTGGTAGGCCGCTGGATGACGGAAGCAGGATTGGAGGTCAGCGAAGACACGCTCGGCACAGTGCGGGGACGTCTCGCCCCGCTGCCCGCGATGCGCAACGCCGTGCAGCGGCTATTGATCGGTTCGCATATCGATACGGTGATCGATGCTGGCGCCTATGACGGGACCTTCGGCGTCATCGCCGGCATCCTGGCGACGCGCGAGATCATCCGCAAGCATGGCGCCATGCCCTTCGGCATCGACGTCCTGGCCTTCGGCGACGAGGAGGGCTCCCGTTTCCCGACGACGTTGCTCGGCTCACAATCCGTGGCCGGGCGCTTCGATCCCGCCGCTCTGCAGATCGAATCCAGCGATGGCGTCAAGCTGGCTGACGCCTTGCGGCTCTATGGCAAGGATCCGGACACCATTGCCCCCGCGGCCTACGAGCCCGGCGAAGCGGCGGCCTATGTCGAGGTCCATATCGAGCAGGGACCGGTATTGGAGGAGGCCGGCGAGGGGCTCGGCGTCGTGACGGCAATCGCCAGCCAGGGCCGTTATTCGGTGACGGTCGTCGGCGAAGCCGGGCATGCCGGCACTGTCCCGATGGCGCTGAGGCGAGACGCCTTTTCGGCCTGTGCCGAGATGGCGCTCGCACTGGAAAGCCTCGCCCGGAGCCACGCCGACGACTTCATGGTCGGCACCATCGGCAAGTTGAACCTGTCGCCCGGCGCCTCCAACGTCATTCCCGCCCGCATCGTCTTCACCGTCGATCTGCGCTCGCAGAGCGATGTCAGGCGGGTGGAAGCGATGAATGTCCTGCGTGCGGAGTTCCTCGCCATCGCCGAACGGCGCGGTGTCTCGGTCTGGATCGAGCAGACCCATGAAGCCAAGGCCGAGCCCTGCGATCCCTCGCTTCAAGCCGGTTTTGCCGCTGCGATCACCGCCCAGGGCGGCAAGGCCATCCACTTGCCGTCGGGAGCCGGCCATGACGCCCAGTCGCTGGCGGCCCTCTGCCCGATCGGCATGCTGTTCGTGCGCTGCCGCGGCGGCATCAGCCATAATCCCGCGGAGTTCACCTCCATTCGCGACATGGGACTGGCCGTGACGGCCCTGATCGATTTCATCGAGAAGTTCGATCCGGCCGAGGCGACCCGTGGCTGAAAAGGAGGCTTCTTCGTTCGCATGCTACGAAGGCGCCGATATGCCCTTTCAGAATTAGGATGCCGGTCTTCATCGCCTCACATCGGCTATGTATATCGCTCTCGGGCCTGAATAGAATGATCAGATCGTTCGGCATTTGATTGCACGGACGAGAATGGTGCGGTGGTTTCAGGTCCAGATTGGTCATGGCCGGGCCTGAGCCGGCTATCCAGAAGCCGCGCGAAGAGCCGGGTTGCCGGGGCAAGCCCGCTCCTGGCGAAGGTCGCGCAAACTCGAAGACGCTTAGGCGAACTGAATTAGGCTCGGCTCGATTCTTCCGTCCGGCGGCCGTAGACGTCGTTTTGCCACTCTGCGCTTTGCCGTTTCGATGGTGTAGAAGCACACCCCTGGGGAGGGGACTTTGCAGGAAAATCCAAGCAGCGCGGCAGCAGGAGCCGCACCATCGACATCGCAGACGGGCCTCGCCTTGCTCATGCTCATATGCTCGATGGTTTCGGTGCAGCTCGGCGCGGCCCTGGCGCATCCCGCCATGGCGGCCTACGGTCCTTTCGCCACCACCTGGGGGCGTCTGGCCTGGGCGGCGATCATTCTGGGCGTCATCGTCCGGCCCGACCTTCGCCGCTATCGCAGCCGGGAGATCCTGACGGCCCTGGCGCTCGGCGCAACCATCGCGATGATGACGCTCTTCTTCTTCGTGGCGATCACCCGTGTGCCGCTGGGCCTGGTGGTTGCCATCGAGTTCCTCGGGCCGCTGGGCGTGGCGGCTCTCGGCTTTGCCCGCAGCTGGCGCCTGATCTGGCTGGTGCTGGCCTTTGCCGGCGTTCTCCTGCTGGTGCGAAACCAGGCAGGCTGGAGCGTCGACATGCTCGGCTTCATGTTTGCGATCGCAGCCGGGACCGGCTGGGCCGCCTATATCCTTTTGAGCAAGCGGATCGGCAAGGTCTTCAAGGGATTGGAAGGGCTGGCGATCTCGTTCGCCGCGGCCGCCCTGATATCGACGCCCTTCGGCTTGTACGAAACCGGTTTTGCGCTTCCCGGCGGTCTCGCCGTGCAGACCGTCGGCCTTGCCGTCCTGACGCCGCTGCTGCCCTATGCCCTCGAAATGATGGCTCTGCGGCGCCTGTCCTCGGCCACCTTCGGGATCTTGATGAGCGCCGAGCCCGGTATCGGTGCGCTCGCCGGATATCTCGTCCTGCACGAGCCGCTCAGCCTACAGCAGATCGGCGGTATCGCGCTGGTGATGATCGCCAGCGCCGGCGCGGTCATCAGCGCGCGGGAGTAGAGGACGGCACTCACACCAACCAGCATAAAGATTGAATCACCGTCTTCGCTCGCAATGATGCGGCCTTTATGACCCCTGGTATTGCAGGCCTGCGAAGCGTGCGAGGAAGGCGCGCAGTCGCTCGTTCGGCTGCTCGCCGAAGACGAGCGCGGGCGGAGCGTCGATCACGATCTTGCCCTGGTCGGTGAAGACGACCCGGTCCGCGACCTCCCGGGCGAAAGCCATTTCATGGGTGACCAGGATCATGGTGCGTCCCTCGGTGGCCAATTCACGCACGACGCCGAGGACCTCCCCGACAAGTTCGGGATCGAGAGCGGAGGTGATCTCGTCGAGGAGCAGCACCTTGGGCTCCATCGCCACGGCGCGGGCAATGCCGACGCGCTGCTGCTGTCCGCCGGAAAGCTGTCCCGGCATGGCATCGACCTTCGCCGACAGGCCGACGCGGCCGAGCCATTTCTCGGCAATGCTCCTCGCCTCGGCCTTGCTCTTGCCGCGCGACTTGACCAGGCCCAGCATGATGTTCTGGGCTGCCGTCAAATGCGGAAACAGGTTGAACTGCTGGAACACCATGGCGGCGTCGACGCGGATGTGGGCGAGTTCGCGCTCGCTGCGCCGCCGCCGCTTGCCGTTCGTTTCGCTGAAGCCGACCTCGACCCCGTCGATGCGGACGGAGCCCCCGTCATATTCCTCCAGGAAGTTGATGCAGCGCAGCAGGGTGGTCTTGCCGCTGCCGGACGGGCCGATGATGGCGATGACCTGGCCCTTCTGAACGGAAAGGTCGACGCCTTTCAGCACCTGCAGGGCTCCAAAGGATTTGGTGAGATTGGCAATCTCGATCACCGGCTGCGTCGCGGCGTTGGGCATGGGGCTTCCGATCAGACGAAGCGCTTTTCGAGCCTGCGGCTCAAAGCGGAGAGCGGGAAGTTGATGGCGAAATAGAGCAGGGCACCCAGCACATAGAGGGGCAGGGCGACATGGGTACGGCCTATCACCTGCTGCAGCGAGAGCAGCAGGTCGACGATACCGAGCAGGGATACGAGCGAGGAGCCCTTCACCGTGTCGACCACGCTGTTGATGAAGGGCGGCAGGAAGCGCCTGACGGCCTGGGGCGCGAGGACATAGACGAAGCGATCGAAGAGGCCGAGGCCGATCGACTGGGCTGCTTCCGTCTGTCCTTTCGGAATGGCCTGGAACGCCCCGCGCGTGATCTCGACGATCTGGGCCGATTTGAAGGCAGTGAGCGCCACGATCGCCGCCAGCAGGCTGGGCAGATTGATGCGCAACGCCGGCAGGCCATAATAGATGAAATAGAGCAGCACCAGGATCGGCACGCCGCGGACAAAATCGGCATAGAGCCGGATCGGCAGCCGTGCCCAGGCCGGTCCGAAGACCAGCGCGCAGCCGAGTGGAATGCCGATCAGCAGGGAAATCACGACCACGGCCGCAGAGACGAAGAGCGTGGTCCACAGGCCGCCGAGCAGGAAGGGGAGCGTTTCGAGCATCATGGACATGGTGTCACCGGCTGATGGCATAGCGCCGCTCTGCCAGCCTCAGCAGCAGCAGGATGGCGTAGCTGGTCACGAGGTAGATCGGCGTGGCGAGCAGATAGACTTCAACGGTGCGGAAGGTCTGTGTCTCGATCCAGCGCATGCCATAGGCGAGTTCGGGCACGGCGATGGCGGAGGCGATCGAGGTGTCCTTGAACAGGGAGACATAGGTGTTCGACAGCGAAGGCAGGGCGATGCGCAGCGCCGTCGGCAGGCGAATGTGCCAGAGCACGCCGAACGGCGTCAGTCCGATGCTCTTGCCCGCTTCGATCAGGCCTTTGGGCACGGCCTCGAGGCCCGCCCGCAAGACTTCGACGAGATAGGCGCCGGAATAGACGGCGAGCGTGGCCACGAAGGAGGTCGTCGCCTCATATTGCAGGTCGATGGCGCTGGGGATGCCGTAGAAGACCAGATAGACCAGCAACAGCAGCGGCACGTTGCGGACGAATTCGACATAGAAGCGGATCAGGGGACGGGCCCATCGGGGCCCGTCGAGCTGGACCAAGGCGAGGATCAGTCCGATGAGCATGCCGATCGCAATGGTCGCGGCCGCCAGTTCGACACTCAGCAGCAGCCCCTCGAAGAGCTTGGCCGAATAGCGCCAAACGATGGCGAAGTTGAAGTGATAATGCATCATGCCGGAGATCCAGCCGTCCTGCGCTATGGCCCCTCGCATCGCCGGTGAGGTTCGGCACCGAAGTGGGCCGGCGATGCTGTCGGGAGTTTGCCGGAATAAGCGGGGTCTAGAAGGTCGGCAGCCCGGGTTTGCGGGCCGGCGGCGTCAGGCCGAAATAATCGCGCAGCGCCGCATCATAGATCTCGTTCTGGTGGCCATGGATCGCCACGCCGAAGGTGGTGTTGACGAAATGGAGCCAGTCCGGGTCGCCCTGGCGCACCGCCGCTCCGTAGAGCATGGCGTTCCAGGATTTGCCGGCGTCGAAATATTTGTCGGGATGACGCTTGGCGAGCCACCAGACGTTGGAAAGATCGACGGCGGCGGCGTCGACGCGCTTTGAATCCAGGGCAAGTACCACGTTGGGCTGGCTGTCGAGCTGCATCACCGTCGCCTCGGGCAGCACTTTCTTCACCGTTTCCTCGGCGTCGACGTTCTGCAGGATGGAGATGCGGGCGCCGGACCCGGCCTTGAGGAGGTCGTCGAAGGTCTTCTTGTCGCTGTCTGGGCGCGTCAGCAAGGCGACGCCCTCGACGTAATAGGGGCGCGAATAGGCGACGAGCTGGGCCCGGGCCGGCGAGATCGTCATGAACTGGATGACGACGTCGACCTTGCCGGTATTGATGTTGGGAACGCGCTGGGCAGCGTCCTGCCGCACGAACTCGATCTTGCTGGCGTCGTCGAACAGGCCCTTGGCGAGGATCTTCGCCATGGCGATGTCCATGCCGGTGAGTTCGCCCTTCTCGTCCTCGAAATGCCAGGGCGCATTGGTGGAACCGGTGCCGACGATCAGGTGACCGCGATCGAGCACGGTGCGGAGCAGGCTGTCGGACGAGGCTTGCGCGGCTGCCTGCCGGGCGGAGCCGACGACGCTGGCGAGGGCGAGGCCGCCGAGCAAGCCGCCCTTGACCAGATTCCGTCTGGTTTCGGCGAAGTCTTCCATAGTGCTGAACTCCCCATCATCTGGATGCTATATTACATTATTATGTTATATTAGGCATAGTTATGGTATTAATGGCATCCAGGGGTGTCAAGACGGATGTGGCCAGGTGGGAACGGAGTCGCCTGGTTTTGGTGGGAAGGAAACGGCGTAAAAAAAGCCCCGCACCGGGGAGGTGCAGGGCCTGGGCGCCTGTCTGTCGCCGACGTCTCAGGGCTTGGGCGCCGGTTTTATTGGGCCGTCGAGCGCAGTCATGATCTGCCAGGCCGCCTTGATCCGATCCGGAATGGGATAGTTCTTGTTGGCCAGGATCACGATGCCGATGCCCCTGGCGGGCACATAGGCGACATAGCCTCCAAAGCCGCTGGTGGAGCCGGTCTTGTTGAACAGCATGTCACGCCGTGCCGGCTGGGGCGGCACGAGCTTGTGCGCCTGGTGCGGCTCGAGGGCCATCTTGGCCGAGTTTCCGGCGAGCAGCCGCTCGAGCGTCGTCGGATAGCCATACATTTCCCATCCGAGTCCCTGCTGCATCACGCCGATCTTGTAATAGCCCGTTTGCGTTGCAGCGATGGCGCGCTGGAGCGATTCATCCAGCCGGGAACCGTTCATATTGGCTTCGACGAAGCGGATGAGGTCGGCTGCGGTTGTCTTGATGCCATAGGCTTCGGCATCCATGGGCCCCGGCGATACCCGGATGGGCTTGTTGTTCTTGCTATTGCCCCAGGCATAGTCGGCCATTCGTTCCTGCGGCACCCTGACATAGGTATTGGAGAGACCGAGCAGGGGCAGCAGCTCCGCCTGCATGAGGTCATCGAAGGGCTTGCCCATGGCCTGAGCGGCGAGATAGCCGAACAGGCCGATGCTCGGATTGGAATAGAGCCGGTGGGTGCCGGGCGCGTAAGCCGGGTGCCATGCCTTGTAATAGGCAAGCATCTTGGCATCGTCGGTGACCTCGTCCGGAAACTGTAGGGGCAGGCCGCCGGCCGTGTAGGTGGCAAGGTCGAGCAGGCTGGCATTTTCGAGACTGCTGCCGGCGAGAGCCGGCAATCTCTGTCCCGCCCTGTCGGACAGGGAGAAGGCGCCGCGGACCTGGCCATAGGCGGCGAGGGTAGCGGTGAAGGTCTTGCTGATCGAGCCGACCTCGAAAAGCGTGGCGTCGGTGACCTTCTGTCCGTTTTCCTTCGAGGCGAGGCCGTAATTGAAGACGAATTGCTTGCCGCCGACGACGATGGCGACGGCTATGCCGGGAATTTTATCCCGCTCCATCAACGGCTTGATGGCGGCGTCGACGACCTCTTCCAGATGGCTCCGTTCTGGGGGCGTCTGGGCCGAAACCGGTGAGCCGGCAGTCATGGAAACTGCGAGAGCCGATGCGGCGATCATCCCCGTCGGACATCCGAGTTTCAGATTGGCTCGCAATGTCGACGACATCATTCCCAACTCCATTTCGCGATGTTGTCCCGGGGAGACAGGTCTCGTCGGCACTCCGCCGCATCATCGACCACCGCCCGCTCGACACCGGATAGGAGCAAATCCGGCTCCCGCCAAACGATGAATATTTGGCGGTGACATGAGAAAATCTTGGCCTTTGGATAAGGCAGCGCGGCGTTGCCGCCCATCCCGTGGCTGTCGGATATAAGTTTGTCTCTTGTGATTGAGGCGGAAGACGCCGCCGGACCGCGGCAGTGAAGCGGTCTGGGACGAACCCGACTGTCGGCGATCGGGTTCGTAAAGTCGGTGTTGCTGTTGTCGGTCGCGCCCGGATTTCCGGATCGCCGGTCCTCAGACGGCGATGCCGTGCAGGTCGTAGGCGTCCGAGCGCTCGATCTTCACCGTGACGATGTCGCCCACGCGCAGCGGGCGGCGGCTGGCGACATAGACGGCACCGTCGATCTCCGGTGCGTCGGCCATGGAACGGCCCCTGGCGACGGTCGGCCCCGTTTCGTCGATGATCACCTGCAGGCGCTTGCCGACCTTGTTCTTCAGCTTTCGGATCGAGATCTGCTGCTGGGTTTCCATGAAGCGGCGGTGACGCTGCTTCTTCACCTCGTCCGGCACCGGCATCAGGCCGAGATCATTGGCGGTGGCGCCGGCGACCGGCTCATACTCGAAACAGCCGACCCGGTCGAGCTGGGCTTCCCGCAACCAGTCGAGCAGGAGCTCGAAATCCTCGTCGGTCTCGCCCGGGAAGCCGACGATGAAGGTCGAGCGCAGGGTGATGTCGGGGCAGATCTCGCGCCATTTATGGATGCGTTCCAGCACCTTTTCCTGGTTGCCGGGGCGACGCATCGCCTTCAGCACCGTTGGGGAGGCATGCTGGAAGGGGATGTCGAGATAGGGCAGGATCTTGCGTTCGGCCATCAGCGGGATGACGTCGTCGACATGCGGGTAGGGGTAGACATAATGCATGCGCACCCAGACCCCGAGTTCGCCGAGGGCCTTGGAGAGATCGTAGAATTTCGCCTTCAGCGGCTCGCCCTGCCAGGGGCTCTCGGCATAGCGGATGTCGACGCCATAAGCCGAGGTGTCCTGGCTGATGACGAGCAATTCCTTGACGCCGGCCTTCACCAGCTTCTCGGCCTCGCGCATCACATCGGCGGCCGGGCGGGAGACGAGATCGCCGCGCAGCTTGGGGATGATGCAGAAGCTGCAGCGATTGTTGCAACCCTCTGAAATCTTTAAGTAAGCATAGTGGCGTGGCGTGAGCTTGAGACCCTGCGGCGGCACCAGGTCCGTGAAGGGGTCATGAGCCGGCGGCGCCGCCTTGTGCACGGCCTCGACCACCGTCTCATATTGCTGCGGGCCGGTGACGGCGAAGACGTTGGGGAACTTCTCCAGGATCGGATCGGGCTCGGCGCCCATGCACCCGGTGACGATCACCTTGCCGTTCTCGGCCATCGCGTCGCCGATGGCTCCGAGAGATTCCGCCTTGGCCGAATCGAGAAAACCGCAGGTATTCACGATGACGAGATCCGCGCCCTTGTGGTTGCGGGTGATGCCGTAGCCCTCCGCCCTCAGTTGGGTAAGGATGCGCTCGGAATCGACCAGGGCCTTGGGGCAGCCCAGCGAGACATAGGAGACCGTCGGGGCCGTCTTGCCCTCGGCCGTCTCTTGCGCTGCTTCGATCACCGCCATGTCCGCTTTCTTTCCGTCTGTCTCATGAAACGCGTTCCTTTGCGCCAAGACGGGTCGGAATGCAATTGCGGAGTGAGCATGGCAGGCAATCGAGCCTGCTCTTCAGGCAGACCGGAAACATCCCGTTTGCCGCGAAGAAGAGCCGGGTCCCAAGGCCTATCCACGGGATTGTGATTGGTCTGACTTTCTCCTTGACAATCCAATCTGCTTTGAAAAATAGTCAGATGTCAGACCAATTTTTGAATCATCATCCGGAAGCCGCATTTGAGCACGCCGTCTCTCCAGGGACTTGCTCCGCTGCCATCCGCCGACCGGGCGGATGACGTCATGCGTGCGATCGGCACCTTCATAGCCACCTCCGGCATCAAACCTGGCGAGCGGCTGCCGACCGAACGGCAGCTGATGCAGACCCTGGCGGTCGGCCGTTCCACGGTGCGGGAAGTCATCCGCAAGCTGCAGGCCCTGGGGGTGGTGGAATCCCGCAAGGGCAGCGGTACCTATCTCAAGCGGGTGTTCTCGGCCGACGCCATCCACATGCCGCTGGTGATCGATACTGCCTTGCTGCGCGACCGCCTGCTGCAGACGCTGGAGGTTCGGCGCGGGCTCGAAACCGAGGTGAGCGCGCTCGCCGCCCTCAGGGCGACCCCTGACGACATCGCCGTCATCGAGGCCAAGCTCGACATCATGGAGGCGGTGCATCTGGAAAAGGGAACCTCCGGCCCCGAGGACCTCGCTTTCCATCTGGCCATCTACGACGCCAGCCACAATCCCCTGTTCGGCCAGCTCCTGGAACAAATGCGCGGTGCCTTCGAGAGTTTCTTCGACGAACCGTTCGACCGCCCCGATTTTGCCCGCCGCTCCTTTCGTTTCCATCGCGAGCTCTTCGACGCCATCGTCCGGCGCGATCCAGAAACGGCACGTTTGAAGACGCTCGCCATTCTCGAAATTGTCGAAGAAGACATCAAGGACATGTCCAAATGACCGACCATCGGATGACGCAGGCATTGGCCGATTTCGACCATGCCAGCCTCGTCGTCGCCCATGACGATGCCCACGCCTTCGAGGCTGTGGTGCCGCCGATCGTGCAGACGTCGCTGTTCACCTTCTCCAGCTTCGAGGAGATGGCGGCGACCTATCGCGGCGAGCAGTCGCGCCCCGTCTATACCCGTGTCACCAATCCGACCACGCGCCTTTTCGAGGAGAAGATCGCCGAACTCGAACACACCGAGGATGCCATCGGCTTTGCCAGCGGCATGGGCGCGATTTCCTCCAGTGTGCTCGCTTTCCTCGAGCCGGGCGATCGCATCGTGTGCGTGCGACATGTCTATCCCGACGCCTATCGCCTGTTCGAGACGCTGCTGAAACGCTGGAAGGTCGAGACCGTCTATGTCGACGGCCGTGACGCCGAGGCCGTCGCCGCGGCACTGCCCGGCGCCAGGCTCTTCTACATGGAGAGCCCGAACAGCTGGATGATGGAGACGCAGGACATTCCCGCGCTCACGGCCTTGGCCCGCCAGCACGGCGTCATCACCATCCTCGACAACAGCTGGGCCTCGCCGGTCTTCCAGCAGCCGGTGCGCCTCGGCGTCGACCTCGTGGTGCACTCGGCTTCCAAATATATCGGTGGCCATTCGGACGTGGTTGCCGGCGTGGTAGCAGGGCGCAAGGAACTCGTCGACATCATCCGCCGCACCATCACACCCTATCTCGGCGCCAAGCTGGCGCCGTTCGAAGCCTGGCTGCTGCTCAGGGGGCTGCGCACCTTGCCGACGCGCATGAAGGCGCATGAGGCGGCAGGCCTGGCCATCGCGCGCAAGCTCGGCGAGCTACCGGAAGTGGTGGCAGTCTACCATCCGGGTCTCGGCAACAGCCTGCCGCCCGGGCTGAGCGGCACCTCCGGCCTGTTCTCCTTCGAACTCGACGACAGCATCGACATTCCCGCCTTCTGCAATGCCCTCAAGCTGTTCAAGATCGGCGTGAGCTGGGGCGGGCATGAAAGCCTGGTGGTGCCGGCATTGGTTACGCGTGGCCAGAATGCGGGTCCTAACTCGGCGCTGGATTTCGGGGTTTCGGAGCGCATCGTGCGCTTCCATGTCGGCCTGGAAGGCACGGACGCGCTATGGGCCGATGTCACGCAGGCGCTGGCTGCGGCCAAGAGATAGCCGGTGCGCCGACGCCGCCCATTGGACGAGCGTTCGGGTTCTGGCTGGGACGTAGGGTGCAAATAACAAGAGAGGGGAATCTCAATGTTCAAGAAACTGTTGCTGGCCGCGACGGCCTCGTTGGCCCTGGCCTTGCCGGCTTTGGCCGACACCACGCTCAAGCTGACGGAAGTCATCACCAGTCCTGAGCGCACCCAGACGCTCAAGGAGATCGTCAAGAAGTTCGAGGACGCCAATCCGGGCGTGAAGGTGGAGATCACCTCGCTGCCCTGGGGCCAGGCCTTCGAGAAGTTCGCCACCATGGTCTCGGCCGGCGATACGCCGGATGTGGTCGAGATGCCTGACCGGTGGCAGTCGCTCTACGCCAATAATGGCATGCTCGAAAATCTCGAGCCCTATCTGGCCAAATGGGAGCACACCAAGGAACTGAACGACCGCGCACTCGAAATGGGGCGCTATGTCAACAACACCGCCTACGCGCTGCCCTATGGCTTCTATCTGCGCGCGATGTTCTACAACAAGAAGCTGTTCAAGGAAGCCGGCGTCGACGGTCCGCCCAAGACGATGGACGAGTTCGTCGAGGCGGCCAAGAAGGTTTCCGCCCTTCCGGGCAAGTTCGGCTATTGCCTGCGCGGCGGTCCCGGCGGCCTCAATGGCTGGATGATGATGGGCGCCAACATGGCGGGAGACGGTACCTTCTTCAAGCCTGACGGCACCTCGACCATGGCCGATCCCGGCTGGATCAAGGGCGTCACCGTGCTGGTCGATCTCTACAAGAACGGCTATGCGCCCAAGGATAGCGTGAACTGGGGCTTCAACGAGATCGTCACCGGCTTCTATTCCGGCACCTGCGCCATGCTCGACCAGGATCCCGATGCCCTGATCGCCGTGGCCGACAAGATGAACAAGGACGATTACGACGTCGCCCCCATGCCCAAGGGGCCGGCCGGCAAGACCTTCCCGACCATCGGCTATGCCTCCTGGTCGATGTTCGCCAATTCCGAGAACAAGGAACTGGCCTGGAAGCTGATCGCCGCCCTCGATGGCCCGGAAGGCAACATCGCCTGGAACAAGAAGACGGGCGCGTTGCCGATCTACAAGTCCGCCGCCAACGATCCCTTCTATGCCGACCCCAAGTTCAAGGGCTGGTTCGCCGAGCTCGGCGATTCCAATGTCTCGCCGCTGGTGATGCCGACCTATCTGGAGGAGTTCGCCTTCTTCGCCGACTCCATCGCGGTCAAGACCACGCAGCAGGCGCTGCTGGGCCAGCTCACCCCCGAGCAACTCGCCGGGCAGTGGGCGGACTATTTGACCAAGGCCCAGCAGAAGTTTCTGGCGAAGAAGAAGTAGTCATTCCGTAGGCTCCGCGCGTGTTCCTTCTCCCCTTGCGGGAGAAGGTGGCACGAAGTGCCGGATGAGGGGAGGCACGCGACCTCTTCAGGGGCGCCGCCACCCCTCATCCGCCTGCCGGCACCTTTTCCCGCAAGGGGAGGAGGGAATGGTTCGGCACGCCCGGCTGCCTTCTCCGTCCCCAGCCCATTCCCGATCGGATACCGAATGGCTTTGGCAGAACTTTCCATTCCGACCAGGCGGCGCGGCCGAAGCGCCTGGCTGGCGTTCGAACCCTGGCTCTATGCAGCGCCTTCGGTGATCCTGATCGTGGCGATCATGCTGGTGCCTCTGGCCATCGGCATGTCCTACGCCTTCCGCGATATCCAACTCCTGAAACCCTTTGGCGGCGGCTTTGTCGGGCTCGATCATTTCCACACCATGTGGGGCGATGCCAATTTCTGGAACGCCCTTTCCAATACGGTGCTGTGGACGGTGGTCTCGGTCGCCCTGCAATTCATTCTCGGCCTGATCCTGGCCCTCCTGCTCAACCGGCCCTTCCCGGGGCGAGGCGTGGTGCAGGCACTGGTGTTCCTGCCCTGGGCCGTGCCGAGCTTTCTCTCCGGCCTCAACTGGGCCTGGATGTTCAATCCCATCGTCGGTCCGGTGCCGCACTGGCTCTCCGGCCTCGGCCTGATGGCGGCGCCCGACAACATTCTCTCCAGCCCGACCCATGCCATCTGGGGCCCGATCGTCGCCAATGTCTGGTGGGGCTTTCCGTTCTTCGCCATCACACTGCTCGCCGCCCTGCAGTCGATCCCGCAGGACATCTATGAGGCGGCCGAGATCGATGGCGCCGGGCCGCTCAAGCGCTTTACCTCGATCACCGTGCCGTTCCTGGCACCGACGATCGCCATCACCGTGCTGCTGCGCGCGGTCTGGATCGCCAATTCCGCCGACCTCATCGTGGTGATGACGCGCGGCGGGCCGGCCGACTCGACCCAGATCATCGCCAGCTACATCTACACGCAGGCCTATATGCGCCTCGATTTCGGCTATGCCTCGGCGATTTCGATGGTGCTGCTGGTGCTGCTGCTTGCCTATGCCGCCACGCTGATCGCGCTCAGGCAAATGCTGATCCGGAGGGCCTGACCATGCGCCGTTCCACCCGCCGTTCGGCCTATTGGGTCTTTCATTACACCCTGATCGGGCTGTTCCTGCTCTTCGCCCTGTTCCCACTTTACTGGGTATTCAAGGTCTCGGTCACGCCCAATGATCTGCTCTACAGCGAAGGGGTGAAGCTGTGGCCTTCGCGCTTCGGTTTCGATCATTATGCCTCGGTGATCACCCACACCGATTTCCCGCTGTTCTTCCGCAACAGCGTGATCATCTCGGGCTTTACCGCGCTGTTCACCACGCTGCTGGCGGCTGGCGCCGGCTACAGCTTTTCGCGCTTCGTCTATCGCGGCAAATTCTGGCTGGTCGGACTGATGCTGGTCACCCAGATGTTTCCGCTGGTGATGATCATCGCGCCGATCTTCAAGCTGTTCCAGCCGCTCGGCCTCAACAACAGCCTGACCGGCCTGATCATCATCTATACCGCCTATAACGTGCCGTTCGCCGCCTTCCTGATGCAGTCCTTCTTCGATGGCATTCCGAAGGATCTGGAGGAGGCGGCGATGATCGACGGCGCCACCCGTTTCGGGGCGCTGCGCCAGATCATCCTGCCCTTGACCATGCCCGGCATCGCCGCCACCCTCGGCTTCGTCTTCACCGCCGCCTGGAGCGAACTGCTCTTTGCCCTGATGCTCAACACCAAGGACAGCGTCATCACCTTCCCGGTGGGGCTGCTCAACTTCGTATCGAAGTTCGCGGTGGATTTCGGGCAGATGATGGCGGCCGGCGTGCTCGCGCTCATCCCCGTCTGCATCTTCTTCTTCCTGATCCAGCGCTATCTGGTCCAGGGCCTCACGGCCGGCGCCGTGAAAGGCTGAAAGGGTTTTTCCGATGGCCAATATCGAAGTCAAAGCCGTCCGCAAGAACTACGGCGCATTGCCCATCCTCAAGGGCATCGACCTTACGATCGCCTCGGGCGAGTTCGTGGTGCTGGTCGGGCCTTCCGGCTGCGGCAAGTCGACCTTGCTGCGTCTCATCGCCGGGCTTGAGGACACCAGCCAAGGCCAGATCCTCATCGACGGCGCCACGGTGAACGACCTGCCGCCGAAGGATCGCGACATCGCCATGGTGTTCCAATCCTACGCGCTCTATCCGCATATGAGCGTGCGCGACAATATGAGCTACGCGCTCAAGCTGCGGAAGAAAGCGGCCGATTTCATCGCGGACGCCGTGACCAAGGCCGGCACCAAGCTTGGCTTGGAAGCCTTGCAGGACCGCAAGCCACGGCAATTGTCGGGCGGGCAGCGCCAGCGTGTCGCCATGGGCCGGGCCATCGTGCGCAACCCCAAGGCCTTCCTGTTCGACGAGCCTTTGTCCAACCTCGACGCCCGCCTGCGAGAGCAGATGCGTTTCGAGATCCGCAAGCTGCACCGCGATCTCGGAGCGACCTCGATCTACGTCACCCATGACCAGATCGAAGCGATGACCATGGCCGATCGCATCGTCGCCATGAACGGGGGTGTGATCCAGCAGGTCGGCGCGCCGCTCGAACTCTATGACGATCCCGCCAACATGTTCGTGGCCGGCTTCATCGGCTCACCGGCAATGAACTTCCTCGATGCGCAGGCGCAGCCGGGAGAGGGCGGCACCACCCTGCGCGTCGGCGACACGGTGCTTGTCGTCCTGCCAGGCCAGCGCTTGCCCGGGAAGATCGTCGTCGGCATTCGTCCGGAGCGCGCGGTGCTCTCGCCGGAGGGCAACGTGCCGGCCCGCGTCGATCTGGTCGAGCCGACGGGGCTCGGCACGGTGGCGCATCTGGAGATCGGCGGGCAGGGACTGAAGCTGTTCACGACGGAGCGCCCCGCCTTGACGGCTGGCGAGATCGTGAAGCTGGCGATCGCCCCCGGCGATCTGCGCCTGTTCGACCCGGCAAGCGGAGAACGCATCAGGCTGATCTGATGTCTGGGCCGCAATGACCGAGGCGTACGCTCCTGCCGGCAAATATGTCATCCGTGCGCGCTGCAATGCGCGAGGTGACACGATGTATTCCGCGATCATGTTGGCTTTCAGCAGGCAGGGGCTGGCCAAGCCGGCATCGCCCGTGACAAAAGAGACGCTGAATTCCGTTCAGCTCCGCATGACGCGTTCCCGTAACCGGGTGGCTGCATGCCTTTTTCTTTTGTGAGATTTGATGTCCCGCATTGCAACGAGGGGCGAGACGGCTCATGAGCCCGCGGCCTCGGGCTGGATTACCCTGCTGATCGCGGCGGCCTGTGGCCTCATCGCCGCGAATATCTATTATGCCCAGCCTCTGGTCGGCTTGATCAGCGCCGATCTCGGCATGTCTCCCGGCGCGGCCGGGCTGATCGTGACGATGACGCAGATCGGCTACGGTGCCGGCTTGCTGTTCCTGGTGCCGCTCGGCGATCTGATCGAGAACCGCAAGCTCATTCTCTGGGTTATGGGACTGGCGGTGATCGCTCTGGCAGGGGCCATGCTCGCCCGCGACAGCCTGCAGTTCCTGGTCTCGGCCTTGCTGATCGGGCTCGGTTCCGTGGCGGTGCAGATCCTCGTACCCTTTGCCGCGCATCTCGCGCCCGAGGCCAGGCGGGGCAGGGTCGTCGGCAATGTAATGAGCGGGCTGATGGTCGGCATCATGCTGGCCCGCCCGGTATCGAGCCTGATCACCTATTTCAGTTCGTGGCACATGGTGTTTCTTGTCTCCATCGTTGCCATGCTGGTGCTGGGCGCGGTATTGGCCCGCGCCCTGCCGAAACGCCAGCCGCCGCCGGCCCCATCCTACGGCAGGCTCCTGCTCTCGATGGCGACCTTGATGCGCACCACGCCGATCCTGCGCCGGCGCGCACTCTATCAGGCCTGCATGTTCGGCGCCTTCAGCGTGTTCTGGACCTGCACGCCGCTGCTGCTGGCGAGTCCCGCCTTCGGCATGACGCAATCGGGCATCGCGCTGTTCGCGCTGGCCGGGGCGGCAGGCGCGGTGGCGGCCCCGATCGCCGGACGGGTCGCCGACCGCGGCTGGGTACGTCCGGCTTCGGCCTTCGCCATGACGCTCGGCGCCGTCAGCTTCCTGCTCACCCATCTGGCCGAGCCGGGATCGAACCTGTCCCTCGGCCTTTTGGTCACTGCCGCGATCGTGCTCGATTTCGGCGTCTCAGCCAATGTCGTGCTCGGCCAGCGCCTGATCTACAGTCTGGGAGCGGAATATCGCAGCCGCCTCAACGGCGTCTATATGGCGACCTTCTTCGCGGGCGGTGCCCTCGGCTCCGCTCTGGGAGGCTGGTCCTACGCCCATGGCGGCTGGACGGCGACGTCCTGGCTCGGCTTTGCCCTGCCGGTGCTTGCATTGCTCTATTTCGCGACGGAAAAGAAGGCATCAACCAGCCCGGGAATCAGGACCTGACATGAGTGTGACGATCTACGGCATCAAGACCTGCGATACCATGAAGAAGGCGCGGACCTGGCTCGAGAGCCATGGCAAGGCCTATGCCTTTCACGATTACCGGGCCGAGGGCATCGATCGCGCGCATCTGAATGCCTGGGCGGACAAGGTCGGCTGGGAAACGCTGCTCAACAAAACCAGCACCACCTTCCGCGCCTTGCCTGAGGGCGACAGGCAGGGCATCGACCGGGCCAAGGCGATCGACCTCATGCTGGCCGAGCCGACCATGATCAAAAGACCCGTACTTGATCTCGGCAACGGCAAGCTGCTGGTCGGCTTCAAGCCGGATAGCTATGCCGCCGCGATGGCTTGATGGGGACAGGGCGGGCGGTGTGTTAACCTGACGGACAAGAGCGCTTATGCTGGTGTGCCGATCTCCAGATCGGCATTCTGGGTAGCGATATGTCTGTCGAAAAGATGCCGATCTGGAGATCGGCACACCAATTCTGATGACTTGGATTGACCCCTATGAACAAGCGGCGATGACGATCTGGCCTACATCTCGATCAGGCTGGTGAAGCCGCCGAAGATCATACGCTTGCCGTCGAAGGGCGCGTTCGCCATGCTGCCCTCCAGGCGGGGATCGGCCATCACCTTGGCCATGACGGCGTCGCGCTCCTCGCGCGAGCGATAGGTCACCCAGGAGAAGATGACGACCTCGTCCTCCTTGGCCTGGACGGCGCGCGGAAAGGACGTGACTTCGCCGTAGGGCACATCGTCACCGACGCATTCGACATAGCTGAGCGCGCCATGTTCCATCCACACCTGGCCGCCGAGACGCGCCATTTCCTTATAGGCCTCGAGATTTTGCTTGGGTACGGCGAGAACGAAACCGTCGACATAGGTCATTTTTCAGCTTCCTCCTGTTTCGATCTCCCCAAGGACGATCGGCATTCGGCCAAGCCGACAGCCCTGGCGAGATTTTGTCGTGTGAGGAGCCGGTCGCGTCAGGATTGCTTCTGAAAACGCTTGATCAGCCTTTCACGTTTCAGGCGCGATAGACGCTGGATCCAGAAAATGCCGTCGAGCTGGTCGATTTCGTGCTGCAGGCAGATGGCGAGCAGGCCATCGGCTTCCTCCGTCTCCTCCGCCCCGTTGAGTGTCTGAAAGGCCACACGCACCCGGGCCGGCCGTTCGATCGTCTCGGTTACGCCGGGCATCGAAACGCTGCCTTCGGTATGCTGCTGGCTTTCCTCGGACGACCACAGTATGCGCGGATTGACATAGACGCGCACCCTGTTCTCGCCGGGCAGTTCGAGGACCGTGAGCCGTTTGGCAATGCCGAGATGAGGCGCTGTGATGCCGATTCCCGACGCGGCGCGCATGGTGTCGAGCAGATCCCGGACGAGGGCGGCGAGGTGGGTGTCAAAGGCGGTGACAGGGGCCGCAGGGAGGCGCAGGCGCGGATCGGGAAAGCGCAGAATCGGTTGAACGGGCATATCGGAAATTAGCTCACCTCGGCCTGGACATCACGCCCGGCGACGCTTGGGTTTGGGCGGCGCCGCCTCCTCGCCATGGGAGAGGTCCTCGAGGATCGGGCAGTTGGGCCGGCTGTCGCCGTGGCAATTATGGACGAGGTGACGCAGGGTTTTCGCCATTTCCTCGATCTCGCGCGCCTTGCGTTCGAGCTCTGTGATGTGCGCCGCGGCGATACGCTTGACGTCGGCGCTCGCCCGGCTGCGATCGCTCCAAAGGGCAAGCAGGGTTTCCATCTGCTCGACCGAAAAGCCGAGATCGCGGCTGCGCCGGATGAAACGCAGCGTGTGGATGTCACTGTCGCCATAGACCCGGTAGCCGGCTTCGGTGCGGGCCACGTTCGGCACCAGTCCGATGGATTCGTAATAGCGGATCATCTTGGCTGAAACGCCGGAGGCTGCGGATGCTTCACCGATATTCATGCGGTTCTTCCTGTCGGTCTTTTCCACGAAATCCCTACCGCGACCTTCGAATCGCGATGAGGTTTTTTCTATATTCCTTTGAATTAATTAGATAATTTAACGTATTTCTTTCCGCTCGCCCGTGCTGCGGAATCCGCGGGGTGGAAACCCCTGAGCCTGAGCGCGTTGGTCACCACAAAGACGCTCGAGAGCGCCATGGCGCCGGCCGCCAGCATCGGCGAGAGCAGGGTGCCGTTGACGGCGTAGAGGGCGCCGGCGGCGACAGGGATCAGCGCAATGTTGTAGGCGAAGGCCCAGAACAGGTTCTGGGCGATATTGCGCATGGTCGCCCGCGACAGTCCTATGGCTTTGACGACGCCGTTGGGATCGCCCGCCATCAGCACCACGGCCGCGCTTTCGATGGCGACGTCGGTGCCCGTGCCGATGGCGATGCCGACATCGGCAGTGGCGAGGGCAGGCGCATCGTTGATGCCGTCGCCGACAAAGGCGATCTTGCGGCTATCGGCGGCAAGGCGCTTCACCGTCTGGGCCTTGCCGTCAGGCAGCACATCGGCCTCGACGGTTTCGATCCCGAGCCTTGCCGCTATCGCTTGCGCCGTCTGCCGGCTATCGCCTGTTACCATCGCGACCTCGATGCCGAGTGCCTTGAGGGCGGCGACGGCCGCCTTGGCCGTGGGTTTGATCGGATCGGCGACGGCGACAACCGCGGCGATCCTGCCGTCGACGACCGCGAAAAGCGGCGTCTTGGCCTGTGCGCCGAGAGTATGCGCCCGGGCGGAAAGCCTTCCGGCATCGATGCCCTGTTCCGCCATCCAGCGTGCCGAGCCGATCGAGATCTTCCGGCCGTCGACCTGGGCGGAGGCGCCGCGTCCCGGGATCGCCTCGAAACCGGTGGCCGCGGGGATGTCGATATTACGATCGCGGGCAGCCTCGACGATCGCAGTGGCAAGCGGATGTTCCGAGCGCGCCTCCACCGAAGCCAGCAAGGCGAGGGCCTCGTTCTCCGAAAAGCCGGGGGCGGTTTCGATGTCGGTGACGGCGGGTTTGCCCTGGGTGAGGGTGCCTGTTTTGTCGAAGGCGACGATCCCGACGTCACGCAGGCTCTGCAGGGCATCGCCGCGCCGGAAGAGCACGCCGAGTTCCGCCGCGCGCCCGGTCGCCACCATGATCGAGGTGGGGGTGGCCAGGCCCATGGCGCACGGGCAGGCGATGATCAATACGGCAACCGCATTGACGAGCGCGAAGGTGAGGGCGGGGCTCGGGCCAAGCAGCAGCCAGGCGATGAAGGTCAGCGCCGCGATGGCGATGACGGCCGGCACGAACCAGGCCGTCACTTTGTCGACCAGCGCCTGGATCGGCAGCTTGGCGCCCTGGGCCGCCTCGACCATGCGGATGATCTGGGCGAGGACGGTCTGCGAGCCCACCTTGGTTGCCCGGAAGGAGAAACTGCCCGTCTTGTTGAGGGTGCCCCCGATGACTTCGTCACCGATGCCCTTGGTAACCGGTATCGCCTCGCCGGAGAGCATCGACTCGTCCACGTAGGAGGAACCTTCGACGATTTCGCCGTCGACGGCGATCTTCTCGCCGGGACGGACCCGGATGATGTCTCCCGGCCGGAGCTCGGCGATCGGTACCTCGGTCTCCGAGCCATCGCGCAGCCGCAGGGCCGTCTTGGCCTGCAGACCGGCCAGTTTGCGGATCGCCTCGCTGGTCTCGCCCTTGGCGCGTGCCTCGAGATAGCGGCCGAGCAGGATCAGCGTGACGATGACGCCGGCAGCCTCGAAATAGACATAGGCCGTGCCCTCCGGCAGGGCTGCGGGCAGGAAGGTCGCGACCACCGAAAACAGCCAGGCGGCGCCGGCGCCGAGCGAGACCAGCGCGTTCATGTCCGGAGCGCCGCGCAGCAGGGCAGGAATGCCCCTGACGAAGAAGCGCAGGCCCGGCCCGAACAGCACCAAGCTGATCAGCACGAATTGCGCGTACCAGTTCCACTGGCCCCAATTCATCTGAATGACGTGGTGGAGCGCCGGTACCAGATGCCCACCCATCTCGACCAGAAAAACCGGCGCGGTCAGCAGGGCGGCAAGCACGAGATCACGGCGTAGCGTGGCGATCTCCGCCTTGCGGGCCGTGCGCTCGGGGTCTTCCGCACGGTCTTCCTCGACCACATGGGCGCCATAACCCGCGCTGGCAATGGCGGCCAGCACGGGCGGCAAATTGGCCGGCCCCTCGAAGGCGACCTGAGCCCGTTCGGTGGCGAGGTTGACGGCCGCCTGCACGACACCCGGCGCGGCAGCGATGGCTTTCTCAACGCGGCGGACGCAGGACGCGCAGGTCATGCCCTCGATGACGATATCGAATGTTGCGGAGCTCGAAGTCGAAGGCATGGGGCAATCCCTTTCCAGGTCATTGCCGAGATAGGTAAACCTTCCAGTCATGGCAAGGTCAAGGGACCTTTGGAGCGCCGAGTATCAGTCCGCTTTTCTGCTTTGCAGGCGTGGTGTTCCAAGAGCGGACGGGACGTCCGCAGTTCCAGTCGCTGCGTTTTCTGCATAATGCCAGCAAGGTTTGCATGGGAGATACATTGGCTGGGACCGCAGACGTCCCGTCCGCTCTGATAACCCATGCCTCACACCGGCGCCGCGATATCTTCCCCATTGTTCGCCGGGCTGTTCACGCGCGAGGAAATCGGCCAGATCTCCATCAGTTCGGGCGGAAAGGGCACCATCAGGTCGAAGGGATCGGGCTCGATGTTGTCGAGCCAGCGCCGAAGGTTCTCCGGGGCCAGGATCACCGGCATGCGGTCGTGGATCGTCGCCATCAACGCATTGGCCGGGCAGGTGACGATGGCGAAGCTGCGGGTGATCTCGCCGGAGGCCCTGTCGACCCAGCTTTCCCACACGCCGGCGACGGCGAAGGGGCGGCGATCCTTCATGGCGATGGCATAGGGCTGCTTGGCCCCTTTCACCGGCTTGCCGTCCGGCTCGAGGATCTTCATCCATTCGAAGAAGAGATCGATCGGGACAAGGCAGCGCCTGGCCTTGTAGGCATCCCGGAAGGAGGGTTTGGTCTGGATGCCCTCGCAACGGGCGTTGATGGGCTTCGGCCAATCGCTGGGGTCCTTCACCCAGTTGGGTATGAGGCCCCATTGCAGGAGATCGTGGACATAGGCGGCAGCACGGGGCTGGCGGCGGATCACCCAGAAATACTGCGCCGGCGCGCCATTGAAATGGGCTTCCCAGGCGCGAGCGACCTCTTCCGGCGTGGCTCCCGGTTCCGTCTGAAGGCCCGGCAGGTCCGGGCTGCGCTGCATGATCCGTCCGCACATGGCCGGACCATGGCACGCTCACCCGCAGGTCTCAACGCCACATGCCGCGCATGCGGTCGCGCAGGTCGATCGAGCTGTGGATGCCGCTTTGTTGTCGGGTGCCTGAAGCCGCCACCTTCGGCCACATCACTTGTTGGAAGCGGTCGAGGATCGAAGACGGAATGAAGCGGGTGCGGTTGGCGTAGACATGCCGGTCGCCCTGGGAAGGCTGGCCATGGGTGAAGAAGCGCTGCGGCATCACGAGATGCAGGCTGTCGCGCGCCCGCGTCATCGCGACATAGAGAAGCCGGCGCTCCTCTTCCAGATCATTCTTGGTGCCGGCGGCAAGATCCGCCGGCAAGCAGCCATCCACGGTGTTGAGCACGAACACCGCTTTCCATTCCTGCCCCTTGGCCGAATGGATGGTGGAGAGGATGAGATAGTCCTCGTCCCGCAAGGGCGTTCCGGCCTCGTCGCTGGTGGCGTCGGGCGGATCGAGCGTCAGCTCGGTGAGGAAGCGTTCGCGCGATTCGTAGCCCGCCGCGATCTGCTCGAGCTGGAGAAGATCGGCCCGTCGCGTCGCGGCATCCTCGTGCATGCGCTCGAGATGGGGCTCGTACCAGCGCCGGACACGCTCGATCTCGCCGGGCCAGTCGCTAGGTCCCTTGTGAAGGCTGGCGGCGAGTTCGATGAAATCGGGCCAGTCCGCCCCGGCGCGGGGCGGCGCCGGCAAGGCTGCGATATCGTCGACACCGACGGCATCGAGAACATTGGCGGCTGATGTGGGGCCGACGCCCGGCAGCAATTGCAGGACGCGGAAACCGGCAACGCGGTCCCGCGGGTTCTGCGCCCAGCGCAGCAGCGCCAGCATGTCCTTGACGTGGGAGGCGTCGAGGAATTTCAGCCCGCCGAACTTCACGAAGGGGATGTTGCGACGGGTCAGTTCGACCTCGAGAGGGCCGGAGTGATGGGAGGCGCGAAACAGCACCGCCTGCTGCTTGAGCGTCATGCCGGCCTCGCGGTTCTCCAGGATCTGGCCAGCCACGAAATCGGCCTGTCCCGCTTCGTCGCGGACGGTGACGAGCTGGGGGCGTTCGCTCGATTGCCGGTCCGTCCACAAATTCTTGGTGAAGCGCTCGCTGGCAAGAGCGATCACGGCGTTGGCTGCCGCGAGGATGGGCTGGGTCGACCGGTAGTTTCGGTCGAGCGTGATGATCTCCGCCGCGGGCGAGAACTGCGCCGGAAAGTCGAGAATGTTGCGTACAGTGGCGGCGCGGAAGGAATAGATCGACTGGGCGTCGTCGCCGACCACGGTCACGCCCTTTCCGTCCGGCTTGAGCGCCTTGAGGATCGAGGATTGCAGGCGATTGGTGTCCTGGTATTCGTCGACCATGACATGGTCGAAACGCACCGAAATATCGGCGGCGATCATCGGCTCAGCCACCATATGCGACCACCACAGCAGCAGGTCGTCATAGTCGAGCACATTGTTGGCGAGCTTGGCCTCGACATAGGCGGCGAACAGGCTGCGAAGCTCCGCCGCCCAGGCAAGGCACCAGGGAAAGGCCTCCTTCAGCACGTTTTCGAGGTCGTCCTGCGCGTTGACCACACGCGAATAAATGGCCAGGCACGTGCCTTTGCTCGGGAAGCGGTTCTCCGTCTTGGAGAAGCCGAGTTCGTAGCGCACCAGGTTGATCAGGTCGGCGGAGTCCTCCCGGTCATGAATGGTGAAGGAGGGATCGAGCCCGATCTGGTAGGCATATTCGCGCAGAAGGCGGGCGCCGATGGCGTGAAACGTGCCGGCCCAGGTGAGGCCCTCGCTCAGCGTCGCCCCCTTCGCGCCCATGACCTTGGCGGTGATCTGCCCGACCCGCCTTATCATCTCGGAGGCGGCCCGGCGTGAGAAGGTCAAGAGGAGAATACGTCTGGGATCGGCCCCCTCGGCGAGGAGATGGGCAACCCGATGCGCCAGCGTGTTGGTCTTGCCCGAGCCGGCGCCGGCGATGATCAGGAGGGGACCGGCCGGCTGGCCGGAACCATGTTCGACCGCGCGGCGCTGGTTCTCATTCAGTCCGGCGAGACGATCGGCGGGCGGTGGAACGGACTCCTCGGGGACAAGAAGGGCTGCCTGCGCATTCATGCCTTGCTCTCGCGTGGTGAGAAACGGATCCGTCGGCGATTCGGCGGACGCGCTTCGAAAGAGGGTAGAAGGGAGATATGAACAAAAATGGAACAGATTCGCGAATGGCTCTTTTGCCGGCGGCGGCCTGCTGCCGCAATCCTGCGGCTGAGTGAATTCGATCGGGACGCGGCGAATGTGTTCCCTGGACGCTTGCTCCGGATCGGCCGTCACGCCATGTTCGCGGATATGAAGCGGGGCTGATTGGCGGTTTGGTGCGGGAACGGGGTCGAATCAATCTGACGCGAAGAACCATGCCGGCTGTCGCCGGCCTGGCGGTTCTCCTTGCTTTGACGCCGGCAATACCGGCTGTAGCCGCCTCCGATCCCCAGGCCGTGGCCCGGGATGTCGCGCGCAATCTCGGCCTGCAGCCGGATCTGCCCGGCAACAAGGGCGAGGTGGTGACCCCCAAGACCGAGCCGAAACCGGACGAGCGGGCGCCGCGTATCTGGAGCCCCTGGCTGGGGACCTTGCTGAGCATCCTGCTCTATGCCGCCATCGCCGCGGGCCTGATCTTCGCAATCTGGACGATGCGGGATCGCCTGCCGGTGCTCGGCCGGCGCAAGCTGGTCGCCCGTGTCGAGACGGATGTCTCCGCCCAGGCGGCCTCGGTCGAACGCATGGTGGTGGCCCAGATCGAGGCCGACGAGCTGGCGCGCCAGGGCCGCCTTGCCGAAGCGATGCATGCCTTGCTGCTGCGCAGTCTGATCGAGGTGCGAAAAAGGCTCAATGTCAGCTTCGCTGATTCACTGACCAGCCGCGAGATTCTTCGAGCCCTTTCGCTGCCGGATCGGGGCAAGCAGGCGCTCGCCGATATCATCGGGCGGGTGGAACCCGTCTATTTCGGTGAAAGCCTCGCCGAGGAACGGGATTATGCCGCTTGCCGGCAGAGCTACGAGATCCTGACCGAGGCGATGCAGGCGAGGGCGGCATGACGGAAAAGGCCACTTTCTCCGGTCCCGTCCTGGCCGTGCTGGTCGCGGGAGCAACGGCCATCTTCGCCCTGTCCATGCTGCTGATGCTGAACGGCTCATCCGAAGAACAGGGCTTCAGCACCACCACCAAGTCTGTCTCGGCGATCGGGCATGCCGGCCTTTACGACCTGGCGCAGCGCTTCGATATCCCGGTCGCGCGCAGCCGCATCAATGGGATCGTCGCCCCGGGTGAAGGCGGGCTGCTGGTGATGGCGGAGCCGACATCGAGCCTGTCGAAGGACGATATCATTCGGCTGGGGCGGGAGAACAATGTCCTGCTGGTACTGCCCAAGCGCTGGGCCCTGGCCGACCGGAGCAAGCCCACCTGGATCCGGTCCGCCACGCCGATGGACATTCCCTGGGTCACCAGCATTGCGCGGCTGGTGGAACCGCAGCTCGAAGTCACCAGGGGGGATCCGCCCAAGAGCTGGGACCGCAACGACCTTGGCGTCAATCCGTCCTTCGACGACGGCGCCCAGCTCATCAGGAGCGAGGAGCTCACCCCGATCATCGGCAATCGCCAGGGCATGTTGATCGGGGAGAAACTCGATGGCGAACGCCGCGTCTGGGTGCTCGCCGATCCCGACCTCATCGAGAATCACGGCCTGACCAAGGGGCGGAACGCCGAATTCGCGCTTGCTTTGCTGAATGCCATGCGCGACGCCGAACTCGGAGACGGCAAGGTCGTGTTCGACGAGACCATCCATGGCATGGTCAACAATGTCGACAGCCCCTTCAGGAAGCTGTTCCAGTTTCCCTATGTCATCGTGCTTCTGCTCGTGCTCGCCGCGACGGCGCTGCTGGCCTTGGCCACCACCAGCCGTTTCGGCAAGCCGCGCCTGGCGCCGCCGGCCTTCGATCTCGGCAAGGAGCGCCTGATCACCAACACGGCCACTCTGCTCGACCGCGCCGGCCATCAGGCCTTCGTCTTGCGCCGCTATGTGCGCGCGACATTGCGCGACGTCGGCCGGCTGTTTCACGCACCCCGCCAGCTCGATGACGAGAAACTGGCGGAGTGGCTCGACAAAATCGGCGAGGCCAGGGGGCTGGAAACCAAGGCCTCCCCCATTCTCGCTCGCGCGGGAGAAGGGCAGGGCACATCCCTGACCGGCCTGTTCCAGGCCGCGCGCGATATTCATGATTGGAAGGAAGAGATCACCGATGGAACTGCAGCGCGTCGCCCATATCGCTGACGGCATCCGCAAGGAAGTCGGCAAGGCCATCGTCGGCCAGGACGAAGTCATCGAACTGATGCTCACCGGCCTGCTCTGCGGCGGGCATATTCTGCTCGAAGGCGTGCCCGGTACTGGCAAGACGCTGCTGGCGCAGGCCTTTGCTTCGACCTTGTCGCTGAAATTCGGACGCGTGCAGTTCACGCCCGACATGATGCCGGGCGACGTGATCGGCACCAATTTGTTCAATTTCCGGACCAACACCTTCGTGCTGACAGAGGGGCCGATCTTCACCGATCTCCTGCTGGCCGACGAAATCAACCGCACCCCGCCCAAGACGCAGGCGGCCTTGCTGCAGGCAATGAACGAGCGGGCCGTTACCATCGACGGCAAGACCTATGCGCTCGGCGCCGATTTCATGGTGGTGGCGACCCAGAATCCGATCGAGCAGCAGGGGACCTATCCCTTGCCCGAGGCGCAGCTCGACCGGTTCCTTTTCAAGATCGATGTCACCTATCCCAGCCGCGACGAGGAGCGGGCCATCGTCACCCAGCACGGGCACCGCTCAGCCATGCCCAAGCTCTCCGATTTCGGCATCCAGACGCAGGCCGATCCGGCGACTCTCGCCGATCTCAGGGCCACCAGCGAGCAGATCGTGCTGACGCCGCAGATCATCGACTATATCGTGGACGTGGTGCGCGCCACCCGCCAGCATCCGGCGATCGAGACCGGCGGATCGACCCGCGCCGCCAATGCGCTCGCGGCCTCCGTGCGGGCCTTGGCCGCGCTGAACGGGCGCGATTTCGTCATTCCCGACGACGTGAAGCGTCTGGCCCGGCCGATCCTGCGTCATCGCATCGTGCTGGCGCCCAATGCCGAGATCGACGGCCTCACCCCCGATCGCATCGTCAACGAGATCCTGGACCAGACGGCAGCGCCCCGATGATCCGGCCGACCCCGCGCGCCGTCCTGCTGTTCAGCCTGGGCATCCCCGTCGCCTTGTTGATGGTGGTGTGGAACCCGGCCCTGTGGCCGTTTTCCTTCGACCTCAGCCTGCTGGCGCTGGTGGTGATTGCCGTCGACGCGCTGCTGATCCCGCCGCGTCGATCTCTGGTGGTCGACCTTCAGGCTCCAAGGCGGTTGCCGGTCGGCAATGAGGGGCAGATCGAGGTCACGCTGCGCAGCACGGGGTCGGCCCGCCCGCTCAGGATCGAGGCGGTGGTCGATCTCGACGGGCCGCTGGAGACGCCGCCGATGGTGGCGGGGCATTTCGGCGGAGCTCCGGAGAGGCTCAGCATTCCCTTCACCGCCTTGCGGCGCGGGGTGGTGACCCTGGAGGCCCTGTGGCTGCGCTGGCGGGGGCCGCTGGGGCTGGTGGAATGGCGTCTCAAGGAAGGGTTGGATCGCAAGATCGAAATCCTGCCGGCCGCCCGCATGTCCTTCGGCCCGGCCATCCAGGCGCTGAGCAAGAGCGCCATCTACGGCACCAAGACCCAGAACCAGAAGGGCGAGGGCACCGAGTTCGATACGCTGCGCGAGCATGTGCCCGGCCTCGACTCCCGCATGATCGACTGGAAGCAGTCGGCCCGCCATCGCAAGCTCCTGTCGAAGGAATTCCGTATCGAGCGCAATCATCAGATCGTGCTGGCCTTCGATACCGGCCATCTCATGCTCGAGCCGATCGACGGCCTGGCGCGGCTCGATCACGCCATCGAGGCGGGTCTGATGCTTGGTTGGACCGGGCTTAGGGCTGGCGACCTCGTCGGCAGTTTCGGCTTCGACGCCACCATCCGCCATTATCTGGAACCGGGCCGGGGCAGCACCTATTATGCCCGGCTGCAGCGCTCCGCCGCCCAGCTTGCCTATCACACCGAGGAGACCAATTTCACCCTGGGCCTGGCCGAGCTGAACGCGCGGCTGAAGCGCCGGGCCCTGGTGGTACTGTTCACCGAATTCGTCGACAGCGTGATGGCCGAACTGCTGATCGAGAGCCTCAAGCGCATGGCCAACCGTCACGCCGTGATCTTCGTCACGCTGCAGGACCCGCTGACCACGCGTTTGGTCAATGCAGAGCCGCAGGATTTCACCATCGTGGCCGAAGCCGTGGTGGCCCATGATTTCGCGCGCGAGCGAGCGATCGTGATGGAGCGTATCGCCCGTCTCGGCGTGCATTGCGTCGATGTGCCGGTCGGCGGGCTCAGTGTCGCCCTGCTCAACCGCTATCTCCAAATCAAGCAGGAGGGCCTGCTATGACAGCCATGGATGCAGGCTTTCCGGAGGCCGGTCCAGCCCGACCGGCGCCGACGATCATCGGCGTGCCCAACGAGCCCCGGGCTCACATCGTGCTGCGCTCGGCGGAATTTCGGCGGGGACGCGAGGAGGGCTGGCGGGAACTCGAGGATCTGGTCACGCGCGTCGAGAAGCGTGGGATCAAGAGCGTCTCCGCGGACGAGCTGCAGAAGATGCCGCTGCTCTACCGCTCGGCGCTGTCCTCGCTGTCCGTCGCGCGCAGCATCGCACTCGACCGTAATCTGCTGCGTTATCTCGAAGCCCTGACCCTGCGGGCCTATCTGGTGGTCTACGGACCGCGCACCAGCCTGATAGCGGGGCTGAGCCACTTCTTCCGCTACGGCTTCCCAGACGCCGTGCGCAAGGCGGGCTGGCATATATTGATCGCCTTCGCCGCGATGGCGCTGGGCATTGCGGCCGGGTTCGTCCTGGTGAACAGCGAGGCCGAATGGTTCAACGCCATCGTACCCGATGGCCTGGCAGGCGGGCGGGGACCGAGCGCCAGCGCCGAATATCTGCGTAGTGTCCTGTTCGCACCCTGGGACGGTTTCAAGGAGAGCTTCATCGTCTTCGCCAATTACCTGTTCCAGAACAACAGCATGGTCGCCATCCTGTCCTTCGGGGTAGGTTTCATGGCCGGCGTGCCGACCTTGCTGCTGCTGGTCTATAACGGGCTGATCGTCGGCGCTTTCCTGGCGATCCATTATCAGCGCGGGCTTCTCGTCGATTGCATCGGCTGGCTCTCCATTCACGGCGTGACGGAACTCGGTGCCTTCATCCTGTGTGGCGCCGCAGGCCTGGTGGTGGCCGAGAAGATCATTTTCCCCGGCCGCTATTCACGCCTGGAAGCGCTCGCCATCCACGGCAAGCAGGCCGCGATCATTGCTTGCGGCGCGGTTGCCATGTTGTTCATCGCGGGGTTCATCGAGGGAGGCTTGCGCCAGCTCATTAACGTGACCTCCTGGCGCTTTGCCTTCGCTGCTGTCACGGCCGTGCTGTGGGGCGTTTATTTCCTCTATTGCGGCAAGGGGGCACAGCATGCCCTCTCCGCGTGACCGCGTTTCCCAACTGCTGGAGGGGCGGCAGCGCCGCACCCGCGAGATCGTGACGCCGGAAGGCGTCGCCATCCATGTCGAGGTCGCCGATCGTGGCGAAAGGCTGGGTGCCTTCCTGATCGACCTGATGATCTGGTTCGGCGCCACCATCCTGATCTGGATCGCCCTGGCGGCGACCTTCCTGCGCGGCGGCAGCGATGTCGCGGTGACGGTGATATCCTTCCTCTCCTTCCTGCTGCGCAACCTCTATTTCATCCATTTCGAGCTGGCCTGGCAGGGCTCGACGCCCGGCAAGCGGGCCACTGGTTTGAAGGTGATCGATCGCAAGGGCGGCGTCCTCACCCCCACGGCCGTCATTGCCCGCAACCTGACCCGCGAGGTCGAGTTCTTCCTGCCGCTGCAGCTTTTCTTCATGTGGGTCGGCGCTTCGAACAGCGGCGAATCCTGGCAGGCGCTCTCGATGCTGGGGTGGGTGGTGCTGCTCGCCGCCTTGCCCTTCTTCAACCGGGATCATCTGCGGGCGGGCGACCTGATCGGCGGCACGCTGGTGATCGCCCTACCCAAGCGGGCGCTTGCGCTCGACCTCACGCAGGGTGCAGCCAAGGCCGCGGCCCGCTACAGCTTCACCTCGGCGCAATTGCAGGCCTATGGCGCCTATGAATTGCAGGTGCTGGAAGAAATTCTCCGCCGGCCCGGCGGGACCGAGACCTGGCGCATCCATCGCGAGATCGCCGAAAAGATCATCCGGCGCATCGGCTGGCAGGGCACCTTCGAGCCCAATGCCGCGACGGATTTCCTGCAGGCCTTCTATGCGGCGGAGCGGGCCGAGCTCGAGCGCGGTCAGCTTTTCGGCCGCTATCGCGACGACAAGAACTCGGGCACCCGCAAGGCCGGCGAGCCGGCTGCCAAGTGAGGGCCGGGCAAGGCGAGGGCCGGCTCCCGTTGCGGCGAAGGCCTCAATCGAAGACGTTGGCGAGCCTGTCGATGTCGACGCCTTCCTTGATCGAACGCAGGCGATAATAGACCAAGGCGCTGAGGACGCTGCCAAGGGAGATCAGGTACACCTGGAACAGATTGGCCAGCAGCGCGCCGAATGTGGGGCCGCCGATACCCCCGGCGACATATTCGATGATGGCGGCGACGATCCAGCCGGCGATGCCGACGATCAGCGCGAGGCCGAGAATCTTCCAGCGAAAGCCTGAAGTCAGTTCAGCGCTGCGGGACATGCTTTCGGTAACGCCACGCTGTTCGACGACACAGACCGAGACGGCGGCATAAAGCACACAGATCAGCCACACGCCCGGCACGACAAGCAGAATCAGCCCAATCGTGACCGCAAGGCCGATGAGAATCGACAGCCCCACCAGTGGCAGCAAACGTGCCAATCCCTTGGAGAGAGCGTCTCCGACCGAAAAACTCTGCCCGCGCAGTTCGTTGAACGCGCCGTAGATCATGCCCCCTTGGATCACGAAAAGCAGGACGATGTAGATCAGCATCAGCACGATGAACGCACCAGCGTTCGGCAACGGGTTTCCCGGTGCCGGCACCCCGATGACCAGGGTCGAGATGATCAGGGGAATGATGGGAATCAGACCCAGCCCCAGAAAACGGGGCAGAGCTCGGTGGAGAACGGCAAGGCTCTCGCTGATCAAGGCGCCGATGTTGAAATCACCGGAGCCGGTGGCCTGACTGTAGTTGGTCATGAAAGTGCATCCTATTAAGCAGGGGCATTACCCAAGCCATGCCGGGGTGGCGTCCGGAGATCATATTTGCGGAAGTATCCATCGACGGCGATTTCCTTTGCAAACCATAGTTCCTTTGCGAACCGCCAAGTACACGGCAAGAAAGTTCGGCGAGGGACACCTATGGAAACTTATTTCACGCGAAGTGGAAGTGCAAATGGTGCCCTTATTTTCCTTGGTATAAGGATGACATCTGCCGCGGAAGGGCAGGGCGTGAGGTTCGGACAGCGCCGCGGTGCCGATCGCTCAAACCGCAGAGAAGTCGGAAAAGCCATCTCAGCGGCTGGGAGGACGCCAGGTCTCGGGTGGATATTGGCGTGGACGGCGTACCTCCTCGTTCGGGTCCGGGGGCTGCTGGCCGAAGAGCACGTCCGAATCGGGCGCGGTGACACCCCACGGATTGCCGTCGGCGGGCATATAGCCGCTCTTGGCGCCCCAGCCTTTGTCTTGTTCGAACCAGCGGTCGAAATTCGGCAGGCCGTCATATTCATATTTGCGCTCATAGGCCTCGCAGGCTTCGGGTTTGGGTCCGAGATTGAGGCAGATGAGCGGCGAGCGTTCATAATAGGAGCAGCTCGGATAGAGGCTGTGGGCGACGAGTTCGCCCTCATAGGTCCCGTCATAGCGCAGCGTCAGCTTCAGTTCCGTCCAGATTGGCGGGAAATTCATGACCTTCTGCAGGATCTTGCCGGCAACCAAGCCGATGGGGGGAGGCGCCACGCCCGCGGCGAGTTCGGCGCTCTGGGTACGGGCGCCGACGGTTTGGCGGAACACCACGCCCTCGTCGATATATTGCGGCTCCTCCAGCTTGATCGGATAGGGATAGGAGGGAAAGCCGAGAAAGGACGGCGAGCGGTAGAGGCCGGTATCCTTCTCGTAAGCGACGCGGTGGAGCAGCCTGATCGCCTTGGAGGAGGTGTCCGTGCTTTCGATGGTGGCTTCGAGAAAATTGGCGAAGCGATAGCCGCTGCTGCCGAGGATGAGCTTGCGATCGACAAGTTCGCCCGGGCTGCCGGCATCGTGCTCCGGCAGGCCGGAGCGCGGGTCGATCCAGCTCATGGTGGCGATCGAATAGGTGAAGCTGTTGATCTTGAGGACGAGTTGGCCGTCATCGGGCGGGATCATGATGATGCCGGGATTGGCACTGCTGCTGAACCGCCAGTTCCAACCCTTCGGACTCGGCACGACGCAGCCGACACGGTGGCGCAGATACCAGTTCACCTCGCGGGTATTGAGCGTGTCGAAATTATAGCTGATCAGATATTGCACGTTGATGCCATGCGCCCTGGCAACGGAAAGCCAGTCGTCGCCATCCTTCACGCGGTAGGGACGGCCGCGCGGAATCGGGGCCAGCTTGACGGGCTTGGTTTCGAGCGGTGTAGCCATGATTGTCTCCGTGAAGGCGGCATGCCTTCGTGGCGGAGCGATCGCGGTTCGTTTTGCGCGGCCCGCAGCAAGCCCGCGATGCTGCCTGATGAGGCAGTATCGCCAGGAGGTGCGTCCGGGTCATCCCGAGTTCGGGGGAGGCGGCCCCGGCTTTTCCATGCTCCAATCAAGCGCGTGGGTGGCGGCCTTCCCCAGCGGGCGCTCCCTACGACCCCGTGCCATCTTGTCAATGCCGCCTTCCTCAGCCCATGGCGACGATGGCGCGAGAGTCCTTCAAATGACGAGTTTTCTCGACTTCAACAAAGATCCCGCTAACGACATCGATAACAAACCCCAACAATATCATGACTTTGGCGGCAAGGGCGTGCGGGTGCAGGTCTATTGGGCTGCCGATATCTGGCGGGACGTATCGCTGTGGAACAACAGCTGGGTATTGCTCAAAGGGGCCGACGAAATCCTTCGCAAATATACGCTGGCGCTCGACATGTTGCCGCTGCAAACAGAACCGGCGGCACTGGCCCCAACCAAGGACAAGGCCACCCGCGAATTCGACAGGTCCGCGGGTAAACAGCTCGCGCGGCAAAGGAAAGCGAAGGGCAGGGCCGCCCAGAAGCAGACCGAAGCCGCGGCCAAGTCAATCGAGGAACAAGGCCCTGCGTCGCGCGGCCTTCTGGATTTCAGCGGCTCGGTCCATGTGCCCAGGGAGGGAGAGGCTCCCATCGATGGCCTCATTGCCCTCAGGAGAAGCCTCGGCACGATCCGGGATGAAACGCGGCTGGTCGTGGTATTCGCCCATATTGACGGCGGGCCGAATGGCTACACGGTGCTGCGCCAGGAGTGGCTGCCTTGGGTCATAGCCGATCCCACACCAATCCAGGACAGTCCCAAGAGCTTGCTGATCCATGAAATGGGGCACGCCTGCCGCCTCAGCCATCAGCAATCCGACGCAGTCGAAGCGACGGCCAGGAACATCATGTATCCCCTGGACATCAAGGGACTGGCCCATCTGTGGGGCTGGCAGGTGGACACCATCTACGATTCCTACTGGTGCAACGGCCGCAAACCAACGAATTGGTGGGACAGGATCAGCAATGTCCGGTTGCCGCCTGACCATCCCTTCCTCTGGGATGAACCGCCTTAGAGGGCAGGGGGCAGCTTTCAGGTCTTGCCGCTGGCCCATTCCGGGAGGGGCCGTGCGGCCTCCGGCATGCCGCGGATCTCGCCAAGTCGCTCGAAGGCGGCCGTTGCCGTCACCGCCGAGAGCATGCTGAACAGCATCATGCCAGCCTCCTGGCCCAGAGCCTGCATCCCAGTTGCGGGGGCATTGGCGAGATCCCCGGTGACTGCTCCAAGCCCGATGGTCGGCAGCAGGGTCAGGATGAAGAGGCCGAGGATGGACCAGCGATAGCCCTGGGTGAGCTGCCCGCTGCGTTCCAGGCTCTCGACCATGTCCGTGCGCTCGATCATGCAGGCCGGCAGGACGAGATAGAGCAGCGCGATCGCCATCAGGCCGGGCACGACCAGCGCCGCGAGGCCGAGCAGGACCAGAATGCCGCTGAGAAAGGCGGTGCCCAGCAGGGTGGGAAGCCTCCGCCAGGTTTGCTGCATCGACAGAGGCAGGTCGAAATCGTCGCCCTGCAGCAGGCGATGCGTGCCCGCAACCGTGGCCCCTTGGGCAAAGACCAGCAGAATCACCGCGATGGGCAAGGCCACCAGATCGGCAAGTGTAGGGGTTTGCGACACCTCGCCGTTCACCATCAAGGCGAGCAGGGTCGGCAGGCTCGGCAGAGCGTTGAGCAGGACGATCGGGACGAGACCGCGCCACAAACCCTTCACCGCATTCGCAAGGAGAAGAGGCAAGCGCAGAGGCGGTCGGTGGGCGGTATGTCTGCTCATGGGCAACTCGGTCGAGACTGGCCACGCCAATCGATCTGTTATGACCTTTGTGGGGCGCAAGAGAAAGGGCTTGCGTCGTGGTATCATAACGCCCGGGACGGGCTTTGGTCCCCGGTCGCGCTTCGCTTTGTGAAGACATGCGCGACAGGGGCCGGTTCAGGAGGATGCCTTGGCCTTCCGGCTCACCCTTGATCGGCCAGTATCGTGACGAACAGCGCCGGTCGTGCTTTTCCGGCCGCCTCGGGCAGGCATTCACTCAGATCTTCTGGCTGGTTTCTGGAATCCTGCTTCGTCGAAATCCAGAGAGAGGGAACGTTTTCACTAAAATGGGGTTTTGAGTCATTGGTATGTCCGAGATCGTTTGAGAAGGAGGTCCCGATGACACGCTCGATACTGATAGGTCTTGTGGCGGCAATGGGTATTTCTGGCTCGTCGGTATTCGCAGCACCTCTCGTGCCACGTCCGGCCGACGATGGTTCCAGCATTGTCCAGGTTCGGTATCATGGTGGATGTCCGCCGGGCTACAAGGTGACCAGTTACGGGGGCTGCAAACTCAGCCATTATCTGCGCCGTCATCCCGGCCGGAATCCGAACAATTATTACTACGAAGAGCGTCCCAGCTACGGATTCGGTTTTGGCTATCGCAGCTATCCCCATCGTCGCTATTACGATGACGGCTATTGAGCCGTTTCCTGTCGGTACAGGCGCCCTCGCGGCGCCTGTACCGACAGATTAGCCGCAGGCTATCGGCTGCTGTGCCCTCTGGGTTGCAAACGGAAGCGATGGTCACAGAAAAACGACAAGCCCTCTTGCAATGCGGCAGCGACTTCAATATGAAGCCCGGACAGAACGGGGCCACCCACTGAAACACGCGTTGGATTGAACACATTCCAACCAAGTGTTTGATCGAAAAGGCCCTTTGTTCGGGGATAGTTCAACGGTAGAACAGCGGACTCTGACTCCGTTAATCTTGGTTCGAATCCAGGTCCCCGAGCCAATCTTCCTCTCAGAAATTACCAAACACGCCGCAGCAATGCCAAGCGCCAGCCATTAGGCTCCGCGAAGCCCGGCAAGCATCCAGCATTCCTGGAAACCCCTGATCCTGCCGCATGTCATTGTGGTAACAGCGTGCCTTCTCCGGGGCGGCTGCCAGAATGAAACCGACCTTCCGCCGCGCCGCCCGGCAGTGCTCCACCATTGGGGCAAGTGGAGACCACCTCAGGTGGCGAGCGGGCGTAAGGCGTTTCGCCGGTTACAGATCACGCTCTCGTGCAATTTTAACAGTTGCCAATGCGGTGAAGCGGGCGGATTATTCAATGTTGGCCTCGTGGACGTCTGCAAGCGCTTTCATCGTGCTTTAGCCGCGCCAAAGGCGTTGTTGGCGAGTACACGGATGGAGCCCGACTCTTCCCCCCAATCCCGTACCAAGCTTCTGGTTACCTGGGGTTTGCGTATTCTTGTGGCGCTTATTTTCCTTACGCCCGCGCTGCTCACCCTATGGGGGCATCGGATCATGGTCCGTCAGTTCGATGCGCTCGGCTTCGCCCCCTGGATGCGCATCGCCTTGTCGTCGACGCAGGTTCTCGCCGCCTTGCTCGTCCTCGTGCCCGTGGCGAGCCTGACGGCGGCGGTGCTGCTGCTGCTGATCGACGCGGGCACGCTGATCGCACAGTTCCTGCTGGTGCGCGGCGGCTATGTGCACCTGGCGCTGTTCGCCCTGCCGCTGCTCGCCTTGATCAGCCTGCAAAGCGGGCGTTTCGACAAGAAACTGGCTCAGCTGGAGGAGTAGCGGCATCGGTGTCGATGCCGCTCCTGTGAAGGCGAGCGCCTGGCCGGAAGGCGATCAGGCCATTTCGTGGTTCCACGGGGGATCGGCGCCCTCGCGCGAGACCGTGATCGCCGCCGTCCGTGCGGCATAGTCCATGGCTTCCTGGGCGATGGCCTCGTCGATGTTCTTCACGGTATCGATGGAAACCACGTTCCGACGCTGCAGGATGGTCAGCAGGCCGGAGGAGTAGCTGTCGCCGGCGCCGACCGTATCGGCGACCTTCTCGACCTTGACCACGGGGCTCTTGACAGCAAACCCCTTGCCATGGCCTTCCGCGCCATTGCCGCCATCCGTCAGCACGACCAGATGGGCGCCCTTCGCCACCAGGTCCCGTGCCCAGGCGGCAGGATCGATGCCGGGATAGAGCCAGTTGAGATCGGCCTTGGAAATCTTGATGATCTCGGCGGCTTCCGTCATACGCTTCATGCGGGCGCGGTATTCGACGGCGTCGCCCACCACGGTCGGCCGCACATTCGGATCCATGCCGAGCACGCGCTTGCCCTTGTTGGCGAAGTAGAGCGTCTCATAGGCGGAGGCGATCGGATCGTTGATGAGGGCGACCGAACCCGTCCAGATCATCGAAACTTCCGGCCCGACCGGCGGAACGTCGCGTTCCGGCGAGAACAGGCGATTGGAGGAGGCTTCGTCGATGAAGGCATATTCCGGTTCGCCTTCGCCGACGGAGACGAAAGCAAGCATCGAGGAATGTTTCGAGCGGGCCACGTAGTGTTGCTTGACCTTCGACTTGGTCAAGGCAGCGGCAAGGTCGTCGCCGAAGAAGTCGGTGGACAGCGCGGCGCAGAATCCGACATCACCCTCGAGCCGCCCGATGCCGACGGCCGTGTTGAAGGGGCTGCCGCCGACAGCCGGTCGATAGGCATTCCGGCCATCGGTGCTTTTGACCGGCAGAAAGTCGATCAGGGCTTCGCCGCATACAAGAATCATGGGGTCTCCTCACTCCAGGCCACCGACTGCCGCTTCAACGGCCGCCAGGATGTGGCCGCTACGGGCAAGTTCGAGTATGGATTGCATTTCGTGGTGGTACCAGCGGTCCCCGTCAAGAGCCGGCGCGATTTCGGCGCGGATGGCGTCGAGGGCCGCCTGCGAGCCCTTGCCGATCGGGTAGTCCTTGCTGCGATCGGCGACTAGCGAAAGCGCCTGGGCCGCCATCAGCATCTCGACGGCAACGATCTGCTCGACATTCTCCACCACGGTCCGGGCCTTGCGCGCGCACCAGGTGGAGTTCGAAACATGATCCTCCGCATTGCTCTTGCCGGGGATGGAGTCGACGGAGCCGGGCGTGGCGAGGCTGCGGTTTTCCATGACCAGGGCCGACATCGAGCATTGCACCGTGGCAAAGCCGGTATTGAGGCCCCGCTGGCCGGCCAGCAGGTTGCGCGGCAGGCCGTAGCTCATCACCGGATCGATCAGCCGGGCGAGGCGGCGTTCGGAAATGGCACCGAGATCGGTCATGGCAATGGCAAGCAGATCCATGGCCTGGGCGACGTAAGCGCCGTGGAAATGGCCGCCCGAGATCGAGACATAGCTGCCGTCGTCATTGGCGAACATCAGCGGATTGTCGGTGGCCGAATTCATCTCGACCCCGAGTACGCCGTCGGCATAGGCGAGAGCCTCGAAGACCGGCCCGTGCACCTGCGGGGCGCAGCGCAGCGAATAGACGTCCTGCACGCGCGGCGGCACGGGCTTGGCCGGATCGCGCGCTTCGTCGGGATAGAGGATGGCGCGCGCGCCTTCCGAGCAGCGCTTGGAATCGCCGGCAATGCGCAGGAGATTGCGGGCGGTACGGGCCTGGCCGCGATGCGGGCGCGCCGCATGCACACGCGGATCGAAGGCCGCCAGTTCGCCGCGCAAGGCTTCCAGCGTCAAGGCGAGCGCGATGTCGGCATGTTTGAGGATACGCTTGGCGTCCTCCTGGGCAAGGGCTGCGATGGCCAGCGATACGGTGGAGCCGTTGATGATGGCCGAGGCTTCCTTGGCCCCCATCTTGTATTCGGGCTCGAAGCCGGCCCGGCGCGCGGCCTCGGGCGCCGGATAGACCTTGCCCTTATATTCGACCTGCACGTCCTCGAAGCCGCGGATGGCGCCGGCGAGATAGGCGAGGGGCGCAAGGTCGCCGGACGCGCCGACCGAGCCCTTGGAAGGGATCACGGGGTGCAGGCCGGCATTGAGGAAGCCGACGAGACGGTCCATCAGCGGCAGCGTCGCGCCGGAATAGGCGGAGGCGAAGGCATTGGCGCGCAGCAGCATGGTGGCCCGCACGATCTCGCGCGCAAAGGGCTCGCCGATGCCGGTGGCGTGGGCGCGAATGGTCTGGTCCTGGTAATGCGCCATGTTGGCGATGGGGATGCGCACTTCCTTGAACAGGCCGACGCCGGTGTTGAAGGCGTACATCAGCGGGGCCTGGTCGTTCAGCCAGTTGGCGTCGATATAGTCGCGCGCGGCACCTACCGCGGCACGGGCCTTGGCCTCGATACCCGCTTTCTCGAATCGACCTGCCTTCTGTGCGCGCGCGACGCGGACGACCTTGGCACCCGTCATACGCCGTCCGTCTATGGTGACAGTCATGGCCTCCCCCGCATCACGCTCGATATCTTGACCCAAAGCGTTTTTCGATTTGGCGGAATCGCCAGGACTCGCAAAGACGCGTCGCACCAAAGAGTGAGAGCAAACAAGCGTTTCCGTCTGAACGGGCTTTGCTCTAGCAGAAGCGGATCGAAACGCAACCGGCCCGTCAGCCGCCGGTGGCAAGGCGCGCAGCGAGCGGTGCAGCCGTCCTGTCGGCAAGCCAGCAGACCACGGCGTGGATGGCCTCGTCGGTGGTCGCGCCGGCGGCGATGCGCTCTTCGTAGACCGCCAGTTGTCCGTCGGCGCTGGTGCCGGTGCGCAGGATCATCTGGGCGGTCGCCAGGTCTTCGCTGCAGCCGAGCAGTTCGGCGTCTTCCCAGACGAGATCGAGCAGTTCCGTCAGCATATTGGCGGCGCTTCTCGCCTGCCCGCTGTGGAGGTCGATGAGCGAGCCGTGAATGCCGTAGCGCTGAGCCCGCCATTTGTTTTCCTCGACGATGGCGCGCCCGGGCGACGTCAGGCCGCGGTTGAGGTCCGGCTTGCGGATGAGATGCCGCACCAGGCTGCGATAAAGCGCGGCGATGGCGAGGGCATCGTCCACATTGGTACAGACATCGGTGATCCGCAGCTCCAGCGTAGGCAGGTGGCTGGAGGGCCTTATCGCCCACCACAGGAAACTTGCGTCGTCGATAATGCGATTTCTCACCAGAGTGTCGACATAGGTCTGATAGTCCTCTTCGCTCTGGAAGAGGTCGGGCAGGCCCGAGCGGGGCAGTTCCGAATAGATGTTCTGGCGATAGCCCATCAGGCCGGTCGGGCGCGACTGCCAGAAGGGCGAGGAGGTCGAAAGCGCCAGCAACAGCGGCAGATAGGGCAGCATGCGGCTCATCAGATCGACCCGCGAGCGGTCCGGGGGAATCTCGACGTGAACATGCATCCCGCAGATCATCTTGCGCCGGGCGAGCATCTGCAGGTCATGCGTGACCTTGCCATAGCGGGTAGCCTGGGTGGGATGCTGGTCGGACCACTCGGCGGAGGGGTGGGTGCCCGCGGCCAGGACGCCGAGATCGTGCTTGAAGGCGAGATCCTGCAACGCCTGTCGGCAGCCTACCAGTTGCAGCCTCGCATCCTTCATGTTGCGACAGGGCGTCGTGGCAATCTCGATCTGCGATTGCAGCAATTCGCGCGTGACGTGCTTGCCCAGCATTTGCCGGGCCTCGTCGAAAAATTGGGCCGACATGGTTTCCTGCACGCCGCCCGTCCGGCGCTGGAACACGAAATACTCCTCCTCGATACCGAAGGTGTAGGAATGCCCCATGCTGTCCTCCGATAGGTCGGGCCGTGATCCGCTCCTCGATCCAGCACTCTAACGCAGGTGACCCCTAGAAGGTCCCCGGCCGGCGTGATTCCTCTCGCCGCCGCCATGGGCTGGAAAAGGAAAGGCCGGTGCATCGCTGCACCGGCCCCCGCTCGGCTCTCTCTGGATGGTTTTTGAGTTCTTAGACCGAGTAGTACATCTCGAATTCGACCGGATGCGGCGTCATCTCGAAGCGCATCACTTCCTGCATCTTCAGCTCGATGAAGCTGTTGATGAAGTCGTCGGTGAACACGCCGCCCTTCTTGAGATATTCGCGGTCCTTGTCGAGGGCAGAAAGGGCCTCGCGCAGTGAGCCGCAGACGGTCGGGATCTTCTTGAGCTCCTTGGGCGGCAGGTCGTAGAGATCCTTGTCCATCGCCGGGCCGGGATCGATCTTGTTGAGGATGCCGTCCATGCCGGCCATGAACAGGGCGGCAAAGGCGAGATAGGGGTTCGCCGCCGGATCGGGGAAGCGGACCTCGACGCGCTTGGCCTTCGGGCTGGTGGTGTAGGGAATGCGGCAGGAGGCCGAGCGGTTGCGGGCCGAATAGGCCAGCAGCACCGGCGCCTCATAGCCGGGAACCAGGCGCTTGTAGGAGTTGGTCGAGGGGTTGGTGAAGGCGTTCAGCGACTTGGCATGCTTGATGATGCCGCCGATATAGTGAAGGCAGGTCTCGGAGAGGTCGGCATATTTATTGCCGGCGAAGACCGGCTTGCCGTCCTTCCAGATCGACTGGTGCACATGCATGCCCGAGCCGTTGTCGCCGAAGACGGGCTTGGGCATGAAGGTCGCCGTCTTGCCATAGGTGTGGGCGACGTTGTGGATGGCATATTTGTAGATCTGCAGATGATCGGCCATCGTCACCAGCGTGCCGAACTTCATGCCGAGTTCATGCTGGGCGGAGGCGACCTCATGGTGGTGCTTTTCGACCACGACGCCCATCTGCTGCATGGCAGCCAGCATTTCCGAGCGCATATCCTGGGCCGAATCCAGCGGGGGAACCGGGAAGTAGCCGCCCTTGGTGTTGATGCGGTGGCCAAGATTGCCGCCTTCATATTCGGTGTCGAAGTTGGAAGGCAGTTCGGTCGAATCGAGCTTGAAGCCGGTGTTGTAGGGATCGGCCTTGAAGCGGACGTCGTCGAAGACGAAGAATTCGGCTTCCGGGCCGAAATAGGCGACGTCACCGATGCCGGTCGACTTCAGATAGGCCTCGGCGCGCTTGGCGATGCCGCGCGGGTCGCGGCTGTAGCCTTCACCCGTGGAGGGTTCGACCACGTCGCAGGTGATCGACATCGTCGCCGCGGAGAAGAAGGGATCCATCGTGGCGGTGGTGGGGTCCGGCATCAGGCACATGTCGGATTCGTTGATCGCCTTCCAGCCGGCGATCGAGGAACCGTCGAACATGGTGCCTTCGGTGAAGATCTCCTCATCCACCAGGGAGACGTCGAAGGTCACGTGCTGCCACTTGCCGCGCGGGTCGGTGAAGCGGAAATCGACATATTTGACGTCATTGTCCTTGATCGCCTTCAGGACATCCTTGGCGGTCTTCATCTTGTGCAACCCTTTCGTTCGTTTGGGCATGATCTTATGAGGCGCAGGCAGAGGCCCGCTGATTGCCACGGCGTTTTGCGATTGGACGGGATCACCTGGAACCGCAAAGACGCGTCGATACAAAGAACCAGAGCAAATGAGCGTTCGGTGACGAACGCACTTTGATCTAGATGGCGTCGAGGCCGCTCTCGCCGGTGCGGATGCGGATGGCTTCCTCGATATTGAGGACGAAGATCTTGCCGTCGCCGATCCGGCCCGTCTGGGCGGCCTTGCGAATGGCGTCGATGGCGCGCTCGACACGCTCGTCCGGCACCACAACCTCGATCTTCACCTTGGGAAGAAAATCGACGACATATTCGGCGCCGCGATAAAGTTCCGTGTGGCCTTTCTGCCGCCCGAATCCCTTCGCTTCCGTCACCGTAATGCCCTGCAGACCGACCTCCTGCAGCGCTTCCTTCACCTCGTCCAACTTGAAGGGCTTGATGATGGCTTCAATTTTCTTCATGGGGTCTCCTCGATTTCAGCACATAGTGCGCAGAAACCTCCTTGCTGGTAGCAGGTCGCATGCCAAACCGCCAACAGGAAAATTTTCTTTTATCTTCAACGTGTTGAGACCTAAGGTGCTGAAAAATGGGCAAGCGCTACCGAAAGACTGCACAATTTTTTGGCGGGCTGCCAATAAAATATGCGGCGTGAGAGGGTAATTTTCGGCCCGTGACGGCAGCAAACGCATTTTTTCCACCGAATGCGACGAGGTGGCGCATGCTGGGGAAAGCTTGGAGGACGTCTTGATCGAGTTGCTGACCCCATCCGAAATGGCCGATGCGGATCGTCTCGCCATCGCCGAGGCCACCACCGCCGACCAGTTGCTCGAGCGGGCGGGGAGGGCGGTGGCCGATGTGGCGGCGCGGCATCCCTTCAACACGCCGATCCTGGTTTTGTGTGGAACGGGCCTGAACGGGGGCGATGGTTTCGTTGCCGCCCGCATCCTGCGCGAAAGAGGCTATCGGGTCCGGCTTGGCCTGCTGGGCCCGGCTTCGGCGCTGGGGGGAGAGGTCGCCTACGCTGCCGAGAAATGGGGGCAGCCGGTCGAGAATGCGCTGGCCCTTTCGTTCCCCAGGGAGGGAATCATCATCGATGCGCTGCTCGGCGCCGGGCTTTCCCGTGACATTGGCGGCACGCTCGCCGGTTTGGTCGAGCGGATCAATGCTTCCGGCCTGCAGGTCATCGCAGTCGATCTGCCCTCCGGCATCGATGGGGCGACCGGCCAGATCCGCGGCGTGGCCGTGAAGGCGCGCGAGACGGTGACTTTTTTCCGGCGCAAGCCGGGGCACCTGCTCTTGCCCGGCAAGCTCAATTGCGGCGCCGTCCGGGTTGCGGATATCGGCATTGCGGACAATGTGCTGGCCACTATCCGACCCCGGACTTTCGTCAACCAGCCGGACCTGTGGCAGCCCGGTTTTCCGCATCCCGAACCGGCGGGACATAAATATGCGCGGGGGCATCTGGTCGTCCTGTCCGCGGGCATCGAAGGGACGGGGGCGGCGCGGCTGGCGGCCAAGGCTGGATTGCGCGTCGGCGCCGGTCTCGTGACTGTCGCCAGTCCTTCCGACGCCCTCGCCATCCATGCCGCCTCGCTCGACGCCATCATGGTGCGGCGCTGCGATGGGCCGGAAGGCCTCGCCGTCTTGCTGGAGGATGCGCGGCGCAATGCGTTCGTCGTCGGACCCGCTTTGCCGCCGGACGAGGAGACCCGGGCCAAGGTCGACCTGGTGCTTTCTTCCTCGCGTGCCGTGCTGATCGATGCCGGAGCGCTTTCCGCCTTTGCCGCCGAACGCATTCATTTCATCGCCACGTTGCGGGCGGCGCTCGGGCCCGTCGTCCTCACGCCCCATGAGGGCGAGTTCGCGCGCGTCTTCGACGACATCGCCGGAAAACACGCGGCCAAGCTCGACCGGGCCCGCGCGGCTGCCGAGGCAACCGGCGCGGTCATCGTGCTGAAGGGGGCCGATACCGTAATCGCAGCGCCGGACGGGCGGGCCGCCATCAACGCCAATGCGCCGCCTACCCTGGCGACGGCCGGCTCCGGCGACGTGCTCTCAGGCCTGATAGGCGGGCTCCTCGCTCAATCGATGCCGGCCTTCGAAGCCGCCAGCGCCGCCGTCTGGCTCCATGGCGAAGCGGCCAATCTGTTCGGGCCGGGCCTCACCGCCGACGACCTGCCTGCGATGCTGCCCAAGGCTCTCGCCGCCTTGGCGTCATTGCGGCCTTCGTGATCAATGCCGCACCGGCTCATTCCGAGCTTTCCGCGAACAGGTCGATCCCGGTGGATCTGCCCGGATGCTGCGGCATCCGGGGAGCCGTGGGGCCTCGATTATTTGTCGCTCGCCGCGAAATGCGCCATCTGGCCGTCATAGGCTCGTTTGAAGGCCGGGCGCGCGCAGGCTCGATCGACATAGGATCGTGTGGCCGGAAAATCGCCGGCAGCCCTTACCTTCGGCACGCGAAGAGCCTCCGTCATCACAATGTCGGCGACGGTGAATTGTCCCGCGGCAAGCCATTCGCGCCGTGCCAGCACCGTTTCCAGATGCTGCAGGCGCTGGAACAGCCAGCCTTCGAGCGGGTTGGTGGCCTGCTTGGACAGGCCGATGAACCACCAGGGCACCGAAACCATCTCGATCGAGTTGAGCGCGGCGATCGTCCATTCCAGCGTCGCTGCTTCTCCTTTGGGATCGCGTGGCATCAGCTTCTCGCTTTTTCGAGCCAGATGCAGAAGACAGGCGCCGCTTTCGAAAAGGGCGATGTCCCCGTCCTCGATGAAGGGCACCTGGCCAAAAGGTTGGCGCGCGAAATGCTCCGGCCCGCGGTTATGGAAGGAAACCGACTTTACGTCGTAAGGGAGGCCAGCCTCTTCGCAGGCCCAGCGCAATCTGATGTCTCGAACGTGACCGCGGGGGCCCGGTGGCACCCAATCATAAGTCCATATCGTCAAGGCGTTGGTCATGTTGCTCCTCCACTTGCGCGGTGCGGCTGACAGCTTACGGGTCTCGACTACTTCGCTCAATCGACTGGAATGTGGCTCATGGTGACGGGCTCGCCCTTGGTGTTGGTTGAAGACTGGCGCCAGCCGACGACCTCCGTAACCAGAACAATCCGCTTCCCCCGTTGCTCCCAAGCTGATGCGTATGGAGCACCGCGAGATCTTGTGCGCGCGGCCGGATTCTGGTGTGACTTTCAAGTCACGCCCGCTGAGCCACACTGCCGGCACAAAAGAAAAACCTGGCGGTCCCGGTCATGGAAGAAATCTACGGCCTGAGTTTCCTGGTGCTTTTCAGTTTGAGCGCCGTCGGCGGGGTGATCTTGCGCAGGCGCCTGCACGAAGAACACCTCTCGAAGGAGAACATGGAGGCGGTGCGCCTGGTGACGGGCCTGCTGGTGTCCTTCGCCGCCCTGATCCTGAGCCTGCAACTTTCCACCTCCAGGGCCGACTTCGACGCGGCCAGCAAGGATCGCTCGACCTATGCGGCGCATCTGGCGAGCCTCGACCAATGCCTGCGCGATCTCTCCCCGCGAATGGAGCCGACGCGCCAGCTGCTGCGCCGCTACACCGCCGCGGTGATCGCCAGCACCTGGCCCGACGAGCCGGCGCCGGAGGTCAAGATCATGCTCGACACCAAGGACATGCCGCTCATGGGCGAGGACAAGGTTCTTGCCGGCATGATGAACCAGATCGGCCTGGCGATCGATTCGTTCCAGCCGACCGATGGCATCGGCAAGAACATCGCCGCGCGCTGCCAACTGGACTACAGGGCGGCGCTGACGGGGCGCTGGGCCGTCATCGAGGATACGCATGCTCCATCCGGCGTGTCCTTCACGCTGATCATCAGCTTCTGGCTGGCCCTCGTCTTCCTCAGCTTCGGCCTTCAGATCTCGCAGCGCCTGTTGAGCAAGATCGTGCTTGCCATCGGCGTCGTGTGCGTATCGAGCGTCATGTTCGTGATCATCGACCTCAAGATTCCCTATGGCGGTTTCTTCGGCATCTCCAGCATCTCCATGCGCGACGCGCTAACCGACATGAATCGCGATTGAATCGCTGGAGGGGCCTGTCGTCTCGAGGCTTTCCGCATGACGGCCCTTATTCCAAGGTTCAGGTCACCTCGAACCAGGTCAAGAGATCATCCTTCCTGGAAGGGCCGCAGGCGCGGCCGTGCAGGAGCCATTTGCCCGGATTATCCGCTGTGAACACCGTATGCACGGTTTCTCCCGGACCGATTGCGACCGTGTCGACCCAGTAGGGCTGCCACTCGTCGTCGAAGGGATGGAGGATGCGCATGGCGTGGCCGTGCACATGCACGGCCTGGTCGATAGGCGTTTTGTTGGCGAGGCCGAGATCGACGAGGCTGCCTCGCTTGACCGAGAACAAAGGCTTGTCGGGCAGCACCGAGCCGCCGCCGTTCCGGCCTGACAGCGCTAGGGCGACGCGCTTGGCCTTCTGCAGCGCAAGTGCGGCCGGCAGATCGGGGCGCGGCAGCACCAGGGGCGGCAGAAAGGCTGGGCGAAGCGGCGCCGCACCGTTCGAAACGAGGTGAGCGAGAATGACGACGTCGCCGTCGCGATCCAATGCGATACCGGCCTCGCTCCCCTTTGTGAGCAGGCCGTCGACCGCAATGTCGGCGCGCCCGCCGGGCGGCAGGTCGAGGCGACCGTGATTGGGGGCGAAGGGTGTGTCGACGGGGTGGCCGTCGATGGCGACGATGGTGGCCGGAAAACCGGCCAGGGCGAGTTTGGCGATGCGCGTCGCCGCGGCGTTGACGAGACGCAGTCGGACACGCTCATTGGGAGCGAGGCTGATCGTTTCGGCCGGCTTCGAATTCGCCGTGATGGTCGGCTTGCTATCGGCGGTGGCCTGAATCTGCCCGTCGGCACCGATGTTCCAGTCGTCGATGACGAGAACCAGGTCTCGGTCTACCTTTGGCGGTTCATCCTCGTCGACGATCAGGACGCCATAGAGGCCGGCCTCGCATTGTGACAAGAAAGGGCCAAAGGCGGGAGGATGGTACCAGAAGGTGCCGGCATCCGGCGGCGTGAACGCGTAGTCGAAGCCTTCGCCCGGTTTCACCGCCTGCTGGGTCAGGGCGGGAACGCCGTCCATGCTATTGGCGAGGCGCACGCCATGCCAATGGATCGTCGAGGGGGCGTCGAGACGGTTTGCAAAGCGCAGCTTCACGGCCTGGTTGCGCTTCGTGCGCAGGAGAGGTCCCGGCGTCGAGGCGTCGAAACACTGCGTCCGGGTTGGCTTGACGCTGCCTAGCAGGGGGAGTTCGCCGGCCGCGGCCGTCAAGGTCAGGCCCGGAGCGGCCGGTGCGGGGCGCGTGAGAGCAAGGCTGGCCAGGGTGACGCCGAGCCCGGCAAGAAGCTGACGCCGATCGAAACTGCCGGTCATCGGTGGGTCCTCCTGGCTGGGCAGTGGCTATTCCCGCCTGCCGGGAAGGTTGCTCGAAGGCCGGGAGCGACGCTGCGGCCGGCTGTTGCGGCCGCACGCGAATCCTCAACTCCAAATATCATGCAGGAGACGGCATTTTTTTGCTGCATCAATTTCATGACATGCTATATGGCGCCACTCGTTTCGCAGAATGCAAGTTTTGCGAAAGGGAGCCCTATTTGCGGGCGTGGCGGAACTGGTAGACGCGCTGGATTTAGGTTCCAGTGATGAAAGTCGTGGGGGTTCGAGCCCCTCCGCCCGCACCACGATCGGCCTCGACGGCTTAAAGACGGGGCAGCTACGAACTCACGGATTCGGGACAAGAATATGCAGGTGACCCAAACCCTGGCCGATGGCCTGAAGCGGGAATTCAAAGTGGTGGTGCCGGCGGCTGATATCGCCTCGCGCACCGATGCCCAATTGGAAGACATGAAGGGCAAGGTCCGCGTCAACGGCTTTCGTCCGGGCAAGGTGCCGGTGGCGCATCTGCGTCGTCTCTATGGCCGCTCGGTCACGGCCGATGTCGTCAACAATTTCGTTGGCGAAGCCAATCGCAAGATCGTCGATGACAACCAGATCAAGCTGGCCATGGAGCCCAAGCTCGATTTCGGTGCCGACGACGAAGGCGTGACCCAGGTGCTCGACGGCAAGGCCGATCTTGCCTGGACCGTCGCCGTGGAAGTGCTGCCGACCTTCGAGGTAGGCGACATTTCCGGCATCAAGATCGTCAAGCCGGTGGCCGAAGTCTCCGACGAAGAGGTGCAGTCGCGCCTCGAGGATCTGGCCCGCCGCAACGTCACCTATGCCGACAAGAAGGCCAAGTCGAAGGCCGAGAACCACGACCGCGTGATCGTCGACTTCGTCGGCAAGATCGACGGCGTCGAGTTCGACGGCGGCAAGGGTGAGGACATTTCCGTCGACCTCGGCTCCAAGACCTTCATTCCCGGCTTCGAGGACCAGCTCATCGGCGTCACCGCCGGCCAGGAGAAGACCATCGAGGTCAAGTTCCCCACCAACTATGCCTCCGACACGCTGGCCGGCAAGGACGCCACCTTCGACGTCAAGGTCAAGGCGGTGCAGGCTCCGGCTGAGCTCGTCATCGACGACGAGCTTGCCAAGTCTGTCGGCCTCGAATCGCTCGACAAGCTCAAGGAAGTGATCAAGAGCTCGATCGAAGGCGAGTACAACGCCGCCTCGCGCAGCAAGGTGAAGCGCCAGCTTCTCGATGCACTCGATGCGAAATACTCCTTCGATCTGCCGCCGACCCTGTTCCAGCAGGAGTTCGACAATGTCTGGCTGCAGGTCGAGCGCGAGATGCAGCAGACCGGCCGCACCTTCGAGCAGGAGAACACCACCGAAGAGGCCGCCAAGGAAGATTATCGCAAGATCGCGGCCCGCCGCGTTCGCCTCGGCCTCGTGCTGGCCGAGATCGGCGAGAGCAACAAGATCCAGGTGACCGACGAAGAGGCGACTCGCGCCGTGATCGAGCGTGCCCGCCAGTTCCCGGGCCAGGAGCGCCAGATCTGGGAGTTCTACACCAAGAACCCGCAGGCGATCGCCGAGCTGCGCGCGCCGATCTTCGAGGACAAGGTTGTCGACCACATCCTCTCGCTCGCCGACATCACCGAGAACAAGGTCTCCAAGGAGGAACTGTTCAAGGAAGACGACGAGCAGGCCGCTTCTGCCGCTGCCGAGGAAAAGCCGGCCAAGGCCAAGAAAACCAAGGCCGCCAAGCCTGCCGAGTCAGCAGAATAAGGCTGTGCCGGGCCATCCTGGTTCGTCGAGACGAATATGCGATGGCCGGGCTTGCCCCGGCCATTGTCGTTCTCGAACGTCCCCGAACTTGCAAAAGGCGGGGAGGGGACTTGCAGGACCGGGTTTGACGACACATTTGCGACAAGAGGGCCCGTCTCTTCTCGGGCTAACCTCCCTCGACAACCGTCGCGCCTTCATGTCCCTGCGGGCGACAGGAAGGTTCACTTGACAAACAGGCTCGCGATCCCTGCCCTGACAGGAACATGGACTGCCGAGATTCGCTTGCTGGAGAGATTGATGCGAGATCCGATCGACTTCTATACCAACAACCTCATACCGACCGTGGTCGAAAGCACCAATCGCGGCGAGCGTGCCTGGGATATCTATTCGCGGCTGATGCGCGAACGCATCATCTTTCTGACCGGCCCGGTGGAGGACTACATGGCCTCCATCGTGGTGGCCCAGCTGCTGTTCCTGGAAGGGGAGAACCCCAAGAAGGAAATCGCGATGTACATCAACTCGCCGGGCGGGGTGGTGACGGCGGGCCTGTCGATCTACGACACGATGCAGTTCATTCGCTCGCCGATCTCAACGCTTTGCGTCGGCCAGGCGGCTTCGATGGGATCGCTCCTGCTGGCCGCCGGCGAGAAGGATCTGCGCTTTGCCCTGCCCAACGCGCGCATCATGGTGCACCAGCCTTCGGGCGGATATCAGGGCCAAGCGACCGACATCCTGATCCACGCCGAAGAAACGCGCCGCGTGAAGCAGAGGCTGAACGAAATCTACGTCAAGCATACCGGCCAGGACATCAAGTCGATCCAGGAGGCCCTGGAGCGTGATAATTTCATGGATGCGGAGCAGGCCAAAGCTTTCGGTCTGGTCGACCATGTGAGCGAGAAGCGGCCGGAGGAAGCCTCGCCCAAGCCTTAATGTAACCCTGCGGGAGATCCCTGCACGAGTTTCGCCACAGTTCGTTGCAATGGATATCGGTAATGATCTGTTGACGTGGGGGGCGCTAGATTCCAGCATTGGACCCGCTGGATGCAGCGTCACCGGAGAATGCAGGGGCAGCCATCATTTGGCATAGCCCTTGCAGGACGAGCTTAGTCGATGCAGGTACGCCTGCGGGATTGTGTTTACAGCCACGGGATTTCCCGTGGGATTATGCGGAATGTCCGTTCCGCCGAGAGAGCCCGAAAGGGGGATGCCATGACCAAGGCCGGCAGCGATACCAAGAACACGCTCTACTGCTCGTTCTGCGGCAAGAGCCAGCACGAAGTTCGCAAGCTCATCGCCGGCCCGACGGTATTCATCTGCGATGAATGTGTCGAGCTGTGCATGGATATTATTCGCGAGGAGAACAAGTCCTCGCTGGTGAAGTCGCGCGACGGGGTGCCTACCCCGCGTGAGATCTGCAAGGTGCTCGACGATTATGTGATCGGCCAGATGCAGGCCAAGCGCGTGCTCTCGGTGGCCGTGCACAATCACTACAAGCGTCTCAACCATGCCACCAAGCACAGTGATGTCGAACTGGCGAAGTCCAACATCCTGATGATCGGACCGACCGGTTCGGGCAAGACGCTGCTCGCCCAGACCATGGCCCGCATCATCGACGTGCCCTTCACCATGGCCGATGCCACGACCCTGACGGAAGCCGGCTATGTCGGCGAGGATGTCGAGAACATCATCCTCAAGCTGCTGCAGGCGGCCGACTATAATGTCGAGCGCGCCCAGCGCGGCATCGTCTATATCGACGAGGTCGACAAGATCAGCCGCAAGTCCGACAATCCCTCGATCACCCGTGACGTCTCGGGCGAGGGCGTGCAGCAGGCCTTGCTGAAGATCATGGAAGGCACGGTGGCCAGTGTTCCGCCGCAGGGCGGGCGCAAGCATCCCCAGCAGGAGTTCCTGCAGGTCGACACCACCAATATCCTCTTCATCTGCGGCGGTGCCTTCTCGGGCCTCGAGAAGATCATCTCCAGCCGCGGCAAGGGCACCTCGATCGGATTCGGCGCCCGCGTGGTGACGCCCGAAGACCGGCGTACCGGCGAGATCTTCCGTGAGGTTGAGCCCGAGGATCTGTTGAAGTTCGGCCTGATCCCGGAATTCGTCGGGCGTCTGCCAGTCATTGCGACCTTGGAAGATCTCGACGAGCCGGCGCTGATCAAGATCCTGACCGAGCCGAAGAATGCGCTGGTGAAGCAGTATCAGCGCCTGTTCGAGATGGAGGGGATCGATCTGACCTTCCAGGACGAGGCCTTGTCGTCGATCGCCAAGAAGGCGATCGAGCGCAAGACCGGTGCGCGTGGCCTGCGCTCGATCATGGAGGGCATCCTGCTCGACACCATGTTCGAACTGCCCGGCCTCGACGGTGTCGAGGAAGTGGTGATCTCCAAGGAAGTCGTCGACGGACAGGCCAAGCCGCTCTTCATCTATTCCGAGAAGCAGGAGGTTTCCTCCACCGGCTGATGTCCGCCGGAGCAATGCTCGATATGCAATGCCGGCCTGTGGCCGGCATTGTCATGTCGACACCTTCCTGCAGACATGTTGAAATGCATGGCTCGGGCGATGTCCCGCTCCGCTGTGATCGACCATTCGCCGCAGCGGCCTTCGATTGCGCTTGACGTCGGAGGGGGGTATCGTGGGCTAGGAGAGACCAGCTCGATTCGAGCCGGTTTCCGTAGAAAAATGCAGGTTTTGGCTAATTGTCGCTACTTTTCGGAGAGTCCTTTCAAGAGTGGCCCGAGGTTCCCGGCAATCAATCCGAAGTCGATCGAACAGAAATTTGTAGCGAGGTTCGCAGGTGCGAGAACGAAAATCGAGACAGCGCAATTTACCGGGATTAGCCGGCTTGACACTGTGCTTGGTGCTCTCCACCTAACCCTTATCGAAGCAACTGTGCCCATCCGGGGCAGTTGGAATACCTCCGAGGTCGCTCTTCGTGTTGGCCGGGAGGATAGCGCCGCTGGTACGGCTATTGCAGCGTGGAACGGCGCAGGAAAGGATATGCAATGACGACGAATAAGCAGCGTCCTCCGGTGCCGGCAGGCACCGTCGATACGTTCCCGGTGTTGCCTCTGCGCGATATCGTGGTGTTCCCCCACATGATCGTGCCGCTTTTCGTTGGCCGCGAGAAGTCGATTCGGGCGCTGGAAGAAGTCATGCGGACCGACCGCCACATCCTGCTGGCGACGCAGCTCAATGCCGCTGAGGATGATCCGGCGCCGGACGCCATCTACAAGCTCGGCACGCTGGCTACCGTGCTGCAATTGCTGAAGCTGCCCGACGGCACGGTGAAGGTGCTGGTCGAGGGCGTCGACCGCGCACGCGTGCTCTCCTATTCCGGGCATGACGATTTCTATCAGGCCGAGGCCGAGGTCCTGGGTGACGGCAATGGCGAGAAGATCGAAGCCGAAGCGCTTGCCCGTTCCGTGGTGGCCGAATTCGAGAGCTATGTGAAGCTCAACAAGAAGGTGTCGCCGGAAGTCGTGGCCACGGTCACCCAGATCGAGGATTATTCGAAGCTCGCCGACACCATCGCCGCACATCTTGCGGTGAAGATCGCCGACAAGCAGGAAGTGCTGGAGATCCTGTCGATCCCGGCGCGCCTGGAGAAGGTGCTCGCCCTGATGGAAAGCGAGATTTCCGTCCTGCAGGTCGAGAAGCGCATCCGTACCCGCGTCAAGCGGCAGATGGAGAAGACCCAGCGCGAGTACTATCTCAACGAGCAGATGAAGGCGATCCAGAAGGAGCTCGGTGACGAGGAAGGCAAGGACGAACTCGGCGAACTCGAACAGAAGATCAAGGACACCAAGCTCTCCAAGGAGGCCCGCGACAAGGCGCAGGCCGAGATGAAGAAGCTGCGTCAGATGTCCCCGATGTCGGCCGAGGCCACCGTCGTGCGCAACTATCTGGACTGGCTGATTTCCTTGCCCTGGGGCGACAAGTCCCGGATCAAGAAGGATCTGCCGCATGCCCAGGAGATCCTCGATGCCGATCACCATGGCCTGGAAAAGGTCAAGGAACGCATCATCGAGTATCTGGCGGTGCAGCAGCGCGCCAACAAGCTGACCGGTCCGATCCTGTGCCTCGTCGGCCCGCCCGGCGTCGGCAAGACGTCGCTCGCCCGTTCGATAGCCAAGGCGACCGGCCGCGAATATGTGCGCATGTCGCTCGGCGGTGTCCGGGACGAGGCCGAGATCCGTGGCCATCGGCGCACCTATATCGGCTCGATGCCCGGCAAGGTCGTTCAGTCGATGCGCAAGGCCAAGAAGCAGAATCCGCTCTTCCTGCTCGATGAAATCGACAAGATGGGCCAGGATTTCCGCGGCGATCCGTCTTCGGCTCTGTTGGAAGTGCTCGATCCCGAGCAGAACTCGACGTTCAACGACCATTACCTCGAGGTCGACTACGACCTGTCGAACGTGATGTTTGTGACCACGGCGAACACGCTCAACATTCCGCCGGCGCTGCTGGACCGCATGGAGATCATCCGTCTCGCCGGTTATACCGAAGACGAGAAGGTGGAGATCGCCCGCAAGCATCTCATCCCCAATGCCGTTCAGAAGCATGGCCTGAAGGCACGTGAGTTCTCGATCGACGACGAAGCGCTGCTCAATCTGGTGCGTCGCTACACGCAGGAAGCCGGGGTACGCAACCTCGAGCGCGAGATCTCGAACCTGACCCGTAAGGCCGTCAAGGACATCCTGATGTCCAAGAAGAAGACGGTCAAGGTGACGAACACGGTGCTCGAAGACTATCTCGGCGCCCCGCGTTACCGCTACGGCCAGGCCGAACTCGAGGATCAGGTGGGTGCGGTTACGGGCCTGGCCTGGACCGAGGTGGGTGGCGTGCTTCTGACCATCGAGGCGGTCATGATGCCCGGCAAGGGCAAGATGATCGTGACGGGCAATCTGAAGGACGTCATGCGCGAGTCGATCTCCGCGGCTGCCTCCTATGTCCGTTCGCGCGCCATCGACTACGGCATCGAGCCGCCGCTGTTCGACAAGCGCGACGTGCATGTGCATCTGCCGGAAGGCGCAACGCCCAAGGATGGCCCCTCGGCCGGCATCGCCATGGCCACCGCCATGGTGTCGGTGATGACGGGCATCGCGGTTCGCCGTGACGTTGCCATGACCGGTGAGGTCACCTTGCGTGGCCGGGTGCTGCCGATCGGCGGCCTGAAAGAGAAGCTGCTCGCCGCCTTGCGGGCCGGCATCAAGACCGTGCTGATTCCGGAAGAGAACGCCAAGGATCTGGCCGAACTTCCCGACAATGTGAAGAACGGTCTTGAAATCGTGCCGGTTTCCCGGATGGAGGAAGTTCTGCGCAGGGCGCTGGTGCGCATGCCAGAGCCCATCACCTGGGACGAGGACAAGAACGCGCCGCCGCCGGCTGTCGTCGGAGATGACGCCAACGCTGTCGTCGCGCACTGACACTGAAACGATCTGCAAGCGGCCGCGCCCCAAAGGGTGCGGCCGCTTTCTTTTGCCTTGCGAAGCGGGCACAAGCGCAATAGACAGGGGCCGTGCGCGGGACCTTTCCGTGCTGGGGCGGTTAGCTCAGTTGGTAGAGCATCTCGTTTACACCGAGAGGGTCGGCGGTTCGAGCCCGTCACCGCCCACCAGAACATTCGATCAGTTTGGCCTGTCGACTTGCAGGCTTGATGGGTGCTCAGCGCCGGGCTGATGCCACCTGGCGCATTGCCAGCTGCGCTTCCTGCCGGTGGACCTCGATCGAGTCCAGGCTCTTGTCGAACAAGGGCGGGTCGCCTTCCAGATAGGTCGCCGCCCAAGTCTCCGCCTCGACGAGGTCTTCGAAAATCGGTGCGTCCGGCAGCGGTTCGACGTGAGCGCCACGGCGTTTCATGATGATGAACCAGCTCATCCGCGTCGTCCTGATCATTGAACTCCTAAATGAAATGCGCATCGCGGCACGGGGGTTCCACGCCACGCTCGTTTCACGCGGCGGCGATGGGCTGGCGGGCCGGATAGGCTCGCAGCGTGCACGGGCAAGGGTGTCACCGGGAAGGTGCAGCAGGATCCATGGTGTCTGAGCCCCATGGTCTTCGCAAGATCCTGCGTGATGGGGCCGGATTGACATCGGGCTGATGCCGACCTATGCGATTGTCACCTGCTGATTTGAGCGGAAGGTTTCATGTCAGAGCTTGTGAGAAACCGCTGACCGTCTCGATTTGACGAGACATGAGGAAGCATTGCGAGGCGCGGCGGCCGGATCGGCCGGGTGCGCAGGCGATGCTTGTCATGGTTTCTGCGACAGGCTCCACCATCATGAATATCTCACGGGGCGAGCAGCGTGTGCTGCACGTGCTGGCCCAGGGCGGGCATATCCGCCATCATCGCGGCGATAACGGCCGCATCCATCATGTCGACTGCTTCACCCGCGACGGCCATCGTCTGGCCGATTGCACGCTTGAGACATTCGGCAAGCTCCACCGCAAAAGGCTGATCGAATCCCATGCCTCCGGCCCCTACCGCATCTCGCGCAAAGGGCGGGAGAGCGTGCGCGCTCAGGCCGACAACCGCTGAACGAGGGAAATATCATGCAGATCCGACCAGAACGTGCCGATGATATCGATACCATCCGCGCGATGACCAGGGCCGCCTTCGAAGGAAAGCCATATAGCAGCCAGACGGAGGCGGCGATCGTCGACGGCTTAAGGGCGGCGGGGGCTTTGACCTTGTCCCTGGTGGCGGAAGAAGAAAGCGGGGTCGTCGGCCATGTCGCCTTTTCGCCCGTCACCATCGATGGGGCTTTCCGGCATTGGTACGGGCTGGGGCCGGTATCGGTGCGACCGGACCGCCAGAAAAACGGCATCGGGCGAGCGCTGATCGAGACTGGCCTCGCCGACCTCCGCCGGCAGGAGGCGCAAGGCTGCGTCGTCCTGGGAGATCCCGCCTATTACGGCCGCTTCGGCTTCAAGAACGAGGTTCGGCTTTGCCTTCCTGGCGTGCCGCCTGTCTATTTCCAGTGCCTGCCCTTCGGGGCTGACATGCCGCAGGGAGACGTGGCCTACCACCCGGCGTTCGAGGCGAAATAGCGGACCGGCCTGCCGCGACCAAGACGCGGCGGGCCGCCTCTCAAGCCCCGAAAGCCGGCCAAGCCTCGTCCGCCGGTGCGATCACCGCCGGCGGGCGGGGCCATTCGATGGCAAAGGCCGGGTCGTCATAGCGATAGCCGCGCGCATGGCCGGGAACATATTTGCGGCCCATGCCGTACAAGACGTCCGTTCCGGCTTCGAGCGTCAGGAAGCCGTGGGCACAGCCTTCGGGAATATAGAGTTGATGCAGGTTGTCGGCGCTCAGCTCGGCGCCGACCCATTGGCGAAAAGCCGGGCTGTCCGGCCTGAGATCGACCACGACGTCATGGATCTTCCCTCGCGCCACCTGGACGAGCTTGGCCTCGGCATGAGGAGCCTTCTGGAAGTGCATGCCGCGCAGGGTGAAAGCCTTGTCGTTGCGCGAGAGATTGGTTTGCACCGGCGCAAAGACGATCCCGGCGGCGGCGAACTCGTCCGGGCAATAGGTGCGGGCGAAAAAGCCGCGATCGTCGCGCTGCGGCTCCGGCTCGATCAGGAAGCAGCCCGGGATGCGGGTCTCGACGAAGATCACGGCGTGAGCCTGATGCTGGGCACGGCCGTCACGAAGGAACTGCCCGGCGGCATCAGCGGACGCGTCTGCTCCATCACTTCCTCGGCGATGTTCCAGGGCAGGATGACAAGATAATCGGGTGCGATCTCGCTGATCTTGTCGGGCGAGAGGATCGGGATCTGGCTGCCGGGCAGCAGGCGGCCCTGCTTGGCCAGGGAACGGTCGAACACAGCCACGATATCGGCGGGGCCGACGCCGCAGAAATTCAGGAAGGTGTTGCCCTTGGCGGCGGCGCCATAGGCGGCGATGGTCTTGCCGGCGGCCTTGGCCTCGGCCAGGAAGGCGAGGAAGCCGCGCTTGACCTCGGCGACCTTGGCAGCAAAGCCTTCATAGCCGGCCAGAGCGTCGAGACCGGCGGCATGCTCCTTGGCGCGCAGGGCGTCGAGCCTCGCGGAAGGCCGGTGGCTGGACGCCAATGGTGCCGCGAACAGACGCAGCGAGCCGCCATGGGTCGGCAGTTCCTCGACATCGATCGCCTTGAGGCCGACGGCGGCGAACACCTTCTCGACCGTCACCAGCGAGAGATAGGAAAAATGCTCGTGATAGATGGTATCGAACTGCACCTTCTCGATCAGATTGAGCACATGCGGGAATTCGAAGGTGACGACGCCCTCGGGTTTCAGCAAGGCGGCGAAGCCGCCGACGAAATCGCGGATATCGGGGACATGGGCGAGCACATTGTTGGCAGCCATGAGGTCGGCGCGCTTGCCCTGGCCGACGAGACGTCGGGCGGTTTCGACGCCGAAGAAGGCGACTTCGGTATCGATGCCCTTGGCCCGGGCCGTCTCGGCGACATTGGCAGCAGGTTCGACACCGAGCACCGGTACGCCAGCGGCTTTGAAATGCTGCAGCAGGTAGCCGTCATTGGAGGCGACTTCGATCACCAGCGAATTGGCGCCGAGCTTGAAACGCTCGATCATAGCTTGCGCATAGCGCTTGGCATGCGCCACCCAGCTGTCCGAATAGGAAGAGAAGTAGGCGTAGTCGGAGAAGATCGCGTCCGGCGGGACGGAATCATCGACCTGGACGAGCAGGCAGCTCGGACAGACGCGCGCATGCAGCGGGAAGCTGCGCTCGGGATTGCTGTCGTCTGGCAGGCGATAATCGTTGGCAAGCGGCATCGAGCCGAGATCGCACAAGGTCGTCGTCAGCGGCGTAGCGCAGAACCGGCAATGAGGAAGCGTGGACGTGGCAGCGGGCATGGCGGCGGTCTCAGGGCGTCGAGAAACGGGAGATCTGATCGAGGGTGAAGGCGTGCATGTCCTGCCCGGCGGCCTCGGCAGCATACCATTGCGCCGTCCATTCCAGACTGGCCGGGCCGGCGAGCCGATCCTGCCAGCCGAGCAGCGAGCGGGCACGCTCGGAATCGACGGTCAGCGCCTTCATCTCGATGGAACCGGGCACGGGTTTGTGCAGCCAGTCCGGCTTGCGGCCAAGCGCCTGGAAAATCGCATCGGCCACCGCCGAAACGGGCAGGGGACGGGAAGGGTCGGGACCAAAGTTCAGTGCGCGCGGCGTGTCCGCGACAGTGGCCAGCCGTTCGGCATAGACGAGATAGCCGTTCACGCAGTCGAGCACATGCTGCCAGGGTCTGACCGCCTCGGGGTGGCGCAGTTCGAGCGGCTTGCCGCCGCGCACGGCGCGCACGATGTCCGGGACGAGCCGGTCGGCCGAATGGTCGCCGCCCCCGATGACGTTGCCGCCGCGTGCAGTGGCAGCCGGCACCCGTGCCTTGTCGAAATAGGAGCGCGCATAGGAATAGGTGACGATCTCGGCAGCCGCCTTGGAAGCCGAGTAGGGATCCTTGCCGCCGAGCTTGTCATCCTCATGGAAGGCCTCGCCTGTTTCCTCGTTGAGATAGACCTTGTCCGAGGTCACCGCGAGGATGCAGGCGAGTGCCGGCAGGGAGCGCAGGGCTTCCAAGAGGTGCACCGTGCCCATGACGTTGGTGCCGAAAGTCTCGAGCGGATCGGCGAGGGAACGCCGCACCAGGGCCTGGGCAGCCAGGTGCAGCACGATTTCGGGTTGGGTCGCCTCCACGGCCCGGCGCACGGCTTCGGCATCGCGAAGGTCGCCAAGGATCGACCGGACGGAACCGTCGACGCCCGCGGCTGCAAATAGGGGCTGGTCGGCGGCCGGCGGCAGCGCAAAGCCGGTAACCTCCGCCCCAAGCCGATGCAGCCACAAGGCCATCCAGCTCCCCTTGAAGCCTGTATGGCCGGTAAGAAACACCTTCCTGCCCCGCCAGAAAGCAGGTGATGGCAAAATGCCTGCGGCCAAAGCCCGGGTCACGGCCAGACCTTCCAGGGCGCTTTGCCCTGCGCCCACAATTGTTCGAGATGGTTCTTGTCGCGCAAGGTATCCATGGGCTGCCAGAACCCGCCATGCCGATAGGCCATCAAATCGCCGGAGGCGGCCAGAGCCTCGAGCGGCGCACCTTCCCAGGAAGTCTGGTCTGCCTCGATCAGGTCGACCACGCTCGGTTCCAGCACGAAGAAGCCGCCATTGATCAGCGCATTGTCGCCGGGCGGCTTTTCGATGAAACGGGTGACCTTGTCACCCTCGAGCGACAGGGAGCCGTAGCGGCCGGGAGGGATCACGCCCGTCAGCGTGGCGCGCTTGCCATGCTTCTTGTGGAAGGCGATGAGCGCGCCGATGTCGACGTCGGAGACGCCGTCGCCATAGGTGAAGCAGAAGGATTCGCCCGGCGTCAGGAAAGGGGCGACCCGTTTCAGCCGGCCGCCCGTCATGCTGGTCTCGCCGGTGTCCACCATGGTGACCCGCCAGGGCTCAGCCTTCTGGTTATGGTAGATGACCTCGTTCTTTTCGGCGTCGATCGTCACATCCGCATTGTGCAGGAAGTAGTTGGAGAAATACTCCTTGATCATATAGCCCTTGTAGCCCAGGCAGATCACGAAATCGTTGATGCCGTAATGGCTGTAGATCTTCATGATGTGCCAGAGGATCGGCCGGCCTCCGATCTCGATCATCGGTTTGGGGCGCAGATGCGATTCTTCGGAAATGCGCGTGCCCATGCCGCCAGCGAGAATGATTGCTTTCAAGGTCTGATCCGATAGACAGAGGTGGGTGGCGCGGCTATAGCCGCTTGGCTGTTCCTTGGCAATCAAACGGCAGAAATGGCCCGCGTCAAATCCGGATTTCGAAAGCGTTTCAATATCCGCTACTGGCGCTGGCTGGCGGCACGGGCGACTATTGGCAGGATCAGCCTGCTGCGGCGTCGTTTTTCCTTCTATCCGCGCGGAGTCGATCCTGAGATCGCCGCGACCCTTGTCATCGAGGACCGCAAGGCCGAGATGGCGACTTCGTTCACACCGGAAGAATGCGCTTTCGTGCGGGACCGGTGCTGGCCCTATGACACCTTGGCGCGCGAATGGCGGGGAGGCGTCACGGTTCCGGTGCAGGAACTGGCCCTGACGATAAGTCCCGCGGAACTGCTTGGCCATGTCAGCCGCGTTTTCGCGCCCGATCGGGAAGGCGTGGTGATACGCGACGTGGAATGGGTGAATTGGAACTTCGCCAGGGCCAAGCGGCTTCGCGTTCTGCCCGCCCTTGCAGGGCGTTGTCATCTCTTGGCTCGGACGGACAATTATTATCATGCGCTCTTTGAGGACCTGGTTCCGGTCGTCAACTACCTCGAGCGCTTTCACCCCAAGGGCATGCCGCTCACCCTGCTGCTGCCGCCTTCGCGCCTGGAAAGCCTGAACCTAGGCTGCGCCCTGCTGGAGCAGGCCTATCCGGGCGTGCGCGTCATCGCCATGCCGGACGATGCCAAAGTGGCGGTCGAGGAGGCGCTGTGGCTTTCCTTCGATGCCGGTAATGCCGAATGGAGCTTTGCCGATGCCGCTCCCGTCCAGCGGCTGGCGGACCTTTTCCGCGCGCACTACGGGGTGCCCGCCGGCCGCGGCCGGCGCATCTTCTTTTCGCGGGGAAACAGCAAGATCCGGCGCCTGCTCAATGAAGATGCGCTCTGGGACATTGCAAGAGGGCATGGTTTCGAGCGATTCGAGGCCAAGGGCGACAATCATGCCGAACAGGTTCGCCTGTTCTCCCAGGCTGACGCCGTTATCGGCGTGCATGGCGCCGGACTCGGCAATCTGGCGTTCTGCCGGCCCGGAACGCAGGTGATCGAGCTTTTTCCCGCGAATTTCACCAAGAGCACCTATCTGTGGCTGAGCAGGCGCCTCGGCCTCGATTATGGCTGGCTCATCGGCGAGCCCGGTGATTATGACCAGGCGTTCGCGTTGAACGAAAACCTGCTGCGCGACAAGCTCCAGTCACTTCCCCCCTCTTCCTGATGATGGTGGTCTGTCTCGGCGAGGGGCTCACGATCGACCGCGCCATCGGTTTGGCCCTGGCTCGTGCCGGCGCCTTCCGTGTTTCCAGGAGGCCGATCGGTTCCTGAGCGGCTCTGCCGCGAGCCGTGAAGACAGTAAAATCCCTGGCATCGTCCAGGGATGCTCCGATATGGTCGCTCCATGCAATTTCAAACCATTTCCTCGCGCCATTTTCTCGGCGTGCAATCCTCCTTTACCGGCAAGGCCTGGCGAGAAAGGCTGGATGCACAGGGCCAGATGCAGGCTGTGACGCTCGCCCAGCGCTCCGGCCAGCCTGAGCTGCTGGCGCGCATTCTTGCCGGCAGAGGCGTCGCGGCCGAGGAGGCGGAGGCCTACCTGGCTCCTACGCTGCGCCACTACATGCCCGATCCCTCCCGCCTGACCGATATGGACAAGGCGGCGGAACGGCTGGCCGATGCCGTGATGGCGCGCGAGAGCATCGCCATTTTCGGCGATTATGACGTCGACGGCGCGACCTCTGCAGCGCTGCTTGCCGGGTGGCTGCGCGAGGTCGGCGTACCGGCCCGCATCCACATTCCCGATCGCATCTATGAAGGCTACGGTCCGAATGAGGAGGCGATTCGCCTGTTGCGGGCCGAGGGCGCGAGCCTGCTGGTAACGGTGGATTGTGGCACGACGAGCGTCGATGTTCTCGGCAAGGCCACTGAACTCGGCTTCGAGACACTGGTCGTCGATCATCACCAGGCCGGCGAAGTGCTGCCGCCGGCGGTAGCGGTGGTCAACCCCAACCGTCTCGATGATCTCTCCGGTCAGGGACATCTATGTGCCTGCGGGGTCACCTTCATGCTTCTCGTCGCGGCCAGCCGAACTCTGCGACAGCGCGGTTGGTGGCGGGAACGGCCCGAGCCGGACCTGATGGCGCGCCTCGACCTCGTTGCTCTGGGAACGGTGGCGGATGTGGTGCCGCTCAAGGGGCTCAATCGGGCCTTCGTGGCGCGAGGCCTTGCCGTAATGCGCCAACGCCAGCGTGCCGGCCTGCGCGCACTGATGGATATGGCCCGTCTGGACGGGCCGCCACGGCCTTATCATCTGGGCTTCCTGCTCGGCCCGCGCATCAATGCGGGCGGTCGCATCGGCGATGCTGCGCTCGGCGCCAGGCTGTTGATGAGCGAGGATGGCGAGGAGGCGGCTTCGATCGCCGCGACATTGGACCGGCTCAACCGGGAGCGCCAGACGGTTGAGGCCATCATGCTGGAGGAAGCGCTGGCCGAGGCCGTCGCCGCCCTCGGCATGGAGGAGACGGGCGCGACGGTGGTAACGGCGTCGCGAAATTGGCACCCCGGGGTCGTCGGTCTGGTCGCCGCTCGCCTGAAGGAGCGCTTCGGCCGGCCTGCCTTCGCGATCGCCTTCAACAAGGATGGAGTTGGCACCGGATCCGGGCGCTCGATCGGCGGCGTGGATCTGGGCAAGGCCGTAAGGCAGGCGGTGGAGCGCGGCCTCGTCTTCAAGGGCGGCGGCCACGCCATGGCGGCAGGCATCACCTTGGGCCAGAACCAACTCGGCGCCTTCCGAGCCTATCTGGAAGCGGAACTCGCATCCGCCGTCGAGACCGCACGGGCAGATGCAGCCCTGGAGATCGACGGAGCGCTCGCAGCCGGCGGTGCGACCACCGGCCTGATCGAGATGCTCGAAAAAGCCGGCCCGTTCGGCCAGGGCAATCCCGAGCCCGTGCTGGCGCTGCCGAGCCACCAGCTCGCCTTCGTCGATACGGTTGGTGAGGCCCATTTGCGGCTTCGCCTCAAGGCGCATGACGGTGCCATGCTCGACGCCATCGCCTTCCGCTCGGTCGGGCAGCCTCTGGGCGATGGCCTCATCGGCCATCGCGGCAGGGCCCTGCATGTCGCCGGCACCTTGAGTGTCGATCGCTATGGCGGGCGCGAGCGCGTGCAGTTGCGCGTGCTCGACGCCGCGCCGGCCATGGGCTGAATGGTTTACACGGGCGGCGGGTTGCGCTCGGCGAAGCCGCGCTGGTGCCAGTAGGGATAGGGCAGGGTGACGGTACTGGCTTCGTCCAGACGGGCGATCTGCTCCGGCGTGAGCGACCAGCCTATGGCGCCGAGATTTTCGTGCAACTGCGCCTCGTCGCGCGCGCCGATGATCACGCTGGCGACGGTGGGCCGCTGCAGCAGCCAGTTCAGGGCGATCTGGGGCACGCTCTTTCCGGTTTCGCCGGCGATGGCGTCGATCGCATCGACGACGCGATAGAGCAACTCATCGCTCACCGGCGGACCGTCGGCGGCAGTCTGGTGCAGGCGGCTGCGCTCCGGCAGCGGCGCACCCCGGCGCAGCTTTCCGGTCAGGCGCCCCCAGCCGAGCGGGCTCCACACCACGGCGCCGACCTTCTGGTCGAGACCGAGCGGCATCAGCTCCCATTCATAGTCGCGGCCGATCAGGGAATAATAGGCCTGGTGGGCGACATAGCGCGGCAGCCCGTAACGGTCCGAGGCCGCCAGGGACTTCGCCAGATGCCAGCCGGAGAAATTGGAGACGCCGATATAGCGGATCTTTCCGGCACGGATCAGATCGTCGAAGGTCTGCAGCACTTCCTCCACCGGCGTGAGCGCGTCGAAGCCGTGCAGCTGGAACAGGTCGATATAGTCGGTGCCGAGCCGCTTCAACGCCTCGTCGACGGCATCGGTGAGATGGAAGCGGGAAGAGCCGACATCGTTCGGCCCCGGTCCGGAGCGGAAGGTCGCCTTGGTCGAGATAACAACCCGGTCGCGGCGGCCGGCGATCGCCTTGCCGAGAATTTCCTCGGCCAGGCCCGACGAATAAATATCGGCGCTGTCGAACATGGTGACGCCGGCATCGATGCAGATGTCGAGCAGGCGCCGGGCGCCTTCCGCATCGGTCGAACCCCAGGCCTTGAAGAAGTCACCGCCGCCGCCGAAGGTTCCGGTACCCAGGCTGAGGGCCGGCACCTTGAAGCCCGAGCCGCCTAACTGACGATATTCCATGGAGTTTCCTCTTTGCTGCGGAGAGCGGCACAACGGCCGGAAAAGACGATCAATGTCTCGCCAATAGGCAGCGCCGATGCAATCGCGCGGCTTGCCGGCAGGCACAAAGTAAGCGCAATTGTCAGAGGATATTCTGGCTGTGGTGGAACGACAATCTCAATCGAGCGCCGCTCCGGAAAAGTGATGAAACCACCAGGTCTTGTATGCGACCGCCAACATCCGACTGGCGACGAGGCCGGTCGGACGCGCCGAACTCACGGGGTGGCCGATGCTTTGAGTATCTTGGATTTGGAAATGTTTTTATCTCGTGTTTCTATAGCTTTGGCGCGATTTTTTATAGCGAGGTCGAAGTTGGGTTTGATGTGTATGGCCTGATTGAAATCCGCGATCGCGCTATCATAATCACCGGCGTTGAAATGGGTTATCCCTCGATCATTGTAGGCTTCGGCGTAGGTGGGATCGATATTGATCGCCAGATTGAAGTCGGCGATCGCCCGGTCGCGATTTCCCAGATCATCATAACTGGAGCCACGGTGCCGATAGGCAAGCGCATAGCTGGGCTTGATGCGAATGGCCTGGTTGAAGTCTTGGATCGCGCGGGCATGGTCACCCTTGTTGTTGTAGGTCACACCGCGATTCATGAAGGCAACCGCACTATCGGGGTCGATCCGGATAGCCTCGTCGTAGTCGCGGAGGGCGCGGTCGTAATCGCCTTGCCTGTCGAACGCGATGCCCCGGTTCCGATAGGCAAGGGCATAGTTGGGCTTGATACGAATGGCCTGACTGTAATCGGCAAGTGCACGATCGCGATCGCCTTTGTCGTCATGGGCGTTGCCACGGTTGTTGAAGGCAGCGGCATAATTGGGGTCGAAGACTACGGCTTGGTCGTAATCCCGGATCGCATGCTCGTAGTCGCCCTTGTCATAGTAAGCATTGGCTCGCCCGTAATATGCCCTGGCATAATTCGGCTTGATTCGAATGGCTTGGTCGTAATCTCGCATCGCTCGGTCATAGTCGCCCTTGTCGGCGTAAGCGCCACCCCGATTGTTGAACGCGATGGCAAAATTGGGATCGAGCCGGATAGCCTGATCGTAATCCTGGATGGCGCGATCGCGGTCCCCCTTGTCGTCATAGGCGTTCCCGCGACCGTTATAGGCGATGGCGTGGTCGGGCTTGATGCGAATAGCCTGGTCATAATCCTGAATGGCACGGCTATATTCGCCCTTGTCGTAATAAGCGTTGCCGCGATTTGAGTAGGCAGTGACATATTCCGGGTCTATGCGGATGGCTTCGTCGTAATCTCGGATGGCCCGATCGTAGTCGCCCTTGTTCTTGTGGGAGACGCCGCGATTGTTGAAGGCGTAGGCATAATCCGGCTTGAAGCGGATGGCCTGATCATAGTCGCGGATGGCTCGGTCATACTCGCCCCTGTCGTCATAGATGCTGCCGCGGTTGTTGAGTGCATAGGCGTAGTCCGGCTTTATGCGAATGGCCTGATCATAATCGCGGATGGCACGGTCATATTCGCCCTTGTCGCGATAGGCGCTTCCTCGACTATTGAGGGCATAGGCATAATCCGGTTTGAGCCGGATGGCCTCATCGAAATCCCGAATAGCTCGGTCGTGATCTCCCTTGTCGTCATAGGCTTTGCCGCGGCCATTGTAGGCGACGGCATAGTCGGGCTTGATGCGAATGGCTTGGTCGTAGTCTCGGATGGCGCGATCATACGCGCCTTTATCGTGATAAGCGCTGGCGCGGTTGTTGAAGGGAACTGCATCGTCTGGATCGAGGCTGATGGCGCGATCATAATCCGCGATAGCGCGGTCGTAGTCACCCCTGTTGGCATAGGCATTACCCCGGTTGCCAAGCGCGAGCGCATAGTTGGGGTCCAGTCGTATGGCCTGGTCAAAGTCTTGGAGCGCGCGCTCTCGATCGCCCTTGTCGCTATAGGCGTTGCCGCGATTGTTGTACGCATAGGCGTAATCGGGTTTCAGCAATATGGCCTGGTCGTAGTCCGCGATGGCACGCACCACGTCGCCCTTGCGCTGATAGGCTACGCCCCTATTGTAGAAAGCGGCTACCAGATCGGCCTGAGGCTTTCCGGCTAACGAAATTAGCCAACTGCATCCGGCAATGGTCTGGTCATTGGTGGATTTCGTATCGAAACAAAATGACTCCGCCTGCTTGGGCGAGATCTTCTTGGCGATCCCTGTTGCCGGGACTAGCGATAACAAAACCGTTATTACCCACAGTGCTGGCGTTTTATTCACCCAAGACCTCGCCCAGAGAAACCATCCTCGGCCGCAATAGAACTCATCTTAGCGATATCGAAAAGGCCCTATGTGTTCTCCGCGGAACTGTTTGCGCAGCTTTATTTTAGCCGCTCCGGCAGCGTTCGGCACCTTGGTGTGCTCTTTCCGGGCCGCAACCCTGGCAGGGAAATCTTGTCTAGGGGATAGGTAACAGTCCGCCGACGACCAACTGCCGATGGATGGCGATGATCTCGTCCTCGCCGAGGCGCCCTTTCGGATCATACCAGCCGACCACGCCGGTGAGCTGGGCGATGATCGCGAAGGTGGCAATAGTCACGTCCGGCACATTCAGCGCGCCGCTCCTGGTTCCCTCTGCCAGGATCTGCTCCAGGCGCCGTTCATAATCGCGCCGCAGGCCGGTCACGACGGCACGGTTCTGCGGCTCGAGACTGCGCAGCTCCGAATTGTTGACGAAGACTTCCATCCGCCGGGTCAGGTGATAGCGCAAATGGAATTCTATGAAGGTGTCCAGGCGGGCGAGGGGGCTCTCGATGCCGGCCAGCGCTGCGTCGAGAGCTTCGGTCAGCCTCGTCATGTGCTCGACCAGGAAATCGAACAGCAGGGCCTGCTTGGTGGTGATGTGGTTGTAGAGCGAGCCGGGCTGGATCCCGACGATCTGGGCGAGATCCCTCAGGCTCATCCCCTCGTAACCATGCTCGAAGATCAGGCGCAGACCGGCGGCCCGGATCGCCTCCGCGGTCTTGCTGCCATCCGATCCAGCCTTGCGCGCCATGTGAAACCGCTTGCGGAGAAACCCGCTCCCGACTATAGAAACAAACGTCCGTTCGTTTATGATCCAATCGAGGCCGCATCGCAAGCGGCTTGCAACAGGCAAGGCGGTCTGCATGCCGATCATAGGGAGTACAATCGATCGGCGGTCGGAGACGTTTCAGCGCAATCATGATGCGCTGGCAGCGCTCACCGCTGAACTGAGGGAGCGCATTCAACGCGCTGGTGGCGGCGGTTCGGCGTCCGCGCGCGAAAAGCACCTCAAGCGCGGCAAATTGCTGCCGCGTGATCGCATCGAACTGCTTCTCGACGCCGGAGCCCCTTTTCTGGAGCTTTCCCAGCTTGCCGCCTTCGGCCTCTATCGCGACGAGGTGCCGGCTGCCGGGCTGATCACCGGCATCGGCCGCCTTTCGGGCCGGGAATGCATGATCGTCGCCAACGACGCCACGGTGAAGGGCGGCACCTATTTCCCGATGACGGTGAAGAAGCATCTGCGGGCGCAAGCCATCGCCGCCGAAAACCATCTGCCTTGCGTCTATCTGGTCGATTCCGGCGGAGCCTTCCTGCCCAAGCAGGATGAGGTCTTTCCGGATCGCGAGCATTTCGGCCGCATTTTCTTCAACCAGGCTCGCCTGTCGGCGGCCGGCATCCCGCAGATCGCGGTGGTGATGGGTAGCTCCACCGCAGGCGGCGCCTATGTGCCGGCCATGGCCGATCAGGTGGTGATGGTGCGCAATCAGGCCACCATATTCCTCGGCGGCCCGCCGCTGGTGAAGGCCGCCACGGGCGAGACGGTCAGCGCGGAGGTGCTGGGCGGCACCGATACGCACACCCGCACCTCAGGCGTGGCCGATTATGCCGCCGAGAACGACGCTCATGCCCTCGGCATTGCCCGGGAGATCGTCGTCAACCTCAATCGCCGCAAACATGATGCCGGTGACATCGAAGCGCCGAAGCCGCCTCTCTACGATCCCAGGGAGATCTATGGCATCGTCTCGGCCGATCCGCGCAAGCCCTATGACGTCAGGCAGATCATCGCCCGGCTGGTCGACGGTTCCGAGTTCGACGAGTTCAAGGCCGATTTCGGCAATACGCTGGTCACCGGCTTTGCCCGGATCTGGGGTTATCCCATCGGCATCATCGCCAACAACGGCATTCTCTTCTCCGAATCGGCGTTGAAGGGCGCTCATTTCATCGAGCTTGCCTGCCAGCGCGGCATTCCCTTGCTCTTCCTCCAGAACATCACAGGCTTCATGGTCGGCCGGGACTATGAAGCGGGCGGCATCGCCAAGGACGGCGCCAAGCTGGTGGCGGCGGTGGCGGCGGCGAACGTGCCGAAATTCACAGTGGTGATCGGCAACAGCTTCGGCGCCGGCAATTATGCCATGTGCGGCCGTGCCTATGATCCCCGCTTCCTGTGGATGTGGCCCAACGCCCGCATCTCCGTGATGGGAGGCGAGCAGGCCGCCAATGTTTTGGCGCAGGTGCGCCGGGATGCCGCCGGGACCGATGAGTCCAAAATCGATGCCGAGGCCGAAGAGGCCTTCAAGGCGCCGATCCGGGCTCAATATGAGGAGCAGGGCAACCCCTATTACTCGACGGCGCGGCTGTGGGACGACGGCATCATCGATCCCGCGGAAACGCGCATGGTCCTGGCGCTGGCGTTATCGGCGTCGCGCAATGCGCCAGCCAGGGAGACACGCTTCGGCGTGTTCCGGATGTGAGTTTGCGGGTGGAGCGGGACGGTTCGGTCGCGGTCCTCACGCTGGACCGTCCCGAGGTGCTGAATGCCTTCGACGAAGGTCTCATCGCCGAATTGACCAGGGCCTTTGCCGAAGCGGGCACCGACGCCGCTGTGCGGGCGGTGCTGCTGCAAGCCGAGGGCAAGGCCTTCTCGGCCGGGGCGGATCTTGCCTGGATGCGCCGCGCCGCGGATGCCTCGCCGGAGGACAATCTGGCCGATGCCCGTCAGCTTGCCGAACTGATGCGGGTGGTCGATACCTGCCCCAAGCCGACGCTCGTGAGGGTGCAGGGGGCCGCCTTCGGCGGGGCCGTGGGCCTTGTGGCCTGCTGCGACATCGCCATCGCCGTGCCGCAGGCGCGCTTCTCCCTCAGCGAGGTGCGGCTCGGCCTCATCCCCGGCGCGATCAGCCCTTATGTGATCAGGGCGATCGGGCAGCGCGCCGCACGCCGCCTCTTCCTCACGGCCGAACGCTTCTCGGCCGATGAGGCGCTGAGATATGGGCTGATCCATGAAATAGCGGCACCAGAAACCCTGGACCAGGCGGTGCAGCGTTGTCTCTCGGACATCCTCGCGGGTGGCCCCGAGGCCATCGCTGCCGCCAAGAAACTGGCGGTCGACATGGCCGGGCCGATCACGGCCGAGCGCATCGAGGAAAGCGCCCGGCGTATCGCCACGATCCGCAGCTCGAGCGAGGCGCGCGAGGGGCTCGCCGCCTTCTTCGCCAAGCGCAAGCCGGGATGGATGTCATGATCACTCCTCAGCCCAGACCCATTCGCGTGCTGCTGATCGCCAATCGCGGCGAGATTGCCGTGCGCATCATCCGTACCGCCCGCGCCATGGGTATCCGCACCGTCGCCGTCTATTCGGATGCCGATGCCGACAGTCTCGCCGTGTCCCTCGCCGATCGCGCATTGCGCATCGGCCCGGCGCCTTCGCGCGAAAGCTATCTGTCCATCGAGGCTCTGATTGCCGCCGCCAAGGCGAGCGGGGCAGACGCGATCCATCCCGGCTATGGCTTCCTCGCCGAGAAAGCCGAGTTTGCGCGGGCCTGCGCGGCGGCTGACATAACCTTCGTCGGTCCGTCGGCAGAGACCATTCTCGCCATGGGTGACAAGGCGCAGGCGCGTTCCCGCATGGCGGCAGCCGGCGTACCGGTGCTGTCGGGCTATGAGGGAGAGGACCAGGGCGTCGATACGCTGGTCAAGGCAGCGGAGGCGATCGGCTTTCCTGTCCTGCTCAAGCCTTCGGCGGGCGGGGGCGGCAAGGGCATGCATGTGGTTGCCAGGGCGGAGGATCTCCCGGCCGCCCTCCAGGCGGCCCAGCGTGAGGCCCGCTCCTCCTTCGGTGACGATCGCATGGTGATCGAGCGCTATCTGCAGAGCGCGCGCCATGTCGAGGTGCAGGTCTTCGCCGACCACCACGGCAACACGGTGCATCTGTTCGACCGCGATTGTTCGGTGCAGCGTCGGCACCAGAAGGTGATCGAGGAGGCGCCGGCGCCGGACCTGCCGCCGGCCTTGCGCGCCGGCCTGCATCAGGCGGCGATCACCTGCGCGCGATCGGTCGATTATGTCGGCGCCGGCACCGTTGAGTTCCTGGTTGCCGACGACCATTTCTACTTCATGGAGATGAATACGAGGCTGCAGGTCGAGCATCCGGTGACGGAGGCGGTCACCGGCCTCGACCTCGTGTCCTGGCAGTTGCGTGTGGCGGGAGGGGCGCCGCTGCCGCTGGGGCAGGAGGCGATCGTCTGCACCGGACATGCGCTGGAGGCGCGCCTGTGCGCCGAGGATCCCGCCGGTGGCTTCCTGCCGAGCATCGGCAGGATCGAGCATCTCGCTCTTCCCGATCGTCTTTCCGGTATCCGCGTCGACAGTGGCTTTCGCGGCGGCGACACCATTTCTATGCATTACGATTCCCTGTTGGCCAAGGTGATCGCCATGGGTGTCGACCGGCCCGAAGCCATCGCCCGGCTCGGGTCCGGGCTCGATGCCGTCGAGGTAGTCGGCCCCCATACCAACAGGGATTTCCTCGCCGCCATCATTCGCCATCCGGCTTTTGCGGAAGGCGGCGTCGATACCCGTTTCATCGAACGCCACCAGGCCGAATTGCTGGCGCCCGCGCCCCATCCCTCCGACGACGTGATCGCTGCTGCCGCCTTCTTCGCCCTGCGGGGCGTGGAGAACGAGGCTGATCGCCGCGATCCCGCCGATCCTCACTCGCCATGGGGCGACAGCAGCGGCTGGCGCCTGTCGGGGGCCGCGCGGCGCGCGGTGGAACTCGCCTGGGGCGATACGCTCATCCGAGCCGACGTGTCCTGGCGGGCAGGGGGATATGAGCTGCAGCTGGCCGATCGGCTGGTGAGCGTGAGCGGCGCGGTCGCTGCGGATGGCACGGCGAGGCTGCGGGTGGGCGAGGCCGTTCTCAGTGCCCGCGCCATCCGGTCTGGAGAGACATTGACGCTGTTCGTCGACGGCCGCTCCTATGGTTTCGGGCTGCGCGATCCCCGCAAGCCGCGTGGTGTCGAAAGTGAAGGCGGCGGCCGGATCCTGTCGCCGATGCCCGGCCTCGTTCTGTCTGTGAGCGCCGTCGCTGGAGAGGCGGTCGAGAAGGGGCAGGCCCTGGTGGTGATCGAAGCCATGAAGATGGAGCATACGGTCTCGGCGCCACGCGCGGGTGTGGTCAAGATGGTCGATGTCGCCATCGGCGATCAGGTCGCTGCCGGGGCCGAACTGGTGGTGCTGGAGGTCGCGCCATGAGCCGGGCAGGTCGCGTCGAGATATTCGAGGTCGGGCCCCGCGACGGCCTCCAGAACGAAAGCAGGGTGTTGCCCGTCGAGACCCGGATCGCCATGATCCGCGACCTGGCCGCGGCCGGGCTGCGGACGGTGGAGGCCGGCAGCTTCGTCTCGCCGAGGAATCTGCCGCAGATGGCTGGGACCGCCGAAGTGCTGGCCGGGCTGTCCGGCTTGACCCGGCCGTCATTTTCCGGAGAGTCGATCTCCAGGTCGACCAGCGACGGTACACAGGGGGGCGATCTGGAGATCGACCCTCCGAACCCGATCAACTTGCCTGTGCTGGTGCCCAATGCCCGCGGCTTCGCCGATGCGCTGGCAGCGAAGGCCAGGCATATCGCCGTGTTTGCCGCCGCCTCCGAGAGCTTCAGCCGCCGCAACATCAATCGCGGCATCGAGGAGAGCCTTGCCGAATACAGGCCGATCGTGGCCGGGGCTCTGGCGGCGGGATTGAAGGTCAGGGGATATGTGAGCTGCGTGCTCGGCTGTCCCTATGAGGGACATGTGCCCGTCTCCGCCGCGGTTTCCGTGGCGACGGCGCTGGCCTCGATGGGCTGCCAGGAGATCTCTCTGGGCGACACCATCGGTGTGGGAACGCCCGATGCGGCGCGCGCGATGACGGCGGCGGTGGCCAGCGAGATCGGCATGCAGCGCGTTGCCGTGCATTTCCACGACACCTATGGCCAGGCGCTCGCCAATGTCCTGGCCTGCCTGGAACTCGGCGTTACCGTGGTGGATTCCTCCGTCGCCGGCCTTGGTGGCTGCCCCTATGCGCCGGGAGCGAGCGGAAACCTGGCGACCGAGGATCTCGTTTACATGCTCGAGGGCCTCGGCGTCGAAACCGGAGTGGATCTCGACAGGGTTGCGGCGGTGGGCAGGACTGTCTGCGCGGCGCTGGGAGCAGCCCCGCGCTCACGCACGGGCCAGGCCTTGGCGGCCAAGATAAAATAATGCGAAATATCAGGGAGAACGCTCATGTATGACGGCGGCCTGAACTTCAACCTCGGTGAGGATATCGAGGAATTGCGCCGCATGGTGCAGCGTTTCGCAGCGGAAAAGATCGCGCCGCGCGCCGCCGCCATCGATCGCGACAATGCCTTTCCGCGTGACCTGTGGCCCGAGCTGGGCGCCCTCGGCCTGCTCGGCATCACCGCCGAGCCGGAGTATGGCGGCTCGGGCATGGGTTATCTCGCTCATTGCGTCGCGATGGAGGAAATCAGCCGGGCGTCCGGTGCTGTCGGCCTCTCCTACGGCGCTCATTCCAATCTCTGCGTCAACCAGCTCACCCGCCATGCCACCCCCGAGCAGAAGCAGCGTTATTTGCCCAGGCTGATCTCGGGCGAGCATGTCGGCTCGCTCGCCATGTCGGAGGCCGGATCCGGCTCGGACGTGGTGTCGATGGCACTTCGAGCCGAAGCCCGCGACGGCGGCTATGTCCTCAACGGCACCAAGATGTGGATCACCAACGGGCCCGATGCCGATGTGCTGGTGGTCTATGCCAAGACGGACCCCGCCGCCGGGCCGAAGGGCATTTCCACCTTCATCGTCGAACGTGGTTTTGCCGGCTTTCGCACCTCGCCCAAGCTCGACAAGCTCGGCATGCGCGGCTCCAGCACCTGCGAACTGGTGTTCGAGGATTGCTTTGTGCCTGCCGCCAATCTGCTCGGCAAGGCCGGCGACGGCGTGCGTATCCTGATGTCCGGACTCGATTTCGAGCGCGTGGTGCTGGCGGGCGGTCCGCTCGGGCTGATGGCGGCGGCGCTCGATCTGGTGGTGCCCTATGTGCATGAGCGCAAGCAGTTCGGCGAGGCGATCGGCACGTTCCAGCTGATGCAGGGCAAGCTCGCCGACATCTATACGATCACCAATGCCTCGCGGGCCTATACCTACGCCGTTGCCTCGGCCTGCGACCGCGGCGAGGTCGCCCGCAAGGATGCCGCCGGCTGCATCCTCTATGCGGCCGAGAACGCCACGAAGGTTGCGCTCGAGGCCATCCAGGCCTTGGGCGGCAACGGCTACATCAACGATTTCCCGGCCGGACGCCTGCTGCGCGACGCCAAGCTCTATGAGATCGGCGCCGGCACCTCGGAGATCCGGCGCATGCTGATCGGCCGCGAGATCTTCCGCGAGACGAGCTGACATTGCAGGACACGCCGAAACGACACGACCAGACGCATTCTCATGCCAGCCGGACATTATCACGTCCTGGGAGCGCCCGTTCGATGACCAAGAAGACCACGCTCAGCCTGCACATTCCGGAAGCCCGCTTCCGGCCGGGCGACACGCCCGATTTCAGCTATCTCAAACTGCCTGGGGCCGGCGAAGCCCAACGGCCGCCGGTGACTGCCGTCGCCTCCGAGACGCGCGACCTGGCCTTCGGTCTCGTGAGGGTGCTCGACGATGAGGGCAGGGCGGTCGGCCCCTGGGACCCCAAGCTCGATGCCGACACCTTGCGCAAGGCCCTGCGCGCCATGATGCTGACGCGCTATTTCGATGACCAGATGTTCAAGGCCCAGCGCCAGGGCAAGACCTCCTTCTACATGAAATGCACGGGCGAGGAGGCGGTGGCGGTGGGCCAGGCGCTGGCCTTGGAAGCCGGCGACATGTGCTTCCCGACCTATCGCCAGCAGGGCCTCCTGGTCGCACGCGGCTGGCCGCTGATCGATATGATGTCCCAGATCTATTCAAACGCACAGGACCGGCTGAAGGGGCGGCAATTGCCGGTGCTTTATTCGGCCAAGGACGCCGGCTTCTTCTCCATCTCCGGCAATCTCGCCACCCAGGTGCCGCAGGCCGTCGGCTGGGCCATGGCCTCTGCCTATAAGCGCGACCGGCGCATTGCCGCGGCCTGGATCGGCGATGGCTCCTCGGCCGAAGGCGATTTCCACCACGGCATGGTGTTCGCCTCCGTCTATCACGCGCCGGTGCTGATCAATCTCGTCAACAATCAATGGGCGATCTCATCCAGCCAGGGCGTTGCCGGGGGCGAGGAGGCAACCTTCGCCTCGCGCGCCATCGGTTTCGGCATGCCGGGCATCAGGGTCGATGGCAACGATCTGCTCGCCGTGTATGCCGTGACGCGCTGGGCTGCCGAGCGGGCGCGTTCCAATCATGGCCCGACCCTGATCGAGCTCTTCACCTACCGCGTCGCCGCCCATTCCACCAGCGACGACCCTGGCCGCTATCGCCCCGGCGATGAGGAGAAGTACTGGCCCTTCGGCGATCCGGTAGAGCGCCTGAAGCGCCATCTCATCCGCGTGGGCGAATGGAGCGAAGAGCGGCATCAGACGCAGGCCAAGGAATTGCAGGCCGAGGTCAAGGCCGCCAATATCGAGGCCCAGCGCCATGGTATTCTCAGCGACGGGCCGCATCACGGCAACGAGACCATGTTCGAGGATGTGTTCAAGGAGATGCCCTGGCATCTCAAGGAGCAACTGGCCGAACTCACCCGCTTCGAGGCCACCAGGGAAGCCGCCAATAAGAAGGAGGGTGAATGATGCCCGCCATGAACATGGTGCAGGCCCTCAACTCGGCCATGGACGTCCTGCTCAAGAACGATCCCAACGTGCTGGTTTTCGGCGAGGATGTCGGCTTCTTCGGTGGCGTGTTCCGCTGCACCGACGGTTTGCAGCAGCGCTACAGTTCCCAGCGCGTCTTCGATGCCCCGATCGCCGAAGGCGGCCTGATCGCCATCGCCATCGGCATGGGGGCCTATGGTCTCCGGCCGATCGTCGAGTGCCAGTTCGCCGATTACATCTATCCCGGCTTCGACCAGATCGTCTCGGAAGCGGCGCGCCTGCGCTATCGCTCGGGTGGAGAGTTCACCTCGCCGATCACCATCCGCTCGCCCTATGGCGGCGGCATTTTCGGGGGGCAGACCCATAGCCAGAGCCCGGAAGGCCTGTTCAGCCACGTCTGCGGCATCAAGACGGTGATCCCCTCCAACCCCTATGACGCCAAGGGCCTCCTGATCAGCGCGGTCGAGGATGACGACCCCGTATTGTTCTTCGAGCCCAAGCGTCTCTACAACGGTCCCTTTGACGGCCATCACGACCGCCCTTTGAAACCCTGGACCGACCAGGCCGGGGCTGATGTGCCGGCGGGACATTACAAGGTGCCGCTCGGCAAGGCCGCGATCATCAGGGAGGGCAGCGACCTCACCATCCTCGCCTATGGCACCATGGTGCACGTGGCGCTCACGGCGACGCAGGAGACGGAGATCGATGCCGAGATCATCGATCTCAGAACGATCCTGCCTGTCGATATCGAGACGATCGAGGAATCGGTGAAGAAGACGGGCCGCTGCCTGATCGTGCATGAGGCCACGCGGACGGGCGGCTTCGGCGCCGAATTGTCGGCCCTGGTGCAGGAACGCTGCTTCCACCATCTGGAAGCCCCGATCGAGCGCGTCACCGGCTGGGATACGCCTTATCCCCATACCTTCGAATGGCAATATTTCCCCGGACCGAGGCGGGTGGGGAAAGGCATGCGCAAAGTGATGGCTGGCTGAGCGGAAGGCTTGGACTTTACGCTCCCCATCGAGGGGAGGGTGAGAATCTATACCCCTGCGCTTGAAATGACGCGGGCAGGTTGAGCGGGAGACGATCATGAGCAATTTCGTGTTCAAACTGCCGGATGTCGGCGAAGGCATCGCCCAGGCCGAGATTGTCGCCTGGCATGCGGAGATCGGCCAGGAGATCCAGGAGGACGATCCCCTGGTCGATGTGATGACCGACAAGGCGACGGTGGAGATCACCTCGCCCGTCTCCGGGCGCATCCTCTCGCGCCATGCCGAGGTCGGCGTGATGGCCTCGATCGGCAGTGAATTGGTGGTGATCGAGACCGGCGGCAAGGCCGAAACTCCCATAGCCGGGCCAGCGCCCGCCCCGGCGCCAACGTCTGCCAAGCCTGCCAAGGCGCCGGCCAAGGCCGCTTCGGCTCCGGCCCCGGCACAGGCCGCTGCGACTGCCGCCGTACCGCCATCTCCGGCGGCCCCGGCAGGGTCAGGCAAGGTTCTGGCCGCCCCGGCCGTACGTTCCCGCATGGCCGCCCTCGGGCTGGACGGCAGCAAGATCCGCGGCAGCGGGCCCGACGGGCGGATAGAGCATGGCGATCTCGACGAGTATCTGACGCGCAGCCAGCCCCAACTCCAGGCTGAGCCCTCGCCTCCGCCCGCCCGCCCGCCGGTGCCGCCGCCACCCATGCTCGGCGATGACGGCATCGAGGACATCAAGGTGATCGGCCTGCGCCGCCAGATTGCCGAGCGCATGCTGGAAGCCAAGCGCAGCGTGCCGCATTTCACCTATGTCGAGGAGATCGACGTCACCGCCCTCGAAGCGGTGCGCGCCGAGATCAACACTGCGGCCGTCGGCTGGCCGAAGCTGACGCTGCTGCCCTTCCTGATCAAGGCGATGGTGCGCGGCATTGCCCAGCACCCCATCGTCAATGCCCGCTACGATGCCGAGGCGGCCGTCATCCACCGCTACAATGCCGTGCATATCGGCGTGGCGACCCAGACGCCCCGCGGACTGGTCGTCCCGGTGATCCGCCATGCCGAAGCGTTGACGCTGCATCAGCTCGCCGCCGAGATCGCCAGGCTCAGCGAACTCGCCAGGGCCGGCAAGGCGAGCCGCGAGGTGCTGACCGGCTCGACCATCACCGTCTCAAGCCTGGGCGCGCTCGGCGGCATCGCGGCGACGCCGATCATCAATCCACCGGAGGTCGCCATCGTCGGCGTCAACAAGATCGTCGAACGGCCGGCGGTGAAGGATGGCCAGATCGTCGTCGCCAAGCTGATGAATCTGTCTTCCTCCTTCGATCACCGCATCGTCGACGGCTTCGATGCCGCCGCCTTCATCAAGACGGTGAAGGGAGAATTGGAGGCGCCGGTTCGGCTGATGGTATAACGCCTTCCCGGTGCGGGTTTCGAGGATGCCGGCCCATCCGACATCCGATCAGAACAGCGATTGCAGCCAGTTGAGTCCCAGCGCACCGGGCGCGAGCACCCCGAAGGCCCAGATCACGGCCGAGGCGGCGTTCACGAGCTGAAAGGCGAGGGCCGGCATCTGGCAGATGCCGGCCACCAGCGGCACCGAGGCCCTGAGCGGTCCGAGGAAACGGCCGAAGAAGACGCCGAGCGCACCCCATCTCTCAAAGAAGCGATGGCCCCGCGGCAAGAGATTCGGGTAGCGCGACAGCGGCCAATAATGGGCAACGCGATGCTCGAGTTTCAGGCCGATCCAATAGGACAGCCAATCCCCCAGAAAGGCCCCCAGCGCCGCCGCGGCCCAGAACGGCCAAAGCGACATGCCGCTTTCGCCGATCAGGAAGCCGATACCGAGCAGAATGACGGTCGCCGGCAGCAGCAGCGAGACGAAGGCGAGCGATTCCCCGAAGGCCAGCAGCAGCACGACGAGGTTACCCCAGGCTTCATGCGCGCGAACGAATGCGACGACGGACTGGGTGATATCGGCGATTGTCATGGGAAATATGTGGGAACCAGAGCATCGAACTAGCGGAGGTCATCCGGCTGATATCGATGCTTGGGTTCGAAAATGTGGCGCGCCCTAGGGGAATCGAACCCCTCTCTCCACCGTGAAAGGGTGGCGTCCTGACCGATAGACGAAGGGCGCGGCGGGGCGGACATATAGAGGGGGGAATCGCAGGCGGCAAGAGGAATATGCCGCCTTTGTGAAATTAGTTGCGTGAGGCGCTTTTGGTGCCGTTTTTGGGGCCAAAAGCGCCGTTTCACCAAACGCCGGTGTTCGCCATCGAAGCCCAGGGCTCGGCCGGGGGCAGAGAATCGCCCTTTTGCAGGATCTCGATGGAGATCAGGTCCGGCGAGCGCACGAAGGCCATGTGACCGTCCCGCGGCGGGCGGTTGATGGTGACGCCGGCCTGCTGCAGCTTGGCGCAGAAGGCGTAGATGTCGTCGACCTCATAGGCGAGATGGCCGAAATTACGGGCGCTGCCGTAGTCTTCCGTATCCCAGTTATAGGTCAGCTCGAGGGCAGGGGCCTTGCCGGCCTTGAAGGCTTCGAGATCCTCGGGAGCGACCAGGAAGACCAGGGTGAAGCGACCCTTTTCGTTTTCATAGCGACGGGCCTCGACCAAGCCGAAGATGTCGACATAGAATTTGAGCGAGGCATCGAGGTCGCGAACGCGAACCATGGTGTGCAGATATTTCATTGGATCCTCATCGCAATTGGAGAAGTTAGGCCTAATGCCGATTGCCGCCGCCGACAAGGATGCCATGCGCCGCGAGAAACTACTTCGCTTCGCCGAGATGCTGAAAGCCGCCGACCGCGTCGTTGCCTTCACCGGTGCCGGACTGTCGACGGAGGCCGGTATCCCCGATTTCCGCTCGCCCGGCGGACGCTGGAGCCGGATGAAGCCGATTTCTTTCGAAGCATTCCTGGCCGGCGACGAGGCCCGGCGCGAGAGCTGGCGCCGGCGCTTCGACATGGATGACGAGATCCGCCTGGCCCGGCCGACACGGGGGCATCTGGCGATCGCCTCCTGGGTGCGGGCAGGCAAATGTCCGGCGGTGATCACGCAGAATATCGACAATCTGCATCAGGCTTCCGGCATTCCTGCCGACGCCGTGGTGGAAGTACATGGCAATACCACCTATGCGACGTGTCTCGACTGCGCCAGGCGCTATGAGATCGCTGCCCTGCGGGAGCCGTTCCTGGCGAGCGGGAAGGCGCCGTGCTGCGACGATTGCGGCGGTTTCATCAAGACGGCGACGATTTCCTTTGGGCAGCCCATGCCGGAGACTGTGATGCGGCGCGCCACCGAACTTGCCAAGACTTGCGATCTTTTCGTGGTGGTCGGCTCGTCCCTGGTCGTCTATCCGGCCGCCGATCTGCCGCGCCTTGCCCATCGCCAGGGCGCTCGCGTGGTCATCGTCAACCGGGAGGAGACGCCGGGGGATGCCTATGCGGAGCTGTTGCTGAGGGGAGAGATCGGCGATCTGCTGGCGGATTTCGTCCTGTAAATATGGCCCGATTATCGAGAGTTCGTCGATTTTAGGGACGTTTTGCGATTGTATGAAGATGAGGCACAAAAATGTTAATTCGGGCTTTCCGTTGAGCCAGGGGGTGTTATCGTAGCAGCGTCAAGAATCGTGCGGCGGCCCAGTCCGTGGGCAATGTGTTGGATGGCGTAGATGGGTACGAACGATTTTGAAGCGAGGTTCGAGCCAGTTCGCGACTCCGGGGGACATCCGGACGAGAGGCCGGCAGGCCTGCTGGAGGTCGCCGGCACCATCAAGTGGTTCGATATTGCCAAGGGCTATGGGTTCATCGTTCCGGACAATGGCGGACAGGATATCCTGCTTCATGTCAGTGTCTTGCGCCGCGACGGATACCAGGCAGCCTTCGAGGGCTCGCGTGTCGTCGTCGAGGCGACGCAGCGCGCCAAAGGCCTCCAGGTATTCCGCATCCTGTCCATGGATGAGTCGACCGCCGTCCATCCCGCCCAGTTGCCGCCGGCGCGCACCCATGTGCAGGTGACCCCGACGGGTGGTTTCGAGCCGACCACGGTGAAATGGTTCAATCGCCTGCGCGGTTTCGGCTTCGTCTCCAGGGGTGACGGCACCCCGGATATTTTTGTCCATATGGAGACACTCAGGCGCTTCGGCATCATGGACCTGAAGCCGGGGCAGATCCTGATGGTGCGCTTCGGTACCGGGCCAAAGGGGCTGATGGCTGCCGAGCTCAAGCTCGCCGATGGGCCCTCAGGGCCGCAATCGCATTGATGCGAATGCGTAAGAGCTCTTTTCTTTCAATAATTTACGCCACTATCCTCGCTCTGTTCATGAGTATTGGAGGCGTTGCGGCCTTGCGTGCAGAGGATGGCGTGTTCGAGCCATTGTCGATCGCGACCGCAGGCGGCAAGCACGACTTCCAGGTCGAGGTCATGCGCAGCGAGGACGAGCAGCGGCGCGGCATGATGTTCCGGCGCAGCCTGGATGCGGACAAGGGCATGCTCTTTCCGTTTCCGGCCGAACGCATCGCTTCGTTCTGGATGGAGAACACCTATGTCTCGCTCGACATGATCTTCATCCGCAGCGACGGTACGATCCAGCGGATCGAAAAGCGGGCCGAGCCCCTGTCGACGCGTACCATCATGTCCGGCGCGCCGGTGCTTGCCGTTTTGGAGGTGGTGGCCGGAACGGCGGACAAGTTGGGCATCAAGCCCGGCGACAAGGTGAGCTACCCGATCTTCAAGCCTTGACGACCCGATCTGGGCGAACAACTTTTTGAAATCGGGGTCCCCAGACCCTTGCGGTTCTCTGCGAGGCCCCTTAGTAAGCTCACATTCGTCCTGAACGGGGTATGGCGCAGCCTGGTAGCGCGATAGTTTTGGGTACTATAGGTCGCAGGTTCGAATCCTGCTGCCCCGACCAGCGACGGATGAGACGAAAGGCGGACGGCGAACGATGACAGCGAGAATCTACAAGCCGGCACGTACGGCCATGCAGTCCGGTTCGGCGAAGACCAAGGACTGGCTCCTGGAGTTTGAGCCTGAGGAGCCGCGCTCGGTCGAGCCGCTGATGGGCTGGACGTCCTCGGGCGACATGAAGCAGCAGGTCAAGCTGCGTTTTGCGACCAAGGAAGAGGCCATCGCCTACGCCACCCGCAACGGCATCGCCTATCAGCTCTTCGAGCCGCAGGAAGCGACGACGAAAATCGTGTCCTACTCGGACAACTTCAAGGTATCGCGCATCGGTCAGTGGACCCATTGAGCGATTGCGCCTGGCTTTGGACTGGCCCCATAGCTCAGCTGGATAGAGCGAGCGCCTTCTAAGCGCTAGGTCGCAGGTTCGAGCCCTGCTGGGGTCGCCATCCCGCCGGACGGTTCGGCCATTTGCCAGAGCATCGTGCGGAGCGGCGGTCTTCCTTCCTCGTCACGAACCGGCGGGACCGGTGGAGGTTAGCATGGCCGCCTTATCCGAAGCACCAGCCGCCGTTCGTGGGCCGGGCCGTATGCTCGATCGGCTGGCGGGTTCCAACCTGCTGGCGCTTGCAACGCTCCTGCTGATAGCCATCCTGGCGCTGGCCCCCGGCTTCACCGGCTTGCCGCCCATGGATCGGGACGAGCCGCGCTTCGCCCAGGCCTCCAAGCAGATGCTGGAGAGCGGCGATTTCGTCAATATCCGCTTCCAAGAGGAGGCCCGGCTCAAGAAGCCGGTCGGCATTTACTGGCTCCAGACGGCTGCCGTCAGTCTCGGGGAGAGCCTTGGGGTTCCTGAAGCGCGCACCACGATCTGGCTCTATCGCATTCCCTCGCTGATCGCCGCGATCGGTGCGGTGCTGCTGACCTGGTGGACCGCCATTCCGCTCGTGGGCCGCCGTGCAGCCCTGCTGGCGGGCCTGATGATGGCCGGTTGCCTGCTGCTTGGCGTCGAAGCGCGCCTGGCGAAGACGGATGCGACCCAGCTTCTGACGGTGATGGCGATGGTGGGCGTGCTCGCCCGCTTTTTCATGGCCTCCCAGCGTGGTGAACCCTTGCCGGCGGGCCTGGGCCTGCCGGCTGTGTTCTGGCTCGGCATGGCGGCATCCATTCTGATCAAGGGGCCGATCGGCGCCCTTCTGGTCGGCCTGACCATTGCCGCTACGGTGGCTGCCACGCGTGACTGGCGCTGGCTCGGACAACTGCGCTGGCTTTGGGGGATCCTGTTCACCCTGGTTCTGGTATCCCCCTGGTTCATCGCCATCATGATCCAGACCAAGGGCGCCTTCCTGCAGGAATCTGTCGGCAAGGACATGCTGAACAAGGTGGCTGGCGCCCAGGAATCGCATGGCGGCTGGCCGGGCACCTATCTCGCCGTCTTCTGGGGAACGTTCTGGCCCTTCGCGCCGCTGGCCGCGCTGGCCGGGCCATGGGCCTGGCGGCAGCGCCGAACCGCGTCGGTGATTTTCCTGCTCGCCTGGCTGGTGCCTTTCTGGCTCGTCTTCGAGTTCTTCCCCACCAAGCTGCCGCATTACGTCCTGCCGGTCTATCCGGCGATCGCCATCCTGATCGCCGCCGCTGTTTGCGACGACGGGCTCTCCCGAAGCCTGTGGGCCCGCATCGTGGCGGGCCTCATCCCCTTGCTGGCCTTGGTGCTCGCCGTCGTCGCGATCGGCGCAGTGTGGTTCTATCAGAGGGAAATCGCCTGGCTGACGCTGCCCTTCGCCGTCGTGGCCGTGGCGACGGCATGGCTGGCCTGGCAGCGGCTGGGTGAGGATAAGGGCGTCGAGGCCATTCTGGCCTGCCTCGCCACCAGCCTGTTGCTCTATTGGGGCATCTATGCCGGCGCCATTCCCAAGCTACAGGCCATGGCCATCAGTCCGCGCCTGGCTGCGGCGGCGCAGACGACGCAATGCCCGCATGTCGCAGCCGCGAGCGTCGGTTTTCGGGAGCCCAGCCTGGTCTTCCTGGCCGGGACGGATCTGGATATGCCCAGCGCGGAAGGCGCGGCGGATTTCCTGGGACAGGGCACCTGCCGCGCTGCTTTCGTCGACAAGCGCTTCGAGCCGGCTTTTCTGGCCCGCCTCGCCGCGAATGGCACCAAGGCCGACCTGGTTTCCAGGGTTGCGGGGATCAACATCAACGGCGGCAAGAAGCTGGATATCGGCGTCTATCGCAGTCCATGACGTTGCCCTAGGCTTCGCCCCTGTCGGGCTTGAAGGCGATGCCCTTTTGCACGGCCGTCCTGCCGAATTTCGCGCGGACGGCGTCGATGGCATCCTCGGTTGCGACCAGCCGTTTGGCATGGGGATCGGCGAGATCGCCGTGATCGGCATCGGCCATGTCGGTGAGGCCGGTGACGCCGATGCCGATCAGGCGATATTGGGTACCGTCGGTCTCCTTCGACAACAGCTTCTTGCCGGTTTCGAAGATGCGCGTCGCCAGGCGTGTCGGTTCATGCAGGCTCTGGGCGCGGGTGCGGATACGAAAGTCGGCCGATTTCAGCTTCAGCGTCACGGTCGAGCCGGCGATGGCGGATTTCTTCAGGCGCGAAGAAACCTTTTCCGACAGACGCCAGAGAATCGGAAGCAGGGCTTCGCCGCTGGCCAGATCATGTTCGAAGGTCGTTTCGGCCGAGACGGATTTGCGGTCGCCCTCCGGATCGACCTTGCGGGTATCGCGGCCGAAGGCGAGGCGGGCAAGCCGCTGGCCTTCGACGCCGTAGCGCCGCATCAGGGTCAGCTCTCCGGCTTTCTGCAGATCGGCGATGGTGCGAAGCCCGTCCTTTTCGTAGCGAGCCGCGCCGGCCTTGCCGACGCCCCAGATGAAGGAGATCGGGCGCGGGGCGAGAAAATCCGGCGCCTCCTCCGGCGAGAGCACGGCAAAGCCGCGGGGTTTTTCCAGATCCGAAGCCGTCTTGGCCAGGAATTTGTTGGCAGAGAGCCCGATGGATACGGTGATCCTCAGCTCCTTCTCCACCTGGTTGGCAAAGCGCAGCAATGTGCGCGCAGGGCTGGCATGGTGCAGGCGGTCGGTGCCGCTGAGGTCGAGGAAGGCCTCGTCGATCGAAAGCGGTTCGACCAGCGGCGTGAGAGCCAGCATCATGTCGCGAACCTGTCGGCCGACCTCGACATATTTCTCCATATTGGGCCTGACGACCACCGCATCCGGGCAGAGCTTCAATGCCTGGAACATCGGCATGGCGGATCTGACGCCGAAGGTGCGGGCGATGTAGCAGGCGGTCGAGACCACGCCGCGCTTGGCACCGCCGACGATCACCGGCCTGTCGGCCAGGGACGGATCGTCGCGCTTCTCGATCGTGGCGTAGAAGGCGTCGCAGTCGACATGGGCGATGGCGAGGCGCTCGAGCTGCGCATGCCTGATGATGCGAGGCGAGCGGCAGGCAGGGCAGCGATCCGCCTCGCCGGCCTCGCCAAGACAATCCCGGCAGAGCGCGCTCATCAGTCCCAACGAATGCCGAGCTGGAACGCCGCCCGTTGCAAGTCCTCGGGCGAGAGGCCATTTTCCGTTGCAAAGCTTGCCGCACTCTCTTCATCGGAGAGAACGTGCTGCAATACCGAGGCGAAAAATCCAGGCTTGGCAGCGGCGCTGCGAATTTCGTCGGGCGACAGGCCGGTCGCCATGAAGAAACCATTGAGTCGATCTTCATCGGCGGCAATGAAGCCGAGAGCCGCCGTCGCGATTTCTTCGGCGCGTTGCTTTTGGGCTGCCTGCCCGGCGGTCTGCCTGAACATTCGATTTCCCGTTTGGTAAGGACTGACTGCTAACAACGTGCTTATAGGCGGGCGTGGTTGAAAACAGATTCGCAGCCCCGATATCCGCGGTTCATTCTAGAGCAAAGTGCGTTTTGCTGAAAACGCTTCCTTGTTCTAACTCTTTGTATTGATGCGTCTTTGCGATTCCTGGATGTTTGCCAGATCGCAAGATGCTTTGGCGCAGACGAGGGTCTCCATGGCCAAGAAAGTCCTGATCGTGGAAGATAACGAGCTCAACATGAAGCTCTTCCATGATCTGTTGGAAGCCAATGGCTACGACATCGTGGAAACCCGCAGCGGTATCAATGTGATGAACCTGGCGCGGGAGCATCGTCCCGACCTCATCCTGATGGATATCCAGCTGCCGGAGGTTTCCGGCCTGGAGGTGACGCGCTGGCTCAAGGACGACGACGAGCTGAGGTCGATCCCGGTGGTCGCCATCACCGCTTTCGCCATGAAGGGCGACGAGGAACGCATCCGCCAGGGGGGATGCGAGGCCTATCTGTCGAAGCCGATCTCCGTGGCGAAGTTCCTGGAAACGGTGCGGGGCTTCCTGGGAGAGTAGGCGGCCGATCTGGAGATCGACCCACTATCATCGCGCTCCGTTAAGTCAATCGTGGCTGAGGCGCGGGCGCGGCAGATATTGAGACGCTTCCCTGGCGATGAAGTCCAGAGCCTCCTGGGCCGGGGGCAGCAGCACCTTGTCGACCCGGCGCATCACGAACCATTGTCGCGTCACGGGCAGGCCTGCAACGTCCAGCGTCACCAGGCGGCCGTCCTCCAATTCCGTCGCAACGGTATGGGCGGAGAGAAAGGCGATGCCGAGATCGGCGATCACGCTCTGTTTGATCGTTTCGTTCGAGTCGAATTCCATGCCGATATGGGGGGCCAGTTCCGTCTGCTCGAACAGGCGTTCCATCAGCATGCGGGTGCCCGAGCCCGGCTCGCGCGTGAGGAAGGTCTCATGCGACAAATCGACTGCGGCGAGGCCTCTCTCTTTTGCCAGCCAGTGATTGCGCGATGCGATGATGACATGCGGGTTCTGGCCGATCAGGTGTTTCTCGACCTCGATGTCGGGAGGAGGGCGGCCGGTGATGGCGACGTCGAGCTTGTAGTCGCGCAAGGCCTGCATGATTTCAGCGCGATTGCCGATCGACAGTCTCACCTCGATCCGAGGATGGGCGCGCGAGAAAGCCGCAATGATGAAGGGCACGAAATATTTGGCCGTGCTGACGGCCCCGATCGAGACACGCCCGGCGGTCTTGCCCGAAATGATGCCCAACGTGGCTTCGCAATCGGCAATGGCCGCCTCGATGCGGCCGTGCAATTGCAGCATCTCGATGCCGGCGTCGGTGAGGATCATCCCGTCGCCCGTTCGCTGCAACAAAGGCAGATCGGCAAGGTCTTGCAGATTGCGCAACTGCAACGTCACCGCGGGCTGGGTGAGATGCAGGTGCTTGGCGGCCGATGTCACCGAGCCGCTCGAGGCGATTGCGGCCAGGGCGCGCAGTTGCCGACGGGTGATGTCTCGCAGCCGGACAGCCATATAAGGAAAACTTTAGCAAAGGCGAAGAAAACAAAATTTCTATTATTTTCCATTTTGGGTCAAGGTCTTCGAAGAATCGGAAAAATAACGATGCCCCGAGCCGGGCATCATCCGGGGGAAATGCCGATGACCGACAAGCCGTCTCTGGACGCCTATCTCACCCGCCAGGCTGGCAGTGACATGCTCAGGGTCGCGGTGGCCGAAGTCGTCGCCAGCCTCGCCGCGACGGCTATTCATGTGTCGGAAGCGGTGTCGCTCGGCAACCTCGCCGACATCGTCGAGGAGACGCGCGGCTATGCTGTCGGAGGAGACGAACAAAAGGAGGTGGATGTCTGGGCCGACCGCCAGTTCCGGGAAGCGCTGAAAGCTTGCCCGATCGCTGCCTTCGCGTCGGAGGAGGCCGACGAGCTGGAAATCTGGGATGCGAGCCAGCCCCTATGCGTCGCCATCGATCCGGTGGACGGCTCCGGCAATCTCGAGCTCAATATGCCGGCCGGTACGATCTTTTCCATCATGCCCACACCCGATGAGTTCGTGCGGGCTTCGGCGGCCGATCGCACGCTGATCTGGCCGGCCGGCACCAGCCAGCTCGCCGCGGGCTTTGTCATTTATGGTCCGCAGACGACTGTGGTGCTCTCGCTCGGCGAGAGCGTGGATATTTTCACCCTCGACCGCCGCAGAGGCCAGTTCCGGCTGAGCCGGCCCAATGTGCGCCTGCCTGACCGGGACCAGCCGGAATATTCCATCAATGCCTCCAACTACCGGCATTGGGAGGAGCCGGTGCGGGCCTTCATCGACGAATGCCAGGCTGGGGCGGATGGCCCCTCGGGGCGGGATCACAACATGCGCTGGCACGGTGCGCTGGTGGCCGACACGTTCCACGCGCTTACCCGCGGCGGCATCTATCTCTATCCCGCCGATGCCAGGATCGGCTACGGGCAGGGGCGGCTGCGGCTCATCTATGAAGCCTATCCCATGGCTTTCCTGATGGAGAGGGCAGGCGGGGCAGGCTCCAACGGCCGGATCCGCATTCTCGATATCCGGGCGACGTCTCTGCATCAGCGCGTACCGCTGATTCTCGGGGCCTCGAACAAGGTCGCCCATTTGGAAAGGCTGCATAACAGGCCGGGCCTGTGGCCGCCGACTTCGGCGCCGTTGTTCGCCAATCGCGGCCTCTTCCGCGTATGAGCCGGGGAATGCCATGTCGATCAAGCATCCGATCATTTCCATTACCGGCTCGTCCGGTGCCGGCACGACCTCGGTCAAACGCACCTTCGAGCAGATCTTCCGCCGGGAGAACATCGAGGCTGCCTATGTCGAGGGCGATTCCTTTCACCGCTACGACAGGGCCGAGATGCGCAGTCGCATGGCCGAGGAGGCGGCCAGGGGCAACAAGCATTTCAGCCATTTCAGCCCGGAGACCAATTTGTTCGCCGAACTGGAGGCGCTGTTCCGCGACTATGGCAATCACGGAACCGGCACCACACGCCACTATGTCCATGACGACGAGGAGGAGATTCTCTACGGCGCACCGCCCGGCACCTTCACGCCCTGGAAGCCGCTGCCGCCCGGCACCGATCTGCTCTTCTATGAAGGGCTGCACGGGGCGGTGGTGACCGACGAGGTCGACGTCGCCAAATATGCCGATCTCAAGATCGGTGTCGTACCGGTGATCAATCTCGAATGGATCCAGAAGCTGCACCGCGATCGCAGCACGCGGGGCTATTCGACCGAAGCGGTGACCGACACCATCCTGCGGCGCATGCCTGACTACGTGAATTATATCTGCCCTCAATTCACCCACACCGACATCAATTTCCAGCGCGTGCCGACCGTGGATACCTCCAATCCCTTCATCGCGCGCTGGATCCCGACGCCGGATGAATCGATGGTGGTGATCCGTTTTCAGACACCGCGGGGGATCGATTTTCCCTATTTGCTGTCGATGATCCCCAACAGTTTCATGTCGCGGGCCAACTCCATCGTCATCCATGGCTCCAAGCTTGATTTGGCCATGCAACTGATCCTGACGCCGCTGATCCTGCAACTGGTCGACCGCAAGAAACGCGCCGCTTAGCCGTTCGTACGCGAGCTTTTTGTCATCCCCGGCCAAGCCACTCGCGAGAGAGCGAGGGGAAGGGGATCCAGGGGCCGACTAGCAGACACAGAGCCTTTCCGTGAACCGCCACCGTCTGCCCTGGGCAGCGGAATGGGAGGACATGCCCGTGAATATCTCGACACCATCAGCCACTTTCGAGACCTCGGTGCCGCATCGCGACATGGCGAATGCCCTGCGCTTCCTGGCCATCGATGCCGTGGAGAAGGCCAAGTCCGGCCATCCCGGCATGCCCATGGGCATGGCCGATGTCGCCACCGTGCTGTTCTCCCGTTTCCTGAAGTTCGACCCATCGGCTCCCGCCTGGCCCGATCGGGACCGCTTCGTGCTCTCGGCAGGGCATGGCTCGATGCTGCTCTATGGTCTCCTGCATCTCACCGGCTACCCCGAACTCACGCTGGAAGAGTTGAAGTCCTTCCGGCAATGGGGCTCCAGGACGCCGGGTCATCCCGAATTTGGTCACACGCAGGGCGTGGAGACCACGACCGGACCGCTCGGGCAGGGATTGGCGACGGCCGTCGGCATGGCGCTGGCCGAACGCCTCGCCAATGCCCGCTTCGGGGACGATCTGGTCGATCACCACACCTATGTCATTGCCGGCGATGGCTGCCTGATGGAGGGGATCAGCCATGAGGCAATCTCGCTGGCCGGTCATCTCAGACTCGGCAAGCTGATCGTACTGTTCGACGACAACGAGATCTCGATCGACGGGGCTACCTCGCTCTCCTGTTCGGACGACCAGCTCGCCCGCTTTGCGGCATCCGGCTGGTCGACGCGCCGGGTCGACGGCCATGACCGCCAGGCGGTGGCGAAGGCGATCGCGGAGGAACGGGCGACGGAGCGGCCTTCGCTCATCGCCTGCCGGACTATCATCGGCTTCGGCGCGCCCAATCGGCAGGGCACCGAAAAGGTGCATGGTGCTCCGCTCGGTGCCGAGGAGACCCAGGCAGCGCGAGAAGTCCTCGACTGGCCGCACGAGCCTTTCGAGATTCCGTCGGAAATCCGCGAGGCGTGGCTGGCCGTGGGAGCCCGCGGCAAGGCCGAGCACGAGGCCTGGCAGCAGAGGCTGCACGATACTGGTGAGCCCGAGAGGCGTGCGTTCGACGATGCTCTCAACGGCCGGGCGAGTGCCGAGCTCAAGCGCGCCTTGGCCGAAATCCGCCAGCGTTTTGCCAGCGATACCCCGCACATCGCCACGCGGCAGGCTTCCCAGCGCGTCATCGATGCGATCGTCGCCGCCCAGCCCAATCTCCTGGGCGGCTCGGCCGACCTCACCCATTCCAACCTGACCCAGGCAAAGGGGCTGCAGCCGGTCCAGGCCGACGATTTCTCCGGCGGCTACATCCATTACGGCGTGCGCGAGCATGGCATGGCCGCAGCCATGAACGGCATCGCCCTGCACGGCGGCTTCATCCCTTTCGGCGGCACCTTCCTGGCCTTTGCCGATTACTCGCGGCCGGCGATCCGGCTGGCGGCTCTGATGGGAGTGCGCGTGATCCATGTGATGACGCATGATTCCATCGGTCTCGGCGAGGATGGCCCGACCCACCAGCCCGTGGAGCATCTGGCAGCGCTTCGCGTCATTCCCAATCTCCTGGTGTTCCGGCCGGCGGACGCTGTCGAGACCGCCGAAGCATGGGAGTGCGCCCTTGCGGCCGAGAAGCAACCCTCCGTCATCTGCCTGTCGCGCCAGGCCCTGCCGACGCTGCGTTCCGACTGCGGCGTGAACGGGGCCGCGCTCGGCGCCTATGTGCTGGTCGAACCGCCGGGCCCGCGGGAGGTCACCCTTGTCGCCACCGGCTCGGAGGTTTCGGTCGCCGTGGAGGCGGCTGAACTCCTGGCGAAGGAGGGCGTCGGTGCCGCCGTGGTGTCGGCTCCCTGTTTCGAGCTGTTCCGCCGGCAGGGGCCGGTCTACCGCCAGGCGGTATTGGGAACCGCGCCGCGTATCGGCGTGGAGGCGGCGGTCGAGGCGGGTTGGTCCCGCCTGCTCGGGGAGGACGGGGTCTTCATCGGCATGACGGGCTTCGGCGCCTCGGCGCCGGCCGGCGATCTCTACCGGGAGTTCGGCATCACGCCTGCCGCCGTCGCCGAAGTCGCGCGCCGGCTCTTGTCCGGGCGAGCCGAATGAGAGCGGGCGCCATTTCCTGAAAACCAAGGAGGACGAGATGAATGTGAACACACAAACCGTCCGCGGCAAAGATCGCTACCGGTCCGGCGTGATGGAATACAAGAAGATGGGCTATTGGGAGCCCGACTACGAACCCAGGGATACCGACGTCATCGCGCTGTTTCGCGTGACGCCCCAGGACGGCGTCGACCCGATCGAAGCCTCGGCAGCCGTGGCGGGCGAATCCTCCACCGCCACCTGGACGGTGGTGTGGACGGACAGGCTGACAGCGGCGGAAAAGTATCGGGCCAAATGCTACCGGGTCGACCCGGTGCCGAACGCGCCCGGGCAATACTTCGCCTACATCGCCTATGACCTCGATTTGTTCGAGCCGGGTTCGATCGCCAATCTCTCGGCTTCGATCATCGGCAATGTCTTCGGCTTCAAGCCGCTGAAGGCGCTGCGCCTGGAGGACATGCGCTTTCCCGTCGCCTATGTGAAGACGTTCCAGGGGCCCGCCACCGGCATCGTGGTGGAGCGCGAGCGGCTTGACAAGTTCGGCCGTCCGCTGCTCGGGGCCACGGTGAAGCCCAAGCTCGGCCTGTCCGGCCGCAACTATGGCCGCGTCGTCTACGAGGCGCTGAAGGGCGGGCTCGATTTCACCAAGGACGACGAGAACATCAACTCGCAGCCCTTCATGCATTGGCGCGAGCGCTTCCTCTATTGCATGGAGGCCGTGAACAAGGCGCAGGCCGCGTCCGGCGAGATCAAGGGGACCTATCTCAACGTCACGGCCGGCACGATGGAGCAGATGTATGAACGTGCCGACTTTGCCCGGGAGATCGGCTCCAACATCGTGATGATCGATCTGGTGATCGGCTATACCGCGATCCAGTCGATGGCGGCCTGGGCACACCGCAACGACATGATCCTGCATCTGCACCGGGCCGGCCACAGCACCTATACGCGCCAGAAGAGCCACGGCGTGTCGTTCCGGGTCATCGCCAAATGGATGCGGCTGGCCGGTGTCGACCACATCCATGCCGGCACCGTGGTCGGCAAGCTGGAAGGGGATCCCAACACCACGCGCGGCTATTACGACATCTGCCGCGAGGACTTCAATCCGACCAACCTCGAGCATGGCGTCTTCTTCGACCAGCATTGGGCCAGCCTCAACAAGCTGATGCCGGTAGCCTCCGGCGGCATCCATGCCGGCCAGATGCACCAGCTTCTGCACTTGCTGGGCGAGGACGTGGTGCTGCAATTCGGCGGCGGCACCATCGGCCATCCGCAGGGGATCGCCGCCGGCGCCACGGCCAACCGCGTGGCGCTGGAAGCCATGATCCTCGCCCGCAACGAGGGGCGCGACTACCTGAATGGGGGCCCGGAAATCCTGGCCAAGGCGGCCAACAGCTGCACCCCGCTCAAGCAGGCACTCGAGGTGTGGAAGGACGTCACCTTCAACTACGAATCCACGGACACGCCGGACTTCGTGCCCAGCGTCGCCGTCACCGCCTGAAAGGAGATCGTTACCCATTCCAAGCACTCGATACCCTCCCCTCGATGGGGAGGGTCGGCCTGAAAGGCCGGGGTGGGGTGGGAACCATGACGGTTGAGAAGGTCACCCCACCCCGACGCTGCGCGTCGACCCTCCCCATCGAGGGGAGGGTAAAGGGCAAGTCATCACAAGAGGAGAAAGACAATGCGTATCACACAAGGGTGTTTTTCCTTCCTGCCCGATCTCACCGACGAGCAGATCAGCCGGCAGGTGCAGTACTGCCTGGAGAAGGGCTGGGCCGTAAACATCGAGTTCACCGACGACCCCCATCCCCGCAACACCTATTGGGAGATGTGGGGGCTGCCGATGTTCGACCTGCGCGATGCGGCGGGGGTGATGATGGAACTCGCCGAATGCCGGCGCGTCTATGGCGATCGCTATATCCGCATCTCCGGCTTCGATTCCAGCCATGGCTGGGAGTCGCTGCGCATCTCCTTCATCGTCAATCGCCCGAAGGACGAGCCCGGGTTCCGCCTCGAACGCCAGGAAAGCGTGGGACGCAACATCCGCTACGCTACCCACAGCTATGCCGCGGACCGGCCGGAAGGCCAGCGTTACGGAACTTAGGATTTGTCGGAAAATAAGCGGATCGAATTGGCTCGACCTTTGTCATTGCCGGGCTCGAACCGGCAATCCAGCCGCCCCCCAGGCTCCAAGGCCGATGGATGCCCGGGTCAGGCCCGGGCATGACAAAGGCGCGCTTCGGTTATTTCCCGACGCTTCCTAAGCGCTCACTGGCGTTACGGCTGAGGTGTCCCAGTCCGGTTGGTGACGGCAGTTCCTCCCGTCCCTGACGACCAACCGGACAACTTGCTCCGCCGCCGGCCGGGCGGCGGAGCCTTTCGCGAGGACCACGATGCTCGATGCAAACACTGTTAAAGAGGCCGGCGAGGCGGGGACACCGGTAGCGCAGGCCATCGACCTCAGGCAGGAATTCGAGGCGGTCGGCATTGCCGATGTCTTCGCCCAGCTCGACCGTGAACTGGTCGGTCTCAAGCCGGTGAAGACGCGCATCCGTGAGATCGCCTCGCTCCTCATGGTCGAGCGCATCCGGCAGAAGATCGGGCTGGCGAACGATCCGCCGACCCTTCACATGTCCTTCACCGGCAACCCCGGTACCGGCAAGACCACGGTGGCCCTGCGCATGGCCGACATCCTGCATCGCCTCGGCTTCGTCAGGCGCGGACATCTGGTGTCGGTGACGCGGGACGATCTCGTCGGGCAATATATCGGCCACACCGCGCCGAAGACCAAGGAGATCCTCAGAAAGGCGATGGGCGGCGTATTGTTCATCGACGAGGCCTATTATCTCTACCGTCCCGAGAACGAGCGCGACTATGGCCAGGAATCCATCGAGATCCTGCTGCAGGTGATGGAGACGCAGCGCGACGACCTGGTGGTGATACTGGCCGGTTACGAAGATCGCATGCAGAAGTTCTTCGCCAGCAATCCCGGTTTCCGCTCGCGGGTCGCCCATCACATCGATTTTCCCGATTATGAGGACGCCGAACTGCTGTCGATTGCCGAGCTGATGCTGGAGGAGCGCAATTACCGCTTCGATGCCGAGGCGCGGGCGGCGTTCATCCGCTATATCGAGCTGCGCAAGACCCAGCCCCTGTTTTCCAATGCCCGCTCCATCCGCAACGCTCTCGACCGTATCCGCCTGCGCCAGGCAAGCCGGTTGGTCGGTGACCTCGACCGGCGACTGACGGCGGATGACATCATGACCATCGAGGCGGCCGATGTGCTGGCGAGCCGCGTCTTTGCCAAGGGCGCGCAGCCCGATGGCGGGAAGGCCTGACCAGGAGCGTGGAAGGCGGTGTGTTGGCGGGTGCCGCTTGGATCGTTCCGGACGGCGTCAGTCGAAAATGGTCTCGATTTCGGGCCGTTTCGGCGTGGTGACGAATGCGGCTTGCAGGAGGAGCACGATCACGCCGAGCGCCGCGGAGGCGTAGGAGATGTCACGCCAGCTGTAAAACGCGGTAATGTAGCCTGCCACACCGGGGCCGGTTGCCGTGCCCAGGAAATAAACGGCAAGCAGCACGCCTATGACATCGCCTCGCCACTGCCGGCGTGCATTGTCGGTAGCAAAAGCGAGACTGACGGAAAGGAGGCAGCCCGTCGCTGCTCCCTGAAGCAGGCGTCCGATGGCCCAGACGGAAAAATCGGGGGCAATTCCCCCAAAGACTGCGCCGATGATGAAGACGGCGGTGGCGACCAGCAGCAGCGGCTTGTCGCCGAGCACCGCGCGCAGGCGCGCGCCAAGTGCGAGCAATACGATAAGAGCCAGGAAAACGCCGGAGGTGACGGCGCCTATGAGTGCGTAGGAGAGCGCGAACTCCTGAAAAACGGCCGAGAGGCTGATCGACGCGGCTCCGGAACCGAAGCCGATGACCAGAAGGGTGCAGCCCAGGATGAAGAACTGCAGGCCGCGCGAGGGCCCTCGGGTTTCGCCGGACATCGACATCTGCAGCCCCCCAACGCATCTTCCAAAAACAAAAGGGCGCCCGAAAGGCGCCCTTGATTCCGATCCGGAAACCGATCTTACTTGATCTTGGTTTCCTTGAACTCGACGTGCTTGCGCGCGACGGGGTCATACTTCTTCATCGCGAGCTTTTCGGTCTTGGTGCGGGTGTTCTTCTTGGTGACATAGAAGTAGCCCGTGTCTGCCGTCGAAAGCAGCTTGATCTTGATGGTTGCGGCCTTGGCCATGGTGATGCTCCGAATATTGCTACCGGACCGTATCGGCTAAGGCAGCAAAGCCGCGCAATGGCGCGGCCCTTTTGAATCTTGGCGCACACTACTCATGGAAGCGCTGAAGTCAACCAAAAGAAGAGCGTCCTGGCGGGAATTGTGCGCTCATGCCGGCCATTCCGACTCTTTTAGATCTCCTCCCGGCTCCGCACGCCCCGCTGCTCGCGATAGAAGGGCACGGGAACATCCTTCTCCAGGCCAATTTCCAGTCTCTTGGCCACTTCCTCGAGGATGGTGCGGGTGATCCAGACCAGATCTTGCGCCCGGGCCTCGTCGAAGGAGAGCCATTTCGTTTCGATCAGTTCCGAGTCGGGACCGACGACCCCGTCGGTCTGGTGTGCGATGGAACGCGCATCGGCCACGAAGAAGCGGGTGTCGAATCGGCGCTTCATGGCGGGAGGCGTGATGGCTCTGGCGACGAAATGCAGGCCTTCGGGCGATGGAAAGACCTCGTGCTCGGCGAAGGCCCGCCAATGAGGGCTACTGGTCGGCGGAGCCCCGAGCCCGGTCTCGCCGAGCAGGATGCCGGTTTCCTCGAAGGTTTCCCGGATCGCGCACAGGGCCAGCGCCCTGGCCTTGGCCGGAGAGGGCCTGATGACGCGCGTAAGCAAGCTGCGTTCTGTATGGGCGGCCAGCGCGCCATAGGCGCTCATGCTGCGATCGGCCGCCTCGACACGCCCGCCGGGAAACACCATCACGCCGGGCATGAAGGCATGGCCGGAATGCCGTCTGCCCATCAGGATGCGCGGCGTCTTGCCGGCGCGGTCGAGCAGGATCAACGACGCGGAGTCGCGGGGGCGTACGGGGCGGGGTTTCAGTTGCGAGACGGGTATGTCGGTCATGGCTCAGTAAGGAGAAAACGAGTCGGGATCGGCCTTGCCGGAGAAGCCATGCATGCGGTTTGCCCATTGCAGCCCGATGATGGCGCCCTTGATCATCGGAAGCAGGACCAGCGACAATACCACCGTGAGCGTTCCAAAAATCACGCCGAGCGACCAGAGCGGCATCTCCGTCTCGATCACGCAGGTGAGGATGCCGGCGACTACGACATGGCCGACGATCAGCATGGTGAAATAGGGTGGAGCGTCGTCGGCGCGATGATGCGACAGATCCTCTCCGCAGACACTGCAGCGGGGAGCGACCTTGAGGTAGGAGGTGAAGATCTTGCCCTTGCCGCAATTGGGGCAGCGCCCGAAGGCACCCCGCCGCATGGCGAGCGCCGCATCGCGCTGCTCGGGCCGATATTTTTTCATCGCCGACTTCCCTTCCCGGCGCGCTTGCCTTTGAGCGCCTTGGCCTTGCGCTTGGCTGCATTGCCCTTGCGATCGGTGATGCGCGGCCGCTTGACCACGCCGACCTTCCGCCCGGGCGCCCGCCGCCTCTGACCGTCCGAGACGATCTCGAAGCGCAACGCACCGGCGAACGGCGCCGCCTCCACCAGCTTCACCGATACCGTATCGCCGAGCTGGAAGGATTCACCTGTGGCTGCACCGATAAGCTGATGCGCGTTTTCTTCGAAGCGATAATAGTCGTGGCCGATCGTCGCGGCGGGTACGAAGCCGTCGGCCCCGGTTTCGAGCAGCTTGACGAACAGGCCCGACTTGATCACGCCGGAGACGCGCCCCTGGAAGATCTCGCCGACATGGTCGGCGAGGAAATGGGCGATCAGGCGGTCGATGGTCTCGCGCTCGGCCGTCATGGCGCGCCGCTCGCAGGCCGAGATACGGCCAGCAATCTCGGAGAGCATCGCAGGCGTCATCTCTGCCGGCAGGCCATCATCGCCCAGATGCAGGGCGCGGATCAGGGCGCGATGGACGATCAGGTCCGAATAGCGGCGGATGGGTGAAGTGAAATGCGCATAGCGCCGCAGATTGAGGCCGAAATGCCCGATATTCTCCGCCGAATATTCGGCCTGACTCTGCGAGCGCAGCACCACGTCATTGACGAGATGGGCGTTGTCGGTGCCCACGACCCTTTCCAGAATGGCGTTGAACTGGCTCGGACGCAGGGCCCCCTGCTTGGAAAGTGGGATGTCGAGCGTGTGGAGGAACTCGCGCAGGGCAATGATCTTCTCCATCGAGGGCTCGTCATGCACACGGTAGACCAGCGGCGTCTTCTTGGCTTCCAGCGTCTCGGCGGCCGCGACATTGGCGAGGATCATGAACTCCTCGATCAGCCGGTGGGCGTCGAGACGTTCGGGAACGACCACCCGGTCGACCATGCCATTGGGCTTCAAGAGGATCTTGCGCTCCGGCAGATCGAGGTCGAGCGGCCCACGGCCCTCGCGCTCCGTCTTCAGGCAGGCATAGGCGGCCCAAAGGGGCTGGAGGACGGGAGCAAGCAGCGGGCCCGTCACCTCATCGGGATCGCCGTTGATGGCGCGCTGGGCCTGCTGGTATGAGAGCTTGGCGGCCGAGCGCATCATCACGCGATGAAAGCTGTGACGAAGCTTGCGCCCATCAGCCGCGATGACCATGCGCACGGCGAGCGCTGGCCTGTCCTCGTTGGCTCGCAGCGAGCACAGATCGTTGGAGATGCGCTCCGGCAGCATCGGCACGACGCGATCGGGGAAATACACCGAATTGCCCCGGATCAGGGCTTCGCGGTCGAGGGGCGAGTCCGGTCTGACATAGGCCGCGACATCGGCGATCGCCACGGTGAGAATGTGTCCGCCCGGATTGGCCGGATCGGAATCCGGTTCGGCATGAACGGCATCGTCATGATCCTTGGCATCGGCCGGATCGATGGTGATCAGCGGCAGGCGCCGCCAATCCTCGCGGCCGGCCAAGGTGGTGGGCTTGGCAGCCTCGGCCTCCTCAAGCGTGTCCTTGCGGAAGACATAGGGAATGTCATGTGCATGGATGGCGATCAGGCTGATCGCCTTTTCGCTGCCGACCTTGCCGACCCGTTCGACGATGCGCGCCATGGGCGGGCCATGGCGGGCGCCGCGCAAAGGTTCGATGGCGACGAGTTCGCCGTCCTCGGCCTTGGCGGCATCCTCGGGACGGACCAGCATTTCGCGTCCGGCATTGCGTTTTTCGATCGGCACGATCTGGCCGTCGCCATTGGGAAGGCGGCGGAAGACGCCGAGAATACGCTGGCGCAGCCGCTCCAGCACCTTGATCACCCGTCCGGTCGGCTGATGATCCGAGCCGCCATCGGCCATGCGCAGGAGAACCCTTGAGCCGACGCCCGGGGCCGCGCCGCCGAAGCGCTTGGGAATGGTCACCACGATGCGCGGCGGCTTGCCATTGTCCTCGTTCCAGTCCGAAGGGATGGCGACGAGCTCACCGTCGCGGTCGCGGCCGGTGATGTCGGCAACGAGGGAGGAGGGCAGGGCGCCGGGAGCATTGAAGCCCTTGCGGTTGCGCTGCACGATGCCTTCCTCGGCAAATTCGTTGAGCAGGTGTTTGAGGGCGATCTTCTCGGCGCCGCCCAGGCCGAATTCACGGGCGATCTCGCGTTTGCCGGCCCGGCCATGCGAGCGCGCGATGAAAGCGAGAATGTCTTCACGGCTGGGCAGGGCGGGTTCCAATGCCTCGGCTTGTTTGTTTTTACGAACCACAGAAATTATTCCGAATTGGCGTTGGCGGCCCGGCATGCCCGAGGAAAGCGGGCAGTGGATCCGGTAGCATCATAGACCAACGCATAGGGTATTTGTCGAAGCCAATCGTGGACATTGCGGATTTCCGCGACGTCCTGCGCGATCGGCAGCTTTGTCTGTCGAAGGAAGAGATTGTCGAAGCGCTCTGCGCGGCGATCCCAACGGATCCCACAGCGCGGCAGAGCCATGTCTGGCAAAACGCGGAACGACAGGAAACTCGACGTGCCGGGACAGACTGTCCAAAATCCTTCATACGATCCGCCGGCACAGGCGGACAGAGGGACGGTTCGACTGAACCAGACAGCTGCCATATAGGCATCGAAGAGCAGCTTGTCAACAGAAATGCTGCGATGCAGCATTTCTGTTGGGAGGGACCATGATGTACCGATCTCCAGATCGGCATTCTTAAAGACAATCCCTATTGCCGAAGAAGATGCCGACGGGGATCGGCACACCAGTGCTGCGTGCATTGCTGCGGAATTGGCGCGTTGACCCTTCAAGGGCCGGTGCTATCGTTCCGGTTTTACTGCGGGTCCAAACTGGGAGCATGGCATGCGGGGTGGTTTGATCGGACTTTGTTTCACGTCGGCGCTCGTCGCGGCTTCGGCGGCAGTCACAACGGCTGCGGCTGAGGAGAGCGCCAAGCCCGACGACAATCTCAATGCCGTGCTCTGGGACCAGACCGCCGTCGAGGCCAGGGGCAATGCGCTGGCGGCCTTCGCTTTGGCTCGCATCCGTCTCGATCAGGCCCTGGCCGATCCGAGCTGGACGGCGGCTCCTGCCGAACAGACCGGTGATTTCAAGAATTTTCCGCCGGCCATCGTCCTCGATGTCGACGATACGCTGCTGAACACCTCGAACTACCAGGCCTGGAACGTCAAGGCGGGCACGCGCTTCACCCCGGAGACCTGGACCCAATATGTCAAGGCGCAGATCGATACGCCGATCGCCGGCGCCGTGGAATTCACCCAATATGCCGCTTCCAAGGGCGTGAAGGTCTTCTATGTCACCAACCGCACCAAGGAAGAGGAAGAGCCGACCGTGCAGTTGATGACCAAGCTGGGCTTCCCGACCGGCGGCAATGTCGACACCTTCCTTAGCGCCAAGGAACAGCCGGACTGGAAGTCGGCCAAGGGAACGCGGCGGGCGGTGATTGCCAAGGATTATCGCATCCTGCTGCTGGTCGGCGATAATTTCGGCGATTTCACCGACGCCTATAAGGGCACGCCCGAGGAGCGCGAGAAGGTGTTCGCCGAAAATGCTGCGCGCTGGGGCCATGATTGGATGGTGATCGCCAACCCGACCTATGGCTCCTTCGAATCGGCTCCCTACAAGGGCGACTACAAGCTTTCCGTCGAGGAGCAGCGCAAACTCAAGCTCGAGGCGCTGAAGAGCTGGGATGGCAAATGAGGTCTCCAGACCGGACGGCACCAGGCCGCTGACGGTCTGGTACAATACCAAATGTCCGGTGTGTGACGCCGGCATCCGTCATCAGAAGAGCCGTTTGATCGAAGCGGTCAAGGCCGGGCGCATCGAGTTCCTCGACATCAATCTGGAACCGGACGCCCTCGCGCACTTCGGCGCCGGCCTCGACGATGTCAGGCGCCGCCTGCATGCAACAGACGAGGACGGCCGTTTGCTGGTCGGCGCCGATGTCGCCCTGGCCGTCTGGCGGCGCACCCCCGGCCAGGGCTGGATCGCCACTTTGCTCGGCGCTCCGGGCATCATCGTGCTGACCCGCTTTGCCTATGACCGCTTCGCCGACCTGCTCTTCGCCTGGAACAAGCGCAACGGACGATGGTAGCGGATTGATTGCTTCACGGCAGCGGCACTGGAATGGCGAGATGGCGCCGGTCGGGCTCTTCCCAGCTGTGAGGCCAATAGCTGACCAACGCCACCAGCCGCGGCTTGGCATTGGCCGGCCTGTAGACGAAGAGCGCGTTCAGGCCGTTGGATTGCGAGCAACCGCGCTTATGCCCGGCAGCCTCGTCGACATAGACGATCACATTGTCCCTGTTGTTCTCGGGCAGGGTGCGCACCAGTGAGAAGCTCTTGAGCTTGTCGCGCCCCCGAGCCGCGCAGGTCGCATCGGTGATCGTGCGGGGCAAAACGTCCACGGTGACGTCGCCGCCGGGAACCGCATCCCCGATGCTGAGATTGGTCACCTCGGCGGCCATGGTGGCATAGGCCTGATCGGGCGTCGGTGGATCGAACAGACGTGCGCCCTCATACACGACCTGCCTGGTCGGCTTCTTGTCGATGCCGAGCCGGGCCAGCAGGGGCTCGGCTTGTTGGCGCGCCTCGGCCCGAGCCGCAAGCTCGGGGCCTTCCTTGTCATGCTCGACGGCAAAGGGCGCGCCGGGCACGGTTTTGCCGGTGTCGAGATCGATCACGAAAATCGTGCTGTAAGGATGGATCGAGGCGTCACGGGTGCCGTATTCCTCGAAGGCGAAATAGCGCCCATCCTTGGAAAAGCCAATAATGTCGGGTGTTGCAGCATCACCGGCGAGGGCTGGCAAGGCAGCGAGATTGCAAGACAAAAGGGCGCTGAAGAATCTCACAGCGTGACGAACCATAGCCCACCTCCAGCTTGCTTGCCTCAGGCAAGCTAGAGTTGTTGGCGAGCAGAGGAAAGTGCCGGCCGGAACAGGATGGCGCTCCGCATGGCGAATTCCGGGTGCGCGGGCATCTTGCCCGTTCCTGGAAACGCGGCATTCGCAGAATAGGAAGAACGGGCAAGATGCCCGTGCACCCTGTGTAGTTGGAATGTGTCAGGATGGGTGCGGGCGAGAGACCGTGTGCACCCCGGCCCGTTAAGGCCGTTTTCCGGCTTGGTCCTCGCCCGCGTTCGAGTACCCAACCTGAACAGTTGATCGAGGCCGCACCACCGGACCTCGTAGCACAGGGATAGGCGCGATGATCATACACCCTGGCTTCATCGGGATCGATGTCTCCAAACACCATCTCGATATTTTCAATGCCACCACCCAGCATGTCGAGCGCATCGACAACACCCCACAGGCGATCACCTCGACTTTCGAGCGCTTGCGAGCCGATCCAATCAAGCTCGTCGCCTTCGAAGCGACCGGGCCTTATGATGGGCCGTTGCGTACGGCTCTGGCCAGCCTGCAACTGTCCCTTGTCCGCATCAATCCGGCCCGTGCCCGCGACTTTGCCAAGTCCATCGGCCTGCTGGCCAAGACCGACGCCATCGACGCCCGCATGCTCGCCGCCATGGCCCAGTGCCTCAACCTGCAAGCCGACCCTGCCGATGATCCCCACCGCCAGCAACTGGCCTTGCTGCACAAGCGCCGCGACCAGTTCGTCGCCACCCGCAAGCAGGAACTGACGCGCCTGGCTCAAGCCGACATGGCCCAGATCCGCGACAGCCTCCTGGACCATCTCGCCTGGCTGGAGGCCGCCATTGCCAGCCTCGACCAGCATATCACTCGCCTCATTGCCCGCCATGACAGCCTTGAGCAAAGGCGCCAACTCATGTGCTCCACTCCAGGCATCGGCAAGGTCATTTCCACGACCCTGCTGGCTCTCCTGCCCGAACTTGGCCAACGCTCGCCCAAGACCATCGCCGCCTTGGCAGGCCTGGCTCCCTTCAATCGCGATAGCGGCCTCATGCGCGGCACACGCAAAGTCATCGGCGGCAGACGCCGCGTGCGCCAGGCCCTCTACATGGCTGCTGTTTCAGCCAGCCGATCCAAATCCAACTTCGCCCAAACTTATCGCGCACTGCGACAAGCCGGAAAGCCGCCCAAACTGGCTCTCATCGCCTTGGCCCGAAAGATCCTCATCACTCTCAATGCAATCTTGCGCGATCAGGCCCCGTTCAAGGCCTGACACTCGCTCAACTACAGTTGCCGGAAACGCCGCCTCAATCGGTATCGAATGGCACCTCGTCGGAATCGACGATTGCCTTGGTTGCCTTCTTGGCGGCAGGCTTCTTGGCGGCGGTGGCTTTCTTGGCTGGCGCCTTCTTGGCCGCCGGTGCCTTGCCGGCCTTGGCGGCGATCAACTCGATCGCCTGCTCGAGGGTGATGGAATCGGCTTCCATACCCTTGGGCAGGGTGGCGTTGACCTTGCCATTGGTGACATAGGCGCCATAGCGGCCAGGCTTGACCTCGATCTTGCCGCCGCCGGGATAATCGCCGAGGGGCCGGCCGGCCGGGGCGCTGCCGCCGAAGCGGCGGCCTGCACCGCCGCTCTCCTTGGTGAGGATGAGGTCGACCGCCCGATTGGCGCCGATCGAGAGCACGTCGTCGTCCTTGTCGAGGCTGGCAAAGGTCTTCTCATGCTGAACATAAGGACCGTAGCGGCCTATATTGACCAGGATCGGCTTTCCCGTATCCGGATGGACGGCGACTTCCCTGGGCAGAGAGAGCAACGCCAATGCCCGCTCCAGGTCGACGCCGGAGGCACTCATGCCGCGCGGCAGGCTGGAACGCTTGGGCTTGTCGCCTTCGCCGAGTTGGACGTAAGGACCGAAACGCCCGTCGCGAAGCGTGACGTCGAGGCCGGTTTCCGGATCGGTCCCCAGCTTCTTCGTGCCTGCCTCCCCGCCACCTTCCGCCTCGCCATTCGCGCCGGCGCCGGCGGAGAAATTGCGGGTGTAACGGCATTCGGGATAGTTGGAGCAACCGATGAAGGGACCCTGCCTGCCGAGCTTGAGCGAGAGCGTGCCGGTACCGCACACCTTGCATTGGCGCGGATTGGAGCCGTCGCCCCGGTCGGGGAAGATGTGAGGACCGAGCAGGTCGTTGAGGGCATCGAGCACCTGGGTGGTGCGCAATTCCTTGGTGCCGTCGATGGCGGCTGAGAAATCACGCCAGAAATCGCGCAGGACTTCCTTCCAGTCGAGCTCGTGGTTGGAGATGCGGTCGAGCTTTTCCTCCAACGCGGCGGTGAAGTCATATTCGACGTAACGGGCGAAGAAGCTCTCGAGGAAGGCGGTGACGAGGCGGCCCTTGTCCTCGGCCTTCAGGCGCTTCTTGTCGACAGAGACATATTCGCGATCCCGCAGCGTGGCGAGCGTCGCGGCATAAGTCGAGGGCCGCCCGATACCGAGTTCCTCCATGCGCTTGATCAGCGTTGCCTCGCTGTAGCGCGGCGGCGGCTCGGTGAAATGCTGGGTAGCGGCGATCGATTTCTTGTCGAGCGTTTCGCCAGCCGACATGGCGGGCAGGCGCTTGCCGTCCTCCTCGTCGCCATCATCGTCGCGGTCTTCATTGTAGAGCGTGAGGAAGCCGTCGAACTTGACGACCTGGCCCGTCGCGCGCAGGTCGAGCTTGCGGCCGCCGGACTCGACCAGGATGTCGACGGTGGTGCGCTCGAGCTCGGCGGACGCCATCTGGCTGGCAATCGTACGCTTCCAGATCAACTCGTAGAGCCGGGCCTGCTCGTTGTCGAGGAAGCGGGCGACATCCTTGGGGGTGCGGAAGGGATCGGTCGGGCGGATCGCCTCGTGGGCTTCCTGGGCGTTCTTGGCCTTGGTGGTGTAGCGGCGAGGCGTTTCGGGCAAATAGCCCGGGGCATAGCTCTTGCCGATCATGCTGCGCACGGCAGCGATGGCCTCCGGGGCCATGTCGACGCCATCGGTACGCATATAGGTGATCAGGCCGACCTGTTCGCCATTCAGGTTCACGCCTTCATAGAGACGCTGGGCGATCTGCATGGTTCGGTTGGGCGACAGGCCGAGCTTGCGGCTGGCCTCCTGCTGCAGCGTCGACGTGGTGAAGGGCGGGAAGGGATTGCGCCGGGCGGGCTTGGCCTCGACGCTGGCGACGACATAATGGCCCCGATCGAGGGCGTTCCGGAAGGCGAGCGCCTCCTTCTCCGTGCCCACGTCGAGGCGCTGGATCTTCTGGCCGTCGGCCCCGACGAGGCGAGCCTCGAACAGATCGCCGCGCGGCGTGGCGAGCGTAGCGACGAGGGACCAATATTCGCGGGCGACGAAGCGCTCGATCTCCAGTTCCCGGTCGCAGACCAGGCGCAGGGCTACCGATTGAACGCGTCCGGCTGAGCGGGCGCCCGGCAGTTTGCGCCAGAGCACCGGCGACAGGCGGAAGCCGACGAGATAGTCGAGGGCCCGGCGGGCGAGATAGGCATCGACCAGGCCTTCGTCGATCTCGCGCGGTGCCTTCATGGCCTTCAGCACCGCATCCTTGGTGATGGCGTTGAAGGTCACACGTTCGACAGGAATGTCCTTGATGGCGCGCTTCTGGCGCAGGATCTCCAGGACGTGCCAGGAGATCGCCTCGCCCTCGCGGTCGGGGTCGGTTGCCAGAATGAGCTTGTCGCTCTCCTTCACCGCCCTGGCGATGTCGGACAGGCGCTTGCCGGCCTTGGCATCGTTTTCCCACACCATGGCGAAATCGGCGTCGGGCTCCACCGAACCGTCCTTGGCCGGCAGGTCGCGCACGTGACCATAGGAGGCGATCACCTGGTAGTTGGAACCGAGATATTTGTTGATCGTCTGTGCTTTGGCAGGCGACTCAACGATGACGACAGGCATGGGGCGGGCCGTTCACTACGCGGAAAACGAAATCTTCCCTGCCAGGAGCTCACCTTGGTGGCCGGCCAAACAGGGCATGGAAACGAGCAGGCCGTCCGGCTTTCGGCGCGAATAGGCGTCCTGGAGCCGTCGACTAACTGCCAAATAAGGGTAAATCCGAAAATTGCAAACCGGCGCATTTGTCGGATCAGGCGGTGTTGCAACCACCAAGGCGGCGGCAAGATGGGCAAAAGGCGAAGGTAAGTCAATTCGACCGAGCGGCTTACAACAGCGACACCATGCCGTTGCCGTGCCGTTCGATCCGTCCCGACATATCGAGCTCCAGCAAAGCGAGCTGAACCCGCCGGGCATCGAGGCCGCTGGCGCGCACCAGCTCATCCATAGCCACGGGCGAGGGACCGAGCACGGCGATCAGCCGATTCTGGTCGGGGTCGCCCGTCGAGGCGAACGGTGGGGTGGGAGGGGCTTCGGAGGAGGGGGGCTCGAAATTGAAACGAGGTTGAACGGGTCGCCGCGGCGGCGCTACCGGGCGCTCGACCAGTGGCGCAAGGGCTTCCAGCACGTCGCCGGCATGCCGGACCAGGACGGCACCCTCGCGCAGCAATTTGTTGCTGCCTTCGTTGCGCGGGTCGAGTGGGGAGCCCGGGACTGCCATCAGTTCCCGCCCCTGTTCCAAAGCCAGGCGGGCGGTGATGAGAGAGCCGGAACGCGCGGCGGCCTCGATGATCACCACGCCAAGCGACAGGCCCGAAACGATACGGTTTCGTTTGGGAAAATCACGTGCGGTCGCCACCCAGTCGAACGGCATTTCGGACAGGACGCAGCCCGCCTGGCCGATGTCCCGTGCGAGCTGTAGGTGCTGGGGAGGATAGATATTGCCGAGCCCGCCGCCGACCACGGCGACGGTGCCGTTTCCGATCGTCGCGCTATGGGCCGCTTCATCGATCCCGCGTGCCAGGCCGGAAACCACGGTGAAGCCGGCATTGGCGAGTTCGCTCGCCATTGCAGCAGCGAATCGGCGTCCGAGTGCGGAGGCATTGCGGGCGCCCACGATAGCGACCATCGGCCGGGACAAGGGAGCGAGCGAACCCCAGGCGGCGAGGAGGGGCGGAGCCGAATCGATAGCGGCCAGGGAGACGGGGTAATCCGCTTCGCCCATGGCCACGAAGCGGGCGCCAAGGGCAGCCATGGCCTGCAATTCGCGCTGGAGGCTGGCCTCGGATGGCAGCTTGAGGGCTCGGCCGCTGCGCCTGGCGATCTCCGGCAAGGCTTCGATCACCGCGCGGGCGGAGCCGTGGCTTTCCAGGAGGCCCTTGAAGCTGACGGGGCCAATGCCGTCGCAGCGGATCAGGCGCAGCCAATCCAGCTTTTCTTCATCCGGAAGGACTGAGCCTGGCGACGTCACGCCTTCTTTCCGATGCGGCTCTCCGTGCCATTGAGGAGGCGGCCGATATTGGCGCGGTGCATCACCCAGAGGACCGCCGAGAGGACGGCAAAGAGCAGGGCTTCACGCTGGTAGCCCATCAGCAACAGCCCGATCGGGCTCAGCAGACTGGCGGTCAGGGCGGAGGCGGAAGAATAGCGGGTGGTGAAGGCCACCAGGACCCAGACCAGTGCGAAAAAAATGGCGATGGGCCAGGCGAAGGCGGCGAGCAGTCCGAGATAGGTCGCGACCCCCTTGCCGCCCTTGAATTTCAGCCAGATCGGGAAGAGATGGCCGACAAAGGCGGCGAGCCCGGCGACGACGGCGGCCCCATCCCCCCAGAAATGGCGGGCGAGCAGCACGGCGGCCGTGCCTTTGAGAGCGTCGAGGATCAGGGTAGCCGCCGCCAGATCCTTGCGGCCGGTGCGCAGGACGTTGGTGGTGCCGATATTGCCCGAGCCGATGGCGCGGATATCACCCAGCCCTGCCACGCGGGTGAGAATCAGGCCAAAGGGGATCGACCCGAGAAGATAGCCGAGCAGCAGCGCCGCCAGCGTCGTCGTCAGGGTCAGGTCGGCAAACATCGGCAGCTCGCTTTGAAGGAAAAGTCCGTGCCGCACACTATCGCCACTGACCAAGGCCCGGCCACGAAAATTTTCATCGACACGCGGGGTGAGGTGTCGGTGAAGGAGTTTTCCTCAGCCTTTGATGGGCACCAGATTGCGATGACCCGGGAGCACGCTAAGGCTTTCCCCATGTGCCGAGCTGGTTCAATGCTGTATGACGCTAAAGCGTTTTGTTATTTCCCGGAATCACCGAGAATCGCAAAGACGCGTCGGAACAAAGAGTTAAGAGCTAGGGCAAACAAGCGTTCGCATGTGAACGCGCTTTGCTCCAGCGCAGGCCGCATGTGCGGGACGGCCGACTGAAGGAGATTTGAATGCGTGCCATCGTGGCTTCGGCCCTGTTCCTCGCGTTTGCCGGCGCTGCCCTCGCGCAGCAGCCGACCTATAACGAGCAGGTCGAAAAGGAGTTTCCCGCCCTGGACAGGCTGGTGAAGGCCCAGCCCTACAAGGGTGCCTATAGTGCCCTGCTGAAGGAATTGTCGCCCGTTCCCGACTATCTGTCCGACGTCCTCAGGCGCAAGGGCGACTACATGACCTTCGGTTCCAAGCAGGTGAATGTCGACGGTTCTCCCTATCGCGTCGCCATGGTCTGCCCGACCAACGTGACCTGTGCCGAATATGGCAGCGTCTTCCTGTTCACGGCGGATGGCCGCCGGGCCTGGGCGGAGGTCCGCGACGGCGACAAGCCGGTCTATCTGGGCGCGCCCAGCGCGGCGCAGAAACAGGCCTTGGACCAGGCTTTCGACGAATAATGCCTGGGCGCGGTCTGGTGTGCCGGTCTTCAGACCGGCATACCAATGACCGCCTTCGCAGCGCCAGGTCGGGCAATACGCGACCTGCATGGCTTTTCCCAAGCGGGGACGCTGGTATCAGCTCCGCTCGAACACCTGCTTGCCAGAAACGAAGGTCCGCGAAACCAGGCCGCTGAGGCGGGCTTCGTCGAAGGGGGAGTTCTTGCAGCGCGAGCGCAGCTTGGCCGCGTCGAGCACGAAGGGCACGTCGGGATCGAAGACGATGATGTCCGCGCCGGCCCCCTTGCCCAGTGTGCCGCCGGGCAGGCGCAGGATCTCGGCGGGGCGGGTCGATAGGGCGCGCAGCAGGCCGATCAGGTCGAGCGAACCGTCATGTACCAGGCGAAGTCCCGCCGAGAGCATGGTCTCCAGGCCGATGGCGCCGTCGGCCGCCTCGGCGAAGGGCTGGCGCTTGGTCTCGACGTCCTGGGGGTTGTGATCGGAGACGATCGCGTCGACCAGCCCGTCCTTGATGGCCTGCACCAGGGCCAAGCGGTCATCCTCATGGCGCAGCGGCGGCGAGACCTTGCAGAAGGTACGGAAGCCGTCGATGTCGTTCTCGTTGAGAGTGACGTGGTTGATCGAGGTCGAGGCGGTGACGTTGAGCCCGTCCTGCTTGGCCCGGCGCAATACGTTCAGGGAGGCGCGGCAGGTGACGGTGGCGGCGTGATAACGCCCGCCGGTCAGGGCGACCAGGCGCATGTCCCGCTCCAGCAGCATTGCCTCGGCCTCGGCGGGGATGCCGGGCAGGCCGAGGCGGCTGGCAAATTCGCCCTCGTTCATCACCCCGTCGCCGGCCAGGTCCTTGTCCTGGGTGTGATGGATGATGAGGGCGTCGAAATCGCGCGCATAGGTCAACGCCCGGCGCATCACGCGCGCATTCATCACGCTGCGTGCGCCGTCGGTGAAGGCCAGGGCGCCGGCCTCGCCGAGCAGGCCGATTTCGGTCATCTCCTGGCCGGCCAGACCCTTGGTCAGCGCCGCCATGGCATGGACATGCACGATGGCGGTGTCGCGGGCGCGGCGCAGCACGAAATCGACCACGGCGGGATCGTCGATCGGCGGATGGGTTTCAGGCGTGCACACGATGGTGGTGACACCGCCGGCGGCTGCGGCTTGAGAGGCGGTAGCGAGCGTTTCGCGATGCTCGGCGCCTGGTTCGCCCGTCACGGCCCGCATGTCGATGAGGCCAGGTGCGAGGATCTGGCCTTCGCAGTCGATGACGGCAATATCCGGGCCAACGACACCGGCGGTGAGGTGGGGTCCGATATCGGCGATGACGCCGTCGCGAATCAGCAGGCCGCCGCGCTGCTGGCTGCGGGCGGCGGGATCGGTCAGGAGGGCATTGGCCAGAAGCAGAGGGCGAGCACTATTCAACGGATTTTCCCCTCAGGCATTCGGCAGGTTGCGGGCGAGCGCTTCGAGCACGGCCATGCGGACGGCGACGCCCGCTTCCACCTGCTCACGGATGAGCGACTGCGCGCCATCCGCGACGGCGGTATCGATCTCCACTCCGCGATTCATCGGGCCCGGATGCATCACCAGCGCATCCGGCTTGGCATGACTGAGCTTTTCCTCGTCCAGCCCGAAATAGCGGAAATATTCCTTGGTGGATGGGATGAAGGCGCCGGCCATGCGCTCGCGCTGGAGGCGCAGCATCATCACGATGTCGGCGTTATCCAGGCCTTCCTTCATGTCCCTGTGGATCTCGACGCCGAAGCGGTCGATGCCGGCCGGCAACAGGGTGGAGGGGGCGATCAGGCGCACGCGGGCACCAAGCGTGCCGAGCAGCAGGATGTTGGAGCGGGCGACGCGCGAATGCAGGATGTCGCCACAGATCGCCACCGTCAGCCCGGCAATCCGCCCCTTGTTGCGGCGGATGGTGAGGGCATCGAGCAGGGCCTGGGTCGGATGTTCGTGGGCGCCATCCCCGGCGTTGACCACGGCGCAATCGACTTTTCGCGCCAGGAGATGCACGGCGCCAGCCTGGTTATGGCGCACCACGATCACATCGGGCCGCATCGCGTTGAGGGTCACCGCCGTGTCGATCAACGTCTCGCCCTTCTTCACCGAGGACGAGCCGACCGACATGTTCATTACGTCTGCCCCGAGACGCTTGCCTGCCAGTTCGAAGGAGGACTGGGTGCGCGTCGAGGGCTCGAAGAACAGGTTGATCTGGGTCCGCCCGCGCAAGGCGGATGATTTCTTCTCGACCTGCCTGTTGAAGGCGATGTGCTCGTCGGCTTCGTCGAGCAGGCTGATGATGTCGCTCTCCGTCAGGCCTTCTATGCCGAGGAGGTGGCGGTGCGGATACGTCGCTGGAGCTGGCTTTGTCATCAAAGCCGACTTCATAGGCCGCACAGGTGACGGCAGCAAGGCAGGAGATGAGGCTGGCGCATTTTTCCACCGCGGGCATTGGATGGGCTATCTCCTCAGCTCCATCGAATGATGGCGCGATCGACCTCCTGGAAGTGCTGCCATCGCCACAAGAAAGTGATCGATCTGGAGATCGCCCCTCCGGACTGCCTTGCCTATCCCCCCGACCAATGCTATCCGCGATCGCGGTACTCGAACCTGGGAAAGGAGGGCTGCGCATGATTATTCGTTCCGACCATCATCGCCAGCGTGGCCCAGTCCAGGCCCTGCAAATGCGTTTGCAGGGCTGACCAGAGGCCGTTTCTTCCCCCGTACTGGTCTGCCCTGATGGCCGTGCAGAACGAGCTCCCGCTCGTGATTGCGCATCGTCAAACGCCGCGCCTTCGCCCTGCATCCCCCCGATGGCTTGATGCCCGGGACATTGCGATCGCCGGTTCGGACCAGAGAATTTCCATGAGCCTGATTACCCTGCGCAACCTCGGCGTGACGCTGAGCGCACCGCTCTTCTCGCAACTCACCCTCACCATCAATGCCGGCGACCGCATCGGCCTGGTGGCGGCCAACGGCCGGGGCAAGTCCACTTTGCTCCGCTGCATTGCCGGCACGATGGAAGCCGGGGAGGGGGACATCATAAGGTCACGCGGGCTGACCGTCGGCCATGTCGAACAAAATGTGCCGTCCCTCCTTCTGGACATCCCCTTTTACGAGGCCGTCCTCGCGGCGCTGCCCGAAGAGGCGCAGGCGAGCGAGGCTTGGCGCGTCGACGTCACCCTCGATTCGCTGCAGGTGCCGAACGATCTGCGGCAAAAACCTCTTGGGCAGTTGAGTGGGGGGTGGCTGAGGCTTGCCATGCTGGCCCGGGTCTGGGTCAGGGAGCCCGATCTCCTGCTGCTCGACGAGCCCACCAACCATCTCGATCTTACCAAGATCGCGCTGCTGGAGGACTGGCTCAATGCCCTGCCGCGGGACGTGCCCGTGATGGTGGCAAGCCATGATCGCGCCTTCCTCGATGCCACGACAAACCGCACCCTGTTCCTGCGCCCGGAGGGGTCGCATTTGTTTCCCTTGGCCTATTCGCGGGCGCGCGCTGCTCTCGCGGAAGCCGACGCTTCGGAGGAGCGGCGCTATCAGCGCGACATCAGGACGGCCCAGCAGTTGCGCAAGCAGGCCGCGAAGCTGAACAATATCGGCATCAACTCCGGCAGCGATCTGCTGGTGGTCAAGACCAAGCAGCTCAAGGAGCGGGCAGAGCGGCTGGAGGAGGCGGCAAGGCCGGCCCATCAGGAGCGCTCCGCCGGGGCGGTTCGTCTTGCCAGCCAGGGCACGCATGCAAAGGTGCTGGTGACGCTGGAGGATGCGGCCGTGACGACACCGGATGGCACGCTGCTGTTCCGGACCGGCAAGCACTTCATCTGCCAGGGCGATCGCATCGTCCTCCTCGGCCGGAACGGGACGGGCAAGAGCCGCCTCGTCACCATGCTGCGCCGCGCCATAGCGCAGCCGGAAATAGGCGCGGAAGGCATCAAGGCAACGCCCGCCCTGGTGCTGGGCTATGGCGACCAGGCCCTGGCCGATCTCGACGATGGGCAGACGCCGCATCACGCCCTGACCCATCGATTCGATATCGGCGACCAGCGCGGGCGCTCCCTCCTGGCCGGAGCCGGCATCGCCATCGAAAAGCAGACCCGGCCGATCGGCCGGCTTTCCGGCGGCCAGAAGGCCCGCCTGGGCCTTTTGATGCTGCGCCTGGCCGAGCCGAACTTCTATCTCCTCGACGAGCCGACCAATCATCTCGACATCGAAGGCCAGGAGGCATTGGAGGGGGAATTGCTGCGTCCCAACGTCAGTTGTCTGCTGGTCTCGCATGACAGGAGCTTCGTACGGGCCGTCGGCAGCCGTTTCTGGCTGATCGAGGGCCGCAAACTCATCGAGGTGGACGAGCCGGAGGCGTTCTTCGCTTCGGTCAGCCCGGCGGGGAGGTGAACCCTCTCCGCCGGGCCATCCGCGATTTGCCGAGCTTTCCGCGGCGGGCTTTTCGCATGGATCGGGAGGGCCGCTCTCCTCCCGGCCCACGGAATATTTCCCTTGTCCGGGCGCGGGGGCTGGCTCTTAATGCTCGCGCCGGGGGGCGCAGAACACGAGCAGACAGGAAGGACGCTCATGGCAGGCGCGGCGGCAGCTCAGTCGAAAGTGGGGACCGTACTCAGGGTCACCAGCGGCAATTTCCTCGAAATGTTCGATTTCTTTCTGTTCGGGTTCTACGCCACCCAGATTTCCCAGGCTTTCTTTCCCTCCCAGAACGAAACGACGTCTCTTCTGCAAGCCTTCATGACGTTCGGTGCCGGTTTCCTGATGCGGCCGCTCGGCGCATTGTTCCTCGGCGCCTATATCGATCGCATCGGCCGGCGGCAGGGGCTGATCGTTACGCTCGGCATCATGGCGATGGGGACGGTGCTGATCGCCTTCGTGCCCGGTTACGCCACCATCGGCCTGATGGCGCCGATCCTGGTCCTGGTCGGGCGGTTGCTGCAGGGCTTTTCGGCGGGCGTGGAACTGGGCGGCGTGTCCGTCTATCTCGCGGAGATGGCAACCCCGGGCAACAAGGGCTTTTATGTCTCCTGGCAATCGGGCAGCCAGCAGGTCGCCATCATCGTCTCCGCCCTGATCGGCTATGCGCTCAATCGCCTGTTCGTGCCGGCGACCATCACCGATTGGGCCTGGCGCATTCCCTTCTTCATCGGCTGCATGATCGTGCCGCTGCTGTTCTTCCTGCGCCGGAGCCTGGAGGAGACGGCCGAGTTCGAGGCACGCCACATCCGCCCGACCTTGCAGCAGGCCGTGTCTTCCCTGCTGCAGAACTGGCAGGTCGTGCTGCTCGGCGTGATGCTCGTTCTGATGACCACCGTCTCCTTCTATCTGATCACGGTCTACACGCCGACCTTCGGCAAGAATGTGCTCAAGCTGTCGGAGTCCGATGCCCTCGTCGTCACCCTTTGCGTCGGCATCTCCAATTTCATCTGGCTGCCGGTGATGGGAGCTTTGTCGGACCGCATCGGGCGTTTTCCCATTCTGGCGATCTTCTCCTTCCTGATGCTGGTGACGGCCTATCCCGCGCTGTCCTGGCTGGTCAGTGCCCCGAGCTTTTCCCGCATGCTGGAGGTCGAGCTGTGGTTTTCCTTCCTCTATGGCAGCTATAACGGCGCCATGGTGGTGGCCCTGACCGAGATCGTGCCGGCCCATGTCCGCACGACGGGCTTTTCGCTGGCCTACAGCCTCGCCACGGCGCTTGGCGGTTTCTCGCTGGCGATCTCCACTTGGCTGATCTCGCTTTTGCAGAACAAGGCCGCTCCCGGGCTGTGGCTGTCGGTGGCGGCAGCCTGCGGATTGGTCGCGGCGCTGCTCATCTATCGCACGAAACTGGCAAGCAGCCGGCCGGATCCGGCTTCGGCGTTCTAGACAATCGGGCGATTGTGCCCGAATGCTCGGTTGGTCCAACTCTTTGCTGGACAATTTCCTGTGTATTCCGGCAGATCGCAGGATGCTTTGGGAGTGATGGTCGCCGATGTCGGATGTCGTGAGATTGGGGCGGGAGGCGGCCTGGACTCTCGCTTATGGCGCCTGCCGCGGAGCCGGTGCCGGCGAGGCGATCGCGCGGTCGCTCGCCGATGCCGTCGTGGCCGCCGAATGGGTGGGGCGCTCCTCGGTGGGGCTCTCCCATCTGCGCGATTACCTGGTCGGTTTTACCTCGGGCAGGATCGCCACCGACGTGGAGCCGGAGCTCGACGATCCGGCCTTGGCCATCATCCGCTCTGACGCGAAAGGCGGCATCGCCCAGCTTGGTTTCGACAGGGCCTTCGAGGAATTGTGCAACCGCGCAGGCCGCTATGGGCTGGCCGCCTTTGCCCAGCGCAACAGCTATACCACCGGGGAGCTCGGGTCCTATGTGCGCCGCCTGGCCGAGCGGGGACTGGTGGCTCTTGCCGCTTCGAATGGTCCGGCCCTGATGGCAGCCGCGTTGGGCAGCGAGGCGGTCTATTGCACCAATCCGCTGGCATTCGCGGCGCCTGTCGCCGGCGAGCCCCCCTTGGTGATCGACCAGGCTTCCAGCGCCACGGCCTTCGTCAATGTCCGGCAGGCCGCCGAGAAGGGCGAGGCCATTCCCGAGGGCTGGGCGATCGATGCACAGGGGCAGCCGACGACCGATGCCCGCGAAGCCGTCAAGGGAGCCCTCTTGGCTTTCGGCGGCGCGCGCGGCGGCAATATCGCGCTGATGGTCGAAGTGCTGGCGGCCGGCATCAGCGGGGCGAACTGGTCGCTCGATGCTCCCCGCTTCATGACCGGTGCGAAGAGCCCGGGTGCGGGCCTGTTCGTTCTCGCCCTGAAGCCCGATCTGCTGGAGCCGGATTTTGCCGACCGCTTGAGGCAGCAGTTGGAAAGGCTGTCCGGCAAGGGCGTGCATATTCCCGGTCGCAGGCGCGCGGAGGACACCATCGAGGTCCCCAAGGCGGTGATCGAAGCGCTGGAACGGCACGGACGCTGATCGCTTCCGCCGTTCCGGCTCCGGCCGGCATCAATGGATCCGCGCGCCCTGGCGGCGCAGTTCCTGTTGCACCTGCGCGATATCGACGTCGTGGAAGGAGCGCCCGCTCTTCAGGGAAACCGCTGCGGCGACGCCCGCCCCCTGGCCGGCAACGGCGCAGCACATCATGTTGCGCACGGCCGCATGCGAGACCTTGTCGCCACCGATGCTTCGGCCGGCGACGATCAGGTTCTTGATCTTGTAAGGCAGCATGGCGCGGTAGGGCACATGGAAATATCGCCCGGTCGTCGGCAGGATCAGAATGCCGTAGCCGTCGATGAATTCGGGGAAGATGCCGATCGAATCATCGAAACGCGCCTGTTCGCGCACATCCGAACCCGCCATGTTGTAGTGGGCGTCGATCTTGCGGGTGTCGCGAATGCCGATCGTCATGCCGAAATTGCGCAGCTTGGCGGTTTCGCAGCCGGGCATGTAGCGGCGCAGGGCTTCCACCGCCATCACAGCCTGGCGCCGCCCCTCGATCTCGCCCTTGGTGAGGTCGCCGGGATCCGTCCCATCCACCTCGGGCAGATGCACCAGATTGAGATAGGTCAGGTCCCCCTGGTCGGAAACCGCTCCCCAGGTGCCGCAGATGGTGGACAGATTGGCGGGAATCTCGCCGGCCTCGATTGCCTTGCTGAAAGGCTTGCGCAGGAAGGGCGAGAACATAGCATCCTCCTTGCCGGTGGTCTCCACGGTCCATTCGCCGCCGCCCCAGTCCTTGTAGGTCTGCGGATCGGACTTCACCGCCTCGATGAACCGGCGCTTGTCGACGCCGCACATTGAGAACATCACCGAAGCGGCCTGCATCTCTTCGCGTGGTGTCTTGTAGGTGGGAGCGCCCGCCCGGAAAGCGATGTCGGCATCGCCGGTCGCATCCACCACGCGCCTGGCGAGGATCGCCTCCCGCCCGGCCTTGCTTTCGGTGATCACACCCCTGATCTCGCCGTCCTCGACAAGGGTGCCCACGACCAGCCTGTGGAGCAGGGGGCGGATCCCGGCTTCCTGGACCAGGACGTCGGCGACGTATTTGAACAGTTCGGCGTCGAGCGCCTGGCTGTCGGATTGCGGTTCGGGCTGGGCGGCGCCCATCGCCTTGGCGCGCTGTTCGAACTCGATGCCGATACCCTCGCTGTCGACCGTGTGCTCGTGTCGGTACCAGGCAAAGCCCTCGACCCCCACCTGGGTGATGTTGCCGCCGAAGCAGCCATGGCGCTCCAACAGAGTCGTCTCGGCGCCGGCACGCGCGGAGGCGAGGGCGGCTGCCAGCCCCGCCGGGCCGCTGCCGACCACCAGCACGTCGGTTTCCAGGATGACGTCGATTTGGCGCGCTGGTTCAGTGATGGTTCGCATGAGGTCATCGCCCGTAGCCCAGGCGATCCAACGCGCCTTGCAGGATGAAGGATGCCGCCATTTTGTCGACGACTTCTGCCCGCCTGCGACGCGAAGCGTCGGCTTCCAGCAAGGTTCGGGTCACCGCTGCCGTCGACAGGCGTTCGTCCCAGAGGGCAACCGGCAGGTCGCTCAGGCGCTGCAGGTTGCGGGCAAAGCTCTCGGAAGCCTGGGCGCGCGGGCCTTTGCTGCCATCCATGTTGAGTGGATAGCCGAGCACCAGGCCGCCGACCTCGTGCCGGGCGCAGAGGGCGAGCAACTGCTCGGCATCGGCGGTGAATTTGGTGCGGCGGATCGTCTCCAGGGGCGAGGCGATGGTGAGCATCACGTCGGAAAGCGCCAGGCCGATCGTCTTGGTGCCGAGATCGAGGCCGAGCAGGCGCTGATTGGCGGGCAGGTTTTCTGCAAGGTCGAAGAGATCAACAATCAAGGAAATATCCCTGGGAGCGCGGACGTCCTCGTCCGCTCTACCCATCCATTGAATGTCACGGTCCTGGAAGCGGACGAGGACCTCCGCGCTCCCGGTAAGGGCGCCTCATCGTGGACCCCTGCGAGAATCCCGATAGCATTTTGCGCCGCTCAGGCGTTATGGTTTTCTGATCCAAGCACCAACCTCATTGTTCAAAGGATTTCCCAAATGCGTATTACCTGGCTCGGCCATGCCGCTTTTCGGGTCGAATTCGACGGCAAGGCCGTGTTGTTCGACCCCTTCCTGAGCGGGAATCCCTCCTTCAAAGGCGATCGTGCCGCCGTCAGCGCGGGCATCAGCCACATATTGCTCACCCATGGTCATGCCGATCATGTCGGTGACACCATCGAGCTGGCGCGGGAAACCGGCGCGACGGTGGTCTCCAACGCCGATCTCGTGACCTTCCTGGCCGGCAAGGGCGTGGAAAAGGTCGAGCCGATGAACACCGGCGGCACCGTCGATCTCGGCGGTTTCAGCGCCACCATGGTTCGAGCCGATCATTCGGCCAGCCTGATCGACAATGGCGTCAGCATTGCTGTCGGCAACGCCAATGGGCTCATCCTCAAGGCGCCGGGCCAGCCGACGCTCTATCATCTCGGCGATACCGACATCTTTTCCGACATGGCCCTGATCGCGGAATTGCATCAGCCCAAGATCGGCCTGGTGCCGATCGGAGACCGCTACACGATGGGCCCGCAAACCGCGGCGCTGGCGGTGAAGCGCTATCTCGATCTCGATGTCGCCATCCCCTGCCATTACGCCACATTCCCCGGCCTGGTAAGCAATGCCGACACCTTCGCCGCAGGGCTCGCCGGCACCAAGACGAGGGTGCTCGCTCCCAAGTCCGGCGAGAGCGTGGAAGTCGGGTGAGGATGCATGGGAGGAGCGCAGGCAGCCTGCACCCTAAGCGATGAATTTGCAGGCTGAAACGTTCGAGACGTGGCGTGTCCTCTCCAATGAGTTCGCGCTGATCGGCAGCCCGCCCGCGCCTCCCTGTCCATAGGCTATCTGTGGCGCAGTCTTACCGATAACGGCAATAGCGCTTGCTGTAGTCGGCGGCGTTGACGTCCCCGAGGCTGGAGCCTTTCTGCCAGAGATCGCAGGCCTTGTTGCGGTTTCTTGGCACGCCCGTGCCGTCATAGGTCATGATTGCGAGGCCGACATAGCCTTGTGAATCGCCGGTTGCGATGGCCTGATTGTAGTAGTCGATCGCCTTCGGGTAGTTGCGGCGGCCACCGACGCCAAGGCGGTAATAATCGCCCAGCCCGGAAAGGGCGAACATGACCTTCTCGTCTGCGGCCCTCTCCAACAGCGCCAACGCCGCTGCCGGATCCTTCTTGACGCCGCGCTGGTTTTTCATCAGGCCGGTCGCCACATTGTAGAGCGCCCGTTTGTGCCCCTTTTCCATCGCTGCTTTGTAAGCCACCATGGCTTCCTTGTAGTTCCCGGCCTTGTCATAGCTGCGTCCGAGCTGGAAGAACTCCCTGGCTGGCGCGTCGGCAAGCTTCGTCGCCTTGAGGCAAGCGGTGATGGCTGCCGAGGTGTCGAGCTTGTCGAAGGTGACGCCGGGAAGGTTGGCCGGCTTCTGCTCGTCCATCGCATGGGCTGCCGCGCGATCACAGGCCTCGATATCCGGCGATGTTGGAACATCCCGCCCAGTCTGGGCGGATGGAGACGAAGTTGCCGCTTCCGTCGCCGGCGGCGGTGTGGCCCGGTCCTGTGCCGTTGTTTCCGCCGCTGGCGCCATCGGTATGGCCGGTGCGGCAGCCTTGCCGAGGGCCTTCAGCTTGATGTCGGCGAGGGGTTTGTAGACGCCCTTGAAGGTCCCGTTGGCCACCTGGTCGAGATAGGCTTGGAACATGGCGGGATCGGTGCTGTTCTGCACCGATTGCCAGAAGATGTCCTCGGCCGACTGGCTCGCCTGGGCAAGCAGCAGGGGACGGGCATGATCCGCCAGGCCCGGTGCGCTCCACGACAGCGCCAGCGCCGTGGCGAACAGCGGACCTGCCAGCAGTTTCATCGACATCCCTCGTCTCCGCTCATGTCTAACCATCCGGGCTGCCTGCGCCTGTCGCTCAGCCCGGCGGGCATTTGGCATTGAGATTGCCGGCCGCGTCGGCGTCCCCGGCCGACGCGCCCTGCCTGAAGAGGTCGCAGGCCTTGCCGACATCCTTGGCCACGCCCTGGCCCTTGAGATAGAGCAGGCCGAGGCCGGAATAGGCCGTGGGTTCCTTGTTCTTGACCCCGAGTTCGTAGATCGCCACGGCCTTGCGATAATCGCGGCTGGCGCCGAGGCCGTTGGCATACATCCAGGCGATTCGACTGACGGCCGGCCCATAATTTCCATCGATAGCCTTGTAATAGAGGCTGAGTGCCTTGATGGCATCCTTGGGAACACCGCGCCCGGCCAGATAGCGCCCGGCCAACTCGTAGAGTGAAAGCCCGTGGCCGAGCGAAGCGGCCTTCTGAAGCTGCGCCAGCGCCAGAGCGTCCTGTCCATTCTGTCCGTAGGCAGCGGAAAGCTGATAATAGACGCGGCGCGGCGCACCGGGCACCGCAATGGCCTTGCTGCAGGCGGCGATAGCCGCAGAGGCGCTGTCGGCCGACAGCCTCACGCCGGTGACTGCGGCCGGCTTGTCGGGATCGCGCGTATCGGCGGCAGCCTGGTCGCAGGCGGTCACGGCGGCATCCAGGGGCGCGTTGCCGGGCACCGGCGGCGGTGACGCCGTGGCCTGCCCGGCTGCCGGAGGCGGGGAAGGAATCGGTTTCGTTGCCGGCTGTTGCGCGGCTTTGGGCTGCAACGCGGCGAGCTTGATCTGGGCGAGCACCTTGTAGGTGCCCGTGAACGTGCCGGCGCCCACTTGGTCGAGATAGGCCTGGAACATGGCGGGATCGGAGCTGTTCTGGATCGATTGCCAGAACAGGTTTTCCGACTGGCCGTTGCCGGCGGAAGGTGGGTCGGGCGTGATTGCAGGCGGTGGAGTGCCTGCGCGCGCCGAGGGCAGCTCGCCCGTCAGCGTGACCCTGCCGACGATCCCGTCATAATAGGCCGGCACCTGCTCTCGTCCGGCGCTGCGGGCAAGGGCACGCACCTTCTCCTGCGTTTCCTTGGCCATGTCGATCAGCGTCAGATCCTGCCGCCCCAGCAGCGGCAGGAAGGAGCGCACGAAGACGGAGGTCTTTTCCGGATCGGCCGCCGAGAGGCGATCCAGCGCTTCCTGCTTGGTGCCGGCCGAGAACATGATGAAGACGCCGCCATCCGCTTCCATGCGTGCAAGCCCCCTGGTCGCGGGCAGCGCGCGTGTGCCGCCCTGGGCGAAGGGATTGTTGCGGCAGGCATCGAGTATCGCCACCACCTGCCGCGCGCCCCTGGCGCGGAAGCGATCGATGATGTCGGCGGCGTTGAAGGATTCGTCCTTGATGAGGCCGGCCTCGCCTTCCTTTGCGGTAGGGATGTCGACGGGCAACAGCCAGTTCTGACCGTCGATCTCGACGCCGTGGCCGGAGTAGTGGAAGAGCACGGTGTCGCCAGGGCTGATGGCGCCCTCCATCGTCGCCATGGCCCGGCTGATCTGGCGCTTGGTGCCGTTCTCCACGAGCGTGACCGCGAAGCCCGCCCGCTGCAATGCCTCGCGCATCGCCTGGGCATCGTTCACTGCCGTCTGCAGCGGCGGCACTTCCTGATAGGTGTTGTTGCCTACGATCAGGGCGAGCAGCTTGGCGGAGGCCGGCGTCATGCCGCTCCCGAAAGCCAGGAGCACGAACAGGAGCAGGACACAGCGTGCTCTCATGGAAGTCCCCCAATCGCAGAGGCAGGATAGCTTGCGCAACGGCCTCATGCGAGAGCCATCGCGCAAATGGCGTCAAACCAGCGTGACTCGTTCCCCCGACTTGCGGCATCATGGGGGACAAGACTGGTTGCGCCTGCAAAGCTACGCGTGATAGACCGCGCCGTTCCGTGATTTTGCGCACAATCGAGGGTTTCATGTCTGTCGATGCCGCCACGGTGAAGCGTATCGCGCGTCTCGCGCGCATTGCCGTCACCGAAGAAGACGTTCCGCATTTGCAGGGCGAACTGAATGCCATCCTCGATTTCGTGGCCCAACTCGACGAAGTCGACGTCGACGGCATCGAGCCGATGACGTCGGTGACACCGATGGTGATGAAGAAGCGCCAGGACGTGGTGACGGACGGCAATATCGCCGAGAAGATCGTCGCCAACGCGCCGGCTTCCGAGGACAATTATTTCCTCGTTCCCAAGGTCGTCGACTGAGTTACGCCGTTTCCAGGCCCCGCGCGTTCGAGCCGCTGCCTTCCCGGCCGCTCCGAACCCGGGCCGTATCCGTTCAGGACATTCTTCCGTGAGCCATATTACCGATCTCACCCTTGCCGAAATCCGCGACGGCCTGAAGGCCAAGGCGTTTACCGCGACCGAGGCGGCCAAGGCCTATCTCGATGCGATGGAGAAGGCACGCGGCCTCAACGCCTATGTGCTGGAGACGCCGGAACAGGCGCTTGCGATGGCTGCGCGGGCCGATGACAAGCTCGCCCGGGGCGAGGGCGGCCCGCTCGAAGGCGTGCCGCTCGGCGTCAAGGACCTGTTTGCCACCGAGGGCGTACGCACCACCGCCTGCTCGCGCATTCTCGACAATTTCGTGCCCCCCTACGAGTCGACTGTGACGAGCCAGCTCTGGCGCGATGGCGCCGTGATGCTCGGCAAGACCAACAATGACGAATTCGCGATGGGCTCGTCGAACGAAACCTCCGCCTTCGGAGCGGCCGTCTCGCCTTGGCTGCCGCCGGGCTGGAGCGCCGAGGAAGGCAAGCGCAAGCTCGATGACGCACGCTCTGCCGGCAAGACGCCGGACGGCTTCCTGGTTCCCGGAGGCTCCTCGGGCGGGTCCGCCGCCGCCGTGGCCGCGCGCCTGTGCCCCGGTGCGGCCGGCACCGACACGGGCGGCTCCATCCGCCAGCCCGCCGCCATCACCGGTATCACCGGCATCAAGCCGACCTATGGCCGGTGCTCACGCTGGGGGATCATCGCCTACGCCTCGTCGCTCGACCAGGCGGGCGCCTTCGGCCATACCGTGCGCGATTGCGCCGTCATGCTCAATTCGATGGCCGGGCACGACCCCAAGGACACGACGTCCATGGATATCGCCGTACCCGACTACGAGGCGGCGATCGGCGGCAGCGTCAAGGGCAAGGTCATCGGCATTCCCAAGGAATATCGGGTCGAAGGCATGTCGGCGGAGATCGACGCGCTCTGGCAGAAGGGCATCGACTGGCTGCGTGATGCCGGCGCCGAGATCCGTGAGATCAGCCTGCCGCACACCAAATATGCCCTGCCGGCCTATTACATCGTGGCGCCGGCCGAGTGCTCCTCCAACCTGGCCCGCTATGACGGTGTGCGCTATGGCGAGAGGGTTGCCGGCCGCGAGATCACCGAGCTCTACGAGAACACCCGCGCTGCCGGTTTCGGCGCCGAGGTGAAGCGCCGCATCCTGATCGGCACCTATGTGCTCTCGGCCGGTTATTACGATGCCTATTACGTCAGGGCCCAGAAGATCCGCACGCTGATCAAGCGCGATTTCGAACAGGCCTATGCCGCCGGCGTCGACGCCATCCTCACGCCGGCCACACCGTCACCCGCCTTCGGCATCGGCGAAAAGGGTGGGGCCGATCCGGTGGAGATGTATCTCTACGACGTCTTCACGGTGACGGTGAACCTGGCCGGCCTGCCGGGCCTGTCCGTTCCGGCGGGGCTGTCCTCGGGCGGCCTGCCGCTCGGCCTGCAGCTCATCGGGCGCCCCTTCGACGAGGAGACGCTGTTCACCCTCGGCCATGCCGTCGAACAGGCGGCCGGCTCGCTCGGGCGACCAGAACGCTGGTGGGCCTGAGCATGAGCGGCGGCCAGAACACCGGCGAAACATCGGGCACGACCGAGACATTGGCGGATCTGCGCCGGGAGATCGATGCCATCGACGAAAAGCTGGTGCATCTGCTGGCCAGCCGCCTCAGGGTCGTGCAACGGGTGGTCAAGGTGAAGAACCGCGACGGCCTGCCCGCCAATATCCCCGAACGCGTCGAGGAAGTGGTGGCCTCTGCCTGCAGGCGGGCTGAAATCGAAGGATTGCCGCCCGAACTCGCCGAACTCATCTGGCGAGACATGGTGGCCTGGATCATCGACTACGAGAACCGGCACCTGAATGCCGACAGACGAGGCTGACGTCAGCCCGCTGCAACATTGAATTCTATTCTGAACCGGAGCCTAGACATGAACGCCACGGTTGACCCCAAGAAGCTGATCAAGGGCGCCACGGGCGACTGGGAAGTGGTTGTCGGCATGGAAATCCATGCCCAGGTCACCTCCGAATCCAAGCTGTTTTCCGGCGCCTCCACCAAGTTCGGCGGGGAGCCCAACAGCCATGTGTCGCTGGTCGATGCCGCCATGCCCGGCATGCTGCCGGTGATCAACGAGGAATGCGTGCGCCAGGCCATCCGCACCGGTCTCGGTCTCAGGGCGCAGGTCAATCTGAAATCGGTATTCGACCGCAAGAACTATTTCTATCCCGACCTGCCGCAGGGCTACCAGATCTCGCAGTACAAGCAGCCGATCATCGGCGAGGGCACCATCATCGTCGAGGTGCCGGAGACCGGTGAGACGCTGAGCGTGGGCATCGAGCGGCTTCATCTCGAGCAGGATGCCGGCAAGTCCATGCATGTGGGCGACGTCTCGCTGGTCGATCTCAACCGCTCGGGCGTGGCCCTGATGGAGATCGTCTCCAAGCCCGACCTGCGTTCGGCCGACGAGGCGCGCGCCTATGTCACCAAGCTGCGCACGATCCTGCGTTATCTCGGCACCTGCGACGGCGACATGGACAAGGGCAATCTGCGTGCCGACGTCAACGTCTCCGTGCGCCGCCCGGGCGAGCCCTTCGGCACGCGCTGCGAGATCAAGAACGTCAACTCGATCCGTTTCATCGGCCAGGCCGTCGAGGTCGAGGCCCGTCGCCAGATCGGCATTCTGGAGGATGGCGGCACCATTGACCAGGAGACCCGCCTCTACGATCCCAACAAGGGCGAGACGCGGTCCATGCGTTCGAAGGAAGAAGCGCATGACTATCGCTATTTTCCCGATCCGGATCTCCTGCCGCTCGAATTTGATCAGGCCTATGTCGATGATCTCGCCAGCCATTTGCCGGAACTGCCCGACCCCAAGAAGGCGCGCTTCATCAGCCAGTACGGCCTGTCGGCTTACGATGCCGGCGTGCTGACGGCCGAACGCGAATCTGCGGACTTCTTCGAGGAGGTCGCCAAGGGCCGTGACGGCAAGATCGCGGCAAACTGGGTAATCAACGAATTGTTCGGCCGGCTGAACAAGGAGGGGCTCGACATCACCTCTTCGCCCGTCTCGGCCCAGCAACTCGGCGGCATCGTCGATCTCATCGGCGAAAGCGTCATTTCGGGCAAGATCGCCAAGGATCTGTTCGAGATCGTCTGGACCGAGGGCGGCGACCCGCGCGCCATCGTCGAGGCCCGCGGCATGAAGCAGGTCACCGATACCGGTGCGATCGAGGCGGCCATCGATGCGGTGATATCGGCCAATCCCGACAAGGTCGAGCAGGTCAAGGCCAAGCCCACCATGCTCGGCTGGTTCGTCGGCCAGGTGATGAAGCAGAGCGGCGGCAAGGCCAACCCGCAGGCCGTGAACGACATCCTCAAGGCCAAGCTAGGGCTGTAATCAGCGGCGCGGTTTCTCTCCGGGATCGCGGGAATTGGCGCCTATCGCGTCTTCTCGCCGTCCCAATACCCCTTTGTCGCCGACATGTCGAAAACCCCCGGCTCCACGCGGAGGGCGTCGACCGCCATCTTGTTGGAGTCGGGATAGACGCACACCTCGTTCGGATTGCGCTCGCCGATCATCAGGTAGCGGCAGGGACCCGCGCCGCTGTTGACGAAGGAGTGGCCGATCTTCCGCCCGGCAGGAAAGCAGACATAGTCTCCCGGTTTCATGGCAAGGCGCTCTTCTCCCAGGATAAGCGTCAGCTCTCCTTCGAGGATCAGCGCATGCTCTTCCTCCAGCATATGGTAGTGGGTCGGACAGAGGCGCATGCCGGGAGCCGGGGATTCGATCAGCACGCCGACCCGATAGGCCCTGCCCGCAGCGGCGTAGCTCAGGTGCTTGGAAGAGCCGCCGAATTGCGGCCCGGCACCGTTCTCGTCCCAGGGCACGTCGTCCTGTGAGATGGGCGCAAGCGGCTTGATCGGCTTTGCCGCAAGATTGCCGATGATGTCGGGGCGTGGAAAGGCTGGATCGTCGAGGCCGGTGTCCTCGCCGTCCCAGTAATTGCGCGCTGCCTCGAGGTCGAGGAGGGCGTCCCTTCCGAGCGCCCGTACCAGCACCTTGTTCGAGTCGGTGTAGACCACCACCTCATTCTCGTTGCGCTCGCCGACGATCACATAGCGGGCCGGCGCGCTGGCGTGATTGAGCAGGCAATGGCCGGCCCGCTGGCCGGCAGGAAAGCAGATATAGTCGCCGGCCTTCAGCCTGTATATTTCGGTGCCGACCCGTACCGTGAGATCGCCCTCGAGGACGTAGACATGCTCTTCCTCGAAGATGTGAAAATGCGCCGGCGAGCTCTGCTTCCCCGGCTCCAGCTCCTCGATGGCAACCCCGACATGGTAGGATCCGCCGACGGCCGCCTGGGTGAGGTGCCGGTAGCGCACGCCGAAACGCGGCACCTCGGCCCATTCCGTCCAGGGCACGTCATGCGACGAAATCGGCCGCGCCGCCGGCTCTCTTTCTGTCGCCATCGCTCCACATCCTTTCGTCCAACAAGTCTCGGCCTCGTTTCAGCCGAAAGGGCGCGCCGCGCGTCTGGGCAGCGCGCCTGCCGGGCCTATTGACGGCTCCAGCTGACAGACCGGCAGATCAAGCCGCCGAGAACGCAGCCTGCCGTGGTGAGCCGGTTGCCCGAAAGGGTCATGGTGCCGGTATAGGTCTTGCCGTCTTCGGGATTGAAGGCCTTGCCTTTCCATTTGTCATCGCCCGACGGCGCCATGTCGTAGAACACGCGTTTGCCGACATTGCCCTGATGCTTGGGATCCTTGACCCAGACGACGGAGCCGCACAGAGCTTCCCCGCACGGGGCGATCTTCACCTTCGATTCGCCATTCTCCCTCAGCCAGGTTCCGGAAGCATCGCCCGCCTGGGCGGCCCCCGCCAACACAATGGTTGAGATAGTGGCTATAACGATTTGTGACAGCTTCAACTTCATCGATTTCACTCCCGGACGCGGCTGTAAGGGATCTTAGAAGGTGCCCTTGCGCAACCACATCATTTGCCAAACGCGGACAATGTGCAAATCGGCGCATCAGAGCTGGGGAACCGGTGGGTTTGCCCTGCGTTGCCCGTTTTGCAGGCATGCTTGTTTAGGAGGCGAATTCCGCTTGCTGCCGCCCATGCGACTGGCTAGATTGTGAGCACAAAGGAGCCCTGCATTCATGGTAGGCAAGGAAATCACGGCCACAATCGAATCCGTGCCGCCAAGGCGGCTGCGGATCGGCACGGTCGAGTTGGCGAACCCGGTGGTCCTGGCACCGATGTCCGGTGTGACCGATGCCGTGCTGCGCGGTATCGCGCAGCGCCAGGGTGCGGGCCTCGTGATTTCCGAGATGGTGGCGAGCGATCGTCTCGCCACGGGTGACGAGGAGGCGCGTTTGCGGGCCGAAGCGCCCGGCGGCGGGCCCCATGTCGTGCAGCTCGCGGGGTGCGAGGCGCGGTGGATGGGGGAGGCGGCCCGGGTGGCGGTCGACGCCGGCGCTGATGTCGTCGACATCAATATGGGCTGTCCGGCCAAGCGAGTCACCGGCGGCTGGTCGGGCTCTGCCCTGATGCGCGATCTCGATCATGCGCTCACCCTTATCGACGCGACGGTTTCGGCCGTGAAGGTCCCGGTGACGGTGAAGATGCGCCTGGGCTGGGATCATGCCAGCCTGAACGCGCCGGAGCTCGCCCGCCGCGCAGAGCAGGCGGGGGCCGCCATGATCACCGTGCATGGGCGCACACGCATGCAATTTTACAAGGGCACGGCCGATTGGCAGGCCATCCGGGCGGTCAAGCAGGCCGTCAGCATTCCCGTCGTCGCCAATGGCGATTGCCGGGGGCTCAGCGACGCCCTGGCCATGCTGCAGCAATCGGGCTGCGATGCCATCATGGTCGGCCGGGCCGCCCAGGGACGGCCATGGCTGCCGGGACATATCGCCCGCGAGCTCGCAGCCGGCGAAGCTCTGCCGGTGCCCGATGCACAGGTGCAGCGCGATCTCGCGCTCGAGCATTATCACGGGCTGCTCGATCTCTACGGGCCGGCGCACGGTATTCGCCACGCCCGCAAGCATCTGGCGTCCGCAATGGAGGCGGCTCAGACCTATTTCGGCGGCGGCCATGCCGAGCTGCGCCAGTCGGTGCTGACGGGCGACCAGCCCGGCGAGGTGGCGACCGCCTTCACCGCCTATTTCGCTAGTCTCGATCGGGTGGCCGCATGACAGCCCTGCCGCGCCACATGCCCAATCATGAAGCCGTCCTGAATGCCTTGCCCCACGCGATTCTGTCCGTGGATGCGCAGGGCAGGGTGCTCGATGCGAATATGGCGGCCGAGGCCTTCTTCGACGTCAGCGCCCCGATGATGCGGCGCAATCTGATCAAGGATCTCCTGCCCTTCGGCTCGCCGCTGCTGGCCCTGATCGAGCAGGTTCGCGAACGCAACGCCCCGGTGAACGAATATCGGGTCGATCTCGGCTCGCCCCGCCTCGGGGGCGAGCGGCATGTCGACATCCAGGTCGCTCCGATGCAGGATCAATCCGGCGGCGTGGTGATCATGCTGCAGGAACGCACCATTGCCGACAAGATGGACCGTCAGCTTACCCATCGCGGCGCCGCACGGTCGGTGACGGCGCTGGCGGCCATGCTCGCTCATGAGATCAAGAACCCGCTCTCCGGCATTCGCGGTGCGGCCCAGCTCCTGGAGCAGTCGGTCGAGGACGCCGACCGCGAGCTGACGCAGCTGATCTGCGAGGAGGCCGACCGCATCGTCAAGCTGGTCGACCGCATGGAAGTGTTCTCGGATGAGCGCCCGGTGGCGCGCAGCCCGGTGAACATCCATGTCGTGCTGGAGCATGTGAAGAAGCTGGCCCAGTCCGGCTTTGCCCGCAAGATCAAGTTCATCGAGGACTACGATCCCTCATTACCGCCGGTTCACGCCAACAAGGACCAGCTCGTTCAGGTCGTGCTCAACCTGGTCAAGAACGCTGCCGAGGCCGTTGACGGCGAGGCGGATGGCGAGATCACCATGACCACCGGCTTCAAGCCGGGCGTGCGCCTTTCGGTGCCGGGGTCGTCCTCGCGGGTCAGCCTGCCCATCGAAGTGTGCATCAAGGATAACGGGCCCGGCGTGGCGCCCGATCTCCTGCCCTACCTGTTCGATCCCTTCGTCACCACCAAGACCAGCGGTACTGGGCTGGGACTGGCCCTCGTCGCCAAGATCGTCGGCGATCACGGGGGCATCGTGGAATGCGAAAGCCAGAACAAGCGCACGGTCTTTCGCATCCTTCTTCCCATGTATCGTTCCGACTCCGAAGCAAAGCGGGTTCAGCCGTGACCGCTTGTTTGTTCTTTCGACGCGTCTTTGTGATTTGAACTGAAACGTTCAAATCACAAAACGCTTTAGCGCATAGGAAAATCGAGTATGCAGGCAGGCAGTATTCTCGTCGCGGATGACGACGCCGCCATCCGGACCGTGCTCAACCAGGCGCTGTCCCGTGCCGGTTATGAAGTGCGCTCGACCGGGAACGCCACCACCCTGTGGCGCTGGGTCAGTCAAGGCGAGGGGGATCTCGTCATCACCGATGTGGTGATGCCGGACGAGAACGCCTTCGACATGCTGCCGCGCATCAAGAAGGTGCGGCCCGAACTGCCTGTCGTGGTGATGAGCGCCCAGAACACGCTGATGACGGCGATCCGGGCCTCCGAGAAGGGTGCTTATGACTATCTGCCCAAACCTTTCGACCTGAAGGAACTGATCGCCATCGTCGGCCGCGCCTTGAGCGAGCCTCGCGGCAAGCCGGCGTCGCGCTCGGGCGAAGAAGCCGAGAGCATGCCGCTGGTCGGGCGTTCGGCCGCGATGCAGGAGATCTACCGCGTCCTTGCCCGCCTGATGCAGACGGACCTGACCGTGATGATCTCCGGTGAGTCAGGCACGGGCAAGGAACTGGTGGCCCGGGCTCTGCACGACTATGGCAAGCGGCGCAGTGGCGCCTTCGTCGCCATCAATATGGCGGCGATCCCGCGGGACCTGATCGAATCCGAATTGTTCGGCCATGAGAAGGGGGCCTTCACCGGCGCCAATGCCCGTTCCGTGGGACGGTTCGAGCAGGCCGAGGGCGGTACGCTCTTCCTCGACGAGATTGGCGATATGCCGATGGAGGCGCAGACGCGCCTGCTGCGCGTTCTGCAGCAGGGCGAATACACCACCGTGGGCGGGCGCACGCCGATCAAGACCGACGTGCGCATCGTGGCCGCCACCAACAAGGATCTGCGCATCCTGATCCAGCAGGGCCTGTTCCGCGAGGACCTGTTCTTCCGTCTCAACGTCGTGCCGCTGCGCCTACCGCCGCTGCGTGAGCGCGCCGAGGACGTGCCGGACCTCGCCCGCCACTTCTTCAAGCTGGTGGAGCGGGAGGGCTTGCCGGCCAAGCATCTGGACGCCTCCGCCGTCGAACGCCTCAAGCGCCATCGCTGGCCGGGCAATGTGCGCGAGCTCGAAAACCTGGTGCGCCGGCTTTGCGCGCTCTATCCCCAGGAGACGCTGACGGCTGCCATCATCGAGCAGGAATTGGCGACCTCGGAGACCATGCCGCTGGAGGCGGAGAACTCGGTCGACGAAACCCTGTCGGCCTCGGTCGAGCGCCACATGACCCGCTATTTCTCGAAGTTCGGCGACGATCTGCCGCCGCCCGGCCTCTATCACCGAGTGCTGCGCGACATCGAGGAGCCGTTGATCGGAGCGGCGCTTGCGGCGACGCGCGGAAACCAGATCAAGGCGGCCGAACTTCTCGGCGTCAACCGCAACACGTTGCGCAAGAAGATCCGCGACCTCGATATCCAGGTCATCCGCGCCATCCGGTGAGGCGCGGGCGCGGGCTCAATTCGGCGATTGCGGGAAGAAGAGCTTGCGCCGCTTGGACTTCATGCGGGCGGGCTCGAAATTCTCGCCGACCCATCCGTCGGTCGGGTCCAGGAAGATCGCCTGCGTTCCCTCGCTGCCCTTGAGCGCGAGTTGGTTCGCGACATTGCGGAAATAGAAATGCCGGAAGATGCGGTCGAACTCCGTCATGTAGATATCGGCCACGCGCGTGTCCCCGCGGATGAGCAGCATGTTCTCGTCATTGTTGACGAGCGAGTTCGTGGAAAAGTTTGCCGAACCGCTGATGACCAGTGGATCGTCCGACAGCGGGTCGATCAGCAGGATCTTGGTATGGATGTAGAAGACATTGCCTTCATAGCGGTAATGGCCTTCCTCCAGGAACCATCTGTCGAGTTTCCAGCCGGGAACCTTGGCGCGCAGCGTCATCTTGCCGAGAGCCGCGCCATTGGCGATCTGCAGATCGGGATCGTTGCCCAGCAGTTTCTCCGCCTTGGTGTCGAGCGGCTTTTCGAGCAGGATGTAGCGCAGGAAATCGACGTCTTCGGTAAAGGCCTGAGCCAGGGTGGCATTCACGCCGAAGGCCGCCGTGAACATCACGGTTTGCCGGGCTGCCCGGATGCGGTCGGCATACCAGGCGAGCAGGCTGTCATCGGGACGTGGACTGAACAGCGGGGTAATCGTGCCTGGTGGAAGCTCGCCCTGGGGCGCGGCATTTTCGGCCCCCACCCATTGGCGCAAGGGCTTCCACTCGGTGTCATCGGCAAGCTTTTCCCAATAGGCGAGATAGCGGGCGGCTAGTGCCTCATCCCGCACGAGATGGCCGACATTGCTCTGCCCCAGAAAGCCGGATGCGGTGAAGTTGGTCGAGCCGGTCCACAGGGCGATACGAGCCGGATCGTCCGAGAGGCGCAGGATGAATTTGTTGTGCGGGATGTCGTTGCGGCGGGTGCGCGGCAGCAGGATCGCCTTGGGCAGGCCGGCCGCCTTGATGGCTGCGGCGTTGGCTCTGGTGGCCTCGGTATCCCTGCGTTCGCCCTTTACGCTTTCCTGGCCGGCTTCATGGACGATGGCGACATCGACCTCGCGTTCATGCGCGGCAGCCAGGGCTTTCAGGACCGGCGGATAGCTGAATTCATAGGCGGCGACGCGCAGGCTTTCTCCCGGACGGGTGTCGGCGATGAAATCGAGAGCGGCCTCGAGGAGGCCGCGCGAGAGCCACTGGGTGGTGCGGTCTTGGCTGTCATCGGGATCGGCGGGGCCTCGATTGCCGAATTTCTCGGCGAAGGCCTGGCTCGCGATGGCGCCGCGATTGAAGTAGACGGCGTGCTTGCCGCTATCCTCGCTCTCGGTCGTGACCTCGATCTCGATGTCATTGCCGTAGCGCAGGTTCTTTGGCGTGCCGTAGACGGGACGGATCAGAAAGCCATAGCGGCGGCCGGGTTTGGCGGTGTAGTCGCTCCACAAGAAGCTCTGAATCGGATGTTCGAGCGTGGAATATTTCTGCCCCGGACGCGGTTCTGGAACCACCTCGCGAAACAATTTGGTGCCGCTCAGCCAGTAGGATTGATCCTCGGCGATGTCGGTGCGCTTGATGGCAAAGCCGAGCAGACCCTGGCGGGCCTTAGTGGTGGCGTCGAGCGCCAGGAGCACAACATGGCTGCCGGCGATGGCCCGAAGCGAAAGATCGCCATTCGTTGCTTGCGCTCGCATGCCTGGTTCTCCCGCTTCATGCGCCGATCGTTGCAACTGCGCGAATAGAATAGAGCATGGGCGTCCGACCGTTGCGTGACATGGGCAAGGCGACAAATCCGCTATCACCTGGCCTCGCCGCACTCCTACACTCAGCCGGATAGGGGATGCAGGCATGAACTCAATCAGGACCTCGGTACGCGCCTACGAAAACTGGCTGAAGGCAGAAATCGGAGCCGATTTCGTCGAGGGAGACCTCGACGAAAAACACCGCAAGATGCGCAGCAGCGCTTTCGCCTTCCTGCGTGCGACCTATTGGCGGTGGGCCGAGACGATCCTGGAAATCTGTCCGGAGCTTGCCGAGGCGCCGGAAGTGCTGGCGATAGGCGACACTCATCTGGAGAATTTCGGCACCTGGCGCGATAGCGAAGGGCGGTTGATCTGGGGCGCCAATGATTTCGACGATGCCGCCTCCATGCCCTATGTGCTCGATCTCGTGCGGCTTGCCACCAGTGCTTTGCTGGTGCGTGGCCGTGGCGATCCGCCGGCGCGGGAGGTCTGCAGGGCAATCGCGGACGGCTATGCCGCGGGGCTCGCCAATCCGGCGCCCGTCGTGCTCGAGCGCGATCACAAATGGCTGCGCAAGGCGGTGCTGCTGCCCGAACTCGAACGCAAGGCGTTCTGGAGCAAGTTCGATATCAGGACACGAAACCCCATCAGGCCCGATTACGAACGGAGGCTGCGGGCCTCGATGCCCGATCCGCGGAGCGAATGCCGTTTCGCTCCCAGGCAGGCGGGAACCGGGAGTCTCGGCCGGGCGCGCTTCGTCGCCTGCGGCGAGTGGCGGGGAGGGCCGGTGCTGCGCGAGGCCAAGAGGCTGACCATCTCGGCCTGGTCCTGCCGTTTCGATCCCAAGGCCAGGGCGATCCTGGCGGAAACGATCGCGACCGGCCGCTGCCGGGCGCCCGACCCGCATTACGGAGTGAAGGACGACATATTGGTGCGGCGCTTGTCGCCCAACAGCCGCAAGCTGGAGGTGAAAACTGCGGCCGACGAGTTTCTGTCGCCCCGCATGCTGGCATTGATGGGCCATGAAATCGCCAATTGCCAGGCCGATGATCCCCACAGAGTGCCGCTTCTGCAGGCGGATTTGCGCAGGCGCGGGAAAGACTGGCTCTGCAATGCCGCCGAGGCGGCAGCCGAGGCGATGATCGGCGAGCAAAGCGAGTTCGCCTGAACTCTGATGAGTCCGCTCGTCAGTTTCGCCTTGATTCTGTTACAATTCGGCAACACTGTTGCAAGAATCACTCAGCGCGGAATCGCCGAGCTGATCGATCGACACAGAGGTGAGGACGGCGTTCGAATGGCAGTTGCAGACAGCGCCCAGCAAACGGTGCCAGACGTTGCCAGCATGCCGGCGCGGCGCCTCGGCTTGCTCGGTTTCGGCCTGGTCATTCTTTCGGTCGCCTCGGCCATTGGCACCTTCTTCGTGTTGGTTGACGTCGAGCCGGTGTCGTTGCTGCTCAAGAGCACGGTCTCCCATCTGCGCTTCTATCTCGGCATCGACGCGGCCGTGCAGGCGCCCAATACCGATATCGCCTATAGCAACGCCATCGATGCGCTTTTCATTGTCAATGCTTCCTTCATCGTGGCGCTGCTGGTGCTGCTGGCGGTCGAAGCCGGCAATCTGATCGTCGCAAGGCGCCGCGGCCAGGCCGGCGCGGCGCTGCATATGCGGGTGATCGGACTGTTTTCCGTCGTATCCGCCGTGCCAGTCCTGCTGCTGGCGACGGTGGCGATCATCTCGCTCGACCGCGGCCTCGACAATCTGTTCTCGACGCGCGTCAGCAACATCGTCAACACCTCGGTCGCGGTCGCCAATTCCTACCAGGACGAGCAGGCCCAGCAGTTGCGGTTTGCCGGCCTGTCCATGGCGGCCGACCTCAACAAATATTCGCCGCTCTATTCGGCCGACAGGTCGCAATTTCAGCGCCTGTTCGACATGCTCGCCGTGAATTACGGCCTGTCCAGCGCCATGATCCTGACGCGGGACGGCCAGGTGACCGACCAGTCCTATGTGCCCGGCAGCCTGCCCTTCTTTCTGCCGGCCAAGCTGTTTCCAGCTCTTGCCGCCGCCGATCAGCAGCCGGCCGTGCGTATCGACCCCGGCACGCAGAACGTCACGGGCCAGATCATCAAGCTGGCCGCCTACACCGACCGCTATCTCTTCATCGTCCGGCCCTTCGATCCCAAGATCGCCGAATATATCCGCCAGACCGGCGAGGACTCGGCTCGCTTCGAGAATCTGAAGGCATCCCGTTTCCCGACCCAGGTCAACTTCGCGCTGCTCTATGCCATCATCGCCCTCAATATGCTGCTGGCGGCGATCTGGATCGGCCTTTCCTTCGCCAATCGCCTGGTGGAACCGATCAGGCGCCTGATCAGTGCCGCCGACCAGGTCGGCAGCGGCAATCTCAACGTGCATGTGCCGGTGGAACGACGCTCGGGCGATCTCGGCAAGCTCGGCGATACCTTCAACAACATGACGGATACGCTGCGCACCCAGCGCAATGACCTGCTTGGTGCCAATGATCTGCTCGACAGCCGCCGGCGCTTCATTGAGGCGGTGCTGTCCGGCGTTTCCACGGGCGTGATCGGCATTGACGACGAAGGCAAGATCACCGTGGTCAATCCCCTCGCCAGTACCTGGATCAAATCGCGCCAGTCCCCCGTCGGGCGCCCCCTGGCCGAGCTGATGCCGGAGCTCTCCACCTACCTCGCCGACGCCCTCGGCACGAGGTCGCGGCTGGTCCAGGGCCAGATCACCATCAATCGAGACGGGCGTGAGCGCAATCTCACCGTGCGCGTCACCTCCGAGCAGTCCACCATGCGCGAGCACGGATATGTGGTCACGCTGGACGACATCACCGAGCTCGTGGTGGCGCAGCGCAGCTCGGCCTGGGCGGACGTGGCGCGCCGCATCGCCCACGAGATCAAGAATCCGTTGACTCCCATCCAGCTCTCGGCCGAACGCATCCGGCGCAAATATGGCAAGGTCATCGTGGAAGATCGCGAGGTCTTCGACCAATGCACCGATACCATCGTGCGCCAGGTCGATGACATCAAGCGCATGGTCGACGAATTTTCCTCCTTCGCCCGTATGCCCAAGCCCTCGATCGAGAGCGAGGATTTCGGTGAAATGGTGAAGCAGGTCGTGTTCATGATGCGCATCGGCTATCCCGACATCAGCTTCAACTATCAGCCGCCGCCTGAGCCGATCATCGCCCGCTTCGACCGGCGCCTGCTCTCGCAGGCCGTCACCAACATCGTGAAGAACGCCACCGAGGCCATTGCCGGCCGGCCCGACGATCGCAAGGGTCCGGGCACCGTGGACGTGCGGGTGGTGCGCAGAGGGGCGGATATCGCCGTGGAGGTGATCGACAACGGCATCGGCCTGCCCAAGGAAAACCGCCAGAAGCTGCTGGAGCCCTATGTCACCACGCGCGAGAAGGGCACCGGCCTTGGCCTGGCCATTGTCGGCAAAATCATGGAGGAGCACGGCGGCGGCATCGAGCTGCTCGACGCGCCGGCGGTGGCCGAAGGCGGCCATGGCGCCATGATGCGCCTGTGGTTTCCGGCCGAAGCGACGGCGAAGCCCGACGCAGCCAAGCCCGGCACAGCCAAGAACGAGGCGGCGCAATGATGCATCGACCCAGTCTTCCCTCTGGCGATGGCAGCTTATGCGATACGCGCTTGAAAAGCGTTTGCGAGCGACGTGCCTGGTCTCAGCCGGGGGACGCGTTGGATTCACCTCATGCAAGCAGGAACTAGACGATGGCGACCGACATTCTGATCGTTGACGATGAGGCCGATATCCGAGAGCTCGTTGCCGGCATCCTCGAGGATGAAGGCCACGGCGCGCGAACGGCGAAAGATGCCGACGATGCCCTTGCGAGCGTCGCCCAGCGCCGGCCTCATCTCATCTTCCTCGATATCTGGATGCAGGGGTCTCGCCTCGACGGGCTCCAGCTCCTGGAGGTCCTGAAGGCCGAGCACCCCGAAGTTCCGGTGGTGATGATCTCGGGGCATGGCAATATCGAAACCGCCGTAGCCGCGATCAAGATCGGTGCCTACGACTTCATCGAGAAGCCGTTCAAGGCTGACAGGCTGGTGCTGGTTGCCGAGCGTGCCCTGGAGACTTCGCGTCTGCGCCGGGAGGTCAACCAGCTGCGCCAGATCTCGGGCAGCACGTCCAAGATGATCGGGCGGTCCTCGGCCATGAACCAGCTTCGGCAGGTGATCGAGAAGACCGCACCGACCAATAGCCGTATCCTGATCGCCGGTCCGCCCGGATCGGGCAAGGAACTGGCTGCCCGCACCATTCATCAGGCCTCGCAGCGTGCCGAGGGACCTTTCGTGGTGCTCAATTCGGCCTCGATCCTGCCGGAAACCATGGAAACCGAGTTGTTCGGCGTGGAAGGTGGCGATGGCCGGGCCCGCAAAGTCGGTGCTTTCGAGGAGGCCCATGGCGGCACGCTGTTCTTCGACGAGGTCGCCGATCTGCCCCGCGAAACCCAGGGCAAGATCCTGCGGGTGCTGATCGACCAGAACTTCTCTCGCGTCGGTGGCGCCACCAAGGTGCATGTCGACGTGCGCATCATCACCTCGACCTCGCGTGACCTCACGGAGGAAGTGGCGGATGGACGCTTCCGCGAAGATCTCCTGCACCGTCTCTCGGTGGTGCCGATCCGCGTGCCCGGCCTGTCCGAGCGTCGCGAGGATATTCCGGAACTGGTGGACTATTTCCAGGGACAGATCGCCCAGGCGACCGGCCTGCCGCGGCGCGTGGTCGGCCCCGACGCCATGGCGGTGCTGCAGTCGCATGAATGGCCCGGCAATGTGCGCCAACTCCGTAACAATATCGAGCGGCTGATGATTCTGGTGGGCGGCGATGCCGATGCCACTATCACCGCCGAAATGTTGCCGCCGGAAATCGGTGCGCTGATGCCGACCCGCCCGAACGGGCAGGGGGGCGAACAGCTGATGGGGCTGCAATTGCGCGATGCACGCGAATTGTTCGAGCGCGAATATCTGATCGCCCAGATCAACCGCTTCGGCGGCAATATCTCGCGCACGGCCGAGTTCGTCGGCATGGAACGCTCGGCTCTGCATCGCAAGCTGAAATCGCTCGGCGTGGGGGCGTAAGCGGGAACGGTCATCGGTTCCGGCCATTCAGCCGCCGATAGGCCGGCGGCCGAATGGCCAACGCGGCCTTGGCTATGTCAGGGCTTTCCAAAGGTTCCAGGCGCTGAGCGAGGTGATCAGTACGCCGACTATGACAAGCAGGGCGCGGGTTGGCAGCTGCCTGCCCAGCAGGGCCGCCAGGGGAGCGGCGAACAGCCCGCCGAAGACCAGGCCGGCAATGGTGGTCCAATGCGTGAAACCGCCGAGCAGGGCAAAGGAAAAGCCGCTGGCGATGGCAAGGAAGAACTCGGCGGCGTTGACCGAGCCGATCGTGGTACGCGGGTCCTGGCCGGTGCCGAGCAGCGAGGTCGTCACCACCGGCCCCCAACCACCACCGCCGATCGCATCGACGAAGCCGCCAGCAACGGCAAGTGGTGCGACGAAGGTTGGCGGATCGGTGCGGACGTGAATGGTCCGGAACGCCTTGCTGACGATATAGAGGCCCAGCAGCAGCAGATAGGCCGATATCCAGGGCGCGAGGAGCTCGCCATCGATGGTGGTGACCAGATAGGCCCCCAACACGGCGCCGACGACGCCTGGAATGAGCAGGCGTGCGAACAGCCTGCCGTCCACATTGCCCAGCCTCCAATGCGCCAGGCCGGAAAAACCGGTGGTGAAGATCTCGGCGATGTGAACCGAGGCCGAAGCCGCGGCCGGCGGCACGCCGGCCGAAAGCAGGAAGGTCGTTGAGGTCACTCCATAGGCCATGCCGAGGGCGCCATCGACGATCTGGGCCAGCAGCCCGACGGCAGCGGCCGTCCAGAAACCGCGCGAGAGCAGGCCCGAGCCAATTTCGGCGGGAGCGATATTCCAGTCGATGGGGGCGTACCAGAGCCCTGCTGCGATAGCCAGGGCAGCCAGGGCGGGGATGAGGATGAAAGCAATGCGCGTCAAACGATGTCGTTTGCTGAGTGCAATGGGCGAAATATCCGAGTGGTCATGGTGGGCTCAAACGGTCAGCCGGGTCAAGGCTGAAGGCTGGGACGCTCGTCCTTGTGCCGGCGGTGTTCGCGCGCTCGGTTTGCGGCGCCAAACTCCGAGCGATGGTTCGCAGGAGATGTCGCGGACAGGATCAAGAGCGGCCGGCGTCTGTTGGCAGGGAGGTCATTGCAGCAGATATGCTGAGATTTGGCGTCTTACTACTTACCCATCCGCCAAAGCGTGAGGGTGTTGGCGGCGCCGGTGCCGCGGTGTTCGTGTAAAATACCCGACGGTACATCGCATAGCTTGCCATCAAGCGAAATTCATCTTGCTATTAGAAAAGAAAGCTCTACAAAAAAGTAATAATATAGCTTGAGGCACATGGCATGCGGGGGCAGGCGGTTGCAGAGCTAGGCAGACCGGGCGGCCTGCCGGGGAGCCGGGTGCGTCGTGTCGATATCTGGCTGATCAAGGCTACGCGATATGACGATGACGGCTATCCGATCCGCTGGATACGGTCCGCCATTCCATCCAACTCGCTCGCCTGCGTCTGGGCCCTGGTGGAAGATGCCATATCCCGGCAGGTCTTCGGTCCCGGTGTCGAAACCCGGGTCCACGCCATCGACGAGACCAATACGCGCGTCGACATCTCGGCCATTCTGAGGAGCCATCAGGCCGAGGGCGCGCGGGCTATCGTGATGCTGGTCGGTGTGCAGACCAACCAATATCCCCGGGCGATGGATATTGCGCGTCCGCTGCGAGCCGCCGGCGTGCCGGTCTGCATCGGCGGCTTCCATGTCTCGGGCTGTGTCGCCATGCTGGGCGAGGATGCCGAGGAGCTTTCTTTGGCACGGGAACTCGGTGTCAGCCAGTTTGCCGGCGAGGCCGAGCCCGATCGCCTCGATGCGGTGCTGCGCGATGCCGTGGCCGGCACCTTGAAGCCGCTCTACAATCATCTGAAGGACCAGCCTGGCCTGCAGAACGTGCCTGTGCCGCTCCTGCCTGGGCCTATCGTGCGGCGCTCCTTCACCCACTGGTCGAGTTTCGATCTCGGCCGCGGCTGCCCGTTCGAATGCTCCTTCTGCACCATCATCAACGTCCAGGGGCGCAAAAGCCGCTTCCGCACGGCGGATGAACTGGAGGCCATCATCCGGCTGAATGCCGCGGAGGGCGTCAGCAAATTCTTCGTGACGGACGACAATTTCGCCCGCAACCGCAATTGGGAAGCCTATTGCGACCGGCTGATCGAATTGCGCGAGCGCGAGGGTCTGGAGGCCCGGCTGCTGATTCAGGTCGACACCATGGCTCATCGCATTCCCGGCTTTATCGACAAGGTGGTGCGGGCCGGCGTGCGGCTGATCTTCATCGGGCTCGAAAACATCAATCCCGACAATCTCGAAGCGGCCAAGAAGCGTCAGAACCGCATCGAGGAATATCGCGAGATGGTGCTGGCGTGGAAGCGCCATCCAGTGGTGATCAGCTGCGGCTACATCATCGGCTTTCCCGCCGATACGAGAGAATCGATCCTGCGCGACGTGGATCTGATCAAGCGTGAATTGGCCATCGACGTGCTCTACTTCAACATCCTTACGCCTCTGCCCGGCAGCGAGGATCACAAGCGCATGAAGGACGCCGGCGTATGGATGGACCCGGACTTCAACAAATATGACCTGAACCATCGCGTCACCCATCATCCCAAAATGAGCGACGCCGAGCTTGACGCCGTCTTCCACGAGGCCAGCCGGCGCTACTACGATTTCGAGCATATGGAGCGGGTGTTCAAACGTCGGGTGCAGCTCAAGAACGGCATGCGCCTGACCACGCTCTACAATCTGATCGCCTATCGCGAGGGGCCGCGGCGGGAAGGCGTTGCCTTCGCGGAATTCGGTCTCGGCCGCATCATCGACCGCCGGGAGCGGCGCCACGGGCTGCCGCTCGAAAACCCGCTGCATTTCTATGCCCGCTATGCTTGGCGCTTTGCGCGGACCATGGGCGCCTATGCCTATACCTATGGCCGGCTGCGCCTGAGCGTGGCCAAGGCCTGGCGGGCGTGGGGGCGTCAGGATGAATTCCCTTATGCCGACGAAGCCATCGCCGCCATCGACGAAAGGCTGGATCCACTGGTCCAGGAAACGGCGGATCGCAGCACGCCCTATGCGAAGCGGCGCCAGGAAAACCGTCTGAAATCTCGGCTTGCGGCCGGTTTCGGCACGGAGCCGGGTCTGGAAGGCGAGGCCGTCGGTCAATAGCCGCTTCATTGCCTCTGCGACAGGGGGCAGGTCTTCAGGCCCTGACTCGATAATCGCAAACAGAGCCGAGAAAAGCTGAGTTTTGTCATGCCCGGACCTGTCCCGGGCATCCAGATAGCGTCGCTCGTCGAGGTTGGCCGTGGATTGCCGAACCAAGCCCGGCAATGACGAAAGTCGTGTTTTGCCGGCTTTTCGGTCAGGCGCTCAAAGCCCGCCCGGATGCCGCGTTTGCCGGTGGACCCTTAGGCCGGTTCGGCCTTGGCCGGTTCGTGCAGGCGGGACAGGCTGGCGATCAGGCTGCGGTCATGCAGCGCCACGAAACGCTCCTTCGCATTCAGCCATTTGGCGGCCTCCTCGATCGAGGCGGCCTCTGCGATCTTGGCCTGCGCCATGACGCGATCCTGCTCGAAACGACCGCGCTCCCGCGATGCCGTAGCCGGCAGCATGGTCTCGTGGAGCGCCCGGAAGCCCGCATCGCGGTAGACGACCTCGATGGCATCGCTGTCGTCTTCGCCAATGGCTGCGAGTTCGGTGCTCAGCGCGTTGGCTCGGGTCGCCACCTCCGGCGGATGCGTCTCCTCCGGTGTCGCCAGGATGCCGTGGCGGCGGAGCCACAGGCCAAGGGCGAGCTGACCGGACGCCCAGGAAAGCGGGATGGCGAGCAGGAGGCCGATGATGGTCGGCGACATCCAGGTGAACAGATAGGGCGAGATCACATAGGCAGCCACACCGGCAAAGGCACCGAGGATGGTGTGCGAGCGATGGCGCTTGACGATGTCGCGGAAAGGGATCGACCCGTCGTCGCGCCGCTGCGGCTTCCAGCCGGAGTCGCGTCCGACCAGGATTTCGAATACCGCGCCCGACTGGATCAGCATCATCACCGGGGCGAGCAAGGCCGAGAGAATGATCTCGAGCAGAACCGACAGAGTCAGCCGGAGGCCGCCGCCGCTCGCCCGGCGGTTGGGACCGTCGAGCAGCATGATGATCAGGCCGAAGATCTTCGGCGCCAGCAGGATACCCATGGTGCCGCCGAACAGCGCCAGAGCGAGTTCTGCATTGAACACCGGCCAGGTCGGGAAGAGCGAGAACTCGTCGGTGAAATATTCGCGCCGGATGAAATGGGCCTGCAGCGCGATGGTCAGACCGACCAGGAGCTGGAGCAGCCAGAGCGGGCTTGCCAGATAGGAGAAGATGCCGTTGGCGAAATGCTGGCGCGTGCAGGGGTGGAACCCCTTGGAGCCGATCACGCGGGCGTGCTGCAGATTGCCCTGGCACCAGCGCCGGTCGCGCGCCGACAGGTCGATCAGCGAAGGCGGGCTCTCCTCGTAGGAACCCGTGATGTCGTTGAGCATATAGACGGCGTAGCCGGCGCGACGGATCAGCGCCGCCTCGACGAAATCATGGCTGAGGATATGGCCGCCGAAAGGGGGGCGGCCGGACAGGTCCGGCATGCCGCAATGCGCCGCAAAGGCCTTGGTGCGGATGATGGCGTTATGGCCCCAGTAATTGCCGTCATGGCCCATCCAGAGCGACAGGCCTTCGGCGATCACCGGGCCATAGACGCGGGCGGCGAATTGCTGGATGCGCGCGAACAGGGTGTTGCGGTTGATGATCAGCGGCAGCGTCTGGATGATGCCGGCATCCGGGTCGCGTTCCATGGCGGCGGCCAGCTGCACGACGGAGGCACCCGTCATCAGGCTGTCTGCGTCGAGCACCAGCATATGGTCGTAGGAGCCGCCCCAGCGCGTGACCCAATTGGCGATGTTGCCCGCCTTGCGGTTCGTATTGCGCTGACGATGATGGTACCAGAGCTGGATGTCCGGCCCCAGCCGCTTGCGCATGGCCAGGAAGGCGCGCTCCTCGGCGATCCACACATTCGGATCGGTGGTGTCGGAGACGAAGAAATAATCGAAGGCGCGGCCGAGCCCGGTCTGTTCCACCGATTCGATGATGGCCTGCATCGCGCCGAAAACGCGGCTCGGCGCCTCGTTGTAGATCGGCATGAGCACGGCGGTGCGCGTGCTCAATTGCTGCGGCAGCGGCTGGGTGCGGCGCCGGTGGAAGAGCAGATAGACGAAGCCCGCGACGCCCGCTGTGAAGGCAAGGGCGATCCAGGAGAAGTTCAGCACGAACAGGCAGACCAGGGCCCATTCCAGGAAGGTGACCCCGCCGACTTCGACGACCTTGTACATTTCCCAGGCGCCGAAAGCGGTGAGCGCCAGCATGCCGCCGAAAACGAACAGCCGGATGAGCCAAGAACCGTGATGCAGGGCCGGATGGATCCAGGAGCGGCGTTCCGAGCGCGACCACTTGGTCAGCGACTGCACCGGCATCTCCAGCCGGCTCTCCTCCGGCATGGCGGGGCGCTGATAGACCCATTCCTGCGACGGAGCGGGGGTGGTGCCGCCGGTGTGTTCCTCTACGGTGTCCATCGATACAGCCATGTCTCACTTACAGGCTTGCCGTCCTTGACCAGCACGGCACGCATTTCCGAATAGGTTTCGCTGCTCGGGTCGAGGCCGAAACTCAGGCGACCGATGCGCCGCTCCGTTTCCAGAGTCAAACTGACGTCGCTCAACTTGCCGGGATTGACGGTGATCTCCGGGGTGACTCCATTGAGGTTGTCGGCATTGGCGAACAGATCGCCCTGGAAGTCGATCACGAACAGACGCCGCTTTGAGCCCAGGGCACCGACACGCGTTTCGTGCACGAGCACCATCGGCGGGCGTTCCGCCGGCGTCCAGCACCAATTGGTGCGATAGGCGAAGGAATAGTCCTTGCCCGCCTCGAGGGCATCCTTGGGGCGCCAATAGGTGATGATGTTGTCGTGAATTTCCTGATCCGTCGGGATCTCCACGAGCTGGATCGAGCCCTCGCCCCAGTCGCCCTTGGGCGTAATCCATACGCTGGGCTGCATTTCGTAGCGATGCCGGCTGTCCTCATAGTCGGCCGGATCGCGATTGCGCTGCAGCAGGCCGAAGCCGCGCGGCGTCTTGTCGACAAAGGCAGAGATCTGCAGCGTCTCCGGATTCTGCAGCGGACGCCAGATCCATTCACCGCCGCCGGACAGCATCTGCAGCCCGGAGGAGCCGTGCACGGCCACGCGCACGTCGTCGACACCCTTGCGGTCGTTGGATCCGAACAAATACATGGAATTCAGCGGCGCGATGCCGACATGCTCGATCTTGGCGCGCGGGAAAATCGTGGTCTCGACGTCGATGGTCGTGATCTCGCCCGGATGCAGCGTGAGATGGAACGCGCCCGTCGCCGCTTCCGAGTCGAGCAGGGCGTGCACCACCAGATTCTCGGCGTTCTGCGGTGGACGCTCGATCCAGAAGGCGCGGAAGGCGGGGAACTCCTCGCCGCTGGCTTCGCCCGTATTGATCGCCAGACCGCGCGCCGCTGCACCATAGACCTGGTTCTTGGCGATGGCGCGGAAATAGCTGGCGCCCTGGAAGATGGCGAAATCGTCGAGCCGATCGGGCATGTCGATCGGCGCCTTCAGACGAAAGCCGGAAAAGCCGAGTTTTGAATCGGGCGGCGGCGCGGCGATCTTGCCGAAATCGAACATCGCCGGCTCATAAGGCACGATGAGGACACGGCCGTCCTCGACGGTGAACAGATCGACGGGCGTGGCATAGATGAAGCCGCGATGCAGGGGCTCGATCACGAAACCGCGGTGATCCTGGCTCCAAATGCCCCGGTCGGGCCGGAACCGGATCGAGACATATTGCTCGTAGTCCAGATTCTGCAGGGAGGACGGCAATGTGGCGTCCGGAGCCTGATAGGGGGCCTTGGCCAGGTTCCTTGCATATTCCAGGAGTTTGTCGCGGGAGAAGACCTCGCCTTCCTTCAGGCCGGGGGCGTCGATCGCTGCCCGGGCTCCCTGCGGGGAGGCCAGCACACCGGCGGCTATGGAGGCAAATTTCAAGAAGTCGCGTCTGTTCATGGTCTTCTTAACGCGCTTTCGGCAGGCGCAATAGGTGTGGCTGGGCAAGGAACGGCACCACGTCCCTCGGGAGGAAGCGTCGGGTCTTCATCGGGGCACCATAGGTGATACGGTCGCCGGCAACAACTGGCGGGTGTATTCGCGACATCGTGCCCCGATCATCCCCACGCCCGAGCTGTCGGCTTCAACCGAAGAATCGTGACGACTTCATGATGTAGAAGGAGAAACTTTCCATTTTCTTGCGCGGGCCGGTCCTTTCCCGCACGTGAAGCTCGATGCCGGGCCGGGAAGAGGGGAGGGTGTGATCGAGATCGCCTTGGGGGGCCGGGAAATCCCGCAAAGCGGCCAAGTTCAGCAGCGATGGCGCTTGTTTCGTTGACTTTGAGGGCCCGTTTCTGCCACTACCGGCCGTGAATTGCGTGGGCTGTTCACGCGTGGGCATGCCGGCAGGCCGAATCACGGAGCCGCCGGCGCCTGTGCCTGCCGCCCACGCCATCTGACTTGCCTTGAAAGAAGATCATGATCGAGACCACCTTTGACCCCGCCAGCGTCGAGCCGCGCGTGTCCGCGGCCTGGGAAGAGGCGCAGGCCTTCCGCGCGGGCCGCCCCGATCGGGCCGGCGCCGCACCTTACTCGATCGTGATTCCGCCGCCGAACGTCACCGGCTCGCTCCATATGGGCCACGCACTTAACAACACGCTGCAGGATATCCTCTGCCGCTTCGAGCGCATGCGCGGCAAGGATGTGCTCTGGCAGCCCGGCACGGACCATGCAGGCATCGCAACCCAGATGGTGGTCGAACGCCAGCTCCAGGAACGCCAGATTCACCGGCGCGAGATCGGACGCGAGAAGTTCCTCGAACATGTCTGGGCCTGGAAGGCGGAATCGGGCGGCACTATCGTCAACCAGCTCAAACGCCTTGGCGCTTCCTGCGACTGGTCGCGCGAACGCTTCACCATGGACGAGGGCCTCTCCAAGGCGGTGATCGAGATCTTCGTGCGCCTGAACGAGGCGGGCCTGATCTACAAGGACAAGCGCCTGGTCAGCTGGGACCCCAAGCTCCTGACCGCGATCTCCGACATCGAAGTCGAGCAGATCGAGGTGAATGGCAGTCTGTGGCACTTCGCCTATCCGGTGGTCGACGAGGCGGGCAAGGAAACCGGAGAGACGATCACCGTCGCCACCACGCGCCCGGAAACCATGCTCGGCGATACCGCCGTGGCGGTGCATCCTTCGGATGAACGCTATACCCATCTGGTCGGCAAGAAAGTGCGGCTGCCGCTGGTCGGCCGGCTGATTCCGATCGTCGCCGACGAATATTCCGATCCCGAGAAGGGCACCGGCGCGGTGAAGATCACGCCGGCGCACGACTTCAACGATTTCGAAGTCGGCAGGCGGCACAGCCTCGAGGTGATCAATATCCTCACGGCCGAGGCCCGGATCAACGACAACGCACCCGAGGCCTATCGCGGTTTGGAGCGCTTCGAGGCGCGCAAGCGCATCGTCGCGGACATGGAGGCGGAAGGCCGCCTGGTCGAGATCGAGAAGCATAAGCACCAGGTGCCGCATGGCGATCGTTCGGGGGTGCCGATCGAGCCCTGGCTCACCGACCAGTGGTATCTGAACGTCCGTCCGCTCGCCGAGGAGGCCCTGGCGGCCGTGCGTCGCGGCCAGACGCGCTTCGTGCCGCAGAACTGGGAGAAGACCTTTTTCGACTGGCTGGAGAACATCCAGCCCTGGTGCGTGTCGCGCCAGCTGTGGTGGGGACACCAGATTCCGGCCTGGTATGGCCCGGATGGCGGCTACGTCATCGCCCGCGACGAGAAGGAAGCGCGCGCCAAGGCCGATGAAAAATGGGGCGCAGGCGCTGCGATCACCCGCGACGAGGATGTTCTCGACACCTGGTTCTCCTCGGCCCTATGGCCCTATTCGACCTTCGGCTGGCCGGACAAGACGGCGGAACTCGCCAGATATTACCCGACCTCCGTGGTGGTGACGGGCTTCGACATCATCTTCTTCTGGGTCGCCCGCATGATGATGACGGGCCTGTTCACTCAGAACGACGTGCCCTTCAAGGATGTCTATCTGCACGCTCTCGTCCGTGACGAGAAGGGCGCCAAAATGTCGAAATCAAAGGGGAACGTGATGGACCCCCTGGATATCATCGACGGCATCGAGCTCGAAGCCCTCATCGCCAAGCGCACCTCGGCCCTGGCCAACAAGGCCGATGTCGCCCATGTCACCTCGGAGACGCGGAAAGCCTATCCGAACGGCATCGAGCGCTATGGCGCCGACGCCCTGCGCTTCTTCCTGGCGGCGATGGCGGCTCCCGGGCGCGACATCAAGCTGTCGATCGACCGGGTCAAGGGCTATCGCAATTTCGGCACCAAGCTGTGGAACGCCACGCGTTTTGCCGAGATGAAGGGCTGCGTGCGCGATCCCAACTTCGACCCGAAATCGGCGAAGATCGCCCTCAACCGCTGGATCGCCGGCGAGGCCGAGAAGGCCACCGGCGAAATCCAGCGCGCCATCGAGGCCTATCGTTTCAACGATGCCGCCAACGCGGTCTATCGCTTCATCTGGAACGTGGTGTGCGACTGGTATGTCGAGCTCGCCAAGCCGATCATCGAGGGCGAGGACGAGGCGGCGCGGGCCGAAACGCGCGCCATGGTCGCCTTTATCCTCGATCAGTCCACGCTCCTGCTGCATCCCTTCATGCCCTTCATGACCGAGGAGCTCTGGTCGGTAACGGCGGGATCAATCCCGCGGGCTCAGATGGCGGCGCTGACCGCCTGGCCGGATCTTGGCGGTCTGCTCGATGCGGCGGCGGACGAGGAGATCGGCTGGCTGGTCGACCTCGTCACCGAGATCCGCTCGATCCGTACCGAAGTCGGTGTGCCCGGCGGCGCGCAGGTGCCGCTGGTCATGGTGAACGCCTCTCCTGCCATCGAGACACGGGTCGCTGCCCATGGCGAGACGCTCAAGCGCCTGGCCCGTATCAGCGAGATCAGCTTCGCGCCGTCAGCCCCGAAGGGCTCGGTGCAGATCATCGCCCGCGGAGCGGTGGCGGCCCTGGCGCTGGAGGGCGTGGTCGACATCGAGGCCGAGAAGGCACGCCTGAAGAAGGAAACCGACAAGATCGACGGCGAGATCGCCAAGATCAATGCCAAGCTCAGCAATCCCGATTTCATCGCCCGTGCGAAGGAAGAGGTGATCGAGGAAAACCGCGAGCGCCTCGAAGAAGCCACAGCCCGCCGTGCCAAGCTGCAGGATGCCCTGGCCGGCCTGTAATGAAAATGTGTGCCGGTCTTCAGACCGGCACATCAATAAGGCCGATCACGACACGCGCGCTAGGAACGCCTTCGAGCGCTCGGAGCGCGGCGCCGTAAAGAAAATCTCGGGCGCCGCCTCCTCGACGACGAGGCCATCATCCATCATCACCACACGGTCGGCGACCTCGCGGGCAAAGCCCATTTCATGGGTGACGACGATCATGGTCATGCCGTCGCGGGCGAGTTCCTTCATCACCTCCAGCACTTCGCCGACCATTTCGGGATCGAGCGCGCTGGTCGGTTCGTCGAACAGCATCAATGTCGGCTTCATCGCCAGCGCCCGCGCGATGGCCACGCGCTGCTGCTGGCCGCCCGAGAGCTGGGCCGGATAGGAGTCCGCCTTCTGCTCGAGGCCGACGCGCGCCAGCAGTGCCATGGCTTCGCGACGGGCCGTCGCCGGGTCGATGCCCAGCACCTGCGTCGGGGCTTCGATGATGTTGCCGAGCGCGCTCAGATGCGGGAACAGGTTGAAGCGCTGGAAGACCATGCCGATGTCACGGCGCTGGCGGGCGATGTTGCGTTCGCTGTCCTCGACGAGGCGGCCCTTCTTCTCACGATAGCCGATGAGATGGCCGTTCACGCGGATGCGGCCGTTCTGGATCTTCTCCAGATGGTTGATGCAGCGCACGAAGGTGGTCTTGCCCGACCCGGAAGCGCCGACGATGACGACGACCTCGCCACGCCGGACGTTGAGCGAAACGCCCTTGAGCACCTGCATCGAGCCGAACCATTTCTCGACGCCTGTGGCTTCGACGGTCCATTGGGTCTGCGCGGTGCTCATGAACTGGCTCCGAACAGGCTGGTGAGAAACCGCCGGCGCGGCGCCTTGCTGCGCGTCTCGGCAAAAGGCGTGCTGAAGCGGGCCTCGATAATGCGCTGGAGAAAACCCCAGAGGGTGGTGAGCGAGAGATAGTAGAGCGCGACCACGGAATAGAGTTCGAAGACGCGGAAGGTCGCCGACGTCACCATCTGGGTTGCCAGCAGGAGTTCGGGCACGCCGATCACGCTGAGCAGCGTGGTGCTCTTCAGCATGCCGTTGAAGTTGTTGCCGAGCGGAGGAATGATGATCCGCGCCGCCTGGGGCAGGATGATGCGCCGCAGGAGCTTGGCGGGCGTCATGCCGAGCGACTTGGCCGCTTCGGTCTGCCCTCGATCGATCGAAGTGATGCCGGCGCGGATGATCTCGCCCATATAGGCGGCTTCGTTGAGGCTGAGGGCGATGATGCCCGCCTGGACATTGCCCGGCAGCATCATGAAGCCGAAATCGATGTCATGAAAGCGCAGAATGCCGGCGGCGGCGAGGGCGGTGTAGATGAACACGATCTGCACCAGCAGCGGCGTGCCACGCATCACCCAGACGTAAAAAGCGGCGAACGCCTGCAGGATCCGCCAGGATGACAGCCGCCCCAGGGCCACGAACAGACCAAGGCTCGTGCCGACGATCTGCGCGACGATGCTGATGCTGAGCGTCAGCCAGAGACCGTGCAGATAGATGCTGGAGGGTTCGAGCAAATAGTGGAAAAAGAAGGCCCAGTTGAAGTTCATGGCAAGACCTCACAAGGCGTCGCGTTCGATGCCCCAGCTCTCCAGGATCTTCTTGTAGGTTCCGTCCTTGCGGACGGCATCGAGCGCCGCGGCGAAGGCCTTCTGCAGCTCGGTGTCATCCTTGCGGAAGGCAGCGCCGATGATCGCCTGGGCGAAGGGTTCGCCGCCCATTTCAAAGAGATCCGGTGCCTGCTTGAAATAATAGCCGGCCGTCTTGATCGTGGTGCCATAGGCATCGACCTGGCCGATACGCAGGGCCTGAAAGGCATCGGTGTCCTTGGGAAACACCACGACCTGGGCCTGCGCCTTGCCTTCGCCGGCGAGCTTCTTGTTCTCGTCGTCGACCAGGGACTGGATCGTTGTGCCGTTCTCCACAGCAACCTTCTTGCCGGAAAGGTCTGCGAGCCCTGAGATATGGCTCGCATTGCCTTTCAACACCACGAGGGATTGGCTGGAGGCGAGATAGTCGACGAAATCGACGACCTCGCGGCGCTTGGGCTTGTCGTAAAGCTCGGACATGATCACGTCGCACTGCTTGGCGATCAAAGCGGGGATGATGCCGTCGAACTGTACCTGCTTCCATTCCGCGCTGACGCCCAGTTGCTTGGCGATGGCATTGCCGAGCTCGATCTCGGCACCGGCCAACGAACCGTCGTCCTTGTAGAAGGAAAGCGGCGGCGATCCGATATCGGCGCAGATCACCATCTTTTTGGCTTCGGCAATGGCAGCGGGCGGCTGGACAGGCTGTGCCCAGGCCGTGGTGGTTATGCTCACCGCCAAAAGGCTGGCCGACAGGAAAGCAAAGTCAGGGCGAAGGCGAGGCAGTACGGCACGGAATGCGCGCATGGTGTTGCTCCGGATGGCTTGTTTCCGGCCCCTGTTTGGGACCAATTTTTTAATTGATACCAATATTGGGACATAACATTGGCATGCCAGCAAGAAGAATCGTATGGACAATCCCAGAAAATCAATACTAATCTATGGAACCAATACTTAAATTGGTTACGCAATGAATAGCAAACAGCAAGCCACCCAGAGCCTTCGCAGCCTGTTGAATGGAGGCGCCTATCCTCCCGGAAGTCGCCTGCCGCCTGAACGCGATCTCATGCTGCGGCTTGGGTTGAGCCGCCGCGCGCTCCGGCTCGGACTGGCGCAGCTGGAAGCCGAAGGGCGCCTGTGGCGGCATGTCGGCAAGGGCACTTTCGTCGGCACTCGCCCGCCCGAACGGGAATTGGGCATGTCGCTGATCACCGCCAGCACCAGCCCGGCCGAACTCATGGACCTCTGCCTGTGGACGGAGCCGACCTATGCCCGGGTCGCGGCCATGCGGGCAAGTCGCATGGATATCGACAATCTGCGCTATCTCCTCGACAAGAGCGCCTCCGCCCGCGATGCCGCCACCTGGGACATCTGGGATGTGCGCCTGCATAGGGCCATTGCCGAAGCGACGCACAATGCCCTTGCCCTCGCCGTGTTCGACAGCCTGAACGCCGTGCGGGAGGAGGGCGCCTGGCGACGTCTGCGCAACGATCCCACCACAGCCGAGCGCTTCGAGGATCTCACGCTCCATCATCGCCAGATCGTCGATGCCATTGCCCGGCATGATCCGCCGGCGGCCGAGGCCGCCATGCGACGGCACCTGCGCTCGGTCCAGCATGCCTTGCTGCTCGAGGACGCCGATGCGGGGACCGTCGATGGGGACGACGCGCCGATCGATCTTCTGCCCAACCCGTTTCAGGAAGATGTACCATGAGGGATTTTCAGCTTCCGGGCCGTTCGCCCGTCCGCGCCATGGACGTCATGGTCGCAACTTCCCACCCCCTGGCCAGCGCGGCCGCCCTGACCCTGTTGCGGGAGGGCGGCAATGCCATCGACGCGGCAATCTGCGCCTCCGCTGTCCTGGCGGTGGTCGAGCCGCAGTCGACGGGAATTGGCGGCGACTGTTTCTGCCTCTATGTGCCCGGCGGAGAAGGCTCGGTGCTCGCCTATAATGGTGCCGGCCGGGCGCCAGGAGCGGCTACCATCGACTGGTATGAGGAGCAGGGCTTTACGGAAATACCGGCCGACAGTCCGCATGCCGTCACCATTCCCGGCGCAATCGATGCCTGGTGCCGCCTTTCGGCCGATCACGGCTGCACACCGCTCGAGCGCGTGCTGGCCCCCGCCATCCACTATGCCGAGGCGGGGTATGTGATCCATGACCGGGTCGAGGCCGATTGGCACGAAGCGAAGGACCTGTTGGCGCAAGATGCCACGGCTGCCCGCATCTTTCTGCCCGGCGGCGCCGTTCCCAGGGCGGGCGACGTCCATCGCCAGCCGGAACTCGCCAGGAGCCTACGCCTCATCGCCGCCAACGGGCGGGCGGCTTTCTACGAGGGTGAACTTGCCGAGGATCTGGTAGCCCATCTGCGCAAGATAGGAGGACTGCACACCCTCGACGACTTCGCTGCCGCCGGCGGCGAGTACGTAGAGCCTGTCAGGACCAGCTATCGCGGCACCGATGTCTGGCAGATGCCGCCGAGCAACCAGGGGCTGACGGCCCTGGTGATGCTCAACCTGCTGTCTGGTTTCGATCTCGCCGGGCTCGACCCGCTGGGGGCGGAGCGGCTGCATCTGGAGGTCGAGGCCGGGCGCCTTGCCTATGGGATCCGGGACGAGTTGATTGCCGATCCCGATCATGTCGAGGTTCCCGTCGACGCCCTGCTGTCCTCGTCCTATGCCAACGGGTTGAGGGGCAGGATCGATCCGGCCATCGCCAACGCGGAACTGCCGGCGGCGGTGATGGAACCATCGGATACCGTCTATCTCTCGGTGGTGGACCGCGATCGGAATGCGGTCAGCTTCATCAATTCGACCTATCATTCCTTCGGCAGCGGCCTGGTCGGCCCGAAATCGGGCATCGTCCTGCAGAACCGGGGCAAGGGATTTCGCATCGACCGCCGTCATCCGAACTGCATCGCGCCGCGCAAGTGCCCCCTTCATACCATCATGCCCGGCATGGCGACCCGCAATGGCCGCGTGGTCGCGCCGTTTGGGGTGATGGGAGGCGATTACCAGCCTTTCGGCAATGTCCATGTGCTGAGTAATCTGCTCGATTACGGCATGGATCCGCAGGCCGCGATCGATCTGCCGCGGGTTTTCTACCAGAAGGGCGAACTTATCGCCGAGCGCGGTGTTCCCGCGGCCACGCTCCGCGCGCTGGAGGCTCGCGGCCACAAGGTCGGCCCTGCCGAGGAGGCGCTTGGCGGCGGACAGATGGTTCTTGTCGATTGGGACAGGGGAACTCTGACCGGCGGCTCCGATCCGAGAAAGGACGGGCTTGCCATCGGTTATTGAGCCCCCGACTCCCTGCGGTGTCGGGACCGGTCGATCTCATACGTCCTTGGGGCGGATAGGCACGAGGAGAACGCAATGAGAGAATTGATCCTGGCGATGACCATGTCGCTCGATGGTTTCGTCTGCGGCCCCGACGGCGAAGTTGGCTGGATATTCGATGGCGACCAGGAGGCCATGGCCTGGAAGTTGGAAAATGTCTGGAATGCCAGCCTGCACGTCATGGGCAGCCATACCTTCCGGGTCATGGCCTCTTATTGGCCGACCTCCACCACCGTGTTCGCGCCGCCGATGAACCAGATTCCCAAGGCGGTCTTCTCAAAACAGGGGCCGGCAATCCTGAAGGCGGCCACCGCCGAAAGCAGCCAAACTGAACCGCTGCAGCCGGGCGCGGAAAGTTGGGGCGAAGCCTATGTGGCCGGCGGCGATCTGGCCGACGAGATCGCCAGGATGAAGGCCCGCGACGACAAGCCGATCATCGCCCATGGTGGTGCCGCCTTGGCGCGCAGCCTCATCACCCGGGAACTGGTCGATCAATACTTCCTGCTGGTGCATCCGGTGGCTCTCGGCAAGGGCTTGTCGATCTTTTCCGACATCACCTTGCCAAGGCGCCTCAAGCCCATCAGCTCGACCACTTTTCCGGGGGGCTCGGTGGCGCGGATTTTTAGGCCGGCGTGAGGTCGCAGGCCCGTCGGGGGCGGCCCGCTGCATTCCTATTCCTCAATCGCCCGGATCAGGTCGACGGTCTGCGTCAGGACCTCGATCTCGCGAAAGCGGGGCTCGTGCAGCGGCGCTTCCGCGTGTTCGAAGGCCCAGGTCAGCGGGTGGGGGACATAGACACCCCAGCTGCCGACCCGGAGAGCCGGAATCACGTCGGACTTCAGCGAGTTGCCGATCATCATGGAGGCCTCGGGGCCCTCGCCATGCCGGGCGAAGGCCCGCGCATAGGTATCGGCGCTCTTCTCGCTGACGATCTCAACCGCCTCGAACAATCCGCGCAGCCCGGACTGGGTGATCTTGTTTTCCTGGTGGAACAGGTCGCCCTTGGTGATGAGGATGAGCCGGTAGCTGCCCGCCAGGCTTTCCAGCGTGTCGGCGACGCCCGGCAGCAACTCGACCGGATGGTTGAGAATTTCCTTGCCGAGTGCCAGGATGCGCCCGATCACCGGCGCCGGCACCTGGCCGTTGCTGATCTCGATGGCGGTGTCGATCATCGAGAAGGTGAAGGTCTTCATGCCGAAGCCATGGCTCACGACATTGCGTTTGCCGACCTCCAGAAGATGCGCCTGCAGGGTTTCTTTATCGGCATAATCGGCGAGCAGGCTTGCCAATTCCTCCTCGGCCGTCCTGAAATACTGCTCGTTCTGCCAGAGCGTGTCGTCGGCGTCGAAGGCAAGGGTGGTGAGGCGGGCAGGGGACATGACGATCTCCCGAAAATAGGGCCGTCCGTATAAGCCCAAATGCACCATTGAGGCCAGCCCGTGTCGGATGCGAGCAAGGCCTTCTCGCGATGTGTTCCGACAATTGCTATTCCCCTTTGCGAATCCAGCCCAGCGTCAGGCTCGTCATGTCCCAGTCCAAGCCCAATATTCTCATCATCATGGTGGATCAGCTCGCCCCGGCTTTCCTGCCGGTGCACGGCTTCGATCTCGTCAAGGCGCCCAACATCACGGCCCTGGCCGAGCGCGGCGTGGTCTTCGACAGCGCCTATTGCAACTCGCCTCTGTGCTCGCCCTCGCGGGCCGTGTTCATGAGCGGGCAATTGCCGTCCCGTTCGGGCGTCTACGACAATGCCGCCGAATTCCGCGCCGACATTCCGACCTGGGCGCATTATCTCCGGCGCGCGGGCTATCGCACCGTGCTGTCGGGCAAGATGCATTTCTGCGGGCCGGATCAGTTGCACGGTTTCGAGGAGCGGCTGACCACCGACATCTATCCGGCGGACTATGGCTGGACGCCGGATTGGGACCATCCGCAGGAGCGCCCGAGCTGGTATCATAATATGTCTTCGGTGACCGATGCTGGCCTGTGCGTGCGCACCAACCAGCTCGATTTCGACGACGAGGTGGTATTCGCGGCCGAGCGGGCGCTCTATGAACATGTGCGCAGCCCCGACAAGCGCCCCTTCTGCATGGTGGCCTCGCTGACCCATCCGCACGATCCCTATGCGATCACGCAGGACTATTGGGATCTCTATCGCAATGAGGATATTCCCCTGCCGGGCCACGTAGTGCCAGTCGAGGAGCTCGATCCGCACTCCCGGCGCCTGCGCCATGTCTGCGACATGGACAAGGCGGAGATCACCGACCAGCACATCCGCAATGCCCGGCATGCCTATTTCGGCGCGATCTCCTATGTCGACGCCAATGTCGGCAAGCTGCTCAAGGCCCTGGAAGCGACGGGCCTCGACAAGGACACGATCATTCTGTTCACCGGCGACCACGGCGAAATGCTGGGCGAGCGTGGCCTCTGGTACAAGATGAGCTGGTTCGAGGGCTCGGCCCGCGTGCCGTTGATCATCACCGCGCCCCAACTCTATCGCCCGCACCGGGTCGAGGCCAGCGTATCGCTGGTCGACATCCTGCCGACGCTGGTGGATATGGCCGAGCCCGGAGCGGCTGCGGAGCTAAACGGCATCGACGGAGCCAGCCTGGTGCCGCATTGTCTCGGGGAAGGCGGACATGACGAGGTTCGCGGCGAGTATCTCGCCGAGGGGGCCATCGCGCCTTTGATGATGCTCCGTCGCGGCAACCTCAAATTCGTGCATTCGCCTGCCGATCCCGATCAGCTCTATGATCTGACTGCCGACCCTGCCGAACTGACGAATCTTGCGGCTGATCCGGCCCATGCCGAAATCGTCGCGGGTTTCCGTAAGGACGTAGAAACGCGCTGGGACCTTGCTGCTATTGATGCCGATGTTCGCGCCAGCCAACGTCGCAGGCGCGTGGTTGACGATGCCTTGAACTCGGGAAAAGCGACTTCTTGGGACTTTCAACCTTTCAAGGACGCGTCCAAACAGTATATGCGCAACACCATAGACCTTGACGACCTGGAAGCGATGGCACGTTATCCTCGCGTACGGCCGTAAATGCTATGGTTAATGCTTCGCTGTCCAGTGTGGCAATAGAGCAACACGGATTCGAAGTCTTGCGTTGACGGCTTTGGGCCGTCGACTTGGCCGCGTTCCTGCCACAAAGTAACCGCTGAATTCAGCCTGCATTTTGGAGCGTCAAGTTCTCCAGCGTGCCGGACGTAGTTGAGTTGCTTGAGTGGCGGTCGAACTTGGATAGAGCTTTTCGCGAACACGCAATGGATAGCGCCGGATTGGCCCGTGGTCGTGTCCACGTGCCCGGGGGATTCCGCCGGCCGAACGGTGCCGTCGCGAAAAAGCCATCAACTTTGCGGCTTTGGCAGAAGAGCCGCCGTGAATCGGTCAAAGAATCGGCAGAAGTGTCGGCTATGTCCTTCACTATGAACCAGATTTCTCTCTTGGCCGACCGGCAGGCAGGCGGATCCCTCGATCGGGTCCCGGTGCGCCATGGCAAATCGCTTGCCAGGATGCGCTGTCTTCTGCGTGCGAGCGGCCTTGGCCTCTTCCTGTCCCTGGGCTGCGTGGCAGCACAGGCTTTCGACGGCACCAAGACGCCGGCGGACGACCCTTCCCCGATGCAGGCCTTCCGCAATGGCACCAGGGCCTATAAGGCCGGCGATCTCGCCGGTGCGTCCCAGGCGCTGGAATTCGCTGCCAGCAAGGGCCATGCCCTGGCCCAGTGGAAGCTTGCGCGCATGTATTCGGAAGGGGACGGCGTTCCCCGCGACGACAAGAAGGCGTTCGACTACTATCAGGCCATCGTCGACGCCCATGGCGAGGACAGCCCGGATACCGCCCAGGCCCGCTTCGTCTCCAGCGCGATCGTTGCGCTCGGCTCCTATTACGTTTCCGGCATTCCCAACGAGGTGAAGCCCAATCCCAGGCACGCGACCGAACTGTTCCAGTATGCCGCCACCTATTTCGGCGACAGCGATGCGCAGTACAATCTCGGCCGCATCTATCTCGACGGCAATGCCGTGCAAAAGCGCGATGCCATCACGGCCGGCCGCTGGCTGCGTCTGGCCGCCGACAAGGGCCATCGCCAGGCACAGGCCGTGCTCGGCCATCTCCTGCTGTCGGGCAACGACATGCCGCGCCAGGGCGCGCGCGGCCTGATGTATCTGACCTTGGCGCGTGACGGCGCCAACGGCGAGCGCGACCAGTGGATCATCGACCTCTATGACGATGCCTTCGCCAAGGCGACCCCGGACGAGCGCGAGATGTGCCTGACTTATCTGGCGCAGTTCCTCAAGGATCATTCATAGTTCGACGGTCGCTGTTTCATTCGAACGGGATTGAGGGCGGCCAGACGCTGACATTCTGTCTATCCCGCACGCCGTTCGGGGAACGGGCGGGCCGGCGGCGCCGTCGTATCAGCAGTGATTTGTTGCAGCAACAGACGTCAGCGCCTCTCTCTTTTTCTTCAGCGGTCCGGCGTTCCTGTCGTCGCGCCATGATCGCGTGTTGCAGCGGTCTCTCAATAGCGTGGTCAGGTTGCGCGTTCCGAGGCGGCGCGTCGCCCGTCGAAACAGGCTCATCGAGTTTCAGATTCTCTTGAGCATTGCCGTTGTTTTCTGTCTCTGCAGTCGAGCCGTTGCACTTATTCCTTGCCATGGTGAGCGTCTCGCAACGACAAGCGTGCACTTGTCAAAGCTGCGTCACACCTTGCCAGACAAATTTAGGATCCCCCATCAATCTATTGAATTGTTTTGAATAATATTCGAACAATCGCTGATAGCCATTTTGATAGGCCGCCTTGTTCTTTTCCAGTAGGGCCAGGGCCTGCACGAAATCGCCGGCTCGATAGGGGGGCAGGATTTCCGCTTGGGCGGCCTGCAGGCGGAAGAAGTCAGCATCCGCCGTGCCGGTGTGAAGAGCGAAGAGGCCGATGGCACCTTGCCGGCCTCGCACCATGGCACGATCCAGTTCCAGGAATGGCATGCCGGTCGCCGCCTGGCTTGTGGCCTCGGTGACGAGAATCTCAACGCCATAGAGCTTGGTGAGGGCCTCCAGGCGCGAGGCGAGATTGACCGCATCGCCGAGAGCCGAATATTCGAGCCGCTGCTCCGAACCGAGATTGCCGACGCAGGCCTCGCCCGTATGCAATCCGATACCCATCTGGATCGGCGGATCGCGAAACTCACGTGCCATGACGGCGATATCCAGCGCGGCCTTGCAGGCGAGCGTTGCATGGTTCGGCATGTCGAGGGGGGCATTCCAGAACGCCATCATGCCGTCGCCGATGAACTTGTCGATGGTGCCGCTGTGGCGAAGAACGGCCTCCGTCGCCGGCGTATGGATGCGACGGATCAGCGACACCACGCCCTCCGGCGACTGGGTCTCGGCGATGCCGGTGAAGTTGCGCACGTCGGAGAACATGATGGTGAGTTCGCGGATCTCGCCACCGAGCACGATGCGATCCGGAGCCTCGACCAGCCGTTCCACCACCGCCGGTGTCACGAAGCGGCCGAACATCGAGCGCACCTCGGCCCGCCGATGCTCGGCCTCCTGGTAGTGATAGACCGTGGCGGCAAGAAAGACCGAGAGAATACCCACGCTCGGCATGACCGCATCGAACAGCACGCCTTGCCGCACATAGAGGATCCAGCTCCAGCAGGCGATCATGATCGGGATGGAGAGGCCCGCCACCGTCGAAACCAGCGGCATGTTGCGGGTGCGCCTCAAGATCCAGGCCAGCAGGCTGCCCAGGGCGAGGATGAGGAAGGCCTCCAGGCCCCGCATCCAGTCGGGGCGTACCAGATTGGCGCCTGCAAGCACTTGTTCGACGATCTGGGCATGCACCTCGACGCCGGGGATCGCCTCTTCCACCGAAGTGCTGCGTTGATCGCGCAGCCCGATGGCGACGGCGCCGACAAAGACGATGTGATCCTTGATGTCCTGCGGATTGAAGCTGCCGTCGAGGATCGAGGCAGCCGAAATCCAGGATGACGGCTCCGATTGGCGCGCAACCAGGCGGACCTCGCCATTGCTGTCGGTGTCGATGAAAATGCTTCTGTCGCCATCGCCGATTCGGATCGTGTTGATGCCGCTTTGGGCGCCAAAGGCAGGTTGGCCGCTCGCATTGGAAGCGCGCACCATGATGGTGTCGGCACCCATGGCGACGCGAATGGTCTCGAGCGAGAGGGAGGGGACCACCTTGCCGCCGATGGCGACGAAAGTCGGCACCTTGCGGATGACGCTGTCACCGTCCGGAAACCAGTTGATGGCGCCGGCTCCGCGCGCCGCCTCGTAAAGGACGGGGAGAGGATTTTTGGCGGCCGGGAAGGAGGGCAGGAAATTGACGGGATCGTCCCCCACCTGACCGTATCCGCTTTTGATCTTGGCCGGCTCGCCGACGTCGGTTCCCAAAAGACCGAGTACGACGGGTATGTTCGCCATGGTCTGCGCAAACATGACATCATAGGAGGCGGTGGAGGCGGTCATGGCTTTTTCCAGCGCTTCCCGTTCGGCGCTGGTGGGTAGTTTTTTGACCAGCAGTCCAGGCGAAGTCTGGTCAGCCTCGCTGAACAATACGTCGAAGGCGACGACGACGGCGCCAGCGTCGGCCAGCTTTTGCGTGAGCGTCGCGATCACGCTGCGTGGCCAGGGGAATTGGCCGATCTCGGACAGCGATTTCTCATCGATGGCCACGATGCGCACAGGCGAATCGGGGTCGCGTCCCTTGGCGTGCCAGCGTTGATACGTGTCGAACACGATGTCCTGCAGCCGGGGCAGGGGAGCCGGGCCAAGCAAAGTCAACAGGCCGAAGATCAGCAGCGGCAGAGCCACCACCAACGGATATCCAAAAAAGCGCTTCAGCCGCATGTCGATGTCACGCTCATACTCCGGCACAGAAAGTACTACTGGAGGAATTCGCCCCGCTCGGCCAGTGAATTATCGGCTTTTCCCTTGCGGCAGCCGCCACGACAGGTTGTGGGCCGCAAAAGTCTCGCCTCTTGATCATGGAAACGAATGCGTCATGATGGTCTCGGCATCGCTGTCACCCCTTCGGCTCGCTCGCTTGGAGCGCCGACGGTCGGAGGCCGGTTTTCGCCAACAACAACTCAGTGACCGTATACAGGGCGGACTATCGGCATGCCACGACCGCGCTTTCTGACTTTCCGCCTCTTCGGACTGATTGTCGCCTGCGGGTGGGCCCTTGCACCCGCTGTGGCAGCCGAGACCGTTGGCAACGCCGTCGGCGTTACGCCGGCCGCGATCGGCACGGTGTCGGGCGACCTCGGGGTCGATGTCGCTGTCTATCGCGACGAGACGGTACGCACCGGGCCTTCCGGCACGCTCGAAATCAGGTTTCTCGACCAGACGCGCCTGGCGCTCGGCTCTTCGTCGTCCGCCAAGCTCGACCGCTTCGTCTATTCGGGTGGCCAGGCCCGTGACGTGGTGATCGGCCTGTCGAAGGGAGTGTTTCGCTTTGCCACCGGCGTCTCCGCCAAGAAGGCTTATTGGATCCGGACGCCGCTCGCCGGAATCGGCGTGAGAGGGACCAATTTCACCGCTGAAATCAGCGATAGTTATGAACGGTTTACCATTTGGGAAGGCGTTATCGAGGTTTGTCCGCGTCAGAGAGGGCTTTCGGTCGAAGAAGAGCGCCGGCGGCGTTGCCCGCTTCTGAAACGGCGGGGAGACACGATCACCATCTTCCCCGGCAGCAAGTCGCGCCGTGGCGGGCCGCCGGTGGTGTTCTCACCCCGTTGCGCCGAGGCCGGGGCGGGGGCGCAACTCTGCGGCCGCTATGGCGGCGGTGGCGGCAAGAACCGTGGCCAGCGGCGGCCGGGCTTCAATTTCCCCACCTTCAACCCGCCGCAGCAGCGAGGCTGACGACACGCCCGATAGCGTTTGCGAGATATAGTCACCGAAAATAGCCAAGGCGCGTCAAAAAAGAGTTAGGGGAGAGCGCGTTCAGGCCTGAAGGTGCTTTCCTCTAGAGAGCGAGGTCGCAGCGAATCGGCACGTGGTCGGAAGCCTTTTCCTGTCCACGCATCGCCTTGTCGATGGCGCAGCCTTGAAGGCGCGAGGCTGCCTGCGGCGACAGCAGCAGATGGTCGATGCGGATGCCATTGTCCCGCTGCCAGCCGCCGCCCTGATAGTCCCAGAAGGTGTAGTGTCCGGCTGCATCCTCGCAGGCCCGGAACGCATCTGTCAGCCCGAGCGCCAGCAATTCGCGGAACTTGGAGCGGCTCTGCAGCAGGAAGAGGGCGTCGTTTACCCATTCCGCCGGGTTCTTGGCGTCGGCCGCCTGCGGAATGATGTTGTAGTCGCCCGCCATCACGAAGGGCTCCTCCAGCGCGAGCAGGCGGCTGATATGCAGCCTGAGGCGCTCCATCCAGCCGAGCTTGTAGGGGTATTTCTCGGTGCCGACCGGATTGCCGTTCGGCAGATAGATCGATGCGACCCGCAGTGCTCCCGACGCGGTGGAGATCACGGCCTCGATATAGCGGGCCTGTTCATCATCATCGTTGCCCGGCAGCCGCGTTTTCACCTCGTCGAAGGGGTGCTTGGAGAGTATGGCCACGCCATTGAAGGTTTTCTGGCCATGGACGGCAACGTTGTAGCCCAGCGCCTCGATCTCGGCTGCGGGAAATGCCTCGTCCACGCATTTGATTTCCTGGAGGCAGACGACGTCCGGTTGGGCGTCCTTCAGCCAGCCCGTGAGATGGGGAAGCCTCTGGCGGATGGAATTCACGTTCCAGCTGGCAATGCGCACCATGTCACACCGAGAAGCTGGTGCCGCAGCCGCAAGCGGCGGTGGCCTGCGGGTTGTTGATCTTGAAAGCGGACCCGATCAGATCCTCGACATAATCGAGCTCGGCGCCTTCCATATATTGCTGCGACATCTCGTCGATCAGCACCGTGGCGCCTTCCTTGGCGATCGCCAGATCGTCCTCATGGCGTTCGGTGTCGAACACGAACTTGTACTGGAAGCCGGAGCAGCCGCCGCCCTCCACGCTGATGCGCAGCATCGAGCCGGATGGTTCATTTTCGAGGATCTTGGCGATCCGGCGCGCAGCGCGGTCGCTCACGGAAACGGGACTGGTCATGACATCCTGCAAACTTGTCTGCATCCTGAACCGAAAATATGTGCGAAGGACCAAAGGTTCAATGCCGATCACGTCGCAAAGAAGCTTTGCCTTGGCACGTGGCAACCTCTATGCAGGCGCGAGCAAGGCGTGAGGCGCGATGGCCGAACTCGAGATACCCGATTGCGTGATCCGGCCTCGCGGTCCGTGGGCCGTGGCGCCCCAATCGCGCGGGCGGTTGTTCGCCGAACCGCAGTCGCCGACGCGAACCGATTTCCAGCGCGACCGCGATCGCATCATTCACTCCACTGCCTTCCGCCGCCTCAAGCACAAGACGCAGGTTTTCGTCGCGCATGAGGGCGACCATTACCGCACCCGGCTGACCCACACGATCGAAGTTGCCCAGATCGCCCGTTCGATCGCCCGCTCGCTGGCGCTCGACGAAGACCTGGCCGAGGCCCTGGCACTGGCGCATGATCTCGGCCACACGCCGTTCGGCCATACCGGCGAAGATGCGCTGGACGAAGCGATGCGCGCCTATGGCGGGTTTGACCACAACGCCCAGTCGCTGCGTATCGTCACCCGCCTCGAGCGACGCTATGCCGAGTTCGACGGGCTCAACCTTGCCTGGGAAACGCTGGAAGGGCTGGTGAAGCATAACGGGCCGCTGCTGCAGGCGGATGGCAGTCCTGTCGCGCGCTATCGCGAGCGCGGCATTCCCGTCGCCATCCTGGAATATCAGGCCCAGCAGAATCTCGAGCTCGAGAGTTTCGCCAGTGCCGAAGCGCAGGCCGCCGCCATCGCCGACGACATTGCCTATAACGCCCATGATATCGATGACGGATTGCGTGCCGGTCTGTTCGAGCTTTCGGATATGCAGCAGGTACCGCTGGCGGGAGAATTGCTCGCCGAGATTGGCGAACAGCACCCCGGGCTCGACCGCAGCCGCACCACGCACGAATTGATGCGCCGCGTAATCACCCGTTTGGTGGAAGATGTGATCGGGATGGGCAGGGCCGCCTTCACTTCCGGACTCTATCGATCGAGTGAGGATGTGCGGGCTGCCGGCAAGATGCTCATTACCTTTTCGCCAGCCGTCGCGCTGGCCGACAAGGGCATCAAGGGCTTTCTCTATCCCAACATGTACCGGCACGAACGGGTGATGCGCGTGCGCATGCATGCCGCAGAAATGGTCACCCGCCTGTTCGATCGCCTGTTCGCCGATATCGGCCAGATGCCGGCCGAATGGTGTGAGGGGCTGGAGGGTGCGCGGGAGGACAAGCGTGCGCGCCGGGTCGCCGATTATATCGCCGGCATGACGGATACTTTCGCTATCAACGAGCATCGGCGCCTGTTCGGCTCAGCGCCGGATCTGCGCTGACCGCCATGGATCCGATCGAATGGCTCAGGCGTGGCGTGCAGGACGCTATCGCCTCGCTTCAGGCTGCGGGCCGCCTGCCGGCTGATCTCGCTCCCACCCCGATCGGCATCGGGATGTCGGATCAGGAAGGGCGGGGAGATTTCACCTGCAACGCCGCCCTCATGCTGGCCCGGCCGGCGGGAATGGCCTCCCAGACCCTGGCTGGCCTCATTGCCGGAATACTGGAGGACTTCGAGGGCATCGCCGGCGTCGAAATTGCCGGGCCCGGCTTCCTGAACCTGAACCTGGCTCCAGGCGCCTGGGCGGCGATGCTTGCCGCCGTGCTGAAGGCCGATGGGAGCTACGGCGCCAGCGAGCGCGGACGGTCACGCGACATTACGATCGGCTTTCGCGCCATAGACCCGCAGAGCACCGGGGCGTTGCCGGAGGCACGCCGCGAAGCGGTCGGGACCGCCTTGGCCAATATGCTGGACCATCTTGGTTTTCGCGCGGACAGGCGCTTTTGCGCAGGTTCGGAGGAAGCCGATGTCGTTGTCCGGCTCGGATCTAATCTGCGCTTCCAGGGACGAGATTCCGCCATACTGGCCGGCCTCCCCCCTGATGATCTCGATCTCTCGACGATCGCCGGCGTCATCAGTGACGATGCGGCTCGACTGGGCATGCTGATGCAGCCTGCCGGCGCTCCTCTCCTGCTCGACCTCGATCTCCTGCTCGATCGGAGCCATGCCAACCCTGTCTTTGACTTGCATTATGCCCATGCTCGCTGCTGTGCTCTGCGCCAGCAGGGCGAAGGGCGCGGGCATGGCGATCTCGACGCGGGGCGTTGGGATGTTCGCGCTTTCGAGGATGAGGGTGCTCGGTTGATTCTGCGGCTGCTCGTCTTATATCCAAGTCAAATCGATCTCGGCGCCAGGCGGGGCGAACCCTACAGGCTGCTCCAGTATCTGTGTGGCCTCGCCGGTGAGTTGCACCGGCAATATTATCGCAGTCTCGGGGCTCCACATTTACGCTTCATTAGGGATGATGATCGATTGTTAACAGGCGCCCGCTTGGCGTTGGTGCGCGGGGTCGAGACGGTTCTTAAGTCTGGACTCGGCTTGCTCGGCAGTTCTGCGCCGGACGAGATGCGCTGAAACGAGATCGGCCGCTTTTGGCCATAGATCGCCCCGGTGATCGACCAGCCTGGTCAGGAACGAGTCATGATTGAAACCGAACATCGCCGTGTCGCAGCCAGCAGCAGCGATCAATGGCTGGCCGATCTGGCAACCGCAGGCGGCGATCGCGATGTTTATGCTGAAAGGCGTGACACAAAGGCCTATGCTGCGGCCGGCGTTTTGCGTTCGCGGGAGGCGGGCATGACGGATCGCTATGATCGCAATGGGCACGAGCTTCGTGATGGTCATCCGGAAACCGTGTCGAAACACGCCCAGGCGGAGCAGGTGCACGCCTATCAGGACGATTATTACGGCGACTACCAGGATGTCGCCACGCGCCAGTCGAAGTCCTATGTCTTCGATGACGAGCGCGAGGAGCAGGGCCCCGAATGGGTTTATGACGAGCAGCGCGGTGTCTGGGTCGATCGCGACGGCAATCCCTATGTGGAGGCCTATCCCGAGGGTGAGGAGGATCGCTACGCGCCGGCGGCCGATGACGAATATCTGGCTCCTCGCGCCGAGGCCCGGGTACCCCGGCGCAAGTCTCGCGGCAGCGCCGTCAGCCTTGCCGCTCTCGTTCTCGTCGCCAGCATTGGCGGCGGTATGGCCTATGTCTGGAAGAAAGGTGGCTTCGTCGGCAGCGACATCCCGGGAATCGGCAGCGAGCCGCCGCTGATCAAGGCAAGCACCGATCCGGTCAAGATCAAGCCAGCCGAGACGGCCACCGTCGCAAGCCAGCCGACTCATGAGATTTTCAACCGCAGCAGCCAGACCGCTTCCGTGGCCGATGAACGTCTCGTTCGTCACGAGGAGCAGCCCGTCGCAGTGGTGCCGACCCGTCCGGAGGGGGCGGCGGCTCCGGCCGCACCCGATGCCGATGCGACGCGTCCGGTGACGACCAGCAACATCGTGCTCCCCAACCCCGAGGGCACTGCCGCGCCCGACCAGACCGCCAGCAATGCGTCGGAAACCCAGATTGCCCAGGCGCCCGACGAGCCGCGGCGGGTAAAGACCATCAAGATCATGCCGGACAGTTCGGTGGTGACGGGCGAAGCGCCGATCACCAATGCCGAGCCGCGCGCCCCGCAGACCCGTTCCGTGGATGTCTCGGCCTTGGCTCCGACGCCTCCTTCCGGCCAGCCCTCTTCTGAAGCGGCACCGCCGGCTCCGGTTGTTGCCCCTGAGGCCGCGCCGCTCGTCCAGGGCGAGGCGGGCCAGGCTTCGCCTCCGGCCTCCGCTGCCCCGGTCGCAACCGTGCCCGCCGACTCCGCCGCCGCATCGCCGGACGAGCAGGCGTCGGCGCAGGCCCTGCCGGGCGAGGAGGACGGTGCCACCACGGTCGTCGAGCCGACCCAGACCCAGGTGGCGCCGCCTGCAGTGCCGCCGGTACGTCCCCGCCATATGCCGCCGGCGCCGAAGCCGGCGCAGGTGGCGTCGGCCGAGCCTGCCGCCGGAGCAGCGCCCGCACCAGCGACGGTCGCCAATGGCAGCTATGTCGTCCAGGTTTCCTCGCAACGCTCGCCGGCTGATGCCCAGAACGCCTTCCAGTCGCTGCAGCGCCGCTTCGCCGGGGTGCTGGGTGGTATGAAGCCCTCGATCCGCAAGGTCGATCTGCCTGACCGCGGCACCTATTACCGGGTACGTGTCGGCGGCTGGTCGACCCCCGCCGAGGCGACGGCCTTCTGCGGCAAGCTCAAGGCTGCGGGCGGGGATTGCGTGATCGCCCGCAATTGATTGCCGGCCGGTTCGAGCCCGGCCGCGCCGGGGCTCAGCCCTCCAGAGATTTCGACCAGGCCCAACTGGATCGGGGCGATCGGAGCCGGGTTCCGATCGCCCCGATCCAGTTGGGCCTGGCCGTCCTTCACACATTTTTCCGAAAACCGAAGAGACTGTCATGCCCCAATCGGCGTTGATCCTGGGCTGTTCCGGCCTGTCGCTCACCCCCGACGAGCGCGCCTTCTACCGTGACGCGGATCCATGGGGTTTTATCCTGTTCCGGCGCAATGTCGGCACGCCGGACGAGGTACGGACCCTGACGGATTCGCTGCGTGAGACGGTGGGACGCGATGCGCCCGTCCTGGTGGATCAGGAGGGCGGACGGGTCCAGCGTCTGACGGCTCCCCATTGGCAGAAATATCCGGCGGCACGGCGCTATGGCCAGATCCATGCCAACGATCCGGTGACGCGCCGCGAGATCACCCGGCTGGCTGCGCGGCTGATCGCGCATGACCTCCTGGAGGTCGGCATCAATGTCGATTGCCTGCCCGTACTCGATATTCCCGTACCTGGCGCTCATGACGTTATCGGTGACCGGGCCTATGGCCTCGACGCGGCCACGGTGGGCACGCTCGGCAGGGCCGCGGCCGAGGGCATGATCGCCGGCGGCGTGCTGCCCGTGATGAAGCATATGCCCGGCCATGGCCGCGCCGGCGTGGACAGCCATCTCTCGCTGCCGATCGTATCCGCGAGCCGGGCCGAGCTCGAATCACTCGACTTCCTGCCCTTCCGCATGCTTGCCGACATGCCCGCTGCGATGACCGCACATGTGGTTTACCAGGCCTTGGACCCGTCATCCCCAGCTACGACGTCCAAAAAGGTGATCCGCCATGTGATCAGGAACGCAATCGGCTATGATGGTCTCCTGATGAGCGACGATCTTTCCATGCAGGCTCTCGAGGGAACATTGGAGCAACGGGCCGCGGCGGCCTTTGCCGCGGGGTGCGATCTCGGCCTGCATTGCAACGGCAAGATGGATGAGATGATGGGGGTGGCCCGTGCCGCTCCGAGTCTGGCAGGCAAGGCACGTCGGCGCGCCGACGCCGCCTTGGCCCGCATCCGGCATCTGCCGGAGCCGCTCGATATCGACGAGGCGCGCCAACGGCTGGCGGCCGCGCTCGCCGACGGAGACATGGTCTGAATGAGCGACGAATTCGAGGAGGAGGTGAGGGTGGACAAGGCGGTCAGCGACCCCACGCTCGTCGTGGACGTCGATGGCTTCGAAGGTCCCCTCGATCTGCTGCTGGAACTGGCGCGGCGTCAAAAGGTCGATCTCACGCGCATCTCCATCCTCGCCCTCGCCGAGCAATATCTCGCCTTTGTCGAGGAGGCTCGCCGTCTCAGGCTCGAACTGGCGGCCGACTATCTGGTGATGGCCGCGTGGCTGGCCTATCTCAAGTCGCGCCTGCTGCTGCCGGAATCGCCCAAGGGCGAAGAACCGCCGGCGGCCGAGCTCGCCGCTGCCCTTGCTTTCCGCCTGCAGCGCCTGGAAGCCATGCGCAATGCCGCCGCCCAGCTGCAGGAGCGGGCCGTCCTGGGGCGCGACGTATTCAAGCGGGGCATGCCCGAGGGTATCAGGCTCAACAATCACGGGCGCTTCGAGGCGACGCTGCATGATCTGCTCACGGCTTATGCCCAGCAGCGCCAGCGCGCCATGGTCGGCTATGTCAGGTTGCCCGAGCGCAATGTCTGGACGCTGGCCGAAGCGCGTGAATTGCTGGAATCGCTGATCGGGCCGGCAGCGGACTGGCTCAGTCTCGACGAATTTCTGGTGGACTATCTGGCCGAGCCCTCGACACGGGCGACGGTTCGGGCCTCTAGCTTCTCGGCGAGCCTCGAGCTGGTGAAGGAAGGCAAGCTCGATTTGCGCCAGGCAACTCCCTTCTCGCCGATCTATCTGCGGTCGCGCGGGGATGCCGGCCAGGCGGAGTCCTCCTGATCGGCCGCGGCTCGATCGGGAAGAATCCGCTGGATCGTGGATGGGTTTTGGCAGGCCATGCGGCCGGTGCCACTTTTTGGGCGCGGCCTGCATAGGGAAGGATTAGGCATTGGGCGAAATTGCATCGTTCCAACCGGAAGTCGCGACCCAGACCGAGCTGCAGCAGCATATGCGCCTGATCGAGGCATTGCTGTTCGCGGCGACGGAACCGCTGGACGAGGCGACGCTGGCATCACGGCTGCCCGAGGGGGCTGATATCGGCGCCGCTATCGGCGCCTTGCAGGCGGACTATGCCACGCGCGGTGTCAATCTGGTCAGGTTGGGCGGGCGCTGGGCTTTCCGCACCGCCGACGACCTGGCCTGGATCCTGTCGCGCGATGCCTATGAGACGCGCAAATTGTCGCGGGCAGCGATGGAAACCCTGGCGATCATCGCCTATCACCAGCCTGTGACACGCGCCGAGATCGAGGACATCCGTTCGGTTTCGATCTCCAAGGGCACGCTGGACGTGCTTTTGGAAACCGGCTGGGTGCGTCTGCGCGGGCGGCGGCGCGCGCCGGGACGTCCGGTGACTTATGGCACCACACCGGCATTTCTGGAGCATTTCGGCCTGGATGGGGTCGGGGATTTGCCTGGACTCGATGAACTCAAGGGGGCAGGCCTGCTCGACGGCCGCCTGCCGCCCGGCTTCAGCGTGCCGATGCCCAATGACGACAGTGCCCTGACGCCGGATGAGGAGCCCTTGGAGTCCGCCGACCTTTCCTTTGCATTTCCCGAACCGGAACCCGAACATGAAGGTTGAGTAACAACACCGAACCTTCTTGTTTTTGCCGTGAAGCCCGCCTAGATTCCGGTGGGATCATCGGGTCGCGTGCGGCGCCGTTGTAGTGTTGTTGCAATCGGCTTTGCCGCGTTGGAGGGTATCATGGGTACATGGGGTATTACGCACTGGATCATTCTGGCTGTCGTCGTACTCGTCCTGTTTGGTGGACGCGGCAAGATTTCCGACTTGATGGGTGACGTTGCCAAGGGCATCAAATCCTTCAAGAAGGGCATTGCGGACGACGAACCGGCGGCTGCCCAGCAGCCCGTGAAGACGATCGACACCCAGGCCGGTACCACCGTCAATCCTGCAGAGCAGACCAAGGCGGGGTGAGCCGGTGCGGTTCGCGCCGGTGATCTTACCCTGAAGACTGAGTCTTCCTGGCTCCGCGTATGAACGCGGAGCATTTCGTTTCGCCAGACCGAGCGTTGCATGTTTGATATCAGCTGGAGCCATATCCTGATCGTGGGGGCGGTGGCTGTCGTCGTCATCGGCCCCAAGGAACTGCCCAGCACGATGCGTTCTCTCGGTCGGGGCGTGAACAAGCTGCGCCGCATGGCCGGCGAGTTTCAGGGGCAGTTCAACGAGGCGCTCAAGGAAGCCAATCTCGAGGACGTCAAAAAGGAATTCGACACGCTGCGCCAATCCGCGGCGACCTTGAGCAGCATCAGCAGTCCGGCAGGGCTGGCACGTAACGCCCTGAGATCGTCCGTGTTCGATTCGGAACCTCCGCTCAGCCCGGCCGCAATCGCACCGATTGTGGAGAGCGGAGCAGGGGGCGCCGCGGTGCTCGAGCCTTCCATTGCCGGCCCCAACCCTTCCTCCTTGGCGGCCAAACTCGTCGGGGTCGAAATCCCCTCCGCCTTCGCGCCCCTCGCAGTGTTCAAATCCTAAGATGACCGAAGACGACATCGACGCCTCCAAGGCGCCGCTTCTCGACCACCTCATCGAGTTGCGCTCGCGCCTGATGAAATCCGGCATTGCGTTCATCGTCCTGTTCATCGGCGCTTTCGCGATTTCTAAAACGATCTACAATTTTCTCCTCTGGCCCTACGAATGGGCTGCGTCGAGCTATCCCGCCGGCCAGGTGAAGTTGATCTATACTCACCCGCTGGATTTCCTGTTCACCCAGATCCGCGTGGCCTTTTTCACCGCCGCCTTCATCGGCTTTCCCTTCTTCGCCATCCAGATCTACCGGTTCATCGCGCCCGGTCTCTATCGGCACGAGCGAAACATCTTCGTGCCCTATCTGATCGCCACGCCTCTGTTCTTCTTCCTCGGCGGGTTGCTGGTCTATTTCCTGGCCATGCCGGCGGTGATGCATTTCGCGCTGAGCATGCAGCAGATCGGCGGCAGTGGGATCGCTACCATCGAATTGCTGGCGACGGTGGATGGCTATCTTTCCTTGCTGATGAACCTGATCTTCGCCTTCGGGCTGGTGTTCCAGCTGCCGGTGGTGTTGACGCTACTGGGGCGGATCGGGGTGGTCGATTCCACCTTCCTCAAGGAAAAACGGCGTTATGCCATCGTCATCGTCACGGCGATCTCCGCCGTTCTGGCGCCGCCCGACCCCTGGAGCATGATCGCGCTTGCCGTGCCGGGCGTGCTCCTTTACGAACTCTCGATCTATTCGGTCCGGTGGGTTGAGAAGAAGCGCGCGGAAAGCGATGCTCAGACTTCGGAATAGCCCGTCGGTGTCCTGACGTCCGTTCTGGAGTTGATCTGATGTATGATGTGAAGTGGATCCGCGAGAACTCGGGTCTCTTCGACCAAGGCCGAGTTCGCAGAGGGCTCGAGCCGCTGGCCGCCACCATACTCGAGCTCGACGAGAGCCGCCGTGCGCTCGTCGCCAGGCTGCAAGCTTCCCAGGAGCGCCGTAACGCCGCCTCCAAGGAGATCGGCGCTGCCAAGCAGGCCAAGGACGAAGCCAGGGCACAGGCGCTTATGGCCGAGGTCAATGCTCTCAAGGCCTCGATGCCGGCTGACGAGGAAGCGTTGCGACTCGCCGACAAGGCTCTCTACGACCAGCTCATCTCGATTCCGAACCTGCCGCTCGACGAGGTTCCCACCGGCGCCGACGAACACGGCAATGTCGAACACCACCGCCATGGCGTGGCGCGAGCCTATACCTTCGCCCCCAAGGAGCATTTCGAACTGGGTGAGGCGCTCGGCCTGATGGATTTCGAGATTGCCGCCAAGCTCTCCGGCTCCCGCTTCGTGGTGTTGCAGAAGAGCCTGGCCCGGCTCGAGCGGGCGATCGGTCAGTATTTCATCGACAAGCATACCGGCGAGCACGGCTATACGGAGGTCGCTGCGCCCTTGCTGGTGCGCGACGATGCCATGATCGGCACCGCCCAACTGCCGAAATTCGCCGAGGATCAGTTCCGCGTACAGCCCGGCGACTTCTGGCTGATTCCGACGGCCGAGGTCTCGCTGACCAATCTCGTGCGCGACGCCATCACCGCCGAGGAGGAGCTGCCGCTGCGCTACACCGCGCTGACCCACTGCTTTCGGGCCGAAGCCGGCGCGGCGGGGCGCGATACTCGGGGCATGATCCGTCAGCACCAGTTCCAGAAGGTCGAACTCGTCTCGATCACCACGCCCGAACAGAGCCGGGCCGAGCACGAACGCATGCTCGCCTGTGCCGAAGCCGTACTGAAGGGGCTGGATCTGCATTACCGGGTGATGACGCTGTGCACCGGCGACATGGGCTTTGCCTCGCAGAAGACCTATGACATCGAGGTCTGGCTGCCGGGACAGGGGCTGTTCCGCGAAATCTCCTCCTGCTCGGTCTGTGGCGACTTCCAGGCGCGCCGCATGAACGCGCGCACCCGCCCGAAATCCGGAGGCGCCCCTCGTTTCGTGCATACGCTGAACGGATCGGGCGTGGCGGTCGGCCGTGCGCTCGTGGCCGTGATGGAAAATTATCAGAATGAGGACGGTTCCATCACCGTTCCGGACGTTCTGGTTCCCTATATGGGCGGCCTGCGCCGGATCGAAAGACAATAAGCCCCGCCTCTGCTTATCTTGCCGCGCCCTTCCTGATTCCAGAATCAGGAAGGGCGCAGCAATCATTTGTTTCTGCAAGGATTTTTGCAGCGGCAGGGGATTGTGTAAGACAAACTCTCGCCGGAGCTCCTTTTCCTGTGGCACACTGGCGTGGACTCAGCGAGCAAGGACGGACGGCGGATGCGAGTTCTGATTACCAACGATGATGGCATCCACGCGCCCGGCCTGGTTTCGCTTGAGAAGATCGCACGCAGCCTGAGTGACGACGTGATCGTCGTAGCGCCCGAAACCGACCAGTCCGGCGTTTCCCATTCCCTTTCGCTCAGCACGCCGTTGCGCCTGCGCCAGATCGAGGAACAGCGCTATGCGGTCAGCGGGACGCCGACCGATTGCGTGCTGATGGGCGTGCAGCATCTGCTCAAGGGCAAGCAGCCGGATCTGGTGCTGTCCGGCGTCAATCGCGGCCAGAACATCGCCGAAGACGTCACCTATTCCGGCACGGTGGCTGCTGCCATGGAAGGTACCGTTCTCGGGATTCCCTCGATCGCGCTCAGCCAGGCCTATGGCATCGGGGGGAGGGACGGCATGCGTTGGGATTGTGCCGAACAGCATGCACCCGGCGTGATCCGCAAGCTCCTGGCCCATGGTTTCGCCAAGGGAACCTTGTTCAACGTCAATTTTCCCAATTGCGAGCCCGACGAAGTCGCAGGAATTGCCGTGACCACGCAGGGACAGCGCGACGCCGCCCTGGTGGACGTGGTCGAGCGACAGGATTTTCGCGGCGGCCCCTATTACTGGCTGGCTCCGCGCCGTGAAACGCCGCCCCGGCTCGAAGGTACGGATCTGGACGCTCTCTTCAACAAGCGCATTTCCGTCACGCCCCTTCATCTCAACCTGACGGACGTGCCGGCTTTGAAACGCCTTTCGGATGCCTTTTAAACGGTGCCAAGACCGACATCATGACGGACAACATGACGGACTATGAGCCCTTTGTGAATCCCGACGACGAACATGCGCAGGAGATGATGGCCTTCATCCTGCGCCTGCGCCGTCACGGGTTGACGGACCAGAAGGTGCTGAATGCCGTTTCCACCTTGCCGCGCCCGGTCTTCGTGCTGCCGGAGTTCGCCGAGTTCGCCTGGCGCGATCTCAGTCTTCCCATCCAGTGCGGCCAGACCATCACCCCTCCAGTGCTCGCAGCCACCATCGCCGAACGCCTGGATGTCGAACCGCTGCACCGCGTGCTGGAGATCGGCACGGGCTCGGGCTATCTGACGGCGGTGCTCGGACGCCTCGCCAAGCGTGTCCTCACGCTCGACCGCTGGCGCACCCTAGTCACCGAGGCCGAGGAGAGGCTGAGGGCCGTCACCATTCTCAACGTCACCATGATGGTGGCCGATGGCAGTTCCGGCTGGCGACAGCAGGCACCCTTCGATCGTATCGTCACCACGGCGGCGATGAGCGAGATCCCCGAAGAGCTACTGGATCAATTGGCCCTGGGAGGGCGCATGATAGCGCCTATCGGCCCGCCGGGCGAAGAGCAGCAATTGACCATGATCGTGCGCGACGCCGACGGCTTCCATCATACGCCCCTGATGGATATCCGCGCCGCATCCATGATTCTGGGTGTGGCCGACCGGCTTTGAGCCTCTGCCGAATCTAAGGCCGGCCCGGTTTTTCGTCCCGTCGACGCAATTATTGCAAGACAGTTCAGTCTTTCGTGCCGACTAGACTTCGGTCGCCGGGTTGTCGGTGCGACGGCGAAGTATCGGCCCTGGTGGATCGCAGCAAATTCAGGTCGCGGAGGGATGGCGGGATACCGCCATCCCGTGCAGTATGCGGCGTTTCCGACGGCGCGGGATTGGCAGCCCAGGTCTGATTTTAAGATCGCTCCTGGCCGATCGGTCTAACAGCACGTCGGTTGGGGGATTTGAGATGACCGAACAGGCAGCACAACAATTCTATTCAGATATTCCAACATTCAGCATTGCCGAACTGGACCAGGACACGCATGCCCTGTTCCGCAAATTTCGACCGGAGACGCCTTTCATCCGACGGGACGACGGCCCGCTTTTTATCTTGCGCGCCAAGGATGTCGTCAGCCTCACCACCGACGAGCGCACGCGCCAGATCGAAACGGAACTCCTGCAGCTGAGAGGGGTCACCTCCGGGCCGCTCTTCGACTTCTATGACAAATGCATGCTGCTTTCGAATGGGGCCGCTCATAAGAGGCGTCGCGGGCCGATGGCGCGAACCTTCGCCTTCAAGATGGTCGCCGAGGTCCGCCCCAAAGTGCGGGCCATGGCGGAGAAACTGATCGATCGGCATTACGAGGCTGGCGGGATGGACCTGTTCGAGGACTATTCCGCAATCATTCCGGCCCATACTGTCGCCGCCATTCTCGGGATGCCCGAGGCCGACATTCCGAAATTCGCGCGCTGGATCTATATCATTGCCCGCAGCCTGGGCACGTCCTGGACAGAAAAGGACATTCCTGAGCTCGAGGATGCCTGCCGTCAGATGACGGACTACATGTATGAGCTGGTCGCGGAACGCCGTCAGAACCCTCGCGGTGATTTCCTGTCCGACTATATCGCCGCCATTGATGAGAATCCCGAGATGACGCCCCTCGAGGCGATCATGCAGATCATCATCGTGGTGCTGGGCGGCAGCGATACCACGCGGGCCTCGATGGCGATCCAGACCGCGCTTCTGCTCGAGCATCGCGAACAGTGGCAGGCTGTGTGCGACGACCCCAGCCTCATTCCCGGTGCGGTTTCCGAAGCTCTGCGATTCGAGCCCTCGGTGGCGTCGCTGCCTCGGCTGGTGCTGGAGGACATCGAGATCGGCGGCCACACATTGGCGCCGGGGTCGCTGCTGATGCTCTCCACCATGTCGGCTCTGCGCGATCCCGATGTGTTCGGCGAGCCCGACCGATTCGACATAAGGCGGACCGATCACACGCGCTGGCATTATGTTTTCGGCGGCGGCGCCCATCGCTGTCTGGGCGAGGCCCTGGCAAAAGCCGAACTGGAAGAAGGGTTGGCGGCGCTCGTCAGTCGTGTTCCGCAGGCCAGGCTCGTCGGCAAGCTGAAGGTCGAGGGCCATGGCGGCATTCGCAGCGCCGAGAATCTCCGTCTGGAATGGACACTCTGACGCCCTTCGTGAGTCGCGCCGGTGATGCCGATTCCCTGCGCATGCCGGCGCGGCGTAGCTTTAACGCCTGAGGCGGGAGCGATCCTGTCCCTCGATTGTGAACTCCTGCCGGGACACAGGTTGGAGCGTGAAGTTCTAGGCTGAAAAGTAAAGCGATCTCAATGAGATGAGGCGCGCGCAGGGCAGCCTGTACGCCCCCGTGCAATCGGGCCCCTTTTCCAAATTCTGTCCAAATTGAGTCCGGCTCTTAAGGCGTTGTTTACCCCAATAGAGGCTTAATCACCCCATCTTCTTCTCAAGCGTGGGTGTGAGCGTCCTATGCGTTTTCCGATCGAATTGATCCGTTCGCGCCACTTGTCGCGCGTCGCCGTGATCGCCCTGGTGGCAGGCCTCGCAGCAAGCTGCAGCGACACATCGAGGTTCGCCGAGAATCCCTTCTCCAATCCGTTCACCTCGAGCGACAACCAGTTGGCCTACGCCCAGCCCCAGCCTTCCAAGGCGAGGCCGCGCTATGACAACTCCGGCTACGCCGTCAACACCGTGCCCGCGGCGGGTGTGGTTGCCTCGCAGCCTCTGCCGCCGGTCGGCGCCGTGGCGCAACGCAGCACGCCCTCCACGCAATATCGCCTGGCGCGCGGCGAGCAGCCGATCGTGACCGGCGCGATCTCGACGCCAGCGCCGCAGATTGGTGGCTTCAAGGCCGGTGGCTGGACCGCCACGGGCGGAACGCCGGTCACCGCTGCCGCAGGAGAGACCGTCAACACGCTCTCCAACCGCTACGGCGTGCCCTCCGATGCGATCATGAAGGTCAATGGCCTGACTTCCCGTTCGCTGACACCGGGACAGCAAGTCATCATTCCCGTCTACAATGCGGCCCAGAATGGCAATGCCGCGGTGACGACGGTGGCCGCGAATACCGACCAGCCTTATCCCGGCGATGCGCCTGAAACGTCGCGCGGTAGCGTTGGCGAGGTCAAGGTTCGCCCTGTCGCCACCACGCCGGCAGCGGGCGCCAAGCCGAAGCCGGCTCCTGTCGCTGCTGCCTCCGGCGTTCACGTCGTCAAGCCGGGCGAGACGCTGACGTCGATCGCCAAGGCCTATGGCACGACGCGTCCGCGTCTGGCCAAGGAGAACGGTATCGATGAATGGATGAGCGTCAAAATCGGCCAGAAACTGGTCGTACGCGGAACCGCCCACGCCGCTGCGCCGGCACCGGCGGCCGAAGCTGTCGTTGACAACCGTCCGCCTCGTGACGTGCCGGTCGCCGCGGCCGTGCAGCCGCGGCCTGTGGCAGCGCCCAAGCCGGTGCAAACAGCACGTGCAGCCGCCCCGGCTCCGGTGAAGACCACCAAGACGCAGAAGTCGATTGCCGCCGAGGCTATGCAGGTAGCCGCGCCGCATGGGCAGACCGTCAAAACCGCGACCGTCAAGCCGGTTGCCGTCAAGCCGGTTCAGACGGCGAGGGTTGCTCCGGCCGAGGTCAAGGCCAAGCCTGCCCAGGTGGCGGCTGCCAAGCCGGCCGATGCGGTCAAAGCGAGCAAGCTCAAGGCCGAGAAGCTGGCGGCAGCCAAGCAGAAGGTGCCGGTCAGCAAGCCCGCTCAGGTGGCAGCCGCCAAGCCGGTCAAGCCTGCCGAAGCCAGCCAGCCTGCGCCGGTCGCGACCGGAACGATCCCGCCCGCCGCAAGCGCGCAGCTACCGGCTGCTCCTGCCGCGGAACTGCCGAAGGACGCCAATGCCGCCACTCCGGGCAGCCCGGAGTTCCGCTGGCCGGTGAAGGGGCGCATCATCCAGAGCTTCGGCCGCAACAGCGACGGCATCAATATTTCCGTGCCGGAAGGAACCGAGGTGAAGGCTGCCGAGGATGGCGTCGTCGCCTATGCCGGCAACGAACTGAAAGGCTATGGCAATCTGATCCTCATCCGCCATGCCAACGGCTATGTCACGGCTTATGGCCATGCCAAGCAGCTCGACGTCAAGAAGGGCGAAACCGTCCGGCGAGGCCAGACGATCGCGACAGCGGGCCAGACCGGCAACGTGACCTCGCCGCAGGTGCTGTTCGAAGTCCGCAAAGGTGCAGCGCCGGTCGATCCGACCCGCTATCTTTCCGGCACCTGATAACGAAATCTGCTTCTCCGCGAGACCCCGAAGCAGCTCGAGTGGCCCGGCAGTGATGTCGGGCCACTTTTCATTACGCCGAAGGAAGCCGTTCAGTTCAGGGTCTTGCCCAGTCGACCTGCGAGATCCTGCACATATTGCCAGGCCGTACGGCCGGAGCGGGCGCCGCGGGTCGTCGCCCATTCGAGGGCCTCGGCCCGCATGGTGTCGCGATCGAGATCGAGGCCAAAATGATCGGCATAGCCATAGACCATGTCGAGGTAATCGTCCTGGCTGCAGCGATGGAAGCCGAGCCACAGGCCGAAACGATCGGAGAGCGACACTTTCTCTTCCACCGCCTCGCCGGGATTGATCGCCGTCGATCGCTCATTGTCGATCATATCGCGGGGCATCAGGTGACGACGGTTCGAGGTTGCGTAGAAGATGAGATTGTCCGGACGCCCTTCGACGCCCCCCTCCAGCGCCGCCTTGAGTGATTTGTAGGAGGTGTCGTCGCTGTCGAAGGAGAGATCATCGCAGAACACGATGAAGCGATAGGGAGCCCGACGGGTGAGGTTCATCAGTTCGGGCAGGCTGTCGATGTCCTCGCGATGGATCTCGATCAGCTTCAGGATGCCGCCGACCTTGGCGTTGATGTCGGCATGGGATGCCTTCACCAGCGACGACTTGCCCATGCCGCGGGCCCCCCAGAGCAAGGCGTTGTTGGCAGGCAGCCCGCGGGCGAAGCGCTCGGTATTGTCGACCAGGAGATCGCGCACCAGGTCGATGCCCTTGAGCAGCGGCATGGCAACCCTGTTCACCTTCGGCACGGGTTGCAGATATTTTTCGCTGGCCTGCCAGATGAAGGCCTCGGCGGCATCGAAGTCGGCCTTGATGGCGGCGGGCGGCGCCAGCCGCTCCAGCGCTTCGGCGATGCGGGCGAGCAATTGCGGCAATTCGCTGGATGAAACGTTTGTCATGGCAACCAGATGAAATGAATTTCGGGGCTCTTCGTCTCTAACGCGCCGGCGGGGCGCTGAAAAGCGGCGCCATGCCGCGCCCGCCCTCAGACGAGGCTTGATACCGGCCGCAAAACGGCTGGCGCCGGCGGACGCCGATCGTGGCAGGGGCGTGACCAGCCGGCTGCTCCCTTGACGCAGGGAGCGCGATTCCCCGCCGGCGCTTGGTCCGTGACGAAAGGCCGTGATAGCCGAACGGACGGTTTCCCACATCGTTAGCCATGAATTTTTCGTCATGTGCTAGGCGAAAGTGGCGTTCTGTTTGCTTTCGGTGGCTGGTTCACTATATTCCGCGCGAATTCGCGGCTGGGCTGTCCCGGCCGCTTCTCTTGAGAGGCGATCCCATGTTCACGACACCAGCCTTTGCCCAGGCAGCCCAGGGCGGCGGCGACCTGTTCTCCAGTCTCGGCGGCACGCTGCTGCTGCCGATCGCGATGTTCGTGATCTTCTATTTCCTGCTGATCCGCCCTCAGCAGCGCAAGGCGAAGGAACAGGCCGCTCTGCTAAAGGCAATCCGTCGTGGCGATACCATCGTGATGTCGGGCGGGATGATCGGCAAGGTCACCAAGGCGGTCGAAGGCGAGTCCGAGATCGAGGCCGAAATCGCCGAAGGAGTCCGCGTGAAGGTCATCCGCGAGATGGTGGTCACCGTCCGCTCCAAGACCGAGCCGGTGAAGAAGACCGAAGCTGCCTGAGGCCTGCAGGGGTAACGCCCTTCTTTGGTTTCGATCACAAGACACGATAAGAGACTCAGGATAGGGTCGGCGCGGTTCTTCATCTCCCGACTGTCCTGAGAATGGCCTGTCAAGGCTCGGAATTGCTCCGCTATGCTGCACTTTTCTCCCGCCAAGACGGCTTCGGTTCTTCTCACCTTGCTGATCGGTCTATGGCTCGCCGCACCCAATCTGATGCCGGCCAGTTGGGTCAAGGCGATGCCGTCCTGGCTGCCGCACAAGACGCTGACGCTCGGGCTCGATCTTCAGGGCGGTTCCTACTTCCTGCTCGAGATCGACAGGAATGCGGTGATCAAGGAACAGGTCGCCAGCCTGCGCTCGCAGGCGCGCCAGATCCTGAACGACAACAAGATCCGCAGCCAGGCCGCCCTGCAGGGGCGCGGCATCCTGGTGACGCTGCCCAATCCGGCCGACACCGAAAAGGCCGTTCAGCTGCTGCAGGTGCTGGGCAACCCCGCCGACGGCAATCTGTTCGGCACCGGCAACCGCACCGCGACCATCACATCCTCGACGCCGGGGCAGGTCAGCGTGGCACTGACCGATGAAGGCCTGCGTGACCGCATGACCCGCATCGTCCAGCGTTCGGTGGAGATCGTCGGTAATCGCGTCAACCAGACCGGTGTGGTCGAGCCGATCATTCAGCGCCAGGGCGAAGATCGCATCGTGGTGCAGTTGCCAGGGCTGGAAGATCCTGATCGCTTCAAGAATCTGTTGGGCCAGACGGCCAAGCTCGAGTTTCGCCTGGTCGATCTGAGCATGCCTGTGGACCAGGCTATGCGCACGCGGCCGCCCGTGGGCTCCACGGTTCTGCCGTCGGCGGACGGAGGCCAGAATTATCTGATCGAAGACCAGGTGATGGTCGCCGGCGACGAACTGACCGACGCCCAGGCGAGCTTCGACCAGAATACGCGTGAGCCCGTGGTCTCCTTCCGCTTCAACACCAATGGCGCTCGCCAGTTCGGCCGTGTCACGACGGAGAATGTCAACAAGCCTTTCGCCATCGTGCTCGATGGCAAGGTGTTGTCGGCGCCCGTCATTCGCGAACCGATCACTGGCGGTTCGGGCCAAATCTCCGGCAGCTTCACGACGCAGCAGGCGCAGGATCTGGCGCTGCTGCTGCGGTCGGGCGCCTTGCCCGCGCCGATGACGGTGATTCAGGAGCAGACGGTCGGCCCGGGCCTCGGGCAGGCGGCCATTCGTGCCGGCGAGATGGCGGCCCTGGTCGGCTCTCTTTTGGTCGTCGGCTTCATGATTGCCAGCTATGGCCTGTTCGGCATTATCGCCTCGATCGCCGTGGCCCTCAATGTCGGCATGATCTTCGGCATTCTATCCCTGCTCGGTGCGACACTGACCTTGCCGGGTATCGCCGGCATCGTGCTGACGGTCGGCATCGCGGTTGATTCCAACGTGCTGATCTATGAGCGCATACGGGAGGAGGTTCGGGCCGGACGAACCGTGCTGATGTCGCTCGATGCCGGCTTTGCCCGAGCTTTGGCGACCATTCTCGATTCCAACATCACCACCTTCATTGCCGCTGCCGTGCTGTATTTCGTCGGCACCGGCGCCGTGAAGGGCTTCGCGGTGACGCTGGGAATCGGCATCATCACCACGGTGTTCACTGCCTTCACGGTCACGCGCCTGTTGGTTTCCTGGTGGTATCGCGGGGTCAAGCCTCGTTCCATCCCGATTTGATAGATTGATGGAGTGAGCGCGGTGCGCCATCTTCGCATTGTTCCCGACAACACCAGCTTCGGCTTCATTCGGTTTCGGCGTATCAGCTTTCCGATTTCGGCTGTGCTGTCGATCCTGGCTCTGGTGCTCTTCTTTACCCATGGCCTGAATTACGGCATCGATTTCAAGGGCGGCATCGCCCTTGGCGTCACGGCTCAATCGGGGCAGGCCGATGTGCAGGCCATTCGCGACAAGCTGGCCCCGCTCGGGCTGGGCGAGGTCCAGATCCAGAGTTTCGGCGATAAGGGGCAGGTGCTCATGCGCATCGCCCTGCAGCCGGGCGGCGACGCGGAGCAGAATGCGGTAGCCGAGAAGGTCAAGCAGACCCTTGCGCCCGACTATATTTCCGGCAAGGACGACCAGATCCAGATCATCGGTCCGAGCGTCTCGCAGGAACTGGTGACGGTCGGCACAGTTGGCATCTTCGTCGCCATTCTGGGCATTCTGATCTATCTGTGGTTCCGCTTCGACTGGCAATTCGCCGTCGGCGCCATGATCGCCAACGTGCACGATATCGTGCTGACCATCGGCTTCATGTCGCTGACGCAGATCGATTTCGACCTCACCAGCGTCGCCGCGCTGCTGACCATCCTCGGCTATTCGCTCAACGACACGGTGGTGATCTACGACCGTATCCGCGAGCTCCTGCGCAAGTACAAGAAGAAGCCGATGGATGAGCTCTTGGACGAATCGATCAACGCCACGCTGTCGCGCTCGGTGATCACCCATGTCACCGTGGCATTGGCGCTGCTCGCCCTGCTTCTGTTCGGGGGCCACGCCATTCACAGCTTCACTGCCACCATGCTGTTCGGTGTGGTGCTGGTCGGTACCTACACCTCGATCTTCATTGCCTCGCCCGTCCTGATCTATCTGGGCCTGCGTCCGGGCAGCCATGAGACGGCCGGAGGCGACAAGCCGGAGTAAGCTGCCATGACCGGAGGCGAACGGCGCTTCCTGCCGCGTGTGGCGCCGATCGATGCCTATGGCACCGGCGGTTTCCGCTTTGCGGAAATGTCGCATCGCGGCTCGCTTCTTTGCTTGCCTTCGGGCATGCATGCCTGGCCGGTGACGAGCGCGGCCGAGTTCTCGGTCCAGGCCTTCGAGCCGGTCTTCGCGGAAGCCGATGCCATCGAGATCCTGCTTGTCGGCACCGGCCCCGATGTTGTTTTTTTCCCCGAGGCGCTGCGCTGGCGTTTTCGCGATCTGAAGATCGTCGTCGACGCGATGCCGACGGGCGCGGCCACACGCACCTGGAACGTCTTGCTCGCCGAGGATCGGCGCGTCGCTGCTGCCTTGATCGCCGTGCCATGAGCGCCGATCGACCGGCCAATTCCCTGGCCAATACCAATGTCAGCATGAGCAACGAAGCCTATTGCGCGAGCCTGCTACGCGAACATGATCGCAATCGCTGGCTTGCCAATCTGTTTGCGCCGGCCGAGCATCGGCGCGGCCTCAATGCGCTCTACGCCTTCAACAGCGAAATCGAGCGCATACGGGACATGGTGTCGGAGCCCCTGCCGGGCGAGGTCCGCCTGCAATGGTGGCGGGACCTGCTGGAGGGGCAGGCGAGGGGACATGTATCGGGGCATCCCGTTGCCTCCGAATTGCTCGCGGCCGTGGACCGCTACCATTTGCCTGTTTCCGCGCTCGCAACCCTGATCGATGCCCATACGCATGATCTCTATGACGATCTGCTGCAGAGCATCGGCGATCTGGAGGGCTATTGCGGCGAGGCCTATTCCAGCCTGTTTCGACTGGCCAGCCTCATCCTTGCCGATGGCGGGGATCCCGGCAGTGCCGATCTCGCCGGGCATGCCGGTGTGGCCTATGGTATCGCCTCCCTGATGAAACAGGCCGCCCGGCATGCGGCGCGGGGGCAGATTTTCGTGCCGGCCGATCTCGTGCTCAAGCACGGAATGGCTCGCGAGGACCTGCTGAACGGGCGCAATACCGAAGAGATGCGTGCGATGTTCGCCGAGCTCGCCGGGGTGGCGCGGCATCATCTGGATACGGCCGAGCAATTGCTGCCAGCCGCGCCCGTCACGGTGGCGCCCGCCTATATCGGCCTCGGGCTGGTCGACCCTTTGCTCAGGCGTATGGCTCGCCCTGGTTTCGACCGGTTTCGCCACGAAGCCGACTTGCCGCAGTGGCGCAGCCAATGGCATCTGTGGCGTTTCTCGCGCAAGCTGCGTTAGACCCAATGCAGCTCATGTAGGAAGGAAGCGTTCCGAATGGTCATAGCGGGGCTTGACCCGACTCTTCGGAAGCTGCCCCGCGCAACGCGGAGACCCAGGCTGAATTGCCGGGTCAAGCCCGGCAATGACAAAGCTCGAGCAAACTCGAAGGCGCTTAAGGGAATTGCATCGGCGCTGGCCCGAACGGGTCAGGCGGGACTGACTATTTCGGCTTGGCGGCCTGTGCCAGCGCCTTCTCGAGGTCTTCGCGCTCTTCGCAGCCCTGGGGGCAAAGCTTGACCAGGGCCGCAAGATTTTGCTGGGCCTTGGGAAGATCGCCGTTTTCGATGAAGAGCTCGCCCTGATATTCCAGGGCGCCCTTGTGGTTGGGATCGATGACGAGCGCCTTCTCGTAGAAGGTTTGCGCGGTCTTGCGGTCGCCGCTCTTGCGCAGGCTGAAGCCGAGCAGATTGTAGACGTCGGGATCTTTCGAGCCCTGGTCGGCCAGGGGTTGGAGGGCCGCTATGGCGGCTTTGTAGTCCTCCACCTTGATCTGGGCCCGGATGGAGGCGAGGTCGGGCGTCGCCGCAGCAGCAGGGGCGTCGGACGAGGTGTCGGCAGCCGAGGCCGGGCCGGTGGCGAGAAGCAGGGCCAAGGCGGACGCAAGGCCATGGAGGCGGGGCATGGCAGGATCCTGTTCGTAGAGGACGAGGCGGGATTAGAAACGTCGATCGGATCTCCGGTTCCTGCCATGATATGGGGCGGGCAGGAGCCGGAAGCAGGCTACATCCTTATCGAGGCGCTGCCCATCCTGCTTCCTGGTCCAGGACGGCAAGCGCCTCGGCAACCTGCGATGCTCAGGCCGGAAGATGCTCGCCGGCGGACGCCTTCTTCCAGCCTTCCAGGGCTTCCAGGGCCCTGGCGCTCATTGCCTTTTTCTTGGCGAGGGCCTTTTCGCTGCCGCGCAGCCGCTTTCCGCCTTCCCCCTTGGGGGCGAGTTCCAAAGGCGGGAACAGGCCGAAATTGACGTTCATCGGCTGGAAGGAGCGTGGTCCTGCGTCCTCGCTGACGAGATGGCCGCCGGTGATGTGGTTGAGCAGGGCGCCGAGAGCCGTCGTGGCTGGCGGTATCGTAACGGGCCGGCCAAGGCGTTCAGCCGCGGCGAAGCGGCCCGTCATCAGGCCGACGCTCGCACTTTCGATATAGCCTTCGCATCCGGTGATCTGGCCGGCAAAACGCAGGCGCGGCTGCGTTTTCAGGCGCAGCGTCGAATCCAGCAGCACCGGCGAATTCAGATAGGTGTTGCGATGCAGGCCGCCCAGACGAGCGAATTCGGCATTTTCGAGCCCGGGAATCAGGCGGAAGACACGCACCTGTTCGGCATATTTCAGCTTCGTCTGGAACCCGACCATGTTGTAGAGCGTGCCGAGCGCATTGTCCTGGCGCAACTGCACGATGGCGTGAGGCTTGACGTCGGGATTGCGGGGGTTGGTGAGGCCGACCGGCTTCAGCGGTCCGAAGCGCAGGGTTTCGCGGCCGCGCTCGGCCATGACTTCGATCGGCAGGCAGCCATCGAAATAGGGCGTGCCCTCGAACTCCTTGAAGCTTGTCTTGTCGCCGGCAAGAACGGCGTCGAGAAAGGCTTCGTACTCCTCCTTGCTGAGGGGGCAGTTGATATAGTCGGCACCCGTACCGCCAGGGCCCGGCTTGTCGTAGCGCGACTGATACCAGGCGATGTCCATGTTGATGGATTCGCGATGCACGATCGGTGCGATCGCATCGAAGAATGCGAGCGAAGTTTCGCCGGTGAGGGCAGCAATGGCATCGGCAAGCGGCTTGGAGGTGAGGGGACCGGTCGCGACGATGACATTGTCCCAATCAGCCGGCGGCAGGCCGTCGACATGTTCGCGCCGGATCTCGATCAAGGGATGAGCCGTCAGCCGTTGCGTCACCGCGGCCGAAAAGCCGTCCCGGTCCACTGCCAGGGCACCGCCGGCCGGGACTTTATGGATGTCTGCGCAGGCCATGATCACCGAGTCCAGCCGGCGCATTTCCTCATGGAGCAGGCCCACGGCATTGGTCTCGGCGTCGTCCGAGCGAAAGGAATTGGAGCAGACGAGCTCGGCGAAGTCCGTGGTCTTGTGGACTTCGGTCGGCTGCACGGGGCGCATCTCATGGAGGATGACGGGGACACCCGCCTGGGCGGTCTGCCAAGCGGCTTCGGAACCGGCGAGGCCGCCGCCGATGATATGAATGGGGCTGATGGTCATGACCGGCTTTTAGACCATCGGGCTTCGCGATTGAAGCTCCGGCACAATAAAAAGCCGCCCTGGAAGGGCGGCTATCTGGCGCTCGGCCTCGGTCCTGCGAGACGGCACCTACGACTTTTCGCTTAGGCACGATATCAACGTAGCCCGATCGCCGGCCGGAATGCCACCAGCTGGCAAAAGCGATACGACTTTCCACTGCAAAAGATGGACACGCGGGCGGATCGTCGAAATTGCACCAATGAGCCATGCAGCCCATTGGTCATTACCTGCAAGATTAGGCGCGGGCGGCCTGACGCGCGATTGCGCGAACGTCGGCAGGGTTGATACCGATGTCGGCCAAATCGCGTCCGTTCAAGCGCCTGAGCTCGGCCAGCGTCTCGCGCTCACGGCGCCAGATGCGGACACGTTCGATCAAAGCTGCGAACAACATGATAAGGTTCCTCTTCTGTGAACCTGCGTTGAAGCGAATTCCTCAACACCGTTCACATTCTCTATATGCCCGGTTTTGGCCGAACGAGGTAGATGTTGCATTGCACAACAATCATGCGGTTTTTGCATGCCGCATTGCCGCCTTTGTCAGAAAACCGTCAAGAACGGCTTCCTTGAAATTACCGTGATGCGTGCTGTGCATATCTCTTGAGGCCCTGGCCCCATACGAGATTTCGGGATTGGGCGCCTGAAAAACAAGTGGTGGTATCGGCCTAATACCACCAGACAAACATGATCATACCGCTAGGCATAATTGGCAGGGAGCAGCGCTGATCTGCCCCCAGGAATGCCTGTTGAGACTTAGCAGGCCTTACCCACCAGTAGTACCGCTATACACCAAAGTTGGACTTGGCTTCCTGAGGTGCTGATATGCTATAGGGAGCCCACAAAGTAGGAATAATGAAAAATCTATGGTGCGTTTTACGGCGCGTACATTAAAGATATATTCAAATATAAAATTTCGTAAATCCTGATAAATATTGCATAGCCCATTTGTTTCGAAGTCATTTATTTATTTTTGTTGGGTCCTGAGCTTACGTGACGCCGAAGTGCACCGAACCCTTGGAAGGTTAGCGGGAGACTGGAGCAATGACGACGAACGGTTCAGGAGATGGCCCGGAGAAAAGCGACCGAAAATATCTGCTGGTCGCGCGGATCGGGCCGAAGAGTCTTCATGCCCAGTGGTTGGCCGCCGGCGTGGAAAGAAATTACGACGTCTTCCTCAGCAGCTACGACACCAACTTGCCCGCAATTCGCGAGGACGGTGTCTATCTCGAATATCGCGGGGGCAGCAAAGTCGCAGGTTATGCTGGTTTCTTGCGCGAGCACGCTGATTTTTTGGCTCGGTATAAATATATATGTTTTTTCGACGACGATATCGAGGCGTCTCCCGCTTGCATCAACGGGATTTTTTCACGCTGCGATGAGTACAATCTCAAGATCGCGCAGCCGGCGCTGACCTGGGATAGCCATTTCACCTATGCCTGCCTGCTGCAGCGGAAGCGATATGCTCTGCGCTATGTCAATTTCGTGGAGATGATGTGCCCGGTCTTCCGGCACGACATTCTCGAACGGATCGCGCCGCTTTATGCCCTGGGATATGAAAGCGGCATCGACCTCATCTGGTGCAACCTTGTGGCGGAAGACCCGCGCGATTTTGCCGTGATCGACGAATTCCCGGTTCGGCATACCGAGCCGGTCGGCGGCAACAAGAGCGCCAACGGCTTTGCCGACGGGCGTCTTTATGAGGACGATATTCACGCCATTCTCGCGCTGTTTCGCATACCCTGGCTGCGGGCCACACCATTCTCCGCCATCGGCCGGTCGGGGCGCGTCACGAAGGGGCGTACGAGCCTGTTGCTAGGGGCCCTTATCCTGCTGGCGGCAGCGCCCCTGCGCAGACCGGTGACGGGGCGCCTGCGTGCCATCCTGGTTCATTGGCGCCATCTGTGGCGGGGAGCGGCCGGGAATGTCCGCACGCGATTTCCGATGGAACCCGCCGAGACATACGTCGCCCAGGGCGCTCGCCCATCACGCAAGCCGATAGACAGTGCAGGGCAGCGGATGCCGACGTCGGTTGTGTCGCTTCGTTCAGGGGCGAGTCGGCAGGCCGACTGGCGCGAAACCGTATCTGCCGAAAGTGGCCTGACCTTGCGGCGAGAGAATCGCTAGCATCAGCGCCACCGCAGCGGCATTGTCGGTGCGCGCCAGAGCCAGGCCATATTCGGGGCCGGTCTCATAGGCTTCAGGAACCTCGACGACATCCAGCTTGGGTGTGGCTGCCTTGCGCTGAGCCGCGCCGCTGCAATAGCCCATCATCACATTGATCTGGCCGGACTTGAAAGCGTCGGCAATCGGATCTTCCCCGGCTTGAATGGGGGCGGCCGAGCCCCCGACGATTTTCTTGGCCTTGGCTTCCAGCTTGACGAAGGCACCCGGGTTTCGCTTGTCGATCAGCTGGAACATCGCCCAGGTGTAGTCGCCGCCGGGGTCGGCCTTGGGCGTCGACGTGCCGAGCTTCACGGCTGGATCGAGCAGGCGTTCGGCAAAATTGGCGCCGGAGAGCCTGGCTTCCGGGAGGGCGAAGGCGCAAAGCCGGTTGCGGGTGAACATGACGACGGCACTCGCCAAGCCATCCTTCTGCAATTTGACGGGACTGGCCATGTCCGCCGAGGCCAGGATGTCGACTTTGTCGCCCTGCTCGATCTTTTCCCGCATCAGGCCCGAAGGACCGAAGTCGGTGCGCACCTTGATGCCGCTCTTCCGGCTGAAATCCTGCACGATGTCGCTCAACACCGCACGCAGGCTGCCGGCGCCATAGAGCACCACCTCGTCAGCCCGGGCGGCGGCGGCGCCGAAGAGCAGGCAAGAGGTGAGCAGGACCCTGAGCATGTGCATCTCCCGGAAACGGAACGGCTGTGCCGACTCGTTATATATAGGTAGCTATAGCGTTAGCCGTCAAAACGCCCGCTTGGCAATGGTTTTGCTGCGAGGGGAGATTGGCAACGGAAGGCGGCGCGCAGCCGGCAGCCCGGTATCGTTGGCGGCACTCCTGGCAGAGTTTCCTCGCCCGGCATGTTCAAGAGGGTCGATCTGGAGATCGACCCTCCAAGCCCGCGCTGCCGCCAAGGCTCACGGGTGAGGGGCCCGCCTTCCAGGCAAGCTATTCCGCGGCTTCGCCCCGGCGCCCTTGGGGGCGACGCTCCATCACCTCGCGCAGGAAGCGACCGGTATGGGAGCGCGGTTCACGGACGATCGCCTCCGGCGTGCCTTCGGCAACCACCTCGCCACCACCGTCGCCGCCTTCCGGCCCCATGTCGATGACCCAGTCGGCCGTCTTGATGACTTCGAGATTATGCTCGATCACCACCACGGTGTTGCCCTGTTCGACCAGCTCATGCAGCACTTCCAGGAGCTTGGCGACGTCGTGGAAATGCAGCCCGGTGGTCGGCTCGTCGAGGATGTAGAGCGTTCGCCCGGTGGAACGACGCGACAATTCCTTGGAGAGCTTCACGCGCTGGGCCTCGCCGCCCGACAGGGTGGTCGCCTGCTGGCCGACCTTGACATAGCCCAGGCCTACCCGCGCCAGCGTTTCCATGGTGTTGCGGATGGTCGGCACGGCTTTGAAGAATTCGGCTCCTTCGTCGACGGTCATGTCGAGCACGTCGGCGATCGACTTGTTCTTGAAGCGCACGTCCAGCGTCTCGCGGTCGTAGCGCTTGCCCTTGCAGACGTCGCAGGTGACATAGACGTCGGGCAGGAAGTGCATCTCGATCTTGATGACGCCGTCGCCCTGGCAGGCCTCGCAGCGCCCGCCCTTGACGTTGAAGGAGAAACGTCCCGGCAGATAGCCGCGCGCCTTTGCTTCGGGCAGGCCGGCGAACCATTCCCGGATGGGCGTGAAGGCACCGGTATAGGTCGCCGGATTCGAGCGCGGCGTGCGGCCGATCGGCGACTGGTCGATATCGATGACCTTGTCGATCAGTTCCAGGCCGTCGAGCTTGTCATAGGGTGCGGGGTGCTCCAGCGCGCCGTTCAGCTTGCGGGCAACGGCCTTGTAGATGGTATCGATCAGCAGGGTCGACTTGCCGCCGCCCGATACGCCGGTGACGCAGGTGAACAGGCCGAGCGGGATCTCGACCGAGACATCCTTGAGATTGTTGCCGCGGGCGCCCGTGAGCTTCAGAGCCTTGCCTTTCTGGCGCCGGCGGCGTTCGGCCGGCATGGGGACGGAGAGTTCACCGGTCAGATATTTGCCGGTAAGGGACGCCGGATTGGCCATCACCTCCGAAGGCGTGCCCTGGGCCACGATGCGCCCGCCATGCACGCCGGCGCCGGGGCCGACATCGACGACATGATCGGCCTGCAGGATGGCGTCTTCGTCATGCTCGACGACGATCACGGTGTTGCCGAGCTCGCGCAGGCGCCGCAGCGTTTCGAGCAGGCGTTCATTGTCGCGCTGATGCAGGCCGATGGAGGGTTCGTCCAACACATAGAGCACGCCGCTGAGACCGGATCCGATCTGAGAGGCGAGGCGGATGCGCTGGCTCTCGCCGCCCGACAGGGTTCCGGAATTGCGGGCCAACGTCAGGTAATCCAGGCCGACATCGACCAGGAAGCGCAGGCGCTCGCGAATCTCCTTGAGGATGCGGACGGCGATCTCGTTCTGCTTGGCGCTGAGTTCGGCGGGCAGCGCTTCGAACCAGTGCTGGGCCTGGCGCACCGACATTGCCGAGATCTCGCCGATATGCTTGTGCGTGATCTTGACCGCCAGCGACTCCGGCTTGAGGCGGAAACCGGCGCAGGCCTTGCAGGGCGTGTTCGCCATGAAGCGCGAAATATCCTCGCGGGCCTGCTCGGAATCGGTCTCCTTCCAGCGCCGCTCCAGATTGGTCACCACCCCCTCGAAGGCCTTGCGGGTCTCGTAGGAGCGCAGGCCGTCATCGAAGGAAAATACGATCTGTTCCTCGCCCGAGCCGTAGAGGAACACCTGCTGTACCTTTTCCGGCAGGTCCTTCCAGGGCGTGGTCACGCCGAATTTGTAATGCTTGGCGAGCGCGTCGACCGTCTGGCTGTAATAGGGGCTGGTCGATTTCGCCCAGGGCGCCAGTGCGCCCTTGCGCAGCGACAGCGTTTCGTCGGGTACCACCAGGACGGGATCGACTGTCATCTCGGTGCCGATACCATCGCAGGACGGACAGGCGCCGAAGGGATTGTTGAAGGAAAACAGCCGCGGCTCGATCTCCGGAATGGTGAAGCCCGAAACGGGGCAGGCAAATTTCTGGCTGAACATCACGCGCCTGGGCGAGCCGTCGGCCTCCTTCTGGTCGGCCAGTTCGACCACGGCAATGCCGTCGGCAAGTTCGAGGGCCGTCTCGAAGGAGTCGGCCAGGCGGCTGGCGATGTCGGCGCGCACCACGATACGGTCGACCACCACGTCGAGATCATGCTTGAGCTTCTTGTCGAGGGCAGGAGCGTCGGCGATCTCATAGAAGGTGCCGTCGATCTTGACGCGCTGGAAGCCGCGCTTGAGGAAGTCGGCGAGTTCCTTGCGGTATTCGCCCTTGCGCCCGCGTACGACAGGGGCGAGCAGGAACAGGCGGGTGCCCTCCGGCATGGCCATGACGCGGTCCACCATCTGGCTGACCGTCTGGCTTTCGATCGGCAGTCCCGTCGCCGGCGAATAGGGGATGCCGATGCGGGCCCAGAGCAGGCGCATATAGTCATAGATCTCGGTGACCGTTGCCACCGTCGAGCGCGGATTGCGCGAGGTGGTCTTCTGCTCGATCGAGATGGCGGGCGACAGGCCGTCGATCTGGTCGACGTCCGGCTTCTGCATCATTTCGAGGAATTGGCGCGCATAGGCCGACAGGCTCTCGACATAGCGCCGCTGCCCCTCCGCATAGATGGTGTCGAAGGCGAGCGATGACTTGCCCGAGCCGGAAAGGCCGGTGAACACCACCAGCTTATCGCGCGGGATTTCGAGATCGACATTTTTGAGATTGTGCTCGCGAGCGCCGCGTACGGTAATGAAGCGGCGATCGGCAGGCGATGGAACAGCGCTGCCGGAGGTGGGGCGGCCAGACATACGGACGATCCTGTGGGCTTTCGGGCTGAGATAGGCGCTTTGGCTCGCAAATTGAAGGAGGGGTTCTGAAAATACAAGAACAATTCGTGAACTTATCCGCAGAATTTAGCGGCATGGCCCAAAGTCATGCGCTATGCAGGCCTCATGATTGAAATTACCCCCAGTTTGTCCATCGACGAGCGCGAAATCATCGAGGACTTCGTTCGCTCCTCCGGTCCCGGCGGACAGAACGTCAACAAGCTGTCGACGGCGGTGCAATTGCGTTTCGACATCCGCACTTCGCCCTCGCTGCCGAACGATGTCGCCATCCGCGCTCAGAAGCTCGCCGGGCGCAAGCTGACGCAGGAGGGGATTGTCGTCATCCTCGCCCAGCGTTTCCGCACCCAGGAGCGCAATCGCGAAGATGCCCGCGAGAGACTTGTTGCGCTGCTGCGCGAGGCCGCCACGCCGCCCCCGCCCCCCCGCAAGGCAACCAAGCCTTCCAAGGCCGCCAAGGCGCGGCGGCTCGAGTCGAAATCGCGTCGCTCCAACGTCAAATCGCTGCGCGGCGGCAAGATTTCGATGGATTGAGATCGGGGCTTTTGTCATGTGAGGGCTCGCCACGAGCATCCAGCAGCCGCCCCTTGTCGAGATTGTGACGCTGGATTGCCGGGACGAAGACCGGCAATGACAACAGCCGCCGATCTCACGCCAGGATCAGTGCCTTCACCTCGTCCATCGTGTGCGCGATGTGATCGGCGCCTGCCGCGACCAGGGTTTTTTCGCTGGGCGGCATATGATGCAGCCCGCCGACGAAGCCGATCGCCGTCATACCGGCGGCCTTGGCTGCCTTGATGCCGACCACGCTGTCCTCGACCACCACGGTATCCGCGGGTTCTGCCCCGAGAACCTTTGCCGCATGAAGAAACAGATCCGGCGCCGGTTTTCCCTGCGCTACCAGCTGCGCGCTGAAGATGTTGGGGTAGACCAGTTCGAACAGGTTGGTGATGCTGAGGCCGAGGCCGAGCTTGGCAGGGGGGCTGTTGGAGGCGACGCAATAGGGCATCGGCAGGCTTTGAAGCACGTCGCGCACGCCTGGAATGGGTTCCAGACGGGCTACATAGGCCGCCCGAAGCATGCGACGCGTGGTCTCGGCATGGTCCGGCGGCAGCCTGACGCCAAAATCCTGCTCGAAGCGCTCCTCCAAGGCCTCCTGGGTCAGGCCCAGGAAACGCTGCATCACGTCATGGGCGGTGACTTCTACGCCGAGGGCCGACAGGGCTTCGGCTTCGACTTCCGCCGACAGAATCTCGCTATCGACGAGAACGCCGTCGCAATCGAAAATCACCAGAGAGAAGGACATGGGAACCGCCTGATCCGAGAAGACGTGCAGAGGCCGGCGTGCCGCGATTCTTGTCAAGCCAGGTCCGAGCTTGGTGATGATGGCGCGCGGCCATGAGTTCCGGCAAGTTCTTTCCAACGATTCGAGGCCGCCATGTCCGTCATCCCGTCGCTGAGCCGCGAAGAAAGCTGGATGCGCAAGTCCGCGCTCCATTATCTCGGTCAGCGGTCGACCAGCGTCGCCAATCTTCGCCAGGTCTTGCAGCGGCGGGCGCGCCGCAGGCTCGGGCCGGACGTGGATGTCGCCGAAATGATCGAACGCACGATCGACTATTGCCGGCAATATGGCTTCGTCGACGATACCAGTTTCGTGGAGGCTCGCCTTCATGCCGGCCGCAGTCGGGGGCTTTCCGCACGCCGCATCGGCGCAGCCTTGGCGGCGAAGGGGATCGATCGCACCCTGATGGCACAAGTTTTCGCGGGCGAGGACCGGCATGACGCGGAAGAAAGGGCGGCTGCCCGCCTGGCGCAGCGCCGGCGGATCGGTCCCTGGCGCCGTGAGGAAAGGGCTTTCGAGATCGAGAAGGAGATTGCCGTGCTGGCCCGCGGCGGTTTCAGCATTTCGCTGTCCCGCCGTATCATCACCGGCGATCCCGACGAAATCCGCGCTCTTCTCGAGGCCTGAGAGCTTGCGCCGGCCAGTCGCCCGGTGTTTTGTATGATGAATTCACGGTGGGCTTTGCGGATTCGGTATGTTCGAGCTTCTCTGGCGCGGCGTCGCGATCGGTATCGGTGCAACGGTCCTGATGGATCTGTGGGCGCTCGTGCTGCACAAATTCTTCGGTCAGAACCTGCCGAACTGGGCTCCGGTCGGCCGCTGGTTCTGGCACCTGCAGTATGGCCGCGTCTTCCATGACGATATCGCCAAGGCGTCGCCCTATGATCATGAATTGGCGCTGGGCTGGATCGGCCATTATGTCGTGGGCATTCTCTACGGCATCATCCTGGTCGTTTTCATGGGCAGTTCCTGGCTGGCGAACCCGACCTTCCTTCCCGCCTGGATCTGGGGCATCGTCACGGTCGGCGCCGGCTGGTTCCTGCTGCAGCCAGGGCTCGGCATCGGTTGGGCCGCCTCCAAGACGCCTAATCCCAACAAGGCGCGCCTGCTCAACCTGATGGCGCACACCGTGTTTGCGCTCGGACTGTGGGGAACGGCGCTGCTCATTCGCTGAAGCATCAGCTCACATTGCGCCAGGATGAGAATGTCGCAGCCTGGCCATGGCGGTTGCCTGCGTCGTCGAATATTTCCCAGACGATGGCGTTCTCGATCAGGAAGCGGCGGCCGGATTTGGCGACACGAATGCCCCGATAGTCGGAAATGAAGCCCTGCTTCTTCACGGTGTCGAGCAAGCGCTGGCGTTCGCTCCGATCTGGAAATTCCGCTGACAGGCGGGATGGAAGTTGCGTCAATTCCTCCCAATCATATTCAAAACATGCCTGTACAGCCTTGTTTCCATAGATGAATATGGGATCCGCCCTGGTGTCGTGAGCCAGGAGGCAGAAGGGTGCCTCGGCATAGAGCCAATCGGCGGCAGCCTGGTTTTCGAAGCGATCCGGAAGAAGGCCTTGGCCCGTAAGGCGATGAAGGCTGCGATCGAGCAAGGCGGCGAAATCGGCATTGCGTGCGAGGTTGGGCCAGCCGGCGGCGAGCCTTTCGGATGAAATCATGATCGGCCAGGAGTGGGGCGCTTTGTCGGTCCGGCTTGCAGCTGCGCCGAGCCGAAGCCGTGAAGTGAGCAATGCCCTTATTTCCATTGGCGCAATCTCCCGGGTCAAGCCTGTGAGCAGAAATATTGTTCGGACAAACACAGTGCCTGTCTTGCGACTGACATGTCAGTCTGTTATCGAAGATTGCATATTGAGATTTCGGTGGAATTATTGGGATGGCAGAGGAACGTTTTGGTCTTTCGGCGGCATTGACGACGCCGTTCGACTCCTGGGGACAGATTGATGCGGTCCGTGCCGTCGCCCACGCGCGCTGGTGCCTTGCCCATGGCTGCAGCAGCGTCACGCTGTTCGGCACCACCGGGGAGGGCGCTTCGATCGCCGCCAGCGAACGCCAGGCTTTGCTTGCCGCTTTCCTGGCTGAGGGCGTAGAGGCCAGGCAGATCGTCATCGGCGTGATGGCCAACGCCATCGCCGATGCCGGATTACAGGCGAAACAGGCCCTGGATGCCGGGTGCCGCGGCGTGCTGCTTGCGCCCCCTTCCTATTTCAAGGGACTGCAGGACGACGGTTTGTTCGCCTGGTTCGCGGCTGTGTTCGAGACTATCGGGCCCCAGGCCAGGGGCATTTATCTCTACAACATTCCCTCGGTCACCGCGGTGGAGCTCTCGGTCGATCTGATCGCACGGCTGAAGCAGGCCTTTCCGGCGGTGGTGGCCGGCGTCAAGGATTCCTCGGGCAATTGGGCATTCACCCAATCCCTACTGGCTGCCCACCGCGATCTTGCCATCCTGATCGGCGACGAGCGAGGTCTGGCTGCCGGTGTGCGTCTGGGCGGGCAGGGGGCGATTTCCGGCATGGCGAACATCTGCCCCGAACGCATGCTCCCCATGGTGCAGGAGGGGCGGGACGACAGCGGGCTGACCGCCTTTGTCGACCAGCTCGTTCGCTATCCGGTGATCCCGGCGGTCAAGGCAATGGTTGCCCATCGCACCGGCGATGCGGCATGGTCCGCCACGAGGGCGCCGCTGGTCGCGCTGGCGGATAATGACGCCAGGACACTGGCCGGGCTGTTGGATCGTATCGGGCAGACGAAGGCGGCCTGAAGCGTTTTGCGGTTTGCCGGAATCGGCAGGAATCGCAAAAAGCGTCGAACCGAAGAGGCGGAGCAGGCAAGCGTGCGGTCACCGACGCGCGCTGCTGCGGATCAGGGAGGGGCGGATGGACGAGGGAGGCGAGCCGCTGCGACTGCGGGAAAAGGCCTATGCCAGTTTCACTCGCCATCTCCTGGCGCGCGATGTCCGTCCCGGCCAGTTCGTGTCGCAGCGCGAACTGGTGGCGCTGACGGGGTTGCCGCTCGGCGCCATACGCGAACTCGTGCCGCGCCTGGAGGCCGAAGGCCTGCTTTCCACCATCCCGCAGCGCGGCATCCAGATCGCCCATATCGATCTCAATCTCATCCGCGATGCCTTCCAGTTCCGTCTCTTTCTGGAAAAGGAGGCGATCGCGCTGTTCACCGTTTCGGCATCGGATGCCGTGGTCGCGAAACTGCGCCGCGAGCATGAGGACATGCTCGCCCGGGGGCTGGCCGAAGAGCTCGCACCCGAGATCGTCGAGCAGGCCCAGGCGATCGACTGGAACCTGCATGACACCATCATCGATGCGGTCGGCAACGAGATCATCGCCAAGGCCTACCGGGTCAATTCCATCAAGATGCGCCTGATCAATCAGGAGCGCTTCCGGATCGACGGCCGGGTGGTGCCGGTCATGCGCGAGCATCTGACCATTCTCGCTGCGATCGAGAGCCGCGAGCCGCAAAAGGCGGTGGATGCCATTGCCGAACACATCAACAACGCGCGCGCCCTGGCGCTGAAGGTCTAGCGCCGGGACGATCTGCGAGACAGACGATCCATAAGAAGCTTTGGGAGGAGAAACCTATGAGTTTTGATTTGTTGAAGCCGTCGCGCCGCCAATTTCTGGCCGGTTCAGCCGCATTCGGTGCCGCTGGCCTTGCCGGCCTTCGGCCTGCCTTCGCAGCTGTCGACTGGAAGAAATATGCCGGCACCACGCTCGAGGTGAACCTGATCAAGAGCCCGCGCGGCGATACGCTGCAGAAATATCAGAAGGAATTCGAAGAGCTGACCGGCATCAAGGTCAATGCCGAGCAGACGCCCGAACAGCAGCAACGCCAGAAGGCGGTGATCGAGCTGACCTCCGGCAAGCCGAGCTTCGACGTCATCCATGTCAGCTATCACGTGCAGAAGCGCCAGTTCGAGAAGGCCGGCTGGCTGGCCGATCTCGGCCCGTTCCTCAAAAATCCGGAACTGACGGATCCTTCCCTGGTCGAGAGCGATTTCGCCGCCGCGGGCCTCGCTTTCGCCAAGGACAAGAATGGCCGCTTCGGGGCGCTGCCTTTCTCGGTCGACTACTGGATCGTCTATTGGAACAGGGATCTGTTCGCCGCCAAGGGGCTGGAATATCCCAAGACCTTCGAGGAGATGGTCAAGGCGGCCGAAACCATTACAGATGCCGACAACAACATTTCCGGCTTCGTAGCGCGCGGTGCCAAGAACGCCAATGTGCCGGTGTGGACCAGCTTCCTGCTCGGCCATGGCAAGAGCCCCGTCGGCGCGGACGGTTCGCTGCAGACCGATTCCGCCGAGGCGATCGAGGCTGCCGCGCTCTACCAGCGCCTGATGACCAAGTCGGCTCCGCGCGGCGTCACCGGTTTCAACTGGGCCGAATGCCAGTCCGCCTTCCTGCAGGGCAAGGTCGGCATGTGGCTCGATGGCGTCGGCTTTGCCCCGCCGCTGGAAAATCCGCAGAAGTCCCGCGTGGTCGGCAAGGTCGGCTATGGCGTAATGCCCAAGGGGCCGGCTGCACAGGCCTCCGCCACTTTCGGTGACGGCATCGGCGTAACCGAGGCCTCGGCCAAGAAGGAAGCCGCCTATCTCTATTGCCAGTGGGCGATTTCCAAGGAGATGGGCGCGCGCCTGCTGCAGGCTGGAGCCGGCGTACCGTTCCGCAATTCGATCCTCGGTGACGCCAAGGTGCGCGAAGGCGTCACCATGCCCGGCAGCTGGGTCGACTGCGTCGCGCAATCGGCGCCGATCAGCCAGCTCGGGCTTCCCGTGATCATTCCGGTGACGGAATTCCGCGACATCATCGGCGTCGGGCTGACCAATCTGCTCGGCGGTGCCGATCCGGCGGCCGAAATGAAGAAGGCGACGGAAGCCTTCAAGCCCGTGCTCGCCCGCAGCGAGGCGCAATGAGCGTCCAAAGCCCCGCCATGGCGTCTGTCCAGACGAACGCCAATGCGTCCGGCCCCCTGCGGCCGGGCTATTGGCCCTTCATCCTGCCGGCGCTCATACTCGTGGCGGCGGTGATCGTCTTCCCGTGGCTGTTTACCGTCGGCATGAGTGCCAACGCCTGGCAGGTCGGATCGGCGCCGCGCTTCGTCGGGCTGGAGAACTATATCCGCCTGGTCGGCGATACCCGGTTCTGGGAGTCGATGTGGCACACGCTCACCTACACTGTGCTCTCGGTGGTGGCGCCGCTGATCCTGGGAACGCTGGCCGCTCTGGTGTTCGATTCGAAAATGCCGCTGCGCGGCGTGCTGCGCGGCATCTTCGTGATGCCGATGATGGCCACGCCCGTCGCCGTCGCCCTGGTCTGGACCATGATGTTCCATCCCCAGCTCGGCGTCCTGAACTATCTGCTGTCGCTGGTCGGCATTCCGGCGCAGGCCTGGATCTTCGAGCAGGGCACCGTGATCCCGTCCCTGGTGCTGGTTGAGACCTGGCAGTGGACGCCGCTCATCATGCTCATCGTGCTTGGTGGGCTCGCCTCGATGCCGCGCGAACCCTTCGAGGGTGCCGAGATCGACGGCGCCAATGCCTGGCAGAAGTTCCGCTACATCACCCTGCCGATGATCCTGCCCTTCATGATGATCGCGGTGATCATCCGCTCGATCGACGCCCTCAAGAGCTTCGACATCATCTACGCCATGACGCAGGGAGGTCCGGGCACGGCTTCGGAGACCATCAACCTCTACCTCTACAACGTGGCCTTCTCCTATTACGACATCGGCTACGGCTCGGCGATCGCCGTGGTGTTCTTCATCATCATCATCGTGATGTCGCTGGTGCTGCTGCATCTGCGCCAGCGCGCGAAATGGAATACATGAGGCCAGGATGATGAAATTTCGACGCCTCCTGCGTCTCGCCGGCACGCTCTTTCTCGGCTTTGTCGTGGTGTCGCCGGCGCTGCTGTTCTTCATCTGGATGCTGTCGCTCTCGCTGAAATACGAGATCGACAATGGCGCCTATCCGCCGATCCTGATCCCCGAGCAGTTCGCCTGGTCGAACTATACCGAGATCTTCGCCACCAATGATTTCCTGCGCTATTTCTGGAACAGCGTGATCGTAACCGGCGCGGCCACGGCGCTGGCGCTGATCGTCGGCGTGCCGGCTGGCTATGGCATCGCTCGCATCAAGGCGGACAAGGCGGCAATGGTGATCATGATCGCCCGCATGACGCCAGGCCTTTCCTTCCTGATCCCGATGTTCCTGTTGTTCCAGTCGCTCGGCCTGCTCGGTACGCTGTGGCCGCAGATCATCATCCATCTGGTGGTGACGATCCCGATCGTGATCTGGATCATGATCGGCTATTTCGAGACCACGCCGCTGGAACTGGAGGAGGCCGCCATGATCGACGGCGCCTCGCGATGGCAGATCTTCCTCAAAGTGGCGCTGCCGATCGCCAAGCCGGGTATCGTGGTGTCCCTCATCCTGGCGGTGATCTTCTCCTGGAACAATTTCGTCTTCGGCATCGTGCTGGCCAGCCGCGAGACGCGCACGCTGCCGGTGGCCGTCTACAACATGCTGTCCTTCGAACAGGTGAGCTGGGGGCCGCTCGCCGCCGCGGCGCTCGTGGTGACGTTGCCCGTGCTGCTGCTGACCCTGTTCGCCCAGCGTCAGATCGTGGCGGGGCTTACGGCCGGAGCGGTGAAGTAGGGGGATCATACCGACCGGCGGCGACGTTTTTGCTCAGCGACGCCCCAAGCGCGGGAATATGTCAGCGTTGCCTGCCTTCATGCATGCGAGACGGTGTTCCACAACATATATCCGCGCGCGACGGAATGCGGTGTCATCCGTCGGTAATCGTGAAGAATAGGATCACCATGTCACGACTCGCTGCATTTTCCCTGTTGTTTCTCGGCCTCGCTTCGATGCCGGCCCTGGCCGCACCCGCCTACGAGGCCTTCAAACCGAGCCATGACGAGATCAATGGAAAGGTCTATTCCCGGCAATATGACGATTGCGCAGGCCGGACCGAAGGTGTCACCGCCAAGATCACGGACTGCATCGATGACGAATTCGAGCGCGTCGACAAGAAATTGAATACCAACTATCAAGCCGTACTGAGGCGCCTTCAGGATGAAGCCAGCCGGGAGACACTGCGCCAGTCGCAGCGTGAATGGCTGAAATCACGGTGGAATGCGTGTGATAGCGGCGAGGATGGCGAGGGCGGTCAGGCTGCCATGATCGATGACAGGAGTTGTCGCTTGGAGGAACTGGCGCGACGCACGCTCTGGCTCCAGAGCTACGGGCGATAAGTCGATCCCCTAGAGCATTATGAAATTAGGTTCGATCATATCCTGCGTTAGCAAAGAAATTCGCGCATTCGCTGGGTTTGGTCTGCTGCAAGATGTGCTGGATGGCGTGCGTGAGCTCATCGAGAGAACGAGCGGCGGCTTGGCGCAGCCAGTGTTTGAGTTTGGCGAAGAACTGCTCGATTGGGTTCAAATCGGGGGAGTATTTGGGCAGAAATAGCAGCTTTGCTCCTGCCTCTCGGATGGCTTGGCGTACCTGCTTTCCCTTGTGGGAGCCAAGATTGTCCATGACGACGATGTCGCCCGGCTTCAAGGTTGGAACCAGTTGGGTTTCCACATAGGTGC